>NZ_CP137338.1:0-500000 GCF_044923475.1 Altericista sp. CCNU0014
TTAAGAAAATCTCTCTTCGCTTCCAGAGATGAATCATCTAAGATGGTCGGAGCGATCTGTTCTCGCGCGTCCGAGTCGCTGCCGCCATTTGAGGTCAATTGTGGAAACTTCCGTTGAAAGTCTCTGGAATCAAGTCCTAGAGCGTTTGCAGCTCCAGTTAAGTCGGCCAACCTTTGAAACTTGGATTAAAACGGCCAATGCGGAGAAGCTAGAGAATGGCTGCTTGGTAATACAGACCCCAAATCCGTTTGCGCGCAATTGGCTCCAGAAGTACTACATCAAAACCATTTCCGAGGTGGTGCAAGAACTCTTAGGGCACCCGGTCGAGATTCAGATTGAAGTGCATCAAGACGAGAGCGAGATGGGTTCCGGGCTGTCGGAGCCAGTGGTGGTTTCTGCTCCTAACCCTTCGCAATCGAACGGATCGGACGCGACCGGGCAGCGATCGCGCGGGAGCGCCCTGAATCCAAAGTATGCGTTCTCTCGATACGTGGTCGGTCCGAACAATCGGATGGCTCATGCGGCTTGCCTTGCGGTTGCGGAATCGCCGGGGCGGGAGTTCAATCCGTTGTTTTTGTGCGGCGGGGTCGGATTGGGCAAAACCCATCTGATGCAGGCGATCGGCCACTATCGCCTTGAAATTCGCCCCGACTCTAAGATTTTTTACGTCTCCACAGAGCAGTTTACCAACGACCTGATTGCGGCGATTCGTAAAGATGGCATGCAGAGTTTTAGAGAGCATTACCGCGCCGTAGACGTCATGTTGGTAGACGACATTCAGTTCATTGAGGGGAAGGAATACACCCAAGAAGAGTTTTTCCATACCTTTAATACGCTCCACGAGGCGGGCAAACAGGTGGTGCTGGCCTCCGATCGCCCCCCTAGCCAAATCCCCCGGCTCCAAGAGCGTCTCTGCTCTCGGTTTTCGATGGGGCTGATCGCGGACATTCAGCCGCCCGACCTCGAAACGCGGATGGCGATTTTGCAAAAAAAGGCGGAGTACGAAAACATCCGGCTCCCGCGTGCTGTGATTGAGTACATTGCGTCTTCCTACACCTCAAACATTCGGGAACTGGAAGGGGCGTTGATCCGGGCGGTCGCTTACATTTCGATCTCCGGTCTGCCCATGACCGTGGAAAATATTGCCCCGGTGCTGACGCCTTCCTCCACCAAGCTGACGGCCTCGCCCAATACGATTATCAATGCCGTGGCGGAAACCTTCAGTATTTCGGTTGAAGATTTAAAGGGAAATTCAAGGCGGCGCGATATCAGCACGGCCCGTCAGGTGGCGATGTTTTTAATGCGGCAGCATACGGGGTTGAGCTTGCCCAAAATTGGCGAGGAATTTGGGGGCAAAGATCATACGACGGTGCTCTACAGCTGCGAAAAAGTGGGCGATCTTCAGAAGACCGATCCCACTTTGGCTCAAAATCTGCGGCAGTTGCGCGATCGTCTGGCCAATGCTCAATCTCAAAATTGAATTAAAACGAAAACGAAGCTTGGATGGCTCCCTGAATGTCAGGATTGTTCGGCTTTGTGGGGTTGTTGACGATCGTCACGCTGAGGGATAGGGTGAGGCGATCGCCCACTGGAAATTGATAAAACGCGCCGTAGTTCATGGAATTGGCTTGTCCGAGCGAACGTTTTAAGGTACTCCCTGCTGATAGTGTTAGCACGGACTTTGACAGAATGAGGCCGCGAATGCCAATACCCGTGCTCCAGTTGGGGAGGTTCTGGCTGTTTCGGGCTAACTGTTTATGGATGAGCCGAGCTGTCTAGATGGCGCAAACACAGCCACGGGTGCCGCACTTCGGCAATAATGTCAGCCACGAGCGGATCCGTGCGATCGCCGTTGTTGCCGTCCACTAGCCTTAACACCTTCTCGATCTGCTCGAAATTGGGCTGAATATTGAGGTGGCGGTGCAGCCAAAGCCTTAGAATTCTTCGCTGCAAGGCTAGGTGAGTCTGCTGTAAAACGGGTCGATCTAGAGTAGCCAGTGCTGTCGGGAGATTGGCTGATGAAACGGTGGCCCGTTCCAGCACCTGCTGAGCCGATCGATCTAAATAATCGGTTTCAGCCTGAAGGAGTTCGGCAGTTCTGGCCAGGGTTGTCTCGATTTGGGGGTTGAACTGTTGGCGCAGTAAAGGCAACAGTGCTAACCGAATTTGATTGCGACGATAAGCCAGATCCTGGTTCATCGCGTCTTCCCAAACCGGGAGCTGGTGCTGGGTACAAAACTCCCCGGTCTGCTGCCGCGCAATCCCCAAGAGCGGACGCAGGAGTCGTACCCGCTCCGACAAGGGACGCTGCCAAGCGAGCGCCTGCAACCCGTCCATGCCACTGCCGCGCAGAAGGTTGTACAGCAGCGTTTCAGCGCGATCGCTCGCCGTATGAGCGGTCAGGATAGCGCTAAACCCTTCCACTTCTGCCCAATCTTTGAGAACCTCATAGCGCCAATCGCGACCCTCTGCTTCGCCTTTTAGCCGGCGCGGTGCGGTAAAGCTGTAGTGCTCTAGGTTCCAATCTTCAGCCAGTTGGGCGACATGGGCGGCGTTGGCATCGGAGTCTAACGGCCAGCGGTGGTTGCAATGGGCGATCGCCAGTCTCCAGCCCCACTTCGGCTGCAGGTCTCGCAAAATTTGCAGCAGACACATCGAATCTTGCCCCGCCGAAAACGCGAGGGCGATCGATTGCCCTTTGCTTAAAAGCTTTCGCTGGCGAAGGGTTTGGTGAACGATCGCGTGAAGGGCAGTCCAGCTCATACGGCTAGGGGCTTGTAATATTCGTGCAAGAGGTTCAATGTTGACGCTTAAGCTCTCGTTCAAGCATATCGTTTGGCAATCTATGGTAAGAACATGCTGTCGCCCTCATGAACTTTTAATCTCAGCTTCAGAATGGATTAGGCATCAGGATGGATACTTCCTCTATCAAACCGGATGGACGGGCTGAGTTGCTAAACTAATTCAGCAATTTGACGAATGCGAGGGGCAGCCGAAAGTCTTAGACTCATTCCAGAAGATACGCTAATTCATTGAGGAGACATCCCAAGTGCAGATCGGACAAAAAGAGAACGAGCGCCTTCGCTGGATTACATTAAATTCATCCGATACGGATATTCCTGAAGGTACTGACGTCATTGAAGGACTGGCCCAAACGCCTAAGACGTTACCGTGTCGGTATTTCTATGACGATATCGGTTCGGCGCTCTTCGAGCAAATCTGCGACTTGCCGGAATACTATCCAACCCGTACCGAGCAAGCTATTCTAGAAGCTTTCGCGCCAGAAATTGCCCAACTGACGGGTCCTTGCGAACTGGTGGAACTAGGCAGTGGAAGTTCCCGCAAGACTCGCCTCCTGCTGGATGCCTACAGCAAAATCGACTATCGCCTGCAATATTGGCCGATTGATGTCAGTGCGGGAATTCTCAAAACCACTGCATTAGATTTGCTGGATCGATACCCAGCCCTGCGGCTTTGCGGACTGGCCGGAACCTACGAACAAGCGCTCGCACAGCTTCCTCGCACAAGCCTCAAAAACCGAATGCTAATTTTCTTGGGAAGTACCCTTGGGAACTTGAATCCAACCCAATGTAATGACTTCCTCACCCTGATTCAGCAAGCCCTACAGCCTGGGGAGTTTTTTCTGCTCGGCGTAGATCTGCAAAAGCCGACTCCTATCCTAGAAGCTGCCTATAACGATGCTCAAGGCGTTACAGCCGCTTTCAACCTCAATATTCTGTCCCACCTCAACCGTCAATTTCAGGGCGACTTCGACTCCACGCAGTTTCAGCATTGGGCATTTTACAACACCGTCGAGCATCGCATTGAAATGCACCTGCGAAGTCTTAGCTCGCAAACCGTCATTCTGCAAGATTTGAACCTCAAGGTTTTACTCCAGGCCGAGGAAACGATTCGGACGGAGATTTCTCGAAAGTTTCACCTGCCTACATTGGTTGGTATTTTGGAAGAATGCGCGATCGCCCCTCTAAAAACTTGGACTGACCCCAATGCGTGGTTTGCATTGCTACTTTGCCAGCGACAATGTATAAACCAGGATTGTCCGTAATCGCACGATCGCCTATCGCGGTGCTGCCGCAACGCTGCGATCGCCTTTTCAGTGGGCGAAACAAAATGCGATCGCAATATTTTTTTAGATAGTTGCGATCGGATTGCCAACACCTAACATCAACCTGCAATGAGTTGTAGCTGGGAACTTCCACCCTTGCAGTTTCGATGGGAATTGCTCCTCGGAGACCGACCCGCTCGGCGGTCATCCCGTATAGCAGCGTTTGTCCGTCTGGAGGGCTGCTCAACTGCTACCCCTTGAGCGGCGCGATCAGTTGTGCGGCCAGATCTACCCCGTCACCCAGCAGATCGGGATAGTCTTCCAATCGGAAAGAAGACTGCGGCATTGCTTCCAGCCGGACTTGAATGTCGCTCAACAGCGATCGCGCGTAGCTGCCGTAAGCAACGCCTGCAATCCAAGGTCGCGCGCTCCCTAATTCCGAGGCAGCGGACTTCAACAAACCCCTTTCCTTCAGTTTTGGGACCGTATGGCGATTGGTCCCACCGGCCAACTGCACAAAGCCAGGTAGAGGCGATCGCAGAACCCGTTCCCCATAATTAATCGTCGCCCGCGTTGCCCCATCGCCAATATCGCCGCTCATCGGACGACCGTCGGTTTGCCAAACGAGCGGACAGGGGAGCGGCTTCATCAAGTCGTACAAAGTGCTGAGATACGCAAGCGCCCCTTCACCGTCAGGACAGCTCACGGCCAGAACCTTTAAGTGCTCGAGCGCGGGTTGAATCTGCTGCCACAGGTGCTGAAACTCGGCCTCGTGCCCCACCTGGGTGTGAAGCTCTAGCGCGCTCACGATGCCTTCCCGCACTAAGGGCTGAATCGAGGCAGGGGTTGCGGGTTGCGATCGTGTTTCTATCTGCCCCACGGGACAAATCGGCAAACAGCGCCCGCAACCGTAGCAGCGTTCTGCCATGACGCCGGATTGAGAAGGGGAAAAGGCGATCGCCTGGGCGGGACAAATCGACACGCAAGGTTGCGGGCAATCCGGCGGACAATGCTGCGGGTCGAAAACCGCCTTGCGGAAATGCGGATCTTCGCCATCGTTGAGACTCGCCATCAACCAAACCTGACGGATAGCCTCCGATCCATTGGCCTCAAGCAATGCCTGGGCGGCTTCGACCCCAGAGCGAGCCGCATAGATCGCGGCAGAATCAGCAGCGACATCAATGCAGTCTGCCCCCGCCAGGGTATAGACCAACGCCAAGGTTCGGATGGCAGGCAGATGCTGAAAGCTAGCCCCACAGATCAGCTTAAACCAATGACCATTTTGTAGGGCGTTTAGGGGAGAGTATCGATCGGCCACAAGAGATGATAAACAAATATTTAAGCTGCGCTATCTTTCGGCGTCGATCCGTCCTGAAAACGCTTTGTAAACTCAGGATAACGCGCTAAGTCCTGCAACGACTCAAGTGGGGGCATTTCAACCCAATCCCCTTCGGTATGAAGGCGATCGACGTAGGCATAGAAAGCATCTCGATCCTCTCGATGCGACAGAAAATAGTCGCGTAGCTCATCTTGACTCATGAGTCGAAAGTCAGGGTGGCTCATCTAATGTACCTCCACTTGCCATTGGGGTAGATTTCTATGATATTTTCTTCGCCCGCTAAAAAGAAGACATTCCCTGTCCTCTCGTCCAGACGAACAATGTTTACGGGAAGGTACAGCTTGGTAAACCAGCAGCACAACACATAACATTGAGTTTTTTGTTCAGTAGTAGGAATAAAGCTTACTCCTGGCGACTGTAAAAAAGAAATCTAATCGATCAAGCAGCGGCTAAAACTGCGGTGAGGGGCTTCCACATAAAGTCTCGCGCCCCGCCCAGCTCGACCACTACCTTCAAGCGGCGTTCCGTTTTAGTCAGTTCTTTAAGGTACGCCAGCTCTTCCTGGGAGAGCCGCTGACCGTCATAGAGCCACAGGACGAGACCCTTGGCCTTAGGGGGCAAATTTTCGAGCTGGTAGCTGACGAAGGGCGGCAAAAAGAAGGTGCGAATCGCATTTTTGCCGACATGAGGGGGTCGCACGCCATGAATCCCCGTTAGGTAGGACGCGAGGTCGCCGATTCCCGGCGCTGACACGAACAGCGTCGCGTAGCCCGCTGCCCGGATCCGACGCTTGTAGCGACCTTCAAAGCCACCCTCAAGGGGCACGTAAACCCCAACAGCACCTGCTGTCTCTACGTCTTGAATAAATTTTTTGCCTGTGACGAATAAAGCCATAATCGCTTTCTGGGGGGATGCTTGGGTGGTTGTGACTCAGTGCAGAAAAACTCTGAGCTGGATCTCTCTCGATAATTCTATCGCTGTTGATGGACGATTTGGAATTTCTCTATGTGTAACTTTTCATCATGTTTCCGCAATCTTGAGCTTTATAAACCGCTGAATTTGTCATGATCGTGGCAGAAAGCAACAGTTTACCTTGCCTAGCGAGGTGCCAAGATGGGTATCGCCAGCGTCAACCCTACGACAGGTCAATGGATAAAATCGTTTGAACCCCTCGACGATAAAGAAGTTCAAGCTAAGATCGAGGTCGCCCAACGGGCATTCGAGCAATATCGCCACACCTCCTTCGCCCAGCGCAGTTATTGGTTGAGCAATGCTGCCGCGCTCCTGCGGGATGCGCAGCAGCAGCAAACCCTGGCCGAACTGATGACCCTGGAGATGGGCAAACCCATTACCCAGGCGATCGCCGAAATCCAAAAATGCGCGCTCGTCTGCGACTACTACGCCGAACATGCCGTCACCTTTTTGGCCGACGAGCCAGCGCCCAGCGATGCCAGTTTGTCCTGGGTTAAGTACCAGCCCTTGGGCGTCATTTTGGCAGTCATGCCTTGGAACTTTCCGTTTTGGCAGGTGTTTCGATTTGCCGCTCCGGCGTTGATGGCGGGGAATGCAGCATTGCTGAAGCACGCCTCTAACGTGCCCCAATGCGCGATCGCCATCGCGCAACTCCTGGATCGAGCTGGGTTCCCGGCGGGCACCTTTCAAACCCTCCTCATTTCTGCTGCACAAGTTGAAGCGGTCGTCCGCTCTCCCCACGTCAAAGCCGCAACCTTAACGGGCAGCGAACCAGCCGGAGCCAACCTCGCTAAAATTGCCGGGGAATGTTTGAAAAAGACGGTACTGGAGTTAGGGGGCAGCGATCCCTTTATCGTGACTGCCAGCGCCGACCTCGACGAAGCTGTGGCCGTGGCCGTGAAGGCCCGGATGCTGAACAACGGCCAGTCCTGTATTGCGGCCAAACGCTTTATCGTGTTGGACCCGGTGGCGGATGCCTTTACGGAAAAATTCGTCCGGGCATTTCGCAACCTCAAAATAGGCGATCCGGCGGACGCCTCGACCGACCTCGGCCCCTTGGCGACCTCGACCATTCGGGAACAGCTCCACCAGCAGGTTCAAGCGGCGATTGCGGGTGGCGGCGAACTTTTGACGGGCGGTCAATTCTGGCCTGACGCGCCAGAGGGCTATTTTTACGAACCGACGATTCTCAAAAATATTCCCAAAACCTGCCCGATGTATCGAGAGGAATTTTTTGGACCCGTCGCGCTGCTGTTTGTGGTGCCCGATCTAGATGCGGCGATCGCCCTAGCCAACGATACGCCCTTCGGGCTGGGAGCAAGCGCTTGGACTGGCGATCGGCAAGAGAGCACGCGCTTGATTTGCGAGCTAGAGGCAGGTTCGGTGTTTATCAACGGGATGGTCAAGTCGGACCCGCGCCTGCCCTTTGGCGGCACCAAGCATTCTGGTTACGGTCGCGAGTTGGGGCGGCCTGGCATTTTGGAATTCGTTAACATCAAAACCGTTTGGGTGAAATGAGGGGTTGGTTTATGAATACGGCAGAATTACTGATCCAGTGTCTCGAAAACGAGGGCGTGAAATATATCTTCGGCCTGCCAGGGGAAGAAAATTTACATATTTTAGAAGCGCTTAAAGACTCTTCGATTGAATTTGTGACCTGTCGCCACGAGCAAGGCGCTGCCTTTATGGCCGACGTTTACGGCAGGCTGACCGGACAGGCTGGCGTGTGTCTCTCCACCCTCGGCCCCGGCGCTACCAACCTGATGACGGGCGTGGCCGATGCCAACCTAGACGGCGCGCCCCTCGTGGCCATTACCGGACAAGTCAGCACCGAACGCATGCACATCGAGTCCCACCAGTACCTGGATTTGGTGGCGATGTTCGCGCCCGTCACCCAATGGAGCAAGCAAATCGTCCAGCCGGACAGCACTGCTGAAATCGTCCGTAAAGCCTTTAAAGTGGCCCAAACCGAGAAACCGGGCGCGGTTCATATTGACGTCCCCGAAAACGTAGCGGCAATGCCTGCCAAGGGCCATCCCCTCCGCAAAAACGACTTGGATCGGGTTTTTGCCTCTTTCCATAGCTTGGATGAGGCTGCGGCTGCTCTGGCCAAAGCCGAGAACCCGCTGATCCTCGTCGGCAACGGAGCCATTCGCGCCCAGGCTGCCGCTGCCCTCACCGAGTTTGCCACCCAACTCAACCTACCCGTCGCCAACACCTTCATGGGCAAAGGTGTAATCCCCTATACCCATCCTTTAGCGCTATGGGCGGTGGGGTTGCAGCAACGGGATTATATTAGCTGCGGCTTTGACCGCACCGATTTAGTAATTGCCATCGGTTATGACTTGATCGAATACTCCCCCAAAAAATGGAACCCCACGGGCGATATTCCCATCCTCCACATCAGCGCGACGCCCGCCGAAATTGACAGCAGTTACATGCCCCAGGTCGAGGTGGTGGGGGATATTTCAGATTCGCTTCAAGAAATTCTCAAACGCTGCGATCGCTCTTCAAAGCCCAACCCCTATGCCCTCTCACTCCGGCCTGACATCCTAGCCGACTACGAGCAGTACGCCCGAGACGACGGTTTCCCGATTCGCCCCCAGAAACTCATCTACGATCTCCGTCACGTTCTAGACGACGAAGACATCTTAATTTCAGACGTGGGCGCTCACAAAATGTGGATTGCCCGGCATTACCATTGCAGCCTTCCCAATACTTGCCTGATCTCCAACGGCTTTGCAGCCATGGGGATTGCCATACCGGGGGCGATCGCCGCCAAACTGGTTCATCCCAATCGCCGCATCGTAGCTGCCACGGGTGATGGGGGCTTCATGATGAACATGCAGGAGTTGGAAACGGCCCTGCGCCTCAAGACCCCCTTCGTCACCCTCATTTTCAACGACGGCGGCTACGGCCTGATCGAGTGGAAGCAGATGCAGCACTTTGGATCGTCTTCTTTCATCAAATTTAGCAACCCCGACTTTGTCAAGCTCGCTGAAAGCATGGGGCTTAAAGGCTACCGGGTCACTAAAAGCGAAGACCTGCTACCCATCCTCAAAGAAGCATTAGTCCAAGACCTTCCCGCAGTGATCGATTGTCCGATCGACTACCGCGAAAACCTGCTTTTCAGTCAAAAATCGGGCTCTCTAGCCTGCCAAACCGAATGAAAGTCAGCTTGCCCCATTCGCTCCCAAACATTCTCCGCTAGATTTTAGGCTCTCAACCTCCGCGCCTATTGGGGCGTACCTCAAATCGGAGTATCGTTGTTATGGATGTGCGGGAGCGAGGTAAAACCTCAAGTTTTTTGGGAATAATTTTAAAAGCTTTGTATATCTGCGTCGAGGCCTTGTCGACCTTAGCGCGGGGTTTAAGGCTCAGGCTCAAAATTAAATTCTTGTCAAAGAAAAATGGCCCCCTGATGCTTGAGAAAGAGAATCGTCGCACCGCAATCCAAAAATCGCTCTGAAAAACCAAAATCGTTGAAATCTTGGCTGTAAAGCTGTTAACTTAGATTGCGCCCTTCATTGGACTTCGCTTTAGGATCCCTAATTGCAATGGATCTTAGGCGAATGAAATTAAAACTTTTATAGTGTAATGAATCTTTGCGGTGCTAAAGGCTCTAGAGATTCTTGTTAGATTATGCCTACTCAAGATGGATAGATAACTTTAAAATCCAAGTATCAATCTCTATAAAAATGGCCATCTCAATCTAATGGATTCTAGCCGATCCAACTCAATCAACCTGTCGATACGCCTTTATGCCCATGACTAAATCGAATGCTTCTCGTTCTGTTTCTAGCGATGACAGCAATCCAGCCTTAAACTCCTCCCCAGAACTGCCATCTGAGGGGGTGGAGGAAATGCCGTCAATGACAATGAGTCGCCAGCAGCCCATTTCGCCTCCCAGCGAACCGATGCAGTTCCGGGCAATTGGTTTGGTGCAGGGTAAATATCGACCGTCTGAAGATCGGTTTAATCGCGGGGTGCTTGAGGTTGAGGGCGGACTCCAGATTGATGCCGTGCTGCTGGGGCAGGTGATGAGTTTGGTTAAGAAGTATATCGATCTAGATCGCCTCTATTTTTGGGTGGTGTATCCCCGCACGCGAGAAAAAGAACAAACGCTGCACCTTCAGGTGGTTGGGGTGTGGTCCGCCGATGGGTTTAGCCCCATTACCGGAGAAGAGCAAGCTGCTCCTGCCTCAGCCAATACCGAGCTGGCCCAGCCCATCGAAGATGGCTATTTCTCAGTGCGCGGGCAGATCGTCTATCAATCCAACGAGAAAGAACTCCTTTACGTCAAAATTCAGCAGACGGCCCGCAAGACTAAAAGTCGCGACGAACGGAACAAAGCATTTAAGCTCAAAATTATCGGCACGTTGCCCCAAAAAGCAGTGGGATACTTTTGGGATCTGAACGTCAAACGTCAAGGCAATGATTTAGTGCTGCAAAATGGTACCTCGATTGCGTTAATGCCCGTTCAAAAAAATCAGCGCCCCCAGAAGCGCGCTGCCGGTAAGCCCTTTACTAAAATGCCGTATTCGGCAAAGCCCAATCTTGCCAATCGCAGCAATGCTGCGGCCAACCCAAACCGAGAATCGCGTCCTGTCCCCAAACCCATCAAGCGTCAAAGAGATGCGTCTGATTAGATTTGGATGCCAATCTCAGCCCTGCGTAAAAATCCCGCGCCCTCTCAGCAAGTCTAGAAACGTAAATACTGCGGGAGAATGCCAAATATTGGCCAGCACTGCTGCACCAATATTGCGCTCGAGCGGGTTAGGCAGCGATCGCACTTGAATCTTTTCTGGAATGGGCAGTGCGGCCAGTTTGGGTAATACCGCTGCGCCTAAGCCCTGGGAAACCATGCTGACAATGGTTGAATCTTCTTTGATTTCGTAGGCCACCTTGAGGGACTGTTTCCAATACTGCCAGTGCTGCCGTACTGCGGTGGTGCACTCTGCATAGTTGTAAAGAATAAACGCACATCGGCGCAGGTCTTCCCAGGTGAGAGGATCGGGCGCTGGCCTGGTCGAGGGCGGCAAGAGAACGACAAACTCATCCCGCATGATTTCCCAGGTTTCAAAATCAGCGGAGGTCCGGGGGAGGGGCATCAAGCCAATGTCTACGCGGTGCTCGCGCAGGGCCTGTTCGACGGTATTCGGATCTGCTTCGACTAAAGACACCTCTACGTGAGGAAACCGCTGCGAAAATTTTGCAATCAGCGGCGGCAGGATATGGGTTGCCCCGCTGCGAAACGATGCAATCCTGACCCGACCGCCGTAGAGGTTTTTCTCTCGGTTTGCCTCTGCCTCAATGGCGGCCTCTGCTTGCAAAATCTGCTGAAAATGAACCTTCGCGCGATCGCCAAAGTCTGTCGCATAGGCCCCAAACCGACCCCGAGCCAGCAACGAAACCCCTAGCTCTTGCTCTAGAGAGGCGATCGCCCGACTCACCGCCGACTGCGATACTCCTAATTCCAGCGCCGCCAGTGAAAAGCTGCCCTTTTCGACGACTGTCATGAAAACCTTGAGATGAGAAATGTTCATCTATGACTTATATTCGCTTTCCGCATAGATACGAACCGATTTAGTTTTTGTTTCATTGCTCGGTGAAGATTACATTAGTTCACATTAGCAAGAGTATTTGGTGCCGCTTGAGCGACAAGACTGTCTTCAACCGATCGTTTTAAGCAGCAAGCAAGCCAACCTTTAATATCTGGATTTTCTGCTCCGCCAACGCCCATTTTAGAAGTTTCCGCTATCAGATCGTATGTTTGACCTTATTTCCTATCGCAAATTTCGAGATACCCCGAACGTCCGGTTCTTTGATATCACCATCGATACCTCCAACGCCCGCGACTTGGTCATCCATAGCGGACCAGCCGTCAGTCCCAACAACGATGCAGATGACTTTTGGCAATTTTACCTGCATCCCCATCAAGAAGATAACCTGATGGCGCTCAGCGGCGGGCGCACCTTTTATTTAGTTAACTTTACTTGGAAACACCCCTATCACATGGTGCGCCTAGAGGCAGGTGGAGATATTCTCAGAATTCCGCCCGGCACCTTTCACCGCTCCATCTCCGACCCCGATGGATCCGTGGTGCTAAATCAGGCTGTCAGATCGGTCGCCACCACTGTAGAACGAGAGTTTCGAGTTTACAATAGTGCCGATATTGCCCGCCTCAGACGGATCACCTCTAAAGAGGGCGTAATGCCTGAGATGCATGGGTTCTCAGGCCCGATTCGCATTGCGGCATAGGCGGGGAGCTTGAAACCGTTTTAGATCGATTTATCCCGATGGCTTCCCAGGGTGGAGTCGCGAATTGCCAGAGAGGGCCGATGGGTATCCGCCCTCTTTTTACTGAATTGCCCTATGATATAAACCCTAAAGATCGAACTCTGTCGAGCTAATTTACGGCTCTAGCGCGAGTTTTAGATTTCTCCTGTGAGTATCTCTGCCTGGCAAAGGTGTAAAGGAATTATTATGGCTCCCCTCCGTATCGGTATTAATGGTTTTGGTCGGATTGGCCGTCTTGTCTTTCGCGCAGGTTTAGGCAACCCAAACATTGAATTTGTCGGCATTAACGATCTGGTTCCGCCCGACAACTTGGCTTACCTGCTGAAGTACGACTCTACCCACGGCCCGTTTAGCGGAAATGTTTCGGCCAGCAAAGAAGGGATTGCGGTAGACGGCCATTTTGTGCCCTGCTACGCCCTGCGCAATCCTGCGGAATTGCCTTGGGGACAGTTGGGAGCCGATTACGTCGTCGAATCGACGGGTTTATTTACCGATTTTCAAGGCGCTGAAAATCATCTCAAAGCGGGTGCGAAACGCGTCATTCTGTCTGCTCCTACGAAAGAACCGGAACGCGTCCGTACCTTTGTGGTAGGCGTCAATCACGAGCAGTTCGATCCCGGTCAAGATACCGTGGTGTCCAATGCAAGCTGTACCACCAATTGCTTAGCGCCGTTAGCCAAGGTACTCCACGAAAACTTTGGCCTCAGCGAAGGATTGATGACCACTGTTCACGCCATGACAGCAACTCAACCTACGGTAGACGGCCCGAGCAAAAAAGACTGGCGCGGCGGACGCGGTGCGGCCCAAAATATTATCCCTTCTTCAACGGGGGCGGCTAAGGCCGTGGCGCTAGTACTGCCTGCACTCAAGGGGAAACTCACCGGAATGGCCTTTCGCGTCCCGACGCCAGATGTATCCGTGGTCGACCTCACCTTTAAGACCGAGAAGGCTACCAGCTATCAGGCCATTTGCGAGGCAATGAAGCAGGCCGCATCGGGATCGCTGAAGGGAGTTTTGGCCTATACCGACGAGGCAGTCGTTTCGACTGATTTTCAGGGCAATGCCCATTCCTCTATTTTTGATGCCGATGCTGGAATGGAACTGAATGCCAATTTCTTTAAGGTGGTTGGATGGTACGACAACGAATGGGGATACTCCAATCGGGTGTTAGATTTAATGACTTATATGGCCCAAAAGGACGGTTTGCTCTAGCCTTCAAGCGACCCAAACCGTCTTTGACAGTGTTACTCAGGCTTTGTTAGGCTAACTAAAAGGTTCTGGGATGGGTAACAAGCGTGGATATTGTAATTGGCCGTAGCAAAACCGCTCGTAGAGCGTACGGAATGGATGAAATAGCCCTCGTTCCAGGCCGTCGGACGCTAGATCCGCAGTTGGCAGATACGAGTTGGGAAATAGGCGGGATTCAAAGAGCAATTCCGATGATCGCGAGTGCGATGGATGGGGTTGTAGACGTGGGGATGGCGGTGCAGCTCTCTCAGATGGGCGCTCTAGGCGTGCTCAACTTGGAAGGGATTCAAACCCGCTATGCCGATACCGCACCTATTTTGGACCAGATCGCTCAAGTGGATGTCAACGGATTTGTTGCGTTGATGCAGCACTTATATGCCGAGCCGATCAAGCCGGAGCTGATCCGCCAGCGCATTCAGGAGATTAAGGGCCAAGGCGGTATTGCTGCTGTTAGTGCGACGCCCGCTGGGGCCAGTCAATTTGGCAAGGCCGTGGCCGAAGCTGGGGCTGATTTATTTTTTATTCAGGCCACAGTCGTCTCTACAGCCCATCTATCGCCGGACTCGGTGACGCCGCTGAATTTAGCCCAGTTTTGCCGCGAGATGCCGATTCCTGTCATTTTGGGGAATTGCGTCACCTATGACGTAACGCTGGATTTGATGAATGCCGGAGCGGCTGGGGTACTAGTGGGGATTGGCCCAGGCGCTGCCTGTACCTCTCGTGGGGTGCTGGGGGTTGGCGTGCCCCAAGCAACGGCGATCGCGGATTGTGCCGCTGCCCGCGACGACTTCTTCAAACAGACCGGCAAGTATATTCCGGTTATTGCGGATGGTGGCTTGGTAACGGGGGGCGACGTGTGCAAGTGTATTGCCTGTGGTGCGGATGCCATCATGATGGGTTCTCCCTTTGCCCGCGCTCAAGAAGCGCCAGGACGGGGATTTCATTGGGGGATGGCGACGCCAAGCCCCGTTCTACCTAGAGGAACCCGCATTAATGTAGGGACCACGGGAACCTTAGAACAAATTTTAAGAGGACCTGCCAAATTGGATGATGGGACTCACAATTTCTTGGGCGCGCTTAAAACCAGTATGGGAACGTTAGGAGCCAAGGATTTGAGAGAAATGCAGCAGGTGGAGGTCGTCATTGCCCCTTCTTTGCTGACGGAAGGTAAGGTTTATCAAAAAGCGCAAAAGTTAGGAATGGGCAAATAATAAAGTCTTACGACTGTAGCGCCCCATTCTAGCGACTGATGGCAACACTTTACATTTGCTGCTAGAGAATTCTGGCCGAAGTAGATGGCAAAGTGTGAATGCTTGCATACAATGGAGAGTAGCGGAGACGCAAGTTTCCGTTCACTCCTCACACCACACTCCGCCTGGACGATTGTTCGGGCGGCTTCCTGTTGGAAAGTTCGATTGAGGTGTTAAGTTTGGGATCGAAATTAAGGCAGATAGACTCAAGATCCTGCTAATGTAGGAACTGTAGAGCATCTATAAGAAAGGTTGTGCGGGCATGACAGCAACTGCAGTCACAGATACAACGTTTAAGCAAGAAGTGGTCGATAGCGACGTTCCCGTTTTGGTGGACTTTTGGGCACCTTGGTGCGGTCCTTGCCGAATGGTAGCGCCCGTTGTGGATGAAATTGCTGAACAATACCAAGGCCAAATTAAGGTCGTGAAGGTGAATACGGACGAGAATCCGGCGATCGCCAGCCAATACGGAATTCGCAGCATTCCTACGCTCATGATTTTCAAGGGCGGTCAGCGGGTTGATATGGTGGTGGGTGCAGTCCCAAAAACCACGCTGGCCAACACGCTGGAAAAATATATCTAGGCAAGCTGTTGCTACTGTTTCGGGGCACAATGCAGTTGCTGCACGACCTCAAACGATTCGCTTTTGCTGCTGGTTGTACTGTTTAAGTTTAGCCAGCACATTTTTTTGCCCATAAAGCCAGCCCGCCCCCTTTTCCACGGGCGGCAATCCCCTGGGGTGCGGTCCAGAAAAAGCGAAAAAATGCCTGCTGCTTGAGTGGCAGGCAATAAAACTGAGATTCTTGGCCCTTTCCACCTCGTATAAAGCCGCTGTACAAGATTCTCTGGTTTATCTCTATTTTGATGCGCGTAAAGTCGAAGGCTAAAATGCCCTGACCGGGATGAAATGACGTGGGGCCGCTGAGGGTGAGTGCTAAGGGTCCCAACTTGACCTGATTGTGAAGTCCGCCAGCAGTGGCAAGATTTGAGTTTGGGGAGCTCTCTAGACCTGAAAGTCGGTCTTGAGTGTAGGTTATCTGAATCTGAGTCCATGGGGGAATCCATTGACCGGAAGGGCGTTTGGATTTTGCAATCAACAACAGCTGCCACGAACCTAAGAGCTGTTCGTCTGTTTTGGCAGAATGGGTTCGCTTGCCGCAGCGCTCAGCCTGTCTGAGGGCCTCGGCAACGGCAGAACTATCTGGTTTTTTTCGCTGGGCGGGATCTATCTGCCACTGAATGGCATCGATCAAAACATCTTGCGGGATGGGGTGCTGAGCGACCATGGGTTAGCCTCTTGAAAAAGGGATGGGAAAGTCGCGAAGGGCTTATGGAGCGGCAAAAATGAGGTCAATTCGCGATTGCGCTTCTGCAAGGGCTACTTCAGGCGCGCGCCCTAAAAGGGTGGCTTCCAGCGCGCGACCCAAGTTTTCGGAAACTCTGGTATAGCCTGGGAAGATGGGTCGCGATCGCGCGTTTGCCATCTGCTCTAAAAACACATTTAAGCTAGGCTGCTTTTGAATAAAGGCTTTATACTCAGCGGTTTCCCGAGATTTTAGGTTGACGGGAAGGTAACCCGTTCCTAAGGCCCATTCTGATTGAAAACCTTCGCTGGCAGCATATTCTGCAAAGGCGAAGGCCGCGCGTTCGCGCTCTGGGGTGGTTCTGAGCACAAATAGATTTTCGCCCCCTAACGCTGTGACGGGCTTGTCTTGGACGGGCATGGGGAAAACGCCAAAGTCTACGTTTGCTTGCTGAAGCTGGCCCAGGGTCCAAGGGCCGGAAATTTGCATGGCAACTTTGCCGGCTAAGAAATTATCCAGTTCGTATCCTCGCTCTGGCTGAGACAGGATGGCGGAGCCGTCTTTCACGAGGTCTTGCCAGAATCTAAGGGCGGCGATCGCTCCGTCTTGGCGGACTTTAACCGTAAGGCCATTGGCGATCGGGGTTGTATCGACATTGCTGCCAGCACTCCACAGGAAGGGCAGCCAGGTAAATACGGTAAATTCCCCCTTTCCCAGGGCAAGCTGAATCCCGTGGCGATCGGTCCGCCCGTCTCCGTTGGTGTCTTGGGTGAGGCGTTGGGCTGTTGCCCGGAACTCCGCCCAAGTTTTGGGTAGCGTTTTAATGCCAGCGGCTTTGAAGAGGCTGGGCCGATAAAAGATACCGATGTTATTGGTATCGAAGGGCATCGACCAGTCGCGACCTTCATAGCGCATGGAGGTCAGTAAGGCTGGATCCAGTTGGGCTTTGACGGGAGACTGGGCCAGCCATTCATCGAGCGGGCGGATGGCATTGAGTTCAATCAGTTGTCCGGTCAGGGTAGGGTTAAACCACAGCAGATCGGGCGGGGCATTGCCCACGACGGAGGCCAGAATTTTGGGCATTTGCTGGTCGGGCTGCCCGATGTAGAGGGACTCTACTTGAATGTCTGGATGGCTTTGGTTAAAGCGATCGACCAGTTTTTGCAAAACCTCTCGATTCGACGGCGGATTGACGCCCTGCCATAGGGTGAGTTTGAGCGGAGACTGACTCGCGTTGGGGGCGGCACATCCCTGAAGGGTTATGCAAAACAAAAGCGCCACTACGCAGCACGCGCACCAGAATGGAGAGGCGATTTTAGGTTTCATCGTTGAGCCGAGTTTGGGTAGTCTGGAAGCGACGGATCCGGGCTTGGATATCAGAGGCGATGCCCTGAATTTCTTGCAGGTCGCTAGGGAGCAAGAATGAAGACAAAATTTCACAGAGCTGAGCGAGATTGACAGGATATTTCAATAAAAGTTGTAAAATATCATTTTCATAAAGACTGACGCGATCGAATTGTCCTTGTCTATATAAAGAAGGCAAGGCATAAAGTTTTAGAAGCAGTAAGCCTTCAACTGTGGCACAGCGAATCGTGCGATTGCCAAATACTTGCTCTGTTACATATTGACGTTTAACAAGATCGAAAAGCGGGTTGTTATCTGTGAGTAATAGATCGATCTGTAAATCGCCAAAAAAGCCACGGGCAAAGTTTTGATTTTCTTCGACGATCAGAATTTCTGGCATGGACTCAAGGTCTGACTTCGACAAGATAAAATCAATATCTTGGGTGTTACGTCCTTCGATGTAGCTTAGAAGTGCAATGCCACCAACCAATACGTAGTTAGTTTTTCGTTCAGATAAAGCAAGAAATAACTGATTCAGGATGCTGGGCAAGCTCTCAAGATTTAGAGGCTCATTTCCCCAGTTTTTCATGTCAAACAAAGCTCCATTTCTAAGGATTTCGCTGATTTTTGCAATCATAATCGTGGAAACCTTGTTGCTCAAGATTTAAGCCATAACAGATTTTAGGCAATTTTATTGTAAAGTCTATTCGGGTATTTTACAGCCATCTTCAAGGGCAGCATTGTACCAATACCAACCAATCAACCTCCAGCCGTTTTTACTTTAGGGTATACCCAAACACTCCAGCTTGTCTTTCGAAACTTGTCTGTAAAATAAATGCTTGATTGCCATGCTCAGAATAGTTGTTTGAGCTGTTTATAGACCTCATCGTCATTGCGCTTACCCACCAAAAGAATGGTCACAAGGTCATCTTGGGACACATAGCGGTAGACAATGCGGTACTCTCCAGAATCTACCCGAAATAAATTTGAGTAACCCTTCAGCGCCTTAGAATCTGGAGGCAGTGGGTCAACATTGAGCGTTAAAACCTTCTTTGCGAGTTGAGCCGCAATTTTAGGCTGTAGCCCCTTGAGAAAATCAAGCACAGCCTCAAGGCCATCAAGCTTCGCCATCCGCCAACTGCCTCAACGCAGCCGTAAAAGCATCTGCATCCACCACAGAAGACTGCTGAAGTGCTGTCTCAGCAGTTTTGCCCCAAGCCAAATCCTCTAGCAGCGTTAACCGCTCCGTCAACTCTTCATAAGCTTGAGCCGAGAGAATGACGTGAGTGGGTCGTTGTTGTTTGGTCAAAAGGATCGGTTCCATCATGGCCTGGTCAAACACTTCTCCATGGCGGTTCCGAGCGTCTGTCAGTGTGAAGGTTTTCATCGCCATCCCCTCAACAAAAAAGTTATTTTATAGTCAAATTGTACAATCTGACGATCTTGATTGACGAGTTCCGCAAGCATTGATTTACGCTAGATGGGCAAGAAATTGCTGGAGGCAACATGGCCAACGTCAATGGATTACTGTCAGACGATCTGATTAAGAAGTTCAGCGCAAAGCTAAAATTTAAGTCTTGACCCAAATATCCAATCCGTAACCAATGGCAGGACATAGTAAGTGGGCCAACATCAAGCGCCAGAAGGCCGTTGTTGATTCCAAAAAAGCCCAAATTTTTGCGCGGCTCTCTCGGGAAATGATTGTCGCTGCCCGTCAGGGGTTGCCCGACCCCAACGCAAACTTTCAGCTTCGGTCAGCTATCGAAAAAGCCAAAGCCGCAGGTATCCCCAACGAAAATATCGAACGGGCGATCGCCAAGGGTTCCGGCCAGTGGGGGCAAGATGGCGATCGCTGGGAGTCGATCCGATACGAAGGGTACGGACCCGGCGGCGTGGCCGTCCTGATTGAAGCCTTTACCGATAACCGCAACCGAACAGCGGCTGAAGTCCGCCTCGCGTTTACGAAGCAAAATGGCAACCTGGGCGAAACGGGCTGCGTCGGCTGGATGTTCGATCGAAAAGGCGTCGTGACTTTGATGCATTCCGATACCGAAGATCGGCTTTTAGACGCGCTCTTGACTGCCGATGCCGAAACCTACGAAATTGCAGAAGATGACGAGAATGGGGAGACGCTTGTAGAAGTGTTTTGCAACGGCGATCGCCTCGAGCAAACAGTCCAAAGCTTTAAAACCCAGGGCTATACCGTCCGCGACTCTGAACTCCGGTGGATCCCGAACAACCTGGTCGAAGTCACTGACGAAGAGCAAGCCCGCAAACTCCTCAAGCTGATCGATGCCCTAGAAGACCTCGACGATATCCAGAGCGTCACTGCTAACTTTGAGATGCAGGTGGACCTGATGACCGCGGCGATCGCCTGAAGTAGAGCGTTTTAGGGTGATGCCTGAAAAAGATCGAGCAGGCGTAAAAAAAAATATGTCCTACATGATCGCTTCTCTGGCGAGAATGGGTATACCTAAGCTAAAGGTCGATCGATTTGGACGCTCAAAGCGATACCGTTCGTACAAAAGTGCGCGCCTCATCGCCATTCCCCTATTGCTTCGTGTAAGGTCAGCACTCATGATTTCCTACGATCCTGCAGACAAACGATTGGGAAGCTATTTGATGGATGCAGGACTGCTCACCTCATCCCAAGTCGATGTGGCACTAAACGATCAATACTCGACTGGAATGTTATTTGGCGACATCATCGTCGAGCGCGGTTGGGTTAAAAAACAGACCATTGAGTATCTTTACCGGAAAATTATCGAGCTAGAACGAGAAATTGGTCAGCCTCTCGACAAAGGAGTCGTAAAAACCAGTTATAGTCTTTACAATCTCAGGAAAACGGATCGCTAAGACAAAGTCAAATATTTTAATACGCTGTATAGCGTTAAGAAGCTTTTGGATGTCGCATAAATCCATAAGCTTATTCGAGTACCAATTTCTGTAAGAATTTTTATTGCGGTTCTAGAAATAAAAAACCTTCGCCTGGCAAAGTTGTTTGGTGAAGGTGAAGTTTATAGGTGTAGGAGTGACTTAACTATTTGTAGGTGCAGTTTTTATCGCTCCTGCAAAATACAAAGCGAATTTATCGCTCGTTCTTAACCAGATTGTCGCTGGTTGCTCATATCGCTTTGCGCGATGTAATCGTGCCAAAGGCGCTCGAGTTGCTTTGCCAATTCTAGTTTACTGGCTTTGATCTGATACATTCTGCGAGGGCGGCCTCGCCCCTCTACCTTTTGCCAGTAGCCATCTACAACTTTTTCATCCTCAAGAAATTTGAGGGCGCTGTACAGCACGGTATCAGATAGCCGATACAGCGGAGAATCTTGTTCGATTCGTTGAATTAAGGCAGTGCCATAGGAGTCACCATACCTTAACAAAACAGACAGTATGTAGCAAACTGCTACCTCTTTACTCAAATAAATGGGTGGCGGTTCTTGGAAAAAGTGATAGATATCTTGGAACTTCATAGGCAGCGCTCGGGGTTTCAGTCATAAAGGTTGTAAACAGAGAGACTCATCGCTTTATTGACGCGATCTTTACGACGAATAGGCTTTAGTAATAGATAAATCCTTGTCAGAGCCATAAATCTGAGGTGGATACAATAATGATACTTATCTATCAGCCAAAGTATCCAAGTTTATGCACTTATTGCATTATAAACTGCGACGTTTTAATTGATTTCCCTGAAAGTCTTTATATTCGATCCCGACCCCGGATAGCTATGCAAGGGAAAAAATATATAGTGCGTGCGGAATTTTTCGCTCTCCTCGCACCCAAAATCCTGTCTAGGGGGATAGGAGGTTCGGACTATAATGCAGTAGGCCTGCTGTAAGTGAAAGATAAAAATTTTAGTCCGGTCCAAACTCAAAAAGCGGCATGGTAGGGCGATCGCGACCGATCTAGTCCATCTTCTCAATTCCTTGGGCATACTAGCAGCATAGGCGCATATTCGTTAATCAATATATATATAAGGAAGTGCCTTGAGTACGGTAAAGACAGAAAAAGCGAAAATCCATGACTGCCTAGCTACCCTAGGTTAAGTCAGGAGACATTTGTGTATGGATGAACACACCGACCCTAATCTCGGACAGGTCTTAATTAATCGCTATCGTCTGATCGAGATGATCGGACAGGGATCCATGGGTAGGGTCTACCGAGCTGAGGATCAGCTCCTTGGCGGCGTTACAGTGGCCGTCAAGTTTTTGTCCCAAACCCTGCTCAACGCTAAGATGAAGCAGCGCTTTGCTGATGAAGCGCGCACGGGCGCGCAGTTAGGGCAGCGGAGCATTCATATCGTTCGCGTCTTGGATTATGGCGTTCATCGTAATGAAGCACCGTTCTATGTCATGGAGTACATGGAAGGTCAAAACCTGAGTGACTTAATCCTGCCTGCGACGCTGACGGTCGATCGATTTCTGAGACTCGCACGTCACATTTGCTTGGGTTTACAGTGCGCCCACGACGGTATCAAGATCGATGGCAACATTTGTAAGATCGTGCATCGCGATATTAAACCGAGCAACGTGTTTGTCATCTCGGATCCGGGATTGGGCGAAGTTGCAAAAGTTCTAGACTTTGGGATTGCCAAGCTCTTTAGAGATGATGTTGAAGGTCGCCAAACCCGCTCTTTCATGGGGACTTTAGCGTACTGCTCTCCAGAACAAATCGAAGGGAAAGAGTTAGATACTCGCTCTGATATTTATAGCCTTGGCATTACGATGTTTGAGGTCTTGACTGGCAAAATGCCGATCGAGCCGGATGCCCATACGCTGCTGAGCTGGTACAAAGCTCATCGAGATAAACCCCCCAAACGGTTTGCAGACGTTGCACCTAGATTGAAACTGCCCCCCGGTTTAGAAGATCTGATTATGGGCTGCATGGCAAAAACGCCGGAGAAACGTCCCCAGGACATGGTGGAAATTCTCAAGCGTTTAGAACAAATTCGAACTTTAAAAGAAGTTCCACTGCCAGATGCGACAGTTCCCCAAAAACCTTCACCGCCGCGCGAGGAGACGGTCATTGAGTCCGTCCCCAATCATAGAACGACGGCTAAGTCCACTCACGTTCCCGTTATTCCGCTCCCTCAGCAGCGGTTCTGGTCCATCGAGCAAGCGGGGTGGACGGTGCCTTGGCCCGCCGATAAGCCAATTGCCGAAATTGTTTTTCCGCAAATCCTAGCATCGGATCAGGAGGAGGCAGTAGGACTGTGGGTAATGCTGTCCCGCTCTGAAATTCAACAGCGATTATTGAGTACTCGGTACAACCACTTTCTCTGTCTGATGGCGCCCCATCCAATGCTGCTGTGGGTTACAGCCATTCACGATTCTCAAATCGGAGCGCGCTGGCTTCCTTGTTACCTCGACCTGAAGCTCGAGTACAGTCAAAAGATGCTTCAGCTCTTTAGCAATCAGGGTTACTACCTACTTTTGTTTTTCGCGACGGAATCCAACTCCGAACCCGCTAACGTCAAAACGATTACGATTGCGCCGTATCAGCGGCAGCTTTTTCAGGAATGGTTGACGATGGCCAAGCAGGGCATCTCAACAGCCCGACCATCGGTGAGCAAGCAAATTCTCAAGACGGAGTTCGAACGAATTAAGCCGTCCATGCTTAAAAAATTGGAAGAAGCTAGGGCTGCAAATACGCCAATCATTTTTTAATTGATGCGCAGGCCAGCCAAATCTTGAGGTGTAAAGCATTGTCAAGAAGCAGACTCTAAATAGCCCCAACCCCCAGCCTGACCCAATGCTGTGAGAAGAAGCAAGAGACAGAGGTAAATTTAGAGAGTCCAAAAGCAGGAGAATTTTCAGCTAAAAGCTCAGCTGAACTTGGGCTGCGAACCGATTCCCCACTCCTGAGCCAAGAAATGCTTATACATCGTTTCTTTCATGACCATCTGGCGATAAAGCTTCACCAGAAAATCTTGAGCCTCTTCTTGGGATAGACTTTGAACCTGATCCGCAAAGGAGCGGATACTAAATTCTTGCTCCATTGATAGCTGAAATGTGTGGTCCATAATGTGCTCCTAAACGGTCTGCTCAAATAGAACTCATTTGTTAAAGAGTATAACAAATGATTGACAAAGTGCCCATCACTTTGAAGTAGTTGTAGCAATTCCCACTCTAAAAAAAAGCTCAACGCGAACAGACTGAACAATTAATGTCTCAAAACTCCAGGTCGGCTTTGAGGCGGTTGGAGCGGACGAATTCCAGTTTTTCTCTCCGATCGCCGAGCTTTTTCGGTTTGGCGTGGGCAAGCGAAGCAATCTTTGGCATCATGGTACCTGTGAACAACTGCGCTCTGGGGCTGAGCTGCACCTTTTCAAACTTTTTTTATGAACGCATTTGACCCTATTCCGCCGGAGTGGACGCTGAGTGCCATTCACGCGCCTCACTTCGGCTGTCCGCGCTGCGGGGCGAACTGTTCTGAGGCCGTTAGCGTTTGGATTAACCGCCGATCGCCTGTTTTTACAGAAGACAACCGTCGGAAGTGGCAGGAGTTTTACCGCTGCCATTGCGGTCAATCTTGGTGGGCTTGGAGTAACGATCGCCCCCCTAGCGCCCTGAAGCCTAGAGATCCACTGCTATGAATTGGCAACCTATCGGACAGAACTGGGTCCTTCTGCCTCGCCGCCCGATCGTTGCTGTCATTCACTTTGTGGGAGGTGCCTTTGTGGGTGCGGCCCCTCAAGTTTCCTATAGCAAACTCCTAGAGGCGATCGCTGCCCGAGGCTATGCCATCATTGCGACCCCTTTTATCAACACGCTAGACCACAAGGCGATCGCGACCGCCGTCCTCAGTCAATTCGAGAACGCTTTAGAGCGGCTCCAGCGGCGGCAGGTATTGGATCGATTTCTGCCGATCTACGGCTTGGGCCACAGTATGGGCTGCAAGGTTCACCTGCTGATCGGCAGCCTCTTTGAGGCCGAGCGAGCGGGCAATATTTTGATGTCGTTTAATAATTTCGATGCAGACCGGGCGATTCCTTTTGCAGAATGGCTTAATATGGCGGCGAACGTCCAGTTTTCCCCCACTCCCGCTCAAACCTATCGATTGGTGCAGCGATATTACCCTACCCCGCACAACCTGCTGATTCGCTTTCGCAACGACGACTTAGATCAAACGCGTCAGATTGCAGTGGTTTTAGGCGATCGCTTTGCCGATAAAGTCATCCTTCAGAAACTACAGGGCAATCACCTCACGCCATTAGGACAAAATTTACCCAGACAGCTCCAGGGGATCTTTTCCCCTTTGGATGCCTTGGGAGAGTGGGTCAGTCAGGAGTTCTATCGCGATTGTACCTATCTCGAACGAACGATTGTAGAGTGGTTAGACCTGCTGTCTGCTTCTCTTTCGTCTAATTCGCCCGAGTGGCGCGAGCGAGACCGTTGAAGCATCGTCCCATCTCTCGATCGGAGGGCTTTGGCCAGAGATCGCGCCAACCTCGATTCAAACTGCAAGAATAGGACTAACGAGCTTAACCTCACCTTGAAAATTGAGGTTGAAGCGGATGATTCTTATCTCTTTTATGTAAAGACGTTTATGAATGCCCAGCAACTAAAACAGAGATACTCCTGCGGCGAACGTCTTTTCATCAAAGCTAAATTAGCCTACGCCGATTTGAGTCTGCTAGAACTCAGCCATATCAACCTGAGCGGTGCAGATCTGAGCCATGCTGCTTTCCATGGCGCGACCTTGATCTGCGCGAATTTTACCCGCGCCAACCTCGCCAAGGCGAAGCTCATCGGGGCCGACTTGAGCGGGGCGGATCTGAGCTTCTGTAACTTGAGCCATGCCTTGCTCAGCTCCGTCGAACTGGCCGGGGCTTGCTTGGATGGAGCGAACCTAGAAAACGCTACCCTAAGCCACTCGAACCTCAGAGGTGCAAACCTTAGAAATGCAAATCTGTTTGACGCGAATTTGAGGGGGGCCGATTTAAGGGGGGCCGATTTAATCGGGGCAAACCTCGATCGAGCAGACCTCAGCGACATTATCTTAGAGGACCCGTCCTTCTCCAGCGACGAACCTCGAGCGGATTATCCCTAACGCTCTAGTTTCCTGGCTTGACTCGCATCAGGGGCTGCCCGAACTCAACTGGTTTGCCGTTCTCGACCAAAATTTCTACGACTTCGCCGTTAACCTCCGCCTCTAGTTCGTTCATCAGCTTCATAGCTTCGATAATACAGATGGTTTGGCCCCGGCGGATGGTATCTCCTACCTCAATAAACGGTGGTTCGTCGGGCGTGGGCGCGCGATAAAAAGTCCCCACCATGGGAGAGGTTACCTCAACCCACGTTTTATCGACGATGGCGACGGGAGCTGCGGCTGCGGTTGAAACTGCCACTGTCTCCGGTGGTATCGAGACCGCTGCTGCGGTCGCTAGGGTGCCAGCCTGCGACAAGCTGCCTTTGCGAACGGTCAATTCAAAGTCGCTGCTCTTAAGGCATAACTCTTCGATGTCGGTCTGGTTGAGGATAGCCAGAAGCTCGCGAACTTGGTTGAGATCGAATTCCACAATTGCCTTCCTTACTCGCGACCTAAATAGGAGTCGCTGCGGGTATCGATTTTGATGCGCTCTCCGATAGAGATGAAGAGCGGAACCATGATTTGGGCTCCGGTCTCTACAATGGCGGGTTTGGTGCCGCCTGTGGCGGTATCGCCTTTAACGCCCGGATCGGTTTCGATAATCTCTAAAACTACGGAATTGGGCAGTTCTACTTCTAAAATCTGCTCTCCCCAGCGAACCACGTTGACTTCCATCCCTTCTTTGAGATATTTAACGCGATCGCCAATTTGGGCTGTAGTAAGCGTGGATTCCTCGTAGGTTTCCATGTCCATAAAGACATACTGCTCACCTTCTTTATAGGTGTGCTGCATGACGCTTTTTTCTAGGTTTGCCTGGGGCAAGGATTCTCCAGCGCGGAACGTGCGTTCGACAACGCTGCCCGTCTGAGCGTTTTTGAGCTTTGTGCGCACGAAGGCTGCGCCTTTACCGGGCTTGACGTGGAGAAATTCTACTACCCGCCAAACGGCACCATCTAGCTCAATGCTGACGCCGGGTCGAAAGTCATTACTTGAAATCATGAAGCTTCTGCTTGGCAAGAACAATCGGCATCTCATTTTACCGTTGATGGGTCTTTCCCGCACCAGAGGCCGTCTTCAAATTTTTAAGCAAACTTTGGGACCAGCAGACGGGCTCAGCGGATCGAACGAACTTTGCCGGGGTCTCCAAACGCGCTAAAGTCTCAACCATGGATGTCAGTCATGTTCCTTTGCACTATGGCGACCATTTGTCCGATCTGTCTCTTTTCCAATCTTCCCAACGCTTCTGCCTGTAGCAGGTGTGGCAAAAGTCTCTCCCGCATCCAAAAATGTACGGCCTGTAGTGCCACGATTTTTGCCTTTTCTCATTTTTGCTATCAGTGCGGGGTTCCCGTAGTGCCAAGAGATGTAGAAACGCTGGAAAATACGGCGGACTTAGATTCTTCTCCCGACATGGTGACGGGCGATATTCTAGATCTAGACAACGAAGAATCGGCCACGACTTTTTATCGCCATGGCGTTAAGCTGCTGCATCGTCCGTCTAGCGTTTTTTACGACCTACCGCTAGTCTCTAGCCCCATTTCGATCGGCAAGCGCAGCGATGGCTTCGTACCTGACCTAGACCTGCGAGATTTGCCGGAGTCCGAGTTTATCTCGCGCAGCCACGCGCAAATCTCATTTTCGCCCCAAGAATTTTACATTGAAGATTTGGGTAGCAAGAACGGAACTGCGCTCAATGGAGTCCCGTTGCCTGCCAGGCAGCCGCAGTCTCTCGCCTTTGGGGATGCTCTCTGTTTTGGAGGGGTCGATGCGTTTAATTTTGTGTTTATCAAGGACCGACCGATTAATCTGGACCACTTGCAGACGATCTCCGGGCACGATCGCGCTTTCGAGCTAGAGCTTTTAACGTCGTACTTAGAGTCGGTGAGGGGGTTGCTCGAGGATTTGCAAGCGACGCTCGATCGGGGCGATTTTGCGGCTGTTAAGCCGATGGCGATCCAAGTGGCGATCGCCAGCTACAACGTGGGGGCTGATATCATGAACCTTTTGGCCAAGCAGTTGGAGGATCGAGCCCTGCAACAGGCGGCCTCGGTTTGCGAAAAAACGCTCGGCTCGATGCAAGACGGGCTGGTGCAAGTCGATCGATTTATGAAAGCTTTTTACGGCACTTAAGCCCCGGGATTTGGGAAGCGGGCCTGCACCCAGGCGATCGCCGCTTCCCGCGTTTGCACCACCCCATCTAAGGTTGCCGATAGCACTGCATCCAAGATGGGTTTAAAGCCAGGGCCGCGCTGGTAGCCCATCTGGATCAGATCGGTTCCGGTGAGTAGCGGTTTGACATTTTGCCAGCGCGCGAGGTACCCCTCAATCAATTCCTTCGTCATGGGGTTCGACGTATTTGCGGCTAGCTCGATGAGGAGGGGCAAGTCGTAGGATTTGAGGATCGCCACCACTCGACTGGGAGCAACGCTGCCATTGAGGTTAGGGTCAGAAGAATTCTCAATCAGCGCATCGAGCTGCGCTGATGCGGAGGTAAGGGTATTGAATCGAGCCTTGGTTTGCTCGGTCAAATGCAGTTGGGTTACGACGGTATCCCGTTGCGAATTGGGCAGCGACAGGAGAAGCATCTCTAACATGAGGAGCCACGCAGCAATTTGTTTGCCTTGGGGGTCAAAGCGATCGTGCCAGTCCATGGCTATTTCAATGCGCTGCCATCCGTCGCGGTCTAGGCTGAGGTCGGGATGAATGCATTGCAGCGCGTCCAAGTGGGTCATCAGCTTGAGGGCATCCGACCAGTTCGGGAGCTTGAAGATGTACTTGAGTTCGTTTTGGAGTCGGGCCTGAAGGGCGGGGGCTTTGCTGCCGTTTTTTTGGATGTGTTGGTAGATTCCGCTGGCGATCGCGTGGCGAATGTAGGCTTCAGTTTGCGGCTCTAAGGCGAATCCGAGGCGCGTGGCAAAGCGAATCGCCCGAAAAATACGGGTGGGGTCTTCAATAAAGCTGTTGGGATGCAGCACTCGAATTTGATGCTTTTGGAGATCTTCTAATCCGCCAAAGAAATCCAGCAGTTCGGCGGTCTGGCTGCGCTGTAGGCCCTGACGGGTGAGGCGAAGGGCCAAGGCATTGACGGTAAAGTCGCGCCGATACAGATCCTGACGAATGGAGCTGGCCGTCACCTCGGGATTGGCAGCGGGATAGGGATAAAATTCGCTGCGGGCGGTGGCGATGTCTACGGTAAAGGAGCCGAGGTCCGAACCTTCGCGCCACAGCAAAGATGCCGTTTGGAATTGGCCGTATACCTGAAGCTGGGCTTCGGGAAAGTGGGCCTGAAGCCGACGGGCTAGCTCGACTCCCGCCCCCTGACTTTGGCGAGCGTTTTCGCCGTCCACGACCAGATCGAATTCCCGGAACGTAACGCTGCCATCCTCCGGGACCAGGAGCAAATCTCGCACCGCTCCGCCGACTAAATACAATTGCCAATCTTGAGCTTGGGCTGCAGCGGCGGCGATCGCCAAAATCTCGCGCAACTTGGGCGGTAAGGCTCGATCTAGGCGCTGCGGTACGGACTTTTGCGGGGTTGTGGAGCGGTCTTGGTTCTGGCCTTGCTTGAGGTGATGGAGCTGCCGCAACAGATCGGTGCGGGTCACGATGCCGACAAGCTGTCGATCTCTCAGGACGGGCAAGCGACCGATATCGTAGGTCACCATCAAATCCTCAATCTCCGGCAGGGTGGTTTCTGGCGCGATCGTGCGAACGGGGGCGCTCATATAGCCCTTGACGGGGGCATGACCGAATCCGTGATGGAGGGCAATATCCAGATCCCGCCGAGATAGGATCCCGACCAGTTGGCCTTCCGCATCCACGACGGAGAGTCCCGAATGTCCGTAGCGCAGCAAGATTCGTCGCGCCCGATCGATGGACGTGTCGGGCAAAATGGTTCGGACTGGGGAAGACATGACGTCAGCGGCGATCGCTGGTTGGGGGACCTGGGCTGCCAACTGGGCGACCAAACGGTCTAAGACGGGTTGAGGATCCCCAACGGGCAAGGTTGCTGCGGCGGCTTGGGGATGTCCGCCGCCCCCTAAGGGTTTGAGCAACTCGGTTAAATCCACGCCATTGATGCGGGAACGGGCGATAATGGTGAATCGGTCCTTCTGAGAGCTGCGGGTTTGGTAGTAGTGACCCAACAGCAGCGCGTCGCTTTCGCTGAGGACCATCAGTTGCGAGGCCAAGCTCGATAGTCCCGGAACGTGATGGGATGTAGAGAGCAATACCCAAGCGAGGCGCTGACCGCTGACCGTTTGGGTTTTCAGCTGCGAGAGCGCATCTCCCAATAGATCTTGGAGCGCTGCCGAAAACCCCGGCTCGATGTAGGTGGCGATCGCCCGTTGATTGGCCCCCCGCTCCATCAGCCAAGTCAGCGCTGCCGCATCCCGTGGAGTGGCGCGATCGTAAGTCAGGGATCCGGTATCGACGTGGATGCCCAAGGCCATCACGGTGGCTTCTGCTACGGACAGCGAAAGGGTTTGAGCGCGCAGCAGTTCTACGATCAGCGTCGTGGTGGAACCCACGGCCTCAATCTGGACTGACTGCGCTGCAATATCGCGTTCCGCCTGAATGTGGTGATCGTAAAGGCGGACCTCGACATGGGGAAGGTCGAGCCATTCTGCTGCCAGTCCGAGCAGTTCTCGGCGCTGGGCATCGACGACGGTAATGGTGCGAAGCTGTGCGGGCGAGACGGAGCGCCGCTCGATCAGCGGATATTCGTCGCGGTAGAGGGCCAGAAAGTCGCGCACTGCCGGATGCGCGCCGCCGCACAGGACGATACGCGTGCCGGGATTCAACCTCGCACAGCCGACGGCTGCGCCCAGGACGTCAAAGTCCGCAGTGCGATGGCATAAAACCACATCCATAATGATTGATAGGCTTAAATAAGGTCTAACCGTATTGAAAGAGGTCGGGGTAGGGTTCCCTCAAACTGGATCTTGCTCGACCGCGAGAGGGTTGCAAAATCGACTTTGACGAGGGTTGAGCGCTTCTTCCAGCCTAGCTTAGCGATTGTTTGAAAAGCTGGAAGAATGGGTCACCATTGCATTGACCCCCTAACTTCCTCACAAGCTTCGGTCTCGCCGTTACCTCAGGTTCTGTCGCTGTAATGCTCTGAAACCTTACAAAACAGCCATACTGCCCAAGCTTGGATCGCTTTTGGGGTAAAATTGTCTCGATTCACGGGATCGGGCCTGAGGCAACCCCTTGATATCTTAAGAACTTGCTTTATATATAGACTCGCCGGTTGATTGGGAGAAAACAATGGTATTTATCTTTGACTTAGCCTTGCTTGCCCTGGTGGTATTGTCTTTCTTGCTGATCGTGGGCGTGCCGGTGGCCTATGCGTCTGGGCAAAACTGGGATCAGTCCAAGCGGCTGATTTGGTTGGGTTCGATCGTGTGGATCGCCCTAGTGTTGGTCGTCGCTGCCCTTAATTTCATAGTGGTCTAAGCGCTACAATTAAAAGCAGAGTGCGGCAGGTTGGATCGATGATTCGCCTGCTGTACCTGAATAGCTCCACTGCCTCCCTGCTCTTCATAAAGAATCGCCGATGGCTGTTTTTGAAGGAACTTTTGCTCGCGCAGACTCCCTCCGGCTCGCTTTTGTCATCGGTCGCTTTAACGACCTAGTGACCACAAAGCTCCTCGCGGGCTGTCAAGATTGTCTTCAGCGCCACGGCGTCGATGTCGACCCCCACGGCACTCAAGTCGATTATGCTTGGGTTCCGGGCTGTTTTGAGATACCGATGGTCGCCCGCCAACTGGCCCTGACGAATCGCTACGATGCCGTGATTTGCCTAGGTGCCGTCATTCGAGGCAGTACCCCCCACTTCGATTACGTGGCCGCAGAGGTCTCTAAGGGAATTGCTGCGACGGCGCTGCAAACGGGCGTGCCGATTATTTTTGGAGTGCTGACGGTAGATACGATGCAGCAGGCTCTAGAACGAGCGGGCATCAAGAGCAACAAGGGTTGGGATTACGCAATGAATGCCTTGGAAATGGCCAGCTTGATGAAGAGCCTCCAGGTATCTGGCGATCGCGCTGCTCTGAGTGCGGGCATTCCCAACACGATCTCCTCGGCCTCCTTGACTTCTTAGCGCCCCAGACCCGCTCGACTCCGTTCGACCCAATTTTGATCTCGACCTCGACCTCCAGCCTCATTCTGGCTCCAGGTCTGCGAGGTCGATACTCCTATTGAGCGGGGTAAGGCACCTCCCGCCTAGCTATGGGTTCGCGGCCCGCAAAAACGCCAAGCCTCAAACAGCTTGGCGCGCGATCCCCCCTTCACAATTCATTCCTTCTCGTTCGTTCTTGTAACTGCCCTAAAGGGCTAGGCATTGGACCTCACCGATCGGTTGAACAGCGTATCGAGGTATACGCGAGCTGCCCGGCGATCGCAGTCCCCATTCTGCATCAAAAATAGCGAGAGAGACGCTGCAAAAACCCGATCTTGATCCCAGTCTGGATGAGACTCTAGATAGCCTTGTAAGGTTTCGTGCAGTTCTTCGGGAATTTCAGCCAAAATACTGACATTTGCAATCATGAGCGTTTGTGTCGTAAATGAAGGGTGTAGTCAGAAGTCGCCCAAGGGTGGTAAAGCATTCTGCGCAAAGTGGATGCCGACCAGAAATTAAGCTCACCTGCTTTCCTGCGAAAGGAGATAAACTTTGGGCCGATCACCGGAAGTGTACGACGAACCCTGGTCGCCTTATTCTGCGCTATGGGGGGGGAGGGTTGTCAATGGGGTGGGAACCCAGGGTGCTCGAAGGCGAGCCGTCCGCAAACGACGAGAAATATAGGCTTAAGCCTCATACTCGTTACATTTGCACACAATCAATTGTGGATAGTTCGCTCCTCCAAAGTTATCCACAGAATCTTGCGACATGCCTTAACCTGTTGTGAACCTCTGTGGAAAACCACCTAAAATCTGTGGAAAACTCGTTCGAGGCTGTGGAAAGTCTGTGTAAAACTTTGGAAAACTCAGGCTCATTAGATTAAATGGGATTTTTAGCTCAAAGTCATTGATTCTTGATATGGTTAAGCCCGTTAAAATCCTATTTTCAACAGAAATGGCTGAATTAGGACATTTTGAAGCTTTCGAGCGACGGGCAGCGGAATTGTTTTTTCTAGAGTGCTGCGTTTGAACTTGAGGAGAACGAGTTACGCTGTAGTCAGAATTTAGGGTTCAGTCTCCCAAAGGTGAGTCGAGTATATGGCGCTTCAAGACTTTGGCTTAATTGGTTTGGCTGTCATGGGGGAGAATCTAGCCCTCAATATTGAGCGGAATGGCTTTTCTGTTGCAGTTTATAACCGAACTGCTTCCAGAACGGATGAATTTATGACCGAGCGGGCGCAGAACCGCCAGATTAAGGCAACCTACACGCCTGAAGAGTTTGTCGCGTCCTTGAGCCGTCCCCGCCGCATTTTGATCATGGTGAAGGCAGGCGCTCCAGTCGATGCCGTGATTCAGCAACTGCAGCCCATGCTGGACCCAGGCGACATTCTGATCGACGGCGGTAATTCGCTGTACGAGGATACGGTTCGCAGGACGACTGCACTCGAGTCAACGGGGCTGCGCTTCATCGGGATGGGCGTGAGCGGTGGCGAGGAAGGGGCCCTGAATGGTCCTAGCCTGATGCCCGGCGGTACGGCAGAGGCCTATACGGCGCTAGAGCCGATCTTGGTCAAAATAGCGGCCCAAGTGGATGATGGCCCCTGCGTGACCTACATTGGCCCAGGGGGAGCCGGACACTACGTCAAAATGGTGCATAACGGCATCGAGTACGGCGATATGCAGCTCATTGCCGAAGCTTACGACCTGCTCAAGAGTGTGGCGGGTCTGGACCACCTACAGCTCCATGAGGTCTTTACAAAATGGAACGAGACCGATGAGCTGAACTCATTTTTGATTGAAATTACGGCTCAGATTTTCAGCTATGTCGATCCAGATACCCATCAAGCGTTGGTGGAGCTGGTGTTGGACGAAGCCGGTCAGAAGGGCACCGGACGCTGGACCGTGATGAGCGCCCTCGAACTGGGCATTCCCATCCCGACCATTATTGCTGCTGTGAATGCCCGTATTGCGTCTTCCCATAGGGCAGAGCGTTTACGCGCTTCCAAGCAGCTCCAAGGGCCAGCAGCCTCCTTCAATGGGGACGTTGCGACCTTTACTGCAATGGTGCGCGATGCGTTGTACTGCTCGAAGATTTGCTCCTACGCTCAGGGCATGGCCTTGCTCAGTGCGGCTTCCAAAGAACTCGCATTTGACCTGAATCTGAGCGAGATTTCTCGGATCTGGAAGGGCGGCTGTATCATTCGCGCTCGGTTTTTAGACAAGATCAAGAAAGCCTTTGCAGACGAGCCGGATCTGTCCAATCTTTTGCTCGCGCCTGAGTTCAAGCAGTCGATTTTAGACCGTCAAACGGCTTGGAGGGAGGTCATTGCGACTGCGGCAAAAATGGGTATTCCGGTCCCGGCTTTCAGCGCTTCTTTGGACTACTTCGATACGTTCCGACGCGATCGCCTGCCTCAAAACCTAACCCAGGCCCAGCGCGATCTGTTTGGTTCCCACACCTACCAGCGGATCGACCGCGAAGGCATCTTCCACACCGAATGGCAGGAAGTCAAAGAAGCTAAGGTTTAGAGCCTAGCGCATTAGGAAGCGGCGGACTGCTAGAAAGCTGCCGCTCAATCCCACAAAGCTCCCAAATCCAAGCAGAGTCAGGGGGATCGAGATGCTTTGGACGGTGCTGAGCTGCAAATTCTGCGCGAGGGACTGTAGAAAGGCGGGCTGGGAAATCAACAGCTGAGCCATGAAGCGATGGACGATCGCCATAAAGCCAATGGCCATAACGCCTCCCAGCAGGCCGAAGACGAGGCCCTGAAGTAAGAACGGCAGGTAAATCCAAAGCGTCGTCGCGCCGACGAGCTGCATCACCTCAATTTCTTGATGGCGGGTGACCACGATCAGGCGAATAGTGGTGTTGATCACTGCTAGGGCCGTCAGCGTCAACAGGCCGATCGTCCCCCATCCCATCCAGCCCAGACCTTGATTGAGCTGGGCTAGGTTCTGCATAACCTCGTTGAGGTAGGACACGTGCTCGATTTCCGAAAAACTGGATAGCATCTGCGCCAGCTTGGGCACTTGTTCGCCGCTGCGGGCGCGAATTTTGAGCTGATCTACCAAAGGATTTTGGCCGAGGGCATCGGTTGCGCCCTGAAGGTCGGTTGCGCCCAGATCGGCCACGAGCTGCTGCCAAGCCTCCGCTCGGGGTAAGAGCTGTACTGAAGCAACATCGGGCATCTGTGCCAGTTGTTGTTGCAGTGTCTCGCCGGAAAGGTTGGGGCGCAGGTAGGCGGAAATTTCCAGTTGAGAACCCATGTTCTGGAGCATCCCGTTCACTTGCCAGCTGGTTTGAAGGCTGATGCCAAACAAAAACAACAGCACGGTGACGGTGCTGATGGCGGCCCAATTCATCCAGCCGCCGCGCCGCAGACCCCGCAGGGTTTCTTGGGCGAGGTATTGCATCTGCGTAAAGGTGACTTTAAACGCGGGCGAGACCGCTAAAGTAGAACGTCGCATCAGGCTTCGGGTCCGGGGGTGTTAATCGTTTTGAGTTGGCCGTTTTGCAATCTTGCCACAGGTGCTTGCCCCATTCGAATTAAATGTAAGTCGTGGGTGGTCACGACAACTGTAATTCCCAGACTGTTGAGCTTTTTGAGAATGCTCAGGACCTGGAGGGAGTTGTCTTGGTCGAGATTGCCCGTGGGTTCGTCGGCGAGAAGCAGGCGGGGGGAACCCACGATCGCCCTGGCAATGCTGGCACGCTGCTGTTCGCCTCCAGAAAGCTGGGTGGGGAAGCAGTCGGCTTTATTCTGGAGTCCTACGAGCTTTAGGGTGGGGAGGAGGCGGCGCTGAATTTCGTCTTGGGGGACCCCCTGCGATCGCAGCACGAACGCTACATTTTCGGCCACCGTCCACCGACCGATCAGCTTGTAGTCTTGAAACACCACCCCTAGGCGACGGCGCAACATGGACAGGCGATGGCCGCTCAAGCTCGTCACGTTTTGTCCGCCCACCCTGACCTCTCCTCGATCGGGACGCTCGGCGCCGTAGATGAGCTTCATGAGGGTCGATTTTCCTGCCCCAGAAGGACCGGTAATAAACAAAAAATCGCCTTGTTTTACAACGAAGTTGAGATTGTGCAGGCTAAAGCCCGTGTCGCGGTAGCTTTTGGTCACGTCCCGCAAATGAATCGCGTAGGCAGTGGCAGCCGTTGCGCTGGCTGAAACAACCCCTTCTTTAGGGGAGCGCTCTGCCTGTAGGGGCGTAGATTTTGCAAGAACGAGAGGGTTGAACATCTTTAGTGCCTAAACTTTTCCAAAATCGATCGCCATGCAAACTGCGGCAGGGCCAGCATCCGCCGCCATCGCCACGGTTCTTGATAGAGCCGATACATCCACTCCAGGTGGTTGTCGCAGAACCAGGCGGGGGCGCGCTGTTTGCGATCGGCCCAGATATCGAAACTGCCGCCCACGCCAATCCAGACTGCATTCGGGGCGACGTGGCGGTGTTTGGCAATCCAATACTCTTGGCGCGGCACGCCAAGGCCCACGCAAATGATTTGAGGTTGTAGGTCTCGCAGTCGGTCTAAAAACAACGGGGTGTCTGCTTCGCTCAAAAAGCCGTTCTGAGTCCCGACGATATTGATTCTGGGAAAGCGATCGCGCAATTTTTCTGCCGCCTCTGCTGCCACGCCCGGCGCTCCGCCATAGAAAAAGACCGACCAAGGTTGAGGTTGTCGCGCTGAAGTTTGCAGTAACGTTTCGGTCAGCTCGATGCCAGGACAGCGGCGAACGGTTTTCCCGTGGAGCTTGAGATATAGGACGATGCCCGAACCATCGGGAACGACCAGATTGGCTCGGTGAATGATATCGGCAAGGGCAAGGTCTTGCTCGGCCTGCATTGTCATTTCAGCGTTGAGCGTCACGACGTGGGTTCCTTGATGTTGCGCGATGCGGGTCGACAGCCAATCCACATAGTCTGGCAGCAAATGAATTGCAAACCCCAGCACCTTAAATGGATGGGGATCGATAGAGGATTGCGCGTTGGAATTAGAAGTCACAGATCTCATACAGCGGCAAAATATTTAAATTTAATGCCAGTGTAAACGTATAGTACCCAGCACAGTTTATACCTATGCTATTTTGCTTTCAAATTTAGGTCGTTTGTCAGAAAACCTTTGATGCGACGCTCGACGCCAGGAGCAGCACGGATCTTCTGCCCCTCAAGGTCGGTATTTCTCGCGCCCGATGCCCATCAGTCTCTCCCGGCGATCGAACCATCGCTCAGGATCGTTCCCTTGAGCATTGCGTCTTGGAGCGTCGCCCGACAAAGGTTTGCCCGATGCAGAGAAGCTCGGCATAAATTGGCTTTGCGCAGGTTTGCATCTAATAAGTTGGCCCAGTTTAGACGGGCTTCAATTAAATTACTACCTTCAAAATTGGCTTTATAGAGATTGGCCATATCGAACTGCGCTCGCATGAGATTTGCCTGTAAAAAGTCCGTCATGCACCCTTCAATTGCCCTCAAAGCCGCTTTTTCTAAATTGGCTCGGCGCGCGATTGCTTGATTTAAGTTGGCACCATAGAAATTTGCGCCAGACAGTATGGCTTTGTAAAGGTCTGCACCCTGGAGGCAGGTATATTGGAGCGACGCTTCTTGCATGTTTGCCTCGATCAGATCGGCTAAATGCAAATTGGCTCGATCGAGACAGGCATTGCGGAGATTGGCGTTTCTCAGATCGCTTCCTTCTAGGTTGGTACTGGCTAAATTAGCGCGGCTGAGATTGACAAACTGGAGACTGATGCCGCTGAGATCGGCTTTTGACAAATCTGGAATAACGGCCAGGTTCTGAATTCGCCAGTCATTCCATTCCTCAACGCCTTGCTGGAGGAGATCGATCTGCTCAATATTTGCCATTGCAGTGGTGTATGGAAGAAGTGCGGGAAGCCTTAACAAAAATGATTCCTTAAGGTTAATGTTCCCTATATAAATGCTTTAACTGTCTTTTACGGGTAATTTTCTGCAATTTTCTCAAGAAGCCAGCTCGGCCAGCTTCGCGCGAATTGCCTGAATATCTTTCCACATCAGCCATTTAGGACTATTTGGCTCTCTGGAAGGATTTCTTAGCAGATAAGCGGGATGGAAAATTGGCATACACAAATAGCCTTGCCATTCGAGCCATTGCCCGCGAATTTTCGTAATGCCGCGCTTATCTCCCGTCAGGCCGCGGACAGCAGTCGCACCCGCAAGCAAAATAATTTTGGGGTTGACGAGACGAATTTGCTCTAGCAAATAAGGTTTGCAAGCTTCTGTTTCCTGAGGGGTTGGGGTGCGATTGCCGGGAGGGCGGCATTTCACGACGTTGCAGATGTAGACATCGTTCTCGGAGCTCAAGCGGACGGATTGTAGAATTTTTTCCAAAAGCTGCCCGGATTTTCCGACAAAGGGCAGACCTTGTTCGTCCTCGCTTTGTCCGGGACCTTCTCCCACGATCGCGATGTCGGCTTTGGGGTTGCCCCGTCCGATAACTGCGTGAGTGCGGAACTGTCCTAGCTCGCAGCGCTGGCAAGTATTGCAGTGGGGCACCATTTCTGCAATGGAGGCGTAGGTGCCAGGTGGAATGGGAATCTGGGCGCTGGTGGGAATGAGGGACGGGTCGAAGTCTGCGGGGGTCTCATGCTGCGAAGGCTGCATGAAATCGAATAAATTGATTTGCTCTTCTGGGACCATGGAGATTGCCTGAGAATTCCATTCAATGGTGGGTTGAGGATTTCGTCTGCGCTAGCCGGGCGTTTCAAATCGGCTATCCTGCTGTCTCACAGGCGATCGCCTCTTGCAGCCTTGGCAGCAGCGCTTCTATATAGTGAGGCCAGCCGATCGCGATCGATTGCCGATGGGCTAAGGTCTCGGGGCTGAGGGCATCCAAGGAGAACTGGAGCGCATTTCCTTCGAGGTCGCAGCAAACGAGTCCAGCGCATTGAGCAAGGGCGAGAGGTCCTACCGTATCCCACAGCTTAACGCGACCGTTGAGGTAAAGGTATAACCCTGCCCGCCCCTGAATCACTTCCAAAACCTTGAGGCCAAAGCTGCCTAAGGTATAAAACTGAATGTCGGGGATGGCCGCTTGAATGGCCGTACCGTACTGACGGCGATCGCGATCGCCCAGCAGCACCGGGCAATAGTCGGCAGAAGGGCCGAGGGTGACAGTGGGCATGAAGGGTCGTGCGGGTTCGAGACCGGGGGCTGCAAACAACCCCCAGTCGGGTCCGCCATAAAAGAGCTGGCCGGATTCCGGGCGCAAAATCCACCCGGCAATGGGCCGATCGTCTTGCAAAAGCCCTGCCATGATGGCGTAATCCGGGCGTTGGTTGATAAAGTCCTCAGTGCCGTCGATCGGGTCGATGAGCCACAGTCGGGAGAACCCTTTGCGCGCGTTCTGAATCGATTCGGCATTTTCTTCGGTAATGACACCGTCCTCGGGGAACCACTCTTGAAACGTTGCGGCCAGCCGACGGTCTAGAATTCGGTCGATCTCGGTCACAAAATCTTCCGGGCCTTTCTGCTCTACTGCAAAGGAGCGACGCGCCATTTCTTTCGCCCACAAGCCAGCCTCAACCAAGGCAGTCTGGATTTGCAACAGCGGTAAGGAGGAAGACAAAGGCATGAAGGTTACTTTGATTGCGGGTTAAAACAACAATGTCATTCGGGACCATTCGGGGTCATTTGGGTTACTTGAGGTCTAGCAGACCGCTGTCTTTGAGCTTGGGATTGAATCGCAGGGTTTCGCGCGCGCCGCGCTCGGCGAGAAGGTCGAGGATATTTTGCTCGATGCGTCGTGCGGCCTGCTTGAGAATGCGTTGGTGCTGGAGGTCGTCTAATTGCGGGTCCGCGTACTGCACGGATTCTTCGGGCAACATTTGGCTTTTGACGTCGATGGGCTGTTCCCACAGCGTTGCCGCGTCGCCGTTACCGACAGGAACCGCTCCATTCTCTTCGATCCAGGCTGCTTTGATGGTTTCAAGTAGGGTGCGATTGGGCCGCTCCACCGTCGTCACCTTGACCCAAAAGCACTGCTGCGGCTGTCGTACGATGTGCTGCTTCAGGCTGAGGGAAACATCTCGGGAATAGCCGATGTAGGCCAAGACCTTATCGGCGTTGTAAATGGCATACACGCCGATCTTCCCCTCAAATTGCGACGGGAGCTGGCCTTCGGCGTCGATGTAGGGAAGATCTGATAGTTCGATTAAGGACGGGCACTCGGACTGAGCTTGCATGGCCTTAAGTGGGATGCGACATCCTTAGTATGCATCACGCTCGGTGCCTAGGGGCAGAAAAATCGTCAAGACTTCCCCTTGCAGGTGCTGGCGCACCGTTAATTTGCCCCCTAGGGCCTGAAATAGATGCTTGGTGGCGGCTAAGCTGAGACTGACGCCTCCGGTTTCGGGCTGGAACATCAAAAGCTGACCGACGGCTCTCATCATGGGCGATTCGGCGTTGTCGCTGCAAGGTTTTTTGTCGGGTTGAGTTTGCAACTGGAGCTTCAGTTGAGAACCTGCTAGGTCGACTTTGAGGTTAATATGGCTCCCGGTAGAGAGGCTGTTGCTCAAATATTCCATCAACCCCGTTAAAACCTGATTGAGCAGGAGGGGGTCGCGGATGGCCACTTCCGGTAGGCGTTTAGGGGTGGTCACTTGAAGGGTTAGGCCGCGGCGGGCTGCATGGGCTTGCCAGCGCGTGAGGTTGCCCGCAAGCAATTCTTGGAGGGCGATCGGGGTGAGGTGGGTCGGCAGCGGTTGGCTGTCTGCGTGGGTGAGTTCCATGGCTCGAAAAATCAAGCCAAAGCGATCGATTTGGCCGCTGCATTCCCGCTGGATGGCATCTAGACGCTGAGTGACTTCTTTGGGTAAATCCGAGCGGCGCAGCAGCAGGCGGGTGAGGGTTTGAATGGTCGTCAGGGGCGTGCGGACTTCATGCGCCAGCACTTTCAGCAGTTCTACATCGCGGTCCGATTCGGGCAGGTCTTCCGCGCCGCTGGGGGCGACGGGTTCGGGGTTTGGCTCGGTTGCTTGCTGTTGTTGCGTCTGGACTGAAGGTCGGTGCGGAGAGGACGACTTCCCAGGGGGACAGACCTCAGTTGCACGATCGCGGGAACTTTGGCCAGAGGACTGGGCCAGCAGTGCCTGGCCGAACAGCATGGGAATCCGGTAGTCTGGAGCTGCGGTCGGAAACCGCGATCGCCACTGCTGGATCGACGCAGCCTGACTGGGCCGCTGCAGCCGCTCGATTCTGAATTGCAGAGCCGCCCAGATCTGCTCGACCGTAACGGGATCGAAGGAAAAATTGAGTCCGAGAGTCCCTTCTGAATCTTGGCCTAAAATGGCAACCCAGCAGAATTGAGGTGTTTGAATCAGACAAAATTGCTCGCGAGCCAGCGGATCTCCTGGAAGAATGGGCAGGGTGGGCAGGAGTACGTCAAAGCGATCTGAAACGGCGGCTGGAGGGAGTTGAAACGCTCTGGATTGCAGCTTGGGCGTAAAAATCCAGGTTTTAAAGTGAGCGAGGATTGCTAAATCGCTAAAGACGGGAGCGGGACTGCAAAACACCACGCCTTGCTGGTTGCAAATCTCTGCCGATCGGTTCGGATGAAGCTCGGCTAGACTGGGATTTAGGGTGGTTTGTTTGAGGAGTTGGCCCATGGCGGCGATCGCCACCCGCCAAGACTCCAGCGCCGCGTCTAGCGTCAGCGCGCTGGGCGCGCCCGCAAACATCGAAGGCTCTAGCGCTGAAAATAAGGCTGTCAGGGTTGGAAACTGTTCAAACACCGGTTCGATGGCCTGCTGGGTAAAGCGGTTGAAATGAATCGTAGCCCCCATGATTGCTGCCCCGATTGACTTGGCAAAACGTCCTCTTTCTTGCAGAATAGCGGTTTTATCTGGGTGGGGACAGTCGCAAAACCGAACCTTGGCAGATCGGGTTTTACGTTCTGGTGCAGCGAATTGCAACATGCTGTTGATTTCGGACTGCACGCTTGTCTAGGATAGGCAAACTAAGCTGGGAATCTAACGCTGACGCCGTGAATCTTGCATCGCCTCTTTCTTACGTTTCTCCCTGGGTATATCCGCCGATCGCGGCTGGAAATCGTCTGCTACAGCGCGCCTTTTTTGGCCCTTTAACCGTTCGAGGCCGAGAGCACCTACCCCTAAACGGTCCAGCGGTGTTGGCTATCAAGCACTATAGTCGTTGGGATCCGCTCGCGATCGCTCAGCTCCAGCCTAAGGCCATTCGCTTTATGACCAATGCCAATCAGTTCGGCGGGATTCAAGGCTGGATCATCCGTCGGCTAGGGTCTTTTCCCGTTGACTTGGCAAGACCTCAAAAGTCCAGCATCAAGCACGCGATCGAGCTGCTCCATCAGGGCGAAATCCTCGGGATTTTCCCGGAGGGCGGTATCGTGCGCGACCGACCCCTGCGATCGCTCAAACCGGGCTTCGCGCGCCTGATCCTGCAGGCCGAAGCCACTGCCGCCCGGCCCCTTGCTATTCCGATTACACCCATTGCCCTGCGCTATCAACCCGAAGCCCAGCGCGGCGCAGCCGTTTATATCGATATTTCCCCGGCCTTTTCCAGCCGAGATTTTGAGGCCTCTTCCGATAAGGCGCGCGCGGCCCAAATGACCCAGCATCTCGAAAAAGTGCTGCGCGATCGCCTCGAAGCACTGCGGGTTTTAGCGGGCGCGCAGAAGCAGTGAGGAGACATCGATCGGGAAACGTTAAGATAGGCAAGCAGGCTTCTGTTGTCTGTCTTACACCTCGCGTTTGGAAGAATTCATGTCGGTTTTATTGGCGATCGCAGTTTTAGCGCTGTTAATCGTGGTGCATGAGTCAGGGCATTTCCTGGCTGCGCGCGCCCAAGGGATCTACGTCACTCGGTTTTCGATCGGATTTGGCCCCGTGCTGTGGAAATACCAAGGGGCGCAAACTGAATACGCCCTCCGCGCCATTCCATTGGGCGGCTACGTCGCGTTTCCCGATGACGATGAAGGCGATAGCGGAATCTCCTCCGACGATCCATCTTTGATGAAGAATCGACCCATTTTGGACCGCGCGATCGTCATTAGCGCCGGCGTGATTGCCAATCTCATCTTTGCTTACTTTTTGATCTTCGCCCAGTTGGGCTGGCAAGGCATTCCCAACCCCCAGATCGCGCCGGGGATCGCCATCGTGCAACTGGTGCCAGATGCGAGTGCGGCAGCGCAGGCAGGCATCTTGCCGGGCGATATCGTCCTCGCTCTAAACGGGCAGACCCTCGGTACGGGAGAGTCCGCTGTCCAATCCTTCCAGGACCGGGTTAAGAGTAGTGCGGGTCAGCCTTTAACCTTAGACGTACGGCGAGAAGGCAAAGCACTGGAACTCAGCGTTACCCCCCAGCTAAGTCCAGAGAACGAGCCGTTAATTGGGGTGCGGTTGTCCCCCAATGCCAGCCTAAACCGAATTAAAACCCTGTCTCCTGTCAAGCTTCTGAACGCGGCATCTACAGAATTTCAAAATCTGCTGCTGCTTACGGTTGGCGGCTTTGGCCAACTCCTCAGCAATTTTCAAAATGCAGCCGGCCAAGTATCTGGCCCCGTGGCCATTGTCAAAATTGGGGCAGATATTGCCCGAACGGATATCAGCCGCCTGCTTCAGTTTGGCGCGCTCATCAGCATCAACCTAGCGGTGATTAACAGCTTGCCTTTGCCTGCTTTAGATGGCGGACAGTTAGTATTCCTGCTGTTTGAAGGCATTTTTAGAAAGCCTTTACCTTCAGCCATTCAGCAGGGCGTGATGCAGACGGGTCTATTTTTCCTGTTAGGACTTGGCGTACTGCTGATCGCGCGCGATACCGTCAATCTGTTTTAAAGCCATCTCTACTGTTGATCGCGGTGGATGCTTTAATCGACACTATGACTCCAAAACAGCTCACTCCAAAGCAGCGCGCCCTCGAAATCCTGACCCGCCTGAAGCATCTCTACCCCGACGCAAAATGCAGTCTAGATTATGAAACGCCCGTCCAGTTGCTCGTGGCGACGATCCTCTCGGCTCAATGTACCGACGAACGCGTCAATCTGGTCACGCCAGCGTTGTTCGAGCGCTTTCCCAATGCCGAGGCGATCGCCGCCGCCCCCCTCGAAACCCTCGAACAGCTCGTCCGCTCCACGGGGTTCTATCGCAACAAGGCGCGCAATATTCAGGCCGCTTGTCACAAAATCGTGACGGAGTTTCGAGGAGAAGTCCCCAACTCCATGGAACAGCTGCTCACCCTGCCTGGTGTAGCCCGCAAAACATCCAACGTCGTCCTCGCTCACGCCTATGGGATCAACGCGGGCGTAACGGTCGATACCCACGTCAAGCGCCTCAGCTATCGCCTAGGGCTCACGCAACAAACCGATCCCATTAAGGTGGAGCGAGACTTAATGAAACTGCTGCCCCAACCCGATTGGGAAAACTGGTCAATTCGGCTGATCTATCACGGACGCGCGACCTGTATGGCTCGCAAGCCAGACTGCGATTGCTGCAAACTTGCCGATCTCTGCACTTCTGCGGGGATGGCAGCCGCAAAGCCGACAAAATCTAAATCTCCGCGTCCGAAATAAAATAGATTTACTAGCAAAATATTGGTTACTATGGGAGATACTGTCTTCCACTATTTGCCGTTACTGTAGAAATCCATGGCTAAAAAGAGCATGATCGAGCGTGAAAAAAAGCGCCAGGGACTGGTTGCGAAGTACGCTCACAAAAGAGCCGCGCTGAAGGAGCAATTTGCCAGCGCCGAGACTCAAGATGAAAAAATGGAACTCCACCGCCAAATCCAACGCCTTCCCCGCAACAGCGCTCCCAACCGAGTTCGGAATCGCTGCTGGGTCACGGGGCGCTCCAGAGGCTATTTCCGAGACTTTGGTCTATCCCGTCACGTCCTGAGAGAAATGGCCCACGAAGGTCTATTGCCTGGCGTGACCAAGTCCAGCTGGTAAGGCGATTTCTAGAAAAGAGAATCCCGAGTCGTAGGGGCACAAGGCCTTGCGTCCCTACAGAATGGTTGGTAGTTTCTATTTCGGGAATAGTCTAAAAACCCAAGACTTTTCCAAATTAAAAAAGGAGCGGGATTGACTCTCGCTCCTTTTTGTCGTAATTCGGATGGTTTTCGACTGCGCTCGCCCCGTCCGACTTTCAGCCCGGACAGCAGGAATCGATCTCTAAAAATCGATTCAGCAGCAAATCGCTGACCGCATTGGCAACAGCAAACTCGCTATAAAAGCTTTTGGAAAAATCGAAGGTCTGCATTTCGGTCAAAATTGCCACGAGCAAACAACCGACGTCGTCCTCCCCTTCCATTCGCTGCCGCAGGTAGACGCTGGCCGCACGCTGGGCGATCGCGTCATTCGCGGGTTCCGGCAAGAACTCCTCGTTAAGCCACTGTTGGAGAACTTGCCGCAACCATACTGCTTCCCCCTGAGGATCGGTACTGGGGGGAAGCGTGATGGGTTGGATTGGGTCAGTCATGGCCTACCATCCTCCAGATTGCCACCCAAGAAAGTATCAAAACGTTTCTATTTTAAATTTTAAATAATAGAATTTTTAACAACTGCTGGCTAAGGTTGTTTTTGATTGTTCTTAGAAGGTTTGAGGTGGACTCGCCCGTTCTTGATGACTCGGAGCATCTCGCTCAGCTGTTGTTCTAGATCCATTAAAACCCGATCTGCATACTGATCGGACTCTTGGTGAATTTGCTCGCGCTCCCGATGGGAGTTCTGGCGCATAACGTCAATTTCCGCCTGCGTTTGACGGCGGACGCGCTCCATTTCCGAGATATTGCGCCGTCGCAATTCCTCAATTTCCTGCTGAATTTGATTGCGAAGCTGTTGGGCCTCTGCTTCAGCCTGCTGAATGATCGTCAGCTCGTCTGCAATTTGAGCGGCGCGCTGCTCTGCCGATTTGACGATTTCTTGGGCGTACTGTTTCGCCCGCGAAATAATTTCCTCGCGCTGGTTCAGCACTTTTTCTGCGGTACGAATCGTCTCGGGAATGCTATCCTGCACGGCAGTCAGCTGTGCCAGAATTTCTTCTTCGCTAATAAAGGTTCGGCCCGTCAGCGGCACCTTGAGCCCATCCAGAATAATAATTTCTTCGAGTTTCTCAAGCTGCTGCAGCAGCTCTAATCCTTGATTGTTCTTGGCGGGATGGCGATCGTATCCGTTTTCGAGGTCGGATCCGTTGGCATGGGTATCGATACTGAAGGAGGAGTTTTGGCGTAACATCTCTCTAACTCAATGGCTACGTTTTTTGGGACAAGATGGGCTACAGGGCCACCAAACTTAGCGATCTCTTTGACTAGGCTACTACTTAAAAAACTGTACTCGTTTGAGGTCGCTAAAAAAACTGTTTCGGTGTGTTGAGAAAGGCTCTTATTGGTATGAGCCATTTGTAATTCATACTCGAAATCCGAGAGAACTCTCAATCCGCGAAGCAGGACTTGAGCGTGACGGCTTTGGGCATAGGTTACCGTCAATGTGTCAAAACAGTCAATTTCAATATTCGCTAAATGTTGAGTACATTCATGAATTTGGTGCATTCGCTCCTGCACTGTAAATAAGGAGTTCTTATTTGGATTCAGTGCTACTGCGACGATCAACCGCTCGTAGAGGCGAGCGGCTCGCTCGATCAAGTCGAGATGCCCCAGCGTAACCGGATCGAAGCTACCGGGGTAGATGGCAATCATGATTCAGATAAGGTATGCACGCGATTATAGTCTATTCTTTCCGTTGGGACTGAAGGATAACCCAATGTGACACAACCAATATCTGGCTGAAGCAAAGTAATTAGGACGATACTTCGCTGCATTTGAGCCACTCTAAAATTCAAATTTTCTTATATTGAGCTGCGATCGCGTTTTTTGACGCCTCCTCCAACCTTAAATCGTTGATAACTTGAGGTTGGCTTATGTCAAAACACTGATTTGTTTTTTTGATATAAGCCATTACTAAAACGCATGCCTTTTCCCAGTTTGGATAAAGGCGTGCCTGTAGGAGCAAGACTTTGAGGGCATTGGGCCGATTTCCAGTCTTTAGTCAGTTGTGCCTTCAGCAGGCTCGGGTTTGAGCAGGGGGAAGGCGATTACATCGCGAATGCTGGGAGCGTCCGCAAGCAACATGACAAGTCGATCGATGCCGATACCTAACCCCCCCGTGGGCGGCATTCCGTATTCCAGCGCTGTCAGGAAATCCTCATCTACGCCTTGGGCTTCGAGGTCGCCCGCAGCCTTGCGGGCAGACTGCGCTTCCATCCGCTGGCGCTGGTCGATGGGATCGGTTAGTTCTGAGAAACTATTCGCAGTTTCACGCCCCACCATAAAGAGTTCGAATCGCTCGACCAATCCTAGCTTAGAGCGGTGGGGTTTTGCCAAGGGTGAGATTTCGACGGGATAATCCAACACGAACGTGGGCTGAATTAATGTGGCTTCTACTTTTTGCTCAAACGCTGCGTTTAGGATTTGGCCGATGGTTTTGCAATCTTCTCCGCCAGCGATCCCCGCTTCTGCGGCTGCCTTTCGAGCGGCCTCGATCTCGGAGAAAAGTTCGAAATCTACGCCTGTTGCCTCTCGAACCAGTTCGTGCATCGTTACCCGCCGCCAGGGTGGCGTGAGGTCAATAGGTTGGCCTTGGTAAGTGACTTGCAAGGTCCCTAAAACAGACTGCGCCGCTTCCGTCACGATCGCTTCGGTGAGCGCCATCATGTCGTGGTAGTCGGCGTAGGCCTGGTACACCTCAATGGAAGTGAATTCGGGATTGTGACGTGTCGAAATGCCCTCGTTGCGAAAAATGCGCCCCAGTTCGAACACTTTCTCGAAGCCGCCTACGATCAGCCGTTTCAGGTGCAGTTCCGTGGCAATGCGAAGGTACAGGTCCATTTCGAGCGTGTTGTGATAAGTCACAAAGGGCCGCGCGTCGGCTCCGCCTGCTTCGGTTTGCAGGACGGGGGTTTCGATTTCAATGAAGCCTTGGCGATCCAGGTAGCGCCGGATGGCAGCCGTAATCAGCGCGCGACGGCGAAAGGTTTCGCGGACGGTGGGGTTGACGATGAGATCGACATAGCGCTGACGGTAGCGCTTGGCAACATCCGTCAGTCCGTGCCATTTGTCCGGTAAGGGCAGCAGAGACTTGGTCAGGATGGCGTACTCGCGCGCGTAGACGGAGAGTTCTCCTTTGTCGGTGCGCTTGAGGGTGCCTTTAACGCCGATAAAGTCGCCGACGTCTGTGAGCTGCTTTAGATGGTCGAAGGCTTGGGGATCGGCTGCTTCCATCTCAGCTTGGATGCGAGCTTTTTCGAGGTAGAGCTGGATCGAACCCGTTTCGTCTTGCAGGGTAAAAAAGGCGAGTTTGCCAAAGACGCGTCGCGCTAGGATGCGTCCGGCGATCGCCACTTCTACGTCAACTTCTTCGCCATTGGGCAGATCTTTGAATTTTTCCTGAAGGGCTTGGGTCGAGTGGGTCGATTCCCAGTGATAAGCATAGGGATTTAGCCCCAAAGCTTTAATCTGCCCGACTTTTTCAAGGCGAGCGGCGCGAATATCGTCAAGGGCTGAATGACCTTGAGGCTGGGATCGATCTGAGTCGGAAGGCATAGTTTTGGTTGGCTAGTGCAGTGTGGGGATATCGAGCTTGGCGATCGCGAGTCCCTGGGTTGGTGGAGGGCATGATGGCAAGGCACAGATCACGATTATAGAAGAAGGATTGTCTTGGCAGACTCAAATCGGCTCGCGGTCTATCCCGTTACTTTTCGTTGCAAACTTGCCTCAGGCGGATAGAGGTTAGGTTTACTTAAGGGAACCGCTTAACGGGAAATTCTATAAGAACTATTATGCAATCCAACTTAATCCTGTTTAATATTCTCAATCCGCCCGTTTTGTTCTTTTTTGTAGGCATGGCAGCCGTCCTGCTGAAGTCGGACCTAGAAATCCCGCAGCCATTACCCAAACTGTTCTCCCTCTATCTCTTGATGTCCATTGGATTTAAGGGAGGCTATGAAATTATTCAAAGCAGCCTTAATGTGGAAATTGGAGAGACGCTGCTAGCTGCAATTGTAATGGCTTGCGTTGTCCCCATTTATTCCTTTTTTATCCTCAGGCTCAAGCTCGATACGTACAATGCTGCCGCAGTGGCTGCGACCTACGGTTCCATTAGTGCGGTTACATTTATTACTGCCAGCGCATTCCTCACGAAGCTGGAAGTGAGCTTTGGGGGGCACATGGTCGCCGCCTTGGCCCTGATGGAATCGCCGGCCATTGTGGTGGGGATCGTGTTGATCAAGGCCTTTGCAAAGCGGGAGAAAGCAGATGATGGCGAGGTAGAGCCTCTAGCGTGGGGTGAGGTTTTTCGGGAAGCCTGCTTGAACGGCTCGGTCTTTCTGCTCATTGGCAGTTTAGTGGTTGGCGTATTGACGGGAGAGGCCGGGTGGCAAAAGCTCAAACCCTTTACGGAAGACTCATTTTACGGCGTGCTGTGCTTTTTCTTGCTAGATATGGGGTTGATTGCAGCCCGACGGATCAGAGAATTGTTTAAAGCAGGACCGTTTATCCTGGGGTTCTCTGTCGCTACGCCTGTCCTGAACGCCACGATCGGGATTGGATTAGCCAAGTTAATTGGGATGCCAGCGGGGAACGCGTTGCTCTTTGCCGTGCTGTGCGCTAGCGCATCCTATATTGCTGTGCCTGCTGCCATGCGAATTACAATTCCTGAAGCCAATCCAAGCCTTTATATTTCAATGGCGCTGGCATTGACTTTTCCTTTTAATATCATTTTCGGGATCCCTTTTTACTTTCAAGTCATTCAAATGTTTTGGGTTTAATCATTATGGATGTTGTCAAACGCATTGAAATTATTGTGCCGACGGTCGAAGTGAATGCGGTGCTCAAGCGCTTTAAAAAAGTCGGCATTGTCAAGTACAACTTGATCGGTCACGTGGTCGGTCGCGGGGAGACGGGAGAGGTGGTTGAGGACTGGGACGATCATTCTGGCAATACTTATATCCTGACCACCTGTAAGGCTGGGGAAGAAGACAAGCTGTTTTGGGAATTGCAGCCGATCCTGCAAAAGTTCGGGGGCGTGTGTTTGGTGTCTGATGCAGTTTGCTATCGCTGTTAGTTGGCAGTGCAGTCATCCCAATGCCCGAGAAGGGGATCGAACTGCCTATCGGCTCGTGCCTCCTGGGATTGCCGCAATCGCATGTGCGTCGATCGAGGCCGAAGCTGATGATTCTGAACCGTGTCATGTGCTGGTTGAGTTTAAGTCATTGGCACGGGACAAGCGGAGGCTAACGAAGATCGAATGAACTTGTCTCTCTGATCAGACATTGGGATTGCTTTTGCCAAAGGGAAACGCTTTCTCCTGGTGATAGAGAATGCTTTTCAAAAAGGACGGCCTTTAGAGTTCGAGCGTCCCCGAAAACACCTTTTGAGCGGGTCCGGTCATAAATACAGCCCCATCTAGGGCAGACCATTCAATATAGAGCGGACCGCCCGGCAGCTCGATCGTTGCAGCATTGGCGCAGTTTTCGGTCAAGACGCCCGCAACCACAGCGGCACAGGCTCCCGTCCCGCAGGCTAGAGTTGCCCCCGCGCCCCGCTCCCAGACGCGCATTTTGAGGTAGTCGGGCCGCACGACCTCAATAAATTCCGTGTTGGTGCGTTGGGGAAAGGCGGCATGGTGCTCGAACTGCGGGCCTAGCCGTTCTAAGGCGATCGCCTCCACGTCCTCGACAAAGGTAACGCAGTGCGGATTGCCCATGCTCACGCAGGTGACAGCCCATGACTGTCCTGCCACGTCTAGGCTTACGTTGATTGCTTTGCGATCGGGAGCGGCCAACACGGTTGGAATATCTTGACTCAGCAAATGCGGGGGACCCATATCGACCCGCACTTGACCGTCGGGCTGCACTTGAGGGGTAATGGGTCCCGCGAGCGTCGAGATCGTGTAAGTTTGGGCCTCTGTAGCTGCATCCCCTTCTAAATCGGCAATGAACCGCGCCAAACAGCGAATGCCATTCCCGCACATTTCTGGTTCGGAGCCGTCGGAATTGTAGATCCGCATGGAGTAGTCGGACCCGGGTTCCCCCGGCAGCAGAAAGATGACGCCATCTCCACCTACCCCAAAATGGCGATCGCAGACCCGAGCCGCTTGCTCGGGCGACAGCAGCGGCGTTGTTTGCCCTCGATTATCGATCAAGACAAAATCATTGCCTAACCCTTGGTACTTTATAAATTCGATCTGCATGACCCTGGGCAACCCCTAAACACAACTCAACCGTGCGGACGAGCCGCCAAACCTCGATCCTCAGCCTTAAAGAAAGCAGGCTATTCTGTACACTGTTAATAATTTACTATTTTTGCCTCATTGGGCTGCATTGTATTCTTATCGCGAGCCACATTGACTATGAGTACCGAGCCTCAAACCGGAATGCCCAGCTTTCGCCAGCTTCAAAACTTAATTCAAACGGGAAGCGAGGTCGAACTCAAGCTGGTGACCAACGATCTCTTGGTCGGTAAAGTTCGCTGGCAGGACGATGTCTGTATTTGTCTCATGGACCACTACGACCAGCAAACTATCGTGTGGAAACAGGCGATCGCTTTCCTCAAGCCAAAAGCCTAACTGTATGAATAAAACCGTATAAATCGTTAAGATATAGATAAGGTATGCCTAACTTGCCTGGAGTCAACAACGGATCGGACGCTGTAGACATCTCCCGTTCTCCGCAGCTAAAATCGGCAAACCAGAATGCGCTTCTCAGGCGCTGAGGTTGAAATAGGGGGGCAGCAAGCTCAAAGAATGCCTGTGATACAGTACGTACCAGCAAGAGATTAACTTTGACTTAACCATTGACTTTACCAGTCAATCGCCGTGTTGTTCCGCACAAACCTAAGTTCGTCCCCCGTCTTCCATATGGTCATGGCATATTACCCCAACCCAAATCACGCTAGCAGTCACAAACCTATCGGCGCTTACCTGGTAGAGGCCGGTTTGCTCTCCGACGCGCAAGTTGGCGTAGCGCTCGCCGATCAGAGCGTGACGTCCATGCCCTTTGGCGAAATTTTAGTGACGAGGGGCTGGATCAAGGCGCAAACCATTGAATATCTCATGCAGAAAATTATCATTCCCGAGCGAGTTGCCGAAAAAAGCTCGTTTTCAGATTTAGAAAACAGTCTAGTGCGCCAGCATCCCAAGTCTACCTACCCCGGCGCAATGCATCATTCCGCGCAGAGTGGCGGTTACCGTCCCGCATTGAGGGAAGCTGCGTCTAAACCGCAGGAAGAAGGCGTGAACTGGATCGGTTAGAGTCGTCCCTCCTTTTGCTACTCCTTAACTACTCCTTAATTAGTCGCTTTAATTAGTCGCTCTGTTGGGATAGGTGCTGGCAATGCCGCAGATATTGCTGGAGCCTTATTCTATTTACTACGAGCTGCGGGGCGAGCTTCACCTGCCCAAGCTGCTTTTTTTGCACGGTTTTATGGGGCGTGGAGCGGATTTTGCAGCCATCGTCGATGCCCTCTATCCAGAATTTTGCTGCCTGACGGTAGATTTGCCGGGGCACGGTCGGACGGATGTCCTGGATCCGGCGGGCTACGGGATAGGGGCGCTCGCCCCCGCACTGATCGAAGTCCTGCATCGGCTCGACTTTACCCCCTGCCACTCGATCGGGTATTCCATGGGCGGGCGCTTAGCGCTTTACCTAGCCTGCTGCTTTCCCGAAGCCTTCGCGAGCGTGCTGTTGGAGTCGGCCTCGCCGGGGCTGGAGACCGAACCCGAACGAATTCTGCGACGGCAGCAGGACGAGATCCTGGCAGTCGAATTGGAATCTGGCGACTGGCCTGCATTTTTGACGAGATGGTACGAACGGCCCTTGTTCGCCGCGATCGAGCAATCCCGCTATTTCGATGAAATGTTTCAGAGACGATTGGATAACCGCCCCGATCGGTTAGCTCAAGCACTGCGAGGACTGGGCGCAGGCGTCCAGCCCTCACTTTGGGATCGACTGCCATCCCTCAATGTCGCGATCTCCTTAATCGCGGGCGAACTCGACCTCAAATTCGTCCAAATTAACCGACGCATGGCAGATCGGCTGACCTTCGCCCATCTCGAGATCGTACCTGGGTGCGGTCACGCCGTTCGGACCGAGCATCCAGCCGCATTTATAGTCGCGCTCAAAGTTCACTTGACCTCAGCGTCCCAATCTTCGCGCTCCTGTCACCCGAAGCATTGATGGAAATGGCTTTCCGTCAAACACGATCTTTGCTCAATCGATTACTTGACATAAATTCTCAACTGAGTTAGCTTATAGTCAACTTAATATTGTTTGCGAGTAACTTTCTCAGAGGTCTAAATCCATCGATATGAGCCATACACACGCTGTTCCTTTTCGCCTGATCGGTCAACTTGAGGGCTATACCTTGGGTCAAGATGGTAAAGTTCGTCGCCTTTCAATCGCGACGAGTCAAGGGAACTATTCGGTGAAGCTCACCCATGACAGCCGGATTCAGCTTTTGAGAAGTATTTTGAACAAAACGATCCAGCAGGGAAGTTGGCTAGAAGTCATCGGTTCTCAAAAACGCGATCGCAACGGCGACCTCAAGAGCCTAAAGGCGAAACAGATCGCGCCTGCTTTTGCAGAACCCATTGAAGTCCGGTCCGCTGCGGTGCCGAACATGACGGCCAGCCCCCAGACGGGGAAAGCCAAAATTTTAGTTTGTCAGAAGTCGGACTGCTGCAAGCGCGGGAGCGCAAAGCTACAGAAAGCCATTGAAACGGCAATTTGCGACCGCGATCTAGGCGATCGCGTCTGCGTCAAAGCCGTGGGATGTCTCAAGCAGTGCAACAAAGGACCCAATATCGTCATCGACAAGAAAAGCTACCGAGATGTCGAGCTGAAGGATGTCGGGCATTTATTAGATCGACACTTTACTCCCGTCGTGCAAGAAAGCGTTCCGGCAGCTTGAGCGTTGTTTAGGGAAGGGATCGGCTGGGTCGAGCGTTGACGCCAGAGCCTTTCGACGCTGCGTCTGTGGCATTGGTGGTGCTACCCCAAAGCAAAGCAGCTCCGGTTTCGAAGCGGTTTTATTAACATTTGAATTGCTGTAAAAGCCCGCTCGGCCTGGATTTGCGCGGATGAAGGTCGAGCCTTTCACTATCGTTGTGCTTTAGAATCGTTGAAGTATTCAAAGCCTGATGAAGTCGTTGCGGGCAATCGCTAGATCGATCGCCCGCAGTTGTACAGTTAAAATGTATCTCTGCTTCCAAGCGGCTTTGGGTTTCGAGTGAAGATCGTAGTTTGCATGTATGGATGTGGCATGAACGGTAAAAAACTGTGGCAGTGGCAACAACAGCGCTCTCTCAACCTGGCGCGGGCGTCAAGGCGGTGTAGCACGATCGAGGCTCTTGCTGCGGCACTGGGCAGCGCCGCGCTGATATTGGGGAGCGGGCAGTTGCCGAGCGGGGCCGCTACGCCACCCTCAACGCCCGCGCCAGCTGCAACAACGCCGGTACCGCCCGCAATCGCTGCGCTGATCGGACAGCTCGACAATGCAGCCAGTCGCAAAGATCTCGAAGCTACCATGAAGTTCTACGGCCCCGGTTTTACCCACGCCGACGGCTTAGACTTTAAAACGCAGCAGCAAGCCCTCAAATTATTTTGGCAAGAGGCCAAATCGATTCAGTATCAGACCCAGATCGATCGCGTCCAAGCGCAAGGCCCCAATCGGTACGTCTTAGAAACCACCACTACCCTTCGCGGCGTCAGGAAGTCAGCCGATCGAGACATGGATCTTACGGCCACCGTGCGATCGCGTCTGACCCTTGCGGACTCAAAAATTGTGGCCCAAGAAATCTTGTCCGAACAAACCCGTCTGACCTCGGGCGACAAGCCCCCTAACGTCAACATTACCCTGCCCGAACAGGTGAGTGTGGGTCAAACCTTCAGCTTTGATGCCGTTGTCAAAGAACCCCTTGGAGAGGATTTACTGCTCGGGTCTGCCCTCGAAGAACCCATTAGCGTAGAGCGGTATCTCCAGCCAGCCATCATTACCTTAGAACCCTTGACCGCAGGCGGGATTTTTAAGACGGCTCAAGCCCCCCAGCAGCCGACTCGCAAGTGGATTTCTGCCGTCCTGATTAAAAATGGCGGGATGACTATTGTCAGCCAGCGACTGAATGTGGTAAGACCCAATGGATCCGCTACGTCTACCCCTCGTTAAGCATCGATTGGCTACGTTGGGGCACGGACAGCTTCCTGCTTGCCCTTGACAGGCTTAGAGGATTCTTTTCGATTCTTAAGGATGGTTTATGCAGCCCGATAGTGCACCAGCAGCGTCTACGGCGGAGCTCAAGGATTCGCCCTCTGCATCTCCCGCCGAGCGGGCAAATCGGAACGGCCACATTTTTTTTCAGGCTGTCCAAGGGTTGTTGTACTTGCATTTGCCCCCTGCTAATGCGATGGCGGTAGAGTGGTCTCATCTGTGGGAACAGCTCCAGCAACGGCTGGATTCCAGTGCTAAAATTTGGCCTCCCAATACCTCAGTCTGCCTCATGGCCAACGATCGCCTTCTCGATCCGCGCCAGTTCGACCAGCTCGCGTCTGCCCTCTCTGGGGCGAATCTTCGCCTCCAACGGGTGGTCACCAGCCGCCGGCAAACCGCGATCTCTGCGGTTACTGCCGGGTATTCCGTAGAGCAGCAGTCCCCGGCGCTGCGGCTTTCTGAAGCAGACTCTGTCAAGTTTGCCCACCTTCCCGTCATCCCAGTCTTAGCCGAGCCCCTATTTCTAGAAACGACTCTGCGCTCGGGAACTGAAGTGCGCCATCCCGGCTCAGTTGTAGTGGTGGGAGATGTAAATCCTGGCAGCGCGATCGTTGCGGATGGTAACATTTTGGTTTGGGGGCGCCTGCGCGGCATCGCCCATGCGGGGGCAAATGGCGATCGCGATTGTCAGATTATGGCGCTGCAAATGGAGCCGACCCAACTTCGAATTGCGGACCAAGTCGCCCGATCCCCTGAGAAAGCGCCAAATCAGTTTTATCCAGAAGTCGCTTCCATTGGGTCAGAGGGGATTCAAATTACACGAGCGTCTGAGGTTCTCAAACACGGGCGCACTTCGAAGCGAGATGCTGGATAATGGGCCTAATTAGAATCGGGAAATTGACTTCCCGTTCGTCAATGACCGTAATGACCGTCAGTCTCGAGAGTTGAGTATTTAAACGAATATGGGTCGAATTATTGTTATTACCTCTGGAAAGGGAGGGGTTGGTAAAACAACCTGTACGGCGAACCTAGGTACCGCGCTTGCCAGCAACGGTCGTTCTGTCGCGCTCATGGATGCCGACTTTGGCCTCCGCAATCTAGACTTATTGTTGGGACTGGAAAATCGAGTCGTCTATACCGCCCTAGAAGTGTTGGCGGGGCAGTGCCGTCTCGAGCAGGCGCTGGTGCGCGACAAGCGTCAAAACGATCTGGTGCTGCTGCCAGCGGCCCAAAACCGCAATAAAGATGCCGTCACGCCAGAGCAGATGAAGCAGTTGGCCTATGCTCTCACGAAAAAGTACGATTACGTCTTGATCGATTGTCCGGCTGGGATCGAAATGGGATTTCAGAACGCGATCGCTGCTGCCGATGAGGCGATCGTCGTCACCACCCCAGAAATTTCTGCCGTGCGCGATGCGGACCGCGTGATCGGATTGCTAGAGGCCAATCGCATCAAGAATGTTAGGTTGATCATCAACCGGATTCGTCCGGCGATGGTGCAAGCCAACGACATGATGTCCGTCAGCGACGTGCAAGAAATTCTATCGATCCCGCTGCTCGGCATTATTCCGGACGATGAGAAGGTCATCGTAGCCACCAACCGAGGCGAACCCCTCGTTTTGTCGGAAGACGAATCCCTGAGCAAAATGGCTCTAAACAATATCGTGCAGCGAATTGAAGGTAAAACGGTCGACTTTTTAGACCTCAATGCTGCCTACGATACGTTATTTGCTCGGATTCGCCGCCGACTGTTTAATAAGTAGGGAGTCCTTCGCGCTCTCGTACTGTCAAACAACGGTTTGTATTGTTGACTCGTAACGCCGTAAAAAACTTGAAGCATTAAGTTGGAATCTTATGATCAGCGAACTTATCGAAAGACTCTTTTTTGGGTCGGATAATCATAACAGTCGCGATCAGGTCAAGCGGCGTCTTAAGTTTGTGTTGGCTCACGACCGCGCTGACTTGACTCCAGCCATGATGGAGTCGATGCGACGAGACATCCTCGAGGTCGTGTCTCGCTATGTCGAAATTGACATGGATAGTCTGAACGTCTCCTTAGAATCCGATCAGCGCACCACAGCGCTCATTGCTAACCTGCCCATTTTGCGCATTAAAAACGAGCCTAGTGCGCTAGAAGATGTCGATTATTTAGCATGATTGGCTTAATGGTGCGCGCTATCGCGGCACTGGAAGAGCTCGATCGTCGCGCGGCTCCAAACTTTACCTGCTGAAACATTGAGCGAGAACGGCAGTCTTTAGGCGCGCCCGAACCTGATAATCTCTACCCATAGACGATGGTTCTTAAAAAATGATCCCCCTCAACAACCGCTCTTTGACCGTCAACCCCTATGGGTTTGTTTGAGGACGTTGTGCGTAGCGTCAAACATAGGTCGGGACTGCATCTACCGGGACGCCTAGGGCAGTCCGTCAAGTGGCTCGCGCCCGGTCTGTCGGTCAAGCGATGGCTTTTGATCAGTGCTTTAGGGGTCATTTTGACCGTATTGGGGTTTGCAATCTTAATCCGATTGACGCCCATTTTTTATGTGATTCAGCTCGTGCAGTTGCTGCTTCAAGTGGTGACGCAGTACGTCCCCGGCTATATGCGGGGCTTAATTGTGATTGGCTTGGGACTGCTGCTGATCTGGTGGGGGCAATCTAGAACCTTAGGCTCTATTACAGAAGTTCTGATGCCAGAGGGCAATGACGAATTGGTGGACCGACTGCTCACCCATCGCCGCCTCAATCGCGGCGCAAAAATTGTGGCAGTGGGGGGCGGTACGGGGTTGTCGACCCTGTTACGGGGGTTGAAGGAGTACAGCGCCAACATTACGGCAGTGGTGACGGTGGCGGACGATGGCGGGTCTTCCGGTCGCCTGCGCCGCGAAATGGGCGGGTTGCCGCCCGGCGATATTCGCAACTGTTTGGCCGCCTTGGCCGACCAGGAAAAGCTGATTACGGAGCTGTTTCAGTATCGCTTTAGGACGGGGGATGGACTGGCGGGCCACAGCTTTGGCAATTTGTTTCTGTCGGCGATGAGCGAGCTGACGGACGGTTGGGAAGAGGCGATCGCCACCAGTTCCCAGGTCCTTGCCATTCGCGGTCAGGTACTGCCCGCCACCCTCAGCGACGTGCGGTTGTGGGCCGAATTCGCAGACGGGCAACGCATCGAGGGCGAATCGCAAATTAGCGCGGCGGGGGGCAGAATTGTCAAAATTGGTTGCACGCCGTCTCGCCCGCCCGCGCTGCCGAGCGTTTTGAAGGCGATCGCCGAAGCGGAATTCGTCATCTTGGGACCGGGCAGCCTTTATACCAGCGTCATTCCCAACCTGCTGGTGCCTGAGATTATTGCGGCGATCGCCCGCCGTCAAGACATCCCGCGCATTTACGTGTGCAACATCATGAGCCAATCGGGAGAAACCACGGGCTACCGAGTATCGGATCACATCAAGGCCATTGATGCCGCCGCGGGCCGTCGTTTGTTCGATGCGGTTTTGGTCCAAAAGAAACCGCCCTCAACCGCCGCCCAATATCGCTACGCCACCGACAATTCCCATCCGATCGAGACGGATCGAGAAGAACTGATGCGCTTAGGCTGCCGCGTCATTTTGGCAAACGTCATGGAAGAAGACCCCAAAACTCACCTCGTCCGCCACAGCTCCGAGCGTTTGGCCCGCGTCTTGATGCGGTGGTATGGCCGCGTGGAAGGACTGATCGCACCCGAGGAAGCCACTGCTCCTACTCCCACCAGCAGGAGCTTTAGGTCGCGCTTGCGCGATCGCAAACCTTCTAAGAAACTGCACTCCTAGGTCGAGGAACAAAATCTATATTGGCGTAGGAAAGGGTTCTTTATTTTGCGTTCCGCGTAGGACACGCTCTGGCACAATAGAGACTGATAGGAAGGACTCCTTTACCGATCCCCGCTATTCCTGAACTCTATTGGTTAAAGCTCTATGACCGTCGGCTACCTTGCGCTGGTGCTTCATGCCCACCTTCCGTTTGTTAGGCATCCAGAAAGCGACTACGTTTTAGAAGAAGAGTGGCTCTACGAGGCCATTACCGAAACCTATGTGCCCTTGCTCATGGTGTTTGAGGGGCTAAAGCGTGACGGCATCGACTTTAAGATCACGATGAGCATGACGCCCCCCCTCGTGGCGATGCTCGGCGATCCGCTGCTTCAGGATCGGTTTGACGATTATTTGGCAACCCTAGAAGAGCTGGCAACGTTAGAAATCGAGCGAAACGCGTTCAACGGCCACCTCAAATATTTGGCAGAGCATTACGTCGAAGAATTCGGTCGGATTCGGGCCTATTGGGAAGACTGCGATCGCAACCTCATCGGGGCATTCAAGAAATTTCAAGACAGCAATAATCTTGAAATCATGACTTGCGGAGCCACCCACGGCTACCTGCCCCTGATGAAAATGTATCCCGAGGCCGTGTGGGCCCAGCTCCGAGTGGCCTGCGAAAGCTACGAAGAGAATTTCGGACGACCGCCGAAGGGAATCTGGCTACCAGAATGCGCCTACTACGAAGGGTTAGAGCGCATGCTCGCCGATGCAGGGCTGCGCTACTTTCTGACGGATGGGCACGGCATCCTGTACGCCCGACCGCGCCCTCGTTATGGGAGTTACGCCCCCATTTTTACGGAAACGGGCGTTGCGGCCTTCGGGCGGGATCACGAGTCCTCTCAGCAGGTGTGGTCTTCAGAAGTGGGGTATCCCGGCGCAGCGGAATACCGAGAGTTCTACAAAGACTTGGGTTGGGAAGCGGACTACGAATACATCAAGCCCTACATCATGCCCAACGGTCAGCGCAAAAACGTGGGCATCAAATACCACAAAATTACGGGCAAGGGCTTGGGTCTGAGCGACAAAGCCCTGTACGACCCCTACTGGGCGAAAGAAAAAGCCGCCGAACACGCGGGCAACTTCATGATCAACCGGGAACAGCAGGTGCGTCACCTCAACGGCATCATGCAACGCCCTCCCATTGTCGTGTCGCCCTACGATGCGGAGCTATTCGGGCATTGGTGGTACGAAGGGCCGCAATTCATCGACTTTCTCTGCCGCAAGTCCTGGCACGACCAGCACACCTACGACATGACCCATCTGGCCGACTACCTGCGGGGCAACCCCAATCAGCAGGTATGCCGTCCGTCCCAGTCCAGCTGGGGCTACAAGGGCTTTCACGAATACTGGCTCAACGAAACTAACGCTTGGATCTATCCGCACCTGCACAAGGCCGCCGAGCGCATGATCGAGCTGGCCAAACGCGAACCTGCCGACGAACTAGAGTGGCGGGCGCTCAACCAAGCGGCCAGAGAACTCTTGTTAGCCCAAGCCTCCGATTGGGCGTTTATTATGCGGACGGGGACGATGGTGCCCTATGCCGTACGCAGAACGCGATCGCACTTGGTCCGGTTCTACAAGCTCTACGATGACATTCGCGAAGGCAAAATCGACTCTGGCTGGCTGGAGAAAGTGGCGCTCATGGACAATATTTTTCCGAATATTAACTACCGCGTCTATCGTCCGCTATAGCGCTTTTGTTGAAAGCGGTGCTTTAAAGTGGAGCAATAGGTCAAAGATGAAGATTCTGGACCGGGAGCTTTCTTTGAATGGTCAGCACCAGCGACGCACCTCAAGTCAATGCTGTTTCAGTTCCGCCTGCCGAGCAGCGTCTAACGCTCAATAACGTGAGTTGGGAAACTTACGAAAAGTTGTTAGACGCCTTTGGCGAGCATAGAGCCGTTCGCCTGCATTATGACGAAGGAATGTTGGAATTTATGGTTCCATTAGAAGCCCATGAAACCCCAAGCGACCTAATTGGGGCCTTCATTCGGACGCTGGTGGTGGAAGGTGGACTCAATGTTAAGGGGCTTGCCTCTACAACACTTAGGCGTCCTCAATTAGAGAAGGGGGCTGAACCCGATAAGTGCTATTACATTCAAAATGAGCCACTCGTGCGCGGAAAAACCGTCGATTTAGAGCAAGATCCGCCACCGGATCTAGTGCTAGAGGTTGATATTACCCATACAGATATCAATAAAAACCGACTGTATGCCCAAATCGGCATTCCTGAATTTTGGCGCTTTAATGGGCAAGTTTTAACCATCTATCAACTGGTTGAGGGAACTTACGAAGAAGTAGACGCCAGTCCAACGTTTCCGTGGCTCGATAAAGATACCTTTTACACGTTCCTAAAGCAGTCTAGGAGTGAAGGCGAGGCTCAAGCCGTTCGAACGTTAAAGGAATGGGTTGTAAGAAATTGCCGATAGGGAAGTTTGGCAGAAAGACCGATGAACCCGTTACCATCAATATGTCGATGCGTGCGAAGTTGAAATGTTTGTCCAAGAACTGTCCCCCATTTTTCAAGAGTTCGTGCAAAAGCCCGTTGCCTTTTTAGGAGGGTTTGCCTCAGGTATTCTGCGGCTCAATCCCTCTGAGGATCCCCTGAGAACTTGGCTAGATCGAGGGTTGGGCGTAACGGTTTCTCCATCTAGTACGACTTCTGAAGGGAATAACAGCAACGGCAGCGGCCCTCAGTCGATTGACATTGATTAGCGCGCGGGCGATGCCTCATCCAAAGCTGCGGATTGTCTCGCTGATTCCAAGCGCGACGGAAATTGTAGCGGCATTGGGGTTGGAGGACGCATTGGTGGGGCGATCGCACGAATGCGACTACCCCGCGACCGTCCGTGCGCTCCCCATCTGCACGGCACCGAACTTGGACCCTCAAGGCACCAGCCGCGAAATCCACGACCGGGTGGAAGATCTGCTGCAATCCGTGCTCAGTATCTACCGGATCGATTTAGAAGCGCTGGAGCGCCTGCGGCCTACCCATATTCTGACCCAGGCCCAGTGCGAGGTCTGTGCCGTCAGCCTGTCTGACGTAGAAACAGCGGTGGCCCAACTGACCCGCTGTTCGGCCCAGATTATCTCGTTGCAGCCTTCCACCCTAGAAGAAGTCTGGGCGGATATCCGGCGCGTCGGCGATGCGGTTGGGGCAGAGAGCGATGCGGCGATCGCCGCGCTGAGGCAACGGGTGGCAACAGTGCAACAGCAGGTGCGGGCTTTCCCCCATCGACCGCGCGTGGCGTCCATTGAATGGACCGATCCGCTGATGGCGGCGGGGAACTGGGTGCCGGAGCTGATCGCGCTAGCAGGCGGCGAAAATTTATTTGGCAGCGTGGGGAAACATTCCCCGTGGATGGAGTGGGATGAGTTACTTCAGGCAGACCCAGATCTCTTAGCGGTTATGCCCTGCGGCTTCGATTTGGAGCAGACTCGAAGGGCGGCGATCGCCGATCTCGCCCAAAACCCCCATTGGCAAACTTTAAAAGCAGTCCGGCAGGGGCAGGTCTATTTGACTGACGGCAATCAATACTTTAATCGTCCTGGCCCGCGCCTGGTCGATTCCCTCGAAATTTTGGCGGAAATATTTCATCCCGAACTGAACTACGGTTACGAACATCGAGGCTGGGCGCGCTTGTACGTTTAGCTCCCACGGCAAGCAAATATTAAATGCCGCACCAGAACCGACGTTCTCCGACTGCAAGGGTGATAACTCCCGACTCTTGCCGACTGCAAATCCGATCTGCGTTTTTCTAAGCTGTGAGCGCAGCACGAAAAAGGATGCAGTCTGCCGCATGATAGCTCACACCCTTCCGCTCGACTTTCCTCATACGGATTTAGCCGGGGATTGTTACCCTCAGCCCAATCTCTGGCAAATCCAAAAACGGTCGCAAACCCTAGTTTGCAAACACCTGAGTGCGGAGACATTGGGCGATCGCCTCCAGGATCTCCCTGCCCAGTTTCGCAACCCCCAACCGCGCCCCTGGAAACGGCTGGACTGGCAAAACGTGGATGCCTCGCAAATTATCGGCATTGACCCGCTGGTCTTTCTCGCGATTCTGGCGGGTTCGGCAGATACCGAGGAACCCATTCGCGGCTACACCCAAACCAGCCGCCAGTATCTAGAACCGCTTCATCCCGACATGGCGCGGTTTGTGGGGGGCGTTCCGGATGACGCAGGGACGTTAATAGAGCTGGGATTGTGGGAAAAAGAAGAGCGCCAACATGCCCCAGCACTCCAGAAACTCTACACCCAGCTCACGGGACTCAAGCTGAGGCTGCTTTCCCATGCGCCTCGCCCCTACGAGCCAACGGGGAATGCGCGCGACGATCTCTACTATCACGGTCTCCATCGCATCGCCACGGAGTATGGCGCGACCTGTCTGTATCTCTGGCTGATGGCCCATTCGACCGGGCCATTACAAGCGGTTCTCGAAGAGCTACTGCTGGATGAAATCAATCACATGACGAAGTTTTGGGGGTTCGGTCGCTGGCTTTTTCCTGAGGCTTCGGGACTAAAGGTGCTATATACGCTCGGCTACAGCGCCTTCGAAAAGCTTTGGAAACAGGAACGACACAGCAGCTTGCTCCACACCCTGCGCCGGATGGCTCAAGTGCTGCACTGGGAAGCCTGGTCTTGGCGCAATCAGGCGAGCTTTGTTTGGACCTTTGCGATCGCCCTTACCCAACTCCAGTCTTGGCACAAAACCCTCGTGCCGGACGATCTTCAGAGACTGTTTGGAAGTCGCCCCCTGCACCCGATTCAAGACCCTTGCAATTTGAGGTTAGATTCAATACGCCCTGTAGGGGCGCAAGGCCTTGCGCCCCTACGAAGATGAGGCATTCCTTCCTACGCGGCACCGCCCAGCCCTGCACGCAACAACCTTAATTTTTTTCTTTAATCCTGTCTTTTTATGCAAACTCAAACCTACGCACAGTTGCCGTCCGACCTCAACCCCCAAAGGCTGCCTCAGCACGTCGCCGTCATCATGGATGGGAATGGCCGCTGGGCCAGCAAGCGTGGCTTTCCTCGCATAGCTGGCCATCGCCAGGGGGCCAAAACCCTCAAAGACCTGCTGCGCTGCTGTAAAGATTGGGGTATCCCAGCCTTAACGGCCTACGCCTTCTCCACCGAAAACTGGCAGCGCCCATTAAAGGAAGTGGGGTTTCTAATGCGGTTGTTCGAGCGCCTGCTACGGCGAGAACTAGCCGAAATGCAGCGCGAAGGCGTGCGGATTTCCTTTGTAGGCGACCTGTCCGTCCTGGCAGACTCGCTCCGACAGGAAATCGATCGCGCCATGACCCTCACCGCCAAAAATCAGGCGGTCCACTTTACCGTTGCGATCAACTACGGCAGCCGCGCCGAACTCGCCCAAGCCTGCCGCCGCATCGCCACCCATGCCCAGCAGGGCTTACTCCAGCCTGATGCTGTCGATGAAGCGCTGATCGAGCAATACCTCTACACCCAAGGCACACCCGACCCGGACTTTCTGATTCGCACCAGCGGCGAGCAGCGCCTCAGCAACTACTTGCTCTGGCAACTGGCCTACACGGAGCTGTACTTCACCGAAACCTTCTGGCCCGACTTCGATCGCGAGGCGTTTCATCAGGCACTGCTCTATTACCAAAAACGCGATCGCCGTTTTGGTAAGGTTGCGGCCTAGGGCGACGGACATGCGCCGCTTGCTGGGAAAAATCAAACTGGAATATTTTCCCCCTTAGAAAAGTCCTCTAACATCAACGCCATGAGCAGAATATCTTGATACTGCCCCTCTAGCTTGCGACCCTTTTGTCGCAGACCTTCTTGGCGGAATCCAAATTTTTTGTAGAGGGCGATCGCCGCTTTATTATCAGCAAAGACCTGAAGCTCGACTTTCTCCAACCCCGCGTTTTGGGCGCGCTCCAGACAAGCGGACAACAACTTCGTCCCAAGGCTGCGCCCGCGATAGTCTCGTAAAAGGCCCATGCCGAGCCGTCCTACATGGGTGAATCCTGCCTCTGAATGGGGGATAATATCGCACCAGCCGACGATTTGACTGCCAACCGCCGCAACCTGATGGATCGTGCCTGCATCTAGGCTGCTTTCAATGAATTGCCGAGATTCTTCCAGGGAAAATCCATCCACCGATGCCAGATAGCGCCGCTCGGCACAGATTGTATTGAGGGTCCTATTAAAGCTCTCTAAGTCCGATGGCTCGAACGGCCTGATTTCAATAGTATTCATGGATTAAGGTGCAAAAACGAGGCTGAAACAGGAAAGAGGACCTGCGGAATCGCTCACGGAAGATTGAGTTTTTTATTCAGCTTATCAACTCGTCCAAGGCATCCGCGCGCACCCTATCCTTCTCAATTCCGAGATAATAGAACAATCCTCCATTCCGATCGCGACGGACGACTATGTTTACGGAAGCGAAGGCCATGACAGCACTGACACTCCCCCTAACCTTAGATCTAAAGCAGGTTCACCTCACCGATGAGCAGTTTTATCAGCTTTGCATCAGCAATCCAGAACTCAATATCGAACGTAGTGCAGCCGGAGGATTAATCCTGATGCCACCTGTCGGAGGCGATAGCGGTAGCCGCGAAATGGAGCTGGGGACCGACCTCAGTATCTGGAATCGGCAAACTGGGTTGGGAAAAGTCTTTAGCTCCTCGACGATTTTCAAACTACCCGGCGGGGGAGATCGCTCTCCTGATGCGGCCTGGGTAGAACTATCGCGCTGGCAAGCCCTCACGCCAGAACAACGTCAGAAATTCCCGCCCATCGCCCCCGATTTTGTGATTGAATTGCGCTCTCAACCCGACAGCCTGCAAACCCTTCAAGCCAAAATGCAGGAATATCTAAACAGCGGCGTGCGTTTAGGTTGGCTGTTTAACCCCCAAGACCAGCAAGTGGAAATCTATCGCCAGGGCCAAGAGAAAGAGGTGAGATCGCTGCCCGCGCTCCTCTCAGGCGAAACCGTTTTGCCTGGATTTACGCTTCAGGTCGATCTATTTACGGACGATTAACCATTGGTGCGATTCTGATGAAGGCTGTGTATCTGTAGCACAGTCCCCTTAAAGCGCAATGATGCTCTGCGCCGATTCAATTCAACGGTTCTGAGGTTTTCATGGGCGATTTGGTTTTTTATTCCGCATCTGAGCTGGCCCAAGGCATCCGCGATCGCACTTTTTCCGCCGTCGAAGTTCTAGAATCCCACTTGGCGCACATTACGCGGCATAACCCGGCTCTCAATGCCATCGTGACCCTCAACGAATCGGAGGCGCGGCTTCAGGCAAAAGCGGCAGACGAAGCTGTTGCCGCAGGCCAAACTCTAGGGCCGCTGCACGGCGTGCCCGTCACGTTCAAAGATCTCTTTGAAACCGCAGGACTGCGAACGACGTTTGGCTATAAGAGTCTGGCCCAATACATTCCCCCAAAAGACGTTCCCCTAGTCGCGCGGCTGCGGGCTGCGGGCGCAATTGTGTTGGGTAAAACCAATGTCCCCAAAGGCAGCACCGATATTCAAACCGTCAACCCCATCTTTGGCCGCACCAACAACCCTTGGGATTTGACGCGCACGCCAGGCGGCAGCACCGGCGGGGGCGGGGCGGCGATCGCCGCTGGACTCTCCCCTCTCGAACTCGGCAACGATCTCGGCTGTTCTCTGCGGATGCCAGCCCATTTATGCGGGGTATATAGCCTGAAACCCACAGAACATCGGGTTGCCAATTCCTTGCGCAGCAACCCGCGCCTTCTGCGCCACATGATTTCGACGGGTCCCATGGCGCGCTCGGTTGCAGACCTCAAGCTTTGCTTGGAGATTATCGAAGGCCCTGACGGCACAGAGTGGGAAGTCTCTCCCCTAGAAAAGGAAGCGCCCATCCAACAACCGTTGTCGAAGTATCGCATTGCCTGGTGCGATCGCTTTGAGGAATTGACCGTAGATACTCAAACCCAATCGGCCATCCAGACTTTTGCCGCAACGCTCAGTGCCGCTGGGTGCCAGGTGGAACGCGCGACGCCCCCCAACTTTGACTTTACGGAAGCCTGGGAAACCTTCGGCGAACTGTGCGTGGGTCAGATTGCCCAAGGTCAGACTGCAACCCTGCGGGGTTTGGCCAGCGGCATGACCAAGCTATTGCCCTCGGGTTTGATTCCCAGCGGTGCCTTGGGACGGGGATTTGTGCGGGGGGTTTCCATGAGTTTGCAGGACTACATGACCGCCCTGTCCCGCCGCGATCGCCTCATTGGCCACATGGAGCAGTTCCTGAGCCAGTGGGATGCATGGCTGTGTCCCGTCGCTCCTGGCCCCGCCTTTACCCATCGGCAAACCTGGTTTCCCCTTAGAGGGCCGCTCGCAGTCGACGATCGTAGGGTGTCCTATTGGATGTGGGGGTTGGGTTTTAGCAGTATTTTCAACTTAACCGGAAACCCAGTCGTCACCCTACCCATTAGCACCAATGGACTCCCGATTGGCGTGCAGCTTGTGGGCCAGCGGTGGCAAGATCGGAGGCTCTTGGCGATCGCCCAGTCTCTCTCCGAGCTAACAGCAGGCTTTCGGCGACCGCCAGGATACTAGTTCGCACCAGAACCAGCAGCGTACAGTCTACCTACAGTCACGTCTTACTTTATATGCACAATCGTGCATATAATGAATAAATGGCGTATCAATGGGACACATACAAGGCGGCCACAAACCTTCGTAAGCACGGCATTGATTTTGCCGATTCAGTCTCTGTGTTCTCAGATGACTTGGCAATTACGATATCGGATGAACGATTTGATGAAGAACGATTTATCACAATCGGTATGGATGCTCTAGGTCGGGTACTTGTGGTGGTGTATACCTTGCGCGGTAAGGAAATTCGATTAATTTCAGCTAGACCTGCGACTCGTCAAGAACGAAGACAGTATGAAGAGGGTTAAATGATGGAAACAGAATACGATTCTACAGAAATTGAATACAATTTTAGCCAAGGGAAACGGGGTGCTATTGACCCTGTTAGTGCGGGAAAAACGCGCATTACCATTCGCATTGACGACACCATATTGGAATGGTTTCGAGAACAGGTTCATCAAGCAGGTGGGGGAAATTATCAAACCTTGATGAATGAGGCTTTGCGATCGCATATTCGACAGCAACATGAGCCGCTGGAATCAACTTTGAGGCGAGTATTACGCGAAGAGTTGGAACGAGCAGGCAAGAAATCGTAGCGTGGGTTTACGATAGAAAACCCGCTACCGATCTAGTCTTTGTGGGGCATGGGTTTCGTTCCTCAACCCAGCCTACCCCAACTGTCCGGTGAGCCGCAGGCCGTTAGCGCATATACTAATTTTATATAAAACGTACAAAATTAACTTTCATGACTGAGCATTCTTGGAAATTTCCAAAACCTTCACGAATTATGGAGATAATTGAAGAATGGCGACATCTTGATTTCAAACAAAGCTCGCATGAAGATGTTGATGAAAAGCTAAAAGAATTAATAGATTCATTTAAAGTAATTTTAGTTTCGGGTTATAGATCAACTCCGCAGAAACTATGGAGAATCAGGCCATGCAATAACCTAAAGACCAACATCAGTGAGTTTTGGGAACCTCCGAAGAGAAAAACACCTTTGGGTCGTTGTAACATTGAAGAAGAACCAGTATTGTATGTTTCCGAGAATTCAGTCACTCCATTTGAGGAAATAAAAATCAAGCCTTTTGATACATTTTATTTGATTCAATATTCTGCAAGAGAAGAATGTTATTTTGCTAATATTGTCCCTGAAAGCTTGGAGCCTCGCGAAGTTGATACTCCAGGATCTCCACCCTTATATGAGGGTGATGAACTAGTCTCTTATCAAATTTTAAGAGATTTTATTCGAACCGAATTCTTGAAACCAGTTGGTGAAGGAACTCAGTTCCTTCATCGTATTTCTTCTTCAATCTGTAGGACATGGTTTGGAGATGATAAATACGATGGTTGGCGATATCCATCTGTACATCTGCTTAATAATAAAAATATCGCGATTAAACCTGAAAAGGCTCATAAAAAATTAGAAATAACCAAAATTGAGATTGTAGTAATGATTCCTCATGAACTAATTCCTAATAGTTGTACTGATGAAAGTCATCCTTTGGTAAAAATGTATAAAAGTGCTTATAACGTTCGCTGTCTTTATGAAGGAGAAATATCAGGAAATACGGTGGAATGGACGTTCAAAGAAGCTCATAGTAGTTTTTTGTGTTAGTAGGCGTTTATTTTATGAGCAATCGTAGCGCCAGCAATTGTAGCGTGGGTTGACGATAGGAAACCCGCTACCGATCTAATCTTTGTGGGTCATGGGTTTCGTTACCTCAACCCAACCTACCCTTACTAGTCTATGTCTTGTCTTTTGGCTATACCCGTACGAGCATAGTTTTTTGCACATTTGCTACTGGAATACCGTATTTAGATCTATATCAAAGTATCCCAGGACAGTCTGGCAAATTGGGATTTTTGGCCAAAACCTGAGCGGCAACATCACAATATTTCTTTAAAGGACGAGCGCCCATAGCTATATTTTCTTTCCCTGTAGAATGCCACTCAATAGCTTCTCGCCACATAAAAATTGGAAGTTGCCATGTACCAACTAAGAGAATCCCTTTTCGGTGCAATGAAACCTGAATGTCATCAATATAGGTTGAGCAGACGTTTTCATCGTTGCGAAATGTATTGTAAAGATTCTGATCCTTAAGTTCAGCATAAAACACAGGATCTCTAACTTTTAATATCCAATCACAGACTAATTCAGATATATAGTTATCTTTATCGGCGAGGGTTTCAAAAATGAAGTCTAGGAACCTTTTATGCAATTTCATTTTAATATCTTGTAGCTATTAGACTTGATCGAAAATAGAAGGATTCTTGTAATAGAAGGATTTTAGCTATTACTAAAAATAGGCTACATCTATTAATCTATAAAGCTTCAAGTGCTTTTTAGCTATTTTATGTCCGATTAAGTTTATTCTCTATGGTACCCATCAATTTTCTGTTTCAAGACATGGGTTAAAAACAGACACTATAGGGTACCACTGCATGACAAATTAGTAATCGTAGCGTGGGTTGACGATAGGAAACCCGCTACCAATCCAGTCCTTACGGGACATGGGTTTCGTTCCTCAACCCAGCCTACCCTTACGTATGTTAGTATACGTAATACGTATTACGGTTGAAACCCAAATTTTAGCCTTTGAGTTCAAATGATAAGGAAGCAGCATGTTAGAACCTGTGATTGCAGAGTCCAGCGTGACCCAAAAATATCAGGCCACCATTCCGCTTAAAGTGCGCGAGCAGCTTGGAATTCAAGCAGGGGACAAAATTATCTTTGAACAACAGGCCGACGAAACTATTACTATCAAGAAAAAACACCCTTCTACCGTTGACTGGGATTATCTCCATGCCATTGAAGGAACCTTAAGCGAATGGAATAGCCCTGAAGACGATGCGGCCTATGACGACCTATAGGCAGTTCGATGTGGTGGTGGTTCCATTTCCCTTCACGGATAAGGCCGCAGCTAAAAAAAGACCTGCCCTAGTGCTGTCCTCAGAGCTGTTTAACGCAGAGATTCGCCATAGCGTGATGGCGATGATTACCACTGCATCCCATTCACAATGGCCGTTGGATGTTGCCATTGCAAATCTCAAGGATGCAGGGCTAAAAGCCCCATCCATCGTTCGGATGAAGCTTTTTACCATTGACCATGCGCTGATTCTCAAGCACATTGGTCATTTGCATTCTCAAGACCAAAAATCTGTTGAGTCAGCGCTAAATTCTCTCCTGCGCGGAGAAAATTTCTAGCAGTGGCATAGCCGGGGCATTAAGCCGCCACGCTTTGCACCTTTGCCAAAGCGGGATAATCGGTGTAGCCCTCTGGCCCGTGGGCGTAAAACGTGGCTGGGTCCGGCGGATTCAAAGGGGCATTGCGACGGAACCGCTCCGGCAAGTCGGGGTTAGCAATAAAAGGCACACCATAGGCAATCAGATCCGCGTCCCCTTGGGCGATCGCCGCAGCGCCCGTCTCGCGATCGTAGCCCCCATTGACCATGAACGGCCCTCTAAAGATTTTGCGGAGATAGGGGGCGACAGCCTCTCCTTCTCCGGCCAGCATGTGACCGGGGAGCGCCTCTAAAATATGGAGATAGGCTAACCCATACCCATTCAGCAGTTCCGCCGCCGCCGAGAACGTCGCCACAGGATCGCTGTCTGCCATGTCGTTGAAAGGATTGGTCGGCGATAGCCTCACGCCCACCCGATCCGCACTCCAAGCCGAAATTACGGCCTCTGTCACTTCCTGCAAAAACCGCAGCCGATTCGGGATGCTGCCGCCGTAGGCATCGGTGCGACGGTTAGAACCATCTCGGATAAACTGATCGATCAAATAACCGTTGGCTGCATGGATTTCGACACCGTCAAACCCTGCCGCTTGTGCCCGCCGGGTCGCGTCCGCATAGGTCTGCACGACTCCAGGAATTTCATCTATTTCTAACGCTCGCGGAGTCACGTAGGGCTTTTTACCCAAAGGCGTGTGGGCATCGCCATTCGCGGCGATCGCCGAAGCAGAGACAGGCAACGCGCCCCCGACCTGAAAATCGGGATGCGAGGCCCGCCCCGTATGCCAAAGCTGAAGGAATATTTTGCCGCCTTCTCGATGCACCGCTTCCGTAACTTTCGTCCAGCCCTGCACCTGAGCATCCGTATGGATTCCCGGCGTTTGCACCCAACCAATACCCTGCTCCGAAACGTGAGTCGCCTCAGTAATAATAAGACCCGCACTGGCCCGCTGCCGATAATATTCCACCATTAGCGCGTTAGGAATGCGCTCTACTCCTGCACGGGCACGCGTCAGCGGAGCCATAACCAGACGATTCCGCAGCTTTAGCGCGCCGACTTGAATGGGTTCAAAGAGAGAATTTGCTGTCATACTATACCGCCTTGTTAACTGGGGACATTTTGGGGCAATCTTGACGAGCGCTAAGTCGCTTTATTTCTATATTTCGAAAAACTCGAACAATCAAAATATAGGCCAGATCGTGGGATAATGCAAGCATGAGACCGATGTATCACCCAGACCGCCAGCAAATTACCTTGTCCGGCGTGCTCTACGCCCTCGGCGATCCGATCCGTTTGGCGATCGTGCGTCAATTGGCAACCAAAGGCGAACAGAACTGCTGCGATTTCGAATTTGCGATCGCCCGTTCCACCATGTCCCACCACTTCAAAATTCTGCGGGAGTCTGGGGTCGTTCTGTCGCGCAAATCGGGGACGCAGCACCTCAATTCTCTGCGGCGGCAAGAGCTAGACGAACTGTTCCCAGGACTGCTTGCGGCTGTGCTTCAGTCCGCCGTTTGAAAGATTGAAATGAATCGCTGATGCCTAACCCCAAAACCGTACACCAGGCAAAAACGGAACTGTTTCGGTATGAGCCACCCCCAGCGGCCCTCGGCGCAGCCCGCATTCTGGTTAAACCCAACTTAGGCTATCCCGTCGGGCCGCCTGTAACGGTGAGCATGGGCGTTTTAGGCGCTGTTTTGGCAGGCTTGCGCCGCTGTAGCCCCACGGCTGAGATTTTAATTGTGGAGGGGGTTTGCTCCCCGGTGTCATTGACCGATATTGCCAGCCGCCATGGGCTATACAAGCTGCTGGATGAAGGGATGCAGCTTTTAGATGCAGATTGTCTTCCCCTCCAGGAATACCCCAATCGATCGCCGCAGCCCGTGCGGTTTCAGTCCATGTTCGCGCCAGCGCTGCTCGCTGAAGTCGATTGCTGCATTAGCGTGGGAGCCTTCAAGCGCACAACCCTCAAGGGCGAACCTTTAATTTCAGCGTCCCTCAAAAATTTATACGGTCTGTTTCCCAGAGCTAAGTACAAAGCCAGAAGCGCCAATTCGCGCGGACAACTCCATCGTCCCTCCGTGCCCTTGGTGCTTCAGGACGTGTACTTCAGTATTGGCCATTTCTTTCATGGGGCAGTGGTAGACGGCGATCGCAAGTTGGTTAGCCCGGACTGGAAACCCGACAAAGGCGAAACCATTCCCCTCGGCCAAATTATTTGGGGCACCGATCTGCTTGCAGTAGATCGGCGGGCCTGCGAACTGGGCAATGAATTAACGCCCGATTACCTTGAAGCGATCGAGCGTCTGCGCTGGTTGAGCTAGTGCTCAATCGATGACCTTGAAGGCATAGAAAGGTAAGGTACGACCTGTACGAGATTGCAATACTGTTCGGTTAAGTCTATTCATCCCTGCATTAGCCCCCCGCCCCCCAATTCTGGGGGGAGAAAGCCAAAAACTAGGGTCATTTCCCCCCAGAATTGGGGGGCTAAGGGGGCAAGTGCAATGTCTTTGCTTATTATCCGAACAGTATTGTACGAGATCGTGCTTTACCTTCTGTTTCAAACTCCGGCGAACTAAACAGCTTGCAATAGATACGAACGCGTTCCAGTTTTGTCTGTGCCTGTAACTGGATCTTTGTAGGTGTAGGTGCCCGTTGCGACAATCTCGCCAAAGTTATTGATACTGACCGCGTTGGTTAAGGTTACAGCAGCCCCGTTGTAGGTAAGCGGCACAGTCACCAAGCTGTTTAAGTCGGTTAACTGACCGCCAATATAGACATACCCATGATTAGTTCCCGAGGCAATTTGAGAAGTGCCCACCACTTCGCCAAATTCGTTAATGCCGTTGACAGAACCCGTCTTACCGCCCAAGCTGCCAATTGCCGTATATTCGCCATCCTGATAGATGAAAGGATTACTCGTGGCAGTGGCACCCGAACCCTCGCTGGTGCTGCCAATGATTTGCCCTGCATTGTTAATATCCCGAAAGGTGGCTTGTTGTGCGCCAAAGGTACCCAGATTTTTGAATTGGTAAACGCCGTTTGCGTCCTTCTCCCAAAGAACAGCCGTGTTTATCTCCGCGCCATTGACCAATCCATCGCTATCGACATAGCCGACAATCTGGCCTTTGCCATTGATGCCGCGTGCCGTACCGCCGCCGCCGCCCAGATCCGTTAGCGGCGTAACCGCACCATCCTCAAAATAAATTGGGGTTTCGCGATCGGACGAGACGATGTTGCGACCCGGAATCTGATTCCGGTTGTTGATATCGAAAAGGTAGCTCTCAACGCCACCAAAGTCATTAATAGTCAGGTCATAGCCGCCACTATCGTTCTTCGCCCACACTAAGCCGCGATCGGTCGGGACAGGATTGGGCTGTCGGACTTCATCGGCTGTTCCCAAAATCTGACCTCGGTTGCCAATGGTGTTGACGTTGGGGGTTAAGAGGGTCACTGTTGTACCATCAGGGGCACCGAAGTTAGACTGACCGTCTTTCACCCCGGTGCTGGTCAGTGGTGTCTGGACACCATCTTCCCAAATAAACCCCTGCCGTACCAGATTATTAGGATTAACAACGCCAGTGGTCGCGTTGGTGTTGGTGAAGGTTTCGCCCGTATCGTAACGTCCGGCAATTTGCCCAAAGTCATTAATTGAGGCTGCATTCACCGAACCATTCGGATTCGTACTCAAGGAGCCTAAGTCTGTTGCCGCGTAGCGATAGAGCGGTCCGCTATCCACAAGCGCCTGCGAACCCGATGTAACGCCCTTAAGCGTGGCGAGGAGATCGCTGCCGGACTTGACCAGCGTATCGGAACCCTGCGCGACAAATTTGAGGGACTTACCCTGCAAGCTTGCGCCCAAACGCAACGTATCAGTGGCAGCATTAAAGCCCAGCACCGTAACAGCACCTTCACCCCCTTCTAGGATCAGTTTATTGACGCTGCCGCTGCTTAAAATAACGGCATCTTCGCCAATACCTGCATTAATAATATTGGTGCCGCCGCCTGCATTAAGGATGTCATTCCCGGCACCGCTGTAAACGGTATCGTTCCCAATGCCCGTGGTAATGATGTCTTTTCCGTTTCCCGTCAGAACGCGGTTTTTACCATCCCCTGCATTAATGGTATTGCGACCATCTCCTGCATCGATAAAGTCGTTGCCTGTTCCCGCAGTCACTAAATCATTGCCTTTGCCGACCGCAATCAGATTTATCCCATCGCCCGCAAAAATAGTATTACGACCATCGCCCGCCTCAATGATGTCGTTGCCAAAACCTGTATAGATCGAATCATTCCCGTTGCCCGTCAATACAACGTTTTTGCCATCGCCAGCAAAAATAGTGCTCTTACCCAAACTAACCTCAATTAAATCATCGCCAGCAGTTCCATAAATTGGAGCAATGCTTTGGGCCACCTTCGTTGAACGGGGATCCAATGGCAATGGCTCAAAGCCTCCTGAATGCACGGATGAGTTGCTAGGCATCAAGGGCGATAGTCCGTTCGAATTGGATAACGTGTCAAGCATGATAGACATTCCTAGAGAAGTTTTTGGATGTAAATTGCGCGCAGCACAGCTTGCTCTGTGCATCCCAGAGTCAAAAATTAATTCGGAATAGATTTCAATTAGTTCTGCAACGACAAGGCAATAGTTTGCAGCAACACAACCCTAGCCCCAAGCCCAATCGGGTTCGACACGGTCTACACATCGATCTATACACGAAAAATACATGAGAATATTTTCATTAAAAAATGAAAATAAAATTGATTTAGCGTAAATCCTCGATCGAACAAGATTAGGGGACAAACACGGCAGAAGCAAGAAATCCTTTGCTACAAAGAGCTTTGGACTCTAGAGTTATCAGAGATTAGAGCCTATGCTTGCAAACGGTAGCAAACTTAACCAAGATGAGAATACGATAGTTGATATTAACTATCAACAAACTAAAAATAATTTCAATTTGCGCTTTGGAGTCAAGGTTGAGACACCTGTTTTTGAATCTAATCCGGATCGAGTACTAAAACGCTTGCTTTTGCTAGAAACTTAATGATATCTATTGTCAAGTATGTGATGGGAAGCTAAGACCTATCCTCGCGTTTTTGCAGATCCGTGGGAGGTTTAGGGCAAAGGCGCTCCTATCGATGCGCGTCGAGTGCTTGGGTGCGGATGCGAGCCTGTCGTAATGTTCCGCAACTTTGGCGGGTTCCCTGACAGGCGTTTCATTCAGGAACTGTGAAGGACATTTCAGTAAGGTCAATGATTTATGGTGCAAAAAGTAAATATGGGCGGCGAGCCTCCCGCAATGGCTTTCCCGCGGCGGTTAGACATTGCCCAGGTTTCCGTCTACGGGTTATCGATTCTGTCGGCGGGTATATTTCTGATGTTCCCGTTTGTAAATTTGTTTCATCCCAGCCCTTGGCAGCGCTGGATGGGAACGCTACACGGCTTCGGATCGCTTTTGGCGATGGCGGTGATGGTGTATGCAGGGCATCTTGCGTTCCCGTTGTTGCGGGGGGCTAGTAGTATTTTGCCGCAAATGCGCACGCTGTCTTTTTGGTCGGCAGTGCTGTCTTTTCTCGCGATCGCCACTGGCAACCTAGCCTACATGCGATATCGCGCTGGCCTTGATATGGGAGGAGCCAGAGCATGGCTGAAAGAAAATTCTCCCCTAGGCCAATACATTTTGATGGAGTACCACGAATTTACCGTACTGTTTACCTTGCCCATTAGCATTGCCTGCGCGTGGGTTCTGTGGAAATACGGTGACTCAATTTTAGAGCGTAAAAACCAGGTCGTTTTGGCAGTAACAAGCGTAGCGCTGATGGGCCTGATGTTTTTTGCAATGGGCGGAATGCTTACAGGCTTGGGGATCGCGAAGATCCGCGCTCTATAAACGAATAGATAAATCGCACTAGAAATAAAGAGGGGACTATGGCTGTATCTAAGAATACGTATTCAGAAAACCTTGCCAATACCGAGCCGATCTACGGTAGATTGTGGAGACAATTTAAGCGCTTTCCAAGCCTGTTATCTCAGGGCGCAAAAAATGCTCCAAACGGATCTGGCGTTGCCGCATCAGCCTTTATTAGTGCTGCGATCGGCTGCTTCACGATGATGGTGGTTCACCACCTCGCTGACACATCAAAAGCACGCGAGGCATTTATTTGGAAATTGGGCGCTTGGATTCCAGGCAGCAACAACCCTAGCAAGCTATGGGGAAACATCGGCAGCTATACCGGCAAAGAAACCATGCTATTGGTGGGTTGGTGGGTCAGCTGGATCGCGCTGCATCAGCTTTGGAAAAATCAGCAGATTAAATCTAATACCATCTTTTTTTGGATATTTGCACTGATGATTGCAGCTACGGCAATGTGCTGGCATCCGTTATTTCCCTACATGCCGCTGACATAGGTTTCGGTACCCTTTAGTCTTTATCTCGAAACCTTAGATAGGTCCCAAAGAACAATCATGATTCAAAAAGTAAAACCTATTCCCGCGCAATCCATGCACAAGATCGTATGGATTTGCTTGGGCGTTTTAGCGCTCTTTAGCATTACAACACCTACGGCAATGATGAGGGTCAGTCGGATGGAAAAATTCAAAGGCTCTCACGTTAAGTCTTTGACGGATGCTTGGAAGCTATCTCAACCATCTCTAAAATCGAGTCAGTCCGCCATACCGCACCCGTAAATCGGTCTAATTACCCTAAAGTTTCGGGACAGTAGCCTAACCCTTGAATAAACTGTTGGCGAAACGATTCAATTTCGGAGCGATCGGGTTGACCGTGCACGATAACAGCCACTTGGTAGCGCTGCATGACCTCAATGGGAGAATGCCCGTCTTCTAAATCAAAAAGTACGCGCTGAAGGCGCGGAGTTGGGCGATAAACAACGCCCAACTCTTCTAGGAAAGCGCGCAGGTCGCCTTGGCGATGCGCGGACCAGCGTGAAGTACAAACAACTCTTACAATCCATCCATCGAGCTGATGGAGTACCGTTGCAAACTGAATGGGTTCCGTACTGCCATTCTTGAGATACTCAATGACACGGAGGACTAAGCTAGCATTGCCGAGGTAGTATAGGTAGTCCATGGACGATGCCTTCCGACACTGGATTTAGAAATGCACAACAGCGGTCTAAAAGCTTTACAACGCACAGGCTTGGATGGGGCTTTAAAGTCAATGTTGGTTGAATGGCGCAGACTTGCAGGTGCAAGAACTCCGCTTCGATCCAATACCCGCTCGTTGAGAGACTTGATGCTCTCTCGATAAGCGCAGAATGCCTCTCTAATATTGTTTCTAAATCAAAAGATTCTTGATAGGGGTAAAACACGCCACTTTGTAGGGAAGGCTACCCAAATTTACGGAAGGCTCGGTCTAAATTCGGCTTTTTCGGTTGCCTGTCAGCGACACGCACTCGCAAAATCTTGAAAAATATTGGATTAATATGCGGTTGTTAACCTTAGCTTGCACCTTAGCATGATTGCCCCATCTCCGCTCTCTTTTCCGGGATCCGAGCCAGATGAATCATTGGCGGCTTACGATTACTGCCTGCCAGAGTCTCTCATTGCCCAAACGCCGATGGTGCCGCGCGATCGCTCCCGTTTGCTCGTTGTGGGAGATCAGACCGCTCACCACTGTATTTTTCGGGATCTTCCCCAGTGGTTGCGGCCTGGAGATCTGCTGGTGCTCAATAATACCCGCGTGATTCCAGCGCGGCTGCTGGGGCGCAAGGTGAACCCATCCTTTCCCGATGCGCCGCCTTTGGCGGTGGAGGTATTTTTATTAGAGCCAAAGGGAGAAGGACATTGGCTGGCCCTAGTCAAACCAGGGCGGCGGCTAAAGCCAGGCACTTCAATTGAATTTGGTTCGATCGAGCGTCCTCTGCTGCGGGCGCAGGCGATCGCAACCGATCGGGAGACTCGCGGTCGCTTGCTGGAGTTTGAGGTGCTGGATTCCACCTTGGATCTTGAAGCAGCGCTACAACATTTGGGGCAAATCCCCCTGCCGCCCTACATCCAGTCGAGAGAATCGAAACCGGAGCAGTATCAGACGGTATATGCAGAGAAGTCAGGCTCGGTGGCCGCCCCGACTGCTGGGCTGCATTTTACACCAGAGTTATTAGAAACCCTGAAAGAGAAGGGCATCCGTCAAGCTTACGTGACGCTCCACGTCGGCATTGGTACCTTCCGGCCCGTGGAGGCAGAGTGCATCGCGGACCACACCATGCACGCGGAATGGGTGGAGCTTCCCGAGGAGACGGTTCGGCTGATTGAGGAGACAAAGGCGGCTGGGGGGCGCGTCATGGCAGTGGGAACGACAAGTGTGCGATCGCTGGAGGGGGTTGTTACCCAGTTAGGAAAACTTCAGCCTTACTGCGGCAAGGTAAATCTATTTATTTATCCGGGCTATCAGTGGAAAGTGGTTGACGGGATGATTACAAATTTCCATCTGCCAAAGTCCAGCTTGCTGATGTTGGTGAGTGCGATGGTCGGACGATCGCGGTTGATGGCACTCTATGAAGCGGCGATCGCCGAGCAGTATCGCTTTTACTCCTTTGGCGATGCCATGCTCGTTCTGCCTGAGGCCAAGATAGCGCCATCATAGGAGTAGGGAATTGGCGGTGGCTTAACTTGAGACAGGGAAATCATCTGCCTGATGCAGCAAATTGACAAAACCATTCCAGCTTAGCCCATTGAATAAGACAGATATGGCAAAAGCGTACAGAATTTACCTTGATGTTTGTTGTCTCAATCGCCCCTTCGATGACTGGGCGCAACCTCGAATTCGCTTAGAAGCCGAAGCCGTGATTGCTATCCTCAATCGCTGTCAGACTGGTGATTGGCTTATGGTCGCTAGCACAGCGCTTGCATCAGAAATTGCACAAACGCCCGAAGTCATTAGAAGGCAACAGGTTATAGACTTATTAGCCGCCGCTAAGATCGAGATACAGGTTACACCCGAACACATCAAGCGATCGTTTGCGCTACAAAGATTGGGGTTCAAACCTTTTGATGCCCTGCATATTGCCTGTGCCGAAGCTGCCAAAGGTGATGTCTTCATCACAACAGACGATCGACTGCTACGTAAGGCTGCTACCCATGCCGATCGGCTAGACGTGCAAGTACAAAATCCTCTCACTTGGCTCATGGAGACCACTACTGAATTAGAAGGAGAAAACAATGATGACCCCAGTTGAATTAAACCGCAAAGGTTTCAGGGCACTCGTTGACGCACTTGGTTATGCGGATGCAATCCGGTACATCCGACAGTTTGACAATGGCAGTGGCGACTACACCAAAGAACGCCATCAGTGGCTCGATGAGCTAACTCTCGATGATATTTGGGCAGACATCCAGAAACGGCAAGTCCAAGCTGATACTAATGAAGGAGATGGAAATTATGATACCGATTGAACTCAAACAAAAAGGAGACCAAGTACTCGTTGATTCTTTGGGGGCGATCGATGCCATCCTTTTTCTGCAACAAGCAGGTTAGGGTGTCGGTAACTACACCGCAGACCAACATCAACGGCTTTCTCCGATCGCACGAGACGAGTTCTGGCAAGATATTCAGCGAATTTATGCTAGAAAAGTAAGCTTCCAGAACCCCAGTCAAGCAGATCGAGCGAGCGATTCCCGGATTTCCGAAAACATAGGAACCATCCCCCATGATCAGACCCGCCATTCTTCAACCCGGACAGTCCTATACCTTCAGACAATACTTCGAGATGGCCTACGAGCCAGAAGACATTTTGGCAGAATTTGGCTATACCCTAAAACGAGTGCCTCTGTCTCTCCCCCAATCTACCGTACAGCTCGATCGGCTGGACAACCTTAGAACCCGCATTGAAGAAAGCCTCCCCTATATCAGCCTCACCAGCGAAGCCGCCCGACGCGAACTGCTAATCGCTCCCCTTCTCTTAGACGTAGTGCATTACACCCGCGCCCAGCTCCGCATTGAATACCCCCTCACCGTCACCGAACAACTCAAAGGCTTCCTCGACTATTACCTTTACTCAGTCGGGAAACTCCTTGTCATCGAAGCAAAAAATGCAGACTTAGCCAAAGGCTTCACCCAACTTGCAGTCGAACTCATTGCCCTCGACAAGTGGACAGATAACGAACAGCCGATTCTGCAAGGGGCCGTCTCCACAGGCGATATTTGGCAGTTTGGAATTCTGCATCGAGAGCAAAAGCAAATTCAACAGGGGCTTACCCTATACCGGGTTCCAGATGATTTAGAAAGTCTAATTCGCATTCTCGTCAAAATCTTGGAGCCATAAAATGCCATGCCTAGAACTCAGATTATCCAGCCCGACCAGTCCTACACCTTTGCCGACTACTTCAAGCTCAACTTTGCCCCGCAAGACATCCTGGCGTATTTCAATGTTTCTCTCCAGCGCCGCTCCTTGAATCTGCCCCGCTATCCCGGCATCCTCGATCGCCTCGTAGACCTCAAAGCTCGGATTGAAGAAAGCCTGCCCCGTCTTGGCCTCACCAGCGAAATGGCGCGGCGAGAATTCCTGATTGCACCCGTGTTGACCGATGTGCTGCACTACACCCAGGCCACGCTCAACGTTGAGTACCCCGTTGCCGTTAGCAACCAACTGAAAGGTTCTCTAGATTATCTGCTTCAAAATCACCAAACGTTTCTCGTGATTGAGGCTAAAAACGAAGATCTAGAACGGGGCTTTGTCCAACTCGCAATCGAACTGATTGCCCTCGACCAATGGATCGATTCAGAGCAAATCGTCCTGCAAGGTGCAATTTCAACCGGAACTGTGTGGCAGTTTGGTCAGCTTAATCGTCAGTCTCGCGAAGTAACCCAAGACCTCGATCTTTACCGCGTGCCTGCTGACCTAGACGATCTGTTACGAATTCTCGTCAAAATCTTGGAGCCGTAAAATGCCATGCTTAGCACTCAGATTATCCAGTCCGGTCGGTCCTACGCCTTTGCAACTACTTCAAACTGAACTTTGCCTCGCAAGATATCCTGGCTTATTTCAACGTTTCGCTTATAGCGTCGTTCCTTAAAACTGCCCCGCTATCCTGCCCCGCTCGATCGCCCCCTAAGGTTGCGACTTGACGATATATTTAGCTCAGACCCCAATTGTTGTATTGATGCCTTAACCGCTTAGGAACAGTCTCCTATGGTGCCAGTGCCTTCCTCCACATCTGCGATTTCTGAACCTATTGCTGCGGACGCTGAATGCGCCGAGATCGCCTTCCACTACACTGTGGCCATGCCCCAGCCCGCAAACCACTTGTTTGAGGTGAGCTTTGCGGTTCAAGACTGGTCGACCGAGGTGCTGGATCTTAAATTTCCGGTGTGGACGCCAGGTTCTTATCTCGTACGCGAGTACGCGAGACACCTTCAGGGCTTTACGGCGCTGGACACACAAGGACAGCCACTGCCTTGGCATAAGGTCGGCAAAAATCATTGGCAGGTAGAAACCCAAGGCAATTCAACCCTCGCCATTCAGTACCGGATTTTTGCCAACGAACTCACCGTTCGCACCAACCATCTGGATATGACCCACGGGTACTTTAACCCCGCCGCCATGTTTTTCCGAGTGCCAGAGTATGAAGAAAGGGCGATCGCCATTACCATCTGCGCCCCCCAAAACTGGCTCGTCTCCACACCGCTACCTGCGGCATCTCAACCCAATACCTTCATCGCTGCCTCCTTTGACGAGTTGGTCGATAGCCCTTTTGAAATCGGTACCCACGCCCTTTACGACTTTGAAGTCTTGGGCAAGCCCCATCAGTTTGCCATTTGGGGAGAAGGGAACTTTAACATCGAGCGATTGCTGGCGGATACCCAAAAAATTATCGAAACCGAAGCGGCGCTGTTTGAAGGGTTGCCCTACGATCGCTACCTATTTCTGCTGCACCTGAGCGCCAACGGCCACGGCGGCCTGGAGCACAAATCGGCTTGTTCTTTAATTTACTCGCGGTTTGGCCTGCGTTCCGAAGACAGCTACCAAAAATTTATGAGTCTGGTGGCCCACGAATTTTTCCATCTTTGGAACGTCAAGCGGATTCGTCCCAAAGGGCTGGAGGTCTTTGACTACGACCGAGAAAATTACACCGACTCGCTCTGGTTTTGCGAAGGCACCACGAGCTTCTACGATCTGGTCGTTCCCTTCAGGGCGGGCATTTACGATGCTAAATGCTACCTCAAAAAAGTAAGCGAAGCCATCACGCAGCTTCAAACTATTCCAGGACGTAAGGTACAGCCCCTCAGCGAATCCAGTTTCGATGCTTGGATTAAGCTTTACCGTCCCGATGCCAACAGCCGCAACGCTCAAGTCTCTTACTATCTCAAAGGCGAACTGGTATCTTTTCTGTTGGATTTAGTCATCCGCGCTCAACATCAAAACCGTCGCTCTCTAGATGATGTCATGCGGCAGCTTTGGCAGCAATTCGGGCAGCCAGAAGTCGGCTTCACCCGCGATCGACTGAAAGCCATCTTTGAATCTGTTGCAGAAATCGATCTGACCCGCTTTTGGGCGAGTTATATCGACGGGACGGCAGAGCTACCGTTCGATGAAATTCTAGCTCCCTTCGGTCTAGCACTTAAGGCCGAGGTTGCAAATCCGGCGCCCTACCTGGGCTTGACGGCTAAAACAGAACAGGGTGCAACCATCGTCAAGTTTGTGGAAGCCAATTCTCCGGCAGAACAGGCGGGAATTGAACCAGGGGATGAATTATTGGCGATCGCCAATTTCCGCGTCACCGCCGAACAGCTCAATGACCGATTGCAACACTACCAGCCAAAGGAAACGATTGCTATTACGGTATTCCATCAGGATGTGTTGCGGGAATGTGCTGTAACGCTGGGCGAACCGATGCCGAGCCGCTGGACGTTACAGTCTGTAGCCCAGCCCACTGCCACCCAACAAAATCTATTTGAGGGGTGGTTGAAGATAGATCTTACTGCGGTAGGTTGAAGAGACTCTAGCCTGGATTATTCACCAATCGCCAGAATACAGATGGAACGGCAACCTCAAAAAAAAGACTGTTTTTTAGACCAGTCGCCAGACTGCTTGATTGGCATAGGTTTCGAGGATTTTCCGAAATCGTCATGAATAATGCAGGTTAGGTTAAAAAACGGATTCTAGGATAGTGATGAATCAACACTTTGAAACATTAGGAGTCGAACCTCATCATGACACAAGCACTCGAACAGCGAATCTACACCCCTGATGAGTACCTCGATCTCGAACTTGCCTCCGAGACCCGCAGCGAATATCGCAATGGAGCCATTATTCCGATGACTGGGGGCACACCTGACCACAATGAATTGGCCATTAATCTTGCAGCCCTGCTCAAATCTGCTTTACGAGGCAAACCCTACCGCATTTTTGCCACCGATCAACGGCTTTGGATTCCCGATCGCAGTCTTTACACCTATCCCGATGTCATGGTTGTCGAAAAGCCTTTACAGCTTCAAACAGGACGTACCGACACCGTAGTAAATCCCTGCTTTATCGCTGAAGTGCTATCCAAATCAACCCAAGATTATGACCATGGCGAAAAGTTTTCGACTTACCGTACCATTGACAGCTTCCGCGAATATCTTCTGATCGATCAGTACAGCATCCATGTAGAACACTACGTCAAAACTGCTTCTCATCAATGGCTGCTATCAGAATATGACGATCCGAATGTCACATTGTCCTTGAATACGTTTGAAGCTCAAATCGAAATCAACGCTCTCTACGAAAATATTGACATTAATGATTGAGAAAACGGTGAGGGCGATCGCAGCGGCATAATAAGTCGTCAAGCACTTTGCAGGCTCCTTTACGCAATAGAACACTAAGCTACACTCTAGGCAGAGACAAACCGTGAATCCTTGACGGACATTGGAGTGTGGCAATGTTATCAGGCTTAACCCAAACTGGTGCCCGCCAGCGCGAAATTGCTGAAGTCGTGCTGCGCAACGGCTGGGGCTACATGCGCCGTCTCTTGATGGGGCGGCAGTCCGACGAACCGGAGTTTCCCACCCCTGCGGTACTGCGAAAAATCTTGATCGAGCTGGGTCCCGTCTACGTCAAACTCGGACAACTCTTAAGCACCCGTCCCGATTTGCTGCCCAGTGCTTATATTGACGCACTTTCCACGCTCCAGAGCAACGTTCCGGCTGTGCCCTGGACTGCGGTCGAACCCGTGTTGCAGCAGTCGCTCCAACAACCTTTAGAGAAAGTATTCGCTCAGGTGCAGCCCATTGCGATCGCCGCAGGTTCCATCGCCCAAGTCCATCGAGCCACCCTCGTCGACGGTCGAGAAGTGGCCCTAAAAATTCAGCGTCCCGGCATTGACGCCGTGGTGGAGCAGGACATTCAGCTCATTCAATTTTTGGCGGGCCTTGCGGGTAAAACAGATTTGGGACAAGAATACGCCATCCCAACCCTGGCTGCTGAATTTTGCGATGCCCTCAAAGACGAGCTGAACTTTAAGCGGGAGGCAGGTTTTACCGACGAACTGCGACGCAACCTTGCCAGAAGCCGCTGGATCGATCCGTCTAAAATGCTCATTCCTGCCATTAACTGGGAGATTACTTCTGAAAAATTGCTGGTGATGGAGTGGCTAGAGGGGGTCCCTCTGTTAGAGGCTCGCCTGGAGGAGGAAAGCGCGGGCGACAAGACCCACACAGAAAGGCGATCGCTCATGACGCTGCTGTTTCGCGCCTTTGCCCAACAGGTGTACGTAGACGGCTTCTTTCATGCCGACCCGCACCCCGGCAATATTTTCTATATTGGGTCGGGCCATCTCGCGCTTCTAGACTGCGGCATGGTGGGGCGCTTAGACCCCAACACCCAGCGCTTGCTGACCGAAATGCTATTGGCGATCGTGGAAATTGATTCCCGTCGCTGCGCTCAAATCACCCTAGAGCTAGCGGGATCCACCCAGCCCGTCAATATTCCGGTTCTAGAGCAAGACTACGAACGACTCCTGCGCAAATACTACAACCGCGACCTATCCGCCATCAACTTTAGCGAGGTTTTCTACGAAATTTTGCAGGTCGCCCGCAATAACAAAATACGATTGCCCAGTTCCTTGGGGCTGTATGCCAAAACCCTTGCCAACCTCGAAGGCGTAACCCGTTCCTTCGATCCAGATATCAACCTATTTGAAGAAATCAAGCCCCTCATGACGGATCTCTTTCAAAAGCAACTAGTGGGTGAAGCACCCTTGCAGGCAATGCTGCGTGCGGCCCTAGATCTGAAGAACTTATCTTTGCAATCCCCCCGCCAAATGGAACTCATCCTAGAGCGCGTTACTTCAGAAAACCTCACCTGGCGGGTTTCACTTCCAGAAATAGATGGCGTGCGTCGAACCCTAGACGCCGCAGCCAATCGACTGTCTTTCAGCATTGTAGTAGGCGCCCTGATTATGGGAGCCGCCACCATTACCGCTCAAACCCAGGAAAGTCGATTTACATGGATCAGCGATTCGCTTTTTATTGCCGCCAGCGTGCTAGGGCTGTGGCTGATTATCAGCATTCTGCGATCGGGCCAGTTGAAGTAGACCGCAGATCGACGGTAATTGCAGAAGCGCTGCAACATACGTTCGGAGAGGGCGCAAGCCCCTAACCCCAATGCTATGCCTTCTCCTTCTCTGCCACCTTAAGCGCGGGCAGCGGCACTCCCAACGCCTCAGCCAACGCCTTAGGTGGTGCCTGCCGCGACTCAGCGCGAAGATACTCGCCCGTGAGAATGGGCGGTACCGTCTTCATCGTGTGGGTGGTGCTGTAGTAGCGGTGGGTTTGACGCATCTTGCCCCGCTCCCGCATGTCTTCGTCGGAGATTTTCTTGCGAAGCTTTATCACCGCATCCATGATGGCCTCCGGTCGCGGCGGACATCCGGGTAAATACACATCCACCGGAATCAACTTGTCCACGCCGCGCACTGCCGTAGGGGAATCGCTGCTGAACATGCCGCCAGTAATCGTACAGGCTCCCATCGCAATGACATACTTGGGGTCGGGCATTTGCTCGTAAAGGCGGACCAACGCAGGGGCCATTTTCATGGTGACCGTGCCTGCAGTAATGATCAGATCGGCCTGGCGGGGGCTAGAGCGCGGCACGAGGCCAAAGCGATCGAAGTCAAATCGCGACCCAATCATGGCAGCAACTTCAATAAAGCAGCAAGCCGTTCCGTACAGAAGTGGCCATAGGCTCGACAGACGCGCCCAGTCGTAGAGGTCGTTGATCGAAGAAAGGATGACGCTTTCTGCTAGTTCTTGAGGCACTTCCGGCTTGGAAATGGGGTAGATAATTGAACCTTCGGACTTGACGGGGGTGTTCATAGTTAAGTTGCCTGTGAAGAATCGGCAGTGCGATAAAAAGATGAGCAATATTAACCCAAAAAGTTTCAATGCAGTAATAATGCTTTTCCAGTTTAACTAATAAGAGTGCGAGAACATAGGTCCCGCGCTGTACCTGTTCTCCTTCAAAGGTGTTTCAACCGGCACTCGATGGATTCATTCAATTCTTCGAGGTACCACTGCACGATCGAAGCCCGACTTCGCGCGCCGCCGTAGAGCTTTAGCATAAGGTCGTTTTTTTCTAAAGGATATTAAGGTCAGGTTCCGCAACTGACGAACGGCCTAGGGCACGATCAGCACGGGGCAAGGCGACAGGTTAATGACGCGATTGCTGACGCTTTCATTGGCCCCCTCTTCAGTCAGTCCGATGCCGCGACAGCCCATGATGATAATATCCACATCCATCTCATCGGCAACATCGCAGATGGTAAAGGCAATTTTGCCGCTGCGATGGATAGTCTGGGCCGTAATGCCCCATTCTAGAAACGTAGTCTTAGCGGATTCTAGAAGCTGGTCGATCGCCTCTGGTGTCAGCCGAGGGCTAGCGATCGTTTCTGCTTCGGAATCATCCTCTACGGAGAGAATGATGAGCTGCGCGCCGCAGAGCTTGACCAACTCCGCCACGGTTTCAGCCGCCTCGCGGGAATCTCGACTCTGATCGACAGGAAACAAAACGGTCTTAAACATGAAACGCTCCTCCAAGGTACCGACTCCGGTAAAATTGTGGACGGCAGGGGTTCATCGATATTGACTCAGCAGCCGGAGTAATGGTGGACATAACCCGCTCTGGGTTGGCCTTTAATAGACGCACATAGGAGAGACAGACTGTGTCCAAAAAAACTCTAGCAAATTTATCATCCGCCGATTTAGCCGACAAGCGCGTGTTTGTACGGGTTGATTTTAACGTTCCTTTAGACAAAGAGACCGGAGCCATCACCGATGATACCCGCATCCGAGCAGCACTTCCGACTATCAAAGACCTAGCCTCTAAAGGTGCAAAGGTAATTCTAGCCAGTCACTTCGGTCGCTACAAAGATGTTGAAAAGAACGGTAAGGATAAATATACCCTCGCTCCCGTAGCCCAGCGGCTCTCGGAACTGTTAGGGACGCCTGTGACGTTTGTGAGCGACTGTATTGGTGCCGAAGCCGCAGCGCAAGCCAGCGCGTTGCAGTCGGGTCAAGTGGCATTGTTAGAAAACGTGCGCTTCTACCCCGGCGAAGAGAGCAACGATCCTGAATTTGCCAAGCAGCTCGCAGCCCACGCCGACCTATTCGTGAACGATGCCTTTGGAACGGCTCACCGCGCCCACGCATCGACGGAAGGCGTGACCCACTACCTCAGCCCCTGCGTCGCGGGCTATTTGATCGAGAAGGAACTGCAATACCTGCAAAACGCCATCGAACATCCCCAGCGTCCCCTAGCGGCGATCGTGGGCGGATCCAAAGTCTCTAGCAAAATTGGCGTCATTGAAACGCTGCTCGATAAGGTCGATAAACTCTTCCTGGGCGGCGGCATGATCTTTACCTTTTACAAAGCGCGCGGTCTGAATGTGGGCAAGTCCCTCGTGGAAGAAGACAAGTTAGATCTCGCTCGCGCCCTAGAGCAGAAGGCCAAGGAAAAAGGCGTTCAGTTTTTACTGCCGACGGACGTGGTGGTGGCAGATAACTTTGCCCCCGATGCCAACGCCCAAACCGTCAGCGTCAATAACATTCCCGATGGCTGGATGGGTCTCGATATTGGACCTGACTCGGTCAAAGAATTCCAAACCGCCCTAGAGGATGTCAAGAGCGTCATCTGGAATGGCCCGATGGGCGTATTCGAGTTCGATAAGTTTGCGGTGGGCACCGAGGCGATCGCCCGAAGTCTAGCCACCCTGACGGGGAAGGGCACCATCACCATCATCGGGGGCGGGGATTCCGTAGCAGCAGTGGAGAAGGTGGGATTGGCCGATCGAATGAGCCATATTTCCACGGGCGGCGGCGCTAGCCTAGAACTGCTGGAAGGTAAGGTATTGCCTGGGATTGCGGCTTTAGACGAAGCGTAGCTCGATTGCGCTTCTGCGTTACGTTGTGCTAAGTCTTGTCACCAGGGCAGGACTTAGCACCTCAAAATCTGGCATAAATAAACCCAACGCTCTATAAAATCGAGCCATGGCAGCTTGAGAGGTAGGGTATGTCAGCCAACCCCATTAAACTTGCCCTCGGACAGGCATTAGAAGCTGCATTTCGCCAGTGCGGGTCAGCCGGTCTGGCCCTCAACGACGTGCAGCGACAGATCTTGCAGCAGGTGACGCAGACCGTCCTCCTCAAAGCCCTGAGCGACCCCGACGCCGTCGATCTGGACGAAAATCCGCTGGACGCCTTAACCGAAGACCAGCTCCAAACCCTACTAGGCTATGTTGCCGAGTGCGATCGCGACGGTCGGGATTGGAAAACCACCCTTTTTAACGACTGGCTCCAGGGACGAGATTCCGGGCAAGTCCAGTTTCTGCGCGATCGCTACGGGTTTGACTGGATCGATCGGGTTCGACCTCGAGATATTGCGGCCTATACCGATTCCGTCGCAGCAGAATTGCAAATCGGAGATCGCCTTGAAGTCTCCAGCCGCCTCTGGGAGTGGATCCCCGAAGACCTGGGCGAGGAGCCCGAATGGATCGTCTGCACCCTAGTCAACCTCACGCCCTCCCCAGACGAAACCGATCCGACTCACATTAACGGTACCGTCCAGTTTGAGAACGGTCTAGAGCTAGAAATTCAGGGTCTCTACGACTGGAATAAAAGCAACTGGCGGCGGATCTAGACGACACTCGATCGCGGCGTTGCCCCTATAGCCCCAGACCGCAAATCGATATCAGCCTCGATAGATGGGCAAGTAAGGGCCCGCATCCCTCAGTAGCGGGGCGATCGCATCTTTTTCAGACAGCACCGGGTCGGCAATCGGCCAATCGATGCCAATTGCCGCATCATCCCAACGAATTCCATATTCATCCCCAGGAGTGTAGAAATCCGTGCATTTGTACAGGAAATCGGCGGTTTCGCTGAGGACGCAAAAGCCATGGGCAAATCCCGGCGGCACGTAGAGCTGGCGATGGTTTTCAGCGGATAGGTAAGCGCCATACCATTGACCGAACGTCGGAGAACCTTGACGAATATCAACCGCAACATCGAACACTTCGCCCGTTACCACCCGCACGAGCTTTCCTTGAGGATTGTTGAGCTGGTAGTGCAGGCCCCTCAGGGTCCCTTGCTTAGAAAAAGAGTGATTGTCCTGCACGAACTTGACTTGCAGGCCCGCATCCCAGGCGCGCTTCTCATGATAGGACTCAAAAAAGAACCCGCGATCGTCTTTAAAAATACGCGGTTCTATCAGAAGCACTCCGGGCATGGGAGTTTCTAGAATTTGCATGATGCTTCTCTGATATTCGGCAGGTTGGGGAGTCCAAACTCAACTAAAAGCTCGCGCTCACGTCCAGTCTTCAGGCTTTTCTTGCCTCCAATCTTCCAATGCCTGTTCGAGGGTGTATTGATAGGGATAGCCAGCGGACCGCAAAAAGTCCGGCACGATGTTATTAGAGCGCACGAGCTTGCGAATGCGAACGGGGTCGATGGGTTGTTTTAGACCCAGGAGACCCGCCAGTTGAGCGATGGGGTAAGACGCGCTCAGCAAGAGCAAGTAGGGGACCTTTAAGGGCGTCCTTTGAATCTCTGCGACTTTACAAACGGCGCTGACGTATTCTTCGAGGGTGGGGGTCGGATCTGCGGAAAAATTAAACAGCGTTACGTTCTGCTGTTGTTGTTGCTGCCACTTTAGTACCCACACGATGGCATTGCAAAGTTCTTTAACGTAGCCCCCGGCTTTGCGCGTATTTTGATTCCCAGCGTAGAAAAAATAACCTTTAATCACGGAACGTACGAGACGACTGACGTTGCCGCCCTCGCCAGGACCGAAAACAACGCCGGGACGGACAATGACGAGTTTGCGATTGCGCCCTCCCCGCTGCCAAGCTAAATGGATCTTCTCGGCGGCGAGTTTAGAAGCACCGTAGGCCGTGACAGGCACTGGAATAGACTGCTCGTTTTTTTCCGATTCAGTGGGTCCGTAGGGCGAAATACTGCTGGTAAAGACGATGGTATTGCAGCCTACCGATTCCGCCCACTGGCAGACATTTTCCGCACCGTTGAGGTTGGTTTCGAAGTATTCGTGGGCTTCGTGGCCGGGCTCGCGATGAATGGCCGCAAAATTCAGCACCAGATCGGCACGTTCGGGCAAATTGGAGTGGGCGATCGGAACGCAAACATCGATGGGGACGTAGCGCACGCGCGGGTCGCTTAGCAAATCACGAGCGGTCGTCGACCAAAGCGGTTTGTTCGGCGGCTCGATATCTGCCAGCATAATAGTCTTAGCAAGATTATTGGTAAGCAGAAAGCGAGCGAAATGAGTGCCAATAAATCCTGTACCGCCAAACAAAACGCAGTTCTCAAAGCAAAGCGAACTGGGTTTTATCGCTAGCTCGTTCGTAAGACTTGCGGTCATGACTTGTCTAAGCGTGCTCCAACGAATTTAATCTTCTGTTTAGATACATTAAGCCTTGACAGCCACAGTGGCAAGTTAGCGAGAAAAGTTATACGGCGATCGGGTGCGTTTTTTAGTCGGGTGTGTTTTTATCGATGCGACATGACGGAAGGTTCGCCTTAGCGGTGGGAATAAATCCTGCCTCGCCACTGAGTTGGACGTTGTAAGGCGGATAACCCAATCCGCAGCACTGCCAGAGAATCTGCAAGCGGAGACAGCCAAAATAACCATCGCTGTTCGGCTTTAGAAAGATCGTAGGATGGGGCGATCGCCCACAGCAATGCCACCCGAATTGCGACCAGCGCGACATTCGTGCCCAACGCGCCCAATACCATTGGCGTATTTGCACCGCAACCATAAAAAAATAGCATCAGAGGCAGCGGCAAACCCTGTACTGCCGCCAGAAACCAAAGGTCGCCATAGGTTTGAGCGGGAGAGCTGGCATCTTTTAGATCCAACGAGCGTCCCCATTCTCGCCAAGTTTCAGTAGCACCTTCGTACATCCTGACCTTGAGGACCTTGGCCCCATCCAAAAAGCCAACCCTGGCCCCGCTAGCCGCTAAATGACGCACCAGGGTCACATCGTCGCAGAACGAATCCCGAGCGCTGGCAAACCCGCCAACACCTTCAAGTAGCGACTGGCGGCACAGGAAACATTGACCGTTGGCCATGATGCGCTCCGCCGTCGCATTAAACTCGCCCGCTGGACCAAAGCGATACACCAAGGTCATCAAGAGCGCCGGTTGAAGCCAAACTTCGCCGGGATATTTCAGAATAAATTGCGGCGAAAGGGAGACGGCATCTAAGTTATCGGCGATCGCCGCTCGCACCAGGCTGGCCACCAGTCCGGGCTGGGGCTGAGTATCCGCATCCAATCCCAGGAACCATTCGCTTTGCGCTGCCATAGCGCTGAATCCAGAATGCAGCGCCCAGGGTCGTCCCACCCAGCCTTGCGGCAATGGGTCGTCCGTCATGACTCGAAATCGCGGGTCTCGAGTCGCGGCTCGTTCGACCAATTCTGGGGTTCCATCCTCAGAACGGCTGTCCACCACTAAAACTTCCCGGAGCTCGTAGCTCTGGCGGCTTAATCCCTCCAAACAAGGCTGGAGCCGCGCTGCCTCATTTAAGGTGGGCACGACAGCGCTGACCGACCCCAATAAATCCGGTGCGGGCGCTGCGGGAACCAAGGGCGCGCGTCGAAATGGCCCGCGCAGGAGACGGGCAAGGAGAAGGGCGGCAGCAGGTAGCTGCATCAAGAGCGCAAAGGTTGCAGCAGCGCTAAACCCTACGGTAAGGCCAGAAACGTCCGATGTTGTTCGAGCGGCAAATGTATCGGCAACGAGCCAATGGACTGCAATCCAATAGGAGACGGTCAAAGGCGCTATCATCCTCGTTTCGACGGAGCGCTCAAAACAGGCACTGGGGCGATCGCGGGTTCGGACCGATCCGGCATCGCTTCTGAGACGGCCCCTCGCGCGGGTGTCACCCACCAGCAAACGATGGCAGGCAATACCCCAATCGAGATACCCAAAGCCGTCGGAATCATAAAGCGCTCGTCAAGCTGGGTCAGCGTAATCATCGCACCAAACGCGAAATTTGCAAGGTACACGCACAGGGGAACCACAAGCTGACCGCGATTCAACCCTAAAGGCTCCTTCCGACCCAGTAAGGCGGCAACGCCCATAAAGATCGTTCCCGTCCCTACCCAACCTACCAAGTTCCGATAGGGCATTCCAAAAAATTCGCCGACTTCTTGAAACTCCCAGAAGGGGAAAGGAGCTTGACTCATGGCGGGGTCTAAAACCAAGTCCCAAGCCGTCAGCAAGACAGCACCCGTCACAACCGCCAGCAGACGCAGGCTCAACTCCCCCATGCGCCATCGGCTGAAGGCAACCCGAAGGCCGCTGTAGGCGAGCAAGTAAGCTGAAAACCCGAGATAAAACCAAGACAGGGGGATGGTAAACGGGACTAATCCCGCAACCTTATAGCCCAATCCATTCAGATAAGCGTAATGTCCAAACGGGAATCCCGTGCTGGTTCCCAGCAGTTCGCTTCCCAGAGACAGCAGCACCGCAGGGATAAAAAAGAGCGCCGTCGAGCGCAAGCCCAAACTGAAGTAGCCGTGCAGAAATACCGTTAGCGCGCCCAGCACGATATACACCACGCCACCGCCCGTCATACTGAGTTGAAACAGCGTTTGACCAAAGCTCGGTAAGGTCGCGATAAATTCAGGATGGGGCAAAACAAGGATTAAACCCGCTAGGCCAAAGACCATCGCGACGATATGGGCAATGAGGAAAAACCACTGGAACAGGACGAGTCGCTTCATATGTGTCCTTGAAAAGACAAAAAAATTAAAAGTGCAGGGATGACTTTTATAGTTTACAAATGTTTATAGATTGTAGTCTTAACAAGCCCTAAATAGGCGCCTCTCGCTCATCTTGGGTTGGAGCGAAAGGGAAATGTGGCATGATGGGGGCAACTTTTTGGTTCGGTCGAAGTGTTGGCTCGGGCAGTCGCAGCACTACCGCCAACATTTTAGAGGGACTAAATCCCGTTCACTGTATTGGGTTTGGAGCAAGAGCAGCTAATGATTGTTGAGGGTATTGGCATTGGTTTGGGTTTGGCAATTGTACTGGGCTGGGCTGGACTAGAAAGCCGCTACCGCAAGGGCCGGGGCAATACCCTTCAGGTTTCTACCGGCCAATGGAAGCTAGACTTCGACCAGCCTCACCACTATATTTTGCGCGGCGAACTGACGCTCCACAACCCCCTAGCCGATCTTGAGGTTATGGTGCCGGAGCTTCGGGCGGAACTGGTGGTGCTGTCTAAAGAAAGTTTAGACGGGGTAGAGCAGTCGATGCGGCTGACTTCTCGCCATCCCGATGCCGAAGCCAGGGCCGACGGTTATTGGTTTGCCTACATTGTCAAAAAACGCCAGCAAACAAAAGTCTCTATTGATATCGATCTCAAAGGGGCGGACCTTTCTACGCTTAGGGTGGCTTGGCTGCGCATCGACTACACCACCTACGGACCCAAGGGACGTATTCCTCGAGTTCACCACGAAGTCTTGCCTTTGGCCTACCCAGATGCCCAGCAGACCTTGCGTTGGCGATCGTCTCAGGAATCCGAGGTGTTACCCATCCCAACCCACCTTCTCACCCGCCTAGATTCCTGTCCGGACATCGTGCGGCGCTACGTGGTCCCCCATGCCAAACCCGGCGATATTGTCACCATTGGAGAAACGCCTGTCGCCATTATTCAAGGCCGCTACCGCCACCCGACGGACATTCATCCGGGTTGGGTGGCAAAGCGGCTGTGCTATTTCTTTTTGCCGACTTCGAGCTTGGCGACAGCCTGCGGTCTCCAGTCTTTGGTCGATGTCGTGGGACCGTGGCGCGTTCTGTTTGCGTTTGTTGGCGGCTCCATCTTGAAAATCTTGGGAAAACCGGGCGGATTTTACCAGCTTGCCGGAGAGCAGGCGCGGCTGGTGGATGACGTGACGGGGACGCTGCCCCCCTACGATCAGTTTGTGGTTTTGGGTCCTGAAAACGCTCAGGCTGTAGTGGATGAAATTAAAGCTGAAACGGGCATCTCTGCGGCGATTGTAGATGTCAACGACCTGAAAGCGGTTAAGGTACTTGCGGCCACTGCCGATGTCTCTATGGCAACCCTACAACAAGCGCTGATCGACAACCCAGCCGGAAATTCTGACGAGCAAACCCCTGTCGTGTTAGTGCGCCCTCGATCTTAACGGGTCGAGATGGAGGGAATGAGATGGGCGATCGATGGGTCGCAGCGCGGGGGGTTCTACCGTTCGGGGCAAAGGATCGCTAGAATAGTGTCAATTCATTTGACTTAAAAGCCCGAATCAGCAATTTGACAGGTGCGTTTGCGCGCGATCCCACGCTATTGTCCTTCCACTGTTCTAGGTTTGCCCTATCGTCCTATGGCTTCTGCCCCTCCCAAAAACGAATCTACGGTGCGTCCGTTACAGTATCGAGACTGGGATGCGGTGAGCGATCTCCTCGATCGCAGTAGCGGCAGTCGGGCAGAACGAGTCTGGCTGCTAGAACCGCTCCAGAAAAACCCTCAAGATTTGCCGACGACTCCGTTGCGCCGCTTATTAGATGCGGTGCCCGGACAGTGGCACTCGTCCGTACGGACGTTTGTTTTAGAGCAAGCGGATCGGCTGGTCGGTTTCATTCAGGTCGCTCCTTTCAATCAGGCCCGCAGTACGTGGCGCGTCGAACGCATCTGTTTGGATGGCGACGTCTCCGGCTTTGATTCCGGCACGCAGCTCTTGCGCTATTGCATGGAATCGATTTGGGAAGCTCGAACTTGGCTGGTAGAAGTAGAGGTCAACCATGTCGACGCGCTTGGGCTATATCGCCAGAATGGGTTTCAACCTCTTTCCCAGATGACGCGCTGGCAGCTCTCTCCCGCCACGCTAGAGCCGTTGGCCCTGCGATCGCCGAGCTTGCCGAATCTCCTCCCCGTCAACAACGCCGATTCTGCGCTGCTGTATCAGCTCGACACCGCAGCCATGCCGCCCTTCGTACGGCAGGTGTTCGATCGCCACGTTCAAGACTTTCAGCGCGGGCTGATTCAAAGCCTGATTTCTAACGTCCAAATCCAGCTTCAGCGGCAAGCATGGGCGAACGGCTACGTATTCGAACCCCAGCGTAAAGCGGCGATCGGGTATTTCTCCATTTGCCTCAACCGCGTCGGCACTGAAACCCACGGCGCGCAAATGACCGTCCATCCAGCTTATACCTGGCTGTATCAGGAACTGTTGGCCCATATGGCGCATCTGTCGCAACAAGCTTGTCCCTCTGCTTCTCTGTCAGTGCTCTCCGCAGATTACCAACCGGAGCGAGAAGACTATTTGCAGCAGGTGGGTGCAGAGCGGATGGAGCACGCTCTCATGCTGTCTCGATCGGTATGGCATAAGGTGAGGGAAAGTAAAACCCTTTCTCTAGAAGCGCTTCAGCTTACGGAAATGCTTCAGGGACTGCAACCCAACACGCCCGCGCCGGGACGGATGAGCTTTTTAAAAACGGGGACTGCTTCGCTTCAGCCTCAGAGCAGCGAAGCGGCGATCGCCAAGGATACCCCGACCAAAGCTGAGGGTCGATTCCCCCAGCGCTCGACTTCGGATATATTAGATTCCCATGGTTCTTGCGGATAACACCCTTTTGGTTTACTGGGTCGATGCCTTTTGCGATCGACCTTTCTGCGGAAATCCCGCCGTCGTGGTGCCTCAAGCGGACGGATTGTCCGAGGCTCAAATGCAGCAGATCGCCCGCGAGGTGAACTGCTCTGAAACGGCCTTTGTCCTCCAGCCAACCCTGCCTGAGGCAGATTTTCGCCTGCGGTGGTTTACGCCCACGCAAGAAGTGAATCTGTGCGGCCACGCCACCGTAGCGGCCCTGCACGCGCTAGCGCGGGAAGGTCGGTTTAACTTGCATCCTGGCGTAACCGAAATTTTATATATCGAAACCCGCAGCGGAGTCTTAAAGGTTTTAGTGGACTGCAAAACCGATCGCCCTTGGATCTGGTTGACCCTGCCAGAATGCAAATTCGAGCGCATTCCCGCAGACCTAGCCCGACAACTCGCAGCCGCCTTGGGATTGCCCGAGCGATCCTTGTCAGAGCCTGTCGCAGACACGCTCAATCGGGATGTTTTGGTGTCTGTCCCCCACCTCCACCAGCTCCAGTCCCTCACCCCCGACATGGCCGCTCTGACGCACCTGGGGAAGGAAAGAGGCTGGCGCGGGTTTGGCGTGTTTACCCGCGAAACCGTCGAACCGGATCGAGATGTCCACGTGCGCTTTTTTGCGCCGCAGTCCGGCATCCTCGAAGATCCCGTGACGGGTTCCGTCAGCGGCCCGATCGCCCTGCTACTGCGTCAGTCTGGAGAATCTAAAGACCCCGAGCGCGACCTGTGGCGCTTCGAACAGGGAGACGGCCTCAACCGGGCAGGTCGCCTGCTGGTCGAACTTCACGGCGAAACGCCCAAGTTAGGCGGACAAGCGGTTACGGTGCTGCGAGGAGAACTATACCTGTGATTTCTGCCCTCGGTTTGGATTTAGGCCATCGGCGGATTGGGGTGGCGGGCTGCGATCGCACTGGACTCATTGCCACCGGACTGACCACCATCCACCGCACCCATTTCGAGAACGATATGGCTCAACTCCGCCAACTCATCCACGCGCGGGACGCGACGTTGCTGGTGATCGGGCTACCCTATTCCATGAACGGCGAAATGGGGGCACAAGCCAAACGCACTCAAAAACTGGCGCGGCGGATCGGCAGCGCCCTTCAAATCCCCTTCGAGTACGTGGACGAGCGCCTGACCTCCTACGAAGCAGAAGTCATGCTCCACGCCCAGCACATCAGCCCCTCCCGCAACCGCGAGCTCGTCGATCGCAAAGCCGCCTGCATTATTTTGCAACAATGGCTCGATTGTCGGCGGCAAGCAGTGCGCTCTCATGAGACAATAGTAAATCGTGAGAACGCGCCATTACCCTCTAAACTAGCGGATAGTTAACGGTATTAGGGCCGGGACGTATAGAGGAACACAGCATGGAACTTGAGGGTCCTACCATTACCCTATCGGATGAAGCCGGGCGATCGCTGCTCTGCTATATAGAGCTGTCAGTGGACGTGGACGGAGAGGAGTACGCACTCGTCAATCCCGTAGATTACCCGATCGATATTTTTGCTTGGGTTGCAACGGAAGACGCGGAGGAAGGCGAAGGAGACGAGGAAGACGAAGAAGAAACCCTCGTTCCCGTCGAAGATGCAGAACTCAACGAAATCTTTGCAACGGCTCAGGCGGTGCTGTCCGAGCAAAACCTAAAGCTCAAGCGGACGGCCTTGTCGCTCACGGTGGAAGGCGACCTGCCCGAAGTCGACGAAGACGACCTCCTCACCCTAGAAGTTGAAGAATCTGGCGTAGGCAAGGACCAAGAAGAGTACCAACTGCTGGCCACCTTTTTCCACGAAGAGCAGGAATATGCCATTTATACGCCCATCGACCCCGTGCTTTTTGTGGTGCGTCTCCAGGATGGCAAAAAGCCTCAGTTATTGTCTCCCGAGGAGTTTCAAGCCATTCAGCCCAAACTACAACCTTATTTTGAGGAACATTTATTTGAAGAATTGGAGTAATATCCTGCAAGACCGCGTTCAGTAAAAACTGGTGAAGAACAACGCAAAACGAGTTCCTCGGATTTTTTTGGGAGCCTCTGCTCTGGTCCTCGCGCTGGGAATCAGTACGGGCTTGAGTTGGCTGTGGTGGGCCAATGCAACTGCACCCACCCGCAGTCGCACGGGAGCGGTGACGGTGCAGGTACCTGAAGGGGCATCCGCCGACTCGATCGGACGCCAGCTCGAGCGGGAGGGTCTCATTCGTTCCCTGATGGCTTGGAAGCTGTGGGCGCGGTTGGCGGCTTTCAAAAACGATCGCGGCAGTTTTCAGACGGGAACCTACGAACTATCGGCTCAGGCATCGTTGGATGACTTGGCAAAAACGATCTGGACGGGGCAGGTCAAGCAGACCACCTTCACGATTCCAGAGGGTTGGTCGCTGCGAGAGATGGGAGCCTATTTTGAAAAAGAGGGATGGTTTTCTGCCGATGCTTTTCTGAAGGCCGCAGCGCAGGTGCCCCGCGATCGCTTTGCGTGGCTGCCGGAAGATCTATCGATGCTAGAGGGGTTTTTGTTCCCGGATACCTATCAGGTGCCCGTGGAAGGGCGATCGCCTGATGCGGTCATCGACGTCATGCTCGAGCACTTTGAAACCCACGCGCTCCCGCTCTACCAACAGCGCCAAGGCTTAAAAGATCTCAGCCTCAACGAGTGGGTTACCCTCAGCAGTATTGTCGAGAAAGAGGCCGTGGTTGCCCGAGAACGCCCGCTGATTGCAGGCGTGTTTTGGAATCGCCTGCGCTTGGGAATGAGCCTCGGCTCCGATCCGACCGTAGAGTACGGATTGGGGATTCGCCAAACTCAAGAACAGCCCCTCACCTTCGCGCAAGTGGGCCAGCCGTCGCCTTACAACACCTACATCAACCCAGGGCTTCCCCCCACGCCGATTGCCAGCCCCGGTCTGGCCAGTCTAAAGGCCGTTTTGACGCCAGAGCAGACCCCCTACCTGTACTTTGTTGCCCGCTACGACGGAACCCACGTGTTTAGCGAATCCTTAGGCGATCACGAACGAGCGCAGGGAACCATTCGAGACCAACAGGATGCGAAACGCCTCGAATCTGGAAAAATTTAGCGCGGAAAACCGAGGCTGGGTAAACTTAGTACATGCAACAGGTGACGATACATGCTTCCACGCGCTGCGGTTTCACTTCTAGAACCCAATCTGACTTTATCAGGTTCGATTTTAGCGTTGACGCCAGCGTTGATTAAGCATTACGGTCTCCGAGGGTTGGTACTGGACGTAGACGATACGGTCATTTCGACGCGATCTGCGGTCGTCCCTCCCGAGGTTAAGGTGTGGATGGAAGAGATCAAGCAGGTGGTGTGCGTGACGTTGGTGAGCAACAACCTCAGCCACGCCCGCATTCGCCGAGTGGCAGGGGTGTTGGACTTGCCCTATATCTTTGGCGCGCGCAAGCCCTCCCGACGCAAGGTACGCCAAGCCGTCAGCGCCATGAACTTGCCTCTCCACGAGGTGGGAATGGTGGGCGATCGCCTGTTTACCGACGTCCTCGTCGGCAATCGACTGGGCATGTTTACGGTCCTCGTAGAACCCATGATGGATTCCAAAAACAGTCGCAGGCGAATGAGCTGGCTGCGCGCCTTTGAACTTTGGCTGTCTCAGGTGTTGAGTGCGTTGTTTAAGCTGTAGGGCCTAGGTCTTACCCAGCAATGACCCGCACCGACAGCGCTGCATACAAAATACCGGGGATCGAATCTAAAAAGATCCTTATGATAGAGGACTTCTCTTGAAAAATTTGGCAAACTATAAATATTGAAATGGAGCCAGCCAAATAAAGGCTCTAAATATAATCATCTTAAATATATTTGTGGTAGGCCAATCTTTATTTATGTAAAGGTTGGCCTATTGCTATATTTGGATCGCTGGCGCGCGGCTTTGCGGCTCCTTCTGCGACTCGCGGGTGCAGGCAGCCGATTCGCCCCGGACGGAATGAGGAAAGACATGGGTCAGATTATCGTGGTCAAGATTGGGACTTCCAGTCTGACGCATCCAGATACCGGGCATTTAGCGCTGGCAACCATTGCCGCCTTGGTAGAACAATTGAGTCAGCTTCGCCAGCGCGGGTTTCAGGTCGTGCTGGTCTCTTCTGGGGCCGTGGGCGTGGGTTGCGCGCGCCTCAAGCTGTCGGAGCGACCGCGCACGATGGCCCTAAAGCAGGCGGTAGCGGCGGTGGGTCAGGGTCGCCTGATGCGGATTTACGACGATTTTTTTAGCGCGCTGCAGCAACCCATCGCTCAGGTTTTGCTCACTCGGAGCGATCTGGCCGATCGGGGCCGTTACCTGAATGCTTACAATACGTTTCAAGAGCTATTGCGTCTGGGAGTGATTCCCATCGTCAACGAAAATGACACGGTAGCGGTAGACGAGCTGAAGTTTGGCGACAACGACACGCTTTCAGCCTTGGTTGCGAGCTTGGTCCACGCGGACTGGCTGTTTTTGCTGACGGATGTGGATTCGCTGTATTCTGCCGATCCGCGCAAGGATCCCAACGCCCGACCGATTGCGGCGATCGAGAAGATGGAAGATTTAGTCACGCTTCAGGTCCAGGCGGGCGATCGCGGTTCTCGGTGGGGTACGGGGGGTATGGCAACCAAGATTTCAGCAGCGGCGATCGCCATGGAAGCTGGGGTGCGCGCGGTCATTACGCGGGGCCAGAACCCCGAAGCCATCTCGCGGATTTTGGCCGGGGAGTTCATTGGCACCCAGTTTGTCCCCCATCCCGAACCCATCAACGCCCGCAAACACTGGATTGCCCATACCTTGGTTCCAGGAGGGTCGTTGACGCTCGATGCCGGGGCAGTGCGGGCGATCGTCGATTGCGGAAAATCTTTGCTGGCTGCGGGAATTCTGAAGGTGACGGGGGAGTTTGAAAGTCAAGAACCCGTGCGTCTGTGCGATGAATCGGGGCAGGAAGTGGCTCGCGGGCTGGCGAATTACAGCAGTTCCGAGCTAGAGCGGATTCGCGGCCACCGTTCCGCAGAGATTCCGGCAATTCTGGGCTACGCAGGCGCAGAAACGGCGATTCATCGCGATAATTTGGTGGTGCTGTGACGGGAGGTCCCCCCATCCGAGTTGAAACACCCACCCTCAAGGCTGCAGAATTTCTACAATCCCCCGATAGCCGTCAATCCGGACCCGCTGTCCGTTCTTGAAGCGCTGAGTGGCGCGATCGACATCCATGACGGCTGGAATGCCGTATTCGCGGGCAATGATGGCACCGTGGGACAGGCTGCCACCCGCTTCAGCCACAATGCCACCCACCTGGGCCAGAATGGGAGACCAGCCAGCATCGGTATAGGGGACGACCAAAATGGTTTGGCGAGAAAGCTGAGCGGGGAGCTGGCGGAGCGATCGCAGCACCTCTACGGTTCCCTCTGCGATGCCGGGGCTGGCTCCAATCCCCCGAACGGATCCGGCGGCGGCAGGGGCAGGGTTTTGCAGGATGCTGAGGGGAGGGGGCGTTCCATAGACGACCGCAGGCACGCCTTCCAGGTTCTGGGCCAGCTCGAATTCGCGGCTGCGTTCTGCCACCTGTTGGGAGAGTCGCGCCTTGAGGGGTGGGGAGGGCCGAGCGACCCATTCTCGCAGCTCGCTCAAGGTCAGGAAAAATAAATCTCCCGACTGTCGCAGCAGTCCTTGGGAGAGCGCGTCTTGCTCTAAGGCGAGCAGTGCGTAGCGCAACTCTGCCAGCAATCGGCTGTACACTTCGGCGACCTTGCCCTTCAGGGCTAATCGGCGCTGCACGGTTCGGGCAGGCCAGCTCTGACGCTTGCGTTCGGTCTGGTTTGGCGCTGGGCCGAGGTTTTTCAAAAGCAGCCAGAGGGGCTGGGGATCTTCCTTCCAGGTGGGAACAGAAATATCCGTCGCGACATCGCTCAGATAGCCGTACTGTGCTAAGAATGCTTCCATCGCCCGATGGAGGGGTTCGAGGGAATCGGGATCGGGTGTTTGAAGGGCTTCCGGGTGGAGAGCTGCGAGTTCGCGGAGCGATCGCAGGGCTGCTGTCTCCGGCAGTACGGACGCATCCAGAGCCGCATCCTCAACGCGCCATAGTTTTTGCCGAACGGCAGCGCTCAGGGGAGCCAAAATGCTAAAGAGGGTGGCCCGCCGCAGTGCCAACAGCACTGCATCGATACGCTCTAAAATTGCTGGGGCGGTTGAGGGCGCGGCTTGAGCGGCAATTTCCGCTAGCAATGGCGCGAATACGGTGCGGTATTCGCGCCTAAACGCACCGGGCAGCGTCCACTCTTGCCACAGTAGCGCTGTCAGCCCTGGCAGGGTCTTGAGCATGGCGAGGGGAGAAGGCCGACCCATGGGGGCACCCCGCGTTAGAAATTCCAGACTTTCGGCAGGCAAACCCATCCGGCGAAACAACTCTCCCAGGAGCGTCGCGTTAAAGTAGGCATGGCCGTAGTGCAGGGTGGCTAGATCTCGGACCTGAAAGGGATCGGAGCGACCTCCCAAAATGGATCGAAACAAACCCGCCCAGACGCCGCAGGTGAGGGGTTGATTGATCGACCACGTCAGGGGACGAATGACGCCCGGAATGACCTCGGCGGCAATGCGCCGCGTCCAGATCGGCAGCAGCGTCGTAATGGTTCGCGTCTGGAGTACCCATAGGGTTTGGCCGTCGTAGGTCCACTCCATATCCTGAGGGACGCCGTGGAAGCGGGATTCCAGGTCCCGCACCAGCAAGGCCACGCGCCCGATCAAGTCCCTCGGCAGCCGCCCCATTTCGCCTTGAATTTCCAGCTCCTCAGGCAGCGTGCTGTCCGATGGAACCCTGACTGAGTAACGTTCTGGGGTAATGTGGCCCGAGACGACATGGGTCGCCTTGCCCGGCAATCCTTCGATCGCCACGACCTCCCCATCCCCCGAAGACGGATCGCGGCTGAAGGCCACGCCTGAATATTCTCCCTGAATTTGCACCTGCACGATGACCGCCATCCCGCCTTCGGGGACGCCTCGGCTTTGGCGGTACTGCGCGGCAACGGGGTCGTCGTAGCAGTCCTGACACTGGGCGATCGCCCGTCGCAAGCCTTCCCGCGAAGTAACGTCCAGTACCGTCTGGTACTGCCCCGCCGCCGAAGCGCGATCGGAATCTTCTCCCATCGCAGAGGAGCGCACCACCCAAGGCCGTTCCGCACTCGGATGGAGGGATTTAATCAGCGGTTCTGCATCGTCGCCCGGCGGCAACACCCATCCTTCGGGGACGGCGTAGCCCCATTGCTTCAACTGGGCTAGGGTGGCGGCTTTTTGGCCGACTTTACGGGCCAGTAAAGGCCGATCTAGAGAAACCAATCCGCTCGTTCCTCCTAATAGCTGAAATACGCCCTGACTCTCTGCGTTCGCCTGCTCCGCAGGCAGCGCCAAATCTTCGGGAAGTTGGAGATAAATCCAGGCCAGAAGACCGGAAAGAGCGATCGCCATCAGCGTCTCAGACAGTCCCTGGCGCAGCAGCGCAACGACCATCGGCAGCGCCATCAACGCCAGCCAGCGAATTTTCCGCTTTTCCGACACAACCGCCGACATTCCGCCACTGGCTAAAAACATCGTTAGGGCCACGCGCCAGTCGTAGGTTGCGACGCCCCACACGACATTCGTGGTGCCCGCTCCGCGCCCAATCCAGTAGCGGCCTGCCAAGAGCGCCACCAGCGCAGCCAGCTCTAAGGTTGGGTTATCGGGTAACAACGCCCGCACGCCTAGCACGGCCCCCACGCCCTTAGCCGCCTCCGCTAGCACGGACAGCACCCCCACGCCCGTACCGCCGTGATAGAAGGCCGCAGAGACTCCAATATTACCCGTGCCCAACTCCGTCAGCTTTTGGCCCGTCAGACCGCGCACGATCCAACCCGTAATCGGCATTCCCCCGATCGCCGGACAGCCGATTGCCAGAAACGCAATGCCCCACATATCGCTCATCGCTATCACGTCTACGAACTCTCCTGACGACGCCAGGCGGTAATGGGTGCAATGCGGAGCGGCCAGATGAGGGTTAAGTCAGAGAGACTGATGGGATCTTCTCTTACAATCGCAGAACCGACACCTTCTAGGGACTTAGCCCAAATGCTACCTTGAACTTGAGCAGAGGTCGTAACTTTAGAGGCTGGCGCAACTAACGTCAGAAAGAGAGTTGCATTTCCACTCAGGTTAACCCCATGGGGAGATGCCGCGTCCGGCGATGGATAAACATAAAGCTGAGTCCGAACTGCTGATTTGGGACATTCAGTTCCAATAGGTGTCCCTGGGGGACATTTTTGCTCGATCGCAGGGTCTGCTTCGGTCCCCGCGAGTGTAACGGGTCCACGCGCGTAAATTACTAACTTTGAGCCGGAGGCTAGCAAAATTTTGCCGCCCCCCGCAATCGTAAGTCCTCCTTCCAAATCCAGCACCACGGTGTCCGAACCCGTTCCCACCTGCAGAACTGCTGCGGAATTGGTTAATTTGATGGATTGACCGTCGCTAGCCTTAACGTCGTAGATGACAGCCCTGTTGCTAGTTGAAGCAATTGAATCCGTTTGGGATTGACTCACAGTTGTATCATTCGAGCTTGGCGCAGAGTTGTCGCTAGCGGCAGGTTGTCCGAGGTCAGACTCAGACTGCTGGGGACTGGGCAGAGAAACGCTGTCGTTATCGATCGGATCGACCGATAGGGTTTCAGACAAAGTGGCAAAGGACGCGCTAGAGACGGTTGGGAGTAATGCAGGAAAGTCGATTCCCGGCGCGGACTGGTAGGCATAGGGAGGCTGAATTTGCGTTTTAAGCCTTTGCACTAGAGCAGCGTGTGCGGCATCTCCCGGACAGGTGGCGTCTCTAAAATTGGCGAGCAACTGAACTGAGCTATCGATGGTGGCTGCCTGAGGTTGTTCGATCCAGAGTCCAGGAGCGTTGCCTACCCGTGGAGCGCGGGTGATATCGAAATCGACTTTAAGTTGGGTTCTGGCCAGACTCACAGCATCGTCGGGATTGATGCGGCCCTCAACCACCAAAGTTCCAGTCTTAGGATCTGGCTTATATTCATAGCTAATCAACCGAAACTGTCCATCCTTTGGGTTGGTAGAGACGTTACTCCAGTCTCGCTCGGCATAGGACCGAATGCGGGCGATATCATCCGGGGTCATGCCGCACGGGTCCAGCTCTGTCTCGGAAATTGCAGCCCAGGCAGAGAGAGGGGAAGATGTCGCTAAGCGACTGTAGCGATTTAAGAGGGCCTGCAACTGAGCGACGCCATATTCCGCTGCTGCCGAACTCCGGGCATTGGCTTTCTGGGCGATCGCCGAAATCCGATTCTGATTGGAGCGCTCGATCGTCATGACTCCCAGCAGAATCGCAATCAGCCCTACACCTAGGACAACGGGGAGCACAAATCCCCGATGGGGGTTGGGTGTAGGTTGAGTCTTGCGAGTTGGAACGAGGGACGGCATGGTCGTACCTGTAGGGATGCCAAATTGAAGAAGGTAGGGGAAATGGAGAAGAGAGGAGGTGCGGGTGAGAAAGTCGGGATCGACCGATCGTCAATCAGTCATGCTGCCTTGCCTTCAACATATCAACTTCGCTTCGGCCCTGTCTACGGCGATCGCTGCCGATCTCTCAGGCTCGAGAGTTCGCAAAATATCGTGCGGGCGTCTACCCCCCGGTGCCCTAACCGTAGTAGGGTAACACCTCGCTCCAGAGCGGCCTTGCACCAGCTTTCCAGGCCTGCCATCCTAGCGTCAGCATGGCGTTGGCGAGCTGTTGCCGATCGATGGGGGTCTGGGCGTCCATCGCAAGCACTTGGTGAAGGCCCGTCTCGGATTCGATCCGCTCGCTCCACTCCGATTGGGGCATCAGGCGATCGGGGGAAACAACGGTCAACCCATCTTCAGCAGCCCGGATTCGGTAAATTGCGCCGTAGACGGTACCGCGCTGTCCGGCCTGACTTACCGCGACGCTCCACTCCTTTTGGGCGGTCGTCCGGGCCGCGATCCAGGCGGCGATCGCCAAGCTAGAAAAGCCAAATAGGGGAAGATTCAGTTGCTGTGCTAAGGTTCGGGCCGTCACAACGCCGATGCGGGTACCGGTAAAGCTGCCGGGGCCTTTGAGCGCGGCAATCCAAGCGAGATCTGTCCACCGCTGCGGCGCCATGAAGTCTCGGAGCAGTGGCTGCAGTTGGGAAGACAAATCTCGATCTAAATGCCAAGATTGATAGCGGCGATCGCCTTCTGGCAAACCAATCGCCAACGTCAACGCGGCAGTGGTCGTATCTAGTCCGAGACCGTAGAAATGCTCGATGGGAGGGGAATTCAGAGTCATGTCGAATGTGAAAATCGCTCAGATGTGGCCGTTAAGGTTGCAGCGGTTCGGCTGTTTTTCGCCAAAACTCACCGCAATCCCTAGAAATGCGCGACCGTCGCGCGGGAATTGGCGATCGGTCGGACATGACGCATATTGCCCAAAGTAGCGCATCGTCCACTAAGATTTATGTAGACTCTGAGAATTTCGATTGTTTCATCCATCTTCTTTCAAGGGGTTAAGCCAAAGGCTAACCGTGATTTACCCGCGCCTTAGGTTTGAGCGTTCGTTCTGTTCGGCTTCTCAATTTCTAGAGTTGGTTGATTTTTAGGGCCAATTTTAACGGCCAGACTTAAGTAGGCACCAATCGATCTAAATGGATCCGCTTCACGAGTACTCATCAGAACTAGTATTTGAGACTGATAGCAGTCTACAGCTTCTGTTGTTTATCGATAAGCGATCGAGTTCCAAAGAACAGCTCCGCCAAGTACAGGATTATCTGGAGACGCTGCGGGAAACCTGTGCTTTTGAGCTTCAAATTATCGACATTGAAGATCAACCTTACTTGGCCGAGTACTTCAAGCTAGTCATTACGCCCGCGTTGATCAAGATCTTGCCCGAGCCTCGTCACATTTTGGCTGGCAACAACCTCGTCGCTCAGCTGGCAGAATGCTGGCCCAACTGGCAGCACGCGATGGCGATGGCAGAAACGCGTCCGACTTCGCAGAACGTGTTAGCCCAGTCCGTCCAGGCAATGAGGTTGTCCGACGAAATTTTTCAGCTCCGGCAAGAAAATGAAGCCCTCCAAGAACAAGGGAACTTCAAAGACCGCATCATTGCAATGTTGGCCCACGATCTTCGCAATCCGCTCACCGCAGCGGCGATCGCCCTAGAAACCCTGGAGGGCCAGTGGGAACCTTCCAACTCGGGACAGATGGTGCTTCCTCCCGAGACCATGGCGCGTTTGGCCCATCACGCGCGATCTCAGATGCAGGTCATCGAGCGGATGATCACCAACTTGTTAGATGCATCGCGGGGCAGAAGTTCCGAACTCAAAATTAGCCCCCGAAAGCTAGATTTAGGTGCCCTGTGTCCCCTCATTATCGAGACGCTACAGCCCAAGGCAGAGGCCAAGACCCAGCATTTAAAGATAGACGTCCCGCCCGACTTACCTTACGTCCACGCCGATAGCGACCACATCCGCCAAGTTCTGATGAACCTGCTCGATAACGCCATTAAATACACCCCAGAAGGGGGCGTTATTAAATTTTGCATCCTGCACCGCACCACGCAAAAAGTGCAAATCAGCATTTCCGATGACGGCCCTGGTATTCCCCTTGAGAAGCAAAAAGCCATCTTTTACGACGCCTTCCGCCTAGAGCGCGATGAATTAAAAGAAGGTTACGGCATTGGGTTAGCCCTGTGTCAGCGCATCATCCGCGCTCACTACGGCCAAATCTGGGTCGATTCCACCCCCAATGAGGGCAGTAGCTTTAACTTTACGCTTCCGGTCTATCGCTCCTAAAAAGCGCACCGACAGATGCCGAAGGCGCCAAGCTGTCGCCACGAAGCAAAATGCCACAATTTTAGTCATAAAAGTTTATAGGTTGGATGTCTAGATGGCTTCACAACCGTAGTACGCTGAGAGCAATTGCCCCGTTTGCAACATCATTAAGGGATAAGATTTATGGTTCAGCGCGGTTCTAAAGTTAGAATTCTCCGTCCAGAGTCTTACTGGTACAACGAAGTCGGTACGGTTGCGTCTGTAGACCAAAGCGGTATCAAGTATCCAGTTATCGTTCGTTTTGAAAGCGTAAACTACACTGGCTTCAGCGGCAGCGCTGGCGGTGTGAATACCAACAACTTTGGCCTCCATGAGGTAAAAGAAGTTGAAGCACCCAAGGCCAAGGCTAAAGCTTAGTAGCAGGCGTTCGATCGATTTAAACAGCCCGAGGCTTTTTCGATGCCTCGGGCTTTTTCTATGGGCGGTATGGGCGATCGCAACTAGACGGAAGAGCGATCGCATTCAAAGTTATGGGTGGAAGATCTCAATTTTTTGTAGCTCGAAGCAGTGGAATGCGGGTTAAACGATATGAAAAGGGTTTAGCAGTAGAACTCCTGTTCCAGCAAAGTCACTCGTATTTCGCGTGACCAGGGTTAAGTCGCAGGTGAGTGCGGTAGCAGCAATCTGTTTGTCAAGAGCATTGTGGGGATGGGGCACGCGCAATCTTCCCCAAACTTGGGCCTCTAGGGCGGTGAAATCGAGAATACGATCGGCGTAGTCCTCTAAAACAGTCTGCAACCAGGTTTCTAATAGAGCAGCTTGGGGTTTATCGCCGCGATGCCGAATGAGTTCGACTCCTCGCTGCAATTCGCCGATGGTAATAACGCTGAGATAGAGCGGGGCACCTCGTAGGACGGCTTGCTGAAAGAATTGCAATACGCCGGGATTCGCCTTGTTGCTTTTACGCAATTCGCTAATGACGTTGGTATCAATCAAATATTGGTCGAGTGGTGTCATCTTGCGATCGCTCGAAGTCTGAGTCGTTGCCAACGTTAGGGATCTGGCTGAGTACATCTGCGAACGATTTTTTTTGCGGTTGCAGCAATGCTTGTTCTAGAATTTTGCGGTGTTCGGCTTCGGCACTGACGCCATGATTGCTTGCCCGCTGTTTCAGCGCTTTGACGATGGTTTCATCAATGTTTCGGACAATTAAACTGGCCATAAACTCTCTCTGTTTTGGAGTGGCGTTGCATTCTCTATTTTTTAGATGATAGCATTGATATCGTTAATTGGAGACGATTGGGTTGAGAACGGCGATCGCCCTGTTTGTCGATGATGTGTTGAATGGGCGATCGCAGACCACAGAATTAGACGCACGATCGCGCTACAACTTCCAGAACATCTGGAGAAGATCGCTGATAATACCGATTATCCAACTGAATTGAGTCAACCATATATTACGTCCATGTAATATCATTAAAGAATGGTATGGGAAATTGAATATACAAACGAATTTGGCAGCTGGTGGAATGAGATCGGCGACCAGGAACAGAATGATGTTGTGGCTGTGGTCAATCTTCTGGCAGAAAAGGGGGCAAATCTAGCTTTCCCTTATTCTTCAGGAATTGTCGCATCTAAGCATTCCCAGATGCGGGAGTTGCGCGTACAAAGTGGTGGAAAGCCTTTAAGAATTTTCTATGCTTTTGACCCGCGACGGACGGCCATTCTTCTAATTGGTGGGGATAAGACTGGGGATAAGCGATTCTATGACAAATATATTCCTATGGCTGACAGGCTCTATGACGTTTATTTAGATGAATTAAGAAAGGAAGGGTTGCTATGAGTGGACACCACAAGTTTTCTCAGTTAACCGAGGATTTTTCTGAGGAGCGCCAAGCTGAAATTAGCCAAAAGACTGTCCAGCTTAAGGCAGAGATGGCTCTTGGTGAGTTACGACAAGCGCTTCAACTCTCTCAGGTGGAGTTGGCAACCAGTCTTCAGGTTAAACAACCTGCGATTTCGCGTCTTGAGAAACGGACGGATATGTATGTTAGCCACTTAAGGAAGGTGATTGAAGCAATGGGCGGTGAGTTAGATATTATTGCTAGGTTTCCTGAGGGGGAGGTGAAAATTGATAATTTCAGTGGGATGAGTGACTGCTCTATGGGTCAGGAATAAGTAAGGAGGACGATCGCCCAGCTCCAAAAACGCGATCGTAGACCACAGCATGAGATGCACGATCGCGGTTCCAAGCCCCGAATCACTTGAGATATTGACGTAGAATTCGGTCATCTGTATGGATTATTCATCGTCCTGGGGTGGATGCCAACCCACGGTCGTCCAAGCTTGTCTAACCGTTACTGCGTAAATATTGTTGAGCTGTAGGGCTAAAACCGTAGCACGGCCACAAGGTGTTAGGCCGATGATGTAAATACCATCTTCTGACCAAGTGAAGTGTTGTGACCACTTTTGAGTTCGTGGGTTGAATAATTGGACTGCCCGATCGTTAATGAGATCTGTCGCCTTTGTTTGAGCACCTTTATAGGAGTTGCATAATCGGCAGGACAGCCAAAGGTTTGCCTCATTATCGTCGCCACCAGAAGCTTTTGGGATAATATGCTCGATTTCGAGAACGCCCAAAACGTACTTTTGTAGACTTTGACAATACCCGCACCGATTTTTTGCCGCGTCTCTAACTCTGGTTTTGACGTTTTCTGGAATGTAGGAAGTGCTTACGAATTGAGCGGTTCCATTAACCCACGTTTAACAGCTTCAGCTAGTGCGGTTGCTTTGCGGAGTAAGCCTTCCCGATAGATTTGCATCAAGTTGTCGAGTTCTTGAGGCTCCTCAGGATTGAGGGTTCCAGATTGTTGCTTATCGAGGAGTTCACTTAATCGCGTATCTTGAGAAGGCTCCATTTCTAAGTGGGTCAATGCCATCACTTGTCGATCGGACAGATCGGAAATGGACGGGAGTGTATTGCTTTGAGCGCTGATGAGTGGCAAAGAGTGGGTCAGTGTATCGGCAAGAACGCTGGGCAGGTCGCGGTTCGCAAGATGCGCAAGGCGTTCTGCTCGACGGTAAACGTCGTCGGGTAAGTTGATAGTAACGGGAATATCCATAAGCTGTCCCTCTCTGTGCCTTTAATCATTTTCGCTTAAATTAGCGTTCTGGGGCAATTCGCTAAATCTACTGCCAAGAAGCGCTTAGCCCCAAAAACGCGATCGCAGACCACAGCCCTAATCATGCGATCGCAGTTCCAAACCCCGAATCGATTGAGACATCGGTGGAAAATTCGGTCATCTGCATGGATTATTAAGCTAATTATTAAGTTTTGGGAAAGAAAATAAAACTGAGCCAGACTGGCGGGCGATGTTCAAAAAAAAGATTATGGCAGGCCCGATCGCCACGTTGACTGCTAATCTGCTCGCAATGCCAAAGGTCTGCTTTGCTGAAGTGGGCGATCGCAGACGAGGGCATTCGGTGCAAATTTGTGTCCAGCGTTATTGAGTGGGATAGCAGATCGAAACCACCTTATTCAATCGAATAGAGATTAAAAGATGCATTGGTTTTTCATCTAACTATTCACTCAGTTTAACCAGATATAACATACGCACATAAACGCCCTATAATCTAAATAATTTGTAATTTTTCCGTTTTTATTTAAGGTGCGATGACTCAAAAAGAAAAAAGAAACTCAAAAATAACATCTCAGGGAATAAAAAACGAATTAAGATCATTTAACTTTGTTAAAGCCATCTCAGAGTATATTTGGAACGGATTCGATGCTAATGCACGCTGCGTAGAAATCATATATGAGTATTTAGAAATTGGACACATTACAAAGCTTCAAGTGATTGACAACGGGGATGGAATACCTAGATATCAAATAGGCGAAAAACTTGATCCCGTATTCTCGTCAACGAAAATCAAAAACGAGGAGGACTTAAGATGTCAAACTTCATTGCCACATGGCAAAAAAGGTTACGGGAGATTTTCATTTTTCTGTTTCTGCCAGCAAGCTGAATGGGAAACAATTTATAAAAGCAATGAGAGCGATAAATCTCTAAAGTATTCAGTAAAAATTGACTCTTCAGACCTCGTAACATACACCCTCTCTGAAGATATCAAAACCAGCATAAAAACTGGAACCATAGTATCATTCTATGGAATTTTTGACTCACTAACTGACATCAATCTAAATAGAGACCTTGTCGATTATATAACAGTAGAGTTTGGATGGTTTTTAGCACTCAAAAACTATTCAATAAAAATAAATGGTGAAGAATTAAACTACACTGTAAATATCAATGATTGTAAAGAAGAGATACTAAATTTAGGAAGTGACAAATTCTCAATAAAGTACATTCAATGGAAAGCTAGGCACGGAGAAGCTTCTAAATATTACTTCTTGAATGAAGACTCTGAAGAGATTTGCAAGATAACAACGAAATTAAATCGAAAAAGCGACAATTTTTACCATAGCACATATGTTGAAAGTAATTTTTTTAATAATTATATTCCAGGACAATATCAAAAAATATTTGAAGGGAACACTCTACCCTTGCAGTCTATAGAAAGTGAAAAAGAAAATACATTCAAGACTTTACAATCTAAGTTAGAAGATTTTTTAAGTCATAAGAGAAAGCCTTTTTTAAGAGAGTTCTCAGAAAAGTTAATTTCTGAACTTGAAACAAAAGGTATTTTGCCAGAATTCAAGAATGAATACGAATATCAATACAAAAGGCTCGATTTGATTGAGATAATTAAAGTATTGTATGAAGTTGAGCCAAAGCTCTTCGTTCGTTTAAATGAAGAACAAAAAAAGACTTTTGTAAGATTGCTGAACTTAATACTAGACTCTGGTCAAAGGCAAGATTTGTTTAATATAATTGAAGAAGTTATTGAGCTAGATCCATCTGAGAGAGAAGAGATGTCTAGATTGCTCAAAAAAACACAACTATCCAATATCATAAAAACCATAAAACTTGTTGAAGATAGATGTTCCGCAATACAAGATCTAAAAGTATTATTGAAGCCTGACTTCGGATCGAATGAACCTCAGCATATTCAAAAATTTATTGAAGCGCATTACTGGATATTTGGCGAACAATATCAGCTTGTAACTGCTGCGGAGCCAGATTTTGAAGAGGCTTTGAGAAGGTACCTATATTTATTGAGAGGAACCAAAAATAACATAAAAATATGCCATCCAGATAAAAATAAGGAAATGGATATTTTTATGTGCCGTCGAAAGATCGATGACAAAGAAGAAACCATTGAAAACATTGTAGTAGAACTCAAGAATCCAAAAATAAAATTAGGAAAGAAAGAATTAGATCAAGTTGAGACTTACATGAGAACAATTTTAAATATACCTGAGTTTAATGCTTATGCGAATAATAAATGGAGTTTTATTTTGGTAGGCAATGATTTCAGAAAAACCAAACATGAGAGCAAACCATATGTTCAAAGTAAAATTGATCAATTAAAAAACTGGGGAGAACGCTCTTTGGCAGGAATTGAGCCAGACATGAACTATAAAATATATGTCAAGAAATGGTCTGAAATAACTACTGAATTTGAAATTAAGCATAAATTTTTACTTGATAAACTCAAGATTAAAAGACAGCGAATCCAAGAAGCTGAATCTCCAGACCAAATTATAAGTAATCTCCCATACAACTCTGGTATAGCATCACCTGAGGTTTCCATTCCTTGTTAAGAGAAGTTTCATCGAGGAACGAAACCCAGCACCAAATTTCAATCTCAAGAAACGTTATCTCGATCAGTGTTGAGCGAAATGTCCCATTCTTTCGTATACTCATCCTCGATATTCAGCACTTGTGAGGGTGATTTGTGTGCCAACGCTTCAAATTCAGGAAGCTTACTCCTTCTGCAAAAAAATATATTCTTGAATACAGCCAGAATAAAGTTGAAATTTATGAACAGTATGGGTTCTCCTTACAAGGAAGCATCAGCTCAAAAGACTGGGAAGTATTTGCAGCAATTTTGTTGAACGATCGCGCGCGAAGAGGTGATGGGGCGGATTTTGATAACTAGAGCATAAAACAGACATCAATTTTGCAACCAAGTTAGATCCTTCCCGATAACTAACTCTGTCTTCTTCGCATGATGAGTATTCTTCATCGCAATTAACTTCGTCTCAAATTTACAGCGACTTGCCATTGCCTGCACCTCACTGGCATCGTCATACGTCATCAGAAAATTGCCTTGTAGCCTGTACGCTAAATCGAACAAAGCTTCATGATTAATCTCTGAATAACGATAGAGCCGTTGCCCAGCCGCCCTATAAGGTGGGTCAATAAAGTAGACTACATCCTCTCTGTTCGCATTCTTCTCACAAACCTCAAACGCATCCCCTTCAATAAAATTGATCCTGTGCTTGACTTGAGCGATCGCCAGAATTCGCCTTCTCAGCGTTTCAGGATACCAGCGTGAAGTGATTCCCTTACCATTTTCCCCATTCTTGATAAAACTAGCAACCTTTGCCGGAATACCCTCTCGATTCACCCGATTCTTGATAACCTCTCAAGCCTAGGTTTATTCTGCCAATCGCTCGATCAAAAAATGTGCAAAAAAGACAGGGCGATCTCACTAGCAGCAATTGCAAATAAAAACGATGGGTATCTGCCGTATCAAATATGCTCGCAGATATTTATTACCTTTACATATTTGCGTTTTCTAAACTTACAATATAAGTTGATAAGGGGTTCTAAGATTTCAATATGAAAATAGACACAAACGGTCAGATCGCAATTCCTCCTGACATACGCGAACAGCTTGGACTTTTCCCTGGCACAGATATTCAACTGGAAGTTGTCGGCGATACCCTACAAATTCGTAAACCAATCTCCGATCGAGGGACGCAAATCATTGCCACCATGCGTGGGAAAGCCACCGGCAACCTAAGTACTGACGAAATCATGCAGCTCACCCGCGATCGTTCATGACCGATATTCTCGTCGATAGCAACGTCATCCTCGATATCTTGACCGAAGACCCCCAATGGTTCGAGTGGTCGGCCCAAAAGCTTAGAGAATGCGCTAATCAGGGAGAATTGGTCATTAACCCGATTATCTATGCTGAAATTTCCATCGGCTTTAGCCAACCCGAAGCACTAGACACAGCAATCCCTCCAGACTTTTTTCGCCGCGACCCCTTACCCTATAACGCAGCATTCTTGGCCGGACAAAGCTTTCTAGAATATCGTCGTCGCGGCGGCGAACGGCGATCGCCTCTCCCTGATTTCTATATCGGCGCTCATGCTGCTGTTGCAGAAATCCACCTATTGACACGAGACACGAATCGTTATCGAACCTACTTCCCATCCATCCAGTTGATTACACCATAAAGGACAGCAACCATTGGCTCAAATGGATTGGAGGCGATCGCAAACTATTTCTAAACAGGAGCAAATACGATCTTCTGCTATCCCTTACAATCCAAAATGGCAAGTAAACGACAAATCCCCTCATAGGAGTAGATTAGCGCGTAAGTCAACTATCAATACTTCCCGAAAGAACCGCGCAAAGAACAAAGATATTGACTAAAATAGACAAAATTGTATCCGGGATGAAAAAGAGATATTACCGTGCCGGAACTGCCCGAAGTCGAGACAGTGCGCCTTGGACTAAACGAGGCGACCTGCGGAAAAGCGATCGCCGAAGTTGAAGTGTTACTGCCGCGTACGGTCGCTTATCCATCCGTCGATCGATTTCAGGAAGGGTTGCAGGGCGCGCAAATTTTGACCTGGACGCGACGCGGTAAATATTTACTGGCGCAGTTGGGACAAGCTGGCTCCAAAACCGATCGGCCTGCGGGTTGGTTAGGGGTACATCTGCGCATGACAGGTCAGCTCCTGTGGTTGTCAGACTCGACACCGCCTTCCAAACATACCCGCGTGCGGCTGCGGTTCGATCGCCACCGAGAACTGAGATTTGTAGACCAACGCACCTTCGGGCAAATGTGGTGGATTCCGCCGACAGAAGATCCGAACATCGTCGTGGCGGGGATGGGAGCCTTAGGGCCAGAGCCATTGTCCGCAGAATTTTCGCCAGCCTACCTGATGGCCGTAGCCAAGGGACGCGATCGCCCGATCAAAAATGCCTTGCTCGACCAAACCCTAATTGCAGGACTGGGCAACATCTACGTAGACGAGTCTCTCTTTGTGAGCGGCATCCATCCCACCCGTCGCTGTCGCAGCCTTACCGCCACAGAACTTGAAACCCTGCACGGGGCGATCGCGACCGTCATCCAAAAAGCGCTGAAGGAAGGAGGCACCACCTTTAGCGATTTCCGACAGGTCACGGGCATCAACGGCAACTATGGCAGCATCGCCTGGGTCTACCGTCGAACGGGAGAGCCTTGCCGAACCTGCGCCACCCCCATTGCAAAAATCCGCATGGCGGGGCGGTCTTGTCATTTTTGCCCCGTCTGTCAGCCCTAGGGCACAGGTTCAGCCGAAACAAACCCCCTATAAACGAGAAGAACGCGATCGCATTCGATCGGCCACCGTTGCAATGCAGCATCCATCAACTCCGACCCAGAAAAACAGCAATGGCCCGCCAACGCGCTAAATCCGATCTGCCCACCAAAATCTGTCCGGTTTGCGGACTCCCCTTCACATGGCGCAAAAAATGGGCTGACTGCTGGGATGAAGTCAAATACTGCTCCGAACGATGCCGCCGCCGCAAAACATCCCTTCCCGAAGACAAACCCCCGCGTTAAACCTCGAGCTGTTTCCTAGCAAGCAATATTAGCTCCAACCCCCTGAACGATATGACTGCGCTTCAAAAGCGTCTCAACCCCCATCGCACCCTGATTGAACGAACTGCGCCCTATCATCCCTAACGCAACCGTCCCATAGGGTCCGCTTGCGAGACGCGAAAACCGGGGAGACGAATTAATGAAAGCCGTAGCGCTCGTCGTCCCCAGAGTAAACTGCTGGCTTTCTCGGTAAGAATCCGTCACAAAACAATCTGCATGGCCGCTGCTGTGGGCGTTCATCCACTGAATCCCCTCCGCAACCGAGTTCGCCACCTTAAATGCAACGGTTTTATTGAGATAGGGCGTAGACCACTCCCGATCTTCAGCCAACGCTAAATCTGGAAACTCCGCCGTAAGGGTTTCATCGGCCTTCAGGGTAAACTTCTTCTCGCGGAGATGGTTAAAAACCACATTGAGCAGCGAAAAATTGGTATTGGGCGTAATGATGACCTTTTCGATCGCATTCACTGCATCCGGCACCCCTAAATGGCTGTCGACAACAATACTGCGCACCAAATCGCTACTGCCCGTAGACGACCAAAATAAATAGCAGTTACCGATCGCTGGCGTCAACACGGGAGCGGTCTTCTGTTGGGCGATGTCGCGAATAAAACTAGGACGACCGTAGGGAATCACCAAGTCAATCGGCAGCGCCTGGGCCACCAGATCCTTAGGCGTAACGGCGCGATCGCTCACGAAGCTATAGAAACAGCGCTGGTCTAGCTTTCCCTTGCTCAAAACTGTTTTGATCAATTCCGAAAATAAAGCGTGGGTGTGACTGGTTTCAGCACTGCCTCTGACCATCAGACTGTTGCCCGTCTTCAGGCACAAACTGGCCAGCAAAACCGGAAATTCTGGCAAAAACTCGTACAGGCCGCACACGACCCCCAAAGGCATGACGCGAAAGCCGCTGAGATTGTACAAAGAATTTGCAACCGTGCCGCTGCGCACCTGAAGCGGATCCGGGAGGCCCGCAAGCTGCTCGATAAATTGACGCACGATGCCCATTCGGTCAGGCGTTAGCTTCAGCCATTGCAAGGCCAAATCGGTCACGGCCAGATCTCGCGTCGTTTCTAGATCGAGGGTATTCGCTTCCAAGATGGCATCTTGTTGGGACTGGAGGGCGATCGCCAAGTCCTTGAGCGCCAAATTGCGAAATTGAACCGAGGTTTGAGCGAGATTTACAGAAGCTTGACGCGCTTGGTCAACCAGATCCTTCAAAGTCAAAGACTGTAAGTTGTGCATCGGTCAACCTAAGAACGACAGCAAAGGACGTAAAACAGTCGCGATGACTAAGGCTGCCGATACATCGCGAGCCAGATCGTAAAACTCAGCACCGGCACGACAATAAGAATCATCAATAACATCCATACCATGACGCGGCGATCGAGCGGTATAGGGAACACAATAGGGAGGCAGAGCACCAGCAGCAGAAAGAAGGCCGTCAATCCTGCCACAATCCATACGTAACGATTCTGGGGAGCGCGCACTGGCATCCATTCCTGTCCCGTCCAGTACCAAAGCTGTTTGTAAGGATAAATGCTAGAGAGCTGCTCTAAAACGTAGCCATCGGCACGCACCACAAAAATATGCTGGCATTGACTGCAACCAAAGGCTTCAGTTAAAGCAATGGGACTAAGTTGTCCCCGTTTACGACACGGACAAGGGTAGGTACAATCCTGATCGATTTTGCATGCCTTGACTCGGGACACTGCGATCGCAAAAAATTGAGTAGAAACTAAGGCGGGGCGAGGAAGGTCAGCGGCCCATTGGATTAGCCAGCGGATCGAACCGCTAAGAACTAAACCCTAGCCATACTTTTGAACGTTTTTTCTATAAAACCGACGGGCAAGTTGTTTTCATTGTAGCCTGTACCCAGTGAGTCCAACGATGAAGTCTAACCCAGGATCGGCGGAGTTGAAATAAACCTTTGCTAGAAGAACCCCAGTGGGAAGCCATACTTCGCCTTGGAAATCGAGTTGAAAACTCGCTCCAAACCAACCAAGTCGGTCTTACGATGGGCGGCGAACCGACCTACATTGCTATCGATCGCCAGCACCTGCCCGAGTGGTACACCCTGGCCCTGGGCAACCACAAGCGTCAGGTGGCCGTCGAGCTACTGCAAAAACTGGCCGAGCGCCTCGCTCCGCCGGGTTCGCTCCTGCAATACGGGATGGGTAAGCTTTATCCGGGAGAACCGTATCCGCGTTGGGCGTTTGGCTGCTTCTGGCGATCGGACGGCCTCCCGCTCTGGCGCAACCCAGCCCTGGCAGCCTCTGAAAACCAACGCTACGGCCATCGACCATCCCAAGCCAAAGCATTTCTAGAAGCGCTCGTCGAGCAGCTCGGCTTGAGCGAGGATTCGATCGTGGCTGCTTGGGAATGGGACGAAAGTACCCTTGCAGGCTTTGTCCTCCCACTCCTGGCCGTTGACGCTACCGATGCCTACAGTCAGGCCAGCTCTAAAGGCTGGCACTGGGCTTCTTGTGTCTGGACCCGCGAGGGCAAACCCTACGGAACGGAACAGCCCTTTGTCTTGGTCAAGGGAGAAACGCCCATTGGCATGCGGCTGCCCTTGGGCAATATCGATCGGCCCGAGGAGCTGGCCTGGGAGATCGACGCGCCTTTGTCTGAGTTGGCAGAATGGACCAAAGGGTCCGCCCAACAGATGCCGCCCAACACCATCCGGGTGTCTCTTTCCGTAGAGATCCGCGATGAAATGGTTTCCGCGTTCGTCCCGCCCTTTGCCTCGTCCTGCGCCTTTGCAGACTTGGTGAGCGCTATCGAGCAAACGGCAGTACAGCTCGACTGCCCCGTTCGTCTAGAGGGCTACGGCCCTCCCCCCAATTCAGGCATTGAGGGGTTTGCGATCGTTCCCGATCCGGGGGTGATTGAGGTCAACATCTACCCCGTGGCCGATTGGGATACCCTGGTGCATCAAACCCTAACCCTCCACGCGATCGCCGAGGACTGCGGGCTGGGCGCGACAAAATATGCCAGAGATGGCCGCAGGCTGGGGACGGGTGGCGGCGCGCACATCACCCTGGGCGCTAAAACGCCCGCCGACAGCCCATTGCTGCGGCGTCCCGACCTGCTGCAAAGCATCATTACCTATTGGCAGCATCACCCGAGCCTGTCCTACTTGTTTGCAGGGCAGTTTGTGGGACCCACCAGCCAAGCCCCCAGGGTAGACGAAGCGCGTCACGATGGCCTGTACGAACTTGAAGTTGCCTTTAAGGCATTTGAGAAATCCGGGATGCCCTCGCCAGAACTGATCGATCGACTGCTCCGGCCATTGCTGGTCGATACTACGGGCAACACCCATCGCGCGGCACTCTGCATCGACAAGCTATTTCCAGTAGATATCCCTCAGATGCAGCTCGGGATATTGGAATTTCGCGCCTTTGAAATGCCCCATAGCCCCCAACTGCGCCTGCTTCAGCTCTTATTGGTGCGCGCCTTAGTGGCTTGGTTTTGGGAGCAACCCTATCGACAGCCCATGATTCATTGGGGTGCAACCCTCCACGACCGATTCTTTTTACCCCACTTCCTAGCTGAAGATTTAGCGAGCGTCCTGGACGACTTAAAGTCGGCGGACTATGAATTTGACCTGGCTTGGTTTGAGCCATTCTTCCAGACGCGTTTTCCAATCTACGGTCGAGTTTCCCTGCAAGCCCAACCTGGCCTCACCCTAGAGCTACGCCACGCCCTAGAAATGTGGCCCGTTTTACCCGAAAAAGCAACCCTAGGCGGCACCTCGCGTCCCGTAGACGATTCGATGGAGCGAATTCAGGTTTTGCTGCGGGGGAACGAGCCCGAACGCTACCGCGTGCTCTGTCAAGGACGGGCCGTTCCCTTAGAGATCTCGCCACCGTCAGTCCTTGCGGTAGGCGGCGTGCGGTTCCGCGCCAAACCGCTTGCCGGACTAGGGGATGCGGCAATTGCGCCCCACACTGCCCTCACCTTTGAAGTCATCGATACCCAAGCCGGACGATCGATGGGAGGATGCGCGTACCGCGCCCAGCCCGCCGATGGAGCCTACGAAGCCCCGCCCCAGACCGACCGAGAGGCAGAAAATCGCTTGCGTTCGAGAGTCGTCCCTCTTTCTCCTCGCGCTGGATGCGTTGAAATTCCGCCCCCGCATGTCCACTCGCAGTCCCCTCTGACCCTAGACCTGCGATGGGCTGCGATCGACCCGTTTTCCTGAAAACGCACGCACTGTAGGGGAGCAAGACCTTGCTCCCCTACAACTGTAACGCCCTCAAAGAGACTTAAAGCAGCTGAATATTGGAAAACGCAAAATCCTCCGTTACAGTGCCGTCCTCCGTTTCCGTTTCAATGACGCGACGGCTGAGAATCCAATAAGAACCCACTTTTTCGTAAGTATCCTCAAACAGGCTCTTACCGCCCTTTTGTTCTCCTGTTTTCGGATCGTGGTACACGGAATCATAGCGGTGAGAGAGGTAGCCCTCACCCGTATCGTGGGAGCTAAAGGTATTGATGGTCACTACAACACCGTGAATGTGGCGATGCACCAAGCAAACCTCATTGTCGCGGACTTTATAGCGATCGCCCTCGGACTTGCCGCCCATCAGCAGCTCGACCGCTCCAGTGCTATCGGTTTCGCCGTAGGTAAACGTATTCTTGCTGTGGGTCTCTTCAAAACTGCGGCGGACGCGATGGATCGAAATTTCCCAAAGCTGTCCGTGAATTGCCTTTTGCGCCTCTTCATCAGAGACATCGAGTACTTCGGCCTTCATGTCGCCACTGACGCGCGCCCGACCGGAGAACGCTTTACCGTCTCGGGTATAGGTAACATCGGCGGTGTAGCCCGGAAATCGAGCGTCCCAGGTGTAGCGATTTTCATAGGCAGCGCGGAATAAATCTCGAGCGGAAAGTTTTACGGCGGTCATGAACTGCTCCTAGATGAGTGCAATGGATGGAATCGACACAGGCTGCTTCGACGATAGCGAACTGACTGTAGGGCGGATCCGCCGACGGACTGTCCTCGTCCGGCCAATCGAAACCCCCTAAAGATTGGAGTTGCCCTTCTACCATAATGATTTTTACTGCCCATAAGCTAGCTCCCGAGCCTCTGGCAATTTTTTTGGAAGCACGAGGCTAGCAACGAGCAGAAAGTTCGCGATTTTTTGAGGATGAGCGCGACCGAGTCCGTTCTAGACCCATTTATGCCGGATGACCTCGTATATTTCAAGATATTGCTGAGCGGGATGTGTCCAGGAATTATCGCAGGCCATGCCTTGGAGGGCCAGCTGCTGAAAGAGTTCCGGGCTGTGATTCCACAGGTCTAGCGCGCGACCCAAGGCCGACTCTAAAGCGACGGCATCTTGCTGAAAAAAGACGAATCCATTGCGCGTTTCGAGGGAATGTTCTCGATCGTAGTCCCAGTCAAACACCGTATTGAGCAGTCCGCCCACGCCGCGCACGACGGGCACGGTACCGTAGCGCAACCCGATCATCTGGGTGAGCCCGCAGGGCTCGTAGTTACTGGGGACGACGATCAAGTCCGATCCGGCATAAATCAGATGGGCCAACTCTTCGTTGAAGCCCAGTTCTAGGTGACAGTTGGGATTTTCGTTCAAGAATGCCTTTTCATGGGAAAACCAACTGTAAATGCCATCATCCGTAGCTGACCCCAACAGCACGAACTGCGCGCCGCACTCTAGGGCGTAGTACAGGGCGTGATGCACCAGATGGACGCCCTTTTGGTCGTCTAAGCGACCGATAAAACAGACGATGGGTCGCTCGGACTCTGCCAGCATCAGTCGCGATCGCAGGGCTTTCTGATTCAGCTTTTTGTCGACAAAGCGATCGGCGGCGTAGGAGTAGGGAATATAGCGATCTGTCTCTGGATTCCAGACGTCCTCGGCAATGCCGTTGAGGATACCTCTAAATTTATTTTGATGAACTTCGAGGGTCGGCTGAAGGCCGCAACCGACGTCCGAAAAACGGGCTTCCCATGCGTGGTGGGGCGAGACGGTATTGACGCTATTGGAGTAGACAATACCGCCCTTCATCAGGTTGAGGGCACCGGGGTGATGGTTATCCTGAAGGCGATCGGGAGCGAAGTAGTAGTCCGGGCGGTTGAGTCCCGTCGCTTTGAGAATGTCAGCACTGCAAGCGCCTTGATGCTTGAAGTTATGGATGGTGTAGCACACCCGTTGGTGTTGCATCCCGTGCCACTGGTACATCTCGTAGAGCATGACGGGAACGAGTCCCGTTTGCCAGTCGTGGCAGTGGATGACGTCAGGGCGTTTGTTGCTTTGCAGTAAAAATTCCAAAGCCGCCTTGCTAAAGAAGGCAAAGCGGATGGCATCGGTGTAGTCGCCGTAGTAATAGCCGCGATTGAAGAAATTATCCTGGGAGTGGGGTTCGATAAAAAAGCACATGCGTCCGTGGACCCAACCGCAGTAGACCGAGCAGTGAACCCTTCCGTCATACCAGGGTACCCACAGGTTGAGGTAGGCATCGTGCAAGCCCCAAATGTGGTCGTAGCGCATGCAGTCGTATTTCGGCAAAATCAACTCAACCGTATGCCCCTGTAGTTCTAGCTCGCGACTGAGTCCGTAGACTACATCCCCTAGCCCTCCTGCTTTGATGACCGGAGCGCATTCTGAGGCAATTTGGATAATGTACATAAAGGGTTCTCGATAAGGCAGCGCGAATTCAACAAGTTTTTGAACAGTAGTTTAAACGAAAAGCTGCACTGGCGGAATGTAAAAAAGAGTATCTGCAAATCATAGCAACCCCTGTCATTAAGGATGATGAAGCGATTACTATAGTGTTTATTCCGCTTCGATCTTCTACTGGCGTTCTCAAGAAAAATCAGGATAGTCCATCTTGAACTGGCTTCAAACCAAGCTTAAAGAGTGGTTTTCAGAACCGCAGCCCTCGCCGGAGCCTAAGGGCGGCGCGTTGGTAAAGCGCTATGGCGACAATCTCCAAGATCCGAACGCCTTAATCCACCGAGCTAACAAACGCGCTACGGGGGGAGACGTAGAAGGTGCGTTTGCGGATTTGAAGGAGGCCATTCAACTCAGCCCGACGCGCGCTACGGCCTACTACAATCGCGGCTTTTTACACAACACGTTGGGCAATTTCGAAGCGGCGATCGAAGATTTCAACCGCGCCCTCGAACTGTTACCCGATTATGACGAGGCGTTCTATCAGCGCGGGAACAGCCACTTGCAGCTCAAAGATCCGGCTAGCGCTATCGATGATTTCAGCCGCACCATCGCGCTCAATCCTTACTCGATCAAAGCCTACTACAAGCGGGCAGAAGCCTATGCCGAGGTGGGAGACGCCGCAGGCACCCTAGCCGATTACGCGCAAGCCATCACGCGGGTGCCCAAGGATGCGAATGCTTACTATCAGAGAGGCCGCTTTTTATCCAAAATTGGGGAGATGCGAACGGCCATTGAGGACTTTACGACCGCGCTCGCGCACAACCCCCGCCATGCGGATGCTTATTGCGGGCGGGGCTGCTGCTACGCGGAGTTGGGGGATCTGGAGAAGGCCAATCTAGATTTCAATCAGGCGCTACTGCACAACCCGTCTCACCAAGCGGCCTACTACCAGCGCATGTACAGTATAGGGATCTTGAAAGAGGCTGCCGCCAACCTTCAAGGACTCAATCAAGTTTTTGCGTCACCGCCCCCAGTATCCCCAGTACCTAGCACCATCGACCATCCCGTCGTGATCTCTGCTGAGTTGGTGGAGCCATCTTCTCCGCCCTTAGCCAAGCTGCAAGAAATCAGCCAAGGCACAGTAAAGCTAGAACCCGATAGCATCGCGGGCTATTTCGAGCGCGCGACCAAACGCGCCATGAATGGCGATCTGGATGGGGCGATCGCCGACTATACCCAAATCATCGATCAAGATCCCCACAACACGCAGGCTTACTACCGTCGGGGTCAAAACTACAGCGCCATTGGGGAAGACGAGGCAGCCCTTGCCGATCTCAACCAGGCCATCCATTGGGCGCGGGTTCATTCCTTGGGTCAGCTCAAGGATTTTAGCGGCGCGTTGAGCGAAACGATCCAAACCCTCAAGACGGAGCTAAAAAAGCCCAAACCTTCAGCGGCCTCAAGCGCAACGTCGGGGATGCCCATCGAAGAGGCGATCGCCGACTACACCCGCACCCTCGAAACCAATCCAACCGCAGGGACCTACTTCAAGCGCGCTCAAAGTCGAGCGCTCATTGGCGACCTCCAGGGGGCGATCGCCGACTATTCCGAAGCCATTCGCCTCAATCCCGACCATCCCGATGCCTACTATCGCCGGGGACTCCATCGCTCCGCGCTGGGCGATACCGCCGGGGCCACGCAAGATTTGAATCGGGCCATTCTCTGCAAGCCCATGCCTTCTGGGGACGGGCCGAGTTCTGGCAAGGTGGGTTCCACCTTTGGCAAGAAGGCTCAAGCGAAAGCATCCTCTGCCAACCTTAACCCCAGCCGTTATTGCAACCATGCGGGCAATCGTCCCGGCAATCGCTTTTGCATTCACTGCGGCGAGACGCTGATGCCGACGGAAGCGACGCAGTTGCAAACCCTAGAGCAATCTCAATCGGCCCAGGTATCCCCGCCGCTTTCAGAAGCATTGCCCCTGTCAGAGAGCGATCGTCTCTTCCAGCGCGGACGCTCTCGCTGCGTCAGCGGCAACCTCACAGATGGATTGGCCGACCTAGGGGACGCGCTACGGCTATTTTTATCGGAACAAAACATGGGTCGTTACCAAGAAACACTTAAAATAATTCAGCAGTTTTCGCGGAGTCTGTAGCAGTCACATCGCGCTGCGACACTTCGCCATGTCTTCTGAAATTTCTCGGTTCAAAAAAATAAATGCGTGGTGAAATTTAGTTCGATCGCGTTGAAAGCCCCGATTCTCGTTCTGAGTGCCGCTGGTTTTTTCTTGAGTTTGTGGATCTTCCTGCCGGCACCGACACTGCCGCTGCTGACCCTCAGCGTCGGCGCGCCGGAGGTCAGTCCGTGGCTGCTCGGCGTCAATGCAATCTTGTTTCTACTGACCCTCAAAGGAGTCAGACGCGATCGACTCCGTCAAGCTGCGTTGAGCCTCAGCACGGTAGGGCTGTTGCTCAGCCTGTGGCCCTTGAGTCAGTTTTCTACCGTCGCGCAACGGGCAGATGCGGCCATGAATCGAGCCTTTGGCTCCCATTATCTAGCCGCACTGCCCCAATCCGTCCTGACTCGCATGCGGCTCGGTCCTTTTGACGCAGCAGATGCCCTGCGCGGCATTGCACTCAAGACTGCCATCCGCTTCACGCCTCATATTTCCTTTGCCCAACCCGATGGCGTATCCCTCCAACTAGATGTATACCGACCGCCGCAGGTAGGACGCTATCCGGGAATTATCGTGATTCACGGCGGCGCGTGGCGGGGGGGCGGTCCCGCTCAAAATGCAGAATTTAGCCGCTATATGGCGAGTCAGGGCTATGTGGTTTGGGCGATCGCCTATCGGCTCGCACCACGCTATCAGTTCCCAGCTCAGATTGAAGACGTACAGTCTGCCTTAAACTTTATTCGCAAACACGCCACCCAATACGAAACCGATCCCCAGCGTCTTGCTTTAATGGGTCGATCTGCTGGCGCGCATCTTGCTATGCTGGCCGCTTACGCACCTAACGCGCCGATCCGGGCGTTGGTTGACTACTATGGCCCAGTCGATCTAGCGGCGGGATACAGAGACGTCCCCTGCCCCGATCCCCTGGATACTCGCGGGGTTCTCCAATCTCTCTTAGGCGGTTCTCCCGACGAGCGTCCCGAGCTGTACCGACAGGCTTCTCCCATCACCTACATCGCGCCTCGCGGCGATCGTCCGCTGCCTCCTTCTCTGCTGATTTATGGCGGACGCGATCGCGTGGTCCAAGCGAAGTACGGTCGCGCGTTAGAGCAGCGGCTTCGAGCGGCGGGCACCCAGGCTGCTTTTCTAGAGATACCTTGGGCCGATCACGCCTTCGATACGGTTTTTAATGGCCTTAGCAACCAGTTAGCGCTCTACCATACGGAACGGTTTTTAGCTTGGGCGCTCCGATAGGTTGAAGCCGTGGTGCGCAGAGTTGGAAAAATTTAAGCTTCTGTGGATGCCCCACGCTTCATATACTCTGCAATTGCTTCGGCCACATTTTCTTCAGGTTGATACACTCGTGAGTTTGGATTCTCGGTGTGGAGTCTGTCGAGATACGCGTGTAGGGCTTCTTCTTCATCCCGATGCTCTAGGACATAGGCTCGAAGTTCGAACTTGTTCATGGTAGCGAAGTCTGGTTTGGCACTCATACAAACCTCCATTCTCCGTTAGGCTCGGTTGCAAGTCCTTCATAGTGAACTGTGGATAAATCCTTGTTCGATTGATTTATTTCTCCACTTCTGCGATTCAACTGCATCGACAGGAAAATTTTCTCCTCCCGTTTGAAAAATTGTAGCTAAATTATTAGAGGCAACAGCATAGCCTCGATCGGCAGAAGCCGCATACCATTTAACTGCTTCAGTCAAGTTAGAAGGTATACCTAGACCAAGATGGTAAATATTTCCTACCATGCATTGGGCTTCTGCATTTCCCCGTTCGGCGAAGGGCAGTAATTCAGAAAGAGCAATATCGTACTGACCATTATCAAAAGCCAATTTTCCGTCATCTAAACTTGACATTACGATAGCCTGCGATCGCCGAGACCCTTAGTGCTTCGTTTTAACTATAGATCGGCAAAACATAGGTCTAACCATTACCGGACATTACAGCCTGAGTTGAGTGACGGCGATGTGGCCGCCCAGACAAACCTCAACATCGCTACCGGGTTCGCGATCGCGCTGGCTGTAGTTGCCTTCGTAGTACAGCAAATTGCCCTCAGCCCTAAAGGAGACGGGTAGCGGACGTTGGGACGGTTCGCAAAAAACGATCTCAGGCTCTGGATCTGCCGCTCCAAGGTGCGGGAAATTGACATTCCAAAAGCAACCTTCCTTAAGCGGCAATGGGAGCAATGCTTCTATGACTCGACGGGTGTAGAGGCTTGCCAGACTCCAGTCAATGGGGCGATCGCCTTGCCGATACTGCGAAAGCGCAATGCCAGGAATACCGTGCAATGCTGCCTCTCTCACGGCTGCCACAGTCCCAGAAATATAGCAGTCTGCCCCTAAATTGGACCCCGCATTCACCCCAGACAGCACCCAGCTCAAAGCCGACTTGAGATGGAACCGAGCGACCCGGACGCAATCCGCCGGCGTTCCACCAATGCCAAATACAGCAACGTGATTCAAGGCTTGCCCTTGAGAATTCTCAAAGGCTAAATCTTGCCTCAGTTCGATTTGAAGGGGGGTCGTCGTTGTCACCTGATGGCCGCACCCCGAATGCGGCACCTGAGGGGCCGCAATTAAAACCGATTGTTCGGGAGAGAGCGATCGCGCCAAAGCCGATAACCCCGGTGCAATCACCCCATCGTCATTCGTCAGTAGCCAGGTCATCAGATTGAAAAACCGAAACAAACCCAGCAAAAAAATCGCGCGTTACTCAAACCGCCGCCGCCCAAAAATCAACTAAACCCTCTAAATCAGCTTCTAGAGATAGAGAGAACCCAGGTGCCAATATAGCGCTTCAACGGCAAATCGCCAGGAGAGGTAATGCTGGCGTTAAAATAATACATGCCGCCAGAACGGGGGTTTTGCACGTCTGAAAGCACGATTTCAAAAGACTTCCCAGCAGGAATGGGCGCTTCCGGGACGATCTCGATGATGCGATTGTCCTTATCCACCTTGACCGAACTGACCGGAATTTTAGGGACTCGGCCAAATCCAAGAAATTTATTCTTAGGCGCTTCTTGAAGCGTAATGGCTTTCTCGTTGAAGTCGCCATCAAAGTAAGCGGGATAGGTAATGGAAATGCTGTCGATCGCGAGCTTTTGGCGACCCATCTTGAGCCGATAGCGATCCTGATTGTGTCCTGGGGTGCCGTATTCCAACACGTAGCCAAGCTGCTGTTTCCCGCTCGGCCCGCTTCCGCCCCAGGAAAAGGTCAGCCCTGGATTAGTTTGAGCGAACGTGACGACGGGAACGCTCGCGAGCAACAGGCCCGCAACGCATAGCGAGGAACTCAAACGGCGAACGGAAGGCTTTTGGAAAGACATAAGCATGACTTTTGAAGTTCTATGGAGATAGTGTATCTCGCTGCTGAGCGTAACAGCCTTTCTTGCCTTTGCGGGCTGGAACTGTGCCAGTTATAAAGGATGCCTACGGATCTCAGCAACGCGGATCTGGAGCGAGGTTTAGCTCAATAGAATTGACGCAGCAGCGGTCTAAAATGTGCCGCGTTTTTGCATCAAGCAGAAAATCTAATTTTAAGATAATCCTCTTCCATTTTGGCCCCAGCAGGCTGCATCGCAGCGAGGGCTTGCGGTAGAACCAAGTTTCGGCGGTGGTTGCCAATCCTGATATTTAATTCATCGGCGGATTTGCTCAACTCCACTTGGTCTTTGGGAATTCCAGGCAGGTAAATCTCAAGGCTGTATTCTTTATCGTGCTGCACCACGCGCAGGGTATTTTCTTGATAGTAAACCTGGGCGGGATCTTCGCCCTCGTACAAAATATCCTTGAGGCGTTCTAGCGCCACCAAACCGCACATTTCTTCCTGGAACAGCGGCACTTCTTTAATTGGCAACGGATGGAAATTTTCTTGGATTTCTGTGCGATAGGTAGCCTGATTCTCTTTCCATCCCATGAAGAAAGGGTCGGTAACGTGGTCGGGAATGATGCGGTTGGCGACCACCATGTCCGTAGAAACGTTGTACAAGCTCAAGTAAGCGTGGGCGCGCAGAGATTCTTTGATGACCATTTTTTCTGGGTTCATCACCAAACGCACGGAGGTTTGCGTGTTGTCAGTCAGGACTTTCTCTAAAGCCTCGATCTGCTCGTAAAACTCGTAGGGGGCATCCATGACCTCTTTGTCGGGGAGCGAAAATCCGGCGATCGGTCTAAACAATGGCTCCACTAAGGGACGCAGCGCCACTGACATTTTCTGGAAGGGCTTATAAAAGCGGCGCATGTACCAACCGCCCACTTCGGGCAGGCTCAAAAGCCTAAGAGCAGTTCCTGTAGGAGCTGAGTCGATGATTAAAACGTCGTATTGACCTTCGTCGTAGTGACGCTTCATGCGAACGAGGCCAAAGATTTCGTCCATGCCGGGTAAGATGGCAAGTTCTTCCGCTTGAATGCCCTCCAGCCCTCTGGCCTGTAATACTTGCGTGATATAGCGCTTAACGGCTCCCCAATTGCTTTCCAATTCCATCAGGGCATCCAGTTCCGCTCCCCACAGGTTGGGCTTGACCTGAACGGCTTCGTGACCGAGGGGAAGGTCAAAGCTATCGGCGAGGGAGTGGGCCGGGTCCGTACTCAGCACCAGGGTTTTATATCCGAGTTCGGCACATCGCAAACCCGTGGCAGCTGCGACGGAGGTTTTCCCGACGCCGCCTTTGCCAGTCATTAAAATTACGCGCATTCTGGATCTCTAATAGGGGCAGGTTGGATGCAAGGGACAGGTTGGGGCGGCAAGGCAACTTTGGATTGAATCCATTACATGCCCAAGGGCGCAAAGCCTTGCGCTCCTACGGGATGCTGTATGCCGTTCGATCGAGAACCGCTATATGATAGGGGACAGCAAGATTGCGCGTCCCTTATTCGCTATTCGCTCTGCCACAAAAAGTCTAACGCAGATACGATAGGGGAACTTGAAGGCACGCGGTTTTAAAGTTCGGGTAGATACGGTGGCATGATGTCCGATACATCGGCAGCACAGCACTACTGCGTGGTTTTTGTGACCGCATCCTCTGAGGCAGAGGCGACGGCGATCGCCCAGGCCCTCGTCCGAGAAAAGCTAGCCGCCTGCATCAGCTTAACGCCGATAAAATCGATCTACCGCTGGCAAGATCGCATTCATGCCGAACCGGAATGGCAGCTGGCAATTAAAACAACCCAGCATCGGTTTGAGGCACTCCAAAGCCGCGTGCTCGAGCTGCACAGCTATGAAGTTCCCGAAATTCTAGCGATTCCCATCCAGGCGGGGTCGGCAATGTATTTGAACTGGATGAGTGCCAACGTTGAGGCCTGAGCGAGCGAACTCCCATGCAGAACACGCGGCTGAACGGAATCTTAAGCGCCCTAGGACAGCAAGTCCGCAACCAACTTCAAAATCCTTGGCGGCGGTGGGCGACCTTAACGATCGCGCTACTGTTTGGCATTTTTTTAGGGATCGCGATCTCTGCCACAGCGGGAGCAAAATCCGAATTAGACGTCACCGTTGCGGCAATTGTAGTTATCGTGACGGAGCTGATCAGTTGGCTGTTTTATAGCCGAAAGCCCTTCCAGCAGTCGTGGTGGGGGGAAGCCCTCAATGCCCTCAAGCTCGGCGTCATCTATGGATTATTCCTGATTGCTTTTATGCTGGGCAGCTAATTTCGAAAAAGAGATGTCGTTTTGGAATTAATGCGCTATGCTAGTAAAGCGCGACGCGGGGTAGAGCAGCCTGGTAGCTCGTCGGGCTCATAACCCGAAGGTCCATGGTTCAAATCCATGCCCCGCCACCAATAATAAAAGCCGTACCTAAAATGAAAGGGTACGGCTTTTTTGATGAACGGGTATTACAACTCTAGCCAGAACGCCTCGCTTTCAGGCACAATGTCCCCAGTCCTACGCGGTTTGCTTAGCTATGTCTGCCCAAGCGTCTCCACTTCAAAATTTGATGCAGCAGCGGTTCGGTTTGCCTCCGTCAAAACAACTCCTGATGTGGGGCGGAGCGGGATTGCTCTTGGCTGGGTACGGAATGACCCACCTGCCCGCACCCTTGGAACTGCTCGGCTGGGCGGGGGCGGCAGGGATTGGACTGTGGAGCTTCCGCCGTCTTCGGCGCGTGTCGGATTCGGCAAGGCAGCAGCTAGAACGATCGCCGACCGTCGAGGGCGTAAAACAGGCGATCGCCCGCGCTAGAACCCAACTCGAACAATTGGCTGCGGAATGCCCGGAAAGGGAAAACCGACAGGACGACTATCCCGCCCAACTGCTCGAGATCGAGCAAAGTCTGAGCCGTCAAACGTTAGAATTTCAGATCGTCGGAACCCGCGCTGTTGGCAAAACGGCCCTGTACCAACTTTTAGTACAAGCCTCCGAACTGCTGGCGCAACAGTGGTGCTTTTCCGGATCGCAAGAGCTGGCAGCGGAAGCGTTGCCATCCTCTGCGGGCGGGGAATTTCGCCATCGGGTAGATGTGGTGTTGTTTGTGGTGCAAGGCGACCTGACCCAGGTGGAGTGGGGGGCGCTACAGCAGTTGCAAACCGAAGGCAAGCGCGTACTGTTGCTCCTGAACAAGCAGGATCGATATTTACCCGCGCAGGTCGAGCTGCTGCTAGAGCAGCTCAAGCAGCGGGTGCAGGGGATAGTGGCCGCAGAGGATGTCATGGCGATCGCCACTTGTCCCCAGCCGATCGCGGTCCGACGCTACCAAGAAGATGGAGCCTATCAAGAGACGTGGGAAACCCCTCTGCCTCAAATTCAGCCCTTACTGCAACGCATGCAGACCGTGGCAGCACGAGACATCAAACAGCTCGTTTTGCAGCGCGCGTACCATCAGGCGATCGCATTGCAAGCAACGATCCATCACGCGTTGAACCAAATTCGACGCGATCGCGCCTTGCCCCAAATCGAGCGCTACCAGTGGATTGCGGCAGGGGTGGCCTTTGCAAACCCACTGCCATCTTTGGATATGGTGGCAGCAGCAGCCATTACGGGCAAGATGATTCAAGATTTGGCGAAGGTCTATCAAATTCAACTTTCTCTGGATCGCGCTACCGAAATCGCGGGCATTTTGGCTAAAACACTGATCCAAATGGGATTGGTAGAAGCGTCTAGTCAGCTTTTAAGCTCTGCATTAAAAGGAAATGCGGTGACGTTTGTCGCGGGCGGGACGATTCAGGGAGCGGGTGCTGCGTATTTTACCCGCATGGCTGGGCTCAGTTCGATCGAGCTATTTGAGGTGTATCGGTCTGCTGAAGCTAGTTGGCAGTTCGATCGCGCTGTTCTGGGGCAGATCGTACAGCGCGTGTTCGGACAGCATCGGCAAATTGAAGTGGTCAAGGAACTGGTACAGCAAACGCTCCGTCGATTGACCGCGGAGGGAAAAGACACGGCGATCGCCTCCACCTAAAGCGCTGCTGGACCGACAAAAGACTCGACCGAGCGCCGATCGGCGCTTTAAAACGACCTCTGTCAGATAACACCCTAGACAAGGGAGCCATCTGACAGAGATCGAACCTATCCCCCGTACAGTAGTCAATTGCGACCCAAAGTCGCATTAAGTCTCCGAAAGTGAAATCAATGGCTTTTTCAGCGCATTGATTTCGATATAAAGCATCATCATTTTTCTCTCGTCAAGAGATAACCGTAGAATTACTGATCTTTTGCCAAAATTCCGATCTGCTTTTCAAAATTGTTCCCGAACTTAAAAATTTGATATATTTTCTGAGCTTCTGCCCGCCGCCATCCGAACCGAACGCCCGTATTGTTTGAAGCGGGCTATGCCGAGCGGTCGAACACCACATTTAGCAAGCCAGAAACGATCGAAAGCACCAAAGATCCGAGCAAGGCGGGAATAAACCCATCAATCCTAAAGCCAGGCGTAATACCGCTGGCGATCCAAATCGTCAAAGCATTGAGGACGAAAGAAAATAGCCCTAGGGTCAAGATCGTGACCGGAAGGGTCAGCCAAAATAGGATCGGTCGCACGATCGCATTGACCAATCCCAAAACAACAGCGGCGATCGCAGCCGCCTCAAGACTCGTCAGGGTAAACCCTGGAATGAGGTAAGCCGCAACCAAAAGCGAAACGGCAGTAATCAACCAAACGAGTAGAAAGTGGGGCATAGAAACTTCTCTCAACGCACGCTTAGAAAAAATTATGGCTGGGACTAGCCCCGTACAACCCCGATCTGTAATAGGGTTAAGGAAATCGGCTGGATCGAACGAGCTAAATGTATCACGGAAAACCGCTACGTAAGGACCTCAGTGGCTTTGTCTAGTGCCGACGCGATCGCCCAAAAACTAGCAACCGTTTTGCCCCCGGAGCGAATCGTCTCCTGCGATCGACAGTCGGAGTCGTGGCAGGGATATTCAAAGGCGGCCTGTATGGATGACGCCAACCCGCTACTCGTGGTTTCGCCAGAGACGGTTGCGGAATTGACCGAAGTCGTGGCTCTGGCCTATCGAGGCCGATGGCGGCTTCTGATTGCAGGCCAAGGGACCAAGCTGGGTTGGGGCATGCCTGCCAAACGGATCGATCTGGCGATCTGCACCCGTCGCTTGAGTCTTCTAGTAGACCATGCCGTTGGCGATATGACCGTTACGGCTCAGGCGGGAATGACCTTCGGCCAACTTCAGGCTATCTTAGCAAAGCACGACCAATGGCTTCCCCTCGATCCGGTCTATCCCGATCGGGCAACCTTGGGCGGCATTCTCGCAACCCGCGATGCCGGATCGCTGCGCCATCGCTACGGCGGCGTGCGCGATTTATGTTTGGGTCTAACCTTCGCGCGTGCTGACGGTCAAGTAGCCAAAGCGGGAGGGCGCGTGGTCAAGAATGTGGCGGGTTACGACCTCATGAAGCTTTTTGCGGGGTCTTTTGGAACTTTAGGCATTGTGACAGAGCTGACGCTGCGCACCTATCCCCTGCCGGAACGCTCTGGGACGGTACTGGTGCGAGGGGAGATGGAGGCGGGCTCTGGGTGCGCAGCTATCGCCAACCTCGCACGAGACCTCATGCAGTCTACGCTCACTCCCACAGCCTTCGATATTTGGACTGGATTAGTGCCGGCTGCGGGCGATGTTATCCTAGCGCTGCGATTTCAAAGCTTGGCGGAAAGCGTCTCGGCCCAGACGGAGCGCGTCTGCGAGACAGCGCGTTCCCTAGGCTTCAAAGCAGAAGCGATCGCGGACCCCAGGGATGCCGATTGGTGGTCGACTGCTGCTGCATCCCTGCGGGAATCCCTCGAGCCCGAAACCGTACTGTGCCAAGTCGGGGTTTTGCCAGCCTCAGCCGTATCGAGCCTGGCTGAAATTCAGGAAAAAGCGGCTCGGCAGTCAGTGGCGCTCCAAGGGCGAATTCACGCGAGAAGCGGCGTGGGACAGTTGCGTTTGACGGGCGCTGAGGAGCGCTGTCGCGCATTGCTGGGAGACATCCGATCTTTTCTAGAACAGGCAGACGGTTATTTAACGATTTTGGAAGCTCCCCTTACCCTCAAGCAAACCATGGAAGTTTGGGGCTATTCTGGCAATGCCTTGGCTACCATGCGTAAACTAAAAGAGCGCTTCGATCCCCAAGGGGGTCTCAATCCCGGTCGTTTTGTGGGTGGACTCTAATGGCTGCACCGGAACTCAATACTGCACCTCAAGGACAACCCTTCGACTTCGAGCATCCCCCCGATGTCAAGCTGATGGATACCTGCGTCCACTGCGGGTTTTGCCTATCGACTTGCCCCAGCTACCGCGTCATCGGCAAAGAAACCGACTCGCCTCGGGGCCGCATTTACATGATGCACGACATCAGCACGGGCAAAACCGCCTTGACAAAGGCGACGGTGCAGCACTTCGACTCCTGCCTGGGCTGTTTGGCCTGCGTGACCACCTGTCCTTCGGGGGTCGAGTACGACAAGCTAATTTCAGCAATGCGCCCTCAAATCGAGCGCAATTATCCCCGCAGCTTGCCCGAACGGGCGCTCCGGCAGCTCATTTTTTCGATCTTTCCTTACCCCCAGCGCCTGCGGTTGCTGCTGCGGCCTCTGCTGGCATACCAACGCCTGGGATTAGAAGACTGGGTGCGGCGCAATCCGCTCTTCAAGAAGATCTTGCCGAAACATATTGCTGCGATGGAGTCGGTGCTGCCTCCGCTTTCGGAAGCCAGCTTTCAAGATAATTTACCTGCCGTCATTCCAGCCCAGGGAACCCAGCGCTATCGCGTCGGGATGCTTTTAGGGTGCGTCCAGCGAATTTTTCTGCCGGAGGTCAATGATGCAACGGTACGGGTGCTGACGGCCAACGGCTGCGAGGTTGTCGTTCCGCCCGATCAAGGCTGCTGCGCGGCGCTACCCCATCACCAAGGCCAAGAAGAGCAGGCTAAAACGATGGCGCGCCAACTGATCGATCGATTCGATATTCAAAATCTGGATGCGGTTTTGGTCAATGCATCCGGGTGCGGGCATACCCTCAAGGAGTATGGCGTCCTGCTCCAAGACGATCTGGAATACGGCGATCGCGCCCTAGCCTTTGCCGCCAAAGTGCGCGACGTTCAGGAATTTCTCGACGACGTGGGTTTGACGGCGCAGCTTTCTCCCCTTCAGGGTTCGACGCCTTTGAGTTTGGTCTATCAAGACGCCTGCCACATGCTCCACGGCCAAAAAATTCAGCAGCAGCCCCGTCGCCTGCTCAAAAAAATCCCCAATGTGAAACTGCGCGAGCCAGTCGATGCGGCGCTGTGCTGCGGCAGCGCGGGAATCTACAATATCTTGCAGCCGGAAGTGGGCGATGAGTTGGGCATTCAAAAGGTGCAAAATCTGACGAACACCAAGGCCCAAGCGATCGTGTCGGCCAATGTGGGCTGTACGGTGCAGTTGCGCAAACACCTCAGGCTTCAGGAGAAAACCACACCTGTATTTCACCCGATGCAGCTCTTGGACTACTCTATCCGAGGAGAATCGCTCCCACTAGGAAGCAACGCGATCGCTAAAAATTAGAGCCCTAAGTGAGGAACAAACAGCATCATTGCCGTAAAGGAACATTTGCGGCAATTCATAAGCTACTTAAAAAAAGCTGTAGTGAGGTGAAGTCATATAGCTGGCTAATGCATTTAATCAAACCCCTTGCTTGCCATCGCTCCAGCCAGCAATCGTTCAAGCCTATTCAGATCTGTGGCATAGCGGCTAGTGGGAGCCGTTTTCCTGCATTGGAAATGGCGGCGGCAGAATGCTGAGGTTTTGCCTGTACTGGGGGCATCGCCGATACTTTGGATTGGGCGATCGCACTTGACTGCGAGGTTGCCGATCGACCAGATACGTGCGATGATACGTGTTAATTGCACGATTCAAATACAATGCCTAAATACAACGGAAGCATAACGACGACAGGGCGTTCTGAGGCAATTAGACTTGATAAAGATCTATTTAAGCAACACCCTGAATTTCAGCAGAAAGCGAAGGTACAGGCTTCTGTGATTGCACCTGGACAGATACTAATTTCCTTGCTCGACAATGTTGCGTCTGTTGATGAGGACGAGGATCCTGTCGTGACGGCTTTCTTGAGCTTTATAGAACAGGACATGTTGAAGTCCCCCGATCGCATCATTCCACTGTCGGATGAGTTATTACAGAATGTGTCTGTTCTCACGCAAGGGGTTGAAGTTTCCGATGAAGAAGTCTTGCCGGATGAGATCGGTTTCTGAAAATGCCTTTTTACGCGGAACGTAATGGATGGAAGCTGTTTTACTATTCAGCTTTTCAGGTTTCGCTTGATTTCCTAATCAAGGAAGTTCAACGGCTCAAAGAAGAACAGCCAGATACCTTTCAACATCACCCTAAGACTAAGTTACTGAAGCGAATTTTAGAATTGGTTGAAAGCGAGATTCCGGCTAATCCAGGCGCAAAAGAATATGCGTTGGGGAATTCGTTAGGGAATTCGTATCGTCACTGGCGCAGAGCTAAATTTTTAGGGCGATTTCGCTTATTCTTTCGTTATAGTAGCGATGAAAAAATAATTATCTATACCTGGGTGAGCGATCGGAACACGCTACGCAAAGCGGGTTCAAAAACTGACCCGTACGCAGTGTTTCGTAAATTGCTTTTTGCAGGCGATCCTCCAGATGACTGGAAAACACTGCTCGAAACTTCCGAAGACCTTGAATAGTTTCAATCGGTTCGATTCTGGATAGCAATGGGTTGGAACGCGCTTTAGAATCCGAGATCCTTCAGAAGCGCGCGATGTTTGCCGAGGGGGGCGATCGCATTGGCCGCGATCGTCCCGCTGGCTGCCACTGCCGGAAGGCCAATTCCGGGAAAACTAGAATCTCCGCAACAGAGCAGACTCTTTAGCGGCGTCTTTGGTCCTGGGAGAATTCCCTGCCCCGCCCAGACAGCAGGCCCGTAGGTCCCGTTGTGACGGCGTAAAAACCGTGCGTGGGTCAGCGGTGTGCCCACTAGCGTCACCTCGCATCGCGCGCGAATATCTGGAACGATCCGCTCCAGCGCCTTCCACATCACCGCTGCGCGGGCTTCTTTTTGGTTGGCGTAGGCTTCGCTGCGGCGGTCTAAACCTTGCCACAAGCGATAGGGTTCCGTAGCTGGGGTGTAAACGTGGATGACGTGTTTGCCGGGGGGCGCTAACGCCGGATCGAGCAGCGAGGGAATGGAAATAGCAATTACATTTTGCGGAGCAGTCACGCCCGCTTCCCAATCGTTCACCGCGATGTAGTGGCACTCTAAATCTGGCGGTAAGTTCGCTCCATCAATACCTAAATGCAGGTGCATGAAGCTCTCGCACTCGGGTGTTTCTTGGCTCTTGACCGCATGGAATTTGGGCATTACCCCCTCTGGGAGGAGCTTGAGCGTATCCCAAATGACCGCGTTAGAAACCACCGCTCGCCGCGCTCGAATTTCTCGGCCATTGCGGAGCCGCACCCCTACGGCGCGATCGCCTTCCACTAAAATCTGTTCTACGTGGGCGTTGAGCTGAAGCCGTCCTCCGCGCCGCTGCAACCCGCGCACCAATGCGTCGACCAAAGCGCCGCTGCCGCCAATGGGGTAGTCCAACACCACGCCGGGGCGGTACCAGTCGGCAAACATGAAGGCGATTTCTGCGGTAATGGTGCCTTTGGCCGGAAGTCCCGACAGCATAAAGCACAGGAGATCCAGCCAGTTGCGGATAAACGGATCGCTCACCACCCCGTCCATAATGGCGCTGAACGGGCCGGTCAATTTAGCAAGACTCGCCGCCTGCTGGAGTAAGGCGGGACCGAAGGAGGCCATCGTCAGCACCGCTCCGAGGTCAGACCGGAGGGCTGCGGGAGGGACGGCGATCGCCGCTTTCCCCAATGGCTCCATGATGGCTTGGAGCGATCGCCACTCTGCCACCGCTTGCGGTCCCCGCAGCTTTGCCAACACGTCATAGAAGGGTTCGGCACCCACCTGGGCGGAAAAGTTACCCTCTGGCAACAGGCAGCCCCAGGCATTGTAAGTTACCCAGGGCAGATCCTCTCCAATGGCATCCAGCACATGCCGCAAAGGATTGGGCGAAGGGCTATAGGACAACCCCGAGTACAGCGATGGCCCAGAATCGAACGTAAATCCGTCGCGCTCAAAAGCATGGGCTGCACCCCCAGGAATCGAGTGACTTTCACACACCATCACCTCAAATCCATAGCGGGCAAGCAAAGCCGCGCAGCTCAGCCCGCCTATCCCGCTTCCAATGACAACAACATCCACGTCGTTATGCTTCACGGCAATCCAGCATCCTTCATCCGATAATCGACGTTTTAGTAGTATGCAATACAATTTTCCTGCGGTAGGACTGATATTCCTAAAAATACTTTAACTTCAGCGTTTTACGGCGCGTAAGTCAGTTTTTTAGACTATCTCCAAGATAGTTACTTTACGTCTTAAAAGCCATCGCTTCTAGGGTTCCGGTCTTCATAACGCGCTGCGTATATGCAGCTTTTGGTAAGATGCTGGTCCAAGAGAAGCAAGCTAGATACTGCCAGGGTTAATCTACCCATGTCTAGCTTCACGGAGGGATAAAAGCCCGGGAGAAGTTTCAGCCGACTGAGCTGAGTGCTTTCCTAGGGCTTTTTTAAGTTGGAACGTTCCAGGATGATAGCTGTGGGCAATAAAATTTTTTTCAGAGAAAAATCTGGATAAATGCAAAACGGTTTGTTAGTGTTGTGTAGCCAACGGTACAAATTAGTGAATATGGCCTTCCCACGCGGGAATTTCATCGCTTTAAGCTAAAACCAAATCTCCCCCTTCCTCGTTCTCAATCAGAATCCCCATTAGAAAATTTATGCAAATTCGTTCTCCCCTTTCTTATGTTGTTCTCTTCGGCATCGTGCTGTCATTCGCGATCGGCTGCTCGAATCCGGCCTCTCAGATGAAAACTGGCACCGATACAGGTGCCTCGCCCACTGCTGTAGCGGGTGCTGTCCGGTTGGGGTTTAGTGCTTGGCCCGGTTGGTTTCCTTGGCAGGTAGCGCAAGAAGCAGGCATTTTTCAAAAAAATAACGTTCCAGTCGAGCTGAAATGGTTTGATGGCTATCTGGAGTCCATCAGCACCCTCACCGCCGGACAAATTGATGCCAACAGCCAAACCCTGGGCGATACAGTCAGTTCCGTTGCAGGAGGAGCGGATCAGGTGGTGGTGTTGGTGAACGACAACTCCACGGGTAACGACAAAATCATTGTCCGAGATGGCATTAAATCCGTTGCCGACCTGAAGGGCAAAAAAGTTGCCGCTGAAGAGGGGACGGTGGATCACTTCTTACTTCTGCAAGGCATGAAGAAAGCAGGCTTAAGCCCCAAAGATATTCAGTTTGTGCCCTTAGAAACCGGGAAGGCGGCTGCGGCCTTTGTGAGCGGCAAAGTGGATGCTGTGGCGGTGTTTGCACCCTTTACAACCCAGGCGCTAAAGCTGAAGGGCAGCAGAGAATTGTTCAGTTCTAAGGACTTTCCAGGGTCTATTTCAGATCACCTGGTCTTTACCCGCAAATTTGTAACTGAGAACCCAGAAAAAGTACAGGCAACGGTCGATTCTTGGTTTGAAACCCTAGACTACATTAAGGCCAACCCTGCTAAAGCCAATGAAATTATGGCCAAGCGTGCGGGCGTTAGTCTTGATGAATACAAAGCCTATGCAGACGGTACCAAAATATTTACGGTTGAAGAAAATATCAAAGCGTTTCAGCCTGGCAGCACGATGACCTCTCTTCCCTTTGCTGCTAAAGAAATGAGCAAATTCCTGACCGAAGTGGGTTTAGCGAAGACAACCCCAGACACCAGTAAAATCTTTGACGATCGCTTTGTGAAAGCCTACGCCCAAAAAGCTAAAAAATCCTAAGCTTTTCTAACCATTGCCCTTACCCCACAGGGATTTAGCATCATGACCCAAAGTCCTGAATCGATTCAGTCGTATCTGAGACCTAAAACCGTTCGTCCAACTGTGTTTTGGCGATTGGCTGAAGACATTCCGCCTCGTCTCAATACGGCCCTTGTCATCGCTTCTATTGGCATTCCGCTTGTCCTATGGTGGTTGGTGACAACCTTAGGCAACGTCGATCCTACGTTTTTGCCTTCTCCAGGCCAGGTGATTGCAGCCTTCGGTCGGCTCTGGCTTTCTGGGGAACTAATGCAAGATACAGTTGCTAGCCTGTGGCGAGTTGGGGTCGGATTTTTATTGGCGGCACTCCTGTCTATTCCAGTGGGCGTTTTGATGGGCAGTTTTGCCAGTATCCGCGCGCTATTGGAGCCGCTGTTTGGGCTGGTGCGCTATATGCCAGCCCCTGCTTTTATTCCGCTGTTGATTTTATATCTGGGTATTGGAGAAGAACCCAAAGTTACGCTGATTTTTATCGGAGTGTTCTTCTTTAACTCTTTGATGGTGATGGATACGGTTAAATTCGTACCCAAAGATCTGATTGAGTCCACCTTCATTTTGGGAGGAAACCGGATCGCCACTCTATTTCAAGTTATTTTCCCTTACGTTTTGCCTGGGATTTTAGATGCCTGCCGCATCAATCTCGCTGCCGCTTGGCAGTTGGTCATTGTCTCCGAGCTGATTGCCGCCACAGAGGGCTTAGGCCGTCGCATTAGCGTTGCGGGCCGCTTTTTGAAAACGGATGAAATTTTTGTGGGTCTGATTGTAATTGGTGTAATTGGCCTCTCGTTCGATTTGCTGTTTCAGTATTTACTGCGCGTATCCTGTAAGTGGGCCAGCCAAAAACGGTAGTTTAGTAACCCGTGTCCCCTGATCGATCGATATCCCTAACCTATAGTGCCCCCTTTTTCTCCAGAGGTATCACCCCGTGTACTTAAAAATTAATTCCCTTCACAAAAACTTTGCGACCAAGAATGGCCCGTTGGTAGTCTTAAAGGACATCAACATGGATATTGAGCAAGGCGAATTTATCTGCGCGGTGGGCGCGTCGGGTTCCGGGAAGTCTACGCTGCTGCGGCAGATTGCAGGGCTGGATCGGCCTTCTTCTGGGGAGGTGAGGATTGATGGGGAGGTCATTTCAGGACCGGGGCCAGATCGTGGCATGGTGTTTCAGCACTATACGCTCTACCCCTGGATGAATGTTCAGCAAAATACGGAGTTCGGTCTCAAGCTGTTGGGGGTACCCAAGAAGGTGCGGCGGGAACAGGCCAGCTATTACCTGAGCGTGGTGGGACTAACGCAGTTTGCCCAAGCGTTGCCCAAGCAGCTCTCTGGCGGCATGAAGCAGCGGGTGGCGATCGCCCGTGCCCTTGCCTCGGAACCCAAGGTGCTGCTGATGGACGAACCGTTTGGAGCACTAGACATTCACACTAAAGAGTCGATGCATGAATTCATGCTGGATTTGTGGCATCGCACCAACATCACCATTTTTATGATCACTCACGATGTGGAAGAAGCAGTCTTTCTAGCCAATCGGGTGTATGCCTTGGGCGCTCGACCCGGCACCGTGCGCAAGGAAATGACCATTAAGCTACCGAACCGCAGCAGCAGCGTCAAACGCCACTCCACCTTTCACGACTACCGCGATGAGTTGATGGATCTGATGCGCCAGCATGGGAAGGAAGCGCTTGCGGCGGTCTAAAGTCTTAATTTACCGATAAACTTTAACTCCCATGCAAGCATTAAAAGACTATTTTCCCTGCTTGATGAACCCAAGACTAATGCCAACTGCACTAAAAGTAGCACTCGTCGTAGGCACCCAGGCATTGGCCGATGAACAACGCGCGCGACAAAGGGGCAGTACCGACGACTGACAGGCGACGGGTTGTTCATGTAAAAAAGACGAGATTTAGGGCCGCGCTTGGTTAAAAGACCTGAAACAAAGCATTGATGCCACAATCGGGAACATCATATTTTCCATACGCTTTCAAGTAATCAAGGTTTGGGATAAACCTGCCGCCAACCTCGATAGGCTTGCCTATTCCTATCACCTTGCCCTCATAAGTGAAGGTTCGCTTTGCATCATCCCATACGCCGCTGTCATGGGGGAAAATCAGCAGCGTGGGACCGAAACCCTTATGATTCATTACAAGGCAATTGTTGGCGATAGCGAGCGGGCCCTTCAGTGGTGCAAGCAGACTTGTCGTATTTGGATTTCGCGACCAACGGGCAACGCGCACGGCATCGCCCGTTGAGCGCGAAGGATTATGTGCCTTGGCGGTTGGGACGCTAGGTGTGTTTGTGGATGGGCTACTGCTTTGCATGCTGGACTCCGGGCTACCGCTGCCAATTGTTCCGTTGACCAGAAAAAAATCAGTGATGCCGCAATCGGGCACTTCATATTTCCCGCTTTGCTTTAGCTCATCAAGCGTTTTGATTTTGCCGCCGCCAACCCCGATCGGCTCACCAATCCTTGTGACTTTGCCATTGTAGGAAAGACTACGCTTCGCATTGTCCCACACACCAGTGCGGTAGGGAAAGATCAGCAAAGTCGGGGGCGCGCCCATGTTGCTCATCACCAGGCAGTTATTGACAACCGCCAGTACGCCCTTCTTCACCGCAAGCATGCTAGGGCCATTTGCCGACCAACGCGCGACACGGACAAGATTACCCGCTGAACGCGAAGGAATACGCGCCTCGGCGGGTGGGATGCTAGTTGTGTTTGTGAGTGGGCCATTGCTTTGCATACTGGCCTTCGAATTACCGCTGCCAGTCGCTCCGTTGTATCCAGAAAGCAAGGAGACCGGCAGCAATAAAGCGATAACTTTTAGCTTATTTGACAAGTATCGTCACTCCAATCGAAGGAAATGCGTCAACGCTAGTATACGTTGAATATAATGTTGTTCCATTTTGAACCCCGTTCTGCCAGGCACAGCCAGACATAACTCCAAAAGCGATAGTGCCTGAGAACCATGGGCCGCCACTGTCTCCCCGGAAACAAAGCAAGGTGCCAGTACCACTTGTTGTTACAGTCCCTGCACCAGACTGGGTATTGCGCACAACAACATATGAGCCACCAGTAGACGGAGTGGTAAGCCCGTTGTTTGTGGTCGAAATGACTTCACCACAACTTTGCACAACATTGCTGCTGCCCGGTGTCTGCTGACCAAGGTGACAGACAAATGAGCCAGTAGTCGTACCAGCAGTTGACAACGTACCGTTACCTACTGCCGTTGACGCTCGACTTCGGGTTCCGGTTACTGAACGCGCTACTCCAGTGCCATCATAGTAAAATTCGGCAACAGCAGTTGGCGTTCCCGAGAGAAACATCAGATCGCCAGCGGGTTGGCGATTTAGCGTTGTTCCCTGGGTCATTACATAGTTAGTGCCTCCATCGTTCAGCGAAATTGGATTAGGACTAGGTGGATTAGGTGGTACGCAATGTCCGGCAGTGACCACCCCCGTTTTACCAGTCGTATTATGCTTTGCGGCAAAGGCAGTCAGGCACCAGCGCCCAGCCGCAACACTACTGAACTGACCACCCCGCAGCGCAACATTAACAAAACCACCTGGAACTAATTCGATACGATAGGGCACCTTTAGAAACTTCGCTGCTTCTGCCGACGCCACATCGGGTGATTTTGCATCGACCATCAACACCACTTCGCCTGTCTTATTATCAACAAAGACATTCTGAAAGCCGGGAATGGCAGCAAGGCTTTGCGCGCTCGCATCGATCGCGGCCTGTAACACCTGCACACTATTGGCAGCCGAACCCTTAAACTTCAGGGGTACTTGAGCCTCTTGCGCAAGGATATCCTCAGCCTGCTCAACTTCGTTATCAGTCAGTTTTAATTTTGCTCGCATTGCCTTGCGTTCGGCGCGCCGCTTGGCCTTGGCCGCAGGATCGCGCTCGGCGACTGCGCGCGCTTTTCTTTTGAGTATGCGATCCGGTTTATTCGCTTTTTTGGTGCGCACAACCAGCGAGAATTGCGTGGTGCTATTGTCAAAATAGCTTCCCGCAAAATCATCGCCTTCCTCAGACTCAGCAGCATCGGCTTCGGCACCGATATCAAACATAATACTCAATCGCTTCGCTGCTTCTTCATACGACACACCATAAGCTTCGGCATAAAGCTTGGCATCAGCCGCAAGCGCTTCGCCACTATCAAGCAGCGTCGGGTTTGTCTCAGTTTGCGCGTAAGCCGATGAAAAATTGGAAATAATTATGGTTGATACCAAAAAGCCAAAGATCGACTTGATTTGAAAGTTATGTCCAATTAATCGTGATTGCCCTGATAGTGAGCGCGGCCTCATAATTTACTCCTCACACAATTAGGATCCCTAGGCAAAATTACCCCAATCCATATGGTTTCTCACCATACATCTGGTCGTTGGGAAAGTCAACTTCATGCCTTAAAAATGCACCTTGAAGAAAAGATTTTCTTAAGGGATAGGATTGACATTCGCGATACAAACCCATTAATAAACACTAAATCCTACATTCAGCAGATTGAAGGTTCCCAAAAATATTTTTCACGAAGTGTCAACAATTACAGCAATTCGCCCGAATCTAATTCTCAACTAGAACTCTCTATTGAGAATAGCTCTATATCTCAGGCAAAGTCTTCATGATTTCAACAGTCGCTCCCAGCAAGGATTTCAGTCATAATTTTAAAATTGACGCTGCAACTTGCCGAACGTGGTTTTTACAAAGGGGGGAACTAAATCTTCAAGTTCTGCCCTTTTCCGTGTCTTGCTCTTCCAAGATCCTTCCTAACACTCAAGTCCTTTCAAATTTCTTCCTCTTTTTATCCCTCATGAATAATGCAGGTTAGAGCGCCTGAATCCAGGGATGAATTTCGTAGTTCGTCCAGATGCCGTTTTGCCAATAGGGATCGCCCTCAACCAGCTCCCGCACGATCGCCTCATTCTCCGCCTCGTAAATCCCAAAGACTAACTTCAGGTCTTGAGTAGGGCCAATGGTGACGAGCGTGCCAGCGGCCTTTTGCGCGGCCAGTCCGTCCAAGTGCGCTTGGCGATAGGGGGCGCGTTTTTCGAGAACATCTTCGCAATATTCGCCCCACAGCACGTACTTCGCCATCTTTCGGACTCCCTCAAAACTCAACCCAGTGCATCCCGATTATACCGATCGCCGTCCGACCTTCTGCCCCATCGGATCGGGTAGAATGCCTGAGTGACGTGCCGTGGCTTCCCGATGACTCTACAGGATTTTCAAGTTTGCGATCGCGACTTAACCGCCGACCAGCTCCAGGCGTACCTCCGATCCGATCGCATCGCCGTCGATACCGAGACGATGGGCTTGTTGCCCCACCGCGATCGCCTTTGTCTAGTGCAGATTTGCAATGGGGCGGGGCAGATTGCGGTCGTTCGCATCGAGCGCGGGCAGGCGGAAGCCCCCAATCTCAAAAAGCTTTTTGAAGCGGAATCGGTCGAGAAAATTTTTCATTTTGCCCGGTTCGATATCGCCACGCTCAAGCATCATCTGGGCATCCAAACCCAGCCCTTTTTCTGCACCAAAATTGCCAGCAAGCTGATCCGCACCTACAGCCCCCGCCACGGGCTGAAGGAACTGGTTGCCGAACTCGAAGGGATCGAACTGGATAAATCCGCTCAAAGTTCCGACTGGGGCAATCCCAAAAACTTGAGCGAAAAGCAGCTCAGCTATGCCGCCAACGACGTGCGCTACCTCATTCCGGTGCAGCAGACCTTGATTGAAATGCTCAAGCGCGAGGACCGCTGGGAATTGGCGCAGTCTTGCCTAAAGTGCTTGCCGACCTTTGTCGATCTGGATTTGATGCTCTACGAGAACGTATTCGAGCACTAAAGGTGTACCTAGAGCAGCTCCATCTTCAAAATTTCCGCAACTATCAAGACCAGTTCGTGGTCTTGGGTGCCCCTAAGACGATTTTAGTAGGGGCCAATGCCCAGGGAAAATCCAACCTGCTGGAAGCCGTGGAGCTGCTGTCAACCCTGCGATCGCATCGTACCAGCCGCGATCGCGACCTCATTTTAGACGGCGAATCCGTCGGTCAGATTGGCGCTCAGTTGATGAGAGATAGCGGCTCCGTCGACCTGCGCCTGACGCTCCACGCCACCGGACGGCGAACGGCAACGGTCCATAGCGAAGCCGTGAAGCGCCAGCTCGATTTTTTAGGCTATATCAACACCGTCCAATTTTCTTGTCTCGACTTAGATCTGGTCCGGGGTGGCCCCGCCGAACGCCGCGACTGGTTGGATGCAGTACTCGTGCAGCTCGAACCCATCTACGCCCACCTGCTCCAGCAGTACCAGCAGGTTCTCAAACAGCGCAACGCCTTTCTCAAAAGACTGCGCGCCATCGAAAACCCTCACTCAGATCCGCAACAGCTCCTGCTCTGGAACCAGCAACTGGCAACCCTCGGCGCGCGCGTGATCCAGCGACGACACCGAATGTTAGGGCGATTAGAACCTCTGGCCCAATCCTGGCATCAGGCCATCAGCGGCAAAACCGAACACCTCGCCCTCGAATATCACCCCAACGTGCGCCACGACCTCGCCCAGCCCGAACAGCTCTTCCCTGAATTTTTGGACCAGATGCAAGTCAAGGCGATCGCCGAATATCACCAAGCCGCGTCCCTTGTAGGCCCCCACCGGGATGAGGTGCATCTCACCATCAACCAAACCCCAGCGCGCCAGTACGGTTCCCAGGGCCAACAGCGCACCCTAGTCTTAGCCCTCAAACTGGCCGAGCTTCAACTGATCGAAGAAGTCATTGGAGAACCACCCCTACTGCTGCTCGACGACGTCCTCGCCGAACTTGACCTCAACCGCCAAAACCAGCTCCTAGACGCCATCCAAGATCGCTTTCAAACCCTAATCACGACCACCCATCTGGGCGCGTTTGACGCAAAGTGGCTCCAATCGGCTGAAATCTTATCCGTCGAAACGGGGCACCTCTCGGCCATGGACGGACCCCATTAAGGCGATGCAGGAGCGCTGGCTGGCGAGGGATCCGGGCTGGGCTGGGCTTCGACCGCTGGAGGCGCGCTCTGCGGGGATGGAGGCGCGCTGGGCGAAGCTTCAATCGCTGGAGCTGGCAATGGCTCCATGCTTGCAGAAGGCTCCTCGCTGGGCGCGGGAGAAGGGCTTGGTGCTGGGACGCTTGAGGCTTTTGGCGCGAAGCGCTGCAATACTTCGTCCTTAGATAGCGGCGTTGCGGGCTTCACTAGGATCTCAGACGCTGCGGGCGAAGGCTTTGGCTCGAGGGTCGGATCTTTGACAGGAGAACTTTTTTGCCCTGATATCGGGGCTTTTGAAGGGGAATCACCCGCAGCAGAAGGGCTTGGCGAGGGTTTGGGACTGGCAGACGAACCCGATTCGGGGCTGGGGGTCGGCGTCGCAGTTGGATTGGGCGCGACCGTCTCCTTCAGAGGAGCGGCAGGGCGCAGCATTACTTCAAACGTCACGATCTGGTAAGCGCCGTTCGGCTGAATAGAATGAGTCTTGGCGGTTTCGATCGCGGCGGCGGTCATTTGAAGGTTGTCTGCGGACCGGACCGTCTGGACATCTACAACAGAACCGTCTGGACCGTACAAGACCGCAACGCGAGCGGAAGTCTCTTGCACTCCGCTTGCGTTCGCTTCAGCAGGATAGGTGCCCGATAGACTGGGGCCAGTTTGGATGCTAATGTCTTGGCCCAGTTCTTTCCCTTTCGCAATGGCCCAGGTTTTAGTCCCCCCGCGCTCTTCGGGAGAGATTTCGCGGGGCGTTTCGCGGGGTATCTCGGGGGGAGCGATCGGAGTGGACGCGGGATCGGGCGTGGCATTGGGCGTGGTATTAAAGGATGCAGGAGGAGACACCCCTGGATTAACGCGGGTCAGGGATGGATTCGGGTCCACTTTATAGCCAGAATAGTCTGGCGGGTTGGGCAAAGGCTTGTTGCCAGAGGCGCTCGGGCCAATGTAGTCGCTGATGTTAAATCTGCGGGGATAGGCACCCAATAGATTTTTAGGGATATCGTAAGTTCGCGAGGGGAGATTGGGCGCTACGGATCGCTGGGGAGGGTTCTGGATCGACAGCTTGCCGAGGTCGATGGAAGATGGGTTGGAACCCAGATAAACGGACTGGGATGCGGATTTCTGAAGCTTTGTCAAATCGGGCAGCGCGGACAGTTCGGGAACGTCTCCGAGATTGATGGGCGGAAGGCCATTGGGGACGGGGAGGCCGTTCATTGGAAGCCCCCCATTTGTCGGTTGACCGGCAGCGCTACCGCCAGGAGCAATATTGACGATCCGCAAGGGGGCGGGCAGGCTCTCCGCAGGTTTGAGTACTGAAAAAAGAACTAATATCCCGTGAATGCCTGCCGAACCGATCATTGCCATGACGGTTGGGTTGCGTAAAGCGCCGCTCAGGATTTCAGGTCTAGTAGACTGCATTGTTTTTCTCTTTCACAGAACGGTTGGGCACAGTGGCATGAATCTGTTTTTATCCCTGTCCGGGATTTTTAAACGACCGGACTCGGTCTAGGCAATACTGCGTTTTAATTATGCTAACGGAAGACGCACTGCGATCGCCGTTCGTTTCCGTTGCGGTAACGGAGACGAAGCGGGGCCAATCGTAAAATTCAGGTTCGACGTTCCGTTCGTTGCGGTTCCTTAGTACGATGGATACATAAAAACCTAGATTTTTGCGCGACATCGTCCATCATTAAGGAGTTTTAAAGTGGTAGAGCCATTGTTGTCTGGAATCGTGCTGGGGCTAATTCCCATTACGCTAGCGGGGTTGTTCGTAGCGGCCTACCTACAGTACAAGCGTGGAAACGAGCTAGAGCTGTAGGTCTTTCGAGCGCGATCGCCCCGTTCGAGCGGCGATCGCATCCCGAGTTTTTCGCTCTCTCGATCGGCATGCCTGCGGCATTAGGTTAGCAGACCGGGCTATAGTAGATGGCTGTTCTGCAATGTTTGCACTTCAGAAAATTAGAGGGAAAAAACGCAATGGCTCATACGATAGTGACTGATGTTTGCGAAGGCGTTGCGGATTGCGTTGATGCTTGCCCAGTAGCCTGTATCCACGAAGGGCCGGGCAAAAATACAAAGGGAACTGACTGGTACTGGATTGACTTTGCAACCTGCATTGATTGCGGGATTTGCCTTCAAGTTTGCCCCGTAGAAGGCGCAATCGTGGCCGAAGAGCGTCCGGAACTTCAAAAGACTCCAGCATAAGGCGAGGCCGCGCGGCGATCGAAGGTTCTTTTCCGTCCGCTGATTTTTGCGCGAGGCGAATTGAAGCTGATAGGATGAGACTCGACTAGCCCCATGAGTTCGAGCGATCGCTGGATGTCCGTTACCGCTGAGCCGCTGCTGCGCGTTGAATCTGTTTTTGCTGGATACGTTCCAGGACTGGATATTTTGCAGGGCACAAATCTCTACGTTGCCCCCGGCGAAATTGTTGCCATCATTGGCCCGAATGGTGCGGGCAAATCGACCCTAGCAAAGTGCATCTGCGGGTTAGTTCCGCCCCATACCGGCCAGGTTGTTTTTCAAGGCCGCAGCATTGCCAAGCTCAAGCCCAATGAGATTGTGACGCGTGGAATGTGCTATGTGCCTCAGATTTCGAATGTATTTAGATCCTTGACCGTTGAAGAAAATCTAGAGATGGGGGCGTTTGTGCGGACGGTACCCCTCGGCCCGCTCAAGCAAAAAATCTACGATGCCTTTCCCAAGCTGGCAGAGCGACGCAAGCAGCAGGCTGGAACCCTTTCTGGTGGAGAGCGCCAAATGCTAGCAATGGGCCGCGCCATGATGCTAGACCCAAAACTGTTGATTTTAGACGAACCCTCCGCTGCGCTCTCTCCTATCTTGGTCGATGAAATCTTTGCCAAAATTAAGGCGATCAATCAAAACGGCGTTTCCATTATTTTAGTCGAGCAGAACGCCCGCAAAGCCCTATCTATGGCCCACCGAGGGTACGTGCTCGACTCGGGCCGCGATCGCTACGAAGGCCCCGGTCCGCAACTGCTCGACGACCCCAAAGTAGGCGCGCTTTACCTTGGCGGACATATTGCCGAAGCTGAAGATTAAACTGATACCTGAAAAGGGAGGCGAGTATGTCCGCAACCGATCCGCTGACCGAGCTCTATCATTACCGTCGGATTTCCCCTGAGATTGCCACCAGCGGGCAACCCACCGAGGAGCAGTTTCAGCGCATTGCAGCACAAGGGATTCAGGCGGTCATCAATTTAGGACTAACAGATGCGGACTATGCCCTGCCCGACGAACAGGGGTTAGTCCAATCCATGGGGTTGAGCTATTTGCATATTCCGGTGCAGTGGGAGCATCCTACCCTCAAAAATTTCCAGGATTTTTTAGCTGCGATGCGCCGCTATAACGATCGAAGCCTTCTGGTTCACTGTGCTGCCAATTTTCGAGTGTCTTGTTTTATGGCGCTCTACCATGTCTTTGAAGATGGGTGGATCCCTGAGCAGGCGATGGCAGATCTGAAAGCGGTGTGGTCGCCGAATCAGGTCTGGCAGAATTTTATCGCGACAGTATTAGAACGGGGCATTGAGTGAATGATGGTACAGGTCAAAATCTACGGTCTCCGAGATCGCCTCTTTCCTAAAATTCAGTCCATGTCGGATACGGTTCATGCTTGCCTAATGGAGACCCTTAACGTCCCCCCTGATAAGCGATTCCATCGATTTATGACCTTAGAGCCAGAAACCTTCCTGTACCCTGACGATCGCACAGAGAACTACACGATCCTCGAAATTTCGATGTTTGAAGGACGAACTGTCGAAACTAAAAAGCGACTCATTCGCTTGCTGTTTGAGCGGTTTCAGTCCGATTTCGATATTGCTCCTTTAGATTTGGAAATTACACTTCTCGAAACACCCAAGGCAAATTGGGGTGTTCGCGGCATGCTGGGAGATGAATTGTAAAAAAACGAGCCGAGCTTGGGACGCCCGACCACCGCACGTTTTTCTTTGTCAGGAAACCCTGAAAAACCTAAAAGCCTTGAGGAGAAGGAACTTAAGGAATTTAAAGATAAGCGCCGATTTTAAGTCTGGGGTTTAGAGAATTTTCCCATCGCAAAATTACCGTAGTCTTACAGAGAGATCCGCGCGTTAAATTCTCGAAAGTTCCGTAAATTCTCCCTGTAGGTTCTCGGGTCGGATCTGTTTAGATAGACATATTGATGGAGCTGTCATACCCCCCGCACAGCTCACGTAGTCCCCGAAATGGCTACTTGCTCCGAAAGGACAAGGCGCAAACTAGCAGGCCTAAAGTCAGAAAACATTATGGGTATGGATGTTGCTAGTACCGAAGGGACTTTCTTCTTGATGTGGGTAGCGATCGCGATGAGGGTCGCTACCTTGCCTCAATCAGAACGAACAATTTTCAAACAGGCCCAATCTTCTTGCTGCCAGCGCTGCACCACTTGCCAACCTCGAGCAGTCAGGGCTTCCACTACATCCGGCACCTGTCTTTGCAAAATACCGCTCAGGATTCCCCACCCTTGGGGTTTGGTCAAGGTTTTCATTTGGGGCACTAACTCAATGATGACGTGGGCCAAAATATTGCAGCAAAAGCCGTCTACAGGTTCCTGAGCTAGGGCGATCGCCGTCTCTATGCTGCCTTCAGTCGCGACCATCCGGTCTGGCGCGATGGCATTGAGATCCCGACATTCCCGCGCGGCCTGAACGGCGAGGGGGTCGGTATCGACCGCAAAGGCTCGACCTGCTCCCAACTGGAGGGCGGCGATCGCCAATATTCCAGTCCCGCAACCAATATCGGCAACGGTAGGCGGGTGAGCGCTCGGCTGCGCCAATTGCTGTTCGAGCGCGACTAAACACAGTTGCGTCGTGGCATGAGCGCCAGTGCCAAACGCAACGCCGGGATTGAGCCGCAAAACAATTCGGTCGGTTGCGGGAACGGGCAGCCAGTCGGGATGGATGAGGAGGCGATCGCCCACTTCCGTGGGGTGCCAGTAATCTTTCCAGCTACTCGCCCAGTCTTCCTCTCGAATCGCGCTCCAACTGACTTCAGAAAGGCTGAGGTTCGCGTCTGCTGCAACTTGCTTGAAGTACTGCGCCATTTCCGCTAGGCGCGCTTCGGAAACCTGACTTTGGGCAAAATACCCGCAGATTTTAAGCTGACCGCCTTCGATCTGACTTGCGGTGCCTTGACATCCCTGTGCCTGAAGCGCCCAAGACAATAGCTCATCTGAAGCAGGTTCGCTGAGAATTTGGAGCGCCCACCAATAATTTTCCGTCATCTACAATCCTCGATAACACAGCGCAAGCCATCTTAGTTCAATTTAATGGTGCGGAATGTGGAATATCCCCAGTAAAACATCCGTGTTATGCAGGTAAAATTCAAGGATATCCTCTAGACCTGCGACAGTAGGAAGTGGCCGCATTGCCCAAGCTGCCTGAGATGCGCGCTGCCTCGCAAATCGACACGCTAACCCATTTCTGTTAAAACTCTCAACTCACCAAGAATGGCCTCACCTTTGGGATTACAGCATGATTGGCCTGCAATATTCAGTCCATCAACCCAGCCCATTCATCGATCGCCATCGGGCCAGTCTTTTGCCTGACTGGCAGGTTTCCGTGCAGTCCGTCATGGTCATTTTGCAGCCTTGCTCCGTCGCGCTCAACGAAGTTACCCCCATCACAGAACAACAAAAACGACAGCTCCGTCGCCGTTTTTTGTACTGGGCCAAACAACTCATCGTCGTCTTGCATCAGGAAGGCTACGCCGCCGATGGCTTCGATCCGCGCACGGGACATCCCTATTATTCTCGCGCTGGCTCTCTAACGCTGGATGATGTTGCCGTCGTGCAATCTGTCCTGGGCTATCCGCTGGTCCCCAGTGGCGATTGCCGCCTCGTCGAGCATCCGATTTGGGGCTGCGGCGTATTTCCGTCCGTTATCGTATCTTCAGCCCCGTGCTCGGTTTTGGAAGATACTGCCCAACGCCTGTGGCATTCGACCAAACGTTCGGGCAGGCTTAAAGCGCCTGTCCTAGCATTTGCAAACGGTAGAGGTTAGCGTACACCCCGTTCAGTTCCATCAGCGCCTCGTGGGAACCGGATTCGACCAATTCGCCATGGCGCAGCACTAAGACCCGATCCACGTTGCGAATGGTAGAGAGGCGGTGGGCGATGATAATGGCAGTCCGGTCGACCAGCAAGCGCCCTAGGGCGTCCTGAATCAATACTTCCGTGCCCACGTCGAGATTGGCGGTGGCCTCGTCGAGGACGAGAATGCGGGGGTTGCGCACCGCAGCGCGGGCAAAGGCCAGGAGCTGTTTCTGGCCTGCCGATAGGTTGGTACCCCGCTCCCGCAGCAGCGTATCGTAGCCCTCGGGGAGTTCTTCAATGAAACTTGCCACGTTCATTTGGGCGGCAGCCGTTTTGATTTGTTCTAAGGAGTAGCTCTCGCCGAGGGCGATATTGCTTTTTACGTCTCCTGCAAACAAAAAGCCATCCTGCAAAATAACGCCCACGTAGCGGCGGAGTTCGCTTTGCGCGATGTCTTTTACATCCACGCCGTCTACGGTGATGCTGCCCTGACTGGTCTCGTAGAGGCGGCACAGGAGCCGAATAATAGAGCTTTTGCCCGCCCCCGTCGGCCCGACGATCGCCACTTTTTCCCCTGGCCGGATCGTAAAGTTTAGCCCCTTGAGCACGTAATCGCCGTCTTTATAGGCCAGCCAAACATCCTCGAACGCCACTTCTCCCAGGGCGCGGGCATCGTTTGCTTGGGGCAAAGATCGCGGCGCGACGGCATCGCGGATATCCACGGGCTGGCTGAGCAAATTGTTAATCCGCTCCACGGCGGTGAAACCGGACTGGATGGAGGTAAATTTTTCAGCCAATTGCTGGAGCGGATTGAAAAGACGCTGGGCAAATAAGATAAAGGTCGAGAGGGTACCAAAGGTGAGGGTTTCGTTGAGGATGCGCGTACCGCCCAGCCAGAGCACTCCAGCGATCGCGATCAAACCGATCCATTCCAGGGTGGCAGATACGGCGGAGTCAAAAAAGATCGTGCGGTCTACCTGCTTGACGTAGCGCTGGTTGGTATTTTGAAATAGCTGGCTGTTAAACTGCTCCCGCCGAAACAACTGCACCACGCTAATTCCCGACAGGTTTTCTTGCAGTGTAGAGTTGAGGGCAGAGAGTTCGTCGCGGGCTTTGTAGTTTGCTTTGCGGTACTCGTACTGAAAATACCAAATCAAAACGCTCACGGGCACCAGCAGCAGCACCAACAGCAGCGCCAAATCCGATTGAATGGCGAACATCGTCACCACGATTGTCAGAATCGAGAACAAGTCGCTGACGATACCGATCGCCCCAGTTGCAAATACGTCCCCCAAGGCCTCGACATCGCTCGTCAGACGCGTAATGAGGCGACCGACGGGAGTGCGGTCGAAGAACTGCGCTGCCAATGAAAGGACGTGGTGAAACAGATCGTTGCGGATATCGGAGGTAATTTGCTGGCCCACCTTTGTAACCAGAAACCCCTGCCAGGACTGCAGTCCAAACCGAAAGATCACCGTTACCAGCAGCAACCCACTGAGCGCGGCCAATCCCGTGGGCAAATCCAGAGTTCTCAAAAAGCCGTAGGTGCTGGGCTCATTTTTCAGCAGCGAAATCGTCTGTCCGATTAAGATGGGTTGGATCGCGCTGGCAATGGACAGCGGCACCAACAAAATTGCCGAAACGAGCAAGGTGGAGGTATAGGGCTTGGCGTAGGGCGCAATTCTGAGAAAGAGTCGCCAATCGCTGAGACGAGGTGATCGCCGCTGCTGTGGCTCGTCCGAAGAAAAGGTTGCATCAGTCATAGTGCGATCCTAGCCGATCGGCGGGTCTAGGGGATAGGCTGTATCCTGTCTCCACGCTGAGCACTTGCCGTTATGAATCGCCGTAGTCGTCGTTTTAAGCTTCGCCTGTATCAAAAAATTGCGTTGGCTTTCAGTCTTTTACTGCTGGTGGTTTATTACGTCCACGACCTCGAACCCAATTGGATTGAAGTGCGATCGGTTTCGCTATCTTTGCCCCATTTGGCTCCTGAGTTTGCGGGCTATCGCGTCGTTCAACTGTCTGATATCCACGCCGATCGCCGGATGACAGCTCAGCGCATTCAGAAAATTGTGGATCGGGTGAATCGAATGAACCCCGATCTTGTGGTGTTGACGGGAGATTTTGTCACCCGGAATCCCCAGAAGTATGCGCCCAATCTGATGAGCTTAAAAGCTTTGAAGCCGACGGATAAAACTTTAGCAATCCTAGGCAATCATGATGCCTGGACGGATCCAGATCTCATTCAAACAACGCTGGAAACAGCGGGTGTTGATGTGCTCTCTAATCAGGTTGTCACGCTCAATCGAACTTTGGCGCAGCTCCATATTGGCGGGGTCGATGATGTGTGGGCAAAGCGCGATCGCCTTAATAAAGTCCTAGACGCGCTTCCCTCAACAGGTGCAGCAATCCTGCTCGCCCACGAGCCAGACTTTGCCGATACCAGCGCTGCTACGGGGCGGTTCGATCTTCAGCTCTCGGGACATTCCCATGGGGGACAAATTTATATTCCCTTCATGAAGCGGGTGCTACCGCCTTTGGCCTATAAGTATCCTCTGGGACAATATCAGGTGGGTTCTATGATTCAGTACACAAACCGAGGGTTGGGCAGCTCTGGTATTCCGATTCGGTTTAACTGTCGCCCCGAAATCACCGTGTTTACGCTCAAAAGTGCCTAAAGGGTTCGTTCCTTGTTTCCTATCACGAAGTTTGAGAGAAGGATCGAAACGATCGAAACGTCGAAAGGGCAGGTTTTGCTAAAGCTTTTTGAGTGCAAACGTTACACCTTTGGCTAAACCTGCCCCCGCTCGTCAATGGAATTCGCGATTTACTTATTGGGTTGGGGAGTCATCCGTAGATAAGGCTTCACTTCCGTGATGCCTTTGGGGAACTTCACGCGAGCTTCTTCCGTGGGGATCGAAGGTACCACTACGCAGTCGCCGCCATCGGACCAGTTGCCGGGAGTAGCCACGCTGTAGTTGTCGGTCAACTGGAGCGAATCGATCACTCGCAGCAGTTCGTCAAAGTTGCGGCCCGTGCTGGCAGGATAGGTGAGCGTCAAGCGCAGCTTTTTATTCGGATCGATAATAAAGACCGAACGAACTGTCAATGTATTACCCGTGCTGGAATTCGGGTGAATCATGTCGTACAGTTCAGACACTTTCTTATCTGCATCGGCCAAAATGGGATAGTTGACCGACGTGCCTTGGGTTTCGTTAATATCGCCGATCCAGCCCGTGTGGGATTCCGCGCTATCTACACTCAGCGCAATGGTTTTGACATTGCGCCGATCGAACTCGGACTTTAGCTTTGCGACGAGGCCCAACTCGGTCGTGCAGACAGGAGTATAGTCCGCAGGGTGAGAAAACAGAATGACCCAGCTATCGCCAGCCCACTCGTAAAAATGGATCGTCCCTTCGGAGGACTCTTGGGTAAAGTCGGGCACGGTGTCCCCTAATCTCAGAGACATGGTTGAACTCCTGTGGTGTCAGAACAAAAACATTAAACTTGCTTCACTCATCGATCATGCCATAAAACCCCGATTCATCGGTCGGAATACAGATCTTAATAATTTGAGCGATCGTTTGAGCGCCCCTCATCTGTCCGCTCATTTTTACCGCAAAGCCTTCGCGATCGAGGGCGATGCGCCAGCCGCGCCAAATGAATTGGGAAACAACACTTCTTCTAGGGTCTTGACCGTCCTTTCAAAATTGTCGTTCACGATCTGCACGTCGAATTCATGGGCCGAAGCAATTTCGACTTTGGCACGCGCCAGGCGGCGGGCGATCGCCGCATCTGTATCTTGCCCGCGCTTGCGGATCCGGGTTTCCAGTTCCTCCAAAGAGGGCGGCGCGATAAAAATTTGCAGGGCGTCGGGAGCCGTCTGGCGGACCTGACGCGCCCCTTCTAGCTCGATTTCTAAAATGACCCGTTGGCCTTGGGCGATACGATCCAGCAGGGGTTGGCGAGGAGTGCCGTAAAGGTTGCCTGCAAATTCGGCCCATTCTAAAAGCTCGTCCTGGGCTACCATCGCTTCAAACTGCGATCGCGTCAGAAAGTAATAGTGTTTGCCCTCAACCTCACCCGGTCGCGGCGATCGCGTCGTTGCCGAAACAGAAAGATGCAGCTCTGGATGATGCCCTAAAATCGCTCTTAAAACAGTTCCTTTGCCGACGCCGCTCGGCCCTGTAAAAACAATCAAATTTTTCGACTCTGAAAATGGGTTAGACATGTCAATATAGACTGAAATAGGCGTCAATCAAAAACATCGGTAGACATTGAGTCTAATCCAAAGTGCAGCCCAGAATCTTGAGTCTTGATATTATCGGTAGATTGAAGTAGATAGAGCAACCTCAAAGAAGACATAGACCGTAGTTGGAGTCCGTTGAGATAACAGGTTGCTCTTCTCTACCTATTATAAATTGGCTGACCGAAATCATTAATCGCTACTGTCGTGGGATTCTTTGCTGACCATAAATCGATGAGCGACAGTTTCGGGTTGAATGGCGGATAAAATAACATGACCAGAATCTGCGACGATCACGGCTCGAGTGCGCCGTCCGTAAGTAGCATCGATGAGTTGTCCGCGTTCTCGAGCATCGGTAATAATGCGTTTAATAGGTGCCGATTCTGGGCTCACAATGGCAATGACGCGATTAGCAGAGACAATATTGCCAAAACCAATATTTATAAGCTTGATATCCATGACCTTTTTCCTAAGTGATGTACTACCCCCCACAGGTCAGTCGCGAGCAGCTAATCGATTTGCTTGTGCAATCGGCTGTTTTCTCCCCCTGTGTCTCTGAGATCAATGGTATCGGCAAAACTCTGGCAGTCACAACCCTAAATCCCTGTCATTGGGGTGTTAATAGAAGTTTTTCTTCGCTAGGATGGCGCTCAGAGTGGTGTTTGCCGGAAAGTACTGCAAAAGTCGGATCATAAAACTTAACTAGGGCGTTCTATTGTGCAGCAGGTTGATTTAACGACGTTAATCGCCCTTAAGAGCGAATTACGCGCGCAATGGATCCCAGCGCGATTGGAGCAGGTTTATCAGTGCGATCGCTTTACGGTCAAGCTGGCCCTGAGAACCCTGAAAAAGCGAGGCTGGCTCGCGCTGAGCTGGCACCCTCAAGCCGCCCGCATTGGAATGGGGGAAGCCCCGCCGCGATCTCCCGACACGTTTACCTTCAGTCAGCAGCTCGTCCACCAGCTCAACGGCTTTGCCCTTGTCGCGATCGAGCAAATTGCCCCTTGGGAACGGGTCATCGATTTGCAGTTTGCCCAGCGCCCGCAAGAGCCGCCCCAGTGGCATCTCTATGTCGAAATTATGGGTAAGTACAGCAACGTCATTCTGACCACCGCCGATCGGCTCGTCGTGACCGCAGCCCATCAGGTTGGGACCAATCAGTCGCGGGTGCGCTCTATCCAAACGGGAAGGCCCTATGAGTTGCCGCCAGGACTGACGGGGCCGACTCCGGCCTTAGAAGAAACTCAGGAGGCTTGGCGCGATCGCCTTACCCTCATTCCGGGGCCGCTGAAGTCAACCATCCTCAAGGTCTACCGGGGACTCAGCTCCGCCCTCGTGCTAGAAATCCTGGCAAAAGCCAACTTAGACCCCGCCCAAGGCACAGATACCTTGACCGAGTCGAGCTGGGATACTTTATTCCAAACCTGGCAGAGCTGGTTAGCGACGCTAGCGTCCGAATCCTTTCGACCCGGCTGGCGCGCCGACGGCGGCTTTACAGTCTTGGGCTGGGATGTGATTCGACCGGCAACCTCCGTACAGGACTTAGTTGATCGCTACTATACCGCTCAGCTCGATCGGCAGTCCTTCGAGCAGCTCCGCCATCAGCTTTTGCAAAAGCTCAGTCATGCCCTTGCCAAACTTCAAGTCAAAGCCGAGGTGTTTTCAAATCAAATGGCGGCTTCGGATCGAGCGGATCGCTATCGCCAACAGGCCGATCTCCTCATGGCGCACCTGCATCTTTGGCAGTTGGGCATGTCTCAAATCGTACTCCCTGATTTTGAAACGGAACAGCCCGTTACTATTCCCCTCAATCCCGAGCGCAACGCCGTTCAAAATGCCCAGGTGTTTTACCGCCGACATCAGAAATTGCGGCGATCGCGCGACCACGTCAAACCCTTGTTAGAGGCAGTGCGGCAAGAAATCGATTATTTGTTGCAGGTCGAAGCCACGATTGAGGCCCTAGAGCAGTTTGACAGCGAAGACGATTTGCAGATTTTGGCGGAGATCCGCGAAGAGTTAATTCAGCAGAAGTATCTATCAGATCCCGACTACCGCGCCCCGATCGAAGCTCGACCGGACTTTTATCGCTACACCGCCCCCAGTGGAGGGGAAATTTTAATTGGGCGCAACAATCAACAAAACGAGCAGCTCAGTTTTAAGATTGCAGGCGCTTACGACCTATGGTTTCATACCCAAGAAATTCCAGGCAGTCACGTCTTGCTGCGGCTTGATGCTGGCACTGCTGTCGAGCCTCAAGACCTACAGCACGCCGCAAACCTGGCCGCCTACTATAGCCGCGCGCGTCAAAGCACCCAAGTGCCCGTGGTGTGGACAGAACCTAAAAATGTATACAAACCTAAGGGTGCAAAGCCCGGTATGGTGGTTTACAAGCACGAGCGGGTAATCTGGGGCAACCCACAAAACGTTTCGGCTCACCTACACGCCAGAGAACCTTCAGATCTGTCCGACGATAAAATCCAGCATCCTTCTGTGAAAAGATAGACATGCAGGAGCGAGTACCCTGCGCGTCTCAAATCAAAAAATGAATTTATTTCCTAGGAAACCCGTACTCCTGCGAATCTTCAAAGAATATTCACCCGCCCTTTTTGCGAAGCAAGCACGGTCGAATAGATAGCCTGCTTCGATTATTTTGAACGGGAAACAGCTTAACAAAATGATTTTTTAGACCGATGGATTGCAGTAGGTCAATTCCCTTCAACGATAGAAAGCCCTTGCGAGTAATTGACCGCCGTAAACCTTGTCGCGCTGGGGGAGGGCATGTCATGCTGTTGGGACAAACAACTCTCATAAGGGGGATACAATATTCTGCTTTATGGGAGTTGTTATCGTTACACATCTCAACGTGCATTCATGCACTAAAGTGATTTCATGATTAGAGTTGTCATTGTTGACGATCAAAAAGTTGTGACTCAAGGGTTGAAGGTTCTCCTTGAGGCAGAGCCAGATATCGAAATCATTGGGACGGGCAGTAACGGTCAAGAAGCTATCGACCTCGCGACCGAGCTTTTGCCAGACGTGCTTTTAATCGATCAACATATGCCTATCATGGATGGAGTGCAAGCGACGCAAGCGATCGCCAGCCAGTTTCCCCAGATTGCCATTTTATTGCTGAGCGGCTCCGATCGAGAGAGTCATATCGCCGACGCGCTCAGGGCTGGCGCTAAGGGTTATTTACTCAAGAGCACGTCGGCTGAAGACCTAGCGAACTCAATCCGATCCGTCGATCGGGGCTACAGTCAGATGGGTCCGGGGCTGCTAGAAAAACTGCTGGCAAACATCAACCCGCTTCAAACATCTGCAAGTCCAACCGCCCCGCCCCGCCCCCAATCGCCCCTTCTCAGCTCGGATTTGTCTCGGATTTTAAGTCTTCCGTCTCAATTCGATGCAGACTTAATGATGCGCTTGCTGGATGCCACCCATGAGGCGAGCGAAGCCGCTGCCCTGATGGCTCAACTCGAGCAACAGCTTCAGCAACAACCCACCCACGTCAGCGCGCTATATCTATCTGGGCAGCTCATTTGTAAATTTCAACCGCGAGATCGACGCGCCATGAACTACTTTCGGTTGGCTTTTACCCACGCTCAAAGCCAACGCTTTTCCCCAACCATTCCGCTCCAAATTTGTCGCGCAGCTTGGGCGGTCAATGCTGAGGAGACCCTGAGTTGGCTGACTGGCATTCTGAACAGTTGGCCGACGGATCGGCCTAACCGCATTCTGTTTGACTCTATGAGCCAAGTTTTTGGCGCGACCTCGGAACCTTGCCGATGGTTGAGAGCTATTTGGGAAATGCAACACCTCAATCTTTTATGCGAACAAGCCAATACGCTAAAGTCGAAGCTTAGAGTTTTAGACGCAAGTGCTTAGAAATTTTGGCGGGGGATAGACGCAACCTTTTCAATGGAGCGGTTGCCATGATATCGAGCGTAAAACATAGAAACAACTTCGCCAAAACGAACGCAGGGTGATTGACATTGAACGATATTAACCAACTGGAGCAGGAACTCATCGCACTAAGGCAACGTTTTGCCCAATCTCTGGAGATTTTAGACGAACTGTCTCAAATCAAGGAGAAATTTAGCACGCTGTCAGATACCTACCAAGTCCTAAAAGACAATGTCGATCGCGCTAAAACTTTTTTAGAGACGGCTCCCCATGCGTCTGTCGAACCTCGCCTCGGGCAACTGGAAACTCAGGTAGATATCCGCCACGAACAGTTACAAGCACAGCTCACCAATCTTCGGTTCGATTTTGATGCAACAACCCGCCAGCTCCGGGAAGAAGTAGAGCGACATCGAAAAATCGAGGGCTTTCAAGAAGGAGCCGAGCAGCCGTTCGCGAGCGGAGAGGAGGCCAACCGATTGAAGTGGGTAGAAAGCTCTCTGCAACAAATGGTCAGCTCGGTCTACTCCGACCGCGATGTCCTGCACAAGCTAGACCGTCGGGTTTCCAACCTAAAGCGAACGACCGACGTCCTTGCGGTTGTTGGGTTTGTTGGCTTCATGCTAATGGGGCTTATGATTGTTTTTAAGTAAAACCAACTCCCTTGGAGCGCGCAGACCTAAGCGACGGCAGCGCTCTTGAGCGCGAAAATTTTTTTCACGACATCGGAGACGACCCGATCTGGCGTTGAAGCGCCTGAGGTAATTCCCACGACAAGAGGACCTTTGGGCAGCCAGTTTTCGGTCAGGGTGAGGGATTGATTGAGGGGCTTATGCTCGACGCAGTTGCCGGGACCGATGCGATCGGCGCTGTCGATGTGGTAAGAGGGAATGTTTTTCTCGATGGAAATCTCTTGAAGGTGGGTGGTATTGGAGGAGTTATAACCGCCAATCACGACCATGAGGTCTAAGGGTTCGTCCACGAGCTGGAACATGGCATCTTGGCGCTCTTGGGTGGCGTCGCAGATGGTGTTGAAGCTCATGAAATGATCGTTGAGGGTGGTGGGGCCGTATTTGCGCATCATGGTGCGCTCGAAGAGCTTGCCGATCTGTTCGGTTTCGCCTTTGAGCATGGTGGTTTGGTTGGCAACGCCGACTCGCACGAGATCCGTTTCCGGGTCGAAGTCGTCGGAGTGGGCATTCTTAAATTTTGCTAAAAATTCAGCTTTGCGTTGCGATCGCCTTTCTTCACTTTCTTCCGATTCCAGAATGTAGCGGCACACGTACTCGGCTTCTTCGAGGTTGAGCACGATCAGATAGGTTCCGGCAAAGGAGCTGGTGGCGATGGTCTCTTCGTGCTGGTATTTGCCGTGGATGATGGAGGTGTAGTCGCTTTTTTTATGCTTTTCGACGCTATTCCAGACTTTAGAAACCCAGGGACAGGTCGTATCCATAATGGTGCAGCCTTTTTGAGTCAAGAGCTGCATTTCCTGAACGCTAGCGCCAAAGGCGGGCAGGATGACGACATCCGAACCTTCGACGATGGAAAAGTCTTTTTGGCCTCGCTCGTCTACGGGAATAAATTCGACGGCCATGTCCCGCAGGTTTTTGTTGACCGAGGGGTTGTGGATAATTTCGTTGGTAATCCAGATCCGCTCCTTGGGAAACTGCTGGCGGGTTTCGTAGGCTAAGGCGATCGCCCGTTCTACGCCCCAGCAAAATCCGAAGGCTTCCGCCAGACGGATGGTGACGTTGCCTCGAACCAGCGTATAGCCGTTGTCCCGGATTTCTTGGATCAAGTTGCTTTTGTATTCGGAATCGAGCAGGGCGGACACTGCCGCCTCGTGGCCGAAGCCCTTCCGGTGGTACTGCTCGGATTGGTGCAGGGAGCGCTTAAATGTTTTTGTATCCATACCAGATTGTTCCCGATCCTAACTCCGTCCGACAAAGGCGTTTACAAACGACGAGCGTTATCTAAACCCACTTCATATCCTAAGCGGTCTCGCGAATCCCGGATAGAGGCGGTTCATTTTTCGGCAATCTTGAGTTCGTGAATGTTCCAGAGCGCGCCGCCGAGAGGAGAGTATTTTATATTTTGGACGCGATCGCGCACCGCCGAAAAGGACAGCGGCGTAATCAGATAGAAAAAGGGCAGATACTCTTGCACGAGCTGCTGGGCTTCGCCATAGATGGCCTTGCGCTTGGTTTCATTGAGTTCTTGAGCGCCCTGGATGTAGAGATCGTTAATTTTTTGCTCCCAGTCCGCAATTTCTCTGCCGGGAAAGGGTGGTTCACCGGGACCAGGGCCTTGATTGAAGGAATGGAGTCCCCCATTCACCGCCCAAATATTAAAGCTTTGGTTGGGTTCGATGCCTCCGCCCGCAAAGCCCAGCAGCAAACAATCCCACTCTTTCGAGCGGCTCAGTTTATCCACTAAGGTATTAAAGGCCATGGGGTTGAAATCGACCTGAATACCAAGCCTCGACAAGTCTTGCTTGAACTGAGCGCCGATCGCCTCCCGGATTTTGTTGCCTGCATTGGTAATCAGCGAAAACCGGACCCGATTTCCGTCGGAATCGACGAGCCGATCGTTGGCGTCATACTTAAACCCGGCCTCAGCTAAAAGGGCCTTGGCTTTGTCAATATCGTACTCGTAGGTTTTAAGTCCTGCTTTTGGAGATAAGTAGTAAGGACTTTGCACGGGGATGATGGAGTGCTGGAGATCGCCCAGCCCTTGATAAATGTTGTTGAGCATGTCGCGGCGGTTGGTGGCATAGGCGATCGCCTGCCGAAACTTGACGTTGTTAAACCACTTCGACTTAATCGGGTCTACAAAGGGTTTCCCCGATGCGTTGCGCCCCTTATTCAAGTTAAACGAGAGGTAGAGCGTTCGCAAAGAAGGTCCGCCATTATAGATTTTGAAGCCTCGCTGCTTTTCTTCGCGCTTGAGGAGAGCAAAGTAATCAGAGGTGACATCATTGACATCAATACCGCCAGAACGGAACTGGAGCAAATCCGTATCGGTGTTCTCAACAACCTGAAGCGCAATCCGCTCGACATAGGGCTGCTGCTCCCCTCGATCGCCCCTGCGCCAGTAGTACGGGTTACGGCGCAATATGACCCGTTCGCCCACGCGGTAGCTTTCAATCTTGTAAGGACCTGCCACCACAATATTCGAGAGCGGCTGGGTATTCACGCCCCAAACCGAGAGAAAATGAGGCTTGCCATTGGAATCTTTCGTCCGAATCGACTTTTCTAGAATATGCTTCGGCAAAATTCCCGCCCCCGTGACCCGTAGAAACGGTGCAAAAGGTTCTGGAATTGAAAATTCGACGCGCCGTTCGTCGAGTTTTCGGACCGTTGGCAGCGCGCCCGTTTTGCCGATTTTCAACACATCTCGAAAGTCAGTGGGAATTTCTTTATTGAGAAACACGTCGTTGTAGGTAAAAACCACATCGTCCACGGTCAGCGGCTGACCGTCCGACCATTTAAGGTTGGGCTTGAGGGTATACACGACCTGCTTGCCGTCCGTCGAGATCGTCCAAGATTCAGCGAGAGCGGGTTCGATTTTGCCCGTCAAGCCGTTTTCGGAAATCAGCCCTTCGCCAATGAGGGGAAACACATCGCTCTGTTCCTGGCTCAAAACCGTATTAAAGGTTTTCGGATCGCTGAGGCTGCTGAGAACCAGTTGGGGTACCCGAGCTTGGGCAGACTTGAGCTGCCACTGGCACCCCGCAACAGCAACCACTAGCAAGCAACCCACCAGTCCCCAAACTATCCAACGGCGAACGGATAATAGAATGGCCTTCAGCATTGAAGTCTATTAGCTCGAGAATACAAACGCTGTAGTTAGCTTAAAGCACAATGATAACTTGGACCCCCCAACCGACCCAAGATGGCTCCTATACCTTTAGTTCGGCAGAATTTGGCGAAACCTTTCACAGCAGGCAGGGTGCTAAAACAGAGGCATTTCAAAAGTTTGTCGCCGCTACCGATCTCTGCCAAAAAGCAACGCAACCGACGCTCCGGTTGCTAGACATTTGCTACGGTCTGGGCTACAACACGGCAGCGGCGCTCGAGAGCATCTGGCGCGTCAATCCAAGCTGTCGGGTTGAGGTCTACGGGCTGGAGTTGGACGCAACGGTACCCGTTGGTGCGGCAATACCAGAAGTGCTGAACGGCTGGTCGAACGGGGTACAGGACGTCCTGCGGGACTTAGCCCGCACGCACACCTGTCAGCGAGAGAACCTGAGCGCTCATCTGCCGATCGGGGACGCCCGTCAAGGGATACAGCAACTCGTGCGACAGCGTTTTGAGGCGGATGCCATCTTCTTGGATCCGTTTTCACCCCGCCGCTGTCCTCAGCTTTGGACCGTAGAGTTTCTAGGGATGGTTGCGAAGTGTTTGGCCGCTGACGGGAAGCTCTCCACCTATTCGCGCTCGGCAGCGGTGCGGACTGCACTCCTGGCAGCAGGACTCTGCATTGGGACGATTCCCCTCAGCCAAAGTCAGGGGTCGTCCCACGAATGGTCTCAAGGGACGGTAGCGGCATGGCGATCGCAGACGCTGTTCCCCCTGTCGCAGATGGAACGCGAACACCTCCAAACGCGCGCTGCCATCCCTTACCGCGACCCGAGTCTGAGCGACGGAGCCGCAGCGATCGCCGCCCGACACCAGCAAGAACAAGCGCAAACGCAGCTCGAATCCACCTCTAGCTGGCGCAGGCGCTGGGGCATTCGTTAAGCTCGCCCGCACGGTAAAATAACGCTATGAAGATTTCCGAACTGATGCGCTGGTTTGAAGGCTGGGCGAACCCGGCTTGGCAAGAAAAGTGGGACAACTGCGGTTGGCAGATCGAGCCGGGAATTTTAGACGAACCCGCGCGGGTTTTGGTCTGTCTGACGCCGACTTTAGCAGTCATGAAAGAGGCGATAGCGCTCTCTCACCAAGGCACGTCCGTTAACCTCATTTTTGCCCACCATCCCCTCATTTTCGGCCCCCTCAAGTCCGTCCGTAAGGGAGATGCCATTGGGGAGATGGTCAGGCTGGCGATCGCCCACAACATTGGGGTCTACAGCGCCCATACCAACTTCGACCAAGTTGCAGGCGGCACCGCCGATGTCCTCGCGCAACTGCTCGACCTTCAGCACCCCGAACCCGTGGAGCCAACGCAGAACGGCCTGGGGTACGGTCGAGTGGGCGACTTGCAGCCGGCATTATCCCTCCAACAGCTTTTAGAGCGCGTTCAAACCGCTCTCAACCCGCCAGATTTACTGGTTTCGCCCCATGCAGACCGCCAGCAGACGATCGAACGGGTGGCCGTTCTAGGCGGTTCTGGGGCGAGCTACATCAGCGCGGTAAGCCAGACGGGCGCGCAAGCGTACCTCACCTCAGACTGCAAATTTCATCAGTTTCAAGAAAGCCGCGATCGCGACCTCATCCTGATCGATGCGGGTCATTACGCGACCGAACGGCCTGCTTGCGCCCGATTGGTAGAACGGTTGCAGCAGGCGGGGGTGGAATGGGCGAAGCTGAGCGATCGCGATGAAGACTTTCGGCAGTTTGGGCGCGGGCTCTAAAGATTAACCTTAGGGAACGTTCGGGGCGATCGCCCCGGAAAATCTTGAAGAGGCCAGCAGGACCAGCCTCACCTCCGCACAAAAACCGATCGGTTTAGAGACCTAGATCGGACAGGATGTCCGTAGCGTGGGTTTCGGTATTGATACTGCTGTAGACGTGGGCGATCGCCCCTTGGGGGTTAATCACGTAGGTGACCCGCTTTGCATATCCGCCACCATCCACATCGTAGGACTGGATAATCGAGCGATTGGTATCGGCCAAAAGCGGAAAAGGCAGGTTAAACTTCTGCGTAAACTGCTGGTGCGACGCTTCATCATCGGCACTGACGCCTAAAACGACAATATCTTTACCTTGGTAAACCGTGTAGTTATCGCGAAAGCTACAGGCTTCTTTCGTGCAACCAGGCGTATCGTCCTTAGGATAGAAGTACAGAATCACCGTTTTACCCGAAAAATCCGATAGCGACACGGTATTGCCGTGGGTATCTTGGGCAGTAAACGCAGGTGCAGGGGTTCCCACTGCTAAAGCCATATTTCACCTCATCCTTGACATAAAGTTTAGGCCCGAGACTAAAGAACGGTCTCGTCAAGCCTTCAACATTGTAAGGCTTGACGAGACAAGGTCGCGGTCGTGCAGCTCACGCCCCCCGCTGAGGAATTTGACGCGGCATGACAGGAACGGGCGGAGGATAGGCAATCCGCTCGTGATTGACCTGCTGCCAGACTTGGACAAAGATATTGGCTAAGCTTTCAAGGTCTTCGCGGCTCAGGCTGGCATCTACAAGTTGACCATCTTCCCACCGGGTTTTAAAGATTTGCTTCACCGTGCGCAGGGCGACTTTAGGATCTTTTTGTTTCATCGCTCGCAAAGCCGCTTCGCAGGAGTCCGCCAGCATCACGATGCCCGTTTCCCGACTTTGAGGCGTTGGCCCCTCGTAGCGAAAGTCTCGCTCTTGAATCGCGATGGGTGGAGTGGACTGCTGAGCGTGCTGGCAAGCTTGATGGTAGAAGTAGGCGATGAGCATGGTGCCCTGGTGTTCTGGGATAAACGCCTGTACCGCTGAGGGAAGTCCTGCTTTACGGGCCATCACCAGCCCTTGCTCTACATGCTGGCGGATGAGATGGGCGCTCAACCAAGGATCGTCGAGATCGGTGTGCTTGTTGGGACAGCCAAATTGGTTTTCGATAAATGCTTGGGGGTCGTGCATTTTGCCAATGTCGTGGTACAGCGTCCCGGTTCTGACGAGCTCGACGTTACAATTGAGGGCGCGCGCGCCTGCCTCAGCCAGGGTGGTGACGAGTTGCGTGTGCTGAAACGTACCGGGCGCTTCTTCTGCCAGTTGCTTGAGGAGCGGTCGGTTGGGGTTGGCCAACTCCGCCAGGCGAATCGGCGTAATTAAATCGAATAGTTTTTCCAGGTACGGGCTCAGGCCCAAGGCAATAATGCACCAGCCCACGCCAATCAGTCCTTGCCGGAGCGCAGATAGAGTTAGGCTGTAGATCCCTGGATTGCTGGTGCTGCCTAGGAAGATCGCATAGGCAACAGCCTGCACGACCCCCAACACCAGCCCCACGCGCGCTAATTCTTCCCGCGATCGCACGTGTCCCGCCAGCAGACTGCCGACAAGGCTGCCGATGGCAATGGCCGCAAAGGTGGGCCAGACTGCAGATGGCAATCCCAGCGGCACTAAAAAGCCGAGCAGGACCACCACGATCGCCCCGATCGCCGATCCGTAAAAGCTGCCCAGGAGCAAGCCTACGGCTGGTAGCGGCGTATAGGTGACTTCCGTCAGGCCGATCAAGAGAGGCGCGCCGAGGGACAATAACAGCACCAAAGACGTATCTGCGGGAGACCAGCGCTGGTGGGACCAGCGCTGGTAATATCGCCCCTTCAGCCATGCAAACAAGCCTAGCGCGACGCCGACGGCAAGACCTGTCATCAGCAAACCGGGAACGTTCACGCGCCGCTGACTCAGCCCAAAACTATCCAAGAGCGCGAAACTAGCGGAGGTGATGGGCTGATTTTTGCGAACGATCTCCTCCCCTTTGCGAATAGAAACCTGAATGGGTTGAATTTGCTGCGCCGCTTGTTCTTGCTGGCGCAGGGTCTCTCCCGGCTCGATCGCGAGGTTAGACCGGAGGACCTTGGGCAAAAGCTGGATTGCGGCCTCGCGGTGGGGTGCGCTCCAGTCGTCCACTTGGGCGGCGACGGCTTTTTTGGTCACGTCGCCGAGCAGTCCGGGGGCAACGCCTTGAGCCAGCATCCGCCGCAAAACGACTCTGAGTTTTTTATAAAATGTCTCCCATTCCCGATCGGGAAGGTCGAGGATCGGCTCGACTTGCAGCGTCACGAGCTGGGCGGCAACGGAACGCTTGGCGAGCTGGTAGCGTTCGTTAGCTTGGATGACGGTCTGGCGCATTCGCGCCCATTGAGGTGCGGTGAGGCCCGCTTTGCGATAAAACGCGCTGAGTTCGGTTGCGGACTGTCGCAGTTCCGGCGATGGCTCGATCTCGGCCAGGCGATCGCGGGATGTCACCGCTGCCAATAGGGCCTCTAGCTCTGAAAGGCTGAGCCGTCGCAGGATTTGCTGCGTCTGAATGGAAAGCGTTGCGGTGGGCAAAAATGGGAACGGTCCTGCCAGTTTGCGAATGGCCTGAGCCTGAATCATGAGGGTTGAGAGGTCATTCTCAATGGTCTCGGTCAGGGGTTGGCTTAAGGTAAAAACATTCAGCGCTGTCTGGCGGGCCGCCTTGCGTGCGATTGCGGTTGCAATTTTATCCTCGACGATCGCCGTCCGAGGGGCATAAATCGTTTGGGGGGCGCGCGTGTTGACGGTCAACTGCGGTTCGTTGTAGAACCGATAGCCAATGGTGCCGGTGAGGGCCAGCAACGCCAACAGCGCCAACAAAGCAGACCGACGAAACGTAGGACCGCGACGAGTTTTGACAGATGGAGAACAAAACCCCATCCGCTCGCTCAAGGATCCGAGCTTCAGACCCTTCAAACGATGGAACCCCTTCGATAAAAAGGGAGATACGCGAACAGAGGCGCTACTGCCATCGGTACATCTCGATCGGTCGCCATTACAGTGGGAGTGGACTCGGAAATAAAGCTGCCAGGATCGGACTTGGATGATGAAGCGGATACAATCCTCACCTGAACCATTATACGAAACGAGGTCTCAATCGAGTGCGTTAGCGCGGACGAAGCTGTCCCGGCGGGGAAACCGCAACGACAGACCAGTCTCGATCTGGGCTGGGCGTATGGCAACCAGCCCACCGCGCCGCACAGAGGTTGCCTAACGTTTGCAATCCGTCTTCTAGGGGTGTGGCGACAGACCACTGCAGGGTCTTGAGGGTCCAGCGCCAGGGTGCGGGCAGGTTCGAAAAGCCGTTATGGAAGCCTGACAAGGCGGCCAAGAGAATTTGCAAATCGGGTTGATGGGGAAGGGCAAGGGCCGATCGCTGTAGGGTCAGGCGGAAATCTTCAGGGGCGCTGAGCAGCAGGTAGAGAACCTGCGCGATCGCGAAGTCTGGGTTCGCTTCGAGGGCGGAGCTGTCCCTCGAGATCTGCGGCGGGATACCACTGCGATCGCTCAGTTGTCGGTACACCGCACCCAGTTGTTCGGCTAGGGCTGTTTCTTGCAGTCCGGGCGTTTGCAGGAGATAAGACAGTAAATATTCGGGCGGCTCGGCGCGCTGGAGCCATTCTAGGGTTCGAATGACAGCGAGGATGCGGCTTGCCGCTTGGGGCTGGACGTTGGCAGAGCGTTCCGACTCGGCGATCGCCGGATACATGAAGGTCAACGGCAATACATTTAAGAGCGAATCTTGCCATCGGGTGCAGTGCCACAGGTCGGCGTCGATGTCTCCGGGACCCTTCAGCCAGCGCGCGGTCAGAAGGCAGAGGCGGTAAGTTCTCGGTAACGCTTCTCGCACCGTCAGATCTCTTTCGCCCGCAGGCGGGAGTTCGTCGAGTTGCCCTTTGGCATGCAATTCGCCTAGGGCAGCTCCGACCCATAGGCCCTGAAGTTTTAAGTGCAGCGGGTCTGCGTTCATGGGGTCGCTCCTGCGATCGATCGCGTTGCCGAGACAGGAAACGAGTCTCCCGTCCAGAGCCTTTGCCAGGTTAGTGTTTTGGAATCGGAAGCGAGCCGCCACCGCAGTAACTGACGCGCTGACTGCCCCACGCCAAGCCCCGGTAAGCCCAAGGCCTGTCGAGGCGTTTCGGTGGCCGAGGCGATCGCCGTTTCTGGGTCGCAAATGCCCCACTTCACGAGATTTTTGACGCCCTCTAGCAAAGGTAACGTCGTGCCCGACAGGGTTCCATCTGGCAGGCGCGCGGTCCCTCGGGTCACTTCAATCTGCCGGCTGTCCCACGGGTAGCGCCCATCCGGCAATCCTAGGGGGGCAAGGGCATCGCTGACCAAGAACAGTTCTCCGGGATTGGTGGCGCGGATCAGCCATTGCAGCATCTGCGGTGCAACGTGCTGCCCGTCGGCGATCGCTCCGCACCATACCCCTGGCGCGAGGGCAGCGACCCCCAGCAGACCGGGCTCGCGATGGTGCAGGGATGGCATGGCGTTAAAGGCATGGGTGACCATGGTGGCACCTCGGGCAAAGGCGGCTTGGGCTTGGGCGGCGGTGGCATTGGAGTGGCCCAGGCTGACGGTGATGTTTTGAGTGCGGAGATAGGCGATCGCCTCCCCAGACTCATCCAGTTCTGGGGCTAAGGTCATCACTTTTACCCAAGGCGCGTAGGAGCCGAGCACCTGCTTCAGCCGCTCCAGAGTGAGGGGCTGAAGATACGCTTCGGGATGGGCACCGCGCTTCTGCGCGTTGAGAAAGGGACCTTCTAAGTGCGCGCCTAAAATTTGGGCGATCGGCTGGTGGCCTTGGGGCTTAAAGCAAGCGATGCAATCCAAAGCCCGATGAATGTTGCCAACAGCAGTGGTGACGATGGTAGGCAAAAAAGCGTCCACCCCTTGCGCCCATAAAAAAGCAGCCACCTCCTCTAGCAGTAACGCTTTATCTGGCCCTAAATCTGGAAATGCTAGCCCTAAGGCTCCATTAATCTGAAGGTCTAAACCGCCTAGAGAGAGCCAATCTCCCGCAACATCAACGCTAGATTGCAAAACCGATCTTGCCCCATCCATCGGCATAATGGCGAGAATCTTCCCCAACTCATCTAGCGCGAGCTGCTGTCGCCCTTGATATCCGAGAAGGTGGGCATTGACAATCCAGTAGCAGAAAGATGATTTCATGGCAGCCAATACATCTTATTGCTACAAAAATAATCATTAAATAAGTTCATTACATCCATCCAAAAGAAAAGTAAACGCGTTATTTTTTTTGCAATTTTAATTAAATCACTTCGCTATATTAAAAATTAATTTCATACTCGCGATGCGCTCGAGTCTTTGCCTAAAATTCTTGATTTTGATATAGTTCGAGGAACTCCTGACCAGAACAATTTTAGGTATGACCCAATCTAATCTATATCAGCCTGTTCTCCTTCGAATACTACATGGTGCTGCTGCAATATTAACCGTTCTAGCCTTAATTTCAGGTTTTTGGGTTTATAACACCTACGACAAGCGCTGGGGAAGTATTGCCTTACCCGCGCTGGCTGACATTCAAGGCATTCATGGCACCATTGCTCTAACCTTCCTATTGTTTCTACCCGTCTTTGCCTTATACAGCTTTCATCTGGGCGCTCGTCGTTTAGTTCGAGACGGATCTTTCAGTCAATTAAAACAGTTTGGCAAGCCCATTTGGTGGACTTCATTACATCGCCTTGCCAATACGTTAATGTTACTTGCAGTAACGCTTGCTGCGATTACTGGCCGAATGATGAAAGAAGAGTGGCTCCCTGCTGGAGAGATCTATCGACAATGGTATCTAGCCCATCTACTTGCATGGGTCGGCGTGTTTGTTAGTCTTGCAATACACCTACTCATTGGCGCGAAGGTCGGCGGAACGCCACTCCTCCTCTCGATGTTCGATTGGAAAATACGCCAAGGGGATCGCCCCCAATCTTGGCTTCAAGGAATCCAGTTTAAACATTCCGATTCAATCTTGAAAGCGATCGAAGGAATTGTCATGGTCGGTATCATCTTAGCCTTCATCCTACCCGTTTTTAATCCCTAAAATGCGGCAAATAGCGGGAGGTTAGGCGAAGCGCGAGCGCAATCCAACATTTCGCGCTTGAGGCAAACCAGCCAAAGCAAACCAGCCAAAGCAAAGCCGACCCGAGAGAAAGGTCGGCATACCCACACTCAAAATTCCCATGAGTGGTTGTAAATCCGGATTGAAGAGCTTGACTCAGATCTTTTCATCGCGCGCGATGAATCAAACTCTCTCGTTTTTACCCCGGCTGAACGATGCGCGAAGGTTCGACCGCGACGGTCGAATTAGACTGGGTTTTTTGCACGACTGAATCCGCAGGCAGTAATTCAATGTGATTTAATAAAGTCGTTACAAACGCAAACAGCAGAAATGGTACTGACAACACCAAAATTAGGCCGCTCGTCAGAAAGGCATAGACGGGATTCTGATACATCGCAATGGCCGCACCCAGGCTAATAAAAATGACGATCAGCCAAATCATCACCTGACCGTAGATATCCCCAAAAGTTAGCGTGCAGGCGAAGCGGTATTTTTGCAGTAAACCATTCATAACCATTTCCCTAGAAACGTTAAATCGTGTTACAACCCTAGCTCCATTCTGAATAAACCGAAGGGTTATTTCTAATAATGGCCCAGTTTTGCAATAGAAGTTTGTATAACTCGATAGTTCGATACAAAACGATACCCATCTAATCGCACCATCCTTAAAAATCCTTTACGGAGTTCGTCCCCTCATGTTCCATTCAGAACCGACGCCAGAAGTTGCCATTATCATGGGAAGCGATTCTGACTTGCCGACGATGGAAGCGGCGATCGCCGTCTGTCAAGATTTCGACATCGCCCATCGCGTTGAAATCATTTCAGCGCACCGCACCCCCCAACGGATGGTGGAGTTTGCCCAAACCGCCCATACCGTGGGCTTGAAAGTCATCATTGCCGGAGCGGGCGGCGCAGCGCACCTGCCGGGCATGGTAGCCGCGCTGACGCCCTTGCCCGTGATTGGCGTTCCAGTGGCCAGTCGGCATTTGCAAGGCGTGGATTCGCTGTATTCGATCGTGCAGATGCCCGCAGGGATTCCAGTGGCGACGGTGGCGATCGGCAACGCGCAAAATGCAGGATTGCTCGCAGTCCAGATCTTGGCAGCACAGCGGCCAGATCTGCTGGAGAAGGTTCTACAGTTCCGGCAGGGGCTTGAGGAAATGGTGCAGGCCAAGCAACGTCGTTTAGCAGAGATTGGCGCTAAGGCGTATTTGACGACTCAGTCTTCCCCTTGAAGTCGTGTATGGGGTTGAAAGCCTTAATCGATTGAGCTTTGCGTTCGATATCAGCGTCAGGAGCCAAACTAAAGATGACTCAAGAAAACTTTTTGCTTAAGGTAGCCAATCCAGAGATGCAGGAACAGAGTTTCCGCGAATTTTTAGAAGCGCAGCGGGAATTACAGGAGATCTGGCCGTGGCAAGCCTCTGTAGAGCATTGGGTGGACCGCATCCTCAGCTTTGCCGAGAAACCCTACCTGACAAAGAAGCCTTTGCGGAGCGCGGCTTCCAAACTTATTTCGAACAGGGGGTTGAGTTGGCTCGACAAGGATTGACCACGCTGAACGAAGCAGTCCGGGTGGGATTGGCGCGTAGATCCGAGTTGTAACTATTGCTCAATGGGCTTGCTCCGCGCAAAATAGGACTCGCCAGTTAGATCGGTTCGATTTACACTATGCCTATCCTCCCCTCCTCTGATGCGCTCGCGGCGGAACGCGCCTGGGTTGAAATCGATACAGAAGCGATCGCCCACAACATTTGCGCCCTTCAGTCCGTTCTCACCCCTGGAACTGACCTCCTCGCAGTCGTCAAAGCCGATGCCTACGGCCACGGTGCAGTCAGGGTTGCCGCCCTAGCAGAGCAATTAGAGGTAAAGTCCTTCGGTGTGGCCACCGTACCAGAGGGCATCGAACTGCGGCAGGCCGGGATTCGCGCGTCCATCCTGGTGATGGGGGCCGTGCAGTCCCGCGCTCAGATTGAGGCGATCGCCCAGTGGCGCTTGGAACCCACCCTTTGCGACCCCGTCCAAGCCCAATGCTTTGCCGATGCACTCTCAGCACCGCTCCCCGTCCATCTCAAAATCGACACCGGTATGTCGCGCCTCGGGTATCCGTGGGAGCAATGCGCAGACTTTATGCAGCAGGTCATGGCGCTCCCTCACCTGCACGTCGCCAGCCTGTATTCCCATCTGGCCACCGCCGACGACCCGGATCCCCGCTTCATGAAAGAACAGCAGGCCCGCTTTGAGGAAGCGATCGGGCGATCGCGCGCGGCAGGCATTCCAATTCCCACGCTGCACCTTGCTAACTCCGCCGGAACCTTATTCAGTCCGGCAATGCACTACGACCGAGTGCGGGTCGGACTATCCCTCTACGGCATTTATCCAGGGCCTCAGTTTGAAGCGGCAATCGCCCTCAAGCCAGCCATGCAGGTGCGCGCCCGGATCGCCCACATTCGAGACCTCCCCGCAGGGGTGGGCATTAGCTACGGACACCGCTTTGTCACCGCAAACCCCTGTCGCGTTGCCGTTATCAGCATTGGCTATGCCGATGGAGTCCCGCGCAATCTTTCAAATCGGATGCAGGTGTTGGTGCGGGGACAGCGCGTTCCGCAATTGGGAATTATTACAATGGATCAGATTGTGATTGACGTAACCGCCATTCCCGATGCAGCCGTTGGGGATAGCGTTACGCTCCTAGGGAAAGATGGCAGCAGCAACATCCCGTCCGAAGAGTGGTCCCGACTTCTAGATACGATTCCCTACGAAATCGCATGCGGATTTCAGCAGCGATTGCCCCGCGTTGGGGTTCGAAGTTCGATGTAACACCTGCGATCGCACCCTTCCGTTTTGCGAGCCGATCGGGCTAGAAGCTCGAACGACCGAGCGATCGGTTCTCCCTCGATCTTCAGCCTTATCTCCCTTGATCTTCAGACTTAAATGAAGCTATCGTGCATGAACGAAGGGATCGATGCCATCTTTGACAAAAGCTTAACCCTCTCAGGAACGTTGATGGCTGATCTCATCTTATTTTGGCACCGCCGCGACCTTAGAAGTTCGGATAATGTGGGCCTATCGGCAGCCCGCGCTCGCAGTCCTAGAGTGGTTGGAGTCTTTTGCTTAGATCCCGATATTTTGAACCGCAACGACGTCGCGCCCGCACGCGTCACCTTTATGATTGGGTGCCTTCAAGCACTAGAGCGATGTTATGAAGCGGCTGGGAGCCAACTCTTAATTCTCAAAGCCAAACCGGAAGAAGCCATCCCGAAGCTGGCCCGTGCCCTCAATGCATCGGCGGTATTTTGGAATCAAGACGTCGAACCCTATGCCAAAGACCGCGATCGCCGCGTGACCCTAGCCCTCCAACAAGAAGGCATCTCCGTCTCCACCTTCTGGGACCAACTCCTCCACGCACCCAACGAGATCCTGACTGGAGCGGGAGAACCCTATACGGTCTACACCCCCTTCTGGCGCAACTGGAGCAGCAAAACCAAACTAGAGCCATTCCCCGCCCTTAGAAATGCTCGAGGTTTAACTGCCGAAGAGCACGCCACCGCCATCGAAGCGGGCATTTTACCCCTGCCGACTGCACCAGAACTCGGCTTTGTGTGGGAAGCACCCCTGATTGCCGATCCGGGAGAGCAGGCAGCCAAGGACATGCTCGACTACTTCTGCCACAACGCGATCGCCGAATATCAGGAAAACCGCAACTTCCCCGCCACGCCCGGTACCTCCTTCCTGAGCGCCCCGCTCAAATTCGGGAGCATCGGCATCCGCACCGTTTGGTCCGCCACCACCGTGGTGTTGGAAGGCAGCCGCAGCGACGAAGTCCGCGCTAGCATTCAAACCTGGCGGCAGGAACTCGCCTGGCGAGAATTCTATCAGCACGCCCTTTACGCCTTCCCCGCCCTGGCGGACGGTCCCTATCGACCGCGCTGGAAAACCTTTCCTTGGCAGGGAACAGACGAGCAGTTTGAAGCGTGGTGTAACGGACAGACAGGCTACCCCATTGTGGATGCTGCCATGCGTCAGATGAACCAAATCGGGTGGATGCACAATCGCTGCCGCATGATCGTCGCCAGCTTTTTGACCAAAGACTTGATCGTCAACTGGCAGCGCGGCGAACAGTACTTCATGCAAAATCTCATCGATGGCGATCTGTCCGCCAATAATGGTGGGTGGCAGTGGAGCGCATCGAGCGGAATGGACCCAAAGCCCTTGCGGATTTTCAATCCCACCACCCAGGCGCAAAAATTTGACCCGGAGGGCGAGTACATCCGCGAGTGGCTCCCCGAACTGCGCCATATCGATACGGAAAACTTGGTCAGCGGCAAAATTTCTGCCGAGGACTGCGATCGCTGCGGTTACCCCCAGCCTATTGTCGATCACAGCGTGCAGCAGCGGCTCTTCAAACAGCTTTTTCAGCAACAAAAGTGACGCAATCCAGCGGCTTAATCCTTGGAATGGTGGAGGTACCGTGTTAGGATGTAGGGCGAATGTTCTGGAAAGAGACGCAATTTCCGAGCGTCGATGCAGTACTGGGGTGACTAGCTCAATGGTAGAGCAGAAGACTCTTAATCTTTTGGTTCGGAGTTCGAGTCTCCGGTCACCCATTCCAAAAGTCACACTCAATTCTGGATTGCTGCCAAGTTCAGTCCGGCGAGTCGCTAAACTGAGTTTGGCTCTATCTGAAAATCGCTGAACCCTCAGTGATGTGCGAAGAATTTGTGTACTATTTTAACAGTCCTTAACTTTTTGGCCCTCGCAAATCGCAACAAGGGTTAGAGAGCTGACATCAGTGCAAATAATTCTATGTTTGGTTTAATTGGCCATCTCACCAGTTTGGAACACGCTCAGCTTGTGGCGCGGGATTTGGGCTATCCAGAGTATGCCGACCAAGGGTTGGATTTTTGGTGTATGGCACCGCCCCAAATTGTGGATTCGATTACCGTCACCAGTGCCACAGGTCAGGTCATCCACGGAAAGTACGTAGAATCTTGTTTTTTGCCGGAAATGCTGGCCACGCAACGGGTCAAATCGGCAACGCGCAAAATTATCAACGCAATGGCTCACGCCCAAAAACACGGCATCGACATCACGGCGTTGGGCGGATTTTCATCCATTATTTTTGAGAACTTTAATTTAGAGCGCATTACGCGCGTCCGCGACATCGAACTCGATATCCGGCGGTTTACCACGGGTAATACCCATACGGCTTATATTATTTGTCGCCAGATCGAGCAGGCATCTCAGCAGTTAGGTCTCGACCTCGCAAAATCTACAGTAGCGGTTTGCGGCGCGACCGGAGACATTGGCAGCGCAGTTTGCCGCTGGCTCGATGCCCGCACAGACATCGACGAACTGCTGCTGGTGGCTCGCAACCAAACCCGGCTCCAGGATCTTCAGGCAGAGTTAGGGCGCGGCAAAATCATGGCCCTAGAAGAAGCGCTACCCTTAGCCGATATCGTGGTGTGGGTTGCTAGCATGCCCAAGGGAGTTGAGATTGACCCAGCCACCCTAAAACCCTCCTGCCTCATGATCGACGGCGGCTATCCTAAAAATTTGGCCACTAAAATTCAGGCTCCTGGCGTGCGCGTCCTCAGCGGTGGCATCGTCGAGCATTCCCTCGATATTGACTGGAAAATCATGAATATCGTCAATATGGACACCCCTTCCCGTCAGTTGTTTGCTTGCTTTGCGGAAGCAATGCTGCTGGAGTTCGAGCAATGGCACCTGAATTTTTCTTGGGGCCGAAATCAAATTACAGTAGAAAAAATGGAGCAGATCGGTCGAGCCTCGGTGAAACACGGGTTTAGGCCATTACTGCTCCCACTTGCAGCCTCCTGAAGAGAAGATAGCTGGATAGACTCGTTCCGCCAGAGCGGTATTTCTTGATACAGTCTTTTCTAGGCAATGTATTTTGCATGCGCGCCCCTTGCGGGTTGAAGGTATTGACGGATGGCAGCTTCTAATCGAAAACTTCAGCTTCTGGATTTTGAAAAACCGCTCGTAGAGCTGGAAACGCGCATCGAGCAGATCCGCCAATTGGCGGATGAGAATGGCGTCGACGTGACCGATAACCTCAGGCTGCTGGAAGCGCGGGCGACCCAGCTCCGTCAGGAAATTTTTAGCAGCCTCACGCCCATGCAAGAACTTCAGCTCGCGCGGCATCCTCGCCGCCCCAGTACGCTGGACTACATTCAGGCGATTAGCGACGAGTGGCTGGAACTGCACGGCGATCGCCGGGGTGGCGACGACCCGGCCTTGGTCGGCGGCGTCGGTCGCATCGACGGACAGCCGGTGTTGATGTTGGGCCAGCAGAAGGGACACGATACGAAAGACAATGTCACCCGCAATTTTGGGATGGCAAAACCCTGTGGATACCGCAAAGCTATGCGGCTGATGAACCACGCCAACCGCTTTGGGATGCCGATTTTAACCTTTATCGATACTCCAGCAGCTTGGGCGGGGCTGGACGCCGAAGAGTTCGGGCAGGGCGAGGCGATCGCCCGCAACCTGCGGGATATGTTCGGCCTAGACGTGCCCATTATCTGCACCATTATTGGAGAAGGCGGATCGGGAGGTGCCCTTGGCATTGGCGTCGGCGATCGCATTCTGATGTTCGAGCATTCGATTTACAGCGTCGCCCCCCCGGAAGCCTGTGCCGCCATTCTCTGGCGCGATGCTCAAAAAGGCCCCCAGGCTGCCGAGTCGCTCAAAATAACCGCGAGAGACCTCCTAGGGCTGGGACTCATCGACCAAATTTTGCCAGAACCCTTGGGCGGCGCCCACGCCCATCCCGTGAAAGCTGCTGATATCCTTAAAACATCGCTGATCGAAACCCTGGCTCAACTCCAGGCCCGATCTCCAGAAAAACGCAAGGAAGAGCGTTACAATAAGTTCCGCAAAATGGGTGTATTTATCGAGCGCGCTCAGCTTTAATGCCTGTAGGGACATGAGGTCCTGCGCTCCTGACAAAAGGCTGCATTTTATTTGGAGCGAGCTGTTATAGATGGATTCAATTTACCGCCAAAGATTAGAGCCAATTGTCAATCTTTGGTCAAAAATTTTCCTGGGGTGGAGCTGGCAATCTGCCAACTCGAACGGCTGGAAGGACTGGATTCCGCGTCTTTTGCGAGCTTTTGACAGATTAAGCCTGCGCTCGGACAGCAATGATATAATGAGCGAAGTTTAACATTTGTTAAGTATGTCTTAGAATTCAAATCATTCCCTTCTGAGTCGGTCCGGGGTTACCTCAGCAATTTCTCGGCTCTTGACAAACCGTACTTTCGTCGCGTCTAAATCCTTTGATTTCTCCCTCCTCTTCTCAGCGCGCCCTGATTACAGGGGCCAGTCGCGGCATTGGTAAAGCTACTGCTCTTGCCTTCGCAAAGGCTGGTATATCTTCTATTTTGATCGGTCGCTCCCCAGACTCACTCCAAGCTACTGCTGAGGAAGTGCGAGCCTTAGGGGCCGAGGCGATCGCCCTCAGCATCGATCTGTCCCAAGTCGATCGGGTTAAGAGTCAATTAGAGCAAGTCCTAGAGACCGTCGGCTCCGCAGACATCTTGGTCAACAATGCGGGGATGGGGTACACCGGGGGTCTGCTCGAGACTTCTCTCGCGGACTGGCAGCAGGTCATCGATCTCAACCTGACGAGTCCGTTACAGTGTATTCAAGCGGTTCTGCCGCAGATGCGATCGCGACGTTCCGGCACGATTATCAACGTGATTTCCATCGCGGGCCGACAAACTTTTCCGAGCTGGGGGGCCTATTGTGCCAGTAAATTCGGCTTGATGGGCATGACCAAAACCTTGGCTCAAGAAGAGCGGTCTTACGGCATTCGAGTGGTCGCCCTTTGTCCCGGAGCGGTCGACACCCCGCTTTGGGACACCCCTACCGTCAATGCCGATTTCGATCGGTCTTTGATGCTGACGCCGGAGGACGTAGCGGACGCCATCGTCCATGCGGCACTGCTCCCTCAGCACGTCGTCTTAGACGAACTGGTGCTGATGCCAAATTCGGGAACGTTTTAAATCGTCCCGCTTCAATCTCGTGAGGCTATTTCGCTGGAAGAATTCCTCATTCCCTTTGTTCTGTAAACCTGTAACCTTACTCGTGACCTATGACGATTTCTTCAACCAACCTCTCCGATAGTTCTAACGGTTTCCCAATCGCGCATCCAGCCAGGGAGACTCGCAGTCCAAACGCTAAAGGCGATGGGAGAGTCCCTCGCAAAGAAGTCACTCAGGAAGAAATGATGGAGTCGGTTGAGACGATGCTTCTAGGGGTGGGCGAAGATCCCGAGCGAGAAGGTCTGCTCAAAACGCCCAAGCGGGTTGCAGAGGCGATGCGCTTTTTAACCAGCGGTTACGCCCAATCTTTAGATGAACTGGTCAATGGCGCGATCTTCAATGAGGGTCACGATGAAGTCGTATTGGTGCGGGACATCAATTTGTTTAGCATGTGCGAGCATCACATGCTTCCCTTTTTAGGAAAAGCCCACGTTGCTTACATCCCCAACCAGAAAGTAATCGGGCTGAGCAAGCTCGCTCGCATCGTGGAAATGTACTCCCGACGGCTTCAGGTTCAGGAGCGTCTGACGCGGCAGATCGCGGAGGCCGTCAAAACAGTGCTAGAACCCCAGGGCGTAGCCGTCGTGATCGAGGCCAGCCACATGTGCATGGTGATGCGCGGGGTGCAGAAGCCCGGTTCCTGGACGGTCACGAGTTCCATGCTGGGCGTATTCCGGGACGATCCTAAAACGCGGGAAGAGTTCCTCAACCTCATTCGCCACCAGCAAAGTTTCTAGAGCCACCGCATTGGTTTTTTATCCTAAAGCGTTCAGAGCGGCTTCGCGCATGACCGAGATTGAGGGCGATTCTCCAGTCCACAGCTCAAACGCTGCAGCTCCCTGCTGAATTAGCATCTCTAGACCGTCTATGGTTTGGAGTCCTTGACGTTGCGCCAAGGCTAAAAGCTGGGTGGGTCTAGGCGTGTAGATAAGGTCGTAGACGATCGCCGTAGGGGGGAGAAGGGCGATCGCCGTTTCCCCCAGCGGCGATTCGTTTAGCTTGGGATGCATCCCCATGGGCGTCGCATTCACCGCCAATCCAACATCAGGCAAGAGGGTGTCGATCGACGACCAATCGCGAATCTGAATGGAGATAGACGCATCCGTTTGGCGTAAGCTGTCCTGAAGCTGCTGCAACTTCATTGGGTCGCGACCGACAACGTGAATCGCCGCACAATTGAGCTCGTGACAGGCTGCAATCACCGCGCGAGCCGATCCGCCGCTCCCCAAAACGCAGACTTCTAAATTGCTCCAATCCCGACTTAACGTTTCTAGAGGAGATAAAAAACCTCGAACATCGGTATTGGTTCCCACCCAGTCGCCACCTCGACGGATTGCGGTGTTGACCGCGCCCACGGCTCGAGCCAGAGCGGAAACTTCCCGAAGGTAAGGCATAATTGCCTGCTTGTGGGGAATCGTAACGTTAAACCCTCGATACCCTAGGGCCGCCATACCGTTTAATGCCGATTCGAGATTTTCCGGCTCCACCCTCAACGGCAAATAAACGTATTCAAGAAAAGTCTGGCTTCGATTGAGAGCGAGATCGGCCAGTGCGGCATTGTGCATCGCTGGCGAAAGGGAATGCTCGATCGGACATCCTATGACGCCAAGCAACTTGGTTTGGCCCGTAATTTGGGTCATAGGAGTCGGTCTCTGGATATTGCCCTGAAAGAATGGCTAGCGCGATCGAGGTATCGTCCCTTAAACCGCTTCAAAGTCCTTCTCACCGGTACGAATCCGAATAATTCTGTCTACGGGCGTCACGAAGATTTTGCCATCCCCAATTTCCCCCGTGCGAGCCGCGCCCACAATTTTATCGACGACCATGTCCACCTGACCGTCTTCGACCACGATCTCGATCTTGAGCTTCTGTAAAAACTCAACCGTATACTCAGAGCCTCGGTAGCGCTCCGTTTGCCCTTTCTGACGTCCAAATCCGCGCACTTCAGAAACAGTCATGCCAACGACACCTGCATTGACCAGCGCAATTTTCACTTCGTCGAGCTTAAAGGGACGAATAATAGCTTCAACCTTCTTCAATGTCTTTCTCCAGGGCTAAAACAACACTTTAAGTTCTTAACCGTAACCATACTTCAAACATCCCCCTTTCTATCACCGCCAGCAAAGGGATACTTGTAGCAGAATATACCGTTTTTAGCTTTGCCAAGCAAAGTCTCTCAGGCATCGTTTTCTAAACCCGATGGTTTGCACGCTCCATTTGGTTGCATCAGGTACAGTCTAGCGGTCAAAAAAGCCCTTAGAGTAAAGCTTTAGCCTAATATTCTAGGGGCGCGTTCTCTGACGCCTATTTCTGTAATGAGCGCAGCTTAAAACACTAGAATTAAGCATAGGGAAATGTATTTTTGTATCTTTTCGCTCGGTGCAGGCGCAGCGAAAGCGGAGGAGACTCCTAAAGTTAATGGTTAGAGATTTGCGCGAGAAGAGGCTTGAACATGCTGGAGTTATATCGTCAACAGGCACAAGAGCGAGCTGAAGCAGGTATACCGCCTCTTCCTTTGGATGCTCAACAGGCTACGGCGCTTTGCGAGTTGCTGCAACATCCGCCAGCGGGAGAGGAGGCCTTTTTGCTGACCCTCCTGCGCGATCGCATTCCACCGGGCGTAGACCAGGCGGCCTACGTGAAGGCTGGGTTCCTGACGGCGATCGCCAACGGCACTGCCGCTAGCCCCCTGGTATCGCCCCGAGAAGCCATCGTGTTATTGGGGACCATGATGGGCGGCTATAACGTGCGATCGCTCATCGACCTGCTCCGCCATGCCGAGCCAGACCTGGCCCAAACCGCCGCCAACAGCCTCAAAAAAATTCTGTTGGTGTACGACGCCTTTCACGACGTTCAAGAATTGGCAGAGAACGGCAACTCCTACGCCCAACAGGTCCTCCAGTCCTGGGCCGATGCCGAGTGGTTTACCGATAAACCTCCATTGCCCGAGTCCATTACGGTCACGGTCTTCAAGGTGCCCGGCGAAACCAACACCGACGACCTCTCCCCTGCCACCCATGCCACCACCCGCCCCGATATTCCGCTCCATGCCCTCGCCATGCTGGAAACGCGGCAGCCCGGATCTCTAGAAACCATTGTCGAACTCAAGAAAAAGGGATATCCGGTAGCCTACGTGGGCGACGTGGTGGGGACAGGTTCTTCCCGAAAATCCGCCATCAACTCCGTGCTGTGGCATGTGGGCGACGACATCCCCTTCGTGCCCAATAAGCGCGGCGGCGGCTACGTGTTGGGCAGCAAAATCGCGCCCATTTTCTTTAACACCGCCGAAGATTCCGGTGCCCTGCCCATCGAGTGCGATGTGACCGGGATGGAAACCGGAGACGTCATCACGATTTATCCCTACAAAGGAGAAATCGCCAACGCTGCGGGAGCGGTGATTTCGACCTTCGCCCTCAAACCCGACACCATTCTGGACGAAGTCCGCGCCGGAGGTCGAATTCCCCTCCTAATTGGCCGCACCCTGACCGACAAAATTCGGATGGCCATGGGTCTACCTCCCAGTCCCCTGTTTGCGCGACCGAAAGCCCCCGTCGATACGGGCAAAGGCTTTACCTTAGCTCAAAAAATGGTGGGCAAAGCCTGCGGGCTACCGGGCGTGCGCCCTGGCACCTCCTGCGAACCGATCATGACCACGGTCGGCTCCCAAGACACCACTGGCCCCATGACCCGCGACGAACTCAAAGAATTGGCTTGCCTCGGATTCAGCGCCGATTTAGTGATGCAGAGCTTCTGCCACACCGCCGCTTACCCCAAGCCAGTTGACCTCAAAACCCACCACGAACTGCCGGACTTTATGACGTCTCGCGGGGGCGTGTCTCTGCGCCCAGGGGACGGCATTATTCACTCCTGGCTCAACCGGATGTTGCTGCCCGATACCGTCGGTACCGGGGGCGATTCCCATACCCGCTTCCCCCTAGGCATTTCCTTCCCCGCCGGGTCTGGGCTGGTGGCCTTCGCTGCCGCATTGGGCGTGATGCCGTTGGATATGCCGGAATCGGTATTGGTGCGGTTTAAGGGCAGCCTGCAACCGGGCGTGACTCTGCGGGACGTGGTCAATGCGATTCCCTACGTGGCCATCCAGCAGGGTACTCTAACGGTCGCTAAAGAAAATAAAAAGAATATCTACTCCGGCAAAATCATTGAGATGGAAGGGTTGCCCGACCTCAAGCTAGAGCAGGCCTTCGAGCTGACGGATGCGACAGCGGAACGATCGGCGGCGGGATGCGCGATCGCCCTGAGCACCGCAACCGTAGCCGAATACCTCAGCTCCAACGTTGCGCTGCTCAAAAACATGGTGGCGCGGGGTTACGGCGATGCCCGTACCATTCTGCGCCGCGTCCGCAAAATGGAGGAATGGCTGGCAGACCCGCAACTGATGAAGGCCGATCCCGATGCGGAATACGCCGAAATCATCGAGGTGGATCTCGACCTCATTACCGAACCGCTGGTTGCGGCCCCCAACGACCCCGACAACATCAAGCTCATATCTGAATGTGCGGGCGACCCCATCCACGAGGTGTTTATCGGCTCTTGCATGACCAACATCGGACATTACCGTGCCGCCGCTAAGGTGCTTGAAGGGGAAACTTCCGTTAAGGTGCGGCTTTGGATTGCGCCCCCCACGCGTATGGACGAGCAACACCTCCGCGAGGAAGGCATCTACGATATCTTTAAAGCCGCAGGCGCGCGCACCGAAGTGCCGGGATGCAGTCTCTGCATGGGCAATCAAGCCCGCGTAGACGACGGCGTAACGGTGTTTTCTACCTCGACCCGTAACTTTAACAACCGCATGGGCAAAGGCGCACAAGTATATCTGGGTTCTGCGGAACTGGCTGCAGTGTGCGCGCTGTTGGGCAAGATGCCGACGGTTGAGGAATATATGGAGATCGTCCAGAAAAAGATCGATCCCTTTGCAGGCGATCTGTACCGCTACCTCAACTTCGACCAAATCGCTGGATTTGTGGATGAGGGGCGCGTGGTTTCGAAGGATGAGGAGGCTAAGCTCCTGGCAAACGTGGGTTAAATCAACCTAACCCTCTGTAAGCTCGACTTTATGAAGATCCGAAAGCATCGACTTGCCTGCCGCTGGACTGACAGCCGATACGCCGTGCTGCCTGACGAGGTACTGAGTCAACTAAGGCCAATGGCTGAAGCGGAGTCTCAGGAACTCTACAACCGCTTGTGTTCTTTGAGAATCTCCACTCATACCGACAGGTTGGGTGGGTGAGTATGTCAAGATGGAAAGTACTTCATCCGATAGGCATAGCCTGAAGGGTACAGACAGACATGGTTTCAACTCCGCTCTCCCCTGACGCGGTCGCTCGAGCGTCCATTCGCCCTGAAATTCGGGCGCTTCAGTCAGATCTAGTCGCGTGGCGACGGCGGCTCCATCAGTATCCAGAACTGGGTTTTCGCGAACACCTGACGGCAGCGTTTGTCCGTCAGCGGCTGGAGGAATGGGGAATCGATCGCGAGACGGAAGTGGCTGGAACCGGGATCGTCGCGACTGTCAGGGGTGCAGCCCCCGGTCCCGTGCTCGCCATCCGCGCCGATATGGACGCGCTGCCGATTTTGGAAGAGAACGAGGTCTCTTACCGCTCGAAGCACGATGGTAAAATGCACGCTTGCGGCCACGACGGTCATACGGCGATCGCCCTAGCGACGGCCTACTATTTGTCTCAACATCCCCATACTTTTCAAGGCACCGTCAAGATTATTTTTCAGCCCGCTGAAGAAGGGCCGGGGGGCGCTGCACCCATGATTGCGGAGGGAGTGCTCCAAAATCCTAAGGTAGACGCCATTATTGGCTTGCACCTCTGGAATAATTTGCCCTTGGGTACGGTGGGCGTGTGCAGCGGACCGATGATGGCTGCCGTCGAGCTGTTTGACTGCGAAATTCAAGGCAAGGGCGGGCATGGTGCAATTCCGCAACAAACCATCGATTCGATTGTGGTTGCCTCCCAAATTGTTACCGCGCTGCAGGCTATTGTGGCCCGCAATGTCAACCCTTTGGATGCGGCGGTGGTGACGGTCGGCTCTTTCCACGCGGGGCGCACCCATAACGTGATTGCGGATACGGCTGAGATTTCTGGCACCGTGCGTTACTTCAACCCCGAGTTGGCCGCGTTGATTCCCCAACGGGTCGAGCAAATTATTGCAGGGATCTGCCAAAGCCACGGCGCGTCCTACAAACTGGACTACCGCAAACTCTATCCAGCGGTGATTAACGACGGGGCGATCGCCGCCCTCGTGCGTTCCGTAGCCGAAACCGTGGTCGATTCGCCTGCTGGCGTCGTGCCCGACTGCCAAACTATGGGCGGTGAGGACATGTCCTACTTTTTGCAGCAGGTGCCAGGATGCTATTTCTTTTTGGGATCGGCCAACGCAGCCTTGGGCCTCGCCTATCCCCACCACCATCCCCGGTTCGATTTTGACGAGACCGCCTTAGGGATGGGGGTGGAGCTGTTTGTCCGCTGTGTCGAGAAGTTTTGCAGCGTTTGAGCACCCCGCCCCGCTCGTTCCCTGCGGGCATCTAACCAATGAATCGGGTCAAAGCCGTCAAATGTTCGCTCTAGAGCGCGACTGGGGATTGTCAGCGGCCTTAGGGAACCCTAGGGCCCAATTTTTCGACCAAGAAATTAAAATAAGCTAATACCTTCGATCGCTAGCGCTTGTCATGCGAACTTTTAGGTAACTTCTGCTCCTTCAGTCCAAACTCGAACAAAGCAGGGGATAAGCCAGTGCGTCGCGACGATCGTGGCAACCAGAATGCTGAAACGGCTCGGGAGAGATTGCGGTCTGCTCCAAAGGTCTCGCTGCGGGGAATGCTGACCATTCCCTTTATTTTGCAAGTCATGGCAGTTGTGGGCTTGGTGGGCTATTTGTCCTACCGTAACGGCCAGCAATCGATTGAAGATTTGACCGACCGACTGATGGATGCCGTCAGCAAGCGGATCGAGCAAAAATTAGCAACCTATTTAGAATCCCCTCGTTTGGTCAATCAAATGGCCAGCGATGCAGTGCGGCGCGGTGCGTTGACACTGGACTTAGAGCGTTCGGATCTCCAAAGAGAGCAGTATCTGTGGCAGCAAATGCAATTGTTTCCCAACCTATCCTGGATATCTTTGGCATCCGAACGTGGAGACAGTGTTGGCGTTTGGCGGCCTGGAGAGAATCGAGACCTGCAAATTTCGCTCTCCAATCCCTCAACCCAATCCTATGTCACTTACTATGATACGGACGATCGAGGGATCCGCACCGCGCTGCTCAAAGTGGAAAAGCCCGAGTTCGATCCGCGCGAGCGCCCTTGGTATCGAGCGGCGCTCGCGGCGAGACAGACCGTCTGGACTCCCATCTATGCGGGTTTCACGCCAGGCACGGTTTCTGTTGCAGCTAGTCAGGCCCTTTACGATCGCTCCGATCGACGGGTTGGGGTTATCGGAGCCGATCTCTCGCTATCGGGAATCCAAAAATTTCTGGCCCAAAATCCGGTCAGCGCTTCCGGCCAAACGTTTGTGATCGAACGCTCGGGGTTGCTCGTGGCCAGTTCCAGTCAGGAGTCTCCTTTCCAACGGTTGAAGGGGCAATCTCCTCAACGCGTTCGCGCGCTGGATAGCAAAACGCCGTTAATTCGGGCCGCAGCTCGATCTTTATTTAAAGAGGTCAAAGACTTCAAGACGATTCAACAGTCGCAAAAGTACTATTTTTCGACTGACGACCGAGGGCAATTTGTCAAAGTTTTACCATTTTCCGTCAAGGGTGGACTGGATTGGTTGATCGTGATTGCGGTGCCAGAAGCCGACGTGATGGCGCAAATTCACGCAGGCACCCAAACGACGGCTTTACTGTGTTTGGGGACATTGGCGGCAGCGATCGCCCTCAATAGTTTGTTGAGTCGCTGGTTGATCGAGCCCGTGGTGGAACTCAGTCAAGCGAGTCAAAGAATTGCCCAGGGCGACTTTACGGGGCAGATCGAAACGCCAAAAATTCGGGAATTATCGACGCTCGCGGACTCTTTTAGGCAAATGGGGCAGGAGATCCAGCAGTCGCGGCAGCAGCTTGAAGATTACTCGCGATCGCTGGAACAAAAAGTCAACGAGCGCACCCAGGCGCTCCAGCAAGAAGTCCGGCATCGGGCCACGGCTGAGGCAGCCCTCCAGGCAGCCAACCAGGAACTGCAGCGCCTCGCTTACATCGATGGGCTCACTCAAATTGCCAACCGCCGCCAGTTTGACGAACACATGGCCCAGGAATGGCGCAGGCTAAAACGCGAACAACGGCCGCTCTCTATCATTCTTTGCGACGTCGATTATTTCAAGCAGTACAACGATGCCTACGGCCATCAGGTGGGAGATGATTGCCTTCGCAATATCGCCCACGCGATCGCTTCTGCCGCTCGCCGCCCGCCCGATCTGGCCGCGCGCTACGGCGGTGAAGAATTTGCCATGCTCTTACCCAACACTTCCCTAGAAGGTGCCGTCGAAGTCGCCAGCTACATTCAGGCGTATATTAAGAGCTTGCAAATGCCCCATCGCCAATCTCGAGTTGGACCCTATGTAACGGTCAGTTGCGGGGTCACGAGTACGATCCCCACGGAGTCTATGGTTCCGTTGCAGTTGCTGGCACAGGTGGATCGCGCGCTCTACCAAGCCAAAAGTGCGGGACGCGATCGCATTGCCATCGCTTAGGGCCGCAACCCAGATAGGAACCTTTATTGCATGCGGTCTAAAGTCCGGTACTGGATGGCCTCAGCAATGTGGGCGGTCTGAATGGTCTCGGATTGAGCCAAATCGGCGATCGTGCGTCCTACCTTTAAGATCCGATCCGTTGCCCGCGCCGAGAGTCCCAGCCGCTGAATGGCCGCCTCTAACAGCTGTCTCGACCCATCGTCGAGACGGCACCACTGCCGCAAATGACGGCTTTGCATTTGGGCATTGCAGAACAACTGCGGTTCGTCTCGAAACCGATCGCTGGCAGCCTTTCGGCCCGCTAAAACCCGCGATCGCACGGCTTCGGACGGCTCGCCTTCGCTGACCTGGGTCAGCTCTGAAGGCTTGAGGCGACTGACGCTGACCTGGAGGTCGATCCGATCCATCAGCGGCCCGGATAGCTTGGCCCAGTAGGATTCTCGCTGGCGGGGAGAACAGGTACAGGCTTGGATCGTATCGCCAAAATAGCCGCAGGGGCAGGGATTCGTGCTGGCCACTAGCGTAAACTGGGCGGGAAAGACCACCGACTGACGCGTTCTAGCAATGTTGACAAAGCCATCTTCGAGGGGCTGTCGCAGAAATTCGAGGACATCCCGCTTAAACTCAGTCAGTTCGTCCAAAAACAAGATGCCATGATGGGCCAGGGAAATTTCTCCCGGTCTCGGAAAGCTGCCGCCACCCACCAAGGCAGGGCCGGAAGCAGAATGATGGGGACTCCGAAACGGACGAGAGCGAATTAAAGTCCCCCGTTCCTTGAGGAGTCCGGCGACCGAGTAGAGTTTGGTGACTTCTAGGGCTTCGTTCAGGCTCAGCGTTGGCAGAATGGTTGGCAAGCGACGAGCCAACATGGTTTTCCCGCTGCCTGGAGGCCCGACAAAAACGAGGTTATGTCCTCCTGCTGCTGCAATTTCCAGCGCGCGACGCCCGTGGGCTTGACCCTTGACATCCTTGAGATCGAGGGCGGTATTGAGGGCCTCTCCATCGCCGATCTGGGGTTCTGCCGCCGCAAAGGGGGCGACCGCATCCGGTTGGTGCAGGAAGTCTGCGACCTGCGCCACCGTCTCAAACCCATACACCTTGAGTCCCGATACCACCGCAGCTTCGCGGGCATTCGCTTGGGGCACGACGATCCCCTTAAAGCCAAGCTTGAGCGCTGTTGCCGCAATGGGCAGCACGCCGCTCACCGGATGCAGGACGCCATCTAAGGAAACTTCCCCTAAAAATAAAAAATCTTCGAGGTGTGTCAGATCGAGCTGATCGGAAGCCGCTAAAATGCCGAGACCGATCGGGAGGTCAAAGCTGGGACCTTCTTTGCGCAGGTCCGCAGGCATGAGGTTGATCACGACCCGTCTCATGGGAAAGGCGTAGCCCGAATTTCGGAGTGCAGCCCGCACGCGCTCCCTCGATTCTTGAACGGCGGTATCCGGCAGACCCACAATAATGATGCCCGGTAGCCCGCCGGATACATCCACCTCAACACCCACCCGAATGGCGTTAATTCCAAGCAGTGAGGCGCTCCAAATCCGAGCAAGCATGGGCAATAGGGGGCAATCGAAACGTCAAGTCGGTTGCTTCCAGAATACCTTAAGTTTTAGCCATCAATCGCAGCCAGCGTCACTCGGATTGAGAGACTCCTTGGATTTGCTTTAAGACAATTTGAGCGGCTTTGGCATACTGAGGATCCGATGGCGAACCGATTAATTTGGGGTTATCGGCTAGCGTTTTGGCTTGCGCGTTGGTCAGAGGAACCGCAACGTCGGGCAGAATGCCTTTGTGGTGGATATCCGCGCCATTGGGGGTGTAGTAACGGGCGATCGTCACATTCAGCCCCGATCCATCGGACAGCGGGTTGACCTGTTGCACGATCCCTTTGCCAAAGGTTTTAGTGCCCACGACGATCGCCCTTCGATTATCTTTGAGCGCCCCGGTCACGATCTCGCTGGCGCTGGCGGAGCCGCCATCTACAAGAACGGCGAGCGGTAACTTTGTGACTGCAGTGCGATTCGCTTCATCGGTCGCGCTGCCCCCATCCCGAACGACGGTTTTGACTATGGCTCCCTCGTCAATCCAGAGGCGCGATACCTCAACCGCCATCGACAGCAACCCGCCTGGATTCTGGCGCAAATCGAGGATAAAGCCTTTAACCTGCTGCTTTTCAAGGGATTGAATGGCATTCTTGACCTGCTCGTCGGCGTGGTCGTCAAATTCGGCAAGGCGGATATAGCCAATCCGGTTGCTGCCTTCCTGCTTCACGGCTGAGGTGACGATTCTAACCTGAATCACTTTACGGGTCAGGGCCACATCAAAAACTTTGGCCCCTGGGCGGGAGATCTTCATCTTGACCGTGGTATTCGGTTTGCCCCGGATCAGGCCGACGGCTTTTTCAACATCTAAGCCCCGCACGGGCGTGCCGTTAACCGCAAGAATCCGGTCTCCCGATTTAAGTCCGGCTTCGAAGGCGGGAGAATTCGGCATGGCTTCAACCACGGTCAGCGCTTTGGTGGTCTTGTCCAACTCCAGCCTCGCACCGATCCCCGAAAGTTCGCCGGAGGTTTGTTGCGCGAGCTCCGTAAATTTCTGAGGGTCTAGGAAGCGGGTGTAGGGGTCGTTTAATTTCTTGAGCGCGGCTCGAATCGCTTCGTAGGCTTGCGCTTTAGAGCTATAGTCTTTGCTGAGGAGTTCGCGGCGCGTGGCTTGCCAATCGCTGTGGTTGAACGTCCCATCGACATAGGTTTTTGCAACAATTTGCCAAACTTCATCGACCAGCACTTTGGGACTGTCCTTCAACCCCAAACTGGGGATGCTATACCCAGGCGGAGGCGTTGAGAGGACGGTGCTGGCCGTCATCAAACTACTAAGGGAAAAGAAACGAAGGATCCGCAAGGGGTGTGAGGGGTGATTCATAGGTTCCATAGGCTCATGCTCGGCAAGGCTTTCTTATCGATATAGGATAGTCTGTCTTGGCACGATCGGGGCGTGCGCCTCCCATTTCTCTCGGTCGATTTCTCTCGGTCGAGCGATTGCACAACGTCGAGGCGACCTAAGTAGGCTAGGATGGGTCAAACTCTGGAGAACATCGCTCATGAATAATCCTTCGCTGCGGTCTATGCCCCGCGCGCAAAAAGCCGATGTTTTTCCACCCAATATGGAAGGTTCGATCCTGGGTTGGATCGAAGATACGGGCCGCTTCATGGAACGAGAAGTCGCGATCGATCTCAAATTACTCGAGGAAGATGACCTGACGGTTGCGCTGATCGGTGGTGACGATTACGGGGACGATGAGGAAGACTTTTCCAATGACGATGAGGATTAGCAATCCTTTCGCCCCCTTAGCCCCTCAGACTACCGTTGCTTGGGTCAGTTGATGCAGTTTCTCCACCAAGAGACTTAGAAACAACCCCACGTCCGTCACCACGCCGACGGATTCTAAAGAACCGCGATCGCTGAGCTTTGTCACCACTGCTGGATTGATATCGACGCAAAATAGCTTCACGCCAGCGGGAGTCATGTTGCCCACCCCAATCGAATGCAGCATGGACGACAGCATCAGAATCAAATCGGCTCCTTTAATGAGTTGGGCGTAGTCTGCCTGGGCTTGGATTAAATTCATCTCGGTATCCGGCAGCGGACCGTCATCGCGAATCGAACCGGCCAGCGCGAAGGGAACGTCACGTTTGACGCATTCGTAAAATATCCCTTTGGTTAAAACGCCCTGCTCCACCGCGTTGGCAATACTGCCGCACCTGCGAATTAAATTGATGGCCTTCAGGTGGTGGCGGTGGCCGCCGTGGACCGAATTGCCTCGCTGTACGTCGATCCCCAGAGAAGTCCCGAGGAGGGCTTGCTCGATATCGTGAACGGCGATCGCATTCCCCCCCAATAGCGCCTGTACGTACCCCTCCCGGATCAGCGCAGACAAATGCGCCCCGCCCCCCGTATGAATCACCACGGGACCCGCCACAACAACTGCCTTACGGCCTTGGTCGCGGATGCGGCGAAAGTCCCAAGCGAGTTGCTCCACGACTAATTCCACCCGTCGCTCGCTCGAAACGCCAGATCCCATAAAGCTAAACTCTGCGGGCGGTCGAGCTTCTCGCGATTCGGGCTTGCGAACTGTGCGCAGGCCGTCCACGCCTACGACCACGCGATCTCCCACCGCTAAATCTCGCAGCAGCTTGCACTGGGCCACGAGACCTGTAGGGGTTTGGGTGAGGGCGATCGCCCCGTCCATGCGCTGATTCCCAACGAGAATCCATTGGCCATCCACCCGCACTTCCGTCGGGTAAATCGTGCTGACGTAAAAATCATCCGGTGCAACCCCAGCAATTTCGACAGGTTCGAGCTTGGCATCGCAGACTTCTGGCAAGTTGGGCACTGCGCCTAAGTCGATGAGCTGGGCCACAATGGTTTCCATCAGCGCTGTTGAAGGCGTAATGACTTTAAATTCTGCGGAAGACGTGCTCTGCCGTCGCTCGCCCAAGTTAAAGTTCAAAATCTGGAAACTGCCGCCCGCATCGACGATGTAGTCTAAAGCTCGCTCCATCAGTCTGGAATCGAGCAGGTGACCCTCCATGCGCAGAATGCAGCTTTCGATGTCGGCCTTGGCATGAACCGTGGGTTGCAGAGGCTCCGTCACCCGCAAGGTCAAGCATTTGGCCGCGCCGCCCGCTTTCATGAACTCGGTGAGGGGCGTTTCAAATACCTGGAACCCGCAGTCGCCCAGGCGATGTTTCAATGCCTCGCTGGCTTGGTTCAGCACGATCGCCCGATCGATATTGACCGCATTGCAGGCAAAGTTGATCGCATCGGATTCGGCGATCGCAATTCGCTTTTCTGCGGCCACGCGTTGCTCGATCAGCCGATTAGAATAGGCATCGAAGGCATCGGGGTAGTACAGCAAATAGCCCTGACTCAGCGGGCAAAAGCAAGTATCTAGGTGATAAAAACGCTCGTCGATCAGCCGCAGCGACAGCACTTCGATATCCAGCCACTTCGCGATCGTCTGATGGGAATCCAGTTCCGAACGCTGACCGTAGCCCGCCCAGAGCCACTGACCGTCGCGATCGAGCAACGCGTCCCCAGCCCCCTCAAAGGGGAGATCTTTCGGTAATTCGTGGACTTGGTACCCCTGGGATTGAAACCACTGCTTGAAGTAGGGTTCCTCGCCTTGACGTTCTTTGTGATAGAACCGACTGACAACGGCAGTCTTCCCCAACACCAATCCGGCATTGGCGGTAAAGACCATATCGGGCCATCCGGCCTGGGGTTCGATAGTATCGACAATGGCGTGTTCTTTGAGGATGTCAAACAAGCCTTGCCACTGCTGCTGGGCTAAATCTGGGGAAGGTTTGTGCAAGTTTCCTTCCATCCAGGGATTAATCACGTAGTCTACGTCGTAGTATGTGGGGGGGCACATCAACACTCGAATCGTCACGGTCTTTTTCCTCTCGAGATGAGATAGGTACATGTTGGCAGATCTTGCCCGATCGAGGTTCAGTTCTAGAATGAATAAAGCTGCGCAATTACAAATAGATGCCTTTAACGCTGCTAATTGTAGAAGACGATCCGGCTATATCGCTGGCTTTAATCGATCACTTTGAAGCCGAAAGCTATGGTGTGCTCTCGGCTTCGACGGGAGAAGCGGCTTTGGAAATGCTGGAACGCTATCATCCCCATCTGGTGATCGCAGACATCACGCTGCCGAAAATGGACGGCTACGAGCTGGTGCGAAAACTGCGGATGTTGCCCGCCCACCGACTGCTGCCGATTATTTTGCTAACGGCAAGGGGGCAGGTGGAAGATCGGGTGCGCGGATATCAGCTGGGCTGCGATGTGTACATTTCCAAGCCGTTCGACCTTTTGGAACTCTCGGCAGTGGTGCGGAACTTGCTCGATCGCTCTCAGATGCAGCAGTCGGAATTGCACGTTCGCGCTCAAGGGGAGTTAACTCAGGCTCGTCCGTCTACCTCCAACGAAGTTACTTTAACAGAGCGCGAGGGGCAGGTCTTGGATTTTCTTTGTCATGGGTTGTCCAACCGCCACATCGGCTTAAAACTGAAGCTCAGTCCGCGTACGGTGGAGAAGTACGTGAGTCGTTTGCTCCAAAGGACGGACTCTAGCAATCGAGCGGATTTGGTGCGCTACGCGATGGAGCACCAGCTCGTAGAACGGCGATCGCCCACCGATACTACCGACTGACGCCGATCGGATTTTCTCTGACGTGGGCTAGCAAGCCGCTACAGGCATCTCGCAGCAGGTCGATGACGCGGTCGAACCCATCGGGACCGCCGTAGTAGGGGTCGGGGACTTCCGTTTGCGGCGATCGCCCCGCCTCAGAAGTCCGCTCGCAAAAGTCGCACATGAGGCGAATTTTGGGGTGGTAGCGTCCGGTGCGATCGCGCTCCAGCAACGTGCGGTAGTTATCGCGATCCATGGCCAGAATCAGGTCGAACTGCTCGAAGTCTGCTGGTTCGACCCTTCGACTGCGCCCGCTGAGGGAGATGCCCTGTCGGCGGGCTGCTGCGGTCATGCGCGGGTCGGGCGGTTCGCCGATGTGGTAGCCGCTGGTGCCTGCGGAGTCGCAGACGATCTGTCCGTCTAACCCTGCTTGCGCGATGAAATGGTTCATGATGCCTTCAGCAGAGGGCGATCGGCAGATATTGCCCAAACAAACAAAGAGAAGTTTTACCGCCATCGTCTTAGCCCAACGTCTGACACATTGCTTCAAAAAACCTGGGGCACAAAGCACCCATGCAAACCATAGGGAACGTGATGGGTTAAATGTAAGCGGGCAAGGGGACCTTTTTCAAGGTCTTGATTATCCAAAATGATAATATCCGTGCGGTGATGGGACGCGTCGTAGACCAAACTCAGGATCCAGCCCGCGTCTTCAGCACAAGCGTGGGGTTTTGCCACAAACAGCGGTTCGCTGACAAATCCATGGGGGGCAGCACTCCAAAGAGATTGAGTCCCAGCCTTCAGGTCTAGCTTCAGGATGGCCTGGAGGGGCGCGTTGCCGATCGATTCGTGGGCGGTCCCGATGGTGACAAATTGGTAGGGACGGCCTACTTGTTGCGGGTTTAGGGTAGGAAATTCGCAGCAGCGGGTCGCGATCGCCTCATGCTCGACGGTTTTAGCGGCAAGATCGATCCGAAACCGCCAGAGTTGACCTTCGGGCAGCGTTGCAAAGTCAATGTCTCGAAAATCTTGCTCGGGGTCGACGGTCGGGAAATTCTCGTAGCAGATGGAATCGACGACCAAGGTGTCGCCGTCTTCGTAGGCGTTGGCGTGGTGAAACACGAAGCAGGAGGCAGTTTCTAAGGTTTGAACTGCCCCTTCGCCTCGGGGCACGATCCAGACGCGGGTGGGCCGATCGGCTTTGAAGTCGATGCACTGGCCTGCGCCGCGAAGCCCCAATACAAAGGGGAACGGGTTGAGCGCAACTGGATTTTGGAAAAAGATATAGTAGCGGGGCGTCAGGATGAAGTCGTGGATAAAGGCAAAACCGGGAATGTTAAAGCTTTTAACTCGAATCAAATGCCCCTTTAAGTCGAGTTCGTGGACCGCCACTTGGGTGGTCAGCCCCGTCTTCAGGGAAAAATTCACTAGAATCGGGTCTTGCCCCGGTTCGCCCGGATCGATGCGGGGGTGAGCCGACCAAGCATCGCTGGGCTTGAGGATGTCGCCTACTGTGCTAGGGCCGAGGGTTTCCAGGGTGGCGGGGTTGAGTTCGTGGGGGAGTCCGGCTTCCCACAGGGCTAGGAGGCGATCGCCCCAGTACACCACATTCGTATTGGCAATATTTTTGACCTTCAGGTCGAACAGGTTCGCGAGCCACCCCCCCGGTTTCTGGGTGCCAAATACCCCGCGATACAGGATTTTGCCCGCCGCCGATTCCGCCAAAAAGCCTTCGGTGCGGACGTAGCGATTGCGGAAGGTCGCTTTACCGTCTTTAAATGTAATGGCGCAGACCATCCCGTCCCCATCAAACGGGTGTTGGAGCGGCGTGCCGTTTACATCCAGTTTTCCAGGCCCGTTGCGAAACAACGTCCCTTCTAACTCGGCGGGAATTTCCCCTTCAATGTCTTCGATGGCATAGCTGTATTCCGTCGTCAGGGATTCGTAGCCGCGCTGCCAATCGGCGACGCGATAGGCGGCAGCAGGGCGAGTGTCTACAGAGGTCATAGGTTAGCGCTCGAACAGGAGTGGGGACTAAACATTAAGGCGAGGTATCGGAAACCAGACGGATGTGGGCTTCCAGTTCTGCTTCCGCTAGAAGCACCTCGGAAGAACGGCTCAGATCTGGAACTCGCTCCGGCTCGCCATCGGAAACGCCGTCAGGGACCCAGCGCAGCATGGGTAACGGCAGCAGCGTTGCCAGATTGGTCGCTAATACCAACCGCCAGAGGTTTGCAAAGTCGGTATCGGTTACGCCGAGCCAGTGGGTTAACAGCGCGCCGGACTCGTGGGATACGATCCCAGCCAGGTTGCAGATAGACATCAGAATGGCAAACATCGTCGCTTCCACGCCCGGCGGGCAGAGTTGCGCTGCCAAAATCAAGACGGGCATGAAGGCAATTTGCCCCATCACCGTCAAAATGAGGCTGTCGCCCAAGCTAAACCATCGATCGTCAATGCCCAGAGCGCGATTGGCATGGGTGACCAAAATTAGGGAGGTCATTCCCAACCCGGCGGAAATCAGGGTGCTCCACAGAAAAATCTGGCGGAGGGGCACCGCTTTGAGAAAGCGCTGAAACGCCCAAACGCCCAACAGGGAGGCCACGCTGGTCACCAGCCGCACCCGCCCTAAAAATTCTGGCCCGAACCCGAGATCGTTGGTGGAAAAGAAGAAAAAGGCAGAGTCCGAACTTGGGGTCGCCTGCCACAAAAACACGAACAAGACGGGCAGCCAGATGGTCTTTTGACCGATCGCCACTCCGATTTTCTGAAGCTGCGACTTTGCCGCGCCAAAGTTTTGCGGCATCGCAACCTTGGCATCCTGAATCAGGCTGGCCGTAATCAAGACCAGCAATGGAAAGCTGGCTGTAATCAAAAAGATGTTACGAATGCTCAGATGCTCTAGCAAAAAGCCGCTCAAATAGGCTGTCACCAGCCCCCCCAATGCCGTCGTTGCCCAGCAAAGCGACTGAAGGGAACCCGCGTCAGCCTGCGACTGCGACTCGTCGCGGATGCGCTCCACCACAATGGAATCGACGATCACGTCGCTGACGGCGATCGCCAACGAACACAGCGTAATCGTCACCATCGCGGCGATCGCAGAGTGGACCACCGTCCCCATCGCTACCCAAGCCCCGCAGCCCAAAAGGCTGGAGATTAACAGGTAGGAGCGACGGCGATAGCCAAAAATGGGCAAACTGTCAGACAAAAAGCCAAAGATCGGCTTGATCACCCACGGCAAAGAAACGACCCCCATCATGGCGGCCACTTCAGCGGGGGTCAGCCCTAGATCGTCCTTCAGGAAAAAGCTAGTGGCCAGGCGGGCCAAACCTAAAATCCCCTGGACGAAGTAAACCACCAAGATGGCAAACAACTCCCAGCTTGGCTCTTGACCGAACAAAAGCGTTTGCTTGAGCGCTACCTTGAATCGAGGCGAGTCCGGAACAGACACAACCATTGAGGATCGTTAACAAATATCAACTTTCTTATCATACCTTTGTCGTCCGGGAAGGGGGGACTCAAGGTAGCCATTGAGGCTCGGCCCCCACTGCAACCACCTTAGGGCTGGCATTGGACTCCGTCAGTGCCAGAGACCAAATATTGGCTGGGACGGGTTGGGCCGATCCGCCCGCAGTAGTTGCTGTGCCTCGATCGAACAAAAGCTGAGAGCCATCTGGTGCAAGGCTGAGGGTAACGTTGCGCTGGAGGGGGAGGGTCAGCAGTTCGCTGGGCTTTCCCGTCTTTAAGTCAATTTTGGCGATGAAGGGCTGCTCTTGGTAGTCTTTTCCGGTTATCAGCCGGGTCAGCAGGCAGTACAGCGCGTCTCGCTGCGCGGTAAAAGTAGTGCTGAGAATGGATCCGGTTGTGCGCAGCAATTCTCTAGGATCGCCTTGGCTGCTGACCAGAAACAAGGAGCGGGTATAGTCCGTATTGAATTTCACCATGGTGGCGGCGGACCCGTCGCGGGCAAAGTTCAGTACCATGCCGTACTGGGGCAAAAAATCCAGGACTTGCTCTGCGGCAGCTTTTTGTTCGAGGGGGATGATGGCCAGTCCCTTGCCTTGAGCTGCCACTAAGGTTTCGCTGTCGGGAGCCAGCAAAAAATCTCCCGCGCTGTCGATTTTAATCGGCTCTGGCGTTCCGCTGCCGCGAATTTGCCACAGGCCTGTTTCGCTGGCATTCTGACGGGCAGAGCGCTGCACCACAATGCGATCGCCGTTGGCCGACAGATCGAATTTCAAAATTTGGTAGTCCTGGTTGTCCAAAACCAGATCGACCTGTCCTAGCTGAGTGTCTGCTAGTCCGGTTGTGGCTTTATAGAGCTTTGAATTGAGTTCGCTGGGATTGGCCGCACTGCGATCGGTGGCGGTAAAGAGGAGGCGATCGCCTTTAGGGTAAGCCTTAAAGTGGTGTACCGATAGGTTGGCGGGCGTTACAACCGTTTTTTTGTCCTGGGTGAGGTTGTAGAGAACGATCCGTCCCGCTTCATCCCCGTTGACGCCGAGATAGGCAAAGGCTAAATCCCGGCTCTTAAACTGAGCGTTAAAGGGAACGACCGCACCGCCCGCTGCCGCTTTAGCGCCGTCGAGGGTGAGCTGAAACGACTGTCCGTAGGGTGCGGGTCGGGTCAGGGTGTAGGCCAAGCGCCGCCCCGACCAGCTCGTTTTGCCCGGTAAGGCTGGCGAGATCTGGATCTGCTGCGAGACGCTATCCCAATTCATGGGGCGATTGAAGGTCAGCGTAAAGGCGATATCTTCCGCGCCGACGGACTCCTCGGCCCAGCTAAAGTCTCGAACTTGGGGGCGGGTGCGATCGCCCCAAATGAGCAGCAGGCCCAAGACCAGCCACAGCACTGCGATGAGGCCCACCACGAAACGATCTAAAGGATGAGTTAAAAACGAAACGCGTTTAAGAAATCCTTTCATGAACATCATTCAATCTGAGAGGGATAAAGCGAGATGCGTCCAGCTTACATCCCCATAATGGAATAACCGGAATCCACGTAAAGCACTTGGCCCGTGATGCCGCTGGCGAGGTCGCTGCACAAGAATGCAGCCGCATTCCCCACCTCAATCTGCGTGACGGTGCGGCGCAGAGGTGCAATTTCTTCGACGTGATGGATCATGTCTAGGATTCCGCCCACCGCCGAAGATGCCAGGGTTCGAATCGGGCCAGCAGAAATGGCATTCACTCGCACGTTCTGAGGGCCGAGTTCGGCTGCGAGGTAGCGCACGTTCATTTCTAAAGCTGCTTTGGCAATTCCCATGACGTTATAGTTGGGCACCACCCGCGCGCCACCGAGGTAGCTCAGGGTTACGATGCTGCCGCCTTCGGACATGAGAGGCTTAGCGGCTCCGCTGAGGCTGATGAGGGAATGGGCGCTGATGTCGAGGGCAAGGTTGAAGTTTTCGACTTTGGTATTGCTGAAATCTCCGCTCAAGTCTTCTTTACTCGCAAAGGCCAAGCAGTGAATCAGGATATCTAACTTGCCCCATCGGTCTTTAATGGCTGCAAAGGTTTCTTCTACCTGAGCTGCATCCTGCACGTTGCATGGCAAAAACAGACTGGGGTTCAGGGGTTCCACCAGGGATTTGACCTTGTCTTCCATCCGTCCCCGTTCGTCGGGCAAGTAGGTAATGCCCAGGTTGGCTCCGGCGGCATGGAGCTGTTGGGCAATCCCCCAGGCAATGGAACGGTTGTTCGCAATCCCAGTGACAAGAGCGTTTTTTCCGTGTAGGTCGAGCATGGGCGTGGTTCTAGTCTTGATTTACGGTGCAGTTGCTGCCTACCCATTCTTGCAGCTTATGGGTCGATCGGAGAGGCTTCGATCTGAGCCGCAAACCTTCAGATATCGAAACAGCAATCTATACAGATGTATCAAATATGTTCGTATAATGTACTTCTTGATACAATCGCTCCATCTTGAGTCCGATTAAGTGAGTTATATTACCTATTAATCAAAGGCTAAATAAGATAGCTTCATCTCAATTCTTTGAGAAAATAGATGAAGTTCGCTTCAGTTTAGCCAAAAAAATGAAGATGATGATTCGGGACGCGATCGGGATAAAGATATGGTTTTGATGCAGGATAACCCGTTAGAGGCAGTGTTTCGTCAAATCAACACTGGGGTTTTTCCTCCAATGGTTGAAACGTTTGAACGGGGCAAAACGATCTTTTTTCCTGGGGACCCAGCTGAGCGCGTTTATTTTTTGATCAAGGGCGCGGTCAAGCTATCCCGCGTTTACGAGGCAGGAGAAGAAATTACGGTGGCGCTCCTGCGCGAGAACAGCGTGTTTGGGGTGCTGTCGCTGCTCACCAAAAATCGTTCGGATCGGTTTTACCACGCGGTGGCTTTTACGCCCGTGGAGCTGCTTTCGGTGCCGATCGAGCAGGTGGAGAAGGCGATGAAGGAAGATTCGGATCTCCCGATGGTGTTGCTGCGGGGGCTATCATCGCGCATTCTGCAAACGGAGATGATGATCGAGACGCTGGCGCACCGGGATATGGGGTCTCGTCTGGTCAGTTTTATTTTGATTCTCTGTCGGGATTTTGGGGCGCAAAGCGGCAATGGCATTACGATCGACCTGAAGCTGTCACATCAGGCGATCGCCGAGGCGATCGGTTCTACCCGCGTGACCGTCACCCGTCTCCTGGGCGAACTCCGCGATCAGGGGATGATCTCGATTAATAAGAAAAAAATTACGGTGCATAACCCTATTTTGTTAGGGCAAAAGTTTGCTTAGACAAATATTGAAAATGAACTTGTACTGCGCTTAGTAATTTAGATTGATTACCCTTGAGCGCTCCTAGGAAATCATTCCCACTCTTGACGATGGTCTGAGCTGTTTTTTTAGGTGCTAATTGCATCAAATGCAAACACAACGCCCTTGAGAGCCATTTGGGTGGTGAACGCAGGCAATGCGGTAATCTCATTGGTTTTCGAGTCTACTTCGTAAGGTTCCAGAATCAGTCCGCGCTCCACAATGTAGGCACTCACGAGCATGATATGGCATAGGTTTCGAGGATTTTTTTAAATCGTCATGAATAATGCAGGCTAGATACATTTCGGGATAGTGAAGCTTTTGGCCGTCAACTCGGCCTTAATACGTCTTAAGATGGACTTTAGAACATTACAGCTCCCAAAACACTGAACCATGGACTCTTTAGCAGAGAAACTGAACGTTAAACTGCATCAATGGCAGCCTGATATTGCCGATCGGGTGAGGCAATCCGTGGCTGAGATTATTGAAATGGCGGATCAGAATACACTTGACGTTTTGCGTTCCAGAGCGATCGAGCAAGAAGTGCTGGATTTACTCGATGAACCCAATGCCCGGTGAGGTTTGGTTAGCTGATTTGGGTCTAGCGGCAAAAACGCGGCCTGTTGTCATTGTTTCACGCAGTGACCCGCAGCCGCCACGGGCTTTGATTATCTACGTCCCTCTAACAACACAATACCGAGACAGTGAGTATGAGGCGATCTTGCCAAGGCTTAACTTTCTGAGGCAGGACTCTTTTGCAAATGTGCAGGGATTAGCTTCAATCCCAACCGTCAGACTTGAGCGCAGGTTAGGTGTATTACCAGACGATGTAATGCTTAAAATTAAGCAAGCTCTTTGCTTTGCTTTAGATCTAGACGCTAACCTGTGAAACTGCTTTATGAAGCTAACGCCACAAATCCAAATTTCGCTAGAAGCTCGGCAGTATGTATTGAAGCGCGATCGCTCCAACAAAGAAACAGAGATTGTACGACGAGGGTCTACGATGGAAACCTACCGATCGATAAGCCCTCGCCATGCACCCTTCACGTCTCTTTCTCGCTGCGCTGTTCTTACCATGCGCGATCTCGGGCCTGACCCTTAGTCCAGCGCTAACCCAGCGATCGCCCGCCGAACCCCTGCCCCAGACCAAACGCGATCGACCTTCCACTAGCATTTCCCTCAAACCGCAGACCGTCGTTTTGAGCTTTGGCAAAAAAGGCGCAGCATTTCCAGACTATAGAGAAGCGCGCATTCAATATCCCATCGCTTCCGGGTTGACAAACGCGACTGTTTTGCAGAAAGTCCAGACGGCTATTAGCCTCAAACAGGTCGTCGGCCAATCCCTGGCAGAAATGAAGCAGGAGTATAAAGAAAACCAGTGGCTGACGGAGGTGGCCTATGCCGTCAATTACAACCGCAATAATCTGCTCGATCTGACCTACGCAATTTCAGGCGTTGGCGCCTATCCCAGCAGTTTTGAAAAGCATGTGGCCGTCAATCTTAAAACAGGCCAAAGAGTACGGGCCAAGGATTTATTTAAGGCTGAAGGTCTGGGGGCGATCGCCCAAACCGTCGATCGAATGATGCAACGGGAGATTCAGCAGAAGATTGCAGAGGTGAAACAGCAAGAACCCGACCTGGGAATCGATCGTTTTGCCAACCATCGCTTTCAACCCAAAAATTTAGAAGACTTTACCCTCGGCACGACGGGTGTTACATTTCACTACAACTTTGAATTTCCTCACGTCATTAAAGCCATTGAGCCGTCTGGATCCTATCTTCTGCCCTATACCCAACTGATTCGCTATATTCGTCAGGATGGCGTCCTCGCCTTTCATCTTAAATAGCGTAACGCGGGCAACAATCCCATTTGCCTTTAGATCGAGATCCCTTAAAGCGCGCCTCAGCGATGTCGATCCTCAGCATTAGGCTTAAAAAATCAGGAATGGTAAAGAATGAGATTAATTCAGGCCGGGTGGATAGTATCGATGGCGGTAGTGTTGGCGGGGAGCGGTCTCTCTCGCAATCCTGTCGCAGGGTCGAGTCTGCCGTTCGACACGGCAGCATTAGCAGCTCCGGTCAAGCAGACAATCGAGGCAAAAATCGGACAATTTTTAGAGCGATTTGGCGGTCCCTATACAAAAGCAGCCGATGCCGTCTGGGTTGTCCCCTTTAAGGGCAAAGCGCTGGCAAACTTCGATGTTTTTATTGCAACCTCTTCAGATTCAAACTTATTGATTATTGGCGCGACCGTCGCTAAAAAACAGAACCTCAAGCTCTCTCAAGCGCTACTCCATCGGCTCTTAAAATACAACCATACGGCAGACTACGTGAAAGTCGGGCTGGATGATGACGAGGATTTATTTGCAAGAGCCGAACTCAATGCAAAAACGATGGATTTTGAATCGTTTAAGGAAGTTCTCGAACAAGTGGGGGCCGTTGCCGACGAACTTTACGCTCAAATTAAGCCCAATCTGAGCGCCGCACCCCAAACCCCTTCAGAGTCTCCGGTTGCAACTCATTGAGGATTCGGCCTGCTAGAGTTTAACGTTTCTTAACCCTAGGCATTTAGACTGATCGCAGGAACTCGACGGCCAGTTTTTCTGTACCTCGAGTGCGGGTTTTAAGAATTCGTCATTTTAATGAAGTTTGCCCCTATGAACCGTCGGGACTTTCTCGCGTTTTTTGGCTCAGCGTTGGGAGGAGCCGCGCTATCTCAGCATTTTTTATTCCGCGAAACCACGGCAGAGGCTACGTTATCTCAGGCCGCGCTTCCTTTCGTTCCCGTCCGAGGGCCGATGCCACTTCAGACTAGCGGCATCGCACCGCTGCAACAGGCCGAGCGCTATCGGCAGTTTGCGGTGGCAGACGATCTGGTTTTACCCAAGGGGTATCGATATCAGGTCATTGCGGCCTGGGGCGATCGCCTCGGCGATTCTCGGTTTGGCTATAACAACGACTACCTCTCCTTCATCGAAACCGCCCCCAACGAAGGCCACCTCGTCGTCAACTTCGAATACATCAGCGCCATTCCCTGGATCCAAAGCTATGAAGCTGCGATCGGTCAGCCCCTGCCATTCAAGGCCGTGGAAGTGGCTGTCAAAGCGGCTGGAGACAAGGGCATCGATGCCTTTAGCTTGCAGGATACGGACCCCCTCAAGGCCCAAATTCGCCAGATTGCCAAAGAAGCGCTGATCGACCAAGGGCTTGGGGTGCTGTCCGTTCGCAAAACTCCTGCAGGGCAGTGGGAGCGGACCTACGCCAAAACCGATCGCCGCGTGACCGGAATTTCCGGGTTAGAAGATCGGCGTTACTTGGCCTGTACGGGTCCGGCTCGGGCCGTGTTTCAGAAAGCGAAAGGACAGGGTTATGCGGATCGACTGGGCGATCGCATCATCGGCACCATGGCGAACTGTGCGGGCGGCACAACCCCCTGGGGGACTGTCCTGAGTGCGGAAGAGAATTTCCAAAACCAGGTTGTAGAGGCTGTCTATGCCGACGGTACCTCCTTTTCCCCCAGCAATAAGCGATTTGCGTTCGATGCCGAAGAAGTTTCGGGGCAAGGCAATGTTTTGGGGCTGGCTGGCAACAAGTATGGCTGGATTGTCGAAATAGACCCCGCCAACCCTCAGGACTACGGCACGAAGCATAGTTGGTTGGGACGCTACCGCCACGAGGCTGTCGGGGTTAGGGCTGAGGCGGGCAAGCCCCTGGCGTTTTACTCCGGCTGCGATCGCCAGGGCGGGCACCTGTACAAATTTGTCAGTCGCGATCGCGTCGTCAACCCTAAGAACAAACAAAACTCTCGCCTGCTCGAAACCGGAATGCTCTATGCGGCCAAGTTTAACCCCGACGGAACGGGCCAGTGGATTGCGCTAAAGCCCGATACGCCCATCAACCCAAACCTGCCCAGCCAATTGCTGGGAAATCTATTGCCCTTGCCCAAGCGTCCAGAAGGCGGGTACCTTGCGGCCAAAACCGATGGAGAAGTGCTGGCCTTCAAGCAACAATACAAAACCCTAGCCGATCTCTATACGGGTAGCCCCGTCGAGCAGCAGGGCGCAATTTTAATCGACGCGCACTATGCCGGGAATGCCATTGGCGCAACCGCAACCGCCCGTCCCGAAGATACTGAAATTGCACCAGATGGCTCGTTGTATATCGCCTTTACCTCCGGTACCCCAGGCAGCAGCGGTGGGATAGATGGTGCGATCTTCAAAGGACCTCAGGGCGAAACGCCCTACGAGTACGGCTTCATCATGCATCTGATTGAAGATAAAGCAGACCCAGCCGCCCTGACCTTTCGCTGGTCCATGCTGGCAACGGGCGGAGAGCCAGCCCAAGGCGGGCTGGGCTTTGCCAATCCAGATAATCTTCTGTTCGACCGCGCCGCAAACCTGTGGATGGTCACCGACATGTCCAGCAACAAGCTCAATCAAGCGCTTCCAACTCGCCTGGAAGGGGGCAAGTCCGCCAGCCAGTCGAACCTGCGCGGACTTTATGGCAACAACGCCATTTGGTTTATGCCAACGCGCGGACCGCATGCGGGCAAAGCCTATTTGTTTGGAATGGGTCCGATGGAGTGCGAAACCACTGGGCCAGTGTTCAGCACCGACCAAAAAACCTTATTTCTGTCCGTGCAACATCCAGGAGAAACGAACGGCACCCGTCAGGCTCAGGCTTCCCAACCCCGCCAATTTGCCATGAAAACCACCGATGGCAAAGACTTCGTCCAAACGCGTCAAGTCCCCATCGGCTCCAATTGGCCCAACCCCAACAGCAACAAACCCCCTCGCCCCGCAGTCGTTGCCATCACTCGGGACGACCGACAGGCGATCGCCTAGTCAAACGGCCTAATCGGGCAGAATCGATCGCTGGCACTTCGGACAAATGGCATGGATGAGAAGCTGACAGTCCAGCAAGTGGAAGCCTTCTTTCTCTGCCGTTTTAGACCCCACCTTGAGAATCGATTCGCTCTTGAACTCAATGGTTTTGTTACATTTCACGCAAATGAGATGGTGATGGTGATTGGGATAGGGCTGATTGATTTCGTAATGCTTGTGATCTTCCGCAAATTCCAACTCGCGCAGAATCCCCATCCGCGCCATCAACTTCACCGTGCGGTAAATGGTAGACAAACTGATGGGATTGCCCAGCTCTTGAAGCTTGTTATGAAGATCTTCTGCACTGAGGTGGGTGCCTTCAGTCAGATTTTGAAACACATTGAGGATCACTTCCCTTTGCGGAGTGAGCCGCCATCCTCTCTCATTGAGTTCAGACTTCAGCGAGTTTGCAGTATACATCGCTCTAAGTTCTCAATAAAGTTCACTTATTGAGAATCATACATCAATTCCAAGGGCACTTGCAACAAAGACGTCTTATTGAGAATTAGTCGCTTTAGGTGTCAAAGGCATTCAGCGCAAGGGTTTTCTCGATCTCTTGCCAATGGCTCACGCAGCCCGAAACGGTTAAGGTTGCCGCTCTGCCCCATTCTGTATGGGTTAGCTCGATTTTGAGATAATTTTCCGGCCAGTCTGCCAAGCGCTCCGGCCATTCGATCGCCGTAATTCCTAGGGGAGCATCCAGTCCCAGCCAATAAGTTTCTGGATGCAGATCGCAAACTTCGGCGGGCGTGAGGCGATAGAGGTCGAAGTGATACAGCGGAATCCGGCCTTCGCGATACTCGTGAATGAGCGCAAACGTAGGGCTGACAATGACATCGACAATCCCCAATCCCATTCCTACACCCTGCACTAAGGAGGTTTTGCCCGCGCCCAACCTTCCCTCCAGGATCAGTACTGCCCCGGCAGTCAGCATTTTACCTAAGGTTTGACCGAGAGCCTGAGTGTGTTCCAGGCTCAAAAGCTGTAAGGTCAGAGATGTATCGTCTGCCATTGCGTTCTTTCAAAGATTTCCATCATAGTGGTAGGAATGGACGGTGCGGTCAAACACCCCAGAGGCAGATTCTCCTCTGCGGGCTTTCGCTCGTCGCTTGCTGCAGTAGAGCTGCGCCTGACTCGTTCTGTTCACTTTCCTTTAGGTTAGCGAAATATGAGAGTTGCAATCTTGTCGCAAGATGGCTCGTTTTATTCAACCCGCCGCCTGATGGAAGCAGGGCTAGAACGCGGTCACGAGGTCCAGGTTCTCGATTTTCTGCGCTGTGCGGTGATGCTCCACGCCCGCAGTCCTCAACTATGGCATAAGGGTCAGCGCTGTCCCAGGTTTGATGCTGCAATTCCGCGCATTGGCCCTGGCAAGGCAATCTACGGGACTGCTGTGGCGCGCCAGCTCGAAATCATGGGCGTTCCGATCCTCAACTCGGCAGCGGCGATCGCCTGCGCGCGGGACAAGCTGCACTGCTATCAGCAACTGGCCGGCCAAGGGCTGCCGATTCCTGCAACTGGCTTTACCTATGCCTGCAAGGATGTAGAAACCGTGCTGTCTGGCATGAATTCTAAATCTGTAGTGATGAAGCTGTTGAAAGGCAGTCACGGCATTGGAGTCGTCCTGGCTGAGACGTTACCGACTGCCCGTGCCCTGTTTGAGGCGTTTCGGGGCGTGGAAGCCGACGTACTGGTTCAGGAGTGTATCGATGAGGCGCGTGGCGTCGATCTGCGCTGTTTTGTCATTGGCGATCGAGTTGCAGCTGCAATTCAGCGCAAGGGACCGCCGGGGGAATTTAGGGCCAATCTCCATCGCGGTGCGACGGCCCATCCAGTGGTGCTAACCGCGCAGGAGGAGAAAATTGCTGTAGCGGCAGCCCAAGCGATCGGCCTTCAGGTGGCGGGGGTCGATCTGCTGAGAACGCAACGGGGCGCGCTGGTGATTGAGGTGAATGCTTCTCCAGGTCTCGAAGGCATCGAAAAAGCCACTCAAATTGACTTAGCCGATCGGACGATCGCGTTTTTGGAGAACTGGGTAGTAGATCGGATCGTAACCTAAAGCCAAACGAGCGCGGGGTCAGGATTTGAATATGTCAGAAGGAGAAGATGTTTCAATCTAGATTGGTAAATTGGCAGAAGGCGAGCGGTTGGATGAGATGATTGAGTAAATTTTGCATCCCTTCGACATGTCCAAGAATAGCTCTGACCAATTCTCTAAACAGTTCTTAGAGGAAGTCCTGACGCCTCTGGGCAACGTAGAAATTAGTCACGAAGTCTTGGGCGAAGCTCAGCTTGTCGATGTCTACTTCGTTCCGAGTCCTCAACCTTCTGTTGACCCTACTTCTTTAGGGCTGCTCGGTCGCATTTCTCAACATCCTTGTCTGATCGAACCCTTTCGCAATCAGCCTACCGCTACGGAGATACGGAGTTGTTTGCTCAAGCTGTTTCAGGTACAGGGAGATCGTCAGCGACAGGCCAGACGAGAATCGAAAGCGTTACTAGAAGTTAATTTGCCCCAACTTTGGATTTTTGCGCCTTCGGCCTCCGAGCGTTTATTGCAAACTTTTGGGGCAATCGGTTCTGAAAGCTGGCCTGCTGGAGTCTATTTTTTGGCACCCTCATTGAGGACGGCGATCGTCGCGATCGATCGGCTTCCTCGTACTGAAGAGTCCCTCTGGCTGCGGTTATTGGGAAAGGGAAGGACGCAAAAGGGGGCGATTGCTGAGGTGTTGGCGTTTGAGACGGACGACCCCAGGCGCTCCAGTATAATGAGATTGTTGGCAAACTGGAAAATCAGCATTGAAGTGACCGGGCAGATTGAAGCAGAGCAGGAGCTGATGATGGTGTTATCGCAAGCTTATCTAGAGTGGGAACGGCAGACGGAGCAACGCGGCAGACAAGAGGGCAGACAAGAGGGCGAATGCTCGCTTGTTCTCCGCCAGCTAACCCGCCGCATCGGTAACATCGCCCCAGACCTGCGAGCGAAAATCCAATCGCTCTCGCTGCCTCAACTTGAAGCCTTAGGCGAAGCACTACTGGACTTTTCGCACCCTGATAATTTGGTGGAATGGCTGCGATTGCATTCTTGAGAAAAACCTGCATCGCGTTTCCGATCGACTGCGATTACTGGAGTGTAGCTCGAAAGAGATAATCACACTTTTAACCAACAAGGTTGCGCTCTAAACCGATTCTGCACCCAAACGCTGAAGCGAAATTACTGCCGACGCTGAAACTTGAGGGTGCTCGTCTTTACTCAGATACTTGAGGGCCGAAATACTCTTCGGCGTCGGTAGGTTTCCCAGCGCTTCGGCCAGTCGCTGCCGCACCAACCAATCCTCCGCTTGAGCAAAGCGCAGCAGCTCGTCCACCGCATCGATCGCCTTAATCTCACCGAGGGCGGCGATCGCCGCCTGTTGGATCACCACCGCTTCGCTGCTGAGTGCCTGCACTAACGTTTCGCGGGCGCGCGGGTCCTTCAAATTGCCCAAAGAAACAGCCGCACTAAACTGCACCAACCAGTTCGTGTCTTCCAGGAAAGCGCGCACCAACGGCTCAAAAGCGCGCCGATCTGCCAAGTAACCCAAAGCGCCCGCTGCTGCTGCTCGAATGCTGTAGTCGCTGTCGTCGAGGATTGCGAGCAAAATGTCGTAACATTCCGGCGTTTGCTTGATGCCCAAGGCAAAAATTGCCATGGAGCGAATGTCGAGACTGGGATCGTTTAAAACTTTTTTAATGAGGGGGACGGCATCGATGGGCGCGACATCTCGCAGGGCCACCAATGCCAAACGGCGATCGCGGGTACTGTTGCTGTCGAGCTGATGCGAAATCTCTTGAAGGTTGGGGACAGCCATTGTTTGTTACAAAAGTTCATCACTGCTTTCAGTATAGTACGCTGCATCCGGCGACGACTGTTGGGGAATGCCCTCGGCGAAGTTAGGGATAGGGATATCGCGAACTTTTGGATTGTGGCTGCGCGCTTCTACCGACGGCGCAGCAGCTTGCTGACCATCTTGCGCGAGAACCGGAAATTCAGATCGGATTTTTCGGCCCAATCTTGCAGCAATCGATAAAATAAATGCCGATCTTCGGCCTGGAGCACCGCCACTTGATCGGCAGTTTCGATGACGTAGGGGTAGCCGTTGCCGATCGCGATCTCGCCGCGCACGTAGTCTAAAGCCCTATCCAGCAATCCCGCTTCGTACATCCATCGCGGAAACTCCAGCCGGACGGGCGGGTTGTCGTTGGCTTTGAGGTAAGTAAACGTAATGCGGGTTGCGTGCTCTTCGTACTCGGCCAAAATGCCGTGTCCCCACGCATCTCCAGGGCGATCGCACAGAAACAGAGGCGTGCGATCGCCCCATTGCATGTCTGAGGCTAAAAGCTGGGCGTCGTTCAAGGTGGTCGTTTCGGGGACGCTTTCCAGGCACTGCAAGGTTTGGATCAGGTCGCAGGCATGGGACGTATCGATATAGCCCACGAGGGGGACGCGATGCCGTTCGCTGGCCCGCAGGAGGTTGACGTACTGCTGCGCGTAAAAGGCGCGACATTCCAGGTCAAAGGCTTCGGCAAAGGTGGCGACGAGCGAGCCGTCGAAAAAGACGATGCAGTCCGCGCGTCCGGCATAGTCTTCGATGAATTCGATGACGCGCTCTACTTCCATCTCAAACCGACGCATGCTGACTTGGCGATCGAGGGAACGGCCATTGCGCTGCACCTGGAGTTCCGCTGGGGTCATGATGCTCAGGCGCACGTTTTTGTCGTAGGTGCCGAGAGGTAAATGGGGGTTCTCAAACCAGCCCACTTGAACCAAGGCGATCGGCGGTGCGACGTCCTTGCTCGGAAAAATTTGGGAGCCATCTACTGCAAAGGTGGTGATACCCGTGAGGCGATCGCGCACCCATTGCAAACTCTCTTCCCGATTGGCCCACTTGAGCTTTGAGGGGACGATCCAGTTGGGATGCTTGCCGAGCGGCTCTAGCGGGCGCGCGCCGGAGTGGGGATAATCTGACAAAATTTCTGCAATGTCCGGGTCAGATTGCGCCGAAACTTTCCGAAGGGCGCGGCGATAAGCTTGATAGGTCGCGGACGCATCGTGGTGAAACTGAGAAAATTCCGACTGTTTTTGGTCCAGAATCTGCAAAAGTTCCGAGGGTTTCAATGGCATGGCACACCAAAATGATGGTCTGAAGAACTAAACTCCAACCGATGGGTCAGAAACATCCCCTAAGTTAGCGCGTTCTCAGCCGTTTTAGACCGGATAAAATCATCTGCTTTTGCAAAAATCTGCTGCCGCCGTTCGGGATTCATTTTATCTAAAGACTTCACCATCATCGACAGGCGCGGATTGCGCGTCAGCATGTCCTTTTTGCGGTCTATAAAGCGCCAGTATAGGCCATCCCAAACTTCGCACCAGTCACCCTTAACGTAATTCCCCATTTTGTTGAGATAGTTAGACCCCGACAGGTAGGGCTTTGTCATCATCTGGCCCCCATCCGCAAACTGACCCATGCCATATACGTTCGGCACCATCACCCAATCGGCACTGTCTACAAACAGCTCCATAAACCAGCGAAATACTTCATGGGGATGGGCCTCTGCCAGCAGCATGGCATTGCTCATCACCATCAGACGCTCGATGTGGTTCGCCCAGCCGCGCTCCCGCACGCGCTGGATCGTCAGATCGACCGGAACCAGTCCTGTCGTGCCGTCATACCAATCGGCGGTGAGCTGCCGCGTATGCTTGAGGGCATTCTGCTGGCGCTGAGTGGAGCCGATCGCGTGGTACGCACCCCGGATGTACTCCCGCCATCCAACGATTTGCCGCACAAATCCTTCTAGGGAATTGAGCGGGACATCGGTCTCAGCCGCATAGGCCAAAGCCGCTGCAACGACTTCCTGAGGCACGAGCAATCCTACATTCAGCAGAGGCGAAAGAACGGAATGAAATAAAAAAGGCTCTTGGGTCGAGAGCGCGTCTTCATAGGGGCCGAAGTTCGCAAAGCGTTCGGTTAGGAATCGATCCAGCCAAGCCAGGGCATCTTGACGGGTTACGGGCAACCAGAAATTGGCGCTGCAACCGGGATGGTCTGGAAACTTGGCGTCTACCAAAGCACCCACGTCTCTAACGTGCTGGGTATGGACGGGTCGAGAGAGTTGCGGCACTTCGATGGTTTTAGGCAATGGCTTGCGGTTTTGCTCGTCATAGCTCCATTGTCCGCCTTCCGGTGCGCCTGCTGGATCTACTAAAATGCCCAGCCGCCGCCGTTGCAGTTTATAGAAGTCGCCCATGAAGAGGCGTTTGTAGCGATCGCGATAGTCCTGAAACTGGCCGTGGGTGGTCAGAAACATGGGGCTATCGTAGGTGATGAGCTTGAGGCGATGGAGGGCGCAGAAGGTTTGGAGGCGATCGCGCATTCCGCAGTCTTCCATCTCATAGGTACGCAATTCTGACGCGCTGTATTTTTGGACGGCTTGCCAAAGTTTATCTTCGTAGGTAGACGAAGCTTGCGGCAGCGTCTGTTGGCAGTACTCTACCGTCACGCCCTGCTCCCGCAGGAGATCTCGGTGGTGACGCATCGCGGCAAGGTAAAGGATGAGCTTGTGTTTGTGAAACTTGAAGTCCGTACACAGCCCCTCGTCTTCGGCCATGAACACGGGCATTTGGCGAAGGGGCAACCTTCCGTGGTCCGGGAAAAGCATGTTGCCGAACAGAATAATCATAGAGGCTTTAACGTAGCTGGACGCATGAGAGGGGCAGCTACACAAACCATGCTATTTCAGCCACTCAAAGACATCATTCAGGGTGAGCTGTAGGGTCGAAGCGAATACTGGGACAGGTAGCAGAGTAGCGGCCTCATCAATTACCCTTAAATCTTGACCGGACTGGCAAACAATAATCGAACGGTCGTCGGGGTCAATGGCCCATCCCATCTGAGATCCGTGCGCTATGCAATGGGTAATATTTTTCAGCACTTTTGTCATGTGTTGGTCGGGGGAGAGAATCTCAATCGTCCAGTCTGGCGCTGCGGTAAAGATATCGCCGATTTCTCCGTTTTCAGAACGGGGAATCCTTGAGTTTTCAAATACTGCAATATCCGGTACAACGGAGCGATCGCCAAAAGTGCATCTTAATTCTGTGAAAGCTGTCGCAACCCCTTTATTCCTCAAGATTGAGTTGATAGCAGCACCGAGTTCAGCCTGAAGTATGCTGTGGCGTCCTTTTGGCATCGGTTTTTGAATAATTTTTCCGTCAATGTATTCACTGGCAGGTTTTGTCTCTGGCAGGGTTAGAAATTCTTCAAGGGTTTTAGGCTTAACTGGCGTTTGAACCATCGCGGTGGCCTCAGGCGATCGATGCTATTGTGCTCTCACTATATTATTTTAGACATCATCAAGCTTAGGCTTTAGTGTCGAGGTGCAAACTAGGACAGGTAGCTACGTATCTGCTCGATCGGCGATCCCAGATGACAAAAGCCTCAATTTCCCTTCGTTTATACTAAAAGCAGTTCCGCTAGAGAGTCCAGCAATGGTTCGTCTTGATGCCAATCCACCCTCTGCCTATGACGACGAGATCCTGGATGGGATTGTCGATGACATTCAGTGGCCTCCCACCCAATTAGATAGCGATGAGCCGTCTTTGGAATCAGACTTTCACCGCAACCAGATCGACCTGTTAATTCGACTGCTCAAGTATTGGTGGCAAGATCGGCCAGACTTCTACATTTCTGGCAACCTGACGGTGTACTACAACGTACAGCAGCTCAAAAAACGCGACTTTAGAGGGCCAGATATCTTTGTGGTGCTGGGGGCCGAAAAGAAAGATCGTTGCAGTTGGACCATCTGGGAAGAAGGGGGCCAATACCCCAATGTAGTCATTGAGCTATTGTCTAGCGCTACGGCAACAGTAGACAAAGGCGCTAAAAAAGACCTGTATCGAGATGTGTGGCGGGTGCCCAATTATTTCTGGTTCCATCCCGAGACAATGGAGTTTGCGGGGTTTCATCTTGTGAGTGGTCGGTATGAGGCGTTAGCTGCTAATGATGCCGGATGGCTTTGGAGCGAGCAGCTTAAGTTATTTTTAGGCATCCATGAGCGTCAGCTCCGGTGGTTTAGCGCAGAGGGGCAGCTTGCACCGTTACCGGAGGAAGCAGAACGACAAGCTAAAGAGCAAGCGCAGCAGAGAGTAGAACAATTAGAGGCACTGTTAAGATCGCAGGGTATTGACCCCAATCAATGCCTTTGAAGAGTGCTGTACTTAGATTGAGATCCCCTTGAGACACGGTTCGAAAAGTTTTTTAGACATTACACTCGCCCCCTAGCCCCCCAATTTTGGGGGGAATGACCCTAGTTCTCGGCTTTCTCCCCCCAAATTGGGGGTCGGGGGGCTAATGCAGGAATAAATGAGGTTTTTGAAACAGCCTCTGATAGATTTAATGCAGGGTTAGGTGCTAAGCACTGATAGCCTCTCTCCGCCCAATCTTCGCGAAACGAGAGTCCCTGCGCAGACATGGACTCTTTGTTAGACGAGGGATGTGTCTTTTATCCTGATACAGTACCATTCTCCGTAGAAATACTGAACTTCAAAGCCCGTGATATGAAACCCAAAAAGGCTGGGTAAGTTATGAATGGGAGCGAACAATACATCTCAAACCTAAACGTTAAACCAAGAGAGCAAGCACAATGAAATCTGAATTCAAAGCTAAATTCTTACAAAACCTCGTCAGCAAGAAAAAGGGTGCAGAAGGTTTCACCCTCATCGAATTGTTAGTTGTTATCATCATCGTCGGTGTTTTGGCTGCTATTGCACTACCCAGCTTCTTGAACCAAATTGGTAAGGCTCGTGGTTCTGAAGCAAAAGCTAATCTAGGCACCATCAACCGCGGTCAGCAAGCCTATCGCCTTGAAAACCAAACGTTTTCAGATGAAGTTACGAACTTAGACGCAAGAATCACTGGCAACTTCTATACATACGATGCGACAGGCGGTCAGTACACCACAACTACTGCAGCAGACCCAGGTACAAATACTGACCTTAAGGTTTATGCTTCCGGTGTTGCGCAAAGTGGAGATAACACTTCCGCAATGGTAGTATGCGAAAGCGCAACTAGTGACGCAGCTGGCGGGACAGCCGCCGCTGATGTAGATGCAAGTGCAACAGTTGCTGCTACTGCTGATTGCAGCTCCGGTAACGTAGTACAGTAGAAATTAGACAGCCTGTTGTTTTTTAATTAAGAATTTCTAGAGCCTAGAGGGCTATTTAGAAATTTTTGAAAAGAAGAGGAAGAGGAGGAAGAATGACTAAAGCATTAGTTTCTCTTCTTCCTCTATTAAAGATTGCTGGAATTGAGCTTAATAAAAAATCAAGAACAAGTAAACTGCTACTTAGGAGAGAAATAGCAACTTCAAATATATTAAAAGTCCTAATGTGAGTTAATTGGAAAACTCATTAGTTCCATTAGATTTGACTTTTAATATATTTGAAGTGTGGATTGATGTATACCCACAAGTGCCAACCAGGTAGATGCCACGACTAGTTGGTATTCACTGAAATCTCCTCTAAAATAAGGGCTTTTACGCAAACTTTAGAATACAATAAGTTTTAATTCTAATTAAAACTCTGAATCAATAACTTTGCCATCTAAATCAGAGACTCTTGATTGTTGAATTCAGATTAATTGAGTTTAACAGTCTACTTTTGCAAATATAGAAATTATAAAATCTTGAAATCTTTAATATACTTTTTAAGTGCTTGCTGCAAAAATGCAGCCTGAACTTATGCTTTGCAGCTTATCTCTAGTCAGCAATATTTTTTGAAGGCAGTATTCCATGCGCTGCAAGCAGCACAAATCCACTCCTAGAGTTCTGAGGGTTCATATACCTGATTTGTGTCAGGACACATGTGTGAGTAGCTTATCTTTAGAAGTCATAGAGCAACGAACTTGCAGGCGAACATTATTATGGAACCATAAAACCCAACAGGGTTTTACATTAATTGAATTACTTGTTTCTGTTGTAGTTATTGCGATCTTAGCAGCGATTGCGTTACCGAGCTATCTCAACCAAGCAGGAAAAGCCAGAGGCTCAGAAGCAAAATCAAATTTGGGCACGATCAACCGCGCTCAGCAAGCTTATCGGTTCTCTAATGGTACTTTTGCCTCAGATATCAACGATCTAGAATTGGATGCAGTAACGTTAAGTAGCCAACACTATGTTTACTCAGTGGTCGGCAGTGTGGGTACAGCTACTGCCGTTGCAGAACCAAACTCAAATGACTATAAAGTTTATGCAGCAGGAGTAGCACAGGGAAATGATAATACTTCCATTCAGATCATTTGCGAAAGTTTGCAAAGCAAAGGGGCTGCTTCCGACAACACTGCTACTGTCAATGTTAATGCAGGGCCACCAGCTATAGCAAGCTGCTCTGCAGGTAGTAGGCTTCAATAGATAGTTACCATTTAGGATTGAGTAGCTTTAGTATTTTCTGTCTTTGGCCTTAGATTTGCTAGACTTACATTAAAGGTTTATTTGGCGATATGAATAACCCTGTAAGTAAAGCCTAAAGAAATCTTTTTGGGATCGAATATTAGATTTTCTTAGTGCGTATTATTTAAGTTTAAAGAGTTTTGAATCTTTGCCTCATTGGTCTCATTAGTAGGTTATGATTCTAAGGCTAGTGCTTTTAATTAAGCTACTGCGGAGCATTAAATGAATAATCAAAAAATAGCTAATAACCATTTAATTGAAGGTCAGTACGAGGAAGCTGTAAGACTATACGAACAATTAATTCAGGAAGAACCGGATATTTCATCTCACTATTGGCATTTAGGATTAGTATACCTTCTTCAAGGTCTAGAAGACTTAGCTCAAACAACATGGCAGTTCTATATAGCTCATGGATCGGATATAGAAATTGATGTTTGGATTTATGAATTAATTGAGGTTCTTGAAACCGAGGCTCAGCATCAATCAATACTCAACAACATTGAAAATAGCTGGTTAATTAGACAGCATATTCGAGAAATAAAACCAAATGAAATAAATAACTTACTTTATCTAGTTTTATTGACTGTCGATTTAAATAGTTTTAGTTTAGATCTTATAGAGCAGTGGAATCTTTTAGAGTTAATTTGTAATACAGAATATGGTGATATTGATTCTGAATTACTCCTTAAGACACTAATTAAGCTATTAAAATTTCCTTCAACAGTAACGATAAATTTTCTTGAAGTTGTTTTAGCTCGTATTCCTGACTCTAGATTATGGATTGACGCCTTAACGACTTGTGCAATTGAAGTTGCCGATCAATTAGGACAACCAGAATTTGCTGTTCAGATTGTTGAAGCAAACCTTTGTATAAGTCCAGAAGATTTCAGGTCGCTACAATATTTATATATATTTTACGATAAATGCGGTAACTACAAGAAAAGCTTAGAAGCCGCAAATTTATTCTTGAATCAGTGCTCTAGTCCAATTGAAAAAGCATTTGGAAACTACTTAGTTACTCAATCATTTATTAAGCTCGGACGTTGGTCAAACTCAGATGAACTTATAAAGCGATATAAAAGCTCAATAAAAGAAGTAATTAATACTAGTGTAATTGATGCGGCCAGCAATGTTCAATTCTCTCTTATTGTTCTGCCTACTTTACTAGAGTATTTGCAAGATAATCCCCATGAAAATAGTTTCTTGCAAAATGGAATTGCAAATCTATTTCAGGAAAATGTCAAAAAATATACACCTTCTAAAGTATTTAAACAATCCAAGAAATCAGATCGTTTGAGGATAGGCTATATTGCACACACGTTTAGAGTTCATTCAGTGGGATGGTTAAGCCGTTGGCTTTTTCACTATCATGACAAAGAAAGATTTGATATTGGCCTGTATTTTGTTAATCAGAATACAGATAATAATTTCTCAAAAACTTGGTTTAAAGATAAAGCAACTTTTTATCGAACCTTAGGTATTAATCCGCAAGAAATTTCCGAGCAGATCGTTAAAGATGAGATTGACATTCTAGTGGATCTAGATAGCACAACATTTAATGGAACCTGCATAGTAATGGCGTTTAAATCTGCTCCTATCCAGGTAACGTGGCTGGGAAAAAACGCTTCAGGAATTCCAGCAATCGATTATTACATTGCAGACCCCTATGTTTTACCTGATAATGCACAAGACTACTATCAAGAAAAGATTTGGCGATTGCCTCAGACATATATTGCTGTGAATGGCTTTGAAAGTGATGTGTCTACACTTCGTAGAGACGATCTCAACATTCCATCAGATGGGATTGTTTACCTTACCGCACAAAATGGACTCAAACGTCATCCAGACACCATACGTTTGCAACTACAAATTTTGAAAGAGGTTAAGAAAAGCTACTTATTAGTAAAAGGATACTCAGATGAAGAAGCAATTCAGCGACTTTTTATCGAAATTGCAGAAGAAGAAGGTGTTGCCTTAGATAGGTTGCGATTTTTGCCCATGGCTCCTAATGAGTTTATTCATCGGGCCAATTTGCATGTTGCCGATGTCGTTTTAGATACCTACCCTTATAATGGAGCTACAACAACACTAGAAACACTTTGGGCTGGTATCCCATTAGTAACGCGGGTAGGACAACAATTTGCAGCTCGTAATAGTTACACTTTTTTGATGAATGTTGGAGTTAGTGAAGGTATTGCCTGGAACGAAGAGGAGTACGTTAAATGGGGCGTTAAGTTTGGAACTGACGAGCTGCTGCGGCAAAAGGTTTGTTGGAAACTGAGGCAGTCCCGCCAAACATCTCCCCTATGGGATGCAAAGCAGTTTACCCGTGAAATAGAGAGTGCATATACAGCAATGTGGGAAAATAGTTTAAAGGTGTAAATAAATCTTTTATAGAGAAATATAGTGGTCATAAATAGACAAAAAGCTTCATTGCTAACACAGTAACTTTAAGAGAATTTTTCTTTGTTTTAGTATGAATAGTTTGTTTTTTTAGATCTAAAGAATCTTCGATATTTTTAATGCTTAACTCTAAGTTATATAAATCTGCAACGGATCTTTTTTCTCAAGGAAGCTACTCGGAATCTATTGTAGCATTTGAGGAGTTGATTCATGTGTATCCAGATGAATTAGTTAGCTATTGGTATATTGGACTAGCTTATCTTTTCCTGGATGATGAAACGACAGCTCAACTAGTATGGCTTGGTGCGATCGCGGAGCATAATAATCAAGATACAGAAGCTATTATTCAAAGTTTAATTAAAACTTTGAGCAAAGAAGCAGAACACTTAAGCACAATTCAACTATATTCTAAATCATTATTGATCCGAAAATATATTGACTTTTTTGATTCTTGTAATATAGAAAATAAGTTATTAATTATTGATTTGCATATAAGACTAAACTCTTTTTCGCCAAATATGCTTGATGAGATTGAGTTAATAGAATTATTAAGAGATGAAGCAATTTTTGTCAAAAAGTATCTAATTGCCTCTGTTTTGAAGTCAGTTTTAAATCAACAGATTGATGATAGATCCGTAAACTTTTTTGAAGCTTGTCTGTTCCGCAGTGACTCTCGAAAAGAATGCTTTGAAACAATTAAAGTTGCCGCGATCAAGTATGCGTTTGAAAACAAACTATTCAATGCTGCAATACTTCTCTGTAACCTATGCTTAAAGTACGAGCCTTATGACTTAGTTGTACTAGGATATCTTCCGCATTTCTATACGGCTGTAAACCAACATAAGGAAGCTATAGAAGCTGCAAAGTTTTTCTGGTTGCAGAGTATCAAATTGGAAGATCGATTTCTTTCATGCTGTATATTCTTACAAACTTTAATGAAGGCTGGGGATTGGGATGAGGTACCTATAGTCTCTGAACAACTTAGAGTCTTGATGTTGGAAATTATTGAAAATGGATCGACTCAACTCTCCTTAAATGTACTTCAGTTTTTAATTGTTAATACTGGTCTTTTTGCTTATCTTAAAGATGACTTAGCAGAGAATCGTAAATTACAAAATGAGGCGGCAGAGTTATTCTTTAATAATATTATAACTAATGCCAAATCACAAATAAAAACTCTCCCTTTTTCTAGGGTTGATGCAGGAAGACCGTTAAGAGTTGGTTATATATCTAGTAAATTTAGCAGGCACTCAGTGGCTTGGCTAGCTCGATGGCTATTTCAGTATCACGACCAAGTAGAATTTGAAATCACTGCGTATGTGGTCGAACAGAGCCCTGATAACGATTTCTTTAAAGCTTGGTTTTCTCCATATGTCGGATGTATTAGACATTTGATTGGTGATATTGGCATTTCTGCCGATATTATCCGCAACGATCGATTAGATATATTGGTCGATCTTGATAGCTTTACTGTCGATCAAACCTGTTTGATTCTTTCCTTAAAACCAGCTCCGATACAGGTAACCTGGCTAGGGTGCGATGCATCAGGTCTACCAGCTATTGACTATTTTATTGCCGATCCTTATGTTCTACCTAGCAATGCTCAAACCTACTATAAGGAAAGAATTTGGAGGCTTCCTCAAACTTACGTAGCCGTTGACGGTTTTGAGGTTGGTACTCCATCTTTACGGCGTTTAGATTTAGACATTCCTAATCATGCGGTTATTTACTTGAGTAGTCAAGTGGGTTCTAAACGCAACCCAATGGCAGTTCGCTTACAGATGAAAATTTTGAAAGAAGTATCTGAAAGCTATTTTCTTGTCAAAGGATTAGGCGACCAAAATCTTATCTGTAATTTCTTTTCACAAATTGCTTCTGAGGAGGGAGTTTCAGCTGATCGTTTGAGGTTTTTACCTTTCGCTGAAAATGAATATATTCATCGCGCAAATCTTCAAATTGCTGATATAGTTCTCGATACTTATCCTTACAATGGTGCCACAACAACTCTAGAAACTCTTTGGATGGCAATTCCTTTGGTAACGCGAGTAGGAGAGCAGTTTGCAGCTCGCAATAGCTATGCCTTTATGCAAAATGCTGGGATTGAAGAAGGGATCGCATGGACAGATGAAGAATATGTTGAATGGGGCATCCGTTTCGGTCAAGATGAGCAATTGCGCCAGCGAGTTGCGTGGAAGCTAAAGCAATCTCGGAAAACGTCTCCATTATGGAATGCAAAACAGTTTGCCCGCGATATGGAAAATGCTTACCGTTCTATGTGGGCGCTGTATTTGGAGCAGCAATAGTATTTAAGTTGCCGTCAAGATTTTTACTTGCGTTAAGAGGTACAAATTTTTGAGTAAATGGCTGAGAACCTGTTTGAAAAATATTTTGAAACCCTTGCCTAGAGAGATTTTTGAGTGAAATGATTTGATTCTATTCAAAGCCTTGTGTGTTAAACCTTCGATCTGACTTTTTAAACAGGTTTTTAAGGACATAATTCAATCTATAAAAACTATCAAGCTTGGGATTTGCAAAAACCTTTTATATTTTTTACGATTGACAGATGTTGGATTGACTGAATATCTAATTCGGGAAATTGAAGTAAGGTTTCAATAATGATATCAGCAAAATTATATTGCTCGTCTTTCCCATAATTGATGGTTAAAAATTCCAGCAGTTCAAGACCATAATCCGGGAATAAAAGTGCATCGGCAAGACATGCAAGCTTAAATATCCTATCGGGGCTTACTGTAGAACTTGGTTCATCATACATTAGCTGTATCAGGTCTTTGAAGTAAAACGCATCTCCCCAAAGTAGTTGTCCATTTCTTAAGGCCGATCGTATGGGCGAACAAGCCCTGACTCGATGCGATAGAGACAAGTCAAAGAGCGAAAAGTCATATCCTCTGAGAAAAGAATCAACATCTGCGAATAAAGGTTGATTTTTGTAGAGCGATGAAAACTCTACTTCTATCTGTATGCCTAATATACCTCTTTCTAAGAGTTGAGATGCCCCTTCAAGAACATGTAAATCTGCTCCTTGAACATCAATTTGCAGAAAATCAATATTAGTAATACTTTCGTCTTTACAAGCTTGATCGAGTGTTACAACCTCAATTTCAACTGAATAATCTAATGAAACCAGATCGGCTAAATTTGAAAACCGCTTCAGATAGGATTCATTGGGCGGGTAAAGCGAACTACACATCGGTGCCTTGGTGACATACAGTGTAGATTCTCCGATGACGTTACTAAGCGCTAGAGGAATATGACGCTCAGTCCAGTTAATTTGACGGGTAGCTAGTTCTTCATTGGCGGCCTGACAAGCATCGGCATCGGCATCGAAGCCAAGAATAGATAAGTTGGGCAAAAAATTACTCCATGGCCCAGTGGCGTATTCGTCCTGGCTACTAATTTTTCGAGAGCCAACATTGCAGATTGTGAGGTGAATAGGGTCAAGTCGGCCATGTTTTTTAAGCGTTGACAAAAAAACAGACAATTGCAGTCCCTCCTAATGCTCAAGGTCTAAAAGTGCGATCGCAGCTGGAAGAATAGAAAAACCTAGCTGTGTTTTGCCTATTCTTAGCTCTATCATTGATGCCAGAGTCGATTCCAAAGTCCAAATCGCTATGTGCTTGGCGTTGCTACAACATTAAGCTGTCCCTCCAACGCATCTAAAGACTCTAGCTTAATCAACTGCTGTAGGTAAGGCTGATATATATTCAGCTCATAGCCCTGCTCCACCAAAAAACGGGCAACCTCCATATTACTTCCCTGAGAACCTGCAATATTCTCGTACAAAATGATAGGTGAAAACTCCGCCAGAAGCCGCTGAGCACCTCGTAAAACGCTAATCTCATGTCCCTCTGCATCCAGCTTCAAAAAATTGACAGCGCTCATCTGCTCCGTTTCAATGAGGCTGTCCAGTGTTAGACACGGCACCTCGACAACTTGCCCCGATACCACCTCCGCATCGTCCGCAATCACCTCATTCAGTTCGCTTGCCCCATAAATAGAAAGGCGAATGCTGCCCGTACGATCGCTCGCTGCCGCCCCATACACGCGCACCCAGTCAAATTGATTGACGCGACAGGTTTCTTCTAAATACCCCACGCAAGCCGGAAACGGCTCGATCGCAATCACCTTGCCACTCGCACCCACTCTAGTTGCTGCACTAAAAGTATAGACCCCTGCATTGGCCCCTACATCAATCACAGTCATTCCAGGCTTTAGCCAACTGCGCCAAAACTCCATCTCACTCTCAAACCAATCCCCTTCTCCTAACAAAACACTGGTCACAATACTGTTCAGACTGGGCTGTACCGCCAGCGTCACCCCCTCGTCAAAAGGAACATAGGTAAAATCCCGATCGGGTGATACTTGAGTCCATACGCTATCAAAATCTAGACGTCCTGCGGATCGATCTGCTGCCAATTGCCAATAGTGGTGAGCCGCCGCAGTCTCATTAATATCTCGATAGGCAATAGATAAACTCTGTAGCACCGTTAAATTACCAGGCGCTAAACGCAGAGCATTGTGGAGATAAATAAACCCTTCAGCCTGCGCTGCCATTCGACAAGCAATTCCCTGCTTTAGCTGTAGCGCAGGTAAATTGGGGTTCACATGCGCCGCCGTAGATAGCGTGTGTAGCCCCATTGCATTGTAAAAAACCTGGGCAGAATGCACAAAAATTTGATTCCAATACTGATACACCTGCTCCAACCCATTTTGAGGGGATACGTAGAGCAATTCCATCACCTGCAACCGATCCACCGCGCGACCGTACCACCCCGTCGGCACATAAATTAATCCAAGCGGTACTTCAGCCGCGTCCTTTTCCAACGCAATTTGAAGCTGTAACAGAGCCGTAAACGCCTGTTGACGAGCTGGATAAAACTCACCGACCAATACACTCAATAAAGCTTTGTGGGCTTGACAAAGGAGATAATCTGCTTCACCTTCGCTAAATGCATCTTGCGCTAACTCGACCAAGGACATTTTGAGAGACAGATCGTCGCAATCCTGTGCCTGAATCAGTGCCGCAACCCCTATATTATTCCAGTCCTGCCCAGTACTTGGACTATTCCAATCTGTTTCTATACAGATACTGTCTAGGCGTTGCCGTAACGAGTCGTCGATCTGCCAACCCAACTGCTGGAGAGATTCTAGGTAAGACTGCGTTGCTTCGCTGACCATAAATGTTACTGATTAAAAAAAGCAAATCATCTTAATCAGTATGCCCATTAACTGTGCGATCGCCTTCCTTCTCGCGCAACCCAGTTGATGTCGGTTAGGTCAAGGCGTGCGATCGCAGCCAATCCAGCAAATCCGTGCGATCGCCAAAATCCAGCAGCGCCTCTCCCAAATCCTCCAGCTGAGCTAGAGACAAAGCCTGCACCTGCATCTCAATCCCAGCCTCAAGCGAACCCAATTTACGCTTTAACAGAAGTAAAACAAGTGCCAAAGCCTCCAGCCGTCGCCCCTCTTGTCGTCCTTCTTGCCGTCCCTCTTGCCGTCCCTCTTCCAGTGCTTCCTGATAAACACGGGTTTGTTTTAGTTCACTTAAACTAAACATCTGCTCGATTTCCTCTCGGCTCAACGTCGGAAACTTATAGACCATCACCGTCTCAATCAATTCTATAATTCTTTCCAAGTCTGCATCCGGCTGTAACTGACTGCGCGCCCTTTCTACCAGCACTCGCGCCTGAGCCTCAGACACCTCTGGCCTAGCGTTAATCAATTGCAGTAGCCCTACCCCTAACGACCCCGTAGGCATATCCTGTAAATCTTCTAAATAAATTCGCTGGACTTGGACACTATCCAGCAGCGTACGAAAAAGATGCGTTTGGTCTGGCTCCACAGAACGTTTGGAAAACAAGACAACCGCCTTCCAGTCTTCCGTTTGAGGATACTGCTCAAAAAAGAGAAAGATTTCCGCAAAGAAGCGATGGTAAAAGTAAGGGTCTTTCTGGTACTGCACCTCCACAAACCAGACGGTCCGATCGGGGCCATCCGGTTGGGGTAAAAAGACCCCATCCAGGCGAAAGGAAAGCTGCTTCACCTCCACCGAGCGAAACACATAACCCTGAGCGCGTTCAGCAGGCTCGCCCAGTAGTTCAAAAAATACTCCTGGCGCGGTCTGAAAAATGCGGTAGAAAATTGAGTCTGTCTTCAACAGCGTGATTACCCCGTGGTTGCCCCTTCAAAATAGAAATCTTATCGAGTCTCTCTCGTCTAGGCTGAGGCTACTCGTGCGATCGCAGCCAGTCCAGCAAATCCGTGCGATCGCCAAAATCCAACATCGACTACAGCCGAGCTTCCAACACTTGAGTAGCGGTCAAGATTAGATCTGGAAAAGTGGGGGACACAATAAGCTCGTTGCCTCGAAACTCTACAGAGTCGTAAAACTCACGATCTAAAATGCAAAGGGTAACTTTCTGAGCGATGGGGTCTACGATCCAGTACTCAGAAATCTCTAAGAGCGCATATTCAGAGCGCTTCGAGCGGTAATCATCAGCTTGGGTCGATGGGCTAACAACTTCGACAACCAGCAAAGGGGGTGGCTCATTGAGGTTAATGACAGCTTCTCGGTCTGCCATTGCGTCCCATTGTGCAAGAGATAGAATGGTGACATCAGGGATACGGGAAGTATCCCAACTTCGTCCGCGCGGGGAACGTACCCCAACCGTCATCTGTTTGCAAGTCCAAGGGAGGTTTTTTTGTTGGATTCGATCGCGAAACTGGTCGTGTAAAAACTCAGTGATACCGCCATGCTTTCCCGTGCCTAGACTCATCGGTACGAGTTCTCCATCAACCAGTTCATAGCGGGTATCGGTGCTATCACTATAGATTAGATATTCTTCAAAAGTGAGCTTTTGTGTAGTGATAGTCATGCTATTGCTTCATCCTACGCTTTCGTTTGATTCACTATTAATGAAAATCGAAGTTCAGGGCATACTTAGAGCTATACCACCAAATCACCGCCCATTGCACCAAACTTGAGTGCCATGACCGACTCCATCAAATTAACCGCTCTAGCCTCAGTCTTGTCTCGAAAGACTCCGCTTTTTGTGACGGTTGCAATTGTTCTGCTGAGTTACGGCACCATCGCCCATCTTCAGCTTAGCCGCCTCTCCGAGATAGATCGCAAAGCCGATCGGCCGCTGACTAAAGCCGAATATCTGCGCGAAGAACAGCAAACTCAAGCCAGCCTCAAACTGTTGGCTAAATTGCCCACCTTTGGATTTGACAACCTCATTGCAAACTGGTCGTTCCTTAACTTTCTGCAATACTTCGGAGACGACCAAGCCCGCCCCAAAACGGGGTATCGCATCACCCCCGATTTCTTTCAAGTCGTCGTAGATCGGGATCCGCGTTTTTTAGCAATGTATCCCTACCTTTCCGCTAGCGTCTCGCTCTATGGCGGAAAGCCGCAGGAAACCGTCCGTCTGCTTCAGCAGGGCATAAACGCGATTCCTCCCGCAATGCAGTCAGAAGCTTATTTTCTGTGGCAGGCCAAAGCCACCGACGAACTGCTGTTTTTAGGCAAAACTCAAGACGCTCGCCGCTCCTACGAAATGGCAGCATCCTGGGCCAGTCAGTCAAAAGATCCTCAAATGCAGGCGATCGCCGCCCGCTCCCTCCAAACCGCCCAGTTTCTCGCCACCAACCCCGACAGCCGCCGCGCCAGAGTAGGGTCTTGGTACAACATCCTGACCAACGCGATCGACCAGCCCACCCGCGAATTTGCAGCCAAGCAAATCCAGGCGCTCGGGGGCGAGATCGTCAACCGGAATGGCGCGTTCCAGGTGAAATTACCCCAGACAGACTAGCAAAATCTAGGTTAGAAGCGCTAAGCCCGCGATCGACTACGGCGCAACGCGAGTTGAAGCCACGATCGAAGCCTTGATGCCCGTTTTCGACTTGGACAAATGTCCGAGCAGGCACACTCTAGCTGTACTCGGGCTATCGAGCCGCACCATAAAGCCAGCGTCTCCGCTCGCTAAAGGCCCAGAGCCAGGACAAAACTCAGAGGGGCTAACTCCAATCTCGCTAACAGTAGCAATTTGGTCTATCAGAGCATAGGGTCGCGTCTCGCGAGAATCTTTGCGATAGATAATCTGTGGCCCTGCCCACACTCTTGTGCCCCGCGCCCTAGAGTAGTAGCCAATCTTAGGCTCATCCTCATCAGGGAGAATAATTTGAAACAGGCCGTTGTATCCAGAAAGAGCAGGTGCTCCTGCCTCAATTCGCTTCCCTTCCTTAATATCGCCAGCAATGAAGCGAAGCGCTCGCTGGAGTTCTGCTTCTTGGACGAGTCGCTCGTCCATTTGTTGGCTCATCTGCTGGAGCACGATTAATCCCCCTAACGTCACGCCACACAGAATGATGCTGGCGGCGGCGGCAACCATCAACTCAGTTAGGGTAAATCCAGCTTTGAAGTTACGCATGAAAGCTACGGGATCCAATCTAGGGCGTAATGCAAACGTTGTTGCGATACTGACCTGTCCTTCGCAGTCCAATTCCCACAGAAATGACAAGGCACTTCGATTGCACGCTGGGCGCGCTGAGCCATAGCGTACCGGGATCGTTCCCAGGCGATCGATTTTCGCCAGCGGCATTGAAAGAAATCACCCATGTAGCATTACTCCGGCTATGGTCGAGCCTTACGCCTTTAAGGGTACGCGGCCCTGTGACCAAACAGGTTCCCGTCAAAGTCACTTCAGTCCCCCGCGTCAGACTGATACTGCAACCTCGATTGCGCTTTAAAGCCTCGGACTGGGTTTCCTGAATTGCTTGGTCGATTTGATTCAGCGCTGCATTAACCTGCTGCTGGCGGAGCCACGGCGCGAGGTTCGGTGCGGCGATCGCCGCCAATATGCCCGCGACCAATATCGCAACCATCAGCTCAATTTGCGTGAACCCTAGAGCCGATCTAAAAACAAACCATCGCAGCATTGGGAAGAATCGCGGCATTGAGTTGGGCAACGACGGTCGGCTCCGATAAATTGAGGTTGGCGGGCGGGTCCTCGACACTATCCCCTTCCCGAACTTCAGCAGGCTCGCGCAGTACGACCCGATATGCAATTTGCAGCACCTGTTCCGATGGAAGTCCACTGGTATCTACGGATAAAGTGCGCTGCATGCGGTAGTCTCCTGGCAGAGCTGCCATCGGCAAGGTTGCAACCTGCTCCATCACAATAGGTCGATCTTCGTTGGGCGCAATGGTACTGACGCTGACTTCAGGGGGAATGTCAACCAATACGTTGAGGGCTACCCTATCTTTATTAGCGATGCTTTGCATAATTTGCTGGGCGTAGCTTCCCGACGGTGGCAGTTGACAGTCCGCTGCATTACTCGGGAGCGCTTGGGCCATCTGGCGAATGGACTCCACATCAGCTTGGATAGAGGCGATCGCCGCATCTGCCTGTCGAGTTTTGACGCGCAAACCTGTTGCCGCAACGTAGGCTTGCAGCGTCGTACTCAGAAATAATGCCGAAGTCAGCATGCTAACCATGACCTCAACATAGGAAAGACCGACCGCGTTCCGATAGCGCATAAGCTAAAAGAAATGAAGGTTGACGATACAGACAGACAGAAGGATTTAGCGTCTCGATCCTTCTTCTATCGTAGAAGCTATTTGGAGATTTGTTTCCAATTTTACAGATTGGTTATAAACAGGATTGAAGCTCGTTTTTTGAGTGACGTCTCTCCAGCTAGAGCCAGAACAAGTCCGCTCGCTCTATCCATGCATACGCTGCTCGAGTCAACAATTTTGTTACAAAAACCCGCAAATAGCGGAAATGAGTTAATTATTTTGACCTGAATGGGTAGTCTACGTAGAGAAACCCGCTCGACTTTCGATCGCCGGGATGCCATCGTTTTCTTTTTTCAAGACTCGACATTCATCGGAATTTCAAACCCAGTGTTTGATGCATATGCCCCTTAGTAAGAGAAAAAAACGCCGCTCCATGGGCTGGCTCCAACGCTATGCCCGCTTTATCTGGGTGCTCCAACGCACCTTAGATGTCGTAATTGCAGTGGCCGTTTTATGGGGACTCGGTTTCGCGCTGGGGTTCAATACACCCTTCATAACACCCTACATAGCGCTCTCAGTTTTGACCGCCTCGATCATGTGGCCCATTTTTGGGAGCATTGGCATCTACGTTTCCTACCGCAGCGGTCATCCTGCCGCGACCTACCCTCGGGTCTGGATGGCCTGGGGTTCTGTTTGCGCGCTGCTGCTATTGTTCGGCTACATCACGCAAACTTCTGCTTTATTTTCGCGGCTGGTGCTGTGCTCGTGGTTCGCGATCGTGCCCTTTGCCATCTGTTTGCACCACCTCAAACTGCGACTGCTGCTGCGGCAGCTTCGCGCGACAGGCTTAAATTCTCGAAAAGCCGTCATTGCTGGTACGGGGGAACTCAGTCAGATGCTGTCCCAGCAGTTTCGGGACAGCCCTCAGTTTGGGCTTCAGTTCTGCGGTTTTTTTACGGAAGACCCCCTCGAAGCCATGACGGAAATCAAGATTAAGCCGTTAATTGGCACTTTAGAAGAACTCCCCGACTACGTGCGGCGCTACCACATCGATGTGGTGTACATTGCCATGGCACTTCAGGAGTCTACAAAGGTCAGCCAACTCATTCACGAGCTAAAAGATACTACCGCTTGCGTCTATTTTGTCCCCAACATCACCGCCTTTAATTTGATGCAGGCGAAGGTACAGGATTTTCTGGGAGTGCCGCTCGTCGCGCTATCTGAGATTCCATCAATCACCCCTCACGTGGTCGCCAAACGCATCACGGATATTGTGGTGGCCGCTGGCACGTTGGTGTTAACCTTGCCCGTTACGCTCGGGGTGGCGATCGCCCTCAAAACCACTTCTTCTGGCCCTATCCTTTACATGCAGCGACGCTATAGCTTGAATGGGAAGCCTATTACGGTCTACAAATTTAGAACGACGCGGGGCAAACCAGCTCGACCCATGGCCGAACCTCAGTTTTACTGGGTCGGGTCGTTCTTGAAAAGCACGGGTCTAGAGTGCCTTCCGCAGATGATTAGCGTGCTGCGAGGCCACATGAGTCTCGTCGGCCCTCGCCCTCAGCGATTGGCTTACTCAGAACTGTATCGGAACTATTCCAATCGATACCCTCTGGGGCAGAAAGTTAAACCTGGCTTGACAGGCTGGGCGCAAATTCACGGCCTGTATGGAGAATATGAAACCCAAGAAAACCTCCAGCAGAGGGTGGCCTACGACCTCGACTACCTGCAAAATTGGTCTTTTTGGCTGGATCTCAAAATTATGGCCAAAACCACTCTAACCATGCTTAAGCATCAGAATGCTTATTTATAAGCGCGTTGCAGTTTCTGAAATCTATCAAAAATCTGTCTTTAGCCCAGATTTTTCTCAAGCTGATACTGCTTCCACAGGGTTTGGTAAAGCCCTGCCCGAGCCAGTAGGTCTTCGTGGGTGCCGACTTGGACGATCTCGCCTTTGTCCATGACCCAAATCCGATCGGCGATCGCCGCTGCGGAAAGCTGGTGGGTAATGAATAGGACGGTTTTGCGCTGGGTGCCTTCCGTGAGATTTTTTAAGATTTCGGTGGCCGTTTGGTTGTCCACGCTGGCCAGGGCATCGTCCAAAATCAGGATGGGGGCGTCTACGACTAACGCCCGCGCTAGCGCCGTGCGCTGTCGCTGACCGCCGGAGAGCGTAATGCCTCGCTCGCCGACGAGGGTTTTGTAAGTTTGGGGAAAGTTTAGGATTTCGCTGTGAACTTGGGATTGTTTTGCAGCTTGCTCGATTTCGAACTGCTCCAGGTTCGGCTTACCGTAGCGAATGTTGTTTTTAATCGTGGTGCTAAACAAGAAACTGTCTTGGGGGACATAGGCGATCGCCGCTCTCAAGTCCCGCAGTTGCACTTGGGTAATGTCTCGACCGTCCAAAAAGAGCTGGCCGGATTGGATATCGAGCAAGCGCGGAATCGCGTTAGCCAAGGTGGATTTCCCCGAACCCACGGGACCGACGATCGCCACGGTTTTGCCCGGCTCTAGGGTAAAGGAAACATCCTTGAGTGCGGGTCGATCGGCACCGGGATAGGTAAAGGTGAGATGGCGCGCCTGGAGTTCGCCTTTGACGTTGGCGAGGGGGAGGGCGATCGCGTCGGGTTCGCTATCAATCGCGGGCTGTACGGTCAGGATAGCTTCAATCCGGTCGATGCTGACTTCGCCGCGCTGGTAGGCAGTAATGGTGAAGCCGAGCAACGCCGTCGGGAAGATCAGCCGTTCTACGTAAAGGATGAGGGCGACGAAGCCTCCCACGGTAATGGCTCCACTGGCGATCGCCCGTCCCCCAAACCAGATCAGCACCAGTAAGCTGAGGCTGGCGATACCGCCCAGGATGGGAAACAAAATATTGCGGGTTTTGGCAAGGCGCAGGTTTGCGTCTAGCAGCTTTTGGTTGAGGTGGACGAACGCCTGCTGTTCGTTTTGTTCTTGGGAGTAGATTTTGATCAGGGAGATGCCGCTCATGTCTTCTTGGATGAGATCGCTCAGTCGGGAAAGGCATTCCTGAACTGCGACCTGCTGGGCTTTGAGCCGCTTGCTAAAGCGGTTCACCAGTAAAAAAATGAACGGGTAGACGGCGATCGCCGCTAAGCTCAGCTCGAGGTCGATCCCAAACATGATGGGCAGCGTCAGCATATAGGCGAACAAGGTGTTCACAAAGCTCAGAAGTGCAAAGCCGACCAATCGGCGGATGTTGTCCACATCGCTGGTGGCGCGGTTGATCAGGTCGCCGATGGTGCGAGTGGCGAAGTAAGCGGGTTCTAAGCGCAGAACGTGGTCGAAAATCTGCTGTTTGAGGTCGAACTCTACTTGACGGCCCACGCCAAAAATTGCAATCCGAGAAACCATCCGCATCAGCAGCATGAGCGTTGCCAATCCGACAATCAGACCCACTTCTTGCCAAAGTTGGGAAAGCTGGAATTGGGTTTGCAGCTCGTCGATAACCTGGCTGATCGCGAGCGGCAGATAGGTTCCGATACCGTTGACGGCCAGCAGCGTAAACACGCCAATTCCCACCCGAATCCAGTGGGGGCGAAGGTACTGGATGAGCTTTTGAAATCGAGAATACTTTCGTGCCTGAGGCAATTCGAGCGATCCATCCATTTAGGCCACAATTGCGCGAGGGTCGGAAGCGGAGATAGCTGCCATGGGTTTCGGACGGGGATGCTCCACCATCAGCCGTCGCACTTCTTCGGCGTGGTAAGAGCTGCGCGTCAGCGGGGAGGAGACGACTTGTAAGAAGCCAAGGGTTTCCCCTGCCATGCGCCACGCTGCAAATTGTTCTGGGGTGACAAACTCCTGGACGGGCAGGTGTTTGGGGCTGGGCTGGAGGTATTGACCGAGGGTGACGATATCGCAGTCAACCTGCCGCAAATCTGCCATCACTTGCTCGATTTCTGCTGGCGTTTCCCCTAACCCTGCCATGACACCGGATTTGGTATAAATCCAGGGCGCAATATCCCGCGATCGCCGCAATAACTCCAGCGATCGCCCGTAATCCCCCTGAGGGCGCACCCGACGGTACAAACGCGGCACGGTTTCGGTGTTGTGGTTGAGGACATCTGGCGCAGCGGCCAGGATTTGGGTCAAGGCATCCCAATTGCCGCACAGATCTGGAATTAAGACTTCAATGGTTGTTTGGGGGGACAGGGTGCGAATATTTTGGATGCACCGCGCGAACTGGTTTGCGCCGCCATCGGGCAAATCGTCTCGATTGACGGAGGTAATGACCACATGATTGAGGTTCATGCGGCGCACGGCTTCGGCGAGACGAGTCGGTTCGGTAGGGTCGAGGGCGACAGGCTTTTTCTCAAAATCGATATCGCAGTAAGGGCAGGCACGGGTGCAGGCAGGACCCATGATCAAGAACGTAGCCGTCCCGTGGCTAAAGCACTCGCCGATGTTGGGGCAGGAGGCTTCTTCGCACACTGTATTGAGCTGCAAGTCTCGTAAGATGTCTTTTACACTGCCGACCCGTTCCCATTGAGGAGCCTTGACACGCAGCCATTCCGGTTTCACCGCCACAGATATTTCGACCTTTCAGCTCGATCTCCCACATTGTATCAACATCCCGAAGTCTCCATCTTGACGGGGGCTTTGCTGCGGCGCTATCAAAATCTCTGAAAACGGCTTTTCCGAGGTCGGGCAAACCTGTTATACTTTGTAAGCTGAAATGGGTGAGTTCGCTCGATCCATTGCCTGAATAACCCTTGCGGATGTGGTGGAATTGGTAGACACGCACGCTTGAGGGGCGTGTGGCTCACGCTGTGCGAGTTCGAGTCTCGCCATCCGCATAGAAAAATAAAGCCTCCCTTTTTGGGAGGCTTTATTGTAGGAAAACAAGGGTTGCGATCGCTGCCTGTTTGCAAAGACTAAATCATCGATGTTGGAATCGTATGCAGCTTTTCTTGAGCCGCTTCGCGCTGCTGCTTTCGTTTTTGGCAATAAATGTAAAAAGGTTGCTGCTGGTTTTCAGCTTCTAGCTGAGTGCTCAGCCGATCCAGTACTGCAATTTGCTCGTCAAACGCAGTACAAATTTCACGCATTCTAGCAACAGAACGCGCTCTTGTCTCAGCGTCAGGAATAATGGGTTGACTACTCATGACAAGTTCCAGTTGCGTTTAATTTCTCGGTTGCTTGCTTCGCCAGCATCAGCCACCGCTCGCGTTCGATCGATGGACTGAACCAATAAATCTAGTGTAGCGGAAGTGGCTGTAGGTTGAGATTCAGAATGCTGCAATAAAAGCCGATAAAGACGAATGTAGTAAGATGTCGCTCGCTCTCGAAGGCTTTGAAGCTCATCCAGTTCAGGAGTTGTTTCCTCCGTTTCGCCAAACTGCTCAAAAATCATGAATGCAAGTTTTGTTGCCTCATTAATAATTTTCAAAAGCCGTTTCTGTAAGGTAAACACCAACATTACGGTTTCTTCAGACAAATCTGCCATAGATGCTCGAGATTACGCCTGGTTTCAAGCAGTATCCCATTATTAATGTGCATTTTAACGACTCATGTCTAGCATCCGCTGAATGGGTTTGAGGGCGGCGAGGCGGGTTAGTTCGGGGACGGTGACTTCCGGCGATCGCCGTTTCATGGCCCAGTACACTTTCTCTAAAGTATTCAGACGCATGTAGGGGCACTCGTTGCAGGCGCAGTTGGCTGTTGGGGGCGCTGGAATGTAGTGTTTGTTGGGGTTTTGTTTTTGCATCTGGTGCAAAATGCCGGACTCGGTGGCAACGATAAAGGTGTCGGCATTGCTGCGCTGGGTGTAGTTGAGGAGCGCGGTGGTGGATCCGATGAAGTCGGCATGGCGAAGAATGGGAGCTTCGCATTCGGGGTGGGCGATGATTTCGGCGGCGGGGTGTGCTGCTTTTAGCTCTAAAAGCTTGCGTTCCGAGAAGGTTTCGTGGACGATGCAGCTTCCTTGCCATAGCACCATGTCGCGTCCGGTTTGGGCCATGACGTAGCGCCCTAGATTCTGGTCCGGCGCAAAGATAATGGGTTGGTCTGCGGGGATTTGGCGCACGAGTTCGACGGCGTTGGAACTGGTGCAGATGATGTCGCTCATCGCCTTAATGTCGGCGGTGCAGTTGATGTAGGAAATGACGAGATGGCCGGGATGGGATGCTTTGAAGGCAGCAAAGGCATCGGGGGGGCAACTGTCGGCGAGGGAGCAGCCTGCATCGAGGTCCGGGATGAGGACTTGTTTGGCGGGATTGAGGATTTTGGCGGTTTCTGCCATGAAGTGGACGCCTGCAAAGACGATGACATCGGCGTTGGTGCTGGCGGCTTGGCGGGACAGGCCGAGGGAGTCGCCGATGAAGTCTGCGATGTCTTGGATTTCGGGTTCTTGGTAGTAGTGGGCCAGGATGACGGCGTTGAGTTCCTGTTTGAGGTCTTGAATGGCGGCGACTAGGTCAAGGGGTTGGGTGTCGCTATTTGGGGTGGACGAAAGAGTAAACACTGGCTTAACTCCCTTTAGGATTGGGAGCGGTGAGGCGTGGGTGTCTACGATTGTAGTGGAAATCGCAAACCGCTGAAGTCGGTTTTCCCGCCACGCTCTTGCTGTTTGTGTTCTGTCTTTGGACAAGATTCCTGCCGTCGATTTCAACGTTAACGTTGATTGGCATTAAGCGATTTCTGGAAAACAACTTACCGCTGGCTTCGACTTCCCTTCGACAAGCTCCCTTCGGCAAGCTCCCTTCGACAGGCTCAGGGCATCGCAGGACACGGCAGGGCAACGCGCTCAGCCAGCTAGAGACTAGAGATTGCGCCCTGAGCGGAGTCGAAGGGTGCAATCTCGGCTGGTGAAACCTTTGCAGGGAATCACCTTAAACCTTTGCGAGAAACCCCAGAGCTTTGAAGAAAACTGAAGACCGGATTACGAATCGGGGATCTCAGATGTTGCATCTTTGTCTAACATAACCTTTCGATAGTGGGGTTCAACTTGGTGAATGGTCTGAAACTGCGATCGCTGCGCGCCAAGCGATCGCCCATTTCCCTTCCCCCGCGCCTGCAATTCCTGGTGCAATCCATCTACATCCACCGTCAGCACCTTACCATTCTCCACAATGGGTTTGCCGTTAATCCAGACCCGATCTACCGCATCGACGGGTCTACCCAAAACCAAAAGGCTCGCCGGATCGTTTTGGGGCAGCATAGACGGGCAGTTGAGATCGTAAAGGACTAAATCCGCCGCCCTCCCTACGGTTATAGACCCGGCCCGATCGCCTAAATTGATGCCCTTCATGCCCCCCAATGCCGCAATTTCAAGGGCCGTGTGGGGTGCAATCCAGTCTCGATAGTCCGGTTCCGCGACCGTGTGGAGCATTGTGCCCAGCTTAATCGCCTCCAGGAGGTTCTGGGCATCGTTGCTAGCGGCCCCATCGCAGCCAAAGGACACGTTAACGCCAGCTTTGAGACACTTCAAAATAGGCGCGATGCCGCTGCCGAGGCGCAGATTGCTGACCGGGTTGTGGACGACGGTGGCCTGGGTTTCGGCCAAGATTTTGATGTCTGCATCGCTGAGCCAGACGCAGTGGGCTAGCGAGGTGCGATGGTCTAAGAATCCCAACTGCTGGAGATGAACGACGGCACTGCCGCCGTAGCGCTCTTGGGCCAACCGCTTTTGCGCTCTGGTTTCTAGCAAGTGCGTATGCCGACAGAGGTTATGGCGATCGCTGATGTCCCGACAGCCTTCCAGTAGCGCATCCGAGCAGCGATGGAATCCAGCCGGACCCACGGCAACATAAATGCCCGCTTCAGGATTGTGGAACTGCTGGGCGATCGCCTCCATCATGGCCAGAATGTCTGGGGTCGATTTCGGATAGGGGGTGTGGGGCAGCGATAATCCTGACGGCAGCCCCGCCACTAAGGGTAAATCCTGGGTCATGGGCGCAATGACAGCGCGGATGCCTGCTTCGGTATAGGCTTTTGCCAAGGCCGCGATCGTTTCCAGTTCGTAGCCAGGGACCAGATAGGCATGATCGACAACGCAGGTGCCGCCGGAGAGAAGGGTATCGACTGCCACCTTGAGGGCGCTGAGGTAATGCTGTTCGAGATCGGCGATCGCCGTGTCGAAGACATCGGCAAGCCATAGCTCTAGAGGCAAGGGCGGAATGAGTCCGCGCTGCCAGATTTGGGAGGAGTGGGTATGCCCGTTCGCGAATCCTGGCAATAAAAGGCGATCGCGACCATCAATGGCAAGTTCTGCGCTTAGCTCCGACTCAGATGGCGCAATGACAACGATCTGGCTTCCCGTAATCTGGACATCCAAGGTTTCATACCGATCGCCCTTGAGTACCTGCACGTTCTGAATCAGCGTATTCATGAAGCGACCTAGCTAACGCCCATTGTCCTGAGTTAAACGAAAGGCTAGGGCGATAGTTACGCACCAAGAGTCCGCAGCCAATTAAACAGGTCATCGGGTTTCGAAAAATCCAGTAGCGCCTCGCCCAGAGATTCTAACTGCGATAAAGATAATGCTTGAACCTGCAATCGTAGATTGGGGGTCAAGTCCCCGATTCGGCGCGCAAGTTGACGAAGAATAAGAGATTGGGCTTCTTCTAGCTTGCCTTCTAGCTTGCCTTCTAGCTTGCCTTCTAGCTTGCCTTTGAGCATTCCTTTGAGCATTCCTGCTTGTTCCCCCTCTTGCAGCAACTCTTGATACCAGGGCGACTCTCGTAATACCGTCATGTCCCACCTCATAATTTGCCGTACCAGTTCTGTATCCAGCACAAAACTGGCGAAGAATCCTAGCAACGATTCTAACTCAACCAATTCTTCGTTTTGTTGCAATTGAACTAAAGCACGATTTACAGTCTGCGGATCTCCGCCATTTTTGAGAATTGGGACGAAAGGGAGTAATGCCTCCAGCGATCGCTCAAACACCATTTCGGCCTCTACTTCCCACAGGTTAATGACGCAGTAATCCTGACGGGATTGAAGCCCTAAAAAATTAGATTCAAAGCGATTACGGACAACCGCCGTCGAAGAGGGCGGCAAAATATTGATCAAGACCGGAAACACTGGCAATCCATATTTTTCTTGAGCGAGTGCTGTGTAGGCTCTCATTCTCAGGGGCAGTTTGTCGGAGTATCGCAATTGCAGCTCATTGAGGATCAAAAACTCCCCATGCGCAGGGCTATACGCTTTCATGAGCACATCATTTTCACGACTCACCCACTGAAATTCGGAGCCGAGAATCTCCAGCGCGACGACATCGGGCTGTTGCGTGACCCATTGCGCCCAAGCATCGGGCGCTAAACTCAACAGACGCTTTCCGCCAATATCTGAAACTTTTGCCACGTATTGAATCCTTTTAGATAGAAGCGAAATCGTGTTTTTGCCGATTACATCGGCCTTGCGCCAACACCCAGGCCGCTTTCCTGCACTAGTGGATGTTAAGTCTTGCCTGCCGTCGCGACCGTCGTTTGTCGATACATTTCGACAATGTGCTCTCCAGCCGTAATCGGCGCATACTTGGGCGGATTGTGCGCGCTTTGACAGGTGGGCAGGCATTCCACCACTGCATGGTAGTTGATATCCCAAAAAAACGGAATCGAGTACCGCTCCTGCCCAGAGCGATTGATGACCCGGTGAGGGGTCGATTGATAGAAGTCATTGGTCCACCGTGCCATCATGTCCCCCAGGTTGATAACAAACGTTCCTGGAATTGGCTTGGCTGGAATCCACTCTCCCTCGGGGGTGCAAACTTCCAATCCGCCTGCTCGATCTTGGAGCAGAATAGTCAGAAATCCCCAGTCTGTATGAGTGCCGCATCCATACTCGTCGGATTGCGCTTGGGCCGGATGGGGCGGGTAGTGCAGCAGTCGCAGGATGGGCATGGGGTTGTCCATCAAAGGGTCGAAGTAATGTTCGTCTAAGTCCAGGGAAAGGGCCAGCCCGCAGGCTAACTGACGCGCCAGATCGATCGCGGCGGCAAAGTATTCCTCTAGGTGCGATCGCCACCCCGGTGAGTTCGAAGGCCACAGGTTGGCCCCGTGATTCGGCAACCCTGCCCGCACGAGCGGATCGTCGGGGCTGCGATCGATGCCCATGTAGAAGCTTTCTTTGAGATCGGGTTGGGCGTCGATATCTAAGCTTTGGGCTTTAAGGGGATCGTAGCCCCGCGAAATGCTGGAATGGACGGAGGAAACCTCGGCTTTGACCGCCAGCGGCAGATCGAAAAATCGCTTGGCTTCTGCGAAGGTTTGGGCAATCAGGCTCTCGGATACACCGTGATTGGCAATGTAGAAAAATCCGGCATTGCGACTCGCCTGCCGAATTTGCTCGGCTACCGCTTTGCGATCGCCCAAATCCTTTGAGCGCAAGCCTCCAATATCAATAATGGGAATGCTTGAAAAAGCCATATTTCTGCCAAGATGCACTCAATTCACCTAGTGAAACATAGAATGTCCGGTTATTTGGTGTCGCAGCGCAACATTTCAACTCGTACAAACGCGATTATCTCGGCCTAAAGCGCTCTTTTTGTACAAATATCGTATATTTTGAGAAGCCATGTAAAATAAAAATTTAGGGAACCATACTCTACGAGAAAGCCGATGTAACATTTCAACTCGTGCAAATGTGATTATCTCGGTCTAAAGCACTCTTTTTGTACAAATATCGTATATTTTGAGAAGCCATGTAAAATAAAAATTTGGGGAACCATACTCTACGAGAAAGCCGATGTTTGTAAAACAATCTTGGATAATGGGTTCTTTATTAATTCTAAATCTAACAGGAATCACTCAAACGTCGCCGAGCGTGGTAGCTGCAACTCCAGACGAAAAGTCAATCCCATCGCAAACAGATTCTGTCGGTAAGCCAGCGGCTGAGGTCCAACCAAAACCAGACGCTAAGCCGAAATTGCTTCCCAGTCAAAAACCTAAGTCTCCTGAGAAACCAGCAGCTCAGGTCGAACCAAAGCCAAGTACCGATCCTAAAAAACTGCCCAGTAAAAAACTGGATTCCGTGGCTAAGCCTGCAGCCAAATCCGAGCCAAAACCCGAAGTCAAACTGCGTCAGAAAGTTGCGGCACTATTCCAAAAAGGGGTCAAGCAGTACGGCAAAAGTGATTTTAAAGGTGCGATCGCCACGCTCACCGAAGCCTTGACCCTCGCGCCAAACGATGCCAAAACCAGCCCCAAGATTTTGTACTACCGCGCCCTTTCTCATTCAGCGCTCAAAGACTACAATTCTGCCATTTCGGACCTAACCGCAGCACTGGAGGCCGATCCTAAATGGGCGGAATTATACGTGCAGCGGGGGCTTGCCAAAACAGCCCTACAAGACTCGTCCGGTGCCGCTCGAGATTATGACGAAGCCATCCGAGTCGATCCAAAGGCTGCGACGGCCTATCTCCAGCGCGGGCTGATCCGCACCCAAAACGCAGACCATAACGGTGCGATTGCCGATTTTGACCGCGTCATCGCCCTCAACCCGAGATCTGCCGTGGCCCATACCTTTCGCGGGAATTCGCGCATGGCCTTAGGGCAAAATGCAGCGGCGGTCAAAGACTACGACAGGGCGATCGCGCTCGATCCTGGCTATGCAACGGCCTACAACCATCGCGGCATTGCTTTGGAGGCGTTGGGTAAAAAGCAAGATGCATCCAAAAGCTACGAGAAGGCCGCAAAGCTCAACCCTCAGTCGGCAGCAGCCATTAATAATCGAGCCATTGACGCTATGGCAAAGGGAGACTTCAAAACTGCCCTTTCTCAATTCACCAAAGCCCTTCAGATTAATCCTCAATTTGCACCAGCCTATAACAATCGCGGGATGGTACAGGTCGCGATGGGGGATTTGGACGCAGCCGTACTGGACTACTCTAAATCCATCGAACTCAATCCTAAGGATGCAGCGGTATTCGTAAATCGAGCCATTGCCTACGTTGCGTTGGATAAGCCCGATGCGGCGATCGCCGATTACACCTCGGCCCTCGATTTAGACCCCAATAATGCAAGGGCCTATCACGGTCGCGGCATGGCCCGCATTGCAATGAAAGGGGATGCAAGCGAGATCCAATCCGATCTCAAAAAGGCGGTAGATCTCTATCAAAAACAAGGCGATCGCAAACAGGCTACGGCTGTTCGAGAGCTGCTCGAGTAGCGATCTTTCCGCTCCCTAGGTTTATTTCCTACACTAGACATAGCGTCGAAACGTCACTCAAGGTTCAGTCATGGTTGCCGAGTTAAATCGCGCAGATCGAGTCTTGCTGCATAACATTACTTGGGAGCAGTACGAAGGTTTTCTAGAGGATTTAGGCGATCGCCCCTCGGCCCGCATCGCCTACGACAACGGCACCTTAGAAATTATGACCCCCCTCCCAGAACACGAGCACTTCAAAGAAGTTATTAGCACTGCGGTAGAGGATGCGGCGGAAGAACTGGAGATAGACTACGAAAGCTACGGTTCCGCTACTTGGCGCGAGCGTGTAAAGCTGGCTGGGGTTGAACCGGACAACTGTTTTTATTTTCAACACGAAGCCGTCGTCAGAGGCAGGCTCGACCTTGACTTAAGCCGAGGCGACCCGCCCCCCGACTTGGTTTTAGAAATCGACATGACCAGCAAATCCCTCAATCGGTTTCCCCTTTATGCCCGATTGGGCGTGCCGGAGATTTGGTGCTATGACGATGGATCGCTGAATATTTACCATCTGCAAGAGAGTGAGTACGTCAAAGCGCCGATCAGTTTGGCTTTGCCCCAACTCCCGGTGCAAGAACTACCTTCATTAATTGAAGCCCATCGAGCAGAGGGGCGACGAGCGATTCGTCGAGCAGTACGGGAATGGGCTAGGCGATACAAGTCATAAAGCCCTGGTTACTGTGCTGGGAATTGAGTCATGATTGAGCGCTACTGCTGCGGAATGCGATTCTGGTTTTGCTGCTCAAATAGCGTGGGCTGTTTATTGGCTGCAGTTTCCCGTCTCGGTCCATCAATCCCCTCAAGCCGCTCTTTTTTGAAAAATGTGGCAGCTTTTCATGAAAGTGAGATAGCCTGAGCTATGCACTTTCCTAGACATGTCAACCCATTTCAACTCATTCTTGTTGCACCAGACCCATCTCTATTTGCTGCTTTTCAAGAGCAATTTTCGCAGTTTGCAAATGTTTCAATATTCGGAGAGCACTTCGAGTGGATCTCGACCTTTGACTGTTTGGTCAGTCCTGCTAACTCATTCGGCATGATGGATGGTGGGATAGATGCTGCGATTACTCGGTTTTTTGGACTGTCTCTAGAGCGCAGGGTCAAAGAACGAATCCTTGAAGACTATCTAGGCGAACAGCCCGTTGGCACGTCGTTCATCATCGAAACGGGACATCCCAAGCATCCTTTCCTTGCCCATACGCCAACGATGCGCATTCCGATGTCAATTAAAGGGACAGATGTTCCCTACGTGGCAATGTGGGCAATGCTTCTGGCAATTCGGCAGCACAATCGAACGCATCAACGAACGATTGAGAGTGTGGTCTGCCCTGGACTGGGCACAGGTATTGGTCAAGTTCCCTGCTCTGAAGCTGCTCGGCAGATGGCGATCGCCTACGACCACTTTCTGTATCCGCCCAAGGCGATCACTACCTTTGTTGCTGCATCCAGACAACTCCAGATTTGGGAAGGCTAAGATTGGCCAGTTTGGGAAAATTATTGACTATCTGCCTTAAGTGCTGAAGATATCGAAACCTTTGAACGCGAGGCGATCGGCAAGGCTCAGTCTAAGAATACCCATGTATTTAGAGGCGGGCCAGGCGATCGCGCAAAATCTCCGTCTGCTTCTGGGCCTCGGCTAGCGTATCTCGCGCGCCTTGAACCACTTCCGGGGGCGCTTGATCGACAAACTTTTGGTTTTGCAGACGGCCTTGGAAAGACTGCACTTCTTTCTCCGCCTTCGCCAGATCTTTTTCCAGCTTGGCGCGGAGGGCTTCAATATCGATTACCCCCGCTAAGGGAATCAGCACCTGGACAGTTCCCGTCACGCCCACCATCGTTTGCTTCAGATCGTCTTCGATGATCGCAGCCGTCAGGGTCAGGTCCGAAACCTTCGCCAAGTCCTTGATGTAGTCTTGTCCGTTGGTTAGGGCGAGCCGTTCGCGATCGCTTTCGCTTTGCAGCGTCACTGCAATCGGCAGGCCGGGTTTGATATTGGCTTCCTGACGCAGATTGCGAATCGTGCGGATGGTATCGATAATCAACTCAAACTGTGCTGCAATATCTAAGGTCGCAGGTGCCGTCGTTGCAATGAGTTCGCGATCGGAGGTTTTAATAGCCCGCAACCGCTGAAGTGCAAGTACGGCAGTATTGTCTTCTAACACTTCCGAAGCTTTAGGAGAAGTATCGTTCGAGCCATCGCGAATGGATTTGATTATTTTGTCCTTCTCTTGGCTGACAGAACGGGTGAAGGCTTGACGGCGATCGCTCCAGAGCAGGTTCTTATAAATAAATTGCCCTAAATAAAACAGCCCAAACAGCTCCAGAGCATTTTCGACAAAGGGGATAGCGTTGAGGGTACTCAGCACCCCATCCAAAATATTTACCCCAATCACCGCAACAAACACCACCAGTCCAATGACCAAAACGGACTGATACTGTAAAACCCATTGGAGCAGTTTTTCTGGCTCTGCTAAAAACGTGAGGATATCTGGCTTAGGGGGCGCAGAGGATTTGGTCTGAGAGGGTAAAGACCTCGCGGATTCAGCGACATCTGGCTCCGGTTTCTCCCAGGGGTCGTCCAGGCTAATCTGGACAACGGGTGCCGTCACCTCAGGGTAAGGCTGGAGGGCCAAAAAGCGATCGTCCGTCGATTGGGTGAGGCTGTGCCAAATTTCCTCCGTGACGTGGGGCATAAACGGATGCAAGAGCTTGAGGGTTCCCTCTAGGACATAGGCAAGCGTCTGCTGGGCCGCAAGGCGAGAGGGGCTGTCGTCTTGGCGCAGGCGGGGTTTGACTAACTCAATGTACCAGTCACAAAAGTCGCCCCAAATAAATTCGTAGAGGTTTTTGGCCGCTTCGCCGAGTCCGTAGTTGTCAATGGAAGATCGCGTTTGGGACACGAGGCGCTCGTACTTTTCTAAAATCCAGCGATCGGCCAGTTCCAGCTTGTCGCGCTCGGGTGCGCCCAACTGAGCGGGGGATTGCCCCTTGAGGTTCATCATCACAAATCGAGAGGCATTCCAGAGCTTATTGGCAAAGTTACGGGATGCTTCTACAGATTTGGATTCGTCGGTTTCGCGGTTGTATTCCAAGCTAATATCTTGGCCCGCTCCCGCCACTTCTCTAATTAGGGTGTAGCGCAGAGCATCGGTGCCGTATTTAGCAATCAAAAGCAGCGGGTCGATGCCGTTGTTAGAAGACTTGGACATCTTCTTGCCGTTTTCGTCCCGCACCAGGCCGTGGATGTAGACATCCTTAAAGGGAATCTCTCCCGTAAAGTGGGAGGCCATCAGCGCCATCCGCGCCACCCAGAAAAAGATGATGTCAAATCCAGTAACCAGGGTGGTGGTGGGGTAGTAAAAGCTCAAATCTTCGGTTTGCTCCGGCCAGCCGAGGGTCGAGAACGGCCACAATCCTGACGAGAACCAGGTGTCCAACACGTCTGGATCTTGCTGGATTTTGACGCCATCGCCAAACTGGGCAACGGCCTTTTCCCACGCCTCCCCTTCAGATTTTGCCACCACAAAGGGCGTGTTGTCGCGAATCTCGCCCTCGGTTTCGCTGATGGCGTACCAGGCCGGAATCTGATGTCCCCACCACAATTGACGCGAAATACACCAGTCTTTCAGGTTCACTAGCCAGTCGCGGTATACCTTGGTCCATCGCTCCGGCACGAAGCGAGGGGATTGTTCTTCATCCAAGAACGCCAGCGTCTTTTGGGCGATCGCCTCAACCTTGACAAACCACTGTGTCGAAATCAGCGGTTCCACGGGGACTTTCCCGCGATCGCTGTAGGGCACCGTATGCTTGTAGTCTTCAGTTTTGACCAACACCCCTTCGTTTTGGAGCCAGTCAATCACTTCCTTGCGGGCATCAAATCGGTCTAGCCCTTCAAACGGCCCACCATTTTCGTTGAGAGTGCCATCTTTGTTGAGGATATTAATAAAGGGTAAATTGTGACGCTGACCCATGGCAAAGTCGTTGAGGTCATGGGCAGGAGTCACTTTGACACAACCCGTCCCAAAGGCCGGATCCACGAGCTCATCCCCAAAAATGGGGATCTCCCGATCCATGATGGGCAGCTTGAGGGTTTTGCCGATGAGGTGTTTGTAGCGATCGTCCTGGGGATTCACCGCGACACCTGTATCGCCCAGCATGGTTTCAGGACGGGTGGTGGCAACCTCAACGTATCCCGAGCCATCGGTGAGGGGATAGCGGAAATGCCACAGATGTCCGTCTACTTCTTTGTTTTCAACTTCAAGGTCGGATACCGCTGACTGACTGGCAGGGCACCAGTTCACCATATAGTTGCCGCGATAGATCAGCCCTTCGTCATAAAAACGCACGAAGGCTTCCAGAACCGCTTTGGACAATCCCTCATCCAGCGTGAAGCGCTCGCGGCTCCAGTCTACAGATACCCCCAAGCGCCGGAGCTGATTTACGATCGTTCCGCTGGATTCCGCTTTCCAGGCCCACGCTCGCTCTAGATAGGCATCCCGCCCGATCTGCTGGCGCGTTGTTCCCTCTGCCTTCAGCTTGTTGTCCATGACGGTGCTGACGGCAATGCTGGCGTGGTCGGTGCCGGGGAGCCATAGGGTATTGCGCCCAATCATGCGGTGATAGCGCACCAGCGTATCGATGAGGGCGCTCTCAAAGGCGTGACCCATGTGCAGACTGCCCGTGACGTTGGGAGGCGGAATCACAACGCAGTAGGGTTCTCCTCCCTTCGATGGATCGGCTTGAAAGGCATGGTTTTGTTCCCAAGCGGCTTGCCATTTAGCTTCCGTGGCGCTGGGTTCGTACTGGCTGGAAAGGGCGGGGAGGGTTTCAGTCATAAAGCAATGGGATCGCGTTCAAAGGATTGAGACTACTGAACAACGGGCAAAATAAAACGGTATTAATCACTCCAATACTAAACCTTTGAGGTGGATTGAGTCCTATTGTATTGACATCCTGAAGAGGGTTGCGCCAAGAAAAACAATGTACCTTAACCTACCCTTGGTTTCGATTGCAGACATTTGATGTTATTGTATAATGTGGATCTTCTTGAGAAGATCTATCAATAGCGAACTGTTTGAAAGTTTTTAGAGCGGTTCAACTTTTTATCAGGTGTGAGGATTACATGAATTTCAATCAGTCCGCGCTATCTTGGCGCGTTCAGCTATCTTTCTTGGGTCTAGTTGCAAGTAGCTCCTTGTTTTTAACGACTACAGCAAAAGCCAATGACCTCAGCGAGTCTCCAGCTTCGACTTCAGTGCCCACTGCTTCAACAAATTTGTCTGCGGCCCCGCCAGACGATCTGCCCGCAACATTTTCACCCCTCATAACAGATGTCAACAGCACAGATGAAGCCGGACAAGTGACGTCCGTTTCTCAACTCTCTGACGTACAGCCAACGGACTGGGCGTTTCAGGCGTTACAGTCTTTGGTCGAGCGTTATGGCTGTATTGCTGGGTATCCCGACGGCACCTTTCGCGGCAATAGAGCCGCAACGCGTTATGAATTGGCTGCTGCCCTCAATGCTTGCCTCGATCAAATTAGCGATAGGTTTGCCACCAAAGAAGATCTAGCTGCAGTTCAAGCCCTGCAGGAAGAATTTAAGACAGAGCTTGCCACCCTAAAAGGCAGAGTGGATGGGTTAGAGGCCCGCACTAAAACCCTCGAAGCCCAGCAGTTTTCAACCACCACTAAATTGAGCGGGGAAGTCATTTTTGCAGGGGCGCAAACCTTTACAGACAATGACAGAAGAGCCGTCGCTACCGGAACACCAGTAGCCCCGCTCAATTCCCGTTTCTTTTCCGGCTACCGCGCCCGGTTGAACTTCGACACGAGCTTTACGGGTGAAGATAGACTTCGCGTTCGCTTGCAAGCACGGGATGTCGCCAGCGTTAACACCTCTGTTGGCACAAACATGGGACGCCTGAGTTTTGACGGCGGCAACGATGCGACGGCAGGTCAGTTTCAGCTTGACGACTTGTGGTACCGATTCCCGATTGGGAAACAGGCCAGAGTTACGGTCATTGCTAAGTCAGGAGAATTTAACGACTTTGTTGGAGATACCTTCAACCCGTATCTTGCCAGCAGCGGTACCGGAGCGCTTTCCCGCTTTGGTCGCTTCAACCCTATCTACCGTTTTGGAGATAGCTCCGATAGTGCTGGCGTTGTAGCCACCTATAAGTTTAACGACCAATTTGCGGCCACGGTCGGCTACCTAGCGCCCAGACCTACCAATTCTGTCGGACCCAGAGGCGGCCTCTTTGGGGGAACGTATTCGGCACTTGCCCAGCTAGAAGTGAAGCCCACCAAAAATTTGGGGTTTGGCCTAACCTACGTTCATGCGTTTCAAGAAGGGATCGCTGCTGATAACGCGTTACTCGATTTAACTGGCAGCACGGGCAGTGCCCGTGCGCGTCGGCCCTTTGGCAATAACCCCATGGAATCTGACTCGGCAGGGCTTCAATTTAATTGGAAAGCTGCAAAGTGGTTCAATCTATCTGGATGGGCTGGCGTTACCTTTGCCGAGCAGACCAATGCCAATGCCTCTGCAACGGTTCTCAACTGGGCAGTAGCTGCGGCCTTCCCCGATCTCTTTCTCCCAGGCAATTTGGGTGCCATCATTGTGGGTCAAGAACCCAGACTCATCGGCGGTTCTGCAAAGCCAGCCTGCAATACGATTCCACGCGCCGCAGATTGCGGTGCTAATTTCCACATTGAAGGGCTGTATAAGTTCAAGGTCAATGGGAACGTTACTGTCACACCAGGTCTGATCGTGATCGTCAATCCAGAAAACAATGAGTCTAACGGCGTTGAGTTTGTCCCCGTCGTGAGAACGACCTTTACCTTCTAACGGTTTTGTCTGTCGATAATCCATCGATGAGGTAAAGGCATGACTGTGTCATGCCTTTACCTGCTTTAAAGGGCGGACTCTGAGAAAAGAGGGATCCTATGCAACTCGCTCCTCAACTAAAATCTGGCTTTTTAATCTATAAAAGTCATTTCTATGGATTGAATGGGTCATACAGTTTGCGATTCTGCTGCAACCCTGGAAACTTTACAAAATTTGAGGTTGACAATCCACCCCATTATTTTAGAGAATGAGTAACTGGCGCGATTGCGCTCGCTCGGATCGGGTGAACTGACTTTATAAATCTTGGTTATTATCAGCCACGGTTATCGACCAAGTACCCGTACGGCGGAATAAAAATAAGGTGAACTATGGCATACGCAATTATTGAGACGGGCGGCAAGCAGCTCAAAGTGGAACCCGGTCGGTTTTACGATGTTGAGCTGCTTCACGAAGAAGAGGATGCAGCAATCTCCATCGACCAAGTTTTGCTGGTTAGCGATGGCAGCACCGTAACTGTGGGACGACCTTTGGTTGAAGGCGCTGTGGTGGAAGCCACTGTCATGCAGCATCGTCGAGACAAAAAGATTATTGTCTACAAGATGCAGCCCAAAAAGAAAACTCGCAAAAAGCAAGGACACCGTCAAGAACTGACGCGGCTGATGATTAATTCAATTTCCGTTGGCGGCAAGGCCTTAGCAACGGCTTAACCCAAGGCTAGCTCGTCGTGCGATCGAATTATTAGCGTGAAGTAAGGTAAGGAAACAATGGCTCATAAGAAAGGAACAGGCAGTACTCGTAACGGTCGCGACTCAAACGCAAAACGACTGGGTGTCAAAAAGTACGGCGGACAAGTGGTTCGTGCTGGAAACATTATTATTCGGCAGCGCGGGACCAAGGTCCATCCTGGCGAGAACGTCGGTCGCGGTAGCGATGATACGTTGTTCGCATTATCTGATGGCATTGTGACTTTCGAGCGCAAGGGGAAAAGCCGTAAAAAAGTCAGCGTCTATCCTGTTGCTACTCCCGTGACAGCTTAATTTGCTTTCAAAACCAAAAGAATAGAGAGGGGGCGGTGTCATGAATGCATCGACCCCTCTCTTTTTGCACTTAGGATGCCGATCTGGGTCGGATGGGGCAGGAGTTGAATCGCAAGCCTTAAGAAGGACCAGCTAGATCGAGGGGTACCATATTGCATTCAAGAACCTTGCCGAGCATTGGGGCGCTCACCTTCTGAATAATAATGTCTTTGAGTTTAGGGTTCGTTTTTACATCGAGTAATACCTTCCCTACTAAGGAATCTCGATCGGGAGCCTTCGCGCTGGCCTCCTTCATTTTATCGAGCAACGCGATCGCCTCCGGGCAGGTTGAGCTCTGAATTTTTGTCGCTAAGCCATCGCTGATTTGAGTGACGAAGTCCACCAATGTTTCTTCTGGCAGGCCGCTACTAGAAGGGGCGGGCAATACGCTGGGAGAAGGGCTAGGAGAAGGGCTGGGTGACGAGCTGGGAGGTTGTGCAAAAACGATCGTCTGAAGCAAAATTAAACTAATCGTCAGTAATGCATAGAGAAAAATTTTTTTCCAAAGGCGTGTAAAGAAGGCAAGCATAGGTGAATCCTTGAGAATTTTTGTTCTGAATATGGACGTCAATCTCGAGCGAAGGATTTAGCAAGCAAAGATTAGAACGCAAGAGCGAACGAACATGATGGTGCTCGCATCTGCCGAAATTGTAAATTCTGTTGTTCTAGAACGACCGAAGAAAAAATTATAAGTTTGCGGGCTAAAACACCACCATGAGAACATTCTGTCGAGATTGCAGCTCAAACGCAAGCATTTTGAAAAATAAATCAGGAGTACAGGCTAACTTAATAGATTGAATAATGTCCACTCAACCGCCTTGAAGGTTGGCGATTCTCAGTCGCTCGCGTCATGCGGTACGGGTTGATTGAATTGAGAAGCCGCGAGTTTTACGAAACTGCCGATCCAAAAACCTTTCTTGAAGAGAATATTGAGAATAAAATGCTCATCACTAAATGGCACATCAAAACTGCAAAAGCAACCCAATATATCCCAAATTGAACTGCGGATAGAATGCTCAGCGCAAATACAATTGTATAAACAACATCAAAATACAAGGAAAACTCAGGTTTGTTATCAGCATTTAAAAGGACTGAACCCACGAGCTTGAGAGATACTGGAATGACGGAAATGCATATCAATATCAGAAGAGGAATTGCAGGAATCCATTCTTTTCCCATAAGAATAGGTACGTAAAAATGCGATAAAGAAGTCTGAAGGACGACTGCTAAGGAGATGGAAAGCATTATTATTTTGAGATTTTTAAAGTATTCAAGCTTGAATCTCAATCGCTCTACTCTGATACTGCATAAGTGAGGATATAAAGCCCACACAAAGGTATTGACGATATTCATCGTAATGCCAGAACCTGCACTAAACGCAAAATAATAAAGACCTAATTCTTCAACACTTAAAAACTTGCCGATGATTAAATAATCTAAATTGCTTCTTAATCTATTTAAAAGTTCTACGCCAAAAACATTTTTGCTAAAGTTTACTACTTCCTCCCAGCCCTTGAACGTAATTTTTTTGGGTGCTTGCCAGGAAGTTTCTCGAAAATTGACAACCATCCAGATTGAGGTAGAAAAAAACATTGCTAGAGCGATGGCCCATATGCCCATTCCTAAAATAACCAAAACCACTATCGTCAGACTTGCCGTAATCGATTGAGCCGCATGAATTATAGCAATTTCATTCATTCTATTCTCGCGCTGAATTAGAGCGGATTTAATCAAAAATAAAGGAAACAGCAGATATGTCAGCGCGCAAAAGCAGAGCGGCCAAAATAAATCCATGCTCCCAAAAAACTTAGAAATTGGATAAGCCGCCAAGCACTGTATGCAGAATGCAGAAACGCAGGCCATCCAGTTGATCCAATAGGAAGTATCGCAGACTGTTTGGAGAGACTCATCATCTGTCTGTACGATTTTTGCAGTAATTCCGCTGTGAATGAATACAAAAGCAAAGTCAAGAGCTACGTATACGATCGCCATCAAGCCGTATTCATTTTTGCTAAAAAATCTTGGCAAAGTTAAAGTCGTGCCCAGGCGGAAAACGCGGTTGACTAATTCTGCACCGCCTAACCAGCTCATATTGCGAAAGACTTGGCCAGAAACTATTTCTTTTACTTTCGCACTTAACAACATATGACCTTTAAACGACCTGAAGAGTTTATGATTCTATGAATTTAGCTAGAAATTATTCCACTAGTTGGCCTGAGAAACTTGGATCAGCCGTCGGCGAAGGGCGTACATTAAAGATAAGACATACCTGTAAGATTTCACGCCCAACCATTGATTCAGTACGATTAAAAGGGTGAGTTTCCAAAACTCTTTTGACAGAATAATTTTAGGGTATTGGGCGATCGCCTTTCGCTGGAACTCTGCTGCAACCTTAGGTTGAGGAGCGTGACCTTGGAGGGGCTTCCAGGCTAGATTGAGACTCATAAATCCATTGCTTCTCGCCTTCAGGTATTGCATGGAATCGGGAGCCGTACTGAAATTCTTTTCAATTACAATTTGGTAGCTTTGTGCCATGGCCTCCCAGTTTCTAGATGCACTTGAAGGAAGTTGACGGTAGTAGACCAACGGTTCCTTAACAACTTTGAATTCAAAATGCGGGGCCATTCGCAACCATAGATCCCAATCTTCCACGAAGGAGCGTAAATTGCGATCGAACAATCCTACTGTATCAAAACAAGACCGCCGAATCAGCGGAACGCTTCCGCAACCTACAACGTTAAACTCGATTAACTTTTTCCAGACTTTACCTTCATCTTCAGCGCTGAAAAAACGCCCAGTAGGCCGACCGCTCTCATCCATGAGTGCGGTCCAAGTATAAACTAATCCCGCATTGGCAAACCGATCTAGAAGCTGAACTTGCTTTTCTAACTTGGTGGGATGCCAAAGATCGTCTGCATCCAAAAGTGCAATGTAGTCTCCCTGCGCGTTCTGGATACCAGTATTTCGAGCACCCGAAAGTCCTTGATTGGCCTGAGAAATTAATTTGATTTTGGGATGGTTGAGGTTGGCAACCCAAGTTTCTACATCATCAGTACTACCATCATTGACAATGATGACATCGTAATCTTGAAAAGTTTGCTGTAAAACAGTTTCCACGGTTTCGGGCAAATACTTCATTGCATTATAGGCAGGAATAATAATAGAAACTACAGGCATGCATTTTTACCTTAAAAGCTACGATCGTAGAAGTTATTGCGTTTTATTTTTGAGCGACTAAAATAACTCCTAAAAGTGCTCTTACAGGAAGAAAATTTCCGATCCAGTAACGTAGTTTAGATGGGACTTTATCGAGGATATACTCGCCAATTAATGCCAAAAACCTAGGTACTTTAAGGTAAACTCCTTTCCCTCCTGCATAGGTCGTTATTTTTGAGAATCCAACTGTTAAGAACAAATCGTATAGTTCCTGATTGGTATATTCCTTTAAATGAAAGCCCGTTGCAACTGGATCGAAATATTTAGAAATGTCGTGAGGTCCTGCCAGCCGATTTGGTGTGATACAGATATAAGACCCGCCTGGCTGCAGGCAACGATATAAATCTTGAAGCTGCTCGTACGCATCTTCAGGATGTAGATGTTCCATAAGCTGATTGCTATAGGCTATGGAGATCGAATTTTCTTCTGCAGGGACGTCACATCCACTTGAAATAATTAGCTCAAAATTGTCTGGCATTTTAGCGTTTTTTGTGATTTCTGGCGAGACATCAACCGCATAAACCTTCTTAACGTCCTCGGCCACCTTAAACGAAAATTGACAGTCCCCAGGACCCACTTCCAGAAACACGGTATCTGGATGGAGGTAGCGCTTTACCAAATTCATCTTGCGTTGAACTTCTACACGAGAAGCTTCTGCATCCATTTTTCGGGTAATTTGGGGATGATGGGTAATTTCTCGAAAAAGTTTATCGTACAGAGACCGATAGAGATGGCGCCGTTCGTGTTGTTGAGCCTGGAGCAAGTGAGCTGCTAAATCCTTCTCCAAAAGATAGTGTTCTGTGATTTGTTCTGGACTCCTGTTATCGCCTTTTACTGCTCTAATTTTTGTGGGTTTTTTTGAGCGATTTAAATTCATTGGCTTATGTTGACTAGATGGAACGAAGAACACACTAGGGGGAATGAGAAGAAGCAGGTTTAAAGATGGTTAGTCAAAAAAAACGACAGATTTATATTAGCCTTTTATGGATTGTAAAAAGCATATTTTACCTCATGGGACTTTATGCTTTTTTCCTTAAAAGCAATGCCTAAAATTATCAAGCCCGGCCAATATAGATAAGCAAGAGTGTCAATATTGTCTACAGTAGAAAACACTAAAAGCACGCACAGAATGCAGATTCCAACAACTGCATGTTTGTGAGTACCTACCTTGGTAATAAGATCGAAGAAGCTCCACAGGAAAGCGATCGCTAAGGGAATTGCTGCGACTAAGCCATAAGCATACAGAACGCCATACCAGGTTTGATGAGAGCCGATACCGCGAAACCCAACCGAAGCGGGGCCATTTTCTGACATTGTTCCATGTCCCCAAATCGGAGATTCTTTCCATCCATCTAAAGCAAGCTGTTTTAACATATCTCTAGCCTTGGTCGACCCTCCTCGGTAGTCTTTTACCTTCGAAGCAAAGTCATCAATTGCATTTTTGATTTCAGTGAAAAAGATACTTCCGCTGAATAAGCTGCCTGAGAAGATAAACATTGCCCAAGGGTTTGTAAGACCGGACAAAATCCAACTCAAAAGGGGAATTAATGGCAAGCAAACAATTGCAGCTCGTGAAACAGAACTGATTGCTAAGGAAGCAGCACCTGCCATCCCTAAAATCTTAAACTTCTTATCTTTTTCTTGCATGCACAAACAGAAAAAAATATCTCCTACTAGTCCTAATGCAGGCGGCCAGGGGGCTATCATCTGAAGCCGTTTTTCACTGACATCAATGACGGCGCCGAATATTTTGACGTTGTAGTAAAGCGTTCCTCCTCCAAATTTTGCAAGGGGTGAAATATATGAATAGTTGTAAGAATCAAATACATAGGATAGCAATGTAAATATGGCGACGAGAATGAGACTTTGTATGCAAAATATGCAGATTGCGCGATAAATAAGCTGAGGGCGTATGTCTAAATGACCGATCGCGGGAAACAGCGCGAGCAGAGCAAAGGTTTTAAACCAGCGATTCACTAACGTAAACGCTATTTTTGAATAGGGTAGGTCCGCTCCTATCCCGCCGACTACTGCGGCGATCGCAACGATAACCATGCAACCCAACCAGACCCAAGCCGGCAGAGAGAGGCATATTCTGTCTTCTTCCGGGGTGTAAGGGGTCTGCAACCACCACTTTCTCAAGAGGTATAACGACAAAAATAGAGCCAGTAGCGGGGCAAAAAGGTAAAGTCCGCCAATATAATAAATCGCGTAAGTACTAAGAATATAGTACCAAATGAGTTTTTCTGGCAGATTTCGAGGCTTCATGAATCAATAGCTCTTATTCCTGCCCGGGGAGCGAGGGGTATACGGCATTCGGGCGAAGCTGAGGGCTGGGGAGCGGGTCAGATAAGCCGGACGATCGTTCTTTGCGCAGCCGCAGCCAACGGCGATCGCGCCACCACAGGGCAGCTAAACCCATCGATAAAAGGACAGAGGCTAGAAAAGTCCCCATCAAAATCGGGACGACCTTAGGAGAACTCGGCAGCTTCGGCAGGTTCGGCTTACTGCGCACCGTGACCTGTGGGTAGGCATTGGAAGAGCTAGAATTCGTCAGGTCTAATTTTCCAAGGGTTGAGGTGAAAATTGCCTCAGCAATTTGAACGTCTCTCTCTAAATTGACCAATACTGATTTTTTGTTCGAAAGTCCCGTCATCATGCCCTCAAGCTGCTGAATTTGCCGATCTAACGCTTGAGCTTGTCCCTTTAGGCCCTCTTCTCGTCCCTTTAGGGTAATGATTTGTTGAAACATCCCGCTCCGTTGAGACTCAGAGCTAATCCCATTGCTGACATTGATTTGCTTGAGCGTGGCATCATTGACCTCGCGGCCTAAAAGCTGCTTCCCTCTATTGAGCAATCTTTGACGGGCAGATTGATTTTCTTCAATGGTTTCGATCACTTTAGGGTGAGTCGGTGAAAAAGAAGATTCTAGGGCGCTTAGAGCCGCACTGGTTCTGCTATAACCCAATAAATACTGTTGAAAGACGGCATCCGACTGAAGCACAAATGCATCGGCAGCCTGTTGGGGGGAAAGACCTAAACTGCCGGAAAGTTGGCGAAGCTGATTGCCTGATTCCTCCGATTGTCCGAGCGTTTCAGACTTTTGACGGCGTAAGGACTCGATATTGACCGACAGGTCTCGCAGTTGCTCGCCGGAGTCTAACCCCGACCGAACTTTATAATCTGAGAGTTTTTGCTGGGCTACTTTCAATCGTTCTGATGCTAAATCTAGAGAAGATTTAAGACTTTGGCTTTTTTGCGATATCTCCTGCTTGCGGAGAGCGCTCAATTTGCGCTCAAATGCATCTTGAAAGGCGATCGCCTTTTGCCGTGCCTCTCTGGGGCTAGATCCGTTCACGGCAATCTTAATCAAGGTCGTATTGGGAACGACATCGACGCGAGGTTTCCCAAACTCCTCCGGTCGTTCTTTGGTAACGTCTGCCGCAAAAGCAAGCACCTCTGGCCCTTCTAGCAAATCCTTATAGTTGGTGCGAGGGTCGGCGACCATGAAGTTACTGTAAGGCGAGTCGCTGTTTTGGGCTGCGCGCCCCACCCCTGGCACTTCTAGAAACGCATCGGAACGAGATGCAGGCAAATCCAGGGTCCATGCACTGGTATAGACCGGACGTTTGAGCTTTAGGGCGGCGATCGAAAAAGTCCACAGGCAGATATTCAGGATCGCTCCCAAGATGATATAGCGCTTCCATCGATCTTTCTCTGAAGCATCTCGTTCCTCGGCTTTAACAGATTCTGAGCCATAGATTGCCAGGGAAGATTTGGGTTGGGAGGGTCTGTAATGGCCGTTCAAGCTCGATTTCTGCTCAGAATGAGACAATGGCAGTTCTCTTGCATGGGAATTGGCAATGCGCCGAGAAACAGGCTCCTGACTCAATTGCCGGTCGCTCGTATCAGAGATTGAGATGAGCTCGTTAACTTCGTGGATCTCGCGGGTTCCATAGCCATTCCCATGGGGTAGGAAATCTTCCTTAGAAGAAATCACCTTATCTAAAAGCCCAGGCCCGTACTGAGGATAGCCGAGCTGCACAAAGCGTACTGCTGCCCGCAGTTCCTGAGGCGGCGTATTTTTTAATAAATACCCCAAAGCCCCCGCATGGGTAGACTTAGCAATGAGAGCCTCATCGTCATGCATGCTGAGAACCAGCACTTTTACATCTGCAAATTTCTGGCTGATAATTTGAGTCGCGCTGACTCCATCCAAACCGGGCATTTCCATGTCAATGAGCACCACGTCTGGATTGAGATAACTCACCTGCTCGATGGCCGTATGCCCGTCGCTGGCCGTTCCAACCACTTGGAGGTCTGGAGCCGACTCCAGAATCATTTTGAGACTTTCACGGATAGATTTCTGGTCGTCGACCAACAGGATACGAATCATGGGTTAATCCTTCTAAAGGCACTTGGAATGGCGGCAAGATTTGTACCTTTCCAAGGCACCAAGCCTTACTATACGACCATGTTCCACAGACACCATAGAAAAAAATGTTTTAAAGGATTCTAGCGTTTATGGGGTGCTACCGCATTGCCGGAAATTGCAACTAACTTGCAAAATCAGGCTATTGGCCGTTTGAGAGATTTATTTTATCTACTATATCCTGTTGTATTTTTTCGGCAAGTTTATCGTTCATTTAAGCTTAGTCGTTTGACGGTACTCCGTTGCACTAGCTTGGAAGGCCGGCGCTATCGCCTGTTCGCACAGGAGCATCCCACTTTGGCAAATACACTCTGTTATGAAATTTCAGTCGAACTCCAAAAATGCCTATTCACGAGGATCGGACAGAATCTTGATTTTTTGGTCGAGCCTCAATATTGATGTTTTTTCCAAAGTGGGATGCTCCCCCCATTCGCACAAAGATTCGTAGAGCCGAATGGTTTCAGTGGAAACGCGGTTCCAGTTGTAATTCAACAAAATTTCCTTCTTTGCTTTTTCGGCCATCATTTGCATTTGGTGGGGGTGGCACAGCGCCCAATTCAGGCAATCCCGCAATGCAATCGGATCGCCCTTCTTAAATAACAAGCCCTTATCTGTTTGGAGCAATTCTTGATGCGGTTTTATGTCGCTTGCAATCACGGGAATATTTTCGCGCATGGCTTCCAGTAACGCCAGAGGAGACCCCTCCAAATTGGAAGGAAGGGTAAATGCCCCCGCCCCGCGCATGACCTCGGCAAGGCGAGCGCCTCTCAATTCTCCGGCAAAAATAATGTTGCGGTTGGTGGCTGCTAATCGGTAGAGTTTAGCCGTAAATAAATCTGCAGCAGCATGACCGCCAACCAAAATCAATTTCCAATCTTTGGCCTGGATCGATTGAAACGCCTCAATTAAGAGATCGGGACATTTTTCAGGCACGAGGCGACCTAAAAAGATAATATATTTCCCTGGTTCGGCCCCCAGCGATCGGACAAAAGGGAAGTCTGGATCGGATGCTGCATAGCCTGCTGGGGCATTGGGAATGAAGGTCGTAGATCGACCGTAGGTTTTAGCAAAGTAATTTTGAAGGTCTGCCGAGACCACTGTAATTTCGTGGGCAAACCGAACCGAAGCCTTTTCTCCGAGCCGAATCAATCGGCCCGATAGTTTTCCCCATTTTTCGCGCTGCCAATCTAAACCGTGACAGGTTACGACGATTTTTGACTCCGTGGCTAGACGAGGAAGGAGACTAAATAAACCGGGCCCGAGCGCGTGAAAGTGGACTACATCGTAAACGGGTCTGACGGTCAGCAGCGATGCAACTGCCGATGAGACCAGCGTATCGATTCCGTTGACGCCAAAACTCGGTAACGTCCTAACATTAACGCCCCGAAACTCATGGCGATTGAACCATGGAAAACCTGTATAAGTGGATTGAGCAAAGAGATCCACTGAATGACCTTTTTCTACAACCCTAGGAAATACTTCTGCACAGTAGTGCTCGATTCCTCCTTGCCTGGGCGGCAAGCCTTTAGCACCAATTACTGCAATTCTCATTAAGTTAATATACTCGTTTGAATGTGAGCCTAGGACCCCCCCTAATGTCAGATTCAGAGCATCAGATTATAACTGTATGCATCTATGTTTGTATGTATTCACGTAATTTCCTCTCTCATAATACTTTTTTTGATAAAAGTTGTTCTAAAAATCAAAGATAAAAGTAGGTTGTGGGAATTTTAAGCAAACTTGGTGACAAGAATGAGATTGAAGCCGCTGTCTAAAACGCAAGGACTTTCTGCAAAATATATCTACTCGAAATCCTAGCTTAGCCCTGAAGGAATTGCCAAGCCTATTGTCAAGATTAGATATCTATACAGCCATTTAATGTTATTTTTAACCCGATAGGGCGAATTAAATATTTTTAATGCGCTCATCTTATAGCACTGGTTTGTCAGTATTGGCATAAGTTTAAGGACTCAATCGATCTAGTCGTTAACAATAATTGGCGCTTTTCTCATTTCAGTACGGTGGCGAGGAGAATATTTTCGCAGATTGCATCCATCTTGCATACATACTTTCATAGATTTGGCCCAAAACCGTCCGAACGGCAAAAGGACCTGCGGTGTCCAGACAGGCTTGGGTTGGAAACTGCTCGGGACGATCGAGAACCTTGTGGATGGCTGCTGCGATCGCCTGAGGTGCGCGCTCTTGACACACCACTCCGCTCCCCGGCATCAAGAATCTAGGGGTTTCTCCGCAATTGGTCGTCACAACGGGGGTCCCTGAAGCAAGGGCCTCTAGGACCACAAGGGGAAGGCCTTCGTAGGCGCTGGTTAGGACTACCGCGCTAGACAGCCGATGGAGTGCGGCCAAGTCTCGCAGCGCGACTGCACCCAATAGGGAAACCGATGTCGTTAAATTCAGCGTTTGAATCTCCTCCCGAATCGATTCCATGAGTTCGCCTTGTCCGGCAATGAGAAGATGAACGGGAGCGTTTTGTTCCGCAAGCGGTTGGAGGGCGGCCATGGCCCGCACCAGCAGCAGCGGATCTTTTTGAGGGTGCAGCCGACCCGCAAATAGAATGAAGCGGGTGTTGGGGGGCAAGCCTGTTTGAGACGCATATCGTTGGCGTTGCTCTTCTTTATCAGAAGAAGAGAGGGGATAAAACACTTCGTTATCGACCGTGTTGCGAACCAACTGAATGCGGTCGGCCCATTGAGGGTACTGGCGTCGATACAGGTCGATGGAATCGGAATTACAGGATAAAATTTGCTGAAATTGCTCGAGCAAATTTCGCTCTAAGGCAAAGTAAACGTTGGGAAAGCGCCGCCAGAGAATGGCATTTTTACTGGCCGAAGCGTTGTTAATTTGCTGGTGAATGTCGTTGTGAATAAATAACGTTTTTTCCCCAGACCAGTGCCGCGTCATTAAGGTGGGTTCGAGGCGATGAAAGTGCATGAAGTCTGAGGCGAGATTTTTTCCCCTGAGCGCTAAAGTATAGCGGACTGAAGTGGGGACGATTTTGCGGACGTTATCGTCTTGGGCATCGAAGAGGGGCATGAATTGGAGCGATCGCCCTTCTAGTTCGCTATCGTGCCAATGACCTAGGGTCTGTTTTGGGTCGACCCCCGTCCCGACAAGGCGCAGGTCGAACTCAGGGGGAGCGTATTTAATATAGGAGCGGATGAGGGTTTGAATACCGCCAATAGTAGACCGCCAAGGGTTGAATTGATAAAAAATGGTTAAAATTGGCTTGCGCACTGCCGATTGCAACTCCTGGTCTTTAGAATAGATTGAGTCTGAGGGAAAAGCGTCTTACCAGAGCAGATCTGCTGCTGTCGATCTGTTATTTTGCGGCATGGAGCGTTGTGATGGATTACTTGCCAAATCTTCTCATGCCGCCTGCGGTTTTGTCTGTGGGCGGCCTTACCGGTTACATTCAATCCCTGCTAGAGCAAGACGAGCAGTTAGTGCAGGTTTGGTTGACAGGGGAGGTTTCCAGCGCCAACCGTTACCGCAGTGGATTGTTTTTTACGCTGCGAGACCCCGATGAGGAGGCGACGTTACAGTGCGTCGTCTGGAGTGCCTCGCTTGAAAAGCTGGTCGTGGTGCCGGAACCAGGCGAGCAAGTCATTGTTTTAGGACGGATTCGCCTCTATCCCCAGCGCGGGCAGTATCAACTTGCAGTTTGGCAGGTGCTCTCGGCGGGAGAGGGGCTGCGGGCGCTGCGATATCAGCAAATGCGCGATCGCCTGGCCGCAGAGGGCGTCTTCGACCCCGAGCGCAAACGGCCCATTCCCGTCCATCCTCAAGCGATTGGCGTTGTGACGTCCCCTCAGGCAGCGGCTTGGGGAGATATCCAGCGGACTTTGAAGTCACGCTACCCTGGACTGCGGGTGCTGTTTTCGCCTAGTTTGGTCCAGGGCGATCGCGCGCCTGAATCGATCGCGCAGGCGCTCGCTTGGCTGGAGGCTGACGGACGAGCCGAGGCGATTATTTTGGCGCGGGGCGGCGGCGCTTCTGAAGATCTCGCTTGTTTTAATGACGAGCGCGTCGTGCGGGCGATCGCCACCTGCCGAATCCCGATCGTTTCCGGTATCGGACACCAGCGCGATGAAACGTTGGCCGATCTCGCCGCAGACTGCTGTGCCCATACGCCGACCGCTGCCGCGACCGTAGCGGTGCCCTGCCTTGAGGACCTGCAAGCGCTCCATTTCGAGCGCCGCGCTCGGTTGTTCGCTCGGGTCGAATCGAGGGCTGTAGAATCGCAGAAAGCGTTGCAGCGCCTCGAGACGAGGCTCCAGCGCATCCACCCCGAGCGCAGGGTGCAGCAAGAATTGAGCGCGATTTCTAGCTACCGCCATCGGTTGTTGCAGGCAGCCAGTTATCGACTGCGATCGCAACAGCAGCACCAGCAATTTCTCCAGGAAAAGCTGGCAACGCTGGATCCCCGCGCAGTACTGCGACGCGGCTATGCGATCGCCCGGACCCTGGATGGTACGATTGCGCGCAAGGCAACCGACTTGAGCCGCGACCAAACCTTCTCGCTCCAGCTCGGCGACGGCTCAGTCCGCGCGAAGGTCCTTGACTTATCTGAAGATTGACTGACCGGAGCTTCCGCAACCCTACCCGCGATCGTGGCCCTACCCTCAAAACCGATGCCCAAAAAGTCCGAACCCCAACCCCAACCCTCCCAACGCCCCGACCATTGGCACTACGAAACCAGCGTGGCTGAAATTGAAACCATCATCAGCCGTATTGAATCGGGGGAGCTAGAGCTTGAAGATGTATTCGAGCAGTTTGCCCGAGCCGTCGAGTCCCTGGGGCAATGCGAAGCCTTTTTGACGGAGAGACAGTCTCAAATCGAGCTGCTCATCGAAACCTTGGGAGATTTGCCCAGTTCCTGAGCACGGCTTGACGCGCGAGCTCAGAGGCGGTTGGAAAAGGTTCAGAGTCACTACACTCGCCCCCCTAGCCCCCCAATTCTGGGGGGAAATAAACCTAGTTTTCGGAAATGACTCTAGTTTTCAGCATTCTCCCCCCAGAATTGGGGGGCGGGGGGGCTAATGCAAAGACGAACGAGGTTTTTAAAACAGCCTCGTGACATACTCCCGACGCTGATGCTACACATACAGTGCGGGCTTCTCGGCTCATGTACCACCACTGAAGGAGTACCGCACTTTGAGAAGTTCCTACATCTTCCGGTCTTTCCTGGATCGCGAGAGACTTACAATCCCCGTTCAGAGCCCCGTCCGCAGGCAATTTGTTTATAGTCCACGAGATAGACCTCCCGCCGACTTTATGAATATTGATTTGAGCTTTCCTTTCTTCCTTGCGTTGGCGCGTCACCATTACGTTTTCGAGGGTGATATTTTTCTCGACACACAAAAGGAGGGGTGGAAAAACCTTGTAATTAGTTGGTGTTCCTCAATCTTACACTTTTGGCGATTCGTCGCCAACCCCGCTCACTGTTTGAGCGCTGGTCAAAATTGTTCGGGGGTTGAACTCCTCATCGCCCTGCCTTTCATCCCGTCGCTCAATCGAAGCGATTAGAGCGCGGGACTTCCCGCCGAACAGTTAAAATCAAAGCTTATCTTTCTGCGTCATTCCCGTTTACGTCCGAAGATTTGCCGGATAATGAATCCTCAAGACGCATCGAGATCGCGGACAGTCCGTCTGCGACACGACCCGATGCAGTGGATCCTTTGCCTAACTTGCCCATGACATCCTCCCCTCCCGCCCGTCCGCCCGCAGATCCAAAGCTAAACTTCGGCACCAAGTTGGCCTTCGGTGCGGGGGATGCGGGTTCTGCCATTACGGCAAACTTGCTCATTTTTTACCTGTCTCCCTTTTTGACCGACGTGGCAGGGTTGAGCCCCGGTATGGCAGCCCAAACCCAGCTTATCGGCAAATTTTGGGATGCTGTCAACGATCCCGTGATGGGAGTAGTGAGCGATCGCACCGCCTTCGGCAAATGGGGGCGGCGCTATCCTTGGATGTTGATTGGAGGGATTCCCCTAGGGCTGTTTTTCTTTTTGCAGTGGATCGTGCCCCACTTTAGCAGCGATGCCGCGACCAACCAGTGGGGGCTGTTCTGGTACTACACCCTCATTTCAATTCTGTTCAATACCGCCTTCACAATGGTCAACTTACCCTACACGGCCCTTACGCCGGAGCTGACCCAGGACTACGACGAGCGCACCCAGCTCAACAGCTTTCGGTTTTTGTTTTCCATCGGCGGTAGCATTGTTTCTATTATTATTTTCGACTTTATTATCAAGCAGATTTTTGCCGATCCGGCGCAGCAGTATCTCGCCATGGGAATCGTGCTGGGGCTGTTAGCTGCGGTGCCCATTTATTGGTGCGTTTGGGGCACCCGCAAGCGCGAACGCGAGATGGCCGCGCGCCACCCCAATGAAGATGTGGCCGTATCCATGCCTTTAATCCAGCAACTCAAAATCGTTGCGAGCAATAAGCCCTTCCTATACGTCGTCGGTATTTATCTCTGTTCCTGGTTTAGCGTTCAGCTCACGGCAACCATCATTCCCTATTACCTGAGAAGCTGGATGTTAACTCCCCAAGCAACGGGAGTCGTCATTCTGGCCGTGCAGGGAACTGCCATGGCAATGCTGTTGGTGTGGAGCAAGCTCAGCGATCGCTATGGAAAACAGGCCGTTTACTTTATGGGTATGGGCCTGTGGGTCATCGCCCAATTCGGGTTGTTCTTTTTGCAGCCCGGTCAGGTGGGGTTGATGTACTTTATGGCCATGTTGGCTGGATTTGGGGTATCGGTCGCCTATCTCATTCCCTGGTCCATGCTGCCGGATGTGATCGAACTCGATGAACTCAACACAGGCCAGCGGCGGGAGGGCATTTTCTATAGTTTTATCGTCTTTTTGCAAAAAATTTGCTTGGGGATAGCCGTTGCCTTGGTTTTGGCCTGTTTGGGCTGGGCGGGTTACGTTAAACCCACAGATGCCATTCCCATTCCCGTACAGCCCGATGCCGTGCTGTGGGTGATTCGATTGGCGATCGGTCCCTTACCGACCCTTGCCTTGATCGCGGGGTTAATCATGGCCTACTTTTATCCCATTACCCGCGAAGTCCACGCTGAAATTTTGCTGAAGCTAGCCGAGCGTAAGAATAATCGTCAAGGGGCGTAACCGCTCCCGCACTTCCGCATGAGATGACCGCCATGAAAAAACCGAAATCCAACCCCTTAGAGCGCCCCGCTTATCTAGAATTTGGGGCAGAGTCTGCGAACCCCTCCCCAGCGCGTCCCGAACTACCGCCTCCCCAGCAGCAACTTAAGGTGGAAGCATCTCGGAAGGGACGCAAGGGTAAAACCGTCACGGTTGCGAGCGGGTTTCAGAGTTCTGCCGCCACCCTTGATGCACTGGCCAAACAGCTTAAAAATCAATGCGGATCTGGGGGGGCCGTCAAGGACAATACCATTGAAATCCAGGGCGACCATCGCCAGAAAGTGCAGCAGATTTTACTGGAGCTGGGCTACAAGGCCAAACTGAGTGGCGGCTAGACGCTCAGTTTGAGCTGACTTCCGAAAGCTCTGTTTCATTGGCTAGCAGCATGTCCATTTTATGAACCAAATGCTCTGGGTTTAAGGGTTTTGTCAAGAACGTATCGGCCCCAGCCGAGAGATAGGGTAGCGGATCGTTGAGGGCAGGTTTTGGCGCTAGGGCAATAATCCGCATGGCGCGATCTGCGCTGAGTTGCCGGAACTGCTGAATTAGCTTCAGCCCGTTGCCCTGAGGTCGATCGACGCTGATGATGGCCGCAGCGGGTTGCAAAAACTTGATCTGTTGCAGAGCCGTGGAGTCCTCGACAATCCAAACGACATGATAGCCAGCAGCGGTTAGCATCTCGCAGATCAGCGTCGCGCTGTCTTCGTTGTCTTCAATCAGGATGACCCGCGCGTTGAGCTCGTTGGCATAGCGCGATCGCACGAGGTCTTCGTTTTGATGTAAAAGTTTCTGATTGGGAATTTCGACAGTAAACGTAGAGCCTTGGCCTTCCACGGAACTCACTTCAATCCAGCCCCGGTGCATATCAACTAATTGCTTGGCCAGCGCTAGGCCCAACCCAGCTCCGTCGTAAGAACGTCGGTAGGAGGTGTCTAATTGCTGAAATTTTTGAAACAGTAATGACTGCTGAGCGGAGGAAATGCCAATACCGCTGTCTTCGATCTGGAAAATGGCAGCATTGGGTTCGACCCAGACCCGCAGGGTGACTTCCCCTTCGGCGGGCGTAAATTTAATCGCATTCGACATTAAATTAAAGAGAATCTGCTTCACGCGCCGCGCGTCTGCTACAAATCGATCGCGCTGGGGCACGATCTTAAGGTTGAGTCTGAGTTGAATATCGCTCTTTTCAGCAGCTTCGCGCAGCATCTGGACGCTCTGCTGGGCCAAGCCAGTCAAGGAAAATTCGCTGAGGTTCAGGACTGCCTTACCGGATTCGGCCTGGGAAAAATCTAAGATGTCGTTAATGAGTTCCAGCAAATGCTCGCCGCTGTCGTGGATGGTTTGGAGGTAGCTACGCTGTTTGTCGTTGAGAGGTCCCAGCGACCAGCGAATCAGCGTGGCGGACATCCCGATGACGCAGGTCAGCGGGGTGCGAAGCTCGTGGCTCATGGTGGCTAAAAACTCGCCCTTGACGCGGTTCGCCACTTGGGTTTCGGCTAGGGCTGCGCTGAGTTCCTGGGTGCGTTGGGCGACCTGTTCTTCTAAGGTTTGCTTTTGACCCTGGAGCTGTTGGTAAAGCTCGGCTTGGTGAATAGCGATCGCCAGATGGTCTGTCATCTGGTCCAAAAATTCAATTTCGCGCGGGGTCCACGTATGGACTTGGCCGCAGTTGTGGGCGATCAGCAGGCCCCAAAGCCGATCTTGTACCAACAGCGGTGCTACAAACTGCGCCCGCACGGCATGGTCTTGGTAGAGCAGTGCCACGGGTCCGTCTAACAAATCCGTCGCACGAGCAACCATGGTCGTTGCTGTCCGCTCTCCCTTGCCGTAGGCCTGATACAATTCCGCTGTCGCAGCCCACTGGTGCTGGAGATTGGCCTTTCCCAAGGGCGAAATTGCAGCGCTGGCACAGGATTCATAGGCAATCTTCCCGCTCCGGGCCTTAAGCGAGGTGGCCGAGCGTTTTGATGCATTGCTTTTGGGCGCATCGAACTGATAGATCAAAAGCCGATCCACGGAGAGGCATTCTCGAATTTTATGGACGGCAGTCTGTAAAATGACTGGCAGCTCTAGACTTTGGCGAATTTGACGCGTAACTTGGTTAATTAACTGCTCTTGTTGGACCTGTTGGTGAAGGGCTGCATCCACGAGAGGGCGACAGGCGACGGCAGAGGGGAGCTGTTCTGCGGTAGGTTGTGGCTGTCCCATCAGGCCGCACAATTGCTGGATGAGTCTCTCGTAGACAGAGGCTGCCCCAGGACGTTGGGGGGAGATCGAGAGGGCTTTGGTTAACTGCGCCTTAAGCGTAGGGTGCTTGGCGACTTGAGCGCGCAGCTTTTTGAGGAAGGCTGCAATAGATTCTGGGTCGAAGGTGAGCGAGGAAGCTGCAACGCCATCTTCAGTGGTTTCGGCCTGCAGGAGCGCGCGAAACTCTGCCGCTACCACGACAAAAAAAGGCGACACGGCTACGCCAGCCGTTGTAAAGGCATCTTCTGTTAAAGTCACTCCATCTCGAGCAACCCCTTCGGCGAGATTTAAGAGTGCCGGCTTGAGGTGCTCGAACTCGCAAGGCACTCGAATGTGCGCGAGGGTATTGGAGAGTTGAGTTGTCATCAGCAGAACCCTCCATAGATATGTCGATCGAGCAAAACCATAGCCCCTTTTCCCCTCATCACTGTCCCTTATTTTCGTTAGTCATGCGAAGGGAAAACGGATCTCATAAGATCGCAATACAATCTTAATTTTGGCAACTGACTCTGTTCTATCGCAAATTTTGGGCAACTTTGTAGAATCTACTAGATCCTTTAACGGTTCGAACGGGCTTAGATGGATGGTACCTGTCGGTTCGCAGGCTATTGTGTCATCCTAAACACACGGGGCTGCAGATTTTTCAATTGTTCCTCATCTTTTTATAATCCTTTAATCTTCCGTGCAAGACACCATCATCATCGAGCTGCCCAATCCCCAAAGTGCGATGTCTCTGGCGGGCGAGCAGGAGTCCAATCTTAAAACCTTAGCCAAACACACCGGGGCGCGGCTGGTATTGCGCGGTCAGGAACTCAGCATTTTTGGCACGACTGCCCAGACGAATCTCGCCCGCGAGATGATCCATCTGCTCCAAAACTTTTGGCAGGAAGGACGCGCGATTTCGGATGTGGATATTTTGGCGGTGCGTCATGCCCTGAATACCGATCGCACTGAAGAATGGCGATCGCTCCAGGATGATGTGTTGGTCAAAACGCGGCGAGGAGAGGCCATCCGTGCCAGAACCTTCCGCCAGCGCCAGTACATCCAAGCCATTCGCAGCCACGCCATTACCTTCGGCCTGGGTCCGGCGGGAACCGGAAAAACCTTTTTGGCTGCTTTGATTGCAGTGCAAGCTCTACTGGACAACGAGTACGAGCGCCTCATTTTGACCCGTCCCGCTGTGGAAGCTGGAGAAAAGCTCGGCTTTCTGCCGGGGGATTTGCAGCAAAAAATCGACCCTTACCTGCGGCCCCTCTACGATGCGCTTTACGAACTGATCGACCCGGAACGCATTGCCGCGCTGATGGAGCGGGGCGTAATTGAAGTCGCGCCCTTGGCCTACATGCGAGGACGTACCCTCAACAATGCCTTTGTGATTTTGGACGAGGCCCAAAACACGACGCCCGCTCAGATGAAGATGATGCTGACGCGGATTGGGATGAAGTCCCGTCTGGTGGTGACGGGAGATGTGACCCAGACCGACCTGCCGTCTCATCAGGTATCGGGACTGACGATCGCCCGTAAGATCCTAGAGCCAGTTGAAGGGATTGCCTTCTGCCATCTCTCGAAGGGGGATATTGTGCGCCATCCCCTGGTGGAAAAAATTATTGAGGCGTACGAACGCTATGAGGGAGATTCATAACCTCTAACTTTTGAGCGCGGATTCAGTGGCGAGTTTGGCAGAATTTCAGCGTTGGGCGGCTCAGAATGAAGAAATCTTCCGCTGCACTGTTTCAAAATGGAGAATCGCCCCGATGTTAGTCTCCCAACAGCCTGTCCTGCGGCGATTCTGGTATCCAGTCCTGCCGATCGCCCATCTCGGTACCGATAAGCCCCAACCCTTTCAGCTTTTGGGCCAAAAGATCGCGCTGTGGCTGGATGGGGAGGGCAAACCTGCGGCGGTGGGCGATCGCTGTTGCCATCGTTCCGCGCAGCTTTCGGCAGGGGTTGTCGCGGACGGCTGCGTGCGTTGCCCGTACCACGGCTGGTCCTACAACCGCGAAGGCACCTGCGTTAACGTACCGCAGCTAGAAGGCGACGCGATTCCGAGAACCTATGCCGTGGAATCGTTCCAGTGCGCAGAGCGCTATGGCTATGTCTGGGTGTGTCTGGGCGATCCGCTTTATCCGATTCCAGACATTCCAGAAGTAGAGGACAGCCGCTTTCGGATGATTCCTGAATTTTACGAAACCTGGGGCGTGGGCGGTCTGCGGGCAATTGAAAACTCCTTTGATAGCGCCCACGGCAACTTTGTCCATGCCAGTTCTTGGGGCGATCGCGGAAATCCGGTGCCGCCGCCCATCGACGAGATCGCGGATACGGCAGACGGTTTTGTGATGAAGCATTGGGTGGAGGTGCTCAATCCCGATATCCAAAAGAAAAACCTAGGCATCGAAACCGAAAAAACGATCCGCACCAACGAGCGCCGCTGGTTGATGCCCTTTGCCCGCACCCTCAGAATTCAATACCCCAATGGTTTGGTCCATCTCATTTTTACGGCCTATACCCCCATCGACGATCGCACCGTTCAGCTCGTCCAGTTTTGCCTGCGCAACGATACGGAAGCCGAGGCAAAGGCTGCCGATATTATTGCCTTCGATCGCCAAGTTACCCAAGAAGATCGAGTCGTTCTGGAAACGACGGATTACGATGCGCCCCTCTCGCTGGTGGAAGAACAGCATATGGCCTCGGATAAACCGGGCATTTTGATGCGGCATCGATTGGCAGCGCTGTTGAAGGCCCATGGAGAGACGGAGCAGCGCCGTCACGTCCTTTAGGGCGCAAGGTATGTGCCCCTACACCCGGTCACTTAAGGAGAACTAAGTTCATGCTCGCGACCCAACAACCCGTCCTGCGGCGGTTTTGGTATCCGGTCATGCCGATGGCGCAGCTTATGGGCGATCGCCCTCAAGCCTTTCAGCTTTTGGGGCAAAATATTGTGCTGTGGTTGGGGCAGGACGGACAGCCAGTGGCATTGGGCGATCGCTGTTGTCATCGCACCGCTCGACTTTCCACGGGGACGGTAGTAGACGGCTGCGTGCGCTGTCCTTATCACGGCTGGTCCTATGATGGAGCTGGAGTTTGCGTCAACGTGCCCCAGTTTCCGCCAGAGCAAGCCATTCCGGCCAGCTATAAAGTGCCGTCCTACCCATGTGCGGAACGCTATGGCTACGTCTGGGTTTGTTTGGATGACGAGCCGCTGCTGCCTATTCCCTCTATCCCAGAAGCTGAGGATCCCACCCTGCGCAGGATTCCTGAATTTTACGAAACCTGGCAATGCAGCGGCCTGCGCGTGATGGAAAATGCCTTTGACAACGCCCACTTTAGCTTTGTCCATTTTGCCTCCTTCGGGAATCTCCAGCAGCCGAAGCCTGCCCCCCTCAAGGTGGTTTCTACGGAATACGGGTTAGCGATGAAGGCACGGGTGGAAGCCGTCAACCCGCCCGCCCAGCAGAAAAATATCGGCATTGCCGAGAAAACGGTGCTGCGCACCAACGAACAAACCTGGTACATGCCCTTTGCCCGGACGCTCAAGATTATCTATCCCAACGGCCTCATGCATCTGATTTTTACCGCCGCAACGCCCATCGACGATCGCACGTCTCAAATGATTCAGTTCTGCGTCCGCAACGACACGGAAGCGGACGCCAAAGCGGAGGATATTATCGCCTTCGATCGCCAGGTGGTGTCTGAAGATCGCGTGGTGTTAGAAACCACGGACTACGATACGCCCCTGAGCGTTTACGATCAGCAGCACATGGCCTCAGACCAGCCCGGCATTGTAATGCGCCATAAGCTAGCGGCCTTGCTGCGGCAGCACGGAGAAACGGAGCAGCGTCTGAACGCGATTGTCTAGTCTTAGAGCGATATAGCAATATCAATCCTGAAAAATTGCGCTACAGATGCATTTGGTATAGGCTCCCTATTCGCGAGTAATGGGTAAAGACAGCCAACTGCTCAGCTCTTGGGCCAACCATTCGAGTTCTGGCTGCGTGAGCGTGGAACCGCCAAAAAATCCGTATTTGCGGGTACCGGCCCAAATCAGAAGTTGGGGCTTCACCTCTATGCGATCGCCATCGGAATCTTTTTTGAAAAATGTCTTCGTCAGCTCTAGCTTTGTAATATCTTCACGCAGGCTGGGGGGCGGTACAGAATACGTAAATCCAAACAGTTCGCAGTCTTGACGGATTTGCTCTGAGGTTAGCTTTATCCGAACTCGACCGAATAGCCCAAACAAAACGCCGCCAGCCATGCTCAGGCCAACCGCCCAAAAGGGGAGCGAAAACAAAATGAATACCAACTTTATGGGTGAAGGTATCATGAACGCAAAGCCTGTCCAGGTAACGATGAAAGAATTCCAGGCGATCGCAAATGCGCCCATAAAAACGAGTCCGATCGTTCCCGCTGCCGTTGATGCAGCAGGGGGCAGCAGGATTTCCAGAGATTCTGATGTTTTGGCAAACATCACTTTACTGTTCGCAGGTTGGAGAACCAATGCTTCTTGCTGCTTATCCCGCTGCTGTAGGGTGGCCAGCGCTTCCTGAGCTGAGCTAAATCGCCGATTAAGACTGGGCTGAATCATTTTCTTGAGCCATTGGTCTATCCCTACACTTAAATGAGCGCTCTCTTCAAACTGAATCTGCTGATCTATCTGAGGTAAATCTGCTGGATGTTGACCTGTTGCCAAATAAACCAGCGTTGCCCCCAAGCTATACAGGTCGGAAGCAGGCACCGCGCGATCGCCAAATTGCTCTGGGGGCATATAGCCATAGGTGCCCACTACCGTTTTGGTTCCTCCAGTTTGGGCAGCCTGTACGGAACCAAAATCGACGAGATAGACCGAGCCGACGCTGTTTCCGGTGCGTACTCTTGGTGCGAAGCTATCGCCGAGCAGAATATTGCTGGGCTTAATATCGCGATGAATGACGGCTGGGGCGCGCTCGTGGAGGTAGCGCAAAATTTCGAGCAGGGCCGTCGCTAACTCCACCAGTTCTGCTTCGCTGAACGTCCGACCTGCCTTGACGTGCGCTTCTAAAGACTGGGCCGGAATATAGGTCTGCACCAGCGCAACCCCTTTCCCGGAAGGCAAATCCAGATCGAAGTAGTCGAGATAGCGCGGAATAGCCGGATGATAGAGATCTTTGAGGGTTGCAGCTTCGCGCTCGAATAGTTTGAGGTCTTCCCAGGCAAAATCTTCCCCAAAGGAAAGGCGTTTGATGACGACCTGCGCGTTGGTCTGGAGATCGCGGGCTAGGAGGGTATAGCGTCCTGCCCGCTTCCCCAACTGCTGCTCGATTTGGTAGCGATCGCCAAATAACTCGCCCGGCGTTTTACCAAAGGTTTTTGACTGCATGACTGAGGCCGTGGGTTAGACGCTAGCCCTATGTTGCCCAAAATGAAGGCATGACAATAATCTTTGTGGATTACATGCTTATTTACTCCACCGGAGCGATCGCAATCTTGTTTCTAGTAATGATAGCGACAGGCCAAAATCCGAATTTTACGATCCAGCACTTGATAGACCAAGCGGTGTTCTCGATTAATGCGCCTTGACCAACAGCCAGCTAAGTCATGCTTCAGTTTTTCGGGTTTGCCTGTGCCAGAAAATGGCTCACGTTGCACTTCCTGTATGAGTTTGATAATTTTGAGCGCTGTAGCGCGATCTTTTTCGATCCACTAGGCTAGATCCTCGAACGCATCGGCGTCAAATTCCAAGTTTTTCACAGACTGATTCCAGAGATAAACCGTCTTGACGATCTTTAGCGGCAAGCAGGCGCTGCTTCATCGTTTCGCTGTTCAATAAGTATGCAGTTTCTCGTTCAGATTGAATCTCTTTCCATAAAGAGATTGGGACAATCACTGCAATGGGTGTACCGCTGGTGTCAGAAACGTATTGTAAGCCTTCGCTATTCATACTGGCTGAACTCTTCTTGATTCAATCGCTACTACCCATTTTAAGGGCCATTTTAAGGTCTAGGACTGCTGCGAAATCAATATGCTTGAACGTTAGTCCTGAGCAATAGGTTTAGGGATATCTCTTTCCTCTACTCCAGCACCTAGCCCTGTCAAATACTTGAGCGCAGCGGCAGTATACTGCGCGCATCGCAGCGGCGAGCTATCGTAAAAATCGTCCCAAGCTTGACTCTTGTACTCGGCATAGCGATCGCCCCGTTCCTTGAACCGATCCAGGTAAGCCAATCGCACCGCATGACCGATGAGCACATCCATCACCAGATAATCTTCTAGATAAAAGCTAGGATTTGCTTCCACAATCGCCGCCAATTCCATCAGCGTTTCAATATTGAGCTGACGGTACTGAGGGGCGCTAATTTTGTTGAGCAGATGCTCGATACGCAGGGCAAAGTTGGTTTCGCCAGGGGTCATTTCCGACAAAACGGCCTTGCTGTCTAGGCGATTGAGCCACTGTAACTTATCCCCAATCACGATGCCCTTGCAATGCTTCAGCAATTGCCATACGCGCGGGCAAAACTGCGGCGGCAGGCGATTCAGCATCCCCTGAAGTTCGCGCTTGCGATGCCAGCTACTGCCGGGCTGCTCCTCTGCTGCATTGCTCTCCGGCTTCACGATCCATTCAATTGACTGCTGGGGACTGCGCAGGTGCAAAGACTCTTGACTCAACAACTCTTGATTCAATGCTTCGTAATCGATCAGCGCCTTACGGAGCCGTTCTTTTACCTCAAACGGACTGAGGTTCATCAGCTGTTCGTAGGCTTCGTCTTGCAAAACGTGCCGCTCGCTCGCCAGTTCGCCGATCATCAGCAAGATAAAGTACCCCACCCGCAGCGTGAGCAGTCCTTCAAAAAGCTGAGGTTCCGCCTTTAGCAACAGACTCAGATAAATGATGACCTCTTGGGTAAGGGCGCGATCGCGGATATCTTCCCGACAGAACACCGCAATTTTTTCCATCAGTTCAAAATGGGACATGGGTCGCGAAATCAGCGAAGCAGCGCTATAGGCCTTACCCACCGCCACCTGTCGCTGCCGCACCAAAAGATAGGTTAGAGAATCCGAGAGGCTGATATCTGCCTTGTCCAATAGCCCTGCCACCCGCCGGATGATGCTCCAGAGCCGCAGTTCGCCCGCTTTGTCGTAAACCTCATCGAGTAAAACCCGAACCGTGACGGCCTGAGCGTGGCCCCTTGGTATGGATCGATCGCCCAGCCCCGTATCGAAGGCCAATCCTTTGAGATAAACGAGCGTTTGCAGGAGCTCCGCCTGTTCGTAGAGGTTGGTAGACTGCTGCAACCGTTGGAGCATGTGGGGAATATCGGTTTCCCGTTCTAAGCTCATCTCTACCGTGTAGGCCAGCGGTTTACAGTTGGCCGGATCCAGGGGTAAATAAATCGAAACTTGGCGAGGATCCATCCGGTCGGAGGGCGCAAACTCAAAATCCCGCAGCGCGTCCATTCGCTCCACCCCAGCCATCAGCAAGAGCTGCTGGAGCGGACCCAGTTTCACTTTCACCCCATTGCAGTTGCCGCTGTTCAGTTCCTGGAATAAATGCAGGAGCGGTCTCCGCCCTCCCATCAGCATCGTTTTCGTCAGCAGCAGCGCGATCGTGGGCCGCCCCAGATGGGACCAATGACGGCGGATGTAAGCTAACTCCGTCTTAATTTGATCCACCAAAAAGTGATAGTCCAGGGTGAGGTAAAACTGCGTTCGGTCTAGAAAAGCAGGCAAAAAGGCCTTGGTTTGCCCCTGGAACCGATACAGACAGGCCGTGGTCAGGCTCCGCAGCCGACGAATGGGGCGTCCGCTCAAGCCCAGTTGATGGTTTTGGCCTAAATGGCTGTAGGCACGCGCCAAGGCTTCGGCTTCTAAAACCTGAATCGGCTCAATTTGCTGAAGCGTCTGGGTTTCCACCCCAAAAGCGCGCAGTTCCTGCTGAAGCCGCTCATCCTCGGCCAGCAGTGCAATCTGGACCACAGGGGCAGGCGAGTATCCCAGCCGCAAATGTCGCCCTAAAGGATCGATATCGCCCAGGGCAATAAAGCCTTCCGCAATCAGCTCGCCCAAAATGTAGAGACTTTGCGCCCAAATCAGCGGAATATTCTCGTTGGGCCGTCGCGGTTGGCTGTGGGGAGCCGCTTTTTCGGCTGCAATCTTATCGGCAGGGACGTAGTACAGCTCCGGCAGTAGCGGCCAACCGTTGCGCTCGACAAACAAAGGCTGAAGCCGCTGCCGAAAGGTTTCGACCTGGGCCGTGTCGCCCCGAAATAGTCCGTCTAAAATTAGGTAGGTAAAAAAGAGCGGCCACTCGCTTTCGATATGCTCGAATTTTTGCAGTTCTTCCGGTTCGTAGTGCAGGCGGCTGGTGTCTTCTAGGACGGTCTGGTGCCCATCTCGCAAAAAGCGCTTGCAACCGTAGTTTCCCGCGAGCTTATCTAGAATTTTTTGACGCGTGCGCGCCACGATGTCTCGATCTTCCACCGCAAACGCCGGAAATCCAATGACGCTCAACAGTGCCGCATCGATTTCCTTCGAGTTAGATTCTCGCGGCAAGAGAGAGAGAAGGGTCGTCCGCGATCGCGCGACTTCATCGGGCAAGACGTGAACCACGCTTGAGGGGCCGCCCCGCAACCCAAACAGATTCAGCCCATCGACGGCTTCCAACGCAGCCTTCGCCATCCCGAGGGAGCTGGTATTGAGTTCCGGGTTGCCGTGGTTAATTTTGTTGCCCCGCTCCCAGATGCCGTAGTCCGGCGTGCGGTAGGTGCGACCGATGTAGTAGACCAGATTCTGGACAAAATCCACTTCATCTAAGGTTTGGATGATTTCCAATCCAGACACCGTCATCTGAGCCAGCATCAGCACGTATAGCGAGGTGGCGTCGAGTTGGAGATGCCCCCACTCGTCGTCGCCCACGACTGCATTGCCCGTGCGGGTGTCGTATTTGGCGTGCATCGCATCCAGGGGAGCTTGCGTTTCTTTGAACCGTTCGACTTTATGGGCTTGCTTCATCATGGCCGCGAGCAGCCCCCGCATGAGCTTTATGGTGCTGTGCTCTAGTTCGTAGGCGCGACCTCGATCGTCGTCTACTTTGCGGTAGGCTAGCCCCAATCCCCAAACAGCCAAAATGCTATAGACGTTATCGCGCACCCAGGCATCGGTGTAGTCGCCGTGGGCGTTAACGGCGGTACTGGCGGGCAGCAGTCCGGTGATGGCGCTTTGCCGCGCCAAAATAATTTGTTTGACTTGCTGATAGTACGCGTCTAAGGACTGAATGCGATCTCTGGGAACGTTGAGATCGGCACTGGGATTTGATGTGGAGGCATCTAGGCTTTGCGAGCGTTGCGGTTGAACGTTGACCATATTTGCGGGCCTGTGCGCCAAGCGGACGTGCGATGGGGATACGCTGGCGCCTTTAACTCTATCAAATCTTAAGAAAACATTAAAGCCCGATGTTGTCTGCGTTCTGCAAGAGATTGACGGTTGTCGGCAATTGCGCGATCGCTGCGGGCGGGGCGGCGATCGCCAGATTAGAGCTTTCTGACGCGATTTGCAGCGAGATTGTCATTTCTATCTTGTTGGTGGCCCAGTCTGCTGGTCGTGAAGCCTAGATTGCCTGCACGCAAGCAGGCGATCTAGGCCGTATCTGAGGTTGCTGAGCTTTGAAGTGGTAGGGGGTGGACGACTACATTCGGGACAGGGCAGACATTTTTGAAAGCTTGTCGGCGGCTATTCCCGATAGCTCATCTAAACTCAACCATTTATCTTTGATCAACCGTGCGAACACGAAGATAAAGGCTGAATAGTCAAAGTCATACTTTCCATCAATTTCATGTCTTTTGGCGCTTAAATAGTCGTGGAGTTGCCAGACGTCTTCAATTTCCGTGACAAGGTTGATTTTTTCGCAAATTTCATTGATGAGGGCGGTGGTTTCGCGCTTGTAAGCTGTGTGAAAGGCTTTCTGAGCAATTTGCTTTTCTACCTCAGACCAATCTGTTTCAGTTCCTTGCATGATCTAGCCTAAATCGATATTGATTGAATTGATGAATGAAGAGATTTGAAAAATTGTATTTTATGCCCCCTTCCCTAGTTCCAATTGTTAAGACTAAAGTGCGATTCCATTGCACGCACTCCTAAATCCCCCAGGTCTGGAAGACTTAAGGTCAGAACCAGACTTGGGGGACATGCGTTGGTGGGGAAGAAGGGCTCGATCGAACCGACGCGAGCTTGACGCTTGCTATCGAGCTAGGTTGAGCAATTCTTTGGGAGAGGCCAATAAGTCGATCGCCACGAAGAAAATCTTACCTTCGGGATTGAGCAAAAAGCGCCATGCCATATTCATTCCAACCGCACCGAACCAAGGGGTTAGCACTTTACCCGTCACTTTAATTTGAGTGAACCCATCATCTGCGGGTTCAGCAACACCTCGTTCGGGCATTAACTTCAGATTTTGGCAATCTTCTCTGAGGTACTTGAATACATTGTCTCGACCTACAATGGGTCTTTGGAACGGCGCTTGCAATGCACCGTCGGCAGTAAAGAGATCGATGACCGCCTCAAAGTCATTGGCGTTCATGTTATTGATGTAGCTGAGCACGGTAGGATTATTCACCCCTTCGATCGCAACGGAAGTGCGCCCGGCAGAAGCCGTAGGCGGAACGACAGGTTCTGAAACTTTGGTGTAGCTACCCATCTTGCTGGTGTCGTAGCCCATATCGACGACCGCATTTCGCAAAACGGTGATTTGTTGTCCTGCTTCTAGTCCGCGAATGGCTTGCAGTACGGCTGATGCGTTTGCAGAAAGCTTGTAGCCTTCAGGAATGGGAGCGACAATTCCTTGTGCCATCCACTCTCCAAGCTGATACCAGAATCCGAGCTTAATGTTGACGCTCCAAGAAGCGTAGGCTCTGCAAATCGGCGTATCGGCGCGGTTTGCTAGGTCGCACATGACTTGGGTTTGCTCGGGAAATGACATGACTTTGATTTGATTCAGGGTTCCTTCAGCAAGCACCATGCTAGCTGCGCCAGGAGCCGCGACGGTAATGGTCGTGCCCATTTCAGTGTAGGCAAACCAGATGAGAGCCAGTTGATCCTCAGCATTGAGTTGAACGAAGCGAGCGATTGTAGCGGGGACAGTATCGGCAGCTAACGTGTTGGGAAAGATGCCTCGTGCGGTATCGATAGTAAACGGCATAAGTGTCTCCTTTCAATCTAGGGTGAATCACTCATCGCAAAGCTTTCAGTGATGGAGAACGAGCTCCTGATATTTAGAGTATTGCGAAATGTTACGGAAAGTCAACTTTTGTGGAGATCTATATTCATATGGATTCCATTGGGTTTTTGAAGGGTGCTAGGCAATTGAAGGGTTTGAAGGGCATTTGAGTCGAGCGTTTTGGTGCGAGAGCCTGCCTGGAACGGTCGCAATCTGAGAAATAGTTACATTCCTTAAATGAAAATATTGACTTTTATCACTAAAGTCGCTGTGGTGTAAGTGCAGAAATCTCTTGAGGCGTGCAAAGTCTGAGTTAACCTGTTGAGGGGAAAGCGCTATGGCAGTCTTGATTGATGGACGCGCGTTTGAGGAGAAGCCGCAATGACCGTGCCGCAAATTCTTTGTATTGGCGAACTGCTCTTCGATTATTTGGCAGACCAGCCCGGACAGTCTTTGGAAGCAGTCAGCTCTTGGACGCCCTACCCTGGCGGTGCCCCCGCGAATGTTGCCTGTGCGCTAGCGCGACTGGGTACCCCTGCTGCCTATTTGGGTTGTCTCGGGCAAGATCCTGAAGGCGACGCGCTGGCAAGTCTTCTGGATGCGCTTGAGGTCAACCTCGAAGGACTTCAGCGCCATCCCCAAGCTCCTACTCGAATTGTCTACGTAACGCGAACTTTGGAGGGCGATCGCCACTTTGCCGGATTTGGCAAAACGGACACCACCGCCTTTGCCGATGCAAAACTTCAGGCATCGGCCCTGCCCGAAAAACTATTCCAGACCGCTCGATTTTTGGTTTTAGGGACCTTGGCGCTGGCTTATTCCAGCAGCCGCGAGGCGATCTACCGCGCTTTGGAACTGTCCAAAACCTATGGATTGTCCCGATTGGTCGATCTCAACTGGCGGCCCGTGTTCTGGCCCAACCCAGCGGAAGCGGCGCCATTCATCCATGGCGTTTTAGCTCAAGCCGACTTCATCAAGCTGGCTCGAGAAGAAGCCGAACTCTTTTTTGACTCCTCAGACCCCCAGTCCGCGATCGAACGGTATCCCCGCGTCCAAGGTGTTTTCGTTACAGATGGCGAACGCGGCTGCCGCTATTGGTTAAAGGGCATTGCGGGAGAAGAGCCCGCATTTGCTGTCAAAGTCGTGGATACGACTGGAGCAGGAGATGCCTTTACCGCAGGTTTGCTCCATCAGCTTTGCCAACAGCCGGACCTCAAGGATCCTCAAACCGTAAGGCACATTATTCGGTACGCCAGTGCTGTTGGAGCGCTCGCGACCACTCAAGCGGGGGCGATCGCCGCCCAGCCCACTGCCGCCCAAGTCGAAACATTTCTCGCTACACCATCCGCTCGGTAGAGCGCTATCATGGGTCTTGCCCGCGCTCAACAAACGGACTCAACCTTGACTAGTCTGGGCCAACATCCTTTACCGAGCGGCTCCATTTTGCATAGTCCGGGAGGCCAATTCCGCTATCGCATTATTGGGCCTTGCTGTCGCCTATTCGATCGAGAGCAGCTCCCGTGGCCCTGCTGTCGGATTCAATGGCACAGCAAAGAACCCAGCTGGCGACGCATTGGCAATCGCTTTGTCGCCGATATGGCGGCTAAACGGTACCCATCCTACAGTGTCGAGCTGGTGGGATACGAAAACACAGCTGAACCCACCCTTTTGACCCTTTACACCGATCGCCTGCTGCCGCAAACCCTAGACTGGTGGTACGCTCGCCCTCGCCCCTCTATTCCGACTGTTCCGCCTGTCGATGCGCCCAAAGCTTTGTTATTGACCCCGCCATCGATGCAAATTGCCCTAGATCTAGGCATATCGATCGCGCCCTAGCTCGTCGGCGACCCAGACGAACTAGCGTTCTTTCCGTACGAACGACTTGCGTCCTGGCTGCCCTTTTTATTTGAGCAAGCGCAATTGAGTCTCGACCCTCTCCGCCCGTACCCGATCGCCCTGTCTTTTGTAAAGACTAGAAGCTTCCCTAAAATCTGCAGTAGCCAGATCTCGCTGCTTTTGGCTGGCGTAGGCTTCAGCACGTCTTAGAAAAGCCAAGGGCTGCTGAGGATCGATCTTAATCAGGGCCGTATAGTCTGCGATCGCCTTCTCCACTTGATTGTCTGCCTGATACGCCATGCCCCGGTAGAGATAGGAAAAAGTATTTTGAGGATCGAGCTGAATCGCTTTGGTGAGATCTGCAATCGCCTTTGGATAGTCTTTGAGTTTGCGGTATGCATTGCCTCGGTTGTAGTAGGCATACTCGTTGGTGTCGAAGAGCTCTAAAGCCTTCGTATAAGCTGCGATGGCCTCAGAATACTTGCCTTCGGCAAACGCACGATCCCCTTGGCGAACGTAGGCCGAAACTGCTGCCTTAGCATCAGGCGCTGGGGTAGCAGGCTGCACCTGACTGGAGGGCGCTGGCGCACTTAGAGACTGCCCGTAGGCGTTTTTTGCTGCCATTGTGCCTATAGCTAGGACGGCTAAAATCGTCAATAACCGAATCGTTTTCAAGCTCTCTCACCATAAAACTAGAATAAAATTGAGTTTCTTCAACCCTTGTTCGTACTTTGACCTCTCAGATTGCACTGAGTTCCGCAGCATAAATCTACGAATAGTGAAAGGTTTCTCTGGTTTTCGTATCAATTCTACATATTTTGCTAATATGAAGGGCGAACGATCGATCTTCAAGCAGTACTTACGACTACCTTTGAAACACTGTCCGCCTTTAACATGGTGTTATAAAGGATTTCATTAAACCTCGAACTCCATACTTAAACTAACTTAAGGAATCTATGCCGACACAAGTTTTAACCCAAGACTATAAAGTTGCCGATATCAGCTTGGCAGAGTGGGGTCGCAAAGAAATTGCGATCGCCGAAAGCGAAATGCCTGCGCTCATGAAAATCCGTGCGAAATATCGCGCCGAGAAGCCGTTGCTGGGGGCCAAAATCATCGGCTGCATCCACATGACCATTCAGACCGCCGTCCTGATCGAAACCCTCCAAGAACTCGGTGCAGACGTGCGCTGGTCCTCCTGCAACATTTTCTCCACCCAAGATCACGCCGCTGCTGCCATTGCCGCAGCAGGTACCCCCGTCTACGCCTGGAAAGGCGAGACCGAAGAAGAATACATGTGGTGTATCGAGCAAACCTGCCGCACCCCCGAAGGCAAACTGTGGGATGCCAACATGATTCTGGATGACGGCGGCGACCTGACCGGGTACATCCACGAAACCTACCCCCAAATGCTTTCCACGATCCATGGCGTCACCGAAGAAACCACCACCGGGGTTCATCGTCTCCTCGAAATGCTGGAAAAAGGCGAACTCAAAATCCCCGCCGTCAACGTCAACGATGCCGTCACCAAAGCCAAAAACGACAACAAATATGGTTGCCGTCACAGCCTCAACGACGCCATCAAGCGCGGTACCGACCACCTCATGGCCGGAAAGAAAGCCCTCGTGATCGGCTACGGCGATGTGGGCAAAGGCTCGGCTGCCTCCCTGCGTCAAGAAGGGATGATCGTGAAAGTCTCAGAAATCGACCCCATTTGCGCCATGCAAGCCTGCATGGACGGTTTCGAGCTCGTGTCGCCCTATATCAACGGCATCAACGATGGCACCCCCAACTCCATCAACACAGATTTACTGTCTAAGACCGATCTCTTAGTCACCACCACCGGGAATAAAAACGTTTGTGACGCCAACATGCTCAAGGCCATCAAAGCCGGAGCGGTCGTGTGCAACATCGGTCACTTCGACAACGAAATCGACACGGCCTTCATGCGTCGGGAATGGCGCTGGGATGAAGTGAAGCCCCAAGTGCACCAAGTCTATCGCAGCAACGATCCGCAAGACTTCCTGATTCTGCTATCAGAAGGGCGTCTGGTGAACCTCGGCAATGCAACGGGTCACCCCTCGCGGATTATGGATGGTTCTTTTGCGAATCAGGTTTTGGCTCAGATGTTCTTGTTCGATCGCAAATTTGCTGACTTGCCTGAATCGGAAAAAGCGGCAGCCGTGACGGTTGAGGTGCTTCCGAAGAAGCTGGATGAAGAGGTGGCGCGCTATATGGTTGAGGGATTTGGGGGTGTCATCACTCAACTCTCTGCAACTCAGGCAGAATACATCAACGTGCCTGTGGAAGGCCCCTACAAGGCTGAAAGCTACAAGTATTAATTTGCGTTAACGGACTTCTGTTCCATTGATGCAATTGTGTAGGAGCGCGAGGCATCACGCTCTTGCAACGGCAAGATGCGCGGTTGTCAAATTCCAGTCAGGTTGATTTTCCTGACCCTTAAGGCAATTTCTAGAAAAGAGAATACCAGTCGTAGGGGTGTAAGGCTTTGTGCCTCTACAGAATGGTTGGTAGTTTCTATTTCGGAAATAGCCAAAAAAGAGGATGCTGTATCAAACAGCATCCTCTTTTTTGCTCTGTTGTTTGTAGCTCTGTTGAGATTTCAATCGACACACATTTGCCCTAAGATTGACACCGCTCGCAGATTCCGCGCACGGTCACTTCATAACCTTCAGCTTTTAAGCCAGGTCGCAATCCTTCCAAGCTCAGGGGTGACAGAGCCGACCAATCGATATCTTCAATCGAACCACAGGATCCGCAGCGGAAATGGTGGTGGGGCATCACGTTGGCATCGTAACGGGATACTCCCTCATCTAGCAAAACTTCTCGCACCAAACCTGCGTCCTGCAGTGCCTGCAACGAGCTATAAACCGTAGCTTGAGAGGAAATGGGAAAAGATTGATTTAAGTCTCGCAAGAGCTGTTCCACCGTCGGGTGATCGGTGCGGCTGAGTAAGTTGGCATAGACCGCACATCGCTGAGGCGTTACGCGCAAGCCCTTGACCTTAAGCCTTTCAACAACGGTATTAATTGAAGCGTCAGACATGATGTGTCAGGGGCGATTGCACCCGTAGAACCAACGGTATGGCCCAGAGAAGGGCGCTAAATAGAAAACGCCACAGTGGGATTAACCTAATTATAATCAATCTTTGTTCGGAGCTGCTATGTCTTCAAGTAAGTTATTATAAATGAGTAGTTCTAACTGTTGATTTATTCTTAAATCAGAATTATTCTGGTTTATAGCCGTAAGCAAAGGACAAAACATTATGGTTGTTATCGAAAGAGTGCCTCAGGTCGTTTTTAAGACCCGCGTTCGCGATGAGTCTGTGGGTGGGCCAAATCCCTTCCGTTGGCAAGATGTAACGAGCCAAGAAATCTTTGACGGCAAGCGAATTATCGTGTTTTCTTTGCCCGGTGCGTTCACTCCAACTTGTTCTTCGACGCACTTGCCTCGCTATGAAGAGCTGTATGATGAGTTTAAGGCGCTCGGCATTGATGAAATTTACTGCATTTCTGTCAACGACGCTTTTGTGATGTTCCAATGGGGCAAGAATTTAGGCGCGCAAAAGGTGAAACTCCTGCCCGATGGTAATGGCGAGTTTACTCGAAAGATGGGGATGTTGGTGGATAAGTCCAACTTAGGTTTCGGTCAGCGATCGTGGCGTTACTCGATGGTGGTTAACGACGGCAAAATCGAGAAGGTGTTTTCCGAGCCCGGTTATGCAGATAACTGCGAAACTGACCCGTTTGAGGTGTCCGATGCGGATACGATGCTAGCTTACTTAAAGGGCTCGTAATAATTTAGAGCTGGTAATTTAGAGCTTCAGTACGAAATCCTAGAGCCTCGCGATGCTGGGCGATCGCCCAGCATCGCGAGGTCATCGAGCAGAAGGTAGGACATGAGCTACGACTTTGACTTATTTGTGATCGGAGCTGGTTCTGGTGGCATTGCTTCAGCGCGACGAGCTGCTGAGTATGGCGCAAAGGTCGGCATTGTAGAATCGGGTCGGCTGGGCGGCACCTGCGTGAATCGCGGCTGCGTCCCAAAGAAGCTGATGGTGTACGCCTCTCACTTTCCCGCTCTGTTTGAGGAAGCTCGAGGGTACGGCTGGAGCCCGGTCGAAAGCACGCTTGATTGGCCCCATATGATTGCGGCAGTCAATGCTGAAGTAACGCGACTCAATGGCATCTACCAGCGCATGTTGGATGGCTCCAAGGTGGAGGTTTTTCGGGGACACGGGCGTTTGATCGATCCTCACACGATTGCCATTGGCGAGCAAACGGTGACGGCAGACAAGGTCTTGATTGCAGTGGGCGGAAAGCCCGTGAAGCCAGACTTCCCAGGGGCCGAGCACACAATTTCCTCTGACGACATTTTTCACTTGCCCGAGCAGCCTAAGCATTTGGTGGTGCTAGGTGGTGGATACATTGGCGTTGAATTTGCTTGCATCCTGAAGGGTATGGGCAGTCAGGTGACGCAAATTTTGCGATACACTCACATCCTGCGCGGTTTTGATGAAGATATCCGCACCGAAATTCAGGATGCAATGGAGCGCCACGGGATTCGGGTCGTGCCAAACATGCGACACATCGCGATCGCCAAAACCGACGCGGGTCTAGAGATTGCGGTCAAAACCGCAGACGGAGAAGAAGATCTCATCCTGGCCGACGCCGTGAGTTTAGCTGCCATTGGCCGGAAGCCCTTGCTGGACGATCTGGGGCTTGATAATACTAAGGTTGAGATTGCGAACGGAGCGATCGCCGTAGACCATCACAGCCAGACCGCCGAGGCAAATATCTATGCCATCGGTGACTGTACGGATCGGATCAACCTCACCCCTGTTGCCATCAACGAAGGTCGCGCTTTTTCCGATACTCACTTTGGCAACAAGCCTCGCCAAATGAATTACGAAAACATTGCTACTGCTGTGTTTTCCAATCCTGAGGCTGCTACCGTCGGCCTCACCGAAGAAGAAGCGCGCGCTCAGTATGGAGATGACGCCATCAAGATCTACCGCAGCAAGTTCCGGCCCATGTACTACGTCTTGCCGGGGAAGGAAGAAAAAACGCTGATGAAGCTTGTCGTGCATCAGGAGACCGATCGCGTTTTGGGTGCCCACATGGTGGGGGATCACGCTGCTGAGATCATTCAAGGCGTGGCGATCGCCGTCAAGATGGGAGCTACGAAGGCCCAGTTTGACGCCACCGTCGGCATTCACCCTAGCTCCGCCGAAGAATTTGTCACCATGCGCTGAAGATGAGGTTAAATCTGTCCTTCTAGCCTGATTTCTGAGTCCTTAAATTTGAGGTGTCGCTCGAAGCGCTATCATCCCATTATGGGATGTCTTTTTTGACGCCTTGTCAACGCAAGCCTGACCTAAAGCAATGGCTCAAACGCCTCAAGTGTTTGAGTCTTGGGTGATTCGTGCGCTGGGAGAGACTCATATCTATGCGTCAAAATCGAGTGTTTCAAGTTTCTCTACTGCTCTGCTGCGTGCTTCAGCAAGCTTATGGCATTGGCGCAGCGGCGGCACCGCTTCCCCCTGTGGCCGAAGCCGATGAAAAGATGGTTGCAAACTGTCAGTTTCTGGGGACGGTTAGCGGTGCCTCAGGCTGGGCGGCTTGGGCCGGAGGGAGAAGCAAGGCAATGAAGAGCGCGCTGAAAAAAGCGCAACTCACATCGTTTGGGGAACCGTTGGGGCAGATTACTTATCTCAGGTGGCCACTGGAAAAGCCTATCAATGCGGTCAAGTTGGTGCGGCGAATGCTCAACCTAACGTAGATTTCGCCGCATCTCAATCAGCCAATCCTTCTGCGAATTCAAGCGCTACGCCGCAGAAACAGAATGTTTATAAGACCGCAAGAGAAATTACGGTCTTGATTGAGGGGGACGGCAATGCTTCTGGTGTCACGATCGCAAAGGTCGATCGCACCTACTATGTCCTTACTTCGAAGCATGCGGTCAAAAAGAACGAGACTTACACCGTCATTGCTGGGGATGGGAAAAAGTATTCGGTTGCGTATCCTCAGATTAAGCAACTGGCCGATCTGGATTTGGCCATCCTTCCGTTTAGCAGCGATCGATCCTATGCGATCGCCAACTTAGGCAACTCCGATCGGGTCGGTCAAGGAGACAATGTTTATGTCTCCGGCTGGCCGGGGACAGAACAGGCCATTACCCAACGTACGCACCTCGTCACAGACGGGCGAATTGTGGGGTTGCAAAAGGGCGATGGCGATGGCTACGAGCTAATGTACGGCAACGCTACTGCGCCAGGCATGAGCGGAGGCCCAGTTTTAGACGGGAGCGGTCGAGTGGTGGGTATCCACGGTCGGGCAGCGGGGAACCAAGTCAGCGGGAAGGTGGGCATTAATCTCGGTATTCCCATCAACCTCTTTTTGCAAAAAGCGCCCCAAGCGGGCTTAAGCTTACAAAAGCTTGGACTGAAAAGCGGGATCTAGGACAATGCCTCTTGAAATTCTCTCCGAGGCGGGGAATCTTAGGGCAGTCCCATTCAATAGGACTGTCTCCATAGGCTATTATACATAGTATAATTTCGGCTTGCACGATCTATGGACATCCAACTCAAAAAATGGGGCAATAGCTTAGGGCTGCGGATTCCCCACCAACTTGCCGTCAGCCTAGACATAGATGAAACATCAACCCTAGAACTCCTCGAAGTCGATAACACCCTGATCCTCCGTAAAAAGCAAGCGCCAATTACTCTAGACGCACTGCTAGCGAGTATTCCCAAAGACTTTCAATATCCCAGCGATGTTCAAGACTTCGTTGACAGCCCAGCAATGGGTCAAGAATTGCTCTAGCGAACAGAACGGGAAAATCATGAATATCCAGCGCGGGGAAATTATCCGCATCAACTTAAACCCTACCACTGGCAGAGAGCAAACCGGAGAAGCCCGCCCTTGCTTAGTTTTAAGCCATACTCGGTTTAACCAATCCAGAAACGGCCTCGTCATTGTTTCCCCCATCACCAGCACCGTAAAGCCCGAAATCAAAACACTGATTCCCATTCCAGAAGGCTTTCAAGTACATGGCTCCGTCATTGCAGAACAGATTCGCACCTTAGATCTCAGTCAACGCTGGTGGAAAAGTACGGGAGCGCATCTACCCAAAGAATTCATAGATGCTGTAGTTGCCACATTGAATCTTCTGATTGCTTAGTCTCAAGGGCTTTTGTCTTAATTGGGGATCGGACAGTTTTTAAGGCGATCGCAGGGCGACGACCCCATTTCATTCGCGTCCCCATTGGGGAAGTATTTTAAGAGGGAGCGATCGCGGCGGGCTTCAGAATTTGTAATAAAACCGGGGGTCCAAAAGCTCTAACCTAATAAGTTAGGTGACTTTTTATCATTTAAGCATCTTTGACAAAAACCGCTTAGTCCTAGGATTGGAAGTTTAGAATGAGTAGCAATTTAGCCGTCAAGCTGCGTGAGGGAACCAAAAAATCCCACACGATGGCCGAAAACGTTGGGTTTATTAAATGCTTTCTCAAAGGAACCGTTGAGAAAAACTCTTATCGAAAGCTGGTCGCCAACCTCTACTTTGTCTACTCGGCGATTGAAGAAGAAATGGAGCGCAATAAAACGCATCCTATTGTCTCCCAATTTTACTTTTCCGAACTCAATCGCAAGCAAAGCCTGGAATCTGATTTAGCGTACTATTATGGTTCTGACTGGCGAGATCGGGTCGCACCTTCAGCCGCCGCCCAAACCTATGTCAAGCGCATCCATGAAATTGGAGAAACTGCTCCAGAACTCTTGGCCGCCCATTCCTATACCCGCTACCTAGGGGATCTCTCCGGCGGTCAAATCTTAAAGGGAATTGCCGTGCGAGGGATGAACCTCAATGAAGGAGAAGGAACGGCGTTCTACACCTTCGATCGCATTCCTGATGAGAAGGCATTCAAGGCAAAATATCGTCAGACCATGAACGAACTCAACCTCGACGAAGCGACGCAAGATCGGATTGTCGAGGAGGCCAACGATGCGTTTGGTCTCAACATGAAAATGTTTATGGAACTAGAAGGCAGTCTCATCAAAGCGATCGGTCAGATGGTTTTCAACGCACTGACCCGTCGTCGCGTGCGTGGCAGTACCGACGAACTTGCAACTGCCAAGTCGTAACCCCTCCATTCGGTAGGGACGTGAGACCGCGCCCCTAAGGCTTTCCTGGAAATCACCTAAAGTGATTTCCAGGAAAGGTCATACCCTCCGATACCCTCAGAGAACAGTCTCTAGCTGGCTGAGCGGAGTCTCTAGCTGGCTGAGCGGAGTCTCTAGCTGGCTGAGCGGAGTCGAAGCCAGCGATAAGCTTTTTCCTGGAAATGGCTTTAAATCTCGAGCGAGAAACCCCAGGTTCGTTACGCAGTAATGGTCTGGGGTTTCTTGGTTTTTGTGAGGAGGGTGTGCTAATTGACTTTGGCAGGTCTTTTGAAAAAAAGATACATTTCGCTTCCCGCTCGGTCTGTTTTTCTTCGATCCCATTCCTCCAGAGCTTTGCGTTTCAGGTAAGTATCGGCTGGTTTGCTGAATAGGTATAAAGGCAAGCCCAGCACTAAAAGAAGGTAGTTGCGCGGCGTTTTTTTGCGTTTGCTCAGGCTCTGATCGACGACTACAGCTGGAATTCTGAGCGTCCACAGCAGAAATAACTTATAGCGCCACTGCCTCAGACTTTTTTGGGCCTCTGGACTGACCGCATAAGCGGGATCGGTTAACTGCAGAATAAAACTAGGCCAAGATCTTGTAAACCAGTCGATACAGGCGTGGTACTGGTGGCTGTAATATTCCTTCGCTAAGCTGAAGCCCTTGGCAGCGCAAAGCCCTGAGAGCTGAGCCGTATCCAGTCTTCTGATATGTCCTTCTTCTTCAAAGAAAAAGCGATTTTCGATGCTTCGATCTACGCCATCTTGGCGCAGCAGGCAAATGTCATGCTCTAGGCTACCTTCATTTCCGCAAGGCAAAATATGCAGTATGGACGACTCCTCCTTGAGGCACGCGTCTATTTCATCTAGAATCTGCGGTAGGTCGTACACGTGCTCTAGAACGTGATGGCTGAACAAAAAATCGAATTTTTTGTAGGTAAAGTTTCGATCGCCTGCAACCAGAAACGTGCATTCTGGATAGCGTTCCGAGGCATTGGCGATCGCATTGGCGCTGATGTCGCTGCCGTAAACGTTCCAGCCGCTCGGTAGGGCCTGTCGTAGGACGTCCGTCAGCACGCCATTTCCGCAGCCAAAATCCAGCGCTTCTCCCGTGCTCGGTAATTCAAGGCTGCGGATTACTTCAAAAATTCTCTGTTTTCGCTCCGCGGGCCACTCATCGATATAGCCGTTGGCATAACGCTCTTGATAAAACTCAACTGCATTACCTTTATCGTGTAAATCTATTTTTTCTTTTTGGAGTGGCATGACCGTGTATTAAAAAATGAGGCAGATAGACAAACAAAAATTCCATGAGCGCTAGTCTCCTGGATCCTCTCGAAAAACGCTAAGGTTTTTCCCTAGCCAGCAGCGAGCTTGGTAGAAACCTTTTGTCTTGCCTCAACCCTCTGAGGAAGCCCTTACACTGCGCTGCCCCGCTTTTCTACTCCTTCATAGCAGTTCAATTCAACATCCGCAAGACAGATTAATTCAACGTTAGATTGGAAATTTATTATTTTCTAAAAAGCTGTGCAGGAGGCTCTCTTGAGTCAGATGGGATGACACCCCCCGCAGGTCATCCAATGCATCTCCATTGCGTTGTAGCAACCGACGCGGCTTTAGCGGGTCTGAGATTCTACGGCACGAGTCAAACGATCTAGGGAAGCAATTAGGTTCTCTTGAGCGACTACTGCAGGATCGGGCGCGGTTTCAGCCAAGGCTTCTTGGCGCTGCGTTTTACGCTTTGCAGCTTCAACCGATTTGATTAAAACAAAAATAACAAATGCAATAATTACAAAGTTCAACACCGCTGCCAGGAAAGAACCATACTTAATTCCGTTGTAAGAAAGACTTGCTAAGTCCTTGGCTCCAGCAGCTTCCATTGCGGGATTGAGCAAGGCAGGCGCGATCACGTCTTCGAGAAGCGAGGTTACAATTTTGCCAAATGCCGCGCCAATCACGACTGCAACCGCCAGATCGAGCACGTTACCCTTCATAATGAAATCTTTGAAGTCGCTCAGAAATCCTCGAGCTTGACCAAATCCGTTTGCCATAACACACCTCTCATTGAATTGGGGAAAGCAGAATTTTAACATTGTGCCGTGCGTTGTACAGCTAGAGGGCGATAATGGGCGTTAAGAACGTAAATTTAGTTATTTATTCATTAAGAAGATAATCAGGTCCCGATTCATGGGTGAGCGTTACCATCACGTTTCTGTTTTGTCCCGCGAGCTCGTGGAGGGGTTGGCGCTTCAGGAGGGCGGACTTTATCTGGATGCTACGGTGGGCGGGGGCGGTCATAGCGAGTTAGTGTTGGCGTTTCCTCAGACTCGGGCGATCGCGATCGATCGCGATGGGCAGGCGTTGATCGCAGCTCAAGCTCGGTTGCAGGAACGTTACGGCGATCGCATCCAGTTTTGGCAGGGCAATTTTGCCGACTACGAGCCTGGCGAGCTAAAATTCCACGGTATTTTTGCAGATTTAGGGGTAAGTTCCGCCCAGCTCGACCAGCCCGAACGCGGGTTTAGCTTTCGCCACGAAGCAGCTTTGGATATGCGAATGGATCGAACCTACCCTCGAACCGCCGCCGATCTGGTGAATCGATCGAAAGAAAAAGAACTGGCCGATATTTTTTACTACTACGGCGAAGAAAGACATTCGCGGCGCATCGCCAAACATATTGTGAATTGCCGCCCCTTCGAGACCACCACCCAGCTTGCCAATGCGATCGCCGCCGTTCTCCCGCGCCATCAAACCGGTCGGACGCGAGGCACCCCCATTCATCCGGCCACGCGCGTATTCCAAGCGCTGCGCATTGCCGTCAATGAGGAACTCACTTCCATCGAGACTTTTTTGGCAAAAGCACCTCTCTGGCTGCATCCAGGCGGGCGACTGGCCATTATCAGCTTCCACAGCCTAGAAGATCGCATTGTCAAACATACCCTTCGCGCTACGGAATCTCTGAAAGTTCTGACCCGCAAACCCATTCAGGCTCAACCTGACGAACTGCGAGAAAACCCGAGATCGCGCTCTGCTAAACTCCGCATTGCCGAGCATTTGTAAGGATTTGCAAGATCTAGGTCTGACGCTAGCCGTATGACTTGCTGAAGAACGCCAGTACAACCCGTGAAGATCCCCAAAAAACTTTACAGAAAATCTTAAAAAGCCCTTGCATAAAGGCAAAAGTCGGGTCAGGATATGAACCAACGATCTGAAAAAAAGACAAACCTTTTCAATCCCTGTCTAAATTCATGCATTGATGGTGCAGTGTAGCTTGGCTACACGGCCCAGTTGTAGCTGGTCTTGACATCGTGCGACCTGTACCAGATTTGAGGAGTGAAGTTATGCCTACTGCCGTCCAACCCGAGCGTCGAGCCAAGTCTGCTAGCCGCCCTAGAACAGCAACGCGGGAAAATCGCGGCGATCGTTCTACGGCCTACCTTCCCGCCCCACTCCAGCTCGTCCCGCAAATGCAGCCATCGCGAAAGTTAGCGCTGCTGATATACCTCCGCCGCATTTCTACACCTGTTGCCCTAGTGATGATCCTGGGGATTTTGCCGATCTATGGCTGGAGCGTCTCTACCCAGTTATCTTGGGGGAAACGCTACCAGCATCTAGACAAGCTCCGGCGGGACGAGCGCGAGTACAAAACGGTGACAGAGACGCTCAAGTACGACCTGACCCAAAAGGCGATGCAAAATCCCGTGGGCTTAGTTCCTCAAGGTCCTAGCAACAGCATGTTTATCCCGGCAATGCCACCTCGATCTCGGGTTCCCGCTGCAACAAGCGTTCCCGTCCAGGTCGATCCCGCTGTTAGCGCTCCGCTGGCTTACTGATTTATCGAGTTTCTAAACGAATGAGTGTTTCTGCTGCTAAAAACGTCAAATCTCGCCGAGCCGAAATTGAAGATAGGCTTCGCAAGACTAAACCCATCAACCTTCCCGGCTACCATCAGCGGCTGGTCTGGGTCTGGCTGCTCTTATTTCTCGGTCAGTTTGGGTTGATCGGTCGGCTGATCTGGTTGCAGGCTAACCAAGGTTCGCAACTCCAACAAAAGGCACGGGCGCAGCGGACGCTCAAATTAGCGCCTAAAATGGCGCGACACCCCATTGTAGACCGCAATGGCAACCTTTTAGCGAAGGACGAGCCGACCTTCCGCCTTTTCGTCCATCCCGTGATGTTCAAAAAAACGAATCGGGAGATGGCAGCGGCACTGGCACCCATTGTCAAACTGTCTGAGGACGCTCTCATGAAGCTTTTCGAGAGCGGCAAGAGCGGTATTCCAGTTGCAAGCAACATTTCTGAAGCGCAAGCAGGCGAACTGCGAAAGTTGAATTTGGATGGTTTCGACTTAGACCAAGAATGGCACCGCGCCTATCCCCAAAAAGATTTGATGTCTTCAATTGTGGGCTATGTCGATGCCGAGCACAAAGGACAGGCCGGTCTTGAGTACAGCCTCCAGTCGTGGTTACAGGCTCAACCTTCTCTGGCTCCGGTTTCTGAAGATGGCAACGGCTATCTGTTGCCCGATCGGTTTCCGCTGCGCCCCCTTAATGCAGAGGAACTCAGTCTAAAGCTCACGCTAGATACGCGATTGCAGTGGTCCGCTACGACGGCGCTTCATAAAAAACTGAAGCAGTACAATGCGTTGCGCGGCGCTGTGATGGTGATGGATGTTAAGGATGGATCGCTGTTAGCGCTGGTATCCGAACCGTCCTTCGACCCTGCAACTTTTTACAAGGCGGATCCGGCATTGTTCAGGAATTGGGCGATCGCCGATCTTTACGAACCCGGCTCTACGTTTAAGCCCATTAACGTGGCGATCGCTCTAGAGGCAGGTGCGATCCAGCCCGATACAGTTGTGTACGACGAAGGCCACATTTCTGTAGGCGGTTGGCCGATTCAAAATAACGACGGCTCTGCCCACGGTGCCATTAGCATTACCAAGGTGCTGGAAGTTTCCAGCAATATTGGGATGGTTCACATTATGGAACGCGTGAAGCGGTCCACCTACTTCGATTTCCTCAAAAAGATCGGAATCGGCGAGCTGACGGGGACCGATATGCCCTTTGAAACGGCGGGCAGTATGAAGGACCGGGCGCAGTTTATCGATTATCCCATCGAGGCTGCCACCAATTCCTTCGGGCAAGGATTCTCGGTCACGCCCATTCAGATGGTGCAACTTCACGCGGCGATCGCCAATGGCGGCAAAATGGTGACGCCTCACGTCACCCAAGGGTTATTCGATCCGAACGGGAAACTAACATCCAAAACCGAACTGACCGCACCTCGCCGCGTCTTTTCAGAAGCGACCACGGCCAGCGTGCGGAAGATGATGGCCAGCGTTGTGGAGCATGGAACGGGACAGCCCGCCAAAATTCCGGGCTATCGCCTAGGAGGTAAAACCGGAACTGCGCAAAAGGCGGGCGGCGGTACCTATCGCAACGCTCGCATTACTAGCTTTGTAGCAACGTTCCCTGCGGAGTCGCCGCAGTACGTCGTGTTTGCTGTCGTGGACGAACCGAAGGGAGATGACGCTTTTGGTTCTACGGTGGCAGCGCCCATTGTCAAGTCTGTTATTGAGACCCTCATCAGCATTGAGGGAATTCCCCCCAGCCATCCCAACGAGCTTGGCAGACCTGCGGCAAGTTCAAAGCCTCAATAGGAAGGCCAAACAACTGTTTGTGCGGCTAAAGAGTAGTGTTGATGAATCGTTAAGAAACTACCCGTTTCAGCCCAATATTAAACAGACTTAATCCTAATCTTCTGTAATGAAGTGCGATTCTAAAATCCTCTCAGAATTGCACTTCAATATGAATATTTAGGAAATAAGATATCTCTTTTTAGTTAAGTAGATTTATGACGCAGAATGCCGTGGAGAAAATGCGATGATTGAGGTTTTGGTCCTCCTAATCTTCTCTTTAGTCATAATTCTGGGGATAAGTTATGTGATGACAGCAGATCGGATGGGTCATGAAGTTGCTAAAAGAGCAATGCGAGATGCCCTTATTTTGTTTTTATTATTGGTTCCTGTTTCTATTTTAACCCATTTACTAGGGAGATATGGTTGAATTGGTCCTCAAACTCTTTGTACTGCAATCATTCTTGTTTGGTTGCTGAGTTGGATTTTTCAGAAACAAGAGGCTGGTCTTTTACTTCTTGATATTGGTAGACTTGAAGAAGAAGGGATGTCCTATGTGGGCTTGGGTTTATTTTTTGCAGCGTTTGCCGGTTACAGTACTTGGCTATCCTTCTGGAAAACTTCAAGGGGATTTCTCCAATATGCCAGTTTGGGTACAGAAATATATGAACTGACTTTTTTATGGTCTATGGCTATTATTTGGATATCGCTGGGATTGAGTAGAATTGAATTTAGGGATAATGGTATCTGTATCTTATTCAGATTCATTTCATGGCAAAGGATCAAATCCTATAATTGGGAGCCATCCAAGCCTAATATTTTAACTATTCTCTATAAGCCGAATTTTCTTTTGCCGCCAATTTTCCCTTTATTTCCAACGTGGACGAGTTTGATTATTCCTCCACGCTATCGAGAGGCGGTCAATTGCATTCTCGACGAACGATTGCAAGATAAGCGCCTACTGCTTTGAGCGTGTAAGCGCTGCAAATACTTCGATACAACGGAACGCACTCAAGCAATAACCACTTATTCGTGCGAAATGATGCGCGGTAATGATGATTATCCGTCAATCTGCCGCTCAAAACCTGCCACACGGTAGAGAACGGATAAAACGCTGCCCACTACTGTGTAGGAGCAGTGTATTGGACCTTGAAGTGATTCCTTTTCTTCCCAACAAACAAGCGATCTACACGCCTCCAGAGCCAACGCCCTTGCCAAGTCCACCGATGCCAGAACCGCCGTTCCCGGAACCCAACCCGATGCCAGAGCCGCCGATGCCAGAGCCGCCGATGCCAGAACCACCGATGCCAGACCCTACTCCAATGCCGCAACCGCCAGTCACGATCGCCTGATGCCAGGAACGGTGGCTGTCCGACCCCGTAGATCTTGATGCCTTCAGGTTGGGAATTGCGCGAGCAAGTCGTAGAAAGGTTGCCAGTTGTCAGCAGTGGCGATCGCCTCCCATACCCGCTCGATTTCAGGTCGCACGGGGACCGTCAGCGGATTGTGCTGGCAGAGCCGTTCCGCGATTTCTGGCGTTTCTGATTCGGGATATTGCAAGAGCGCGCGATGGTAAAGCTGCCGCCAAGCGTCCAGCCGTTCGGCCCACTCCGGCTTCGCCAAATACTCCACCTCGCTGAGAATATGTCCCGCATCGGCATACCACAACCCTGAAAAGTTCTGGCGTAGGGCTGCAAAAAAATCGTGGTAGCCTACTTGAGACGCCTGTAAAAATTCCAGAGTATTGACCAATAGCGCCTCTGCTTCGGGCGTGTCGGCTTGCCCAAACCCTAGCTTTTGCATCATTCGCTGGCGGTAGGTGCTGTAGTAAGCCGCCTCAAACTGTTGCAGCCCCGCCTCCAGATCGGCGGCATCCATGACCATTCCCAAAGGTTTTTGGAGCATTTCTAAATTCCAGCGGCAGATGCTGGGCTGATTGCCGTAGCTGTAGCGACCGTAATAGTCAAAATAAGCCGCTGCAAACTTGAGGTCGTAGGTTTGGATGAAGGCAAACGGCCCGTAGTCAAAACTTTCTCCGGTAATCGACATATTGTCCGTATTGAGCACCGCATGGCAGAATCCCACAGACATCCACTGCGCCACCAACTCTGCCGTGCGCCGCACGAGTTCGGCATAGAACTGAGCGTAGCGATCGGGGTTGCTGGATAGATGGCTGTAGTAAGTGTCAATGACGTGATCTAATAGCTTGCGAATGAGATCGGGTCGCTGGACTGCATGAAGCCGCTCGAACGTGCCAAATCGGATGTGGGAGCGACTGAAGCGTACCATCGTCGAAGATCGAGTAGGCGAAGGTTCGTCTCCCCGCCAGAGCTGTTCTCCCGTTTCAATGAGGCTCAAACATCGAGAAGTTCGCACGCCGTAATGATGTAGCGCCTCAGACGCAATGACCTCGCGTACCCCGCCCTTGAGGGTAAGCCGCCCATCGCCGCCGCGAGAGTAGGGAGTAGTGCCGGAACCTTTGGTCCCAAAGTCGTATAACTCGCCGTCCAGACCCCGCACTTGACCGTACAAGAATCCGCGTCCATCTCCCAATCTGGGGTTGTACTCCCCAAACTGGTAGCCGTGATACCGCATTGCCAAAAGCGGGCTGCGGCCCCGAAACTGCCCGAAAGCTTCGATAAAGTCCTGGTCGGCAACCTGTGCGGGGTCTACGCCAATCTTTTGCAAAACATCTTCATTGCGAAACCGAAGAATATGCTGCGGAAATTCGGCTCCGACCACCGGATCTGCGTAGTCGTCCCCCAAGGATTCGAAGGCGGGCTCGTATTGCAGCGACCAGAGCGAGCTGGGTTGCTGTTGCACATCGACGTCGTTTGCAGCAGACATGGGCGGGGAGGTTTCGATAAACTACGATCGCTACTCTACAAGATCTGCGAGCCGGAGGTACTCCCACTAGAGGCGACTTCGGTCTCTCCCTAGCCGCCCCCGACGATCGTGACGATTTCGAGGCGATCGCCTTCTCGGACGGGGGTCTCGTCCCAAAACTGACGATGCAGAATTTCGCCGTTGTACTCGATCGCGATGAGTTTGGGGTTCAGGTCGAGCTGTAGGAGTAAGCTCGGTAAGTATTGGGCCTTAGGGCAGGTATGTGGATTCCCATTGACTTGAATCGCGACTGTATCCGATTGCGCCATCATGATCGATTTGGCCTAAGTTAACGTTTGGATTGCGGATAAAGCCATCCTGAAAATAGTTTAGTTCCTCAGGCAACGTCCGGTGTGGGATGCATTAGCGGCGCGCCTTCGAGTTGAGCGATTATCTGTCGAGCCGCCTGGGCCGGATCTGCCGCTTTCATGATGGCGCGGACGACTGCAACTCGTTCCGCCCCTGCGGCCATAACCTCAGACAAATTCTGCCCGTCAATGCCGCCAATTGCAAACCAGGGCAGCGTGGAATGGGCGGCGGCATATCGCACGTAGTCCAGCCCTGCCACGGCTTTATCCGGTTTGGTGGGTGTGGCGCAGACGGGTCCCACGCCAACGTAATCCACCCCTTCCTGCATCGCGCGCGCCAGTTCCTCTGGATTGGTGGTCGAGCGCCCAATGATGCGATCGCTTCCCAGTAAGCGGCGTGCCGCCGCAACGGGTAAATCCTGTTGGCCCAGATGCACGCCATCTGCTTCTACAGCTAAAGCCAGATCCACGCGGTCGTTCACGATGAATAGGGCTTGGTATTGATGGCACAGCGATCGCAGCATTTTCGCCCGTTCGAACCGGATGGGGTCATCCGAATCCTTGTCGCGGTATTGCACCAACCTCACGCCGCCTTCTAATGCCGCTGCGACGGTTTCGTTTAGCGCGTCGATCTCCATCGTCACCAGGCAAAGTTTCGCCTGCTGAAGTTTGTGTCGTCGATTGGAAAGTAGGAGCTTGCTTTCTAAAGTGTAGGTTTGATAGCGCATGCGTTTGCAGGCTGTTCCCATCGCCGGGTCGCAAACCTTGCCGTACTCTTCCAGCACCCGCAGCGCCTCTTGAACGCGACAGAGATTGGCTTGCAGCACTGCTGGAATATCTGCCCGCACTTGCTCGCGGGCGTGGGTTAAATCTGTCCCCACATCTCCGGGCGTATCCCGTGCCGCTCGAAACTCGCTGCGATGCCAGCGGCCCAACTCCTGGCGCAACTGTTTGCACAGCGCGGCCAAGGCCGGGTCGTCCAAGCCAAACCGACACCACTCCTCAACCACCCTCAGGCCCTCGCGCGCCCGATCCAAATTGGCATCTAAAATTCGAAAGAGCGGGACATTTGGCATCGTCATGCCATCCAATTACCCCAAATTACGCAGATCTAAAGCCTGTTTCATATCCTAACAGCGAGTGTATTGATAGCTCAGGCAGGACCGCTGGGCATCCTAACTGCAAGAGACCTGCCGCCACCCTCGGCACCGACTCGAGACAGTGCGTCAAACGTACTTCAACCTATTGACAAAAAGCTTGAGTAAGTTAATCATTTCATGACGTAGAATCACATCATTTACGGTAATATCTTCGGTGCCTTTGGTATATTGCTTCGCAACCGTATTGTTCCAGATCGGCTTAGGGCTGCGTATCGATTCCTGAAATCCATTTGTCGCACCGCCCTCAGCGCAAATATCTCGTTTTCTACCTTACCCCCAGGAGTGCGATCGCCCATGAAGCCCTCATCCGTCGTCTATACTACAGCCCTGCTCTGGAGCGTTGGCTTTGCCATGTCTCATGCGGTGTCGCCTGCCGCTGCCGCTGCTACGTTCGATCAAAAAGACATGGAGCAAGAGCGCGTCATTGCAGTTGCGGTTCCCCTGGCTCAAGGCGCTCGCTACAACCTGTTAATCCTAGAACAGCTTTCTAATGCAAAACAGTGCTGGCAGGCAAATCCCGGCAATCCTGGCACCATCGATCCCCTCCTGTTAAAGTTCGACTTCACGAATATTTGCGGGCGCAGCACCGATAGCAATGGCTATTCCGTTCGCATTGCCGGACAGGACAAGGGGATGGACTATCGCCTTTCTATTGCAAAAGAAAACGACCGCCTGGTTCTATTAGCAGTTCCCTCTCGCAATTCCCAAGAACCTACCCTAGAGATTGCTCGCTCGGAAAACCTCGCAGCAGGTTTTTTAAAACTTCAGCTCAACCCAGAGTGGCGATTTACCAAGCGCGCCTACAGCGGTAAGACCCTCGGTCACATTTATTTAACCCGCGATTCTTCCACCGGTGGAAACTACATAGCAGCCAGACCAGGAACATCTGCAAGCCGCTCTGCCAGCAATTCGCAATCGCTTGGGGTGTCTCCCTCCAGATCCAGCCTGCAAACTCAACCGCAGCGCAAAACCATCTTCAGCGGGGGCTTAGCGCCTATTACAGCTCCCATCCAAATTCCCGTCCCCGCGCCCACTGGCTCTCAACGCCTACGTCAGCCTCCCATTTTTACCGCTAGGGCGGTGAGTACTGCTCCTTTAGAGAACGATCGGAACGGCCTTCCCAACCTGTCGGCAGGGGTATTGCCCGTGCCCACCTCAAATATCCCCATGGGTAATGCTGGCCACGAATCCGACATCATTACTGCAAGTACCCCCAGCCTCAACCTCAATGCAATGGCACCCGGAATGGCAGGCGGCGGTGCTGCAGGCGCTCCCTTTCAAATGGCGATGGTCAATCCAAAATATCGCGTCTTCGTCAACGCGACCGATCGAAACCAACAGAAAATGGTCAAAACATTGGTCCCTGATTCGTTTCGATCGTCCTATCAGGGTCGACCCATGCTCCAAGTCGGTGCGTTTCAAGATCGCGCCCAAGCCAATGAAGTCATCGATCTGCTGAACCGCAACGGCATTAACAGCATCCTTGCGGGTGAATAGTCAAATTGAAGGGCCATAGCCGCCAAGCTAAAGTTAGCGATAGAATGCTGACTAGCTTGGCTGTTGTAGGCTGGGTAAAATATACTTCTCTCATCTCGCGCGAACCGAATTAACGGTTCAGCCGCCAGACTTTTATTTCAAAACCTTTGCATCATAAGCTTTTTAACTCAATTTTTCAAAATAAAGTTGATTATCTACGATTCGGTAAAAATGAATGGACGAACTACGGGTTGTGCTTGAGCTGGCGACGGAAGACGAGCTGCAAGACCTGACCGAAATCCTGTTTCGGCGTAAATTTAATCCTTTAGACTACCTACAAGGTCTCGATCCGATTCACGTTGCCAGGCGAAACCGAGCTCAGTGGCTAGATGCAATTGAAGATCGCTTTCGGTTTTTGGCAGCCGATGGATTTACGGTATTGAAAGGGGGTTCCCATGCGGTGACCTATCGACAGGTTTTAGTCAGGGTTTGCCGTCACCTCAAGCTGAAGTTTTCTCCATTGCTCTCTACGACAGATATAGAAGCTGAAATTTTTCTGCACTTGATGGAGCGCGCTTGGAAAAATATTCCTGCCAAGGATCGACGCGATCTGGTGCAGCGGATTGGCGAAGCGCTTCAGCAGTCGACGTCAGAACCCCTGCCGCTGACCTGTAACTCGGAGCCGCTCCGCTTGATGGTCGAAGGTGGTAGCGCTCTAGCCTTCAGCTCTGTCATGCGCCCGATCGTATTGCGTCAGATCGCCCGACAGTTTGCCCTTTATTTTTCGACCTATCAGTCTGCGGCTCATTTATCCGGTTCTTTACTGGTTCAAGCGGCTCGTCAAGGAGCTGCTTCTACTGCTTTGCGCTATGCCACCACGCGCAGCTTATTTGCAGCCCTCAGCAGCGCCTTGTGGATTGGTTTTGCTGTCGATTTGGGCTGGCGGGCGATCGCCACCAATTATGGCCGCATCATCCCTATTATTTTTACTCTGGCTCAGATCCGCCTGACGCGCTCAGAGTGGGCTTATGCCACCTAAGGCGATTGGCTTCAAGTTCCCTCAACGCGCGCGACAATGCCTTTAGCTTTCACCGATCCCCTTCTCGATCCCCACAGTTGGTTGGCTGTTTCCCATTTCGTCATGCTTGGACTCATTGGCGGATTTGCCTTGGCCCATAGCGGGCTGGCGTCGCTTCGCCTAGAGGCCGAAAAGCGAATAGGGCCGCGTCCCTACCGCGTTATATTTGCCCTGGTCAGTATTGGTCTTGCTGTAACGCTGCTTGTTTATTTTTTGAACCATCGCTACGATGGCGTCCAACTCTGGCAGGTCCAGGGTCAACCCTGGGTGAAGCCATTTGTATGGGGGCTATCTGCTATCTCTTTTATCTTTTTGTACCCTTCTACCTTTAACTTGCTCGAGATTGCCGCAATTCAGCAGCCAAAAGTGCATCTTTACGATACCGGGATCGTTCGCATCGCGCGGCACCCTCAGATGGTGGGGCAGGTCATCTGGTGTATTGCTCATACGCTGTGGATTGGGACCACCTTTACCCTGGCAACCTCCTTAGGGCTGATCGGCTATCACCTCTTTGCCGTTTGGCACGGGGATCGGCGGCTCTCGATTCGCTATGGAGAGGCCTTTGAAAAAATTAAAGCGCAGACTTCGATCGTTCCCTTTAGAGCCGTCTTGCAAGGGCAGCAAACCCTCAAGTTTCAGGAGTTTGTCCGGCCTGCCTATTTGGGGATCGCTGCCTTTATTGGATTATTTTGGTGGGCTCATCCTTGGGCGATCCGTGCAGCGGGGAGCATTCACTGGTAGCATGATCCCTAAAGGTTTAATAACATCTTTTGGACTAAAAGGGTCCTATGATTGCATCCATCGGTGAAAAAGCGTTTAAAGAAGCAGTTTTAAGCTCTCCAGTCCCGGTTTTTGTGAATTTTTGGGCACCCTGGTGCGGGCCTTGCAAGATGGTCGAACCCCTCGTGCTCCAGCTTCAGGATACAGCGGAAAAGCCTGTAAAGGTCTTTCGGGTCAATGCGGACGAAAATTTTTGGCTGGCTAAAAACTTTAAATTGACCAATATTCCGACAGTGCTCTTGTTTTATAAAGGAAAAGTGGTCCATCGTTTAGAGCACGTGAAAGGCCGCGAAGAGGTCTTGCAGACGCTAGGGGCGGCTCTGGAGTCGATCGACCTTCAAGAGGATTCGGCACAGGCGAGCCAGTCGCTTCAGTCGCTGCCGGCTTGACCGATTGACTGAATTTTGCTCGGGATTCTCCATCTTAAATTACAGTTGCCTTGTGAAAGAGTGTGTCACAATGGGACTGTTTTCTGCTTGGAAACCTACGAATTGATGTTTCAGCAGCGTAAGTGATGGAAGCTTTATATGAATATGCCTGGCTCATCCCAGTCTTCCCGCTCCTGGGCGCGATGCTGGTGGGTTTGGGCTTAATCTCGTTTAACCGCGCGACGAACGCACTGCGGCAAATCAATGCAGTGTTGATTATCTCGTTCCTCGGCGCGGCGATGTCAATGTCCTATGCGTTGTTGTGGAGTCAGATCCACGGTCACGAAGTTTTTCTGAGTACGTTTGAGTGGGCGGCGGCAGGAACGTTTCGCCTCACGATGGGGTATACCATCGATCACCTGACAGCCATGATGCTAGTGGTAGTGACGACCGTTGCGTTTCTGGTCATGATCTACACCGATGGCTATATGGCTCACGATTCGGGTTACGTCCGATTTTATGCCTATTTGAGCCTGTTCAGCTCTTCCATGTTGGGCTTGGTCATCAGCCCCAATCTGGTCCAGATCTACATTTTCTGGGAACTGGTGGGGATGTGCTCTTACCTCCTCGTTGGGTTTTGGTACGATCGCAAGGCGGCGGCAGATGCGGCCCAAAAGGCGTTTGTAACCAACCGCGTGGGCGACTTCGGCCTTCTGTTAGGGATTTTAGGGCTGTTCTGGACTACGGGCAGCTTTGACTTTCAGACGATTGGCGATCGCCTCCAGGATCTCGTCGCCAGCGGTCAGCTCAGCATCGTCGTCGCCAGCATCTTTGCCATCCTGGTGTTTTTAGGACCCGTGGCCAAGTCGGCCCAGTTTCCTCTCCACGTCTGGCTTCCAGACGCCATGGAAGGTCCGACGCCCATCTCGGCCTTAATTCACGCCGCAACGATGGTGGCGGCTGGCGTGTTCTTGATCGCGCGGATGTATCCCGTGTTTGAGGGATTGCCGGGTGTCATGAGCTTGATTGCCTGGACCGGGGCCGTCACCGCCTTTATGGGCGCGACCATCGCTATTACCCAAAACGACATTAAAAAGGGGTTGGCCTACTCCACTATTTCCCAATTGGGCTATATGGTGATGGCCATGGGCATCGGGGCCTACTCTGCTGGCCTCTTCCACCTCATGACCCATGCTTTCTTCAAGGCCATGCTGTTCTTGGGGTCTGGGTCGGTGATTCACGGTATGGAGAGCGCGGTGGGTCACAACCCGGCTTTGGCTCAAGACATGCGGATGATGGGGGGGCTGCGCAAGTACATGCCCCTGACGGCTTCCACCTTTTTAGTGGGCTGTCTTGCCATTTCTGGAATCCCGCCTTTTGCCGGATTTTGGTCAAAAGATGAGATTTTAGGGCAAGCCTTTGCCGCAAATCCAGCCCTCTGGTTGGTGGGATGGTTGACGGCTGGAATTACGGCTTTCTACATGTTTCGCATGTATTTCACTACCTTTGAAGGCTCTTTTAGAGGTGGAAATACCAAAATTCAGGAGGCGCTCTTGGAAGGCAGCCCGTCCGTTCCCGCTCTGGCCTTTGGCCCTGGTGCTATGGATCCGAAGGAGTTGGAGGGCGGCCACGATGACGGCCACGGTCACTCCGGTTTGCCCCACGAGTCGCCCCTCACCATGACGCTGCCGCTGCTGGTTTTGGCAGTCCCTTCTCTTCTGATCGGGTTGCTGGGAACGCCGTTTAATAACTACTTTGAAGCCTTTGTTTACGCCCCTTCCGAGACTGCTGCCGAGGCGCTCAAAGCCGCAACGGAAGCTGACTTGCCGGAATTCTTAGTCATGGCGGGCAATTCGGTCGGGATCTCTCTGATCGGCATTACCTTAGCTTCGCTCATGTATTTGCGACACAAGGTCGATCCGGCGGCGATCGCCGCTAAGTTCCCGTCCCTGTACGAGTTCTCCCTCAATAAATGGTACTTCGACGACGTCTACGAGTCGGTCTTTGTGCGCGGCACCCGTCGCTTAGCCAGACAGGTGTTGGAGGTAGACTATAACGTCGTCGATGGTGCGGTTAACTTCACGGGCTTTCTGGCCGTCATTACGGGTGAAGGGCTGAAGTACTTTGAAAACGGTCGGGCGCAGTTTTACGCCCTTATTGTTTTCCTTGCGGTTTTGGGCATCGTCATTGTGGCGGCTTAGGGCCGCATACGCTGGGTGCGGAACGACGCGCTTCTCACCCAGCGCTAGATTTGATTTGAAGATTAATATCCCTACTGTTTTGTGAGTGTAACGGGCTTTTTCCTATGACGCTTACCCAGTTTCCTTGGCTGACGACCGTTATTTTTCTGCCCATTGTGGCCTGTATTGCCATTCCTTTTATCCCGGATGAAGCGGGTAAGGGTAGACCGATCCGGTGGTACGCCCTTGTTGTGGGGTTGGTCGATTTTGCGCTGATCGTGACGGCCTTTTACACCCAGTACGACTTTTCAAATCCGGGGATGCAGTTGGTCGAGAGCTACGACTGGATCCCGCAGATTGGCCTGAAGTGGTCCGTCGGGGCCGATGGCGTGTCCATGCCGCTAATTTTGCTGACGGGGTTCATCACGACTTTGGCGATTTTGGCAGCGTGGCCCGTCACCATGAAGCCCCGCCTGTTTTACTTCTTGGTGCTGGCCATGTACGGCGGGCAGATCGCGGTCTTTGCCGTGCAGGACATGCTGGTGTTCTTCCTGGTTTGGGAACTGGAGCTGATTCCCGTTTACCTGTTGCTGTCCATCTGGGGCGGCTACAAGCGGCTCTACGCTGCGACCAAGTTTATTCTGTACACCGCAGGCAGCTCCCTTTTTATCTTGGTGGCAGCCCTGGCGATGGCCTTCTACGGCGATACCGTCACCTTCGACATGCACGCCCTGGGACTCAAGGAATACGGTCTCACCTTCCAGCTTTTGGTCTACGGCGGTCTGCTCGTGGCCTACGCTGTCAAGTTGCCGATCGTGCCGCTCCACACCTGGCTGCCGGATGCCCATGGAGAGGCAACCGCTCCCGTTCACATGCTGCTGGCCGGAATTTTGCTGAAGATGGGCGGTTACGCGCTGATTCGCATGAATGTGGAGATGCTGCCCGCTGCCCACGCCTACTTCGCGCCCGCTCTAGTGGTGCTGGGCGTGGTCAATATTATCTATGCGGCGCTGACCTCCTTCGCCCAGCGCAACCTGAAGCGCAAGATTGCCTATTCCTCGATTTCTCACATGGGCTTCGTCTTGATCGGGATTGCCTCCTACACTGACTTAGGGCTGAGCGGGGCGGTCTTGCAGATGGTCTCCCATGGGTTGATTGGAGCCAGCCTGTTTTTCTTGGTGGGGGCCACCTATGACCGCACCCACACGCTGATTCTAGAAGAGATGGGCGGCGTCGGCAAAAAGATGCCCAAAATCTTTGCCATGTTTACGGCTTGCTCCATGGCCTCCCTGGCCTTGCCTGGGATGAGCGGATTTGTGGCAGAGCTAATGGTTTTCGTAGGCTTTTTTACCAGCGATGCCTACAGCGTCACGTTCCGCCTCATCGTGGTCTTCTTGGCCGCAGTTGGGGTCATTTTGACGCCCATTTACCTGCTCTCTATGCTGCGGGAAATCTTCTTTGGCGCTGAGAACAAAGAGTTGGTCGAGCACGAGGTTTTGACCGATGCGGAACCGCGCGAGGTATTTATCATTGCCTGTCTGCTGGTTCCGATTATTGGGATTGGACTGTACCCGAAAATTATTACCCAAATCTACGACTCTAAAACCCTAGCGCTGACAGACCGCATGCGAGCTTCCGTACCTTCCTTGGTGAAGGTTGCAGCTGCTAATGGGGCGATCGCCCCAAAAGTAAGCGTACTTCCCGCGCAGGCTCCCATTCTCAAGTAGATACTTTCCCGGTCCCCAAAAAGCGCCATCGTTCAACAGCGATGGCGCTTTTTATGGCAGTTTGCAGGATTCGAGCTTAAAATCGCCTTTGACCGCTTGCATGGCCCGCTCGATCGCCTCAAGACGGACTCGATACTCTGGATCGGATAGCGCGGCAATGGAGTGCTGCGTAGAAATGGCTGGTTTTAGGTCGATCCACGATCGGCATCCGGCTTGCAGGGGCGATCGCTCTAAATCAATGGCTGCGGGCAGTCGATAGGTGCGCAGGAGAAGGGCTTGGATGGGCTGCGACGATCGCCACTTGAGCCGCTCTATGACAAAATCTACCGTCCAAATGTGAAACGGCATCAGCGCTGCAATTTCGACCTCAGCGCCCAACTCAAATCCGTGAGTGATGCGCGCCCAAGTATCGATCTGAAGGGTTGGCTGAAGGGTTGGGGCGGCATCCGGCGGCACCAGCCGATCGGGCTGCTTGAGATGGCGAGCCACCTGATGTTCGTAGGTCGGAAACAATGCAGCCCTTTGAGGGAGCGTGGCAAACGGACGAATGGGATCTCGGATTCCGCCCTTGCGCAGCAGCAGCACCATTTCCCCAGAGCGAAGGGCTGAAATGGCGATCGCCCATTCCTTCAGCGCTCGGTCCAGGAAGTTGTCCTGTCCGCGAGACCTACCAAAGCCCTCTGCCGCGTTTGCCATTGGGTAAAATTGTCATCCAATTGATATGCGCCAAACTGAGTTGCGAAAGATTCAACGTCGCGCCCGTCAAATTTGCGCCGCACAAATTTGCGCCCCTCAAGTTCGCGTTGCTGAGGTAGGCGCTGCTCAAATCGGCGCCGCGCAAATCGGCCCCCTCTAAATCGGCATAGCTGAGATAGGCATCTTGTAAATTGGTATGGCGTAGATTGGCATTGACCAAACTTGCCTTGCCTAAATTTGCGCCGTTGAGATCGGCTCCGCGCAGGTCGGAATTTTGAAGCTGCGCCTCATGAAAGATAGCGCTTGGAAGCTGAAATCGAGACAGGGACAAATTGCTGAGGTCGTGGCCGCTAAAGTCTCGCTTCCCTTGACCGTAGGCTTGCTGTAGCCCTTGAGGGCTGAGCTTGATAACGCTTTTGCGGCCACCGGATCCGGTTTGATCCGTCGCGCCCGCACTGGGCGCGCGCGAAACGGACTTGCGCGGCGCAATTTTAGAGAACGAGCCAGCCATCGGATCCTGCGCGCCCGCACGAGCTGCAGAGGGTTGGGAGGTACGCCCGCCCAAGCCGCTGCCTGCCGTAGTGGAGCGCTGGGTCGGACGTTGAGGTGCGTAAGTGGAGGTGCCGCTAGGTGAAGGGGGAGGCGGTGCTGCTGGCGCATTGGCAGCAGCTTGTAGTTCGTCTAGCGCTTGGGAGACCTCTCTAGCATTTTGGTAGCGATCGCGCAGAGAGACCTCTAGCATCTTCTCTAGAAGCCTCTGGAACCGAGGGCTGATCTGCACTCGGTTTTGCCATTCCAGTTCTCCAGTGGCTTGATTGTAGTTCAAATCCTTAGGAGACTTGCCCGTTAGAAGATAAATGCAGGTGATACCCAAACTGTAAACATCGCTGGCGTAGACCGGTCGCATGGCCATCTGTTCCGGCGGTGCAAAGCCAGGAGTGCCTACCGCAAAGGCGGTGAGGGTGGTGTGGTCGGGATTGTTGGCTGCGGCCTGACTGACTTGATCCTTGACCGCGCCAAAGTCGATCAGCACGAGCTTGCGATCGATGCTGCGGCGGATGATGTTGGCGGGTTTGATGTCTCGATGGATCACCTGTTGCTGGTGGAGATAGTCCAAAATAGGCAGTACTTCTCGCAGCACTTCCTTCGTCATTGGCTCGTCAAAGGGTCCAGAGCGGCGCACTTCTTGTTGGAGGGTGGCCCCGCTGACGTATTCTTGAATCAGGTAAAAATCTTGACCCAACTCGAAATAGTCGAGCAGTCGCGGGAGCTGCGGGTGGTTGCCAATCTTGCCCAGGGTTGCCGCTTCTCGCTGGAACAGCTCCCGCGACATTTCTAGGATGTGAGCGGCATTGAGCACGGGGCGGAGTTGCTTGATTACGCAGGTGGGTAAACCGGGCAAGCCTTCATCTACTGCTAAAAAAGTGGTTGCAAAGCCCCCGCGCCCCAAAATGCGGCTAGATCGATAGCGATCGCGCAGTAGCAGCGTTGCTCCACAGGTCTGACAGGCAGTAGCTGTGGGGGCATTGTTGGGGTTGTTACAGTCGGGATTCAGACAGTAGCTCATTCAGCATTGCTCGAGTAAGTGAGGCAAAAGTAGCGATTCTGTCGGCTGTAAACAAGGCGACATGGATCCCAGTCAAGTTGGCTTTTTGAGGGTCCCGATTAACTCAGCAGAACGAAACAGCACGGACTAACAAGCTGCCGTAATAAATTATTCCCTATTTACTACTGTAAATGAACCATTTCCCTTTACGAGGTTCATACTAAATTCATTCAGCATCGTTCGTCTGACATTCTGCTGCATCTGCGAGTGAAATCGTTTGCCATGAAGGTACTCCAACATACTGCCATTCATTTGACCATCCAGGAACGCTTGCTCGGTTTAGAGCTACTGAGCGTTGCGACAGGTTTCACGGGCATTTTTATGTTTTTCCTGTTCGAACCTCCCGTCGATTGGATTGGGGCTTTTTGCATTGCCCTCAGCAGTATCTTTATGGCGCTCGTGCCTGCAGAGACCCTCACCTTCGATAAGGTTCAAAAAACGCTAACTATTCGCAAGCGCCATTTATTGCGTCAAAAAATGACGCGATACCCGATCTTGGACGTAGCGGCAGTAGAGATCGATACGCTAGACGTCCTCGGAACGCGCTTCTATCGCATTCAACTTAAAACGATTTCCGGGCAGCAACTTGCAGTCTCGCGTACCGCCAGTACTGACTGGCAGCAGCAGCAGAAAATTGCCCGGCACATTCGGAGATTTCTAAACCCACCTGCCAATCGCGGCCCGATGGACGCGCTTCCGTCCACCAAGCTGACCGCATAAAAAAACGCCTGGCCCGCTCCAGGGTGCCAGGCGGTGTCTGTAGGAAATGGAGCCGATTAGGAATTACGGATTTACTTATTCAACATGCCGTTGAGCTGCCTGAGCGCGTAGGGCAAAATATTGCGCCCAGCCCAACCAGCCGCCAACAGTAAAGGCAAAAGTACGATCAAAATCCGAAAGTCAAAATCCATTGCGGTAGACCTCACGTAAAGCTTTTTTCAGAATTCTCTCTCTATTTTCCTACACTCGGATGGTTTTAGAGCGGCGACTTGTGCCGTTTTGCGACAAAAGGTCAGAGGTATTGAGGCGAGACAACCAGATCTCGATCGAAAATTTGGCACGGCTATCAGGCGGATGCGAACCCGAGGTCAGTCCCGCGACCGCTGTGAACGAGGGCCAGCTTTTCATACCGTTGAGCGTGGTCTATTAACTCGCGGGCTTCTGCTTCTTCAACCTCCCGCAACGGCTTCGCGGGCACCCCAACCCACAAACTGCGCGGCGGTACCGATTTAGAGACGACAGCTCCCGCCCCAATAATGCTGCCCGCCCCAACCCGCACCCCGTTTAGGATGACCGCCCCCATGCCGATCGAACTCCCGCGCTCGATATAGGCAGAATGAATTACGGCGCGATGGCCTACGGTTACGTAGTCTTCTAAAACAGTTGGCTGTCCCAGATCGCCGTGCAGTACGGCTCCGTCCTGAACGTTACTGTGCGCGCCAATTTCAATGCGCTCCACATCCCCGCGCAGAACTGCTCCGTACCAGATACTGCATCCCTCTCCCAACGCGACTCGTCCGACAATCGTCGCATTTGCTGCGACAAATGCAGCTTTGGAGAGATCCGGTGCGGTCCAGGGGTGAGGACTCTCCTGAAGGGATTGGTGCGATACGGGTTCGATCATAGAAGCGCTAGAAAAGTTCTACATGTATATTGAGGGTAGAGCTATAGATATCGTATCGAAGATTTTAACAGCTCTAGAGATCGCCGCTATCATTGCATCCCCCCTGTCCTGCAAGAACCTGGTTATAATAGGGCCAACCTCGACGATGGGCAACCTTTTATTTAGATTAGCCCTCCATGATGCACGCCGTCCTGCAATACCCCATCTTTGGGCCGGAAATTCAGTGTCCGCATTGCCGTCAGTCCTTACCTGCGTTGATGCTGACAGACACTTATCTGTGCCATCGACATGGCGCGTTTGAAGCAAACCCCGAAACCGCAGAGCTGGTCCATTTACAGTCGGGTCGTCACTGGCGTCAGTGGGAAGGAGAATGGTATCGCCAGCACACGCATCCCGATGGGATTCGCTTTGAAATTCACGAGGCCCTCGATCGCCTCTATGGCGAAGGGTTTCGCGCGACTCGCGTGGTCATCGCCCAACGCTATCGCGATCTCATTAGTGCCTATTTAGAACGTGCAGTTCCCGTGGCCAAAAACAACGAGCGGGCTGGATTGTTGCGTCTGTACGGTTTGCCCGTCGAGTTCGGACCGGATCCAGACGAGTCGCCGCAGTGGAAAGTCGTTAATTTTTTGCTCGATAAAGAGCCTGGATTGCCGACCCATTCGCCTTATTCTCGTTTTTTTGATTAGTCGGGGTGCAAGGTATGCGCGCCCCTACAATGCGGTAACTTTTTTTCTGGAAATCGCTCTATGCGTTGACTTTATGCGCGGACATCACATGTCGATTCGCACCTCGGACATTCATCGGGCGATCGCCTTCTACGAAACCCTCGGTTTTGCGGTGCGGGAACGATTTACAACGGGCTACACCCTTGCTTGCTGGATGGAGGGCAAGGCCGGACGGTTGGAGCTTATCGAGATTCCTCAGCCCCAGCCCGCCCCCGATGCCTTTGGGAACGAACGTTATGTGGGTTACTATCACCTGTCGTTTGACCTGACGGCGGATCTCGAAGTGCGAACTCCCGGTGCGACGCTTTCCCTGGAAGACTGGCTGAATCGATGGCGATCGCAACTCCTCGAAAAATCGCTCCCCTTCGTCGTTTTACTGCTGCCCCAAGTCCAGACCATTGGCGAGACCACCTATCGCGTTGCCTTTGCAGCAGACCCCGATGGTTTGCCCCTTGAGTTTTTGCATCAGATCGATCCGGCCCTCGCAAGTTCCGAACGGGGCTAAAGCTGGCGCAATCCGACAGCCAATCCCTCGCAGATACTCGCCATTTTATTGAAGTTCAGCGTTTCGATGCGATCGCTCGGTTTGTGATAGTTGGGGTTGCGCAAAAAAGCCGTATCTGTGATCATCATGGCGCGATAGCCGCGATCCCAGAAGGGCGAGTGATCGCTAAAACGCGTTACTTTTACGAACTTTCCCCCATCGATCGCGGGGAGCCACTGACAGGGTACCCCCGCGCTGCGGAAACGGCGACTGAAAGACAGCAGGTCGGGAAGGGCGGTCAGGTTGCCCACTAAGGCAATGAAGTCCCCGGTTGAGGGATAAAAATACCGGAGTCCGGGCGGGTAAAGTTGAGAATGAGGTTCCGTGCAAAAGTAGCCCAGCATTTCGAGGGAAATCATCAGCCGAATCGGTTCGCGATCTCGCCAAACCTGGGCTGAATAAGCATAGCTGCCTTTGCGATCGTATTCTTCAAGGTCAAAGGCCACGAGGCGAATCGGGCGGCGAGCGGGCTGCTCCGCAAACAGGCGGGCTAGCTCTAGCAAAACCGCTACGCCGCTGGCATTGTCATCGGCTCCAGGCGTTCCGGGGACGGCATCGTAGTGGGCACCCACTAAGATCGTGCCCCGATGGGCGGGATGGTTCGAGGTGCCGGGAAGGTTGAGGACGAGATTGTGATGCAGCCGCCCGCTCGCCTGAAGCGTAAAGTCATGGCGCTCTACAGTCCCCCATTGCCCGAATTGGGTTCGAATGTAGTCCTGCACGAAAAAGTGACCTGCGGTGGCAAAGTAGGGGTCTCGTTCCCTTGCCAATTGGTGCAAGCGATCTTGCAAGCGAGCCACCAAGGCCTCATCGGGTGATGGGGCGACTGTTTTCACGGTGCCGTTGCCGCTACTGCCGGGAAGACCGAGCGCAACTGGTGGGCGATCGCCTCCTGTTGCTCCGAGTCATACCCCCATCGCTTCAGAAACGCTGCGTAGGGACCGATATTGGCCGCAATTCCCTGCCACAGACCTTCAGCATCGGTTTTGAAATAGTCAAACCCCAACTGCTCCATCAAAGCCGCCGTCCGTCGCTGCACTCGGGCAGATTGCGCGGCTTGCTCTGGATTGTTGTTACGGCGATGGGCGATCTCCATCGCCGCAGACATCGCGAGATTTTTGACCAACAGCTCGCTGACTGCGGCTGGAGCGGTCTGGAGCGCCGGAAGAACCGCAGGCACGAGTGCCTCAACCAAAGCCCGCGCATCCGTTAGGTACGCTACAAAAAAGCCCCGCGCTCCATTGTGCGTTGCTAGGAGTTTCGCGACCGCAGTCTCCACCTCAGCAGGGTCTGGCGTTGCTTGCTCCGCGCGATCGAGGAGGGTTTGCGTGAGGGCAATAGCCGCTTCAAAGGTAACGGAGTCAGGGACTTCAAGCGAATTAGGCACGAGCGACCGCTCCGCAGAACGACTGTACTATTTGCACTTTAGCCGATCGCAACAGAGAACAGACACCATCCCCTGCTGGATCTGCGCTCAAAAAAATCCCCATCCGCCCTCGCATTTGCTGATTACGATACAATTTCGCAACTGACCTCCCCGTAAGCTAGAAATTACGTTGGGCAAATCGCGTCTTACATCAGCAAAAGGGAAGGTTATCAAAGGCTGTGCTGACTCAAACTATCTTTCCTGTCACGTACTCGACTCTGGCCTGCGAAGCCCTCCAGCGCCAAATTTTGCCTTTGTTTGGGGTAGGTCCGGTGGTGCAGTGTCACTTCTGGAATCGGGGACTGAGCGATATTTACCTCGTAGAAACGCTGACAGCGCGGTACGTGCTGCGGATTTCCCACACCCACTGGCGCACCAAGTCCGAAACGGAGTTCGAGCTAGAACTGCTGAATTATCTCAAACGTTGCGGCGTTCCGGTTTCGGCTCCGCTCCACGCAACCGATGGCAATCTATTTGTCGAGATTCGCGCGCCCGAGGGATTTCGCTATGCCGCACTCTTTCCCTACGCACCAGGGCGGATCCCGATTGGGGATTTGAGCGTCAAGCAAGGATATAAGCTTGGGGAGGCCGTCGCACACTTGCACGAGGCGGCGGCTGAGTTTTACAGCTGCGCCCATCGCCAGCCGCTTTCCCTCGAGTACTTGTTGGACGAGTCCTTTGGCGTCATTGAGCCGTACCTGCGCTTTCGCTCTGAAGACTTAGCTTACCTGAGAAGCACGATCGACCAAATTAAAAATCGGCTTTGCGATCTGCCGCAACGTTCCCCTTACTGGACGATCTGTTGGGGCGATCCGCACAGCGGTAACGTCCACTTCACTGCCGACAACCAGCTCACGCTGTTTGACTTCGACCAATGCGGCTATGGTTGGCGAGCCTTTGAAATGGCAAAATTTTTACAAGTTTCGATTCGGACCGGGATTGCCCGTAAAGTCCGGGATGCGTTTTTCCAAGGCTACCAATCTCGACAAGTTCTAACTCCCTTAGAGTTGGAGACACTTCAACCATTTACGCAGGCGGCCCATCTATGGAATTGGTGCATCGCGCTAGAAGCCTCTAAGATTCACAGTTGCAGTCGCCTAGACGAGTACTTTTTTATGAGCCGCCTCCAGCAGCTTAAAATGCTGCAAACTCCGGAGTGGCAGTTATTCTAGCCTTTGAATAGCTCTTGAAGGCAAGTCGGTCGGAGTGCGGGCAATATCCGTCTTAAAGCAGAACGACTCGAGCAGAAGATGCTTCGAGCCCGATCTCGGAAGTATTCCTTGAGGCTGACAAGGCGAAGCTGGGAGGATTGCTAAAATCGGCTGCGCGTTAAGAAGCAGTTAAAGCTGCTGTAGCTATGCAGATCCAGATCGGGTACGAGATTGTTTTCAATTCCCCTATTCCCATCCCAATGCTTTTAAAGCTGCACGTGCATCCTTCAGTTGCGGGCAGCATCTTAGAACCCGAGCAGCTTCAAACTTTTCCCCCCATTCCAGTACGGGAATTTTGCGACAGCTTTGGAAACCGATGCGTTCGGATTGTCGCGCCCGAGGGCGAGTTGCGACTTTGGAACAATGCAATTGTCGAAGTTGACGGACGGCCCGACCCGATAGACTGGAACGCTCGACAGGTTCCCGTGTCCGAGCTTCCCGAAGAAACGCTCCAGTACTTGCTGAGCAGTCGATACTGCGAAGTCGAGTTGCTGTCTCAAGCGGCTTGGACGCTGTTTGGCAACATTGCCCCCGGATGGCCCAAAGTCCAAGCCATCTGCGATTGGGTTCATTCCAACATTCGTTATGGGTACGAACACACTCATATTGGTAAGACCGCTTGCGGGGTTTATACTGAGCGTACGGGCGTGTGCCGCGATTTCGCGCATTTGGCGATCGCCTTTTGTCGTTCCCTTCATATTCCCGCACGGTATGCTATGGGATACTTGGGCGACATTGGCATCCCCGCACAGCCCATCCCGATGGACTTTCATGCGTGGTTTGAGGTCTTCTTAGGTGGCCAGTGGCATACCTTCGATGCCCGTCATAACACCCCTAGAATCGGACGAATCTTAATGGCCCGGGGCAGAGATGCCACCGATGCGGCCCTTACTACGTCCTTTGGGGCCGCCCAACTCGTAGGATTCAAAGTTTGGGCCGATGAAATACCTCTAGCCCCGGTAGATCCGCTGTCATTGGAAAGGCTGTCCCTAGATGCATCTTCGCTGATTTCGGTATGACTTACTGTCTTGGCATAACGACAAGCTCTGGCCTCATTATGGCAGCGGATTCTCGGACCCATGCAGGGGTTGATAAAATCTCTTCATTTCAAAAGCTATTTGACTTTTCTGTTCCGAAAGAGCGCGTTATTTTGATGTGTAATTCGGGCAGCTTATCCTTAACGCAAAGCGTTTTAACCATTTTTCGCCGAGATATTAAAGTCCGGGCCGAGATGAACCTACACGCTGGCTCGACGCTGTACGATGTTGCTTGCTACATGGGCAATACCATCCGTAAAATGCACCAGCAAGATGGGGCGTGGCTCAAGCAAGACGGGATTGACTTTAGCTGCCGGTTCATTCTAGGCGGCCAAATACTAGGAGAACCTCCAGAACTTTATCTGATCTATAACGAAGGCAACTTCATCCAAGCGACCCAGGCAACCCCTTTCTTCCAGATCGGAGAGACCAAGTACGGCAAGCCAATTTTAGACCGCACGCTCAGTTACGAAACGCCATTGGAGACCGCCGCCAAATGCGCGCTTTTGTCCATCGACTCGACGATGAAGTCCAATCTTTCCGTCGGCCCGCCGATCGATCTCGTGATGTATGAAGCCAATTCTTTTATCGTCCGGCACCAGTTAAAGCTCGCTGCGGATAATCCGTACTTGGTCAAAATGAGTGCGATCTGGCAAAGCGCGCTCAAGCAAGCGTCCGAGCAGATGCCTGAAATTGAATGGTAGTCCGAGGCGTTTGGCCTTAGAAGGTCGCTAAAACATATTCGCCCGTATTGACGGCCTGATTGGAGGCGAGGTCGTAAACAATGCCATCTCGTTCTGCTACGACCTCAATCTGGGTCGGGCAGTAGGACTGCTTGTTAAAAATCAGCAGTTGATAAAGAACTTGCCCTTGCTGGACGGATGTCCCTAACGCGACTTTTGGATAGACCATGCCTCCGTAAGGTGAGTAATATTTTTTGACCTGGCTGGTACGGGTCAGATACATCTGCTGTTTTGAGATGGGTTGGGGTAAAACGACGCCTTGTACGATCTTTTTCTGGATCAGATAGTTTTGAAGCCCCAAAACGCCTCGATGGACTGAAATCGGATTCATCTGCATGCCCGCTCCTAACTCTAGCGTCCAGGCTTCTAAGTCAAATCGAAACTCGCGCCCGAGTTGCGCGAAGCACCGCTCTAGGGCCAACCAAGGCTTTATAAACGCTTCATCGAAGGCATCGCCGTCATAGCGATCGAGCAAAATACCGGAATCCAATCCAAAGAGCTTTGCGCTATCTTCCCGCCCAGAGAAATAATAAAGGTAATCCAACCCTTGATTGGAAGTGCTGTGCAGGTCGATTAAATAGTTGGCATCCAAGCACAACGACTGGAGGTGAAAGCGGTAATGCTCCGACAGCGGAGCGCTAGCTGGCGATCGCAGTTTATCCCTCAGTCGGTCAAACTGGGTTTGGATCCGTGCGCGATAGTGCCGCTGCACGGTTTCCGCATCCAGATGGAGGTGAGATCGAGCGAAGTCGAGCAGATCCTCTGTTTCTTTTTCGTAGTCCCAGAAAATCCGATTCCAGTCTTTGCCGTCATAGGGATTGAAGCGCCCCGTCGAAAAATAGTGCGATCGCTGGTTGGTGGCCAGTGGATTACAGGCTGGAACGATCCAGATTTCCCCGTTCAGTTGGTGGGGTTCCAGGGGTGTAAGCCATTTTAAGAGCTGGTGAATGACGGCATTTCCGACAATTTCTGCCCCGTGCAGGTTCGCTTGCAGGTAGACTTTAGGTCCGGTTCCACCTTGAAAACGGTAGACCTGGAGGGATAACACATCTCCCGAGGCAAGCTGAAGAATGGGGATTGAGGTAATATTAGGCTGCATTAGGTTCTAAACGCGCATAAACTCGATCCTGACACTTCATAGGGTTCCTGCAAACCATGAGATCTCAATTGCAGGCAATTTTGCCTTTATCGTAAAGAAAGGCGGCAATTCTTCTACAGTCATACGTTTACAGTTATACGTTGGACGAACCGTGATGGAGCTGGCAACTACTTTAACAACCCAGACCGTTCGTAATGCGATTCGAGAGGTGGGGATCGATCCCAACCATTGGTATGCCGTGGGATGGTCGGACTCGCTGAAGCCAGGACGGGTTGCGCCCGTGGTCTTGTGGAATCAGGCGATCGCCCTCTACCGCGCGACCGACGGTCAACTCCACGCCCTAGAGGATGTTTGCCCCCATCGCGGCATTGCACTGCACAAAGGCAAAGTCCGGGGATGCACCTTGGCCTGTGCTTACCACGGCTGGGAATTTGACGGTACCGGGGCGTGCGTCGGTATTCCATACCTGCCCCCAGATCAAAAGCTACCGCCTGCCCGAGCCCGCAGCTATCCAGTTCGGGAAAAATACGGGGTGATGTGGCTGTTTCCTGGAGATGGAGAACTGGCCGCGACAACCCCGCTCCTAGACATACCGGAGTACGGTCAGGCCAATTTGCTCATGATTCCCATCACGGGTCACTTCAAGGCCCATTTTTCGATCTGCAACGAAAATGCCATGGATGTGTTTCACGGGTTCCTGCACCAAGAGCTTCAAGGTTGGTTCGATCCCGTGTTGATCCACCTTAAAGAAACTGAAGATGCGGTGGTGGCCGCATACAACGTGTCCTATAAAGGCCGGATGGCGAAGTTTTTAGGGCTCAGCCAAGATGCCCGTGCCGTTACGACCCTGCCCATTTCCATCGAATATCGCTACCCTAACTACTTCACCTCCCTCCAGGGGATTTCATCGCTGTATCTCCTGCGATCGCCCGTTGGCTTGCAAGAAAGCCGCTCCTTCGCGCTGTTCTTTTTTAGAGTAAAGCTGCCGCAGTGGTTGCTCGATCTGGTGCGACCGATGTTGGTACCAGTGTTGCAACGGTTTTTCCTCCAGCGGTTTCTAGCCCAAGATGTAGAAATGATGGAGAGCGAGCAGCGCACCTATACACAGGATCCAACTCGCCGCTACTTAGAAATCAACCCTGCCATTATTGCGCTCCAGCGCTTTACCGTCCGCCAGTACGAGAAATACCGCGCGCAAACTGCAAAATCAGGCCGATCCACTAACGGATGATCTGCTGTATCATTTGCTCGGCCTGGAGGCGGTAGCCGCCCCCAAATAAATTGAAGTGATTGAGGATGTGATAGAGGTTGTAAACCACTTTGCGCTCTGCATATCCCGGCTCGAGCGGCCAAACCTCCCGGTAGCCTTCGTAAAATCCGTAGGGGAACCCTCCAAACAGCTCGGTCATGGCTAGATCGACCTCGCGATCGCCCCAATAGACAGCCGGGTCAAAAATGATAGGCTCCCCTAGGACGCTAAACCCCACATTGCCAGACCATAGGTCGCCGTGCACTAGCGAAGCCGCCGGAGCGTGTCCCAATAATTTAGGGAGTGCGGCAAAGAGCCTTTTTAATTGTGGAAAATGGGTTCCTCGCTCCCGAGCCAACTGGAGTTGATAGTCAATTCTGTGTTCTGTAAAAAACGCAGCCCAATCCCGAGTCCAAGGGTTGGGCTGCGGCGTACTGCCAATGGTGTTGTTGCGATCCCAACCAAAGCCTTTCGCGCTCGTCGTGCGGTGCTGTAGGGCCAATTGGCGACCCAAATTCATCCACCCCGAAGCGCTGCCGCGCCCCGACTCGATCCATTCCAGCACGATATAGCTGCTGCCCTCAGCCGCACCCCAGCAAACAACTTGAGGAATGCGGACGCTGCGAGCCTCAGCCAACTCCTGAAGGCCCAACGCTTCAGCCTCAAACATGTCGACCTGACTGGCCTGATTCAGCTTTACAAAATACTGCTGCCTGCTATCCTTGTCGTCGATGCAAAACGCCTGATTGATGCTCCCGCCGCCCACCGAACGGCGACCTCCCAGGCGAAAAGGAACCCCGCCCGCGCGCTGAATGTGTCGTTCGATCTCCTCCCACATCGTCCGGCCTTATTGCAGACATCTTTTAACAATTGCATCATTGCATCAAAAAAGCCGTGGGGGAAATCGCATCGCCCCCACAGCCTCAACCTTGAAATTCAACCTCTAGCCATGGAAGAGATAGCGGTCTCAGACCGACCTTAGTCTTCGTATAGACGGCACTCTGCTGCATCTGGATTGTCGTCGCAGTATTGCTGCAAAGATGTTTTGTGTCCTTCATCCGTCTTAGCGCGTTGGTGGGATGCCTCTGCAGACAGTTCTTCGAGTTCGTCGTACGCTACCGCACAGGCACTGGAGTCCGAACCTTCCGTGGCGCAGACCTCGCGAGCTTGCAACCTTGCCTCTTCAATTTTTGTCTGGATATCGCTCATATGTTTGATTCTCAACAACTGTCGCCAACCTGAACTTAAGCTAACTAAGCTAACACTGGTACTGGAGTCTAGCTTAAATCTGAGCTAAACGGTTTTAACTTCTTCCTAGTCTAGCTCGACATCGGTATCACCGCAGAAGGACGGGCGACAGCATCTTCAAAATTAATGTTGTAAAGGGAAAATCGACTGTTTTAAGCGCGATCTTGCACCCTTTGGCCCTGGAGCTACGCCATAAATTGGGCAATCGTTCCAGAAAAATCCACAAATCTTTAAAAAGTATCGACGTTTCCTAAAAACTCGGACTACATTGTAAATGGGAATACCGTTCCCGATAGAGGGGGGTGCTTATACTTTTGTCTATCAACCAGGACGGAAAAACAAATGTCTAAAATTTGCGACGATATCAATCAAACCGATCAAATTCGTTTTTGGGTTAGCGAGTTGACTGCGCTGTCTCCAAAACAGGTCGATTCAGTGATAGAAGTGCTGAAAACCCGGCAGGTCAGAACTTTGGAACGAATGGCGTCTTGAGCACCACCGCTCTTCTAGTGTGTTCTCCTTCTTCTTTTTTTTTGAAATTTTTGGAATTATTGATAGAGAAACAACATTCGATGGTTGATCAATTAGTTTTTGTTATCTGAAGATTCAGGATTTTTAATCGCGCAGTTTTGCAAAGAAAAACTTTTGTAGCAACCGATACTAAATTCATCCATTGTGTAAAAATTTAATATTTCTGAAAGACTCGGGTGCGAGCCCGTTCGAGGAGAGACCTTGAAACTCTGTTAGACTGCGGAAAGAGTTTCAAGGTTTCTCTCCGTTTTGGGTAAGACGATTTTACAGAAGCCGATTCGGCTTCTGTTTGTATCTACTTCGGTAGGTCCCTTAGGGTCTGGTGAAGGAGGCGGGGTAGAGCTAACGCTCCTGAACACCGCAAGGCTGATGGTAGATCGGGGGCACTCTTTAGAGATTGTTGCGCCTAGGGGATCTGAGTTGGCTGGTTTTAGGCTGACGGAAATAGATGGCGCGCTTCAGGTTCCGGCTCAAACCTTATCTCGCGACCTCCCGATTGCGATGCCCAAAAACTCAGTCCTGGAGAACATGTGGGCCTACGTGCGGCAGGTGCAGGGGCAGTTCGATCTCATCGTCAATTTTGCCTATGACTGGCTCCCGTTTTATCTCACGCCATTTCTAACGACGCCTGTCGCGCACCTTGCGAGCATGGGGTCTTTGACCGATGCAATGGACGCTGCGATCGAGCGCGTAGCGGCTCGGTATCCTCACGCGGTTGGGGTTTATACTCGCACCCAGGCTGAGACCTTTGTTTTTGCAGATCGCTGCACGATGTTGGGGAGCGGATTGGATCTGTCGCTGTACGACTATTGCGAGGTGCCAGACAATGCACTGTGCTGGTTGGGCAGAATTTCGCCGGAAAAAGGTTTGGAGGATGCGGTTGCTGCGGTGCAAACCACGGGAATTCCGCTCAAGGTCATGGGACGGGTTCAAGATCGGGGCTACTTCGATCGCATTTATCGAGATTTTCCCCACGCACCCTTCGAGTATTTGGGATTTTTCGATACAGCCGGGATGCAGCAGATCGTGCGGCAGTGTCGCGGGTTGCTGGTGACGTCCCGTTGGGTGGAGGCCTTTGGCAACGTTTTAATTGAGGCGCTAGCCTGCGGCGTGCCCGTTATTGCCTATCGTCGCGGCGGGCCGACGGAAATCGTCAAAGATGGTAAGACGGGCTGGTTGGTCGAGCCGGATAGTGTAGGGGGTTTGATCGCGGCAATTGCAGCGCTGGATCGAATCGATCGCAAAGCCTGCCGCCTGCAGGCGGAGCGAGAGTTTTCTCTGGGTGCTTTGGGCGATCGCACAGAAGCTTGGTTTGATGCTGTGTTGAAATCTTGGCCGAGGGGAGACGAATGAGCGTTATCACACTGCGATCGCTCCAAAAGGACTTTGGCATTAAGGAAATTTTGCGGGATGCCAGCTTTAGTCTGGAGCCGACGGATAAGGTGGGGGTGATTGGCACCAACGGATCGGGTAAATCCACGCTGCTGAAAATGATGGCGGGTCTGGAGCCAATTGACGGTGGGGAGATTTGGGTCAATCCGAGTGTCAAAATCGTGTATCTGCCCCAGCAGCCCGATCTAGAAGACGATCGCACAGTGCTCGATCAGGTGTTTGCGGACAGCGGCGAACAGGCCGACCTCGTGCGCGAGTACGAAACCCTATCGGACAAGCTGGCCCACGGTCAAGGCGATCTCGATCGAATGATGGCGCGGCTCTCGGACGTAACGCACCGGATGGATGTGACCGGAGCTTGGGAGCTGGAAACGAATGCCAAAATTATTTTGACGAAACTGGGAATTGAAGACTTTGAGGCAAAGGTGGGCAGTCTGTCGGGCGGCTATCGCAAGCGGATTGCTTTAGCGACGGCGCTGCTATCCGACCCCGACGTGCTGCTGATGGACGAGCCGACCAACCATCTAGATGCGCTTTCGGTGGAATGGTTGCAAAGCTATCTGAAGCGCTTCCGGGGGGCGCTGCTGCTGATCACCCACGATCGCTATTTCCTCGACCAAGTGACCAATGGCATTGTGGAAATCGATCGAGCCGATCTCTACACCTACACCGGGAACTATTCCTACTACCTAGAGAAAAAAGCCTTAGCAGAAGAATCCGTTGCGAGCACGCAGCGCAAGCACGCGGGCGTTTTGCGACGAGAATTAGAATGGCTCAAGCGGGGTCCCAAGGCCCGCAGTACCAAGCAAAAGGCGCGGATCGATCGCATCCGCGACATGCAAAACCAATCCTTTAAGCAGGGGCAGGGCAAGGTCGAGATTTCGACCCTGGGGCGGCGCATTGGCAAGAAGGTCATCGCGCTCGACGGGATCGGGAAAGGATTTGAGGGGCGATCGCTCATCCGCAACTTCACCTATGAATTTAGCCCTGAAGACCGCATCGGCATCATTGGCCCCAACGGAGCGGGCAAATCCACCCTGATGAACATCATTACGGGACGGCTCGAGCCAGATGAAGGCACGGTCGAAATTGGCACGACCATTGAGTTTGGCTACTTCGACCAGCACTCCGACGATTTGAGTCTGAATCCGGACCAGCGGGTTATCGATTACCTCAAAGACATTGCGGAACTGATTACCACCTCCGATGGCTCGGTCATTACGGCCTCGCAAATGCTAGAGCGCTTTTTGTTTACCCCCAACCAGCAGTACGCGCCGATCCAGATGCTCTCCGGGGGCGAAAAGCGGCGGCTGTTTTTGCTGAAAGTGTTGATGGCCGCGCCCAACGTGCTGATTCTGGACGAGCCTACCAATGACTTAGACGTGCAGACCTTAGCGGTCCTGGAAGATTACCTCGAAGACTTCAACGGTGCGGTCATCGTCGTATCCCACGATCGCTATTTTCTCGATCGGACGGTAGATACGATTTTTGCATTTCAGTCCGACGGGACCCTCAAGCAATATCCTGGCAACTACTCGATTTATCTGGACTTCAAGAAGGCAGAAGACGATGCCGCTGCGGTTCGAGAAAAGGCGACAGCTGTCCCTAAAGAACCCGCAATCGCTGAATCTGCTCAAGCCAAGGTTTCCGAACCTCAAGCGCCGCCCGCTCGCCCATCTCGTAAGATGTCCTACAAAGAAAAGCGAGAGTTAGAGCAGTTAGAGGTTCGGATTCCCGAAATGGAGGCAGAAAAGGCCGCCCTTGAGAAAACGCTGTATGACAATCCGCCCTCTGGCTTTACAGAGGTCGAGCAGCTCTCGAAGCGGTTGGCGGAATTGGACGGGGCGATCGAATCCTCGACGGAGCGCTGGATGGAGCTGTCAGAATTAGCATCCTAGCTCCTGAGGTTTAAGGCAACGTTGGGGGCGTGCCGGAACGATTGACATTAAACCAATCAACCCGGCGCGTCAGATACATCACGACTGCTAAAAAGCCAAACAGACCGATGGAGCCAATCAATAACGAATAATCTTGGTTTGCCAGCACGACGTAGAGATAGCTGTAGAGGGCAACTTGCATCGCGCCGATCGTACTAGCCCGCTGCTTTGCCCGCAGAACTGCCACCGAGTAGGCGCTAATCGTAACCACAACTGCCGCGCTGGCAATTAGGTAGGCAATATTGAACCCTAAATGCTCCGATAGCGCGAGCTGAAGTAAATAAAACAAGCTCATCGCAACCCCCACCAACAAATATTGAAGGGGATGCACGCGTAGCTGCACGATGACTTCAAACAACCAGAAGGTGGCAAAGGTGAGGACTAAGAATAAGAAATTGTACTGAATGCTACGCGAAGCCATTCGGTAGTTGTCCACGGGCGAAATCAAATCGACGCCGAAGACAGAAGCCTGAATCGTCTCTGGCCGCACGGGATTGTCTTGGTTCCACTGTTGAGCGTAGTTCCGGCCCAAAGATGGAATGTTCCAGGTCGCCTCAAATCCTTTATCCGTGACAGAGCGCCGATTGGGGAGCCAAAGTCCTTGAAAGCTCGGGTCGCGCCAGTTGGATTTTAGGCTGACTTGAGTGACTTCGCCGAAGGGTGCAAAGGAAAGGCGTTCGCTGCCGTTCAATTTCAAAGGCACTTCAAACTGAAAGGTATTTCCGGTCATTTGATTCTTGAGACTGGCGTGGATGCCTGGATTGCTACCGCCTTTTCCTTGCCCCGGCGCAAACGCAATCTGCTGTTGATTCCACGTCAGTTTGGCTTGATTTTGAATGGCATGGGCGTCGGAAATTTGCAGGTTCAGCTCGGCGCGATCCCAGAGGATATCTTCTGGACGAACGCCCCAGTTCGATAAATCCGGGCGCTGAAACCGACCGCGGAGGGTGACGTCGGTTTTGTAAACCGGAACTTCAAAAATGCCGCGATAGCGGGTTTCGCTGTCCATGACGCCAGAAACATCGAGCGTCTGGGGCAAGAAAATCCCCAGTTTGACCTCCGAGCGCCTGCTATTGCCCGACTGAACTTGTCTAGTGTAAGGCACGACCAGTTGCGGGCCAATTATTTTTTGCTGAGCGCCCCACTTAGTGGTGATGCTGCTAATGGCCTCTTGGCGAAGATTTTGGCGATCGCCCACTAACCCCTGCATCATGGCCGTGGGAATTTGCAGCATCAATATGAGAAAGGAAACGAGCAAAATCCTGACGAACTGAGAATTCTTGATTTGCTCGAAAATCTTTAGCAGGGCTTCCATGAATGTTTGCAATTGTAAGGTTGAAGGAATGTCATCCGCCTTTAGACGCAGCTTTGGGTTAAAAGTTACGGTACGGTAAAGATCTGTATCCGCAATACCGTACGGGAATGCTAGAAAACAAACCTTTTTTACTCCCAGGAAGTTCGACCCACGCCTGTTTGCTCTTGCACGGCCTCGGAGGAGGAGCCTACGAGATGCAGTGGCTCGGCCAACACCTGAATACCCTTGGGTTGACGGTCCAAAGCGTTTTGTATCCGGGACACGATCGCCCCGCCAAGAAAATGCCGCGATCGTGCTGGCAGGACTGGTACGCCCACATCCTAGAAAATTACCTGACCCTCAGCCAAAACTACGAGCGGGTGTCTCTGGTTGGGTTTTCGACGGGGTGCTTGCTGGGGCTAAACCTCGCCATGCATTACCCTACCTTTAAGCTGGTGATGATGGCGCCCTATTTGGGTTTGAAGTACGAATGGTACTACGGGTTGCCCCTAGAAACCTATATCAACACGCTGGGCTACTTGATTCGGGACGTTCCTCGGCTGCGCCTGCCGATTTCTGACCCTGCCATCGAAAAACTGGCGCGGAAAGCCGTATTTTTTAGCACCTTCAATCTAGATGCAGTCCGCAGCGCGATCGAGCTGATGGGTCAGGTGCAGCCCAAGCTATCTACGTTGCACAACCCCCTGCTGATCGTGCAGTCGCGCAAAGATACGGTAGTGGATCCGAACAGTGCGTCTTTGCTGTACCAGCAGATTGGCTCGACGGATAAGCAGATTCTCTGGCTGAAAGACTCCGACCACATTATTCCCCTCGACCGGGAACGGAATGAGGTATTTCGAGCGGTAGGCGAGTTTCTAGTGCGATAGGGGTTCTGACTTGGAAGTGTCTGTTTCAGGAAGAGAGGTTCGTCAAATCGCCATGGACGATGGGCCGCCGACAGAACTGCATTACGTCTACATGGCCCGGTGTACCAACGGCGCGCTCTACACGGGATACAGCAAAAACGTCGAACGGCGCATTGCCGCTCACAATGCCGGACGGGGAGGGCGATATACGAGGGCGAATCGACCGATAGAGTTGTTGGCTTTCTGGTCGTTTCAAACGAAAACCGAGGCATTACAGGTAGAGTATGCCATCAAACAGCTGCCCCGGCCCAAAAAGCTTTTGCTCTTAAACGACCCTCCGATTCTCCTCCTGCCCGTCTCATCCCGTCCTGCGATTGAGGAGCCATAGGCGGTAAGCGGTCTATCGGGAGGGCGATCGCCCAGGGAGAAAGGAGCGTCCCGCTACCGGCCAACCCTAACTTAATTGCGTCGCGTCGCATCGTGTCAGTGCTATAGATGCTATTTTAGGATTTTTCAACTGTTTGAGAGCTTTACATTTTTTGACAACTCTGTCTTTCAGAAAAGGCCCTTTGTCGCATGACAGCACTTGCTAAAAACAAACTTTAAGGCCTATTCCCGAGTTGAAAAAATCCTCTTTTTCAGTCTCAGCATTTTCTGCTCGTACCAAGTCATCAGAGGCGTCGCGCTGATTCCATGGAGAACGATCGAAATAGCGACCGTAAAGTAAACAACCCAGCCCACTTCTTCTCCAACCTCTCCAGACAAGCCTTTCCCAAAAGCGTAGGACAAATAGTATATAGATCCGAGTCCTCTGATCCCCAACCAGCCGTACAGCCAACGTCTGGTTGGCTGCAACGAGCTACCGACGGTACTGACCCAAGTTCCAACAGGTCGTATGACAAAAATGAGCAGTACTGCAACGAGAAAAATTTCGCCAGAAAATCGAATCATAGGTTCGACTCGCAGGGAAGAGCCGAGCACTAGAATGATGCCCACTTCCATCAACTTTTCAATTTGTTCGGAGAAGTCGAGTTGAGAATGATAGGTTTCAGGGGTAACTTGATTTCGCTGTACGACCATCCCCGCGACGAATACAGCTACAAATCCATAGCCGTTGACCATTTCTGTCAAAGCATAGGTAATCATGACCATGCTAAGCGCGATGAAGTCTTCCATGAGTGCATTTGCTGACTTCAACCGCCGTAATTTTCGATGAATCAAAGTAACCAATTGCGCTACAAGAATTCCCATTACAATGCCAGCAGCGATCGCCCAAAATATATCGACTAAAACCCATTGTCGGAACCAGTTCTGCCATTGAGGATCTTCTATTAAATAAATTCCAAAATATACGAAAGGAAAGGCCAACGCATCGTTTAAACCGCCCTCAGAGGTCAACCCAAAGCGAAGCTCGTCGTGGTCTTCAGCATCTGACAACTGAATTTCTGAAGCGAGTACCGGATCCGTTGGCGCTAAAATTGCGCTCAGAAGAATTGCTGCTCCCCAAGGTAGTCCTAAAAAAACGCGCCCCACAATTGCCAGCGCAAGAATGCAGATCGGCATCAGAAGACCGATCAGCCGGATAGTAGAATTCCATGCCCTAAACTGGAGCGGGCGGCTCATCTTAAGACCGCAACTAAATAAAGAAATTAAGACGGTAAACTCTGCAAACCTTTCTATAACCTCAGCTTGAGGTCGCACGTTGACTACGTGAATACCATAAGGACCGAGCAGGACGCCAACGATTAAATAAATTAACGCGTAGGAAAAAGGTAACCCACTAATCCACCCCGAACCTAAGGTTACAAACAATAACAGTAAACCCACGATGAGGAAGCTGATAATATACGTATCCATACAAAATTTTGTTCGCTTGTTGAATACTGTTGTTCTAGGAAAGAAATTGATGGGTTTGAAATGTAGGCAAAGATGATTGCATTTTTTGTCCGACAAAGTTGATTTGCGATGATATCAAAAAAAGCTGGGCTTTTGGGATGCCCAGCATTGGTTTGATTAAAATTGGTTTGACTTAGAAAGAATGTTTAAGCATTTGCTTGAATAAATTATCCTTTACCATAGATTGACGGAGAACCTCAAGCAAATAATCCTGTGTCTCTTGCAAGCTAAGGTGTTTAATTTGTTCTCCATAGACTACTAAGTTGAACTCTTGCTCGAAGCTCAGTCCGCTATCACTTTCCATAATTTTTCTCCAGACTCTATTCTAAATAAAAGGTAAGCCAAGATTCGCTGCTAAAAAATGCTCGCTATTTCGCAAAACTAATTTGTATAGATGTAACTTATTTCTAAATTTAGCTTGTAAATTATTTTTTTGAATCCATCTATAGTTTATATTGTTTTAACTTTACATCCTCCCATGGATGTATACCTAATCTTATAAGGAGTCCCTTAAGATTAGATCTCTAGTCAGTTTGTTAGGTTGATTTTTGGCCTATAAGTTTATGCCAATCGACAAACAGCGCCGTCAAAATTTGTGGCGAAACGAATTGAGCGATCTGGTGAGAGGTATTTCGGGAGGGTTTCTGTTTGGAATACCCCTGCTTTATACGATGGAAGTTTGGTGGGTTGGGTCTTCAGCAGAACCCCCGCGTTTGTCGATCGCGATTGCCTTAACCTTTAGCATTGTCTTTTTATTGAACCAAACCACTGGATTTCGCAATACCGTTGATGTACGGGTCAGAGATACTTTTATGGACAGCGTTGAAACGCTCGCCCTCGGTTTGCTCTGCACGACTTGCGTCTTAGTCTTGTTTCAGGAAATTACTCTTAGCACGCCCCTTGGCGAAGCACTGGGAAAACTGATTTATGAGAGCGTTCCTTTTTCCTTAGGTGTGGCGCTCTCCAACCAATTTCTCAGCGACAAATCGGGCGACAAGCAAGATTCGCAAGAAGATCGGTCGAAGCCCAACAAGCGCAAACAGGAACTCAATGGTACGGTTGCGGACATAGGTGCTACGGCGATCGGAGGAATCATCGTTGCGTTTAGCATTGCCCCTACGGATGAGGTTCCGATGTTGGCGGCGTCAACCTCAGGTCCGTGGCTGCTGGCTTTAACAATTGCTTCGCTTTTAATCTCTTATGCAATTGTTTTTGCTGCAAACTTCTCTAATCAGTCAAAACGACGACAACAGCAAGGTGTTTTTCAGGACCCCTTCAGCGAGACGGTAGTTTCTTACCTTGTTTCGCTAGTAGTCGCAGCAGCAATGCTGTGGTTTTTTGACACGGTAAGCTTAGACGATCCGTGGTCTACTTGGCTCAGTCACACGCTGATTTTAGGTTTGCCGGCGACCGTTGGCGGTGCAGCTGGTAGGTTGGCAATATGAGGTTAATAGAAATGAATAGATCTTCGGAATTAACTCAGGATCGGTCCCGATCTGGGCGATCGCCAGCGGAATGGTTTACCTTTAGCGTTGCCACTGCAATTTTATCGACAGTTATTGGGCTCGTGCTTTACGTATGGTTGGGAAAACAAAGCCAACCTCCGATCCTATCGGTTACTCTTAATAAACCCGTTCGAGCAGCGAACGGACAGTTTTACGTTCCGTTTGTGCTTGAGAATAAAGGAGGCGAAACAGTGGAATCGGTGCGCGTTAACGCTGAGTTGAAAATTGCTAGTAATGCAGCTGAATTGGGCGAGCAAGAATTTGATTTTCTATCGAGTGGGGAAACAAAAGAGGGTGCTTTTATCTTTAGTCAAAATCCTAATAGCGGGATTGTATCCCTACGGGTTACGAGCTACAAACTTCCATAAAGGTAAAAAGCGTGTCAATAAAAACTGACCCATGCATCTCAATTAAAATTCCCGGCCAGCCTGAACTCAGGCTGGCCGGGAATTTTAGATGTTAAGAATTAGTTAACAGCTTTCTTTACTTCGTCTTTGATATCTTCAGCTCCGTGACGGACCTGACTTTCAGCCTGCTTGGCTTTGCCTTCAGCTTGATGTTCGGGATCTCCCGTTACGTTGCCGAATGCTTCTTGAGCTTTGCCTTCAACGTTTTTTGCAGTAGCCTTTGCTCTATCTTCTAAAGACATAACGTTTTCTCCAATTTTGTAATAGAAAAACAAATTACAGAGGTTCGTTCTTCTATCATTGTGTTTTTACTACTTAACTGTAGCGAACAATACCTGCCAACGGTCTCTATCCATAGTGCGATCGATTGCAGTCATAGGTATAGTTTACGATAGAATAATATAGGCTTCGATCGGGAAAGACTGAATGGCAAAAAATACAAATACACCTAAACTTAAAGTACTATATGGCTGATGATTTTTTCGTGGATAAGATTTATCTCTATTAGCGCCTCAATCGTTTTCTAACTCTATCTTTTGGGATTTGACAAGGGATTTTTATGCAAGACCTTCCACAAAACCCCGAACTTCGCTCTGCATGCTTGATTTTTAATCCTGTGGCAGGTCAGAGCGACCCAGATCGAGATTTGGCTCAAATTCGAGCTATTTTGGAGCCTGGAATTGACCTCGATATTTGTCTGACGACGAAAGAAGTAGGAGCAGATTCACTAGCTCGGGCAGCGGTCGAGCGGGGCGTAGAGGCTATTATTGCCTCGGGCGGTGATGGGACGCTTTCAGCGGCTGCCGCAGCAGTTGTAGGGACTGAAATTCCTTTAGGTATCATTTCGCGAGGGACTGCTAATGCATTTGCTACTGCCTTGGGAATTCCCGATACGATTGAGGCCGCTTGTCAGACCATTTTGCAGGGTGTGACGCGAAAAGTAGATGCTGCTTATTGCAACGGCCAACCGATGGTTTTGCTGGCCGGGGTGGGGTTTGAAGCTGAGACAGTCGAGCTGGCCGATCGCGAAGCGAAGAATCGCTTTGGGATGCTGGCTTACGTGTTTGCAGGTCTCCAGCAACTTCAAAATTTGGAGCCGTTCGAAGTCAGTATTGAAACAGAAGAAAAAGTTATAACGGTTTCAGCTGCAGCAGTTACGGTTGCCAATGCAGCGCCACCTACTTCGATCTTAGCGCAAGGTTCCGCAGGTATTGAGGTCGATGATGGATTGTTAGATGTTACGATTGTTGCCCCAGCCACTAAGACGGGAGCAGTTGCCGCAGCCTATCATCTGTTTCAGTCAGCTTCTAGCGGCACCGCAACCGAACGGGATGACATTGGCTATCTCAGAGCGAATCGCTTTAAAATTATCGCTACTCCACCTCAAAAGGTCGTCTTAGATGGTGAGATGGCAGGGACTACGCCGATCGATGTTGCATGCGTGCCAAGGGGCTTGACGATTTTCGTTCCATCGCTTCCAGAAGTCGAGCCGATTGAAAAGCTGGAGGGATTACCCGATTTAGTCGTCGAATTTAAAGATTCATCTGGGTTTGACGAACTTCAGGTTTGACGGCGTTTAAGGCAATACTGTTCGGATAAGAGGCAAAAACCTTACACCAGCCCACGTTCGGCTGAGCGCGGTTCGGCTGAGCTCACCGTCGAAGCCTCACGTCGAAGCCTAAATCCCCCAATTCTGGGGGACTTTGAGTTCTGAACCCCCAAAATTGGGGGGCTGGGGGGCTGAGTGCAATGATGGATAGAACTTAACCGAACAGTATTGGATAGGACTTAACCGAACAGCATTGGCCTTTAAGGGAGAATGCTTCTCCGATAAACCTGTATGAAAATCAGTGCGTGAAAAAGCCCCTTTTTTAAGGGGCTTTTTCGCAAGCTTTAACGCTTTAAGTGTTTAACCGATAAAAGAACTCAGAACCCTCGCGCCAGAGACGCCTAGCGTTCCTGCTAAAGCTGATGCAATTAAAGAAGTTAGTGCAGTACCAAAAAGCCACCATGCTGCCGTGGCAGCTGCTTTCTGCGTTTCTTGAGCTTGCCGTTGGGCCTGCTCTTTTGCTTTCCTAAAGCGTCTTTGCACTTCCTGCTGAATCTGCTCTCCTTGACGCAGTACGTTGTTTCGCGTCTCTTCAATTTTGTCTAAAATCCGATTTGCATCTGCCTCAGAGATATCCTCGCGGGAACTCAACACTGCAACTAAAGTGCCCCGGTCGAACTGGCCCAGACGGTTCCTTAAGGCTTCGAATCCAGCTTGCGGGTCGTCGAATAGCGTGCGGAAATCCTCTTGAATGCTGTCATAGTTCAGTTCGGGACGCTCTAACGAATTGAGATAGTCGCGAATCTTAGCAAGCACGCTATCAATTGCAGATTGAATCGTTCTCTGGATATTCTGGACTTGTTCGACGAGCGATCGATAGGTAGATTCTATTTGATCTGCAATCCGATTGGCCTCTTCTTCCGTGATGTCTTGGCGTTGAGACAGCAATGCAACAAAGGTCGCGCGATCGAAATGCGAAACGCGATCGCCTAAGCTGCTAAGTCCCGCGCGGGGGTGCTGCAGGAGGAGTTGCAGGTCGCGTTTGATTCCTTCTGGATTGAGCTCTTCTTTGTCAGTATTGCGCAGGTAGCTTTCCAAATTCTCCTCGAAGGTAATGGCTCGCGCCTGTGCCCGACGCGCTAGGCGGCGCGGCGCTTTAATGATATCGCGAATGGCAGATTGGAGCCGATCGATGGTCTGGTTGACTTGTTCTTCCGTGAGGTCGCCTCGCTGGCTCAAAAGCTTGACCAAGGTTTCGCGGTCGACCTGAGAAAGGCGATCGCGGAGGGCAAAAGCACCCGCCTTCGGGTCGTCGAGCAGGGTTGTTAGATCGCGCTTGATACCTTCTGGGTCGAGCTCTTCGAGGTTTGTATCGCGCAGATAGTTGGCGATCGCCGTAGTGGTTTGAACGTACTGCTCTTTCGCTTTATCTGCCGCTTTGCGAGGTGCGTGCAATATGCTGTCTCGGACTGCTTCGACTTGATCCAAGACTTGATTGACCTGCTCCTCGCTCAAATCTTCCCGCTGACTGAGCAACTGCACTAACGTGTCGCGGTCAAACTGGGAAAGCCGAAATCTCAGCGCACTCAGCCCCCCTTGAGGATCGTTGAGTAAGATGTGCAGATCGCGTCGAATTCCTTCCGGGTTTAGCTCGTCTTTGTGAGTATTGCGCAGGTAGTTTTCGACTTTACCGCGCAGCTCTAGAGCGCTAGCTTTTGCTCGTTCTTGAAGATTTCCCGCTTCAAGCAAAACGCGGTCGCGCGTTGTTTCGAGCTGGCCTACAATCTGGTTAGTTTCTTCAGGGGTCATGTCCTGACGCTGCTGGAGTATTTGCTCTAAAGTCACTCGGTCGAATTGGTTGAGTCGATCGCGCAGCACGTCCGAGCTTTCCTCTGAATCGCTTAGAAGCATCCCAAACTCTCGCTCGATCGACTCGGGGTTGAATTCTTCCTTTCGAGTTGACCTCAAGTAGTTCTCAACGCGGCGTCGGAGATCTTGCGATCGACCTGCTGCCTCTGACATTTGTGCCACATTAAAAATTTCTTTCCTCGCTTCCTCAAGACGGTCGGCGAGTGCCTGAATCCTCTCTGGATTGAGATCGTTTCGCAAAGAAAGCGTATCGACAAAATAGTTACGACTGACTGACTCTAGTTCTTGGCGGATAGCCCCTGGATCGGCTTGAGGGTCGTAAATCACCTCTTTAAAGTGCTGCTTCACCGCTTCCTGGTTTAGTTCCCAAGCAGGGGTAAACAGAAGATAATGTTCGAGGTCTGTTTGAATGACACTGAAAGGCTTAGAACTTACGTCTAACGTTTGTTTGCCTGCCGGGCGCTCTCCTCCCAATACAGCGCCTTTTATTTTTTGAAGCTGACCTGAAACTTTTTCGACGTCTAAGTCAGAAAGATTGGCATTGCCCAACACTTGACCCAAAACCGCACTCAATCCAAATTGAAAGGCTTGACTGGTGAGGCTCGGATCCTCCTGGGAACCCTGGCGTACGAGCTGTCTCAATCGACTGACCAAGTCATCAGATTTTAAATCTTCTGACGTAACGGATTTGAGCAAACCAGTCAACTGACTGCGGAAGTCTTTTTTTCCACCTTTACCTGCAGTCTGTTTCCAGGTTGCATCGAGTTTGTCTGCAATTTGATTAATTTCTTTCTTAGACAGATCGGTTCGATCTTTGAGTAAATCTACAAAACTTTGTCGGTCTATAGACTGAAGCAGGCTGCTGTCACTCACATTTCTAAGTTCTGACTCGTCGATCAGCCGCTCAAACTGACGCCCAATCTTGTCGAGATCGAGATTGGGCACTGATAAGTTACTCAGAGAATTTTGCAGTGTTCTTCGAATGGTAGTGGGATCGAGCCCTGAGGTGAGCTCCCGACGAACGGCAGCAGCAATATCTTCCGCCGTAGAAACTGCCTGATTTTTTGCGATGTTGGCGCCCAATGCTGCCGTAGTCGTCCCAATAAGGCTCTGGAACCCTGAAGTTGCTGCGTTTATTACCGATCCGATTAAAGATCCTACAGCTGATGAGCCGAGCCATACGAGCAAGGAAAAATAGGTGGACCAGATAACAATTCCAATAATTGCTCCTAACAAGGTACTGGTGACTAAACTCAGTTTTACAGCTAGAAAGCAGGCGATGGAGAGCGCAATTGTAATCGTTACAAGCATCCACAGCCCTACTTTGGTCTCAATCGATCGAACTGTAGAACCAAAGCTTTCGGAGTCATCGTCTTTATCCGAACTCGAGCTTCCTCTTGGAAAAGTTATAAATGCTATGGACAAATTAGTCAGTAACAATTGAAACCCAAAGGTCATCATCAACCCTGAAATGAGAGCCACTAGAAACTGTGGGCCAGAGAAAACAGCTATACCTCCCCCAGCGGGAGCGCCAAGTTCGGGAGCGATCTGAGCGACGTACGGCAATCGATCGCTCAGATCGAGCAGCAATCTTAAATCGTGAAACATAGTATTCTCCTAATGTATATAGACCTATGTCTTTTGGTAGTTAGCGTCAAGCCAACAACGCGGCAAACGCTCTCCTGAAGGAAAAATCAAGCTTTGCTTCGGCACCGACTCAGGATCTTGCTCTTCTTCACCTGCTTGTACTCGAACCATTACTTGGCTCTGATTGGGACTGATTACCTCTAAAATGTCTAGTATTTCGACTAGGGTTCCATTGTCTTCTTTCTGTAGCAGCATTTTCTCTCTCAAACTTTGGAAATTTAACATTAAAGATTCAACAGACTTATCTGTGAATCTTTAAGTAGATTTAGATTGCAAACTTAGTTGAATTTACTTGTGTTTCCCGATCCATTTTGCGGCAATTGCGCCTAGAGCAGCTCCAATTAAAGGATTGCTAAAAAACTTTACTAAAGCAGGTTGATCTGCTAAAACTTCTTGAAAAACATCTGGATGGTTGTGATATAAAAAACCTGCTAATTTGCTGACATCGTCGGCTGTCATGTGGCGAGTATTATGAGTAGATAGTCCGAGCTGTTGTTCTAAGTCGCGCTCTTTTATCCCTCTCTTCTTGAAACGATCCAAAAATTCTTTGGCAACGTCGTCTCTTTCGTTTGGTTTGATTTGTGCGATCGCCCTTTGCAATTCTGGTTCCATTTGATTTGAAGGAACGCGATCGGGATGGAACGAGTTTTTGAAGAGTTGATGGCGCTCGTCCCGAGACGAGCGCTGTGCAAAATCGTCAAAGGTTTGATAGCTCGATGAAGAGCTGGTATCATCATCCAGGCTTTCTGAATTTCCCCCTGCTAAGTCTTTCATGACTTGACGTTTATAATCATCGCTACTAGACATTTTTGACAGACTCCTAAACTTGAATTTAATATGAGTTAGGTTGGAGAGGTTTGGAAAGACTCGAGCTAACCGTTCCCTTGAAACTCGACCCGATTAGATTGAGCATCGTAAAGCGTAGTTAGAATTAATTTCTTATCGGGCGCGTACATCAGTACGGTTAGATCTTGATTCGGGAAATTTTTGTGAAATCCTTGAGCGAGCGATTTTGCTAGATCTTTCACTTCGTTGGGGCGAACTTGAGGCGAGATAACGACGCCTAATTTGTTATTGTCGCGGACAAAAGCATCCTTAATGAGACCTTTGCTCGCATCTACGACCCAGTCACCAAAACTTTGTTCTTTGGCAGAATTTCCTCTTGCCAGTTGCTGGTATCTAGAAAGCGCAGTTATAGAAGATGGAATTTGTGCTTGAGGCTTAGAGGGTGAAACAGCTGAGCAGGCAGTGGTAAACACCAGTACTAAAACAAGCACAAAGCTAACCAAACCTTTTTGATAACTTTGAAAAGCGTTCATCTTTTTATTCCTTAATGTCTTGAACCTTTTTAAGAGATAAACTTGTTTGAATGTGTCTAGATCGAGAGATTCTACTTGTTACTTGTCTTGATTGTAGAAATCCCTTATCATTCAAATGAGTATTTCATAGGATTGACGAGCTATTGCGTTGAACCTCGCAAAGCAATCTCAATGCAGAATGTCTCGCAGTTAGTATGATGAGAAGCAGAAATCGCATCTAGAAAGTCGCGAGCATCTTGTACGGAGTTAAACTCGCCTTTAACTAATTCTGGAAGGCTTGAAGTTCTATTTAAAGCTGAAGATCTTGTCTCGTTGATGTTGATAGAACTTAGTTTTAAGTTTTCACTTGCTATCGTGCTCTCCTGTAAATCTTCTCGTACGAGCGTAAAATCCTCTAAGTCTATTTCTGCAATCATTTTGTACTCTGGCACGATCTGCTCTACTATTAGCTTTTCGCGTCTGACAGGTACTTTAATCTCGATCGTTCGCGTTTCTACTTCTTTGCGCACGACGACTTCGCCTGATTTGCGTCTAGTAAAGTTAACCATCAAGCGCTCTTCTAACAAAGGAAAAACTTTTGGAGTTAATGTATTTGAATCTACAGGTGCACGAACTTTTGGGTCAAAATCACGTTCCCGTAGTATATTGTGAGATTCGTCAGATGCCATTGTTTTACCTAAGACTGCTTTTGATAATGCAGTTCGCGCTTTGATTCCAGGTTTTTTTTGATAGGTTGCAGGCAATATTAAAAAAAATACTTAACATTGCCTGTATCAGCTAGAAAAGGCGATTCCACTCTGACAAAATGAGTTTTATAACGTACTGCCTGAGAAATTTTAGGAGTTCTGGACTGCCTTCAGTGATTCTCTAAGAAGACGCAAATCCAAGTCGATCGCCTTACGTAACGTTACTAAAAAGCCTATACGTTGTCCTGTGCGACAGAACGATCTTGAATGTCCATGTCCAGCTCTTCGCGGCGTAAAGTTTCCTCAGTCGTAGCGGTATCTCGATCTACAACCTTACTGACTTGGACTTCTTCACGTACGAATGCTTCCTTGTGAAATTCAGGCACTTCCTCGTAAACATCAATGCGAGCGACTTCTCCCTCTTGAAAACTAGCTTCACTGGCAGGAATTACAGTTCCTCCGCTGGCAGGAACGCGCTCGACTACAACTCGCTCTTTTTCAACATCTACAGAAGCTTGAGCGGTTTCGGTTTCGACGCGTTTGCTGATGACAGCTTCTCCCGTCCGCTGACGAGTTTTTCCGGCAATCAGTCTTTCTTCGTAGAGTTTCAGGTTGGGATGGCTCTCTTCCTTGATATCGTATAGGTCTGGGTCTCTATCATAAGAGTACGTATTGCGGTCGTAACCCGCATAGCCCGCTTCTAAATCCAAAATAGGTGCAGTATTTGCAGTGGAGGGGGCGCTTTCTGCACCCGCATACCCTACGCCGTAGGATGCCGGAGCGTCGTACGTACTGTCTCTCGAAGAACGATAAACGCCTCGTACCTCTTCTTCGCGCTCGTAATCGACTATCGTATCCTCAGTAAATTCTGGAAGGTTCTCTACCTGACTCCTAGTGAGGCTATCTGCATAAACGCGGCTGTCATTGTAATCAATGCGAGCGCGACCGATGGGTAGCAAGACCTTCTTGCCCAAGATCCAAAGTCCTGTATTGATAACCAAATATCTGAACTTACCCGAATCGTCTACGAGAATATCGTCCACCGAACCTATCTTTTCATTACCCGAGTAAAGATCTAATCCCTTAATATCCCGATCGTCGAGATGGCTTCGATAGTCAGGGTCGTACTCTTTAATCTTATATAAAGTCATATCGATTTCCTTGGTTTCCCTACATACAGCTGACTCCTTTAAGCGTATGTAATCTCTTAGCTTGGTTCCTCTCTAGATAGGCTGATTTAAGTGCTTTCAGAGGGAGGAGGTGTTTGAGTTGAATGGTGTCGCGACTCGATAACCTTAGGAGCCAGAGACTTAAAGCGACGGACACTAGTCCGAAAACACATTTAGAAGCATACAATCGCCCGAGATAATACTCTCTAGGTTTACAGACATTTTGATTTACGTAAAAATATACAAACCCTGACTTTAAATAAATCTTGAAAGAAACTATAGTATTTACTTCAGTCCTTTTGCGATTTATTTGGTGTCAATACCCAATAGGAAGGAACTCCTTATATTCCTTCGGACACTTCCAAAGTTTGCGATGAGCTATGTAATGTTGTTTTACCTTGGCAACGCGTGTTTTGGGCTGTATCGCAAAATAAGGAACTTTTTAATATGACATACTCTGATAGACCAGTAAGCCGTGGGACGGAACCATACGCCGTTAATCCTGTGATTGAATATCATGATCGCGTGCGTTGGGGACCCATCGTAGCAGGGCTAGTAGTCGCGCTCAGCACCCAACTAATATTGAGCGCTTTGGGAGCAGCAGTTGGCCTCACGAATATTTCAGATTCAGGTGCGCCACGTTCGAACGCAGATGAGGTAGGTACGGCAGTAGGTATTTGGGCAATTATTAGTCTATTCATTTCGCTGTTTGTTGGTGGATGGACCACCACTCGCGCGTGCGGTCCGATCAATCGTAAGACTGCTTTATTAAATGGAGCAATTCTTTGGGCATCAACATTGACGATTAGTGCTTGGCTGCTTTCTAGCGGTGTATCTGGAGCGTTTGGTATTGTCGCTTCTAATGCAGGAGAAGTCATCAACCAAGCTCAGCAAAGTGGTGTTAATCCTCCGGCAAATGCGCCAAATGTAGCGCCGACAGCGCAGCAAGCAAGGGATATTGCAGGTAATGCAGCTAAGGTTGGTTGGTCGTTTGCCCTAGGATCTCTTTTAGGTCTAGCCGCTTCCTTGATCGGTGCGTCTGCAGGCGCTCGCAATCCCCACTCAGAGAGAAATCGCGAAGAAAGAAGCCGCGACCTGATTCACGAGTAAAACCGCTTAATTCTAGATTTCTTCTTTCCACGTTCTATTAATCCCATACCCTGCCTTGCTTGACCTACTCTAAGCAAGGCTTTTTGACGGGACAAAAAGGAAAAAAGCTAGGGCTGGATTTTAGCACTAGCTTTCTTTCTAAGGTTATTTAATCTCTTGTTTTAAGGCTATTTCCACCATAGAAACTACCAGCTGTTGTGTAGGGGTGCAAGGCCTTGCACCCCTACTACTCGGTATTCTCTTTTCTAGAAATTGCTTAACTACCTAATTGCCATTACCGATTGAATTCGAGTTTACTCCCATGTCAGCGACAAGGTCTCTTAAGGCTGTAATTTGCTCGGAATACTCTAATGATTGAAGCTGAGTCAAACATTGAGAAGCCTGAGGTTCGAGGTTGTAGTTCTCTGGCATTGGAATAATTTCAGACCGATCCATTCCTTGAGCGAGTAAATACCAGAACAGAAGTTTTGTAGTATCGCTCAAGGCACCATATTCTCGGCTTATGGTATTGTCTGTTCGCTCTACAAGATCGCGCTGAACTTGTAGTTGCTCTTCGTGACTCATGCCCAAGACTTGTTGAAACAAGCCTTCAGCAACTGCAGGAGATGCCGTGCTAGCTCCAGGTGCAGCAGGAGTAATGGATTTACCCACTTCTTTATAAATGAACCAAAGCAGTGCGAGTTTTTGATCGGTCGAGATAGAATTAAAGCTTGAAATGAGCTGGGGATTTAGATTGGAAGTAACGGACATAGAAGAATTACAAACTCATCCTCCTCAAGCTACCGATTATTGCGTTTTGATAACATTGACTTTAGAGAGAGATTGATGGATGACAAAAGACAGATCGAAACTAAGACAGAAAGTGGTTAAATAGTAACAATCTTTTGAATGCGCGCTAATCGCTCACTTTGAAATGGATAATACTTTGGAGAGACGATCTCAAGCTCATATAAGGGGCATTAACGAACCAGTTATCGATCGATACTTCACAGAGTTAAATAAAGGCGATTTCATTTCTGTTTCTGAAATGTTTTCGCCAGAAGGTTTGCTTTATCCACCCTTTGAAAAGGAGATCTGCGGTAGAGATTTAATTGCTAGTTATTTGCAATCCGAAGCAAAAGGAATAAAGGTGCTTCCTGAATTCGGTATGCTGAAAGATAGCGGAGATGGCTTTAATACCTATCAAGTAATGGGCATTGTTAAGACGAGTTTTTTTTGCAGTCAATGTCTATTGGCTCATCCAACTCAATCTTCAAAAGGAAATTATGTCGGTTGAGGTAAAGCTTTTAGCAGAATTGCAAGATCTGCTATCCTTCAAGCGCGGGTGACCGTTTATGATGCGCGTTGAAAGAGATCGAGACGGTACTTTGCCTTCCTTTTAGCTTGGAGATGTTGAAGGCGGTCTGGGATTAATTCTAAGAACGAATCATGTACCTCGTCTCCTGTAAGCGGATAATCAGGCGATCGCGGTAACCAATGAACTAAAAGCAGGTGTCCGTTTGGTTCTAAAAGTTCCAGTATTTGCTGTTGTGTGGTTTGAAGGTCTTGAGGGCACGAGTAATATCCGACTTCAGAAACCAAAATGAGATCGAACTTTTCCTGAGGGTGCTCTTGGGGAAAGTTTAAGATTTGAAAGCGAACTTGGGGAAGCTGTTGGCAGCGCTCAATAGCTTGTTGCTGCGCTAGTGGGGAGACATCTATAGATAAAACCGAGTCGCAGAATTGCGCGAGCTTCTCAGTGAGTACGCCGATAGAGCCGCCAATTTCAAATGCAGAGCGATACCGAGGCTGAGGCAATGCTGCAATTGTCGCAGCATATTTGTTTGCTTCGTATTCGCTGGTTGCAAACTTCCACGGATCTGGATCGGTTTGGTAGAGCGCTTCGAAGTATTCGGGAGGCAAAGACTGAGAATTATTCATGTATTGACGGACTCCCTTCTAGGTAGACTTCCCAAGGACGAGCGAAGTTGCTTAACATTTGAGGCGTCAGGCAAAAGCCAGCCGGATCGTCATCGATAAAAGACGTGGTTTGGGAACGGTAAGTGGCGATCGCCCGTTGTTTCAACTCAACGACCTCGGCAATGTCTAAGCGCCAAATCTTGTTTGGAGTTGAACGATAGGTTCCTCGCTGTTGTGGGTCCCAGTCCCATATCGGATATTCGAGCGTCCTAGGAAATAGTGTGGTTTGCGCTAGCGCGGCCTGAAGAAGCTGCCAAGTCGCGCGGTGATCGGGATGGGGGTCGCAGCGCCATGGCGCAAAAATAAGCGTTGGGGTGACTTTGGCAAGATAATCGCCACATCTAGTAGCGGCAGCCTCGAAGGTCGGCTAGTAACGTCGCCGCAAGGTGAATTACCCGACGTTCACCTGAGTACAGGTAGAACGCGGGCTTCCCAGCTCAACCGCAACAGCCTCGACAGTAGTGGATTTGCGTCCATACCGCTTTGGTCTTACATCGCGTCCTTGGGCAGTAGCGCTGATTCCCAACGCCAAGATCCGTAAGCCTTCATTTCTGATATTGATGGCTGCATTCACATCTCGGTCATGACGCTCATGACAATAAGGGCATTCAAACGACCGAACAGACAAATCCATCTTTGGAACTGGCAGCAACGTCAAATGACACAAGTGTGACGATGGGAAAAATCGCCCAATCTCTAGGTAGATTTTTCCGTCAAATTCAGCCTTGTATTTGAGCATGGTACAAAATGTCGCCCAACCTGCATCGCTGATTGCTTTAGCAAGATTGTGATTTTGGACCATATTTTTGACTGCCAGGTTTTCTACAACAATAACTTGGTTCTCGTTCACTGTCTTACGGGACAGCTTGTGTAGAAAATCAGCGCGCACTCTCGCAATTTTAGAATGCACTTTTGCCACTGCAAGTTTTGCTTTGCGCCGCTTGTTCGTGGTTTTATCCTTTTTACGGGATAGTTTGCGCTGTTTACGTTTTAAGTTGCGCTCATGTTTTTGCAGATGCCTGGGATTCTGATATTTTGAGCCGTCTGATGTGACAGCAAAATCAATTAACCCCAAATCAATCCCAATCGCCTTCCCTTCACTACTGGGTTCTGGCTTTTCAATGCCATCCTCAACCAATAGAGAAGCGTAATAGCGACCATCTGGCATTCTGGATATCGTCACCGTTCTCAGCTTCCCGGAAACATCGCGATGCACCTTAGCCTTTACAGTCCCTAGATTTCCAGGAAACTTAATTTCAGTTTGGCTGAGCACTTTGACATTTGCGGGATATTGCAGGGATTGACGATCAAACTTACTTTTGAAGGTTGGGTATTGGGCTCGACCATCAAAGAAGTTGATGAATGCCTGAGACAAATTCAAAACGGATTGCTGAAGACATTGAGAATAACAAGTTTTCAACCAATCATGCTCAGCCTTCCACAACGGAATTTGTTTCTTCATGTCAAAGGCAGAAACCCCTTTCCCCGTCTCTTTATAGGTCAAGGATATGACTGCAAGAGACTGGTTCCAGACCCAACGAACACACCCAAAGGCTTGAGCCAAATGAGCTTGCTGTGCATCTGTGGGATAAAGCCTGATCTTCACTGCTTTCAACATATTCACATATTATCACACTCATTAAATTGCGATAATATAAAAATAAGTGATTTTGCGAGACATTATTTGTTCGTCTCGGCACTGTTACCTTCTCTCGCCTCCGGCATTGCTCAGGCAACGTACCTCGACTCACGCGTCTCTCATCCCGTCGCTCGCCTGGATACAGGTAGAGCGCGGGGCTTCCCGCCTACAAGCTAAATGGGGGCAACCTGCGTATCTCCATCAGTAAATGTCGAGCAATTGCAACAGAATCATCGCTACAGTTGTTAGCTAATAAAATAACTTCATAACAGTTAGAGTCTAAAGCTTTCCCTTGAAAGTCGACTTGAAAAGCTAATGCGCTCAAGCACTTGTTCAGCAACTCTGCTTCATCCCTGATGGGAATTACAATGCATATTTGACACTACGGTGACGGACGAGACCGAACTAAAGGTTCGAATTCTTTATCTTGCAATAAGCAAACGTTAGTGGCTATGCTGCTCGCGCACCTAGAACTCATATAATTTAATATATTTAACTTTAGAAGAACTGATTTAAAGCGTTTCCTTCTACAACTAGCATATCGATTCATTAAGAATCGTAAATCCGCCTTTTGATATATTACTCATTGAGGAAAATTTAGTTTAATAAGTTTAACCTAAGGTTGTATTCTGTTGAGATTAATCCGATTAAAGCAATGCTAGTGCATTGCATGACATTAGGATTAGGACTGAAGTTGTTTTAAGGTGCAATCTATCGCCTTTAAAGGTATGACTTTAACTGTAAAAATTTTAATGAAAAGAATTTCAATTTTTGCAGAATTGAGTTTTAGTGGTAATGGGAAGGTTCGGCAATGATCGTCAATCCCTTGCCGGACGGCTGGCAAATTATCTACCATCGCGCTCATGCCATGTTAGCAGCACAAATTGCCGGGCAGTGGCGACGTAAAGATGCTCCTCCAAGGCTCTACGAAACAATTGCTGCCATTTCCCATCACGACGATTTAGAAAAAGAGTGGGAGGAAAACAACCTTACATCAGCTGGAGCGCCGAGAGACTTCACGATGGATGCAGAAACACCCTACGAGTTACTGCAAAAACATTTAGAAGGCGCGCTCTATCGGGGACGTTGGGTTGCTTTATTAAACTCCATGCATTTATGCCGATTGAACCAAAGTGCAAAAGGAAAATCGGCGGAAGCGGACGCATTCTTAAAACAGCAGTTAGAAAATCAAAAGCAATGCCGTAAAGAACTGAAGATAAGCAAGGCCGATGTCGATAAAGCCTATGCCTTTATGCAATGGTGCGATCGCCTATCACTCATCCTGTGCCAACAGCAGCTCCCCGATGACGAACGCGCGTTGGAAATCAGTAAGGGGCACGATGATAAACGCTATGACGTGGTTCGGTTTGCTAACGATTTAATAACCGTCACGCCTTGGTGTTTTGAAGACGATCGCTTTACGGTCAATGTAGAGGCATCGATCTTAAATGAAGTGAAATTTGCCGATAACGCGAGCCTTACTGAATCTCTCAAAAAGGCTCCGCGTACTATCCTAGAGTGGACTTTTGTAAAAGATGAAAAGCTGTCTATGAAAGAAAATTCCTTGGGGTAAACGCATTAAGTTTCAGGAAAACAATGAGTCAAGAACTTCCTCGCTCGCTCGCTCGAATTTTTGAAATGTCTCAGGTGCCTGAAGTTCTTTTCTCGGAACTGATGCCTGCCTTAGGGCGTTTCTTGGACTGCGATCGCTGCTTTTTGTACTTGCGAAATCCTGAAACTGCCGTTGGCCGAGTAGAATTTTGCTGGGTGCGCGATGCTACTATCCCTGAAATCTACGACAAGGAATGGAAGAAGGAGTCAAAGTTTCTAGCGAGCCAAGATCCTATGTTTGCTGCCGCTTTGAGCGCTAAGCCTTCTATTTTTGTCGAAGATATTAGAACAACTAGTCCCGAGATTTTAAACCGAGAGTTCGAAGAGAAAAATTTCGGCCATCGCGCGCTCATCCACGCTCATTTATGCCAGCAAGGTCAATTGTGGGGGGTTTTGCAACTTTGCAGTTTTAAGAACCCCAAAACTTGGACTGAGGTAGATCGACAAGCTATCAAACGAGTTGTTTTAGCGATTACGCCTATTGCTGTTGGCTATGTTACGTCGGTAATGTAGCGAAATTAAGCTGTTTCTGACTAAAATTAACTAAAAAGGCCCATAGGCTTTAATACAACCTACAGGCTCTATATTGGGAGCATCCCGCTTTCGCAAACGCTGCCACGATTTCAATCGCTAAATTTCAATATGGGACGATCTCCTCTATCCTTCTTTCTTAATAACTTGTTCTTGAGCTTTTTCTTCCTCATTCTGCGCCTTAATTAATTCCTTAGGATGTTCTACTAGTTCGGCAGCTTGCTCGTAGGCTTCTTCGCGAGTTTCAGCAGGTTTGGTCAGCTCGAAAGGCTGGACGACTTCTTCAGAATTCCTATCAATTCCAGGCTCGGCGTATCCGTTCAAAGGCATCAGCAAGCTGGTAGCACAGATTAACCCTAGCAAACTAAGCGTCCAAACGCACTTTATGACAAGGTTTCTTATAGAGTTCAAAATTATCACGGTATATTATCTCCACGTATGTATGACGAAATTTCAGCTTTAAAGCTTCGAAATTGAAACTGAAAGTGTTTTTAGTTGCTGACCTTTAAAGCCACGTTATCAGTTATCGCTTTGTCAATCTTCTTCCCAAAGATGGATTCAACTCGCAGGTTGAGAACGGGGACTTAATACCAGTTCTGCGTTACTACAAGTCCTCTACTTGCAAGCATTTTCTCGAAATCAGCAGTGGTAACAGCAGCTTCAACAGGCCACACCCCTGGCTTCTGGATCTGCTGCGACAACATAAATTGGCCGATGCTACCCGTGCCCAAGCCCGTAGCTATTGCCGCGCTGTCGTGAACGAATGTGGAATAATAGCGAGCTGGCATACCGTTTTTTTGCCCCAGAACGTCCACGCGAATAGCAACACCCGTACCGCTAAATCGATCTGTCACGCTTGTCATTCGATGGCTGATATGGGCTAGAGCTTCTATAAAGCTAGGATGTTGCATTAACTTTTGGGGAAATAAGTGCGCTGTCATCCAGGTAAGGTGATTGTAAAAATCTGGCAACGTACCAAATTTAGTCGTAACCGTCTTTACAGGAAAGTTTTTCGCTAAGGTAAAAGACTCTGGCATATCAAACCAGTAAACACTCGCCTTTCCAAAAGGGTCTGGAAAATTCACCGTTTCCCGGTCCGTATAAGGGCTAATTTTTTGCCAACGGCCGTCTACCCAAGCATCAAAAGCGTGTTGGATATTGAGGAATGTAGTGCGCATTACCGTCACGCCCGCACCTCCCGACCCGGCGACCACGTATTTAATTTGGATCTCCTCAGGTGCCTCTAATTGCTCGATACCTTGACGTACCATGCTATTTGAAATACCAGGAAAGACTCCCGTGTTGATAATGGCCGTAACCCCGGCAGCTTCAGCAGACGAAGCATTCTCTAGCGCCGCTTGCGTAAAAACGCGATCGTCGCTGACGTCAACGTAATTCACTCCTTCCGCAATGCAGGTTTTCAGTGCCGCAGTCGTTCGCTGGCGGAACGGCCCCGCACAATGGACGACTAAGTCAACCGGGGAGATCGCCGCAGACAAACTGGACTCGTCTGCTAAATCTAGGGGCAGATACTGGAGTCGATCGCTGAATTGTTCTAGTAAAGGAGAAGTGGCAGTAGCCGTCGAACGTCCTGTAACAACAACTTGGGCTTGCGTATGCGTGAGGAGATCTAGGGCGACGCTAGTCCCAATTCTGCCACGACCTCCTAGAATTAAAACCTTGCTTTGCATGACAGTTTTTCTTGTAGGGCAATCTTAATGACAAACCTAAATGGTTCCCAAAACAGATTGAACGGTGGATTGAATGGAGTCTTTTGCATCTTTTATAGCTTGCACCATAGAGTTCTGGTTTTGCAAAAATGCACGGGCGCAGTTACGACCTGGCATGCCTGAAATCGAACCACCGGGATGGGTACCCGCCCCGCTTAAAAATAGACCTTCAACGGGCGTTTTGTAGTTGGCCAGCTCGGGCAGAGGGCGGAAAAATATCATTTGCTCTAAGCTCATATCAATGTGATAGTAATTTCCCTTGAGGACGCCCAGCCGCTCCCCTAATTCAGCAGGGCTCTCCACCCGACGCGCTATGATGGCGTTTTTTAAGTTGGGCGCGTAATCGGCTAGCTTGTCGATGACGCGATCGGCTACTTTATTCTTTAATTCGTCGGTCCATCCCGTTCCATGCAGCCCGGTACCTTCTGCATTCTCAACTTGGTAAGGTGCAAAAAACTCGATCCAGAGCGTGTGTTTGCCCTCAGGAGCCATTGTAGGATCGAGCATTGTGGGCATAACGACATACATTGACGGATCGGAATCTGGAATTTTCCCGATGCTCGGATCGCTGTGAGCTGTTTCTACTTGCTTGACTGAATCTGCAATTAAAACCGAGCCAATCAAATATTCATCTTGGTGCTCGTGATGCTCGAAGCGTAAAGGTTCCGATAACGCGCAGTCGATTTTGAGGATTGTTTCGTTGTTGTTGGCAATTCGACGCTCGAGACGCTCGCGAAGTGCAGAATCTGCGTTATCTACATCGCCACTATCTACTAGGTGTAGAAACAAACGTTGGGCGTCAATATTGGAAATCACTCCGCATTTAGCTCGGTACTCGGATCCGCCCTTAACGCGAACCCCTACAGCTCGACCATCATCGATTAAGACCTTTTCGACTGCTCGGTCGGTCAATACTTCGCCTCCTAAGCTGGAGATTAAGTTGAGCAGAGCCGATACTAAAGCACCAGTTCCTCCGACTGGTCTAGCCATGCCGGGGTGGTGACGCATTGCCATCATAATTGCACCAATCGCTAGTGTTTTTTGACTGGGCGGCGCGCCTAGCTCGGAGGCAAGTCTGGCAAGTGGAGCTTTTAAGAATTCCGAGTCGAACCACTCGTTAACGTTATCTTCCGCACTACTTAAAAGCGTGCGAAATAAATCCAATGTTTTGTTGGGTGGTCCTAAAACTGAAAGTAAATCCTTCAGCTTTTGAAGATCGTAATTACCCGCAATATCAATAATAGATTTAGGAGGTGCATTAAAAATGGGAATGATGCCTTGCAGGAGGCGCTGCCAAAAATCTACAAACTCTTTGTACCGCTTGGCATCGCGACTGCTGTAGCGACTAATTTCAGCGCAAGTCGCTTCTACGGACTTGCGTCCTAGAAAATATTTTCCGTCGGGATGGGGGCAAAACACGACCGGATCGCAAAAAAGATACTTTAACCCATGTTTTTCGAGTTCTAACTCTTCAACAACAGGTCCTAAATGAATAAACTCATGATCGATCGCGCAAAGATTAAACTTGAATCCGGGGGCCTCCTCAGGCATTACTTCTTCCGTCGTGGCGCCTCCACCAGGGACAGATCTTTTTTCCAAAACCAAGACGCTATAACCTGCTTTCAATAAGTAGGAGGCGCAAACAAGCCCATTGTGACCTGCTCCAATAATAATCACATCGTATTCTTGCATCTAATTTTTTATCCTACCGAGTATAAATCCGAAAAGATTGCCTAGAGCAGTCAATACCAAACTTTGTTTTTTGGGGGGATGACTTTCGGTCTTTTGCGCGCACGATATTGGTCTTTCAGTCTTTATGACAACGTCACAGTCAAATCTTTGTGACGCTACTTAAAACTATATTCTTCGAAAAATGTGAAAATAATAGAGCACAGATTATTTGGAGATAGGTAAAATACCTATCTCCAAATAAACAACGAGATTTGAGGATGCTATTTTGCTCGTTTGAGTTGCCCAAAAGCGAAATCTCAAGACGTTGTAAGATCGGTTAACCTAGCCTCTAGTACTTTTAACTAGTTAGAGTAAGTAGACCAATGAAAAAGGTCGCGAATTACGCTATATCCTTTCAAGTCCCACAAAAGATAAGCCAGAAAACCTATCATTGCAAATCTTCCATTCCATAGTTCTGCTTGGGGGGTAAATCCAAATAGAAACGTATTACGGTTCTTGCCGTTATAAGCGTTGGCGTCTGCTGCGTTGGTAGTAGTGGTATTGGACTGCATGGTAACCTCTCTTAAGTAAAAGTTATGATGGCTAGCGTGAATTCGAGCATTTTCATCGTATCGATCTCGTCAAGTCGCGGAATCTATCTTTGGTTGTAAATTAACATTAAGATACTGTTGCTTGATTTGGAAGTTGGCCTGGTTTTAGCCTTGTAGCTAGAAGATAGACATGTTAGATCGCTCATTGGAAAGATGGGCTCTGCTCTCCGAAAAGTTAGCCTTTGAGAAGGATCGTTCAGCTTAGAAACGAACGTACATAAGGAGAACACAAATGTCTATTTCATTAGATGACTCAAAGCGTACGGCGATCGCGTGTCAGCTTGCAGGCATTAAAGAAGTGCAAAATCTGCTGATTGCAAACGAAGAGAAGCTGATCTCAGCCTGTAGTGACTCGGAAGTCTGCGATCGCTTTAATAAAATGTTAGAAGACGACCGCAAGAACTTGGGAGTGCTAGATACCGTAATCGTCCAATATGGCGTGCAAGGTGAGCCAAAAGAGACGATTACTCAAATGGTAGAAGAAGTTCGAGACCTGATGGAAGGTTCTGAGCTATCTCTGTATGAAAAGGTTTCTCAGCACGAGTTGTTAAAACACCAGCAGGTAATGTCTGGTTTGCTCGTTCATAAAGCAGCTCAGGTCGTAGGAGCAGACGTTGAAGCTGCTATTACGCCCCTCAATACCGTAAACTTTGAAAATCGCGCCCATCAAGAGCAGCTCAAGGGCATATTAGAAATTTTGGGCGTTCGCGAGCTAACAGGTCAAGAGGCAAAACAAGGATTGTGGGCGCGCGTTCAAGACGCTGTGGCTGCAATTTCGGGCGTTGCAGGTAGTGCTGTTACGCAAGCCAGCGACAAGTCTGACATGAACATCGAAGATATCATCCGAATGGATCACAGTAAAGTTAACACGCTGTTCATGCAAATTGACAATACTAACGATCCTCAAAAGATTCAGGAGTACTTCGGTCAGATTTATAAAGATTTGTCCGTCCATGCAGAAGCTGAAGAGCAGGTCGTGTATCCAGGCGTTCGTCCTTTCTACGGCGAAACCCAAGAGCTATACGACGAGCAAGCTGAAATGAAGGTCATGTTAGAGGAGTTGAAGTCTGCAGATCTTTCCTCTGGCGATACTGTCAACTCATTTAAGGCTCGAATCGAGCAGCTTAAGAGTGCAGTCATGGATCACGTCCGTCAGGAAGAAAGTACTATGTTTGCTGCCATTCGCAACAACTGTAGCGACGAGCAACGGGAGCAAATGGCTACGCAGTTTAAACAAGCAAAAAGCCAGCTTCAAGAGCAACTAATGGCACATGCGAGGTAGGAATTAAATCTCATAAGACGAATTTTATGAGATAAATCAAGCGATCTCAATTTGCTCATAGGTTTCCTAGCAGAGCTTGGAAGCCTATGAACTTTTGGGCTCTAAAGCTTTTGATATTCAGCTTTAAAAACTGAAAGCAGATTAGACAATTATTCCTGCCAGCGAAGTACGCAAGGCGATCTCCGATAGGTCGTTAGCCGCTTGATGTCATCAGCGCGTGCCGCTCGTTCTCAGGCTGCAAGCACTATGACCGCGCGATCGCCGCGAGAGCAATGGAATTGTTCGATCAGCCATTTCTAGCTATCCAATTACTCGACCCGCGCTTGAGTAGAAGTCTGAGCGGGTCTACAAAGAGCGTTGCAGTTTCCAGGATATCTACCCGGCGCTTGCGAGGATTGGTGCTATTTAGCCGTGAAGTTCCGTGTCGATAGATCTGGAACCGATAGATATCACCCTGTAGTGTTACCCCGGCTTGCGTCTGGGCCTGCTGCAGTTCCACATCCGCCGCCAAAGCTTTTCGGAAAGAAACTACGCTCCAAGCCCCCTTTTGAGGAATGGTATTTAAGCCCAAGGCTCGATAAACCCGCGCCATCGCCAAAACCCTAGCTTTATAAAGCTGCACGTCTACCTGCCCCGTCAGCGAAATCGAAAACTTGTTTTGCAGCGCGCTTTCGACATAATCTGCGTGGTCGAAGTCCGGGTATTCAACCACTGTACGGTTGCTTGCAGTGATGACCTGCGGCCCTGCAATACCGTCCCAAGGCAGCGTTCCAGCCTGACCGATCTCCTCCTCTGTCATCGGACTGACCGTAGGCCAGATCGCATTGGGTTCGAAGGTTCGGGCGGCATCGGGGGCCACAGCAGGCCAAAAGGTACTCAGGGCGGCGCAGAGTTTGGCATCCTCTGGAAAGGGACTTCCCAATCCGTAGGCGGCTAAATGCGGTGTTGGAGGCTGAGCGCGTGTTTGGCTGAGGCTGACATCCCACCCCGGTGCGAAGACGCCCGCTGCCGCATCGGGAAGATAGGCGTGGCGCTGGGTTGTAGGCGTATCGAGCTGCGTAAGCTGCACCGGGCCGACTTGAGGTAAAGAAACGATCGCTGTTACGGTCTTGTCCTCGGGTCGGAAATTTGCCCCGGCCAATTGTAGATTTGGCGCAATTCGCTCGTCGGATAGGGTTAACGGCGGTATCCGCCAGAGGTTCTCGCGCAGCGCTGTAGGGACTTCTGTCTCCGTCCATTCCAAAAGCTCTCGCTGATCGCAATTCGGGAAAAAATCTGGAGCCGTTACTAAAGAGTAAGCGGGTACCCGACGGTTCAGATCGGTGGCGAGTTGGGTACATTCCGCGTCAATCCAGCCATCTCCCGTGAAGTCAAGGTAGTGACGGGCGCGATAATTTCCCTGCACGACGGCTGCTTCCACGTCTCGTCGGTCGTTTAGATTTTCTTCCGTGCCGTTTTGCCGCACGATATGGCGCGCGTGGACGTACTCCGGCGCTTGGCGAAAATCGCCTTCAGCTTCAATGAGGAGGCTAGAAGAGAGGGTAGAGCTGTTGGGCGCGACTCGATAGGTGAGAGGCTTCCCTTGATAGGTGGCAGCTTCAATTAATTTAGGGTGCACTGTCGGAACCAATAAACCCGTCCCCAAAGCCGCGTCCGCAGCCCAGTCTGCAATGCCGTCGCGAAAGATAAAGGGAGACTGACTGATATCCGGTTCGCGCCAGCCGCCATCAATGCCCTTTCTGCCAAATTCCAGGTGAATGCGCCGCAGTTTCTCGTTGAGGTGTTGGGCTTTCAGCGTGACTTGCAAATCCAAGCCGCGAATGCATTCATTGCCGTCGAACAACTTATGGAGCGGCACCCAAAAATCTAAAGTCCGGTCGTTCTTCTCAGCCGTATTCTGGAATCGCATCGGGCCAAAGGAATTGGGGTCGCCCTTGCGCTGTACTGCAACGTAGGCCGCGTATCGTGCGGGCAATACTCTCAAGCCGTGGACATCGCCTTCTACAAACGGTAGAAACCCTCTGTGTTTGGGCAAATATGCGGCTGGGGCCGTTCCCACTCGGGAAACGCCGGTCCGGGAGAAGCAATAGTCCGCGTGCTTGAAGTGGACGGTTTCGGCGGCGGGTCGATATTCGCAGGCAAACACGACAATGGCCAGGTTAGTACCCTGCGATCGCGCTCTCAATTCCAGCAGCGAGGGCGGATTGACCCCAAATACATAGTTTTCGACAGCTTCCAATTCGGCTAAGGTGGGGAACGCCTTCAGATCGGCACCGTTGGCTCCCTTGACGACGTTGGGAGAGGCAAGGCCGTGAAACAGCAGGCTGCGGGCGGGTTGACCCGGCGTAATGCCGCGATCGCCTTCTCGGGCAAAGTCCTCAAATCCCGGCAGGCTGCGATCGATGCCGATCAGGGGCCGACCCAGTTCGGCCTTCAGATCCGCTGCCGTAATATCCAGGCCGTGGCGGGCAAACAGCGCTTGCCATCCCTGGGGTGCAAGACGACCCAGCACCGTTCTGACGCGATCGATTAAAGCCATCGCAATGAGGTTCCTTTTCAAGCTGAATTGACGTTGGCCGAGCCTGTGCCTAGGGATTGAATCCGCCCTAGGCACAGGAGCGAATCAAAGATTCTTGAAAAAGCTGATGCAGGGCGAAAAGAAATACTCGCCGCCCTTCATCGTGACAAACCCGTGGAAATCGATCGGCTTTTTGGAATTCGCGTCGCCCCATACTGCAGGCTGTTGTTGAGGCGTTGAAGACCCTGCCCCCTGCCCGATGACCGGATCGAGCCCCGCATCGCCCTTTACAAAGCCAGGGTTGTTGGCCCAACTGGCTTGGGTAAATTCGAACTGATTTTCGAAGTTGCTTTGGTAGGCCATAAATAAGAGACCCACGCCGCCCACGGGCTTATCCTTCAGTTCGATAATTTTGCCTTCCGCATCGAGTTCGGCATTGCGCGTGCCGTAGGTGATCCCGCGTCGCGCCATAATGTGCGATCGCTCCTCTTCCAAGGGCACTCCGAATTCCCGGACGCTATCGCCGCGCGGGTTTGTTTTACGAATATGACCGTGAAACGGACATTTGCCGCCTGCCGTATCCTGACTGAAATCGAAGTTGTTTTTAACTGGGTTAACTAATCCATCCGTATTCTTTAGAACGACAGGCGTTCCGTCTTCAAAGCGGCCCACGAGCATTGCTCCAGCAAGTTCTGGGTCTTGCCCCGTCTCTGCTAGCTTGAGCTCTTCGGCAATTGCTTCTTCTCTTTCCTTGAAGCCTTTGACATTTTGCTCCAATTTGCGAAAGACAAAATAGCTGCCAAAACTCAAGTCCTTGGAAGCCCCGCCAGGGCAAGGTACCAGCACCTGCTTCAGCGGAAAGGTCGGATCCCAAATGTCGATGCCATCTTTTTGGGTTTTCTCAATCTCGATATCTTCTTGGAGCAGCAAGGGCTGACTTCTGCCATCTACGTAGCCGAAATGCTCGATGCCATCGCCGTTTTTGTTGCGCATGGCGAGACCGTACTCGGTTCCGATGATTTTGACAGAAGCGGGTTTTTGCTGCTGGATTCTACGATGCACCTGCCGAACTTGAGCTTCATCGGAACCGCCAATTAGGATCATCCCATGAATGGGTTCTTGGAAAGCCGGATCCCACTCTTCGGGATCGGGGTCGCTCAAAATATCTTTACGCTGCTTGAGACCGCTCCGAAAGGCCGGATCTGCGGGAATGCTATCCTCGGCAATCCCGAGCGCGCCATACCCGCTTGCCGACAAGACGACGGTGATAAAAACGCCCGCATCTTTTTTACTGATTCGATATTCTTTTGCTTCTTGGAGCTGCTGGCGAGCCGATTTAATACTTTGAGCCAAAACTTTGAGAAAGCCTCTGCCCTCTTGAGGTTTTTGGGGGTCCAAGACAAAGAAAAGATTTTGCGTGTGATTCCGTCCGTGACCCTTAAGAATGTTGCCTTGCAAATCGTCTAACATGGCAAGTTCATCTGCATTCGCGCGTTCCCACGCAAGGGGTGCATCAAGGTTGATTGGCATATTTTCTCTCCCTAGGATATTATCTAGCGATCGCCGTTAGGCTGCGATCTTGCCTGTTTGTTATATAGAGGCTCAAACGAAAGTTGTTGGCTGTAATGCAGCACCACTCAATGAATTAAAGGTTGGGGAACATCAAGAGGGCTTAAAATCTATGAAGCCCTTATGGTTTAGAGCTGAAGGGGGAATCCGCAACGTATGAAGGCTTTTTGGTTTGTATTCTCCGATTCCAAATAAACCCTAATTGAAACAATACTGTATTGATTCAGACTGTGTAAATACAGAGAATCGGTAGCTTATTATTCTGTAATCAACCGCAAAATTTCTGAAGAAATGTAGTTGTTTTGGCACTGATTTGAAGGCAGCGTGCTCTGGGCAAACCTGTGTCGGGCTAGCGCCGGACGCTGGGACTCTGTGGATCGAGCGTTAACTCGTTTTAGGCGCAACCTTTGTCAAAATAGAAGAGGACCTATAGAACTGAGCCTGTGAGTGTTGTAATTCGATTTTTACCCGATGAGGTTGAGGTTGAGGCTGAGGTGGGCGAGTCTTTTTTGGCCGTGGCGGCAAGGGCTGGCATCGACATCCCCACTGGGTGCCTGATGGGATCCTGTCATGCCTGCGAGGTGGAAATTGAAGAGGTAGGCGATGTCTGTACCTGCATCACAGCTATTCCGCCGGGGTTTGGCACCCTGACGGTGAATTTGTTCTCTGACCCCACTTGGTAGTAGATGCGGTCTAAACAGCGCTTCAATGCTGGAATCATGTCATGGCACTTTTCCACCAACTTTGTAGTGGGTGGTCTTTGTCTGGGATGTATCGCCCTTTGATCCGAATAGCGTCCAATACGCTCCGTAGTTCTGATGCTTTGAGACTGGATTGCTCTGACCAATATTTGACCGCTTCCAAGGTTGAGATGATTTTTGACTGAGGGACTTCTTGCCGAAAGAATGCAATTGCCTTTTTATCGTCAGTGGCGATCGCCCAGCCTCGGTGAACGGCGATCGCCTTACAAGGTCTAAGCTTGGGCTAGAGGGGCGATCGCAGCCAAAGCAGAAACCTAAGGAAAGGCGATCGCCCCAAATCTTCGATATTCTACTTCTTCTTTTTCTGAGGAGTAGATTTCTGGGCAGTAGACTTTTCAACCTCAACCTCTCCAAACCCCGATAATTCAATCGGCGGATAGTCTGGGAACTCAACAATCAGGCGTAACTCCCCACCCATAGAACTCACATAATCCCTCAACGTCGAGATTAATAGATCCGCTCGCTTCTCAATCCGAGACACATTTTCCTGACGAATATCCAACAATTCAGCAACCTTCTCCTGAGTGAGCAGTCTCGCCTTCCGTAGCGATTGCAAAGACATTTCTTCCGCAATCAGCTGCTGTGCCTTAGCTTCAATCTTTTCGCGGCGTTCGATCGGCAAACTGGCTAATTTTTCTCTAAGTGTCGTCGCCACTATTTTTACGCTTCCTTAAACGAGTTAAATGAGACTCAAAACGTCGATCTGCCTTCTCAATCAATTGCTTATAAAAACGCTTTTGACTCCCCCCAGACTTATCGCCAGCTACCAATAAAATTGCACATCTTTCTGGGTCAAAGGCAAAAGCAACCCGCCATACCCCATCCCCCGCCGTAAAGAACCCGCTCAAACTTTCGTGTATTGCGTGTTATAAGTGTTAGGCGATCGGGCAAGGCGTTCTTAGACTTTCTTAATGCTTGCTATCAAAATATCTCGACCGAGTGGAAATGCCTACTCAGCAGCGTGGGATAAATCTGGGATCAACCCAGGAATCGGCAGCAGCTCGATCTGCCGGGTCTGAAGATTGAGAGATTTCACAAATGCTTTGACCATGGGCACCAAAATTTTCTGACCTGGTGCGTTCTGCGGCTCAATCTCTAGCAGATCGTTGCCTGCATTGGCAATCCCGACAACGGTACCGATGGTTTCTTGAGTATTGCCATCGATGACCGTCATGCCGACCAAATCCATGACGTGGAATTCACCCGCTTTTAGGGGAGGGCGATCGCCCACGGGCACCATCAGCTTGGCCCCGCGCAGTAGCTCTGCTTGGTCGATACTCGAAAATTCTGCAAAACGCAGGACATAGAGTCCTTTCCCGTCCAAAAAGCGTCCGGTCTGGAGAGTGACAGACTCTAGCTCTTTTGCTCCAGCCCGGAGCATCCATCGCTCCCCTGGCTTGACGAACCGTTCTGGAAAATCCGAATCGGGATACACGCGCACTTCCCCATGGAGCCCCTGGGGGGAAACAATGCGGCCAATTTCAATCCACTCGCTGAGATCCGTAGGCATAGGTAAAACGCTGATTAGCGAGTAATGGCGGGTTCTAAATGGGCTGAGTATACGCGCTGCACCACTTCTGCCAAGCGCTTCATGCCTTGGACAATTTCTTCGTCCGTGGCGGTGAGGCTGAGGCGCAAGCACTGGTGTTTGTGGGGCCAATCTTCGCGCAGTCCGGGGAAGAAAGTGCTGCCAGGGACTGCGATGACACCCGCTACTTTAAGGTGCTGGTATAATTCCCAGTCGGTTACGGGCAGGTCGCGGAACCAGACCCAGCCAAAGATGGCCCCTTCCCCGCGATGGAGAAACCAGGGCAAATCGGGGGGCATAAATTCGCTCAAGGCTGCTTCGAGAATGGCGAATTTTTTCTGATAGAACGGTCGGATGATACTTTCCGAAATCTGGGCTAGGGCACCAGAGCGAATGGCTTGGGCGGCGATCGCCTGGCCGTAGCGCCCGGAATGAATGCAGATATTGGTCTGGAAAGCCTCTAAAACCTGAATAATCCGCTCATCGCCAATGGCAATCCCGATCCGCTCGCCTGGCAAGCCTGCCTTCGACAAACTCATGCAGTGAACTACGTTGCCGCCAATGTAGGGCTTCAGCTCGGTGAAGTTGAGGCTAGGAAAGGGAGGGCCGTAGGCCGAGTCAATAAATACGGGTACGTCGAAAGGTTGGGCTAGGGCTGCAATTTTTTCGACTTCTAGATCCGTCAACACGTTTCCCGTAGGATTGCAGGGGCGCGAGAAGATAATGCATCCAGTCGTCTTATCAATCCGAAGCTGGCTGAAGTCGGGGCGATACTTAAAGCGATGGCCCGCCTCGTCAATATCCAGCGTCGGCTTATAGGCCACCAACGCCTGAGAGTCTAGGCTCACACCGCCGTAGCCCGTGTAGTCTGGGCTGAGCGGCAAAACGATGCGCTTGAGGTTCCCTTCGGCATTGACCCCGCCAAAGGCATTGGCTGCCAGAAAATAAAGCGACTGGCTCCCTGGCGTAATCAGCACCTGTTTGGAGATTAGCGCCAGTCCGTAGCGCTGATTGAAATCCTCAATAATGGCGTCTACAAGGGGGGCGTAACCTTGGCTAGCTCCATAACGGCAGACCACCTCGCCGTACTCGGGGCTGCCGAGCAATTCCATCGTGCTGTTGCGCCACAACTGCTCGACTTCGGGCAAAATGACGGGATTCCCGGCGCTGAGGTTAATGAAGGTTTTGCCCTGACTTTCTCGGAGCGTCTCGATAATATCTTTCATGATGGCTCGAACGCCAGTCAGTGCCGACATTTGAGTTCCGATGCGCGTTAGAGCAGGCTCCATTGCTTTTAATCTCTTTCGGTAAGGCAAGTTTCCCTATCCTATTAAACTCTCCGATCGTTTGGCAAACGACTAGAGTTGAGGCATCCAGCCTCAGAGCGGCTGCGGTAGAACCGAGCGTCTAATTTTCAGCGGAATAAGTATTCTGGGGTGGAGTGGTGAATACTAAAGCTGAAGTATTGATATAGGCATCTATGGCATCCCTGAAATCATTGGCCGTTCGGGGAACGGTGTGGACCCTGATTGGCTACGGCTCCAGTCAGGGCCTTCGGTTTGCCAGTAATTTGATCCTGACGCGCCTCCTGTTGCCTGACCTGTTCGGCCTCATGGCGCTGCTCAATACCTTCATTATGGGGCTGCACTTCTTTTCAGATTTGGGCGTTCGTCCCAGCATCATTCAAAACCCGCGCGGAGACGACCCAGCATTTCTCAATACGGCCTGGACGCTTCAAATTATTCGGGGGGTGGGGTTATGGGTCTGCTGTTTGGCTATAACTTGGCCCTTAGCAGCAATTTACCGCAATCCAGATTTTCTATGGCTCATTCCTGTTACCGGGCTGACCACCATTTTTGATGGGCTGATATCGACCTCGCTGTCTTCGCTCAGCCGCAGCTTGAACGTGGGCAAAATCACCCGATTTGAGTTCATTATTCAGCTAGTCTCTACCCTCATCATGCTGGTATGGGCTTACCTCAGCCCTACCATTTGGGCTTTGGTCGGCAGCACGTTAGTCTCAACCGTGCTTAAGATGCTTTGGAGTCACCGCTTGGGGTATATCAATCGACTGGCCTGGGACAAAGACGCACTCGAGGATCTGATCAATTTCGGACGATGGGTTTTTCTGTCCACTGCCATGACGTTTCTCGCAGGTCAAGCCGATCGCCTCATTTTGGGACGCTTGTTCCCGCTGGAACTGCTGGGCATTTACACGATTGCGTTTACGCTCTCAGACTTACCCCTATCTGTGATTCAGGCCGTTGGCAGTAACGTCATTCTGCCCGTTATTTCGCAGCAAAACCATTTACCCAGATCGGAACTGCGTCGCAAAATTCTAGAGAAACGCAATCTCTTATTGGTGGGAACGGCTGTCGGCCTGACCGGGCTGATTTGCTTCGGCGATTTTCTCATTCTGGGTCTATACCCTCCTACCTTCGAGCGAGCGGCTTGGATGCTGCCCATTCTGGCCTTGGGCAACTGGCCTCGGATCCTTCCCATGACGACAGCTCCGGCGCTCATCGCCGTGGGAACGCCCCTCTACGGGGCCGTGGGAAATTGTCTGAAATTTGCTTACATGTTAGTGGCACTGCCTTTAGGGTTTGCGGTGCTGGGACCCCTGGGTGCCGTAATTGCGATCGCCCTCAATGATGTCCCTTTTTACCTTGCCGTCAGTTACGGTCTCTGGAAAGAAGGGTTTTCTGGCCTGATGCAGGACTTGAAGACGACCTGCCTTCTCATCGTTTGCGTGGCCATTACGCTGGCAATTCGGTATTGGGTGGGTTTGGGGCTACCGCTCGATCGCCTTTGGTCGTGAACGCTGAAGCGGGCTTGTGGGTGAGTTTGTCGTACTCTAGTTGCCCGCAATCGAGCGAGATCGTGCGATCGGCTAGATGAGTGCCTTGTCAGTGCAGTCGTGCAGCGTCGTTCACTGTTTCACGATAATTTGACTCGCATTTATCGTCCCGGCCTTACTGCGAATCATAATGCCGTGTAGCCCTTCTCCCAGCGATACCCGGACGTCTGGCGTTTTCCCAGCGCTAGGGATCCAGCCCGACTTGGGCAGACTCACCACGCCGACCAGGGTTCCATCGACCCAAATCTCGACTTTACTATTCGCGTCAGCAGCGTTGCCTTTGAGTTCGATCTTAAAATCGCCCGCTCGATCGACCCGAACCGTATAGCTCAACCACTGTCCGGGCTGGAGCCGATCGGGACGATAATTCAGGCTCTTTGGCGGCGCGTCGTACTGGGCTGCCTCTAAAACAGTTGGAAGCGCGACTCCGTAGGTGACTTTCGCTCGCGGTCGAGTGTTGAGCGCATCCATCGCTTGGAACTTCAGGTTTTTCTGGGGATTGGTGATATCCCAAATATCGGGCACAAAGCCCCAAGGTGACTCTCCGGTAAGGGTGAAGTAGGCGAGCAGATCGCCGCCGTTGGCACTCCAAACATCGTGGGCTTGCACCATAGCCGATTTAATGCGCGGGTCGTTGCGATAGGTCGGGCGGTTTTGGTCTGTAATACTGCCGCCTTCCAGGCTGGGTCCACCCTCATAGGCAATGCGCTTGAGTCCAAAGGCCGCTGCATAGTTGGCATCCTGCCGGAGTGCCTTCACCCATTCCGCTTGGTTGCTGAGGTCGGCAAAAACGGCATCGGGCGAAGATGGGGTTTTGGGATTGTAGTAGGCGCTGCCGCCCAACCCGTAGAAATAGTATTTGGGAGGCTTTGGTGCAGAGACTAGGGCGGGATTGTTGGAGTAGTTCTGCAAAAAATAAATGGCTTGGAACAGAGGACCGTCGGTAAAGCCAAGCTGGGCCATCAGCAAAGGTCGCACGCGGGTCATCATGGCGGCATCGCCAAAGATCTGACGGAAGATCGAAGAAATTTCAGCACCGCGTTTGGCGACGCGCCGCCAAGCCCAATACCCGCTGTTTTTCTCGCCATCAAAGTTCAAGGGCGAGCCAGCTGCTACCTCGGTTTTGGCTAGGGCTAGATTGTGATTGGCTTGCTGAAACGCGGGCGCAAAGTTCCATAGCTCGTTGGAATATTCCACGTACAGCTTTAGCTTCGGGTTAAGTTGCGCTTTGACCAGTGCCGCAAGCTGACGCACGTAGTCATCGTCCGCCTGGGCCGGAACGGTCAGCCAGCAATCGGCGCTCAGTTCGTTACAGAGTGCGATGGCGTACTCGTAAGCACCTCCACGCCCCTGCCAGCCATAACCCGCTTTAGATTGATGCATCGAATACCAGCTCGGCGTCAGCCGCTCCGACCAGCGTTTTTGACCGTTGCTGTTGGTAGCCAGAAAGTCCATAAACCGCAAGACCTGAAACCGCTTCAGACTTTCTTTGTAATGCGTTGTAAAGAGGGTGGACGGCGGATAGGTTTCGGTTCCCCCTTCAGTGATGGGACGCATTAATTTAACGTTGGTAATGCCAGAGCCGCTGGGACTGGTAGCGGTGCGTTTGGTGTTATTAAACTCTAGAAAAAGTCCCGCGCCATCGGTGGCGGGATAGATGAGATCGGCAGTGGTGGTATTGGTGCTCGGACTGTAGACCTGATTTTGAATCGTTCCCGAACAGCAGCCTACTTTGGCATCGGCCCGTCCCGTAAAGGAGAGGCGATATCGACCGTTCATTCGCGCAATGCCGTGCCAAACGGTAAGCTGTGCGTCTCTTAAGGGCCAGCCGTTAGCATCCACGGGTGCGAGGGTTTCGGTATTGGGGATGCGCCATTCTCGACTTTGCTTGATGGCGTCCGCAAACATGCGGGTGCCGCTGTAGTCCGTCGGCGAATCGACGTTGATGCCTAGGAGGTTGGCTTGGGGGGCCGCTGGTTTAGACGGCGATCGCTTCACAGGGGCGGCGGCGATGGGAGTGGGCGCTACGCTCAGGTCCGAAGCAAGGGGCGTCTGGGCGGTAGAATTTCCCGGACTGGTACAGGCAACCAGCGCAAACGTAAGCCCACAGAATATCGTGGCCGGAAAGCAAGGGTTCATAGCGTCAACAAATGCGTTAGGTTGTCTCAATACAAAGATACCGAATGCAATTGCTTAAATGGCCAGCCCTACTTCTAAAGATGTAGCATCTCAATCCGATGCGCCCGCCTCGATTGTTTGTTGTACGGTCTCCAGAGAAGATCGGACTGAGTGGTATTCAAACCATTTTTCAGAATACCGGGTCGATTGGTACCTGACCCAATACCCAAACTTAGGCATTCTTCAAAAGCTGGTCAAACGTCCCGACTTGGGCAAGATTTATGGAAGTTTCAAAGCAGTCCGGTTAGCAAAGCAACTGAATGCCAAGCTTTTGATCAGCCAAGAAGCCGAGCTAACGTTTTGGTGCGCCTTCTTTAGCAAAATTCTGGGAAACCCCACAGAGCACGTTGCGGTCGCCTTTAACTATCCGTTTCTGCCAAACGCGTTGAGGCGGATTGCAATGACCGCTTGCTTCGATGCAGTCAGTCATTTTGTCGTATCTTCCACAGTAGAGAAGCAGCTTTATCGCGAGTATTTCAAGATTCCCCCCGCGCGAATAGAAGTTCAGCTATGGAAAATGGGAGAGATTTATTACGAACCCCAAGCCGCCCTAGAAACAGAAGACTATATTTGTGCCATCGGTCGGTTTGGGCGAGACTACAAACTTTTAATAGCGGCGATGCACCAGTTGCCTCACTTGAGGCTAGTTTTAGTCGTTGGCGCTAATAGCTTGAATGGCCTTGAGATTCCACCTAACGTGAAGGTGATGACCGATATTTCCCCAGGACACGCAGCCAATATCTTGAAGTTTTCTCGTTTTATGGTGCTCCCTCTCATTAATGCAAAAGTTCCGACCGGGCACATTACTTTAGTGACTGCGATGAAGCTGGCAAAGGGATCTATCGTCACAAACTCTAGCGGTATTCAAGACTATATTCAGAACGGACGTACCGCGCTAACCTATGAGGCTGGCAACCTAGACTCCCTAACGCAGTCCATAGCGCATCTCTGGCAGCATCCCGAGCAATGTCGAACGCTAGGAGCCAATGCAGCGGCGTTTGCGGCAAAACACTGCTCGGAACCCCTGGTCGTGCAACATCTCAGCCGCTTGCTCGCCGAGCGGGGACTTTTGAATCGACGCTAATGAGTCTCGAGCGAGTAAAGTGGGCGGAGATTGGTTAGGACTCTAAGACTTGAGGACTATAGATATCAGGCTTAGGAATGTTAAAAACCCAATGCCGTCTAGCATTGTGGTCAGCAAGGGGCCGCTAATGAGCGCGGGGTCTAAGTTAATCCGCTTAAAGCCCATGGGCAGCAGGGTGCCGAGGCTCGCAGCGACAATGACGTTGAGCGCCATGACAACCCCTGCAACTAAACCCACCCAGCGCTCGCCTGCCGTCGCCCAAATCATGGACAGCAGGGTAACGGTCAGCCCTAGGGCCAAGGCCGTTCCAATCCCTGCCAGCAGCTCTTTGCGCAAAACCAAGAGCGTCTCTTTGGGGGTCACTTCGCCTACGCCCAATCCCCGTACGGTCACGGAGAGGGCCTGAATGGCGACGGTGCCGCTGGCGTTGGACATGATGGGCATAATAACGGCAAGGACGGGGACCACGGCAATCAGGTATTGAAACGGGGCGATCGCGCTGGCCGCTCCAATATAGAGCGCCAAATTCCCCAACAGCCACGGCAGTCGTTTTTGCAGGGTCGTGAGCGGTGCGGACAACGCTTCTTCATCCCCGCTAATCCCCGCCAATTTTTGGATGTCTTCGGTCGCCTCTTCTTCGATGACATCGACGATGTCGTCGATGGTCACGATACCCACCAGCCGATCCTCTCGATCGACCACGGGAAGCGCCAAAAGGTCGTAGCGCTTCATGAGCTGGGCGACTTCTTCTTGGGGCGTATCGGTATGGACGTTAAGGACGCGATCGCTCGCGATATCTTTGACCAAGACATCCTGAATCGAAAACAAGAGCTGTCGCAGGGACACCACCTGCTTGAGGCGGCGGGAGTCGTCGGTGACGTAGGCGTAGTAGACCGTTTCTTTATCTTGGTCGGTCAGCCGAATTTTCTGGATGGCCTCGCTCACCTTCAGGCCCTGACGGATTTGCACGTATTCCGTCGTCATCAGACGGCCTGCCGTGCCTTCTGCGTAACCCAGAATCGTAGAAGTGGCTTGGCGTTCGTTGGGGCTGAGTTCTCTGAGGAGTCGTTTGACCACCCGCGCTGGCAGCTCGTCGAACAGCTCGGCCCGATCGTCGGGACTCATGGACTCGATCACCTGTTGGATTTGGGCGTCGTGGAGGGATCCGATCAGCTCCGCTTGCACCTCCGGCGGGAGATATTCGAAGACTTCCGTGGCCTGATTTTTGTTGAGCAGGCGAAAGGCGATCGCCCGTCGGTCCGAGCTGAGTTCCCCGATGTAGTCGCCTACGTCGATTGGTGGAAGCTCGTTGAGCTCGGATTTGAGTTGGTTTAAATCTGTGATGTCTTGAAGCGATTGAACTAAATCTAAATTGAGCATCGCAACATCTCGGCGGGGGAGGAGAGGGTAAAATTAGCCGATCGAATCCGAGGACAGCGGCGTATTCTAGTATGCCCTTCCTTGGCTCGCGGTGCGGGTATGAGCGACTCTCAACCGTATTTTACAAAAATTCTCTAAAATTCTTCCACCATCCATTCCGCAGCGCGCGCGCCTAACTCGATGGGAATGCTCACCGCTTTCCCCAAGCGAGGCCGCTCTCGCGTCGACCGAATCGCTTCCATAACCTGCTGAAAAGCTCCCCAACCCTGAAGATAGGTTACAACTGCCTCGAGGTGCTCTTGGTATTCTTGGGGCGTCATCGGGAAAGAAGCCTGCTCCAAATACCGCCACATCACTTGGACAAAAATCTTGCCGCGAGTGCGACGGAATTGAACGTCGTAGGACTTGCCCCACTTTGCAATCAGTGCGTTTTGAAGCTGCGCGCCAGTCATAAATTGCTGCCAAACACCAAAATAGCCAACTTCAGGATACGCGATCCCTCAGAAGGGATGCATCTCTCAGAAGGGATGCAGGCGTCGAGAGAAGCTTAAGGTTGTTTACATTTCGTATGCAAATGCAGGGCAACTAGTGGGATAATACGTCAAGAAATGTAATGATGCCCGGCATGCATAGGTTCGCTTCCGTTGTTCGAGCTTTCACGATTCGCGCCAGCGAGTCGTGAAAGCCTCAGATCGAACGAGCAGTGCGAAGTCAGCTAAGGGCGGTTTAGGGTTGTCCATTCATAAAAAAATCACTAGAAGCGACGTATACCATGGCTCAAGTCTCTGGAACCCCTGACGTGCCCGATATGGGGCGTCGTCAATTTATGAACTTTTTGACCTTTGGCGCAATTACGGGTACGGCCCTGGGCGGTCTGTATCCAGTTGTGAAATTTTTTATTCCGCCTTCCAGCGGGGGAGCCGGGGGCGGACTCATTGCCAAGGATGCCTTGGGAAATGACATTGTGGTCAGCGAGTACCTCAAGAGTCACGCTGCGGGCGATCGCTCTTTGGCCCAAGGCTTCAAGGGAGACCCCACCTACGTGGTCGTTCAGGACGACAGTACCATTGCCAACTACGGCATCAGTGCCGTTTGCACGCACTTGGGCTGCGTGGTTCCTTGGAATGCCGGACAAAACAAATTTATTTGCCCCTGCCACGGATCGCAATACGACGAGACGGGTAAAGTCGTGCGGGGTCCAGCGCCCCTCTCCTTGGCCTTGGCTCACGCTGGTGTGAGCGAAGACGACAAACTGGTGTTTACGCCTTGGGTCGAAACCGACTTCCGCACCGATAAAGCGCCTTGGTGGAGCTAGTCCGATCGCTCGCCTTTATGCCCTAATTCTTTCACTGTCTCGCATTGCACCCTCGAACTACAATGAAGCGAACTTTATTTTCAAGATTTACATTGCTGTCTGGCATCGCCAAGAAATCAGCTCAACTGTTGGCCGTGCTGGGCCTTCTCTTGGTTGGAACCTTAGCGCTGCCCTCCGTCGCCCAAGCCTATCCGGTTTTTGCCCAGCAGGCGTACGAAAATCCGCGGGAAGCAACGGGTCGCATTGTCTGCGCGAACTGTCACCTCGCTCAAAAACCTACGGAAATTGAGGTCCCTCAGTCCGTACTGCCCAACACGGTGTTTGAAGCCGTCGTCAAAATTCCCTACGATCCTGACGTAAAGCAGGTGCTCGGTAACGGTGACAAGGGAGATCTAAATGTAGGTGCGTTGCTAGATTTGCCCGCAGGCTTCACGCTGGCCCCTCCCGAGCGGCTTTCTGAGGAGTTAAAAGAGAAAACCAGCGGCGTTTATTTCCAACCCTATAGTGCCGAACGGAACAATATCTTAGTCGTGGGTCCCCTGCCTGGTGCAGATCACCAAGAAATCGTCTTCCCCATTCTGTCTCCCGACCCAGCCACCGATAAGAACATCCACTTTGGCAAGTCTTTGATTCACGTTGGCGGTAATCGCGGTCGCGGTCAGGTGTACCCGACGGGCGACAAATCCAACAACAACGTCTTTACCGCTTCTGTTTCAGGCGTCATCACCGACATTGCCGATGGCGATGCCGGTGCTCGCACGGTCACGATCGCCGCTGCTGACGGCAAAAAGGTTACGGAGTCTGTTCCGGCAGGGCCTAGCTTGATCGTTACCAAAGGCCAGCAAATTAAGGAAGGGGAAGCCCTTACGGACAACCCCAACGTAGGCGGATTCGGGCAGCACGACATTGAAATCGTGCTCCAAAACCCAACGCGGGTGAAGTGGCTGATGGCATTCTTTGCCGCAATTATGCTGTCCCAGATCATGCTGGTTCTCAAGAAAAAGCAGGTCGAGAAGGTTCAAGCTGCAGAAATGAATTTCTAGGGTCATTTGCACTAGAGTCCTTCTAATCGTTCTAATACTTGGAGCCTCGCCCCAGCTGGGGCGAGGCTCCTTTTTTCTGGGCTTTGACGCATCGTCGGTGCATCTATCAATGAAAAATTATAGGTTTCTTCTATGGGTAGATTCCTGTACGATCCAGAGCGTTTCCCCTTTTGATGCGCGAAAGTTATGAGTGGGTGGTGTCAGGACAAACGCGGCGGACGGTCGTGCCAAGTTTTAGGGCTAGCGGCGATCGCCGCTGGATGGTCGGGCAGCGCTGCTGTCGCGCAGGTCCCCCCCAATCCCGTTCCGGCAATCCCGCCTGTCCCTCTCCCCTCCGAACTGCTGCCCCCGCCAGAGGATTTTCTCCGGCTGCCCCCATCGCCTGCAACACCGCCGTCTATCGACGGGACCCCTGCTGAGAAAACGATTACGGTTCGGCGGTTTGAGATCCTGGGCAGCACTTTATTCTCCCAAGAGCAGCTCCGAGCTGCAACGGCACCCTTCCTCAACCGCCCGTTGGCGTTTGCCGATTTACTCAAGGCGCGCGCTGCGGTCACTCAGCTTTATTTAGATCGGGGGTATTTGACCTCGGGAGCCTATTTGCCAGCCGACCGCGAGGTGGTCGGGGGCACGGTCACCATCCAAATTGTGGAAGGCTCCATTGAAGAAATTCGCGTAACGGGGACAAAATCCCTTCGCCCCAGGTATATTCGCGATCGCCTCCGGTCCGCAACCCGGACGCCCCTCAACGTCAATCGCCTCACCGCAGCGCTGCAGCTCCTCAAACAAGAGCCGCTAATCGAGCGAATTTCTGCCGAGCTATTGCCGGGCACCCAGCCAGGGACAAACTTACTGGCGCTCAGTATCGTCCCCGCCCCCAGTCGGAGCGTTCGCATCGGACTCAACAACTATCGCTCGGCCATCAGCGGCGAGCTGGCCCGACAGGTTCGCTTTACCCAGACCAACCTGACAGGCTTTGGCGATCGCTTTAGTGCCAGCTATACCAATACCGATGGCAGCCATGAATTTGGATTGAGCTATACCCTGCCCGTCAACGCCAAGGACGGCACTGTCAGCGTGAGCTACGGACAGTCCAACAGCAGCGTCATTCAGCAACCCTTCAAAATCGCCGATATCGACAGCGTCTCTCGCAACTTGACCGTCGCCTACCGCCAGCCGATCGTCCACACGCCGAAGCACCAACTGGCAGTCGGCCTGTCCCTGTCCCGTCAAGAAAGCGAACTCACATTTCTCGACGGTCTGCCGCTGTCTCTGCCAGAGTCCGGCTCCGATGCCCGAGGTCGCATTCGCATCACAGAGCTCGATCTTTTTCAGGAATGGATCCAACGCCACAGCCGATCCTTACTCGTGCTGCGCTCGGACTTCGGGATTGGGCTAGACCTAGGCGCAACCCAAAATCTATCCGCCCCCGACGGGCGTTTTTTCCGATGGCAAGGACAAGCGCAATGGCTCTACGCCCTGCGACCGGATACCATCCTCACCTTGCGTTCGGCCATTCAGCTTGCGGATCGGGCCTTACCCAACCCGTCTCTGCTGGGGTTAGGCGGCAATCGGGCTTTGCGGGGTTACCCGGAGGGGTTTTATTTATTCGATCGAGCAGTTGTGAGCACCGCAGAACTTTCCATCCCCATCTTTCGGAGCGAAGGACGCACCCACGCGCTATACGTCAATCCCTTCATCGATATTGGCTATGGCTGGAATGACCGTAAAGCCTCGTCCACCGAAGGACGATTGCTCGTTTCGCCTGGTCTGGGGCTGCGTTACGAATGGAGGGACAGGGTTGGACTCCAGGTGAACTGGGGCATCCCTTTGGTGGGAATCTCCAGGGATGACATCGACCCAGGCCTAGGCGATAGCCGAATCCTGTTCGCCTTGGACTTGAAGTTGTTCTAGCCGATCGTACGCTAGACCTAAAGTCGAGAATCTAGCGTTAAGATTAAAACTCCCCAGGCAAGATTCGAACTTGCGACCAATCGGTTAACAGCCGACCGCTCTACCACTGAGCTACTGAGGATTGCAGCAAGTACAATATTAACGAGAACGGTGGGGATTTGGCAAGCGCATTTTGAAGTTTGCCGATTCTCAGCGGGTCCGATCTAGAAAATTACAGGGCCAGCGGCGTAAAAATAGACTCTTAATTGTCGTTATCGCTCCGAGATTTCAAAGCTAAAGCTTATAATCTTGTAAAGGTATTTTTTAGAGATCGATTTAAGTTTTTATCGCCAAACGCTTTAGTTCGTCCTCGTTTGTCTTAAGACAGCATTATTCTCTTCTCGTTGAGTATATAAATGAAGCCTCGGATACTGGTTATTGACGACGATCCGGCGATCGCAGAGTTGGTTGCCATCAATTTAGAAATGGCTGGGTACGACGTCACCCAAGTCACGGACGGCATGAAGGGACAGGCACTGGCCGTTCAGATGGTGCCCGATCTGATCATGCTGGATCTGATGTTACCGAAGGTGGACGGGTTTACGATTTGCCAGCGGCTGCGCCGGGACGAGCGAACTGCGAACGTTTTGGTATTAATGCTGACGGCATTGGGCCAAACCCAGGACAAAGTTGAAGGCTTCAATGCGGGAGCGGACGACTACCTGACTAAACCCTTCGAACTCGAAGAAATGCTGGCGCGGGTGCGGGCGCTGTTGCGCCGCACGGATCGGATCCCCCAAGCCGCAAAGCACACTGAAATTTTGAGCTATGGCCCGCTGACGCTTGTGCCAGAGCGGTTTGAGATTCTTTGGGACCAGAAGGTCATCAAACTGACGCGATTGGAGTTCGAACTATTGCATTGTTTGTTGCAGCGTCACGGCCAAACGGTATCTCCCAGCGAAATTTTGCAGGAGGTTTGGGGCTACGACCCCAACGACGATATTGAGACCATTCGAGTCCACGTTCGCCATTTGCGCACGAAGCTAGAACCGGACCCGCGCCATCCAAAGTATATAAAAACAGTCTATGGGGCAGGCTACTGCTTGGAGCTACCCCAGGACCAGCCGGAAGACAATGCCCTAGAGTCTCTTAACGCCAGCAACGATATTTAGCCCAATGCGGCCCCGAAACAAAGGCGAGTTGAGGTATTCAACGCCTTGCGCCCTTACAAGGTGGGTTGGATGATAATCAAGGATTGCTGTCTTGCCCCATGCATTCGCCCTCAAAGCATCGTCCCTCTGCACGTTCCTATGCGGCGCTATCTATCATGGCCGCCCTGCTGACCATTGCCCTTAAGTTTGGGGCCTACCTATACACGGGTTCCGTAGGGCTACTGTCCGATGCCATTGAGTCCATTGTTAACTTAGTGGCAGCGGGAGCTGCGTTTTGGGCCTTGTCCTACGCCGCAAAGCCGCCCGACGCAGAGCATACCTTCGGCCATTCCAAGGCAGAATATTTTTCAAGTGCCCTTGAAGGAATTTTGATTTTAGTCGCCGCCGTAAGCATCGCGATCGCCGCCGTGGATCGCATCCTCCATCCGCAACCGATCGCGCAGGTGGGTGTCGGTCTAGGGCTGGCGTTGATTGCGACGTTTTTAAATGGTGCTGTAGCCTCGATTTTGCTGCAGGCTGGTCGTCGGCTGCGCTCCATTACGCTGCGGGCGGATGCCCATCACTTGCTGACGGATGTATGGACGTCCGTGGGCGTGGTGGTGGGGATTGGGTTGGTCAGCATCACTCACTGGACTATCCTCGATCCCATCGTAGCCCTGCTGGTGGCGGCCAATATTGTCTGGACGGGACTCAGGCTTTTGAGAGAGACCGGATCCGGTTTGCTGGATTCCGCTATTTCAAATGAGGACCAACAGGCGATCGCCCTCATCCTGAGCGAGCACCAAGCTCAGGGGGTGCGGTTCCACGCGCTGCGCACTCGCGTCGCGGGTTCTCGCTGTTTTGTCTCGTTTCACGTGCTGGTACCAGGGGCCTGGACCGTTCAGCGGGGGCACGATCTGTGCGAAGCTATCGAACAAGCGATCGCCTTAGCCTTACCGGGAACGGACGTGACCACCCACCTCGAACCCATTGAAGATCCAATCTCCTGGGACGATGAAATGCACAGCAGTTAGACAAATTTATCTTCTGATTTGTCTTCTGATTTATCTTCGGCGTCGATCGGTGCTCAATTCTGCTTCCCATGACTTAGGATGACCGATAATAGTCAACGATCGTTTATTTATTACACAGGGGAACCATGGGGCGTGCCAAAAAGGTTGTATTGGCCTATTCGGGAGGGGTTGATACCTCTGTTTGTATTCCTTACCTCAAGCAGGAGTGGGGGGTTGAGTCGGTAATTACCCTCGCCGCCGATCTAGGGCAGGGCGACGAACTGGGACCCATCCAAAAAAAAGCGCTGGATGCTGGTGCTGAGGAATCGCTGGTGGCGGATGCAACGCAAAGTTTTATTGAAGATTATGCGTTCCCAGCTATCCAGGCCAACGCGCTCTACGAAAATCGCTACCCGCTTTCGACGGCGCTGGCTCGTCCCCTAATTGCCAAGCTATTGGTAGAGGCCGCCGAACGCTACGACGCGGATGCGGTCGCCCACGGCTGTACGGGTAAGGGGAACGACCAGGTGCGCTTCGACGTGTCCATTACCGCACTGAACCCCAGCCTTAAGGTGCTCGCTCCCGCCCGCGAGTGGGGCATGAGCCGGGAAGAAACGATCGCCTACGGAGAGCGCTACGGCATCCCGTCTCCCGTCAAAAAATCATCCCCCTACAGCATCGATACCAATTTGTTGGGCCGCAGTATCGAAGCCGGACCGCTGGAAGACCCTTGGAACGAGCCATTGGAGGAAGTGTATGCCTTGACGGCGGCGATCGCCAAGACCCCCAACGAGCCAGAATACGTAGAGATTGGCTTTGAGAAAGGGTTGCCCACCGCCCTAAACGGGAAGACCCTTGCGCCTGTCGAGCTCGTGCGCCAGCTCAATCAAACGGCAGGTCGCCACGGTGTCGGTCGCATCGATATGATTGAAAATCGACTGGTGGGTATTAAATCTCGCGAAATCTACGAAGCCCCCGCACTGATCGCGCTGATCGCGGCCCATCGCGACTTAGAAAGCCTGACGCTCACCGCCGATGTCAGCCATTACAAGCGCGGCATCGAAGAAAGCTACAGCCAGCTCGTCTACAACGGCCTTTGGTACAGCCCTCTCAAGCAGGCGCTCGATGCCTTTATCGGACAAACCCAACAGCGGGTTACGGGCGTCGTCCGCATGAAATTCTTTAAGGGAATCGCCGCCCCTGTAGGACGAAAGTCTGAATTCTCCCTATACGCGTCCGACCTTGCCACCTACGGCAGCGAGGATGCCTTTGACCACAAAGCCGCAGAAGGGTTCATTTACGTGTGGGGACTGCCAACCAGGGTTTGGTCTCAAAAGTTGCGGGAATAGGGTTGCGGTTCGGATTCATTGTGTTTTGTAACGGCTGTGGGGCCTCGCAGCCGTTACAAAAATAAACCTGCCATAATTCCAGTCAGACCAAATTAGGGGAATTTGAGGGTACCTCGTACGATCTATGGTCAAACCCCGGAATCGATCGCTGTTTGAATGGACGGGCTTTAATACTTGGAGCCGGAGGCTGCTATCCGCCGCTTTATTGGGCGGGCAGGTTCTGGTGCATCTCCTTCGGGGCAAAATTCATCGACGTAATACCCTAGAGCAAATGGCGATCGTCGGACCTGAGTCGATGCTGGTGGCGTTGCTGACGGCCACCTTTGTCGGGATGGTATTTACGATTCAGGTCGCGCGGGAATTTCTTAATTTTGGCTTGGGCAATACGGTTGGAGGCGTTTTAGCCTTAGCCCTGACCCGCGAACTCGGTCCCGTTTTGACTGCCGTCATCTTGACGGGACGGGTTTGTTCGGCCTTTGCGGCGGAAATTGGCACCATGCGGGTGACCGAACAAATCGACGCGCTGCAAATGCTCAGTACCGATCCGGTCGATTATTTGGTCGTCCCCAGGCTGATTGCCTGCTGCGTCATGCTGCCCGTCCTGACCATTTGTTGCCTTATCGCTGGAATTGCAGGGGGGATGGGGATTGCCGCTACGATGTATGGCATTCCAGCCGGAGCATTTTTGGACTCGGTGCAGTCTTTTGTTGCGCTTTGGGATATTTGGAGCGCGATGTTGAAGGCGATGGTATTTGGAGCCATTATTGCGGTGATTGGTTCTAGCTGGGGGCTAACGACGACAGGCGGCGCAAAGGGTGTGGGGCAGTCTACAACGGCAGCAGTGGTCACGACGCTACTGTTTATTTTTATCAGTAACTTTGTGATGTCGTGGCTGATGTTTCAGGGTATGGGCGGCTCGGCACTCCAAAGTCTTTAGATTTGTTGTAACGGTGCTGGGCTAGAGAACCACGCGCTGCGAGCCAGCACGGGTCGGGCGATCGCAAAGGTTGAAGACCTGAAGTTCTAGTTTGGCAAGACTTTCAGAATGGCCTACCAAGATGTACCTGGGGAAATGTCTGAAAAATTCAGTACTTTAGTGCGTACAGCTAGAGCTTGATGGAATGGATATAGAATACAGGCAACGAGTTCTGTATAGGACCACCTGTGTTCGATCTAACGCGAGCGCGAACCCATTCTTCCCCATCTTGCTGTCAGGTTCTCGAAGACCTCTATCGAGATCGCAACGCCATGGGCTTTAAAAAAGGTCAATTTATCCCGATGGAGAGAGAGACGATTCTCGTCGTGTATCGCGGGTTAGTAAAATTGAACATGCTCTATTCCAGCGGAGATGAAAGCATTCTGGGACTGCTGCACCCATCCATGCCCTTTGGCTTGCCACTCTCTCAACTCACCTCTTACGAGGCAGTCGCGCTCACGGATGTGTTAGTGATGCGAGTAGACCAAGTGCAGATCGATCGAACGCCCCGATTGGCGCAAAGTTTGTACCCAGAAATGACTCGCCGACTCCAGCAAACGGAAGCGCTACTGGCCATTACTGGAGAGCGTCGCATTGAGAATCGCCTGCGGGCGCTGCTTCAGTTTCTGTGCCAAGAAATGGGACAGGAGACGCCTCAAGGGATGCGTCTAAACGTACGCTTAACCCACCAGCAAATCTCGGAGATGATCGGTACGACGAGGGTTTCAGTGACCCGGATGTTAAAAGATTTTCAAAAAGCCGGATGGTTGAATGTCGATTCAAAACGGCATCTATTAATTAACGGCTCTTGGGACGATCGCCTATCGGCGGCTTAGCGGCAGGGGATTTAAGGCGATCGTTACAGTGCCTTGGAAGTTTTCCCTCCAGTTTATTTTCGAACGGGATTTATAAATTGAAGAGGTTCTCGGCAAGCAGAGACGTTTGTAGGGCATTCTTTGTAGGGCATTCAAGGATCGAGCGCCCGCATATCGACGATTGTTTGCGATTCAGGTCGGATAGCCACTTCGCTCATACACGTACAGAATAGTCTGTGAATAGCCCTGTCAGCCTGTCTCGTAACGCGAAAATTCGGACTGCGCGTTGAGGCAATTTCAAAATATAAAGAAATATTTTGCTGACTTGTGAATTTCCCTTAAAGATGTATGTACGATCTTCTGCACCCAAAAAGAAACAGAATCGCTCGTCATTCTTGAAAATGTAAAAAAGCTTAAACAAAGTTTATAGATCGAAGAAACTTTTAACGAAATAGCCGTTAAAAACCCAAAAGATCCGGGAAATCTATGAGGACAGAATCAGAGTTTCGGGGGAATTATGCAGAGAAACAATCTAGGCAGTCTGGAACAACAAGTGCATGAACAGAGCTTCGATCTGTACGAGAAGGCCGAGCACGATCGCATTTTTGCAATGACTACTCTTAAGATTTGTCGGTCTTTGGATGTAGAAGAAATTCTAGAAACAACCGTTAGCGAAGTCCGCCAGTTGCTTGCTGTAGAGCGAGTCGCGATCTATCAATTCGAGCCTGACGATCGCGGCTCGGTCGTGATAGAGTCTGCGGCTGAAGCAATTCCATCAATGTTAGGTCAAACCATTTACGATCCGTGTCTCAGCCAACATTACTTAGATGCCTTCAGCAACGATCGATTTCAAAGTACAGAAGATATCTATGCCAGCGAACTCAGTCCCTGTCATGTCGATTTTCTCGCTCGTTTTGGTATCCGAGCAAATCTGGTATTTCCGATTATGCAAACACCAGGTCTGACCTTTGAAAAAGGAGTATCTGTAAAATCGTCAAAAATCTGGGGGCTGCTTTCGATTCAACAATGTTCCGCGCCAAGACAATGGAAGCCATCGGAAGTTGATTTTCTCCAAAAACTCGCGATCTACGTGGAACTCGCAATTCACCAAGCCGAACTATTAGATGCTGCCAAAAGTGCGTGGCTAGCTCGGCAGCAGGCAGAATCGGAAGTTCTTCGCATCAATGCAGAATTTGAAGGTTGTATGAGCCATCGGGCGGCCCAATTGGAGCGCATTAATCAAAATCTCAGGCAAGAAATCTTAGAACATAAATCTATCGAACGAAAGCTTTTTGCGGAAAAAGAGCTGGCTCAAATTACGCTAGAGGCAATTGGCGATGCCGTGATCACGACGGATGCTAAAGGAGATATTCAGTATTTTAACGCGGTAGCAGAGCAACTCACGGGCTGGAAGACCCATGAAGTCAAAGGTTTGCCTCTGACAGACGTTTTTAATATTGTCAACGAAATTACGCGTCGAACGGTAGAAAACCCGCTCCACCAAGTATTAAGGTCCGGTCAAATTGCGAATTTGGCCCAAAACACGATTTTGATTGCAAGGGATGGAACCGAGTATCCGATCGAAGACTCGGCAGCTCCCATTAGAGCCAGTAATGGTGAAATTATAGGTGTAGTTCTTGTTTTTCACGATGTGACTCAATCCCGCTACTTGGCTCGGCAATTATCGTGGCAAGCAAACCACGACGATTTGACGGGATTGTTTAATCGCAGAACGTTCGAGCGCCAACTGACCGATGCAATTGTGGGGGCGCGGTCTCAGAAACAAAATCACGTTCTATGTTTTCTAGATCTGGACCAGTTCAAGGCCGTCAACGATACTTGCGGTCATGCTGCTGGGGATGAATTATTGTGTCAGGTCACGAGGCTTTTCCAAGAAAGAGTGAGACTGACGGATACGCTTGCGCGTTTGGGCGGCGACGAATTTGGGCTTTTGCTCCATCAATGCTCCCTTGCCCAAGCCGAACAGGTTGCTGAATCCCTGAGGCAGCGCATCCAAGAGTTTGAATTCATCTGGCAGGGAAAGGTTTTTACCATTGGTGTCAGCATTGGCTTGGCAGAAATTAATGCCGACAGTCAAAACTTAAATACGGTGTTGAGTGCCGCAGATGCTGCTTGTTATGCTGCAAAGGAGAGGGGCCGAAACTGCATCTACGTCTATCACAGCAACGACCTCAAGCTCGTCCAACATCGCAATGAAATCCAGTGGATCTCAAAAATCGATCGGGCTTTGAGAGAAGATAGATTTCAGTTGTATTTTCAAAAGATCGCACCAGTGATGAAGGGTACCGAAACCGATCGTTATGAGATACTGCTGCGATTGGTGGACGAATTTGGCGAGTTGGTCCTCCCGATGGCATTTATCCCTGCGGCGGAGCGCTACCATCTCATCCCGGCGATCGATCGGTGGGTCATTCGTAGTTTCTTTTCTCAATATGGCAAATACCGCCAAGAATTTATCGATCGCGGTTGTGCGGAGCGCAATGGACTGTATACTATCAATCTTTCTGGCGGTAGCGTGAACAGCGGAGAGTTTCTAGAATTTTTGGAAGATCAGTTTGCGGAGTACAATATCCCACCTCAGAATATCTGTTTTGAGATTACGGAAACCACTGCAATCGCCAATCTCGACCAAGCTGCCCTCCTCATTCATTCCTTGAAAAAGCTAGGGTGTCGGTTTGCCCTGGATGATTTTGGGAGCGGCATGAGTTCTCTGGCGTATCTCAAAAAACTTCCAGTGGATTACTTGAAAATCGATGGTGGTTTTATTAAAGATATCGATAACGATCGCATCGATTATGCAATGGTGGATAGTTTCAACCGCTTGAGCCATCTGATGGGCATTCAGACGATCGCGGAATGCGTCGAGCGCGAATCCGTTCTCAAGCAATTGCGCGAGATCGGGGTCGATTACGCGCAAGGGTTCTGCATTGATAAACCCAGTCCGCTCGCGTTTGCTTGAAGTTAGCGCTCTCCGTGGAAGGGGCTACGGTGTACACGCAAGTCTCAAATACCCTGCGCTAGCCCCCCCGACCCCCCCAATTCTGGGGGGAGAAATCCGAAAACTAGGGTTAGTTCCTCCCAAATTGGGGGGCTAGGGGGGCGAATGTAGGGTTCATAGGTTTTATGCAAGATGTGTGTACGCGGTCGCCTGGAAGGGGGGAGTTTACGGAAGCCAGTAGGGTTGCGTGCCGGACAAGGATAATGCCGAGGGTTGCGCTATGGCTTGAGATGCTTTAGGTCGCGATCGCGAATCTAAGGGCAAAATCCATAGGGTGCTTTTGGCGATCGCTTGTCCGGTTGCATCTTTCAAAAGGGAAGTGGTCGGCTGCTCTGAGACCTCTACCGCATCGAATAAAAGCTGAGAACCATCGGGCGCGAGGCTCATGTGACCGCTAGCCTGGCCGGGAAGCCGTACCAAGTCCTCGCGCGCTCGGGTGTTGAGTTCGATGGCGCTGAGGTGCAACGTTGGGCGCAGATCTCGGCCCCTGGCGAGTTGGGTGTAAAGACAAAAGACTTTTTGATGGGTGGGATCGAACTGCGCCTTTAGAATGTAGCCATTGGTTTGGAGCAATTCTTTCTGAACGCCTCGATCGGTCACGAGAAATAAAGACCGCGTGCCGTTGGGATTGAATTTCATCATGGCGGCTGAGGATGCATCTCGCGAAAAGCCGATGGTCGTGCCGAGTTGGGGCAGATACTCAATGCGATTGAGGTCGGCTTCTGGGGCAATGGGCACGATGGCGATGCCTTTGTTTTGGGCGATCGCCACCGCCGATCCATCGGGCACGACCAGAAATTCTCCGGCAGCGGCAGTCTCGAGCGATCGCAGGGTTCCGTTTGGCGCTAGCGTCCACAGGCTCACAGGCTCTCGCTTACTGCGTCCGTAGCGCTGTAAGACAATGGCGCTGCCGTTGGCGGAGAGATCGAATTTCAAAATTTGGGCGTCCGCATTATCCAGCAATAGCTTGGTTTGTCCGGCGGTCTCTGCACCCAGGCCCGTTGAAACTGCGTACAGTTTTTGCTCGAAGGCTCCTGCGGGCGCCGCGCCGCGCTCCACTGCCCCCACGAGAATGCGATCGCCTTCTGGGTAAGGCTTAAAGGTTGTCACGACCCAGTTTTTTGGGGTCAGAACGGTCGTTTGTTGCTGGGTGAGGTTGCGCAACACGAGACGACCATCCTCTGCACCGCCCACGCCGAGGTAGACAAACGCGCGATCGCGGCTGCGAAATTGGCTCGCAAAGGGCTGCATCGCGCGCTGCGAAGTTTTTTGACCCACCGCACCGTCCGTTGCACCCCGTACCGCCAGCCGAAAGGTCTGACCGTAGGGAATGGGCTGATGGAGCGTGTACGCAAACCGCCGTCCAGAGGCGCTAAATTTGCCCGGTAGCGGCGGCACAATGCTTAAGTTTGCCGCGACGCTATCCCAGTTCATCGGGCGGTTGAACGTCAGGATAAACGCGATGTCTTCTGCCCCAACGGAACGATCTTGCCAGCTAAAGGCACGCACCTTGGGATAGGTCGCATCGCCCGCGTACAGGAGCAGCGCCAGGGGAATTCCCAATAACAAAATAATAGAGGTGGCTGCTCTGTCTAACCGCTGCGAAAACTGCTTTACCACCGCGCCGATCGTCCCTAAAGGTGTTGGGTGCTTTTCTGCTTGTAAGGCAGGGAAGATCCTATAATACCCCCAGCTTATTCGCGGATGAAAACCCTGTGAAACCCGCTCAATCTTGGCGAATATCGAGTGTTTTAGGGGCGATCGCCCTAGCTGCTTTCACCTGTCTGGTGTTGCAGTGGAGCCAACCCATACTGGCGCAAAGCAACAAGCTGCCGCGCCAGCGCGTGGAATGGGCATATCCCACCAATTATGGCGAGCGCGTCAGTCAAGATGCCTACGGAACCCCGCTCCATAACCCCCTCATCGTCGTCATTCACGAAACCGTCGGTTCGGCAGAGAGTGCTGTCAACACCTTTAAAGTGCCCAACTACAGCGGAGAAGGAAATCAGGTCAGCTATCACGCCCTGATTGCTTTGGACGGTACCGTTATTCATACAGTGCCCTTTAAGTATCGCGCCTTTGGGGCAGGCAACTCAGTCTTTACGGGCGGGAGTGGGCCAGAAACCGTGCAAACCAATGCCAAGGTTCCAGCCTCCGTCAATAACTTTGCCTATCACTTTTCCCTAGAGACCCCCGCAGATGGCCGTAACAATGCAGACAGACACAGTGGATATACGGTCGCGCAATATCAGTCTTTAGCCTGGCTCGTGCGCTATACCAAAGTGCCTGAAGCCAGAATTACCTACCACAAAACCGTCGATCGCACGGGTACCCGGAGAGACCCAAGAAGCTTCAACCGCGAGCGTTTTCTTCAATCTCTTCGCGCCCAGCAGGCCGCCCGGCAACCCAGTATCGACAAGTTAGCCTACTCGGATAAGGTGCAGTTTGGCAGTCATCCCCCTACCTGACCTTAATAAAGTCTTCAGGATTTATGCATACAAAAATCGGTATTTTTGCGGTGTTGCTGCAGAGACGTCTCCCTGAAGATAGAGAGAGGTCCAGAAATTCAGCATTTGAACAGGAGCTCGACGGTGGGGAATCATCTTCTTTCAGAAATACTCGAAACGGTATCTCACAATCTTTGTGTTGGTGCGACGCTACTGGAATGTTTGGAAACCGAAGCTCAGCATCTCCAGCCCGATGTGCGCAACAAACTGGCTTTAATTCATGTGGGCTTGGCGCTGGCGTTGGATGCACTTCAAAGCACCGAACTCCAAGCCTGCCTGGACTGCGAAAGCTAGGCTGGCTGCGCGGTCGTCGGTATTTCAAAACTTTTGCGGCAGGGATGCAGCGCTTTAAAGGCTTTCTGGGTTCTCTTTTGGATTTGTTCAGACTCGATATCCTAAAATCATCCCAGCCAGCAAAATAAAGCCAATCCAGACATTTTCGCGAAAGAGTTTGCCATACATTGGGGTTGGAAGTCGATCGGAGCGCTGCAATATCAATACCTCTCGGCCCCATAGCAGCGCGCCGACTCCAAGTGCTGTCCAGTAGCCCCAACGCAACTGCAAGACAAAACCGAGCGCTGTCATGAGCGCTACGGTTGCTGTCAAGAAAACGGCGATCGCCTTCTCGACATACCTGCCAAAAAATAAAGCGCTGGAATTAATGCCCAATCGTCGGTCATCGGGTCGGTCGGGCATTGCATAAATAGTGTCGAACCCTAGGGTCCAGCACACCGTTGCGCCCCACAGGAGCCAAGTTCCTCGGGTCAAGTTTCCCGTGACGGCACTCCAGCTAATCAACACGGCAAAACCCCAAGCGAGGGACAAGACCAACTGCGGAACTGGAAACACGCGCTTGGCACCGGGATACAGCACGATCGCGGGCACTGCCGCCACGCAGAGCCAAAAACTGAGGGGATTGAGATAGAGCGACAGGCCAAAGGCGCAGATAAATCCGACGATCGCCACCATAGCGCCCACTCGTAGCGTCAAGGTCCGCGCGGCGAGGGGACGCGATTTCGTGCGCTCGACCTTAGGGTCGATGTTACGGTCCCAGAGATCGTTGACGACGCAGCCCGCCGCACTAGTGGCGATAGTTCCTGCAATAATGACCAATACCAAAATCGCAGGCGGCTTGCCAGAGCTGGCGAGGACCACCGCCCATAAAGCCGGAATCATCAAAATCAGACGGCCTTCGGGCTTATCCCAGCGCAGAAGGCGCGCGATTTCGATCCAGATATTGCCAGAGGGTTTGTAATCGGGCTGGGTTGGTGTCATCTTTAGGGACAGTACATTCCCCTCTCATCATGCCAAAGGATTGCCGGTATGTGGATTGATGTGGAGGCCATTATCGATGGCTACCGTCAGGGCTATTTTCTGATGGCGGAAGACGATCGGTCGGATTTGACTTGGTATACCAGTCAAGAGCGCACGCTAATCCCACTGGACGAGCGCTTCCACGTCCCGCGATCGCTGCGACGGGCGCTGAATCAAACTCGCTTCGACGTGGCAATTAACCGAGACTTTGAGGGCGTGGTGGAGGGTTGTGCGAATCGCGCGACAACCTGGATTTCTGAAGAATTGATGCAAATTTATGCGGCCTTGCACCGTGCCGGCTGGGCGCACAGTTTTGAAACCTGGTCCGAAGGTCAGCTTGCGGGCGGCATTTTGGGAATTAGCATTGGCGGGATGTTTATCGGCGAGTCGATGTTTTACGCGCTACCGGAGGGGTCTAAGGTCGCGATGGTGAAGCTGGTGGAGCACCTGCGATCGCGCGGCTACCTGATGTTCGACGCTCAACTGATGAATCCCCATCTGGCTCGGTTTGGAGCCTATACCCTCGGGGGCAGAGCCTATCAAAAGCTATTAATTCAGGCCCTACGGCAGTCCTGTCTTTTTGTTTGAGGCGGGGTTTGAGGTGAGGTGTGAGGTGGGGTCAGTTCCAATTTTTCCCTAACCTTTGCCACCTGTCGGGGCGCGCCGATCGATTCAAACAGAGCGATCGCCTGTTTGAGCGCCGCACTGCCTTCAGGATTGGCTGCGGCTTGATAGGCAATCCCGAGCTGGTAGTAGACTTCGGCTAAGTCGCATTTAGCGCCCAGGTTTTCTAAAAGTTGGATGGCTTGGTGGAGAGTGGCGATCGCTGTGGGTAGATCTCCGGCTTGACGCTGCACGATCGCAAGGCCCGTCAGGCTTTTGCCCTGAATTTGGGTGTAGTGACTGGATTCGGAAAAAGACAGCGCCTTCTCAAACAAGGTCTGCGCGATTTCAAACTGTCCCAAGTTCGCGTAAGTTTGGCCCAGAAGCTGGATGAAATAGGCCGCACTGCCGCGATTTTCCAGAGGACGTTCGAAAAAGAGAGTGCGATAAATGGCATCGGCCTTTTGGTGAGCCGCCTGGGATTGACCTAACAGAGAGTGAGCGAGCGCCAAACAGACCGATGCTTTTTCCGCCCAGCGATCGTACTGAGTGCCGCGAACTTGGACGATGACCTGCTCGAAACAGGTCGCAGCGCGTTCTAGCTCCCGCAGATCCAGGCAGTACAGCCCGATACTGAGGCGGGAATCGATGCCCAGCATCGTGTAGTAATACCGCGCTTTTTGGTGTTCTGGCGTTTCGGGGTAGCGATCGAGGGCCGTGGCGGAAAGCTGAAGGGCCGCCTCTTGAGCGCGGATCGCATCCCATAACCGTCCCGAGATCCAGTAGACATCCCCGAGAATATTGTGGAGTTCGCTGAGGGTGTAGTCGTCCTGACATTGCGCGAGGACGGTGGGAATGGCGTCGAGCAGCGGTTGCAGCAATCCCATGCGGTAGAGCGTGCTGCCGAGGGGGAGGTGCTGATTCCATTGATTGAGGCGGCTTTTGAGGATGACCCGTCCCGCTTTGGCGTAGTCCTGAATGGCTAGGTAGTGGTAGTAGGCTTCTAGGGCATAGAGGGCATCTTGCGTCGTTTGAATGGAAACGACCCGATCTTGCCAGAAGGCTGCTGCTCGAGTATGAGCTGTCACCCAGTCCGGGGAAGGCTTGAGACGGGCGATCGCCGCTTCCCGTAGGGCCGGATGCAGGCTGTAGGAGCCTTTGCGAGACTCGATCGAGGATCGGTTTTGGAGGATGACGAGGGCCGTTCGGCGTTCCGGCTCGGGAATGTCCCACAACAGGGCCAATACGCCGCCTAGGGGCACGGTCGGAACGTCCTGGTATCGGTAACAGCCTAGCCGACAGAAGAGCTGATAGGCAGCGGGCGCGTGCTGCTGCAAGCGGGACAGTTGGCTGTCGATGAGATTTTTAAGATCCGTGGGGGCCAGCAGGGCATCTTGGCTTTGCTGCCAGTAGCTTGCCATATCGCCATCGTACTCGAATTGAATGGCTCCGGCTAAAATCCCCATGGCTTTGGCATTGCCGCCGTAGGCACGGTGCATGGCCTGGAGGGTAGTTTCGCACACGGGCATTTGCGAGGCAAAAAACTGCTGCCAAGGGCCGAGGGCTAGCCCCGGCAAGCGATAGTGGTGGACGGTAACGGATGGTTCGCAGAGGCGATCGCGGCTGGTCAGGAGGGTGACGCTTTGACCTTGGGGGCTGGCCAGCACGCTCAGCAGATCGACGTAATGACGGTGGTGGGGCAAAAATTGACCCTGCGCGTCTAGGGCGGGCTCTAGATTATCAATTAAAATCCCAACGCGGCGCTGGCGGAGGTGGCGTTTGAGCCGTTCTAGGGCAATCCCGAATCCTAATCCCGTTTCGTCTTGAAAGTCCTGCTTCAACCATTCTTCGACAACCCGTTCGACGGGGGCGATGTTTTGGGATTCTTTGGCCATCAGCAACTCTAAGACCATCTCAAAACCCTTGGCTTGGAGGTAGTGCTGGGCCAGGGTCGTTTTGCCGAGCCCCCCTTCCCCTTGGATTGCGATGACCTTGGCTTTTTGGGCCACGAGGGCGTCGAGATGGGCGATCGCCGCCGCCCGTCCCACAAACGCCGAAGTTTCCGCCAGCATTTCAACTGCAAGGGCGTTGGGGTGGGCTGGCCAGTGGCGCAGAAGCGCGATGCGAAGGTTTTTCTTGGTGATGCGATCGCCCAGGATCTCCGAGAGCAGTTTCCACAGGTCCGATCCAACATCCTTGGCGTGGCCTTCGGTACAGCCATACCGATCTGCAATTTCTGGATAGGTGCGCCCTTGCCAAACTTGCTCTATGAGGGTGCGCTGGAGTTCGGAAAGGCGATCGCCCGTCTGGTTCAAAATCAGACAGTCTAGCCACGCTAGCGCTTCTAAATCGATCGCGTTATCAGAGGCAGGCATGATTTCGCAGACATTTTTCTCAGTCTACCCTCTGCCGTTCAGGGGATACACAAAATTTGGTAATGCCGTAGCTTAGAGCGTAAGCGCTGCAGGACATCCGGCTCTTCGCGATCCATCCATGTCAGCAAAAGTGGTTCGAGCTGGGAACCTTCTAGAGGTTGTAATGCTTCTTTACTGGGGAACCCTAAAAAGTCAGCACTTGCAAAATACAGTTTATTTTAAGATAAGGCTTCGTTATGAATAATCCTTTAAAACCTAAATCAGACTCGCTTTCTTCTGCTGCCACCATCGATCCAGAAACCTTAAAGCTTTGGCTTTGCGAGTTGACGCATCTATCTCCGCAGCAAATCGACCGAGTGTTAGACCAGAGAGAACCGCAGCAGGCGTCCCTCTTGTCGCCGCAAACCGAGTCCGCTCGAGGGACTTGAGGTATTGCGTTCCGGGTATGATGATTTAGGCGACTGCGGCGCACTTGAGGCAACGTTTGATATGCGATAGTGGAACAGCAGGGCATCGGCTCTGCGCGCGCAAACGACTGTTTCTCAAGGCTGTATGGGTAATACATTTGGGCATTTGTTTCGGCTGACAACCTTTGGGGAATCCCATGGCGGCGGCGTTGGGGTTGTGATTGACGGGTGCCCGCCATTGCTGGAGCTATCCGAGGCGGACATTCAGTTCGAACTCGACCGTCGGCGTCCGGGGCAGAGCCGCGTGACCACGCCGCGGGATGAGTCCGATACCTGCGAGATTCTCTCGGGGGTGTTTCAAGGCAAAACCCTCGGGACGCCCATTGCCATCTTGGTCCGCAATAAAAATACCCGGCCTCAAGACTATGACGAGATGGCGACGGTCTATCGTCCTTCCCATGCCGATGCGACCTACGATGCCAAGTACGGCATCCGCAATTGGCAGGGCGGCGGTCGTTCTTCGGCGCGGGAGACCATTGGCCGGGTTGCGGCAGGGGCGATCGCCAAAAAGATCCTTCAGCAGGTCGCTGGCGTCGAGGCGATCGGCTACGTGCGCCGGATTAAAGACTTAGAAGCCCCCATCGACCCAAATACCGTTACGCTGGAGCAGGTGGAAAGCAATATCGTGCGCTGCCCCCATCCGGTGTATGCCGAAAAAATGATCGCGCTCATCGATGAAACCCGCCGCAATGCAGACTCCATTGGCGGCGTAGTGGAATGCGTGGCCCGTAACGTACCGATGGGATTGGGATCCCCGGTTTTTGACAAGCTCGAAGCCGACCTTGCTAAAGGCGTCATGTCTCTCCCTGCCAGTAAAGGCTTTGAAATTGGATCGGGCTTTGCCGGGACGCACCTGACGGGCAAAGAACACAACGATGAGTTTTATACCGACGAGGCCGGACGCATTCGCACGGTCACTAATCGTTCTGGGGGGATCCAGGGGGGGATTTCCAATGGCGAAAATATTATTTTGAGGGTGGCCTTCAAACCGACTGCCACCATCGGTAAAGCCCAGAATACGGTCAACCAGGCCGGAGAAGAAACGGTCTTGGCCGCAAAGGGCCGTCACGATCCCTGCGTGTTGCCCCGCGCCGTGCCGATGGTGGAAGCCATGGTGGCCCTAGTCCTGTGCGATCACTTGTTGCGCCATCAGGCCCAGTGCAAGCTCCTCTAGTTCGCTGGCGCGGCAGGACGGCTCAATCGTCGTCTTCGACAACTTGAGACATCACTTCGACAGCCGTTACGTCGATCGTTCCGGGCTGGGAAAATCGCTCGAAACCTCTATCCCCAGGCATCAGGGCTTCGCCACAACTGGGACAAGTCATTTGAGACCGCTTCAGCGCGGTGAGGTTCTCCTGGCATACGGGACAGGCGCCTTGGACTAAATTGCGGGTCAACCACCACTGCAGCCCCACAAACGCCACGATCGGCACGAGGGTAAAAAAGGCGATTAGAAACAAGAACGATTTAACGAGCCAGCCCAGCCCAACAAAGCCTAGCAACCAAATGATGGCAATCGTCGCGAGCCATGGCTTTAGCGCTTGCCAGCGCACTGGAAAGACTTGAGATGAACTTTGATTCATGGAGCGCTCCTAAACTTGCGCGCGCTGCGCGCCTCTTCTAATCGCAGACCTGATTCAGTATAGCGAGTCCTGGGTTGGGATCGCCTGCTCTGCAGCCTGCGATCGCCCCATCCCGCGCTAGCAGCATAAAGCAAAATTGCAATGGCGATCGGCGCGATCGCCCGAACCCGATCGAACTTTATCTGGTCCGACCTCGTAAAAAGCGGAAGCATCTCGATAGAATTGGCAAAGGTTCGCTTTGTGGGAAAACGCCGTGACCATGACCCCCTTCTCTCTGTCCGAAACATCCGAGACCGCTCAAACCGTTCAATTCCCAGACGCCTTCGGTCGGTTTGGTATCTTTGGCGGCAAGTACGTCCCCGAAACGCTGATGCCCGCCCTCAGCGAACTCGAAGCAGCCTACTATCAATACCGCAAAGACCCAGACTTCCAATCCGAACTCGATCGGCTTCTGCGCGACTACGTGGGTCGCCCCAGCCCGCTCTACTTTGCCGAGCGCCTCACCCAACATTACGCGCGTCCCGACGGCTCCGGCCCGCAAATTTATCTCAAACGCGAAGACCTCAACCATACCGGTGCCCACAAAATTAACAACGCCTTAGCCCAGGCCCTCCTGGCGAAACGCATGGGCAAACAGCGCGTCATTGCCGAAACCGGAGCGGGGCAACACGGCGTGGCCACCGCTACGGTCTGCGCCCGCTTTGGCCTCCAGTGCGTCGTTTATATGGGCGTTCAAGACATGGCGCGCCAATCCCTCAACGTGTTTCGAATGCGGCTGATGGGTGCGGAAGTCCGTCCGGTGGAAGCGGGGACGGGTACCCTCAAAGACGCTACCTCCGAAGCCATCCGCGACTGGGTTACGAATGTCGAAACCACCCACTACATTTTGGGTTCCGTGGCAGGCCCGCATCCCTACCCCATGATGGTTCGCGACTTCCACGCCATTATTGGCGAAGAAACGCGGCGGCAGTGTCAGGAAAAATGGAGTGGCTTGCCGGATATTCTGATCGCCTGCGTGGGCGGCGGCTCTAACGCCATGGGCCTATTTCACGATTTTGTTAAAGAACCTTCCGTGCGGCTGATCGGCATTGAAGCCGCAGGGGAGGGCGTCCAAACGGGACGCCATGCGGCTACGCTCACCCACGGTCAAGTCGGCGTCCTGCACGGCGCGATGAGCTATCTGCTCCAAGATGACGACGGCCAAGTCCAAGAAGCCCATTCCATCAGCGCGGGGTTAGATTATCCCGGTGTAGGGCCAGAACACAGCTACTTCAAAGATTCAGGCCGCGCCGAGTACTACAGCGTGACGGATGCCGAGGCGATCGCCGCCCTACAGCGCCTCTCTCAACTGGAGGGGATCGTTCCTGCCCTGGAAACCAGCCACGCGATCGCCTATTTTGAAACCCTTTGCCCCCAACTCGAAGGTAGCCCCCGCATCGTGCTGAACTGCTCCGGTCGGGGCGACAAAGACGTACAAACCGTCGCGGCCTATCTAGAACAGCATCCCTCTTCATAGTCCTTTGGAGCGCTGAACAACGCTGAAGAGGGGTGTTGCAACAGTTTTGTTTAGTTGTTATCCTACGGAGGAAGTAAATTGCCTCTCAGCTTCAGGCAAGCTTTCGAATCATCGCCATCGGCCTCGCAAGGGTTGGATGATTTGGGTTAAAGGGGGGTTCAAGACCAATTGAGATATTGAACCTGAAACCATGCGTTGTTTTGCGAAAAGTTTGGCATTTGCTCTAGCGCTTTTAGTCGGGATTGAGGTAGGCAATACCTACAGCATCCAGTTGGCCGATAACCTGCCCGATCGAGAGATGTTCGACAGTTACTTTGGCGTTCTGAGTCCCTTGGCGATGAAGTTCTATCTCTATCAGTACAAGCACGTCAAAATTGACTCTATTTCCTAGGGGTGTAAGGCCTTACACCCCAATAACACGGTATCCGCTTTTCTGGCGATCGCCTTATTCCTCTTCTTCGAAATCGCTGTTGCTTTCTTCGTAGGGCACGGTATAGCCCTCGGACCACTCCGCTCCCTCGCTTTGGATGTCTTCGTCAGAGGCTTCCGAGCCGCCGCCCACCACCGCTAAGTCGATTTGCTGGCGGTAGTAGTCCACGCTCTTGATTTCTACCTCCACGCGATCGCCGAGACGATACTGCTGGCGATTTTTGCGCCCGATGAGCGTCTGCTGGCGCGCGCGATATTCGTACCAGTCGTCTTTGAGGGAGCTGACGTGGACTAACCCTTCCACCAACAGCGTTTCTAAGCGTACGAAGAACCCGTAGGACTGAATCCCCGTAATGACGCCCTGGTAAATTTCGCCCGTGCGTTGCTGCATCTGCTTGGTTTTTTTGAGTCCTAAGAAGTCTTGCTCTGCTTGGCGGATGAGCTGCATTTGTTCGTTGAGGGGCGATACTACCTCCGCTAGGGCGCTTTCAATCTCGCGCTGTTGCTCTGGAGGCAATACGTTCCAGCTAATTTGGCCGTGACAGGCACTGTGGCGCAAATTGACCTGTTCTTTAGAACGGGCGCTCTTGCGATCGCGACCGTGGGTCAATGCCGTACTCAAAATCCGCAGGTTCAGCAGGTCGGCGTAGCGATTGAGGGGCGAGGTAAACTGTCCGTAGTCGCGGACGTAGGCCAGCCCAAAGTGAGGTCCGGATTGGAGGCTGTAGTCCACTGGCTCTAGGGTTTCGGCCAGCAGCTCGAATAAAATAGGAGCTGTGTCGAGGGGCAATATTTTTTCGGCAAACTTTTGAAAATCCTGAGGGAGAACGGTATTTTCTTGGGTCAGAGTCATGGCCAAGCCGGAATTTTCCAGCAACTTCAGAAAATCCTGAAGCTTTTGAGCGTCCGGGGAGGCTTGCACCTGAAACAACGCCGGAACGCCTAACGCCTGAAGGTGAGTGGTGAGTAAATAGTTCGCTAAAATTAACGCTTCTGCAACCGTCTGTCGCCCTGTGGCAGGCAGCGCGTCGGCAATGACGCCAAAGCGACCGTCATCGCCAAACATGCGGGGGTGAACTTCTGGCATCATGACTAACTCGAAGTCGCCGCGCTCGTGACGTCGAGCGCGCAGTTGTTGGGCAACCTCCTGAAATCGATCGACCCAGTCGTAGAGGTCTGTGAGGTCTGCAATATTAGAATTTGGGGTGGGGTCGTGGTGTCGCTGGGCGATCGCCTGAAGCTGTTCGTAGCTAATTTGGCGATCGACCTGCACTACGCTAGGCTGCACTTCAAACGCCATCACATCGCCCGTCGGACTGAGGGTAATGAGGACGGATAAGGCCAGACGCTCTTGCTCGGTCACTAAAGCACCCACTCGTTCTGCAACAGCGGCTGGAAAAATGGGAACCAGGGTATCGGCCAGCCCAATGGTGGTCCCCCGTCGCTTGGCCTCTTGGTCTAGGGGGGAGTCTGTGCTGACAAAGGACTGGATGTCGGCGATGTGAACGCCCAACCGCCAAGTCCCGTCTTTGTTGGTTTCTAAAGACAGAGCATGGTCGAGACTGGCCAGACCGATGCTGGCATCGCCCACGGCCACTGTAAACAGCTTCTGAAAAGCTGCTCGACTTTTTTGATCGGCCTTGCGGAGCTTGACGGGTAAGGCTTGGGCTGCCTGCTCGACCGACTCGCTAAAACGGCGCGGCAGGTCGTATTTGCAAAAGACCAGTTCCGTATCGGCGGCGGATTGAGCATCGCTGCCCAATACTTGGTTAATGCGGCCCAAGGGCAACTGCGCGCCTAAGGGATAGCGCAACACCTCGACGTGGACCAAATGATCTGCGGCTTCCTCTAGGGAAGGGCTGGAATCTTGCTGGAGTAGCTCGATTTCAAACAGCAACCGATCGTCTAGGGGCACGGCACGGTAGCTCCCTGCATCAGTGCGCCGCACGTGGGCGATCACCGAGGGATTGGATCGCTCTAAAATCAGCCGCACTTCCCCTTCCGGGCTGCGCCGTCGCCGTCCTTCCTTCGTCACCTTCACGAGGACGCGATCGCCATTCCAAGCGGAATGCAACTGGCTCTCGCGAATATAGATATCCTCTGTTTCCTCTCCTTCCTGGATGGCAAAGCAAAATCCCTTGCTCGAGCAGCGCAGCTTCCCCTCGACCACCCCCTCTTCAGCCACGCGCCGATACTTCCCGCGCTCCTTTGCCAAAATCCCGATTTTCTCTAAAGCATTTAGTGCAATTTCTAGCTGCTGAAGACCTTCCGGGCGATCGCACTCTAGCTTTTTCTCCAAGGCCTTAGGCGCAACTAACTTGTCTTCTGCAAAGCTCGACAGTAGGGCACTAATTGAAAATTCCATGTATCGTTAGATCCTTAAAAATGTCTTGCAGGGGCAATAGGCCATCTTTTTCCCAAGCAGCGTTATGGGAGATCGAACCCTATAGCGGGTATGAAGCCTATCTCTGACTGGATTTCCCATGCGAAAAGATGGGAAGAAACGAAAAGTCTGTCGGAGATAGCCGCTGAGTCGAGCATTGTCGCAGCACTCTGAATCTAAAACTGTTAGCCGTGAGCGACGGGTACGGCAAAAGTCGTTCCAATTGACGGGCCAGTTACCAGAACAGGGGCCGTCAGCGAAATAATGGGCGCAAGAGCGACATTGACTTGGCAAATCCCGTCGTACAAGGGGCTTTGCGGCGTTACGGCCTCTCTTTTGACCCTAGAATCCAGAGTGCGAGGCGCTTCACAACCCTCGCGACCCAATACCCCTATAGTTCCCTACAGCGGCTCAACTGTCAAATATTTGAGGTTGAAAAGGACGCTCTACCGCTTTCCCGTCACGATGTAAGAGGTCCGTCTGCCAATATTGGTGGAATGATCGGCCATGCGCTCTAGGGCGCGAATGGCTAGGGTTAGCAATAACATCGGCTCGACCGAACCTCGGACGTTGGTTTCCTGGGCCAGGGTTTCGTAAACCTTCGCGTAGCAGGCATCTACTTCATCGTCTTTCAGTTTCAGCCGTTCGCCAGATTCTGCATCTAGCTCGGTGAGGGCGCTGAGGCTCATAGAAAGCATCGTCCGACAGATGTTAGACATGTTTTCGATTTCGCCGATGTAGGGCAGCGGGGGATAGGGCAGTAACTTGAGGGCCACTTCCCCTAATTCTTCAGCGTAGTCGCCGATGCGCTCTAGGTCTCGGACCAACTGCATAATAGCGCCAATGAGCCGGAGGTCGTTGGCCACTGGAGACTGAAGTGCCAAGAGTTTGAGTCCGTTGGTTTCGATCTGGTGATAGTAAAAATCGACTTGGCGATCGTGCTGCTTGAGCGCGTCGACAGCAGACAAGTCTCGATGAAACAGTGCCTGATGGGACAGCCAGCAGGAATGTTCGACTAAGGCACCCATGCGCAATACGTCGTCTTGAATTTCTTGAAGCTGTCGCTCGAATTGAACGCGAATCGATTTTGTCACTGTTTGATTCATGAAGATTTAAAGGTTTATAAGTATAATTTCGTTTGAAAAAGAAAATTAAAAAAAGGTCGATTTATTGGTGATTTTATTGCATTGAAGTAGGAAAGAAAGAGTTGGGCAGGCTCTGCGATAGGTTTCGGAATACAGTTTAAGTAAGGTTTAATGCGAGGTTATGCATGTACGGCGGCGGTTAAATCGACCCATTTAAACTGTAGGCTATGTCAAAAACTTTGGCGGAGTAGTGCGCGATAATACTAAAGTCTTCATCCATTTAGGATAGCAATTCCTTCGCTTGTCTAATTCCTTCCCTTGCCTGAGCCGATGTCCAATTATATGGGTTAATAGCAGGTGAGCTTTTTGTAGAATCGCTTTATCGACACGCCATGCCATCACCGATCGCGACAGACCTTGTTAATATGGCTCCGGATCCTCTTTCTCTAGTGATTTTAGGCGGAGGAGTATGGGGTTCGACCCTCGCATCTTTGGGGCGCGCGAAAGGTCATCGAGTTCGGGTCTGGTCCCGCCGGGGAGAGCTTGCTCTGGAGGATGCGATCGCCCCGCATCAAGGGTCTGTCCCTGCGATCGTTATCGCGATCGCCATGCAGGGAGTGCAGGACCTGGCGACTCGCCTCCAGGCGCTGCCGCTGTCTCCCGCAACCATCTTGGTCAGCGCGACCAAAGGGTTAGATCCTCAAACGTGGCAAACCCCTTCCCAAATCTGGCATGCCGCGTTTCCACACAATCCAATGGTCGTGCTGTCTGGGCCAAACCTTTCCAAGGAAATCGATCGCGGGTTGCCCACCGCGACGGTCGCGGCCAGCGAAGATGGATCTGCCGCTACTGCGGTGCAAAATCTGTTTGCCTCGGAAAACTTTCGGGTATATACCAACACGGATCGGCTGGGAACAGAACTGGGCGGGACGCTCAAGAACGTAGTGGCGATCGCCGTGGGGGTTTGCGACGGGCTCCAACTGGGGCAAAATGCGCGAGCGGCGTTAATTACGCGAGCGTTGCCGGAAATCGTTCAGGTGGGGACGCTCCTGGGCGGGCGAGTGGAGACGTTTTACGGGTTATCGGGGCTGGGGGATTTACTGGCCACCTGCACCAGCCCCCTGAGTCGCAACTATCAGGTAGGCTACCAGTTGGCTCAGGGCAAAGCCCTCGACGAGATTTTAGCCCACCTCCAAGGCACTGCCGAGGGGGTCAATACGGCCCACGTGCTGATCCAACTGGCCGAGCAGCGACAAATTTCGGTGCCCATCGCGCAGCAGGTGCATCGCTTGCTCAACGGACAAATTACGCCCCAAGAAGCCGTCGAAGCGCTGATGGAGCGTCGCCTCAAGTCGGAAGTGCCCCGCGCCTGATGCCCGTGCCTTTTGCCGCTAGGTTGAGATTGCGGAAAAGTTGCGATCGCGAAGTCTCCAATCCGCTTCTGTCAACTTTGCTGACGGTTTGCTGACGCTGTCAAGCTCGACCCCTATACTAAAAAGGTGAAGCAAGAAAGCTTCCCTGGCAGATCGAACAGCCAAATACCAACTCAAGTTCAAAGAGGATACGTGCTGTTGATAATTCCATCTGTCTCGTTCTCGAAGAGTAGCGTTCGGCAACCTGGCAATCTTACCCTTACTGCACCCATGGGAGTCTCTTTCAGGTAGCTCTAAGGTGACCTGAAATCTCCAATTAGTTGAGAAAGATTAAGGGGTGAAGGTTTAGCCGATCTGGCCGAGCGCTATTCTAATTGAATCCTTTTAGCCGATTTAGGCAAAAGCTCTGGGAGAGGCCGCGACCTTTCTCGGAGCTTTGAATTTTAAAAACTCGTCCCCGATCGCGCAGCACCTGACGTTTTCGCAGCCATTTTTGCCCATAATGAGTTCGGTAAGCGTTTGACGGGAGGGAAAGAATGGCAAGAACACCGAGCGAATTTGCGGTACACGTTCTCATGGAAGGGGGCCACCGCGAAGAGGTTCGCTTTGCGACGATTCAGGAGTTTCAGCATTGGTACAGCAACGAACTGGTGCCGAGAACGGACTCTAAGGAGTTTATCAATCTACCGATGAAGACCGTGCAAGGCGAATACATGGTGATTCGTCCTTCTAGCATTTTGGCCCTGCGAGTGGAACCCGTCTTTACGTCCAGCGTCGAACACTATTAAGATGAGTTCGGTCTGGGCTGCCGAGCGCGGCAGTAGGGCCGATGAGTTGTGTTTGGCGTGTGAGGCGCGTAATGGCGAAGCGGATTTCTAGAATTGCACTGACGGCAGCATTATGGGGACAGGCTGCGGTTGCGATGCCCTTGCTGGCAGCGCCAGTCCCTCTCCGCCCGCTCAGTTCCGCGCAGATGCCGTTTCAGCTGGGGCCGGACACACAGCTTTGGCAGCATCCATCTGGGGGGAAGGGCGATCGCCAAAATCTCCTCAAGGCGGTGGATCGCAGCCTGCGCTATATCGATACTGGTGCAGCTCGGGCGGCCTATCGAAACTATGCCGTGCCCGGCATTACGCAGGATCGAGTTCGCAGAAGTTTGCTCCGATTCCGGCAGTTGTTGCAAACTTCCGCCTCAGCCAAGGCCCTCTCTGAAGCGGTCCAACGAGAGTTTGCAATTTATCAATCCATCGGCAAAGATGGCAACGGTACCGTCGATTTTACGGGCTATTACGAGGCCACCTACCGGGCCAGTACCGTTCCGACCGCAGAATATCGCTACCCCATCTATCGACAGCCCCAAGATTTTGCCAGTTGGCCCCAGCCCCATCCCACCCGGCTCCAACTGGAGGGAGCTGACGGACTTCAAGGGCATCGCGGGCGACTGCGAGGACAGGAACTGGCTTGGCTGCGCGATCGCCTGGAGGCTTATCTCGTCCAAGTTCAAGGTTCGGCAAGGCTGACCTTAACCAATGGCAAAATAATGACCGTCGGTGTTGCTAGCAAGACGAACTACCCCTACGTCAGCATTGGCAAAGAACTCGTCAAGGCGGGAAAAGTGAAACAGGAAGACTTGTCCTTGCCCTTTCTCCGCCAATATTTTCAGACCCATCCCAACGAGCTGGACGCGTACATTCCGCGCAACAATCGGTTTATTTTCTTTTCCCAAACCTATGGCGCACCTGCAATGGGGAGCTTAGGCGTCCCCGTAACTCCCGAGCGCTCCATTGCCACCGATAAAGCCCTGATGCCGCCAGGCGCGTTAGCCGTTCTTCAAACTCGCCTGCCGTACTACAACGGACAGAAAACCCTCGAATTTCGCGACGCAACCCACTTTGCCTTAGATCAGGACACCGGGGGCGCAATCAAAACTCCGGGGCGAGTCGATATATTTATGGGGACGGGTGCCAAAGCCAAAGAAAAAGCAGGCGTAGTTAATACACCCGGTCAACTCTATTACTTACTGCTGAAACGCTGAGGAAACGCTCACATCCGCAGGCCAGCTGGAGAGCGTTGAGGGAAATAACCGTAAGCCCTAGGTTCTTCCTCTATCTCTAAAGCTTGAAATTGCTCGTACAGTGCTTGAGCTGCCACATTTTCTTCGTCGCAGGGGTCTTCATCGATAATCTCTTGGCGAATCCACCCCTGAATGTTAGTTTGGAGCAGCTGTATCCATGTAGATGTCTGGTTTTGGTGCGGCTTAAAGGGTTGGTTTGAAAGCATGGCTAGTCACTAAAGGGAAGAGGGGAACAGCAGGCCACCGTGACAGCTTAGAGTAAGCAACGTAAAACCTGTGACGGAAACAGAAATGGAGGTGTATGCATCTTGGATATCTAAAGTTCAATCGGTACCCATCAATTCATCCCCATCGAATACATTGAAGAATGTATTGATAGATGTGTTTAGAAATACATGCTTTAGATACTTATATAGTGCCTGCTTTTCTCTTGCCTGTTCCCTGAATTTCACGAAGATGAACATTGCTTTATATATCTTCATGAAGAGTAAGTCAACGTTACCCCTTTAAAAGGGATTGTGTGCTCGATCTAGAGCAACCGATCGCCTGTTCGGGTATCGAAGGCGATCGCTTGTTCTAAATCGGGTCTGATGGCGAGACGCTCGCCGGGAGCGGGGGAAAGGTTGCCCTGGGTGACTAGATTGAGCGTCTGACTGGGTTCTGAGGTTAAAAAAGCTCGGATGAGGGTTTCTCGGCCCAAGGGTTCGACGACTTCAACGGTTACGGAAAGGGTTCCTTCGCTTAGGTCTGGCTCGACTTGTATAAATTCGGGACGGATGCCGATATCGACAGTTTGATTTTGAGTGCTGTTGAGAGCGGTTTGAAGGCGAGGGGGGCAAGGAATGCTGCGATCTTTTAAGTGAAACATGCCGTTTTGATAGGTGGCATGCAATAGATTCATGGCTGGATTGCCCAAGAAGGTGGCGACCATCCGGTTGGCGGGCGTTTGATAAATTTGCTGGGGGGTGCCAATTTGCTGAATCCGACCTTGCGACAGCACGACGATGCGGTCGGCAAGGGTCATGGCTTCGGTTTGGTCGTGGGTGACGTAGAGGGTGGTGATGCCGACTTGCTGGTGCAGGCGCTTGAGTTCGACGCGGGTATCGTCTCGCAGTTGGGCATCTAGGTTGGATAGGGGTTCGTCTAACAGAAACACCTGCGGCTGTCGGGCGATCGCCCGGCCTAGGGCCACCCGCTGCTGTTGCCCGCCGGAGAGTTGTTTGGGTTTGCGCGCGAGCAAATGGGAGAGTTCCAGCGCTTCGGCGACAGTGGCTACTCGCTGTTGAACTTTGGCGGCTTCGACGCGGCGCATTTTGAGGCCGAAGGCCAAGTTTTCGGCGACGGTCATGTGGGGGTAGAGGGCATAGTTCTGGAAAACCATGGCCACATCGCGATCGCGGGCGGGGCGATCGTTGACGTTTTGGTCGGCGATGTAGATTTCGCCGGAGGTGGGAAAGTCAAGTCCTGCGACCATGCGTAAAATGGTGGATTTACCGCAGCCCGACGGCCCAACCAGCACCCAAAATTCGCCATCGGGTACTTCAAAGCTGATATTTTCAACGGCGGCAACTGCGCTGAATCGACGGGCGATTTGGTGGAGGCGGACTTTTGCCATTGAATTTTGTCCGAGAAACGAATCCTGTCAAAACTTTACCGCAGTGGACTCAGCTTTTTTGTCCCCGCAGGTAATCGATAAACTGGCGAGCGGTACGCCCAGACCGCACGTTATGGCGAACGGTCCACTGGAGGGCTTGGTGGGTCAAGGTTTCGTCTGGCAAATCGATTCGAGCTCGTTGGGCGAGATGGCGCACGATTTTGAGGTAGGTGTTTTGGTCGGCGGGTTCGAAGGTGAGGGTGAGGCCAAAGCGATCGCTCAGGGAAAGCTTTTCCTGTACGGTGTCCCAGGCGTGAACTTCGTCGGCGCTGCTGGGTCGCGGGCGATCGTCAAAAAATTCGCGAATCAGGTGGCGGCGGTTGGAGGTGGCGTAGACGGCGACGTTGGCGGGGCGGGCTGTGAGATTGCCTTCTAAGACGACTTTGAGGGCTTTATAGCTGTTTTCTTCGTCTTCAAAGGACAGGTCGTCAATAAAGATAATAAATTTCAGGACGGAGGAGCGGATTTGCTCGATGACGTCTGGCAAGTGCATCATATCGGCTTTATTGAGCTCGATCAGTCGCAAGCCGCGATCGCCGTACTCGGTCATGAGCGCTTTGATGAGGGCGGATTTGCCGGAGCCGCGACTGCCGTAGAGCAGGACGTTGAGGGCCGTGTGGCCTGCCAAGAGCGCTTCGGTATTTTGCTTGAGGGCGGTTTGCTGCCAGTCGTAGCCAACGAGGTCGGTTAACTGAATCTGTTCTGGGTTGCCGATGCCTTCTAGTGTGCCGTTGCGCCACCGCAGGGCTTTAGCGGTGGCAAAGCGTCCGATGCCGTATTGTTGGTAGTGTTTGGCGAGGGCGGGTAGGGTTTCAGCCCATGTTAGGGTCGCAAAGAAGGGCGATCGCTCTAAGTCTTTGGGTTCTAGAGTTTGTACCATCGGCAGTTCGGGCATTGCCAAGGTAGAGAGGGCGGCTTGAATGAGGCTAGGACCTGCGATCGCCCAGCGCTGGAGCAGATTGAGGTCGTGACTGGCAGCCTGAGTTAGCCCCGGCGGCAATTCTGCTAGGGGTCGAAGCTGTGCTTGTCGTGCAAACGGATTGTCGGCACTCAGGATTTTGGCTTCGATCCAATCCAGCCAACCGGAGGCGGTTTTAGAAACGGCATAAAACCAACGGCTATAGGCCTGTAGAATTGCTGCTTTGCTAGTTTCTGGCTGTGCCAATAGAGCTAGAAGGTTGAGGTAAGTCTGGCTGAGGTCGTCGTCTATGAGGTCTCGATACACTAAAAGCGCAGCAGCTTGAGTGGAGAGTTGCTGGAGTTTGATCGCTGCTGCTTCAGTGTTGGACAAACCGCTCACCTTGATGTTAGAAAACTTTTCCTTTTCTTAGGATAAGTGCTTCTCGTTGCTTGACGTAGCGTCCCAAAAATTGCTGAATGTGCTAGGGGGTGTTACGGTTATTGCGCTTAGCCTTTGTAGGGCGATCGCGGGTACAATCGTAGAGGTGGGTGACGGCGAGTTTCAGTCCCTGTAAGGGGTTTAGCTTTTTTGAGACATCCTTCGCCTTCGGCGCAATCCTCTCCGTCAGCTCAGCCCCAACCCTGACCTACCGAGTCCAGACGATAGCTCTGTCCAAAGCCCAAGCGATCGCCACAAGCGCGATGCAGTTGCTGGGCAAAACGCTTGGGCTTTGGACAGAGCAACGGCCAGATGCCGCCCTGAAGGTAGGTTAATCAGCTCATATTGCGAATAATTTGATTGTTCGTTTGCGAAGTTTTGAACATAATGTTGGACAACATATCCATCTGCAAGTTTCGCTGGTTCATCTTATTCTGCAAGCTCAACATGTCGAGCGTATTACCGCCAACCACGCAATCAAGCTGATCGTCGCTAAGCTCATCAGAAATAGATTCAAGGTCTTGATGCTGTAGTACTTTCTCTGAACGAGAGGTTGAATTTTGGTCTTGTCGAAACATGATGTAAGCCTCAATTTAAGATGGGGTGAAACCAACAAAACAATTATGATTCTCTGCCCCAAATCTCTCTGTGATCTCACGCACTTCTAATCGGTAATTCTTTATATTTTATTTTGATGAGCAATGACCAGTTGTAGCGTGACCCAACAAAGACTCTACATGTCTCAGGGTTTTTGCTAGGGGAATGGTTATTTGTTGAGTACGTTGGTCACAAAATTTCAACCTCTATAAGGGTTTTAGCCTTTTTGAGACGGCCTCCTCCCCTACCTCTGTTTCCGCAGCCTTTCGGTTTCAATCCCTGTAAGGTTTTATCCTTTTTGAGACTGTAGCGAACTTCAGCGGTCAAAAGCATCCTTGCCAAAAATCCACCTCCACAGTCGCGCGCGACACCAAGAAAATAGGATTTCCCCGCACTTGCGCTTCCCTTAAAAATAACGCGCGATCGCCACCCAAGCATTCAAAACCTCCGCCACCGTCCAAGCCTGAGCAATACAACCGCGCGGCATCATCGGCGCATCTCCATCAAAAATCTCGCTGAGGCTACCCACTCCGCAGGCGACGAGATGATTCGCCATCGGTTCTAGCAACTCAAGCGCCTGCGTCGGATTCCTATAGACGCGCAAGTGAGCCTGCACAAATGGACCCAACAACCACCCCCAGACCGTCCCCTGATGGTAAGCACCATCGCGCTGAAGGGGGTTGCCGCCGTAGTGCCCCTGGTATTGGGGGCTATCGGGAGACAGCGATCGCAGTCCGTGACTCGTCAGCAATTTCCGCCCGCACGCCTCCACGATCGCGCGCTGCTGTTCTGCGGTCAACAGCGGGGAAGAAGTAGCCTTCGGTAAGATGACCGCAAAGAGTTGGTTGGGGCGGAGCGAATCATCATCGCCCTCAGGCCCGTCTAGCACGTCGCAGCAATAGCCGAGCGCCGGGTTCCAGAACCGACTGAAATGGGTTTGGGTCCGGTTGGCGATCGCCTCATAGTCCCCGTAGGGTTGGCCCACTCGACGCGCAAAAGTTGCCATTACGCGCAGAGCATTGTACCAGAGGACATTCACTTCAACAGGCTTGCCAATTCGCGGCGTAACCACCCAATCGCCGACCTTGGCATCCATCCAGGTCAACTGCACGCCTGATTCGCCCGCATAGAGCAGACCGTCATTGGCATCGAGATGGATATTGTAGCGAGTACCGCGTCGATGCCAGTCAATAATGTCGGCCAAAATTGGAAACAGCTCGCGCAGCAAGTCATCATCTTCCGTCGCGGCGTAATAGGCGCGGATCGCCTCAAAATACCAAAGCGTCGCATCGACCGTATTGTATTCAGGAATCTCCCCCGTATCGGGGAAGCGATTGGGCAACATTCCCCGATCGACATACCGGGCAAACGTTCGCAGAATAGAACGAGCAATTTCCGGTCGCCCGGTGGCCAGCGTCAAACCGGGCAGGGCGATCGCCGTATCCCGCCCCCAGTCTCCAAACCAGTGATAGCCAGCAACGATCGTTTTACCCTCAGGGTCGTCGGCAACCGTCCGATCGACGATAAAACAATCCGCTGCCAGAACCAAGCGATCGATCCAATCGGGCGCAGTGCCGTCCGCGGGCGGACGATTTGCGTTCCAAAGCCCGAGCAACAGTCGTTCGCGATCGTGTTTGGCTTCGAGCGCCCCTGTTCCGTTGAGGCTGGCGTTGGCGTCAGTACTGGCCACCAAAGTCAGCGATTCTCCTGGCGTCAGAATCGTATCAAAAGTGGCGGCATGGAAATGGTCCTCGCGATCGGTCAACCCCCGATACCGCTCTACTGCTAAATCGAATCCTCTGTACCAATCGCGGGCAGGCGAGATCCGCTCGGCATTGCTGAGGAGATAGAACGGGACTGCGCCTGGAAAGGCAGTCATGCAAAGACCTTCCTCAATCGGCTCGACGCTCATCTGCCAAGCGTCTGCGCGAGTGTCTCCATGATAGTCGCGGTAGTTGACCAATGCTTTGAGGGAGAGCGTTAGGGGCTGCGTGGCGCGCAGGAGCGCGTACTGGACGTAGGTAGTATTGCTTCCCTGTCGCATCCATACCCGTTTTTCTAAGAGGGCATCGGCACAGGCGAACCGCCAGACGGGCACCGTTCCTTCCAGGTAAAAGCGCTCCATCTGTCGATATCCCTGCGGTTCGACGAGCCCACTGGCCCAGCGATTGGCAGACAGGGGGTAGCGTCGCTCGTCGTACAGTGCGGTTTCGTCCAGCTTGGCCAGCAGCAAGGTACGGCCTAAAGGCGGATTGAGCGCTGCTACTAGCAAGCCGTGGTAGCGACGGGTCAGTAAACCAGAAATTGTGCCCGAAGCGTAACCGCCAATTCCGTTGGTCACCAACCATTCTCTGGCTTCAGCGCTGCTGAGTTCTCCGCAAATGTCTCGCCCAAATTCAATAGCCATAGCGCGTTACCTGTATGAGCGATCGCTGAGGCTCGTCCGCAAGGTCCAACGTAATGCAAACGAACGTTAAAACTTTGCATGGTCGTCCGATCTGACGGTCAATATGCCGATTTTTAGCAGTAGACCGTAATATCCTCTCCACAGCGATCGACGAGATAAGATAAAGACTTAAATCGAAGCCCGACGATCTGCTCGTAGAGTGGATTCAGTTTGCACAATGGCGGGATATGGAGAACTGTATGCCCCAATATTTTAATATCTCGCGCAAAGGGACAGTAGGCAGGAATGATTTTGCATAAAAATCTAGCGATATTAGGATTTTGAATTTCAATCGATTCTAGTCGCTGGCGAATTGAATCGAGTAAACTCGCGTTCGTTTGACCTCGATCTAAGCGTTGCATGACCACACCCTCCCTGACGATTGACCTAATTTAAGAATGTTCTAAACTTTAAATATTGAGTGCTTTTATAAACGTATTTCTGTATGTTTTTACTGTAGTGAAAACAACCTACAAAAGAATGAGTATTGTCTGAGTGAAGGGATAGCTTTTGCTTAAAAAAGACCCGAGCCAGAATCGGTCGACCGAAAAGACCGGACATTGTTGCCCTCAAAGGGTGAATGCTAGCTCGATGGCCCTGAAATAAGCGGCAAAAAAAATCTGCAAGGCTCGATTCACGCTCATCGCAGCCTTGCAGAATAGTTGTATGGCTTTTGTAAGGTCGTTCGAAGTCAGGCAAGAGTCTTGAAACGGTTCCTCCAAATAGCCGTCGAAGGTCACCCCAGCCGAGCTCGATCGGGCTGGGATGGGGTCTATAGTTTGGGCGTTGCAGCAGATGGAACGATCCCTAACGAAGCCGATGGCTTTGCTCCAATGGTTTTGGCTTTCGTTGCTGCCGTCTGGAGCTTGGGCACATCCGCGACCGAGTGATTCACAATCGTAAACAGGGGATTGGACAGAATGCCCGACAGAGAAGTCGTAATCAGCGCAAAAATAATGCCCACTTGCAATGGCCGCATTCCAAAAGGTTGCCAGTTGATGACCGGATAGTTCTCGATCGATTCCGACATTTCGTTGGATTCCTTCACGACCATCATCTTGACAACGCGGATGTAGTAGTAAATGGACACCACGCTCGTCACTAGACCTAACAAAACCAGACCGTAGGCTCCCGCCTGCCAACCAGCCCAGAAAATGTAAAGTTTGCCAAAGAATCCAGCAAGAGGCGGGATGCCCCCCAAGGACAGCAGGCAAATGCTTAAAGCCAGGGTCAGCAACGGATCTTTTTGGTAGAGACCCGCATATTCGCTAATGCGATCGGTCCCCGTTCGCAGTGCAAATAGAATGACGCAGGCAAAGGCCCCCAGGTTCATAAACAGATAAATCAACAGGTAAAATACCATGCTGGAATAACCCGCTTCCGTGCCGACCACCATCCCAATCATGATGAACCCGGCTTGGCCGATGGAAGAATAGGCCAACATCCGTTTCATGCTGGTTTGGGCGATCGCCACTACGTTCCCCAGCACCATGCTGAGAATGGCTAAGGCCGTAAAGATAAAGCGCCACTCCTCTACCACCGCTGGAAAGGCATCCGTCAACAGCCGAATCGCAAGGGCAAAGCCTGCTGCTTTAGAGCCGACGGATAAAAAGGCTACGACAGGAGTGGGGGATCCTTCATAGACATCTGGCGTCCATTGGTGAAAGGGCACTGCCGCAATCTTGAAGCTGACACCGGCAATGACAAACACGAGGGAAATGAGCAGTCCCAAGGAATTTTCGGTCCCGTTTCCCAGGGCTACCGCGATCCCCGACAAGTGGGTTTGACCGCCGGATAGCCCGTAGAGTAGGGAGAGCCCGTACAAAAAGATGGCCGAGCTAGAAGCTCCAATCAGCAGGTATTTTAGCGCCGCCTCGTTAGAGCGCGGGTCTCGCTTCATGTAGCCCGTCATCAGGTAAGAAGCAATACTGAGCGTCTCTAGAGATACAAAAATCATGACCAGCTCTTCCGCACCGGAGAGGAACATGCCCCCCACCGTTGCCGCTAGCAGGATACTCATGAACTCGCCGAGGTCGCTGCCCGCTTGGTCTACATAGCGGATCGACATTAAAATCGTAACGGCAGCCGACAGTGCAATGATGCCGCGAAAGACAATGCTGAGATTGTCGGCATTGAAGCTTCCTAAAAAGGCGATGGTATCGGGCCGATCCCACTGCATGTAGAGCAGACCCACCGCAGTGAGGAGTCCGGCGATCGCCACGTAGGGGGTCCATTTTGCCGAAGCGCGCCCTAAAATTAAATCGCCGATCAGAACGACCAGCAGCGTAATTGTAACGACGCTCTCAGGCAGAATTGCGAAAGCATTGAGCTGACTTCCGAGGTTGGCAAAGTCCATAAGGGTGCCGTAAATAACGTTCTAAGCTTTACATCGTACCCAAGCAGATCTCGATCTGCTTGGGTACGATGGATTACATCAGAGAATTTTAACCCGCATTGCTGCTCGAGCACGATAGCAGGATTCAATATAGATTATAGAAGCGCTATGATTTCTGCACGAGACGCTTGACGGCAGCGCCAATCCCAATTCTCAGATCTCTTTAATTCATTCTTGAATTCGCCTAAATCAGACTAAAGAGCGGCATATCCATCCATTTAGGGACGATCTTTACCAGGAAATTGCTCATATTAGTCGATCGAAGCTATTTAAGACCGTCTGCTCCTGTTTTTTACTCTTCTTAGTCGATCCTGTCCTATGTCCACGCTGGTTATTGTTGAGTCGCCGACCAAAGCCCGAACCATTCGAAACTTTTTACCCTCGGGGTATCAGGTCGAAGCTTCGATGGGTCACGTTCGAGACCTACCGAGGGATGCGAGCGAAATCCCAGCCGCTGTGAAGGCTGAAAAATGGTCTTCCTTGGGGGTCAATGTCAATGCTGACTTTGAGCCGCTCTACGTCGTACCCAAGGACAAAAAGAAAATTGTCAAGGAACTCAAAGAGGCCCTGGCCAATGCCGACGAGCTCCTCCTGGCAACTGACGAAGACCGAGAAGGGGAGAGTATTAGCTGGCATTTAATTCAGATTTTGCAGCCCAAGGTGCCCATCAAGCGGATGGTGTTCCACGAAATTACGGACGAGGCGATTAAAGCTTCGCTCCAGCAGTGTCGAGAGGTGGATCAGCGTCTGGTTCGCGCCCAGGAAACCCGTCGGATTTTAGATCGGCTAGTGGGCTACACGCTGTCGCCGCTGCTGTGGAAAAAAATAGCGCCCAGCCTCTCCGCAGGCCGAGTGCAGTCTGTGGCGGTAAGGGTGCTGGTGCAGCGGGAGCGGGAGCGCAGAGCTTTCCGTCAAGGCAGCTACTGGGATCTCAAAGCGAGCCTAGAAAAGGATAAAACCCCTTTTACGGCAAAGCTCGTCACCCTCAAAGGTCAGCGCCTCGCGACGGGCAGCGACTTTGACGAAAATACAGGCCAAATCATTGCTGGCCGCCAAGTTGTTTTGCTGAACGAAGCCGAAGCCAGAGCGCTTCAGCAGCGTCTCGATCGCAAAGAGTGGCAGGTCAGCGGTCTGGAGGAACGCCCGGTCACGCGCAAGCCCGCGCCGCCCTTTACCACTTCTACGCTTCAGCAAGAAGCGAACCGGAAGCTCCGCCTGTCTGCCCGCGAAACGATGCGGATCGCGCAAAGCCTCTACGAGCAGGGCTATATCACCTACATGCGGACGGACTCCGTGCATTTGTCAGAACAGGCGATCGCCGCTGCCCGCGCTTCTGTCGAAACCCTCTACGGCCAGTCCTACCTCAGCCCCGAACCCCGCCAATACACGACCAAATCCAAAGGCGCCCAAGAAGCCCACGAGGCCATTCGTCCGGCAGGTAGTCCTTTCCGCACGCCGAAGGAAACTGGGCTAAAGGCTCAGGAAATGGCCCTCTACGAAATGATTTGGAAGCGTACGGTCGCGACCCAAATGGCGGAAGCGCGCCAAACCCTGATTACAGTTCAGCTTGCGGTTGAAGACGCGGGCTTTAGAGCCAGCGGCAAGCGCATTGACTTTCCCGGCTTCTTCCGGGCCTACGTGGAAGGCTCCGACGATCCCGACGCTGCCTTAGACGACCAAGAAGTGATTTTGCCGAACCTCCGCCAGGGCGATCGCCCTACTTGCAATGCTTTGGAGGCGATCGGTCACGAAACCCAGCCTCCCGCCCGGTATACTGATGCATCCCTCGTTAAAACGTTAGAAAGCGAAGGAATTGGCCGACCCAGCACCTACGCCTCGGTCATTGGCACCATTATCGACCGAGGCTACGTTCAGCGGCAGGGCAACACGACCCTCGTGCCCACCTTCACTGCTTTTGCCGTCACTGCCCTGTTGGAGAAATACTTTCCCGATCTCGTGGATATCGGTTTTACCGCGCGGATGGAGCAGACCTTAGACGATATTTCCACTGGGGAAGCGGAGTGGCTCCCCTACCTCAAATCTTTTTACTTGGGCGAAGCAGGTTTGGAACATCAGGTCAAAGATCGCGAAACCGCCATCGATGCCCTGGAAGCCCGCACCATCGATCTGTCTAACCTAGGTGCGAAGGTTCGAATTGGCCGTTTTGGACCCTACGTCGAAGCCGAACGGGAGGGCGCTGCCGTGACGGCTTCGCTCCCCAAGGACATGACCCCCGCCGATCTGAACCCGGATCAAGTGGAGCTGATCCTCAAGCAAAAAATTGAAGGTCCCGACAAATTGGGCTTCCATCCCGAGACGGGGGAACCCATTTATTTGCTATTGGGCACCTACGGTCCCTACGTCCAACTGGGGGACGCGCCCCAACCGGGCCAGAAAAACCCCAAACGGACCTCTCTTCCCAAGGGTGTCACGATGGAAACTGTAACCCTGGAAATGGCGCTCCAGCTTTTAGCCTTGCCGCGCAATTTGGGCACTCATCCCGAGACCGAGCGACCTGTAAAGGTAGGATTGGGGCGGTTTGGCCCTTATGTGGTCCACGACCAAGGTAAAGACGGTCAAGATTTTCGCTCTCTAAAGGCAGAAGACAGCCTATTTACGATTTCCCTGGAGCGGGCTTTGGAGTTGTTAGCGATCCCCAAAACGGGGCGCGGGCGACGCGCTTCTGCCAAACAGGCGCTGCGGGAGTTGGGCAAGCATCCTGAGGACGGGGAGCCGATCAATATTTACGATGGTCCTTACGGGCCATATATTAAGTACGGCAAAACCAATGCCAGCTTGCCGGAGGATACGACGGTGGAAAATATCTCCTTGGAGGAAGCGCTCAAGCTGGTGACAGAAAAGGCCGGAACCAAGAAGGGCGGGAAGAAGGCGGCGATCGCCAAAACTTCCGCTAAAGCGGCCACCACCAAGGCCAAAGGTGCGAAAAAGACCGCTCGCGCAACAACTAAGAAAAAAGCGGAGGCCGGTTCTGCCTAAGGTTAAAGGCCAAATCCCAGACGCTGAGGTTTTTGGGGCAGCGGCGGTCGTCAGCGATCGCAAACACAGTACCGCGGTGATCTTTGATACAGACGGTCGAAAAAATCCAAACTATATTGAAAAAATGCAATATACAGAAATAAATCTTTAGCTTCCTGGCTAAACACTATATCTAATCGCAGCGCCGTTTGAGGCAATGCACTTATGACTAACTTATCTTCAAAGCGCGCCTTTCATTCAGGGCGCGCTTTGCTTTTAAAGGTTGTTACTTGGGAATAAAGGGGGTGCTTAGGTCGATGGTAGGAAACTCAATGACTTGCTGACACAGCCTCGATCGATGGGTTTCCTGTCTCAACTTATCTGACGGGACTCTGTCATTGAAGCGCACGGGATGGCGCGAGAGCATTGGCGATCGAGAAATCATAACGGGTACTGTCGCAAAACGTCTCTAATTAGGAGTGTTATGCGACAGTTTGTCGCAATGCCTGCCTATTGGAGGATGTTAGAGACACCTGTCATATAATGTCCCTCAACAGGGTATTAGGCGACATTGTGTCATTTAAATAGCTCATGGAGGATGTTAGACGACAATTTGTCGTTTAAACAGTAGTTGGGCGGTAAGGTTGATGATGCAACCAGAAAGCAGATGAACACGGAGCGAAAGTAGATGAACACGGAGCGGTGGAACCATAACATTCACTATCACCCTCTCGTCTTGGGAAGAACACCATTAGGTTGCTCTCGTGCGCTTGATATTGGATGCGGTGAAGGAATGCTCGCGCGCAAACTGAGTGCCGTTTCAGAGTTTGTTGTTGGCATCGATCTAGATCGCCCTTCAATAGAAATAGCTAGCGCCGTGGGAGGCGAACGTATTCAGTACGTGGTCGGCGACTTTCTCGAACATGCATTCGAGCCTGCAAGTTTTGATTTGGTCGCATCCGTAGCCACTCTCCACCATTTGGATGCGGAGGCTGGACTCGCACGCATGGCTTCACTTGTGCGACTAGGCGGTACGCTCGTGGTGGTCGGTCTGGCTCGATCGCGCGGTTTTACAGACTACGCATTCGATATTGCCGGTGCTGTTTCGACGCGTGTTCACAAGTACGTGCTCGGAAAGCGCTACTGGGAGCACAGCGCACCGAAGGTCTGGCCGCCGCCTCTGAGTTACACAGAAGTAAGCCGTACCGCAAAACGTTTGCTTCCGGGCGTTGAGTACCGACGGCATGTTCTTTGGCGCTATTCACTGACTTGGACACGACCGCATGAGCGTAGCTAGCGATCGCCCGCCCAACAACCCGGCTGGAGCGGACTGTTGGGAGATCTTGGTGGTGGTGCAAAGGTTACTTGCAGCCGCTCAGCCGGAACGTTAGCCGTCACAAAGCTTATAGGCGTTTGCTGAAGTAAGAAGCGAACTGGAAATAGAAGTAATTAGTCAAACTTATCGTGAAGTCCTTGTAACCCACATTCCGCTAGTCCAGAGGGCCAAAAAATAATTAGAACGAAGCAATCAGGATCGTAGCCATCCGTACTCACTTAATTCTCAATAAAGCAAGACTATTAGGAATAGTAAACTGCTCGCCGAAAAAAACAAATCGCTAGAACCTCTGCTATGAAGGGATTTCATATTTAATCATTTTTAGCTGCTCGAAACAGCGCAATGTGGTTTGTAAACGAGTATTAAGGTTATATTGAACCTAAGTAGCTAAGATCGAAATCATGACTGTACGAGCATTTTTCCGAGTTGCTACAGTTGATGCTGCAGCCTCTCCTTACAACAGCATTCAACTGAAGGTTTTCTACCCCGCCCAGTTGACAGGCAGTGACCAAGAGCAGGACATGGGCATTGTTCCTGCCGATTCTCAACAATCCCCCTTTAAGGTCGTCATTTTTTTCAACGGTATCAATTGCGGTCCTGAACTGTATCAGTGGTTGGCTGTTAAGTTGGCAAAGCGTGGATTAGTGGTCATTACATTTTCCTGGGTTGCCGAAAATCTACCTGGGATGGTGGCACTCACTCCCGGAGTTGCTATTAATATGCTGACTCCAGCTATGTATGGTAAGGGTCCGACGGCTTCTGCTTTACCAACCTTGCTCAAGGAGCTAGACAGTCTCCAGAGTGAAGGGGTGCTAGCTGGTCTACTTGACTTAAATGGTGTCGTTCTAGGGGGGCATTCTGCTGGAGGTAGGGTTGCAATCGAAAGTGCAGATTCACGATTTTTCCCATCTGTTGTCGCTGCTTTCGCCTATGGTGCTCATACAGCAGCAATTACCCAATTAGGGTATGCAGCGGGTACAATCCTATCATTACCAGATACTTTGCCCGTCCTATTGATTGGTGGAACCCGCGATGGAGTTATTGCCAATAGTAGCCACCGCTATGGAGTGACTTGGGAAGAGGCTACAACACCAGTTAAGCGCACCTTTCAAGAGGCTATCGTGGGTGGTAGAAATGATAGTTATTTGCTGCTTCTAGAAGGAGCCAACCACTTTTCTATTGCCGATTCGTTCGACTTCACAACAGGCACACCATTTCTAGACTTTCCAGCTACCCAACCAGAAGAACAACTACGAAATTTAATGGCGGAAGCGATTGGTGTGTTTATTGATGCTCATGTTCGTTATGAGGCAACAAGCCTCGAATCTCTCAGTCAACTAGTGTCTGATAATCCTTTGATTGCATTATTCGATCGTAAGTAATTTGTGGTTTTAAGTCTGGGAACCTTGGTGGTGCAGAAAACTCGTGAAACCCTTATAGGGCAATGATTGTCAAAAGATTGCCGTTGTTGAGAACATGGCTGATCGACAACGCAAAATCAAGGTTTCAGGGCTTGATTTAGAGCCAAATGCTCGACTCAATCGAAGCTCAAAAAGTTTTCTGCACCACTAAGGTCTGGGAACTTGAGAGTTGGCATCAATTTGATTGTATGTATGGCTAACACTGCGCTGCAACGGACGGCATAGAGATCCTGGTGGTGGCTCAGAGGTTATTTGCCGCTGTTGCGCTTCACGATAGGCTGCTTCATTCAGTTGGTTAGGATCGTGGATTAAATAACCTCCAGAATTAAGCTTTTTGAGGCTTGGCGGTGTAATTCCATTTTGGCAGGTAAGCATCAAAAACGATTTCCATTGATTCCTTAAACGCCTGGGTGACTTTTCGCCCCGTTTGATACACCTTATCTAATACCGTCGCCAAGACCTTCAGACCCGTTTTCGTCTTGGCTTTACCCATCAAATCTTTAACAGTTTCCACCGACTCAAAAATGACACCTTCACACACCCGTGTCAGATGAGGGAACAGACGATGCTCAATGGGATTGTGTTTTGAGGTATACGGTGGATAGTGGGCAATGCGAATCTCAATCCCCAATTCATTGACCAATGTCTGTAAATCTTGCTTAAACAGATAGTGGCGTGAACTGTTAGACCCGCCTCCATCACAGAGGATCAAAATAGAACTGGCCTTCGGATACTCCATGGAACCGTAATGATTCCACCAGTAGCGAATCGAGTCACAGGCAAACTCTCCCGTGTCATGACTGACCCCAATCTGCACATAGCCGATGTTCAGGTCTAAGTCGTATAGTCCATGGGGAATGGCAACCCCCTCTGCCAGGGATGGCCAATCATGGTCAAGCACCTGAATCTCTTGTTGGGTATACAAACGACCCTCTCGATACAGGAGTCCAATCAACTCTTTTTTTTAGTGTCCATGCTTAAAACCGGATGACCTGAGTCTTGATAGGTTTTTCTAAGATTCCTGATGTTTTCAAACTGTTCGTTACGATGGGCGGTTTCTCCTGTAGACAGTCGTTTCTGAGCTTTGCGTTTGCGATAATGATGCTTTTTAAGCAATTGGTCAACGAGGGTAACGCTGATGGCTTTTCCGTCAACTTCGATCAACTGAGCAATCTCTTGACGCTTGAGATTTGTCCATTTCTGCCCCTCATCCATCGGCGACCCTGCGGTGTGCGCCTCTAGCACCTCAATAAAGACTTCATCCAGTCCCTCGACGGTCTCAAAGGCTGATTTGCGTCCCCCGCCTTTTGCCCGAATCCCCGCCTGATTCATGGCCACTAAATCATCCAACTCTGATAGCCCCAATCGAATCGTGTAATAATCACACCCAAACAGAGCGCTAATGTACGATATTCCACCCCATCCCAGTTTCGCAGCTTCGATGGCCCCATAACGACGACGATCCTTTTCATTTAAGGACTTGTAAAGCCGTTGCATTTGCTGCTCAATAGCGAAGGGGTAGGGATTCATCTAAAAACAGATAAGGAAAGGATCTTCAAGCTATCACGCTTCCTATATTCTGGAGGTTATTTAATCCTCGATCCTTAGCGTGTAGCTTAAAGATTGTTCGGTGAGAGGCGATCGACTAGCAATTCTGTCCAGCAGTGTTCATTCTCGATTCAGAGATACTAATGAGGCAAAATAGGAACGTCGTTGCTGCGATGGAGAAGATGCAGAATGCCCAGAACCATGATTAGCAACATTGAGATGTACTATGAGGTTCATGGCAGCGGTGAGCCTGTAGTTTTGATCCATGGCTTGAGCATGGACAGCAGCACATGGTTTAATCAAGTTCCTGTTCTCTCTCAGAATTATAAAGTAGTCGTGTTCGATAATCGCGGTGTTGGGCAAACTGATGCTCCCAACAAGGACTACTCAACCGAAATGATGGCGGATGATGCTGTCGCCTTGTTAAAGTTTTTGAATGTGGACAACGCACATATTTTGGGCTTCTCAATGGGTGGCATGATTGCCCAGATCATTGCCCTGAAATATCCGGAGTTAGTGAAAAGTCTGCTACTCAATGCAACCGCCACTCAATTTCCCGCTAAAGCAAAACATTTAATTCAGACCTGGCTGAGAATGCTTAACGAAAATGTATCTTTGGAAACCCGTATAAGAGAAGGTTTTTTGTGGGGTTACACAAATGAATTTTTTGAAGATGACGAAAGGGTGACAGCTTCAGTCAATCTTGCGATCGATCGTCCTCATCTGCTATCCACTCGTGGTTTTGCCGGACAAGTTGCTGCGCTAATGAAGCATGACACGCGATCGCAAATCAGCCACATCTCAGTTCCGACTCTAGTGCTGATTGGTGAAGATGATACCTTCATTCCTAGAAAGTTTTCAGAAGAACTGGCTGCTAGGATTCCAAAAGCTGAGTTAGTCGTATTAGAGCGTGGCGGACACAACTGTTGGATAGAATTTCCTGGGCTATTTAATCAAGCTGTGATGCAGTTTTTAGAAGGGGTGACATCGATTTGAGGAGCGGAAAGGGTACAGGTTCTAGCAGTCGAATAACCGCGCTGCACCGGAACGTAAAAATAAGATCGGTTGAGACGCAAAGGCTATCTGCGTCCGGTGAGCGCGACCGTTATGCGGAAAATAGTTTAGAGAAGAATGGAAATTACCAAAACTATAAAGCTGCAAGATAGATCTGCGTGGCGAGATTGGTTGGATAAAAACCATCAAGCTCTTACAGAAATTTGGCTGTTATTCGATAGCCGCCTCGAACATCCAACCGTCAACTATCTGGATGCTGTAGAAGAGGCGATTTGCTTTGGGTGGATTGATGGCATTCAGAAACGACTCTCAGCCCACGAACTCGCTCAAAGATTTACCCCGCGAAAGCAGCGAAGCAACTGGACAGAGTTAAATAAAGAACGCGCTCGCCGCCTAATTCGTTTGGGACTGATGACCGATGCTGGAAGCAGAGTACTTCCAGACCTAAATGCTGAGTTTACCGTTGCTGAAGATATTATAGAAAGACTGAAGGTAGAACCTGATACCTGGTCTAACTTCCTGGAACTTCCCGATCTGTATCGTCGGGTGAGAATTGGGTATATCGAAGAAGTGCGTAAAAATCGAACTGAGTTCGAGCGGCGACTTCAGAACTTCGCGCGTAACACTGCAAGCAATAAAATGTTTGGAAATTGGAACGATCGAGGCAGGCTTTCATGAATTGGAAGAGAGCCAGATTTTGCGCTCCCCAACCCTTAGGATAACGAGATATGCTGAGGGTTTAGCGATCCATGAATCAATATTTTGCAACAGTAGCGCGGGGGCTAGAAGCACTGGCAGCGCAAGAGCTAGAACAACTGGGCGCTCGTGCGGTAACTCCAGGCTTTTGCGGTGTGGCCTTTGAAGGCGATCGCCCTCTCCTCTACCGCATCAACCTGTGGGCGAGACTACCGTTCCGCATATTGGTCAAGCTCAAAGAGTTTCCTTGCCGGGATTCTGAAGAGCTTTATCGCGGTATTCAGTCCCTAGATTGGTCGAATTACCTCACGCCAGATTTTACCCTGGCCGTCAACGCAACGGGTAAAAGCGATCGCCTCAACCACACCCACTTCACCGCACTCCAAGTCAAAAACGCCATTGTGGATTGGCAGCAGACCCAGCACGGCGATCGCTCGAACGTGGATGCCCAAACCCCCGACGTCCAGATCGGCGTCCATATCGACCGCGATCGCTGTACCGTCAGCCTCGATAGTTCTGGCAGTAGCTTGCATCGGCGCGGCTATCGACCGGCGGTAGGAGCAGCCCCGCTCAAAGAATCCTTAGCAGCGGCCTTAATCCAGCTTTCAGGATGGCAGCCAGAGCAGGCCTTCTACGATCCCCTCTGCGGTTCCGGGACGTTACCGCTAGAAGCCAGCCTCAAGGCCCTCAATATTGCCCCCGGATTATTCCGCGATCGATTTGGATTCGAAACTTGGCCCGACTTCGACCCAATCCTCTGGGACGCACTATTGCGCGAAGCGAAAGACAGCCAGCTCGATCGCTTCAGCGCTTCCATTGGCGGGAGCGATCGCAACGGGGAAGTCATCGAACAGGCGATCTCTAACGCTCGGTCCTGCGGTGTAGGCGATCGCGTCTGGTTTGCTGAAATGGATTTGGCCGAGGTTTCCGCCCCTGCCGCGAGCGGCATTTTGTTGTGCAACCCGCCCTACGGCGAACGGCTAGGTCAGGATAGCGACTTGGGAGCGTTTTATAAACTGCTGGGGAACGTGCTGAAGCAGCGCTTCAAAGGTTGGACCGCCTTCGTGTTGAGCGGCAATAAAGAACTCTCCCAGTTTATTGGATTGAAATCGTCTCAGCGGACGCAGGTTTATAACGGAGCTTTGCCCTGTCAGCTCATGAAATACGAGCTGTATTAGCTGAAGTTACGAGATCGCTCGCTTTGCTTGGACGATCTGATTCTGCACTTTATGCATAATGCGACTGCGGAGGGTGCACAGGGTTTGGAATTCTCCACACAGCTCCGTCCTATGGGACCAGACTGGCTCTAGGGGCGCTTTTAACACCCACGAGGCCGAATGGCTGTTTGAAAGGTTAATCCCCAACAAGGTTTTGAGAAGATAGACGCCGTACATTGCGCCGATCGTTACCAGAAGTATCTTAGGCGACTGATTGAGCCATTGCTTCATAAAAGTACATTTAATTCGGTCCTAAGAGTCTAGCGCTTATCAGCGAAAGTGGCACTCTTATGGCATTGGCCTTGGGAACTCAATTGCTGCCATCTGCTGCTAAGACGCCAGAACTCAGTTTCAGTTAGGAATTGCGATCGCAGATCGTTACAAGTCGGTTTCATCGCGGATAAGATATTCTTCAAGGCGTTTGACGGTGATGAGAATAAATAACACCAGCAACGTTCCAATTAAGCTGGTCGGCCAGAGACCGCAACCGCTGACCATGCCCAACGCTGCTGTAGTCCAGAGCGCGGCGGCAGAAGTCAGTCCCTTTACCGTCTTGCGATCGCCTCGCGCGGACTGCCGCTGCAAAATTTCCCCCGCGCCTAAGAAGCCGATGCCAGTCGCAACGCCCTGAACGGCACGACTTAAGCCCTCTGCACTGCGATCGGGGTTGACTTGCAAGGGAATGAGGACGATTAAAGCAGCGCCCAAACTTACCAGCATGTGGGTTCTAAGGCCAGCAGGCTTGCCTGCAATTTGGCGATTCCAGCCAATCAGCCCGCCGACAATTACGGCAACCAAAAGGCGAATTCCAGTATCCCAAAACTCGTGGAAACCCATCTCAATCGCGCTCGTTACAAAACAATACGGTCAATCTAAAGCGGTTGCGCTAGCTCGGTATTGCTAATACAAAGGAATTGGTCGAGACAATCTATTATTTCACGCACAGGACGCTCGAATCGTGCTGCCTGCTTCGGCAGAGCAACTCAAAGCATGTATCCTGATGCTCGTTATATCCGCTAACCGACGGAAGGTCGCGCGCCCCACTGGGAAAATGCGGGACAATTCGATCGGGAATGACTCAATTTTGCAAGTCAAATTTCCTTGCGGGTGCTGTCTCGATCGCATCTTGTCTGACCAGGATTGAGGTCAAGTTCGAGTTAAGCAAGTCAAATGTTTTTTACAGTCTGCGATAAAAGCGTCAAAACGATGGCTGTAAGGTTCAGGATAGAGAGCAGACCGCAACATGGAGGCGAGCGTTATGTCTGACCTTGGGCTGACTCATATTGCTTTACCAGTCTGTCAGGTGGATCGAAGCATTGCTTTTTACGCCAAGTACGCGCGGATGCAGGTCATTCATCGTCGGACCGATCGCACCATTCAATCCGATGTGGTTTGGCTGAGCGATCTGACTCGACCGTTCATTATCGTTTTGATTGAAATGCCTCAGGTCGATGCTCCGCTCTTGCCGATCGCCCATCTAGGCGTTGGCATAGAATCCCGCGAAGCCGTCGATCGCCTCTGCCAAGACGCCCGACTAGACGGCGTTCCGACCGAAGGCCCAAATGACGGGGACGCTACCGTAGGGTATTGGGCGTTCCTGCAAGATCCAGACGGACATACCCTTGAAATTTCTTACGGTCAGGAGGTCGGTTTTGCAGTTCGGCAAGCGACTGCAGAAAAACAGCCGCCAGACCTGCACGTGAGTTCTCCAGAGGTATTGCTCGTCCGACAAGCTGCCGATGCCTGGATGACGGGGGACGCGGACGCTTTTGCAGACCTATTCCTGCCGGATGGAGAATTCATCGTGCCGGGGAAGCGCTGGGTGGGACGGGCCGCGATCCGCAAAGCTGCTGCGGACTTTTTTGCTGCCGGCACCGATGTGAAAATCGATATTCGCCGGGTCATCGTCGAGGCCGATCGGGCTTGCGTGGAGTGGCACTGGCAAGAAACCGAGTGCGCTGCAAACAAACGTGGGTCTGCGGATGATGCCATTGCGATCGACTTTCGGGATGGGAAAATCAGCCGTTGGCGAGAGTATATCGATACCCAAAGCTGCATAGAAACGGAAGTTTAATCTCGATCGACCCAAGTTCTTTCAAGAGAACCCTAACCGTATCGTTCTCACCTAGCATTAATGCAGCACTCAGAGCAACTTCAGAGCCTTGATGTAGCCTTATTTCATACATAGAAAACTCATACATTCAGGACGATCGTGAAAAGGCGATATTTGTTACAAGCCAGTGCGGCAATGGTGGGTGCGGCAGGTCTATCTCGGTATTTGTCGGGTTGCGCCAAAGAACGGGCAGTTGCCACCCCACCCTTTGAAGTTGTCAAAACTGAAACGGAGTGGCGCAAAATTCTGACCCCAGCGCAATTTTACGTGTTGCGGCAACACGGCACAGAACAAGCTGGCACCAGCCCCTTAGATCGTCAGTATGGAAAAGGCAACTATCGCTGCGTAGGATGCGATTTGCCCCTATTTGCTTCAAACGCGAAATTCAACAGCGGCACGGGATGGCCGAGCTTCTACGCGCCTATCGAAAAGGCTATTGGAACCTCTGAAGATAAGATGTTCGGCATGACTCGTACTGAAGTTCACTGTCGCCGCTGCGGCGGACATCTCGGTCATGTTTTCCTCGATGGTCCGCCGCCGACAGGTCAGCGGTACTGTATAAATGGCGTAGCGCTAAAATTTGTGCCCGCTTAAAAGCTCACTTATAGCTGAATATAGGGCTACCATTTTTTATAGGGGAGGAACTTCCCATTCATGATGACCTTGACGCGATCGCCTTTGGGATCTTCTACTTTCTCGATATCCAGGGTGAAATCGATCGCACTCATGATGCCATCGCCAAATTTCTCTTGGATGATATCTTTCATCGGCATCCCATAGACTTGCATGATTTCGTAAAAACGATAGACCAAGGGATCGGTCGGAACGACAGGCCCTAATCCTTTGGTGGGGTAAGCCGTGAGTTCTGAGGCAAGTTCCTGCGGCAAATCGAGGGCTTGGAGAATTTTGCTCGCTTCCTCAGCAGAGGCGGTGGACTGACGATAGAATACCGAGGCAATCCAAACTTCGTCCTGACCGAGGAGTTGTTCGAGGTCGGCAAAGGTGATTCCCTTGATTTTCTTGGCTGCTAGTAGCTTCTCGGTAATCGCGGGTAGTTCTGGGCTGGACATACTGACTCCTTAAAAATTAAAAATTGTAGTAGCAAAAAAGAGCAAACGGTTAAGCCGCCGCACGCCGAATGCGAGCTTCCTCAACGGCACGGGTTTCGCGAGATAGATGTTCTTCCATCTGCACTTTGAGGGTATGGTATTCGGGATATTGGTCCAGATTCTCGCGTTTGCGGGGACGTGGGAAGGGCACATCCAGAATTTGGGCAATACTGGCTGCGGGTCCGCGAGTCATCATCACAATCTTGTCAGAAAGTAATAGGGCTTCTTCAATACTATGGGTGATCAGAATGACGGTCTTGCGATCTTGCTCCCAGATTCGCTCGACTTCCTCTTGGAGAAAACCGCGAGTGAGAGCATCCAGTGCGCCAAAGGGTTCGTCCATCAGCAAGATTTGGGGGTCGATCGCCAAGGCTCGAGCGAGGCCTACCCGTTGTTTCATCCCCCCAGAGAGTTCATGGGGGTGTTTGCGTTCCGCACCCTTCAGCCCGACCAAATCAATGTACTCGCGGACGATGCGATTTAGCTCAGCACGGGAACGTTGGGGAAAGACCGTCTCTAGGGCGAAGTAGATATTTTCGGCGACGGTCATCCAGGGCATGATCGCATAGTTCTGGAAGACAACCCCGCGATCCGGTCCAGGCCCCGTTATGGGCAGATCGCCCAAAATGATGGACCCCGTGGAGGGTTCGGATAGGCCTGCAATGATATTGAGCAGGGTGGATTTGCCGCACCCGGAGGGGCCAATGATGGAAACAAAGGTGTTGGATTCTACTTCTAGATCGATTTCGGCGATCGCTAAGTAATCCTGGGAGGTGCGTTTGAGAACGCGATCCACGATCGTTTGTCTGCCCTGGTAAACCTTGGAAACCCCTCGAATTGAAAGGTGCGCCGCAGTGTCTACCAGATTTATTTTGCTAGATTCCATCATGATGACCTTTGTCCAAATGAGACCCACTGTTGGAGCAGACCGAATAACCAATCCAATACTAATCCAACCAACCCAATCAAGAAAATGGCGGTAATAATACTGGTGATTTTAAGGTTATTCCATTCATTCCAAATAAAATAACCCACACCTCCGCTCAGTAAGATTTCAGCAGCCACAATGACCAACCAAGAAATGGCAAAACTAATTCTGAGCCCCGCCACAATATTTGGGGCAGCAGCAGGCAGAATGACTTTATAAATAGTGCGCCAAGAAGATGCACCCAGGGTCCGCGCCACATTCAGGTAAGCAGGGTCGACGTTACTGACGCCAAATTTGGTATTGGCTAAAGTAGGCCAGATGCTGGAGATCGCAATCACAAAGAGCGCTGTTTTTTCAGAGCTTTTCATTAAGGCTAGCCCCAGCGGCAACCAGGCCAGCGGCGAGACTGGACGCAGAATCTGAATAAAGGGGTCGACGGCTTTAGACACCACGGGGGACAGTCCGGTTAGGACCCCCAAGGGAATTGCGATCGCCGACCCGATTGAAAAACCCGTCAAGACCCGCTGGATACTGGTCAACAGGAGCCATCCAATTCCTCGATCGTTGGGACCATAATCGAAAAAGGGATTGGACACCCAAAACCAAAAGTCCTTTAGCGTTTGGCTGGCAGACGGCATAATGGGCAGAAAGAGTTTGAGATTTGCCCCTACCTCCCATACGATTAAAAAGACCGACAAAATTGCTAAAAATAGCAAAAATGCCTTTTGGTTGACGTTCAGGAGGGGCAATTTTTGTCCATCTGCCCCCATGGATTGTCCTTTGCGTCTGGCCATTCTTCAGCTATACCTTGAACTTCTTGATTTGCTCGTCCACGTAGGATGCGGGATTTTTGGGATCGAAGCGATCGTACTTCAGGGTTTCTTCACGTTCCAGGGTTGCGGGTGGCGTCTGGCCAATTTCTTTCTGTAACTCAGCCGCCACGTTGGTCATGAAAATATCGTTGGCAATTTTTTCGTAGTCAGCTTTTTCCTTAGGCATCAACTCCCACCGTACCAATTGGGACGAAATCCATTTGGCGAAGCTCTTCCAGGGATAGGGGTCAAACCCAACCCGATCCGGCACGTTCAAGGTATTGCCTAAGCCATCCTCAAACTTACCCGTTAACACGGCTTCTACCACCGGTAACGGTTGATTGAGGTATTTTCGTTCGATCAACGCCGCAGCCACTTTAGTGCGATTGGTCGGATTGTTGGCATAACTTGCCGCATCCACGATGGCCTTATTGACGGCTCTAAAGGTGTTGGGATTGGTGTCAATCCAGGATTGACTGGCCGCAAACGCGCAGCAGGGGTGACCCGCCCACAAATCCTTTGACAACATGTGGATAAAGCCGACCTTTTCGTATACCGCGCGTTGATTGAAGGGGTCGGGCATGAGCATAGCGTCCAAGTCCCCAGCACTCATTTTGGCAACGCTGTCTGGGGGCGGAACGGGAAAGATTTGGACGTCTTTGTCGGGGTTCAGTCCGCCTGCGGCCAGGTAATATCGGATCAGCAGGTTATGCATGGAGAAGGGAAACGGCACTCCGATCTTGAAGCCTTTGAAGTCTTTGGCTTCTTTGACTTTGCCTTTATGTTTGAGGGAAACGGTAATGGCTTGACCGTTAATGTTCTCGATGCTGGCTAGTTTGATCGGGAATGCTGCTGACCCAAGGCCCAAGGTGATGGAAATGGGCATGGGCGACAGCATGTGGTAAGCGTCCAGTTCTCCGGCGATCGCAGAATCCCTCACCGCTGCCCAGTTCGGCATTTTTTTGACCGTGACCTTTAAGCCGTGTTTTTCGTAAAACCCAAGCGGTTCAGACATTACGATGGGGGTGGCACAGGTGATGGGGATAAACCCAATCGATAATTGCGGTTTTTCAAGCTTGCCCGTTGCTGAACCTGTGGAGGATTTTTCATCCGTAGGTTTGGTCGCATCTTGAGCGCAACTGCCGATCGCAATTAAGGATGCCGCGACCACCACCCGCTTCATGAATTCCCGACGGCTGTAATCGCCGCTGCGGATGGTATTGCTAAAAAATTCTGTGGCATGAACCCCAAAGGCAGCAGCCATGGCTTGGTCTAGACCGCCCGCTTCTTGGAGTAACTCTCGGCAAAATGCCTCTCGGGCGGGGTTTCCACCGCCGAGTTCGCGTAAGAGGAGGGCCTCCCGCATCTCAACCTGCGTCAGGGTATTGGCCAGATCCAAAACATCGGATTTGTAGATGCCCATCTTAATCAGGTCATCCACCATGTCTGTAGGCTGCTGGGGCATACTTTCTAGAAATTCCCAGTGATCTTGCGGCAAGTGATTTCCGCCGCAGTCGCACTGGACATCGGGAGGAACCACGACAGAGGATTGACTTAAAATTGCCATAGAAAAACCTCACACGAATAAATGTGTTGGACTCAACCAAAAACAACGCGAGCGTGTGCTTCTGCCAGTATTGCAAGCTAATATTGGCACCCAGGATTACAATGTCAAGAATTTAGAGAATGATTATTCTCGTAGCAGAAGGGTCCATAAATCCCCCTCAAAGAAGGATACAACAGACTCAGTAGATCTCAAACCTCGTGATTTAGCAGGTAAAAGAATCGCCCCTGTCAACGGAAAAAGCCTTTCAACCGTCTGAGCGAGGAACTCCAGGATGTTTGCCTGAAAAGGTGCGTCGCATCAAAGAACTCGCGAAGAAATTGCGCGATCGCCTACCCTGGATAATTCATGAGAGATAGGAAAACACAAGAAAAGAGAGCCTGAAACGGTTTAGAATCAGGCTCTCTAGAGTTTTTAGTATCTCCATTGTGCCATGACAGAGTGTCATTCGGACCTGCCCTACAATTTCCCCACGCCACGCCCTTTAGTCGTTCGATTTTCAGATCTAGAATTAAGCTCAGATGCCGGGATCTTGCTGGCTCGACAAGCAGAAGAGCAGGTTCAAGTGTGTCGAGGATTGTCAGCGTGTATCCAGGACTGGCGCGACCCGAGCAAAATCACCCATAACCTGCATCAGTTGGTCAGTCAACGCGTATATCAAATGGTGGGAGGGTACGAAGATGCCAATGACAGTAACGTGCTGCGCCACGACCCCATCTTCAAGGTTGCCTGCGGACGATCGCCGAGTGTCGGAACAGATTTACTGGCAAGCCAACCCACCATCACTCGACTTGAGAACCACATTGGCAAAGCAGAAGTCGCTGCCATGCGCAGCCGAATGGTGGATGGATTCATCCAACGCTACAAGAGCGCACCCGACGAAATCGTGTTGGATATCGATGGCTGGGACGACCCAACCCATGGGAATCAACAATTGAGCTGTTTCCATGGATACTACGGTCATCATATGTACTTTCCAGTGCTCATCAACGAGGCCAGTACAGGGTATCCGTTGATTTTGCAGTTACGCGCGGGCAATAGTCATTCAGGCAAAGGCGTCGCAGGCATTTTACGCTGGCTATTTTGGCGACTCAAACGCGTTTGGCCGTCTGTGAGACTGATTCTGCGAGGCGATGCGGGATTCTCCTTACCCGAAATCATGCAGGTTTGCGAACGCTCCAAGGTGGGCTATGCCCTTGGCTTTATCCGCAATGCGGTATTGGAGCGTAAAATTGCCGATTTGCTCGAACGGGCAAGATTGCAACACATCCAAACCCAGCAAAAGGCTCGCTTGTTTGACGATGTCTATTACGCGGCACGGACGTGGGATGAACCCAGACGATTAGTCATGAAGGCAGAATGGCTCGACCAAGGCCCCAATCCTCGATTTGTGGTGACCAATCTGGAGCAACCGCCTCAAGAATTGTACGACCACTTCTACGTTCAACGCGGCGGCGACAGCGAGCATCGCATTAAAGAACTCAAACTCGGCATCAAAGCAGATCGTCTCAGTTGCAGCACTTTTATTGCCAATCAGTTTCGTCTGCTCTTGGCTCAAGCTGCTTACATTTTGATGATTGCAATTCGCCAAGCGGCCCATGGAACACAACTGGCAACGGCTCAGGTGGAACGCCTACGGTTGTTGCTCATTAAAGGAGCTGCCAAGGTAACGGTTTCTACCCGACGGATTCTGGTGGAGTTGGCTGCGTTTTGCCCTTATGCCCAGGAGATGCGTCAAATTTCTCGGAACTTATCCCAGTCCCAGTCCCTCAAATTTGAGTAGGCCAAGCCCGTCATAGGATTCTTGTCTCTATTTGTCGGAAATATAGGTGTTTTTAGCCTTTTTGAGCCGATTTGTATCGCTTTTTTGCCTACTTTTACTTTTCATCTCATCCTATAGCTCTAATTTTGGTGAAACTTACAACTCCTCATACACCTCGTGAATAATGCAGGCTACGCTATCGCTTCACCCATAAAGCCATAGCAATACCAAGCAATTCATTTACCCTAAGCACTGGGATACGTGAGTTTGGACTAATGCGATCGAGAAAGGCAGTCAACGATCGACACCGACTACTGGAAGGTCAATGAATGCGTCCCAAACATTGACCTCACGAGCTTCGAACAAATGCAAATGCAAACCGATGCAGGTTGGACTCAGCCTAAACCGGGTCGTCGGGCAGCACTGGCTCTCGGATCGCATCCATTTCATTGATTGGAAAGCGATCGATGACCTGCACGGCCCGCCGCGCATTCTGGCGCAATTCCGTGGAAAAGTAGGGCACGTTAGGGATTTGGGAGAGCACGTCTACCGTGCGCCGCAAAATCCGCACGATATCGCCTTCGTCTAGGCTGGTATGAGCGCAAAGTTCCGTCCAAGTTGCACCGCAGGCCCACTGCTCGATCGTCCCGATCAGATCCGTTTCCAGCCAGACGGGAAGCGTCACTCCTTCGCGATGTTGGGATTGAATGAGCTCGCGCCTTAGCGGGCGTAAGGATTCTAGAGCATTTTGCACCGGAACGCCGGGACTGTAGCGCACCCAGCTATCCGCTCGGTTGTTTTCTGCAACAAGGGCCGCACAGGCCGCAGCCAGGTGATGGGGGGCAAGGGCCTCAAATTTTCCAGAGCGCAACGCCAAGGCCAACCACAATTCATTTTCCCCTCGCAGCAACGCAGCGGTCTTGCCCAGTTCGGTGGGCTGCAGGTTGTCGAGGGCTTCAAATTGGCGCAGAAGTTTGACCAAGCACAAAAAGTCTTGCCAGCGCTGCTGAGACTGATGCCGAAGTTTCGTTTGGCGATCGCGCAGTTGGGTTTGCAGCCGTTCGATACGCTGCTCTAGTCGCAGAAAAATGGCGTGCTGCTTGTGGGTGGGGTGGGCCGGATGGGCCGCAATCTGAGCCTGTACTGCATCCACCCGCGCCTCCTGGTCCAGGATCTCTGGCGGTACGATCGAACTCAACGAGGGAATGCTCTGGGCAATCTCGAGCGTTTGAGCATCTCCAGGATGCGTATGTCCCGGTTTAAACGACCAATCCTTGGGTGCAGAAAGAGCTTCCAGCCCTTTCATCCCAGCCAGTCGAACGCCCAGCACGTCCCGGCAAGTGGCAACGCACCAAACATTGTCTTGGCGCAGACAGAGAAAATGGGGGAATTGACCGTTGCTTGGAATTTGCTCGATCGCCACGGCCTTCACCGGGCGCTCGCTTGCAAATGCAGCGCTCCCTTTACCTGAAGGTTTGAGCAAAAGAACGGTCCCTAGCGAGAACTGCGGCAGTGCCTGAAGGGTTTCCTGGAAGGCAACCTCCTCCGCTTGATGTTCCAGTAGCTTCAGCAAGCGCTGTTCTTCCTTGAGACGACCCTTGAGTTTGCTGTATTGCTGAATGGCGTCCAGATCGACCGTAGCGGCTTTGCGCTGCAGTTCTGCAATTTCTCGTTCTAGATCGGCGATCGCCTGTTGTTGGGGAGCCAACTGCTGCATGGCGATGTACTGCCCGAAGCTTTTCTCGATCAGCGCCCTCGATTCCTCAAGCGTGCGGGTTTGGAGCAGATTCAGCACCATCCCATAACTGGGGGTAAACTGGCTCACCAGCGGATCTGCGCCCATCGTGGCCAAGTAGGCCGCTTCGTTGGCTCCTTCAAAGGCCGTTTGGAGGGTAACGACATGGCCCAACGTATCCATGCCCCGTCGTCCTGCCCGACCCGACATCTGCAAAAATTCTGAAGCGTTGAGCAGGCGATGGCCGAGGTCCGTGCGCTTGGAGAGGCTGGAGATGATGGTGGTGCGGGCGGGCATGTTGATGCCCGCCGCTAAGGTTTCGGTTGCAAAAATAACTTTAATAAACCCCTGCTGGAATAGATCTTCCACCAGAGCCTTCCAAGCAGGCAGCAGTCCCGCATGGTGGGGGGCCACACCTCGCCGGATGCCATCCAAGATCGGAGATTGGGCTAGTTCTGGATATAACCCGGCGAACTGAGCGAGGCGGATTTGAAGTTGGGTAGATTCTTCGGCGCTCAGTAACGTTTTGAGTTCCCGCGTCGCGAGGACGGCCTGGTCGCAGCCGCGCCGACTGAAGATGAAATAAATAGCGGGCAGCATTTGCCGCTCCTGAAGCGCTGCAATGACCGAGTAGGGGTCCGGCGTGGCGCCGCGGGAATTGCGCGATCGCCCGGCACGTTTCTTGGACGGCAGGGCCTTGAGTTTGGGATTGAGCTTAGTGCGCTGTTGGTTCAGCAGCGGAAACAGCCCTTGATGATTGCCAAAGTGAAACTGAAGCGGCACCGGACGCCAGTCGGATTGGATCAGCTGGGTGGGGCCGTGAACCCACTCGATCCAATCGGTTAACTGCCTGGCATTGGCAATCGTCGCCGAAAGGGCAATGAGCTGGATATCGGGCGGACAGTAGATAATCGACTCTTCCCACACCGTTCCGCGCTGGCGATCGTTCATGTAGTGGCATTCGTCTAGCACCACCGCTTCCACGTCCGTCAGGGCGGTCTCGATGACCTCTGTGAACGTGCCGTAGAGAATATTGCGGAAAATCTCGGTTGTCATGACCAGGATGGGCGCATCTCGGTTGATGCAGAGATCCCCCGTTACCAGCCCGACTTTATCGATGCCAAACTGTTCGCGAAAGTCCCGCAGCTTTTGGTTGGATAGGGCCTTCAAGGGGGTTGTATAGAGCACGCGTTTTCCGCGCGCGATCGCCCTTGCAATGGCATATTCCCCGATCAGCGTTTTGCCGGAACCCGTTGGAGCCACCACGACCACGGACTTGCCCGCATCGAGAGCGGCGATCGCCTCGGTTTGAAACGCGTCTAACTCAAAGGGATACAGCGTTGATAAATCTAGACTGAGGGCTGAAGCGTTTTTCTGCACGGGTACACCGACGCCATGAATGGGATCTGAGCTCGTGCGGCAAAACCCGCCAATCCCGATGGCTTATCCTTTCGTTTATTCTATTCGTTTTATTCTAAAGTCCTTTTTTCGATCGAAACGGAAACTGCTCGGAGAACGGTAAAGTTCCCCGAGCAGGCATGGATGGAAATGGTGCTGCTTTATCGTAGTAGGGGCGCAAGGCCTTGTGCCCCTAACGTTCGGTATGGATGCATCACTTAATCAGCACTTCGCCATTAATCATGCGTTGGGCTGCATCGAGCAGAACTTCTTCGAGGTAAGGCTTTGTGAAATAGCCCTTCGCTCCTAAGTCAACGGCCATTTTCTTGTGCTTGGACGCGCCGCGAGAGGTGAGCATCGCGATGGGGAGATCCTGGAGATCTTCATCTTGTTGGAGGCGAGACAGCAGTTCGAGACCGTCCATCCGAGGCATTTCAACGTCGCAGAAGATCAAGTCGCAGGGAAGCCCAGAGCGCAGTTTTTCCCAGGCTTCTAGACCGTCTCGGGCCTGCTCGACCCGATAGCCCGCTTTGCTAAAGGTCATGGACAGCAGCTCCCGTACGGTAATGGAGTCATCCACGATCAGCACCATGGGGTCGGTTTCCACCTCGATAACGGACGTATCGGCCATTCCCTGCCAGAACTGATGGTTGCGCTCGACGCGGTCTAAAGACAGATCCACGAGCTCCAGCACATCGGCGATCGCCATAACTCGGCCATCCCCTTGCACCGTCACCCCAGAGATTCCCAGGGGCTTGGGTACCGGACCGGACAACTGTTTGATCACGATTTCTTGCTCGCCCATGACCTCATCGACCTGAAGCCCGATAAAGTCGTCGCCGCTCCGCAGGATCACGACGGCAACCTTGCCGGCACTGTCGGGATTGCTATAGCGCCCGCTCCGCTTCAGCGTGCGGTTGTAGGTGAGCAACTGGGCCAGGGGCTTGCAGGGCAAACGGCGATCGCGCCAGACAATAAACGACGACTCCCCGTCTTCTCCCTGAATGAGTTGTTCCGTTGCTAAATCTAGGACATCCTCGACCCCGTCAATGGGGAAAGCAATACTGTAGTTTTGGTGCAAACAGCAGAGCGCCTTCGTGATGCTCAGGGTAAGGGGGAGACGAATCGTAAACGTCGTCCCTTTGTTCGGCGTAGAGTCTGTGTTGATGACCCCGCGCAGATCGGTAATGGAACTGCGCACTACATCCATGCCAACCCCTCGTCCGGCTAGCTGGTCGGCCTGATCGTTGGTCGAAAATCCAGACTGAAAGAGGAAAGAATAGATTTCTTGTTTCGACATCCCGGCAACCTCTTCTGGAGTTGCCAATCCTTTGGAAATCGCTTTGGCCTTGACTCGCTCGACGTCAATTCCACCCCCATCGTCCGCGATGGAAATAATGGTCTGATTCCCTTGATAAAAGACCCGAATCTTGATGACCCCCTCTGGATTTTTACCCAGGCGCTGGCGAACCTCAGGGGTTTCAAGACCGTGATAAATCGCGTTGTTGACCAAGTGGGTCAGCGGATCGTAAATGCGCTCTAGAATCCCCTTATCGATCAGCGTGTCGCGTCCTTCTAGCTCTAACCGCGCCTGCTTGCCGCACTTGAGCGAAACATCTCGAATGGCACGGGGTAAGCGCTCTGCCATTTGAGAAAACGGAACCATTCGCGAGGTGGTCAGACCTTCTTGAACCTGCGTCGTCACCTGACGGAAGGTCCGAGTGACCTGCTCGTTAGAGTCCACCACAAACTCAATGTCTGAGGCCGCTTCGCGAACGCGTACGATGCGCTCGATGATTTCCTGTGACAGGCTGTGGAAGCCCGTGAAGTTGTCCATCTCCAAGGCATCGAAGCTAAAACCCGAGGCATGGGCAGGCGACTGCTCCGCCATCCCTTGGCCGAAGAAGGTGCCGCTATTTGACCCTGAAGACGAAGCCCTCGCGCGCTGGGATGCCAACAAAGAACCCTCTAGTAGGGAGCGTTCGTACAGATCCTGCATTTGCTGGCCCAATTCTCCCAGCTGCTGCACCTGAAACAATAAATTGTCTAAGAACTGGTGCAGGCGGTCTTGGTTGTCTTCAAGGGTGTTGCGGTTGATAACCAGCTCCCCGATCAGATTGCTGAGGTTGTCGAGCTGCTTCACGCCCACTTTCATGGTTTGAGCGGCGCCAGGTCGTCGATTGGAACGCAGGGTGGTCGCAGACCGTCCCCCAGCTGTTGCGCCCGACCCGGCGGTACTGCGCTGGGGATCGTCTAGCAAACGCTCGAGATCGCTAAACTCTGTATCGAGAGAGACTTTAGATTCCTCAAGTTCTTCAGATGCCGCATCTAGAACAAAATCTGGTTCCTCAGCGAGCAGGTCTGCCAGTTTAGCAAAGTCAACGGGCATTCTAACCGTCTGAGGCGCTACCTCAACAGGGGCGGTTTCCGGTTCTTGCAGAAGGTCGTCCAGGAAGGATTCGACCGATTCGGCGGCAGTGGTCGCGGTGGTCGCGGGCGTGCTAAACACGCTAAACCAATCGATGGCTTCTGGCGCCGAAGCCACTGGAACGAGCGCTAACAAGGTTTCTGAAGGTTTGATTTTGGAAGCTTGTCCGTCTAAGACGGCATTTCGAGCATCCTTGAGGGCTGGAAGCGTGACGGCGGCTAGCGTATCTAGCGCATTTTTAGACTCGGCGATCGCATCGCTAACGGTCACGACCAAGTTTTGCCAGGTTGTCAGTCCAGCTTGAGCGCCCAATTGACTCAAAGTGGCGCAAATGGCTTGCAACCCTTGACGCGCAGAGACGGTATCGTTGGATTGGAACAGCTGGAGCATTTGCCGCAGTTGTACCATCACCTCAGACTCAAACGCCACCATCGTCTGCTCTTGAGACATTGTGGGCGCAGCAGCAATCCCAGCGGCAGCCAGATTCTCATCGGATTCGAATTCTGCCCCCGTGAGCTGGGCTAAGTGGGCCTGCAATTCATCAAAAACCGGTTCCACCGACTGAAGCGTCTGGTGAGATAGCTCTTCCGAGAGCGACAGCGAGCTTTGCAATTCTTCCGTGAGAACATTGAGGCCATCGAAGACTTTTAAAAAAAGCGATTCAATCTTGGCATCGACCCGAACGGGATGCTCCTTAAGGATCTTGAAATAATCCTCCAGACGGTGGGAAATGTGCTGCATGCTATGAATGCCCAGCATTGCCGCTCCCCCCTTCACAGAGTGAGCTGCCCGGAACACCTCATTCATCATTTCCGTGTCGTCGACCACGGTCTGGAGATTTAGCAACCCGTGTTCGATGGTGGCTAAATGCTCTTTTGCTTCTTCAATAAAGTAGCCAAGTATCCGCTGTTGTTCAGGCTGCATGGGCACCCCCTCGTAAGATCTCCGTTAAATAGGCCAATGCTTGCATCATGGATCCGCTGAATCGCTTAGCTAAACTCCGTTCCTTCAACTTTGAAGCGCTCCACAGAAGACTGTAGATCGCGTGCCACACCCACCAGATTGCGCAGCGAGTCGGACACGCGTTGGGCCTCTTGGGAGGTTTCCTGAGCGGTTAACTCGACGGATTGCATCACCTGTCCTACATAGCGCGAAGTCTCTGTTTGTTCGGAGGTCGCCTTGGTAATGGAGCCGACCAGCTGCTTGATCTGCTCGGACACCTGAATGATGTCTTTGAGAGAATCCTTTGCCTGCTCCGCCCGCTGTGTCCCTTCAATAACTTGCTGAGTACCCTCTTCCATGGCCGTCATCACGGAGCTGGTTTCTCCCTGAATTTGAAGCACGATCTGCTCGATTTCCTTAGAAGATTTAGCAGCTCGGTCGGCTAGCTGCCGCACTTCGTCGGCCACCACTGCAAACCCCCGACCTGACTCGCCGGCCCGTGCGGCCTCGATACTGGCGTTGAGGGCCAGCAGGTTGGTTCGAGACGCAATTTGCGAAATCAAACCCACAATCTTAGAAATTTCTTGGGAAGACTCCGCTAACCGCTTCACCTTGCGCGTGGTTTCAGCCACGGTTTCTCGAATCTGCATAATCCCGGCCACGGTACTTTCTACCGATTCGCCGCCTCGCAGTGCCGCTTCAGACGCCCGTTGCGCCACTTGATCGGCAGAGCGGGCGCTGTCGGCTACTTCCTGGATGGAGGTCGTCATCATCTGTACTGAATTCAAGGTGGCCGCTAGTTCCTCGGCTTGCCGCAGCGCGTCGGAAGACAGTCCCCTCGCAAATTCTTCGTTTTCGGCTGCACCTTTGTTGACCTCTTGGGCAGCAACCTTCACCTGTTTCACAATTTTTTGGAGGTTGTAAATGGTGAGGTTAAACGAATCCGCAACGGCTCCCAAAATGTCGGCGGTCACTTCAGCTTGAACGGTTAAATCTCCTCTAGCCGCTCCTTCCACGTCGTCCAACAACCGAATCACCTGACGCTGAAGGTCTTCCTTGGCTTTTTCTTGGTCGTCGGCCTTGCGTTTGGAATCTCTGGTTGAAGCTTCAATAAAGTGGGTCATTTTATTAAAGCTTTTGGCCAGTTGACCGAATTCGTCATCGGAAAACTCGATCGCCTTAACCCCCCAATCGCCTTGCGCCACTGCCGACAGCTTTGCTTGTAAATCGCTGGTTGAGGCCTTAAACTGACGCGTCACGGTTTGGCTCAATGCCAGGGTTGTAATGCCTCCAGTGATGCCTGCAGCGAGCGCGCCCAGCCCGATTTTAGTCATAGGGTTTCCTCCGGGCAAGCTGCCCACCACAAGGGCCGTGACGCCTGCCACAATGCCCGTCGATGCTGCCATGATCGCTGGTTTCTTGTTGAGCGGCGCATTCTCAAACGGAGCCAACACGGGCAGACGTCGCGAAACCATATTCAGCGCCGCTGCTTTATCGGAATTGCCCTTGAGCGATGCATCTCCAGCCGAATTCGGGGACAGCTCGGCTGCCCGAGCGGGCATGGCACCCACAAGCTGCTCTTCTGGCTGCACGGCAGTCATTTGCGTTGCGCTATCGTCCCATTCCGGGCCAGAAAACGTGCCGTCATTTTGATAAGATTCATCCTCGAAGTCCACTCCTAGGTGAGGATCTGATTCTGCATGCAGAGGAGCAGACATATCCAGATTGTCTAGCGTTTCGCGATCGTTCATTTCGCCCCGATCGATGTGATTGAGAAAATTGCCGAACGCTTCTCCGTATTCTTGACTGCGAGATGGCAGAGCAGCCTCGTGAGACGAAGAGCCATCGAACAGATTCGAGTCTCCATCTACAGGATTGGCCGCATTAGGCGCGGCATTAGAATTGGCTTGCTCTCCAGAAAACTGATCGTCTGACATCGAACCCTCTGGTTTTTGTGAACCTTTTTTACCCATCAAAAGCGTAATCTCTTCATCATCATCAAATATTTCTGATGCCCGATCTGAGTCGGCGTCTTCCGAGAGACCCTCTTCAAAATTCTCTTCTTGAAACAGTAAGCTTTGCCAACCTGCTTGAGGCTCAGATACTGAAGATGCATTTATAGCACTGTGCGCCGCTAATTTAAAGTCGGGGGCTAGCGCTTCTATTTGCCGCTTTGAGGCAGCTACCCCCATTTGAATTTGGGTCGCATCTTCTTCTTCATAAGATGACGCATCTGGCCAAAATTCTGCAGGCCCGGTCGTATCCTCCAAAGAATTATCTCCTAAAATTTGGGCGACATCCGACAGGCTGTTGTGCGCGTAGGCCAGCAACTCAGCATCGTTAGTAACGCGTAAAACTTGTTGGTAGTGGCGTTGTGCCATATCGTATTGTCTCAAGCAACTGTAAATATGACCGCACAGCAATTGCAGGTTTGGATCGTCAGGATACTGTGACACGAGGGCGCTGCTGAGTGATGCCGCGTCCTCATAGTGCTCTTGCATGTATGCACTCACTGCCTGTTGATACTGCTGTGCATGTTGAGTACTGAATGCCATTGAAAAGCTCCTGACGGTTGTTCTAAGGGAATCTAAATTTCAAAACGCACTGCTGGCAGAGAAACCCAAACTTTTTTCTGGTGTGGCGCTCAAAGGCGCGCTAGCGAAAATAGAAGCCGAACTGAATCATGGGTTAGGCGGCCCACCGTGCCGATCTGAGGATGGATGCTGGATCTAAAAGCCGTAAAGCCGTTTCCGATATCCCTTGCCACTCTCCTTTGAGAAAAGGGGACATGCTATCGGTTGCTTGGCTGGAGGGGGGCAGCAATTTATCTAAGCTCAGCCATTCCATCCCTCTCACGCGCTCGACGGCCAGCCCTACCATGATCTCTTGAGATTCAATGACGATGATAGAGATTTCCGTTCGCTCGGTATTCAGCAAACGAGTTCCGCCCAAAAATTGGCCTACATCAGAAACCCAAATCACTTGCCCTCGGAAATTCAAAACGCCCATGAGCAGCGGCGAGACATTGGGAACTGGTGTAATTTGATCTGGGGTCAGGGACAAAACCTCGCGGATGCCCATGGCGGCCAATGCAAATTCATCTCCAGATTCGACAAAAAAACGGAGGTATAAATCTCCTTCTGGATTCTGTTGCGATGGAAAGCTAGATAAGGTCTCTTGTGCTGTATCGCGACTGGATACTTCGGGAGTAGAGAGATAGGTTTCGGGTAAATCAGGCCCATCGAACATAGCGACTAACCTTTGAGTAGTTTTTGGATCGTAGACAAAAGCTCTTTAGGCTGAAAGGGTTTTGCTAGATATGCATCTGCACCCTGCTTCATCCCCCAATAGCGATCGAATTCTTCTGTTTTTGAAGAGCATAGGACGACAGGAAGGTGATGGATAGTAGGGTCTGTCTTGATTTTGCGGCAAACTTCGTATCCATTCATGCGAGGCATGATGATATCTAATACAACGATATCTGGCTGTATCTGCTGGATTTGCTCCCAGGCTTCGACGCCATCTGTTGCGATTAAAACCGTCAGCCCAATTTGTTCTAGTACGCTACTCATCAGTTGACGCTGAGTCATACTATCATCAACAATCAACACCTTAACCATTCGCTAATACCTGGTTGCTTTGCTCTTCACGCATGTAGTCAAAAAAGTTTCTTTGGTGTAGGATTTGACCAATGAAACAGTGTAAAACTGCCGGAGACAAAAACACAATCTTCATGCTTTAACTGTATAGCTTAGTGTCTAGACTAGCTATTGGGTCGGTCGATGAATTTTGTGGCTTTGGATCGCGTCAGTTGAAGGCTTTCCTTCTTCTCGATTGCACGGTTAACGGTCTTAAAGGTTAACGACGTACAGTATTGTGCAGCACAAATATGCTCGCTCACTTAGGGTACCCGCTCCCTAGGGTCAAATTACGCTGTGAGAGAGTAAGGGTACAAATAAGTTTGTTTGGCTTTGCCTGAGGCTGCGATCGCCCCTCTTGCCCCTTCTCCAGAGTGAGGTTGTCAGAGGGTCGTACAGGTATGAATGAATTTTGGCGTAAAGCTACGCCCGCTCGAATCGCCATTTCAAGATAAAATAGTGCGTGACATTGCTATAGGTTTCAACGCAAACTCGTATGGATATCCTGACATTAGGCTGGGTTTCTCTGCTAACGCTCTTTACGTTTTCCATTGCGATGGTCGTGTGGGGCCGTCACGGAATGTAATGCTTTGCTGGATTTAGATCGCTAGCTCACTTACCGTTTGCTCAACCAGAGAGAGTGTGGAAATTTCACCAGTCAGCTTACTGTCGGCGGCGGTGCTGGGCATGCTCGCCATTGTGACGGGGGGCGTCCTGTACCTCACGCTTGCCGAATGGCGCGATCGCCGTCGAATTGAACGAGAAAAACGAGAGTCGCGCCGTCGATAACCTATGGCTTCGATTCAAGAGACGTTAAGAACGCGATTCCAGGCGGCGATCGCCGCTGCCTTTGGGGACGCCTACAGCACGGTGGATCCCGTGCTTGGGGTCACGACCAATCCCAAGTTTGGCGATTATCAAGCCAATGTGGCGCTGCCCATGGCAAAGCAGGTGAGCTTGCCCCCTCGCGAGGTGGCGGGCCGAATTTTGGCGCAGCTTCAGGTGGACGACCTCTGTGAGGCTCCCGAGATTGCAGGGCCGGGGTTTATCAACCTGACGCTGAAGCGGGATTATTTGGAGCGCCAATTAAAGGCGATCGCCGCCGATCCGCGCTTGGGTATCCCGGTGGTGTCCCATCCAAAGCGGGTGGTGGTGGACTATCCCAGCCCCAATATTGCCAAGGAAATGCATGTGGGGCACTTGCGTCCGGCGGTGTTGGGCGAGTGTTTTGCGCGCGTGCTCGAATTTTTAGGCCACGATGTGCTTCGAGTCAGCCACGTAGGGGACTGGGGCACGCCCTTTGGAATGCTGATCGCCCATTTGCGGTCTACTTATCCCACGGCCTTGGATGCAGGCAACGCCCTCAGCTTGGGAGATTTATCCACGTTCTACCGGGAAGCAAAGCAGCGCTTCGATTCCGATACAGCGTTTCAAGAGGCCGCGCGATTGGCCGTGGTACAGCTCCAGGCAGGGGATCCTGAAACCCTCAAGGCTTGGAAGATCGTCTGCGAGCTGTCGAAGCGATCCTATCGGGCGATCTACGATCTGATGGGCGTTTCGCCGGAGATTTGCGATCGCGGCGAATCTTTCTACAATCCGTTGCTGCCGGATGTTGTTGCGGCCCTGGATGCAGCGGGGTTATTGGTCGAAGATCGAGGGGCCAAGTGCGTTTTTCTGGAGGGCTTTACCAACAAGGCCGGGGAACCGCTCCCTGCGATCGTGCAAAAGTCCGATGGCGGTTACAACTATGCCACCACGGATTTGGCTGCCATTCGCTACCGGATTCAAGAAGACAAGGCGGATCGGCTCGTCTATACGACGGATGTCGGGCAATCCAACCATTTTGCTCAGGTGTTTCAGGTGGTGCGGCGGGCGGGATGGGTCCCGGAGACGGTGGAGTTGTTTCACGCGCCCTTTGGGCTAGTGTTGGGAGAAGACGGCAAGCGCATTAAGACGCGCTCTGGCGATACAGTGCCGCTGAAGGATTTGCTGGACGAGGCGATCGCCCGTACTCGCGCCGATCTTCAGCAGCGGTTCCAAGCGGAAGGTCGCTCGGAAACCGACGCGTTTGTTGAAGACGCCGCGCGGACGATTGGAATCGGAGCCGTCAAGTATGCGGATTTGAGCCAAAATCGCACGAGCAACTATATTTTTAGCTACGACAAAATGCTTTCTCTCCAGGGCAATACGGCTCCCTATATGCTCTATGCCTACGTGCGGGTGCAGGGCATCAGCCGTAAAGGCAATATCGATTTCGATCGCCTGTCCTCAGACATTCCCCTTTCGCTTCAGGATGACGCGGAACTGGTCGTACTCAAACACATCCTGCAAATGGCGGACGTCATCGAGCAGGTGAGCCAAGACCTGATGCCGAACCGCTTATGTCAATACCTGTTTGAACTGAGTCAAAAATTCAATCAGTTTTACGATCGCTGCTCGGTCTTGGATGCTCCAGAACCGCAGCGCACGACAAGACTGCTGCTCTGTCACACCACAGCACGGACGTTGAAGCTGGGTCTCTCTCTTTTGGGAATTTCCGTCCTAGAACGGATGTAAAACCCTTGTTTTGTACGGCTGTAGGGGCGCAAGGCCTTGCGCCCTTGGATGTAGTTTTAAAGCCTAGAAACTGCTGCCGACCCCTTGAGGTACCAGCGCCAGGGAATTTCAGCACCCTGGGTCAGTCCGATGCGAGTGGTTTGGACGAGTTCAAAAGAGTGGGGCGAGATTGCCTGCTGCCCGTTCCGGTCGGGATGCTCGATCCAAAGCGGCTGGCCCCGCACGAGTTGGACCTGGCTCAAGCTGCGATCGATCTCGAGCCACCGACACAACTTTCCGGGACCTGCCGCAAGTCTCGCACGAGTTGTAGGAGACAGATCCGAGTGCGAGTCCGCATCCGGTAGCGCGAGCGCGCGAATCAGAACGGCGCTGGCCACCCCCTCTCGATCGGTCACCACGTTGAAGCAGTGGTACATCCCGTAGATTAAATAGACGTAGCTGTAGCCCGCAGGCCCAAACATGACGGCATTGCGAGTCGTGCGCTTGCGATAGGCATGACAGGCCGGATCGCCTGGACCATAAGCTTCCGTTTCCACGATCGTGCCCCGCAAAAGCTCGCCATTAGGGCAATGCCGTACCAGAACGCAGCCAATGAGATCGGGGGCCACGTCCGTTGCAGGACGGGCAAACCACTGCTGCTCGATAACATTAGGCTGTGCGAGGTTCAAGAATGGGTCTGGGGTTGTAGGGACGGTTCTGCTTGCAGATTGGGACAAATGGTTTGAGTCTCGTACTGCGTCGCAATCGGGTCTTGCCACCCGGACAAAACGCCCTTGACCTCTTTGCGAAGCAGTTCTAGGTGGCGAATTTGCGTTTCGATATCGGCTAACTTGCTTTCTAGGTAATGCTTGGCCTGCCCGCAGGGCAGCGTGCCTCGGTCGTGAATCTCTAAAATATCTCGAATTTCTGTGAGGCTGAGTCCTAAGGACTGGGTCCGGCGGATAAACGCAAGGCGGTTGATGACATCCGGCCCGTAGAGTCGGTAGCTGCTGCTGGGCGATCGCCGGACCTGCGGCTCCAGAAGACCGATATCGGTATAGTAGCGAATCGTCTTGACCGATAACCCGCTCCGTTTGGCAACCTCGCCGATTTGCAATGCGTTAGAAGCAATAGACGCAACCATAGGAACTCCCATGGGCCGTTAATTGGGCGGTCGTTTTTTAGTCATAGACAGCATCGGCAGTTCCTGAGAAAACTGGGACGGCAAATAGTGCTGCGCAATCGGTTCGGGAAGGGTATCCGTACGGCGCTGGCTTTGCACCCACTTCAACCCCAGGGCACCACCCAACAGAAAGACACCTAGAAACAAGAGACCGCCATGGCTGCTCGCTCCACCCAACGCAATATCCGCCGCCCCCATCGTCATGAGAAAGCTGGGAATGGGATCTTTGCGATAGGCGGACCGAAGAAAGCGAGGTAGAAGCATATTCATTGCTGCGTTGAAATGACCCGATATTGAGGAGATCTTTACTCTAAACTCACCGCACCGTCAACCTCAGCGCAATCCCAGCCAAGTTAAAACGCCTTCCCCTGTCAAGAGCTCAATTAAAACGGCCAGCACGAACCCCACCATGGCAGCTCGACCGTTCAAGCGCTCGACGTAATCGTTAAAACCGTACTTTGGGTTGGAAACCTTGGGGACTTGAGTGGGTTGAATCATAGATATACCGAATTTTCGCTGTCTAATCGTAGCTGCTTTTAGCCTTAATATTCCCCATTCTAACAAAGGACTTTATCCAATTCAGGGGCGCCAAATCGCATCCGCCACGCGACACACGTCCGCCATCTCAGAGCCATCGTGTATTCTCAGCAGATCTGCCCCGCCAGCGATCGCCCCGCAGCAGGCTGCTGCCGTTCCCCAAACCCTCTGTTTTGGATCGGGTCGGTCGAGAATGTGGCCGATAAAACTTTTGCGCGAAGGGCCGACCAGAATAGGACAGCCCAGACTTTGAAATGCCGATAGGTTTCTCAGCAGCTCGATATTCTGCGCTCCCGTCTTCGCAAAGCCAATGCCCGGATCGATTGCGATCCGGTGGTGGGGGATTCCCGCCGCCACGGCTGCTTCGACGCGCGATTCGAGCCAAGATGCGATCTCGCCCACCAAGTCTCGATAGTCGGTCATCTGCTGCATGGTTTTGGGAGTCCCCCGCAGATGCATGAGGACGATCGGTACGTCCAATTGCGCCGCCACAGCCAGCATCTCAGGGTCGTAGGTCGCTCCCGAAATATCGTTGACGAGGTCCGCCCCTGCGGCGATCGCCGCAGCCGCCACTCCTGCTTTGGTCGTATCCACCGAAATGGGCACCTCTGACACCCGGCGAATGGCTTCTACGATCGGAATCACCCGATCGAGCTCTGCTTGGAGCGATACATCTTTTGCATTGGGCCGGGTCGATTGTCCCCCGATATCGAGAATATCCATTCCCGCCGCTGCCAACCGTTGGGCTCGATCTACCGCCGCCTCGAGGGTATCGAACGAGCCGCCATCGCTGAAGCTGTCCGGCGTGACGTTGAGAATGCCCATCAAATAGGTGCGCCGCCCCCACTCAAAGGTGCGACCGCGCAGTTTCCACGGCGTCAAGGCATTGGCTTCTTGGTTTGGCAAACAATAGAGCGAGGTAGAATTTAGAGCGAACTCGAACCCTCATAGACCCGGAGCGGAAGACGTAGTGGAGCTGCTGAGGAAGATAGGGTTGGAGTATTTTCTACTACTATGCTAGACGAGTAATGTGCAGTAATGTACAGCGGTAGCGCTAAGGTTAACAACGCGATGAGGCTACTCAAGACAGTATGGGAGTTACTTTTGCTATCTTTTGGAGGCGCTTCGACGGTACTATGGGTTTCCATAAATCCTTTCAACTCTTGACGGTTGTGCACGCTTAACAGTGAACCAACCTCTCACCACAATAACACTTCGAACTTAATTCAACCTGCTCTTTTCGGCTGTATCTAGCGTCACACCTTATGACTCAAACGATTGATTTTGCCACTCAGAAAATTTTAGTGACGGGTGGTGCGGGTTTTCTTGGGAAACAAGTCATCGCACAGTTGCTCAAAGCAGGCGCGCGATCCGAAAATATTTCAGTTCCGCGCTCCAAGTCCTGCGACCTGCGATCGCTGGAGCACTGTCAGGCCGCCGTTGAGGGGCAGGATATTGCGATTCACCTTGCAGCCCACGTCGGCGGCATCGGACTCAATCGCGAGAAACCCGCAGAGCTGTTCTACGACAACCTAATGATGGGGACTCAGCTCATTCATGCGGCCTATCAAGCAGGGGTTAAAAAATTTGTTTGCGCGGGCACCATCTGTGCCTATCCCAAATTCACCCCCGTTCCCTTTAAAGAAGACGATCTCTGGAACGGCTATCCCGAAGAAACCAACGCGCCCTATGGCATTGCCAAGAAGGCGCTCTTGGTGCAGCTGCAATCTTACCGCCAACAGTATGGCTTTGACGGCATTTACCTGCTGCCCGTGAATCTGTACGGCCCCGAAGATAACTTCAACCCCGCCAGTTCCCACGTCATTCCCGCGCTGATTCGGAAGGTGTACGAAGCAAAACAGCAGGGCGCTCGCAAGCTTCCCGTCTGGGGGGATGGTAGCCCCACCCGAGAGTTTTTATATTCTGAAGATGCGGCGCGTGGCATTGTCATGGGCGCTCGAGCCTACGACGGTGCAGAACCAGTCAATTTAGGCACCAATTACGAAATTTCAATCCGCGATCTGGTGGCGCTCATCTGTCGCCTGATGGAGTTCGACGGCGAACTCGTTTGGGAAACCGACCAGCCTAACGGTCAGCCGCGTCGCTGCTTGGATACCACCCGCGCTAAGGAAGCGTTTGGATTTACAGCCCAAGTCAGTCTAGAGGAAGGGTTGCGCCGCACGATTGAATGGTACTTCCAACATCCCAGCTAGTCGTGAACCCATCGTCCCACAACCCCGAAGATTTAGTGCAGCAAATGACCGCAGCGGTAGCGGGATTGAGCTGGACGAGCGAAACCGACGCCCCTTTCGATGTCCTGCTATGGACGGGGATGGCGCGAGACGGCCCGACGGCGGCGGACGTGTTGCACCGAGCGCAGTTACCCCCTGAGACTCCCGCTGAGGCGATCGCCCTAGAGTCATTCCTCGCGCCTGCAACAGAAATTCAGGATTGGTACGGTCCTGACGAAATTCAGATGGCGGAACGATTTCAGGCTTTACAGGCGTTTTTAGAGCAAACGCTAACCCAGATTCGGGTGTATCGCTGCGGCACGATAGAGCGAGAGATTTATATCGTGGGACAAACCCAAGATTTAGATTGGCTGGCGCTCCATACGACTGCTGTTGAAACCTAGCCGACCCAAAGGAGATTTGGGCGGCAGGACGATCTCGACGGGCGAGGTCTAAGACACGAGCGCTGCTGACGCTAGGGCTTCGGGGATAGTTGCGGAGGGTGCTGCAAAGGAGCCGACGAGGACGTGCTCGAGCCGCAGCTTCAGCCATTGAATAAATTGCGGATTGGTGGAGATAATTGCGGCACAGGGTTGCGGGCAAGATGCCTTGACCTGGGCGAGTTCCGGTGCATCTAGGAAAGCGGGCTGCTTCACGAGCCAAAAATCGATTTCCTTTTGCTGCTCTTTGTAGTAGCGATGGCGCTCGTCGAAGACTTCGTGGAGGGGTTCTTCCTCAATGAGAAATTTTTGACTGGCAAGGATGTAGTGGTAGGTCTGCATAAAATCTCAGTAATAGCGACGCTGCGCGATGGCGTTTTTGAGGTCTGTAGATAGTTTTTATTATCTCAAGGTTTAGGGCTTTTAGCTCAAATTTATGGTTTGGAGGATGTTGTCGGTGGTTTGACTCTGAGCTGCTGCTCGGCTCGGGCGATCGCCTCTCGAGTTGCCGCGATCGCGCCTGCGTCCACAGAAATCCCGCCCAGTCCGGCCTCGATCAGCTCGCCGAGCCACTGGTAGTTGGGCTGCGAGTCTAGCAGCAAGTCGCCGCATAGAATGCTAGACAGCTCCAAGGCCGATGCCTCTCGAACCAACTGCCGCACGGCATCTTCCAGAACGGCCCGATTTTGATTCAAAATATCCATAAAGGCAGCGCGATCGCGATCGATTCCGAGCAGGAGCTGCGCTAGATCGTTGCTGCCAATGGCAATCCCCCGGACGCCCACCTGCCGATACTGTTTGAGGGAAAACAGCACGGACGGGACTTCTGCCATGATCCACAGCGGTAGGGTGTTGTCCGGATCGATTCCCGCCGCCCTCATTTTCTCCGTGCAGAAGGCAACCTCCTGGGGCGATCGCACGAAAGGCAGAATCAATCGCAGGTTCTCGATCCCTCGGTTTAGAAGCTCGGCCAGCATCGCGAGTTCCAGTTCAAACAGTTGAGGATCGTGCCGATAGCGCAACGTTCCCCGCAAGCCCAGGTTAGAATTTTGTTCGGTCCTGCGGGGAGAGGATTGCTTCCCCCAAGCGGAAGACCAGTCGATACTGCGGTAATAGATGGGGCGTGGCGAAACTGCCTGAGCCATTGCAGCTAACGTCGCTCCGATTTGCGATCCGAAATGCTCGCGGTCGAACTTCGTTAGGGAATTCAACGCGTCGACTGAGGTGATTTGACTCAGTAGCAGCCATTCTCCGCGAACGAGGCCAATTCCATCTATTTCTTGAGCCTGAGCCTTTTTGAGGTGGGTTAGCTGACTGACACTCGCGAGCAGTTGAATTGAAGTAGAAAGTCGTTTCGGAATGTTGTCGCCTTGCGAGTTCGACACTGACGGGGCTGGGTCGGGGTCCTCGACATCTAAGCCGTAGATCTTGCCCTCCTTCCCGTTAAAGGAAACCCGCTGTCCCGTTTGCAGTGCCTTGGTAATGTCAGACAGGCCGACGATGGCAGGGCAGCCCAGTTCGCGGGCAAGAATGGCTCCGTGGGACGCGATACCACCCGTTTCGCACAGCAAACCGACGGCCTCTTGCAGCCAAGGGAGATGGATGGGTTCCAAGTGCCGCACGACTAAAATTTTACCTCGACAGGCAGCGGGTGACAGGTCCTCAAATGACTGTACGACGATGACAGGAGCCGTAATACTCCCTGGGAAAGCCCCTAGGCCCATCCTAATCGGGACGGGCGCGCTGTCCCGATCGACAGAGCGCAATGATGCTATGTCAAACTCGTTCCGGCTGGGAGATTGCAAGCTTGGATGCAGCGGCAGCGGCAAATCTGGCACAAATCCTAGGATTTTGGGAGTGGCGCTGGCAAGGGTATCGGGTAAAACCCAAGTTAGGGTAAGGGGGGTTTCTGCATAAGTCTGAAGGGGAACGGATGCAGCCATTTCAACCAAGGCTTGAAGGGTATCTTCAGAGAGTAGATCGGGTTTGACTGCGGACGCACTGTTCGGGTACTGAATCGCGCGAGCGGGGGACGAGCAGGAGGTAAAACATTCGAGCCATTGAGCGCGGTGCCGATCGTAGAGATAGCAGTCTGGCCAACGTTCGCCTTGCCACGGTTCTAGGCTGACCTGCGATACTGCTTCGAGGGCGAGAGCGTCATGACCGATCTTGAGCCAGCCGAACGCTCGAGCCGTCCCGAGCGGCTGTACCAACACGCTGAGATGCAGTTGCTCGGGGCGCAACCCCAAATGCCCCAAAATATGCAGGCTGCGGGCTTGAAATAACTGCGCCCACTGTGCTTTAAGGCGCTCCCAGAAAGATGCCAGGTCGCTGTCGCAGAGGGACGGTTTTGAGAACAGCAGGCTGGATGCTTCCCCAGATCGTTCTTTTGGATCGGTCCAGAGATAGGGCGTCAGCATGAGTGGTGGTTTGGGCCAGCGATCGAGCCCTTGCTGCCATTCATCCGCCCAGGTTGGCGGCAAGCTCTGGGTCAGAATGCCTCGCTGAAGCGTTTGAGCGATGGACTGGACTTGAGCGGGTTGAGACAGCGAGACATTCAGATTTAAGTATGGAAAATCTTGTAGGATTTCGTTAGGCCAATCGATCTGCTGCCAGATCGCCTGCATGACTCCATCGGGAACGATCCACCCGTTCTCGCCAGGGCATGTTTGAAAGAGCTGGCTTAGGTTCGCGAGCTGCGTTCCCGCTTGAGTCTCGTCTGTTTCTTGCAATCGATCTAGCCAAAGCAGAGAATCCACTGTAGCTTCTGCACTCGCTGATAGTAGAGATCGCCAAAGGTATATCGCTGCATACCCTGACGACAAGTTCAGCTTCTATTATGGGGTATGGCTGCGATGGACAATCAACGATCGTTATGGGCCGCATGGGCTGAAAGGCTGAGGCAACGCTTTAGCTTCATCCTTCAAGGGCAATGTGCTTTGTGCGATCGCCCCACCAGCCAAGTCTTTTGTCAAGACTGCACGCGGCGGCTGCAGGCTTGCCGCGTGCAGTCCTCAGTCCTTCAGATCGCGGGCCTGCCGCCGCTCTACAGCTGGGGATACTATGAAGGAGCGCTGAAGCAAAGTCTTGCTCGTCTGAAATACGGTGGCCGCCCTCAGGTGGCAGAACCCCTAGGCCAATGGTTGGCGCAGGTTTGGTTGGATTCGGGGCTGCTGGAGCGCGGGTTAGTGGTCGTTCCCATCCCGCTCCACGGCGATCGCCAGCAACAGCGCGGCTACAACCAAGCCGAATTAATTGCCCGCAGCTTTTGCGAGGTTACAGGGATGCCGTTGCGCGCCCGCGGACTGATCCGAACCCAGCCCACAACTGCCCAATACGGACTGTTGCGCCTAGAGCGCTATCAAAACCTCAGCAATGTTTTTCAAGTGGGTGCAGCGCTACAAAAGTCTCCCAACCTAAAAGATATCGTGCTCGTGGACGATATCTTTACAACGGGCGCGACCCTAAAATCGGCCACAGAGACTCTGCAGCAGTCGGGTTTCAGAGTGGTCGCTCTTTTTACCGCGGCCCTCTCCGAACGCCAGATTGCCTAGTTCGTTACTCCGCCGCCGTTTCTGCTTCAGAAGAGGCTTCCGCGCCCTCACTTTCAGCTTGTTCGGCGTCGGGCGTTTCAGTCTCTTCTTCTAGAACCGGTTCGGGAGCTGGTTTGGGTGGAACGTACCGCGGGCCTCTTTGAAGCGCGGGGCTGACGCGGGGAGCCGCTTCTTGTTGTTCGTCCCGACCTTTGCGTTTCCCTCGGCCTCCCTTATCTCCCCCTCGATCTCGCTTCTCTCCGTCCTGCTTGGGGGCCTCGGCAGGCTTAGAGGGCAAGTCTGCGGCTTTGATGGGCTTGGGAATCACTCTTTTGGGTGCAGACTCAGATTCAGGCATTACAGGAAACTCAAAATAACGGCACTTAGGGCTTAATTAGTGTAATGAATCATCACGCCCTTAAGCAACTAAATCTGGAATTGAACGGCATGCATGCCCGGCTAAAATCTCGCGCTTTTGCCGATGGTGCCTCAATTAGTACGCTTCTCTTCCGCTATCGTCCCACTGTGCCGAAATACAATAGGCGGTCTCTTTTTCAAGAAACCGCCTATTGTCAACCCCAAAACATTGGACCGGAGTCGATCGCGCAATTAAAACCGTTTGTTAAAGTCGCAGTCAGTGGAGTGTGAAACTTGTCTGAACGTCAAAGCCTGCCTAGATTTGCTAGTAGGCTTGCCTCTCGGCCTTCCGCTAAAAATCAAGCATTGGTCTGGGCCAATAGCATTTCCTTGAGTTTTTCTAAATCCTGCGCCCAGCGAGGATCGGGCTGGAAGGTCTCGGATTGAACGCTGCCGTTATTCGCCGCACCTTGAGCTTGACGACCTTTCCCTTTATTGGTGCCCGTCCGCTTAGCGGCAGGGGTTGGAGACTCGACCGCGCTGCTAGCGGCTTCTTTCGCCTTGGGTAAGGCCTTCTCAATTTTGAGAACGCTTTCCTTGAGCGAGTAACCATTCAATTTTTCGATAATCACGTCGGCTTGTTCTTCCGTTTCGACCGTTACAAACCCAAAACCGCGGCATTTCCCGGTTTTTCGATCCGTTACGACTTTCGTAGAAGTTAACTCTCCTGCTGCCTGACTGAAGAGTTCTTCAAGCTCTGTACGCTCAATTTCCTTGGGTAGATTACCGACATAAAGACGAATAGACATTCAGACGAACCTCCAGATTGAAAACGAGAAACTTTAATACTTGAATTAAGCTCGCAACATCGCGCTCCTATCGGCCCGTGCATTTAAGGCGCAGTAATGATTTTGACTGACCTAGTCCAGCCTTCAATATTCAATAACCTTGCCCCAACAGAGGATAAACCCCACTACATTCTCTTAGGCGCAGACAGAGCCCAAATCGATCGTCCTTGAGCCACAATGGCAGCAAAACAGATAAGCCCGCTCAATTCTAAATCCCCCACTGCGGACAAGGCCGTTCTATAGAGCTAAGAGCGTTTCACCGAAAATACCTCGCTCAAGCACAATATCCTAGGAGTTGTACCAAGACGAGGCGTTGCAAAGAAATGGCCATGGTATGAAAAAAGAATTTACTAAACGTAATATCTCGTAGGCGTTGAGGTTGTTATACGCTTCTTACGGCACTCTCTAAAGTATCACGGTCTTTGACAACAAGATACCTTCAATCTCAGAATTCAACGATCGCTGGCGGTACTCTCCGCTAAAATTACCGGACCCGCACGCGCTCAAAAAAACAGCCGCTGTAAAACGGCTGAAAGAACTTGCTGTGTTGGGAGGAGGAAACCCTGAGCCAAAAACTCGAACAGCAGCTATGACGTCAGCTGTCTCCTACTTATTAAGAAATGTAACACAGTACCGCACGATTTGCAACTTTTCTTCACTATTTTATGGAGGAATCCCATCGGCGGCAAGGTCTGAGAGTCGGAACGATGTTTTGAGTCCCTCTCAAGAAAGGCCTGTTCTGAGAGGATTGACTGCTAAAGAAGCGGAAGTGAGGGCTTGTTGTTTGATAGAAATGATTCTGGTAGAGCAAATCGGCGATCGCCCGAGGCAAGTTGAGCGTTATTTTGGGTATGGGAGACTGGTAGGGTTGAGGATGACACTCATCAAGCATACGGACTGCATGGCCCATGGATGATCGACAAACCGTTCGCGACGCAAAACTGGATGAGCTAGTGCGCGGTATTCCCTTTTTTGAAGGTTTGCCCCTAGAGTCGGTTAAAGCATCGCTTTCTCACGTCGTCACGCGGGAGCACCCAGCCCATCGGGTTGTTTTGTTAGAAAACGATTGGGGGAGTTCGGTGTACTTTATTTTGAGCGGCTGGGTCAAGATTCGAACTTACAATATCGATGGGAAGGAAGTAACGCTGAATATTGTCGGGAAAGGCGAAGTTTTTGGCGAAATGGCTCCCCTCGACGAGGTGCCACGCTCGACAGATGTTCTTACGCTCACGCCCACAGTCGTTGCGAATATGCCGGCCAACGATTTCGTTCATTTTCTGAATACGGAGCCGCAGGGTGGTATTCGGCTGGCGAAATTGATGGCGCGACGACTGCGTCAGGTGAATCGGCGGTTGCGCTTGCGGGAATCCGACAGCACTTCTCGGATTGCGGATATTCTATTGTTTTTGGCGGAGGGGCAAGGGACGCAAAAGGGGACGAGCATTGAAATTCCTAATTTGCCCCATCGCGAGTTGAGCAGTCTGAGCGGCATGGCGCGGGAAACCGTAACTCGCGTTTTAGGGAAGCTCGAGAAAAAGGGGTTAATACACAGAACCCACGAGTCTTTTCAGATTGTCAATGTGGATGCGCTGGAAGATCTGCTGGTTTAGGATTAAGGGACTCTGCCGTTCGTCCGAGGGGCGGTTTGGTTCGTTCGATCTCCAACGCAACGCTTTTGAATCTGTACCCAACGTTCTATGGCAGATCCCGTCTTCAGGACATCCCAACCTAAATCTCCATCTCCAGGAGACGCTAGCATCGATCCGCGCCACCCTCGCGTGATGGTAGAAACTGCGTTTTTGGCTAGTACTAGCGCGCTCCTCTGGATTCTTAATTTTTACTTTCCGATTGGACCGCTGTTTCGGATGTTGTTTGCTTTGCCGACGGCGATCGCCTATCTGCGCTGGGGCAAGCGCGCCGCCTGGATGACGGCAATTGTGGCATCTCTGCTGCTGGGCGTATTGATGGGACCTCCTCGCAGCCTCCAATTTTTGATCCCTTTTGGGTTCTTAGGCGTGTTGTTGGGGGGGCTGTGGCGAGCCAAGGCAAGCTGGGCTGTTTCGCTGGGATGGGGAGTATTGCTGACCACCGTCGGGTTGTTTTTTCAAACGGCGTTGGTGTCGCTGTTGCTGGGAACCAATCTCTGGCTGTACCTCAACCAACAGGTGCGGGGGCTGCTGGGTTGGGTTTTTGAAAAACTTGGTATTTTACTGGATCCGACGTTGGAGGCGGTGCAGTTGGTTGCAGTGGTGCTGATTGCAGTGCAGGCGTTTCTCTATCTGCTGCTCGTCCATTTGGTGGCACTGCTGCTGATGGAACGTCTGGGACATCCCATTCCCGACCCGCCACCTTGGCTTCAGGCGCTGATCGATGAAGGTTGAATCGGGGGCTTTTGGATGCCGATGATTCAGATCTATACGCAAGCACCCCTGGCGGCAGCGTGGATGGCTCGCTATCGCGGCAAGCGTCCGGTCTATGCTTGCGTCTTGGGGTTTACCGAAACCGGTTTAATTCCCGGTATTTCCGCAGCGGGGGCTACGCCTGAATCGAGGCGGTTTACGGCGATCGCCGATGCTGAATTTTTGACCGACGGAACTGATGTTGCAGCTCAGTATCCCCTGCCGCCCCTCCAGCAGGGCGCGTCTCCGGTTTTTATTGCGCGGGCGGTCTTGCAAGGGCAAGATATTCCATTTTGGATTTTAGATGCGGGGGTGCCCGTTGCGCCTGTCGTTCCTAGCGTTAACCTAGGCGGAGACTTCGCGCGCTGCCTGAGTACGGGTGCGGCTCAAGAGGGTGCAACGGTCAAATATCTGTTTGAAGAAGGGTTGAGATGGGGGGAAACCTTAGCCGCTCAAGTTCAGGATGGATACCTCATTTTGGCAGAGTGCGTGGTTGGCGGTACTACGACGGCTTTAGCGGTATTGGCGGGGTTGGGATTCAATGCCCGAGGCAAGGTGAATAGCAGCCATCCGGTGTGCAATCACGATCAAAAATGGCAGTTGGTGCAGCAGGGGCTAGCCGCACTGCCCCTCAATCCCGATCCGTGGCAGGTGTTAGCGGCAGTGGGCGATCCGATGCAGGCGGCAGCGGTGGGACTCATGCTGGCGGCAAGTCGGAGGGCTGGCGTTCTGTTGGCAGGGGGGACGCAAATGCTGGCAGTTTATGCTTTGGCGCGGGCGATCGCCCTTCAAGAGCGCGTCCCTTGGGTTGCCGAACAGGTAGCGGTCGGTACGACGCGCTGGGTGGCGGAAGATCCGACGGGAGATACGGTTGGGTTGGCAGAAGAGATCGGTCAAGTACCGTTGTTGGCGACGCAGCTCAGTTTTGCAAGCTCCCGCTATCCTCAACTTCGCGCCTACGAGCAGGGATTTGTCAAAGAAGGAGTTGGCGCGGGTGGCTGTGCGATCGCCGCTCATCTCTACCGAGGATGGGAGCAGCCCCAACTTTTAAGCGCAATTGAACGGTTGCTGGATGCTTTTCAAAAACGTTCTTTTTGATAGAATTTTTTGCCTGCAAAGGTCTCGGCGGCCAAAGTATGCCGTTAAGACTCGGTTATTTTTCTTCCCATCGCAACAAATTGGTGTTTTAAGTTTAAGATGTCATATTAAATATCCAGGAAATTTAGTTCTCTGTTGATGCCATAGCATACCAGAGCAGTTTAACGCCTGTTCTACCCCCTCGCTTACTGCTGAACTACTTTCGCCACCCTGTACTAGGGGTTAGGGATAGGGATGAACTCAAAGTCGTATTTACAAGAGAAGAATTCAAATGTCCATACCAGGCAATTTTGGAGTTAAGGCATCGGGTAACCACTTCATCCAAGGATTGTTGGAGAAAAATGTACAGGTTTCGCAATACATGATGGGAATTGGATCTGGTGGCGGAGCTTCGTCTAGTGGCGAACAAGCTATATTTCATATTCTTAGGCAAAGGTTTAAACCACCGTATTGCATTTTTGATGTCGGTTCAAACAAGGGGCAATTCCTTCAGCTCATTATTGATAATATTGCGGTAGATGATTATTCAGTTCACTGTTTTGAACCTGGCTCTTCAACATTTAAGAATCTTGCTCAATTTTACGATAATGATAAGCGAATTAAGCTGAATAACATCGGCTTAGGCAAAGAGAAAAAAGAGGCAACGCTGCACTATGATACCATTGGCTCAGGACTCGCTTCTCTTACTAAAAGAAAGCTGGATCACTTTGGTATTGATTTTAATAAAACAGAAACGGTACAAATAGACACAATTGACAACTACTGCTCTGAAAATACGATAAACTGTATAGATTTATTAAAGATTGATATTGAAGGACACGAGCTTGATGCATTTGCGGGGGCAAAAAATATGTTCGCTAAAAACTCAGTCAAAATCGTGACTTTTGAATTTGGTGGCTGCAATATAGATACGCGAACATTTTTTCAAGATTTTTGGTATTTATTTAGCGAGCTTGAGTTTGCGATTTTCAGAATTACTCCATCAGGATACTTATATCCAATTAAGTCATATAAGGAAACCTACGAGCAATTTCGGACGACAAACTTTATCGCTGTATCCAATGGTTGATAATATTGCGGTGTAAATTCTGAGGTAAGTGCCCTTAGATTTCGGGCTGTAGTACGCCTTGAATCGGGGTTAGTTATTCATTTTCCTGTTGACCAAGCAGACGATCCAGGATGCGACGGTTTTCAGTTTGCAATCCTTTGATCTCGAGCTGAATGGCCTCTATGTTTGCCTGTGCCTGTTCCACACGCTGAAGGATCTGGATCTGCGTATGCGCTAGCGCTTCCATTGCTCTTTCCCTCCCAGTAGTGGCGCGATGTAGGTCAATAAGATTGCTTTCTACGGTAGAGGCAAACTTGTCCAGGCGTTCATCCGTCCATCGCTCTGTCATGACCCACCATCCTCCATTAGTTCCCGCTGGGCTGCTTCGGTGATGACCCGGCGCAGCCATGCCGAACGGTTTGGGAGCGATCGCACTGCTGCATCGATACGGACGGGCACTCTCGCGATAAGTCCCGCATGGGCCAAAGGTTCGGTGGTGTCGTCGCTTCGAGGGGTTGGCCTCAAGTTCTCAATTTTTGGGTTCGGATTCCCCATAGATATTAAGAGTAAATCTATAGTTACAAAGATACTCCACTTTTGATATCTTCAGTTTGTGCAACTGATGCACTTCAGATTTTTTGGTTGCCACTTTCATCGGGGTAAATTGAATGCCCCCTGAACGACCTAAATTCATCTGATTAACAATCAAAAAGACCTTCAAAAGTTATTTAGAACTTTTGAAGGTCTTTTCAGTGATGCATTTTCTCACCAATCGGAGCGACAGGATTTGAACCTGCGACCCCTACTACCCCAAAGTAGTGCGCTACCAAGCTGCGCTACGCCCCGATGTAATGCTTTACAAGCCTATCATAAAATCTTTTACAGGCTTCAAGAAAATTTTGCGTGCTCTCCCTAAAACACCTGCACCATCTGTACCACCCGCAACACCTCTTTGGTTGCTTCAATAGACCAGCACCCCTCCGCCCTCCGGCCTGTCAACACGATAAAGCTGAGCCGATAGGCATCGGGATAGCCGCGCACCTCCATCCAGAGCATGTCGCTAGAGGCTTCGCAGGCGATCGCCTCTTCCTCCATCAACTCCGATCTCATTTGCTCGATGGTCTCGCTGAGCTGGAGCGCAAAGCGGCAAAATTCATCAAACTCAGCCTGGGTTAGCTCTACAGCCCAGTCATCCGCTCCTACCAGCGCCTGAAACGATAGAGCCTCTGCATCCCAACCCACGCGCCAGCCGACGCCAGACCGCAGTTGACGCGCCATAGCTCCTATTTTAAAAACTGCGCCTCGCCACCGCCCGGCGTATAGGGTCTACCAATGGGAGCCGTTCTTAGCGAATCTACGCTTCCCGGTGCTGCCAGGGGATTTAAGGTGGGTCGGTAGGCTGGGGCTGGTTTAGATTTGGCCTGGGCGGGGACAGAGGGCGGTGCCGTTTTTGTCGTCTCCGAAGCAGCGGACTGCCTGCCTGTAGAAGCATCCACAAGGGCCTGAACCAAGGCATTGCGCTGAGCGGCATTGAGTTTTTGGATGACAGCGCGATCGCTCTCTAGTGGGTTTTTCTTCAGAAATGCGTAGCCGGAATAGGTTTCCGGTTGAATGACTTCATGAATGCCGAGGTAGTCCGCTAGGGTTGTTTTCCAATCCAGACGATAGAGGGGCGATCGCCCTTTAACGGAATTGTGGTAGTACACTAAGCGGCTGACGAGAGTACTATCAACCGCCTGCTTGTTATTGTCGGTACGAACGTACTGATTTTCCAATGCTAGGGTTGGGATCCGTTGATAGACAAACTTCGCTACATCCGGTGGCGAGCTGGACTGCGCGAAGGACGCGGGCGCAGAGAGGGCGATTAAACTGCCGATCGAGAACAGCAGTCCTTTGCCAGAGCGGGCGAAGGATTGGAGGCACCGCATGAGTTTTGAGTGGCTTTGTCTGCTAAAAATCGGATTCACGGACAACATCCTTTTCTGTGCTTGGGACCCATGTTGAGGGCGCAAGGATTCTAATCGCCAATGATCTCCGGCTGAGTCAACTCATCGGACATTTCCAGAATGGCCTGCATGACTGCTTTCATTGCGCCCTCATCGAAATCTTCCATATTTTCGCGGCGGCGGCGCTTTTTGGCGCGATTGGCAACCTGAACGGTAATGCGATATCGATTAGAGGATGCATTGATCAGCTCCTCAGCGCGGCGCATGATTTGGGTTGTATCGACAACGGAGCGCTTTTGCATGGTTTAGCTCGGTAGGACTACACCCCAGTGTAACAAGAACTCTCCCAACCCCAAAGTGCGGTCGGGAAAATAACCGATGGGAGTGATAAAGCTAAGGCGCAAGTGATGAGTTTGCCCAACCTCCGCAAGTTGCTAAAGCCTATACCCTAGTTGAGTGACTTGAGTCAACGATAGGGATGATGGGGCGATCGCCTTTACTAGGCTATCCAAAACCTCGGTGCTGGCGGTGCAGTATTTCTGTTCGAGTTGTCTTACTGTCCGTTTCTAATTATGGTTCGTCTCCCCATAAATTCATTGGAGCGGATAGACGGGACACACGAGTAAGAAGCTTATTTTTTGGCCACCGCTCAATTCTCGGCTGTTGGCTGCTCGACTATGCAAGATACGCAGAGAAATGCAAGGATATTGACAGTAACAGCAAGAAAAGTTAATGAATGCGACATCCGAAAAAACACTGAAATTATCCACCTATATAACCCAGATAGCGATATAGGCGGATGCTTATCCGTCTATATGCCGAGAATGAGGATATAGACGGATTCATCTGTCTATATGACCCAAAAGGCTATTTAGATGGATAGCATCCACCTAAATAGCTAAAACAGAGATATAGATGGACAACTATCCGTCTATATGACAAATTAGACGATATAGGTGGACTGTTATCCGTCTATATGCCGTGAGGGGCGATATAGGTGGATGTTATCCGTCTATTTAGAGTTAGACTAATCACTGGGGCGCTTAAATGTATGCAAAGTGGTATTTTTGACAGTCTTAATTCCTTGGAAGGGTGGGTTCCCGATCAAGAAGGAAATATTTCTGGTGAATATAATAAATCGGATAGTTTGTTAACTCTTTCTATTAACCCTAGTTCTAGCTTAGGAGTGTATAAAGTTTCAAAAAAATATTCTGCTAAGTTTGGATATGGCAAATGGTTTCATATTGCAGCTCGTGCTCGTGACCCTCGACTAGGAGGAAATCTGTATATTCATTTTATGATTGATAGAAATACAGATTCAGGCAAAATGCTTAGGCTATTTTCATTTCACCAAAATGGTGCCACAGCTTGGTCTAATAATTGTCAGATTAAGGGAAATATGGATGAATTTTCCTTTTCAGTCGGAGATCTGACTGTCTATCCTCAAGGAAGTCAGCAACGAAAATGGGCAATGGACTTCCGATCTGCTTTTCCTCCCGTCATAAGACCGTCACTTGGTCAATTGGTTGTATATTCATTTAAGTATGAAGAACCCAGTCAAGGCCAAGATCTTCCAAAAATTCGCATATTCATTAATGGATACGAAATTTCTTATGAAAACCTTGATGATTCGTCACCTCGTCCACATATAGATATGCGTACATATCACCAAATCTCTCCAAACATAGATCATGAAGTTGAGATTAGTCTACATGCAATGACTGACGGAGATGCTTACAAATATCCAAATAACTATCGTGATCTGGGCTGCTTTGCATCCGAAACCCCAGCAATACCATCGAGAGAAGATGGATATCCACATGGGCATCGTAATGGAATCCCAATTCCTAGTACGTTTGATTTTGACTTTATCATGATAGGTAATGGACGAGATGGTGATTTTGATCTAAATAGCGTGCGTCAACTAATTTATGCAGGTCGAGTAGGTGCATCATCAGCGATTTTCCTTGAAATGTTATCTTGGCAGGATGCCCAATTTGCATGTCCTTATATGTCAGAGGTAGAAAAGGAAGAAGTCCGTCACCATCCACTAGGAAGTCTCCAATTCTGTCATTAGATTATATAAATATTGATAATTAATCGAGATAACTGAAAATCAAGATACATTTACTAAATGACTACTTCCTCATTCTGTCTAACTACTGCATGCAATCGGAACGGAGAGTCACGCTATCTACACGCTTATTTTGCATCGCCGTCCGCTGATGCAGAGGCCGTTAGGTGCCCTAGATCGTCGAGTAAAGCAGTCTGCTCGGAAAGGGATTGAAAACCTGCATAGGATAAATAAGGAAACAGATTGAAAAATATAAATATCATGTCCTTGGTGCAAGCACATGATTCATTGAAGAAATCGAGCTTTGATTTTTACTTAAAGCACTATGGAATAGAAATCAGGTGTGCAGAGCTTGAAGACTTAAAAGGCCTGGTCGAGGCACTGTACGATTTAACAGAAAATAGAAATATAAGAATTTTCGATGGATTCTATTTGGGATATAAAATACCGCAGATAGGCAAAGAATTTGATTTGTTGCGATTTGGAAAGGAAAGCGTAATTAACGTAGAACTCAAGAGCACTAGCACGGAAGAAAAAATACAGAAACAATTAGTCAGAAATAAATACTACTTAAGCTACATCGAAAAAACAATATTCAACCTATGTTACGTGTCAGATACCAAAAGCATATACTTTCTTGAAGATGACGAATCCATAGATATTGTTGAAGTTGACGATTTGAGAAAATTGTTGATTGATCAAAAAATAGAAGGCATAGAAAGCATTGATAATTTATTCAACCCTTCAGACTATTTGGTATCACCTTTTAATTCCACTCAAAAGTTTCTTAGTGGTCAGTATTTTTTAACGAATCAGCAAGAAGATGTAAAAAAACAAATTCTGAACTCTTTGGGTATCGCTAAATCTGCTAACTTTATATCGGTTGTGGGTGGAGCAGGTACAGGCAAGACCTTGCTGGTATACGATTTAGTTAAAGAACTACGAGAAAACAGAAATAGACCGCTAGTTATTCACTGTGGCTATCTAAATGCAGGGCATGAAGAGTTGACGCGGAGAGGGTGGGAAATAACTCCGATCAAAGGTTATGCTGACTATGATTTATTGGTTTACAATGTAATTGTAATTGATGAGGCTCAGCGGATCCATTCTGGCCAACTGGAAAAAATAGTTGAAGTGACAAAAAGTGTTAATGGTAATTGCATATTCTCGTACGACAAGCTCCAAACACTCGCTAAACGGGAAGAAGAAAGAGATATAGATGGAAAAATAAATAATATTACCCCGCTTACTACATATAGATTATCTGAAAAGATAAGGACAAACAAAGAAATAGCCACATTTATAATGATGCTATTCAATAGCCAGAGAAATTTAGACCTTTCAAACAAGGGTAATATTGAAGTAAATTATTTTAAAAATATGGATGATGCGAAGAACTATCTTGGGTTATTGGATTGCGAAGAATGGGAGGTTCTTAGATTTACTCCATCTCAATACAATAATGAGCATCATGAAAAATACTCAGAGATTTCTAAGAAAACGTCGCATAAAGTAATAGGCCAAGAGTTTGACGGCGTTGCTGTGACGATTGACAAGTACTTTAGTTATGGTGAGGGTGGCGAGTTGGTTTATCGTGGGAACGCATATTATTCCCCAGTCAAAATGCTTAGTGGTGCAGAAAACTCAAAGGAGCTGAAAGCTTTAGAAGACAGTCACCTTGGCAAACTCAATGCGAGTGTTCATCGCATCTCGCTTCTTGAGAGAGGCATAAGCAGGTGGTGGATTACATCGTGGCAAATATCTCAAGGGTGGCAGCGGTAATCTTTGATAGCACAACTGATTAATCCGTCTTAGCCCGATTTGCAGAAAACTCAATCCCCTGTGAGCATGCCAATCAATGGACTTTAGTGCGCCTTGAGCGATCGTTTCAATGGCAACGCAAATGGCAATAATGGTCGCAGCCGCCAGTAACATCAGCAGTCGGCTTAAAGCATGGGCATCTCTGAGTTTAGAACGAGGCAGTTCAAAGGCGGCAGACTTGTAATCCTTGAAATGGGGTTCAATGCCACCAAAACGTTGACCATATAGCGCGAAGGTTTGCACAGAAGGCGATTTATCTGTAATCACAGCCCAAGCCTCCTGGGCGATGGATAATCGAGCGGTCGCCAAATGACAGTGGATATCTTCAAGAATCGTGACATCAGAAAATAGAAAAGCTTGTTCAGGCTCTGGCAGCAGGTCAGCAACCGACTCGGTTTGAGCATTAGACAACGTGACCCTCAAATCGGATTTAGCGCGAATTGCCCAAGACCATTGATGGCTCCGTAGCCAACGAATTAACTCACCATGCTCAAAGCCTCGGTCAGCCAATAGTGTGATTTGACAATCAGCGGGTAAGACCGTCTCAGCCACATCCAGCACTGAGCAATAGTCCGCAAAAGCGACCGTAGCACTGCCATGCTTGAGCACCTTTTGAGCCAAAGGAAAAGAGCGCCCTCCCCAGGTCAGACAGACCTCTATCAGGCAATACTCATCCCACAGCATGCTTGTATCCAGGGTCAATGTCGTCGCCATGCCCGCCCACGCTTGAAGAAATTGAAGCAGTAATGGAACATAGAATGTTTCTGAGGTGATCTTGGGATTATGAACGAAGTAGCTCAGTCGTTCCATGTGAGAGCGGGCTTTACAACGACGATGACTCAAATAAGTCAGCCAATGGCTTAAGCTGCCACTTTGGGCTTGGAGGATTGCAGCGATGTTTTCAGCAAACACAGTAAGGTGACGTTTATCTTTGGGTGTGACCCATTGACTCAGTTGAGTTTGCAGTTGACGATAGAGTTGAGGGGTTGACATAGGATTGCTCTGAGTTTGGGAACTTAAGCATCACATTGAATGCCCCTCTCTGTCACCTTTGACAGATTTGAATATTGCCTGCTGGTAAGGTCTTCATGACTTTTCTGCACCATCAAGGTCAAAATGCTCTTTCAAAACATTACTCGCGCTAGAAAAAGGGTGAACTTAGTAATAATAGATAATGAAGAGTTGCTGAATAGATGTATGCATATTTTGCAATAGGTAGATCTTTAGGCCTTGCTAAACGAGCACCTGACAAACGTGTTGCAGCGGAAAGTAATAGCCTTTTTCGTTGAGTTGTAAGGTTTTTCTGCGTCCGCTGAACACGAACGTTCGGCCATAAACAATAGGACACATGTTCTACTGTGTGAACCAAACGATCGATTTGTCTTCACGGCTCTTCCGTCCAGTTTTCGAGAGATAGGTCAGGGTAAACACTGAAATCTGAGATATTGTTGGTCACGAGGGTTAGATTTAGGCTAGACGCATGACTAGCGATGAGTTTATCTAGAGCATCGCGTTTGCGATCTGGCGCTGGTGCACAAATTTTTGCATAGGCGATCGCGCTTCCCCGATCGAATGACACGGCTGGAATCAGGGGCAGTAACTCATCTAACGCCTGTCGATTTCGATCGCGAGTTTCTGCTTTGCAGCAGTAAACCCCATATTCTAGCTCTGCCATTGTGATTGCCGAAATCACAACATCTCCTTGCCGACAGGCTGCGAAACGCTTTGCCACTGACAAAGGATGATTTTTCATTAGGTAGATGCAGATGTTTGTGTCAAGCATGTACCTCAAAACGTGTCGCGCTCCTGCTCTCCTTGCTCGGGTCTGCCCTCAGCCAAGAAATCTGGGGTAAAGGCCGCAAACTTTTCTAGTACTCCTTCGAGGGTGGGCGGCAGGGGACGAATGAGCAGCCCTTCCTCACGGCGCTCAATTTCATAGTCAATATCGACACGCTCAAACTGTAATTCTTTAGGAATTCGAACGGCTTGAGAGTTACCACTTTGGAAGACACGAGTACGCATAGGAGTTTTACAGGTATATACTTTAGTGTACGCTAATGCCTTAGACAAATGCATTAATCGATTCTAAAGTAACTGAAGGTTCACCACGGCTGGGGCCATGCCTAAAATAGAGTATCGTGTCCCTTGGCAGTATGGGCCAAAAAGACTTGAGACACCCGCTGTTATCCAAACATTTAGATAGAAAAAGGCGCACCTAAACCTATGGGGGCAACGCTAGAGCAGCTACACCGCGAAATGAGCCAACTCAGAAAAACAACGGCTGAAGTTGGGCAAGAGCTGCGTCAGGTTTTGGCGGAGTACTTTGCAGTGCTGTCGCGTTCGGTGCAGAAGCAGATCGTAATGTCGAGCTTTCACCTTTGTACCGAAGTCTACCCAGAGGCTTTTCTAGAGCGTTCCGTATTCGAACGGGAAACGCTTCAAAAAAATATCCGGCAAGCGGGCCGCGAGATCTCAGATTCCCTGGCAACCTTGCTGAATTCCTTTCAAGAGCTAGAGCTAGAGGGCGAAGCTGACCCGATCTTGGTATTAGAAATTTGGGAAGAGCTAGAGGATGGCGTCACCGAGCTATTCCGAGAAAAATCGCGTCAGATCGACCATTTGCTCCAAGATGCTCAGGTCATGCAAATTAAAGCATTGGATAAACTTCTGGATTCAGCAGATAAGGCCACCGCAACAGGGCGCACCATCACCAACCCGCCTCACTTGCTCAAGGCATTGGTAGATCCAGACGAGGAAGAAGATGGGCTGGATCCGGTGGTGGCCATCTACCTCCAACTCGGAGATTTGGAGTTTACAGACCCGGAATTGATGGGCTGGCGGCAGAAACTTCGGCCTTTGCTGCAAAAGCTGTCTCAGGTGCAGCAAAGCTATTCTCAAAAGCAAGAAGAACTGCTGACTGCAGAGGCGATCGCCGCCTGGAAATCCACCTGGGTTGCGGAAGATACCCCCTTTGGAGGGACGGGCAACCCATGACCTATTCCGCCAAGACTTCCCCCGACTGGGCAAGGCTCCAGCGGGCGCTCTCGGTGGAAGCAGAGCGCGGATTTTGCGATGTCCAGGGAAATCAGTTTCGCTTTAGCGAGTTTTTACACCTGAATTTAGTCCAGGCCCAAACCGCTGTCGCGTCCGCCCCGGAACAGTCCAAATGTCAGGCGATCGCCGCCAAATTTGAAACCTACCCCGAACTCCCACTTTCCCAGAGACAGCACCTCGTCGCCGAAGCTCGTCGGCTGCTGTATCAAGTCCAGCGAGAGCAGTTGAAACAGCAAGAGCCGACCTCCGCTCCCAAAGTCCGGCTCCCTGCGGTGAAGCCTGCGGTAGAGAAAGGCACCTCCACTGCCCCGGCGAGTCTCGACCAGTCCTTGATGTACCTCAAAGGCATTGGGCCTCAAAGCGCGGATCGGTTGGCAAAGCTCGGCCTCTACAGCGTCCGCGATATTTTGTTCTACTATCCCCGCGACTACATTGACTACGCCCGTCAAATCAAAATCGAAGACCTCGTGGCAGGGGAAACCGTCACAATTGTGGCAACCGTGCGCCGTTGTAACTGCTTTAACAGTCCTAAAAATCCCAAACTCACCATCTTTGAAATGACCGTCGCAGACGTGACGGGGCAACTGCGGCTGAGTCGGTTTTATGCAGGCGATCGTTTTCGGAACCGGGGCTGGCAGGAAAAGCAAAAGCAGCAGTATGCACCCGGGACGGTGGTGGCCGCTTCGGGTCTCGTAAAGGCCAATAAATACGGCTACACCCTCGAAGAACCTGAAATTGAGGTGTTGCAAAATACTCGCGATTCCATTGATTCTCTTAAAATTGGACGCGTGGTGCCGATCTATCCCCTGACGGAGGGCGTCCCGCCAGAGTTGGTGCGGCGGGCGGTCGTGGCGGCGCTGCCGGCGGCACCGCAAATCTCAGAACCATTGCCTGAGGCGCTCCGGCAGGAGTATAACTTGGTGACATTACCAGAGGCGATCGCCCAAATCCACTTCCCCGAATCTTCAGAATGGCTGGATAAAGCGCGGCGGCGACTGGTCTTCGACGAATTTTTCTACCTCCAGTTGGGGATGCTAAAACGGCGCTTAGAACAACGCAAAACCCAGCGCAGCGTTGCCCTCAACCCGCGGGGCGAACTCATCGATAAGTTTTATAAGGTCATTCCGTTCCAATTCACGGGCGCGCAGCAGCGGGTGGTCCAGGATGTTCTGAGCGACTTGCAGGGTACCGCACCCATGAATCGGATGGTTCAGGGCGATGTGGGTTCTGGTAAAACCGTGGTGGCCGTGGTGGCGCTGCTGGCTGCTATCCAATCTGGCTATCAAACTGCAATGATGGCTCCTACAGAAGTTTTGGCCGAGCAGCACTATCGCAAAATGGTGGAGTGGTTCAATCAACTTCAGCTTCCGGTGGAGTTGCTCACGGGTTCGACCAAAGCGGCCAAACGCCGCCAGATTGCTGCCCAGCTCCAAACGGGAGAGCTGTCGCTATTGGTAGGCACCCACGCCCTGATTCAAGATTCGGTGGAGTTCCAACGCTTGGGCTTGGTGGTTATCGACGAACAGCATCGATTTGGGGTCAAGCAGCGGGCGATGCTCCAGCAAAAGGGCCAGCATCCCCACGTGCTGACGATGACGGCTACGCCCATTCCGCGGACTTTGGCGCTGACGCTCCACGGCGATTTAGACGTGAGTCAGATCGACGAGCTGCCTCCCGGACGACAAGCAATCCAGACCACGATGCTGACCCCGCGCGATCGCAGTCATGCCTACGACCTCATCCGCCGGGAAGTGGCTTTAGGGCGACAGGTTTATGTCGTGTTGCCCCTCGTAGAAGAATCGGAAAAGCTAGATCTGCGTTCGGCAGTGGAAGAGCATCAACATTTGCAGGGGGTTTTCCCAAATTTTCAGGTGGGATTGCTCCATGGCCGCATGAGTTCTGCGGAAAAAGACGCGACGATCGGTCAGTTCCGCAGCGCCGAACTGCAATTGCTGGTTTCCACCACCGTGATTGAAGTGGGGGTGGATATTCCTAATGCTACAGTCATGCTGATCGAACATGCCGAACGCTTTGGCCTCGCCCAACTGCACCAGCTTCGCGGTCGAGTGGGGCGGGGCGCCCATCAATCTTTTTGTTTGTTGATGAATAGCTCTAAAACCGAAACGGCTCGGCAGCGACTGACGGTGCTGGAGCAATCTCAGGATGGTTTCTTTATTTCAGAAATGGATATGCGATTCCGAGGGCCAGGTGAAGTTTTGGGTACCCGTCAGTCGGGTCTGCCAGATTTTGCCCTTGCTAGCCTGGTTGAAGATCAAGATTGTCTGGAGTTGGCGAGGGAAGCGGCGGAGCGGGCGATCGCCAAGGATCCGACCCTAGACCAATGGCCGCTGATGAAGCAAGAACTAGACTATCGCTATCAGCGCTTAATGGGCGGTACTATTTTAACCTGAGAAAAAGAGCTAAGCGGGTGAGGGGAATCGAACCCCTATCATTAGCTTGGAAGGCTAAAGCTTTACAGTTGATGTATAAGGCTTCTAGAAAACAATATAAAATTTTATCCCCACTTTATCCCCAAACTAAAGTTTTCCACAGGTTCAGGGTCAAGTCTGAGGGAAAAATGCCAGCTTTGCTAGGAAGCCTTACATGTGGCAAAATCAACGCGGTTACAAAACGATTGTCTTGTGATCATGGTTAACCAATAAGGGTTACAAGATCGCCGTTGTAATCATAGTATTCGGTTATTTTCTGCATGTTCTCGTTTATGTAAGATTTCTCGCAAAATCGTACTTCTGATTTCTTGTGCTTAGGTTTGGCTTTTTTTAGCGTATCTACAACACGTCTACAGGTATCAGATGCTTTGATTGCTGTCTCTGTATCGTCGGATGACAGTGAATAGTGAAATAAGCGATTCAATACCACTGCTTGAGTCAGTAACATTGAATCTAGATTTTCATGAACTTTCCCATGAGAGTGAAGATGTCTTAGTTCATCTAGAATTGATTGATTGCTATGAGAACCTAACGACATATTGCTAATAGTGTCAGCAGCTAGTTCGGATGGTTCGTTTATTCCCAATGGCTGAGTAACACGATTTAGCGCTGAATCAAATGATTGTTTTACGAGGTTTTGTTTTTGAGATGATTTAAGATCAAGCTCAATTGATTCAAGCTCTGAATTTATTCTAGCTAGTTCTGATTCCATTTAGAAATACCTCAAATAAGTCAAGTTATATTTTATCAAAAAAGCTTCATAATGCTGAATGTATAACCAGTTTCATTATTGACGACTGTAATTTTATTACCCACAGGAATATTTTTTAAGAATGGAAAATCTTTTAAGATTTTATTGCGATCTGGACAATTATAAAGCGTGACAGTAAAATCATCAATTTCAGGTAAAACTTTAGATAGAGTTTCTTTTGGATTATAGTTTTTAGATTTAATATATTTGCCGAAGCCTTTCGATTTATTTTCCATGAATAAAATTTATATAAATTTCATATGTTGATGCCGTAGAAAGCTTATAAGATAGGAGTCCTAATCTTTTATCAGTATAACCTGATGTCTTAGACTCATGCAATATATTTAGTTATCAATCGGGGTCTTTCTCTATTTCCTTTACTGGTATTCTCAGAATGAGTTAGAAATTGTATATTTGTAGACATATAGCCTAAATCTGGGTTAATTCTGTCTACACTAGGACTTAGTTTTTGTATAAATTTATTTGCCTTCCAGTTTGTGTATAATTTTTCTAAAACAATTGAATTTTTATTTGTCAATTCCAAGAATTCTTCTTTTGATAAACAAGATAAGCATTTGTCTTTAGATCTTCTTTTAATACTATGATACATTCTTGTTTTTAGAGCTTTTAGAGTACATGAATGTGAATAATATTCGTTAGAACTATATGACATTTTAATTTATTTATAATGACTATTAGCTTTGATAAAACATTATTTTAATGATTCAAGGCGCTATAACAATTTCTTTTGCTACAGTTACTATAAATTTAATAAATTCTTCCTCTACCCCCTGCGGGGAGCCGGAGCCTCAACCTGGGATGCATGAAATCAAGAAATTAATAAGATAAAAGTATTAGGTAGTTTATATATCGTTAGGTACAAATTAGTCTAAATAAGTACAGAGTAATTTTATGATTACTTTATGATTTTTATGTACTTTTAGTTAATAGTATTAAAGTGCCTTCGGCACAACCTTAACCCCGAAATGTTTATGTTAGTTTGATTAAAATAAATACCGACTTATCTTGTGTTTTAATTATTTTCAAATAATGCTATTTCTCTATATGCGTGAAAATTGACGGGACACACGAGACTTTCGGGACAGATAGGGTAAAACGTTTACAGAGAAAGAACTCTAGCCTGTCCCGATTTTTTATTTGTTCAAAAAAATGTCCCGATGTCACGCCATAGTAGAGGTTAATGGGTTAGTAAGGAAGACATCGGCAGAAAGTAGATTTTAATTTTTGCGCTCGATATCAAGAGAGTTATATAGCTGTTTGCGTGCTAAAGTTTCAAATTCAAAATCGTTTTTAAAAACATAAAGTGATTGGCGCTCACCATTAACCTGCCGTTTTGATGTGTTGCGATCCTTCTCTTTGCTAGGAACGAACAATCCAATATTTTCTAATTCTTTGAGAAGTTCTTTCTCATTTACACCTCTGGCAAGTTCATTTTTGAAAATACTCACAGGAACCCATAATTCATTATTCTTTTTATATGCTAATAAATTGCCGTTTCCAGTACTTTTGAATCCATTTGCTAAATCGACAATTCGATTGCTGTGAATTTTAGATTGAAATAAAGATTTTATCTCCTCAACCCTGTGCTTGATTTCAATATTTCCAGCACCCCCACGATTATCAAGCCATGCATTGAATATTGTTTTGATTGAATTTTTGATTTCTTCTGATGTGAAAGGAACAATGTCCCATTCTTGGGAAAGTTTTAATGCTAGTTGGACTACTGCAAAATGTTTGGATACTCTACTAATGACGTTATCATTGGGATAATTTTTTGTAAGTTTTACTCTTAGGTTTTCTAGTTCGCTTTGCAGCTTTTCGATCCATTTTGGTGTCTTAAGTTGAAGCAGATTGGTTAGGTAGGCATCCATTGCAGTGCCATAGAAGCTCTCTGAGGCTCTAGAAAGGGCTTCGATGAGGTTAGATGATGATTGATACTCTCCGAGGGATTCAAAGAGCTTGTCAGCCTCTATAGGGATGTCCAAAAAGCGTGTCTCTTGTCCCCCTTTTATGGAAGTTCCACCTTCATCCATTTTCTGACGAAAGGGGATTTCGCCAGTGGACAGGTAAAACAATGTCCATGTTTTAGTAGGTGTGCGATCGCCGCTCCGATTTGCTCTAGCTTTGCCTTGACCGTTGCCAAGCATGTAGATGGTATTTCCGATATCTTTTGGATATGCTTGTCCAAATTCATCTAAGAAAAGAATTCTATCGTTATGCTCTTGAGCAGTACTTTCTAAAGCATTAGATGTTGTTCGCCATTGAGTGATGATTTCCGATGGATCGCCTAATGCTGATGCGGAAATTCTGAGAAGTGTTGTTTTTCCTGTTGAAGTTTGACCATAAAAATGAAATCCTATAGACGATAGTTTTAATAGAATTAATAGTACTGAAGCAAATGCACAACCAATTGCAAAAGTTAAGTATGAACTGCCTGATACAGGTTTAGCTATATTATTTTTCCATTCTTCTAAAGTGCCCTTTGGAATGAACGGAGAATTTTCATCGAATTGTGGGGTCTTGAATCGTAACTCTTGATTGCCATAGGTTTTATGAGGCATTAAATAGGAGTCCTCAACCCATCCCGTTGATTTTGTGATTGTGCAGACAGGTAATTCCGACCCTTGTTTTAGTAAATATTCATAAATTTTCTTTTTATGTTTTGGACTGTATTCATATCCACTATTCAAGAGTTCTCTGAATGTATTTACTTGAGTGTCTAGCTTGGATCTCGAAAATATTATTGTACGAAGCTCATTTTGTTGATTTGTAAATTCTAGAGAAAGTGCTACAGAACCATCTTCTAAGTAGTTTACACAGGAAGTTGCCTTAAGATGGTTGCCAACTCTTTCGAGATAAATGCAATTATTCTCGTGTACTGGAAGCCATAATCCTGAAGAAGGATCTGTTTTTGGTTTAATAAATTCGGCTTTAGATTTAGAGTTATTTTTATTTGATATCGATTCTGAATCATGAGTTGTTAATTGTAAATTCATTATTTTTAAACCCCTTCAAGCTGCTGTGTGCTTAGATCTAGGGGTCTTGGGTTGGTTGCTTGGCAGCGACCGTAGATAACCTTCTATGGCTCTATCGTGGGCTTCGGGTTGTAAGCGGTTCGCTACCCAGTCTTCAATAAGCGTCAGGTTATAGAGAACACACTTTGAGTTGAGTCTTTGCCAGTGGATACCCTCAACCCATTTGTTCGATAGTCGATATTTCTTGAAGGTGTGTGGAGATAGGCCAATGGCTTGTGAAAGCGCTTGTTTATTTACGAACGTATGGGACATGTTTACCTTTCTTGATTGAACTGTCCCCATACAAACCCAATAGCCAGCTACAATCGAATGAAGTGCATCTTATTGGCATCTTGTAACAGAACTTAACAATTAGAACTTTGAAGAGTCTATATGTCACTCAAAGAAATGGTCATTCAGGAAATTGAAAATGCTTCAGAGCCTTTGCTTAAAGAGGTTTTGGAGTTTATCCATAGTCATCAAGATCCTTTGATCGCTCACTTGAATCAATTGAGAGAACAAGGCGAATATGCAGATGATGTGAGTGAAGATGAACTTAACGAAAGTGACTCAGCTTATAAGAGTTATTTAGAAGGGAATGAAAAAGGAACAACTTTAGACAATCTAGAAATTGAATTGTTTGGGGAAAAGCTTTGAACGACTGGGAAATACTTCTTACTAATGCAGCGAAAAAATATTTAAAAAAATTAACACCAGACAATCAAAAACGAATTATTAATGCACTTCGATCTTTAATAGCTGAATCTAGCTTGGCAGATCTAAAACCTTTGAAAGGCAGGGATGAAGCTAGATTGAGGGTAGGAGACTATCGAGTTATTCTTAAGATCGATGCAGAAAATAAGCAAATTGTTGTGACTAAAATAGGTTCTAGAGGTGATGTTTATAAATGAGCGTAGAATCACACCCGCTTGATAAATATATTGATGATTTTGCAAACTTACCTGAATTAATTATTAAGGAAGATTATAAGGATATAATTTTTAGCCCTGACGAACAGCTTTTTGGCAGCAATGAACAGCAGTTAATTGATAGATTTCATTTAAGAAATCAGATTGTTGCTTTCAGGCTAAAGCTTGCAATAGATGTAGACAAGGGATTTTCAGTAGGGAATTCAAATCGCTCTATAGAGTTTTTAAGACTATTCAAAAGTGAAGAAAAATTCTATGAATACTTAGACTCTAACTATATTAAAAGCTTATCTCATCTTACTTGGATGGATTATCAACTTATAAAAGAAATCTGGAGTATTTATGATTCAAAAGATTTTAATCTACCATTGCAGCTTTCAAAACAGATTAAATCTATTGGGCATTGGTGGTGGCTAATTCAATGTGAAGATACGCGCAATGGAATGAAACAGGTTGGTTTATTAGGTGAGAGTCCAAAGATTATAGGCAAACGAGAATATACTAATTTTAATAGTAAATATATCGATGAAATAGACTCAAGAAATGATGATTTTAATATTGATATGATTTTAGACAGAAGTATTAAAGATGATATCAAAGATATTTCTGCTAGTGAAGCATTAGAAATTATTTGCTTTAATCTTCTGGACAGAGAGCATGGAGTAAGAACAAGTCATTTTGAGGATTGTTATCAACAATGGGTTGAGGCTAAAAAGGGTGTTAATTCAGCTATTCAAAAGGAAAAGAACGTGAAAGGTTTATATTTAATCGACGATAAAATCCTAACTCTAGAAAAATACTATAAAATACCCAAAAAATATAAGCGATTTATATGTTCCATCCCACATTCCGCCGATCCAAAGGGTCAAAAAATAATTAAAACGAAGCAATGAGGATCGTAGCGATTGCTGTTTCTCTAATTCTCAATAAAGTAAGATTACTGAGAATGAAAAAACATCTGCGCAAAAACGTCAAATCCTTAGAAGCCTTGTCATTAAAGGATTCTGGATTTAATTATTTTTTGCCTCTCGAAACAGCGGAATGTGGGTTCCATGAAAACTTCAGCGGCAAAAACAATTACAAATAGTAATTAGATAGACATGAAAAACAATCTTTTTCATACATTTTTATACAAAAATTTTATAAACTTATCGAGTCATGGTTATCTGTTGATTTTGATTTAGATCAACTGTATTCAGCCATGCAAAGTAAACTCCTTTAAGTTTAGTTGTGGCTACCAAGAAATATTTATCTTGTGGAATTTCTGTAAACTGAAAATGACCATTAACATCTGTTTTTGTGCTAGTTTTACATCCTCCTTCTGTCTTCATAGTCAATCCTGATAATCCTATGCTTGCCATTCTTGCATCTTTCCATGCGCCATTTTTATATGCATCAAAGTCTACTTCCTGATTTTTTCTATATTCAGATGATACTGTTGGATATAGATCCCATCCACAAAGATAAATAGTCTCTCCTCGAATAGGTTCATTCCCTGCAAAAATATTTCCATCAATACTAAATTTTTGAATAACTTTATTGTCAGGTTGTGGAGGTAATGAAGCCTCAGAAATATTTGGAGTAGGGCTAGATTTATTCTTGTAGCCAACCCATGTCAAAAGAACTAAAAATAAAACTGATATGGCAGCAGTCCCAAAAATCCATAGTAGATATTTCTGTTGCATAAAATAACCTGCACAACCTAGATAGACTATTTCAATGGTATTAATACAAAAAAGTACATTATTTATTGAATTTATGGTTCCCATCTAAAACTCAGGAACTGACAAATTTCGATTGCTGCCTGCATAATGCCTATAAATGACCTCTGGGGAGTTGCCTACCAGTTTCGCAACGTCTTTGGCATCCAAACGCGCTTCTAGGGCTAACGTGATGAAGGTATGACGGGTTTGATATAGCTTTCTGTACTCAATCCCCAAGCCTTCAAGTATCCGCTTCCAGACGTATTTTCTGAAAGCATCAGGGTCAAGATAGCCGCCCTTTATTCCAGGGAAGACTAAATCGCTTGATTTTGCTGTAGCTGGTTTAATAGATTTCAAAAACTCTTGAAGAGTAGCGTTGCAAGGGAATTTACGTTTTTCCTGAGTCTTCAGCCCTTCTCTGACTTGCCTTCCTTGTGCAGTGTCAATAATGGATCGCTCAAAGGAAATGGAGCTGAAGTCTTTTGATACGTCTTTCCAAGTTAAAGCAACGGCTTCAGATGAACGGCATCCAGTTTTGAACAGAAAGGAAACGAACGGAAAATAGTAGGAATGCTTAAAGGCTGATTGAGCGGGGTTGAATTGGTCTGTGGCGATCGCACTCAGAATGGAGTCTCTTTCATCCGCTGTAAATGGGTTTATTTCGCCATCTTCGTTTTTTTGAGACTTTGGCAATTTTATGTCTGATGCCATGCCGTTAAAAGGGTTGCTGTCAATCAATCCATTTTGCATAGCCCATTTACAGCAAGCATTGAGCCTGACTATAAAGCGTTTAGCTGAATTGATGGGAAACGTCTTTAGAGCAAAGTCTTTGATTTCCCCAGATTGAGTTAAATCATGTGTGGGAAGCTTTTCAATGTAGCGCGTGTATTGGGCATACATGGTGTCCATCGTGTTCTGCGAGCACTGGGATTGCTTTGACTCAACAAACTTTGTCCACAGGTCATTCAGCTTGGGGATAAGTGGGGATAAAGACTGGGGACTTAGAAAGGCCGTCTGCCTGTACTTATCCATTGAAGGGTCAAAGTTGTTGCTGAGAATATCCATTTCAATCTGACGGGCTTTTGCCTCAGCAAGCTTTCGATTGTTGGCCGTGTCAGGTAAGCCTAAGCTCAGACATTCACGCTTACCTTGATACCGGAAGCGCAATTGCAACCGATCGTGTGAGCATCTGATGGAAACGGAACCCTTAGGTTGCTTTCCTGTAGCGGTTTTGGACGTCATTGAATGATTTGGGGATAAAAAGGCTATCTATTTACCAAGGATGCCCAATTTTTATCCCCAGTTTATCCCCAAAATAGACCTAAATTGCTCTAAGTATGCCCAATGTGAAAAAGGCTTCAGAATTGTGAAAACGCTGAGACCCTTGTGATATCAATGAATTGATTGATTCCGTTACTAAGCGGGTGAGGGGAATCGAACCCCTATCATTAGCTTGGAAGGCTAAGGTCTTACCACTACACAACACCCGCACCAATGCATATTCAACGCTGCGGCTCGCTCGAGCAAAACCCCACCGAAGAATGCATCAAACATACTAGCATATTGAAAGGGACGCAGCTAGAGGCAGCGGAGAAATTGAGTGACGAGACTCCTGACTCCAAGGCAGGTACAGCCTTTACGCCTGGAAATTCAGTAGTGCTGTGAAGACGCCGACAGCCCGTGCGCGGTTCTCAATCAACGGTATCCGAATTTCAACCTCTCAAACAAAGACATCCCGTGATAGGGTGCTTTTGGAGGAAAAAGTCTTCAAAGGAATCGAAAGCTTGCATCACATCGCCCTGAAGATGGCCGAACAGCCGTGATCGACGGACTAATTTTAATTTCGATGGTGCTGACCCAGGTATTTGGAGATCTGTGGCTCAGTCAGGGGATGAAGACGTTCGGTGCAGTTCGATCCATCACGCCCCACGCTATTTTCAATCTCATTACGTACTTGTTGACCAGTCCCTCGATCGTGTTGGGCGTCATGACCCTAATTTTATCCTTAGGGTTTTACCTAGTGGCCATTTCCCGTTTTGACTTGAGCTACGTGCTCCCCATCCATGCGTCTGGGTACGTCTTTAACGCTTTATTTGCTTGGATGCTTCTGGGAGAACGCATTTCTACTTTGCGGTGGGCTGCAACCGCCATCGTTGCCGTTGGGGTCTATCTGATCGGTCGGAGCGGTCGCGTCCCTCCGCCCAGTCAGGTCAAAAAAGCTTGGTCCCCTAAACGATCTCTCCCCGCGCCATTATTTTTAGTGACGACAACTTCCGCAATATCTCCGGTTTGGTTGGGATTAGCTGTTCTGGTATTGGCAGATGCGGCGGGAGATGTTCTATTGGCCAAGGGGATGAAAAGCATTGGTTGGATTAGTCTGAAAATGTCGCCTTCGGCATTTCTCAAGATCGGACGTCGGATACTCGTCACCCCGTCCATTCTGCAAGGCATTTCCGCCCAGGCGATCGCCTTTTTTGCCTTTTTGTGTCTTTTGAGTTGGGCGGATGTGAGCTACGTTCGTCCCTGCACCTCATTGACCTATGCCATGAGTTTATTGGGGGCGAGGTATTTTCTGCACGAGCCGGTTGTTCCGGGTCGTTTAATCGGCGGACTTGCGATTGGATTGGGCGTAGCTATGGTTGCTCTAACGTAGAAAAATAAGACAACGCGAGTACAGTCCTGCAAACGGGGCTTCGTACCGCAGCACGGGCAAGATTGCCCAGAAACGATCGTCTCACACACAATAGACATGAAGATTTTAATTACGGGTGTCGCTGGATTTATTGGCTACCATCTCGCTCGTCGGTTGCTGACCGATGGCGCGACGGTCTGCGGCATCGATAACTTAAATCCTTATTACGACGTTACCCTCAAACGAGATCGGCTGGCTCAGTTAAAGCCATTCGCTCAATTTACATTCGAGCCGATCGATCTGGCAGACAGAGAAAACTTGACAGCCTTATTTCAGCAACAGTCCTTCGATATCGTCGTCAATTTAGCCGCTCAAGCTGGGGTTCGGTATTCCCTCGACAATCCCTTTGCCTACATTGACAGCAATATTCTCGGCTTCACCAACTTGTTAGAAAACTGCCGTCACTTTCCAGTCAAACACCTGTTGTTTGCCTCCTCAAGTTCCGTGTACGGTGCCAACACCAAAGTTCCGTTCGCGATCGCCGATAACGTCGATCGCCCTATTTCGCTCTACGCCGCCACTAAAAGAGCAAACGAGCTCATAGCCTACACCTACAGCCACCTCTATGGCATTCCGACGACAGGATTGCGTTTTTTTACCGTCTACGGCCCTTGGGGGCGACCTGACATGGCCTACTTTAAATTTGTTAAAGCCATTTTGGCCGGACAGTCCCTTGACGTTTACAACTTTGGTGCAATGGAGCGAGATTTTACCTACATTGACGACATTACAGCAGGGCTGGCGCTCATCCTAGCCCATCCACCCCAGACCTCCGAATCCCAGCCAGTCAGCCAACCAGAAAGCCTTCAATCGATCCCTGCTCCCCCCTATCGCCTCTACAACATTGGCAACCGTACCCCCGTCAAGCTCCTGCATTTTATCGAACTCTTGGAGCAAATTTTAGGTAAAACCGTGCCTAAAAATTTCCTGCCAATGCAGCCCGGCGAAGTTTTATCGACCTATGCCGATGTAGAGGATCTGGCGCGGGACTTTGATTTTAGACCCAACACTCCCATAGAAGTAGGGCTTCGGAAATTCGTACAGTGGTACCAGAGCTATTACAGCGAATAACGCTCGTCCTGACGCCACTCTCAACACCCCCAAGCCTATTTGGGCACGGATTGCTGGGTGTCTGAAGGAATCGTTTCGGCAGAAGACTGAGAGGGACGGGATTGAGAGGTTAACATCCACAGGCCGACAAGGCTGCCAAGCGCTAAGAGGACCCCAGGAACGACTATTTGCAGGGGCCGGCGACGGCTTACGGTCTCGTTGGATAGTTCGTGGAGCGTTTCAGAAAGAGATACATCCTTAACCCGCTGGTGTGTCGTAACGGTCTGGGGCAACATTGTGGCTATCGTCGTGGCGGGAGGCTCTTCGTCCATAAAACAAGCACCTACCAGCGTCTCTTTAGCGTTCACGATATCGGACTTAATGCTTTGATAGGAAATAGATTCTAGGTATTGGGCAAATTCTGCTGTACCCATCGAAACCGTCAAGTAAGAAACTTCAATCGTTTGGCCGAATCGAATCACATCTCCTTGGGTAAGGTCGCGGCTGCTGACTTTTTGATCGTTAATAAATACGCCGTTAGCACTGGGCTTCCCGCCAGAATTGCCGTCAATGACTCGATAGCGATATTGATTCGTCCCAGGCACGGGCACGCGCAGAAACATCGCGTGCTGGCGGGAAATGGTATCCACGTCGATGACGATCGCGTTGGATGGGTCGCGACCGACGGAGTAAGCAGCGGCTTCTAAGGCGATCGCCCGCCGCTTACCGTCGTTAATCACTAAAACGTGCCTTTCTTGGCAATCTGATTGAGCGTTGGACATCATAATCCCCCCGGATAGATTGAAATGATTTCTAGACTGAAACCATAGACGTAGCTCACCTAGAAAGCCTGTTTTACCCGGCATGAAGGTGCCAGGTAATGTCAAAGCCTAAAAGAACAGGGAGACCCGCGCCTTTATCTAGGTTGCCCAAGAGGAGGCGCGATCTGACGAATTTTTATTTTTATCCTGCCGGATGAAAATAAAAGGCAAGCCCCAGAACGATGTAGGCAGCCAGCAGTAGCATTCCTTCCAACCAGTTGGATTGACCGTCAGAACTAATGGAGTTGGCAATGAGAACGGATACTGCCACAGCCACCAGTTCAAAGGGGTTGAAGTCTAAATTCATGGGCTGCCCGATCGCCCAGCCCAATAGGACTAGAACTGGAGCGACAAACAACGCAATCTGAAGGCTGGAGCCAACAGCGACGGACACCGAGAGATCCATCTTATTTTTCATCGCGACGGTAACGGCAGTGGCGTGTTCTGCGGCATTGCCAATGATGGGCAGCAAGATCACCCCTGTAAACAGCGGGGTGAGGCCCAGCTTGTCGGTGGCGACCTCTAGGCTACCGACGAGCAGTTCCGATTCAACGGCAACGGCGATGGTAGCGGCCAACAAGACGCCCACCCATAGTTTTAGATTGGGACGGTGACTCGACGAATGGTTTGCGGGTGTATCGCCTTCGTTTTCAGCAATGCCTACGTCGTATAGGTAGCTGTGGGTTTTCATGGAGAACAGCAAGGTCAGGCAATACACTGCAATGAGGATAACGGAAACAGCAATTGAAAAATGCTGAATTTGAGCGGGCTGAATATTAGGGGAAGTGAAATGAAAGGCCGTCGGCATCAGAATGGCAATGACGGCCAAATTCATGAGGGACGCGTTGACGCGGGCGATAACGGGCTGGAAGGTCTGTTCTTTGAAGCGAAGCCCTCCTAGAAACATGGATAGGCCCATCACCAAAAGCAAGTTGCCCACGATCGAACCCGTCAAACTGGCTTTCACGACCTCTAGCAATCCAGCCTTTAACGCAATGATTGCAATGATGAGTTCGGTGGCATTCCCGAAGGTGGCGTTGAGCAATCCTCCTAAGGTGGGACCCGCAACGACGGCAATTTCTTCCGTCGCCAACCCCATCCACGAGGCCAGAGGGACAATGGATAACCCCGCTGTTATAAACACGATCAACGGATCGAACTCGAACCACTCGGCAGCAAGCGACAGCGGAATGAAGAGCAGCAGGCCGAGGAAAATACGGTTTTTTAAAGTCACGGCACCAGTCTAAAGATCGAAGAAGGGTGAGTTTATTATGGCCCTGGGAGTCGATAAATTGAGCTTCGCACGAATCTCAAGGTTACTTAAGAATCAGTGGCTGAATCTAACTCCTCCAAAATTTGGGCGATCGAATCGCAAAGCCGATCGTGCGCTTGCCCGGTACTCGCCAAAAATCCGCCCCACTGCGCGACATCGGTTCGGTTGTACTCGATCGGCGTCAGATCGAAATGGGTGAACCGCCCGCCCGCCTCTGTCAGAATCAGCTCCGGTGCCGCCAAATCCCAATCCTTCGGCGCAGACTTGGTGGTGAGGGAAAGATAAAGTTCTGCCCGATCCTCTAAAATGGTCGCAATTTTACAGCCCACGCTTCCCACAAACGTCTGTTCCGTTTGCGGGAGCCGCTTTAGCAATGCATCGAACCGATCGTCCCGATGGCTGCGGCTAATGACCAACCGCATGTCTTCAGGCCGATCGCGCTCCTTCACCTGCAGCCGACGCACCTCGCCGCTTCGGGTTTCGGCATAAGAGCCGCCTCCCTTCGTCGCATAGTAAAGGATCTCCTGCTCCGGCCACACCACCACCGATAGGATCGGGCGACCGGCTTCCGTCAGGGCGAGATGGATCGCGTACTCGCCAGTTTTTTGAATGAAATCGCGGGTTCCGTCTAGGGGGTCGATAATCCAAACGTAGGGTTGCGGGTAAGGCGTCAACCCAGGCTGGAACGTCTCCTCGCTGAGATAACCGAATTGCTCGCCGTCCAACTCCTGCTGGAGACGTTCCAAAATGTAGTGATTCGCCGCCAGATCGGCTGCCGTCACCGGATCGCTATGGGCCTTCTGAATATCCAGATCGAACTCGCCGCGATAGTAGCGGCGCAGGATATCCGCAGCCCCCCACCCTACCGAACGCGCTAACTCAAGCAACCCATCCATCATGTAGCGCCCTCCTTACAATTCAAAGACTGCCGACCCAATTCCCTAAAGCCCGCATCGCCGCGATCGCAACCGTTCCAATGCAAGCTAGGCTCTCTAAAGCGTCAGCGATTGAGGATTGGTTTCAATCAGCTTTGCTAAATCTTGCAGAAATGCAGCTGCATCTGCGCCATAGATAATGCGATGATCGCAAGTGATATTCACCTTCATCTGCCGTTTGACACCCAGTAGCCCATCCTTCGTCGCTACCACCTGAGGCTGAGACGCCCCGATCGCCAAAATTGCCCCTTGACCGGGTGGCAAAATCGCATCGAAGAAATCTACGCCAAACATGCCCAAGTTAGAAAGCGTAAACGTCCCCGTACTGTACTCGTCCGGTTGGAGCTGCTTTGCGCGGGCGCGGTCGACCAAATCCTTCCAGGTGCGGGACATCGAGTACAGATCGGATTGGTCGGCATTGCGCAACACGGGTGTAATCAATCCGCCATCCGGCATCGCGACCGCTACCGCTACGTTGATCTGACTGCAATACTGAATGCCCTGCTCGGCATAGCAAGCATTCAGCAACGGATATTTTTTGAGCGTGACGGCCACTGCCTTTGCCAGCAAAGCGGTCATTGTAACACCCTTGCTCTTCACCTGTTTGTAAAGGCTATCTAAAGCATCCGTCGTAATGCTGTAGCCTACGTGGTAAGTCGGTGCTTGCAAACTCGCGACCATATTGCGGTTTACAGCCAGTTGGAGGGTATTGAAAGGCGCGATCTCTCCAGCTACTGCCGCTGCTGGAATCGCTGGGGCTGAGGGCGCGGTGACGGGAGCCGCGATGGCCTGGGCAACGGCTGCTGCAGGCGTTTTCCCCGCCGCTCCTTCAACATCGGCTGCGACAATTCTGCCGAAGGGCCCGCTGCCTTTAATTGCGGTTAATTCGACCTTAAACTGCTTAGCCAGTTTTCGCGCTCTGGGAGATGCCACAATGCGACCCGTAGAAACGGTAGGGGTGTCTGCAGTCGCGTTTCCATTCAATGCGGTGGCAGCCGCGACGGGTTCTGGGGTTGGAGCGGGCGGTGCCGGAGCAGGTGCGGTACTGGGTGCGGCAGAGCTTTTTAGCTTTTCTTGAGCCTGAGCGATTTCTGCTTCGGTTTCGGCAATCAGCCCCAGCATTGAGCCTACGGGTGCGGCCTCTCCGGCAGGAACGGCGATCGCCGCCAGATAGCCTTCGTAGAACGACTCCACATCCATGTCGGCCTTATCGGACTCGACCACTAAGACCGTCTCGCCTTTCTCAACCTTGTCTCCCGGCGACTTAGACCAAGAGACGATCTTTCCTTCAGTCATCGTCGAACTGAGAGCGGGCATGAAGACTTCACGAATCATGGGGCGGCGTTCCGAATCAGGGGTTTATATCAGGATAAAGGCAATCGGTTGCGGAGCTTGAGGGCAAATTAAAGCCAAAGCTCACTCAGTAAAGCATTTTACCGCAGGGCGTATCGTCGCACACTCTACAGTTCGCCTCGAATGTCTTCGACGACGCCGTCGCGCAGCACGATTTCAACTTGCATTTTGCGAATCAGATGATCGCCTTTTTGGAGGTGGAAGAAGTTATCGATTTGGCCCTGCTCGACCTCTTGTTCCATCTCTAAAAGCTGTACTTGATTGAGCTGCTGTAAGACCTGGTTTTTTTGCTCCAACAGCTCGCTTTTGCGGGCATTGGCCTGAGCTTGCAGGTCTTGGATCTGAGCGTTCATGGCATCCGAAGGCTGACCGATCATTTGCCGCTGGAGTTCGGACATCATTTGCTGCACCTGTAGTTCTAGCTGCTGGAGCTGGCCGTCAAACTGATTGATTTGGGCCTGAAGCTGCTGTTGGGCTTCTTCTTTCCATAGAGGGGTTACCACTGCCTTCACGGGGATGGCGCGGCGGACTAAAAGTTGATCGCTCAAAATATCCATGAATGTGAAGGGTGTAGGGTCTACAAAGATGACGACAATATTGCGTTGTAGGTAACGACGGACGCTAGGTCACGATCCGAACATCCCGTCGATCATATCGCGGTAGCGTTCCATCACGACAGGCCGTTTTACTTTCAGGGTCTGAGTCAGCAGGCCGTTTTCCATCGAAAATGGCTCTAGGACAAACTGGAATGGCCCAATCCGGTCATCCACGCGGTAGCCCGGTCGATTCTGAACTTCTCGAACCAGTTCTTGGCGATATAGGTCTTGGATGGGTTTGCTGTCAAAGGTTAAAACGGTCTTGCCTGGGGCGACATCGGTTTCCTCTTGACCGGACAGCACCGCATTTTGCCCTGCGGCCCACAGCTTGAGCGCGTCGATGTTGGGCACAATCAGCGCTCCAATGGAGCGCTGGTCTTGACCCACCAGCATAATTTGATCGATATAGGGGCTGCGAGCGCAGGCATCTTCAATGGGCTGCGGCTCGATGTTTTCGCCATTAGAGAGGACGATGGTGTCTTTGGCGCGACCAGTCAAAATGAGGTCGGATTGAGGCGTCAGCCAGCCTAAGTCTCCGGTGTCGAACCAGCCGTCCGGGTCGATGGCCTTGGCCGTTGCCTCTGGATTGTTGTAGTACCCGTCCATAATTTGAGGTCCCCGCGCCAGGACGAGGCCCTGTTGGCCGAGGGGCAGGACTTGTCGGGTTTCGGGGGCGACAATTTGCAGCTCTGTGAACGGTAACGGCTGCCCTGCTGAGCGGCGCAGGTTGCGCTTTAGACGGCGCGCGGTGAGCACGGGGGAGGTTTCGGTGAGTCCGTAGCCCACCAGCAGGCTGATGCCCACAATTTCAAAGAAGTTTTCCAGGTGCATGGCAAGGGAGCCGCCGCCGCTGACGGAGGCTTTGAATTTGCCGCCCAAGGCGTTGCGGACTTTGGTGTAGACGAGGCGATCGCCCAGGGCATGCACGGGTGCGAGGAGCCAGCACCGCAGCAGCGCTCCAATCTTCTGAGTAACAGACGGATTCAGGTTATTCAAATCCAGACCTTGAACCAATCGCCGTGCCTCAATGTAGCGCTGGCTCTGGCCAAAAAAGAACTTGACCAGCTTTTGCTTGCTTTCTGGCTGTTCGCGGAACTGCTTTTGAATGGCTTCGTAGAGCGACTCCCACAGGCGCGGGACGCTGGCCATAAATTCTGGCGGGTAGGCGAGCAGGTCGCGCTTTAGATTGCGAATGTTGGTATACACTTGGGTGCAACCTTGGGAGAGCAGGTAATATTTCACCGTGCGTCCAAAAGAGTGCCAGGTCGGCAGGATGCTGATGGCGCGATCGCCGGGGACTGGCTGAAGGACATCGGAGAAGGTGTTCATCTGATGCATGAGGTTGGCATTGGTGAGCCGCACCCCTTTGGGCTTGCCCGTCGTACCGGAGGTGTAGAGCAGGGTTGCCAACTGGTCTAGCTTAAAGTGAGGTGCCGTGAAGGGATGGCTGCTGCCAATCTCCAGCATTCGCGAAAAATTGACCATCGTAATCGGGCTATCGGCGGGGGTGGTTTCGTCAGTGAGCAGCCCCACAAATTTGATGGAGGCTGGGGCCATCAGGGGCAACAGCTTCTGATAGGTTTTGAGGTCTTCAATCAGCAGCGCAGAGGATTCGCTGTTTTCGTAGATATAGGCCAGCTCCTGCATGTCAGCCAAGGCGCTGCGCACCACGTCCACGGCCCCGGCGGTCATGCAGCCCTGGTCTGCAACAAACCAACGGGCGGAGTTGTCGGCGAACAGACAAATGCGATCGCCGGGTTGAAGGCCCAAACTTTGGAGTGCGGCGGCAAACTGACCGATTTGCTGGTTGAGATGGGCAAAGGTGAGGGTGACGGCAGGGTTGCTGTAGGCATCCTGGAGCGCCACGACGTCCCCGCAGCGCTGGGCTACAATCGGCCAGATTTCGGGTAATGCGTTGAGGGTTGAGTATTTTGCAGATATGTCCGACTTGTTCATCAGTTTGACCCTCGTGTTCGCAACGCTTTAATAAAATCCTACGGGAAACTGCGGCGATTGCCGAAGGAAGGCGCTAGCGAATGGGTTGAGTAACCCATTCGCTAGCGGTCTGGCCCCAATCGTGTTGGTACACCAATTACGATCGCATTGAACATGGCTACTAAAGTGCACTATTTTGCATCCGCTTCCAGGAAATATAGTTTGGGCGGACGGCGATCGATCGCTATTTTGTAACCTTCTGTTCCATCTCCGATCTTATCCCGCGACGCAGGCACTGCTAGAGCAGCTTCAAGCTGGTATAGATTGTTTTATTTCACGGTCTATCATCGAATTAAGTGTTTTATACTGCTATGCAAATCGTCCTACCGCCAGAACTTGAAGCCCTCATCCAGTACCAACTCGACAGCGGCAAATATCGAACTGCGATAGAGGTCGTCCTGGCTGGCGTAATCCGTCTTGAACAGGAAGAAGACATCTACCAGGGACGACTGCAAGAGCTACAGCAAGATGCTCAGATTGGCTGGGAAGCCCTTCAGCGAGGTGAACTGGTTGATGGCGCTACAGCAATGGCAGAACTGCGTGCAAACTTACGAACACGCTACGCCAGTGAGGCTTGAAAATGATAATCTCCTTAAACGCTCCCCCCCTAGCCCTAAACCTTGAGCCAAGTCGCCTTAAACGCCTCACTGTGCAGGACTATCACCGCATGAGCGAGTTAGGCATTCTCGATTCAGGCGAACGTACCGAATTGATTGCAGGACAAATTGTATTGATGGTAGCCAAAGGAACACCCCACGTAACCTCGCTACATCTCTTAGCAAATGACCTACGCGATCGATTAGGAAACGCCGCCCTAGTCCGCACCCAAGACCCCATTCATCTAGACGACTACTCAGAACCTGAACCAGATCTCGCCATCGTCCGAGGCACCGTCCTAGACTACGCCGATCGCCATCCCCGTCCCAGCGACATTCACCTACTTGTCGAAGTTGCAGACTCCACCCTCAAACAAGACTGCGAAATCAAAGACAAACTCTACGCCCAAGCAGGCATTGCAGACTACTGGGTCGTCGATCTCAAAAACCGTCAGATCCACATCTTCCGTAACCCAACCCCCACAGGCTATACCAGCCACCTCATCTTGAGCGAACCGAGCGACGTTTCTCCTCTTGCCTTCCCCCACATCACCCTTGCGCTAACCGTTATCCTGCCACCAGTCGTCTAGCTTGAGAGTCAGTCGCCCCACTCAGCCCGATCGCCGTTCAGCAGCCATCCATAGACAAAAACTTTTACAAAACCTTAAAGTTCATTACAAAATTTCTATCAATTTGTGTCGCTTCAGGTATTTCTACCCAGTCTTTCCAGGATTCTTTGTTACACCTTAAGAGGCGCTTACTGCGGGCATCCTTTTTCGGTAGCCACAGCCATTTAGAATAATTTAGTCAGCATCCTTATCCTTTCGTAACCCGTACTCTTAAGGAGTTCTCTGCATGTTCACTCACGTCAAGTCCGCCATCAGGCACGTCAGTCCCGAAGACCTCAAGGGACGCGCCTTAATGAAGGTGGTCTATGTCGTGTTAGAGCCTCAGTACCAAAGTTCTCTGACGGCTGCCGCCACCTCTATCAACCAACACAACCCCAACCTCGCCATCGAACTCAACGGCTATCTGATTGAAGAGCTGCGATCGCCAGAAAACTACGCTGCCTTCGAGCGCGACATTGCCGAGGCCAATATTTTTATCGGGTCGCTGATTTTTCTAGAAGACATGGCAGACAAGCTCGTGGCGGCAGTAGAACCCCACCGCGATCGCCTGGATGCCGCTGTGGTCTTCCCCTCCATGCCCCAGGTCATGCGCCTCAACAAAATGGGGAGTTTTTCGCTGTCTCAGATCGGGCAATCCAAGAGCGTGATTTCCCAGTTCATGAAGAAGCGCAAGGAGAACGCAGGCGCGGGCTTCCAAGACGCCATGCTGAAGCTGCTGCGAACGCTGCCCACGGTGCTCAAGTACCTGCCCATGGATAAGGCGCGGGATGCCCGTAACTTCATGCTCAGCTTTCAGTATTGGCTGGGCGGATCCCCCGAAAACCTGGAAAATTTCCTGTTGATGTTGGCCGATAAGTACGTCTTCAAAGACGACGGCATCCGCAAGCACTCCAATGGAGACGCGACGCTTTCCTACCAGGAACCCGTCACCTATCCCGATCTGGGCATCTGGCACCCCCTCGCCCCAGAAATGTTTGAAGACGTGCGGGAATACTTGAACTGGTTTAGCTCCCGCCGCGATATCGACGACGACCTCAAAGACCCCCTGGCGCCCACGGTGGGCCTCATTTTGCAGCGCACCCACCTCGTGACTGGAGACGATGCCCACTATGTCGCGATGGTGCAAGAGCTGGAGTCCCAAGGCGCGCGGGTGATTCCGGTATTTGCGGGCGGACTGGATTTCTCCAAGCCCGTCGAAGCCTTTTTCTTCGATCCGGCCAAGGGCAACGGCAGCGAGATTCCCCTCGTCGATGCCGCCGTCTCTCTGACGGGATTTGCCATGGTAGGCGGCCCTGCGCGCCAAGATCACCCCAAGGCGATCGAAACCCTCAAAAAGCTGAACCGTCCCTACATGGTGGCGCTACCCCTAGTGTTCCAAACCACGGAAGAGTGGGAAAACAGCGATTTGGGCCTGCATCCGATTCAAGTGGCCCTGCAAATTGCCATTCCCGAACTGGATGGGGCGATCGAGCCGATTATCCTTTCCGGTCGGGATGGGAACACGGGCAAATCGATCGCGCTTCAAGATCGGATCGAAACCGTGGCTCAGCGGGCGATCAAGTGGGCCAATCTGCGCCGCAAGCCCAAAATTGATAAGAAAGTTGCCATTACGGTCTTTAGCTTCCCGCCGGATAAGGGCAACATCGGGACGGCTGCTTATTTGGACGTGTTTGGCTCTATCTATAAAGTGCTAGAAGCCCTCAAACACAACGGCTACGATTTAGCGGAACTACCGGACAGCCCCGAAGTGCTGATGCAGGAGATCCTCCACGACGCTCAAGCGCAGTACAGCAGCCCAGAGCTAAACATCGCCTACCGGATGCCCGTGCGCGAGTACGAAGCATTAACCCCCTACTCCAAGCGTCTAGAAGAAAACTGGGGTCCGCCCCCCGGACAGCTCAACACCGACGGGCAAAATATGTTGGTGTTTGGGAAACATTACGGCAACGTATTCATCGGCGTGCAGCCCACCTTCGGTTACGAAGGCGACCCCATGCGCCTGCTGTTCTCCCGGTCCGCTAGCCCCCACCACGGCTTTGCGGCCTACTACACCTACCTCAATCAAATCTGGGGTGCGGATGCGGTGCTTCACTTCGGCACCCACGGTTCTTTGGAATTCATGCCTGGCAAACAAATGGGCATGTCCGGCGACTGCTACCCCGATAACCTGATCGGCAATATCCCGAACCTCTACTACTACGCTGCCAACAATCCCTCCGAGGCCACGATCGCCAAGCGCCGCAGCTATGCCAACACCATCAGCTACCTCACTCCCCCGGCGGAAAATGCGGGCTTGTATAAGGGGCTCAAGGAACTGGGCGAACTGATTGCTTCCTACCAAACCCTGAAGGATAGCGGGCGCGGAACGGCGATCGCCAATTCCATCATCGACCAATGCCGCATCGTCAACCTAGATAAGGACATCGACCTACCGGAAGCGGATGCTAAGGAACTGACCCCAGAAGAGCGGGACAACCTTGTGGGCAAGGTCTACATCAAGATCATGGAAATCGAAGCGCGGCTGTTGCCCTGCGGACTCCACGTCATTGGAAAACCGCCCACGGCAGACGAGGCGATCGCCACCCTCGTCAACATCGCCAGTCTCGATCGGGCCGAAGAAGGCATTCTGAGCCTGCCCAGCATGTTGGCCCAGAGCATCGGGCGAGAGATGGACGAGATTTTCCAAAATAGCGATCGCGGTATTTTGGACGACGTGCAATTGCTCAATGACATCAATATGGCAACCCGTGCCGCAGTTACGGCTTTGGTGCAGGAACAAACTAACGCCGAAGGTCGAATCGAGCGGGTTTCTATCTTGAACTTCTTCCACATGGGGCGCAAAGAACCCTGGATTGAGGCGCTCCACAATTTGGGCTACAAGGCCATTACTGCCGAAACTCTGAAACCCTTGGTGGAATACCTCGAATTCTGTCTCAAGCAGATTGTGGCGGATAACGAGCTGGGCGCGCTGCTCCAAGCCTTAGAAGGGGAATACGTTCTCCCCGGTCCCGGCGGCGATCCGATCCGGAATCCCGATGTGCTGCCCACGGGCAAGAATATCCACGCGCTGGATCCGCAGTCGATTCCCACTACAGCGGCGATCGCCTCAGCGAAGGTCGTGGTAGACCGTTTGTTGGCGCGCCAGCAGCGGGACAACGGCGGCGCTTGGCCCGAAACCATTTCGATGGTGCTTTGGGGCACGGACAATATCAAAACCTACGGCGAATCCCTCGCCCAGGTCATGTGGATGGTAGGCGCGCGTCCCAAGCCGGATTCCTTGGGGCGAATTAACAAGGTAGAACTGATCGATCTAGAGGAACTCGGTCGCCCCCGCATTGACGTGGTGGTGAACTGCTCTGGCGTCTTCCGCGACCTGTTTATTAACCAGATGGCGCTTTTGGACCAAGCGGTCAAAATGGCAGCGGAAGCGGATGAGCCTTTAGAGATGAACTTTGTCCGCAAGCACGCCCTCAAGCAAGCGGGAGATTTGGGCATCGAACTGCGTCAGGCTGCAACCCGTATCTTCTCCAATGCCTCCGGTTCCTATTCTTCTAACGTCAACTTAGCGGTGGAAAATAGCACCTGGGAAAACGAAGACGAACTGCAAGAGATGTACCTCGCCCGTAAGTCCTTTGCTTTCTCTGCGGATTCCCCCGGCACGATGGATCAGTCCCGCGCCATTTTTGAAACTACTTTGAAAACGGTAGAGGTCACGTTCCAAAACCTGGATTCTTCGGAAATCAGCCTGACGGATGTGAGCCACTACTTTGACTCGGACCCCACCAAGGTAGTTGCAAAACTGCGCAATGACGGGAAACAGCCGACTTCCTTTATCGCCGATACGACTACGGCCAACGCGCAAGTGCGGACGCTCTCGGAAACGGTGCGGCTGGATGCTCGGACCAAGATGCTCAATCCCAAGTGGTATGAGGGTATGCTTAGCCACGGCTACGAAGGCGTGCGGGAACTCTCCAAACGCTTGGTGAATACCATGGGCTGGTCGGCTACGGCGGGTGCGGTAGATAACTGGGTGTACGAGGATGTGAACACGACCTTCATCGAAGATGAAGCGATGCGCGATCGGCTCAAAAACATGAATCCACACTCCTTCCGCAAGATGGTGGGGACGTTGCTGGAAGTGAACGGTCGCGGTTACTGGGAAACCAGTGAAGAAAACCTCCAAATGCTGCGCGATCTCTATCAGGAAATCGAAGATCGCATCGAAGGCGTCGAATAGTTCTTTACGAATTGAACAACTCTCTCCTAGAGAAATTCTAGGGGGGAGTTTTCGTTTTTGGTTTGGGCGATCGCACGTTCAGCGCGCACTGAATTTGAATAGCAGTCAGTAGAAACTCCAAGGCCCAGGACACCGTGCAACCGATCCATTTTTGGGGCTGCTCGACTATGCCACACACGTAGAGAATTCAAAAGTATTGACATTAACAGCAAAAAAAGTTGACAGATACGATATTCGAAAAAATCCTGAAATTATCCGCCTATATGACCAAATGGGCGATATAGGTGGATGCTATCCGCCTATATCGCCAAAACAGAGATATAGATGAACAACTATCCGTCCATATGCCAAATTGGACGATATAGGTGGACTACTATCCGTCTAAATAGCCTATAGAGCGATATGGGTGGATGCTGTCCGTCTATTTAGAGTTAGACTGCAAAGCAATTTGTAGGGTGCTTCTTGTAAACAAACATACTACCAAGTATCAGTCACCAGTAAAAGTATGAGCTAGTATTGTTTTGTATTAGAGAATATTAATTAAAATGACTAGTCTAAAGCTCTTTGGCAGAAAGCTTGAAAATCTCCGCCTTTATCGGGAATTTCAAGAAATTGGTTTTGATTACATCCTTAATCCAAACACTGGTGAACTGCATCGTGTTGGTTTGGATGGTTTCTGGGGTTCCCACAACCTTGCGTATGCAGATCTGAATGACTTTTTTGGGCTTACTAATGTCGGGATTGTTCCGGCTCACGTTTTCCGTGATGGGACAAGCCTTCCTTTATATGATCTTGAAACTGGCGAACTAATTGCAAATTACGTTCTCGACAAGTGCCAACACTGCTTTTCACATTAGGCATGGAAAATATGGCAAGCAAAATGGTAAGACTGGTCTATAACGAGAAGACAAAAAAGCTTGAGCCTACAGAGGTTGGATGGACTTACTTTATAAATCCTTTGTCTCCGTACATAGATTTATGGGAGTGGGGTAAATATCTCATTGATCGTTTTAGTTCACCGGGTAGCCTCTCTCAAGATGATGCTGAAAATATTAAAAAGATTCTTGAGGAAGGACGTAATCAAAAAGTTGATGAGATGGAAATTGAGATGAGCCGTGATACTGCTACAGGTCTTAGCGTCAATAGTATTGAGGGTGTTGATATAACATTTGGAAGCAAAGGGAAAACCAAGTATGTTATGAAAGTTAAATATAAATATGACTAAGTAGTTTCCTTTTGCTAGAGACGGTACGGTCTAACATAGTCCCTGAGGTAGACGGACTCAATACTCTGGGGGTGACTCAAAGACTTTTACCGCTGCTGACGCCCAAACCGTTAGGCAACAGGGGAAACATGACAGAAGAACTAGAAAAACCAAAACGCAGAACCGCAAGATGCGATCGCCTCGGCAGTAGAAATTTACCTAGCGAACCTTAAAGATTGCGCCCCTCTCCATCAAGAATTCTTTCTGCGCGACAGAAAGTCCCTCCCCCAACCCAAACTGAGCCCCCCGAAAGTTAGCATTTTTGAGGATAGCATTTTTAAGGTTAGCGCCATTGAGGATAGCATCCTTAAAGTCAGCACTACTGAGATTGGCACTGCTGAGGTCGGTTTTGCTTAAATCGGCACCGCTGAGATCGGCACTGCTGAGATTGGCACCGCTTAGGTCAGCCGTACTGATGTAAGCGCCTCTAAGGTTGGCACCGCTCAAGTTGGCATCGTTGAGGTTGGCGCTGCTGAGGTAAGTCCCTTTGAGGTCGGCACTGGGAAGGCTGGCTCCTCTAAGATCGGTATCTTTGAGATAGGCTCCTCTAAGGTTGGCATCTTTAAGGTTGGCTACTCTGAGGTTAGCGCCTGCAAGGGTTGCATCTTTGAGATGAGCACCGCCGAGTTTGGCCCCTGCAAGGTTGGCATCCGTGAAGTTAGCGCCACCGAGCTTGGCGCTAGTCAGGATCGTACAGATGAGTTTAGCCCCGTCAAAGTTCGCCCCGTTGAGGATGGCATTTTCGAAGATTGCAATACTGAGGTTAGCCCCGCTAAAGTCAGCCCCGCTAAAGTTAGCTCCACTGAAGTCAGTATTGCTGAAATCGACACCTACAAAATCCTTTCTGTTCGATTGTAGAAGGACTTGACTTCGTTTTACGAATCGATTGAGTAGCATCTTAATTTTTAATGCCAGACGGGTAAGCAGGCTGTTATGGAGAGAGTCGGCATTTTTCTGTTTGCCACTCGATTTAAAGAGGGAACGTTGGTGCTTCATCGATCGAGATTTATGGGGCTGAGAGTTTAGGCAATCAAACTGCTCGAAAAGGCTTATTCTTCGGGCTGCCCCCCCTGAAACTTCGAATCAATGGGCTCGGTCAAGCACCATTATTATGGATATCTCGAAAGATTTTGCCATTCTTTTTCTTTCTAGGAAGAATTATGCCACCCTTCTGCTCTAAACTCAACGTTTTCCCCTCAATCTTCCCTCATTAGCACGAATCGCACCGTCGTTTTAGGAGGCGGCAGCTCGAGCGTTTTGGGTTTGAGGATTGCCAAGTAGTTAAATTTACGGATGCCATCCTTTGCTTGATTTGGGTAATTCCGTAGTTTCTTCATTTCGCATGAATGGATGGATTCGTATTCTGAGAATACAGACCCATTCACAACATACCGAGGAACTTTCGATGAAACTCGTCCAGCAGATCGGCCAACTCCTCAGTCAAGATAGTAAGGCTCCAGCGCTGCCCAATTTTGTATTGTCGGGCACTGCCTCCGATCCGAACCACACCGCACGTCGGATGCAACAACGGGCGATCGCCACGGAAATGATCGCAGTCGCGCTGCTGTACGGAAAATGCGAACGTCGGTATCATGCGACGACCTATACACTCTTGGATAAGACGCTCAAACAGACGCCTTACGAGAAGTTTCTCGATAAATTGCGCGGGTTGCGCGTGATCGCCCAAGAATGTCCCAATGGATTAGAGGTGACGAGCGTCTATTGGGCCTGGGATTTGAAGTAACTGGAAGCTACACTGCTAAAGAGAACTATTTGTATGCATGCATTCATTAGGTCGATAGAGCGAAGAATTCAGAAATGATTGAAACAGCGATCGTTCTAGTTGCGATCGGACTCATTATTGCTGCGATATTCAGTTACCCAGCTTGGGTGCGGTGGCGGCGAAGTCGGCTGAAGCGGCGTCCGCTCTCGCCTCAGCAGCAGGCGACGGTGGAATGCAGCCTGCCCGCGTACGAATGCCTGACGCCGAACGAACGCAGGCGGCTTCAGGGTCATATTCAGGTATTTATCGCGGAGAAGCAGTTTATCGGTTGTCGCGGACTGCAAGTGACACCTGAAATGAAGGTGACGGTGGCGGCGATCGCTGCTCTACTGCTGCTCAACGAACGTGGCAAATATTTTCCGAGGTTGCGTTCTATTTTGATCTATCCCGATGCCTATGTCGTGCGCGAGACAGTAGCGGTAGGCGGTGGCGTTGTTGAGGAACGGCAGACGGCGCGATTGGGGGAATCGTGGACGACCGACCAAGTGGTGCTGTCTTGGAAACAGATCCAAGATGACCTCGCCCATTGGAATGATGGAAAAAATGTAGTGCTGCACGAATTTGCCCACCAACTCGATCAAGAAGATGGGAAAGCCGAAGGCGTCCCGATTTTGCATCGAGATGCCGATTATGCTATTTGGGCAGAGGTGATGGCAGCAGAATATCAACAGCTTTGCGATCGCGTCGAGCGCGGCGCTGCAACTATCCTGAACCCCTACGGCGCCACCGATCCGGCGGAGTTTTTTGCCGTGGCAACGGAGACCTTTTTTGAGATGCCCCAGCAGCTCCTGACCCATCACCGGAGGCTTTACGAGCAGCTCCAGCATTACTATCGACTCGATCCCGCGCGGTGGAGTTAGCGTTAGCCGGATTCGATCTCGCTCCATACAAGCTCAGTTGAGAGAGACATCCTTTACACTAGGGAGGGAAAGAGCAGGCGAGGCGGTTGCAGCTTGGCAAAATTTTGCCATGTTGAGGAAAGTCCGGGCTTCCGAAAGACCAAACTTGCTGGGTAACGCCCAGTGCGGGCGACCGTGAGGAGAGTGCCACAGAAACATACCGCCGAAGTTTTAAGTATTGCGCTGCAATACTCAGAGCTGGTAAGGGTGCAAAGGTGTGGTAAGAGCGCACCAGCAGCATCGAGAGGTGCTGGCTCGGTAAACCCCGGTTGGAAGCAAGGCAATGGGGCGACGGTTGGTCTTTTCCCTGTCCCGTTAAGAAGCCGCTTGAGGCGACTGGTAACAGGCGTCCCAGATAGATAACTGCCCTCTTCGCGCTTTGGTGCGAAGGGAACAGAACCCGGCTTATGTCCGGCTCTTTCCCCATCCCATTTACGATTTCTATGGCAGAACTTTCGGCAGGGCGGCAACGACAGCTCGAACAGTTGGTAGAGCGGCTAGGGCTTCCGAGTACCGCTAAGGTGCAGTGGTCGTTGCTCGACTTGGCGCTGACCCATGTCAGTTATTCGGCTGCGGACAACTACGAGCAGCTTGAGTTTTTGGGCGATGCGGTATTGCGCCTATTTGTCGCGCAGCATTTATGGGTAAACGATCGCAACGATACAGTGGGTCAGTGGACGGCAGTGCGGTCGGTATTGGTGAGCGATCGCGTTCTCTCCAAAATTGCCTATACTTTTGGGTTTGAGCGCTTTTTGCTGGTAGCGCCCAGCGCTGCCCGCGATACAAAGGGGGAAACGTCCCGCCTAGCCAATACGCTGGAGGCAGTCATCGGCGCGCTGTACCTGAGTACCCATGATTTCGAGTTGGTTGCGCCTTGGCTGAAACCGGAACTAGAACAGCAGGCAGAACAGGTCCGCTCCGATCCTACTTATCAGAACTATAAAGCCGCGCTTCAGCAATGGACCCAAGGCCATTACCGTCTGCTGCCGGAGTACCGCGTAGAAGAACAAATCGCGTCTCAAACGCCGCTGTCGCGTTTTAGCGCGGAGGTTTGGCTCCAAGGCGAGTGTTTGGGCGTAGGGACTGGACCTTCCCGAAAATCTGCCGAAAAAGCTGCGGCCCAGATTGCGTATTCTAAATTGAGTGCGGGCTATGTTTTTGAGCCTGTCATAGAAAGTTTGCCCGGTCGGGACGATTGATAACCTCGTTTCATTGCAAACCCATTGGGTTGAAACGGTATGGAATTTTTTGACCCCACCAGCCATCCCATTCGACCCAGTCAGATTTGCGAACTCATCAAGCAGTATATTCTGCTAGAAATGTGTCGCTGTTGGGGGTTGTGCCACGAGCATCGTCCCTCACAATTTCACCATTATTCGTCGCTACGATCTCCCTAGAACAATACGGAACGCTTTTGGAACGTTTTTGGAACGCCTCTCTCGATACTCTGAACGTATCAAAGGCTCTGCACTATAACATCGGCCTTGGGATGAACTGATTTGACCCACAGAGATCTCTTGCCTAACATCCGAGCGATCGATGATTTTCTTATTTACTAAATCGCAATATTACAGGAGAGCATTTCTATGAAATCTAGCGCTGTATTTTTAAGCCTCCTCGCAACGATTGGATTATCAACTTACACCCTGGGTTCGGGTCGTTGGGCGATCGCCCATTCCCCCAGCCGATCTGCGATCGCCCCAATGCTGGCCAAAAATGCACCCGCAACCCGCGCCCCTCTTTATGAAGGGCTGAGTGCCTACAACTATCCCATTTCCACCAAAAATGGATTGGCACAACGCTACTTCAACCAAGGGTTGCTCCTCGCTTACGGCTTCAACCATGCAGAAGCCGCCCGTTCCTTTCGGCAAGCCGCCAACCTCGATCCCACCTGCGCCATGTGTTATTGGGGAGAGGCACTGGTCCTAGGGCCTAACATCAACGCTTCAATGGACAAAGATGCCGTATCGCCTGCCTGGAGAGCGCTTCAAACCGCGATCCGGCTCGGCAAATCGGCTAAGCCTCGGGAAAAAGCGTTGATTCAAGCTCTAGCCAAACGCTATACCCCGCAGCCGCCAGCGGATCGCAAACCCCTCGATTTGGCCTACGCCAATGCCATGCGCGAGGTCGCGCGACGCTACCCTGCCGATCTAGATGCAGCAACCCTGTTTGCCGAAGCGTTGATGGATACAACGCCTTGGGATTACTGGCAAGAAAACGGCCAGCCCAAACCAGAAGCTGTTGAAATTCTCAAAACCCTAGAGGGCGTTTTAGCTAAAAACCCCAATCATCCCGGTGCGAATCACCTTTATATTCATGCAGTTGAAAAAGAGCGACCGGAACTGGGTTTGCCCTCTGCCGATCGCCTGATGAAGCTGTTTCCCAATGCAGGACACCTCGTCCACATGCCGTCCCATATTTACATCCGCACCGGGCGCTATCGCGATGCGGTTCTGTCCAATCAATTGGGCATTAAGGCAGATGATGCTTACCTGGCAAAAACCAAAGCGCAGGGGATTTATCCCCTCGCCTATAAGCCCCACAACCATCACTTCCTCTGGTTTGCGGCTATGATGGCGGGACAAAGCAAAGTGGCGCAGCAGGCCGCAGAACACACGGCTAAAGTCGATCCCAAATTAATGGGAGAAGGGGAGTTAGCTGGAGCGTTGCAGCACTATTCCGTCATTCCCCTGTTCGCGTTCATTCGATTCGGCCAGTGGGAGAAGATTCTCGCAACGCCTGCTCCGACGCTCTCCTATCCAAAAGGCATTTGGCACTACGCGCGCGGCATGGCTTTTTTGGGCAAAGGGCAATCCGCACAAGCTATGCAGGAATTGAATCAGTTGCGGGAGATCGCCGCCGAACCCGTCCACAAAGAACTCAAAATCTGGGGGTTTAACACCACGGGTAACGTTTTGGCCATTGCGACGGCAGTGCTATCAGGGGAACACGCCGCAAAACAGGGTGATGGGGAAATGGCGATCGCCCATCTCAAAACGGCGGTGAAACTTGAGGATGCTCTGGTCTATACCGAACCGCCGGACTGGTATCAACCCACTCGACAAGCGCTAGGGGATGTTTTACTGAAAACTGGAAAGGCGATGGAAGCAGAACGGGTCTATCGAGAAGATTTGAAGATTTATCCCGAAAATGGCTGGTCCTTGAATGGATTGGCTCAGAGCTTGCAAGCGCAAGGTAAAACTAAAGCCGCGCAATCCGTGCGGATGCGCTTTCAATCTGCTTGGAAACATGCAGATTTCCCGCTGACGGCATTGCGGTTTAAATAGAACGCGATCGAGTGTTTCCAAATGATGTTAGGCAGGAGCTGGTGATGAATGCGCGAGAAATTGTAGAAATATTTGTCGAACAGCTCTGGAACCAACGCCAACTGGCGCTGGCAGACGACCTTTTCCCTGCTGATTTTGTAGCAAAACCGATCGCCTACCAGTCCCTTTGGCAGGGAACGGGGCCAGAGAGCATGAAGCATCACGTTCGAGAATGGCTGGCAGGGTTGCCAGACCTACAGATGAATACCATCGCCATGATGGTTCGGGACGATCGAGTCTGGTCTAGATGGGAAATGACGGGAACGCACGAGGGCACCTTGTATGGCATTCCACCTACGGGAAAAACCATTAAAGCCCTTGGCGTAACCCTTTTTGAAATTGCAGACAACAAGATTCGATCGCTAGAAACGATATTTGATGGCTTGGGACTCATGCAACAATTGGACGTTCTCCCCGATGCTGCAACCCTAATCGAGAATTATCTCATTGCAAGCCAAGCAAGATAGTGCTACGGATGGCCTGCAATCGAATCGATCGCGTCTCGATCGGGTTCTGGACTAGCAGGTTGCATCTATTGCTGGAGCCAGACGGATACTGACCCTCCGTTGCAACGAAATTCGCCCCAACCGCCTGCATTTGTTCGAATGGGGTTCTTAACGTGTTGCGTAATGTTCTGAAAGACAGTACTAGGTTTTCCAACTTCTATCCACTGACTGCCACTGGGTCCATAAGAGGCAGTTTGAAAAGTTTCCTAGACATTACACTCGCCCCCCTAGCCCCCCAATTCTGGGGGGAAATAAGCCTAGTCTTTGCAAATAACCCTTGTTTTCGGCGTTCTCCCCCCAGAATTGGGGGGCGGGGGGGCTAATGCAGGGACGAATGAGGCTTTTAAAACTGCCTCTAAGTAACTCTTCTAAATGAAGCTTCATCGGTCAATAGATAGACGATCTGAAAATTAAATTCAAGTACAATACTTGTCCGAAAGTTGTGTGGCGAGCGAACGCCTTTCCTTCTCCCATTTTTCCCAATAGATTTCCACTTGCGATGCTTGAGGGTTAAATAGGGCTTGCTGAAAAAGTATAGAACGTAGGGATTACAGTTCATCTGTCCGAACAAGGGGGTTGAAAAGTGCAAGAAAAAAGGCGAAAAATAGTCAAACCCCTTGCACTTGAGTCGGCATGTATCGGACTTCACCCCCAGGCCAACTGTCCTTTGAGAACTTCTACCTGCCCTTCGGCGGCAAATTGTCCCGTGACAATCGCTGGGTAAAGCTGGCTAAACTCATCCCGTGGGAAACAGTAGAAGCGAGTTATGCCGACCAGTTTAGTGCCACGATGGGCGCACCAGCCAAACCGTTTCGAGTCGCATTGGGAACCCTCATCATCAAAGAGAAGCTCGGCACCAGCGATGAAGAGACCGTGGAGCAGATCCGCGAGAACCCATACTTGCAGTACTTCTTGGGATTTAGCGAGTATCGGGATGAAGCGCCATTTGACTCATCCCTGTTGGTTCACTTTCGCAAACGCCTGAGTCTGGAGCTAGTGGGTCAGGTCAACGAAGCCGTCGTGCAGAAGATGCAAGGAGTGGCAGAAGCTACTGAATCACAGATGGCGGTATCGAGTGAAGCAGCATCTGAATCAGACCGTGATGACGATGAGCCACCCTCCCCCAATCAAGGGCAGCTCATCTTAGATGCGACCTGTGCCCCTGCGGATATTCGCTACCCGAGCGACTTGAGCTTATTGAATGAGGCTAGAGAGCAGAGCGAAGCCATCCTAGATGCCCTCTACGTCCAAGTGAGCGACCAATTTAAGACCAAGCCTCGCACCTACCGAAAGCTCGCGCGCAAAGCGTATCTATCCATCTCGAAGCAACGAAAACCCAGCCGTCAACTCAGGAGAAAAGGGATTCGTCAGCAACTCAACTATCTGGGTCGCAATCTCAAGCATATTGATATCCTCATAACAGCTGGGGCATCCTTGGCACAACTGAGTCGGCGTCAGTATCGCCTGCTGTTGGTCATCACTGAAGTCGTCAGGCAACAACGAGCCATGTTTGACGCCAACATCCGTCGCATCGATGACCGGATTGTGAGCATCGCCCAGCCCCATGTGAGGCCCATTGTGCGTGGCAAAGCAGGCGTGCCCGTGGAGTTTGGTGCAAAGCTATCGGTCAGTTGTATCAACGGCTGTGTGTTTCTAGACCGGCTCAGTTGGGACAATTTCAATGAGTCGACCCATCTCCAAGACCAGGTGGAAGCTTATCGGGCTCGGTTTGGCTGCTATCCCGAGTCGGTTCATGCCGACCAGATTTATCGCACTCGCGCCAATCGCAGTTGGTGTAAGGCGCGTGGTATCCGATTGAGTGGCCCGCCTTTGGGCAGGCCGAAGCAAGACCCATCGGTGCAGGCTCAACTCAAGCGACAGGCGCGTCAAGATGAGAAAGTCCGGGTCTGGATTGAAGGTAAGTTTGGTCAGGCCAAGCGACGCTTTTCTCTGGCACGGGTGATGGCGAAATTGGCCCACACGGCTCAAAGTGCCATTGCGATTACGTTTCTCGTGCTCAATTTGGAGCGTTGGCTCGCTGGGCTCTTAGCCTTGCTTTTTTGGCTTTTCGATCTGTGTCTGCAAGTCCTTCATGGCGGGATGGAGCGTGACGAAGCCGCTCAGCTGACGATGGGAGAATCGATGTCCTTTGTGTCCATTACTGAGCATTCATATCCAGCTATGTCTGAATTGGCGATCGCGTTGCCAATCTCAGTCTGAAATGACTTTTTCAGCAAGCCCTAAATAACAAGCTCGGTTGTAGCTGCATGCAGATCTGCATGCATTTTGTGTCTTGAAGGTCGTGAGATGTGCCAGTCTAGGAACGCCTTTCGATCGCAAACCAGCTCGTCTCTGAAGTGAATCGGCGGTTAACGGCTGGTTAAGGAGCTGTCGGCGATGTCGTGGCTTAGGCTTCTGGCGTAGAATGAACTAGATTTTTCAACGAAAAGCATCGAGATTTAAATTGCTATGATGTTATGAAGTTTAATCGCCGAAGATATAGTCCTGTTGGTTTTACGGTAAGAAATCGGTGCTGCTGCTGGTTTTATCGATGAGCACCTATTACAAGACCTGTTGTAAAAATGAATTTTAGCCTCTCACGCTAGTCGGGTGTTACGACCCAAGACTCCAGCCAGCTCCAAAATTTTAGAGTCACCTACAATCGTCTACCCCAGGCAACAATCTCGTTTTGGGCAGTTTGTTTTGTCTCGATTGTTAAAGTTGTGCCCAAGGAATTATCCCTATGAGCAGTCAAGATACACATCAAACCCTAGACTTACAGACGAATGCTGAAGATGCGGTCGCGAATCCGCACGGTTTAGAGTCGGACTTGCCAACTCCGCCGCCCCAACGCGGTCCCCGGCGCTTTATCGTGCCGTTGATTCTAGGGTTGCTGGTGCTGGGCGGTCTAGGCTGGGTGCTCTTCAATCGCGTTATTTTGCCCATTCTGATGTTCAGTCAGATGGCACCGCCGCCGCCTATTGCCGTGCCCCTCGGTCGGGCAAAGGTCACAACAGTTGAAGAAAGTTCTGACTACGCGGCGACGCTAGACTCTCGACAGTCGGTTACGTTACAGCCCAAAGTGCCAGGCCAGATTTCAGCAATTTACGTGCGAGCGGGCGATCGCGTCCAAGCGGGCGATGTTCTGCTCCAGATCGATGCCGATCGGCAGCGGGCTCAAGTCGCGAGCCGAGGGGCCGGGGTCAATACTGCAGCGGCTGAAGTAGAGACTGCCAAAGCCGATGTTGCCAGTGCTAGAGATACCCTCAGATCCCTTCAGGCAAAACAGGCCGCCGCTCAAGCCAACGTGCAGCTCAATCAGGCGGACTACAAACGGTATCAAGCGTTGTATAAAGCTGGTGCAACCAGCCTGCAAAGCCTAGAGCAAACGCGCAATGCCATCCAAACCGCTCAGGCAGAACTCAATCAGGCTAAAGCCGATGTCCGAGCGCAAATATCGGCGATCGCCAGAGCTGAAGCCCAGGTGGTTCGCAATCAACAGGCCGTGGCACAAGCTAGGGCAGATGTCTCCGAAGGCAGAGCGCAACTTCAGGATTACACGGTTACCGCACCCTTCTCGGGAGTAGTGGGCAACATTCCTGCAAAATTAGGCGATACCGTCAGCGAAACGACCCCCTTGCTGACCCTTACCCAAAATCAGCAGCTCGAAGTTCAAATTCAAGTGCCGCTGGAGCGAGCGTCAGCCTTGCGTCAAGGTCAGCCCGTAAAGCTGCTAGACGATCGCGGAAAAGCCATACGCACGGGGCAGATTTCTTTTATTGCGCCCAACGTGGACTCCGCCACTCAATCGGTGCAAGCAAAGGCAATCTTTGCCAACGCGGGCGATACGCTGCGTACCTCGCAATTCGTCCGCGCGCGGGTCGTCTGGAATACGCGTCCGGGACTTCTCGTCCCCACCACTGCGATTTCTCGTTTGGGGGGTAAAGATTTTATTTTTGTCGCGCAACCTTTTCAAAACTCTGGCTGTAAGGCTGTAGCCCAAGGCGAGGGTGGCGGCGCACCGACAAAAGTCGATCCGAATCAAACCGTTGCGGCTCAAAAGCCGATCCGACTCGGTAAAATCATCGGCAACGATCAAGAGGTCTTGGAAGGGCTGAATGCCAGCGATCGCATCGTCACCTCCGGCATTCTCCAACTGCAAAATTGCCTCCCCATTGCTCCAGAAAAACCCGTTGGCGCGGGGTAGTCCTTTCATTGGCCCGGAATTATGATTTTTTCTATTTCCGACTTCTTCATCAGACGACCCGTCTTTGCAACGGTTTGCTCGCTTATTATTGCCCTGCTGGGGCTGGCTTGCATTCCCACGCTACCCGTAGCCCAATATCCAGAGATTACCCCGCCCCAAGTGAGCGTGACCTCTAACTACGTCGGTGCCAATGCGGAAGTGGTGGAATCCACCGTGACTAACATTTTGGAACGAGAATTAAATGGGGTGGAGGGGCTGCGCTACATCAAATCTACGAGTGCTAATGATGGCACCAGTAGCATCAACCTCACCTTCGATCTGGGCAAAAATCAAGACTTAGCAGCCGTTGACGTACAGAACAAAGTCTCGACGGTCTTGTCGCGGTTGCCGGGGCCAGTGACGCAGACGGGGGTGCAGGTCACGAAGGCCAACAATAATTTTCTGCTGGCGATCGGACTTTACTCGGACAGAGATCCAAAAACAGGGAAGGATGTCTACGACGATGTCTATCTCAGTAACTACGTCGATCTTTACATGGGAGACGCGATCCGGCGGATCAAAGGCGTAGGGGGGCTCCAGATTTTTGGAGAACGCAAATATGCCATGCGCATTTGGCTGGATCCAGAACGTCTGGCGGGTCGCGGGTTGACGCCTCAGGATGTCGTGAATGCCCTCCGCCAGCAAAACCTTCAGGTGGGCGCGGGCCAAATTGGGCAACCCCCCGCTGCCCCCGGCCAGCAGTATCAGTATTCCGTCACTGCGAAAGGCCGCTTTGAAAGCGCAGAAGAATTTAACAATTTGGTGGTTAAAACCACTACTGCGGGGACCCTCGTGCGGCTTAGAGATGTAGGTCGCGCTCAACTGGGGGCGGAAAATTACGGTTCGGTGCTGCGCTTTACGCCAGCAGATCGCGTGACCCATCGCGGGGTTGGTTTGGGCATCAACCAGCAGTTTGGCAGCAATGCGCTGGATGTGGCCCATGCGGTGAAGGAAGAAATGAAAGTGCTTTCCCAAAGCTTTCCGCCGGGGATGCAGTACGACATTGCTTTCGATACCACGACCTTTATTGAGGCTGGAGCGGAGGAGGTCGTGATTTCCCTGGTACAGGCGGTGTTGTTGGTGGTGCTGATTCTCTACCTATTTTTGCAAGATTGGCGCTCGGCCCTCATTACGTCCATCGTGATTCCGATCGCCTTTATCGGGACGTTCATCTTTGTCAAGCTCTTGGGGTTTTCCATCAATACCCTCACTCTGTTTGGCTTAACCTTGGCCACGGGGCTGGTGGTCGACGATGCCATCGTGATCGTGGAAGATATTTCCCGCCGCATTCAGGATGAGGGGATGCGGCCCGTAGAAGCGGCCATCGCCTCTATGAACACCCTCTTTGGGGCTGTGATTGCTACGTCAATCGTGTTGATGACCGTATTTGTGCCCGTCGCATTTTTCCCAGGAACCACAGGACAGCTTTACAAACAGTTTGCGCTCACCATTACGTTCTCTGTGGCGGTTTCCACCTTTAATGCCGTTACCTTCACGCCCATGTTCTCTGCGCTCCTGCTGCGCCGAGGGCAAGCGCCGAACAATCGGTTCTTTAACGGTATTAACTGGGCGATCGACAGCGTGCGAGAGTCCTATCGACGAATGCTGGGGAAGGTCCTTCGCGTCAAGTTTATCGTGCTGGTCGGCTTTTCCTTAGCGCTGGTGTTGACCTACTGGGTCTATACCGTCATCCCTAAAGCCTTTATTCCCGATGAAGATCAGGGCTATTTCATCACCATCGTTCAGGGACCGGAGGGGGTTTCCCTCGACTATACGGAAAAAGTCCTAGGCCAAGCCGAGGCTATCCTGAAGCAGCAGCCTGAAGTTCAGAGCATTTTCTCCGTCGGCGGTTTTAGCTTTAGCGGTGCCACGCCCAACAACGGTCTCATTTTCTGCCTGCTGAAGCCTTGGGGAGAGCGGACTCGACCGGAGCAATCCGTGGCTGGCGTGGTGGGAGGATTTTTCCCGCAGCCCACGGGGCTATTCCCAAAGCTGTCGGGCATTCAAGAAGCCACGGTTATCCCCTTTACGCCGCCGGCCATCCAGGGCTTAGGGAATTTTGGCGGATTTGAATTCCACCTTCAAGATCGGATTGGCGTCGGGTTTAATACCCTGGGAGAAGTGCTCAATCAATTTATCGGTCGAGCTGGAGCGTACCCTTCGGCTCAAAGCCCGCAAATCACAGGGTTAAGACCGACTTTTAATGCCAATACGCCGCAAATTACGGTGGAAGTCGATCGCGTCCGCGCCAACCAACTGCAAGTTTCTGTAGAAGATATCTTCAATACGCTTCAGGTGTTTCTAGGATCCACCTATGTCAATGACTTTAACCAGTTCAACCGCGCTTATCGCGTCTACGTCCAGGCCGACAGCCAATTCCGCTCTAACCCAGAAGACATTAATAAGCTCTACGTGCGCTCCCAATCTGGAGCCATGATTCCCCTGGGCAATTTAGTTAAGGTCACTCAGACGATCGGCCCTTCTATTATCAGCCACTACAATCTATTTCGCTCCGTGGAGATCAATGGAGCATCGGCACCTGGTTCCAGTTCCGGTCAGGCGATCGCCGCGATGGAAGCCGTCGCCAAGGAAGTATTGCCCAAGGGCTTTAGCTTTGAGTGGTCGGGTATCTCGCTGGAGGAAGTGGAATCCGGCGGGGCTGCGGTGGTCATTTTTGCTTTAGGGATTGTGTTTGTGTTTCTAACCCTGGCTGCCCAGTATGAGAGCTTTATCGACCCCATCATTATTATGTTGACGGTGCCCCTGGCCATTTTGGGGGCATTGATGGCAATTTGGCTGCGGGGAACTTCCAATGATGTCTATACCCAAATTGGGCTTGTGATGCTGATTGGGATGGCGAGTAAAAATGCCATCTTGATCTTAGAGTTTTCCAATGAAATGTACGAGAAGGGAATGAGTCTGACAAAAGCAGTGTTGGAAGCTTGTTCCGAGCGATTGCGCCCCATTCTAATGACGGCCATCTCCACGGCGATCGGGTCGGTGCCGTTGTTGATCGCGACGGGACCTGGGGCAACAGCGCGGCAATCTTTAGGCACGGCGATCGTCGGAGGGATGCTGTTTGCGACGGTACTGAGTTTGTTTGTGGTACCCGTGCTGTATATCGTCATTAAGACGCTGGCCCTGCGGTACCTGCATCCGCCTGAAGCAGCGATCGCCGAAGGCGAATTCGGTCCCGAACACAATGGAGATGGGCTGATGCGGGATACAGCTCATGCGTTTGCCGAGGGGGACGGACATAAAGAACGCCTGTGAAGCCGTCTGCGAAGCCGTAGCGATCGCTGCTAACCGTGCGAGCTCGTGCTGGCCCGATCCAATAACTTTTGTCCGGTCTCGCTCACTGCAAAAATCTGGCGATCGCGGTCGAATAAAGCACACCCGATCTGTACCTGTCGCTCGCTGTGGGTGTAGATGTAGCGCTGAGATCGCGTTTCGATGGCTGTTGCAATAGATTGATAAACTCGAGCAACCCAAGGTTGGGCCATCTGTCGTTCGAGCTGCCGTAGGTATGCCAGCCCGTCCTCAGCGGACGCGCGCTGAAGTAAGGTCTGGAGTTCTGGCACGGACAGCCCTGCTGCGACGCCATGGGCCGTCAAAATTTCCTGGCGACCGTCCGCCACGTGATGGTGGGTGTGAAAAATCCCGCCCGCCAGCTTGATCAGTTTGCCGTGGTAGCCCAGCAGCAAAATGGACTTTATGCCTTGGATGCCTGCTTCGACTAACAGAGGGCCAAGCCAGTTAGCGGTCTTGACCAAACAGGTTTCTGGGATGCCTAGCCGCCGAGATAAATCGAGACCGTTCTCGCCAATACAAAACACGAGAAGATCGCGCCGAGCTGCTTTGTCTTGCAATTGCGCTCGAAAAATTTCCAGTTGCTGGGGCGCGCTCAGGGGATGGGAAAGGCCCGACGTGCCCAATAAAGAAAGCCCTTCTACGACTCCAAAGGCTTCATTAGAGGTGCGTTTGGCTAAAGCACGCCCCTCCGGCAAGAGCAATGTGACCTGAATGCGATCGCCTTCTCGCAACTGCTGGTTTAAGTTTGTTTCGATGAGCTGCCGCGCGTAGGCATAGATCGCGGATGGGCCAGATCCGTTTTCCTGACGTCCAATCCCCTCTCCCCCCACAATTGAAACCGATTGGGTTTGGGTTGGGGGTGCCCATTCGACCATCGCCCAAATCGGCGTATGGCGGGTTAAGTCTAAGTTGTCGCCCGGATCGCTGCGCGCGATCGCGAGGGAAACGCCCGGTTTGAGTCCGCAGGCGTTTTCAATCTCCACTCGAGCGAGTTGGGCCGGATCGACTAAATCGAGAGTAACGGTGTCGAGGGCGATCCTCTTATAAAGCCAGTGGAGAGCGGCGATCGCCGCACCGCAGGCAAAGACAGGAAGCGTATATCCAGTGCGAGGAACTAAGTCAGACATCTTAAACGTTCCTTAAGTGGGGATCGGTTCTGCCCCGTGGAGGAGAAAATGAACCGATGAATGGTTTATTCTGGAAAGACCACTGCAACCATTCGAGATATGGCGAATTGATGCCATCTAGCTTGCCGACCCACGCCATGTTTTTGAGAGAATCCGAAGCTTATGAAGCGCTTTTTTGCATTTTTCCTGAGTGTTGCTCTGTCAGCCTCTTTGTTCCTAACGGGTTGCTCCGGGGCAACGTCAACAGGTCTGTCCGGCAACTACCGCCAAGACACTTTAACATTGATTAGTAGTTTGCGGACGGCCATCGAGCTGCCTGAAGGTACCCCAGAAAAGTCTGCTGCCCAAGCCGATGCAAAAGCCAAGATTAGCGATTTTATTTCCCAATATCGTCGGCAGTCTTCGGTAGCGGGACTCAGCTCGTTTATGACAATGACAACGGCACTGAATGGCTTAGCGGGTCACTACAGTTCCTATCCCAATCGTCCTCTGCCGGAAAAACTGACAAAGCGTTTAGAACAGGAGTTCAAGCTGGTGGAAGGCTCTTTGGATCGCGAGTCCCCCGCTTAGCTATCTCCGATCGTTACTCAAATCTCCACTTTCATCGAATCGCAGTCTGAAAGTGGAGATGATTAACTACGGATTTACGGATTTGTAAATCTAGTTGAGTTGGTTTAGTCAGTTGTAAAGGTCAACTTATGTTTGGTTTAGGTTGGTTAGAGGTTGGCATTATTCTCTTGGTGGCGGTCCTGATTTTTGGACCCAAGCGCTTGCCAGAGCTAGGAGGGGCTCTCGGTAAAGCACTGCGCGGCGTGAAGGAAGAAATTCAGTCTA
>NZ_CP137338.1:507500-1407500 GCF_044923475.1 Altericista sp. CCNU0014
GGTTTCTCCCGCGAGAGGAACTCAACAAGTTTCCTGGTGTCCATGGCGTAGTGGCCCCACTCCGACCCATCTCGAACTCGGTTGTGAAACGCTACAGCGGCGACAATAGTTGGAGGGTAGCTTCCTGCAAAGATAGCTCGATGCCAGGTTTGTATTAACCATCAAAGCCCCGATTCTTTACTGAAGAATCGGGGCTTTGATGGTTGGGATAGTAGAGCTTACTCCGAACGCCAAGGTTCCTGCCAAGGACCGCCGCCCACCTCCACACAGCCCAGATCGCTTTGGGCGTCTACGATCGATTGCAGTGTTGGGCCAGTTTTTTGCCAAAGTTTAAGCTGCAGCTGTCCCCGAGTGGTATCTCGGCACACAAACGCCAGTCCTTCTGGGGTGGGCGCGCGCACCATCGTCCCAGGCTGATGGGGTGCTGTAGCTTCTATCGTTACGATGTGGCGATCGCTTTCGGCCTGCATCTGCCAATAGCCCCAGGGGTGGACCTCCCAACGCACCGTTGAATTCCAGGGCACGAACTCGTAAAACTGATGGTGGTAGTGGATGCCGATCGCCGCCGCTGACTCCATCCATCCCAAAACCTGCCGCCGACCGCCCCCTGCAGTGAGCGCGAGATCGGGCTGCAGGTCAAAGCTATTGCAGTTCATCCAAAACCACTTCTGGGGAAACGCTCCCCCCCAATTTTTCTCTGCGTAGGCAGGGACGCGATCGAAGCTGTACCGTTGTCCGTTCCAATCCACCCATCCCGTGGCTAAACCGTGGGCCATTAAAATCTGCCAGCCCGGTTCAAAAATTTGAAACTTCGATAGCCAGCCAGCGGTGGACTGTTGCGGGTGCTGGGGATGCCCCCACCCGTAGATGGGTTCTAGGGCAAACTGCCACCGCGCCGTCTTTGCCGAACCCGGATCCTGAAGGATGCCCTGATGCCAAGCGGCAGTTGCTTGATAGCCTTCTTGAACCTCTCGCTCGAACGCCTCAGGTTCTAGGAAACCAGCAGGCTGTTGAGGATGGGCTTTACGCCAGTGACCGTGCCCTAAAGCGTCCTTCCAGGCCCAGAACCGATCGACATCGGGAAACGTTCGACAGAGATATGCTTCGTCTAGCCCTAAAATCTGCGCTGCCCCGCCCCGGTTGGGTTCCCCGGCCACTGGGTTTTGAATGGAATACATAAACGCAAAGGTTTGTCTGACTTGGGGTAACGTGATGCGGTAGTACCACCCTTCAAAAAATTGGCGGTTTCCGGTCCAATGGAAGCCGCTGTGGGGAGTTTGGAGTGGGCTATTCAAAGGGTGCTGCTTTGACACGATTCAACTGCTCTGCTTCAATGGCCTCAAATAGCGCGCGAAAATTCCCCTCGCCGAAGCCCGTAGCCTGCGATCGCCGCTCGATCAGCTCAAAAAAAAAGTAGGTTCTTTGAAAATGGGCCGCGTAAAAATTTGTAGCAGCAAGGCAGCAGAGCCTTCTTGCCAATCCGCCAAAATCTGCTGGGCTTGAATCGCCTGCATTTCTTCTTGCAGTAATGGCATCCGACACCGGGCAAGGCGCGCTTTCATCTGGCTGTAGTAGGTTTTAGGGACGGACAAAAAAGACTGACCCATCTGTCGAAGTTGAGCGACAGTCTGGACAATGCGAGGCGTTCGCAGCGCAATGTGCTGAATGCCGGACCCGCCATTTGCCTCTAAAAATTCTTGAATTTGAGAGTTTGTCGATGTCGGTTCGTTGATGTTCAAGTATGTTTCTCCCCCCATTAAGGTCAAAACCTGGCTCTTCAACCCCGAGTTCTGGGTCTGAATGTCAAAGGTTTGGTGCGTTTGAAAGCCAAAGAGCTTGGTGTACCAGTCAACCGCCTGAGTCAGAGTGCCAGCCGCAACATTTAAGACAACGTGATCGATACCTGCAAAAACAGGCGTTGCGGCCATCGATCGATCCTCAGACAGAGAGGAAATATCTCGCACAATCGCACGATTCTGAGATGGATCGGTATCTCGATCGAGTAGGGTTTCGTAAAAAGGAGCTGAAGACCTGCGATCGATGAGCGTATGATTCAGAGACCCCCAGCCTTTAACTTTTGCCCACCTCAAATGTCCGGTAGAGTAGGTCGCGTCTTCAAGTGCATGAGACACTGGAATTGCTCGTGCAAACAGCTCCTCGAGATTTTCGACCCTGAACGCAATATCTGAAACGCCTGCTGGATGGGACTTTAAGTAGTCAGAGACCGGACTTTTGCACGTTAAGGGAGAAGACAAGACAAAATAAGTCTGTCCGTTCTGGACTGCTTCAATTTGGGTATGGCTGTTTGCAATGCTGAAAAGTCGTCGATACCCCAGTTTTTGGATAAACCAATCGCGCTGAGATGCTGCATCTTCAACATAAAAGTGGATGTGGTCGATTTCAATATTCAAAGTCACTTCACGAACTGATGCAAACGCGAGAGTACGATCGCGGACCGATGTAGCTTAACATTTATTATAGAACGACGGAATTTTAATCCCCAGCAAAACCAGGAAAACGACCTCAACCGCTTTCGCAATTGCGGTTGACGAACACATTAAAGTGCGATGATGCTCTGACGAAAGTGGGTAAAATAGCGCCCCTAGACCTTTTCAGGTTTTCCCGCACCCGGTCAGCTCGAAGCTTCTACAGACTCGACCGTGACGGACCCGGATGCATCAATCCATGCAATTCGTTGGATCTGGCGATGGCGAGCGTAAATGCGGGTTTGCTCTGGCGATCGCATCTCTAACTCAACCTCTACGCGAATCGGCTCGGCCGTATCCTCCTGGTGCCTCAACTGCTGAGCGTGACGGAACGCCGTTGCGATCGATTCAGCGGAATCGGGCACCACCAGCCAGTGACTGGCAGATGTCCGTTGGGGCAATTGACCCAAGAGCACCTGCTGCAAATCTTCCATATTGAGCGAAAATCCAATTCCCGGAATCATCTGGCCCTGGGGGTGGTATAGCTCCAACAGCCGATCGTAGCGCCCCCCTTGACCCAGAATGCGCTGACCGCTATGGCTATCGCTGACCACCTCGAATACCAACCCCGTATAGTAATCGAAGGTTTGAATGAGGCTGAGGTCTAGTGTGACAGATGGGTGCCCTTCAATTAAATTCACAGCGGATCTGAGCCGCCGAACGGCAGCGAGCTGGGTGGCATCCAACGACCATTGGCTGACCTGCTCCAGCACTGCAACGGGTTCGCCGCGCAGATCCATCAGTTTCAGGGCGCGGTTGCGTAGCGCGGGCTCCATGGGTAATTGCTCGAGCTCGACGCGGTTGAGCTGAGCGATCGCCTGTCGTACCTTTGCCCGCAGCGGCTTTGGAAAATCCCAAAGGAGCGACCGCGTCAGATCCGCATCTCCCAAGACCAGATGCCAGCGTTCCAATCCCAAACTAGAAAGCGCATCCGCCAACAGCAACAGTATCTCCGCATCGGCTGATACGCCCCCCGCCCCCAACAACTCCACCCCAGTCTGATAGAACTCGTGTTGCCCGTAGGTCTGCCCCGCCGGCTGACGTCGAAAAATATTAGCCGTATAGGAAAGCCGCTGAGGGTAGGTTTCCACCATGCGAGTTGCTGCTGCCCGAGCGATCGAAGCTGTCAGTTCGGGGCGCAGTCCCAAAATACCCTCGTCTGCATCCCACAGCTGAATGACCGTCTCCGGGCGCACCGCCTCCCCTGCTACGAGCGTGTCTAGGCGCTCTAGGGTAGGCGTGATGATAGGGTGATAGCTCCAGCCGCAAAATACGTCCTGAAGTTGACGATCGAGCCAATGCTTCTGCGCTACATCGATGGGCAATAAATCTCGAGCGCCAGTTGGAGGTTGATAAATCATAAATTGCTATTTCTTCGTACCGAACCATCCGAAAGGGCCCCGGCCTGGTATCTTAACGCCTGCTTGGGTCGCTTTAGTACCGGGTTGAGTTACCTTAGACACCGCAAGAGCTTCCTGCTTTTTCAGTTCGTTCATTAACTGCTGCAGCTCTGCGTTGGCAGGTTGACTCTTTTGCGCTTTTAGCAAGTATTCCTTGGCCATCTTAGGCTGTTTCAGGCGCAGATAGGTAGAACCCAGAAGTAAATTACCGCGAAAGTTTTGAGGATCGAGCTTCAGTGCCGCTCTTAATTCTTGAATCGCAGGCTGAGAAAGATTTTTTGAAATGTAGTCTTCTGCCCGCCGGATATACTGCCTAATGTACTCTTCCGAAGGCGAAACCACCGCTTGATCCATCGGCGTTTTGGTCGGCGTTTCGATCGACACATCGGGACTGCTCGGTTTTGCAACCACCGTATGAGGGGACTGCTCGGAGGAAGCTGGCTGGCTGCGAAGCGGTTGCATCAGTTCTCGCCGGAGCAAAAAAGCAAGATTTAGCTCGCTAATCTGCTCGATGACGTCTACAACTCGATCGAGCTGGCTGAATTGCGTCTGTGCTAATTCTTGAACCGTAGAGCGGTAAAAATCTTCATACCGATCGGATGTCAACAGATCTTTTGGAGTTTGGTAGCGAAATTTAGCAGAATCGAACTCCAAATTTGCGCGCTGCCCGACCAGCTTCAACAGCATGCCGTAATCCGCTCGCTCCTTCTCTTGCGATAAAAACTGGTAAGCCGGATTGACCAGCTTAGAGAGCACTTGACTTGCTTGCGCTTTGTTGAGGGATGCATCGCAGCTGTCGGGGTGAAGGATGCGCGCGAGCTTGAGATAGCGCTTGCGGATCTCTGCTGCGGAAGCGCTTACCTCTAAACCCAATACGGCAAAGTGGTCTGGGTACCCAAATTCGGCCAGTCCCCGTTTGATTTGAAAAGACATTGAGCTTATTCCACGGTCAGAATAGAAGGGTTCTTTAAATGCTAGTTTAATGGGTTAATTAATCTTGCGATAGGGCACCGCAAGAAAGTCATACAGAGGTCGTCATACAAGGGGGGTGTCATATAGAGGGCAATGGCATTGCCAAGGGCTTTACCTTGAGCAGCTCTGCGCTCAAAGCATCGTGCAGGTAACCGTTCGTGGCTAAAATGCGCCCCGATGCTAAATCTAAGGGCAGCCGATCGTAGGCGCTGACCCGACCGCCTGCTTCTTCCACTAAGACGATTCCGGCGGCTATATCCCAGGGAGAAAGTCCCCGTTCCCAATATCCATCTAGACGACCGCAGGCAACATAGGCTAGGTCCAGAGAAGCGGAACCGCCGCGCCGCACGCCCTGGGTGAGATGGGTGAGATGGCAAAATTCAGCGTAGTTGTTATCTGCAGTTTCTCGTCGATCGTAGGCAAATCCGGTGACGAGCAAGCTGTGAGAAAGAATCTTAGTCTGCGAAACGTGAATGGACTGACGATTGCGCGTAGCGCCTAACCCCCTTGCTGCGCGAAACAGCTCTTGATGAAAAGGATCGAAAATAACCCCGATTTGGGGAACTCCGTCTACCAGCAACGCAATGGAGGTGGCAGAAAACGGATATTGATGGGCGTAGTTTGTCGTGCCGTCTAGCGGATCGATCGCCCACAAAAATCGGCTGACTGTATCGCCCTGATGCCCTGACTCTTCGGCCAGAATTTGATGTTCGGGGAAGTGACGCTTGAGGATGGTAATGACGGCAGCTTCTGCGGCAGCATCGGCTTCTGTGACGAGATCGCCCGGTCGTCCTTTTTCTCGAACTGATTCTAGGTTGCCCCAAAACGACTGCAAGATCGCACCCGCGCTGAGGGCGGCTTCGGTGGCGATGTCTAGAAATTCTTCCAAGGGAGGGGTTTGGGGAGGCAAGGGTTCACTCTTCATCTAGGGGCAATCCACGACGCACGGGTCCTTTACCAAAGTAGCGGCCAAACTGTAGCTCGTAAACTTCATCTTCGTCTTGGGTTTCTACTACGAGGGGCGAGCGCGGGTAGCTCACGCACAGCAGGGCATAGCCCTGTCGCTGCAGGTGCGGGGATAAGCCCATGGCTTCAGGTTGGTAAAGCTCGCCTGCTATCACGCGCACGGCACAGGCGGTGCAGGCGCCATTGCGACAAGAGAAGGGGAGGCATGCGCCTTGATTCTCAGCCGTTTCGAGAATGTAGCGGTCTGCTGGAACCTCGACGATATGCTCGGTGTTGGTGCGGCGATCGCGGACGCGCACGGGAAAGGAGGGCACCATAACAGAATCTTTTTGGGGGAAGTTGTTTTTTTCAGCCTTGGATTCTGTTACCATATCTTACTTATGTGAACCAATTCCACAAGGAAAGTCACACCCACCTGGAGAGGTGGCCGAGCGGTTGAAGGCGCAGCACTGGAAATGCTGTTTAGGGCAACTTAACGAGGGTTCGAATCCCTCCCTCTCCGTTCCGTTAGGTTCTAAGATCGAAACCGCAGTGGGGCGACCTCCTGCGGTTTTTCGCGAGACAGAGGATTTTGTCGTGAAGGTTTTACCGCCGCTACCCCCTGCGATCGCTCTAGATCCCCTCTTGCAACAGTGGCTCTTGGAGGATTTGGGGCGGGGCGATCGCACCACGGATGCCATTTTGGTTGGGTCTGCCGCCATCGGATTGGCGGAGTTGCGGCTGAAGCAGACCGGAGTCGTGGCGGGGTTACCGTTGCTAGAGCGGGTCTTTCAACGGCTCGATCCCCACGTTGCTGTTAAATGTTTTGTCCGAGAAGGCGAGGCTGTAGATGCAGGCGCCACGGTAGCCACCATTGAGGGGTCTTTGGCGGCCCTTTTGACGGGAGAGCGAGTTGCACTCAATTTAGTCATGCGTCTGAGCGGGATTGCCACTCTAACGCGGCGCTACGCGGAGGCAATTGAAGATTTGCCCGCGCAGCTGGTGGACACGCGCAAAACTACTCCTGGCCTCCGATCTCTTGAAAAATATGCGACGGCCTTGGGTGGCGCTCGCAACCATCGCTTTGGCCTCGACGATGCTGTGATGATCAAAGATAACCACATTGCGGCTGCGGGAGGGATTGCGATCGCGATCCAACGGGTGCGTCAGATGTCTCCATTCCCGCTGGCGATCGAAGTCGAAACCGAAACCTTCGCCCAGGTAATGGAGGCCGTTACCCACGGTGCCGACATCATCATGCTGGACAATATGCCCGTCGAGCAGATGAAAGAAGCCGTCGAGTGGATTCGCGCTAAAAATCCGCTTATTAAAATTGAGGCTTCAGGGAATGTCACCTTGCACAACCTGCGACAGATTGCCCAAACAGGCGTTGATTTTGTCTCGACAAGTGCACCTATCACCCAAGCGACTTGGCTGGACTTTAGCTTGAGGATGGTCTAGGGAGTAAAGAGGAGCTTAAGCGGTTAAATTGCTTATTGGAATCAAGAATTTAGCTCTATCCTCAATATTTTCAAAATCTTAAAATCTTTGATACATAATAGTTTTAAAATTTTCTGCATTATTTAAGAATGTATTCCTTTTGAGTCTTGAAGTCTTTCAATCTATATGAAAATATGGATTGACAGTAATAGTAATTCAAAAATAAAGACTAATACACTGTGATTGGAATCGTAAAATAACGATCGCAGTTTTCGAATTAATTCAGGGGGAATATCGGACGAATGACTCAGAAAAAAGCCAAGCGCGCCCTGCAAGAGGAGGCTCTACACCTGAGTGAAATCATTCAGCTTCGGCGAGAGATTGCGCTAAAAAGTTCCAGCCTAGAGGAGACGATGGCCCTCATTGTGGAACGATCGCAGCAGCTCACCCATGCGGACGGAGCAGCTATTGAAATGCTCAATGGCGACGAACTCATTCGTCGATCCGCTAGCGGTAATGCTGCGCCTTCTGTTGGGCAGCAGTTGAGGGGGAAGGCGTGTTTATCTGGACACTGCCTCAAAATAGGTCAGGTTTTATATTGTCCAGATGTAGCCACCGATCCGCACGTCGATCTTGAAGCCTGTCGCCGCATTGGCATTCAGTCGATGATTGTGGTGCCAATTCAGACTCCCGAAGGGTGTCAGGGTGTGCTAAAGGTTTCTTCTTCAGCCCCACACACTTTCACAGAAAAAGATGTCCAGGCACTCCAGCTCATTGCTGACTTTTTGGCAACCTCGCTCAGGCTTGCGTCAGAGTTTGAGGCAAAAAATGCGCTGCTTCTGGCCTTGCGCGACACTGAGGAACGCTATCATTCCATCCTTGAGGCATTGGCTGAGGGCGTCACTCTACAAGATGCATCCTCTACCATTCTTGCCAGCAACACTAATGCTGCAACCATCTTAGGTCTATCCCCTGAGCAGATGATGGGACGCTCTTCCCTTGACCCTCAATGGCAGGCCATTCATGAAGACGGTTCACTTTTTCCGGGCGAACAGCACCCGACTGTAGTCACGCTTCGCACGGGTAAACCTTGCCGTAACGTTATCATGGGCATCCCTAAGCCCGATAACGATCTCACCTGGATTTCGGTCAACTCCCAGCCGCTATTTCGTCCTGACGAACAGAACCCCTATGGGGTGGTTGCCTCCTTCTCTGACATTACTGAGCAGAAGTGGGCAGAAGACGCGCTCAAAAAAAGTGAGGCAGAACTCCAAGCGCTCTTTGCCGCCATGACCGATGTTGTATTGGTGCGGGATGCGGAGGGTCGCTGCTTAAAGGTTGTTTCTACGAATACGCAGTACCTCTACAGACCCGTTGAAGAACTCGTGGGCAAAACGCTGCACGAAACCTTTCCTGCTGAACAGGCCGATGCGATCCTGGGCTACATTCAGCAGGCTCTAGCGCGGCAGCAAACCGTACAGGGCGAGTACAGCGTAGTAGATATTGAAGGTAGGAAGATTACTTTTTCAACCAACTTTTCGCCTATCTCCGCCGATGCGGTAGTGTTGGTGGTGCGGGATATTAGCGCCCAGAAACAGCTCGAGAAAGCTTTGTTTGAGGAAAAAGAGCTGGCTCAGGTTACACTCGCGTCTATTGGAGATGCGGTGATTACCACGGATGCGGAAGGCTGCATTGGTTACGTTAACCCTGCTGCCGAAAAATTGATGGGTTGGAACCCTCTGAATACGCTAGGTATTCCCTTTGATGAGGTCTTTAAGCTGCTTAATAAAGCGACGGGTAAACCTGTTGAAAATCTCTTGGAAAGGGCGCTTCAGAAAGACTATACGAATGATTTAGAGACCGTCTTAGTTGCAGCGGATGGTCGAGAGATTTCCATCAAAGAATCGGCTGCTCCCATTTGCGATCGCAGCGGTCAGAAAATTGGCGCGGTGATGATATTTCAGGACGTTACCCAAACGCGGCAGTTGTCCCAGCAGCTTGTTTGGGAAGCCAGCCACGATTCATTAACGCGCCTTGTCAATCGGCGTGAGTTTGAGCAGCGCGTGGAGGAAGCCCTTGCTGATGCCCAGTCACAGAATCAGGTTCACGCACTTTGCTATCTAGACCTCGATCAATTTAGAAGCATCAACGATAACTGCGGTCACGCGGGGGGTGACGAACTCCTTCTCCAACTCTCAGCAATCTTGCAAGTTCAAGTGCGCAGGAGCGATACTTTAGCGCGGCTGGGTGGTGATGAATTTGGCCTATTATTCAAGGAATGTACTCTAGAACAGGCTTTACGCATTGCGAATCAGATACGGGAATGTATCCAGAGTTTTCGATTTGTTTGGCAGGCCCAAGCCTTCAGTATTGGTGCAAGCATTGGCCTCACGGAAATTAATGCCGAGAGTACAAGCGTGTCTGACATTTTGAGCGTGGCGGATGCAGCCTGCTATACGGCCAAAAATAGAGGGCGCAATCGGGTTCATTTATTTCAAGCTAACGATCTAGCTGTGGTTCAGCAGCGCAATGATACTCAGTGGATCTCTCGGTTAAAGCGCGCGCTAGAAGAAGATCGATTCTGTCTCTACTATCAGCCGATTTTCGACGTTGCGGCAAGCTCTCAATCCGAACATTATGAAGTATTACTGCGCCTGCGAGATGAGACGGGTCAATTAGTACCACCAATGGCTTTTATCCCTGCGGCTGAGCGCTATAACCTCATGCATCTGATCGATCGCTGGGTCATCAAGACTCTGTTCAAGACCCAAGGCGCTCACTATCGAGACGTATGGCAGCGGCAGTGCCAACAAGAAGGGGACATCCCTAGCGCTCTGTACGCTATTAACCTTTCAGGCGATAGCATTAATGACGATCTGTTTATCAATTTTGTATACGAGCAGTTTGCCCTGCACAGCATTCCGACCCATCTGATCTGCTTTGAAATTACCGAAACGATGGCGATTGTAAACCTTACCAAAGCCAGCCAGTTTATTCGCGAACTTCAGGCAATGGGCTGTCGTTTTGCCCTAGATGATTTTGGCAGCGGTATGTCTTCCTTTGGCTATTTGAAAAACCTACCCGTAAACTACCTCAAAATTGACGGCAGCTTTATCCGCAATATCGTGACCGATCCCGTCGATGCTGCCATGGTCAAAGCCATGACGCAGATTGGGCAGGTGATGGGCATGAAGATCGTTGCGGAATTTGTAGAAAACGACGCGATTCTAGACTGCATCAAGGAATTGGGTATTGACTACGCTCAAGGCTATGGCATTGCAGCACCGCGTCCGTTGACTTAATGCAAGAGGTCTATTGCTTGGGCGGAAGTTTTTCAGGCGAGATCTGAGTCTGCTGCTGAAGCGATTCCGACCACTGTTTTGCCAGAGAAATAAAGTCTGATGGCATCATTAAGATCGTAGTGGTATTGTTCTCTGCTCCAATTTCGGTCAGCATTTGCAACCGCCGGAGTTCTAGCGCGGCTGGATTGGACATGATGCTTTTGGATGCCTCCCCAAGCTTGAGCGAGGATTCTTGCTCTGCTTCGGCTTTGATGATTCGGGCGCGTTTTTCGCGGATGGCTTCGGCTTCCTTTGCCATCGCCCGCTGCATCGTGGGCGGAATCTCTACGTCTTTGGTTTCGACTCGCTCTACGGCAATTCCCCAAGGTTCTGTCACTTCATCCACAATTTCCTGAATTTTGAAGTTGATCTTGTCTCGCTTTTGGAGAATATCGTCCAGAATGTTCTGGCCCACGACATTGCGCAACGTCGTCATTGCGGTTTGATAGACCGCCATTTGATAGTTTTCTACCCGCGTAATGGCTTTGCCAGGATCGATCACTCGATAATAGAGCACGGCATTGACGCGGATCGTCACGCTGTCTGCGGTGACCGTTTCCTGCGGCTCGATATCTACGGTTTTGGTGCGGATATCGACCTTTGCTTTCTGATCGACGGCTGGAATAATGCAGTACAGACCGGGACCTTTGACATCGCTCAGACGGCCTAGCCGGAAAATAACACCGCGCTCGTACTCGCGGTCTATCTTGATGCTGGAAAAGCTTAGGCCCAATAAGAAGAGAAGAGGAATGAGTAATTGTTCCATAGTAGTGAGAACGTTTTCCTCAGGGATGGTTCTATTCTATCCCAGGCTAAAAAACGCCTAAGCTAGAGATCCAACCATTTGGGAGTGAGGGTTTGATGAGACGACGAGATTTGTTGGTAGCTTCTGCGGGACTTTCGGCCACGGCTTTGGCTGTGTCGATCGGCTCGGTCTCAAGAACGTTGGCTGCGACGAACCGGATGCCGAAAGGTCGAAAGGTTCAACTCGATCGAGATTTGACGGGATATTACGTTACGCCTAGCACCAAGGGGCGGTACCCCGCAGTTGTTGTCATTATGGAAGCCTTTGGTCTCAACAGCAATATCAAAAGCGTGTGCGATCGCCTCGCGCAAGCGGGCTATGCGGCACTGGCTCCAGATTTTTACCACGGTGCAATCTACCCCTACACGGATATCGACGGGGCCGTTGCAAAGCTCAAGACCCTTAAAGACGATGTCGTCATGGCAGAGTTTGGCAAAGGAACCGATTTTTTAGGGAAGCGACGGGAGGTCAAACCGGGTGGTGTGGGCGCGATCGGTTTTTGCATGGGAGGTCGCTACGCGTTTTTGGCCAATGCAGTACAGGCTAGCACTGTAAAAGCCGCCGTCAGTTTTTACGGCGGCGGAATAGCGGCAAATCCAGATCCGCTCGGACGGGCGAATTTGCTGGATCGGGTCGAACGGATGATGGCCCCTATTCTGCTGATCTACGGCGCAGAGGATGCATCGATTCCAGCGGAAGAGCATCAGCAAATTGCAGCGGCCCTATCGAAGGCAAAAAAACAATATTCTCTCAACGTGTTTTCCAAAGCAGGACATGGTTTCTTCAGCGATCGCCGGGATAGCTACAACCCTACAGCTTCTTCGGAAGCTTGGGCGATGACTTTAAGCTTCTTCAATCGCCATTTGAAAACCAGATCGTAAGCACCGCCAACTTCTCTTGAATTCCAACCAAAACAGATGATTCGCGCCATAATAACGCACGCATTCAAGCTGCTTGCCACGATTGGCATTGTAGCGCTCCTCATCGGCAGCCAGATGGGGTTGGCACCCGTGGCACTAGCAACGGTCACGCAGCATGAGGAATTACCCGGACAAATTTTATTTAAGGCGAAGCAAACCTTCGCGGATCGCAATCACTATGCTTGGCAAGCGATCGCCTTCCGACAAATTTATCCCAATCGCCACGATGACTTTTACCTGCGACTGGTCGGTTTCCCTGGCATTGTCGCTGTCGATCGCGATCGGCCTCTAATTCTAAAAAATAAAAAAGGAGACTCTTTCCTGGCGCTACCCGATTTTGGCGAATTGACCAAAAATCGCCTTTCACCCGATCTTCATGTGGGGCAGTACAACTTGGAAGGAATCGTAGAGCAACTCGACGCCAGTGTAGATTGGCAGGCGATTATTCCTACAGAAAACAAGAGCGAGAGAGTTCTCGAGATTCCAGGTACCCAAATTCAGGAGTGGCAAATTGCGGCGGCGGCGGGGAGTCGATAGCGACCGTGTTTTACTGCCGAACGACTAACATTTCATTTCCCCCTTTTTGGAGTTCGTACGTTACCCGCACCACGTCCGCCCGATAGCCTAACTGCCGCAGCTCGACCAGGAGCGGATCTAGGTGGGGCGATCGCTCTAGCATCAGGGTCAGTAACGGAAAAATCCGCACCTCCTGACTCACCCGCAGCATTTCTAAAATTGCACTGCGGTGAAACGCGTAATCGAGATGCTCGGAATAGAGAAACAAGAGGTGGGAACACAGCCCTAAGTCAAAGGACCTATCGGGAAAATTGAGGGTCGGCAATTCGCCTGTTCGATAGCGATCGCCCCGTTTGCCCTCGTCATAGTCGGCCAAGAACTTGCGAATGACCTGTTCTCGGTTGTGACGCAGATCTTCAGGGGATTTGTGATACTGCCACACGTAGTCCTCGGCAGTGGCTTTAACCTGACCGATGATGTCATCCACTACGGCATCGAATCGCTGCAAAATCTCCGCACCCGTAAAGCAATAAATCGGATCCACAGAAATTACTGTTCCGCACTGCTGCGTGGCTTCAGCATTAAAGCTAGCTGGGCCGTCGCCAACCCCCAGAATCCGCTGCGACAAATCCGCCGCAGTGAGGTCAAACATGCGGGTATATTCATCCAGCGATCGCCCAAATGGAACGACTGCATCGAGTTTCATCGCCATAGAACTTGTATTTCCGCCTGCTTAGAAATTCCGAGAGTATTGTGGCATGGTTTCCCGAAAGGATTCTGAAGGATTAAGCTATTAGAGAAACGTTTATAAAGAAATGTAACGATGATAACCAGTCGTCAGCTCGGACAGCACGGCCCGGTGGTGTCTCCGATCGGGATCGGGACCTGGGCTTGGGGAGATAGGCTCTTTTGGGGCTACGGCGATCGCTATGGTGCGGCAGAGGTGGAGGCTGCGTTTCAATCGGCTGTAGGGGCGGGTATTACGTTTTTTGATACCGCTGAGGTTTACGGAATGGGTGAATCGGAGCGGTTGTTGGGGCAGTTTTGTCGGGAGGTTTCGGTGCCCGTGCAAATTGCAACTAAGTTTGGTCCGGTGCCGTGGCGATTTACTCAATCGTCAGTACTGGATGCGGTGCGGGCCAGTTTAGATCGGCTTCAAGTTGAGACGATCGATCTGTATCAGGTTCACTGGCCGTTTAGTTTTTTGCTCGGTCAAGACGCGTTATTTGAGGCGTTGGCGGAGTCGGTCCAAAAGGGTTGGATTCGGGCGGTGGGGGTGAGCAATTACAGTGCGGATCAGATGCAGAAGGCCCACGATAGTTTGGCGCGCTTTGGCGTGCCGCTGGCGGTCAATCAGGTGCGCTATTCTTTGGTGACGCGCCAGATCGAGAAGCAGGGGCTGTTGGAGCGATCGCGACGGCTCGGCGTTACGATTTTGGCCTACAGCCCGCTGGCGCAGGGGTTGCTGACGGGCAAGTATACCCCGGACAGTCCGCCTCAAGGGGCGCGTCGTTTTGACGCGCGCTTTAGCGCGCAGGGGTTGGCGAAACTCGCACCGGTGCTGAACGTATTGGGCCAATGTGCCGAAGCGCACGATAAGACGCTGGGGCAGGTTGCGCTGAACTGGCTGATAAATCGGGAGGGGGTCATTCCGATTCCAGGCGCAAAAAATCAAAAACAAGCGCGAGAGAATGCGGGTGCGATGGGTTGGTCTTTGACGCCGCAGGAATGGGATGCCTTGGATAGGGTTACGCGTCCTTGGATGGAGTAATGCCCTTTCTCGATTATCGGACGCATTGCATGACGGCAGGCGATCGGCAACATTCGTTTGGCTTCAGTTCAGCGGGGATCTTCTGTTCAAATCCATTCATAATTAAAAGGAAGTCACTTTCATCCTGTAATTTAATGACCAGAGACCTGCGCGGATTTATCAAGCTCCTCGAAGAACGCGGACAGCTCCGCCGCATTTCAGCGCTGGTTGACTCGGATCTGGAAATCTCCGAAATAGCCACCCGCATGCTGCAAAAAGGTGGCCCAGCACTGTTGTTTGAGAATGTGAAGGGCTACGAGACGCCCGTTGCCGTCAATCTCATGGGGACCGTGGAGCGGATCTGCTGGTCCATGAACGTCGATAAGCCTGAAGACCTAGAAACCCTCGGCAAAAAGCTGGCACTCCTGTATCAGCCCAGACCGCCCAAAAAGATTTCCCAGGCCATCGACTTTGGTAAAGTTTTGTTTGACGTGCTCAAGGCAAAACCCAGTCGAGATCTATTGCCGCCCTGCCATCAGGTCGTTTTAAAGGACGATGCCGTCGATCTCACCAAAATCCCGATGCTGCGCGTGTATCCGGGGGATGCGGGCAAAGTGCTCACCCTCGGCCTGATGATTACCAAAGATCCCGAGAGCAAAATCCCTAACGTTGGCGTCTATCGACTTCAGCTCCAGTCTAAAAACACCATGACCGTTCAGTGGCTTTCGGTGCGCGGCCCCACCCGTCACCTGCGCAAAGCAGCCGAGCGCGGCGAGAAATTGGAAGTGGCGATCGCCCTTGGGGTAGACCCTCTTGTCATTATGGCGGCTGCCACCCCCGTCCCCGTGGATCTATCGGAATGGCTCTTTGCTGGACTCTATAGCGGTTCCGGCATTCATTTGGCCAAATGCAAAACGGTCGATCTAGAAGTCCCCGCCGCTGCCGAAATGATTTTAGAGGGCACCATTACCCCTGGCGAAACGGGTGTGGATGGCCCCGCTGGCGATCACATGGGCTACTACGGCGGCGTCAACGAAAATGCGCCGCTGCTGCGTTTCCACTGTATGACCCATCGCAAAAATCCGATTTACCTGACCACCTTCAGCGGTCGTCCGCCTAAAGAGGATGCCATGATGGCGATCGCCCTCAACCGGATCTACACACCCATCCTGCGGCAGCAAGTCCCCGAAATTATCGACTTCTTTTTGCCTATGGAAGCCCTGAGTTACAAGGCGGCGGTACTATCTATCGATAAAGCCTACCCAGGCCATGCTCGCCGCGCCGCCCTAGCCTTTTGGAGCGCCCTGCCGCAGTTCAGCTATACCAAATTTGTGATTGTGGTGGATAAAGATATCAACATCCGCGATCCGCGCGCTGTAGTGTGGGCGATTACCTCCAAAGTCGATCCCGCTCGCGACGTGTTTATTTTGCCGGATAACCCCTTCGATTCTTTGGATTTTGCCACGGAAAGAGCGGGATTGGGCAGCAAAATGGGCATTGACGCTACTACTAAGGTTTATCCAGAAACCGATCGCGTTTGGAACGATCCGCTGATTTCAGATCCCGATACTGCTGCAATGGTCGATCGACGCTGGGCAGAGTACGGTCTAGCGGATTTACAACTTGCAGAAGTAAATCCAAATTTATTTGGTTACGATATTCGCGCGTAAAAAAATCCCCGCAGAGGAGAAAACTGCGGGGATAAAAACAAACCTAAGCGTTAGAAATTAAACTGCATCCGCAAGTTACCCACAAAGACAGTAGGGTTGCTGTTGTAGTTATTCGGGTTAATAATGGCGTAAAACGCTGGAACTAGAGCAACATTGTCATTAATGGGATAGAAGTAGCTGGCCTCAATATCGTACTGGGTCCCCCCATCTCCGCCGCCTGAAATAAGCTTGCTGCGACCGCTGATGACATCCGACGGGACGACAAACGAAAGCGTACCTTGCGCGCCTTGCTTGCCCAAATCGGGGAATGCCAAACCAAACTGGATCGATTGATTGTTGACGTCTGCTTTAGGAATTAAAGGATTCTCCGGCGTGAGGTTCACATTGCCAAAGGTATAGCGACCGAATACGCCAAACCCTTTGGTTACCAGCCAATCGAAGTTAAAGCCAAAGGTATTGGCTGTGGCTGGCCTGAGGTTTCCGCCAAACCCATCGTCTGCCAAACCCCATAGCGGCAACCCAGCCGTTCCTCCAATGAGACCGCCAAAGCTCGTTGTAATGTTGCTTCGCGTGTAGAGAAACCTCAGATTGAGGGTCTTAAGGGGAGAATAGGTTACTTCGCCCGTCAGGGTATTCGTGCCATCAAACAAACCCAAATTCGGGTTTTCTGCTGAATTGAGGAAAGAAGGCAAAAATTCAATACTTTGGCTGAGATAGCCCAATTTAATCTGCAGTTGTTTGCTCGGAGACCAGATGGCAATTGCCCCTGCGCCTCGCTTGCTCGCATTCAACAGGGGACTGCCGATAGAATCGAAACTGGTACTCCCGTTCAAAAAGAATGTGAACCGATTGTTGTCAAAGTAACGATAGAAATTAATGCGCGGGCCGACAACCATCTCAAAATTTTTCGCTACTGGAAAACTGTAGTTCAGTTCCCGCAACACAAAATCTCCTAAACCATTTGTCGTTCCTGCAGTTTGGTCTGTAAAAGGAGTCCCCCACGTGTTGTACAGACCCGCAGAAGCAAAAGCGTTAGTAGGGGAGTCGCCCGTACCCGAGGCAAGCTGAACCCGCAGCAGATCTTTGCCCGTAAAGGACGTGTTGAAATTCAGCCACACCAACCCGCTGAAGGTGACATTCGGATCGTTCGCAATACGAGTTCTGGGCACGCCATTAATGCCGCGATCCGGTTGATTGATCGCCCTAAACGGAAGGATGCCGTCGACACCGTCGGCAGTAACGCCCCTACCAGCAACTGCGCCAGTAATATTAAAGAAGGCATTGCCGCTGAGTTTTGTGGTGGTCGAAAATTGCTGTGCTTCTAGGGTTTTGGTGCGGGCTTCGAGTCCATCTACGCGCCCTTTCAGAGTCGCGAGTTCGGCCTTGAACTCTTCTTGGAGTGCTTTGACCGCAGCAAGGTCTTCTTTCGTGGCAAAGCGATCGCTAATCTGATCCAAGCAAGCATTGAGCGCCGCAGCTAGTTCGTAGCGCGTTGCCGCGCGATTGCCACGGAACGTGCCATCGGGATAACCTGCAATGCAGCCATAGCGCTCGACCAGCGACTGGAGCGCTTGAAAAGCCCAATCGGTCGGCTGTACGTCGGACAGTTGAGAAACGGATGTAACTTGACCTGCATCGCTGTCGTCTACAGCCTGAATCAACGGAGCGTTGGACGTGAAAGCTGGCGCTGTAGCGTCAGGGTTGCCGAAATCGACTTGCTGAGAAATTTGCGAGACGGGCTGAATATCGGTCAATTCTTCCGCTTGGGCTGTCTGCGATCGCCCTTCCATCATTGCGCTCATCACGCCAAACAATACCGTCCACACGCACACCTGCACGGCCAATCGGGATTTCCGATCCGCCTGGAAAGCACTAAACATTACTTTTTCCTCACACACATATAAAATCGACTCAAAAAGCCCCTCGTAGCAGACATAAAGTCACTTTGAAGCAACCTATCCTATCCAGAAGAACTTTAAGAGAAGATTAACGAGACTGTATACAACATGCAGAGTATGATGCTAATTTCTTTTGGAAATGTATAAAGCTATACTTTTCAATAATTTTGTTCTGAAGCGTTGACAGACGTTCGAGCGTCACGGTCTTGTATATTTTTGTTGCAAAAAGTCGCGCATATTCTCTTTGGGAACAGGCATGTTGAAATACCCTAAGCCGAAAGAACATTACGAGCAGGCTGGCAAAATTTCATGGCAATACGCGCGATGCTAAAAAGCTGATTTTCAATTTGTTAAAGGAGTACTGAAATAAAGTTTAGAGAAAATTGTACTCGTGCAGAGACGAAAAGGCAGTCCCTATCTTTCTCCGTCTTTCTTATCAAACGAGTCAATCAATATGTAACCTCTTATACCTTTTGCTGCGAGAATACTCTATAAATTGTACCCTGTATACACGATCTGGCTTCTAGCTTGTAAACACTGAGATTAGCGGCTGAATTTGCGCGGCTAGAAAAAGCAAGGTGCTCTTCACGATATAAACGGTTGTTTAAGTGTTCTATAAGGGTTTAAAGCTGATTAAATTATCTTTTTCAAGAAAGTGTAAGGAGTTTGATTAAGTGTCAACTAGACGATCTCTTTATTTGCCTCGTCGCCAGGTTGTCCGAGGGATTTTAGCTGCGACAGCATTTGGCCTTACTTCTCGATTGGTGGGCTGTAGCGCTTCGTCGGAGTCTGTCTCCGAAGGGGGCGATGGAGGAGATAAGCCCCTCGTGGTGGGATTTATCTACGTGGGTTCCAAGGATGACTTTGGCTACAATCAGGCTCACGCAGAGGGAGCAGCGGCGATCGCCAAGCTGCCGGGGGTTAAAATTGTGGAACAGGCCAACGTCCCGGAAACGACCGAGGTTCAGGAAGCCATGCGCAACATGATCGAGCAAGATGGCGCGACCGTATTGTTTCCCACCTCCTTTGGCTACTTTGACCCTCACATTACGAAAATTGCGGCAGAGTTTCCAGAAGTTCAGTTTTTTCACTTCGGTGCCCTTTATCAAGAAGGTAAAACGCCTAAAAATGTCGGCAGTTTCTTTGGGGATGTCGATGAAGGTCAGTACGTAGCAGGCCGAGTGGCGGCCCAAACGTCCAAAAAAGGGAAGCTCGGCTTTGTGGCGGCTAAACCCATCACTCCCGTGCTGCGCAACCTCAACAGCTTCGTTTTGGGAGCGCGCAGCGTGAAACCCGACATCAAAGTCCAGGTTATTTTCACAGGGGACTGGTCGTTGCCTGTTAAGGAGGCAGAAGCCACCAACAGTCTGGCAGACCAGGGCGTTGACGTCATTAGCATGCACGTCGATAGTCCCAAGGTCGTGATTGAAACCGCTGAAAAACGCGGCATTTACTCCAGCGGGTTCCATGCGGTGCAGTCTAGCTTGGCCCCTAAGGGCTACCTGACCGGGACAGCCTGGGATTTTCCGAGCGTTTATACTCAATATGTCGAACAGATCAAAGCGGGTAAAAAGCTGATGGATGGAGGGATCGCGCACCTCATCCGAGGCGGGCTGAAAGAGAAGTTTGTCAAACTCGCTCCCTACGGTCCCGCTGTCAGCGATGCGATCGAGAAAGATGCCGATGCCACCCAGGCCAAACTCATCGACAGCAGCCTATACATCTATAAAGGCGAAATTAAGGACAATGCGGGCAAGGCTGTGATTCCGGCAGGGAAGAACTTGAAAATTACCGATGCTGCCCTCGATAAGATGGATTGGTTGGCAGCGGGCGCTCTTGGCAAGGTAGGAGGATAATCCGCAATGCAAACACGCCGCCAACCTCAGCACTGGGGTAAAACCCTCGAATCGATTTGTTTGCCCGTCGCGGCCATTTTGTTCTCGCTTTTTTTATTCGGCCTGTTCTGTGCGGCGGTGGGTTCTAACCCGTTTGCAGTGTATGCCTCCATTCACAAGGCTGCGTTTGGCAATTGGCGCTCTTTCCAGAACACTTTGATTCGCGCCGCACCGCTGATGCTGACGGCGCTCTGTACTGCCTTGCCCGCCCGTTTGGGACTGGTGATTATTGGTAATGAAGGCGCGCTGGTGATGGGCGGCATTGGCGCAATTCTGGTCGGATTGGGTCTAGGGAGCAACGCACCACCGCTCGTCGTCCAAATTGTAATGGCTTTAGCGGGGTTGCTGTTTGGGGGATTGTGGATTGGCGCGGTGGGCGCGCTGAGGCACTATCGGGGCGTAAACGAAACCATCAGCAGTTTGTTGATGAATTATATTGCGATCGCCCTGCTCAATCACCTGGTCAACGGGCCGATGAAAGATCCCGCTTCTCTCAACAAGCCCTCCAGCTTTCCCATTCCCGACGCCGCCATGCTGGGCGTTTTGCCGGGAACGCGCATCCATTACGGCTTGATCTACGGCATCGTTGCCTGCGCGATCGCCTACATCTTAATTCAGCGCACCACCTTCGGGTTTGCGGCGCGGACGGCGGGGGGCAACATTCGCGCGGCTCGGATTGCGGGGCTGCCCGTAGGCCAGCTGACGATGGCCATTTGCTTTTTGGCGGGATCTTGCGCGGGGCTGGCTGGCATGGTGGAGGTCGCAGCGGTGCACGGTCGCGCCAACGAGTCTCTGAATGCAAACTACGGCTACAGCGGAATTTTGGTTGCTTTTATCGCTCGCTATAACCCTTTGGCGGCCACTGTGGTAGCGGTTTTGCTGGGGGGCATTCTCGCCAGCGGCGGCATTTTGCAGCGGGTGCACGACCTGCCGGATGCGACGGTTTTGGTTTTTCAAGGGCTGGTCTTTTTGGTGGTCATGTACAGCGAGTCCCTCTACGGACGTTTGGCAATTTTCAAAGAGCGGTCTGAAGTCAAATCCACTCGTCAGCCTGCGGCTGTCGTCTAAATCTATTGTTTACTTTTGGATGGAGCGCATTCGATGGCAGCAGAAAATGTGGGTTGGTGGGGCGTTCCGCTGGCGATCGCCGCTGGCACGATGCGAGGCGGCACGCCCTTTCTCTTCGTCAGTTTGGGCGAGTGCCTCACGGAAAAAAGCGGCAAGATTAACTTGGGCTTGGAGGGGACGCTCCTCACCGGAGCCATGAGTGCCTATGCCATTTCTTACCTGACGGGTTCTCCGTGGTTGGGCGTGTTGATGGCAGGGGTGGCGGGGATGGCCTTGGGGTTCGTTCACGCTTGGCTGACGCAGCAGCCGAAGGTAAACGATGTGGCAGTCGGCATCGCGATGATTATTTTCGGCAGCGGTATTGCCTTCTTTTTAGGGAAGCCGTTCATCCAGCCCTCGGCTCCGCAACTGCCCACCTTCGATCTCGGCAGCTGGAGCAGTATTTCATCGCTTCAAGAAGCGTTGAGAATCAGCCCGCTGTTTTTGCTTGGGGTGGCCTTGGCGCCGATCATGACCTGGTTTTTCAAGTCCACCCGCTGGGGTTTGTTTATTCGAGCGGTGGGCGACAGTCCCGATGCGGCCTTGGCAATGGGGGTTTCCATTAAAAAGGTCCGGATGCTGTCGATTATTGCGGGGAGCTTTTTGGCGGGAATTGGCGGTGCGTCGCTGTCGCTGTACTATCCCGGCATTTGGAGCGAGCGCATTTCGACGGGGCAGGGGTTAATGGCGGTGGCGCTGGTTATTTTTGCCCGCTGGCAGCCGATGCAGTGTTTGTACGCGTCTCTGCTGTTTGGCGGGGCGCAGGCGATCGGCCCTGCCCTTCAGTCGGTGGGGATTACCGAGGGCTACTATTTGTTCAATGCGGCCCCTTACATCCTGACGTTGGGGATTATGATTTTGACTTGTTCTCCGACGCGGACGATTTCCGGCGCGCCGGGAGCGTTGGGATCGACGAGCTAGCTCGGCTTTTGGCGGCAGAGGGCGCGCGTCGGCGCGCCCCTACGAGGGGATTGGAATGGATATTGTGGATCTTGCGGTGAATGGGACGTTGATGCGGGGGTTGGTGCTGAATCCCAATTTGATTGGGGTTGGCGCGATTTTTGTGCGAGAAGCTTTCACCGAGCCTGTTTATCGACTGTGGTCGATTGGGGACATTCATCCGGCGATGGTGCGGGTGCGAGACGGAGGCGCGGCGATCGCCGTTGAGGTCTGGCAAGTTCCATCGGCGGGATTGGGAATGCTGCTGTGGCAGGAGCCGCCGGGGTTGAGCGTCGGGAAGGTGCGTTTGGCGGATGGCGAAATGGTCTTGGGCGTCCTCGGCGAACCCATCCTGTGCGAAAACCAACTTGAAATTACAGAGTGGGGCGGATGGCGCGCTTACATGGCATCCAAACACCCGGTCTTCAGTGTAAAAGGAGTCTAACTATGGATCGCTTTGTCCGCTCGGAGCCTTATCCCTATCCCTACAATGGCGAGCTGCGCCCCGACAATACGGCCCTCATTATCATCGACATGCAGACGGACTTCTGCGGGATTGGGGGCTACGTAGACCGCATGGGTTACGATCTGTCCCTCACTCGCGCGCCCATCGAACCCATCAAAAAAGTGTTAGCGGCCCTGCGCGATCGCGGGTTCTACATCATTCACACCCGCGAAGGCCATCGACCGGATCTGGCGGATTTGCCGCTGAATAAGAGATGGCGATCGCAGCAAATTGGTGCGGGCATTGGCGACCCCGGTCCCTGCGGCAAAATTCTGGTGCGCGGCGAACCGGGATGGGACATCATTCCAGAACTGGCTCCCCTGCCTGGGGAACCCATTATCGACAAACCCGGCAAAGGTTCCTTCTACGCGACGGATCTCGACCTGCTCCTGCGGTTGAAAGGCATCCAAAATATTGTTTTGACGGGCATCACCACCGATGTCTGCGTCCACACCACCATGCGCGACGCCAACGATCGCGGTTACGAATGCCTGATGCTGTCGGACTGCACGGGCGCGACGGACTATGGCAACCACCTCGCCGCCCTCAAAATGATTCAAATGCAGGGAGGCGTATTTGGCGCGGTAGCCGATTCCGATGCGTTGCTTGCCGCCATTCAAGATATCCCGTCCGTATCGAAAATTCCGCAACCCGTTTTATAACCCGCTCTCATCGACCCATCCATATCCAATCCCCAGAACCGCAATTTGGATGTAACCCATGACGACCGCTACCATCAATACCCAAATGGAAATTACGCAACCGCCAGACCTTGAAGTCATTAATATGACCAAACGGTTTGGAAGCCTGACCGCTCTAGATAACGTTTCCATGCACCTCAAGCCCGGCACCTTCCACGCTCTATTGGGAGAAAACGGAGCGGGCAAAAGCACCCTCGTGAAATGCATCATGGGGTTTTATACTCCCGATCGTGGAGATGTGCTGATCGACCGACATTCCCGCACGATTGCCAGCCCCCGCGATGCCCACACCTACGGTATTGGGATGGTGTACCAGCACTTCACGTCCGTCCCCGCCATGACCGTAGCCGAGAATCTGGTGCTGTCTCGATTTGAAAATACCAATCTAATTAACTGGAAGCAAGAGTACGAAAACCTCAATGCCTTTATGGCTCAGGCTCCTTTTAAGGTGCCCTTGGATATGCCCGTCGCCCAACTGGCAGCGGGGCAAAAGCAAAAGCTGGAAATCCTCAAACAGATTTACCTGAAGGTGCGGATTTTGATTCTGGACGAACCCACCTCCGTCCTCACGCCCCAGGAGGCCGATGAGGTCCTGGGGTTGCTGCGAGAAGCCGTGACTGCCAAACACCTCAGCGTCTTGATCATCAGCCATAAGTTCCGGGAAGTAACCGCCTTTTGCGACGAGATTACGGTGCTGCGCAAGGGGGCCTTTGCCGGATGCGGTGCGGTTAAGAACCTGTCCATTGCCGATATGTCCGAGATGATGATGGGCGAGCGCCGCGAACCCAAGCAGGTGGAGAAGGTGGTGCATCCCGAACCCAAGGTGGTTCTAGAGGTCAAAGACCTCCGCGCTGAGAAAGACAATGGCGTGGAGGCGCTGGCGGGTATCAACCTTCAGGTGCCCAGCGGCTCCATTATTGGCATTGCAGGCATTTCGGGCAACGGCCAGCGGGAGCTGGTGGAAGTTTTGGCCGGACAGCGCCCTGCGACGGGCGGGCAGGTTCTGGTGAATGGAGAACCCTACAGCGCCACCCGCGCCGAAATGTATCGCCATAAAGTCTTTACGCTGCCGGAAGAGCCCCTTCGCAACGCTTGCGTGGCCCACATGAGCGTTGCCGAAAACCTGGCGCTCCGCACGTTCGACCGTCCTCCCCAAGCCAAGGGCGGTATTTTTCTGATCCTGAAGGCCATTCGGGAGATGGCGTCGGGATTGATTGCCACGTTCAAAATCAAGACGCCTTCGCCGGAAACCCCCGTGGGTAATTTATCCGGGGGCAACGTCCAGCGCACGGTGCTGGCGCGGGAGCTGTCTTCCGATCTCATTCAGCTTTTAATTGCGGCCAATCCCTGTTTTGGCCTCGATTTTGCAGCGGTGGAGTACATCCACGGTCAGATTGTGGAGGCCCGCAACCGAGGCGTGGCCGTGCTGTTGGTCAGCGAAGATCTCGACGAGCTGCTCAAGCTCTCGGATCGGATTTTGGTAATCAGCGAAGGGAAATTCTCCTACGAAAGCGCGATCGCCGATGCGGATTTTGCCACCATTGGTCGCAGCATGGCGGGTCACTGATGGAAAAATCCCTGGTCCTCAGGAATTTGCTCGAACTGGGCGATCGCCCGGAGCAGCTCCCTTGGCAACCCTTCCGCGATGGAGTCGAGATCTATCGCCTGTATAGTGACGGCGATGGAGGCGCTTCTGCCGCGCTGTTGCGCTACCAACCGGGCGCCAGCGTCCCCCATCACAGCCATCCCGGATTCGAGCATATTTTTGTCTTGTCCGGCTCCCAGAGCGATTGCAACGGCACCTACGAAGCCGGAACCCTCGCGATCAACCCACCCCAAAGCAGCCACAGCGTCGCCAGCGCTTCGGGTTGCATCGTCCTTGTTATTTGGGAGAAACCTGCCGAGCTATGGTCTTAATTCCCGCCCAGCCCTACGACTACGAACTGCCCGCTCCCGGTTGCTTGGCCCTCATCATCATCGACATGCAGCGCGATTTCATGGAACCGGGAGGCTTTGGCGACGCTCTCGGCAATAATGTCGGGTTGCTTCAGGCGATCGTGCCCACTCTCAAGCAGCTTTTAGAGGCCTTTCGCGCCAACGGACTGCCCGTTTTCCATACCATCGAGTGCCATCGCCCCGATCTCTCTGACTGCCCGCCCTCCAAGCTGCATCGCGGCGGCGAAGGATTGAAAATTGGCGATCGCGGTCCCATGGGACGCATCCTCGTTGTCGGCGAACCCGGCAATGCCATCATTCCAGAACTGGCCCCCCTGCCCGGCGAAACCGTGATTGAGAAACCGGGCAAGGGTGCCTTTTGTCGCACGAACTTAGAGGCGATGCTCCGCGAAAAAGGCATCACCCACTTGCTGATTACGGGCGTCACCACAGAAGTCTGTGTCCAAACCACCATGCGCGAAGCCAACGATCGCGGGTTTGAGTGCTTGATGGTGGAAGACGCCACAGAAAGCTATTTCCCCGAATTCAAGCAGGCGACTCTGGAGATGGTTCGCGCTCAGGGCGGAATTGTGGGCTGGACTGCCCCTGCCGCGAATATCGTGGCAAAGTTAACCCAGGCGAGCACTAATCTGAATTGAACGTAACGCGGCCAGTGCCTATATAGTGGCCAGTCGTGCTTTCTCCCACTGGATAGACCGTCACCCCAAATTGGTAAATGCCGCCACTTGTGGGATTCCGCTCGGCTTCCACCGCAACGGTAAAGGTTGTCCCCGGTACGACGGGCTGGGCAAAGGCGAGGGTGAGCGCTCCCGTCTCATCTTCGGGTCCGCCAATGGCAGAGAGCGGTATGGCTTCGCTATTGCGAGTCACCCGCGGACCGATGACGACTTTACTTTCGTTCGCCTCAAGGTCGATGATGCGATCGCCCCCTGGAATTTGACTGATGCGAATGGCTTCTATGGACTTGCCGTAGCTAGCGGGCACGGCGATGGTGAAATAGAAGGTGCCCATCCCTGCTGGTTCCAAGTGCAGGGCAGAAACCTTGAGCAAACGCGGTGCTTCTACCTTTGTAACGCTGTAATTACTCATCTCAGCCGCTGCGGGCGCGTTGGGTAAAGCAGCAAACAAGACTCCTCCTCCCAACAAAACCACCCCAAAACCAAGTCCAGAAGCGATCGAAATGGCACGCTGTTGTATGGACATTTCTACAAACCTCAACTTTTTTATACAAAAGCTCGAACTGACGCCGGGGCAAAAGCTCGGGCGCGCAGAACCGAAACAGCAATTTGCTGTTTCAGCATCAAACAGTTCTAAAATCTTGGCGCTCGACCCTTACGAGCAGACGGGCGGCACCGGATACGTCTTCGTCCGCAACAACCTGAGAAGGACTAAACTTCGCATCCCCCCACTATCGAACGGTTCTTAGGTTCTTTTCTATTTTAGTATTTTAGAATACCGAATAGCAGTAAATTTTTGCGAACGACTTAACAACCGATCGCTCGATCTATCTTTAACTCGCCCAAAAGGCATGAATCAAGTTGAGTTGCAAAGCGATCGTACCCGCACGTTCTTAAATTTTGCTGAGAAATTCATAAGGGTTTTTGGGGCAAAAAATCAGCTTTCTGGACTTGGATCTTTAGCACCCCATCATCTTTCAATCCTCATTTCACATGACAATCAATATAATTCTTAGATGAGTTCAACGCGACGTTTGGCGCTGCCAAATTGAGCGGTCAATCAAAGGAGAACGCTCATGACACTTGAAGGTAAAGTTGCACTCGTTACAGGTGGCAGTCAAGGCATCGGTCAGGGAATTGTTTTGCGTCTGGCTCAAGCAGGGGCAGATGTTGCGATCAACTATCGATCTCATCCAGAAGGGGCAGAGGAAACCCTGGCAAAGGTTCAGGAAATTGGCGGCAGTTGCTATACAGCAATGTGTCCTCATTCGACGGGGTACACAATCCAGGCAGATTTGGGCAGCGTGGAGGAGGTGCGCCAACTGATTGCGGACAGTATCCGGCATTTTGGCAAGCTGGATATTTTAGTGAACAATGCCGGAATTGAAAAACATGCACCCTTCTGGGAAGCGACAGAAGAGGATTACGATGCTGTGATGAATGTCAACTTGAAGGGTGTGTTCTTCGCTACCCAAGCGTTTGTTCGGCATCTGATTGAAACGAAGCGTCCTGGGAAAATCATCAACATTAGCTCGGTGCATGAGGAACTGCCTTTTCCCAATTTCACGGCCTACTGTGCAAGCAAAGGCGGAATGAAGATGTTGACGCGCAATCTAGCTGTTGAGCTGGGTTCGCTGGGTATTACGATTAACAACGTAGCTCCAGGCGCAATTGAAACGCCAATCAATACCAAGTTACTCAACGATCCGCAAAAGTTGGGCGCACTCCTCCAAAATATTCCTTTGGGGCGGCTGGGTCAACCTCAAGATGTTGCGTCGCTCGTGGCGTTTCTGGCTTCAGAAGATGCAGGCTACATCACAGGCAGCACGCTCTTTGTGGATGGCGGATTGCTTTGGAATTATCAGGAGCAGTAGCGCGATCTATGAATACCCATTACGACATCATTATCATTGGAACTGGCGCAGGCGGCGGCACCTTGGCTTATCGTCTAGCTCCCACAGGTAAGAAAATCTTAGTTCTAGAACGAGGTTCTTTTCTACCCAGAGAGAAAGAGAACTGGGATGCCGTTTCTGTCTTCCAGCAAGACCGCTACCATACGACCGAGGTTTGGCGCGATAAGACGGGTCAAGAGCTGCATCCCGGTACTGGATATTTTGTCGGCGGCAATACCAAGGTCTACGGTGGTGCTCTCTTTCGCTGGCGGGAACGGGACTTTGAGCAGGTGCAGCACAAAGGCGGGATTTCTCCAGAATGGCCGCTGAAATATCGCGATTTCGAGCCTTACTACACCCAGGCCGAAAAGCTCTACGATGTCCACGGTCAGCATGGTTTAGATCCCACAGAGCCGATCGCCCAAGAGGACTATCCATTTCCGCCGCTCAAACACGAGTCGCGCATTCAAGAAGTTCACGATGCGCTGCAAGCGAAAGGATTCCATCCTTTCTATATTCCGCTAGCGATTAAGTTTAATGAGGTCAATCGCCGCTTAAGCGCCTGCATTCGCTGCAACACCTGCGATGGGTTTCCCTGCTTAGTGGATGCGAAAGCAGATGCGGATCTCAACTGCGTGCGCCCTGCCGACGATCGCTATGAAAATCTGACGTTGCTGACGGAAGCGAAAGTTTTGCGGTTGCACGCGAGTCCATCCGGGCGCGAGGTCACATCGGTGGAGACTGAAATCGCAGGACAGATTCACCAATTCTCTGCCGATATTGTCGTGGTCGCTTGTGGTGCGATTAATTCTGCTGCGTTGCTGCTCCGCTCGGCAAACGACCAGCACCCCAACGGCTTAGCCAACCGTTCCGACCAGGTGGGGCGGAATTTTATGAAGCACCAAAACGGGGCCATTGTGGGCTTAACGAAAAAACTGAATCCAACTGTCTTCCAGAAGACGATGGCGGTGAATGACTTTTACTGGGGAGAGGAAGGCTTCGATTACCCGATGGGGCACGTGCAATTGCTGGGCAAAGTGAGCGCCGACATGATTGCCGTAGATTCGCCCGCAGTGGCCGGGGTTTCGTTTCAAAACCAGGAGGTCTTTACTGCCATGGCGAATCGCTCGGTAGATTGGTGGTTAACCTCTGAAGATTTGCCGGATGCAAATAATCGTGTCTTAGTGCAGGACGACACAATTCAGCTTCACTATTCTGACAATAACGCTGAAGCGTTCGATCGGCTGCTCCAGCGCTGGACAGAGGTGCTGAAGTCCATCGACTGCGGCGATCGCATCCTCCCTTGTTCGTTCTATTTCCGCAAAAAAATTCCGCTCCAGGGCGTAGCCCACCAGTGCGGTACCTGTCGCTTCGGGGAAGATCCCCAAACCTCGGTTTTGGATATTAACTGCCGCACCCATGATGTGGACAATCTGTATGTGGTGGATGGGAGTTTTTTTCGATCCAGTGCGGCTGTGAATCCTACCTTGACAATTATTGCTAATGCTTTACGGGTGGGCGATCGTCTGATAGAGCGGATTAAATAGGCACTAGCAGGGTTGATGATGAAATCAATGGCGATCGCAACAATCCCGATCAAACTCTCAGCAACCATTCAGACGAGTCACAGTAACCGTTTAGCCCAGCATCATTCAACGTTCAGCGCAGCCCATTAGACTACAGGGACGTCTAGAAGAGGTGAATTATGCCAGCCAAAGTTGCGGTGAACACCGAACAAATCGCTATCAGCGATGGGTCTTCTTTCCTCGTGACCGCTCGCGATGGTTCCATTAACGATCGGCTTCCTCAAGGGTTCTTTGTCCGCGATACTCGGTTAATTTCATATTATGAAATTTCCCTTAATCGAACCCCCTTAAAACTTCTAGCTTCTAGTATTCTGACTCATCGGGTTGCGTTGTATCAATTCACCAATCCAGAACTGCGAACTGTAGGCGGAAACTTCCCTGAAGGTCGTCTGATTGTCACCTTGCGACGCGATGTCGTGGGTGGTCTCCATGAAGATATCCACATTACCAATCACCACATGCAGCGGGTTGAGTTGCAACTCATGCTGTCCATGCGTTCCGACTTTGCCGATATTTTCCAGGTCAAAGGGAAGCAGCTTCTGGCGCGGGGTCAAATGCAAACCGTTTGGGGCGAGGGCAAACTGATGACCGATTATCAAAATGGCCCCTTCCGTAGAGGGTTGATCACGGCGATGGAGCATTCCGATTCGCCGCCCTATTACGCCAACGGTCGCTTGATCTTCGATGTGGCGCTTGAACCGGGCCAAACCTGGGGTGGATGCATCAACCACATTGCCCTCGCCGATGGGGATGTCTTAGAACCCCGTCACACCAGCGCCGATATCGATGTCACCGAAGCAGGCAAGGTGCTGGCTAACTTCCTGGATATTTCGACGCAGCTCCAATCTTCCAATGAAGAAGTCGCCAGTACCTATCGACAAGCGCTGATTGACATGGGAGCATTGCGAATTGCCTTTGAAGATAATGAGAAATCTTACTGGATGCCCGCCGCCGGACTCCCCTGGTTTGTCGCCGTGTTTGGCCGTGACTCGATTATTGCCGGATTGCAAACCATGGCCGTGAATCCTGAGTTTGCCAGAGGAACACTGGTGCGCTTAGCCCAACTTCAGGCCACAGAGGTAGATGACTGGCGCGATGCCCAGCCCGGTAAAATTCTGCACGAAATTCGGCGGGGTGAACTGGCGCAACTCCATGAAGTGCCCCATACGCCCTACTATGGCACGATCGAAGCCACCATTCTCTGGATTATCACCCTGGCGGAAGCCTACCACTGGAATGCAGATACTTCCATACTCGAAGATTGCGAGGTGGCTCTGGATCGAGCGTTGACCTGGATCGATCGATACGGCGACTTCGACGGCGATGGCTTTGTGGAATATGTGACTCGTTCTAAAGACGGGTTACGCAACCAGGGCTGGAAAGATTCTGGCGACTCAATCGTTTATCCCGATGGGAGTCAAGTTGAACCGCCGATCGCCTTGTGCGAAGTACAGGGCTATGTCTATGATGCCTGGAAGCGTGCCGCAGGGATCTACGAACTTTGGGGGAAACCAGAGCGTGCTCAGACACTACGGCAGAAAGCCGACGAACTGTATCAACGGTTCAACGATCGCTTCTGGATGGAGGAAGAAGGATTCTACTGTCTGGGACTAGACAAAGACAAGCAGCAAATTCGCTCTATTACCTCCAATCCGGGGCATCTGCTCTGGGCGGGCATCGTACCGCCAGAACAGGCAGGGCGCATGGTAGAACGTCTATTCCAGCCCGATCTGTGGTGCGGTTGGGGAGTCCGAACGCTCTCCTCGCTGAATCCGGCCTATAACCCGATTAGCTATCAGCTCGGTAGCGTTTGGCCCCACGACAACTCGTTTATTGCAGCCGGATTGAAGTGCTACGGATTTCACGAAGAAGCCAATCGCATTGCCGAAGCAACCTTTGCGGCGGCGAGTTACTTCGAGTCAGGACGAATGCCAGAACTATTTGCCGGAATTGAACGCAAATCGGAAAGTTTCCCGGTTCCCTACCCAGATGCGAATATTCCTCAGGCGTGGGCCGCTGGGTCTATCTTCTTTTTCATTCGCACGATGCTGGGCCTTGAGGCAGATGCGCCCAACGCAAGCTTGCGACTCCATCCTGTTTTACCGGATTGGTTACCCGATCTCGCGTTAACCAATCTGGAAATTGGCCAAGCGAAGGTTGACTTACGCTTCTGGCGCGAAGGAGAACGGACTCATTGGGAAGTGACCCGACAAACAGGCCAGTTGGAGGTTTCCGAGTTGTCATGAATACGCTGCGTCGTCACTATCCCGAATATCTCATGGAGGCAGCGGGGTTGGGGCTGTTCATGATTTCGGCAGCGGTGTTCACCACGCTACTGGAACATCCAGGTTCGCCTATCCACCAGGCGATCGCCCTTCCGCTCCTCCGACGATTCCTAATTGGGGTGGCGATGGGGCTGACAGCGATCGCCATTGTCTATTCCCCGTGGGGCAAGCAATCCGGTGCCCATCTCAACCCAGCGTTCACGCTCACATTCTTTCGGTTGGGCAAAGTGAAACCTTGGGATGCATTTTATTACATCTGGTTTCAGTTTTTTGGCGGACTCATCGGGCTTTTGCTAGCAGGGGGGATCTTGAGAGGGGCGATCGCAGATCCGTCCGTGAATTACATTGTGACCGCGCCCGGAGCGGGTGGTGTCGGGGTTGCATTCCTGGCTGAACTGGCGATTTCCTTTGGGATGATGCTGATGGTTTTGTTTGTATCGAACAACCCCAGCCGAGGGCGCTATACCGGGCTGTTTGCCGGGGCCTTAATTGCAACTTATATCACCTTAGAAGCACCGCTTTCAGGCATGAGCATGAATCCGGCCCGAACTACGGCATCAGCCATCTTAGCTCGCAACTTTACAGCGCTATGGGTGTACTTCATCGCTCCTTTGGTCGGAATGTTACTGGCCTCGGAAGTATATGTGCGGTGGAAAGGCCGAAATGCTGTGCGTTGCGCAAAGCTGCATCATGAAAACAATAAACGCTGTATCTTTCGCTGCGGTTATCGGCGACAGGGAATAGGCTATGAACCGATGTCGCTGAGCGATCGCCTACCGCAATAGAATGACCGCGATAGAAATTATTTCCTCTCAAAAATTAAGGAGACGACTGTGCTAGAGAGTTTAGGACGCATTCAAAATCCATTAGTTAGAGGCTTGACGGCGGCTGCGACGGTTGGATCGATTGTTACCTTTGCCAGTGCGATCGCCATTGGTGTAACTAACCCCAAGGATAAAGCCGCTTACCAGTGGGGAGTCTACGCCGCTCTGCTGGCAACGGGTGGTGGCGCAGCGCTGGGGTTGGCGTATAAAGGAAAGGTAGAGCAGCGATCGCCCCAAAGCGCTAGCACTCTCTCGATACCGAATGCTGCTACACAGGACTGGAAAGATTGGCGCAATTTTGTCGTCGTGCGCAAGGTGAAAGAGAGCGAGGAGATTACCTCGTTTTACCTGAAACCTGAAGACGGCAACGAAATCCCCGGCTTCCAACCCGGCCAATTCTTGACCATTAAGCTAGAGATTCCCGGACAAGCAAAGCCTGTCCTGCGAACCTATTCCTTGTCCGATTATCCCGAACCCTGCGACACCTATCGCCTGTCGATTAAGCGCGAACCTGCGCCCAGAGATTTAGATGTGCCACCGGGACTTTCCTCTAACTTCATGCACGATCGGGTTCAGGAAGGCTCCGTCATTTCGGCCAAGCCACCCAGCGGTAAATTTGTGCTGGATGTCCGCAAATCTAGCCCCGCAGTATTAGTGAGTAATGGGGTCGGAATTACACCCACGATCGCGATGGCAAAAGCCTGTAGCCGTCTGAATCCTAACCGTCCCATCTGGTTCTTGCACGGTGCGCGAGATGGCCGCTACCATGCCTTCCGAGATGAAGTGCTGCATCTTGCCGAGCAGAATCCCAACTTACAGGTGCATTTTGCCTACAGCCGTCCTCGCCCAGAAGATGAAGGTCAATTTCACAGTACGGGTTATGTCGATACGGCGCTGATTCAATCCCTAGCGAGTCAGGACGCGGAGTTTTTTCTGTGCGGTTCGCCGCCCTTTATGAATGCCATTAGGAAAGGACTTCAAGAGTGGGGGGTGCCTGACGTTCGGGTCTATTTTGAATCGTTTATGAAGGCACGCACCGCTCCGGCTGTGAGTGTCTCTCCTGCACCCGCATTGGATGAGCGCGCTGAGATTGTCTTTGCGAAGTCGGATCGGACTCTGCCTTGGGAATCGGAGCATGACAGTATTCTTGAGTTTGCAGAGGCCAATGACCTTAACCCTGACTACAGTTGTCGGGCAGGGATTTGCGGAACCTGCATGTGCAGAATTCTTGAAGGGGAAGTTGAGTACCAGGAAGAACCAACGGCTGCGATCGCAGAGGGTTCTGTGCTAATTTGTATTTCCAAGCCTAAAACCTCCCGCGTGGTGCTTGAGCTTTAGCTGCTGCTTTTCAAATGAGAGGCGATTGCTGTCCTGATGGGGGTCGGAAGGCGATCGTGCTGGAAAAGTCTTTCAACAAATCTCAACATAGTATTTATTGCGCGATCGAAGCCTATTATTGTAGCTTACCCATAACGACCAAGTTTAGCGGGTTGAGTAACCTTGGTATCTCCACCAACAATCTCTATTCCGCCTCTGCAACGACTTGTTCGGCTCTGGTACTGATAGATTGCCTGAGCTTCACTCTCCCACCTCTTGAAGCGTCTGGTCATAGAGCGCTTGACTGACTCGAAAGCCAGCTTGGTCGATCAACCGATCGAGAATTGGCTTGAGAACTGGGATAAGCCCCTGTTGTTTAGCATTAATGAGAATACCCAGAAGACCTCTGAGTTTCAGTCCATAACTTGCTGCAATACTTCTGCCAAGGCGTTCATCAATCAGAAGCCTATCTGCACTTAGCTCAACTGCAAGCGCGATCGCTTCAGCTTCGCCTGGATCGAGCGTCTGGTTTAGTGTATTCAGAAGTTTGAGATTGGTCGGTGCCTGGATTTTCAGCCAACCAGCCTCAAGCAAAGAAAACATCGTCGGTTGGAGAGTTGATAAGCGAGTGAGTTCTGAATGCACGGCGGGAGGAATGAAGACTTTTGGGTAAATTTGCTGCAATAGAGAAATCTCACCGATGACGATCGGATTGCTAATCGGTGAAGTGTTACTCACAACGATCATTACCAGCCTTCCTCTCGCAGGCTTTTAAGGTCTTGCTCTAAGTCTTCAACATCGTAGTGAACGCAGATGCCACGACTGGCAATTAATTGCTGAAATTCAATTTGATGCAAGCCCGCGAGTTGACTGGCGGTACCGAGGGTAATGCGTTCTTGCTGAAACAATGAAATTGCCAGTTCGGTGCGGAGGTCTGCTTCACTAATTTGGAGGGCATCGGGAAGGTCGAGCATGATTTGCATGGGTTAGGCTCCTCGATCGGGGGTTTCGCTGAGTTTGTCGATGTAGGTTAGGATGGCTTTTGCCCAAAAGCTGTCTTCAAGATAGTGCTTTGCTGTTTCTCCTAAACCAGCGTCCAAGGCTATCGATGCGCTCAGTAAATGAAAAACGTTGACCGTCACGCATTAGCTGCCGCCTGATCTGGAGTTGTCTAGCGGTCATACATTTGGCCTCGCTGCGCCTTTTTCCTTTTATTTTAGCTGGAGAAGGCGATCGCTGAATTTAGAGCTGGCGATCGCTGAATTCAGGAATTGTATTGAGTTTCGAGATGCCCCCACGAAACTAGAACGATCTATCTTCAGATTGAGTACGGGATTGCATTAGCTACCGTTTTTTAAATGAGAGGCGATCGCTGTCTTGATGGGGGTGGGAAGGCGATCGCGCTGAAAAAGTCTTTCAACAAATCTCAACATAGTTTTATTGCGCGATTGAAGCTTATTATTATAGCTTGCGCATAACGATTAAGCTCACTGGACGCAGATAAGCCAACAATTCCAAATTCATTTTGTGATTCTGAAGCGAGTAGGGTTGACATTGCCCACAACCATGTTTAAAAGTCACAAACCCGATCGTTCGCACCTCCAGAATCACCGGATCCTCATCGGTTGGGTGCAATGCATTCCTCCTCGTTGCTGCGAGAACAACATCCTACATCGCCTCGCAAAATCGCTATGATTGAGGTGGTAATTTCTCGACAAACTCAACCCATGACCCAAATCACCCTCAGCGAAGCTCAACAGCGCCTTCCCGAAATCATTTCAGGCCTCCAACCCGGCGAAGAAGTGCAAATCATTCAAGACGATCGCCCGATCGCCCGTCTTGTGATAGATGGTCTACGATCGATTGAAGGTCATCGGCCAACCCAGCATCACCCCCGAAGTCCTGGTCAATATGAAGGCAAATTCATTGTTCCAGACAATTTCAACGATCCCTTGCCCGATGATGTCCTGGAAGGGTTTCTCAATCCTGCCGATCTTCACTAATCCATGAGAGCCATACTCGATACCCATGCCATCCTCTGGTGGGTTACCAACAATCCCCAACTTTCTCAAACGGTTCGCGACATTATTGCTGATTCTGATAACACTCTCTATCTCAGCGTTGCCAGTAGTTGGGAAATTATCATTAAATTCAATACCGGGAAATTGCTACTTCCAGAGCCACCGACCCAATTCATCCAATCCTGCCTGAGTGTCAACCGCTTCGAGAGTTTGGCGATCGACCTACCCCATGTTTTCCAAATCAATACCCTGCCCGACCATCATAAAGATCCGTTCGATCGCATCCTCATCGCACAGGCTCAAGTCGAAAATATTCCGATTTTGACAGTGGATAGGATGATTATTGAGTATCCCGTGCAAACTATTTGGTAGCCACAAGGGTGGTGCCCAAAAAAACACACCTCGAACGATCTAAGTACTAATTTTATGCCCCAATAGGCAAGTATTCTGGCTGTGCTCCAACGCGATCGCCCGCCAGAGTTCTACCAAAACAATGCGATCGCCTGCTCCCATGGCAAGGGCGATCGCATTACCCAAGGGAAGGGCTTGATTGAAAGATGCGATCGCCGAGGGTTCTGTACTGATGTGTATTTCTAAACCCAAAACTGTAAGAGTGGTACTTGAACTCTAGCCACACTTATGCAGATTTCGGTCAATTCATCCTCAGAGGGGATATTCATCCCCCCAATCTCAAAATTTGACTCACTGCTCTTTTTGGATGCTTGTCTCTGCCTCAGCAATATTTATACTAATTCAAAGGATTTATTCAGCGCTTACTCATCTAGTACTCCTAGAGTGAAATCACTGAGATTGGTATATCCACCATGCAACACAAAGCCATAGCCCGAACTTTCTTAGCTAGCGTCGCGATTCTAAGTTTAAGCCTTCCCAGTATCGCCCTTGCTGGCCCAAACACCAAAACACGAGGGCCTCATGGAGCAGCCTATATAGATACCATGGATGCATCTTTTCCTGCGATGGCGGCTAAAGTTAAAATGACCGTAACCCCCTTCAACCTTGTTTTTCTTGGCTTCCAAGGCTTTTTCGCTAGCGAAAAGATCCCATCGGCATTAGGCTTTATTCAAGGTGCCAGAGATGGAAAGATCACCCCAGAAAAGCTCACGCAGGCCGCGATTAAAATGAATCGCCTTTCCCCAGATACGCTTCAAGACAAAGATTATCTGGATAGCGTCAGATCGGAGCTAGATACGATTGTTCGAACCAGTAATAATTAAAATCAGAAATAAGCTAGCAAGTGGATGTGTAAAAACATCCACTTGTTATGTGTTTTTAGCTCAGCATCTTACGGAAAATAATCTTGTCAACTCCAGCCGTGTAAAATTCTCGAATGCGTGCTTCCTCCTCATAACCACTCTTGCGGTAGAATTCCCGAACGTATTCAAAGTCCTCCGTTCCAGAGGTTTCCACCAGTAATACCCGTTCTCCCCGCTCGGTCAGCATCTGTTCGACATACCGCAGCAGAGACGTTCCGCGCCCTTGTCTCTGGCGAGAAGGATCACCGCAATCAGATACAAGTTCCATGTCCCCTCAGTCATTCGTTCTGGGGCAACGTATGCCATACCCACTGGTTCCGTATCGTAATCGGTAAACCAGAGGTCTTGAGTTTTATCCTTTTCGCTGAAGTGCCGATCGATCATTTGAGCAAGATACTCTGTTTGGCTTGGCTCGAACAGGCCACTCGCTTCTGCTAACGCGATTAACGCAGTGACGTCATTTAGGGTGGTTAATCTAATCATAATGTTTAGAAGCAGGGGAGCCAAAGAAAAGGGGCTTTCGCCCCATGTGTGGTGTGAGGAGTTTACAGGCACTCCTAAGAATCAGTTTAAAGATTAATGATTTAACTGAAATTAGAAGAACCTAAGTTTTTTATGAGAAAGGAATTTAAGCTGCGTTTAGAGGAGTCTTACCCATCTGTCAACAAATAGCCTGCTTAGGCATTGCGAAGATCGGTTGCAGTAATGCCCTCTAAAGCCAGACCATAGCCAATCCCTTCATTAACCAGCCGCTTAAGTCGTTGCGTCAAAGCAACACGGGTATATCGCAGCGTCAGTGTGGGCTGTTTGGCAAGTTGTCGTGCAAGTTCCCAAGCCCGCTCCATTAGCTTACTTTGCGGCAGCACTTCATTGACAACATTCAGGTCATAGGCTTGCTGAGCCGTAAGCGTTTCTTGAGTCAGCAAGAAATAGCGTCCGCGAGAAAGCCCAAGAGCCAACTGCCACAGTACATGTACGCCATCGCCCGGTACGATCCCTGCATTTAAATGAGGCATGTCTTGAAACGAGGCATTTTCCGAGGCCAGAATAATGTCCGTCGTCAGAATGTATTCGCTATGGAGTAAGGCTGCGCCATTGACAGCAGAGATGACTGGTACCTCGATATCCAATAGATTTTGCAGCACCTTCTTGCCTTCCCAAAAGGTCTTATCCCACTCGCGGGGATTGGTTACATCTCCCAGACTAGGGAAATCGATTTCAGCCATCCAAGCATCGCCCGTTCCCGTTAGAATTACAACGCGGTTATCTCGGTCTCGGCTAATGTCGTAAAATGCATCGGGAAACTCTCGATGCGTCTTTCCTGTGAAAATAAGCGAGCCATCATTTGTGTGCATTCTCACTTCTAGAATTCCATTATCATCTCGATAAAAATTTAGGTTCTCGTACTTGCTGAAATAGTCTGGTTGACTCGTCGTCATGATTTGCTCCGTTCTTCAACTTGACATGCGCTGCAAATATCCGCAGCTCAATCTATGCTTTTGGCTCAGAGACTGATTTGCTTGAAATCAAGTTTGAGATAATTCTTAACAGTGTGTGATTTTTAGATTAAGGTTGAGCTGATGCTTGAAGTAAGACGATTTGCCGTTTTTTGCGGCTAATGACACCCTCTTTTTGAAGCTGACTCAAAACGCGAGACAGTGCCTCCTGACTCAGCCCGATCTCTTCAGCGATATCCTTCAGCGATTGATTCAAATTGACGGTGTTTCCCTTCAGGTGGGCTTCAATTTCAAGATAATGCAGCACGCGATCGCGGGCAGAGCGAATACTCCGCAGTGCTAGCAAGACCTTTGCTTGATGGAATCTTCGGGCAAGCTGAGCGATGAGTCCTTCTGATAACTCTGGATGCTGGCGCAATGTTGAGAGAAAGGCTTGCTTCGGAAAAATAGCAATACGAGAAGGGACATCTGCGATCGCAGTGCAGTCATAAACCTCATTGAACAATGCTGCTTCAGCAAAACTCTCACCCGTCCTCACTTCATAATGCTTGATGGCTCGACCCGCTTCGGTATAGTGCATTAGGCCGATCTTGCCAGATATCGCTACAAAAATGGCTCTCGTGCAGTCACCTTGATGAAAAAGGGACTGACCAGCCGCCAAATTCTCGTAGGCGATCGCCATAGCTGTCTGGATATGGTCTGGAAGTTCGTCAATTTTCAAAAAAATCATAATCGAGAAGATCGTTTTTTGGCTCTGGGTTTTTGAGCGTAATTAATGAGAACATTAATGATTAGAAAGCTTTGCTTTAATTAGCTTGATCCCTAGAATGAATGAAAGGAATAGGATGCAACATAGGGCGGACAGCAAATTTTCTTGAAGCTTTGGCGATATAAATACAACAAACCCTTGTCCTTTAATCAAGGCAGAGAAGCTTGAGACACAGAAGGGCATGAGATATAGCCGAAACGTTTGCCAACGATCGCTTTCACCTGAATTTCCAGAAGAAACGCTTAATAAAAGACCTGTGCCAATTACAGCACTAATACCAATTGAGTTCAGCCATATTTTAATTGAAGGATCGAAGTAAAAATAAACTATCGCAATATACCAAATGAGATAGCACCAAAGAATTGCCTTGTCTATTTTTATTTCGTAAAAATATTGGATTAATCCTTTCATGAATCCATTGAGCTTTGTAAAACTTTATCTTAATGTAAATCCCAGAAAGAGGGATGGCGAGGAATATAGAAACGGCTTCTTCAGAACCAACCATAAGTGTCAGGTTGTGGATTGCATCGCCTTAATTTTTAGATTTATCCATAGAACCAACGGGAGGCTGAACGGTACAGGGCTTTTGATTGCACTGAAGCTCGTAAAGCCTCTGCACATAGGGTTCCTGCCAATGAAGTGGAACCTCCCGCAAAGACTGTGTCCCGGTGATGCCCTGACCGATAAACAGAAATTTTATCCCCCTGTCCTATGTAACGCCCACGTCAGGGGGATGCCTTGAAATCTTGCTTGGAAGCTGCGATTACTTCACTTCAGCGGCAGCAAACTTGGTGATTTTGCCTTGCTTGACCGCAACAATGACATCGAAAGTGGTGCACAGAGAAATGGTGGTGTTGTCCTTTTTGCTATACAGGTTAACCACCATGCCTGCGCCACCGGGCTGAATTCCGATGGGAGTTAAATCCTTAACATATAGCTTGCGTGCTAAATCTGCACTGCCTGGCTTACCCTTGATTGCGGTAAGCTGAGCGATTTTTTGTTGACTGGTCTCACTAGCGGCAATTTTGACTTGTTGAGCAGATGCCTGAACTAGAGAAGGGTTAATGGCCTTGAGGGGTACATCCCAGACCGTTACTAAACCGAGTAAAGCAACAGTAGTTAAGGCAGAAGTAAATTTCATGTTTTGTTCTCCGAAGGTAGCGACTGTTCACATACTGCTGTGAGGTGCTGAAGTGCATCTGAAGTTAAACCAGGAGTTGTCTTAATTTATGGCGTTAGGAAGCTCAGTCCTAACTTATCTGGTTCTCAGAAAAGTGTGGTGTAGTTAAATTTTGTCTAGCTTAGGGTTCTCTCCGTGAATTCTGCTCTAAAGCCTGACTTGGAATCCTACGCTAAGACAGAGGGACTGTATTCTTTACTTCGGACTGCGCTATGGTGACTCAACTCAAACAACCCCATTCGTTCTTCCGCAAGATTCCAGGGCAAGCCTTTCTCTGGGCTGCTGTCACAATTTTTGGGGCATCAAGCGCCGTGACGCGGCGGCTCACAGAAATTGGCGCGCAGCACTTCATGGGTGGGAGCAATCCCATTTCGCTATGCAATGTTTTATTTGTTGGCAATCTTTGTGCCCTATTCGTATTGGTGACGATCCACTGGCGACAACTCGATCGATCGACCTTAGGACGACTATCGCGCAAAGAATGGACAGGCTTGCTCCTCGTGGCTTTTTTGTCGGGTGCACTTGCCCCTGGCTTGATTTTTCAGGCGCTTTCGCAAACGGCAGTCAACAACGTTGTGTTGGTTGGGCGGCTAGAACCGCCGCTGACGCTGGCGCTATCGGTCTGGCTGTTGCGGGAACGGGTGAATGTTTGGGAGGTGATGGGGGCGATCGCAGCCTTCATCGGCGTAACCCTAACGATCGTCCTTCAGCCGCCCACTGCAGCCATGATGACAATGGGTCATTTTGGGATTGGAGTGGGGGAACTACTTGCCGCAGTGGGGGCGGTTGCCTTATCTGTCTCAGCGATCGTTGGCAGGGAACGACTTAAGCGTGTCTCTTTAGGTCTTTTTAGCATCGTTCGTACTGCTTTAGGGACAGTCATTTTCTTTTGCTTAGCGCTGATTCTCTACGGACGAGATCACTTTATGGGCGTGCTTTCGCCGTTTTTGTGGCAGTGGATGCTGTTGTACGGTGCCGTGATTGTGGTGGTGGGTCAGTCTTTCTGGCTGACGGGGTTACGGTCTTCTAACCTTTCAATTGCTGCCTCGATCGCCTCGTTTACGCCAATCGCCGCTATCTTGGCGTCCTATTTTATCTTGGGGGAAGCGCCAACACAGGCTCAGTATATTGGCGGTAGCGTTATTGTGTTGGGCATTTTTCTGGGGCAAGTTGGCATTCAGCGCCGGAACCTTACTCAAGGACGGTTAAGTAACACGATCTCTACTTCCGTCCTACAAGCAGTTGAAACTCAGATGGGATTTAAAGGAATCTGAATATAGAAAATTTCACTCAAATTGCTTAACCTTCGATATTGTCAATATTTTCTCAGCAAGGTATCAGAGTTTTTCTAGACTTTTTTCAGGCATTCATCATGCCTGACCCAGCTTTGGCAAATAGATTGTTGGTAGATAGCTAATCCCGAAGCGGTTGGAGCAATTCTATGGCAGCTAACCATTACGATCTCATCATTATCGGTACAGGGGCTGGCGGCGGTACCCTCGCCTATAGCATAGCGCAAAGGGGTAAAAAGATTTTAATTTTGGAACGTGGGTCGTTCTTGCCGAGAGAAAAAGATAATTGGAACACTAAGGTTGTGTTTAATAGCGATCGCTACCATAATCCTGAAGTTTGGTATGACAAAAACGGTAGCGAGCTGCACCCCGGCATGAGCTACTGTGTTGGCGGCAATACTAAGGTCTATGGTGCAGCGCTGTTTCGCCTGCGGGAGAAAGATTTTGAAGCTTACCCACATAAAGATGGCATCTCCCCAGCATGGCCCTTGAAGTATAAAGATTTTGAACCCTATTACATCCAAGCTGAAAAGCTCTATCAGGTCCATGGCAAGGGCGGAGAAGATCCGACTGAACCGTTCCGCAGCGAGGAATATGCCTATCCCGCCGTGAGCCATGAACCTCGCATTCAGGAAGTTTCAGATATTCTCAAATCTAAAGGGCTGAACCCCTATCACACCCCCGTCGGTATTCGCCTCAACGAAGCCCAACAGTACTTGAGCGAATGTATTCGTTGCAATACCTGCGACGGTTTTCCTTGCCTAGTTCGAGCCAAATCCGATGCTGAGGTCAGTGCTGTGCGCCCCATTATGGGGCAAAACAATGTGACGCTACTGACCGAGGCCAAGGTACTAAAGCTTCACACCAATCCTTCAGGGCGAGAAATCTCCAGCGTGGAAGTTGAAATCCGCAATCCTGAGTCGGGACGGGCTGAGATTCAGGCCTTTTCTGGGGATATCGTGGCGATCGCCTGCGGGGCCGTCAACTCCTCTGTACTGCTGCTCAAATCCGCTAACGAGAAACATCCCAATGGTCTAGCGAACAGTTCCGGCTTGGTGGGGCGCAATTTTATGAAGCATGTGTTGGGTTCTATCATTGGTGTGAGCAAAAAGCCAAATCCGACATCCTTTCAGAAAACCCTATCTATCAACGATTTTTATTGGGGGGAGGAGGGTTACGACTATCCCCTCGGCCAAATCCAAACCCTCGGGAAGGTAAGCAAGGAAGCCTTAGAAGGCAATGCCGAAGCTTACTCGCCGCTTACCCCTGAAGAAGTCGCCAGCCATTCGATTGACTGGTGGTTGACGGTGGAGGATCTGCCCGACCCGAATAACCAGATTCGCATTGATGGCGACAAAATTATTGTCGATTACACCGAAAATAATTCCGAACCCTACGATCGCCTCGAACAACGTTGGATTGAAATTCTCAAGTCTATCGAATGCGGGCAGGACATTATGCCCAATTGTTCCTACTTTGTGGGCGCTGGTAAAACCTATACGGGCAGATTACCGCTGGATGGGGTAGGGCATCAGGTCGGTACCTGTCGTTTTGGCGAAGATCCAACCACATCAGTCTTAGACCTAAACTGCCGCACCCACGATATCGATAACCTCTATGTGGTGGATGGTAGCTTCTTCTGCTCCAGTGGAGCCGTGAATCCCACATTGACCATTATTGCCAATGCGTTGCGCGTCGGCGATCGCCTCATCGAGCGGATGACATAAGCTCAGATATCCGCGTACTCTTGCTTCTGCAATCCGCTCATCAACACCAAAAAATCCTTAACCATAAATATTGTAATGAATACCACTTGGCAAATTTTAGACACAATCAATACCAAAGATTTTACTGAAGCTAGACTGCAATTGCACTATGGAATTCAGTTTATTGCTGCAACGGGTTCGGCTCTGGCTGAACCGTTGCCAGACTTCAGCCATACCAGTCTTCATTGGAATTCTGATTTAAATGTGTTCATCGGCGCACCCATGGTGACTGCCAGACCGTTTCGGGTTGCACTGGATCCGATCTCGCTCACCTCAATTTTGCTCGACAAACACGGCGAAACGATTTCAGTATTTCCGCTGCATCAAAAAACACTCGCGGAGGGAATAGCTTGGCTAAAGGGTGAGGTTTCTCAATTGGGTGGCGATGCCAGCAAGATTGAATTGTTGTCCTATCCAGAGGATTTTCCCGATCATGCGATCGCCCACGGTACTCCCTTTAATGTCGGCAAAGCAGAAGCTGAACGACAGGAACTTTCACGTTATTACGCCAACACCCAGCTTGTCTTGCAGAAAATTGTAGCGGATATTGAAGACGTCTCTCCCATCCATATTTGGCCGCACCACTTCGACATGGCAACTTTGATTTTCATGCCCATCCAAAAGAAAGGCGAGCCAAGCACCATAGGCGTGGGGCTTTCTCCTGGAGATACCAATTATGCGGAGCCGTACTGGTATGTATCTCCCTATCCTTATCCTGCCCCAGAGAATTTACCGTTACTGGATGGCGATGGGTTCTGGCATACCCAAGGATGGTTGGGCGGCGTTTTGCCTGCCTCTCGACTGACGCAGGATTCGGGTGAAGCTCAAGTCAAGCAAGTTAAATCTTTTTTACAGTCTGCGATTGATGCGTCAAAACAATTGCTACAAGCTTCAGCGTAGATCGCAAATTGTAAAATTCCAGAGAATGTCGAAAAGTCAAATTCAAGTAAAGCTTTAATCAGTCAACCCCAAACCCCTATGAAACAGCGATTAGCCCGAAGACTAGCCAGCCTCGTGCTGTCCGTAGGCGCATGGGTTAGTGTTGGTGTAACTCACAATCCAGCATACCCGCAGCACCTTCAGCTCCACAATCAAACCTCAGTTCTGGCTCAAGCGCAAACTCAGTCTGCGGTCACTGCGATTGAATCCGTGGGAATGACGGTCGCCGATATGGATAAATCGATCGCCTTTTACTCCCAGGTTCTATCCTTCCAGAAAGTCTCCGATGTCGAAGTGTTAGGAACTGAATACGAGCAACTCCAAGGACTCTTCGGCGTGCGTTTGAGAGTGGTCAAGATGCAGTTAGGCAGCGAGTCGATCGAACTCACGGAGTACTTGACGCCCAAGGGCAAACCCTTCCCTATCGATTCGCGCAGCAACGATCGCTGGTTTCAGCACATTGCGATTGTAACGAGCGATATGGATAAGGCTTATCAGCGTTTGCGGTCTTTCAAAGTACAACATGCTTCTACGGCTCCTCAAACCATTCCCGCCTCAAATAAAGCCGCTGCCGGGATTCGGGCGTTCTACTTCCGCGATCCTGATGGTCATTATCTGGAAACAATTTATTTCCCATCTGGTAAGGGCGATCCGAAATGGCAGAAACCCGCCAATCAACTCTTTTTGGGGATCGATCATACTGCGATCGTCGTTTCTAACACCGCAGCCAGCTTAAAGTTTTACCGCGATGTACTGGGGCTGAAATTAGCTGGGGAAAGCATGAACTTTGGCACAGAGCAAGAGCATCTTAATAATGTGCAAGGGGCACGATTGCGCATCAGCGGATTGAGAGCACCGATTGGCCCTGGCATTGAGTTTTTGGAGTATTTGCAGCCCAAAGATGGAAGACCTTTGCCTCCCGATGCGAAATCTAATGATGTCTTGCATTGGCAAATAACCTTGGTGGTGAAGGATGCCGATGCGGCGGCTCAAACATTACGACTCAATCAGGTTTTATTTATTTCTCCAGAGGTTGTGGCCATTCCTGGGCAAAAACTGGGTTTCAAAAAAGGCTTTTTAGTGAGAGATCCCGATGGTCATCCGATGCGGATTGTGGAAAAGTAACCGATTCGGAAGGTAGCAAATCAGTCGTCTATGACTATTTAGTTGAGCAAAAGTAGCCCAGCGATTGAAATCGTGGCTACAGGAACAAAATCTGCCTCCGCAGGTTAAATCCAGAGTATTGTTAGTCCGCGCTTGCGTAGCAGCTGTTAGGCTTAGGCGGATATCGTTCTTGTAGCTGCGTTGGCGTAGCCTGTCCCTAGGACTTATTTAATCGCCAGATTCCAAAGTGGGATGCTCTCGCCGACTAGGCTACAGCTAGTACTTGATGCTTCCTTCGATCGGACATCTGGCGATCGCACTGTCCATCATTGCAATAGTCTGTGTCGCCGTTGTTGGTTCTAGGCGATCGCTATTTTTTGTAGTATTCAAAGGGTTTTGTAGGATGGTTGTCGCAGAAGTTTAAGCTGGATCGAAGATGGCTTGCAAGGGGGGCGGTCAAATTGGCATAATATTAATGAAGTCTGCACTCTGGTATTCATTGGTGTATTTCACGACTGGAAATCCTCTAAAACATCATGAGCATTACATTAACTTCCGAACAAGAGAAATTAGTTCAAAATCTATTATCAACTAGACATTACCAAAAGTCAGAAGACGTGATTCAAGCTGCCTTGAATTTACTTGAAGAATATGGCGTTCAGTACGAACAGTGGGTCAACGAGACACGGAAAAAAGTTGAGGTTGGCCTACAGGAACTGGAGCGAGGAGAAGGAATTGAACTCGATGTTGTAATGGAGCAACTGAAGACCAAAGTTCAGAATGCACGCGAACAAACGTTATGAACCGTCGCTGCATTATTGCGCCAACAGCGAGTAAAGATTTGGCAAAAATTCTCGATTACTTTTTGGCCAAAAATGTAGAAGCAGGCGATAAATTTGCCATTAAATTTGAACAAAAATGTCGGTATTTGGCGATGTTTCCCATGATGGGGAGAAGCTACCCTGAACTAGGGTCGAGCTTACGGGGTATTCCACTAGATGACTATGTCATTTTCTATGCCGTAACCGATCTCTGCATTGAAATTGTCCGGGTTGTTAGCGGTTATCAGGACTTGCGATCGCTATTTCCGATAGAAGAATAAATACCTGGTAGCCTTACCCTACTCATTCAAATCCGAAGATGATGCGTATGATGCAGTCTAAGTTCTGTTAGTTAGAGCCAGATGGGCACATGATGCGATTGGTAGAAAATAGCCTAGCGACAATAACAACCTGGAAGCGGAGACACAAAAAATGGGTCTAACCGGAAGCCATCTACTAACGGTTAGACCACTGTTAAACTCACTCATCTCTAGCCAAAACGTGGTTTCGCTCGCTAATCAGCAATTTGAGCCGCACCGTGGCTACCAACCGTAACCAACTTTGGAAAGGAATGGGCTTTTGCCATTGGCTTTGTCTCAGTAGACTCACTGACGATGTGAGCGGCACCGCCAGGGCCACGGGTAACTAATTTAGGGGCATCGTGGCTGGGTGCTGTAGGGAGAACGGTTGCACCGAGGGGAACTTCATCGACAATTGAGGTAGCACCGTGGGGGCCACGAATGACAAGCATAGGCTGAGCAGAAGCGGCGTGACCAGTAACGCCTAGGCTAAGAACCGTAACGGTAGCAAAAACTGCATTGGTAAAAACTTTGGTGTTTAACATGGTGTATTGCTCCTTTTTCGATAATTTCACTTTAGGGGCGGAGTCTGAAGGCCAAATGATGGGATTCTGTGCGCGAGCAAGAATATTACTGAATCTAGAGTTAGCGTTTTCTGAGAAGACTGAGTGGCTATGCTCAAACGCTTAATGGGATTGTTGTCGCTGAATTTTGCGACTAAAGCGATCGCCTTGTCCATAGAGATTCAGCACCTCTTATGTCAGGTTAAGGAAGTGTTCAGGGCAACCTCAGAGCGCTGACTTACGCTATGTCTAGTCAAGAATTATCGTGTTAAAAATTTCAAACGAGCGCAAATGAGACCCCATGACAGCCCATATACTTTTAATTGAGCCCGAATCCAAGCTGGCAAAGTTCATCGCGTTAGAGCTAAAACAGGCAGGCTACCAAGTGACCGAATGGCTGAGCGAGTTTCCAGACTTAACGCGGTTGTCGCTGAAACCCTTCTCCTTAGCAATCTTTGACTTACAACGCCTAAAATTCTCAGGGCTAGAAACCCAGCGTCAGGTTCAGGCGATCGCCCAGCGAATGCCCGTCATTTGGCTGAGCGCAATGGATCGAGATGAAGTCTGCCAAAGCTTCAATCAATTTGACAGTGAAATCAAAGACCATTTATTGTTCAAGCCATTCTCAATCGAAGAATTGCTCCTAAGGATTTACACCCGACTCAATCGTTAATAATTTCATCTTCACTACGTTCTTTTGCGATTCCAATCATAAAATAACTCCATGACTGCCCCTCTTGCGCTCCTGCTTCTGGAAGATAACGAGGCTGATGCTTGTTTCATCATGGAGATGCTGCAAAAAGCAGACGACCCATTGTGGCAAATAACCTGCGCCCAAAGACTCAGCACAGCGCTAAAACTCTTGAGTCAGACTCAGTTTGATGTGGCACTGCTAGACCTATCTCTTCCTGATTCTCAGGGATTAGATACGCTTGTTCGGGTGCGGGAAGCTGCTCCAAATTTGCCCATTATTGTTCTCACTGGCATGGAGGATCGGCAGGTTTCGCTCCAGGCATTAAGTCAAGGTGCCCAGGACTGTCTTGTTAAAGGCGAAATAACGGCGGGCATCTTGACGCGGGTGATTCGCTATGCCATCGAGCGGGGACGCATTTTACAGCAGCTTCAGGCAGAAGTAGCAGAACGCCAGCGCTCCGAGCAAACCCTGCGCCTTATTGTGGAGGGCACCGCCTCCGTGACTGGAGAGGAATTTTTTCGCTCCCTGGTGCGATCGCTCTCGACAGCGCTGAACGTCCGCTATGCTTTGGTGAGCGGATGCATCGACGCTCCCCCCACCCGTGTCTGTACCTATGCGTTTTGGCAGGGCAATGAGTTTGGCGAAAATACAGAGTATGACCTCTACGGCACCCCCTGCGAGCAGGTTTTTAGCGGTCAAGGCTGTCAGTACTTTCCCGAAGGCGTCCAGGCTTTGTTTCCTTTGGAAAAAGAGCTGGTTGAAATGGAAGCAGAAAGTTATGCTGGCATCCCACTGCTGAGTTCGGGAGGCGATCTGCTGGGGCACCTGGCCGTATTAGACGACAAAGTGTTTGGTGACGAACCGCGACACACGGCCATCCTAGAGATTTTTGCGGCACGGGCGGCAGCGGAGATTGAGCGCCAGCAGGCGGAAGAAGCCCTGCGGATTTCTCAGGAGAAGTTCTCTAAAGCCTTTAGTTCATCACCCAGCGCCATTACCATCAGCACGCTCAAAGAGGGCCGCTATATTGAGGTGAACGAGAGCTGTCTGCAAATGTTGGGCTACAGTCATGCTGAAATGCTGGGGTCTAGCGCGGTTGAGCTTAAAATTTGGGTCGATCCTGAAGCGCGGGAAGCAATGAAGCGCAGTATTCAGGAGGATGGAAGGGTTGCCAATTTAGAAATTGAATTTCGCAAAAAGTCAGGGGAAGTGTTTTTGGGGCTAATGTCGGCAGAGGTCATTCAGCTAGAAGATGAACCTTGCCTGCTAGCGGTCACAACCGATATCACCCTGCTCAAGGAGGCCACCAAAGCCCTAGAGCGTCTGGCAGAAATTGGCGAACTCGCTTCGATGATTGTCCATGAAATCCGCAATCCGCTCACCACTTTACTATTGGGACTCAATGCTTTCAAGCGACTTGAGCTACCCGCACAATACCAAACCTATCGATCGCTTGCCTTAGATGAGGGCGAACGACTTCAGCGACTTCTGAATCAAATTTTGCTGTACGCGAAGCCCCAGAATTTAGCACAGTCGAAATTAGAGTTGAATCATTTTGTGACTGAGATGCTGGGTACTCTCCGTGAAATGCCAGCGGCGGCTGGGAAACATCTTAGATTTACGGGAACTCCCTCACCTATTCAGATTCTGGCGGATCCAGACAAGCTCAAGCAGGTGGTCATTAATTTGGTTACAAATGCCTTTGAAGCGGTGGAGGAAGCAGACGAGATTAATATTTCCCTTCACACGGAAGAGGCCCATCGAGTCTGTCTCCAAGTACAGAATGGCGGTGCGCCGATTCCGGCAGATGTATTGCCTAAGCTCACTAAACCTTTTGTCACGACAAAATCGAGCGGGACTGGGTTGGGATTGGCGATCGTAAAGCGGATTGTGGAAGCCCACGGCGGGGAATTAAGGATTGAATCTTCAGCGGCGGTGGGGACAACCGTCACCGTACAGTTGCCAGCAAGATGAGACAAGTATGAGTCTTGGCTGAGCCAAAATTTAGCGGTATTTATCCAGCTCTAATTTTTGCCTCAGAATGACTACAGGAAAGTAATCGATACTTCCAATCGTACGTTCATTTAACTCAGCTTTGCACCGATAGGCAACCCAAGAGAGCAACCCATCATGAAACCTAAAACGGCTGAAGCATTAAGGTTAGAAGAATCGCACACCCAGACGATGCCCTGGAAGAAATGGGGTCCCTACCTGAGCGATCGCCAATGGGGCACTGTCCGCGAAGACTATAGCCCCTCCGGCAGCGCTTGGGACTTCTTACCCCACGATCGCGCGCGTTCCTGTGCTTACCGTTGGGGGGAAGATGGCATCGCTGGAATTTCTGACGATCGGCAACTGCTATGTTTTGCGATCGCCCTTTGGAATGGCGAAGACCCGATTTTGAAAGAACGACTCTTTGGGTTAACGGGTAATGAAGGCAATCACGGCGAAGATGTAAAAGAATACTACTTTTACCTCGACAGCACCCCAACTCACTCTTACCTAAAAGCACTCTATAAATATCCCCATCAAGCCTATCCCTACGACCAGCTCGTCGCAGAAAATCAGCGCCGCAGTCGGCAAGACCCTGAATTTGAGCTACTTGACACTGGGATTTTTAATGAAAATCGCTACTTTGACGTGTTGGTTGAATACGCGAAGCATTCGCCAGAAGACATCCTGATTCAAATTACGGTGACGAATCGAGGGCCAGAAGCAAAAACGCTGCACTTGTTACCCACCCTCTGGTTTCGCAACACTTGGTCTTGGGACAAAAATACCGAAAAACCCAGCCTGAAGTTATGCCAATCCGATACTGAGGCAGCCATCATCGAAGCTTCGCATCCCAGCTTGGGGCAGCGTTGGCTGTATTGCCAAGGGAATAGCGATCGCCTTCCAGTCCATTTCACTGAAAATGAAACCAATCAACACCGCCTGTTTGGGATTGAGAACCCTACCCCCTACGTCAAAGACGGGATTAACGATGCTGTCGTGAAGGGGCAGCTCGATCGCGTCAATCCTAAGCAAGTGGGAACAAAATGCTCCGCCGATTACGTATTGAACCTAGCGCCCCATGAAACCCGAACCATCCGCCTCAGACTCAGCAACCAATCAGACCTAGCGCCAGCTTTTGGCAGCGAATTTGAGGGCACTTGGCAAACGCGCGTTCGAGAAGCGAACGAATTTTATCAACAGCTCGCCCCTTTTGCCATGAGCGACGATCTGCGAAACATTCAGCGCCAAGCCTTTGCCGGAATGCTCTGGAGCAAACAGTATTACGCCTACAGCATTGAAAATTGGTTAGAAGGCGATCCCGCCGTTCCGCCACCGCCACCAGAACGCAAACGCGGGCGAAATGCCCAGTGGGTTCACTTCGATGCCGCTGAAATTCTTTCTATGCCGGACAAGTGGGAATACCCCTGGTTTGCGGCTTGGGATCTCGCCTTTCATACGATTCCCCTAGCCTTGTTGGATCCAGGCTTTGCCAAAGCGCAACTGGATGCGATCACGCGGGAATGGTACATGCATCCCAACGGTCAGCTCCCAGCCTACGAATGGGCCTTCGGGGACGTGAATCCGCCCGTCCATGCCTGGGCCACTTGGCGAGTCTACAAGATCGAGCAGAAGATGAATGGAAAAGGCGATCGCCAGTTCCTAGAGCGCGTCTTTCAAAAATTGCTGCTGAACTTTACCTGGTGGGTGAACCGCAAAGATATTCACGGTAACAATGTCTTTGAAGGCGGCTTTTTGGGTTTAGATAACATTGGCGTCTTCGATCGCAGCGCTCCTCTACCGACAGGTGGACACCTAGAGCAGTCCGATGGCACGAGTTGGATGGCGATGTATGCCCTCAATATGCTGACGATTGCTCTAGAGCTAGCCCTCGAAAATCCCGTATACGAAGATATTGCCACCAAATTCTTCGAACACTTTATCTATATTTCGGCAGCAATGAGTCGGATTGGGATGGATCGAGACGAACTTTGGGATGAAGAAGATGGTTTTTTCTACGATGTGCTGGAGCTGCCCAACGGTCAATCCCAACGCCTCAAGGTTCGCTCTATGGTGGGATTGATTCCATTATTTGCAGTCACAAGCATTGAACCTGAGCTGTTGAATCGTCTCCCTGCCTTTAAGGAACGACTGGAGTGGTTTATTCAAAATCGACCGAATCTGGTCCATAGTATCGCCTGCATGGAAACGCCGGGAATTGGCGCAAGACGGCTGTTGGCGATCGCCTCCCAAACCAAACTCCGACGCATTCTGCAAAAAATGTTGGATGAAACCGAATTCTTGAGTCCCTACGGCATCCGTGCCCTATCCAAACTCCACGACGAGTACCCGTATGTTTTCGACGTGAATGGCACTCAATTTCGAGTGAATTACGAGCCTGCCGAGTCGAGCAGCGGCTTGTTTGGCGGCAATTCCAATTGGCGCGGCCCAGTGTGGTTTCCGGTCAATTTCTTGCTCATCGAGTCACTGCAAAAATTTCACCACTATTTGGGAGATGAGTTCAAAGTGGAATGCCCAACTGGATCGGGGCAAATGATGACGCTTTGGGAAGTGGCATCCGAACTCTCTCAACGCCTCATTCAAATTTTCGCAAAGGATTCGATGGGCCAAAGGCCGCTGTACGGAGGAACCCATCTCTTCCAACACGATCCGCACTGGCAGAATTTGATTTTGTTCTACGAATACTTCCACGGCGATAACGGTGCGGGCATTGGAGCGAGCCATCAAACCGGATGGACGGGGTTGGTCGCTAAGCTGATTCAGCAGTTTGGCGAATATGAAGAACAGCAGAAAGCCCGTGATTGAAGAAAAAAGCTGATTAATTAGGGCTTGCTGAAAAAGTATAGAACGTAGGGATTACAGTTCATCTGTCCGAATTGGACTTTAGACTAAACAGGAAGGAAAAGCGGTCAGCCGAAGAAGACTGACCACTCGATGATAGAAGCTGAAAGTTGGAAAACATATCGGCTTCATCATGACCAGTTTGCAGAATCTTGAGATATTTCGCCATCGCACCTATCTGTTATTGGGAAACGGGAGGGATGCGCTGTTCGATTTGATGGACGCAGTGTTGACAACCCGGAGCGTTGCATCCTTCGTAGAGCTGTCATTAAGTCCCGTCTTTCGTCGAGAATGGCCGAGCATCTATGAAGCGCTCCAAGATGGTCGGCCCTCGCGTCAAGCCTTGATGAAAGAATGTGTGCGGCACATCCCTACATCAGAAGTGGTGGTTCTGGCAGGAGACCATACGGCGTGGTCACGGCCCTATGCAAAAACGCTCCAAGACCGTACCTATGAACACCAACCATCGGTGCTGTCTGGAGGCAAACCCGTTGCCGTCGGTCAGGGGTATAGCACGATCGCCTGGATACCCCAGGAGCAAGGCAGTTGGGCTTTACCCCTGCGCCATGAACGGATCACCAGCTTTGATACCCCCCTTGGCAAAGCCGCAACTCAGTTACGCCAAGTCTGCGCTCAAATTCCAGGACATGTCCTGTTCTTAGGAGATGGAGAGTATGGGTGTGCCCCCTTTCTCAAACAGACCGCAGACATCCCCTGCGACAAGCTGCTGAGGTTACGACCGAATCGAGTGCTCTATCATGCCCCACAGCCCTATCAGGGGAAGGGCAGACCCCATCGACATGGCCCAAAATTTAGCCTCCAAGCGCCCGATACTTGGACAGTCGCTCAAGAAGAGATGACGACCCACGACCCCAAATTGGGACGAGTGAAAGTGCGTCGATGGGAAGCACTTCATTTAAGACAAGCTGCCGACGCTCCCTTTGACCTGATTCTGGTTCAACGACTTGATGCCCCTGACTCAAAACCGTTGTGGCTGATTTGGATGGGACAACAGAAGGCTGTGCTGGGTCAAATCTGGCAAAAGTACCTGCGTCGCTTTGCCATTGAGCATTGGTATCGATTTGTTCGACAACGGTTCCATTGGACGGTGCCTCAACTGTCTACCCCAAAACAGATGGAAACTTGGTCTGACCTAATGCCGTTGCTCACTTGGCAATTATGGCTCGCTCGTGAGGTCGTGGAAGATTCCCCTTTGCCCTGGCACAAACCCATGACCAAATTGACCCCAGGACGCATTGCAAATTCATTTGCTTCACTTTTAGCTAGGATTGGCTCTCCTGCCTCTGACCCGAAACCTCGTGGAAAGTCTCTTGGTTGGCCTACAGGTAAACCTAGGAGCCGTCGTCCTTTCTGTCCAACGGTCAAAAAAAGGTTTGCCAAGCCCAAGGAAACGGCTGATACAGCAGCCTAAACCTTAAACTTCTTCCCTTTGATTCTCGGTCTCGAATGCTGAATGCTTTCGAGTTACTTTCTCGTGAACGTACTTCCTGTTTAGTCTAAACTCCAATCCGAACAAGGGGGTTGAAAAGTGCAAGAAAAAAGGCGAAAAATAGTCAAACCCCTTGCACTTGAGTCGGCATGTATCGGACTTCACCCCCAGGCCAACTGTCCTTTGAGAACTTCTACCTGCCCTTCGGCGGCAAATTGTCCCGTGACAATCGCTGGGTAAAGCTGGCTAAACTCATCCCGTGGGAAACAGTAGAAGCGAGTTATGCCGACCAGTTTAGTGCCACGATGGGCGCACCAGCCAAACCGTTTCGAGTCGCATTGGGAACCCTCATCATCAAAGAGAAGCTCGGCACCAGCGATGAAGAGACCGTGGAGCAGATCCGCGAGAACCCATACTTGCAGTACTTCTTGGGATTTAGCGAGTATCGGGATGAAGCGCCATTTGACTCATCCCTGTTGGTTCACTTTCGCAAACGCCTGAGTCTGGAGCTAGTGGGTCAGGTCAACGAAGCCGTCGTGCAGAAGATGCAAGGAGTGGCAGAAGCTACTGAATCACAGATGGCGGTATCGAGTGAAGCAGCATCTGAATCAGACCGTGATGACGATGAGCCACCCTCCCCCAATCAAGGGCAGCTCATCTTAGATGCGACCTGTGCCCCTGCGGATATTCGCTACCCGAGCGACTTGAGCTTATTGAATGAGGCTAGAGAGCAGAGCGAAGCCATCCTAGATGCCCTCTACGTCCAAGTGAGCGACCAATTTAAGACCAAGCCTCGCACCTACCGAAAGCTCGCGCGCAAAGCGTATCTATCCATCTCGAAGCAACGAAAACCCAGCCGTCAACTCAGGAGAAAAGGGATTCGTCAGCAACTCAACTATCTGGGTCGCAATCTCAAGCATATTGATATCCTCATAACAGCTGGGGCATCCTTGGCACAACTGAGTCGGCGTCAGTATCGCCTGCTGTTGGTCATCACTGAAGTCGTCAGGCAACAACGAGCCATGTTTGACGCCAACATCCGTCGCATCGATGACCGGATTGTGAGCATCGCCCAGCCCCATGTGAGGCCCATTGTGCGTGGCAAAGCAGGCGTGCCCGTGGAGTTTGGTGCAAAGCTATCGGTCAGTTGTATCAACGGCTGTGTGTTTCTAGACCGGCTCAGTTGGGACAATTTCAATGAGTCGACCCATCTCCAAGACCAGGTGGAAGCTTATCGGGCTCGGTTTGGCTGCTATCCCGAGTCGGTTCATGCCGACCAGATTTATCGCACTCGCGCCAATCGCAGTTGGTGTAAGGCGCGTGGTATCCGATTGAGTGGCCCGCCTTTGGGCAGGCCGAAGCAAGACCCATCGGTGCAGGCTCAACTCAAGCGACAGGCGCGTCAAGATGAGAAAGTCCGGGTCTGGATTGAAGGTAAGTTTGGTCAGGCCAAGCGACGCTTTTCTCTGGCACGGGTGATGGCGAAATTGGCCCACACGGCTCAAAGTGCCATTGCGATTACGTTTCTCGTGCTCAATTTGGAGCGTTGGCTCGCTGGGCTCTTAGCCTTGCTTTTTTGGCTTTTCGATCTGTGTCTGCAAGTCCTTCATGGCGGGATGGAGCGTGACGAAGCCGCTCAGCTGACGATGGGAGAATCGATGTCCTTTGTGTCCATTACTGAGCATTCATATCCAGCTATGTCTGAATTGGCGATCGCGTTGCCAATCTCAGTCTGAAATGACTTTTTCAGCAAGCCCTAATTACTTGGCTGCTCAGCTTACACCAACCTCGCAGCAGCTTTTGGACAGAATCGACAAACTCGGCAGAACTATCCGCACCTTGACCCAACTAGAGCGTAAAAATCAGAGCGGCGAAAACCGTCGAAAGCTTTGATTTAGCTAGAAAAAGCCGCCCAGGACAGGCTTAAAGGAAGCTCTAATTTAAATCGGGATGACAGGATTCGAACCTGCGACATCCTGCTCCCAAAGCAGGCGCGCTACCAAGCTGCGCTACATCCCGTTGCTTTCAGTACCGAACGCTTATCTACTATAGCCCACCCAGGAACCCTAGGCTAGCGTTTTCTCTAGAACGGATTCCAAACCCCTTCAGTAGCGAGAATTCGGGTACCAAAACATGCCCTTGATGCCCTCTGGATCCGGCTTAAAGCCTAAGCCTCGATAAAAATTCACCACCTGCGGGTCGGCAAAAAGGGTAATGTTGCTAATATCCTCGCGGCGCAGCTCTCGCACGATATTTTTCATGAGCGCCTTCCCCAAGCCTCGGTTCTGGAAATCAGGATGAATCACCACATCCCAGATGGTGGCGTTAAAGGCATGGTCGGAGGTTGCACGGGAAAAACCCACCATTCGGCGATAGTTGCCGCGCACTTCCCACATGGTCACCACTAAAAAGCTGTGCTCGATCGCCTTTTTGACCTTGCGCAAGGGACGTCGAGACCACCCCACCGCATCGCATAACTCTTCGAGTTCGTAAAGATCGATATTGCGGTCTTTGCGGAACGTAATTCGAGACTCAATGCCGGGCTTTGCTCTGGGGTTGGCGGCTTCCCCAATCACTTGAGCGGATACTCCCATTGCGGGGTCTGCCGTGGCGATCGCCGCGCCACCGTTGCTATTAAACAGATTTTTCCAAAAACCCATGCCGCTGCTGCTGCCTACACGATGAAACGCATACTTAGGCTAGTATAATTCAGCTCTAATTCCCGTGTCGCCCTAGCTCGAGAGGAAACTTGCCGTCCACCAACGGGAAGAGAGGCAGCCTCTGCAATTGCTTGACTGCCGCTCTCTAGGTTTTTTTAGGTCTCTTTATCCTTTTACGCAAACCAACTGCCTCAGGGTCGCCACAATTTCCACCAAGTCAGCCTGGTTTTGCATCACGGTTTCAATGGGCTTATAGGCTGCCGGAATTTCATCAATCACGCCAGCATCCTTGCGGCACTCAATCCCATCGGTTTGGCGTATGACGTCATCCACATCAAACTGCCGCTTGGCCGCGCTGCGAGACATCAAGCGCCCCGCGCCGTGGCTGCAAGAACAGTAGCTTTCCGCATTTCCCTTGCCCTTGACAATGTAGGACTTTGCCCCCATCGAACCTGGGATAATGCCGTAGTCTTCCGTCCGCGCCCGCACCGCACCCTTTCGGGTAACGTAAACCTCTCGGTCGTAGTGCATCTCTTTTTCGGCGTAGTTGTGGTGGCAGTTCACCACCAACAGCGGCTTTGTGGGCTTACCGCCCGCCACATGCTTTTCCACAATTTGCTTAAACCGATCCATCATCACTTGACGGTTGAACCGAGCGTAGTCTTGCGCCCATTGCAAATCGCGCCAGTAGTCTGCAAACTCAGACGTTCCTGCTACAAAGTAGGCTAGGTCGGGATCGGGAAGTTGGGTGCGGGCCAACCGCGCCAGCTCGCGGGCCGTCTTAATGTGGTTTTGGGCGAGCATATTGCCAATATTGCGAGAGCCAGAGTGCAGCATCAGCCAAACTTGGTTTTGCGTATCCACGCACAGCTCGATAAAGTGATTGCCACCCCCCAGAGAACCCATTTGCTTGAGCGCTTTGGTCTCTAAATGCTGCACGCCCCTATGGAGCTCCTTAAAGTGGTTCCAACCTTGCCAGTTATAAACCGCCTTTTCCACCTCTTTATTGTCGTTAAAGCCCACTGGAATCATGGCTTCAATGTCCTGACGGATTTTTTTGAGTCTTCCGTCCAGTTGGTCTGCCCCAAACGGCATCTGCATGGCACCCATCCCGCAGCCGACATCCACCCCAACCGCTGCAGGGATAATAGCATCGTGCGTCGCCAGCACCGAACCCACCAAGGCACCTTTGCCCAAGTGAACGTCTGGCATCAGCGCTACATGCTTGTAGACAAAGGGCAGCGAGGCCACGTTACGAGCCATTTTAGTTTCTTCATTCCCTAACGGGTGATTGGCCCAAGATAAAACAGGTTTGGGCGTCGATAACGATAACTGTTCGTAAGGCATACAAATTCAACCGCACATTTTTCAATTTCAGTTGCGTTCAATCTGCTTTTGCAGTTTTGATGACAAGGCAAAATAACTCGCGGCCAGCGCAAACGAGGGATTGCCATTTTAGACAAACCAAACCCACCTTCAGTCGCAGGTGCTATGGATTCAAAACGCTTCGGACTTTTCTAAGAGCAGCAGGACGCATCCTGATGGCTAGCCTGCCAAATGTTCACCAAATATCCTTCTAAGACCGGGTCTGCGTTCATAAAGAAAATCCCTTCTCCCGGATTCTTTTGCTGAGCCAGCCAGTACCCTTGCAGCCGCATTTCTACCTGAGCGGCCCCTTTCTGGATTAACTCTAGTACGTTGGTGGGGGTTTGGGCGGACTCTTGGTGCGCAGCTACCGCCCCCATCAGTCCCTTCAGTGCGGGTAAAGAATCGTCTACCAGTAGCGATACCGACGTGGGTTCTAACCCCACGGGTTCGCCGATCCGAAGTCCTAGCAGTACGCGTCGGCGAATGGTCGCCTCAAAGGATTCAACTGAGCGCTCTAATGTGACGCCCGTCGAGGTATACGTAAGTTTCAGCATAAAAAATCCTGGAAAATTTCATTTTTCTTCTCTGCGTTCAAAAACAATTGGGACAGGCGGTCAGAACAGAACTGCCCCCGACAAACTTAAAGCTTTGTCAGGGAAACCACTCTTGAATCGATCGATTCATAAAAACCATGCGGCTCACCGCCTTAAAGGTTTAATAGCATTCCTATTATCAAATGAATATACGTCTAAAGCCGCAGTAAAAACCGTCAGCTCGCACGACGAGCTGTTTGTCGCGCGGGAGAGAGCGTTGGCTTGGCCTAGAAATGCCACGACTAATCCATTGACTGCGCTGTACTTTTGACTGCGCGAAAGTTATTCCAATATACTACAATCGTAGTACAATCTGTCAAGAGAATACAGGAGATCGCGCAGTGGTCAATGTTCGTCAGGTACCCACTACAGAGATGCAGGTTACGAGCATTCGCCTCGAGCAGGAGTTGAAAGATTGCCTCAAAGAGCTTGCGGGGCATCAAGGGTATCAGGCGCTGATTCGAGAAATCCTTTGGGAATACGTTCAACAGCGACAGCAGGTTCCGCCGCGCTCCTTGGCCGCATCTCAAATTCGGGCTACTTTGACGGCGATCGCCCAGACCACCGAGTATTGCGCCTTGAGCGGTCAAATCATTCATCCCCACGAACCCATGCTCCTGGGCCTGACCTCTGAAGGCCGACTCGTCCCTTTATCCCAAAGCTTCGAGCGAGAACCCGCCAGCATTAAATAATTTTGAGATAACTGCTAGATCGATTGTCTATCCCTTTGTGATGCAGCTCACAGATTAGGGGCGGGCTGGGTCACTGAGTCGTTCTATCTTTTAGCGCATGCTATATACAGCCTAGATGAGAGGATTGAAATCTGTGAACGGCTTTGGATGTAGAAAAAAAGCAGTTTTGTTTTTCAATGCAGGGCTAGCGGGACTTAGCCTTGGCATCAACTTGCTGGCGGGCACGGCTGGAGCAGAGACCGCGACGATCGAGCCTCCGATCCAGCAAGACGGAATTTACTTATACGGCGAGACCAATACGGCCCGTCAGCCGGGTAAAGGCTACCTCATTTTTCAGCAGTCCGGCGATCGGATTGTCGGCGCAATGTATTACCCGCAATCTGAGTACACCTGTTTCACGGGAAAGCGTGCCGCGACAAAGGTTCATCTTCAACCCTTTGAGCCAGCGGGACAGCCTTTGCCCGAGCAAGGCGCGCTTCAAATTTCTCTGCCTGGATTGCACTCCATCAGCCAGATTGGCTCATCCGAACGCCAGACGCTAGCAGCCTGCCAACGAGAGGCGATCGCCCTTCAACCTTCCGGTGCGGTTACGGTTTTACCCCTCCCTTAACGAGCGCTGTTGGCTGGCTCAAACCTTCCCGTCAAACTGGCGATACCAAACCCAATTTGCTGCAATTTCAAGAACCAGCAGAATAATGCCCGCACCTATTGCAAGATCGGGTCTGTAGTTGCTTCGGCTGAGGGTTTCCATCCAAACCTGGGTGCGATTGGAGTGCAGGGTAAGATGGGCGATCGCCGGAAACAAATAAATTAACGCTGCCCCGATCGCCATCCACCCCACCATTGCGCTGAGGAGAAAGATCGTTTTTGCGGTTGATTGCGAACCCATAATGCCTGAGATAAAAATGGTTAAAAAAGAGGATGCAGTCTAGATCGCCCCTAAGGAGAAAGACTACACCCTCTCGAACCACTGGAGTAAAGTTAGAGTCGATTCTTTAAAAGATCTCGGATACTGAAGCCGCCACCGCCGCCCAAGAGATCGCCTAGGCCGCCCAATAACCCGCCGCCCAGGAGTCCACCGCCCCCCAGGATGCCGCTATTTCTAGAGGAACGGCTCGACAGACCTTCCATAACGCCCGTGATGACTGACGGTGCAACTTCTCCAATGACCCCCATCGTGTCGTTGCCCTTACTGGCCGTCGCGCAATCGCTCAAGGTTCCAGTGCTGCCCTGAATGCTTTGGTCGGCAACGCAAGCGCAAAATTTGTTGACCTGCTTGAAGTCTGCATCGTTCGCGTTGGCATGGGCATCGAGGCAGTCGCGATAAACAGCCATTCTTCTGGGCGATGGCGTTGAAGTATTGGGAAGGGATCGCTCCGGTGTGGGAGAAGACTCGAATAGGGGTTTACTCTGAGCGCTTAAAGGCATGACGAGACCGGAAACCAGAAAAAGACCGAGGCCAAGAACGGGAGTGAGGGTTTTCATGGTGTTTTGCTTCAAGACAATCTAAATAGATAGATATTTCGCTGAGCTTCTAAACTCTATTTTTCCCAGAAATCTCTGGTTAATTTCAGTAACCTTCGTTTGCGAGCTAGAAAAACGCTCTCTAGAGGACTTAGATGAGTTCTGTCTAGCAAAACCGATAGAACTGAGCGCTATCGACCCAGCATTGAATTGATTCTAGTGTTTTTCAAGAATTTTTGTGCAGAAACGCAGACGCACTCTAAGTCTCGGGATAAGATTCGAGCAAGTTTGTACGCACGCATAAGGTGCATCGAGATTTAAGACTGCAAACGGGTTGGGATTGATTCCCAAGGATACAAAACGACATGATGGCTGAGGAAGGTTTCGTTAAGGGCGATCGCACTAAGAAAGTTGCGGTGATTGCCGTTCACGGCATCTCCGACCAAAAACCCTATGAGTCGGCACGGGCGATCGCCGATCTACTGCTAACCCAGGCCGATCCGGCCCAATCGACCTATGCCCCCTTCAGCGAACAGTTTATCCGGGTGAAGGTCGCTCGCGTTGAAGCGCAACAACAGGTCAATATTGAGATGGTCGAGGGCTGGAATCATCCGATATCCAAATTTTTAGATGGGGTTTTGCCTCGAAAATGGGCGGAAGTTTTCTACCGTCTGTGGGACTCCGCTGACGAACGCGGACCTTTTATGCGCCGGCTTTTGACGGGCAAGCCTGCCGATCGAAAGGATCCTTTAACTCAGCCAGACTATCTCTTTATTCGCGACCAAATTGATGAATATCAAAAAAAGTCAGTCTATGACAGCATTTGCTTGGAAGGTTACAGGATCGACGCCCACCAGACATCTCCAGAAAAGTCCCCAACCCAAGTGCATATTTACGAAATGTACTGGGCCGATCTCTCCCGGCTGGGTTCTGGTTTCGTTCGCATTTTTGGGGAACTCTATCAGCTCTTGTTTCACCTAGGCAGCTTGGGACGCCAATCCGTCGACTTGCTTCGAGCCGAACACCAAGAGGTTCAAAAGCATCCCGCGTTTGGCAATTGGCTCAACATTTGGGCTTGGTACGGCGCTACCGAAGCATTAGCCGCTCGGATCCTGTCTTTGTTTCTCCCCATTTTGAACTTGTGCCTCCTGGTCGTCGCGCTCTTGAGCCTTCCAGGCAATATTCCAGAACCCTATGCTGGCTCGGTCGCGACCGTCAGTACCGGAATATTGCTGACGGTCTGCGTAGGCCACAGGCTGCTGCACTCCAATAAAACAGCGTTCTGGCCCTGGCTCCTCCTGCCATTTTTTAGCGGGATTGCTGCTGCCTTAAGCATTGAAGGTCTTGTCACGGGTAAGTTTGACACTGGCTTTGCATTTGGTTCATACCGATGGCTGGCCATAGAATGGGCGGTGCTGCTTGGCGCGGTCATTTGGTATGCGTTAGTCAAGCCCTACAGCCGCCATCGACCAGGGGCAGATGTTTTCGCGATCGCTATTGGAATTCCGTTGGGGCTAGCGACCTTTGGGCTGATCTGTACGGCTGCAAACTCCCATCTGGGTATTACGTTTGCCAGTCTGCGCGCGATCGAGGTCATTTATCTGCTGCTGATGGGCGGTTGGATGGTCTTTTTGCTGCTGTACTTTTCTACCCTGGCGATTGCTGGATTGGCGATCGCCAGTATTGCCCAAAACGGCGACAGCGCGAGAACCTTGGCAAGGCGTGCCGCTTGGACGGCGCGCTTTGCCCTCGCATTCCCCGCACTTTTATTTTCTTTCTTAACGCTGTCGCTGTGGACGGCCTTGGCCCGTCTGTCGAAATCCTTTGTACCCGATGAAGCCTTTTACAAACCGCTTTGGTTTTTTAGAGCCATTCAGCCTGTCTTTAAACCCTTTGATTTTGCCCACGACCTCACGGTTTTCTCAGGTTCGGGATTGGCCTCAATCGTCATTCTTGCAACAGTCTTAGCTCTAATTTTATTTCTCTGGGTTTTGGTGCCTGCCATTTTGACAGAAATCTTTCCCCCCGAAACAAAAGACCCCGATAACTTGTTTTCCCAAGGGTTGGGAAACTGGCTTAACAACGGATTTAGGCTTATTCTAGGGCCAGGAGATTGGATTATTTCTTGGGTTATTCCCTTTTTATTTTTTGCCGGAACGATCGATGGAATTTTCTTGCTGAGCGGACAAAAAACCTCCGTTTTAGTCATGCTACTGCCATGGTTGAAGCCAATCGCTGGTTCGACCGAGACGCTGTTAACTTGGGTGGCTGCGTTTTTGACCGCTTCTGCCACCAGCCTCATTGCCTTTGGTGGGCGTTTAAATCAGCTTTCCTTAGGGCTGCGCGGTGCGATCGATGCAGTGTTAGATGTCGATAATTATCTGCGGCTTCACCCCCGAGACGATAACCCTAGCGCTCGAATTTATGCCCGCTATACGTCGCTGCTGCGCTATCTGTGCCGTCAGACTGCGCCGGACGGAGAACCCTACGATGCTTTGATCGTTGTGGCCCACAGTCAAGGTAGTGTTATCAGCGCTGACCTGCTTCGGTTTTTGGCGATCGACCCCGATCCAGAACTAAAACGGCTTTCGGAATCTAAACGTATCTATCTTTTTACCATGGGGTCGCCGCTCCGCCAGCTCTACAGCTATGCTTTTCCCCATCTCTATCGCTGGGCGATCCAAGAACCCGCTTCTGCCGAAACCATTTTGGACCTCGGACCGCAGGTCAATCCCCGTCCTGAAACCTTGCTCGGCGTCAGGGCGTGGGTCAATAGCTTTCGCAGCGGCGATTATGTGGGACGTCACATCTGGCGATCGGATCGCGCCGCACAGCAGTGGTTTCGGGTCGATGCTCGTAATACGCCAAACTTCATTTCAGTGGATCGAACTCAAACCCGTCGCGAGTTTTGCTTGGGTCCAGGTGCCCACACCCATTACTGGGACAAATATGCGCCTGAGGTGGCCCGTGAAATCGATCGCCTCATTCGCGAGAGTTGAATCATTTCGAAACAGGCCCTAGGGCATAAACCGCTACAGGCACCCGCTTGTAGGCTGGGATCCCTGACTTCTCGTCGACGCGTGCTTTGAAAATAGCGTTTACCTCTGGGTAAAACATCAGCGCCGCACCCTCGCGAATTTGACCGTAGATAATTTCTACGTCGTCCAACTGAGCGCGATCGCCCCTAACCGCGACCCGCTGGTGCTCCGATAGCCCAGCTTTCCGCGCATCTGCCGCATTCATCAAAATGCAATTTCGGTGAGGCATCCCGCGATATCGATCGCCAGAGCGGTAGACCACTGTATTGTGCTGGGAGTAACTGCGTCCCGTCCCGAGGGCTAAGACAATGCCCTTGGCTTGGGCTGGAACCTCAAACTCTGCCAAGGTAGGCAGCGAGAGGCAAGGCAGGGGCGTGACAAACATATTGGCTTTACCAGAGGGCGTGGCAAACGTCGGCTCGTGGAAAATTCGGTTTGAAATGGTGAACTCTTGCTTCGTGCGATCGATCTCCCCAATTTTTTCGTAGCCTGGAATGGTTTTGGCAATCAACTGGCGGACGTAGCGCGTGTCTTGCAACTCGCGCCAGCGCACGGGAGCTTCGCCATGAAGCCGATGGGCCAGCTCCGTCAAAAACTCAACCTCAGAAATCAGATCGGCCTCCTTGAGGTGGGTGCTGCCCTCGTCGCTGAGCCGCACAAAATTGTTGCCCGATTCCGTCGTGACTTTGTGGGGATTCTCAAAACGAGCAAATACGGGAATGACAAGGGTATTTTGGCGAGCCAACCCGTGGAAATGACCTAGATTGGGCTTGGTTGCCAGGTAAACGATCGTTTCAACATTCCCTAGCGCTCGCTTAGCTTGGGTCGAGTCGGGATTGGCCGCGTACAGGTTGCCGCCCAAGCAGAGCAGCGTATCAATTTTGCCGCTATCGGCAGCCGCGATTAGGGCGTGAGTGTTGTAACCAGGGACGCGACTGAGGGGACGATCCAGTAATTTTTCCAGAGCCGCGCGAATTTCTTCCTTGAGGTGAATCGTGACGCCCATCGACCCAAACCCCTGCACGTTAGAGTGCCCGCGCACGGGCATCGTTCCGGCTCCGGGTTTGCCCGCATTCCCTGTCAGAAGCGCCGTATTGGCAATACTAAATACGTTGTCAACGCCGTTGTCATGCTGGGTAATACCCATAGACCAGGCAAAAACAACCCGCTGTGAAGTTCCGATCGTTGTCGCTGCTGCTTCAATTTCTGAGCGCGATATGCCGCAAGTTTGGGTAATCGCGTCCCAGTCAGTCGCAGCGGCGTATTCTACAACCGCTTCCCAGCCTTCAGTATGGTTTTGGAGGTATTTAGGCTGGCTCAATCCCTGTTCGAGCAAAGATTTTTGAATGCCCACCATCAGCGCCGCATCGCTCCCTGGGATGGGCTGAAGGTACAGCGATGCAATATCGGAACCGACCAGCAGCGATTTTACAAACGCAGGTGAGGCGAATTTGACCAGTCCGACTTCCACTAAGGGATTGACGATAATGACTTTACCGCCACGATCGCGCAGTTTAATCAGCTCGTTCATCAGTCGCGGTTGGTTGGCAGGCGCGTTAGACCCCAGCAATACCACGCAGTCCGATTGCTTGAGATCCGCCAGGCTCACCATCGAAGTGCCGGAACCGAACATTTGCTTCAATCCTGTCGTGGAGGGGACGTGGCACAAGTCGGAACAGTCCGCTAAGTTATTCGATCCTAAGGCCCGCATCATCAGCTGCAATAGATACGCTGCTTCGTTAGACGATCTCCCGGAACTATAAGATGCCACGCGCTCGGCGGGTTTGCGGAAAGCGGATTCGGCGATCGCAAACACTTCCTCCCAGGAAATGCGCTCGTAATGCTGGCTCCCCGCCCTCAGAATCATCGGAAAGCTGAGCCGCCCCAACCGATCGGCTTCTTGAGAAGTCAGTTGCTGAAGCTCGGTAATTCTGCGTCGGGCAAAGATTTCGGGAGCGATCGCGGGTTTGAGTTCGGCGGCGATCGCCTCTACGCTTTTGGCACAGCGCTGGAGCGTTTCCCCCTCTTCGTTTGCAAAGCCGCCCTTTTGGCCCCCGGTGCCCCACGCACAAGAAAGGCAAGCACTTCTGTGGCGGAGCGTTTTCCAAATTTGGGGACCATCCGGCGATAGGGTATGCTCTGCCCAGTATTGAATGACAGGCATCCCACCACCCACGGTTGGCGTTCGAGAATTCTTTAGCTCGGCATCGGTTGCAGAGGGGACGTTAGATGGCCTTTCTAAATCCATAGCGCACCTCAGTACATGGAAATCGCAATGCGTCCTTCAGATAGGATAACTTTTTCTTAGAGTCACCCAAGGCCGAATATGCTTCCCGTTTTATCTCCCATTTCAACCGATGGTTTGACAGAGCCTACTTCAATTGCAATGGTGGCGGCCATAGAATCGCGTTCCATTCCCGTCCCCTTTAGACCGGAAGGCATAGAGACGACGTACGTACGGCAAGGCACGGGGTCGCCACCCATTTTGCTGCTCCATGGCTTCGATAGCTCCGTACTGGAGTTTCGTCGCTTGCTACCGCTCCTAGCGCAGCACGCGCAGACCTGGGCGATCGATCTGTTGGGGTTTGGTTTTACAGAACGTCCCGACGGTCTTGATGTATCGCCTGCTAATATCGAGACGCATTTGCACTCATTTTGGCAGACTGCAATCCAACGTCCGGTCGTGCTGGTGGGAGCATCAATGGGCGGGGCCGCAGCGATCTCCTTTACGCTTGCGTTTCCTGAGGCTGTAGAGAAGCTGGTTCTCATCGATAGTGCGGGTTATGGTGGCGGGCCTGCAATGGGTCGGTTCTTGTCCGATTCTCTGGGCAATTGGGTCACAGAGGGATTTCTCAAAAAGCCATCCGTCCGCCAGAAAATTAGCGAGAAGGCCTATTTCAACCCAACCTTTGCGTCCCCCGATGCTCGGACGTGCGCGGCCCTCCATTTGGATCGCCCGAACTGGTCTAAATCCCTGATTTCGTTTACGCGCAGTGGCGGGTATCGCTCGTGCAAGGCTAGACTTACAGAAGTTCGGGTGCCAACATCGATCTTGTGGGGAGAGTGCGATCGCATTCTCGGCACAAAGGACGCAGCTAAATTCCATCGCGCTATTCGTCAAAGTAAACTGATGTGGGTGCCAAACTGCGGTCACGTGCCCCACCTAGAACGGCCTGATACTGTTGCAGCGGCGATCGCGCAATTCGTCATTTGAGTTGCCCGACACGCCAAGGCCAATGATGGCGAACGCAAAAGTGAAGTATCACCCACAGCATTACGGCGCGACGTTCAATACATAGAAGTATATTTAAACTTTAAAGAGGATGGCAGGACTTGATTTGAGCGATTGTGTGAGAAGCTTGCCGATCTAAAAACGGAAAATGTATATCAAAACACACACACACAACTTCCGTGGTGTTAATATTTGTTTAGTGGGCCTTGTTCGCTTCATAGTTTTACGTTTAGGCATTGAGTACCACAGCCGAAAATGTAGGATTTGAAGATCTAAGTAACTAAGTCATGTCAATCGTGAAATATTACTGTAGTGCGAACAAGAAATAAAGCTGCATTTTCTCTTTTTGTTTTGACTTAAAAGTTCCGGGGGGAATTATGAACTCATCATTAAATGAGCAGGTGTCGAAAACGAGCACTTTTGTGAAAGACAAAAGTAAACTGTCCTGCCAAGCTCAGTCTAAAAAAAGATATGAGAGAATTTTCTTCGAAGTTAATGGTGTAGCTTAGAACTCTACAAGACTAGGCTGTTTGGCTTCGTAGTTTCCATTGCAATACTGAATGATGAAAGCCGATCGGGTTGCAATTGAGCACCTAAGGTTTGAATGACGTATCACTTCAGACGGCTGCGTAGCGGTTACTGTCTTCTAAAGTTACGATTTCAATGTAATTTGATGAAACTCAGGCGGCTGAGGGTTTCGAGCTACATTCTGCCACTCTGGGTGTCAGAAGAATATCTGCGTACATTTCTCTGCTTTCTGAATAAGTGCTTAGCTACGACGGCCTTATAGCTAAGTTATTCGTAGCTAAAGCTGTGTTGTATGCGCAAAGGTATAAGGTTCTTTGCTATTACGGCTAGGCAATTTCTCACGCGTTCAAATCTCGCTGTGCAAATCATTATGGCGCAGCTAACTTCGCCTATCTTTTTAGCTAGAAATCTATAAATTTTCTCTTGAAAAAGAGGAGATATTCTAGCACTATATTTGCATTTTAATAGGCTTAATGCTACAGAAACTTATTTGCTACGAGGCAAAAAAAACTTTAATTTTAAAATCAAAAATTAAGGTTGTTTGACCTTAATAAGTCTCGCTAAAGTGTTTTTGGATGTCTGAAATTCCTTACGCCTAATTCATTTGTAAAAGAAAAATATTAGCCTGAGATAATGCAATGAACTCCAAAAATTTACAGACGATCGATAGTAAATTTAAAAGCTTTCCAACAAACAATGCATATTTGTTGGGGCGAAAAATCACATGTATTACTACTGACTCATTGATACGAATGATTCATAAATCTTGTGAAAATAATGAAAAAATAACTGTAGCGAATTATAACGTTCACAGTTTTAACATGTCTATACAATTTCCATGGTTCTACAAGTTTCTTCAGCAAGCAGACATCGCTCATTGCGACGGACTCGGTATTATTTATGCTTTGCGTTTTATGGGCTATAGTATCCCTCATGCCTATAGAGTTTCTTACTCAGTTTTGATGCCAAAATTACTAAGGCATTGTAATAATAACTGTTTTTCTGTTTACCTGTTAGGAGCCAAGGATGAAAATCTAAAAATGGCATTAAACAATATCAAAAAGCAGTACCCAAACATTAAAATATTCGGACATCATGGATATTTCTTTGTTAACGATAAAGAAAAAAACCTTGAAATTGTTTCTGATATAAATAAAATTCAACCTAATGTCCTTATCGTTGGTATGGGAATGCCTATCCAAGAGTATTGGGTTCAAAAATATCAAAAACAACTGAATGTTAACTCCATTTTATTAGGTGGTGCGGTCATCGATAGACTAGCGGGAATTGTTCCTGAATGTCCTGAAATTTTATCCAATATTGGCCTTGAATGGTTGTTCCGCTTAGTAAGAGAACCTAAACGATTGATGACTCGATATATATTAGGAAATCCGGCATTTTTATTGCAAATTACGCTTGCCAAATTTCAAAATTCACCTTTAAGAATTTCTGCGAGAGAAGATATTTCGAGTGAGTTCGAAAGTCTATTTTAGAATGGTTTTGTTTCCTCGGCTCGTATAGGATTTTAGGTGTCTAATCGTTGAACGATTGAGCAACCCCGATTAGTTTCCAGTAGACTAGGTCAAATATTCGGTTTCTTAAATTTGTTTGTTGCCATCCTAGATTTTAAGTTATAGGGAGAGTTGAATGAATATCGATAGATTCAAAGATTTGTATAGAGTACTTTTAATTCAAATGGGAGTTAGTAGTGATAAGGCAGAAAGCGCATGTCAACATCTAACCGTTGAGGATATGAAAATTATCAGTGAGATTTGGCCTGAATGGCAATCTATTTTCTCTATGAATAAAACATAAAGGAAGCATTATCACAGATTTTTTATCTTCCTTTTTTTAATAAAAATTCTGATTCAATACCTTTTCTGAACACATACCCATTGTCTATGCGAGGTACCATGGAATCTACATCCGAGTTTCAACGCTTTGCATCTGATTTGCAAAATTTGCTTTCTATCGTAAAGCGACGTGGGAAGCCAGCTCTGGCTGGTGCAGGAGCAATATTTTCAGCAGTTGTATTATTAATAATTATTCAAGGCCCTAGTTATGAAACTAGCGGAAAAATTTTATTAGAAAAGAGAAACTCTACCTCTTCTTTGACAGAGTCAGGAAAAGAAATTGGTGAATTAAACTCGGTCGGTAGTAGCGATCCAGTTTCTAATGAAATGGAAATTATCCGTTCGTTACCTATTGCTCAAAGAACGATTCAAGATTTGCAGCTTAAGGATGAAAAGGGAAGACCTCTTGAACCTGAAACATTTTTAGAAAAGAAATTGACCGTCGAAAAAATCAGGGGTACCGATCTTTTGAAAATAACTTATAAAAGTAAAGCGCCTCAGGAAGCGGCTGCAGTTGTAAATAAATTAATGAGTATTTATGTCGAAAATGGTATTTTGATCGATCGTTCAAAAGCTTTAATGACTGGTAAGTTTGTCAGTCAGCAGCTTCCTTCTACTGAAGTTGCCGTTCGTAAGGCGGAAGATGCCATACGCAAATTCAAAGAAGTCAACCGAATTTCCGATCTAAATGAAGAGAAACGGTCTACCGAAGCAGCGGTATCTACGATCGATCAAAAAATGAGTGAGTCTCGCACTGCTTTAAAGAGTTCCTTATCTCGTTCCGAGCACATTCAACGTCAGTTGGGTATTACCTCTGGAAACGCACTTCAGATGAGCTCGCTGAATCAAACGCAACCCGTACAAGAAGTAATCGGCGAACTCAAACAAGCCGAAAGTCAGCGTGCCGTTGCGCTCAATCGTTATAGCGAACAGCATCCTATTATTATTGAATTAACTAATAAAGTTAATACATTAAAAGAGTTACTTCAAAATAGAATTAAGCAGGCTGTTAATGTCCAGGTTAAACTCAGCGATAGTCAACTGCAGTATCGGGGGGTAAAGCAAACTCTTCTCGATGATTTCGTAAAGGTACAAGCTGACAACGCAGCTCTGAGCGCGCAGCTCAGCTCTCTAGGCAACGAGAAAGAGCTTTATCTAAAGAGAATCAATACTTTACCTAGACTAGAGCAAAAGCAGCGAGAGCTTGAAAGACAGCTTGAAGCATCACAATCTACTTATTCTATGCTTTTAAAGAAATCTCAGGAAATCCGAATTGCCATCAACCAGAGCGATGGTAATGCTCGAATTATTGAATATGCAAGCATACCTAAAAAATTTCGAATAAAGCCGATTTTACTCAAGCTTAGCTTAGGTATATTCTGCAGTGGGTTGATTGGTGTCGCAATAACCTTTCTGTTGGAAGTTCGAGATAAATCAATTAAAACAGTCAAGGAGGCCAGAGAGAAATTTAATTACACATTATTAGGAGTAATTCCAAGCTTTGAATTCTCAGGGCATGATAACTCTGTTTTTGAAGAGTATGGAAAGCTAGTTCCACAGTTAATCGTTCAGAAATTTCCCTCTTCTCCTATCTGTGAAGCCTTCCGAATGCTTCATTCAAATCTAAGGTTTATGAACACTGATTCGGAATTGAAGACAATTGTAGTAACAAGTTGTATCCCTGGAGAAGGCAAGTCAACAGTTGCGGCAAACCTTGCCTTAACTATGGTACAGCAAGGACTTAAGATCTTGTTGATTGATAGTGATATGCGTCGTCCAATGCAACACCGAATATGGGAAACATCACAGCCTTACGGTTTAAGCGATCTCATCGTTGGGCAAGTCGATTCTAAAAAAGTTATCCATCATGACAAGGATGGCTTGTATTTACTCACATCAGGAGCAATGCCACCAAATCCTGGCTCGCTGCTCGACTCAAAAAGAATGTCTTCGCTATTACAACAATTTTCTCAGGAATTTGACCTTGTTATTATCGATACTCCTCCTCTTCTTTCTGTAAATGATGCACGTATTTTAGGTAATATAGCAGATGGAATTATTGTAGTTGCAAGGCCTGGGATTATTAATTCTAATGATGCTGTTTCTGCAAGAGAACTCTTGAGTCAGTTAGAGCACAAAGTTCTTGGCATGGTTGTCAATAGAATTATTCCTCAACATGAACCTAATAGCTATTTCTACTATGAAAAAAGCTACCAGTCCAGCTTTTCTGTGTCGAATCAGAAAATTGAAGTTTAGATGATTATCTCAAAATTTAAAATCTACTCTAACTTATACCGTTACGATCGAGTTCGTTTTGAGGCGTTTTGCTTTAAAGTTTTCTTCAAATATTTCTATTTTTAATTCTTTATTGAGCTATGGATTATTTTGTGTATGTGTCTATAAAGGAAAACAACAAAGAGCGAAAATTTTTGACCTGATATGTATGCTATTTTTTTTAGAAAAATAAGTTAAATGAAATTGGAGAATCATCTACGCTTAGAAAATGAGTCCAGAAAAAACTCTCTTGTGAAAAATACTCTCTGGATGCTTCTTTCCAATGGAGGGCGGCTAATTTTACAAGCAGGCTACTTTATAATTATTGCTCGTGCTTTAGGACCAGAACAATATGGTGCTTTTATAGGTGCGACTTCAATAGTTTCAATTGTGGCTCCTTTTGCAAGCTTAGGCAGTGGTCATCTTCTTATCAAAAATGTATCTAGAAATAGAGCTTTATTTAGTGCATATTGGGGTAATGCCTTATTTATGATTTTGGTTTCAGGGATTGCCCTGATAATCTTGATTGTCTCAATTTCACCTATACTTTTGCCCAAAACTATTTCACAATCTTTAGTTTTGATGGCTGCAATAACGGATCTAATATTTTTTAGAATTATAGATACGGCTGGTCAAGCTTTTAGTTCTGTATTATGGCTGAGTAGAACAGCACAGTTGAGCATACTTCAAGGTATAACAAGACTGTTTGCTGCTTTTGCACTAGTTAGTTTTTTTGATAATCCGAATGCTTTAGATTGGACATGTTTTTATCTTGTGGGTACGATTGCGTGTTCCTTCGTTGGGATTTACACCGTTCAGCGTTTCTTAGGATCGCCTAAATTATCTTTAGGGCTTATTAAGCATGAGATTGTTGAGGGATTCTACTTTTCTTTAGGTTTATCGTCTCAAACTATTTATAATGATGTAGATAAGACAATGTTGGCCAGTCTATCTTCTCTAGAAGCAACAGGAGTCTATGCAGCAGCATATCGCCTAATAGATGTAGCCTTTGTGCCCATTCGCTCGCTACTAGGAGCTGCATATGCTGAATTCTTCCAACATGGTGCTTCAGGTATCAAAGGTTCATTGGTTCTTGCAAAACGTTTAACACCGTCAGCAGGATTGTATGGAATTGCAGCTGGGATAGGCTTGTTTTACGGCGCGCCAGTTGTTCAGCTAGTCTTTGGTAATGAATATGCCGGTACTGTGGAGGCACTTCGATGGCTGGCACCCATCCCATTCCTTAAATCTATGCACTATTTGGCAGCAGATTCTCTTACTGGTGCTGGATTTCAAGGAATTCGTAGTGCAATGCAAGTATCAATTGCAATATTTAATGTCTTAATAAATTTCTGGTTAATTCCCAAATACTCTTTTCAAGGTGCAGCTTGGGCTAGTTTAGCCTCTGATGGATTATTAATGCTAGGACTATGGATAACTGTTATTTTTATATATAAAAATCAAATACAGATTCCTGGAGAGTACCAAATAAAAAATAAGTTTTCTAAAAACTGATAAGCACGTATATGTTCTCGAAAGGGAGATTAAGCCTTGACTTTACTAAAGGCAATTGAAAGCATTTTTTCCGTTTTCTCTATTTTATTTTTCTCAGATGTCATACTACCTGTCTTATTTGAACAGGGGGTGTCTTGGCCAAGTATATTTCTAAGATATATTCCATATATAATTCAGATAATCACTTTATTCTTGTTGATTTTTTATCGGAAAAATATATTTAAACCTTTGCTTAAAGAGAAATTTTTATGGCTGTTTTTGTTCATATCAATTACTTCAATTTTCTGGTCTGATTTTCCAATTGCAACGCTCAGATTTATTATAAGACTTATTCAGATGACTACATTCGGAATTTATCTTGCTGGGCGTTATTCCCGAAAGGATCAGTTAAATTTGCTTTTGTGTTCGTTTGGAATTGCCACGTTACTTAGTCTTGTATTTGGCTTAGCACTTCCAGGTTACGGAATTATGGGAATGGGAAACATTGTAAATCCAGAGAATGCTACTCACGAAGGTGCTTGGCGTGGAGTTTTTAACCATAAAAATACCTTAGGAAGAACGATGGTTTTGACCTCTCTGATTTCTTCATTTTTTGCATTGAGTAACAAGCAATTTCGTTTAATTGGCCTTTCTATATGTGGTCTTTCTATATGTCTGACCATATTATCTACATCGAAAACATCTTTGATAATTCTTATAACTCTAATTATACTATTTCCTTTTTATAAGGCATTGAGATGGTCTTATACTGTAGCGCTACCTTTTCTAATTATATCGATACAAATAGTTGCGGGTACTTGTATTTTATTTCTAGGTAATGCAGAAATAATTGCAGGTGCTTTAGGGAAAGATTTAACCTTTACTGGTCGTACGGATATCTGGATGCTTGTTTTTGAAAAAATTCAATCTAGGCCTATTTTGGGCTATGGATTTGGAGGTTTTTGGCGTGGAATGAAAGGTGAATCTGGTGATTTATGGACAGAATTAAAATGGGCAATTCCTCACTCGCATAATGGTTTTTTAGATGTGGTTCTAGATTTAGGTTTAATCGGGTTGATTTTATTCTCTCTTACCTTATTAGCTGTTGCCTTAAGGTCGATCAAATTAGTACGCACAAGTAAATCTGATGGAGAAATTTATCCATTGATGTATCTAACTTTCCTGATATTGTTTAATTTAACTGAGAGCTCTATAGTTATACTAAATAGTATTTGGATTATATTTGTAACTATAGTTTTATCTACTCATGAAACTTTTGATTCGCATGAATTTGTCAGAAAAAGCTATTATAAAAAGGAAGAAAGTAGCAATCATAAGATACTAAGAAATTCGCTGCCTAAAGATTATGATTTTAATAATATAAATGGATAAATTTAATTGTTTTTTCTTCATCTTAAGTTAGAAAATCTCTAGATTATAGGAAGAATTTATGATTTTGAATCAATAGTCTTTTAAAGCATTATTGCATGATTTTTTCATTTTGAAGAATCAATTTTTTATGTTATAAAAAGGATTAATATGGCTTATCCAATTGTCAGTATTATTATTAATAATTATAATTACGGAAGATTTTTAGGCAGGGCAATAGACAGTGCATTAAATCAAACTTATCCTTATTGTGAAATAATTGTTGTCGATGATGGTTCAACAGATAATTCAAGAGATATTATTAGAAATTATACAGATGATATTATTCCGGTATTTAAAGAAAATCACGGACAAGCCTCAGCATTTAATGCAGGTTATGCTGTGAGTAAAGGAGATATTATCTGCTTTCTAGACTCTGACGACAATTTTTTGCCACAAAAGGTGGAAAAAATTGTAGAAATCTTTAAAGCCAACAAAGATATTGGATGGTGTTTTCATTCTCTTATGTTAGTAGATTCTAATAAAAAAGAACTAATGAAAAGTGATCGTAATCTATCATCGTGCATATGGGATTTTAGACTGCAAATTCGCAGAGGGAATTTACCATTTATTCCCTCTGCTACATCTGCCCTCTGCTTCAGACGTGATATTTTGAAAACAATTCTTCCTATGCCAGAAGCTATCAGAATTACCAGCGATAACTATTTAAAATTTATAGCATCTGCTTTAAGTAAAGGTTTCTTCCTTGATGAAGCGTTGACCATCCAAAATATACACGAAAATAATGCTCTTACATTAAATGACAAACAGATCTATCTTAAGGCTAGGATTCTCATCCTAACTGCTTATTGCATCAAGTCTGAATTTTCATTTTTATCTAAATTCTCTGACAAGCTTCTTATTACTGGAAACGGTATTTACTGGTGTATTAGAAAAGTCGATCCAGAATCAAAAGAATTTGTAAAAAAATATTTTTCTTCTTTAGGAATATTTATCAGACTTATTTTTAGGTTGAGAACTTTCTGCTTTTTCTTTAAGAACTTTGCCAAAATTAGAAGCTATGCTAATGTCTAAAGATCGTTCAATCATTATCTATCGCGATCTACTTCTTCAATCCTCTGAAACTTTTATACGAAGTCAGGCTGAAGCATTAAAATTTCATACACCTTACTATGTAGGTTCTAAACTACTGTCAGGCTTATCACTTCCTCCAGCACGCACTTTTTTGATAAATAAAACTGAATTTCTAGAAGGCCGCCTCGCTCGACTGTGTTCGAGAACGGGAAGGTATTCGTATCAATTTGTTCAACAATTAAGACAATTAAATCCTCTTTTAATTCACGCGCACTTTGGTCAAGATGGTGCAATGGCCTTAAAATTGGCAAATAATCTAGCGATTCCTCTTATTGTCACATTTCATGGATACGATATAACGGTTAAAGATAAATATGTAAGTTTCTCTACCGCACAATGCTTGTATTTAAAGCGTAGAGCTGTACTTAAGCGCGAAGCTAATTTATTTATTGCTGTTTCAGATTTTATTAAAGGTAAATTAATCGAACAAAACTTTCCTTCCGAGAGGATCGTGCGCCATTATATAGGTATAGATACTAATCTATTTCAGTCCGATCCATGTATACAGCGCGAACCGATTGTTTTGTTTGTCGGTCGGCTAGTTGAAAAGAAAGGTTGTGAATATTTAATAAGGGCTATGCTGAATGTAAAGATAGAATTTCCTGAAGCAAGGTTGTTAATAATTGGGGATGGCCCATTGCGTGTCTTTCTTGAAGATCTTGCTAAAAAGCTTTCAATAAATTGCCAGTTTCTTGGAGGAAAAACACCGGAAGTCGTTCGTTACTGGATGCAGAGAGCTAAGGTATTCTGCGTCCCAAGCATTACTGCAAAATCAGGGGATGCAGAAGGGTTTGGTTTAGTCTTTACTGAGGCACAGGCTATGGGATTGCCAGTAGTAAGCACTGTAAGTGGTGGTATTCCTGAAGCAGTGGCTCATGAAGAAACGGGTTTTTTGGTTGCCGAACGCGATGTAAAAGCTCTGTCAGCTCGCATTACAAAACTTCTTGAAGATCGAGAAGTTTGGCAGCGCTGTAGCCAAAGAGGTCAGGAAAGAGTTCGCACCCAATTCAATTTAAGTAAGCAAACCCATGAATTAGAAGCTATTTATAAAAATTTTGTCGCTCCTGTTAATAAATAAATTAGTTTTACCGACTCTATACATGCTGTTTATCTCATTTAAGGGGAAATAATAATGAAACCTACTATAAGTGTAGTCATACCAACCTATAATCGACCTTCGCTAGTGAGGAGAGCCGTAGAGAGCGCGCTTAGCCAAACTTTTAAGGAGATTGAAGTCCTTGTTGTGATCGATGGAATCGATCACAACACTTCTCATGCTTTATCGATCTTTAGCGATTCGCGGCTTCGAATAATTGAACTACCGATTGCTCGTGGAGGCGCTGGTGCTCGACAGGCTGGTTTTTGCGAATCCCAAGCTGAATGGATTGCTTTTCTTGATGATGATGACGAATGGCTACCTCATAAATTAGAGAAGCAATTACAGGTTGCTCGAGCTTCTGAATATCGATTCCCCATTGTGACTTGCTATGTCACAGGTACTACCCCTAAGGGCAAATTTGTTTGGCCTAAGCGTGCCTTAAGACCGCTCGAGCCAGTAAGTGAGTATTTGCTAGCTCGCAGTACTTTATTCCACGGTGAAGGTATGATTCAAACCTCTACGCTGGTTGTGAAAAGGGAGTTGTTGCAGAGCATTCCCTTCAAGGCAGATTTGCAAAGGCACCACGAATGGGATTGGCTGATCAGAGCTAGTGTGGTGCCAGGGGTCGGCATTGAGTTTGCGCGCGAACCTTTGGTGATTTGGTATGCAGAGGAGCAACGCAAAAGCGTAAGTAGTAAAAATCATTGGCAGTATTCCCTCAGCTGGATTCAGGAGCTTCGCACTTTAGTAACACCGCGAGCCTATGCGGCGTTCATTATGACGGTGGTAGGCGCGATCGCTGCTCGTGAAGGCGATCGCCATGCATTTTGGCCTTTGCTAAAAGAAGCGGTTTGGGTCGGTCGTCCCAAACCTATCGATCTGGCATTGTACCTAGGGATGTGGTTAATTCCCCAAGATGGTCGCCGCCAAATCCGCGCGCTGGTACAGTCCATCCGCGATCGGGGGGCTAAAGGCCGCCTTTCAGAAACTTAAGTTGTACATTTGCTTTTTCTAAGGGGGAAACAGAAATGAAAATTGTCCAAATCGTCACGCAAATGGAAGCTGGGGGTGCCCAGCGCGTTGCAGTATTGCTCTCAGAAGCATTGCGCCAAAAAGGATATGATTCTGAGGTTTGGTTTTTATACCTCAAGCGTCCGAGTCACAGCCACCTGCCGGATGTGAAAGTACTGTTTGAGACAAAACCTAAAGCCTTAGATTACCTCACTATTGCGCGCAGACTGCACGCTAAGCTTTCCATTCATCAACCGGATGTAACGATCACCCACACACACTACGCTAACGTGATGGGACAGGCGATCGCGCGATGGTGCGGGGTACCGCAACGGATTGCCGTGCAGCACAATCCCATTCACACTTACCCGAAAGTAGCGGCATGGGCAGACTGGTTCTTAGGCACGACCGCCTTTTATTCTGACAACGTAGCTGTTTCTAAAACAGTTGTGCAATCTACTGTTCGGCATCCCAGTGCCTATCGTCGCAAACTGACGCAAATTTATAACGGTATTCCAACTCGCACAGCCGACCCCGTTGCTGCCAATTTCCGCAAACAGTGGGGGTTGCCAGAAAACGTGCCGCTCCTGCTCAATGTCGGTCGCCTCGCTCACCAGAAAAACCAGGCCGTTTTAATTGAGTCGCTGCTGACGCTCAAGACGGCTCACCTTGCCATTTTAGGCGAGGGAGAATTGCGAGAATCGCTGCGGCAAAAAGTAACCGAACTCCAAATTGCAGATCGGGTCCATTTCCTAGGAGAACTGCCATCTGAAGACGTAGCACGATTCTTCTCAGCCTCCGATGTCTTTGTTTTCCCGTCTCTTTACGAAGCGATGCCAATGGCCTTGGTCGAAGCCATGAGTGCTGGAATTCCCATTGTTGCTAGCGACATTCCAGCGCTGCGAGAGGTTTTAGGCGACACGGGCTCGTTTGTACCTGCCGATAATGCAGTCGCGCTAGCCCAGGCCATCCAAACGATTTTGGACTCGCCCGCACTGGCCCGTGGAATGCAGGCAAAACTGTTGGGCCGAGCGCAGGTTTTCTCGCTAAAGGCCATGGCAGATTCCTACGAGACCCTGTTTGCTTGAGTTACGGCCTCAGCTTAACGTCCTAAATATGAGTAATATTATGCCTATTCGTTTGCAACGCTCGCTCGGTCGCCGCCGTGCGATTTTCCTCGGACTGGAAATGATGGCTGGGATCGGTGCTTTTACTGCGATATCCCAGTTTAGAAACGCGCAGACACAAGCGCAAAATCAAGTTCTACAGCGCGATTTTACAGTATCTGGCACTGCTCCGCTGCGCGATCGCGCGGCTCGCAAAGGCCTTTTTTATGGAGCTGCGGTGTTGCGCAGTCAGCTCGCGAAGGATGCTGAGTTTGCCAAGAGCGTCGCGCGCGAGTGCAATATTCTCGTGTCGATCGGGGAGTTTAAGTGGGATATGCTCCGCGTGCAGCCAGATCGCTTTAATTTCGAGCCAGCCGATGTACTTGTTAAGTTTGCGCGGACCCACAACATGCGCCTGCGAGGTCACACTTTAGTGTGGCATCAAGCTTTACCCCTATGGGTGGAAAGCACGATGAACAACCTGAACGCGCGGGAAATAATGGTCGATCATATTTCGACGGTCGTGCGCCGCTATGCAGGCGCTGTTCATTCGTGGGATGTCGTCAACGAGGCTATAAAACCAGAAGAGGGTCGAGAAGATGGATTGCGCTACACTCCCTGGCTTAATTTCTTAGGCCCTAACTATATCGATCTGGCCTTTCGAACTGCAGCCGCAGCCGATCCAAAGGCTATGCTCGTCTATAACGAGTTTGGGTTAGACTACGACACTCCAGGGGCGAATGCCAAACGCACTGCGGTTTTAAATCTGTTAACTCGCCTGAAAAATAGCGGGACGCCTATTCATGGTTTAGGCATTCAAGCGCATTTAGGCCGCGAGGGCAAAGCTAAGCTGAAGCCCGCTCAACTGAGGCAATTTTTACGGAACGTTGCCGACTTGGGGCTCAAAATTTTGATTACCGAAATGGACGTAACAGAGAAAGCCTTCCCGACTGACATTCAGTTGCGGGATCGCGGCATTGCCGCACTCTATGAAGACTATCTTTCCATTGTGCTGGAAGAACCCGCTGTCATTGCAGTATTGACCTGGGGACTCAGCGATCGCTATACCTGGCTATCCACAGCCGAACCTCGAAGCGATGAGTCTCCCGTACGCCCTCTCCCGTTGGACGCGCAGATGAACCGTAAATTTGCCTGGAATGCGATCGCCCGCAGCTTCGATAAAACAACTAAGCGATCGCCAGTAGCATAGTGTTAAAACTACAGCAAATTAGATTATTTATCCTACTTCATTGACATCAAAAGGTAAAAGCTCAATATATTCTTTCAACACTGCCAACAACTTTGATGTCTAGAAACTAGTTGATAGATTTCCTACATGTATCTGACTACTGCGTCACAAGTTTCTCTAGCAGATAGATTTTATGAAGCGGCTACTTCGATATGGATTGGCAGTATTAATCAGCTACATGCCTACTAATAGGTTACGGTGTATTTTGTATAACTTGCTACTCGGTTATACGGTCCGGCGCAGCAGGATTGGCATTGGCACAATTATTGCGACTGCTGCAGCTAAAATTGAAGGGGCTTCTATTGGATGTGGTAATAAGTTTACAGGTCCCATGTCAGTACAGATTTCGTCAGGAGCAAACATCTGTAAAGATAATATCTTTGCCTGCGGAGAATGGGTTCTGCAAGCTGAGTTTCAGGAGTGTGGTTATGAGTGCGCCTTAATTTTGCAAGAGAATACGCTAATTGCCGATGCTCATTTCTTCGATCTTGCTGGGCGGTTTGTGTTAGGCAAAGACTCATGGATTGCAGGGCGCGGCTCTCAATTTTGGACTCATGGTGCTGGAGTAAGCGATCGAAATATTGCGATCGGTGAGGGATGCTACATTGGTAGCGCTGTACGGTTTGCACCAGGGTGTCAGATTAGCGACAATACTCTTGTAGCCATGGGTAGTGTCGTCACAGGTAAAGTAGAGCAGCCCAACCTAATGATTGCCGGAATCCCCGCTAAAGTGATTAAAGAAAACTACGACTGGAAAACTAGAAAGTCCCTTACCACTAGCCCGACCCATTCAGAAAATCCAAGCGCGATAAGCTGAAGCCCGAAGCGATAGATGCTATTTATAGTTTTACGAGTACGGTCGCTGGCTTGATTAGAATAGGAATGAGTCCAGCTTGCTTAAAACTGCGCTCCAATGAAGAATATAAAGAAGAGAAGACCTCTGACATTCCGCCTAGGACAGGTCAGGGGCAGCAGTATGACAATTTAAGGCCGATTAGGAGAGCAGCGTGACGCAACAGTTTGACTACGATCTCGTCATTATTGGTGCCGGGGTAGGCGGCCACGGGGCAGCGCTCCATGCCGTTGAGTGCGGTCTAAAGACCGCAATTGTGGAGTCTCACGATATGGGCGGCACCTGTGTCAATCGGGGCTGCATTCCGTCTAAAGCGCTTCTGGCGGCATCGGGGCGAGTGCGAGAGCTCCGAGATGCGCACCACCTCAAATCTTTAGGCATTCAACTCCAGCAGGTTTCTTTCGAGCGCGAAGGTATTGCCGAGCACGCCAGCAACTTAGTGGCGAAACTCAGAGGCGATTTAACCAATAGCCTGACGCGGCTCAAGGTCGATATATTGAAAGGATGGGGCAAAGTTGCGGGCGCTCAAAAAGTATCGATTATTGGAGATAGCGGCGAAAAGACCGTCACTGCTCGCGACATTATTGTTGCCAGCGGTTCTGTCCCTTGGGTACCGCCGGGGGTGCAGGTGGATGGCAAAACCGTCTTTACCAGCGACGATGCGATTAAACTCAACTGGCTTCCCGCTTGGGTGGCTATTATTGGCAGCGGCTACATTGGATTGGAGTTTTCGGATGTGTATACGGCCCTCGGCTCCGAGGTAACGATCGTTGAGGCAATGGATCGGTTAATGCCGACCTTCGACCCGGACATCGCCAAAATTGCCCAGCGGGTCTTGATCGAACCGCGTGACATTGAAACCCGCGTGGGGCTGATTGCCAAGAAAGTGACGCCTGGTTCGCCTGTTGTTATCGAGCTGGCAGATCCGACAACGAAGGAAACGGTCGAGGTCATTGAAGTGGATGCCTGTCTGGTGGCAACGGGTCGCATCCCAGCCACTAAAAACCTGGGACTAGAAACCGTCGGAGCCGAACCCGATCGCCGTGGCTTTATTCCCGTCAACGATCGCCTCCAGGTCACGTACCAAGGGGAATCGATCCCGCACCTATGGGCGATCGGGGATGCAACAGGCAAGATGATGCTCGCCCATGCGGCTTCGGCTCAGGGGATTGCGGCGGTAGAAAGTATCTGCGGGCGCGATCGCACGGTCAACTATCGGGCTATCCCAGCAGCGGCCTTTACCCACCCCGAAGTCAGCTTCGTGGGCCTGACCGAACCCCAAGCAAAGGAGCTGGGAGATGCGGAAGGCTTCAAGATAAGCGCGGTTCGGAGTTACTTCAAGGGCAATTCCAAAGCTTTGGCCGAAGGTGAAACCGATGGGATTGCCAAAATTATCTACCGGGAGGATACGGGGGAAGTCTTGGGAGCGCACATTATTGGGCTTCACGCGGCAGATTTGATCCACGAGGCATCCAACGCGATCGCTCAGGGTGCCACCGTTAAAACCCTGTCCCATTTCGTCCACACGCATCCCACTCTCTCGGAAGTGTTAGACGAGGCCTACAAACGAGCAGCCGTAACGGTGAAAGCGTAACTAAAGCGTTTTTCTAACCAAAGCGGGGGTTCGACCCATCAACCCGGCCATAAAACGCAGTGCCGCTATTTTGAGCGCCGGAACGCGCTCCATGGCCCGCAAGCCCAAGCGCCGGGTCGCTGTAAGCAGCCAAATGTTATTGGAAAACATCAAATTGATCAGATCGGTGAAGCCCAAGGAGAGTCTATTTTCCCACTTTCGCCACCGCTCGTAGCGCTTCAGGACTCGCAGGCTGCCGATGTCCTCGCCCTTAGCGCGGGCTTCTTGCAGGACCTGAGCCAGCGCTCCCACATCGCGAATGCCCAAGTTCAATCCCTGCCCGCCGACGGGGTGGCAGGCATGGGCTGCATCGCCGACGAGGGCCAGCCGCGATCGCACGTACTCGCAGGAATGCATGAGCCGGGCCGGAAACGCAAAGCGATCGCTCGCAAGGGTCAACCGACCCATCCGATCGCCAAAGCGCTCCGCGAGTTTTTCGGTAAAGGCCGCATCATCCAGCGCTAAGAGCGCTTGCGCTTCCGCGTGGGGAGCCGTCCAGACAATGCGGCATTGGGTGTCTGAAACGGGCAGAATTGCAAAAGGCCCGCTGGGCCAGAAGCGCTCGTAAGCTGTATTTTGATGGAATTTTTCGGTTTGGATGGTGGCGACGATGCAGGACTGCCAGTAGGCTTTACCACGGGTCTTGATGGTTGCCCGCTCCCTCACTTGGGACGCAGAGCCGTCAGCCCCCACCACGAGCCGCACCCGCAGCGTTTGAATCGCTCCGGGTTTTCTCCCAGGTTCCTGAAGATCCACCGCAACGTAAGCTCCGCAATCTCGCTGGGCAACGACCCGTGCCGGACAGCGCCATGCTACATTTTCGCAAGTTTCGACAAAGGCCGACAGTTCCTTTAGCAATACCCGATGTTCTGCCACATGCCCCAGCGCGCTGGCTTTAAGATCTGAAGGCTTGAACTCAACGACGTGGGGACAATCCGCATCCGACATCCGCACTCGATTAAACCGCTGCACCTGAGGCTCGATGGCGGACCAAACGCCAATGCTCTCCCAAATCTGTTTTGAGCTGAGGTGGATTGCATAGGCTTGCCCCTTGGAAATCGCCTCGGCCTGGGGTTGCGCTTCCACGATCAGCACCCTCAATCCAGAATCCTTGAGTGCCGCAGCCAGAGTCACTCCTGCAATGCCCCCGCCTACTATGGCAACGTCGTAGTCTAAGTCTAAATTGGGCTGTTGTCCCTCCTGGATAAAGTCGCCAGGCAATGCAGGGGGTGCCAAGACGTTAGAGCGAGCAGCAGACTGAATCATGGAGCTGTTGCAAATGTTAATAACTAACCCTTTCATTCTGACGCGCAGGGTCGTTCTTAACAAGGGTAAAGGCTGCGGGAATCCTGCTGGCTGCACTTTTTTGGCCGATGGGAGTCAAAAGACAAGGTGTCCGCGCGCGCCAAAACCTCTGTCCTTTCTCTAGAGAGCTTCAAAAGTTATTGAATTGAAAAAACGCATTTATGTACGCACAGTCAGGTAAAATTCTCTACATGAAAAAAATTGTAAAAGGAGAACAGCCATGAAAAATAGGCTGTTTTGGGCCTGTGCCCTCTTAAGCTTTCTCAGCATTCCATTCTCTGCCAAAGCGGCGGGTAAAATTGCTGGATATCAGTACTACACCTTTGCCAACGGGGATTATCCGTTAGAACGCAATACCATCCATGTCATTCCTTGTCGTCCCCAAAACAATGACTGCAAAGAATTGGCCAGCACGATTAGAACAGAGGTAAAAAAGGCACTTGCCGATTTAGAGCGAGCAAAGCTAACGATAGAACAACCGACGGAAGCGTGGTCGCTTTTCATCCAACTCGACCAACGATTTTTGCCCATGCTGTCCTCTAAGACGGGCTACCAAAGCGTTCAAACAAAGGCAAAAGGCGTTTATTCATTTAAGTGCCCCGCTCAAAATTGTTTGGTCTATTCGACCGCATTTGCAAATAACCGTTTCAGTTATTGGGTTGTCATTCATCCGAGTTGGAAACGCCTAGATTTAGGCCCAGGTAAAGAAATGGCAGCCGATAAACCTCTCAAGATTTGAGCTTTCCTACTATGAAGCGATCGATGTATATCAGCGCCCTACTGACCGTTAGCGTCGGTACCGTGCTTTTTGTGACGACGGAAGTCGGACGCAGCCAGAGCTGGTTCGTCAAGCAAAAATGTATTCGATGCGACTTGACCCGTGCCGATTTAGAGCGCCGTAACTTGCAAAGTATTAATTTTCGAGGTACGAATTTTACGTTCGCTAACTTGCAGGAAACCAATCTGAGCGGCGCAAATCTAAGCGGCACCAGACTCGTCCAAACAAAACTAGCGCGAGCCAACCTCAGCAACGCAAATTTGGATGCAGCCAACGTTGTCAATACAGATCTGCGCGATGCCAACTTTCAGGGTGCAAGCCTCCAAAGCGCGCGGGTAACGCAGACCAACTTAAACGGCGCGCAGTTCTTAGGGGCTAAAATGCGCGGCATTAATTTTTCCGAAACCGATCTTAAGAACTCGGATTTAAGAAATGCCGATCTGCTTTTGGCTAATTTTTCGAATGCAGACTGCCGGGATGCTAACTTTGGCGGGGCAAATTTACAGGGGGCAAATTTTAGCGGCGCTAAATTGCAAGGCGCGAGCTTCGTTGGGGCAAACCTCAAGAACGTTGCTTTTCCTGCCGGATTTCCGTCTCCGCAGTAGTGCCGTTGCAGCGACAATAGAACTACCCTACTGTTTTATTGCGATGACCCCAGCTACTTGGATTACTGTATCTCGCCTGTTAGCCGTCCCTATCTTGCTTTTTGGCCTGCGCTGGACTGCCGAAGACGGTTTCCTGCCTTCAGATTCTGCGCGCTGGGTTTGCCTCGTTGCATTCTTGCTGGCAGCGGGGACTGACTGGCTGGACGGCTATGTGGCGCGTCGCTTTAACCAAGTCACCGATCTCGGGAAAATTCTGGATCCTTTGGTCGATAAGCTTCTCGTCTTTGCGCCCCTGCTCTGCCTCGTCGAACTTCGCGAAATTCCAGCTTGGAGCGTATTTTTAATTCTCTTGAGAGAGCTAACCATTGCGGGTTGGCGGGTGCAGCAAACTCAAATTTCCGGCGCAAACCTGTGGGGGAAGGCCAAAACCGTCAGCCAAATTACGGCGATCGCTCTCTTAATTGCCCCATCTACTGCCATCAGTCATAACCTAGGGCTGGTCGCCTACGGCATTGCAGTGAGTTTGACCCTGATTTCAGGGGGAATATATCTCTGGCCCGGTCTTGCCAACCGCGCCGCGACGGAAAAAGCATAGCTAATCGGCAGAACCGCCAAACACGCTGGCCTCTAACTCCATCCGCTGTTCCATCTTGCGCAAGAAATAACCTGTCATCATGGCAGAAGCCAGCAATCCGGCTAGATTCTCCCGGTCCGTTACGATCTGGACGTTAAAAGCTTCAGAGGGCAGCACGCCCACCAATCCCTGAACGTTTTGGGAGATAATCTGCTTGATTTCGGGGCTGACGGACTTTGCAACCCGTGCCAACACCTCAGGCGGTTGATTTTGGAGATACTTGATCAGCAAATTACTCTGGTCTTCATCTCCGTCGCTGAGGATGAAATGAGCGTTGTCGGGGTTAAAAGCCATAGCTGCACTCGATGAATCGCTTTATCCATTTTTACATCTCTTCTCCCCAGTATGCCCATTGCTAGACGATCCCTAAAACCGAACTAAAAAAGGTGCAATGACCCATGGGCGTTAAGGGGAAAGACGCTCGACTTTCCAAGCAGGATCGGAAGCCGTTGCGTGCCGATAGCATAACCGATCGTGCAGTCGATTGGAGCGTCCCTGCCAAAATTCAAAGTAGATGGGCGCGACCCGATATCCACCCCAATGAGGTGGACGGGGAATCGATGCTCCCCGATAGTCCTGCTCGAGGTGTTGGAGGCGCTCTTCTAAAATCGATCGATCCGCGATCGCCTGACTTTGATCGGACACCCAAGCCCCCAGCTGACTGCCGCGAGGACGGCTTTGGAAGTAGGCATCCGCCTCAGTCTCCGATACCAAGGTGATCGAGCCTTCAATCCTAACTTGGCGCTCCAGTTCGCCCCACCAAAACACGAGCGCCGCTGCGGGGTTTTGGGCGATTTCTCGACCCTTACGGCTTTGGAAATTGCTATAAAACACGAATCCGCGCTCGTCAAAGCCTTTGAGCAATACAATCCGAGCCGCAGGCCGCCCTTCGGGGGTAACGGTTGCTAGCGTCATTGCATTGGGTTCGATGACTTGAGCCTCGAGTGCCTGAGCGAACCAATGCTGAAACTGCAAGAAAGGATCGGACTCGACATTGGATTCGAGCAGCATCTGGCGAGAATAATCGCGCCGCAGTTCTCCTATATCGATCGATGGATTGGCGGTGGATGAAGGAAGCGCACTCATACAGTCTGATTCAGAACAGCCTAGACATTCACGCGAGCGGCAGTCCGCAGGATTTGGCCCGCTAAAATTGCCGCACCAAAGCCATTGTCAATGTTAACAACACCAATCCCTGGCGCGCAGGAGTTCAACATGGTCAGCAGGGGGGCTAAGCCGTTAAAGCTGGCCCCATAGCCGATGCTGGTCGGGACGGCAATGACGGGACAATCCGCCAACCCCGCGACAACGCTAGCCAACGCGCCCTCCATACCCGCCACGACGATGAGGACATCTGCTCGGGCGATCGCCCCCCTATTTTGCAGCAGTCGATGAATGCCCGCGACGCCCACATCCCAGAGGCGATGCACCGAGAACCCGCAGAGCGTTGCCGTCACCGCCGCTTCTTCCGCAATGGGCAGATCGGCAGTGCCCGCCGAAATAATGCCAACTCGCCCTGGATGCTGGGGGGTCGGCGTATCCGTTTGCCCGAGCGCGCAAATCCTGGCTTGGGCGTAGTACTGGAGTTGGGGCAGCTCGGCCTGAAGCTGTTCGTAGACGGCTGGTTCGATGCGGGTGGCCATCACGCAGGATTGATGGGGCAGCATCGCCCGAAAAATATCCGCGATTTGCGCGGGCGTTTTGCCAATGCCCCAGATGACCTCGGGAAAGCCAGTACGAACCTGACGGTGGTGGTCGATCTTGGCAAAGTCCTCGACGGACTCATAGGTCGCTAAATACTTAATCTGCTCCAGCGCCTCATCCGGGCTGAGAGTCCCAGACGAAACAGCGCTGAGCAATTGGTGGAGAGAGTCGGTTGGAGTCACTATTTAAATTCGAGGGATTGCGCTGGGCGATGGAGTTCTGGCTACGGCGCTTTCTTGGGAGACAAAAACATAATCATGTTTCTCCCCTCTCGCTTTGGAAACTGCTGAACCTCGGCAATTTCTTTTAAATCGTTCGCCATGCGGCTCAAAAGCTCTTCGGCGAGGTGGGCGTGCTGGATTTCCCGGCCTCGGAACGTGATGGTGGCTTTGACCTTGTCGCCCGACTTAATGAAACGCTCGGCATGATTGACCCGAACCTGATAGTCGTGCTCTTCAATTTTGTAGCGCATTTTCACTTCTTTGACGTCAGCCGTATGCTGCTTCTTGCGCGCTTCTCTTGCCTTTTTTTCTTGCTCGAACTTGTACTTGCCATAATCCATGATTCGGCAGACTGGCGGATCGGCTTTATCGCTGACGAGTACGAGGTCTAGATTCTTTTCGTCCGCGATCGCCATGGCATCGCGAGGAGACATAATGCCGAGCTGCTCGCCAGTACTGTCTACCACCCGCACTTGCGGGAAACGGATTCGTTCGTTGATGTTAGGGAGATCTTGTTGCGCTTTTTTGCTGATTGGAGGCACAGGCGTTGAATTAAGAAATAAACAATAGTCGAACTTACGGATGAATGGAGCCAGGCGGCTTCACCGCCAAACCGAACTCCGCCCCTTAAACCTAACAGATCCTTCGTTCATCCCAACATACTTCATAACATAGCTTAGCGCTCGCGATCGGTATCGAACGAACCCTTAAAGACTTGAAGCGCCGTACCGAAGTCAGAAGTTTCTATCCTTTCTTCTGGCGCGGATTGACGATCTCCAGCTCTTTTTGACGAAAGGTTACGATTTTTATCCAGTTGCCGCCGCCAAAAATGACCGCAGCGCGGCCATCCGTCACGCGTTGAACCTGTCCTTCAAATCGATAGTAGGTATCGTTGGGATTGGTGACGCGGACGGTGGAACCGGGCAAAAGGAGGGGGGTTTTCATAATTGCATCCTGAAGAGATAATGACTGACTCTAGTTTACAGGAGAGCTGATTGACGCTCATCATCGATATCGCCTTACGGTTGGATAGGGACTCGTGCGGGGGTGAGTATAGTTGGCGACGGATTCGGCTAGGCCAATGGCTAAATAGTTAGTCAGCAAAGCCGAACGGCCATAGCTCAGCCACGGCAGAGGGATGCCCGTCACGGGTGCGAGGCCGATGGTCATGCCAATGTTAATGACAACCTGAAAGACGATCATGGTGAAGATGCCAATGCACAACAGCGATCCAAAACTGTCATTGGATGCGGTGGCGACCTTGATGAGGCGGACGCAAATCAACCAGAAGGCCGCCAACAAACAAAGGCTGCCGATCAATCCAAATTCTTCGCCGATGGCAGAGAAGATGAAGTCGGTGTGCTGTTCTGGAATAAAGTTGAGCTGGGTTTGAGTCCCTTGATTGAGTCCTCGCCCCCAGAGCTGGCCCGCACCGATCGCGATGCGGGATTGAATCAAGTGATAGCCGCCACCGAGGGGATCCTTATCGGGGTCGAGAAAGAGGATGAGGCGATCGCGCTGGTAATCTTGCAGGACTCCCCATAGTGCGTGGCCGATTGCACCAGAGCTGAGATTGATTATCCCAGCAAGGGCCGCACTCAGAATGGAATTAGGGAGGGTAAACCAAGCCGTAGCCGCCATTGCCGCGCTCCAACCCAGCCACAGCGTCGTGGAAGTCAGTAGGGGTAGGGGTAAGTTGAGGACGATGGCAGAGACCAGGGGTGACAGCATGAGGATAATCCAGCCGCCGTGGGCGTTGGCCCAGTAGAGCATGCCTAGGGTAACCGCGCCAAAGACCAGAGAGGTCCCGAGGTCGGGCTGCAAAAAGACTAGCCCCCAAGGTAAGGCCGTAATCGCCAGGGTACGGAAAATTGCGGGCAAGGAGGAGGCAGGCCAAGCGCTGAGAAGCGCCGCCAGGGAAATAATGACCCCGACCTTGGCAAATTCAGAGGGTTGAACGTTAAACCCGGCAATGGTAATCCACCGTTGGGCGCCTAGAGCGCTGGTGCCTGCAAACTTTACGGCTAAGAGCGAGAGGCAGGTGGCGCCATAAATCAGCCAGTGAAGCGACAGCAAAATTTTGTAGTCGATCCGCGACACCACCAACACGATCGCAATTCCGATCGCGCCGATTACCCAATGCTGCGACCAGTCCGTCCAGCCTTGGTGGAGTTCGGTGCTGCGAATCAGCAGTCCACCGAGGAGGGTGAGCAGAACTGGGATCCAAAACAAGTAGGGATCTAGTTTTTGCCATGGCTGAAGCCAACGACTCCAGGCTGGAGTTCGGCGCGAGCGTCGAATCAACATTGAATTATCCTAGGGGGCTATGCGCTCAGTCTTAAGTTAGCGCAGCAACGGAGACGATCGCCGCAACTTTTTGAGCGATCGCCGTCAGCGCCTTCGCTGAGGCGGAGTCCGGTTGGGAAATGACGATGGGAACGCCGCGATCGCCCCCCTGCCGGACCGAAATTTCGAGGGGGACGCAACCGATTAGGGGGACCCCCAGTTCGATTGCCAGCTTCTCGCCACCGCCGGAACCAAAAATGTCGTATTGCTGCTCGGGTCGATCGGGCGGGACGAAGTAGCTCATGTTTTCGACCACGCCCAGGACGTTCACTCCAAGCTGTTGAAACATCCGCAAGCCTTTGCGGGCGTCTAAAATGGCCACATCTTGAGGGGTGCTGACAATCACGACCCCCGCCATGGGGACGGCTTGGGCCAAGGTCAACTGGGCATCTCCCGTGCCGGGCGGCAAATCGACGACCAGGTAATCGAGTTCGCCCCAATCCACTTGGTATAGGAACTGACGGATGATGCCGTTGAGCATGGGTCCCCGCCAGATTACGGGCTGATCGCGATCGATTAAAAATCCCATCGACACCATTTTGACGCCGTGGGCTTCGGCGGGTTCTAACACGTCCCCTTGAGCTTCTTTGCGCACTTCAATGATGGCCTGTTCCAAGCCCAACATTGTCGGGACGTTAGGGCCGTAGATATCTGCATCGATCACGCCTACAGATGCACCGGATTGGGCTAGGGCAACGGCGATATTGACAGCAACGGTGCTTTTCCCAACCCCGCCTTTGCCGCTGGATACCGCAATGATATTTTTAACCCCTTCAATGCCCGTGCGATCCGGTAGGCTTTTCTGCTGGGGGGTTTCAGCGGTCACGTCTACGTCGATCGAAGCTACGCCTGGGAGGGTGTGCACTGCTTTTTTGCAATCTTCTACGATAAATTCGCGCAGCGGGCAGGCGGGCGTCGTGAGCACGAGGGTAAAGGCGACGTTCCCGTCTGTAATCCGGACATTGCGGATCATGTTCAGTTCGACCAGACTTTTGCGGAGTTCTGGATCCTGCACGGGACGTAAAACTTCAAGTACGGATGCAGGGGTCAACGTTGCGGACATGGCGATTTCTTAAACAGCTGGGCAAGAAGCGAAAAAGACCGAGATCGAGGCTTTTAGAATCTTAGCCTTTTGGGGCTTACACGAGTTAAGGCAAATGGAGTTCCGGGTATGTTTGTTTTCGATGGTCGCCATTGCGATCGCGAGAGATCGCAAATTCAGAGGGAGTCCAGATGGCGATCGCCACTGCATCTCGGATTGAAAGGAGATCGCGATCCATCGTAATGAGGACGGCACCCGTCGCGTCTGCTAAAGCCGCAAACTTGATGTCTGCCGGATCTGAAATGAGCGCGAACCGCTCTGGGAACAGGTCTCCGAGGTAGCAGTCTTCCAGTCGAAAGAGCGGCGCGATCGCGTCCCAGGACAAGGGCGGGATTTTACGGACGATAAAGGCCGTTTCTTGGCGGGTTTGTTCGTTCCAGACCATGGGCAAAAGCCCGTCCCGCACTTGCGCGACAATCTGGGCCGAGTGGCTCTTGGGCTTAAATCCAGCAGCCACAAACACATTGGTGTCGAGGAGAACAGCTTGGAGGGTCACGATGCTCAATCCTCGGATGCTGTTCCTTCATTCTAGGAGGTGTCAGAACGAATCGCTCCCGCTTCAAGTGCGGCAAATCGACGGGCTGGGTGGCGATGGACGCGCTTTCGGCGAAAATTGAGAAGATGCCGATAGGTTCGCTGTCGAGTCGGGATAGACGGGCCGAGGGGGCAGAAAACGATAGATGGCAGTTTTATGGATCGACGGAAAGTCTTAAAGCTGAGCGGGGGGCTAGGGCTGGGCTATCTCCTCGCGCGACAGAATGTTTCCCAGGCAGAAGCGGTCAAGCCGCGCCTGAAAATGGTTGCTTATTTGCCCGATGGGAACCCGCTGCCGCGTCAGCCGCTCAATCAGCTCTATTTCCTAGATCTTCAAGACGAGCCGCTCCCCTCCCCGCCGCGCAAGGTGGAGGATGGCGTGCTGGTTTCCGAACCCCCTGCCGTTATTCCCTTTGCGATCGCCCTCAAACTCCCCGTCGAAGGCTTTGGCGAAGTGACCCTCTACGCCGACAACGACGGTCGCGGGTTTGGCCCCGCCGACTTTCCCCTGAACTTGAACTTAGCGTTCGCCCAAACGAGGCTTCAGCGCGTGCAGAATGCACTGCGGCACTGGCGATCGCAGGGGTTTAGTTTCTCCGACGGGATCGAGCAGCGGTTGGGTCGGGCCAAGGGTGGGGTGCGAGTGGCGATCGCTACGCACCCGGAGTCCGCTAAGCGCCCAGAGTCCAACGCGACGTCTCTCCAGGCAAAAATCAAAGCGTGCAATGCATCTTTAGCCGAAAGCCTCTGGGCCGGAGAAGAACTGGTTTTTGCCAAAGCTCGGCAAATCGTCCAAAAACTCCCCCGCTCCCGAACGATGCGGTTGGGCTGTAATGCCTTTGGCTACCCTCAAGCAGGACCCGACTACGAACGCTACTTTCGCCAGATTTTTAACTTCGCCACCATCCCGTTTTATTGGAAACCCTTCGAACCCGAACCCGGACGAACCCAATTTGCAGATCGAGATAGAACCGCAGACTGGCTGCGCGACAGCGGCATTGCCGTCAAGGGACATCCCCTCGCCTGGTTTCATGAAATTGGTATCCCCGATTGGGTTCGCCAGAAACCTTACGCCGAACTGAAAACGCTCTTGCGCCAGCGCGCCATCGATATTACGGCCCACTATCAAAACCGCATCTCCTACTTTGACGTCATTAACGAAGCCCACGGCGCGCCCTGGGCCAACGAACTTCGCTTTACTCCCGAGCAGTTTTTAGACCTGACGCGACTCACTGCAGAAGCCGCACGCCAAGGAAATCCCGCCGTGCAAAGAATTTTAAACTGCTGCTGCCTTTGGGGCGAAACTGTCCCTTATTACCCCCCACCTCAACGAAGCCCTTACCAATACCTCAAAGCCGCCCTCTCCGCTCGAATCCCGTTTGAAATCGTCGGGCTGCAGCTCTACTACCCCGACCAAGACCTGTTTGAAATCGATCGCCTGCTGGAACGCTTTAGTGCCCTGGGCAAGCCCATCCACATCACCGAACTGGGCGTTTCCTCCGCAACGGGGATCGACGAGCAGTCTTATCTCAAAGACGCACGCGGTCTTTGGCATAAACCCTGGAGCCAGACGATACAGGCGGATTGGATCGAACAGTTTTATACGATCTGCTACAGCAAACCCGCAATTGAGGCGATTTCCTGGTGGGATTTTAGCGATCGCGGCTGCTTCTGGCCTTTTGGTGGCTTACTGGATCGAAACATGCAGCCTAAAGAATCCTTTTATCGTCTCAAAACCCTACTGGCCCAGTGGCGCTATCGATAATGTAAAGCTTTAGACCTAGATGAGAATTCATGTTAAGATTTTGATTGGTTTGAGACGCTGTGTTGGAAGGACTATTGATTCATGGAAGCTGCTCTGCTCTTGGCGAAACTGCCCGAAGCTTACTCAGTGTTCGATCCTCTCGTTGACGTATTGCCCGTCATTCCAGTCTTCTTTTTGCTACTGGCGTTTGTGTGGCAGGCTGCGGTTGGATTTAGGTAAGCGCGTTAAAACTCATTCAATTTTTATAAAAGCTGGATAATTGCATTTTTATCCGGCTTTTTTATGGCTTCGATCGAACCGATCGGCCAACGCGGTCAACCAGGCAAAAAAACGAGCCGCCGCAGACCTTGCCAGAGCGCTTCGATCGCTCTAGGGTCTCGACCTAGCAGCCATCCCGCGGTCAACCCTCCCCACGACGCGAGGGATAGGCAAACCAACACGAGACGCCGACCGATCCCCTTGAGCTGGAGTTCCAGACGCGCCCAGGAGAGGCTCAACAGTAACACGAGCCCCAAGCCAAACAGCTCCGCGTGGGTAATTGCAAAGGTTACGGTTATGCTGACAAACAAAATACTCACCAACACGGCAGGGCCGAGCCGCACCCATCGACCGATCGCTTGCCCGCGCCAAATCCATAAGGCGATCAGCAAGATCGTAGCCAGCCAAGACTCTACTAGCCAAAACAGTGGCAGAGCAGACAACCGCCAACCCAGAAGCCCGTAGGCCAAGCCAGTGCAGCTTACCGAAAGCCACGGGAACGAAAATAGATTCAGCTTCATGGGGTTTGAAGGTATAGGCGATAGTGAATGGCTAAACGACGGACCCTTTTGGCCTTAAGAAACCACAGTACGTTCTCGACAACCGATACTATGGATCTCAGTGATGGGTTCAGGATCGTAACAATAGCAGTACCCCGAGCAATGGTAAAAACGCCGCCATCCGCTCGATCTGATACAATTAGTTACATTGGCTCCTTAAAATCGCCTTAAACTATTCTATGTAAGACCAGTTTGCATCCAAATTTTAGCAATAAGATGGATGAAGGTAAGTGGTATGGGGGTTCAGCGAATGTCGCAGGTTTACCGCTTTCTGATGAACTCACTCTTTTTTGATGATGATAAACTCTACTGCCGCACCATCCCTTAACTTCCAATCTGTTGCCTTCGAGTTACTGAGTTATTACAGCTTAGAGCCAGAGCGCTATCCACAACCTTTGACCAAAAGTAAAGTGCTGGGTCAGTGGCTGCGGGCCTACCCCGAGCAGTGGGTTCGCTGGGCGCTCATCGAGTCTCTCTATCAGGGGCGCTACAAGACCTATTCCGTAGAGCAGATTTTGGCGATGTGGCATCGGCGCGGACAGCCTACTTATCACTTTAACGATGAGTTTGAAACCATGATTTGCCACAATGTCCCGCGTCGGATGGAGAAGGCCGAGTCAGAGAAGGCGATGGTTGAAGAGTCGTCTGCGGGCGATCTGGAATCGGTAGAGGGCGAAGAAGGCTTAGCGCTCCTGCCACCCGCTTGGGATGTTGCTGAAGTTTCGAGTTTGGCGATCGCCTCAGAAGCGCAGCCCCTAGAGCCGAAACCTGCTGCTCGGGAGTCTGACGCGGAATCCTACTGGGATAATTTTTTCGAGCCGCCTTTGAAGGATACGCGAGAGTCTATTTTGACTTCCGTATTAAAAAACAATCAGCTTTTGCCGCTGACGTTCGACCGTTCTGGCCTAGAACCCATTCATCGATTTATGCCTGAGGCGGAGCCGATCGAGTTTTGCGAGAAGCTGGCGGAGATTGCCCGTTCTCAGCGCTAGTAACCGCACTGCTGGGTCTCAGCGCTATCTAAACTAAGTTGCCCATCCTGAAACAGAACGAGCTGGTTGGGGGCGATCGCCCTCCAAGTCTCGTTATCGGTCAGCGGTAGCGTCGCAATCACTGCAACTCGATCTTGGGGTGCCGTCAAGCTTTGAAAGTCAACCGTCACGTCTTCATCGACTAAGTGCGCCTCTGCAAAAGGGGCTTGGCGTACGATGTAGTGCAGGCTGGTGCTGCAATGGGCAAACAGATGAATTCCATTTGAAAGTAAATAGTTGAACGCACCATGGGTAGCAATTCGAGCGGTTATATCCTGTAGTACTGTATAGATCTGCTCGGTCGCAGGCATCCCATCGGGAAACTGGGTGCGAAGCGTTTCAAGGATGATGCAAAAGGCGCGTTCGCTATCGGTATTGCCGACGGGTTTGTAGAGTCCTTCGATGGGTCCGGCAAAATCTTTGAGGTCGCCATTGTGGGCAAACACCCAATAGCGACCCCACAGTTCCCGCCGAAACGGATGGCAATTTTCCAGGGCAATCTCTCCCTGGGTTGCCTTCCGAATGTGGGCGATGACGTGCTTCGAGCGAATGGGATACTGCTTGACCAGCTCTGCTACGGGCGACGTGACCGCTGACTTTTCATCGATGTAAAGACGGCATCCCCTTCCTTCAAAAAAGGCAATGCCCCAGCCATCCTGATGGTCGTCCGTTTGGCCGCCCCGCGCGCAAAAGCCTGTAAACGAGAAGCAGATATCCGTGGGGACGTTGCAGTTCATGCCTAACAGCTGGCACATGGTGTTGATGCTATTTAAAAAATTGCACTGACTGTAATCTAGCCGATCGCTCAAACTTTGATGCGGCGCTTGGCCTTGAACCAGGTTGAAAATAAAACCAGCGCGCCCGTTAACCCTAACGCTCCTAACAGCGGCCATAGATTGCCTGTCGTCAGGGCTTTAAAGCTAGAGCTGCCCACCAACACAAAGGGTAAAACGCTGGGAACCGTGCCGAGAAGGGTGCCGATCGAAAAATCCCGAAAGCGAATAGAGGTCAGTCCCGCTGCAAAATTCACAATCCCATAGGGCATGACGGGGATCAGCCGAATCGCAAACATATAGAACAAACCGCCCCGATGAATTTCCGCATCCATCGCCTGCCATCGTCCCGCCAACCGCCTTTCCATCGCGGGACGCCCCACCGTGCGGCTGAAGAAAAAGGCGATCGTCGCTGCCCCCACAGCCCCCACGCTCGTCCACAGAATGCCCCACCACGGTCCAAATAGCATCCCTCCAGAAATATTGAGCGGGGTAGAAGGCAAAAGTGCTAGCGTCCCTGCGACGTAAAGTGCAATATAGGCCAGAGGTCCCCAGATCCCCAATTGGCGGATAAAGGTTTGAAGCTGCTCCGGTTTGTAGCCGCCGAGGGCCTGGATAATCCCCCAGGTCAAAAGCAAGCAGACTAGGGCCAGAAGGATCCAGAGCAGTTGATATTTTGAGAGGAAAGGCCGCTTGCGCATTGGGGAGGGAGAAAAAGAATCTTTGCTAGTTTAGCGCGAGGTCGTCGGGAGAATTGCAGTTGTGGAACATGGGGGCGATCGCCGCATCTACTGCTAACGGAGTCGCGCCAACAACCTGCAACCATTGCTGGAACGAAGCGCGATCGCCATTCCGCACCAAATACGCTTGGAGAGAAGGCAGACCGTCCGCGCGATAAAACCCACACAACGGCTCCCAGCGATTTTGATGGTAGGGAACTCGGGCAATTCCCGCGTCCGGCAACGCCTGTATCCATCGCTGTAGGACAGTCTCGTCAAGCTGGGGTAGATCGCAGGCCAGTAGAAGCACCCAAGGTGTTTGGGCCGACTCCATCGCCAGGGCTAAAGCGGCCATCGGTCCCGCAAAAGTGGGCGGCTCGACGAGCCAGCGAACGCTGCGAGGCAAGAGGGTTCGATACCGCTCCGGCCAAGGCGTAACCACAAACACGTCGGTGCAGCAGGCTTGGGCCGTGGCAAACACGCGCTGGAGTAAAGGGACGCCTTGCCAAGTGGCCAGCGCTTTATCCGAACCCATGCGGCGGCTGCGCCCTCCCGCTAAGATCGAGGCCGTCACCTGTCGCGAGGGGGCGATCGCGCTACCCACCGCTAGAACAGATTTTTTGGGGAATATGGCGTTGAAGCAAGGCCAGCTGCGCCGCCACTCGCCCTTCCCGAAGCAACGCTCGAGTTTGGCCGATTCCTTCTGCCAGCGTGGGTGCCATCCCTAAATGCCACAGGTAGAAGCCCGCATTCCACAGGACCGCATTGTAGAGTTTGGAGTCGGTTTGCCCCTGCAACACCTGCTGGACTTCCGTTGTCCAGGTTTCAATCGAGATGTAGCTCGCTTCCGGCCCGCTCAGCCCCCAATCGCGGGCGTTGAGCAACAGCCGATCCAGATCGTCGCGCCCGGCGTACGCCCCAATGATGGCCGTGCGATCGCGCGGTAAATCGCAGCTTCCTTCCAGCCCTTTAATTGTGGTGTAGCAGGTCTGCCCCCTCAACTTAAATGCCTCCTGCATCATGGCTTCCGTAGGGGGATGTACGTAGCCCGAGCATAAATGGGCGTCTCCTTCATAGGGACACCAAAACAGCTCCAGGGTGGCAAGGGGAGGACGTTTTCCCAACTGATCGCGGGCTGCGGTAAGCGGTTGCGAGAGGGGGAAGTGACGGGAGGTGTAAAGCAAACCTAGATTCGTTTGTTCTAGAGTTTGCTGGAGCTGTTCTAGGCTGAGGGCAGACCAGTCAATGCCAAGCTGCTGCCACAACTCTAAGAGCGGTACGCCATACTTGGTCGCCATGCGATCGCCCCCGTGCACGAGCGCCGGACGCCCCGCTGCTGCCAGAATTAGCGCTGTTATGGGTAGGATGGAAGCCGTCCGCGATCGCCCATCGTAGGGCACGCTAAAGACCGCAACGGGAGCGGTCGATGCGATCGCGGCTACCTTGGGGCCGAGGGCATCGTAGGCATCCAGCATGCCTGCCAGTTCCTCTCCCGTAGGACGCTTGATGCGGTGGGCGATCAGAAACGCGCCAATCTGCACCGGAGTAGCTTCTTGGCGCAGCATCATTTCCAGCGCTGCTGCCGCTTCGGCACGGCTCAGGTTGCTGCTGGTGTGGGTACCGCTGCCAACCTTTTTGAGCAATTCTCGGAAGGCTTGACTCATAGCGTCTCCAGTACGGGGCGCGTTGCGGTGAGGGGCTGGTGCGAAACCGGAATCAACTGGTTGCGCACCATCTCGCGGAAATGGGCGATCGGCGGAATCAAGAGCCGATCTTGAGTGGTCACCATCACGACCTCGCGGGTGAGGATAGTCGCCCCCAAACTAGACTCATTTTCCAAAATTCCCAAATCGCGTACGGCTAAAGCAGGATCTGTCTGAGACTCCGCCAGCGCCCCGCGCGGCAACAGCGAAATCATATTTCCCTGACGAATGACGCCGCGAAACGCATCTAAGGTATTGAGTTCGATGGCCGCATTGAGCGCTAGCCCTAGTTTTTTGAACTGACTTTGCACCAGTCGCTGCATTCCGTAACCATCCTTAAAGACTACGTGCGGAAACCGCGCTAACTCTGGCCACGGCACGATTTCATGGTGCGCTAGTGGGTGGTTTGCTGCCATGAGGACTTGGATCGGCTCGTCGTAAAGCTTATCTACCACAAGTTCTGGCTGCTGCGGTAGGGAAGGAGTATTCATCACAATGGCTAAGTCTACCAGTCCATCGCGCAAAACCTTGAGAGAACGATCGCTTCCTAAGGATGTCACCCGTAACTGAATATTCGGATGGCGCTCGCAAAAAAGCTGCAGGACTGGGGGCAGGTAGTGGGCGCAAACCGAGTGGATGGCTGCAACGCATAGCTCCGATTGGAGGCCATCTTTAAGCGTGGCGATCGTCTCTAATGCATCCTCCCACTCAGACAGAATTCGCTTAGCCTTAGGTAGCAGACGCTCCCCAGCGATGGTGAGCTTATTTTGGCCGCCCCGATGAAACAATGGCATGCCGAGGTTCTCTTCCAGACCCTGAATTTGACGACTGATAGTAGACTGTGTGACGCCGCAATGATTGGCAGCCCGTTGGAAATTTCCTGTTTGGACTACTGCCAGAAATGCTTGCATCTGCTCGATTCGCATAGACCTAAACCTGCCGTCGCCTTCTCAAGCAAAGGCATGGATACAATAACGGGTGTTCTAAGACAATGGGTGTTTTAAAACAATGAGTGTAGTGAAGACTACAAATCCCAAGCTTCAACACTAAAAGGCTCTCGCTACAACTGCTGTAGAAAAAGATACGGATTCCAAAATTTAGCCCCCACGGCCAGAATACTTTTAAGACGCAGATAAGACGCAAAGAGAGCTTACCGAAAGATAAGCTCTCTTTGCCCTAAGGTGTTCTATTGCTCGAATAACCTAGAAAGTGAAGGTCGTTCTGACAACGCCCACAATAATGTCAGAGTTTCCATTGTCGGCATTTGGGTTGATCAGATAAATGATCCCTGGCGTAATGGTAATGTTGCTATTGATGGGAAATTGGTACAGCGCTTCAAGGTGAACCGGAGTAGAGGGATCCCTGCGACGCCCTCCAGCGCCGATAAAAGAACTGCCAACCACAGTCGGTGGAACTCCGACCACAAGGCCCCCAACGGCCCCTTTCTTAAAGAGATCGGGAATCGCTATATTCACGGCTCCGTTAATAATATCTGCATTGCCAACTCCATTGGCGCGATCGGCGTTGGTATAGCCGAACCATCCGCCGATGGCTAGCTGAGGCAAAACCCTAAAGGAACCTTGGACCCCAAATGAATTGGAAATGAGGGGTTGTGCGACATTTGTGCCCAACGCAACAAAAGGATTGTTGGCATAGTTGCTACCGCTAAAGTAGCGCAGGTTGCCGTCTGGTGCGTAATTACGGACATAGGTCAGCGCAACTTCAGTGGCTTTAGTTGGCTTAAAGGAGAGCTGTGCCAATGCACTATAACTACCGCCAAATAGACCGCTATCAGTGGACACTGTCCCAAAACCATTAGGATTTACAGCATTCGTTGCGGTAGAAAGATTGGCTCGCCCCGCCAAATAGCCCACGTCAAAGCGAAATTTAGGGGTGAACTGATAGGTTGCACCCACCCCAGAGGTTGCTGAATACCCAGCCGTTCCAATACGATAAATCGGATTGCGTTCTCCGAAAAAGGAGAGTGCCCCTTTGCCGCCACCCCCGCCTTCAAAGAAGGGGTTGACGGTGGTTGTGTAGTAATGGTGGAAGCCACCATTGGCATACACATTAATTTTGAGCTTTTTGCCCACAGGGAACATGTAATCCAGGCGATCGAGGACGACGTTGTTGTTCGTATTGCCCGTGTCAAATGCCAGACGGCTCATATTGGTGCCCGTTGCACCCCCAAAATTAACTTCCCGATTAGAGGTTTGCAGTCTGACGTACAGCCGATCCTTGCCCGTAAAACTGGTCAAGAAGTTAAGTCGAACCCGCTGGGTGAACGTGATACGAGAATCAATTTCTGGGCCAATTCCAGCCGCAGCACCTGTTCCGGCCCGATCGCCAAATACGTCGCTAACCGCAAAAATAGCCTCCCCTTGGAGTTTGGTCGTGGTCGAAAACTGCTGGGCTTCGAGGGTCTTGGTACGAGCTTCTAGGCCATCGACGCGGCCTTTGAGCGTTGCGAGTTCGGCCTTGAATTCTTCTTGCAGGGCTTTGACCGCAGCAAGATCTTCTTTCGTGGCAAAGCGATCGCTAATTCGATCCAAGCAGGCATTCAGCGCTGCAGCTAGTTCGTAGCGCGTTGCCGCTCGGTTGCCCCGAAATGTACCGTCGGGATAGCCCGCAATGCAACCGTAGCGCTCGACCAAAGACTGTAAAGCCTGAAAGGCCCAATCGGTCGGCTGTACGTCGGACAGTTGAGATACGGAAGTAACTTGCGCCTCAGAATCCACATCTCCGGTCAAAGAAGATAAATGCACGTTAGATTCTACTGCTGGCGCATTTTGGCCTTCAAGGGCAGCCACCGTAAGCTGCTCTTCTGCCAATACTTTTACTGGGAAACCAGCCCCGGCAAGCAGGACAAGGCTCAGGAGCGCGCGGCTCCAAATTCGATTAGCAGTCATAACTTGTCTCTCACACCTAAAAAAACGAGAACTCGCATTTCAAACAAGTTGTCCGTCGGGCAGAGGCTATTGTTCTGCAGCGGGAACGTTGCTGGCAATGCCTAAAATTCCTAAGTTTAAGTAAGCTTTGCGCTTAGGTTAAGTCCACGTTAAAAAGGGGATCGTTCGAGATTTGTATTAGTAGCCACAAAATTTGCAGTAAATTGCAGCTTATCCATCGAATTGATGCAAAACTTGAATTAGGTTGGCCGATCGCGCGATCCCGTCCGCGATGATGGGACAAATCGGATCTGACCTTATCTTAAAAAAGCGGGCAGGTCAGTTAAGCCGCGCTGCACGATCGCTCATCCTCGAACGATGCGCTTCAGGCTGAAGAGGGAACGATACAACTGTCGATCGCAAGTTAAAGCGCGCGATTTTAAAGTGCGGCGATCGCCCGTCCCAATTGTTCGATGTGTTCTGGCTGATGGGTTGCCATCACAGAAATCCGAATCCGGCTCGTGGGTACTGTAGGGGGACGAATGGCCGGCGCAAAAATCCCTCGTTCTGCGAGGCGCTGACTGGCCAGAAGCGCCGTTTCGGCGTCGGGTAACTGCAAACATAAAATCGGCGATTCCGACGGTAAAGTCTTGAGATTTTTAACCCCTTCAAAGTGCTGCCGCAGCCGAGCAACACTTTGCCAGAGACAACTGCGGCGTTCTGGCTCAGTTTGAACGATGCGAACAGCCGCGAGGGCAGCGGCGGCAGCGGCTGGAGATAGGGCAGTCGTGTAGATCCAAGTTGCAGCGCGGTTGCGCAAAAAATCGATCAGAGAGGCCGAACCCGCCACGTATCCGCCCAAACTACCTAACGCTTTACTCAACGTGCCCACGTGGACCAAGGGAACTTTGCTACAGCCTAACTGTTCCGCGCACCCGGCTCCTGTCGCCCCCAGCACGCCAGTTCCGTGGGCGTCATCCACCAAAACCATGCAGCTAAATTCTGCCGCGAGGGCTAAAATTTCCGGCAGGGGGCAAATATCCCCATCCATGCTAAACACGCCATCGGTCAATATGAGGCAGCGGCGATGCAACGATCGATGCTGCTCTAACAACAGCCGGAGTTGGGTTGTGTCGTTGTGGGCGTAGTCAAAAACGGAGCCCCCGCTTAGCTTGGCTCCGTTTTTAAGGCTGGAGTGGTTGTACTCATCCCCTAAAATCAAATCCTTCGCGCCTGCCAGCGCGGCGATCGCCCCTAGATTGGCGCTATAGCCAGAGCTAAAAACGATCGCCGCTTCAGTCTGCTTCCATCGGGCGATTGCCTGTTCTAAGTCCCCATGCACCGGACGGTGACCGCTGAGCAATCGGGAGCCAGTACTGCCCGTGCCGTAACGGGCGATCGCCTCAATGGCGGCTTGCTGGAGCCGTTCGTCCCCCGCTAGCCCTAAATAGTCGTTGCTGGCAAAATTCAGCATCGCCTTGCCTTCTATCTCCACGACCGGGCCAGCCAGAGACGTTATGACCCTGACCTGGCGATACCAGCGGGCGCGATGAATGGCCGCGAGGGAATCGTCGATCCAATCGTAGGGAGAGGGAGAAGGCGTCACAGTTCGGCTCACTGGAGGGGTGAAGGGAGAACCAATACTGTATCCTCTGTTCGACCCACCCGATCGTCGTTTCGGAATCAGTCGCAGCAAACCCTCTGTCGAGACTTTTCCCCTCATGTCGCTTCCTTCGAGGAGGCTATCGATTAAGTCGCGTTTTTGTTGGTGCAGTTCTACAATCTTCTGCAATCGCGTTTTTTGCCACTCAGCAATGGATGGTAACGGGCGCTAGAACGAAACTGCTTCGAGAGCTGAACATAAATCAAATCCTTTTTTTAATGTCCTAGCCAATACATTCTTAAAGTGTCGCCAACCTGTTATCTTAAGTGGGAAGTATTTTGAGCCAAATAGAAGCGCCGCATGGGAAATACGTATCAGCGAGTCTTGTTGAAACTGAGCGGCGAAGCTCTGATGGGAAGCCTCCCTTACGGCATCGATCCTGCCGTGGTGCAGCAGGTCGCTGAAGAAATTGCGGATGTTGCCCGACAAGGCATCCAAATTGCAGTTGTCGTGGGCGGCGGCAATATTTTTAGAGGGGTCAAAGGTGCTTCCGCTGGTATGGACCGCGCAACGGCTGACTACATCGGCATGATTGCCACGGTCATGAATGCCATGACCCTCCAAGATTGTTTGGAACGCTCGGGGATTCCCACTCGCGTGCAGTCGGCGATCCCGATGCAGCAGGTGGCAGAGCCCTACATTCGCCGTCGAGCCATTCGGCACTTGGAAAAGGGCCGCGTTGTGATTTTTGGGGCGGGTTCCGGGAACCCCTTCTTTACGACGGACACGACTGCCGCACTGCGTGCTGCTGAAATCGATGCGGAAGTGATCCTAAAAGCCACCAAAGTGGATGGGGTTTACGATTCCGATCCGAAGATCAACCCCGATGCGAAGCGGTTTCAAACGTTGACCTACAGTCACGTATTGGCTCACGATTTGGGCGTAATGGACAGTACGGCGATCGCCCTTTGTAAAGATAACAACCTTCCCATTTTAGTGTTTAATTTGTCTGTACCCAACAATATTCGACGAGCGTTAACGGGTGAATCGATTGGCACCCTTGTAGGAGGTTCTTGTGAAGTTAGCTGACACTGAAGACCACATGCAAAAGGCCGTCGAGGCAACTCAACGGTCGTTTAATACCATTCGAACGGGGCGGGCCAATGCCTCCCTTCTGGATCGCATTACAGTCCCGTATTACGGTGCTGAAACGCCCCTGCGTTCTGTCTCTACGATCTCCACCCCAGATTCCGGCACCATCGCCATCCAGCCCTTCGAGCGGAATCTACTCGGCCCGATCGAAAAAGCCATTTCCATGTCGGACGTAGGGCTGGTGCCCAACAACGACGGCTCCGTCATCCGCCTTAACATTCCGACCCTGACCGCCGAGCGACGTAAAGAATTTGTCAAAATGGCGGCAAAGCTAGCAGAAGAGGGAAAAGTCTCGGTGCGGAATATCCGTCGGGATGCCATTGATGCGGTTCGCAAACAGGCCAAGAACAGCGAGATTTCTGAAGACGAATCTAAAGACCTACAAGATAAGGTTCAGAAGCTTACGGATAAATACACGGCCAGAATCGACGAACTCTTAGCGGTCAAAGAAAAAGAGATTACAACCGTGTAAGGCTTGAATAAGGCTATTCCGCTCTAGTCTCGCATTACCTTTATTTTTTTATTCCTTTATGTATGACTGCATTATTGTCGGTTCTGGCCCAGCTGGCGGGACTGCAGCCTATCACTTGGCCAAAAATGGCCGCTCCGTATTGGTTCTAGAAAAAGAGACGTTGCCGCGCTATAAGCCCTGCGGGGGCGGTGTTTCGCCTATCGTGGCCGAGTGGTTTGACTTTGATTTTTCCCCGGCCATTTCCCTAAAGGTCAGCAGCATTCGCTATACCTGGGAAATGGGGGATCCGGTCGAAGCGGAACTCAAAACCCCGGAGCCAATCTGGATGGTACGGCGGGATATTTTCGACCATTTTTTAATCCAGCAAGCGCAAAAGCAAGGTGCCGAGCTGCGCGACAGCACTGAGGTGACGGGCGTTGAGTTTAAGGGCAGCTACTGGCAGGTCAATACCGCTAACGGCCCTGTAGAAGGTCGCTACCTAATTGCCGCGGATGGCGCCAAAGGACCTATGGCAAAATGGTTGGGCTTTAAAGATCGGAAGCGTCGCATGGGCGGCGCGTTAGAAGCAGAAGCCATTACCCAAATTGAAAACGGCCACATGGCCCACTTTGAGTTTGGGATGGTCAAAAACGGCTATATCTGGAACTTCCCCAAGGCGGATGGTTACTCCATCGGCATCGGTTCCTTTCGCGGCGGCGAACCCCAGAATTTGCGGGAAATCGTGACGGAATATTCCAAGATGTTTGGGATAGATTTCAAATCCATCAAACAGTTCGGACATCCGCTGTGCCTGTGGGACGGCGATCAGACGCTCCATACGCAAAATGCACTCCTGGCGGGCGAAGCGGCCTGCGTGGTCGATCCTTTTACAGCTGAGGGCATCCGTCCTTCCATTTTTAGCGGATTGAAGGCTTCTGAGGCGATCGATCGAGCGCTATCGGGCGATGCCAACGCGCTGGAAAACTACACCCAGGTCATCGCTGAAGAGTGGGGAACTGATATGGTGTGGGCGCAGCGACTGGCAGGCGTATTTTATCGGCTTCCGGGCGTTGGCTACCGTTTGGGTGTAAAGCGACCTGCGGCGACGCAAAAGTTCGGTCAAATCCTCAGCGGCAAGTTGGGCTATAAGGATATTGCTGGCAATGCCATTAAAAAGCTCAGCAGCAGCTTTCTTCCAGAACGCAGTTAGCGTCAGAATAGTAGCAAAACCCAATTGGAGACTTTATGGCTGACCCTATTACCCCCGAAGTAAGCCAGCGCATCTGCGCGCACATGAATGACGACCATGCTGAGGCGGTATTGTTGTATGCGAAGGTCTACGGACAAACCGAAGGCGCGACTGCTGCCACCATGAAAGCCATTGACCCAGAGGGAATGGATCTCAACGTGATGTTGGGCGATGAAGCTACCACGATTCGCGTGCCCTTCGAGCGATCGCTCACCGACTCCGAAGACGCGCACCAGGTCTTAATTGCCATGGTGCGCCAAGCGCGGTCTAAAGACTGAGATTTGAGGCTCAGTAGCCCAGGTAGGTTTTACTCAGATACTTCAAAATCCGTTTGCCTGGGCTGAGGGTCTTGGGGACTGTCGTCCCGACGATTTCTACGAACACTTTGTCCGAGAGCTCGCCCGCGTGATGCTTTTCTAACGCATCTACGACAGTAACCAGGTCGTTGGCAGAAAATTCGTAGCCGTACTGAGCGGCAAACTCGGCCACGACGGGCGCGCGATCGCCTTTCAGCGCCGCCGACTCCGCTTTGTCCAGCGCATCTTCGTTACTGATGTCTCCATCGCCAACCCCCAACAGCGCTTCGAGCCGATCGCGCAGTTGCTTATCTTCTGCGGTCTTTTGCATGAATTTAACAACGGTTGCAGTAGCCATAACGCACCCTAAACGCTAAAACGTTTTCCATAGTAGCAAGCCTCAAATGGTTGTTGTGTTATCTGGAAAACGGCTGGGCTAGAGTCCGGTAGAAGGATTGCACCACTAGAACATAAACCTAAGCTGAATCGACCATTGGGCCCCATCGCGCGCGATCTCGATGCTGCGGATGAATTCTCGAAAATAAAAGCGTCGCTCGGGTTCGGAAAGATCTTGCCAGAATTGAGGGATAGAGACAGTCTTGGCGGTTTCTAAAAGATTGACGGGCGGCAGTTGCGCCAGTTTACTTTGCAGCTCGGCAATTTCTGCCCTGAGCGTATAAGTCCTTAAATTCGCCGTTTTCTCGTCTAAAATCTGCTGCTCGACGAGATCTGGCAGTTGGGCGATCGCCCTTTGTTTGTCGGCGATCGCCTCCATCACCCCCGCCGCAATCCGATCCAGGGGGATTTGCGTCAGCCCTGCCACTTCTTGAGGCAGCGTTTGACAGATGGTCTCAATCGTTTTTGCGAGCACCTCCTCGTATTGCAGCGCTTTGCATTTAGGCCGCTGCGAGCAGGTCGTGGGTCGCAGGTAGAGATACTCGCGGGTTTGGCGCTGGTTCGTCACCCGCGACACGCTCATGGAAGATTGGCACTGCTGACAGGTTACAAGGCCAGAGAGCGATCGCGGGGCGCTGGCCGCGCGCGGGGCCACACTTTGATTGCGGCGCAGCAGCCGATCCACCTGGGCCGCCTCCGCCCGCAGCAGAATAGGAGGATGCGTATCAGGTTGGATGGCAGCTCGGTGGAGCAGATCGCCGCGGTAGACCGGATGGGTCAGCCACCGCTGCCCCGTGGAAGGCGATATCTTTTTGTTATGTTTTTTGGCAATGTGCCGCACCGCACCGCGCACGGAGCCGTAGATTAAAAAATGATCGTAAAAGTCCCGCAACACCGGAGCGACGCTGCGGTCGATCGCGTAGCGATCGCGACCTCGCCGATAGCCGTAGGGAGCCTTCCCCGGCGGTGGTAGCCCCTTCAGACGGTTGAGCGCGTGCCCCTGCCGGATCTGACGGCTGCGCTGCTGCTGCTGAATCCCGTTGAAGAGCGCCAATCGTTCGGGGGCTGATTCGACATGCTGCCCGTCTAATTCGCGGGCGGGCGCTTGCGATCGATAGGCTTGCTCCAGCGCCACAACGCACACCCCCAAAGATTCGAGCTGGGAAAGCGCGCGCGTGACGGCAGCCAGCGAATCGCCGAGTTCTTCCAAATGCCGCAATACCAGAAAGGCGGGTGGGTCTTGGATGGATTCCACGAGGAGAGCCTGGAGCTGCGATCGCCGAGGATCGGTATCTTCATAGACTGCATCGAACTGCCACCCCCACGCAGACGGGTTCGGTCGGTCTTCCCAGGCCGCGTCATAATACAGGTAAGCAACAGTCCGCATCAACTTGGCATCCGCCTCAAAGCGCTGACAAAAAATCAATATAGGTTGGCACAGATGTTCCCGCTGTGTTACCTTTGATTACTGTGCTACCGAACGACATAGGCTACATCTCGGGTCGCTAACTCAATGGTAGAGTACTCGGCTTTTAACCGATTAGTTCCGGGTTCGAGTCCCGGGCGACCCATTTTTCCAGTCCATTAAGAACAACTAATGTTTGCTATAAACAAGCAATGTTAACGGGAAGCCCTCAACAGGATAAGATGGCTTAAGATTAACGTAACAATTCAGCGCGTTTAACCCGAAGTTCGTCAATACCATAACGAGGAGAATCATCTATGGCGCTCGTACCTATGCGGCTACTGTTGGATCACGCCGCTGAGAACGGCTATGGCATTCCAGCCTTTAACGTCAATAACTTGGAGCAAATCCAGGCCATCATGCAGGCCGCAAACGAAACGGATAGCCCTGTGATTCTGCAAGCTTCGCGCGGCGCTCGTTCCTATGCTGGCGAAAACTTTTTGCGCCATCTCATTTTGGCTGCGGTGGAAACTTACCCCCACATCCCCATCGTGATGCACCAAGATCACGGCAACGAGCCTGCAACCTGCTATTCTGCGATCAAACACGGCTTCACCAGCGTGATGATGGACGGTTCTTTGCAAGCCGACGCAAAAACCCCAGCTAGCTACGAATACAACGTTGCCGTCACCGCAGAAGTCGTCAAAGTGGCTCACGCCATCGGCGCTTCCGTCGAAGGCGAGTTGGGCTGTCTCGGCTCCCTGGAAACGGGTATGGGCGAAGCAGAAGACGGGCACGGCTTTGAAGGCAAGCTCGACCACTCCCAACTGCTCACCGACCCCGATGAAGCCGTGGACTTCGTCGAGCGCACCCAAGTGGATGCGCTAGCAGTGGCGATCGGAACCAGCCACGGAGCTTACAAATTTACCCGCAAACCCACGGGCGAAATTTTGGCCATCAGCCGCATTGCCGAAATCCACAAGCGTTTGCCCAATACTCACTTGGTCATGCATGGCTCTTCTTCCGTGCCGGAAGACCTGATCGCCATCATCAACCAACACGGCGGCCAAATCCCTGAAACCTACGGCGTTCCAGTCGAAGAAATTCAGAAGGGCATCAAGAGCGGCGTGCGCAAGGTGAACATCGACACTGACAATCGCTTGGCCATCACGGCTGCAGTCCGCGAAGCGTTGGAAGCCAAACCCAGCGAATTTGACCCCCGTCATTTCCTGAAGCCTTCCATTAAGTACATGCAGAAAGTTTGTGCAGACCGCTACCAAGAGTTCTGGACTGCTGGAAATGCAAGCAAAATCAAGCAAATTAGCTTGGATGAGTACGCTCGTAAGTATGCTAAGGGCGACCTCAAGCAAGTTGCTGCGGTTGTTTAGGCAACTGCAACCTTTGCAACCTTACAGTTGAATTAACTTAGGGGTGGGCGTTGCTCACCCCTAAGTTTTGGGTTTGAGTCGGGTTCGCAAGGCCGTGCTTGCAATTAAACTTAAGGTCTCTATCGCCGCAATACCCTTTGGTCTCGCTATTGAATTCCCGGACCGCTGTTGAGATATTCTGGGCTGAGCGTGGCGATCGCCGCCCCCGTACTCCAGCTGCCGATCTAATTTACACTGATGGTTCTTGCCCGACTTCAACGACTAGAAGATCGCAACCTCCAAGAGGTTTTCTTGGTAACGCCCCGCACCCGTTTGACCATCGGCCAAAACCGTTCTAATCTTCTGGTGTTAAATCATCCGTCGATCTTGCCCTTTCACGCCATTGTATTTTGGCTGGGCGATGGATTTGCAGTCGAAAAAAAACATCCGGCAGCAGAAGTCTGGGTCAACCAACACAGCCTTCTGCCCGATAGCCCCTACGGCCTGTCCAGCGGCGATCGAATTCGAATCGGAGGCGTTACGCTAACCTTTAATTTAGACGCCTTTGCCTCCGCATCCGTCGAACCGAATCCCAGCCCAGAACCTTCGAGAGACGCTTTGCACAATCGTACATCAACCCCATCGCTCAGCCAGCCAGCTCCAACCGCTCCCATTCATCGACTCAGACTAGATGCATGCGATCTGGTCTACCGCGTTGGCGGGCTGAAGCTCTTAGACGATATTTCGCTCTCGATTTTACCGACAGAATTTGTCACGATCGTCGGAGTCAGCGGCGCTGGTAAATCGACCCTCCTCAACGCGCTGTGTGGCTTCAGACCGGCGACCCGAGGCAGCGTGTTTGTCAATGGCGATAGCTTGTATCAAAACTACGATGCCTACCGCAACGAATTAGGCTACGTGCCCCAAGACGACATCATTCACGAAGACTTGACGGTACAGCAAGCCCTCAGTTTTGCCGCGCAGTTGCGGCTTTCCCCGCACACGACCGAGGCCGATCGGCAGCAGCAAGTCCACCAGGTCCTGTTGGACTTGGAGCTTCGGGAACAGGCAAACACCATTGTTAAAAACCTCAGTGGCGGTCAGCGCAAACGAGTTTCCATTGGTGTCGAGCTATTGACCAAGCCGGGTTTATTCTTTCTGGATGAGGCGACGTCAGGCCTCGACCCCGGTACCGAGCTTCAAATGATGCGGCTGCTGCGGCGCATGGCCAGTCAAGGACGAACGGTGGTGTTGGTTACCCATACCACTAAAAATCTAGCGATCGGCGATTTGGTGGTGTTTTTAGCAAAAGGGGGTCGCGTTGCCTATTTTGGCCCGCCGAAGGACGCGCTCGACTACTTCGGTGTCGAAGAATTCGATGAAATTTATATCAAAGTAGAAGAAGAGCGATCGCCTCAAGAGTGGGCGCTGCAATACCAGCAGTCGCTGTACTACCAGAAATACGTCGCCGACCGACAAATCTCTTTGCTCGAAGTGCAGTCGAGTCCGGACATTGCTCCCCTCCCGACGGAACTCAGACAGTCCCTCAAGCCCTCCCCCTGGCGACAATTTCGCATCCTGTCCAAACGCAGCCTTACCATTTTGCGTCAGGATCGCCCTAGCTTTTTCTTTTTGTTAGCCGTCGCGCCTATCTTGGGGATTTTGGATTTTGTGATGTGGCGGCGCGATATGTTCGACTCCGACACGGGCGACCCCAGTCAGTGCTTTACGCTGCTCTTCATTACAGTTCTGATTGCAGTGATCGTCGGCAGTTTGAGCACGATGCGCGAAGTCGTGAAGGAGTCGGAAATTTATCGGCGCGAGCGCATGATCGGGTTGCAAATCGTCCCCTACGTGCTCTCCAAAGTGAGTCTGAGTGCCATTCTAGCGCTGTATCAGTCCGCCATATTTATCAGTACTAAGGCGATCGCCGTCGATTTCCCAGGCACGTGGGAGACGGGTTTTTACATCTACATCACCCTGTTCTTATCGACCCTTGGGGGAATGGTGATGGGGCTGCTGGTTTCTGCCCTTTCCACCTCTCAAAATATGGCTCCGCTGCTCACTATTTTGTTTCTGGTGCCGCAAATTACCTTCGCCGGGTCTTTTTTACCCCTGCGCACCCTTGGTCCTGCTGGACAGGCCATCAGCCAGCTGACAATCACCCGCTGGGCCTACGAATCGATGGTGACGCTCTCAGGCATCGGCAGGGATGTTGCCCGAGATCCCTGTTGGAAGCAGCCAGACTCAGTCCGCAAAGCTTGGAAGGATGCGGATAAGGTATCTTGCCAGTGCATGGGGCCTCAGCTGTTCGATCGGTGTGAATTTCCGTCTCTCCATCTAGAGTACGATCCTGCCGTCAGTCAGCCGGAGCCGCTCAAACCTAAAAGCCCTGGCGATCCTCCCGCCGCACCGGAGAATCTATTGCTGGAAGCGACGCAATTTTCGGACGATTTGACAGCTTATTCCGATAAAACGAAGGTTTATCGCAAAGAATTGGATGCCTGGCAGACTCGCTTTAGTCAGTGGAAAGAAAAGCGAGGTCGGGCGATCGCCGCAGCTGAGGAATTGCTGAATCGATTTAATCGAAATCAAGGCGATGCCTTCGCCGTCAATTTTGTCCGCCATTGGGTCAAACTGGGCCTGCTCATCTTAGCCATGCTGTCGATCTTAATTGGCGTTCAAAAGCGCAAAGATTGGGTGTAGATCTCTATCTTTAGGGGCAGACAGTCAGCATTGAGTCATGATACGAAATATGGCAATTTTTTAAGATCGTGTTGTGCGCTGCAATCTGCTTGACTAAAACCGGGTAATGTATGCTTTGATCGAAAAGTAATTTAACGCTATTACCCTCGCTTCTGAAAGTATTTGTAGTCCAATCTAGCGACGCTTCGGGTGTGTGGATATGTCTCTATCTGAATCTTTCGACCCTGAATCCTTGGGCGAGTATTTGACGCCTCCTAAATCCTGGTTTACTGGCGAATTTGCCCAGCCGCTCCCCCCTGACGACAATTCTGAGGTTGCAGAGAGCAGCTTGCCCTATCTTCATTGGCAAGAGCATTTGCTGCCCCTATCTTGCATCTCCCAAGAGGATAACTTGACTGTCTTGCGCTTGGAGTTAGAGACCGCTCACCAACTCTTGCAGTACCAACAGACTGCAATCGATGCGTTATCCGAGCAGCTCACCAATCGCGATCTGGCGCTGCAGCACAAGCAAGACGAGCTATGCAACGCGCAACAAGTTTCCCGCGGGCAAACCGCTCAGATTTCCGAATTAGGAGCTATTTGTCGAGATCTTAAAATGCAGCTGCGGCGTCAGCAGCAGCGAGTGCTGCAGTATAAAGATCTGCTGAAAACACAGTCGGTCGTGGATGCAGCCCCTGTAGCGTCCGCTAACCCTAAGTTTTCGGAGTCCGTCGTTTCTTTCGGTTACGATTCAATTTCGATTGAAACCCGCTCTTGCTCTAAAACGCCCAAACCTTTACCCGTCAGTGCTTGGTCTGCGCCAGAATCGATCGACTTGACGGGGCCGCTCGCCTGTTACCGCGAATTAGCCACGATTCGGATGACGACGTCTCGGATTCGCCTCGAATCATCTACCTGGTCTTCAGTCCATACTCAGCCTGCACCCGCGCTTCCCTCTGTTGCTGCTGGCACGGTCGGTTCTGAAGGTCAGAGGTCGGCAGGGACTGCGATGAGGGTCGAGCTGCCTAGTTTTACCCGCACGTCTGGTTGAAGCGATGGGGAGGCTCGCCGAGAGTCGGTCTTTCAGCTGAAAGCAACCATTTTATTTGTCTAGACGTCGGTTGCTTGTGTCCGATCGGCAGAAAGGTGCTTCTATGTGTGGAATTGTTGGCTATATTGGACCCCAGCAAGCAAGCCGGATCTTGCTCTCTGGGTTGCAAAAGCTAGAGTACCGAGGATACGATTCAGCGGGCATTGCCGCACTGTGGGAAGGAGAACTGCACTGTATTCGCGCTAAGGGTAAGCTGCATCATTTGGCAGACAAGCTCGAGCATTGGGAATATCCAGCTTCTGTGGGTATCGGCCACACGCGCTGGGCGACCCACGGCAAACCAGAGGAATATAATGCCCATCCCCACCGCGATGAAGCGGAGCGGCTGGCCGTGGTTCAAAACGGCATTATCGAAAACTATCGAGAGCTGCGAGAAACCCTCAGGCAAAAGGGCTATACTTTCCGCTCCGAGACCGATACGGAAGTGATTCCCCATCTGATTGCCGATCGCCTCAAGGCCCTCGACCCTGCTGGCGATGCGTTGGGAGGGTCTCTCCTCCTAGAGGCAGTTTGTCAAGCGGTGAACGAGCTGCAAGGTGCGTTTGCGATCGCCGTTATTTCCGCCGACTTCCCGGATGAAATCATCGTCGCCCGCCAGCAGGCTCCCTTAGTGATTGGTTACGGCCAAGGCGAGTTTTTCTGCGCCTCGGATACGCCAGCGCTCATTCCCTACACTCAAACCATTCTGCCCCTCGACAATGGCGAAATTGCGCGCCTGAGCACCGATGGGGTGCAGGTGTTTCACTTCAACGGCGATCGCGTCCGGAAAACCCCTAGAACCTTGAACTGGAATCCAGTCATGGTGGAAAAACAGGGGTTCAAACACTTCATGCTCAAGGAAATCTACGAGCAGCCCGGCGTGGTGCGCGCCTGTTTGGAGACTTACCTGGATGAATCGTGGGACATTGACGCCGTCCGAAGTCCGGTGCGGCTCGGTCTGCCCCCAGAACTATACGCCGACCTAGAGCACATCCACATTCTGGCTTGCGGGACGAGCTGGCATGCCAGTCTAGTGGGCAAGTATCTCCTAGAACAGGTTGCGGGCATTCCGACCCAGGTGCATTACGCTTCGGAGTTTCGCTATGCTCCCTCCCCCCTTACTGCGAACACCCTTACGATTGGGGTGACGCAATCGGGAGAAACCGCCGACACTTTGGCGGCCCTAGAGCTAGAAAAACAGCGCCGCATCGATCGAACCGATGCCTATCGCTCGCGTCTGTTGGGGATTACAAACCGGACGGAGAGTTCCCTGGGGCGCATGGTGCCTCACCTGATCGATACCCATGCGGGGATTGAAATTGGGGTGGCTGCGACCAAGACGTTTATTGCCCAACTGATTGCGTTTTATTTGCTGGCTTTGGACTTGGCTCACTATCGCAAAGCCCTTCCAGCCGCACGGATAGTTGAAATTCTAGATGGTTTGCGTCAGCTTCCGGCCCTCGTGGAACAGGTCTTAGAAATTCAAGAGCGCTACGTGGAAACCTTAGCCCATAACTTTTTAGATACCCAAGACTTTATTTTTCTAGGACGCGGGATTAATTTTCCCATTGCCCTGGAAGGTGCCCTCAAGCTCAAGGAAATCAGCTACATCCACGCTGAGGGCTATCCGGCTGGCGAAATGAAGCACGGCCCCATTGCATTGTTGGACTCGAAGGTGCCTGTCGTGGCGATCGCCATGCCGGGAACGGTCTTTGAAAAGGTGCTTTCCAATGCCCAAGAAGCTCGCGCTCGCGACGCTCAGTTGATTGGAGTCACGCCCATGAACGAGCAGGAAGCCCAAGAAACTTTCGATACGCTCCTGCCCGTCCCCGAAATTGACGAGTTGTTATCTCCTATCTTGACCGTTATTCCGCTCCAGTTGCTGTCCTATCACATCGCAGCGCTGCGGGGGTTAGACGTGGATCAGCCGAGAAATCTGGCAAAATCCGTCACCGTGGAATAGATTGAAAAGAAAGAAGAAATCTAGCTCCCCCATGCAGGTCCGATCGAGGGCAACATCATGGTACTTCAGATTCCATCGCCTCGTGCAACAACGCCCAGCGTGACCTGGGAAGCTCTGCCTGCCGATTTTGTCTTGCCCGACGACCCTGTGGAAAATATCCAACAACCGCTCCTCGCCGCTGCGCTCACCGATGCCCTTGGCGCAGCAGGGTACATCAAACCCGCAATGCTCATTGTTTCCAACTTTGGGCTGGTGGCAAACATCAATAAGAAGACCGTCGTGAAAGCGCCGGATTGGCTGTACGTGCCCCGCGTCAATCCGGTTGCCCAGGATATTATTCGTCGTAGCTATACCCAACACCTAGAAGGCGAGCCTGTCGCAATCGTCATGGAGTTTTTGTCTGACGAAGAGGGGGGCGAATTGTCAGTGCGGTCCACCCCGCCCTACGGCAAGCTCTACTTCTACGAACAAATTTTGCAGGTGCCTACCTATGTCACCTACGACCCCTACGAGTCCAGGCTGGAAGTCCGATGCTTGCAGGAGGGACGCTATCGGTTGCAGGAACCTGACGATCGGGGACGGGTGTATATTCCAGAGGTAAACCTGTGGCTTGGCCTGTGGTCGGGCGAACGTCTCCGTCACACGATGAACTGGCTGCGGTGGTGGGACGCGGCGGGAAATTTACTCCTATGGAGTGCAGAACAAGCAGAGCAAGAACGTCAACGAGCGGAACAAGAGCATCAACGCGCAGAGCAAGAGCGCCAACGAGCTGAACAAGAACGCCAACGAGCGGACGCTTTGGCCACAAAACTCAGAGCGCTGGGAATCGATCCGAATCAACCCTGACGAAGGCTTTCTAGCCCTCTCCCCATTAGGCTTGTGTTGCTAACCGAGACGAGGTTTCTAGGTAAAACAACAGGGCATTGATATCCGCAGGGTTAACGCCTCCAATGCGAGTCGCCTGACCGATGGTCAGCGGCTTAACCTTATTCAGTTTTTCGCGGGCTTCCATAGACAGCGTTTGAATGCTGCCGTAATCTAGGTTGATAGGCAGTTTGCGATGTTCTTGACGGCTGGTGTACTCGATTTGTTTTTCCTGCCGCTTGATGTAGCCGGAGTACTTAATTTCAATTTCTACGCCTTCCTGTTCGCACGCTGCCAAAGCTGGAATTCCCAGTCCGTGCCGCTCCAAATCGACATAGTGAATGCTAGGTCGACGCAGTAAATCCGCAAGGGTAATCGAACCTTTGATCGCCTGATCGGTCTCGGCGGCGATCGCCATTCCCACTTCATCCTGTTCCTTCAGGCGCGTGGCGTGGAGTCGCTCTTTCTCAGCCGTGATATTGGCTTGCTTGCGGGTGAATAATTCCCAACGGCGATCGTCAACTAGGCCGATTTCTCGACCCAACGGCGTCAGACGCTGATCGGCATTATCGGACCGCAGAATCAGGCGGTACTCCGAACGACTGGTCAGCATTCGATAGGGTTCGCGAAGATCTTTGGTGCAGAGATCGTCCATGAGCGTACCCAGATAGCTCTGCTCGCGGGAAAACACCACCATCTCTTGATGGCGGACAAAGCGGGCGGCGTTGATGCCTGCCACTATCCCTTGCGCGGCGGCCTCTTCGTAGCCCGTCGTGCCGTTAATTTGCCCCGCGCAGAATAACCCCTCGATTTTTTTAGTCATGAGGGTGGGATAGCACTGGGTTGCGGGAAGGTAGTCGTACTCTACGGCATAGGCAGGGCGAAGCATGGCGCAGTTTTCTAGGCCGGGGAGCGATCGCAGCATTTGCAGTTGCAAGGTCTCGGGCAGTCCCGTCGAGAACCCCTGAATGTAAAGCTCTGGGATATCTCTGCCCTCTGGCTCGATAAAGATCTGGTGGCTTTCCTTATCCGCAAAGCGCACGATCTTGTCTTCAATGCTGGGACAATAACGAGGCCCCTTGGCATCCACCCAACCGCCATAGACGGGCGATAGGTGCAGGTTATCTCGGATGAGTTGATGGGTTGCGGCAGTGGTGCGCGTAATGTGGCAGGGCACTTGCTCCCGCTCCACCCACGCGTCAGGATCGAAGCTAAACCAGCGCGTGCCATCGTCTGGGGGCTGTTCTTCCATTTTGCTGTAGTCTACCGAGCGCTTATCGACCCGCGCTGGCGTGCCCGTTTTCAGCCGTCCCGTTTCAAAGCCGAGGCGGTTGAGGGTATCCGTCAGTCCTTCTGCGGCAAATTCACCCGCGCGGCCAGCAGCCATGGATTTATTGCCCACCCAAATGCGACCGCCCAGAAAGGTTCCCGTCGTTAAAATGACGGCTTTGCACTCAAAGGCGACGCCAAAGTAAGTCTGCACCCCCACGACTTCTGCGTTAGGTCCCAGCACCAAGTCCGTCACCATGCCTTCGCGGACGGTCAGGTTTTCCTGATTTTCGACGATGGTTTTCATGACCGCAGCGTATTCCCGCTTATCGGTCTGCGCCCGCAGCGCCCACACCGCAGGCCCGCGAGAGCTATTGAGCAAGCGCTTTTGCAGGTAGGTGCGATCGGCCATTTTGCCAATTTCTCCGCCCAGCGCGTCTACTTCATGGGTGAGCTGAGACTTGGCCGGCCCGCCCACGGCTGGATTGCACGGCTGCCACGCAATTTTGTCTAGAGTCAGGGTCAGCAGCAGCGTTTTGCAGCCCAATCGCGCCGCAGCTAACGCGGCCTCGCACCCCGAATGGCCTGCCCCCACCACAATGATGTCAAAGGCATCGATAAATTCAACAGAAACTGGAGCGATCATAGAGCGATGGCGATTTGCACGGAACCTTTCCCTATTCTACTCGGCTCTCAGTGCGAGTCTCCGCGTGACGGCGACGCCTCCAGTTCTGGCGGACATTGCCGAACATTATTTTTATGCCGTTCGAGCATTTGTCGGGCTTAAGGCGCCAATTTTTTCTAAGAGTTGGCGATCGCAGTCTGGTTCGGGGTTCTCTGCCGTGAGCAGTGTCTCTCCATAGAAAATCGAGTTCGCTCCTGCCATAAAACAAAGCACTTGAGCTTCGGGCGTTAAGTGACTGCGCCCCGCACTGAGGCGGACGCGAGCCTTAGGCATGACGATCCGAGCTGTGGCGCACATTCGCACTAAGTCAAAGGAATCGACGTGGATCCGATCTGCCAGTGGCGTACCTGGAATCGGCATCAAGGCGTTAATGGGAACGCTTTCGGGATGCGGGTTCATTGTAGCCAGGATCTCCAGCATTCGGGCGCGATCTTCGAGCTGCTCGCCCATGCCGATGATGCCGCCACAGCAAACGGTGATGCCTGCGTTGCGGACGTGGGTGAGGGTTTGGAGGCGATCGCCGTAGGTCCGCGTGCTCACGATCTGACTGTAGTATTCGGGGCTGGTATCTAGGTTGTGGTTGTAGGCTGTCAGCCCTGCCTCGGCTAGGCGTTTGGCTTGCAGCGGCGCGAGCATGCCTGCTGTCACGCAGGCTTCCATGCCCAGTTGCCGCACGCCCTCGACCATTTCGAGCATGGCGTCAAATTGCTTGCCGTCGGGGATTTCGCGCCACGCCCAGCCCATACAAAAGCGATCGGAACCCAGTTCTTTTGCTTTTTGGGCTGCTGTTAAGACCTCATCGACGGTCTTGAATGGTTCTGGCTTAACTGCGGTGGGATGGTGGGCCGATTGAGAGCAATAACCGCAATTTTCGGCACAGCCGCCAGTTTTGACGCTCATGAGGGTTGCGAGCTGAATATCCGTGCCCTGCCAATGTTGGCGGTGAATGGTTTGAGCTTGATAGACCAGATCGAGGAGCGGTAGGTTGAGCAGGTCAAGAATGTCGGCAGTCATCCAGTCGTATCGAAGCGTTGACATAGGTTAGGGCGGAGGGGTAGGGGTTATACGCTGTCCAGAATGAATTGAATCCCACGATGGAGAAACGCAGGCTCATCCTTGATAATGCAGTAGGGCGGCATAGTTTAGATTACCTTGCCTAAGGAGCACGGGAGTAGTTTTTGAGCGATCGCGTTTTGTCGCACTGCCTTTGAGCACTGATGGATGGGCGTTTAGAGCCTTTCAGGCTTGAACCGTCAGCTAAGGGGGGACAAATTGAGAAGGCCTAGTTTTGCTAATGCCTGGGCGATCGTCTCTGTCCGGCTATGCACCCCCCATTTGCTATAAATACTTTCCAGATGTTTGCAGACGTTGCAGACGTTGATTTGAGGTGAGTGGCGATCGCCTTATTGTTTTTGCCCTGTATCACGCAAGCTAAAACCTCGGTTTCGCGTTGGCTTAACCCTAGTAGGGCTAGGGAATTCATTGGGGATAGCGTTTGTTCTTCGAGCAGAAGTAGATATCGCGCCCCCAGTTGTTCGATGACTAAACGAATCACTAATTCTTTGCCTGCCTGCTGAATTCGTAATGGCGAACAAGCTTTGGGGTGGTCTGGATGTTTAGTGAGTCCAGCGATTTGATGTTTAACCCATGACCATAGATGGTCTGGGAGTTGATGGGAGCAGGTGGGTTTTGAAAAATAGGTTTCTAGCCATCGTATGGATTGGGGTGCAATCGATTGTATACACCCGTCAGCATTTAGGATGACCAAATCAAGGTAATTGAGGGTCTGCTGGAGTTGGCTTAACTTCTGTTGTAGTAGCTGATAGTGTTGAACATTGCAATAGGCTTGAAATAGGTGAGGACGAAGGAGATTTAGGATGAGGCGATCGCTTTCTGTAAAACTACGCTGACTTCGATTTAGCGAGGCTCCGACTAAAGTTGCTTTTACCTGCGAAAGTTGATGCCAGCCCACAGGAGTTACATTTGGCAAGAAAAGAGTCATCTGGTCTTCAAGGTTAAACGATCGCATAAACCTTTGATATACCCCCTCAAGGCAATAAAGTTCCTCTTGACTGACAAAATCTGAAACTTTATAGGCTCCATTGAGGGTTTGCGGCATATTACGGGTGATTGGATGCTCGCCGAAATGTTCGGACATTTCTCTTTCTTGAGCAGCAGTTAAGCCAGGAAAATCGGGTAGATGGCTATGAGAAATTTGAAGCCCTTGAGAGTGAATGACGTGGAAACATGGAATATCGCTGGGGACAATCTGATTTAGGTAGTCCTAAACAAGTAAGGATGCATTGTCGTGGTGAACAAAGAGCCAGATGGCTCCAATGTGATTTTCCAGTTTTTTAGAAAAAGAGAGGGTTTTACGCACTAATCGTGAGACTCGTTGGCGCATCGTACAGTTGAAACGCTCAATATAACTCGTTTTGCCTGTCTCTTTGCCCACAGCCTTGTGACGCTTATCAGGGAACACAAGGGCGTAGGCACTCCAAAAATCTGTGTAGGCCACTGCACACTGACGGTAGATCCCAGGCAACGAAGCCCAAAGCGCTCTCGCTCCTTGTTCAGAGCGGTCGCCGACATGAACCCCGACAATTTCGCGGGTCTCGACATCCAGAGCAAGCCAAATCCATTGTTTGTTGCCTTTATCGCCGACAAACGACCACATTTCATCGCACTGAAGGGTCAACGGCCCTTTTTTTTAGAGGACACTTTGACCTGTCGAGGAATCGACTCATATTTGCAGTTAACATAGTCCTGCAACCATGTTTCGGAAACATCGCAAACCCTCGCAATCCCGGCAAGCGGTATCTTTTCGAGTAAGAGTTTATCGATGAGGTCTTTGGTCACTTGAGAGATCAGTTTTTGCTTAGGGGCCTCAACGAACTGGCGACCGCAAGTTTTGCACTTGTGATTTTGATTCCCGTTATGGATAAAACCGTTTTTGACAACGTTTGTCGATTCGCAGCTTGGGCAACTTGGCATTGATCGTAAGGCGCTAAAGAGGTCTTTATGATCTTATCCTTACATTTGGGGGACTACCCTGATTTAGAACTGAGAGTGCATCCACCCCAAATGTATCTGGATTGCGAAGCGTATAGAGTTGCTGAATACTTTGCCATAGATTTTTTGTATCGCTAAACACCAACTCTTTCATAAACTTATACGCGATTCTTGAAAGTAAGGCTTCAGAATTAAATTAAGCCAGACTTTTCTGAAGCCTACAATTTAATGTAACAAAAAAATCACAAACAGATGGGTCAAATGGCGAATAGATTTTTAGAAGCCTGAACTGTATCTTACTTAGTAGGTTTAATGCAACTGTAGTGAACAAGCGATCGCCATTAACTGTTAAGAAGTTTTTCTGTAAGCAGTAGTTCTTATGAATTTGAATTGTGAGAATGGCTATTTATAGAAGCTTTCTTAGATCAAACATAGGAGAAAATATGATTTCTATTACCCTCAATAGCCCACCCCGCCCAGCAACTGGGGATGGGGAAGTAATTTTAGCCTTAGACGGCGTAGAAATGTGTTTTAATTGGAAGAATGGAGAATTTAATGGTGTCCATGCAGGTTCTGTGGATAGGGGAGAACAGGTTAATATTCTAAGTGACCACATAACGCTAGACGCAGAAGGGACAACATGTGAGTGCTGTATATGGCCAGAAGGCGGTGGAACAAGAGTTTGTTGGCCTATCAGGTGCGGGTCTGCCTGTCCGTAAAGTCAGGTAGGTTGAGTTTCCTAACGTCAACTCAACTTTAAACTTCCTCAAAATAACTTGAACCAGCGATCGCTTCCCCTTGCGCTGAATGCGCTGGAAACGCGATCGCTTTGTGGCTGAAGCTAAAGAAGGCGATCGCGTCTGTTGAGCTTTGGTTGGCGATCTGAGTATTAGTTTTTGGCTAAAAAAGGGCGATCGCCAAAAAAATCAATAAAAAGATCGCCACAAATTACGAAACTGGAACTTTTGACTCAAGCATTTGAGCCAAATCTCCACGAATCGCTTCTAAAAATAAGCAATCATTCGTAATATCTGCAACCTCATCCTCATCCAGTACTTTGCTAAGACGCTCCTGATATGCATTGATTTGGAAATCAAGGGCATCAACAATAAACCGAATTGCTTTTGGCGATAAATTCATTAGGTTTTACCCTCTAACTCATCTTATAGAACTTTGCTGCTATAGATTGCAGCGCAGCCTTATAGTCGTCTAACCTCATTGTACACGCTGGCTCCCAAGCCCAATGATTTCCATAGTCATTCACAAGGGTGAGCGCATCAGGAATAATAGCCCCCCGATCTAACTTCCACCAGTTTTTTCCTGCTCCTAGAGTTGCAAAAGTAGAAATTCCTCCAGAATTCTCGATAACCCAAATTTCGCCATCTTTTTCATAACTTTCAACATCCTGAGGACGCACATTATCCATCCTGGGAGAAATCGCATTACCCATTCGATACAGATCGATTAAAGTTTTGCTCATTAAACAGCTCTACACACCCAAAAGCCCCATAATTCTAAGATACAAGGTTGTGACGGTAGCAAACCTAATCTCAAACGGGTTTCTTCAAGCTAACTTGGGCTGGCGATCGCTTCCCCTTGCCCTGAATGCACTGGAAACGCGATCGCTTTGTGGCTGAAGCTAAAGAAGGCGATTGCGTCTGTTGAGCTTTGGTTGGCGATCCCGTTACAGCCGAATTTTCTGCCGGCTCCAAATGCATGTTCGTCTGCTAATGCTAGGGCGATCGCCATACTCACAGGCAACCCAATCCACACAATGACTGAGCCTATTGATAAACTAGATTAAACGCCAGTCAACCTGAGCCATTTGTCCTATGCTTGCTGAAACCTCTTCCCGCTACGTTACGAGCAATCCTGAAATTTTAGGTGGAGAGCCAATCATTATCGGCACAAGGACCTCTATCCGCGCCATCGTTGGTCTATGGCGCTTAGGCATCATGCCAGAAGAAATCCTCAATCACTTGCCTCATTTAACACTGGCACAGGTGTTTGATGCATTAAGTTTTTATCTCGACAATCAATCCGAGATCGATCATTACATTGAACGGAACCAAGTGCCCAACGAATTGATTCATCCCTCGGTCAAGGCCACATTAGCCACACTATGACCATCTTTGCCGCGCTTTATACAGACGAGGATATGTCGGCATTGGTTGCTACGCTCTTGCGCTCTCGTGGTTTGGATATTACAACAGTTCCTGAACAAGCCACCCTCGGTAAAACCGATCGCGAACAACTTGAATTCGCAACTTCATTAGGACGATGTATTCTGACCCATAACCGAGTTGATTTTGAGCGACTGCATCTTCAATACATGGAGGAAGGCAAACAGCATTGTGGGATTATCATTGTGCCTCAGAAAAGCGCCTATGAAGTCGCACAACGGATTGGTATTTTGGTAAGTGCATTAATGGCTGACAAAATCAACAATCAGCTATTGTATGCATAAAGGTTGCTTAGTTTGATGCTAAGGATCGTGGATTAAATAAACAGGCATAGGCAATCTTACGCTGGAAAGAGCATAGAATCCCACCGCTACAGGAATTAGCCGTACCGCTGTGACCATTGCATCATTACTGCGCCAGCAGATTAAGCCCCGAGTAAGCGCGTCCGACTGAGGATAGTCGCGCTCTAAGGAAGCCTGGAAGCGAGTTATGAAAACGGAGAGGGGGGGATTCGAACCCCCGTTGAGTTGCCCCAAAACAGATTTCGAGTCTGCCGCATTCAACCGCTCTGCCACCTCTCCCTAAGGCATTTCTAGACAAAGCCATGAGTTATTGTACATCGTCTAGCGCTGACCGATTCGGCTGAAGCAAAAACAGTCTCGGGCAAAGTGCCAGTTCGGCTCGGCGTCGCTCGTTCGAATCATTGAGCGTGCCTGATTCCGCAAAATTAAAGCGACGCAGCAGTGCCACCTTCGATAAGATGGAGGTTATCTATTCCTATTCTTCGTCGTTAGCGTCCTCCGCCCATGTCTGTCCAGCCTGAATCGTCAACTCAGAAAATTACGCTGCCCAAGACCAGCGAATCGGAAACCCTCAAGCGCATTCGCCATACCGCGTCTCACGTGATGGCAATGGCCGTGCAAAAGCTATTTCCGGGGGTGCAGGTCACGATCGGACCTTGGATTGAGAATGGCTTTTATTACGACTTCGATAGCCCCCAGCCGTTCTCTGAGGAGGACCTGAAGGCGATCAAAAAGGAAATGATTAAAATTATCAATCGCAAACTGCCCGTTCGACGCGAAGAAGTATCTCGCGCTGAAGCCCAACAGCGCATCCAGGCGCTCGACGAACCCTACAAGCTAGAAATTTTAGAAGGGCTGCAAGAACCCATCACCCTCTATCACTTGGGCGAAGAGTGGTGGGATCTCTGCGCGGGGCCTCACGTCGAATCCACCGCAGAGCTTAACCCCAAGGCGATCGAGTTAGAAAGCGTGGCAGGGGCTTACTGGCGCGGCGACGAAACCAAGGCTCAACTTCAGCGCATCTACGGCACCGCCTGGGAAACGCCAGAGCAGTTGATCGAATACAAGCGTCGCAAAGAAGAGGCGTTGCGCCGCGATCACCGCAAAATCGGCAAAGAGCTGGGACTGTTTATCTTTTCAGACCTGGTCGGACCTGGACTGCCCCTTTGGACCCCCAAGGGTACCATCCTGCGCTCTCTTCTGGAAGATTTTCTGAAACAGGAGCAGGTGAAGCGCGGCTACCTGCCCGTCGTGACGCCTCACATCGCGCGAGTGGATTTGTTTAAGACTTCCGGGCACTGGCAAAAGTACCATGAAGACATGTTTCCGCTCATGAGCGAAAACGAGGGCGATCGCCTAGCCGAGCAGGGCTTTGTTATGAAGCCCATGAACTGCCCGTTTCACATTCAGATCTACCAAAGCGAACTGCGTTCCTATCGGGAACTCCCCATCCGGCTGGCAGAATTTGGCACGGTGTACCGCTACGAACAATCTGGCGAGCTGGGTGGGCTGACGCGGGTGCGGGGCTTTACGGTGGATGACTCCCATTTATTCGTGACCCCGGAACAGCTGGATAGCGAATTTCTCAAGGTCGTGGATTTAATTCTGTCGGTGTTTGAGAAGCTCCAGCTCAAAAACTTCCGCGCCCGCCTCAGCTTCCGCGATCCGGCTTCGGACAAGTACATCGGCAGTGATGACGCCTGGGACAAAGCCCAGACTGCCATTCGTCGCGCTGTGGAAACCCTGGGTATGGATCATTTTGAGGGCATTGGCGAAGCGGCGTTCTACGGACCGAAGCTGGACTTTATTTTCCAAGATGTTCTGGAACGGGAATGGCAGCTCGGTACCGTCCAGGTAGACTACAACCTGCCGGAGCGGTTTGGTTTGGAGTACGTCGCCGAAGACGGCAACCGCAAACGCCCGGTCATGATTCACCGCGCGCCCTTTGGGTCTCTAGAGCGACTGATCGGCATCTTGATCGAGCAGTATGCGGGCAATTTCCCCTTCTGGCTGGCTCCAGTTCAGATGCGGCTGCTGACGGTTTCCGACGAGCAACTTCCCTTTGCTCAGAAGGTTGCAGCGGATTTCCTTGCAAAGGGACTGCGGGTTGAGGTGGATTCAGGGGGCGATCGCCTCGGCAAAAAGATCCGCAATGCTGAAAAAGCCAAAATTCCGGTCATGGCCGTGATTGGCGCGAAGGAGATGGAGTCCGATCGCCTCACGCTGCGCCTGCGGATTCCAGACTCCAACGATTCCGGCGCGATCGCATCTCGGGAAGTGGAAAGTTTGCCCATCGCTCTAGTGGAGGCGGCATTGCTCGAGGCTGTCCAAAGCTATACCGACCTCTCTGCGGCCTTTATTCAAGGGTAGAGCGGTGCCTCAAGTCTCCATTGCGGAATTGGTTGCTGCTGCTCGCGCGGGTCAACTGGTGGGGTTCCCGACGGATACCGTACCAGCACTTGCTGCCGTCCCAGAGGCGGCAGCGAGCATTTACGCCGCAAAGCAGCGCGCGCCCGAGAAACCGCTGATTCTAATGGCTGCAACGGCGGAGGATCTTTGGCCTTTTGTCCGAGGGGATGTTATGGCTCGGGCAAGATGGAAGGCCATTGCCGCAAAATATTGGCCTGGCGCGCTGACGTTGGTGCTGCCCAAGGGCGATCGCGTTCCCAATGCCGTCAACCCGGAGAATCCTACTAGCATTGGCATTCGGGTTCCAAACTGGCCGCTGGCCCTAGCAATCTTGCAGCAGACGGGGCCGCTGGCAACTACAAGCCTCAATCGTTCCGGTCAGCCACCCTTAGAAAACTTAATAGAGATTGCTGAAGCATTCCCGTCTGTGGTGACCCCTCCAATGGATTTATGGGAATTGCCGCTAGGGCAGGATCGCGTTCCTTCTACGGTGGCCCAGTGGAAGGTGGAGGGCTGGACGATTTTGCGTCAGGGTTCCGTCCGGCTAGAACCCTAAGAAATGAGGAAGAACTGATTGCCAATGCCCAGCACCCGCAGGGGACGAATGGGGAACTCAGTGGTATAGAGGCTGAATAGGAAAAAATCTTGACGCTCGGTGTTGTGGGCAATAAAGGCGCGAATTTCGGTTTTTCCCTGCTGCATAAAGGCTTGACAACTGTCCTTGAGGAGCGTGTCAAACAGTTTAGGCGTTTGGTCGTTGGCCCGGCAGAGGTCGCGGATTAAAAACCGAGAAACCGTTTGCGTGGCAAATTCCGTATAGCTTTCCTGCTTTGGATTGGTGGCAATCAGTGCTATGCCCAGACCGCAAACTACACTGCAACCCACCCATTGTGTCATTTTGAGGGGAAGGCGCGACTTCGTCGGTAACAATCGTTCGGGGGGGGAGGGTTGCGTCATTACGGATCTATTATCCACTCAATCCCGCGCTTCACAGACGAACAAACCAAAACTTCCCTAAACGTGCGGCCACGGACGTTAAAGTGTTTGCCCTTGACGCTCCATCTAATGGCTGCAAACCCATACTTTCTGTGTGGGAGATGGCATCGTCTGGCCCAGGCAGCAGACTAGATCTAAAATAGAATGAGGTGTTATATTAATCAAAGCTTTGGCGAGCGTAGCCAAGTGGTTAAGGCAGTGGTTTGTGGTACCACCATCCCGCGGGTTCGAGTCCCGTCGTTCGCCCTTGAGGCTTTTAGCCTAAAATACAATCCCCTAGAGCGCTCTAGGGGATTTTTTGATCGACCGATCGCGCTTCGCCATGTTTTGTTTGACCGGGAGGTTGCAGTCAGCTTGAAAACGTTAGCAATGCAACACGGCAAATGATGGGGGCGTTATCAAGGCGCATCGGTTCTGGATGAAGATGGCTGGAATCTGCCGACCGATGCCTGGTCTATGCAACGCCAAACCCAGTATATTCCCGCATATACGCAGCCTGAAACCCCAGCACAATATCCTCTTTCGCTACCCCCAACGTCATCAATTCTTGGGCGATGGGCATCTCTGTCATATTTTGCTGCACCCAAATTTTGCCATCCTTAATATCTAAATGCAGCACGCAACCGTGTACTCGACGATGGCCATCCCACCCTACATTCATTATCTGATAATGATCTCGCTGAGTGTCAAATACAGCTTGCGATTCAATTTCGCCATTTGCAATCGGGACTTTTATGTAGTTTGTTAGAAGGGTTTGTATGGCCTGACGATAGCGATCTATTGTATCCATTGCACGATAACCTCATTGACTGGCTCGTAAATAATCCGTTTTATTCCATAGCGTTCTACAGAAATTTGAGCAAATTCTCGTCGAAAAAATGCTTCATGTACGGCAACGGGGACAGCCAAGTACAGCAGACGTTCTGGATCGCTCAGTTCTAAGGCAAGTCGGTAATTAAGAAACTGGCCCAAGGCAGCATGGTAATCCGTGACAGGCGATTCCCCCAGGAATGTCTTGATTTCAACTGCAATTTTTTCACCAGCTCGTTCTGCTGCTAATAGCTGCTCGGCACCTAAATCAATTTCAAACTTTGCTCCTCCTACTTCTAGTCTCAGAGGATCATCCGTAATAATCCATTGCTCCTTCTGAAGCGCAACTTTGACAGCCTCATGGAACCGATCTTTTGCTGCCATGCAATTCTTGAATCTCGTGCAATCCAATCCTATTGTAATCAGATATTAGTCTTGCGTTTAACCCAACATTCCTTGATGGTGCAGAAAAGTCATGAAGACCTTACCAGCAGGCAATATTCAAATCTGTCAAAGGTGACAGAGAGGGGCATTCAATGTGATGCTTAAGTTCCCAAACTCAGAGCAATCCTATGTCAACCCCTCAACTCTATCGTCAACTGCAAACTCAACTGAGTCAATGGGTCACACCCAAAGATAAACGTCACCTTACTGTGTTTGCTGAAAACATCGCTGCAATCCTCCAAGCCCAAAGTGGCAGCTTAAGCCATTGGCTGACTTATTTGAGTCATCGTCGTTGTAAAGCCCGCTCTCACATGGAACGACTGAGCTACTTCGTTCATAATCCCAAGATCACCTCAGAAACATTCTATGTTCCATTACTGCTTCAATTTCTTCAAGTGTGGGCGGGCATGGCGACGACATTGACCCTGGATACAAGCATGCTGTGGGATGAGTATTGCCTGATAGAGGTCTGTCTGACCTGGGGAGGGCGCTCTTTTCCTTTGGCTCAAAAGGTGCTCAAGCATGGCAGTGCTACGGTCGCTTTTGCGGACTATTGCTCAGTGCTGGATGTGGCTGAGACGGTCTTACCCGCTGATTGTCAAATCACACTATTGGCTGACCGAGGCTTTGAGCATGGTGAGTTAATTCGTTGGCTACGGAGCCATCAATGGTCTTGGGCAATTCGCGCTAAATCCGATTTGAGGGTCACGTTGTCTAATGCTCAAACCGAGTCGGTTGCTGACCTGCTGCCAGAGCCTGAACAAGCTTTTCTATTTTCTGATGTCACGATTCTTGAAGATATCCACTGTCATTTGGCGACCGCTCGATTATCCATCGCCCAGGAGGCTTGGGCTGTGATTACAGATAAATCGCCTTCTGTGCAAACCTTCGCGCTATATGGTCAACGTTTTGGTGGCATTGAACCCCATTTCAAGGATTACAAGTCTGCCGCCTTTGAACTGCCTCGTTCTAAACTCAGAGATGCCCATGCTTTAAGCCGACTGCTGATGTTACTGGCGGCTGCGACCATTATTGCCATTTGCGTTGCCATTGAAACGATCGCTCAAGGCGCACTAAAGTCCATTGATTGGCATGCTCACAGGGGATTGAGTTTTCTGCAAATCGGGCTAAGACGGATTAATCAGTTGTGCTATCAAAGATTACCGCTGCCACCCTTGAGATATTTGCCACGATGTAATCCACCACCTGCTTATGCCTCTCTCAAGAAGCGAGATGCGATGAACACTCGCATTGAGTTTGCCAAGGTGACTGTCTTCTAAAGCTTTCAGCTCCTTTGAGTTTTCTGCACCACTAAGCCCAACATTCTGAATCCAGCCCGTCGTTTTCTTGAGGATTTAAGGTCAGAGCTATATTCTTGCAGTAGCGATCGCCCCTATCCTTTCCCCTAAAACGCACTACAGCCATGCACCACACCTCCAGGAAACGCTAGACTAGCCCATACATTTGTCTGGTTGCCGCCTGGAATAGCTTATGGAGTTCGATCTACACAAAGCCCTCAATAACCTGACCTTAGACGCCGAATGGGTCGGCCTGCGTCAAGTTTCAGAAAAAGCATCCACCCGCTACGTCCGCGACGGCAACCCCGAAGCCAACCGCCAATCCCGCACCCAGGGCGTCATGGTCGAAGTCCTCGCCAACGGGCAATTTGGCTATGCCGCCACCAATCGCCTCGATCGCGCAGGCATCCAAGCCGCCGCAGAACAAGCGCAACAACAGGCGATCGCCGCCGCCCCTTGGGCCATTCACTCCTTCACCGCAGACGTGCGCCCCAAAGCAGTCGGGCAATATACCTCCCCCGTCGGGCAACCCTCAGACGCCATCAGTGTCTCAGACCTCGTCGGGCTGCTGACTCAAGTCTGCCAAACCCTCAAAGTCTCCGATAAAGTGGTACAAACCAGCGCTATGGCCCAAACCGTCGAAACCGAACAGCGGTTTGTCAGCAGTAACGGTTCCGACGTATACCAGCGCTTCTTCTTTGTCGAAACTGACTACGCTTCCACCGCCCAAGACGGAGCCGTCACCCAAAAGCGAACCGATAACGGTCAACTGGCCCGCTGTTACCAAGCAGGCGTAGAAGTCTTCGACCCCGCCGCCGTCCTGGCTCGCGCCCGCCAAATTGGAGAGCAGTCCGTAGAGCTATTGGTTTCCGAAGAATGTCCCACCACCACCGCCACCTTAGTCCTAGCGCCCGACCAGATGATGCTGCAAATCCACGAAAGCATCGGTCATCCTCTAGAACTAGACCGCATCCTGGGCGACGAGCGCAACTATGCCGGATCTAGCTTCGTGAAACTCTCTGACTTCGGCACCCTCGTCTACGGGTCGCCCCTCATGAACGTCACCTTCGACCCTACCGTCCCCGGAGAACTTGCAGGCTACGCCTTTGACGATGGCGGTACCCCCGCCCAGCGCGAGTATCTCATTAAAGAAGGGCTATTGCTGCGAGGGCTGGGCAGTCTAGAAAGCCAAACCCGCTCCCAAGTGCCTGGGGTCGCCAACTTCCGCGCCACCTCCTGGAACCGTCCGCCCATCGATCGCATGGCAAACCTGAACCTAGAACCCGGCACCAGCACCTTTGAAGACACGATCGGGGATGTTGAATTCGGCGTATACATGGAATCCAACCGTTCCTGGTCCATTGACGACTACCGCAATAAATTTCAGTTCGGCTGCGAGTACGCCAAGCTGATCGAAAACGGCAAGCTGACCAAAACCCTCCGCAACCCTAACTATCGCGGCGTGACGAATCAGTTTTGGCGGAGCTTGGTGAAAGTGGGCGATCGCCACACCCTCGCCATGTACGGCACCCCCTACTGCGGTAAAGGCGAACCCAACCAAGCCATCCGCGTCGGCCATGCCTCGCCCACCTGCGTTTTTAGCAATATCGAAGTGTTTGGAGGCGTCGCATGAGTCAAGAGCCGGAGCAGTCTTTCAATCGGCTTTGCGATCTGCTGCTGGATACCTTGGGCGCAGAAGAACATCTTTCCATCGATTTGTCTGGCGAAGACAGCCATTTTATGCGGCTCAATCGCGGCAAAGTCCGCCAGGTGGGAACCGTGACCGATGGCGATCTGTCCCTGCGCCTCAGCCACGATCGACGCACGGCAACGGCCTCGGTCTCCTTCACGGGGAGCTTGGCGGTGGACAGCGCGATCGCCCTAGAAGCCCTCCAAGACTTGCGGCAAGAACTCCCCCAACTTCCCGCCGATCCGTACCTCGTCCTGCCCCAAAACTACGGCTCCAGCCACGAGGTCTATCCCGGACAGCTTTTGACGCCTGAAGATGCGCCCCAGGCCATTTTGCCCCTCGTCCAAGGCGTAGACTTTACCGGAATTTATGCCTCTGGCTCTATTCTGCGCGCCAACGCCAACTCCGCCGGACAGCGCCATTGGTTCGCCACCGAAACTTTTTTCCTGGACTACTCCATGATTGCCCCATCGGAGAAAGCGGTGAAAGCGACTTTGGCGGGGCAAATCTGGAGTCAAGACCAGTTCCAGGCTGAAATTGAAGCCTCCAAAGCCCAACTTGAGGTGATGGATCGTCCCGTCAAAACCATCGCGCCCGGTCGGTATCGTACCTATTTGGCTCCGGCGGCGATCGCCGAAATTCTATCCATGTTTTCCTGGGGGGCGGTCAGCGAATCGTCCCTGCGGCAGGGCGGCAGCGCTCTGCTCAAACTGCGAGAAGGCAAAACCCTCTCGCCCCTCTTCTCCCTGCGCGAAAACTTTAGTCGCGGGACGGTGCCCCGCTTCAACAGCTTGGGCGAAATTGCGCCGGAAGAGGTATTGCTGATCGATCGAGGCACACTCGCCAATACTCTCGTTAATGCCCGGACTGCAAAAGAATACGGCGTCGCGAGCAATGCCGCCAACAGCAGCGAAAGCCTCCGTGCCCCAGAAGTTTCTATGGGAATGCTTGCGTCGGATGACATTCTGAAGCAGCTCGATACCGGACTGTATCTCTCGAATTTGCACTATCTGAACTGGAGCGATCGCCCCAGCGGACGTATCACGGGCATGACCCGCTACGCCTGTTTTTGGGTAGAAGGCGGCGAGATTGTGGCACCCATCCAAGATCTGCGCTTTGACGATAGCCTTTATGCATTTCTGGGCGAGAATTTGGAGGCGGTGACGGATTTTCAGGCCTTTGTGGCAGATGTGGATACCTATGGGGGGCGATCGCTGGGCGGCGCTCAGGTGCCCGGAATGCTCGTTCGCGACTTTACGTTTACGCTGTAGCCTCTAGAAGCTAATCAGAAATGTGCTTCTGCACAGCTCGGTCAACTTGCGCGTACAGGGCTGAGCGCGCGCCAGAATTATCTAGGACGACATCGGCGCGACGACACTTTTCTGCCATTGACATTTGGCTGTCGATACGAGCCTGGGCCTCCTGTTGTGTAAGATGATTGCGCTGCATCAGACGGCTGAGCTGCTGCTCGGGACTACAGGTTACAACCCACACCTCAGAAACCAAATCGGTCATCCCTGCCTCAAACAGCAGCGGGATAACCATTACGATCTCGGGTTGCGTTGCCAGAACCTCCTGCATCTCCTTCAGACGCTGCCGCACGAAAGGGTGAATCAGCGCCTCAAGCCATTGCCTTTGGGCCGCATCCTGAAAAATAATCTGACCCAGCCTAGATCGGTCGAGCGTGTTACCTGCGTTTAATATCTCTGGGCCGTACTGCCGCACAATGGCCTGCCACCGATCGGATCCCTCTAACACGGCTTCTCTGGCATAGCAGTCTGCATCCAAAATAGGGAGCCCGTAACGATGGGCGAGGTAGCTCGACACAGTCGTTTTGCCAGTCCCAATGCCGCCCGTTAGCCCCAGCACTTTTGAAGCATTGACCGAAGCAGTGCCGCGATGCATGACAATTTTATAGAGAGTGTTGCAATCTGAGACCTAGCGCTGAAGTCTATAGTAATATCTAAAATCGTCGAAGGCACTCTGTAAAGCAACAATCGTCTGCGCCATAGACGGATCGGTCTGGTGCTTGAGCGATGGCATTCCTGCTGGTATTTGATGACATTGAAGTCACACCCGAGCAGAAAAATTTCGATTACAGTGCTTACATAAGGTCATACTTTTATGTATGACAGTTCCCTCCTTTATACTTAATTTGCCTATCGAAGCATGTATCAATGAAGCCCGAATCTAGACAAATAGACGCAATAGGCGGGGTTTGAGACAATTCTGATGCATCGATAAAGCTTAAGAATTTTCCTTTTAGATATTTGACAGCGATGGGCATAATAGTTTCTTAAGCGTGTCCTACCAAAGGATAACCCCCAATAATTACAAGCTTGAGGTTTGAAACGATGGTTGTTGAGTCGCAGCAGAGAACATTTCTCAAAGTCCAATGATTGCAAACTTGACAAAGACACTGCAAAACGCCTTAAAGGCACTTCCCTCCTCAGCGCTCGATCCAGAGGCAGAAGCGCATTTAGATCGACATTGGGCGCTTGGAAGCCGAGTGTTGTTGGCATTTCAGAAATTGGCCGAACGGCAGGGCAACGTTCTATCGTCCGCTCAACAGCTTGAGGTAACGCTTGCCATTGTCGCTGAGACCTTTGGCTTTCCGCTGGCTTTTATAGAGCAGTATGATTCGGACGTAGAGAGCTTGAAGATAGTAGCAGTTTATGGGATAGTGCTGCCCTCTACCCACGAACCCGTTCTGATGTCGCAGCAACAGACGTTGTCGGGAACGGTTATTACAACTCACACCCCTGCAATCTGGTCGGAAAACTCAGACCCTATCCCCATCCCTCAGCTTAAAGGAGTCGAACTTTCGTCGAATCGCTTTCGCACCGTCATAAGCCTGCCATTACTGCATTCCCAGTCCGCGATCGGCGTTTTGACCCTCGCTCATCCAGACTATCGGCCCGTTGAAAAATATGTGATTCATTGGCTCAGCAGTTTAGCGGCTTCTGCGGCCTCAATTTTAGCGTACATCCAAATTGCCCAAAGCCAGCGTCAAGTGCAGGAGCGTTTAGACTTAGCCGCGCTGGGGCTGCGCGGTATTATTTACGACCTCGATCTAGAACATCGGCAAATGCTGCGCACCCAGGGTGTTGTCAGTTTATTAGGATATGACGAAACAGAAATCGCAAACTCGTTAGCTTGGTGGCTGAATCGGGTGCACCCTGAAGACCAGCAAAGGTTGCGAAATTTCTTGGAGCGCGAAGCCCAAAGTCATCGGGAATTTGCCCTCACCTATCGAGTGCGTCGCAAAAACGATCGATATTTGACGGTATGCGATCGCGGTATTGTGCTGCGCAATGCTTCTGGCCGGCCCATTCGCCTCGTGGGGACCATTGCCGAACAAACCTACCTCTTAGACCCGCTCGACTCCGATCGCCCCGATCTCCATCCGGTCGCAGCGCCGGATAACTCGGAACCCGCAGAGCAGCCTCTGGTCTTCGCTGGAAGCCCGCAGCAACAGCCATCAACCTTCCCCTCGACTGCTTCCCGCGTTCTACCCTCTCAGCCCTCAGTGCTCGATCGGCTCCAAGATGTTGTATTTCAAACAGATACCGAAGGATGCTGGACCTTTTTGAACCGAGCTTGGGCTGACCTCACAGGTTTTTCGGTCGAAGAAACCCTGGGCAAAAGCTGGCGAGAATTTATTCATCCAGAAGATGAGACCGCCCAGCAGCAAGCATTTCGTTCGATATTGAGCCAGTCTGCTGCGGTTCAGACCCATCCCCACCTGCGATACATTACCAAAGCAGGCAGTACCCGTTGGGTTGAAGCCCATTGCCAACCCCTGCTCGACGCGGAGGGACTGGTTGCAGGCACCACCGGGACGCTATACGACATCACCGATCGCAAATCCGTTGAGGCCCAACTGCTCCACGATGCCATGCACGATAGTTTGACGGGGCTTCCCAATCGCGTCCTGTTCACCGATCGGCTCCAGCATGCCTATCAAGGCTATCAGCGCCATCCCGATGTGGGCTTTGCAGTTTTATTTTTAGACTTAGATCGGTTCAAAGTTGTCAACGACAGCCTGGGTCACATTCTAGGAGACGAGCTTCTAAAGTCCGTGGCCAACCGCCTTTATGATTGTCTGCGGCCGGGGGATACTGTCGCGCGCTTTGGCGGAGACGAATTTACCGTACTGCTGCCCAACTTGGTCGAAATTAGGGATGCCATTCAGGTGAGCGATCGCATCCTCAGCCAGCTCAGCCAGCCCTTCAAGCTGTCGGGTCACGCCCACGAAATTTATACATCCGCCAGCATTGGCATTGCTCTGAGCGCCGGGCCGGAACAACAGCCCGACGAACTGCTCCGCAATGCAGATATTGCCCTCTATCGCGCTAAGGCCAATGGTAAAGGTCGCTACGAGCTGTTTGCACCCACCATGCATGCCGATGCCTTAGAGCAGCTCGAACTGGAAACCGACCTCCGTCGCGCCATCGAGCAGCAGGAGCTGATCCTGCACTACGAGCCCATTTACGCGCTACCCGATCGCAGACTGGCTGGATTCGAGGCATTGCTGCGTTGGAATCATCCCAGCCGGGGACTCCTGAACCTCTCGGATTTTTTACCCTTAGCCGAAGAAACCGGGTTGGTCGCATCCATTGGTTGGTGGACGTTAAAGTCAGCCTGCGAGCAACTGCAGTCTTGGCGACAGGTTTATCCCGCTGCCGTTCAGACTTTTATGTGCGTCAGTCTATTTACTCAGCAAGTAGAAGCCGAAGATTTTGGGAGGCGTATGGAGCAAACGCTCTCCACCTTGGGCCTGCCCGCTCATTGCCTCATGCTAGCGGTCAGCGAACGCGTATTTTCCGAAGATTTCGCGAACGTGACCGCTAAGCTTCAGCTTTTGCACCGTCAGGGGATGTATCTGTGCCTGGATGCATTCGGCCATCTGTTCTCCTCCTTTGGAGATTTGAGCCATCTGCCCGTCAGCCATCTGAGAATTCATCGTTCTTTGATCGGTCAGATGCAAACTGGAAATAATTTAGATGCAGTTTCTTCTATCCTTGACTTGGGGCGTCGCTTAAGTCTGAGAGTCATCGCCGAAGGCATCGAAAACGAACTCCAAATTGCGCAACTTCAAGCATTGAGGTGCGATTATGGACAAGGTCTTTTTCTATCTCCAGTTTCTTCTCCAGAAAATCTCCATCATTTACTCGAGCAACCCTTGGCAGTTAGCGCGTCTAGCATGAATCTCCATTCTGCTTCTCCACCTATCCTAATCGTGCACAATGCTTTGCAAGATACCCACATCACCTTGGCGAACGGTAAGTCATGGAGTATTGGTCGCAGTCCGGACAGTACAGTTGTATTGGCGGATCGGTGGGTATCGCGCAGTCACGCGGAAATACAGCTATTGGACAACGGCAATTACTACCTGGTCGACCTGGGGAGCGGCAACGGTTCTTTTGTAAACGGCCAGCGCGTGACCATGCCCGTTCACCTCAACGATAGCGATTTGCTGACGATAGGGCGCACCGAAATCGAGTTTCAGACATTGGCGATCGAAATGCCGACTCAGCAGCAGGAACCTCTTCCCGTGCCGCAGCTAGCGACTGTGCCTGTCCCGCCCGATCCGGCGCGAAAAACTGTATTGATGATGCAGTCGTCTCAGCATCAGAGCAACATTTGGCGCGCAGCGCTTAAGTCCCAGGATCTTTTACTCAAGAGTGTCAGTCCCGAGACGGACTTACAGCAGGTGATCGAGCAACGAGCTCAGGCTGGGGAGTCGCTGCCCGATTTGCTGCTGCTCGATATGACCACCTTGCGCCCCAATCCCTACAGTTTTTGTCGCTGGTGCCATCGCGAGTACCCACAGCTCAAAATTGTGCTCACGAGCGGCACGCGCACGGAAGTTCCCCCTTCGGAGCGCCAGTGGGCCATTCACCAAGGGGCTTTGGATTTGCTGGCCGCCTTTCCCGAAGACAACCTTTTTTCTAAGCTGGTCGATATTGCTGCCAAAGTGCGATCGTTACTCAATGCCCTTGACGCGCATCCAGTTTCGCAGCAGTCTCTAGCTAGCGCGCTGATGTCTATCCAAGCGGTTATGAATCCTCAAGATACGGTGCTGGGGTTGGACGAGTTTTTGCCAGGCGGTTGAGGATAGCGGTGGCAGCTCTCTGAATTGCGCCAGGGGGGCCAAGTTGGGTTCTGAGCTGCTGGTACTGCTGCAACATTTGCATCCGCGCTAGAGAAGGCTGTAGCAGCTCTAGGGCTAACCGTGTGATCGCTTGAGGGGTTACGGCTTCTTGCAACAGCTCTGGCACGACGGTGGCATTTTGGACGAGATTGACAGGGGAAATGTAAGGCACCTGAAACCGCAGGAGTTTGCGGTAGAGCCAGCCGTTAAAGGGATGAATGCGGTAAACTGCAATTTGGGGCACGTTCAGCAGTGCGGCTTCGAGATTGGCAGTACCGGATTTACCAATACTTAAATCTGCGGCGGCAAGGACCAGATGGGGGTCCTCAGTCAAGCTAGCTTTCAGCTCAAATCGATCGACGACAGCTTGAATCGATTCGCGAAAGTGAGGTAGGGCAACTGGGATCCAAAAGCGGACCTCGGGAACTCGCGCCTGAATTTGCTGGGCAGCTTCGGCCAAGACAGGTAGAATGTATCGCAGTTCCTGGGAGCGCGAGGCAGGCAGGAGGGCGATCGCCTTTTGCTGCGGGGGAATTCCCAGCCGATCGCGGGCTCGATCGCGGGTGGGCAATTGCGTCAAAGTATCGACAAAAGGATGTCCGATCCAGGTTGCAGAAGCTCCATGGTCCGCATAATATTGCGCCTCTTGGGAAAAGATTGCCAAAATCTCGTCGGTGGAGTTTGCAATTTGCCGGGTCGTCCCTTTCCCAAAGGCCCATACCCATTCTTGGGGGGCAATGTAGTAAACGATAGGGCAACCGCAATGCCGCTTCAGATATCGGGCTAAGGGTACGTTAAACCCCGGATAGTCGATCAGAACTGTCAGGTCTGGAGGGCGTCCGATGAGATGCTGCTTCAACTGCTGCTGAATGGTTAAAGCGGATTTTATGAAGGGCAAAGACTCGATCGAGCCGATCGCGCTCAAACGGGTGGTATCGGCCAACAGCGTTACCCCGCTCTGCTGCATGCGCGGACCGCCGAGCGCATCGATCTCTAGATGCCAATCTCGTTCCGAAGCAGCGGCATGAAGCGCCCGAACGAGAAGGCTCCCCTGAAGATCGCCAGAGACCTCCCCGGTCGCAATCAAAAGGCGAAATCGATCGGTCATCTATCCGCTGCGCTCGATCGCCCGTGCTGTCCGCGCCCCGAAATGACACCCCGCCGACCGGACTGTTGGGCTTCCTGCAAAAATAAACTGAGATGGCGGACGGGATCTTCGGAAGCTTCTTGCATGAGGTGTTCCAGCGCCTTAGCAAAGGGTATTGCGGAGTGGTATAGCAGTGCGTAAGCTTTTTTAAGCTCCTTGAACGCCAAACTTTCCGGGGCGATGCCATTGCGCTTTAGCCCCACAGTATTGAGTCCCCTGATCCGAGCTGGATTGCCTTCAACGAGTAAATAGGGCGGCACATCCCGATTAATGCGGCTCATTCCCCCAATCATGGCCAGGCGACCGATGCGCGAGAACTGGTGTACGCCTGTCATCCCGCCAATCACGGCCTTGGACCCAACCTGGACGTACCCCCCTAGCCCTACCGCATTGGCAATGGTGACCTCATCCTCGATCTGGCAGTTGTGGGCGATGTGGGCGTAAGCCATCAAGAAGTTATCGTTGCCGATGCGGGTGACCGCATCGACTTGGGTGGGGCGATGAACGGTCACGAACTCGCGGATCTGGTTGCGATCGCCAATCTCGACCCAAGATTGCGCTCCAGCGTAAGATACATCCTGAGGCGGCAATCCAATCGTCGCACCGGGAAAAATCCGATTGTCTTCCCCGATACGGACTGCCCCATCAATGACAACGTGAGCGCCCACGCGAGTTCGCGCTCCAATCGAGACGCTGGCGTCAATCACCGCATAGGGACCCACCTCAATATCTTCAGCCAACTGCGCCTTGGGGTGAATCACAGCAGTCGGGTGGATGCGGCTTATCATAATAGGCGGCTAACATTGCAACCTGCGTCGGCCAAGGCTAATCTACCAAGGAGAACATGAGTTCGCCCTCAGAAACCAACTGCCCGTTCACCTCGGCCTTGGCCTGCATCTTGCCAAAGCGACGCTGCTTAATGCAAATGAGCTCGACCGTCATCACCAACTGATCGCCCGGCACGACAGGACGGCGAAATCGGACCTTATCGATACCTGCAAATAGAGACAATTTGTCCTTGAGATCCGCCATTTGCAGCAGAACGATACCCCCCACTTGAGCCATCGCTTCAACAATTAAAACCCCTGGCATAATGGGTCTCCCCGGAAAATGCCCTTGAAAGAACGGCTCGTTGACGGTCACGTTTTTGATGCCGACAGCCTTTTCCCCTGGAAGATTTTCGATAATGCGATCTACCAATAGGAACGGATAACGATGGGGCAAGAGCGCTTGAATTTGCTCAATCGTTAGGGTATTCGATACCTCAGATCCACCCATTACCGTATGAGCTGGCGCTGAAGATGAGGGAGAAGTTAACGTTGGCATAATCAATGTGAAGGTAGGCGGGCATCAAAAGATGAAATAAGGCAGTAACGAAAAAAACAATCTCAAATTACTGCAACTGCACGAGACGTCGAACGAACTGAGTATGGAGCGCGTGACTGGCTTTGTAGGCCAAAATGTGAGCCTTAGGCAAGGTTCCCATCAGACTTAAATCTCCCACTAAATCCAGGAGCTTATGGCGAACCGGCTCGTCGGGATAGCGTAAAGGAGGGTTGAGCCATCCCTCAGTACCGCATACTAAAGCATTCTCTAGACTACCACCTTTGATTAATCCCCTAGCACGTAATTTATCAACCTCTTCTGCAAAGCCAAAGGTTCGCGCTGGGGCAATTTCAGTCGCAAACTCGGCTCCGCGTACGCTGCACCACTGTCGCCCAATTGCAGGATGGGGAAAATCAATGCCGTAGGTCAGTCGAGTTTCCTCGGCGGGCACTGCCATCACAAACGCATCGCCCTTCTGAACCGCGATGGGACATCCTACTATCGGGCTATTTCGTAGTTCGGCTTGGCTGGTCCATCCAGTCGCGAAAATCGCCTGCACCCATTCTCGGGCCGAACCATCTAGCAGCGGAATTTCCGGTCCGCAGACCTCAATGCGGACGTTGTCTATTCCCAAACCAGCCAAGGCCGCCAAGAGATGTTCGACGGTTCTGACGGTTGCTCCCTGAGCGATTAATTCAGTTGAAAGAACCGTTTGATGCAAGGCATCGATGCACGCTGGAATGACGATCGGTCCAGAGGAAAGGTCGGTTCTGACAAAGTAGCGACCTGCATCGATGGGAGCAGGGTGCAGGGTCACTTCTACCGTCTGTCCCGTATGCAGCCCGATGCCGCTCAGGCAGATCGGCGCGTTGAGGGTGTGCTGATGGGACAATAACAGGGCTGTCGCAAGGTCGGGATTGGCTGCCATTGCGTCCTAAAAGCGTTCGCCAAAGCCAAATTGGAAGCGACTGCCGCCGTCAATCGTCCAGCCGTAATCGAGCCGAACTGGACCGATCGGCGTTTTTACGCGCAGGCCAACGCCGTAGCCCAACCCATCCCCCGGCTTCCCGCGTACGATACCGGGCTGACCGGGCACGTCGCTTTGGGTGCCGAGGTTGGTTCCATAATCGACGAACAAAACGCCGCCAATTCCACCTAAAAATTTCAGCAGGGGGAATCGATATTCAGCCGTCGCTTGGAGGAAACTGCGCCCGCTACCCACTTCGCCTTCATCGTAGCCCCGCACAGAGGAGCCGCCCCCTAAGGTGAAGGCTTCGTAGGGCGGTAAGTCTCCTAGGATAGTGCCACCCTGAACGTTGAAGGCCAAAGCCTGAGGGCCTTTGGTGAATTTAACCAGGTTGACGGGGATGAAATAGCTATAGCTCGCTCGCAGCCGCGTTAAGGTAATGCTGCCCAGTCCCACAGGAATAGACTGATCGAGACCGACCCGAAGCACGGAACCTTTGGTAGGGGTTAATGGGTCGTTGCGAAGATCGCGAGAGAGGCCGAGCTGCACTAGGAGAAGATCGTCTTGCCCTTTTCCGCTAAAGCTCAGGTTGTTGCCGAGTACGTCAAATCTGGAAATGTCAAAATCCTCGTCGCGGATTGAAATTCTTTGATACTGAATCCCGGCGGAAGCGGTCCAAGCCCTTGCAACTTTATCGGGGTCTTTGGTGAGGGGACGCGCAAACGTGACGCCGCCACCCAGGCGATTGACCCGAGGGGTAATGTCAGTATCTCCAAACACTTGCTGCTGTCCGTTGGGTGCAACGATCGGGTTGGCAAAAGGCCCCAGATTACCCGTATCGCCGAGATTGATGTCGGTCGAACCGCCATCGAATACGAGCGGACGGGTGAGACGATTAAAGAGGTTGACCGTGTAAGAGGTGCGGTAGGGATCGGTGGCGATCCACGGGTCCGTAAAACTCGCATCGAAGAGAAATTCGCGGGTTCCCACCTGAATCTGCGTGTTGAGCTTCTGGTTGTTGCCGCCCAGGTTATTTTGGGTATAGGATGCCGTTCCAAACAGACCGCTGTTGGAGCTGAACCCTGCCCCTGCGGAGAAGTTGCCAGTTTTGCGCTCTTGTACGTTGAGGTTGACGACTACTTTTGTCGGATCTTGCCCTGGTTCTAGGGCGACCTGGACGTCTTCGAAGAGTCCGAGTCCGAAGACGCGGCGCAGGTCTGCCTGTAGTTTGTCTCGGTTGAGGGGTTCTCCCGGCTTGGTCCTCAGTTCGCGGGTGACGATGTAAGCTTTGGTTCTGCCTTTGGCTGGCTCTCCGTCTTTGTTTTTGTAGCGGACATCAATTCCTTCAATGACGCCCTCAGCAACTTGGAGGGTCACCACTCCATCCGCACCGATCTGAGGCGCTCCAGCCACTTGGCCCAGGACGTATCCTTTGTCTTGATAAAACTGGTTGATGGCTTTGATGCCCGTTTGCAACTCTCTCAGATTGAGAATTTTGCCGTACTGAGGTTGAAAGATCTCGTCGATTTTCTCTTGAGTGAGAATTTGGTTCCCCGCAGGCTGCACGGATTTTAAGACGGGGTTGGACTGAACGATAAAGGTTACTCTGACGCCTAAGGGCGTATCGGATGGCTCCGCTCGCACGGCGCTGAAATATCCCGTCGCAAAAATGGCGTTGATGTCTACCTGAAGCTGCGATCGCGTTGTCGCCTGTCCCGGTCGCGTAGAAATGGCTTCGTAGACCCGATCGGCCAGTTCGCCCTCAACCCCTTCTACTAAAACCTCGGAAACAAGGACTTGGCGCTCGGGAGGCTGAACTTCTTCTGTAGAAGGTGGGGCATCTGTTGGAGGGGCTGGTGGTGCTGGTACTGAAGGATCGGTAGGGGCAGGCTCGCCCGTTGGCGGGGCTGGCGGAGGGCTGGTTGGCGCTGGAGCAGTGGCGTCGGGTGGGGCGGGGAGAGGATTGGTTGGCGCGGGGACCGTTTCGCCAGTCGACGGTGTGGGAGGAGGACTGGTTTGTTCGCCAGGTAAGGTCGGTAACGCTTTTTCCTCTGGAGGACTAGAAGGCGTTGCATCGGGCTTGGGAAGGGGGAAAACTTGGGTGGGTTGCGTTGCCGGATCGGTGGGTGATTGGGCGATTTTTAAGATCGTTTGCTGCGGTTGCGGTTGTCGATCGGGCTTGTGAGATTGAGGCAAGACTGCTGAAACAGTGTCGCGCCCGACTTTAGGTAGGACCACCGCATCCGAGTCTGAGAGCGTTTGAGCGGCTAGGGGAGCTGCTGCGCCCGTGAAGACAGACAGCGTTAAAGCCATCCGAAATAGAAGTAAGGAGTAGGATGTCATAAATTGATTGATTTCTTGCGCCACTTCACACACCACGGACAACAGCATCGGTCGAATCTAGCGTCGATCTCGTCTTGCTAGACTCAAGGAGGGATTGTAACGTACCGTTTACCATCTCGCTAGACGACCTGTGACAGTACGCGTTCCATCACTTGGGCGTAGGCTTGCTCTACATTCCCCAAATCTTGACGAAATCGATCTTTATCCAGCACGCGCCGATCGGGGTCTGCGACAGACCGATCCCAAAGGCGGCAGGTATCGGGACTGATTTCATCTGCTAGCAAAATTTGCCCGTTAGAGTCCAAGCCAAACTCCAGCTTAAAGTCCACTAGGGTCATATCGCAGTTTTGGAAGAAATCAGTCAGAATTTGGTTGATGCGAAGCGCGCTTTCGCGCAATCGATCGATTTGCGCCGCTGTTGCCAGTTTTAGAAGCGCAATTCGATCGGGGGTGACCAACGGGTCGCCGAGAGCATCGTTTTTGTAGTAGAAGTCGACGAGGGGAAATGGCAAGACGGTACCTAATGCGAGTCCTGTTTGTTGACAGAGGCTACCCGCTGCAATGTTCCTGACGACGACTTCAAGCGGCACGATCGCGACGGCTTTGACCCGCATTTCGTTGGCACTGAGAAGATCGATAAAGTGGGTAGATATGCCGCTCGCCTCTAGTTTCTTGAATAAATGAGCGGAGATCTGGCAGTTCATCGCACCTTTGCCAGTAATGATGCCTTTTTTCTGGGCGTTAAAGGCGGTAGCATCGTCTTTGAAGTAGGATCGCAAAATGTCGGGACGATCTGTAGGGTAAATAATTTTTGCTTTTCCTTCGTAAAGGGGGGTGACGTCAGACATAGGCACGCTTCAAACTTTTTGGAGGGGGGTTGCTGGCTTTTGAGATAAAGGGATGAAAATTGGATTGGGGCTATTTCTGAAATCAAAACTGCTCGCGATCGCGCCGATTGACGCGCACCAGTTGGCGTGCAAAGTCTCGTGCCTTGACAACGCGGCAACTTCTGCTCTAGAAACTGCCTAAAATCCACCTGCGGCAAGAATGAGAAGAATCTGATGGCAAAAATTGTCAGCGGATCCGCTTAATTATTCTATAGGTATTGCGACTCATCCCGTTATCTTTTTGGAGTTCGAAGTCGCGGGTTCTAGTTGGCGTTTCAAGATCTCAGTCGCGCGGGAATCAAAGGTGTCGGTCCTTAGTGGTGCAGAAAACTCAAAGGAGCTGAAAGCTTTAGAAGACAGTCACCTTGGCAAACTCAATGCGAGTGTTCATCGCATCTCGCTTCTTGAGAGAGGCATAAGCAGGTGGTGGATTACATCGTGGCAAATATCTCAAGGGTGGCAGCGGTAATCTTTGATAGCACAACTGATTAATCCGTCTTAGCCCGATTTGCAGAAAACTCAATCCCCTGTGAGCATGCCAATCAATGGACTTTAGTGCGCCTTGAGCGATCGTTTCAATGGCAACGCAAATGGCAATAATGGTCGCAGCCGCCAGTAACATCAGCAGTCGGCTTAAAGCATGGGCATCTCTGAGTTTAGAACGAGGCAGTTCAAAGGCGGCAGACTTGTAATCCTTGAAATGGGGTTCAATGCCACCAAAACGTTGACCATATAGCGCGAAGGTTTGCACAGAAGGCGATTTATCTGTAATCACAGCCCAAGCCTCCTGGGCGATGGATAATCGAGCGGTCGCCAAATGACAGTGGATATCTTCAAGAATCGTGACATCAGAAAATAGAAAAGCTTGTTCAGGCTCTGGCAGCAGGTCAGCAACCGACTCGGTTTGAGCATTAGACAACGTGACCCTCAAATCGGATTTAGCGCGAATTGCCCAAGACCATTGATGGCTCCGTAGCCAACGAATTAACTCACCATGCTCAAAGCCTCGGTCAGCCAATAGTGTGATTTGACAATCAGCGGGTAAGACCGTCTCAGCCACATCCAGCACTGAGCAATAGTCCGCAAAAGCGACCGTAGCACTGCCATGCTTGAGCACCTTTTGAGCCAAAGGAAAAGAGCGCCCTCCCCAGGTCAGACAGACCTCTATCAGGCAATACTCATCCCACAGCATGCTTGTATCCAGGGTCAATGTCGTCGCCATGCCCGCCCACGCTTGAAGAAATTGAAGCAGTAATGGAACATAGAATGTTTCTGAGGTGATCTTGGGATTATGAACGAAGTAGCTCAGTCGTTCCATGTGAGAGCGGGCTTTACAACGACGATGACTCAAATAAGTCAGCCAATGGCTTAAGCTGCCACTTTGGGCTTGGAGGATTGCAGCGATGTTTTCAGCAAACACAGTAAGGTGACGTTTATCTTTGGGTGTGACCCATTGACTCAGTTGAGTTTGCAGTTGACGATAGAGTTGAGGGGTTGACATAGGATTGCTCTGAGTTTGGGAACTTAAGCATCACATTGAATGCCCCTCTCTGTCACCTTTGACAGATTTGAATATTGCCTGCTGGTAAGGTCTTCATGACTTTTCTGCACCATCAAGGGTGTCGGTCTCTAATTTTCAAGGTTTGTCAGAATCGAATAAACGGTTAGCGAAGGTTTGTTGTGCGGTTTGATATCGTGACGCTGTTTCCTGACTTTTTTGAGTCGCCGCTCCAGTCTGGGTTGATCGGCAAAGCCCTCAGCAAAGGCATTGCAGAGGTGTACTTAACCAATCCGCGAGACTTTGCTGCCGATAAGCACCGCAGAGTAGACGATGAAACCTACGGCGGTGGCGCGGGAATGCTGATGAAGCCCGAGCCCATTTTTGCGGCGATCGAGTCGTTACCGATTCTGCCGAAACGGGAGGTGATTTTCTTGACGCCTCAAGGTCAGCCGATGAACCGAGCCCTGTTTCAAGAGCTGTCCGGTTATCGCGAACAACTGATTTTGCTGTGCGGTCACTACGAGGGCGTAGACGAGCGAGTGGTGGAGCACTTGGTCACGCGGGAAGTTTCGTTGGGGGATTTTGTCCTGACCTGCGGCGAAATTCCGGCGCTGGCATTGCTGAACGGGGTATTGCGTTTGCTCCCCGGTACAGTTGCGAAGGAAGATTCTTTAAAGTACGAAAGCTTTGAGGCAGGCTTGCTCGACTACCCGCAATACACGCGACCTGCAAATTTTCGCGGTTGGGACGTGCCGGAAGTGTTGAGGTCGGGCAATCACGGCGAAATCGAGCGTTGGCGGCAGCAGCAACAGCTTCAGCGTACCCGCGATCGCCGTCCCGATCTGTACGACCGTTGGCTCGCGCTCCAGTCTCCACCTTCAGAGGAGCGCGATCGCGGACCTCAAACGCGCTGAGTTGCGAGCGCGCGACCAATCGATCGATTAAGATAGGTTTGAAAACAGCCTCTTCTCAGGTACAAGCGGGTCTTTCAATGTATCATCAAGTTCTAAAAGGTTTGGGATTTGCCATCGCTGCATCCGTTTTATCGTTCTCTGGCATCGGGCAAGCTTTTGAGTTAGATCCGCCCAATCGGTTGCCAGGACTGTCGAGCGTGAATGCTTACCTGCCGCCTTTGATCGCGCCTTTGCGATTAGAACTCGATCTCTCGGCGCGCAAGGTGACTTTATACCGCGCGGGAGAAGCCTTTAAGAGCTACCCCGTAGCAGTAGGGCGTCCGGGATGGGAAACCCCCACGGGAACCTTTAAGATTGAAACGATGTATCGCAACCCGACGTGGGTGAACCCTTTTACGGGGGAAGTGATTCCTGGCGGCGATCGAGATAACCCCTTAGGGCGTCGTTGGATGGGTTTTCATAAGGACGGCAAAAACTGGGCTGGATTTCACGGAACGAATAGCGTGAGCAGCATCGGTACGGCGGCCTCCCACGGCTGCGTGCGGATGTTTGAAAAAGACATTGAAGAGCTGTTTCAGTTGGTTGCGGTGGGAACGCCGCTAACGGTGAAGCGTTAGCTCAATCGGAATGCCAAAAATCTGTAACGTCGTAACTGAAGTCGGCGAGCATGCGACGCAGTAAGGGCAGGCTCAGCCCGATCACGTTGCTGTGGCACCCTTGAATCTGCTCCACAAACAGGCCGCCTTTGCCATCGAGGGCAAATCCGCCCGCACAGTCGAGCGGTTCGCGGGTGTCGACGTAGGCTTCAATTTGGCGATCGCTCGTTAAGGCAAACTCGACGAGGGTCTTTTGGGTGCGCACTGCATTTCGGTTTTGGTAGAGGTCGAACAGCGCGTGGCCGGTGTATAGTTCCCCCGCGCGCCCGCGCATTTGCCGCCAGCGGGCGATCGCCTCGGCGCGATCGCGGGGTTTACCAAAGATTTCGCCCTCTAGGGTCATGACCGAATCGCAGCCCAAAACCAACGCAGAAGCATGTTGCTGCGCGACCAAACGCGCCTTCTCAAAAGCTAACTGTCGGACGAGATCGACCGGATTGGTCGTTTGAATCGTGGATTCGTCAAACCGACTCGGCTGCACCTCGGCCTGAATTCCGACGGTCTCTAGCAGGCTGCGGCGTGCTGGAGAAGCAGAGGCCAAGATAAAGCGAAAGCGAGATCCCATATCTTTTATCCCGATCGAAAAAGTTTCAAGTACAGGCATAATAATGAAAGAAATATGAAAAATCCACGGAGCATCTGTGCTGGACTTAGATTCCTCAACGATTAAAACACCTGCCCCCAGCATGCCAAAAACTGGGATGTTCCGGGAATTCATGACTGCATTTATCGCGATTTTTTTTGCTGAAATTGGGGATAAAACCCAGCTGGCGACATTATTAATGACCGCCGAGTCTCAATCGCCGTGGGTTGTGTTTGCAGGGGCTGCCGCTGCTTTAATCTCCACCAGTCTCCTCGGCGTCCTCGTCGGTCGATGGTTATCGCGTCGGCTTTCAGAAGAGACGCTTCAGACTGTAACGGGTGCAGGCATGCTGCTGATTGCGGTCTTGCTGCTCTGGGATGTCGTTCACCTCGGTTAAGGAGGCCGCCAAACAATGGACTGGAAACTTTTTGCCGCTAGCTTTGTAATGGTTTTTATTGCGGAATTGGGGGACAAAAGCCAGTTGACTGCCATCACCCTCAGCGGTCAATGTCAGAACCCCAGGGCAGTCTTTTTGGGATCTGCTTGCGCCCTTATTCTTGCTAGCTTTTTAGGCGTATTAATGGGCGAAGGGTTTGCTCGGGTACTCCCCACCCATCTCCTGAAGGCCGCCGCCGCAAGCGGCTTTGCCGCGATGGGATTGGGCCTGCTGTGGAAGCCTCAGCGGATGGGATAGAAAGGCTGAAGCGAAAGGTTGGGTTCGACAGATCGCCGAATACCTCGCCGAACATTGCTTTTTTTCGCGCGAACGAGGTCTTGGCTCGCTATGCTAGGATGGCAAACAAAGGTTATTTTCGGCTGGGTAATTCACTCGATGGGCGTCTCTCCGAATCTAAGCTTTAATTGACTTCTCAGTTTGGAGATACAGCATGTCCGTTTACGTTGGCAATCTATCCTACGATGCCACGCAGGATGATCTGACCCAAGCCTTTGCAGAGTACGGAACGGTCAAAAGCGTTCAGCTTCCCAAGGATCGGGAGACAGGGCGATTTAGAGGTTTTGCCTTTGTGGAGATGGGGACAGATGCAGAAGAGTCCGCTGCGATTGAAGCGCTAGATGGCGCTGAGTGGATGGGCAGAAATTTAAAGGTTAACAAAGCGAAGCCTCGCGAAGAGAAGCGATCCTTTGGCGGCAGTTGGGACAACAATAGTCGCTCGGATCGGCGCTACTAAATGTTGAGCTTCAGTCTCAAAGATTAAGGTCTAGGGGCAGACTTTTGTCTGCCCTTTCTCGTTGATGCCTTGCTATAGTCTGTTTATGAATCGTTTACCGAAAGAGGAGAAGGAATGACGCAGGTAATTCCAGGTGAGAGCGAAGGGATTGAGTCGACACTGCGACGCTTCAAGCGAGAAGTGTCCAAGGCAGGCATTTTCCCTGACATGAAAAAACATCGCCATTTTGAAACGCCCATTGAAAAACGCAAGCGCAAGGCTATCGCAAAGCGCAAACAACGTCGCAGACGCAGCTAGAAATAGCTCGATCTCAGTAGGGTTTAGGGCCTTCCCTACCATAGGCAAAACAATAGGCAAATTCGTTTGACAGCGCCTGTCGTCCGAGAGAGGTCAATTGTCGGTCATAACTCCTGAAGGTGTGTGGGTGGTAAGGTGATTGCCGCTCGCGCACCTTGATGTGATTTTTCAGGGGTTTAGCGCTACGATCGTCTGTCTTTTTGCAAGAGGTTTAGCAGCGATGACGCCGGAGGCAATACGCGTTATTTCTCAGTTGAGGGGCGAATTTTATACGCTGTTCTCCGGGGAAATGGAAGCGCCAGTCAAGATTACCAACGAGCATTCCTACGTGGGGAAGCTCTCTATGGCCTCTTGGGTGGACGCGCGCAAACAACTCAATTACATTTGCGTGTACGCCCATTCGGCTCCGGATGCACTGTTTCCAGATCGGCCTTTTATCCTTCGCGTGTCGGTGAATAAGGGGGCTGGTCTTTTGGCTGCTGCTCAGCGCGGCAAAGATTTTCAAGGGCTGAATCAGCGCTGGCATTTTGAATTGACGCTGATGCCAGAAGAAATTTTAGATTTTCTGCCTTGGGTTGTGAGTTTGGTCAAGTCGCGAGACCGCAATGCGGAGACCGCTCTGCTAGAACCGCCTCACCCTTTAGACGGCAATGGCCTAGAACCGCCTTCGCTTAAAGATATCTGGACGCGTAAGGCTTGGCAGGTTGCCTGTTGAGCGCTTTACTGCGATGGAGGGCTAGACGATGGCTCAATTTCAGCGGTTGGCGATCGCCCCGACCCAATTAAATGACCGCACGATCGCCTTAACCGCACAACAGCAACACTACCTCACGCGGGTGCTGCGGCTGAAGGGGGGCGATCGCTTTATTGCAATCTGCCATCAAACTTGGTGGCTGGCCCAACTCGATCTCTGCCAGCCCGAAGCGCAGTTATTAGAGTCGGTATCGGTCCAAACGGAATTGGATCGGCCGATCGCGCTGTTGGCAGCGCTGACAAAAGGACAGGGGTTTGACGAGGTCGTGCGGGCCGCGACGGAGATGGGCGTTGCCGTCTTGATCCCCCTCCTCACGGCTCGCACGATCGCGAACCCCGGCGAGGGAAAACTAGAACGATGGCGGCGGATTGCTGCCGAAGCCGCCGAGCAATCCTGTCGGCAGATCGTGCCAGAGGTGCTCGCGCCCGTGACCTTTGAAAACGCGCTGGCCCTGGCCAAAAGCGATCGCTTTGCAGGTTGGCAGCGCTCGATCTGCGTTACAGACCGAGATGGAAAAAATTTGTGGCAGGCTTTAGTTCGCTTGCCGCAGTTGGGCATCTTAATAATGGTCGGCCCGGAAGGCGGATGGACCGCCGAGGAACGGGCGGCGGCGATCGCCCAAGGGTTTGCGCCAGTTTCTTTAGGACGTCGCGTCCTGCGCGCGGTCACGGCCTCTCTAGCGGCAGTTGCCCTGCTCTCCACTCGCATAGATGCGGAGGAGTGCGGAAAAAATATCGATATCTAGGAGACCTCCTGCGTGATAGACAGCATCGAAGCGGCCCTACAGGGCGGCAATTATCCCGAAGTCACTCGACTGCTCGGCACCCTAAACGAGCAAGATCCTTGGACTCAGTTCTATTGGGCGAGACTTTGGGAAACCACGCAGGAATCAGATCGGGCTGAGGCGGCCTATCGCAATCTTTTGCGTCAGGCCGACAGTCCGAAACTGACCCTTGCCGCCCGCCAAGGTCTGGAGCGCTTGCAAACCCAACGCACCCAAGCTCGCAAACAGGCCATTGCCGAGGCGATCGCCGAACCCCACAATACCGAACCAGGCGTTTTGGTTCTCGCCGCCATCGACCCGGCCCAAAAAACCGAAGCGGCTCAGGCAATGGCAAAAATCATGAATATCGAACCTTACTCCGCTCGAATGCTGCTGCCGAGCCGAGGCATTCGTCTCTACCGCACGGGCGCGGTGGGAGAGCTGGAGTTTTACGGTCGGCAACTGAACGATTGCGGGATTCCAGCCTTTTGGCTGCCCCTCTCGCTCCTGCAGTCCGTAACCGTTCATTCAATTCAGTACTTTGAGTCGGTCGAAGGCATCGTGCGGGCAATCGTCCAATCCGATGAGGGGGGACCGCGTACGCTGGGTGCGGAGCGAGCGCTTCAATTTGCGTGGACAGACATTGCAGCACGGGTGGAAGGCCAACTGCCGATCTTTGAAGAAGTAGTAGACCGAGACGCGCGCGGCAAACTGCTGCGCAAAGAAAAAACCCAAGATCGTGCCAACTTCTGCGATCTGCACCTTCCCGCCCAAAACTGCATCCTGCGGATTTCCGATGCTGCCTATCAATTTAACCGAGGCGAGCGCTTCGAATCCGAAGCCACCGCTGACTTCCCCCTCAATCGCAGTACCGCTTGGGCCAACTGGCGGCAGCTTTCTCTGGTCCTGAGCCAGAAACTCTCCCAACAACCCGTTTGGGCAACCTTCGAACCCTTTGCCGAAACTGCCTTCGAACATCCCGATTTGCTCTCGAAACTGCCGTCCCACATCAATTTATTTCGCCGAGAAGACAGCAACTGGGATCCAGCCTTTCAGCTTTATAGCGCGCTTTTATTCCTGAAGTCGCCCGATGCATCGTTGGGATAGGCGAGATTCATGGGTCTCTTCTGAGGATTGCTATAGACTAAAGAGAAGCAGCGACCGCCAGTCTAGGTGTCGACCTGGGCTGGCGCGGTCTACCCATCTCTTCTTCGCCGAACCTTTGAAGCTATGTCTGCGCCCGTTTCCGCTTGTCCTGTCCCAGCCGATCAGCGTCCGATTAACGAGTACAAGAGCCTGCAAGAATCTTGGTTCTTTGGGTGGTCTAGCGCAGACTTCAAGACGTTTATCGTTCGCTTGGGCTGTCTGGGAGGTACGAGCGGCTTCATTGCTGGTCCCATTGCTGCTGCTAGCTTCGACCCGACTGAGGCGTTTGGGCGTTTTTTCCTGGCTGCAAGTGGTGGAATCATTTTGTTGGTGAGCCTCATTTTGCTGCGCCTTTACCTAGGCTGGGCCTACGTTTATCGAAGGCTCCACTGCGAAACCGTCGATTATGAAGAGACTGGGTGGTACGATGGTCAATCTTGGACGAAGCCCCACGCGGAGCTCGCCCAAGATCGGTTGATTAGTACCTATCAGGTTCAGCCTATTCTCCAACGGCTCAAATATAGCTTTGGAGTTTTGGGGCTTTTGTGCATTGTCGGTCGCAGCCTGTGGCAATTCTGCTAAAGTTATCTGTCGGTGCCCTAAACGGACCGCAATCGACGTTTTTTCGCTCAATTAAAGGATAAGGTCTGACCCATGACAATGGGAAAACGGAATCATGCCACAGCACTTGAAATTCGCCTCCTCCGGGAAGGCATTGTCGAATCCGCCCACGAAACTCAGGCGGTCGTTTGCGACGAGCGGGGTCGGGTGCTGTCCATTGCGGGGAGTGCGGAGACGACCTGCTTTATTCGATCTTCTCTCAAACCGTTTCAAGCGCTCATCGTCACGACGAGCGGCGTCATGGAGCGGTACGGATTGAGCGATCGCGACCTAGCCATCATGTGCAGCTCTCACAAGGGCACCATGGAGCAGGTCCGCCAAGTGTTTAATATTTTGTGGCACTGCGATATCGACCTGACCATGCTCCAATGCCCCATTCCCGAGGGCGGCAATAGCCCGCTCCAGTACAATTGCTCCGGGAAACACGCAGGGATGTTAGCAGTCTGTCAGCTCAACCATTGGCCCTTGCAAACTTACATGCAGCCGCAGCACCCGCTTCAGCAAACGATTTTGGGTAAAGTCGCCGATATGCTGAAAATGCCAGCAGCGGAATTTATCGGCGCTCACGATGACTGCGGGGTGCCGACCTACTTGATGGAACTCGGGCAAATGGCCACTTTATTTGCCCAGCTCGCTTCTGGGGATAACCTATCGATGGAGCGCGTAGTGCGCGCCATGATTCACCATCCGAATTTGGTGGCAGGTCCAGGGGAGTTCGACACGGATCTCATGGAAATGACCGCAGGGGAATTGGTGAGTAAGACTGGGGGAGAGGGCGTCCAGTGTATTGGCCGCGTTGGAGAAGGCATGGGACTAGCCATTAAGGTGATGGATGGTGCGAAGCGCGCGAAGCATGCTGCTGCCATCCAGCTTCTGAAGCAGCTCGGCTGGATCACGCCAACCATTGCAGAAGCACTTTCGGAACGATATTTGACCCTAAGCCCCTTTAAGCGATTAGAGGTCTTGGGCGAACTTTCGATGGCTTAGATTCAAAATTCTCTTTTTGCGGAGCGGCCTATGCCAGTCTCGAAACGATTTAAGGTTTCCCTAGGGAACGGACGGAGAGAGGCGAAGGGCGCAATGGGTTCAGTCTGGCGGGCGATCGGACTTTGGGCGGCGACGTTTTGCGCGGTGACGTGGAGTTGGATGCTGCCCTGTTTTGCAGGCGAATCTACCCTAGAGCTGATTAAGCCGATGTCCTATAGCAATGCAGAACTGCGCGGCAAGGATTTTTCGCATCAAGATTTACGCGCTTCGGATTTTGCCAACGCCAATATGGAAGGGGCAAATTTCAGTCAGGCCGACCTGAGGGGCGCAATTTTTAGCGCATCGGTGATGCAGAATGCCGACCTCAGGAGTACAAATCTTCAGTACGCCATGATGGATCAGGTGGACTTTACCGAGGCTAACTTAGAAAACGCAATTTTGACAGAAGCGCTGCTGTTTCGCTCCACCTTCAGCGCAGCAAACATTACGGGAGCGGATTTCTCGGATGCTCTGCTAGATGGCGAGCAGCGCGCTATCCTCTGCGAGTCTGCCTCTGGCACTAACATGCAAACGGGTGTCAGTACCCGCGCGTCTTTAGATTGCAAGTCTTAAGTCTCAAACAAAAATTTAAAGATACTTGGAGCGGCCAACGGTGCGATGGATTAGGCTTTGGCGGTCGCAAATAGGCGTCCGTCGTATTCTTCAACCGCGTCTGCTGGAGACTGCAGGTTAAACTGCTTTTGCCATGCCATCGCGATGGTTCCGGGCAGGACGCCTACCACCTTTGCCAGGACATCGTTGGGAATGGAGCGGATCTCGTCAATGCCAAAGCGATCGCAGAGCATATCCAAAAGGTCGATCGCGCGGCGGAGGGGGACCTCTTCTTGGCACAATGTTTGCATCGTTTCAATCTGATCGATGCGGCGACGGAATGCTTCCTGGCGTTCTTCTAAGGTTGCCGGAGCTGTAAATTCTGCTTGCCCTAGGGCGTAGATCGTGACGCACTTCAGGTCAAATAACCCGCCGATGGCCGCACCCGGACCGATATATTCCGCGAAGAAGGGCTTCTGCAAAATGATGCCGGAGGTAGCGCCGTCCGTAACGGCCAGCAACTGACCGCTTTTGAGTAATTCGATAGGTTGGTTATTCTTAGAACTCATAGAACATTTTTATCCCGAGCAGAAAGACATTTGAAGCGCTGGCGTATCGAGTAGATATTTAGAGCTTTGAACCTTTGACGAAGTTTATTAGGGGTTAGTTGCCCATAATAAACTTCAATCGGGCTTTTTTGCAAAAAGGCAGCTCATGGAGTAAGGACTGTACTCTAGTGTGCCCAGATTTCTGAGAACAGTCTCAGGATGCGGTTGAATTGGTTTTGTCGAATTGGTTTTATTGTGCAAAATACGGGAGCCTCAGCGCTACCGTAGGATTACGGGAAACGCTTTTGCGTACTTTTACGGAGATCGAAGGTTGAGGATATTTTTGTTATCTCGCCGTGACATTATGGGTCGCAATTTCAAGACGAAGGCCAGTCCGGCTCCTATCTGCGATCGCCTCGCTCTCGACCGCTCAAACCCTCTCTCGTTCGATTTTTCAAGCTTCCTTCAAGGAAATTGCTTGGGGTCCGAAGGGCGATCGCAGACTGTTGCACCCCATTGGATCGAGCCGTTCGCCGCACATTGGGGGTGGTAGGGCTCGACAGCCAGACCGTCCGTCGCGGACCCGGAGCCGCATCTTCGATCCGCAAAAATACGCACCCGCCCCTGACTCGACGCAAATCGTTACATCGTAGCAAGCTCGATTCGTCCCTTCGGCCTATCGCAATCTTGCCGCATCAACCCACTCATCGACCGCTATCCTTGATAAGATCTCCGGTATTTATTGCTACGACTTAGAGAAGCCCCTAGCGCCATGAACCAAACCGATCCCGATTCTTCCCAAGAATACGATCCCTACGAGCTGTTCTCAGAAGAACTCGATCTGGACTCTTTAGGCATGGAGTCGCCTGCTCCAGAACAGCCTGAAGAAGCCCCTTTTCTGTCTCGAGATGAGGATCGTCTCTATACGGATGAAGTCATTCATCAGAACGAAACCGCCTCGCGATTTTTGTTCTTAAGTGTCATTGCAGCGGGCGCGATTAGCTTGGGTATCGGGTTGTGGTACCTGTTGGCGCAAAAGCCAACCCCCCCCTCACCCACAGCGCCGCTTCCAGTCCCCGAACAGCCCTTCCAGCCCCCGCAGCCTAGTTTTAGTCTGCCGGCTACGCCCCCTAACGCGACAGTACCGCCCGGTCAAACCCTGCCGCCCTCTAATTCTGGTGCGATTCCAGGGGCACAACCCCCTGCCGACCCGACCCTTCCCGCTCAGCCTAACGCCGTCAACGGCGGCGCGACGGTGCCGCCACCGCCACCGCCCTTACCACCCAAAACGTCCGGTCAATAGCCCATTCGCCCTAGATTCTATGAAGGTTTTGATTCTCGGATGCGGCTATACAGGACAGCGACTGGCGCGCTGGCTCGTGCGACAAAAGATTGACGTTTGCGCGACTAATCGCTCCGGTACGCCCCTCGAAGGCTTAAATATTCCCGTTTTTCCGTTTTTCTATGCCAGCCAAGCTGCAGCTGTTCCGCTCCCCCATGCGGCTCTAGAGGGCGTCACTCACGTCTTGAGTACCATCGCCCCCGATCCGCAAGGCATCGATCCGGTGGCTGCCAGCCTCATGCCCACCCTCCAGCGATCGCCCCTCACTTGGTTTGGCTATCTCTCCACCACAGGCGTCTATGGCGACACCCAGGGAGAATGGGTGGATGAAGAAAGTCCGCTGCAACCCCAGAACGCGCGATCGCAGTATCGCGCCGCCATCGAAGCCACCTTCCTCCACTCCGGTTTGCCCGCCCATATTTTTCGGCTGCCCGGTATCTACGGTCCGGGCCGCAGTATTTTGGACAAACTCCGCGCGGGCGCGGCCCAACACATCCGCAAACCCGGCCACGTGTTTAGCCGGATCCACGTGGACGATATCGTGCAGACGCTCTGGCAATCGATGCGATCGCCCAGTCCTGGGTCGATCTACAACGTTTCCGATGACGAACCCTCAGAACCGAGCACCCTTATCGTAGAAGGAGCAAAACTCCTCAACCTTTCCCCCCCCGTCGCCCAGCCCTACGAACAAATTCAACTCAATCCGATGGCGGCATCGTTCTGGAGCGAATGCCGCCGGATTCGCAATCGCAAAATCAAGCAGGTGTTGGGCGTGCGGTTGGCGTACCCGACCTATCGAGAAGGATTGCGGGCGATCTTGACCGCCGAGACCGCTAAACAACCGTAGGCACGATCTGCTGGACGAGATCCTGTAAAACCTTTGGATCGAAGGACTTTGCCAAGCAATCGGTTACTCCTACCCTCCGCGCCCAAAGACGATGGACAATGCCTTGACGCTCGCTAAGGGCTACGACGGGCATTGACTTAAACCGTTCGGAACGGGAAAGGGCTTTGACAAAACTGTAGCCATCGAAGCCGTCCACATCCAGTAACAGCATGTGGGGTGGTTGCTGTTGGAGTATCGACCAAACATGAGTCGGCTCCGTTAGCGATATCACTTGGTATCCCTCCGGCTCCAGCGTCCGCTTTACATTTGCCTGGACTTCAACGCTCCCATCGATGCAAGCAATGGTGGGCTTAACTCTCTGGGGCTGGGCGCGATAGGGCTGCATTCTAATCAGCCCGAGCCGCACTAAAAACTGCAACAGCGGCACGATCCCGATCAGCTCGACGCCCATTTCGCGCGCGATCTGGTAGAGACAAAAATTACTCCCTAAAAAAGGCTGAATTAAATGAAGTCGCGGAATGGTTTGCCCGGGGGAATTCAGCACTTCATTCCATCGCTTTGGATCGTCGATCGTCGGTCGTTGGAGCGGCGATAAGATGTCTGGCAGAACCGTTTGCCACAGGCGTAGCGCGCTTAACTCAGAAGATAAGAGTTTTACGATCGGAACCGAGATCAAAAGCGGGTCCAATCCGAGCTGCCGCTCTACTCGTACGTCAGCCTGGGGAAGTTTTAAAATCTGAATCAGCGCGTCTTGAGTCATGAGGGTCAAAACGGCACGCAGTTGTGCAAGCGTGAGTCGCCCCACTCGCCACTGCGAACACAAAAACTGATAGTCAGAGGTTTTGAGGGTGTCAAAGGGCAGAAAGATGCCCGCAACTTTGAGGAAATAGGCCAGACGATCGCCCTGTCCCGCCAAACTCGTTGCAAAATGAATTTGTCCGTTTCCTACAAAAACTTGCCAGAGTACTTCGGGATCGTGGGGATCCGAGACGCTCAGTTTGCCGGAAGCCTGGGCCAAAATTATGCGGTGCAACACCTGAATGGGTGCTTCTAAGCCCAGAGACGGCTCTGCTGCAGAACGCTCAATTCGATTCTGCGTGGCTGCGATCGGTAACGACACAGTTTTCATCGTATTCCCCCCCCCTCGTGTTTCTGATTCGATGTCGATCGAAATGCTTTATAAAGCGCTTCCGATCCCAACCCCTAAGCGTGCTTTTAGGCAAACGCTCTTTCTTCGAGCGCGCTACCGAGTGCTGGCTGCTAAGAGCGCATAGCTCAGACCCTTTGACGGAAGTGACAGCTATGAACCTCGATCGCCCTTTAATCCCGAGTAACCGATGCAGCGCGCTCGCGGTGAGTGGCGCGAGATTACATAGAAAAACCTCAAAACATTAAATCAATCTTAAAAGATTTGACGGTGTCTGTATAGCGCGAATTTCCCACAAAAACCTCGTCGAAGAAGGTTAGAAACAAGCCATATTCGAGGTTTTGGGCTAAGGTTACGGCCCAATCGAGGCAAATTTGAAGATTGAGAAGCGCTCAAAAACGACTGAATACTTTTTGCCCTAAATAAGGCTGGAGGGCATCTGGAATCGAGACTGAGCCGTCGGGCTGCTGGTAATTTTCTAGAATAGCGGCCATGGTGCGACCGACGGCAAGTCCCGAACCGTTAAGGGTATGCACGAACTGGGTGCCCTTCTGTCCGGGTTCTTTAAAGCGCAGATTGCCGCGGCGGGCTTGAAAATCGTGAAAGTTCGAGCAGCTCGAAATTTCACGATAGCTCTTGGCAGACGGCATCCACACTTCGAGGTCGTAGCATTTCGCAGCGGAAAACCCCAAGTCGCCCGTACAGAGCTCTAGGACTCGATAGGGGAGTTTGAGCGCCTCGAGGATTCCAGCAGCGTCTCGCACCAAGGATTCGTGTTCTGCTTCTGAGGTGCTGGGATGCACGAATTTCACCAGCTCGACTTTATTGAACTGGTGGAGTCGGATCAGCCCTCGGGTGTCGCGTCCGTAGCTTCCGGCCTCGCGGCGAAAGCAGGGCGTATAGGCACAGTGACGAATGGGCAGTTCCTCGGCGGACAGGATCTCGTCGCGGTAGAGGTTGGTGACGGGGACTTCTGCGGTGGGAGCCAGCCAGAGGTCGTCATTGTCGCATTTGAAGCTTTCTTCCGAAAATTTAGGCAGTTGGCCCGTGGCAGTCAGGGACGTGGTGTTGATCAAAAAGGGCGGCAGAATTTCTACATAGCCCGCCTGAGTGTGGCGATCGAGCATCAATGCAATCAGCGCTCTCTCCAAGGCCGCACCTTTGCCGATCAGCGCGACAAAGCGGCTTTGGGCTACTTTCGTGGCGCGCTCGAAGTTTAAGATGCCGAGCCGTTCGCCAATTTCCCAGTGGGGCAACAGCCCATCTCCCTGGGGGATATATTCCTCGCCCCAGCGCCGCACTTCGACGTTTTCGGCTTCGCTTTTGCCGATGGGGGTAGTGGGGCTAGGCAGATTGGGGAAGGCTAGCAGCCACGTTTTGATTTCGGCTTCGATTTCTCGCTCTTGGGGTTCTAGCTCGCCGAGCTGGGTTTTGATGTCGGTGCCTTCGGCTTTGAGGGCGGCAATGGCCGGATCGGTGGGTTTAGCGCCCGCTTTCATCCGATCGCCGACGGCTTTCCCGATTTGATTGCCCCGCGCCTGTAGCTGCGATCGCACTTCTTCGATTTCGCGCTGTCGACGGTCTAGCGCCAATAGTGGCTCGAGGTCATAGTCGCCCCGCAGGTTCAAGCGAGCCGAAAACTGCTGCGGGTTTTCTCGAAGCTGCCTTAAATCGATCACGATTGCTGTCTCTTCCCGGCTATACCAACGTTCTCCAGTCTCCTAGGATACCGGATTCTCCGGTCGAACCCTAGCGCTAAAGATACAAATAAGCCCACAAGCCCTTACACTGATTGAAGGTCTTTTTGGCCTAACGCTCGTAGAACTCAGCTGAGCTGGGGTTCTAGAAGAGCGCTTTTTTCGATAATTTAGTGTTTTTTCTAATAACGAACCGTGCGCAAAGTAGCGATCGCTGGCAACTGGAAAATGTATAAAACCCAGACGGAAGCTCTGGAATTTCTGCAAAATTTTCTGCCGACCTTAGAAACCACGCCCGAAGACCGAGATATTATTTTGTGCGCGCCATTTACCACGCTCGCATCGATGTCTAAAAACCTCCACGGCAGTCGAGTGCAAGTGGGCGCTCAAAATATCCACTGGGAAGATGCAGGCGCGTACACTGGAGAGATTGCCGGCCCGATGCTGACTGAAATTGGCGTGCGCTTTGTCGTGGTCGGCCATAGCGAACGGCGTCAGTATTTTGGCGAAACGGACGAAACCGTCAACCTCAGGCTCAAGGCCGCCCAAAAAAATCGCCTCACCCCAATTTTATGCGTGGGAGAAACCAAGGCCCAGCGAGATGCTGGAGAAACGGAATCCCATTTATTCGGGCAGATCGAGCGAGGTCTGGTAGGGGTCGATCAAAATCATTTAATTATCGCCTACGAACCGATTTGGGCGATCGGGACGGGCGACACCTGCGCCGCAGACGAGGCGAATCGCGTCATTGGCCTCATTCGCTCTCGCTTAAAAAATCCCGATACGACTATTCAGTATGGCGGTTCGGTCAATCCAAAAAATGTGGATGAGCTCATGGCCCAGCCCGAAATCGATGGCGCCCTGGTGGGTGGGGCTAGCCTCACCGCAGAAAGCTTTAGCAGAATTGTCAACTATCAGTAAAAGGCCGGTAGAAGACCAGTAGAAGGCTCGATTTCTTTTATCGTTCGGCAGGCGTATAGGCGTGTATTAGTCTTGGAGATCGGTTAACTTTTAGAAATCATTTAAGAGCCACCTCTTCCGGTGCTAGCGATCGCCTATGACATTTCTGCAAAATCCTATTTTTCTAACGCTCAGCGTTTTGGTCGTTGCCCTCGTCGCCTTTGTCGTCGAGTGGGTCCCAGTGGATATGACGGCGCTGTTTGTGGCGATCGCTCTGGTCGTACTGGGCTTGGTAACGCCGGAGGAAGGCGTGGCAGGATTTGGCAATACCGCCACCATTACCGTCATGGCGATGTTTATTCTGAGCGCGGGCATCTCGCGCACGGGCGTCATCATGGTGGTGCGAGATTGGCTGGTCAAGTGGGGCGGTAAAAATGCAAACCAGCAAATTTTTATCCTGGGCATTATTGTGGGGCCCATTACCGCCTTTATTAACAATACGGCGGTCGTTGCGGTTTTTCTGCCCATCGTCGAGGACTGGTGCAAAAAGCAGGGAATTTCCCCATCCAAGCTCCTCATTCCCCTGTCCTACGCAACCGTGCTGGGCGGCATGATTACCTTAATTGGCACCTCGACCAGCATCCTGGCCAGTGGCGTTTCTAAAAAGCTGGGCTATGGCGAATTCAGTCTGTTTCAGTTCACCAGTTTGGGTTTGATTACCTTTGCCGTAGGGTTGGTTTACCTAGCCTTATTTGCCCCGAAGCTATTGCCCGATCGCGTATCGCCCTCAGCCGATTTAGAGGGATACGGTCTCAAAGACTATGTCAGCGAAGTCACGATCGCGCCTCGCTCTGTTTTGATCGGCCAAACCCTTCGTTCTAGCGAAATCCAACGCAAGTTCGATATTGATGTTTTGGAGCTGATTCGAGACGGGAGTCATTTCCCCCAGCCCGTCGCCGATAAAAAGCTGCTCGCAGGGGACATTTTGCTCGTGCGCGGCGGTCGCCAAGAACTGCTGAACATCCGCGATGAGAAGGGATTGGATATCGTGCCGGATGTAAAGTTTGGCAAAAAAGAACTCGAAGCCGAGCTCAATTCCGGTGAAGACGAAGTGGCTGAGGTTCTGATTTTGTCGAATTCGCGGTTGGTGGGCGCGACCATTAAAGATCTGCGGTTTCGACAGCGGTACAATGCGACTGTTTTGGCCATTCGCCGGGGCGAGGAATTGCTGCGAGAGCGGTTGGGAAAAACGCCCTTAAAATTTGGCGATCTGCTGCTCGTGCAAGGGCCTAGAGAAAGCTTTAAGGGGTTGCAGACCAGTCGGGAACTTCTGGTCATGGAACCGCGCGATGTGGAAAACCTGCGCGTCGATAAGGCGTGGGTGGCGATCGGTATTATCCTGAGCGTGATCGTCGCGTCGGCCTTTAACTGGATGCCGATTCTCGTGAGTGCTTTGGTAGGCGTCGCGTTGATGGTCGTGACGGGTTGTCTGAAGCCCGGAGAAATCTACGGTGCAGTGCGCTGGGATATTATCTTTTTGTTGGCGGGGCTGCTGCCCTTAGGAACGGCCATGGATAAATCCGGTACGACCAAATGGCTGGCGGATCATCTTTTGAGTGCGGGCGGTCATCTCTCTGGGTTCTGGGTGCTGACGTTTTTCTATATTGCGACCACGCTGCTGACTGAGATTTTGTCCAATAACGCGGCGGTGGTGCTGATGATTCCCATTGCAGCGGAGGTTGCTAAGACCCTCGGACTCAATCCCTTGGCTTTTATTTATGCGGTCACCTTTGCGGCATCTAATAGCTATCTCACGCCCATTGGCTACCAGACCAACACGATGGTCTACGGACCTGGGGGCTACAAGTTTCTGGATTTCACCCGCGTCGGGGCACCCCTCAATCTGATTTTGACGATTCTGACCCCGTTACTGATTATTTGGATCTATGGTTTATCGAAGTAGCGGAGACGAGCCGATGGAGGCATTCTGGACGGCGGTTTTGGCCTTTGCCAAATCCATAACGACGGAGGTTGGCGCGCAACTCCTCCAGGATTTCGGCCAGATGCAGGCGCTGGAAAAGGAAGATGGGAGTTTGGTCACGCCCTCCGACCGATGGGCGGATCTGACGTTGCGGGAGGCGATCGCCGCTCGGTTTCCTACCCACGGCGTCCTGAGCGAGGAGGTGGAGCACGTTTTGCCCGCGACGGACTGGTGCTGGGTCATTGACCCCATCGATGGCACCACCAACTTTACGCAAGGGATTCCGCTCTGGGCTATTTCTTTAGGGTTGCTGTACCGAGGGACGCCCATCTTCGGCTGCATCTACCTCCCACCCCTAAAACAGCACTTTCACGGATTTTGGTCGGCGCCCGATCGAGAAAACGGCGCGTATCTCAATGACAAACCCATTCAGGCGCGCGCGGACGCACCCGGATCCAATCAGTTTTTCAGCTTTTGCGCCCGCAGTATCAAATACTATCGACATCCGTTTCCCTGCAAAATTCGGATGTTGGGGGCTTCTAGCTATAACTTTTTGACCGTGGCGGCAGGTATCGCGCTAGGGGCGGTGGAAGCCACGCCTAAAATCTGGGATATTGCTGGAGTATGGCCGATCGCCCAGGCGGCGGGTGCAACTTGGGTGGCGTTGGATGGGCGATCGCCGTTTCCCCTCACGCCGGGTAAAAATTACGGCCAGGAGGTCTATCCCACGCTAGTGGCCGCGCGATCGCAGTGGGTGGAGCAGTTTTTGCCGTTTATCGAAGACTTGGGGAAGCGATCCGTTCCCTAGGGTGCTACCTCCGACCCTTCCATTGCAGGCGTTCGGACGAGTCGCTGCCGATCTTAGCTCGTTCGATCCAACACTTCCCTCATTCCCTCAATCGTGCCCACGACCGAGCGCGGGTCTAAAAACAGCACTTTGCTGCTCTCGCTTTGGCCGATCGCAGTGCCCATGTCGAGATAATTCTGCGCCAGTAAAAACTGGAGCGCCGCCGCTGCTTGGGGATCCGTTTCGAGCGTGTTTGCTAAGAGCTGCATCGACTCCGCGACCGCCTGCGCCCGCAGCAACCGCGACTGCCGATCTGCCTCCGCTCGCAAAAGGACGGACTGCTGCTGCGCTTCTGCATCTAAAATCACCGCCTGTTTCTTGGCTTCCGCTGCCAAGACCTGGGCATCCGCATTTCCCCGCGCCGAGTTGACCTGTGCCTCGCGATCGCCTTCCGAGGTCAAGATGGCGGCCCGCTTGCGCCGCTCGGCGGACATTTGCAGCTCCATGGAATCCTGAACTGCCTTCGAAGGCGTAATGTCGCGAATTTCCACCCGCGTCACCTTTACCCCCCAAGGGTCGGTGGCCGTGTCCAATTCCTCTAGCAAAATATCGCTAATCTGGCTGCGGGCCGTAAAGGTTTGGTCGAGTTGCAGCTTGCCAATCTCGCCGCGAATCTGGGTTTGCACCAGATTGACCATCGCAGACTCTAGATTTTGCACCTTGTAGTACGCCCGCTCCATATCGATAATCTGCCAGTAGACCACCGCATCTACCGTAATGCTGACGTTGTCTGCTGTGATGCAAGACTGGGGTGCGATATCGAGCACCTTCAGCCGCAGCGTCTCTTGGAAGACAATCCGATCTAATCCGGGCAGAATCACGTTCAATCCCGGATCCAATCGCTTGCGGAAGCTGCCCACCCGCTCCACTAAGGCAGAATTGCCTTGGTTGATAATTCGCACGGAAGATGCCAACCCCGCACCGCTCAGCCCCAGAATCAGCAGCAGTAAAAACTGTCCCATAGCCTTATCTCCTCAATCCTCTCGTTCGTAAATGGGTAAATCAACGCCCAGTTGCGGCATCACCACGAGCGTCGTGCCCTCGCGCCCGACGACTGTGACCTTAGTCTGAGGGGCGATCGCCATTTCCTTGTCCGCGCACCGCGCCGCCCAGGGACTCCCTTCGTGCAAGACGCGACCCTTTTCTCCAGGGGCGATCGCCGTTAAGGTGGTGGCATCCAGGGACTCCTCCAAAATTTTGGGCATCCTGCGGGGCAAAAAGCGGCGCACCAAAAAAATGCTGACCAAAGACAGTAGCATCCAGATGAATACCTGTATCCCAAACGATGGCACCAGGAGCGATACAAACGCCACCAGAATAGCGCTTAGCCCCATCACCAATTCCACAAAAGCCGTTGGGAAAATGAGTTCTAGCACGCACAGCGCCAGCCCCAACCCAATCCAGAACCACGTCTCTGCAAACATATCGATTCATTTACCGATTCGCGGCCAATTATGACGTGCCATCCCAATCATAGACGCGTGTTGGAGCGATGTTGTCGAATATTACAGGTTCCTTAGCAAACTCGATTTTGCGCGAACCCCCTACCGATGGATCGTCAAGACGATAGAAATTTCCAAACCTAGGGATTGAGGGGTTTGAATTGCAAGAACTGAAGTCAATGTCCCCTCTTATGCAAAGATAGTAAGGCTGATGTCCGCACCAGGATGAGCCAGCACGAGCAGACGACTGAAAAGGAATCGAAATTAGGGCTATGCAAGTGGGCGATCGAATTCGCGTTAAAGAATCGGTGATCGTGTATCATCATCCCGAGCATCGCAATCAACCTTTTGACATTAAGGGACTTGAAGGCGAAATCGTTTCGGTTTTGCTAGAGTGGCAAGGGCGGCCCGTCAGCGCTAACTATCCATTTATCGTTCAATTTGGACCCAAGTTCCGCACTCACTTGAACGATTTTGAAATCGAGAAGGTTTAGGCCCATCCCCTCAGGCGATAAACGGCCATCCCGACGTATTCTTTCAGCGCGATCGTGGTTTGATGTATAGCTTCGGCGTCGGGCAGCAGCTTCAGCACAAAATCCGGTAGTCCTTGGGTTAAGGGAGATTCGTCAAATAGGTAGTCTGTGGGGGCGGCGATCGCCTCCATCCTCTCTTTCTTGAAAATTGCCATCGAGCGCGGCATGTGAATCGCTGAAGTTACGAGCAAAATTGGGCCGTCTAGCCGTTCTCGGGCCAAAATTGCCTTGACGTTGACGGCATTTTCGTGGGTATTGAGCGATGTGCGCTCTAGCAGCATGGCGGTCTGCGGAATGCCTATAAATTTCAAAAGCGTCTCGATGTCTTCAGCTTCCGAGTTGCCCGTGCTATCTTTCCAGGAAATGCGCCCTCCGGTCAGAACCAGTTTGGGTGCGTAGCCTTCTTTATAAAGCCGAGCGGCGTATAGAACGCGATCGCCCGCTTCGAGAACCTCCGGCCAGACCCGCGGCGCGATCGGCGCGCGCGTGGCACCGCCTAGAAATACAATAGCTGCCACCTTGGGATAGGTGGCAGCGGGTCGATATTGGGACTCTAACCCTCGCACCAGAACCTCGGCCACCCAGGCATTGCTGCTAAACAGCAGTACCCCCAAGGCCGCCCCTACCAGCCCCGCCGCCATGCGAGGGCGTTTCCAAAACGCGGCGATCGCCGCCACCAATAACAAACAAGATAGCCCCATTGGATACAGAAACAGAGGCAGCAGCTTCGATAGAAATAAAAACATGATGTGGGTACCAAAACAGCTTCTCCTGAAGCGATTGAACGCGGTTCGGTCCCGACAGTCAATCCCCTCGACTTTCGATAATCTCCAGCGGGGACGGCAAGCGCGTCCGATCGACTTTACCTTGCGCGTTCCGGGGGATCTCGTCCACCTGAAGCCAGTGTTTCGGATGTTTGTAGCGACTTAATTTCGATTCCAGTGCTGCTTTAAGCTGCTGGCTTGTTACTCCAGGGTGACGCGGCACGTACAGCGCGGCGACTACTTCGCCCCATTGCGCGTCAGGCAGTCCCATGACGCAAACATCGGAGATCGTCCCGGTCTCGTACAATGCGGCTTCTACTTCTTCCGGGAAAACGTTTTCGCCCCCTGAAATGATTTTGCGGCTGCTGCGGCCTGCAATATGGAGGTGGTTTTGCGCGTCGAAGTATCCCAGGTCGTCGGTTCTGAAGCTTGTTTCGGAAGAAGGGCGCGGGTAGTAGCCCCGAAACAGGGACTTCGCTCGAACGACAATCGTTCCGGTCTGGCGTGCGGCCAAAGGCTGTCCGGCTGAGTCGCAAATTTCAATGCGAGCGTGGGGTAAAACGGGGCCTGAATCGATCCGTCCCTGCAAAAACGCTTGGGGCTTGAGGGTGGCAATCTGAGATGCGGTTTCAGTCATGCCGTAGGTTGGTGCTAGGTTGAGTCGATGCTGTTTAGCTCGATCTAATAGCGCCGGCCAAGCTGGAGCGCCGCCCAGCAAAATGATGGGATGCTGAAGCCAAGGGAGGCGGTGGGGCTGTTGGAGGAGCCGCTGCAGCTGCGTGGGGACGAGCGAGAGAAAAAATGTCGCGCGCGTTTTGCTGGCTTCGCTCAAAAAGAAGTGCTGTTCTGGGTTCTCGGACTGACCGCTGAGGAGGTCGGCAAAGGGGATGACGCGCAACCGTCCGTGGGTGAGGAGCGATCGCAGAAACTGCATCAATCCGCTGACGTGATACAGCGGCAGCACGCAGCAGGAGTTGATGGCAGCCACTTCAAAATAGCTTTGGAATCCCCGGACTGAGGCCGATAGGGTCGTCCAGGTGTGAATGGCAAATTTAATTTGACCTGAAGTCCCGCCAGTGGGAATCATAATCCATCCCCGTTCTCGATCGTCGGCAGATTTTAATGCTTGCGGCTGGACTGGAATCGGCAGTGTTCCCCATACTTGATGCGGCTGCACCAAATGCAGCACCTGCTCCCACTCTTGGATGCTCCAGTTTGGGTTGCCCAAAAAGACAGGGCATTCGGCGATGCAGGCTGCCGCGAAACCTGCTAAAAACTCGATTGGGTCGGTCTGGGAAAGCAAGATGCGAGGGAATTGGGTTTGGGCCGCAAAGGGAGAGAGGCGATCGCTATAAAATCGCGTTTGCTGAATCCAACGCGCCCGATCCGCACCCAAAAGGTCGAAGTTTGAAGATTCTGCAAATGCTGCTCGTGCTGAATCGAAGGAAAAGCGATCGCTCATTGTTTCTCCTTTTCACGTCATCTCTACGACTTCACATCTCTGAAGTGTGCTTCAATCGCTATAACTTCTAAAGCTTTCCCTCAGCATCACTCTTGTTGTAACAATCTGAATTGTACTGAGTTCCAATGCTTAACTTCTTTCAAATTCTTATACCGTTTTATTAGATTCTTATCGTGTTAGCGAACCTGCTTCGAAGTGATTCTAGTAATGCGCTTAAACTGTTGCGTCAGATGACTTTGGCTAGTTAATGACTTGTAATGCTACCAGTCATTAACTAGCTTTTGAATTTTAGATTGTGCTTCGTCTAGTCCCCGTTTTCGTGCCTCGTCTCCCAGATCTAGACCATTGGCATGAATGAACTGAATATCAGTCACACCCATGTATTGAAAAGCATACCGGAGCGCAGGTTCCTGACTATCCCATCCTTTGTAAGGAGACCCTGCTTCAAACTCAACGCCTCGCGATGTGATGAACAACAGTTTTTTACCGTTCGCAAGTCCTTTGACTTGACCATTCTCCTCCATGAATGTGCGACCCACACGCACCACTTGATCGATGTAGGCTTTGAAATTGGACGGAATGCTGAAGTTGTACATGGGCACACTGAAAATACATCGATCGGCTGCCAAAAACTCATCCACTAACGCATCAGAAAACTTCAGCAGTTCAGCCATTTCCGAAGTCAGTGCTTCTGGCGCAGTAAAAGAAGCCGCAATCCAGTCTTCGGTGACGTGAGGAACTGGCGTTTGTCTTAAATCACGATAGGTGATCACGTCATCAGGATGTAAGTCTTGCCACGCCGCGATAAACTCCTTTGCCAACTTGCGAGATTTGGAGCGATCGCCCCGTGGACTTGAATCAATATGCAGAATACTTGCCATAGTTCCTCAACCAGAAATTTCAATTGCGATCTAGACAGTCGGTTTTAGCTCGTGATTGCCGTAACGCGGATCTCAATCCGCATCGTTGGAAGTGCAAGAGCTGCAACTCCTACCTCTGTCCAAATGGGGGCATGGTTGGGCATGTAATGACGAAATAGCTTGACCATCACCTCGTTAACCTCTGGGGGAAACCCTCCAACATGGTAAGAATTGACATGGATAACATCCTCCCAACTAGCGCCAGCAGTAGCCAAGGTTCGTTCTACGTTCCGAAACGCCTGAGCAATCTCGTCAGCAAGCGATTCGGGGAATTGCAGATCGTCGTCCCAGCCGCCTTGTCCTGATGTCTCCACTCGATCGCCAATTTTTACGGCTTGCGAGTAACAGAATCTATTCAGCATACGTTCCCCATAACCAGGGGTGATAAAAAACTCGGGTTTATTCATTGTGCTCCTTATTAGATGATTTAGTAGTAGGGCATCGCCCACCATTTTGTAAAACCCTTCACAGTAAGGTTTTGTGGGCAGTGCCCACCCTACTGGCTTTGAGTTCACTCGATCGCGCGATCGATCAGTGCGTTTGAGGGCAAGCTCGGATCGAGTGCCTTACGCACACTTTCAACACCTGCAACGGGTAACGTACCCAGATCGAGCAAGCCGAGTTGAACTAACACACTCGCCTGATCCCAGTAGAGGTGTTCATGGGCGACCTTGCCATCCCGAAATCGAATAATGGCAACCGTTGGGACTTCAACTCGTTTCCCGGTCGGAGCAACACCGGGTAGCATCCAGTCCATCCCAATCGTATGAGTGAACTTACCCACCATTTCATCGACCAGTTGATCCGTCCCGATCGTGCGCGAAATTGGAACTAGCTCGAAGTCTGGCGGGATTTGTGGAATGAAGTATTTGGAATAAAACTCACCCACTGCTGGTTTTCCGACTCCTCCGGTCATGACCGGAACGTGGTTCACGTAAGCATCTTCAACCATCGTCGCGAGAGCATCTTCAGTGCTGTGAGTGCCATACTCGGACTGTATATGTGCTTCCCAGACTGCTTGCAAAACCTCCTGGGCTGGTGTTAGGTTGGTGGTTGCCTTTCTATTTGCTTGTTCGTCTACAGTTTGTTTATTGACCGTGTTATATTCTCCTGGTTCTATTCATTTAGAGTGTATTCAGTTCCAATGCTTGATTTCTTTCAGATTCTTATGATTTGATGATGTCCCCCACTATACAAAATGGACTTCACACTACCAGCACTGGACTGTTCAGAACATCGTGTTATCGTTAGCCGACACTTGGATGGTCTGAAGCACATCCCAATGCTCGACTATCTTGCCTTTATCATCCAGGCGGAAGATGTCGATACCTGCCCAGTCGTTGTCGCCCGGCCATTGTTGATAGCAATGCAAGACTACATAATTGCCTTCAGCGAAGACGCGCTTAAACTGAACGCACTTGCCCGGATATTCTTTCGCCATCCTCTCAAAATATTCGATGAAAGCCTGCTTCCCGTCGGCTACTGCTGGGTTGTGCTGGATATACAGGTCGCCGACATATTTCTCGATGGCTTCTGCGGGCTGACACTGATTGAACATCAGGTCATAAAATGCCGTGACCGTCTGTTTGTTCTGCTCAAGTTTATCCATCATTCGTTCCACACCTCACATTACCCGAAACACCCAGCAGCTCAAATCAGCGGCGGCAAAGAAACTCGAACGCAGCACCCATTTAGATTGACGTGAGAACAAGAACTGCTCGCGGAGCTGCGTAGAATGGTTCGCTGCGTTCCAGGTACCGCTGGTAGAAGGGCAGTTGCAGGATCTCGTTCAGGTACTCGTTTCCGTTACGCCAGCGCTCGGACAGCACAAACATCCCAGGGCGATCGGCGACCTCACCGACCTCAAGTGAGAGGCACGCTTCCAAACAGCGGGCTTGAGGCAGGATCTCCCGGAGTTCCATTAAGAACTTCTCGCGGTACTCAGGCTGAATCGTGAGCGTGTTACTCATCATCAGTTCTTGGTCAGAGACTTGCGGCATTTTTTCCTGTGGTATGTGTGTTTCTCCTTCGACTCTGTTCGATGGGAAATTGATAGATAGACTTTTACACGCGATCGCGGAGTGCTTTTGAACTCGGAAGCGATCTTAGATTTGTGCCATACCACCATCGACGAATAGCTCGATGCCGTTGACAAAGCTGCTGTCATCGAAAGCCAGAAAGACAACGGCTTTGGCGATCTCATCAGGCGTGCCGACTCGTCCCAATGGGATATCTTTAGCTTGGTTCTCCATCAATTCTTTCAGTTGCTCTTCACTGAGTCTAAAGAGAGGATTGTAACCGGGAGTCGGAACGGTACCAGGGCTGACCGCATTCACTCGAATCTGGCGGTCTTTGAGGTCGAGTGTCCAGTTGCGGGCAAACGATCGCACGGCAGCTTTAGTCGCGCTATACACGCTGAAGGCTGGGGTGCCCAGGATGGAAGTCGTTGAGGCATTCAGAATGATGGAAGCTCCCTCTGGTATCAGCGGCAGCGCCTTCTGCACGGTGAACAGTAGACCCTTGACATTGATGTTGAATGTTTTGTCAAAGTGTTCTTCGGAGATCGATCCGAGCGGGACGAATTCTCCAACGCCAGCATTGGCGAAGATGACATCCAGGCGACCTTGCTCTCGCTCGATCGTGGCGTAAAGCCGATCGAGGTCTGCCAGATTTGAGACATCGCCCTGAATGCCCATCACATTTTTACCAATCTCGTCTACAGCCGCATCAAGTTCGGTCTGACGACGACCCGTGATAAAGACATAGGCACCTTCGGCAACGAATTGCTTGGCAGTGGAAAGCCCAATACCGCTGGTACCACCCGTAACGAGAGCGACTTTGCCTGAAAGTTTTTGTGACATTGTGTTTTCCTAGTTGAGTTTACGAGAAACGTAAGGGATGGCGATCGACTCTTATACGTCAATCGGGCATTCTTGTGAGCGTTCATCCAAGTCCGAAAGTGGAATGGATGATTGCGTTTAGATGTGCGCGATAACCTTCAAGACGCAGCGCCGATCAGTTCCTCACTTTTTGCCCAAAGCTGCTTAGCTTTGTTGGCATCGAGCGCATACGATCTGACACCATCGGCAAACGGGTTGGGCGTGTCATCGATCGGCGAGATCGCACAATCTTCGAGATAGTGTCCACCGATCTTGTCTTTGTCAGCCACGACTGCTGCCCAGACCGATGTCGCGGCTGCCTGCGGAATTTCTTTCAACGCTTTCGGCGGCAGACCCGCTTCGGCGCGTGCTGCGTCAACAGTCTTCAAAAGTCCCTGCAAGTCCTCCGGCGAGAAATGGCGGGGTAGATCCGTCAGACTGTTTCCGGGCATCACCGAAGCAGCCCGAATGCCGCGATCGCGATGCCGCCTGTCAAACTCCACAGCGAACAGTGAATTGGCGGTTTTCGATCGGCTATAAGCGACCCACGGATCGTAGTCCTGCCGATCGAAATTCGGATCGTCCAAGTCGATGTCGGCACCGCGATGCGAGAGCGACGACAGGACTACCAGCCGTCCATTATCGGCGAGCAGCGGCTCGATCCGATCGAGCAGGGCGAAATGACCCAGATGGTTCGTCCCGAACTGGACTTCAAAGCCGTCGATCGTCCGACCGAACGGAGTTGCCATAACGCCAGCGTTAGCGATGATGGCATCGAACGGTTGACCGTCAGCCAACAGTTTATCCGCGCAGGCACGAACGCTTTGCAAGGATGCCAGATCGAGCTCGATCGACTCCAGGCTGCCACCGCCTTGCGATGCGGCATCACGAACCGATGCAGTGGCTGGCTCAGCTTTAGCGAGGTTCCTAACCGCGCCGACGACGCTAGCGCCGTGAGAAACCAGTGAGCGGGCGGTTTCGAGTCCAATGCCCGATGATATACCCGTAATGAGAAATCGCTTGCCCTTGAGATCGATGCCCGCAAGTACCTCGTCGGCGGTCGATTTTGCCCCAAATTTTTCAGCCATTTCTTTTCCTTTCGTTATAACTGAGGGTGTTAAAAATAGGACTGCATTTGCAACTTCAAGCGGTGTTCCAATTCGTCCGATCGGGTGAAGTCCTGTTATGTAAGCTTTGGCTTTATCCTGCCCACCTGTACCTGCTTTAGGCAAATCTTGCTAGCAAAAGGCTAAGAGCAAAGGAAAAGGCATGAAAGCTGACATGGGATAACATCGCAGCCTCAAGCGAGTATTGCCAAAAGAGCCAACCAAAAGCAATGCCAGCAATCCCATTGAGTAATATCGCTCGGATAATCACAATTGGAGTGAGTGAAACGATCGCGGCAGTTGCGGGCAGGTGTAAAAGTCCAAATACCAGCGCTGCTAGCGCGATCGCACCCTGATAAATCCCTTGACTTGGCAACGTAATGCCTTGTTTTAACCCCTTCCACGCGATCCAAACAAGCAGCGACATTAAGCCCCAGCGCATCAGAATTTCCTCGGTGATGCCGCCATAAAGCATTGCTGTAAGCGAACTCAGCCAATTCGGTTCTGTGCGATTGGATGCCTGTAGCGCTTCAGGTAGAGCAGGTTTCATGAACCGATCGAGCAACAGGAGAACGATCGTCGTCGCTGCACCTACTCGCAAGCTCCATTTCATCTCAATGACAGAATATGGAATCTTAGGGGTATGAAGTACCCAGTAGTCAATCAAATGTGAGTGTAATCCAACGCGGTAGGCACAGCCAATTCCGATCGAAATGCTGATTGCTAGTAGAACTGTAAGCTGTAGTGCTTGCAGCAGCATTAAAACCCACAGTGGTGGAACGTTTACCAGTAGTTCTGGAGACAGTTTCGCCAACTTTTGCTCAACAAATGAAACTGACGTAATCGTAGACATCGCAATTCCCGCAATGCCCAACACAAATAGAATCCCAAATTGTTTCAATACTGCCATTGATTCAATCTCCAGAGATATCAGAATACTGGGTAGACATTTAGGTGTTGGCAACTCATCGTTTGAAACGGCTCTATCCTAAAATTCGGGTTCGATAGCCGCGCCGCTCCAGTCGGTTGGCAGCACGTCGGGCATCGCGACGATTGTAGTGGACACTCTGAAAAATCCATCGCCGATCGTCACGGCTGCGGTAATAAACTACAAATGGCCGATCGCGATATCGATCGCGATATCGATCGTCACGATCGCGATCGCGATCGTACTGAGCGATTGACATATTCGGCTCTCGATTGAGGTTCTGTCCGATTTTTTTTGAATCTAGTGCCTGTGCCATAAAGGGCATAGTTACTACGAATCCCGTACTCACGAGTGCCAGCAAAATTATCTTTTTCATGAGATTATCTCCAAAGTGTAAAATTTAGCTCGATCGATTGAATTTAGAATTTGATTAATCGATACCTTCAGGATTATCAATCTGAGAGAACCTCCCAGAGTGCGGACAACGTGCCTCCCGCACAGCTCAAGCAGAGCGAAGCAACTTCAGTAACTCTTCCGCTGCGGGTCCCGAAGAGGCAGGATTCTGTCCGGTCACGAGCTTCCCGTCTACTTGGACATAGGGAATCCAGTTGGCGGTTTTGCTGTAGAGGCTACCTCGTTCCTTTAGTCGGTCTTCCAACAAGAAAGGCACGATCGCGCTCAAGCCCACCGCTTCTTCTTCTGCATTCGTGAACCCAGTCACGCGCTTGCCTTCGATCAGATACTCGCCATCCTTCCCGCGCACATTGACCAACGCGACTGGCGCGTGACACACTGCACCAACTGGCTTGTCGGACTTCACGAAGGCTTCGATCAGGGCGATCGATGTCGCGTTGTCGGGCATATCCCACATCGGACCATGTCCACCGGGGTAGAAGACTGCATCGAAATCGTCTGCGGACACGTCGGCTAGCTTTTTCGTGTGGGTAAGTTCAGCCTGCGCTGCGGGGTCTGTGCGGAAACGCTGCGTCAATTCGGTCTGGTTTTCGGGTAGATCGCTTTTCGGATCGAGCGGCGGCAGACCGCCCTTCGGGGAGGCTAACGCGATCGCTGCTCCCGCATCCTTCAGCACGTAATAGGGAGCCGCAAACTCTTCCAGCCAGAAACCCGTTTTCTTTCCGGTATCGCCAAGTTGGTCATGAGACGTGAGAACAATGAGAATCTTCATCGCAAACCTCCTTTTTAAGAACTCAAACACCTGCCGATCGACTACTGCACTACATACCCACCATCGACCATCAATGTTGCACCTGTTGTGAACGATGCCAGGTCAGATGATAAAAACAGGACTGCATTGGCAACTTCAAGTGGTGTTCCAATTCGTCCGATCGGGTGAAGTCCTGCCATGTAAGCTTTGGTTTCATCCTGCCCACCTGTCGCTGCTTCAAACATCTCTGTTTCGATTACTGCTGGTGCAACGACATTGATGCGAATCCCCGCTTTGGCATATTGGAGTGCAGCAGCTTTTGTTAAGCCTATTACTGCACTTTTACTCGCGGTGTAGAGGGGGAAGGTAGGAACTGCAACGACTCCATTCGCAGATGCCGTATTGACAATCGAACCACTTCCCTGTTTCAACATCTGAGCGATTTCATATTTCATCGACAACCAAATGCCTTTGATATTGACATTCATCGTGCGATCGTATTCCGCTTCTGTTTGCTCAATTAACGAGGAATTTTCGCCGATAGTTCCTGCATTGTTAGAAGCAATATCTAACCGACCAAAAACGCCAACCGCTTTATCAACCATTGCTTTCACATCGGCTTCTTGCGTGACATCTGCTTGCACAAAAATCGCCTCTCCGCCAGCGTTCTGAATCAATCGAACCGTTTCTTTACCTTCATCCATTCGACGACCCACCACCACCACCTTGGCTTGTTGTTGGGCATAAGCGATCGCCGTTGCACGACCAATTCCTGAAGTTCCGCCAGTGACAAGCGCAACTTTACCTGAGAGTTGTTGTGACATAGTGTTTTACTGGGTATGTGACTACTAATGCGATCGTCAAATCGGCAATTTACTTGCCAATAAGCCCGCGAATCGCTTCGCCTTGATGACAAATGTCGGGCCGGTCGAGTGCAGTGTCGGGTTATCCCGCCGCCCGCTCCGCCTGATGCATTCAGCCTGGAATACGGGCGATAACCTTGATCTCGAAGTCGAACCCCCCGAGCCAGTTGACGCCGATCGCCGTCCAATTTGGATAAGGCGCTTCCGGGAAAACTTCGCTTTTAACGGTCATGACCGTGCCGAACTGATTCTCGGGATCGGTATGAAAGGTCGTCACGTCGACGATATCGTCAAGCCCGCATCCACCCGCTTGCAGGGTCGCCTCGAGATTGGAGAATGCCAGGCGGACCTGAGCCTCAAAGTCCGGCTCGGGCGAGCCATCGCTGCGACTGCCGACCTGACCGGACACGAACAGGAGGTCACCTGATCTGATCGCTGCGGAATAGGTCTGTGACGTGTAGAGGTCATGCCGACCGGCGGGGAAAACGGCGTCACGCTGGGTCATATGGAATGCTCCTGTTGTGGGTTGCTGGAAAGCGGTGTTCGGTTTTTGCATTCTTTACAGTTTCTTCACCTTCATCAATTCGACGACCCACCACCACCTTTGCTTGTTGTTGAGCATAAGCGATCGCGGTAGCTCTGCCAATTCCTGAAGTTCCATCAGTGACTAACGCCACTTTATCCTGAAGTATTATTCTATTTCTCCTAAAATCTAAGTCCGGTTGTTCTCTCTTGAAATCGGTTTTGATGACGAAAGCCTTTAATTCGGCAATCTTACCGCTGCGAAAGCGCCAGACATCGCAGTATGAGTAATGAGCCGCCTTTCCATCTTCGTCCTTCATTGTGATGTCGCCGAGTGCTGTGATGAAATCACCCTCAGCGATTAAGTTAGTAACCATAAACTTTGGTGGCTCTACGTATGCCGTTGCCATCCATTGGCGAACGGCTTCCTTTCCTTTAAGGGTCTTTTCACCTACAAATGTCCATTCCATGTCGTCGGCGCAGAACGACAAGAATCTTTCATTTTTACCTTCAGCGATCGCCGCGTTTGCCTCTAACAAAATGGTTTTATTTCTGTCTGACATCTGAATCTCTCCATAGGTTTTAGCTAATGATTGCAGTAACGCGGATCTCAATCCGCATCGTTGGAAGTGCAAGAGCTGCAACTCCTACCTCTGTCCAAATTGGGGCATGGTTGAGCATGTAATGACGAAATGTTCAGTACGTTTGACGGTGGTTTTATGAACTGACGAGATCGCCGATGACTATTCCGATCGCTCTAGGAAACAGGTTCGGATGCCTTATCGCGTTTGAACACCCGGAAAACAATCACCAGGAAGATGGGAATCAGCACGATAGAAATGATGTCGTAGAATCTCGCATGGTACTCGCTGATGCTGAACAGGGCTGGCGCGGCAAAGAAGCTGCCAGACCAGTTGAACAAGAGAAAGTACGCGATGTTGTTGGCAAAGTGTGCGCCGATCGCAACCTCGGTGGTGCCGTCGATCGATGAAACGATCGCAAACAGCAGACCCGTGCCGACGAAGAGTCCGAGGAACATCCCGATCCAGCCACCCTCCTGTGACTCTGGGTTGGTGGCGTGCGGCAGGGTGAAGATCGCGGCTGAGACGATCGCCAGAAACACGCGGTTAGACCAGATCAGGCTCGCGCCCTGCACGATGTAGCCGCGAAAGAAAAGCTCTTCGGTGGTCGTCTGGATTGCGGTGAAAATCAGTGCGATCGGCACGAAGAGCGCGAACGTCTTGAGGTCGGAGTTGAAGGAGAAGCTATCGGGATAGAGGAAGTACTGCCCCAACCCGCCGAGCAGAACCCAGGGCACGAAACCAGCCACGAAGCCGTGACCGACGCGCCGCCAACTGATCTGCTCCCGCGCCGTGACAAGCGTTCGGGGATGACGCTGGTGGATGAGGGTGACGGCAATGACAATTCCCGCGAAGAACACCGGAAAACCCGCCATAGCCACGACAAAGCCCCCCACGGGACCGAAGGCAGCGTAATCCAGCCGACCGAGCGCTGCGGCACCCTCTTTGCCACCGAGCGCCAGCGCGACGAGCGCACTGGCGACGTTGGCGGCGATCATCCAGGAGAAGAGGATGATCGTCAGCCCCAGCAGATACCGCCACCACCGATACTTCCCCCACCCGGCAGCCTCCACGTAAGTCGCGTCTTTCACATCCGTTCCGATTCCCTGCTTTCTTTTGATTGCTTTGATTCTCATCTTTGTCTCCTTTACTGTTGCCTCTTATGCAAAACTCACGAAATAATTGCATTTCAATCCGCATCGTTGGAGGTTCAAGAGCTGCAACTCCTACCTCTGTCCAAATGGGGGCATGGTTGGGCATGTATAGACCAGCTACTAAGGCTGCGGGGAAAATGTTGTTGATCCCAGAAATTGCGATTGTGAATGAGATAGAGTGCTGTGGTAGTTATTGATTCCTTCTGAGATGAGCGAATTCAGTGAGTCTATGCGATTGAACCTCATTGTAAATCTTGCAGGTTATTAGCATAGATGGCGGTCTGACGATACTTTTATCAACGCATTGCTTTCTCAATCCGGCGATCTGGAACCAACCACATCATTGCTACTAATACATAGAGACTAAAAGCCAACCATGAATTAGCAAAGGCAAGGAGAATCGATACGGCATAGATCGCCACTGATACCTTGCCCTTAAAATCTCTCCCGATGGCAGTCGCGATCGCCGAGCCTTGACCGTGGTGAACAATCAGAGCCATAGTCAGAATTAAATAAGCAATTGCGCTGAACAACAGCACACCACCATAAAAGGCAACAGGTAAAGCGGTGAAGTAATTTTCGCCCATCCAAGCGGTGACAAAGGGAATAAGCGATAGCCAGAATAACAAATGCAAATTAACCCATAAAACTCGACCGCTGACATATTGCACTACCTGAAATAAGTGGTGGTGGTTATTCCAATAAATTCCCAAATTGATAAAGCTAAGGATGTAGCTTAGAAACAAGGGATTTAGCGGACGTAATGCAGCTAAATCATCTCCGTGAGGCACCTTCAATTCCAGTACCATAATCGTGATGATGATGGCGATGACACCATCACTGAATGCTATCAATCTTCCTTTTTCCATATCAACACGCCCCTGTTAAAAACATGGATTTAACAATCTACAATTCTTAGAATCTGGTAGCACAGCGCAACACATCGCTTCCGATCGCACGAGTTTGGCACTCAACACATCAGAGTCAGCATAAGAAACAATTTGTCTACTCTCTCGATCTGTCGATCAATGAGATGAATTCACGCGCTGAAGAAAGTCCAGTAACACGGGATTGACCCGATCGGCGTGAGTCCAGTTGATAGCGTGCGGTCCACCAGGAATGACAACCAGTTGACTGTTCTTAATCAGCTTCGGGAGTCTTGCTGCGGTAGACTCAAGCGGCAAAATGCGATCGGCATCACCATGAATAATCAGAGTTGGAACATCAATGCGGGGCAGATCGTCGCGAAAATCGGTGAGCCAGGACGGTACACAATCTAGAGTCCCTTTCGCAGAAGCTCCTGCTGCCACATTCCAACTTGCCTGAATTGCTTCATTGCTGATGCGATCGCCCAACAACACATCCATATTGAAGAACGCTTTGAAAAATTCAGAAAAGTAAGCTGGACGATCTTCAACGATCGCTTTCATAATGCCATCGAAAACGCTTCGATCGACACCTTCAGGATTATCAGCGGTCTTCAGTAGAAACGGAGGGACGGGAGCCATCAGCACGGCTTTCTGCACGCGCTCTGAGCCATATTTGCCAAGATAGCGCGTGACTTCACCCGTCCCCATTGAGAAGCCGACTAACACAGCGTCATGTAAGTCAAGCTTGGTCATCAGCCCGTTCAAATCGGCGGCGAAGGTATCGTAGTCATAACCAAACGAGGGTTGGCTAGAGTTGCCAAATCCTCGGCGATCGTAGGTAATGACTCGATATCCTGCATTCAGTAAAACTAAAACCTGCTTCTCCCAGGAATGTCCGTTCAATGGAAATCCATGAATCAGTACAATCGGTTGACCTGCCCCAAGATCTTCGTAGTAGAGATCGATGGTTGCAGAGTTTTCTTGACCAACGGTAATGTAAGGCATGAGAGGTTTCTCCGTTTTAAATTGATGATGTGTTTTTGTCTGTTGCATCACAATTGTTATGCAGCAAAATCACCGCGCACCCCAGCTGATGCGACGAAACCAGGCCCCACTTGCTGCTCCTGCTAAAGCGATTGTGGAGTAAGCCGCTAAAATAGCGACTCCAACAGGAATTAACGGACCGCCGGGCAGAAAACAAAGCATATACGTCAGTTGACCAAGAATAATACCGGCATAGTGCGACCAAACATGTTTAGGCCGAGCAAGGCCAACGATAAGGCCAACAATAAGAAGTGCTGCGGAATAATAAAAACCTTTCGCATCCCACGGTTCGACCTGACCGGATAAAAATGGTGACAAGGCCCAGACCATTGCACCGCCCACAAACGAGAACAAAAAATTTATCGCTAACTCTCTTTTCATTCTTCATCCTCGCTACATAACGACCAAGCTCACCGGACGCAGATAGGGTTGTCGAAATTCAGGGAAATGTATGTTGCGTCCTCCGCAACGAGCTGTCGGGCGGCCGCCTCGACCTTTTCGATTGCCGTATTCGCCAGAAACTCTTTGATCGCTTCGGTCGGTTGGGTACTCATGGTAACGATTCCTTTCTTTAGTTTTGTGGTGGTGAGGAGAAGACACTTTGGACATCATCATCAACTCCTAAGTTCTCTTTGTCTTAGTTCACTTGAGTGTAGTCAGTTCCAACACTCAACTTCTTGCAGATTCCTATGGATACTACCTTGGCTTGTTGTTGAGCATAAGCGATCGCCGTTGCACGACCAATTCCTGAAGTTCCGCCAGTGACAAGCGCCACTTTATCCTGAAGTATCATTCTATTTCTCCTAAAATCCAAGTTCGGTTGTTCTCTCTTGAAATAATCGCGAAATCGCTTTAGAAAAAAGCTTAGACAAACCTTGATAGTAAAAGGCTAAGAGCAAAGGAAAAGGCATGAAAGCTGGCATGGGATAACATCGCAGCCTCAAGCGAGTATTGCCAAAAGAGCCAACCAAAAGCAATGCCAGCAATCCCATTGAGCAATATCGCTCGGATAATCACAAGCGGAGTGAGTGGAACGATCGCGGCAGTCGCAGGCAGGTGTAAAAGTCCAAATACCAGCGCTGCCAGCACGATCGCACCTTGATATATTCCCTGGTTTGGCAACGTAGTACCTTGTTTTAAGACTTTCCACGCGATCCAAACAAGCAGCGACATTAAGCCCCAGCGCATCAGAATTTCCTCAGTGATGCCGCCATAAAGCATTGCTGTAAGTGAACTCAGCCAATCCGGTTCTGTGTTGTTGGATGCCTGTAGCGCTTCAGGTAGAGCAGGTTTCATGAACCGATCGAGCAACAGGAGAACGATCGTCGTCGCCGAACCCATACCCAAGCTCCATTTCATCTCAATGATAGAAAATGGAACCTTAGGGGTATGAAGTACCCAGTAGTCAATCAAATGCGAGCGTAATCCAACGCGATAGGCACAGCCAATTCCGATCGAAATGCTGATTGCTAGTAGAACTGTAAGCTGTAATGCTTGTAGCAGCATTAAAACCCACAGCGGCGGAACGTTTGCCAGCATTTCTGGAGACAGTTTCGCTAACTGTTGCTCAACGAATGGAATCGACGTGATCGTAGACATCGCAATTCCCGCAATGCCCAACACAAATAGAATCCCAAATTGTTTCAAAACCGTCATTGATTCAATCTCCAGAGATATCAGAATACTGGGTTAGACACAATGCCAAGATAGAGAATGATAACTGGTGACTAACGCCACTTTATCCTGAAGTATCGTTGTGCTTCTCCTAGCATTAATTTCGTTGCATTGATCTGAAGTGTACTGAGTTCCACTGCTTGATTTCTTCCAGATTCTTATGGTGAAGAGCGAGTTCGTTTTCATCCGCCATTGATTGCGCCCAGAGTCGTGGCTGCTTGAACCGTGAAAATTGCCTTTGAAACTGCTTTGCCGACCAACTCTTCTCTTGCGATCGCCTTAATTCGCGATCGCACTTCAGGACGTTCTTCAGGTCCAAACGCCGCATCGATCAGATGAGAGGCTTGCATCAAACTAATCAATGCTGCCATACGAGAATCCAGCCCAATGCCTTCTAACACGGCTGCACGAACTTGCTGGACAATCTCGCGCTGAATGGATTCATCTCTTAGAAAATATCGCTGCGTTGGAAATAGACCAAGAATGCGTTGCTCTTGTCGTTCTAAAACACTTAAATCGACTAGGTTCTGCAACACAATCGTTTGAAATCTTCGGTATCTTCGTCTCCAATGAGTCACCCAGAATCTTGCAGTTCGAGGACGAGACGATGCGAGAACCTCGTTGAGGCGTTGATCTAAGAATTCATCGCCTGTGCTGCCTGCGATCGCACCAATCGCACGATTGTCGTTGTCGATTTCAAGTTTGCCTTGCAGTACTAACTCTAGTAACAAAGAACCGACCAAGCCATAGTCGAGCGCAGAGTAGAAAGAGAAGCGAGTTTTCCCAGTTTCGGGATTGAGTGCAAGAAGGATTAAGTCCTGTGAAAGATATTGCATGATGAATTCCTGATTGAGGTATTATGCTGCGGTTCCTTCAGAGTTGCGCCTCGGCGCTAATCGCAAGTTTGGTGCTCAACTGACGAGATCACCGATCGCTTTGGGAAACGGGTGCGAATGCCTTATCGCGTTTGAACACCTTGTAGGCGATCGCCAGAAACACGGGTACTGCAACCAGCATTGATAGCGCCGCGTAGGTCGCATGGAATTTGCTGATTGTGAACAGAGCTGGTGCGTTCACGGCGCTTCCGACTACGTTGAACAGGAGTACGCCGCCGATGTTGTTCGCGAAGTGCGCGCCGATGGCGAGTTCGGTGGTTCCGTCAATCAACGAGACGGCGGTCCACAGCAGACCCGGAACGAGGAAGTAGTTGAAGAAGACCGTGAGCCAACCGCCCGCGCTTGCCTCCGGGTTGAGCAGGTGCGCCAGGGCGAAGATCGTGGCTGGCACCAGCGCCAGAAAGACGCGGTTCGTCCAAACAAGGCTTGCGCCCTGCACAATGTAGCCGCGAAAGAAAAGTTCCTCCGTGGTGGTTTGGATCGCAGTGAAGACTATCGCCAGCGGCACGAAGAGCGCGAACGTTGCGAGGTCGAAGTTAAAGGAGAAGGTGTCAGGATAGAAGAGGTACTGTCCCAGCCCAGCGACCAGGCAGAATGGCACAAACCACGCCACAAACCCATGACCGACACGCCGCCAACTGATTCGCTCCCGCGCCGTGATCAGCGTTCGCGGGTGGCGACGATGGACGAGGGTGACGGCAAGCAGGATTCCCGCGAGGAAGAACGGAAAAATTGCCCTGACCGCAACGAAGCTTCCCACGGGACCGAACGCGGCGTAATCCAGCCGACTGAATGCCGCAAGCGCCTCCTGACCGCCGAGCAGGAACGCAATGCGGGGGGTGGCGATGCCGCCGACCACTAGCCCCACAAAGAAGATGACTACTAATCCCAGAAGATACCGCCACCACCGATACTTACCCCATCCGGCAGCGTCCACGTAAGTCGCGTCTTTCCCTTCCGTTCCGCTTCTCTGATGTCCTTTGATTGCTTTAAACTTCATCTTTGTCTCCTTGACTTATGCGCGATCGAGTTAGCGAACCTGTTTTGGGGTCATTCCAGTCAGGCGCTTAAACTGTTGTGTTAAGTGGCTTTGCTGGGAGAAACCTGCTGCTGCTGCTGAGCCTTACCGGATTCGATTGGCGTGATGTTCCTAACGCTGAGCTAAATGGCGATCGCCGTAGTGATGCCTATGCTGAAAAGCTGCGTCAGTCTGTCGAAGTCATACAGGAATACAACGCAGGCCGTGAGCTGGTAAAGCAGTGCTGCATAAACACGTCTGTTCTAATGTCGCTAGCAGGCGTATGGAGCTAGTGTTACCCTGTCGGAACTTGAGTTGAACCATGCCCGCATATTTTAATCGTTCAAGAGTGGCGACATTTGCATTCCAATCAGTTCAATAGAGCGCATCAGTTGGGCGTGATTCATCTGCGCGTTGTCCATTTGAAAAGTTACTCTCGAAATGCCGCCGAGCGATTCGCTGTGACAGCGGATTTTCTCCGCCACTTCTTCGGGACTGCCGACTAGTAACGCGCCGGTCGCGCCGCGCTGCGCGTCAAAAGCGGCGCGTGTAACGGGCGGCCAGCCTCTCTCTCTGCCAATTTTAGTGAAGGTTTCGGCGTAGCCCGGAAAAAATTCTTCAACGGCTTGTTCGGTTGTGTCGGCGACATAACCGATTGAATGCAATGAAACTTTCAATGTTTCGGGCGCGTACCCGGCGCGCGCTCCGGCATCGCGGTATAAATCTACAAGCGAGCGAAAGCGATGCGTTTCGCCGCCGATAATGGCAACCACGAGCGGCAGTCCAAGCATTCCGGCGCGGAGGAAAGATTGCGGCGTACCGCCGACCCCGATCCAGATGGGAAATGGCTTTTGCAGCGGACGCGGATAAATCGCTTGGTTTTCCAGCGCGGGGCGAAATTTGCCCGACCAATTGATCGTTTCATTGTCTCGAATTTTGAGCAAGAGTTCGAGCTTTTCAGCGAAAATCTCGTCGTAATCGCCGAGACTAAATCCGAATAGCGGAAAGGCTTCGGTGAACGAGCCGCGCCCGACAACCATTTCGGCACGACCTTTTGAAATCAAATCGAGCGTGGCGAATTGTTGAAACACGCGCACCGGGTCAGCCGCGCTCAGCACCGTAACCGCGCTGGTTAGACGGATGCGTTCGGTGCGTGCGGCGGCAGCGGCGAGAATAACCGCGTTTGCCGAATCTAAAAATTCATGCCGATGATGCTCGCCGATACCGAAGATATCCAAGCCGGAACGATCCGCTTGCTCTATTCTCTCCAGCAATTGGGCGACAGACTGCGTAGCATCCGCCGTTTCACCGTTTTCACTCGTTCCAACCGAGGCAAAACTGTCAATTCCAACTTCCATATCATTTTCCAAGCGTTTTGCGAATGAAATAGACTTAATCCAAAACATCGCTGTTGAATCACATACTGATGGGGCGAAATCCCCATGACTTGCTAAACACACTCGCATCACCTGCTGCAACCGGGTACGAGTTAAGCTGCTGTTCTCTCGCTCAGCAAAGAACGCCTAACCATCGTCAGCTCAGAGGGGTCGCGCTACTACCGCGATCTGAATTATCAGGGAGCGGAATGAATTCAATCTCACCGGGAACCGCCGGGAAGCGGCGGTCTTGCCAATCTCGTTTTGCCTGCTCGATACGCGCTGAGCGGCTCGACACAAAGTTCCAGTACTTTATGCGATCGCCCACTGGTGCCCCGCCGATAATCATTGCTTTCGCCTCAGTCCCTGCACGGATATCTACTGATTCATCCGGCGCTAAAACGGCTAGACGATATGGCTCTAAAGGCTTTCCATTTAAGAATAGGCCGGATGTGACGCTATAAACTGCCCTTTCTAAACCTTCTATTGGCGCTAGCTGAAATTGACTACCCTCCGTGAAAACGAGCGCTAGGTAAAGAGTAGCAGAGTAGGTTATAACTGGCGATCGGTGAGACTGGTAGCTACCGGCGATCAAGGTCGCGCTGGTGCCTGTTTGAATCCACCTCGGTAAATCAGTCGCTGGATAATGTGAAAAGCTGGGCTCAACTTCTTCAGCGATTTCGGGAAGGGCAATCCAGGTCTGAATGCCGTGAAGAGTAGATTCTTTCTCTCTAAAGCTCTCGGGCGATCGCTCAGAATGAACAATACCTTTGCCCGCTGTCATCCAGTTCACATCGCCCGGAAAAATCTCTTGTACTGTACCTAGACTATCTCTATGCAGAAGGCTTCCTTCAAACAGATAGGTAACCGTCGCCAAATTGATGTGTGGATGGGGTCTAACATCGACGCCTTTTCCAGCCGGGAAAATAGCTGGGCCTAAGTGGTCGAAGAAGATGAAAGGTCCAACCGTTTTTAGGGTTTCACTCGGTAAGATGCGCTGTACGCTAAACCCACCTAAGTTGTGCTTTTCGGGCGTGATTAATTGCTGAATACTCATTTTTGTACGATCCATTCTTAGTTAACGCTGTGGACGAAGATACAATCTTAGTTCCAATGCCACTGAAATAAGGAGACAAAAAAATCTGCAAGGCATGATTTAGAAGCATCATAGCCTTACAGACCAAAATAATACCTCCTTATCTTATGCTGAATCGTGCCGAAATTCTCAAGCAGCAGTTCAATCAGAGTATTGGATTACCTTGGTTGAAGATATTGCCAGCGTCGCGGATTGAAGAAATTTTAGTAGAAGAAAATATTCAGTATCGAAACTGTGTGTATACGCCGATTGTGACGCTATGGGCACTCCTGTCTCAAGTTTTAGACCCGGATAAAAGCCTCAGCAATGCCGTCAAACGGATTACGGCTTGGGTGGGAGCGGCAGGCGGAGACAGCCCCTCCCCTGATACTGGAGCCTATAGTAAAGCCCGTCAACGATTGAGCGAAAGCGTCTTGCAGCGTCTGATTCCCGATACGGCGGAGTCGTTAGAACAAACGATTCCCTCGACCGAACAATGGTGTGGACTTCGGGTGCGGGTCTATGACGGTACCACAGTGCTGATGAGCGATACGCCTGCCAACCAAGCCGATTATCCTCAACACAGTAACCAAAAGCCAGGGTGTGGATTTCCCATCGCCAAGCTTGTGGTGGTCTTCTCCTTAATGACAGGTGCGGTTGTGTCGGCTTGCGTGAGCTGTTTTAAGACCAGTGAGCTGGAATTGAGTCGTCTGCTGTATGCGGACTTAGTGCCTGGGGATGTAGGGCTCGGCGACCGAGCTTATGGAACTTTTACAGATCTGGCCTTAGTCCAAGCCCAGGGCGCTGATGGGGTGTTTCGTAAGCATCATGCCCGTCATAGCGATTTTCGTCGAGGTCAGAAGCTGGGTATTGGAGACCATGCTGTTCGATGGCATAAACCTTCCAAACCTCCTCAACACATGAGTGAGGAAGACTTTAGCCAGTTGCCAAAGTTTTTAGATGTTCGCGAGGTGTCTATCCTAATCCGTCGTCCAGGTTTTCGAGACCTACGAATCATTATTGTCACGACTTTACTCGATGCCAAACGCTATAGTGCCAAGCAGTTAGGTCAACTCTACGGTCTGAGATGGCAGGCGGCTGAGGTTAATTTACGACATCTCAAAACCACCTTGGGTATGGAGATGCTCAGCGCCAAAACCCCGCAAATGGTGCGCAAAGACCTCTGGGCACATCTATTGGCCTACAATCTCTTGCGAACCGTCATGCTCCAGACAGCGCAATCCTCAGAACAAGCCCTATCTCGACTGTCGTTGCAGGGAACTCGACAGCAGTTCCTACAAACAATAGGGTTGTTGGCAATTACAACGCAAAAGATACAGCAAAATTTGTATCGAGTTCTAATGGAGGTTGTAGCAAAGGACTTGCTGCCTTTGAGAGTTTTTCGGTCTGAACCCAGAGTGCTAAAACGTAGGCCAAAGCCATTTGCGCGAATGAATAAACCTCGTGCTGTTCTCAAAGCTGCTCTAGTAAATTGATTTAGCTTATTTCAGTGGCATTGAATCTTAGTTCTGTTTTAAATGTAATGAGTTCCAATGTTCGATTTCTTTCAGATCCTTAGGACAAATTTTCAGACTCTTATGGTGCTAGCGAATCTGCTTGGGAGTCTTTCCCATGAATCGCTTGAAGTGCTGCGTCAAATGGCTTTGACTGGAGAAACCTACTTGTAGGGCAATGTCTGCGATCGCTAAATCTGTTTTTGACAACATCAATGTCGCTTGTTCGACGCGCTGTTGAATCACATACTGGTGTGGAGAAATGTCGATCGCTTGTTTGAATGCACTAGCAAAGTAAGTCGGGCTAAGATTCAGCGTCTTTGCAAGTTCAACCAGTGACAAGTCTCGATCGAGGTGAGTCTGAATATAGTCGAGTACTTGTTGCAATTGAGTACACGTTAAGCCTTTGTGCTTGAATTCAATAGTTGTTGTTAGCATGGTTCAAAAATTGACAATTTGTTCAACAAAAAAAGCAAAGGCTAGCCATAAAAATTTGATCGCTGACTAGCACTAACAAACAAGTCAAATATAAATAGAGTTTAGTGACTTGCAGCAATCATGGCTGTCGTCAACTCTGTTATTTTCCAGCGTCCGGTATATCGAATGTTATTGATAAATAGGGCTGGAGCAACCGTTACTCCACTGTGCAATCCACTTTCAATATTTTCATTGATGCGATCGCTATGTACTTGTTTGTGCAAGTCTTTGAGGAACTGAGGAATATCAAGCCCTAAATCGTTGGCATACTCGACAAGATAACCGTTCTCTAACTTTTGCTGATGGGCAAATAAAGTGTCGTGCATTGACCAAAACTGTCCTTGGGCAGCGGCTGCTTCGGCTGCTTCGGCTGCCCGTTGAGTATGAGGATGAATCTGTGCTTGCGGAAAATGACGGAAGATAAAGCATAAAAAATCCTCTCCAAAAGAAGCACTAAGCTCTCGTTCGATCGCTTTAATCAGCTTGTAAACGTCTGCACTTCTGGAGTCTTGATAGTCTCCATACATCACCAGCACGATCTTGGCGCTCAGAACACCTTGCCTCCAATCTTGGGTTGAAGGGAGTATAAGTAAGGAACTGTGGCTGCGATAATCGTTCATTTTTCTAGATCTGCATCAAGCATGGAACCTTGCAATTTACTTGCTCAATCCATTGATTGCATAACTGTTTGCTATAAATTCACTATAGGCGATCGCCTTCAAGTCGTCGTCTACAGCAAGTTAAAACTTTTACAGTACAAATTGATAGAGCAACCATGTCATCGTGGAGTAGAAGGTTGGCTATAACTTAAGTTAGAATCGGGTGCACTGATTTGTTTGAGAGTACACCTGAACACGCCGCAAATGCTTGCGATTCGGTCAATACAATGGATAAAAGCAGTTCGTCCAGATTAAATTTAATCTGGACGAACTGCTCAATTTATCGTTGAACTTTAGTCGCTAGCAGTGTGACCAAATCGGCATGAGCTAACACCACATCGGGGTTGCGTTGAAACGCCGCATCATACTTCACAGCAAAGTCATCTCCAGCTTCATCAGGTGTGAGTAGAATCCGAACATCAGCAATGAGAGCAGCGATCGCCTCGGAGGTTATAGGCTCATCAGAGTGGATTAACTCATCAATTTGCACGATCGATGCTGAGAGGTGATGCAACCAGGCAAATCGATCGCTATCGATCGCCAGTTGTAGCAATTCACCCTTAGAGACCCGTCCGTGCACCTGTTCGTAACGAATATGCTCGATATCTAACAACAGTTTATGCAAATGCAATAACTTGATGCGGATATCGGTCAGCAGTTGATGTTGGGTAATACGGTGTTGCAGCGTGTTAATCATAAATATGTCCCATCCTTCCATTTTGGTAATCGTCGATCGCTTGTAGTATTTCGGCTTCAGTGTTCATCACAAAGGGGCCATAGCGCACCACAGGTTCATTCAGCGGCACTCCAGCAATCAGCAGTAGATCGAGGGGTTGGGTGGCATCCGCAGGATTGGCGATCGCCACTTCCTCACCATCAGGTGCAAAAATCACCATTTGCCCATCCTCACCCCGTTCCTGCTCAGTACCAAACAAACCAGACCCATCGAGGACATAGGTAAAGGCGTTGTACTCTTTCGGTACCGATTGAACAATGCTTCCTCCCGGTTGGAGCGTGAAGTGCAGGTAGATAATCGGGGTGCGGGTTTCAATCACCGCTTTCGCCCCCAACGCTTCTCCCGCAATTACGCGCACTGTCACGAACCCATCTTTGGTCTGAGCCACTGGAATCTGCGCTGATGGAATTTCCTGATAGCGAGGAGCAATCATCTTGTCCCGCTGCGGCAAGTTGACCCAGAGTTGAATGCCGTGCAGTCGCCCACCCGTGCGGGTAAACTCAGCTTCTGGCATTTCGGAATGCACTACGCCTGCCCCAGCGGTCATCCACTGCACATCACCGGGATTGAGCAGTCCGGCATGACCGACCGAGTCCTTGTGTTCCAGCCGTCCATCCAAGACGTAGCTGACGGTTTCAAAGCCACGATGGGGATGATCTGGTGCGCCCTTTGCTTGACCGGGCTTCTGATTCACGGGACCCAATTCATCGAGGAGGAGAAAGGGGTCAAACTCAGAAAAGCTACTCTTGGGAAAAGGACGACGCACCAGAAAGCCTGCTCCTTCAAGTGTTTCTACACTATTAATGATTCCAGCAACGGTTCGGAATGTTTGAGTTTGAGTGGTCATACAGTTGCCTCCAGGCAGACAGTTTATAAAACTTGTCCTATATATGATTAATCATATACTAACATAGAAGTATATAAATTCTATGGGTAGGGCTTGTCCTCCCTGTTCGTTCGGTAAACCGCCTATGTCTCTTGCCCATGTGATTCTGGGTCTGCTCCAACAACAGGAGCGGACAGGCTACGACCTCAAAACTAAGTGCTTTGACGATTGCATTTCCCATCTGTGGCCAGCAGATCAGGCACAGATTTATCGGACTTTAGACAAACTGGAGTCACAGGGGTGGATTACCTGTACCGTCGAGATTCAGCACGATCGCCCCAATCGCAAGGTTTACCGGATTACCGAAGCAGGTGAAGCAGAGTTAACCCACTGGCTTCAGACACATCATCCGTTGCCCGTGTTGCGAGAGCCGTTGCTGGTGCAGCTCTACTTTGCGGCTCAGTTGCCTAACGAGGCGATCGTGGATCTGCTTGAGCAGGAACTGGAAGCACGGCAAGAAAAGCTAGCCCAGTGTAAGGAAATCGAGGCTCTATCTTTGAGTAATCCGACTGCACCGCGTGAACAAAAACTGCATCGACTAGTTTTGGACTTAGTGAAGCAACGGGAACAGACTTATTTAGATTGGTTGGAAAAGGCGATCGCAACAATCCGAAGCTAATCAACGTAAATTCCTTTGAATATATTGCGATGGAAAGTCAACAGAAATTCAAGCATTGGATACGACGCATGGAGACGGAGAGGTATGCCATCTGCGCCAGTGCGTTGATAGGGCTTTGCGCCTCGCCATAGCACCCGAGCAGTGCCCGCGCAGGCCCCTCCTGCGGCAAGTCGGACGGAGCCAGGTAGATGCTTTACGCAGGCGTGTTTTCTTCTGTGGCGATCGCGGCGCGACCTCAGAACTTTGCGCCGCTCATGGCTGCCATGAACGCCATCGGGTTCCAGTACTCGCGGTAATTGACGATCAACCCATTCTTGAAAGTCACAAACGTGGCGTAGCTCATTTCATAGGGATTGCCGTTACCGATCACCCGGCCCGACACGCTCCACTCGGCAATGGCCATGCTGGGGTCATCGGTAGCGACGATCTTCAGCGTGGGAGTCCGCTGCACGTCGATGACGCTGGGATAGTTCTTCAAATACTCGTAGATAGCCGCTCGGCCCACCAGCTTTCTGGATGCCACGTCGGGCGCGAAGGGGAATTCGACGACGACGTTTTCGTCGCAGAGTTCAGCCCAGCCCTTAATATCTTTGGCTAGGAAAGTGTCCAGACTGCGCTTCAGCAATTGCGCTGCGGTCAGACCCTTGCCAGCCTCTTGCGTGTGTGCGGGTGCGGCGGTGTCGCTTGTGGGATGATCTGGTTTCATGTGATTGTGTCCAAGTTGGGGTTGATGATGTTGACTTGCCCCTGTGGCAAATCTCAGAGCTATCGCTCTTTCGGGCGGGGTTGCTTTCACTGATTGCGTACTTCTCTTAGGCCATCCGGGCAGCGATGCTTTCGGCCAGCATCATTGTCGGGAAAGCCGTTGCGACGGAGGGCACGTCAGGCCAGATCGAGGCATCGACGACTCGCAGGCCTTTGACGCCACGAACGCGTCCGTCAATGTCCACCACAGCCCCGGCATCGCGCGGTCCGCCCATGGGTACAGTGGAGGTCGGATGATGATAGCTCTGCACAGAGGCCGCGAGCGCGGCGTCGATCGAAGCGCGGTCGCTCTTTGCCGCGCCCGGCGCCAGTTCTGCACCCACCATATCGGCAAAAGGCTGCTGACGCGCAATGTGCCGGATGACTTCGACACCATCGACCAAGCGCTCGCGGTCACCGCTGTCCGTCAGGAAGCCGAGATCGATGATGGGCGCAGCATAGGGATCGCGGCTGATGATAGTCAGGGAACCCACGGAACGCGGTCTCACGAGCGCAGCGAACAGCAGGAACATCGCGCCGTCGGAAGTCTGCCCACCGTCGGGCATGGGCGCGGTGCTGATGTTCAGATCTGCCTCGCCGTTCGTCGCGTGGTTGGATGTCGTCCACAGCATTGCGCCGATGGGTGGATACGGAAGGCCTACTGCTTCCTTGCGAATCGACCAGACGGTCGGAACCATCGGGTGATCCTGTAGACGGCGACCGACCGGCAGCTCGGACACGACCGGGATGTCAAGACCTCGCAGCACCTCAGAGGGTCCAATGCCGGAACGCATCAGGATCGCCGGGCTGACATAGGTGCCCGCTGACAGGATGATTTCACCAGCTAGGACGATCGCCCCGCCCGCCAGTCGGACGCCTTGGGCCTGGCCATGCGCCACTAACACGGCATCGACCAGCGTCTCGTCGCGGATGGTCAGATTAGGCCGGGCGCGCACCGCATCGCCCAACAAGGTCATTCCTGTGTTAAGCCTCACACCCATGCGGGTATTCATCACATAGGGACCAGCGCCCAGCGGCTGCCCCGTCGTAAAACCCGATGTGCGCTGGTAGCCCGCAGCCAGTGCCGACGCGATGAAGTCGCGATGCTGGTCAGACACTTCTTCATCGCCGAGCTGGTGGATGGGGACGCAGCCGTCGCGGCCGTCGCCGCCAGTGCCGGAGGTACGCTCCAGCGAACGATAGAAGGTCTGCGCGCTTTGCCAGCTCAAGGCTTCGAGGTCGTGCGCCTTGGCCCAGCGATCGTGGTCGTATTTCGGCACCCGCATCGCCACTGCACCGTTGATGGCAGATGAGCCACCCAGCACCTTGGCGCGGTTGAGCTGAAGCCTTCTGCCCAGCACGCCAGGCTCGCTGTAAAAGCCCCAGTCGTGCTGCGGATCGCCACCCACTAGGTCCTGGCGGCGGACTGGGTCGGGATAGGCGTTTGGGAGATAAGCCTTGCCCGCTTCAATCAGCAAGACACTGCGAGATGGATCGGCACTCAGGCGATTGGCAAGCACTGCGCCGGCGGATCCGCCACCGACAATGATGACGTCAAACTCTGCTCGGCCAGCGCGCCCAGCAAAGTCTCGGCGGCTCTGTTCTGTTGCGTTGATTGTTTGATTGCCTTTCATTTCATTACTCCTGTAAGGTCTTCTCCGCACGACACATGCCGCACATTGGGGTGGCATTGGCGCGGAGGACTGGGAGTTCGATGTCACGCACAAGTTGGAAGAGTCCGCTCTGACGATCGATCGGCAGCAGAACGGCGTCGTTGGGATCGATCGTTGTGTCGATGGTATTGCTCATGGGTTTGTCTCCTTTTTGATTCAAATTCATGCAAGGTCATTTTTTCCTAGCTATCTGAAGTGTTGCCGGTTTTAGTACTCAGCTTTTTTCAGAACAAATTCAATATAGGAGATCGCTTTCGAGCCGTCGTCTATAGCGAGTTAACTCTTTTACAGTACAAATTGATAGGGTCGCCATACTATCGCGAAGTAGAAGGCTGGCTCTAACTTAAGTTAGAATTCCAATCCGATCGAAAGTACACCCTACAAACTAACAATGCCGCGTTTAACAGCAACAATCACAGCTTGAGTGCGATCGCTCACATCTAACTTATTCAAAATCCGATTGACATGAGATTTAACCGTACCTTCACCGATATTCAAAGCCGCCGCAATCTCGGCATTGCTCATCCCCTGCGCCAGCGAGCGGAGTACTGCTAGTTCTCGTTCGCTCAGTTCTGGATTGCTCATTCGCTGTACCAACTTGGCTCCCACATCGGGCGGAATATACTTCTGACCCCGATGAACGGTGCGAATGGCATTCAGAAGCTCGTCCGGTTCAGTTTCTTTCAGCAGGTATCCTTTTGCGCCTGCCTGTAATCCTCGATAGATATCTTCGTCACTATCATAAGTGGTTAGTACAATAATTCGAGCAGATTTAGCGATCGCACAAATTTCCCCGATGGCAACAACGCCTTCCACTTCAGGCATTCGCAGATCCATCAGCGTGACATCTGGTTGGTGTTCCTCAAATAGCGCGATCGCCTGCTCCCCATTTTCGGCTTGGGCAATCACGTTCATACCTGGGTCACGGTTAATAATCGTGGCTAATCCTTGCCGAAAGATGGCATGATCGTCCGCAATCAGAATCCGAATGGTCGTGGTTTGGATCATCGTAATGCTACTCCTGATTGACGATGACAATAATCTCTGTTCCTTGTCCGGGTTGACTCCTAATTGTGAGTTGTGCGCCGATGCGCTCTGCCCGTTCGCTCATGCCGAGTAAGCCAAAACCCTCAGAGGCTGGAATACTGCCAACTCCAAAGCCCTGCCCATTATCTTTTACGCGCAAGCAAACCCGATCGCGCTCGTAGACTAGCTCCACTCGGATTTCGTCAGCATTTGCATGTTTAATCGCATTGGTCAATGCTTCCTGCCCCATCCGCAGTAGGTTACTCTCAACTTCAGTGGGTAGAGAATATACTGCACCCTCGATTTCATAATATAAAGTGGTTTCCAATGCGGCAGTTCTGAATTGAGCGACGAGACGATGGAGAGCGCTCTGTAAACTGCCTTCCTCCAAAAGCTGAGGACGGAGTGCGACGACCGATCGCCGCGCTTCAACCAGTCCTGTTCGTGCCAATTCTTTGATCAGGTCTAGATGTGCCTGAGTTGCTTCTACATCATCCGTTAGTACCTGGTTTGCAGCTCCGACCTGAGCCAGAATGCCTGTAAACGCCTGAGCGAGTGTATCGTGAATTTCGCGTGCCATGCGGTTGCGCTCCTCTAAAATTGAGGCTTCTTCTGCTTGCTTCAGCGCCGTGATATCTCGCACTAACCAAATCACCTGCTCGTGCCGAATCGGGGCAATGCGAACCGAAAACCAGATTTCTCGCCCAGCTTTCCAGTGGCTGTATTCAATGGTAAGGACTTGCTGGGTTCTCAGCACCTGCTGCATGCAACTCAGGAATTCATCGGCTTGTTCCTTGGCAAGGAGTTGATGCAGTGTTTTACCAATCTGCTCCTCGATTGGTCTACATGACTGATTGGGCTCTCTCTCGACTGCATCGAGTACTTGCCCTTCAGAAGTTAGTACATACAGCGGGTCGGGAATTGCCGCAATTAAAGTTTGCAGCTCTTTCTCTGAGGCTTGCAGCGCGGCTTCTGCCTGTTTGCGATCGTCGATATCCGTAACAACTCCCAACGCTCGGATGGGTTCACCGAATTCATTCCAGGCAACAACGTTGCCAACAGCAAGAATCCATTTCCACTGACCATCCTGGGTACGATGGCGATACTCTGCTTGATAGCTGGGGACTTCTCCGGTAATACAAGCATGGTAAACTGCAAGCACTGATTCTCTATCGTCAGGATGCAAACTCTCAATCCACGTAGATTTGGTCACGTGAAATGTTGCTGGATCGTAGCCCAGCATTAAAGCGTATTCTGGGTTAATCACGACTTCTTCAGTTTTGATATTGAGATCGTAGAGTCCCTGATTTGAAGCGGTTAATGCCAAGCGTAGTCGTTCTTCACTCGTTTGTAGAGCGGCTTCTGCTTGCTTGCGATCGCTAATATCCACAATCACTCCTTCGATGTAGTCATCGTCGGCATTCAAATAAGAAGAGAAAAGTCCCCAAAATGGTGTCCCATCTCGTTTTCGCATCTGGATTTCATAGCTTCGCACTTCCCCGTCCCGCTTCAGCACCTCAATGAATTGTTGGCGATCGTTGGGATTTACATTAAAGTCTGTAGTGTGTTCCAGCCCAACGATCTCTTCTGGCGAATCAAAGCCAAGCAGATCGGCAAAGCGTTGATTGGCATTGAGAATTAATCCATCACAGGTGCGGGTTCGGTAGATGCCGACCTGGGAGTTTTCAAAGATGTTTCGGAACTTGGCTTCACTGCGTTGTAATGCCTCTTCTGCTCGTCTACGCTGGGTGGTATCATTGCCAACCGATAAGATTTCAACGACCTCTCCCTGATCGTTGAAGATGGCTTGATTCGACCACTCCATCCAAATTCGCCGACCATCTCGACACAGGTTTTCACCTTCACCTTTCGGGTATGATTGAGGGTTGCGAAGTAAATCACGGACAAAGGGTCTCATATCGCGTCCAGAGAGTTCGGCTTCTGGAATGATGGTTTCAAATAAGGTTCGCCCTACAATTTCATGTTCTTCATAGCCCAGGAGTTTGACCCCATAATCGTTGATGTAGCAAATTCGTCCTTGCGGATCGTAGCGAAGGATGACTGAATTCGCGGTTTGTAGCAGGTTGCGATAGTTCGCTTCACTTTGCCGTAATGCCGCTTCTGCCTGTTTGCAATCGCTAATATCGGCAAGCACCCCTTCAATGTAGTCATCGTCTGCATTCAAGTAAGAGGAGAAAAGTCCCCAAAACACTGTCCCATCTTGTTTTCGCAGCTGTGCTTCATAGCTTCGCAGTTCCCCATCCCGCTTCAGCAACTCAAGGGAGTGTTGGCGATCGCTGGGATTTACAAAATAGCCGATGCTGTGTTCCAGCCCGATAATCTCCTCTGGTGAATCAAAGCCCAACAGATTGGCAAGGCGTTGATTGGCATTGAGAATTAACTCATCCGAGAAGCGGACTCGGAAGATGCCAACCTGCGAGTTTTCAAAGATAGTTCGGAACTTGGCTTCACTGCGTTGTAATGCCTCTTCTGCTTGTCTGCGTTGGGTGGTGTCATTGCCCACCGATAAGATTTCAACGACCTCTCCTTGGTCATTAAAGATGGCTTGATTTGACCAAGCCATCCAAACTCGCCGACCGTCTCGACACAGGTTTTCACCCTCGCCTTGCGGGTAAGATTGAGGATTGCGAAGTAGATCGCGGACAAAGGGTCTCATATCGCGTCCAGAGAGTTCGGCTTCTGGAATGATGGTTTCAAATAAGCTCCGCCCTAAAATCTCATGTTCTTCATAGCCCAGAAGTTTGACTCCATAATCATTGATGTATCGAATCCGTCCTTGCGGATCGTAGCGAATGATGACTGAATTTGCGGTTTGTAATAGGTTGCGATAATTTGCTTCGCTTTGTCTCAATGCCGCTTCGGTTTGTTGACGTTCAACGATCTCCTGCTGTAAGGCTTGCGTTTGCTCTTCTACCTTCCTTTCCAGTGTTTCGGCATAGTTTTTTAACTGTTCGTACAGTCGAGCATTTTCTAGAGAAATTGCTGCCCGATCCATCAACAATTCGAGGGCTTGTAAGCGATCGCTGGTAAACACGCCAGTACTGAGATTGTTCTCCAGATAAAGGATGCCGATCGGCTGACTTTGCTTGAGAATTGGCATACAAAGGAGCGATCGCGTCTGTTGGTGTTGAATGTAAGGATCGGTTGAAAAAGGCGATTCGCTGACTGCATCATCAAGCATCAGCGTTTCTTGAGTGCGTTCTACCGAGTGAATGACGGAGACAGGAATCGTTGTACAGTCAGCAACCGTAAGCTTTTCTAGATTGCACTGTCTACTTCCACTGCATTGAGCCACCACAGTGAGTCGATCGTCTTCCACGAGAATCAGAGCGCCTGTTTCGGCTCCGGCATTTTCGATCGCCACCTGCATCAACGGGGCAATCAATCGATCGAGATGGATCGTTCCAGGCAGGGTAATCATTGAACTCTTCCCCGACGAAGGACTGTCAGCCGCCTCCTAAAGTATATCGCTTGCCAAACTCCAGAGAATTAAGCTTTTTGGTGGAGTTCGCAAGAACGATGCGATCGCCATCAAGATTAGATGCTTCAGCAACCTGCGCGATTAAGTCTGGCTTACAGACTTTGTCAACCCAGTCAGCGATCGCTCATAGCACTGATTGAAATGGGGTTGACTACAATGTAGTGAATGTTTCAAACGAACGCATGGAGGATTTAGATATGGACAATAATCCCAGCATTCTCTCGCACGTTTCGATTGGCACCAATGATTTCGAACGGGCGATTGCATTCTACGATCGCGTTCTACTCACGCTAGGCTGCAAGCGACTGATGGAACATCCAGGTGCGATCGCTTACGGCAAACAATATCCTGAATTCTGGGTCGGAACTCCGTTTGACGGACAACCTGCGACCGTGGGCAATGGCACGCATGTTGGCTTTATTGCTCCCACGAAAGAAGCCGTCCATGCCTTCTATGAAGCAGCACTAGCCGCAGGCGGCAAAGACGAAGGTGCACCAGGTTCTCGCTCAGACTACAGCGATGCATACTACGGCTGTTTTGTGCGCGACCCAGATGGACATAAAGTAGAAGCTGCCTTTTGGGACGAACAGCTTGCTTGACGCGTTTCGCACAAATTGGGGCTTTCCGGAATCGCTCTACATTGAGATGTATTCTTCAACTTACAATTTCAGGATCGGGACAACAATGCGTAGAATCGAAGCTGCTTTAAGCAAACGGCTCAAACTAGGGTTCCTCAATGTTTCTAGCCTTGCGCTGCTTTGCAGTTTAGCGATTTGCACGATCGCGGCGCGACCTGACGCGATCGCAGTGGCACGATCGCATCCAACTGAGCGAGTTCAAATAGCACAAGCTCCCAATCTCAGCAAAGCCTTCCAGGAGTTGGGCATCGATGGTGCGATCGTTATCTACGATAAAAACCGCGATCGCTTCTACGAACACAACCCCTCACGCAATCGCACCGCTTTCTTTCCTGGTAGCACCTTCAAAATCTTAAATGCTTTAATCTCACTTGAAATAGGGACGATTCGAGATGATGTCACTGTTCTAACATGGGATGGCATCCAACGATCGATTCCGGCTTGGAATCGCGATACGAATTTGCGTCAAGCGTTCAAGGATTCCACCGTCTGGTTTTATCAAGTGCTGGCACGGAAAAATGGGCATCAAAGCATGCAAAAGTTTGTTCGGCAAGTCAACTATGGCAACCGTCAAATTGGGGCCGCTGACCGGATCGATCGCTTCTGGTTAGATGGACCGCTACAAACCACGCCCAAGCAGCAAATCGAATTTCTGCAACGCTTGGAACGCAATGCTTTACCCTTCTCGCAACGCACAAGCGATCTTGTTAAAGACATGATGGTCGTCGAGCGGACACCAAATTATACTTTGAGAGGTAAGACAGGCTGGATCGATTCTGTGAAGCCTAGTATTGGTTGGATTGTTGGGTATTTAGAACAGAACAACAATGTGTACTTCTTTGCAACGAATATCACCATGCCCAGTGCAAAAGAAGCTCCTCAGCGATTAGAACTGACTCGTCGGAGCTTCAAAGCATTAGGATTGCTCTAGCATTGCATTGCACGGCTCATGTACGCTCAAACTTCGACCGCTCCTATAAGTTCTAATAAGTTCTAACACTTAAATTCTTTCAAATTCTTACGGCGATCGATCGGATTCTTATGGAGCTAGCGAATCTGTCTTGGCGTCATTCCAGTAATGCGCTTGAACTGTTGCGTCAGATGGCTTTGACTGGAGAAACCGACTTGTAAAGCGATGTCTGCGATCGCCGAAGACGGCGCGCAAGCTTCGCCAAATCCGTTTTCGCCAACATCCATTTTGCCTCTTCTACTCACTGTTGAATCACATATTGATGTGGAGCAATTCCCATCGCCTGTTTGAATGTTCCATTTCCACCACTCAAGATTTGCCAGTTAAATACCAATTTTATCTTATGGGTTCAACGGGTTCGCACCAAGCTGCTGCAAAATGCCCAGTTGGTCAGAGCTACCCCACCGCTCGACAATTTGACCGTTCTCGAAGCGGGCAATCTGAACGCCACGGGCTTTAATGGGACGACCCGTTGCCGGAATGCCCAAGAAGTCACCCTGATGAGTGCCCGTAACCGTGTAGGCGATCGCCACATTATCGTCGTCGGCCACCAGTTGCTCTACACTAATGCTCAAGTCCGGGAAGGCAGCTCGAAATCCCGTAAAGAAGTGGATGAAACCCGCTGGCCCTGGCTCCTGATCGGGGGCCGGGTCGCGATCGATGACGGTCGGTGCGAACACCTCGCGCAAAATTTCTAGATTTCCGCTGTTGACCGCCTCTCCCAGTCGCTGTGTGGCGGCGATGTTAGCTTGCTGACTCATGGTTTTCTCCTTTGATATTCGATCGAAAAGTAATCCGTCGGCAGTACCCAACTCATCGGTTTGGGCACCCTGGCATATCATCTCCCAGCAGTAACCGTGCCAGACTCGGTAGTGCTTCTCCATAGGTAGGATGGATGTGAACCGATCGCTCTAATAACTGCCAGGTAGCGTCTGCCTCCATCAGATCCAGGAAAACATGTACGAGTTCGGCGGTTTCATACCCCACCAAGGTCGCCCCCAAGATTTTGTCGGTGTCGCTGTCGATGACTATACGATAAAATCCCAGCTCGTGCCCCCATTCTATCGCCCGCGCAATCTGGCTCATAGGCAAGGTGACAGCTCGCGCATTAATACCTTGCTTCAGAGCCTGCTCTAAGGTGATTCCCACCCGCCCAACCTGAGGTTCTGTGTAGACCGCATAGCCGAGAACGCGATCGCTCCGAGTCCGATTTTCGCCGCACAAAATGGCTTTTAAGCGCCGATAGTCCTCCCAAGACACATGGGTAAACGCAGGCTGTTTGGCTGCATCGCCGATCGCGTAAATACCAGAGCAGCTTGTCTGAAACTGGTCGTCAATTTTGATAAATCCCTGGGTATCAAGCTCAATGCCACTGGTGGCTGCATTTAAGGCCCCTGTATTGGGTTTGCGACCAATTGCAATCAGCAACGCTTCTCCCTGAAGTTGCTCGCCATTGGTCAGGGTCAGTTCAAACACGCCATCCTGATGGGCAACTTGATTCACCTCAACCCCAAAATGGATTTGGACTCCATCCTGCTGTAAAGCGTTTGCTAAGACCTCACTGACCTCAGGTTCTTCTCGATCGAGGACGCGATCGCCCCGGACGATTAAGTGAGTCTGACTGCCCAAACGCGCTAGTCCCTGGCCCAATTCCAATCCGATATAGCCTGCTCCCAGCACGAGTAAACGCGGTGGCAATGCGGTCAGATCGAAAAAGTTGCGATTAGTCAGATAGGGAGTTCCAGCCAAACCGGGAATATCTGGGATCGGGGACGACGTGCCCGTGTTGATGATAACCAGGGGGGCCTGGACTGTCACATCCTCGCCTTGAATCGTTCGCTCTCCCACAAAGGCGGCTTCGGCGCAAACGATTTTGACGCCGACATTCTCTAAGCGTTGGCGGATGCCCTGGTTGAAATCGTGGCGAATACTTCGGACTCGCTCCATCACAACGGGAAAATCAACTTCAACTTGCGTGTGAATTCCTAATTTCTCTCCTTGACGGGCACGACCCGCTGTGTGGGCTGCTGCCAAGAATGCTTTGGACGGCGTACAGCCATAGTTAATGCAACTGCCACCTAAGGCATCCCGCTCGAATAAAACGACCTTGCGACCCTCTTTAGCAAAATCAGTGGCTAACGGAATACCACCTTGACCGCTGCCGATGATAATGACATCTACTGTTTCCATCGTGTCGATCTCCTTAGAGGCAATGACGATCGTGAAAATTGCAACTGACTGGCCGATTTGATTAAATCGGCTGCTTTTTCGCCAATCATGATGGTGGGCGCATTCGTATTTCCGGTGGTGATTGTGGGCATGATGGAAGCATCGACAACCCGCAATCCTTCTACTCCACGGACTCGAAGTTCGGGATCTACAACTGCCATTGAGTCAGTACCCATTTTACAAGTGCCAACCGGATGATACATCGTGGTGCAAACTTCCCGAACGTAAGCTTCGAGGGCTTCACCAGTTTGAACATCAGTGCCTGGAGCAACTTCCTCACCGCGAAACTCATCCAAGAAATCGGAATGAAATAAGTTACGAAGGAGTTGAATCCCTGCCACTAGCTTTTGCACGTCGGATCGAGTTTGCAGATAATTCAGTCGAACGATCGGAGCGTCTTTCGGCTCGGAAGAACGCAACGCGACACTCCCACTGTTTTGGGGATGGGTTAAGCTAACGACACCCGTAAATCCCCAATCAACTGGGGAATAACCCGGAGGTAACCAGGGAATGGCACAACAGAAAAATTGCAAGTCTGGTGCGACATCTATTTTTCCCTCGCTCTGCAGAAACAGTCCAGCTTCACCAATCCCACTATTGGTGGTAGTGAGGTGCAACGCCTGAGTTGCACGGTAGACTGCGGGAACGAGGATGTGATCTTGCAGGTTTTGACCGACACCCGGTAGATCGGCGACGACAGAAATCCCCATTGCTTGCAGGTGTTCTGCGTCGCCAATACCTGAGAGCATCAGCAGCTTAGGTGAATCGATCGCGCCCGCACTTAAAATCACTTCCCGATTGACCCTGACTTGATGTATTTTCCCTGCATGTAAGTACTCCACACCAATGACGCGAGTTCCCTCAAATAGCAATCGAGTCACCAATGCATCCGTTTGAACGGTTAGATTCGGGCGCTCTAGTATTGGCGTGAGGAAAGCAGCAGCCGTACTGTGCCGTTTTCCATCTTTGACTGTCATTTGGTAGAATCCTGCTCCTTCCTGTTGTGTGGCATTGAAATCGGGATTGCGGTCATATCCCATTGCTACACAGGCATCTACAAACCGTTGAGAGGTCGGGGCACGCACAGTCAGGTCGGTGACATTCAACTCTCCATCCACACCGTGATAGTCATCGGCTCCACGTTGCTGATGCTCTGATTTTTTGAAGTAGGGCAAAACACTCTGATAACTCCAGCCAGGGTTACCTAATTCTTGCCAGCGATCGTAATCGTGAGGATTGCCTCGAATATAGAGCAGAAAGTTAATCGAACTGCTGCCCCCTAGGACTTTGCCGCGAGGATAAAAGATAGTGCGATCGTTCAGGTAGGGTTCGGGTTCCGAGAAATAGCCCCAGTCCACCTCAGAGCCGAGGAGTTTGAGGCAATCTGCTGGGATGTGAATCTCTGGTTTAGTATCGGGATTACCTGCTTCCAGCAGCAGCACAGTTGTTTCGGGATCTTCGGTGAGGCGATTGACGACCACACAACCTGCCGAACCTGCACCGATCGCAATATAATCGTATTGAGTCATGATATTCTCCTGCTCCATTGATTGTTAGCCAGAGAGTCTGTCAGCCAGCGCCCTTAGTAAGCCTGCTCCATCACCTTGCCATGCACTACCATGCATACAGGCTAGAACCCTCGGTTCTTCTGAAGCTAATCGCTCTAGCATCTCTCGCCCTTTCTGCGTATGGGAGTAGTAATCCATTTGCTTGCGAAATGCTTCGCTCGGTTCTAGTATGTCTGATTCTGTCAATGGAGGCAGATTTGCCCCGCCTTGTGTGAATAAATCTCCGCACAGAAGTGTTTTGGTAACTTCTTCCATGAGATAGCCACAATCCCATCCGTGGGGCAGGTGCGGAGTATCAAACCACTGAAGCGAGTGCTTCCCAATCGAAAGAACCTCTCCATCCGCGAGCGCCTGTGGAGACCGATCTGCTAAATCTTCGACGGACACGAGTGCTCCAACCTTGCCGCAGACAGGAATAGCGTCTGGGGCGGCGCAGAGCCATTCATTAAGAGAGCCGCACTCATCTGATTCTACGTGCGAAAATGCAATGTATCTTAGACTCTCCGCAGGCACAATTTTAGAGACTGCCTCACGAACCAGTTGAAACATTTTGCGAGGACCCGTATGAAATAGCAGGGGAGCATCATCGACAATCAGGTATTGGTTAAACGAGAAACCAGCTACTGGTGTGTTGATTCGGTATATTCCATCAGCAATCTCATATAGGTTTGTTCCTGATTGAGTATTTGCGACTACCATAAACTCATATCTCCACGGTGATGAAAAAACTTAAGCGATCGCAGAAATCTTGCTGTATTGAGTTTCTATGCTTGACTTCTTTCAGCTTCTTACAACGCTTTAGCGTCATAAAATGCGGGGTTCTCTCAAAAAAGAATAGATGGTAGAAATGTACCAGTGGGCTGGTTGTAGAGACCGAGACTCATCAATGTCATAGGTTGCACAATGCGAAGTCCGTGGTGCAAACACCAGCGAAATAGTTGGTTGTTGCGGGTGGGTAGCAGAAATCCAGCCCCCTCAAAAGACTTTGCCGCACCAATCAGTGCCTTCAGGTCTTCGTTGTTTTCGCCGACAGCATGACCAAAGAAGCCGATGAGCGTGGCATAGCCTGCGATCCGAGCATCGTGCTCCACAACGGTTGCCGTACCTTGTTGAATGGCTTGAAGCAGCTCTCGACCCCGATCGAACCCATGAACTTGCCAACAGAGACGATTACAGGCTGCCAAATCTGCCTCGATCGCTGGGCGGACTGCATACCCTGGAATTTCCAGCCCCAGTGCTGCCCCTTGTAGAAGCGCCAGTGGCTCCTGCACATCAAACCCCAGTTTGGTGTAGAGGGCTAGCGATCGGTTATGAAATGCTGCCTGCACCAAACGCACCCCAGCAAACCCTTGTTGTTGCGCCCGTTCCAGTACCGCTTCCATTAATCGTCTCCCCAGGGTAGCATTCTGGAGATGGGGGGCAATGGTAATCGGGCCTACCCCAGCAATCGTTGACGCTTCCCACAGGAAGTTACTGCCGACGATCTGTCCAGCCATCTCAGCAACGATAGCGTACACATCGGGTTGCGAAAACAGCATCGACATCATATCCTGAGCCATTTCAGGCATTGGGAAATCGGGGGGAAACCCATGCCGATCGGAAATGCTTTTGAAAGCTTCGTAGCAGATTTCGGCGCAAGCCGGAGCATCTGCTGAGCTACCCAACCGCAGTGTCAAGCTGAGATCGGAGGTGGGTCGATCGAGTGGGGAAAGTTGGAGCGGTAAGTGCTGTGACGGTATGCGTGACATAAAACTATCCTCATCGGCTGGTGCTTAACTGCTTTTAATGTGTCGAACAACAATCTCATTCACCTCCACATCTTCGGGCTGCTCGACCGCAAAAGCAATAGCACGGGCGATCGCATCTGCTGGGAGGATCGCCTTGCGAAATTCTTCTACCCACTCCGCCGCTTCAGGATCGGTGATGGTGTTGGGAAGTTCGGATTTAGTCGGACCGGGCGAGATCGTTGTGACCCGAATATCCGTCGATTCCTGTCGCAGTCCCTCGGAGATCGCCCGGACTGCAAACTTCGTGGCGCAGTATACGGCTGCTGTCGGATAGACGTTGTGTCCTCCGGTCGAGGATATATTGACAAACTGTCCAGACTGTTGCTGCTTGAAGATCGGCAGCGCGGCAGCAATACCATGCAGAACACCGCGAATGTTGACATCAATCATCCGGTTCCATTCGTCGATCTTTAAGACATCTAGCTTTGAGAGTGGCATCAACCCAGCATTATTGACAACGACATCCAGGCGACCAAATTTGTCTTTGGCAAACTCGACAAAGGCTTGCATGTCTTCGAGGCTGGTCACGTCCAGAGCACAGTATTCTGCTTCGCCACCCTGCTCGCAGATTTCGGAGGCGATCGCTTCTAGTCGGTCAGTGCGCCGTGCCCCCAGCACCACCCGTAAACCCTTTTGAGCGAGTAATCTAGCGGTAGCTTCACCAATACCGCTACTCGCACCTGTAATGGCAATGACTTTATTCTCAACGGTTGACATGGTGATTGTCTTCCTTTTTACTTTGGGTATTTGTCAGCATCAGATTTGAACTGGCTCCATATATAGCCTTGCCCATGCGATCGTGTTTTCTCTGAGTCCCGTAACGACAGCGCCTCGCAGATTGAATGCTGTGCCGTTTGTCTGATTTCCCTGCCAATGCCATTCCGACCAACCAATGTCACCCGCGATCGTGTGGGTCACTAATTTCGCTTGAATATCGGGCACTTGAGCAAAGATGCCAGTCCAGTTCTTTCGCACCTGTTCTGCGCCAGTCACGTTTCGCTCCGGGTGTACTGGCTGTTCGCCCACGAAGTCATTGGCAAAGCAGTTCACCAACGCGTCAATATCATGAGCGTCGATCGCAGCTTCCATCTTGAGCAGAACTGAGAGATTGCTTTGATGAGGAGGAGTATTCATCTGCATATCATCGATCTCCATGCGTTATAAAACTCGAACAGCAAAGTGTAGCCAGCTCCATTGCTCGGCTTCTTTCAGATTCTTAAGGCGGTTTGTCAGATTCTTATGGGAAACGATTTGCATGGGTATATATTGCAGCAGAACTAACGATTGACCGAGGTCATCAATGCTTCAGGATAGCGAGTTCCTGCAGCAGCGCCGATCGGCACAACGGTTTCAATTTGTTGAATCTCGTCAGCCGTTAATGCAATATCTAATGCACCTACGTTTTCGTGCAGTCGTGATTGACTTTTCGTCCCAGGAATGGGAATAACGTCTTCGCCTTTTGTTAGCAACCAAGCGATCGCAAGTTGAGCAGGCGTGCACTGCTTTTGGATGGCAATCTGTTTGATTTTTTCGACCAGTTCCAGATTGCGATAAAAATTCTTGCCCTGAAAGCGGGGATTGTTCCGCCGAAAATCGCCCGGTGGAAAGTTATCGGGAGATTGAAACGCTCCGGTTAAAAATCCTCGTCCCAATGGTGAGTAGGCAACTAAACTCGTTCCCAATTCTCGACACACGGGCAACAGATCGGTTTCAGGCTCTCGCGTCCACAAACTGTATTCGGCTTGCAGCATGGCAATGGGATGCACCTGAGTCGCTCGACGCAACGTTTGAGCAGATGCTTCTGAGAGTCCGGCGTAGCGCACTTTACCATCTTGAATCAGGTCTGCGATCGCGCCTACCGTGTCCTCAATCGGCACAGTTGGATCGACTCTAGCGGGATAGTACAGATCGATGTAGTCTACTCCCAAACGCTGGAGACTATAGGCTAGAAAGTTCTGCACTGCAACTGGACGATTATCGTGCCCATTAAAGTTTCCTTTATGATCGCGCAACGCTCCAAACTTCACTGAAATAAAGACTTTGTTACGGGGAATGCCTTCGATCGCTTCTCGAATCAACAGTTCGCTGCGCCCCATACCATAAAAATCGCCTGTATCAAGGAAATTAATGCCAAGGTCAATCGCGGCTCGAATGGTTGCAATACTCTCAGCGTCATCGCGTTGTCGATCGCTGTAGAAGTCAGCCATACCCAAGCAGCCTAATCCCAATGCTGAGATTTTTTCATCTGTTAGGCCTAGTTTGCGATATTTCACGATCGGGTTCCTTTTGTTTGATTTGCGTTAATTAACGAGTAAAAAACTAGCGATAGTAAATTGCCTCATCATGAATAGCACGATACTTATGATTCAACCGCTTCAGTCTTGAACGTGCAAAAAGCATGATAGCTACAGCGACAAGCGCTTGGATTGCGGCTGCCCAGTAAGGAGCCGATGGACTCACTGATTGGTATAACCAACCCGCCCAGGATGGACCTATGACTTGCGCGATCGCCATCACCGCAGCAATACTCCCTTGAACGCGTCCTTGCATACTGCTACCCATACTCTTTGACATCGTTCCTGTAAGACAGGTTTGCACAATAGGTTGCCCGATGCTAAAGACTACCATTGCGATATAAACAAGTTGTAGAGTGCCTGTAAGGGGGAATAGACCGAGCAAGAAGAATGCGAATCCAGCCATTACACCACCCAGAATAGCCAGTCGGATTTCTCGAAATCGCCGCAGCAGTAACGGTAAAATAACTAATTGGACGGAGACGTCAATGACACCAAAGATGATGAACAAGGGAGAAATCTGTTCTGGAGACCAATTGAGTCGGTCCGAGAGTAAGCTGGGCAAATTAGCTGAAGGCACCATCACAATCGTCCAGAACAGCAAAAAACTCAGCAATAATAATCGCAGTTGCGGAAATTGCACTATATTGCGCAATTGCGTCAAGGGATTCAGGTGGCTAAATTGAAGTGATGTTGCCCGCTGCTCTGGGGGCAAGCTTTCTGGCATCGAGAAGTAGCCCCAGATAGCAGCAAAAATGAGCAACGCAATCAGGATATGGAGAGGGGTGGCAGGACTATAGCGCGAGAAGAAACCACTTGTCGCTGGACCTACAATGAATCCGGCACCAATAGCAGCGCTGAGAAATGCAAAGTAGCGCGTGCGATCGTTAGATTCAGTTACGTCTGCCACATAGGAAAATGAGCTGCCAATCCAACAGTCAGCCAGACCTACAATCATCCAGCCCAAAAACAATGCCCATAATGACCCACCTACTGCAAATAGGGAAAAGCCGAAAATTGCAACGCATAAACTTACCAGGATGACCACGCGTCGCCCATAGCGATCGCTAATCGCGCCGAGGGTGGGTGCACTTAGAAATTGCGCAAAAGAATAGCTAGAAAATAGCATCCCAATAGTAAACGCATTACCCCCATATTGCTCAACCAAAGTAGGTAGAATAGGGCTCATTAACCCAATACTAAATGTGCTCAAAAAAGCAGCCAGCAAAATAAATGGATGCAAGCGATGGGATCGCTGCTGCGGTAATTGCTCAATATTCATTGTTTACTTCCTAATCTAGATACCTAATCTGGATAAGATTACCGGGCGACGTAGCCGCCATTAATAAAGATGGTTTGACCGTTAACCCAGCGAGATTGTGGTGACGCGAGAAATACAACCAATGGCACAATGTCATCAACTTCGCCTAAGCGACCGACTAATCGAGTCCCCCGCTCAATATCTTCTGGCGTTAGCCCCACGCGATAAAACGGCGTATCGACTGGACCAGGGCCAATGGTATTGACAGTAATGTTCCGTTTCCAATCGATTTCTCTGGCCAGTGCGCGGGTAAAGTCCTCCATCGCTGCCTTGGTGCCTGTATAGGCAGAATAGTTAGGAATGTTGGCAGCTAGCAAAGAGGTGCCAATATTAATAATTCGTCCATTGTCTGCAATCCGCCGAACGGCTTCCTGCATGATAAAGAACGTCCCCTTGGAATTAATCCCTGCGGCGCGATCGAACTCTATTTCTGTTACCTCCGCTAATGGATTTTTCACCGATCGTCCTGCACTATGAACTACGATATCGACTCTTCCAAACGCTTTCATTGTTTCGTCAAAAAGTCGTTTGATGTTGCTCACTTGAGAAAGATCGCCAGATACAAGGAGTGCCTGCGTTCCCTGTTGCTGCACGAGACGAGCCGTTTCTTCAGCCTGGTCGCGTGTTGCTTCACGATGATAATGCACAACCACATCCGCGCCATTCCGAGCCAGCGCAACCGCAAATCCACGACCCAAGTTGTTTCTTGCACCTGTAATAATGGCGACTTTACCTCCAAGGTGTCGATCGCTAGAGATTGCAAGAGATGGAATAGCCTGAGAAGACATTGGAGCTTGCGCACTAGTTTGTGTCGCAGCTATTGCACTCATAACTCCGGTCGCTCCAATCGCACTCAAAAATCTACGACGATTAGGGTTCATAATCACCTTCTTGAATTTAAAGTTGACTAAAATTGCAAATCCTTTATTGAATTAAGCCAGATCCCACCGATGAAGAACAGGCATATTTTCTCGATAGACTTGTTTATTTCTAAGTTCGAGAAATGTAATTCTGAGGATAGAAATTTTGAATGCTTAACGTTGCAGGCTTTGACGAAAGTCTGAAGGTGAAGATTGAGTATGCTTTTTAAAGAATCGAGAGAAGTGCGCTGCGTCCTTAAATCCTAGACGAAAGGCTATTTCCTGTACCGAGTCTGGAGATCGCGCCAGCAGTGACCTTGCCTCCGCGATTGTCTTCTCAGCAATCCAGCTATTGACGGACTTTCCGGTTTTGTATTTGATGACGGTGCTGAAATAGTTAGGATGTAAATACTGTATCTGGGCATAATCCTGGACTTGAAATAAGCGCTCGCATTTGCCAGCGAGTAGATCGCGAAAATGTGCTTCGAGATTACGCTTAAAGCTCAGGGTGATGTCAGAACTTGTTAAAGCCTCAGTCAATGGATTGTATGCTTTCCAAAATCGCTCTTTAATTTTGAGCAGCAACACTACGGTCAAGCTGGCAATCACTTTAAACTTATAGGTAGAATCTAATTGATATTCCTGTAACAACTGACCGCCCAAGTTATCAAAGGCTTGAAAGACTTCAGGCTCAGGATAGCTCGGTGGTGCCACCTCCGCAATCAGGAACGGAAACTCATCTAAAATATTTCCATGTACATACTGCTTGAGAAACGATTCTGAGAAGGTAATGATATATCCCTGCAATATCTCATCAATCTCAAACCCTTTTACATGTCCTGGATTTGTAAAATAAATAATATTGTCCCGAATTGGATAAGATCGATCGTCAATGATATATCGACCTCGACCTTTGCGAAGGATTAAAACTGAGTAGTAGCTTGTCCGAAAGAGCGGAGATTTGATCGGGATTTCTCTGTAGAGTTCCTCATTCCGATGGATTGTAAAATCAGCATCCTGCTCCATCTTGCCACCGAAGGAGGCATAGAGTTCAGACATCGAATGATAGGTTCTAATCGTTTCATTCATTCGGCTTAATGTGATTTACAGCCATCGTTCAACAGGAAAAACCTAGAGATCGATCTTTGGGTCGGATTTGATTGTGCTGAGCAATGTACTTGGTATAGAGTTTATCTTCACCGATCGCTTACCGCATGAAGAAGAAACAGTCTTAATCAGATTGTAGCTTGTGCTATGAGCTATAGTAGGCTCAATCGCATGCCGCACAAGTACACAAACTTTTCAGATGATTGCCTAATCCTCTCAAGTTAGGCGCTCGTGGCGAAAAGTTTTCTAGGGTGAGTCTAGGAGAAGTGCTCATCTGTCAGGAGTCCAGCATGAACATTAAGGCACTGAATCACGATCCCGCGATCGTGACCTCAATGCGTCCGCTGCAATATCAAAAACAATTGAGACTGTTAATTGCACGTCAGATGATGCTAGCTGAGGCGATCGATGCCACCCAAGCTGCCTATCGGGTTGACTATGAGAGCAGGTTATAGTTTAGCCGCGAATATCCTCCCATGTTTGGTGCGCTATCGATAAGAGATATTTAGTCACTCGAACTCTTTATGTTAAGGTAGATTGTCAGCAATCTCGAACCATTGAGCCTCTTGCGAACCTCCCATTGCGATCGCGTCATTCGCCACTTGACCTCACTCCATCCTCGTTCAGACAGCCACGATTCGCCTGGACAGATCGTCACAATCTCTGCCCCTGCCCACTCGGCTAATCGAGCAATTTTAGCGTTGGCGCTCACGGTCGAACCGGAAATCGTCTCTAGCTTTAGTTCCCTGAACCCAAACTCTAGCAGCGCTACCCCAGTTTCAATCGCGTAGGCGTAGCTACCCCAATAGGTGGGTGCGAGTTCAATTCCCAGCTCCATCTCATTTGTCGTGTTGTTGATAGTTCGCAATCCACCGCAACCAACCAGTGCATGCGGAGACTGTCGTTGGACGATCGCCAGTTGATAGTTGAGTCGCGGGCGCTCGTCTGCCCAAGTTTGAAATAACTCGAATAACCGTGCAGCACGATTCTCTTGCAGAGACGCTTCGCGAAAGGGATTAGACTCATTGGGATTGTAGAAGGTGAGATTGCGCGGATCGGCTTGATACGCCAGAAACGCGGCGCGATCGGACTCTATAAAATCCCGCAGTAGAAATCTTTTCGTTTCAATTTCCATAGTGATTAGATGTTTGCTGAAGCATTAGCGATATCCAGTTGCATCAGCAGGTTTACTAACTGATTGCATCTCCTAGCAACTGACTATTTCAACGGGCGAGATTGCAATACTCTGGACACCAGAAGTCACGGGCTGCGGCTGGCAGTGTGACTAATACGCGATCGAGTCGTGCTTCGTCAATGTTCTTCCTGAGTGCAGCAGCAACAGCTTGAATGGCGGTGTCGGGTGCAAAGTTGTGATCGGCACGCAGTGATTGTACTTCCTGGATCATTTCGTCGCGATCGCCAAAACTGCGGCGTGGCTCATTGGTATCCCAGTCTGCGACAAAGATAGCTCGCAAGACGGGCGGAAGCACTGCGGCGAAGTAAATTGCCTCTGGAAGCGTGAGCCGACGGCGAAAGGTTTGCAAGACCCCTTGCACCATTGTATAGACCTGATTTGTTGTGGTTAGGTCAGAGGCTTCGCGGGCATCCAACAAGAATTTCTCGAAATCAAGGGAGGCACGTTGATATTCTGGAGGTATCGGCATAATGACTGGCTCCTAAATGACTGGCTCAATTCAGTCGGCTGTTGTAGCAGACGGCATCTTGGCGTACTTGGGCAAATCTGGATTCATGTAATCCCAGGGCTGGGCACTGTCTGTATAACCATCCATGCTGGGTTGAAACCAGCTTGGTTCATCAAGGCTGCCTGCCATGATGCCCATGAGTTCGCGAACAGGCGGCTGACTAAACAACTGAGAGCCGCAAGTCGGACAGAATCCGCGACCGACGATGCCTCCGCTATCGCCTTTTACGTTATAGTATTTAACCTCTCCAACAACTGTTACTGCGTCGCGCGGAACCAACATCCCAGCGGAAAAGGCTGTACCTGTTGCTTTTTGGCAATCTCTACAATGACAATTACCCATCACAATGGGTTTGGCGTTGCACTCATAGCGAACGGCTCCGCACAGACAACTGCCCGTAAATGGTGTTTTCATAATGGACTCTCCTTCCTCGTTCTATAAGCGTTATTGTTGACAGAACTCAGCAATCACTTGAGCCTCGATCTCATCCAGGGGAAAACTCTGGGGATAGGTGGCAAACATCAACATCACCCCCTGTAACGTGGCTGAGAAGTACAGCGATCGCTCTCTGGGATGCTCTACCCCCAATTGCTCGAACATCCTTGTTTGCACTTGAAATTGTCGGGCTTGTTCGTCTCGCAGTTTTTGGCTCTGCTTTGCCACCAGCGGATCGAGATTGGGTTGGCTAAATAAATTCAGATAGAACTGAAAAACAGCAGGTTTTTCGCGCACATCTGCGAATGCACCTTCCACAATGTGACGAATTTGGGCCACGGGGGTTGATTTTGCTTTAGCAGCATTCATCACGACTAAGATATCCTCAATCCGCAGATCCACCAGCGCTCCTAGCACCTCTTCTTTACTTGCAAAATAGTGATAGAGCAATCCCTTCGAGATGCCTGCTTGTTTGGCAACCTCGGCGATCGCCGTGGCGTAATATCCCTTCTCGCAAAACAACCGCAGCGCTGTTTCGAGAATCTGCGTTGTCGTCGCACGACGGATGAGATCGTTTGCTTCAGGCGATCGCGGCATTGTGTTTTCTTGAGGCTTACAAGTACAGTCTATCTAAAACTGACTAGTCAGTCAATCAAAACAAGTTGCAAAGCAATATATTTCTCGAATGGCATTTCTCCCATTTCAGTGCTTTAACCGTGGGGAAGATGAGCAACATCACACAAGCAGGACAGCCTTTAGGCAACCATAGTTTTAAGTGCAGATCGAGCGCTTGCGATCGCCTGACTTCGAGTATCATCTCCCAAAGCAAGTCCATTAGCGTAAACGAAGTCAATGTCTGTAATGCCCATGAAGCCAAAAATGAGTTTTAAGTAGGGTGTTTGCAGGTCATAGATTTGGCTGGGGCTGCCTTCTGGATAGACTCCCCCCTGAGCCAAAATGATAGTCATTTTGCGATCGTGTACTAACCCTTTATAACCAGCTTCATCCAATACAAATGTGCGACCGACGCGCACAATTTGATCGATGTAAGCTTTGAAATGAGCAGGAATGCTGAAGTTATACATAGGGATGCTGAAAACGTAGCGATCCGCTGCCCAAAATTCATCGACCAACTCATCTGAAATCTGCAAGGCTTTAGCACTCTCAGGAGACCACTGATCGGGCGTTGTAAACACTCCGGCAATCCAGGCTTCACTGAGCAGTGGAACCGGATAGCGTCCAATATCTCGGTAAGTTACTGTGTCGTCTGGATAGGTCGCTTTCCATTGAGCAACAAATTCTTTGGCAAGCATGCGAGACACTGAACGCTCACCGCGTGGGCTAGCATCAATATGAAGAATATGAGCCATCTATTTGCCTCCTGTAAAGGGTAGAAAATTTTTACAAAATCGGCGTGACTGGCACATGAAGTCAACTCTGAATAAACGCCAGCAAATCATGATTTAACTGTTCATGGTGCGTTACAAAGCGCTTTTTCGAGAATCTGCGCCGTCGTTGCACACTAAATGCGAGCGTTTGCTTCAGGCGATCGTGACATTGTGTTGTTGAAGTTTACAAATACAGTCTATCTAAAACTGACTGGTCAGTCAATAAAAAATAGTTGACGTTGCGGGTCGCATGCTCAATTTTGTCGCGTGAATCGACCTGCGCGAGTTGGTGTTTGGAGTGAAGTGAGATCGACGCTTTACTCCACAGGATAAGGCTCTTTCAAAAATTTCTGGGCATGGTATCCCTTTGACCCCACTGCGCGCGCTAATGGGCTGCGCGGGTCGGTGCCTGCTTTCAGTTTATCGAGTACGACTCGAAAGTCATAGCGCGGTTGCCAACCCAGATCCTTCCTTGCCTTTTCGTTGACATAGACCCTGTCAATAGTGGGAAACATGTTCCATCCTCGGCGTACATATTCTTCCGCATAGTCTGGAAACTTTCGTTTCACCACCGACGGTGCGTTTACCCGTAGGTCAAACAGATCGTCAGGTGTAAAAGGAGTGGTTGCACTGATGATGTAGCGATCGAACCCAATTTCAGGAGCCTTCTTAATAGCAAGAAGATGGGCACTCACAACATCTTCAAGATCTACCCGTCGATAGAGAAATTCGTTGGCTTTAATGTTGTCATCTTGGTAAGCCTGACGCGTCTCTAGGTGGTCGTCATCCTCTGGGAAAAAGCGTGAGGTTCTTAAAATCAAGCATGGCAGATGGTAATTCCGGTGGAATAGTTCACACAGGTCTTCTGCTGCAACCTTGGTCACACCATAGATATTCCTGGGAATGGGAGGGACGCGCTCTGTTATCCACGTTGCAGCAGCCTCCGCTGATGGTACGAGTGCTCTCCCGAAGGCGCTGGTCGTACTGGTAAAGACAAAAGCGCTCGCATTGGCGACGACTGCCTCTTCCAGAAGATTGAGCGTGCCTGTAATGTTGGTATCAACGAAACTTTGCCGACTGTGGGTGGAGACATGAGGCTTGTGCAGGGTCGCTGTATGGAGAATAGCATCTACCCCTTGCATAGCGTGCTTGACCCGATCTCGATCGACAATAGACCCAACTTGGTTCGTGAAGTCTGAGTGAATGAGATCGAGACTGATGACCTCATGATTGGTGTTCTGTAGAGTGCGAACCAACGCTTCACCTAGATGTCCCGAACTTCCTGTTACCAAAATCTTCATCAGTCACCTCCTGTTCCCAGAGAGTGGGATAGCGCGTGATGGCACCATAAGTATCAACCTCTAAGTTTGCTGCATTGCGCGATCGGGAGCACTCATCAAACGACTTAAAATGCTTGATACTCAAAGATGCCGAGTCTCAGTAGGAGGTGACTGCCAGTTGTTATTGCGTCCATCGGCATAATGAACTGGCGCATTGGCAAGTTCTCGATCGTCCACATCATTCAGGCAATTAATTTTGACTGCATAGAAATCTCCGCCAAGGATTTCGAGGTGCCCGCGTCCAAAGGGGCGTACACCACAGTGCTTGCAGAACAGATGATGCACGCTGTTGGAACCAAATGGATAATCCGATAGATCGGCCTCTCCAGCCAGTAAACGAAACGCATCTGGTTTGACAATCGCTGACCAATTCCTGGTCTTGCTACAAATCGAGCAGTTGCACTTGCCAGTCCCCGCACTGAGATCGATGTCGGCTTCAATACAAACCTTGCCGCAGTGGCAGCTCCCTCGATAGGTCTTTTTCATTGCTGAACCTCCTGATGATTACAGTCATTTTTGACAGTATTGCAACGGGTGCTTCCAACAATCTACACCGTGCAACCGATTTGGCCGAGCGAATGCAGGTCATAATTTTGGGCGCAAACCTGCATAAACTCTAGATTTATGCTTGCAGGCGCTTAATGATGATGGCTATTGGTCGGCACTGCACCGTGGCCTTTGGACTCATCCCCCGTGGAAGCGACCAACTGGGGTTTGCCGATGGGCACATTCCGTTCTTCAAACGCCAGTCGTACCCGATAGCGAAATTCGCGCCCTACCCGCCACTGTTCGAGGGGAACGGTTTTGATCCAAACGCGCAGCAGCATCCCCGTATGGGATAAATTATCAACCCCCAGCACCTCCGGCGGTTCGGGAATTTTGGGCTGCCACGCCGGATCTTCGTAGAGCTGCTGGGCCACCTGCTGCAAAACCGCCAGCGCTTTTTTGAGATCCGCTTCGTAGGCCACTTCAATTGAAAAATCGACCCGCGACCAGCTGCGCGTGAGATTCTCGACGGCAACGATAGAGCTATTGGGCACCGTGATCAGTTCTCCCTCTGGGCTGCGCAGTTGCGTCACCCTTAAATTGAGGTTTTCCACCAGACCCTGAAAGGAATTCAGCCGCACCACATCGCCTACGGCAAACTGATCCTCCGCCAGAATGAGACAGCCATTCACCAAGTCTTTGACGAGGCTTTGCGACCCAAAGGAAATGGCTAACCCTAAAATGGCTCCTCCTGCTAAAACCGACCCGGTGGGGATACCCAAGACGTTGAGCGCTCCGATAATGCCCGTGGCGCTCAGCAGAAACGTGACCAACCCATCAGCGGCAGTTTTGATCGTGGCCGATCGCAGGAGCCGCCGCTGGGAGTCGCCCAGCGCTTGAGAGAGGAAGGCACTGTTGGCCCAATTTTGGCTGAAGCGATCGATGAGGCCGTGGCTGATGCGAATACTGAGTCCGGTGGCGAACCAGATCAGCAAGATCTGGATGGGAGTTCCCCACAGCCAGTCGCGATAGCCCATCAGGTAGGGAACCTGAGAAATGACAATGAAGGTCCCGAAATACCACAGCAATACCTGCATCCAAAACAGCAGCCACCGCAATGACGAGTAAATCCGAAGACGCCGTTTGAGGTTTAAAAACCCTTGGACGGTCACCAAAAACTGCGATCGCAATCGATCGATAGAATCTGCTTGTAAATCTGAGGTTTTAGCCTCGTTCAGTTCGGCTTGGGCCTCTCGATCGCGGGCTTTTTGTTGCGCTTTCAAAGTTTTCCACTGGCGGTGCAGCGATCGCTGAAACAGCCAGAACAAAAAACTGACAGAGGCAATGACGAGAACCAGCTTCAGCGCGTTGAAAAGATATTCTAAAAGCACGGTCGGCGAAGTCAGTCGCACCTCCTCCGCCAGCGCTTGCTGAAGGCTTTGCTGCCATTGCGCGGCTACATCGGCTTGAGATTGGCCGTAATAGTAAGCGTCTAAGTCTGTAACCGTGGCCAGTTGAAACTGGCGCGACTTACTGTTGGCAACCAGAACGAAGGCACCATTGAGCTGACTTGCCAAGACTTGCAGCGGTTCTTTTGTCTGCGAAAAATGCGCGACCGTTCGCTCTAGGGTGCCAGCAATCTGGGCCGCTCTGACCTCAACGGGAATCTTATCCCCTGGGTTGCTGCGGTTCGAGACCGTTTCAGAGGCTACCTCAAACAACGGCTTGCCCGTCAGCCGCGATCGCACGGCGGTGACTTCGATGTTGCCAAACCGCGATACCTTGGATGGTAAAAACGAACCGCCCGTGCTGGGGGTCGGCACCGTTAACTGGCTGTTTGCGAGCGGCGCAAAGCCTAAAGTCAGCGCTAGGGTTAAAACGCCGAGAATGAAAAAGCGAAGAATTCGACCCATAGGCAAACGCACGCTAGAGCGAAAATCCTTTCTTGAAGTCATCTCGCGTCATCGGCTGGGGCACTTCTAGCCCTTCACCGCCCAAAACGGATAGGGGTTCGCCTTCTACAGAAATCCATACCGGTTCCGTCGGATTCAGGCAGCTAGCGGTATAAATCACCTGCCCCAGTCTTCCCTGCATAGAAGTGCTCCCGCCGCCGCTGGTAAAGGCTTTATTGAGATCGACGTGAACCCCGTCTCGTTCGACTTTAAGAGAGTTAAGCTTCGTTCCATCTGGAATCGAGCTGGTGACATCGGCATTTGCAGGCCCCTTAAGGAGCCGCTCTACCGTAGCCTTAAGCTTCTCGCTCGGCGTATTGCCGACCTCAATGGTCACTTTGACAGGAGAAAGCTCTAGCTTTTTACCTTCGCTGCGCAGCCAATAAACCTGAGGTTCGGCTGCGGCAATTGGATCGGTCGTGTCACCGGAGGGGGTCGCTGGGGGTGCGGGTTCGACGGAAGGCACCGCAGACGTGGGGGAAGCCCCTGTTTTGGGCGCATCCGACTCGAAACAGCCACTCAGCCCGAACGGCAAAGCCGCAAGGATGATGCTAGAGAGCACCCCCACCATGCGCATTCGAGATTTCACCATAAACCGACGTTCTCCTCCACTCCTACCTTCATTCTAAGGGTACTGCGTCGCCTCCTTCCCCGGACTGCTCTGGTCGTCTGCGAGTTCCAGCCCTACCGCAACGCTTCGGCAATCCAGGCTTTGAGCGTAGAAACCAGCTCCGAGATGGGGACCTCCACTGAGGTTTTGTCAGCGCGTTTGACCACTTCCACCTTTCCTTGAGCCAGCGATCGCCCCGTCACCACCCGATACGGAATTCCAATCAATTCCGAGTCTTTGAACTTCACGCCGGGCCGCTCGTCGCGATCGTCCAGCAAGGTTTCAATGCCCGCCGCGTTGAGGTTTTGGTAGATTTGCTCCGCCGCTTCGACTTGAGTGGCTTCTTTTAGGTTGGGGACGACCACGATCGCGTGATAGGGGGCGATCGCCACGGGCCAGATAATGCCGTCTTTATCGTGGGACTGTTCCACCGCAGCTTGAGCCAGCCGGGAGACGCCCACGCCATAACAGCCCATCACGAGGGGAGATTCTTCCCCCTGCTCGGTGGTAAAGGTCGCGCCGAGCGCTGCTGAGTATCTGGTCCCAAGTTGGAAGATATGACCGATTTCGATGCCTCGTGCGGTTTGAAGCAGCTGGGTCGAGTCGTGGAGGGCGCGATCGCCCGCCGTCGCTTTCCGCACATCCACCGCTTTACCCAAGGGCATGAGCTTGCCCCAGTTTGCGCCAACCCGATGCTGGTGGGGCTGATTTGCGCCCGTGACAAAGTTTTTTAGCTCTATTACGGTTTGGTCTGCCAAGCGCAGAAACTTATTGGCAACCTTAGGTTTGGTCTGGATTAATTTATCGCCAAGGTCTGGGCCGATATAGCCGACGGGGATAGGACTTGCGGCCCACTGGGACTGGCTGTCCGCGTCGGCAACGGTCAAACTTAAAATTGCCTTTGCCTTGTAGTCTGCGGCAACCTTCACTAGCTCGTTATTCAGCTTGACCTCATTTACCGCTTGGTCGCCGCGAATGCTGACCAAGACTAATACCAATTGACCGTTATCAAAGGTGGCTTGGTACAGGACGTTTTTAACGATGGTGGTTGCGTCGCAGTCGAGCTGCTGGCAGAGTGCCTCAATCGTATTGGCATTGGGCGTGTCTTTGATTTCGTCCTTGGTAAAAGCAGAGGCGACGGCTTCTGGGGGAAGGGCGATCGCTTTTTCGACGTTGGCGGCATACTTGCCGTCCTCGGTATACAGCACTTCGTCTTCACCCGCATCGGCTAAGACCATAAACTCGTGGGAGCCAGATCCGCCGATTGCCCCAGAATCCGCTTCTACGGCGCGGAAGGTCAGCCCCGATCGCCGCAGGATGTTGCTATAGGCTTGATACATGTGCGCGTAGGTTTCTCTAAGGCTCTCAACATCTGTATGGAAGGAGTAGCCGTCTTTCATGATGAATTCGCGCCCGCGCATGAGGCCAAAGCGGGGGCGGATTTCATCGCGGAATTTGGTTTGGACTTGATAGAGATGTAGCGGCAACTGACGATAGGAGCGGATCGTATCGCGGGCGACGGTGGTAATGACTTCTTCGTGAGTCGGTCCTAACCCCAACTCGCGACCTTGGCGATCTTTAAGGGCAAACATGATGCCTTCGGCTTTGGTATAGGTGTCCCAACGCCCCGACTCTTGCCACAGCTCGGCAGGTTGAATTTGAGGCAGCAGGCATTCTTGGGCGCCCGTCGCGTCCATTTCTTCGCGCACGATCTGGGTCACTTTTTTGAGCACCCGCCACATTAACGGCAAGTACGCATAAACCCCGCTCCCAATTCGACGGATGTAGCCCGCCCGCAGCAGCAGCTTGTGGCTTGGAATTTCAGCCTCTGCGGGATCCTCGCGCAGGGTCACGAACAGCATTTGAGATAGCCGCATTGCTTCCTCGGTATTGGCGAACAGTAGTGCAATTTTACAGCTTAGATGATTTGAGGTGGCGGATATGCGAAAGCTGCCAAAACCACACCCTCCGTTGAGGCGCGCTCGACCGTCAAATAGAAAGGATGTCGGGCTTAAGCAAACTCAAACGGACTAAACAGCAATGATTTTGACGCCTTAGATGGTTTGAGCGTTCATTTTCATATTCTCAGCAATATTGTCTTATTGAGAATCTATGGGGACGCGATCGCTTCAATCTTTATGGCTTCATTGTAATTATTTCCCCCTTTGGATCGGCGGAATGTGTTTTCAATCTCTCTCTTGCGGCATACTTACTAATTCACAACTTGAATCTAGTATTGTACTGATATATGAAAATTATTCTTTTTGTAATTCAAGAGTTGTTTTTGTGGTTGCTTTTTAAAGGAAAAATAATAAGTAAGTTTTACCTCCAACATTGCTCACTAATGAAGCTTTATTTTATGAAATCTCTAAATCGATTAGCTCTTAGGTCTTTTTGTCCATTTGCCCTAGGTGCGAGTGTAGCAATTATTCCAGGGATATCTTTTGTGAATGCTGCCTCCGCCCAAAATACTACGTTTACAGACGTAGAGTCTAATTATTGGGCCAGACCCTTTATTGAGCGGCTGGCGCGAGAAGATATTATTGCGGGCTTTCCAGACGGTAGCTTTAAGCCTAATCAACCCGTTACCCGCGCTCAATTTGCCGCAATTGTACGGAAAGCGTTTAATGAAGGTATTGTGCGAAACAGCCGGAGTTTTAGCGATATTCCAGCGAGGTATTGGGCAGCCAGCGCTATCGAGAAAGCTTACACCACTGGATTCATGTCTGGCTATCCTGATAATACCTTTAAGCCAGAGCAGCAAATTCCTAAAGTGCAAGCGCTGGTTTCACTCTCTAGCGGATTGAAGCTTGACCCATCTGGTTCTGTCGATCGAACCTTAAACATTTTTAGGGATGGCAATGAAATTCCTGACTATGCTCGCAGTGGCACTGCTGCTGCAACTCAGCGTAATATTGTCGTTAATTATCCCAACCGTGCTTATCTGAATCCCAACGAAGTTGCGACGCGAGCCGATATTGCAGCCTTTATTTATCAGGCTCTGGTTAATAAGAACGAGTTTAAGGCACTGCCATCCCGCTCTGAAGCTGCAGACTATATCGTGACCTATCAACAAAGTGGCACACCCACGACAGGCTCTCCAACAACTCCTAGCAGTGACAACAGCATTCTTGCGCGAAATACTGTTTTACCAGTGCAATATCCGGGTGGAAATGACGTTAAGCTCATTTTGACGCCTGGAGAGACGATATCTACGAATCTAGAATTGTCCTCAAACATTTTGAACAGTGCGGGGCAGGTGGTGATTCCTCAGGGGAGTCAAGTTAAGGGGCAATTCCGCCCGGTCAGCATCAATGGAACCACTCAGGGCACTCAGTATTATGCAGAGTCCGTCACGATTGGTAATCGAATCTATCCGATTAACGCTATTTCCGATCCTTTAGTCGCCACTAGCGCTCAGAATCTCTCTACAACAACGCTCAAAGGTGGCATTGCTTCTACTGCTGCACAGCTCTTGTTGAGCCGAGTACTGGGGAGCGGTGGCGGACTGGATATTGGAAGTTTGTTAGGAAACTTAGGTGGTGGTACTGTTCAAACAGCACCCACCAATAGTTCTGTTATCGTTGTTGAGCCTAGGAGTCTTAGGTTAAGGGTGCTGAATGATGTAAGCACTGCGATTGAATAGACCTTTTGTCCGAATCAGGACTTGAGAGGTAATTCATGGTTGGGTAAAGGTTTTGAGGTCGAGTAAAGCGCTCGTCCGGGTGCGTAACGATTCAATGGTTCGGTCGATGAGCGCTGAGCCTTCCTCAACCGAGTCGATCGCGCACAGCCGATCGCGCAACTCTGCCGCACCCTCAAACCCCTTGGCATACCACGTCATGTGCTTGCGCGCCTGCTGAATGCCTTTGCTACCCTTGTACTCAAACAGCGATCGCAGGTGTTCTTTGGCGCATTCCAGACAATCGATCGCCGTGGGAGTCGGCCTGTACTGTCCGTATTTCAAATAGTGGTCGATCTCTCCCACCAAAAACGGATAGCCCAACGTCCCGCGAGAGCACATTACCCCGTCAGCCCCCGTGCGAGCTAGGCACGCAATGGCAGACTCCACCGAAACGATATCGCCATTGGCAATCACTGGAATGGTCAGCTTTTCCTTCACGCGGGCAATCCACTCCCACCGCGCCGCGCCCGTATAACCCTGGGCGCGGGTGCGGGCGTGAACCGTAATCATTTGAGCGCCCGCATCCTGCATCCGCTGGGCAAAGTCTAAAATATTGATTTCGCCATCGTCCCAACCGATGCGGGTTTTAACCGTCACCGGTACTGCAACTGCAGCGACTACCGCCCGAACGATCGCCTCCGCCGTCTCAGGATCGCGCAACAGCGAAGAACCGCCGCCTTTTTTCGTGATTTTGTTGACCGGACAGCCCATATTGATATCGACTGTATCGGCTCCTTCTGCTGCGGCACGTTGGGCCGCCTCTGCCAAAAAATGGGGACGACAGTCAAAGAGCTGAATGCTAATGGGTTGCTCCTGAGGATCGATTTCCATGAGCTTCGGTAATTCGCGGACGTGGCACACTTGCGATGCGTGCACCATCTCGGTGTACAGCATCGACTCCGGTGCAAATCGTCGCACCAATCGCCGAAAGACCAAGTCTGTCACGCCCGACAGCGGCGACTGCAAAACGCGACTGTTGACCGAAACAGAACCGATCTGTAGCGGCCCGCTCAGATGAGACATTCCGGGCAGTGCTGAAGAAATTGTCATGTTGACCGAGGTGCCCCGTATCCGTTTCAATCAATGATTAAAAGAATAGCTTGCATTTCAGCAAAGGGATCTTGAATAGCGCGGCGATCGCCTCTCAATACCTCTTCTGTCCGCTGTTTTAGGGGTGAGACAGATGCAGATTGACGCTTAAAAATTCGCTTCGATATTTTTTGAACTTGCCGCTGGAAGTTAGATAACTGCTCGGAGGAAGAACGGCGCATAAAATAATTTCACTTAATCAGTGATTCTATGGTGGCCAATTATTGAGAAAGCTCCCTCCGAGGAACTACGTAATTTTGCCGTAGCGATCGAAATCAACCTCGTACTGTAAAAAGCGGGGGTTGTAAATGAGTCTGTGCCAAAGGTTAATCCAGCCCAACTGTCAGGCTAAAAGGGGGGGAGGGGAGATAGGGAAGATGGGGGAGAGTTTGTAGTCCAACTTTGGGGAAATGCTTAAAAGCTGAGCGCTGACTAATTCCTGGTAGGTTTCAATCGAGTTGCGGAGTAGCTCGAATACGGGGGCTTGGGGAGTTGGCACGCCTTGAGTTAAGATATTTTCTCGTCGAGCTAGCGTTTGAAGCCGATCGAGCATTGCATCTGCTGCCCGCATTAGTACGCCATATTCATTTCCAGTCAAAATTGTATCTGTTTAGCATGCTAGAAAATGTATCCCCGATTCGCTCTGTAAAGAAAGGAAAGACAAGGCGATTGGGTTGATTCTTAACCTTCTTAGTCGAAAATTAATCTGATCGAGTCAGTTCTTAAAAACTGTTTTTAAGTTGCGTCGGGTATAAACTGAAGACGGAGCAGGCATTTCTTCCCGGCTTAGCTCAACTCACTACCTATGGCCTAATGTCAGCGTCCTCACAGTCTCGCGATTCAGAGGCTTCAACGCCCTCCCTCCATCCAGCCCTCTTTGGGGCAGAGATTTTGTCTGGATCTGTGCCCACTATCTCGGTTTGTCCCCTTCCCTTGCCGGGGTTGCCTCACGAGCAGCTCTTGCCCGAACTCAGCCACGAGCTAAAAACGCCCTTGACGGGCATTATGGGCCTTGCTCAGGTCCTTCAACGCTATTCCAATCCGGTTGCAGAGCGCGAGTGCCAGTATGCGGAACTGATCTATGAAAAAAGCCAACAGCTTTTAGTGTCTATCAATGACTTGTTCGATCTGGCTCAGCTTTGCACCCATCAGTTTGTGTTGCAGTTGCGCCCGATCGATCTGTCCTCCGTCGTCAAAACGGCCCTCAAGGTGGCCCAGTACGCCACCGATGCTGAAATGCCCGCAGTAGAGCATCCCGCAGACCCCACTGACGGTTCCGAGCTATGGATGATGGGAGATCTGCCCCGGCTGGAGCAGCTTTTGACGCATTCGATCGGCTACTTCTCCGCCCAAGGTACGCCAGCGAGCCATCCCGTGCTGAAGCTGCGATCGCGGGATGCCTGGATTTCCATCACCTTCGTGGGTACCCTCAGGGACGAATCCGCGCAGGCCCAAGAGCAACTGAGTTGGCCCTATCAATCCTCAGACCCCGGTGCGTCTGCTATGCCAGGGCGGAGCAGCGCAGTGCTCAAGTTTCTGCTTGCAAAACAGCTCGCCCAATTACATGGGGGTGACATCAGTTGGATTTTCCGAGGATCTATAGAAACTGAAGTTACGATTTTGCTCCCCCGCGACCTCACGCGGGCTACGGTTCTGAGGCGACCTAAATCGTCCCAACCTTTGTTTTTGCTTTACAGTCAGCCCGCTGCCGGAATGGACGACATTGCGCAAATGCTTCAGAGCCAAGGAATCCTGGTAGCAATTGGGCGATCGCCAGACGAGATTCAAGAAAAAATCAAAATACTCTCCCCAGAGGCGTTGGTTTTAGAGAGCGGCTGTGTCGAAGCGCCAGAATGGCCCGCACTCCAGGCATTGCTGACCGGACAATCGACGCAAACGCCAGTGCATCCCGTTTGGTTGACCGCATCGCCATCGCGCAAGACCAAGCCGCCACTCAAGGGCCTGGATGTTTGGCCGCTACCGCTCGAACCCGATCGCATCGCTCAAACCTTAGCGCTGATCCGACGCAGAGCCGAACGGGGTTGCACCTCTCCAGCCGCCGCTGACTCGAGCTCGAAAGGGACAGGGAGGCCGAACCAGCCCGCCCGCGTGTCGATCGTGCTTCAGTTAGATTCCGTCTCTTCCGCCCGCCCGCCAGTAACCATTTTTGTAGAGCTGCTTGCCTGCCTGTCCGGGGATTTCGGTTGCTCTATCTTGGTGGCAGACAATCCCGAACAAGCGGATCTGCTCGCCAAAATCTGGAAACCTCAAGCGATCGTCTGTACCGGATCGATGCAAACTTGGGCGGTGCATTTCTCAAAATCCTCTGTCTTGGCGCAGCTTCCGTTCTTTTTCCTCGCATTAGAAGGGCAAGAATTACCGCAGGTCGCCAACGCGAGTCGCTGTAGAATGCATCCCGTCGATCGCGACGTTTCGACTCGGCAAGCGGCCCGACATCTTTACGAGGCGTTGACCGCTGCTGTCCGAGAAAACGCCTGAGGCGTACCCTATTCTGCGATCGCCCCTTCCAGCAACGGTGCGATCTCGTCCCAACCTCGACCTTGGCGCAGGACTCGGATCGGATCTTCGCACAGATCTAAAATCGTTGAAACGTCATTGCTAGGAGCCTGACCGTTATCCACAATGAGATCGACGAGCTTGTCAAAAGCATCGAATAGCTCCGCCGTCGAGGCGGAAGAAATGGGGACGTATTCGTCGTCTGGGGACACACCAACGTTGGCTGACGTGGAGATAATGGGATTTCCCAGGGATTCCAGAAGGGCCTGAGCGACTGCGTGATCTGGGACGCGAATACCGGTGGTTTTGCGCTTGGGATTTTGCACTAGCTTAGGCACCAGCTTTGTAGCTGGCAAAATAAACGTCAGCGGTCCCGGTACGAACCGCCGCATGAGCCGATAGGAGGCATCGCTGACTTGGGCGTACTTGGCAATATCGGAAAGGGAAGAGCACAAAAAAGTTAGGGGTTTATCGTTGGCTAATTGCTTGATCTGTCGCACTTTTTGGACGGCGGATTTTGAGTTGAGATCGCAACCGATTGCATAGACCGTGTCGGTGGGGTAAAGCATCACCGCCCCGCCTCGCAGCGCATCCCGAACTTGCTCCACAACGCGGCGCTGGGGAGACTCTGGATGGACGGTGTACACTTGGGCCATGATGGTCGCTCGGGAAGACAATGCCGATACGCCTATCATAGACCCCATACTGTATTTCAAAATACCAAATGGCTCGAATTGCCTACTTTGACTGTCCCTCCGGCATTGCCGGAAATATGTGTTTGGGCGCTCTGTTGGATGTAGGAGTTCCCTTATCGCATTTAGAAGTTTCGCTCGCCCAGCTCCATCTGGCCGATGAGTATAAAATTTCGGTCGAACCAGCCTACCGTCAAGGTCAGCGGGGCACCTACGTCCGAGTAGAAGTTGTCGAGTCCCACCCCCATCACCCACCCCATCGCCACCTGCCGGAGATTGAGGCGTCGATCCGGCAAACTCAGCTTCCAGAGCGGGTGAAAACCTGGAGCTCGGACATTTTTCGAACCTTGGCGATCGCCGAAGGAGCCGTCCACGGCATCCCGCCGGAGTCAGTGCATTTTCACGAGGTGGGCGCGACAGATGCGATCGTCGATATTGTCGGAACCTGCATCGGTCTCGACTGGCTTGGCGTCGAGCGAGTATTTTGCTCCGCCCTCCCCACAGGCGGGGGGACCGTGCGGGCTGCCCATGGGTTGCTGCCCGTTCCCGTTCCGGCGGTGTTGCAGCTCGCAACTGCGCGCCAGATGCCCCTCTACGACAACGGCATCCAGAAAGAACTCGTCACGCCCACGGGGGCGGCCATCGTCGCAACCCTCGCCCAAACCTTCGGCCCCGTACCTGCCCTCGCCCTCGAACGAGTGGGATTGGGAGCAGGCAGCCGCGATTTGCCGATTCCCAACCTGCTGCGGCTGTGGTTGGGAGAAGACTGCACGACAAACGTCCCGCCTACCCCCCGAGAAACCATTGCCTTACTGGAAACTCAACTTGACGATATTAACCCGCAAGTTGTGGGCTATCTGTACGATCTACTGTTAGCGGTGGGGGCGGTGGAAGTCTTTACCCAGGCGATCGGCATGAAAAAGTCTAGACCCGGCTTATTGCTGAGCGTGCTCTGCCCCCCCGCCCTCATCGAAACCTGCGAAGCAATCCTCTTTCGCGAGACAACGACCCTTGGCATCCGCCGCTCGTTGCAGCAGCGCGCCATACTGGACAGACAGATCGAACGGGTCGAAACCCCCCTCGGTCAGATTCAAGTTAAAGTCGCGCGATATCACAACCGTGTTGTCAACGTTCAACCCGAGTATGAAGACTGCGTCCGGCTGGCACAGCAACACGGTAAACCCCTTAAAGACATCCAACAAATGGCCTTCCGTCACTGGGATGGTTCTTCGACCTGACCGCCTTTGAAGCCTCGCGAGAACCCTGGCATTTCCTCCAAACGCCCAAATGGTTGCGGGCAATGTCATCCCTCTGTTACAGAGCTTAATGTGAAGCCTAGCCCATCAAGAGTCAGGTCGCTTATGCTGGGGTAGATTTATCTGAAAAAATCAGCTTATCGATAGAGTCTGTCTCCCTCAAAATTGAATATGGGAGAATATAAATTAACTGCCACTGTAAAATACCGCACCATGGACGCAATCAGCCTCTCATCTGGAAATAAACTCGCCGGGCGCTATAGAGTGCTTCAAAAACTTGGTGAAGGGAGCTTTGCTGAGACTTTTTTGGCAGAAGACGAACATTTGCCCGATGCCTTTCGCTGCGTGATCAAGAAACTCAAGACGGGCGTCGAAGATGAAGCGAAGTTGAAAATTGCCAAGCGCCTTTTCGATGAAGAAGCTCGAACGCTGCATCAACTCGGCTCCCATCCCAATATCCCGCAGTTATTGGCCCATTTTGAAGAAGATAGCGAGTTTTATCTGGTTGAGGAGTATGTGGCTGGGACTAGCCTTTATCAGGAACTAGCCACAGGCCAGCAGTGGAGCGAAGGCTACGTCACAAAGCTGATGAAGGACATTCTGAGTGCGTTGAGCTTTGTGCATCAAAAACAAGTCATCCATCGAGACATCAAGCCATCCAACATCATTCGTCGCGAAAAAGACGGCCAAATTGTCTTGATTGATTTTGGGGCCGTGAAGCAGGTGGCCAATCAAGCGATCGATGAAGGCAGTCAGATTGCGCCCCATACCGTTATTGTGGGTACGCCGGGATACATGCCCGGAGAGCAGCTTCGCGGTAGCCCTCGGATGAGCAGCGATGTCTACGCGGTCGGGATGATTGGAATCTACGCCCTGACGGGACTCAACCCCGCTCTAGGTCAACTTCCCGAAGATGAATTGACTGCCGAAATTTTGTGGAAAGATCGCGCCTCGATTAGTCCAGAGTTTGCTTCCATTCTTGAAAAAATGGTGGCCTACGATTTTCGCCAGCGCTACCCTTCTGCCAAGGAAGCTCTAGATGCCTTGAACGCACTGGCACTTTATCGCCAGGACAACGCTCCTACAATTCTAAAAGACCCTGCCCATTCCATCGGCGTTCCGCCCGGTAGCGGTGCTGCGGTTAACCCCAACAACGGTCATGCTGCTAGCTCTAGCGGAGGCGTTAACGTCAACTTTGGCACCGGGCAGTCTACCGGACAAGGTTCTGACCGACAGGGAATTAAGAAACAGGGGACCGGGCAGGGCACGGCCAGTAGTGGCATTATTATTAATGCTGCGGCTGGAACGGGGAGCGGTCTTGGAGTTTCCCCTGGAACTGGCAGCAGTGCCGCGCTAGAGCCAACTTCAGTCGGTTCGGGAATTCATGCCAAGGCATCGGCAGCGCCGGATGACAGCGTCGAACGACCCAGCGGGAGGGTTGGGGGTGACGATCGAGGTTCGACTTCGACGAGCGCCTTGGAGCCAACTTCTGTAGGGACTTACGCTATTTCTAACGCTCGCCCTGCCGAAATATCTAAGCCAGCGCCAGACTCAGCGTCTGGAAACCGTCGCGCTTTCCCGCTGAAGGTTGTTGCCCTAGGGGGTGGGGTATTGGTGGGGCTGGGGGCGATCGCCGCCTTTGCCTCTCCCAATATCGAGCCGATTTGTAAGGCGCTCAACAATTGTTCTGCCAACGTTCGCTACGGTTCGGTCTATAAAGAAGCCAGCAATTCTGCCGAAGCGGCCTTGAGCGTTCTCAATAACGCAAAGTCTTTCCAGGATTTGCAAACGGCTCAATCTCAGCTCCAACAGTCCATTCAGCAACTGAACAAAGTTCCTAAAGGCGTCGATAGCTATAGCGACGCTCAAAAGTTACTGCCCAACTATCAGAAGCAGCTTAAAACGCTTCAGGAGCGCATGACTTTAGAGAAAAAAGCGCAGCAAGAGCTGCAACAAGCCGACACGATCGCCACCAAGGTGCTGACCCAGAAGAAGCTGCCCACTTCTGTCGCGGCTTTATCCACCAACAAGGCAAAGCTTCAGGAGGCCATTCAGCGCATCGACAAAATTCCGCAGAAATCTCTGAGTACGTCCCAAGGGTTGGCTCAAAAGCAGGCTTATCTTAAAAAATCGAAAGAACTAGATCGAGAAATTCAAAAACAAGCGGCTGCCGAGGCCGAGCGGCAGCGCCGTGCCGCAGCGGCAGCGCCGCAGCGGCGTTGGCGCGACCGCCCCGAACCTCAGTACTCGTCTGGAGGGCAGGAGCCTATCTGGGGAGAAGGCAGTTCCTCTCCGGCTGCGCCGCCGCCTGCGGTGTGGAATTCCGGTTCGTCTTCTGTCGCTCAAGATCCTCCTCGTTCCGCACCTGCGCCCGCGCCCGCGCCCGCACCTGCTGCTCAGGAACCGATTTGGGGCGGCGATGGCGGCGGTGGTGGCGCTTCGCAAGCGGCTCCTCCGCCTAGCAATGGCGGCGATGCTGGCGGCAATGAGCCGCTTTGGTAGTTTTACCTTCGAGACTTTTGGCAAAAACAGCGCGATCGATTCGGGATCGGCTGTTTTAAGGCTGCGAGGATCCTTTACGCGAAACCGTTAAAATAATAAATGCGCTGTCTATTTTTCTAACCTATGTCTTCTACGGCCCTTTCCCTTCCAGACTCTCTCGCAAAAGTGGTCAACCGCTTTGAGCGACTTTCTGAACCAAAGCGGCGTTACGAGCTATTGATTTGGTTTGCAAAGCGGTTGCCCGAGCTAGACGATGCGGCACGAACGCCAGAGAATAAGGTTCAAGGCTGCACGTCTCAGGTTTACGTAACGGCAAAGCTTGAGGATCGAAAGGTATACTTTGCCGGAGATTCGGATTCGCAGTTGGTGAAAGGGTTGGTAGCGTTGTTAGTAGAAGGACTCAGCGGGTTGCCGCCGGAGGTGGTGGGTTCCCTGTCACCAGATTTCATCCAAACCACGGGGCTGAATGTGAGTTTAACGCCGTCGCGCTCTAATGGGTTTTACAACATTTTTAGAGCGATGCAGCTTAAGGCGTTGGCCTATCAGCATGCTGAAAGTGCCTCTCAGTAGCTCATTGCAGATTCATTGGTTTGGAAAGAGCGATGATTGCGCAAAACTTGCGCAGTCATATATTCAACGATTCAATTGCGCTCGTGGTGCAGATCGCCTTACGGATTTTTAGCGAGAAAGCAAAGAAAAGAATAATGCTTTGATAGCGATTCATCCAGAATTTACTAATCATTGGGTACTGCTTATCCCACCTCTCAGCAAATAAGATCGAAACTTGCTTTGCGGCCCATTCCTCCTTCATTGAAGGTACGGTTTTGCAACTACTCGATACGATAAACCCTTTCGCTTCAATGATTTCCTGGATAAAGTGCGATCGCACTTAAGCTTCTCTAGTCGAACAGTGCGTCTGTAACTCTCTCTGCAACGAACTTACCCATCTCTTCTCTCTAAAAGTAGCGATGGAGATCGTGAGAAACTTCTCATGCAACCTTCATTTGGAAACGTTAATGGAGGGTTAAATTTAGGTTAACTCAATTCTGCGATTAAACTAAGCCAAAATTTTGCGGCTTTTTTAATCCCTTTTGCCCTTCATCTTTCGTCTCATCGCACTTGAATGCAATCATCCCACTCCACCATGAACCCAGCAACGATCGCCATTGTTGCCGAAGGGTTTTTATCTCGTCTCAGTTTTGGCATCATCAGTTTTGCCTTGCCCCTCTATGCCCATCGCTTAGGACTATCCCTATTTGAGATTGGTGTATTAATGACACTGAACCAAGTGGTTGCGATGGCGCTCAAGCCCAGTATGGGCTGGGTGGCCGATCGCATGGGTTTAAAGCGTAGTTTCACCGTATCCATTCTAGTTCGCAGTTTTATTGCCTTATTTTTAGTAGTTGCACAATCACCCTGGCAACTTTATTCGATTAAATCGATCCACGGTGCATCTAAAGCGCTGCGCGACCCAGCCGCAAATGCGCTCATCGCCGAACAAGGTGGCAAAAAAGCGATCGCGTCTGCCTTTGCTTGGTACCACACGGCCAAGATTGTGGCAGGTTCTATGGGAAAGGCGATCGCGGGAATTTTACTGACGCTTACAGTTTCTAACTTTTCCTTCGTGTTCAATATTGCCTTTATTCTGTCATTGCTACCCCTGTACAGCGTCATTCGCTATGTCAAGTCCGATCGGTCAAAAGTCTCAAAACGAGACGATTTAAGCCAGGTTCCGTCTGCTAATTCTTCTCAACCCAGCATCTCTCACTCGACGCATGAAGACAATACTGCGCTTTTAGCGCCTCTGCCCGCCAGTTCTAAGGCAATGCTTTTCTCATTCAGTCTGCTCTCCTTTGCGATCAACGGTACCGCTGAAATGCTACGGGGACTATTTCCCATCCTGGCAACGGAATATGCGGGCTTAAATGAAGCGCAGACGGGCTTAATTTATACTGCTTCAACGGTGATGGTGCTAGTTTCAGGGCCTATTTTTGGCTGGCTTGCCGATCGCGGGCGTCAAGAATCAGTTCTTCTGGTGAGGAGTTTGGGTAATATTCTCTCCTCGATCGTTTATATTATGGCTCCGAATCTCCTTGGTTTTACGGTCGGAAAACTATCGGACGATTTAGGAAAAGCAGCGTTTCGACCCGCCTGGGGCGCATTGATGGCGAATGTTTCGAGCTTCGATCCGAAACGCCGTGCCCAAACCATGAGCTGGATGCTGTTGGGCGAGGATGCCGGGGCGATCGCAGGGCCAATTTTGGCGGGACTCCTCTGGAGCACTTGGGGCCTGCCAGTCATGCTAGGCGCACGAGTCTTTCTGGCGATCGCGACTGAAGTGTATACGGTTTATCTAAGTCGTTCTCTGGAAGGAGTCTACCGACCGAGCGCGACTAGCCGTAAGTAAAGAAATCGATGATTAGGCTGGCTCCCTTGGCACTGCATTGTGCCTCAGACTTGGTGCGCCAAAGCAAGCAACAGGGAAAAAAACGCCGAAATCGGCAAAAGTAAGAACTTTCTCATACTAGTTTCATGAACCCTTTACAAAGTTAAGACAAGATTAATGAAAGGTTATTGAAAAGCTAACTCAATCCTAACGTTCGATTAACTTTTAATTCTATCGCGGTTTCTAGGCTGAAGAAGCCAATCGGTATTCATTAATAGAGGTATTTAAGATGCAAGCAATTATTTTAGCTGCGGGTTGCGGTTCCAGATTATCCACGGTTCTGAAGGGAAAGCCGAAGTGTCTGGCTCAAGTCGAGAACGACGTAAGCTTGATTGATTACCAACTTGCAGTCTTGAACAGTTTTGGAATTAACGATGTTTGTTTTGTCTTAGGCTATCGCGCTCACGAAATCTATCGGGTCATTAGCGATCGCGCTCACACGATTATTAACCGTCGTTATGCTGAGACCAATAGCCTGTACTCCCTATGGTTAGCTCGTCATTGGGTGAAGGAAGATTGCTTGATCGTGAATAGCGATATTCTGGCCCATCCGACCATTTATAAGCGATTGCTAAAGCACTCTGGAAACGCTCTGACCTATGATTCATGGTCTGGGGACCAAGACGAACATATGAAAGTAATTTTTCAAAATAAAAAGCTGCAAGAAATTAGCAAATCTTTGTCCGCCGAAGCGTCTCAAGGTGAAAGTGTAGGGCTACTCAAGCTCACGCACCAGGGCATGAATTCGTTATTTGAGGAAGCCGAAACAGCCCTAGCCTTGGGTGGAGAGAATCAGTGGGCACCAGCAGCCATTGCTCGTCTCGCGCAACAACAGGAGATTACAGGCATCGATGTGGCTGGATTACCTTGGGTTGAGATTGATTACCCCGAAGATTTGCAGCAGGCACGCCAAACCGTCTGGCCCTTGATTTCGCAAGTTGCCCTCCCTCAACCGTTAAGCCAGCGTAAAGTTGGCTAACTTACATCCCTGCTTCCTTGCTCTGAAATGCGTTTTGAAGTAAATCAATGAATTACACGACAGATCCGGTTTTTCAAGCCGTCCAAAACATTTTTACCCCTGCTGAAATTGAACCCGTCCTCAGTCAGTCCTGGGAACACTGGCTAGGACACAAGCCCCAATTCATCTCGGTTGTGCCCGCATTGACCTATTACAGACCGTTTAACCTTGCCAGAATTGTTGCAGAAGTAACGGTGACAGTAGAAGACGACGCAGAACCAACCCGACTCAATATCTTTTTTAATGTCTTGGCGGATAGCGACAAGATGCGCCAACAGCTCGAACAAGGCTATGAATTGGCGGTTCCTCCCAACGTCGCCTTACCCGTCTTTGCGATCGCCGATTGGCAAACCTTGGTTTGGACGCTCCCCCATGCACCTTGCTTGCCAGAGCTGATTCCACTTTTACAACCAGATTATTTCTGTCCGCTCCTGATTGCTCCTGAAGATTTGCCCGCTGACCCCCAAGATTATCCGCTGCCCCAATTGTTTCGTTACGTTCCTTTCAAGCGCGCTATCTTAACCTGGGACAGTCCTTGCACTCATCAACGTTACTTCATCAAACTCTGCAAGGAATTGGAATTTACCAGCGTCGTAGAGAATTTTCAACAGATTTACAACCTATCGAAATACCTCAGCTTTAGAGTCCCTGAACCCATTGCCGCAGATGCTGCTTCTAGCCTGCATTATTCACGAGGTGTATGAGGAGTTGTAAGTTTCACCAAAATTAGAGCTATAGGATGAGATGAAAAGTAAAAGTAGGCAAAAAAGCGATACAAATCGGCTCAAAAAGGCTAAAAACACCTATATTTCCGACAAATAGAGACAAGAATCCTATGACGGGCTTGGCCTACTCAAATTTGAGGGACTGGGACTGGGATAAGTTCCGAGAAATTTGACGCATCTCCTGGGCATAAGGGCAAAACGCAGCCAACTCCACCAGAATCCGTCGGGTAGAAACCGTTACCTTGGCAGCTCCTTTAATGAGCAACAACCGTAGGCGTTCCACCTGAGCCGTTGCCAGTTGTGTTCCATGGGCCGCTTGGCGAATTGCAATCATCAAAATGTAAGCAGCTTGAGCCAAGAGCAGACGAAACTGATTGGCAATAAAAGTGCTGCAACTGAGACGATCTGCTTTGATGCCGAGTTTGAGTTCTTTAATGCGATGCTCGCTGTCGCCGCCGCGTTGAACGTAGAAGTGGTCGTACAATTCTTGAGGCGGTTGCTCCAGATTGGTCACCACAAATCGAGGATTGGGGCCTTGGTCGAGCCATTCTGCCTTCATGACTAATCGTCTGGGTTCATCCCACGTCCGTGCCGCGTAATAGACATCGTCAAACAAGCGAGCCTTTTGCTGGGTTTGGATGTGTTGCAATCTTGCCCGTTCGAGCAAATCGGCAATTTTACGCTCCAATACCGCATTGCGGATAAAGCCAAGGGCATAGCCCACCTTGGAGCGTTCGCAAACCTGCATGATTTCGGGTAAGGAGAATCCCGCATCGCCTCGCAGAATCAGTCTCACAGACGGCCAAACGCGTTTGAGTCGCCAAAATAGCCAGCGTAAAATGCCTGCGACGCCTTTGCCTGAATGACTATTGCCCGCGCGTAACTGCAAAATCAACGGATACCCTGTACTGGCCTCGTTGATGAGCACTGGAAAGTACATATGATGACCGTAGTATCCATGGAAACAGCTCAATTGTTGATTCCCATGGGTTGGGTCGTCCCAGCCATCGATATCCAACACGATTTCGTCGGGTGCGCTCTTGTAGCGTTGGATGAATCCATCCACCATTCGGCTGCGCATGGCAGCGACTTCTGCTTTGCCAATGTGGTTCTCAAGTCGAGTGATGGTGGGTTGGCTTGCCAGTAAATCTGTTCCGACACTCGGCGATCGTCCGCAGGCAACCTTGAAGATGGGGTCGTGGCGCAGCACGTTACTGTCATTGGCATCTTCGTACCCTCCCACCATTTGATATACGCGTTGACTGACCAACTGATGCAGGTTATGGGTGATTTTGCTCGGGTCGCGCCAGTCCTGGATACACGCTGACAATCCTCGACACACTTGAACCTGCTCTTCTGCTTGTCGAGCCAGCAAGATCCCGGCATCTGAGCTTAATTCTAGATCTGAAAATCGAACGACTAAAGGGCGTGGCGTGGGGAAATTGTAGGGCAGGTCCGAATGACACTCTGTCATGGCACAATGGAGATACTAAAAACTCTAGAGAGCCTGATTCTAAACCGTTTCAGGCTCTCTTTTCTTGTGTTTTCCTATCTCTCATGAATTATCCAGGCTAGAACCTTTTCGATGAGAGCCTTGACAGGCCGTCAGTTTACAGAAGTGATGCGCCAAATTCGGCCCGAATCCCAACTGGAACCGTTTATCCGAGTTGGAAGCATCTTAGCCGAACTTCACCATGCCGATCTACATCCAACATCGGTCTGGACTCCTGCTAAAGAATTAAAAACCCTCAGGAGCGCAATGGCGGAAGTCAAACTAGCTTTACCTCACTTAGCTGTAGATATCGATCGGGCGATCGCTCAATTGACTGAAATGGCTCAGCATATTGATTTCCCCAGCAATTACCCCATTCATGCCAATCTCTTTGGCGATCAGATTCTCTACGATGGCGATCGCTTTGGCATGGTTGATTGGGATACCCTATCTTTAGGCGATCCGCACTACGATATCGGTCGTTTCTTGGCGCATTTTATCTACTTAGCTGGGCGAGAACAGCTCTCTTCCAAAGGCGTTAGAGCGGCTACGGAAGCTTTACTGCAAGGCTATGAAGCAGACATTGAATGGAAGCTCGATCGCACTTGTCTGACTTGGCATGTTGTTTCTCAGATCTTGCTGCGCGGTAAGATTTCTTCGTTGCGGAAACTTCCAGAGACTTGGCAAACACATTTAGAATTCGTGGTGGCTGAAGCAGAGTGGTTGCTAGCTGGATGTAGCACATACGTGTTTTTGCCGCCTTTAAGCCAGCCTGTACTTACTTCATCGTAGAGCTTGTTTGAAAAGTTGCTTAGTCCTTACACTCGCCCCCCTAGCCCCCAATTCTGGGGGGAAATGGTCAGAGTTTTTGGCTTTCTTCCCCCAGAATTGGGAAGCCACTTCCGTGGGCGGGTTTCCAAGGGAGTGCGTTGCCGGGGTTCCCCCGGTTGAAGCAACTCCCATCGACTGGAGGAAAGTGGCGCGGGTCGGGGGGGGCGAATGCAGGGTTAGATGAGACTTTTCAAACAGCCTCTGATTGAAAATATATTGGAGAAAATTGCATGACAGACCTTGCAACAATGGATGCTACCAAAATTATTCCGAAGCGGATTGCTTTTTATCTACGTTCTTGTGGAAATTCACATTATTTTGCAGCCATTAAACCCTATATCAGCTACTTTCTGAAACAAAATATTCACCAAGTCTTTATCGTTGTATCTCAGCTCAGCTCAGAGATTCAGAAGAATCCTGAGTATGACGGCTATCAACATCTATTTACGGATCGTTGCGATTTAGATACCTATGACCTGGTTGTAACACCTTCCTTTTTACGGGCTGAAGAGCGTACCGAACACACGCGAGCAGTACAGATTTTTCATGGAATGTCGGATAAACCCTTTACCTACGAACGAGATTTCCACGACTATTTGCTGTGTCTATGCGTAGGACAACGACAAGTCGATCGATTATTGCAACCACCCTGCAATCAGAGCATGAAATGGGAGCTGATTGGCTATCCTAAATTCGATAACCCGCCCACTGCGACACCTTTATTTGAGAATGACAAAAAAACGATTATTTATTCTCCTACCTGGCGCAAAGAAAACATTAGCTCGATTGAAATTTTTCTAAATCATCTAGATGCGATCGAGCACCTGACTCGAGATTACAACTTGATCGTAAAACCTCATCCAAATATCTTCAACCCCGATCGTCAGTTTTATGACCAACGTATTGTAGATCGCCTCTATCAGATTTCTGACATTAAGTTAATTCGGTCTGGCAATGTAATGCCCTGGTTTGCTCAAGCGGATTTGTTTGTCGGGGATGTTTCTGCTGCGGGTTATGAGTGGTTGTACTTCAACAAACCGATGGTGTTTCTGAATCCGCAGCCAGGGATTTTACAAGCTAGCTCCGATGTTTCCTCCATGACCTATCTTTGGCAGTGCGGGGATGTCTGCGATGACATGCAGCACCTGAAGGCACGGGTTGATGAAAACTTAAAGTGCGATCGCTACCAAGCAATGCGCGAGTCCCTTCTGCACTATAGCGTGTTCAATCCTAGAGATAATGGTGCAACCCAGCGCGGCATTGAAGCAATTCAGCATCTTCTCTACAAACAAGACGAAAATTTAGTTGCGGCAGAAATTTACTCATGAGCAAGCAGATCGAGAAAAATCCTGGGAACCTAAATATCGATCTGACCTCGTCTTGCGATACCAATAACCCCTTGAGTTTAGATGAATATAAAGCTATTTTTCAAATTGAAAATGCCAGCGTTAATTATGGAAAAACCCCTGCAATCCGCAATGTATTTTTAGACATTTATGAACGGCAGATCACTGCATTCATTGGTCCGTCTGGATGCGGTAAGAGTACGCTGCTACGCTGCTTGAATCGGATGAATGACTTAGTCCAAAATGCCCATGTGACAGGTAAAATTATTTTCCAAAATCAGGACCTATACGCAAAACAGATCGACCCTGTCGTGGTGCGACGACGGATTGGCATGATATTTCAAAAACCCAACCCTTTTCCCAAATCAATTTATGACAATATTGCTTTTGGCGCGCGTATCAATGGTTATCGGGGGGATCTAGACGAACTCGTTGAACGATCGCTACAACAGGTCGCATTGTGGGATGAAGTTAAGGATAAACTCAAAAATAGTGCTTTAGCCTTGTCTGGCGGTCAGCAACAGCGATTATGCATTGCACGAGCGATCGCGATTCAACCAGAAGTTTTGTTAATGGATGAGCCCTGTTCTGCACTCGATCCGATTTCAACCTTGCGCATTGAAGACCTAATTTATCAATTTAAACAGCAATATACCGTGATTATTGTCACGCACAATATGCAGCAAGCTGCACGGCTCTCAGACTTTACGGCGTTCTTTAATGTAGGATTGACCGAACACAATAATAATGCTGGGCATTTGGTGGAGTTTGATAAAACTGCTACTATTTTTAACGATCCGGCACAAGAAATAACTCGCGATTATGTGAGCGGTCATTTTGGGTGATGATGGTAGACTTTCACAGGCATTCATACTTCAACAATATCAAGTCAGTCATGCTTTAAGACCGATTTTCCGATCGCTGCCCAAATCGCTCCCGCAGAAAGTCAACCAGCAGTCGAATCTTGACCGATAAATGGCGATTCACCGGGTACAGCACATCAATGGAAAGTTCGGGAGGGTAATAAGTGGGCAGCACGATTTGCAACGCCTCCTCTTGGAGGGCAGTTTCTACAATAAAGCGAGGTAAAAGGGTAATTCCCAACCCGCGAATGGCTGCATCCCGCAACACTTCCCCATTGTTAGAACACAACGCGCCGCGAACGATCGCCGTATATTCGCCATCTGCTCCCCGTAAGGTCCACCGATTCTCCATTGCAACCTGCCCGTAATGCAAACAAGAATGCGATCGCAGCTCCATCGGATGCGTTGGAATACCGTATTTTTCCAAGTAAGTCGGGGACGCGCACAACACTCGTCGGGCAGGGGCTAAAGGTTGAACGAACAAACTAGACGTGGGTTGCGGTTCGGCAATGCGTACCGTTACGTCAAAGCCTTCCTCAATCGGATCGACAAAGCGATCGTTGAGGGTGAGTTCCACCTGGAGATCGGGATATTGCACCAAAAAATCGGCGATCGCCGGAGCTAAATACATCGTACCAAACGTCATGGGGGCGTTGAGGCGCAACCTCCCCTTGGGAGAACCGTGCAGTTGCGTCACCGATCGCTCCGCTTCCTCCACATCGGCCAAAATCTCCACACAGCGATCGTAAAAAGCCAACCCCGTTTCCGTAGGACTCACCACCCGCGTACTGCGATGCAACAGTTGCACCCCCAAATCGTTTTCCAATGCAATCACGAGCTTGTTCACCGCCGATCGCGATTGCCCCATCTGACGAGCAGCGGCAGCAAAACCGCCGGAAACGACTACTTGAACAAAGGCCCGCATCTGTTCGAACTTATCCATGGCGATCGCCGAGTATTGTATCCAAAATAGAGACGGCATGTCTATAAAATAGCATATTGTCTTTTTATTCGATTCAATGCATTATTGTAGTATCGAACAAACAAACCGCCTACAGACGTTAGGAGGACTCTAAAAATGATCGAGATTCGACCTGCCCAAGACCGAGGGATGGCCAACTTTGGCTGGCTCGACAGCCGACACACGTTTTCCTTTGGAGAGTACCGCGACCCCAACCACATGGGCTTTGCCGATCTGCGCGTCATCAATGAGGACAAGGTGTCTCCGGGGCAAGGGTTTGGCACCCACGGACATCAGGATATGGAAATTATTTCCTACGTTCTCGAAGGAGCGTTGGAGCACAAAGATAGCATCGGGACCGGATCGATCGTGCGTCCGGGAGACGTGCAGCGGATGTCTGCCGGAACTGGCATTCGGCACAGCGAATACAACGCTTCCAAAACCGAACCCGTGCATTTTCTGCAAATCTGGATCCTGCCCGAGCAAAAAGGGATCGAACCAGGTTACGAGCAAAAAAACTTTGCGATCGCCGAAAAGCAAGGCAAATTAAGGCTCGTTGCTTCTCGGGACGGGCGCGACGGATCGATTACGATTCACCAAAATGTCGATCTCTACGTTTCGGTTTTGGCGGAAGGCGAATTGGTGAATCATACCTTTGCGCCAAACCGAGCGGGCTGGTTGCAAGTTGCGCGGGGAGCCGTACAACTGAACGACCTGACCTTGAATGCTGGCGATGGAGCGGCGATCGCTCAGGAGTCGCTCATTACAATTCGAGGTGACGCGGGGGATGCTGAGGTCCTGTTGTTCGACATGGCAGCGTAGGAAAACACCTCTGACAGGGGCTAGGATTGACACTGTAAGGCTCATATTGCCTTGAAGAATATCCTGGCTATTGTTTTTTTGGCGGGAGGGAACTAAGCGAGCGATCGCCGTTCTCTTCCGCTATTTCAATGCTGTATGCAGCAAAATCGAATTTATAATAAGGGTAATGTCCGACTGCACCAAAAATGCCTGCAAAAGACCTTTATCACGATGCTGTTAGAAACGCTTTAATCGAAGATGGATGGTCGATTACAGCCGATCCTTATGTCATCAAATATAAAGATGCAGAGCTTTATGCGGATCTAGCTGCCGAAAAAACTATCGCAGCAGAACGTCAGGGGCAAAAAATCGTAGTCGAAATTAAGAGTTTCGTTGGAAAGTCTATGATGTATGACTTTCACAGCGCTTTAGGACAATACATTGTCTACCGTAACCTCATTCAACTTACCGAACCTGACTATATCCTTTATCTTGCGATCGACGATATTGTCTATGAGACGTTCTTTCAACGTCAGTCTATCCAAGTCATTACAACCCAGAATCAACTGCTGTTAATTGTTGTAGATACAGATCGGGAGACTATTCTAAAATGGATAACCTAGAGCGCTACCGGAGTACGATCGAAAGTATCCTGACTCGATACCATAACATTGCACTTGCTCAATCTCATCCTCAAAGTAGCTCTGAAGCTACTGAGCGCCTAGCCTTTGACGAACAGCGAGACCAGTATCTATGGTTCCGCTTTGGCTGGGATAATAAAACGCTGGTAGAGCACATCATTATGTATCTCTGTATTAAAGATGGCAAAATCTGGGTCGAGCAAGACGCGACCGATCTATGCGTTGTCGATGATTTACTTGCCTCTGGAGTTCCACACAGTGATATTGTTTTGGGATTTCATCACCCCCGCAAACGGATGCTCACTGAGTTTGCTCATGCCTGAACTCTTAGAAACGGCTTGAGCTACTCCTACCTTTTCCGTAGGCTTGTTCAAGCTGGGAACTGCTGTGCGTAAAACCTTGCATAGCGCGAATTGCGACCTATCAGCATTTCATGTGTCCCCTCTTCTACCACCTGCCCCTTTTCCAGTACCAAAATGCGATCCGCCCCCCGCACCGTCGCAAGGCGATGGGCGATAATAAACACCGTGCGTCCCTTCATCAATCGCTCTAGAGCCTCCTGCACCAACGCTTCAGACTCCGAATCCAGCGCCGAAGTCGCCTCGTCCAAAATCAAAATGCGCGGGTCTAAGAGAACCGCACGGGCGATCGCCACCCGCTGCCGCTGACCGCCTGAAAGATTGACGCCCCGCTCTCCGAGTACCGTGCTGTAGCCCTCCGCAAACTGCGAAATAAACTGATGGGCATTGGCAACCTTCGCCGCCGCCTCAATCGAAGCCAGGTCGTAGCGCGCCTGACCGAACGCTATATTCTGAGCGATCGTCCCTGAAAACAGCACCGTGTCTTGCGGGACAATCCCAATCTGCTGGCGCAGGCTCTTCAGCGTCACCCTTTGGATGTCCACCCCATCGATCGAGATCTCCCCCACCTGCGGCTCGTAAAAACGCGGCAGCAAATTCACCAGCGTGGTTTTCCCCGCCCCCGACGAGCCGACCAGCGCGATGACTTCTCCCGGCTGAGCCGTTAGCGTCAATTCCTTCAGAACCGGATGGCCGGAAGGGTAAGCAAAAGAGACATTGCGGTATTCCACCTTGCCTCGGACGAAAGGAAGGGCGATCGCATCGGGCCGTTCCACCACCGTCGGGCGCAAATCCATTAGCTCGAATACGCGATCGACGGAAGCTTCCCCCTGCTTGAATTCGTTGTAATTGTGAGTGGCGATATTGATGGGATTGAGAATGAGGGCAACCGCAGCCGTAAAGCTAATAAACTGCCCGCCTGTCAGGTTTCCCCGCGAGATCTGCCAGCCTCCCAAGATAAACAACAGCACGATGCCCATGGCCTCTAAAAAGCCCACCACCGGATACTGAATGGCCTTAATTCGCTCCGTCGCATATTTAGCTTGGCGGTTTTTTTCAGCAGTTTGCAAAAACCGCTCGATTTCGTAATCTTCGGACGCAAAGGCTTTGACCAGACGGATGCCGCCAAACACTTCCGTCAGCAAAGACGACAGATCCGAGATTTGGGTTTGGCTGTGACGCGAAAACCGCAGCAGGCGTTCGCCAAACCAACCGATCAGCACTGATACCACGGGCGCGATCAGCAGCGTAGCTAGCGTAAGCTGCCAGTTGAGATAAATCATGTACCCTAAAATCGCGATCAGTTCCAAGACGCAAGGCAAGAACTGATGGAATAGCTTGTAAATCACCTCCCCCACCCGGTCCACATCTTCTGTAAGTCGATAGACTAAATCGCCCGTCGCGGCGGTTTCAAAGTAGTCGATGTTGAGGCTTTGAAGCTGCACGTAGACCCGTCGCCTTAAATCCAGAACGATCCTCAGCGCCACTTTTGCTAGCAGCGCGTCTTGCCCAAACTGAAACAGACCCCGGATGACGAACAGGGCGATCGCCACAAATGGGAGCCGTAGCAACGCTTCCATATCGCCCTTGCCCACGTCCGTTGCAATTTGGCCGATCAGCACTGCGATCGCAGGCGTCGTCAGCACGAATCCGAACACGCACAGCAGCCCTACCCCCAGCATAGAAGCGTGGGGACGGACGTAGGGAGCAAGCAACCAATAGCGCGATCGCGATTTCAATCGTTCTAGCCCAGAAACATTGCGCCTTTCATTGTCTCATCCGGGCGATCGCGTTAAGGAGGGTACGGTTTGGAAACTGTCCATCGACTTCCCTCTTCTCTAGATTTCAGCCTTACCTTGTAAATAGCATTCAGACAAGTCAATCAAACCTCGATTGCGCTTTTCGCCCTTTAGCTTGCTTCTGCGCTGTGGCTTTATACGCGCATCGCTCGCTTTGAGAGCAATGCCAATCCGGGGTTAAATTTCACTCCTTTGAGTTATCCACTACCCTACTCATTGGGAAATCTCGCCATGATTAACCCTTTTAAGACCAGCCTCCTGCTGCTCGCGACCCTTATCTTGTTTAGCAATCAACCTCAAGTCAAGGCCGAACGAGAGGTTTCCGCTCTGCCCGTTCTTCAGCCCAATCTTGTCGCATTGGAAGAAGAGGTACGGGTATGGCCAGTGGAGCCAGATCCCGCGCTGCTATCTCTCACTGCGCCGCTGCCAGTAATCTCTACTCCTACACTGCCGGAGCTGGAACCTCAAACGCAAGTGCACTAACCCATCCTTTCTGACGATCGGTCGTGCAATCGACATCTTGTTGGTGTTGAAGTCGGGTGAGGTGGAGATGGTCTTTGAGAGGATCGCAGAGACTCAAAGGGAGCATCGTGATGCGACTGTTGCCCCCTTTGCCATCGCGCACGACAATCTGGGACTGGGCAAAGTCGATATCTTTAACACGCAAGGATAACGCCTCAGATAAGCGCAGACCGCTACCGTAGAGAATCTGAGAGACCAGTTGATAGGTGCCGGAAAGCTGAGTAATGACTGCGATCGCTTCCTCATGGGTAAGCACAGTGGGCAAATATCTCGACTTTCTAGCGCGCACGGCGTCAATAGATTGTCCAATCTCTTGTCGGAGAACGTGGCGATAAAGAAATAGCAAAGCGCAAAGGGCTTGATTTTGGGTGGAAGCAGCGACCTTCAGCTCGACTGCCAGATAAGTCAAGAAAGCTTCAATTTCCGGGGCACCCATGTCTTTGGGGTGACGCTTGCCGTGAAACAAAATGAAACGATAAGCCCAGTCTAGATAAGACTGTTCGGTTCGATAGGAATAATGCTTGACTCTCAGCGCATCGCGCATCTGGTCTAGGAGCCTTTTGGGAGGTTCGGGCATAGGAGGGTGTTGAATATCGGACATCATCCAGATGATACCGAGGATCCCAAAATCGGGGATCGGGAAAAATACGGAATCTATCCACCTAAACCCCAGCATGGGATAAAATACGGGCTATCATCGGCATAAACCGCCAGCAGGGCGATAAAAGCCGAAACTCATCGGACTAAGCAGCAAGATAGAGGGTTTAGGTGGACTGAAATCGGTTTTAAATGCTTGTGCAAAGTATTAGGCGGATCTTGTCCGCCTAAACAATAGTTGTGCGGCTTAGATATCGGTGGGGGTGTTATTTGAAGCTTGTCTGTTAGCATCGAATATGAGATTGTTTTGAACTGGTGGCGAAAATGGAGCCAACATGAATCAGCAATTGCCTCAGTTTATCCACTCTGTTGTCGATCGTTTGCAGTCAGTTCAGGGAATTGCAGCGATCGCTCTAGGTGGTTCAAGGGCACGAGGCAACCATACACAGAAGTCAGATGTAGATCTGGGAATTTATTACAAGCCAGAGAATCCACTTGATTTAGTTGCGCTAAATGACCTTGCCGCTGAACTTGACGACACCCATCGCCAAAATTTAATCACTCCAATTGGTGAATGGGGAAAATGGATTAATGGCGGTGGTTGGCTACAGGTAGAAGGTGTACCTGTAGATTTTCTCTATCGTGATGTGGCTGAGGTTAGCCGTGTTATTGATGATTGCCATGCTGGACAAATCACGATTGATTACCAACCCGGTCATCCCCACGGCTTTGTATCCTCTATTTATATGGGTGAAGTCGCCATTTGTCTGCCACTTTATGATCCGTGTAGTGTTTTAGACGGTTTAAAAGCTAGGACAACTCCCTATCCAAGTCAGCTTAAACAAGCAACAATTAATAAGTTTGCCTGGGAAATTAGTTTTTCGCTGTTCATTGCGGGAAAGGCTGTTGCACGCGAGGATGTTGCCTATGCAGCAGGGTGTTGTTTCCGCAGCGTGGCTTGTATGAATCAGGTATTATTTGCACTCAATGAAGAGTACTTATTGAATGAGAAAGGTGCGGTGGCAGTTGCCAACAGTTTTGCGCTGTGTCCACGAGACTATCAACAACGGGTTGAGTCGGTGTTTGCTTCGTTAGCAAGTGAGGCAAAATCAATCATGGATGAGATCGCCATCTTGGATGGACTTGAACAGGATTTGAGTCAATGGTATAGCGATCGTCGGTTGGTCATGTAAAGTCTGCACGGGTTAGCAATACCGCACAACAACGCCCATGCACACCGACCGCCGAGAGTTGATCGGCTATGATGCAGAGGTTATCTGCGGCAGGTGATGGGCAACGTTAGGCTTACATTTTGCAGTGTGTAGATTTGTGACTCCAAATCCACTTTGGATCATCGCTTTTGATAGGCTTTGGGTGTCATCCCTGTTATCTGACGGAAGACTTTTGTGAGATGAGTTTGATTTGAAAAGCCGCAATCTAGAGCAATGGTGCTAATTGCAATCGATCGCTGTTCCAGTAATTGCTTGGCTCGTTCCACACGTTGTTGCATCAAATACTGATAGGGTGCAATTCCCACTGATTGCTTGAAGGATCGGCTAAAGTGGGATTCGCTCATGTTGGTCAGGGTCGCCAAATCCAAGATCGATAAATCCTGCGCCAAATTCGCTTTCATGTAATCAATAACTCGCCCCAACTGCGATCGAGGTAAACCGTTGGCTTTGAACTCAAGCGAAGGTTTGCTGACTGCATAGTTCTGCACCAAGCGAGCAGCAAGAGCTGTTCCCAATGACTCGCCATACAATCTGCCAGACATACAACCCGTTTGGATTTCCATTTTGAGCGCGAGGGCTAGTTGCTGGATTACCGGATCGTCAATCGCAAACTGTGGAATCAGTTCTATTTCACCCTGCATCAATTCCTGAGTGGTTTGATTCAGCAATGTTGGACAAATCGCAATCACCGAAAATTCGACTTCCCGATCCCAATTTGTCCAATGATTGAGAAATGCTGGGATAACATCTACGCGACCATTCCCATGGGCATAGCGTTTAAATTTGCCGTCCAAACGACGCTCTGCCTGAAAGCAACTTTTGGGGTCTGCGATCGCCAGCGAATGTTGTAGGAGGCAATGCTCCACCGTTTCATGGGGAGGATGACAGTAGTGGGTGAAAGTTAACCCTTTCCACCCGGTACGATAGCTATCGAGCAGGGGGGCTTGTGGAAGTACTCGCGCTGCGTCCTCCTGGTTTGCAAAGTCAATTGTGGAGATTGCAGGATTCACCATAGGCTTTGCCGAGTCAAGATTTCTTATCCCAAGCAGGATTGAGGTAATTTTAGCAGAATTGGATGAGACGGCAGGTTGATAACGCTCCTATTGTAGGGGTGTTATCCATTTCCTTTGCCGATATTATGCCAAATCAACCTACGTCAGAAATCGAGCTGCTACGCGCAGCCTACGCAGCCTTCAATGCGCGCGACCTTGATGCCGCCCTCACCCTCATGACTCCCGACGTGCATTGGCCGAGAGCATTCAAAGGCGGTTTTGTCCGTGGACCGGAAGAAGTCCGCGCTTACTGGACGGAGCAGGGGAGCGAGATTGACGCACACGTCGAGCCGGTTGCCTTCAACCCGGAGGAGGATGGGCAGATCCTGGTCGAGGTACATCAGATTGTGCGCGATCTGGCTGGAGCTGTGCTTGCTGATGAGCGCGTCGGCCACCGTTTCACCTTTAAGGATGGCTTGATTCAAGTCATGGAAATCTGTCCACTTCGATCTTCCGGCCCCGGTACTTAGGGATACCCACGCACAACAACTGTTGAGAGTCAAGCGGTATACTACAAAGGTTCTCTGCAACGAGTGATGGGCAACGTTATGCGGCTAGGTAATTTTCGGGTCGGTTAGCAGCGAAGTTTGAATTTGGAATGGACTAGAAGTTGCTGAAGGAAAATCCGTTAGCTGAGTAAAACTGACCGACAACTTTGGCAATAATCTGCTGGCGGGAGATAGTTCGATCGGTGCAGTCTTCGGGGCGGTGAAAGGCTCGATCGTCCAGCAAAACATAGAATTTGCCGCGTGCTAATTGCATCGTAGGACAACTGGCTAATTCGCCAGCATGACGATCGACTGTGTAACGCTCTTCGAGCTGTTTGCTATCAATCCAAACTTCTCCCTGACGAACTTCGACCCGATCGCCAGGCAGCCCGACGATACGCATAATGCTCATACTATCCTGAGGTGCGCTTTCCCAGAGGATGATATCCGATCGCTGGGGTTGGCGAAACCAATAACTCGTGCGATCTCCGACGATGCGGGTTTGTGCGGGCAGATTTGGACTCATGCCATGATTAACGACATAAGCGGGCTGGAAGAATACCTGTCGAATTAGAATCACCGTGGCAATAACGGTGATTAAGGCGGCTCCGATCGCTTGGAGGACTTTCAGGGCGCGGCGGTGCTGGAGATATTGACCGATCGGGTAAGTGAAGAGGGCAATTAGCAAAATCAGATAGACGAAAATAGAAATGGCTGGGAATAGCTTCAGCGTGAAGAGGATGTAGAGCAGGGACAGGACCGCGATGCCGGGGAGGGTTGTGAAGCCTTGGGTAAGGAGAGCTTTGGGTTTCATAGGCTGACGCTTGAAATGCGACGGATATTGTCAGAATGCCCATCCAGTAGGGTAAGAGTGCCCCGTTCTTTTGTCCCCTTTCTGAAGTTCCCATTTCGCGGCACAATAGCTGAGGAATGCCTAGCACGAGTAAAGCCCAGTATGCCGAACGATGTAATTCAGACGTCTCAAGCGCCAGCCCCCGTAGGACCTTATAACCAAGCCATTCGGGCGACGGGCGCGATGGTATTCTGCTCCGGTCAGATTGCGCTCGATCCTGCTACCGGAGAAATTGTCGGTCGGGGGGATGTCGCGCAGCAGACAGTGCAAGTCATGGAAAACTTAGGGGCCGTTTTGAAAGCCGCTGGCGCAACGTGGACCGATGTTGTCAAAACAACGGTTTTTCTGGCAGACATGAATGATTTTGCCACAGTCAACAGCATCTACGCTCGCTACTTCGACGAAGCAAGCGCGCCAGCGCGGGCCTGCGTGCAAGTGGCTCGACTGCCCAAGGACGTGCAGGTGGAAGTAGACTGCATTGCCGTCCTAGACTGACGGGTTATTTAGAGCATTTTGACATAAGCGAGATCGCAGCGGGGCGTCTCAACGTCCTTCACGAGGGTATACCCGTTCTGCTCGTAGAGTCGGACGGCCTCTGTTAGCACGGAGACGGTTTCGATCCAGATTTGGCAATAGCGATCGGCGGCGATCGCCGCCTCCAATTGCTGCAACAAAAAGCGTCCCAACCCTTGCCCTCTAGCCACGGGCAACAGATACATCTTGCGGATTTCCACGGCTCGGACGCCCCGCTGGATCGGGTAGTACCCGCCCGTCCCGACGATGCGATCGCCCCGCTCGACGACCCAAAAGGCCCCTCCCGTTTCGAGATAGCAAGCCTCGACCGCTAGCGCATCCCGATCGACCCCTTCAGGGTCCCAGGCCAGCCCGTACTCCGCCAAGACGGTCGCGATCGCCTCTGCTGCTGCCTGGCGATCGCGAGGTTCCCAATCCCGGATCGAATAATCTTTGAAAGCGGTTTTCATTAGCTGTGAATTCTGGGTTCGGGGTGGGGGGTGCTGAGAATATCGCTTTCGATGACGGATAGGGCTTCCAGGCGCTCGGCTACGGCAGACGGATCGCAGTAGGTATTGGCAAGCACCCAATAGGTGCCGTAGTGTCGCGCTTCTGATGCCATGAGCGTCCGGTAAAACGTCGCGAGTTCAGCGTCGGGGCAGTGCTGGGCCAGCAACCCCAAGCGCTCGTGGCTGCGGGCTTCAATGAGGGCGGAAACCAGCAGCGCATCCAGGAGTCGTTCCGGTTCTTGGCGGCGGATATGGGCGTTGAGGCTGGCCCCGTAGGGAGGAGCGGGTAGCGCGGCCAGCGCAATCCCTCGGCGTTCGAGCCACTGGTTGACCAGCTCGAAATGCTCCAGCTCCTCGCGGGCGATCGCCGTGAGTTGCCGCACTAGCTTGTCGTAGGAGGGGTAGCGAAACATGAGATTGAGGGCAACCCCAGCAGCCTTGCGCTCGCAGTGGGAATGATCGAGCAGGATAGTATCGAGATGGGCGATGGCGCGATCGACCCAAGCCTCGGTCGTAGGCTGTTTCAGAAACTTAATCGCGGGCGATGCAGCAATAGAGGTCACAGCGGTTTGGCAAGGGTTTTGAGAGCTTGCAGCCGTTAAACGAAAGGCTGCTGTTGAAACAAATCTACCAAAGGAATCGCTCGGCGTGGATTTTTCCGCGATTTTCCTCTATATTGATTTTTGTACCCAAATCTAAAATCTTTATGCCTCGTGGAGGAACGCGTTCGGGTTCAGGTCGTCCCAAAGGGAGCGGAAAGTACAAAGAACCGACCCGAGCCATCCGACTGCCCGTAAGTTGGATCGAGCAAATCGAGCAGATGCAAGCGCGATCGCAGGAGCCGACGGTCGAAGCCATCTTGCGTCCGATGCGAACGGCAAAATGCGCCTTACCCTTTTACCTCGTTGCCGTGGCTGCGGGAATGCCATCCGCTGCCGAAGACTATGTCGAGGGCAAAATCGACCTCAATCGTCATTTAATCAAGAATCCTAGCTCGACCTTTCTGGTTCGGGTGACGGGCGACTCCATGATCGGTGCGGGTATCCATTCCGGCGATGTCTTGGTGGTCGATCGCGCCCTGGAGCCCGTTCAGAACAAGATCGTGATTGCCGTGCTCGACGGCGAACTCACCGTCAAACGGATTCTCTACGAACAGAATCGGGTTTACTTGATGCCAGAAAATCCGAACTATCCTGCCATCTGTATTGAAGAAGGGATGGAGCTACAGGTTTGGGGGGTCGTCACAAACGCGATCCACCCCGTCTAAACGGTAAAGAAGATTTAACCTTTGATAACTGTACAAAAATCAAAAAAGGAATTATTGTATGGGTGTCGCATGCAAAGGCGTTGCTTATGAATCTCGTTCAGTTGCCCCAGTTTCAATCTCGCCCTGAATCTTCGGTGGGAGTCATGACCCTTAACGATGCTTGGTTTTTGATCGCTCAAGGATGGCTTACGGTAGAAGGCGCGCAGTATTTATTTCCCAAGGAGTCATGGGACTTCCTGCCTCAAGCTACGTCTAAGCCTCGCTTGCCTCAAGTCAGGCCCCGCCAAAGGGTGCCAAAAGCAGTAGCCTGAAAACAGTCGCTCGCTTAGGAGAGTAGCCATGGATAATCCATTTCAGCAGCAGGGTGCCTTTAGTTGGTGCGAATTGATGACCACCGACCTGCAAGGTGCTGAGGAATTTTACAAACAGCTCTTTGGATGGACCTTTGAAGATGGTCCGGTAGACGGGATAGAATACCGAGTCATTTCTGCGGGCGGGCAGCAGGTGGGCGGGATAGCGGCGATGCCTGCAGGGATGCAGCAAAATTCGCCGATTTGGGGGACCTACGTGACGGTGGAGAATGTGGATGCCGCCGCTCAAATGGCCGAAACGTTGGGCGGACGCGTACTGATGCCGCCCCGCGATATTCCGAATGTCGGAAAGTTTGCGTTAATTCAAGACCCGCAGGGTGCTGTCATATCGGCCATTACTTATTCAAGCCCAAACTAAGCCAGGATGGATGGCTCTCCGTTCTTTTTCTCGACTAGCCATCGAAGGGCGATCGCCCTTCGATGGCCGAGCGCGCTTCGGAATGTAGTCAACCGCCAAGTTATGCTGCCACAATGAAATAGCTGCAACCTTAATAAGCGTTCAGACCTATGGCAGAATACATCGGCATGACTCCTACCGTCATCATTGGCTTAGGGGGGACGGGTAAAGAGGTTTTAATTAAAATTCGGCGGATGATTGTCGAAGCCTACGGGTCTCTCGACAATCTTCCCATCGTTTCGTTTCTGCACATCGACACGGAGCAGAATGCCAAGGCGACCGAGCCGCAGGTGGTGCTCAAGCAAGACATTTCTCTGCGTCCGGTCGAGCAGGTCTGGGCCAAGGTTGAAAATGCCAAGGCGATCCTTAATAACTTATCTTCCTATCCCTACCTCTCCGAATGGTTTCCGCCGCAACTGAAGGGAACGGATTCAATTTTGGCGGGTGCTGGCCAAGTGCGGGCTTTAGGTAAGTTTGCCTTTACCGTCAATTTTCCGCAGATTAAGGCGGCATTTCAGGACGCCAAACGGCGGATTGTCGGCCACGAAAAGTTCATGCTCGACAAATGGAAGGTGGAGCTAGACAAGGGCATCAATATTTTTGTGATCAGCTCGTTCTCCGGCGGAACGGGTTCCGGGATGTTTTTGGATCTGGCCTACAACGTCCGCGATTGGGTGCCCGCTTCGGAGATTCCCCAGACTTCTGCCTATATGCTGCTACCGGGGGCATTTTCGGGACTGGGCGATCGCGTGATTGCCAATGCCTACGCCGCCCTGATGGAACTCAACCACTTTTCCCGCAGCGATACGCGTTTTGAAGCCCAGTACAGTACCAGCGGGAGCGATCGCATCAGCCCTAACAGCGGCAGAGATGTCCCCTTCAGCTTTTGCTATCTGGTGGGCAATAGCAACGATAAAGTGACCTTGCCCAGCGTCGGTGCCGTGCTAGAGATGGTGGCGCAGAATGTCTTTTTAGACTTCAGCTCCGGCTTTAGCCAGTACAAAAAGCTCGTGCGCGACAACATTCGGATGCACTGGTCCAGCCCCGACCCGCTCGGGTTTCCCCAGAACTTTTTAACCTTTGGCCTCTCCAGCATCCAGTTTCCCGTGGATCGGGTGCTGAACGCCTGCGCGGCGCGATTGGCACGGCAGGTCGTGTCTTGGTGGCAGAATCCGACTCCTTCTCCGGCGGCGATGCGGGATGTGATTAAAACTGAAATTTTGCCCAACCTCAAGTTGGCGGAATCGGAAAACGATCGCCAAATTATCGACAGCATCAGCTTGGGCGACAACATGAAGCCCTACAGCAAGGAAGTGGCCGATTGGATTGCCGCGATCCGCAAAAAGCGAAACGATCTCAATATTCCCTTCGAGAACCTGCAAAAGTTTGTCTCCGTGGAGCAGGAAAAATACGCGCCCCACTTTAATGACAGCCACCCCGACCCCAAATTCTGGAGCGATTACTTCCAGAAAATGTGGGATAACCTTCAGAGTTTGATTCCCCAAAAGCGCCAAGAACTGCGCCAGACCGTTTACAACCTGCTCGAAGATCGCTTCCGAGGGCCGAAGTTTACCCGTCAGTTTTTGGAAGTCCTCCAAGAAGTGCTGACCGATTACCGCAATCAGTTCGACCAAGCGCGCCAAAAGGACTGGTTGCCCAAGGAAAAGTCGGCGGCCAATGCGCTCCAAGCCCTCCTCAAGACCATTGACGACCATGCCCGTCAAATGCTGATGCTGAATCGTCGCGGCGTGATTGACGAGGATTTCAAAAATATTTTGCAGGCTCTAGAACTTACCTACGTTGCTAAGGTGGAAGTTAAAGCCAGAACCCTCGGCGTAACGCTCCTGGATGAGCTAAAGCAGGAAGTCAATACGCTCCTGTCCGATCTCACGGCGTTCGATCGCGTGCTCGAATCGCTCCAAACCAACTTTGCCGAACGCGAGAATGTCTACGTCAAGGAGACCGGGACGCTGACCGTCAACGGGATTTTGCTCTACGACACGAAGGATATCGATCTGGTGTACGGACAAACTTTGGGCGATCGCGAGTCTACTATCTGTCAAAGTATCTCTCAGGATATTTTGGGCGCGGTCAATAGCCGATTGTTCGATCTATATGGGTTTGATACCCTGCGGGTCAAAGACCTGTTTGAGCGACTGCTAGGCCGTACCCAGGATGAGTTTAAGACCAGTGCCCAGGTGAATATTTCCACTGCCCGGAAGTTCCTAGAGCGCTACCCCACCCTCGACCAGCAGGAAGCACAGCTTAAAACCACCTTCCAAAAGAGCGAGCCATTTCTGCGCTTTAGCAAAGAACAGGTCAGCCTGGGCTGGGACGACGTGGCCGAAAAGCGTCAGAAACTCGTGGGCATCCAAGGCGGTACCAAACCGACTGACCCTGCCGTTGAAGCCATCCTGCCCATCCTGCGGAAAGTGAGTGCCCTCGACGACAAAAACATTAAGCCCCTCAACGACCCTCACCGCGTGTACTTTATTCACGAAGTGGGCGCATTTCCGCTGCGGCTGATTGAGGGCATCGATAAGATGCGCAATATCTATCGCTCGATCTCCCAGTCCGATGCGAATCCGCTCCATACCCATCAAGAGAATCGTCAGTTCAAAGACCTCTTACCTGCCCCTCAAGAAGAAGCTCAGGTCAAGCAAAATCTACGCTTGGGTGTTGCCCTAGAGCTGATTTATACCGTTGAGAACCGAGCTACGGGATTCTCTGAAATCCGCCTGCGCTACCCCGACAAACAAACGGGACTCGAAACCGTTGAGGTGCTAGGTTCCACCCATCAAGAAGCAGAAGATGCCCTCCTGAGCGACGCTAACGTCAATCTGCGGAACATTCTGTCCGATGCCCTAACCCAGAGAGGTCGAAGTGCGATTACCAAGCCCGATAAACAGGCTCTCTATCAGCATCTGATTACCTATCTCGATCGCTTCAAGCGATCGCTGCCGAACGGCGAAGACGATCCGATCTATCAGCAAGTTAAAGGGGCGATCGAGGACTACATCAAAACCCACAGTCTTTTCATTGTTTCTACCGCCACTGCCACCGCTCAACGGTCTGAATCCACCGTACCTATCCCAGCGCCTCAGACCCAGCCAGCAGCCACCAGGGGAGAGAACCTCGAAAAATTCCGCAAACTGGCCCAGACTTGCTATAGAAAAGGCACCCCTACCGCTACCGAACAGCAACTTTTAGAAAAATTTAGAGAAAAATACGGGATCTCGCCAGAACTAGCGGCTCAGATTGCTGTGGAATTTACAGCCAAACCGTCCCAAAGCGATCCAGTTCAAGAATACTCCTTGATGTTCCGAGCCTTTATTGAAAACGATGGCGATATTGACCTCGAAGAACAAGCTCAATTACTGGAGCTTCAAGAAGAGTTAGGATTGACCACGGAACAGGCTAATATAATCGAACAAAATATTCGAGAAGAGCTTGGTATAAGTACATGATGAACGACGTTAACCTTGTCGAATTCCCCAAGTGCGAACATCATTGCAACTTGGCTCTGCTCGACAAAGTTAATATTCGTCATTCCTCACAAAAAGGAGCGGCAAAACCGACGGTCCTAGTCTTGATCTCACTCCTGTCAGCCTTTGGTTTGGCGATCGCAGGCGCTGGCTATCTCCTTGGCAATCTCTTGGGCACAAAGCCCAATGCGGCGAGGATTCCTAGCCTTTCAAACCAACTCTCAACGGCGGATAGTACCCTCAAAATTCTGGGCGATACTTTTAGCGGCTACAGTACCTTCCGCACCCCAACGTTCCAAAATGCCCTCAAAGCCTCTGGGCTAAATTTGCAGTATGCGGATGAATTCGATCAGGCGAAACGTGCCGCTAGTTTGGAGCGAGGACAGGCCGATCTTTTGGTTACAACCCTGGATCAGTTTCTGATGCAAAAGCCCGCTGGGAAGGTGGTGGGGCTGATCGATCGAACGATTGGGGCGGATGCGGTGGTGCTTAATACGAAACAATTTCCGCAGCTTAAGTCTCTGCTGGATTTGACCCAGATGGTGCAACAGTCTCAGGTCAAACCGAAGGCGATGGCTTTTGCTGGGGATACACCGAGCGAATACTTGGGGCTAGTGCTCGATACCAAGTTTGAGGCGTTTAATCTCGCAGATTTTAAGGTGGTCGAGGTTGCGGATGCTTCTGAAGCCTGGAAGAGAATGCAGGATTCTAGGGAAAATGTGGCGATCGCCATCCTCTGGGAACCCTATGTCACCCAAGCGCGGCAGCAGGGCGGTACAGTCGTGTTGTCGAGCCAGGATACGCCCAACACTATTGTGGATGTCATCGTGGCTTCGGATCGATTAATCCAGTCTCGCCCCGAAAAAGTGGCTCAGTTCCTCACCCTTTACTACCGTCGGATAGATAGCACCGCGCAAGACAACGCCCAGCTTAAAAAAGACATTGCGGAAGACGGGCAGCTCTCCCCTGCGGATGCCGCCACGGTGCTCAAGGGCATTAACTTTTTTACGTCTCTAGAAACCCACCGTTGGCTGACCGATGGCACCTTTGAAAAACGCATTGGCTCGACGGCGGCCATCTTGACAATGGCAGGCAAGCTGGATCGGGTCCCCGACCGACCTAAAAATTTGTTTAGCGATCGGTTTATAAAAGGGGCGATCGCCAATACCCAAAAGCTGATCGACCTCATTCGTGCCAGCGACCCCCAAATGGCCGCGCGATTAGCAGGTACCCAGGCCGCGACTGTTTTAGGAAATCAGCCCAGCAAAACTCAGATTCAATCTGCTCCCGCCATTGGTAACTTAGATCTAAAGGGGCAGGTTAGCTTTGAAGCAGAGTCGGCTCAACTGACCCGTGACGGTCAGCAAACGCTCGATCGATTGAGAAAAGAGATTGCAGAATTCAATCCCCAAACTGTAGCGGTTCGCATCATCGGCCATACATCCCGAACCGGAGATGCAGGCCAGAACGAAACCTTGAGTCAGCTCAGGGCACAGGCTGTAGCAGACTATCTTTACTCTTTAGGTTTAAAGCACAAAATCATGGCCCAAGGGAAAGGATTTAGGGAGCCACTGGCGGGCGTATCCCCTGAAGACAACCAGAATCAACGGACCGAAATTCGCCTCGTGCGGTTGAGATGATTCTGCTACCCGTGTGAGGCATTTGTGAAGGCAGTTCTGTCGGCGATGCGTTATCTATGCTTAGGGGCTGCTCGATAGCACGGAAAAAATATTCTATTCCATATCTATAGGTGGTTTCAAAGGTTTTCCCGTCAAACAAGATTAAAACTTAGGGTATGATGCCGTTGCTAGTATTTTACTTGTCGCCGGAGAATAATCAATGGAAATCCCAAGTATTTCAGAGAGGGCTATTCATCGAATTCGATTAGCGATGACTTTAGGCTGGTTTTTACTGATTTGTTCGTTATTTTATGACCCAGTTTCATCAAGTCTAACGGATCCCAATAATTTGCAAAGCCCCTTTCACCCGGTCAAAGATGCTTGTTTATTATTTCAGGGGAATTGTATCGAAATTGAAAGATACACAATGGGGCCTCGAGTTTTCTGGAGCATGGTTGTACCCAGCTCGTTCTTTATTCTGCTGATATTTAGCCATGAGATCTGGCGGCGAATATGTCCTTTAGCCTTTGTCTCTCAGCTTCCTAGGCTTTTAGGTCTCCAACGTAGAAATCGGATTAAAAATGCAATTGGACAAACAGTTCGCTATGAAACATTCAAAGTATCTAAAGACTCATGGCTGGGGAAGAATTTCTTGTATTTCCAGTTTTTTATGCTTTTCCTAGGTTTAAATATTCGCCTTCTTTTTGCAAACTCAGATCGAATTGCTTTAGGTAGCTACTTACTCTTTACTTTGATTTGTGTATTAGTTGTGGGCTTTTTGTATGGGGGTAAAAGTTGGTGTCAATACTTTTGTCCAATGGCTCCCGTACAGCTTGTTTTTACAGGCCCTCGCGGGTTTCTTGGAAAACAAGCCCATCTTCAAAACACCAAAATTACGCAGTCAATGTGTCGAGAAATTGACAAATCAGGCATAGAAAAAAGTGCGTGTGTCGCATGTCAATCTCCTTGTGTTGATATAGACGCTGAGCGTTTATATTGGGAAAATATTAAGCAACCCGATCGTCAACTCTTATACTACGGCTACCTCGGACTAGCGGTGGGATTCTATCTTTATTTCTATCTTTACTCTGGTAGCTGGGATTTTCTGTCCGGTGGCGTTTGGAGCGAAACCGATCAAGTTAAGACTTTGCTAGGGTCAGGACTTTATCTTTTTGGTCATCCCATTCTTTCAATTCCAAAGTATATTGCTGTTCCTCTTATTCTTGGCTCTTTTACGGTAATTTCTTATCTCATTGGCCTGCAAATCGAACAAACCATACAGAAGAAATCTAAAAATAATTCTTGTTCTATTGATGTAGATCGGGTTAAAAATCAAATTTTTTCATTTTATGCCTTTTTCTCGTTTAACTTAATTTTCTTTCTAGGTATTTATCCGACTCTATCTTGGATTCCTGTTTGGCTCAGAGAATTTATTGCATTTATCTCTGTATTTTTTTCGTCGGCCTGGTTTTTTAGGACTTATAAAAGAACGGCGGAGCAATATAAAAAAGAACGTCTAGCCAATGTGCTTCGGAAAGAGCTAAAAATTCTTGCCTTAGAATTCCCTGCCTTTTTAGAGGGACGTAATTTAGATGAACTGAAGCCTGATGAACTGTATATTTTAGCTAGAGTTTTGCCTAAGATAAGTCATGAAAAGCAGTTAAAGATTTACGGCGCTATTTTAGAAGAGGCTTTGACGATCGGGAATATTGACATCCTTGGAAATTCTGAAGTTCTAGATACTCTACGTCAGAATTTTAATATTACCGAGCAAGACCATCAAACGGTAATTGATAAACTCTTTGCGGAGGAAACAGATTTAGTGAGTTCTTATGAAAAGCCGGATGACAAAGAAATCCACGAGCTTTGTGAATTATTGATTAGCAAAAATCTACTTTCTCCCTATCAAGTAAAAGTTGCGTTAGAAGAGCAAGAAGCTTCTAGGGCAACGTTTATCGAGGTTCTAATTGAGATGAAATTTATTTCTCAAGAACAACTCGATAAAATTTTTCTCGAGCAAAACCTCCGACGTAAGGGATTTTGGACGGGGTACAGCGGATAGCGGCTCGATCGGTGATACTTCAGGGAGAATTAGGTCTGACGGCTGAACGAGCGAATATAATCGAACAAAATACCTGAGAAGAGCTGGGCTTAAGCACATGACGAACGACTTTAACTTTGTCAAATGCCCCAAGTGCGAACACGATCGCAACCCTGTCACCGCGACCAAGTGCGAAATTTGCGGTACGGCCCTTAAAAAAGGAAGTTTGCCGATTGCGCCTATTTTGGTGGGCGTTGGATTGCTCGGCATTTTAGGGGCAGGCGGTTTCTTGCTCAAGGATATGTTCTCTGGCTCAAAGCCCAGCGCGGTTAGCAGTCCGTCCGTTACGACGACTGCCTCCCCGCCCGCAGTTCCCGTGACCGCCCCTGAAAATCCAGACAGTGCCCAAGTTAAGGGTGCGGTGGTGCAGACCTATCCCAAACTATCGGACGTGCCCAATGTCCCCCAAGGGATTTTTAACTATGGAGGGTCGACCACGTTTGCGCCGCTGCGATCGCCCACTATCCTCAGCCAGTTCAGCACAGTCTTTCCTCAATATCAGCTTCGCTATACCGAACCGTTGACGGGAAAACCCGGTTCCGGCAAGGGTATCGAAATGCTCATTGATGGTCAGCTCAGTATTGCCCAGTCGTCTCGCTCCCCCAAGGACGAGGAATTTGCCTCAGCCAAATCGCGAGGATTTGCGCTGGACTCGGTACCCGTTGCCATCGACGGTATTGCCTTGTTCGTAACGCCCTCTCTCATCAGTCAAGGTGTTAAAGGACTCAGCCTCAACCAAGTACGAGATATCTTTACGGACAAAATCCAGAACTGGCAAGCGGTCGGCGGGCCTAACCTCAAAATTACGCCCGTCAGCCGCGACCCCAGCGCCGGAGGAACCGTCGATTTCTTTGTCGAGAATGTTTTAGAGAATCAGCCCTTGGGGACCGATGTAAAAATAGCCCGCGATGCAACAGATTCTATCCGGCAAACTTCAGCGGCGCCAGGCGGTATCGGTTTTGCTACCGCTTCGGAATTGATTAACCAGCGCACGATTCGGCTGCTGCCGATCGCCAAGGGCAGCAGCCAAAGCTTTGTGTCTCCTTGTAGCGACGAGACCTGCACTTCAGCCAATGAAAAAGCGTTTGCGGATGGGTCCTATCCAGTCACGCGGCGGTTGTTTGTGGTGCTGAAGCGAGATGGGAAATTGGACGAGCAGGCGGGGGTTGCCTATGCCAATCTACTGCTGAGCGATGAAGGGCAACAACTCGTCAAAAAAGCTGGATTTGTACCCATTCGCTGAAATCCCGATGGAGTTTGACGCCTTGTCCGGGCGCGTTAGGCATTCTTGCTTAAAATCTAGAACAATCTATGCAAGGCGTGTCTGACGTGACAGACCCCCGTTCGAACGCTCCTCTAAATTAAGCTTTAGTGTAGAGATCTGACTGTCGATGTCTCCGGGGGAGAAAGCATCGAACTGCAACTCGCTCTTAAGTTTGGAGAAACCCGCTATGACTGCCGAGAGCAACAATGGCACAGCGCCATTCGAAAAAGCTTCAAAGAAAGATAAAAAACAAAAAAAGGATAAAAAGCTCAAAAAAGAAAAGTTCCTCAGCTATGACGAGTTTGAAGAAAGCGCTACAGCTCCCAAACTCAACAGCAAGTTTTACGAAGCCGAACTGCTGCGGCTCCAGTCGGAACTCGTCAAGATGCAGTACTGGGTAAAGCACACGGGCTGCCGCATTGTGATGATTTTTGAGGGCCGCGATGCGGCAGGCAAGGGCGGCACCATCAAGCGCATCACCGAGCCGCTGAATCCGCGTGGATGCCGGGTGGTGGCTCTGGGTACCCCCAGCGATCGCGAGAAAACCCAGTGGTATTTCCAGCGCTATGTTCCCCATCTGCCTGCGGCGGGCGAAATTGTGTGCTTTGACCGGAGCTGGTACAACCGCGCTGGGGTGGAGCATGTGATGGGGTTCTGCACGGACGAGCAGTATCAGGAATTTATGCAGACCTGTCCTGAATTCGAGCGAATGCTGGTACGCTCCGGCATTATTTTGCTGAAGTATTGGTTCTCCGTCAGCGATGAAGAGCAAGAGCGTCGGTTTCAGTCGCGCACCACAGACCCGATGCGCCGCTGGAAGCTCAGCCCGATGGATTTAGAATCCCGCGATCGCTGGGTGGAGTATTCCAAGGCCAAGGACAATATGTTTGCCCACACCAATATTCCAGAAGCGCCTTGGTTTACAGTTGAAGCGGATGACAAAAAGCGCGCTCGTCTCAATTGCCTCAAGCATGTCTTGAGCAAAATCCCCTACGTGGATATGACGCCCGAACCTCTGACGCTGCCGCCGCGCAGGCCAGCCGAAGACTACGTGCGTCCGCCGCTCAACGAGCAGTTTTTTGTGCCCCATGTGTACTAGACCCGGTTTTAATGGCACCAGTTTGGCTTTTTCCTGGGCTGTATTCAATGCAACTTCAAGCGCTTTTTCAACCTCGCTTTTGCTGAGCTGCTGGGAAACGCCGCCAATCCCAGCCTCCACAACCTTACGGGCGATCGCCCCTACGATGGCCTTTCCAATGCCTAACTCCCAAACCATCTGCGATCGCCCCTCACCATCGTTCCTCTGTCATTTTAGGCGAGGGAAAATGGCGATCGCAGTTTTACGACTGAAGTGAGCGGTCCTTTTGCGCTGAGGCTGCCGCGTGAGGATGAGGCGATCGCGTTTTGTTTTTCAGGAATGCGACCTCAGCCATGCATCCAAATCCTCAAAGCTGGAAAAATCGAGTAGATCCTCCCCCAGCAACTCAATCTGCGAGAGCGCGAGAGATTGAACTTGAGCTATGGCATTAGAAGAGAGCGAGCCAATTCTACGCGTTAACTGACGCAGAACCAGCTTTTTCTCGTGTTGCAAACCCTGTTGCAAGCCTTGTTGCAAGCCTTGTTGCAAACCCTGTTGCAAGCCCTCCTCCAAAGTCTCTTGCCGCCACTGCTCGTAGACCGGAGTCAAATTCATCGCCAAAGCCCTCTCATCCGTGGTTAAATTCTGCCCTACATTCAAGCTAATTTGCAACACCGCCAAATGCTCCATCGTTTTACGCTTCATCAGGTGGTCTGACGGTAAAGCTAGTAGCTCAGAAATTGCCCTTCGCTGCACCCCATCTCGCCCCATTAACCTTAACCACAACGTTTTCTCATCCACCGGAAGCTGATGAATCGCTACCAGTGCCGTGCGAAACTGCGGCGGCAAAAAGTAAAATCCCATAGACCAACTTGGGTCGTATGCTGCACCAAATCCCAGAACCACGCGCTCAGGGACCGTTGGGCTTAAAATCCACAATCGAGGCAAAGCCGACTCTAGTAAAGATTTCTTCTCTCGTTTTGCTTGCCGCCGCAAGACCTCAGTCAAATCAATCAGCTTTCCAACGCAGCTACTCACATCCTGAGATCGAACAGAATTGCGAAACGGTTCAATGACGCAACACTGAAACGCCATGCGCCCCAACATCCCCAAAGCAGACAACCCCGCTTTAGCCTCATCGTGGGGCGCAAACCAAAGATCGACTTCACGCGTTTCGCTGGTGACTTTACGACTGGTCGTGACCGTCCCCAACGATTCGAGCAGTGCTTCAAGATGTTGTTTAGCAAACAGATCGTGATGGGTACGAGTCATCCAGGGAAGTTAATGTTGCATTGCGCACCCATCGTACTACACTGCCATCGCCAACCTACTCAACTCCATCGGCAATAGAAAATTCCCTAAACTAAGGCGCACAGCCCTACCCGCCATATCAGTTCACCCGCTGGAGCGCCGTAATTTTTGGGTCTAAAATCTTCTGCCCCATGCCAGGAAACTTAACCGCCAAACAAATTTTATCGGCAGCTCCAAAAATATGGGTTACTTCGCCCACGCCAAAGCCCTTGTGGATCAGGCGATCGCACAGCATCAGCACAGTAAATTCTGAAATTGCTGTAGTTCGGACAGTATTGTCTGCAATACAGCTTGGCGTGCATCGGCTGTAAGTTCGGGACGATCGACCAAATGTTTAATCTGAAGCTGGAACGTATTTAAGAATGTCTTGAGGTTGGGGATTGCGTCCGGTTCAGGAACGGCTATAGAGGCAGAGAGGTGAGTATCGTGGTCGATCGCATTTGCCAACACTTTATCGAGATCTAGACCCAATTGCTGGATCGTGCGCTGTAGCGTTTCAATCACATCGTGCATTTCGATCGGGTCAAATACTCGAAGAATACTAGTCTGGGTCACAATACCCAGTTCTTGTCCCCAGTTCCAGGACACCACCAGCCGCCGCACCTGCCGCTGCTCCATTGCTTGATGAGCGGTCCAGAGCGAGTCTTCAGGACTTAAGACAAACAGCGGCGTACTCATGACCGCTCGGGCTTTGGTGGTGCCGATGTTTAAGCCTAGGGCCTGGAAACGCACGATATCCCGCTCGGTGACGATGCCAACCGGACGCTGGATTGAGTCTTCTCGATCCGATTTTTCTACAATCACCACGCAACTAATTTGATGAACTGCCATCAGTTCTGTCAGCTCATCCACCCGTGTGGTGGGCGATGCAGTCGTCACCTGATTCGTCATGACTTCGGCAACGCGGCGGATTTTGAGCAAGTTCGTCGGTCGCAGAATGTGGCGAATGCTATCGAGGGAAACGACGCCAATGAGCTGCTGGTGCTCGTCTGCGATCGCCAGATGACGAATCCGATGGCGGCGAAACAAAAAGATGGCAGCAAAAACGTTGTGGAGCGACTGTTCCGAGATCGTCAGGACGGGGTGATGCATCACATCGCAAACCTTTGTGGCGCGCAGGTCAGTCCCGACTGCGGTTAACTGGACTAAATCGCGCTCGGTGAAAATGCCCAGCAGGTTTTCATCCTGCATCACCAGGACACAGCTAGAGCGCGCGCCCCAAAGCGAATCCGCCGATTGAGGCTGTTGTAAATGGTCTAGGGGCTGATGGCTGCGCTCCGCAGCGTCATACATCAGCTTTACGACATCAGCCAAGCAGGTATTGGGAGCGGTAATGAGGGGATGCCGATCGATCGCCTCAGCCAGCGGCGGCGTACCGATCGAATCATCAAAGGATACAGTCATGAAGTCAGGTTCAAAGGAAAAGACAACCCTTCTAACCTATGTGAATTTTCCCTAAAACTTCTGCACCATCGGTCACTAAAACGAGCTGTGTCCATTTTTTAGTATGAGTCAGAGCTTTTTTCAGTTGCAAATACAACGTCTTCGTAGACCTGCTCGATCGAGAAAGTTAGTTTAATGCTGGTCAGCTCCACCAAATCCCCTGGCTCGTAGTCGATAATGCGCCAGTGATCTCCATCAACCTTACGAAACAGTTCGATTGCTATTGTCTCAGCATCAACCAAGATATATTCTTGCAAGCTGGGATTGCGTCGGTACAACTTGAATTTATTACCCCGGTCATAAGCTTCGGTAGAAGCGGAGAGCACTTCGACAATCAGACAAGGATAGGTGATGTACTGGGTTGTCGTCTTATCTCTCTCATCGCAAGTAACGCTCACGTCGGGATAAACATAGTGAGTGGATGCAACAATATTCACTCGTGCATCAGAATTAAGGACTTTACAACCGCTACCCCGCAGGTGGTTCCCTAACAAACGATTAAAATTTGAAGTAATCTGACTGTGATTAACAGTCCCACCAGTCGTTGCATAAACTTCGCCATCAATGTACTCATGACGAACTTGCTGCTGCTCCTCCCAAGCAAAGTACTCTTTGGGGGTGAATCTAGGGAGATTTTCTTTGGTAGCAATCATTTTAAAACCTCCGAAGCGCTGAGCTGACTGGTTTTCAGCCTTAAATTATTCTTTGTCCTGCAACTCTATCCCTGAGACTTTCGGCATTCGCCCGTATAGGCGATCGAGCACGCGCTTAACCGAGATCCGCTGCCACTGCTGCCCGCGTTTGGTGGTGTAGCCATTTTGGTTGAGCCAGTCTGCCACTTGCTGAAGGGATTTTCCAGACTTATGATGGCGGCGAATCAACTCGATGACCTGTTGTTCATCCGTATTTTCAGCAAGTTCTCCATCAATCGCCTGCTGCCCAAAAGCAGGAGAACCATAGCCAGCATAGCCACCCTGAGCTGCTTTTGCCCTTCGTGCTTGCTCTAAGCGTTCCCAAATCTCTCGCTCTTGAAAGTTTTCAGCAACCATTCCCCGCGTCCAGTTTTACTCAAGCACAGCATATCTTGACATCTAAGGTTTGTGCTAGTGCCACACGGCTTATTTACATCACAGCGTTATTGAGGAGATAACGGGCACGCTCAATCTCACGGGCGGCTCCTTCAACGACAAGCAATAAGCGTTGATTGTAATGCCAACCAATCCTAGGATTGGCTTCAGTTCATTACTTGAGTTGGACATGCTGAGCTGTTACATCCCTCGGAGATTTACATACAATATCTCTAGGGGTGAATCGCTGATAAATCCGTATCGTTAAATACAAACAATCTTTTGTGTTATTAGGCTAACTTCACCGAAGTCTTTGTGAGGTAAAGACTTCAGCGTCAACAACAATTTCAGCTTGCCTCTTTATTGAGTTTTGTAACGCGGATCCGAAATATTTTCCAAGTCCCTAGCTGAAAGCGAACTGAGCGAAAATTCAGAAATTTGCGCAGCATTTAGTAACTTGCAATACAAAAATCTTATTTTTCTGTTCTACTATGAGGCGAGTACCCAAAAACCTTCAGAAAGGCTTAGAGCTTGCAAATAAAAGGTTTGATAGTTCTGCTTGTTACATCTGTCGGCTAAGCGTTTTGGAACTTTTAGTTTGGGACTTTTAGGGTGCTACAGGGTAATGAATTTTAGGTTGTAATGCCTTGCCCTAGATCTTAGCAGCGATCGGATTTCTAGATTGAGATCGATCTGGAATCTGTTGTTCGATCGAGCATTTCTTTGTCAATCCCATTGGCCTGCTGTTACGTGTTCTGCAATTTTACGTCATGGAAGGATAGCTATGGATAGTCAAGTGATGAATGGCAGTTCCTCAACAACTGCCATTCTGGAGTCTCTGGTCGCAGAGCAAAAGAGCAAAAAGAAAAAGCATAAGCTTAAGAAAAATGATGATTTGAGCAAAACTTCAGAATTGAAGGCGCTTTGCCAGACTTCGGAGAGTGAAATGAATTCTAAACTCTCTAGCAAAGCGTACGAACAGGAATTAGCTCGTTTGCAGGTAGAGCTGGTGAAGCTGCAATATTGGGCAAAGCATACGGGTGCGCGCATTGTTATTTTGTTTGAGGGGCGCGATGCAGCAGGTAAAGGCGGCACGATTAAGCGCATCACCGAACCGCTCAATCCCCGTGGCTGTCGCGTGGTGGCTTTGGGAACTCCCAGCGATCGCGAGAAAACGGAGTGGTACTTCCAGCGCTACGTGCCCCATCTTCCGGCTGCGGGTGAAATTGTTTGCTTTGACCGGAGCTGGTATAACCGTGCTGGCGTAGAGCATGTGATGGGATTCTGCACGGATGCTCAATATCAGGAATTTATGCAGACCTGTCCAGAGTTTGAGCGGATGCTGGCTAAATCCGGCATTATTTTACTCAAGTACTGGTTCTCAGTGAGCGATGAAGAACAGGAACGTCGGTTTCAGTCTCGCACGATCGATCCGGCGCGTCGGTGGAAGCTGAGTCCGATGGATTTGGAATCGCGCGATCGCTGGGTGGAATATTCCCAAGCCAAAGACGCCATGTTTGCCCACACCAATATCCCTGAAGCGCCCTGGTTTACGGTGGAAGCAGACGACAAAAAGCGGGCGCGCCTGAATTGCATCAGCCATTTCTTAAGCAAGATTCCCTATGTGGATATGACGCCAGATCCGCTGGAACTCCCACCGCGCAAGAGCGCCCCCCATGACTACGTGCGTCCGCCTCGCAACGAGCAATTCTTTGTGCCGCAAGTGCATTAAAGATTCGCCTACGGCTTATTACCAATCACATTTTTAGGACTATCACCATGACCCATGAATTGCGCGTTCAGGCTGTTTCCCAAGTCACCGATCGCAAGCCTTTACCATCCAAGATTCCGCAGCGCCTGGAAGCGCTATGGGCAGCGGATGTGTTTACCCTGAGCAAGATGCAGGCAAGTTTACCCAAGGATGTTTATAAGTCCGTTAAAAGCACCATTCAAACTGGCGGAAAGCTGGATGTATCCGTCGCGGGGACGGTTGCCGCCGCGATGAAAGATTGGGCCGTTTCCAAAGGCGCGCTGTATTACGCCCACGTCTTTTATCCCATGACCAATGCAACTGCCGAAAAACATGACGGTTTTATTTCAGTGCAGGGGGATGGCAGCATCATCACTGAATTTACGGGCAAGGTTCTGGTGCAGGGGGAACCGGATGGATCGTCCTTTCCCAATGGCGGGCTGCGCTCGACCTTTGAAGCGCGGGGCTACACGGCCTGGGATGTCACCAGTCCTGCCTATGTGATGGAAACAGACAATGGCGTAACCCTGTGCATCCCTACAGTGTTTATTTCCTGGACAGGGGAAGCCCTGGATAAGAAAACGCCCCTACTGCGATCGAATGCGGCGATGAACAAAGCTGCAACTCGCGTGCTGAAGCTATTGGGGCATTCTGACGTTGCGCCCGTCAACTCTAGCTGCGGCGCAGAGCAGGAATACTTTTTGGTGGATGCCCACTTTGCCCACAGCCGTCCCGATCTGCTGCTTTCAGGCAGAACCCTGTTTGGTAAACCCGCAGCCAAGGGACAGCAGTTTGACGATCACTACTTTGGTGCCATTCCCGATCGCGTCCAAGTGTTTATGCAGGACGTGGAAGAGCGCATGTATCGGCTGGGTATTCCAGCTAAAACGCGCCACAACGAGGTCGCACCGGGGCAGTTTGAGCTGGCACCCTTTTTTGAAGCTGCTAACGTCGCGAGCGATCACCAGCAGCTCACTATGACCATCCTGAAGATGACTGCCAAAAAACATGGGTTTGCCTGTCTGCTCCACGAGAAGCCTTTTGCCGGAATCAATGGTTCTGGCAAGCACGTCAACTGGTCGGTGGGCAATCCCACTCAAGGCAACCTGCTAGATCCGGGCGATACGCCCCATGCCAATATGCAGTTTTTGCTATTTTGCGGTGCGGTGATTCGGGGTGTGCATAAATATGGCCCCCTCCTACGGGCGGTGGTAGCGACCGCCAGTAACGACCATCGCTTGGGTGCCAATGAAGCGCCCCCTGCCATCATTTCGGTTTACTTAGGCACGCAGCTCGCGCAGGTGTTTGAGCAAATCAGCAAAGGAGAACCGACGAGTTCTGCCCATGCTGGGGTGATGGAACTTGGCGTAGACACGCTGCCCGTATTTCCGAAGGATCCGGGCGATCGCAACCGTACGTCGCCCTTTGCCTTTACGGGCAATCGCTTTGAGTTCAGGGCCGTTGGCTCCAACCAGTCGGTGTCTGGCCCCTTGGTGGCCATGAACACCATTCTGGCGGATTCCTTAACCTGGGTTGCCGACGCGCTAGAGAGTGAAATGGCCGCAGGAGCGGAACTGAATGCTGCTATCCACACGGTGCTTAAACAGGTGATGGATACGCACGGCGCGGTTGTCTTTGGCGGCAATGGCTATTCGGAAGAATGGCACAAGATGGCCGTTGAAGCGCGCGGCTTAGCCAACCTGCGAACCACTGCCGATGCGCTGCCTATCTTAAAGGCGGACTACATCGAAGAACTGTTTAGCCGCGTGGGCGTGCTGACGCCCGTCGAGCTGGAAAGTCGGTTTGAGGTGTATGCAGAACAGTATATTCTGGCGATCGATGTCGAAGCCAAGCTGATGGTCAATATGGCTAAAACCATCATCTACCCCGCTGCGGTTCGGTATCTCTCTGACCTATCCACAGCGATTATCAAAGCCAAGAAGATTGGCATCGAAATGGACAAGGAAGTTGCTGAAAAGGTAGGGGTGCTGATACAGTCGATGATGGATAACGTCAGTAAGCTCAGCGATGCCATGGGCAAGCACGACTTTGCCACGATCGAAGACCACATGCAGTATATGGCTCAAACTATTCGTCCGCTAATGGACAATCTGCGGGAATATGCAGATGCCTTGGAAGGGGAGGTGGCGGATGAGTTCTGGCCTTTACCGACCTACCAAGAAATGCTGTTTGTGAAGTAACGTCTACCTGCGACCTTAGATTTTTTATCGTCAGCCGATGCGATCGCATCGGCTGACTTTGTTTGGACTCCATTTTGTCCGTGGGCAATCCGTTTTGTCAGGCGACTGTTGCTGACCATCTCGAAAATCCTGTCGTTGCTGGATCGCTTCCCAATCCAATGACTAAGACGCCCGCTCTAGGGTGGTAATTTTGGGATCTAAGATTTTTTAACCCATCCCTGGAAACTTGATTGCCAAATCGTTCATTAATCTCTAACCATTCAATTACCAGCTTGCGAAAATCCACAAAAATCAACTCTTCTACCTTTAGGCTAGATTTATCGCAGAAAATGGGCAAATCTTTGCAAAAATCATCATACCGCTCCGCAATATTCGCCCCTCCCGGCAAAATGCCGTCATCCAGCACCGCCCCCGCCAACCAATCGCGAACCACCCTAATCGCCTTCCCCGGCTCCCGATTGTGGGTCTGGATATCCTGTCCGGCAATATCAGAACAAAACCGTTGAGACCGATGCGGCTCTCGATCCAGAATTAAACACAGCTTTTCAGCCTGTTTCCCTTGCCCAAAACGCTTCGCCCCCAGAAATAGCCCTAGCTCCAGCGGCATATTAAAGCGGGGCAAAGGTTCAATGCCCGATGTCTCAGTCCGAGAAATATCGTGAATGCCAAACTTGCAGCTTTCAATAATCTGAAAAATCTTTTCAATGCGAACCGTACTGGAGTCATTGATTTCTAAAGCGCACCTCGGCCAAAACCCACAATCCTGCACCGCAAAAATGACCGCATAGAACAACGCCTGATATTCCAGGTCAAACGGACAGTTAATAAACACACTGCCCTCATAACCTGTCTGCGTCATACCTTATAAAATTCGCGTCGAAGTGTCTCGGCAGTTTTGGCGTGGACAATCACCTCAACATTTTGCCCGACAGAAAGTTCGCGGGCAAAATGTATTGCTTCAGCCTGGGTTGGAAAAACTCGATCCACGCGATCGCGCCCACTTTTCCGAACTTCCCAGCCCTGATCAGCGGGCAATACATGGACCGCCCGAACCACAGTCCGAATTTGTTCCGGGTCCAGATTCCCAACTTCCGTAGATGTAATCAGAGGTCGTATCTTCTGTGTCATCGTAGAGCCTTTGAATCTCCTGTATTTTTATATTAACCCTGCCCAGCAGAAACACAACAATCCTCAAACTGCACGACATTTTCTAGTGCACGGGCGCTCACTCCACCCTCGGTGAGCTCACAGGACTTCCAAGCCCTAGCGAAGAAAATTAATTCACCCGCTGGAGCGCCGTAATTTTTGGGTCTAAAATCTTCTGCCCCATGCCAGGAAACTTAACCGCCAAACAAATTTTATCGGCAGCTCCAAAAATATGGGTTACTTCGCCCACGCCAAAGCCCTTGTGGATCAGGCGATCGCCCACGGACCAGTCCTGAGCGTGAGTATTGGGCAGCGCCGAGGGCTTGGCTTTAGATGGGGTTGCCATTTCAGGCTTGTGTTTGGGAATAGCGAGGGGCGAGTTGAGCTGCATTAGCTCGCGCGGAATTTCAGAGAGAAACAAAGACGCTACCGCAGGTTCGCGGGAGCCGTAGAGACGGCGTTCGCGGGCGTGGGAAATAAACAGGCGTTCTTGGGCGCGGGTGATGCCCACGTAGCACAGGCGGCGCTCTTCTTCGAGGGAGGCAGGGTCGTCCAGGGAGCGGAAATTGGGGAACAGTCCCTGCTCTAATCCCACTAAAAATACGATGGGAAATTCCAATCCCTTGGCAGAATGGAGCGTCATCAGCGTGACCGTCTCCGCCGTATCTTTGCTGTCGGCATCGGACGCGAGGGCGGCGTTGGCAAGGAAAGTATCGAGGGCTGAGTCGTCGTTTTCTTCTGCAAATTGAAGGGAGGCGTTATAAAGTTCCTTAACGTTCGCGAGGCGCTCGTCGGCTTCGTCTGTGCCCTGCGCCAGCAAATCGCGTACGTAACCGGACTGCTCCAATACCTCCTGGATAATATTGGCAGCGGGTTTGGTTTCCACTTCCGCCTGCCACTGCTGGATCATGGAGACAAACTGCAAAATGGGCTTAGCGCTGCGAGCCGCTAGGGTTTTGACGGCAGATTCATCGCTGAGAATTTCCCAAAGCGGCACGCCCAACTCTTGGGCCGCTTGTCCCAGTCGATCGAGCGTCGTCTTCCCGACGCCCCGTCGCGGGGTATTAATGACTCGCTGAAGGCTGACCGTGTCGGCGGGGTTGGCAATCAGGCGCAGGTAGGACAGGACATCTTTAATCTCTTTGCGATCGTAGAACTTGAGTCCGCCCACCACAGTGTAAGGGATGCTCCAGCGCACCAACGCATCTTCAAAGGCGCGCGACTGGGCATTGGTGCGGTACAGAATAGCAAAGTCCCCCCAATTGACTTCGGGATTGTCCCGCTCGATGGATCGCATTTGATCCACGACGAACTCGGCTTCGTGGACCTCATCGTCGGCGCGGAAGCAGAAGATCGCGTCCCCTTCGCCCCGCGTGGCCTTCAGAATTTTATCGATCCGCTCGGTATTGTGCTCGATTAAGGCATTGGCGGCTTCGAGGATATTGGCAGTAGAGCGATAGTTTTCTTCCAGCTTCACCATCGTGCGGGTATCGTCATCGGGGAGGCGATCGCCGAAATCTTGCTGGAACCCCATCAGGATCGTAAAGTCGGCAGCGCGGAAGGAATAGATGGATTGGTCGGCGTCGCCCACCACAAAAATGGAGCGATTCTGCCAGTTTTTAAAGTTTTCGACCGCTTCGCCATTGGTGGCAATATACCGCAGCAGATCGTACTGGGTGCGGTTGGTATCTTGGTATTCATCCACCAGCATGTGGTGGAATTGACTGTGCCAGTAGGCCAGCACCGTTTCATTCTGGGCGAACAACTGCACCAAGATCCGAATCAGGTCGTCGAAGTCGAGGGCATTGTTGGCGGCAAGGCCGTCCTGGTAGGCTTCATAGACGCTGGCAATGACGCGCCCGCGAAAGTTGTTGTTTTCGAGTTCGTATTGCTGGGGGGTTTGGCCGAGGTTTTTGGCATTGCTGATGGCAAAGCGGACGGCGCGCGGCGGAAACTTGCGATCGTCTAAGTTCAGACGGTTGGTCACGATATCTTTAATCAGACTTTGAACGTCGGATTCGTCAAAAATCGAGAAATTTTTCTCCCAGCGGCGACCCTTCTCATCTCGATATTTGTCGATCTCCAACCGCAGGATCCGCGCGCACAGACTGTGAAATGTCCCAATCCAGAGGTGCTTGGTGATGGTTTTGTAAACCCGCGATCGCAGCTTGGTCTGTTCGTAGGGCGGTAGGAGTTCCAGGGGCTTGCCGTGGTCTTGTTGGGCGAGCTGTTCGGCAAATAGCTTTTCGATGCGCTCCTTCATCTCGCGGGCGGCTTTGTTGGTGAACGTAACCGCCAAAATATTCTCCGGGTTGACCCGATGCTTGAGAACCAAATTAGAAATGCGGTAGGTTAGCGCGCGGGTTTTACCGGATCCCGCCCCTGCGACCACCAACAGAGGTCCGCAATAATGCTCGACAGCCTGACGTTGAGAGGGATTCAGAATGCTTAAAAAGTCAGGAGAGGAGGGCATAGCAGTCGTCAACAGGTCGATAGAACGGTTTTTGGAGCTTTTGTACCCCTATCGCTGGGACGATAGCGGGCGTCAGCAGCGGTGAAAGTTGACCGAGCTCTTCTCCATCTTAAGACCGATCTGCCTTGTCCCTCTCGAGCGAGGTCGCGATTGCATCATTTTGCATGCCGTTTTCAGCGAGCATCGCAGGCGTCGCAGGCAGAATAGGGATATTCCGATCGATAGGTCTGCGATCGCCGTCCGAACCAGGCATAGCGATGGTCGCGCACTTGGACGTAGGTGCGATCGCCCAACGCTTTCAGACCTGGAATAGCGCGGTACGCCTGGATAATAGCGGCTCCTGCTGGCAAGAGCCGCGCGATTTCTTCGGCGGCGTCACTGCCCTGCCAGCGCTGTTGCGGGTTGTCGAGCTTCAGCAAAATCATGCCCATCTCGCAGGCTTCAGGCGTAATTTGCCAATGCGCGAGGGTTTCCGTATCCTGCATGGGCGCGTAGCGAAATAAGCTACCGCGCTCTAGCTGCGCTAGCGCCTGCACCAGCGTCGAGCACAAATTGCAACGGCCATCGTAAATCACGACGTAAGATGCAGTGCCATCCCCCTGACGGAACGGCGAAACATTCTCGGATCGAGGAGCGTCCATCGGTTTTGACTTCATGAAACGTGACATCCTCCCGAGGCTGATGCTACCCTTCGACAAGCTCAGGGCATCGCGCATACAGCGCGGGCTTCCCAAGATCGCTCTTGGATATTTCTGCCCCACGCCACTTATCTAGGTCATAGACCCCCGATAGCCCGACTTGACAGACTGTTTCCTTTCCCCAGAGTCCCTGGGTACTTACATTTTCTAGTCCACGACTCAAGACCATCTCTGCTGCTGCATGATCTCTATGCGTTTGATACCCACACTCAGGACAAAAATGCTCTCTGACACTCAAGTCTTTTTTGACAGTGGCAAAACAAGCTGGGCAAATTTGGCTTGTACCGTTGGGATTGACTTTGGCAAAGTACACCCCACGCTTCCAGCACACCCATTCAGTCAAACAGAGAAATTGACCAAAAGCAGCATCAACGCAATCTTTACGCAACATCCCTCTCGTCAAACCTTTGACGTTGAGGTCTTCTGCAAAGATAGTTTGAGCTTGATCGCAGAGTTTATGAGCCGTCTTGAGGTGGAAATCCTTGCGACGGTTTGCAATCCGGTGGTGCATTCTGGCAACTTCGATTTGTGCCTTCTCCCAGTTTTTAGAACGCTTCTTTTTCTTAGAGGCTCTGCGTTGCAGCAATTTCAGCTTGCCTTGCATAGACCGAAAGAATTTTGGACGTTCCTGAAAGCTGCCATCCGAAGCGCTCAAAAATCGCTCCAATCCCAAGTCAATTCCAATGGCTCGACCGTGAACCGAGGCATCTGGGATAGACACACTCGATTCAATTGCGACCACGACATACCATTGCGTTCCTCGAACCTTGGACAATACCCGAACCTGCTTTACCACAAATCCATCTGGTATTGGGCGGTGCAGTTCGATCCGAATCGCCCCGATCTTAGGCAGCTTGATAAAGTTGCTTTCAATCGGGTTGACCTTGAATTGAGGAAACACAAACGATTTGAATTGACCAAACTTTTTGAAGCGCGGAAATCCAAGTCCACGCTTTTGAAAAGCTTCCCAAGTGTCGTGCAGCCTGCGAATCGTAGTTTGCAGCACCTGAGAATGAACCTCGCCCAAACGAGGAATCAATTTCTTCGCTTTGGGCAAATTGTTCTGCTGTCGGTGATAGGAGGGGAACGGCTCAGATGCACTGATGATGTATTCCCGCTCCAAAGAACACCGATCGATCGTGCACTTACGCGAAGCAAGCCAGTCTTTGAGTTCGCGCAGAGCGTAATTATATACGCCTCGGCACGTCTCAAGCCACTCAAGCAAATCAGCCTTTTGAGCAGCATCTGGATAGATTCGGTAGGTGTAGTTCATGGTCAACATCGCCATATTCTACCACGGGCAGAGCGTGGTGGTAAATGCTTGCTTCGGGGGCATCGAACCGCGCTCAGCAAGCGGCGAGATGACCTGTTACCCGACGCTGAACGGAGTACCGTTACAGCGCGGGACTGATGTTCTCGCGCTCTTATTAGTCAAGCACCCTGTGTCCTGCATTCAAAATGTCACATTGTCTCGCACGGCAAGCCGCACCCTCGCGCTCGTCTTCATTTCCGGATTGAGTCCGCGCCACAAACTGCTCAAAATAGCGGATCTCTCGGCCTTGGAAGGTAACGGGAAACGCCTCGAACGGTGCTAGCACGATCTGGCGATCGGGACGAGCGCGAGGAATTAGCCGGGTTCGGAGGAGAGAGGAAACGCGTCAAAAAAGTGACACTCCAAAAAGTGTCACTTCAACGTTAGCGCTTTTTTTGAGAGGAGATATCTTTGGTTCAGTGAGGAGTGATTCAGATAAGAAGCTCTTGAGGTCGAAACACGGAAAGACTCTCAAGAGCTTTTTCTTGTGTATTTCTACCCTTAGATTTTTAGATTGACACCCGTGCAATGATGGGACTAGCCGCCGCAGTCGTTTGCCATCCGTCATGAGCCAGGAAATTGCTATCGTCGCTTTGACCCAGCGCCAATCTCCCAATGCAGAACAGGTCGTGCAAGGAGACTTGGTTCTCAGTGCAGAAGAAAGACTGCGATCGCGCTATCGCTGCCAAACCGAAGATGGGATCGAACTATTGCTCGATCTCCCTCGCGGAACGGTTTTGCAGGAAGGCGACCTCCTGACAACCGCAACAGCCGATTGGCGAGTGCGGGTCCGGGCTAAAGCAGAGCCTGTCTTGAGTGTGGAGGCGGCATCGCCGTTGGATTTACTGAGAATGGCCTATCACTTGGGCAACCGGCACGTTCCGGTAGAGGTAACGCTGACGGCCCTAAAGCTCTCGCCGGATCCCGTTCTCAGGGAGATGTTGGAACACCTGGGCGCCGCGATCGCAGAGAGCAATGAGCCGTTTTATCCCGAGACGGGGGCCTATCGCGCCCATGCTTAGGGTTTGGCAAAGGGAACGGGATCTTGATCGCGGCGGTGCTTCAGGGGGATGGGTGGACCTTGGCGATCGCCAACCAGCGCAGCCGTAGCCTCTAGAGACTCCCTCAACCGCTTGCCCGCATAGATGGACATGTCTCGCGGGACGCTAATGCGATCGCGTAAATATCGCAGGGCAATATCGGACTCGGCAGGCGGCGGACAAACTTCGCCCGTGATGAGGTGAGTGAGGGCGCAGCGCAGGGCTGCATCGAAGAGCGCGCCATCGGCAGGATTCACCCGAATGATGTTAGCGCGGTGCTTGAGCACCCGTTGGAGCGCCTCGGCGCGGGAGGTTTCAGGCTCTGGATAAGCGACATCGGGCAGTCCAAACCAAGGGCCGTTATCCACCCGCGTCTTATTGCGCTGCATCTGCGGTTCGCCGTTTTCCCAACATCCGCCCATCTGCGGCGGTAAATCGTGGGCGTGGGTGTGGAAATCGCTCTGGGTGCCGCGATAGGTGGGGCGGCTTTCCATGCCGTCAAACCAGGCCAAAAGTTGGGAATTGTCTTCGCGGAGGGAATAGCCTTTGTAGTAGTAAAGGCTGGCGTTCATGCGCTCGACGTAGGGCGTAAAGATGACATCTGCGGTGCCAAATTCTTCCAGGAAATAGGGACCTGGGGTGCGACCTAAGGCGTTTTCAACCTGGGCGACGACGCTGACAAACTGGTCGCGGTTCTGCTGTTCTTCTCGCGCTGAGCGGGACGGATAGCACAGCCAATTGCACCAAGCTCTAAATAAAAGTCGCTCCAGCCGTCGCAGGGGAAGAACGTCGGGGTTTTCCATGCCCGATCCCAAGGGACCGAAGACTCGCTCTAGGGCGATCAAAATATCGTCGCTTTCTGTGAGGATGCGACCGTCTAATTCAAGGGCAGGGAGCATTCCCGATGGGACTTTGCGCTTGTACCAAATTTCTTTTTCCCCGTAGCAAAACATGGTCACTTTTTCGATGCGGTAGGGAATTTGCTTTTCCTCTAACCACAGCCAGATTTTCTGACAGTAGGGACACCAAGCATGGTTATCGCGGTATAGCGTCACCCGCACGTCAGCTTCGGTTTTTCCAAATAAGCGCAGTCGGGATTGGGCGTTGGTGGGACCGTTGACCGGATCGATGTGAAAGTCTGTCAGGGCTTCTAGTTCTGGCCAACTGAGGGGGGCGGTGCTCATAGGAGTTGCAAGTTTCGGACGGATCTTCTCTCAATCATAAAGACTGGGCGTTGGGTTTTAGCTTGAAGCGGTGCAAACTAGGGGGAATTGAGAGCGCCTTTATCTTCGTCGTCGCTCGAATACGACGGAGAGGTTGTTGGCAGGCATGGGAATGATGTCGCGCAGATGCAAACCGCGCTGCGCCGCAACGGCCACAACATCCTCTACATTCCGCAAACCCCACTCTGGATTGCGCGATCGCAGGCTTGCATCGAAAGCTTCGTTACTCAGCGCCGTCGGCACGTCCTTTTGTCGGTACGGCCCGTACAGATAGAGCACGCCCCCATCGGGCAAAAGGGCCTCGGCCCCTGCCATTAAACCCAAAGTGGCAGACCAAGGCGAAATGTGAATCATGTTGATGTTCGCGATGGCTGAAATCGCAAGGGGTGGGGCATGCAGGGCGATCGCCGCTTTAGCCTTGTCAGGCCAATCTCCTTGGCTCACCTCCAACGCAACGGGAGGGAGCAAGCGCTCTGCGGGCCGATCGTCCTGCCAAGCCCGAATGCTTTTCAACGCTTCGGGGTCGGCATCGCTGGGAAGCCAGTAACGCGGGAAAAGCAGTGGAGTCAGGAACGCGGCATGCTCTCCCGTCCCGCTGGCAATTTCTAGAACGAGGCCCTCCTGGGGTAAAACCCGTCGCAATACCGCAAGGATAGGCTCGCGGTTGCGCTGGGTGGCCGGAGCAAATTGTCTGGCATCTGTCTGAGTCATGCCTTCGCCATCGAGATTACAACTTCACCCTATCATTGCGTTCGGGGAGTAGGAGAGTGGGGGTGCGAGTTGCTTTTAGATCTGTTTTTTTCCGATTGAAAGGCCAGTCGAACAAATCGTGAACGAGCAAGTAAAAGCAGGGGATGATGAAAAGGGTCAAAACCGTTGCTAGAGAGAGTCCAGAAAAGACCACGATGCCCAAGGGCTGCAAGAATTCTCCCCCCTGCCCCACGCCTAGGGCCAAGGGAAACATTCCCAACACCGTCGTAATGGTCGTCATTAGGATGGGGCGCAGTCGCTGAGGGGCGGCCTTCAGGATGGCAAGACGGCGGCTGCATTCCTCGCGTTCGCGGATTTGGTTGGCCAGCTCGATCATAATAATGGCGTTGTTGACCACAATCCCGACCAGCAGCACCGCGCCGACGATCACCGTCGCCCCGATCGCCGTTTGGGTCGCAAACAGCCCGAAGATGCCGCCCGCCAACGCCAGCGGAATCGTAAACATAATCACGAGCGGGTCGAGCAGGGAGTTATACTGCACCGCCATGACGACAAAGACGAGAAAGGCTGCCAAGCCGCCCAAGATCGGGAGCGTGCTTTGCAACTGACGATTGCTTTCCGACGCGGCGCTCGGGAGCAAGCTAACGCCCTCAGGTAGGTCCAAACTGCTCACCACTTCGTTGACTTGGGCCAGTGCGTTCCCCAGGGTCGCCCCCTCGTTTAAGTTCCCTGCAATTAAAAATACCTGCCGCTGGTTGATCCGTTGAATTTGACCGGGGGCTTGGCCCGCTTCAATTTGAGCCACCTCTCCCAGGCGGACTTGGCGATTTCCTTCCACAAAGAGCGGCAGGCGCTCGAGTTGGGACGGACGCTGAATGGAAGCTTCGTCGAGTTCTAGGCGCACGTCTACCAAGCGATTCCCTCGCTGAAGCTGCGTGGCAACCGTCCCCTGAATGGCTGTCTCTAAGGTTTCGCCGATGGAGCGCGTGTTGAGATTGAGGGCCGCCAACCGTTCGCGATCGGGACGGATTTGAATTTCCGGCTGGCGCGCATCGGCATCGGGACGGAAACTGGTTAGGGTGGCTCGCTCCTCCAGCGCTTGCAGCACTTGCTGGCCTGCTTCTTCCAAGACGGTGCTGTCCGCCCCCTGAAGCATGACATCGACCTCTGCTCCTCGCACCGGAGAGTTGCTCAAAATCAAGCCGCGCACTTGACCGGGGCTGATCCGCAGGCGAATCCCCACTAAATTTAGTTTCAAAAACGCTCGGCTCATTCTTTCGGAAAACGCTTCGACGTCGGTGCCGGGTTTGAGGGTGATGTTGCTAGAACTGCGGAGCGGATTTTCAGTGGTGTTGTTACCGAACAGCGAGCCGCCGATAGTGGTAAACACGTACTCTGTCTCGGGCTGCTCGATTAACAGCTTGTCCGTCGCCTCCATCACCTTACGGCTGGTTTCAAGGGGCGTCCCCGGCGGAAACTGCGCGTTTAAGTTTGCCTGTCCGGTATTGATGCGCGGCAAAATTTCTTGGGGGATTTGGCCGACCATCCAAAAACTGCTGCTGCTAAACACCAAAACAACGAGCCCGACAACGAGCCAGCGTCTGGATAGCACCCATTCTAAAAAGCCAGCGTATCCGCGCACGGAGTCCTCAAAGCGGCGGTTAAACTGACTTAAAACCCATAATCGACCCACATTACTCGACCAGCGGATCGCCAGCAACCGCGAGGTCAGCATGGGCACGACGGTGACGGCGATTAAGATCGAGGCAGCGACGGAGAAGCTAATGGTCAAAATGAGCTCGTTAAATAACAGCGCGATGAAGCCGCCGATCAGCAAAAAGGGTAAGACGGCCACCAAGTTGGTACTGGTGGATGCCAACAGCGCAGACTCTACTTCTTGACTGCTTTGAATGGAGCGCTGGATCAGTTGGTTTAGACCGAGGCGCGATTTCGTATCCTTGCCAGGGGTCATGTCCGCACCCTCGGCGATCGCCTCCAGCATCACGATGGAGTTATCCACCACAATCCCCACCCCTAGCGCCAATCCTCCCAAACTAAACACGTTCAGCGATAGTCCGAAGACGCCCATCAAGATAATGGCGGCGAGGGTCGCCAGGGGAATGGAAACCACAATAATGAGGGTTTGACGCAGAGAACCGAGGAAGAGGAGAACGGCGATCGCCGCCAGCCCAGTCCCGATCAACCCCGAGCTGGTGACGTTAGAGATTGCGTTTTGAATGAATACAGACTCATCCAGCGTCGGCAGCAGCTTCATGTCTTGAGGAATCGTTTCGGCTTGGCGGAGCTGTTCGATTCGCTGTTTGACCGCCTCGACCACTGCGATCGTGTTGGCATCTGGCTGCTTTTGAATGCTAACTTTGACCGCGGGCTGTCCGTTCAAGTTCACAAACACGCGCTGCTGCTGGGTTCCGTCAATGACACGGGCAAAGTCCCGCAGATAAACCCGTCGAGCAGGTACGGCAGTGCTACTCGCGGGCGAGCTGCCTTCAACCGTTGTAGGGGTATTGTTGTTAGCGCTCTCGGGCAGGTTGCCGCCAACCTCAAAAGAAATGTTCTCGATTTCAGCTGCCTCCCGAAACCGACCGATCGCGCGGGTCAGCGGTTCGGAGTTTTGCCCTAGAATCCGGCCTCCAGACACATCCTGATTGGTTGCCTCTAGTTCGTCGAGGACGGCATTGAGTCCGACCCCTTGGGCCTGCAGCCGATCGAGATCGACCAATACCCGCACCTCTTCTTCGACGCCGCCCGAGACATCCACTGCGGCGACGCCTGAAACCACGCCCAATTCGCGGGCTAACTCTTCATCTGCAAAGACGCGCAGGTCCGAAATCTTGAGCGCGGGAGACGTCAGGGCAAATTCGTAAACGGGTAGTTGGGAAGGATCCACTTTAAACAATCGCGGCTCCTCAATCGTATCTGGGAGCTGGTTTCTGGCCCGGTTGAAAGTTGCAGTGGCATCGTTGAGCGCTTGGTCGATGTTGCCCCCCGGCTCGAAAAATAGGTCGAGGCTCACCTGCCCTTCTCGCGTTTGGGAGTACACCTGCACCACGCCTTCCGTGGCAGAAAGTGCCTCTTCTAGCGGCTTTGTAACTTCATCAACGGCCACGTCCGGGGAAATACCAGGAGCGTCCACTCGCACGCCGATGCGGGGGTAAGTAATGGATGGCAGCAAATCGACCTGAAGCGTCGAGATGAAAAATACCCCCATGACGATCACAGCTAAGGTCAACATCAGCGTCCCAATGTGGCGACGAATCGAAATGGCACTCAAACTGAAGCCTGTGGGTTTGGCGTTGTTCGTCATAGGTTGCAGGGACGAGGAGTAAAGGGGTGGGTATCTGAAGAAATTTTGAGAAGATCACGATCGCCCGGCAGGCTTTGCAGCGTTGGAAGGTGCGTTTGCGGGTTCCGACAAAATACTCAATCGCACCGGATCGCCATTTTTGAGCGGTTTGCTGCTGCGCAGAACAAAGCGATCGCCGGGCCTCAACCCAGTTGTTACCTCTACCTGTCCGTCCTGACGCTGGCCTAGGGTGACGTTGCGGGCCGCGACCTTAGCGCGATCGCCCGCACCCTCGACGATATAAAGGGTGCCAGCCTGACGGGGTGGCTGCTCGCGATTGGAAGAATCGCCGCCGCCCTGCCGCGCCCCGCGCCTGCGGTTGGTTTGAAACGCAGTCTCCGGCACCCGGATCGAGCGCGCGGCCTGCCGTCCAAAACTCACCCGTGCCAGCAAACCGCTGCCGATGCGCTGCCCCACGTTGGGTATAGCGACCTCAATAGGGACCAGCCTTGCGGTCGGATCCGCCACTGGAGAAATGCGGCTGACCCGACCGCTGAAGGTGTCTTTAGGAAACGCATCTAGCCTGACGCGTACCGGCTGACCGACTCGAATTTCGCTCAACTCCAGCTCCGAAACTTGCACGGCGATTTTCACTTGGCTGAAGTCCCCCAACTTCAAAATTTCACTGCCTGCCTGGGCCAAATTGCCAGGTTCGGAGACTCGCTCCAGCACGACGCCATTCACGGGGGAAGTCAGGGTCGTGTAAGACTGACGCTCCCGCTCGCGGGCGATAACGGCTTGTTGGGCGCTGACGCGCCGTTCGGCTGCGCTTACCGCCTGCTGCCGGGTTCGTACCACTTCTTGCGCCGAGCGCAATGCCTGTCGCGCCGTTCCCGCTTCGGTTCGGGCCTGTTCTGCTTGCTGCTGGGCGATCGCCCCAGCCCTGTAAAGCTTGTCAAATCGCGCGCGATCGGCTTCGGCCTGCTGGAGCTCCAGCCGCGCAGACTCCACCTGCCGCAGGGCATCGCTCACTTGGGCGCGGGCCTGTGCCACTTCTGAATCCAGAGCTGCAACTTCTGCGGTCGCTTCGAGAACGGCTGTGGTCAGCACCTTATCGTCAATTTGTGCCAGCACCTGCCCTTGGGTCACGGCATCACCCACATCCGCGCGCAAACTCAATAGCTGGCCTTCCACCTGAGCGCGCAGCGAAACTTGACGGTAGGGCTGTGTCGTCCCGACATACTCTAGACCCCCTTCCGATGCGGCTGCGCGAGCAACCCCCACATCGACCGAAGCCGGTCCTTGATTTTGCTGCCCGTTTTGGCCGCGTCGGGTCTGGGCGTCCGCTTCCTCTTTAGGCAGAGAACCGCATCCCGCGATCGCCCCTACCAGCAGGCTCGATAAAACGAACAGTCCTCCGAGATTTGCTCTCGCGCGATCGAACGTGTGGGAAGACTGCCGCATAAATGCATCCTTAGACGAGGGACCGATCGGGTGAGGGAGCGAACTGAAAAGGTGACACAAAAGTTTACATAACTAATGGTAATGGATTTCTTGAAGGCTGCAATCTGCCTCTAGAAGGAGCAAAAGCTTTTAAGGAAAAGGTTGGCTAGCTCCAACGTCTCTCGTGAAACATTTTGTAGGAGATCGACTGGCCGCACTGAATAATGGATGCTATTGCTAAAGCGCTTAAAAAGAACCGATGATTGAATGAAGCCAATATTTGTTAAAGTCTGCTTTTTCGAGCCTTTTGTTTCCAAGCATTAATGCCTGCATCGTTTTGGCCAAAGGAATCCGCAATTGCGCTGCTTTGCTGTGCTTACATTCTAGGTCTCCTCGTTTCAGGCTTGCCGCTGGGAAACCTTCTGGTTGCTGGATTGGGATTGACCGTTGCCTGGGTGCGATCGCCCGCAGCGCGGCAGTTCCTACAACGGCAGAAAATAGCTTTACCGCAGGCGTGGTGGCGCGGCCCGCCCTCTCGCTGGTGGGCTGTTGCATCGCTCGTCAGCCTTTTGGCGGCGGGGTACCTTCAAATTTCCTTGCCCTATGCTGCCTCTAATGATATCAGCCGTTTGGTGCCGTCCGCTCAGACCAGCGTGAGGGCTGAGGTGACTGGCACCATCCAAAGCCGTCCCGCCCTCACGCGCAGAGGCACGGCGCAATTGTGGCTGACCGCGCGCCAAGCTCGCGGAGCGCGGGGCAATCCTCAAACCGTATCGGGCAATGTCTTCGCAACTGTCCCTCGCAAAGCGGCAAGGGAACTGCATCCCGGTCAAACCGTTACCATTGCCGGATCGCTCTACCGACCGCAACGAGCGACGCGGCCCCACGGGTTCGATTTTGCGACGTATTTATCCCGAGAAGGTGCGTTTGCGGGGCTAAAGGGAGCGACCGTGCGAGTCGATCGCGAAGGCGGTGCTTGGGGCGGGTGGGCCATCCGGGCGCGGATCGTGCGATCGCTGCAAAAAGGGACGGACGCGCGGACGGGGGCGCTCATCGGCGCGCTGGTATTGGGCAAAGATGCGGCGGATGTTCCTTACGATCTCAAAGATAGTTTTATTCAGTCAGGGTTGGCCCACGCGCTCGCAGCCTCTGGGTTTCAGGTGTCGTTGATTTTGTCAGTCGTGCTGGGGGTGGGGCGATCGCGGCTCTCGACGGGGTGGCTGGTCGCGGTTGGCAGCGGAGCGTTGCTGCTGTACGGGTTCTTGAGCGGTGCCGATCCGTCGATCGTGCGCGCGATCGCGTTGGGATGCGCGAGTTTGGTTGCCCTTTTGCTAGAGCGCCAAATTCGCCCCATTCCGGCTTTAGCGGTCATTGCCGTTCTGATGCTCCTCTTCAAACCCTTTTGGATTTGGGATTTAGGATTTCAGCTCAGCTTTCTCGCAACCTTGGGGTTGCTCGCTTCGGCATCGCCACTCGCAGCAGCTTTAGACTGGCTTCCACCGACGATTGCCTCCGCGATCGCGGTACCTTTGGCCGCGACGCTCTGGACCTTGCCGCTTCAACTCTATGTTTTTGGGGTTCTGCCGCTCTACGGCTTGATGGCCAATGTGATGTCTGCGCTGCTCCTGTCTTTACTGACGGTTGGAGGGTTTGCGAGCAGTTTGGCTGCGTTGGTTTGGCCGCAGTTCGGCAGCGGGTTGGCTTGGGTTTTGTACTGGCCCGCTCAACTTCAGATCGCGATCGTCCGAGGCATCGGTCAGCTTCCCGGCCATTCCTTGGCCCTCGGTCGCATTTCTCTGCTTCAGCTTTTGGCCCTTTACGGCTGCATTGTTGCGGTTTGGCTGGTGCCTCAATCCCGGAAATATTGGCGGTTAGCGGCAGCCATTGGTTTGCTGCTCGTTGCGGTTCCTGTCTGGCAGGTGCAGACCCAGCGGTTTTCAGTGACGGTATTCGACCAAACGCAAACGCCCATGATGGCGATTCAGCATCCTCAAGGGACGGTTGTGATGAATAGCGGCGATCGCCTCAACGCCAGTCAATTTCTGGTTCCGTTTTTACAGCAGGAGGGCATCAACCGCATCGACTGGGCGATCGATACGGTCGATACGCCCAGCGATCGTTCTGGGTGGGTATCGCTTCTGCGAAAAATTCCCATTCAGGTGTTGAGTCGCTGCATCCCGCAGGCAGCGACGGAAGAACCGCAAAAACTGCGGCCTCAAAGGCAGATCGAGGTGAACCCTCACGAACGTCTGACCCTTGGCCACATTGAGATGGTGTTGTGGCGGGCGCGACCGACAACCCTAGAACTTCAGATCGGGCCTCAGAAATGGCTTCTTGTCGATGGCAGCACTGAGGCCGATTTTGCCGCTTGGCTGACGACCGTCCGACTTCCATCCATCCAGGTGCTTTGGTGGAGGGGAGCGCCGATTTCTCTACAGATCCTCGCCCAACTCAAACCCCAAACGCTGATTTTATCGGGGCAACGGATGAATCCAGCGGCGATCTCTGCTGAAGCGGTTCCAAAAGTGTTCTGGACAGAGAGAGACGGCACGATTCAATGGACGCCACAACAGGGTTTTAGCGGGACGATCAACCCCGGAGAAAATAATCTCTCCCCCTTGGGTTGAGGATGCGATATCCCCCTTGCGAGACGCCAATCTGAGCCACTGCAAGCATCACACGATCGAATGACATTGATTTCAAGTATAAGAATAGCTGATTAATTGAAACTTTATTTATGACAATTTGTCTATACATTTAGAAGGCTTAGTAGCTTAATTTCTGCTGGCATTTCTAATTCCTTGATGTCCCACGTTCCTTTATAACCGAGGTTTAACGTAAGCGGTCACGCAAGAAAGAAGTAAGAAAATTTGAGGTATTTTCATGAAAATTTCCAATTGTCTAGTTTCATTACTGGTGCTGAGCACTGCAACCTTTGGGTCGGTTTTAGCGGGCCACGCGCAGAAAGATAGCCCGGTCCTCATTTCGCAAACTACTCCTCCGGTGACGCCGAGCACTCCCGGTACAGTTCCAGAGACGCCTTCAACCACTCCTCCGGTGACGCCAAGCACTCCCGGCACAGTTCCAGAGACGCCTTCAACCACTCCTCCAACCACTCCTCCAGAGACTGCCCCGGCGATGCCGCCTAGTACTTCTCCCAGTACTCCCTCTGAGACACCCCCAAGTACTCCCTCTGAGACACCCCCAAGTACTCCCGCGGAACCGCCCGCGACACCTCCCAGCACGCCTGGCACGCCTGAGAGTCCAACAAGTGGCGATAAATCTTCTCCGTCGGGAAGCGGGGCGGTTTCCGATCCCACTTCAAGCACCTCTACTGGAACCTCAACAGCCGCTTTAGCCATGTGCGGTAAAAATGGCGCATCTTTCTTAATCGAAACAAATGAGGCTCCAGTCGGTTGTACGGAATCGAAAATCAACAGACCTCCTGCTGCTGCTCTGAAGTAAGCTGCCTTTTGTCTGAGCGGTTGCCCTATCTCGATGGAGGGCAACCGCTTTTTAATTTCAACTAGATGTCGCTATAGACTGACAAAAAGAGGAATTGTAAATTCAAAAATGAAGTGCAACGCCAAGACAACAACCTAGACCTAGGCATACTCTAACAGTCCTTTAAACAGCAGCAGCCCGTCTATACCGCCTAGCGCCGGATCCGAAGCTCGCTCTGGATGGGGCATCATCCCCAATACGTTTCCCTGACGGTTGCAAATTCCTGCAATATTATTGAGAGACCCATTTGGATTTGCCGCTTCCGTCGGGTTTCCTGTGGCATCGCAGTAGCGCAAGACGACTTGGCCGTGGGACTCCAGTTCTGCAAGAGTTTCGGCATCGGCATAGTAGCAGCCTTCTCCGTGGGCGATCGGAAGCTCGATGACCTGCTGCGGTTGATAGGCCGATGTCCAAGGAAGGTCGGTCCGCTCGACTTTGAGGGAGATGCGATCGCAGATAAAGTGCAAATCCCGATTCCGAACTAAAGCACCGGGCAACATCTTCGCTTCGGTGAGGACCTGAAACCCGTTGCAAATGCCTAATACCCATTTGCCCGCCGCCGCGTGTGCTTTGGTGGCCTGCATGATGGGCGAAAACTGGGCGATCGCCCCGCAGCGCAAGTAATCGCCGTAGCTAAACCCGCCTGGAATCACGATCGCGTCGAGGTCGCTGATGTCGGTTTCTTCATGCCAGACCATCCGGGTGGGCTGACCGAGGAGATCGCGGGCAACCATGGCCATATCGCGATCGCAGTTGGAGCCTGGAAATACCACTACGCCAAAATTCATGGGTTACGCTCCTGCTGTGGCAGTTGTGGCAGACTCTGGGTGCGCAGCGATCGCCGTTAACTCAAAGCGATAGTTTTCGACCACTGTGTTTGCCAAAATCCGATCGCACATTCGATCCACCTGGGCTTCTGCTAAAGCTTGGGTTTCGGCAGTAATATTTAGCTCGATGTATTTGCCAATGCGGATTTGGTCTACGTTGCTGTAGCCCAAGTGGCCTAATCCAGATTGAACCGCAGCGCCTGCTGGGTCGAGAACCGAAGGCCGTAACGTTACATAAATTTTGGCGAGATATTTCTGCTGCGTCACTGTGGGTGTTTTCCAACGACTCTGTAGTCTGACTGTACCCGATCTCGTTAACCCGCGCTATGCTCGATCGCCGTTTCGTCCCGGCTCGACCGATCGGACTCTGCGATTGTTGCTACTTGTGACGATGACCGCTTTCGACTCATTGCAGGCATAGAGACGTTGCTTTAGATTATTAGCACAAAGAGTACTATTGTCGAGTCGAGCTAAACGCTAGGGAGTCAGTGATGATAGACAGTAATCCTCATAGGACTGGTAAATGTAGATGTGGACAGGTTCAATTTGAAGTCAATTCAGAACCTCTAATTACCATGGCATGTCATTGCACAGGGTGCCAACGCATGACAGCAAGTGCCTTTAGTTTGAGCGCACTTTATCCAAGCAACGGGTTCAAGATAACGTTGGGTGAACCTGTCATTGGTGGACTGCACGGTACAACACGTCATTATTTCTGTGCGTACTGCATGAGTTGGCTGTTCACGCGCCCGGAAGGTATGGACGAGTTCGTCAATGTCCGAGCGACGATGCTGGATGATGCCCAATCTTTTAGTCCATTTGTCGAAACCTACACGGACGAGAAGCTGTCATGGGCGATGACATCTGCTGTGCATAGCTTTAAAAAATTTCCATCGCCAGATAGTTTTCCAGCGTTGCTCTCTGAGTTTGCAGAACAACATTAGTTGAAAGGACGCACAACAGACGATCGGTTAGTCTGCCAAGTCCCAGCAGCGATTGGTTGGGTGTGAGAGATGGCTAGGATGCAGAGGCGATCGGCGCGAGAACCCGCTAACAATCCCGTTACACGCCGACCGAAGGAGGGCGATCGGTTTATAATTCATAGGCGAGCTGCAGCGGGTGAACGGGAACGTTATGTTGCTTCATCTAATATTAGTTGTCCGATGTAAAGCCTAAAAGCTCTGCTAGTAATTGCTTCGAACAGTTTAGAAATAAGTGTGGCATCGCTAGAAGTCTTACTATGTCTCATCGCGCCGGAGGGAATATTCTTAAAGCAGTCCCAATTGGCTTTTCGGGTGCGAGCTATCTCGTAAAATTGCGGCGATCGCTGTGGTTGCCGCTACATTCCTGGCCCAATTGGCACTCACATGCAAAATTGCTCGTCCCGTTCCAGTTTTGCAAATTATGGGAACGCAAGATCCCCTGATGCCCTTTGACGACAGCAGTATTTCAAAAGGATATAGGAGGCACAGTTGCATCCGGCGATCGCGCCATTGCTTTCTGGGTTTGGCTGAATGCCTGCAAAACAGCCCCATTGACTGCCTATCTACCAAACGTTCTTAAACTCTCGCTTGCCATGCGGCACCCGCTCCCATAGGCTGAACTAAGGAGCTTTCCGCTGTTGAAGTCGATCGAGTCGCTCATGTATAACTTTTTGCCCGTCGCCTACTTTGAAAATCAATTCATCCCGTTTGAGAACGCCAAACTCTCAATCGCGACTCACGCCCTCCATTACGGCACGGGAGCCTTTGGCGGGATGCGAGGCATCCCGGACCCGCAGAACCCAGACCAAATTTTATTATTTCGGCTAGATCGTCACTGTCAGCGCCTTGCCCAAAGTGCCAAATTTTTGCAGTACGATCTACCCGCAGACCAAATTCAGACGGCCATTACTGAATTCGTGCAGAAAAACCAGCCCCACAAACCCTTCTACATCCGACCGTTTGTCTACACGTCCGACCTCGGCATCACGCCTCGGCTCCACGATATCGAAAAAAGCTTTTTTATCTACGGCATCGAGCTAGGAGATTATCTCCCTTCCGATGGCGTGCGCTGTCGCTTTAGCTCCTGGTATCGTCAAGAAGATCGCAGCCTCCCCTTACGCGGCAAAATCAGCGGCGCTTATATTACGTCTTCCTTGGCTAAAACCGAGGCGATCGCCTCGGGATTCGACGAATCGATCCTGCTCAACACTCAGGGCAAGGTCAGCGAAGCCTCAGGCATGAATATCTTCGTCGTACGAAACGGGCGCATTTTTACCCCCGGCGTCGATCAGGACGTCCTCGAAGGCATCACCCGCGATAGCATTGTCCAAGTTGCCCGCAATCTAGGCTACGAAGTCGTCGAGCGTCCCGTCGATAAATCGGAGTTGCTGATAGCCGATGAGGTATTTTTGAGCGGCACTGCGGCTAAAATTACGCCGATTAAGCAGATTGAAAATTACCATTTGCCGTCAGACAAACCCATTACCCATCAGCTCAAGGAAAAAATTACGGCAATCACTGAAAATCGAGAGGTCGATTACCAAGACTGGGTGTTTAAGATATCCCTATAGTAGGTTGATTATCTTCTGACAGTCTTTCTAGAACCTGACAAGAGGAAATAATATTTCTGCAATACATCTATCGATTTCCAAATCGTTGATGGCGAAAGAACAGAAAATTATCTCCATACTCCGAAGCCACAAATTCAGAGGTCGTCATTAACTGACCGATTTCTCGAGCTTGCTGGCGGTAATCCTTGCGATCGACGATTTTGGCAGCCGTCTCTGGATCGGCTTCTAGCGATTGAGGGTCTACTGCATAAACTCGGTAGAGCAAGCTCTCGGCGGGAATCGAGCTTAAATCTTCTCGAAAATCGCGGTCGGGGGTTTCAGGAAATTGAATGCTAGGGTTGGGAACTAAAAATATTTGATAGGGGAAGTAGGGCGTTTCAATAGGATTTCCATTCCGATCCACCTTTGCTAAATCCTGCAAGTAAAGCTTGGTGGGAAAGCGGGTCACCCGCTCAAAAATCCAATTGATGAGACGGGGACCAAAATCGCTGACGACTGGAACAATATTAGACATTTCGTTGGCAAAGAAATTGTAATTCTTCCCCTGTCCTGCCAAGGAAACCAAAGCCGAAAAATTCTCTGATGGTTTGCCATCGATCAATAGTTTTAATGCCAATCCTGGAGCAAATCCTCTTGCTGCGGGATCGCCAGTCAGAGAGAGTCGAACTAAGCAATGTTCTGCACCTTGAAACAGTCCTGTAAATGGGACATTAGGAGATGGCAAAAATTTGGCCTGAGCGACGACACCGTGGGCGTGAATCGCTTTTTTCCAAGACTGGGGAACCTGATCTGTTTTGAGATCCATTTTTACTCGAAGGGCAGTAAAAAATAAACCGATTGCATCAATGCGAGTCAATGGAGGTAAGGTTTGATAGCGAGAGGGTAAAATTCTTTCATTCCATAAATAGCGTTTCTTCTCTGCTGCCGATCGACTTTCGTAGTCGCTAGGCAGGGGAGCAATAGCAGCTTTTTGTCTCATCAGATCTTCCCTCGCTAGAAAGGATAAGTTTAGGATCGATGTCGATCTCCTTTGAAACAGAAGAGATCGATCGAGCCATCGCGATCGTCAAAAAAAGCGATCAAATTGAAAAATAAAGGGGGACTCAACCCATCCCCCAGTCCGAATGTTAATAACCAGAAACCCCTACTCGTCGCCAAGGCGCAAAGGCATGGGGAACTCTGAATAAAGCTGGCTTCAACTTAGGATAATGGCGTAAAATGACATCGATCATCGTAGTTTTATCGATGAAATCTAAGCCAAACTGCGTATAGACTTCCTTGCGGTAATCGTCCGTAAAAAAGCGATCGCTCTTTAAACGGCGAGAAGCCATCAAGATAAAGACGCGAAAAGCCGTATCGCTAAATCCAAAACCCTGGGGCAAATCTTCCGCATACATGCCGACCATCAAATCGACTGCTTCGAGGTCGTTATTGTAAACTTCTCGCAGTTCCTTTGCCCAAACTGGATTTTTAGGACAAATTTCTTCAAAAGAGTTCACCCGTCCCATGCCAATTAACTCTCGGAACTTATTGTAACGAGGAACGCCTCGCTCTCGATCGCGGAGGACATCTACCATGGCTAAATCGAGAGTTTGACCGTCATCCCGCACCAACGTCTGTAAAAAACGAGGATAGTTGTGCAGCGTAATTGCACCTGGATGAGCGATCCCCAAAGAGTACCAAAGATCGTTGATATCGATTTCTGCCATCAAGCCGCGCGTGCGGTTCCCCGCAACTTCTTGAAAGTTCTTTTCTGCCAGAAACTTTCCATTCGCAATAGAATAGAATTTCCAATCGTCGGGGATGAGGGGATGCAGGCGATACACGGAGACAAACTCTTCCGTCAAAGCGTAGGGCGCAGCGCCGTGATCCTGATGACTGCCGACAATACCGCTCAAAGCCTCGCCCCCTCCCACTCGACCGAACAAATTCTTAACGTGCTGCCCGAGTATCCCCCACCAGTTAGCAGCCATGGCAATTTGGAGGGCAGGATGAGATAAAATTCCGGGGGTCCATTCCACCGTATGGATTTTAGCCGTTAAGGCCGCATTGATTAATCGGGCTTTGTCAAATAGTTGACCGTCGTTCCAGTCAGGGTATCGTTTTTTGAGTTCGTCGCAAAGGTAGTTGTGTTCTTTAGCGAACGCAGTATGCAATAAGCTCAGACCTACCCACCAGTTGTCGTTAAACCCAGTGAAGTCAATACCGGGATGGGTTGGATCTTCTAACAGAAACCCATCTTCACCAATTTTGATTTTGCCGTCTTTATGGGTGCGTAACTCGTGCACCTTTTCAAAGGTACTCCCATAAATTTGAGATCCGTCCCACCAGTGGGTCACTTCGTTGATATGGGTTGGTAGGGCGGACGCGTCCCCTTCCAGACGAGAAGGATCGGGAGAGGTTTCATCGATGTTCATCGGACGGCGGTCTTGGGGCCAAGGATCGTCTTCCTTCAGCGGGATATTGATTTTCTTATTGGGATTGTTGCTGCCGTGAGAAAACCAATCGTGGTTTTGGAACTGAATCCACGCTGCTGCAAGCACGTTCAAACTGGTAGCGGGTTTGAATTCTTCCCGAGTCATCAATCTGCGACTAATTTCCCGAGGATTGGGGTTTAATAAATTCTTTGAATCGGGGAATGCATCTTCGATCGGCGCATTGCGACCGAAGCGCGCTCCTACCATTCCCATTTCAGGGTGTTCTAAGTCGTTATAACTACCATCCTCCATTCGCGCCGATAAATGGCGATCGCCATCTGGAGGAGCAGGATGGGGAAGCTTCTCTTTATCTGCAAATTGAGATGTGTCGTGCAAGTTATTTTTACGCAATTGCTCGCGAAATTGCGCCAATGCCAGCAAAGCAAGAAAAGTCGGTCGCTCGTGCCAAGGTTTTGTAGCCATTTCAAATTTCCTTTAATTCAAGTACTTTTGCTCGCCAAAGATAATGTTCTTACTCTCCGCATCAACCAGACAATTGCAGAACAAACCAGATACTATTAGAGCCTGGGTTGACGATAGATATTGTCTCGATCGAGATTTACCTTAATATTTATTCACAAAAAGCACTAGGTGATATCCAAGAAAGATTTTCAAGACCTCCACAATAACTGAGAAAAGACAAGATTTTCTGTCATAGCATTTTTATAATAGGATTTAACCTTAGGATCGCCAAAGTTGCTTCATCTAAAACGAGCTTTTATCAAGTCAATACAGCTTCATCACTTGAGCGTTTAAATTCTCAACCAATCTAGCGACTGGTATTTTTTCGTCAAAACTAGTCGAAACCAAACATTCTGCACGCTTAAGTTAAGACAACCTAACATTAATTCTTAGAACTTCCAGTATCAATCTACTACTTTAGTAATAGCAGATTCAAGAAAATCGCGATATTTAAACATATCTTTATTATTCGCTCTTAGAAAAACAGACTTAACCAGACTTTAAGAGTCTATTGCTTTTCTTCTTCATGCATGCATATTAAATCCTGTAACAATCTATGGACAATTCTAGAAGTCTTTCACTAAAGTTATATTGGTCAACTTGCGGTGAACTTTTCTTTCGGCTTGCTGAGATAAAATATAAATTAACAGCTTTTTAGATAAACTCTGAAGTACTTGCAGAGAAAATTATTGATTTGTCTTCAGTCTAAGTTTATAAAAATTTAAGTACAGACAACAAAGTAAGTTTGAATTGACAAAATAGCTCTATATTCAGAATTTATCGACGCTTAGAAAATGAGTCTATTAAGCTAAAGATTTATTAATTTCTTGATACTTAAGGTCAGTTTATACATATTAAATCAATCATTAAATAGATAGCATTCCTTACGCTTGAATTCATTTAGTTATAACTATTAAGATTTATATTGTCTACAAAGGAGTTCAGCTAAAGATGTCGAATGATATAATATTCGAGCCGTTAAAATTTCGTAACTTAACTGTTAAAAATCGTATTTTTCGATCTAATATATGCGGGCGTTTTGACAATTACGATGGTTCTGGCAATCAAGCTCGCATTAATTGGGAAAGGAAATTTGCGAAGGGAGGCGTTGGGGCGATTGTTACCTCTTTTGTGCCAGTCACGATCGAAGGAAGAATCGTCCCCAACTACGCAACGATTCATCGAGACGATCGCATCCCGTTCTGGCAAAAAGTTGGAGAAATGGCCCACGAGTACGACTGTAAATTCATCATGCAACTCAGTCACTCTGGCCGACAGCGAGATCTTGCCGGGGTGGAGAACCCTAAGATTGCAGTGAGTTCCACTGGCAAAACAGAATCTTTTCACGGGTTGCTCTGCCGTTCGCTGGCTCAAGATGAAATTAAGACTATCGTAAATGCCTTTGCAAAAGGCGCAGGACGCGCAAAAAAGGCCGGCTTAGACGGCGTAGAGCTGCACGGCGCGAATGGTTATCTGATTACTCAATTTCTCAGCTCCGGCATTAACGATCGTACTGATGAGTATGGCGGATCTTTGCAAAATCGGGCGCGGTTTGTGTTGGAAATTGTGGAAGCGGTGCGAAAAGAGGTGGGAGACGATTTCCACTTCCAAATGAAGATCAGTGCAGAGGATTTTAACAATGCCGTCATTCCTTGCGAAAAACAGGGCAATAAACTCGAAGATACTTTACAAATTTGTCAGTGGCTAGAAGAAGCTGGCATTGATGCCATCCACGTCTCTGTGGGCAGTATTTTCCCCCATCCCCTCAACCCACCCGGAACATTTCCCTTAGAAGGTATCTATGCGACGGATCGCGCCGTCAGTTCCTACGACACCATGCTATCCAGCGGCAACCAAACCTTCCGCAACTTTTTGTTGTTCAAATTCCCTATGTTGCACAAAATTTTTGAATTGCTTTGGTACCGCGTGCCTCGCAAAGTTTTCAAAGCTCCCAACGCGATCGCCGGGCTGCCGCTCAAGGCTGAAGATCTGCACGCGGAGTTTCTGCAAGGCATGGCCTTGGAAGCAATGCAAAAATTATTAGATACCTATCAAGGGCGCAATTTGGCCTATTCCAAGGCCATTAAAAATGCAGTTAAAATTCCCGTCATTTGTACTGGAGGCTTTCAACAGGCTTCTTTGATTCGCAAGGCGATTCACGAAGGATTTTGCGATGGCGTTAGCATGGCGCGGATGTTGGTTGCCAATAACGACCTAGTGCAGCAATTTCAAGCAGGCAAAGATATTCCAGAACGTCCTTGTACCTACTGCAATAAGTGTCTGTTGAATACCTTGGAAAATCCGCTGGGTTGCTACGAACCCATTCGATATGGGGGAGACTACGAAGCCACGATCCGCGAGGTGATGACCGTATACGATCCCCCGCCCTTTCCCGTCTTAGAATCAGCAGGAATCGGTTAGCAATCTGTAAAAACGGATCGATCTTCATTCACGATTTACTCGGTGCGACGATGAAAACCCTCATTCAAAAACTATTGACGCTTGTCGGTGGAATAGTGTTGGTCCTGCTTTTGATCGTGTTTCTTTCGATCGGGCCGTTGCCGTGGAACAATACCTCTGCCAGTTTTGCCGATATTGACGAACATTTCCGCTACGGATCCATCGGCGGAGAAAGTACGAATGGGCTTCCCTATTGGGTTTGGAAAGTACTCCCGACCATGTTTGCGGACAAATTGCCGGGCGAAGGCTATCAATCCCTCGGCTTTATGCAGGAACCTGGTAGAGACTTACCGATTGGCTTTGCAAAAAGTAAGGTTAACGGTTTAGAAGTCGTTACCCAAAATTGTGCGACTTGCCACGTGGGGCAGGTCAGAACGTCCCCTAACAGTAAACCGCTGTTCGTTTCCACCATGCCGTCTCATAACGTGGACTTGGGCGGTTATATCCAATTTCTGCGCGACGTTGCAGTTGACCCCCATTTCAACGCTCAGGAAATGATGCCCTACATTGAAGCGAGCGGAGCCAACCTGAATCCTCTAGAGAAGCTCCTGTACCGTTTTGTGGCGATTCCCCAAACCAAGGACGCGCTGATGATTCAAGGCAATCGCCTTTCATTTATGGATCGACAGTCCCCCTATGGTCCCGGTCGAGTAGATACCTTTACCCCCTATAAAACCTTACGGTTCAACTTTCCCAAGGATAAATTGGCTGACAGCGAACTCCAGGGCATCTCCGACTATCCCCCCGTTTGGAAACAGCGGGCCAGGGACGGTATGCAATTGCATTGGGACGGCAACAATGACTCCGTAGACGAACGAAATAAAAGTGCTGCGTTAGCCCTCGTCCAACCCACTACCATCAATTTTGCGTCCATTCACCGGGTCCGGGATTGGCTCTTTGACGTTCCCCCACCGAAATATCCTTTCCCGATCGATGCGGAGCTAGCCACCCAAGGCAAAACCCTTTACGAAAATAGCTGTGCCAGCTGTCATGCCTTTGGCGGGACAAAAACCGGAACGATAGAACCGATCGCGGAAATCGGCACCGATCGCGGTCGCCTGGATTCCTACACCCCCGAATTGGCCGCCAATCAATACGCGCTTTTTGCGGGCATTACCTACCAAGGAGAAGACCAACGGTTCACCCATTTCCGTAAAACCGACGGTTACGCCAACTTACCCTTAGATGGGGTCTGGCTGCGCGCTCCCTATCTCCACAACGGTTCTGTTCCCACGCTCTGGGATTTATTGCAAAAACCCAGCGATCGCCCCACTACCTTCTATCGAGGTAACGACCTATACGTTCCCGATAAAGTCGGTTTTGCAACCGATGTCGCGGCAGAAAATGGCAAGCGCTATTTCCCATACGATACCCGCTTGCCCAGTAACGGCAACGGCGGTCATCTCTACGGCACAGAGCTTTCTGCTGCGGACAAGAAAGCATTGCTGGAATATCTCAAAGGCATTTAAGCGGCTGCGGAAGTCTCCTGAATTCTGCTGTCGCCATCACGAGATCGCCACTCTTCCCTGTCATTCCACGAGTCTTATGGAACGATTTCTTCTCCTCTCCCAACGATTTTTCGCCCTGCTGTTGGCCTGTTTCTTAAGCATGGGAATCGTCTGGACCGATCGTTGGCTGCCGGGTCCTTTCAGCATCCCCTCCGCCTACGCTCAAACGGTCTCGACCGAACCGTCCTTTAGCGCGAGCGAGACCGAGCAGTATGCCGAGGTCATGCCCTATTGGCTGTGGGTCGTGTTGCCTCGCATCTTCCCAGAATATCTAGACGATAAAGGAGGCTATCTTTCCTTAGGATTCGCATGGGAAGCAGGCGAGAAAACTCCTGTAGGCATCGCAACCGATCGAGCGGGAGGGATAGAAATGGCATCCCTCTCCTGCGTTGCCTGCCACGAAGGAGGTCGAAATTTGTCGGATTCTACCTCAAAGCCGAGTTCCGCTCGATCGACGAGTCAGAACCTTCAATTCAATCACGAGCGCTACCATCAATTTTTCGTCAACTGCGCTCGGGATCCTCGTTTTACGGCTGATTATATTGTGCCAGCCATTGAATACAATCATCGACTCTCGTGGTTGCAAAAACAGCGCTATCGGTTATTAATTCCCAAGCTTAAAAATCGACTTCTGGCCAAAGCTGAATAATCCTTCGCCCGATTACGGGTATTTATTATGAACAAATTTTTAAAGTGGTTTAATATCGTTACACTTGTTGGCGTGCTGATTAACATCCTCGGGATGGCATTGCCATTTATTTTCACGCCGCAGTGGTATCTCGATTTTTTCGGTCTACCAGGTGGAGGCGGCTCTGTAATCTGGATGCGACAGGCCGGCCTGCTGCTATTTTTTATTTCGATCCTGTACCTCTCGGGAGGCCGCGATCCCATCCGTTATAGCTTAAATGCAAAGTTTGCCATTCTCGTCCGAATGGCGATCGGGAGTTATTGGTTGTGGCTGGTTTTTGTAGAGGGGCAAACGCGTTCCTTCTTGATATTTGGCATTCTCGACTGCACGTATGCTGTATTCAATGGCATTCTGCTTTGGTTGGCGCTCAAAAATAATAAACTTGAATTCAGTGCAAAATAATACTTTGGGTGATGAGTTAATTCAAGCTTTAAGGGGTATTTTTCAGATTTAAGGCGTTTCTAGAATTTCTATCGCTCGTGGATACCGATTCCAGGACGTTTGCTCATACAAATGACGATTAGCGCTGGATTTCCGCGACAAACTCAGAAAAGTTAGCTTATCTAGGTCGGCAATATATAATTTAGGAAAGTAAGCATGCCTGATGTGTTAAGAATGCTGCAAATTAAATTTTGACGACCCACGCGACCTTTATGCGGAGTCATTGATGGCCGACGCGACTAGTAAATCACCGAAAGAGCAACAACACCCCCAGTGGGGGTCCGATCGCCAAGTGGTCAATCAACTCCTGGCGGGGGACCCGATCGACTTCAACCTTGTCGAATTAGCCCGCCTGCTGATTCGGTATCGAGGGTTTCCGGGCGGGCGCGATATCCAAGCCGATCTGGAAAAGACTCTGAAACGATGGAAACTCACTGAAGAAGAGCTGTTTGCGAAAACGCGACAAATTCACGCACGCGAGCCCATCTATACAGTACGCTCGAATAAAAAGGAAGATTGGAACTAATCCGCATCAGGATAAAAGCTCATGCCCCTGCAGATTTACCTCATCCGCCACGGCTTGGCAGGAGAACGGGGAACCTATGAAGACGATCGCGAGCGCCCTCTGACGGCTAAAGGGCAATCCAAAACCAAGGCCGTTGCCCAGCAGCTCAAAGCCTTTGGTCTATCTTTCGATGAAATTTTGACCAGCCCTCTCGTCCGCGCGCGCCAGACTGCCGACATTTTGCTTCAGGCTGATCTCGCACCCCATCTCTCCACAACGGACGCCCTTGCGCCCCTAGGTTCTTTTTCCAGTTGGCTGGAATGGCTCCAAGCTTGGCGGCAGGGCGACAGCGATTCGCTCGCCCTCGTGGGGCACGAGCCAGATCTGAGCCAATGGGCCGAATTGCTGGTTTGGGGAGAGGTGCGGGGCGCGCTTCAACTCAAAAAGGCAGGCATCATCGGCATCGAGATTCCCGACAACGTCGATCCCCTTGGAAATAGCATTCTGTTTTGGTTGACACCGCCAAGACTCTTCGTTTTGTCGTAAAAGAGTAAAGGTAAGCATGCAGTCAACCCTTTATCGAGAGAAACCATGGCAGTTTGCGATTATCAACCTGGTTTAGAAGGCATTCCGGCTGCCCAATCTCAGGTCAGCTATGTAAACGGACAAGAGGGCGTTCTAGAGTATCGTGGCGTTGCGATTGAAGAGCTGGCCGATCGCAGCAGCTTTTTAGAAACGTCCTATTTGCTGATCTGGGGCCAACTCCCCACTGCCGAAGAACTGGCTGCCTTCGAACACGAAATCACTTACCATCGCCGCGTTAAGTACCGCATCCGGGACATGATGAAGTGCTTTCCTGAAAGCGGTCATCCCATGGATGCGCTTCAGGCTTCGGCTGCGGCGCTGGGGTTATTTTATTCTCGACGTAACTTGCAAGATCCGGCTTACATCCGAGCAGCCGTCGTGCGCCTGTTGGCCAAGATTCCAACCATGGTGGCGGCGTTTCAACATATCCGCAAGGGGAACGACCCAGTGCCGCCTCGGGACGACCTAAGCTACGCCGACAACTTTTTGTACATGCTCAACGAGCAGCAACCCGACCCCTTTTTTGCCCGCATTTTTGACGTGTGTCTGATTCTCCACGCCGAACACACCATGAATGCCTCCACCTTCTCGGCCCGAGTGACCGCCTCTACGCTGACGGATCCCTACGCGATCGTCGCGTCTGCGGTAGGCACCCTAGGCGGGCCGCTCCACGGCGGAGCCAATGAAGAAGTGATTGCAATGCTAGAGGAAATCGGCTCTGTAGAAAAAGTGGTGCCCTTTGTAGACGAGCGCATTGCCCGCAAGGCGAAGTTTATGGGATTTGGACACCGCGTGTATAAAGTCAAGGATCCGCGAGCCACAATTTTGCAGAAACTGGTCGATGAGATGGTGGCACGCTACGGCAGCGATCGCTACTATGACATCGCTCGCGAACTCGAAACGGTCTTAGCAGATCGGCTCGGGGACAAAGGCATTTACCCCAATGTCGATTTCTACTCGGGCTTAATTTATCGCCGCTTCGGAATCCCAACGGACTTGTTTACGCCCATCTTTGCGATCTCCCGCGTGTCGGGTTGGCTGGCCCACTGGAAAGAGCAGTTGGAAACCAACCGCATTTACCGCCCCACCCAGATTTACGTCGGTCAGCACCATCAGCCCTTTATCCCGATGGAAAAACGCTAGACCTCTCTGAATAAGGCTACTTCGACAAAAAATAAACCCTTGCGGCAACTGATGGACTTGCGAACGACGGAATGCCCTAAGTTTTTCATGCCAGCCCAAAGGAAATTCAATCCGATGGATGCTCTATAGACGAACCCACTATAGATATACTGTTAAGGGGCCAAGCCCTGCCAGTTCTGTTGAACCAAAGTCGAGGACCATGAACCCAGGGATTGACCTTCAACAACGCTTCATTGAAACCTTAACCAGCCTCGGACTTCCGAGCGGTGCTGCCAAAGCAGTCTGGATGCCAGTTCCCATGCTCCTCATGATTTTTGGAGCGACGGTGGGAGTTTTGGTTTCTGTATGGCTGGAGCGCAAGATTTCTGCCGCCGCGCAGCAGCGGATTGGGCCAGAATTTATCGGCCCTCTTGGCATTTTGGCCCCCGTTGCCGATGGTATCAAGCTCGTCTTTAAAGAAGATGTCGTGCCTGCCAACGCCGATCCGTGGCTCTTCACCCTCGGTCCGGCGATCGTCGTGATTCCAGTTTTTTTGTCCTACCTGATCGTACCCTTCGGCGAAAATCTGCTCGTATCCAACGTGGGTATTGGCATCTTCTTGTGGGTGGCGCTCTCCAGCATTGTGCCGATTGGCCTGCTGATGTCAGGATACTCCTCCAACAACAAATACTCCCTACTGGGCGGTTTGCGGGCTGCGGCCCAGTCCATTAGCTACGAAATTCCGTTGGCGCTGGCAATTTTGGCCATCGTGATGATGTCTAACAGCCTGAGTACGGTCGATATCGTCGAGCAGCAGTCTGGCTATGGCATTCTGGGCTGGAACGTCTGGCGACAGCCGATCGGATTGTTGCTGTTCTGGGTTTCCGCCTTGGCTGAATGCGAGCGGATCCCCTTTGACTTGCCCGAAGCTGAAGAAGAAATTGTGGCCGGGTATCAAACCGAATATTCCGGGATGAAGTTTGCCCTTTTTTACCTGGGTTCCTACGTTAACTTGGTGCTATCGGCGTTGCTCGTTGCAGTGCTGTATTTCGGCGGTTGGGATTTCCCCATCCCGCTCGACACAGTGGCAAATCTGCTTCATATTGAGACCGATAACATCATCTTCCAGGTGGCCACGGCATCTTTGGGCATTACGATGACTATGCTCAAAGCCTACTTCTTCATCTTTCTAGCAATCTTGCTGCGCTGGACCGTTCCACGAGTGCGGATCGACCAGCTTTTGGATCTTGGGTGGAAGTTTTTACTGCCCGTCGGCCTAGCCAACCTGCTTATCACCGCAGGCTTAAAGTTAACCTTTCCCTTCGCTTTTGGCGGTTAGCGTCACCCAGATTTCTTGAATTGAGCAGAACTCAACGATTGGAGAAGGTCTAGAATGCTGAAATTTTTGAACAAAGTGGGCGACTACGCCAAAGAGAGCGTTCAGGCCGCCCGATACATCGGGCAGGGGCTTTCGGTTACCTTCGACCACATGCGCCGCCGCCCCATTACGGTGCAGTACCCTTACGAAAAACTGATTCCTTCAGAGCGCTTTCGGGGCCGAATTCACTTCGAGTTCGATAAGTGTATCTCCTGCGAAGTTTGCGTGCGGGTCTGTCCCATCAACCTACCCGTGGTGGATTGGGAATTTAATAAAGAGTTGAAAAAGAAACAGCTCAAGCACTACAGTATCGACTTTGGGGTCTGTATTTTCTGCGCCAACTGCGTCGAATACTGTCCCACCAACTGCCTCTCGGTGACAGAAGAGTACGAACTCTCCACCTTTGACCGTCACGAGCTTAATTTTGACAGCGTGGCGATGGGGCGTTTGCCCTACAAGGTTACGGACGATCCGATGGTGACGCCCATTCGAGAATTTGCCTACCTGCCTGCAGGCGTTATGGACGGTCACGATCTGGCCAAAGATCGACTCAGAGCAGGGCAGCATCCTGAGGAAATTGCCCAGGCTGCCGAATCTAAGAAAGAGGAGAGTACCCCGTGAATTTGGCTGAAGGCGTTCAGTTTGTCTCGTATATCATCCTGGCAGTGATGATGCTCGGTGCGGCTCTTGGGGTGGTGCTGTCGGACAAGATTGTCTACTCTGCCTTTTTATTGGGCGGGGTCTTTATTAGCATTGCGGGCATTTATTTGTTGCAGAATGCAGACTTTGTTGCCGCTGCCCAGATTTTGATCTACGTGGGTGCGATTAACGTTTTAATTTTGTTTGCCATCATGTTGGTGAACAAAAAAGAAGAATACGTGGCTGTCCCTAGGCGCTGGCTTCGAAAAGGGGCAGCGGCATTTGTCTCCGTAGGTTTATTCGTGCTTTTGGGCATCATGCTCCTCAAAACGGACTGGAAAGTGGATGTGTCAGCTCCTTCTCCAATCTCGCCGATTCAGACGATGGGCGAGCATTTCTTTAGCGACTATCTGCTTCCCTTTGAGCTGGCCTCCGTACTGCTGCTCATGGCGCTGATTGGGGCGGTGGTCTTGGCCCGCCGGGAGACAGTGGTGGGAGAAGAGACTGCGATTGTCGGCGGAAGCCCTGCACCTGTCTTAGAGCTGCCAGAGCGTCCCCGCGAGCCTGTCGCTTAACGACGCTAGCTTTTGTTTGAGTTTTGGAATAGCACTATGCCCTTAGAATTTTTTTTGATGATTGCAGCGGCCCTATTCTGCATTGGCATTTACGGACTGGTGATCAGTCGGAATGCGGTGCGAGTGCTGATGTCGATCGAGTTGCTTTTGAATGCGGTCAATATCAATTTGATTTCCTTTTCTAATTTTTTAGACCGCCCGGCGATTAACGGCCAAGTTTTTACGGTGTTTGTGATTACGGTTGCAGCAGCGGAAGCGGCAGTGGGACTTGCCATTATTCTTTCTATCTATCGCAACCGCGATACCGTGGATATGGAGCAGTTTAATTTGCTGAAATGGTAAAGCCTTAGCGGCAGTCTGGATAGTAGCGAAAGCGCCTAGCAAGATATGCTAGGCGCTTTTTGATGTCCTTGTCTTCGGCAGGAACTCAGTCGCCCAATGCGATTTTGGCTGCTGGACTTTGGGCGATCGCATACTGTAACAGCGCCAGCCAAGGCTGCATGTCAATCGCCAAAAGCTGTCCTAGTTTCAGAAACGGCTGCACGTTGGGGAGGCGTTCTTCCGGGTCGAGCGCATCGGTGCCTATGGAGAAATGAAGCGTGGGCGACCCGCGATCGGAGACAGAAATGGTCGCTATTTCGAGCTGAAGGACGTGGGGCACCCATCGCTTTTGAAGAAACTGAATGTAAAGCTCTTGGAGGCGATCTTCCTGGATTTTGAGATGCATCCGGCGGAGCAACTCGAGCAGGTCTCTAAAGTCGTGGAGGAGCGCTAAGTTGTCGTGGTAGAGCGATCTCCAGAGCCAATCCTTCAGCAGCTTGTTGATGGGATGCGTCACGATGTCCAGGCTGAGATGACAGCCTAGATGCTGGGCTTCAGCGGAGATCGCCGCTAGTTCTGCCAGTTGGACGCGATAGTAAGGTTCGCAGGCAGAATCCTCCGCAAGGGGCGAAAGCAGCGACTGAATCGTTTGCGTCGCCCGATGGCTGAGGGCGACCTGAGCTGCCACGAGCAGTTCTTGGGGTGCTTCCAGATCGTCGTGGCGATAGGCCGTCAGAAGGCCGTAGTTATCGCGGTAGACTTGGGTGTACATTTGAGCGAGGCGCATGAGCGTCGCTTGGGAGAGGAGGTCTAGAAGCTGGTGGCGATCTTCGGCAAAGAGGTTTTGGATGCCGTAGTAGCGATCGCCGAAGTACTGGTTCATCGTCAGAACCAACCGCGGCGCGCTGGCCAGCTGCAATTGCTCGAACAGTGCCTGCTTCAGGGCGGTGTAATACGGACGGCCCGTAAAGGGCTGAATCACGACGTGAAAGTCCCAACCGCCCATGTGCAGCACTGCAAAAATGATTTGACTGGTCTCTCCAGTTGCGTCGGCAGTGAGCTGAAGGTGGCCGATTCCTAAGGCAAGGTTGCCCGTACGATGGATCTCGCAGTCCCACTGACGGGTTTGGTAACTGTAGGTCCACGACTCCTCTGGGTAAGTTCGAAAGAGCGAGCGCATGGCATAGTTGGCTACCACCTGATGGAATGTCACCTGAGACGACAGCACGAGATGGCGGTAGACCCCTGCCCCGTTCTCAAACTGTTCTATATTGCTGGGGGCCAGGGCGAGATGCTGAACGAATTCTGGCTCTAGGTTCGTGCCGGAGACTTCCCCCGCTAGGGCGATCGCCTTGGCCGCGTAGCGCAAGATTTGCACGCCCTCCGGACGGGACAGTTCTTCAAAAAACCAACCGCAGCTCGTGTACATGAGGAGCGCGTAGCGCTGAATTTCCAGCAGGCGTAGCGCGTCGACCTGCTCGGCAGCAGACAAGGGATGGTGCTGGTGCCGCGCGAGCAACCGATCTTTGGCTTCGGACTCGGTGGGATGCGTCCGCGCGAGCAACACGCTGATGTAATCATTGCGAGCGGCCCACGGATCTCGGAACAGGATTTCTCCCAATTCGGTATAAATCTGGGCCAACTGATCGCGCAACCAATCCAAGGCATCGCGCAACGGTCGCCGCCACTGCTGGTGCCATACGCCGCCCTCGCCGCCGCACCCGCAGTCATCCTGCCAGCGACCTACGCCGTGGGAACAACTCCAAGCCGTAACGGGCTTAATTTCGACCTCCCAAGCGGGCGGGTGAAGGCTGAGGAAATGGGCGAAGTTGGTAATCGTCCAGCCCCGTTGCGGCAGGATGTGGCGAAATCCGTAGGCGAGCGATTTTTCGGTACCGCGCTTGTGGTGGCCGAAGGTCTCGCCGTCCGTCGCGATGGAAATCAGCTGAGCGCTGTCCCGATCCTGCCGCACGGCTTGCCCCACTCGGTTGGCAAACTGCTCTGAGCTGTTGAGGACGTCTTCAAATCCCATCCCCCTCGAAATGGGACCGTCGTAGACAAAGATATCGATGTAGTCGCGGGTGCGATTGCCGCCTGCCAAAAAACAGCGATAGGGTCGGGTGGGGTCGATTTGCCCGCCCCCCACATCCTCCCAGGGATAATCCATGCCGTTGGGATCGGCCTCCGGTGCGATGGGTCGGCATCGCTGCACTTGAGAAGGAGCCAAAACAATAAACTTAATGCCCTCTTCGATCAGCGCTGCGAGGGTAGGGTAATCTACGGCAGCTTCTGCCAGCCACATGCCTTCAGCTTCGCGGTTGAAGCGCGCCCGAAAATCGGCCATGCCCCAGCGGATTTGAGTGACTTTGTCCGAATGGTTGGCCAGAGGCAAAATGATGTGGTTGTAGACTTGGGCGATCGCGTTGCCGTGGCCGTCGAGCCGCAGACAGCTATTGCGATCGGCCTCCAGGATGCGCTGGTAGACCTCAGTATCGTACTGTTCCAGCCAGCTCATTAGGGTGGGACCGATGTTGAAGCTGAGGTACTCAAAATTGTTGACGATCTCCACGACTTCGCCAGTGTCGTTCAGAATGCGGGCGAAGGCATTGGGACGATAGCACTCGTGGCAAATGCGCTCGTTCCAATTATGGAAAGGGGCCGCGCTGGACTGACGCTCGATAACGCCAATGTAGGGATTCTCGCGCGGGGGTTGGTAGAAATGGCCGTGGAGCGTGACATAAACGCCCTGGGTTGGTTTCGCGATCGCGCGTTCGGGGTAAGCGGTAGCGAGAGATCGGGCGGGATCTGTAGAGAGTCGGCCTGGATGGCTGTCCTGAATGGCTTTCAGAAACTGAGTTGGATTGAACTGTGCTTCCATAAGATACGCAATCGGAGGGGTTCCCTTGAAGCTCAGCTCTATAGCTAAAGCCGTCCTTAAGGCACCCTAGACGATCCCCATGCAAGCGTGGCGATCCCTCAATAGAAATTTATTAAGTTTTGTGTTTCTACGAGAAAGCCGAGCCGTTAAAATTGCAGCTCGCGAGTCCGTCTCAAGATTCACGAACGCGTGGGTTTTTGGTCGGTCCAGACGAATCGATCGCTCACCTGGACCTGTCCGTCTACGACTCGAACGGCAAATTTAGGAACGGTAATGCTGGGGTCGTCCAAGCATTCGCCAGTCGCGAGATTGAAGTTGTGCTTGTAGACGGGGGATGCCACTTTAGGGATGCCGTTGCGATCGCCGACAATCCCCCGCGACAGGACGTGGGCCTTGCTGAAGGGGTCGTAGTTGCCGATGGCATACACCTCCGTTCCATCGCCGATGCGAAAGACTGCAACTTGGCGATCGTTCACCAACGCGCAGACGCCCGTGTTGATGGCAATTCGATCTAAAGGACAGACGGTCGTCCACTGCGCTGCCGAGAATTGAGTCAATTGCGGGTCGATCATAAGAATGTAGAAAATGAAGACGAGTTAGGCTTGAGGGGAACGACGAGGGCGACAAGGTTGGCACCCGCAGCAGGCAGAGACGCTAGACCGTTTCAACGCCTAGGAGTTGGCGCTCGTGTTCGTAGGCCGGACGCTGTTGACCCCGCTCCTCAACGTGGATGAGATGGGGATCGGGGCGGTCGGTGTTGACGAAGTGGGTAAAGCGCTGAAGTCGGGTGGAGTCGTCGAGGGTTGTTTTCCACTCGCAGGCATAGGTGGCAATCTGATGGGCCATTTCGGCTTCGAGCTCGGCACAAATGCCGAGGGAATCGCGAACGATGACCTGTTGGAGAAATTCCATGCCGCCTTCGAGTTTGTTGAACCAGGTTGCGGTGCGCTCTAGGCGATTGGCGGTGCGAATGTAGAACATTAAAAAGCGATCGATGTAGCGAATCAGGGTTTCTTTGTCCAAATCTGCCGCTAGGAGTTGGGCGTGCTGGGGCTTCATACCGCCATTGCCGCAGACGTAGAGATTCCAGCCTTTTTCGGTGGCGATGATGCCAAAGTCTTTGCTTTGAGCCTCGGCGCATTCGCGGGTGCAACCGGAAACTGCCGACTTCAGTTTGTGGGGTGCCCGCAAGCCGCGATAGCGGAGTTCTACCTCTATGGCAAGACTGACGGAATCCTGAACGCCAAACCGACACCAGGTGCTGCCCACACAAGATTTCACCGTGCGCAGCGCTTTTCCGTAAGCATGGCCGGATTCGAATCCCGCTTCCACCAGACGCGCCCAAATTTGAGGTAATCGATCGACCCGCGCGCCCAGTAAATCGATCCGCTGCGCGCCCGTGATTTTGGTGTAGAGTCCGAACTCGCGGGCCACTTCGCCCAGCGCGATCAGCTTATCGGGCGTAATTTCGCCGCCGGGGATGCGGGGGATGACGGAGTAGGTCCCATCGCGCTGGATGTTGGCTAGATAGGCGTCGTTGGTGTCTTGCAATCCGGCATGGGGTTGGTTGAGGATGTAGTCGTTCCAAGCGGACGCTAAGATGGAGGCTACGGCAGGTTTGCAGATTTCGCAGCCCAGTCCGGTGCCGTGGCGCTCTAGGAGTTCGTCGAAGGTGTAGATTTGATGCGATCGCACTAAGGCGTATAAATCCTGGCGGGAGTAGGCAAAGTGCTCGCACAGGTGGTTTTTGACCTCGATTCCGGCTTTTTTGAGTTCTGCTTTCAGCAGGTCCGTCACCAACGGCACGCAGCCGCCGCAACCCGTTCCGGCATTCGTGCATTGTTTGACGCTGGCAATATCCCTTAATTCTCGGGTTTGAATGGCCGTGCAGAGCTCGCCCTTGGTCACATTATTGCAAGAACAAATCTGCGCCGTGGCGGGGAATTGGTCTACCCCCATCTGGACGGCGGCCCCGCTGCGCGGCGGCAAAATCAGATCTTCGGGATAGGGCGGTAGCTGCATTTGGTTCTGCACGAGCTGCAGCAGGGTGCCGTAGCTAGAAGCATCGCCGATCAAAATGCCACCCAGAAGGCGAGAGCTGGTCTCATCCACCACTAGCTTTTTGTAGGTGCCCTGCATCGCGTTGCTGATGGCAATTTCCCGCGCGCCGGGGGTTTTGGCAAAGGCATCGCCAAAACTGGCCACATCAATCCCCAACAGCTTCAGCTTGGTGGACATGTCCGCTCCGGTGAAGCTATTGCTGCTGGCCGGATTGCAAAGATGGTCGGCGGCGACTTCCGCCATCCGATAGCCCGGCGCGACGAGACCGTAGATAAAGTTTTTGTAAAGCGCGCATTCCCCAATTGCATAGATGTTGCGGTCTGAGGTTTGGCAATGCTCGTTAATGACAATGCCACCGCGCTCGCCAATCTCGAGGCCGCACTGACGCGCCAGTTCGTCTTGGGGGCGGATGCCCGCCGAAAAGACGATGAGGTCGGTTGCGAGGTCCGTGCCGTCGGCGAAATCCATCCGGCAGACTTTGCCCGTCTCGTCTCCTAAAATTTCGAGGGTGGATTTTCCCGTGTGGACTGCAACGCCCAGGGACTCGATTTTTTGGCGCAGTACGATCCCTCCGGCGTCATCCACTTGCACGGGCATCAAGCGCGGCATGAACTCGACCACGTGGGTCTCCAGCCCTAAATTCTGGAGCGCATTGGTGCATTCCAACCCCAATAACCCGCCGCCAACCACGACGCCAATTTTGCAGGTTTTGGCATAGGCGGCGATCGCTTCGAGATCCTCAATGGTGCGGTAAACAAACGTCCCCGGTAGATCGTTTCCCTTAATGGACGGTACAAACGGGTAGGAGCCAGTTGCCAGAACCAGCTTGTCGTAATCGACCACCACGCCGTTAGCAGAAGTCACGGTTTTGCGATCGCGGTCGATTGCAATGGCCTTATCGCCGATGTGGATCTGGACTTGGTGGTCTTGGTAAAACCCCGGTTCGACCAGGGAAAGGTCTCCTGCCGTCTTGCCCGAGAAAAAACTGCTCAGATTGACGCGATCGTAGGCAACGCGGGTTTCTTCGCAGAAGGTGACGATTTCCCATTGGGCCTCTTTCGCGATCGTCCGCTCTATAAATCTGTGGCCGACCATGCCATTCCCGATCGCAACCAGTCGATTAGCCATAGCTCAAGATGCCTGTCGCTGAATAAAATTTGTCTACCGTTAGGCTAGGTAGATCGATCGGGTTATTTTGTATTGATGGATACCTACGGCTTGACGAGTTTGATTTAATGCATTGAGAACGAGCGCTTTTTACATAAGTTCTTGCAGTCTTTGACAGAGCTGAGCGTTTTGTTCGTCGGTGCCGACGGTGATGCGCAGCTTGTCTGCAACCCCAGCCACATCAAAGTGCCGGACCAAAATTCCCCGTGCTTTTAATTGCTGCTGGAGGGCGATCGCAGCTATCTCTCTTGGCGGCTGCACTAGCAAAAAATTACCCTCCGACGGCCAAACCCGGAAGCCGAGCGCTGCGAGATCTCGATGCAAGATGGCGCGCGATCGCAGCACTTTCCGGACGTTACTGTTTTTGTAGGGCTGGTCTCGAATGGCAGCCGCTCCGACGAGGGCGGCGATCGCGTCCACGGCGTAGCTGTCTTTGATTTTGTTGAGGTCTCGGATGAGGGCGGGATGGGCGATCGCAAAACCAAGCCGCAGCCCCGCTAAAGAATAGCCTTTGGATAGGGTTCTGAGAACGATAACGTTGCGGTATTTTTGAACCAGATGGAGGGCGTTGGTACTCGTGAAATCCACGTAAGCTTCATCGACGACCAAGAGTCCCTGAAGGTTAGCGGCAAGCGTCTCCAGGTTATTGATTGAAACGACATTACCCAAGGGGCTATTGGGGGATGCGACAAACGTGACAGCGCCTTGGGCGTCTAGGATTTCTTTGAGTGGAAAATTAAAGGCTTCGTCGTAGGCGATCTCGACGGGTTGGGCTTCCTGAACCTGGGCCACCGCTCGGTAGTACACGTAGCTCGGCATGGGATAGATCGCAGTTTCCCCCGGTTCGACAAACGCTCGCACGACGAGACCGATCAATTCGTCGCTGCCGTTGCCGACGGCAATCCAATCGGGGTGCACGTTCAGAACCTCGCCGACGGCCTGACGCAGGGCGACGGTCGTGGGGTCCGGGTAGCGTCTGAGCCATTCTGGATCGAGGGTTTGGAGTACCCGAAAGACTTCTGGGGAGGGCGGATAGGGGTTTTCGTTGGTATTGAGTTTGATGACTGAGCTACCGGGGGGTGGCTGTTCGCCAGGTGTGTAGCCTGCAATAGATTGAAGGTGTTTTCGTAAAAAAGGCATGGGTCTAACAAGCGCTATCCACGTTCACCTTAAATTGAAATCGCGAAGCTACGCCATCGAGAAATGCGGTTCGATTGGCACCTCTGTGTTTGGCATAATTTGCCCTTCTCAATTCAACGCGTCCCGAAAATGAGTAACATTGGAATGGCAACTCGGCACTGTAATCCCATGCAGATCGATCGCATCCTCGCCAAAGCGGTACCAAAGTCCGTTATTGACGCTGAGCGAATAAGAGCGATCGCCTACAGCATGGATACGCTGGTGCCAGGGTTTTACGTTTGGCTTGGCTCGCTAACCCTTCGCTTTGGAGGTTGTATTCCAGACGACCAATCGGCAAGGGGGCGAATCTCCTTGTCATTGAGGGCATTCCGATGTGGTCTTGTCCGAGCTGTGGAGAGTCGTATTTCACGGCGCAGACGATGCATGAGCTAGAGCGAATCAAAGCCCTTCGTAAGTCTGTGGCAATGCCTCGGAATGTTGCGGTTGCTGTGTTCGCAGAGGTAGAAGCCTAGCTTTTCTCCGAATCCTATTTTGCTCGTTCCCGATGCCCAAATCTGGATGACCCGCATTGATTCGTGTTACGTCTACTGAAGAGTTTGATTGATGCTAGAAATCAGTTTTTTATGAAACCTTCTATTTCAATCATAAGGCGATCGCTCTAATGGGCTGAGATTTGGAGTGCGATCGGTACTGGGATAACGGTGGTAATCTGCACAAAATATCGAGAAAATGTAAATCAATTCCCACTAGACTGAGTCAATTTCGAGAGCAAATGCTCAGACATTTTTGATTCCCAGTCAGGATCTTCTGGACTTAAGGTTAGTTTCGCAGGTCGGCTACTCAGCTCTTTATAGAGAGGCTGTGCCTGAGGCGTCCCTCTTACTTCCCATAACAAATTGATTAACTGACGGGTTGTTAATTGGGACAAATCTAGTTGATTACTCATAATTTATAGAACTCCCTCCAGGGGTAATGTAGACAATAAAACGAGTCAGCGGATTGTCATAGCGACCAACCATTAAATATTAACTCTGGGCGTTATGAATCAGGTAGATCGCCCCACACCCCAGCATCAACCCTAAAAATGAAAGATACTGGAGAAGACAGAAAACACAGGCATTGTGACTGGGCATGTTACCGAAGACCGAGCTATTGAAAGGGATTGAGAACCAAGACCAAATCTCGCGGGTTCTAGATCGAGCCGACCAGGCCATCAAAACCTGGGAAGTCGTCTTTACCGATTTTTTATCGCCCCCAGAACTGGCAGAAGCCCAGACCGTCCTAGCCAAACTCACCGAAGTCTCAGCGATCGCCTGGGGTGGCTACCCCCAAGCCGAGCGGCAGCGACTGGCGATCGCCCGTTCCGAACTGCCCCTAGACACCGACCAAGTCGAACTGACCGCCCTCAGCATCGCGGGCAATTTCTTGTTCGACCCCGCATCTCACCGGGATTTTTTGGGTTCCATCTTGGGTACGGGTGTCGTCCGCGAAAAAGTGGGCGATATTTTGGTGCTGGGCGAGCGCGGCGCTCAGGCGATCGTCGTGCCGGATTTGGTCGAGTTTTTTCAGCAGAGCCTGACCCAAGTGCGGACCGTACCCGTCAAAGTTACGCCCATTCCCCTGAGCGAACTCCAAGTGCGGGAACCGCGCAAAAAAGAACTGGCAACCGTCGAAGCTTCGCTGCGACTGGATGCGATCGCCTCAGCGGGATTTGGGGTGTCTCGCAGTAAGATGGTGGATCTCATCAACAAGGGCGAGGTGCGGGTGAACTGGAAAGAGATCGGCCAGCCCAGCCACCAGCTTAAAGATGGAGACCTCGTCGCAATTCGCGGCAAAGGACGCCTGTTTGTGGGCGAAATTGCCGTTACCAAAAAAGATCGCTATCGAGTGCTGCTGACGCGGGTGAGTTAGGAGACAACATGTCAGACCGAGAAAAAATAATGAAGCTCGATCAGTTTTTGAAATTTCAAGGGGTGGTCTCCACAGGCGGCCAAGCCAAGCTTTTAATTCAAGATGGATTTGTTAAAGTCAACGGATTGCCAGAACTGCGACGGGGACGGAAGTTAGCGGTGGGCGATCGCGTGTTTGCCATGGGTCAAACCTTCACCGTAGACACCCTCGAACCTGAGAGTGAGATATCCTAAAGGTAAAGTTTTGTAATCTTCAGCCTTCCACGCACGAGATGGGAGGGTTGAGCGGCCTGTCCTGAGCGACCTGTCCTGAGCGGAGTCGAAGGAAGTCGAAGGGAGCCGAAACCCGCTTTATAGATAGCAATGTTTACCTACTTATCTGCGCGAGCTAAACCGATGTCTGAATCCTCACCCTCTATTGTCATTCTCGGCGGCGGTTTTGGCGGACTTCATACTGCCCTGCGCCTGAGCCAGTTCCCGTGGGCCGACGATGTTCGCCCCAATATCGTGCTGGTGGACCAAAACAGCCAGTTTTTGTTCTCGCCGCTGCTCTACGAACTGGTCACAGACGAACTCGACGCCTGGGAAATTGCGCCAGCCTTTAGCGATCTATTAGCCAATACATCCGTTCAGTTCGAGCAAGATACCGTCAGCGCGATCGATCTCGCCCAGCAGCAGATCGCCCTTGGCTCTGGCAAAACCCTGAACTACGATCGCCTCGTGTTGGCCCTGGGCGGCGAAACGCCCTTAGACATCGTGCCCGGTGCCGCAGAGTATGCCTTTCCGTTTCGCACTCTAGCGGATGCCTATCGCCTCAAGGATAAACTTCGACTTTTAGAAGCCTCCGAGTGGGACGCGATCCGCGTCGCAGTTGTAGGGGCTGGGCCCAGCGGGGTCGAGCTGACCTGTAAGTTAGCCGATCGATTGGGCGATCGCGGACGCATCCGCCTCATCGATCGCAACGATCGCCTCCTGAAACAGTCGCCCAAGTTCAATCAAACTGCCGCCCAAAAAGAGCTGGATCGGCGCGGTGTATGGGTAGATCTAGACACCCGCATCGAGCAGATTGGCGAAAGCGAGATCGTGCTGCTCTACAAAGAGCAAAAAGATAGCATTCCCGTCGATCTAGTTCTGTGGACCGTCGGCACGGCGATCGCCCAGCCGATCCGAGACTTACCCGTCCCCCACGCTGCCGATGGCCGGATCCGCATCGATACTACCCTTCAAGTCAGCGAACACCCCACCCTATTTGCCCTCGGCGACCTTGCCGAGGGCCTCGATGCCGAGGGGCAAGTCGTGCCGACTACAGCCCAATCTGCCCTTCAACAGGCAGATAACGTGGCCTGGAACGTGTGGGCGTCTCTTTCAGGGCGGTCTTTGCTGCCGTTCCGCTATACCTCCCTGGGCGAAATCCTGACCCTCGGGACGGATACGGCTGCCCTATCGGGTTTGGGTTTGACCTTAGACGGCCCTTTTGCGTACCTCGCTCGCCGTTTGATTTATCTCTATCGCATGCCAACCTTCGAACATCAGATGAAAGTGGGCTTTAACTGGGTCGTGAAACCTTTTTTAGAAGCGCTTCAACCTAAACCCTAACGTCCATTAGCCTTTACTATGGTGAAAGCGAAAACTCGCTAACAACCCCTATCGCTCTCTAAATAAGGTGAAGCATAATGACGGATAACGGATGCTTGCGAGTCGGCAACTTAGCGCCTGACTTTGCCGCCACGGCTGTTTACGACCAAGAATTTATCGACGTTAAGCTATCGAGCTATCGCGGTCGCTACGTGGTGCTGTTCTTTTACCCCCTCGACTTTACCTTTGTCTGTCCCACTGAAATTACCGCCTTTAGCGATCGCTACGATGAATTTAAGGCCATCAACGCAGAAGTTTTGGGCGTCTCCGTTGACAGCCAATTTTCGCACCTCGCTTGGATTCAAACCGATCGCAAATCCGGCGGCGTCGGCGATCTGCAATACCCCCTCGTAGCGGACTTGAAGAAAGAAATTAGCACGGCCTACAACGTCCTCGACCCAGATGCAGGCGTTGCATTGCGGGGCCTGTTCATCATCGACAAAGAAGGGATCGTCCAGCACGCAACCATCAACAACCTGGCGTTTGGGCGCAGTGTGGACGAGACCCTACGCACCCTCCAGGCCATTCAGCACGTCCAGGCCAATCCCGATGAAGTGTGTCCTGCTGGTTGGAAACCAGGCGACAAAACTATGAATCCCGATCCGACCAAGTCCAAAGTCTACTTTGAATCGCTTTAAATGCAGCTAGCCTTTTTAAAGTAGCGATCGTCGCCTCAGGTCTCATCACTCGATCCGTACTGTTTTGGATAAAACGAATCATCGTTTAGGATGAAGACATCGTCAATTGTGCGTAAAATCTAGCTCGTAATCCAGGTTGGGTTTGTATGAGTTTAAATGTTGTCAGTTTGGTCGGTCGGGTTGGGACAGAACCTGACGTTCGCTACTTCGAGTCGGGCAGCGTCGTCTGCAAGTTAACGCTGGCGGTGGATCGACGCACGCGCAACAACGACCAGCCCGACTGGTTTAATTTGGAATTGTGGGGCAAAAATGCCGAGATCGCAGCTCAATACGTCCGTAAGGGCAGCTTGATCGGCATTACGGGGTCGCTCAAGTTCGACCATTGGAAAGACCGCAGTACGGGCATGGATCGCCACCAACCCGTGGTTCGCGTAGATCGGCTCGATCTGCTGGGTTCTAAGCGGGATAACGATCCTGCCATGGCCGCTGCGGGCAGCCCGGACGAATTTTAGACCCATCCAAATGATGGTTCAATAGCTCATTTGCAGGGTAACAGAAGCCTGTACGGACTGCTCTCCACCCTCAACGGGGGTGGAGACAGCTTCTCCTGCCATTTTTGTGCTGGTCGAAAAGGCAACGGGGTAGGGTCTAGGTGGAGGCGTATTCGCATTGTTGATTTGAATGCTAACCACGTCTTTGAAGGTCAGCCCCAGCGTACCGAATACGGCCTGTGCCTGCTCTTGGGCATCTTGAGTGGCTTTGCGCAGAGCGATTTTCTGAGCATCGGCGATCGCCCGATCCGAAGCCGTGAAGGATAGGCTATCAATTCGACTGGCTCCAGCTTTGACAGCATCGTCTACGATGGATCCGGCTTGAGGGATGGGAACGCGGAAGCTGACGGTATTGCTGGCCTGATAGCCCGTGAGGGTTTGTTTGCCGTCGTTGTAGCTGTACTGCGGATTGAGGTTAATCCCGGTTGTTTGCAATTGCTCTACATTGCGAGACTTCAGCAGCGCGACGACTGCGGAGGATCGTTTGGCAACTTCCTGCTGAACCTGCTGGGCTGTCTTGCCCTGAGCTTCGACGCCAAGCTGAACTTGGGCAATGGTCGATGCAATTTTTTCCGTCGATTGACCCGTAACGGTTAAGGTGCGTAGCATTCGTTCCTGAGGGGGTTGGGGGAGCCGAGGTTGCGCTAGGGCAGACAAGGTAAGGGGACCTAACCCGGTCGCGCCTAAGGTACACAATGCGATCGCCGCAATAGTGTATCGTTTCCATTTCAAGATTGTATTGTTTGTTACTAGCGAGTTGTACATGATTGAATGACGTGACGATTTATTGTTCTTAAACCATCGCACGAGTCCAAAGGTGGATTGGCAAAGTTACAGAAACGGTAACCATTTTTACAGGCCGATCCATTTACAGAGCCGTACTAACACCCCGATATCTCTCTTAAGGGATCCACCCGTGCCAACGGGTAAAGCTTCACCGACCGCGTTGAGGAGATGGGATCGGTATTGCGACAGCGGGGGAAATGCCCCTAACGACGCCGTAAAATGATGGATACAATAATGACATCCGCGATGCAGCTAGACATTCAACTAGACATTAAGGATATTGTTCTAGTCATTGTTCAGTCGTTGATTATCTTCATTAGCCGCAAATTCAGTTTTTCAAAACCCGTAGTTTGCATTGCTGCATAAGGGCAGGCCCATGAATCGCTCTAACTATTTTCAGTGGTGGAACCAGCTTTCGGTTCCCGCAAGGCTTCTGATGATAGGGTTGTCGGCACCTATTTTGGTGTTGAACTTTTGGGCTATGGGATTGATGGCCAAGTTCTTTGGGGCGCTGATCGGCATTATTGTGGTCGCCGCGCTGCTGGCCTTTTTGCTCAACTATCCGGTGAGCTGGTGCGTAGACCGCAACCTCAAACGCGAACCCGCCTCTATTATTATTTTTCTGCTGGCACTTTCGGTATTGCTGGGCCTCGGCATTACGCTGTTCCCCTTGGCCTACGCTCAAGTGCAACAGTTGGCAGTTCGCCTGCCGGACTGGATCGAATCGGGGCGCCAACAGTTGCTGGTCCTGAGCGTAGAGGCCGAAGAGCGCGGCATTCACCTCAACTTGGATGGAATGACAGCTCAGATTGTGGATCGCTTGCAGGGACAGATCCAATCCCTCACGAAGAGTTTGGTCAACCTGACCTTAGGCACCGTCAGCAGTTTGTTCGAATCCGCCATTTCCATCTTGATCACTACTATTCTGACGTTTTACCTGCTGCAGCATGGCGACGAACTTTGGCAAAGCCTGATCGAGTGGCTGCCGGAAAACAAGCAAAAGCCCGTGTCTAATCTTCTGCGGCTCAGTTTTCAAAATTACTTTATCGGACAGCTCATTTTAGGCATCTGCATGGCCTTGGCGCTGATTCCTACCTTTCTCGTTCTGAAGGTTCCCTTCGGTTTGCTGTTCGGTCTCACGATTGGCACCATGGCGCTGATTCCCTTTGGTGGGACGGTGGGCATTATTTCGGTGACGCTGCTGGTGGCCCTGCAAAATATCTGGCTCGGTCTCAAGGTTTTAGTTGCAGCGGCGATCGTGCAGCAGGTGCTGGAGAATCTAGTGGCTCCCCGCGTCTTGGGTAGCGTGACGGGTCTGAATCCAGTTTGGGTGTTTATCTCCGTCCTCGTCGGCGCAAAAACGGCAGGGTTGGTCGGGGTGGTGGTGGCCGTGCCGATGGCAGTGGTCGCCAAAACCAGCCTCATGAACTTGCGATCGCGGATGGCGCAGCAAGAACCCGAAACCACGATCGAGATCGTGCCGGCCACGGCAGAGCCTGCCGCTACAGAAATAGAACGGCGGTCTAAAATTCCTTCTTGATAAAAAAGCAGCAAGGCGCGTTCTACTCTTAGCTGTAGCTGCGAGGACCGATCCACTTTTTGACGGCCTTCCATTTACGGAAAGGGTAGAGCATTTGCGCCTTAAAGGAATCCGGCATGGCCTCGCCGTCTAAACCAAAATTGCGAGGCTGTTGCCCCTTAGGCATGTAAAAGGTCCCGAACATGACATCGAAAATGGGAAACAGTCCGGCAAAATTTTTGCCATGTCCTTCCTTTTCGCGGGTATGGTGCCAGCGGTGAAAGGCGGGACTGGCGAACCAATAGCGAAAGGGTCCGTAGGTCCAGGACAGATTGGCATGAATCATTGCGACGTAGGCGGAGAGGAAAGGAACGTATAACTCGGCAGAGAGAGGAGAAAGCCCCAGCAGGAGGACGGGTGATGCTTGCGCGACTTTCGCGATCGCATCGTTGACGGGATGAATCCGAACGGCAGTGAGCCAGTCCATGACCTCAGAGCTGTGATGTACCGCATGGTAATCCCAGAGCTGGCGAGAATGGTTCAGGCGATGCACCCAATACCCCAAGAAATCTCCCAGGACAATGGCAATGAGTCCCTGTTCCCAAATGGGCAGTTGGGCCAGCGGGCCGTACCCTTTCAAAATGTCTTCAATGGCAAGGGAACGGCCTAATAAGAAATAAATAGGCAAGAACAAGACGACCATGGCCGCGATGTCTACAATCTGGGTTGCCATGGGCGTAAAAAACCAGTAAAACGCGTCCAACCACACGCCTCGACGGAACTTCGGTTGATTGCGAACGCTGGGAAACATCTTCTCCAGGATCCCAAAGACGAGCGTTAGCAGGACGAACAACAAAAGCGTTCTGAGAAACCGTTCTTGCATCATTCCGTGGTAGCTCCAGCTAATGTAGAGTAGGTTCAAATTCGGAAACTCGCGGCCAAATTAATATTAATGCGCGTTTTTAAAGTCGATGCAACTGCGATCGCCCTTCTCGCCCCCAGGCAAAGGCCCACTAGATGGGAAGATGGGAGGTTGAAGGGGAGCCTAGCGCGATCGCCCCACCACTGCATTGACAACCCTGAAAAATACTGTCGATCTAGAAGAGTTGCTCGTCAGGGTAAAGCCCTTTTTGATAGGGTTAAAGGGTAGGTAACGAATCCCATTCACACCCCCACTGTCGTCGAGTATCTTCATGCCTGAGTCTGCAAACGCATCTGCTCCCCTTTCCAGGGATTCCAACCCCGATCTGCATGAATTAAAAACCCAGCTCGCCACAGGCTCTGAGAAAAATCAGCTTCAGGCTGCGGCTGCACTCTACGAAGCAGGCGCAACGGGGTACGCCCTGCTGCAATCTTTTTTGCTAGAGCGACAGGCTGAAGGGGTAGCTGCCGCACCCGTTGACGGTCGCTGCTACGAGCTGTTGCTGTATGCTGAAACGCCCGAGACCGAAGCATTTTTGCAGGCGCATTTCCCCCAAGGCGTCGTGCCGCTCAAGTCAGAATCTGGCATCGACTATCGTCCGCTCCAGCAGCTATTGGCGCGGCAAAAATTTTTAGACGCCGATCGCCTGACACTTCAAAAACTCTGCGAATTGGCAGGTCCGGCGGCGATCAAGCGCAAATGGGTCTACTTCTCAGAGATCGACGGGTTTTCGGTAACGGATCTCAAGACCATTAACGCTCTATGGGTCGTGCATTCTGAAGGAAAGTTTGGATTTTCGGTGCAGCGGCAGATCTGGCTGGGCGTCGGCAAGGATTGGGAGGCGCTTTGGCCCAAAATCAAGTGGAAATCTGGCAAAACTTGGACGCGCTACCCTGGCGAATTTATTTGGGATTTGAGCGCGCCTCGCGGCCACCTACCCCTCTCCAATCAGCTTCGCGGCGTCCAGACCATCAACGGATTGCTGTCCCATCCTGCATGGACGACCTGAGAAACTGCCGAGCTTTCATTCTTTCTTTAAACCTGCACGAGTAACGCGCCATGGCGACATTTTTATTAGAAGTGGGCACCGAAGAACTTCCGGCGCAGTTTGTAGCGTCGGCGATCGACCAGTGGAAAGCCCGCGTTCCCGCTGACTTGAGCGTCTACGCGTTGGCGACCGAGCGCGTTGAGGTGTTCGGTACCCCTCGCCGTCTGGCAGTGCTGATTCGCGGTCTCCTCGACCGACAGCCCCAACAAACAGAAGAGGTAAAAGGCCCGCCCGCTCAGGCTGCGTTCAAAGATGGCAAGCCGACCCCTGCAGCGCTGGGGTTTGCTAAGAAGCAGGGCGTGGAGGTGACCGATTTTGAGATGCGCCCCACGGATAAGGGGGAGTTTGTCTACATCCGCAAAGTCATTGAGGGCCGTAAAACCCCTGACGTGTTGGCTGAGCTGATCCCCCAGTGGATTTTTGGCCTTGAAGGCAAGCGCTTTATGCGTTGGGCCGATGGCGATTTGCGGTTCTCTCGTCCGGTGCGGTGGCTGGTGAGTCTCTGGAATGAGGAGATTTTGCCCGTCCAGCTTGAAAATGAAGGGACGATCGTGAAAGGCGATCGCCAATCCGCAGGCCACCGCGTCTTGCACCCCGCACCTGTCACGATCGCTACCGCCTCTGACTATGCCAAGGCGCTAGCAGATGCTTACGTCCAAGTCGATCCGGCTAAACGAGAGTCTGCGATCGTGAAACAGGTCGAGACCGTAGCCCAATCTGCGGGCGGCGTTGCCGAAATTCCTCAGGACTTGCTGGCGGAGGTGGTGAATTTAGTGGAGTGGCCGACGGCGGTGGTCGGCTCCTTTGATGAAACGTTTCTAGAGCTGCCTGCGGAAGTGGTGGTGACCGAAATGGTGAGCCATCAGCGCTATTTCCCGGTCCGCAATGCGAGCGGCGACCTGCTCCCCTATTTCATTACGGTTTCCAACGGGGATCCGGCAAAATCTCAGATTATTGCGTCTGGCAACGAGCGCGTCATTCGGGCGCGGCTGTCTGACGGTCAGTTTTTCTTCAGGGCCGATCTCGCCATTCCCCTTGCAGACTACTTGCCCAAGCTCGAAACCGTTACGTTTCAGGCCGATCTAGGCTCGGTTCGGGCCAAGGTCGATCGCATCCGGGACAATGCCCGACGGATTGCCGAGCAGCTTCAGGTCGATGCTTCAACGGCAGCGACGGTCGATCGCGCTGCCCAACTGTGCAAGGCGGATCTCGTGACTCAAATGGTGGGCGAGTTCCCGGAACTTCAGGGCGTGATGGGCGAAAAGTATGCCCTAGCCAGTAAAGAACTCAAAGCCGTTGCTACGGCGATCGCCGAGCACTATCTCCCTCGCGGAGCGGAGGATGGCTTGCCCCAAACGCAGGTGGGTCAGGTGGTGGCGATCGCCGACCGTCTCGATACGCTCGCGTGCATTTTCGGGTTGGGAATGCTGCCCACGGGGTCGTCGGATCCCTTTGCATTGAGGCGATCGGCCAATGCCATTCTCAATATCATCTGGTCTGCGAAGCTATCGCTCGATCTCAAACAGCTTTTACAGGCTGTAACGGCAGCCTTTGCGCAAACGTTCGATAAGGCTGAAGGATTAGAAACCCTACAGCACCAGCTCCAGGAATTTTTCTTGCAGCGCATCCGCACCCTGCTCCAAGAAGAACAGCACGTCGATTACGACTTGGTCAACGCGGTATTGGGCGAAGCCGACCCAGACTACACCCAACGCGCCCTTGAGGATCTGCTAGACGTGCAGTCCCGCGCCTTATTCTTGCAGCAGCTCCGTACCGATGGCACCTTAGCCCGCATCTACGAAACGGTGAATCGAGCCACGCGATTGGCAAAGCAGGGAACGCTCGATACTCAGACCCTAGATCCGTCTGCGGCGGTAGATCCCAAATATTTCCAACAGCCATCCGAAAAAAATTTCTACGATGCGCTGGTGGCGCTCCTGCCGCAAACGCAAAAAGCTTCTAGCAGCCGAGATTACGGGCTGCTAATGAAAGGGCTAGCGGCGATCGCCCCCACCGTCAGCGAGTTCTTTGACGGCTCTGACAGCGTCTTGGTGATGGCGGACGATCCCCATCTCAAGCAAAATCGGTTGAACCTACTGGGCTTGCTGCGCAACCATGCGAGGATACTGGCCGACTTCGGTAAGATTGTCAAAACTTAGACCGCAAACTCGGACCCCGCAAACTCAACCAGTGTTACGAGTCGTGAAGGACATGATGCGATCGGAGATCGATTGTCGTTCAATAGTTTCGAACGTTACTGAGGAGACTCAATCCAGAATTTCTGTCGATCGCTCGAGAGGATTAAGCTGATGAAACGTCTCGTAGTCTGTTGTGATGGAACGTGGAATGGTTTATCTGGGGAGTATCCCACCAATGCGCTCAAGCTGTCTCAGATCGTTTTAGAAGTCGACGCACTCGGAGTTCCGCAGCAGGTCTACTACCAGGAAGGGCTGGGGACGAGGTGGTACGACCGATGGGTGGGGGGTATTTTTGGTTGGGGCATTGACAAGCATATTACGGAAGCCTATCGGTTTCTTTGCCTTAACTACAACCCTGGCGATGAAATCTACTGCTTTGGCTTCAGCCGGGGGGCCTACACGGTTCGAAGTTTAGTGGGATTAATCTATTGTTCGGGATTGCTGAAACCCTCCAATATTCAGAAAATTCCAGAAGCCTATCGGATCTATCGCGATCGCGAGATTAAACCCTCTAATGACATTGCCGTGGCATTTCGTCAGGAATTTGGCGATCGCGTCCCCATTACCGTTCTGGGTTGCTGGGATACCGTCGGCGCGCTGGGGATTCCAGATTTGGTGCCGTTGCTGCCCATCGATCGGCTGGCCAATCAAAAATATCAATTTCACGACACGGAGTTGAGCGCGATTATTCAACGCGCCTTCCACGCGCTCGCCGTTGACGAGCGACGCAGGTCCTTTATCGTCACGCACATGGGAAAAAGCGACAAGAACCCAGGTCAAGTCATTCGCGAAGTTTGGTTTCCGGGAACCCACGGCTGCGTCGGAGGCGGCACAGCAGCCAATCGGGGTTTGTCAGACGGGGCGCTGCAATGGATGATGGAGCAAGTGACCGAATCGGGACTCGGACTGGGGTTCGATCCGCGCCGGGCAAAAGATGGAATCGCGCTCGATCCGTCGATCGATTTCGATACCAGTCCGGGTATTTTTGGCCTGGTTGGAATGCTGGATCGCCCCGTAGAAGGCGGAATGGAAACCCTCCATAGCAGTATCAAAAAACGATGGTGCGATCGCAAAGATTATCGCCCTAACAACCTCAAGGCTCTGGCGACCGAACTGGATGCAGCGTGCCCGCCCCCTCCTTGAGCGACCTTTGGGTTGGAAAGCCCGAACGAACCACCCTATTTTCCCTATAACCCCTTCCTATCGGCGCAATTAGAAGTGCCGATGGCTCTTTTGTCAACTTCTATTGCTTATTTGTAACAATACTGTTATAAATATTTACATAGAGATACAACTTAAGGGGAAACACAATGTATACCGTTAACGAAACTGGGGTTCTGAACAACTACGCCACTGAGCCTGAAATTTACTTTGCTGAATACCCTTCACCAGAGCAGCAACGCCGTTATATGTTCCAAGGTGCACTTGCTGTCTTATTGGTTGCCGGGACCATCCTGACTGCGCTGTCTGTCAGCTAAGCTTTTTCGCTCGTTCGGTTCTGGGGCCAGTCGAGCGCCCCGCAATATTTGCGAAAAACCCCCGTCGGACGGTCCGGCAGGGGTTTTTCGATCGCGGGCAAATGCCATGGGACCTCAAGCAGCTTTAGGGATTTGAGAGACAAAGCGGTGCGTTGCGATCGCGAGGTTGTTGTCCGCGATCGACCATTGCAACTCTAGACGACCTTCAACAACAACCCAACGTGCGACCAATTCTGTTTTCATAGCTGTGACCTCCGAATTAATAACTGAATATCAGTATTATTCGACGATCTGCTAGAGGCGTCGGTGATGTCAGATCGAGCGAGCGATGATCCTCGTCACAAACGCATGCAGCTTATCTCGCCTCAGTCGTTGACAATCCGCCGGATGAGCTTGAGCTTCGCGTCTGTATAGGGAGCGTAGCGCCAGGTTAGATCGAGCCAGGTTCCTTTTTTGAGAACGCTTTTGTAGTGCGAAAACGTATCGAAGCTGGCCTTGCCGTGGTAGCAGCCCATGCCGCTTTCTCCCACGCCCCCAAACGGAAGCGAGGCGACCGCCACCTGCATGAGCGTGTCGTTGATGCATGCGCCTCCAGAGGAGGTGGCCTGTAAGACCCGCTCCTGTTTGCGCGCATCGTTGGAGAAAAAGTAGAGGGCCAAGGGTTTGGGGCGGGCGTTGACCAGGGCGATCGCCTCGTCCAAGCTCTCGTACTCCAGTACGGGCAAAATTGGCCCGAAAATTTCGTCTTGCATCACCGGAGCGTCCCAGCTCACTTCATCTAAAATAGTGGGCGCAATGTAGCGAGTTTCTGGGTCCGCTTGCCCCCCGACGACGGGCGTTCCATTGTCTAAAAAGGAGGTGAGGCGCGAAAAATGCCGCTGATTGATAATGCGTCCGTAATCTGAACTGGCGGCAGGGTCCGTACCGTAAAATTCTCGGACGTACTGTTCGAGCTTCGCAAGCAACGCTGGCTTAACGCGGCGATCCACCAGCAAATAATCGGGCGCGATGCAGGTTTGCCCCGCGTTGACGAACTTGCCCCAAGCAATGCGTTTGGCTGCATAGTCTAAGCGCGCGTCTGGTTCTACGATACAGGGGCTTTTGCCGCCTAGCTCTAGGGTAACGGGAGTGAGATGCTTCGCGGCAGCTTCCATCACGACCTGCCCGATCGCCTTGCCGCCTGTAAAAAAGATGTGGTCGAACTTTTCGACCAATAGCGCCTGACTGACTTGAGCGTCGCCTTCCACGACGGCAATGTATTGAGGGTCAAACGCAGATCGAATCAAATCTGCAATCACCCCAGCCGTATGGGGAGCGTGTTCTGACGGCTTGAGGATGGCGCAATTTCCAGCGGCGATCGCCCCCACCAGTGGCGACATCATCAGTTGAAACGGGTAGTTCCACGGCCCAATCACGAGCACGACCCCCAGCGGGTCCGGCTGAATCCAACCAGTGGAGGGAAACTGGTCTGCGGACACGGCAACCCGCTTTGGCTTCATCCATTGCTTGAGGAATTTGAGCGCCTGTTTGATCTCGGCAACGGTCGCAATTTCAAAATACGCTTCGTACTCCGGTCGCCCTAAATCCTGTTTGGCAGCCTCTACAATGGCCGTTTTATAGTCGGCGATCGCCTGTTGAAGTCGCTGAAGCTGCTGAATTCTAAATGCCAGCGGTTTGGTTTGACCCGTGCCGAAAAAATCTCGCTGCTGGCGAACCAGTGTTTGAAGGGTTGGGGGTGTTGCAATCTGTGCAGTCATGGCGATCGCTCTAACAGTGAACCTGAGGGGAAAGCAGTGGCCAGAACGCAACAGTCATTGGTTCTTGGAACGGTACCCTCCAGCTTTGTTATAGCAATTCTCGCCACATTGGTGAAACTAAGGTGCAGCTAAAACAAAACTTGAGAGCCGTTTGAGGCCGTATTGACCGCAGGGGTATTGCTGTCGATCGCGTATCTAAACCCAAACACCTGACTGATTAACTGTCGCTGCTGAACGGGAGGGTAGAGCGGCGCGGGAAGCTGAGTTGTGGCATAGTCATTGGCGGCGCGGATGATGTTGAGCGCGTCTGCCTGAGACATTTGACGCTGTTGGTAGCTTTGCAGTATTTTATCCAATCCCGCTTGATATTCCTGTTCCGTGCGGAACCCAAACCGAGGCGCGGTGGGCGCGCTTGCTGGCGTTGCCGCAACCGGAGCGGGAGGGGTTGAAAGCGCCACAGCAGTCTGTAGCGTCAGAACGTAGAGGCTGCCCTGGGGGATCTCGACGATGTGAACCGACTTCCCAGACGCAAGCCCGGCGATCGCCCCAATGCCAGAACCCAGCATGGCCCCTTGGCTGAACTGCATCGGATCGCCACCGTTGAGTCCGCCGAACAATCCGCCGCCAATCCGACCTGCTACGGGGCTGAGTGCTTTTGCTTCATCGGTGCCGTTGCTGAGGGTGACTTTGCGGCTGGGCAACACGGGGCTGGTGGCCTGAATGGGAACCGTACGTCCTTGAATGACAATGGATTCGGCAATTACCTGCGCGCCATCTTTCACCGGACGAATGCGGGCCGATACGGGGGAGTTTTGAGCCGCAATTTGATTGCCGTAGCTATCGAACAAGGGCTGAGCCAGCAAAAGCGTCGTCGGATAGTCCTGTTCTTTTTTGGCGTCGATGGTTAGATTGGCGGGAAATACAACCGTAAGAGCCGTGGATTGAGGGATGACGGTGGCGGGCGCATCGTAAGACTGAGGAGAAGGGACCGATTGCGCCGCTGCGGGGAGTGCTGTAGGAACCATGACAGAAGCGGATAAGGCTAAGACGTAGAGCAGTTGGCGTTTCATGGCGGGTTTCCTAGATAAGGCGGGTTGGATTGCTTCGATGAATGTATCTTCGCGGTTTTCCAAAAGAGTCTCAGTGACGATGCGGCTTGGGACTGGGTGACTTTACGGCAGTTGGGTTGCGATCGCCGTCACTGCAGGGACGCAAGCCCTTGCGTCCCTACAGAGTGGTTGGTCGTTTCTTTTTCGGGAATCGCCTAAGACGCGGCGACTTTACCACCCGATGAGCTGTTGGGTAATGGCCGTGCGGGATTGTACGACTGCGGTACAGTCTTGGCCGACAACGGCAGTAGAGCTGCTGGTGTCGTCGAAGGTGCTTTTATCGTGGAAGTAGTGGGAGCTGCGATCGTAGTAGTTACTGCTGGAGCCATAGCCAGAACTGGCTGTCTTATAGCCGCTAGAGCTGGCGCTACCGCCCGAACCGCTGGCACCAATGCCCAAAAAGCTGAAGCCACCGCCACCGCCTGCCGACTGTTGTTTGTAACCGGAAGCGCTGTTCATATAGCCGTAGGCATTGGACGAGCGACCGACGTCGTTTTGAGTCTTATCGACAATATTCTTGCGTTCGTGAATGTTGTTTTGGATATTTTGACCCAGATAAACGTCGTTGCACATGGCGCGACCGCTATTGCCGCTGCGGCTGCTTGGGGGGACTGGGTTGGCGCTGGCGGGAAGGATAGAAGCAAAAAGAGTAGCAGTGAGCGTCAGGGCGTAAATCGTTTGGCGTTTCATGGCGGGCTTCCTTTGGGCGGGTGATAGGTATTTCCTCGATGAATGTATCTTCGCGGTTTTGCTAAATTTACTCAGTGACTGATATGCTTGCCCCTTCGTGATTCTGCGGATTTCTTTCGGCGATCGCGCAGACCGCTGCCGAGCGATCGCCATCACCCGAAGCAACGCTTTTCACCGCGCCAAAGCGAAGCATTGGCCCAAAAAGAGAGCTGCCGACCTTCAAGGTCGGCGGCTCAAGCTAATGTTTGCAACGATACCCGAAACGGAGTTCGATCCAGATTTCAATCGATTTCAGTTGATTCTTCCACTTATTCTTCTGGCTCTGAAGGGACTGCGGGCGTAACTGCTCCGACTTCAACCTTTGGGGACGCGGTAACGGATTCTTTCGGCGGTGCAGCAGAACGAGCAGGCGACGGTGCGGACAGCACCGCTTTCGGCTCCGTCGGCAAGCCCAGCTGTTCTTTTGCCTGGGACACGAGTGACGTGGCGCTCGAGCGAGTAATAGCAGTCAATCGTTCCCTAGTTTCCGACCAAATATAGTCGGCTTTCGGTTCGGGAATGCTGGCAATCCAATCTTTCAACTGCCGTCCCGACTGCTGGCTTGTTTCCCCCAGCCAAGTAAACGACACTAGACCCAGACATAAAAACAGCCACACGAGCTTGGCGGTTTCTTGTAAGATGCGCCAAGTGAGCTGAATCGTTTTTTGATAGGTATCGAAGGTCTCTTTATTGGCAAGCGTCTGCCACCAAACATTAAACTGGTTTTGAAGTTGATAGCTCACTAAGCCCTCCTCGTATTCGACAAAAAATAGCTGCCTAAGGGCGTAGCTGTGCCTGGATCGGGCTCCGCTTCACTGAAATGTTCGAGGCTAAATCTGATAGTGATAAGTCCCAGACTCGACCGAGAAAGAGTGCCCGCAGCTACAGGTTTGCTTGGCATTGGGGTTGTGAAAGCGAAAACTGCCGCCCATTAGGTCTTCGGAATAGTCTAAGGTCAAACCGTCTACATAAGCCAGACTATGAGGATGCACGACAACCCGAATACTGTCGCATTCAAACACGCGATCGTCGGCCTGAACTGTCCCATCAAAACCGAGTTCGTAGGACAGTCCCGCACAACCTTTCGACTGAACGCTCACCCGTAAAGCCCCATCGCGAGCGCTCGGGTTCTTGCTTTGGAGCCGTTTAATTTCGTTAGCCGCAGTGGCGCTTAAGCGAATCATCAAACCATTGCCTTGGGAATCACTGTGCTAAAAAGTTGCTGCGCGCCAAAAAGCGGATTCAATCGTATCCTCTCCTAGCGCGAATAATCGTCGTCGAATCGGACAATATCATCTTCGCCCAAATACTCGCCATTTTGAACTTCGATGATCACGAGAGGCACTTTACCGGGATTTTCAAGTCGGTGGGCTGCAAAGCGATGCACGTAGGTAGATTCGTTGGTCGAGAGCATAATGACATCCTCGTCTCGCGTGACCTTAGCGATGCCGGAAATGACGATCCAGTGCTCGCTGCGGTGGTGGTGCATTTGAAGGCTGAGGCGATGTCCGGGCTTTACTTCAATGCGTTTGATTTTATAGCCAACCCCTTCTTCAAGAATTGTAAATGAACCCCAAGGACGCAGTTCCGTCGCAGCTAGCGGTTGAGACGATACTACGGTCAGAGAATCGACATCTTTGACTGAAGCCATAGGATTTACCTTAGTGATTTTTAAGTGATTTTTGCTCTATAGTACCCAACCCCATTCGGGATTGCGTCAAAGGTTGTAAAAATACGCCAATGCCATTCTGAACCCGCGCGGCGGTTTTGGGATGGCGGTCTAGCAGTTGTCCGCCTAGGTAAAGGCTGGTGGAACTGCCTCCATCTAGATTGAGGGCATTGACGGTGCCGAGACGCTGCATGACCTGCGCCCATTCGCCGAGGGTCGGCCCTGCCCCGCCGATCCGATTGTGGGTGACCGCAAGCAAGATGGTCCCGTCCGCAGTTTGACCGATCCCGCTGCGATCGGCGGCCTGGGTCGCAAAATTTTGGCTGAACTGCTCTGCGATCGCATCCACTGTCACGCGCCCGTTCTCGACCAAGACGGGTCCTCCCCCCACAATGTTGGGGAATGTCTCAAATTCCGGTCGCGAGGGCTGCATGCGATATTGAATGGAGGAACCCAAGGGCAGTTCTGAGAGTGCCGTCACCGATCGCGCGACGAGCAACGCACCGTTACTGGGGATCGGAAATGCCATGCCCTCTTTTGCGGGCTGCACGGACACCACGCGATCGTTGATGACGGTGAAGATCTGCTCGTTTTTGAGTACGGGACTGTAACTTGCCCCCCACTGTGCGGTGTAGCGAGCGATACCCTTTTGGGGATAACCGCTGTTGCTCGACGCAACGGTCAATGTCGTACCGCTACTCGTCACGATTTGCTCCTGCAGCATCAACCGCCCGACGCTCATGCGCCCCCGAGCGTCCCAGGCGACAACGCCTCGATTGAGGATGGGGCTAGAAATCCAGGTCCCGTCTCGACGAATGGCCCCCAGCGGAGACTGGCGATCGCGGCCAAAATAACCCGCATTAATCGCCGCAGCGGCCTGACTTTGCTGCGCCATCTTAGACAGCGGCGCGATGCCGACGATACCGCTCCCGCTGCTGCCCCAAAACGGCAGTAGCTTGAGTCCGGGCTGGCGCGGATTGACGGCCAACCAGGTTACGGGAAACTGCGCCTGCCCGACCGGTACGATCGCTTCTCGCCATTCGATGCCCGGCGCCCAAAGAATGCGACGCGATCTGACGGGATCCTGGCGCAGGTCCAATACCAGCCGAGGCGGATTGTCTAACGTCGATAGTTGAGGCTGAAGCCGCCCATCCATAGAACCGTGGATCAGCGTTTGCTGGGGCTTCCGTTCGACTTTTAACGCCTTTAATCCTGCCCCTGCAGGCGCGGATAAACCCTTAAATTCATCGGACCCCAGCGTTGCATCTACCTCAAGGGTGAATTTCCGATCTGTCCGACCCGTACGGCTGTTGGTCAACGCAGATACGCGCCAAGGGGCCGCGCGATCGAGCCGCACCACGAGGCGCTGCCCCCAAGGCTGCTGCCCCAATCCAATCGACTGGACGACAGCTGATGCAGTCTGAATGTCGAGCACCGCCCCCCTCGCCTGAACTTGCCATCCCCACTGACGCGCGCCCTCAGAAATAGCCAGATAACGGACCGCTCCGTTTTGACCCAGTCGGGCGGAGAGCGTTTTGGGAGAATCGGCAAACCACCGGACGGGCTGTTGCGCGGGACTGGTGTTGTCCAGTAAATCTCCGCCCAATTGACGCATCCAAACACTGTCGCTCACGCCAAGCATCGACTGCCCGGACTGCGGATCCGTCCATTGCGCCCAAGCGCCAGCAACCTGCTTGCCATCGATCGAAATCTGGCTGCCTTCTTGGATAAATGCGGCGGCGGGCAACTGTGAAGTTCCATCCGCCAAAGCCATGGAGCTGGAGAACAAAGAAACGCCTAAGCTTGCGCCCAAGAAAACACTTAACGTTTGGCCGATAGATTGCGGCACGGGATTAATCATGCCTAAATGCTATGGAAGCTGCGATGGACTGGAAATCGGCGAGGATGGCGCTACGGGAGACTGTGTTTTTTGCTGCTGCTTTTGACGAAATTCGCTCACCGCAGACTGAAAATTCTCATCTTGCTCGGCAGCAAAATCGTTTGGGTTGCGACCGTTAAGCAACTGGATCTTGTTGATCAACCCAAATAACGAGGAAGCGCTCTGGTCCCGATTCGTAAAAATATTGTTAAGGTCTTGCTCGCCGTTCAGACTTCCCCCCAGAGGCTGCGCTGTTGACTGAGCCAAAAGTGGGGCTGCATTTGTCCCCCATATAGCCACTAAGCTGCCCCCTACAAGAGATAACTTCAAAATTTGAGTCGAACGTTTCATAACGCACCTTTTAAAGCTCAACAGATTTGATTTGGAGGCCAGCACCGTCTCGCAAAACGTCGGGTTAGCTCTCTGAATCTTGCTGTACCCAAGATAGCAATTTTTATCGCCTTCACCCTGGAAACGCAAGGAGGATAGGCTGTCAAACACACCGTAAACGATTGAAGCCACGCTCTATGCTGCCGCTAAGATTCGTTATTCTAAAGGGACAGCCTCTACCCATGAGTCGGACTTTGCCGTTTTTTGTTCCGCCCGCGCCTTGATGTTTTCTAGAAAATCGTGGCATAACAAGAGAACTGTAAGTGCTATAGCAGCGTAGCTGTAAGTTATGGGTATAGATATAGGTCGCCCTCAATTGAAATCCCATGTTAAACCGCAGACTGATGGAGATTGCAGAAATAAAGTCAGGTCAACTGTCATACTGAGGGCTCCAACAGGGAGTGATAGATATAGGAAACGCTGTTTTTAAATGCTGGGAAAAGCAATGCAGTCAGACTACGCGCAATCGCTATCGCATGACAACTGGATGGACTTGACTGAGGAGCCGTCAGCTCAAACCGAATCGACATCAAAAGGGTTGATGCATTTTCACAGCCACTTTGTGGGTGCGATGGAACTAAAGGCCGATGCAGAGACGGTCGAGCAGTACCTCAACATCCACCGAGGCTGGTTTTGCCGCTGCGCCCACCCGATGGCCGTTGAGCCAGTCGGCGAAAATGGATACTTGCTGACTATCGGTCGCTACGGATCGTTTGGGTTTGAGGTCGAGCCTAAAATTGGCCTGCATCTCCTGCCGCCAGACGAACAAGGCATTTACCGAATTGAAACGATTCCTGACGTGACGCCTGAAGATAACGGATATAAGGTGGATTTCCGGGCGGCCCTTGAGTTGGTAGACCGTGCAACCGACAGGTCGCAGCAACCCGATGCATCCCAAAGCTCACCCCCCCAAAACTCAACTCATATCGAGTGGACCTTGGACTTAAACGTGGCGCTGCTGTTCCCGAAATTTATCCGACGGCTTCCCCATAACTTGATTCAGGGGACGGGCGATCGCCTTCTCGCTCAGATCGTCCGTCAAGTCTCCCGACGGCTGACCGCTAAGGTTCAGGACGATTTTCATGCCAGTCTCAATCGCTAGACCAAACGAAAAGCCTCAAACGCCGAACGTCTTGAGGCTTTTTAATTCCGGGTCATTCGAGCGATGAGAACTACTGACTTTTTTTAGGCATTACCGCTTCAACCAGCTTCTGTTGCTGTTCGCTATTGAGGACGGGTAAAAGCTCCATCCCGATCCCGATTCTCACTTCATTTAACTTAGCTTTCTGGTCGTCGGTGAGATTTAACGCTTTAAAGGATTCGGCATCGCCCTTTCCAGATTCGGCCAAAACCTTCAGCTGAGCCAGCTGATCGGGCGTCAGCACCTCTTTAATTTTCACGGCTGCTGAAGCCTGGATTTCGTCGACGCGCTTTTGCTGCTCGGGGGTTAAATTGAGCTGCTTCAAAATTTCGGTCACGCCAGTGGGCGTAGACGACGCAGATGTCGATGCAGGCGCAGTCTGCGCTATGGCTGGATGCGCGATGGACGCGGCTGCGAGGGCGATCGCGCTAGCCAATAACGCCAGCATTTTTTGTTTGATCATGGTATGTCCCCATTGGTGTAGACGGTCGTGAGGGTGGAGCAATCCTAGTATGCCCAATACCTAATTCTAACGGCAGCATTGGGACGCACCTTAAGTCCTCTGACTTCCTCTGACGATTTCTGCCTTAAAAGTTCCATCCCTGCAACGGGCCATGGGCAACCGATCGAGACCTGACCCCCTGCGCTCAAAAAAAGATCGCAGATCGAGACTTGGTTTTCGCAATCGACCGGGCTAAGACTGGGATCTTAATGTCATAAATTCATGACATTAAGATCCCCAAATTCCTGATAAGTCCTATAAGTCATTAATAACAATGGTTTTGGGGCTTGACTTCCGAACGTAAAATGTTACATTGTTGTTAAGAAGCCGATCCCCACGGATTGACCTCCCCTTAAAAAAGAATTTACTGCCAGCATTAATTTCTTTATTCTTAGTCCAGTTCAGGAGGTCTATCGACCTATGACCTACGATCAACCCCCGTTAGAAGAAATGACCTTGCGGCAGCTCCGCCGAGTTGCCAGTCGATTTGGCGTCTCTCGGTATAGCCGAATGCGTAAGGATCAGCTCTTGGCCGCTATTCAAGACATTCAAAATCAAAATATACAAGCTCCTATGGTTCCACACTCGTCCGATCCTCTCGAAATGCAAGAGCAGGTTGAATCCACTAAGTTTGACGTGGGTGTCTCTGCGCTCTACGATCCGTCCTTGGCGAGCGTGGACGAGTCCCTCGGCGACCTGCCCGAGGGTTATGGAGAAAGCCGGATCGTGCTCATGCCCCGCGACCCACAGTGGGCCTATGCTTACTGGGATATCCCTAACGAGCACAAGTCGGAGCTGCGATCGCAGGGCGGACAGCAACTGGCGGTGCGCATTTACGACGTAAGCGATATCGACATTCAGTATCAAGTTCCCCACAGCGTCCAGGAGTACCCCTGCGACGAGATGGCGCGGGAATGGTACTTGCCAATTCCGGTCAGCGATCGCGACTACGTCGTGGAAATTGGCTACCGCACCTTTGACGGACGCTGGTTGTTGATGGCGCGCTCTGCCGCCGTGCGCATTCCGCCCACCTACCCTTCGGACTGGATCGACGACCATTTCGTGACCGTCGATTGGGAATCCGACCTGCGCGGCCAGACGATTGCAGAACTCAAGCAGCCATCTCGCACCGTCGTGACTTATCCCAATGCTGGCGATGGAATCTACGACCAGATCTTCAACATGGCGCAAGGCGCAGAAGCGCTCCGAGTCGATGGATCCGTGTTCGGCTCGATGCAGCAAGCGAAGGTACACGAGCAAAGCATCAGTTCTTACGTGTTCCCGTCCGGTGTGGGTCTGTGGGCCTTGCCGACGGCCTCTGGCGCGGGATTGACGGCTTCTGGTGCGGGGCTGTTCTCCGGTTCTCTGCCCGCCCGCCCGCGCAAGTTCTGGCTGGTGGCAGATGCCGAGCTTATTGTCTACGGCGCGACGGAACCCGATGCCCACGTCACCATTGGCGGTCGTCCCATCGAACTCACGCCGGACGGTACGTTCCGGTATCAGATGTCCTTCCAGGATGGATTGATCGACTTCCCGATCATGGCAGTGGCTTCGGATGGGGAGCAGACTCGTGCCATCCACATGCGGTTCACCCGCGAAACGCCAGACCGACGAACCAACACGAAGGCGGAAGCCCTCGAAGAATGGTTTGTCTGAGGATGACAGTTTGAGCTGAGCTAAGAGGGTGGAACAATCCACCCTCTTTTTTTTGTAATTCAAGCCCCCACGAAATCAACAGTCTCGTACGGGTCCGCCATCTGGATTTGGATTTCTAGAAAAAAGAATACCGAGTCGTAGGAGCGCAAGGTATGCGCGCCCCTACAGAATGATTGGTCGTTTCTATTTCGGGAATAGCCTAAGATCTCGATCGCCCTCCGCCCTCGAAAGCGCTAGCTTATTAACATGCCGCTAAACTGATTTTGAGTGCTTTTATAACCTGGCTGAAAGAGATCCATGAGTTTCCAGCATGAATTTGACTTGTGTCTGCGCGCCCGCTACCCCCTCATTTACATCCCAACCCAGGAAGAAGAGCGGGTCGAAACGGCGATCGCCGAATCTGCCAAACACCACGGCAATCGGGCGATCTACACCTGGGATTTTGTAGACGGCTACCAAGGCAACCCCAACGATGCGGGTTTCGCCCAGCGCAATCCCCTCCAAGCCTTAGATCTGGTCGAAAAACTGCCTGCCAACGCCCCCGCCATCTTTATCCTGCGAGACTTTCATCGGTTTTTAGGAGACGTTGCAATTTCTCGTAAATTGCGAAACCTGTCCCGCAGCCTCAAATCTCAACCGAAAAACCTCGTACTGCTGGCCGCAGAGCTGTCCATTCCCACGGATCTGAGCGAAGTGCTGACGGTCGTGGACTTTCCGCTGCCCACCCTTGCCGATATTCGTCCTGAAATCGAACGGATGATGGCTGCCATGGGCTTATCCATGCTGCCCAGAGCCTTAGAAGAAATGGTGCGCTGCTGTCAGGGGCTTTCGATGGAACGGATTCGTCGCGTTCTGGCCAAGGCGATCGCCACCCACGGCTCCCTCAATATGGAAGACTTGGATCTGATTCTGGAGGAAAAGCGTCAGACCATCCGCCAAACCCAAATTCTCGACTTCATTCCCGCCAGTCAGACCATTGCCGATATTGGCGGGCTGGATAATCTCAAAGATTGGCTGCTCCTGCGCGGCAGCGGCTTCTCCGAGCAAGCCCGACAGTACGGTCTCCCCCACCCTCGCGGGCTGCTGCTCGTCGGGATTCAAGGAACCGGGAAATCGCTGAGCGCCAAGGCGATCGCCCACCATTGGCACCTGCCCCTCCTGCGCCTCGACGTGGGCCGCCTCTTCGCGGGACTCGTCGGCGAATCGGAATCTCGGACCCGCCAGATGATCCAGCTGGCCGAAGCCTTGGCCCCCTGCGTCCTGTGGATCGACGAAATCGACAAAGCCTTTGCTGGAGCCGATGGCCGGGGCGACTCCGGCACCACCAGCCGCGTTTTCGGCACCTTCATCACCTGGCTTGCCGAAAAAACCTCCCCCGTCTTCGTGGTCTCCACCGCCAACAACATTCAGGCATTGCCTCCAGAACTATTGCGCAAAGGCCGCTTTGACGAAATCTTTTTTGTAGGGCTACCCACGACGGAAGAGCGCAAGGCCATTTTTGCCGTCCATCTCAACCACCTGCGGCCCCATAACATCGCCGCTTACGATCTAGAGCGCCTCGCATACGAAACCCCGGACTTTTCGGGCGCTGAGATCGAACAAAGCCTGATTGAAGCCATGCACCTCGGCTTCAGCCAAAACCGCGACTTTACCACCACCGATATCCTCGAAGCCGTCAGCCAGATCGTGCCCCTCGCCCGTACCGCCCAAGAGCAGGTCCACGTTTTGCAGGAGTGGGCCGCATCGGGGAAAGCTCGGTTAGCATCTCGGCATAGTACACTGAGTTTGCGCGTTCAGCGCCAGTTCGAGCAGCCTGACTAACCCAAGCTTAACTATCATGCGATGGTCTAACGTAGCCCAATCTACCCTCGGCATTCTTTTAGGTCTGCTGACCGTCACCGTTGCCGTCGTGGGAACGAGTTTTCTTTTATTGCAGCAGCTCTCCCGCAGCCCAGAGAAGCCAAATTTTGCCGAAGCCAAGAAAGAGCCTTCGCAGCTTGACATCCGTTCGGAAGATGATAAGACCTATCCAGCCCTTGTAGTCTACCAGCAAGGTCTGATCTTGCGGAGTAAGCCGGATGCCAGCAGTACGGTCGTCGATAAACTGCAATTTAACGATACCGTCGTTGTTGTGGGGGAGTCTGACGATAAGCAGTGGCAGCAAGTGCGCTTTGAATCCAAAGGGGTCGAGGGTTGGGTGAGAGCGGGCAATATCAAGCGAGCGCAGTAGATTGGGATGCAATTGAGACGACGGTATGAATAGCGATCGAACGCCTGCAATTCCTGCAATCCGTCAGGTCGGCGTCATTGGAGGCGGGCAGTTGGCTTGGATGATGGTGGAGGCAGCGCAGTCGCTCGGGTTGGAGATCGTCGTTCAAACTCCCCGCGCGACGGATCCGGCCCTCAACAATAGCCTTCGGGCGGAAACCGCGTTTGCGATTAAGGCCGTACTCGCGCCGATCGGCGATGCCGAAGCAACGGCTCGACTGGCTCAGCAATGTCAGGTCGTTACGTTTGAGAACGAGTTTGTAGATCTCGATGCGCTGAGGCATCTAGAGGCGCAAGGCGTTTGCTTCCGTCCGGGATTATCGGTGTTGGCCGCCTTACTGGATAAGTACGAACAGCATCAATTTTTGGAATCCCTGGGCGTTCCAGTCCCGGCTTTTGCCACCATTACGCCTCAAACGGACTTAGCGGCGCTGGGGTTTAGCTTCCCCGTTGTCATTAAATCTCGTCGCCATGGCTATGACGGTCAAGGGACGTTTATGGTGCGAGATGCCGCCGAATTGGCGCAGTTTTGGCAGGGTTTTGCTGGCGATGCCGACACGACCCATCGATTTATGGTAGAGGCCTTTGTGCCCTTCGAGCGGGAACTGGCAGTGATGGCAGCCCGATCGGCCACGGGGGAAATTGCGCTCTATCCGGTGGTGGAAACTTACCAAAAACAGCAGGTCTGTCGCTGGGCGATCGCCCCCGTCGCGCTACCCCCCCAAACCCAAACCCAAATCCAGACCATTGCCACGCGGCTTCTAGAATCTTTGGATGCGATCGGAATTTTAGGCATCGAGTTATTTTTGACGCCAGACGGACGAGTTGTTGTCAACGAAATTGCGCCGCGCACCCATAATTCAGGCCACCTCACCATTGATGCCTGCAAAACGTCTCAGTTCGAGCAGCATCTGCGGGCAGTCTGCGGTTTGCCCTTGGGCGACCCTTCGCTCCATGCGGCAGGAGCGGTGATGGTCAACCTGTTGGGATACGAAACGGCTATGTCCGATTATCTCGAGCAGCGCCAGCACCTCGCTGCCGTTCCGAACGCTACCGTGCATTGGTATGGCAAAACAGATGCTAAGCTAGGGCGCAAGTTGGGGCACGCGACCGTTTTGCTAAATACGTCAGAGCGGGAGCAGGCGATCGCGATGGCTCGACAGATTGAGGCCCTTTGGTACCCAAATCCCTAACAAGACAGGCGATGCGATTCTGGGCGATCGTTCGAAATCGAACTGTATTATCGAGCGTATGCTATCGATCGATCGTGCGTTTGGGCGGGACCGATCGGAACAAAATCTCCCAATATTGTGTATGCTCTAAGCTTAGCTAAACGTGTAATAGTTTTCTTTTTTTAGACCCATACTACAGGAAAAATCGGACTAAACCAGTAAGAAATACAGTAATTCCCACTACAGGCTTAGGGATAATTCTGATAACTCGGAGCGGAAAAGATTGAGGAGACAAAGATTATGAATGGAACAGCATTCAGTGCTTCCCTAGCTCAGTTTCAACCTGAAATTGCTGCTATTGCGTTACGTCTGCTAGGGGCTATAGCGCTTTTTTATGGGGGACGCTGGTGTGCCACGCAAATTCAGCGGGTGATTCGTCAAATAATGACCAAAGCCCGTATGGATGCCAGCCTCATTTCTTTCTCCAGCCATTTTTCTTATTACGGAGTTATTGCACTGGTAGCCCTGACGATTATGGGGTTGTTGGGAATTGAGACCACTTCTTTAGTTGCAATGCTAGGGGCAGCCAGTATCGCGATCGGCCTTGCCCTCCAGGGTTCGCTGTCTAACTTTGCTGCTGGAATATTGCTCATTATTTTTCATCCCTTCCGCGTCGGCGATTTAATTGAAGGGGCAGGCGTTACTGGGATTGTCGAAGAAATTCAGCTATTTACTACCTTTGTTTTGACGGATGACAATCGGTTGGTGGTCATTCCCAATTCAAAGTTAATTAACGACAACATCGTTAACCGCTCGGCGAAGGGATGCTTGCGAGTGGATTTGGTGGTTGGCATCGATTACGAGGACAATCTTCAGGATGTCAAAAGCATTATTTCAGACGTATTGAGTGCCGATGCTCGGATTTTGAAAGACCCCAAGCCTGAAATTGGCGTTTTAGAATTGGCGGAAAATTACATCCGTTTGGCGATTCGCCCGTGGACGGAGTCTCGCAACTACTGGCCCGTATATTTTCACGTCTACGAGCGGCTGGTCGAGCGATTTCGAGAGGAGGGGGTTACCGTGCCCTCGACCAAACAAGACGTCCACATCCACGGAATACCGACTCCCCAATCGATGAATTAGTAAGGACTGGTCTTCAAATTTGAAGCCGATATTGAAGTGATAGCCGTTGCGCGCGATGGGATTGAAGGCAGCACCTGGGATGAATCCGGGTCAACTTGGGCATGATTGTAAATACAACTGTCTGACTTTTCTACCGATTTATGAAGCGCGTCCAAAGGTTATTGGCTTGGCTGGAAGCTCGGGGTGCAGCGCCTGCCTATGCAGGCTGGGTACTCGTGGGGCTAACGGTCTGTTTCTGGATTGCCGCAACAAATACAATGGCGGGCTGGCTCTACGTTTTGAGCGGTGTGGGGGGTGCGTTGCTGTTGCTATCGGCAGTGCTGCCTGCGAGAGCTTTAAAGGGCATAAAAATCGCGCGATCGCCCGTTTCTCCAGTCCATGTCGGCGAAGCTCTGTTTGTGGCGGTTGACTTACAGAATCCCACAGCCCAAACAAAAGGGTTGCTGACGGTCTGCGATCGGGTCCCCAGCTCGCTCGGAAACGCGCCTGAAGTGGCAGTGGAGGCGATCGCCCCGCACGATACCTATCGCTGGGACTATCTCCTCGAACCCGAGCGACGCGGACGCTACTGCTGGACGACCCTCATCTTGAGGACGGGCGCGCCTTTTGGTTTATTTTGGAGCCGTCAAGCGCGCGCTGTTCCCACCGAAGTGCTGGTCTATCCCAGGGTACTGCCCCTCGCCCGCTGTCCCATCCTGGATGAGGTCGGGCCATCGGTGCAGCAGCTTCAGCAGGTTCCCCGTTCCCAAACGGGGAACGACGGCTCGACGCGATCGCTGCGCCCTTACCGCAAAGGCGACCCGATGCGGATGGTTCACTGGCGATCGAGCGCGCGGTTCGACGCGTTGCGGGTGCGGGAGATGGAGGTCTTGAGCGGCGGGAATACTTATATCATTGCTCTCGATACCTACGGTAACTGGCATTCCGATTGTTTCGAGCAGGCGGTCGTGGCGGCAGCTTCTCTCTTTCGCTACGCGACCCAGCACCACGGTGCGGCGCAGCTCTGGACGCCGCAATGGGGACTGGTGCGGGGAATGCATCCGGCTTTAGAAGTGCTGGCGCAAATTGAGCCGCAGCCGACTGGCGAAAAGCTGCCGGAGCAGCCTGTAATCTGGCTGACGGCAAACCCCGAAGGCATAAAAACCCTCCCCTCGGGCAGTCGCTACATTTTTTGGCCGCAGTCTGCTTCTACAGGGGAATCTGGGCCAACATACTCTACCGCGCCATTGGATCGTGCAGGTATTACTATTTCTCCAGCAACTCCCCTGCAAGTTCAGCTTCAAAAGGCTCTTTATCAAGGTTAAGATTATGCATCGGAAGGATTACTCTTACTCCTATCCTCAATTCGCTTCATGACGGATAGATAGCGATCGCGTTTTTCCCCGATCTGCTCGACCCACTGCGGGAAGCGGATCGTACAAAACTTTTCCCACTTTTCATTAGGCAACTGCTTCAGATATTCAATGGGGATTGCCCTCTCAACCTCCAGATGGTGGCGATACCAAGCGCTCAGCCCATCTTCTCGAAGGTTAATGTCTAAAATCCGCTCTACGGGCTTTAATCCAATTCGTGGATCTTCAGCATTACAAAGCCCCTTCAGCATTTCTCTGACGCAGATCGCGGATATGGACGCATGTTTTAGATCTTGTCTGCTCCCTTGCGGCAATCCTCTAAGACACCTCAGCTTCCCTTCTAGACACAGAATTGGATGCAAAACCTTAATCTGTATTCCTTGTAGAATCCCTTTCCCTATAAATAGCAGCGCTGAGCCGACCACTTCAGCATCGTTTAGCCCAAAGACCGACGCTAACACATCTATTCTCAATACCCTATCTTCGCGATTCACCAAAAGCACTCCGGCATTGGGGCTAGGGTCAAAATCCCGATTGAGATTGAGCTTCCCGCCCAAAACATCTTGGCAAAGTATTGCTTCCACCCGTCCGCCGTAAAAGTCTAGGTCTTCACTGGCAAATGGGAGGTATTGCTTTAGCTCCGGGGCTTGTTCGGAATACTGATAGGCCCAAAGGTTGACGGCTTGGCCGCCAACCACTACTGCATCCAGGTTTGCAGATTGAAGGTCAATAAATATCTCTCTCAGAACTTCAGGAGTTAGTTTCTCCATAGTGGCTCGGTAGGCTTTCTTCCCATCGGTAATCTTCTGCGCGACATTCCCAAAGTTGGGGGTACAGTGTTTGTTCGACGATTCTCTGCGCTTCTTCTGGCGGCATCGCAAGCAATCGCAGTCTGGCTTCTATTTTCTGCTGGGCTAATGCATCTAATGCCAGATCGGAGGCATGGCTTAGACTAGCTGTGGCGGACTGTTGAGATGCGTTTTCTAGAACCCGATCCATCGCAAACCCCTTGCTCTGAAATGAATGCGTTAGAGCCAATAAGCACAGTTTAGCTGCTGGATTAAAATTTGGACTTTAAATTGTAGGGGAGTTCCGAGTGATACGTTGAGGATGCTGAGAGGCAGTTTGAAAGACCTCATTCGTCCCTGCATTAGCCCCCCGCTCCCCAATTCTGGGGGGAGAACACCGAAAATTAGGTCATTTCCGAAAACTAGGCTTATTTCCCCCCAGAATTGGGGGGTTAGGGGGGCGAGTGTAATGTCTGAGAAACTTTTCAAACTGCCTCTGAGGTTGACGGTGGCGCGGTAAGCAGTATCGGTTAGGGTTTGGCTGTATTCGGTGTTGTCCCAGGGGGTGGAGTCGATGTACCAGTCGAGGCCGTTGGCGTCGGTGTCGAGGTAGAGGATGCCGGAGTTGGGGCGGCCTGTGGGGTCGAAGCCTGTGATGGTGGCTTCGGCGAGTTGGCCTGTGGGGAGATCTGCGATCTCGATGTTGAGGTTTAAAGGTGTGGTGGATTGGAGGGCTGTATTCCAGAGAGTGAGTACGGTATTGTTAATCTCGTAAATTGATGTAGGAGAAGTGTTATGGATAGAGAAGAAATAATCAGACGCTATGCCACTGGCGACAGAGATTTCAGCGGAGTTAGCTTGAGGGAGTCTGAATTGGAATATATTAACCTGATGGGCAGCGATTTGAGTGGTGCCGACTTGATTTGCACCAACTTGAGAGGTGCTGGTCTCAGCAATACCAATCTGAGTGGAGCTAACTTGAGAGGTGCTAACTTGTCTGGTGCTACTCTCAGGAATGCTAAGTTGGATAGTGCTGATCTCAGGAACGCCTGTTTGTGGGGTACAAATTTGACAGATAGTAGTCTTGCTAGAGCCAATTTCGATGGAGCCAACTTGACTAACGCTGTTTTGAGTAATGCCAGAATGTATGGTACCAATCTGGAACGCACTATTCTGATCAACACTATTTTGAGAGATGTTATGGATTTGAATTTCGTTCTCGCCTTCAATGCTTTTTTCTGGAATACTACTTTGCCTGACGGAAGCATTAAGGTCGGTCCAATATATGGTAGTTGAATCTGATACAAATTGTGGATCAGCGAGAAGTAATGTAGACTGGGTTGAGGAACGAAACCCATGCCCCACAACGACTCACTCAAAGTCCTCTTCCACCCCAAGCGAAGTATCCGCCCCCCACATCACGTCATACTTCCCTTCCCGCACATACTTGTGAAAACTGGAATATTCCCAATCCTTAGGTGCCTTCACCAATCCATGTCGTACCGGATTGTAATGGATATACTCCACATGCCGTCTCCAATCTCGCTCGTCGCGAATACAGTGCTCCCAAAACCGTCGCTGTCATACCGCCTGCTCTTTCTTACGCCGTCTGGAAGCTGAAATAGCCCCTCGTACTTTATCCCCACACCGTCGCGAAAAAAAAGTCTTAATCAAACGCCAGCGCATTGAATAATCCGAATCCCCTTCCGACAACGTCCAAATGCAGTGCAGATGCTCCGGCAGAATGACCGCCGCATCAATCTCAAACGGATGCCGCTGCATCACTTACCAATAAAGACCGTCTGAGTAAATCGATAGAATAAGGCTCGCACAGAAACGATCGCCGATGGTGCGTCACTAACGTAAAAAAGTAGGTGCCGCCTGATATTCTTGCTCTGCGGTATTCCATCGGTTATACCAAATCTACTTGTCGTGGCTACACATCAAGATCCCCCTAAATCCCCCTAAAAAGGGGGACTATGAGTAGATTTCCCTCTTTTTAAGGGGGCTATGGGGGATCGGATTTGTAGCGTGATTTTGCAAAATTGGTATTAGACATTGGGTTGAGGCACGAAACCCAAGCTACCACTGAAAGAAGGCAAAATGTTGGACAAAATCATGAGTTTAAGACGATGAAGGTTAAGGGTTTGAGGAAATCATCAAACTGGGAGTGCAGACAGGAAACAAGGCTATCAAAAAGCCGGGGCATGCCCCCGGCTTTTTGGGCCTGTGTCGTCTCGATTCAACAGCCGTCTGGTCCACAGAAACTTCTCCCATACAGAACCTCTGCTTCACAAAGATAGGCAATGCCCGCAAAATCGGTGAAATACTTGAGTGCGACCTTATCCGCAATATCCTCAGCCATCTCCCGACTTTCGGTGAGGATCTCGAACTTGACATTCGAATCGGTGTCGGCAGTGTTGGGTTTACCCGTAGAGCGCACGTTGCGACTGCCTCTACCACCCGTATCCACCACCGTGTAACCTGTCGCCCCGCATTCATTAATGATCTTGGCGACCTTTTTAATCAGAACCTTTTCCGTGACGATGACAAGCTTATTAGCTTTCTTAGACATGTTGGCGATCTCCTTAAAGATGTAGATTAATCTGCTTGGTCTGCCGGAGTAAGGGAGCACCGACAGACTGCGACCCGTCTGGGCTCAGACACCCCCGATCGCTTGGGCGAGACCGACGAAGAACGGAATACACAAGCCGATCGCAATGGGCGTACCGACGGCTGTGGAGGCACCGATATAGGCGGAAGGATTTGCTGACGGGATGCCAGCTCGCAACGTGGGCGGACCTGAGATGTCTGAACTAGAGGCAGCAATGACAGCCAGAATCACAACGCCGCCCATGCTGAAGTTCATGGTGTAGTGGGCAATCATGCCGAGACCGAAGGCGATCAGCCCGTGAATAAACGGTGCCACCACGCTATACACGACATACCACTGGGCTACCTTGCGCAGTTCACCAATCCGTGACCAAGCCTCCATACCCATGACTAGCATCAAAATCGAAAGCAAACCACGAAAGAGGGGATCGTAGAAGCTTTTATAGACACTTTCCGGCTGGGTGAGGATGCCAAGGGCGAGGCCCAACAACATTGCCGATAAGGCAGGACCCCGAAGGCTTTCCTCGATAATTGGCCATATCTTGACCCGATTTTCCCCATCCCCCTTCTGCTCGTTGAGATACTCCTGTCGGCTGCTGGGATACTCTTTTCGATCGGGATAATCGCCAGCCGCAACGGTCTTCATGATAGAGTTGGCTGCTTCTTTACGCTTCTTGTTGTTGAGATAAATGTTAGCCACAACAATCGCAGTGACGAGTGCTGGGATATCCATGAAGGGATAGAGTGCGCCAGCCCATGCCTCGTAGGAAATTTTTTGTTCTTCCAGTACCGTCAGACCAGCAGCCATCGTGGATCCACTCACGGCTCCAAACAACCCCCCAGTCGCGATCGCATCGACGACTTTGACCTTTGGCAGCTTGGCCAACGTATAGCGCGCGATGAAGACAACCAGAATCCCTACGACTACAGCACAGATCATGGGTAACACCATGTCTGCCAGGTTGGAATTACGGATGGCAATTCCACCGGTCAGACCGATTTTGGTGAGCAGCATGAAAACGATGATCGTACAAATCGACTCGGGAATGACCAATTCGCTTCCGAGAGCCGCAATCACCATCCCACCAATCAAAAAAGCGAGTGTTGGGGACTGTAACTGTTGCACGAAATCCTTTACAAAAAGGGAGAAAAAATCCACTAATACCTCCTTATGTCTCCTCTGAGGAGGAGTATTGCGATGAATGAACGAACTGAACTCTAAAGAGTTAAAGAGAATCAGAGTGAGGCGCTTCACCCCTACAGCACAGGTGTTGCACGAGAACCTGTAGACAGGGTTTACGGCATTGACCCGGTTGGTTCAGGGATCGACGTTAGGGTGCCGCCAAACAGGGCGGCAAAAAAGCCGCTACAAACTGCCCCATAGAGTCCACCGAGGGAACCCACCCCGAAGGCCAGAGCCAGAGGTAATGAGACAACGGCAACCGTGAAACCGCCGAATCTATCGCCCCGTAGGTTATTAAACCGGATGAGATTGGTGATTTCCATTATTGAGGTAAATGAACGGTAGATTAAACTAACTAGAATCGACCCATTTCATAGATCGGCTATAGATAAAAATCGGCTGGAGAGTGGAATCTGGCATCTGAGATCTCGCGCTCAAAGAAGTCTCAACAACAAACTACCGAGAATCATTGCCGAGCGCCTTCAAGCTCTGAAAAACTAAATCGTAATAAATAAACTATTTGGATTGTTTTTAACTGTACGCTACTCTGGGTAGCGATATTTACTGAGTCTCATAAAAAAGGTGTTTGTCTGCATAGAGATCTTCTATGGTTTTAATCCACTGGCACCGCGAAGCCAGTGGTCGGCGGCAGCAGCCCAACAAGTCTTTGCAGAGGCGAAATAAAGGTTATTGTCAGGAATCATAAGTCACTAGCCGCCGCTGAACTTGGACGTTATGCCTCCAGCGATATCGAGTCTTTGCAAGTCTCTCTATCCCTCATAAATAAGCTGAATTTGGGTTGCGAAATTATCGCTTGTTTTAAAGATTTGTTACTAGCAATTGCGAAAGTTCTTGCAGATTTAGTGCCTTTAAACAAGTGCGCAGGTAGCTGCTGAAAGTTCAAGCATGTTAGATTTTTGCGTGGTTTGCCATAACGACCTGGTTGACTGACAAAAGATGAGAATCAAGAACCCCGCCGCAAGCGGACGGGGTATGAAAGCAGACCCGCTCCCGAACCTAAAGATTCGGATTGCAGTTTTATTAATCCGAATCCCCTTCCGGCAACGTCCAAATGTAATGAAGATGCTTCGGTAAAATTACCACCGCATCGATCGCAAACGGATGTCGCGCCATCACATGCCTAAAAGACTCCCTCAGCAAAACAAGCGACTCAGTCTCGCACAAAAACGATCGCCGATGGTGCGTCACTAACGTAAAAAAGTAGGTGCCGCCTGATATTTTTGCTCTGCGGTATTCCATCGGTTAGACATTGGGTTTCGTGCCTTAACCCAAGCTACCACTTCTAAATTCAGTATCAACTTATACAAATCTCAGGCCTGTCTCAGGAAGTATCTCTAGGGTTAAAGGTAGAGGGCTAAAGCTTAAGGGATGCGCTACATTGACATCCCATCTCTAATCCTCCGTCGAGACTTTAAGAGGATATTCCTATGCTGAAATTCAAAGCTTCTATTGCAGTTCTGTCTTTAACCGCAGGGCTATTAGGTGCCCTGGCCTTGACCCTCAGCCCCGCTGCATCGGCAAAGACCCTCGTGGTGTGCGGGCCTAAGGGGGCTGCCTCCATTGTCGATATCGTTCCGGCGGGATGCCGGGTGTTGAGCGTCGCATCGCCTCCCATGCAGGCTGGCAATACCGTCGAAGGCAGTCAGCTCGGCTTTTACTTTACAGCTTCAGTTCCCCATCGAGTTGACGCGAAAAAGGTTGGGACGATCGCCAGCACCCAGATTGCCGTCCATCCCTAGCGCGCCGATGCTCTGACGTCATTCCATTCGCGTTTGAGGATGCTGATTTTCCCCCAGCATCCTTAACGCTCGGGCATGGGAAAGCAGGTCAAACCGCGTTATACTGTGCCGTTGGTGACTGGCTAGGAACAGAGCATGATTGCAGTAGCGATATTGGCAGCAGGTCGTGGAACCCGCATGAAGTCAACGCTTCCCAAGGTGGTGCATCCCCTAGGGGGGCGGACGTTAGTGGAACGAGCGCTGGACAGCGTTGAGTCCCTCAATCCTTCGCGTCGGCTCGTGATCGTCGGTTACGGGGCCGATCGCGTTAAAGCCGCGCTCCAGCACCGCACCGATGTGGAATTTATCGAGCAAACCGAACAGCTCGGGACCGGACACGCTGCCCAGCAAGTCATTCCAGCCCTGCAAAACTTTGAAGGCGACCTGCTGATTCTCAACGGCGACGTGCCCCTGCTGCGCCCCGAAACCCTCGCGCAACTCTTAGAAACCCACCGCCAGCAGCAAAATGCTGCCACGATCCTCACCGCGCAACTGCCCGTGCCAAAGGGTTACGGTCGCGTCTTCTGCGACGCGCAGAACTACCTTCAGGCCATCATTGAAGATCGCGACTGCAACGAAGCCCAGCGCCAAAACCACCGCATTAATGCGGGCGTCTATTGTTTTCGCTGGTCCGCCCTCAAGGGCGTCCTGCCGAACTTGAGTGCCGAGAACGACCAGAAAGAGTACTACCTGACCGATGCCGTTAACTTTTTAAGCCCGGTCATGGCCGTGGACGTTCGCGACCATCAGGAAATTTCGGGCATTAACGATCGCAAGCAGTTGGCCGAAGCCTATCAAATGTTGCAAGCGCGGATCAAAGACGATTGGATGGCGCGCGGCGTCACCCTCATCGACCCTGCGAGCATTACCATCGACGATACGGTCGCGATCGGCTCCGATGTCATCATCGAGCCGCAAACGCACCTCAGGGGCAACACGACGATCGGGTCGGACTGCCGCATTGGGCCTGGATCGATGGTGGAAAATGGCATCATCGGCGATCGCGTTTCTATCCTGTTCTCTGTGATTCGAGACAGCACCGTTGCAGCGGATACCACCATCGGGCCTTACGCTCACCTGCGCGGTCAAGCAGCAGTGGGTTGCGACTGCCGCATTGGCAACTTTGTGGAGCTGAAGAATACCCGCTTGGGCGATCGCTCCAACGTCACGCACCTGTCCTACTTGGGCGATACCACGACGGGCACGCAGGTCAATATTGGCGCGGGTACCATTACGGCCAATTACGACGGCGTCAACAAGCACAAGACGGTCATCGGCGATCGGACTAAAACGGGATCTAACAGTGTTTTGGTCGCACCCCTGACGATCGGTGCTGATGTCAATATTGCAGCGGGTTCCACGGTGACAGAGAACGTCGGGGACGATGCCCTCGTGATTGCCCGCGCCCGCCAAGTCGTCAAGCCGGGATGGCGGTTAAAATCTAAAGAATGAAGATATACCGTCTGCCTGCCCTCAGCGACAACTATATTTTTTTACTCCACGACCCGCAGCAGAACGTTGCTGCGGTTGTCGATCCTGCCGAAGCAGGGCCAGTGCTGAAAAAGTTGGCCGAATTAAAGGCACCGCTCGTCGCTATTTTCAACACCCATCACCACCGCGATCACGTGGGCGCAAATCAAACGTTGCTGGGGCATTTCCCAGACGCGACCGTCTGCGCTAGCGAATCCGACCGAGGCCGCATTCCAGGGCAGCGGGTTTTCCTCCGCGAAGGCGATCGCGTTCCCTTTGGCGCGCGAACCGCAGAAGTGTTGTTCGTACCCGGTCATACCAGCGGCCATATTGCGTACTATTTCCCGGCGATCGCACCCCACGAGCCGGGGGATTTATTCTGCGGCGATACCCTCTTTTCCGGCGGCTGCGGTCGTTTGTTTGAAGGCACGCCCGCCCAGATGGTCGATTCTTTAAGCAAAATTCGCCATTTGCCCGATAACACGCGGGTGTGGTGCGCCCACGAGTACACCTCGAACAATTTGAAATTTGCACTGACGGTAGACCCTCAAAACGTATCTTTGCATCGGCGCTTTGAAGAAGTGAAGGCCATGCGCGAGCGACAAGACGCGACTATCCCTTCGCAGTTGGGTCTCGAAAAGCAAACGAATCCTTTCCTGCGCTGGGACGATGCCGCACTCATGCAAGCGATGAAAACCCAAGATCCGGTTCAGAGCTTTGCGCGACTGCGGGGGATGAAAGATCGGTTTTGAGGGAGCGCGTTTAGTTTTGCCCGAGCTTGGGCAAACTAAAGCAAACATCTTCTACTTCTTGGGGTGATTATGAATACGCCTTTAGAGCTTTCCTTGGAGCAGCAGTTCAACATCCGCGCGTTTGCAGAACAAGTTAAGGACCTATCGAGAGAGCAAGCCCAAGATTTTTTAGTCGATCTCTACCAGCAGATGGTGGTTAAGGAGACGATGTACAAAGGCTTTCTGATGGAGCAGCTCGGCATTAGCGCTTGAGCGCCTACTGGCTCCAGATTTTTTCTAACACTTGAATGGGTGCAATATCGGCGACCTTGCCCGTAGGCGATCGCATGACGGTAACGCGCTTGTCCTCGGGCAGAACCAAGGCTGGATTGGTCGGGCCAAATAAAGCAAATAGGTACGTTCCAACGGCGACGGCTAAATGCATCGCGTCGGAATCGGTACACACCATCAATTGAGCGCTCGCCACCATGGCGGCAAATTTACCGAGGTCTTCCGGGGTACTCACTTTAAGCCCAGGCAAACCCTCTAGAACGGCTCGAAACCAGTCTCGATCTTGCGGGGCGTGGACCAAGACTACGGGCAAATCAGGCTGGCGGTCCTGCAGCCCTTTAACGAGCGATCGCCAGCTAGGTCCGGGATAGATACTGTCTGGCCCTTTGGTGTCGCGATCGACGGCAGAGCCGCCATGAATTGCGATATAGCCCTGGGATAAATCAATCCCCAGTCGTTTCTGCTCGACCTCGGCCCATTCGATATCTTTGCGCGGCACGTTAATAGACAGCGGCGGACAGTTGCGCCGCACGTGCAGGCCGCCGAGCAGGTCGTGGTATCGGTGGGCCGCATACCGATCGGCCTTGAGCGGTACCGTATCGGTCAAAAAAATAGAGCCAGGCTGGCCGGCAAAGCCCACTCGCGTGGGAACGCCCGTCAACCAAAGCAGCAAGCCGCCAAAGTAGCTTTTATCCAGCGAAATTAAGGCATCGTATTCGCGTTCGCGCACCCATCCGATCAAATTGCCCCAATCGGCAGGGCCAGTGCGACCCGAAAAGCTATAGGTCAAAACTTGTTTTACCACTTGGCTGACGCGGTAAGCGTCTTTCGACTGGGGTTCTACCACCACATCAATCTGGGCTTGGGGATACTGGTGCTGAAGGCTTTCGAGCATCGGAAAGCAGAGCATCTGGTCGCCAATTCCGCCGGGAATCAGGGCTAGTAAGCGAGTCATGCGTAAATTGGGTATCTAAAACGTGGGCTAAATGAAAATGAGTGCGAGAAGGACCGCCCTCCATTGTAGTCGATGACCTGAACCGGAACGGTTTAACCCGATCGGGTCGGCTAGGTTCTTATCTTACTTTGCAACCTGAGGTTTTCTCGGTCTTCTAGGATGCTGCTGCTATTCTAGAATCTGAGCGATCGGCGCGAGATGGCGCTAAGTAGGGGACTCAATGCATCTTCTGATTCCAGCGGCGGGTATGGGAAAACGAATGGGGGGCGATCGCAATAAGTTGCGGTTGCGCCTCTTAGAAAAACCGATTTTGGCCTGGACCCTACTGGCTGCCGAGTCCGCAAGCGCGATCCGCTGGATTGGCCTGATCGGGCAACCGACGGACTGGCCGTTATGGGAGTCGCTGTTAGAGGAATTAGGGCTATCTAAGCCCGTCGTCCTCATCCAGGGCGGCGCAACGCGTCAGGAGTCGGTCTACAACGGGCTGCAAGCTTTACCACCCGAAGCAAAGCAGGTGCTGATCCACGATGGCGCCCGCGCTTTAGCAACCCCAGATTTGCTGGATCGCTGTGCGGCGGCGTTGGACACCTACGCGGGTTTTGTGGCGGCGGTTCCGGTTAAGGACACGATCAAGGTCGTCGATGCCCAGCGCCAGATCTGTTCGACGCCGGATCGCGCGCAGCTATGGGCCGCCCAAACGCCGCAGGGGTTCGATGTGGAAAAGCTCAAGGCTTGTCACGAGGAGGGTCGCCGCCGGGGATGGGAGGTGACGGACGATGCGGCGCTATTTGAGAAGTTCGACCTGCCCGTCCACATCCTGCCTGGGGAGGAAACCAATCTGAAGATTACGACGCCGGAAGATTTGGCGATCGCGACCTTAATTTTGCGCCAGCGTTTAGCGTCTTTGGATGCAGGGCTTTACTCAGAGGCTTGAGTGGGTGTAGCAGGCCGTTTCGAGCGAGACAGCCCCTTTTTCGCCAGCCAAATTAAGCCCGCTCCGCCCAGTAAGTAAGGACTGAAGACCAAAAGCCACAGTGCGAGGCGCAGCAAGTTTGCGGTCGTTTCGCCGACGGCATGCGTGGCCTGAGACCAGGTTTCCTGGAGGCGATCGCCTAGGGGTTCTGCCTGCTGATTTTGGGCGATCGCCGCTTTCAGCGTGAGATTGACGGTCGAGTAAGCCACTTGTCCTTTTAAGCTCTGGACTTGGGCCTGAATTTGCTCGATTTGACTGCGGATATTCCCCAGCTCTTGGGAAACCTTCAGCACCTCCGACACCGAACCCGAACGTTCCATGATGCCTAAAACCATCGTTTCGGATTTGCGCAAGTTCCGCAGTCGCGCCTCGGAATCGACAATTTGGGTGCTTACATCCTGCGCTTGAATAGAGCGCGTATCGACGGTGCCGATCTCGACCAAGTCGGCCAGAGTTGCATCCAGTTGAGACTGGGGCACGCGAAACTTAAACGTAGCGGTGCGACGGTCGTTCGCATCTTCAGGTACCCGATCCTGTAGCTCTAGCAGGTCGCCGCCGCGCGCTGCGACGATAGCAGTCGCTTTCTGGATCGTCGCTTCGACATTCTGCACCCGGAGTTCTAGATTGGCGGTTTTGATCAACTGAGCCTTGGGTTGGGCTGCAATGACCTTAGATTGCGAAGCAGTTTGCGCGAGATTCTGCTGTAGTGCCCTATTGTCCGGCACCTTCGCCGCTAAATCCGCAGCAGGAGAAGACATCGGCGCTTCTTGCCGCGTCTCATTAACCGCAGCAGAACAGCTTCCCAGTAAAACCTGCCCTGCCATAACACTGGCAATGATTAGCCCCGATCTGCATTTATTGCCGTCCATTACATACTTCTCCGCTACACCGCTAGGCCCTATTATCAGCTCGAGCTAGACCGTCCTGAAGATTGGTTACAGTTTAAGCAACGAATTTTATTGCGTGCGGTGCAATCGCTCTGAATTTTCAAGAGAGAATGCAACACTAAGAACATTGATGGTTCCCCGATCCAGGCTTTTTACTATGTCTGTTCGTCACCCCTCTACCCAGCTTCAAGATATCGTCCGCCTGCTCGAGAGCATCGATCTGTTTGCGGGCATCAGCCGCCAGGATTTAACCTTTTTGGCTCAACGGGTCGAACTTCACACATATCGAGCGGGCGAAATTATTTTTAACTATGGAGAAGTAGGTTCCATCATGTACGTCGTCGCGAGCGGCGCGGTCAACATTTACCTGCCGGGGGAAGCTTCTCGCCGGATTTCCCTCAAAGATATTTCGCGAGGCGAATACTTTGGAGAGCTGGCCCTCTTCGACGATCGACCCCGCAGTGCCAGCGCCCTTGCCACCACGGATGTGGAAGTGCTGGAAATCACTCAGGCCACGTTGCTCTACTACATCGATCGCCATCCCCACGTGGCGATCGCCCTTTTGCAAACGCTTTCCAATCGCCTGCGCGCCACTTCTATGCTGCTGTCGCAGCGCGCCACCAAAGACATGGAGCTAGAGTACGATAGCAAGCTGACCTGGAGCGATCGCATTGCCGACAAGGTTGCAGCCTTGAATGGCAGTTGGCTGTTCATTCTCCTGCTTCTCGGCATCACCTTAGGTTGGATGGCGATTAACTCTGTCACTCTCTATCAAACCCCCTTAGACCCCTACCCTTACGTATTTTTTAACTTGCTGCTGGCGATTTTAGTGGCCCTGCAAGGTCCCTTGATCGTGATGAGTCAAAACCGACAGGTGCTCAAAGATCGCACCCACGCCAAAATTGACTACGAAATCAACCTCAAAAACGAGGTCAATATCGAAACCCTCCTGCGAGAGCTCGGTGAATTTCGGATGGAAACCCACGAGCGACTCAGTCGTCTAGAAAGCCCAGGGACGCCCAACTCGGATCGATTGGAACATTAAGTCTGAGGGAGATCGTTAAAATCTGTAAATCATTGCAGCAGAACTCTGTGCGATCGCGTGGCTGTTACCAAAGGATTGCTGCTCTGAAGTAGTAAAAAATCGATCGCCCTTTTCTTGTTCCACACATTAAATATTAGGCTGTAGCCATTTCAGACTTTAAGTCAGGCGATGTTGGGTCAAAATGCAGTACCATGATTTGCTTTGGGCGTCTCAAACGCTGCACCACCAGCCAGTAGCTCAAATATGGTTCCGACTTGCCCACGCCACAAGTTGTATTCAGGCAAGTCTACTGTCAAAGCTACGACATCTAGCAATTTGGCTCTATTCTTCGTCACTCATATCACCACCAAGCATTAGAGAGGATAACGGCTTGGATTTCTAGCGGTGGCAAGGATTTTCGAGTATCACCAGAGTGTTGAGACCATACGCTGCAAACCCTGGTTAGACACGCCTCACTGACCATTTTGCTTTACTTCAAGGATTCAATCGTAACCGTTCCCCCCTCGATTGTTTGAATCCGTAGATCGTAGCCACGCAATAGCCTCATACCAATCAGAGGAACGGTTTCCGACTCATTGACGTAAATCTCGCGATATTGCCCATCCCAGATCACGATCGCCATGTAGACCTCAAAAGTGCAGGAAGTACCATCACCTAATGTCGCAACATCACGACCTTCCCAACTGAGTTCTAGAGCAGAGATAATATCAAATGGCAAGGTTAAGAAGCCAGAAAATCCCGTGTCAATCACGGTATCTACAAGTTGTGTTGTCGCATTATTCTTGATGACAATCGGTAACGTCGCCTCACAACTCTGATTCACAATTCCTTGCATCATCGCGTCGTTCTTAAACTCCGCGCACCAAAGTGATCGACTGCTGGATACCCAATGCGAACAAACCACGTCTGTGCATTCGGCAATCGAGCTAGGAGGTGTTTTGATGCTGCCAACAAATCATCCGCAACCTCAAAGGCTCCAGTCTCAATGTCGATCGCCACAATCCTCCCATGATTGTCTGCTTCAACTTGCGATCGTACCTGAGCATCATAGATTTCGTTTCCACGTCGAGCAAACTCTTCTTTGCTATATCGGGGCTGTCGAACTGCCATAAGGTTGACCTCGTCTCAACTGTGCCTCTCTATTTTAACTTGAGCGATCGCCTCTAACGTATGTGGCTGCACGCACTCGATTGGGTCGAGTCTAATATTCCCTGCAATCCTTAGTTAAGCGGTAGCAGAAACAACAATGTGAGACTCATCTTGACCAAGTTTCTCGAAACGACTTTTGAACACCTCAAAAGCATAATCATCAATAATCAGAGCACCTTCAGGTAATACATTACTTCTTTGTATTACTCGCTCTTTCATTATGTCCTCTGGCGCAGAAATATAGTAGAGTTTGACCTCAGCTTTCATGACTCGTGCCTTTTCGCGTGCTTCGTCATGTGATTCTCGGCTCCAGAAACCAAAATCAAGAATAACATCTTGTCCAAGGTAAATAATTTGGGCTGCTACTTGCCAAATAAGATCTATCACTCTTTTAAGGCAGCAAAATACTCTACTGGTGGATGATTCCCGTACAGCTTAACAATCTACTCATCAGGCGTAAAACGTATTGCACTAATCTCATGTTCTAGTTGCTTCGCATAGGTTGTTTTGCCTGCGCCTGTGAAACCATGTAAAAGGTGTACTGTTGCCATAGAAAACTACTTAATAAATAGAGTTGTTAGGTAATAAGTTCAAAAATCCTTGAAACCCAATCTAAGTAAGAATTTTAGTGACTTTAATCGCCATTTCTAAACAAGTAGAAGAAGCGGTCTAACGGCAAAGTTCAACGGCGGCACGTTATCTCAACTCCAACCGATTGCCCCGTTCCGTCGGTTGCAACGTCGTGTTAGCTGGCTATTGCTCCGATCGCTTTCATGGATCTTACTCTTCCCTCCTAATCGATCGCGCTCATTCACACTGCCTCAACCGATCGCACCATCGCTTTGATTTGATGCCCTGAATCCAGGAGATAATCTCAAACAAAAATTTGAACGAATGTGTCAGTCGCATCTGGAAAAAGGTGTTCTTGATAAAGTTGACATTGAGAACACTGCAACGACGCAAGTATGCATCCAAGTTCCTCTAATGGTAAGTAGGTAGAGTGTCCGATTTCTAAAGAATGCATATAGTGAGGTGAGTCTGGATCGACCTCTGTAATTAAATTGAACAATACCGCATGGGAAGAAACGCTAGTCATCTTCTCAACGAAGGCTCGAATGTAGTCTTGATAATTCCGTACACGGGATACAAGAACTCCGAGCGCGAGTACAATATCAAACTTTTTGTCAGGGGCAAACTGTTCCGAGATGAAATTTGATAGTTGAAATTCAAATGCTGGATACGCTCTCCGTGAGAATTGGATAAACTCCGGGACTATATCAATTCCAAGATATCGCTGGATGGCACAATTCGGGTACGCATCGTTAAGGAATTTCAGCAGATCGGCTTTGCCACATCCAATGTCGAGGAAGGAACACGGAAGGGATAATTCAATATTTTGAAATAGGTGTTCGTGAAAAAGAAAGTCCTTGCGATCGGTTCGCTGTCCAAGACTTTTTGCCGAACCTAAGCCTTCCTTAGTGATTTTCTCAAAGTAACGCGAGGAAATGCTCCTAGCGTCGTCTTCCCAGTTGCGTAAGAATTCCGAATTCATTATCATTCGACTTATGTGTTAGCTGGATCTCGCTCCCGATCGCCTCCTCAATTCACTCTCCCACACCCGCCGTCGCCTCTCACCACTATCTCCTAAGCGCTCTCGCACTCCCTGACGACTGATAAGCACGAGTGCAAGCTCTGTACGAAGCCAGCTAACTATATATTATACCGATGACGGATGATAATTCTGGCATTAGAGGTGTTATCCGACCTAATCCGTATAATTCTGAGATAAGGACATTGTCCAGATAAAGTCGGATAACTCCGACCTAGGGACATTATCCAGTAATTTACTGAAATTGGGAGTCTGTGTTTGGGAATCTTAAGACTGGGCAATGCCACGCCCATAAACCCTTCACTCAATATCCTATCCATGTCGGAGCCTCCAAAACTGTTCGAGCGTATCCACGCTACGTTTCGCCTCAAGCACTTCAGCCCCAAAACCGAAAAGTCTTACCTTTATTACATCAAAGACTATTTACGCTATCACCAGATGCGATCGCCCCGCGAACTGGGAGTCGAAGAAATTCGTCAGTACCTTTCCCATCTAGCCGTAGAAAAATACGTCTACTGATTGCGAAACGGATTCACCAACAGGATCTAGCCGAAGGATTTGGAGCCGTAGAGGTTGGAGAGATACGATCGCCCGCTATAGCTCTACCAAAGTACTGCGATCTCTCTTGGGATTCGAAATGGGGACTACGATTGGCGTTTCGTCAGACACAGTTAGAGATGCGATCGCCCGTCATAGCGATACCGGAGGACTGCGATCGCCTGCTTGCCAAGACCTGCGATCGCTCTAAAATTTATGCTTCAGGAGAGATCGCTATTTGCAATCCATGCCACGTCAATTGACCAGATTGCAAATGGGCTGGGAAAACCCTCGATCTAACGCTAACCCAACATGGCTCAAGGTTTGAGATAAGTATAGCTACCTAAACTCTTCTCGTAGTTTTTTAACAAAAGCTGAGATTCCGCAAGCGTAATTTTGCCTTCTTGGAGCGCCAATTCAGCTCGATTGCGGATATTTTCGAGCAGATCGTCAGCATCGTACTGGACGTAGCCTAATACCTCCCGCACCGTATCGCCCCGGACGACATGCTCGATCCGGTAGCCCTTGGGCGTTAGGCGAATGTGCACCGTATTGGTGTCGCCAAACAGGTTGTGCAGATTCCCCATGATTTCTTGGTAGGCTCCGTTGAGAAACATCCCCAGGTAGTAAGGTTTGTCCGCTTCAATCGGATGTAGCTCTAGCAACGTCTTGACATCCTTGAGATCGATAAATCGATCGATCTTGCCGTCGCTATCGCAGGTGAGGTCTGCCAAAGTCGCTCGATGGGTGGGTTCTTCGTTCAGGCGATGAATCGGCAAAACCGGAAAGAGCTGATCGATGCCCCAGATATCGGGAGCGGATTGAAAGACGGACAGATTGGCGTAGTAAATGGAAGCCATATTCTGTTCGAGGGATTCTAGGTCGTCGGGGACGTACTTTTGCTGGCGCGCGATGTCCATAATTTTATGGCAGCAGGCCCAGTACAGCCGTTCTGCCCGCGCCCGATCGCTCAGGCTCAAGTAGCCGAGGGTAAAGCGGTTAATCGCCTCATCTTTGAACTGAATGGCGTCGTTATAGGCTTCTTGGTAGTTATCGACGCTGATGGATTGGTAGGTTTCGTAGAGATTCTGAATCGTCAAGGATTCGTCGGGGCGCATCGGTTCGGGTTCTTCCATCACCACTTCGCTGGTACCCACGATATCGAAGACCAGGACGGATTGGTGGGAGGCGATCGCCCGTCCGCTCTCGCTAATCAGGGTGGGTCCGGCAATATTGGCAACGGTGCAGGCGTCTTTGATTTGGGCCACGACATCGTTGGCGTAGTTCTGCATGTTGTAGTTTTTGGAGGCGGAAAAATTGGTCTTGGATCCGTCGTAGTCCACTGCCAGACCGCCGCCCACGTCCAAGTACCCCATCGGCGCGCCCAGTTTGACCAGTTCCACGTAAATTTGGCTGGCTTCTTTGAGGGCCTCTTTGATCGTGCCAATGGAAGAAATTTGAGAACCAATGTGAAAATGCAGCAACTGAAGCGAGTTCAGTAGTTCTGCCCCCTGGAACTTTTCTACCGCCTGAATGATTTCGGGAATCGTGAGGCCAAACTTCGCACGATCGCCTGCCGAAGTCCCCCAGCGCCCTTCTCCGGTTGCCGTCAGCTTTGCCCGCAGCCCCACGATCGGCGCAATGCCCAGTTTGCGGCTGGACTCGATCACCAAATCTACTTCTTCGACCTGTTCTAGCACGATGATGCACTTTTGCCCGAGCCGCTGGGCTAAAATCGCGGCTTCAATATACTCGCGGTCTTTATAGCCATTGCAGATCAGCAGCGCCCCCGGCGTGTCCAGCATGGCTAGGGTAATCATCAATTCCGGTTTAGATCCCGCCTCCAACCCAAACTGGTGGGACTTCCCGAACCGCACGAGATCTTCGATCAAATGGCGGTGCTGGTTGCACTTTACCGGAAACACGCCCCGGTAGACACCAGAATAGTTATAGCGGGCGATCGCTTTAGCAAAGCAGGCGTTGAGACGCTCGATCCGGTCTTCTAAAATATCGGCAAAGCGAATGAGGAGCGGCAGGTGAATGTTTCGCTGTTTCAGGGCATTGACGAGGTCGTACAAGTCGAGCGAACCCCCGCGATCGCCCTTCGGCGCGACGAGGATGTGCCCCGCTTCGTTGACCGAAAAATAAGGCTCGCCCCAACCTCGAATCTGGTAAAGCGTCTCGCTGTCTTCCACAGACCAGACCGCAGGAGAGGGTAGCTCAGAGGCACTCTGTTCGGATGGGTGGGCGCGACCGTTTGTTTCTGCGCGAACGGCCAATGGTTCTTTCTGTTTTGGCTTTGCACCCATCTTTTGCCTTACCCTCTGACAGCATCAACGCAAGCCAGTTTAACGCACTTGCCCATCGCCTTGACAGAAGTTACAAGTCAGCAGACTTTAAGCGCGTCTCTTGCAAAAGATCGCGCCAGTCGAGCCTCAATTGTGCGTTTTGAGGTTGCAGTTTCCGCCGGACCGCGAGGTCGTGAATGGCGTCGTACCATAGACCTTTCTCGGCGTAAGCATTGTAGCCATCGTAACGATCCGAAGCGTTCGCCACCTTAGCGTTCGACCCCGCTTCAGGGGCAACCCGCGCAATCCAACCCTGAACGCTGCGCTGAGAGCCGCTCGCCATGTCATCATCCGGTCCCCCTTGGGAGCAAATCAGGGTTACTTTCCAAAGGTAGTCTCGGCCCGGCGCAAGGGGTGGCAGACCTACCGCAGCCGGAAGTGTCAGGCTGGCCAAGCGGGTCTCCCGATTGAGGCGGAAGGTGGTTTGATAGATGGGATCGGATTCTAGTTCGAGGGTCTGCGGCTGGGCTGCATACAATTCGAACCTGGCCCAGGAAAACTGATGGTTGACGTGATACCAGTAGAGCGTGGGATATTCAGCCGCAGTCAGGCCGTAGTTGGATTCAGGTACGACGGGCGCAAAGGTAAAACCTGCCTTGGCACAATCCGTCCGCGTCGCTGCCCCCTGCCGACCTGCTGGGCGCACCAGATTCGATGGAGGCCGATAGCGGGAGCGAGCCGTGCTGGGCAATGGCTGTAAAGCAATGCCCGCAAGCGCGACCGACAGGGCGATCGCCGTCCAGCGCAATAAATAGGTTGTAGCCATGGGTAAGCACCGTGAAAGACAATAATCCAAGGGATAATCTTTGTCTTTTCACCATAAGGGCAGAAGTAGAGGATCTCGACGATCTAAATCGTTCCTCAGGGTGATTCTCGTCACCGGATACAGTTGCTTCAAATCGGGGGAACTGTAAAACTTTTCTCTCGGCTGAGGAAGCATTTTGCCATTTGGAAATGACCGAGCGTGTCAGGTCAGCCGGGAATTTGGGTACCCTGACTCTAAAGCTCCTCTTTAAAACTAGTATGTTTAAGAAATCTGATGATTCCTCAGAATCCAACAATCATCGCGAAGATACACAGGTTTCAAACAAAGAAAAAATTGTTAAGTCCTTGCAAGATCCGCTATTAGCCAAATATATAGACATTGACGGCGATATTTCCGGGATATTTAATAACATTCGGATTGAATCCGTTTCTAAGAACTTATAGATCTCGATTGCGCCCGTTCGCGAGCTTGCCTGCGCTCGCACCCGCGTCCCAAAGGCAGCCATCGTTGCTGGGATCGCGTAATTCTCGATCGCTAGAATATACCTAGAAGAAATTATTGAAATTCTTGCTTGAGGGCTAAACTCGTCTCTCCTGTCGTTACCCATACCACTGCCCGCAACCCATCAAAAACAGCCTTTTCGAAAGGCTCGGAAGGTTTGCGAGTGGGGATCGAGACGGTCTGGAACTGAATCCCTCGGCTGCCTAACACGACTTGTCCGATGACCTGCGCCCGTCGCATGTGGTAGTCGGAAGTAATGAGATAAACGCTGCGAATGTTTTGCGATCGCAGCTTATCTACGATCGTGGTGAAATTGGTTAGGGTATCGACTGCATCGTAGTCCAAGTGAATCAGCCCCTCAGAAACGCCAGACTGACGAAAGACCCACTCCGCATATTCGGGATTGCTGCCCCCAGACACCCAAATCGGCAATCCCGGATGTTGTTTTGCGAACTCCGCCGCGAATTGCTCCCGACTCGGTTCGCCCCCAAGCACTAAGACCGCTTCAGGAGATTTAGGCAAAGGTTTGAATTGAAAGTAGGCTAAGCCACCCCCCAACAATGCTGCGACGGCAACTCGACGCAGCTTGAGTTGCCGTCGGCGTTTCTGTTTTATTTTTTGTTTTTGTTTAAGCACTCTCAACTCCCCCAGAGGACTTCCGCTAGCCGTTTGACGAGAGGCCGTTTGACGAGAGAGATGCTGCTCTGGCATTGTGCTTTAAGGGTAGCGGAAGTCAACAAAGCGGACCCAGTATAGCAAGATTTTTTTGCTCCCTCCATCAGATCCGTTAGGTTTTACCAAAAATGTCCCCAGCTAACGCTCCCTCCACGCCATTTCCGCTATCCGTCCGGCAACAAGGCAAAGGGTTTCCCATCCTTTGTCTTCACGGCCATCCGGGATCGGCGGACTGCATGGGGGTATTTACCGATTCGCTATCGGAACAGTTTTGGACCATTGCACCTGACTTGCGGGGCTATGGCAAAAGCCGGACCCGAACCCCGTTTACCATGCAAGATCATCTGACGGACCTAGAGGCGTTACTGGATAGGTTGGGGATCGAAGAATGCCCGATCCTGGGCTGGTCTTTAGGCGGTATTTTGGCAATGGAATTGGCCCTGCGCAATCCAACTCGATTTCCCGGCCTCATCCTGGTAGGGACTGCTGCTCGTCCCATAAGCAACCTTCCGCCGCCAACGGCTTTAGAACTCCTCTTCACCCTCCTTGCAGGGGGCTTGAATTGGCTCAAACCAGGCTGGCACTGGAATATCGACACCTTTGGACGGCAATCGCTTCTTAAGTATCTGCTCGCTCAACACAACCCGACCGCCTATCGGTTTTTAGCCCGAGCAGGTGGCCCGGCGACCGTCAAAACTTCTCGCCATGCCCATAACGCACTGAACCGCGCCCTAGCGCAGCACTACAACCGCATCCCCGACTTAGCAGCTTTGGACTGCCCCTGTCTGGTTCTCAGCGGTGCTGAGGACCGTCACATTCTGACCCAGGCCAGCTACGAGACCGCTCAGCACCTGAAAAACAGCCAGTGGATTTGCTACCCAGAGACCGCACACCTATTTCCATGGGAAATTCCGGCACGCGTCAATCGAGATATTCAGGAGTGGTTGCGGACGCATTTCAACGCCGAGCAAGGCCGTCTGTAGACGCCAGCAACGCGGGCAAAACAAGTCGTCAGAGGGTCTGCTGACTGAAGCGCTGCTGTCCGGCACTCAGGCGTTCTGGCTCGTCAAAAATGGTGAGCTCGGCAGGCTGACAGCGTTTTACAACGGCCTGAATTCCCTCGGCACTTTCGTGGTTCAGATCTTCTAGATACCCTGGCAACTCTTCTTTCGCTTCCTCGGATGAAGCAAACGGTCCAAAATAATAAACGCACTTTGGCGATTGCGTGGTGACTTCAATCCACCACGCCAAACCTACACGATTTAGCAAGTATGCCAACTGGCCTTTTAAACTCATGGACCCTGTCTTTTGTACAACTATCAAAATGTTAACCTCCTAAACGGCGCTCGTTTCCACGCGCCAGGCAAAAATGGAAATATTTTTTTTTGTTGTTATCCCTTCTTACAGTCTTTCAGAGTTACCGCTAAACATGATGTACTCTGTGTAACCATCGCTGGCGAAAAATCTCGTAAAGGGCCATTCCCGCCGCAACCGAAGCATTCAAACTCGCAGTCTTGCCTTGCAGCGGAATGGAGGTCAACACGTCGCAGTGACGCTGGGTCAGTAAGCTCAAGCCTTCGCCTTCAGCGCCTACCACCAAAACAATGGGTCCGTTTAAGGTCACTTTGTGCAAAGATTGACTGGCATTGGGCGCCAGTCCGTAGATCCAGAACCCGCTTTCCTTAAGCTGCTCTAGTGCCTGATTGAGATTGATCGCTCGCGCCACAGCAATCGACTCTAACGCTCCTGCTGCCACCTTGGCGACGGTTGACGTGATCCCGACGGCCCGTCGTTGGGGAATGACAATACCCTGCGCTCCCAACGCTTCTGCCGTGCGGATAATCGCACCCAAATTATGGGGATCGGTCATGCTGTCGAGGGCGACAATGACAGGGCTATCGGTGGCAGCTTTAGCTTGAGCGATCAGGTCCGGCAAATCTAGGTAATCGTAGCTGGCCACCTGGGCCGCGATCCCCTGATGTCTGGCCTGTTCGGTAATGAAATCGAGGCGTTTGTTATCTACCTCGTCGATGACCGTCCCCTTTCGTTTGGCTCGATCGAGTAAGGCTGTAAACTTTGCGTCGTAGCGTAAATGTGGCACCACCCAGACGCGATTGAGGGCGCGATCGCCCTCCAAGGCTGCCAGCAAGGTATTGCGCCCGTAGATCAAGTCGTTGGACTCTTCTTCGACCGCTGGGGCCGGGACGGACGGCGATTCTGTCCTGTCCGAGACTGGGGCCAAAACTTTCCTGACCGAAACGGGCTTTTGAAACTTAGGCCGGGACGGACGCGCGCTGCCGCCGCTGCTGTGTTTGGAGCGGCCTCCCGCAAGCTTGGGCTTGCCTTTAGGTGATTTAGGCATGGGGACGTTCCTCATAAGATATAGCGCTTCATACTAAAAAGATGGGTAATACTGCTAGAGCAGAAACATGCGAGCAGTTAGGGGAGCGATCCCTCGGGGTCGGTCAATTCGCTCAGACAGAAACGCCCGAGCAGCTCGTGCAGCCGATCCGTATCCGTTAAGTAAAGATATCCTACGAGAGTTTCCAAGGCCGTAGCATACTGATAAGTCTCTAGACTCAACCGCTTGGGTTGACCCGTGGCGGCATTGCGCCCCTGCTTTAAAATTCGGATTTCCTCCGGGGTCAGAGCGGGCGTTAGTGCCTTGACAAAAGCCGCCTGGGTTTCTGCCCGGACGCAGCTCACGACCTGCTGGTGGTAGTCTCGAATGCGCGCGGGCGGCAGCAGGTATTGGGTGCGAATATAGAGTTCGTAAACGGCATCGCCCAGGTAGGCAAGAGCGGCAGGAGAGAGGGTTTGGGCCGTATTGGCAGCTAAAGGATAGGGCACCTTCAACGGAAACAACGGGTGCATTGTCACGACACCTCGTTACACTTCCCAAGGGAAAAATCGGTCAGCAAATTTTGGCCCATTTGAACGATCGGTATCGCGGCACGCTCGAAGCCTTCTCCAAGCTGTCGCTCTAGAGTTTACAACAGTTGTTAGCTGGCGGGAAGATTGGCGATCGCCGTTTCAACGCTAGTCTGGAGGGACAGAAAATCCTGGAGTCTGACTAGCTTGACCGTTTGGGTCACGCGGGGGTTCGTTACAATTTGAAAAGAACCCTTCGCATTCTGCATCTGCTTGGCCAGACGCACTAAGACGCCCAGTCCAGAGCTATCAATAAAATCGATCTTGGACAGATCTAAAATGATATTGGCAGGCTGCTCTTCCAGACACTTTGTCATCACCTTCAGAAAAACGGGCTCTGAGAAAGCGTCTAGCAAACCTGTGAGGCGAAATAGCTGATAGTTATCCCTGACGTCCCGTGTGCCTCGCAAGCTAACGGTCAGGTTTAATTGCTCAGGAATAGTCCCCTCCTTATCGAAGCTGTAAACAAAATGTTCAAATTCAAAGATGAGGCATTAGTATAGGGTCTTTCAGTGCCCTTGTCTACTAGACCTTGGACGGGTTCCGATGAACTTCCATTGCCTCGACAAACTGCCGAAAGAGGTAGTCTGCATCGTGGGGGCCTGGGCTGGCTTCGGGGTGGTACTGCACGGAAAACAGAGGCAGGGTTTTATGGCGCATTCCGGCAATGGTTCGGTCGTTCAGATTGAGGTGGGTGACTTCAACGGCGATCGCCCCTAAGGAATCGGCATCGATGGCAAATCCGTGATTTTGGCTTGTAATTTCGACCTGTTGCTCCAGTCCGGCGGGTTGGTTGAGCCCGCGATGCCCGAATTTAAGTTTAAAGGTTTGCGCCCCTAAGGATAGCCCCAAGAGCTGATGGCCGAGACAAATGCCAAACATGGGGGTGCGGGTTTGGATCAGCGCTTGGGCAGTGGCAATGCCTTCTCGAACGGCTGCCGGATCCCCCGGACCGTTGGACAGGAAAATGCCGTCGGGGTTGAGCTGCAAGATGGCTTCGGCGGAGGTATCGGCGGGAACCACGATGACGCGGCAGCCATAGCTCGCCAAACGCCGCAAAATATTCCGCTTGATGCCGAAATCGATGGCAACGACTAAAAACTTAGCTCGATCTTCAGCCGCGTTGGGACGCTCGGGCATAAATTCCCAGGACTCTGGGCTGGGTTCGCTCCACTCGTAACGTTCGGGTGTCGTAACGACTTGGGTTAAATTTAACCCTTCCATTGCAGGGGCTTTGAGCACCAACTCGTGGAGCTGCACGGGATCTAGAATTTCCGTGGAGATGGCACCGTTCATGGCTCCAGCGGAGCGCAGCTTGCGGGTGAGCGCTCGCGTGTCGATCCCGTAAATGCCGGGAATTCCATGAGCTGCAAGATAGTCTGGCAGCGACTGCTGCGATCGCCAATTGCTCGGCTCCAGGCAAATATTGCGGGCGATCGCCCCTTTGATTTGGGGACGGCTCGATTCTTCATCTTCAGACGTGACGCCCGTATTGCCCAGCTCTGGATAGGTAAAAGTAACGAGCTGACCGCAGTAGCTGGGGTCGGTCAGGACCTCTTGATAGCCCGTCATGCCCGTGTTAAAGACCACCTCGCCAATCGCAGTGCCGGGCATCCCAAAAGACCGTCCTTGGTAAGCGGTGCCGTCAGCCAACACCAAAAGAGCAGAAGGAGCAGAAATACGAGGCATAGGCTTACAAACCGTTAAAACGAAACCCTGTAATACCCTACTACGCTCCGAACCCGCCCGCAGCAATCAGGCTATTGAAAATCCTTATCCCGCAACTCCACCCCATCGACCTCAGGCACGGGCAGCTTGCGCGAAATCCGAAAGAAAATCCACTCCTCCAACGCCTCTGATAGGTCGTGCCGACAAAGCTCTAGCGTCTCGGCTTTGGCACACACCCCTTCGAATCCAGGGATTTCTCCATAGATGCAATCATCCTTAGGCGTCTCTCGGTATTGGGCGTGAGCCATGACCGCACGAATATAATTTGACAACATAGCTGACCTAAAACACCTGCTCGAAAACTGCGACTGCTGCGCGCATCTCCCTTCACTATAGAGTTTGCCCAGAGCGCTACACCCGCACCCCAAGCGTGCGTATTGTCTTTTCCCCCTCTCAAACGGGGCCTACTTAATCTTTTCTTTACCTGGTCGCTGGCGCTGTTTTTCTTTCCCTTACGCCCGCTCGTGTGGGAAAGCTTCGTTTTTCTCCTAGCACTTCAAAATTTCCTCAAGATCGTACCAAACGCGCTCTAGTGCTTCTTGAGGCTAGTTTTGAGGCTCCTAATGCGTGCATCGGTCTCTTCAACTTTTTTGCACAATTGGGTTTCAAATTTCATCGTGAGTGGGCATAATTATCAAGAATCTGAAAATCGTTGGGAAGATTTTTGTCTTTTTAGAGACATGTCCCTGACTTTTCAGTTATCATCGTTTCTTGTGTGCAATTTTTGTACTTTCTGGCCAATAAGGGGATAGACATGTATAGATCGCTATCTGGCCAATTGGGGGACAGGTTCCTCACTCCAGTCGATTCGTCCGACGATCCGCTGGTTCGGGTTCCTGCCTCCGTTGGTTTCCACTGCATTTTAGAGTTGTACGACTGTTCCAAGACGCTTCTGAACGATGCCGACTTCGTGCGTCAAAGTTTGAGAGATGCGGCTACGCAGGCAAAGGCAACATTATTGAACGAGGTTTTACATCAATTTGAGCCCCAGGGAATAACGGCGCTGGCCTTGTTATCCGAGTCTCACATTTCAATCCATACTTGGCCTGAAGTGGGTTACGCGGCGCTCGATGTATTTACCTGCGGCCATCACACCGATCCAGAAGAAGCCTGCAAACACATGGTTAAGGCGTTTCAGGCCGGTCGACACTTGATGAAGAAGCTGCGCCGAAATCCACCGCCAACCTCCCTCACTCTTTGTTCGAGTGAAAGTTCCACTATGGTGGATGAGCTTGTTTTAAGTACGTCTGTCTAAATTAAGGCATTTGACTACTTCCCATAGATAGCCGTCTGACGCGATTCTGTCGCGCGCGTTCGCGTCAGCGCCTTCTTTTATGCATCCCTGTGCCTCATCGGTTTAGGGGCTGTTGTATTCTAGGTTGTTTTTGGATCGTCCAGATAGGCGGTATAAAGGAAACTGAGTTTAGTTTTAGGCTCAGTCGCTTTCTGCTGTGAATTAATGGTTTTGAGGGGTTAAATATTATGGCGGGTGCGGACATTCAAGCAGATATGTGGTTGACCGAGGTCATTACGCCTTGGGATATGTACATGCACGGCGCGACCAAGGTGTTGGCCTATCGCAAGACCCAGTTTCAGGATATGTACATTATTGAGTCTGGCTCCTTTGGCAAAGCGCTGATGCTGGATGGGAAGTGGCAGTCTTCGGAGAAAGATGAGTTTTTGTACCACGAGGGTTTAGTGCACCCGCCGTTGATCGTGCACGGCGATCCCAAGAAGGTTTTGATTCTGGGCGGAGCGGAGGGCGCAACGATCCGCGAGGTGTTGCGCTGGCAGGGTGTGGAGCGCATTGTGATGGTGGATATTGATGGGGAGGTGGTGGAAGCCTGCAAGGAGCTTTTGCCTGAAATGCATCAGGGTGCGTTTGAAGATCCTCGCGTTGAGGTCATTATTGATGACGCTCAAAAATATATCGATACTACGACGGAAAAGTGGGATGCGGTGATTTCGGATTTATCAGATCCCATCGAATCTGGGCCTGCTTTTGCACTATTTACCCAGGAACACTATCAGCAGGTCAGTCGCATTTTGACTCCCAACGGTATGTTTATGCTGCACTCTGGGCCGCTGTTTTGGACGGAACTGTACATGCACGCCCGTCTTGCCAATACGGTTAAGTCGGTGTTTCCCTACGCTCAGTCGGCAATGTGCTACGCCACCAGCTATGGTTTGCCATTGTCTTATATCATTGCGTCAAACCAAGAATTTTCGGCGACGCCCGATCCTGAAGAGAGCGATCGCATTCTTGCTGAAAAAACTACAGGCGGGTTCCGCATGATGGACGGTCGGACTTTATTGGGCATGCTTCAGGTCCCGCTGCATATCCGCAAGTTAGTAGAAGCCGAGACTGAGGTCTATACTCTCAAAAGTCCGCCCACACCGTTTGGACGAGGTTCGATGGAAGCAGAACGTTGAAGCTGTTTTGGAAAATGCGATTTGAGGCCCCCCTTTTTCTTGGCGTAGCCGCTCTGAAAGAGCTGGGGGACTAGGGGGGATCGGATGTGTAGCGTGATTTTGCAAAATTGGCATAACAAGGTTTTCCGTTCCACCGCACCTCAAACCCCAGATTCAAATTCCCCTTACGTCCTGCGATCTATGACCCAATCAAGTTCTGGTTCGATCGACGGGAGTTTTAACTGAGTTGGAGGTATGCACGGTGCGAATCGCCGTCAGCAGCGCATCAGCTGTGAAGGGTTTTGCCACAAAGGCTTGCACTTGGGTATGGCTGAGAACGCTGTTTTGATGCGAAGCGACTCCACTCATCGCAATGATGGGTACTGGTGGCGTGAATTTGGCAAGCGTTTCGATCAGTTTGAACCCATCCATCGCGGGCATCATTACATCCAGTAGCACGAGGTCAATCTCCGATCGATATTGGGCATAGAGCGCGATCGCATCAATGCCATCTTGCGCGACTAACGCTCGGAAACCATGCGTTTCTAGTACCACCTGGATGGTTTGCCGAATTGCCGATTCATCATCGACCACTAGGACAAGTTCGCCGTTCCCATTGAGAAGCTCCGGTAATGCGGTTTCAGGGGAAGGATGCCGAGTCGTGTCTTCATCGGGCGGTAAAGCAGGCAGGTACACTTGAAAACTCGTGCCCTGTCCAGGGGCAGTCTCGATCGCTATAAATCCACCATGATTTTTGACAATTGTTCGCACCGTCGGGAGTCCTAAGCCCGTCCCCTGACCTTGCGCTTTGGTAGTGAAGAAGGGATCGAAGATGCGATCGAATGCTGCGGGTGCAATGCCTGTGCCCGTATCAGCAATGGTGATTTTGACATAGGCACCTATCTGGGCATCGAGATGCCTGTGGGCAAAGGTTTCGTCGATCTCACAATTTTCGGCGGCGATCGTTAACGTGCCTCCGTCGGGCATCGCATCGCGGGCATTCACACACAGATTCATCAATACCTGATGCAATTGCGTCGTATCGGCATGCATCAGCCACAGGTCACGGGTTGACACCTGAGTCTGTACCTGGATCGATTTGGGAAAGGTTTGGCGGGCAATTTTGCCCATCTCGGACAGAAGATAACCCACTTGCAGGATATGCCGTTGCTCATCCTGACCGCGGGCAAAGGACAGCACTTGCTGCACTAAATCTCTCCCCCGTTTCGCACTCCCCTCTAGTATCTCTAGTAACTGCTGGGAGGTAGGATCGACAGGTGCGAGTCTACGGGGTAGCAGTAGTGCCGCCGCAAGCACTGGTGTTAGGATGTTGTTGAGATCGTGGGCAATGCCGCTAGCGAGGGTGCCAATGCTTTCCAGACGCTGGGCACGCAGAAACTGGGCTTCGAGCTGTTTCTTTTCAGTAATATCTTTCATGAAGCAGTGATGCCCGATGAACTGATGTTGGTCGTCGTAGGCACCAATCATCACCAGTTGCTTGTCAAAGATCGACCCATCTTTGCGGATGCCTCTGGCTTCGAGTTCTACTTTGCCTGCGTTCAGCATGTGCTGATACTCTGCGATGACTGCTTCTAGATCGTCTGGATGAATCGTTCTTTGCCAATCCATGCCAATCATTTCTGCGGGCGTATAGCCGACTGCTTTGGCGTAAGCTTCGTTGACGAAAAGGTAGCGTCCTTGCGGATCTAAGCGCGAGATGCCTTCTACTGCATTGCTCAAGGCGTCGCTTATTTCCCGCAGTTGAATTTCCCCTTGCTTGCGAGCGGTGGTTTCGGTGAATAGAACGCCGACATGGTGCAATTCGGGATCGGCAACGGAAAAGGCGAACACGTCATACCAGCGCTGCAGTTCCGCCGCATAATTCTCGAACCGCATCGACTCCCCTGTCAAAGCAACCTTGCCGAAATTCTCGAACCAATAGTCTTCGTGCTGGGGTGCGATGTCGCGCATCCGTTTGCCCACTGCATCTGGAATCGTGCTCAGTCGCTCGAACGCTGGATTGACTTGCAGAAACCGAAAATCAACGGGCTTTTGCTTTCGATCGAATAGAACCTCAATGATGCAAAAGCCTTCGTCGATGGACTCAAACAGCGATCGATATTGGGCTTCCGAAATTTGAAGTTTTTCCAGGCTCTGCCGCAAGTCCTGGGTGAGTTGGGACAGTTCAGCGGTCCGCGCTGCCACTTGTTGCTCTAGATCTTTGCCCATCTCTTGCAGGAACACCTCAGTTTGCCGACGCTGAGATAGCTCATCCTGTGCCTGCTGATAGAGTTCTGCCTGTTGCACGGCAATGCCCACCTGAGTCGCCACTTCTCGCACTAACTCAATGTCGAACGGTTGCCAGTGGCGCGGGGCAGTACAATGATGGGCAATCAGCAGTCCCCACACCTGCTGGTTTTGCAGAATCGGCACGACTAGATTTGCCCGCACCTCCAACCGTGCCAGCAACTCAGCATGACAAGGATCGATGCTGCCATCGTGAATATCTGATTTGGCGGTAATGACTCCCTGGCGGAAGGATTGCAGGGATTGTCCAGTGAAGCAGGGGTCATAAAGACTGGCGGACAACAGGGGAGTCCACTCTGCGCCCACGGATTCGGTGGTGATAGTTCCCCAGCCTTCGGACTGTAAGCGGAATATCAGCACCCGATCGGTTTGCAGAAACTGCCGCACTAGGGTTGTTGTGGTTTGAAGAATGTAATTGAGATCCAGCGATCGGTGAATTTCTCCTGCGATCTGTGCCACCAGTTGTTCGCGTTTGAGACGTTGCTGTAATTGGGTACGTAAGTGCACGCGCTCAAGGGTTTCATGTACTGTCAGTTGCAACCGCTCTGGCGTAATTTGACCCTTGACGAGGTAATCCTGTGCGCCTGCTTTGATCGCTTGGACTGCGAGTGCTTCATTGCCCTGTCCAGTTACCATAATCACAGGTAAATGAGGGGATGCGGTTTGGATAGAGAGTTGTGTGAGCCATTCCAATCCATCCATGTCGGGCAAGCGGTAATCGAGCAAGATGAGATCGGGCTGATGTTGCTGACAGAGTGCGAGTCCTGCTTGCCCTGATTCGGTTTCTAAGAAAGTGTAGGTGTGAGTTTTATCTTGCAGCAAATAGCGCCGATACAGTTCGCAGTCCTCTGGGCAGTCATCCACAATTAGGATAGTGTGTGTGGACTGATTCATCACAGGTGTCACCGGGGAGGGGAACGTTTAACCAGGATGGCAACAGTGCCAAACGAACAAGCTAGAGGATTGCGCTTTCTAGGGCAGACTCAATTTGTCCCAAGGAGAGCTAAGAGTATTTTAAGGCACAAATCCCAAACCTAAAAACCGATCGTCGAGTGCAGCCTGGAGGGGCATCATGGCGGCGCGGCAGCAACAGTGAATGGGCGATCGCTCCAAAAGCAAGCTGAGCAGTTCTTGCAGGCGATGGGGGAGGAGTGAATTGTGGCGCTCGCCAATCAATCACCGCTTAAAGCTTCTTTATAGACGGGTTCTTATACCAAATCTACTGGTCGTGGCTACACATCAAGATCCCCCTAAATCCCCCTTAAAAAGGGGGACTATGAGTAGATTCCCCCCTTTTTCTTGGCGTAGCCGCTCTGAAAGAGCTAGGGGGGCTAGGGGGGATCGGATATGTAGCGTAATTTTGCAAAATTGGTATTAAACCTTCTCGATTGTCTTTCAAAGAGCTATTCAATAAAGCGGATGACTTTCACCTTGTTAGGTAAATCCATCTCTTCAGCCCTGCAAGAACCCAACCCGAGCTAGAGGAAGCCCAGGCTGAGACGGTGCGTACGGTAAGTTTTACAGCTCGCTAGTTTTGGGTTAATTGGCTTGGAATGGGTTCTGGCTGGATGGCAATGGGAAGCGTTTGGCCGTTGCGCTTTACTTCTAGCTGAAGCGATCGCCCGGTGGAGGTTTCTTCGACCTTTTGTTGAACCTGGCTGGCTTTCGTGATCTCTTGGCCGTTAATGCGCACGATCACATCGCCCGTTCTTAGGCCCACCTTAGAAGCAGGCGAGTTTGGAAGAACCTGGAAAATCAAAACGCCTCGGTCTTCCTGCACCCGCAGGTTAGAGCTTGGGTCGCCATTAATGCGCTGCTTTAACTCGGGCGATAGATTCGTCATCCGAATTCCCAGAAAGGGATGGTTGACTTTCCCCGTCGCAATGAGCTGATTGGCGATCCGCTGGGCGGTTTTGATGGGGATTGCAAACCCCAAGCCCTGAGCGCCGCCGCCAATAATGGCAGTATTCATCCCGATTACCTGACCGAACTGATTCAGCAGCGGTCCGCCGGAGTTTCCAGGGTTGATGGCCGCATCGGTCTGGATAAAGCCCACGCGCTTGTCTGGGACGCCAATATCCCCACTGGTGCGCCCGGTGGCGCTGACGATACCTGCCGTGACGGTATTGTCGAGACCCAACGGATTGCCAATGGCGATCGCCCATTCGCCGGGGCGCAATCGATCGGAGTCACCCACTTGGGCCACGGGTAGATTGCTGGCCTGAATCTTGACCACTGCAACATCGGTGAGGCTATCTTGACCCAATACCTTTCCTTTGAGGGTACGGCCATCCTTGAGCAGTACCGTGACCGAATCCGCCCCATTGACGACATGGGAGTTGGTTAAAATTAGCCCGTCGTTGCTAATAATAAAACCCGACCCCGTACCGCGCTCCACGCGGGTGCGGCTTTGGGGAATCTCTCCGCCAAAAAACTGCCGAAAAAATGGGTCGTTAAATACCGCAGGCACCTGGCTCCTGACGGTTCGGGATGCATCGATCCGCACGACCGCAGGACCGACTTTCTCGACAGCCCGCGCGATAAAATTGCGATCGCCTTGGCCCACCGGAGGCGCATTTAATTGAGCGACGCTGGGTTGCGGGGAGAGGGGTTGCTTACCCGGAACCATCTGAGTTCCAATAAGCGTTGCGAGAGAACCAACCAAAAGCACAGACAGATAGGTAGCCGATTTCTGAATGGAGACTTTAGGCGACATGGCAGTAAACGGTGATAGAGGTAAGTTAGGTCGAAAGACATTCACAGAGACAAGCCATCCTGTGGGCAGTTTTTACCCACAGCACCTAAAAGATAGGTTGGGTTTTTATGGCGCTATTTAGACCTTAGTCATATTCTAAAGGGTTTAGAAAATGACGCTCTTTTTCCGATAGGTTGCTCGATGCCATCCTAAAGGGCGAACGTCATTAGACAGTGTGAGGTACATGTTGAGCGATGACGGGGGAGCCCTTCGAAAAGTTTCCAAATCTAGAGGAAGATATGACGGAAAATCGACCGTCACAGCTATGGCAGCAGGCTCAAGCAGGACTGCAAAAGTTTTGGGGATACGATCGATTTCGGCCTTTACAAGGAGAAATTGCGACGTCGCTTTTACAGCATCGAGATGCTTTGGTTATGTTGCCCACGGGTGCAGGCAAATCCCTTTGCTTTCAACTCCCGGCGTTGCTGCAGGAGGGATTGACGTTAGTGGTATCGCCCCTCGTCGCGCTGATGGAAGATCAAGTGCGGGCGCTCGAGGCCCGCCACGGTGCCGCGACTTTACTCCACAGCGAACAGTCGCGAGGACAGCGCCAGAAAACCCTACAGATGCTAGAGAACGGACAGGTCAAGCTCCTTTATCTGTCCCCAGAATCGTTGCTGAGCGTCAACCTATGGCAGCGGCTGACGCCTCTATCCCAGCGCGTCCAAACCCTCGTCATCGATGAGGCCCATTGCATCGCTCAGTGGGGCAGCCATTTCCGTCCCGTATATCGACGATTGGGAACCGTGCGACCTGGCCTGCTCCAGCATCGATCGCCGACCGATCGGATCGCGATCGCCGCTTTCACTGCCACCGCAGATGCTGCGACGCAGCAAGACATCCGAAATGTTCTGGGGTTAAAGCAACCGCAGGTTTTTCGCAGCAGCCCGTATCGCAAAAACCTCTCCCTCCAGATCGTGCGAGTGTGGACTCCGGCTGCTCGCCGCGATCGCCTCCAGCAATTCGTTCGCGCTCGGGGACAAACTACGGGATTGGTCTACACCCGCAGCCGTCGCGATAGCGAGCAGTTGGTGGAATGGCTTCAGCAACAGGGGCTTCGCGCTGCCGCTTACCATGCGGGCCTCGCGCCCCAATTGCGCCGTCAAATCGAGCAACAGTGGCTTTCAGGCGAACTTCCTTTTGTAATCTGCACTTCTGCGTTTGGGATGGGGGTGGATAAAAGTAACGTGCGGTGGGTATGTCATTTTCACCCGCCTCTAACCCTGGCTGAATACCTCCAGGAAATTGGGCGAGCGGGACGAGACGGAGTGGCTTCCCAAACGCTCTTGATTGCCAGCGAACCGACGGGACTGCTGGACCCGACCGATCGCCAGCGACGGGAAGGGTTTCTAAGACAGATGCGATCGCAGGCTCAGTTGGCGCAAACATTGGCAAAACAGCTCCCCAAGGAGGGCTACCTGCCGGATGTCCTCAAGCAAGAGCCGCAAGCCGAACTGGCCTTGGCAATTTTGCAGACTCAAGGGCAACTCGTTTGGATCGATCCCTTTAACTATCGGTTTCAGCCCAAAGCGGCGGCGATGTCTCAGGCCGAACCGCAAGCGTCTGTGGAAGCCTATCTATCTGAGCGCGGCTGTCGCTGGCGGTTTTTGCTGGATGCATTCGGATTTGGGCGAGAGGCGCAGGGGTTGAGGTGCGGGCACTGCGATCGCTGTCAGCCCTGATTTTCTTTAAAAAACTCGGAAAATAGAAAGATTTGATATTGAGCTTGTGATTTAGGCAAGGCTGCGATCATCCAATTTTGTCGGGGGTTCGACTATTTCTACCTGCCTCGGACTCTAACACCACGGACCTGATCTACGCAGCGTAAATGTATATAGTCGAGCTAAGTTAAGGGTACCCAATAATATCTAGTGATTCAACTTTTTTATCAAAATTGTTTTGAACAGCACATTAATCTCAAGATTGCATATAGTTTTGTAATTATTTTCTTGATTTTGTAATGATTTGATTACAGGCTGGGCTAAATAGTGATGTGCCTTAAGTAAAAAGATCGTGATTAAAAAATATATAACTCCCTTTACTGCTATAACAGTAATGTTTCTTACATCTGGATGCTCAGGTAGTTCTTCTGAGTCATCTGGCACTGGTAGGGCAGAAATGACCTGCTCTGAGATTTCTTGCAGTATTAGAGATAAAGATGGTCAGACCGTCATAGGAGACGAGTGTGAATCAGGTGCTAAAGACTGTTTAAAAAGGTAGATACCTTAGCCCTATTCGAGAATCTGGAGTTTGGAGAACAGTAAATGGAGCTGAGGTGTCGTGTAATGTAAAACAGGGTAAGTAATCCATTTGGCATAGTTTAATGCACCAAGTTGGAGGTCAACACTTTTGCCCAAGAGGCTAAGGTGCTTTTGTTATAAATAGCAAGAGTTCCGGCCTTTTTGATTCTCCCGGAAATGTTACCTTTATTTGAAGTACGCAAAAAAATGAACCAGTGGTTATAATAGGGAGGAGGTTATAAATTTGATTGAATTTAGAATCTCGTCATACCTAAACTTTATAAAACATAAAAACGTGAATATTAATATAGCTAATAACGAAATCAAAGACCCAAACAACAAATCTAAAAACCAGAGAATTAACGTTTATTTAATTGGAGATAAAGTTTTATACAAAGGCGCAAAATATATCATTAGATCAATAGACAAAAGATTATATAATTATCCGATTAGTATAATATACAGCAAAGCAAAAACATATTAATTAATGTAGGTTACGAAGAACTTTTGTCTATTGATTCGCAAGGTAATGTAAGATGGGACGTTATGGATAACCCTCTTCTACCTTTTGAAGCCGATATAAAATCTCCATAAGCCAAAAACAAAACCTTTATTATTTCTGAAAGTTCTAATAAAGTGACGTTATCAAAAGAAAATCCCTCAGCATTACAAATGGTGCTGAGGGGTTGTTATGATTGGCGATTACTTTCCGCCTTATTGTTGGCATATACTGTTACTTGATGTCAGTTAAAAAAAGAAATTATGACAAATTGCCCTAATTGTGGTTCTGATAATATTCAACTTAAAAGTAAAACAAATATTGACTGGAAAAATGTTGTGGATAGAGTTGAATTTTTTGGTATTACAGATGCAATTGAATCTGTGACAGATGAATACGGAAATGTTAATGCTTGCCTTGATTGTGGAACTTCTTGGAAACCTTCTGAATTATACAATGTTCTAGAACTTATTCAAAATCTAACTGCTATAAAACTAGATTTATCTAGCAAAAGAGATCGTACAGCCTTAAACGAATTTACTAATAAGCTTGACTCTAGAAAAAAAGTATTTCAGAAATAGAAAGACAAAAAAACATATCTATTGCAAGCAATCAAAAAGATGAAGGATATGGATGTTTGGGAATTATATTCCTTGGAGTAATTGTTATTGTTATAGCTGCTTTCTCTGGTGCCAGCATTGGAATTCTTGGGTTAATCTTCTTTGTTGTAGTGATAATGGTGATTGGTGCACTTTCTAACAAAGATGATTCTATATTACAAGAAAAAATAAGAATAATAATAGAAAAATATGAAAAAGAAATAAAGGTAGCTGAAGAGAAATTTGGAATTGAAGCATTAGAATTCAAGAAAAACTATTTTCTAAGTAAGGATCAATAATAGTGCTCTGTTCATTATATTGAGAGGTACGGCAGTTACGTCATTACAACACGAGAACCTTTTGAGCGTGAATGAGAAGATCATCTGGCAATCAGTTAGTGTCCCTAGTTTTTCGCCACAGATTTGAGACGGTCATGCTTGGTATGGTCACGCTGTAAGACCAAGAAGAAAATGGTCAAACAACTGTCTTCATTGGGGAACGCACCAATTTCATCGGACTTGTTCCTAAACTCTCGAAACAATCGTTCGAGCGCATTAGTGGTTCGGACGAGTGGATATAAGGATGGGTTCAAATCATAGAAATTAAAGGTCAAAACAATATCTCTCAAAAAGGAGCGGATGGCATTAGGTTCAACAGACTGCCAAGTCTCGACAAAGACCACCAATCGCTCAATGGCTTCCATCCAATCATCGGTTTTATAGATGTCATAGGCGTCAGTCTTAATCTGGGTATAGCGAAGCTTCTTTGCTTCTGGAAGGTCTAGGGTCTGACCTTGCGCATCTTGGATGGATAAATTCTCATAGCCCAGATGACGCAGCATTGCCCTGATTTTATGAGTGATGCACAGTTGATGCTGGGCCTGAGGTACCCAGGCTTTGAGCACAGCGGGCAATCCATTGGTCCCATCACTGACGACAACCTCAACCCCATCAAGCTTCAATCCACGCTCCTGTAAACCCTTGAAAAAAGACTCCCAGGCGAATTGAGATTCACTCTCGGCAATCTCATAGTGCAAGATTTCACGAGTGCCATCTGGATAAATGGCCATTGCCACTAAAACAACCCGTTCTTCGGCTTGACGCAAGGCGCGCACATGTCCAGCTTGGTCTTCAAAGGTTTCCCCGCTTGCATATTGAATTCTCACCCAAACACCATCGACAAGCAAAATGGGTACAGCAGTGGTAATTTTTGCCGTGCGCCGTTGATTCATCTGCTGTTGAGCGGCTTCTGTGATTCGGTTGATGGCATTGACCGATAATACAGCCCCGAGTAATGGATAGAGCGCTTCTTGCAAGTCTCGCAAGGACAGGCCCATGACATACAGACTTAGACAAAAGTTTAATAGACTGCCAAGGCCCCGTTGATAGCGCCCCAAGATTTGCCAGTCTCGGTCTCTGTTCCCATGGCGCAGCTTGGGTACCGACAAGGATTCGATGCGCCCGTATTCGCTATCAAGGACTCGCTTGAAGTAGCCAGACCGACGAGGTCGTTCTCCCGCAAGCTGATTGAGATGCTCTTGTAATTCTTCGCACAGAGCTGCTTCTAAGACGCTTTGCGTAACCCCCAGAACCTCTGTATTCAGTTTTTCCTGTAGGACTTCGTTCAACTCTGGATATGGATTTTGGGTTTGAACCCGCAGTATTTGGGCTTTGCGTGCGACGATATCCATTCTCTGTTGGCCTGAATCTCTTATCCTCAGACCTTTTCACGCTTTGGCCTCTATGGCGAAAAACTCAGGACACTAACGTTGACAAGCTTAATAGATAGAGCCAGACGACAAAAAGATGCAGCGGTATCAGTTGGCAAGAAAGTAGTATGGATCAATGCCACTGAAATAAGGAGACAAAAAAATCTGCAAGGCATGATTTAGAAGCATCATAGCCTTACAGACCAAAATAATACCTCCTTATCTTATGCTGAATCGTGCCGAAATTCTCAAGCAGCAGTTCAATCAGAGTATTGGATTACCTTGGTTGAAGATATTGCCAGCGTCGCGGATTGAAGAAATTTTAGTAGAAGAAAATATTCAGTATCGAAACTGTGTGTATACGCCGATTGTGACGCTATGGGCACTCCTGTCTCAAGTTTTAGACCCGGATAAAAGCCTCAGCAATGCCGTCAAACGGATTACGGCTTGGGTGGGAGCGGCAGGCGGAGACAGCCCCTCCCCTGATACTGGAGCCTATAGTAAAGCCCGTCAACGATTGAGCGAAAGCGTCTTGCAGCGTCTGATTCCCGATACGGCGGAGTCGTTAGAACAAACGATTCCCTCGACCGAACAATGGTGTGGACTTCGGGTGCGGGTCTATGACGGTACCACAGTGCTGATGAGCGATACGCCTGCCAACCAAGCCGATTATCCTCAACACAGTAACCAAAAGCCAGGGTGTGGATTTCCCATCGCCAAGCTTGTGGTGGTCTTCTCCTTAATGACAGGTGCGGTTGTGTCGGCTTGCGTGAGCTGTTTTAAGACCAGTGAGCTGGAATTGAGTCGTCTGCTGTATGCGGACTTAGTGCCTGGGGATGTAGGGCTCGGCGACCGAGCTTATGGAACTTTTACAGATCTGGCCTTAGTCCAAGCCCAGGGCGCTGATGGGGTGTTTCGTAAGCATCATGCCCGTCATAGCGATTTTCGTCGAGGTCAGAAGCTGGGTATTGGAGACCATGCTGTTCGATGGCATAAACCTTCCAAACCTCCTCAACACATGAGTGAGGAAGACTTTAGCCAGTTGCCAAAGTTTTTAGATGTTCGCGAGGTGTCTATCCTAATCCGTCGTCCAGGTTTTCGAGACCTACGAATCATTATTGTCACGACTTTACTCGATGCCAAACGCTATAGTGCCAAGCAGTTAGGTCAACTCTACGGTCTGAGATGGCAGGCGGCTGAGGTTAATTTACGACATCTCAAAACCACCTTGGGTATGGAGATGCTCAGCGCCAAAACCCCGCAAATGGTGCGCAAAGACCTCTGGGCACATCTATTGGCCTACAATCTCTTGCGAACCGTCATGCTCCAGACAGCGCAATCCTCAGAACAAGCCCTATCTCGACTGTCGTTGCAGGGAACTCGACAGCAGTTCCTACAAACAATAGGGTTGTTGGCAATTACAACGCAAAAGATACAGCAAAATTTGTATCGAGTTCTAATGGAGGTTGTAGCAAAGGACTTGCTGCCTTTGAGAGTTTTTCGGTCTGAACCCAGAGTGCTAAAACGTAGGCCAAAGCCATTTGCGCGAATGAATAAACCTCGTGCTGTTCTCAAAGCTGCTCTAGTAAATTGATTTAGCTTATTTCAGTGGCATTGTAGTATGGATACTTGCCAAAGAAAAATATGTTAAAACATTTCAACAAGCAATAGATACAGCAGGCGCAGGAGACACAATCTCAGTCGAATATAAACCATATCAAAAACCTCCTTCTGAGGAGGCCAAAAAATTCTGTGAAGAGAAAGACTCCAGTCCAGATAGTCACTAGAATATAAGAGCTTGATTTTTTACTTTTTCACACATTCAAAATTGCTTGGAAATTGAATGATTTGGACTCAATGATAATGGTTAAGGCAAAACTCCCGCAGTACAAACGTTATCGTCTTATTGCTTGGTGGTACAACCGTCAGCAAACAGCACAAGAGAGTGCTATTTCAATCATGTCCTTCTTGAAACAATTAGAACCACATGGCTCTCCCTTCATTAACTGGAGCTATCTAAATTCAAGAAGAAAAGGTGAATTCATCCCGAATGAGATTGATGAATTTCGTAAGCGAGTGCTCGTTCCCATAGGTGGGCGTCGAGGTGCAAAACCTGAAGAGCTAGATACACTAGGATTTAGCCTTGATGGTGCAGAAAAGTCATGAAGACCTTACCAGCAGGCAATATTCAAATCTGTCAAAGGTGACAGAGAGGGGCATTCAATGTGATGCTTAAGTTCCCAAACTCAGAGCAATCCTATGTCAACCCCTCAACTCTATCGTCAACTGCAAACTCAACTGAGTCAATGGGTCACACCCAAAGATAAACGTCACCTTACTGTGTTTGCTGAAAACATCGCTGCAATCCTCCAAGCCCAAAGTGGCAGCTTAAGCCATTGGCTGACTTATTTGAGTCATCGTCGTTGTAAAGCCCGCTCTCACATGGAACGACTGAGCTACTTCGTTCATAATCCCAAGATCACCTCAGAAACATTCTATGTTCCATTACTGCTTCAATTTCTTCAAGCGTGGGCGGGCATGGCGACGACATTGACCCTGGATACAAGCATGCTGTGGGATGAGTATTGCCTGATAGAGGTCTGTCTGACTTGGGGAGGGCGCTCTTTCCCTTTGGCTCAAAAGGTGCTCAAGCATGGCAGTGCTACGGTCGCTTTTGCGGACTATTGCTCAGTGCTGGATGTGGCTGAGACGGTCTTACCCGCTGATTGTCAAATCACACTATTGGCTGACCGAGGCTTTGAGCATGGTGAGTTAATTCGTTGGCTACGGAGCCATCAATGGTCTTGGGCAATTCGCGCTAAATCCGATTTGAGGGTCACGTTGTCTAATGCTCAAACCGAGTCGGTTGCTGACCTGCTGCCAGAGCCTGAACAAGCTTTTCTATTTTCTGATGTCACGATTCTTGAAGATATCCACTGTCATTTGGCGACCGCTCGATTATCCATCGCCCAGGAGGCTTGGGCTGTGATTACAGATAAATCGCCTTCTGTGCAAACCTTCGCGCTATATGGTCAACGTTTTGGTGGCATTGAACCCCATTTCAAGGATTACAAGTCTGCCGCCTTTGAACTGCCTCGTTCTAAACTCAGAGATGCCCATGCTTTAAGCCGACTGCTGATGTTACTGGCGGCTGCGACCATTATTGCCATTTGCGTTGCCATTGAAACGATCGCTCAAGGCGCACTAAAGTCCATTGATTGGCATGCTCACAGGGGATTGAGTTTTCTGCAAATCGGGCTAAGACGGATTAATCAGTTGTGCTATCAAAGATTACCGCTGCCACCCTTGAGATATTTGCCACGATGTAATCCACCACCTGCTTATGCCTCTCTCAAGAAGCGAGATGCGATGAACACTCGCATTGAGTTTGCCAAGGTGACTGTCTTCTAAAGCTTTCAGCTCCTTTGAGTTTTCTGCACCACTAAGATTCAAAAACTAACAGGAAAATTATTTTCTCTTATAATGTTTATCCATTTGAAGATAAAAAGATTGGCGTCATTCATATTCCAATTCAAGAACGTCCGACTTATGCAAGCAGAGATTTTGGTAAAGTCAAAAAAGAAGTTGTCTATTACCGCTTAGGATCGTGGATTAAATAACCTCCAGAATTAAGCTTTTTGAGGCTTGGCGGTGTAATTCCATTTTGGCAGGTAAGCATCAAAAACGATTTCCATTGATTCCTTAAACGCCTGGGTGACTTTTCGCCCCGTTTGATACACCTTATCTAATACCGTCGCCAAGACCTTCAGACCCGTTTTCGTCTTGGCTTTACCCATCAAATCTTTAACAGTTTCCACCGACTCAAAAATGACACCTTCACACACCCGTGTCAGATGAGGGAACAGACGATGCTCAATGGGATTGTGTTTTGAGGTATACGGTGGATAGTGGGCAATGCGAATCTCAATCCCCAATTCATTGACCAATGTCTGTAAATCTTGCTTAAACAGATAGTGGCGTGAACTGTTAGACCCGCCTCCATCACAGAGGATCAAAATAGAACTGGCCTTCGGATACTCCATGGAACCGTAATGATTCCACCAGTAGCGAATCGAGTCACAGGCAAACTCTCCCGTGTCATGACTGACCCCAATCTGCACATAGCCGATGTTCAGGTCTAAGTCGTATAGTCCATGGGGAATGGCAACCCCCTCTGCCAGGGATGGCCAATCATGGTCAAGCACCTGAATCTCTTGTTGGGTATACAAACGACCCTCTCGATACAGGAGTCCAATCAACTCTTTTTTTTAGTGTCCATGCTTAAAACCGGATGACCTGAGTCTTGATAGGTTTTTCTAAGATTCCTGATGTTTTCAAACTGTTCGTTACGATGGGCGGTTTCTCCTGTAGACAGTCGTTTCTGAGCTTTGCGTTTGCGATAATGATGCTTTTTAAGCAATTGGTCAACGAGGGTAACGCTGATGGCTTTTCCGTCAACTTCGATCAACTGAGCAATCTCTTGACGCTTGAGATTTGTCCATTTCTGCCCCTCATCCATCGGCGACCCTGCGGTGTGCGCCTCTAGCCCCTCAATAAAGACTTCATCCAGTCCCTCGACGGTCTCAAAGGCTGATTTGCGTCCCCCGCCTTTTGCCCGAATCCCCGCCTGATTCATGGCCACTAAATCATCTAACTCTGATAGCCCCAATCGAATCGTGTAATAATCACACCCAAACAGAGCGCTAATGTACGATATTCCACCCCATCCCAGTTTCGCAGCTTCGATGGCCCCATAACGACGACGATCCTTTTGATTTAAGGACTTGTAAAGCCGTTGCATTTGCTGCTCAATAGCGAAGGGGTAGGGATTCATCTAAAAACAGATAAGGAAAGGATCTTCAAGCTATCACGCTTCCTATATTCTGGAGGTTATTTAATCCTCGATCCTTAGGGAGTTCTACAGCAATTGCCAAGCCGGAAGAAATTGCCAAAATGGGAAAAGATTCTCATATTCAATTTCTTCCGTCAAAGCCAGTAATTAGTTTAGAGTATGCCAACCTAAGTCTCAGAAAGAGTCTTGGTCAAGATATTATCCTCAATTGTTTAGCATTCAAAGAACCTTCTTCTCGTCTTCCAAGTTTGCAAAAACCGAATTCACATAATAGCTACTCAAATTTTTCAATTTCAATGGACACCTTTGAAAGGTTTAATCCTGATTACTGGCGTGAATATGAGGCATATATTCGATCACTTGCGCTTGTTCGACAGATAGGCTTTGTGCTATACAACCAAAGTAATTTTCTTGCACAAAATGTGCGCATAGAAATTCATGTAAACGCTGAGAAGAATATTACTGTTTTTGATCTTGACTCGGTACCAGATCGTCCTGCCAAAACAGAAATGGAAAAAATTTCTCGTGGAATAAAATCTGTTCATGCAAAGAAAATACAAACTATTGTTAAATCTTATGGTTCCCAATGGATAATTTCAGCAAATATTGGAAATATTCAGCCTCAGCAAAAAGCATGGATAGAAGAGCCATTCTTTATTGGATGTACATCTCCAAATTCTCTGGAAATGGAAGTCTTGATATATGCCGACAATCTTCCTGAACCCAAAAAAGAGAGGCTAGTCATTCAGTTTGAAGTTCAGGATGAACCAGCACTCAATATAAATAAATTGGAATTTTTTCAAACTTCTCATAATTTCATTGAAGATAACCTAAATTTTCATCGAAATAGAACTTTATTGCCTTAACCATGCCGGATTTCGATAGGTGAAAGCTAAAATTCATAATGAGAATCCTGGTTAGGAATGTATAGCTTACTCAAAGTCCCCCAATTTTGGGGGATTAGGGGGCGAGTGCAACATCTTTGCAGCTTCACCGAATAGCTTTGGGGCGATCGCTTTTCCTTCTCAGAGCCAGCTAGCAAAATCCATCGTCTCAGCCTCGCTTTAGTCTAGCGTTTACTTCAAAAGCTGAACGACCGTCTGGGATTGCGTGAGCGGCTGTATCTGGAGTCATCCTTCCGCGATCCTGTGTTTTGGTTGTGGAGAGCGAGGTGGTTTTTGTGGGGGGCGATCGCTGGATTGAGTCACAGGGCGATCGCCCCAGTATTAACTGAGTGCGAGTGAGTTTATTCACTCATCGTCAAAATGCGTTTCTACATCCATTTGGTCATGCAAAACACGAATGACCTCCAGACCTTCTGGTGATTGACGGTAAAAAATGAGGTGTCGCCCAACATGATATTTGCAATATCCCGGACGAATATCGTCACATATCCGCCCTCGGTGCGGCTCCTTTGCTAGTCGATGAAAAGTCTCATCCAGCTTGGCAAGATAGCGATTTCTCTGCTCCCGTCCCCAAGTCGCCTGCGTATATCGACCAATGGATCGCAAATCCTGTTTAGCGCGTTCGGTAAGGCGAAAAGTCGGCATTAGACAGCGTGTTCCCCATCCAACTCTTCCAGCAGCCCCTGCAAGGAATATTCAGCAAATCCGCTGTTCTCACCCTCTTGCAATGCTTGGCGTAAAGCCGCCAACTTCATCTCATGCTCCTCTAGCAAGCGAAGCCCAGCGCGGATTGCTTCACTAGCAGAAGCAAAACGCCCATTCTCAACTTGGTTGGCAATAAACGTCTCAAAATGCTCCCCCAGCGTCACGCTTGTATTTTTTTGCATATTGCCTCCTCCAGAAAGGATATACCATTTACTATTATATATTGGTATGCATCAAATTTGCTTTTGTCGCTTCAACGCCAAAGCCTCTCACTCTAGGTCTTTTCCGCGATCACCGTTGGATTGCGTCACAGGGCGATCAAACCCAGACAGACCTAGGGGAATAATGGCGATCGCCTTCTTTACTCAAATTATTTCAGAGAGAGAGGGATATTCCATGGCGTTGGTCAGGTTGAGTAATCACTAGGGTTACTTCCCGATCCAGCTTCTTCAGAAAACCCAATAGTTTGCCCTCGCTGAATCGACCGAAACGACCATTCATCAGATGAGAAACTTCAGATTGCCCAATATCCAACAGCTTGCCAATCTCACGTTGTTTCAGTTTTCGTGATTTGAGGATTCTCAGCACCTCAATCCCAATGCAAGCACGGGCATATAGCTCATCAGCATTCTTTAGCCCAATATCGGCAAAGACATTGCCCGATCCTTCATAGCATTCAATCGTTTCTATCGCTTCATCACTCATTGTTCGCCTTCTCTCCGCTGCGCTTCCTTCAACCGTTTAACAATCAGGTCTATATCCTGCTGCGGGGTTTTAATCCCCGATTTCGATTTTTTCTGAAACACATGTAATACATAGATATGCCGACCAATCTTGATTGCATACACCGTGCGATAGGTGTCACCGTCATACCGCGTAACAATCTCAAAAACTCCGCTCCCAACTCCTTTTAACGGCTTTGCATCAATTGGCATTAACCCCGCTTGAACAATCATCAAGCTATATCCAATATCGTCCTGCACTTCATCAGGGAAACTTCGTAAGACCTTCAGAGAATCGCCCATCCAGTGAACAGGTCTTAAGGGCGGTCTTTCTTGCATTCCAGAATTCCATTGTATGTGAAATTTCCAATAAAATCTACATGAGTATGCCGACATTGGCAAGCACTTGAACAGAGATTAGCTTACTCGCGGGAATCCCTGTGCTGTTGTAGAGAATCTGTTGACAACATCGCTTTGCGTGACACCTCCAGCACTGTCAGGAGATCGCCTTTGGATTGAATCTTCGGATGATCGAAGCCAAAACCAGACCTAGAGGAATAATGGCGATCGCCCTAGCATTGGTTTAAGGTCTGCGATCGCCTTGGTCTATCGTTTGTTTCAAAAGCTGAATGACCGTTTGGGATTCTACGAGCGACTGTATTTTGAGTCATCCTTCTGCGATCCTATGTTTTGGTTGTGAGGGCGATCTGTTTTAGGGGATTTGGGGCGATCTCAGTTCGGCAAGGTGGGTTTTTGTGGAGGGCGATCGCACCCATGTCCATTTTCAAGAATGCGATCGCGCTCGTGTCACACAGGAAGGGGCGATCGCCATACCATTGGCCATCCTTGTATCATATAAAAATAACCCTTGCCAACACAAGATCATCGATACCAAAGCCAACAGCGATCGCCCTCAACCAGAAAACAAGCCATGAATCCTGCCAGTCATCCAACGCTAACCCAAAAATTGGCCCTCAACATCCTGATCAAAGACGAGCAAGATGGTCAGGTTAGTGCAACCGTCCTAGGCTTACCTGAATATCGAGTCCTGAGAAGCGATCGCACCTCAGCCATAGCTGAACTACAACAAAAGCTAGCTCATGCCCTATCAGAAGGTGAAGTAATGGCGCTTGAAGTTGAAATTTCCAAACCTGAGCACCCCTGGCAAAGATTTGCGGGAATGTATCAAGACAGCGAACTCTTTGAATCTGTACTGGAAAATATTGCTACCCAACGGCAATTGTTCAACGAGCAAACTGCTCAGGCAGAGGATACGACGCCGTGAGTCTTTGGATACTCGACACAGACCACGTTTCACTATTCCTCAGAGGCAACCCAACAGTCATCGCACGAGTACTCCAGTCCAATCCTGACGATATTGCCATTACAATCGTGACGGCTGAAGAAATTTGTCAAGGCTGGCTAAGCGAAATCAACAAACGATTCCAGCCTACTCAATCGCCAAAGTTGCTACTGGCCTATGCTGAATTTCAAAAAGCGATAGAATTCTTCAGAACCGTTCAGATTATGAGCTTCGATGGCAATTCCTACAAACGTTTTGAGAGTTTACGCCAGCAATTGAGAAGACTGGATACCCGAGACTTGAGAATAGCTGCGATCGCAATGAATACTAGAGCTATTTTGGTTACACGTAACCGCCAAGATTTTGCACAAATTCCCAACCTGACAATCGAAGATTGGTCTGTAAGTTTTACGGACAACAATCCCATTTCTGACAAATAGAAGTATGTAGAAACCGGAGCGATCGCACTTCAACGAGGCATTTTTTGTAGAAGGCGATCGCCAAACCTAAGCCAGACCTAGGGAATAATGGCGATTGCCCCAGCATTTGCTTAAAGTCTGCGATCGCTTTGGTTTATCGTTTGTTTCAAAAGCTGAACAACTGTTTGGGATTGCGTGAGCGGCTGTATTTGGAGTCATCCTTCTGCGATCCTATGTTTTCGCTGTGCAGGGCGATCGGTTTTCAGTGAGGTGGTTTTTGTGGGGGGCGATCGCGTTTCCTTTGCAGAGCTAGTCAACAGAGTACATCAACATCTGTTGAGACAGCGATCGCTTATTTGGGCCAATCTTGCGCTCCATGCAGAACCCGCAGAATCACCACATTCTCGTCTACCAAAATATAAACCACCACATAAGGCAACCCCGAAATCACTAGCTCCCGCGTTTCCTTAACCCGTCCAGGCTTCCCTCGCTTTGGAAACTGCAATAACCCCTCAACCGCCCTCAAAATTTCACTACTCACCAACTCAGCCGCATCTGGATTTCGCGCCTCAATAAAATCCCAGATCGCATTCACATCGCGCCGTGCCGAAATCGTCCAAACAATTGCCATCAGACTTGAGCGCCACCGCGACGTGCCGACCAATCCGCCACCACCTGCTCATGACTCACCACATTTCCCTCGGCCAAATCCGTCAACCCCTCTTGAACCGCATCGATAAACTCCAGCTCAGATGCAACATAAACCTTCAAAGCTTCGTGTAAAAGCCAAGAGCGTGTTCGTCCTAACTGTCCAGATAACAGGTCCATTTGCTCCGCCAACTCCTCCGTCACACGAGTTGAAATCGTCACTTCCTTCGGCATGGCTTAAATGACCTCATAGCCTCAATGACAACTATTATATCTACAAAGTAAACATTGTAAATTTGGTCTTGGTCTAGCGTCTGCGTCAAAAGCCTGATGACCGTTTGGGATTGCGTGAGCGGCTGTATCTGGAGTCATCCCTCTGGGATCCTATGTTTTGGTTGTGGAGGGCGATCGCATTTAGGGGGCTGGGGCGATCGCAGTTCAGCGAGGTGGGTTTTGTGGGGGGCGATCGCATTCTCGTAAAACTGCTAAAATATGACCACAAAGTGACCACATTTTTGTTATGAAAGCAATTGGCATCCGCGAATTCCGAGATAAAGCCACCCATTACCTTGCATCGCAAGAAGTCGTAGCCATTAAGCGCCACAACAAAGTAGTGGGATTTTACATCCCAGTCCATGCGTCTGAAGAAACCGAAGTAAAGCAAGCACTGGAAAAGCTCGAACAAGCCATTGATTTATCTTTAATTGAAAGTGGCCTGGACGAAGAATCCCTCAGTCTGGCCCTCGACCTATCTACTTCAGGGCATTGAAATGCGACTGGTTGTAGATGCCAATATTTTTGTGGCGGAATTGATTCGTCAAAGAGGACGAGCATTAATCTCCCGCAGCAACCTTGAGTTATTTGTAGCAGAAGCCGCATGGGATGAAGCTCAACATGAACTTCGCAAACGCATTCAAGCAATGGTCGATCGAGGCAAATTTGGTTTCGAGACAGGCGAAATACTTTTAGAAACCGCCTTTACCCTAGCAGAGGCAAAGGCACGGCTCATTCCTGAAGAAATTTATGCACCCTGGCAAGACCAAGCACTCTTAAGAATTCCACGCGATCCTGATGATTGGCCGACTGTAGCCCTAGCACTAGCAATAGATGCAGCAATCTGGACATCCGATTTCTTGGGATGTGGAATTGCAACCTGGACAACTGAGACCCTTCTGCTGATGAACCGCGCTCAAGATTAGCTTTTACTGATGCGGCGATCGCTTTTCAGCTCAGCTTCACCTTGGTCTAGCGTTTGTTTCAAAAGCTGGACGACCGTTTGGGATTGCGCGAGCGGCTGTATCTGGAGTCATCTCCCTGCGCTCCTATGTTTTGGTTGTGCAGGGCGATCGCATTTAGGGGGCTGGGGCGATCGATTTAGCTCTTAGATGGGAAGCCCCGCGCTCTACCTGAGAGGTGAGCGTCGGGAAGAGAGGCGCGTGACGGAGGGTGCGTTGCCTGACCGATTCCGTCGGACAGGGAAGGCAACAGCGCCCGAAGGAACACCCAATATTGAGTGAGGTGTTTTTGTGGGGGGCGATCGCTATTGGCTTGAGTTACAGGGCGATCGTTTTGCTGGATGCGTTTGGCTTCGGGTGAGAGGCAAAAGCTGAAATACGGGCACTGCGATCGTTGCAAAAGCCAACCGTTCGAACTTGAGGGCGAGCTGCTCAGAAAGCGACCCCCAGCTTATGGCCGTGCCCGTAATCAATGGCTATTTTTCGATGTGGGCGCTAAAGAATACCCAAGCATTCAGACTCACTGCCAAGAGGAGACGCTCCCAATAGCGCTGCTCGAAGGAAACAGCACGCTAGTCCTCCCTTCTAGGCGCATAGAGGGTGCATCCTGGGGAGATGGCGTTTTCCAGGCTACTACCACCAGCAGAATGAGCGTAAGGGCGATCGCGTGACTGAGTAGCATGCCCTGCTTTAATTGCGTCATCTTCTTCACTCCTATCAAGGCTAACTTGATGGGATAATCCCACACCATTAAATATCGTCTGTCCCTTAAAGATTTTATGTGACCTGATAACATCCTTTCTGTGACGGCGGTCACACCTTTGGATGAAAATTTATATCTATAGATTAAGATTTAATCGAGCTGCTGTAGAGTAAAAAACTCGACTGCATCCCTGAAAAGATTCACTCCCTTTCTAACAGTAGTTTGCCGCAGGTTCTCTCTTAATTCTCGAGCGGTGGGGCTTTGGAATTCTTTACAATACACGACAGTTGCCCAATATTGCTATTCGCCAACGTCCTATGCCAGAAGCTCCTCAGTCAAAACCCCAGTCTTCCGTTGTAGGCCAACAGGGCGAAACGCTCGTGTCCCAGTGGCTTCAGCAGCAGGGTTGGTCTATTCTGGCGCGGGGTTGGACGTCGCGGTGGGGAGAACTGGATATTGTGGCGCTCAGACAGGAAAAGGGCGGCCCTTGCCTTGCGTTTGTAGAGGTCAAAACTCGCAGCCGCGGCAACTGGGATGAAGATGGGTTATCTGCCATCACTCCTTCGAAACAAGCCAAACTCTGGAAAACTGCTCAACTCTTCTTAACAAAGCACCCGCACCTTGCAGAAGCGATCTGCCGTTTCGATGTGGCGCTGGTGAACGTACGGCGATCGCCCTCCAAAACCACGCCGACGACCGCCGCCAAGATCGATATAGGACAGCCCCTCACCACAAGCGGATACGACCTAACCCTCCATACTTATCTCGAGTCGGCCTTCGAGCGGAGCTATTAAAAAGCGAGCGATCTCAGGCCGAAGATTCAGGCGACGCCGCTGCAGGTATACTACAAGTACTACAAGCGCTATCCTCTTTCCCGATGAACTCTGCCGTCAATGCCGCTGCCCCCTTCAATCTAGTTTTGTCCGTGGGGACTCAAGTTGTAAGCCGCGTCGATCTCAAAGCGACAAGGGGAGAAGCATCCTGTCTCAAAGGTGCGGTAGGCGTTATCGTCCAAGCCCCTACGGATGGCTCCCATGCCTATCAAATTCGCCTGCCCGACGATCGGGTCGTCAGTCTCAAGCGGCATGAATTCAGCATTCGTAAGCATTTTCAGGGTGAAGGCATCGAGAAATCGCCCGCTCAACTCGCAGAGTACAACCTCTACGAGCACGTCATCTATCGCTGCGTTGTAGGGTCTAGAGCCTATGGCTTAGAAGACGATGCGTCAGATACGGATTTGCGGGGCATCTACTTACCTCCGGCGACGCTGCATTGGTCGCTGTATGGCATTCCCGAGCAGCTCGAACAAAATGAAACTCAGGAATGCTACTGGGAACTGCAAAAATTTATCGTGTTGGCCCTCAAGGCCAATCCGAATGTTTTGGAATGTTTGTACTCGCCGTTGGTCGAACTGACGACACCGTTAGCGCAGGAATTGCTAGAGCAGCGATCGCTTTTTCTATCGCAGTTAGCGTACCAAACTTACAACGGCTACGTGTTGTCCCAGTTCAAAAAATTGGAGCAGGATCTGCGCAATTGGAATCGGATTCGTTGGAAACACGCGATGCATTTAATCCGAATTTTACTGTCTGGAATTACGCTGCTCAAAGAAGGTGTGGTGCCAGTCAGGATGGAAGAATATCGCCCGCAACTTTTGGCAATTAAACATCAGCAAATGGAATGGGATGAGGTCAATGCTTGGCGACTGAGGCTCCATCAAGAGTTCGACGCGGCATTTACCAAGACCGAACTACCCGAACGGCCAGACTACGCCAAAGCCAACGATTTTTTGATTCGGGCGCGACGGAGTAGGGTGGAAAGCTAGTTTTTACAAAGTACCGATCGGAACAAATCATGCGCTATCCGCTCCCGCTCCAATCCATCGCTGCCGCTCAACCTTTTCCGCTCTTGTTTGCAACCATCAGCGGCGCGCATCTCTACGGCTTTCCATCGCCAGACTCGGACTTCGATCTGCGCGGCGTGCACATCTTGCCCCTCACAGAGGTAGTTGGATTAAATACTGGGCCGGAAACCATTGAAGTCTCAGAGCGTCAAACAGATCTCGAGCTGGATTTAGTCACCCACGACATCAAAAAGTTTTTCAGCCTCATGCTCAAGCGCAATGGCTACGTGCTGGAGCAGCTTTTCTCCCCGCTAATCGCGCTCACTACTCCAGAACACGAAGAACTAAAAGCGATCGCCTCCCATTGCATCACCCGCCACCACAGCCATCACTACCTGGGATTTGCCAAAACACAATGGTACCTGCTTGACAAAGAAGCCATGCCGCGCGTCAAACCGCTGCTCTACCTCTATCGCGTCCTGCTCACAGGCATTCACCTGATGCAAACGGGTGAAGTCGAAGCAAACCTTGTCACCCTGAACGATCGATTCCAGTTGCCGTACCTGCCTGAATTGATCGACCGCAAGCGGTTTGGTTCGGAAACCGAAGCCTTGGGTCACATCGATCTAGCATTTCATCGTCAGGAGTATCAAAAACTCGTGCAACGCTTAGAGACTGCCCATCAACATAGCGCTTTGCCAGAAGAACCTTCGGCTAAAGCGGCCCTTCACGATCTCCTCACGCGGCTGCGCTTGAATACCTTCGCGCCGACTCAGTTAAACCCCAACCCCTAGCGCTTGATGTCCGTGATGCCAAAAGGTGCGATCGATGGGACAATACTCACACCATCAGAAAGCGATGAGTATATCTACTTATTTAAATTGTCAAATATTTCAATTGCTAAATCGATCCACAGATTAATTCGCAGATTTACCGCGCTCGGAACTACTGCGGGTACTCTTTTAGAAAGGATTACAGGTACCTCAGGCAGTCGCAAACCGTAGCCGTCTCCAGCAAAAATCATCCGAATGGGGGCTTGCTTTATTGGAAAAATATTACAATACTTAATACAAGCGAGGAGTTTGTTAAAATTCATTACTAAACGGGATCCAATCTTTCAAAGGGTAAAGCCGCTAACTGTTGCAACAAAAAGATTGCGATATGTTTCGCCTAATTCAAGCGATTGCAAAACCCTCTGAGGCTTGATATGGATCCCCACGCTCCCCCCATGGGAATTCGGCCAAATTCAAGGCCGCTCAACGACCAGCAACTTCCAGTAGGCGAGGCTTTTAGGCATGAGAGCATCCGAAACATCGAAAGATTTGGTGCGCACTTATTTACGAGAAATTGGTCGTGTCCCCCTGTTAACTCACGAGCAGGAAATTACTTACGGCAAACAGGTTCAGAGCCTGAACGTCCTCAACCGCATTAAAGAGCAACTCCAAGAGCAGCTCGAGCGAGATCCGACTCTAGAAGAATGGGCGATCGCCGCCAATGCGGACGAGGTCACCCTTCAAGCCACGCTCTCGGAGGGCGAGTTGGCCAAACGCCGCATGGTTGAGGCAAACCTGCGGTTGGTCGTGTCCGTCGCCAAGAAATACATCAAGCGCAACGTAGACCTACTGGATTTAATTCAAGAAGGAACCATTGGGATGCAGCGAGGGGTCGAAAAATTCGACCCTACCAAGGGCTATCGATTTTCAACCTACGCCTATTGGTGGATTCGGCAGGCCATTACAAGGGCGATCGCCGAAAAGGGGCGTACCATCCGCCTCCCCATCCACATCACCGAAAAACTCAACAAAATCAAAAAAACCCAGCGGATTTTATCTCAGCAATTTGGTCGAGCGGCCACCATTTCCGAGCTAGCCGATGCGTTAGAACTGACCCCGCGTCAAGTGCGCGAATACCTTGAAAAAGCTCGCCAGCCCCTCTCTTTAGACGTGCGGGTTGGAGACAATCAAGACACCGAACTGGGCGAACTGCTCGAAGATCCTGCAGAGTCCCCCGAAGACTACACCCTGCAGACTTGTCTGCGGCAAGACCTTGAAAAACTCATGAGCGATCTGACCCCCCAACAGCGTCAGGTGCTAAACTTGCGCTTTGGCCTAGAAGACGGACAACCCCTCACGCTGGCAAGGGTAGGCGAATGCCTGAATATCAGCCGGGAGCGCGTCCGTCAAATCGAAAGGGAAGCCCTCACCAAGCTGCGCAAGCGCAGAGCTGATATTCACGAATATGTAGCAAGCTAGAGGGGAACCCATTCTTTCGAAAAAGGTCTTCTAGGGTTATTACCCCCTCAAAAGTTCGGTTTTGCCCCCTTAGAAAAATCGAGACGATTGTTACATTGTATTGAGATTCAGTGCTTGCCTCTTTAGCGTAGGGGGGCGCTCTTGCCCCCCAGCATTAAACAACTAGACAACTAGAAAGAAGGGGAAGGGCTGCTTCTGACTCCATTTTCTCCATCAACCTCTGTATCCTGTTTCTATGGATAACCTCATGAATCAAGCTGCAAACTTTGGCGGACAAAACCTCGAGACGGGCAACCAGCTCTGGCAATACGTCGCATCTATGGAGCCGGATATCATGGCTCGACTCTCGCAACCTGCTTCAGAAGAAGTGTTGCAGGTTATGGAGCGCCATGTTGTCGCAATGCTGGGGCAGCTCCCCTCCCAACATTTTGATGTCACCATTACGACCAGCCGAGAAAATCTAGGGCGATTGGTTGCTTCTGCCATGATGAATGGCTATTTCCTGCGGGCTGCAGAGCAGCGCATGGCTTTTGAAAGTACGTTGCAAGGCAGCTTTTCTTCAGACAGTTCTTCTGAATCCTAGCTCGTCGATTGGTTGCTTTACGAAACTCGCGATCGGAGATGGCGTGACGTCTCAGCCCCATCAACTTTCTATCTCGAAACTCCCGCCCAGTGAAGATTGCTGGCGGGAGTTTCCCCTTGAGACGCTCCGGCGATCGCTGCTGGATTGGTATGCTTGTCAGGGCCGCAACCTGCCCTGGCGGACCACTCAAGACCCCTACGCCATCTGGGTGTCGGAAATCATGCTTCAGCAAACCCAGGTCAAAACCGTACTGCCTTACTACGAGCGCTGGCTGGCCCGGTTTCCAACCCTCCAGACTTTGGCTGCAGCGGAACAGGAGGAGGTCATGATGCTGTGGCAGGGTTTGGGTTACTACGCACGGGCCAGAAACCTCCACCGAGCCGCCCAAAAAATTGTGTCAGACCACGGCGGCCAATTCCCAACTCGGATGGAGGAGGTTCTGACCCTTCCCGGCATTGGCAAAACAACCGCAGGTGGGATTCTTAGCTCCGCTTTCAACCAGCCTTGGCCCATTTTAGATGGCAACGTCAAACGAGTATTGGCGCGCTTGAGCGGGCTATCCGTCCCCGTAAAATATGCCTTATCCTTTTTGTGGAAAGGCTCCGAACGATTGCTAGCCCCGGACGATCCAAAGGCGTTCAACCAGGCGTTAATGGACTTAGGCGCGACGGTTTGCACGCCCAAGCAGCCTAACTGTTTGTTATGCCCTTGGTCGGACTTTTGCCAGGCCCATCACTTAAATCTACAGTCGGTCATACCTATGTCTGAAACCCGCAATCCCATCCCCCATAAACTCATTGGCGTAGCTGTTATCTGGAATGCACGGGGACAAATTTTAATTGACAAACGACCTCAGAGCGGCCTCTTAGGCGGGCTATGGGAGTTTCCAGGGGGCAAGGTAGAACCCAACGAGAGTTTGGCCGAATGCGTGGTGCGCGAAATTCAAGAGGAGTTAGGAATTGCCATAGAGGTGTTAGAGCACTTTATGACTGTCGAGCACGCCTACACTCATTTTAAGGTGACGCTATCGGTGCATCACTGTCGCCATGTCTCCGGTCAACCCCAGACCCTCGAGTGCGATGAGGTGAAGTGGGTGGTGTTGGATGAATTGAACCAGTACCCTTTCCCAACGGCAAATCAGAAAATTATTGCGGCGCTCCGAGAGGAAGGCGTTCCATCTGGTTTATCAGCGCGTGCCGAGTGGGACTGAATCGGGACTGAATCGCAGGAAGAGAACTCGGAGGGGCGGCAACGGCCAAACCGGATGCGTTCGGAACGGCGGACTCTTGGTGCGTAGCTATCGCCCACTCTACAATGACTTAAAAGCAGACACAAAAGGACTCGCAGCACTTGAGTAGCGTTTATACCCGTCCCCTCGCCCGACTGGTCGAACAATTTCAGAAGCTCCCAGGCGTTGGACCCAAAACAGCCCAACGCTTGGCTTTACACATTATTAAGCGGCCAGAATCCGAGGTCCAAGCCTTGGCCCAAGCCCTCATTGACGCCAAACAGCAGGTTGGGTTTTGCTCCATTTGCTTTCACCTATCCGCCGAACCAACCTGCGAAATCTGTCGGTCGCCCGGTCGAGATGACACAACAATCTGCGTCGTCGCAGACTCGCGAGACGTCATTGCCCTCGAAAAAACCCGCGAATTCCGGGGAAAATATCACGTCTTGGGGGGCTTGATTTCGCCCATGGATGGCATCGGCCCAGAACAGCTCTCAATCCAGCCGCTCGTTCGCAGAGCCAGTCAGCCCCAAGTGTCGGAAATTATTTTGGCGATAAACCCCAGCATTGAAGGCGAAACGACCACGCTATACGTCGGTCAGCTCCTCAAGCCGTTTACCCGCGTCACGCGCATTGCCTTTGGGTTGCCTATGGGCGGCGACCTAGAATATGCCGATGAAGTGACATTGGCCCGCGCCCTCGAAGGTCGCCGCGAACTCGATTGAGCTGCGTCTCTAAAGCTTTTGCTTTACAAAGGCCACAAGCTGACCGATCGCCCGTTTGAGCGCGACAATTTCGTTCTCCATCTTTTCGACTCGTTCGCGCAGAATCGCAACCTCGTCGGAGCTGACGCCAGACATCGTGGTCTTCGACAGATCCGCAGACTTGATGCGAGGGAGCTTTGACTTAGAAATTGCGCTGCGGATGGCCCCCTGAAGTTGATGGGTTTCAAAGGGTTTTTCGATAAATTCAAAAAACTCGAACGGTTCGGTCATCTTATCGGTGACCTCTTCCTTTCGACCCGACATGATCACCAGCGGAATGCTTCTCAAGTCGTCTTCCTGTTGAAGCTCTTGGAACACTTCCCAACCGCTCAGTCGGGGCAGCAAGAAGTCCAGCATAATGAGATTAGGGCGCTCTTGGCGGATGAGGTTTAAACCTTCAAGTCCATCCTTGGCCTCGAGCACTTCAAAATCTCCCTCAGGAAGCATATCTCGGACGCGCATCCGAATGACTTTGCTGTCGTCAATTACCAGGATTTTGTGACCGGCCACGCCTATCTCCTACGTGCTCTGAACGATAAGGGTAAAGTATATCAGTCTATTTCTTAATGAGACTGTACACGTATAAGACTAAATGTACAGAAAATTAAGCAAGGAAAATCTCCCTTTTTAAAGTCTGCCCAAAATGGACGGACGAATACACAGGCGAGAATTTAAATGCCTTCGCCTAAATCTAAGATATCGATCGAGCCCATATCACCCATATATGAACGGTTTTAATGCCCTATCGGTTGGACGCTCAACTAAAGCCTGCCGGGCATAACCCAGCCGATTTTTCTGAGCCGATGCGAGCACTCAAGTTATCATGACAGAAAAAAGCCCCATATTTTGGACAGATACCCACTAAAATGACAGTACAACCCCCAGCAGTACCAATGGAGCGTCTCCCAGAATGGTTGCGGCGACCGATTGGAAACGCTAGCGCGCTGTTGCCCGTCCAACAGGTGATTAAGCGCCACGGGATTCATACGATCTGCGAAGAAGGGCGATGTCCCAATCGAGCGGAGTGTTACGCCCAAAATACAGCCACGTTTCTATTGATGGGGCCTGTATGCACCCGCGCCTGTGCGTTCTGCCAAGTCGATAAGGGCCACGCGCCAATGCCTTTGGATGCGGAAGAACCGCAGAAAATTGCAGATTCGGTCCGCTTGTTAGGGTTAAAGTACGTGGTGCTGACGTCTGTAGCGCGAGACGACCTACCCGATCAAGGTGCGGAATGGTTTGCTCGTACGATTCAGGCGGTCCGTTCGATAAATCCAGGAACCCTGGTGGAGGTGTTAACGCCGGATTTTCGGGGAGACGTGCGGTGCCTTCAAACAGTTTTAGAGGCCAATCCAGTTTGTTTCAATCACAATTTAGAAACGGTGCGGCGCTTACAGGGTCCCGTGCGGCGGGGAGCCAAGTACGAGCGATCGCTTTTCATCCTCAAGACTGTCAAACGCCTGCGGCCCGATATTGCAACTAAATCCGGTCTCATGCTGGGGTTGGGCGAAACGGAGGCCGAAATTTTGGAGGCAATGGCAGATTTGCGTCAGGTCGGATGCGATCGCCTAACTCTAGGGCAATACCTACGACCGTCCCTAGAACACCTCCCCGTACAGAAATACTGGCACCCCGATGAATTTGACCGATTGGGAGAAGCCGCGCGTTCCATGGGCTTCGCTCAGGTACGATCCGGCCCGCTCGTCCGCAGTTCCTACCATGCTAGCGAGGCGTAAAACATGCCTCGCTGTCTCCTGAAGTCGTAGATTTTTCAGGTCGTGTCACAATGAAGACATTTCAATCGTGCTTTAGACCTTTAACGTTCTGAGATCCCTAGCGGATTTAAATGCTGAGTGGCTGACCTCCTTAGAAAAATCGGAACAGACATTGGGCGCTGGTGGGCCGAGTTCAACATCCAGACTCGGTTAATGGCAGCAGCCACCCTTGTCGTGTCCCTAGTGATGAGCGCGCTGACGTTCTGGGCCGTCAACAGCATCCAGCAGGACGCGCGGCTGCAAGACACCCGCTTCGGCCAAGACTTAGGATTGTTAATCGCAGCGAACGTCGCGCCGTTGGTCTCGGAGAAAAAATACGATGAAGTGACCGAATTCACGCGGAAATTTTACAACCGCACCACTAGCATTCGCTACATGCTCTATGCCGACCAAGAGGGCAGCATTTACTACGGCATCCCCTTTTCCGAGCTTCAGTCTAAAAGCTCCCTAACCTTAAAGCGTCGCATCAGACTGCCCGAAAACTATAGCCCTCAATCCGGGGCCGTTATGGTTCGCCAACACCAAACCCCAGACGGAGAAGTGGCCGACATTTTTGTCCCTCTGATTCAAGACGAGCGTTACCTTGGGGTATTGGCTTTGGGCATCAATCCAAATCCAACCGTCGTGACCTCTTCCAGCTTGACCCGCGATGTCACCATTGCGGTTTTTATCGCCATTTGGGTGATGGTGATCTTGGGTGCTGTGTTTAACGCGCTAACTATTACGCGGCCCATCAAAGAACTCGTGGTGGGGGTGACCAACATCGCCTCCGGTAACTTTAAGCAACGGGTCGATTTGCCCTTCGGTGGCGAGCTGGGAGAGCTGATTTCCAGCTTTAACGTCATGGCAGAACGATTAGAGCGTTATGAAGAGCAGAATATCGAGGAGCTCACCGCAGAAAAAGCCAAGCTCGAAACGCTGGTCTCAACCATCGTCGATGGTGCTATTTTGCTCGACACCGACATGAAAGTCATTTTGGCAAACCCAACATCTCGCAGACTTTTGGGGTGGGAAGATCGCGATATTTTAGGCCACAGCGTTTTACAAATTTTGCCAGAACCCATCCGAGCCGAGCTAACGCGCCCGCTTCAAGACGCAGCCCGTGGAGACGCAGATGGGGGAGAGTTTCGCGTTGGCATCAAGGAACCGTTGCCTCGCACCGTGCGGATCGTCCTCGCCACCGTGCTGGATCAGTTCCGCGAGAAGCCTAAGGGGATTGCGATTACGGTACAGGACATTACCCGCGAGGTGGAACTCAACGAAGCCAAGAGTCAGTTTATTAGCAACGTCTCCCACGAGTTAAGGACTCCGCTCTTTAACATCAAATCTTTCATTGAAACGCTGCACGAGTACGGCGACAGCCTCAGCGAAGCCGACCGTCTGGAATTTTTAGAAACTGCCAACCACGAAACCGATCGCCTGACCCGCCTTGTCAACGATGTCCTCGATCTGTCGCGCCTCGAATCTGGCAAGCCTTACCGCTTCGAGATGGTGGATTTGGCGCAGCCGATCGAACAAACCTTACGTACCTATCAGCTCAACGCCAAAGATAAGGGTATCGAACTGATTCAGGATATCGAACCAGATCTACCGGCCATATGGGGGCATTACGATCTGCTGCTTCAAGTCTTAATTAACTTGGTAGGTAATGCCCTAAAATTCACCCTCAGCGGCGGGAAAATCGCCATTCGGGCTTACTGCCTCTCAGGGCTAGAAGGAACAAGCAAGCCAACCACCGTTCGGGTTGAGGTCTCCGATACGGGAATTGGAATTTCCCAAGAAGATCAAGCGGCTGTGTTCGAGCGCTTTTACCGAGTTGAAAATCGCGTCCATACCCTGGAAGGCACGGGTCTCGGACTGTCGATCGTCCGAAATATTATGGATAAACATCACTCTAGAATCCACTTGGTGAGCGAAGTTGGAGTAGGGACCACCTTTTGGTTCGATTTAGCGGTATATCAGACCATCCATCCTTCAGTTAATTTAGAACTCGAAAAGAGTATCAAAACTGAAACTAAAACTATTTAAAGCTCGACTCAGCGCAGCATTTAACTGCTTTCACAGGAGAGTTGGCAATGTTGTTAATTCTAGCTGGATTTACGAGAAAGTAAGCTGCTCAAACAAAGGCTATCTTAGGTATTCCACAGCACAAAATATCAAAAACATCCAGCTTAGAGCAGAGATTTTAGATTGCGGCTTCACGAGCGCGATCTCTTCGTTACGCGCCTGCAGCTCTAAATGCTTCGTCTTGTAGAGATTTGGTTTATAATTAACGATATTTAATAGCTAAATTATTAATTTTTCTTTACTTGAATTTCGAGTCAAGAAACGAGTTTAGATTTCTTTGTCTTTGGGTATTTTCTTTGGCAAAGAGTTTAAATCTTAGTAAAGGAAATGACTCATTTTACGAGATAGCGCTATGGTAAAAGAAGTCATAACAGCTCCATTGATTGAGGTTTCAATATGAAATGGCTAACAGGTATTTTGGCGTCGTCGGCATTAGTTGTTGGTGTTTCTTTGCCAGCCTTGTCTAACCCTGAAATGACAAGCGCGCTATCATCTGGCAAGGAAATCAGAGGTCAAGTTGAATCTGTGGATGGGTCGGTCTTGAAACTGAAAACCTCGGCGGGGGATACGCAAGTTTATCGGGTAGACCCTACGGTCATTTCGGCTTTGAAGTTGGAAACAGGGTCTAACGTTGTGGTCGATGGTTCTCGCCTGCAATCTGGGGTTGTGACCTATTTGACGCCCAATAACGCTTCGATAGAATTAGATGGAAATGCTGGGGAAAAAGATTACATTCTGACCCCTGTTTCTCGTCGTTACTTGAGTTTGGGCGATCGCGTCGTAGTTACGCCAGACTTAAGGGTCGTTCGCGAAGATCACTACAAGCTGACCGCCTCCGACTTGAGATTGCAATCTGTGGCAGTCGCTAGCAGTTCCAGTAGCAGTATGAGTACCGCAAGCAGCAGTTCTAGCAGCACGGTCACTTCCCAGACCAATACTGGCAGCGCTGAAGTTGCCCCAGCCGTACCCGCTCCAGTTGAGGAATCTCCTGCGGTCAAAGGTCTCTGGTAGGTCGTTTGGGCGAGTCGAGACTTTCAGTCGAGCGATAAATAACGAGGCCGATGCATCGGCCTCGTTTGACGATCGAATGGAGATCGTTCTTGCAAAGATCGATCTTGAGAAGAAGACAAATTTTATAGAATGGAGTTTGCGGCAGTCTTGGACGCGCTCCATGGGTTTGCTCCAAAAATGACGGTATCTTCGACTGGATTTTGCAATCTATGACTCCATCTTCCTCCGAACCTCAGACGCCTGTGTCTCGCGCTCGGCAGTTTCGCAATTTGCTGATTGTTGGGGTTGCTGTAATCCTGAGCGTGCTTCTAACTCTAGGACTTCAAAATCAATCGGCACGGCCTACGCTGACGACTCTGGCAGCATCTGCAACGGCTTTGGATACGGCGATCGCCAATGGCAAGCCTTCCCTAGTCGAGTTTTATGCCAACTGGTGCACCAGTTGTCAGGCCATGGTAGATGACATGACGGCCCTAGAAGCGGAATACAAAGACCGCGTCAATTTTGTGATGCTAAATGTAGACAATAGCAAATGGCTGCCCGAACTGATGCGCTACCGGGTGGATGGCATTCCCCACTTCGTGTTTTTAGATCGTCAGGGTGGGGCGATCGCAGGGGTCGTGGGGGAGCAACCCCGCACCATTCTGGACAACAACCTAGCGGCCTTGGTGGCAGATGCAGAACTTCCCTATCAGAAAAGTAGCGGTCAAACCTCTGCATTTTCCCCCAACATCGGCGGCAGTATTGGAGACGACCCTCGCGCCCACGGCAGTTCTACCGCTGGCACGTAATGACAGCACCCAGCGCCAAAGGCTTCAGCGAATATAATGGCGGACAATATCGGCAAACTGCTGGGTACTGTCCGGGACGGCAAGGAGCTTAGCCTGGGTTGCCATGTGCTGGAGGATCTGGGGCGATCGCATCAGATCCAACACCGCCTCTTGAAGCTGGGCTGCGGACAGTTCCTTTTCGCGAAACACTCGCGCCGCACCGCCATCAACAAAATACTTAGCGTTGTAGTATTGGTGGTCTTCGGCGGCGTAGGGGAAGGGAACTAGGACGCTAGGGGTGCCCGTGATGGCCAGTTCTGTCATGGTGCCAGCCCCGGAGCGGCTGATAGCGAAGTCTGCGCGCTGCAATAGCCCAGCCATGTTGTCGTAGAAAGGTTTTTCTAAATAATGGGGGTGCTTGAAGGTTTGGGCATCGGGGTCGCGATCGCCCGTCAAATGGACGATCCAAAGCCCTTTCTCTAGCCAAAGCGGGGCGCACTGCCGCACCAGCCGATTGAGTGCCCGTGCGCCTTGACTGCCGCCCATTACCACCGCCACCAGCGCCTCTTTAGGAACGTCTAGATCCAAGGGACTTACTTTTAAAAATCCATCTCTCACGGGCGTACCGACCACTTGGGTTTTCACCCCTGGCAGGTAGGGCTGGGCTGCGGCAAAGCCCAAGGCGACGGCACTACACCAACGGCTCAAAAACCGAGTCACCTTCCCTGGAATGGCGTTGGATTCGTGCAGGACGCTGGGAAGGCCCAAGGAGCGCGCGGCTAAAATAGCGGGGGCGGCAATGTATCCTCCCGTGGTCGCTACCCCTCGGAATTTGCCGCGTTTGAGAAGCTGTCGGGTTTGCCAAAAGGAGAGGACAAATTTGCCCAAAATCGCCAATGTCTTGAGGCTGGGTTTACTCTGGAACCCCTCCACCGGAATAATGTGCATCGGATAGGTTTTGGGCACGAGCTGCGTTTCCAGTCGATCGCGCACCCCCAGCCACTCGATCTCGTAGCTGCTCTCGGTCAAGGCTTGAGCCACGGCGATCGCCGGGAAGAGGTGGCCTCCGGTGCCGCTGGCTGCCACCAACAGCCGAACGGGAGATGGGAGGGAATGGGGAGGAATGGGGGAGGTCATGTCAAACAACAACGCGCTCAAAGCACTGATTGTATCAGCTTGTATCAGCGGATTTGCCCTACTCCCTCCTGCAGGAGGGAGTAACTGCTGGGATTATTCTCTAGACAAAGTTAATTAACCCTTAGTCAAGCTGCGTCACAATACAAGACTGGATCTTGATGAGAGCGTGGATGACTTGGATTGATTTTAGCCTTCGCCTAGCGGTAGCGCTTTTCTTGGGCGGGGCCATTGGAATCGAGCGGCAGTGGCGACAAACAAAAGCCGTTCTTAAAACCAATGTCTTGGTCTGCATGGGTTCTTCCATGTTCGTGATGATGTCTGTCATGACGCCAGGGGATTCAAGTCCAACCCGAATGGCCGCTCAAGTCGTCTCGGGAATCGGATTTTTGGGAGGCGGTATCATCCTGCGGGACGGAGCCAGCATCAAGGGGTTGAATACGGCTGCCACGCTTTGGTGTGCGGCTGCGGTGGGTACCCTGGCAGGGGGCGGTTTTCTGTTTCAAGCCTATGTGGGGTCTGCTGCGGTCGTGGTGGCCAATTTAATTCTACGGCCCTTGATCGAGCAGATTAAGTTTCAACCTCAGAAATCGGGCGAAACCAATACCTATTACCGCTGTAGCTTGGTCTGCGATCGCGAAGAGGAAATGATCGTACGCGACTTATTGCTCCACCTTCTGAGTGGCAAAGCCATCATGCTCAACGGCATTCAGAGCCGCAGCATGGAATCGATCGGTAAAGTAGACCAAACTGCCCTAGAGATCGATATCATGACTCCCCGCCGCAACGATCGACTCGTCGAACAGTTTGCGCAGCAATTGCAGGATAAAGCGAAGAATAATGGATTGAGCTGGCAAGTATTGTCGGAAGACCCTATCGAAGAAGAATAAACCTTACCCAAATTCAAAGGGACGGGGTCTTCTCGATACAGCAGACCGTGGTTTTCCTCTCGGAAGGCCACAATGTCCGTAATTCTACGGTTGTCAATCGTTCCTAACGGCGATAATATTATGTTCCGGTGCTTTTGTGTGTATTGACAAAATGAAACCATGCCGAAAAATTCAAGAATATGCTGATTTGTGCCATAAAAAAGCTTGAATTGAGATATTTTATCGATTTCCTTTTGCCTTTCTTACAGAAAAGTTCTTATTCATGAGGAATTAATTTGATGGGGGATCCAAATTAATGCATGCGAGTCCAAAACAGGCAATTCTTGCCTCTTCCTTTTTAGTTTTTAGCCTAATTGGCCCGCTCATTTTCTGGTTGAGCAATCAAGAAAGCGACTCAACATTAAGAGCAACAAGATTGCCGCTTTCAACAAATTTGACTTCTGTGAATTTACCGACAGCACAGCCAAAAGCAAACAACTCCTGGAATTTTCCGAAACTTTCCTTGCCAGAGTTTCTCAATTTCAATAAAGACAAATCGCTCGATCGACGTATTAGTTTGGGCGAAAAGATTTTAGTGGCCGCAGATAACAGTTTAGAGAAAGAAGCGGGCGTAGAAAATTTTAAAGCCGGACAATATGAAGCGGCGATCGCCCAGTTTAGCGCTTCGCTTCAAACGAACCGGAACGATCCAGAAACTTCAATCTATCTGAATAACGCGATCGCAGGTTCTAGTGGAAATTTCGTAAAAATTGTTGCGAGCGTTCCCATCGGTGGCAACGTGAATGTAGCCAAGGAAATTCTTCGAGGCGTCGCGCAGTATCAGCGTGAAGTGAATCGCGGAAAATCTATTCAGGGAAAGCTACTTCAGGTTACCATTGCAAATGACGATAACAACCCTGAAATTGCCAAGAAATTAGCCTATAAATTTGCTGCGGATTCGAGCATTTTAGCCGTTGTAGGGCACAACTCCAGCGATGTATCGTTGGCTGTGGCACCCACTTATCAAAAAGCGGGCTTGGTCATGATATCACCAACGAGCATATCTAGAAATTTATCCGGGGTTGGCAGCTATATTTTTCGGACCGTACCGAGCAGTCGAAAAATAGCTGATGCGCTAGCAAAACATGCAGTCACATCGGCTCGCAAAAATCGCATCGCACTTTGTACTGACTCAAAGGCCCAAGCCAGTATCTCTTTTAAGGAAGATTTTACAGAAGCAATCTATGCTGAAGACGGACAGATCGCGCGAACCGTCTGCGATTTTTCCGCTTCCGACTTTAACCCATCTGAGATTATTAGCAAGGCCATCAGCGATGGGGCCAATGCTTTACTTTTATCGCCTTCCGTTGAAAAACTAAACCAGGCAATAGAAATCATCCGTTCGAATAACGGACGGCTGGCCTTATTTGGTAACCATTCGATGTACTCGTTTGATGTGTTGAAACAGGGTCAAACTGAGGCGAATGGCTTGGTCTTATCTGTTTTTTGGCATTCCTCAGAGGGGAAAAATATCTCTTTCTCTGGCGATGCTAAGAAATTATGGGGCGGTTCGGGGAGTTGGCGAACCGCAATGGCCTACGATGCGACCAAGGCGATCGCCACCGGTCTCAATGCGGGCCTTCGCCGAGACCAACTGCAAAAGACGCTTTCAGGAGAACGCTTTGCCGTGAATGGCGCAACAGGCGCAGTTCGATTTTTGCCTTCTGGCGATCGCAAAGGAAACGGCTTATTGGTAAAAGTATTGCCAGGTAAGGTTTCTGGGGCTGGATACGATTTTGTCAGTCTAAAACCTTAGCCGTTTGCTCAACCAAAAAGTTTGACCCAGAGCGGAATCGCGATGGGTAGCCCTAACGTGCTGATGAGGATGCTCCCGGCGGCCAGTTGGCGGTCGAGATCGTATTCCTCTGCCAAAATCAAGTTGGCAAAAGCAGTGGGCATTCCGGCCATCAAGACCAGCGCTAATCGGGCATCGCCGGAGACGCCCAAAAGCGTCAAGCCAATCCCGGCCAAGCAAGGAATTGCCAACATCTTGATAGCTGCAGGGAGCGCGGCAGCCTGGAGTCCCTTGACGCCTCCTTTAAGACGGCTGAGCTGCATCCCGATCAGCAGAAACGAACCGGGAATAACGGCCCACAGGAGATGGTTTAATCCCAGCTCGATGAATTGGGCAAACCGAATGGGACGGCTGATGCAACCGATGCAAAAGGCCCAAAGGGTTGGAACGCTCAATAGGGCGCGGAGTTTGCTCGACCAATTCTGTCGATCTTGGGTTTGTCCGAAATGGCTGGCTAGAATCACTCCTAACCCGTAGCTCCCCAAAAGATTGTTTGCGACGCCGTAGACCACCACCCACCCCAGGTACGTTTTGCTGACGAAGGAAGGGGCGATCGCCAATCCAACGAATCCCGTATTGCCTAGCATGGATGCCAGGACAAAACTGCCCTGCCCGGAACGATGGGGAGGCCAGATGCGCTGACAAAAACGAGAAAAAGAAGCCAGTTTAAGCTGTAAATCTAGAAGCTTACCGCCAAATCTAAACTCAGCAACTTGACGATTGCTAGTGCGCCGCATCAAACGGTCGATCGAAAAAGCACTCAGATACTTTAGACTTTTTAGACTCTGTAGACTGACCAAAGAGAGTCCTAAGCCGAGAAAGAGGATCGTCAGCGTAACGACCGAAGGAAACCACAGCGCGAGAGAAAGATTGGAATGGCGGGCTAAAACCATGACCTGAAGCGGCACCCCCACCCAATAGAGCGTTCGACCGAGATACTTTGGGAAAGAAGTTGGCAAAAATTTGAAGAGCAGTAGACCTAGACTGGTCCATAAAACTCCTGTTACGAGTTGCCACATTAAGCTGAACCCCTGAATCTGTCATCATCAGGGCTTGAACATTTCAGTGTCTTTTCAGAAACAAATCAAGACTGACTCGTTAATGTATAGATACGTATTGAGATAAGTTGAGTGTTTGCTTATTTCATTAAGTCCGAAATGCTTTCTAGGCAGTACTTGTAGAATTCAGCGCGAGCTAGGCACTTATAGAAAAAACAAGTCAATCCATACAAGCCTTCTCTACTTAATGGGATCGAGGTAAGGGGAATATTAAAACGAAAATAAGGTTTGATTGAGAACCTATTATGTTTTGGATAAGACGTTGCAACTCCACCCGTTTGTAATTCCCATTTAGGATTGCTATATGAATAGACTGGGATGCCATTAAACGCGCTTAAACCGTAGCCCTTATGAGCCGAAATCCACAGAACCAGCTCAAGCTGTCTCAACTGAGAATTTTGGCTGCGGTTGCGGAACACAATAGCTTTAGTGAAGCCGCACTAGATTTGGAGATGTCGCAATCAGCGGTGAGCCATGCGATCGCCGCGCTAGAAGATCATTTAGGCATAGTGTTATTTGTGCGGGGTCGCCAAGGGGCTCGCTTAACGCCTGTTGCTACCCAAATTGTCGAGCATTCCCGTGCAATTGTAGGAAGGATTGAGGCCATTCATCGGGTAGCTGAAACGGCGAAAGGTCTTCAGGGCGGACAGGTTCGCATCGCGTCCTTTCGCAGCGCTGCGGCTCATCTGTTACCATCCACGATCGTCGCCTTTCACCAGCGTTTTCCTGACATTACAGTCAATATTGCTGAATACAATGCCTCTGCTGACGTCGAGCAGGCTTTGCGGGAGGGCGATGCAGATATTGGCTTTACACTTTTGCCTGCGGGACAGCATTTAGAAACTTGGGAGGTAATGCGAGATGAGTTTATTGCGCTATGTCCGGCAGCGCTGAAACCGCATTCGTCTCCGTTAACCTGGCAAGAATTGATCGACTATCCGCTGATCCTGCATCCCGCAAACTATCGGATGATGCAGCAGGTGTATGACCACGTGCGATCGCAGGGGTATACGCTCAAAGCAGCCTACGAGGTGGAAACGGATGCCACGATTGTCAATTTAGTGGCTCAAGGCTTAGGGGCAACCATCCTGCCACGACTCGCGGCTGAACCGATTCCGCCCCATGTTAGGGCTTACAGTTTGCCCGTTCCGTTCGCCAGAGTCATTGGCGTTGCGGTCTTAGCCGAGGGTCTGCATTTACCAGCGGTTTATGCATTTCTAGAAACCATCAAGGGTAAAGGGATAGAGCCGTGATGGGACTTCTACGCCAAATCAACCTTAGTGGGCTGAGCAGTGGTACTGGTAGTGGCGCTCTTCTAGCCAGATTCTAAGTTCTGCTTCAGACACGCCTTCTATAGCAGTTCGTGTCGTGGGGTCATAAGCGTTCCATTGCGGATAGCCTGCTGCATTCGTCGTTTCCCAGACATAAGGTTCAGAGCCTGCGGTGAAGTAGGCGCTGGCCGAGCGAAACATATGGATCAGTTTTTCTTGCAGACTTGGCTTAGAAGGCTTTTGACCGTGCGTAGCCGAAGCTAGAAATTGATAGATGTTACAGGTTAAGGTTGATTTCACGAGCGAACATTCTCCATGACTTGCTTTTGATATCCTTACGATACAAATTCGTAACAAAAGATACAAAAACTAGCCTGCATGTTTTACATGAGAAGATTTGATGGATCTAACCCAAGGTCCTGGGTTAAAACGCGAACGTTGTACGGACTACGCCTAAGATAATATCGTCGTTGTTCTTGTTGTGGTTTGGTGCAGTGAGCCAGACCACGCCAGGGGTAATCGAGATGTAGTCATTGATGGCAATCCGATAAAACGCCTCGACATGAAATCCAGTGTCTGGGTCTTTTCGCTGCGTCAACCCACTTAAGAGGGCTGTGGTACCTGTAAGGCGAGGCTCCATCCCAAAAATAAAGCCCCCCAAGTTTCCTTTTTTACCCAGGTCAGGAAAGGCCATCGTCACGGCATAGGTCCAAATATCGGCATTGCCCTGGACTACACCCGTTCTAGCCTGAGCATTCATGTAGCCCACCCAGCCCCCAAGCTGAAATCCAGGGGTAATCTTGAAATTGGCCTCCAGACCGTAGCCATCGGTCGAAACCTCTCGTCCACCCAAATTAGACAGGACGCTGCCCGTTCCGTGACCCAGCCCGTTGTTGTTGTCTGCTCTGACGTACGTGAGCGCGATGGTGCCAAATTTCGGCGCATACACGATTTGGGCCAATGCCCCATAGTTGCCTCCAAACAGGCCATTTCCGCCGCCTCCTGTGGAAAAGCCTGCCCGACTGGCAAGGTATGCTAGCTCCAGCTTAAGGTCTTTGTTGAGTTTAATATTGGCGGAAGCACCTGTATCGGAGCCGAGGCGATAGATGGGGTTATAGCGACCAAATCTGGAGATTGCCCCCGCCGCATCGCTGGCTAAGGGATTGACCACATCATCAATGACATCAATAAACCCGACGTTAAATCCGGTGGCGACGGATAGTTTAACTCGGTTGTTGACCGGAAAGGTGTACTGCAATCTCCCTAGGCTAAAGGTATTAGTGGTATCGCTGCCGGATTGAAAGCTCAGACGGGCTTCATTGCCTGGGGCGCTGTCCGTGGCGGGTCGCGGATCGGTGAGGTTGCTGGCCTGGAACCTCACAAAAAGCTGATCTTTTCCGGTAAAGCTGGTGATGAAGTTGAGCCGGACGCGATCGCCAAACGAAGTCCGAAAGTTGTCGTTTTGACCGTTGCCGCTGGCCCCACCAAAGGCATCCACAACGGCAAAAATAACTTGCCCCTGAAGTTTGGTGGTGGTGGAAAACTGCTGGGCTTCGAGGGTGGCAGTACGAGCTTCTAGTCCATCCACTCGACCTTTGAGGGTTGCAAGTTCAGTTTTAAATGCTTCTTGGAGTGCTTTAACGGTCGCCAAGTCTTCTTTTGTGGTGAAGCGATCGCTAATTTGGTCGAGACAGGCATTCAGCGCCGCTGCCAGCTCGTACCGAGTTGCGGCGCGATTGCCCTTAAAAGTGCCATCAGGATACCCTGCAATACAGCCATAGCGTTCTACAAGCGACTGGACTGCCTGAAACGCCCAGTCCGTGGGCTGAACATCGGAGAGTTGCGAAACGGACGTAACCTGATCCATCGGATCCGCCGGATCGGGTTCTAAGGAAAATAAAGCAGGCTGGTCAGAGTGCAGCAGCGTTTCTGCGGATGCTAGAGCAGAAAAGACGCCAAGAATAATGGGCACCAGTAGCCCTAGGGTTTTCCAAAATTTAAACATGAACGAATCCTCACACCAAAAAATAGTCAAAACAGTTTGAACAGAAGCTGACTTAAACTTCTGCTGCGGGTTAAAAAGCCTTGGATCGATAACGGGCGAATTTCTAGTGCAAGATTTGCGACAGGAATTTTTTCACCCGCTCCTCTTTCGGATGATTGAAAAACTCTGTTGGGGTTGTATCTGCCATCAGCTGTCCTTCGGCCAGGAAGATAATGCGGTCTGCCACCTCACGCGCAAAGCCAACTTCGTGGGTCACAGACACCATCGTCATGCCAGATTCTGCCAGCGATCGCATCACGTCCAGCACCTCGCGCACCATTTCGGGGTCTAATGCCGAGGTCGGTTCGTCAAACAGCATCACCTTAGGTTTCATGGCAAGGGCACGGGCGATCGCCACCCGCTGCTGCTGCCCCCCTGACAACTGACCGGGATACTTATTGGCCTGATGGGCGATGCCGACCCGCTCTAAAAGCTGCATCCCTAGATCGTGGGCTTCGGATTTGGGCAGCTTGCGAAGGTGCATGGGGCCAAGGGTAATGTTTTTGAGCACCGTGAGATGGGGAAACAGGTTGAACTGCTGAAACACCATGCCCACCTCGCGCCGCACCATCTCGACATTTTTGAGATCGTGGGACATCCGAATGCCGTCAATTTCGATGCTGCCCTTTTGGTAGGGTTCTAGTCCATTAAAGGTACGAATAAAGGTCGATTTCCCGGAGCCGGAGGGACCCATCAGCACCACCACTTCGCCCTTATTGACCGTTAGGCTAATGCCTTTAAGAACGTGAAACCCATTGCTATAGGTTTTCTCTACGTCCTTGGCGATAATAATCGGCTGGGGAAGCGTAGCAGTGCCAGAAGCGTTTGTCTGAGGCTGAGAGTAGGTCATGGATCGAATCTCCTGGATGTTGTTCTATTGCATTCCTTAGAGATGGTTTGAAAAGTTTCGTAGACATTACACTTGCCCCCCTAACCCCCAAAATTGGGGGGAAATAAGCATAATTTTCGGATTTCTCCCCCCTTTCTTATGGCCCTGTCGGGCCTTGAATTGGGGGGGCGGGGGGCTAATGCAGGGTTGAATTGAGACTTCTCAAACAGCCTTTTAGGCAGCGAACTTTTGAGGTAAAGGCTCGCCCAACCACTTCATCGAGAGTGCGTTGAGCGTTCCAGACTGCACGAGGTCAGCAATAATCTCATCCACCCGCTCCACCAGTTTGGTGTCGCCCTTGCGAATGCCGATGTAGCAGGGCGAGTTTTTCATGATGATCTTCTTCTCAATGTTCTGGCTTGGGTTATCTCGAATCAGCTTGTTAGCCACCACGTTCCCCGTCGCAATCAGCTCAACCTGTCCCGACACCAGCGCTGAAGCCGTTAGGCTATTGCTGGCAAATCGCCGCACCTGCATGGTTCCGGCGGGCTGTTTGGAGATTTCTAGGTCTTCAAGCGAACCTTGGGCCACGCCAATGGTGCGCCCTTTGAGGTCATCCATTGAGGCAACCTTGAGGTCTGACCCGCCGTATATGCCGGAAAAGAACGGAGCGTAGGGTTTAGAAAAGTCAATAATTTTGGCGCGGTCTTTGTTTTTGCCCAGGCTAGAGACCACCACATCAACCCGATCCGTTTGTAAAAACGGAATGCGGTAGTTACCCACCACGGGCACGAGCTGAAGCTTTACGCCCATGCCCTTGGCAACTTCGCCAGCAACATCAATGTCATAGCCCCGCAGCTTCATGTCAGGCCCTACCGAGCCAAAGGGAGGAAAGTCGTCTGGAACCGCTACGCGGAGGGTTTTATCCGCCATGATTTTATCCAAGGACTTCCCTGGATCGGCCAAGGGAGCGACGATCGCATCGGCCTTAATCACCGCTAGCTTTTTAGCAGAGGCTGCTGGCCCGCTAGAGCAGGATGCAATGCTAACCGTCAGCCATAGACTCGCGAAAAAGAGGGCGATCGCCCGCTGTAGCCTATTAGGAAAAAATGCCCGCAGTATGTGCATGCGCAACGCTCCAAATCGGATCAGGTTTTATAGGTCAGTTTTTTCTCAAGGTGCTGACTCCAGGCCGAGAGCGGAAAACACAGGATGAAATAAATCAATCCCGCCATTGAAAAAATCAGCAGCGACTGGAGCGTGACGTTATTGATTTGGGCGGCGGCACGGGATACTTCCGTAAACCCAATAATGGAGGCCAGGGACGTGCCTTTAATCACCTGCACTAAAAACCCCACCGTGGGAGCAATGGAGAGCTTCAGCGCCTGGGGCAGCACAATCAGCTGAAGCTGTTTAAAGTAGCCAAACCCAATGGCAGAAGCGGCTTCCCACTGGCCCTTGGGCACCGCTGCGATCGCCCCTCGCCAAATATCTGCCAGGAAAGCGCTGGTAAACCCCGTTAAAGCCACGGTTGCGGCCTGGAGGGGCGAGAGGTTAAGGCCAAACACAACGGAAATGCCAAAGAAGGCTAAAAAGAGCTGTAGCAACAGCGGCGTGCCCTGAAAAAACTCAACGTAAAACCAACTCACGCCTTTGAGCCATTTGTTAGGAGAAATGCGCATCAGCATGATGCCAAACCCCATAATGCCGCCACAGACAAACGCAATCGCCGATAAAATAATGGTCCACTGCGCTGCCATCAGCAGATTGATAAAAATGCGCGGGACGGTAAAGTCATCCATACTACTCCTGCCGACTACCTGAACTTAGCAAACGCAAAAAAGCGCTGTTCGATGGCAAAGGAAACGCCCTTAATAAACCAAACTATCGCCAAATAAATCAGCGAAAGCGTGAAGTAAATCTCAAAGCTGCGGAAGGTGCGCGAATTTAAGTAGTCCCCAGCAAAGGTCAAATCTTCCGTTGCTATCTGCGACACTACGCTGGTAAAAAGCACCGCCAAAATCACTTGTCCAACCAGGGCAGAATAGACGTTTGCCAACGCTGGCGGCAGCACGATCAGACGAAATACGTCTAGGGGCTTAAACCCAATAGCAAGACCTGCCTCAATCTGGCCTTTTTGAATGCTCTGCACCCCAGCCCGCACGATCTCAGTGGAGTAGGCTCCGAAGTTTACCGCAAGGGACAGAATGGCAGCTTGCTCTGCACTTAGCTTAATGCCAAGGTTGGGCAGCCCAAAAAAGATAAAAAAGAGCTGGATTAGGTATGGCGTATTGCGGATAATCTCGACGTAGGCTAGAGCAATCCAGTCCAGAATTTTGTTGCCAGAGGTTCTAAACAGTGCCCCAAAAATACCGATGACTAGACCAAAGGCGATCGCCAGCAGCGATATCTTGAGGGTCATCCAGGCACCTGCAACTAGCAGCCCAATATTGTCGCTAATCACTGAAAACTGAAAGGAGTAATCCATGGGTTCTCCCATCGCAGAAAATTAGACCAAAAAGCACTGAAATTTTAGCGGCGCGAAGATCATCAGCATAAATGAATCACTCATGAATACTGTATGCAGTGCTACTAATCATTGCTTCTTAATAAATTCTGCTCGGCAAATGGATGCAGGATGCAGATCGGGCTACATTACCATCAGCCCAATCATCGGATCGCCGCAGAAATCTGCGCTGCATCTAGATCGCGCCCAATAAAGACCAACCGCGTTTCGCGCACTTCATCCGATCGCCAAGGACGGTCGTAGAAGGTTTCGAGGCGATCTCCCACCCCTTGCAACACCATCCGCATCGGTTTGTCTGCCACATTCACAAACCCCTTGATGCGATAGATATCCTGCTCGGCAATCAACCCCTTGAGCTTGCCAACGAGCACCTGCGGGTCCATCGCTTGGGCTAAAACCAGAGGGACGGAGAGGATGTCATCGTCGTGGTCGTGCTCGTCTTCCGTATCGTGATGGCTGGGGCGAGACTCCAGGTCGTCTTCCACAGCGGCATTGAAGCCCAAGAGAATTTCCGAACCAATCTGCCCATCTCGACAGGGGATAATCTTGACGCCAAGGCGCAGCTCTTGTTGAACGCGCGCGCGCACTTCCGCCTGAGTCTGACTGTCCACGCAGTCCGTCTTGGTCAACAGCACCAAATCGGCACAGGCCAACTGATCTTCAAACAGCTCTTCTAAAGGGGATTCGTGATCTAAATTGGGATCTGCTTCGCGCTGGGCATTGAGCGCATCCAGATCCGCTGCCAGCTTGCCCGTCGAGACCGCTTCGCAGTCCACCACCGCAATCACGCCATCCACCGTCGCGCCCGTGCGGATCTCGTCCCAGCGAAAGGCTTGGATAAGGGGTTTAGGTAAAGCTAAGCCAGAGGTTTCGATTAAAATGCAGTCGATCTGGTCGCGGCGCTCGAGTAGCGCCTGCATGGTGGGCAAAAACTCTTCCTGCACCGTACAGCAAAGGCAGCCATTGGTGAGTTCTACAATATTCGGCATTTCTCGATCGGGCAGCACCTGCCCGTCTTCATCGCAGACCTGGCAAGATCGCAGCAGGTCGCCGTCAATGCCAATTTCGCCAAATTCATTGACCAAAACCGCAATGCGACGACCCTGATTATTTTGAAGCTGCTGGCGAATCAGTGTCGTTTTACCACTACCGAGAAATCCGGTAATCACTGTCACGGGAATTTTCGCTGCCATAGTCTTCTCTCAATTCAATAAACACTTCAGCTTACCGGATGGACGAGACTTTGACGAACGCGACCCATCAGTACCGTCAGCCGCTTGCAGAGCAAACGGTATAATTGCAAACGTAAACCTTCTAAAGGGCCGTGTCTGTGACTCGCGCAATCATTGAAACCGACAAAGGCACCATTAACATTCAGTTTTTTGATGCCGACGCACCTAATACGGTTAAAAACTTTGTCGATCTATCCGAAAAAGGCTTCTACGATGGCCTAAAATTCCACCGCGTCATCCCCGATTTTATGATCCAAGGCGGTTGTCCCAATGGAGACGGTCGCGGCGGACCGGGCTATAAGATCGAGTGCGAAATCAACTCCAACAAACACCTCGCAGGTACCCTATCGATGGCCCATGCGGGCAAAGATACGGGCGGGAGTCAGTTCTTCATTTGTCATTCGCCGCAGCGACACTTAGATGGCGTGCATACGGTATTTGGCAAAACTGAAGACATGGACGTCGTAAACGCGATTCGTCAGGGAGACAAAATGCTGTCTGTCAAAATCGTGCCCGAATAGGGTTCGCCAGAGAAATCGTCGCCGCACCGCGCAACGCAAAAACTCGCGTCTCGCGGTGCGGTGACCTCAACAATCGCTAACGCCCGTTTTGGCAAATGCGTTAAGGCGCCACGCTGCTAGCGCGTTTCCTAGTGCGTTTTTGCTCTTCCTTGCCCGGTTTATCGGTTTTCTTGGCCTTATGGCGCTTGTCGTCGCTTCTATCCGAGTCAGAAAATGGGCCGATCTGAAGCTGCTGACCGCAGATCCAAACCTTTTGCAAATGCTTGAAAACTTCCTTAGGCATCCCTTCAGGGAGCGTCACTACGCTGAAGTCTTCGAAGATTTGAATCTGATGGATGTAGCGGCTGTCTAAGCCCGCTTCGTTGGCGATCGCCCCTACAATATGCTTTGGTTGCGCCCCGTGCTCGCTCCCCACTTCAATCCGAAAGCGCTGCATGGGTATGTCTGGTACGTTTTCGCGGGCATCACGCCGTTCGGTACGGCGGTCCGCGCGATCGCGGTCTTTTTCTTTACCGCCCTTGGGCTGCTCTGCTTTAGCCAGCTCCTTTGGCGAAAGGGGGCGTTCCTTTTGCAGCAGAAACGCAAGGGCAGCGGCAATTTCGCTGAGGCTCAAATCCTGTTCTTGCTGGTAGCGCGCGATCAGCTCTTCAAAAAAGAAGAGATCTTGGGATTCAATCGTATCGGTCACTATTTTTTTGAACTGCGTAATGCGCCGATCTGAAATATCCTCTGAGCTAGGCAACTGCATGGGTTCGATGGGCTGTCGGGTTGCCCGCTCGATCGTACGCAGCATCCGCCGTTCGCGGGGCGAGATAAGCAAGATGGCATTGCCTTTGCGTCCCGCGCGTCCAGTGCGACCGATCCGGTGAATGTAGGTTTCGGTGTCGTAGGGGATGTCGTAGTTAACGACGTGACTGATCCGCTCTACGTCCAGTCCGCGAGCTGCCACATCTGTTGCAACTACAATGTCCAAAGAACCACTTTTGAGTCGCTCTACAATTTTTTCTCGGACGGCCTGCTTCACGTCCCCGCTGAGCGCCGCGCAAGAATAGCCCCGCGCTTCCAGCTTCTCAGACAGCTCGTCTGTCGCAAGCTTAGTGCGCACAAACACTAACATGGCATCAAAGTCTTCAACTTCGAGCATGCGCGTCAAAGCGTCCAGTTTGTTGATGTCTGTGACCTGCCAATAGCGCTGGCTGATGGTGGCAACCGTAGCCGTTTTGGACGCGATCTTAATCTCGACGGGCTGCCTCAGGTGGCGCTGGGCAATCCGCTTGATGGCCTCGGGCATGGTTGCAGAAAAGAGTGCGACCTGTTTTTCTGTGGGGGTGTGCTGCAAAATTTCGTCTACGTCGTCGATGAAGCCCATGCGCAGCATTTCATCAGCTTCGTCTAACACAACGGTCGATAAAGCACTCAGCTTGAGGGTTTTACGGCGCAGGTGATCTAAAATCCGTCCCGGCGTTCCTACCACCACATGCACGCCGCGTCGAAGCTGGCGGAGCTGGGTGTCCATACTCTGACCGCCGTAAAGCGGTACGATATGAAACCCTTTGAGGTGACGGGCGTAAGTTTGCATGGCTTCGGCTACTTGAAGCGCCAATTCCCTAGTGGGAGCCAAAACCAGAACCTGAGGCATGTTGAGGTCTAAGTTGAGGCGGCTGAGGACGGGCAGGGCAAAAGCGGCGGTTTTTCCAGTTCCGGTTTGGGCTTGGCCCAGCAAATCGCGGCCTTCTAGGAGCGGCGGTATGCTTTCGACTTGGATGGGCGAAGGAGATTCGTAGCCAATTTCTTCGATGGCCTGGAGCAGGGGAGGGGCGATCGCCAACTGGGAGAACTGAGTAATTGTAACTGGAGCCATGACTGGGCCTACGCCTGCTGAAAATTGTGGGTTCAATCCGAGCAGGAATGCTGGCTCGGCGAAGAGATCGAATGGTTGTTAAGCCAGTTCATCACTACGCCTACTATATCGGTATTTTTGGCTGCGACGATTTCAACTATTGCTGGAGTTTTAACGAAAACGGTTGTCGCAGCAGTCTCTCGATCGAACAAAACGGGTCGCCCAGAGCGCGAGAAAAGAGCGCTGGGCGACCCGTTTAGGCTTTCTAAAGAAACATTCAGTTTTTTCGTGCAAAACTCATTAAAACCAATAGGTTTCTACCACAATCCGTTGACTGGCTCAGAAGCGCTATCCGTGCTTGCTGGTGTCGCGCTTTCATTCCTAGGAGCTTGGGCGCAGATTTTTCTGGGTGCTGAAGCGCTAACCTTTGGGGTGGGAGTATCGGGCGCTTCAGTATCGGGGGCAGGAACGCCAACGCCCTTGCGCAAAATTTTACCGACATTGGGCACCAGTCTACTGACATTGGGTACAGATACGCCAACCCCCGGTGCAGATGCTTTAACCTCCTCGCAGTCCACCGATGTCCCTCCTACGTTAACATCTGAGGACTGAGCGATTTTAAGGGGGGTTGCGGAAGCACCGACCATCCCGAAAGTAGTGAATAGGGCAACGCCAGCGGTGGCCACAATACTATATAAATTATTCATCTTCTGCACGATCCTAAGTTCTTCATGCCTTCAGTTTTAGGCTTTTTTTAGGTATTTTTTTTCAACCTTAAGACCTGAATCGGCACTTTTCTTTCTCTATCCTCCGAAGGAGATTGAAACTGCAAATGCAGTAGTTTCGCGCATTGCTTACCTTCGAGGCTTGTCCTAACAAAAACTTACCCTAAGGCTCGGACCGATCGCCCGACGCTTCATCCTCCATGGTTTCTAGAACGAAGCGGCGTGCCAATCGCTTGTAGGTACCCGCTCCAAAAAATTGAGGGTAGCGATGAAAGCGATCGTAGGCCCACACCAACTTGCCGTCCTCTAAAACTTTAACCTGCCCAAATAAACCCTTGCAGGACGGAATGAGCGATTTTGCCATCTCAAGCGCGTCAATCCAGCGCTCAAAACTTTGCTCGAAGTTCTGTGCTGACACTTTAAAGGCCACGAACGTACCCTATCGCTGAATTACAATTTAGTCCGGTCTGTCAAAATTTCGTAGCCCGTTTTGGTCACCAAGACGGTGTGCTCGAACTGGGCGGAAAGCGCGTTATCCAGCGTCACTGCCGTCCAGCGATCGCGCAAAATTTTGGTATGCCTCGTCCCTGCATTGACGATCGGTTCGATCGCCAAGGTCATCCCTTCGCGCAGGCGTACGTTTTTAAGATCGTGGGTGCGGGTGTTGAACACCGAGGGTTCCTCGTGCAGGTTGCGTCCGACGCCATGACCCGTAAATTCTTCCACTACCTTAAACCCATTGGCTTCAACGTGATCTTGCACGGCACCCGCCAAGTCCATCAAGAAGTTCCCTTCCTTGACCTGCTCGATACCCTTATAGAGCGCTTCTTCTGCAACGCGGATCAGCTTAGCTGCTTGGGGGGTGACTTGCCCCACTGCAATGGTGATGCAAGAGTCGCCGTGAAAACCTTGGAAAAACGCGCCCGTGTCTACTTTCAGCACGTCGCCTTCTCGAATTACCTTTTTGCGGTTGGGAATACCGTGGACCACTTCATTATTGATGCTAGTGCAGAGAGAAGCAGGAAATCCGTGGTAGCCCTTAAAGCTAGGAGTTGCACCCATCGCGCGGATTCGTTTTTCAGCGAAAGTATCGAGGTCGGCGGTGGTCATGCCGGGTTCGACCATCTCGGAAATCTCTTTCAGCACTGTCGCTACAATCCGCGAAGACTGACGCATGATATCGATCTCACGCTTGGATTTAATCTCAATGCCCTTCCGCTGCTTTGCAATGGTGGGTTGGGCGGGTTGGGTCAACAAGTTGGTGAGGATGTTCATGCAGGTTGAGCTGAAACGATAAATCTGAGGTCAAAAACAAACGTGTAAAATAGCAAACACTTCCTACAGAATAACGCTAAAGCCCGCCTTATGGCATAGAACGGCTGGAAGGCAGAATAGCTGGAGACGCTTGCCAAAGCGAAGGGGCGATCGCTCTAGCAAGTGCCTCTGCTGATGCAAGCGGATTAGCGCTGCTTAAGTTTTTTTGCCAAACTTAGCCTTCAAAGCTTCAAGCGTCGGTGCGGATTTTTGCATTTGAGGGTCTCGCGCGCGCTGACCGATCTGCGGCGAAGCCTGGAGCGGACGAATCTTTGCGTTCGGCGATCGCCCTCCTGCTTCCTTCCCGGTCCGCATCGACAAACTAATCCGTTTTAGCGGTTCGTTCACCTCCAATACCGTCACCTTAACCACCTGGCCCACTTTCACGATCTGATTGGGGTCGGAGACAAATTTATCCGCCAATTGGGATACGTGAACCAGCCCATCCTGGTGGACGCCAATATCCACAAACGCGCCGAAATTCGCCACATTGGTCACCACTCCTTCTAAACTCATCCCCACTTGAAGGTCCTTCATTTCAGTAATGTTGTCCTGAAATGTCGCGTACTTAAACTCCTCGCGCGGATCGCGGCCCGGCTTTTCTAACTCCGAGAGAATGTCCCGCAGCGTCGGTTCGCCAATCGTTTCAGTCGTGTAGGGCTGAAGCGGCTTTCCCTTCAGTCGTTCTGGGATTTGCGCGATCTGGGCCAGCGGAACGCTCAGATCCTTCGCCATTTGTTCGACGATAGGGTAGCTTTCAGGGTGCACTGCCGTATTGTCTAAGGGATTTTTGCCATCGCGAATCCGCAGAAATCCGGCAGCCTGCTCGAAGGCTTTTGGTCCCAATTTTGGAACCTTTAGCAGTTCTCGTCGCTGCTCGAACGCTCCGTTCTGATTGCGGTAGGCCACGATATTGTTGGCGATCGCCTCCGTTATCCCCGACACAAAGGTCAGCAGCTCTTTAGAGGCAGTGTTGAGATCGACCCCCACAAAGTTCACGCAGCTTTCGACGGTATCTTCCAGTTTGCGCTTGAGCAGCTTTCGATCCACATCGTGCTGGTACTGACCCACCCCGATGGACTTGGGGTCGATTTTGACCAGTTCGGCCAAAGGGTCTTGCAGGCGTCGCGCAATGCTGATGGCACCGCGCACCGTCACGTCTAGGTCGGGAAACTCGGCGATCGCCACTTCGCTGGCGGAATAGACCGAAGCCCCAGCTTCGCTCACGATGACCTTGATGGGTTTGCGCTCTAGCGTTTTGAGGACTTCGCCGACGAATACATCCGTTTCGCGGCTGGCGGTGCCGTTGCCGATCGCGATCAGTTCGATGTTGTGTTTTTCGATCGTGCGTTTGAGCGTCTGGGCGGCATTTTGGCGCTGCGCGGCGGACTGGTGCGGAAAAACCGCCTGATATTCTAAAAATTTGCCCGTAGGGTCGAGGGCAGCCACTTTACAGCCCGTCCGAAAGCCCGGATCGACTCCCAAGGTCGGCTTCATTCCCGCAGGGCTAGACAGCAGCAAATGCCGCATGTTTGCTGCGAAGGTTTCAATGGAGGCCAAATCTGCCGCCCGCTTGCACTCGCTGCGAATGTCGTTGAGCAATGAAGGCTTGATCAAACGATTGAAGGCATCCTTCAACACCTCTTGGTAAAAGGTGCGGACTTCCGGCGTCCGGGTATGAATTTCGCCCTCTGCCATATCGGAAAGCAGGCGATCGCCGTCAAACTCGATCTCCACCTGCAAAATGTCTTCGGCCTCGCCGCGATAGAGCGCCAGTAAATTGTGGGGCGCAATCTGCGGAATCTGGGCCTGAAAGTTGCGATACATTTCGTATTTGGTCGAGCCTTCGGGCCGATCGCCTTTCATGCGAGAGGCAAACGAGCCCGTCTGGAAAATCTGCTTGCGCAAATAGGCGCGGAGTTCTGCTTTGTCGGCGATCGCCTCGGCCAAAATATCCGATGCTCCCTTGAGCGCCTCGGCAGGCGTCGTAATGCCCTGTTCTGGGTCGAGATACTTCGCCGCTTCGGTTTCCAGGGATTGGGGCAGAGCGTTGGGTTGATTGAGGGCTTGAATGAACAGGGCCAGCGGTTCCAAGCCTTTTTCGCGGGCGATCGCGGCTCTGGTGCGGCGCTTGGGCTTGTAGGGCAGGTAGAGATCTTCAAGCTCTGTTTTTTGCAAACAAGCTTCGATTTTTCCCCTTAATTCATCGGTGAGTTTTCCTTGCTGCTCGATCTCGGCTAGGATGCTGGCTTTGCGGTCTTCTAGCTCGGTAAGGTAGGCGTGGCGTTCGGAGAGTTGCCGCAATTGGGTTTCATCCATCTCGCCCGTACGCTCTTTACGGTACCGCGCGATAAAGGGAACGGTTGCGCCTTCTTCAAATAGCTCGAGCGCGCTTTGCACCTGAGATATGTTGAGAGACAATTCCTGCCCTAACACCCGAACGAGGTTCAACATTAAAAGCAAATCCTAGACGGTACACACCCTCTAGGATATCGCTAACCATTCCAAGCGCTCGCGCAGCCGCAAAAACGAAGCCGATTAGCGGCGGCGACCGCCTGAAAAGGAACGACCGCTGCCAAAAGAGCGGCTGCTGCCGAAACCAGAGGAAGGTCGTCGATAACTGGTGGAAGGTCTAGACCGTTCTAGGTTGCTCGACCCAAATCCCCTCCCCGTCGAACGTTGATTGGACGAGCCGCTAACGCTCCTCCGAGGGCCAGACGAACTGCCAAAACCCGTCGTCCGCCGTTGTTGAGTCGTTCGATAGGCCGTGCGGTTGCGCTCCACTGCCGGAGCTTGGTTGTAGCGCTGTCGATACGCTGAAGTTGCCTGTCCGTAAGAACTACCATAGCCTCCAAAGCCAGATAGCCCGCCCCCGCCGGGTTGGTACAGCGGCGGCACGTAGTATTGAGGTCTAAACAGGAGATTTCCGACTACTTGTCCGGCCAACGCCCCTGCAAAAGGCGACCAAAAATTAGATTCCTGCCGCACCACGCGCTGCTCGACCTCACCCGTTTGCGGGTTTTGAGCTTGTTCTACCACGTTGTGGACGTACTCCAACTTAAAGTCCTTAGGAATGTGTAATGCAGCTTGTCCGTCTTTAACTTGTAAATAAGGTTCCTGAGAGGCCGAAACCTCCTCAGGCGTGAGCTGGGCCATCTGAAGTTTGTCGGTACGGAACGTTGCGGAGGTTCCTGGAGGCGTGTTTAACAGAAAAAGCGTGTATTCGCCATTGCCATCGTTATAGGTGGCCTGCTGCACGTCGTACTTACCATCGGCGATCTTTGTCGCCCCTTGGCGGTTTGCTGTATTGGAGGCAGATTGCGGGAGTTCCCTACCCCCTTGGGCCGTTCGGTCGGGTGTTGGACCGCCGCAAGCGATCGTGGTTAAGCTCAAGAGTATCGCCATGCCCAAGATCGCGAATCGACGCAATCTAGCAGACGAGAACTGTGTGAGGAAGCCTCTAAACATGGCAGGTTTCATGGAATAAAATACCTATGGTTTAAGACTGTAATCGTGCGCGGTCGGGACGTGTAACGCCCTAAAGAGGGATGAGTTCGGGGAAATTAACTAAGATTTGATCTGGTGTCAATTCATCTCCCAACTGAGCGGGCGAAAAATGAATCTGAACCGCCCTGAGCGCGTTCTGATAGTGCAAATTGATCAGCGCCTTTAAACCCTCTTTCAAAGCTTCTACGTTGGAAAGGTCTGATTCGAGTTCGGGTACTTCGCCTTCGTAGGCAACGGTCAGCATCACGATGATGTTTTGGGTGATAGGCACCACTAAAGGATCGTTTTTTTGCCCTGAAGTGCTGCTCAAGTCGGGTTGGCTGAGGTAGCGCTGGGCGGAGTCGGTAAATAACTCGTTCACGAAGTTTCCAGCTTCCCCTTCATCCCAAAATACATCTCCTTCATTGGCCGCAGACCGCCAGTAGGTATCGGACTGAAGCAAATTCTGGCAGATTTTCTCCAGCTCTTCACCGAGGACCTGCATGTCTCCCTCTGCTTCATCGGCCATGAATGCTGCTTGGTTGAGCGCCCCTAGCAGTGGGGCAACCTCATTGCCCGCAAGGTGAAGGAACAGACGGCACACTACATAACGCGTGCGGCCACTAAACTGATTGATGCGATCGCGCCAAGAAGTCACGCTATTACCTAACTCTAGTAGACTCGATCCTATCGTTTCTAAATCGACTCTATAGTACGGCTTTTACACCTTACAGGTACGTAGATTTGCCCTAAACGTCAATCTCAGACGGCATTATTGCAGGCTTACATACAGAAATTTTCCAAAACTTTGCTCTACCGCTGGGAAGGGTGACGCTCCGCGCAGCGTCACCCTTAAAGGTCGCTCTGCCCATAAATCATTTAGGATGGCTGTAAGCAAATTTTAAAATTATCGCTGCGTCATCACCAAATCTTTCATGGTTTCCATTGCGCGCAAAAACCTGTTTCAAGACCTTCCCCGCTTCATCGTGGCTCAAGCAGGCATCATGTTTGCGGTGGGCCTTGTCACGATCCAAACAGGCTTGCTCAATGGATTTACGCGCTCCTCTAGCTTGCTAATCGACAGTGCCAGTGCCGATCTATGGCTGGCTTCTAAAGATATCCGTCACCTCGACTTTACCCTACCCATTCCCTACGAAAGCCTGAAGCAAGCCCAAAGCGTCAATGGCGTCGAACGAGCAGAAGCGCTAATTACGCAAGGTTCGGTCTGGCGCTACGGATCTAATGGCACCTCTACCTCTAGTGCGATCGCCCCCATTCGCATTATTGGCTTCGATCCAGATGGAACCCTATTTCGTCCTGCCCCCATCGCTGAGGGTCAGTTAAGCAGCATCAAAAAGCCCTATAGCATTTTTATCGATCGAGTCGATCTCAATACTTTAGATGTTAAGGGCATTGGCGACACTGCTGAAATCGGTGCTTACAAAGGAAAGATTGTAGGGTTAACTGAAAAAATCCGATCGATTGTATCGAGTCCTTACGTCTTTACATCCTTACCAACGGCGAAAGCCTTCCTCACCTCAGCCATTGTCGAACCCAAGGCAACGCCACCGACCCCACCAGCGTTACGGGATGAGGATCGGGTGACCTTCATCCTGATTCGGGCAAAGCCAGGGGTCGACCTCGAGCAGCTTAAGAACCGCCTCGAATCAGCCGTACCCGATACCAGAGCCTTAACCCAAGCAGAACTCACCACCCTTACCCAAGATTATTGGCGAGATAGCACTGGAGTCGGCTTTATTTTAGGTCTAGGCGCAGTCGTCGGCGTGATTGTTGGCACCGTGGTCGTCGGTCAAATCTTGTATTCGTCCGTCACCGATCACTTGAAAGAATACGGAACGCTAAAGGCAATGGGGTCCTCAGATTGGTTCATTTACCGAATTATCTTGGAGCAAGCGCTCTGGATGGCAATCCTCGGATACCTCCCAGGCATGGGTATCGTGCTCCTCGTCGGGGGATGGACCCAAAAAGCGCAGGCCGTGCAGATTTTAGTAGGCCCAATGACTGCTGGCGGTGTTTTGGTCCTGACCATCGTGATGTGCTGCGGAGCCGCTATTTTTGCAATTCAGAAAGTGACGCAGTTAGATCCGGCGATGGTATTTAAATCCTAATGGTGGAGGAAATTAAAATAGTGAACTGGGTAACATTACTGAAAGACCGTTGCCATATCAGTCAAGCTTTTATCTGTAAGCCTTGTCTCGAGCACGATCGCGGTGCGCCTCGGAGCAGTCCACGTGAATAGGTTCGCTGAACTCATTCCTCACGCGAGAGTAAAGTTACCGAGACATCGCTCATGCCGTTTCCTTTTATGACTCGATCGAAGCCAAAGTCGGTGGAATTATTGCCTGAGTACGCCCTCTGCGCCGAAAACATCGAGATGACGTTCCCAACCGGAGATCAACCCCTCAAGGTTCTCAAGGGAATCGATCTCAACATTAAGACTGGCGACATCCAGCTGTTGATGGGTCCCTCCGGCTCCGGCAAGACGACGCTGCTCTCTATTTTGGGAGGAATACTCACGCCGACAGGGGGTGATGTATTTCTATTAGGCCAAGAAATTACGGGCCTGTCTCGCCATAAACTGGCTCAATTTCGCCTGAAAAATATGGGTTTTATTTTTCAGGGGTTTAATTTGTTCCCTGCCCTCACGGCAGCAGAGAATATCGAAACAGCGTTGAACCTCAAGGGGTTGTACGGTCGAGAAGCCCGACAGCAGTCCTTAAAACTGCTCGATCATGTCGGGTTGTCGGATAAGAGCCAAAGCTTACCGTCAGATTTATCGGGAGGGCAAAAGCAACGCGTGGCGATCGCCCGCGCGTTGGCGGGCAAACCGCGCCTCATTTTTGCCGACGAACCCACGGCAGCCCTCGATTCCCAGCGCGGTCGTGCGGTGATTGAATTGCTGCGATCGCTCGCCAAGGAAGAAGGCTGCACGGTCGTCATGGTGACCCACGACCCTCGGATTATGGATATTGCAGACCGAGTGGTTTACGTTGAAGATGGCATGATTTCTCCAGAACCTCCAGGCGGTTCGAGCGTTCCTTATTCTTGACGGGGGAGAAATGCGAGCTTTCATCACAGGCGCGACGGGTTTTGTCGGGGCTAACCTAGCCCGCCTTTTGCTAGAGCGCGGCTATGAAGTTAGAGCCTTGGCTCGGCCCGAAAGCAACCTCAATAACCTGAAAGGGCTTGGCATCGAATTGGTGGAGGGAGATCTCTGCGATCCATCCTTAGCCACGCTCATGCAAGATTGCCAAGTTGCCTTTCACGTCGCAGCTCACTATAGTCTGTGGCAATCCGATCGCGAACAACTCTATCACAGCAATGTTTTGGGGACTCGTAATATCTTGGCGGCAGCTCGCGAAGCAGGGATAGAGCGGACGGTCTATACCAGTTCCGTAGCCGCCATTGGCGTGCCAAAAGATGGACGCATTGCCGATGAAACCTACCAAAGCCCCGTCGAAAAGTTGATCGGGGATTATAAAAAGTCCAAGTACTGGGCCGAACGAGAAGCCCATGAAGCAGTGCAGAACGGTCAGGACGTGGTGATCGTGAATCCCAGCACGCCCATTGGCCCCTGGGATCTCAAGCCCACCCCCACCGGGGACATTATTCTGCGATTCCTGAGGCGACAGATGCCTGTTTACCTCAATACAGGCCTAAACCTCATCCACGTCAAGGATGTGGCCGAGGGGCATCTATTGGCATTGGACAAAGGTAAAACGGGCGATCGCTATATCTTAGGCAATGAAAACGTAACGCTCCAGCAAATGCTGGCGATGCTTTCCAAACTGACAGGACTACCTGCGCCAAAGTCTACAATTCCAGCCTGGATTCCGCTCGGCGTTGCCTGGGTCGATGAAAAAATCTTAGCGCGTCTGGGCAAGAAACCTTCTGTCCCTTTAGATGGCGTGCGAATGTCTCAGCAAATGATGTTTTACGATGCCACTAAAGCCCAGCAGCAGTTGGGGCTTCCTCAAACATCCATCGCAACCGCACTCAAAGAATCTGTTGACTGGTTTGTCAACCATCATTACGCCACGCTCAAAGAATCGAAGGATTGACCCTCAGCAAAGGGTCTTCGCCTTGCGGCCATTCCATACAGTTAGATTGTCAGGAGGCAGGCGAGGGGAAATAGTAAATACTCCAGAAAAAATAGCTTCCAAATAAATTGGTAAAACTGGCTAATGCTGCGATTGTCCTCCAGATCGACCCTAGAACTGCGGAGCCAGAGCCAGACCAGCAACCCCAAATGGGTAGCGATCGAAAATAAAGGCTGCACTGGGATAGAACCCAAGGCCGCCGCTGCAATCAGCAAAAGATAGCCCCCGGTCAGCACCCAAAGGGCCAAATTAAAGACCGCAGGAATCCCCAACCGCAGAGCGAGGGTGCCGATTTGAAACAGCCGATCGCCCTTGGCATCCGGGATGTCTTTGAAAATGGCGATCGCAAAGGCAAACAGAATCACAAAGGCCGTCAAAGCCCACACCTGGAGCGGAATTGCGCCAGACCCGCCCAAGTGTTCCTGAAAGTGTAGAAAAAAACCTAGATTCACCACTAACCCGCGCACCCCAAAAATACAGAGGGCCGCCCAAAAGGGAAACCGCTTCAATCGCAAAGGAGGCAGGGAATAGGCAGTGCCGATGCCGATGCTAGCCAGCACGGTCAAGAATAGGAATTGCCCCCCCATCGCGGACAGGACAAGGGCTAAAATCCCCGTCGCGATGACGATGGCAACCCCTTCCGTCCGGGAAAAATCGCCGGAGGCGAGGGGAAGGCCGGGCTTATTCACGCGATCGATTTCGACGTCTTTGAGCTGGTTGAGACCCACAATATAAACATTGGCGCACAGGCTAGGGATTAACGCGCTCAGGATTAACCCTATCGTTTGCGGCCAGGGGATTTGAGCGATACTCGCTAAACCGCTGCCCGATCCTTTGGCTTGGAGCGAAGCGGCAAGGGCGATCGCCGCGAGACCCAGCACGCTCAGACTGGTTCCAATAATGGTATGGGGTCGAGAGAATTTCCACAGCGTCTGTAACCACTGGATCCACGGTTGGAAGTACTTTGGCAAAACGTTTAAACCCATACAACTTAAGATTTGGTGGCGCTGAGCAGACCGTACCGCACCAACCCTTGACGATAGCCTTGGGACATGAGTCCTAAGGCAAACGCGCCCTGAAGGGTCATCCAACCCGCGCTTAAAATTTTGAATGCGGTGGCGGGGTTCAGGGCCGATGCAATCACTTCGTCCCAAAAGGGAGCAACGGCATCGGACCAATCTGCTGTTTGAATGTGCTGAAAATTGAGGCTTTGGGCAATATCGGCATAGTCCGGCAGCGAAATAATGTAGGGCAGGTGATACACGCTATAGATTTTATTGAGGAGGCTTTGTTCCTGAGGGGTCAAGGCGTCTTGAGGCGAAGTCAACGGTCGATGGCACCAAGTGACCAGAATCAAAGTCCCGCCCGGCTTTAGGACTCGAAAACACTCCTGCAAAAACTGCCGTTTATCCGGCATGTGCTCCCCGCTCTCTAGGGACCACACCAGATCGAACGCGTTGTCGGCAAAGGGCATATCCAGGGCATCGGCGACCTGGAACTGAGCTTGGCCCGACAGGTTGGCCTCCTGGGCGCGGGCGATCGCCCGATTCGCCTGAACGGGACTGAGGGTGATCCCAGTGGCTTTGGCATTAAATTTCTGAGCGAGATAGAGCGAACTCCCGCCAATACCGCAGCCTACGTCTAAGAGATCGGTCACCGCTCCCGGCTTCGCCCAAGCCAGAAGTTCTTCAATTAGGTCGATTTGGGCTTGTCTGCGTTCGCCCCTGCGTTTTCCATCTGCACCATAATAGCCGTGGTGCATGTGCTCTCCCCAAATCTGTTCCCACAGACCAGAGGAAGTGTCGTAAAAGGTTTGAATGCGTTGCGACAGGGTTGAGGTCATAGTTAGCAATCTAGGATGTTCGCAACCTTTCGGAGCTGGGATCACTATAACGTGGAATCTAAGACGACAAGAATTTAGCCTGAACGCCGACGCGTAATACCAAATCTACTTGTCGTGGCTACACATCAAGATCCCCCTAAATCCCCCTTTTTAAGGGGGACTATGAGTGAATTCCCCCCTTTTTAAGGGGGGCTAGGGGGGATCAGATGTGTAGTGAAATTTTGCAGAATTGGTATAAAGCCATGGATTGCTCAGCAAGACCCCGACCGCCAACATGAAACTTGCCTAGATTAGCAAAGGCAGAGATAGAACGATTCTGCCAGCCGACAGATCAAGTACCCAACGCCCGAATCAACTCTTCCCCCATGGCCTGACAGCCTAGAACCGTGGTACCTGGAGATTGGATATCGATGGTGCGATAGCCTGCTTCTAATACCTTCTGCACGGCTTGTTCGATGCGGTTAGCAGCCTCAGGTTGGTTGAGGCCGTAGCGCAACATCATCGCAGCGCTCAACACCTGAGCGAGGGGGTTCGCTTTATCTTGACCCGCAATATCCGGTGCGGATCCGTGGACGGGTTCGAATAATCCAGGCCCGGAGGCTCCCATGCTGGCGGAAGGTAACATGCCAATGCTGCCCGTGAGCATGGCGGCAATATCGGACAAAATGTCGCCAAAGAGGTTGCCCGTGACGATGGTGTCAAACTGTTTGGGCGCGCGGACCAACTGCATGGCAGCGTTATCGACGTAAAGATGGGTGAGTTCTACGTCGGGGTACTCGGCGGAGAGGGCCGTAATGCGATCGCGCCAAAGCTGCGACACTTCCAAGACGTTGGCTTTGTCCACGGAGCAGAGCTTGCGGCTGCGCTTGCGGGCGGTTTCAAAGGCAACGCGACCGATGCGATCGATTTCGGAATCGCTGTAGGCCATGGTATTGAAGCCCCGCTGTTCTCCGGTTTCGGTGGCAAAAATGCCGCGCGGTTTTCCAAAGTAGATGCCGCCCGTGAGTTCGCGCACTACCATCAGATCGACGCCAGAAATCACTTCTGGTTTGAGGCTAGATGCATTAATGAGTTGGGGCACAATTTGAGCTGGACGCAGGTTTGCAAAGAGTTCTAGTCCGGCGCGCAGGCCCAACAGCCCCGTTTCGGGACGCAGTTCGCGGGGAAGGGCATCCCACTTGTAACCGCCGATCGCCGCCAAGAGCACGGCATCGCTATTGCGGCATTTGTCTAGGGTTTCCTCCGGTAAGGGTTGCCCCACGGCATCCACCGCAGCGCCTCCCACCAACGCCTCCTGAAAGGTAAAGCTGAGGTTGCCCTGGAGTGCCGCAACCGTTTTGAGGACATCCACGGCGACGGCCATAATTTCGGGTCCGATGCCGTCGCCGGGCAGTAGGGTAATGCGGTATTCCTGAGTCATGGGTTGGGTTTCGGCAATGATGGTAGGAGGCGATCGCTGTTTTTACAGACAGCTAACCATCATAGGACGATTTGCGGTGCGCTGGATGAAGGAATTTCTGGCCCCGCACAGGGTGATCCGAGACACTTCAATCGATCCGAACGATCGCCGATCGCCCCTGCGTTGGCGCATCGCTCCAACGGCTGAATCCCGCGATAGTAAGCGTATTCACCGTTCAGGAGACACCCATCATGATTCGTCGAACATGGCTTGTATTAGGATTGGTTGGCGCGGGCGCGATCGCCCCGTTCTTGATTTCTCCCGCCCATGCCTGCACCCCGCATCCCGACAACCCCAGCGGCTGCGATCGCATTAACCGTCGGTATAACATTCCCGCGGTTGGCAGCGGCGGCTGGGATGACCCTTGGCCCCCTAACTGCCCCCAATGCGGAAAGTTGAAATTAAACCGAGAGGACTTGATATTACCTGCCGACCGATTCCGGCCCCAGGGCAATTTTGGGCAACAAATGCTAAACCCTCAACCGCTCCCGCCCAAGGCAGTCCAAACTCCGTACTAGTTCGAGGAGAAGGCAGGCAACGGTCTGCTTTCTCTTTCTGCTCCGGCTGTCGGAGAGATAGGATGCAGCATGCCAAACTGAGCCGACTTTTTCTTGCACTGGTTTTCATGAACCTCAAGTGAGGGCTGGGGCTGAAGCGCTTGAGGCGAGGGGCGGCGTGGATGCGGTCAAATCATTTGAGCAACTCGGACATGAATGGAATATTAAGTGAAATACATACCGAGTAGGAAGTTTCAATCTTAAGATCCCTCATCTGAGTCCCCAAATCAGAAAATTACTGGATAATATTCTCTGGTCGAAGTTATCCGATTTTAGTTAGAGAATGGCCCTATTTTGGAGTTAGCATACGTCATTCACGTAGTACATAGTTATTTCGACTTGCCACTTATACACATTAAAGTGCTTGAGTACCCTACGTGGATTCTATGAAATCCGACAAGCTGGCGGAGATGTAGTTCGAACCTCTGGTCGTAGCCCAAATCACGCTACTCTGACAGGATTAAGCCCGGAAAAAATCAGCGATTTGCTAACTCCAACAATACCGAATCCATCCCGAAAACTAACCTGATTGGAGATTTTCCATGAGTTATCCAAAAGTCTACGCTGATTTTCATAATGCCGATGTCAATGGTCGTCTTCGCTTGAATTGTGTAGGGACAATCGAAGATCTGAGCCGTTTGCATATTGAATTACGGGATGGTCAGCCATTGACCCTTTATAGCGAAGCCTTAGAGGCGGATGGCGTAGTGCAGTATTCCGATGAAGAACATCTTTGGGTCGCATTAATTGACTGGGACGCGGTACGCGAGATTGAAGAGGTAGCAATTTCGGTCAGTCGATAGTGCGAGAGCGAATACTGCATTTCAAGATGCCAACGCATGGGGCCATGGGGCGACTATTGCATGCCAACTAACGTTCGCTGTCTAGCATTTGCATTTGGTCCTCGCTGTAGCGAGTTCCCGCGATCGCCGTAGCAGGAATTGCATCTTCAATATGCGTCAACTCCTCGGTCGATAAGCGAACCTGGACGGCTGCCAACGATTCCGACAGTTGAGATAGTTTCCGAGCACCAATCAGCGGAATGATTTTTGGGTTTTTGGCCAGGACCCAGGCGATCGCAATTTGGGACGGCGTTGCGCCCTTCTCTGCTGCAATTTTCTTCAACTCGTCAATCAAAGGTTGATTCTTGGTCAGATTTTCGCCGCTAAAGCGAGGCAGATGGGCGCGAAAATCATTGGGCGCAGTCGGCGCAGAGCCGCTCAGCAAACCCCGAGATAGCACGCCATAGGCCGTTACGCCAATACCCAGTTCGTCAAGCACGGGGAAAATCGCAGTTTCAGGGTCGCGACTGATCAGAGAATATTCAATCTGAAGATCGCAAATAGGGTGAACGGAATGGGCGCGGCGAATCGTGTCTACCCCCACCTCCGATAGTCCGATATGACGAACATACCCCGCTTTGACCAGATCTGCGATCGCCCCAATCGTCTCCTCGATCGGAACCTGCGGATCGAGACGGGCAAGGCGGTAAATGTCGATATGGTCTACGCCCAAGCGAGTCAGACTATAGGCCGCAAAGTTTTTGACCGAGTTGGGTCGCCCATCGACGCCAATCCAGCCGCCCTCTGGAGAGCGTAACGCCCCAAATTTGACAGAGAGCATCGCGCGATCGCGACGGTCCTTGAGCGCCCGACCAATGAGCATCTCATTATGGCCGCAGCCATAGAAATCGCCAGTATCCAGCAGGTCGACACCGTTGTCCAGAGCCGCATGAATCGTGCCAATGCTCTCATCGTCATTGGTTGCGCCATACATGCCAGACATGCCCATGCATCCCAGGGCAAACGGAAAAACGGTTGGCCCTGTAGCGCCCAGTTGTCGAGGTTCGATCGAACGCTCTGTCGTCATAGGTTTTGGTCAAATCGATTGGATTTGTCTTTAGTCTAGTCGCGCAGAACGTAAAACAGCAGATCCATCGGTAACAGACAAGCAAGCTTCAAGCTGCTGCCCTATACCCTATATAAGAACAGCAGCCAAAAAATGGGCTTAAGCGGCGACCAATGCCGGAGCTGCGGCATCTTCTTGGACCAACGCCGCACGAATCGCATCCACGTTTTTGCGGGCATCTCCAAACAGCATCAGCGTGTTGTCTTTATAGAACAGCGGGTTGTCCACCCCAGCGTAGCCGCTCGCCATACTGCGCTTCATCACGATCGTCTGTTTGGCATTCCAGACTTCCAGGACGGGCATTCCGGCAATGGGACTGTTGGGATCTTCCAACGCACTGGGATTGACCGTGTCGTTGGCTCCGATCACCAGCACCACATCGGTTTTCTCAAAATCCTCGTTGATTTCATCCATCTCCAACACGATGTCGTAGGGCACGCTGGCCTCAGCCAACAGCACGTTCATGTGACCGGGAAGCCGTCCTGCCACCGGATGGATGCCAAAGCGAACCGTCACCCCGCGATCGCGCAAAATCCGCGTAATATCCGCCACTGCGTGTTGGGCTTGAGCTACAGCCATACCATAGCCCGGTGCGATGATGACGCTGCGGGCATTCTTCAGCAGCTCCACCGTGTCATCGACGGTGGTCGAGGTTGCTTCGCCTTCAATGGCCTTAGCAGGGCCGGAGGTTTGACCCGTGCCAAACCCGCCTAAAATCACGCTAATAAACGAGCGATTCATGGCGCGACACATGATGTAGCTCAGGATTGCCCCGCTGCTGCCCACTAAGGCTCCTGTGATAATGAGCAGGTCATTATTGAGCATGAACCCTGCCGCCGCCGCCGCCCAGCCGGAATAGCTATTGAGCATGGAAATCACCACGGGCATATCCGCCCCGCCGATCGCCGCCACGAGATGCAGCCCCAACAGACAGGCGATCGCCGTCATAATCAGCAGGGGTTGGAGTCCAGCAGGGGTATCCGCGCCCATGAACTGCACGCCCAGTACGGCGGTGCCGACCAAAAAGCCGATATTGAGCAGGTGCCGACCGGGCAGCATCAGAGGTTTGCTGCCGATGAGTTCGCGCAGTTTGGCAAAGGCCACCACGGATCCGGCAAAGGTAACCGCTCCAATGAACACGCCCAGGTAAATTTCGATTTGGTGGATCGTGGCTTCCGCCCCGGTCAGGCTGGCTTCCTCGCCGAGGTAGTTGCCAATGCCGACCAACACGGCGGCAAGCCCTACAAAACTGTGGAGGATGGCAACTAATTCCGGCATGGACGTCATGGCCACTCGCGAGGCTAAGGTTGCCCCAATTAAAGCGCCGGGGACAATCATGGCGGCGAGGGTTGCATACCCTGCGATATTGACGTTACCGTTCAAAGCCGTTGCCAAGAGGGCGATCGCCATGCCGATAATGCCAAACAGGTTGCCTTTGCGGGCGGTTTCTTGGTTGGAGAGCCCGGCGAGACTCAAGATAAATAAGGCGCTGGCTGCAATGTAGGCAACTGTGACGAGACTGTTGTTCATAACGTGCTGATACTCTTCAAACTGCTGTGGCGTCTGTAATGCTTAGAAGATTTAGAATTACTTGCGGACTCTCATCCCCCTCATCCCAACCCTTCTCCCAAGGGGAGAAGGGCTAATTCAATATTGCTCCCCTCGCCCTTTGGGAGAGGGGCTGGGGGTGAGGGGCATCCGTCTATCTACCTGCGGAACATGTTCAACATGCGCTGCGTGACCCAGAACCCTCCGGCAATGTTGATGGTGCCGACTAGAACGGCGATCGCCCCTAACACCGTCGTGGCAGAAGTTAGCGGCCCTGAAATTTGGAGCATCCCGCCCAAGATGATGATGCCGCTGATGGCGTTGGTCACGCTCATGAGGGGCGTATGAAGGGCAGGGGCCACGTTCCAGATCACCTGCCACCCCACAAAGCAGGCCAGCACAAACACAATAAAGTGGGATAAAAACGACTCCGGTGCGCCTAAGCCAATGCCCAAGAGCGCTAAGCCCATCAAGACAATCCAAATCCAGCCGCTGGATTTCTTCTCAGGTTTTGCTTCCACGGCTGCCGCAACTTTTGCTGGGGCTGCGGGAGCAGGGGTAGCGGGCTGCGGCGGGGCGGCTGGTTTGGGGGCAGGCCAGGTCAGCTTGCCATCGTGCAAAATCAACGCGCCGCGCACGACTTCGTCGTCGTAGTTAATGGCGTAGTTCTCCGAACCGCCCATGTCCTTGAGCAGATGGCACAGGTTGGTGCCGTAGAGTTGGCTGGCCTGGTTTGCCATCCGGCTGGGTAAATCCGTCAGCCCCACAATTGACACATCATGGTAGCGATAAATTTTGCCCGGTTGCGTGACTTCGCAGTTGCCGCCTTGTTCTGCGGCCATATCCACAATCACAGAACCCGCCTTCATGCTCTCCACCATTTCGCGGGTAATCAGCTTTGGTGCGGGTTTGCCCGGAATCAGCGCCGTGGTGACGATGATATCCACATCCTTCGCTTGGGCGGCAAACAGCGCCATTTCGGCGGCAATAAATTCGGGACTCATTTCCTTGGCGTAGCCGCCCGCTCCAGAACCATCTTCTTGAAAGTTCAGCTCTAGGAACTCCGCACCCATGCTTTCGACTTGTTCCTTGACGACCGGACGGGTATCGAAGGCGCGGACGATCGCCCCCATGCTCCGCGCTGCACCAATGGCGGCCAATCCAGCCACCCCAGCCCCAATCACCATCACCTTAGCGGGGGGAACTTTGCCTGCGGCGGTAATTTGTCCGGTAAAAAAGCGACCGAACTGGTGGGCGGCTTCGATAATGGCGCGGTAGCCTGCCAGGTTTGCCGTGGAACTCAGGGCATCCATTTTCTGCGCCCGCGTGATGCGCGGCACGGAGTCCATGGCGATCGCAGTGGCTTTGCGAGCGGCAAGCCGATCTAGCAATTCTGCATTTTGAGCGGGCCAGATAAAGCTGATGAGGGTTTGGCCCGCGCGAACCAGTTCTGCTTCGTGAATACCCAAGTCGGGGTGCTGCTGAGGGGCGCGGACTTTGAGGACGATATCGGCGATCGACCAAATCTGTCGCGTATCGGCACAAATGTAGCATCCGGCCTGCGCGTAGCTATCGTCGGAAAAATTGGCGAGAGCGCCCGCCCCAGATTCTATCCAGACTTCAAAGCCCATTTTCTGGAGCACTTGGGCGGTCGCGGGCGTGGCGGCAACGCGCTGCTCGCCGGGGTATATTTCCTTGGGAATCCCCACTTTGAGCGATGTTTTTGCCATCTCCTCCAGGGTTTGATCGGCCTGTGGTGCTGGCTCAACGGCAATGGTCATGGGTGCTCCTTAAGCTGAATACAAATCGTTCGTGAAAATGCGCTAGTGCTTGCCATCCAAGACGTCAGAACGACCTTGGCCCGCAGGCAGCTTTAGCCCGCAGCTTATGCGCATCCTAGACGATCCCAAAACATTAGACCGCGCTTCGTAATGTGTCTTTATTTGAAGGTTAAGATTGATTGTGGATGGTTGCAAAACGTTAATGCATTTGCACTGGTCGGGACTGATGCGCGGGTAAAATGCCTAGCGTTTTGATTGAAGGCTGCCGGGGAATTGCCCGATACGGCAAAGGTTTAGGGCGATCGCTGCAAACTTAACGAGTAGTGACAAAAATTTTCATCTTTGCAATATCCAAGGGATTGGTAAAGCGATCGAGCGGCAATGTTGGAAGTTTGAGTTGAGAGAATGATTTGGACGGCTCCTGTTTCTCGCGCAAAGTTCTCTGCCGCACTCATTAGCAACGTTGCAGCGCCTTTCTTGCGGTGGACTTCTCGCACGAATAAATCGTTCAAAATCCAAACCCGTTTCATTGACACTGAAGAAAGACTAGGAAAAAGCTGGGTAAAACCAAGCATCGATTCATCGTCGCGAATTGCAAATACAGTGGAGTCGTTTTTCTGGAAACGCTCTCCCATAAAAGCTCTAGCAGCTTCGAGATCTGAGGGCTGGTCGCTTAGTGGTGCAGAAAACTTTTTATGCTCTGCTTGAAACAAGCGTTTGACTCTAGACATGGCTCTGAAACCTTGACTTTACGTTAGTTTTTAGCCATATTCTCAATAAGCTTGAATTTATGAGAATCTTTGCTCTGTAAAGGTTTCACGAGTTTTCTATGCCACTAAGAGATTACCCTTACTACCTTTAAGATATTTGCCACGATGTAATCCTCCTCCTGCCTACGCCTCTCTCAAGAAACAAGATGCTATGAACACTCGCATTGAGTTTGCCAAGGTAACTGTTCTCTAAAGCTTTTAGCACCCTTTGAATTTTCTGCACCACCAAGGAGGCTGACATAAAGTTACTTTCTATGAAGGAATTTAAGCATTACATTGAATGCCTATTTCCGATATCTCTCTTTTTGTTGATTAGCAATCCTTGTCTGGGAAGGCATTGACGAGTTTTCTGCACCACTAAGGTCACAAAAATTATCCCAAAAGCAATATCAGCAATGAGCTAGACGATTATTTTAGGCATCTTCGATCGTGATAAATATGCAAAAAAATTAGATTTTTTGCACACTTTTAATGGTGACATCTTCCTTAAGTTGCATATTCAATGATTTATACAAAGATGTTTGCGTTCGGCGTGAAAATCCCCATATAAAAACCGCTGCAATTAAGCCGAGCATAACCCATTCAGGAGTTATTAAGTTAGGACTCAAAACCCTGAGTAACAAGCGCAGTCCAACCAAGACAACTGCAACATATCCAGCATCTTCTAAATGAGTAAATTCTTGCAACCAGTGAATGAACAATCCTGCCAAAAATCTAAGTGCTATTACTCCAATCGTTCCACCTAAAACGATTAGCCAGAGTTCTTGAGAAATTGCAATTGCCGTAGTCACACTATCCAAAGAGAAAGCGAGATCCGTCAAAGCAATCAATGGAATGATCTGCCAGAGTGATTTAGCTGGTGCACTATAGTGTGTATCATCTGATCTATCTGTTGTAAAATATTTCCAAGCCAACCAAAGTAAATAAACTGCTCCTGCAAGTTGAAATTGCCAGAATTGTACAATCCAGATTGCACTTAGAATCAAGAGCATTCGAAGAATGTAGGCTAGCCCTAGTCCAATATTTAGGGCACGTTTTTCCAGTATTGGATTCTGTAATGTTCGGGTCAATGTTGCCAGTGCGATCGCATTATCCGCAGACAGTACTGCCTCCATTGCGACTAATACAAGCAACAAAAATAATGTTTTAATTCCGATATTGAAAGAAGAATCGAAGATTTGATCTAGCATTAGTTTGATTTAACCTCCTAATTAAACAAACACGATTAATTAGTGTCCCAAGGCGTTCGCTACTCCCAAAAAACTCATCCAAGAATATCAGAATCGTAGAAATCTTACATGTGCCTGGGATTCAGCAGTGAAAATGAGGGACATTAATTATGATAAAAATTGAGAACCTAACTAGGAAGCTTAGTTAGCCATACTGTTAATTTTGCACTCTGCCACGCCATAATTCCACCTTTCAAAACGTAAACTTCGCAGTAACCTCGTTTAATCAGTTGTTGAGCTGCACTAAAACTTCGCTGTCCAGTTAGACTGGTTATTAAGATAGGTTGATGTATAGAAATATCCTTTAGAAAGACATCAATACTCAATCGTTTTGCACCTGGAATCATACAGGTCATAAATTTTGGATTTTGTACATCAATCACAAGCATATTTGTGCGGTTAAGCCTAACCTCATGTGATGTCAGCAAAATGGGCTTGATACTTCGTTGAGTCATAATTGTTTGAGATGTCATGCAGGTTCTCCCGATCTTTATTAATTGACTAAAATTCTGACTTAGAGAATCTAGATTTATGGCGGGAAGATTAATTCGATAATAATAATGCAGATAAACTCATAAAGTTGAATCATAAAATGTGAATCCATGATTAATTATTTTAACGTTTTTGGCTGCTATATTTTTAATTAAATTAAATTGCAGTAACAATCAGATCGTAATTCAGTAAGATTTTAATATTAAATATTTTGCCGGAAATAATCTACAGAATTATGAGTTTATTGATACGTAAAGATAACTTCATTATCTGACGACTACAAAAAATTCACTAAATAGTACAAAAAATAGTATCCATATTTGAAGATACCAAGGAGTTAAAACACAGCTTATTACAAAGCTAGCAAAAGCCACAAACAGCGCAAATATTCTAACCATTTCCTCTTTTGTGAATTTGGCAAGATAGATTGCAAAACAAGCAGCTACAAATGGTATAAGAAACATCATGGCGTGTCAGTAAATGAAAATGGCGTTCAAAGAGATAATAGCTTGCTGATAGAAGAGAGCTTATAATCCCAAAGTCACGAGTTTCAATAAGTCTTTTTTAGGGTGGGTTAACCTATTTTTCTGTAAAACTTTTCTAGAAAGTATTGCTCCAAGCAATGGCATTTCTTGCCAGCAACTTCTACAGAACCAATAAATTCTTTGATCCTTTAAGTGCCGCAGCAATAAATAAGAGCAGCAGGGACAAATTCTTGAATCAGATCTCTCGATCTGTCGCTGTAAATTTACCATTATCAAAACTCCTACTTCAAATGAGGTTACTCAAGTTGGACGAGTCAAGATCTAAACAGATGCTGACCGCCTTACCATGAGATAGACTGATTGATTTAAAGCTGAAAGGGTTAACGCTACTAATTGCAATGAAAATTGGAGAAAAAACTAAATACTCTGAACTTGAGGATTTGCAAGAACTGTCTCAAAATAGTGAAAGGAGCAGTTGTTTTGATTGATACCCTCTTCCCGGCGTCAGATTAGTAAAATGTTCAAAGTTGAAAGAAAATATTGGGATAATGTTCAAGTGTTCATGAGTATCAGTATCCATGATTCTATGAACTCTATTCTTCTTATTTCCATTGAATGTTTTTAGTCAGTAGTCGTTGCTTGTTCTCACTATTTTGAGTCTAGTAGTTGAACAAGAAAACCATTGAACCCATCGCTAGGAGTATTCCAGAAAGTCCGATGAACTCTGTTTTAGCCTTAGAAAGCACATAAGCAGGTTTCAGCCAAAACTCTAGAGATCGAGTAATTGCAGGCATTACAAACCATGTAAGAATAATGGTCGTAACAAATAAGTTGATCAGCATCGAGTTAGCAAAAGACCAAGACTGCATAATGCCCAAAGATTCAAAAAGTTTCGATTGAAGAAACACGATAGGATATAGTCCTAAGACAACAATTAGCGCTTGCTTCCAAGCTGAAGGGCCTAAACTGGTCATTTCATTTCCTGATTGATGAGAAAACCAACCTTCCAGACCTGTAGTAAATGATTTGAAACGATAGCTCTCAAAAAATTGTTGCCCAATTTTCATGATTTCTGTGCGATCTTTTGAAGTCAACCAGTCGTCAAGATGATTGGGTGAATCGAAATGCATTACTGAATACCATTTCAGCACACCATTTTTGCATTCCAAGGGTGCAGGTAGATCGATTCGAACAAATCCCTGATATTTCTGAATGTTACGTACTAAAGAGTTATGCCACCGTCGAAAAGCAAGTTTTTTACTTTTTGGAACAATGTGTTCAATCACGGCACTCGAATAAAAGATTTCATCTTTCTCTTGATAAGTCGCCAACATGACTTCTCGATTCCTTTCTCAAAACAGTAGTAATGGCAAAATTTTGATTCAATATCTTTTAAGTTATCTCTCTACTTGTGGAGATAACTCTTTTACCTAAAGATATAGATGCTTTTATTTCAAAGCATTATCAAAATTGATAGCTAGTTTTAGATTGAAGCAATCTGAGTTAATCAAATGCTCCAATCAAAAAATCAGTCAATAAAAATCTGCATCAGCAGTACGCCCGGTGCCGATCGACAATTGCGGAAGCTTTTGTAAAACCAGCTATCGATCGCAACATATATTTATGCCGATCAATAGCTGCAAGTACATAGTTTGCAGCAGAAGTTTATTAGAAATAACTCAAAAGTTTAGGCTCTGAAAGAAAAGCGCGCCAAACAGTGCCTCAATGAAGCGACAGAAGCTTTTGCTTGACGGTTCTTTCCCAGTATTGAGCAGTGAAATGGTCAGGATTCGAGCTGGCGGGAGAACTTGAGTCTTCACTCAAGCATCGGAAAACATCTACATTCATGTCTATTCACGTTTTTGCGTTTCATTCTTACGTCAACATTTATTATTGTATCATAAGAGACAGTATTTATGACAAATATGCTGATACTGAATCCGAGAATCTCTCGTGGCTGAGGTGCGTGACATTCATTACGCAATCCAAGAGCAACCGAGTCAATGGGTCGTGCCCGAAGATCGCCGTCACCTTCAAGGGTATGCCGAAATACTAGGGGCCATCGGTGGTGTGCCAAATCTGTGGAGGCGTGATATTTGCCTGTTCATAATGAATCCGCCCAAAACTGAGCATTAGCTTGCTGCTCGCGAAAAACTATAGAAGCGACGATGTAAGTCTCGTACTTGCTCGGCCAAGTCGGGAATCGGACCCTCTACCACGAGGCTTGGAACGACCTCGTGAATGGGTAGACTCTGGACAGGAGATCCCGGAACCCCTAACTCGGCAAGCCAAGCAGACAGTTGCTTGGAAGAGCTGATGTACACAATACGTCCTAGCCCAACCCAACCGTGAGCGGCAGCACACATCGGACAATGCTCTCCGGAGGTAAAAACGGTCGCCGCTGCTCTTTCCTCAATAGTCATGTTCGTTGCCGCCCAGCGTGCTAAAGCAAACTCTGGATGGCGAGTTCGATCGCCGGAGCCAACATGGTTCCGTTCCTCAGCGAGAACGGTTCCGTCAGCAGTGACTAGCACAGAGCCAAATGGCTCATCTCCTGCCTCCAAAGCTTCGGTTGCCAGTTCTACGCAGCGGTGCAAATTCTGCAACTCAGCGTCGTTCATTGTTGGGGTCTCCTAAAGTTGTTTCTTGCGTTCTCTCAAGCCTCTATCGAGCGTTTCGCTTTGAATCTTTGGCCTGAAGGGGTGAGGAAGGTTGCTACAAGGCAGACTGGATAAGCTCTATCGCCCTAAGTCCCCTGAGATAATACTTGTAATTGTTGCGATTGAGTTACATTAGCTGAGCGACCTCGTCGGCGCAGTAACCTTGAAAATTGAGCCAGCTTTGCCCCTGCAATCCAATGTAAAACCGACTGTGATGACGCATCGTCCGATCTGCAAACAAGCACAGAGCCTACCACAAAATCAACAAAAGCAGACGTTAAGATAGACAAGAGGTCGGATAAACAAGCTAAACTATTGAAGCTGAACGGTAGCACAAAGCGATCTGTGGGTTGATGGGCCAGTACAACAGAGCGACTCGATCGTGTTGTCATCCACAAACGTTTTCACCCATAGACGTTAGGTACCGACCCCCTGAAAATGATGACGAATCAGGGCTTGCACATTACTTTTCGTTGTTGAGAGAATCTTTCCCTATGGGACTTCCTATTGTGGCCGTTGTTGGCCGTCCGAATGTCGGTAAATCCACCCTTGTCAATCGCCTCACGGGCATGATGGACGCTATCGTCCACGACGAACCCGGCGTCACCCGCGATCGCACCTATCGACCTGCCTACTGGTGCGATCGCGAATTTATGGTGGTAGACACGGGTGGCTTAGTCTTCGATGACGAAACCGAATTTTTGCCCCTGATTCGACAGCAGGTGATGACCGCGCTGGCTGAAGCGAGTGTTGCCATTATGGTGGTGGATGGCAGAGAAGGGGAGATGGATGCAGACGCAGAAATTGCCCAGTGGCTCCGCCAGCAGAAAGTCCCCGTCGTCCTAGCCGTCAATAAGTGCGAATCGCCTCAGCTCGGACTGGCCCAAGCTGCTCAGTTCTGGAATTTAGGTTTGGGAGAACCGTTTGCGCTCTCAGGCATCCACGGCAACGGAACGGGCGAGCTGTTGGACCGGGTGTTGGTTCACTTGCCTCCAACGCCAACCGAACCCGAAGAAGAAGAAATTAAGGTGGCGATTATCGGTCGCCCCAACGTGGGTAAGTCCAGCCTCCTGAATGCCTTTGTCGGAGAAGAGCGCTCCATCGTGAGTCCCATTTCCGGCACCACGCGGGACACCATCGACATGGTGGTCGAGCGGGACGGCAAGCGCTATCGGCTCATCGACACGGCAGGCATTCGTCGCAAAAAGAATGTGGAATACGGCCCCGAGTTTTTTGGAATTAATCGAGCGTTCAAGGCAATCCGCCGCTGCGATGTCGTGTTGTTTGTGATCGATGCGGTAGATGGTGTCACGGAGCAGGAACTCAAGCTGGCAGGTCGCATCATCGAAGAGGGCCGCGCCTGTATTTTGGTCATCAATAAGTGGGATGCCATCGAAAAGGACAACGACACGATTTACGAGTACGAAAAACTAATCCGCGATCGCCTCAACTTCATGGACTGGGCGCAGATTATTTTTGTGAGCGCCAAGACCGGGCAGCGGGTCGCCAATATTCTGGCCTTGGTCGATGCCACCAACGAGCAGCATCAGCGTCGCGTCAGCACGTCTGTGGTAAATGAAGTGTTAGAAGAAGCGCTGAGCTGGCACACGCCCCCCACCACTCGGCAAGGGAAGCAGGGCAAGATTTACTATGGCACTCAGGTCAGTACCAAACCGCCCACGTTTGCGCTGTTTGTGAATAACCCTGCCGTGTTTAAGGATAACTATCGCCGCTACGTCGAGCGCCAATTCCGAGAGGTGTTGGGCTTTGCCGGAACGCCGCTCAAGATCTTTTGGCGCGGCAAGAAGGTGAGAGAGGCCGAGCGCGGCGGTACTGCTAATCGTGCAACCCGCGTTTAGTCAAGCAACATCGACGATTTCATAATGAATGGGCGGTGAGGGACTCGAACCCCCGGCAACCTCGGTGTAAACGAGACGCTAGGGAGTCTATATCTATTGCTATGAAAGGCTTCTAGGCATTGTCAATAAACAACGGGGTAAAAAACGGGGTAAACTCCCCAGCGATCGCAGTTTTAAGAGTCTGACAATTTCCGCTCTAGCGCCACGACTCGATGGCGTAAATCCAGGATGTCCTGCTGGATATCCAGGGAGTCGCGCTCTCGATTGATGCTGTACCCAACGAGCTGCTCGATCCTCCGGTCTGTGGCCTTACCGTGTTCCAGGAGTGCATCCATTGCAACCAGGGTTTGCTTCTGTGCTTCCTTCAGATCGCCCAGCTCAGCTTCAAAGCGTAGCTGACTGCCCTGCAATTCCCTTTGTACCGAGAGCAACCCCTCAATGGACTGCTGAATCTGTTCCGGTGTCATGACGCATCCCCCTGATGGAGCAATCCATCGCGTTGAAGTTTTTCGGCGATCGCAGCTCGAATGAACGCGGAACGATTGGGCAGCTTGCGCAGTATAGAATCAGTCGAGACCGGAAGCCTGACCTGAAAAGGTGTCGGAGCTAATTTTTCGATACCATCGTCACGAGTGAATCGCGTGTCTAAAAACGCTTTGGTTAAAACAGGGTTGGAATTTGTCATGGCTAATGGCTGCAAGCTGAACGATCGACCGTCTTATATCCTATTATACCTACATCCCCAGTATTGTAGGGAATAAGGGTTTTGTTGTTTTTGAGTTCGACCTTGCAGCGTAGGAGCAATGTGGAATTTAGGAATTGCCTAAATCTCCTGAGGCCTTACTAGCAATAGTTTCAATGTTTCCCCAACCAATGGGCGGTGAGGGACTCGAACCCCCGACAACCTCGGTGTAAACGAGACGCTCTACCAACTGAGCTAACCGCCCTTGTGCATTGTTAATGCGGATATTACTATAGCAAACATTAACTGCCTTTGAACAGTCTTTTCCAATATCTCCAACATGCCAAGCGGTGCCACCCACGATCGCATCACGCTCGCGAGCTTGCCCGTCGTGAGCGGCCTTACCCTCTTAGCGAGTCGCGACGCCAGCATCACCCTCAGCTTAGCGGGCAGCTTTTTATTTAGCGGCCTCATGTTTGGGCCGGATTTAGATATTTACTCCGTACAGTTTAAACGCTGGGGCATCCTGCGCTGGATTTGGCGGCCCTATCAAAAAAGCATGCGCCACCGCTCCTGGCTCTCCCACGGACCGATCGTCGGCACGATCGTTCGGTTAGCCTATTTAGGCCTCTGGGCAGCATTGCTGGGGGCCGTTTTCATTTGGATTGCAACCTTGAATCGCTGGTCGCTCTGGCCTTGGCAAGCTATCAAAAGCCAGCTCCAGCAGATCGCACTTCAATATTGCTGGCAGGGGCTTGCCATTTTAATCGGACTAGAATTGGGGGCATTGAGCCATACGTGGAGCGACTCGATCGGCTCGACTTGGAAAAAGTGGCGGAAATCGCATCGAAAGAGTCGTCCTTAACGTTTCTATGAAAATGTCTGGGGTACGATGGGCTGATGAAGAACTTATCCGATCCACCCTTTCCTATGAATATTCTGGATGGTAAAGCAGATCTTGAAGTCATCCCAGCGTCTCAACTGTCTAGAACACCAGCTCCGTTCTGCTGTCCCGTGTTGGTCACTCAAATTGAAGGTCGCGAGCACTTACAGCAATTGGTGGATTGGCTCTCGGCGCAAGGGCGTCTTTCTCAGCCCCTAACCCTCATTTCCCCAAGCAACGGTCAAACCCTTACTCATTCTGGCTCAGAACTTCTCACCTTAGACGATCGCGTATTTCCACTTCAGGCTTACGTCTCTAGCCAACGCTCGAATCCAGCGATCGCCCTCCAGAGCTTGGCCGACGTAGTCGCCCAGCTGCGCGATCCAGAAGGTGGCTGTCCGTGGGATCTAGCGCAAACCCCAGAAACCCTCATTCCTTATATCATCGAAGAAGCCTACGAAACCGTCGATGCCATTCGGCAGGGCGAACCAGGGGCGATCGTCGAAGAACTAGGCGACCTGCTCCTTCAGGTTGTACTGCAATCTCAGATTGCCAGCGAAACCCAGCAATTCTCCCTCGCAGACGTTGCCGACGGCATTACGCAAAAGCTCATTCGCCGTCACCCCCACGTTTTTGGCGAAGTTCAGGTCAAAGATATTGATGAAGTCCATGCCAATTGGGATCAGATCAAAGCCGCAGAAAAAGGAGAATCCCACGCGCAGCAGAACTTACTCAGCAACAAGCTAGAGCGCTATGTGCGACGTTTGCCGCCCTTAATGGCAGGACTCAAACTTTCAGAAAAAGCCGCCTCCGCTGGATTCGAATGGCCCGATATGGATGGCGTGTGGGCTAAATTCTACGAAGAGTTAGCCGAATTTCAAGAAGCACTCCTCAAAGGCGATCGCTCCGAGCAAGAAGCAGAGTTGGGCGACCTATTGTTCACCTTGGTCAATATCGCGCGCTGGTGTCAAATCGATCCGGCTGCGGCTATCCATCTTACCAATCTAAAGCTGATCGAACGCATCCGCGCGATCGAGCAACAAACGGAAAAACCTTTCCCCGAGCATTCACCTGAGGAGTTAGACGAACTCTGGCAAGCAGCCAAGCACGCATTGAAATCCTAAGGCGTACCTTGAAATAGGCGATTTCTAGAAAAGAGAACACCGAGTCGTAGGGGCGCAAGGCCTTGTGCCCCTACAGAATGCTTGGAAATTTCCTAACTAAAAGGGAATCGATACACCAACTCCCACCGCTGGTTCATTTTGCTCCCTTACCCTAAATTGTTGAAATACAGACGCCCCAACCCGATTCGTAACGAATAGCTCAAAACTAGGCTTTGCTAGCGAATCGCCAAAGTCAAACCCTAATAATTGAGAGGGAGTCCACCGCACCGCGAAATTCCAAGGAATTCTATCGGCAAGACGATTCCCAATAAAAGCATTTCCATCTCCCGCGACGTTAAAACCGACTTCGCCTAAAAGACTGACATCCTTGACAATTTGCACCGAACCGCCCGCAGTGATACCAGCAACTGAAATCCCGCCTCTTTGAACAAAACCGATCGTTGGAGTGGCCCATACAGCAGTACCTGTCCCGATCTGATACTGCAAAGGCACTGAAAACGTCGCGACAATCAGTCCTCTGCCGGTATTCAAACTATCATCAAAAAAGTAAATGGGGACAGACTTGTCTACGCCTTGTAGGGCAAAGCGATCGGCCTGATTGTTCGTCAAGTTAAAAATAGGCTCGTTTGCCAAACCAAAGGTTACTACCCCACTTGCTGTAAATAACGCACCTTTGGCCTGATCGAGAAAACGCACCTTGGCCGCAATACCAGACTCAGATTCGTCTACATTACCGAAAACATAGTCTAGGTAAATACCCAGTTCTAAATCTCTCAGTAACCCGTAGCGTCCCGCAGCCATGATGCCGCCGCTACCTGCCTGGACTTGCAATAGTACCTTGCCTGCGGGTACAGTACCACCATCAAAAAATCCAAGTCCATCCGTTGTTAATGGACTATCTTCTCGATTAAACTGCCCTTTAAAGTTATTGGGATAATTCTCGCGGTTGGCAGGAATAATGCCCGGCATGAAGACTAGATTCGCCCCAAATCCAAAGTTTTCATTGTCGGCGGTCAAGGCGAGGGGGCCTAAGGAGCCAAACGTATTGGTTGCATAGAGATCGATCCCCAAACGAGGGTTGACGAGATAGCGAATCCCGGCATTAATGGCCAAAGTTTTTTCAGGAAGGCCGCTATTGCGGCTAACGCTGTTATTCCCGACAAACGGAAAGAACGCTTCTCCCCACAATACCAATCTGGGATGAACTTGAAACGAGATCGCACCTGTCAACCCAAAGTTTGTACCAAAGGAGCCAGGGTTGGCCGTGGGAAGGCGATGTAAGAATAAAGCGCTGTCTGCGGGAAAGAATGCAAAAGTGGGAGAGATGGTTAGATTTAATCGATCGTTAATTTGAGTGGTGAATGGAAAAGCCAACCCTGGAACAATTCCATTTCCCTTTCTGACAATATCCCCTGTGGCTGGGCTGTTAAAGATAAATCCTGGCTCAGTAAAACCTGCCAGTGATATCACCCCGCTCAGCGCTTGGGTTTTCGATTTATTTTCCCAAATTTTCTGCTTGAACTCTACGCCAAAATCCCAAGTAGGGGTAGAGTCTTCTACAAAAATACTAAATGCTCCCTGGCGTTCAATGGATACCGGATCGGTATTTTGGTAAGCCACGGCCAATTCCGAACTATTGGTAATACCCCAGCGAATTCCCCCGCCCGACCAAGTGGGAGAGCCACCCGTTCTTGTTGCAGAGGACGAGAACACATCATTCGTGAAAAAGTAACGCTGCCTGAAGTCGAAGACGACTTCGCCGCGTTTGAGATGTTGGGCAGTTGGGAGTTGGTTTGGGATTTTTGCGATGGGGCTATCTTCTGCTTTGAACTTTGTATTTTCTAAAACGTCATCGGCCTTTTCTGGATTCTGTCCGCTTCCAGGCGCGGTCTGTGCGGTTCCGGGCTGTTGCGCTAAAGCGGTTTGGGATAGATTGGAACCTGTAAAATTAGCATCTTTAAGCGTAGCGGTCTGCAAATTTGCGCCCGTCAGATCGGTTCCGCTGAGGTTCGCTGCGGTTAAATTGGTATGGCTTAAATTGGTGCCGATCAGCTTTGCTTTTTCTAAATTGGCTTGACTTAAGTCCGCGTCTCCTAAGTTGGTCTTGCTCAGATCTGCGCCGCTGAGGTTTGCACTGGGGAGGGTTGCGTAACTAAAGTCTGCCCCAGCAAGGTTGCTGTCCGTAAGGTTCGCACCTGCTAGGGTTGCACCTTTGACGTTGGCACCGCTGAGATTGGCACCCGACAGATCGGCATTCGATAATTTAGTTAAGTATAAATTTGCGCCGCTTAAGTTTGCATTTCTTAGATTTGCGCCACTCAAGTCTGCGTTTCCGAGATTTGCGCCGCTCAAGTCGACATTACTAAAATCTTTGCCTTTTAGATCGGCATTGCTAAAATCGCATCCTTTGCAGATCCGACTGTTTTGAAGCTGCTCGATCGGAGCAGAGGTTTGGGCATAGGTAGGGTTAGCCCAGCTGACGAATGCTAAAACACCGAGCGCTGCAATTCTTGCCGATTTCATCTATTTTTGATACTCCCCAACCATAATCAAAAGTTTTATCACGATAAACTCCCAATAGCACACCACTTTTGCTATTGGTTAGCGCTGTTAAGCCAAAATCATTCTTGGTTTTGCTTTATAGTATTGTCCTGGTCGTCAAAAGGACGATCTGAAGAGGCCTCGCTTTTTGCGATGCCGCACTTGGGCGTGCATTTAAGGCTTATCGCCCTTTAAAATTCAACTTTTCGATTCAAAGAATCGGATTGGATTGAATCTCAGTCAGACTGGGCGATCGACTCGAGAGATCGCTACAGTTTCGGCAGTTTTGAACCTCCTATCGGCCAACCTTTTCACCTGAGGTAGATAATAGCAGACCGATTGGCTCTAAGGCGGCGGGTAGCAGCAGCATAATTATATAGAGACGATTGACCGTAGTTTAAGATTGTTAGCGACGTGAAGGTGGCTTTTGGGGACCGCCGATCGCCGTCAAATCAATTTCTGTATATGCTATAGAAGCTCTTTTAAGCTTTTAGCTCACCGTAAAGCTTCATGAGAACGTTCTTAAGCGTATGGTTCGGACAATTCGTGTCAATGCTCGGCTCTAAGCTGAGCGAATTTGCTCTGGCGATCTGGGCTTACCGACAAATTGGTTCCGTCACCCAAGTGGCCCTGCTGGTCGTTCTGATGTACTTGCCAACGATTATTGCGGCTCCACTGGCCGGGTCTCTCGTCGATCGATGGAATCGTCGCTGGGCGATGATTTTGAGCGATTCGGTTGCGGCAGGGTGTTCTTTTACGGCCCTCCTGCTGTCGCTGTCTGGAAACCTGCAACTCTGGCACATTTACCTTGGCGTTCCTATTCTTGCAGTTTTTAGCGCATTTCAAGCCCCGGCCTATTCTGCGGCGATCGCCCAGCTCGTTCCCAAGCGCCATCAAGGACGGGCAAACGGCCTAGCCGACCTGCCCCAAGGTGTGGCAGCCATTTTGACCCCCCTGTTGGCCACCTGGCTCATTGGGATCGTCAAACTAAACGGCATTCTACTGATCGACTGCCTTACTTTCATTCCCGCCTTAGTCATTCTTTTAAGCGTGCGATTTCCCCACGTGACGCATCGCGCGCAGCTCGGAGAGGCGCAGACCAAAAAGTTTAGAAAGCTCTTACAAGAATCTATCTCTTCTTGGAATTACATCAAAGCTAAAGCCAGTTTGTTTAAGTTATGGATATTTATTATCTTGACTTATTTTACAATTGGCATGTTCGATATTTCATTCTGGCTGTTAGTCATCAAATTTGGTTCCGTCACTAAATTTGGAATTGTCGTATCGTCTGCGGGGTGCGGAATGCTGGCTGGAAGCGCGGCAATGAGTACGTGGGGCGGTCCCAAACGCCGCGTATTTGGAATACTAAATCTTACGATTTTACAAGGACTTGTTATTATCATTCTTGGATTGGGAATTAAGCTATCTCTGGCGATCGCCAGCGTGGGAGTTTTCATTTATCAACTCGCGGATCCCATCATCATGGGATCGAATCGAGCAATTTGGCAGAGCAAAGTTCCCATGGAGCTTCAAGGTAGGGTGTTTTCGCTTCAGCTCATGTTTCAACGGGCAGCCCTCATTCCTGCTTTCATCATTACGGGCGTGTTGGTCGATCGCTTTTTTGAGCCGTTTTTAACCAATAATCAATTCATTCAAGGTGCCTTGGGACAGGCGATCGGGAACGAGCCAGGTACGGGTATCTGTTTGTTTTTAATCGCTTTAGGAATCGCTAAAATTTTGCTTTCTGCCATGTTGTATCGAGATCCCTTGCTCCTTAGCGTTGAAGCGCCTTCTTTAAAGCACTCTCTCGATAAATCTCCCATCCCCGATCGCCCATCTTAATCTTCTTGTCAAACGCGCGAGCTTTTTGTACTTCGGAAAATTTTTATAAGTTACGCAATCAGACAGAAATTTATGCAATCTCAAATACAATATTTTTTAGCCATACTAGCTATTTCTTATACGGTGCTTCTAGGAATTTATTTTTTATTTGGGAAAATAATCACTTTTTGGAATAGACATCTTGGTTGCAGCAAAAAAATTCAGTCTAAGACCAGTTCGGAAGTAGAAATTAAACGCGATATCGTTCAGAGTGTAAAATCTTTGTTTTTTATAGCGTTGATGCTTGCAGGAGGCATCTTCTGCCAGCGGATTGGCCTTACCCTGCGGCCAACTCATCTGACACCCCTAAATTCGCTGCTTTGGTTTTTAGTTTCGATGTTTATTTTTGATACTTGGTTTTATTGGGGACATCGGCTGATCCATACTAAAGTGCTCTACCGCCAAATCCATGCCTGGCATCACCGATCGATTACGCCTTCCGTGTGGAGCAACAATAGCGATACGCTGTTAGACGATCTGATTTTGCAGTCTTATTTCTTTTTTGCACCTTTTTTCTTGCCTATCCCAGCTGCTATCTTAATCGCCCATAAGATATACGATCAAATTACAGGGATGATCGGCCATTCAGGCTATGAATATTCCGCCGGACCCTTATCTAGATTTCCATTTCTACTACTGGGCGTGACTTTTCACGATCAGCACCATGAAAGCTTTAACTATAACTATGCCACTCACTTCTCTCTATGGGATCGGCTCATGAAGACCATTCATCCAGCTTACGATCGAAGAATTCTTGACTTTGAAAAATCCCCGGTCGATCTTTTGGAGATCGAACCAACGAACGAGTCCTAAAGCAATATTAGATTGAATTTATTAATTATTAGTTTCTCTATATTCCGTTCATGAAAATTGCTATTATTGCGTCTGGCTTTCTCCCCGTCGTCGATGGTGTAACGGTCAGCGGATTCCAGAGACTGCGAAAATTGAGCGAGTGGGGGCATCAGGTCTTATTTTTTTGCCCGGACTATCGTGCCTTACAAGATGTGTACCCGGACTGGAAAAACTATACGGGCGATCTCTTCCCTGGGGTTCGGGTTGTCAGTCTGAAAAGTAATGGGTTGATGGGGTTTGGGTTTGACCGCAATGTCTCGTTTTTCGCCTATCCATCGGTTCTGAAAGCGTTGAAAGAGTTCCAGCCAGACATTATTCATGTTGACGAACCGGAGCGATTATTTTTAGGGTTTTTAAAGGTGCCTGGTATTGGCTATGCAAGATCTGCAAACATTCCTTGCGTTAGTTTTTATAGGACAAACTTTATAGAGTATGTCGATGATTATTTCATCCTGCCATCATCGATTAATGCATTGATTCGATTCGCCTTTATAAAAATTTTTCTTTATATTTATGGATGTTATGAAATTACTTTGGTCTCCAGCCGAATTACCTATAAAAAAATAGTTGAATTGGGATTTAAAAATGCCGAGTACAGAAACTTACTTGGATTTGACTTCGATGCCTACACGCCCGATCTAAAAGCAGCGGAGTTTTTCGAGCAGACTTATCAAATATCGGGTCTAGAGCGAAAAGTAAAAATTATTTTTTTGGGACGTTTGACCCCAGACAAAGGATGGGAATTTACAATTGATTGCTTGTCTGCATTGGGACAGGAGATCGATCTGAAGGAAATAGCCCTTGTTTTAGCTGGAGATGGGCCTATGCGGGACGAAATCATGACTAGATTGAGCGATCTAGGATTTGAAGTTCGCTTTTTGGGCAGAGTCTCTCCCGATCGCGTTCCAAGTCTTCTCATGAATTGCGATATCCACGTTACCACCTCTGAGAAAGAAACCCGTGGATTGACGATTCTCGAAGCTTTTGCAGCAGGTATACCAGTACTGGCTCCCAATCGGGGAGGGGTCGTTGAAAATATTCAGGATGGAAGAAATGGGTTTCTGTATCATCCTGGCGATCGCGTTGATTTTCTGCAAAAGCTCGTCCATCTCATTCGAGATCGGCCTTTGCGAGAAGCCATGGGTCGGCATGGCAGGGAAGGGGTGGCGGACTACAGCTGGGATCGTACGATCGCAAACTTAGTTGAGGTCTGGGAAGAACAAATCGAGCGATACGATCGATCCGTTGCTAAAACATGACCGATCGACGCTCAAATCAGCGTAGGTTTAATTTAGTCGCTCGCGTTTTGCGATCGCCCAATTCCTGCTCGTAAAGTGCGAACAGCGCCTCAAAGTGCTCGTCCATGCTGCGGATCCGATGGGTCGCAGCATCGGCGCAGGCCGCTTGCAACATCGGGCGATCGCGGTCGAGCAAGCGCCGAATTGCAGCAGCACAGGCTTTAGCATCTCCCGGCGGGTAATCTTCTGCGTAACTGGGCTGGGCTAGGTCGAAGGCTCCACCTCGATCGGGGACGACGATGGGGGTGCCCGAACAAATGGCTTCTGCGACGGCAAGGCCGTAGGTTTCCGCTGAGGAGCCGTGGACGAGGGCATCCGCGCTGGCGATCGCCGCAGATAAAAACGCACGATCGTAGGTAAAGCCAGCAATATGGATATTAGGCGCATTTCGAGCGCAATACTCCGTCCAGCGTCGCAGCGGACCATCGCCAAACAGAACCAGCCCTACAGGTTGAGTTCGGTTGACCCGCTTGACCGCATCGATAACCGTCCCCAAGCGCTTTTCAGGATGATGGCGGCTGACCGAAATCAGGAGAGGAGCCGTTTCGGGCAACCCGCAAAGGGTTAAAAGCTGTTTGCGCGCTTCGGGATCGCGACGGGTGGGTGCGAAATGCTTTTTCTCGATCCCGAAGGGAACGGTCTCGACCCGCTCGACTCCAAAACGAGACAGTCGGTGCTTTAGCCAAGCGCCGCTAACCGTCGTGACATCAAAGTGTTTGCTGAGGCGGCGCAGATACATCCAGTAGGCGAAAAAGAGGCGATCGACGCGATCTGCACCCAAGATCGGGCCGAGAAAGGTTTGGCCCCACACTGCAACCGGATCTTCATGGAAAATCAGCGCCTTCAGCGCGCGACCCGGCCAGCGCGCCGCAAACCACCCACCCGCCCAAGTACTGGATCCTTCCACCACATCCGGGTTCTCGCGGGTTAGAATCTCGCGAACCGCCGCCTCTCGTCGCAGCAGGTAGTAGCGCGGATCTAAAGGGTCCGGGTTACTCTTTACCCAGATAATGCGACCGCCCTTATCGCAGATTTGCTCGTCGTCTTTAGGTCCGGGGGCAATGATGGTGATTTCATGGCCTGCTTGAGTTCCAGCCCTTAGTTTTTCTAAGGTATAGACGCGAACTCCACCGCCGCGCTCGGCGTAGAATTCTGAAACGTCAACGATTTTCATAGAGATCGCACTTTAACATCTAGACGGGAAGTCCCGCGCTGTAACCGATAGGGTCAGCGTCGGGATGAAAGGCGCGGCGTTGAGGAGTTCAACCCCTGAACATTTTTGCCCACCGCGCAAACAGTGAAGGGGTTGGCGACGAACCGCCAAAAGTGTAAGGTTGAGGAACACCAACTAATTACAAGGTTTTTCCACCCCTCCTTTTGTGTGTCGAGAAAAATATCACCCTCGAAAACGTAATGGTGACGCGCCAACGCAAGGAAGAAAGGAAAGCTCAAATCAATATTCATAAAGTCGGCGGGAGGTCTATCTCGTGGACTATAAACAAATTGCCTGCGGACGGGGTTCTGAACGGGGATTGTAAATCTCTTGCAATCTAGGAAAGACCGGATGATGTAGGAACTTCTCAAAGTGCGGTGCTCCTTCAGTGGTGGTACATGAGCCGAGAAGCCCGCGCTGTATGCGGAGCATCAGCGTCGGGAGTATGTCACAGACCTATACTCCGGTGCAATGCAATCGGGACGAAAAGCCTCGCGTCCCTACAATGCATAACTTTGTCTGAAGATAAATTAAACCGCGCTTTTTTGAGGTACGGGGACTGGAGCTGGAACGTAAAAATCGGGCTTGTTGGGATTTAAGGACAATGCCTTAACCTGTTCGCCAATGCGTTCCTTCGCTAAAATGCGGTAGTCAAAAAAGTGCTCTCCTTCAGCACACATCGAAACATAGTAGTCAAACAACTTTGGTTTGCGAATCAACACCGTAAAGAGTTGCCGCCAAAACTGGATCCTGGCCCCGCTGCGACGGATGCCTTGGTACCATGCAACCCGGGCGAATAACAAAAGCTCTTGTTGGAGGGTGAAGTTGCTCCACTGGCGCTTAAAGGGCGGATCGGCAACATTCAGGCACTGATCCATACATCGCTTGAGGTAGTTTCGCGGCTCGTACATCGTCCACATCGATTCGACGTATTCTTTCGCAATCTCGGGCTTAGGACGGGTGGGCAGAAAGTTCATCAAGGAGTTTTGATCGCCGGAGTGTCGGTCGTCAAAGTTTATATATTCTAGGCGCTCCTCTCGTTCTAAACGATCCCAGAGGGCCGTGTTGGGTGGAGCTTGCAGAATCCCTAGCATGGGTTGATGGATGCTGGTGGCATCCACAAAGGCTTGGATGCGATCGCCCGCTCCTTTGCGCTCGCCATCAAATCCGATAATAAATCCGGCATAGATGAACAACCCAGCTTCGTTGATTTTCCGACATGCTTCAATCATCGGACTGCGGGTATTTTGGAGCTTGCGGGTGCCCTTGAGGCTATCTTCATCGGGGGTTTCAATGCCCAAGAAGACTGCAAAGAAACCAGAAAGACGCATGAGATCCAGCAATTCTGGGTCGTCGGCTAAGTTAATGGAGGCTTCGGTAATCAAGACAAAGGGATAGTTCCGTTCCTCCATCCAGGGAATGAGTTCTCTCAGGAACAGTTTGACGTTGCGCTGATTGCCAATAAAGTTATCGTCCACAATGAAGAGCGGGCCGCGCCATCCTAGGTCGTAAAGCCGCTGGAGTTCGCCCAAGGCTTGGGTGGGGGTTTTGGTGCGGGGTTTGCGACCGTACAAGGTAATGATGTCGCAGAACTCGCAGTTAAAGGGACAGCCCCGCGAAAACTGAATCGACATGGTTAAGTAAGCTTTTTGCTTCAGCAATTCGAAGCGAGGCATGGGGGTCAGGGTCACATCGGGCTTCTCGGCAGATCGGAACACGCCCTTCTGGTCTCCTCGGGCGATCGCGCTTAAGAACATCGGAATCGTCAGCTCGCCCTCATCCAAGACTAAGTACTGAGCACCAGCATCTAAGGCATCTTGGGGAACGGAGGTGGGATAGGGTCCGCCCACAGCTACCTTTTTGCCAAGTGCCACCCCTTTGCGGATTAACGATAGAAAGTCCGAGCGCTGGGCCATCATGGCCGAAACAATGACCAGCTCGCACCATTCCCAGTCTGCTTCCGTTTCCACCCCTACATTCCGGTCGGCAAAGCGAATGTCCCAGTCGTCTGGTAGCATGGCCGCAACGGTAATAATGCCGAGGGGAGGCAAGAGGGCCTTCAGGCCAGCCATTTCCAGGTAACGGTCGTAGGACCAAAAAGACTGCGGGAATAGAGGATACAGTAATAGTGCTTTCATTAGGAACCTTCCTGCCAATGCAGGCGAGAATTACGTTGGCAATGGCCGAGTCCTAGTTCAACCTGTGCGAATAATTCCCTAAACTATAGCGCAAGGCCAAATTGTGTCTTCAAAAAACAGGCCCGAAGGGATGCTTTGTCCCGATCTCGTCGTCATCGTCGCTGAGGGTTGCTATTGCAGTCGCTCCTTTGGCCTTCTTCCGCTCCATTCAATACTGAAGCTGACTTATGCCTGCTCCATTTGCAAAGTTATGTTTACTCAAAGCAGAAAAGCCCGATCTCGAATTTGCGCTCGAGGGCGATCGCTTTACGATCGGGCGGGCGTCTGACAATAGCCTGGTCTTGACAGAGGAAGGCGTCCTACCCTATCACGCTGAAATTACAGGCAGGGGCGATCGCCTTGAGTTAACTGCCGCAACGGCTGACGCGGCGGTTTTGCTCGACGGTCGCCCGCTTGTATTTAAGGTGCCCTATGGATTGTCGGACGGAGATATTGTCGAAATTGGCAACACCAAACTCCAACTGGCGATCGAGGCCCAAATCGAGTTGCCCGACGACTGGCAATTGCCATTGCGCGCATCGGGCGCGCAACGAGGTCCCGCAGAAATCATTGAGTTGCGGGGCCGCAACAGCCTAACCTTGGGCCGCGACCCCAGCAACGATACGACGATCGACCATCCAGTCGTGGCTCGCTTTCAAGCCAAAATCGAGCTAGAAAAAGGAAGCTGGCTCATTACCGATCTCAATTCCTCCGACGGCACGTTTGTTAACGACCGACAGATCCTGCACCCCCAGGCGCTGCGCCCTGGCGATGAAATTCGGATCGGTCCCTGTCAATTCACCTTCAACTTTGACGAGACCCTCACGCAGAAAAATGAGTTTGGCAATCTGCGCCTCGATGCCGTCCACCTCACTCGCACCGCCGCTCGACGCCAAGTCCTTCTAGATGATGTGTCGCTGTCCATTCTGCCCAGGGAATTTATTGCCATTGTGGGGGTGAGCGGGGCTGGAAAAACGACCCTTTTAGATGCCTTGAGCGGATTTCGTCCGGCCCAGCGCGGCAAGGTCTTCGCGAACGGTCACGACCTCTACCTCAACTTCAAGGCTTACCGGACTGAGCTAGGCTACGTTCCCCAAGACGACATCATCCATCGAGATCTGACGGTATACCAGGCGCTCGATTTCGCCGCTCGGCTGCGGTTGCCTAAAGACATCTCAAAACAGGAGCGCGATCGGCAAATTCAGGCTGTTTTAGCAGATTTGGAGCTGACGCACCGCCAACATGCCTTGGTTAGGGAGTTGAGCGGAGGGCAGCGGAAGCGCGTTTCCATTGGGGTTGAATTGCTGACAAAACCCAGCCTTTTCTTTTTGGACGAGGCAACCTCCGGTCTCGATCCGGGTACGGAAAGTCAAATGATGCGTTTGCTGCGGCGGCTGGCCGATCAAGGACGTACCGTGATTTTGATTACCCACGCCACTAAAAATGTCATGCAGTGCGACCTGGTGGTGTTTTTGGCAAAGGGAGGCAAGGTTGCGTTCTACGGCCCGCCCCAAGAGGCGCTGACCTATTTTGATGTTAAAGACTTTGACGATATTTACCTCAAGCTTGAAGAAGACCTGCGATCGCCGCAGGAGTGGCAGCAGCATTACCGCCAGTCGGAGGTCTGGCAGCGGTACGTGGGCGATCGCCAGGAGCGGCTCGACGCTCGCGCTCAGCAGCAGGCCCGAGGATCTTCAACGCGCCGCTACAAACCTTGGGAAAATCAAAGCAGCTCCTTTTGGCGACAACTGTTGCTGCTCTCCCACCGCAACTTGACGATTCTGTGGCAGGATCGCGCCAGCTTGATTTTAGTGGCGATCGTCGCGCCCCTTTTGGGCCTGCTGGACTTTGTGCTGTGGCAGCGCGATATTTTTGATGTTGCGACGGGAGACTCAGGACAAGCCCTAACGCTGCTGTTTACATCCGGCCTCGTGGTCGTGATAGTGGGCAGCTTAGTCACCATGCGCGAAATTGTCAAAGAGTCTGAGATCTATTGCCGCGAGCGAATGGTGGGGCTGCAAATTTTGCCGTACCTTCTCTCTAAGGTTTGGTTTTGCATGGTGCTGGCCCTATACCAAGCTGCGGTCCTGTTCGCGATCAAAGCCCTCGCCGTAGACTTGCCTGGAACGCCCTACGATCTGGGTGCCATGTATTTCACGCTATTTCTCGCCATGCTAGGCGGCATGATTATGGGACTCTTGGTTTCTGCCCTGTCCAACAACCAAAACGTCGCGCCCTTGCTCACCATCTTATTTCTAGTGCCGCAGTTTACGCTGGCGGGCGCATTTCTGCCATTGCCCAGCTTAGGGCCAACAGGTCAGTGGATGAGTCAATTCACCATGACGCGCTGGAGTTACGAGGTAATGGTGACGATATCGGGATTTGGCCGCGATGTGGCCCAGGATCCGTGCTGGCAGAAGCCAGAAGCGATCCGCCAAAAATGGGGAGATGCAGAGAAGTCTGGATGTCAGTGTTTGGGACCCCGCCTGTTCGAGCGATGCTATTTTCCTGGATTGCTGAAGGAATACAACGCCGCAGTGGCGCAGCCAGAACCGCTCAAGCCTAAACCACTCGGAAGTCCGCCCCAATTACCAGACAATCTGCTCGATCCTGAAGCGGCAGCTACCTTACGCAATGACTTCAAAACCTATGAAAGCCAAGTCAAGTCGTACCGTACCGCAATGCTGCGATGGCAGGATAAATTTGGGCAATGGAAAGAAAAGCGAGGCAAGGCGATCTCCTCTGCAGAAGCGCTCTTGGAGCGGGTTCGCAAAAGTCAGGGGGGCAGTTATGCCGTCAATATTTATACGCACTGGTTAAAGATGGGCCTCCTGCAAATTGGAATGCTGGGACTTCTGGTGGTGTTTCAAAAGCGCAAAGATAGCCTTTAAGCAATCCGTTCCCGAATGCCAGCAGCACAGGTCGAACTTTCAAGATACCCCGCAGCCCGATCTAATGCATCGACTGGTTCCATCCCAAGCATAAGAATAGATAGATAACCCCCAGTAGGTAGATAGATAAGGCATTCCGCGCAAACCATCCTCGATCGTGCAAGAATGGCTATCGGTCTATCAGGGGGTAAGTCCGCATCATGAATTTCTCTTTACAGTCTTCTAGAAGCAATCGCGGACTCTCGATAGTTCCGCGAATCTCAAAATCTATGGCTACACTAGCAGGCTTTGTTTTAGGGATAGCGATGGGATTTGGGGAGCCTGCGGTTGCCGCTCAGAATATTCTGCTCAAATACGGCTACTTAAAAATCGACATTCCCGTGAGCGCCCTAGAAACCTACGCCAATACTGGAACGGCAGAGCCTGCGCTAAAACCCTACTTAGATTTGCTCACTTCAAGACAGCAAACCCAAATACGACAGTTTCTTCAATTCAAACTCCCAATTACGCCTGAGATCGCACAGCACATCTTGCAAGAGCCTAACGTCAATGAATTTTTATCGTTGTACGTAGAAGACATCCTACAACCCGTTAGCGCGCAACAGGGGAAGGGTACGGGAGCCCTAAAAACTGCTATTCTGAATTCGGCGGCGACCTTTAATAGTCTGTCCATACTCCAGGTTCTACAGCAGTTTTCCAGCGATACCATTGAGGTCAACACATCTCTCGCACTCAGAGCATTGCAGGAGTCGAGAACGCTCCATACCATCACCCAAACGCTCGCAAAAAACTTGGAAGATATGACCGCTGCCGCTGCCGCCACGGAGGCTTTGCCGGCAGCTGGGATAGACTTGCGCCAGCCTGGAATCTTCACCCATACCTTCCAAACCTTAACGCTGACAGATCCCCGGCGCAAGCGGCGATTTGCCGTTGATTTATATGTTCCGAATGCAAAAAAAACGGTTCCTCTCATCTTGATTGAAAACGGACATGGTGCCCAGCGACATTACTTTGACTTTTTAGCTCAACACCTGGCTTCCCACGGTTTTGCTGTGGCAATTCCAGACCACCCAGGCAGCAATTACCAACAACAGCAAAAGTTCATCACGCAAAAAGCGTCAACTATTTTTGTGGCTCAAGAGTTTGTAGATCGGCCACTAGACGACACCTATTTGCTAGACGAGCTGGAACGCCTGAATTCCTCAAAATTTCAAAATCGCCTCAACACTTCAAATGTGGGCGTGCTGGGATACTCCCTGGGAGGGACGACCGCTCTTTCCCTCGCGGGCGCCACCTTCAACTTCGATCGACTGACTCGAGATTGCGGGCGCAATCGCAACCGCTGGAATTTGTCCTCAGTCTTTCAATGTCGGGCATTGGAACTACCGCGAAAGTCCTATGCGTTGCGGGACGAGCGGGTGAAAGCTGCTTTTATTTTCGTTTCCTTCGGTAGCAGCCTTTATGGGGAGTCGGGACTGAGTCAGGTTCGGATTCCTGTCTTTGTTCAAGCTCTAGTAGAAGATATTTTTACCCCTTTGACGATCGAGCAACTGCCTACCTTTGCTGGGCTGCAAAGTTCGTCAAAGTATCTCAGCATTATCTCTGGATTTCCCCACGTTACGGCCAAGTCTGTCTTGCGGACCTATGTTGAAGCGCACAACGCGTCTTCCCTTCCCACGGCCAATCTAACCAGTCGGTCTCAGCCTGTTGCTCGCCTTTCCCTGGAAGAAAAAGGAATGCGGAAAACTTTAAATCCTTTTTCTTTGGCCTTCTTTCAGCTCCATCTGGCTCAGAATAACCAGTACCTACCCTATCTACAAGCTGCCTACGCAAAAGCGTTTTCTGAGGGTAGTTCCTACGATGTCAGTTTTGTGAGGTCTCTTTTGCCCAAGCAAGTGGAGAGTCTCCAAAATTTACAACACCATATATCCGGGCTGGTATCTGCCTCGAACTAATTCCCCTCATGATGGACTGCTATGGCCAGCACCAGAAACATTTACCTGGGTGTCGTCGCGATGCGCAGTGCAACCAATCCTCTTAAGACTAAATTCTTGCGCCACTGCAGGGATTCATCGGCAAGATGGATTTGAGCGTACTGTTGCAATAAGGTGTTAATGGCAATTTGCCCTTCCATGCGTGCCAATACAGAGCCCAAACAGTAATGAATCCCCGCTCCAAAGGGAATGGGCGAGGTTCCCCGACGGGACAGATCCAGCAGGTCGGGGTTGGGGAATGCATCGGGATCGCGATTGGCGGCACCCAAGCATAGATGCACCCGTCCCCCAGCCTTTAAAGTTTTTCCCCGAAAATCAACATCTTCCTTAACGGTTCGAGCCACAATTTGAACCGGGCTATCGTACCGGAGTAGCTCCTCAATGGCACTTGAAGACAGATCGGGGTTTTGTTGGAGCCGATCCAATTGGTCGGGATGGCGCAGTAGCGCTAGCACGCTATTGCCGATCGAGTTTTCGGTGGTTTCTTGGCCCACGCTAAACAACATGGCGCAAAACCCGATCGCTTCATCGAAACTGAGTTTGCTTTCTCCTACGGCAGCCGCTAGCAGGCTCATCAGATCGTCTTGGGGTTGGCGCCGTCGTTCTTCAAGCAGGGTGCAGAGATAGGCTTGAAACTCTACTGCGGTTCGATCGAGGGATTTGTAATCTTCCAACGACAAGGGCTGGTCGAATACGCGGAAAAGCTGATAAGACCAATGGATGAGCTGGGGACGATCGCTGTTGGGCACTCCCAGCATGAGAGCTGACACAGTCGCGGGCAAAGGCGCGGCCAATTCAGCCATAATATCTAGAGTCTGGTCGTCTCGGCGCTGCTTGAGGAGCTCGTCCACAATGCATTGAATCTGGGGGCGCAGCCGCTCGAGTTCTCCAACTGAAAAGGCCCTACCGACTAGACTTCTGAGTCTTGTATGGTCGGGGGGGTCGAGAAAAAAGAGCCAGGGACTGATCGTCTGATTGAGGGCAGCAAAGGCATCAGGCTGCTTTAGAAACAAACTCTTTTTTTCCAGTCGTCGGGGTAAATCATCTGCGTGGAAGCGCGGATCGTTCAGCACCGCTTTGACATCTGCGTAGCGCGTTAAAAGCCACTCTTCCCCTTGAAAACTTTGGGTTTGATAGAGCGGTACCTCAGTCCGCAGCCGCCTGTAGATCGGATAGGGATCGATATGAAATTCAGGCAAGAAAGGATTAAACCGAAAGACTCGAGCTTCGGACTGTCTAGGGGTTGGGGGCGGATCGATTTCAGACGGCATAACAGCGCTCAAGTACGAGAATGGGGCGGCAGGTTTATCAACGCTCTCCTAGGTAATGGGCGAGTGCTTCAATACTGGGGTATTCCCAAAAAATGGTAGGCTCCAGCTCTTTGTCAATCCACGTCGACAATTCAGACGTCAAACTTAAAGCGACGGAGGAATCTAGACCGTACTGGGAAAAGGGGTCGCTAACATCGACGTCATCTGGTTTTACGTTGAGATACATCGCAAGATTGGCAACCATCCAGCATCGGATCTCTTCAGGGGTCGGTTGATGCTTCTCCGACCGGACGCGATCGGGGGCTGTGCGGGCGCGATGGTTTTGTTGAGAATCCCTTCCCGCCCGTAACTTTTCAAGCATCGCTTCTGCTGACTGTTGGATCTCGCCGACATCCACAGAACTTTCTCGCCACTCCGCCACGCTTGCTAATTCCCCTGCCAAAAATGCTGTTTTGCAAGCATTTCGCTGAACTTTACCGCTGGAGGTTTTGGGTAAGGTGCCGGGTTTGAGCAGGGCGATCGCGTATACCTGAAGCTGGTGTTCTTCAGAAATAGCCTGCCGAATCGCCCGCATTGCCCCATCTGCATCCAACGCGCGCAGGGCTTGGCGATCGATTTCTTGATGGATAACGAGACGCTCAATTCCATCCACGGCAATCGAAAACGCCGCACTGTGGCCCACCCGAAAGGCGTGATGGCTCGACTGTACCGTCCATTCAATGTCTTGGGGATAGTGATTGCGCCCTCGAATAATCACCACATCCTTGAGACGACCCGTGACAAATAGTTCGCCATTTTGGATGAACCCCAAATCGCCCGTGCGCAAAAACGGCCCTTCGTCGCTATCGGCAAAATGGGCGTCAAAGGCGAATTTCGACTCATCCGAGCGTCGCCAGTAGCCCTGGGCGACGCTCGGACTGGATACCCAAATTTCACCGACCGTATGGGCCGAACAGGGCTTTAACGTAACCGGATCGACGATGGCGACCTTTTGATCGAGCCAAGCGTCTCCGCAACCGACGATCGCTCGAGCCGATGCCGCATTTGGATCCGCTTGCTGGATGCGGTTTTGCTCGAGGGCGACTCCATTGACGGGAAGGATAGTTGGCGAAGAACCGACCCGCTTGCTGGAAATCATGAGGGTTGCTTCAGCCATGCCATAGCAAGGGTGGAATGCAGCTGGGTCGAATCCGCAGTTCTTAAAATGACGTGCGAAGGCTTCTAGGGTTTTGGCCCGGATCGATTCTGCGCCGCTAAAGGCGATGCGCCAGCTGGTCAAGTCGAGGTGTGTTTTTTGTTCCGCTCTAATTTTTTGGATGCAGAGATCGTAGGCAAAGTTAGGTCCCCCGCTCGTCGATGCGCGATAGCGTGAAATGGCTTGGAGCCAGCGGATGGGCTTTTGAATGAAGGCCGTGGGCGACATCAAGACCATAGGGCGACCGACATAAAGCGGCTGCAAAACCCCGCCAATAAGCCCCATGTCGTGGTACATCGGTAGCCAAGAGACACCCGTACTGTTCGCTGTGTCTTGAAAGGAATGCTGAATCATCGCTGCATTATGCAGCAGATTTTGATGGGCGATCGCCACCCCTTTGGGCTTTCCGGTGGTGCCGGATGTGTATTGTAGGAGGGCGAGGTCGTTGGGGCCGAGGGGAGGAGACTGCCAGTTCGAGGCATCTTCAACATCGATCGCGTCAGTGGCGATCCACCGGAGCGAATCCAACCCCAACTCAGACCCCACCCGCTCTCGAAGTTCCATCTGGAGAGATGTTGTCGTGAGCGCTATCGCGGCCTGAGCGTCGGATACGATGGCTTGAAGGCGATGCTTGCTTTGATGTCGTTGAGGTGGATAGGCAGGAACGGCTGTCACCCCAGCGTAGAGACAGCCAAAAAATGCAGTGATGAACTCTAATCCAGCGGGGTAGAGCAATAAAGCGCGAGAACCACCGGCTTTTAACGATTGCAACCGTGCTGCAATCGCCCGAGCTTGAAGATCGATGGCTTGATAGGTCAGGCTAACACTCTGGGTTTCGCCATCGGTCAAAAATGTATATCCCGTCAGTTCGGATTGACAGCTTGCTCTGTGCCTCAAGATGTCTATAACGGTTGTTTTTGGCAAAGTGTTCGTTAGCAATTCATTCACTCTGTCTAGGCCTAAGGTTTTAAATCGCATTAGGGTTTAAGACTATACGGTCTCGAGGCAAGAAACGTTAAGAAGGCGATCGCAGGGGCCTTGCAGCCTTGCGAGCTCTACAAAACCGATCGATGGCCCCGCACCCTCTCGCGGGCGCGCGACCCATCGCGGTTCGATCCGCTGAGGGACTTTCAAAGAATAAACCATTCCAGTCGAGTTATATAAATTGACAAGCGTTAGCGTACGGCGCAGCTTTGACGGATTGGAAGAGATCGATCGCTTAAAAATAGTTTTAGAAGAAACAGCTCGACCCCTGAAAGGCAGCGATCGTTCACGAGTCAAGCATTAATCCGTAAGTTTTTATACAAAATTCGCAGAACTCGCTCTGTAAGATTCGGTTACGTAACGGGACTGGGAAAATCAGCCTAGGTCTGCTCAAACAGGATTAATTGCCCAGTTGATGGCCTTAACTGCCATTGGCTGCGCTAGATTCTGCCCGATCGCTTTTACGTGACCTTAAGACCGGGAAAAGTAGATGGACTTAAGAACGGATTACTCTACCGTAGGATCTGAAACTTAGCGGTCAACAGCATTGCTACTCGAGAAAGCGCAATTTCTTTATCCAAATTCAGGATTCTTTCTATGCCTAAGACGCTTTTCAAAGTTGACTTAACCAAGTCGATGGACCAGCAAGAATTGCCGGGACACAATCGTTGGCATCCAGATATTCCAGCAGTGGTTTCAGTCAATCCCGGCGAAGTCTTTCGGATCGAATGCAAAGACTGGACTGACGGCCAAATTAAAAATAATGATAGCCCCGATGACGTGCGAGATGTAGACCTCACCGTCGTGCACGTCCTTAGCGGTCCTATTTGGATCAACGGAGCGGAACCCGGCGATATTTTAGTGGTCGACCTTTTGGACATTGGCGCGCTTCAAGGAGACGAGTGGGGTTTTACGGGTATCTTCGACAAAAAGAACGGCGGTGGATTTTTGACCGACCATTACCCCGACCCCGCCAAAGCCATTTGGGATTTTCAGGGAATTTATACATCCTCTCGCCACATCCCCGGCGTTAGATTTGCAGGCATCACTCATCCCGGACTGATCGGCTGCGCGCCCTCCCACGAATTACTCGCAACCTGGAACAAGCGGGAATCGGAATTGCAGGTATCCCAACCCGATGTTCGCACCTACGGCACGGGCCTTGCGGGCGACGTTCCCGTATTGGCGGCCTTGCCCAACCCCACCAATGCCATTTTGGGCACCCTCCCCCCATCCGACTTCGACCGAGTGGCTGCCGAAGCAGCCCGCACTGTCCCGCCCCGCGAGCATGGCGGCAACTGCGATATTAAAAATCTCTCCAGAGGGACTAGAATCTATTTCCCCGTCTACGTCGAAGGCGCAAAGCTCTCCATGGGCGACATCCATTTTTCCCAAGGAGATGGCGAAATTTCGTTCTGCGGCGCGATCGAAATGTCGGGCTTTATCGACCTGCATGTGGACATTATCAAAGGTGGGGTCGAGAAATACGGCATGGTCAACCCCATCTTCAAACCCGGCCCCGTAGAACCGCGCTACTCCGAATATCTCGTCTTTGAAGGAATTTCTGTAGATGAAATGGGTAAGCAGTATTTCATGGACGTGCATATTGCCTATCGCCGGGCCTGCCTCAATGCCATCGAGTACCTTAAGAAATTTGGCTTTACGGGCGAGCAGGCTTATCTCCTCCTCAGTTGCGCGCCCGTCGAAGGCAGGGTCAGCGGTATTGTGGATATCCCCAACGCCTGTTGCACGCTAGCCATTCCCACTGAGATTTTCGATCGAAATGTTTTACCTGTATGAGGATGATTTGAAACTATGCCCCTCTATGAGTTTCGTTGCGATGACTGCGGTGTATTCGATGCTTGGCGGGCGATCGCCGAGCGCAGTACCCCGGCATCCTGTCCCTCTTGCGAGGAGCCATCGCGGCGGATTTTTTCGGCCCCCGCCCTGCAGCTCTCCGGCGCGCTTCGGGTCAAGGGAGAAAATCTCGAACCTCAACTCGTCAAGCGCGAAGTCGATCCGGCTGCCCGGACGAAAGCGAGAACCCATTCTGGCGGTCGCCCCTGGATGATCGGACATTGAACCCGGTCCCTCAATCCTGCGATTGATGGCCGCAACTTTAGCGATCTGCCTGCTGCCTGCAAGCCTAGAGATGCAATTTCCCTGCAACTCTAGGCTTTTTTAGTCGGGGTGCCGCCAGCGCTGGATGGACGATCGAAAACTAAAGTTAAGTTTTTAACATTTAGACGGGAAGTCCCGCGCTGTACCTGATAGGGTCAGCGTCGGGATGAAAGGCGCGGCGTTGAGGAGTCCAACCCCTGAACATTTTTGCCCACCGCGCAAACAGTGAAGGGGTTGGCGACGAACCGCCAAAAGTGTAAGGTTGAGGAACACCAACTAATTACAAGGTTTTTCCACCCCTCCTTTTGTGTGTCGAGAAAAATATCACCCTCGAAAACGTAATGGTGACGCGCCAACGCAAGGAAGAAAGGAAAGCTCAAATCAATATTCATAAAGTCGGCGGGAGGTCTATCTCGTGGACTATAAACAAATTGCCTGCGGACGGGGTTCTGAACGGGGATTGTAAATCTCTTGCAATCTAGGAAAGACCGGATGATGTAGGAACTTCTCAAAGTGCGGTGCTCCTTCAGTGGTGGTACATGAGCCGAGAAGCCCGCGCTGTATGCGGAGCATCAGCGTCGGGAGTATGTCACGAGAGATTATATTCATTTGCAAACGAAAGATAAAATCTTGAGTTGCGAATTATTAAAATGCACCAAAGTGTATCGGATTTATCAGATAGATTAGGAGTAAGAGGTGCAGATGTTAATTCAAAGCTGCCAGCTCTTATAACAGTTCTGATAAATAGAGTCACGCAGTGACCGAGAACCATGAAGATTCACCTAGAGCGAAAACTCAGCTCTTGCCCCGATCGGATCCCTTGTACCGTTTGCCACGAACTTTTTTGGGTTCCCGATATTAGGGCATTGCTGTACAGCGATAACAATCTCCTTCAGGGAGATGTTTGCCCGGAATGCGTAAAATTAAGTGCTTCTAAATTCCAGCAGAAGCTGAGGAATCAGGCCAATCGTTTCGTTCAAGAAGCCTTTACCCATCCCGAACGCTCCGATGCATTTCACGCGCGCGCGGTAGAGCTATTGGAAACCTCGGAAGAGAAGATTAAATTCCCTACATTTCTACAGTGGTCGATCAAAAAAATTCAAATCTTCTGCGAGGAAAGTCGGGAGTTAGAAGCAGCAAGGTTAGGTTTAGATCGGTACGGCTGCGGGGGGCGATCGCAAAGCTTGGGGCAGAAATCTCTCTAGGTTTGCGTTGTTACCAAACGCAGCCAAAATTTATTCCTTCAAGCAGGAGAATCTTCTCGATCGGACCAGCCACAGGCCAAACAAGAACAGTTTCCTGGCGTACGCGAGACGAGGGACAGTTTTTGTTTGCACTGCGGACACTGGCCGGTGAAAAATGGATGCGTCGTAATGACCTGAATTTGCTCGAAATAGTCGAGCTGGGAAGGGGCATAAACTTTCGATGCCAAGAAAGGTGGATTCAGCGGGTTGTTCGCAATATTCATCGATCGGGCTAATTGATTGGGCTATAGGAAAGGACGTCATAATTGCAGTTAATTCCCGCCCTACTAAGCTGTCAGACAGAGCAAGGGTTCGTCAATTGTGGAAACTACGGAATTCGACAGTTACGAGCGATCGGGTATCTTGTCATAATGCTCCAAAGCGGATGCGAAGGATTGCGAACAGATGACCGCAGCCGACATTCAAGCCGTTAGGATTGCGGAATAGAGTGCGAGCGACGTACTCTTAAAGCTCTTGTCTGAGAGCGAAATCAAGGTTGATTATTGGTACCAGGATCGCTGCTGTATGGCCACGTTATCTTCACCGGAAACCCTCGACCGATTCAAAGCGCTTCAAACCAGCCTCAGCGATCGCTGGAAGTCGTTGGAAACCGACGAACAGGGCGATGTCGATATTTTAGTGGTGCCTTCCTTCAGCGTGGACCAGCAGGAGCTGCAAAAAATTGATGGGTTTCTGCACTATGAAGAGCGACTGCTGTTTTCGCTGATCCGCCTGCGCAACCCGCGTACTCGGCTCATCTACATCACGTCCCAGCCTCTCCCGCCCATTGCGATCGACTACTACCTTCAGCTGTTGCCAGGGATTCCGTTTTCCCACGCGCGCGATCGCCTGCTGCTGGTGCCCGTCTACGACCAATCCCTCAAACCCCTCAGCCAGAAAATTTTAGAGCGACCGCGCCTGATGGAGCGCGTCCGCAATGCACTGCGGCCCGACCGCGCCTATATGGTTTGCTATAACTCCACGTCCTTGGAGCGATCGCTCTCCGTCCAGTTGGGCATTCCGCTTTTAGCCGCCGACCCAGAATTGCTGTACTGGGGCACCAAAAGCGGCAGTCGCCAAATTTTTGCAGAATGCGGCCTCCCCCATCCAGACGGCAGCGCTTTAGTCAAAACCGTCAACGATTTGGTGAAGGAATCTGCCCTGTTATGGGAGCGGCAACCCCAGCTTCAGCGCATGGTGGTCAAGCTCAATGAAGGATTTTCGGGCGAGGGGAACGGCATCTTAAACCTAGCGCCGCTCTATCCCCAGCTCAGCTCTCAGCCTTCTATTGCAGAACGCATGGATTTACTAGATGCGCACCTCCCTTCGCTCGTGTTTGAGTCTGTCACTGAATCCTGGGCGCACTATGGCGCTCGGGTTCCCATTCTGGGGGCGATCGTCGAGGCCTATATCGAGGGTAGCCCCAAATACTCCCCGAGTTTTCAAGGACGCGTTACCCCCACAGGCGAAGTGGAAGCCCTCTCCACCCACGACCAAATTTTAGGCGGGCCGAACGGTCAGGTGTATCTGGGCTGCCGCTTTCCGGCAAACGATCTGTATCGCTTGCAGATGCAGGAGTTAGGCTTGAGGGTGGGCCGAAATCTGGCAGACAAAGGCGTCTTCGAGCGCTTTGGCGTCGATTTTGTCGTCGTTCCTCGGTCTGATGATGTAGCAGAATGGGACGTACAGGCGATCGAAATTAACCTGCGTAAAGGGGGCACCACCCATCCATTTATGACCCTAAAGCTCTTGACAAACGGCGAGTACGATACCCAGACGGGCCTCTTTACGGGGCAGAAGGGAACGGCTAAGTACTACGTTGCTTCGGACAATCTTCAGAAACCCCAGTATCGAGGGCTTCTGCCCAACGATCTGATGGATATCATCGCCCACCATCACCTGCATTTTGAGTCGGGCAGCGAGACGGGGACGGTATTTCATTTGATCGGCTGCCTGTCTGAATTTGGGAAGGTCGGTTTGACCAGTATCGGTAACTCTCCTGCTGAGGCGGATGCCATCTATCGCCGTGCGGCTGAGGTGCTGGATGCAGAAACCCAGGCAAAGGATCTAGCTCATCCTTTAATGCCCTTAGCATGGTGTTTGGGGCAGTAATTTCTATACACTAGCGGTCCGGTATTGCCGTTGCAGTCAATGCCGGACGCGCGATCGAACTTAAAGGAGAAGTTGCTTTGGATAATGACATGGCGTTTAAGACGGGCGATCGCGTGCGATTGATAACCCTTCCCCCCTACTTTAAAACCGCCGAGCCAATCCCCATGCTGCGGCCTCCGAATGTCGTGCAGCTTGACGAAGAGGGCGTCGTGATGGGTCGAGACCCAGGGGATTTCTGGCGGGTGCGCTTTAGCAGAGGGGCTTACCTCGTCGATCGGAAATATTTAGGGCCTGCTGAAAAAGTATAGAACATAGGGATTGCAGTGCATCTGTCTGAAAAAAGGGTTGAAAAGTGCAAAGAAAAAGGCGAAAAATAGTCAAAACCCTTGCATTGGCGTCGGCATGTATCGGACCTCACCCCCAGGCCAACTGTCCTTTGAGAACTTCTACCTGCCCTTCGGCGGCAAATTGTCCAGCGATAATCGCTGGGTAAAACTTGACCCTCCCCCCATCAAGGGCAGCTCATCTTAGATGCGACCTGTGCCCCTGCGGATATTCGCTACCCGAGCGACTTGAGCTTATTGAATGAGGCCAGAGAGCAGAGCGAAGCCATCCTAGATGCCCTCTACGTCCAAGTGAGCGACCAATTTAAGACCAAGCCTCGCACCTACCGAAAGCTCGCGCGCAAAGCGTATCTATCCATCTCGAAGCAACGAAAACCCAGCCGTCAACTCAGGAGAAAAGGGATTCGTCAGCAACTCAACTATCTGGGTCGCAATCTCAAGCATATTGATATCCTCATAACAGCTGGGGCATCCTTGGCACAACTGAGTCGGCGTCAGTATCGCCTGCTGTTGGTCATCACTGAAGTCGTCAGGCAACAACGAGCCATGTTTGACGCCAACATCCGTCGCATCGATGACCGGATTGTGAGCATCGCCCAGCCCCATGTGAGGCCCATTGTGCGTGGCAAAGCAGGCGTGCCCGTGGAGTTTGGTGCAAAGCTATCGGTCAGTTGTATCAACGGCTGTGTGTTTCTAGACCGGCTCAGTTGGGACAATTTCAATGAGTCGACCCATCTCCAAGACCAGGTGGAAGCTTATCGGGCTCGGTTTGGCTGCTATCCCGAGTCGGTTCATGCCGACCAGATTTATCGCACTCGCGCCAATCGCAGTTGGTGTAAGGCGCGTGGTATCCGATTGAGTGGCCCGCCTTTGGGCAGGCCGAAGCAAGACCCATCGGTGCAGGCTCAACTCAAGCGACAGGCGCGTCAAGATGAGAAAGTCCGGGTCTGGATTGAAGGTAAGTTTGGTCAGGCCAAGCGACGCTTTTCTCTGGCACGGGTGATGGCGAAATTGGCCCACACGGCTCAAAGTGCCATTGCGATTACGTTTCTCGTGCTCAATTTGGAGCGCTGGCTCGCTGGGCTCTTAGGCTTGCTTTTTTGGCTCTATGCTTGGTGTCTACAAGTCCTTCATGGCTTGCTGACGCGCGACGAAGCCCCTCAGCTGACGATGGGAGAATCGATGCCTTTTGAACCCAGAACAGATGCATCTCGACCAATCTATGATTTTCCGGCCAATTCAAGTTTGAAGTGCAACACCTGCTCAACACTGATGCTGAAAGGGGAATCCGTAAATCGAACTTTGATAGCGCTAAGCCTTTTTGTGAAATAGGGTGTAGAGGAAGACTAGGCTAACAAAGCTCACATTGCACCTGGGCAGTCTTGATCAGGGTGTTGCACTTCATTTTTGAATCGGCGAAACCCTGCTCGTATTCCCTGCCTTGGGTCGCGCAATGTAACGTCTTTGACTATAAAGGCGCAAGGGAGTGGAGATGCCCAACACAATCCTTTTTTGCCGGGAGAGTTGTAGGTTAGATCGTTGACACGCTTTTGAATTGTTTTTGCTTGTCGCAGCGGTGGTGGAATAAGAACTCGAGAATATTGACCTCGAAGTTGAATAACTGTCAGGATAGAAACAAAAAACAATGCGATCGTAATGCTCCAAGCCAACAATTGACGACTCTGCCCCCTCTGAAGTTTGAGTAAGCAATTTAATGGAAAACTCTTATAGCTTTGCCCGCAGTAGAGCGCGATCGCGAAAGCTGGCATTAAACCCAATAAGCCGCACATGAAGCGAAAGAAAGGTGCCTTCATGAGGATAAAACCAATGCCAAGCAAAGCCATGGCTACAATCCAAAAAGCATCTGGTATTTTTTTCTTGACCGCGATCCGTAGCAAATAAACTGCAACTCCAATGGAAGCTAGAATCAAAACTGCAAGAATCTGATTCATGGAATCAGTCGTAAACCATTGCGTCAACCCCCAAACCCAGGGATTTGCCCCTGCAGGAGGCTTTCCATACCACGTTATCCATTGCTGTGTTGAGCGCATAACCGCTTGAAGCTGGTCTGGCGGGAGTGACCAAGAAACATTCAGACAAAACATTGAGGAGGGAAACAAAGGACAACCCGAGGTAATTAAACTATGAATAATCAATGGAGAAATTAAACAACTTAATATTAGTCCCCCCACGAGTAACCGTTGACATCGCTGTTGAGATGAAAATCCTGGAAAAGTCAACTGTTGGATGCTAAACCTTAACCCCGTGACTATTACTAAGGGGATAGCGATCAGTTTGATAGTCAGTGTTCCTGCGGCTAAGACTAGTGGAATCAGGGCAGCGGAGGGCAAGTCTAACTGAGATTTCGAATTCGTTGCTGCACTGAGTTTCAGATTCAGTTTCGGATCTATTGCAACATCGGAGAAGAAAGGTTCAGCGGTCGAACTTAACAAGGGTGGCTTCTGATCGCTAAGCAATAAGTATGACCAGGCAATTGTTCCAGCTAACAGGATCACAGGAAAATCGGGAGAAGGTGAAATCCGAATTTGCGCCAATGAATGAAATCCGATGACCAAGGGTAAAATTATGCCCATAAAGGCGATGATAAACCAGTCACTTCGTCTAGCTCTAAGCTGAAAGATTCGCACCATTGACCACAAAAATTGCAACACTGCCAGCAATAAAACAAAGCTGTTCGTGAACCCACTCGCCCGATCCCCTAAGAAGGCGGGATTAAAGGGAGATGCTAAGGCAAACCAAGATGAGGTGAACCCAAAATTTTCAAATAATAGGGCGACACCCGGAACCGTGCCAAAGTCGGCTAGCCAGCGAATGACACCATAGTGATATAGACCGGTATCATTCCATGTGACTTCTTGACTAGATATAGCCGAGATCGCTACCATCACAACGCACAAAATTCTACTCTGCGTAGGCGAAACTTGTCGTTTTAAGTCATATAAATCAAGTCGAGTTCTACGATTGAGAAGAGCAACACCGCTCAAAGAAAACGCAACTACCAACCCCACTAGCGGACTCAATGGCACAATGATCGAAGTGGCCAGCAACCCGATACAAAAGATAATTAGTCCCAACCAGATGGCCAGAAATAGTCGATCGCCGGCCCGATCGATTAATCTATCTGATCCTTGACATTGTCGAATTAAGCCAGTACCAATCATAGTGCAGATTAGCAATAAAAAGAGCCAAGCTGCCATGAAGTAGAGCATTTAGTCCTCACCAATCAGATTGTGGTAACATTGGAATCTATAGTCGGCATTGAGCGATGCCGTTGCCAGAAAAATCCTATGGTGTTAGCTACCTGAGAAATCAAAAGCAAGAGGCTCAAAACTGCTGTTGTAAGCAGGGGAAAGGTTTGCGTAAACGGGTAGGTCAACAATCTCACATAGAATGATAAAGGCTCCACTCGTATTCGATCCTGGTGACGCTGAGCACGCAATCGATGGAAATAGAATGCACCCCGCCCATAGTTAAAATGTTGTTTCCAAAAGGATCTGAGTGTTAACGTGTGAGCATGGTAAGTTTGAGCTTCAGGGGCATAAGTCATGTTGTAACCGGCATGCAGCCAGCGATCGCATAATTCCCGATCTTCCCCTGCCGCCAAGGGGAAGGTGGTATCAAAGCCACCTAATTTCTCAAATATTTGAGTCGGCAAAGCAAAATTGTTTGAAGCAAAGAAGTGCATACCCTCGTTGTTAGTGTTGTAGTACTTGTAAAGATAATCAATTAAAATTTGACTCGCTGTCGAGTAAATATTATCCGGTAATGCATTTAGAACATGCCCCCCAATCAGATTCTGTGGCAACGTGTGAAATCGATTCATGAGTGCCATCAACCAGTTGGGTGTTGGCACACAATCATCATCAGTAAAGATCAAAAACTGACCTTTAGCCATTGCGGCTCCGGTGTTACGAGCCGTCGCAGGGCCAGCGTTTTCCTGACGCAATAGGGATAACCGCAGCACCGATTGAAAAGGTTCAACAATTTGATCCAGCGGCATTACACTCCCATCATCAACCACAATCACTTCAAAATAATCGTGTGGATAGGCAAGCTGGCTCAGCCCTTGCAGGCAAGCCCTCAAACGATCAGGACGATTATAGGTGGGGATGATAATTGAGCAGGAGAGCGGGTTAATGTTAGGAAATTGAGCAACCATATACGAAGAACAACCCTATTGTTGACTGCAAGCGGAGCGATTAATTTATAAGCTTTTAGAATCGATACCAGTGGAATTGATGCCAGTGGAATTGATACTAAAAGAATCAGTGCTAGCAGAAGCATTACTAGTAGAATCAGTACGAGAAAATTGCGGTTCTTCTGGAATCTCGCTGATAATTGTATAATAGACTACATTCTATCGTGTATTGAATGATGGACATTCACTTAGATCTCCTCCTCAATTTTCCCAATGTTACGGTACAAAGTTGCGTTCATGAAGATGAAGGCATTCGCCTAGATTTAGGATTTATAAAGGAAGGTAGCCATTGTCCTAAGTGTAAGCATTTTAGTGATGATCTTCATCGAAGTCGACCTAGCTTAATTCGAGATTTATCGATTTTTGGAAAACAGACTTATCTTCGTATCTATCGTCGTCAATACTATTGTTCAACCTGCCAAAGTTACTTTACAGAACAATTATCCTTTGTCGATTGGCATCGTCGCTATACTCAGCGATATGAGGCATATATTTATGAAAGCGTGCAACGTTCGACCATTGAACAAGTATGTCGAGAAGAAGGACTGACTTGGGATCAAGTTCATGGGATATTTAAGCGACAATATAAGCTAAAAAAACCGAAACTTGGAGTCCGATTACCCGCTTGAGTATTGATGAGATTAGTAAACGTAAAGGGCATAAAGATTTTGTGACAGTGGTTTGTGATATTGAGCAGGGAAACTTGGTAGAGGTCATTGACAGTCATAAGCAAGATAAAATCATTGAAGTGCTTGAGCAACAGCCCTTAGAGATACGTGAGCGAGTTAAAGAAGTGAGTATTGACATGTGGGGTGGCTTTCCAAAAGTGATAGAAAAAGTCTTTCCTAATACAGTAGTGGTCATTGATAGATTTCATGTAATGAAGGCAGTCAATAGCAATTTGAATACGATTCGAAAGCAATCTGGGATAAAGGTCAAGAATAATAAATTTATCTTGCTCAAGAATGGGATAGATTTGAGTGCTGAAGAGAATGAAAAATTAGAACTAATATTAAAGCAGTCAGACCGACTGAGAACGGCATATGAGTTAAAAGAGTCATTTCGAGCGATATACGAGTCAGAGCTAACTGTTGAAGACGGGAAAAAGAAGATAGAGTTATGGATGGATAAAGCCAGGAAAGTTTACTGTAAAGCGATTACAACGATCTCTAATCATATAGAGGGGATATGCAACTACTTTTTAAGTCGGACTACGAGTGGAGTAATGGAAGGAATTAATAATAAAAGTAAACTGATTAAACGACGAGCTTATGGATTCGTTAACTTTGACAATTTCCGTATGCGTCTATTAGCTTAATTTTTTGATTAGACAAATTTATCAGCCTAAACCCAGAAGAGCCGAAATTGCTACGTTGAACATAGAATAAAAGTCTTGGAACAGTTTAGGTGCCGATATCCGAAGTGTAATCACATACGTTACCATTCCCACCAAACTACACAGACAGATTAATCCGAGGGACGATTGGGTAAACGTTTGTAGCAACTGTTTGCACCCAAGCATGACTATCACCATTACCGCTGAGCTGCCCAGCGGAGCCAAAAATTTTTGGATGTAAGTCTGCATAGAAGTATGAATCAATTGCCCGACTGCCCACTGACCGATCGGAAAAACAAGATATCCCCGGATAACAAATGCTGCAGCAACGGCCACAATGCCCCATTGCACGGCGATCGTAAAACTAACTAAATTCAGCACCGCACTCAAAATCGATAGCCAGAAGTTCCACATCGGTTGTCCCATGGCCACAAACACAGCACTTTTGAAGAAACTGATTGACTGAAACACACCGGCAAGTGCCAACACCTGTAGAACGGCAATTGAGGGCAACCACTGCTGACCAAACAGCACCATCACCAGTTCCGGCGCAAGTACAACCACACCTAAAAAGATTGGAAACGCAATTATACTCGTCAACTGCGTCGCTTGATAAAAGGCCGCTCTGAATTGTTCTGGGTCATGCTGTAATCGTGAAAACGTGGGTAGGGCCACCTGCTTGCTAACTTGAATCAGTAACTGCTGCATCACCCCCAAAATTCGATAAGCAGTACTGTAGTACCCTAAAGATTCTAAGCCTAAAAAATAACCAATGAGTAGATCATCTGCTCGGCTATTCCAAAATTGTAAAAAGTTAAATCCCAGCAACGGCCAACCAAACTGCATTAGATCTCGGCAATAAGCAGCAGAAAACTGAACTCTTGGTCGCCACGGAGATAATCGCCACAAAACGACTGTTCCTACCCCTTCTTGTACGAGTTGCTGACTGACCAAACTCCAAATCCCCCCTCCCTTAAGCGCGATTCCAATCCCCACGATACCGCCAATACAGGTTCCCACCAACTGCTGAATTGCGATCGCTTTAAATGCAAACTGGCGCTCCAAAAGAGACTGTTGTACTTGGCTAAATGCCAGAACGGGGAGTAACAATGAAAGGGTAGCCAAAATCGGAGCTAATTGTGGTTGAGAGAATCTATTAGCCACCCAAAGGCTGGACGTTAACATCAAAAACATCAAGCCGACGGCAACTGCAAGATTGAGCCAGAATGCAGTTTGGAGATAAACTGCATCCAACGTCTGCCGCTGAATTAATCCGGCAGTGAGCGATCGCTGAAAGAAAACTTGCAAGAACGCAACCACAATAGCAGAGATCGCCGCTAATCCAAACGTTTCAGGATTTAGCAGCCGCGCCAATACAAAAAAGATAATCAGTGTTATGGTCTGATTACCCCAGTTTTGAATGGCTGACCATACCACGCCTTGAATTGCCTGCTGTTGCAGATTCATACCTCTGTCCTACCGGATAAAATCGAGGAGACATAGCGCTGGCGAATCTGCTGATAAAGCTCAAGAAATCTTTCAGTACGTCGATCCTCACTAAAGTAATGGATTGCTCGCTGTCGCCCGGCCTGACCCATTGCCTCCGCCGTGGACTGATGACTAAGAATATGACCTAACTTCTGTGCCAACAGCTCCACATTGCCTGGTGGAACTAACCAGCCCGTGATGCCATCGGCAATAATTTCTGGCTGAGCCCCGACGTGACTGGCAACCACTGCTGTCCCTCGCATCATTGCTTCTGTTGTTACATTGCCAAAGGGTTCTTCCCAGCTAGAGGGAACGACCTGCACCCAAGCTGATTCAAATTTCTCCTCCATGCAATCGCGAGATACATGCCCCAACCACACAATCTGGCTTTCAATGCCTAAGGTTTGTGCCAATTGACGGAGCCGAGTCTCATCGGGGCCTTGCCCAGCAATGAGCAGGCGCACCGTGGGTAGCTCAGCATAGAGGATTGCAATAGCTCGAAGCAAAACATCTACCCCTTTCTCAGGCACTAGTCGCCCAGCATAGGTAACCGTTGGTGGATCGCTTAAGTCCGAGCGCAGAGAACGCCATGGCACCCCGTTATGAACGACTTCGATCGGTTGAATCCCTTCGGCTGCCAGTTGCGCTTTCATGGCATGACTTAGAGCCACTACTAGATCGAATACAGAGCGCCATTTTAACCACAGACGACGTTGTAGCATTAACACAGCCCACGACTGCGGGGTTAAACACCCTGACTGTAAACAAGCCATACCCGCTACAGACTGACACGCTAAGCCATTGGGCAACACCTTGGTTCCCATTGGGCAGATCGCCTTGTATACGGCAGTTTGATACAGACAAGGCACTGTTCGCAATAATGGCAAAATCAGCGGAGATAGCTGCCACATAAACATGCGAACATGCACAACATCCGGTTGAAACTCTTGTAAAGCCCTCCGTAAGCTGAAGTAGGCCGAAAGATTAAAAGTCTGAGAGAAAACCTGCAGACGGCTGGTGGAGCCGAAGCAACTGTAGTCTGATAGCAGGGCGCTATCCTGAACTAATCTAGCTCGACTAGAAAATAGGCGAACCTCATGACCGCGATCGCGCAGCCCCTGACGCAGAGACAACATTTGCAGCTCAGCCCCACCCGTGGGCGTGCCATAATCATTCAACAGCAAAATTTTCATCGTATGTTTGTTTGCTGAGGCTTACTCATTCATCGTTGTGATAAGTTGCTACGAGTTTGCAGGTTCGGAGATAGGGCTGCGTACCGGATCGATCTTCTGAACAGAGGCATCGTTTGCTAGAAAATGCTGCCTCTGTTCATAGCGATCTGTCAGATAGCGATTGAGGCGTTTTTCGACCGGCGCAAACAGACCAAACATTAATAACTTGTTCAAAAATTCATTGCGTGTGCCCAGCATCAGCCGATTAATCAAAGGCTGTAAAATAGTGCTCCGTCGTCGCCATCCTAACGCCTTATGCTTATGTTGAAAATAACTATCCTCAGCCAGATCCCATTTCTGACGCAAGCGACTCAAGCTAGCGAGTTCCCAAGCATCGCTCCACCGCAACATATAGAAATGCAAATCACTCCAATTTAGAGGGGTTGTCGGTACATAGGTTGCTATACTCTCTGGTTCAAAGTAAACGCTACCCCCTGCTTGCATCACTGCCATGCAAAAATCTAAATGCTCTTTAGTGTTTAGCATTGTTTCATCAAAGTTCCCTAAGGTTCGGAAAATCTTAGTTCGCACCAACATGCAATGAAACTCAGACAGTTCAGTCACAGCTCGCTGCAGCTTTGTCCGAACTTCAGCGACATCTTTCCCTTGCTTATACATTTTTTCACGCAAGCGGCGTCTGCCCTGGACATCCACCACCACATGAGACTCTCCACCAGCAAAGTGAACATTCTCATGTAAAGGCAAAAACTGGCACATCAATGGGCCCACTACCGTTGCATTTGTTTCCTCAGCGCAATTGACAAGAGCTTCTAACCAACCAGGCGAGACAACCACGTCATTATCAATAAAGACAACGTAGGGCGTATCAACATAAACCAAGCCAATATTTCGTGCTCGATTGGGGAAGAGATAGTAGTCTGTCCGAATCAAGTCAAATCCTCGGATCTGAGATTGTTCTTGCAAGTAGTGTTTAACTTGCTCAGGAGAGTTGCCATCAATATAGACCAACTTAAAAGGAAAAGTCGTATATTGGTAAATACTTTCTAAAGATTCACGTGTATAGCTAAATCGCTCCCGCGGGGTCACAACCAGCGTTACCTGAGTCTTCGCGACTTCAGCTATCGCGGGATCACTAGTTTGCATCGGGGTTGCACTAGGTTGCAATTTCTGTAAATTGTTTTTTTTAAGCCGATCCCAGGATTCTTTCGTAAACTCCTCTTGGTACGATCGCTCAACGTTCACATTCCATAGATTATGTTTCTCACCCGCAAGATTCCTTACCGCTAGCATAGCCGTCAGCATGGAATGATCCTGGTTATTGTAGCGATGCATCCCATTGCGCCCTACGGTTTGCAAATTCTCAAACGTGGCGAGATAGTCTTGGATAACTTGCAAATGCTGGCTATACTCCCCGTCGTAAACTGGGTAAGCTTTGCGTTGGCGAATCACCGCTCCATCCTCGACATCTTTAATATTCACACCCAATTGCAATGCAGCTGCCTCACGGGATGCTAGATTAATCAATTCCCGATCGCTTAGCTCCCAAAGCTCATCCCCTTCACCACAAAAATATTCCATCCCTAAACTGGTTTTGGAGGCATCAGGCACCATGCACGGACTCCAATTCTTAAAATTTTGAATTCGTCCGACTTTAAACTCAGGACTATGAATGTAAATCCAGTTATCTGGGAAGAGTTGCTCTTGGTTGACAACTAGCGCCACAATTAGGAAATCCCGATATTTTAAGCCACGAGCTGCTTCTAGTACTTCTGGAGGAGCTGGTGGATCGAGCTGCCGAAGTAGTGCTGTCACAGGGATGCTTGAAATAAAGTGATCGGCGCTGATCGTCTCTTCTCCATCCCCGCGGTGCACAGTCACACTTTTGACCCGTGAGCCTTGACGTTCAACTCTTTGAACCGTAGTGTGGAGTTGAACGCTCCCCTGTTGCTGTTCAATTTTTTCCTGGCAACGCTCCCACATCATACCTGGACCAAAAGTAGGATAGTCAAATTCTTTAATTAAACTTTTCGCGTTTTGACTCCCCCAAATTGCATTGATTACGGCTCGCTTCAGTGACATGCCTTGAATGCGCTGTGCTGCCCAATCAGCTCGGATTTGATCGCAGGAGATCCCCCAGACTTTTTCGGTATAAACCTTGAAGAAGGTTCGGTAGAGGCGATCGCCAAAGCAGTTAATGACCCAATCCTCAAAAGTTTCTGGATCGGGTATCAAACCGAGCTTTGATCGTAGTTTTGCTTGCAGATAACTCAGCAAAATTAAAAAGCTTCTCCACAAACCCAAGTTCGATAAAGTGTTTGTTATGGAGAGGGGATAGTCATAAAGCTTGCCCTCATAGTAAATGCGGGACAGTCGAGGGACTTTGATAAATTCGTTGCCTAATATTTCTTTCCAAAATTGCTGAACTTCCTCAACCTTCGTAAAAAATCGATGCCCCCCAATATCAAAGCGGTACCCTTTATATGTCTCAGTGCGAGAAATTCCCCCTACACGATCGCTTTGCTCAACAATCGTTACTTTTTTCCCTTGCTTCAACAATTCATAGCCTGCCGTTAATCCAGCTGGGCCAGCACCAATAATCATTACATGTGAGTCCTGCATTGAACTGACCCCTCAGGTAAAATATTTAACAACTACGAAATGCTTCTACTCTCAAAACTTAGCTGCGCTCTGAAATGTGGACTCAGAAGCGTGCAACCGAGAAATTGATTTAGCGGCTCTCGGCTTGCCAAATATTCGGTAGCGGAGGGTGCCGATGACAAAAGACAATCCACTGTAAAAAAAATAAAGCCAGTGCCAAGGAACTGTCCAACAGGCGAACCATAATCCGCGTTTGCTCCAAAAGAAACGATAAACCGATCTATTGATCGCCAAAAGAATTAAACTGAGAACTGCAGTGACCAGCAAACTCGGTGACCACCACCCAGACATCGCGATCGCAAAGACTAGTAAATAGGTGAGCAATACACTGGCGCGAGTTGAAACCTTTAAATTGAGGTCATTCACAAACTGGCGATCGCGCCAGAGAAGCTCTGTCCAAGGAATGGCTCGATAAAAGATCTCAGCTTTTAGAAGGGATCTTGATCGCCACTCCTTTAAATGTTTCACTTGAATGGTTTTACAGAGTAGAAGCTGATGACCTGCTTTCTTTAAGCGATACCCTAATTCAATATCTTCTACAGAGGGATATCTATAGCTCTCATCAAACCCATTCATCTCTAAAAAAATCGTTCGCCGAATCGCGCCACAAGCTCCCCAGAACGTTGATGCGACTCCACTAGCGGTTTGATGGGTATAGTGGTGAAATAAATTTTTGTACTGCGATAAAAAATTAGTCGCGCCTGGTTCGTCGTCATAAGAACCAATGAGTGCGGCGATATCGGGGCGGCCTTGAAAGATTTGCATCACTTGCTCCAAAGTATCTGCCTGCAGCACCACATCAGCATCCATAAAAAACAAAATGTCTCCTTTGGCAATTTTCGCTCCCAAATTGCGGGCATGTGCCGGTCCGGATGCTGTTACAGAAACAAATACTTTAGCCCCAGAACCTTGGGCAAAGGCGCGCGCTAGTGCCTCAGATTCATCAGTGCCGCCATCAACAACGATAATAATTTCAGTGGAGAGTGGGGCAAACTGCTCCAGACTACATAAACAAAGACTGAAATTCTGGCCACCGTTATGAACGGGAATAATCAGAGAAATTGCTGAGTCTATCATCATGAAGCCAAAATTCGGGAACTACATAACTAGACATCTCCAGAAATTAAACCTTGACCCAAGCACAGTAAGTTTCCTGGGTTTATTTCTGGAGATGTCTACTGGGTCAACAAGCACTAACCTTGCAATTTTGATTGCGGAGTTAGAAGCAAAAAATTCTAATACTTTAGAAAGTTGATCCGACAGTTATTTTGACAAGAATATAACTTCAGTTGATTTTTAGACTTTGAGTGACATTCGGCTGCTCTTCCTATCCCCAAATTCTAGAAGAGGTATAGAAATACAGCAATCTTAAATAGAATATGAACAATACATTTTTACAAGATAAGAACTGGAGGCATTTCCAATTTCATAATCAATTTAGGACGGCCGTGGATCTTTCTAGAAAGATATACAAGAGCCTGAGAATAGAAATGCTCTTTAGTGCTTGAATGCAATGGGCTGCAGGGGAGGAACTCTGACTTGCAGGAATGGTTTTTCCTCCTTATAATACGCAAAGTATTTTTATTAAAAATAACTTATCATAGAATTAACTTAAAAGCAACTAATAAAAATGAGAATTTTCTCATTATTGAAATTGTAGTTATTAATGCCAAGTGCCTTCGCAAGCTGTTCAGCATTTATTTTTTCAAAATAAATGCCTTACCACAAGGGTTTCAGCGACCGTTTTGTGCAAGTTAGATGCTTGACAGCCTTAGTGGTGCAGCTTAGTGGTGTAGAAAACTTTGAGGAGGCTGAAAGTATTAGAAGGTGGTCACTTTGTCGAATTCAATACGAGTGCTCATAGCAGCTCGTTTCTTGAGCGAGGCACAAGCCGGAGGAGGATTGGCCCGTGGCAAGCTTGGCAAAGGGCGTAATGGCAACCTCAGGTACCAAAGATGATTGATATAGCGCAGACCGATTTGCAGAAAAGTTAGGCCCCGTTGAGTATGCCAATCAATGGAATTGAGAAGACCTTGAGCCATCACCTCAATCGCCATGGAAATAGAAACGATCGTGGCAGTTGCTAGTAACATCAATAGTCGGTTCAAGGCATCTGCATCTCTGATTTTAGAGCGGGTCAGCTCAAAGGCAGCAGACTTGTAATCCTTGAAATGGGGTTCAATTCCCCCAAAGCGTTGACCATAAAGCTCAAAGGTTTGTAAGGACGGAGAATCTCCCGTAATCACTGCCCAAGCCTCCTGAGCAACGGATGGATGAGCCGTGGCCCAATGGCATTGAATATCGCCCAGAATCGTGACATCGCGAAATAGCGCTGCCTGTCCAACCTTGGGCGTGGCAGTTGATGCTCGTCCTTGCCGTTCAATGCGGACTTTGATGTCCGGGCGATAGTGCGAGATTCGGCTGCCGTGGAATAGGTGGCGACCCTTGCTGCGCGACGGTCTTTTTGACCCAGGTGGAATCGGTCTGCCACCTTCTCTCAACATACAAGGCGGGTTTTGTTCTTGTAGCCGCGATTTCAATCGCTGGATTTTATTTAATCCACGATCCTTAGCGCAAGCGACCCAGAGCTATTTCATTCTGATTGAGTAACTGTTATGGTAAGGTCATGCATCTCGACCAATCTCTGATTTTCCGATCGCGTTCCAGTTCTCAGCCTGATTAGACTTTTTCAGCAGGCTCTATTTAGCGCCGATTGACGCATCGTCCCATTTGCCCTCAGATCCACTAGCAGATTGACGGCTCGCGCGGGCTAAAGCGAAGCCAAACTGGAAATGCCTGTCTCTGGACCGACGACAGAAACGAAAGGTTCCTTCAGGTGTTGAAGGGCGGCTCGATAGAGCTGCTCTGGAGCGATCGCCTGGATGCTCTGCACGAACGCTCGGTCGTAGTCAGCACCGAGCTGGAGGAATTCGTATAGCCCGTATAAATGGGCGATCTGATGGTTTGTTTGTTTGCCGAGCGCGTGTTGGCCCAAGAGTTTATTTTTCGCGACCCGAACTTCTGTTTCGGAGAGGGGCTGGGTCGAGAGTCGCAACAGTTCGTCTTTTAAGAGCGAGAGGGCCAGAGCCGTATTTTGGGAGGCTGTTCCCAAGTACGCGACAAAATGCGAGGGATGCAGCCGCGTAGGAAACAGTCCCGACACTTCGTAGGCCATTCCTCGTTTTTCCCGCAGTTCCGTGAATAGGCGGCTGGACAACCCGCTGCACAGGTAGGTATACAAGAGCTTGAGGGCCGAATAGTCCGCATCCCGAATTGCCGGGGCCGGATAGCCCAACATGACAATCGACTGCTGCGTATTTTGAACTCGCACGCGCTGATGGGGAGTGCTGTCTAAGGTCAAACGGCTGGCGGCTGGCGGTGCGGCAGACGCAGGCATCCAGTCTCCGAGGAGTTCTTCTGCTAAGGATCGGGCTTTTTCTAGGGTAATGTTTCCCGCAATGCTCAGCACGGTGGTATCTGGACGAAAATACCGCGCGTGAAACTGCCTGAGTTCGCTGCGCTGAAGCCGTTCTACGGTTTCCAGGGTACCGAGTCCGTTCTGGCTGTAGGGATGGTGGCGATAAATGGATTGGCGCAGTTGCTCGAGGGCGATCGCCATGGGTTGTTCTTGACGCGCTCGAATGGCCTGGAGCGTCAGCTTGCGTTCTAGCGCTAGCTCTGACTCGGGAAAGATCGGATGTCGAATCAGACCCGCTGCCAGTTTCAAAATATCGGCAAAGTCCGAGCCGATCGTTTTGAGGCTGACCAGGAAATAATCCGGCGCGCTGCTGACCCCAAGGCTAGCTCCAATAGACTCGACCTGTTCTGCAATTTCTTGAGCGGTCTGGGTCTGGGTCCCTTTGGTCAAGAGCGATGCGGCCATGTGCGAGAGACCGGCTCGATCGAGCAGTGGTTGCTCGTGGCGACTGCCCGCATCTAAAAAGATGCGAGCTGCAATAATATCAGCCGATGGATTTTCGGTAACGAGAATGACGAGGCCGTTGTCTAGAACCGCACGGTGGCTATCGAGCTGCAAACCCGAGCTGCGATCGCCCTGAATCGAAGAAACCTCAGCCATTCTTTCCTGTGTCTATTTTGATGTACCTTTACTGGGCACCTTAGCACAAGACTTATTCGGCGCAGAAGCACTGACCTTGGGTGCCGAAACATCAGGCGCATTGGTATCGGGAGCGGGAACCCCAACCCCCTTACGCAAAATCTTGCCAACATTGGGCACCAAGCGGCTCACGTTCGGGACCGACACGCCTACATCTGGCGCAGATGCTTTCGTTTTTACCTGCGGACAGCTAACGGTCGGGCCTTTGACATTGACATCGGCAGACTGAGCCATTTTGGCGGGAACGATTGAGGCACCCATCGTTCCCGCGAGCAGCACGATGCTGCTATTTTTCAAGATTCTAGATAAGCGGTTCATGGTAAAAGTCTCTTGAGTGCTGTAATTCCATCTTAAAAGGTGAGGCAGAACTTTGAGATCGCTCCATCAGAGACAACTTCCAAAATCTACCTCTGCCGATCGGTAGATTATTTAGACTCGCAGCGCGAATGCCTTGATGCTTTTGCGCGCGATGGTTCTAGACCCATGGGATGCAGAATTTCCTCACAACTTCTTCATCCCAAGCTGTCAATCTATGATTGACAGCTTGGGATAAGGAAAGACAGCGAGGGCGTGAAGGAATTGCAATGAAAACCGATTTTCTAATTGTGGGTAGCGGCCTATCTGCTTTGGTCTTTGGGGCCTTAATGGCCAATGCAGGCAAGACCGTCCGAGTGTTAGAAGCCCACGAACATCCGGGCGGCTTCGGTCATACCTTTACGATGGCTAAAAAATATACCTTTAACGCTCAACTTCACTATGTCTGGGACTGTGGCGAAGGCTATACCGTCAATCGAGTGCTCCAGAAACTGAATTTAGATAAAAAAGTTACCTTCGAGCGCTACGACCCCAATGGATTCGATCGCATGAGAATGCCAGGTTACGCCCTGGATATTCCCTCAGACTCTCAGGAACTGATCCGGCGACTGTCCGAGCTATTTCCTCAAGATGCGAAGAACATTCGCAGGTTTGTATTGGAAGTTGAAAAAACGAGCGCGGGACTGAAGAAACTAGCGCCGCCGCTCGACCCTGGCGAACTTCTCAGGCATTTGGGAGAAGTATTGGGTACTGCGTCGTACCTCAATAGTACGCTTCAAGATGTATTCGATAAATTTAAGCTGCCCCAAGCCGCACAAACCCTACTGGCGCTCCAGTGGCCCGACTTTTTGCTCCCACCAGCTCGACTTTCATTTTATGCTTGGGTCATTTTATTCACGGGTTATCAAAAGGGTGCTTTTTACCCGACCCATCATTTCGAGCACGTCATCCAGTCCTTGGTGAACGCGATCGAAACAAATGGTGGCGAAGTCCTTCTCAACCTTGAAGTGAAGCAGTTTACCATTGCAGACAAAACGGTCGCTGGGGTTCGAGCGATGGATCGCATTACCCACCAAACTCGTGAATTCGCGGGCGAAACCGTTATTTGTAACATCGATCCTAAGAAAGCCGCCCAAACAATTGGGATGGAACATTTCTCGAAGGCGGTGCGAAAGAAGCTCGATTACGACTACTCCCCCTCCAACTTCATGGCCTACTGTGCGGTGAAGGATCTCGATCTGCGGGACTACGGCTTTGGGAAATGGAACACATTCCATTCCGGGCACCTGGATTTGAACGAAGCCTTCGAGCAAATGTACGAAAAGAACGATTTTTCAAATCCCAGCTTTGCCATTACGACTCCTACTTTACTCACCAGCGAACATCGCGATTGTCCGGAAGATTGTCAAATCATCGAATTCTTGACGGTAGCCAATTACGACTACTTCAAACACCTCAAAGACTCGGACAGAAAAGCTTACAGACAGAAAAAAGCAGAAATCCTCGATTCCATCTTAGATGCGGTCGAAAAACAATACATTCCGAATCTCCGAGAGCATCTGGTCTTTAAAGTTACGGGAAGTCCTACGACAAACGAGCGGTTTTGCTGGTGTCCCAGCGGCAATTCCTACGGCTCCAGCCTTACCCCGCGCAATATGGGTTTGGGACGGCTCAACCATCAAACCTCCCTCAAAAACTTTTATTTTTGCAATGCTTCATCGGGCTATCCAGGATTTGCCCCAACCTTTTGGACGGGTGCGATCTTGTACCAACGCTTGTCCGGCGATCGCATTTTAGGCTGAAGTTGGCCCACCTTTAGCACCTCATCCGTCAGACCCTCCTATCGGACGCAACGTTATGAGAATCGCGATTATCGGCGGCGGCGCAAGCGGCTTAGTTACGGCCTATTTACTCGACAAACAAGGACATCGCGTCACTGTTTTCGAGCAACAGCCGATTTTGGGCGGGCATATCCGCACGCTCAATAAAAACGTCAAACCGGATCGGCCAGCGTGCCAAGAGATTTTAGAAGGCGGCGTATTGGAATTTCCCACTGCATTTCGCAGCTTTCTAGCCCTCATGAAAGAGCTAGAGGTTGAATTAGAGCCAGTTCAGGTTGGCTCGGCGCTATTTTTGCGAGATGGTCGCCATTTTCTCTCAGCAAACGCGATCCAAAAAAACTTCACCGGAATGCAGCGCGCGATCGAGTATCTCCGCCTCGATACGCTCTACGCTCGTTCTGCTGCATTCTGGGTCAAGATGCAGTTTCCTAAAATCCAGGATTTTTACAACCAGCCCTTGTCTCAACATTTGAAAGGCGAAGGAATTCGGAATTGCTGGCTGAAGTTGCTGACGATGTACAGCTACTCGATGCCCTTCGAACGACTCGACAATTTCCCGGCGGAGCTAGCCATTCCGGCTTTGAGAGAATACGTGTTTTCGGACTGGGTAAGGGTTAAAGGCGGCGTATATTCCTACGTTGAAAAAATTTTGGAACGATTCAAAGGCGATATCTGGCTCGATGTTGAGATTGCCAACGTTTCTAGAACGACCTATGCCACGAACGTTCAATTCTTGGACGGGGTGACGCAGACGTTCGATAAGGTCGTTTTTGCAACGCCACCGGATCGGGTCATGCAGTTATTGAGCGATCCCACCCCTAGCGAAACAAAACGATTCTCGCCCTGGCAGGCGAATTACCAGAAAACCGTACTCCATACCGATACCTCAATGTACGATCGCCACGGCATCAGAGAATGTTCGGAATTCGATTTTTTTCAAACAGACCGAGAGTGGGGCTATAACGCCTATCTCAACCACCTGTGCGGGATCGAATCGCCCGTAAAGTACAGTCTGGCGTTTCACCTCGAAGAATTGCTTGCGAAAGACAAGATTGTGCAAGTCTTTGAACACCACACGCCGCTCTATACGGTCGAGTCGTTCCGCTACCGGGATGAAGTCGCGAGAACCAACGGCGAAAACAATACCTACCATGCCGGAGCTTATCTGGGGGATGGGTTGCACGAAGGGGCGATCGCCTCTGCGATGGAAGTCGCTCGATTAATTGGTTAGGTAATGGGTGAGGGACGCCCCCTACCCCGCTTGAAGAATCTGAGCGGCAACCGCAAGACTTTCCTCAAACAGCAAATCGTGGCCCCACCGCTGGAGCTGCTGGCTCATCAACACCTCAGGGCTGTGCTCCGTCAAAGGCGACACATGCTGCACCCGACAAGATTGGGCCCCGCCGCCCGCCTCCATCCGCATACAGCCCCGCGTTTCGGAACAGATAATCGTGCAGCAATCTGCCTCTAGATTGGTCGAGGTTAGCTTTAGGTCGATCAAATCTCCAATCACCTCTCCGGGACTGGCGACCGGAATAGCCGCCAATTCCGCTTCGATCGCGAGCTGTTCGTCATTGGTAAACTTAATCCGACGCAGGTCGTAGTCGCCACCTTCGCGAACGCTTGCGACGAACTTCCACTTCAGACGGCTGGCCAGCCAACCCAGATATAAAAATGCCTGCGCGGCATTGCCCGCTTCGTAATCTAAAACAAAGCGATCCACTTCCTTGAGTGCTTCGCGTCGGGAGGGTGGGTCGAAGGCTTCCGCCGTCAATTCTTGCCAAGCTGCAAGCCGTCGCCAATTGAGATCCGCAACGTTGATGCCTTGCTGGTGCAGGTTCTGGATATTGACTAAGGCTTTGGTCGCCTCATCGAAGGTGCTAGTGTCTACAATTACCAAATTGATAAAGGATGACAGTTTGCGAAACAGATCCTCCTGTAGATCTGGAATTGTCTTCCACCACAAAAATTTAGGCAGTTCTCCAATGAGCAAAGATTGAATAAAGCCGCTCGCCTCTGCCAGTTCGGCATCGGTGCCCGTGAGCGTGATGTATTCGCAGCAAATGAGGCTGCCGCTGCTATGCTTTTGCACCGGGCAGTAGGCGGAAACCTGAGCCGTCACGCCCCCCGTCGATTCCGGCACGGGACACAGGGCGATGATGCGGCAGGGATTTTGGCTGGCGACCTCATCGGCACCCCCTGCACCCCCCGCATCCAATGCGTAGGACATTTCGGGGACGGGGGCTTGGTTCGGCTGCGATCGCCGCATTGCCAACTGCTCGCGGAGCGTCATCCGCAGTTCCGGCGAAGACCGACCGTTCATGGCCAGACCTAAGTGGTTCTGCGCTGCTTGGATAGCAGCTTTTGTGCGCGGTCCGTCGATGCCATCGATAGGCCCCGTATAGTAACCCAGCTCGGCGAGCAACTGCTGGGTTTCAGAGGGTTCGTACACGATCAAGCTAAAGGTCGAAGCCCGAGTTGCCCCAGCTAGGCTACCATCGTCGCCTGAAGTGAGGTCGCTCGTCCAAATTTTATTGAGTGCTTCAGTCACCTCTTCGAGCGATACGTTTTGAGGTGCTTTTAACGCAATGAGCGGGGCAGGAGAAGTTATCATAACGCCTACGTTTTATGCTTTTAAGTGGATCGCAATAGAAGGAAATCAGAAACGACTCGCTACATTCAACTTTAAAATCTGCGCCAGCTTTAAAGCCTGCGCCAACGCCGACCGTCGCGGTTGAGCAACTGTTCCGCCGCTTCAGGACCCCAAGTCCCGGCCTCATGGGTGGGCATGTCCGCTGGATTTGTGGGGGATTCCCAAACCGTGAGGGCGGGCGTCACCACTCGCCAAGCCGCCTCTACTTCGTCGGCGCGGGTAAAGAGCGTTTGATCCCCCATCATGCAGTCTAAAAGCAGGCGATCGTAAGCGTCGGAACTGGTGACGCCAAAGGCAGCACCGTAGCCAAAATCCATATCGACCGAGCGCGTCCGCAAATCTGGCCCTGGCATTTTGACCTCAAAACGCATTTCAATGCCTTCGTTGGGTTGAATCCGCAAGGTCAGAACGTTGGGATTTACCTGCTGCGCTGCCGACTGAAAAATCAAGAAGGGAACTTCTCGGAAGTGAATGGAGATTTCGCTGACTTTCTTCGGTAACCGCTTCCCGGTTCGCAGGTAAAAGGGCACCCCCTGCCAGCGCCAAGTATCGATGAGGAGCTTCATCGCCACAAAGGTCGGCGTGTTGGAGTTGGGATCGACCCCCGGCTCCGTCCGATAGCCCTCCACGGGTTTGCTCTTCATCCAGCCCTTGGTGTACTGTCCCCGAATGGCAGAGTGTTCTAGGTTGTTGATGTTGGCTAGGCGCATGGCTTGCAACACCTTCACCTTTTCATTGCGAATGCTATCGGCATCGAGGGCGTTGGGGGGTTCCATGGCGGTCAGGCACAAAAGCTGCAAAATATGGTTCTGGACCATATCCCGCAGGGCGCCCGCACTTTCGTAGTAGCCCGCGCGGTCCTCTACGCCGACGGTTTCCGCGACCGTAATTTGGACGTGATCGACAAATTGGCGATTCCAGAGGGGTTCGAAGATCGCGTTGGCAAACCGAAACACCAGCAAATTCTGAACCGTTTCTTTGCCCAAATAGTGGTCGATCCGGTAAACCTGGTTTTCGCGGCAGACCTTTTGCACCACTTTATTGAGCGCCTGCGCCGATTGCAGATCGCGCCCGAAGGGTTTTTCGATTACCAAGCGGGTTTTTGCCCGATCCTTGAGCATCCCGGCGTTGCCGAGTTGCTGAATGGCTTCGGAGAAAAACTTGGGCGACACCGAAAGGTAAAACACGCGATTGCCAAAGGTGCCGCGACGACCGTCCAGCTCGCTCAAAAATAAATTGAGCTTTTGGTAAAAGGCGGGATCGTCCATATCGCCGGGGCAATAGAACAGTCCCTCAGCAAAGTTATTCCAGGCATCTTCGGCTTTGATACCATCGGAAAATTCTTCCACGCCCTGCTTCAGGTGTTCTCGGAAGAAGTCGTGGCTCCATTCCCGTCGCGCGACGCCCACGATGGTCAGCTCGCTGGGGAGGCGGCGGGACTGCATCAGGTGATAGATGGCTGGAACCAGCTTCCGCTGAGTCAGATCGCCGGAGGCTCCAAAAATAACCAGAATTTGCGGTTCGGGAATGCGCTCTTGCTGAAGGCCAACGCGCAGCGGGTTTTCGAGAAACGTAGTCGCCATAGGGTTTATGTTCTTATACCGTTGCCAACCGTTGAACCTTATCTTGGAGGGAACCGAGCAGCGATTCGAAGGGCTGCACGAATTTCACGATGCCGTCTGCCAGCAGCTCTGTCATCACTCCATCTATGTCGATGTAGATATCGGGATCGCTGAGGGAGGCGATGATTTGACGCGCCTCGTCAACGCCCGTTGCAACGCGGTTGTCAACGTCGCAGTGATCGGCACAGGCTTTAATGGTGCTGGGGGGCAGGGTATTCACCGTGTCGGGGCCGATCAGCTCGTCTACGTACATCACGTCGCTGTAGTTGGGGTTTTTGGTGCCCGTGCTGGCCCACAGCAGCCGCTGTACCCGCGCACCCTTTGCCGAAAGCGCTTTCCAGCGATCGCTCTGGATAATCTTGAGATATTCCTGATAGGCAACCTTAGCATTGGCGATCGCCACTTTCCCTTCAATCGATTTCAAGCGCTGGGTTAGCTCGGGATTCCCCTCAACTTCTTTAAGGCGCGCTTCGAGCAAATCATCGATTTTGCTATCGATTCGACTGAGGAAGAAGCTGGCGACCGATGAAATGTTGCTGATGTCTTTGCCCTCAGCTACCCGCGCTTCTAGCCCTCGAATGTAGGCCCAGGCTGATTCGACATAGCTTTGGACTGAAAACAACAGCGTTACATTGACGCTGATGCCATCGGCGATGACTCGTTCTACCGCCGGAAGCCCCATGGCCGTACCGGGAATCTTAATCATCACGTTGGGGCGATCGATGACCTTGTGGTAGCGCCGCGCTTCCGTAATGGTGGTTTCAGTATCGTCGGCAATGGTGGGCGGAACCTCAATGCTGACATAGCCATCCAGCCCGCCGCTTTGGTCGTAGATGGGTCGTAGAATATCGCAGGCATTGCGGATATCGTCAAAGACGAGCGACTCGTAGATTTCCATGACCGTTTTTTTGGCGCGGATGCCCGCTTCGATATCGGCATCGTAAACGGCATTTCCGGCGATCGCCTTTTCAAAAATGGCTGGGTTTGACGTGATGCCTCGCACGCCCTGATTTTCAATCCAGTCCTTGAGTTCGCCAGACTGGATCAGGCTGCGGCTGAGGTTATCCATCCAAATGCTTTGACCGAAGTCTTTAATTTCGAGTACGTGGTTTACAGCAGCAGTCATTGCAATTCTCCAAAACGTTAATAGCGAAATCACTAAATCTTTAAGGCGTCACCTGAAGTTTGTCTCGATCGAGCTTGATTCGCTCCTCAATGAAAGACTCGACCAGGGCAACATCCTCTTTGCTTCCAATGATGAGGGGCGTTCGCTGGTGCAGATACTGCGGCATCTCATTTAAGAGCGGTCGAACGCCCGTACTTGCGGCACCGCCTGCCTGCTCGATCAAAAATGCCAGGGGAGCCGACTCGTAGAGGAGTCGCAGTTTGCCTTGCGGATCTTTAAGGGTTCCGGGATATAAAAATACGCCGCCTTGAAATAGGATGCGATGAATGTCCCCCACTAGCGCCCCACTATAGCGCGCAGTGTAGCCTTCGTGACGGTGCACGTAGCGAATAAAGTCGCGAATCGCATCGTCCCACTGCCAGAAGTTCCCTTCATTTACGCTGTAAATCGGCCCGTGGTTGGGGATGCGAACGTTTTCGCTAGAGAGAATAAATTCGCCCAAACTGGGGTCCAGGGTAAAGGAGTGAACGCCCGTGCCAATGGAATAAACCAGCATCGTACTGGGACCGTACAAAATATAGCCTGACGCTAGCTGATGGTGGCCGTTTTGGAGTAAATTCGCACCAATTTGTTCGGGATCGTCGCCCGCCTGCTGTCGGATCGAAAAAATCGAGCCGACGTTGAGGTTGATGTCTACGTTAGAGGAGCCGTCAATGGGGTCGTAGAGAAGTGAATAGCGACCGATGGGACAGTTTTCCGGGATGTAGTACGGCTTCTCCATTTCCTCGGATGCCATTTGACAGACCAACCCGCTCTGTTTGAAGACGGCGATGAAAACCTCATTGGCAAACAGATCCATCTTTTTGACGGCTTCGCCCTGAACGTTAATATCTCCGGTAAACCCGAGCGCGCCTTCGACTAACCCAGCACGGCTGAGCCGGCGCGAAATAATTTTGCCTGCCAGGGCAATGCGGCTCATAATGGCGCTCAAGTCCTGGGCCTCGGGGCCGAAACTTTGAAGTTGTTGCAGCACGTGACGCGACAGCGTGGTGCAGTCTCGATCGAGCGCGTAATCGTAGGACAGTTCCATTGGGGCTGTATCTAAATTAGCCATATTCCCTTTTTCCCTTCGATTAGGGTAGCGGACAGGACACTTTCCTGCGGTGTTGAGCGTTACTGCTCTCTTCCATCTTAAGAAAAAGAAAGAGGATGCGATCGCATCCTCTTTCAATCCACACTTCAATCCCCAGTTCCAGAGCGTCCTAAACGCTTGCTGCTTCCTTCACTAACTTTTCCCAGCCGAGATCCTTGAGATTGTTGTTGCGACGCAGCGGTCGCGTCACCAGCTCTAAAATATCGCGGGTATTGGTAAAGCCATGAATTTGAGCGAAGGTAAACTCAACCGACCATTTGGTCGTGATCCCCCGCGCTTCCAGGGGGTTGGCATGGGCCATACCCGTAATCACCAAGTCGGGCCGAAGCTCGCCGATCCGCTGAAGCTGGTTGTAGTTGTCGGGTTTTTCCACGATGGTGGGTAAAGGCACGCCCATTTCTGCACAGGTCTTCTCCAGCAAGGCCAGCTCGGCCCCCTGATAGCGTTTGTCCATGTAAGGGATGCCGATTTCTTGCACGGTCATGCCGCAGCGCACGAGAAAGCGTGCCATCGACACTTCTAAAAGGTTGTCGCCCATGAAGAATACTGATTTGCCGCGAATGAGCTTCAGGTAGTCTTCGACGCTTTCCCAGATTTGGGCTTCCCGCTCGGCGAGTCCCTGCGGCTCGATTTCCAGCACCGCACAGATTTTTTCGATCCAGGCACGGGTGCCGTCCGGGCCGATGGGGAAGGGCGAGCCGATCAGCTTGCACTTGCGGCGACGCATGAGGGTGGTGGCCGTGCGGCTCAAGAAGGGATTGACGCCGCTGACGTAGTATCCTTCTTCCACCACGGGCAGTTCTGTAAAGCGCTTCGAGGGAAGCCAACCGCTGACTTTGATCCCCTGTTTTTTCAGTTCTAGCGTCAGTTGCGTGACGACGGGATCGGGCAAAGACCCAAACAGCACGAGGGGTGTATGCTTGCGATACTCTGATTCGTCTGCCGCAACGTCTTCCTTTTTCTTGCCGAAATTCATCAAAGAGGCGATCGCATTGCGTTCCTTCTTCTCTGCTTCGAGGACTGGCGGTTTTTCGGGACAGCGATGGGCCATGGCTGCCAGTACTGTATCTTCACCCTGGGTGAAGGCGTAGTCCAATCCGTTGGCGCGAGCCACCACGATGGGGATACCAATTTCGGCCTCGAGGCGAGGGGCTAACCCTTCGAGATCGGTTTTGATGATCTCCGTGGTGCAGGTTCCAATCCAGACGATCACGCTGGGATTGCGATCTTTTTTGATTTGGAGGCACAACCGCTTCAGTTCTTCGTAGTCGTTGAGCTTGGCCGAGATATCGCCTTCTTCGAGTTCCGCCATGGCATAGCGCGGTTCGGCAAAGATCATCACGCCCATGGCGTTTTGGAGAAAGTAGCCGCAGGTCTTGGTGCCGATGACCAAGAAAAAGCTATCTTCAATTTTTTGGTAAAGCCAAGCAACACAGCTAATGGGGCAAAAGGTATGGTAGTTGCCCGTTTCGCACTCAAACTGCAACCCTTGGGGCTGCGCTTCTGCAAGCGTCATAATGTGGGGTTCCTTTGTCTTCTGTGAGTCGGGATTGGGTTGGAACGAGAGCGCGCTAAACCATCATCAAATCCAGCTCTTCATCTGCGGTCTGGGTTTGCTTGGGCGGCACCGGATTGAGGTAGAAGTCGGACAACAGCGCAAACAAATCGCGATCGGGCGTGTCGTTGGGCACGACACCTTCGGGCCGCGCCAGAATTTGGTCGGCAATGTTGAGGTAATAGTCGCAGACGTAGCTGAGGGAGGGGTCGGATTCTGCCATCTCAAACAGGGTCTTCCCCTTCACCCGCGAAACGCGAATGTCCTCGATCAGCGGCAATACCTCAAGTACGGGCATGGGGACGGCTTCGATGTATTTTTCGATCAGGTCGCGCTTGGAGGTGCGGTTGCCGATCAATCCAGCCAGCCGCAAGGGGTGGGTGCGGGCCTTTTCGCGGACGGAGGCCGCAATCCGGTTGGCGGCAAACAGCGCGTCAAAACCGTTGTCGGTCACGATCAGGCAGTAGTCAGCATAGTTGAGGGGCGCGGCAAAGCCACCGCACACGACGTCGCCCAGCACGTCAAATAATATGACGTCGTATTCGTCAAATGCATTCAACTCTTTGAGCAACTTGACGGTTTCGCCGACGACGTAACCGCCGCACCCCGCACCCGCTGGAGGGCCGCCTGCTTCGACGCAGTCTACGCCGCCATATCCTTTGTAGATCACGTCTTCAGGCCACACGTCTTCGTAGTGGTAGTCTTTGGCCTGGAGCGTGTCGATAATGGTGGGAATCAAGAAGCCCGTGAGGGTAAAGGTGCTGTCGTGCTTTGGATCGCAACCAATTTGAAGCACTTTCTTGCCCCGGCGGGCCAACGCCACCGAAATATTGCAGCTTGTGGTTGACTTGCCAATTCCGCCTTTGCCGTAAACTGCGAGTTTCACGTTTCGTCCTCTCAAATAGGGTTCTATCTCAAACACGATCCTGGACTATCTGCTTAAAACCCAGGGTGCAGAGGTAAGCATCTAGCGATTGCTATGAGTGCATTATTGTTCAGTTTGAAGGGAATGGGAAGATTTCAAGGGAATCGAAACAAGACTTAAGGCTTTATATCGGGCTTAATATAGCGTTAAATTATTCTCAATCTGACTGAGGAGAATATTAAAGCTCATTTCTATCTAAAATAGATTTATGTAAAAATTTATATAAAAAACAGAACAAAAACAAAAAATTAAAAAATCAGCGTATTTGAATCGGTTTTCCTTTGTCAGAGGACATTGTAGGGACTGAGTTTGAATTTCAGATTCTAGGCTCAGTTGATTTCCTCCCTAAAAGCCCCGATGGATCGATTCGTATTAAAAATCGTTACTTCCGCGTAAAAGTCTAGATTTGTAACGTTTTGAGCGCAGTGGAGGAGGGCTTGTTGGGGTTTGGAGAGGGTGGAGGGAAGGATAGGGGAAGATGGGGATGGTCGGCAAAATGGGGGAAGTATCGAGCGGCCGTCACCGTTAGCGTTGGTCGATCGCCAAGATTTTCGTTTTAGTATGGCGATCGCTGTCAGTACGGTGCATGGGTTCGGATCGTAAAATTCAAAAACGCTCGCTTTCCGCCGTAAGCTGGCTGTAAGGATGAAAGGTCGGGCCACTTCGAGCGATGGGAAGAATTGAAAAGCTGCTCCAAATGATGCGTAAATCCGATCGCAAGCGTCGAGAGCGAGATTCGACGCTCGTGGTTGCGGTGATGGCCAGTCTTGCGGTCACCCTGCTGGTGCTGGGATTGCGCGGACTCGGAAGGTTGGAGTGGCTAGAACTGGTTTCCTACGACTGGATGATGCGCCTCCGTCCCGAGCAGGAGGCGGACGCTCGTATTTTAGTGGTGGGCATTACTGAAAAAGACCTGCAAAGCCGAGGGAGCCTGTTGCAACTGCCGGATAGCGTTTATGCAGGACTGCTGGCCAAGCTACGGCAAGCGAAACCCCGCGCCATCGGCATCGACATTTACCGCGATACGCCCATCGAGCCAGGACATGACGCTTTCGTGCGGGAACTGAAGCAAAGCGATCGCATTATTGGTATTACAAAGCTAGGAGATGCCACCCAACCCACCATTCAGCCGCCCAAAGCACTCCCAATCGACCAGATTGGGTTTAACGATGTTCTGGTGGATCGAGATGGTATTCTCCGACGGGCCATCCTATTTCAACCTGGAGATGATGGAGAACCGCTCCCATCTTTTTCTCTTTTGTTGGCTTGGCGCTATTTACAAGACCAAAACATCGAATCTAAGCCGAGCGAGCGAGACCCCCACGACATGCAGTTGGGCCAGACGGTGTTTCCTCGCCTGCAAGCCAACGATGGGGGATACGTCCGGGGAGATGCCCAGAGCTATCTCACTTTACTGAACTATCGGGGTGGGACGCGCGCGATTCCAATGGTGTCTTTGGGTGCCATGATGGCAGGGCAGGTGCCGCCGGAGCAAATTCGCGATCGCATTATCTTGATTGGCAATGTGGCTGAGAGTGGCAGGGATTTTTTTAATACGCCCCTCAGTGCGGGACAGGTTGAAGGCCGCATGCCGGGGGTGATCGTGCACGCCCAAATGGTGAGCTTGTATCTGGATGCGGCGTTTGGAAAACGCCCTTTATTTTGGTTTTGGCCTGAGATTGCAGAGGGCTTTTGGGTCTTGGGGTGGTCTGCCTTGGGGGGCATTTTGGCCGTGCGATCGCGCAGTCCGCTCTTTTTGGGAACGGTCGTGCCCGTCAGCTTGGCGGGATTGGTGGGCTTTTGTTTTGCGATCTTTCTCCACCATGGATGGATTCCGGTCTTGCCGCCCGTGCTTGGATTTGTGATGGCCCTTGGCAGCGGAATCGCCTACAGCGCTCAGCAGGCCCAGCGCCAGCAACAGATGATCATGCGCCTGCTGGGGCAAAGCACTTCTCCCGAAATTGCAGACACCCTCTGGCAGCGCCGCGATGAGCTATTGCAGAATGGAAAGCTGCCCGGACAGCAGCTGACCGCAACCCTCCTCTTTACCGACCTCAAGGGCTTTAGTGCTATTGCGGAGCGCTACGCTCCCGAACAGGTTTTGAATTGGCTGAATGAGTACCTCGATACGATGGCGCAACTCGTCCAAAAGCATCAGGGCATCATCAATAAATTTACCGGAGATGGCATTATGGCCGTTTTTGGGGTGCCCATTCCCCACGAGCAGACCTACGAAATTCAGCAGGATGCTAGAAATGCGGTAGATTGCGCGATCGCCATGGATCGCGCTTTGGCCGCGCTCAATGTGGGATGGCAGACCCAGGGCTTGCCCGAAGTGAAGATGCGAGTCGGAATTTTTACGGGACCCGTGGTGGTCGGGAGCTTGGGGAGTCCCATCCGGCTGGAATACGGCGTTATTGGCGATGGAGTTAATATTGCCTCGCGCTTAGAAAGCTTCGACAAAGATCGGCAACCCTCCACCTGTCGGATTTTAATTGCCCAGCAAACCCGAGATTGTCTGACGGAGGACTATCAGCTGGAGTCTTGGGGGGCCATCCCTTTGAAGGGAAAGGCAGTGCAGGTGCAGGCGTATCGAGTCCTCGGTCGAGTGTTACGGATCGATAAAGGTAAATAGTAAATAGAATGACTGCAATCTTGCCGCGATCTGTTCATCTCCCACCGCCCCTGCATCCCGATTTAGGGCTAACGGCCTTAGCACCCATGCAGGATGTGACGGATTTGCCATTTATGCGGGTCATTGCTAACTACGGCAGTCCCGACTATTTTTTTACAGAGTATTTCCGCGTCTACGCGAATTCGAGCTTAGATCCGCATATCCTGCGGGCCATTACAGAAAATACCACCGGACGCCCTGTATTTGCCCAGCTCATCGGCGAAAATATTTCCGACTTAACCCGCACGATTAGGGCTTTGAGCCGTTACCCCATTGCGGGCATCGACCTCAATATGGGATGTCCGGCCCCTCGGGTTTATCGCAAAAATGTAGGTGGCGGGCTCCTGCGCGACCCGGAGAAAATCGATCGAATTCTGGCCGCGCTGCGACAGACGATTGACGGTCTGTTTACGGTCAAAATGCGGATCGGCTTTGAAGATGCTGCGAACTTCGATCGCATTCTCGATCTGATTAATCTCCACAACGTGGATCTGCTAAGCCTGCACGGGCGTACGGTTAAAGAGTCCTATCACGGGGCCATTCATTACGATTTAATCGCCCGAGCGGTCGAGCAGTTGAATTGCCCGGTCTTGGCGAACGGCAATGTTTCCTCTGCTGCTTCTGCTGCCGCGACTCTAGAGAAAACCGGAGCTGCGGGCGTGATGATCGGTCGCGCGGCAATTCGAAATCCGTGGATTTTCAAGCAGGTGCGACAGCACTTAAGCGGCCAGCCCATATCGGTTGCGACGCTGGCAGAGGTGCGGGACTACATCGACAAGCTGAACGATACGGTCGCAGTTGCAGATATCCCCGAGCGATCGCGGGTGAGTTACCTCAAGAAGTATTTGAACTTTATCGGTCAGAGCGTGGATGCGGAGGGGCAGTTTTTGTTCGAGATGCGCCGCGCCCGGACGGAGGCGGAACTGTTTGGAATCTGCGATCGCTTTTTACTCCGCGAGCCAGATCGACCCTTTGCGGTGGAACCCTATCCGGGTCTGATCGCGCGACCGAGTTGCGAAACAGAGCATTAGCAATCCAAGGTATTTTCGAGTTCCCAAGGGCTGATGGTGCTGCTGTAGGTGCGCCATTCTTGATGCTTGAGTTTGAGATAGGCGGATGTAAGATCTTTTCCGAGCATTTCTGGAAAAATGGAGTTGCTCTCCAGATTCCGTAGGGCATCTAGTAAATTTGTCGGTAGTGCTTTGAGGGTTCCTGGCGGAAGCGGATCGGTGTAGGCGTTGTTGTCATACCGAGGGCCTGGGTCGCGTTTGTGGGCAATGCCGTCTAGTCCGGCGGCAATCAGGGCGGCGGGTAAAAGATAGGGGTTGGCAGATCCGTCGGGCAATCGAAATTCAAAGCGTCCGGGTTCTGGGATGCGGATGGTGTGGGTGCGGTTGTTGCCGCTGTAGCTGATGGCGTTGGGCGACCAGGTGGCACCGGATGCGGTGACAGGGGCGTTGATGCGTTTGTAGGAGTTGACAGTGGGATTGGTGAAGGCGCACAGGGCTTCGGCGGAGTGCAACACGCCGCCGATAAATTGATAGGCGAGGGGCGAAAGTCCCAGTTCTCCGGCTGGATCGTGAAAGAGGTTGGTGGTTCCGGCGTTGTCCCAGACGGAAAGGTGGGTGTGGCAACCGTTCCCCGTCAGGTGGGGGAAGGGTTTGGGCATGAAGGTGGCGCGGAGGCTATGCTTTTCGGCGATCGCCTTGACCATGTACTTAAAAAAGGCATGGCGATCGGCGGTGGTGAGGGCATCGGCGTAGGTCCAGTTCATCTCAAACTGACCGTTGGCGTCTTCGTGGTCGTTTTGATAGGCTCCCCAACCGAGGGTTAGCATGGCATCGCAAATTTCTGCAATGACGTCGAAGCGGCGCATGAGGGACTGTTGGTCGTAGCAGGGTTTTCTGGCAATATCGCAGGGGTCGGAGAGTTGGGTACCATCCGCACTCAGCAGGAAAAACTCGCACTCGACGCCTGTTTTAATGCGATAGCCGAGGGATTCTGCTTGACGTAAGACTTGTTTGAGCACCAAGCGCGGCGTTTGAGCGACTGGCTGTCCGCCCATCGCGAGGTCGGCAGGCATCCAGGCGACTTCGGGTTTCCAGGGAAGTTGGAAGAGGCTACTTGTATCGGGTAGTGCAAACAGATCGGGGTCGGCGGGGGTCATGTCTAGCCAAGTGGCGAAGCCTGCAAAGCCCGCACCGCTGGCAGCCATTTCATCGATGGCTTGGGCGGGAACCAGCTTCGAGCGCTGAGTGCCAAACAGATCGGTGAAGGAAATCAAAAAATAGCGGATGCCTTGTTCTCGGGCTATTTCTGAGAGCGAAGTTGTCATAGGTAGGCAAACGTAATTGAACTGTCTGGCTGGGATTGGGGTTCGGCTTCGCTCACCCCACGCCAATTCTGCATGGAATAGGATTTCAATTGAGAACTCAGTCAAGTGGTAAGCCGCTCAATTCTTGCCAATACGGGATTGGAGGGTTGAGCGAAGTCGAAACCCGTTGTTAGCAATCCAGTAGCTCGCACACTGCCTTCTGGATAAACGCCTCATCCTCAGGGTTTTGGTAAGGATTCCCCGCCCGATGTCCCCAAATCGAGGGAATCGGCAAATATTTTGCATGAGGAATCAGCGCGGCTTCTGCCGCACAGTCTTCAGGGGTGAAGTAAAGGTCTGTTGTAGAGGGCATGACAAGGGTATGGGCTTGAATAGACTTCAAGGCGCGCGGGTAGTCTTTTTGATAGGCTGCATTATCGCTTAAGTCGCAACGCAGCCAAGTATCGAGCATGGCAATTAGGTTGTGGGGGTCGCGTTTGCGGTAGCCTGCCTCCCAACTCCGCACCAGGTAATCTTCTAAAGATTCATAGCCTAAGGAATAGTACAGTCCCTCGCGGTAGAAGGCTTGAGATGCAGCCCAACTGGCATAAATCCGCGCAAAGGCGCGGAAACCTCGGTCTGGAACGCCCTCAAATCGGCGACCGTTCCAAGCCGGGTCCGCCGTCAATGCCGATCGCAAACTTTCCAAAAAAATCCGATTGTGGTCTGTCGTCCGCGCCGTACCGCAAAGCGCCACAATCCGCTCCACTCGATCGGGATACAGCGCCCCCCAGTGATACGCCTGCTGCGCCCCCATCGACCAGCCATAGACTAGAGCCAATCGCTCAATGCCAAACGTCTCGCGCAAAAGCTGTTCTTGAGCGCGGACATTATCCAGATGCGTAAACCAAAAGCCCTGTTCGGCTAGACCGCAGTCCTCGCAATTGCTAGGCGAACTCGACAGCCCATTTCCAAACATGTTGGGAATGACAATAAACCAACGGGTGGGGTCGAGAATGCCGTCGGGACGGATCGACCAGTCAATATCGGCGTGCTGGGCACCGTAGGACGTGGGGTAGAGGATAACGTTGGAGCGATCGCCCTTCAGCTCCCCATAGGTTTGATACACGAGCTGGGCTTCTGGTAATACAGCGCCACACTGAAGCTCAAACTGCTTCAGCGTCAGACAGTCCGGTATACGGGTCATGCCTCAAGCTGTCCCAGGTTCTTCAGAATAGTTCGATTCACCTGGACATAGCCCGGATCGACGTGGATGAAATGGGACTTCAACTTTTCGTGGGCCGCAGGCAATGCGTGGAACGGAATCGATGCGTAAAGGTGATGCTCGGCGTGGAATGGCATATTCCACATCAAAAAACGTAGCGGAGCCAGGGTTAAGGTTGTACGGGTATTGGCAAGCGGGTTTTCATCTAAGGTGCAGTTGGTGTGTTCCGCCAGCAGGATGAACCGCAGGATCGGCTGACCGACTGCTAAGGGTAAAAGCCAGTAGAGCAGGAACCAAGGTTGAGAAAAGGCAACGGAAAGGGCGATCGCCGCTCCATACGCCAGCAGTTGCAGCCGCGTGGAGCGAATGACCTCTGAGCGAGCCGTTTCGGGAATGTAGGGATAGTCTTCGACCTGCCCCAGCGCGATTCGAACGTGGTTCTGGATTTTTCCCCTCCACCAAGGAATGCCGCTAATTTGCCAGACATACTCGCCTATTGTCTTCGGCTGCGGGTCGCCCAGTTCTGGGTCTTTACCGGGAATGCGCGTATAGCGGTGATGCCACTTGTGATAGCGACGATAAAACGTGCTGTTATAAAACGATAGCAAGCCCGCAAACCAAGCCACAGCGTCATTGAACTGATTGTTCGCAAAAGCGGTGCGGTGAGCGCACTCGTGCGTGGGCGCAAACATTGCGGCAAAGCTGAAGCCGTAGATTGCCAGGGCGGGCAATGCAATGAACCCGCGATCGAGATAGGTGGCCCAGAGGTAGCCGCTGATGCCCATGACGGTCAGATGACCCAACAACCGTAACGCGCCCTTAAGATTGGATTTGGCGTTTAAGTCGCTCAACTCTCGGGCAGACAGAATCTGACTCGATTTAACATGCCAAGCTTCGGAATCGCCATTTTTTGACCGTGCCTGCATAGAAGCAACAGATGAACTCTTCAACATGGCAATCCCCTGCAAAACCGAGAACAGAATTACGCGCAATTACGAGTAAGAGCCGCCAGGAATAAAATACAGATCGACTATTTCCCCAAACGCCAGACCTAACAGCGCGATCGCGACCAACGGCCAAAGCCTTGATTTAAATCTCGGTAATTTGCGCTTAGCAATGCAGTCTTCCATATCCTGCCAAGCCATGAACGTGGAGAGCGCTGGCACGACCACTAAAAATATGGTTGCCGGATAGGCAATGATAAAGGTCAACAGTAAGCTCAGGATTAAAATAACGGTTACGGCCTGGGGAATATACCCAAAAACCCCCTGAATCCAGGGTTCATCCTGAATTGAAACCAAAATCACGACAATAGAAATAAGGAAAGCCACATAGTAGACGATGTCCCCTAAAAGGAGCTTCCAGCCTACCAATGCATAGGACAACCACAGAACAAAAAGTGAACCCATAGGAGGACGTCTTGTTAAACCTGTACAACAAGAGACTCATCGAGACCAAGAATTTGGTGCTGCTATCGATCTTAAATCTTCTAGCAAGCTTGCCACAAAAAGTGTACTCAAACTTACTTTGAAAAGAATATGCGTTAGCCTGGATTATTCACCAATCGCCAGAATACAGATGGAACGGCAACCTCAAAAAAAAGACTGTTTTTTAGACCAGTCGCCAGACTGCTTGATTGGCATAGGTTTCGAGGATTTTCCGAAATCGTCATGAATAATGCAGGTTAGAGGAGGAAGTTAAGTCACAAAGATTTTAAACAAAAAGAGTTTGAGACATTCGCGCCCCAAACCCTGATTATCGAAACCCACGATCGCAATGAATTATCGCAACAAGCGTCTTGCAGAACCGTTAGGCTGACTTTACACTCCCATTGCTGCCATTCTTAGGCTGAATTAGCCCGTAGCCGCCATGGTTGCGTTCGTAAATTACGTTGATTTGGCCTGTCTCCGAATTATGGAAGACATAGAAGTCGTGGTCTACTAAGTCAAGTTGCTCTAAAGCCTCTTTAACCGCCATGGGCGGCATGGCAAAGTACTTGTAGCGCACTACTTCATGTGCTTCGTCCGGTAGGGTGGGTTGGCGATCGGTTGCGAGACTGGGAACAATTGGCTCCTCAGGTACCTCAAGTTCGTCTTTAGTCCGTAGATAAGTCTTATCCTGACGTTTCTCTTTGTATTTGCGAAGCTGACGGGCAATTTTGTCAGCTACTAAGTCAATACTGGCATAAAGGCTCTCTGAGCTTTCTTCTGCACGGATAACGGAGCCATTGACGAAAAGCGTTACTTCTGCATTTTGGCTGGCGCTGATTCTAGGATTCGGGGCCACCGACAGATGCACGTCAATTTCGGTCGTTAGATTCTGGTAATGATTTGCGGCTTTCTCAATCTTTTGATGCACGTATTCACGAATCGCATCAGTGACCTCAATATTTTTACCGTGAATCACAAACTTCATAGGGTAGCCTCCCCTGAGCTGACGTTAACTTAACCCTAACACTTTGTTTACCTGCCATCGATTGCTAAATCAGGGGTCTTTATGATGATTTGTAATCCTTGACAATTCGTAATTGCAATCGTTGTCAATCCTCGTAAATTTACGCTTGTTTTCTGCTAGACGGGTTAAAATAAGCCATGATGGTTCTCAATCCGCAATTTTCCTGCCGTCTCTGCTGGCTCTATAGCTGTGGGCTTGTCCCTTACCAGCAGGCGTGGGAATGGCAAAAGTCTCTGGTGCGCGATCGCCTCTCTCACCCCGAAGCCCCGGAAACCCTGCTGCTGCTAGAGCACCCTCCGGTCTATACCCTCGGTCAGGGCGCAACCCTAGAGCATCTCAAGTTTGACCCCGACACCGCCCCCTACGAACTTCACCGAACCGAGCGGGGCGGGGAAGTGACCTATCACTGTCCCGGTCAGATTGTAGGCTATCCAATCTTGAACCTGAAGCTGTTTCAACCCGATTTGCATTGGTACCTGCGCCAGCTTGAAGAAGTGACGATCCAGACGTTGGAGGTGTATGGGTTGAGGGGCGATCGCATTCCCGGTCTCACGGGGGTCTGGGTGGAAGGGTACAAGGTAGCGGCGATCGGGATTAAGGTAAGCCGCTGGGTGACGATGCACGGCTTTGCGCTCAATGTGCGTCCCGACCTAGATGGATTCAAGCAAATTGTGCCCTGTGGCATTGCAGATAGACCCGTGGGCCGAATGGCAGATTGGATTCCAGATATTGACCCTGCGAAGGTGCGGCAGACGCTGGCGACGACGTTTGCTCGGGTGTTTGGGCTCGAGCTGATGCGAGCGCCTCACGAACTTGAGCTGTTGTTACCACACTGATGAGATCGATGAGTTAGCCTAACTGAATGAGGTGGGGATGGTGGGTGCGACGTAACTTTGAGAACTTCCCAACAGTGGCAGAACCCAATCTTTCAAAATAACGATGTGGGAGTTTTAGCTCAATCCTGCAATGAGGTAACAATAGACAAGTACTCCCAACAAGGCAGCGATTCCTTGAGGGCTGGTGAGGAACTCGATAAACTCAAGCATCAGAAGCGCAGATTGAAGAATGGAGCACGTGGTTCTGTTTATATTCATCTTTGACAAAGCCTACCAAGCGCCAGATCGCAGTCTATTCCTTTGGATTTGAAAGTTGGAATACTCTGTAGTTCCAATTCAGCCTACTGGGGTTTATTTGGGCCTGGCAGATACTTAGGCGTGTAGACTGAGCCTGCATCGACTCGCCCGATGATGGCCGATGCCGCTCCGCAGAGAATTACTACGATCTGAGCTGCGTCTTTTGCTAGAAACTGATGGGCATCGATCTTTTCCCCCACGATGGGTGCGATCGCCGCTACTGCTGTAAACACGACGCCCCAAAAGGTTTTGCTGGCAAAAATGCTTTTGGGTACGGGTTGTTCTGCCGGGGTCTGGATGGCTGCAGGAGAGATGGAACGTTCTTCGGATGCCTTGGGTGGGGTTTGGAGTGCGAGGGTCATGGCTCTGATTTCTGAACTCGACAAGTCTAAGTGTATGGTGAGCCAGGGTTATAGGCTGTGACCATACATTTAAACTAGGTGTGATGTTAGCCCCTAAACTAGGGCGATCTCAGTCACAATCGGGTTGAGGTTGAGGTGTTGTATTGGGAGGGATGGCTTTGCTGAGGGGCGATCGCCGAATTGCGCCTTCGCTATAGCCTAAGTCGTATAGGCTAGCGGCTTCCACGTCTTCTTCGGGTGGGCACTTTGACCGTCCGGCCCAGGCATCTGCTTTACCTCGAGCGAACCCATCTTCAACGGCGTTCCAGAGGGCGGCTATGACAAACATGACATACCTCCATTGAGGCGAGGCTTGTGAGCGACCTAAAATTAATCGGAATGACCTGTCTTTACTGTAACGCTTCGCATATGGATAGGGGTTGAAAAGGCGTTCAAGCTGGCGATCGCTTGGCTTTGGGTCTGGCTACGGGATTTTCCCCAACCGCGATCGCCGTTTTCTCTTTCTCCGTAACAGAATTGCTTCGGCGATGGCGTTCATGAGTAGAATTGTTCGTACTCGTCATGATCGCCGATCCAAAACCACGTTACCGTATCATCTTCCGAAACTCCAAGGGCACGGTGGCTTTTCGTCACCCGCACTGACCATATTCCTTCTTTGCTGTTGATGCATTTAAAGTGCAACGATGGATGAAATGGATTCTCTGCCCATAAGCGGTATGCTTTTCGTGCTCCTGTCCTGACTGGATCGCTTAATCCTCGATATTTAGACCAGAAGGACGGTAGCGTGGCAGATTTCATAATTTCTCATAGTCCATTGGGACTGATTTCCCGGCTGCAATCTCCTGTCTCGCTTGCCGAGCTGCTGCAACTAAGTTACCTTGCGTTCGCTCAAATGACGCATCCCAACGCTTTTCATCCTCTAAATCAGTAATAAACTCTCGAATATGCTCGGCAACGCGTTCCTGTAAGTCATCTGGCAGAGATTCAACCATTTTGACGATTGTAGTAATGGCAGCAGATGTCATCAATTTGGCCTCACAGCGACTTGACCCTTTTATTTTAGCTGGAGGAGGCGATCGCCTCTTCCAGATCTTTTACGATGTTCCCCTTAAACTTGAAGATCGTGTTGGGGTTAAGAAAGGCGATCGCCCTTCAGTTCCTCGATCTCGTTGGAAATGCCTGCTGCGACGTTTTTCCAAGCGGCATCTTGATCATCCCAAAGCCTTACAGGTAGAGCATCTTTAAGAAGGGTTTTAGTTTTGTAAGGCACGAGATATTATTAAGCGGACGTTTGTCTCCTTAGCAAGTGCGGAAGTAATAGTTGAGGATGTCTGATGGTTTTGCAGGGGGCGTTTGTTCTTCATTGGCCTCTTGCCATGTGGGTCCTAAAATTTTATGCGGGAGATTAAGTCTGTCATTGCCGTGGAGGTAAAGCTCTTTTAAATGAACAAGTTGTTTTATCCCCTTCGGTAGACTTGTTAGTTGATTGTTGTCGAGAAAAAGCAGATGCAGATTTGTAAGCTGACCGATCCCATTTGGAAGGTCCATCAGTTGATTATTCTCGATATAAAACAGATGCAAGTTGGTAAGCTGGCCGATCACATCTGGAAGGCTTTTCAGTTGATTGTCTCGGAGGTAAAGTATTTGCAAATTAGTGAGCTGACTGATCTCATTGGGGAGACTCGTCAATTGATTGTCGGAGAGGTAAAGCTCTTGCAGACTGGTAAACTGGCTGATCGCATCCGGCAGGCTCGTCAGTTGATTGTTGTGGAGGTAAAGTATTTGAAGATTGGTGAGCTGGGAGATCTCTTCTGGAAATTCTGTTAATCCCAAGTCGGACAAATCCAACTTATCTGCACCAGAATTCTGGGCTTTCTGAATTCTTTTTTTCGCTTCATTTTGGGATTTTTTTGACATCTTTGGGACTTTGTTTAGGTCAATGACTTGCCAGATTTTTCTCGGATATTGATAGCGAAACTAGAGAGTTTAACCCTACCGTATGGGGTTCGGCTCCGCTCACCCCACACTGAACACGGGATTGAGGGTTGAGCGAAGTCGAAACCCGCCGCTCAAAGCCATCCGTAAACCTATGATTAGCCTACGCCACGCCAAACCCAGTATATTCCCGCATATATTCAGCCTGAAACCCCAGCACAATATCCTCCTTCGCCACCCCCATCGCCATCAACGCTTGAGCGATCTGCATCTCCGTCATATTGTGCTGCACCCAAACCTTGCCATCCTTAATATCCAAATGCAGCACGCAACCATGCACCCGACGGTTGCCATCCCACCCCACATTCATCACCTGATAATGGTCGTGTTGAGTATCAAATACAACCTGCGATTCAATTTCGCCATTTGAAATCGGGGTTTGAACATATTCAGTCAAAATCTGCTGAATGACTTGACGGTAGTGATTTAGGGTATCCATTGAGCACATTCCCTTTGAAAATGATGATTTATGGATTACAGCACGAACTATCAAAGGTTCTGCCATGCACCGATCCATCAATCCCCTCCTGGGAGGGGTAGGGGTGGGTTAGTCATTGCGCAATTGACTAACCCACCCCGCCCTTCGGGCACCCCTCCGAGGAGGGGATCGATCGCATTTTTGACTTTTCTTAGCCTTGTGCGTACACCGTAGCCCCCAAATAACGGGAATGTCCCCCTAGCGATTCAACACAAACTGCTTAAATCCTAGCCCATCGGGAACCTGTGGCAGATCGCAAAGTCAACCATCAGAGTGATTCTGCTAGCTGTCAATCCAGTAAGCTATACCTGCATTTGTACCTGTCAAGTCCGTCCCACCCCCAAGCAATGATGGATTTAAGCCTCAAACACTGGAAACGATTGAGCCGCATTAGCCTATTGGCAGGGCTACTCCTCGTTAGCCCCTTAACGTCCCCCACCCAAGCCGTCCTCAAAGATAGCCCCAAAGCCCTCGTGGATCAGGCCTGGCAGATCGTCCAGCGTAACTACGTCGATCGCAGCTTCAACAAACAAGACTGGATTGCCGTGCGATCGCAGTATCTCCAGCCCGCCTATCCCTCCACCGCCGCCGCCTACAGCGCCATAGAGAAGATGATAGGCAGCCTGGGCGACCCCTACAGCCGCTTTTTGACCCCAGAAGCCCTCAAAGAACTCACCCAAAACGTTTCAGGCGATTTTGTCGGCGTCGGACTCACCGTCAGCCTCGATCCCAATACCCGCGAATGGGTCGTCCAAAAAGCATTCGACGAGTCCCCCGCTGCGATCGCCGGACTCAAACCCCAGGACGTCATCGTCAGCCTCAACGGAAAGCCCACGCCAAGCATTGACCCCTCTAAAGCAGGCCCGTTTCTGGTGGGTCCAGTCGGCAGCAAAATTGCAGTGCAAGTGCGGCGAGGGAACGAGAACCTGTCCTATACCCTCGTGCGAGAACACATCAACCTCAACCCGCTAACCTACCAAACCGTCGCGTCTAAAGCAGGAAAGATCGGCTATATCCGTCTGCCCATCTTCACCACCAAATCGACAGACTCCATGAAAAAAGCCCTCAGTACCCTAGAATCCCAGCAGGTAGCAGGATACATCCTCGACCTGCGCGGCAATCCAGGTGGGGTGCTGGATGCAGGGATTGCGATCTCTCGAATGTGGCTCTCCCAAGGCACCATCCTTTCCGTCCAAGAGCGCGACAACCCGCGGGAAACGGTAAATGCCAACGGCCCCTCCTTAACCAACAAACCGCTCGTCGTGCTGATCGATCGCCAGTCTGCCAGTGCCAGCGAAGTTCTATCCGCCGCGCTCCAAGACAACAAACGAGCGGTATTGGTGGGTACGACCACCCTAGGGAAAGGGTTGGTTCAGTCCTTCGAACCGCTCAACGATAATTCCGGGGTTTTAGTGACGATCGCCAAGTACTTTACTCCAAACGGTCAAAACATCCACAAGGTTGGGATTAAGCCCAATATTTCCGTAGAGGCCACCGTCGAGCAGCCGTCTGCAACCGAGGGCGATCGCCAGTATCAAACGGCCCTCGAAACCTTATCTCAAACCATTCAACGATCCGCCTCATCTTCCGGCCCTAAAAAGTAAAAAGCCAGCCCCATCACGAGCCAGCTTTGCAAAAAAAAATCAGTCAAGTTGTATTTTCAAGTGTAGGAAGCCTGCCTGCGCGTTCCCCAACGGTTTGGCGGCTTGTATAAAATCCTTCACATTTCCATCATAGTGTAACGAGGGACACAAAAGTTAATTTATAAAACTTTACGTCTCTTGGGGGATGTTATATAAATTTGCTTTATATAGTTCGGCCTTTTAGTCAAGGCGATGGGGCGATCGCACGGCTGCGATCGCCCCAGTCTTGTATGACCTGTTCGTTCCGAACTCTATCGGGCGGTCTGAGCGAAAACCTTAGCGGACTTGGGCTTGATAAAGATCTGCTGACCCGTTTTAATGGCTAGGCGATCGAACTGTTCCCGATTGAAGTGTGCCGTCACCAGTTGACCCTCCGGCAGTCGTATCTCCACCTGAATTTCCCAGCCCAGATGAATCACGCGATCCACGGTAGCCCGAACCGTTGCGCCATTGGCAGAGGTTTGAATTTCAAGATCGTGGGGACGGATATAAAGCGGCCCATCCCCTAAGGCGTGGCGATTCGCGCCCAGCGCAGAATTGCCGGGAAGCACGTTGACCGGGCCAACAAAGCCCATCACAAACGAACTGACCGGGTTATCGTAAACCTCGGACGGCGAGCCAATTTGCTCGATCCGGCCTTGGTTCATAATCACAATTTCGTCAGCGACTTCCATCGCCTCTTCTTGGTCGTGAGTCACAAAGACGCTAGTGACTTGAAACTCATTGTGCAAGCGCCGCAGCCACGCTCGCAGTTCTTTGCGCACTTTGGCATCTAGAGCGCCAAACGGTTCGTCTAGCAACAATACATCCGGCTTCACAGCTAAAGACCGCGCCAAAGCAACCCGCTGCCGCTGTCCGCCGGAGAGTTGAGACGGATAGCGATCGCCCAATCCCTGTAACTGCACTAACTCTAATAGCTCTTCAACCCGCGCCTTAATCGTCTCGCGGGGGACTTTGCGAATTTCCAGACCGAATCCAATATTTTGTCGAATCGTGAGGTGTTTGAACAGGGCGTAATGCTGAAAGACAAACCCGATGTTGCGACGGCGCACGTCGAGGTCAGTGGCATGTTGCCCGTTAATATAAATTCGACCGGAATCGACAGTTTCCAGACCTGAAATCACTCGCAATAATGTAGACTTACCCGAACCGGAAGGCCCTAACAGGGCAACTAGCCCTCCGTCCTTAACCTCCAAGTTAATGTTGTCGAGAGCATGATAGCGGCCAAAGTGCTTGTTGACGTTCTCAACCAAAATACTCATAGGAATTACCTTATTTACCGTTTTAAGAAATAGTTGAAATTCAAATCCTCAATGCTCGCCCTGTCGCTGAGTCCGATGCTCCAAAATTTCCTTTAGAACCAACGTGACAACGGCCAAGAAAGCCAGAATGGTTGCTGCGCCAAAAGCTGCCTCAGTCTGATAGTTTTTATAGGCTTCTTCCACAAAAAGGGGTAAGGTCTGGGTTTTGCCCGCAATGTTGCCCGAGACCACCGCCACCGCTCCAAATTCACCCATCGCTCTGGCATTGGTCAGCAGTACTCCGTACAACAAACCCCATCGAATATTCGGCAGAGTCACGCGCCAGAAAATTTGCCAATCCTTTGCCCCTAATGTCTTGGCCGCTTCTTCTTCGGCGGGGCCAGCTTCTTCGAGCACGGGCATGACTTCGCGGGCAACAAAGGGTAAGGTCACGACGACTGTTGCCAGTACGATTCCTGGCGTGTTGAAGATGAATTTAACGCCCAAGGCCTGAAGTGCTGGACCCAACCATCCTTGCTCGCCGTAGAGCAGCACCAACATTAAACCGACCACGACAGGGGAAATGGCAAAGGGTAAATCGAGGATGCTAATTAGAAGCGATCGCCCTGGAAACCGATTGCGCGCCAGCACCCAGGCCGCACACAACCCAAACACTGTATTGAGCGGAACTGAGATGGCCGTGGCCAGCAGGGTCAGCCTTACAGCAGCAAGAAAATCAGGGGAGGCGATCGCCTTTAGAAATTCGCCAAAACCCTTATGAAATGCTTCATAGAAGACTGCAACGGTGGGTATCAACAACACTAGCGCTAGATACACCACTGCAATACCGATCGACAGCAGCGGCCCCAGCCGAAACTTAAGAGATAACTTGGAAGCACTACTTTGTGGCATAACGTCGTCCCCACTGCTGCAATGCATTAATCACAAACAACATCAGCAGCGAAATCAGCAACAGCACCGTGCCAACTACCGTTGCACCACCGTAATCGTAGGCTTCTAATCGCTGAAAGACCAAGACAGGGGCTATTAAATCCCTAAAGGGAATGGAAGAAGACACCAGAATGACCGACCCGTATTCCCCAACCGCCCGCGAAAACCCTAGCGCAACCCCCGTCAAAATCGGTGGAATCAGGGGTGGTAAAATTACCTTCAAAAAGGTTTGCCGATCTGTCGCGCCTAAAGACCAGGCCGCTTCCTCTGCTTCGCGTTCCATTTCCTGCAAGACTGGTTGCAGCGTACGCACGATAAATGGCAAAGAGATAAAAATCATTGCGACGAGTACCCCCAATCGGGTAAAGGCAATCTTAATCCCGAAGGGTGCAAAGAGCTGACCGATCCAGCCCTTATCGCTGTAAACCGTTGCAAGGACCAAGCCCGCTACTGCCGTTGGCAACGCAAAGGGCAAGTCCACCGCCGCATCCATAATCTTGCGCCCTGGAAATTGATAGCGCACTAATACCCAAGCCACTAGCGTTCCCATGACACCATTAATTAACCCTGCAATTAAAGAGGTTACAAAGGTCACATCGTAGGCAGAGAGGGCAACGGGAGAGGTGGCAATGCGCCAAAACTCAGTGGGCCCAACGCTAATGGACTTGGTCAGCAGAGCTGATATTGGCAGTAACAACATGACTACTAGGTAGAGAATTGTAACTGCCCAAGGGATGGAAACTCTTTTATAAGAAGGAATTATAGTTTGAGATTCCGGTACTTTAGAAATTCGTACCCCAGAAGTAGAGTTTGCCAAATTGCTGGCCAATGCTAAGGTCTCCTTTACAAAAATCAGTCCAAACGAGAGAATGCGTCTCTACAAAAAAAATTACTGAAAAGTCCAACTCTTTTGAGTCGCTGTATCGTCGCTGAGAATCTCGATGTGCAGCTGCTCCAAATACTTCAGTGCGGCTTGAATCCGGTGAGGGATGCCGTTCAGTTCTAAATCGAACCAACCAGACTCGCTAGAATTGCTCGCCAAGAGCGCGCTTAAGATATTCACGTCCAATTCGTAGCGAGTGGCCAGGGTTGAGACGATCGGCTCTTGCGCGTATTTTGGCGGAATTTGGATTTGGATCCGCTGCCGGATCCGGCGCGCGGCTTGCTCTAGGGCAGAACGTGGCGTACTCAAACTACGCTCTGTCGGTTCGCTGTGGGTAGTACGGTCAAAACTAAACGTCATGGCGCGCGCTCTCAAATAGATTGCTAAGACTGAGAAACTTTGGTTTGAATTTGGTCGAAGATGGCTCCATCCTTAAAAAACTTCTCGTCAATTTGGCCCCAGCCGCCAAAATCCTTGACGGTAATTAGCTTTCCGACCTTGGGATACTGGGCCTCAAACTCTTTGAGGACGGACGCGTCTACAGGACGGAAGCCTACTTTGGCATACTCGCGTTGGGCTTCGGGGGTGTACAGAAACTGGACAAAGGCTTCAGCCACCTTGCGGGTGCCGTGCTTATCCACGTTTTTATCGACCACTGCCACAGGTGCATCAATGGAAATATTGACATCTCTGGGGATGCTAAAGGGCTGGGTATCTCCTTTGAGCTTGGCTAGCAATACTTCGTTTTCGTAGTTGATTAGGACGTCTCCCTGGCCTTGCTTGTAAAAAACGTCGCTCGACTCGCGCGCATCCTTGGGCAAAACAGGCGTATTTTCGAGTACGTTCTCGGCAAAGGCCAGCGCCTTAGGTTCGTCTCCCCCAGTCTTAGCCACGGATGCCCAAAGGGCGAGAAAGTTCCATTTAGCGCCGCCGGAGGTTTTAGGATTGGCTGTAATCACTTTAAGCTGCCCGTCTCCAAGCTGAGACCACTGCTCGACTTTGGGCCTGCCAGGACGGGTTACCAGTGCGACAACGGAGCGGGTTACCGTTGCGTCATTTGGCGCTTCTTGCTCCCATCCCGGCTCGATTAAACCTGCCTTTTCGATTTTTTTCACATCTCCCGCGAGGGCAAGCTGCACGATGTCTGCCTCTAGCCCATCAATGACGGCACGGGTTTGCGATCCAGATCCGCCATAGCTTTGTTCGAACGTCACCTCTTGCCCCGTTTTAGCTTTCCAATCCGCCACAAACTTCGGAATGATATTTTCGTAAGCCTGCTTGGTGACGGCATAGGACACCAAGGTTAACTTAGCGCCAGCACTACTGCTCCCTGTATTGGCGGCTGAGGAGCTACTAGCATTCCCGGAGCTACCCGCACACCCAGATAGCAGAATCCCGAGCGAGGCACAGGCCGCTAAGACTTTCCGCGCTTGCGGCGCAAGCGAACTCGCTTGGAACGCTGCATCTAAACGATTCATACGGCCACTCCTCTCTGATTCAATTGCACATTAAACTCTTTTTAACTCTATATGATGTTCAAGTAAATTTCAATACATTTGAAATTTAATCTTAGGTCGCGTCAACCTGTCTCAACGAGGCATTCAAATTCATGTCAAAATTAATTTATGGGACACAGGCCAATACAGCTCTGTTAGTAGGCCGTCTGCTTTATGTTGGGGTATTGCTTAGCGCTCTTTCAAAAATTCATAGGGATGTATGGGCACGACTGTTAAAGCATCTAAACAGGATGCTCTCAAGGCCATTCTTCGCCAAAACGCTCTGTTTCGAGTGTTAAATGCTTCCGAACTCGGTCAAGTTTTAGAGGCGTGCGCTCCTGAATCGGAAAAGCTTTACTCTAATCGCCCGGTTTATACGGCCTATCGCCCAGGCCATCAGCTCGCTTTTCTTTACCTGATCGCGTCTGGAGGCCCTGCGATCGTTCGCAGCAGTCCTTTAGACCGCATTATTGCAATTCACTACCCCGGCAGTTGCTTTGGTATGGGCAGCTTGCCGATTGGATTTGGCAAGATCCAGCTGGGGTTTCCGAGCTTACTCGAGTCTTACAAAACGACCGACGTTCTTAAGATTCCATTGGAAGCGGTGCAGCGTTTATATAACGAGCATGAAGGTTTTCAGAAGCGTTACGACCTGCTGTTCGAGCTGCACGAAAAATTTCAGTATCACTTGCTCAATTGCAGCACCTATCCCCCTCAGGCTGTGGCATCTATCCTTCGCGGTTTGATCTACCAAGAGCGCGAATTGGGGAACCAGCCCAATGAGGCTGGCGTTTATACCTTCGATTTACCCGTGGATATTATTGCTCGGGCGAGTCAGCTCAACCTTCGCACTGTCGAACAAGTCCTCAAGGGGATGGAGCAACAACGGTTGATCGAGACAGGGCGCTCCAGCGATTTTTCTGCAGACACTCTATCCGTGCTCGACGCAGAAGGGATGAAAGAGGTCTATAGCACCACGCGCGATAAGGTGCACTGGTGGCCTCTGAAGTGATGTTTGCGGGCGCATGCAAACCCAGGCCGCTGTCTCGTTATGTTCGATCGACAAACCGACGCTCGTTCTTAATCCAGCGAGAGCGATAGATTACCGCGTCAACGCTGCCAATAGAGCAAGCATCTCAATGCTCGCACTGTTGGCTCGCGACTGTAGAGAAGAAAAGAAAGCGACTTTGCTGCAACGCCTCTGGTGGCAGTTACCACAAACCAGCAAACACGGCGGTAGCAGGAGCTTCGCGCTTTTCATTTTTTGCTGGCAGCTTCAATTAGGAAAGCATAATTTGCGATTCAATTCTAAATGAATCGCAAATGCTTTACAATTCATTCAGAATTGTGTAAGATGATTTTCAGTCGGAATATGATGCCGCGCACTAGCCCTAAGCGTTATAGGCAGCACTGGCAATCGATCCAATCTTGGCGATGTTGTTTCCAAGGTGCTGACCGTAGCCGATCTGTCTGCTGCTCTATAACGTTTATCTAAACAATGCATCTGCCGCGCGTAACCTTGTCTAGTCTCCAAGCATCGCGCCTTCACCGTAAAACTTCTCAAATGGGGCGAAAAAGAGATGAATAGAAATCATGATTTTACGAATATTCACTGGGGACAAGAATTTTCTATTGAAGCTCCTCTTGATAGCGTTCGGGGAACTGTAATCGGACAAGGCAATCTTAAGTCTGGCGATTGTGTTGTCTTGTGCATTCAGTGTCGCGTCAGCGAAGTAGAGCGTTATATCGATACTCCTGAAATTTGGCAGGCCAAAATTTCTGTCGAGAAACCGATCGCATTAGAGACCGTAACGCAGAGCAATACGATGCAGGCGATCCAAAATTCGATCGCTCAGTTCAGAGAATCTCTTACGAAGCCTTTTGCGCAAATCAAAAATTTAATTGCCTGAAAACATTTATGGAGGGAGTTTGCGAAGCGTTTTCGGAATTTCTAGCCCTAAGGCGATCGCCCTGAGCGCCATAAACAATGTCAGCCCCAACCACAGCAAATGAGCGTCGCGCAACTGCCAGGCGGCGATCGCCATCGGCATAAAGCCTCCTAAGGCGGCGATCGTCACCGAGCGGCGCAGCAGTCGCCCTGCCGTCAAACCCAAAAAATAACCATCGAGCAAGTAAGCAATGGAGCCAAATCCCAGAACGGGCAACAACCAAGGCGTATAGTCTCCAATGCGATCTAAAATCTCGCGGTGGTTGGTCAAGTGTTGGAATAAAGCCGTCGGCGCGAGGGTAAAAGCGAGGGAAACGAGCAGCCCCAACCCAAAACTGGTGGCCGTTGCCACCCGCAGGAGCCGTGCCAACTGCGCGAATTCTTTTTGGGCGCTCAGCATTCCCGCTAAGCTTTCAATTGCAAAGGCAAATCCGTCAATAAAGTAGGCCGCTAAAGTCACCACTTGCAGCAGGACGGCATTCGTCGAGAGAATCTCAGTGCCCAGGTTAGAGCTGAGATTTGTAAACGCGGCAAAGGTAGAGATCAGGGCAAAAGTGCGGACCATCAGCTCGCCATTCAACATGACGGTGGCCCTAAGCGCGGTAGGGTCTAGCAAGTGTTTTGCAACGCGCTGCAATTGCCCTGCGCCCACGTCTCGACTCACCATTCCCAATCCGACCAGCAGCATTGCACCCTGACCGAGGGCAGTGGCGGCGCCCGCTCCCCTACTTTCCCAACCCCATCGCACGATGAAGAGATAGTCGAGTCCTACATTCGTCAGATTGCTGACCGCAGAGAGCAGCAATACCTTCTTGCTCTGCGATCGCCCTAAGAACCATCCCAGCACCACAAAATTGAGCAACGTTGCGGGCGCGCCCCAAATCAAAGCGTCGTAATACGCTTGACCTGCCGCTTTTACCTCTGGTGTAGCGCTAAAGAGGGCAAAGCCAGCAATCCGCAAAGGATATTGAAGCAGTACCAAAGCCGTGCCTAAGCCAAGGGCGATCGCGCCATTGCGCAGCCCCACCAAAAGTGCGGCATCTACATCCTCGCGCCCCATTGCTTGGGCGGTCATGCCAGTGGTGCCCATGCGGAGAAAGCCAAAGGTCCAGTACAGGTAGTTAAACAAGACCGTGGCTAATGCCACCCCAGCCAAGTGGCGGATCTCAGCGAGATGGCCCAAAAAGGCGACGTCCATCAATCCCGCTAGGGGAACCATCAGATTGGCAAGGATGTTTGCGATCGCAAGCCGGAAAAATTGATGCAAAATACCCATCTTTGCTTCGATAGCTCGGTTTGTTCCTCTCAGCCTATCGTCTGAGGATTTTAGAAGGTTTATCGTAAATGTAACGAGTAAGACGTAAATTGGTTCTTGTTACGTTTTACCTTCGATGTCTGGTCTCAATTACGCGAGCTAAATGTACAGACATAATCGTCTGCAAGGCGGGTTTCGGCTCCCTTCGACAGGCTCCCTTCGACAAGCTCAGGACACAGCAGGGCACCGCCGCTCAACCCTCAAATTCAGAATGGGCGAGGGTTGAGGCTTCGACGGTGAGCTCAGCCGAACCGCGGTGTCGAAACCCAATCTCGTCTAGAAAGTTTAATGGCTCCGACTTATACAAAAACCGATAGGAACCTCTATGACCGACCAAACCTATAAAATTATCTATACCTATACAGATGAAGCACCTGCGTTAGCAACGTATTCCTTCCTTCCGATTGTCAAGGTTTTTACAGATGCGGCTCGCATTGCGGTAGAAACGAGCGACATCTCCCTAGCAGGGCGTATCATCGCCAATTTTCCTGAAAAGCTGACGGAAGCGCAAAGGCAACCCGATGCCCTGACCCAGTTAGGAGAACTCGCTAAAACGCCGGAAGCCAACATCATCAAGCTGCCGAACATCAGCGCTTCTCTGCCGCAATTAATGGCTGCCATTCAAGAATTGCAAGGGCAAGGGTACGACATCCCCAACTATCCAGCCGAACCTCAAAATGAGGCCGAAGCTGCAATAAAAGCGCGTTATGCCAAAGTTCTAGGGAGCGCGGTCAACCCCGTCTTGCGCGAGGGCAACTCAGATCGGCGAGTTGCGGCGGCGGTGAAGCAGTACGCGCAAAAGCACCCCCATGCTGTGGGTGCGTGGGCGGCTGATTCTAGATCTCACGTCGCCCACATGGACGCTGGCGATTTTTACGGAAACGAACAGTCGGTCGTTATTGAGAACGCAGGCGATGTCAAAATCGAGCTAATTGCAGAGGATGGCTCTACAACGGTTCTCAAAGCGAAAACAGCGGTGTTGGAAGGGGAGGTCATCGATTCGTCGGTGATGAGCGTAAAGGCATTGCGGGCTTTCTACGAGCGAGAGATCGACGCCGCTAAGGCAGAAGATATTTTGCTCTCGCTCCACGTCAAAGCGACGATGATGAAAATTTCTGACCCCATCCTGTTTGGGCATGCCGTTGCTATCTACTACAAAGACGTTTTCACAAAATATGCCGATACGTTTGCGAACCTAGGTGTCAACCCCAACAACGGACTCGGCGACCTATATGCCAAAATCCAAGCCCTCCCCGGCGATCGCCGGGCGGCGATTGAAGCGGACCTGCAAGCCACCTACGAAACTCGCCCTAAACTGGCGATGGTCAACTCTGACAAAGGAATTACCAATCTCCACGTTCCCAGCGATGTCATTATTGACGCCTCTATGGCTGCGGCGATTCGGACCTCTGGCAAAATGTGGGGGCCGGATGGCAAACTCGCCGATACCAAGGCAATGATTCCAGATCGGTGTTATGCCACCATCTACCAAGAAATCATCAAATTCTGCCAAGAACAGGGAGCCTTCGACGTGACGACGATGGGAAACGTGTCCAACGTCGGTCTGATGGCCCAAAAGGCGGAGGAATACGGTTCTCACGATAAAACGTTTGAAATTCTTGCGGATGGGACGGTTCGGGTTGTGGATGCGGCGGGGCAAACTTTGATGGAACACAGGGTCGAGAAAGGGGATATCTGGCGCATGTGCCAAACGAAAGACCTGCCGATCCGGGATTGGGTAAAGCTGGCGGTCAGTCGGGCTAAAGCGACTGGTTCGCCTACGGTTTTTTGGCTGGATCCGAATCGCGCCCACGATGCCAATCTCATCGAAAAGGTCAACCAATATCTTTCTCATTACGATACCGCCGGACTTGCAATCAAAATGATGTCGCCCGTAAAAGCCATGCGCTTTACTTGCGAGCAAATTAAGGCAGGGCACAACGTCATCTCTGTCACGGGTAATGTCTTGCGCGATTATTTGACGGACCTTTTTCCGATTCTCGAACTGGGTACGAGCGCCAAAATGCTTTCCATTGTCCCTTTGCTGGCGGGTGGCGGTTTGTTTGAAACGGGTGCGGGCGGTTCTGCACCCAAGCACGTCCAGCAATTTGTGAATGAAGGCCATCTTCGCTGGGATTCTTTGGGCGAGTTTTTAGCCCTTGCGGTTGCGTTGGAGGATTTGGCAAATAAGACGAATAACGAGACTGCCCTGATTTTGGCTGAGGCTCTCGATCGAGCTAACGGTCAATACCTGGACAATGCCAAGTCTCCTTCTGCAAAGGTCAATGAGTTAGATAATCGCGGCAGTCATTTCTATTTGGCGATGTATTGGGCGCGAGCTTTAGCCGAACAAGATAAGAATGCGGAACTAAAAGCCAAGTTTGCGAAGCTTGCCCAACAGCTCGCCGATAATGAAGCTGCAATTCTGGACGAACTTACAGCGGCTCAGGGTAGTCCGGTCGATATTGGAGGCTACTATCACGCCGATCCAGAGAAAACTACCAAAGCAATGCGTCCCAGTGCCACGCTCAATGCGGCACTAGCATCCGTTTCTTAAATGACGAGAGATCGGACTTTTCAGCTCTGAAGTTGAAGTCGTGACTTTCCCTTGCCAAGGGTGGGACAGGACAGGCTAGAGATTATTCACAGCAAAGCTTTTGAGCATTGTCAATATAATAGTGGGGTAGATTTCGGGGTAAGTGAGCTTAGATTGCAAGTTGTAGTACGTCCTGAGTCGGGGTCAGTCTGACTGTTCTCCAAACAGATGATCTAGGATGCGACGGTTTTCGGTTTGCAGCCCTCTAACTTCAGCCTGCATTTCTTGGATGTCAGCGCGCATTTCTAACATGTCTCTGCGATAGTCAGCGGACTCTTGAATCATCCGCAATTGAATTTGAGACAATTCGGTGATTGCAAATTCCATACGGGTCAGCCGTCCATCACTGGATGCGATCGCTTCACTGTTTGCGGCGATCGCTTCACTATTTGCGGCGATCGCCTGTGAGTTGGCTGCTATTTGCTCATTGTTGGATTCAACCGTTAGGGCTAGCCTATCCAGCCGCTCATCTGTCCATCGTTCCGCCGTCACGATCTACCATCCTTCGACAAGCTCAGGACATCGTCCTTCATCAATTCCCGCTGGGCCGCTTCGGTAATGACCCGGCGTAGCCATGCGGTCATAGAAGGCAGCGATCGCACTGCTGCATCAACATACTCCGTCAATTTCACTGAGACAACCTTTTTAGACAAGACTCCCTTACCTTTATCGGCTCTTGGCCTGGGTATTAAAAATTCTTTGCATGGACGTGGATTTGGCATTTATCTAGGGCTTGCTGAAAAAGTCATTTCAGACTGAGATTGGCAACGCGATCGCCAATTCAGACATAGCTGGATATGAATGCTCAGTAATGGACACAAAGGACATCGATTCTCCCATCGTCAGCTGAGCGGCTTCGTCACGCTCCATCCCGCCATGAAGGACTTGCAGACACAGATCGAAAAGCCAAAAAAGCAAGGCTAAGAGCCCAGCGAGCCAACGCTCCAAATTGAGCACGAGAAACGTAATCGCAATGGCACTTTGAGCCGTGTGGGCCAATTTCGCCATCACCCGTGCCAGAGAAAAGCGTCGCTTGGCCTGACCAAACTTACCTTCAATCCAGACCCGGACTTTCTCATCTTGACGCGCCTGTCGCTTGAGTTGAGCCTGCACCGATGGGTCTTGCTTCGGCCTGCCCAAAGGCGGGCCACTCAATCGGATACCACGCGCCTTACACCAACTGCGATTGGCGCGAGTGCGATAAATCTGGTCGGCATGAACCGACTCGGGATAGCAGCCAAACCGAGCCCGATAAGCTTCCACCTGGTCTTGGAGATGGGTCGACTCATTGAAATTGTCCCAACTGAGCCGGTCTAGAAACACACAGCCGTTGATACAACTGACCGATAGCTTTGCACCAAACTCCACGGGCACGCCTGCTTTGCCACGCACAATGGGCCTCACATGGGGCTGGGCGATGCTCACAATCCGGTCATCGATGCGACGGATGTTGGCGTCAAACATGGCTCGTTGTTGCCTGACGACTTCAGTGATGACCAACAGCAGGCGATACTGACGCCGACTCAGTTGTGCCAAGGATGCCCCAGCTGTTATGAGGATATCAATATGCTTGAGATTGCGACCCAGATAGTTGAGTTGCTGACGAATCCCTTTTCTCCTGAGTTGACGGCTGGGTTTTCGTTGCTTCGAGATGGATAGATACGCTTTGCGCGCGAGCTTTCGGTAGGTGCGAGGCTTGGTCTTAAATTGGTCGCTCACTTGGACGTAGAGGGCATCTAGGATGGCTTCGCTCTGCTCTCTAGCCTCATTCAATAAGCTCAAGTCGCTCGGGTAGCGAATATCCGCAGGGGCACAGGTCGCATCTAAGATGAGCTGCCCTTGATTGGGGGAGGGTGGCTCATCGTCATCACGGTCTGATTCAGATGCTGCTTCACTCGATACCGCCATCTGTGATTCAGTAGCTTCTGCCACTCCTTGCATCTTCTGCACGACGGCTTCGTTGACCTGACCCACTAGCTCCAGACTCAGGCGTTTGCGAAAGTGAACCAACAGGGATGAGTCAAATGGCGCTTCATCCCGATACTCGCTAAATCCCAAGAAGTACTGCAAGTATGGGTTCTCGCGGATCTGCTCCACGGTCTCTTCATCGCTGGTGCCGAGCTTCTCTTTGATGATGAGGGTTCCCAATGCGACTCGAAACGGTTTGGCTGGTGCGCCCATCGTGGCACTAAACTGGTCGGCATAACTCGCTTCTACTGTTTCCCACGGGATGAGTTTAGCCAGCTTTACCCAGCGATTGTCACGGGACAATTTGCCGCCGAAGGGCAGGTAGAAGTTCTCAAAGGACAGTTGGCCTGGGGGTGAAGTCCGATACATGCCGACTCAAGTGCAAGGGGTTTGACTATTTTTCGCCTTTTTTCTTGCACTTTTCAACCCCCTTGTTCGGACAGATGAACTGTAATCCCTACGTTCTATACTTTTTCAGCAAGCCCTATCTAGGTCAACTTGGATAAAAATATCCTATTCATGTTGACCAAATTCCGTCAACGCACCTACTGACTTCGTAGAGAGCTTGACTCTATAATTTCCCAACCAAAGCCCGTGACGAGGATTGAACTCGTGACCTCACCCTTACCAAGGGTGTGCTCTACCACTGAGCCACACGGGCAGCGAAGGTATGGGCCGAGCTGGATTTGAACCAGCGTAGGCGTAGCCAGCGGATTTACAGTCCGCCCCCATTAACCACTCGGGCATCGACCCAAACTACCTTCCGGTTAACGAATATAGCACATAGTCCTTCTCAAAAACACTTTATCTCTAATTTTTGTGGCGGAGCACGTGGCTCGCTACAGACAAAGCCGGAACCTCTGGGACAAAAGACGACAAAAGCCTGAACCGGACAACCTGGTTCAGGCTTTTGCATTAATTAATTCAAACAAACTATCGAGCCGCCAACTCCGTCAGCCGCGTCAGCACCTGGTTGGAGCGCTCCGTAAAGGACTTCATTCCCTCCGCATCGAAGCCCTTCTGGGCCATCAGCGCTAAGTCGTAGACATATTCGCAGATTTGGTTGGCCAACTCCGCCGAGGGGGATGTTCCAGACCCGCTAATGACGCTGCCCTGGCTGATGTTGACCAGATTTTGAATCAGGGGGTGGGATGTATTGACCAATAGCGTGTGTTCCTCAGGGAACTGCATCTGCTGCTGTTGCATCATGGCCATAAGCTCCTGCATCCGCCGTGCCGATTCCGGCAGCAGAATCATTGCAGGGGGCGCGCCTTGACCGTTATCGGCCTTGAGGGCCTCCGTACGGATGGTGATTTTAGGCTTGTTCAGTGCCTTCTCGAAGAGTTGCTTAATGCCTTCGCTGCGGGTTTGGTTGGTTTTGGGGTCTACGATTTCTGCGGCTCGATCTTTATCGATCAGCGTTTCGTCTAAATCGGAGTCCACCCGCGAGAACTTGACATCGGAATATTCCCGCTCTAGGAACGGTACAAAGTGCGTGTCGATGAACGCATCCATAAACAGCACTTCTAAGCCCTGCTTTTTGTGCAGCTCGACGTAGGTGGCTTGATTCACCTCATCGGTACAGTAGTAGATTTTATTCTCGTGGCGCGCTTTGTTGCGCTCTAGATAGTCCTTGATAGTGGTGTAGGAACCGACGGTAGATTTTTCGGCGCTCCAGGCATCGTCGCCTTCGGCAGCTTCGGGTTGGGCGGCATTCAAGTCGGCGGTGCTGCGGAAGATCAGAATGTCTTCCACTTGCTTTTTGAACTTTTCGTCGTTGATGGAACCGAACTTCACGAAGGTGCCCAAATCCTGCCAGCAGCGGATGTATTCCTCGCGGCTGTCGCGGTAGAGTTCCTTGAGGCGATCGCCCACTTTCTTGGCAATATGGTTCGCGATCTGGCGGACGGTGCGATCGGCCTGCAGGAAGCTGCGGGATACGTTGAGGGGAATGTCGGAGCTGTCGATGACGCCGCGTAGGGGCATCAGGAACTGAGGGATGACTTCCTCGCAGTTGTCGCTGACAAATACCTGATTGCAGAAGAGTTTGATTTGACCCTTAGTGACATCGATATCGGGTTTGATTTTGGGGAAGTAGAGAATGCCGTTGACTACAAAGGGGTAGTCGGTATTGACGTGCACCCACAGCAGCGGCTCTTCTTGGAAGGGATAAAGGTACTGGTAAAACTCTAGATAGTCTTCTTTGGTCAGGTTGCTGGGCGATTCTTTCCAGGGGGCTTTCTGCTTGTTGATCTGCTCGTCGCCGAGCTTAATGGAAACGGGAAGAAAGTCGCAGTAGGTTTTAACCAACTGCTTGATGCGTTCTTCTTCGAGGTACTCTAGCTCTTCGTCTTGGAACGTGAGGGTAATGGTGGTGCCCCGTTCTGCCTTGTCGGAAGACTCTAGGGAAAAGGCGGTGCTGCCATCGCAAGACCAGTGCACGGCTTCAGCGCCTTCTTGGTAGGACAGGGTTTCAATATCGACGTGTTTTGCCACCATGAAGGAGGAGTAAAACCCCAGCCCAAAGTGACCGATGATGTTTTGGTCGTTGTTGGACTGATATTTCTGGACAAATTCTTCGGCGCTGGAGAACGCCACTTGGTTGATGTATTTCTTCACCTCGTCGGCGGTCATGCCAATGCCGTTGTCGGTGATGGAAAGCTGCTTTTTGTCTTTATCGAGTGCCAGTGTAATTTGAGGCTCCCCTAGATCCCCGGAATATTCCCCGGAGAAGGAAACCATTCTGAGCTTTTGAATGGCATCCACTCCGTTGGAAATCAGCTCCCGCAGGAATATTTCGTGATCGGAGTAGAGCCACTTCTTGATGATGGGGAAGATATTCTCGGTATGGATCGAGATGGTGCCCTGTTCTGCGATCGCCATAGTGCTGTCCAGACTCTAGTAAGTACGGTTTATCCGCCATTCTGTAGGGAAAGGGGCACGCTTGCCAAGGTGGGACGTGGTGCGATCGCCGTCAACCCCCCATTCGGATTTCCGAACCTAGACCTGTTTGGGATTGTGCGCTTTAGGTATGGGCTACGCGATCGCCAAGCAGCCGCGAAGGTTGCCACGTCTTCAGTAAGACAGGTTTTTACCACTAAGTTTGGCAAGGCTAAGGCTAAGCAGTTTGTGAAGGCTGGCGTTTCTTTGAAAGGAAGCCATAAGGAGCATCAGTTTGATGTTGCGGTGGCGAATGGTCGGCCTTATTTGGCGGCGCATGGGATTTCGTTTGAGGTGCATACGCCTGAGTCGATTCAGGCTGCGATCGCATGGATAAATATCGAGGTGAAACAGGTCGACCGACTCTTTACGCTGGTCATTCTTACTTTACCGCCATCTGATGTACCTGACTACAAAGTGCTTTGAGCAAGCTACGGAAGAATGACGGCAACTTATCAAGACCTTGGGGCTGTGATTGTTGACGAGCAAAAAATTGAGTCTTGACTATATCAACAGTTAGGTGATATCAAAATCTAGTAAAAGAGTGAAAATTTTCTGTAAGTAATACCAAACCTCTAATTGACTCATATCTTAAGGACGAACTACCTACCTACTGACTTCATTAAATCAATTCGAGCCTTTTTCTCTTGCAAGTGCATAATTCATTTCTCAAGGAAATCGCTTAAAATAACATTAAATATATAGAATATTACGGTTTTGATTTCATGAATCCTACAAATAACCTAATTTGCCCTAAATGTGACAATAAATACCCACTCAATAGTCAGCTTATCCAATGTCCGGCTTGTGATGTTGATTTAATCGTACCTAATCAGTATTCAAATATTAATAGTCGTAAAGCTGGAAAAATAAAAGGCAATACTGCTCCAGTTATCTTAGGAGATGGGAATATAATAAATGAACAAGAAAAATCTAAAATAGCTGACTATTCTTTTAGCCCAAAAGGCGAGGTAAGTCAATTTCAATTGGGATTTCCAGTAGCATCATGGCTAACTTTCTCGGCAGTTTCAATGTGGCTTCTACATACCAGTGGAAGCATTGCTTCAGTGCTTCAGTTCTATCAATATTTGGTGTTCAGATAAAGTCTGATTCGCTAAAATATGACCCATTAAAGCAAATAATTAATTCTTTTGTTTTAGTAATTTATGATTCTCGATGGATTATTTCAGGCATTATTGCATGTGTTTCACTATATTTTATAGTCGTCTGGATTAATAAAATCAGAGATTTAAATAATGGAATTCCCATACATGTTTCAGGCAAAAAATTCTATAAGAGATATCGTGGAACCGTTCTTGAAGGTTTATTTAATAGTGAGTGTCCCGCTGAAGGGTGCTCTGGATATTTAACGGTGACAATAGCCCCAAGTAACCAAGAGGGTTGCAAAATCATAGGGAGGTGTAATAAAAGACCTAAGCTTTATACCTACGACTTTGATCCAGAAACTCTTAAAGGTGGATGGGTGAAATTGACTGAGAAACCAAAACCAAATAACAACCAGACTCACAGACAGTAGAGGCCAATCGCTGTGTCTGTGATCGCCTCAGCCCTAGCGCACACCACCAAACACAGGCTGCTGAATGAGAATGGTCGCTGGGGGGAGGCTGAAGAGGGCGATCGCCTGGGTGGGGGTTAGGCAATCGTTAGGATGGGCTTTAAGGCTGCGGCGGTCTAACTGCGATCTCGCTTGGGACTTAGCTGGCGATCGGCTCAGCTAAACCAGGGTAAATATTGCAGTCTCAAAAACTTTCCTACCCAAGACCTTTCCTAGAGAGCATCAGGAAAATCTTGCCGCCCATGTAAAACTCGCAGAACCTCAACTCGCTCGTTTTGAACGCGATACACCACCAAAAAAGGCGTCTTTTGTACCGCCAGTTCGCGAGTCCCAAAAATGCGCCCCGGTCGTCCTACATTAGGCATTGTTGCCAGCAGATTCACTGACTTATCGATACGCAAGGCAACATCCTTAGCAGATGAAGGATCTCGATCGGCAATGTAAGTGCGGATGCGAAGGACATCTTGAACTGCAACAGATAACCAAACTATGGGCATGGAGGAGCCTTTTCATCCTCATTGCCCCAACTATTCAGCCATTCCGATACCTTCTCATGAGAGACCCATTCAGCATCGGGGCGATCGGCTTGCCCAAGCGCTTCCTCAATCTGCTGGATTTGCCAAGCCTCTCGATCGACATAAGCCGCGATCGCCTCAGCCGCCAGCCAAGATTTACTGCGCTGGGTACTTTTAGACAAAGCTTCTAGCTTCTGCTTCAGTGCCGCGTCTAATCGAACCGTAACAGTATTCGTGTCAGACATTGGCTTGAAATTGATTGACAATGTACTTATTGTACACAACATAAACAGTCTACTCAAAAAAACATCGCCTCCTTTTCACTCCCTCTATACTTGAACTAATCAGCATTGATGCAACGCAATCATGGTTCAGGCACTTCAGGCAAACGAACTTACCCTAAGCGACGTTGAAGATCGGTTCAACCTGCGACAAAACTTTGGCGATCCAACCTTCTTTCAGGAGTGGCAAGATAGCTTGCCGGAGCTAACCCCATCCGAAAAGCAGGCCCTCGATCGCATTAGGACAGAATTTCTGTACCTCAACAAATATCCAATGCTCGAAGACCTCGTAAAAATGGTCATCCTGTCGCCATTACTTTCCCTAGCAGGCTTTTATCGACCGCCCTTACGCCCCGTCCTCGAAAAACGAGTTGACGTAGCCATTCAGGATGGCGAAAATACAGTGTACGGTCGTATCGATTTATTAGCCTTACTGCGGCAAATTTGGGTTGTAGTTATAGAGTCCAAGCAAGCAGGTTTTTCTCTCAAAGATGCAACCGCCCAAACACTGTTCTATATGATGGCAAACCCCAAATCCGAAATCCCTACCTTTGGTCTAGTCACCAACGGTAGTCACTTTATCTTCATCAAACTGATTCAGAATAACCTGCCTCAATACGCTTTCTCCAGCGAATTTTCCCTGTTCCGCCCCGAAAATGAACTTTACATCGTCTGCCGTATTTTGAAACGATTGGCCGAATTAGCTATCGGTCGGAGTGCCTAAGGTTGACCGTGCGATCGCCTCGGCTCTAGCTTGCCCCAGCTTACACTTGCGGCTGAAATTGTAGAGGGCGATCGGTTGGAATGATGATGGGCCTGTTCTGTCCGTCGATCAATCTCTCGGCTTTTGTTGGCGCTGTTGTTCTAATTCTTGAATTGCTCTGCGCCAATAGTACGATTCCGACCGATCGTAATGCCCGAACCTGGCGCGGGAGACTAATTTTTCCGCTTCCTGTCGATTCCCGCCAACCATGTCAATCAACTGCTGCTGGAGTTCGGCGCTCGCTTCTTCGCGGGCGCGATAGGCATTCCAGCGTACAGCCGTTCGCTTCTTGGATTGGGAAAAACTTTGCCTGGTAGATGAGCGCGAGCCAAAATACAGGCCGCACAAAACCCCCAACAACCCGATTAGAATGCACCCCACAACCGTCAGCATCGATGCCTGCAACACCTCTCAAGTCAGTACAACGTTATAGTTCCCTTGCCAGTAGGGTTTCATAAAGCTCAATTGTTAGTGCGGGATGACACCTGAAGGCATCAACTCATGTTTTGGATGCTTTCAACCGCAGCCGAGCCATCTCAATGGACTGAGCCAATAAATTCAGCATAGCAAGGGAAGCTAAGGGTTGTGCGGAGAGACCGCGTTTAAAGTTTGAGGGGACAGTGCTGCCATAATGCCCCAATTTTAGGTTTTCCCCGGCAATCCTCATAGACTTTGACCACCCCCGCCAAGGGTAAGCGCTATCGTAGTAGCTGAGGTATCGCCCTTATTCATCCCCATGAAAGACTTTTCGATTCAGGCTCCCTTTGAACCGACAGGCGACCAACCCAAGGCGATCGCCCAGCTCGCCGAGTCCCTAAAATCTGGGCATCAGTTCCAAACCCTCCTGGGTGCGACGGGGACGGGCAAAACCTACACCGTCGCTCAAGTGATTGAAAAAATCGGCAAACCCACGTTAGTCTTGGCCCACAACAAGACCCTAGCCGCGCAGCTCTGTAACGAACTACGAGAATTTTTCCCCAACAATGCCGTCGAATACTTCGTCAGTTATTACGACTATTACCAACCCGAAGCCTATATTCCCGTCACCGATACCTACATCGAAAAAACGGCTTCGATTAACGAAGAAATAGACATGCTGCGTCACTCCGCCACGCGATCGCTGTTCGAGCGCAAGGATACGATCGTGGTGGCGTCCATTAGCTGTATCTACGGCTTGGGGATGCCTTCCGAGTACCTCAAAGCCTCTATCCCGCTCATCGTAGGGGCAGAGGTGAATCAGCGGCAATTGCTGCGATCGCTCACCAATATCCAATACACCCGCAACGATGTGGATCTGGGTCGGGGATGCTTCCGGGTGCGCGGGGATGTCCTCGAAATTGGCCCTGCCTATGAAGATCGCATCGTGCGGGTCGAGTTTTTTGGGGATGAAATCGATGCGGTGCGTTTGGTGGATCCGGTTACGGGGGAGATTTTACAAAGTATGGATGGGCTAAACATTTACCCAGCCCGTCACTTTGTTACCCCTAAAGAGAAGTTGGAAGCTGCCATTGAGGCCATTGAGGCTGAAATGAAGGCTCAGGTTGCGCTTTTAGAGTCCGAGAATAAGTTGCTAGAAGCCCAACGTTTGAGCCAGCGCAGCCGCTACGACCTGGAAATGCTGCGGGAAGTGGGCTACTGCAACGGCGTCGAAAATTACTCCCGCCATCTGGCCGGACGCAATGCTGGCGATCCGCCGGAGTGCCTGGTAGATTACTTCCCGAAAGATTGGCTGCTGGTGGTAGACGAATCCCACGTCACGGTGCCTCAGTTGCGGGGCATGTATAACGGCGACCAAGCCCGCAAAAAAGTGCTGATCGATCACGGCTTTCGGCTCCCCAGCGCGGCAGACAACCGTCCCCTCAAGTCCGAGGAGTTCTGGCAGAAAGTATCTCAGTGCATTTTTGTCTCCGCCACCCCTGGTGATTGGGAAATCGGTATTTCGGAAGATCGCATTGTCGAACAGGTCATTCGACCCACGGGCGTCCTGGACCCAGAGCTGTTTGTGCGCCCCACAGAGGGACAAATCGACGACCTGCTCGGCGAGATCCAAGCGCGCGTGCAGCTCGGCGAGCGCACTTTAGTCACCACGCTCACGAAGCGCATGGCAGAAGATTTAACGGAATATTTCCAAGAGCGCGGCATCCGGGTGCGATATCTTCACTCGGAAGTCCATACCATCGAGCGCATTGAGATTTTGCAGGATCTGCGCAAAGGTACTTTTGACGTGCTGGTGGGCGTGAACTTACTGCGGGAGGGCTTGGATTTACCGGAAGTTTCCCTGGTCGCAATTTTGGATGCCGATAAGGAAGGCTTTTTGCGGGCCAAGCGATCGCTGATTCAAACCATCGGACGGGCAGCGCGCCACATCAAAGGGCAGGCTATCCTCTATGCAGATAATCTCACGGACAGCATGGCTGCTGCCATCAGCGAAACCGAGCGACGGCGAGCTATCCAGCAGGCATACAACGAAAAACACGGCATTACGCCAACCTCTACTAAATCTCGGTCCGGCAATGCAATTTTGGCTTTCCTAGATGTATCGCGCCGTCTCAACGCTCAAGACTTAGAGATGGTCTTCGAGCAAGTGGACGATCTACCCCTTGAGGACATTCCGGTTCTGATTCAGAAGTTGGAAGCTCAGATGAAAGAGGCTGCGAAGAATTTGGAATTTGAAGAAGCCGGGAAATTGCGCGATCGCATTAAGGTGCTCCGGGAAAAATTAATCGGTCATCGGAATTAAGCCGGGGATCGGAAGCCGATCTTCCCTGGTTGAAGCAAAAGCTTCAGCTACCTCGGCTGGCGCGAAACCAAATTGCGATCGCCACCTCCAGCTAAAACTAAAAGGCTAAGGTGCAGCTTCTCCATGCAGTGGGTTCTTTGGAGTGCGAGTTTGAGGGTGCCAGAAGGAAGAGACAAGCGATCTCCTAGAGCAAGTCCAACTCGCCTGCAACCATGGAGTCGATCGACTCCCCTACTTTCGCTCAAAATACCCTATCCAAATCGTGACGCAGATGTAATATTCTCATTATTAATTAGCAAAATCAGTCATGTTGTATCATTTGGATTTTCAGGTCGAATACGGTGCCCATATGTCCCAGCAAGATTTATTCCGCATTTGGGCAGAGGAGGCAGAAGCGGCACTGGGCGCTAAAAAAGCTGGCGTGGTCGTGGATTTATGGAAATGCGTGGGAATGCGTCGGGTAATTGCAATTCTGGATGTTAACTCGCCGGATCGGCTCGACCAAATCCTGTTAGATCTGCCCATCATGAAACAGATGGGGCAATACGTCCAGGTTACAGTAACAGCTTTAAGGCGCTACGAAGATTTTGCTAGCGATGTGCGCGATCGCATTCTCCCTTAACCTTTACAACCCAGGAGAACGGCCACGAAAGGCAGAACCTATCCAACCGCACCGAGCGATCGCATGACCTTTTTTAGAATTAAGGAATCCTTCAATGACTAACCTTTGGTCATCCGCCGACCACGCCTTGAAATACTTGGCGATCGCCGATACCCTTCCCCATCGCACTGAAGGAGAAGGCGTGCTGTTAGAACACGTCCCCAAAACCGTCCAACGGATTCTGGATTTAGGAACAGGCAACGGTCGGCTGCTCTCGCTTCTCAAAATCGATCGCCCCCAAGCCAAAAGCATCGCCCTCGACTTTTCGCCCACGATGCTAGAGGCAGCTCAAACCCAGTTTGCCGATGACGAAACCGTGCAAGTTATCGCCCACAATCTGGACGAGCCGCTACCAACGCTTGGAACATTCGATGCGGTGGTTTCTAGCTTTGCAATTCACCATCTCTCCCACGAACGAAAGCGATCGCTCTACCAGGAAATATTTACCTTGCTAGAACCCGGCGGTATTTTCTGCAATCTGGAACATGTGGCCTCTCCCAACGCCAAAGTTCACGAACAATTCCGAGTGGCGATCGGCATTAGCGAACACCCCGACGATCGATCGAACATTTTGTTGGATGTAGAAACGCAGCTGCAATGGTTCCGAGACATTGGCTTCGATGACGTAGACTGTTACTGGAAATGGCTGGAAATGGCGCTCTTGATTGGGATTAGGCCCTGAGTGTCCATTGACTTTCCGAATTGCTCAATCCAATAATCTGTGCTGAAACGAGCAAAAAGTATATTGTCCTTAATCGCTGAAGGATTCCATCAATGGTCACGTTAATCGGCAAAACAACCAAAATTGAGGCAGTGGGGCATCCGCCGAAAACCATCGAGGAATTTATTGGCAGGGTCAACTCCCGCATAGAAACCGTCAGCATCGCCCGAATGCAAAGCCCTAGTGGCTGGAGCGAGCCAGGGCAAACCCCAGAATTTGACGAATATACCGTCGTCCTTCAAGGTTGTTTGCGGGTAGAAACTAAAGAAAAAGTGTTGGATGTGATGGCTGGGCAGGCGGTTATAGTCAATCGCGGAGAGTGGGTTCGCTACAGTACGCCTGGAAGCGAGGGTGCCGAGTATATTGCAGTCTGCATTCCAGCCTTTTCGCCGCAGATCGTCCACCGCGACGATTAATGACTCTCAGCCCTTGAAACTTGCTGTTAGGAGTTGAACCAATGATCCTAGAAGTCGCAATTTTGGAGGTAAAGCCGGGGTTGGCAACTGAATTTGAAACTGCCTTCAAAACGGCCTCAGCCATCATTGGTTCCATGCCGGGATATCTTTCCCACGAACTTCAACGCTGTATCGAGACAGAGAATCGCTACTTGCTGCTGGTGCGCTGGCAAACCTTAGAAGCTCATACGGTTGGGTTTCGACAGTCGCCAGAGTACCAAGAATGGCGCGCTTTGCTCCACCATTTCTACGATCCGTTTCCAACGGTAGAGCACTACGAAATGGCTTAGACCACCAAATCCAGGAGGCGAAACTTGGCAATTTGCGCGATCTCAGCCAATGCCTGAGCCGTTTCTGCCTCTGCCGAATGGTTGAGGCGGCGCTCGAACGACTCTAAAATGCTGGCCTTAGTGTGATTTTTGACCGCCACAATAAACGGAATCCCAAATCGTGCTTTATATTGCCGATTGAGGGATTGAAACTGCTCGAACTCTTCTGCGCTCAGCCGATCTAGCCCCACGCCAGCCTGCTCCTTCACCGATGCCTCCGCCATCTTGACCCGCGTCCCTAAATCGGGGTGGGCTTGAATCAGGGCTAATTTTGCGTCGGAAGACATGGCATTGACGCAGTCAACCATCGCTCGATGCAGGGCTTCAACATCGGCAAACGGTCGCTGAAGCCAAGCTTGACGGGCAATCTGGGGCGTTGCTTCAAATACGGCACCGAGGGCGGCCCCAAAGTCGTCCTGACTCATTTGGTTGAGAGCGGCGATCTCATAAGCCATGATTCAACTGCCTCGATAGGTACTGTAGGCCCAAGGCGAAGTCAGCAACGGCACATGGTAATGGACCGAGGCGTCCGCAATCCCAAACTGGATGGGAACCCGATCTAAAAAAGGGAATTCAGAAGGGAGATCGGTCCGGTCTGCAAAGTAGGAGCCAACAGAAAACACCAACTCGTAAACCCCTGCCTGAAATGCCTCTCCGATGAGCAGTGGCGCATCCGTCCGTCCATCGCTGTTAGTCGCCACGGTTTTCAAAAGTATTTTTTGCCCGGACTGCCCTTGAATAGACCATAATTCCACTGTCATATTGGCAGCAGGCCGTCCAAAAGCTGTATCTAAAACATGGGTGGTAAGCTTTCCTGCCATAAGCGCGTTTAGATCTCGTATTCAAGAGTGCGGGGAAAATATTTCGGTCTATTTGGGATGACTCGAGCGTCTTTAACAATTGCCTTTCATTCTGGCAGATTAACCGTCGCTTGACCTTTACGCTCAAAATTTCAGCGCTATCCCTCCGACTGAATCGATTTTGCGGCAGAAGAAAAAACCTGTACGAGCTGGCTTAAAGACAAATCGCGATGCTCCCGCACAAACGCCAGCGGGACTAGCGCCACCACGCGGCACGCGCTCGACAATAAAAAGATTCCCAGCAGCCCTCCTTGCATCCAGTGCTCCGCCCAGTACCCGCCTAGGGTTGTCCCCAATGCGCCACTGACGCCAGCTGCCGCTGCAATCCAACCGAAATAAGTAGCTTGGTTGCGCAAAGGAGCAACGCCAATCTGCAAATTGTTGCCGCACAAATCGATCGCCGCGCCAGTTCCTCCCATCGCAACGTGGAGGAGCGGGAGCCACAGCCAAATTGAAAGGGAATCCGTGCCGACAAACAACCAAAGGGGCGGGATGAGGGCGAGGATGATTCCGGCGATCGCCAAGACAAAACGGTTCCCCATGCGATCGGCCAAACGGCCCCAAATCAGAAGCATTAGTAAATTCGCACCCGCCATCAAACTGTTATAGAGCGTGACCTGCGAGATCGGGAGGTTCAAGTCATCCAACATGTAAAGATTGAAAAAAGGCGCGCTCAGGCTAAAGGCAAAAATCCAACTGCTGAAATAAATCAGAAACATCCACACATCGGGAAACTGGACTTTTTCTGGCTCCGATGCATCGGATTCCGCTTCGACGCCAGATTGGATCGCAGCAGGTAAGACGTGCGACGGCTCCGTAAGAGCGTGCTGAAGCTTGGGGTTTACGTCTGCCATAAAGTTTTGGAAGAGCAGACTGATCGTGCCAAAGACGATCGCCGCCCCTAGCAGGACGCCAAACCCCTCCACCGAGCCACCGGGCCATCGAGCGATCGCTACCCCCATCAACGGCACCGCAATGAGGTTGGTCAAATTAGCCGCACTGTTGCGCAAGCCAAAATATCGCCCTCGCAGTCGCTTCGGGACCAAGACGGCCATCCAGCTCAGCCACGCCGCACTGCCTAACGCACCAATGCTGTAACTGAACAGGGCGATCGCCAAGGTCCAAAGAATGAGGGTTTGAGCATCTATATAGTGCCAGTGCAACAGCCCTAGCCCTACCAACAGGAGTACCCACAATAACCGAGACGGTGCGTATACGCCCAAACAATACCAATGACGGCTGGCAACTCGCTCCGAAAAGTAAGCCCCCAGCGGCTGCATTAGGTTTGCAATCAGGGGAATAGATGCCAAAAGACCCACTTGCGTGACATTAGCACCCAAATCCATCAAGAAATTGGTGAGCAACACGCCTCCCGTCGCATTAGTGTAAATGGCCGCAAAAATGCCATCGATCGTGGAAGCCTGGAGGCTCCTGCGGATAGCGTCCTTCGCCAGCCTTACGAGCGGGGGATTCCCGACTCCGAGTACGGTCTCTCCTAAAGCGCGTTCTGGAATTTTGGCCGAATGGGTACTCATGCTGACCCCTATGACATGCGTTCGATCCGAGCTTCGCTCTCAAGATAGGGCTTAAGTGCCCTCCCCGTCGCTTGGAGCGAAATGAACTGGATTTCTGCAAAGAAAGTTTACCTTGCGATCCCATTCAGTGATAATTTGGAAGGTGGCGATTTTATGCAATGAGCTGCCCCTCTACTATAGGTAGGTAAATTGCAGCATTGTAGGTCATCACATCATAGGCTTGAGCATGGTCACCACCACAGAGAAGACAAACGTCGGTCAGATTACGCAAATTATCGGCCCCGTCGTGGACGCCGAATTTCCCAGTGGCAAAATGCCACGAATTTACAATGCATTGAGAGTTGAAGGTAAAAACTCGGCAGGCAATACCGTTTCGGTAACTTGCGAGGTACAGCAACTCTTGGGCGGCAACCAAGTCCGGGCCGTCGCCATGAGCGCCACGGACGGTATGGTTCGCGGCATGGATGTGGTGGACACAGGAGCCCCAATTTCTGTTCCTGTGGGCAAAACAACCCTCGGTCGGATCTTCAACGTCCTCGGCGAGCCCGTCGATAACAAAGGTCCCGTCAACAACGAAGAGACCTTCCCGATCCACCGCGCAGCACCCAAGCTCACGGAACTCGAAACCAAGCCTTCGGTTTTTGAAACGGGCATCAAGGTGGTTGACCTCCTGACTCCTTACCGTCGCGGCGGAAAAATCGGCCTGTTTGGTGGTGCTGGTGTGGGCAAGACCGTCATTATGATGGAGCTGATCAACAACATCGCTACCAATCACGGTGGTGTATCCGTGTTTGCCGGAGTTGGCGAGCGGACCCGCGAAGGGAATGACCTTTACAACGAAATGATGGAATCGGGCGTTATCAATAAAGATAGCCTCAACGATTCTAAAATCGCCTTGGTCTACGGTCAGATGAACGAACCCCCCGGAGCTAGAATGCGGGTGGGTCTGACCGGACTGACGATGGCCGAATACTTCCGGGATGTGAACAAGCAGGACGTGCTTCTGTTTGTGGACAACATCTTCCGATTCGTGCAGGCGGGTTCTGAAGTATCTGCACTCCTCGGTCGGATGCCTTCTGCGGTGGGATATCAGCCTACCCTGGGGACTGACATGGGAGATTTGCAAGAGCGGATTACCTCTACCCTGGAAGGTTCGATCACCTCCATTCAGGCCGTGTACGTTCCTGCTGATGACTTGACCGACCCCGCACCAGCAACCACCTTCGCTCACTTGGACGGTACGACCGTGCTGTCCCGTGGCTTAGCGGCAAAGGGGATTTATCCGGCTGTGGATCCGTTGGATTCTGCATCTACCATGCTTCAGCCTTCAATCGTGGGCGAAGATCACTACACGACGGCGCGTGCGGTCCAGTCTACGCTTCAGCGCTACAAAGAGCTGCAAGATATCATTGCCATTCTAGGTCTGGACGAGCTTTCGGAAGACGATCGCCTTGTTGTGGCTCGCGCCCGCAAGATCGAGCGTTTCCTTTCTCAGCCTTTCTTTGTGGCAGAAGTGTTCACGGGTTCCCCTGGAAAGTACGTGACCTTAGAGAAGACGATCGCGGGGTTCAAGAAGATCCTCTCTGGCGACCTCGACGATTTGCCGGAGCAGGCCTTCTACCTAGTCGGCGACATTGACGAAGCGATCGCCAAGGGTGAGAAGCTCAAAGCCGAAGGCAAATAAGAGGCACCCATAGGAGAACTCCATGACCTTAACCGTTCGGGTGATTGCACCGGATAAGACTGTGTGGGATGCGCCCGCAGAAGAAGTAATTCTGCCGAGCACCACGGGTCAACTTGGGATTTTGACAGGCCACGCCCCTTTACTCACGGCGCTCGAGCCGGGCGTACTGCGGGTGCGGGAAGGCAAAGGCTGGCAGGCGATCGCCCTTACGGGTGGGTTTGCCGAAGTGGACGCCAACGAGGTGACGATTCTGGTCAACGGAGCCGAACGCGGCGATGTTATCGACCGAGAGGCAGCTCGGGCCGCGTTTGAGGCCGCTCAATCCCGTTTGGCAGAAGCGGATCGAGGCAGCGATCGCCAAGAACGCTACCAAGCCGTTCAGGACTTCAAGCGGGCGCGGGCGCGACTTCAAGCTGCTGGCGATGTGGTTCAGATTTAATTAATGTGAGCTGTCCATAAAACTTAACCCCCTTGTTGTAACAGCGAGGGGGTTTTGATCTAAATGTATTTTAAGTTTGACTAGGTGTTCTTGATACGAGAACATAGGGCTAGTAAGGATTTCTAGACACTACATGTCATTAGTCGAGCAATTCTGCGAGAGTTCTGCGAGAAACATGCTGATTCGTGAGAAGCCCTCTATGCCAGTCTGTACCAGGCATAGAGGGAAACTGGAAAAACCTAGCAGAGGTTCAGTTCTACTATCCAAAGGCTGAAGCAGTTGATGACTTTACCATTTTTTAGATTAAGAGAAATAAATATTGGTTAATTGTGAATGAACGACTCCTTGTTATATAAGCTATTTAATTTACTTTGAGGCCACATTTATTCACTCATTAAGCGAACCCAAATCCTTGAGCAGTCAGCATTTTGTATCTCTCCAAGAATTGCTCAGGTTAGTCTACATTAAACGAATTTGAAACACTTAGGGAAAAAAGTGTTGCCTTTTTTTTGATTAATGTAAAAATTACATAAACGTACAAGAGCAATCATTTGGATAATAGCATGAAAAAAACTCAGGATAAAGTTCCTAAAAGATTTGCATCTGTCAGATTGCTATTCTTTTTTTCTTTCTTCAATCATCATGACCTTTATCATTATCATCATGGAATCTAGTTCTTCAGCCCAACAACCATCTAGCCCCTCAGATCAAGAACCAAAGCTACCACCAGAAATCATTCAGAAAATAAAAAGTAGACATCCTGAGATTTTTACTTATGATGACCTTTCTCCAGAATTGAAGGCAAAATCTAAATGTGTTGACGGGACGTGTACGCTAGTCATCCCAAAGGGGGAAAAAGCAACATTACCCAATGGAACAGTTATTGACGAAGATGGCACTCAAACTTTTAAGAGCGGTCTAAAGTTAAAACCTAATTTTGAGAAAGGTGTCCGCAAAGGGTTCAAGTTCGTGAAACCTGATGGGGTAGAAATGAAGCCTGGAGAAACCTTTAAAGGTTCAGATGGAGCTACTTTCCGATTTGACCCAAACTAAGAGTGTCAAGATACTTTCTAGCGTCTGATTTAGTTGCACTAGAAAAGCTAACTTCACTAGCATTAGATCTTAAGTATCCAACGAAATTAAGAAAGCTTCTAACTTCTACTAAGTTAGTAAAATTTTCTTGCAATAAATTATTTGTGTGGTGTTTTCAATCTTAAACATTAAAAGTGGATAGGAAACAGCACAAATTAGATTAAAGAATCCAATCAAACTAAACCATGGAATGCTTCAGAATGAAAAAACAATCCTACGCTCTTCTAGCCTCTGGGTTTATCTCTACTTTACTGATCGGTGCATTATCATGCCCAGCGAATGGAGCTTCAAAAACCTATTATGGAAACGCAGGAGATTTAACGATGAGGTGTTCATTATTTACTGGAGGCAAGGCAGTAGCAAGCTTTACAGTAAATACCTCGAAATCTTTCACTGTCATAACTAGTCTCACAGGCGATGTATTTTTTGATAATTTTTTTGATGACAATAGTATAGTATTTGGAGGTAATGGGAAAGCTATATATAATAGTCCATCTTATTACTCTACTGCACGTAGAACATATTTTTGGGCTTACCTATTTGGCATTGGTAATGATGGAGCAGGAAATACAGTTTACTTCTATCCAGCCGAAGGCAATGGCTATGTTAATTGTGGCTAATTAATGATAGTTTCAACTAAATTATGTCGATAGATTTATTCTTGCAGACTCAAAGAATTTGCAAGAATAAATTCGGCCAAAGATCTCAGTATTCTGTAAAATCGTGTTTTTTTGAACAGTTACAGTTAGTGTCCTGAGTTTTTCGCCATAGAGGCCAAAGCGTGAAAAGGTCTGAGGATAAGAGATTCAGGCCAACAGAGAATGGATATCGTCACACGCAAAGCCCAAATACTGCGGGTTCAAACCCAAAATCCATATCCAGAGTTGAACGAAGTCCTACAGGAAAAACTGAATACAGAGGTTCTGGGGGTTACGCAAAGCGTCTTAGAAGCAGCTCTGTGCGAAGAATTACAAGAGCATCTCAATCAGCTTGCGGGAGAACGACCTCGTCGGTCTGGCTACTTCAAGCGAGTCCTTGATAGCGAATACGGGCGCATCGAATCCTTGTCGGTACCCAAGCTGCGCCATGGGAACAGAGACCGAGACTGGCAAATCTTGGGGCGCTATCAACGGGGCCTTGGCAGTCTATTAAACTTTTGTCTAAGTCTGTATGTCATGGGCCTGTCCTTGCGAGACTTGCAAGAAGCGCTCTATCCATTACTCGGGGCTGTATTATCGGTCAATGCCATCAACCGAATCACAGAAGCCGCTCAACAGCAGATGAATCAACGGCGCACGGCAAAAATTACCACTGCTGTACCCATTTTGCTTGTCGATGGTGTTTGGGTGAGAATTCAATATGCAAGCGGGGAAACCTTTGAAGACCAAGCTGGACATGTGCGCGCCTTGCGTCAAGCCGAAGAACGGGTTGTTTTAGTGGCAATGGCCATTTATCCAGATGGCACTCGTGAAATCTTGCACTATGAGATTGCCGAGAGTGAATCTCAATTCGCCTGGGAGTCTTTTTTCAAGGGTTTACAGGAGCGTGGATTGAAGCTTGATGGGGTTGAGGTTGTCGTCAGTGATGGGACCAATGGATTGCCCGCTGTGCTCAAAGCCTGGGTACCTCAGGCCCAGCATCAACTGTGCATCACTCATAAAATCAGGGCAATGCTGCGTCATCTGGGCTATGAGAATTTATCCATCCAAGATGCGCAAGGTCAGACCCTAGACCTTCCAGAAGCAAAGAAGCTTCGCTATACCCAGATTAAGACTGACGCCTATGACATCTATAAAACCGATGATTGGATGGAAGCCATTGAGCGATTGGTGGTCTTTGTCGAGACTTGGCAGTCTGTTGAACCTAATGCCATCCGCTCCTTTTTGAGAGATATTGTTTTGACCTTTAATTTCTATGATTTGAACCCATCCTTATATCCACTCGTCCGAACCACTAATGCGCTCGAACGATTGTTTCGAGAGTTTAGGAACAAGTCCGATGAAATTGGTGCGTTCCCCAATGAAGACAGTTGTTTGACCATTTTCTTCTTGGTCTTACAGCGTGACCATACCAAGCATGACCGTCTCAAATCTGTGGCGAAAAACTAGGGACACTAACAGTTACACGTCAGTTGCACAAGTCAAGTATGCCTATCTAATCGTTTAATAATACTTCAATCATACGATCTGGGTTAGACAAAAAGTTATACATAACTCTGTAATGTTCAGTGTCGCGGTAATTTATTTGCTGTATACCCTCATTGGAAAAGTCGTATATGTAAGCATCTGGATAAGCCATAATGATAGGAGAGTGTGTTGCAATAAGAAATTGAGAATTATCCTGAATAAGGTCATGTATTCGGACTAAAGCAGCAAGCTGCCTTTGAGGGGATAGTGCTGCCTCTGGCTCATCAAGGATAAAGAAGCTATTTCCACTAAAGCGATTCATCATAAGAGATAAAAAAGCTTCCCCATGAGATTGCTCGTGCAGAGATTTCCCCCCATAATTGTTGATCAGTGGTGGACGAGAGGATAAATTTTCATCTTGATCTTCATCTATTTTATCTATTGCCGTCGCAACATTAAAGAAGCTTTCCGCCCTCAAGAAAAATCCATCGCGCGGTTTTTTAGTTCCTTTAGACAAACGAATATATTCATGTAGAGTGGAGTGGGAAGAATGAGTATTAAAGTTAAAATTTTTTGTCCCGCCTTCCGCATTAAATCCCCAGTTAATCGCCGTTGCCTCAAGTAGAGTTGATTTTCCTGATCCATTTTCACCTACAAAAAATGTAACTTTTGGGTGAAGTTGAAGAGTGTCTAAATTTCGGACAGCAGGCAAAGAAAAAGGATACTCGTTGAATGAGGATACTTTATCGCGAGTGAGCTTGATTTCGGTAACATACTGTTGTGTCAACATTTTTGTTTTTTCGAATGACACCTTTTCACGGCGTTTAACTTCAGAACTAAATTCATTTATTTATTTATTTTAGCTCAAATATATCCAATTCGAGCTTGCCTAATAGCTACTTTCAAGGTCTATTCTTGTTGCTTTCACGAATACGCTTTTGCAAACGCTCAATCATTTCAGCTCTAACTAAACTGTTGGTTTGATTCTACCTGTTCTGTCTTACCTGAAATCGGCATGCTTTCAGTGAGCTAAATCTATTCTAAAGTTCTAAATCCTTGAAAAGTGATCAAAAGACTTGTTCTTGCTTTGCGATATCAGATTCGGCAATGGGCTAAACTGTGTAGGTTGATGAGTCGATAGGTAAATAATGCACTGACTCAGTGAGGCTTGTTCACGCTCTGCCAAGCTGACCAATCGCCGATGAAGCAATTTGAGCAATTGCATTACACAGCTTATGGTTTAAATTCCTTCAGATGCCAATCTTGTTACTAACTCAACTTGTGGATTTACTCTATTCTGATCTACAGATTTTTATTAAGTACATCCTCACGCACGCTGAATACGACAGAGATAGGTGGAAAGATGACCCTTACTTTTAATAGAGAAGCTTATGCTGAATTGTTAGCTCGATATCAACCCCAAAAAATTTCTAGCGACAATGAGAATGAAAAGGCGATTGAACTAGCAGAGAAATTAAGCCACAGTTTAAATCGAACGCCTGAAGAAGATGCGCTACTCGATTTGCTAACGACGCTGATCGAAAAATTTGAAGATGAAAACCATCCTATCCCCGTTGCTAGCCCCTTAGAAATGCTGAAGCACTTAATGGAGGCGAGAGAACTCATTCAAGAAGATTTGGTGGGTGTCATTGGTTCCCGTGGCGTTGTATCAGAAGTGATGAACGGAAAACGAGGCATCAGCAATGCTCAAGCGAAAGCTTTGGGAGATTTTTTCTCTGTAGAACCCAGTCTGTTTCTCGCCTTGTAGTCCGATCGCCCCTTAAGACATGGGTTGGAATCCCGTGCTAAACGTCGGGCTGATGGGCAAATCGACGTTGAAGGCCGTCATTCCCCCTCGGCTTTCAACGCCAATCTTGCCTTGGAGCTGCTCGACTAGACGCTTGACTAAGGCCAATCCGAGCCCCGTTCCGCCCTGCTTCCACGGGTCTGCATTCGGCACGCGATAAAACTTGTCAAAGATCCGAGTCAGTTCGTGTTCGGGAATGTCGGACTGATTGGCAACCCTAATATGAACGATATTTTGAGGTTCAGAAATGTGGCTGACCTGGAGCGATATTTCGCCACCTTGAGCCGTATATTTGCAGGCGTTGTTCAGCAGCTCCGACAGGATGCGCTCCAAGCAAGCGCGATCGGATTTGATCGCCGGAATTTCAGCATCGCAGTCCATCCTAAACTGCTGTTCTCGTTCGCTGAGCCGAGATTGAAAGGGCTGGAGGACGCGCGGGACCAAATCTTTAAGGTGGACATCTTCAACCCCGACAGGATTTACGCCCGCCTCAAGGCGCTGAAGATCCAACAGATCGTTGATCAGCTCCGTTTCCCGCTCGCATTCGGCGTCCAAAATGTCGATGTAGCGCTTTTGGCGCTGCTCTAGCGGGAATTGGTTCAGCATGTGAATCGCCATTTTGATATTGGACATGGGGGTCCGCAATTCGTGAGAGACAGTGCTCAAAAAGTCGTCCTTGAGGCTGTTGAGTCGTTCTAGCTCCTGCATTTTTTGCTGGAGCTGGGCGGTCCGCTCCTGGACTTGGCGTTCTAGGTCGGCGTTGAGATCCTGGACCTTTTGGTAAAGCTGAGCTTGATGGATGGCGATCGCGCATTGGTCGGCGATCGTTTTGACCAGACCGCGCTCGTCCGTATTCCACTCGCGCAGCGTGGCGTTGGCGGGGTTGCTCTTTTGGAAAAGGCTAATGCTGCCCAGATAGTTTTGCAGGTAAATCAACGGCGTCATCAGCACGGAGGAAACCTGACACTGCTGGGCGATCGCCAAAATCTCCAGATCTAGGCCCCCGTCGTCGTCCGTGAGCACCACCTGGTTTCCTTGAATCATTGCGTCCTGACACAACCGCAGAAATCGCTCGTTCCCTTGAATTAAATCGTGACGACCGACCGCCGTATGGCTGACGTAGTGATCGATCGGCTCTCCATCTGCACCGATCTGCACGATAATGCAATGGCTGGCTTCCAGCGCCTCCAGCAGCAGCCCTACCGTAATTTGCAGCACCTCTGCCGTCACCATGGTGCCCCGCATGGCCTGAACGATGCGATTGATAATCGCCTCGCGCTGTGCCTGGTGGCGGAGCTGTTCTTCAGCCCGCTTGCGCTCCGTAATATCGGCGACGTAGCTGCGCACTAGATCGCTCTCGGCAATGTAGTGGACCGATTGCTCGAAAACGCGATCGCCAATCTCCACTTCCCGCACGAAAAAGGTGCGGTGGCCGGGCTGCGCGGGCTTTGCCATCGGCAACAACCCTTGAAGCATGGGGTGCATGACGCCGATATCCGAAATATCGGGAAATTGCATGACCGCCGATGGGTTGAGATAAGTAACAATCCCCGACAGATCGATCTCTAAAATCGGGTACGGAGTCAGTTCCGGGAACGACGCCAAGCGCACCAGTGCCGCTTCGCTCATGTCCTGAAAATCGTCATCCGTCGGCACTAAAGTCTGAAACGGATTGATCGAATTTGAGAGAATGGTAGAAAGGTCCTTTGCTTCCACAAATCGATCAAAATCCGAGTCCGTCAAGTTGGAAATGGCGTAATATTTTGCCCGGACATCTCCCCCAAACACCACCATGTCGCCGTGCTTGAGATCGTGAGAAAACAGCCGCCGTCCGTTGATGATCAGACCGTTGGTGCTGCGCTTGCCCTGCAAATCGCCATCGATAATCCGAAACAAATAGGTAGAAGAATCGGGGGACGTCACCCGCAGCAAAATGGCGTGCTGTCGCGACACCATCTTAGAGTGCAGCACCACGGAATTTGTCGCATCGCGGCCAATGGAGTAGGTTGCGGCCTCTAGGGGAACGGTCCGCCGTCCTTCCGCATCGTCAATAATGAGCAAATGGCGAAACCGATTGCGTTGATCTTGATCCATGATTCGCGCCGGGGCTGAGGGGTAAATTCCGAGTAAGCTCAGGGGGATCGATCGGGAGTGGGCGAGAAATCCCTTAGGACCAATTTTAGAGGTTAAATCCCAAAAAGACTGTGAATGCGCTGCCGAATCCACCACAAGGGGGCCTCTGTCTCATTCTGCGATAGATCGGCAGAAAGAACGCCCAATTCTCTCAACACTTGCTGACGTTGGGCCAAGACCTCGGCAATTTTTTCGGCGAGTTCCCGATGATCTTGCAGGAGAATTTTGAGGGCGCGGTGGTCTACCACAAACAGGGTAACGTCTTCGACGGCTCGAACCGTCGTGGAGCGCGGCATTCCCGTAAACAGCGAAATTTCACCAAAAAATCCACCCGCTTCAATGGTGGCGATCTCTTGGCCTAGCTTTTCGGAGATGACCTCAACGCGGCCTTTGAGCAGAATATAAAAACATTCTCCGGCGTCTCCTTCTTTGCAAATAATTTGGCCGTGTCGGAAAAAACGACGGTAGCCCTGCTCGATCAGCACTCGCAGTTGCGAGTCGCTACAGCCTTTGAAGTAGCTGACTTGCTTGAGGAGCACGCGCAGGGACTTTAACTCTTGATAGCTGGCGCGCTCTGGCGACGCGCGTTCGGCGATGGCAGCGGCTGGGGTGGTAGCGGGGTGCTTGAGGTCGATGCCGCGCTCGGACCAGCGGGTCCCATCGCGCAGCCGCAGCTCGCGCTGGGGAAACGGAATTTCAATGCCGCTTTGGCGCAGCTCTTGCTCGATCGAGAAATTGAGCGAGCTTTTAATCGGTTCGAAATTTTGGGGTCGATCGATCCACACCAACAGCTCGAACTCGTAGGCGCTTTCTCCAAAAGCCTTAAACCAGACGGAGGGCGGCGGATCGTCCAAAACGCCATTCTCCATGCGGGCGCAGGCAATTAAGGTTTCGGTCACGAGGACTGTATCGCTACCAAAAGCGACCGCGACGGGAATGTGGATGCGCGTGACTGGCTCTTGGTAACTCCAGTTGATGACATTTTTCTGGGAAAACAAATGATTGGGGACGATCGCAAAGCGACGATCCGTGGTGCGCAACGTGGTGGATCGAATCGAAATCTGCTCGATGGTGCCCGCGATGCCGTCAATCTCAACGAAGTCTCCCACGCGAATTTGCTGCTCGAATAGCAGGGTCAGTCCGCTGACAAAGTTGCTCGCTAATTCCTGAAGCCCCAGCCCAAACCCCAAGCCCACGACCCCAGCCAATACGGTTAAGGAACTGAGGTCCAGACCGATGGTTTGGAGCAAAATCACGAGACCGAGAATGGCGAGCGCGTAGGTAATCAGGGCAGAAATGGCCTCCTGCATTCCCCGGTCCATCCGCGATTGGCCCAGCACCCAGGTCTTAATAGACTGGCTGAGCAATCGCGCGCCAATAAAAATGGCGATCGCCGCTAGAATCGCCGTCACCACCGTACTTAAGGACAGTTGAGTTCGACCTAAATTGATGGCGGGTTTCGTCACCCAGCGCCCGAACTGCCCCGACAGTTCGGTATCCAACACTTTAGAAAAGGGCTTCAAAAAAGGGATTTGGGAGAGCAGTATGGCGATCGCCAACAGCCACAGCCCCCCTCGCAACAGCAGCAAGAGCAATACCCCGCCCAACTCCGTCCACAGGCGTTCGGCGGGGTGCAAGTGCTGTTCGGACCAGCGTCTGAAGCGACGCAGCAAAATGCCAAAGAACCAATGCCCCCAGTAGGACAGCCCCAAAATGGCTAAAACAAAAGCAACTTGAAACAGTAACGGGCGATTCATCATTGCCGTAAGCATCCCATCCCTTTGTTCGAGCTAAGGAAGATACTTTTGAACCACAGTCCATCCAGTCCAAAGTACTGCCGCAAAAGACGCCCCCAGAAGACCGTTCAGACTGACGTGGACGCGTCTAGCCCAAACGTTTCCTTCTTTGATCTGTAGCGCTGCCCCCGCAGACAGCACTGTGATGGCAACCACGATGCTACCAGCCAATGCATGGAAAGAATGTCCCAGATTGCCATAATGACCCAAGGTCCCCACAATGCCAATGGTCAACAGACCCAGCACTAGTGCGACCAAGGTAAGCCCCAGAACGATATGAACGGTTCGCCATCGCGCCCTCGGCGATTGGCCGTGGCGGGCGCGGAGCATTCCCATGCCCGTAACCGCCAAACAGACGTAGGTCAACAGCGCAAACCCCATCGACCAGGCCGCAATTTTCCAAAGCCACAGAAACGACGGAAGATTCATAGACCGATCCTTAAAGGAAGAAAAATTCCACAGTGCAGAGCGCATCCCCACCATCAGCGTTGCAACAGTAATATTTTCTATTATTTTCAAGGCATTTCAGCAGCATTATAAAGGGCCAGAGCATTACGCCCTAGCCCTCCATAATAGACATCCACAGTCTTTATAAGATCGGTCTCTGTTTATTAACGGTTCTTTTGAAATCGACTGATATTGAGTAAATTGAAATTCCTCACATTTTCCAAATGGGAAAATGCATAGGCAAAATTTTTAATGAAAAGCGATCTTCAACTTTTAAGAGGATCTTGCGAGATAAAATCAAGAAACCTGAGCGACTTGAAACTTCAACGGCTCCGCAGAGAACGCTTCAAACTGGCTTTCAAGCTGCACTGGCCTCTGACCGTAGCCCTCATTTCTAGCTTCGAGACGGCGTTCGTCCTGAATCGTGTAGGCAGGTTCCATGACTTCGTCGTCAGTAATTTGAATTTGCGTGCACGGGATGGTATCCGACAGGATGGCGCTGGCCATCATGCCGGTATGGATCTCCAAATGCCCTTCAGGTAGAGCTTCAAATAGCAAGCGCTGGCCTGGAAAAACAACGCGCTCGAAATACCAATTGGGGATATTGGTGATTCTGGCAATCTGAATCTTACTCGTTGCGTTGATATAACAACAACAGATTAAATCCGAGGCATCGGACGGGACGGGATCGATGAGCTGAGCCATGACTATACCGGAATTTTGTGATATTATCTTCTGTCTTTTCACAAAGCTAACACTCCCGATCCCTAATGACTGTAAAGGTGACTACCATCCGAATTTCTTTCTCTAAAACTAAATAAAGCTTGACATTAGCTTTCCCAGATTTGGGAGAATTTCTAGCGCAGATGCATTCTTTTTAAATTCTGGTGCGGCTGGCGTCACCTTACGCATTCTAGTCTCAAGTCTTCGATCCCTGGGTCAACCTTAAGATTCATTCTTTAATTGTCGTAGGGAGCTGGGGATCGGTTCCGGGTCGCGGGTTAGATTCTGGATTCTCGCTCGGAGGGCTTGACTGGAGCGCGTGCCTCTCATGCTTGCAAAGAAGCCCAGGCCGTCTTCTCGAGCTGCCCGGATCTCGAAGACTAATATAGAATGAGAGAGTGTTAAGAAATATATTTACCCTACCGCTGGTCTGAAAGCGATTGAGCAGAATGGACGCACGGATTCTCTACGTTCGCTTGCCCTGTAACCCCATTTTCCCGATTGGGGTCGTGTACTTGGCCGATCACGTTCGCAAACTTTTTCCGCAAGCGGCTCAGCGAATTTTCGATTTGGGCACGGTACCGCCCCTCGACTTCGCGCCCGCGCTGGAACGCTGCATTGACGAATTTCGACCCGACGTTCTGGTATTTTCGTGGCGAGACATTCAAATCTACGCGCCTGTGGGCGGTCGAGGCGGCAATCCACTGCAATACACGTTTGAATTTTTCTACGCTCGCAATCTTCTGCTCAAAGCGAAGGGTGCAATTGGCTTGCTGCGTATCGCCAGCGGTTACTACGGCGAACTATGGCGCAATCTCGGGCTGATCAAGCGGGGCATTGCGCGGGCAAAACGCTACAGCCCCAAGCTGAGGACTGTGGTGGGCGGCGGTGCGGTGAGCGTGTTTTACGAGCAGGTCGCCAGCACGCTTCCCAAGGGGACGATCGTCTCCGTCGGCGAGGGTGAAGCGCTCCTAGAGAAGCTCCTGCGGGGCGAAGACTTTGCAGACGAGCGGTGCTTTGTGGTGGGGGAGACCAAACCCCGCGATCGCATGATTCACGAGTTCCCCGCACCCATCGAAAAATCAGCTTGCAATTATCGCTATATCGAACAGATCTGGCCGGAATTCGAATATTACCTGCAAGATCGAGACTTTTATGTGGGGGTCCAAACCAAACGAGGGTGTCCCCACAACTGCTGTTACTGCATCTATACCGTCATTGAAGGGAAGCAGGTGCGGGTTAACCCAGCCGATGAAGTGGTGGCCGAAATGCGCCAGCTCTACGATCGCGGCATTCGCAATTTCTGGTTTACCGACGCTCAGTTCATTCCGGCTCGCAAATACATGCCCGATGCAGTAGAGCTATTGCAAAAAATCTTGGCCGCTGGAATGGACGATATCCATTGGGCCGCCTACATTCGCGCCGACAATTTAACCCCAGAGCTGTGCGACCTCATGGTCAAAACGGGGATGAACTATTTTGAGATCGGCATTACCAGCGGCTCTCAAGAACTGGTGCGCAAGATGCGGATGGGCTACAACCTCAGAACGGTGCTGGAGAACTGCCGCGACCTCAAGGCGGCTGGATTTAACGACCTGGTTTCAGTGAACTACTCTTTCAACGTGATCGACGAGCGCCCGGAAACCATCCGCCAAACCGTTGCCTACCACCGCGAGTTAGAGCGGATTTTTGGCGCGGACAAAGTAGAACCCGCCATCTTCTTCATCGGGCTTCAACCGCATACCCATTTAGAAGAATACGCGTTTAAGAACGACATCGTACGGCCTGGCTACGATCCGATGAATGTCAAACCCTGGACGGTCAGGAAACTGCTTTGGAATCCCGAGCCGTTGGGTTCTATGTTCGGCGAGGTCTGTCTCCAAGCTTGGCAGCAGAATCCCAATGACTTTGGACGGGAAGTCATGCGGATTTTAGAAGCGCGCTTCGGCTGTGCCGATCTGGAATCTGCTTTGACGGCCCCCATCGAGCGCGACACCCGCGAACTGGTGGAGGCATGATGCTAGGGTAGCGGTACGAACTGCTATCCAGGAAGGTCAATTTATGGAAGCCTATAACCTTCAATCCATCGTCAAGGATTTGCCAGAGCTAAAGATTACGCCGGATACGACTTTTGAAGAAGCGATGGCCGCGCATCGGATGCTGACATCGTTCGATCGCTCCCGCATCGGTCTGGTTCGTTATTGCGGCGATGTGCCCTGGGAGCGTCATTTGGATGGAGACGAACTGCTCTACGTGTTAGATGGCGAGCTGGATCTCAAGGTTTTGCCTGAGGGAGAGCCGATCTGTACGACGCTCAAAGCTGGGTCTATCTTTGTCGTCCCCAAAGGACTGTGGCATCGACCCATTGCACCATCTATGGTTACGCTCCTGTTCTCAACGCCCGTGGAACGGAACGAACATTCTTTTGCGGAAGACCCGCGCGTCTGAGGATGAGCATGGTGAAATTACACATTGAGTCAGGAGGGAGGTTTTTGTTCTTTCCCGTCATCCGAATCAGACTTGCCGATTCCTAGCCCTTTCTTGCTCTGCTTGAGATTCTTAAACAACGCCTTAATCTGCCGATAGGCTTCGGCGTTGGATATCTTGCCGCTGGTTTCTAGGGCGCAGATAAAGCCGACTTGAGCCGCAAACTCTTGGAGGTTCGCATCAAAAACTAAATTTTCGGGCGTGAATTCCCCGTAGTATCGACTGCGAGGGCGAAGGAATTCATCTTTGCTGGGCGGTTTATCCTCTATCATTTTTGAAACCCTATCGCTAAGGTTAAGTAGTTTATCTTTCCTATAGTCTTCACTATGGCACTTATCCTCTGAACCAGCTCGTGTCAGAGCGCACGTCTCTCAAAGCATTGGGCCAGTTTGAAAAATACGGGATTGAAAAAGCTTATGGAACGCAGTTTGCGTTATTCTGTGTTGCAAATCCATGAATTTGAATCAGCATGTTGCGAGATCTCTTGATTGGCGGGGTTTTTGGCGTTGGCCTCTGTTGGTGGCGAACCCAATCCCAGCGCGTCGAGCATACGCTAGAGCAATCCCAAAGTACGACCCAGCAGCTCCAGCAGCAATTGGCCAAAGCTCGGCAGGAGCTGGCGATGGCCCTTGCCCAGCACACCGCTCTCGAAACCCAAGTTGCCGAACTCAATCAACTGGCTACGGATCGCGCGATCAATCTGATTCAACTCCAAGCCGATAATGCCGACCTCATGGCTCAGGTTGCCGAACTCAGTCAAAAACGCACCCGCAAAAAACGCGCTGTCAAAGGAGCGGAACCGTTTAACGAAACGACTGCTGCCTCCCAGTCCTCGACTGCTCCATCAATCCACGCCGAACCAGAACCAGAACCAGAACTCCCCGCACCCGCACCGTTTGCCCTAAACTTAGAGCGGATTCAAGCCAAGCAGCTCGAATCCGCAGAAGCCATGCAACTTCTTCAGTCTGTGTTCGTGGAGGAACCGATTTCAGTTCCATCCACCAGCCCGTCGTTAGGATTGGATTCTGCCCATGCTACCTTTCTGCACACCCTAAAGCAGCAGACCGTCTGGAGCCGGGAAGATCTGGTGCGGGTTGCTCGACAATTGGACTTGCTTTTAGATGGCGCGCTAGAACTCATCAACGAAGCCGCCTTCGATCGCTGTGACGAAGCCTTAACGGAGGGAGAAGACCCCCTTGAAGTGAACCCAACTGTCTTGCAGGAGCTGCTGTCGTGACTAAACCCCTCCCCATTAAAGCGAAAGAGCGCGAAGCCGTAATTCAATCTCTGCGGGCTGGCGTGGTGCCCCGCACGGGGTTGCCGCTGATTCAGGTGGGGCGGGTGCGCGAGCTGGAAGCCGTCATTCAGGATATCAAACGGATTGCGGAGGGCGGCTCTGCCATTCGCTTTGTGATTGGGGAGTACGGTTCTGGGAAAACTTTTTTTCTGTCCCTCACCCGCTCTATTGCCCTTCAGGAAAAGTTAGTGACGGCGCACGCCGACCTCACCCCCGATCGCCGCCTCCATGCCACGGGAGGGCAAGCGCGATCGCTCTACACCGAACTCATGCGAAACCTGTCCACCCGCACGAAGCCGGAGGGGGGTGCCCTTGCCAGCGTGGTGGAGCGATTTGTGACTTCTGCCATTAGCGAAGGACGCGATCGCAGTATCAGCCCCGAGGCGGTCATTCGGGAGCGGCTGGCTCACCTGTCGGAGATGGTGGGTGGCTACGACTTTGCCGAAGTCATTGCTGCCTACTGGCGCGGCCACGATACCAGCGACGAAGTCCTCAAAACCAGTGCCGTCCGCTGGCTGCGGGGGGAGTTTAGCTCGAAGGTCGAAGCGAGGCAGGCGCTGGGCGTGCGGACGATCGTGGACGACGAGAATGTCTACGATCGGCTCAAGCTCGTGGCGCAGTTGGTCAGATTGTCCGGCTACGGGGGGCTGCTGATTTGCTGGGATGAATTGGTGAACTTATTCAAGCTGTCTAACGTGCAGGCGCGCAAAAGCAACTACGAGCAAATCCTGCGAATTTTAAACGATGTCTTGCAGGGCACCGCAGCGGGCCTAGGCGTGCTGCTGGGCGGCACACCTGAATTTTTGACCGATACCCGTCGAGGACTCTACAGCTATCCGGCCTTGCAATCCCGGCTGACGGTCAATACTTTTGCCGCGAACGGACTGGTGGACTACAGCGGTCCCGTTCTACAACTGACAAATCTCAGTCCCGAAGATCTTTACGTTCTGTTGGGCAACATTCGTCATGTTTATGCGGCTGGGGAGCCTAAACAATATCTCATTGGGGATGAAGGCATTCAGCAATTTATGGCCCACTGTTCCCAGCGGATTGGGGATGCCTATTTTCGCACCCCTCGGAATACGATTACAGCCTTTGTCAATCTGTTAGCGGTCCTCGATCAAAATCCTCAAGCCAAGGTGGCCGATCTGATTGCCCAAACGGACGTTAGAGCAGAACCTGGCGCAGTGGGAAGCAAAACATCAACCCTCAAGTCATTAGCCAACTCAGACTCTGCGGCGGATGAAGACCTTGCGACGTTTACGCTTTAGGGATTAAAGTTATTGGCGTTGTACCATCGCTTAGAATCTCCGACTCAGACACCTGAAGATGCAGTTCGACAGGAATCTAGTCAGGAAATATGGGGTAAACCCGCCAGAGGCAGCGAGGTCCCAAAGGTTAAGGCGTATTGTGGGCCATTGCCAACGGGAAAAAGAGGGATCGAATTTACGACGAATATTGAACCAGATTTTGGAATGCCGCCAGGGTTTGCGTTCTGGAGTGGCCCACGAGAAGGTGTTTTAGTGAAGGATGGCTTCGCTATACTCAAGGCAATAGCGCTTGTAAATCGTCAGCTATGAAAAGTGTCCTCAGCCAAGATAAAGGGATTGATTTGGGTGAAGCGACAATCGCAACAATGCCCGTTGCGGTTTTGCGGATGGAGCCTGATGAACTGACGAGTACAGGGGTTCTGAGCTTCCGTGAAGGATTTGATGACCTTGACTATCTTGTTTTTGCAATGCTTTCGCTGCCTTCTGGGCGAGAGGTGACGTTGGTTCGTCATGCCAATGCACCCAATCCTGGCACTGAGGTTTGTGTTGTGCCGGAGGAGAAGGCGATCGCTAGCTCTCTCAGAGCGGTGACGCACCAAGAGTCCGCACTCGCTATCCTCGAAACAGTTAAAACATTAAACCTGACGGTAGCTGATTTATCCTGGATTCATCCAGATTACGCTGAGGCTGTGATGGATGAGCAGGGAGCGATCGACTTCGTGACTGAAACAACATATCAAAAGAGGCAGCTTGTTTCGTTTGTGAATGCATCGCAAGGGTTGACGATTGGGTTTATTGAGTCAAATTTTAAGCCTGATACAAATGCTGTTCTTGAAGCACTTCAGCAAGATCCTACCTGTCAAGAAATTCAGTTTGAGGTGTTAAATTTCCCAGATCCGCAGCTCCGGTTTTTGCGAGATTTGATCGTGAAAGCGTTGCAAAACCTTCAGGTTCCGTCAGGGAAAAAACTGGTTTTGATTATTCGAGGATTAGAGCAGTCCATCGGGATGACGGGGGACTACCCCCCCATATTGCAAGATCTCAATTTTGTGCGGGATGATTTTGTCAAAAGTATTCCCCATCCGCTGCTATTTTGTTTGCCAGATTATGCCATTACTCGGCTGGCAAGGTATGCACCTGATTTTTGGGCTTGGAAATCGGGCTTATTTCGGTTTCAGACATCGCCAAGAACTCAGGTTCATGCGTTGTCCCACACTCTTGATTCGGAGCAAATTCACGGAAGTTTAGGTTTAGCAGAAAAGCAAGAGCGAATTGATTTGCTTCAGCGCTTATTAATGGAGTATCAACCCTCTGGTCATGGGCAAACTCAAGCGAATATTAAGACTTGTCTACAGATCTTGAATGAGTTGGGTGTTCTTTATCGCAGCCAAGGAGATGTGGTTAAAGCTGAGAAAATGTTTCAAGATGCTTTAGCTCAAATCACTGATGAACCTGAGCTTTTATCCATCAAGGCTACAGTGCTCCATGAGTTGGGGGTTCTCCGCAATAATTTGGGTAAGTCTGAAGAAGCGATCGCACTTTACAAGCAATCCTTAGAGCTGCATGAACGCATCGGCGATGTCCGGGGCAAAGCCGCCACACTCCATCAGATGGCAGGAATCTATGCCGATCGAGGGGAGGTGGAACAGGCGATCGCGCTTTACCAGCAATCCTTAGAGCTAAAAAAACGCATCGGCGATGTCCAGGGCAAAGCCGCCACACTCCATCAGATGGCAGGAATCTATGCCGATCGAGGGGAGGTGGAACAGGCGATCGCGCTTTACCAGCAATCCTTAGAGCTGAAAGAACGCATCGGCAATGTCCAGGGCAAAGCCGCCACCCTGGTTATGATGGCTCAACTACTTGCAACGCAGGGAGAATTTAATCGAGCAATCAAATATACTCACGAATCGCTGGGCATCTTAACCCATCTCAAATCTCCCGATGCAGCCAACGTGCAGAGCATCCTTTTGAGTATTCTGTTGGCATCACCCCACGGCGAACAGATCCAGCAACTGCTCAGCCAGGGCGATCGCGAAGGCATACAGACCCTCATTCAACAAATCGTCCAAGCAGAACCATAACAGCAGGGGCTAAAGCGATCTGGGCGTAAAATTTGGGTACTCTATCCCTGAAATGGGTACAGCGCGATCGTTGCCCCCATGCCGCTCCTCAACCTCACCGAAGCCAGCCTCCGTCTGCAAAACCCTTTGAGAGCCAAGCGTCTTAAATATCCTAGCGAAATAACAAGTCAGGGCTTGCGCGATCGCAGGCAGTAAGAGCCTTAAGCTAAACGTTTCCTACAAGTCTGGATTCCCTGATTTCGTAGCAGCTTCAACCATTGCCGCCCGCATCAGTTTCGGCCAGAGCAACACAAAAAATCCCATCCACACGCCGATGGGGATTGCCACGAGTGCCGTCACCCATATGCGATGGAACAGAAGCCAGCTCCCGCCGATCGCGCTAGTACCCGTCAGCAGGATCGTCCAAGGTTGGCACCAGCGCGGTTTATCGCTCCAGGGATTGTAGTTTGCATTCATGGGCTACTTCTGCACCACTTGCGGCAGACCCATGCTGTAGTTATTCACGCGGCTGTTGAGGTTGTAGCCGATGGCCCCCTTTTGGAGCAGCGATCGCACGAAATGCTCCAGATCGGACCCGATGCGTCGCAGGTTGTAGTCCGTCAAATCCTCGCCGCCGGACGCTTCGACTAATTCATCGAATTTTTGATAGACCCGCTGAAGGGCATCCTCGTTCCATTCCAGTTCGTTGTCTGGATCGACATCCAAGGTGAGGACGTTCTCGCTGGGGACGAGTTGATTGTCAGAGACCTCAGCCGTAAAAATATGAATGTGGCGCGTGGTGGACTTGAGTAACATCGCCGATCTCCGCTGCGTGCAATTCCAACTGCCATTGTAAACCCTCGTTCGGTCAATCGAGCGGGTAAGAACACCAGTCGCTCCAACTGCCCGCGTAGAGCTTACCCGTTTGAATGCCAGCCGCTTCTAAAGCCAGCAAGTTGACGCAGGCCGTCACCCCAGACCCGCAATAGACGACGATCTCATCGGCAGTGGCAACTTCCGACCAGTAAGTGCGGAGATCTTGGGGCGATCGCAGCCGTCCGCCTTCATCCGTCACCTGCTGCCAAGGATAATTGACCGCTCCGGGGATATGCCCCGCCACCGGGTCGATCGGCTCCCGTTCGCCCCGGTATCGCTCGCCCTCCCTGGAATCCACGAGTTTGACATTGGGCTGATTCTGGCGCTGCCGGACGCCCATTCTATCCACCACCCATTCCGGTTTCAGCTTGGGTACGAATTGCCCGCTCCGCTCCGCCGGGATTTCCGAGGTCACGGGCAATCCAGCCGCGCGATAAGCCGCAAACCCGCCATCGAGCACTGCTGCGCGATCGTGCCCCATGTATCTCAACAGCCACCAGAGCCGCGCGGCAAAGGCAAATCGACTGTCATCGTAAGCGACCACCTTTGTGGCAGCGGTAATGCCCATCTGCGAAAGTTTCGCTGCCAGCGTCGCAACATGAGGTAAAGGATGCCGACCCCCGTGCGCCTGCACCGGACTGGAAAGGTCTTGGTTGAGGTCTAGATAGTAAGCGCCTGGAATGTGGCCTTGAAGATATTGCTGGTGGCCTAATTGCGGGTCGGCTAACGAGAAGCGACAGTCTACAACGACAAGGAGTTCTGATGTCGCACGAGTAGCGAACCAATTGGGTGAAACAAGCATAAAAAAGGCTTACAGGGTTAGGGTTATCGATCGAATTGCTCGATAATGGGAAGGCGATCGCAAAGCCGAGCATCTTTTTAACCTGTTCAAACGGAGCAGCGATCGGAGTAAAAATCTCTACTTTGGCGACTCGAACAGCTTTAGAAAACCCTCAATGGTTATATTTTCGGCGATCGCATCATGGGGAATCAGCACATAGCGCCAGGGCTTTCCGCCATGCTGCTGCATGTAGTCTGAGGCTTGTTGGCACCAGCGCACTGCCACTTCTTTTTTTGCCAGGACTTCAGGATCATTCATCTGGCTTCTCATTTTGGGTTCGAGCATGTAGATGGCATCCTCCATCTCTGCGACGAAGTCGGGCTGATACTCTGGGTGTTCGCCGTTCCAACGATAGAAGATCTGGAACTGCCCTTTGGCGGGACGGAACCATTTCAGAGCCTCCCGCTCTAGAATGATGGCCAGCATTCGTTCAGTATTGGACTGAAACTTTTGGACGGGGTAAAGACATTTAGAAAATCCGCCGAAGAGATACCGAGCCATGTTGCTCTTATCCGTTGGTGCATAGCGAAAATCGCGGGGTGGTTCATTGGCGGTAGTGGTATAGGCGCTGGGCTTAAGGTCGGTGAAGCCTCGGCTAATATTGACTTCATAATCAACAGGTTCTTCCCAAAAGTGCTTCAGCATCTGGGAGTGGATGAAGCGGGCAATGTCTCGCTGATAAAGTCGGAGTACCTTTCGGGTGTCTGCTTCAGACAGGTAGCCCAAGAAGTGATTTATGACCTGTCCGGCTAGATCGTAAAGCAGGTCGGCGTGTTCGTCGTAAGCAATGTCGTCAAAGTCGATGAGGCTGCTTACGATATAGTCTTCTAGACGGACTTCATCAATTCCGCCTTCGCCCAGTCCCAACACTTCGCGCTCATGGGTTCTGAGGTGCTGAATCCAGAGTTCATCGGCTGGGGCCTGGTAATTGAGTCTCGATAGTTCTAGGGTGAACGACCGAAACCCGGTTTTAACTTCGCCTTTCGGCACGACTAAAATACGGGGGATGTCGATGGTTTGCTGCACGACCAGTTCTGCCGTCTTCGCCACAATCTCGGCTATATTCGGCTGCTCTTTGATGCCTTCTAGCTCTAGTTGAGGCAATCGATATTCTGCTTCTACAGCTTCTTTAACTTTGGCCTGTACGGCTGGGGTTAGCAAAGCGGCTGAGGTGGGTACGGTATCTGGCTGATTTTCTAGCTGACGGATGACTTGATAGGTAATTTGAGCGATTTTCTGTTCTTGTGGCGTAGTAAAGATCGGCGGAGATGCTTTGGTCTGGCTTGTTATGTTGGTTGGCGCAGTGTTTTGCGGGGACTGAAGTCCTAGCTGATTTGCCAATTGAGATTGGGAGACAACCGTGACGTTTTTCTGCTCTATGGTTTTGGGGTCGAGGATGACCTGCTGGAGGCGAATTTGGGAGTCAGGGCGGTTGGCTTCGTCGATGATGTCTTGGAATTTATCGTGGGCAATGATGTTGAGGCGATCGACGGTCATCACACCTGTTCGTTTGCCGTAGGGTAAGCGCAGTCCTCGACCAATGGACTGCTCGATCAAAATACGGGCGTTGGCGGCGCGGAGGGGGACGATGGTGTAGAGGTTGGTTACGTCCCAGCCTTCTTTAAGCATGTTGACGTGAACCACAATTTCGGTGGATTCATCGGTGTGTTCCACTTTGAGGAGGCGATCGATCATTTCGTCTTCTTTAGTGCCTGTTGTGCTGGAATCGACTTGGATGACTTTATCGGTGTAGCGGCCTTCAAAGAATTTTTCGGACTGAATCAGCGCAACTAATTGGGCGGCGTGGGTGGTGTCACGGGCAATGACGAGGACGAAGGGTTTGACGATGGGGTTGTTGGTTTCGCGGGCGTAGGTTTCGAGTTCGACTTTGATGCTTTCGTGGAGGCGCACCCCGTCTTCGAGTTTGAGACGTTCGATTTCTTCGGCGGACATGCCAGCGGGGTTAAAGTCTTTGCGGGTGACGACGGCGGGTTCTTTGACAAAGCCGTCTGCCATTGCCCGTCCGAGGGGATAGTCATAGATAACGTTTTTGAACTGAATTGCGCCTTTGCTGGTTTCTACAAAAGGAGTGGCGGTTAATTCTAGTCCTAGGACAGGTTTGAGGTCGTTGATGGCGCGAATCCCGGCAGAGGCGCGGTAGCGGTGGGATTCGTCCATGAGGATGACCAGGTCATCCAGGTTGGCTAAATAATCAAAATAGCTTTCGCCGATGTACTCGGAGAGGCGTTTGATGCGGGGGCTTCTGCCACCTCGGACTTCGGAGTTGATTTTGGAGATGTTGAAGATGTTGATTTTGCAGCGGATAAAGTCTGTGATGATGGCGGCTTTTTCGTAGTTGTCGCCTGTGATGATTTCGGGGGCATCGGTAGCAAATTCTGAGATACCTTTGAAGACGTATTTGGGGGTGTTGGGGGTGAAGTCTGCAATCAGTTTGTTGTAGATGGTGAGGTTGGGGGCGAGGACAAAGAAATTTTTGACGCCGTGGGCAAGATGCAAGTAGGTGATGAATGCGCCCATGAGTCGAGTTTTGCCCACGCCTGTTGCTAGGGAAAAGCAGAGGGAAGGGAATTCGCGCTCAAAGTCGGTGACGGTGGGGTATTCACTTTGGATGGTGGCTAATGCGGTGTCTCTATTGCTGTTTGGCTTGGGTGGCAAGATTTCGCAAATGCGATCGAGGATTTCGAGGGAGTCCCGTTGGGGTTGGCGCAGGCTGAGGCGAGCGGAGATGGCATTAACATGGCAATTCATAGACATTATTCTCTAGGTTCAATCAGCAGAACTGAGTTCTCTGATAAGGTCGGCTTCGGTGTACTGCAATACAGAGGCTCGGTAGCGGGAAAGCGCCTGAATGAATTCAGCACGGGTCAATCCGGCGATTTCAGCAGCTTTGCCTTGGGAGATTTGCTCTAGCTCATACCATTTGACAGCAGCAGCGAGCCGCATTTCTTGACCGAATTCGTCAGGGGTTTTGCGTAGGGAGGAAAAGGCAGTGTCGGGTAGGTGAATGGTGATGCTGGTCATGTATCTTTCCTGGAAACAAACTTAGGGTTAGGAGACATCTGGCACCTGAAAATCCGTAAACAGTCGCACGTCAAAATGACTGTCGGCTAACGAGTTGACTAAGCGCTTGTCTAGGGTTAGCAAGGGTGCCTCAACTTGCTGTGATAGTGCGACATAGCAAGCGTCATAGGCAGAAATGCCATATTTCAAGGCGATTTCAGTCGCCTCCGTCATTAATCTCCGTGTTGGAATAACCTGAAGCCCTAAAATCTTCAAGTCAATTAAATCGGCCTTAGCTTGTTCTGCCGTATAGAGGTTGGCACGGACATACTTACAAAAGACGCTGGCACACTCGATATAAAACAGATCGGGTACGAAAAACCTGGTTGCGGAATTATTAAGGTGATCAAACAGTTGATTTACTTTTGGTGTTAATGGGTCGTCAATAAACTGCTTGATGCAAATGTTGGCATCTAAAACATAACGGAGTGAAACGGTCATCGGTCACGATCCTCTCGGATTAGATCTGTGCTGTCCGGCAGACTAAATTCAAGCGGGTTGACTCTAGGACGGTTTCGGATTCTGGTCAATGCTTCTGCTGAGAGAACTGCGGCTAGTTCATTTTGGATATCTGGATCTTTAGCCATCTCGTTCAGATCAGCCACTTGATCCTGATGATTAGTGGGCAAGTTTGCTATCGGCAAAACAATAAAAATATCTACTTCTTGTCCTTCAGAACCGGATGGAAGCTGAACTTCTATACGATTTCCTGGCAATACCTTGGCTGTGATGTGTAATGCAGATTGCATAGGTCAAACTCCGTAAATTAAGAGATCAAAAGATTTATAGGTTTAGCTCCATCTGTCCAGGTTTGACTGGGGCTTTGGGCAAGTTCTCGACTTTGAGGCTGTAGTCGTCGTGACCCCACTCGCAGCGGGAGAGCACCTGTTTGGGGATTTTTTTGACGGTGAGGTTGGGGAATTTGTCAGCTTTACCCCGAAAGGCCATGCAGAGCACTAGCAGGGTACGGTCTGTGCCCACTTCATCGGAGAGTTGGGCGAGCTGGTCGTGGCTGAGGTTTTGGGTGGTGATGTAGATGAAGTCGCGTTCGGTGGAGTAGCCTTGCTGCCAGTAGAAGGTATCGGACGGGGCGTAGGTGAAGCCTTCGAGTTTGCAGAGGGCTTCGGCGAGCATGGCGGGGTTGTAGGTTTTGTTGATGACCCAGTTGCCCCATTTGTCTTGCTCTAGCAGGGAGGGGGCGAGGCGATAGTAGCGGAAGCCGCCGCCGCCTTGCCAGTTGACGGTTTGGGTGATGCCGCCGTTGTCTTCACCGTTGATGACTTTTTGCAGGCGGGGAATGATGTGGGTGTGGCAGTGTTCGCCGAGTTCGATCGCGATCCAGCGGCGACCCATTTTGTGGGCGACTGCGCCTGTGGTGCCGGAACCTGCGAAGGAATCGAGAATGAGATCGCCAGGATTAGTTGCGATTTCTACAATCCGCTTCATAAGGTTTTCTGGTTTTGGGGTTCCAAAAACATCATCACCAAACAAAGCAACAATCTCTTTCTTTGCATCTTGCGTATGACCTACTTCTGAATAATCCCAATATGTTTGTGGTACTCTACCTTGCTTAACTTCTGAAAGAAATCGTTTTGGAGCAGGTATATTATTCCCATCCTTCCCCCACCAAATACGATTATCTCGGTCTAATTGAAAAAACTTTTCCTTTGATATAGACCAATAATGCCCTTTTGGTGGTCCTTCAATAACACGTCCACTTGGAGTAGTTATAGAATAAATTCCTAAACTATAAGGATTCCTAGCTGATAAATTATCAGGACGCCAAAGACCTCGTGGATCATTGTCTGGATTTTTATAAATTTCATCTTGTTTCTCACTTCTTGGCATTGGATTAGGAGTCCAATGCTCTGCATTTTTCGCAAGTATCAAAATGTAGTCATGATCAACAGAGAAATGTCGAGCACTAGACTTGGGGGCATAATTTTTTCTCCAGATAACTGATGCAATAAAATTGGCACGTCCAAAGATCTCATCACACATGATCTTTAGATAGTGGACTTCATTATCATCAATCGTTATCCAAAGCGAGCCATCATCTGATAAAAGCTTGCGAATAATTTCTAGGCGATCGCGCATCATCGACAGCCAAATCGAATGTTCTAACCCATCGTCATAATGAGTAAATGCACTGCCCGTATTGTAAGGCGGGTCAATAAACACACACTTTACCTTGCCTGCAAACTCCGCCTCCAATGCCTTCAGCGCCAGCAAATTATCGCCAAAAATCAGCCGATTGTCGAAGCAGTCATTCTCCGTTACTCGATGGGCAGCATGGTAAGACTTTTCGGGGTCTTCCAGCAAAATGCGCGGCTCCAGCTTAGGCCGATGCTCTTTGCCAATCCAGGTTAATTCAAGTTTTTGTTTCGCAGTCATTCAAGAAAACACTAGCGTATTAAAATAAATTGAGAATAAAAATTAGGCCACTGCAAACCCAGTATAGGGACGAATGGATGGCTCATGAAATCCCAGCACAATATCCTCTTTAGGAATGCCAGACTGAATCAATTCTTGGGCGACACCATCTTCTGTTCCATCCATCTGAATCCAGACTTTGCTATTCATAATTTCAACATGAATTAAAACACCATGTAGGTGCTGAGTATTTTCCCATCCTTCCGAAAGAATAATGTACTGATCTGTTTCGGCATCAAAGGCAGCGCGATTTTTAACCTGAACATTTGCATAGCTGATATCTGCGTAAGGTTTCAGTACAGTGCGAATAATTTGACGATATCTGTCTAGCCGATCCATTTTGCGATCACCTCAGTTTCGGGATTAAAGGCTAAAAGTTTAAGAACTTTATTCTCTAAAAGAATTTGACCAACCTCTTGCTCAAACAACTTATGAAAAACTGCCTCTCGAATTGCCAAATATAGAATGCGATCAGGTTCTATTTTCTGTAGAACATTTTGATAGAGAATATATTGACCTAAAGCATTTTCTAAATCTTGAATTTCCGAAGGACTGACAAAACTTTTGATTTCAACAGCAATTTTTACAGAATCTTTCTCAGCTGTGATTAATTTTTCTGCTCCGAGGTCAACAAACAGATCTTTTTTGCCAATCTTTAAGCTATAGGGATCGTGGCTGATCTGCCACCCATCTCTAATGAGGGCTACTTTCACACAGTCATGAAAAAGATCTTTTGCTGGCATAAGATAAATCTATTTCAACGCTCTTGGAATCATTTTTATATCCAGTAAATAAGGGATTATACGCGACGATCGTCATAAATACTTCCACGATGCAACGCTTCGGCAGGTAAACTAATATCGCTTTTTGGGAAGCAATCAACCCATTGGCGAAACTGTTCAGCTTTTTCTATTGGTGCTAAATCATTAGGAGACCCTTCCTCGGACTGTCTTGCATGAAGTTGGGATTCAAAAAGTTTTTGGTTTTCAGGTGAGAGGTTTAGAACCACTTCTACCAATGAGCTAACAAGTTGTTTATTCATGGCGTTGTAGGCAATCAAGCTTAAATGATTTCATTATCTCAGTTTTACGAAAATTCTTTAATCCGTTGCTGAACTCGATCAATTGCCGCAGCACTTAAAGCGTCTTCCGGCGCGACGGATTCCCTTTCAGCCAAAATAGACTTGACTTCATCACTAGAGCCTTGCTTTAACGCCTGTAATAACATAGCAAAGTCCTTCTGTTGTTGAGTTTCATCAGGGGTCATGAAAGGCTCCATCGAATTGTAAAAAGACCTTTGAGTTCGCTTTTCTGCTCAAGTTTCCCTTCAATGAGGGCAATTAGCTCATCCCGCTGACGATCCACTTCGTCTTGGGCTTCAAATAAAGACCGACGTTTCTGGTTTCGCTGCTTTTCTAGTTCCTTCACCTGCTTTTGCCCCTCAAGCTTCGCCTCCAGCGTTAGGGCAGCAGTCGCCGCCCGTTTAGCCTCTTTAATCTGACGGTCAAACTCCTTAATATCCCGCTCCAAAACCACCTTCCGGTCATCCGCCCAGCCATCCAGCTTTTTGGCCTCCATCTCAAAAAAATTAGCATTATGCTCAGCAATCTCTTGCTGAATCGCTCTGATGCGTTGCTGTGTGATTACGTCCAAAGAAGAGAGGGAGATCGCCTCAGTCAAATTCCTGATCTGACCTGGAATGAGCAAAAGCTTTTTTGCTCTATCTTCGTCTAAAATCTGGCCATCATCAGTAACCGCAGAAAAAATTATGCGATCTTCAGTGTGATCTAACGCTTCAACCGTCAATACCGATAGACTCAAATACCCACTCTGTCCCAGCATTGGCTCCAGAACAAAAATTCTGCTGCCATAGGCCGCATAGTCAAAATGAATGGCACCAGCAGGTAACGCACGATTCTTCGCCCGCTCAATCAACGCCTTTGCCAACGGATGACCACTGCGATAGGTGTGGGCAGCCTCTGAGCGACGCGGCAACTCGTATAGCCCTAGGGGAGCTTCATCCTCTCCTAAATCGTTCGGTACCCGATCCAACCGAAACGAGTAATCCTCCAGAAACACTGCATCCTGATTTAATTCATACCGAGTCAGCCGCATCAAAAATCGCTCAAACTCATCCAGTAGCGCCTTAGATTTTTCTCCGCTCACCCTCAACTTGCCCCGAACATCCTCATCGAAATTTTCTAGAAGTTTGCGCCGCGTTTGAGTCATAGACTCATTGATCTCAAGGCTCAAATCCTGCTGAAGCTGATTAAACGCCTTCTCAATTTCATCGGGCTTTCGACATTGTTGATAGATCGCAGCAATTCGCTTTTCAAAATCTACCCCAGACTCGATCGCCCCCAGTACCTCATCGCTCGTACCAAACACACCCTCAAAAAGCTGGAACTTTTGGTCTAATAGCTCAAAGACACGGCGATCAGCCGCATTTTCTTGGTTCAGAAAATTGACCACCACTACATCATGTTTTTGCCCGTAGCGATGGCAGCGCCCAATCCGCTGCTCAATGCGCTGCGGATTCCAAGGCAAGTCATAGTTAACAATCAGCGAGCAAAACTGAAGATTAATGCCTTCAGAAGCCGCCTCTGTCGCAATCATGATGGTTCCTTGCTTCTGGAAATAATCCACCAAAGCAGACCGCATATCCGCCGTCTTTGAACCAGTGATGCGATCTGTCCCTTCATTCTGCTTTAGCCAATTTGCATAAATTTCCTTAGACTGAGCATCATTATTTGAGCCGTTAAACAATAAAAGCCCTGCACCCCAGGGGCTGTCTTTCAGCAATCGCAGCAAATAGTTCTGAGTGCGGCAAGATTCAGTAAAGACAATCGCTTTTTCGGCACCGCCATAGTTCGCCGTTTCTGCAAACGCCCGCTTAAAGGCTTTTAGCAATGCTGTACCCTTCGCATTATGCTCAATCGAAGTGGCTCGTTCCACAAAATCATCTAGCTCCGCCACTTCACTTTGAATTGCAGCCCGTTCCAACTCAGAGATGGGTGATTCAAACTCCTCTTCTTCCCATTCTTCAGCCGTCTCTTCTAACCCCTCGTAGTCTTCGTCTAGCTCATCCAATAAAGGTCGCAGATTCTCTTGCTGATTCAATTTAGCTTTGAGCCGTTTGGATAACGCGGTTAGCGTTCCGGCGATCGCAAAGGTCGAAGAGGCCAACAGCTTCCGCATTACTAACGTCGTCAGCGCTCGCTGACTTGCAGGCAAAGCCTGTAAATTATCGCGAGAGAGGTACTCAGATACCAGATCATAAAGCTGCTCTTCTTCTTGCGTGGGCGTAAACTTTTCCAGAATGGCGTGGCGCTGTGTAAATGGAACATAGGCCATCACGTCTCGACGTAACGTGCGATGGCAAATCGGCTTTAGCCTCGCCTTTAGCATTTCAGCCGCATAGGGCTGATTTAGATTAGAAAACTGTTCTCGAAAACTTTTTAAATTTCCAAATGCCTTGTCGTCAATGAAGCTCACCAGCCCAAATAGCTCTAGCAGCGAATTTTGCAGCGGTGTTGCCGTAAGCAGTAGCTTGTGTCGCCCTTGGAGCGATCGCCTCAACGTCTTTGCAATTACATTGGAGGTCTTATATACATTCCGCAGACGATGGGCTTCATCAATCACCACTAAATCCCAGGCTACACGCTCAACATCCTCGGATTTATTGCGCGCAAACTGATAAGAGCAAATTACTATAGTATCTTTTGACTCAAACGGGCGATCGTCTCCCCCTTTGATTGCTGCGTTATAGGACTTTGTTTCTAAAATTGAACAGGGCACAAAAAATTTTTCAGTCATCTCCTGATGCCATTGCTTTCGAAGGTTTGAAGGCGTGATGCTTAGTGGTGCAGAAAACTCAAAGGAGCTGAAAGCTTTAGAAGACAGTCACCTTGGCAAACTCAATGCGAGTGTTCATCGCATCTCGCTTCTTGAGAGAGGCATAAGCAGGTGGTGGATTACATCGTGGCAAATATCTCAAGGGTGGCAGCGGTAATCTTTGATAGCACAACTGATTAATCCGTCTTAGCCCGATTTGCAGAAAACTCAATCCCCTGTGAGCATGCCAATCAATGGACTTTAGTGCGCCTTGAGCGATCGTTTCAATGGCAACGCAAATGGCAATAATGGTCGCAGCCGCCAGTAACATCAGCAGTCGGCTTAAAGCATGGGCATCTCTGAGTTTAGAACGAGGCAGTTCAAAGGCGGCAGACTTGTAATCCTTGAAATGGGGTTCAATGCCACCAAAACGTTGACCATATAGCGCGAAGGTTTGCACAGAAGGCGATTTATCTGTAATCACAGCCCAAGCCTCCTGGGCGATGGATAATCGAGCGGTCGCCAAATGACAGTGGATATCTTCAAGAATCGTGACATCAGAAAATAGAAAAGCTTGTTCAGGCTCTGGCAGCAGGTCAGCAACCGACTCGGTTTGAGCATTAGACAACGTGACCCTCAAATCGGATTTAGCGCGAATTGCCCAAGACCATTGATGGCTCCGTAGCCAACGAATTAACTCACCATGCTCAAAGCCTCGGTCAGCCAATAGTGTGATTTGACAATCAGCGGGTAAGACCGTCTCAGCCACATCCAGCACTGAGCAATAGTCCGCAAAAGCGACCGTAGCACTGCCATGCTTGAGCACCTTTTGAGCCAAAGGAAAAGAGCGCCCTCCCCAGGTCAGACAGACCTCTATCAGGCAATACTCATCCCACAGCATGCTTGTATCCAGGGTCAATGTCGTCGCCATGCCCGCCCACGCTTGAAGAAATTGAAGCAGTAATGGAACATAGAATGTTTCTGAGGTGATCTTGGGATTATGAACGAAGTAGCTCAGTCGTTCCATGTGAGAGCGGGCTTTACAACGACGATGACTCAAATAAGTCAGCCAATGGCTTAAGCTGCCACTTTGGGCTTGGAGGATTGCAGCGATGTTTTCAGCAAACACAGTAAGGTGACGTTTATCTTTGGGTGTGACCCATTGACTCAGTTGAGTTTGCAGTTGACGATAGAGTTGAGGGGTTGACATAGGATTGCTCTGAGTTTGGGAACTTAAGCATCACATTGAATGCCCCTCTCTGTCACCTTTGACAGATTTGAATATTGCCTGCTGGTAAGGTCTTCATGACTTTTCTGCACCATCAAGGGCGTGATGACTAAAATTCGACGTTTGCGCTCAGCCCATTTCTGAGAAATAACTAGTCCTGCCTCAATTGTTTTACCTAGGCCCACCTCATCTGCTAGTAAAGCCCCTCGAGACAGCGGAGAACTAAAGGCAAACAGTGCCGCATCAACCTGATGGGGATTCAAATCGACCTTTGCTCCGGCAACAGTACCCGCCAACTTCTCTAAGCTGTCGGATGGGCAACGTTTGGTGAGCTCATAAGCAAAATATTTAGATTGATAGTCTGTCAGATTCATGAATGGGTCAGCACCAACCATTAAGGAAAATTTAAAAACTGACAAACGTTGCCTTTCCTCAAATCAGTTTAATTGAATTCCAGCTTTCAAAGTTTTATAAACTCGCACAAATTGATTTGCCCTGCGGCAGAAGTTGACGCAGTCAATCCATGGCATAGAATGGAATTGGTCAACCTAAGCCACCAAAATGTCCCTAACGCTCAAAGAAAAGAAAGCAGCCCTTTACAGTGCCATGGAGCGAATGCCCTCAGCTTCCGCTAACCTGCTGATGCCCGTAATGGCTGAAGTGATTGAAAAAGAAGGGAATGCTGCCGTTTTCCTCTCCCGTGCCATCCGAGCGCTGGTGGATCTCGTCGAGCAGGCCAATTTACAAGAGGCGATCGCCGCTTCATCAGACTACGACTTACTCTTAAACCTATTGCAGCAGTCAGAAGTGCTTCCCCTCCTTGCTGCACAGGATCCGCTCGCCAAAGCAAAAATTCGAGGGTTATTGGCAAAGCCTGAGCTTTTAAATGCAGAAGGCGGCTGTCTCTCCTCCGATGAAACCGCAAAACTCTTGGGTATTAGCCGAGAAGCCGTCAACAAGCGACGGCAACAGGGAAAACTGATTGGCCTTCCCGCAGGTAGAGCCTACCGCTATCCCGTGTGGCAGTTTCAGGGAAGTCAAGCCCTTAAAGGAATTGAGGCAGTTCTCAAAAGCTTGAACGTACAAGATCCTTGGATGCAAACAGCTTGGATGCTCAATTCTAATGCAAGGCTGGGACAGCGCCCTCTAGATGCATTGCGTTCTGGACAAATTGAGCCAGTCGAGCGGGCGGCTTTACTTTACGGGGAACAGGGGGCAAGCTAACACGACCCCTGTCAAAGTGCGACTATGTGTCCTGTAAAAACGCGTCGCAATGGCTTCTGCTAAAAATCCAGCGCCACATCCTGAGCCGCCCAAACATCTTTCAACGCAAAACTTGCCGCTGATCCAGCTTCAGCAATCTTGGTTCCGAATTCATCAAAGTCGCTATGAACCGCTTCATTTTGGCAATTCGGGATATCGGTTTGATGCGTCAGGACAGGAGTATCGCATTTTATACATTGCCCAATACGAACAAGGCGCGTTTATTGAGACCTTTGGCACTTACACAGGCATTCGGATTATTTCAAATGATGAGTTGTCTTTGCGGAGCATAAGCTGTCTCCAACATTCTTGCCCGCTTAATTTGGTCGATTTAACTGGGCCAGGGCTTGCCAAGATTGGAGCTGATAGCAGACTCTGTGACAGCGACCATCCACTAGCACAGCGGTGGGCTTTAGCCTTTTGGCAACACCCCATGCAGGTAGACGGAATTTACTATCGGGCACGTCACGACCCATCTCAATACTGCGCCGCTATTTTTGACCGCGCAGCGGAGGGTTGGCACGTCACTCAAACCCTTCGCTGTGCCAGTCAAGACTTTAGAGGGATCTTGGCCAATATTCTCGATCGCTATGAGTTTGGATTAATCGAGTAAATCCCTTCGCTATACTGGCATCATGCCTTTGCGGAATACGATCGCATGGTGCAGCAACTTACGCTGCCAGCCCCCACCGATATTTGCTATCCCGAACGCGACGGACAACTTCACACCCAAAAGCGCTAGCGGGCAGACGAGGCGATCGCCCAGCTTAGTCTCAAGCGAGAACGGGTTGCGCTCCTGCAAGCCAAGCTCAAAGAGATGGGTGCAAATTTCGACCCCTTCTAGGCAAGCGTTTAGATGACAAATCCCTCGGTATTACGGCAAGAAGTAGGCCGTCTGAGTTTAGTGACTGGGCCATCCCGTTCCGGTAAAAGCGACTGGGCAGAAGCGCTAGCAACCCAATCCGGGCAGCCCGTACTGTATATTGCAACCTCAATCAATAGCCCCGACGATCTGGAATGGCAGGCCCGTATTCAACGCCATCGCGATCGCAGGCCCGCTCACTGGACGCTATGGGAAGTTCCCCATACCCTTGCAGATGCCATCGCCCAGGCACCAGAGCGGCACTGCATTTTGATCGATTCTCTCGGGACCTGGTTGGCCAACCAGATAGACCAACCGACCGCACAGTGGCAGAAAACCGAAGCCGAACTTCTCGCAACGCTTCAGCGCAGCGCTCAACCGATTATTCTGGTCGCTGAAGAAGTGGGCTGGGGTGTCGTGCCTGCCTACCCAGTTGGGAGGCTATTTCGCGATCGCCTTGGCACGCTATCGCGACGCATCGGTGTCATAGCAGATCGGGTTTACCTGGTTGCGGCAGGGTATGCGTTGGACCTCAAAACCCTGGGTCATCCCGTGCCCTAGGAACGGTTAGGTATCCCAATCGTCGCTGCTGTCTTTATTAAAACCTGAAGAATCTGCAAAGGCTGCTTCGTCTAGATCGTCGTAAACCACGCCAAGCCGCCATATTGCGGGAAAGATAACAGAGAGGATCGTACCGAGGGCAAAACCAATGCTAAGCACCAAGCCCAAAGGCAAGTCAATCGATCGCCAAGCTAAAAAACGAATCGAGATCGGTGCGGCATTTTGTACGGATATCAGTGCGGTACCCACTGCGATCGCTCCGATCGTTAGAAACGCTACTCCCTTCATGTTCTTTATCAAGTCCTTACTGTTTTTAATGCCCAAAACAACGCGCTCAAGCTTCTAAGCGCTCAAGCTTCTACCCCCTTAACCTCATTCTTCCCCTTCTTCGCACAACATTTGCGGCAGTACATATGACGATACAAAACTCTCAAACTTTAGGCTGAATCTTTTTAGGCATCGGGAATCTAGCCAATGAGGCGATCTATGATTGGCAAATGCACTCTATAATTCAGCAGAACTGCGGTACTCCCGTTCCTGCGAATGGGTTGCAGCCCACCGACTTCATTCCTCCTTGGCGCGTCAGGCTTTTTTTTCTATGGCAAAACAGCTAAATCTTCTGTCTACGGGTAAGGTCATTGCCACAGCGCTGCATACCGAGATGGAGCAGTCTTACCTGGAGTACGCGATGAGCGTCATTGTGGGTCGAGCGCTGCCAGATGTAAGAGATGGCTTAAAACCCGTTCATCGTCGGATTCTCTACGCCATGCACGAGCTGGGGCTGACGCCCGATCGCCCCTATCGCAAGTGCGCCCGCGTGGTAGGGGATGTGCTGGGGAAATATCATCCCCACGGCGATCAGGCGGTTTACGATGCCCTCGTCCGGTTGGTGCAGTCGTTTTCTAGTCGCTACCCGCTTTTGGACGGGCACGGCAACTTTGGCTCGGTGGATAACGACCCCCCGGCGGCGATGCGCTATACGGAAACTCGCCTTGCGGGAGTTGCCAACCAGACGCTCCTAGAAGAAATTGGGGAGTCTACGGTTGACTTCATCGGCAACTTTGACAACTCGCAGCAGGAGCCAACCGTACTGCCCGCCCAACTCCCAATTTTGCTGCTCAACGGTTGCTCCGGCATTGCGGTGGGGATGGCCACCAATATCCCACCCCATAATTTGGGAGAGGTGGTAGATGCGCTGATTGCCCTGATCGATCGTCCCCACATGGAGGCAGAGGATCTGCGAACCTTCATCCCCGGCCCGGACTTTCCGACGGGGGGCGAAATTATAGGTACAGAGGGCATTGCCGAAGCCTATGCGACTGGGAGAGGCAGCATTACAGTGCGAGGGATCGCCCAGTTTGAAGAATCCCAGCCAGGGAAAGGTCGGCATCGGCGCACGGCGATCGTCATTACGGAACTACCGTTTCAGGTCAATAAGGCGGGGCTGATCGAGAAAACCGCCACCCTCATTAACGCAGGCAAAATTGAGGGGATTGCCGACCTGAGGGACGAGAGCGATCGCGACGGGATGCGCGTTGTTATCGAGCTAAAGCGGGAGGCGCAGCCAGAGCAAGTTTTAGAGCAGCTCTACCGCCAAACTGCACTCCAAAGTAACTTTGGTGTAATTACGCTGGCGATCGTCAACGGTCAGCCCCGGCAATTGCCGCTCAAGGAATTGCTGCAAGAATTTTTGCGCTTCCGCGAAGATACGCTGATTCGGCGCTATCGGCACGACCTCGATCGAGCGCAAGGCCGCATTGACATTGTAGAAGGGTTGCTGCGCGCCCTCGAAAACCTGGACGCGCTTGTCGATATCCTGCGCCATGCCCCCGACGGTTCTGCGGCAAAACAAACGTTACAAGAGCGCTTCAGCTTAGACGATCGCCAGTCTGATGCAATTCTAGGAATGCCGATGCGACGTCTGACGGGTCTAGAGCAGCAAAACTTACGGAGCGAATTCGAGGAGCTGACCCAACAAATCCGACAGTTAAATCAGCTTCTGGGCGATCGCAAAGAGCTCCTCAAAACCCTGAAGCAAGATCTCCGCGCCCTCAAGCGCAAGTATGGCGACGCTCGCCGCACCCGGATTGAAACCGCAGTCCCGGAAAAGCTGGTGCCGCTAAGCCCCCCTGAAGAGAATGAGCCAGTGCAGGTGGAGTTATCCCAACGGGGGTATATTCGCTGGATCGGAAGTTCCAGTCGCGCCCGTCGCCGCGAGACCCTCGAGCGATCGGAACAGCTTCAGGAGGTATCTCAGGATTTGCCACTGTATACGGGCAAGGCGCTGCTCTCGGAACAGCTTTTGGTCTTTACGGCCAGCGGTAAAGCCTATGCCGTCAACCTTGCCGATATTCCCGGATCCTCGGGACGCGATCGCGGCACGCCCCTGGTTACACTCTTGAGCGATTCCGCCCACGGTGAGGAAGTCGTCGCTCAATTTTTGCCCTCCGACTACGCGGACGCCGATCGGTTTGTCTTTCTGACGCGGCAGGGTCGGTTTAAGTGGTTGGCCAAGGCCGATTTTACCGAGTTGACGGCTCGCGGACTCAGTGCCATTAAGCTCAAAGACGATGACCAACTTCAGTTTGCCATTCCTGCAACGGCAGACATGGAAGTGGCGATCGCCACGTCTACGGGCCGTCTTGCCCGCTTCCCGCTCTTGGAAGTTCCCGAAATGGGGCGTCCTGCTCTGGGCAATCAGGTTTTGCGTCTTCTGAGACAGGAAGTCTTGGTAGGGTTAGCCGCTGTTTCCGATCGAACCGATATTCTATTGCTGTCGCGGCAAGGTTATGCCAAGCGGCTGCCGATCGGCTCCGCCCGCCTCGGGCATCCGGGGGGGTTAGGGACGCCCCTCGTGCAATTTGCTAAGAAAACCGATGCGCTCATTGCCATGATTGCGCTCCAGCCAGAGGGCGATTTGCTCGTGACCACGGATCGAGATCGGATGGCAGTTGTCGTACCGCAAAGCTTACCCTTGGCAACCAAAGAAGGGGCTGGCACCCTTTGGCTTAAGCTCAAAGCAGGGGAACAATTGGTCAGTGCATTTCCCCTTTGAACGCCCAATGCGGAAAATCCTCAATCTCTAGCCATTTCCTAGGAGTCGCATCGCAATGACTAGCCCAAATGTCTCCCCTCCTGGTCCTAAAAGACCGCGATCGCCTTGGGTTTGGGTCGGCCTTGGTTGTGGGACTGCTCTCCTGTTGACCTTTGGGGGGTGCGTGTTGTTGTTCGGTACGATCGGTCAGCGAGCCGCCCAAGAAATGGGCAAGCCGCTCGACCGCCAAGAAGCTATCGCAAAGCTGGGCGATACTCCCATTTATCAACCCAGCACGTTTAACGAAACCATGACCAAAGGAGCGCGTCTGGGCAGCTCCATTTTTCCAGGCGCGATGGTTTCTGCTGCGGCCTTCAATACAAGCGACGGTCCCGATAAAGTTATTGGGTGGTACGAACAGCAACTGGCTGCGAAAGGATATCGAAGAATGCCCGAACAGTTCAACCCGAACGGGAAATCGAAGCAAGCAACCTTTCAAAATAAATCGGAAGGCATCATCGTCCAGATGGATGATGTTGCGGGTGCCGCAGGGTCGCAAAAAAACTATACGCTTCTGTTGATGCGCATGAGATTCTCTAAAGCGCCTTCCTAGGTCGCGCTATCCGGCATCTCCTCGCGCATATCTAAAATGCTCTGCATGCTTTCTTTGACTAAATTTCTCAGGTCCTCGGTGAGCGGAACGGAGCTGTTGGGACCAAACCATTTATCGAACGTGGAAACGGAAGACGGGTTATTTTTGACAAAGCCCTGCATAAAACTCAGCAAAGCATAGTTCGTTCTATCCAATAGTTTCGAGTTATTCTCCGGTACCATGCAGGCAATGCCTTCCTTGGAATAGGGATAGCCATCCACCTGGTAGTTTTTTGTATTCGAGTTTTTTTGGAGCCAGCCTTCCAACAGCAGGCCATCCCCAGCAAATGCATCAATTTTGCCTTCCTGTAAAGCCTTGTAACCTTCAGCGCGATCCTTAAACAAGACGATCTGAGCTTTTGGCTGCGCCCGTCGAATCGAATCTTCGTTCGTGGTCTTTGGCAGCGCGCCAATGCGCTTGCCCGCTAGGGACTCAGGCCCCGCAAAGGTCGTATCGCGCTTGACCAGGAGGCGGGTTCCGGTAATGCCGTAGCTGACCGAAAAATCGATGAGTTTGTCCCGTTCCCAAGTGAAGCTGCTGCTATCGCAGACAATATCGACTTCCCCGGTTTGGAGTTTGGGAATCCGCTCTCCTGGGCTGAGGGCTACCAGTTTTAGGGTAATGGGCCGCTTGAGTTCTCGCTCGACCTGGGTTTTAATCAGCTGAAGCATGTCTACGGAGTAGCCCACGAGTTGCCCTTTGTCGTCGGCGTAGGCGAGGGGGAAAGCATCTTTGCTGGTTCCAGCCGTAAGGACGCCCGTTTTTGCAACTTTTTCTAAGACGGTTTGGGCGGCAACAGATTGCAGGGGCACGCAGAGTGCCAACAATATGCCTACAGCAGATATTTTCATGGAATTAGACATTCGCAACGCTTGTTTGTGCAGCATATCCGGCGATTCTTAAAACAGCAGCTTTGAGGTAAATATGGCACGGATCTTACCACTACATTAAAGATACGCGGTGTTACGTTCTTTGACGGAACGAAACGACGCTCGGTAGGGCAGGGCGCTGGCCATGGGTCTTTAAAACTTGAGTTAGAGTGAGGGGGCCAAATTTGCGAGTACGAACCGTGCTGCACTTCGAGAAAACGAGCATTATTGATGCATCCCCTGAGACGGTGTGGCGGTTCCACGAGCGCTCGGATATTTTGCAGATTCTGACCCCTCCTTGGCAGCCCGTACAGATCGTGCGCCGGGAGGGCGGTTTGGGCGTTGGCGCGATCTCCGAATTCCGGTTGTGGATTGGCGTTATTCCGGTGCAGTGGATTGCGGTACATACTGCCTGCGAGCGCGATCGATATTTTGTAGACGAGCAAAAAACGGGACCGATGGCCTTTTGGCAGCACCGCCATCAATTTGAAGCGCAGGGCGATCGCACCCGACTGACAGATGCGATCGACTACGCGCTCCCCGGCGGTCAGCCGCTCGAACAACTGCTGCAGTGGTGGGTGGACGCCCGCCTCGCGGATATGTTTGACTACCGCCACCGGGTGACGCGGCAGAACTGCGAAGCCATGAGGGATGACGGATGAGCGTTCCAGTTGCACTAACCATTGCCGGATCTGATAGCGGTGGCGGGGCGGGCATCCAAGCCGATCTGCGAACGTTTGCTTTTCATCGAGTCCACGGGACCAGCGCCCTGACCTGCATTACGGCCCAAAATACCTTAGGGGTCAGTCGCGTTGATGCCTTACCGCCGGAATCGGTGGTCGCGCAAATTGATGCGGTTGCTGCGGATATTGGATTTCAATCGGCTAAGACCGGAATGCTGCTGAATGCCGACATTATTCAGGCTGTCGCCGCAGCGCTGGATAGCCTGCAGTTTGACAGGTTGGTGGTCGATCCGGTGATGGTGTCTCGTACGGGGGCGCAGTTGATTGACGATAGGGCGATCGCAGCGCTCGTCCAGGTTCTTCTTCCCAAAGCATTAATTGTTACCCCCAACCGCTACGAAGCTCAAATCCTGGCAAACCTCGAAGTCAATACCTTGGATGCCATGAAAACCGCAGCTCAAAAGATTTACGCCCTCGGCCCGCAGGCCGTTCTGGTCAAAGGCGGCGGGATGGCAGGAGAACTCAAAGGCATCGATATTTGGTTTGACGGACGCGAACTAACGGTCTTAGAAACGCAACAGGTGGATACGCCCCATACCCACGGGACGGGGTGTACCTTGTCAGCGGCGATCGCCGCTAACCTCGCCCTCGGAAAACTCCCCCTAGACGCAGTGCAGAGCGCCAAACAATACGTGACCGAAGCCTTGAAACACTCCCTGGCGATCGGCAAAGGACAGGGACCTGTCGGACATTGGTTTGCACTCACCCAGCTTTAAATTGAGGAGATCGAAAAGGGGGGCCAACCTCCCCCTCAACCCCTAGCAGGATCTAGAATGTCAGCAAGGAAAAATCAAGTCTTTGCTTTGCAGGGTCGCAGCGCGCTGCGAATCCAATTGCTCGGTGCTTAATTTGCGAACGCTTTGTCCTTTCCCAGGACCTATCCAACGCTAAGGAGCTACAGCTATGAACTTTCCTGCGACGGCCAACGCCGAAATCGATCGGATCGCGTATCCGATTAGTCGCCCCGAGATTCCCCCCCAGCTTTCCGAAAACGTGATTTTAGCCAGCGTCAATGACTTGTACGACTGGGCTAGACTCTCGAGCCTGTACCCCCTCATGTTTGGCACTGCCTGCTGTTTTATCGAATTTGCCGCAACCTTAGGCTCTCGCTTCGATTTAGATCGCTTGGGCGTTTTTCCGCGTATGAGTCCGCGCCAGGCCGATCTAATTATCACCGCTGGCACGATTACCATGAAAATGGCTCCAGCATTGGTTCGTCTCTACGAACAGATGCCCGAACCAAAATACGTCATGGCCATGGGTGCCTGCACGATTAGCGGCGGCATGTTTAGCGCCGATTCTCCGACTGCCGTGAGGGGAGTTGACAAGCTACTCCCCGTTGACGTGTACATTCCCGGATGTCCGCCTCGCCCGGAAGCGGTGCTGGACGCGATTGTAAAACTGCGCAAAAAAATTGCCGACGAAAATCTACAGGAGCGCGGGAATACTCGACAAACGCATCGGTATTACAGCATAGCCCATCAAATGAAGCCCGTGCCGCCCATTCTGACGGGCCAGTACCTTGCTGCCGCAACGCGTCAAGCGCCGCCGAAGGCGTTAGCAGAAAGCTTGGGCATACCCGTGGTCGCAACTCAACCCGTGCGGGAAATGGCCGACTGAGATTTGTCTGTTAACTTTTAACTTTGAAGTGCGAATACGGTCTAGGGAGCAGTTTTTTCAATCCAATCAAAAATGTGCTCTAACTGCTTCAAGCTGATGAGGCCATAGTTCCAAAGCACGATGGGCAGCTCCGTAACGCTGGGTTGCTGGTTGCGCGTTACAGAAGCGATCGCCGCATCGGAAAGACCTAAGTCATGCTGCAAATACTGAATTAAATACTGATTGTTCACTGACAGGGAAAACTACGTCACTCGTAATGGTGCCCAATACTGTATCAGTTATTTAGCATTTTAAGACTGCAAAAAAACAAAAAAAATCTTAAGCTTGTTTTGCGCCGATTTATTAACGAGACGTATATCTTTGCCCTAGTGGCTGAATGCTTTGCAGAGAGGGCATCCTTAAGGAAAGATTTTGGGAGATCGATGATTATGAAGCCAGTTTGGATTGTCAATACGCTACATCCAGAGAAAATGAATTCCGAAGCAATGGCATCGCCCGAAATGGGTGCCGATCGATCCGATGCCGTCTGGCAGAAGTGGCTTGCCGATAAGGCCCTTGGAGAACCGCAACCTACCGATGGACTTTCTGTGGACGATCTGAAGGCTCAAGGATATGTGGGCGTTTATAAGTATGTCTGGGGTTAGGTAAAGTCTGGTAATCCGTACCAAAAGATTAAAACAGCTTGGAGTAGAGTCGTGTGCTTGGGTAGAATCAAACCAGAGCGAACTATTTAGAAGCGAATTAGGATTACGAGCTTGAGTTTTTCACACGATGATTTTTTGAAAGCCCTCGACCAGCATGATTTCGCCTTTGAAGTGGGCCAGACGGTTCTGGGTAAGATTGCCAGCTACGGGAGCGATGGCGCTTATATCGATATTGGGGGTAAATCTGCGGCGCTTTTACCCGTGCGGGAAGTGAACCTCGGTGCCGACCAAAAGCTAGAGGAGCTTTTGCCGCTTCAAACCGAGCGAGAGTTTTTAATCGTCCGCGGGCAGGATGAAAACGGTCAGATTACTCTTTCTCTGCGGCAGCTTGAAATTAAGGCGTTTTGGGAAAAATTGCAGACCTTCGATCCCGGACAAACCCTCAAGGTGCGCGTCAATGGGACCAATAAGGGCGGCTTAACGGCGAATGTCAAAGGCATCAAAGCCTTTATCCCGCGATCGCATGTGGTTCAGCGAGAAAACATCGAAGAATTGGTGGGGCAGCAGATTACCGTCAGTATCTTAGAGGTGGATCCCGCTCGCAAAAAGTTAGTGTTATCCCAGCGCCAAGCCCAGCGCGCCCAGCGCATGACCGAGCTAGAAATCGGGCAGCTCGTCAGCGGCAAGGTTGCAGACCTCCGACCCTTTGGCGCATTTGTGGACCTGGGCGGCGTGACTGCCCTGCTCCACGTCAACAACATCAGCCAGAAGTACGTTTCCTCGGTCAATACCCTACTGCCCATCGGAACGGCCTTGAAGGCCGTCATTACCGATCTCGACGAGCAGCGCGGGCGCATTTCGCTCTCGACCAGCGTGCTCGAAAATCGACCGGGAGAGATGCTTGATGCCTTTGAGGCCGTGATGGCGGAGGCCGAGCAGCGAGCCGCGCAGCACCGCCAAACGGTGGAGGAAACCAAACTTGAGGCGAGTGAAGAACCCAGCGCGCCTGAAGCAGATTCGTCTCAATCATCTGCGATCTCAGAAGCGCCTGCTTCTGAGATCCCTGTAGAGGTTCCAGCCGTTGTAGAACTGAAAGCTCCTAACCCTCAAGTCCATTAATACCGGGGTTGTTTCAGCGTCAAATGCCAAAACGTTTTGCAACCCTATGACACCCAAACCCGATTCGATTCAAGCTTCCGTCCCATCTCTGACCATGGGCAACGTCATTACAATCGGATTTCAGGTGTTTCGGCTGAATTTCAACGATCATTTTGTCCGCAGCCTGCTGTCCCACCTGTGGCTGTGGTTGGCGATGCTTGGGGGCTTGTTGGTCTTTGGAATTGCGCTGTTCTTTAGTTTTGCCCTCAGCAGCACTGGGGGATTCCCCAATACCTCGGCTGGCGTTCTGGGTGTTGCGATCGGGACGGTCTTTGCTTTGCCCTTCACGCTCTTTACCGGGGCGCGCATGTTTGCCGTAAGCGGACTCATGACCCGAATGGGGTTTAATACCTTGCGGAAATGGGTAGAACCCGACGAACTCTACCGTCAAACGATATTGCGCCGACTTTGGACCTATTTGGCCGCTTGGGTGTTCTCTTCTCTCATCGTGTTGCTGATTTGCGGTTGGCTGTTGGGGATTGGGTTTTATGTATTCGTGTTGCTCTCGCCGACTTGGCAGGCATTTCTGTTGCAAATAGCGGATTCGCAATTGAGAGGAACCTTTGTGCTGGTCACGTTTACCCTAGGCCTAATCTACGTATTGGGTGCGGTTATGGTGGGGTATTATCTGTCGGCGCGGTTGTGGTTTTTCGATGCGGTTCTTGCCATTGAAGATCGACATTCTGCCCTTACATCGCTGCTCCGAAGCTGGGAACTGACGCGGGGTAAGGGGTGGAGTGTAATCACTATCATGTTTACTGCAAGTCTCATCACGCTTCCAATTCTGTTGCTTGCCAGTAGTATTAACGTGTTTGTGCCCTTCGTCAGTCTGATTGCCGGGGTGATTATGCTTCCCCTGTGGCAGGCGGTGAAGGCGGTCAACTTTTACGAACTCGTAACGGCGAAGACAGGGCTTTTGTTCGATTTGGACAGTCTATCTTCCGATCCTCGTCGCTTTCTCCGTCGCGTGGCAATGCAGACGCCAGAGGGGGTAGAGCTAGATTTTGCGTTGGGCGGTATCGGCAGTCGCGCGATCGCCTGGATGGTGGACCAAACAATTTTGTACCTGGTGTTGGCGGTATTTTGGGTGGCTGGCGGCTGGACTTATATCTATGTCGTGTTGCCGATGCTGACGGATCGATTTGAAGCGTTCTCGGTGGACGAGCTCAATCTTTGGGTGGGGGCGATCGCCGGAATTTTGAGTTTTGCCATTGCCAATGGGTATTTCATCAGTTTTGAGACGATCTGGCGCGGGCAAACCCCTGGCAAACGCTTGGCGAAGATTCGCGTGGTCCGGGATGACGGTCAGCCCATTGGCGTGAAAGAAGCGACCCTCCGCAGTTTTGTCGGTTGGTTTGACCTCGGGTTCTTTTTCATCGGACTCATGCTGGTGATGTTGGGACGTTCTGAGAAGCGTCTGGGCGATATGGCGGCAGGTACCCTTGTGATTCAGGATGAAAAGTCTTCCCAACAGGGTGCGGCGATCGTTCCGACTAGCTTCAGCACGCTGACTAAAGATACGGTGGAAATCCTCACCGCTCAAACCAATACAGCGGTACTATCTATGGATCGCTATTTTGTATTGCAGAATTTTCTAGGCCATCGCGCTGAGCTGAGCGCTAAAGACCGCAAGTCTGCGACGTCGAAGTTAGCCCGACAACTGCGATCGCTCTTGATGCCCCACAGTCCCGACGCTCTTGGAACTATTCCTGACGAAAATCTAGTGGAAGCTGCCTATCTGGTCTGTCGAGTGGGAAGGGATGATTTGTACGCGACGGAACAACAGGAGTTCGATTACTCTTAGCGCGTCTTACCGGGCGTTAATTTTGACGCCGCCGATCCAAATCTAACCTCAGTTATCTTTGCGGAGACGGTTTAGGGCGATCGCATACCATAGGAGTAGAAAACCCTAAGCATTGTTCGGCATGGCTGCGGAAATCGATTTTCAGCCTTATTTGCAATCCATTAGCACCCACTATGAACAATGGTGGCGACTCTACACGCTAACGGATGCGGAAACCAAGGCTCAGCAACAGAAGGAGCCGCAGCCTTGGAAAACGCCGTTTGATTTTGGGTTGATGGTGCAGACGGTGCAACGCGATCGCTCTCTAGGATCGGATGGCTCGGATTTTGAAGCTCAGTCGCCCAAGGAAAAGATCGAACGATTTCCGGTTTTAGAGGGGATTCGTAAATTTGTGAAGGAACATCGGCAGGTGTTGCTGGTGGGGCGACCGGGTTCGGGGAAATCGACGACGTTGGCGCGGTTGTTGTTGGAAGAGGCTCGTGGGTGCTCTGCCATTGACCAGTCCAGTAATCCCCTCCTGGGAGGGGCTAGGGGTGGGTTAGTCAGTGGCGCAATTGATCGACCCACCCCGCCCTACGGGCACCCCTCCGAGGAGGGGATTGGTGACAGGACATGTATCCCCGTCCTCGTCGAACTCCGATTCTTATCCAACTCAACCCTCCTCGATCGCATTCAAGCCTTTTTCCAACGCCACGACCTCCAACTCGATCGTACGCAAATCGAAGACCTGCTGTTTCATCGACGGTTATTACTGTTGATGGATGGGCTGAATGAATTGCCCTCAGAGGCTGTCCGACTGGATGTGGCAAAATTCCGGCAAGATTATCCCAAGGTGTCGATGATTTTTACGACGCGGGATTTGAGTTTGGGGGGCGATTTTGGGCTGGAGAAAAAGCTGGAGATGCAGCCACTGACGGAAGCGCAAATGCAGGATTTTGTGCGATCGTATGTGCCAGAACAGGCGGAGGCGATGCTGCGGCAGTTGAAGGATCGGTTGCGGGAGTTTGGGCAAACGCCGCTGTTGTTATGGATGTTGTGCGGGTTGTTTCGGCAGACGGGGGAGATTCCGGCGAATTTGGGTGAGGTGTTTCGGGCGTTTACGCAGGGATATGAGAAGAATTTGAAGGCGGATGTACCTGTTGAAAGCGATCGGCGTTGGTGGCCGGAGTTGTTGCAGGAATTGGCCTTTGCCATGATGCATAGCCAACCCGTAGGGGCGAACGGCGTTCGCCCTCTTGTAGATGTGGATTTTCGGGTCGCAATTCCTAAAATAGAAGTTCACCAGATTTTTGCCAAGTTTTTACAAGGAAAAGAAGCAGAGCGAGAAGGTAGCGCACAGCGATCTTTAGATGACCTATTGCGACATCATCTGATTCAAGAGAATGGAGAACAGGTAGAGTTTCGGCATCAATTACTTCAGGAATACTACGCGGCAGAATATTTATTGGGGCATTGGGAGCAGCTTAGCGAATTGGAATTCAAGCGAGACTACCTCAATTATTTGAAGTGGACAGAGGCGATCAGGTTGATGGTAGGTCGAATAGACAACGAAAATTTAGTCTTAAAGGTAGTGGAGTTGTCACTGAATGTAGACTTAATGTTGGGAGCAAAACTCGCAGGGAAAGCGAAGGGTGAGTTGCAGTCAGCTACAGTTAGCAGAGTGAGCAATCTGGAACTTCCAAAATGGTTGAAATTTAAGCTATTGAAAGAAATTGGAACAAGTAAAAAGATTCCAAAACTACTCGCTGATAATAATGACGAAGACTTCGAGGCGAATTGGAACAATTTTGGTGCACGGTGGATGTACGTTAATTCCCTAGGGATACTAGCGGACTCAGAGGAATCAATTTCAAGTTATCTCGCAATTCTGGAGGATTATAACTCCGATAATCGTGTTGTTGCAGCTTTGATTTTAGGGCAGAAAGTTTCAGAAAAAGCAATTCCAGGGTTGATCAAAGCCTTTGAAGATCAAGATTCTGATGTGCGCTGGGCTGCTGCTGTTTCTTTGGTAGGACCTTTCAAACATGTAGCTAGAGTTCACTGTTTGCCTCAACTCAAAGCACTCATCCTACATCCATCGGGACAAGCCGCTTTCAAAGCCATGTCCATCATCCAATTCCGCTGTGGATTCTACAACTACGATCTCACCCAATCCACCCCATCCATGAAACTCTTCTTCTCTTACGCCCACAAAGACGAAACCCTCCGCGACGAACTCGCCAAACACCTCAGCCTCCTCAAACGCCAAAACATCATCACCGACTGGCACGATCGCAACATCACCGCCGGAACCGACTGGGCACAGGCCATCGACAACAATCTCAACACCGCCAACATCATCCTGCTCCTCATCAGCTCCGACTTCCTCGCCTCAGACTACTGCTACGACAAAGAAATGACCCGCGCTCTAGAACTCCACAACCAAGGCATCGCTTGCGTTATGCCTATCATCCTGCGCCCCTGTGACTGGCACAGCGCCCCCTTTGGCAAACTCCAAGCCCTCCCCAAAGACGCCAAACCTGTCACAACATGGGACAACCCAGACGAAGCCTTCACCCACATCGCCCAAGGCATCCGCAAAGCCGTCGCCGAACTCCAGCAACGCAAAACCAGCCCCGCCACACCCCAACCCAAAACCGCATCATCCCAGCCTGCAAATGTCACAATGAACTTTTACGGCACCGTCCACGGCGCAGCCGGAACCGTTCAAGGAGACCAAAACATCCAACCTACCGAATAAGGAATACCTCCCCATGACCACCTTAATCACCGTCGAACTATCAGATGCAGTTGTCCAGCAATGGCAAGCCAAAGCCCAGCAGCAAAACACAACCGTAGAGAGCTTTCTTGCGGAGCATCTCACCCAAACACTAAGAACAGCCTCAAAAGGGACAACATTATCATCTATGCCCCCTACAGAGTGGCTAGCGGGTTATTATACAGTTGCCGAAATGTTTAGCTTCATTCGCGCCGCCAAGCAATTTAACAGAGACCGCATCCAAGTTCCAGCAACCCCTTTAGCCCGTCACATTGCCAATCAAATGGTTAAACACAACTTCATCCGTAGCGTTGAAGTCGATCCAACCCCACCATCCGAATTCATGACACTACATCTTCTCGAACAGACGCCAACCACCTCAACCTATAGTCCCGACGAGAACTATAGTCTCGACGATTTTCTGAACTTACCCACAGATAACCCTGAACTGAAACAGATTTTAGAAAAACTAAAAGACCCAGATCCCAATATTTGCATTCAAGGTATTAATGCATTGGGAGACCTGTATAGTGAACCCGCTTGAGCGTGCAATTACCACCCTAGAGCGAATGTTGCTCCATCATCCTAGTTCTAGCGTCAAAATTGCTGCCCTTCAAAATCTTGCCAGAATAGGTCAATATCATCCCATCAACCTACAGCTCCTCTACAACGCCGCCGAAGACCCAAATCCTAATATCAGCATTGCAGCCCTTGCCGCCATTACAGACCTTGTCCTTGCTTCATTTTCTACCTTCCCCATGTCAGACCAACCCAAAGTGCAAATGACCTTCAACGCTCCTGTCTACGGCGCAGCAGGCACCGTCGCAGGCGATCAAATCATCAATGCCTCAGCACAAGACTTTGATACTCTCCTGAACGACTACAAACAATTCTTCAACGACCTCCAGCAAAAATATCCCGTCCAAATCCCCGAAGCGGCCTTACTGCCCATCATCGACGCAGAATTCCAAGAACTTCAAAAAACGCAACCCCAACGCTGGCAAAACTTCCTAAACCTCAAACGCCTCTGGAACGGCGGCAAAAAAGCCACCTTCAAACTGGGCGAACACTTCACCGAAGAGAATTTGTGGGGGAAAATGGCGATCGCATTTCTCGAAGGGATCGCAGAAGATCCAGAATAATAGTAGAACTGCCACCCTCCGCATCGCAAAAAGGCTCCATTCCTTGAACTCATCTGCCATCATCATTCTGAGCGAATCCAGCACGGCGATCGCCCGTCAAATCCAGACTGTCCTCCCCGAGGCTACGGTCTACGGTCTGGTCGATCGCACCCAATCCGCAGACATTTTCTACACCCACTTTGGCGATACGGTCAGAGATCTGTTCGCCCAAGGCACCCCTATCATTGGCATCTGCGCCGCTGGAATTCTAATCCGCACCCTCGCGCCGCTGCTCTCGGATAAACGGGCCGAGCCGCCCGCGATCGCAGTGGCTGAAGACGGCAGTGCCGTGGTACCGCTGCTGGGCGGGTTGACAGGGGCCAACGAATTAGCCAAGGCGATCGCCCAAGCCCTTCAGACCCAAGCCGCCATTACCGCCACGGGTCAACTGCGATTCAATATCGTCCTGGAAGCACCGCCCTCCGACTACCGCCTCGCCAACCCGGAACACGCCAAATCCTTCACCTCCGACCTGATTGCAGGCGCAACGGTTCGACTCGTGGGAGAGGCCCCTTGGTTGAGCCAAAGCAATCTGCCCTTCAGTCCCAAAGGAACGCATCTCATCGAAGTGACGAAACGCGATGTCGCGGGTAGCGCCACCCATTTGGTCTATCATCCGGTGGCCGTTCAAGGGCGACTTGCCATTGTTGGAACTGGTCCCGGTTCTGCCCAGTGGATGTCTCCTGAAGTTAAAGGGATTCTCCAGGCCGCCACGGATTTAGTGGGATACAAAACCTATTTAGATTTAGTCGGAGATCTAGCCCAAGGCAAGCAGCGACACGAGTCCGACAACCGCGTAGAGCTAGATCGCGCCCGCCTTGCCCTGGCGCTGGCAACCGAAGGAAAATCGGTGGTGGTGGTATCCTCCGGCGACCCTGGCATTTTTGCAATGGCGGCGGCAGTTTTTGAGGTCATCGATCGAGATGCAAATCCCGCTTGGACCGATCTTGACATTCACGTCGCGCCGGGCATTTCGGCCATGCAGGCCGCAGCGGCGGCGGTGGGCGCGCCCCTCGGTCACGACTTTTGCGCAATTTCTCTATCCGATATTCTCAAACCCTGGGACGCGATCGAGAAGCGCATTGCAGCAGCAGCAGCAGCAGACTTTGCGATCGCGTTCTATAACCCCGTTTCCACCCAGCGGACTTGGCAGCTCGACGCCGCCAAGGAGATTTTGCTGAAATGGCGATCGCCCACCACCCCCGTCGTTATTGCCCGCAATCTAGGCCGTCCTGGACAATCTGTTCGGGTTATTAATCTTGGAGATTTGACCGCCGATCGAGCGGATATGCGAACGGTCTTGATTATTGGCTCTAGCCAAACTCGAACGGTTCAACGCTCTGACGGAACGGTTTGGGTCTATACGCCTCGCAGGCATCAACTCTAATCGGAGGCGATCGCCTTTCTCCATGCAGCCACGATCTCGCTTTTGTCTGTGCTTTCAACGAAATGGGTAAAAATTACTCTTGCAGGAAATCATCCGGTGCAATATCTGCTTGTTTTAGAATGGCTCGAAGGGTTCCTTCTGGCATATCGCCAGGGTGATTGGGAATGGTGGTATAGCGATTTGTATCAGCATTGAACCAAATTTCATGACTGCCTGCAGCTTGTCGATAAAAGGCGAAGCCGAATGATTTCAGTTTTTTGACGACTTGTTTATAACGGAATCCGGCGAGTCTGCCCATTATCTAGACAATCCAACGATCAAAGGGTAGTCGAACCGATCAGCGACGATCTCTAAAGATTGAAGTTGCTCTTGTTCGGTTTGGGCTTCGAGTAATTTACGCGAGATATCGCGGGCAATTTCTAGGGTTTCAGTAATGGTTCGTCCTTGTGCGACTAGCCCTTGCAATTCATCTGATGTGGCGAGATAAACCCCTTCAGGCAGTTTTTCGATATGGAGGTTAATAATTTTTTCCATGCTGTCTAGCCTGTCAACAACTATTCTGGAGTAACACAACGTTTGAGTAACTTATCTGTCTCTCCTAATAGATTGTAAGCGATGATTCGTGCCGTGATACGACCATCTAAATTATTTTGAAAATATGAAGAATGCGCATCTTCAGCCGCAGCAATCATTGCACCGTCGGGTTGCCCTCCTGACATAAAATGTAATGTAGCTTCAGCCCCATTAGCATCTTGCCACACATACTGATCGCTAAATAATATTTCAGAGCTGATTTCATCTTCTATCGCAGCTTTTAAGGGATAAGCAACTAAATCAGAAGAATGAATAATATTAACCCATCTAAGTTTATAAGCATTAGAACTCGTGTTGATCGGTCTTTTTGAAAGTTTTAACCAAGAGTCAATACGATGAAAATCTAAATCCAGCATTTCTTTGAAGAATAAAAGAGGAGAACCCATTGTTGAAATACTAATCAAATCAAAATCTTTTAATTTTTTTTGAAATAAAAAAGCTGGACTCCAAGAATCTTGAGAATTCGAGAAAAGCAAATCCCACAGGATAATACTTCCTAAAGAGTGAGTAACAAAATGAATTTCTTTTTGTTTAGGATGATCTTCTGTATATTGTTTAAATTGTTCATAAATCGTTTTGCGAATCACATTTCCACGTTCAATGTTTTGATAAATCAGAAAATCACCTAAAAAATTATTGATAAATTTTTTTCTTTGTTTTTGATATCTATAAATATCGCTTCGAGGAGTATATTTTGGGTGGAGATTACAAGCCCTTGAAAAATCTTTTTCTATATATCCAATAATTTTATTTTTCTTGTTATTAAATAAATTTCCCCAAAAACTAGCATAAAAACTCGTTGCAGCGCCTGTATTGCTTTTAAGAAGCTCTCTATTAATATTTTCTATGAGCTTATTTGCATAGCCGGAATTTTGAGTGTTAATGCCGTGAATAAAAAAAGTAAGCATGTAATTAAAATTTTAGTTTTATCGCCTTAATGAAAACAAGAAACATTAAAAATCTGGAGTAAGTATTGAAGAGAAATATCTCTCAAATTAATTGAAACCTCACTCTCAATTCGTAATTCTCCCTGATTCAAAAATAGATTTAAAGCTGAATTATCCTCAAGTTTTTGGAATAGTGCATTCATAAGTCTTGTTTGAACCTTGGGCAGCGAATAAAAAACTTTATCACCGTCGACTCTTACTCCTTCTGGTAGCACCTGATTTGGAATATAACCGCCTAAAAAAACATTCCAACCCGAAATTAGAATTCGGTACATCAGAGAGTTGGCCTTGAATTTGGGTTTATTCAATAAACGCAATTGTCCCTCAACCAAATCACCGTTAAAAAATATTTTTTCAGGCGTAAAATGGATCTCAACCTTAATTTGCTGATGTTCGATTATAGCAATTAAACCTTCATTCGCATCTGGTACTAAATTCACCAATTGCTCTACCCTATCAGTTGCCTTTTGGCAAAGTAGCAAAACAGCTTTAGGCTTCACTATCAATTGATTGGACTGCAGACTAACGTCAATGTAGTCCTTTGCATACATTTGTAATAACTTAGCAGACCCTTGAAAAGCCTTTCCTATTTGATTCGGAATTTTCATTGGAGTTTTAAAACTAATTCTTATAAAGCTATCAAAGGAAAACGAGCGCACCTAGTCGAAGCTCTAATGTGAATACTGGGCATAAAGACCTACTGCACAACAAGCACAATATTCTGATATATCTGCTTAAGAAAATATTCTTTTAGCAGTTTTCCCACAGCCATGTACAAAAATACTGTCAAATGTGCCTCCTATAAAACCTCCAAGCAGTGGTACTATTTTCATAATATTGACCACTCCTTTTTGGCCAGCTTTGGTGATTAGTCGGAAACCTATCTTCTTGTTAATTTCAATAAAAATCTTGCCAGGTATCTTTTTGATCGTGCTCTGAAGTAGCTTAGTGCCAACAGTGATGCCTGCGGTTTTAAGAATATTCTCTCCCTCCGTACCGATCAAACATAATAGAACCATTGTTCTTACTTGATCGGAGTGAATGTCATGTCCTCGAAGACATGCAACCGCAGCCGCCGTATTTGCGCCAAGTGCGTAAGATGCAGCCAATCCTACTGGAATGGTGAAAGGCATGGCTGCAATACCACCCAGTCCAGTGATAAATCCAGTCCCAGCAGCATAGGTGGTTCTCCAGGCAATAACTGAATCTATGGCATCCTCAACATTGTCAGCCTTACTCAAGTGGTCTTTTGCAACCTGTTCTGCAGATGGTAGACCTCCTAATCCATTAATCCCAGCATCGGCAATCCATTTAAGAATTTTCTGTATTGGATCGCTATCATCGCTGCCCGAGCTAGCTGAATGCATGTAGTTCTAGTGTATGGGTGCTTTATCCTATTTGTTTCAGTCTTCCCAAGCCTATGAACAAACGATCTCCGTCATTCACATATCTCCCGTTGAACTCTCTTCTTTGGCAATAAAACGATCGCCAAGGATCGGTAAAGAGGGCGATCGCAGGCCATAGCGATCGCGGGAAGCCAGGGCCAGAGGATCCCTCGTAGAAAGCGATCGCCATTTGTCTGACTTCAACACATCACAGCAGGACGATCGCCTTGCCAGATTTTGCGATCGCCTTCTATAACCCCATCTCCACCCAGCGGACCTAGCAGCTCGACGCCGCTAAGGAGATTTTGCTGAAATGGCGATCGCCCACTACCCCTGTCGTGCTAGCCCGCAATCTGGGCCGACCGGGACAAGCCACCCAGGTTATTGCCCTCCAAGATCTCGCCGCCGACCAAGCCGATATGTGCACGATTCTCATTGTGGGCTCTAGCCAAACCCGTACCATCCAACGCCCCAACGGCAACGTCTGGGTCTATACCCCCCGCAAATATCAGGGTTAGCTAACCTCGGTACAATTCTACGCATTGCAACGGAAGGTAAAGTTGTGTTAACTTTATTTACATAAGGTTGATGTTTAGCGGAGCTTGTACATCCATGTCTAATCAAGAAGGGAAATTCGGGTTTACGCAGTTTGCCGAAAACTGGAATGGTCGCTTAGCCATGTTGGGCTTTGCGATCGGATTAGCAACAGAAGTCATCACCGGACAAGGCATTCTGACTCAAATCGGTATCATGTAATCTTATTGAGCCACTTTTGTAGGCTTAAAGATTGGGGGAAGTAGTTATACTGCTTTCCCCAATTTCTGTATGGGTTCGAAACAATCGGATTGATTATGATGGAGACGTTGCTGTAGCAGGCGGTACAATCCATGGTTCTGCAAATCCCCCGCGATCGCCAAGCGCCTTTGGTCACCTGGGAACCTCTTCCAGCGGACTTTGTCCTACCTGATGACCCCGTGGAGAATATTCAACAGCCTACCCTCGCTGCGGCCCTAACGGATGCGCTAGGCGCATCTGGTCTGATTCAGCCCCAGATGCTGATTGCTTCCAACTTTGGCATTGTTGCGACTCTAGACCAAAAAACCGTCGTCAAAGCCCCCGACTGGCTCTATGTACCGCAGACATATCCTACGCCGGACGGAGCGATCCGCCGCAGTTATACGCCGCTGTTCGAAGGTCAACCCGTTGCGATTGTAATGGAGTTTCTCTCGGACCACGATGCAGGCGAATATTCTGTACGACCGACGTTCCCCTACGGCAAGTTGTACTTCTATGAGGCCATTCTTAAGGTTCCGACCTACGTTATTTTTGACCCCTACCAACTCTCGTTAGAAGTGCGAAGTTTAGGGGAAGGCGACACCTACGTCTTACAAACGCCTTCCGCAGACGGTCGTTACTGGATTCCTGAGCTACAGCTATTTTTAGGATGTTGGTATGGCACAAGGCTGGGGACTACAACCCATTGGTTACGCTGGTGGGATGCGTCTGGCAAGTTGCTGCTGTGGAGTTCGGAGCAAGCAGAACGATTGGCTGCTAAGCTCCGAGAGTTAGGCGTCGATCCCGATGCGTTGGTTTAGAGGGCGGAGGGGTTCAACGAGAGGATTTAATGCAGCGCGTACTGTTTATCTGTAGCCAGAATAAGTTGCGAAGCCCCACTGCGGAGCAAGTCTTTTGCGACTATTCCGGCCTTGAAGTTGCCTCTGCGGGGACCAATCGCGATGCTGAAGTTCCCGTTGGGCCTGACCTCTTGCAATGGGCGGAAGTGATTTTTGTAATGGAAAAAGTGCATCGAACCAAGCTTGCACGGCGGTTTCAGCAGCATCTCGCTCGCAAGCGCATCATCTGCCTGGATATTCCAGATCGATACGCGTACATGGATCCAGAACTTATACAGATCCTCAAATCCAAGGTGGCAAAGTTTTTAGTCTAAAAAACGTCTCGCTTTCCTACAAAGCTTTGCCTCTCATCAAAACGAAATAATTAAATAGCCATCTTGGAACTTCGCACCCGTCACTTTTTGCCCTTTTAATTCTTGGGGCAAAAATAGGTTCCGGCGCTGGTCGCCAGCGGCAATGGTAAGTTCGGGTCCGTATTGGGTGAGCTGTACCTGGCTTTTGGCAAATCCTGGCAGAAAAAGCTTGACCTGACGCTGGGCAACGTCTACTGCCATCGGTTTAGGGGCTTTAAGCGCCTCTTGCTGAAAGTTGGGCAGATGCTGGGTCAAAGGCTGCCAGCTTTCATCGGTGCGGTTGGGCAGGGAGTGAACGGGCAAGGGTTTGAAGTGTTCTTCTACAGAACCGAGTACTGCCGATCGATCGACCAGAACACCCCCTACCGTTAAATTGGCTTGCTGGGCGCTTCCCCACAAATACTCTGCCGTCTTAATGGCTAGCGGATCTTCCGTCGTGATGAGATAGGCCGCGACTCGACTGGGATCGGCGATCGCCCGTTGGCCCTGACTCAGCTCGTCGTCTGCCATGCCAAACGGTTGGGAGAAATTGCCGCTCGTCCAGTCCGCGTTATTTAAAACCGCTGCTGCTACGGGTTGCAAAAAAGGAGAGACCGCTTTGCCCAAGTCCGACTCCGCAAAAACCTGACGGAACCGTCGCAGATACCAACTCAAAACCTCCGGCATTCCAAACATGCGCAATGTTGCGGCGCTGCTGTAGCCGTCGTAGATGATGACATCGTAGAGACCGCTGCTGTCAAAATTTTTGAGAGAGTACAGTGCCAGGGCCGAATCGAGGCCGGGCAAAACGCCTAGCTCTTGACCGAACACGTTCTTAAAAAATGGGGTGCGCAGATATTGGGTCTCGAGCTGCTTGACCTGAGCCCAGCTTTGCTCTAAGAGCACTGAGGCTGAAAGGATAGCCACCGATAGCTTTGGTGAAATTTCCTTGGGTTCGGTCGTCAATCCGGTTGCTTCAAGCATTAACGGAAGCCCTAGCTCCGCCTCATGGCCCAAAAGCAGCACCCGTTGACCCTGGCTAGAAAGCGCTTTGGCTGCGGCGATCGCTGCTGTAGTGCGTCCCGTACCGCCTTTGCCTAAGAACGTAAGAATAAAAGACATGGATTTAGCGCCTATTGCACTGGTTCTAGTTCGTCTTCAAAAAACCAGGTTTGAAAATGGTCTTCAAATTTTACGCGAATCCCCACGCCGCTGCCATCTGTCATTTTATAGCCATGAATGGTGCCGACCTGGCCTAATTTTTGAGCGATATCGCCATTCACGCGATCGCGGATGCGGCAGATGCGAACTTTTTGACCGACTTCCATCACGATTGAGTTCTCCGAAAACATAGACCAATCCACAGTCTATCAGGGTTTTAGACCTTTCTATAAGATCCATCTAGCGGCGATAGCTGAGAGAAACAATGAGTTAAGCGTGGGCTAGACTGATGGAAATAGATAGACAACTATGACTCGATTCGAGGATTTCTGTTGGAGTAGACCGATCGAGCTGTACAGGACCCCCTGTTTTTGCCCCCCTGTTTTTGCTGTCGTAAGGCAACAAGAACGATGGTTCAAACGTTTTCCCCACCAAATCCTCCGATCGATCGCCCAGAGCAGCGATTTGTGTTGCTAGGTCAACACTCGGGGGCGCAGTTTGAAGTGCTAGAAGCATTGCTAAGCGCAGAATATTCAGGAGTTCCGGTAAGACAATATGGTCTCTACCGAGGATATGGTTTTTACCCAAGGAATTCTAGGGTTCGAAGTCAACAAATGGATTGAACACAACCACTCCTGATTTTTGGAAATCTATAACATTGCGAGTCACCACACAGAGATCGTGCAATGCTGCTGTTGCAGCAATAAACAGATCTGGCTGACTGTAGGTGTAGCCTTGTTTTCGTCCTTGTTCGACCATGTGTCGCCACCTCAAAATGACCACTTCGTCAACGGGTAAAATGCGATCGCTAAACCAAGGCCGCAGCGTTTCATTCAGCCATTGCGTTAACTCCTGACTAAACGCCTCATCTTTTGTCCGTTCTATCCCAAATCGAATTTCTGCAAAGGTAACGGTGCTCAAATAAAAAGATTGAGGCAACTGACGTTCTGACCATTGTTTGACCAACGGATGGCAGTTGGGTTTGCGCAGTTCGGAGATGATGTTGGTGTCGAGCAGCCATCCATTCATAACTCAACATCGCGCACGGGAGATTGAATAGCAGGTGACTCAAAATCGAGGCGACTGAGGGGCGATTGAGAAAGCAACCCGTGAAGGCTGGGCTGTTGCAACAAAGGGAGTAGCTTTGTAAATTCTTGGGCAGAAATAACCACGACGGCATCTTCACCCCTTACCGTAATCAATTGAGGTACCTGTTCGCGGGCTAGCCGCACAACCTCGCTAAATCGAGCTTTAGCATCTTCTAGTTTCCAGTGTGGGTAACGATCGAGGCTAGATGAGTCGAGAGGAGTAGAAACCATAATCTAATCTGACTAGTTCTAGTCAGATTCTATCTCATTTTTCATGGCTCGAGCCACGGTGTCAGCTCATCCGCCCAATCCTGCTCAAGTTGATTCTTGGGGTCGAGTCAACTCGTTCCATAATGGAATGGCTGTTGGTCCACAAGAGAAGTAACGATGGGCGAAATATCCTCTACCACAGAAAACTATTGCCAGTGCATCGAAGCTGCGATCGCCCGTCTGCGTCAGCTCGCTCAGCGCGATCGTCAAACCGAATGGCGCATGAGTTTTGAGGATGCTGCGGTTGCGATTCAGTGCGACCCCAACCAATGGGAAACCTGGAAAACCGTTACGCTCAACGAGCGCCAACACATTGCTTGGCCAGCGGGACGTCAGGTGCTGTGGCTGGGGCAAGCGATCTGTATGCCTGAAGCATTGGCCGACTATCCCCTCGCCGGATTTACCGCCAGACTGTCCCTGATTTGGTGGGCAGAGCAGGCCGATGTCTACGTCAACGGTCGGTTGGTGCAGCAGGGCGACCTCTTCGACATTTCGGCGCGAGTCCTTTTAACGGAAGCGCTGGTTCCGGGAAGCGTCGTGGCGGTTGCCATTCGGTTGGTCAGTCCCGCTCACGATGCCGGGGCATTAGTGCGATCGCACTTCCTCTGCGAACCCTCGACGGGCGATCGCATCGATCCGGGCGCGGTCGCCGATGAACTGGCGGTGCTGCAAACTTACGCGATCGCCTTTCGAGCAAAGGATCTGAGTACTCTCGCTGTTGCGACACAGGATATTGCTTGGGAGCAAAGCGGAGATGCGATCGCCTTCGATCGAAGCCTCCAACACCTGCGCGATCGACTGACACCTTTCGCACAAGAGATAAAGCAACGGCAGATTAACTGGATCGGTCACGCTCACTTAGACCTAGCATGGCTGTGGCCAGTCGCAGAAACCTGGGAAGCCGCAGAGCGAACCTTTGTGTCGGCGCTCAACTTGCAAAAAGACTTTGAGGAGCTGAATTTTTGCCACTCTTCCCCCGCACTTTACGAGTGGATCGAGCAGCATCGCCCCGCCCTTTTTGCCCAAATCCAGCAACGCGTCGCTGAGGGACGTTGGGAAGTCGCCGCAGGGCTTTGGGTAGAGCCAGAGCTAAACCTCATCAGTGGCGAATCTTTGGTCAGGCAAGTGCTTTACGGTCAGCGCTACACGCAAGAACGTTTCGGACACATCAGCCGCGTGGCATGGCTGCCCGATAGCTTTGGGTTTTGCAATCAACTGCCCCAGATCCTCAAGCAAGGAGGCGTGGACTATTTCCTCACCCAAAAACTGCGCTGGAACGATACCACCCAGTTCCCCCACGAAGCATTTTGGTGGCAAGCCCCCGACGGCACCCGCACTTTTAGCATCATGACCCCACCCATCGGGGAATCCATCGATCCGCTCAAAATGAGCGCCCATGCTAAAGATTGGGAAGCTAAAACCAGCCTGAAAGAAAGCTTTTGGCTCCCTGGCGTAGGCGATCACGGCGGCGGTCCGACGCGGGACATGCTAGAGGTGGCGCGCAAGTGGCAGCAGTCGCCCCTATTCCCGCAGCTCAAATCCAGCACTATGACGGAGTTCTGCCAGCAAGTCGAATCAAACCTTCAAGACGTTCCCGTTTGGGACGACGAACTTTACCTAGAATTTCATCGGGGCTGCTACACCTCCCACGCCGACCAAAAGCGCTACAACCGCCGCTGCGAGCATTTACTGACCGAGGCGGAGATGTTTTCGGCGATCGCCACCCTCACCACGAACGCCCCCTATCCCAAAGCCGAACTCGAAACCGCCTGGAAGAAAGTCTTGTTCAATCAGTTTCACGATATCCTGCCCGGATCTTCGATTCCTGAGGTGTTTGCGGATGCAAATCGGGAATGGGAACTGGCACTGCAAACGGCACTGGATCTCAGAGAAAAGGCGCTAGAGGCGATCGCCGCTCAAATCCGCCTGCCCGAACCGCCCGTTGCGAATGCCATACCAGTCGTCGTCCATAACTCCCTCAATTGGGAGCGCTCTGAAGTTGTCCGTTGGCAAGCCCCCGACCATCATCAAGGAACCGTTCTAGATAGCAACGGGCAACCGCTCCCGACCCAATACAATTCTCAGACTCAGAGCCTTAGCTTTTGGGCTAATGCGATTCCTTCCGTCGGCTATCGCGTGTTTTGGTATGTCCCCACCGCTCTCCCAACCCCCTCTGGTAAAGCAGAGGAATGGATTTTAGATAATGGCCATCTGCGTGTCGAGATTTGCGAACGCACGGGAAACGTCCGCTCGATCTGGGATTATGCCGCTCGACGGAACGTGTTGGCCGGGCCGGGAAATGTCCTTCAGTTCTTTCAAGATCGGGGTCAGTATTGGGACGCGTGGAACATTGATCCCAACTACGCCCAACATCCGTTGGAAGCGGCGGTCATGCAATCGATCGCGCTTGCAGGCGGAACGGTCGAGCCAGCGATCCAAGTGGAGCGGTGCTGGCGGAACGCTACGTTTGTCCAAACCTATCGCCTGGGGCAGCAATCCTCTGCGCTCATGATTGACACCCAGGTTGATTGGCAAGAAACCCACGTTCTTGTCAAAGCCGCCTTTCCGCTCGGCATTTCGGCAGACTATGCCACTTACGAAACCCCGTGCGGAGCCATTGAGCGGCCTACTTTACCCAATCCGCAGCCCCTGACCGAACATCAAAAAGCAAAATGGGAAGTGCCGGCGCTCCACTGGGCCGACCTAACGCAAGCGGGAGAGGAACCCTACGGCGTCAGCCTGCTGAATGACTGTAAGTACGGCTATGACGCCCAGCCGGATTGCTTGCGGCTGACGCTCCTCCGCAGCCCGCAATGGCCCGATCCAAACTGCGATCGCGGATTCCACTCCTTTACCTACGCGCTCTACCCCCATTCCGGCAGTTGGCAACAGGCCCAGACCCACCAAAAAGGGTACGAACTCAACCGTCCTTTAATTGCCAAAACTTTAGCCCCCGCAGCCCATGGATCTGGCACGCTCAATGCCGCGCAAAGTTTCCTCTCGGGATTTCCAGAAAATCTGGTATTGATGGCGCTCAAACAATCCGAGGATTCTCCTCAAAATTGGATTGTGCGATTCTATGAAGCTTGCGGTCAACCTGCAAAAGCAAGGCTAGAATCGACGTTACCTCTGAAGCTACTGGGAACTGTAGATGGATTGGAACGTCCTATTAAACAAAGCGATGATATGGGAGGGTGGGAAGTGCGATCGCAGTGCTGGAGCTGAGGTCAATGGGTATCCTACCTCACGGGTCCGCCAACAGTCCTTTCGCCAGCTCTCGCCCATTCAGGCATCCCGATCTCGCTCCCGATCGAAGGTATATGAAAAGTCAAAATTATTGGTTCAAAACGGCGATCGCCCTCACACTTTTAGGCATTAGCTGTCCTATTTCCCCGAGTTTTGCAACCCGGTATCGCCCACCTCAAACCCTTCAGCGTCCGGCAGGCCGTCAAGGAGGGGCAACTCGAACGGGTTGCGTTATGAAGGATTTTGTATTCGAGCCAATTATCCCGATCTCAAACTACGGGCACTCGACCGCAGATTATCCGACTATTTACTGGTACTTGAAGAATCACAATTACTCCTGGGCGCGACTTGACTTGTACCCTACTCAAGATTCGCTGCCAGAAGAAATGCCTCAGTACAGTAAAACTTGGAAATTAACGAACGCGCCCCCTCTCTACAGCTTTACCTTTCCTCAAAATGAAGATCTTAAACCCTTAGAAGTGGGCCGAGAATATCTTTGGAAACTCACTTTATTCTGTTCTCCTTTAGGCCCTGACGATGATACTGCCGACGGATCGCAAGTCAGCATTCAAGGGGCAATTACGCGCGTTTCTGCTTCATCCTCTCTCTCGGACCAATTAGAAAGAAGCGATCGAAAATATGATGTCTATGCAGAGGAAGGCCTCTGGTACGACGCCATTCACGACTTAGCCACCAGACGCCAGGAACGGCCTCAAGATCCGCAACTGAATAGCGATTGGTGCGATCTCATGAAAGAGACGCGGCTCAAGGATAATCCTTGTTAGCCCGTCAAAATCCAAGAATCTTAGTTCCAGTTGCCAACGACGGTGTAGGCTGCCCAGTAGTACGGATGAGAAAGATTAAACTCGTTTTGCCGGGAACTATCAGGCGGCAAAGCAACCTGCGAGCCGTCCGGAAATTGAATTTGGCCGTTGTTAACCTTAACCGCTCCGCTCAACAAACTCAGCTGAGCGTTGCGCAGCGCAGCAGCCCGAATGGGCGCTGTTTTGAGATTTCGATAAAACTCGCTCATTAAACCCAAGGTTCCTTCGTCGCTGACAGACCAGAGGCTGCCAATGGCAGTCTTAACTCCCGTTTGGACTGCGAGTCCAGTGAAGCCTAATTCTGCTTGGTCGCTGCCAATTGCTGTTTGACAAGCGCTGAGGACCAACATTTCAACAGTTGGATTGGAACCCCATTTCTGACTGAGCGCGATTTTACGCAACTTGGATAGGGTTAATTTTCCATCCCAGAACTGAATAAAGGACTGATTGACATTGCCGGGATTGAACTCTGCATGCGTTGCGAGATGAACGATGCTGAATTGCTCTCGTTTGGCCAGGGACTGAAATTGACTTAAGGTAACCTGTTGGTCGAGGTAGCCTGCACCCTCCCAGATTTTTTCAGTCAATGTCGGCACTTCAACTGAAACCGCAGGCAATGCTGGCAGCCCTCCGGCGGATTGGGAAATCCCCATCCCGAGCATTTTTGTACCGCGAATGGGTTGAAATCGCGTATCTGTCAGGCTAAAGCTAGGAATCAGCGCTAAGTTGTATTGCTCTACCAAAAATCGATCGCCATCGTAAAGTGCCGCAATGGGAAGGGAGCGGAATCCTCTATCTAAACTAAAAACCAGCGTATCGATCTTATTGGCATCTAGCTCGGCCTTTAAGGGAGCGACTATCCAACGGTAGAGTTCTGTGGCAGGTGCTTGATAGCTCGTACCTTGAGTCTTTCCAGGATCGCTAACTTGCTTGCGAAAGTTTCTTGCCGATCGCCTGACTAACTCTGGCTTTGCCTCGGGAACTAGATAGGTGAGTACTTTGGTGGATGGAGTTGGGGATTTGTTTTCTTGAGCGAGTTTAAATTGCGGTTGGATTGAAGCTAACCGCCCATCTAAAGAAGGTACGGGAAAGTTTGATGAAGATAGGGAAGGCGCGTTGTTCGGCAAGACGAGGACCAGCTTGAGTCCTTTACTGGTGGATATAACGTAAATTAGTGCGGGGTTTGTACCCGTTTTTTTGCCGAGCTTTTCCAGTGTCTGCGCGATTTGGTCTGCGCTGGTGAGCCCTCCGTAAAAATTCAATCCGAAATAGGTCGAGTAGGGGAGGGATTGATAGGTTTCAACTTGCTCTATGACTTGAGTGGGGTTGCCGGCTACAACTGGCGATCTTGCCGGCCCGTCGCCGGGAGTGCTGGGCAAGATCTCGTTCGAGGTCGGCAAGGTGGTGTCGCTTTGACTGGGGTCGGCGGGCAAGACTTCGTTTGGGTTGGGTAAGGTGGTGTCGCTTTGGCTGGGGTCGGCGGGCAAGACTTCGTTTGGGTTGGGCAAGGTGGTATCGCTTTGGCTGGGGTCGCTTTGCGATCTGGCCTGCTGAGCGAATCCCCCACAGTTTGAAACGATGATTAGGCTCGCACAAAGCAATTGAGTTGCTGTTTTATGAAACTGATTGCGCATGGATTGTGGCCCGTGAGATACCTATAAGTGCAAAATCTAAAAATGCTAAAACGTAAACCCCAATCCCACGCCTAGAGAAAAACGAGGGCCATCTCCAGCTGTTCCCGCGACATCGGTTACGGCGGGGGTAATGACAAAAGGAACTCTAGGAAACGGGAGGAAAGAAACGGCTAAGGTGAGGTCTTGTCCCGACCATTCGGTAATAAAACTGAGTTGCTCGGTGATGCGCAAGGCGGCGCTTCCAAAGACACCCACCGAATCGCGATCGTTGAGAACGTCGTCCTCAGATCGATAGCGACCCGTTCCGGCTCCCGCAGAGAGGTACAGTTGGCTGAAAAGCGAACGGGGATCCTCTCTTAATTGAAATCCTTTGGTCACGACGCCATAGGGGCTGATGCCTGCGTCTATGTTGCCCCATCCTACAATTGCATTGTCTACACCCACGGCGATCGCCAACCGATCTGGCAAGCGTCTGTGGAGCTTGAATCCAACGCTCACGCGCTCAAAATTGCTCACATCTGCAATGCCAACGCTCACATCTAGGCCAACGGCTTTGCGGGCATCCCCGAAGCCAATGCCTACACCCAAAATAGCATCGGAGTTGCTACCAAAGCGGATTCGATGTTGAATGCTACCGCCTACGGAAATTTGCCCCCAGGATTTGCCGTAGGCAGAGGGCGTGAGGTAGCTGATGCTAGGGCCATATCTGATAGACCGCTGAAGCAGTTCTTTTTTTGGTTGGAAGGGAAGATCGTCTGGGGTGGCGGGTTCGGTCTTTAAACTGGGCGGCTGCCCGACCTCCTCCTCTGGGAGGGGTTCTACCGTCCCTTGAGCCAATCCTTCGGAGAGGTGGGGAGAAGGGAGAGAATCGAGCTGTTCGGGATGCAGTTCGGACAGCGAAAACTTTAAGTCCGTTGCTGAAGTACTGACACTGCGAACGGGGTGGCCTTCTATGCCGTCGTCGAACGAAGGCTCGTTAAACACCGCGATCTGGGTAGGCGATTCTTGAGATTGCGCGACGGCTTTTAAGCCAAAGCTACTCAGTCCGCAAGCCGCGATTGTTAACAGCAAAATTTTAAAGAAAGTAAGATTACGATGGTTAAGTTTTGTGGATTTTTTATAAAAGTACGTTTGTAAGAGTTTTACGGACATATTTGCACGGCACAGTTACAATGAATTAGATTGAAAGCATTGTTCCATATTTTTCTGCCCATAGCTTATCAGAAAAATCCGAAGAAGTATTCTGCGTTATGCAAAAAGAAAAACTCCGATCGTGAAAATATAATTCTACCAGCGAGTTGATTGAGTATTTTATGATTTTTAGTCGTGTTTTATGAAAACACTTGAAATCCCTATGATTCGACCTATAAATGCCATTTTTGCCGCGATCGTGATGGGTTCTTCGATAGGTATTCCTCTTTTTCCTGCGCGTTCTGCTGACGAGCAACCTGCGACGCGATTTTTCTGCGGCCAGAGTCAGATTGCTGGAACGAGAAAAAAAGTTCCAACAACCTTTGCTCGGACAAAAAGAGGAAACGTACCCGTCATTCGATGGCAATCTACTTTTTTCCAAGCTTCTAGTCCTTACACGCCGTTAAAGCGTTGCGAGGAAGTTTCGCGTCGATTCCAAAAGTACTACAGCGAGGGCATCCTGGCTTACCTTACGGCTGGACAAATGAATTCACAAAATGTCATTTGCGTGAGCGAGGAATATGGCGGACCTTGTCAAGGTTTACTCCTGACTCTCGAGCCTAAGGACAATCCTAGAATGGTTTTGCAAGATTTACTGAACGCGCGCAATCGTGCCGGTGGACCTTTAACTCGTAGTACGGGTTCTATTTACGTGGATATGGCCGATTTTCTGGAAAAAACGCCAGTAGAGAACGATCTGTCCTCCCAGTCAGTTCCTCGAATGAATTCGCCTAAAGAAACCTTGCTAAAGCCTGCAAAGAAGCTATAAGTCCTTTATGCTGCGCTCATTGCCGAGCCTAAAAGAAGTCTGCTTCAAAACAGTGGCGCGTTCTTCGTTCCGATCCGTTTGTAGAGTTCTTCCATTGTCTCGATGAACGAACTCTCTTTATCCCAAAAGGGCGGAAAATCACCTTGCTTTTTCACTAGAATGGCGGGTACGCTGGCTTGGCTGGCGACTTCGATGGTCTGAGGGAGGCGTTTTGCGCCCTGCCAAAAGTCTTTCAAGCTTGCAACGGCAACGGATGTTTGCACCGCAGGTTTTGTGAAATAGCTCGGGTCGGGTTTGGGTGCAGTTTTTTCTAAGGTCATTTCTGCGGATAATGCCTGACCGAGGGGCGATCGCGCGAGTTCTTTCTGAAGCGCATCTCGCGATAATCCTCGCAGTTCAAACAGCAAAAAGGGATCTTCATCAAGCTGAGCTGCGATGAGGAAGTAAACTCCAGCGATGTGTTTGCAGGGATTGCTCCAGTCCGGGCAAGAACATTTGGTCTTAAAGTCATCTTTGCGATAGGGCAGTAGATGGAGATCGAGCTTGGCAAAGGCGTCATCGATGTTGTCGGGGATTTCGTTGAGCATGAGCCGCGAGATCAGGCTGGCTTTGGAGGCAACGTAGGCGATCGCCGCTGACCAATTGGCGGCACTAATGGATTTAAACTCGATGGTGGTGGTGTAGAGGGGTTCTTTGTAGACGCCAAAGTAGGGATTTACGGAGCCGCGTACTTTGGCAGAGATGACGCCGTCTTGAATTTCAAAGCTTTTGACTTTTCCGCCACGGGCGTAGGAACGACCTCGACCTAAGCGGCCCGAATCCATAATTTTTTCGAGGGCGGCGATGAAACGCTGCCCCCACCAAGTGCGACTAAATTGCGCCATTGTTTTGACTCCAAAGTTGCGCTTACTCAGTAGCTTAGCGATTTTTGAGTGTTGAGGTTGCTAAGTTGCGCAAATTTAAGCAAGGATCCGTCGATTAAAATAAAGGGGATGTATGGCCGGGTTAAGTCATGACATTTACAACTCCAAAATTGCTCAGTTTTGAAGAATACCTTGCCTACGATGATGGGACAGACACGCGCTACGAGTTGGTGAATGGCCAATTAGAACCTAGGAATCTGCCTACGTTCCGGCATTTGTTTATTTCTACGCATATCGAGCAACGGTTAGATGCAGAAATTAAGCGGCTGAGTTTGCCTTGGGTTTGTCTCCGCGAGGCGGGGGTACGCACGGGTTGGCGGAAGTCGCGGCTGACGGATGTTTATGTTTTGACCGCTGACCAAATCGCTGGAATGCTGGATCGGTCGGCGGTGTGCCAAACGTCGCCGTTGCTGGTGGTGGAGGTGGTTAGCCCGGATTCGGTGAAGCGAGATTATCGATACAAGCGATCGGAGTATGCGGCGTTGGAGATTCCTGAGTATTGGATTGTGGATCCGCTGGAGTCTAAGGTGTCTGTGCTGCTGTGGAACGACAGGCTATACGAGGAGACGGTGTTTGTGGGGAGTCAGGCGATCGAGTCTCGGACGTTTCCTGAGTTGCGGTTGACGGTGGAGCAGGTTTTGGCGGCGGGGAATGGGGAATAGGTGAGGCATGAGTAACTCCGGCTAATGGTTGTCACTTGACAACTGCTTGTTTTAAGTCTAGCCTGTATCAATAAAGGTTTTTATGGCAAGGCGATCGCACTCAAAGCCAGAGATAGAGGCAGCATTGAAATATGCCGAACAAAACGGGTGGCGAGTTGAGGTCGGTGGGGCGCATGCCTGGGGAAAAATCTATTGTCCTTACAATGACAAAGCATGTAGATGCGGAAATTTTTGTATCTCTAGCATCTGGAGCACCCCGAAAAACGCAGGGAATCACGCGAAGCAGATTCGGCGAATCGTAGACAACTGTACGACGCACAACAGGACAGATGATTCTGGCGAAGAGGAGGAATGAGCAATGAATGAGTATGATTTTACTTTAAAGTTTCATCTCCACAATTCCCAAATCGATCCTAATGACTATATCGAGCAACTGCATGAAAGCGGGTGCGATGATGCCTTGATTGGCATTGGGAAGAAGGGATATATAGCACTGAATTTTATGCGCGAGGCATCGTCAGCTTACGAAGCTATTTCTAGTGCTATTTCTGATGTAAAAAATGTTTTTCCACAAGCTAGCCTTATTGAGGCAACTCCAGATTTTGTTGGATTGACTGACGCCGCTAAAATTCTTGGATGTACTCGGCAAAATATTAGAAATCTTATTGTAAAAGGTGAGCCAAAGTCTCCACTGCCTGTTTATGAAGGGACGCCGTCTATCTGGCACTTGGCAGAGATTCTACTCTGGTTAAAAGAAGATAAGATGTACTCAATTGATGACTCTTTATTAGAGGTTGCTAAGATTAATATGGACTTTAATATTGCCAGAGGCTGGCACAAAATAAATCCAGATCTTCAAGAAAGTATTATGACTTTGGTTGCTTAGGTAACATTTATCAGGTTGTCAGCCGTTGATTCGGGCTTATATCAGCCAATGTTTGCGGGCTGATTTAGAGCGATTTGAGAGCGAGACATTATCAGAATAAATCTACTCTAAAATTGCGCTTTTATTTAGAGAGATGAGCTTCTTGAAAGCATCATTATCTAACTCCGTAAGCCAAGATTCATCCGAACCCACAATCGAACCTGCCAGCTTCTTCTTATCCTCAATCATTTCATCAATCCGCTCCTCCAGAGTGCCGATCGCCACAAATTTATGCACAAACACATTCTTCTTCTGTCCAATCCGAAACGCCCGATCCGTCGCCTGATTTTCCACCGCAGGGTTCCACCAGCGATCGAAGTGGAACACGTGATTCGCCTTCGTGAGCGTAATACCAACACCCCCTGCCTTCAGAGACAAAATAAACACCGATGGCTCTGTTTCCGGGTCTTGGAACTCCGTAATCATAGCCTCGCGCTTATTGCGATTGGTGCCACCGTGGAGGTAGTAGGTATTGTAATGACAGGTATGACGTAGGTATTTCTCTAAAGCATCCCCCAACTCCGTAAATTGAGTAAAGATCAGCAGACTTTCGCCTTCCTCCATCACCTCTGCCACCATCTCGCTGAGGCGGCTGAGCTTGTGCGATCGCTCCGGCGTAAAGTCGCTCTCGTCCTGCAAAAACTGACGGGGATGGTTGCAAATTTGCTTTAGCTTCAGCAGCGTCGCCAAAATCAACCCTTTGCGCTGAATGCCATCTGTCTCATCAATGTTACTCGTAACGTCCTTAACCACAGCCTCGTAAAGAGAAGCTTGCTCCTTCGTTAGATTGCAGTAAAGCTTTTGCTCCACCTTATCGGGCAAGTCTTTGATGATAGATTGGTCGGTCTTCACCCGCCGCAGAATGAAAGGTTCCACCAGCTTTTTAAGGGTTTGCGATCGCATCCTGTCGTTGTTCTTCTGAATGGGTAATTCAAAACTCTTGCGGAACTGCGCTTCTTTACCCAGATAACCGGGATTGAGGAAGTTAAAAATCGACCACAGATCCAACAGCCGATTCTCGACCGGAGTTCCCGTCAGGGCCAAGCGATGGGGCGCTGAAAGCTTCAAAATAGCCTTGGTCTGCTCGGCTTTGGGGTTCTTGATATTCTGCGCTTCGTCTAAAACCAACCGATGCCAGTCCACGCTTTCAATCAGCTTGAGATCCTTGCGGATCAGCGTAAAGGACGTAATGACCACATGGTTCTGCTGCGCCATCGCCTGAAATTCTTTCACATCCTTAGCACGTTCGTTCCCGTGATGGACGATCGCCCGTAGATGGGGCGCAAATTTCTCGACTTCCTTGCGCCAGTTTCCCACCACAGACGTCGGTGCAATCAGCAGCGTGGGCTTCAGAGGCGTGTCGGACTGCTCCTGCTCCTGCACCAGTCGAGCAATCACCTGAACGGTTTTGCCAAGGCCCATATCGTCTGCTAGACAGCCGTTCAGGCCCAATTGTTCTAGATAGCACAGCCAAGATACGCCGCGTTTTTGGTATTCCCGCAACGTGCCTTGGAGTTGAACGGGGTCGGCGATCGCCTCCAGCCGACTCTTGTCGTGCAGCTTATCCAGCATTTCGGCAAGCGTTTGAGCGCGATCGAACTCCACCTCCAGGTCTTCGCCCCCCTCAGCGGTCATCCGCATAAAGTCGATGAGGGTTAGCTCGGGGTTTTCGATCTGCTGCTTTTTCCAGAACTCCAGCATCTGCTGCATCTTGTCCTGATCTAGATGCATCCACTGGCCTCTAAACTTGACCAACGGTGACTTGGCCTCGACCAACTCCATCCATTCTTTCTCTGTTACCTGCTCGCCCCCGATGGCGAGGTCGTACTGGTACTCCACAAGGTTGTCGTAGCTAAAGTAGCTCTTGGCTTTTTCTTTAGCAGTAGAAAGCGATTTCCCCTTAGCCCGCAGGCGTACCTTAGCCCTTTGATGCCCCTTGGGCGTCCACCAGGCTGGAATAATCACCTTGTATCCGGCACTTTCTAGCACCCAGGCAGAGTCTTGCAGAAACTCGAATGCCCCAGCTAAATCCATAAAAATGCTGACGGGGCGATCGGTTTCTAACCCCTGCCAGAGTTTGGGATAGATCCGAGCCGCATACCCTAAGTTCAAGAGCAGATTTTGCTCGAAACTATCGCCCAATTGCTTTTGTAGCTCTTTCTGTCGCTTTGGCTTGGCCGACCAATATTCCGCGAGCGGAACCCGCAGAGATGGATCCTGGCGAGGAGCAGCTAGAAACTGGAGTTCCCAGTTGTCTTCTGGCTTGCTCGGTTCGCAAAGCTGAAAACACAAATAGAACGGGATTGCCGTTTGGGTATGGCTGATGCGATCGCGCCAAGTCCGCCACTTTTGATAGAGCGCCAGATCTTTGCCCAGCGGGCGATCGCTGGCAGTGAGGCAGGCGTGCAGAAGCGTGTTGTTGATTTTTTGGTCGAACCCTGCCGTTGAGGGCGTATGGGTTGCAATTTCAGTCAGCAAGCATTCCGAAAAATGGCGCAATAACAGTTCGCGATCGTAAAATTCTGGAACGTCGCGGGGTTCTGCAAATCCTGCAACGCAAGCTAAGGGCATGTAGTCTGCATACCTTTTCAGATCGGCCTCGTAGCGCTCGTCGATAATTTCCCAGCCCGGATAAATCTCAAAATCCGGTTCGCTTTTAGCCGGAGACTTTGCAGCGGATTTACCCTTACCTTTGGCTGAAGCGGCTGGTTTTGCCGCAGCAATTTCGCGATATTTCAAAGCCGGAATATATCGATCTTTCAGGATGACTTGCTTAAAAGCTTGGGTGTAGTGGTACCAGAATAGAAGATCGGCACCGAGCTGCACTTCTGCTAAGTTATTGATGGCTAGGAAGTGAATTTCATTGAGCAGTTTGATCGCGTTCGCGACTAGCTCGGAATGATACCCGGTCGTTTTAACTAAAGCTTTAGCGGCGTAGCAGTCCACCTGCCAATATTGCAGGTCGAAGGTTTCGGGAATATCCTGCTCTAGATACCGTGCCATCTCTAGAGAAGGGAGAGGGCGATCGCCCGCGCTGGGGAGCAGAAAATATTGCGGCGAAATCTGCTCTGCGATCGGGTGCGTTCTCAGCTCCGACTTAATACCTAGCTGTTGCGCCAAAAAAGGTTCGAGCTCGTCCTTAAAAAGGTGGCTTGGATGAATATTTTGAGCTGTTTTGCGTTTTTTGGTCGCCTCGGTTGTTTCCACCCAAAGGAAAAACGTACCCCTTTGGATGAAACTATCTTCTGCTTGTGGAATCCAGGTGCCGTGAAGAATTTTCATCGGTTCGGTTCTCGGAAGACTGCAACGTAGGACTGATGTAAAAGCGTTCCCCTGCCCCCTAGCGCTTGCAGAGAGGCTCCGCAAGCCGTAAGCCTTGTCTATAGCTTACTGTCAACTTTACGGCTTGATTGCCATGATGCGCAAACGGCGATAGTCTGCAATCCATCGGCCATCGCAATACAGCGTCGGTTTGAGTTGCTGTTCGACGGATGCGATCGCTTGAGTTTGCTGCTCGGGCGTTAGCCGATCTAAGAATCCGTTTGCGAACGCGCGCAGCCAATTGGCTAAGCCCTCATCTGCACCTTCTAGAGGCGTCGGGCGATCGCGCAAGGTTGCAAACACCACTTCCAATCCTTGCTGTTCCAGCCGCGTGGAATATTCCGCCACGCTGGGGAAATACCAGGGCGAGACGTAGAAAGCATGGGTCTTGGTAAGGGCTTGAGTAATGGCGTTTACATTCCCCTTCCCACCAAACTCAGCGACAAACCGCCCGCCCGGCTTGAGCGCTCGGCAAATGCACTGGATCGCCGCATCCGGTTCTTTAACCCAATGGAGCGCGGCATTTGAAAATACAGCATCTAATGGCTCGCGGACCTCAAAAAAACGAGCGTCCGCCTGCTCGAATACGAGATCTGGATAGTTCTGCCGAGCCTTAGCAATCATGGCTGCATCGGCATCCATTCCGCGTACTGCCGCCCCCAACTGCGCCAACTGTGCCGTCAACTGCCCCGTACCGCATCCCAGATCGAGAATCGACTCTCCAGCCTCGGGCGCAAGTAGATCCAGAAGTTTTCCCCCATACTGCCAGACAAAGGCGTGCTGGTCTTCATAGAGCGCGGCATTCCAGGTGTTTGTCATGTTTGATGGCTGCGGTTATCGATCGCCTCAGAACGCAAGCATTGCAGCGTACATCTACTTGCAAGAATCGATCCATCTTATCAGAGCGGGGTGAAGGAACAGGGCGATCGCGAACAACGTCATTAACTCGTTTATGGACATATTGTCTTGTTATTGACAAAATATAGCCTAATTATAAGGATTAAATTATTTATGCTCTGCTAGAAACTAATTTACTGGCTCTAGTGTCTATTTAAATGTCATCGCATTAAGTAGGCATTTTTATGAAAGGATCGTATTGGTTGCAGTCTGGAACAGCTTGGGCTTTAAGTTTGAGTGCAATTTCCAGCTTAGTTGCGGGTTGGGGCACGGCGGTGCGAGCGCAAACGCAACTCTCGGATATTCAGGGCGTTTGGGCCAATCGATGCATTACTTCCTTGGCCGAGCGCCGCATTATTAACGGGTATCCAGATGGTACATTTCGTCCCAATGCATCCGTTACCCGCGCAGAATTTGCAACCATGCTCGGGAGTGCGTTCCCGACTCAAAATGCTAGCAATAGTTCCAAATCCTACGGCGATGTAAGCCGAGGATTTTGGGCCTATCCTGCGATTCAGCAGGCAGCTCAGTCTGGTTTTTTGACGGGTTATCCCGACGGATCGTTCCGTCCTGCCCAAAACATTCCACGGGTGCAAGTTTTGGTTGCTTTAGCCAACGGGCTTAACTATCGGGTGCCTGCTAACTCAGACAGCGTTCTGACTCGCAATTACGACGATGCCGATGCGGTACCGAGTTATGCCAATGGAGCGATCGCCGCTGCCACGGCCCAACGCATCGTGGTGAACTACCCCGAAGTGAAGCGACTCGACCCGAATCGAAATGCAACCCGTGCAGAAGTGGCGGCCTTTCTGTGCCAAGCGTTGAAAGAACCGACCCAGACCGCGCTCGTACCGGCCAGTTATATTGTCGGCGGCGCGTTTCAAAACGATATTTTTCTGAACGCAGGCGAAACCATTCCGGTGAAATATACGGCATCCGATCGCATTCTGGTAACGCCTACTGAGACCGTTGACTTGACCCTAACGACAACGTCCAACGTCAAAACGGCGGATGGAGTCACGATTATCCCTGCCGGAAGTCAGATCGAAGGCGTGCTGAAGCCTCAAAGCGGTGGCTCCCAATTCGTGGCGCAGACGCTTCGCATCGATGGAGAATCCTATCCCATCTCGGCTTCGTCGGCAGTGGTCTCTCGCGTTAGAAACACTCGCGATATTAACTTGATTTCCCTCGCTCGAAATTCCGCGATCGGTGCGGGTGTTGCAGCCGGAATTTCGGGGCTAGCAGGCGATCGCACCATTACTGCGGAAAAAGTTCTTGCAGGTGCTGCCACTGGGGCCGCTATCGAAACCAATCGGGGGCGTCCGGCACTCTCTATTTTGAGAGATACGGCGATCGGGGCCGTACTGGGTGCTGGAGTGTCGGGAGTGGTGGGCGATCGCACCATTACGCCCCAGAAAGTCATCAGCGGTGCGGCGGCGGGCGCCACCATCGGCGGGGCTATCGACCGTCCCAAGTTGAATCGGGTGGTTGTGATTGAGCCGAATACAGACTTAACGCTCAACTTAAACGAGCGCTTGGTGGTAGCCCAGCGTTAAGCATTTGGGAGACTAATTGCGGTCCGGGGCCTAGCTCAGCACCCGTTCGGTTTCGAAATACTCGTCGTCCATCGAAGTATTGAAGAAAAACATGCATCCATCGTGGCTGTAGGGTGCATGAACCGAACCGGGATGAGATCTGATATAGTCCCCCGCACCGTAAACTTCGGTTCCAATTCTCAAGTCTCCGCTTATCATGTAAATCTCCTCAGTCTCCCGATGGCGATGTGGGGGATACTGCATTCCTGGCGATGCTTTCAATACTCCTGATATTCGCCTTGCAATGCGATCGGTGTAAAAAATCGAAACCTCAACGCCAGGCACGGGATGTGCCTTCCACTGAATATCTCGAAATCGTACGGTAAAAAGGTGGCTATCTTCTGGGGCTTCAGCAACGGGAGAAATGTCTTCAGGCGGAGCCAGATTTAAAGCGTCAAACAAGCGTCCTTTGAGATCGCCAGCGACTTCTTTAAGATCCGCGCCGTAGGGTAATGCAGTGGCTGCAACCTCGTACTGGTGAAACTCTTCCGCCAGTTCAGGTATCTCCAAAATCTGCCGTTCTACCCAATCGCGCTCGGCCTCGTCCAATAGGTCTAGGACGTAGAAGGGAGCGAGATCGCAAAAGCATTGGTGTGCCGAGTTCATGGCAGTAAAAATCTAAGGAGGATGAAATATCGCGAATATTGACTGGTTTAGTTCTAGAGAAGATTGCTAACTCAATTGTATCGATCGAGACTGACGAATTAGCTTCCGCCGTTCGGCTATGAGTACGTCTTCAATAGGGTCTACGCTGGATCGTTCGGTTTGGGTCTCTAGGCAGCATGCCTGTTAAGGCTGAAGCGAGCGATGACATTAACGATGCGCCTCCTTGTACAATGAAAGCTGCGGAGCATTTATCTGTAGGTTTGGAAAAGTAGCTCCTAGCCTTCGGGCTGGGAGAGGATTGGAACGAAGGGAAAACCCATGCAAACCCGCAGCGATGTCTTAATTATCGGGGGGGGAGCCATCGGGATGGCAACCGCCCTCGAACTGGCGTTGCGAGGGGTATCGGTCGCCATCCTCAGCCGCAATTCCCAAGAAGCCGCGCTCCACGCTGCTGCCGGAATGCTGGCTCCACAAGCGGAAGGTCTCTTGCCAGGACCCATGCTGGAACTTTGCCTCCGCAGTCGATCGCTCTACCCGGAATGGATTGACAAATTAGAGTCCTTGACGGGAATGAATTCCGAATATTGGCCCTGCGGTATTATTGCCCCGCTTTATCGCGATGCGGAGTTGCTACGGGGGACTGAGGAAGCAGCGCAGTGGTGCGATCGCCCTTCTTTGGATATCCTCCAGCCCGAATTGAGCGATGAGGTTGCGGGCGGCTGGTGGTTCCCGGAAGATGGGCAGGTCGATAACCAAGCCATGGCCCGAGCCTTGCGCGCAGCTGTAGCGCAGTGCGGCATTGCCGTTCGCGAAGGCGTTGCCGTCGATCGCGTTGCCCGCGATGGAAACAAAGTGACGGGCGTTTGTGCCGGAAATGAATGGTATCGGGCGGATTGCTACCTGTTGGCAGCGGGGGCGTGGTCGGGAGAACTCCTCCCCATTCCTGTCGTGCCGCGTAAGGGACAACTGCTGGCAGTGCGCTCGAAGACAGGGCGCCAGCCGCTTCAGCACGTCCTGTTTGGCAGCGAAGTATACCTCGTGCCCCGCCACAACGGGCGGATTGTGGTGGGAGCCACCAGCGAAGATGTCGGCTTTACCCCCCACAATACGCCAGCAGGCGTCCAGCAACTCTTGACCGCCGCCATCCGGCTCTATCCGCTACTCGAAGACTGGATTTTGGAGCAGTATTGGTGGGGGTTCCGCCCCGCCACCCCCGATGAGTTGCCGATTTTAGGCGCTAGCCCTTACTCGAACTTAGTCCTGGCAACCGGACACTACCGCAACGGAATTCTCTTAACGCCCATTACCGCCGCGTTGCTTGCAGACCTGATTTGCCAGCAACGCATCGACCCCATTCTCAATGCATTTCGGTACAGCCGTTTTACGGAAGCTTAACGTCAAAGCAAGGCTTAACGTCAAAGCAAGGCTTAACGTCAAAGCAAGGCTGGCATCAAAGGCATGCCCGTCAGGCTGAAGGGTCGGATTTCCGTGATTTTGACCGGAACGAGCTGGCCGCGCAACTGTTCGATCTCTCCTGCAAAAAAGGTCAGCCGATTGCCCCGCGTTCGCCCCATGACCTGGGTCGGATCTTTGTGGTTGGTATCTTCGACCAAAACTTCCTCCGTGCGGCCTAGATAGCGCTGCGATCGCCCTGCTGCCTTCTGGTTGACCAAGCGGTTGAGTTGCTGAAGGCGATCGGCCTTCACTTCCTCGCTCAGTTGGTTCCCCCAGAGCGCTGCTGGGGTGTTGGGACGCGGAGAGTAGGCCGCAGTATTCAACAGATCGAATTCCAGGTCTTCCACGAGCTGGAGAGTGGCCTCAAACTGAGCGTCCGTCTCCCCTGGAAACCCCACGATCGCATCGGCGCTGATGGAGGCATCGGGCATGTAGGAGCGCACCATCTCGATAATGCGGCGATAGCGTTCCTGGGTATAGCCTCGGCTCATAGCCTTCAGAATTTCATTGTCGCCGGATTGGAAGGGGATATGGAAGTGTTCGCAGACCTTTGGCAGCTCGGCACAGGCGCGAATCAGCCGCTCGGTGAAATAGCGCGGATGGCTGGTGGCAAAGCGAATCCGCTCGATGCCCGGCACGTCGTGGACGAAGTAGAGCAAATCTGTCAGGGTGTGCTGGTGGCGGCCTTCAACCGTCGATCCGGGTAGGTCCCGACCGTAGGCATCGATGTTTTGGCCCAGCAGCGTCACCTCTTTGAACCCTTGGCGGCTCAGGGTCTCCATCTCCGCGCGAATCGCTTCGGGGGTCCGAGATTGCTCGATCCCGCGCACGTTGGGGACGACGCAATAGGTACAGCGCTCGTTGCAGCCGTAAATGACGTTGACCCAGGCCGTTACCGCACTATCCCGTCGGGGCTTGGTGATGTCTTCGACGATATTGATGGGTTCGGTGGCCACCACCTGATTGCCGTCAAACACTTGCTCTAAGAGCTCCTGAAGCCGATTGGCATGCTGGGGACCCATGACGAGGTCCAGCTCTGGAACGCGGCGGAGGAGCGCTTCCCCTTCTTGCTGGGCCACGCAGCCCGCTACGACTAGGGTCAGGTCTGGCTCTTGTTGCTTGCGCTTGGCTTGCCGTCCCAGATACGAATAAACCTTCTGCTCGGCATTGTCTCGAATCGTGCAGGTGTTGTACAGAACGATCTTGGCATCGTCGGGTTGTTCGGCCCACTCGTAGCCCATTGCTTCTAAAACGCCGGCCATGCGTTCGGAGTCGGCCTTATTCATCTGGCATCCAAAGGTGACGATGTGGTAGCGACGGGACTCTAAATTCATGGATGACACAATCGAATTGACAAAGCAGCAACCTCTATCCTAAAACATGGCTGGCTCCTCCACTGGCAATTTTTGCCGCTTTAGAGTGAGCGATTTTGATGGGTATTCTTAATGAATGTTCAAGATATGTTATAAAAAACAAGGGTTTCGGTGTTTAGGCTGCGCCTACGACAACGGTTGTGCGATACCTCTGGCATGGCCGCGTCTCTGGTGCAAATTTTTTGACGCACCCAACACTAGCCCCGTTCTTTGCTGCAATAGTGCATTGCCGCCTGCCGTCAAAATTGTCTCTCAGGAGAGAGTTTAAGGCAGTGTTTGCTGCCTGTAACTGGCAAAGCGTCTTTCATCTGCTGCTCTTTTTATTACTCCAACCCATGACAGCGACTGTAATTTCTTCTCTGCGTCCTGCTGAACAGGACAGTACGCTTCAGCTTCGCAATATTATTCAATCGCTTCCCAAAGCCTGTTTTGAACAAGATCCGATCCAAGCGTGGAAAGGCGTAGCAATCAGCGTCTTGTTTGTGGCCCTGGGCTACGGATCTATTATTTTTTCGCCTTGGTTTTTACTCCCCCTGGCCTGGGTTTTGACTGGAACGGCCTTGACGGGTTTCTTTGTCATCGCCCACGATTGCGGACACCGTTCTTTTTCAAAAAAGCGTTGGGTTAATGACTGGGTTGGACATATTTTTTTGCTGCCCTTGATTTATCCGTTTCATAGCTGGCGGATTTTGCACAATTTTCACCACACCCATACCAATAAGCTAGATGTCGATAACGCTTGGCAACCCAGCCGAGCCGAAGAGTACGTGCAGTTTTCTCCTGGCATCCAGGCCGGATACCGCGCGCTTCGCGGCTATTTCTGGTGGGCCGGTTCCATCGCTCACTGGGCCAAGTATCACCTCGACTGGCGCTCGTTCGAAGGTAAGGAACGGGAGCAGGTGAGGGTTTCGGTGTTGGCGATCGCCGCATTTGCCGCCATCGTTTTCCCTACCCTGATCGCGACCGCAGGCATCTGGGGCTTCGTCAAATTCTGGCTTTTACCCTGGCTGGTCTATCACTTCTGGATGAGCACCTTTACCCTGGTTCACCATACGTCTACTGAAATTCCGTTCCATCCCGAATCGGAGTGGAATGCTGCCGAATCCCAGCTCAACGGGACCGTCCATTGCGACTATCCCCAATGGGTTGAAGTGCTGTGCCACGACATCAACGTTCACGTTCCGCACCACATTTCAACGGCAATTCCGTCCTATCGCTTGCGGATGGCCCACGCCAGCATCAAGGAAAATTGGAGCGAATACGTACGGGAATGTCGTTTCGACTGGCCGACGATGAAGAGCATCGTCCAGGAATGCCATCTCTACCATCCTGAAGAAAACTATCAGTCTTTCCGTACCTTTCATCAAAACCGATAGGTTCGTGCGGGCGATCGCTCGCAACAGTTGAGGGCAATCCATTCGTAGGGGCGCGAGACATCGCGCCCCTGCAATGTTTTTGCCTCAATCCAGAAACCTATAAAGGTAGTGAGGCTGGCTTGCGGACCCGTATCGATGAGTAAGACACGATGATTCCGCTGAGCCAAGTGATAGCCCAGGTTCATCGTCAGGCTGTTTTGCCAACGCCACCAGATTGGTTGAATTATGCGATCGTCTGTGACACAGTCTTACGAAGCGGTTCGACAAGCTATAGTGTACGGTGGTTCTCGCGGATCGTTTTCATCAATTCAGGGTCAGTGGAGTGCTGTGAGACGAGACGCCATTTTCTATCAAATCTTCAAACGCTTTCCCAGTCTGCTGTTTACGTTGCTGGAGCATCCACCAGAGCAGGTGCAAGGATATCGCTTTGAGTCGGTTGAGGTCAAAGAGCCGACTTTTCGGATTGATGGGGTGTTTTTACCACCAGAGGATGCCTCACCGAGGGTGGTCTATTTTTCCGAATTTCAGTTTCAGCCCGATGAGCTGCTGTATCATCGCTTTTTCTCGGAGTCTTTGCTGTATCTGCGTCGCAACCCAACCCTTTACGATGATTGGCATGGGGTGGTGATTTTTCCATCTCGCAGCATGGAACCAGCCAATACGACGATCCATCGTTCCCTTTTGGATGGCCCCCAGGTACAGCGGTTTTATCTGGATGAACTGGGGGATCCAAGTCAACAGCCTATTGGCGTGAGTTTGATGCAGTTGACCATCGCATCGGAAGCGCAAACGGTTGAACAGGCTAAACAGTTGATGGAGCGGGTTGCTCGGGAAGATACAGGTTTTCTTGCAAGAAACGAGATAATTGATGTAATCACTACGGTCGCGATCTACAAGTTTGCTGAGTTAAGTCGTGAAGAGGTGGAAGCCATGTTGGGGATAACGTTACAGGAAACCCGGATTTATCGGGATGCTAAAGAGGAAGGTCGGGAAGAAGGCCGAGAGCAGCGGGAAGCCGAAATGCTGGCGGTCACTGTTCCAGTGTTGCTCAAAACTGGGATGACAGATGAGCAAATTGCCCAACAACTGAAGGTTGAGGTTGAAGCGGTTCGTCGAGCTGCCCGAGAACATGAGATCGGGTAGGGACGGAATCTTCGTGCAAAGCGATCGCCCTAACTACAAAACAAGGAGGTCGCGGCTAATGCAATCCCTCAAAACCGTCACCTGCGATCGCCCCTGCCCCCATTGTGGCAAACTCGACTACTGGTGGGTGCTACCGTCTCGGGAACTCACCGTAGATTAGCAAGACACCATGGCAGACGATCGGACCGACTGAGCTAGCTTTCGCAACATCATTGCAGTGGTGTCAAAATCGACGCAGGCATCCGTAATGCTCTGACCGTAAACGAGCTGAGACAGATCCTCGTGGAGGGGTTGATTGCCCGCCACGATATGACTCTCAATCATGACGCCCAATAGATGGCTGGAGCCCGCTAAAAGCTGTTGGGCTAGGTCTTCTAGAACGACAATTTGACGGTTGTGATCTTTGAGGGCATTGGCATGGCTGCAATCGACCATCACGCGATGGTTGAGGTTGAGTCGGATCAGTTCCTTGGCAGAGCCTTCGACATGGGGTGCATCGAAGTTGGGACCCGATTTGCCGCCGCGCAAGACCAGATGCGTGTCTGGGTTGCCCGTGGTAGCCACGATGCTCGCTAGCCCGTGGAGGTTAATCCCCAGAAAATGATGGGGTTGGCTGGCGGCAAGCATGGCGTTGATAGCGGCTTGCAAACTGCCATCCGTATTGTTTTTGAACCCGATCGGCATGGATAAGCCAGAGGCCATTTCCCGGTGGGTTTGGCTTTCCGTGGTACGCGCCCCGATCGCCGTCCAGGCAATCACATCCGCAATGTACTGGGGTGTAATGGGATCGAGGAGCTCTGTAGCAGCGGGCAGGCCGAGGTGGGCTAAATCGAGCAGTAATTTCCGGGCCAGGCGCATGCCCGTATTGATGTCGTAACTGCCGTCTAGGTAAGGGTCGTTGATCAGCCCTTTCCAGCCGATATTGGTCCGGGGCTTTTCAAAATACACCCGCATCACAATTTCAAGATCGTCCGCTAATTCTTGGCGCAACTGAGCCAGGCGCTGCCCGTAATCGTAAGCGGCATCGACATCGTGCACCGAACAAGGCCCGACGATGACCAGCAGTCGCCGATCTTCGTTACGCATGATGTTGCGGATGCGATCGCGAGTTTCGGCAACCAAGGTGGAAGCGGCGTCTGTAATCGGCAGATCGTGGTGGAGCAGTGCGGGGCTAATCAAGGGCGTAGTTTTTATGACGCGACAGTCATAGGTTTTTTGCATGGCGGATATCGAGGAAATAAAGAGCGAAGTCAGACGCCAAGCAATGGCATCCCGCACGTCCTTTATTGTGCGGTGTTTTGGCTGCAAGCGTCAGCCTTGACTGCTGTTTGTAACGATCGTGAAACAGATATGCCTCTATCTTAGATGCTTAGATGGCCCCGTCGCTTTGCAGCAGATAGGGCTGCATCGTCGCGTTCTTCGAAGTGCTTTGAGATTGTTAGGCCGTCAGGGATTGAAACCATTCCAGAATAGAACCCAATCCGAGCTTGGGAAACTTCCACCCGAAAATTTGAAAGCCCTCTTCCCCTTCCGTCTTAGCCTGCTGGATTGAAGGCGAAGGTGATAAGGCCGTATCTTTCCAGAACGCCATCGTCGATGAAAGCGGCTGAAGGGAGGTATTGGGATAGTAAAAACTCAAAATTTTAGCGGCCGACCATCCCTGTTTGCTTAACGCATAGGATCCTGCTTGACTGAGACCTACGGCGTGCCCCAGACCGCCCCCCACGAAGGTGAAACCTCCTAGCACCTTAGGGTTTTTTGCATCGGCAACGGGTTCTACGTAAAACAGAAGGCTGTTAGGGGCTTCGAAGGCCCTCAGAATTTCATCCTTGGCCAGATCGATCGCGCCTAGGTCGGTTGTGACGCGCAGGCGCTGAACCCGACCGGAGCGGGAGCGTTCGACGACCTGAAGGTTCTGAATGGTACTGAATGCCGTCAGGGGATGTTGCTGTTTTTTAAGAAACTCCCGCAGGTTTTGATTGACTTGTTTGAGGGGAGCCGCGACTTTCCAGCGCAGGTAGTCCCATCCGTCTTCGTTGAAGCCTTTCTGAAGTCCGATGAAGGCGCGAAACGTTTTTTCTTCCGATAGATTGCGGGTATTGAGATCCCAAATGCGGTTGGGGTAGGCATCGATTTTGGCCTTGAGATAGGGTCTTGGCGTGCCTTCCCACACGTCTTCAAAGGCTGCAGTGACGCCCCCTGTGGTCGAAGAATAAAGCGCGTCGATCAGCTCGTTTCCGTAGGTCAAGACTTGACCGGTCGTCGTGGCAATGGCTCGATCCGAAACTGGGGTAGCACCGCTCAGCCCTTCGTAGACCTGGCATTGGGTTGTGGCACAAAGCTCGTATCCATCTACCTTAAAGCGGCGCAGGTTCCGCAGCGCGTAGGTTCTTGCCAAAATGGTTTGAGCTTGAACGGCGGTTTCGGGTGCTTGAGAGCCAATTTCGTGAGGAACGACGCCGCGAAGATAGGTTTCGACGGGCACTTGATTGACCAGGGTGTAAGACCCGTAGGCATTGGGCTGAAAGCGCAGGCGACCCCCAAAACTCTGGTTCCCAACCTGGATGACGTTTTGGGCTGCTGTAATTTCCAGCTCGCGGCGATTGTAGCGATACCCGTTTATTTCCCAGCTGAGGGTGGGGCGCGCGGTTAAGGTTTTGCGATCGATATAGCTAGTGGTAAGGCCTTTGCTTTTGAGGTCTTCCTGTAAGAGCAGGCGGCTCACGGTGGAGTCGTAGCGATCGCGCTTAGCCCAAACCTGCCAGTTTTCTGGCTGGGCAATTTCGACCTCGTATCCTTTGGCCCGCCACTGTTTGGCACTGGTTTCGGCGCTCTCATAACTGCGGTGAGTGCTGATGACCAATCGCTCGTCTTCCCGTGGGGCGCTTAAGGGCTCTTGGGCAATGTCGACCTGAAGTTTCTCTACGACAGCGGTGACGGGTTTGCCGCTCGTCCAAAACTTTAAGGTGAGGCGATCGCCCGGTTGCGCCTGAAGCACGAGCCGATCCTTCGGCTGCTGACCGAAGCGCTGTTCGATCCCCACCTTAATCTCGGGGTTGAGCGGAGCCGCTAAACCGGGCATTGCGATGATGCCAGTAGAAACGAGCGCTCCAGCGGCGACGCATTCCATCGCGCGATTCTGGAACCTAAAAAAGTACCCTAGCGTCATACCTTGAGGAAATAACGTTTGCCGATCGACGAACGCCATACGCGCGCTACTCCACATCTAAACCACAGGTCGCATTCAGATTTTACAATATGATTTTTATGGCTCGATTGCCACGGCGTTAGCTTGATGTTGCAAGAACTCCAGTAAAAGCCTTTGATGGGGAGCGCCAATGGGACAGGCGCGCTGAGCGATCGCCGAGTGCGCCCAGCCTGCCTGGATTTGCTCTGCCGTCAGCAATCCCAAATCCCAGCCCTCTCGCAAATCCAATGCCTCGATCGGGACGGCCAATTCCCCGTAAAAGACGTGTCGCACAACCGAGACCTCGCGATCTTCGCAAAATAAAGTTAAGGCTGGAGGAGTGTAGCAAATTTCTTCGGCCAGCTCTCGCCAGATTGCCTCCTGTGGGGTTTCGCCTGCGTCTAGATGACCGCCAAACATGCCCCAGTGGCCGGGATGCACGATATGAGGGACCGGATCGCGGAGCTGCATGAGGAACCGGTCGCATTGGGTGAGGATGGCGATCGCGACGTGCTTTACCGATTCGGCCATGGAAGGTCTGTTCCTTAGGGAATAATTTCCGTCACCACATCCCCACCGCTAATCCGAAGGGTTTGTTCTTCAATTCTGCCAACGGCCCTGGGCCCGCGCAGCGAAAATGCTGGGGATTCCTGCACGTAATTCACGCTTCCCACCGCCTCAATGCGCTCCGTTTCGGTATTCCAAAGCAACCGATCGCTCGTCAGGCGGGCGCGATCTTTGAGACCTGTAACCTCCACTTTGCCTTGGAGATCGATCGAACTGCGCGCCTGGTCCATAGACCCGCTGTTGGCAATAACCGTAATCTGACGGCGCGGATCCTGCAATTGCAGTAGCTCGCGGGTCGAAATTCGTTCCGCTGACGTGTCCCATGTCAGCGCGCGGCTGGTCAGCGTCAAATCGCCTATCGTCAGCCGCACGGGACTGTCGAGGACCACCACCCCGCGCTTGAGATCTGCCCGCGCTGTTCCCGCCAGAGCGACCGCTTTTTCGCGGGTAGAGTTGAGCTGCTCGATCTGAACCGTCGGCTGCTGCTCGCGCCCTGAAACGTTACCCGCCTGAAACTGCTGCCCCTCGACATTCCAGACGGCCCGATCCGCCTTCAGCCGCACGCGTCGAGCATCCTCGCGATCGTCGGGCGTGCGGGTTTCAAGCACCACATTGCCATCGGCCTGGATCGTGGTCCCCCGCTTTGACGCCCTTAATTCATTGGCCCAAAGCCGAAGTTGGGGATGTACGACCCTCAGTCCGCCGCGGACGATCAGCAAACCCGCCTGAGGATTCCACTGCGCTTCATTTCCGCGAAACACCACCCCATGCCGACGGTCTGTAACCTGAATGTTGCCTTGAAGGCTGACCTGTCGGTTGGTCTGACGAACCGTACCGCGCCCCGCTGCAATGTCGAAAACAGGTTGCCCCGCCTCGTAAAGCTGGCCCTTGATCGACTGGGCTGCAGCCACCTGCTGTCCTTCCCCAGAGGTCACGCCCTTCGCCTGAAACTTCCACAGCAGTTTTCCCTTCGCATCTGTTTGGGTCAGTGCCACATCGGAAAAAGACACTCCCCCCTCGACCGGTTTTATCGCGGCCCTAGGAGACTGAGGTGCTTGCCAAGAACAGGCACCCAACTGAAGGCAGAGAAGACCGAGAATGCCTTGAGAACGAAATTGTACCCAACCGCCGCGCTGCCCGTTAATCATTAAATACAGGTAATTCTGGCCGATCGTGATTTTCCGCGCCCGCGCTTACCCCCGTCAAAGGTCGATAGGTATAGGCCGATCGCGGTGCTTTTTGAATATCTTCTTTGATGGTATCCAAGTCAATATAGCGATCCGCTACATTAATCAGACTGTCGCTGGTCATCGAGCGCAAGCTCACCACCTCAACCCGAATCCCGCGATAGCTCACGGCATCTACGGCATAGGCTAAATCTCCATCGCCGCTGACCAAAATCGCTGTATCGTAGCAGCCCACCAGCGCCATCATGTCCACCGCAATCTCAACATCTAGATTGGCTTTCTTCGAACCATCTGGAAGCTGAACCAGTTCCTTCGTAATCACTCTGTAGCCATTGCGGCGCATCCATAGCAAAAAACCCTGCTGTTTCTCATTGGTCGGATCGACGCCGGTGTAGAAAAAAGATCTCAGGAGCCGCGATCCGCCCGTCAGCCGACACAGAAGCTTGGTGTAGTCAATTTCCACGCCCAACTGAAGCGCAGCGTAAAATAAATTTGAGCCGTCAATAAAAATAGCGATGCGTCCGCGATTCTCTAAAACCTGCTCCGGCGTAAAAATGCCATCTTGCCCCGATATATTTTGAACCATTTAAATTAAACCTTGTTTGAAAAATTCAGTCGATATTAAATGTGCGAGTCATTTTAAAGGATTGAGAAAGCAAATCTTCGAGTGTAAAAATGACTTAAGTCGAAATATAAATTCAGGTTAGTCCTCCCGGAAGGGAAACGAGCAGAGGCTAAACCTTAGAAAAAGTACCTTAAGCTTAAGTAAGTAAATATACTCTATTTGTCTCAGGTTTACGGCTATAAGTCAATGAAAAGACAATAATTCACAAATGTGCATTATAAATTCGTAGATTGAGCTTGTTTGAGGAATTTATGGCTCTGAGTCCGGATCTGGGGCGATTAGCTTTTGAAAAATAGGTTCGGGTTGGCCGAAGGTTTGGCCCGGCGGAAGAACGCCCCAGCGATCGTGCCCTCGAACTGAAAAAAATGTCTGAGGGGTTTCTAACGCGTCTAGGTCGTCGAAGTTAACGCAGTAACCGAGCTGCTGGTAAATCTTAGTGCTCAACCTCGGTACGATCGGTGCCAATAAGTAGGCTGATAGGCGCACGCTTTCCAAGACAGCGTAAAGAATTTGATGTACCGTCTCAAAGTCTCCTGTCTTGTGCCGACTCCAGGGAGCTTGTTCGTCGATAAACTTGTTGCCCGCTCTCACTAAGGCCAAGGCAGCCTCGCAGGCAACACCGAAATTTAGGGCATCGTAGGCTTCCAATGCCCGTTCTCCAGCAGTCTGAGCGAGTTGAACGATCGACCAATCTTGGGGGAGTGCCTGAGGGTCGAGGTGGGGGACTTTCCCCTCGCAATATTTCACCGCCATCTTTAAGGTTCGGTTCAGCAAATTTCCGAGATCGTTGGCTAAATCTGCATTGAGAATATCGATGAATCGAGTTTCGTTAAAGTCTCCATCTCGTCCAAAGGTAATCTCCTTAAGGAAGTAATAGCGAACGGCATCGGCTCCGTAGCGATCGAGGAGGTCGAACGGATCTAGGGTATTGCCCAAGCTTTTCCCCATTTTTTGCCCATCTTTGGTCAGGAAGCCGTGGCCGTAAATGGCGTTTGGCAGGGGCAGCTCCGCAGACATCAACATTGCAGGCCAGTAAATGCCGTGGAATCGGAGGATATCCTTGCCAATGAGATGAAGATCGATCGGCCACCAGTTTTCGAGCGCGTTTTCGAGGGTCGGTTCGGCTTCGGGTTCTAATAGAGCTGTAACGTAGCCCAACAATGCGTCAAACCAAACGTAAAGCGTATGTTTCGGATCTTCGGGCACCGGGATGCCCCAGTTTAGATTCACGCGAGAAATGGAAAAGTCTTGAAGCCCCCGATCGACGAAGCTTAGAATTTCGTTGCGGCGAATATCGGGCTGGAGGAAATGGGGGTTAGCGGCGTAATGGTCTTGTAAAGCCTGCTGATATCGAGACAGCCGAAAAAAGTAGTTTTGTTCGTCTCGCCACTCTACGGCCCGGTGGGTATGGATGGGACAGCGTTGTTCGGGCAGTAAGTCTCGCTCTTCTTTAAATTCTTCGCAGTCAACGCAGTACCATCCTTGCTGCTGGCCCAAATATATGTCCCCTTTAGTCCACACCCGCTGGAAAAATTCCTTGACGATCGCCGCATGTCGTTTGCTCGTCGTGCGGCTGAAGCGATCGTATTGAATGTTGAGGCGTTTCCACAGATCTTGAAAACCTGCTGCAATTTCGTCGCAATGGGCTTGCGGCTCGCGATGGAGTTGCTCTGCCGCGCGCTGGATTTTCTGGCCGTGCTCGTCCGTTCCGGTAATGAAAAGTACGTCGCAGCCGCGCAGGCGATAAAAGCGGGCCAGAGCATCTGCCGCCATGGTGGTATAGGCGCTGCCGATGTGAGGCAGCCCATTGACGTAATAAAGCGGTGTTGTAATTGAAAACTTTGCTCGGTCCGGAATTGGCATACGTTTAGAAGGAATGAAGCGTTGGACTTTCCATCCTTCCAATGATACAAGGCAGCGCTATTTTATGCGGGGTGGGGTTCGAGCGAGTCGCGGTGACGGGGGGTAGGGGCGATCGCCCGTCCTACCTGAGATATTTAGACAAACTCAATTCCGTGCCGGTCTTGTCCCAACGCACTTGGTCGAAAATCTCAAACAGTATGAAAAGGCCGCGCCCGCACTCGCACCCATGCTCGGGCAAATGGTCGTGGGGGGGCTGGTAGCAAGGTGAAGGTGGCGGCACGAATCCGAGCCCTTGATCGGTAATCACCCACTCGTGCCTGTCCTGAAAGCGGGCATAGCGCACGGAAACCGACTTGCCGGGGTTGAGTAGATTGCCGTGCTTTGCAGCATTGACCAGCGCTTCTTGAAGGCCGAGGCGCAATTCGGCGTGGAGGACATCTGGAACCTCTTGCAGCAGAAGATCCAAAATCGGGCATAGGTAAAGCGTAGATGGAAAACTTAGGTTAAGCCACCGTGGTTTAATTGGGCGCAGCAGAAAAGCAACCAATTGCAATACCCAGAAGCATCAACAACTCAACAGGGCAAAAGTACCCCATACCTTAACTATAACCAAGGGCAATGACCTCTGGCAAGAGATAGATATAATGCTCCGACTGGAGCGGGAATCATCTCGCCGCGCAGGTCTAGGAGCTGTACCAGCACCAGATACAAAACGCCTAGCAAGAGCGAAAAAATACCCGTAATGATGGCAATAACTTTAGATCGATCCATATTGATGCCCGTTTTTTATCAAAATAAAGATGGAGGAAAAGGTCCTGATGTTTCCCCTTATTCTGCTGTCGCTCCTAGAAGGGCGTCAGCGGAGAACAGGTTAGAAGAAAATGTTTGCGAAGCGGTCAGCCGTCCGAAATACTGGGGTGCGGGATCTTGAGGTGTAAAACTTTGAGGTGTAAAACCTTGAAGCGCGGACAGGCTAGAAACCGAAAACGTATTTTCCTCCTGGTGCAGCGTTGCGACTTGCCGATCGAGGCTTTGGGTCGAGGACAGCAGATTGCTGAGTCCGTTAATGAGCCTGATGATATTTTGTCGGAGTTTGGGATCTCCGGTGACTTGTTCTAAGTCCGTCGTAATTTTCTGAGTGTTTTGGAAGGTGACTCTGGCCGAGTCTAGGGTCTGAGCGAGGCCCAGCAGCGTTACGGGATTGTTGAGCGTCGTGCTGAGCGTTTTGAGGTTTGCTGAAGCTTTCGCTCCGTTTTCAGCCAAGGTTTCTAAATTGTCTAGCAGCTTGCCGTTTTCAACGCGGCTCAAGATGGGGCTCAACCCTTTAACCGCAACTTTCAGATCTTTGCTGGCATCTTGGAGGTTGCCGAGGGTGCCGATCAGGGTCGTGCGGTTATCGCGAACCAGGCCGGTTAAACTATCCGCCGCTTTCGTGACGGAACCGGCAGTGGGGCCAATTTTTTGGAGTTGCTGCCTCGCATCTCGACTCAAGCCCGTAAATCCAGTGGCCACCAGGGACACGTCCTTGAGGGTTTTGTTGGCGTTGCGAGAGAGTAGATTGACGCTGAGTGCCGTGGTGTTTAGAGTTTTGAGCGCGGTGTTGGCATTATCGATTACTTTACTGTCGCTCAATAGGTTGGTGAGCTTGGTCGTGGAACGAATCAGCTCGTCAAAATTGGCTCCGGTGGTGCTGCTAAGGCGATCGCCATCGCACAAGATCAAAGATTTTTCGCACTTGGGCTTGAAGGGCGACAGGTCGGGGTAAGTGGCCGTTTTGTCAAACTTCGCGTTTGGTTGAATGCTGAGTTCGACCTGCCCGATAAAGCCAGATTGCGTCACGCTGACGTCGCTATTGCGGGGAATGACGAAAGAAGCCGGGGCAATATCGATTCGAGCGGTCACGCCATAGACGCTAGGGGTTAACGACCGGACCCGACCGACCTTAACGCCGCGATACTTAACAGGGCTACCCTTATCGAGCCCGATCGCGTCGGACATCTCCACCTCAAGGGAGTACTGTCCGCCAAGGTGAGCGCCCCGGAGCCAGGCGACGATCCCAATTGCGATCCCCAGTCCTAAGAGCAGTAAAAGCCCTACCGATCCTTCTCGAACGACACGCGACTGCATGTTTCCTCCGTAGTTTGTAGTTTTGTTGCCGAGCGATTTATCGCTTCAATCGTGCAAAGCATTACAGCTTCTAAGGCCGAACCCCCTGATGCGCTTTGAGGGTGCCAAGTCCACCTCCATCATAAACGTTGGCTTTGATGATAAATTGAGGCTGTGAACTCCCCCCAATGGCTGTTATAGAGGAAAAGGAGCAGGTATGTCTGAGGATTCGACAACTCCCCATGAGTCTGATTCTCATGCGTCCGATCGCCCCGAAGAGGCCGAAGCAGCAGGAGAATCTACGGCTGAGGTGGCTGCTTCAACCCCACTGACCTCGGAAACTCTAGCCTCGGAATCTACGCCTGCTCGGGCTACTGCACCTGAAGCATCGGCAAAGCGACCTCGCGAATCAATTCCGGTGGCAGTTGAGGTCTCTGGAACGCAGCAGACGTTCAATAAGGTGCTAAAGCTGGCAAAGGATGCTTGGGTTAAAGTCCAGCCAGTGCTGAAGGAAAAAAGCATTCAGGCGCTACTGGTCGCAAATCGCTGGACCGAACATTTCTTGGATGAGACTTGGCCGAAGCTCTCGAGCCTGGCGATCGCCAAAGTTCCCAGCTCCACAAAGATGAAGGTCCAAGAGCAGAAGGTTAAGCTTCAGCCCACCCTAGATAAGCTGAAACCCCTTTGGGAGAAGGTGGCCGTTCCTTTTTGGCAAAAATTAGTGGTGCCCACCTGGAATAAGGGACTAGCCTTCTTGCGCCAACGCCTGCCCGAGAATCTCCAGGCATTGACCGATCGCTTTTTGACCGTCGCAATTGTGACAGCGGCGATCGCGATTTACTGGTTCTTTTCATCGCTGACCTCTGGGAAGCCTGCGGCGGCCAAACAACCTCCAGTTCCCACCAAACCCGTTCTGACGCGGCCCGCGCCCCAACCTGTCGCTCAACGCCCCACTATTAAACCCACTATTAAACCCACCATTAGACCTACCAGCGCTCCCTCTGCAATCGAACCCGCTCCAGTCGCGCCCAGCCCTCGGCCCGTCGCTCCAGCGGCGCAGCCGATCGTCACGGAAGCCCCAAGGATCGCGCCCGTCCCAACCCTCGATTTAGCGGAGATCCAAACCCAGCTCGAGAGTGCGGTAACGGGTATGGGAGAGGGTTTGATTGCTTCCATTAAAACGGCTGATGCCGATCGAACCTTGAAGGTGTCCTTAGGGACGGCTTGGGATGGCCTCAGCCGCACTGACCGAGAGAAGGTGGCTCAAAAGCTGTGGGAGCGATCGCAAAAGACCCCGTTCAAAAGGTTTGAGCTGCTGGACGACGCCAATACCCTTGTTGCCCGCAGCCCCGTAGTGGGATCGAATGTCATCTTCCTGCAACCGCCAACCTCAGCCAGCGCTACTTAGGCTCGCGTCCGTTCCACCAAGTCCGCTGCTCCCCTACAGAGACTCGAACTTCCCAGCACTCGACGCGTAGGTATTTTTACTGAACTCTTGACCTTTTGTTGTCGCGTTGCTTAATATTCTGTTACAAAGAGGGGGAGGCGCGACCGAGGAAAGCTTCATGTTCAGTGGATTTGCCAACGCTCAGGGTTCAATGCAGACTGATTTTGGCGAGCAGATGCTCAACACAGTGGCGAGTCAATCGATTCGTCGCATGTTTAGCCAGAGCGATTCGGTAGAGGTAACCATCCGCTGTTTCCCTTCCAGTAAGCTCCTTCAAGGCAGTGTGGATAATGTCAAGATGCAGGGCCGCGGCTTGGTCATCAAGCGTCAGTTTCAGGTAGAGGAGATGTCCTTTGAAACCGACGCGATTTCCATTGACTTCGGCTCGGTGCTGGGCGGAAAAATCAAGCTCAAGCAGCCCACCCAGGCGATCGCTCAGATCGTGCTTTCAGAGGAGGGTATCAATAAGGCTTTTAATGCAGAACTGGTCAAAAAGCGCCTCGATGAGGTGTGGTTGTCAGAAGAAACGGGGATCGACGAGCCCGTCTCTTTTGAGGATATTTCGATCGCGCTCTTACCCGGAAACCAAGTTGAAATTCAGGCCAAGGTTGACGTGCCGGGGCAAGACCTACAGATTCCAATTGCGCTGCGGGCTGTCTTGTCTGTAGAGCGGCGGCGACGCCTGCTGTTTGCCGAAGCGACATTTTTGGCGGATCGAATCCCCGAAGCCGTTCGAGATCTGTCCGCGCAAATGACATCCGACTTTGTAGCGCTTTTGAACGATATGGTCGACCTCGATCGATTCGATCTAGATGGCGTTGCCCTGCGCATCAATCGAGTTGAAACCCAGCAGCAACGGCTCTTGTTTAGCGGCTACGCCCAAATCGATCGTTTTCCAGGTGCGTAATGGCAGGCGGCTAATCCTTAACAATTCAAGAAAATCTGTGCCGAGACCGCAATGAGACGAACAACTCGTCCTAGAATGGCGAAAGAAATCTTTTTAGCCATATCGTTCCGTTTCACGTCATTATGTTTAGATTTCGCGCGCTACTGTCTTGCTTGTTAGCTATGGTTGCCTTTGTTTTAGTGAGTTGCGGCGGTCCCAGTAGGGTCGAAGTTCCTCCCACCTACACAGAGGCACAGATCCAGAAAATTCAGCAGTATCTCCCTGAAATTCAAAGCGCTTACGGGCGTTTGGATGCTTTAGGCGATGCCATCCAAGACCGAAATTGGCAGGAGGTTCGGAGTACGATCCGAGGGCCTTTTGGGTCGATGATTCAAGACTTGAAGTACGTTACGTCCAATCTGCTGCCAGCCGACCAAAAGGTCGCTCGGGAAATTTCACGCGATATTTTCCAAGACTTTATCGAGATCGACCAGGCTGCGATCGCAACGAATACCGATGCAGCTTTGCGGAATTTCGATAAGGCTGCTAAGGACATCGATGCTTTCTTAGGCAATTTGCCCGAGGTTGCGGCGACTGTCACGGAAGACCCGGATGCGGGCGGAGAGGATGCTTAAAATGCTGGCGGCTAAAGCCGCAGAAGCATAGACGCTCCAAACGCAGAGGAGCAATGGCGGATTCCGAACTCTTTTGAAGGTCGGAATCCGCTTTTTGTCGGTGGGACGATACGTTAGGGAGCGACTGCAGTGAACGTTGGCATCATTGGCGGGGGCGTGGTGGGAGCGGCGATCGCCTATCGCCTCAGCAAAATGCCTGGCGTGGCAATCCACGTCTGCGAACGGAACCCTCCCCAGCGTCTGGAGTCCACGGGTGCGGCCCTTGGGGTGCTCGCGGCGGTCATCAGTTCCAAGTTAAAGGGGAAACATTTAAAGCTCCGACTGGAGAGTTTGCGGCTTTACGAAGCTTTGATTCCAGAACTGATGGAACGGACGGGACTCGATATTCCCTACAATCGCCACGGCATTTTGCAACTGTTCTTTGACGCGGAAGATTTTGAGCGGTGGAGCAAAACCAAGGCGGTGAGGCAACAGCAGGGATTTACGCTGGAATGCTGGCCGCGAGAGACGCTGGTCGAGCGCTTTCCCGAACTCGCCGCAGCGCGATCGCGCGATACCGGGGCGATCGCCGTCGGAGCGGTCTATTCCCCCCAGGATCGACAGCTCGACCCCACGGCCTTGACCCGATCGCTGATCCGGGGGGCAATCCAGAATGGGGCGCAGTTTCATTTCAATACGGTCGCGACTGACTTCTGCGTTGAAGCCGTGCAAACGCGGCAACGGGTCGCGCGCCTTTGTACCTCCCAGGATGCTATCCCTGTGGACTGGGTGGTGATTGCAGCGGGCCTAGGTTCAGCCGCCTTAACCCAATCTCTAGCGCAGCCGATCCAGATTCGCCCCGTTTTAGGACAGGCGCTGCATTTGCACTGCCCTCAAGTCCTGCGCCCGGATAGTCCCGTCATCGACGGGCGCGATGTACATCTCGTCCCTTTGAGTCGAGACGAACTTTGGGTGGGGGCAACGGTCGAGTTCCCGGATGAAAAGGCTGTTCTCGAACCGAATCCTGCCGATCTAGAGCGGGTGCGCCAGCAGGCGATCGCCCTCTACCCAGCCCTAGCCGATGCCGAAATTCTCCGCACCTGGCATGGATTGCGCCCGCGCCCCGACGAGCGGGCGGCTCCGGTCATCGAGCAGCTCCCTGGCTATCAAAACGTCCTGATTGCGACTGGCCATTACCGCAACGGCGTTTTGCTGGCTCCAGTGACCGCAGAAAAGATTCGAGCGTACCTTGAGGCAGCAATGTAAACTTCTATAAGGTGCTAGGGCTGTCTTAGCCGTCGTCATACTGTCAATCTTTTTAAGGAATTATTGGGCTATGCCGTTTCCAAGAACCAGCGGGATTCTGCTTCACCCGACCAGTTTCCCTGGCCCTTACGGGATCGGCGATTTGGGAGGGCCAGCGCGACAGTTTATCGATTTTTTGGTGGAAAGCGGCCAGCGACTGTGGCAAATTTTGCCTCTAGGACCCACGGACTTCGGCAACTCGCCCTACATGAGCTTTTCCTCGGCAGCAGGGAATCCGCTGCTCATCAGTCTCGATGTCCTCGTCAGTCAAGGCTTTTTGTCCGACGAAGACCTCCAGAATCCGCCAGCCTTCAATCCAGACTTTATTGATTTCGAGCAAGTCGAAACTTGGAAAATACCGTTACTGCGCAAGGCCAGCTTTCAGTTTAAAGACGCTGCCTCCCCTTCCCAGCAGCAAGCGTTTGCGGATTTTTGTGCGGCAAAAGCTCGCTGGCTGGAGGATTACGCGCTCTTTATGGCGCTGCACAAAACCCAGCCGGAGGGGCTGTGGAATGCTTGGCCGCTGCCCCTGCGCGATCGCCATCCCGACGCCCTCGCGCAAGCCCGTCAAGAACTTGCCGACGAAATTTACTGTCAGAAATTTTGGCAGTTTGAATTCTTTCGGCAATGGAGCGGCCTGAAGCAGTATGCAAACCAGCACCACATTCAGATTTTTGGAGACATCCCCATCTATGTCTCGCTCAACAGCTCGGATGTTTGGGCCAACCCAGACCTATTTCAGCTCGACGACGACAAACAGCCCATCTTTGTCGCTGGGGTCCCCCCCGACTACTTTGCCGAAACGGGTCAACGTTGGGGCAATCCGCTGTATGACTGGAAGCATCTCGAAGTAACAGACTTTGCTTGGTGGATCGACCGCTTTAAAGATTGCCTAGAACTGGTGGATTTGATTCGGATCGATCACTTTCGCGGATTTGACTCCTACTGGGCGGTTCCGGCAGAGGAAGAAACCGCCGTCAAGGGGGCTTGGCTCCTCGGCCCCGGCGAGAAGCTCTTCATGGCAGTGCGGGACGCCCTCGGCAGCCTTCCGATCGTTGCCGAAGATTTGGGGGACATCGACCAGGCCGTCCTAGACCTGCGGGACCAATTCGGTTTTCCGGGCATGAAGATCCTGCATTTTGCTTTTGGCAGCGATGGTGGCAACCCCTACTTGCCCTACAACACCACTCACAACAGCGTCATTTACACGGGTACCCACGACAATGACACTACAGTGGGCTGGTACGAAGCCGCCAACGACCACGAAAAGGATCGCTTCTATCGGTATCTCGGCGGCATCAGTCCCGACGGGGTAGCGTGGGATGCGATCCGGTTGGCGATGAGTTCTGTCGCCAATCAGGCCATTGTACCGCTCCAAGATGTGTGCAGTCTGGGGACGAACGCGCGGATGAATACCCCTGGTACCGTTGACAACAACTGGCGCTGGCGGTATCGAGCCGAGGCGCTGCGCTCGGAGTACAGCCATCGCCTGTACGAGATGGCTGAGATTTACGGTCGATACGTTCCGCTTCCCCCGGTCGAGCCTCAACCCGCTCCCCCGCAACCCAGCCCAGAAGCAGACTCTTAGCCCCCTTCCGAGTTGTTCCCGTGCTTGCCGCAGTTCTATACGGTCGAGAAGATCTCCGCCTAGAGCGGGTGGAAGATCCAACCCCCAATGTTGGAGAAGTCATCCTTGAGGTCGGCGCTGCTACCACCTGCGGCACCGACCTCAAAGTGTGGCGGCGGGGCGGACACGCGCGAATGCTCAAGCCGCCCACCCTATTCGGTCACGAAGCTGCCGGACGGATCGCGGCTCTCGGCGAAGGCGTGACGGGATGGGCGATCGGCGATCGCGCGGTTCCCAATAACTCGGCCCCCTGCATGCAGTGTTTCTTCTGCCAGCGTCAGGAATATTCCCTCTGTCCCGACCTAACCTTTAACAACGGCACCTTTGCCCAATATCTCAAAATTCCAGCTCCGATCGTCCGCCATAACCTCCTTCCCATTCCAGAGGGTGTCTCCGATGCCCTGGCGTCCCTCACCGAACCCCTCGCCTGCGTTTTGCATGGCGTGGCGCGGTCTGGATTTTTGCCAGAGCTCCAGCAGCGCTGGGGTAGCGCGCCCAAGGTTGCCGCGATCGGAGACGGAGCCATCGGCCTCATGTTTGTGGGGGTCTTGGCCCATCGAGGGGCAGAGGTTATTCTATTTGGCGGATCCGAATCGCGCTTGTCTATCGGCAGAAAGTTTGGCGCAGCCCATACCTTTAACCATCGCCAAGTGGAAAGCATCCCCGCGATCGTTCAAAGTCTGACCGCAGGCATGGGTGCTGATATTGTCGTAGAGGCGACTGGAGTACCCAGTGTTTGGGAAACGGCGATCGCCTGTGCCCGTCCCGGCGCGACGGTCAATCTGTTTGGCGGCTGCCCCCGCAACACGCGCATTTCCGTCGATACAGAACAGCTCCATTACAGCGAACTGACCTTGAAAGGCGTGTTTCACAATACGCCCTTCTACGTGCGTCAGGCATTAGACCTGATTGCGAGCCGCGTATTACCGTTGGAGTTAATGATTACTGACCGACAACCCCTACAGAATCTGGGACAGGTGTTTGAGGACATGAAGCAGCGAAAAACCATTAAGGCTGCGATAGCGCCCCTAGCGTAGGCTGGCGATTGCTAAATAAATGCCCAGACTAATGGCCAGAATCCAAAGACCGCTCACGATCCCGCCGGGAATCATCGTCAAAATGGCAAAGCCCCGCAGCCCCAGCATGACGACAGCAGCAGCCAAAGTTCCCCAAAATAATGAGGTGAGCCAAGGTGGCTTGAATGAAGACATTATTTGTAACCCGTAAACATTATGGATTTTGGGGACTGGATTCTGGCTCGGCTGCAGGCAAAAATTCCTGCGCCTTCTGTTCGAATTGGGCGATGCCGAAGTTCACTGCTACGGATAGTCCGTAGCTTAAAACCAAAGTCAGTGCTAAGCATCCGGCAATGCCAACTAAAATTTGCTGCGTAATGGATTTCATAGTAAAAGGTTGGGACGATAGGCAAGCAGATCGCTATTCAAGATCGTCGAACTCCAACCGATATTTTACCGTTCCGTTACAGCCTTCGAGCGCGTCACTTTCCAATTCCAGCACCATAAAGGCTTCCTCCGGGACTGAGTACTCGCATTTCAACCCCTTCTCCTTGGCTGGTGCAAATCCGAATCGCGAATAGTATTCTGGAGAACCGAGCACGACAATAGCTTTAACCCCAAACCGATCGCACTCCTTTAAGCTGTGCCGAATCAGCAACGACCCAATGCCTTGTCGCTGATACTCGGGTAGGACGGCTACGGGTGCGAGTCCGAGCACGAGTCGATCGCCCGGACAGTTACCGTCGATCGCCACTGGACTCAAGAAAACGTGCCCGACAATTTGCTCGGTGTGAAGAGCGACAAAGGAAAACGTAGCATCAGTCCCCCGCAATCGATCGACCAAGATTGCCTCGCTCGCTCTCCCAAATGCAGCAACATTGACTCTGCGAACGGCTTCTAAATCTTCTGGCTTCTCGTTTCGAATTTCCATAACCTAGGATTCGCGATTGCAGCAGCGATACTCGCAACCAAGATAACCTAAACTAAGCGGCCAATCCGATGGTGGGGGCAACGGTTGGAAAACGGTAGGAGAATGGGCGGCAAGAGGATGTCAAAATTTCCCCATAGTTTAAGTCTGCGATCGTTCAATCAGAGGTAAAGATAAAAACGTTGGATCGAGACAAATTGCCAAAATGGCTGTCCGTTATCGGGATTGGCGAAGACGGGCTGTCTGGCCTCAGTCCTGTCGCGCGATCGCTCCTCAATTGCGCCGATGTGTTGGTCGGGGGCGATCGCCATCTTGCGTTCGTGCCCCCAGACGGACGGGAACGACTGATTTGGACTTCGCCGATTCACGACTCCATCCGCGAAATTCTGAACCGCAAGGGCCAGCAAGTCTGCGTTTTGGCCAGCGGCGATCCGCTCTGTTTTGGCATCGGCGTCGCGTTGCTGCGAGAAATCCCCATCGCCGAAATGGCGATCGTTCCAGCCCCATCGGCCTTTAGCCTCGCTCGCGCTCGGTTGGGTTGGTCGGCAACGGAGGTCGAAACCCTGAGCTTGTGCGGTCGTCCGCCCGCTCTTTTAAATGCTTATCTGTACCCCAACGCCAAACTCCTCATTTTGAGCGAAGGCCGTCACACGCCTAAAAGGGTCGCCGAACTGTTAACCCAGCGCGGCTTTGGCCCTAGCGCCATGACCGTCCTGGAACGCTTGGGCGGCCCTCAAGAACGCCTGGTTTCGGGAACTGCCGCAGCTTGGACTCAGACAGATTTGGCAGATTTGAATGCGATCGCCGTCCATTGCGACCCCAACCCCAGCCTGCGCCCCCTGTCGCGCTTGCCGGGACTGCCCGACGATGCCTACCGCCACGACGGCCAACTCACCAAACGCGAAGTCCGCGCTGTCACCCTCTCGACCCTCGCGCCGCTGCCGGGGGAATTGCTCTGGGATGTGGGGGCAGGGTGCGGCTCCATCTCGATCGAATGGATGCGGAGCCATCCCCGCTGCCGGGCGATCGCCGTTGAAAAATCCAGAATCGCCTCGATCGCGGACAATGCCGTCAGCCTGGGCGCGCCGAATCTGCAAATCGTGGAGGGCACCGCACCTCATGCTTTGAAAGACCTCCCGCAGCCCGACGCGATTTTTATCGGTGGAGGCGCGACGGCGGAGGGCTTATTCGAAACCTGTTGGAGCGCCCTGAAACCCGGCGGGCGCTTGGTCGCCAATGCGGTTACCCTCGAAGGCGAACAAAAACTGTTCGAGTGGCATCGCCAGGTGGGCGGCACCTTTACGCGCATTGGCATCCAGCGGGCGGAACCCGTGGGGAAATTCCTGGGATGGCGATCGCTGGCCACCGTGACCCAATGGGCAGTGATAAAATCGGCGTAAAGCGATCGTGTAGTTTTATTAAGTACTTCTAATCATGACCACTCAACTCGCCCCATCCATTTACGACTTTTCTGCAACCACTATTGAAGGACAATCCATCAACTTCAGCACCTACAAAGACAAGGTGTTGCTGATTGTGAATACGGCCAGCCAGTGCGGTTTTACGCCTCAATACCAGGGGCTTCAAGCGCTGTACGAAAAGTATGCAGATCGAGGGTTGGTCATTTTAGGCTTTCCCTGCAATCAATTTGGGCAGCAGGAGCCAGGCAGCGCCTCAGAGATTCGATCTTTTTGCGAAACCCGCTTTGGCGTCACGTTTCCGCTGTTTCAGAAGGTAGATGTGAATGGCAAGGACGCCCATCCGTTATTCCAATATTTGACGAAGGCCGCACCGGGGTTATTCGGCACCGAAACCGTTAAGTGGAACTTTACGAAGTTTTTGGTCGATCGCAACGGTAAAGTGGTGGAGCGGTACCCTTCGCTCGCCAAGCCCGAAGATTTAGAAAAAGCAATTCAGAAGCTGTTGTAGAACCTGTATGGGAAAGGAGCTGTCGGCCTACCCTTCGTCAGCGGATTGCAAAACCCCATGTACCGCCAGCCAAATACAGGGCGGTTCCGTGCTTGTGTACTCAACCCGGTGGCGACAGTGGGCTGGAATTAAAACATAGTCTCCAGCTTGTAGCCTCTGCCGCGTATTGCCTTCATACGCCAGTTCTGCTTCGCCTTGGAGCAAAATGACCCACTCGTCTAGATCTTGGTCGTACCATTCTCCTAGCGGAGTCGTTTGTCCCAGAGACAGAATCCGCTCGATGCGAAGTCGATGTCCTTCCACCAGGATTTCAAAGCGCTCTTCGAGCGGCAGGGGCGAGGGGAGTTGAAAGAGGTTTGCGATGATAGGAGGCACAGATTTAGCAGGATTGATGAAAAAAGATATTTTCAAAGCACCTTTTCTTTAGATGGTGCCATACTCTCTATCTCTCCTTGTCATCCGTCCTGCATTCCAAGCCAGCGCTCAGGCGTTCTGAAACTGTTTGACACAGTGCGGTCTAAGTATGAGATAATCGTAAGCTGTGTCTAACTAAATTATTCGTAAAGACTCATGGCTAAGGGCGTCCGTGTCATTATTACCCTAGAGTGCACCGAGTGTCGCTCTAATTCCAACAAGCGATCGCCCGGCGTATCGCGCTATACCACGATGAAAAACCGTCGCAACACCACTGCGCGGCTAGAGCTGAAAAAATTCTGCACGCACTGCAACACCCATACAGTGCACAAAGAAATCAAATAAGGCTTGCTTTGCGTCGCTTCCGGTTCAACCTGTTTACATCTACCCAGAATAAGTTCTAAATCATGGCCTATTTTCGACGTCGCGTCTCTCCGATCAAACCTGGCGACCCCATCGACTATAAAGATGTTGACCTTCTGCGTCGCTTTATTACCGAGCGCGGCAAAATCTTGCCCCGTCGCATCACTGGCTTGACCGCCAAACAGCAGCGAGACCTCACCGTCTCCATCAAGCGCGCTCGCATCATCGCGTTGCTTCCCTTTATCAATGCTGAAGGCTAGTTTCAATCCTGCCTTAGATCGGGACACATAGGAATAGAAAGACTCGGGTAGCCTGGGTCTAAAATAGAGTTGCATTGAGCCTAGGTTTTAGATGTCGTACCTAGGCTTATTGGTGTATAGAGGTCAACGAGCCGCAATTTGTGGATAAGGGAACATTAGTCGAGTTTCGAGGGCAAGGGGATACGGACGCCCAGCGATCGCCAAGATTGGGCGTTGCAGAGCGGCCTGAGGGCAAAAAAAACTGGATCGTCGTGGATGAGAGAGGCCATTCCCACAGCCTGCATCCCCGGCAGATTACGTTTACGGCCTCAGATCGGCTCTATGGTTCGTCGGATATCACTCCATTTTTAAAAGCTGTCGAGGTGTTTCTAGACCCTTCCAGCCTAGAAATTGCCTGGGAAATTTTAATTGAAGAAGGCGGTCGTGCTGTCGAACCCAAGGAATTGGCCCAGCTCCTGTTTTCAGAGCAGACGGTGCCCTGCATCTATGCCGCCCATCGGCTCCTGAGCGAAGATAAGCTCTACTTCAAGCAGAAGGGCGACCTTTACGAGCCTCGGACTGCGGCCCAGGTTGCAGAACTGAAGCATCAGATCGAGCGCGAAGCCCAACGGCAATCGGAGCAAAAGGCCTTCTTCGAACGCTGGCAGCAGGCGCTGGCGGGAGAACCCGTCGAGTGGCAGTCGGGCGATCGCCCCTATTTGACCGCCCTAGAGCGGTACGCCCTTTTTGCCGAAGAATCCCCCACCCGCAGCACCGCTGCCGACCTGCTCAAGCAGATCGGACGACCGGACAGCCCGCAATCGGCATTTCAAGTGTTGGTCGATTTAGGGCTTTGGAGTCACCACGAAAACTTATTTGTCCGCCGGAGCAACTTGCCTACCCAGTTTTCCGAGAGCGTTTTATCCGCTGTACGAGAGCGGCTGACGATGCCCCCCCCTGACCTAGAGCGCGATCGCAGAGACCTGACCCATCTGAAGGTCTATACCATTGACGACGAAAGTACCGCTGAGATTGACGACGGCCTCAGTCTAGAAACCCTCGAAAACGGACGGCAGCGCGTGTGGATCCACATTGCCGACCCCAGCCGCTGGATCGACCTCGGCGACGACCTCGATAAAGAAGCCCAGCGTCGCAGTACGACGGTGTACTTGCCCACGGGGATGATCCCCATGTTTCCCGTAGAGCTATCGACGGGGCCGATGAGTTTGATCCAGGGACAGCTCTGCTGCGCCCTCAGCTTTGGCGTGATCCTGAGCGACGATGGTGCGGTGGAGAGCTACGAGATTACCGCCAGCACCATCAAGCCTACTTATCGCCTCACCTACGAAGACGTAGACGAAATTTTAGAACTGGGGGTACAGGCAGAACCGGAACTCATCGCTCTGTCCGCTTGGGCGGAGCGCCGCCAAGCGTGGCGTATGGGCCAAGGGGCGATCGCCATCAATATGCCGGAATCGGTCATCAAGGTCAACGGAGACGACATCGATATCCTCGTCTTAGAAGATTCGCGATCGCGCAACTTGGTGGCGGAGATGATGATTTTGGCGGGCGAAGTCGCCGCCAGCTACGGTCAAGTCCACAGTTTACCCCTGCCCTTTCGCTCTCAGCCCCAGCCCGAACTCCCGCCCGAAGAGGAACTCATGCAGCTAGAAGCTGGCCCCGTGCGCTCCTCGGCGATTCGGCGCTGCATGCCGCGCAGCGAGATGGGAATCGTGCCCGCCCGCCATTCCAGTTTGGGTTTAGAGGGCTACTGCCAGGTCACGTCGCCCATTCGACGCTACGCCGACCTGTTGGCCCATTTCCAAATTAAAGCTCACCTGCGGGGCGAACCCTTGCCCTTTAGCGCGACCGATTTGCCGGCTTTACTGTCTAGCATCACAACGGTGGTGCAAGAGTCCAACTTTATCGAGCGTCAGACCAATCGATACTGGAGCTTGGAATTTTTGCGCCGCCAGGGCAATACTGTTTGGTCGGCCATGATGCTCCGTTGGCTCCGAGAACATGAAAGTCTGGGACTGATTTTGATCGAAGACTTGGGTCTAGAACTGGCAATGCGCTTTCATCGTTCTATCGACTTGGGCGAGCGGTTGCAGGTTCGGGTGATATCCTCAGATCCTCGGATGGATCGCATTGTTTTAGAAGAGTATTACGAAACAACGGCTTCAGTGTCTTCGTCTCCTTAGCGGTATGCGGCAAGCTGATGTTTGTATAGTTCGTATAGACCGATATCGCCAAAGCGGGCAGCCTTATCCTTAAAATGATTTCGGTTGCAATTTCCGTATAGATCTATGACACCCGTGAGGGGGCGCAAGGTATGTGCGCCCCGACGAGATATCTGGGGAGAATCAAAAATGGCTTTTCAACGTTACCGAGGATGGATTGCTGCGGGACTGGCTGCGATCGGTCTTAGCCAAAGCACCGCAACTTTCGCGCAAACGCCCATCAATGCGGGTGCGACCCCCAATCGTTTTGAGATCGCGCTGATTGGCGACGCGCCCTATTCTGCTTTAGAAGAACGGCAATATCCCAATGTGGTTGCCGATATCAATCGCAGTAAGTCTGCATTTGTCATCCACGATGGCGATATCCAGAGTAGCGCGTCGCCTTGTACCGATGAGCTGACCCTGAGTCGGCGATCGCTTTACCAAACCTTCCGCATTCCTTTCGTGCTCGTGCCGGGAGACAACGAGTGGACGGACTGTCACCGGACGGGAGGCGATCCCTTAGCTCGCCTTGCGAAGCTGCGGGAGCTCTTTTTTGCAACGGACTACAGCCTGGGACAGACGGTTTTGAAGCTAGAACGTCAAAGTCAATCGCCAAAGTCCGCTACCTATCGCGAGAATGTGCGCTGGGGGTATGGGTCTGTTTTGTTTGTGGGACTCCACCTCGTCGGTAGCAATAACAACTTTGGCCGCACGCCTGAAATGGATCGAGAATTTAAGGCGCGCGATCGGGCAAATTTAGACTGGCTCAAGTCTTCCTTTGCTTTAGCCCGGCAGCAGCAGCGCAGCGGCATCATGCTCGTCATGCAAGCCAATCCAGGGTTCGAGCTACCGCGCGAGCAGCGCACTGGGTTCAATGATTTTTTAGATGCGCTCCTGCCCGAGGCGATCGCGTTTGCCAAGCCCGTTGCCCTCGTCCACGGCGACAGTCACTACTTCCGCATCGACAAGCCCTTGGTCGGCCCGCGCAATCAGCGGGTCATGAATTTCACGCGCGTAGAAACCTTTGGACCCCCTGATATGCATTGGGTTAGAGCGACGATCGACCCAACCGATCCAAACTTGTTTGAGTTCGAACCCGTTACGGTCAAAGCAAATATTATGAGTGCGAGCGGTAATCGTTAGACGCGCCCGAACGGGTTCCGTGCTGAATCTTGAAAGTATTAAGAGCCTGCTTTGAATGTCAAAGCAGGCTCTTAAGCGATGGCGCAAAACGATAAACGCTAAATCTAGATGCACGCTGGCTATCAAGCGCGCGCATAAAGCTCTACGACATGCCCTGAATTAAGTAGTCAAAATAAGGTGCGGTGATTGCCGCTTCATCGTCTGACAGCAGCGCCAAAGATGCAGCCTTGAGGCAGCGGATTGCCTCTGCCATCCCAGGGACTGGTACCCCCAAGGAGTTGTACATTTCCCGAACCCCTATCAAACCAATGCTTTCAATGGGTTCTTTATCTCCAGAGACTAGCCCGTAGGTAATGAGACGCATATACCAGCCGTAGTCGCGCAGGCAGAGCGCGCGTTCGCGACTGCCGTAGGCATTACCACCGGGGGCAATAAAATCGGGTCGCTTTTGCCAGAGCTGCCGACTCGCTTGCTCTACAATGCGCTTCTCGTTGGAACTGAGGGTGTTGGCAATTTGTACCCGCACCTCACCAGATTTGAAGAACTCTGCAATGCTTTGTAGTTCGCCGGCGCTTGGATAGCGCAGCTCATCATCGGCCTGAAGTACGACTTGACTGACAACACTCATAATGTTTTCGCCACCTTTTTAATATCACTATGTAGTTTACCGACTGGAGGCGACCGAAGAAAGATAATCGCTTTTCTCTAAGGAAAGCTTTACTATTCTAAACATCTTTCTATGTGTCGGGGGAAGGTCGGGAATGCCCGTGGGTAGGGCAAGGTGGCGCGCTAATGGTGCGATCGAGCCATCCTACGGCCTGCTGGAGGCGAGCCAGCCCTTCTTCGGGTTCGTCCTTGAGCAGGTAGACCAATGCAGCCGCCGCTTGCTCTAGGGCGCGACTGCGGCGATTTGATTTAAGCCGATGCCAGTCTTCGGGTTTGAGGCTGAGCTGATGGGCAAGGCGTTGGGCCAGGGCTAGGGAATGCTCGGATTCGGCAGCGGCAGGTCGAGCGGGAATGGAATCGAGGCTCAATGGAGAAGGGTTCATGGCAATCCTTTGGGCGTCCAAGCCGATCTTACCGAAAATTATTGTTAGAATGCCTCTAGCTTTATCTGCGGCGTTGGTGACTGCCAACAAGTTTATTGATCTATGCTTGTTTTGTACGGGAGCCTATTTTGTCCGGTGGCAGTAGACCAGACTCGTATCTGGAAACTTTAAACTGAGGCATTCGGCACCCACCTGGTTTTAGCCAGGTCACAAACTGAGGTAAAACGGCGCTGCGGGAAAGCTACCTCAAAATTTTTTGAAATGGTAGGGCAAGGGTTGGCTCTGACTTCAATCGCAGGGGTCAGTCTTTGCGGTTTAAAGAGCCGAGGGATTGGAGAAAATGGCGATCGCCCCAAACAAAATAAACAGCAACCCTCCAATCCAAGTAATGACCCGTTCGGAAATTCGTCCCGCAGCCCAACGCCCCCCGACAACGGCGATTGACGTGCAGACTGCGTGTCCGGCAATCCCTCCCGCAATGACGCCAACCGGATGGCCCCGCATGGCGATCGCCACGGTTGCGAGCTGAGTGCGATCGCCCCATTCCGCCACAAAGGTCAAAATAAACGCCTCTAGAACGATGGCCCACGATGCGTTGGTTTTGAGCGCTTGCTGCCGCTTTCCCCAGTGGTGGTCTTGGGCTTCGAAAGATTTAACGTCTTGGGAGGCTTCTTGGAGGGGTTCTTGCTCGTCGGCTGGAGTCATCCGACTGGCCTGCCAGCAGAGCCAACCTCCAAATCCGAAACACAGCGCGATGAAGATGCGGTGGGTGACGGCCTGAGGCAGAAAGCCGAGCAGGTGACCCGCCCCAACGGAGATTGCAGTCATCGCGGCTAGGGCCGCAATAGAACCGCAGAAGACCCAGCGACGCGGATGGTGCATGGCCAAAATCAGCGCGATAAAAAAGGTTTTATCGCCCAGTTCCTGACTCGTAATCAGCAGCAGCGCAGACGTGAATGCCTCAAGCATGACAGCCTATAACCCTACAGTAAGAATGAAGAGACCTTTCTGCAGGCTGGGCTGTCGGTCAGACTTCACCAAGCCCGCAGTATTGATCTGCGAACGTTAGTGAAAGTCTCGCGCCGATAACTCGTGGAATGAATGCTATCGCGACCGGAACCAGGCTCATCGCCAGTATGTTGACGCCGATCTTGCGGCCTCGTGCCGCTCGCTACTCCCTTTCAAGTACGATCGTATCACGGACAGCTCGAACGAATCCTTTATGATGGGTGGAGTTTTGGTTGCCTGTGATGCCTTCTTCTGATTCGACTGTTGCACCTATCCTCAAACGAGGACCGATCCGTCGCATTCTAGAGCCCGCACTTCAGCTCTGGCTGAGATCGCAGGTTGAGTCTGTTTCTAGTTTAGAAGTGCATTTGGAAGGCGGCGATCGCCAAATTCTGTCGGGCCATCTCCCAAACGTGCGGCTCAAGACGCAGAAGGTCGTCTATCAGGGGCTGCATCTCAGCCAAATCGAACTCAACGGATCCAATCTACGGATTAACATCGGACAAATTCTCAAGGGCAAATCGCTGCGGTTGTTAGAGCCTCTCCCCATCGACTTAAGCGTCTCGCTTCTGGCACCAGATGCCCGAGCTTCTCTCCATTCCGCCCTGTTTCAAAGTGCCATCATCGACGCGCTTCTGATGCTCGTCGGCGAGCAAATTACCGAAGCGCTGGGGCAATCCGTCCCGTCCGAGCTGCTCGTGCTGCAAGACCCCTACCTGCATTTGTCCGACAATACCGTGCGCTTTAGCGCCCTGCTGAGTGTTCGGCAGGGCGAGCGCTCCGTTCCCGTGGCGCTCAAAACCTCGCTCCGCTTAGAGGGCCCCCATACCCTTTCCCTCGATCGCCCGGAATGGTTGCCCACTCCCCAGTCTAAGCGGGGACTGCCGCTCCGCGACCTGCAGGGCTACAGCTTCGATCTAGGTCCCCAAGTGCAGCTTCAAGAGCTGGCGATCGCCCCTGAAGGCATTTTTGTCCGGGGACGGATGACCGTTTTGCCTGAAATATAGATAGATAGCCATCTCAAACCTAGCCCTTTTCAGTGCGGGATTGATAAATTTTTATACTCTGGTAGGGAGTGCTGCAGCACGTTATGTTGTCAAGATAGAAAATTTGGGAATCTTAAGCACAGTCCCATGCAGTGTTGAAATTTCGTTTCCATCTCCAATTCGCTCGCGATTTGTCTGGATAAAACGCCCGATACTGAAGCGTATTCTGTCCCAGAGGAACCTGTTTTCTCCTAACTGTCCCTTAACGTGAAGGTGTATTTCCCTTGTCCGAGCCGTTTTTGTATGACATCAACCCCTATACTTCGGCCAGACATTCCGAACCTCAAGCCGAAGCATCCCTTTCTCCGAAAGGGGTTCGACACCTGCTTGCCGTTGAAGATGGAGAGGGACAGCGATTATTACCCTTAGAGTCTACTTCTCATTCGATTGGTCGGGATTCGACCAACTCGATCGTCCTGAAATCTAAAGCCGTTTCTCGACAGCACGCTCTGCTCTTACGGGTAACCAGTGCCGACCCCAACAACTACGGCTTTTTAATTATCGATGGCAATCTTCAGGGCAAACGCAGCACCAACGGCATTAAGGTCAACGGGCAGAGAAGCTATTCCCATCGCTTGAAGCATGGCGACCAGCTTTTACTCGGCAATCACGTTAAAGTCCGCTACCTTATTTTGCCAGCGCTGACGGATGAGGCTTTTTTATCCTATTCCCAGACGATCGACTATACAGAGTTATTTGCTGAATCGAATATCCCCATTGCCCCGGTTTCTAGTTCTGCTGAGGAGCAGTTTGACGAAGCTTCCTTGGTCCGGCTAGCGTCCTTTCCTGAAATTATTCCCAGCCCGATTTTTGAAGTCAATATCCATGGAGACTTGACTTATCTCAATCCGGCAGCGGCACAGATTTTTCCTGACTTGACCCAGCAGGGAATGGCACACCCCATGCTGGATGGGTTGCTGTCCCTCATTCGTCAGTCGGAGTCTCATATTCTGGTGAGAGAAGCGGCAGTTGAAGATAAAGTCTTCGAGCAGTCGATTCATTATATTTCTGAAAGCGATCTGATTCGCTGCTGCGTGTTCGATATTACGGAGCGCAAACGCGCCGAGTCCGAACTCAGAAAACACGATCGCCTCTTGCAGAGCGTGGCAAAAGCGACCACTCACTTACTGGCAAATGTCGGTTACGACTCTGCTATTAATGAAGCGATCGCAACCTTAGGCGCTGCAGCCCTCGTCGATCGCATCTGTATCTCCATGAATCACGCGCATCCTGGTACGGGAGAAATTTCGACCAGCATGCGGTTTGAGTGGACCCACGAATCGATTCCGTCCATTTTGAGACACAACCATCGTCACAACCAACCCTACAGCGGCGCTCATCTCAGACGTTGGTATCATCTCCTAACCGACGAAACTGCCATCAGCGATCTGACCCGAAACTTGCCAGAAAGCGAACAGTCGCTCTTGCTGCAAGATTGCGTGCTGTCCCTTTTAGTCGTGCCCATTATCGTAAATTCCAAGTTTTGGGGTTTCATCGAGCTGCACCAATGTACGACTGAGTATGTGTGGTCGTCCCAGGAAGAGTCGATTATCTTTGCAATGGCGGCCAGCATCAGTGCTGCCCTTCAGCGCCAGCAAACGGAAGAAATTATCCACCATCAAGCCTTTCACGATGCCCTGACCAATTTGCCCAATCGCATTCTGTTTAACGATCGCCTGGATTTTGCCTTAGCCAGCGCGCGGCGCAACGGCCAAAACCTAGCCGTGATGTTTATGGATCTCGATCGCTTTAAGACCATCAACGATACCCTAGGTCATTCGGTTGGCGACGCACTGCTCCAAGAAGTAGCGCATCGCCTCCAAGACTGTCTTCGCGAAGGCGACACCGTTGCGAGATGGGGCGGCGACGAGTTTACGGTGCTGCTACCGCAAATTCGAGATGTGGAAGATGCGTCTCAAACCGCTTATCGCATTCACGACGCGCTTAAGGCTCCGTTTAACGTCAACGATCGCGAGCTTTACATCGATGCCAGTATCGGGATTTCGGTATACCCCCAAGATGGCAAAGTTGCCGAACTGCTGCTTCAAAATGCCGATGTAGCGCTTTACCGCTGCAAAGATCAAGGCCGGGGCAGCGTTCAGCATTACGCGCCTGCCATGAATTCGGAAGCGCCGGAACTCTTTGCCCTAGAGAACAGCCTCCGTCACGCACTAGAGCGCCAAGAACTCCTGCTTTACTATCAGCCGAAGGTCGATGCCAGTACGGGCCAGATTATCGGTCTCGAAGCATTAATCCGCTGGGAGCATCCCGAACTGGGTCTGGTTTCCCCTGCCACGTTCATCCCTCTGGCCGAAGAGACAGGTCTGATTGTCGAAATTGGCACCTGGGTCATGCAAACTGCCTGCGCTCAGACCGTAGCGTGGCATCAAGCGGGGCTAGCGCCCTTGTCCGTTGCGGTCAATTTGTCTGCGCGCCAGTTCTTCCAGCCCGATCTTGTCAATGTTGTCGCTCAAGTGTTGGAGCAGACGCAGCTAGAGCCTCGATTTCTAGAGCTAGAGGTCACTGAGTCGACTGCGGTTAAATACGTGGACTTTACCCAAGGTCTACTGCGACAGATGCAGGACATGGGCGTCCATATTGCCATGGACGACTTTGGAACGGGTTATTCGTCTCTCAATTACCTCAAGCAGCTTCCGCTCAATACCCTAAAAATCGATCGGTCCTTTATTTGCGACCTAAAGCCCAATTCTAAAGATGTTGAAATTATCAAAGCGGTTATTTCCTTAGCACAGGGACTCGATCTGACGGTGGTGGCTGAAGGCGTCGATAGCGAAGTGCAGCTTGAAATTCTCCGTTCCCTAAACTGCAACATCATTCAAGGCTATCTGTTCAGTCGTCCTTTAGCGGTAGAGCAAATGACTGCAATGCTAGAGACCAACCGACGGAATTGTCCGGCATATCAACTGACTGCCTGAACCTTCCACGCGTTACCGGGATCGCAGACCTGAGTTTTCCTGACCTTGGTTGTCACACTTTGTATGACTTTTTCAACCTGCATAGTAGCTCCGCGTTTCCTATGCTTATTTTAGACCTGAGGTTTGAGCGAGTGCATCTTGAGTGAGTGCATCTCATTAATAACTTCTGTGGTTGTCGGTTACATCAATGCACTGGCTGGGGGTTATACCGCAGTGCCCCATTGCTAACGCTCAAAGGAGAGCGATGTCAGAGCGTTAGACGGTGCAAACAATATGACTTGAACGGTGTGGAGTTTCTATCGCTTCCTCCACTTTATTGCGACCGATGGAAGGCGAAACCCTTCGTCAGAGCGGTCAGAGGTCGCAAACATTCAGGCGTATTGAAAGACTCGCAAAGCTTATAAAACCGCCTTCTAACAAGAATCGGTGCTGCGCTCCGACGGTCTATCTTACATCTTGTTTTGAGCTGATTGGATATTCAATTTGCTTATTATTATTGAGGAATTCGATCGTGAAAAAAGTACTAGAAGTCATTGAGGTTAAGCTCTTTCCATTAAGAACTTTTCCGGCAAAGTTAAAAATCTCGGCATCGGGTACGGTACCGACCGGAGGTTGGTCTCATCCGCAGTTAGTCCCGTTTACGTATATCCAGGCCCCTCCTGATGGGATTTATGACTTTGACTTTGTTGCCGAACCTCCCGATGGGAGTGCTACCCAAGCGATTACGCCGATTGCGGCAGAGTTCCTATGGGAAAACCTACCTCAAGGATTGAAAGGCATTCGCATTCACGCATCTGCAAATTCAAAGGTTGCATTTTTCAGTTCGGAAAATTCTTCCAGCGAAGGAGAGACTGAGGAGGTTCCCCAGCCGAATCGTTTTGCCTTTACGGATGCGGATGGTACGACAAAGGTCGTGTTCTTTCCGCGAGCGTTCGGTCCATTGGGCGGCGGTGGCGATTCCGCAGAGCCTCAACTGGAATATGAGGGACCTGAAGGTCGATTCGTGTTTAGGGGAGCCGATATTGTCCGACAAGAGAGTCCGCTCGGATCTCTCATTAGCGCGACGTTAATTCCCAATGCCGATGCAGGCGGTTTGAGCTTTGCTTTGGCACTGCCGCCAGTGGTGATATTGGGTCAGAAAGAAGTAGAGTTTGAAACGATCGCAATTAAAATCGCAGAGCGCAGACGGGTTTTTAATCCGCTCGGCGCAGTCCTCAGCTATAAAGTATTGAATTTAAAGGGATTGGCTGAGCGCATTCCGCTTCTGTAATCTCCGACCGAAACTCCGCTTCTAGAGCAGGACGATGGACCGGCGATCGTCCCGCTTTTTCCCTTTGAGATGCCTTCTCTTCATCATCCGTCAACCTTTACGACCTGACCCAAACTAGGTTGGAGCGAACCTTCGCCGAATGACCTGATATTTGCCATGAAAACGGAAGCCTCATCCTCGCAATGGCTGAAAGTTGTTATTACCGTTGTGTTATTACTGGGTATCGCATTTCGATTTGTCAATTTGGATCGAAAACCCTATTGGCACGATGAAACCTATACCTCGCTGTATCTTTCTGGATACAGCGCTCAAGAAGCCATTCAACATCTCTTTGCGGGGCAAATTGTCAAAGTAAAAGATCTCTTACACTACCAATACCCATCATCGGAACACAGCGTGCTCGACACGATCGATGGATTGGCAACCAAGAACGCGCAACATCCTCCTTTGTACTATGCCCTCGCACGATTATGGGTCGATTATTTTGGCGCATCGATTGCAGCAATGAGAGTGCTGCCCGCTGCGATCGGTCTATTGGCATTGCCAGGAATTTACTGGCTGGGGTTAGAACTGTTTGCGTCTCCGGCAGTGGGATGGATGGCCATGAGTCTGTGGGCCGTTTCCCCCCTCTCGATTCGATACGCACAAGAAGCGCGTCAATATAGTTTGTGGATCGTCATTGTTTTATGCTCGAGTGCCCTGTTACTTCGGGCGATGCATTCAAAAGTGCTCTGGCACTGGATCTTGTACCTATGGATGCTGATCGCGGGGCTGTATTGCCATGTATTATTCGCTCTAACCTTGTTAGGGCATGGATTTTACGTACTCCTGATCGAACGCTTCCGGTTGAGCCAGAACGCGATTCGCTATCTTCTTGCGGCAGGGGTAAGCATTATCTCCTTTATTCCCTGGCTTTGGACAATGTGGCAACATCGAGAAACGATCGGGTTATCTACTGCCTGGACAAAGGAACCCGTCCCTTTGCTGACCTTGCTCAAATCTTGGGGCATTCATATCTGTCAACTCTTCGCAGCATGGCATTTTCGCTATGATGAACGGCTGGTTTACCTGGCCATTCCGATTTTGTTTCTATCCATTTTCGCCTGTGTTACCCTTTTCCGTCATGGACTCAAGCGGCAATGGCTGTTTCTCTTTATCTCAATGGGGGTGTCCTTCCTCCCAATCCTCCTTCCAGACTTGATTTGGGGAGGCCGACGATCGATGAATACGCGGTATCTTTTGCCATTCTATCTAGGAATCGATTTGGCGATCGCCTATCTGCTGGTCGATCGAATGACGCAAAAATACGCAACAGCAGTCCATCGGAAAACCTGGCAAAGTATTGCAGCCGTCCTGATGACCTGTAGTATTGTAACTTGTGCAATTTCATCTCAGGCGACGAGTTGGTGGGGTTGGTCCGAATTCGATGTCGAAATTCCAAAAATCGTTAACCGAGCTGTCGATCCGCTGCTCGTTTCCGATATGCCCTTAGGCGTCATCATGCCGCTGAGCCATCGGTTAGATCCAGATACTAAAATTCTGCTTTCGACCGAGCCAGAGACCCTGAAAATCCCCGATCTATCTGGCGATGTCTTTCTCTATAACCCTAGCGATCGCCTCAAAAGCGTTATCGCGCAACAGAGAATGAAATCAGAGATTGTCTATCAGTTTCAAGACGATACGCTAACGCTATCTCTGTATAAACTCCAAGCCATTCCCGAAATAAAAACTACGGCTCTTCTGGGTTTAGGCTGATAAATTTGTCTAATCAAAAAATTAAGCTAATAGACGCATACGGAAATTGTCAAAGTTAACGAATCCATAAGCTCGTCGTTTAATCAGTTTACTTTTATTATTAATTCCTTCCATTACTCCACTCGTAGTCCGACTTAAAAAGTAGTTGCATATCCCCTCTATATGATTAGAGATCGTTGTAATCGCTTTACAGTAAACTTTCCTGGCTTTATCCATCCATAACTCTATCTTCTTTTTCCCGTCTTCAACAGTTAGCTCTGACTCGTATATCGCTCGAAATGACTCTTTTAACTCATATGCCGTTCTCAGTCGGTCTGACTGCTTTAATATTAGTTCTAATTTTTCATTCTCTTCAGCACTCAAATCTATCCCATTCTTGAGCAAGATAAATTTATTATTCTTGACCTTTATCCCAGATTGCTTTCGAATCGTATTCAAATTGCTATTGACTGCCTTCATTACATGAAATCTATCAATGACCACTACTGCATTAGGAAAGACTTTTTCTATCACTTTTGGAAAGCCACCCCACATGTCAATACCCACTTCTTTAACTCGCTCACGTATCTCTAAGGGCTGTTGCTCAAGCACTTCAATGATTTTATCTTGCTTATGACTGTCAATGACCTCTACCAAGTTTCCCTGCTCAATATCACAAACCACTGTCACAAAATCTTTATGCCCTTTACGTTTACTAATCTCATCAATACTCAAGCGGGTAATCGGACTCCAAGTTTCGGTTTTTTTAGCTTATATTGTCGCTTAAATATCCCATGAACTTGATCCCAAGTCAGTCCTTCTTCTCGACATACTTGTTCAATGGTCGAATGTTGCACGCTTTCATAAATATATGCCTCATATCGCTGAGTATAGCGACGATGCCAATCGACAAAGGATAATTGTTCTGTAAAGTAACTTTGGCAGGTTGAACAATAGTATTGACGACGATAGATACGAAGATAAGTCTGTTTTCCAAAAATCGATAAATCTCGAATTAAGCTAGGTCGACTTCGATGAAGATCATCACTAAAATGCTTACACTTAGGACAATGGCTACCTTCCTTTATAAATCCTAAATCTAGGCGAATGCCTTCATCTTCATGAACGCAACTTTGTACCGTAACATTAGGAAAATTGAGGAGGAGATCTAAGTGAATGTCCATCATTCAATACACGATAGAATGTAGTCTATTATACAATTATCAGCGAGATTCCAGAAGAACCAAACTACCAAACATTCTGCAGGGGCGCAAGGCCTTGCGCCCCTACGACTCGGTATTCTCTTTTCTAGAAATCGCCTAACTAGTGATAATCGTCACTCTTTCTCGTGAAGGCGATCGTTCATTGAGCAATCCGAAATCACCGACAATCAAAATTAGAACGTCAATAATCAAGAGACTATTGAGATGGCGGGAGAAAATAGCTCGTGATTTTACAGTTTAGAAAAACTTTATTATTCCTGACGATCGTCCAATCTATGGGATTAGTTATCTTGTTTCCATATTACGCTTTTGTTAGTCAAGAGAGTATTGGATTGCGTATTTTTTCTGTTTTTCTATCGGGTTTTACGCTATTCGCGTTGGGCAGCGTATGGTCGCGCAAAAGCTGGGCTATATGGGCAGTTTTGACGCTGGTTTCATTTAAGTTAACCCTCGATCTTTACGCCTGGGCCATAAATTTAGATCGCAGTCTACTGATTTTTGCGAGCGAGGCCATTAATCTCAGTGTCATAGGAATCGCCTTTCGATCTAAAGTCTCGGCCAGTTCGGAAATTACAGGTCCTCAAAAAATCTTTTACGGCTTTGTTCTGGCGCTGGCAGCTACGATTGGAATTTGGGGTATGTTTTTCCCTGCCCATGTGTTCCAAGTACTCCCGTTGATGGTGCCCCCGTTACACTCGCGCTTTTTAGGGGCGATGTATCTCTCCGGTGCGACCTTTATGGGGCTAAATATCCTGGCCAAACAATGGGCGGAAGTCCGAGTGGTGACCCCCATGATTGCGATCTGGACGGGGACGCTGGGTATTATCTCGTTGTTTTACCTCCCGGCTTTCGACTGGGGGCGCGTGCAGGTTTGGGTTTGGTTTATCGCCTATATCAGTTTCCCGCTGATTGCAGCGTGGATTGCTTGGCAACAAAGATCGCAAATCGATCCCGCAGAGGGTTTACCGCTATCGGATCGTATGCGAACCTATTTACACATTCAGGGCGGGTGGGTTACTTTATTGGCCTTGGGCTTACTCCTTGTGCCGAGCTGGATGGCGATCGTTTGGCCCTGGAAAATCACCCCGATGCTGGCTCATATTTATAGCGCTCCCTTCTTGTCCTACGGCCTAGGGAGTTTGTATGCCGGATCTCAACAATCTTGGCAAGAAGTTCGCATCGTCATTTATGCCACTCTAGTCTTTACGGTAGGAGTCCTACTTGCTTCGCTATACCATATCGAATTGTTCGATTTTGGAACTTTTTCAGCCTGGATATGGTTTGGCGGCTTCGCAAGTTCTAGTTTCGCTTTAGCGCTATTTGGTACTACTCCAGCCTTCCGAATGCAACATGAATACGTTTAGCCGTTTAGAGCGTTTATCTTCCATGTCATCCATATCCTCGAACGCCTTTAAGACGCCAATCTCTTTATCCCTTAGAATTTGGCTGGGAATTGAAATTCTCTTTGGCATTGCTGCCATAGGAGCTGTGTTCGCACGCCCTGAAGCAACAGCAACCAATTTTGCCTGGACGATTAAACCCACTGTGATGGCAGCAACCTTTGGCGCGTTTTATCTATCGGTTGGCCTTCTGTTTGTGCTGGGTGCGGTTGCGCGTCGGTGGCAACAAGTGCGCGTTGTCAGTATTCCTGCGGCTGTTTTTACCGCGTTTATGTTGCTCACTACTTTTCTCCACTGGGATAAGTTTACGATTGGCACCCTCCCCTTCTATGTGTGGTTTGTCAGCTATCTGTTGCCTCCTCCCATTTTTGCACTGCTTTACAGATTGCATCAGCACCGATCGGCTCCCATCGGATTGGGGCGGACGCGACCGCTAGCACGACCGATTCGACGTTTTTTTCTGATGAATGGTTTGGTCTTAGTCAGTCTAGCCTTGCTCATCTATCTGTTTCCGATATTGCTCATAGCGATCGCCCCTTGGACGTTCACGCCGCTCACCGCTCGGACATTGTGCGGATGGCTGATCGGGGTTAGTCTGTTAGAGGTTTGGATAGCCTGGGAAGGCGATTGGCAGCGGGTCAAGATCGGAACCGCGATGCTGGTTATCTTACCGTTTGCCCTGATATTTCAGCTCGTGCGATTTCGCTCCGAGGTGCAGTGGAACAATATGCCCCTATGGATGTTGCTCGTAGATTTCAGTATTGCATCGCTTTTATGCCTGGCGTTGTGGTTCGGATTCGAGACAAATATCGCGAAATCGGACAAAATATTGCGATAGAAGGGTCTTCTAGCGGAGTGCCCCTAGGCGTTTAAGCGTCAGCTTCTGGGATTCGCTCAGACCCGTAACGCCCTCGATATTCATCCCTTCATAGAGACGATCCGTTTTGAGCGTTCTCAGACATTCCCCCGTTTGGATATCCCAAAATTTAAGGGTCTCGTCTTGACAACCGCTCATGACGGTTTGACCGTTTTTGGCAAACAGAACTGTATAGATCCAATTCGTGTGCCCCGCAAAGGTTTGGAGACAGCACCCTTTTTGTAAATCCCAGACCTTTACGGTCGTGTCTACACTGCCGCTGACCAGAGATTGACTGTCGGGGCTAAAATCGACCGCCTGCACCCAACTGAGATGTCCCCGTAAAGTATCCAGACATTGCCAGGTTTGAGTATCCCAAATTTTGATCGTATGATCCCCGCTGGCCGTGGCTAGTTTGGTTCCGTCGGGGCTAAAGGCAACACCCCAGATCCAGTGTGTATGCCCCTCTAGAACTTGCAAGCAGTCTTCCCGATCGGGTTGCCAGATGCGGACCGTATGATCGAAACTCCCGCTGGCGATCGTGTGCCCATCGGGATGCATGGCTAAGCCCCAAATCCGGCTGCGGTGTCCTTGGAACGTCCGCAGACAGGTCCCAGTGGAGAGATCCCAAAGTTTCACCGTACCGTCAGAACTGCCGCTGGCAAGCAATCCCGCCAACTCGTTGGGGTTAATGCTCAAGGAGCGGGCATTAAAGGCGATCGCCCGGACGGCGCTCAGATGTCCCTTGAGCACTTTGCAACATTGACCTGTTTCCAGATTCCAAAGCTTGATCGCAGCATCTTCCCCTCCCGTCGCCAGCCATCGTTCGGCAGGGCTAACCGCAACGCTCCAAGCAAATCCTTGATGCGCGCGGATTTGCCTCGCACAGCGTCCGGTTTGGACATCCCAAAACCGGATATACCCATCGCTGCTGCCTGTCAGCAATCTGTCCCCAGAGAGTTCTGCTGCCGCACAAAAGCCATTGCTGTACCCTCTCCAGGTCCGACGACAATGCCACTGTTGGGTGTCCCAAAACTTCACGGTGTGGTCAAAGCTTCCGCTGACTAGGGTGTTGCCGTTAGGGCTAAAGGCAACATCGAATACATCGTTGGTATGTTCCTGTAAAACCCGTTGACACTGTCCGGTCTGTAAATCCCAAACTCGAACGGTCGCATCCGACGCGCTACTCGCCATCATTTGCCCATTGAGACTCATACTGAGGCTGTAAATCAAACCGATGTGGCCCGTTAACGCCCCATAGCAGTTGCCAGTGTCCGAGTGCCACAACTTAATCGTGCCGCCCCCATCTCCCGTTGCTAGAATTTGACCCTCAGGGTTAAACGCAATGGACCAAATGTGATGGTTTTGTCCGGTCCAGGTTTGGAGACAGTCTCCGGCGATCGTGTCCCAGAACTTTAAGGTTTGATCGCCGCTACCCGAAACGATAACGGGTTGAGATGGGTGAAACGCGCAGGATAGGACGGGACCCTGATGCCCGGTGAGAATATGCCGACAGTTCCCCGTCTCGATCTCCCAAAGACGCAAGGTTTGGTCTTCATTCCCAACTGTGGCGAGCAGACTCCCATCCGGACTAAAGGCTAACTGCCGAATCCAGCCCGTATGATCGGTCCAAATGTTGAGGAGTTGACCGGCAGATTGAGGTGATTGTCCGTCCAAACCACCAACAGAATGGGATACTCCTGCCGCGATCCTCTCCTCAATCTGCCACAGTTTCACAATATGGCACGAAGCAGTGGCGAGCAATTGTCCGTTGGGGCTAAAGGCCATCCCGCACATGACGCCTTCATGGCCGCGCCAGCTTGAGAGCAGTTCGCCATCGGTCGCGCTCCGCAAGGAAATCTCGCCGTTGGAGTCCCCCAATGCCAGACAATTTCCATCGGGACTAAAGGCAATTCTGAAGACCCCGCCTAAGGTCTCGGAAAAAAGAGATTTCGTTAAATCTGCATTTTGAAAGTTAACCTGATGGAGCATCAGACTTTGCAAATTCGCTTGCCAAACTGCCAAATGGGAGAAGTCGTAGCGGGAAAAATCGGTCCCCATCTCCCGTAAAAGGTTAATGACATTGCCTGCGCCATAGCCAGGCAGGTTTGCGTAGTCGGCGTGCAAGCGTTCCAGAAGCTGGTTCAGCAAGGATTCCGATGGCTGTAGGGAATTGAGTCTCAGCTCTTCCAATAGTGGCTCAATAATCACCCGAATCTGACTGCGACGGACGTAGTCTTTGGCCGTTGCCTTCATCAAGGCAAGACGCACGATCCAGTCAATTTGCCGGGTCAAAATCTCTTGGGCGATCTGTGCGATCAGTTTTTCGGTCGCGTACTCCATGACGACGGGCTGCTGGGAAAAGCTGACGGACTGGGCTTCTGCCAGAGTAGACGTAGCGGTTTCAATCAGGCTGCGTCTTCCCAAGGAGCGCAGCGTTTCAGGCAATTGCAGTTGGGACTGGACAGAGACTAAATCGTCCCTGAGTTCGTTCAGCGAGACAAACTCGCGGTTGATGGCCAACCAGTACATGGCTTCCTGTTCGAGGTCGGAAAGACGATTAAACTGCCGCTCTAATAAATCCCGGATGTCATCAAACATCAGCGTTTTCGAATTCGGCTGAAGGTACTCTAATAAGCCAGATACGCTGCCGCCAAACACATCGTCTACAACAGCAGACACCATCTTTAAAGCGAGAGGATTTCCTGCATAATGGCGTACCAGTCCTTCCCATTCCATTTCAGTTGCTGCAAAACTGCCACGCTGTTGAACAATGGCCTGCCCTTCCGCTTCTCCCAGTCCAGAAAGACTCATCGATCGCACGGGGGATTCTTCTCCTTCTAGTAAGGTGATTTCCCTGAGTTTTTCTCGACTTGTAATTGCCAAACAGCTTTGATGGCGAGTTTCTCCCAGACGCTGAAACAAGTCTCCATATCCTTCATAGCCTTCTCGATAGATACCGGAACGTTCTCCTCCGCGCAGAATCGTTTCCGCATTATCCAAGATAATCAGACAGCGCGATCGCCGTAAATAATGCAATAACTGAGAAATTCGATCTTCTTGAGTGCGGGGCAGGCTTGCTTCGGTTTCCTGCCGATCCGAGAGAAATTGAATGATATCGCACAGCAGCGCATTTAAGGGCGGCGCATTCCGCAGCGATCGCCAAATGACATACTGAAACTCTGCGGTCTGCGAGGCGGGATTCGACAGGTCTGAACTACTAGTCTGCGGTATTCTACGATGGCCGATGACTTGCTCCGCCACCTTCACCGTCAGGGCTGTTTTCCCCATTCCCCCCATGCCCGACACTGAAATTAAGCGACACCGATCGTCGGCGATCCAGCGATGGAGAGTCTGGAGTTCTGCCATCCGTCCTAAAAAAACGGAAACATCCATGGCTTCTCCCCAGTCTTGGCGGAGCGTTGGGAGGACCTGCTCGGGGGTTGCCAGGGCAGAGAAAAGCTGCGGATTCTCGTTGGAAGTCTTTCCGCTGGCCGCTCGATCGATGACTGTGGAGGGGGTTAGGGTTGAAGGCGAGCTTTGCTCGTTGGCGTATCGACGAGCGTAGGTTTCTAGACTAGTGCGCAGGTTACTTTTCGTCACGTTTTGGCCCATTGCCTGAGTCAGGCTTTTCCATAGGCCAGATCCGACCGATTTGATATAGCCTTCATCATAGGCAGAGATATCTGCCATTTCCGCATAACTTTTGCCTTCCCATGCGTGCTGAAAAACAAAGGCGTGCAGATCGTTGAGGGGTTTGGGCAAAATTCGATCTAAAAGTGCCAGGGCTTCAGCAAGGGTCATGTCTAACTCCTGTGGCCATCCAAAGGTTTACCTTTTGACGCCATAACCTAAGCTTTTGGATGTGAAGATTACAAATAATTTTAAATTGAAGCGCGTACCACCCTCGAAAGCGACAGTTGTTGGTTGAGGAAACTTAAAACGGGAGGCAAGTCGATCGAACGCCTGTAGGAAAATCGATATCGTGCGTGACTTTACGAGCGCGACAGTGTCGTATTGTCGTGCTGCAGCACTTTAAGTCTTCGGATGGCAATCGAAGGCGACTTTAGATTGGCTAATCCTGCCTGCGCCAGCAATTGTTTCCAAAGTCGAATCGTGGTTTGGTTCTCAGGTTGGGCCTGCATGGATCGAGCGAGGACGGTCATGGCATCGTACCAAAAGCCTCGTTCTGTATAGAGCCGTGCTGCAGTCTCTAGCGTGCTGGCGTTGAGAGAAGCGCTGAGGGCGGGGGCGATCGCCACCTTCTGAATCGCTCCGCGAATGAAAGCGACCTGACTGGGGCGACTCGGGTTGCACTGAATGCTGAGGGTCCAACGATATAAAGTGCCAGGAACGAGGGAAGGAGACTGTTCTGGCACGGTCAGGCTGACCAGCTCTGGAGCGGTTTTGGATTGGACGAAAGTCGTTTTGTAGATGTAGCGATCTTCAGCATCTTGCAGGACGAACTCGACGGGATTATCGGTTTGGGAACGAGCTGGTAGATAAAACCAAAACGTCGGACGATCTGAAACGGTCAAATCTGGAGACTTGCTGCCAACGCCGCGCGGCGCTATTGCTTGCATCGCCGCGTACTGGGCGCAAGTTCCCCGACTGGCCCCTCCCCCGGTTCGACCTTTGGGGGCGCCGAGGTTAGGTGGAATGGGCGGGTTGTATTGGAGGACCGATGTTTTTGGACTGGACGCGCGGCGCGGCTCGGATGCCTTTAGGGGTAGAGCAGTTCCCAACGCCAAACCCAAGCCAAGACCCGCAACCCAAAGGGAAGTCGGTGCGATCGTCGACTTCCGCATCGATCTGTCTTCCCGTGGCTGGGCCTGCGATCGATGGAACCCTTCAAAACGCCGCCTTAGAGACAGATTGGCTGAATTGCGAGTTATATCCAGACAGCAGTACTTTTTCATTCCCCTCAATTCCGTACCACAGGAACGGTATGTTCTAAGCGTATCTTGCTTTTCGAGATTCTCTATGTGCTGTAGCAAAGATTCAGAACGATTCCCGAGATTTCCTTAACTTTTCCTGCTGTACGGCGAGTTTGCGATAGCCAATCGTGCCTCCTGTAAGCAATAACGCCAGCATAGCAGGCACTAAAGGAAGCCATCCACCCCAGGTCAGCGCTACCAAACAGATCGTGCAGAGCCCCAAACCGATCGAACTCAATCCGGCTAATACCTGAGGCAAGCGTCGCGCCCATCCAACCGCACAACCGCCAGCAATTCCCCAAACCCAGATCCAGAGACTATCGCCCCACAGGGGCCAGACCCAAATTGAAGGCCGCCGATCGAGGGTCGCGCTCAAGAGATGACTGATGGCATGGGCCTGAATGAGGACGCCGGGCACTTTGCGCGTGCCTCCCGCTCCGTAGGGTGTTGCCCAAAAATCGCTAGAAGAGTTTGCGTTGACGCCGATGAGAATCGCCCGATCCTCGATCGAGTCCGGGGTGATTTTGTCGTTCAAAACGTCGGACAGCGAAACCTGCAATGCAATGTCTTGCGGCTTAGGAAGCGATCGAAAGTTCAGTACCATTTGGTGGCCTCCCTCACTCTGGAACTGATAGCCGCCTCTTAAAGACTGGAGGCGCTCGAACGCAGTTTTGCCCAAGACTAGATTGCCATCTGGGGTAAAGGATGGTTGAATTCCCAGCTCTGCCAGATATCGCAGTGCAACTTGGGTGCCAAAGCTGTAGTGGGTTTGGCAGGGCGAAAGCGGGTCTGGTGTCATAAACAGGAGCTGTCGCCGGATGATGCCGTCGGGGTCTTCGATGAAGTCGCTAAAGCCCACGCGGGCGATGGGAACTTCGACGGGCGGAGAGACGCCCTCGGGATCGCCCTCGGGATCCCTCGCCTTGCAGACGGCGATTAATTTGGAGTTTTGGCGCAGGATTTGCGCCAACTGCGGAAACTGTGCCTGAACCGGAAAGTCGCGATAAATGTCTAGTCCAATCGCCCTAGGTTTGAAGGGTTCGATTTTTCGCAGGAGCTTTAGGAGGTTGCGATCGGACAAAGAACTGCGCCGACTGTCCGCTGTCTGTTGAAGTAAATCTCGGGCGGTTACGGTCACGATCAAAATCCGATCGTCTGGCCGTTCGTGGGGCCGCAGCCGCATCAACCGATCGAAGCTCCACAGTTCTAGCGCCTGCAATCCTCCGATCCACCGGAGCCCGCTTGCGGCAATGCTCCAGCTCAAGCTCGCGATTAAAATCCAGAGCGCGGTTTGTTGAGTACGTTTGCTTGGGGCGATCGCCGATAATGCAGCAGGTCGCTCCCGTCCCGTTGCGGCGGGTTCTGGCAAAACAGGCTTTAAGTAGCCCTCGTTAAACAATGCTTTCACATCCAAGCGAGGCGGTTGGGGCTGCTGTTGGTCCCAGAGGGCCTCAAAAATGGGAACCTCTCCCATGCTTTTGAGCAAATATTGCCCGTGACTGTGAATCTTGAGATCCTTTAGTCCTGAATTGCGGAGTAAGACTGCGGCAACTTCCGAGAGCAAAATTTGCGAGCCTTGGGCTAAGTCCGCAATCCGAACCAAGCAATCGACCTCCTGCCCGATATAGTCGCCATTGCTTTGGGTAGGGGTACCCGTGTGAATGCCAATTCTGACCTGCAGGGGACCTAGGGGCGTTTGAATGGGCTGCTCTCTGTGGTTTTTGAGCAATTGAACGGCCCATTCTAAGGCCAGGGTCACGCTAGAAAAGACTATAAAAAAAGCGTCTCCCTCTGTTTTGACGACCCGCCCTCGATACTGTGCCAGGCTGCGTTCCACCCGTTCCCGATGGGGCTGCAGGATTTGCGATAGGTAGATTCGGTCGCGATCGCTGACGTACTCTCCCTGCAGCTCGCGCTTCATCGCAGTGGAACCGAGCAAGTCGGTCCAGACCATAGTAATCATGGCGGCATCCGATGGGCGATCGCGTCCAGGCGTGACGTTCTCAGGCACATCGCCTCCTAACCAGCCCAAGCGGGTGGAACTGCCATGTTTTTGCCATGTTTTCGAGCGAATAACCCAGACAACCCAAGTCTAGTTGTTATACACGCCTCTGTACAGATACAAGCATGACAGCAGCCCCACCCCAAATGAGAGGAGAACAGAAGACAGCCGGCCTCGTGCCATTAAAAAAAAGCTATTGGTATCAATAGCTTTTTGGGATTGCGTATGGCGCGCGAGATCGAACTAGGAAACTCAGGCGTCGATCGCAGGTTTAGAGCAAACCCCAGAAATGAAGAACGCCTTCGTTTGAAAAAGCCTCAGTGAGGATAACAGCTAAAAACCCGATCATCGCCAAACGACCGTTCCAGATCTCTGCTTGAGGGGTAAACCCAAAGACCCACGCGTTGCGATTTTCAGCTTCGACTTGTGTTTTTTCCATGGTGATAAACCTACAGGAGTGATTTTCTTTAAATAATGTAACGAATCTTTTGACTTTATGCAACGAATTGTCAATATTCGTTAATGTGCGTGTCTGTTTGGTCCATTTTGATGCATTTGCGATCCTGCGCCTGGAGAACGCTCGATTTTTCGATGTGGCGTCTGGGACAATGGGAGCTTTTAAGGTGCTAGCAGATTGGGAAGCCGTTCAAAATCGAGCGTTCGAGATCGAGTGCCAACGCTATCGACGATTGCAATGAATTAATACTTTTCTCAGGAAGGCTTGATTGTTGGAAACCTCATGGTGATAATAAAAGGCGTTAGCAGAACGAGTATTGATTATGAGCTCAGATCTTTTACCTTCGGTTTTGGTGCCCTTAGTCGGTTTAGTCTTTCCGGCTGTTGCGATGTCCTTTTTGTTTCTTTACATAGAACGGTAACGCTGAGCGAGCGCTAAATTTTTTGGTCTAGCGCGATGTTTTTCTGACTCAACCCGTCCATAAATAAATCCGTCTGCCGCAGTCTTGCAGTAGACGGATTTATTTTTTATTGATGGACCCAATAAAGCCCCTCTGGCCGCCTGCATTCAGGCGACCGATGCTTCTAAAGCGACGATCCAAGACCTGCATAGGCCCCGTAAAAGAACAGCCCTAACACGACAAGGATGCCGGTTCCTGCTACTGTTGCTACGATCCACAAGGGTATTCGCCCACTTCCAGACATTCAGCGTTTCCTCCTCTAAAACTATGATTAAGGTTCGCCATCCCAGCGCGCTGGCACGGTAAACCCGTTTGCTGACAAGATTTGTTACGCGGTACTTCGCGGCACTGCGTAACGGGAATGAGATATTAGTTGAAAAAATAACTCGAAAACAGCAGTGCTACCACAAAAATGAGCAGCAGCCCTAAGTACAGAGAAGTACGGTTTAGCTCGACGGGCTGGTTATTGGGATTCTTTTCTGTCATGACAGCGTCCTAACGGTGAATGAACTGCATAGATGCGATCGCGCCTAAAAAGAAAACGCTAGGCACGGCAAGGGCATGAACAGAAAGCCAACGAACCGTAAAGATAGGATAGGAGACCGGTTGATTTGGATTATTGCTGGTCATAGTGTTTTAAAGTCCTTTTGTAAATTCGTCAATTTGCTGTTTTCCGGCAAAGCGATCGCTCACCAAGGGAACTTCTTGACGCGCTTGATCGAAGTATTGGTCGGGTCGAGGGGTGCCAAACGCATCATAGGCAAGCCCCGTGCTCACAAACAGCCACCCTGCAATAAACAAAGCCGGAATCGTAATGCTATGGATTACCCAATAGCGAACGCTTGTAATAATATCGCCAAATGGTCGTTCCCCAGTAGTACCAGCCACTTTAATTACCTCTTATCAACACAGTTTAAATCGAGATCTGCCTCCGAAGAGAGATTGGATTTTTTCCATCTCTGAGGAGGTCGCTTTTAACTTACATCCCCGATCATACGAAACAACAGAAACTCTCACAAGTAAATCTTCTGTGCGTCGATCGACGGCTCGCGTTTCTAGCCTCTGACTGCTCAGCCGACATAGCGCAGCAGAATGCCAGATTGACCGAGGACAAAGCCTCGATCGGGACTTTGGAACATCACGCGATAGAGATTGGTCGCCAGCTGATTGGCCGAGCGATCCTTCTGCCACGTTTTACCCCCGTCGAAACTGCACAGCAGGTTGCCGCTACCGCCCGTCACCCATAGCTCCTCTGGGGTTCTATAGGCTAGATCGAGCAGCCCCACGCTAACTGAGTAATCCGGCGCGATCGGTTCGTCCCATTCGTTGGCATCGTTGCTGAACTGAATTTGTCCGCCTCGAGCCAGCATCCAAAGCTGACCGTCAGGGGCAAATCCCATGTTCTGAACCCGTCGGGAACTGTTTCGGTTGTGGGGTTCCCAGGATAATTCGCCGGGCTTCCAGATAGAGTAGAAACTGCCTCGCGAGGAGACGGCTACGTAGCTTCCATTCGGTGCGCGATTCACGTTCCTGAGCACGCCGAAGGCTTCCTGAACCATGGCAGTCCAATGGCGACCGTTGTCTTCGGTTTTGTAGATGGCGCCCACGTCCGTTGTCATTTCGGCAGCATGAGGGCCAACCGCTACCACCATCGCAGGCTTGCCTGGCAGCTTAGCGCTTAAAGGAATGCTAGACCAAGACTGCCCAGCATCTTCGGTGTGCAACAAAATAGACGGCTCTCCAGCAATCCAGCCTTCGTTCCCAGAAAAGCTAATCGAATTAAAACGATAGGATGTATCGCCTAATTCAAGCTGTCGGGGTTCCCAGGTTTTACCGCCATCTACAGTTTCCATCAGGGTAGAGCGCGTCCCCGTCAACCACCCATGATCCTCAGACACGAAACTGAGGTCGAGTACCGTAGCGTCCGTGGGAAGCGACACCAACTCCCAAGGACTGTTTTCTAAGGCGGGAAGATAAGCACAGGAGGTACAAAAGACGAGGGCGATCGAGACGGCCAGCAGCGACTTCAACAGTTTTTGGAGCGAATGCATCATAAATCCAAGGTGAATCTAGCGGGATCGGTTGGGGGGTGGTTTACGGCGGATTTTCCTTCTTGCCGTGGAAAAAGTGGCAAGCTGGGTTATCTAACCCAATCCGTAAAAACTGAGCAAAATCAAAACAAACAACCCTAAGACACCAAATATTAAAAGATTTTTTTGGCCGGGAGGCAGTGCGTTAACGCCGATGCCATAGTTTAAGTTTTCCTTGAACCCGGATGGCGAACCGACAGGGCCAATGTTGCTGAACTTCGAAACGGATGCGCTGCAAACCGGGCAAGCCCAGTTTGCGGGAAGCGCTGCAAAGGCAGTCCCAGGCGGAACCTGGCGGCTATCTCCTTTTTCGGGCTCGTAGATGTAGCCACAAGCCCGACACTCGTATCGATCTAAGGATTCTGGCAGTGGCGTCTCTGAAGACATAACCTAAACAACGATTTTTTATGAAAAACACTGTAAACTATTATGACATGAAACTTAGCATCCCTATCTAGAATGCAGATTTAAGCTTTTGGGTAAGGTTTTTTGAATTTGATGTCCTAAGTTTTATAATGTGGGTTGTTTCGTTGCACCTTCGATTTGGAAGGCAGCGTCTAGAAAATGCGTTTTGGATATAAAAACTATGGGCGGAGAGATTTTTAACGCGGCAATCTTGCCATTTGTGCTGGTCTTGGTGGGGCTTGGATTGGGATATCTTCTTTTAAAGCTGACCCCTGAAGAAGAGTAATGCGTTGCTCGATTGTTTGGAAGGGTAAAATGTCTCTTCGCAACCTTTAATTGAGTGAATCGTTCTTTGAACCGATCGAAGAAATGTCCGTATGTATGCCTTAACGGACTTGAGTGTCTGATAGAAGTAACCGTAAATCTCCTGCACTGTAGATTTACAGCTATGCCTGTCAGGCACTTCCTTTTGGAACGATCCGTTAACTTGAGCTGAGTCTGCCACTGATGGTAAAGAAGAGAGGGGGCTGTGCGATCGCTTTGAGCGAGGCGCTTACCTCGGATTGAATTCCCCTCCCCCTAAATAAAGACTAAGACATTTGCAGAAATCGGTAGAGTACTTGACAATCTTTAGCCTGCCGCTCCACTATTTTGAAAATTTAAATACTGAAGTCCTCTAAGCCAAGTCTTTGGAGCGGAGTTTGTATGAGACAGGAAAATTTGGTTGCGGTTGTAATTCCAACTCACAAGCTTGAAATGAATCATGACGAGGAGATTTCTTTTCTCCAATGCTTAAAGGTTCTGCACAAATACCCGATTTTTATGGTTAAACCTTCTAGGATAGACGTTTCTAGCCTTGAAGCTAAATATTCAGGTTTGCAGTTTGAATCATTTGAAGATGAGTACTTCGAAACTGTTACTGCTTATAATTTGCTGATGCTTTCTCAGGAGTTTTACCAGAGATTCTCTAAGTACAAGTATATTTTAATTTATGAATTAGATGCTTTCGTTTTTGAAGATAACCTAGAATATTGGTGCAATCTAAACTATGACTATATAGGCGCACCTTGGCCCTGCGATTATCCCATTCAAATGCCAAATATTTCAAGGATTATCGATCTCGCAAGAAGAATTAATTCTTTTTTTGGGAAAGAAAAGTTATCTGTAGGAAATAGTGGCTTTTGCCTCAGGAAGACAAAATCTCACTTGCTCGCCCTCAAAATTTTCTCCAAGCAGGCTAGAAGTTGGAATAGATGGAATATCAACAACGATCTCTTTTGGGCTAGTATGCGGTACTTTTACCCGTTTTTTAAAGTGCCCGACAGTCGCGTGGCCATGCAGTTTTCATTTGAGATGGAGCCAGAGAAGTTTTTCGAGCTGAATGGCGATCGACTCCCTTTTGGCTGCCACGCTTGGGCAAAGTTTAGCCCGAGTTTTTGGAAGACAAAATTTAGTAACTTAGAAGTGTGAAATAAATAGGTTTGTGCCATTCTTGTATTATAGATTTCCTCAATATCTCTTGGAGTTCTTTTTAATTGAATTAGCCTCTATCGATTGTTCGTTGCTTGAATTGAATTCTCAGTTGACTCAAATTAATTGACTCAAACGTTGAACCGAAATAGCATAACATCTCCTTCTTGGACGACGTATTCTTTTCCTTCGCTACGCACCCAACCTTTTTCTTTGGCGGCTGGCATGGAGCCTGCGGTCACGAGGTCTTTGTAAGAGACGGTTTCAGCTCTGATGAAGCCTCGTTCGAAGTCGGTATGAATCACGCCAGCGGCTTGAGGCGCTTTCATTCCCGCATGAATGGTCCAAGCACGGGTTTCTTTGGGACCCGTTGTGAAGTAGGTGCGGAGGCCCAGCAGTTCGTAGCTGGAACGGATTAGGGTTTGCAGCCCACCTTCTCGAACGCCAAGGGATTCGAGGAAGTCTTGACGGTCTTCTGCGGGAAGGTCTACTAGCTCTGCTTCGACTTGGGCGGAAACGACGGCAACTTGGGCCCGATCTTGGGCGGCAATGGCGCGCACTTGCTCTACCCAGGCGTTTCCGGTTGCTAGGTCGTCCTCGGAGACGTTGGCTGCATAAATAACGGGCTTTAGGGTTAACAGTTCCAACAACCGTACGGATTCTAATTCTTCTTCGGTTAAATCGACTTGACGGGCGGGTTGGCCTTCATTGAGGGCAGCAGACAGTTTTTCGAGGGCGGTTAGCTCTAGCTGCGCTTCTTTGCTAGTGCGGGCGAGTTTGCGGGTGCGCTCGATGCGGCGATCGACTTGGGTCAGATCGGAAAGGGCTAGCTCTAGGTTGATGACTTCTATGTCTCGCACGGGGTCGACGGAGCCGGAGACGTGAATGATGTCGTCGTCGTCGAAGCAACGCACGACGTGGGCGATCGCATCCACTTCCCGGATATTGGCCAGAAACTGATTCCCCAACCCTTCTCCTTGGCTGGCCCCTTTCACGAGACCTGCAATATCGACAAACTCGACGCGAGTGGGTACGATCTCGGCGGAGCTGGAAATATCGGACAGAACCTGAAGGCGATCGTCTGGGACGGATACGACACCCACATTTGGCTCGATGGTACAAAATGGGAAATTGGCCGCTTCTGCTTTGGCGTTTGCCACAAGGGCGTTAAATAATGTTGATTTACCTACATTCGGAAGACCGACAATCCCAGCTTTCAGCATTGAAGACTCTTTAATATTTACCCTAATTATATGGGTTGAGCTGCATCGCTCGAGTCATAAGGGTTGCCTTAGCACTAGAAAATCGCGATACACTCCAAGTGGTTCTAGAGGACTGGCTTTACGATGCACGCGCTTTCCATCCCCACTTGGACGATCCATATTTCTAGCGTTATTGAATGGATTGCGGCAATTTGGCTGATCTGGCTCTACGCCGATGTCAGTCAAACCCCTAGCTGGCGCTGGCTCTCTTTGGGCATGTTGCCCGCGTTGGTGAGCGCGATGTGTGCCTGCACCTGGCATTTTTTCGATAATTCGCCCCAGTTGGAATGGCTGGTGTTGCTCCAGGCTGCCATGACGGTAGTGGGTAACATGACGCTTTGCGGTGCTGCCTGGTGGATTTGGAGAACGTCGCAGCGGTCTTCGGTTTAGCAATCCTCAATTCTTCGGGTAAGTTTAGCTGATGACAAAAGAAACGCTCTTTGCACTTTCCCTGTTCCCCTACCTGGGGTTTCTGTGGTTTCTGACCCAGTCTGGGCAAACCCCTCGCCTCGCGCTGTGGGGCTTTTACATGCTGCTGGTGTTTGTGGTCGTCACGATTCCGGCAGGGGCCTACACGCAGCTCGTGTTGGGAGAAACCCTTGCCAACGTCGATCCCATTCACGGCGGAGCCGAGTTTTTTTTAACCCTGTCTAATATTTTGGTCGTTTTAGGGTTTCGGCAGGCCATTCAGCAGCGCAAAGTAGCAAAGGAGCCGCCTCAAATTCCATGAGGGCACAATGCCTTGCGCCCCTGGAACAATGAATTTTTAGATAATTGAATACCTTTTGATACTTAATGTATGCCGTTTGCTTGAGCGTGCTTCACCGCATAGTCTCGGAATCGGTCCATATCGGCTTGAAGGGTCGATTCCACGATCTTTCCTAAAAAAAGGCCGTCCATCCATTTCAAAACTGCGGGAATCTTAAAGCCCACCGTCAGCCGGACGATACTGCCATCAGCTTTGCGATCGTAAAACCGAATGGCCCCTCGGTTGGGCAGACCATCTACCGATTCCCACTGAATGATTTGATGGGGAACTTCCCTTAAAATCCGCGAGAGCCAGGTAAACTCGAAATTGCCGCTTGCGAACTTCCAACGGGACAGTTCCGGGCGATCGGCTTGGACCTTGACCGATTCAATCCATTTCATCCAGTTGGGCATTTGCTCGAGATCCGACCACAGATCCCAAACCGCATCGACCGAAACGGGAACCTCTACCTGAGCGCTATGTTCGAGCCAGTCAGCCATGTTTTGCGATCGCTCCAAAGGTTTAAGTCGCTAGGGCAGGGGTACTTGTTTGCTGGGTAAGGGCATCGGCCTGGGCCAAAATCGCGCGGGCCGCCCGCCGTCCAGACAAGGTGGCTCCTTCCATGCTGTCAATATAGTCCTGCTGCGTGTAGCTGCCGGACACGAAAAAGTTGCCCACGGGCGTTTTCTGATCGGGTCGATAGGGATCCATGCCTGGAGCCTCCTGATAGAGAGACTGCGCCAATTTCACCACACTATACCAGGTCATGTTCAGCTCTCGTGCTGACGGAAACAGCTCGTGGATCTGCTGGAGGGCGTGCTGGGCGATCGCCTCGTTACCCATCTTGATAAACGGATCGCCGGGGGTCAGCACCAACTGAATCAACGATCCTTGTCCTTCTCGGTAGTAGTCCTTAGGGCTGGCTAAGGCCAAATCGGCAAAGCAAGAAAAGTCTGCGTCAGAACTATAGAGCAGGTTGTCTAACCCCGCTGCCCGATCGAGCTGCTTGCGCGCCTTCGCATCTTGCAGTTCCGTCACCCAACCATCAAATCGAAGTTGCACCGTTGCCACCGGGACCGCCTTGAGTTTGTAAATATTGTCGAATTCCGGCCACTGCCGCCATGCTTGGGGCAGCAGTTTTTGAATCCCCGGCACATCGCAGGCTGCAACGTAGGCATCTGCTGTCACTATTTCTTCCGTATCGTCCTTTGCAATCCGCAATCCCGTCACGCGGGTATCGGTACCCTCGCCTTCAAACAACACCTCGCGAGTTTGGCGGCGCGTGTGGACTTTTCCGCCTCTGGCCTCAATGTAGTCCACCAGGGGTTCGATCAAATATTTTGCGGGAGAACCTGCCAATAGATTGAGCTTGGATGCTTCTGTCTTAGTGGCAAACATCAGGAAAATCGTCAGCATGCACCGTGCCGAAATGTTTTCAGTGTCGATAAAGCCTAACGCTAGGGCGATCGGGTCCCAGAGTTTGTGGAGGCTTTGGTCATTTCCGCCATGTCCCCGAAACCAGTCTGCAAAGCTCATCCGATCTAAAGACCTAATCCATTTCATGGCTGCTTCATAGCTGACCAATCCCGGCACGACTGGGCTCGTGCCTAGAGCGAGGGCATTGCGAATTTTATCCGGCCAAGAAAGCTGCGTCGTCGTAAAAAATGCCTTTAGGCCGTTAAAAGGAGCGCCGAGGGCAAACCGGAAATCGAGCTGTCCGATCTTCCCGCCCCGATTCACGAAAGTATGGGTGTGGGACTTGGGCAATAAATTTTCAAAGGACCCTACCTTTTGCATGAGTTCGAACAAATTGGCATAGTTGAAGAAAAAAACATGCAGCCCCATCTCAATGTGGTTGCCATCGGGGTCTATCCAGCTCCCGACTTTTCCGCCTACAAACGGTCGTGACTCGAATAGCTCGACTTGGTGACCTGCATCCACCAGATCGATAGCCGTTACAAGCCCTGCAAGCCCCGCACCAATAATTGCAACCCGCATGTTTTCCTACTCAGCCCAATTTGCTTTACGTATTGTAATAGGCTTAGGGGTTTAGTACACCGATCGTCCGCGCCGCACCCTACTATTTATTATTTTCGTAGCGCGCGTTCGAGCGACAGTCCAAATAAGTTTTCTATTGCCCTCCGCAAAAAGTGTCGTCTAGGGCTACTGCAATGGCTAGGATGGGTACTATGAGTAAGGGACTCACCAACTGGGGTAGTGACTTGTGGCTGAACGGGCTAACGATGAAATTCTACAACTTGCTGGCCAAGGGAATTTGCAGGCTTTGTCGGTCTATTTAAACCGCCATCTGATCCCGAGCGGCGCGCATGTCAAAGTCAAGCAAAAAGAAGAAGCTTTGCATGTTTTGATTGTTGCCATGTCGGACTCTGAAAATGCGGGGCTGATCGACACGGTCCAAAAGCTTGTGGTCGGGCTTCGCCCCGCTCGCGTCACGCGCGTTAAGGTCTACACGCAGGTTTTGGGTCAAACCCAGGCGAGCTTGCGGCAGCAGTTTTCGATAAAATCGACTGCGGATCGGCAGGCACAAACTCCCCCTGTAATTTACTCGGGACCGCCCCCTTCCGAACGGTTTCCGTCTCCGTCTCCGTCCCGTCAAACATTTGCTCCGTCCGCTCCACCTTCGATCGCAAAAGATCCCAACTTTGAGGGTTCGACAACCTCCGAATCCGCGCCTGCCCCCAGCGCATCAGCGCCATCCTTAGAGACCCGTCGCTATTCAGTGGTCGAGTTTCTCGCGCAGGCAACCAACCTTGAAGATCTGAGCGTGCTGCACGATCATCCTTTTTTTACAGGCGTTTGCCCGAACTGTCACCATCAATTTCCGCAGGCCAGCCAGCCTCCCACTTACTGGGATTGCCCGAAGTGCGGGTGGAAAGACGATTTGAGCGGGGTAATGCCGCTTCGGGATAGTCGCGATTGTAAAAGCCAAATTTCTTTGGTCGAAAGTAAGCGTTTAGGCGATTATTTAGTTGAAGCAGGACTTCTAAAGGCCTCTCAAATTGAAGTTGCCTTGGCCGATCAGGGGACGACGGGTCTGAGATTTGGAGAGGTTCTGGTTCGGCGCGGATGGGTTAAGGAAGAGACAATTGAGTATCTGATGCAGAAAATTATTCTGCCGGAGCGCCGAGGCAATCAAAGTGGGGCGTCTTATTTGGAATCTAGCCGCAATCTGCTGAAGACTCTCCTAAAGAGCAAGCCCGCTCCCCCGGTTGCTGCGGATTCTCCGTTCTCTAGTCCTCCTGTAGCTCCTTTGGAAGCTCCGAAACCCCCTAAACCCCCTAACCCATCAACCCAAGACAGCAAGAGTAGTGACAGTACTCCGGCACCGGCCAAGGTTGCGCCTTTTAGTTCTGGCAAGCTAGCAAATGAGCGAGAAACGTTGATTTTGCCGGATATTGAACTGGATGAGTTGGATGCCTACCTGAACGGATCTCATGCTCCATAAAAAATGCTGCCGAGCCTCAGACCCTGCAGCAGTAACAACTGTCAAAATATTTTTCAACCTAGGAAGCTAAAGCGACCTCTACCATCTGCTGGAGCTCGCCTTGCTGGTACAGCTCGATTAAAACGTCCGAACCGCCTACAAACTCTCCATTGATGTAAACCTGCGGAATGGTAGGCCAATTGGAATATTCTTTAATGCCCTGGCGAATATCGGCATCTTGAAGGACGTCTACGGTTTCGTAGGGCGCTCCGAGGGAGTTTAGGATCTGCACTGCATTGTTGGAAAATCCGCACTGAGGCATTAGCTTGGAGCCTTTCATGAACACGACAATTTTGTTGTTTTGGACGAGTTCTTCGATTCGCGCTTGCAGTTCGGAGTTCATAAAAAATATCCCTTTAAAGTCACGACACAATCAAAATAGTTGAGGTTTAAAGCGTTTGGGCGGGTTTGCTGAATGGAGCGGAACATAAGATCTCCGCTTGGGTCTAACTGTCGGCCATTGCCGCTGCACCCGCTGCTTCAGCCCATTTTTCTGGCGTATAGGTTTTTAGCGCAAACGCATGAATTTGCTCTGTTTCCATGGCCCGATTGACCGCGTCATAAACTAAACGATGCTGCTGTACCAGAGATTTTCCGGCAAATGCCGATGAAACAACGATCGCTTGATAGTGATCTCCCCCTCCTGTCAGGTCTTGCACTTGCACCTGCGCGTCGGGCAAACCCGCTTGAATTAACTGTTGAACCTCATCTGGTCCGATCATAAACGTAACCTCGTTCAATCGACACGTTCTTCAAGCTTAGCGTTCGTCGCGAAGGGGACGATCACTTTTTCTCAACGGGAAGCTTCTCAACGGGAAGTTTTTCGGATGGCGGTTGTTGGGCTGGCGATTGTTGGGCTGGAGGCTGTTGGGCTGGAGGCTGTTGGGCTGGCTGTCGAAAAGGAACATCCACAAAGCCGAGCTCGAAGAGCTGCTGATAAGATTTTGTGCCGAGGTCTCGGCTTGGATTTTGGCTGCGGATAATTTCAATGAGCAGCGGGATCGCTTGTTCTGGTTTATTTTGGGCGCGGTAGACCAAGGCTAACTGATAGGTAGACCGATCGCGCACTTGGGCGGTATCTAGGGCCTTGCGACGCAGGCTATCCGAAGCGCGATTGTCGATGCCTAGAAAGGACCCAGCTAGGGCCTGGTAAAAATTGGAGAGCTGATTGGAAATCTGTCGCGCATCCTGGAGTTTCGTTGCAGCTAAGCTATAGTTTTGGGCGGAAACGGCACTTTCTGCTTCCGCAAGCAGGCGCTTTGTTGCTTCAATACTAAAAAGTCCGCCTTTGCCACCGGAGGGACTCATAATCTGCACGTTGTCGGGCACCGCAGGTTGCGCTGCGCCGCTACCGGTAAAGTCTCCGGCTTTCTGAGCGCGAACCGCTGCTGGAGACAGCAGGGCCAATACGAGAGAAACTGCACCGGCAGTCCGAAGACTCAATGTACGCTGCCGCTGTCTGCCAACTGTTCCAAATGACACCATGGATGCACTCTGTAATTTATCTGAGTAGTTTTATCTGGGCAAAGGCATTAAGCGCTAAGCTCCGAAACATCTTATCATTTGAAGCTTCGGTGCAAGCGCTTCTACCTGTAAGCCTTCTTGACCGAGATCGTGACGCTAAGCTACTCCATAAATGTTCCAATGTTTAGTCTGTAGCAATAACAGAGACGATGCTTGAGATTGCGCTCTTTGGAACCAGTGCCGATCCGCCGACGACGGGCCATCAGGCAATCTTAGAATGGCTGGCGACTCGTTTTGACGAGGTGGCGGTTTGGGCTGCCGATAATCCATTTAAGTCAGGGCAAACGCCCTTGGTGCATCGGCAGGCAATGCTGGCGCTGCTGCTGGATTCCGTCCGGCAAGATTGCCCTAACGTGCACCTGTGCGATCGTCTCAGCAATGCGCGATCGCTCAATTCCGTCCGTCTCGCTCAGCAATGTTGGCCGCAGGCTCGGCTGAGTTTGGTGGTGGGTTCCGATGTGTTGGCGTCGCTGCCGAGCTGGTACCGCATTGAGGAACTCCTGCAATCGGTTCGCGTCCAAATCGTGCCGCGTCCCGGTTTTCCCGTCGAGATGGCCGATCTGAAGACGCTGAAGGATTTAGGCGGTCAGTTTGCGGTAGCGGCGGATTTTGTGGGGCCGGATGTGTCTTCTACGGCCTATCGGCAGACCCAGGTAGAGGAGGGGATGATTCCGGCGATCGCCGCTTATATCCGCGAATACGGGCTGTACAATGGGGCAAAGCGGAGCGCGCCGTGATGTCGCGATCGTTCCAGCCTCTCCAAACCGAAATCGTGTAAGCCCAAGGGTTGAAAAGAGATCGATGACCGCAAAACTAAAGCCCGACTGGGCTGGTGCCAACCTCCTGTCTCAAGTTGTCAATGGCTTGATTAAAACCAAGCCCATTTACGGACTCATGAAGCAGCAGGCGCGGAAGGTCCTGATCGACACGGCTGAAAAAAACGGCATCCCTTGGCGGCAGAACGTTCGAGACTTCGAGGCTTCAGGGATACAGAGCCAGCTCGATCGCAGTACCAATCCCAGCATTGTCTATCCCGACTACTACAACGTCCCCTTCCATGCCTACGACGAAGGCAACCTCTGCTGGTTGGCCGCCTTTGAAGCAGAGTCTGCGACTTACGCAATGGCCATGCGAGTGTGGCGCGACGAAAAGCTAACTTGGCAGGCGGCCCAAGATAGGCTGAGATCGAGCTTTCATGCCGTGCTGGGCGATCGCGGCCCTCAGCAGGTCAAAAATATTCTGGATATTGGCTGCTCCGTCGGGATCTCTACGCTGGCGCTGCACCGCTATTATGCCGAGCGCGCCCAGGGGTTTGCGGTGAATACTGTGGGATTGGATCTTTCCCCCTACATGCTAGCGGTGGCTCGAGCGAGAGATTCCCACCGGGAAGTCAGCGAGTGGGTTCACGGGAACGGCGAAGCAACCCCTTTCCCCGATGGTGCGTTCGATCTGGTGACGCTTCAGTTTCTCATTCACGAGCTACCCCGCCAGGCCAGTCGCGCCATTTTTCGAGAGGCCCTGCGCCTGCTCCGTCCGGGGGGATGTTTGGCCATTGTGGATAACAACCCGCAGTCGCCCGTGATTCAAAATCTGCCGCCAGTGCTGTTTACCCTCATGAAAAGCACGGAACCTTGGAGCGACGACTACTACACGTTTGATGTAGAGGCGGCCTCGATTCAGGCGGGGTTTGCTCCGCCTGTCACAGTTGCGAGCGATCCTCGCCATCGCACGATTGTGGCAAAAAAGCCGGATTAATTTGAGACGCTGATGGGACGATCGCACGAAATCGCCCCCCGCAACGCAACTCCAGCCCCGTTCGAGCGCGTCAGTCGGCGATCGCGTCGTGCTTCTGCGCGTTACATAAATTTTGATTTGTAAAAGATGGTTGTAAAAAAGGGAACCATGGATCGATGCAATGGCCCTCAGCCAACCTCATGCGCCATGACCTGCCTCTCAGCCAATCATCCTTAGAAGCTTTGAGCGTTCGGCGGTTTCTAGCGGATCGTCCGTCCGTTACGGATGGGTTTGATGGGTTTCTTCCGACCGGCGATCCTGGTGGGAGAGCTGCGTTTCGGATCTTATACTCTGTCTACAAATGCGGAGCACCGATTGTCTATCCAGAAAGTCCTTTTTGTAAGACATCGCTGTATCCATTCAAGGTTTTCGTCTCGGACAAATTTCTCAAGGGAGTTAAGGGGTTAGAACGGTGGGTAACGATATCACGGTCATGACAAAACTTTTCCAGGAACTGAAACGCATTCAAATGATGCAGCTCTCTGGAAAGCTCGCGCTTGAGGTGGCTCAGGTGAATCAGCCACGTTCGAGTACGTGGCACATTTACTTTTATATGGGACGCGTCGTTTGGGCGACTGGCGGGATGCATCGGAACCGCCGATGGTTTCGAGCAGTTAAGCAGTTTTGTCCCCCTTTGATGACTCAGGACTGGATCCGCAGGACCGCAGCCATCATGACAGATTCCGAAGAAGCTGGATACTGGGAGATTCGAACGATCGATCTGGCCGTCCAAGCAGGCGTCATGACCCCCGATCAAGCCAAAGCGATTGTGGCCAATTACGTTCAAGAAGTCTTTTTCTGCATCATCGATCGGTCTGACGTTCAATGTCAGTGGAGTCCTCTAACGACATTACCGCAGCAGTTTGTTTGGTTAGACGTCGATCGAGTGGTTGAAAACGCGTCAATTTTGGGCGCGCAGTGGCGTAAAGCGATTTCTCAATATCTCAGCGACTGGCAGTTTGACGTTTCTCCCGATCTCGCGCCTGTTGTCAAACAACCTGAAAAACTTCAAAGCATCGTTTCTCCAGGGGTTTATCAAGGTCTTACGAAGGTCCTCACCGGACAAAATACGGTTTGGGATGTGGCACTGATCATGAAAAAACCTTTCATCACGGTCGTCAGTTCCCTCATCCCTTTCGTGCAAGACGATATTATGGGACTCAATACAATTCCCGATGCAGTCTTTCCCGGATTTAAGCCGCAAGTTGTGGTGAAGCCGATTGAATCCAAAGGTTTAATTGCCTGTATCGATGACAGTCCCGTCATTGGAAAGGAACTGGAGGCCATTCTCAACCCCCTAGGTTATGAAGTATTCAGCATTCTCGATCCTTTACAAAGCCTCACCATACTTTTACAAAAAAAGCCAAAGTTGATTTTCTTAGACTTAGTCATGCCGAATACCAATGGGTACGAACTTTGTTCCTTTCTTCGCAAAAGCCCTTTGTTCAAAGAACTTCCCATTATTATGCTGACGGGACACGATGGCGTCATCGATCGCCTCCGGGCTAAAGTGGCGGGCAGTACCGACTTCTTGAGCAAACCTCCTGAGGCGGTTAGGGTTATGCAAGTGGTTCAGAAATTTCTCAGTGAAATGCCGATAGATGATTCATCTGAAGTCGTTTCACAATCCATCAATCGAACTGTTTTTCAATAGAATTTTGTAAAGTTTTACCAAAAACTTTGACTTCGGTGATTTGGCGAGCAGAAAGGGCAACCTAAACATAAGGGAGCCTTCACCAATGAAGCTCACATGTATTTAGGTCGATTAGGAAGTAGCATTAATGGCAACCGTATTACTTGTAGAAGACACCATGACTGAGGCCGTCATTATTGGCGGTACCCTCAGAAATGCAGGCTTTGAAATTATTCAGGCCGTCAGTAGCGAAGAGGCTAAGGTGAAGCTGAGCCAACTCAGACCGGATTTGATTGTCCTGGATGTCGTGTTGCCGGGAGAAAGCGGTTTTGAATTGTGCCGAGAACTAAAGGAAAATTCAAACACGGCCAACATTCCAATTGTGATGTGCTCTACCAAAAACAGCGAGATGGACAAGTTTTGGGGAATGAAGCAGGGGGCTGCAGCGTATCTGACCAAACCCATTACGCCGGAAGACCTAGTGCGTACCGTGAAGCTGCTGGTTCAAGGCTAAAGCAATGAGTACTTCTACTTCCACTCCCCTGCCACCCTCCCCTCCAGAAACGCTGCAGCAATTTCTGCGCTTTCAACTCCCCGGCAATATTCAGGCAATGGTAGATACCCAGTATCTGGCTGAAATTTTGAATTTGAATTTGAGCCAAGTTGTGCCCATCTCCGGGACGAACCCAGTCATGATGGGCGTTTGTAATTGGCGAGGAGAAGTATTATGGCTGGCCGATCTGGGGTGCCTTTTGGGTTTCCAGCCCCTCTACGTCCAGAATTTGCGAAAAGGTCAAGTCAATACGATTGTGGCGCGCCACGAGGGCCGAACGTTGGGGTTAGGTGTGGAGCTGGTCGATCGAATGCTGTGGTGCGATCGCGATCGCATTCAACCCGATTTCAAGCAGCCATCGCATTCTCCAAGGCTCGAGCCTTACGTCCAAGGGTATTGGGCGGATCTTAAAGAGGGTGGATGGGTTTTGGATATTGAAGCAATTATGAATAGTTTGCAGTGAATACTGAGGTTGCCGCTGCAACCTAGCGATCGCGGAATTTTCTAAGTTTGACGGCTGGGCAATCTCCTCGAGGAGATTGCTGTTTCGGTCGTGTTTGACATCGATACGACTGGCTTCCATCGAGTCAGAAACGAGTCTTTACAACATTTTGATTTGTTATGCAGGAGAGCGCTCAATATGGTCATGAATAATTTATCTTCGGACGCGCCAGATTTTTCCGATGCATCCATTCCCAAGCGGTCGGCATCCGAGCAATCTGAGGAAAAGCTTCTGACTTATCGGGGCCAGACCTTTAATACCAAAGGCGATCGCATTGCCAACACGTCCAAGTGGTACGCGCTGAGCTTGCGAGCCAAAGCTACGATACTGGCGATCGCCCTAGGAACAATTCCTACACTGGGCGTAGGCGGCATTGCTTTCAATCTGGTTAGCAAAACCGTGACGCAACAAATTGTCGATACCCACCAAAACAAAGCAGTTGAGGCAGTCGATAAACTCACCCGATTTGTCTTTGAACGATATGGTGACGTCCAAGTTTTGGCCAATCTACCCATTTTACGCAACGCAAGTCTGAGCGCAGCCGTAAGCCTCCAGGAAAAACAGAAAGTTCTGACGCAGTTTGCCGAAACCTATCAGATCTATGACAGCATTGCGGTCTATGGCTTGGACGGCAATCTCATTGTCAACGGGGGCAAAGAAAAAGCACCTGCAAACAATTGGGACCGCGAGTATTTTCAGATCGCGCTCAAAACTGGCAAACCCTACATGAGCGAACCCATTATCTCGAAAGTGACGAAAGTCGCCAATATTTTCTTTGCGGCTCCCATTAAAGATTCTGTGACAGGTAAAACCATTGCCGTCATCCGGACGCGGATGCCCGTCAAAGACTTAGAGCAAGTCATTACCAGTTATGGGGACGAGGCAACTCAAACGAACTATCACTTTTTTGATGACTCTGGCAAGATCTTTATGGCCAGAGAGAAAGATGTGGTGAATCAAAATATTGAGGAGGAGTTTCCCAATCAGTTGGCCGAACGCCGAGCGACTGGAACCCCCAGTGTTTGGATCGGGAATGATGCCAGCCTTGGGAATACGCAAACTCTGAATGCTTTTGTCGCGACAAAAGCATTCCAAGGGATGCCTGACCTGAAGTGGGGCCTTGCCTACAACGTCAACACTAAAGATGCATTCAAATCAGTCAACGATCTTCAGTTGTCTCTCACATTAGGGACGGCGGCAGCGGCGATCTTAGTGGGGTTAATTGGCGCATACTTAGCAGACCGTGCTATTCGTCCCTTGCAGGCAGCGGCCCAAGCGGTGGAAAAAATTGGGCAGGGCGAATTGGATGCTCGCGTGAATGTGACCGGAGAAGATGAGCTTGCCGTACTGGGCGCTAACATCAATAAGATGGCGGCGGAGCTAGAAACGCTGATTGACAATCAAAAAGCCGAAACTGAGCGACTGGAGGTGGCACGGCAAGAGGCTCGCATGGATGCCGACGCTAGCGCTCAAGAACAAAAGCAGCAAAAGGAATTTCTTCAAAAACGAGCGTTGGAACTCCTAATTGAAGTAGATCCGGTCAGCCGGGGGGATTTAACCGTTCGGGCCAATGTCACGCCCGATGAAATTGGGACGGTAGCTGACTCCTACAACGCCATTATTCGCAGCCTCAGGCAAATCGTGCAGAAAGTGCAGGATGCTGCTGCCTCTGTAACTTACACGGCTGAGGGAAATGCCGCGACCGTGCAAAAGGTGGCTGATGAAGCGACCGAGCAAGCCTTGGCGATCGCCAACGCGCTCCAGCAACTTCAAGTCGTGACCCAAACCAGCGAAGGAGTATCCGAGTTTGCGAAACAGGCCGAGCAGCAAGTGCGCTTAGCCAGTGCAGCAGTTAAGGATGGAGACGACGCCATGAACCGCACCGTCGCGGGGATTTCCACCATTCGCGAAACGGTGTCGCAAACTTCTAAAAAGGTGAAGCGCTTGGGCGAAGCATCTCAGAAGATTTCTAAAGTGGTAAACCTGATTAGCGGATTTGCCGCCCAAACCAACCTCCTAGCGCTGAATGCCGCCATTGAAGCCGCACGGGCAGGGGAAGAAGGTCGAGGCTTTAGCGTGGTAGCAGAAGAAGTGCGCGCCCTCGCGCAGCAATCTGCCGCCGCAACGGCTGAAATTGAATCCTTGGTAGAAGAAATTCAAACCCAAACCAATGAAGTGGTGACGGCCATGGAATCCGGGACGGAACAAGTGGTGGCGGGAACGCAACTGGTGGAGGAATCTCGTCAGAAACTGACGCAGATTTCTGCGGTGAGTACCCAAGTCAACGCGCTCATTCAAGAAATTGGGCGAGCTGCGGCTGAGCAAACGGAAGCGTCTGCGACCGTGAGCCAGACCATGGAAGGCGTGGCCGTCATTGCAGCGGATACTTCGAAGCAATCGGAAAATATGGCGGGTTCCTTCGGTCGCTTGTTGGAAGTGGCGCAAAGTCTACAGGTCAGCGTGGCGCAATTTAAGGTTAGCTAATTCAGGGCGAGGTTTTTTCCCATGACGATGACTGAACCTTCCATTCGCGATCGGGCCTACCAGTTCTTCCAGCAGGAAGCGCTAGACCTACTGCAGACTTTGGAAGACGGACTACTCAACCTGCGCGTGCAGTACGATATCCCCCACATTCACGAACTAATGCGAGCTGCCCATTCGATTAAGGGGGGAGCCAGTAGCGTTCAACTTCACGGCATCAGCAAGATTGCCCACAAGATGGAGGACGTGTTTCGCGCGCTCTATCGCCGGACGGAGCCGCTAGATGCGGATCTCGACGAAGCACTCCTGCAAGCCTACGACTGCTTGCGGCTGCCGCTGATGGAGCAGCTCCAAACAGGCCAGTACGATGAAGTTGCTGCTTGGGAAAAAGCCGAACCTATTTTCGACCTCATCGAAGCTGTTTTTCAACTGGACATGGATGCGGATGTGGAATTGCCGACCGCAGCCGAGCTGGGAGTAGACATCGTTTATGAGGTGTTTTCTGGGGATGTTCGACGGGGGATTGACCGCATTACAGAAATTTTGAAGCAGCCTGGCGTAGAACCCCTCGCCGGGGAAATCCGGGCTACATCCGAAGTGTTTGTGGGCATCGGGGATCTGTTGGGGTTGGCAGGCTTTAGCGCGATCGCCCAGGCGACCATTCAAGCGCTCAATGCCAACCCGGACAAGGCGCTTGCAATCGGTTGCTTAGCCGTCGAGTGTTTTCAAGCCGCTCAGGCAGGCGTGATGGACGGCGATCGCACCCAAGGCGGCAGCCCCAGTCCCGCACTCCTCGCGCTCGGCCAACCCTCACCCGATCGAGATCTCGAAGCATCGACCGCAGATCGGACGGCGCTAGAAACTGCGACTGGCGATCGAGATCCACTTGAAGATACCTTTGGTAACGTTCAATCGACAGATCTGGAGAACCTCGAAGATACTTTTGGTGATTTTCAATCGACGGATCTGGAGAATCTTGAAGATACCTTTGGTAGTTTCCCATCAACGGACCTAGAAAGTCTGTACGGCGGATTTTCCGATCGAGATTTGGCCTTCCAGGCAGATCTTGACGTATGCGAAACCGCTTGCATCGAATTACCAGTCGAATTACCAGATGCAGAACCAGAAGTAGAATCTTCTAACGAAAGTACTGCCTCAGAATTCTCTGCCGATCCGGGAGCCTTGGAAGCGATCTTCGGTCAGTTTGCCTTTGAGACAGAAGAAGAGAGCGGCCAACCTCTGGAATCTTCAGCAGATAGCAATAGCGAGCTGGAAGATATCTTTGGCAGCGGTGCGATCGATCTGTCCTCGGCGGACTGGAACTTCTTACCCGCCTCTGAGGACGTCAACGCATCAGAAAGCTCGGCATTAAATCCTGCATCCCAGCTAGAAACGGCGATCGAGCGACCCTCGCAGGAAGTTGCGATCGATTTAGAATCGAACCGTCAAGTTGTAGATATAACGCCCGCAGTTAAATCGAATCAGAAAGCTGCAACTTCGTCCAATGCCTACATCGCTGACTCGGTGCGGGTGGATGTGCTGCGGCTAGAGCAGATCGATAACCTCGTCGGCGAATTGATCACTCAAGAAAACGGAGCTTTACTGCAAAGCCAACAGCTCCAAGCTACGCTTAAGCGATTGCAGCAAAAGTTTACTCGCTTTGAAGAACTGAGTAAGAATTTACAAACTTGGATGGATGAAAGTTTGTACTCAGAGGTGAGAGGCCAGCTTTCGCCCCTTCATCCTGCGCCTGCTCTAGGCGGGCAAAATCCAGATCTTGCCTCTCTCCAAGATTTCGATGCCTTGCAGATGGATTCCTACAGCGGGCTATACACCTTGCTTCAGGAATCCCTCGAAGAGATCGCTCAAATGGACGAGAGCATTGGCGACATCGCCCTCATTAGTCGGCAGTCCCAACAGATCCAGCGCAAAAAACAGCAAACGCTCAAACAGGTTAGAAACGACCTCATGTGGGCCAGAATGATTCCCCTCGGAGATATTCTGAATCGCTTTCCGCGCATGGTACGGGATTTAGCCACCCGGTATCGCAAGCAGGTTACGTTTAAGCAATACGGGACTTCAACCTTAGTCGATAAAGCGATCTTAGAGCGACTTTACGATCCGCTGGTGCATCTGATTCGCAATGCCTTCGACCACGGGACCGAATCTGCCGAGAGCCGCATCGCCCAAGGCAAACCTGCCGAGGCTACCATCGAAGTCCGGGCCTATCATCGAGGCAACCAAACCATTATCGAAGTTCGCGACGATGGTCGAGGCATCGACGCTGCCAAGATTCGCGCTACGGCGATCGCTCGAGGTTTGCTCGCCCCTGCGGAGGCCGAAACCGCTCCTCCAGAACGGCTCTACGACTTTCTCTTCGAACCCAGCTTTTCGACCGCTGCCGAAGTGAGCGAACTCTCCGGTCGAGGAATGGGGATGTCAGCAGTGCAGCAACAAGTGCAGGCGCTCAAGGGCAGCATTGCGATCGCCTCCGAACTCGGCAAGGGAACTTCTTTCACCATCAGTCTCCCGCTGACCCTGACCATTGCCAAGCTCTTGGTATTTAGCGTCGAAGCGCAATATATGGCAATTCCAGTGGATACGCTGGTTTCCATTGTCGCTGCGGCAGACAAAGACATGCAGCTCGTGGACGGTCAACCCTTCTACTGTCAGGGAGATCGGCAGATTCCGCTCTATTCGACGTCTACCTTTTCCCAAAACTATCCCCTTCCCGGCGGTTTTGCTGAAAAACCGCGATTTATGTCTCTGCCGCAAGGTGGGAAAGTGCCGCTATTGCTCATTGCCAGCGGTAAGGGTGTCATTGCGCTCCTAATCGATCGGATTGTGGACGAGCAGGAATTGGTCATCAAACCCTTTGGGTCCGTCGCCGCACCCCCTCCCTACCTCTACGGCTGCGCCATCCTTGGCAATGGTTCCTTGGTGCCAGTGATCGACAGCGCCGCGCTGATGCCAAACTGGCAAACTTCGACTGAGGTCGCTTCGCCCGTGCCGCCGCAAGTGCCCGCGCCGCCGATCGATCGGGACCAGCAGACCATCTTAGTGGTCGATGATTCTCTCACTACCCGCCAAAACCTCACCCTGACGCTGCAAAAATTCGGATACCAAGTCGTCCAAGCCGGAGATGGAAAAGAAGCACTGGAGAAGCTCCGCCAAGAACCCAACATCAAAGCCGTTTTCTCCGACGTAGAAATGCCGACCATGAATGGATTCGAGTTTTTGAGTGCTTGTCGAAAGGTTCATTCTGCCGCGACGCTGCCCATTATTATGCTGACCTCGCGCAGCAGCGATAAGCACCGCGGCATTGCCAAGCTTTTAGGCGCGAACCACTATCTCACCAAGCCGTACCTGGAGCAAGATTTACTTAAATCCCTCCAGAATTGTTTGGAGGCAGCTAGCGCTGAGCCGTTAGCTTCGGGTTCGCATTGAGGCACCGCTCGTTTAGAGGTGGTTTGAAAAATCGCTTTCTCCCACTCGGGCAAACTCGCGATCGCCAAAAATAGCGGATGCATGGCGATAAAACTTAAACTCCAGCAGATTGAAAAACGGATCTTCTAGAAAGAACGTGCGGTGCTCCAACGGGAGCCCTTCAAAGCGGAGTTTAGGCGGGGTATAAAATTTGAGCGCGTGGAACTGCGCGCGTTCCAGCAATGCTTCCCAATCCGCCTCTGCTTCAAAAACAAGCCCGAAATGACGGGGATAAATTCCCTTTTGAGGGTGTATCGGTTCGGGCGTGACGTGGGCGACAAGCTGGTGGCCGTATAGATTGAGGATGACCGAACTCTCGCTTTCGCGACCCACCTCGCAGCCCAACCTGTCGGCATAATAAACCTTGGTTTCAGAAATATCCGTGACAGGAAACGCTAGGTGAAATAGGATCGAACCTGTTCCCTGCTGCTTTTTCGATTCCATGCGGCACACCCTTTTCCTCGGCTATTAGCGTATGGCAGATTTTATCTATGGTATCCAGACCTGGAATCCTTGGCTCGTCGGCGCGCTATTAACCCTAGGACTGGGGCTGATGGCTTGGCCCGTCATCAGAAAACTCTTGACGCCTGGGGGGCTATTCCACGCCTGGATTTTAGGGAGTATTGTATGGGCCACGCTGAGCTGGCCTGGCTATGTGACGGTCGTTTTTTATTTTTTGGTCGGTTCTGGCGCGACCAAAATCGGTATGGCCGAAAAGGAAGCTGCTGGCATTGCTGAAAAACGTTCTGGGGCGCGCGGGCCGGAAAACGTGTGGGGCTCTGCTCTGGTCGCGACCCTCTGTGCCTTGGGGACGTTGGTGTTGCCCCAGTCTTTCCACGACTTGCTGCTACTGGGATACGTCGCCAGCTTTAGCACCAAGCTTTCGGACACCGCCGCCAGCGAAATTGGAAAAGCCTATGGCAAACACACTGTTTCGATCGCCACCTTCAAGCCCGTCCCGCGCGGCACCGAAGGCGCCGTGAGTTTAGAGGGCACCTTGGCCGGAGTCGTCGGGTCAGTGGCGATCGCCCTCGTCGGCGCGTGCGCGGGTCTTATTTCTCCGGTGGGCGTCGGGATTTGCATTTTGGCTGCGTTTATTGCCACCAATCTCGAAAGCGTAATTGGCGCTACTTTACAGCATCGATTTAGCTGGCTCACCAACGAGCTGGTGAACGTCCTGAATACGCTAATTGGGGCGATCGCCGCGATTGCCTTTGGCTGGCTTCTCAAAGGACTGTGAAATAAGTTTATAAAAGGTTACAATTGACTCGCTTGCCAGCCTGCATTGTTCGCTTCAAGGCTTCTTGAAGCGTAGCCCGTCAAGCGCGGGATGTAGGCCTTTAATGTTGCGTCAATTCGGAACCTTCGTGCAATTAAATACCGTTATTAACCCGTCCGCTCCTGCGGATCCCTCATCCCGCAAAGGGGAACTCCCCTTTTCGCTTCAAGACCTCAGAAATGCGATCCCAGCCTATTGTTTCGAGCCTTCTACGTTTCGGTCTTTAGCTTATTTCTTCTTGGACCTGGGCATTATTGCCGGACTGTACGCGATCGCCGCTTACCTAGACTCCTGGTGGTTTTACCCCGTTTTCTGGCTGATGCAGGGAACGATGTTTTGGGCTTTGTTTGTAGTGGGTCACGACTGCGGTCATCGCTCTTTCTCCAAATACATGTGGCTCAATAACCTGGTCGGGCATCTGTCCCACACGCCCATTCTGGTGCCGTTCCACGGCTGGCGGATCAGCCACAGAACCCACCATGCCAACACCGGCAATATCGATACCGATGAAAGCTGGTATCCCGTGCCGGAGACAAAATACAACGAAATGTCTTGGGCCGAGAAATTCGGGCGCTTTTACGCGCCATTGATTGCTTACCCGATTTATTTGTTTCGGCGATCGCCCGATCGCAAAGGCTCCCATTTCCATCCCAACAGCGATCTGTTCCGGCCTTCGGAAAAGTGGGATGTTTTGACCAGTTCCTTTTTGTACTTCTCAATGGTCGGGTTTCTAGGATATTTAGGCTTTCAGTTTGGGTTTCTATTCCTGCTGAAGTTTTACCTGGTGCCCTACGTTATTTTCGTGATTTGGCTGGACTTGGTTACTTTCTTGCACCATACCGAGCCAGATATTCCCTGGTATCGGGGTAATGATTGGTATTTCCTCAAAGGAGCGCTGTCTACCATCGATCGGGATTACGGGTTCATCAATCCCATCCATCACGACATCGGTACCCACGTCGCGCATCATATTTTCTTGAATATGCCGCACTACCATCTCAAAACCGCGACAGAAGCCATTAAGCCCATTCTGGGCGACTACTATCGCAAGTCCGACGAGCCGATCTGGAAAAGCTTTGCGCGCTCTTACTGGGCCTGTCACTTTGTACCGGATCGGGGTTCTAAGGTGTACTATCAGTCTCCAACCAACCCTCAATCGAACGGTTAGGGCTGAATACCGAACCCTAGCAAAATATTGAGTTAATTTTCAAGCAGCGTTGCGATCGACGCTGCTTGTTTTGTTCGATCTAGCTCCCAAGACGGCCTAGGCTCAACCCCTAATTTGGCGAACCTAAGGGTAAGATCAGGCGGCTCAAAGCTCGCCCGTCTTCGAGCTGAGCCAGCTCGATCTGGCCGCCAAAGCGCTCGACCAAAGACTGGCAGACTTTAAAGTGCAGTCCAGGAGCGGACTCCAGTACCGATGAATTGAAAGATCTCTCGGATACCGGTTGCCGAATCGCCTGGATCAGCAGCGGATTGAGGCGACCGTTATCGGTAATTGAAATTTCGACCCACTGCTCCGGTAAGGCGCGGCACCAGATATCGATGCGATCGCCCACTTTAGAGCGATAGCAGGCAGCCAGCAAAAGCTCGACCAGCATTAGTTCTAATTTGTGCCCCGAAACTTGCAGCGATACGCTTGGGGTCAAATTATGCACCTGAGTCCAAAGCTGTCGAACTCGCGTCACTTCCTCGATGCGTTCCAGCGATCGCCGCAGCAACGTTGCAACAGAGAGGTTCTCTGGTTCGAGCTGAAGTTCCCAAACCTCGGTCTTGAGGATGCTCTCTAATTGGTTGAAGGCTTGATAAAGTTCTCCCGCAGGATTGCGATTGCGACTTTTTAGTCCGGCTGGGCCTGCCGTTAGCCCCGCCTCAGATGAAAGTAGGCTCTGGAATTTAGGCATTTGCTCCGTCCACAGCCGCGATACGTGCTCGAGGTGCCGCTGTTTGTACCAGTTGAGACACTCTAACGTTTCTTGTTTTTGGGTTAGGCGCTCCAGCAAAAACTGCGATCGATGGTGGGCTGCCAGCTCTCGCGTCAAGAGCTGTATTCCCTCGCGCCTGAGGGCCGACCAGTTCTGACGGCGGCTGTCGAGGACCAGCACCAGTCCCAGGCAAGGGTCGTCTGGGTATATTTGCAGCGGTACGCTCAGCATTTCTACCCGACCCATCCCCGTCAGCCAGCCGCTATTTTGAGCTGCCAGTACCTCTAGGGAACCCTGGGCCGTCAAAAGGTGCGGCACGGTAGCCGTTTTTGAGGCCGCGTTTGCCGCCTGGGATAGCAGTCGCTGCAAAAAGCTATCGGTTTTCCAATCAATGGGGGTTTCCACATCGATGTGGAATTTAGAGTCATTGCGGAGGGCGGCGATCGTTGCCTCCGGTCGATCGGGCGACCAGCGTAGGATTGCAACGCACTCTACTTCGAGGAGCTGATGTAGTGCCTGGGCTGTTGCTGTAAAAAGCGCATCTCCCGGCGGCGTTTGCTGTACCGTCTGAAGCCCTTGGTTTAGGATCGTCATAAACCGGACTTGGTCTGTGTCGCTGAGCCACTGGTTGCGTTGGCTCAGCGCCTGCTCCAGAGGACCCGCAAAATGCCCCGCAGCCGCAATTTCCTCCGGCGTCCAGGTTCTGGGTAAGTCTGTTGCTAAGAGTAAAAACGAACTCTGCTTTGCATTGGGGTCGAGCTTGAGCAGCAGAAAAGACTGCGCGCCGCGATCGCTCAAAGACTGTCGCCAGGCCATAAGCCGCAGGTCTTGTTCCAGAGACTGCACTGCAATGGTTTCGGACATCCGCCCCAACATTTTTGCATCGACCTCGCTCAAGGCTGGCAATCGATCCGGGAGGGGCTGCTTTTTCTTATGACAAAATTGGGCGCGGCACCTAAAATCTCGATCTTCTGGATGGTGGGTTAAGATTGCAGCCCACCGCACTGCAAACTGAAGTCCGAGGAGTTCTAGGCAATGCAGTAAGGTCTTGTCCCACTGCTGCGAATCTTGATAGGTTTCGCGAAGGACGTTGAGCGATCCGTTGAGTCCCGAGGGTTCGCTTCCTCCGATCGAAGCATCTGCGGAGCGATTTGGATCTCCCTGCCCCATCAACTGCGCGAGGAGCTGTATCGATTGTTTGTCCGTGTCGCTCCAGAGTCGGGGTTCGTTTGCTTCTGCGGCTAGTACCGCAATCAGCCTGCCCCGCTCCACGATCGGGGCGCTCAGCCAAGCCCGAGACCGCGTTAAGTTCATCAAACGCGTGGGAGCGTGATTGCTGTTGAGTAAACCCTGTACGTCCGAAATGGCTGCGAGCTGGTTCTGCAGGCTGTTTTGGTAAAAAGCTGCAATAGCCTGAAGCGGTATTTCAACATGGGGGAGAGATTTAGACCCCGCTCGTTTGAGCGGCGGTCCGACATAGATATCGTGGAGCCTGCACACCTGATTCTCTCCATCAAACCAGTACAGGCAAGCCCGCGAAGGCTGAAGGGTTCCATGAACCTGTTCTAAAACAAGCTTGAGCCGCTCGTCGAAGGTTGCAGCCGCTAAAATTTGGCTCATCCCCCCTATCGATAGCTGAGAGCGTTCCGTAGATTGACTTGAAGAACGGTTGGCCAGACGGTCCAATTCCGAACCCAGCGCTCCTGCAAACATCTTGAGTTCGATCATTTCCTCAGAGCGCGGATGGCCGCCCCACAGGGTTGTACCCACCAGCACGATGCCCAGGGATCGCTGACGATAGCGAATCGGCAACACAACTGTCCCTTGAATGTTTTGGCGATTTGCAATAACTTGCCAGTCCCCTGCTCGCTGCTCTTGCTTGAGGTTTGGAACTTCTGTAAGGGTTCCCGTCAATAAAACTTGATCGAATAGGTCTCCCGGCAATATCGGCTGCTTTTGCTGGAGAATTCCGCGATCGCGCTCGGCATTGGGCAGGGTACCGTCAATTCCGCTCAAAACCTGGTATTGAGGCTCGTATTGAGCGATCCAGATCAGGTCAAATTGGAAACTTTCCCGCAAAAAATGGAGTGCGACGTGGCCCATGCCCTCTACCGTCTCTTGAGATTGCAGCCCTTTCAGGCATTGGTAAAATGCAAGCTGCCGCTTCTCGTACTGAGTTCTTACGGACGATTGATGCATAACCTTTGACCCATGCGAAACCTAAAGTGTTGGAGTAATTGTCCGAGACTCTACTGCACGGCGTTTCTGCTAAGGGTTAGAAGAACCGTCCTCAAGCGGATACGGGCTGTGCAATAGCGCCCTTTAAATCGAGCTGAAGCGTGGCAACTCGGGCCGTAATACCCTGATGCCCCCATGCTGCTTGGATCTGTGCCGCCACTGCTGGAGCGACTTCAGGCGTACATAAAGCCAAAAGCGTTGGTCCTGCCCCGCTAATGACTAACCCCTGGGCGCCTGCATCCATCGCTGCATTTTGAACTTCAGAAAATCCCGAAATTAACGCAGTCCGAAACGGCTGGTGCAGCCGATCCTGCAGTGCAACTCGAATCCATTCCCCCCGACCTGTCTCTAGTCCTTTCATTAGTAAGCCCAAATGGGCCATGTTAAAGATCGCGTCTGCATAGGAACTCTGCTGCGGCAGGACGGCACGGGCGGCTTCGGTGGATAGCTCAAAGTCCGGGATGGCGACGACGGGCACTACGTTTGCCGCCCATTGAACGGGACACAGCGTCCAGGCGGAGGTCGGTCGGTCGAATACAGCAAGCTGACACCCGCCCAGCAGCGCGGGCGCGACGTTATCGGGATGGCCTTCGAGGGCGATCGCCAGATCTAAAATCTGCGCTTGGCTCAGCGGATTTTCTGCCAGCGCGTTGGCCGCGACCAGTCCACCGACGATCGCCGTAGCTGAACTCCCCAGCCCGCGTGCCAGCGGAACCCCAAGACTAATTTTGAGGTGCAGGTTGGGGATGGGTTGTTTCGCGTGCTCGAAAAAATAGCAGAAGGCTTTGTAGGCAAGATTGCGGCGATCGCGACCGACCCGATCCGCCTCAGTTCCCTCGACTTCAATGGCAAGGCTGGGAAGGCTGTCAGCCCTAGAGCCAGGTAGGGCTGTAAATTGGAACTGATTGTAGAGCGTAAGCGCGGCCCCTAAGCAATCGAAGCCGGGGCCGATATTGGCGGTGGTTGCCGGAACTCGAACGTTGACACATACAGGGTTTGACATAGAGGGCTAATCTGACGGTAGGATGCTTCAGAATTCATCCTTGCATAAAGTGTTTAGCCCGACACCATTGGCGCACGAGCGGCATTGCGGCAAGGGTTACTTTGGCCGCACGAAGCCCAATGGAATGCGCCCTTTTACAGACCCCTCCGGCAAATGGAGACTGAGGATTTTCTTAAACTGTCCAATCTTCTATTTTCAGCCCTGGCACTTGCTCAAAATCTCGACGATTGCGGGTAACGACTGTGGCGTCAAGGGAAAGGGCGATCGATGCAATCCGCATGTCCTTTTGCAATCGTTTTTTGCGAAGGTTTGGATTTTGCTTGAGCAGATCTTCGTATAGATTGAAAGCGGATACATTAAATTCCAGAATAGGTAAACGCTTCAGCAACTCTATCGCTAGGTAGAGGCGACGATATTGATCGAGCATTGTTTTTGGCGTTGCACTAGCCTGATTTAATTCCCCAACCCATCCATTAAAAATTTCCTGGACTGTAATGATGGTGGTGCTAGTCTGTGCAGAAACTTGTCCCAAGCGCGAAACAACCTGAGGATAACCTCGCATTACTAAGGAAATATGATCGGTGTCGAAAATCCACAGACTCACAGAGTACTCAAACTGTCTTCAACGGATAGTATCTCATCTTCTTCAATATCATCTCGCTGTTTCTGTGCCCAGAAACGATCGCTCCATTCGGCAAAGCTTACATCATCTTTCAGGATCCCGCATAAGCTAGACCAGGGGGGGGTAGGATTTCCAGACGACAGTTGTAATGGCATGACTTGGATGGAAGCCATACGTTGATTCAAGCGATCCTCCAAGGCTAAGATCGCCGCGTCCTGAGATTCTGCTACAACCTTACACTCAGGAAACTCTGCTACCCAGGCCGCAATCTGCCCTCGATCGAGGGTTTCTAACAAAATATGCCATGTCAGAGTAGAAACAGGTACTGGTCGCAAAAGCGATAGATTCATCTGATTTCCCTTCAGATAACTTAGTCTAACAATCAGTCTCTAAATTATAGCTGAGGCTCGATCGCCCGCCGTTCCGTCTTATTTTGCCTGGACAAGATGTTCGCTAGCCTAATATCAGCAGTAAACTCACGCCGGCAAGGGCGATCGCCGAACCCACCCAAGACTGTAAACTCACCTTCTGTCCCGCTAAACGCGCCATCCCCAGAATAAAAATAGGGCTTGTCGCCAAGAGAGTTTGGGCTATTCCCGCTGGCGCATACTTAAATCCAATTTGCTGAAACCAGATGCCCAGGTAGGTGCCTAAAAAAGCCGCACCCGCTAGGGGTAATCCCACCGCACTATGTCCCAATTTCTGCCAGCCCTTGAGCGCCTTCGGCTTAGCGATGGCGACGATCGTCAAGCTCGCGACCCCGGCACCCAAGCGAATAATTGCGCTCCACAGCGGGGTGACCGTGGTTTCTGCCAATGCCCCGCGCGACAGCAACGCGCTCGCCGCAAAGATGAGGACCGAAAGCAGTCCCAGTCCCACGCCGCGCACCATTTGCGATCGCGCTGCGGGAACAGTGCCAACGGTGCGTTCCTGAATGACCCAGGCAATTCCGACGAGGGTTAGGCCCATTCCGACCCAGGCCCAGCCAGACAGAGATTCGTGCAGCAGCAATAACGCCAATACTGCTGTAATCGAGGGAGTAAGTACCCCAAACAATAGGGTTAAGCGAACCCCCAGACATTGGAGGGTTTCAAAGTAGAGGGTATCCCCAAAGCCAATCCCCACAATCCCGCTCAGGCTCAAGGCGATGAAGGGCATCGTCGGAATTGCGGGGATTGGCTCTGCGTGAATCGCGAGGGTGAGGAGCAAGAGCAGGACTGCGACGACCCCCTTGCTCAGGTTGAGCAGAAGCGACGAGAGCGACTGCCCCAATTTGGAATAGACCGCCGACGCTAATGCCCAGAGGAAAGCGGCACTCAGTGCAGCGAGTTCTCCCTGTGCTAAACCTGCCCCAAGGTTAATCAAGCTGCCTGCCTACGATCTCAACCAGCGGGCGGCATCTTTGGCGTGGTAGGTCAGAATCATGTCGGCCCCGGCTCGCTTGAAGCTGGTGAGGGTTTCTAGGACGATCCGCTCTTCATCGACCCAGCCGTTCAATGCTGCGGCCTTCACCATCGCATATTCCCCAGAGACGTTATAGGCGGCAACGGGCAGGTTGCAAGCCTGTTTGACTTGCCAAATAATATCCATATAGGACAGCGCTGGCTTCACCATCAGCATGTCTGCACCTTCGGCAATATCCAGCTCGATTTCTTTGATGGCTTCGCGGGAATTGGACGGATCCATCTGGTAGGTCCGGCGATCGCCAAACTGAGGCGTGGAATCGGCTGCATCGCGGAAGGGACCGTAGTAGGCGGAGGCGTACTTGGCGGCGTAGGACATGATGGGAATGTCCTGAAATCCTGCTTCGTCGAGGCCGGATCGAATCGCTTGGACAAACCCGTCCATCATGCCGGAGGGCGCAATGATATCTGCGCCCGCTCGGGCCTGAGACACTGCCGTTTTCTTGAGCAGTTCTAGGGTCGGATCGTTGAGCACGCGTCCGGTTAAGTCACCAACTTCTAGGTAGCCGCAGTGGCCGTGGGAGGTGTACTCGCACAGGCAGGTATCCACCATGACCACCAAATCTGGAACGGCGTCTTTAACTGCGGCGGTTGCCTTTTGGACGATGCCGCAGTCGTGCCAGGCTCCGGTTGCGTCGATGTCTTTGTCTGCGGGGATGCCAAACAAAATAATGGAGGGGATACCCAAGTCGTAGACCTGTTTTGCTTCATCCACAATCTTGTCGATGGAGAGCTGATAGACCCCAGGCATCGATTTTACTTCGGTGGCGACGCCTTCTCCGGGGACTGCAAACAGCGGGTAAATGAGGTCGTTGGCGGTTAGGACGGTCTCTTGCACCATCCGACGAAGTTGAGGGTTGCTGCGGAGGCGACGGGGGCGATGGGTAGGAAACATAGTGCAGGGCTACAAATTCGACGGTCAGGCTCAGGTTCTAATTTTAATGCAGTTTCAGGGTCTACCGAATTCGCAGCCTTGGGCTGTAATGTTTTTTGACACTCATCGGGATCTTCCTCACACCATAAAGATGTCGAGCGATGCTTTTGGCTCAGTGGCGAAAATTCTTCAACGGGTTTACTCCTGAGTAGATTCTGCGATCGCCTTTCTCCGCACAGCTTCAATGCGATCGCCATGCAGCGGGTGCTGGCGTGTCAGCTTGCTGAGGAGATGAAGTTGAAGGAGATCGCCGAAACAGAGATGACTAAAAAGAGGCAGACGAGTCAGTCACAACTAGATGGCCTGCTTACTCGTAATGGAATTTGCAACTGAGGATAATGATTGCAGTTTCAGTGACTTGGTAGACTAAACGATGCTCGTCGGTAATGCGCCTTGACCAGCAGCCTTTAAGGTCGTGCTTTAGCGGTTCTGGTTTGCCGATGCCTGTGAAGGGATTACGGAGAGTATCATCAATCAGTCCAACGATTTTTGCATAAATCTTGCGATCTCTAGTGGCCCAATCCGTAAACTGCTCAAACGCCTTTTTTTCAAATGCGATATTTCTCATTCCATTCGTCTGGCGTAATGACGATCAGATTATCGGGGTTCTTGATGTTTTCAAGGGATTGGAGAAGGCGCTCTTTATTCGCTGGGGTTGAAAGTAGGTAGTCAGTTTCGTCTGTGGCTGGGGACTCGACTAAAACAATGATTTCGACAAGTGTACCTTCTGGTAAGTCTGTCGAGGGAATCTCGATTTTGCCATTTTTGCCAACGGTGCTCTGTTGCTTGATTCCGCTTATCATTGCCAGCATCTAACCTTATGAGAATGGCGTTGTTTGAGCTATACCAATTATACAATGATGATTTGAACTAATTTGCGCGCGCGCCCCAGTTTAGTTAAAGGAGAGAGTGTGCTGTTTCCAGTAAGCCATAAAGGGATCGCCATTAAGCGAGAGCTGGCGCGTCAGCTTGCTGAAGAGATGAAGCTGAATGAAGATTACTAAAACTGAGACGGCGATCAAAGATGCAGACGAGTCGAGCGCAACTCGATCGCCTATTGGATCCTGAAAAAAAACTAAACCGGGCTTTTGTCAGTAGAGTCACATTCCATCTGGCCTGTAAGGCAACGCAGGTTTAGCCAGCACCGCTTCTGAGATCGGGGACTTCAGCTTTTGTTCTATATTTTTAGCTTGAATCACCAATTTGGCTTGATAATGATAAAGTTAACGCTCTAACAGCTTTAGTGTGCATGGCATTAGAAAACGAACCGGAATATACGCTCTCTGGGATTCTAAAATCTACGGACTATGGTCTGGATATTTTTAATTCAGATGAGATTTCAGCGATTCAGCTCTTTGATAAAAAGGGTAAGCCTTATCTACGTGACTTTATAGATGCTAAAGAGCGTCCAGCTAAGCCAGAAGAGATTGTCCGGCAGCTTTTTGTTTATCGCCTTATTCATACTTATCAGTATCCGACCAACCGGATTGCAATAGAAAAAGGCGTGTATTTCGGCTCTAATATTGCTGACAAACGTGCAGACATCATCGTGTACGAGAAGGATCATCCTGACACGGTGTATATCATTGTGGAGGTCAAAAAACCGAAGCGTCGTGATGGACTGGAGCAACTGAAGTCTTATTGCAATGCGGAAGGGGCACCGATTGCAGTTTGGACGAATGGTAGCGAAGTGGTGATTCTCCATCGAGAAGATCCTAATTTTTATCGCAGTATTTCTGATTTGCCTACCGCCCATCAGACCTTGACACAGATTATCAATAGACAGGTCACGATTGAAGAGCTATCGGAAAAGAATAAGTTAGTTGTAGAGCGCTTGTCTTTACGCGATGTCATTAAAGATTTAGAGAATTTAGTGTTGGCAAATGCTGGAGTCGATCAATTTGAAGAAGTCTTTAAGCTGATCTATGCAAAGCTCTATGACGAAGCACAGGCAAAGCGCAGAAAAAAGCACCTTGTTGAGTTTCTGGCTTCGGGGCATACAAAACAAGAACTTTATGACAAAATAAACGGTCTATTTCATGCAGCCAGGGACAAATGGAAAGGAGTATTTTTGCCGGGTGAAAATATAGATTTAAGTCCAGATCATTTGGCGGTCTGTGTTTCATTTTTAGAAGATATTAAGCTATTTAATTCTAATTTACAGGTTATTGACGAAGCGTTTGAATATTTAGTGACACAGGTTTATAAAGGCTCAAAAGGCCAATATTTTACGCCGCGCCATGTGATTGATATGTGTGTCAAGATGCTAAATCCCAAGTGGGAGGAATACATGATTGACACGGCGGCGGGAAGTTGCGGGTTTACAGTGCATACGATTTTTCATGTCTGGGGTGGGGAGATGACTTCGGACGGGCCAACGAAGGATCAGGCTGAGTATGCGAGCGAGATGGTGTATGGCTTAGATTTTGACGCGCGTAGTGTGAAGGTTGCTAAGGCGTTGAATCTGATTGCGGGGGATGGCAGAACCAATGTGTATCGCTCTAATACGCTTGACCCTAGGAATTGGGGCGATGAGGTAAGGGTGGCGTTAAAGGATCGGTTGCGTCGTTTTGATGCTCATGCGGATGATGTCTGGAATCAAAAGAATTTCCGCTATTTTGATTTTGATGTGTTGATGACGAATCCGCCGTTTGCAGGGGATATTACAGATACTAAGATTTTGTATCAATATCAGCTTTCTAAGAAGTGGCGGGGCATCGACATTGAGGCATTGACTGACCCGAAGGAGCAAGAAAAGCAGGCGCTCAAGATTATGCAAAAGCGCTATGAGGAGGCGGGTAGCTGGTACAGCAAGCAAAGCCGAGATGTGTTGTTTATTGAGCGGAATTTGGAGTTTTTGAAGCCAGGGGGCAGAATGGCGATCGTGCTGCCTCAAGGGAGGTTTAACAATATTTCAGATGCTCATGTGCGATCTTGGATTAGTGAACGCGCTAGAATTTTGGCGGTGGTGGGTTTGCATGTCAATACTTTTAAGCCCCATACGGGGACTAAGACCAGCGTTTTATTTTTACAGAAGTGGAATGAGGATCGAAAGTCTGGACACTACTGTCCGCAAGTTGAGGATTATCCGATCTTTTTTGCGACCAGTGAAAAGAGCGGTAAGGACAATTCTGGTGAGTATCTTTGCAAAATTGGAGATGATGGTAGAGCAATGCTAGATGATCATGGTCATTTAGTGATTGACCATGATCTGACTGAAATTGCGGATGCATTTGTTGGCTTTGCTAGAGATCAAAAATTCTCGTTTTGGCCGGAGGTTTAGAAAATGCAAGATTTACAGGCTAGACCAATCACAGATACCTGGGTGATGGCGGATTGGGATGAGTATGTTCGCATTCTTGAAAACCCGCTCTATGAGAAAGCAAAGGGCTACTACTATAAAGGACACATGAGGATTGAGATGTTACCAGTGAGTTTCGATCATGGTAGCGACCATGTGGTGATCATTTTCGCGGTTAATTTATTTACGGCGATTATGGGTATTCCAGCCACGGGTTTAGACACAACAACGTTTCGTAAGACAGGGATGCGGGACTGTCAGCCGGATGTGTCTTATTACCTTGGTAATGGTGCTAAATCAATTCCAAGCGGGACGGGGGTTGTGAATCTGGATCGGTATCCGGCACCTACTTTGGTGATTGAAGTTTCAAAGTCTTCGTTGCTGGATGATGTGGGGGCAAAACGCGCACTATACGAAGAGTTGGGTGTAGATGAGTATTGGGTGGTGGATGTCCAAAATGCTCAAATTTTGGCTTATGCAATGGCCGACCAAGGCAGCAAACGTATTCAAGTCTCTCTAGTCTTGCCAGGACTCACCATTTCTATTTTAGAAGAGGCTCTGCGTCGAAGCCGAGAGACTGATCAATCTCAGGTGGGAAACTGGCTGTTGACCCAGTTTCAAAAAAAGGAGAGCTAAATTTTGGCAGTTTGGAGTATTGTTCTTAAATCAGAATTGGAAGGCCCAGAGCGACTAGATGCGGAGTATTATCAACCTCTCTATTTACAAATCTCATCATCTTTAGAGCAGAAAAGGTACGTAGAGTTAGTGTCCTGAGTTTTTCGCCATAGAGGCCAAAGCGTGAAAAGGTCTGAGGATAAGAGATTCAGGCCAACAGAGAATGGATATCGTCACACGCAAAGCCCAAATACTGCGGGTTCAAACCCAAAATCCATATCCAGAGTTGAACGAAGTCCTACAGGAAAAACTGAATACAGAGGTTCTGGGGGTTACGCAAAGCGTCTTAGAAGCAGCTCTGTGCGAAGAATTACAAGAGCATCTCAATCAGCTTGCGGGAGAACGACCTCGTCGGTCTGGCTACTTCAAGCGAGTCCTTGATAGCGAATACGGGCGCATCGAATCCTTGTCGGTACCCAAGCTGCGCCATGGGAACAGAGACCGAGACTGGCAAATCTTGGGGCGCTATCAACGGGGCCTTGGCAGTCTATTAAACTTTTGTCTAAGTCTGTATGTCATGGGCCTGTCCTTGCGAGACTTGCAAGAAGCGCTCTATCCATTACTCGGGGCTGTATTATCGGTCAATGCCATCAACCGAATCACAGAAGCCGCTCAACAGCAGATGAATCAACGGCGCACGGCAAAAATTACCACTGCTGTACCCATTTTGCTTGTCGATGGTGTTTGGGTGAGAATTCAATATGCAAGCGGGGAAACCTTTGAAGACCAAGCTGGACATGTGCGCGCCTTGCGTCAAGCCGAAGAACGGGTTGTTTTAGTGGCAATGGCCATTTATCCAGATGGCACTCGTGAAATCTTGCACTATGAGATTGCCGAGAGTGAATCTCAATTCGCCTGGGAGTCTTTTTTCAAGGGTTTACAGGAGCGTGGATTGAAGCTTGATGGGGTTGAGGTTGTCGTCAGTGATGGGACCAATGGATTGCCCGCTGTGCTCAAAGCCTGGGTACCTCAGGCCCAGCATCAACTGTGCATCACTCATAAAATCAGGGCAATGCTGCGTCATCTGGGCTATGAGAATTTATCCATCCAAGATGCGCAAGGTCAGACCCTAGACCTTCCAGAAGCAAAGAAGCTTCGCTATACCCAGATTAAGACTGACGCCTATGACATCTATAAAACCGATGATTGGATGGAAGCCATTGAGCGATTGGTGGTCTTTGTCGAGACTTGGCAGTCTGTTGAACCTAATGCCATCCGCTCCTTTTTGAGAGATATTGTTTTGACCTTTAATTTCTATGATTTGAACCCATCCTTATATCCACTCGTCCGAACCACTAATGCGCTCGAACGATTGTTTCGAGAGTTTAGGAACAAGTCCGATGAAATTGGTGCGTTCCCCAATGAAGACAGTTGTTTGACCATTTTCTTCTTGGTCTTACAGCGTGACCATACCAAGCATGACCGTCTCAAATCTGTGGCGAAAAACTAGGGACACTAACTACGTAGAGCTAGGCGATATCGCATGGATATCTGATGGCGATCACGCAATAATGCCTGAAACCTTTGATTCAGGAAGAAGATATTTAAGAGCTAAGGATCTTAAATATTTTTGCATTGATGATTCCGATCCAGTTTATGTTTCAGAAAATTACTTTAAAACACTCCTCCGTTCCCACGTCAAATCTCACGATATTCTGCTATCTATCATGGGGACAATTGGAAATATTGCAATATTTCCAGAAGACTTAGAGGATGTAACTGCGAACCGAGCAATTGCAATTATTAGAGTGAATTCTAGTTCGGGATTTGATCCTTATTTCATTGCTGCATTTCTTGAATCAAATATTGGCATTGCTTTAAGAGAACGAGAAAGCCAAGGAGGAATTCAACAGAGAATAAATTTAGAAGGGTTAAAAAGGCTTAAAATTCCTTATATTTTACCTGATGCTCAAGTGAAGGTTAGAGAAAAGATCCTTGCTGCATTTAGTCAATACAAAAAAAGCGAATCTCTATACGCTGAGGCTGAGGCTTTACTGTTGCATGAATTGGGGTTTGATACCCTCGACCTTTCCACACAAAAGACCTATATAGCAAATTTTAGCGAGACAGTAGAAGGCGATCGGTTAGATGCAGATTATTTGAACCCTAAATATACAAATTTGATAGGCCACCTGAAGAATTTTCCACATAATACACTTAATAATTTAGCAACATTCTCTAATGGTGCAACTCCAAAGGGTGCGAGTTATTTGGAAGAAGGAATTCCCTTTTTGCGAATTCAAAACGTTAATAAAAATCGGCTAGCTCTTGATGATGTAGTCTACATCGGCAGAAAGATCCATGATGGTGCTCTTAAACGTTCTCAACTAAAACCAAGAGATGTTCTAATAACAATTACTGGGCGTATTGGAACAGCGGCTGTAGTACCTGATAGTTTACCTGTAGCTAATATGAATCAGCATAGCGTTAGGTTGCGATTAAAAAACAAAGAAATCAACCCTTACTATTTGTCAGTATTCCTTAATTCTAAGGCTGGGCTTCTTCAGTCTGAACGAGAAGCTTATGGTGCAACACGAGAAGCCCTACCGTATTACTGCTTAGAACGTTTGATTGTTCCATTGGTATCCCAAAAGTTACAAAAGCAGATAGAGTTAAAAATATACGAAGCTGAAGAAAAATTTATCGAAGCTAAAAGTTTATTAGAAAAAGCTAAGCACCAAGTTGAACAGATGATTTTAGGGCATTGAACAGTTAATGAGTACACCTCCTGAAATCATTGATGCTCTCGAATCCGTTCTAGAAATCTACTTTTCAGGCGTTCGCCATCGCGAACGAGCAGCCTTCATTCTTTGCGATAACCTTGTTGAGATGACCTGCAAATCTAAGGCACAGCAGCACAATCATAGATTTGATATGAGCTGTACTTTTCATGAAGCCTGCCAATCTCCAGATGTTGCCTTGCCGCCAGATCTAACGACAAGAGTCAAAGGCTATCGCAACACTCGAAACAACATGCAACATGCCAGTGCCGCAGGAACCGTAGACTTGCATCATTGCGCCACCTCAATTCTTGATGGGGTAAGGGTTATAGATCATTGCTGGACAGACACTTCAACAACCCGATTTCCCGGCAGAATCAAATGTGCTTTACGGATTGTCTGGTTGTATTCCTCTGAAGGTGATGTGTCACTCCGAGAAACCTTTGAAACCAAAATGCAGAGAAAACGCTGGCGAACTCAAGAAGAAAAAGTCAGCGTTACAGGTCGGCAAATTCAACCAGGAGTCCGGGATTATTGGTATGTTGCCATTCGGATGCAAACGCCGCTGGTTGAAGAGTGCCTGAATGAAGTGGGTGTTCTATGAAATTGGGTTAACCCTACAGCCTTTGCCTCTGGATTGGGTGATTTTTCTGTGGAGATATTGGGCGATCGCAGTATGTAGCGGTCACGAGAATCTTGCATGAGGGGAACTTCAGATGAGCGCGATCGCCTTTTGCTCAATCTCCATAAAGGCTATAGACGATGCGATCGTCCTCCCTTCAGCCTTCAGATCGCCGTGATAAAATCACAATACGGATTTAAAGCAATCCGATGTCCAACACTGAAATCGAAGCCAGACTCATTGCTCTAGAAACCGAAGTTGCCCAACTCAAAGCAAAACAGCAGCCCTCTACTGAAACGCCTTGGTGGGAAGAAATCCTCGGATCCTTCGCCAACGATCCAGCCTATGATGAGGCCATGCAGCTCGGTCGGCAATACCGTGAATCTCTCCGCCCACAGGCATAATCAACCTTCGCAACCTAGCCAGATGGAAGCCTCCAACGCGCAAAATATTTCTAAGAAAGCACCAGCGTCTGCAAAAGCTGCTAGAAATTCTGCCCATGCAGAGAGGATTAGGGCGATCGCCTACAGCATGGATACCCTAGTTCCTGGAGTTTATGCTTGGTTTGGCCCATTTACAATTCGCCTTGGCGGCTGCACCCCGGACGATCGCCCCTACCCTTACCCCGGAACCCTTCACAGCCAGTATGGGTTAGCCCTCGTACTGCCCGGATATCGCATTTTCACAACCTATCAAGGCACCTATGACCCTGGACAAGCATCAAATTGATGGCCTGCCTGGGTTCAAGCAAAAGACAATGCCAGCTAACGAATTCGAGAACCTCATGGGTGAGGCTGGTTACGAAAGGGCTGGTTCGGGTCAAGGGCAGGCAGGTCGAGTCAAGATCTGGTGGTCCCATAAAACCTATCGCTTTGTAGAATCCATTTACAGCGGCGATAAAAATATCGTCATAACGGCATATCATCCCAGCGAGAAAACGGATTAGAGCAATCCTCTACAGCTTTTTCTGATTGACTGGACGATTCTCCTAGCCCTTTCAGGGCGGTTTCGCCAGCAAAGACGCCGGGAGGCGATCGCCAGGAGGCATCGATTCATCATGTCGTTTGCCCAATAGCCCATTCCCAGGAGATTGCGCCATGACAGGCTGAATTATGTGTAAAATAACAATAAATCATACACACGACTCGTACTTTGAGAAATCGCAAATGAGAACAAACATTGTGATTGACGATGACTTAATGACAGAGGCATTGCAGGTGACGGGACTTAAAACCAAGCGCGAAGTTGTAGAAGTTGCGCTCCAGAAATTAGTGCAGCTTAAAAAGCAAGAAGCGATCAAATCCTTTCGCGGCAAGCTTCCTTGGGACGGAGATTTAGATGCAATGAGAAGTCTATGATTTTGGTCGATTCTAGCATCTGGATTGATTATTTCAACGGTCGCGATACGCTCCACGTCAATACGCTAGATACTTTGTTGAGTGTAGAGCTATTGGCGATTGGAGATTTGATTTTAACTGAGGTATTGCAGGGATTTCGGGAAGATGCCGACTATCGGATAGCCCAAAAGCTATTGACCGGACTAACGATTTTCAATTTATTAGGGACTGAACTCGCAATCAAAAGTGCCGAGAACTTTCGCAGTCTGCGGAAAAGAGGTATTACCATCAGAAAAACCGTAGACGTAATCATTGCGACGTTCTGTATCGAACAAAATCACGCCTTACTGTTTTCCGATCGAGACTTTATCCCCTTTGTTCGGCACCTAGGCTTAAAGGCCGTTGCGGTAGAGCCATGAAGTCAACCTTGAAAGGAATGTTCAATCGCAAGCAGCCGCTAATTTAGGCGGATGCAGCGCTAAAACCTGCTTCAGATATTGGCCCGTGTAAGATTCCGGGACTTCCGCCACAGCCTCCGGCGTTCCCACCGCCACAACCTCGCCCCCGCGATCGCCCCCCTCTGGACCCAAATCGATCACCCAATCCGAACAGCGAATGACATCGAGATTGTGCTCGATGACCAGCACCGAGTTACCCTTATCGACCAACCGCTGAATCACATCTAGCAACTTGTGGACATCGAAGAAAGAAAGTCCCGTCGTCGGTTCGTCAATTAGGTATAGGGTTTTGCCCGTCGCCCGTCGGGAGAGTTCCGTCGCTAGCTTCACCCGTTGGGCTTCGCCCCCAGACAGGGTAGGGGCAGTCTGTCCCACCTGAACATAGCCCAACCCCACATCCACCAGCGTTTGGAGCCGACCTTCCGCCTTAGGAATATTGCGGCAGAAGTCCAGCGCCTCTTCCACGGTCATATTCAGCACGTCGGCAATGGACTTGCCCTTATACTTCACCTGGAGCGTTTCGCGGTTGTAGCGGGCGCCTTTGCAGACCTCGCACTGAACGTAGACATCGGGCAGAAAGTTCATCTCAATCACATTGACGCCCTGACCGCCGCAGGCTTCGCAGCGGCCCCCTTTGACGTTAAACGAAAACTGCCCCTGCTTATAGCCCCGCACCTTGGCTTCAACCGTTTCCGCAAACACCATGCGAATCGCGTCGAAAACGCCCGTATAGGTGGCGGGGTTGGAACGCGGGGTTCTACCAATGGGAGATTGGTCGATAACAATGACCTTATCCAAGGCATTTAGCCCTGTGAGTTGGTTTAACTCTTGGGGGAAAGGCACCTTTTGACCGAAGTGATGCTGAAGCGACGGGTACAGCAATTCATTCATGAGCGTCGATTTGCCGGAACCCGACACCCCCGTAATGCTCACCAGCTTGCCCAAGGGAATCTCGACGTCGATATTTCTGAGGTTGTTGCGATAGGCGTTTTTAAGCTGTAGCTTCTTCCCATTGCCCTTGCGACGCTCGGCGGGGGTTTCGATGGTGCGTTGGCCAGATAAATAGGCTCCGGTCAAAGAATCGGGGGCTTTGAGCAAGGTTTCGAAACTGCCTTGGGCAATGACCTTCCCCCCATGGATTCCGGCACCGGGACCAATATCCACGATGTGGTCGGCGGCTCGAATGGTGTCTTCGTCGTGCTCTACCACAATCAGGGTGTTGCCTAAATCCCGCAGTTTGGTCAGGGTATTGAGCAGGCGATGGTTGTCCCGTTGGTGCAGTCCAATGCTGGGTTCGTCCAAAACGTAGAGAACGCCCGTCAATCCAGCTCCAATTTGGGTGGCCAGACGAATCCGCTGGGCTTCGCCGCCGGAGAGGGTCATAGCAGTGCGCGTTAGGGTGAGGTAGTCGAGGCCCACATCCAGCAAAAACTTGAGGCGTGCCTTAATTTCTCGCAGCACGAGGTCGCCAATCTGCGCCTGCCGCGAGGTTAAGTCCAGGGTTTCGATGCGGTGCAGCGTCTCTCGAATCGAAGCTTCGGTGAGGTCGGTGATGCGGTATTGGCCAATCCGCACGGCCTGGGCTTCGGGCTTCAGGCGCTTGCCGTGGCAGACTTCGCAGGGTTCGCTGACGAGGTATTGTTCGAGCTTTTGCTTGTAAAGGTCGGAGGAGGCTTCCCGGTATTGCCGCTCTAGGAGGGGCAGGACGCCTTCGTATTTGCGGTGGTAGCCCTCGGACTTGCGGTAGCGAGAATCCACTTCCATGTAAATGGGTTCTGGGGTGCCGTGGAGAACGACGTGTTGTTGTTCTGCCGTCAGCTTTTGCCAAGGGGTTTGCAGCTCGAACCCAAAAGCTTTCCCCACGCTATAGAGGAGCGAGAAATAGTAGGTGTTGTCTTTTTCCGACCAGGGGGCGATCGCCGCGTACACGGGCAAGGCCGGATCGGGCACCACCAAATCCGCCGAAAAGACCTGAAGGCTGCCTAAACCATGGCAGTTGGCACAGGCACCGTAGGGCGAATTGAAGGAGAATAGCCGAGGGGATAGCTCCTCCATCACGGCCCCGTGTTCCGGGCAGGCAAAGTTTTCGGAAAATACGATCAGCGGGTTTTCAGTGGAGGCATCGTCGGAGGGCTGGCTCTCGTAGCTGCCTTCTGCTTCCGCCGCTTTGGGCTGAGGCTGGGGAAACGGAATCACGTTCCCCGCCGCAGACTCGCCGCTGAGAATTTCAACCATGACGATGCCCTCGGCCCGCCGCAGTCCCGTCGTCAATGAATCGACTAAGCGCTCCTCGATGCCCTCTTTTTTAATCAGGCGATCGACCACGACTTCGATATTGTGCTTGAAGTTTTTGTCCAACTCGATGTTGTCAGCGAGTTCTCGCACTTCGCCATTGATGCGCACCCGCACAAACCCCTCGGCGGTTAAGGCGGAGAGCAGCTTGCGATGGGTTCCCTTTTTACCGCGCACCACCGGGGCCAAAATCTGAAACCGGGTGCGATCTTCGAGCTGCATCACCTGATCCACCATCTGATCGATAGTCTGGGGCGAAATTTGGCGATCGCAGATCGGACAATGGGGTTCTCCGGCGCGACCGTAGAGCAACCGCAGGTAATCGTAAATTTCCGTAACCGTACCCACCGTGGAGCGCGGGTTGTGGGAGGTGGATTTTTGGTCGATGGAAATGGCCGGACTCAAGCCCTCAATGGCATCCACGTCGGGTTTATCCACTTGGCCTAAAAACTGACGGGCGTAGGCGCTCAGGGATTCGACGTAGCGCCGCTGACCTTCGGCAAAAATGGTATCGAAGGCTAGGGAAGATTTGCCGGAACCGGAGACGCCTGTAAACACGATCAGGCGATCGCGGGGAAGATCCAGATCTAAATTTTTGAGGTTGTGCTGCCGTGCGCCGCGAATCCGAATCGTATTCTCAGCTGTTTTTTGTCGCGGGGTCGACTGTCCGTTCTTTGAAGCTGAAGCGTCGGAGTGACGGGCCATATCATCATCTTGAAGAAATCCCTAATGATTGTAACGTTAACGCCCTAGGTCCATAGATAAACAGATGAAAGATACAGCCCGAGATCGTTGTACCGCTCCCTATCTTTTTCGTTTTTTTCGTCTGAGGGCAGGATCGACGGATGCCCCTACTGCGGGAATCACTTGATCGCGTCGCTCCATCTCTAGAACCTTGAGGCGCTCGTAATCTACCCAGTGAATGCAGTCCACCGGACACGTGTCGATCGCCTCCTGTACCACTTCTTCGGCATCCCCATCCTGACGGAACGCGCGGGAACGACCGTAGCCTTCCTCAATGTAAAACGTATTGCGGGCCACTAAAGCGCAGTGACGGCAACCAATACAGGTTACTTCATCCACGTAAACGCCCCGTTGGCGCAGCCCGCCACCCAGTTCTGGCTCCAATCCCGAACGACTCTGCCGACCTCTTAAATACCCGCCCAACTCCGGCTCGGCCCCTGTAAAGGCAGACTCCCGAGCGAAAGATTCGTCGGAGTTGGCGGGTATGGTGCTATCGTTCGGCATTACGCGCTCCAGCGCTGCACCACGAGGCGAATGCTGCCATCCGCCGCTTTTGCTTCCTCAGCGACCTGGAAACCCTGAGCTTCAGTTGCGCTCAGAACAGTATGGTAAGCATAGCGCTGGGTCACCATCTTGAGGAAGCGGTCGACCGACCAAGCCTGCTGCCAAAAATCTAAATCGGTAACCAGCTCGTATTCCTGACCGTTCCAGCTAAAACCAACACCGTAGCCGTTCTCTTGCTCGACCACCAAGGCCGCGGTTTGCGCTTGTCCCCGATAGCCCCGTACGGGTTGGGGGCCGCTTTTCCAGTCCAGGCCCAAATCCGTCAGTGCAGATTGTAAGGCGGGTAGGCTGCGAATTTTGGTTTTAATTTGGCTGAAGTGTGACATAAGGAACTCTTCTTATAAGTAGATAAAAAAACGACAACAAACCCGTCCTTAAAAACTTAAAGCTCGGGTATTTACCATTGGCTGACTTCAGCTTGAGCCGAAGTGCCCTGCCGAGCCAAAGCCTCCTGAGCAAAATACTCAGATGTGGGCTCGCAGCTCGCGACTTGTCCCAAAAGCGCTTCAATGGCGGCAGTCACCTCCGTACAGGAGGAACCGATAATGCCCGTCACTTTTTCTTGAACGCGCCCGTCGGGATAAATTATAAATTCTAAGGTTTCCATCGGTACGACATCCAATTGGAAATTACGTGTCCTGAACGCGCTCTGTCTCTGCTTGACGTCAAGCGGTCAAACCTCAAGCATTGATTGAGAGTCTCGAGAGAACTCCACCTTCTTTAAGTTAGAGCATATTGAGTTTTAGTGTTACGTATAGGGCTATTACCCGTCAAGAATTGATGCGCTTTGTTACGCGGATCGCCTCATACTGTAGAATCTATCGTCCCTATTGATTCTTTCCATCTACTGTTTGGTCGATCGCGAATCATCCTCATTTGAGAGGCCGGGGCGCGATGGCTTAGAACAAAGTCCCTCAGATTTTAGGTATAAGGGTTGACCGCTTTCGGATTACTATAAAGATTGGCTTAAGTTAAATGCTTTCCGCTATGCGACCTGAAAGTATGTAGCGATGGGCTTTAGAGCCGGAGCGTGGCAAAAATTTTGCACTGCTTTCCTTGTCTGTGACTTAGCGCCTGTCCTGTTGGCGACGCTTTCCGCGTTTGGTAAAGCTCCAACTTTCAACCCTAACGAGAGAACACCATGAGCAAAGACGAAATCTTTTCCAAAGTTAAATCTATTGTTGCCGAACAGCTTAGCGTCGAAGAAGATCAAGTTACGCCCGACGCTAACTTTCAAAACGATCTGAATGCTGATTCTTTGGATGTGGTTGAGATGGTGATGGCGCTCGAAGAAGCCTTTGATGTCGAAATCCCAGACGAAGCAGCGGAAGAAATCAAGACGGTACAAGACGCCGTCGATTATATTGCTGGCAAAGCGGTCGCTTGAGCGGCTTTGCTATCGAGCGCGACGATTTCTCTCAAGGACTGCGTAGATTGATGTTTTCAATGCCAGCTTTTGGGAGAAAGCACCTCCACCTATCGTTTTGACGTGTCTCTGGCGCAGTAAGCCTTTCTAGACTGACATCATGACTAATTTCGAACTAAAACGGGTTGTTGTCACTGGCCTGGGGGCCATTACTCCCATCGGAAACACGGTCTCCGACTATTGGGAGAGCCTGCTGGCAGGCCGTAGCGGCATCGGACCCATCACGCTGTTTGATGCTTCTCGTCACGACTGCCGCATTGCCGGAGAGGTCAAAGGGTTCGACCCTGTCGATTATATGGACCGCAAGGAATCAAAGCGGATGGATCGCTTTGCCCAATTTGCCGTTGCGGCCAGCAAACAGGCAGTCAAAGATGCCAACCTGGTTATCGACGGTAGCAACGCAGCCCAAATTGGCGTCACGATCGGCACGGGGATTGGAGGTCTAAAGGTTCTCGAAGACCAACAGGAAATCAATCTGACCCGCGGACCAGATCGATGCAGCCCGTTTATGATTCCCATGATGATTGCCAATATGGCAGCGGGGTTGACGGCAATCCAGCTCGGCGCAAAAGGTCCTAATTCCTGTGCGGTGACGGCCTGTGCCGCAGGTTCAAATGCGATTGGAGATGCCTTTAGGCTCGTACAGCGAGGCTATGCGAGCGCGATGATCTGCGGGGGGACCGAAGCGGCGGTTACGTCGCTATCGGTTGCGGGTTTTGCCGCTTGTAAGGCTCTATCTCTCTCTCGCAATGACGACCCCCTCCATGCCAGTCGTCCCTTTGACCGCGATCGCGATGGGTTTGTCTTGGGCGAGGGTGTTGGGGTTTTAGTCTTAGAGGAGTTGGAATTTGCGCTCGGTCGCGGGGCCAAGATCTACGCTGAGATCGTGGGTTACGGGTTGACCTGCGATGCCTATCACATGACCTCTCCAGTGCCGGGGGGAGAGGGGGCAGCGCGCGCCATCGAGCTGTGCCTCAAGGATGCGGGTCTGACCCCGGATCGGGTCACCTATATCAACGCCCACGGAACGAGTACGGGTGCAAACGACCCGACGGAAACCGCCGCGATCAAGCACGCCCTCGGGAATAATGCCTATCAAGTTGCCGTCAGCTCGACGAAATCGATGACGGGACACTTGCTCGGCGGGTCGGGAGGGATTGAGGCCGTGGCGACGGTTAAGGCGATCGCCGACAGCCAGATTCCACCTACGATCAATTTAGATAACCCGGACCCCGAGTGCGATCTCGACTACGTTCCGCATCGCAGCCGCGCCCAAGCCGTTGACGTCGCACTCTCCAATTCCTTTGGATTTGGAGGACATAACGTGACGTTAGCCTTTAAGAAGTACGTTGAGTAGTGGAAAGCGGGACAGAAAGACGGAATGGTTTTTTGTCGTTCAGTTTGGGTTGAAACGCTTTAAATTAGTTAAAGTGCCAAACCTGCAGAACTTTATGTTGTCGCTGTTGTTTTGTCGTTGCTATCGAATCTAGGAAGACTTAATTACTATGGTTGTTGCCACCCAGTCCGTCGAAGAGCTTTGTATTAATTCCATTCGCTTCCTTGCGGTCGATGCGATTGAAAAGGCAAAATCCGGTCACCCTGGCTTGCCGATGGGCGCGGCTCCCATGGCGTTTGTCCTTTGGGACCAGTTTATGCGCTTCAATCCCAAGAACCCGAAGTGGTTCAACCGCGATCGCTTTGTCCTGTCCGCCGGCCACGGCTCGATGCTCCAGTACGCGCTACTGCACCTGACGGGCTACGACAGCGTGAGCATGGACGATATCAAAAACTTTCGACAGTGGGGTTCTAGCACCCCCGGCCACCCTGAAAACTTTGAGACAGATGGGATTGAAGTCACCACTGGGCCTTTGGGGCAAGGCATTGCAAACGGCGTAGGGTTGGCCCTGGCAGAAGCGCATTTGGCAGCTAAGTTCAACAAGCCCGATGCTACTATCGTCGATCACTACACCTACGTCATTTTGGGCGATGGCTGCAACATGGAAGGCGTCTCAGGAGAAGCGGCTTCCATTGCAGGCCACTGGGGCTTGGGCAAACTGATCGCGCTGTACGACGACAACCATATTTCCATCGACGGCTCCACGGACGTGGCGTTCACGGAAGATGTTTCGAAGCGATTCGAAGCTTACGGTTGGCACGTCCTTCACGTCGAGAACGGGAATACGGATTTGGAGGCGATCGCCGCTGCCATTGCGGAAGCCAAAAAGGTCACCGACAAACCGACCATGATTAAGGTCACGACCATCATCGGTTATGGTTCTCCCAACAAGTGCAATACCGCTGGCATTCACGGTGCGGCGCTTGGCGGCGACGAAGTGAAGCTCACCCGCGAAAACCTCGGCTGGGGCTACGAACCCTTCGAACTGCCTCCAGAAGCCGTCGCCCATTACCGCAAGGCGATCGAGCGGGGTGCTAGCTACCAGGCAGAATGGGAAGCGGCTTTGGCCCAGTACAAAACCAAATATCCCCAAGAATCGGCTGAATTTGAAGCGTTAACCTCCAACAAGCTTTCTAGCGATTGGGCTAGCGTCTTGCCCACCTACACGCCAGAAGACAAAGCATTGCCGACTCGGAAACATTCCGAAAATTGTCTTAATAAGCTAGCTCCCGTCCTGCCCGGTCTGATCGGCGGTTCTGCCGACTTGACCCACTCCAACTTAACCGAGCTCAAGGGCCTGGGCGATTTCCAGAAAGGGCAGTACCAGAACCGCAATATCCACTTTGGCGTGCGCGAGCACGGCATGGGCGCAATCTGTAATGGAATTGCACTGCACGGCTCGGGGCTGATTCCCTACGGTGCAACGTTCTTGATTTTTACGGACTACATGCGCGCCTCCATTCGGCTCTCCGCGCTATCTCGGGCCGGGGTGGTTTGGGTGATGACCCACGACTCTGTCGGTCAAGGGGAAGACGGCCCCACCCACCAACCGATCGAAACATTGGCCTCTCTGCGCGCCATTCCGAACCTGACGGTGATTCGTCCGGCAGACGGAAATGAATGTTCGGGTGCCTATAAGGTTGCTATTGAGCGCGCGAACCAAAGCGCTCCCTCGCTCTTGGCCTTTTCTCGGCAAAACCTGCCCAACTTGCCTGGCACCTCCATTGAGGGTGTCGCCAAGGGTGCTTACACGATTGTTGAAGCGCAAGGTACGCCAGACCTAATCTTAATCGGCACGGGTTCTGAAGTCAGTCTCTGCGTCGAAGCAGCTAAAGCCCTAGAGAGCGAAGGTAAGAAGGTACGCGTCGTGTCGATGCCATCTTGGGAAGCCTTTGAAGCCCAGGATGCCGCCTACAAAGAATCCGTGTTTCCTAAGGCCGTCGCGAAGCGGTTGGCAGTGGAAGCAGCGGCAAGCTTTGGCTGGCACAAGTACATCGGTACGGAAGGCGATACGGTTACCCTCGATCGCTACGGTGCCTCGGCTCCGGGTGGGGTTTGTATGGAGAAGTTCGGTTTCAGTGTTGAGAACGTGTTGGAGAAAGCCAAGGCGCTGTTAAGCGCTTAAGCTTCGAGTCAACCTGACGACAGTTTGTTCTGTAGGGACGCAAGGCTTTGCGTCCCTACAAGTCTAGAATCTAAAAGCAGGCGAATACATGAGTACTCGCCCGCTTTTTTCGTCTGAATCCAGAGCCTAAATGCGCGCTAGCGTGACAACTTCGGATTGGTCTTGATACTTGCCTTGGCGATCGGCGTAGCTGACGTTACAGGGTTCGCCTTCAAAAAACAGCAGCTGCACGATGCCTTCGCTGGCATAAATTCGGCAGTCGGCACTGGAAGAATTAGAAAACTCTAGGGTCAAGTGCCCGCGCCAGCCGGCTTCGGCGGGCGTGAGGTTGGCAATCAGGCCGATGCGGGCGTAGGTCGATTTGCCAATGCAGATCACCGATACGTTGTCGGGAACCTCTAACCGCTCCAGGGCTACCCCCAGCCCGTAGGAGTGAGCGGGCAAAATAAAGTAGCTGCCGTGCTCATCTTTATGAAGCGCTGCTGGCTCTAAGTTGGCCGGATTGAAATTTTTGGGATCGACGATCGTGCCCGGAATGTGGCGAAAAACCCGAAACTCATTGGGGCTGAGGCGCAAATCGTAACCGTAGGAGGATAGCCCGTAGCTAATGACCCGATGGGAGGTTTCCGGCGTGGCTGCATCCAGCGCCACCGCACGCACGAGCTGCGGTTCGAAGGGGACGATCATCCCCTGGTGGGCCATTTTTGCAATCCAAGCGTCGTTCTTAATCACAGGGGTTCCGTTGGCGATCGCCTTAAAATACCAGGGGCACTAGAGAACATTGGAGGGCACTAGGGGCAAAAACTGCGGCGCAGTTCCGTAATCTGATCCGCTCGATCGATCAGCGATTGGGGCATCTCTGGGCCTGTGAGAATCATATCAACGTGGCGGGGTCGCTGGGCGATCAAATCCAGCACTTCGGCCTCGGCAATCAACCCCAAATGAATTGCCAAGCTGAGCTCGTCTAGGACTACCAAGCTAAAGCGATCGCGGATTACAGCCTCTTTGGTATACTGCCACAGCTCCGCAAGCGCCTCCATCTCGTGGGGCTCTAACTCTGGCGTATCGATGCATCGCGGTACGTTGCAGCGCAGCCATTCGAGATGCTGGCAAAGGTGGATGGGGTGGTCCGGTCCCATGCGGATGCCGCCTTTGAGAAACTGAACCACCAAAACGGGCGTCCCCTGCCCTGCCACTCTCAGCGCTTGGGCCATAACGTTGGTAAAAAAGTTGCGGTGGGGAGCCGTAACAATTTGGACTAACCCTTCTATCGCAGGGTGGAATTGGGGTTCGAGGGTAAGGGTTCGGGTTTCAACCTGAGCGACCATAGCGTATGTTATGTCTTTAGGGCGTTAAAGCAGGAGTTGACTAGAGTCTCTTCAAACTGTCCAGTCGCTACAGATGTAGCGCACATCTGTTAGTTCTCACCATAGTTAACGCTAGATATAATCATCCGTCAATAGCCGAATGTAAAATCTTAGCGATGCGACTGGCATATGACCTCTGCCGTATTGCCCCAGAGGCTAACACTTTATAATCTGTTTAAATCGCCTTAAATTGACGCTTTAAGACGAAAACGTCTCCTCCAGGCTGGAGCGATCGGGGTGCCATTGGAAGCGCTTGAGATCGACGCGTCCTCGGGCATCGAAGATAATCCCTTCCCGCTCTAGTAAGATCTGCTGGAGCTCGTCGTTCCCCTGGCGCATCGGCGATTGCGAAATCGTGCCTTTGGCATTGATGACCCGCTGCCAAGGCACTTGAGAATCTAAAGGGACTCGGAATAGCGCGTACCCCACCAACCGCGCCCGTCCGTATAGCCCCACCAACTCCGCAATTTGTCCGTAGGTTGCCACCTTCCCCGCCGGAATCTGCCGCACCTGCGCGTAGATCGACTCGTATAGCGGACTTTTCTCCTTAGCCCGCTCTAATTCGGTCTCGTTTGGTTTAGGCAAACCCATGCTCCGCTAAAAAATTGAGGTCGATGTCGGCTTGGGGTGCAGCAGGCCCTGAAGGCAATCGCAACAATTTTGCAACGTACTTTCCTAAAAGATCCGTTTCAATATTGACTGCTTGGCGAGGGGAAAGATACTGCAAGTTTGTATTGGCAAAGCTGTGGGGGATTACTGCAACCACGAACTGAGTGCCATCGTCAGTACAGTTGGCAATCGTCAAACTTACGCCGTTAATGGCAACGCTGCCCTTCGATAGAAGGTAGCGTCCCAACTCTGGCGGCACGGTGAAGTGCATTTCCCAGGACTCCGCACTTCGATCGAGTGCTTCAACGCGACCCATACCGTCGACATGTCCGGCGACAAAGTGACCGCCCAAGCGATCGCCCACTCGCAGCGCAGGCTCTAGGTTTACAACCCAATCCGTATCCATTGCGCGTTCCAAGGTCGTTCGCCGCAGGGTTTCTGGAGAAATTGCGACCGCAAACCCCGAATCTGCGAGCGTTTCTACCGTCAAGCACGCGCCATCTACCGCAACGCTATCGCCGACCGCGAGCGCCTTTACAAAGGCGGCATCTTTGCAGCGGACCAAGAGCTGGCGCGGGCTTAGAGATTCAAGGGATCCTGACGCTTGAATTAAACCTGTAAACACGATGTCAACATTCGTAATAGTTTTTCCGTAGATTCGCGGATGCAAAAGATCCTGTCAGACAATTAGGGTAGTAGTAGACCGATTATGACTAGAGTTTAAGCGATCGATCCCCTTAAAAATTCAGTACTCTAGAGATAGGAACAGAGTATTATCGGTGTGAAGTTTCCCCTGAATCCGTTGTTGTGTCGATGCCTTGTCTTGTTTGAGATCCGCATTCCCGTGAGGCCCAGTGCATGATTGAGATGAATGTTGCAGGGATCGCCCTAGACGCAACCACACGCGTTCCAATTGTGTTGCTTAAAGATTCGACGGAGCGCCGCGCTTTGCCCATCTGGATCGGTCAAAACGAAGCCAGAGCCATCCTGAGCGTGCTAGAAAATCAGTCTCCCCCTCGACCGATGACCCACGATCTGTTGGGGAACTGTTTGACCGCGTTGGACGTATCCCTAGAGCGAGTCATTATCCACGCCCTTGAAGATAACACCTTTTTTGCGGTGTTAACCCTCAAGCAGGGGGAGAAAACCCAGCGCGTTGACGCGCGGCCTAGCGACGCGATCGCCTTGGCTCTTCGCCTCAACGCTCCGATTTGGGTCATGGAGGAAGTGGTAGCGGATGCTTCCATTCCCGTCGATCAAGAAGCCGACGAAGAAGAGCGCGCCGCTTTCCGTAACTTTCTAGATAACATTCGCCCCGAAGACTTTGCCCAAAGTTCCGGCGGCGGCGAACCCTCCAGCTTGGGTTAGTGCGGTATCGTCGCTTTGGCAAAACGAATCTGTCTCTTTCGGTCTTTACCCTAGGGACGATGCGCTATCTCGCGTCGGCAGCCAACGCTCGGGCGACTCTGGCACGGGCCGTTGCCCTGGGCGTCAACCATTTTGAAACCGCTCAAGGCTACGGTCAAAGCGAACGATACCTGGGTCAAGCGATCGAGCAGGGGATCGGAGCCGCGCGCGAAGACCTCGTCATTACTACGAAAATTGCGCCAAAACCCGATGCGGCAAGCATGGCAGAGGCAATCGATCGATCGCTGGCGCGGCTTCGGCTAGATTACATCGATTGTCTGGCCATCCACGGTCTCAACACCGCAGAGCATGTGGCGCAGGTCCTGGATTCTCGGGGCTGCATGGTTGCCGTTCGAGATGCAGTCGCCGCTGGAAAAGTTCGCCACGTCGGGTTCTCCACCCACGGTCCCCTAGACATCATTTTGGCTGCTCTAGAGAGCGATCGGTTTGAATTTGTAAACCTGCACTACAACTATTTCTTCCAGCGCAATGCTCCAGCCGTAGCGTTAGCCCACCAAAAAGATTTAGGCATTTTTATCATTTCGCCTGCGGATAAAGGCGGGTTGCTTTATACGCCCCCCCAAACCCTTAAAGACCTCTGCGCCCCTTTCGCACCCCTCCACGTCAACGCTCGATTTTTGCTGAGTCAGCCTGCTGTGACGACCCTCAGCGTGGGCGCAGCCATCCCAGAAGAACTGGATTGGCCTTTGGCGATCGCCGATCGCGTCGAGCCTCTCAACGCGTCCGAACGGGCCATCTTAGAACGATTAGACGCGCATTCGGATCGGGTGCTCCAAACGGATCGATGCCATCAGTGCCATGCCTGCCTGCCTTGCCCGGAGAGCATTAATATTCCAGAAGTATTGCGGTTGCGCAACTTAGCGGTGGCCTACGACATGGAGGCGTTTGGCCGTTACCGCTACCGCATGTTCGAAAATGCAGGCCATTGGTTCCCCGGACGCAAAGCCGATCGATGTACGGAATGCGGCGATTGCCTGCCCCGGTGCCCCTCGAACCTCCCCATCCCAACCCTCCTCTTTGACACCCACGATCGGCTTCGAGACACGCCTCGCCCTCGATTGTGGGAGTCGATTTAAAGGCAAAAAGCGCTTGTTTTTTGTCCCCCACGACAAGATTTAAGGCTACCTTTGTCTCAATCTCGTGCGAGAAAGCAACGACTTTCAGAGCACTTTAGCGTGCAAAACTATCGTGCTTTCTGAGGGAATTTTTGCTAGAAGACTCGCGCTCTACGACAGACAGGTCCCGTGAAGGTATAAATTCTAGCCGAGGTTTGACCTGTTTAAGCCTTTCTTTAGACAGATTGAAACCTCAGCCCAATGCGGCTTTGAGCTACCCTTAACGTACTTTAAGATTGAAATGTAACTGAAATACTTTGGCTTTAAACCTAGGCAAACGAATTTAATTCGTTTGCCTAGTAGGTCCAGTTGGCGATCGAAGCTACTAGCAATTGGCTGAAATCGAGAGGAGAAACTCGATATTTTCTAGAATTTTGTTCGTCTCGAACAATTCGGGAAACCGTACTTCATTTTGTGGCGAGGAAGCGTTATAATGCTTTAAGTAGTAATAATAAATTTTTCAAAGCCTTAAGAAAAATTAAGAAAAACCTTTATCGAGCAACGCTCAAGAGAACGATCGACCTTCTCTTTTTCAGCGTGTCGCTCAAGGAGAAAAAATCATGAGAATCGCTCAAGTTGCACCGTTGTGGGAAAGCGTTCCCCCTCCCGCCTATGGCGGTATCGAATTGGTTGTAGGCCTGCTGACGGACGAACTCGTCCGTCGCGGTCACGATGTGACGCTGTTTGCTTCTGGAGACTCTACTACTGATGCAAAGCTGTCCTCCGTCCATCCCAGAGCGTTACGCTTGGATGCCGCAGTAAAGGAATACAGCGTCTACGAAGCGCTGCAGCTCAGTCACGTTTGTCAGCGGGCTGCGGAGTTTGACATCATACATTCCCACATGGGATGTTCGGCTTTGCCCTATGCGAAATTGATTAAAGTTCCTACCGTGCATACATTGCACGGTATTTTTACATCTGACAACACGAAGCTTTACCAGCATGCGAAGGAGCAGCCTTACATCAGCATCTCCAACGCGCAAGTCGCCGATCTGGATTTGAGCTTAAATTGCGTGGCAACGGTCTATAACGCGATAGATGTCAATCGGCATCGGTTTTTCCCAGCCGCAGACGAACCCCCTTATCTCGCGTTCCTCGGTAGAATGTCGCCGGAGAAGGGACCCCAGCACGCGATCGCCATTGCCAAACAGGCAGGACTGCCGTTGAAGATGGCAGGCAAGGTCGATCTGGTGGACGAAGAATTTTTCGATCGCGAGGTCAAGCCTCTCATTGACGGCCAGCAGATTCAGTTCTTGGGCGAAGCGAATCACGTTCAGAAAAACGAGCTGATGGGACGGGCGATCGCCACTCTGTTTCCCATTACCTGGCGCGAGCCATTTGGCTTGGTGATGATCGAGTCAATGGCAGCGGGTACCCCCGTGGTTGCAATGCGCCTCGGCTCCACGCCAGAGGTGATCGCCCACGGCGAAACGGGCTATCTGTGCGACACGATTGAGCAATGCGTTCGGGCTGTCCAGGATATCCGCAAGCTCGATCGGCAGACCTGTCGCGATCGCGTTGCTGCCCGCTTTAGCGTCACGCAAATGGCCGACGGATACGAAGCCGTCTATCGCAAGCTCGCGTCCGGCATCGCATCTAAGAACGGTCACAGCCGCACGCCCGTCGCGATTCCCCGCTAGTCGCTACAATCTCCTCGCTTGACCCGCCAACCTTGTTGGGCGGGCAAGTTCCGATTAGCTAAATCCAAGCTCAAAACTAAAACAGTGAAGTGAAACGAATCAAAGTGAAGCAATGGAACCTCATGTTATGCAGAAGACATCGATCGTTCGCAGTCCCAAGTTTGAAAGTCCGCAGTCAAAATCTTCTTCCTTTGTAACCCCTCGGCGCTCAGTTCCGTTGCGTCAGTCGATCGCGTTGATTTCCGAACACGGCGATCCGGCTGCCGATATCGGGTGCGAAGAAGCTGGCGGCCAAAACGTCTACGTTCGTCAAGTCGGCGAAGCCCTGGCTCGGTTGGGGTGGCAGGTGGATATGTTTACGCGCAAAACGCGAGCGACCGATGCAGCGATCGTGCAGCACGGGCCTCATTGTCGCACCATTCGCCTTAAGGCCGGGCCAGAGCAATTCGTCCCCCGCGATCTCCTTTTTCAATACATGCCGGATTTTGCAGACGCGCTCCTTAAATTCCAAGCTAAAGATAGCGGTAACTATCCCCTCTTCCACAGCAATTACTGGATGTCTGGTTGGGTCGGGCTGCAGCTCAAGCAGGCGAGCAATATTCAGCTCGTGCATACTTACCACTCCTTAGGTGCGGTGAAGTACCAAAACCTCGCGCGTCCGCCCGTTGCCGATACCCGCCTTGCGACAGAACGACAAATTCTCGAACGGGCAGACTGCGTGGTTGCGACCAGCCCCCAAGAACGAGAGCACCTGCGATCGCTGGTTTCGCGCGGCGGCTACGTCGAAGTGATTCCTTGCGGCACTGACGTGGAGACATTTCACCGGATGCCTCAGTTAGATGCTAGAGCGAGTTTGGGGTTCGATGCGGGCCAAAAAGTAGTGCTGTACGTAGGCCGATTCGACCCGCGCAAGGGCATTGAAACCTTGGTGCGCGCTTTTGCCGCATTGTACGAGCGCTCGGAAGACTCGCTTAAATCTCAGCTTCGGCTCGCGATCGTGGGCGGGTGCCAGATCGGACAGGCCGATGCCGAAGAACGATCGCGCATCGAAGCGCTGGTTGCCGAGTTGGGTATTGCAGAACGCACCACGTTTGCGGGGCAGGTGGGTCACGACCGTTTGCCGCTGTACTACACGGCTGCCGATGTTTGCGTTATCCCGAGCCACTACGAACCGTTTGGGCTGGTGGCGATCGAAGCCATGGCCTGCGGTACTCCTGTTATTGCTTCCGATGTCGGCGGGCTGAAGTTTACGGTCGTTCCGAACGAAACGGGTTTGCTGGCGCTGCCTCAGGACGTGCAGGGTTTTGCAACGGCCATAGAGCAGGTTCTGACTCAAGCGCGGTGGTCCACTCAAGCTAAAGATCGAGCGACGACTTGGGTGCGGCAAAACTTTAGCTGGACGGGCGTTGCGGCTCAGTTGAGCGATTTGTATCGCCGTCTTCTCGTCGGTTCTCTGACGGAAAGGTCTGTCTCTGAGTTAGTAGAATCCACGATCGATCGAGAACCCTTGCGTCTGTCCGCTTAGATCGAGGGTTGGAGTCTCAGTCGAACCGGAATTCGCTCCGTCTTCCGTTGCAGGACTAAGCTCGCAGTCTGCCCGGCTTGGCTCAATTGCTGGCGAATTTGAACCAGCGTCAGCTCCGATGTTTCTATGTTGTTAACTCGCACGACCCGATCTCCGACTCGCACGCCTGCGGAGAATGCGGGCGTGTCTGGAGAGACTGCACCAACGCGATAATCTTTGAGTTGCGGGCCAGTTGCCTTCAGCCACAGTCCGCTCAGGTCGTGGTTGTCGGGGGGTGGCGGGTTACCTGTATTGGGCTCTAGAATGAGCTGTCGATGAGGGTAATCTAAAATTACCTTAAATTGCCGTAAAACTTGATAGCCAATTTTCCCGGTGAGGCGATCGCATTCTCCTGTCCTCGTTGCGCCAAAAATCGCCGTGGGCCGATCGATTTGAAGGGGTCCGATTTGCACTCGTCGCAACCGTCCCATCACAATTTCATCCGAGCCTTGAATGGTGGCAAGGTTGCGCTTGAGGGTGCGCGGGGCCGCCGCAATCAGCCGTCGGTCTAGGCCGCAAGCAGCCGTTAGCGAAAGGGCCGCATTGCTGCCGAGGTCGATCATGAGTTTTCCTGGAAGGGCCGGATAGCCGTGGGGGACGATGGTGGCATCGATGTAGGGGCGATCGCCCGTGACGGTCATGGGAATGCGCTGGCCGTTGCCTCGATAGCGATAGGTTTTGGGCCGAAACAACCGCAGCGTTCTGCGCGAATAGTCCAGTTCCACCACGAGCTGCTCGAATAGCTCGTAGCCTACAATGCCGCTAATGCGGCGGCCAAAGTATTGCTCTAGACCCAGGGTTTCAGCTTGGGGAATCACGACGGAAGTGCGATCGTTCAAGATTAACGGGCCCAATTGCAGTGCTAGGTTGGAAACCTTGACCGTTGCGATGGTCTCTGTTCGTCCGGGAATCATCGCTTTGCCCTGGGGTTGAAGTTGCAGTGCTTTAGCCTTAGATTCGCTGATAAATAGATCGGCGGCTCCGCTGTCTAAAATCAGATCTTTTGTAGGGACCCCGTCGATCTTACCTTGCACGTAGATATGTCCCCCGTAATCCTCAAACGGAAGCGCGACCGTATCTCCGGCCAGGACGAGATGGGCGTGGGTCTTTTGGTTGAGGCGATCGCGAATCGAGAATCCCAGCCCGAGCGAACCTGCGACGAGCATCAAAAACAAGAAAGCTTGAAGCTTCACGAGCTATTGCTTTAAACTTCGTCCCTATTATGCGCTATGGAATGCACTCTGGATTTAGACTGGCGAAAAAAATTAGAAGGTTAATTAATTGCCATGGGTTAACTTCCTCTATGGGCTGACATCCTCGATCTTTTTATGAGTTATCTATTCAATTGTCAAAAATCAATAACAAGAATAACTAGTTTTGTTGTGATTTTATCTTTGATTTCTTGCGACTTCTATAGGAACGGCACCCGTGAGACTGCGCCAACGGTTCTCACTCCAGAACAGCAAGTTAAAGATGCAGTACTACAAACAGAAAAGAAATCTGATAATCCTAGCGCATGGCCAAAAGTTACTAATATAGTAGTAATCGAGAATTATGCATTAGCCAGATATAGTTCAATGCCACTGAAATAAGGAGACAAAAAAATCTGCAAGGCATGATTTAGAAGCATCATAGCCTTACAGACCAAAATAATACCTCCTTATCTTATGCTGAATCGTGCCGAAATTCTCAAGCAGCAGTTCAATCAGAGTATTGGATTACCTTGGTTGAAGATATTGCCAGCGTCGCGGATTGAAGAAATTTTAGTAGAAGAAAATATTCAGTATCGAAACTGTGTGTATACGCCGATTGTGACGCTATGGGCACTCCTGTCTCAAGTTTTAGACCCGGATAAAAGCCTCAGCAATGCCGTCAAACGGATTACGGCTTGGGTGGGAGCGGCAGGCGGAGACAGCCCCTCCCCTGATACTGGAGCCTATAGTAAAGCCCGTCAACGATTGAGCGAAAGCGTCTTGCAGCGTCTGATTCCCGATACGGCGGAGTCGTTAGAACAAACGATTCCCTCGACCGAACAATGGTGTGGACTTCGGGTGCGGGTCTATGACGGTACCACAGTGCTGATGAGCGATACGCCTGCCAACCAAGCCGATTATCCTCAACACAGTAACCAAAAGCCAGGGTGTGGATTTCCCATCGCCAAGCTTGTGGTGGTCTTCTCCTTAATGACAGGTGCGGTTGTGTCGGCTTGCGTGAGCTGTTTTAAGACCAGTGAGCTGGAATTGAGTCGTCTGCTGTATGCGGACTTAGTGCCTGGGGATGTAGGGCTCGGCGACCGAGCTTATGGAACTTTTACAGATCTGGCCTTAGTCCAAGCCCAGGGCGCTGATGGGGTGTTTCGTAAGCATCATGCCCGTCATAGCGATTTTCGTCGAGGTCAGAAGCTGGGTATTGGAGACCATGCTGTTCGATGGCATAAACCTTCCAAACCTCCTCAACACATGAGTGAGGAAGACTTTAGCCAGTTGCCAAAGTTTTTAGATGTTCGCGAGGTGTCTATCCTAATCCGTCGTCCAGGTTTTCGAGACCTACGAATCATTATTGTCACGACTTTACTCGATGCCAAACGCTATAGTGCCAAGCAGTTAGGTCAACTCTACGGTCTGAGATGGCAGGCGGCTGAGGTTAATTTACGACATCTCAAAACCACCTTGGGTATGGAGATGCTCAGCGCCAAAACCCCGCAAATGGTGCGCAAAGACCTCTGGGCACATCTATTGGCCTACAATCTCTTGCGAACCGTCATGCTCCAGACAGCGCAATCCTCAGAACAAGCCCTATCTCGACTGTCGTTGCAGGGAACTCGACAGCAGTTCCTACAAACAATAGGGTTGTTGGCAATTACAACGCAAAAGATACAGCAAAATTTGTATCGAGTTCTAATGGAGGTTGTAGCAAAGGACTTGCTGCCTTTGAGAGTTTTTCGGTCTGAACCCAGAGTGCTAAAACGTAGGCCAAAGCCATTTGCGCGAATGAATAAACCTCGTGCTGTTCTCAAAGCTGCTCTAGTAAATTGATTTAGCTTATTTCAGTGGCATTGAGATATAGTTACTAAGCAGGTTCTTCTTCAGAAATGTTACTTAAAAAAATAGAAGATAGATGGTCTGAGATATTCAGTGGTGATTCTATTGGTTTAAATACATTGATAAGATTGAAAGTCCCTGTTGAAATAGCTAAAGGATTATCAAAAAAATAATTTTCACCAAAGATAGATATACTTCTCTTTTGTCACTTTCGCCGGAGTAAAATAGGAATAAAGGCTGAAACTAGGGAGGGGCTATGACAGCGCCTAGAGACCCCAAACCAACAGTTAACTTTATCGACGTTTATTGTGCGTACTACCAAAACCTATTTTCAGGAGTAAGAAGTTTTGAAAATTTTAAGGCTCTGCATTTGGGAATACTTTCAGAGCTGAAGTGCAAAACACTGCCTAGAATTGCGAAAGTTGCTGGATTAGATAATTCTCAGTCATTACATCATTTTTTAACTGAATCTCCTTGGGATGTTGCAGACTTAAGGCATCGGAGATTAAATCGAATCTTACAAGTTTTAGAAGGTCGTTCAATCATTTTAATCGAAGGCTCAAGGACTCCAGTCTCTAGACCCAGACGTATTGAACGCTTTTGAGGTCCGCTATCAGGTCATTCTCAACGAAGGGTTTGATACAAATCCTCCCGTCCCCTCAGATCCGCCAAAGTCCAGAGGTCGTCCCAAACAGAGTCCTGCCAAAAACTTACTCGACCGTCTGCAAAACCAGCAAACTGAGGTCTTGAGGTTCATGGTTGACTTTGAGGTGCCCTTTGACAACAATCAGGCGGAACGGGATTTACGAATGATGAAGCTCAAGCAGAAGATCTCTGGTGGTTTCCGCTCATTGCCGGGTGGACAATTCTTCTGTCGCATTCGGGGCTATATTTCTACGCTCAAAAAGCAGGAACAGAATATTTTGGATCGGCTGAAACAGTTCTTTGGGGGGAACCCAACTATCCCTGTACTCCTGACCTGAGTAATTACTAAAATTCTCACAATTCTTGAAAGCCTTGATTCAGAAGCGTTGAGCCGAGGATTAGCGAATGATGTACATCTGCCTTGTACGCCGAGGCTCTTGAATGAGCAACACGACCCATTTAATGCGCTTGAACTTGAGTCTTAAGATACTGAGTTGAGCGCGTGCAGATCGAGCTGAGGCCGCTGAAGTGCAGATTTTTGGTGCGTTGCGATCGCCCTAACCCTAAAGACCATTACGGTCAATTTGCGATCGCCAACCCCGATAGCAACGCTAACAATCGGACTTCGGCATTCACAAAACCCAGCCCTACCGAATATCGCCGTGAGTTCAAACCCCGCTCAAAATGGCGCGATTCTGGTTTGCAACTTCGCGAAGCCTATGGTAGTTTAGAGTTCTGCGGACGCATAGCTCAGTTGGTTAGAGCACCACGTTGACATCGTGGGGGTCTCCCGTTCGAGTCGGGATGTGTCCATTGGTTGGGGAACCATTAATTGATAAGGCTTGCGGGGTTTCAAGGGAAACTTCACAGGTCGCTTTTTGCTGAATAGGCATCCACGAGGATAGGCTGTTTAGGGCTTTTAAGTACCGTAAGTTTCCCGCAATGTTCCCGTAACGGATTGCGAGTGAAACCCGTATGAGAGTTTATGTTGAGCGCGATCGCTCACGATTGAGGATCAGAATCGTCCACCAGGGCAAAAAGCATCAGTTCAGTACCGGGCTAATGGACACCAAAACGAACCGGGCCTATGTTCAGGGCATCGCCAGCCGAATAGAGCTGGACATGGTTTCAGGGCAGTTTGACTCTACGCTGCTGAAGTACCGTCCCAATGCGGTGGGGTCTAACCCTGCCGGGGTGAGCTGCCCTGAGTTGTTTAGGCGGTTCACTGAGCATCAGTTCAAAACGAAAGGGTTGGCACCAGGTTCAAGGCGACGGTATCAGCCCATCCAATCTTGTCTTGAGCAACGGCTGAATATTCCTGCCCATCAGGTGAGCGATCGCACTGCTGGCAACTATGCGGCTCTGCTGCTGGAGCGACTGACGGCAAGGTCGGCGAAAGAGCGCTTGTGGATGCTTGCGGCCTGCTGGGACTGGGCGCAAGGGCGCTATCACGTCGCTGAGCTGAATCCATGGACAGTCCAGGTTCAAAGAATCAAACCCCAGCCATCGCAGAAGGTGAAACCCTTCACTGCTGCTGAAGTCAAGGCCATTCTCGGAGCCTTCCGCAGCTCTCCCCACTACCAGCATTATGCTGATTTTGTGGTTTTCCTGTTTGGGGTTGGGTGTCGATTTGGCGAAGCCGCCGGACTGCAATGGAAGCATGTTGCAGATGATTTTCAAACCGTCTGGATAGGGGAGAGCGTGAGCCGTGGACATCGCAAAAGCACTAAGACGGGGAAGGCTCGGACGGTGATGCTTAGCCCGATGGTGGCGAAGATGTTGGGCGATCGCCAGAAAAGGTTACAGCCCATGCCAGATGACCTGGTGTTTCCCAGTCCGAAGGGTTTACCCATTGATGACCACAACTTCAGAAATCGAGCCTGGAAAACCATTCTTGAGCAATGCCATATCGAATACCGCCGTCCTTATTGTGTCCGGCACAGTGCCATTAGCCACGCCCTAGCCAGCGGCGCAAATCCGATGGATTTAGCGGAACAGGCTGGACATGATAAGCGGGTGCTGCTGAGCACCTATGCCCATGCGATCGCCAAACAGAGTCTTTTCGTGGAGTTTTGATGATGAAACCAACAAATGACAGTGAATTCATAGCGTATGACCTTGCGGCATTTCAACAAGACGATAAGGCCGGGTTACTCGATGTCTTGAGATTTCTCTATGACGAAGATTCCGATTGGGAGATGCCGAAGTCGGAGAGAGACGAATTTAATTATCGAAGGCTAGTGATTGCCAGATTCATCCAAAAGGAGATTAATTCAAGGTTCAAGATGAAGGAACTTAATCGCAAATGGACAAAGGTCGTCGATCCTGAAGTTGAACTATGGCGCAAAACTCTAACGATGCTAGAGAGACTGCACACTCTGGGCTTTTTACCACGCCCGCACCCTCATCCGGTTATAGCCTTGCTCGCACTAATTAAGGAAAAAGCGTTGTTAATGTGCAATTTTTCGTTGACTGAATATGAAATCGAGGGTATTAACGGGAAGGAAGATGCGATCGCTATGTGGAAGCGGCAAAATCGTCAAATTCAGGCGCAAGAGATAAACCCTTTCGGTGCTGAACATTATCCGCATACCTGGCAAATACTGAATGTCGCTCAAAAAGTTGCGGAGGAGTCAAATCAGTTTTGCAGAAGCTATTTTACGCCTGTCGTTCGCGCTCGGATGACGGTCGTTGCTCGGATTGACGACTCTCAAGGCAAGCTTCGGTACAAGGGCAAAATAATTCGACAGGGAAAATCTGTAAGCGAGATTCGTAAAAAAGAGGCTCACAATACCGAGACCCAAAAATTTGATTTTGAAATGCCTTCCTCGTAAGGGTTTCAGTCTTAAAACGGCTTTTAAATTTTTCCAGTTTTTCTAGGCAATAATCCTGAAAACCCCAAAAGCCTTATTTAGCATCCCCCAACCAACCAAAAACCATTAGCACCCCCTCTCCGTAGTTTCCAGGCCGCAGAGATTTGGAGGTGCCAACGGTTAAACCCCAACCAACTATAAATAGCGAGGTTTCCATTATGGTCAATCAATTCTGGCGACGTGGCAAGAAAGCGGCTCTTAAGCCCATCTGTCCTTACGGCAAATCAAAAATCCAAAGCCTCATCCGTGAAGGCGTGTGGCGCGAAAACCTGCATTTTGTCACCGACCCTTCAGGCGATCGCATCTACAACCTAGATTTAGTGGCTGACTGGATGGCGAATATGAACGATCCGGTTGCTCATATTCGAGCCTGTGAGCTGTATTTAGCGAGTCTGCCAAGCAATCAGGCCAAAAACAAAACCCCCAAAAGCCAATCCGGTAAAGCGGCTTAAGGGGGTTCCGAAATGAAACTAAAACTCTGGGTTAATCTTAACCCACAAATGCCGCAACGTCTAGAAACCTTTCTGGACATGCCCTGGAACCATCAAGCTTCCCTTGAAGTTGACCGATGGCTGTGGTACATCGCTCAAGAATTCGAGGGGGTGCGCCAGTGACCTTCGATATTCGCGAACACCTAGCCAAGCTTACACCTCATAAAGAAACCTCGACCGAGCATCGCTGTATCTGCCCGGTCTGCAAAGGCAATAACCTAACCATCAGCAAAGACTCAGGCGCTTATCAGTGTTGGAGCGGCGGGTGTAACCCGGCTGATATTCGGAATGCGATCGCACCGCTCAACCCGCCAAAGTCAACCCGTCCGCAGTCAGACCGAACATGGCAATACACAGATAGCGAGGGGAATCCCCTCATCCAGACCAGGCGAACTGATGACGGGTTAGGCAAGCGTAAAATCTGGCAGGAATACCGTCTTGATGGGCAATGGCAGGCCAAGGCGACGGAAGCCACCAAAGCCTCTAAGGAAGAGGCAAAACGGGCTGTCATGCCTTTCAACTGGGCAGCGGTTAAAGAGGCGATCGCCGCATGTGAACCCATCTTTTGGGTAGAGGGCGAACCCTGCGTTGAAGCCCTTGAATCCATTGGGCTGAGCGCAACAACCTCCATCGGTGGCAGCGCTGGCTATCGCAAATACGGGGATTATGCTCAGATCTTTCGGGGGGCAACACTGGTCATCTGTCCAGACCGCGACACCAGCGGAATGAAGTATGCGCTTGAAGTCGCAAAAGACTACCCTGATGCCCAATGGCTCTATGCCTTCCCAGACAGCCCATCATGGAAGGCTCTATCTAAGGATGGCGGTTGGGACGTTGCCGACTGGATTGACGCCCTCAAAATCGAAGGATTATCGATCGAGCAGATCCGCGATCGCGTCCTGGCGGCAGTTGAACCCCAGCGGGTCAGTAGCAAACCCAAAAGCGAAACTGAATCAACCCATCGCTTTGAGTCATCCATTGAACATGGGTTGAGTTTTGTCAGTATCCGAACAACTGAGGACGGCATCAAAGAGGATCGAACCCCCATCGGTCATCACCTCAAGGCGATCGCCAAAGTTGACACCATTACCGCTGACCGTGCGGGCATCCATTTAGAGTTCCTGGATTATGAAGGCAATATCCGACGCTGGACTATGGAGCGCGGTCTATTGGCCGGGGAAGGGAACGAACCGCTTAGAGAGCTGATGAATCGCGGCTACCAGTTCAAGCGCTCTAAAAAAGCAAAACTGCTTGATTACCTTCAAAGCTTGGGTTCAGACCTCAGTGATAAATATCGGCTTAGCGATCGCACCGGATGGGTCAAAGGCTCATTCCTGCTGGACAACCGAACCTATGGGGATGAGTTTTTGCGGTTCCGTACCGTCGAACCCCCAAATGATTCAGCCTTCGAGTGCAAAGGCACCCTTGAGGACTGGCAGGTAAACGTAGCGGCTCACGCGATCGGCAATTCAAGACTGATTTTCGGTTTCGGTGTGGCCTTCGGTGCTGCACTGACCGAATGGCTAGACCTTGAGGGCGGCGGCTTCAACTTCGTGGGGGAAAGCTCCAAGGGCAAAACCACGGCCTGTTTAGTCGCTGCATCGGTCTTTGGTCATCCCGAACGGCTGAAGCATTCGTGGCACGCTACAGCAAACGGCCTTGAGGGTATCGCCTGGAGCTACAACCATTTGATGCTGTATCTGGATGAGATGGGTAACGGCGATGCAAAGACCATCGGCACCAGCGCCTATATGTTGGCCAATGGCACCGGAAAAATCCGAGCGAACCGCAACGGGGCTGCCATCAATGAAAGACGCTGGAAACTGCTGTTTTTGTCCTCGACTGAAGTAGGGCTGACCCAAAAACTGCATGAAGCGGGAATGCCCGTTAAAGCTGGTCAAGAGGTGCGGATCATCGACATTCCGGCGATCGCCCACCCTGACTATGGAGTGTTTGAGGACATTGGCAAGCGTAAAACATCAAAGGAATTTGCAGAACACCTTGAATCGAACTCACGGCAATATTACGGCACTGCCTTCGATACCTATATTCAGAAGTTAATTGATGCCCCACCGGAATACCGAGAGAAGCTTCAGGCCCGTCTCAGGGAATTTGCCAAGGAACTCACCCCAGAGGTCGCCGATTCAACCATTGGCAGGGCTGCGAACCGATTCGCGATCGCCTACATTGGCGCATCCGTCGCTTCCCACTTCGGCATTCTGCCCATTGACCTAGACGAAATCAAGCGAGCCGTGCAGTCGGTTTTCAATGCCTGGATTGAAGGGCGGGGCGGGACAGGCTCTCAAGATTTGAACCGAGCGCTTGAGCATATCGAACACCTGCTGGTCACAAATCAACATGGCGATCGCATCTATGACCTGGGAGGTTCTGACAACCAGATCGTCAGAAACCTGCTGGCATATCGAAAGAAAGGCTTAGTGCCACAGGAAACCGAGCATCTGATTCCTACGAGCGTTTTCAACGCTGAATTCTGCCAAGGAGTGAATCGCTCTGCATTGATTGCAGAGCTACAGCGGCGGGGCTGGCTAAAACCGCCTGGATCCGATGGAAAAAATAGCCATCAAGTTTGGGTTGAAGGAGGCAAAAAACGATGCTACGTTTTTGCACATTTTTTCGATTGATTTTCCCTTTGACCCTGTTTTGCGGTGGTAGAGGTGGTAGGCGTGGTAGACCGTTGCTGAGCATAGCTTTCACGCCTACCACCTCCCTACCACCTTGGTTTAGAGGTGGTAGGAAATCAAAAATCCCTTGATGGTGCAGAAAAGTCATGAAGACCTTACCAGCAGGCAATATTCAAATCTGTCAAAGGTGACAGAGAGGGGCATTCAATGTGATGCTTAAGTTCCCAAACTCAGAGCAATCCTATGTCAACCCCTCAACTCTATCGTCAACTGCAAACTCAACTGAGTCAATGGGTCACACCCAAAGATAAACGTCACCTTACTGTGTTTGCTGAAAACATCGCTGCAATCCTCCAAGCCCAAAGTGGCAGCTTAAGCCATTGGCTGACTTATTTGAGTCATCGTCGTTGTAAAGCCCGCTCTCACATGGAACGACTGAGCTACTTCGTTCATAATCCCAAGATCACCTCAGAAACATTCTATGTTCCATTACTGCTTCAATTTCTTCAAGCGTGGGCGGGCATGGCGACGACATTGACCCTGGATACAAGCATGCTGTGGGATGAGTATTGCCTGATAGAGGTCTGTCTGACCTGGGGAGGGCGCTCTTTTCCTTTGGCTCAAAAGGTGCTCAAGCATGGCAGTGCTACGGTCGCTTTTGCGGACTATTGCTCAGTGCTGGATGTGGCTGAGACGGTCTTACCCGCTGATTGTCAAATCACACTATTGGCTGACCGAGGCTTTGAGCATGGTGAGTTAATTCGTTGGCTACGGAGCCATCAATGGTCTTGGGCAATTCGCGCTAAATCCGATTTGAGGGTCACGTTGTCTAATGCTCAAACCGAGTCGGTTGCTGACCTGCTGCCAGAGCCTGAACAAGCTTTTCTATTTTCTGATGTCACGATTCTTGAAGATATCCACTGTCATTTGGCGACCGCTCGATTATCCATCGCCCAGGAGGCTTGGGCTGTGATTACAGATAAATCGCCTTCTGTGCAAACCTTCGCGCTATATGGTCAACGTTTTGGTGGCATTGAACCCCATTTCAAGGATTACAAGTCTGCCGCCTTTGAACTGCCTCGTTCTAAACTCAGAGATGCCCATGCTTTAAGCCGACTGCTGATGTTACTGGCGGCTGCGACCATTATTGCCATTTGCGTTGCCATTGAAACGATCGCTCAAGGCGCACTAAAGTCCATTGATTGGCATGCTCACAGGGGATTGAGTTTTCTGCAAATCGGGCTAAGACGGATTAATCAGTTGTGCTATCAAAGATTACCGCTGCCACCCTTGAGATATTTGCCACGATGTAATCCACCACCTGCTTATGCCTCTCTCAAGAAGCGAGATGCGATGAACACTCGCATTGAGTTTGCCAAGGTGACTGTCTTCTAAAGCTTTCAGCTCCTTTGAGTTTTCTGCACCACTAAGCAAAAATCCTACCACCTCTACCACCTACCAAAAACAAGGTGGTAGGCGTGAAAGTCTCTCCCCATATAGCCCTACCACCTCTACTACACCTACCACCGCAAAACATAAGGAACGGGATTTTTGAAGGGGAAAATATGACTGAACAATCAAATCGATACCGCTCAAGTCATGAATGCGACCAACGAGGGCAGCTCTACCAGGAATGCCTGAAGCTGCTGGCCCAAATTAATCGCGGCCCCTACTACATGAAGGGGCTTATCGGTGCCCGAAATGCTTTGCAGATGTACGCCGGGTATAAAGCAAACCGTACCCATCGCAACAGCACTGATGCAGATGTCGTTACCCAGTCCCTAACCCACAAATAAGGAGAATTGTCCCGTGCCTATTTCAGAAGAGAAAATCAACCAGCTCAAGCGCGATCGCCATACTCAACGACGGCACCATAACCGCTCAGCCTTTCCCCACCTGTGGAAAAGTGCTAGACCTGGCAGCATTAGCCGAAATCATTCGGGGGGCAACCCCAGTGCTGGCAGTCATTCAGAAAGTGGGTTCAATGCCCGCTCAAGGTTAGCGGGCTAAAGCTTGGCCGTCTTCCAAAATGCGCAATGCATATCGGCATCGATCCAGCTTTGTTTGAATAGAGATTGCTTTTCTTTCATGCATTGCTCGTACTTAAGGCTTTGGTAGGCCGTCATCGGCGGTTCGCCTTTAAAGATTTGTTGGCAGCCCATGAAGACAATCGGCATAGAAATGCATAGGCCGATCAACGCTAATCTTGCTTCGCGCTGAGTCATCTTTTTCGGAGGTTTTGCGGTCATGATAGTTGTGTCTGTAGCGATATCTTTAGGTTGCCCCCCGAATGACTAACATTCTCCTTGGATTGGAACTTATCGCTCAGGGCAGTCCCTAGACCGTAAGGGAATTTCAGAAAGTCCAGGCGGTGATCGCCACTTTGAAGCAGTACGGCACAATCGAAGCAACCGAGGACGGGCATATTTTATAGGACAGGGGTTTGATGGCGAGAGAGTTCAACCATGAACGAGCGGCAATGGTGCTCTGTGACGCTGTGATGATGGGCGATCGCAAAGCTGCTGACAAGTGGGATATTAGCCTTCGGACCATCTGCAATTGGCGCGACAGACTCGAAAACGATGAAAAATTACGCAATTTGATGCAAGAATACCGAGAAAAGCAGACTGAAAAATGGCTGGAAGATATGCCTATAGCGATGTCTGCGATTGTTCAGTTTTTTTACAGGGCAGCGACTGAGATGAACCCATCCAAAGCGGATGACGTGACCGCTGTAGTGGCTGTGTTTGCAGCACTCGCAGATATTGAACTGACCCAGAAGATTGTTCAGGCGCGGCTCAGACATACTGAGTAGCAAAACTCTACCGCAGTAAGTTTTTAGGTAATTTGTAGTCAACGGTCGCTTGGGCAAACTTCAGCAGTGAGTAAAGCTCTACGGCAAAATAGCCATCCCTGGACACCAACGGCTCTCCATCCACATCTACACCCAACAAATACAGTGTCTGCCCAGCCACATCCCCAATGCTGACTGGATACTTGCGCCATTGAGCACCTGGAAACCTGGATTGGTTGGGAATGACAATGGGTTCTGGGAGTAGGGATTTAATCAGTGAAACGTTCAGTTGCCAGCCGCGACCACCATGAGTATGAGCAAGGAAAGACTCGAAAGGTACCTCTGGGAAACCCTTAACTTTGACCAGTAAGTCTCCCTTCCTAGTCCCCGTTGCGAGCAGAATCCGATCGCCAGAGGTACCTACAGAAACCGGGGCAACAAAAACTGTGTTTTTCAGAAACCTTGATGCCATTTTTGTCTTTCTCCTTTAGGTCGTAGGCAAGGGACTGGGTGTGTTTTCCCAGGGTTTGGAATCTGGTTCCAATGCCCTGGGGACTGAGTTAATCAATGGGGATGCCCTGATAGAGCGTGGGCTTCTTTCTGGGGGCAATCCCAGCAGGTTTACGGCTTTTGGGCGAAGGCTTACCCTTAGTCTCGGTCTTAGGCTTGCGCTGACGTGCTGGCTTTACTTCAGCCACTTTCTCCGGCAGCTCGATTACGGTTGGTGCTACTGGCATAAGCAGCCCAGCAATGCGGGTCTTTGGCGCTTCAATCATCAGAATCGGTTCCTCTATCAAAAGGGTTTCAACGGCTGGGACTGCATCGAGGCAATACCGAGCAAACCAAGCATCGAACCATTCGCGAGTGTCTTGGCCAGCGATGAAGGTCAGGTATGCCCCCCGAACGAATGCGATGAATGCGGCGATCGCCACTTGTTCAACAGTTGGGACAATATGGGACTGATACCAATCGTCCGCCCGGTAGATGGCGGCTTCAGCTTGGGCGGCAGCGGTCAGAATGCGGTCGATGACTTGAGCGGTCTGTAATGTGGCGGCGAGTTCGTACATTGGAAATCCTTTGAGTGAATGTAGAGGCGGGAAACGGAATGAAGTGCATCGCTTCCATATCTCTATGTTGCCCTAAAAGCCTTGTATTGTAAGCAATCAAATATTTAACTTCTTGATTGGTTGCCCCACGTCCAATCAGTTAAACTAATGCCGTGCAATACCTAGCGATATGCCATACAATACGAAGCATATTATCTTTTTGACTAAAGTATGTCTAACCCTAATCCAGTCATCCCCGATAAATTCAGGGCGGCAATGTATCGGCCCAAATATCCAGACGACCCACTGTCAAAGCAGGCGATCGCGATCCGGTTCCGGGGGTCTGTGGATGCAAAGCTAAGGTCAATTCCAGAATATTCAACCCTCATCCGAGATGCTGTGGATGAGTATTTCACTAGGCTTGAAAGCCCTGTTACAAGCGCGTTGCAGCAGCCCCAAAGCGATATTCCCCTGCCAGCACTAGAGGATGATGGGCGGCCCATGGAGAAAGTTGGGGCTAGAGTTCCGGCTGTCGTTTCCGAGGCGATCGCCACAGTGCCCAACCGTACGGAATGGCTACGCCGGGTCATCACCGAAGCGGCACAGCGGGAATTGATGAAGGGAGGTGAGTCATGACCGAAAGATGGACAGATGAACGGCTGGATAAACTTGCTGACACGGTGGTTCAGACTGCCGATACAGTAAACCAGTTGGTTTCGGGTATGAATCAACTCAATCAGAGAACAGAAACAATTGCGCTTGCCGTAGAGCGCATGACCGATGTACAGCTTCAAACCTTTAGGGTTATTGAAGAAATGCAGGCTGAAGTTAAAGGACTGCAAACTGAGAACCGTCGCATCCTCGATCGTCTCTTTGGCCAGCAACCAAACTGACCCCAATGCAGGGATACTACAGCCCGTAATCTAGGGGTTTTCCCGCGATTTTCCCGCAAGCGTTTTTCTTGAGCGCCGAAATCTATGGCCCGTAAGCATTTCAAGGATGCAAAGCACCACGTTGACATCGTGGGGGTCTCCCGTTCGAGTCGGGATGTGTCCATTGGCTGGGAATATCGTATTATGGAAAACCTTCCGAAGTTATTCGAAACTTCAGAAGGTCGATTTTCAACAATCCAGTTTTAATGCAGTTGGCACCTAGAACGGCAAAGGAGTACCTGTCAGTGCTTGCGGTAGCAAAACAGTTGTTAAAACAGCGCCTCGCTTTGCTCGATCGCAGCCGCGAACCCGCAACCGCTGCGACCGCTTGCGAACCAATCAAGCCGCTTGCAGTAAACCGCTGTGACGCAGGAGCGCTTCCGTATTGGGTTCGCGACCGCGAAAAGCCTTAAATACCTCCATGGGGTGCTTGCTGCCGCCAAGGGCCAAAACGGTCTCGCGGAAACGGCGTCCCGTTTCGATGACTGCCGCATCGTTATCTAGCCCGGCTTCTTCAAAGGCCGCAAAGGCGTCAGCACTGAGGACCTCTGCCCATTTATAGCTGTAGTAACCCGCCGAGTACCCCCCCGCAAAAATATGCCCGAACGAACACAGAAATGCATCTTCCGGCAGCGGTTTGAGTACGGTGGCAGTCTGGGCAATGCGATCGCGCAGTTGTTGGATCGTCTCGCTGCCGCCCGGCTGGTAGCGATGGTGCAGTTCGATATCCATTGTCGAAAAATAAACCTGACGAAGCGTCGCGCTCCCGCTCATGTAGGTGCGAGCTGCCAACAATCGCTGGTAGTATTTCTCCGGTAAAGGCGCGCCCGTCTCGTAATGACGGGCCATGCCAAACAAAGTGGCTCGGTCGTAACACCAGTTTTCCATAAACTGACTGGGCAGCTCCACGGCATCCCATTCGACATTGTTAATCCCCGCAGCCCCTGCAAAATCGACGCGGGTGAGCATGTGGTGCAGGCCGTGTCCGAACTCGTGAAAGAGGGTTTCCACTTCCCGGAACGTCATGAGGCTGGGTTTGCCGTCCACGGGCGGGGTTTGATTGCAGACCAGATAGGCCACAGGCGTTCTTAAGGTTCCGCCAACCTTCGCCCGACCGATGCAGTCATCCATCCAAGCCCCGCCGCGTTTTTCGGCAGGTCGGCTGTAAGGGTCCAGGTAAAAATGGGCGATCGCATCCCCTTGATCGTTGGCAATTTGAAAGTAGCGCACGTCTGGGTTCCAGACCGGAGCCTCCCCGTCGGCAGGCGTGACGGTAATGCCAAAGATGCGATGGACCAAGCCGAACAATCCCTCGAGCACCTGAGGCAGCGGGAAATAGGGCCGTAGCTCTTCATCATTGAGGGAGTATCGTTCCTCTCGCAGGCGCTCTGCCCAAAAGCTGGTGTCCCAATGCTTGAGATCGGATCCTTCCGGGGCATTCCTAGACGCTGCAAATGCCTTCAGTTCCTCTAGTTCCTGCTGAGCGGCCCGATAGCTGGGCTGGCGCAATGCCTCCAAAAGCGCTTCGACAGAATCGACCGTGGGAGCCATTTTGCTCGCCAGACTTACTTCTGCAAAGGTTTTGTAGCCCAGTAGCTCAGCCTCTTCCTGCCGTAGCGCGAGGATGCGCTCGATAATCTGAGAATTATCGTATTCACCCGATGCGGCGCGGCTGATGAACGCGCGATAGAGTTTTTCCCGTAAATCTCGGCGCGAGCTGTGCTGCATAAACGGGCCAAAGCTGGGAAAATCGAGGGTGATCCGCCACGGACCTGCCTCTGGAGTAGCTTCTGGGCTTCCGGCTTCGCGAGCGCTTTGGGCGGCAAAGGCCAAAAGACTAGCGGGCAGTCCGGCAACGTCGTCCTTATCCTGCAAGGTCAAACTAAAGGCTTTGGTCGCATCGAGGACGTGGTTGGAAAATTGCGTGGTCAAGTTTGCCAGTTCGAGCTGAATGGCATTGAAGCGTTCCTTGCGATCGCCCTCTAGCCCCACCCCTGAAAGTTCGGCATTGCGGATAGCACTTTCGACGATGCGCTGTTGGGCAGATTCTAGTGCGACCCAACCCTCGCCATCGCGGATGCGCTTAAATGCATCGTAAAGGGGACGGCTCTGACCGAACCGATTGTAAAACTCCACCACTTTGGGCTGAATCGTTTCGTAGGCTTCGCGCAGGGTAGGACTGTTTTGAACGCCCATCAGGTGTCCGACAATACCCCAACTCCAACGCAGCCGTTCCTCGATATCTTGGAGGGGTTCCACCAACCCTTCCCAGGTCGGTCGAACCGTTGCTTCAAGTTGGGTTAAGGATGTTTCTAAGTCTGCTAGCAACTGGGTTAAGGCGGGTACGACATGCTCTGGCCGTACTCGATCGAAGGGCGGTAAGCCTTTACCCAGCAGGAGCGGATTGGGGGCGATCGCAGCAGCGTTGGATGGATTGACAGTCATAAGGTTCTGGAAACAGTGAGGGACAAAGCATTGACATCACGGTAGCAATTGCAATTTTTGCTCTGCTCGGTGGCATCGCTCTCTTTATAATTTAGCGAGAAATACAGTTAATCGACTTGTTCGGTAGGGTGGTAGGCTACTGACATCTCATTTGCTGCTCAAGATTCACCTCTTCGCGACATCATCCCTATGGACGAGGTTCTTCTTTCAATCGAACGCCTGCGCGTGGCTTATCCCCATCATTCCGGCAGCGGCTCCCGCGGCTCCGAATGGGCAGTAGACGATGTCTCCCTCTCTCTGAAGGCAGGGGAATGCATCGGACTCGTAGGAGAGTCGGGCTGCGGCAAATCAACTATTGGCCGGACGCTGTTGCGGTTGTTGCCGTCGGAGAGTACGGTAGAGGGCCAAATCGAGTTTGCAGGGCAGTCGGTTTTAGCGCTCTCTCCCCAGGAACTCCGCCAATTTCGGGGAGAGTGCATTGGCCTCGTTTTTCAGGACCCAATGACGCGGCTCAACCCGTTGATGACCGTTAAAGATCACTGCTTGGAAACGCTCAAGGTGCATCGGCCTAATTTGTCTGCCCGAGCAGCCAAGGAGCGCGTACTGGCAGCTTTGGCCTCCGTCAATATTCCTGAGGATCGGTGGGCGCAGTATCCCCACGAGTTCAGCGGCGGCATGCGGCAGCGGGTGGCGATCGCCCTGACTCTCCTCCTCGACCCGAAGCTGATCGTGGCAGACGAACCCACGACCAGCCTAGACGTGACAGTTTCGGCCCAGATTCTGAAGGAACTCACGCGCCTCTGCCGGGAACGGCAGATGGGACTCATTTTGATTTCCCACGACCTCGCGCTGGTGAGCGAACATTGCGATCGCGTGGCGGTGATGTACCAGGGCAAGATAGTAGAACTCGGCCCCGCCGATCGAATTCTCCAGTCGCCCGAGCACCCCTACACCCAGTCTTTGCTCAGAGCCGCCCTGCACCTGCAAACCGAAGCCGTTGCCGAACCCGAATCACAGGCGCAGTCCCCGAACCAGGGGGTTTTGCTGAAGCTGGAAAATCTCCAGCAGCACTACGATCTAGACAGCAGCCTGTTAGCACGACTGCTATCCAAAAGCTCTAAAAGCGCGATCCGCGCTGTCGATGACATCAACTTAGAAATTTTTGCCGGAGAAACCCTCGGGCTAGTGGGGGAATCGGGTTGCGGCAAAAGCACCCTCTCTCGCACGATTTTGCGGCTCGTGCGACCCACGGGCGGGCGGGTCATCTTCAAAAATATCGATCTCGCCCAGCTCAGCCAGCAGGAAATGCGCGCCTACCGCCGCGAACTGCAAATGATCTTCCAAGACCCCAGAGCCTGCCTCAACCCCATGATGAAGGTGGGACAAAGCATTGCCGAACCGCTGTTGATTCACAAACTGGCAACGCCCCAAGAGGCCGAAGCTCGGGCTAAAAAGCTCTTCGAGCGAGTCGGACTGACCCCCGCCAATGACTACTACCATCGCTACCCCAGCGACCTCTCCGGCGGTCAGCTCCAGCGCATTGCGATCGCCCGCGCCCTCATCACCCATCCCAAGCTCATCATCTGCGACGAACCCGTGAGCATGCTGGATGCCAGCATTCAGGCTCAGGTGCTGGATCTGATGCAGGATCTGAAAGACGAGTTCGAACTCACTTATCTGTTTATCACCCACGATCTTTGGGTGGCAAGGTTTTTCTGCGATCGCATTGCGGTCATGCACAGGGGTCAAATCGTGGAACTTGGCGAAACTGAATCTATCTTTCGCAATCCTCAACATGCATACACTCAGAAGCTTTTAGGGGCTGCTCCTCTACTGGCTCGGCTGCAAACGTAAATCAGTCCTATGCTCTAACGCATGTCAGTCATCAAGCGATCGCTGTTTGCACAAAGCCACTGCTTGGCTCGCTCCATCTCTGGACAAAGGCTTTGAACCGTCAGCCAAAATCGTTTTGAATGATCGGGAACGACTAGATGAACGGCTTCATGGGTTACCAGGTACTTGAGCACAAAGTCCGGTGCCATAATCAGCCGCCAGTTAAAGGAAAGATTGCTGAGCGAAGAGCAGTTTCCCCACTTTGTTTTTTGTGCCATGACATAAACTTTGTTGGGGGACTTTCCTAATTTCTGGGTCAATGTTTCTAAGAAACGGGAGATTTCCTGTTTAGCCTGCCTTCGTAGCCAATTCTCAAGGCTTTTAATAGGCGAAGTGTGGGATTTTACACCCAAAAGAATAGTGAGCGTGCCGTTCTCGAAAACAACTTTATTAGTGCCTTTACGTTGGAAATTTTCTTCGACCTGTATAGGGGTAGGAATCCCCCGAAAAAGGATCTCGCCTGCTGTTGTTTTGAGTGGCTTACGAATTGAGCTTAGGCGCTCTGCTCTATCTAACTGATTGATAATCCAGCCCTGATTGTGTTCAAGAAAGGCTTCCAGTTCTTGGGTATCTCTCTTTAAGGGCTGCACAACTTCAACGCCGCTAAGCCCTACGCGCACCTTAAGCTTTTGAGCCGTTTTCGACTGCACTAGATGGTAGTCAACCTTTCGCCCCCCTAAGTCAATGGTTTCTAACGTTGCTTGCTTCATGTCATCAATCTCACCGATCGCCTTTCGCAAGTTCGTCTACCGCTGTTTTTAAGAATGGCGGATTGGAATCATCTGGGTTAAAGCCTAGGTCAGCATAGGCTGGGTTCCAAGATTCTGCTAGCAAAGATCGCTCAACCCGCATCTGTCCACCTTGTGTATCGCTCCACCCAGCCGCCAGAAGCTGATGGGATTTTAGATAGTCAACCATCTTTCGTGCTGATTCGGCAAGGTATGATTCATCGCTACTCTTGGCATAGGCACGCAGTACGGTGAATAAAGCATATTCTCCAGGCTGGGTAAGGTTTAGCTTTTCGGGTTCTTCTTTTACTTGAATGATTTCGGCTGCAATATTGCACTTGTCTCTTAGGGAGGCAGCAGCGGCCTCATCGCTGGCGTCTTTACGTTGTTTTAGCTGCTGTAACCGTTCGCCAAGCTGTCGATAGATGAAGCTAGGGTCATCTTCTGACAGCTCCTGCGACAGGATGGCCTCCAGTGCAGCGGCTTTGTCAGCCGGAGTTGGAAAATTTTCTAGGTTGGGGATGAGGTTGGCATCAATTTTATAAACAGGTAGAGATTCGGCGATCGCAATAAAGCGAGTATTTTCTTCGATTAACTGACGGGTTTTGGCAGATAGCTCACCGTAGGTTACTTGAGTGCCGCGCTGTCTTCGGCGGTGGGCAATGTAGATGCTACACAGCCAGCTATAGCTATGCCGATGGTCGTATAAGCAAGGGTCGGGGGCGATCGCTTCCCATAGCCGTTCTAGACTTTTGAAATTTTGCTCAAATGTTCTAGCAGTTTCAGGGTCTTGCAGCCGTCTTAGCGCTGCCAGCAGACAATCTCGCGTATCTTCAATCCCGATGCCTACGAAGGTGGTCATACATTGCTGCACTTCTTCAGGGACTGCGGACTTTAAGACATCCCAGTCAATTAAAGACTCTTCGCGGATATTTTCATCAAAGTTAAGTGCCCGTTCTAAGTTTTCAAACACGCCAAAGTAATCGACTACTAGCCCAGTTCGTTTGTTAAGGCTGGGGAGTGGGCGATTAGTGCGGGCGATCGCCTGGAGTAGGTTATGGTCGCGCAATGGCTTGTCGAGGTACATGACTTGCTCAATTGGAGCATCGAAGCCCGTGAGAAGGCGATCGCAGACAATTAAAATCTTGAGCGGCGGTCGCCACTGGCTACGGTCATCGCCGTGGAGATCGCGGTTCCACTGCTCCCACTCCGCAGGCGTTAGCTTGAAGTAGTCGATTAGTTCATCGGACTGTTGTTTGGAGTAGTTGAACCGATCTAGCTCAGCGTCGTCATTTTGCCCAGCGGAGATGATGACCGCCGACCATTCCGGCGGCAGCCCACGGGCGCTAAGTTTTGCATCTAAGGCATCTTTATATTTAGAGCAAGCAAGGCGATCTACCGCGACCAGTTGAGCTTTAAAGCCGTTGGGGTCAGGATGGGTTAAGAAATGCTCTAACACTTTATTGGTCACAATATCAATGCGTTTGGGCAAGCGCGCCAGGTTTTTCCAGCTTGATTCTTTACGCTGGATTAAGTCTTTAGCTTCTTCGTCCTCAACTTCCATCTCCCCGCACATTTGCTCAAAACCGACGTTTAGCGCCTCTTGATTTACCTCAAAGGGTACTTTGTCCAGAATGTAGTGAATTTCTAGGGTAGCCCCGTCTTTAATGGCTCTGCGATTCCCGTAGTAGCTCAGATAGCGCTCCTGTTGCCCATCCAGGATGGGGCCAAAGTCGCGATGGGTGTTCACCATTGTGCGGTCTACGGGCGTCCCCGTCAGGCCAAACCGGAAGGCATTGGGGAGCTTCACTCGCATGGTCATGGCAAAGCTGCCTTCTTTGCCTTTGCCTGTCCCTTTTTGCGATCGGTGGCATTCATCGACAAGACTGATGATGTTGTCACGGGAGCGGGGTTCTAGATCGCCCATGTTTTGAAAGGACTGGACGGTGGTGACGACGGTGCCGCGCCAGTCGGTGCGCAGTTTGCGCTTTAGGTCTTCTACGCCCAGGGCTTTTTGCACGTTAGGGTAGTCGCAGCTATCAAAGTCATCGGAAAGCTGGGTTTTTAAGTCTCGGCGGTCTACCACAATCAGTACGGTGGCGTTGTTGAGGGCGGGGTGTTTGCGCAGTTTATAGGCGGCAAAGATCATGGTCAGAGACTTGCCAGAGCCTTGGGTGTGCCAAATTAAGCCTGTGCGGTCTTGGGGGGCGACGGGCTTGCCGATGTTGGAGAGGGTGCGATCGACAATATCGTTAACGGCTTCAAACTGTTGGTAGCGGGCAATTTTTTTGGTGACTTTACCTTTTTTGGTTTCAAACACAACAAAGTGCTCAAGGAAATCCAGGACGTGGCAAGGAGCCAGCCGCAGCAATCCTTTGACTGGCGTTTCGAGAGGGTCATCGGGGGTGTCGGCTTCGGGGGTGTTCCAAAATCCTTTTTGGTCGGGGTACAGACTCAGCCAGGGTCCCCAGCTATCCAGGTGTTGCTCGATGTCGTTTTTACTGGCGTTGTGAAACAAAAGGGTGCCGTAGCGAAAGGCGTCTTCATCGGCGGCAATACAAAACAGATTGGGAGCCAGCATCAGCGGAGCCTGACGCTGATAGCGGTGGAGTTGATGCACGCCTTCTTTCCAGTCTTTGCCGCTGGTGAGGTAGCTTTTGTATTCGGCAATGATGAGGGGGATACCGTTGACGAGCAGCACGGTGTCATCACGGCACTGTTTGATGCCCTGAACGCGATATTGGTTGGTCGTGGTGAAGTCGTTGCGGTCTTGATGGGCAGGATCGAATTCGATGAAGCAAACGGTTTTGGCGGGTCGGCCGGGGATGATGTCTACAGAGGCACCGTCTCGCAGCAGGTCGAGGGTGGCACGATTGGCAGCGAGTTTGTCGGGGTGCGCCATGGCTTTGCGCAAGGTGGCAATCGCCATTTTTGCTTGGGCTTCGGTGGTGACGTCTGGGTTAATGCGAAGGATGGCTTCGACTAAAAGCTTTTCGACGAGGGGGTCTTCGAGGGGGCGATCGAAGCGGTTCATTTCAGCGGCATTGCGGTACGTCCATCCCAGTCCTGTTTCAGCGGGGTCTGGGGAGCCTTGACCCGAAAGCCAGCGAATGACGGGAAGTTCGACGTAGTTGAGTTCGCTCATGATGCCAATGGGGATAATGACTTAGGGTTTAGGCTGGGCAGCTTGTCTGACTTGCTCAATGGGTAGTTTTAGGAGTTGGGCGATTTCCTCAAGGGTTAAGCCTTTGGCTAAAAGCCCTGGGACAATTTCTAATTTGGTGTCGGCGACGATTTCTTGATAGACGCGACTCTCTTGAATATTGAGTCCTAGCATGGCTTCGACCTCTTCTCGACTCTGGTTGATGAATTTAATAGATGGCGATTGTGGCAATAATTTCTATTATCTCGTCTCTGGTGAGGGATGACGTTTCTTGCTGTCTGGCTTGCTGAATGAGCTGTTTTGCTTGGCTGATGGCCTGGGCTTCTGGGGCGATGGTGAGCTGCATGAGCTGGATGCCGATGGGCTGTTGGGTGGGGTCGCCGAGTTCGTCAAGGTAGATGCGGGTGACTTGATTGCTGTTGAGCAGAGCGCGGTGGGGTGAAGTGGCTTGGGGTTCTAGGCTGCGGCTGTAGAGGATGATAACACCGTGCCAGTCGTCGTACAGGGTACGGTTGCGGTAAAGGTAGAGCAGGGATTCGGAAAAGAATCGATGGTAAAGGGATTCGTCTTTTTGAAACTGGATTTCGGCAAAGAATACGATTTTGGGTGTAGCGTCTGTGGGGGGCAAAAATACGCCGTCGATGCGAAAAGTGGGTTCTTTGATTTCTACGGATTCAAAGCGGTAGGCTTGGGCGTTGGTGGGCGGCTGTTTGACGAGGGCAAACAAAAGGCTAGGGAAACGTTGAAAAATGGCGTAGAAGATTGCGTCGCGTTTCACAAAAATCGTTGGTGTTACGGAGAAAGTAGTTTATCAGGATTGATGCGCTTTTTGCCTGTTAGCAAGTCGTGCATGAGGGAGTTTTTAAGGCTCAAGAGTTTCTGACGTTTTTCTATTAGGGCTTCAATATATTTTTTATGGGCTTGATTTATTTCTGAAATCATCTCCTGTTCTTTTGCAGAAGGTACAGGAATAATAAGCCGCCTTAACATTCTCTGATTAATTGTATTTAATCCAGAACTGGTCGCGCACCTGGCATTCCAGTACTTTAGAGCGTATGTTGAATTTAACCACAAACAACCGAAATAGGGAGTGATTTCGTTATTTGCTCGTAATCTAAATAGGTGATTTTGGAATGTCAGCCCTTCTGCTTTTTCGGTAACTCTTGCACATCGACCAATTTGTAGACGATCTGCGTGTCCTTCAACCACTAGTAAATCATCAACTTCTAGCGTCCTTAAAGCCATTTCACTATCACTCGCTTCAAGTTCTTGAACATCATTTAAGTTTAAAAAATCTCGCTGTACATTTGCCACTCTAAGATATTGTCGCTTATGAAAATATGGATGACGATTCTGATTGATGGTAAACCCCGTTTGAATTTCAAACTGTTCACTCACAGCACTTAATTTCCAGTTACTAGGAAGCTGACCTAAAGAGCTATTAGAAAACTTGCTTGACGTTTTGCCTGGGTTTTTGATCTGCCCGTTACTGTCTATACCATTGCTTAATAAATCCCTAAGCAAGCTTTTTTGAAATTGTTGTGCCCGATTAATCGCTTCCCTAATCTGCTCAATGGCTATGTCTGCGGCATCGAGGACTTGGGCGATCGCTTTTTGTTCTTCAGGAGGAGGTAGAGCGCACCATATTTTACGAATGTCGCGTTTACTGACCTCATCAAACGTGGTGCCGGAGCCTAATCTCTTGATTATTGGCGTTAATAGATCTAGTAAGTAGTAAAAAAACTCACTATCTACATCATGAGGAATGAAATTTGAAAATCCTTGATTCGTAGCGATAGGAATGGTCGTTATTGCCTTCGCGCCTATTGTTGCTCGGCTCGTATATAGAATTGAATTTTGGGGGAGCAGTGTAGCTGAACTTTCCTCTAATCCAACTTGAGTAATACACTCAGCAGACCCAGAAATATATTTTGCTTGTAGTGCTGTCAAATCTGTTGGTGTTGCCCAAGGGATATCTCCATCACTCCAATATCTTCCTTCAGTTCGGCTCGGAGTTCCACCGCCAACAATATCTGTCAGATCATTTACTTCACATACTCTCCATCCATCGGGGATTCCATATTTTCTCAGAACATCATGCTTTACTCCGAAGCTAACTTGCATATCCAATTTGTCTCAAAAGCTTTTTAAGTTCATTTTCTGCTGTCTCTAAATTCTGCTCGGCATTTTCTAAACTTTTTAAAGCATCCTTCACCTCAATGCGTGGCTCCGGCTCAAACGTATCCACATAGCGCGGAATATTGAGATTAAACTCATTCTCCTCAACCTCCTCCATCTCCACCACCCGCGCCTGCTTCAGCAGCTCATTCGGGTCATCATACAGCGCCATCAATTCCTCCCCCACCTTCGTCACCGCCTCGCGGTCATCCTCAGCACGAAGGCACGTTTCAGCAATTTTCTCATCCCGCTCCGCCAGCTTTGCCGCAGGTCTAACCCGCTGCTTTTCTAGCGCCTTGATTTTCGTCTCTGCCTTTTTCTTTTCGGCCTTGTCCGTCAGATAATCCCGATTCATTTTGACCGTCTCAATCTCCACATCGATTTGAAAGAGACGATCCACAAAATCTTGATACTCCGTTTTCAGCCGCTCAATTTCCTCCGTTTCTTGCAGATCGACCTGCCCATGCAGACGCTCGCGGTACTTCTCCACCAACCCCGCCACCTTCTGCGCATCCCCATAGGCATGGTAATGCACCAAAATCCGCATTACATCTTGGGGGCGTAGCTCATTTTTATTTGAGAGTTCCCGATAGTGCCGTGCCGCGTAGACCAACAGCACCTGATTTTTCCGCTCCTTAGGCCGCTCCTTGCGCAAAATCATCAGACAAGCCGGAACCCCCGCCCCGTAAAAAATATTCAGCGGCAGAGAAATCACCGCATCCACCAAACGCGCATCCAGCAGCGCCTGACGAATCAAATGCTCATCATCTGCCTTACGTCGCTTAATCTTAGGATTGCCTGCCGCATCAAACTCCCCCGTTTCTTCCTCCACCTCCGGCTGCCCTCGAAACAGCACCCCCTGCGGACACACCACCCCAGCCCGCCCCGTCTGCGTCAGCGACGCCAAAATATGCAGCACAAACGCATAGTCTCCATACCCTGCCGGAGGACTGTGAAACCCAGACCCGCGCCCAAATCGACTGTAGGGATCCTTAAATCCATCCTTAAAGACCTCCTTCTTGAGCTTGTCCTTCTTCTTCTTATCGTCCGTCTGCTGCTCTGGACGCAGCCACCAAAAATCATCCGAAAACGGGAAATTAGCAACCACCAAAGAAAACTTTTGTACCTGCCCATTCACTAAAAACTGCGGGTCAGTAATCGTACTAGACCCGCCGCGAATATCCGCCTCCAATCCGTGCAGCACCGAGTTAATTTTGCCGATCGCAAAATTCCCCCAGTTCATTTCCTGCCCATAATACCGAGCCGCATTGCGCCGATGCCCCTGCTCCTCCAAAAAATCTGCCGAATGAATCAGCATTCCGCCACTGCCGCAGGTTGGGTCATAAATTGTATCTCCCGGCTGCGGCTCCAAAATCCGCACCAGCGTATCCACCACCTCCGGCGGCGTAAAAAATTCACCCGCCTTCGCCCCCGCATCATCCGCAAACTTTTTGATCAAATATTCGTAAGCCCGCCCCAAAATGTCTGCAGGCACACTCTCATTCGACAGGTTAACCTCATTAAAATGCTGCACCAGCGCGTGAACCACCTCATTCGGAATCAGCTTCTTACCGCTGGCATCAGGCGCAGGCTGGTTCCAGTCCACCGTAAACACGCCATTGAGTTCAGCATTGGCATCCGCCACCGCCCGCATCGCATCCGTGAGCGTTTTGCCAATCTCCTCCGAAACCGCCAATACATCGCCCCAATGCGACCCAGCCGGAATTGAAAACCGATGTTCGCCCCGCGCCCGAAATACAGCCTTTTGTGCCTCGGTAAATTTGCGCCCCTGCTGCCGTTCTAGCTCGGCGATCGCGTCATCCGCCTCGTTATCCCACTGATCGCAAAGACGCTTGTAAAACATCAAAGACAGGATGTAATTTTTGTAGTCCTGTCCGGCGGTCTTCCCCCTTAGAATATTTGCCGCACCCCACAGGTGAGCCTCAAGCTGTTGCTGTCTCAATCGCATGTTTGGTGTTCGCGTTAATGTTTTTAGGCCAGCATTAGATTTTAACCTTGTTTTTTGCTCAGTCATCGCATTGCTCTCCTTTCCCCGATGCATTGCGGTCATGCACAGGGGGCAAATCGTGGAGCTTGGCGAAACGGAAGCCATCTTTCGCAATCCGCAGCATGCCTACACGCAGAAACTACTGGGAGCAGCTCCTCTACTGGCTCGGCTGCAATAGTGAATCAATGCCTGCGCTCTAACGCATGTCAGTCACTGCAACCAAAAATCGTCCTGCATAAGTCGATCGATGACTTTAAGACGCTGGACCGCGACCGGATCGCGCTGGATTCCAGCTGGCTGCGCTAGGGCAACCCCTTCCCCCCAATGCTGGGCCAACCGCTTTAAGAAACCGTCTTGTTCTTTCCGAAACCCATCCGTAAAATCATTGCCGCTATTCATCACGGCAAACCAAACTGGCCCGTAACGCTGGGTCTGAAGAACTCCCGCTAGTCCGCTCGTGTTCCAAAGCGTTCCGGTTTTAACAACAGTGGCCGCAGGCATTTTGCGCTCCTCGACCGTTCCCCGATCTGGTCCCATCACTGGAAATACATCTCCCAGGCTAAGCTGCTGGGCTTGCAGCTCCGCTTGAATCGCCTGAAATAACCCCACCACCGCACGAGGAGAGAGCTTATTGTCTTGCCCCAATCCCGACCCATTTTCGAGCAAAATTTCCTGAGGCGCGACTCGACCCGTCTCAATGGCAATTTGTTGGAGCACGTCCGGTCCGCCCAGTCGATCGGTCAAGGTCTCGGCAATGCGGTTGTTGCTATAGACATTCATCATTTTGAGAATGTCGGTTAAAGGCAGCGAGGCATGGCTAATTAAGGGTTTCTCCGCTCCATTTTCCTGAGTTATCTCGCTCGCGACGGTTCCTACAATCTCAACCTCGGATTTGGTGGTGCCGGAATTCCAGACGGCTTTGAGCTGTTCCCCTGCCGTTTGAAGGTTGGGGTCTAGGTTAAAGAGAAATGCACCGGAGACGATTAATTGGCCCGTCACTTTGCGAATACCCAACGCGTTGAGTTGCTGGGCAATGGCGATCGCCTCAGACGTCACCAACAGCGGGTCGCCATCCCCCTGAATGTGAAGATCTCCCGCTAACACGCCATCCTTTACCGCTCCAGTCGTCCAGATCTGCGTCTTGAATTGATGCGTTGGCCCCCAAGTCTTGAGGGCGGCTAGCGTGGTGGCTACCTTGGTCAGAGAAGCGGGGGTTTGAAGCTGCTGTCCCTGGCGATCGACCAGCAGAGCCGAGTCTGTTTGCAGCCATAACCCTTGTCGTTCGGATACTATACCCTGCTGCGCGAGCGTGTTTAAGTATGCCTCCACCAATCGATCGCGTCGGGCATCGGCGGGTTGGAGCGCAAAGCGATGCAGCGATGCAGACCGCAACTGAAGCGGAGGTTCCGCAATACGGGCTGTTTTTAGCCATAACCCTAGCAGACTAGAGGAAAAAAACTCAATAAACATGTCCGTCAATTCGGCAATCTCTGTATATTTCGATGTTGAAGCGCCGCAAATGGCTAGAGTGGGACTTAGACAATCTGCTAAAATTCTTTAGGATTCTACAACATTGACTCATGCCAGTATCTCGCGCACGGATTGCAATTGATGCAATGGGAGGTGACTATGCCCCAGACGAAATCGTTGCCGGAGCACTCAGAGCGCAGGAAGAACTGGGTGTAGATATTTTGCTGGTGGGCGATTCAGAGCAGGTTAGCACCTCTGTTAAGAAGCATTCTCCGTCAGCCTCCGTGGAGGTAGTGCCTTCCGAGGGCGCGATCGAGATGCATGAAGAGCCGTTGATTGCCCTGCGTCGCAAGCCTAAATCTTCCATCAACGTCGCGATGGATTTGGTCAAGCAAGGCCGAGCCGATGCGGTGGTGTCTGCCGGACACTCCGGTGCGGCGATGGCTGCGGCGCTGTTGCGCTTGGGGCGGATTAAGGGTGTAGATCGTCCTGCCATTGGGGCATTGTTGCCGACGATGATTCCGGGAAAGCAGGTTTTGTTGCTGGATGTGGGAGCAAATGTAGACTGTCGCCCTAAATTTTTGGACCAGTTTGCCACGATGGGCAGCATTTACAGCCAGTTTATCTTGGAAACGGAAGACCCTAAAATTGGTCTCCTCAACATTGGCGAAGAGGAGTCTAAGGGCAACGAACTCGCCCTCCGCGCCCACGAACTGCTGAAGGTCAATCCCAATATTAATTTTGTCGGCAATGCTGAAGGCCGGGATGTCCTGTCCGGCCACTTCGATGTCGTAGTCTGCGATGGCTACGCGGGCAACGCGCTCCTCAAGTTTGCCGAGGCGGTGGGCGAGTTTGTCGTGCAGATTTTGCGCGAAGAGCTACCCCAGGGGATTCGAGGAAAAGTAGGGACTGCCCTGCTGATGCCCAATCTCCGCCGGATCAAGCAACGCATCGACCATGCCGAACATGGCGGCGCGCTTCTGTTAGGGGTAGATGGAATTTGTATTATCAGCCACGGCAGTTCTCAGGCTCCTTCGATATTTAATGCCATTCGCTTAGCAGCAGAGGCCGTAGACCATCAAGTTTCAGATCGAATTCGCGGCTGCTATCAGAAGATGATGGCGTCAACTTCAAAGGGAGAGCGCTAGTGCAGCAAAATTGGATAGCCGGAATGGCAATGACGGGATGCGGTTCTGCAGCACCTGCTGTTTCCCTCAGCAATGAAGAACTCAGTCAGGTCGTGGAAACTTCCGACGAATGGATTGCTTCCCGCACGGGTATCCGCTCGCGGCGTCTGGCGTCTGCGAACGAATCCTTGGTTGGGTTTGCAACTGAGGCGGCTAGAGAGGCGATCGCCATGGCAAACCTCGACCCTACAGACATAGACCTGATTCTGCTAGCAACCTCCACGCCAGAAGATTTGTTCGGTACGGCTTGTCAGATCCAAGCGCAGCTCGGCGCAACGCGGGCGGTGGCGTTCGATCTGACGGCGGCTTGCTCGGGTTTTGTGTTTGGATTGGTGACGGCAGCGCAGTTTATTCGCACGGGCGTTTACAAAAACGTCGTCTTGATTGGGGCGGACGTGCTGTCTCGCTGGGTGGATTGGGAAGATCGGCGCACCTGCGTGTTGTTTGGGGATGGGGCTGGAGCGGTGGTGCTTCAGCCCGACGATCGCGATCGCCTGCTGGGGTTTGCCCTCCGCAGCGACGGCACCCAAAACAGCTACCTGAACTTGGCCTACCGGGCCGAGCATGTAGCCTTGACGGATAAAGTGGCGATCGGTCGCGGCACGTTTGCGCCCATTACGATGAACGGGCAAGAGGTCTATCGCTTTGCGGCGCGGCGGGTGCCAGAGATTATTGAGAAGGCGTTATTCCATGCAGAACTGACGGCGAACGATGTGGATTGGCTGCTGCTGCACCAAGCCAACCAGCGGATTTTGGATGCGGTGGCGCAGCGTTTGAAAATACCGCCGGAAAAGGTGATTAGCAACTTAGCCGAGTTTGGCAATACGTCTGCGGCTTCAATTCCGCTGGCGTTAGATGCAGAAGTGCGCCAAGGACGGATGAAGTCAGGGGACATTGTGGCGTCTGCTGGATTTGGCGCAGGCTTGAGCTGGGGCGCGGCTATTTTTGAGTGGGGATGTTAAGGGGTTCTCAATCTAGAACTGTGCTCAGGTATTTTGCACTTGCTTTTGTCTGTCTGTCTGGCGCATCATGCATGTCAATCAAAAGCATTGACAATCCACCTACCGCTTCACAACGCACAAAACCACTTTCAGAATGCCAACAGCTTACTCAGAACGCTAAAGCTTTTGTGAAGACAACTGAGAAGCTGGCCTTAGTTGAGCAACTGCATCTCGTTGAGAATAAGTTATTGGATCCTTCAACGGAATCTCCAACAGGGTGTTTTGATCGGGTGCTTCGCGAACAAATGGATCGTGTGGCTAGAAAGCTGATCTATTTGACGACCATTGGCGCACCTACCCAAAAATATCAAAAGGCAGTTATTTTTGACTGTAGCGAGCTGAAAGAACTAATCTGCAAAGGCTATTCCGCTGATGATACTGCTCATACCCTTGAATTTTTAGATGTTGTTCAAGTCATCCCTTTGAGGGTGACTGACAAGCTCAGGGCGAATGTTGATACTGGCTATAAAACGACTCAACTTGATTTTTACACTGGAGACACTGAAGCAATGCATGGGGGGGAACCCCTCCAAAAACTTAAGCTTCAAACCAATGGTACGCTTGATTTTCGTTTTGTCGATTCCAAAAAAGATCAGGTGCTATTTGCAATTGCGAAAGGAAAGGGCGATCGCCTTTATAGAAAATATGTCTGGGTGATTCGTAAATCCAGTTAAATATCTGAGATGAGAACTTTTTGTTATTCTTGGAAAAAGCATTCACTTGCCGATTATGCTTCAGCCATTGAGTTATATTTTCAACTTCAACCGCAGAGGTTGACTGTGCGATTAGCCGAACGATTGCGACAACTGGGGGCTGACCCTGATGCAGTCTAGCTACGGGGTTATGGCGATCGCCTTCTAAAGTTTGCGTTCTTAAACAACTGTATCCAAAACAGCTACCTGAATATCTCCATTCTATGAAGAGCCTTTGCCAAAGGCATAACCACCAACCGCACCAAGAATTGATGTCAAAGTTACCTTCGCCCAATCCTTATTTTCCTTTGGGGCTTTGGCGTCTTGAAGCTGATAGAGACTGAAGAAAAGAAGAACGATAACGATAAGTACTGAAATCACAAAACCTGTCCGTTCTTTAACTTGTTTCGTTTTGTGTGTCTCACCTTCTCGAAACAAGCGAGCATTGATTTCTGCTTCAGTCTCAATCTGAATTTTGGCTTTGGTTGGATCGATTCCTAATGAGGAGCTTTGGGCAAACCAGTCATCTGGGGAACTGCTTTTAGGTTCCTGGTTGGGTGAATTCATAAAAAAGATTTTATTTTTAAGCACACAAAACTTATCTTGCAAGCAGGAGTGTGATTTTGACCCAAATTCTACTTGCAAGGCTTAATAGTGCTTAGTCATGTCTGCTGTGATGTTTCAGATTAAACGAGGTCAAATCTAGGTTGTTACAATGCGTGTAATAACCTTTTCCCCTTCTGCAACAGCTAAGCTACGACCATTTTTGGCCTCTTCTTGTGAGATGCCGTAGAGCAGTAGCCCGGTTCTAAGCACTTCTGCCATATTTTTGCCAGATTCGTCTGCGAGTTTTTGAAGCAACTCATAGGCTTCTGGTGTTAAGTCAAGGTTCAACCGCTTTTTCTCTTTAGATTTTCCCTTTGAGGCAGGGGTAGCGGCTTTCGTTTGTGAAACAGTAGACATGTTGAATGAAATCCTTATATATTCGACAGTCTGAGCGTTCTGTATTTCGCAGTCTGAGTGCCTTAGAAGCAAGCTGAAAGAGCGATCCAACTGATTCTTCAGCACAACCAAACCTGAGTGATGTACCTAGGCTACCCTATTCTATACACAAAAAATACACACTGTATTTTGGATAATGAGTCGCTCTGTGTCGCCAAAGTCGGCAATGCTTGGGATAAGCCAATGAAATATCCATAGTGACCTCTAGCCACTGAAAACCAGGTGTTGAGTAAAGGAAGACTCAGAACGTCTTCTGGGTCTCGGATGAGTTTAAAATAATTAATTTATACATAATAGATGCACAAAAAATACTTATGCCAAGCATGTGCTCCAGAAAGATGGAGGGTTAACCGTCTGAAGCTTCAGAAAGCTTTGTGAAAGTTAAGTGTACGGGTGTTACAAAGGGTGTCAGAGCATCATGGATGGGGTGCTCAGAACATTCGAGCAAATGAAGGCTGCTAAGCGAATGAGTCTGACCAGAGACAGAGATCGATACTCTGAGAGATCTTCAGGCTCTGCGGGCTGAAGCGTGACTGGTCGATTCGCCCAAAGCTGATGAAGCGCATAAGAAAATATACTTGTTTTTCGTATTTCCAGATGAATGTCGTCGAGATTCTCTTGAAAGTCATGAGACAGGGTCTGACAGAATGAGGCGATCGCGGTGGACCTTTTGGACCTGTATAGACCGACCCGATACGAGTTCCAGCATGAATTCAAGATGCTCTGGTCGGAGCATGCCGTCGTTTTGACAGTGCCCGACATAGCGGATCGCTGCGGCTGGGGTCGTTTGGACTAACGCGAGTTCGTAAAGGCGATCGCGCAGGTCGATTGTCTTGGTTTTACCGTTTTTGGCTTTCTGCTCAAACTGGATTTCTGTACGCGCTAAAACTGCATCGATCCAATCTTGCCAATCCGCAGAAGAGAGCGAGTCCTCTAGGCTGAGGGTCAGAAGGTACTCTGCTCGGTTGACCGCTTGAGTGGCTGAAGGATCGCTTAAAGGAACTTCCACGACGCTGTAGATGGGAATGGTTTCGGGCAAATGGTCTGACAGCAGCTGGCGAAACGTTTCTGCATCCAGGGATCGTGTCAATTCAAAATCCGCAATTTCCCCAGAACTGGTCGCTCCGAGGGATAGCGCGTTAGCCAGCGCAATGCGAGGGCCGGGGTGGAAGCCGCCCGTAAAGGTAATGGGAATCTGGGCGCGGCGTACCACCCGATCGAAGAGCCGAATCAGATCGAGGTGGCTCACGAGCCTCATGTCTCCCTGCTTGCCAAACCAGACCCGCAGCCGCTGCGATCGCGTTCGATCGGGCACGAATTCTCCGGCAAAGACTGGGATTGCGGGAGACGGAACTACAATATTGTGGCCGAAGTCCGTACTGCATACGCCGCAGTGGGAGCAGCCCTCAAAAGAGCAGTCCGGTACTGTAGCCGCAACGAGCGCCCGTTGCAGATCTTCTTTGAGCCATTGCTTATCGATGCCCGTATTGATGTGGTCCCAGGGGAGCGGGTCGTCTAGGCGGCCATCTTGTGAGGGCGCGAGGCCTTGCGCCCCTACGCCATCCATGACGTTCCACTCGCCGCTTTCGACCTTGCGGTATTTCCAGGTCAGTTCCGATTCGTCGATCGCTTGCGTCCAGGCTCCATAGGTTCGATCTAAATTCTCCCACCAAGCATCCATGCCCGCACCCAGTTCCCACGCGCGGCGGATGACGGGGGCGAGGCGGCGATCGCCCCGTCCGACAAAGTCTTCCATTGCCGAAATGCGCGCGTCGGTAAAGTTCGCCTTCACGCCCTTGACGTAGCGGAACTCGGCTCGCAGCAAGTCCTGTTTGCGCTGGAACTCGCTCGTGGAAACGGAGTGCCACTGGAAGGGCGTGTGGGGTTTGGGGGTGAAGTTAGAAATGGTGACGTTAAAATCGAGCCGCCGTCGGCCTTCGATACTGCATTCCCGTCGCAGCCAGCGAATGGTGTCGGCAATGCCGATGACATCGACGTCGGTTTCGCCGGGCAGCCCGATCATGAAGTAGAGCTTGATTTTATCCCAGCCCTGTTCGTAGGCGGTTTTGACGCCGCGCAGCAGTTCTTCGTTAGTGAGTCCCTTATTGACAATATCCCGCATCCGCTGGGTCCCGGCTTCGGGCGCAAAGGTGAGTCCGCCTTTGCGGGTGCCGCCGATGATATTGGCGATATTTTCATCAAAGCGATCGACCCGCTGGCTGGGGAGGGACAGAGAAATGTTTTCATCCTTCAGACGATTCTTGATTTCCATCCCGACCGATGGGAGGGCCAGGTAGTCGGAACAGCTCAGGGATAGCAGCGAAAACTCGTTATAACCCGTCGCCCGCATTCCCTTCTCAACGGCTTCGACGACCTGTTCTGGTTCTACATCGCGCGCGGGGCGGGTGAGCATGCCCGGCTGGCAGAAGCGGCAACCTCTAGTGCAGCCCCGTCGGATCTCGATGACGAGGCGATCGTGGACGGTCTGGATGTAGGGGACCAATCCAATGGAGTAGGCCGGGATGGGCGTCGCCACTCGTCGCAGGATGCGTTTGGGGACGTCGGGATGGTTGGGATGGACGGAGCCATCGGGAGCCATGTCGTAAAACTGCGGGACGTAGACCCCCGGAACTTGAGCTAAATCGAGCAATAGCTCCCGACGGCTCAAGCTTGCGGCTTTGCCTTCTTCGACGATCAGGCCAATTTCGGGCAGCAGTTCTTCGCCATCGCCCAAGGCCACAAAGTCGAAGAAATCGGCGTAAGGTTCGGGGTTGGAGGTGGCGGTTTGGCCTCCAGCAAAGATCAGGGGATAGTCCTGGTTCTCCTCGGCGCGTTCTTGCCAGGTGAGGGGGATTTGGGCGAGGCTGAGCATTTCTAGAATGTTGGTGGCCCCGAGTTCGTAGCTGAGGCTGAAACCGAGAATGTCGAATTCTAAGAGCGATCGCCGCGATTCCACCGCAAACAACGGCGTTTGGGTTTCGCGCAGTTTGGCGCAGAGGTCGGGGGCGGGTAGGTAAGCGCGATCGCACAGTTGCCGAGGCTGAGCGTTGATGATGTTGTAGAGAATGATGTGCCCCAGGTTGGACGCGCCGACTTCATAGATTTCTGGATAGGTTAAAGACCACCGCACTGAAGCTGATTCCCACGGTTTGCGAACCGCGCCTAGCTCGTTGCCCAGGTAACGCGCGGGTTTCAGGATATCGGGGGTGAGTAATGATTCGACGGCAACAGGCACAGCGTTTCTCTATAAACCACAGCAGTAAAACTCAGCGATTAAGTTGCAGAGTCCTTAGGTCCACTATATCGCTCTCGCGTTTTACGCTCGCAGAGATAAGGTTATTTGCCCGCAGGCCGGGAGGCCTCGGGCTGTAGCTGAGCTTTCAGTAAGTCAATTGAATAGACCGCGAAGGGCAACCCAAACACGAGCGCCAAGCCGAGCGCGACCCACCGCCACAGTTGTTTTTGGGAGCGCCCCTTAATCGGAAACTCGCAGCTCAGGCAGATTTCTGCATTTTCGCTATTGAGCGTGCCGCACTCTTTACAGGGGACTAGAGCCATCGATTTAAAACCGCAATTGTCTCGATCGTTTCTATTATCGCTGCAAACTTTGCGCCGATCGATGGCGGACTGGGGATGAGGGCAACGGTATTGTTCGCCAAACTGGCGACCTATAGCGGTGCGACGGTCTCTTCTAAGGCCAGCTTTTGGACGAGACCCAAGAGTTCCTGGGGATTGAAGGGCTTGGTCAGATACGCCGTACAACCCGCAATGCGAGCGCGAACGCGATCGATAATGCCCTCGCGGCCTGTCAGCATCACGATCGGAATTTTGCGGAGCACCTCCACTTGGCGGGCTAGGCGGCAAAGCTCGTAACCGTCAATCCCCGGCATTTCAATGTCCATCAAAATGACGATGGGCTGGTGGTTCAGCAGCGGCATGATGGCCTGGGTGGGGTCGGATAAAGAGAGAACGTCGTAGCCGGAGGATTCTAGGGATAATTTGACAAACTGTTGAATGGTAGGGCTGTCATCCACGCAGGCCACGATGGGTCGCTTCGACGTCACGGTTGTCTGGTATTCTTTCATTTCCATCCCGCCATTTCTGAGGAGGGGTTGGAGAAAGGCCGCTAAAACTAAGACATCCGTCGAGAGCCGATGCGCGATTTCGTAGAGCGTGAGATTCTCGCCCGCGAGGTCGCTGACCTCCTGAAGTTGCTGGCAGGAGGCGCTGTCGTTCCAAACCGCTTGGAGACAGCTGTCGTAGTTGACAATACTAGGCCGTTGAAATGGCGAACTGATATCTTCTCTAATATGGGTCCAACGCATGACCGTATCGCGGACGGGCAACACGAGCTGCCGAAACGGAACCGACAGCAGCAGCGGATCTAGACCGATGCTGCTGTCATACTTGAGCTGGCCTTGGGAGATCGCTAAAAATTGGGTTATCGCCTCTTGGGTCAGCATGGCCAATACTTGGCGGACCCAGTTCATAGGGAGCTGCTGCGATCGCCAGTATTGATAGACCATCTGATAGTCGTTGGGGGCGTCGATCTCCAGACAAGGCTCTAGACCTGTAGACTCGCGACTGAATAGATAAGTCAGACGCTCGCGCTGCCCCATGAGGCCAGTGGCATAGTGAATTTGCCCCCCTCCAAAGTAAACGCGCCATTGCACCGAGGCATCGTTCGGGTCCGCGACTGTCAGTCGCCCCGAGCGTTCTTCAGCTACGAGCTTTTGCAGCGCCTTTGCGGGAGAAAATAGGGTTTTTTCGGGGGGTCGCCCTGAAGAATCGTTAGAACTGTAGGTCATAGTGCGTTTCGTCAGCGTGTTGAGACAAAAACCATCAAAAAAAGGCAGTTACGTTCGTCTAGCTGCTGGCATCTTGGCAGTAAGCTTTTACCAGTGCTCTCTCGCAGGCTCTCTTCCTTAGGATGGTCATCTCGAACCGTAAAACTGATCCGTAAAAATACGCAATTTAGAGGTCAGCGCCAATTTTTTACCCTCATATTGGCTCAATTATGAATTTTAACGAACCTCAACTGAGCGACGGGCAGGTGCGGGTCCGATGTTCCAATGCGGTCGTCCCAGCAAAACCCGAAGCATCGGCAGTGTGGCAGGGCGCCATTCGCCTCCATTACGATCGCGTCGAGGCCAAGACGCAGTTGGCAGAGGTCTGGCACCAAGCTCCTCTCAAAGTTCAGAGATCCCTGTATCCAGAATCCAACGGAATTTGCCATACGATTTTAATCCACACCGCTGGCGGCATGGTGGGGGGCGATCGCCTCAATTACCGCCTCACGCTTGCGCCTCACGCCCATGCAGTAGTCACCACTGCCGCTGCCAGCAAGATTTACTGCGCCCAGGGCAAGCAAACCGAACAGGTCGTTGAGATCGACATTGCGGAGGATGCCTATCTAGAGTGGCTGCCCCAAGAGGCGATCGTGTTCGACCGGGCGCGCTTCCAGCAAACCCTCAGGGTCAACTTAGCGCCCCGTGCGAGTTGGCTGGGGTGGGATATCTATCGGTTTGGGCGCACCGCACGAGGGGAGCGGTTTCTAGAAGGAGAGTGGCGATCGCAGACGGAGGTGTGGCGGTCGGGCGCGCCTCTCTGGATCGACCGTCAGTGGCTACCTGGGAGCCAGGAGGCGATCGATCGTCCCCACGGTCTGAATCGATGTTCCGTCGTCGGGACTTTTGCCTGGATCGGGCGAGAGGTCGATCGCGACTTGGTGCAGCAGTTGAGGGAGAGTTGGACGGCATTAGGGCTGGCGGGCGAAGCGGGCGTGTCCCGCCTGCAAGAGGGGGTCATTTGTCGCTATCGGGGGCAATCGACGGCAGAAGTTCGTCAGTGGTTCGCGCAAGCTTGGGATCGTGTGCGATTCTATGCCATAGGACAGCCTGCCTGTCCCGTTCGCGTTTGGCAAGTTTAGAGGGATTGAGAGAATGCAACTATCGCCACAAGAGAAAGATAAGCTGCTGATTTTTACGGCGGCGCTGTTGGCAGAGCGTCGCAAAGCTAAAGGGCTGAAGCTCAATTATCCAGAGGCGATCGCCTTTATTTCTGCTGCCATACTGGAGGGTGCCCGCGAGGGGCGCACCGTCGCCGATTTGATGAGCTACGGCACCACGTTGTTAGGGCGCGATGACGTGATGGACGGGATTCCCGAAATGATTCACGACGTCCAAGTGGAAGCCACCTTCCCCGACGGCACAAAGCTCGTCACCGTCCACGACCCGATTCGCTGATTGCCCTTACCCTTCAGGAGAACCCTATGATTCCCGGCGAAATGATTGTAGAAGAAGGCGATCTCGAACTCAATGCAGGTCGCCCTCTGGCCCAGATCCAGGTGGCCAATACGGGCGATCGCCCGATTCAGATCGGCTCCCATTTTCATTTTTTTGAAGTCAACGCCGCCCTCCAGTTCGACCGCGATGCGGCCCGAGGGATGCGCTTAGATATTCCCGCAGGGACTGCTATCCGCTTCGAACCGGGGGATGAAAAATCCGTGACCCTTGTGGCCTACGCGGGCACCCGCGAAGTGTATGGATTTAACGCCCAGATTGAAGGCAGGCTAGATCCGAAACAGAAGGCAGACAGTAAGCCCAAAAAGAAAAAGTAAGATTTTGAAGGCCGTAAAATCGAGCGCGTTTTTAGGCCGAAGGGATCCGCGCTACACTCGATTTACGGTTGCCCGCATTTCAACGGGCGACCTCATCCCAATCAACCGTTTCGAATTTTGTTTGCTTTAAGTATGGCGATCGCGACAGTCGAATCCAGTACCATTACGGCACCCAAGGTCGAGAAAGACCGTCAAACCACGCGGGCACCCTATCCCAACTATAAAATCATCGTGCTCGACGATGACTTTAATACCTTCGAGCATGTTGCAAAGTGCCTGATTACTTACATTCCTAAAATGACGCCAGAAAAGGCGATGGAGTTAACCCATCAGGTTCACTTTGAGGGATTGGCAATCGTGTGGATCGGACCGCAGGAGCAGGCGGAGCTTTACCACGAGCAACTGCTGCGGGCGGGTCTGACGATGGCTCCTTTAGAGCCGGAATAGCTGCTGTGGTAGAACTTACCGTCACGCCCTTGGCAGATTGGTACGAGGAAGGTGCAGCTCGGTTTGAGATCGGTGCGGCTTTTTTTAAGCCGGAGACTCGGGTTGCCCGCGATTTTGGAGTTCTGGCTGCTGCTGTCTATCGGCAGCAGCACCCGCAGCTAGAGGTGTTGGATGGGATGAGCGGCTGCGGAATTCGCGCCCTCCGCTATGCCTTGGAAGCTAAGGCGGATTGGCTTTGGGTCAATGAGGCGAACCCGGAGCATGCAGCGGTTCTCCACCAGAACGTAAAGGCTCAACTGCCTCCAGGACAGTTTCGAGTTACCATCGGTTCCGTGCGGTGCGTCCTCCAGGACTGTCTCCAGCAGCAGCGCTATTTCGATTTAGTCGATCTCGATTGCTTTGGTAGCCCCGCCGCTGATTTGACGGACTGCATTAGGGCGACGCGCTTAAACGGGCTAATGTATTTAACGACTACCGACAGCCGCACCTGCGAGGGACACAACCCAGCGGCCAGCCTTCGCCATTTTGGAGCCTATGCCCGCGCTCATCCTGCCACCCGCGAGCAGGGTCTGCGGCTGCTGTTGGGAATGGTGTCCCAACAGGCTGCAATGCAAGGATTCGCGATCGCCCCGCTGTTTTCCTACTTTCAGGGTCAGACCTATCGCGTCATGGTGCGTCTCGTCAAAGGCCACCACTGGTCGGAGGCCCAATCCGGCTTTGTCGGGCACTGCCACGCTTGCGGTCACTACGATGCGGTGGATTGGCGCAGGCTGAGTCGCGCCGTTTGTCCCCACCATGAAACACCGCTCCCGCTCACCCTCAGCGGCCCGCTCTGGCTCGGCCCGCTTCACGATTTAGCGTACTTGACCTCTATGGGCGACCTCGCCCAACGGTGGGGCTGGCAAGACCGAAAGGTGTTGCTCGACTTAATGGCCGGAGAGATTCCGTTTCCGCCTTACTTTTTTACCCTGGCGGAGTTGGGCCGTCGCGCCAAGGTCGATATCCCGAAACGTAGTCAGCTTCTAATAGCTTTAAAGAAGAATAACTACAAAGCCGCGCTTACACATATTGAACCTCAAGCAGTGAAAACAGATGCATCGATTTTGGCTCTCATAGCGCTCGCAAAAGAATTACAAAGCAATTTTAAAAAACATCTGGGCTTTACGAATATTGATTGAAATTTTAATCGCTATCGGTAAATTTCTCGACGTTTGAGGCTTTAGTGTTATCGAAACATATTAGGAGTTCGATATCCTGTTCGTTCGTGACGGGGTTCTTCATTAAAAACTAAGATTCGTCTTTTTCGGCCTGTACTTCTTTAAGCAGTCGTAAACAGAAGCCAAGCTTTGAACTTACAAAGTTTTTATGTAGTTTATATTCCATGAAAGCATAAAATAAACCTAATCCTGCAATTAATAAAGGGCTTAGTTCTTTCCCATAAATCAATAGAGTTACCAAGACAAAAAAGTAAGATATGAATCTAGAAGTGTATTTATCGAATTTTTCAGACAGATCCTTTTGATGACTTAAATACACAATACTTTTGTTTATTTGACTAGGACGAAGATCAAATAATTTTTCTTTTATTTCTTCTATTTTGTATTCTTCAATGTCAGGCTCGAAAGCAATTTCTTCTCTCATTCTACGCTTTCCCGTAATAGCATTAATTAATCTTGAACTGTATGGAGTGCTTGTTTTGGCTAAATTTAAGCTGTTTTTACGGAGAGCTATAAAATTAAAAGCCAGATAAGCTATGGATGTGACTATTGCTATGTAGACAAAGGGAAGATATTCTAAATTTAATTCTTTTAGGATATGAGAAATAAAAATCAAAATCACAGTTAAAGAAAGCAAGATTTTATCTCTTCTTGACGGAGCTAAAATATTTATAAATGGTAGTATTGCTGCATTCAAAATAATCTTGAGCGAGCTTGACGTGTCAGTCTTGTTTAGAATAAAAGATAAGATTTCTATAACTTCGCTTATTTCACTCAAGGTCATATCTTTGAACGGCTTTATTTTATTCATGTTTTTAGATCTCGCAAATTGTTTTTTGATCTTATAGCATGAAAATATTTTTATGTAAATTTTTATTCTAAAAAATAAAAATCACCTAAATCTCAAGAGTTAAGATCAGGTGATTTTTTTTTGATTGAATTGAACGAATCTAGATCAGCTTGACGGTTTTGAGCGCGTAGTAAAGCGCCAAAGCAAGGCCGATAAAGGCTCCGGTCATTAAGATAAATGCGATAAAACCCATTGCGTACGCTCCATAATAGGCGGCTTCCCTTTAGATAGCTTAGGGCATAGGCGATCGCCCCGCCAAGCCCGCACCCAAAATGTCCGCTCGATCCCGGTCGTCAGGATCTGCGATCGTAGGGTCAATGCTAGCCCAAGACAAAGTTGACGAGCTTGCCGGGGACGACGATTGCCTTCTTGACGGTTTGCCCTTCCAGATATCGCTGCCCGACATCGGAATTGCGGGCATAGGTTTCGAGTTCCTCGCGAGTGGCACTGGCGGGGACTTGGACGGTGCCGCGCGTTTTACCCATCACCTGAATGACGAGGGTGATTTCGTCAGAAATGAGCGCTTCTGGATCTAGCGTCGGCCAAGGTTGCTGGTGAACTGAATCGGCATGACCGATGCGGTGCCAAAGTTCCTCGGCAATGTGGGGGGCAAAGGGGGCCAGAAGCGCGATCAGCGTTTCGATGCCTTCGGTATAGACGCGAGATTGTTTGATATCCGAATCGTTGAGGGCGTTGCTGAGTTTCATGAGTTCGGAGACGGCGGTGTTGAATTGGTATTCATCCTGGAGGTCTTCGCTCACTTCTTTGATGGCAGTATGAATGGCGCGGCGAAGATCTTTTTCCGCTTTGGCGAGCGGTTTGGCGGCGGAAGACGGCACAGAGCCTTGCGCCCCCACGGGAGATTCGGTGACGAGTCGCCAGACGCGGTTGAGGAATCGGAATTGGCCTTCAACGTCGGCATCGTCCCATTCCAAATCTTTCTCAGGCGGGGCTTTGAACAAAATGTTCATCCGAGCGGTGTCTGCCCCGTACTTAGCAATCACCTCGCCAGGTGCAGTACCGTTGTGCTTGGATTTGGACATTTTTTCGTAGACGATTTCCAAGGCATCCCCAGTTTCTGGATCGACGGGATTGGTCAGATCTTTAATGTCTTGGGGGACGACGTATCGTTCGGTTTTTGGATTCTTGTAGGTTTTGCCCTGGACCATCCCTTGGGTCAGCAGACGCTGAAAGGGTTCGTCGCAGTTGAGCAACCCGCGATCGCGCATCACTTTGGTGAAGAACCGCGAGTAGAGCAAATGCAAAATCGCGTGTTCGATGCCGCCGATGTATTGGTCTACAGGCATCCAGTCATTGGCGATCGCCGGGTCGAAGGCCGTTTCAGCATTCTGAGCATCGGGGTAGCGCATGAAATACCACGACGAACACATGAAAGTATCCATCGTGTCGGTTTCGCGCTTGGCGGGGGTGCCGCAAGTGGGACAGGGCACGTTGACCCAAGCATCCAATTGCGCCAAGGGCGAACCTTTTCCTGAAAACTCGACATCCTCGGGAAGCTTCACCGGGAGTTCTGCGTCCGGGACGGGTACGACCCCGCACTTCGGACAGTGCACGACGGGAATGGGACAGCCCCAGTAACGCTGTCGGGAGATCAGCCAGTCCCGCAGGCGGTAATTGGCGGTGCCTTTGCCCTTTTGGTTCGCTTCGAGGTGGGCGATCGCCGCTTCTACGCTTTTGCCCTTCCCTTTGCCTGCTGCCACGCCATCCAACGGCCCCGAATTGACCATCACCCCCTCACCTGCATAGGCAGCGGTCATCGTATCCGCAGACAACGGCTTGTCTGGAGGTTGCACCACTGGGGTGATGGGTAAGTTGAAGGTCTTCGCAAACTCAAAGTCCCGCTGGTCGTGGGCGGGCACTGCCATAATGGCTCCGGTGCCGTAATCCACCAACACGTAATCTGCAATCCACACCGGAATTTTTGCGTCATTCACGGGGTTGATGGCATAACCGCCCGTCCAAACTCCCGTTTTTTCGCGACCCTCTGCGGTGCGGTCCATTTCGCTTTTGCCCGCCGCTTCGGCTTGATAGGCTTTAATGGCTTTGGCTTGAGCGGGTGTGGTAAGTTTTTCGACTAGGGGATGTTCTGGGGAAATCACCATAAACGTCGCGCCCCAGAGCGTGTCGGGGCGGGTGGTGAAGACGGTCAGGTCATCGCCCGCTTCGGTGGCGAAGGTGACGTGGGCACCTGTGGATTTGCCAATCCAGTTGGCCTGCATGAGGCGCACGCGTTCCGGCCAGCCGCTGAGCTGGTCCAAGTCTTGCAAAAGCTGTTCGGCGTAGTCTGTGATTTTGAAGAACCACTGGCGCAAAAGCTTGCGCTCCACTTTTGCTCCCGATCGCCAAGATTTCCCTTCGCTATCGACCTGTTCGTTAGCCAAAACGGTCTGGTCGATCGGGTCCCAGTTGACGAGGGCTTCTTTTTGGTAGGCCAAACCCATCTGTAAAAATTGCAAAAACAGCCACTGCGTCCATCGATAGTAGTCGGGAGAGCAGGTGGTGACTTCTTTGTCCCAATCGAAGGAGATGCCCAAATCCTTGAGCTGCTCGCGCATCTGGTCGATGTTGGCGTAGGTCCACTGAGCTGGGGGAATGCCCCGCTCGATCGCCGCATTTTCCGCAGGCAGACCAAACGCATCCCAGCCCATCGGGTTCAACACGCGATAGCCCTGCATCCGCTTGTGACGGGCGACGACATCCACGATGGTATAGACCCGAACGTGGCCCATGTGGAGGTTCCCGGACGGATAGGGAAACATGGACAGAGCGTAGAACTTGGGCTTACTGCTGTCCGTGGCGGTTTCGTGCAGCTTTCGATCGGCCCAGGTTTTCTGCCACTGTTTCTCTATTTTTGCGGGGCTGTATTGGGACTCCACGAATGACTCCTGCGATTGGATTTGCATCCTTTCATTTTAGAGTCTCGTCTGCGGTTCGGATTATAAAGAGCGGGGTTTGAACGTTATTCAGGAATTTTGGCCGAACCAATCCGCGTGGGTATTCGCCAAAATTGCTGCCTGGGTGCGATCGCGCAACTCCAGCCGATTCAAAATATTAGTCACGTGATTTTTGACCGTCCCCTCTGAAATGTAGAGCGATCTCGCGATCTCCCGATTGCTCGATCCTGCTGCAATCAACCGCAACACCTCTCGCTCTCTGGGGGTCAGCTCGGTCAACGCAGGGGGAAGGTCGGATTCAGGTGGGGAACCCGTCGGCGCGCTGGCAAATGCCTTTTTCATAATGCCCGGTCCAAACTGCACGTAGCCCTTATGGACAGAGCGAATTGCAGCAGCTAAATCTTCAGAAGGCGTGTCTTTAAGTAAATAACCGCAAGCCCCCAACCGAATGGCTTCCTTCACGTAGGCTTCATCGTTAAACGTCGTCAGAATCAGAATTTTGAGATCGGGGAACTGGGCCAGCAACCCTTGGGTTGCCGCAACTCCGTCCATGACGGGCATGCGCATATCCATCAGCATCACATCGGGCCGCTGGGGCGTTTCGTAAAGGGCGATCGCCAGTTCGATGCCCGCCTGTCCGTGTTCGGCCTCTCCCACAACCTGTAAGTCTGGCTCTAGCTGAAGGAGTGCTGCTAAGCCTTGACGAATAATACTTTGGTCGTCTACCAATAAAACGCGAATCATGACGCAATGTCCGATAGTGGAAAGGTCGCCGCAATGCAGCAACCCGCACCAGGCTGGCTGCTGACCTGAAAGCGGCCCTTCAGCGCTAAGGTTCGCTCTCGCATTCCCTGAATGCCGAATCCAGTCGTATTTTGCATGACATCAAATCCCTGTCCGTCATCTCGAACGGTCAATGTTAAGTCGCGGACGTCAACCTCTGCGCGGATCGTTACTGTTTTAGCATTGCCGTACTTGCAGATATTCGTCAATGACTCTTGCACGATTCTATAAATGGTAGCGCTCAGTTCCGCAGGTAGGGAAGCAGGCAATTCCAAGCAGACGCTGGGCAAAATTCCGGTCGTGCGATGAAACGTTTGGACCAGATCTGCTAAGGCAGCGTGAAGGGCATCCCCTTGAAGAGGCGTCGCTCGCAAGAGCGAAACGGAAGTCCTGACTTCTTGCAGTGCCGAACTTCCCAGTTGTTTGGCGGAGGCCAAAAAGGACTGAGCTTTAGCGGGATCTGCCGCTATCAGCTTGAGGGCTGTTTCGAGCTGGATGTTCAGTCCCGTCAGCGAGTGACCGAGAGAATCGTGGATTTCGCGGGCGATGCGGTTGCGCTCCTGGAGGGTGGCTTGGTCTTCGATGCGAAGGGCGTAGCGGCGCAGTTGTTCGTTGGCGATCGCCAGTTTTTTGAGGCTTTGCCGTTCGGACAAAATTGCATTCGTTAAAAGCAGGACAAAGCCCAGACTCAGCCCGTATAGCAGCGTAAAGCTGACCAGGATGCCCCACAAACTCGACCACAAGCGTCCTGAAAGCCCGACGGGTAGCGCCCAGTGCCGCACAAAATAAATCTGAGTCAGCACGTACAGGCCAAAAGAAGATAGCGCCACGATCCATTGACCTAGCAGCGGAAAAATGAGACAGGAGCGAATGACCAGAATGAGGTAGCAAAACGCAAATAAGCGACTACCTCCGCCAAAACTTGCCACCAAAATCAGGGCGATTTCCAGAAGCGTGAATAGAACTTTGCGGGAATTGTCTGCCTGAGGAAGCTTGAGTCCCATCGCGCCAAACCCTGCAATGCTAATTAACACCAACAGCGGTCTTCGATCCAATAGCAAAAATGGAGCGGGCATCAATAGCTCTAGGAGGGCTACGATCGATAGCAAAAACCACTCCAGATAAATCAGGAGTGCAAACGGGTCGTTTGGGCGCGGCATCCAATACTTCATAATTCAAAGCTTAATTCAGGTCCGCTGCCTTTTGACCGTGAAGAAAGTCATGGGTAAAAGCATGACTTTTTCCTCATGTGGAGGGCATGGAGAGATTTATAAGATAAGCCCATGACAGCAAAGTCCGATCGACCATCCCATTTACAAGGAGAGAACGATGAATTCATTTGCAAGCAAAAGCCTAAGCTTGGGACTCGCAACCCTTTTCCTTGCAGTTTCCACGGCGGCCCAGGCCAGTCCAATTGTAAGAGGAAAGGTCAGAGGTTATAACCCGACAACTGGAAATTCTGGCAGCGCGGTGGGTGGATATAATGCCAACACTGGTGCGAGATCCTATCGCGTTAGAGGCTACAACCCTTCCACTCAAACCTACAAGGGTGCGAGCGGTGCGTATAATCCAGTCACGGGACGGGGCTATAGGAGTACTGGAACCTACAACCCTTCCACTGGCTATAGCGGAGACATCCAAACCAACAACAATGGGAGTTATGTTTGTACTGCTTCTCGCTCGACCGACCCTAACTGCGTAAAACAGTAGATCCCCCTAAGGCGCAGCCAGCATTTCTATCCCTTCTTTGAAGCTTGGCAAGAAGGGATTTTTCTCGACTTTTGGAGCGGAACCATGCAAACCTGGACCCATGTCGATTCTGAGGCTACTTTCAACCCTGCACCCAGGGTCGCACAATTTCTATTCGTCCTAGATAGGGTGACGGAAGCGATCGGCGCGAACGTGCCCTCAATTGTAGATTTGGCATACTTGCGATCGCTGCCCGCCAATACTTTAGGTAGAGCTTGGGCTGATGCCTTAGACTCGCAAAACCTAGATCCTTTTTCAACCGGAGCGCGCCTAAAACAAATTCACGATGGCGTCCATGTCATCACCGGGTACGATACTTCGCCAATTGGCGAAGCGCAGGTACAACTCTTTCTATTAGGCAGCAAGTTCAGACCTCGCCATGGATTGCTATTCTTAGGATTGGTTGTCCCTATTGCCAAATATCTTGGTCACTACCAACAATTGGATCGACTGTACGAGGTCGTTTCAGAATTATTGCAAGCCTTCAGGCGGGGGCGGCAGTCTGCGTTTGACATTCAGCAATGGCATCCCGAATTAGCTTGGGAGACGCCATTACGGCAAGTGCAAAAGCAATTCAACATTATCTAATTTTGAATGCTCGAATGCTGGATGAAATATCGTCTAGAGACTAAGCGCGAGCGGCCCGATCGACCATTCTGCTAAACTAAACTATTTTAGAAAGATTGGTTGAAGGAATGACCCGAAAGAAACTGTTCATTACCGGGGCGAGCGGATTTCTGGGATGGTATTTGTGCAAAGCAGCCCAATTAGACTGGGATGTCTATGGAGCGGTGAATCGCAACGCCATTGACTGTCCGGGTATCGCTGCTTTACCGATCGACCTCACCGATCGCGATGCCCTGAGGGATTCGATCCAAAATCTCCGACCGGATGCGGTGATTCATGCGGCAGCGCTTTCGCGACCCAACGATTGTCAAATGAATCCCGATGAATCGTTTGCAGTCAACGTTCGGGCTTCTCTGAATTTGGCGGAGTATTGCGGGGCGCTCGAAATTCCCTGCGCGTTCATTTCTACCGATCAGGTTTTTGATGGGTCAAATCCGCCCTATGCTGAAACTGCTCCCGTTGCGCCCGTCAATCTCTACGGCGAACATAAGGTCATGGCGGAGGAGGGGATGAGCGCGCGCAATCCCAAAACGATCGTTTGTCGGATGCCCTTGATGTTTGGGGTCTCCCCCCATGCCCAAATTTTTTTGCAGTCTTTTGTGAGTACGCTTCAAGCAGGACAACCCCTTAAGCTTTTTACGGATGAAGTCCGTACGCCTGTCAGCGGACAGACTGCCGCGCAAGGCATTTTGCTGGCTTTAAGGGAAGGGCCGAGCTGTCTGCATTTAGGCGGAACGGAACGCATCTCTCGCTATAATTTTGGCAAAATGCTGGCTAAGATTTTGAACTGTTCCGAACAATTGCTGCAGGCTTGCCAGCAAGCAGATATACGGATGGCCGCACCCCGTCCTGCTGATGTTTCTCTGGATAGTTCGCTAGCGTTTAAGTTAGGGTATAGTCCTAGCTCAGTTGAGGCAGAATTACGGCAAATTTTTTCGACTAGCACGACTTGAACGAAGACTCGGAAGGTCTGAGCTGCATCCCAATTACCTGAGTATGGGTGCCGCGTGCCTGGGTCACGCCAATCGTGCGGTCTGCGGCCTCAATCATGGGACGACGGTGGCTGACCACGATAAATTGAGCGCCTTCCGTTTGCTGGCGAATGGTCTTGGCTAAGCGCTCCACATTCACCCCATCCAGGAAACTATCGACTTCATCCAATGCGTAAAAAGGAGAAGGGCGATAGCGTTGAAGGGCAAAAATAAAGCTGAGGGCCGTCAGGGATTTTTCGCCCCCGGACATAGAGGCCAAGCGCTGCACCTGCTTGCCCTTGGGATGGGCCACAAGATTGAGACCGCCCCGGAACGGATCTTCAGGATCTTCTAGCTCGAGGTAGCCATCCCCATCGGATAACCCGGCAAAGATAGTCTGAAAGCTATCGTTGACCGCATCAAAGGCTTCGCGGAAAGAATTTCGCCGCAGCGTCGTAAAGTTTTCAATTCGCAACAGCAATTCGGTGCGTTCGTCTTCGAGAGTGGTCAGTTTCTGCACCAGTTCCTCGAGGCGGGCTTGGGTGCGCTCGTATTCCTCAATGGCTAGCATGTTGACGGGTTCCATTGCCTGGATCCGCCGCTGTAAAGACCGCAACTCCTCTCGCAGGGCTTCCAGCGTCAATCCCTCCGGTAGTTCGGGAAGGGGATCTGGGAGTTCTTGTACTTTCTCTTGAAGTTGGAGTTGGAATTGTGCGATTTGTTCTTGCTGCTGCTGCTGGGTTTCTTGCAACTTTTGGATTTGCCAGGTCATTTCCTGTTGGGCTGCGGTACGGGCGCGCAGATGCTGCTCGGCCCGATCGCGATTCTGCTTTGCCTCTCCCAAGTGCGCCTCCAGCCGCTGCAGCTCGACCCGCAGCTCGGCAATCGCGGCACCGACCTGTTGCTGCTGCTTTACGATCGCGGTTTCTTGTTGTTGGGCAGTGGTTTGCTGCTGCTGCGTTCGCTCGATTTCGGTTTGATTCTGCTGCTGTTTTTCTTGGAGGCGCAACAATTGCAGGTCCAACGTCTGAAGTTGCTGCTGGGCTTCCCGTAGGGCGGCTTCGCGTTCGTTGAGTTGCGTTTCTTGGGCTTGGATTTGGGCCTGGATATGCTGCCATTCGCCGTGGGTCTGGGACTGTTCTAGGGTAGCGATCGCCGTTCTCAGTCTCCCCAGTTCCGCCTCTTGCTGAGGTAGTTCTGTCTCTAGCGTTTGGAGTCGAGTGCTGGCCGTCGATCGTTCTCGATCGCTGGCAGCGAGTTGCTGAGCGAGGCGATCGCGGTTCTGGGTTAAGCCCTGAAGCTCTTTGGTCAATTGTTCCACCTGGAACTGCACGTCTCGATGCAGTTGGCGAGCGGCAGTTAGCGCTTGGGTTTCGGTTGCGAGGGATGCTTGATGCGTGCTGAGCCGGGATTCGATGCGGCTTAGAATTTGCTCGATCTCAGCCAGGCGTTGGCGCAAGGCCAAAATTTCGGCAGATTCTCCAGCTTCGGCATTGCCAAAGTGGAGGGTTTGCTGGTGGGAGCGACTGCCTCCCGTCATGGCACCCGTGGGTTCGAGCAATTCGCCGTCTAGGGTGACGATGCGATAGCGACCGATGTAGCGACGCGCGGCACTGAGGGTTTCAAATACCACGGTATTGCCAAAAACATAGGCAAATACGGCATCGTACTTAGGGTCGAAGTCGATCAGGTAAACTGCGTAGTCGATCGCCCCTTCGACTTGGAGATTGGGTAAATCCTGAGCAGAACGCAGCTTGTTGAGGGGCAAAAACGTCGCGCGCCCGCCTCGTTCCCGCTTGAGCAGTTCGATCCCAGCGGCGGCAACTTCGTCGTTGTCTACCACCAAATGTCCCATTCGCGCTCCGGCAGCGGTTTCTAGGGCAATTTGATACTGGGGTTCTACGCGACCCAGGTTAGCAACTAATCCGTAAACGCCGGAGAGATTGGATTTTAATAAAATTTTGGTTGCAAAGGTTCCCTGGGCTTCTTGCTGCGCTTCTTCCTTCGCCTCCAATTGATCGAGCTGGCGCTGTTTTTCGCGCTGCTCGCGTTGGAGGCGGGTATGGGTTTCTTGCTCGGTGCGGACGCTTTCATCGGCGGCGGCGAGAGCGGTTGCTAGGGTTTGAACGGAGCGCTGCTGAGTTTCGAGTTCGGATTGGGCTGCGGTCAGCTGAATCTGCTTTTCGGCAATGGTTTGAGCGAGGGTTTGACTTTCGTCCGTTTGCAGCGCGCACTGGCGACCGAGTTGTTCGACCCGCTCTTGCAGTTGAGCGAATTCCGAGCGTTGGGGGTCTAAGGTGCTCAGTAACGCTTCCATTTGCTGGCGAAGTCGAGCTTGCTCCTGCACCCAGGCATCGGCAGAGGCGGCGATATCCTTAGACTGTTCGCGAATGTGCTTGAGGTCTGCCTGGGCTTTGTCCCGCAATTGGGTCAGTTCCGTCAGGGTTTCGGCTTCGAGGCTGTGGCGCTGCTGTCCCAGGGCGGCAAGCTGAGTCTGTTCTTCAACCATTTGCTGCTGGAGCTGTTGCGCTCGCTCTGCTGCGGTCTGCTGGGCGGCCTTGAGTTCGGCTTGCTGGCGTTCGAGCTGGCGCAGTTCGGCCTCTTGGGTGGCGATCGCCGCTTGCACTGCCAGTTGTTCGTCTTCGCCCAACGCTTTAACCTGAGCGTTCAGTTCGGCCAAGGTTTCCGATAGGCTCTGAATTTCGATGGCGATCGCCTGAAGGTCGGTCTCTAGCTGCGTCTGCTGTTGCACTTCAGCCTGAATTTGCTTCTGGATCTGCTCGATCTGCTGCTGAATTTGGCGATAGGCTAAAACATTTTCCCAGGTGGATTTTTCGTTGAACTCAGCGCGGAGGAGCTGGTACTTTTGGGCTTTGATGCGATCTTTGTCGAGGCGATCGCACTGTTCCTTCAGCTCCTGTTCTACGATCCGAAAGCGATCTTCTTGTTCCTTGACCGCATCCAGCTTTTCCTTGGCCTGGTTGATTTTGCGATCGAAGTTGGCAACCCCGGCCAGTTCGTCGATAATTTCGCGGCGCTGGCGTGCGTTCATGGAAATAATACCCGTCACGTCTCCCTGAAGCACCACGTTATAGCCTTCAGGATAAATCCGCAGCCGATTCATTTGGTCGTGGAGATCCGTTAGGGTGCAGGGTTCGCCGTTAATGGCGTAGGTGGATGTATAGGTACCCTGCTTTGTAACGCGCAGTTTGCGCGTTACTTCCCATTCTCGTTCGGCGGTTTGCTCTGCGGGGGACGTTCCATCTGCTAGGGGAGGGGCATCTTCTAAGGGCACATCGGAAATATCGAAGGTCACCGTCACTTTCGTTTCGACGATGGAGTGCCCGCGTTTGAGCTGAGCTTGATTGACCAAGTCCGGCAGTCGCTCGGCGCGCATTCCCTTCGAACCAGAAAGGCCCAAGGCAAATAGCATGGCATCTAATAAATTAGACTTGCCCGACCCATTGGGTCCTGAAATGACGGTAAATCCGGGCAGCAACGGAATGGTGGCTGTGCTGCCAAAGGATTTGAAATAAGATAGCTCTAAGCGCTTGACGTACACGGATGGCTGAACTCGTGGCGGAGGGGTGGACGCTTAATAATATCGAAATTTTATATAAGGTAAGCCAATTTTCTCAAAAGACTATCACAGTTTGTTCGAATCTGCGTCTATTTACGTCAAAGTTGAAGGCTAGTTAGGCTGAATTTGTGCCTAAACGCGGAGTGAAGGTTAAGCTACGATCTCGCTATTTTGTTGCATGGCCCGCCATTATGAGACGGGCGCGCCTTTGCCGGAGGAGTACGATCAGCGCCTATTAGGGGCCCGCACCTATATGAGCGGGAGTGCGACGCTGCGTCAGGTCTATTTTTCGACGATGGATATCGAACTGCACCATTGCTACCAGCCCGGCGGCAGCGAGACGATCGGACAACTGCTCGATCGCATTGCCAACCACCACAGTCCTCAAGCCATTGCCAGAGGATGCGTTCCTCTGTGCCTTTGGGCATATTTTTGCGGGCGGTTATTCGGCGGACTACTACAGCTACAAATGGGCCGAGGTCCTGAGTGCCGATGCGTTTGCGGCCTTTGAAGAGACTGGGCTAGAGAACGATGCGGCGGTCATTACAACCGGACGTCTTTTCCGCGAGACGGTTCTGGCGCTCGGCGGCAGCAAGCACCCGATGGAAGTGTTTAAGGCATTTCGCGGTTGAGAACCCAGCACGGAGGCGCTTTTGCGTCACAGCGGACTAATTCAGGCTGCTTAATTCTGCTCGGACTGTATGTCGCACGACTGTGGCTTCCTATGGCCGCAGTCGTTGTGCTAAGAAGGGACGATTCATACACTGCCGAGAGAGTCATTTCCTATCGTATTTCTAAGACAGTCTTTACAAGTCCCTCCCATTAACACCAGTTGTCTATTATCACTCTGCTTGATCTGATCTATAGTCGTGTATATATTTCCACAGCTTAGTTGAGAGGAAATAGCGCGCATGTTGGGCTTAAGCGAACTCAGGGAAACGAAGGTCTATCAGGAAGCTTTGCAAGAAGGCGAAGAAAGAGGCGAGATAAAGCTAGTTCTTCGCCTTCTCACGCGTCGTATTGGTGAAATCGCTCCAGACCTAACATCGCAAGTGGAAGACTTATCGATTGCTCAGGTTGAAGCTTTGGGCGAGGCATTGTTGGAATTTACGGCACTAGATAATTTGGTAGAGTGGCTGCGATCACAGAGTATTTCCAAGAAAAAATCTCACTAACATAGACATGTCACAAATACCAAATTGGTTGTTCGATACAATAAATAGTTTAAACAACGAAGAAAAGTCTGATCTTCTTCAAGATTTTATCTTTATTTCCGATAATTTAGTATCTATATACGGAATGCCAGAACCATGGCGATTAATAATTGACAATCAAATCTTAATTGATCTACAGCACAAAGAAAAAAATAAAAACAGCGAAAATAATAGAAAAAGATATATTCGATTAATCGCTATATTTATGATTTTCAATTTTCTTTTGAATTATTCAGAAAAACAAATAGAAATAGTCTTAACTCCTTGTATTTTTTATGAATTTAATCAAAGGGAAATTCCTGGAAACCTCAAAATCTTCAATTCTACCTTAGAAGAAATTTTTTCTTTGATTAGAGAATTTGGGGTCGAAAGAATTTGCTATTTTGGATTAGATAATTATAGGATTGCAAGATCAACTCTCAGAAATATTAGCTACGATGAGAAGGAAATATTGAAATTGATTAAAAAACTAAAGAAAAAGGAAATGCAGCATGAACTCTATTACAAATTTCCTTCCAACGAAGAAGACGAGGACAAATTGAGAATTGAGATGTTTAGACCTCCGTTATTTATTTCCCAAGAAATTGTCTCAAGATATAGAATTAATTTGCGATACTTTGATCGTAGTGTCATTCGTTACATTGTTGCTTGCCATCTCGAAGATAAGATCTACTCAACCAATACTCAAACCAATTTTCTAAAGTCTAAGATGAAAAAATTAAGGAACATCTCTATTGGCATGACCGCTTCGATTTCAAAAGCTCGTAGAGAGCAACTTCAAGGATTGGCTGATATTGAGATGATTCAATATTGCAATATTTCACGTCAATTTGACCATGATATTAACCACACTTTATATCCTCTTACATTTGACAAGAAATTGGCGCATCTCTTAAAAGAAAGAACAAAGCTTAGCGTTAGTGTTGAAATCTCTGGCAAAGACTCAGATGAAAATTTGAAAGAAAAAATGGCTGATTTCGAAAAGAATTATAAAAGAATGGATTTAATTAATGAGAATGGCAAAGAAATGTTCGAAAAGTTTTTCTGCTTTTACGAAGATCTGACTCCTCTTTTTGATGAATAATTGTTTTGCGTTAAAATATTGCTCTGCAAAGAGATTTTGATTGCTATGCGCCAACTCTGTTATTTTCTAGATTGGTTTGATATTGTAAGGTTGTATTTTGATTGACACAACTCCGTTAATAGAATAAATATGTTTTTTCACTAGATACAAACTAATTGAGTCTTAAATTGCCAATGCGACATGAATGAACCCGAAATCGCCAGCAATTCTGTTGGCACCCTTTATGTTGTCGGCACCCCCATCGGCAACCTAGAAGACATGACCTTTCGGGCCGTGCGGATCTTGCAGACCGTAGATGCGATCGCCGCCGAGGACACGCGTCACACCGGAAAACTACTCCACCATTTCCAAATCAAAACGCCCCAAATTAGCTGCCACCAGCACAACATCCTGTCTCGCTTGCCCGCACTGCTAGAGCGCCTCCATGCCGGACAGCAGATCGCCCTCGTCACCGATGCTGGAATGCCAGGGATCTCCGATCCGGGCTACGAACTCGTTCAAGCCTGCGTTGCTGAAGGCATTTTAGTCGTGCCCATTCCCGGCCCGACCGCAGCCATTACGGCGCTGAGCGCATCGGGTTTACCCACCGATCGCTTTTGTTTTGAAGGGTTTTTGCCTGTCAAAGGTTCCGAACGGCAACAGCGACTGACAGCCTTAGCCCAAGAAACCCGAACAATGATTTTCTACGAAGCCCCCCATCGGTTGCTCCAAACGCTTCAAGCATTAAGCGAGGTGCTTGGGCAGGAACGCTCCATCGTGGTGTCGCGGGAGTTGACGAAGCGCTATGAGACCTTTTGGCGCGGCGGATTGGGGGAGGCGATCGCCCATTTCACCACCACTGAACCCCGTGGCGAATTCACCCTAGTGGTGGCGGGGTATGTGTCAGAAGTGGTTGAATTGAGCGAGACGGATGTCCGAGAGGCGTTATTGGTTTTGTTGAGAGAAGGGATGCCGCGATCGCAGGCCAGCCGCCAAGTCGCCAAAACTCTAAACCTATCGCGCCGGGACGTGTATCAACTCGCCCTAGAGCTTCCAGATCGATAAACCCTCGGTTCGCGACCGAGGGTTTTGTGGTAGCGGAGGGCGATCGTTCTAGATCGAAGACAAAACCGCCTTTGCAGCTTCTAACGTTCGGTCGATATCTGCATCCGTGTGGGCGAGAGACATAAATCCAGCCTCAAACTGAGACGGAGCCAAGTAAATGCCTCGCTCTAGCATGCCCCGATGAAAACGCCCGAACTTGTGCACGTCCGAAGCCTTTGCGTCCTCAAAATTGTGGACTGGCCCAGCCGTGAAGAACATGCCGAACATCCCGCTAATGTGTCCGCCACAAACCTCATGGCCGCACTCCTGCGCGATGCCGAGCAACCCGTTAACGAGCTTGCCCGTCATGCGATCGAGCTGTTCGTATGTCCCCGGACGGTTCAGCAACTCCAGCGTTTTAATGCCCGCCGTCATCGCCAAAGGATTCCCAGAGAGCGTTCCCGCTTGGTACATCGGTCCTGCCGGAGCCACCATGTTCATAATGTCGCGACGACCCCCGTAAGCGCCGACGGGCAGACCGCCGCCGATCACTTTGCCCATCGTGGTGAGGTCTGGCGTAATGCCGAATTTTTCCTGAGCGCCACCGTAGGCAATTCTAAAACCCGTCATGACTTCGTCAAAGACCAGCAGCGCGCCGTACTCCTTGGTCAGCTCTTGCAGTCCTGCCAAAAATCCGGCATCGGGCACGATAAAGCCAGCATTGCCCACCACGGGTTCTAAAATGACCCCAGCAATCTGCTCGGGGTTTTCTTCAAACAGGGCGCGGACGGCTTGGAGGTCGTTATAGGGTGCGGTCAGCGTGCTGCTGGCAGTCGAGCTGGGCACTCCAGGAGAATCTGGCAATCCGAGCGTGGCCACGCCAGACCCAGCCTTCACCAAAAACATATCGGCGTGGCCGTGGTAGCAGCCCTCAAACTTGATGATTTTTTCCCGTTTGGTAAAGGCGCGCATGAGGCGCAATACCGACATGCAGGCCTCGGTACCGGAGTTTACAAACCGTACCATTTCGATGCTGGGGACCGCATCGATCACCATTTGAGCCAACACGTTTTCAAGTACGCAAGGCGCGCCAAAGCTAGTACCTTTGTCTAAAGCCTGTCGCAGGGCTTCAATCACTTCAGGATGGGAATGGCCGCAGATAGCAGGACCCCAAGTGCCCACGTAGTCGATGTACTGGTTGCCGTCTACATCCCAAATGTAGGCATCTTTGACGCGATCGAACACAATGGGCTGGCCGCCCACTGACTTAAACGCACGCACGGGGGAGCTCACGCCACCTGGCATGAGCTGCTGTGCGGCTGCAAAAATTTCTTCTGATTTGGTTGTTTTAAAGGCGTCCGTAAGCAACGTGCTCTCCTTGGATATCTGTATGTTGCTAAATCGCGTTTTTATGGGTTGCGTTTTAGGGTTTGCGCTTTAGTAGGCTGCTCGATCTGGATTTACATCGTCAAGGGTGTCGATGTCGAGCAAGACAGACTTTTATTTTACCAAGGGATTGAAATTAACTATCGCTTTGGACTCAGGGCGTAATGGTTTGCCTCTGGGGAGGCGGTTTTGGGCAGCAGCCATTCGCGGAGCAAACGCGCAGCGGTGCGCTGGACCAAGCCCGTCGCGACCTGAACGCCTAAAGCTTGGGCTTCCGCGCGCGTCACCACATTGGCGAGGACGGGGATGAGCGCGCTGGCGTCAAAACCAGGGGTCTCTTGGAGCAATCTCCAAATGCGCTGGATGCGGTCGGCATCGGTGTGCGGTGGTTGAGGGTCTAGGGCGCTTTGGTTTGCATTTTTTTTCCAGCCGAGGCGCTCTTGAAGCTGATGGCTCAAACTTTGAAGGGTATTTTGGCCGAATTGGTCTAGATTTTTAACCAGTTCGTCAGCCAGGCGATCGCGGATAAAGTCACCCCGCTCTGAAAACAAAAACTCGACGGCTTGGTTGAGCGCTTGGTTGAGGTCGTAGTTTTCGACGTTGCGGGCGTTGTTCAGCAGGTTTTCGAGGCGGTTCCAGCGAAAGCTTTCGTCTTTGAACAACAGATCTTTGAGACTGGCGCGCAATTCGGGAGCCGTGTCGGTGAGCAGGCGCTTGGCAACGTAGGGGTAGGCCGCACTCAACACCTTGAAGTTGGGATCGACGCTCATGGCGATGCCTTCCATGGTGATGAGCGATCGCACGATCAAGGCGTAGTATGCAGGCACCTGAAAGGGGAACTCGTACATGACATCTGAAAGGCCGTCAAAAATCCGGTTGATGTTGAGGTCTGCCACGCTGGAGCCGAGGGCATCGTTAAAGATTTTTGACAGCGCCGGGACGATCGGCGTAACGTCCACATCGGGCGTTAAAAAGCCGAGACGCACGTAGTCGTAGGCAAGGGAATCGAACTCGCGGTTGACGATGTGGACGATCGCATTGAGCAGGCCGTAGCGTTGCTCCACGTTGATCTCGCTCATCATGCCAAAGTCGAGATAGGCCAACTTGCCGTTGGGCATGGCCAATAGGTTGCCGGGATGGGGGTCGGCGTGGAAAAAGCCGTGCTCTAGAAGCTGGCGGAGGGAGCACTGGATGCCGACATCGATGAGGTGGCTGGCATCGATACCCTGGGCCAGAATTTTTTCGGGCTGGTTGAGCTTGATGCCCGCAATCCACTCCATCGTGAGGACGCGGGTGTTGGTGTATTCCCAGTAAATTTTCGGAACGTAAATGTCGGGCAGATAGCCGTACAGCGCAATGAAGCGCTCGGAATTTTTGCCCTCCTGAATGTAGTCCATCTCCTCAAAGAGACGACCTGCAAATTCGTCTAAGATGCCAGCCAAGTCGGAACGGATATTTTTCTTAAAGGTCTTTTGAGCCCAGCTCGCCAAGCCTCGAATGATGTAGATATCCAGGGTGATCTGGTCGGCCAGATCGGGGCGCTGCACCTTGACCGCAACGGCTTCGCCCGTTTTGAGGCGTCCCTTATAAACCTGCCCTAAGGATGCAGCGGCGATCGGGTCGGGGCTGAGTTCGTCGTATACATCGGTATAGGGCGCGCCTAATTCTTCTTCGATAAAGCGATAGGCGACGGCGTTATCAAAGGGTGGAATCTGATCCTGGAGTTTAGATAGCTCTTCTAGAAAAGCACCGGACAGAATATCGGGGCGGGTGGATAGCGCTTGGCCGATTTTAATGAAGGCAGGCCCCAGGTTGGTCAGCATCTCCCGCAACGCAATGGCGCGGGCTCGCTCTTTTTTGCGAGTTTTATCCGTCTTAGAATCCCACCACCGGAAAAATACAAAGCGGGTGAAGGGTAACAGAATGGCCAACCAGCGCTGGGTGACCTGAAACCACTTGCCTTGATACTGCTGCCGAATGCGTTCTGGGTCGTAGGGCTGAACGGTGGTATCTCGCGGGGGAGGCCCTTGAGCGGAAGACAGCGGAACGGGTGGCACCCAATCCACTACTTCAACGGTCAGCAGGTCGCTTTCGTCTTCTAAAAGGAGTGGTTTTGGTCTTTCTGCCAGCGTCATAGTCAGCACGGTAAAGAGCAAGGTTGGATTCAGATCTGCGAAGCAAAGCAACGGACTATCGTAATTATCGCTGTTTGCAGATTGCTGAAAATGTATCCCTATGTAAAGGATTGTAACAACAAACATCAAACTTCTGAGTATTGTCGCCAACAGGAATTGCAGTAAGAAATATCGGTTCTGCAAAGGAGCGGACGCAGCGCATTCGTTTGCGGCGGATCCTTGATACCCTGGGAGACAGTTTCGCTATTTAGAGCTTCGGACGCTTCAGCCGCTGACTGCCTATGCTGGTTTCCCTGCGGATTGAAAATTTTGCCCTGATCGATCGGCTCGATCTGACCTTTGGGAGCGGTCTTAACGTTCTCACGGGCGAGACGGGGGCCGGAAAATCGATTATTTTAGATGCCCTCGATCTGGCCTTGGGCGGGAAGGCCCACAGCCGCACGATCCGAATGGGATCCACTAAAACATTCTTAGAGGCCAGTTTTCAGCTCAGCGATCGCCTCCGGGCCTGGCTTGCGGAAACCGAAATCGACCCCCTGGAGGACCCCGTGCTAATCTGCAGCCGCGAGGTCTCCAGCGCTCAAGGGACGCTGCGCAGCCGATCGCGGGTGAACGGGGTGCTGGTCAACAAGCAGCAGATGGAGAGCCTGCGCGATCGCTTGGTCGAAATTACGGCCCAGGGTCAGACGCTCCAGTTGGGGCAACCCGCCCTTCAGCGCGATTGGCTCGATGCCTTTGGCGGGAAAGCGCTGCTCGCCCAGCGACAGCTCGTTGCCGACGCATTTCAGAAGTACCAAACCGCCCAGCAGCAGCTCGATCGCTACCGCCAAACCGCCCAGCAGCGCCTTCAGCAAATTGACGGGCTGAACTTTCAACGGCAAGAACTATCCGAAGCCGATCTCAGGGACCCGGAAGAACAAACGCAGCTCACCCACGAATACCAACGCCTCAGCCATAGCGTCGAACTGCAGGCTCAGAGCAGTACGGCTTACCAACTCCTTTACGATTCCCCTCAGGCGTCTGCTTGTACGGACCTCCTGGGTAAAGCGGTCGCCGTGTTAGAGGACATGAGCGCGGTGGATCCTCAAGTGCAGCCGATTTCAGATTTAGTCCAAGAAGCCCTCGCTCAGGTTCAGGAAGCGGGCACCCAGATCCATCGCTATGGCGATAGCCTCGAAACCGACCCCCAGCGGCTTCAGGAGGTGGAGGTTCGCCTCCAGCAGCTCAAGCAAATCTGCCGCAAGTACGGGCCGACGCTGACGGAGGCGATCGCCCATCAGGTCCGCATTGAGGCGGAACTAGAGGCCCTCACCGGAGAGGGGCAGTCCCTCGAAGCCTTGGAGCAAGCCTCCGCTGCCGCTCGGACGACCTTAATCCGAGCCTGCGAGCAGCTCACCGCCCTGCGGCAGCCGATCGCTTTAGATTTAGAGACGCGCTTGATCCGCGAACTGAAACCCTTAGCCATGGAAAAAGTTCAGTTCTGCGTCCAGATCGAGCCGATGGCCCCCACCGCTCACGGGGCCGATCGCATTACCTTCGTCTTCAGCCCCAACCCCGGCGAACCGCTCCAGCCCCTGGCCGAAACGGCCTCTGGCGGCGAAATGAGCCGATTTTTATTAGCTCTCAAAGCCTGTTTCTCCCAAATCGACCCCGTGGCAACCTTCGTATTCGACGAAGTGGACGTGGGCGTATCGGGACGCGTAGCCCAGGCGATCGCCGAGAAGCTGCACCACCTCAGTCAAACCCATCAGATTCTGTGCGTCACCCACCAGCCTATTATTGCGGCGATCGCCGATCGGCACTTCCGCGTCGAGAAAACGATCGTTGCCGCCGATTCAGGTTCTGCCGAGGAACAGCGTAGCGAGCCTCGCACCGCAATCCGCATCCAGTCCCTTGACGAGCGAGAACGTCCCCTGGAATTGGCCCAACTTGCAGGCGGTAGCGCGACCGATCAAGTCTTGGCTTTTGCCGCGTCCCTTCTGGCCCAGGCCGACCAAATCCGCAATCCCAGCGGCGCTGGTGCGACAAAAACCAAGGCATCGCCCTCGCGCGCTCGGGCTAAAGCCCAAAAGCGGGCATCGTGAACGTTGGGGTGCGCGCCGTCGCTCAGTCAACCCGTTAGGGCGCGTGATTTTCGAGATAGGTATTGAGGTCTTCGGTAATGCGGGTGAGTTCGGCTTCGGTGGTGATGCGGATGCGCTCGTCGCGGACGGTAATTAAGACTTTAGCGGCGAAAGGGCTGGGCCAGATATTAGGATTGCAGTAGCATTCTACAAAAACATCGCTACGGTGTTGGTATTCCATGGACTTTTGGGGTGCGGGTTTTTCGCCAGCGGCGGGCTTATTGGCAATGGCCTTGAGCTGCTGCATCAGCTCGGCGATCGCCGCTTGCAGCCCCCTAGCTGCCTCTGGGCTAAAGCTAAACGTAACCGAACCTTCAACCAAATTCAGCGTAAGCGGAGCAGAAGACATGGCGGTCAAAACCTAAGTGGGTCGTCTTTCATCGTAGCTGGCTGCGGTCCAGTGCCAATCTTACCGAGCGACGGCAATGTCAAATTTGGTAAAAACGACGACCGTTCAAAAACAGAAGCAAATGCTGCCGATCGTTTTCATGTTGCTGGCCGCCGGAGGCTTGACGAGCTTGCTTTGGCTTCAACCCAGGTGGTTGTGGACGCAGCTATCGCCGTGGCTCTGTCCGGGCGCTACGTTCTTTGTAGAGACAGAGGCTCCGATGGTTGCGCTGACCGTTGACGATGGGCCAGACGATACAGACACCCACAATGCCAATACAACCCGCCAGATCTTACAAGTTCTCAAAAAGTACGACGCCCATGCGACCTTCTTTTTGATTGGAGGGCGAATCACAGCCAAAAATCAATCCTTGATTGCTGAGATGGTTGAGCAAGGGAATGAAGTGGGCAACCACCTCTGGGCGGATGAGCCGAGTATTTCGCTTCCCCTCTCCACGTTTGAATCGGAGTTGCTCGAGACTCAGCGAAGCATTTTAGAGGCGGCACAGACTCGCGACAAACCAGTGCGAATCAATTGGCTGAGGCCGGGTAGCGGGATGGCCAACCGCGACATGATGAAAGTCGCTCGGAAATACGGCTATCGGGTCGCCCTAGGCTCAATTTGGCCTTACGACACTTTGATTCCGTCTTCTCGGTTTGCCTCGACCCAAATACTGGGCAATGTCCGCCCTGGGGCGATCGTAATCCTTCACGATCGCGGCGACAATGGGGAGTGGGGCAAACGCACGGTCAAAACCCTCGAGCAAGTGCTGCCGGAATTGCAACGGAGAGGACTGAAGGTAGTGACGCTCTCCAAATTACTGGAACAGAAACCGTCACGATCTTGAGAAAAATGGTAGTTCAACCGCTCCCAATACTGTTCGGATAAGAAGCAAAGACATTGCATCCGCCCCTAAATCCCCCAATTCTGGGGGATTTTGAGTTCAGAATCCCCCAGAATAAAGCCCGGTAGGGCTATAAGAAAGGGGGGCTAGGGGGCCAAGCGCAAGAATCACTGAACTTAACCGAACAGTATTGCAACTGCTCCAGTCGAAGCAAAGACTTTCACCCTTGAGGCTTTCCCTCTTCCGAAGGACGCTTTAAGTTAAAGAGAGACTTGATTTCTCCTACTCAATTTTAGGGTGTTCTGGACCTGGCATGGGATGGCCAAAGCTTCAGAGGTTTCATAAAACGCTTCAGGGCGTCCTCTTTCTAGTGGGGCTAGGCTTCGTGCTGGCGCTGATTTTTCGCTGGTGTCAGGGGCCCCGTCTCAACGCCGAGCGATCGCAGCCGTTGCCGCAACACCCTTTAATCCAGGTCTATACCAACCACAACCCCCTCAATCGCTACGCGGAACCCTACCGCAACCAAACGCGCCTGGGCGACAACCTGGAGCAGATTATCGTAGATCGCATTCAATCAGCGCGTTCCACCGTGGATGTAGCCGTCCAGGAACTGCGATCGCCCCTCATTGCCAAGGCTTTGCGCGATCGCGCTGTAGCAGGCGTCCGAGTTCGCCTCGTACTGGAAAATATCTACAGCCGCCCCCTCAGCAGCATTACCGCTGCTGAGGTCCAGCAGATGGATGCCCGCCAGCAAGCACGCCACCGCGAAAATGTGCGACTCATCGATCGCAACGGCGATGGACAGTTCGCTGCTAGTGAGATTGACAACTACGATGCCCTGGCGATTGTTGCTAAAGCTGGCATCCCGTGGCTGGACGATACTGCCGATGGCTCCGCTGGGAGCGGGTTAATGCACCACAAGTTTGTCGTCATTGATGGTCAGTGGGCGATCGTACCCTCCGCCAACTTTACAATGTCCGATTTCCACGGCGACTTTGCGCCGAAACAGAGTTTGGGGAACGCCAATTCCCTCGTGCAAATTCAGAGTCCGGCGATCGCCACACTCTTCACTGAAGAATTTAACCTCCTCTGGGGTGATGGTCCTGGCGGCAAGCCAGACAGTCGGTTCGGCGTCCAGAAGCCCTTTCGTCCCGCCCAGCGCATCCAGGTTGGGGATGCTGCAATCCGCGTTAAGTTTTCGCCGACGCCTGCGGATGTGCCTTGGGAGTTTAGTTCTAGCGGATCGATCGGACAAACCCTGGCCCAAGGCCGGAAAAAGATCGACCTTGCCCTGTTTGTCTTTTCAGACCAGGCCATTGCCGATCGGCTCGAAACAGCGGCTCAAAAAGGCGCTGCTCTGCGCGTTTTAATCGAACCGACCTTTGCCTTTCAGTACTACAGCGAAGCGCTCGATTTATTAGGTGCATCGCTCCCCGTTCGCGCCCGCAAAGTCAGCGATTCTCCAGAAGCCCCCCAGGACGATGGGAGTCCAGACCGCGCGGCCCTGCCCTGCCGCACAGAACCTAATAATCGCCCTTGGCCGAAGCCGATTCCGACGGTAGGCATGCCCAAACTACTGCCAGGGGACTTGCTGCACCATAAATTCGGGGTGGTAGATGACGCCACGGTCATCATGGGGTCTCACAACTGGACAGAAGCCGCCGATCGCCACAATGACGAAACCCTTTTGGTCATCGAGCATCCGACGGTTGCGGCCCACTACGAGCGGGAATACGAGCGGCTGTGGGCCAATAGCATGCTGGGGCTACCGGATAAAATTCGCGATCGGTGGCAGGCCCTCCAGGCAACCTGCGGCATCGATGCTGCTGCCGGGTCAAGACCCGAAAGCGCCAATCCGCCGCGCATCAACCTCAATACTGCCTCCCGCGAAGAACTCGAAGCCCTACCGGGCGTAGGCCCTAAGCTGGCTCAACGGATTATAGAGACCCGCCAGCAGCAGCCCTTCGCGTCCCTTGAAGACCTCAAGCGGGTGCCAGGGGTTAAAGCCGGGGTCTTGCGGAAGATTGGCGATCGCGTCTCTTGGTAAAGCCTTGAGTTTTGGGGGCAAGGTGTTATGATAGATTTCGTTAATTCCTGCGGACATGGCGGAATTGGTAGACGCGCTAGATTTAGGTTCTAGTATCGCAAGATGTGAAGGTTCAAGTCCTTTTGTCCGCATTTGTCTAAATACTTATTCCCTGAAGTCAATGTTCTGATTTCTCAGAGACTTGTTCGGGGTCATTCACGGTTACAACTTAGCCCTTCTTAAAGATAGGGCTGGTGCAATAACATGCTGTAGGGGAATCCTAGATGACATCTTGTCGTATAAACCCTAGTTTCTAGTTTTGTCATTTTTCCGACCCGTTCCACCGACAATGCAGCATGACCGTTCCAACCTACGACAAGTTTATTGAGCCAATTCTTCGATTTTTGGCTACTCGACCAAGTGGCGCTCCGGCTCGTGAAGCTCATGAAGCTGCTGCACAAGCGTTGGGTATAACCGATGTTGATCGGCAAGAACTGCTCCCAAGCGGTGTACAACTTGTGTATAAGAATCGTGCAGGTTGGGCACACGATCGTCTGAAGCGTGCAGGTCTATCAAGCAGTCCCCGTCGGGGCTTTTGGCAGCTCACTGAAGATGGACTTGTGTTTTTAGCAAAATACCCGACTTCACTATCGCCAAAAATCATCGAGCATTTGGCTACAGGCTTCATAGACGTGCGACTGAAACCAACTGCTAACAGTGAATTCCTTGCATCTCAATCACCGATCGAGACACCTGCTTCCGAGTCAGCCGTTGCAAGTCCTGATGACCGACTAGGCGAAGCTCTCTCGGAACTGCGAAGCTCAGTTGCCTTAGAGCTTCTTGAATCCCTGGCTACAGTATCTCCATCTTTCTTCGAGACCATCGTGCTCGATCTGCTACACCGAATGGGCTATGGAGCCAACCGTGCAGATCTTCAACGTGTGGGCGGATCGGCAGACGGTGGAATCGACGGCGTTATCTCCCTAGACAAGCTCGGACTTGAAAAGGTCTATGTCCAAGCCAAGCGGTGGCAAGGAACGGTAGGCCGTCCTGAAGTTCAGGCTTTCTATGGTGCATTAGCAGGTCAGCGAGCGAACAAAGGTGTGTTTATCACCACATCAAGTTATACGGCACAGGCCATCGGATTTGCAAAATCAGTCGAACGTGTTGTTTTAGTAGATGGGCCACGCCTAGTCGAACTCATGATTGACCATGAAGTTGGAGTGTCTGCGCGTACGGTCAAGATCCCAAAGATCGATAGTGATTACTTCGATGAAGAATCGACTTAATCTCACCGCCAACAAAACCTGAAACGACAAGCCTAAAAGTATAATGTGTTCATGGCATCCGCCATTCCCAGAATAATGGCGTAGTGGACATTCCTACAGAAATGGATGGTGAAGGATGACAGCCACACCAATTAGACCCAACGATACTCGGACAGCTTTCCTAGAGTCGCTTACGGCAGAGCAAAGAGACAGAGCAATCGCCATGCTCAACGAATGGATGCACGATAAGTCTGGATACGATGAGGCTGCATGGCCTGAATTAAAAGAAGCGCTCAATCGAGAGCGAGATGCAGTAGGGGCTAGAAGATTATTCATTGATTAGGATGGCGATCTCATGATTAGCGACTACATTGGGGCCGCCATGCAAATGGCTCAATACGAAGTGCCTGATGATGGTACTTGGTTTGGAACCATTCCCGGCTTTGAAGGGGTATGGGGAAATAGCGAAAGCGAAGCGGATTGCGTGGACGATCTGCAATCCGCTTTAGAAGGGTGGATCTTACTTGGATTGCACCTAAGGCACCCTCTTCCGAATGTCTGAGCACTTACGCGCAAAATTAGCACAGCCCAGCGCGAACCAATAAAGGATGATGATGCATGACCTACACAACCACACTACTTTATGACACGGACTTTGCACAATGGGCAGAACAAACCGCTCAGATGCTCAAAGACGGTCGTTTTTCAGAGGTAGACCTAGAGAATCTTATTGAAGAGGTTGAAGACTTGAGCAGGCGCGAACGAGATGCCCTCTATAGCAATCTCAAAATCATTTTGCTGCATCTACTCAAATGGGAGTTCCAGCCCCACAAGCAGACCAACAGTTGGAGAGCTTCTATTGTCGAACATCGACAGCGGATTAAGCGACAGATCAAAAAATCCCCTAGCCTCAAATCGTACCCAGAAGAAATATTGAGTGAGTGTTACACCGAGGCGCGAGAACTGGCATCTGTTGAAACAAGGCTACCCTTCGACACATTTCCTGCTGAATGCCCCTATGCGATCGCAGACATCCTAGACGCTGCATTTTTGCCAGACTCATGCGTAGAGTAATGCTCTGTGCAGAACAGCTAGACTAGGTATCGTAATTTTGTACAATATGCCCAACCCATGGGGCCATGCATGATGCAAGCAGCCACAACCCTCTATGAAGCCGATTTTGTTCGATGGTCGGATCGTACTGCCCAGTTACTGCGAGAGCATCGGTTTGCAGATCTAGACCTAGACCATTTGATTGAGGAGATCGAAGACTTGGGGAATCGGCATAGGGATGCGCTAGAAAGTCAGGTAGCCCGACTGCTCCTGCATCTTCTGAAATGGCAGTTCCAGCCCGAGCAGCGGTCTTCAAGTTGGCTTGGCTCAATCAAGGAAGCTCGAAAACAAATTAAGCGCTTATGTCGCAAGTACCCTAGTCTTAAAAATCACCTAGAGCAATGTTTAACTGATTGCTACGAAGATGCAGTAGAGGATGCCAGCGATGAAACAGGACTCCTCATCTCTGTGTTTCCCGCTGAATGCCCCTATGCGATCGCAGAGATTTTAGATCCTGCTTTTTTGCCGGACTGAATCTAACGGGGATGCTAAGTTTAAGAACCTGCTCGATACTGCATCATGCTGAACTTACCTGAACCCTTCAATGATTTCCTGTCACCTGAAGAATGCGCCCAAATCGATCGCACGCTACTGCCCACCCGCGATCGCTTTTCCATTCGCATCGCTGTCTATAGCTGGCGGTATTTGCAACAGGTCAGCGCGGGTTTGGGGACGACGATCGCCGAACTTCAGCCGCAGCAGATCGAAGACTGGCTCGGCCAAGATGTCAACCTCCAGATCCAGGCGCAGGCGGACGAAGCCTTCATCGAATTATTCGAGCGCCTGTTGATGTCTGCACTAGCGCCCCTGCGGAAAATCGCCCTCCAAGAAAGCGTGGCAATCGAACAATTAAAATTCCAGCAGATCGTTGACTGGTTTGAAGGGCAAGTTAAAGCGACGCTGTAGCGCATTTCGGTTCGCGTGTATTCACGATCGGCGGGTCGTAGATTCGGGTACATTAACCTAAGGTATCCCTCTATCGATCGGTAGATTCTGCTACCATCGAGTCGATTTTATTTAGAACCCGCCTCGGTTCTAAACTCAAATTACACGCATGTCCAACGCTTTTAGGGTCGTTATTTTAGCCTGCTGCCTCAGTTTGCAGTTTATGGTGGGAGCGCAATTTTTCTCGGCTCCTGCAGGGGCTGTCGATGCTTTATCGCTGCCAGAACTCCAGCAAAAACAACAGCAAATCGATCGATATCGGTCTAGCGTCAACCAGGCCAAGCAACGCATAGAACAGCAAGAAAAATCCGCGCGCGATCGCATCAGCGGTCTCAGCCAAACCATAGAAGCGACCGCAGCGCAAATTGAAGCTCAGCAAGAGAAACTCAAATCTGCTGCCGAAAAACTGAAGCTTATTGAGAAAGAACTCTCGACGGCTCAGGCGCAGTACGGCAAACAGCAAACCAGCACCGCCGCGCGGCTTCGATTTTTACAACGCCAGAATAACGCTCGGGGTTGGGTGGCCCTGATGCAAAGCCGCTCCCTAGAAGAATTGATGGATCGTCAGTATCAGTTCAAGCGGGTTTACGACGAGGACCGCAAGGCACTGGTTTCGCTCAAAAAATCGAAAGACGCGATCGAGGCCCAAAAGCTGGCAGCCGAAACGCAGAAGAATCAAATCGCCCTCCTCACCCAGCAACTCGCCACCCAAAAAGCTTCGGCAGAAGACCAAGCGCAGACGGAAAGCATCCTCGTGAATCGCCTCAAGAGCGATCGCGAAGCCCTCACGGCAGCCGAGCAGCAGTTAGCGGAAGAATCCAGCCGCATTTCGCAAAACATTCAGCAAAAGTTAGCGGCTAATATCGCCTTCCCAGGCGCGATCTTCGTACCGGGTTCCGGGCAGTTTTTACTGCCTTCCGATGGTCCCGTGACCAGTATCTTCGGCTGGCGGGTGCATCCCATCTTAGGAACCAGTCGCTTCCACAATGGCGTGGACTTTGGCGCAGATTATGGCAGCCTCATTCGGGCCGCAGACAATGGGGTCGTGATTTCTGCCGAATGGATGGGCGGCTACGGCAATACAGTCATTATCGACCACGGCAATGGATTGACGACGCTGTACGGACACGCGAGCCAGATATACGTTGCTGCCGGTCAGGCCGTTCAGAAAGGTCAGCCCGTCGCCGCCGTGGGCTCCACCGGACTTTCGACTGGCCCGCATCTGCACTTTGAAGTCCGCAATGGCGGCGAACCGATCGATCCCATGCCGTTCCTGTAGGGGAAGACCCCCTGCATTGCAGCCAACGCTCCGACTCGTTCCCTTCGCCCATTCTTTTTGGGAAGGGAGACAGTATAATTTCTGAAGAAGCAGATCGGTCCGTCGAGTGATGGGCATGTGGCGCAGTGGATAGCGCATTAGGTTCCGGTCCTAAGGGTCGGGGGTTCGAATCCCTCCATGCTCGCTTTCAGTCTTTTTTTGGGTGAATTCTTGCAAGTCGCGCTGCTGTTCGTAAAATTTGCCCACCAGGTAAAGCGAGCCGCACAGTACGTTTAAGGGGTTTGACACTATCGTTTCTCGTTGGAGGATCTGCAGCCCCTCGGTCAACGTTAAAGCCGTATCGCAGCCTTCTAAATTAGGACAAACCCATTGGGCGAGTTCGGCCAATTCCTGCGGTGCTGCGGTACTGTGCCCCGGTACGGGAACCAAGGTCAGGCGATCGCCTTTTCGCAACAGCGCTTCAAAAATATCGCGATGGTCTTTCGTCGACAGCATTCCCATCAGCCAATGCACGGGGCCGGAATGCACCGTATCGACGTACTGTCGCAACACCTTTGCCGCCGCTGGGTTGTGAGCGCCGTCCACCAACAGCCGCATTCCTTCCCACGTCGTCCAATGCAAGCGTCCCGGCCATTGGGTTTGCGCCATTCCAGCTTGGATGGCTGTTTCGGGAATCGTCCAGCCCCGCTGTTGTAGGACTTTAAGGGCGGCGATCGCCAAGGCTGAATTCGTCAGTTGGATGTCCCCTGCCAATGGCAACGGGTACGAGATATCGTCTGCGATCGCCCACGGGTAGGGTTCGAACTTGTCCGGTATCCACTGGGCTGGGTTTTGCCAAACGACAGGGCACCCTAACGCTTCGATTCGCTGACGGACGACAGTCTCTGCTTCGGGCGGGAGCGGTCCGATAATGGCGGGGTATCCCGGCTTCAAAATCCCGGCCTTTTCGCGGGCGATGTCTGCAAGGGTAGGACCGAGGCGCTGCCAGTGCTCGCGGCTGAGGGACGTGATGAGGGTTGCAAGGGGGCGATCGCAGACGTTGGTCGCATCGAGCCTGCCCCCCAAACCCACTTCAACAACCGCAACGTCCGCAGCGGACTCGGCAAAAATGCACCAAGCCGCCGCTGTGAATACTTCAAACTGCGTGGGAGTGGGTTCGCCCGGTTCGATGGCGGCCTCGACCCGCTTGAGGGCACCGAGCAACGCATCGGGCGAAACGGGTTTGTCGTTCAAAGTAATGCGTTCGGTCCAGTCCACCAGATGGGGAGACGTGTAGCGCCCCGTCCGATAACCTGCCGCCGTCAGAACTGAAGAGAGATAGGCGCAAACGGAGCCCTTGCCATTGGTACCCGCCACGTGCACGATCGGAACGCGTTGATGGGGGTTTCCCAGGCGTTCCAACAAAGCCAGAATTCGGTCTAAGCCGAGTTCGACCCCAAATCGCTCGTACCGCCGGAGGAACCCATCGATCTCAGAACATTGGGTCATGAGCTTCAGGCAGAGATAGGCGCTTCAGCAGTGACTGGCTCGGCAATGAGCGCCAGTTCGATCGCGCCTTCTTGAGGTTGGCTGATATAAGCGCGAACGCCAGGGCCAAAAAAGCGCTCGATTTTTGCTTGCTTCACCATCCATTGGTCGAAGGTACGCCCTGGAGACGAAAACTCTAAAACTAAGGCATAAGCTCCCTTGATTTCCGTTTCGTGGAACCCCGTCAAAACGGGCTGCGCTTCCTTGGAGGGACCCAGCCCTACTTTTTTAAGCGCTGTATCGAGGTGGGCGTCCTGCCCGTACCAGTATCGCGTCACATCTTTGACGATCTGAGTTTGAGTCTGCGTAGCTTGCACCTTTCTCAATTCAACAACTTCTGGGGAGGGTTGCTGCGTCGGCTTGATGGGCTTTAATTCCGTAATCTTAAAGGCCAGCCCGCCCAGCAAGATAGGGATGCCGTAGCTAAACCCAATCAGATTGATCGTGGCGTTTTCAAAGATATAGGCAATGATGGCCGATAGGGTCATCGTGCCTCCGATGCTAATCCCCAGAGTTGCGAGTGAAAGTTTGCGCAGCATAGTGATGTGATAGACCTCTACAGTCATCCTAATGGATTTTAGGGGCTTGAGGAGAAAATCCGTCTAGCGGTAGTTGGTGAACTGAAGGGCGACGGGAAAGTCCTCTTGCTTGAGGCGTTGAATGATTGCCTGCAATTCATCTTTAGACTTGGCCACAACTCTGACGGCATCGCCTTGAATGGAAGCCTGGACTTTCTTGAACTCGTCCCGAATTAATTTGGAGATTTGTTTGGCCAGTTCGGCGTTGAGACCGCGCTTGAGGGCGATCTCTTGACGGACTCGGTTGCCGCTGGCGGACTCGATTTTGCCGTAGTCAAAAATTTTCAGGGACAGGTTCCGCTTGACAGCCTTCATTTGCAAGATGGAATGTACGGCCTCTAGGGTAAAGTCGCTGTTGGTTTGAATGACGATATTTTCTTTTCCCAGCTCTACGGTCGTTTTGGTGTCTTTGAGGTCGTAGCGAGTTTTGATTTCCCGTTCGGTTTGGTCTACTGCATTGACCAACTCCTGGGCGTCGAAGTCGCTGACAATGTCGAAGGAATAGGTGGATGCCATGGTTGAATACTGCAAAAGTCAATCTGGACTGCTGCTTGCGATCCTACCAAACCTATGTCTTTGTCGAACTGGATATCCGCATTCCGCAAATTCGAACTGAGTCTGCAGTCTGTCCCGATGGACTCTGGCTTTTATCGGCCTGAGGAAGGATATGAGCGATCGTCAGGGGGGTTTAAGCAATTTCTTTAAAGATATGTACCAATGCTCGACGCATGCAAGCTAAAGTGAAAGGGCAACCGCGCTATCCGTAAATTTACGGTAGGCTAACTTTGCCTTTACAGGCATTCTAGGGTTATACCCTATGGGATTTCCTCGACTTCACGTTCAAAGCAGCGCTGATGAACAACTCGCCCTTTCCCATTCCTCAGGATGCCCAGCATTTATCTGTATTGTACAAACAGCTTGTCATCAGCCTAAAATTTCACCACGGCCAGACGCTGTGTCAACTGCCGCGAGATTTGGCGCTACAGGCGATGAATGAAGTCTGGGAGTCCTGTAATTCAAAACCAGTGCCCCAATCCAATGCTAGCGGCAATCAGTCTTTGTCTTAAACTGGGTTGCGCTCCAACGTTTTGCTGCGTCGTGGTAATTTTGCGATTTACGCGCGCAACGCAAATGCAATGTCGATTGTCATGCCAACTCCCGTAGTGCAAAACACCGTGCGGCACCTGCCGGCAGAACTAGAGCTGCCGGCAGAAGGGAGCTTGCACCTGTGGTCGGTCGCGACGCTCAAAGAGACAGATCCGACTGCCGAGTTAAAAACGCTGCTCAGCTCTGAGGAGCAAGCGAGAGCGCAGCGCTACGTCACCCCTATGGCTCGAAGGCAGTTTGTCGAATCTCGCGGCCTGCTGCGCCTATTGCTCGGAGCTTACCTTCGGCAAGATCCGAGCCGTCTCGAATTTATCTATTCAGATCGAGGAAAGCCTTTTCTGACCCAGGAGCGTGGCGGCGCTAACCTTCAATTCAACGTGTCTCATTCTCGCGGGCGATTAATTTATGCAGTGAGCGTCGGTTTCGAGGTGGGAATCGATCTCGAAGGGGTCAACCCTTTGCTGAATTGTCTGGATATTGCCCGGCGAATTTGCACGCCCGATGAATGGTTTGCGTTTTCCCGACTGTCTCCGGTCGATCGCCATCAAGCATTTTATAAAATTTGGACGCGCAAGGAAGCTTTGGTAAAACTACGAGGCGATCGCCTTTACGAAAAACTTACGGTCTTTGAAGTTCCCGTCCATCCGACCTCCGATGGCTGCTGGGTGCAGGCAGAAGGTCGTCCAGTTTGGCTTCAGGATTTAGAGCTATTCGAGTCTTTTGCAACGGCGATCGCCTTTCCCGTCATTCCCGCGCAGATCGTCCATCACGAGTGGCACTACGTCGAAGATCGGGCCTAAAAAATCCCTACCGCTAGTAACGGCAGGGATTTTTGGAAGCTTGCGAAAACCAGTCTTAAGGAGCTAAAGCATTGCCTCGCAGCAAGCTCCCGATGGTTTTAGCTGTAATCTTGAGCTGTGTCAGCGGATTGGCTGGTACCACGGTTTTGTACAGGTAGCTGTCAAAGGTCAGGCGCTGCACGTCAATATCGGAGCACATTTCCACAAAGGCTTCCCGCGTCGCATCGGAGCGGTAGAACACCCGTTGCAAGATGTCCAGCACCAGATAGGTAATGCCGTACTCCTTATCCCAACGCTTGATGTAGGCCTTCAGGTCAGCTTCCGTCGGAACCTTCGTACCATTCTCAGAGCGCGCCACGATCGTTTCGGCGCACATCCGCGCGGACTTGGCCGCAAAGTAGATCCCTTCGCCGGAAGACTTGGTTACGGTACCGGCTGCATCGCCCACGAGGGCCACGCGACCCACCACCCGCCGAGGTCTGGGATGCTCGGGGATCGGATGGGCTTCCACCTTGATAATCTCTCCGCCCTGGAGTCGATTCGCCGCGCGGGCGCGGATTCCCGCTTGGAGCTTCTTGATATCGGCTTTATGCACCTGCATGGTGCCCGTTCCCACCGCAACGTGGTCGTACTTGGGAAACACCCAGGCGTAGAAGTCCGTGGATACATCGTCGCCGACGTACATTTCGGCCAAATCTTCGTAGTAGGCCATTTGCTTGTCCGGTAGGCGGATGCGCTCTTGAAAGGCGATCGCGTAGTTGTAGTCGCCCGCGTCGATTTCCTTGGCAATCCGGGAATTGGCCCCATCCGCACCAATCACGACGTCTACTTCCAAGGACTTCATTTCGCCCTCGGCATTGCCGCTGGAGAAATCGGCATAGTGCAGAACGTAGGGAGCCGTACTGCTGCTGGGCGTTTCCATCTTGTTGACGATGCCGTTAATCAGCTTGGCCCCAAGACTCACCGCGCGATCGCGCAGGAAACCGTCCAAGACCTCGCGGCGGCACATGCCGATGTATTCCCCGTCCTTGAGCGTCCCGCCGATATTGACTTCGACATTGGATGGCGAAATCATCTTCATCTTCCGCACCTGCCGATCGATGATGTGGGGCGGCAGATCGAACTCGTCCACCATACAGAGCGGAATAGCGCCGCCGCAGGGCTTCGCATTGTCTAACTTCCGCTCGAACAAAAATGTTTCAATACCCGCTTTTGCAAGCGTCTCAGCCGCAGAAGAACCGGCTGGCCCTGACCCGACCACAGCAACCCGTAATGCCAAGCGACCCTCCAATTCTGATAAAAACAGCTCTATTGTTGACCTGCATCCTAACACGGAGAATTTAGGCGAAATCGTCAGACCCCGTTCTAGGGGGTAACTTGAAACACAGTTTAACCAAGTCGCAATAGAGCGTTACATTTTGGGTCGATCCGACTCAAAATTGTAAGCTAGACCGCAGTCTCCAACCGCAAACCTTCGTTACGCTAGCAATATATAGAGTCCAGCAGTTCAGCAAAACGCGATAAAATAAGTTTCAATTTGTAATAGTGCATGGCTGCGGCCACAGCCCCCATCTTTAAAAAATGGTTAAAGATGTTTAGCAGCAGCGCTCTCAGTCCAAACCGTTGGTTTGGTGCGCCATTTATTGCAGAATACATAAACAAAAGACAATCGCACGTTAGCTTCGGAGAGATTTAATCCCAATGTTCAATCCCAGCGCATCTGGATCTGCCAATTCCCAAGCGGGAAGTCGACTCTATCGTTATGAAGTTGTGGGATTGCGCAACACTGGCCTCAACGGGCGACAGGTTCCAATTCGGTCGAGCGGCAGCAGTTTCTTTACGGTCCCCTACGACCAGATGAGCCAATTTATGCTCAAAGTTGCAAAAGCCGGAGGCAAAATCGTGAATATTTTTTCTGCTTCGGAGGATGCCCCGGCTTCAGCCTCCAGTGCTGCCAGCAGTACGGATGCCCCTGCAAAGGCATCAAAAAAAGAATCTGACATTCCGGTCAATCTTTATCGCCCGAACCAGCCATTTGTAGGCAAATGTCTCTCTAACGAAGAACTCGTGCGCGAAGGCGGTGAGGGCACGGTAAAGCATCTCACGTTCGATCTTTCAGGTGGAGACCTCCGCTATCTAGAAGGTCAAAGTATTGGCATTATTCCTGAAGGAACCGACGATAAGGGTAAGCCTCACAAGCTCAGACTCTATTCCATCGCCTCTACACGCCATGGCGATCGCCTGGATGACAAAACGGTTTCGCTTTGCGTCCGGAAGTTGGAGTACAAGCACCCCGAAACGGGCGAAAAAGTAGAGGGCGTTTGTTCCAGCTATCTAACGGCATTAGAGGTGGGTGCTCCCATTAAGATTACGGGACCCGTGGGCAAAGAAATGCTGTTGCCGGACGATCCCAATGCCACCATCGTTATGATGGCAACTGGGACGGGAATTGCCCCTTTCCGCGCCTTTATTTGGCGGATGTTCAAAGAGAAGCATGAAAATTATCAATTTAAGGGTCTGGCGTGGCTCTTCTTTGGCGTCGCCTATACCGCTAACGTGCTGTATAAAGAGGAGCTAGAAGCCCTTCAGGCTGAATTCCCCGATCATTTGCGGTTGACCTATGCCATCAGCCGGGAGCAGCAAAACGCTCAAGGCGGCAAGATGTACATTCAGCACCGCATCCAAGAAAGTGCCGACCAGCTTTGGGAATTGGTTCAAAAGGAGAATACCCACGTGTATATCTGCGGACTCAAGGGCATGGAAGGCGGGATCGATGAAGGGATGGAGTCAGCCGCCAGCAAAAACGGTGTGGTCTGGGCCGACTACCAACGCACGCTCAAGAAGGCGGGTCGCTGGCACGTTGAAACTTACTAATGCTCCTCGTGGGTGAATGAATTTGCGGCTACACAACTGCAGCATGGCCGCGCAGATCGAGCGCGACAGCAGCGAGTTTGTGTAGCTGCAGAATCTGGGATGGAAGGGGTCGAAGGATGAAATGCGTATCGGTACCGTCCGATCGCGCTAGGCTATCGATCTCCCAAGAAAGCCTGACTTAGACACAGATGACTTTCGGCAGAAACGATATGATTTGTGATAAGTCTTTTGAATCCTGCTTACGCACGATATTTGCTCCGTGATATTTCCGTGGATTGATGTCCCGCGTTTCCTGGTCGCTGAATCAGTGCTGGGCGACCTCAAGTTTGATATCGCAATTCTAGCGGTGCTCATTCTAATGTCGGCGCTGTTTTCAGGCTCTGAGACGGCCATTACGGCGCTCGATAATCTGAAACTGCGATCGCTCATGAAGGAAGAGGGCGACCCTCAAGGGATATTCCGCCTGGTTTTAGAGAAGCGCGCGCGATTTATTACTACGCTCCTGATCGGCAATACCCTGGTTAACAACGCCACTGCGATCTTAACCAGCAACCTTTTTGTATTGTGGTTGGGCGGCGCGGGTGTGGGGATTGCCACCGGGGTGTCTACGGTTTTGCTGCTCCTGTTTGGCGAAATTACGCCCAAGTCCTTGGCTATCAACCATTCCATGCCGCTCTTTCGAGTCGTAGTGCGGCCCATTTACTGGCTTTCTGTGGCCTTGGCACCAATTATTTACGGATTTGAGGCGGTTACCCACGGCCTGCTGCGCTTTTTACAGGGAAATATGGTGGTCCCCAGCGAGTCGGTCGAAGACTTGGAACTCATGATCGAGTTGCTAGGTGGCAAGGGGCAGCTCGACCTTCAAAAACATCAGCTTTTAAACAAAGCCCTTGCTCTAGACAACCTCAGCGCCCGCCAAGTCGTCAAACCTCGAACCGAGATGTGTACGATTTCCCACGAGGCGAGCATCCAAGAGGTGATAGATGTCTGTCTGGACAGTGGCTACTCCCGCCTGCCAGTGCAAGGCGAATCGAAGGATGAAATAGTCGGGGTCATTCACCTGAAGCGCGCAGTGCAGCATCTCAAGATTCACGGCAATGAATCGGTTACGGCGGCTATGGATCGGCCCGTTTACGTGCCTGAAACAAAGCGCGTTGCGGATTTACTGAAAGAAATGCTCCAGCAGCGGCTCCACCTGGCGATCGTGGTAGATGAGTATGGCGGTACGGTGGGCTTAGTGACGCTAGAAGACGTCATTGAAGAGCTGGTAGGCGAGATTTACGACGAGAGCGACCTTCCCAGACATCCCTCCCGCCGCTCCAGTGCTGCTACCACGAGCAACAATCTCTAGCTGTCGGACCTGAACAGTACGGGGATCGCTGGTGTTTTATTGACAGTAAGGCAATATATCTTCGCCGCAATCTTCCGATAAGTAGGACAAAGCTTTGAACCTGAGCGCGACCAACTGTTCGTAAAATGGGTTGAGTTTGCAGAGCGCGGGAATATGAAACTCCCGCCCTAAAACCCACACATCTCTCTCGAACGGACACTGGGCAGGGACGAGCTTGCAGACCCAGTGGGCCAGCTTGGGATCGTTGAAAGTCTGGTTCAGAATGTAAAAGTAGATCCCTCGAAGCAGCCTTTGACCTCTCATCCCCCACGCTCTGTGATGGACCGGGCTGAAGAAGTCGAACAAGGCAGATTTGACGACCGATGTAGCCATAGAAAACCTACAACCAAAACAGTTTTACGCTGAGTCTCTCCGAATGCTTACGCTAGCAAAGAATCATCGCTTGTTCGACGATCTAAATCACAAAGCATCCGTTGACTTAAGGAATGTATGCGAATCGTGCCTTTTGCCTAAAAAATCTTAACCAAAGCTAAAGCTAAAGGAATTCCCTAGGAGCGTCGGTATTCGCAGATACATCGGAAAAATCAGCGCTGCGTGCCGGGAAAGAAGCTGTTTGAACGGAAGTAAGCTCTGTTCTGGATGCCGTTAAACCCCAAAATATCCGCGCACGATCTCGACGATGCGTTCGGAGGCGCGACCGTCTCCGAACGGATTGACGGCTGTTGCCATCTGGTCGTAAAGGGTTTGATTGGTGAGTAACTCTGCTGCTGCTGCAGTAATGCGTTCTGCATTCGTACCGATCAGCTTTGCAGTGCCAGCGTAGACGGCCTCCGGGCGCTCGGTCGTGTCTCGTAACACCAAGACGGGTTTGCCCAAGCTGGGTGCTTCTTCTTGAAGACCGCCGGAGTCGGTCATGAGCAAGTAGCTGCGTTGGATCGCTCCCACGAGATCCGTATAGTCCAGGGGCTCGGTTAAAAAGACGCGCGGGTGATTCCCCAAAAGCTGCGTCAAGGGATCTCGAACGGTGGGGTTGCGATGGAGGGGTAAGACCAGGGCCGTATCGGGAAATTGCTCTAGAATTTGCAAGAACCCTTTTCCAATTTCTTGGAGGGGCTCGCCCCAGTTTTCCCGGCGGTGGACGGTGGCTAAAATGGTGCGGTATCGAGTCCAGTCAAAGTTGGGAATGGGGCACTCGGGTTCGGTTGCGGCTACCATCAGCAGCGTATCGATGACCGTATTGCCAGTCTGGTGAATGCCTGTCGCGATGCCAGAGCGCTTGACATTGTCTGCGGACAGCGTTGTCGGCGCAAAATGAAGCTGGGCAATCTGGGAAATAAGACGGCGGTTGGCTTCTTCTGGATAGGGATTGAATAAGTCGTCCGTTCTCAACCCTGCCTCGACGTGGCCGACTGGGATGAGTTGGTAAAAAGCGGCAAGGGCGGCGGCAAAGGCTGTAGTGGTGTCCCCCTGAACCAGAACTAGGTCCGGGCGATTTTCTTTGAAATAAACTTCTAACCCATCCAAACTGCGGCAGGTGATTTGAGTTAAGGTTTGACCGTGCTGCATGATTGCCAAGTCGCGATCGGCTTTTAGGTGGAAAAAATCCATGACTTGGGCCACCATCTCTCGATGTTGACCCGTCAGAACGATCTGGGTAGTGCAAAAGTCCGCGTCTTGAAACGCTTTAATGACGGGTACCAGCTTGATGGCTTCGGGGCGGGTACCCAAAACAATTGCAATACGAATTGGGACGGTTGCCATGAAATGCTCCAGGCTTAACAAATAACGATGACGGGCCGATCTTGCGTTTGCTAATTCTCGCGCGCTAATGTTGCTCGTACTAAATTGTCTCGCATTTTGCCATGAAAAAACCCGGTCGAGACCGGGCTGGGAAAACTATTGAGGCATGATAACGTTCGTACGTTAGCTTGCTAAATCATTTGACGAGCTATACGGGAGGGCGATCGCAGGTTAGCGGGCAGGATGCAAATACAGCCCCATGACTGGGATTGGCTTGCCCGTTGAGCCAGCGCAGCCACTGCACTTCGTGGGGATGAATGCCTTTGAGCGTTAACAGTGCTGCTCCGAACAAGATTACCAAAACATTAACTGAAAGAATAGCTCCTGCAACCACCAAAACCGCACTCGTCGGCAAAATTGCCTGAAGCGAAATGGCAAACAAAGAGCCGACGGTCAAAATTAAGAAAACTAGCGGAAACCCGACAACTAACCAACAAACGGTTAATGTAAAAGTCCAAATTAAGAAACTTCTAACCATCTTTACAGCTTGATTTTTAGGTAATTCTTGCGCTTGTGCCACTGTCATCGTTCAGCCTCCCGCTAGTTTTTAAGGGTTAATTTGAAACTATCTTTCGAATCAATTTTTCTTAGTATATGCAGTGCTTCTCAGAAAATGAATGGCTTGTTGTTAAAGTTTACATAAAAGGTGGCGATCTCTTAAGGCGGCAGCGGGTTCCGCAAGCTCGGGGATCGATGCGCGAACGGAAAACTTTATTATTTTTTTATACCTGGCGTTCGCTCGGGTTTTGAGATTGAGATACTAAGCAAAAATACTCATTTTTTAGGGTGGCTTAATTTTCCCCGATTTGCGTACAAAACTTAATCAAAAATTCTCAGAATCGAGTTGAAAAGAATCGGCTGATTTTGACGTGCCATTTTTGTCGCAGGATCTAAGTCCGTTTTCCCTCAGCGGTTTCTCATCTTCTGCTAAGGATTCTTCTAGCTTGTTTTAAGGAAGGTTTTCTAAGGTAAGGGGGCACCCAGCTTGAAAGGATATCCCTACGAACGCCGCTCAACGCATCTTCAAATCAACGATTATTGGTGCATCCCTTTTAGGGATCGGGCTTTTGGGTTCTGCTCCAGCCACGTTGGCGGAGTCTTAAATGCTACCTGTATGTACTCTGAGCAAAACACAGCTCAAAGGTCAATACTGTTACCGTCACAACAATGAGGTAAATCTTTACTGCTTATGATTCAGCTTTAGGATAGGACCGATGAGTTCAGATGCTTCTGTCCGTAAAAAAGGGCGATCGCTACCCAGTCAATCCTTTTGGGCCAAAACGTTTCACTGGTTGAATATCGTCAGCCTGTTGCTGATGATAACCAGCGGCCTGCAAATTTATAATGCCAACCCCGTCTTTGGCGGGCGCGGCGGGTGGACCTTTCCGTCCCCGTTTACTCTAGGCGGGTGGCTGGCAGGTGGCAGAAGCTGGCACTTTGCAACCATGTGGCTCTATTCGCTCAATTTGTTGGCCTATGGTCTTTATATTGTCCTGACGCGGCGTTGGCAGCGTCGGTTTGCAGATCGTCAAGATCTCAAGGCGCTCAAGGTCAGCCACAATGCCAAACGGAAGAACTACGCGCGGCATCGATTGGTCTATACCGCCATTATTCCGGTGCTGGTTTTGGCGATCGCCAGCGGCCTTGCCATGTACAAACCCGCCCAGTTTGCTTGGCTCGCCAGTCTGTTTGGAACCTGGCAAACCCTGCGAACGGTGCATTTCATTACGGTGCCGATCGTTGTGTCGTTCGCGTTTCTTCATTCTTTTTTGGCCTTGAAAGTGGGTGGGCTTCGCTTGGTTCGCTCTATGTTTTTAGGAGGTGCGAGTCGTGTTCGATCGGCAACGGGTCGCTTATCTGAAGATGCATAATCTATCGCGGCGTCAAATGCTTCAATGGTCCGGCCTATCCGGGATGGGGATGCTGTTGGGAAGCTGCGGTACGACCCTCTTGTCGGAACCGATCGGCCAAGCTTTCGACCCCTTTAATGCCCGCATCAATGCCTTGATGCAAAGCCAAAAGCCCGTACCGGAGTTTCCGGCCAGTGCCATCGAACCCGATGACAAGCTGCTGATCAATACCTTCGACATCACGCCTCAGATCGATCCCCTCAAGTTTCAGCTCGCGGTGAATGGCGATGTTGACAATCCCTTGGTGTTGAAGCTGGCGGACCTTCAGAAACTGCCCCTCACATCCATGACGATCCGCCACGTCTGCGTTGAGGGTTGGGCGGCGATCGTGCAGTGGGGCGGGGTGCGGCTATCCGAGTTGGCAAGGCTCGCGCAACCGAAGGCGACGGTGAAGTACGTTTACTTCAAATCCGCCGATGGCTACTACGAAAGTTGGGATCTGGCTTCTGCACTCCACCCTCAAACGCTGATGGTCTACCAGCGGAACGGTCGCCCGCTTGCAGTTGAGAACGGAGCGCCTTTGCGACTGGCCTCTCCGATCAAGCTGGGGTACAAGCAAAGCAAGTGGGTGACGCAAATTACCTTCGTCGAGCGGCTGATGCCAGCGAAAGGCTATTGGGAAGATTTGGGATACGAATGGTTTGGTGGACTGTAGGCGTTCGGCAACTCTTTAGCATTTCGTAGGGGCGCGAGGCTTCGCGCCCTTGCATCGTGTAGGCTTTTCAATGACACAATAGTTTTGGGCCGACGAATCCCCCTAACCAATTGAGTCTATAAATATGTGGAAAGTGACGATTCAATGCTCCGCAGAGGGCTGGCGCGACCATGCCGCTGCGTTTAAGGCGATCGCCGTCAAATATGCGGGCATTCCGCTCTCATCCAAAAAAATGCAGGGCGACGAGCGGCGCATTATGGAATATCAGCTCGAAAACGTCAGCGATGCGGAGGAATTTATCGAGGCCTGTGCGGCATTTCCGGGCTTTGTTGGCGTTTTCGAGTCGCTTTAGGGGGGAGCGCTGCGACGACTCGCTCGCGCCTAAGACGCTAAGTCAACCCACACATCCATTTCAAGGAGGTTTAAAACGCCGAACTGGGTTACAAATGCCACATCTGTCGCATCTCGACCGTAGGCGAGCGCAATTCGGTTGCCCTTGGGTTGCCCCTGGGTGGCATCGAAGGTATACCACCGATCGCCGACAAAGGCTTCAAACCAAGCGTGCAGGTCCATCGGTTTGAGATCGTAAAGATAGCCGACCACCATTCGCGCTGGAATATTGAGCGATCGACACAGTGCAATGCCCAAGTGAGTAAAATCGCGGCAAACGCCGATACGGGTTTCAGCCGTTTCCACTGCCGAAGTCGAAGCATCGCTAGTGCCGTAGCAGTATTCGACGTTGTTAAAAATCCAGTTTCGGATGGCTTCGACCTGCGCGTACCCTAAAGGGACCCCCTCTACGACCTGACCGGCCAGCACACCAGTCCGATCCGATTGGCAGTAGCGACTGGGGAGCAAAAATTGCAGCACGTCGCTAGGCAGCGCCTCGACTGGGATAAAAGGTGCCTCAAAGGCCGTATCGATTTCGTCAGCAGCTTCCGCCATAACACTGGTATGAAGCGAGAAATTACCTTCCGGCACGACCAATCTCTGACATAAATTGCCGTAAATGTCAGTGTATTCGGTCACGGGGATGCTGGGCTCCGTAATGTATTCCTCGCTCACGATCCACTGACCGTCCCCACTTCGGGGCCTCAACATAAATGTAGCCGCAGTGGGGCGATCGGTCTCAAACGAAAACTTACATCCTGCGTGAAGGCGCATTGTTTCTTCTCTTTCGGTAGGAGGCTATCCCATAGGATGCCCAACCGCAATCGATGGAGATCTGTCTGGATCTCTATGTTCGGCTGGATTTCGCTCGAACAAAATCTGTTGAAGAGAGGATGTTCTAGTTTTTTCGGCTCGTCCCTTTGGATTCGGGCAGCGATCGCGCGTTCGCCTGTTGCTGGAGTTCGCTGTGGAGTCGGCGGTTTTCAGTTTGGAGCGACTGAAATTTAGACTTGACCGCATCCAGACGGTCTGAAAATTTTTGCCGATACACTTCTGGTAGCTCTTGAATGATGCGCTCTAGCATCTGATTGCGATCGCTCAACGTTTGGCAAGATTTCTGCAAGCGGCTAATTTCCAGATCGCGCTTGTCGATTTGAGATTGATAGAACTCGATCTGCTGCTCCAGCCGCTTCAGATCCGTCCGTAAAACCTCTTCAGTTGTCGGCAGCGCCAGAGCAGAGGATGATTTAGAGGTTGCCGACGAACTGGGCGGCAAAGCAGGGGGATGGGTTTTTACCATCCGAAACAATTCCGTCGAAAGTTGGTCGATCAATCGATCGCGAAGCTGAAGCTGGTGACGGAGTTGAGCTACTTCTGGCTCAACCGCCTGAGGGAGATTGGCGTCGTTCACGCTGAGATGACTCCAGTACCATTGCCGTTAATTTACCATTTCACGACAAAACCCGGCAGTGCAGTTACTGAACCGGGCTTTGTTCCTCGATCGAGAGATCGGACGTCAGCGTTAAATAGCGGCCTCTTCTTCCGCAGGAGCAGCTTCCTCTGGTTTGACGGTTAGATAGCGAATGACATCGTCTCCGAGGCGCATTCCCCGCTCCATCACCGCTACAGCAGGGCCAGCAGCCTCGTAATTCATTTGAATGTAGACGCCTTCGCGGAATTTGCGAATTTCATAGGCGAGGCGACGTTTGCCCCGGTGCTGAACTTCAATATTCTCGGCTCCCTGCTCCTTGAGGAGGTTCTGATACTTCGCAATGGCTTGATCGACCGACTCTTCGCCCATGTCGGGACGCAAGATGTAGATCGTTTCGTAAGTGGTCATGAATTTGGCTTTCCTTATGGACAATATGGCTTTGTAACACGGGTTGCTATTTGCCAAGGACGCATTGACGCGAGACAAATAAAACCGTGCTAAAAGCAAGGCTTTACAATTTTAGACCAAACAAGAGACATTCTGCCGTCGCGTTCTTAAGAATGTTTGACGCGCGTCCGCGACCTCAGCGAACCTGCATGTAGACCGCTTCCGATAAGGTTGGGATTTCGGCATACAATCCCCGCAAAGATTGCACGACTGAGAAGACGACAATAGCCAACACCCCAAGGAACACCGAACTGGATAGCGCGACGACGAGCAAATTAGAGCTATCGGCCCGGCCCAAGATGGGTAGGATCAGGTCAAACACGAACATCAAAATATCGACCAACAGTGCCTGCATTGTATTAAAGCGAATAAAGTGCGGTACCTTCTCATTTCGCACGACCAGAAAAAACAGCGCAAAAAAGACAATGAGGCTGGCAAAAGGGACAGTGCGATAAACCAACACCACCGGAAATAATAGAGGTGCGAGCACGTTGCCTAATGCAGGGAATTCCTGAAGAACAGAGCCTGCAAAGGCTACACTACTGGTGAGAGGCAGTAAATAGGGCAAACTTGCGAAAATTCGATCTTGGATTGTTGTCGAACCGCGCCAAGACATGGCTATTGCTCCTAGGCTGAAGGGACACAGAGTCGTTAGTATTTCAATATGTTAGTTGGATTTTCACCTGCTGCGGCAGAAAGCTTGTGGTCTTGCTGTTTTGAGCGCTGCTGCGATCTTCAAAAGCCCTGCTAGGAGTCCATCATAACTTTATCCAAGGGAGTAAGCTATGATGTTTTAGCGCGACTTTTGAGACGCTGCAAACGATACCAAAGCCACTGCGTCAGCGAGCTAGTCCCAAGCCCTAAGGTTGCAGAACGCTACGGATGTGTCGATCGAGTAAAGAGGATTTTTTTCTGTGACGAAGACAAACCTTGACTTTTTAGCCAGTACAGACCCAAAGGTTGCCGAAATACTCCAGCAAGAGCTGCAGCGCCAGCGCGATCACCTCGAGCTTATTGCCAGCGAGAACTTCACCTCGGCAGCGGTGATGGCGGCTCAAGGTTCGACGCTCACCAATAAATATGCCGAAGGTTTGCCGGGTAAGCGCTACTATGGCGGCTGCGAGTTTGTAGATGCGGTGGAGCAGATCGCCATCGATCGCGCTAAGGCGCTTTTTGGCGCGGCCCACGCGAACGTACAGCCCCATTCCGGCGCGCAGGCAAATTTTGCAGTTTTTTTAGCCCTCTTGCAGCCCGGCGATACGATTCTGGGCATGGATCTATCCCACGGCGGACACCTCACCCACGGCTCTCCCGTTAACGTTTCGGGGAGGTGGTTTAAGGTCGTTCAGTACGGCGTCGATCCAGACACCGAGCAATTGAATTACGAAACCGTCCGTCAGATTGCTTTGGAGCATCGACCCAAGCTCATGATCTGCGGTTACTCGGCCTATCCCCGCACGATTCACTTTGATAAATTCCGCGAAATTGCCGATGAAGTGGGTGCCTATCTTCTCGCGGATATCGCTCACATTGCGGGGCTAGTGGCGGCTGGCTTGCACCCCAATCCCCTCCCGCTCTGCGATGTCGTGACGACCACTACCCACAAAACCTTGCGAGGCCCGCGGGGCGGCTTGATTTTGACTCGCGATGCCGAGCTGGGCAAAAAGCTCGATAAAGCCGTTTTTCCCGGTACTCAAGGGGGACCGCTAGAGCACGTTATTGCGGCAAAGGCAGTGGCCTTTGGCGAAGCCTTGCAGCCGGAATTTAAGACCTATTCCGCTCAGGTAATTGAAAACGCCCAAACTTTAGCCGCGCAGCTCCAACAGCGCGGGTTCAAGATCGTATCGGATGGAACGGATAACCATTTGTTGCTGGTCGATCTGCGCTCCATCGGAATGACGGGAAAAGTTGCAGACCAGCTTGTCAGTCAGGTCAACATTACCGCCAATAAAAACACCGTTCCATTCGATCCAGAATCGCCGTTTGTGACGAGCGGATTGCGGCTGGGATCGGCAGCCATGACAACTCGAGGGATGGGCGCTTCAGAGTTTGTTGAAATTGCCAATATCATTGCGGACTGCCTGCTCGGACCCGAAGATGAGGCGGTCAAGCGGGACTGCCGCCAGCGGGTGGCGGCGCTGTGCGATCGCTTTCCGCTCTATCCGCATTTGAGCGCGCCGATTCCTACATTGGTCTGAGGCCGCGCCTGCCCAACAACCTGTATTGCCCCTTGGATTCAACCCCAAGGGGATTTTTAGTGGTTTTGGCCTAGCGCGATCCGCTCGCGGAGGCAGCGTTTGTGCGGGGGCTTTGATAAAGGCGGTGAATTTCCCCTGGGCGATCGCAGTAAACTTAAAGCTTCAGTGATAAGGTTATTGGTTGTGGCAATTTGACCATTACAACTTGCCAGTAATCCTTGCAGCCTAGGGCTGAACCTGAAGAACTTTATAGCCTCGCTCGTTTGCGGGCGAAGATTGAATTCAAAGGTTTTTAGACTTGTCACTATAAACATGCCGTCGCTGCAATCTGCTAACTATGCCTAAGGTTCTTGTCTCAGATCCCATCGATCGAGTTGGTCTCCAATTACTAGAACAGGTCGCACAGGTAGATGTGCGCACTGACTTATCCCCCGACGAACTCATTCAAGTCATCCCCGATTACGATGCTTTGATGATTCGTTCCGGTACCCGCGTTACTAAAGATGTCATCGAGGCAGGGGCGAAGCTCAAAATTATTGGCCGCGCTGGCGTGGGCGTCGATAACGTCGATGTTCCTGCCGCAACCCGTAAGGGGATCGTGGTGGTCAATTCTCCAGAAGGTAATACGATTGCAGCCGCAGAGCACACCTTGGCACTGTTGATGGCCATCTCTCGCCATATTCCCGATGCGAATCAGTCCGTGAAAGCGGGCAAATGGGAGCGCAAGAAATTTACCGGGGTCGAGCTTTACAAGAAAACCCTCGGCATTGTGGGCTTGGGCAAGATCGGTTCCCACGTTGCAGCAGTGGCGCGGGCTATGGGCATGAAGCTACTGGCCTACGATCCCTATCTCTCCAACGAGCGGGCGGAGCAAATTGGCTGCCGTTTGGTCGAGCTAGATTTCTTGTTTCGGGAAGCGGACTACATTACGCTGCATTTGCCTAAAACCCCCGAAACCCAGCACCTGATCAATGCTGAAACCTTGGCGAAGATGAAGCCCACGGCTCGCATCGTCAATTGCGCGCGGGGCGGCATTATCGACGAAGCGGCGATCGCCGAAGCCTTAGAAAAGGGCGTCATTGCTGGCGCTGCCCTGGATGTATTCGAGAGCGAACCGTTGGGCGAGTCCCCCTTACTGCACGTCAAGGGAGATCTGATTCTCACCCCTCACTTGGGAGCCTCCACAGAAGAAGCTCAGACCAACGTGGCGATCGACGTGGCGGAGCAAATCCGAGACGTGTTGCTGGGCCTGACGGCTCGGTCTGCGGTCAATATCCCCGGCCTGCGCCCTGAAGTGATGGAGCAACTCAAGCCATCCCTGATGCTGGCCGAAACCTTAGGAAACCTGGTGGGTCAACTGGCGGGCGGGCGCATTGAATCCTTGGAAATTCGGCTTCAGGGCGAAGTGGCATCCTTCGATGCCCAGCCGATCGTCGTGGCCGCCCTCAAAGGGTTGCTGACCCCTGCCTTACAAGAGCGCGTAAACTACGTCAACGCTGCCATCGAAGCCAAGGATCGCGGCATTCGGGTCATCGAAACCCGCGATGCTTCGGTGCGGGACTATTCTGGGTCGATTCATTTAATGGCGAAGGGTCCGCGGGAAACGCGTTCGGTCACGGGAGCGCTGCTCAACCAAGAGGAACTCCGCATCACCAACATTGACGATTTCCCGATCAACGTACCGCCGACTCGCCACATGCTGATTACCCAGCATAGAGATATGCCAGGCATCATCGGTCAGATTGGCTCGCTGTTGGGGCAATTTAACGTCAATATTGCCAGCATGCAGGTGGGCCGCAAGCTCGTCCGCGGGAATGCAGTGATGGTGCTGAGTCTTGACGATCCCCTGCCGGAGGGCGTGTTGGCTGAAATTGTCAAGGCCAATGGCATCACCGATGCTTATATTGTGAATCTCTAGCGGTTCTCAGTCGGATTGAATACGACATTTTGTAGGGGCGCGAGACCTCGCGCACCTACAGGGCATGATGGCTCAGCTTTTGCAGCAGGGTATGTTTTGACATCGATCGAGCGGGTAGCTCAAGGCGTACAATAAATTCCGGAATGAATCCTAACGCGCGAGTAGCCAATACTCCCCATGACTCACACGACAGACATCAGTACCCTGGTTCGCTGGATGGCAGGCGATTTTTCCAATCAGGCCCAAGCCATTGACAACCCTCCGTTTTTCGCCCACATTCGGGTTTGCATGCGGCCACTGCCCGCAGATTTTCTGACGGGAACTTGTTTGTTTCTAGAGCAGGCTTACGACTTTGCTTTGGACCAACCCTACCGCCTGCGAGTACTTGAATTCTTGTCCCTTGAAGACAAAATTCTGCTGCATAACCATTCCTTAAAGGAAGGCGAGCGGTTCTTTGGTGCGGCCCGAAATCGAGAACGACTTTGCGAAATTCAGCCGGACGACATTGTGGAAATGCCGGGATGCAGCATGGATGTGGAATGGACTGGCCATAGCTTTATCGGGCGGATTCAGGGGAAAGGTTGTAAGGTGAACTGGAAAGGTCAAGATACTTACCTGGACAACGAATTCGAAATCAGCGCAGATCGACTTTTGAGCCTCGATCGAGGTCGAGATCCCGTTACCGACGAACGCGTCTGGGGTTCGATCGCAGGGCCGTTTCAGTTTAGTCGGCGCGCGAGTTTTGCCGATGAGGTTTCGATTTAAAATCAATCTTTGACCGGGATGTCAACTGGCCCCAATCCTGGTACTTTGAGTAGAAGGCTGTTATGCCGATAGAAAACACCTAACAAAAAGTGGCAACATGAAGGTCCTCGTAATTGGTGGTGATGGCTACTGCGGTTGGGCAACGGCTCTATACTTGTCGAACCGAGGCTACGACGTTGGTATTTTAGATAGCTTGGTGCGGCGGCATTGGGATAATACGCTTTGCTTGGATACCCTAACGCCCATTGCCCCAATTCAGCAGCGCATTCAGCGGTGGAAAGACCTGACTGGAAAGTCGATCGATCTCTTCGTCGGGGATATTACCAACTATGCGTTTTTGAGCGGCGCGATGCATCAGTTCGAGCCGCAGGCTGTGGTGCACTTTGGGGAACAGCGCTCGGCTCCTTTTTCGATGATCGACCGCGAGCATGCGGTGCTGACCCAAACCAACAACGTGGTCGGTACCCTCAATTTGCTCTACTGCATCCACGAAGATTTTCCCGATTGTCACCTCGTGAAGCTCGGTACGATGGGCGAGTACGGTACGCCTAATATCGATATCGAAGAGGGTTACATCACCATCGAGCACAATGGCCGCAAAGACACCCTGCCCTATCCCAAACAACCTGGCTCGTTCTATCACCTGAGTAAGGTTCACGATAGCCACAATATTAGCTTCGCTTGTAAAATCTGGGGGCTTAAAGCTACGGATCTCAATCAAGGGGTCGTGTACGGTGTGCTCACGGAAGAGACGGGGATGGACGAGCTGCTGATCAATCGGTTGGACTACGATGGCGTATTTGGAACGGCGCTCAATCGGTTTTGCATTCAGGCGGCCATCGAGCATCCTTTGACGGTTTACGGTTCCGGCGGTCAAACCCGCAGTTTCTTGGATATTCGCGATACGGTGCGCTGCGTGGAACTGGCGATCGCCACGCCCGCTGAGTCTGGGGAGTTCCGCGTTTTCAACCAGTTCACCGAAATGTTCAGCGTGGGCGACTTGGCCCAGATGGTGAAGAAAGCGGGTTCTGCTTTAGGGGTCAATGTCGAGATCGATCGCATTGAAAACCCTCGCGTCGAGAAAGAAGAGCATTACTTTAATGCCAAAAACACCAACCTGCTCGATCTGGGATTGCAGCCCCATTATTTGTCCGATTCCTTGCTCGACTCGCTGCTCAACTTTGCGGTTAAATACAAGCACCGCGTCGATAACGCGCAAATTCTGCCTAAAGTTCGCTGGAAGGGCTAAGTTTTGACATGCAATTCATTAAAGCTTTATCCCTGCTGCTGACCTCAGTGTTGCTTAGCATTTGATGGACTGTATGCGGATTGCCCTTTTTACCGAAACTTTCCTTCCCAAGATCGATGGCATCGTCACCCGGCTGTGTCAAACCATTACCCATCTCCAGAGCGAAGGGCATCAGGTATTGGTCGTCTGTCCCGAAGGCGCGCCGACAGAGTACAAAGGGGCGCAAGTGCATGGGGTTTCTGGATTTCCCCTACCGCTCTATCCAGAGCTGAAAATGTCCCTGCCGCGTCCCTCTATTACCTATGCTCTGGATCGGTTTAAGCCGGATTTGGTGCACGCAGCCAATCCGGCTGTGTTGGGTCTGTCGGGGATTTTTTATTGCAAGTGGCGCAATGTGCCGCTCGTCGCTTCTTATCACACCCATCTGCCGCAGTACCTTCAGTATTACGGCCTGGGGATGCTAGAGGGATTGCTGTGGGAACTACTCAAGTTGGGGCACAATCAGGCCCACCTCAATCTCTGTACCTCCTCCGTGATGGTTGAAGAATTGGCATCCCACGGCATCCAACGGCTGGCGCTCTGGCAGCGCGGCGTCGATATCGAGACGTTCCAGCCCAGCCGCGCGACGGCTGCTACGCGGGAGCGCTTGAGCCAAGGTCATCCTGAAGATCCGTTGCTGCTCTACGTCGGACGGCTTTCAGCCGAAAAAGCCATTCACGAAATCAAACCCGTTCTAGAAGCCATTCCCAACGCTCGCTTGGCTTTAGTGGGAGATGGGCCGCATCGGAAGGAGTTGGAGCAGCTTTTTGCGGGAACCCATACGTACTTTGCCGGCTATATGAGCGGCATTTCCCTCGGCGATGCGTTTGCGAGCGCCGACGCGTTTGTGTTTCCTTCGCGCACGGAAACCCTGGGTTTGGTGCTGTTGGAGGCGATGGCGGCGGGCTGTCCGGTAGTGGCGGCAGCTTCGGGTGGGATTCCAGATATCGTGCAGGATGGGGTGAACGGTTATTTGTTCGACCCCCATGACGAGTTGGGGGCGATCGCCGCAACCCAACGCCTCCTGAGCCAAACCGAAGAGCGCGAAACCCTCCGGCGCAATGCCCGTGCCGAAGCCGAACGCTGGAGCTGGTCGGCAGCGACGCAACAACTGACGCAGTACTATCAAGGCGTCTTGGCGCAGGCTCGGACGACGGTGCCTTCAGCCCAGGCCTACTGGTCTAAAGACAATCCGGATCGATAAAAATGCCGCTTTTCCCGGACGCACCCTCAACCCAACGACAGATCGCCCGCACCCGTGCGAGGGCAGACCGACACTCGGGGGCGATCGCCCATCGGTTCCGGCGGATCGCGATCGCCGTTTGCTGCGTAGCGCTTTCCAGCGGCTGCCAAAACCCGTCGCCCTCAACCGTCGCGCCTGCCGTTCCATCGCCATCGCAGCCGCCGCCCTCTCCCCTGCCGCCGCTTCTGGCGACCGCCCTAATACCCTCCGCTGCCGAACTCAAGCCCGCGATCGCTACCTTTATCGAAGGGACGGCTGCAAGCAGCACGCTTGCTAATGCTCAAGGCGTGTGGCTCCAAGACGATCGGGGGTTGCTAGCCGACTATCAAGGCACCGTGCCCTTATCGGCAGCGTCTCTCACGAAGGCAGCGACTTCTCTGGCCGCGCTACAAACCCTCGGGGCGGGCTATCGCTACGAGACCCAAGTGGGGTTTACGGGTGCCGTCCAGAATGGGTTGCTGAAGGGAGATTTGATCGTTCGAGGCGGGCAGAATCCTTTTTTTGTCTGGGAAGATGCGATCGCCCTTGGAAATTTCCTGACGCGGCAGGGTATCCGTCAGATTGACGGAAATCTCGTCATCCAAGGCCCGTTTTATATGAATTTTGAAACCCAGACGGCAGCGGTGGGAGCCGCGCTGCGGCAGGGGCTAGACGCAAACCTATGGCCCCAGGAGGCGCTCCAACAGTACCAAACGTTGCCTGCAACGACGCCAAAGCCGCAGGTAACCATTAAGGGTGGCATTGTCGCCGTCGAAAGCGCCCCAGCCCAAACCCAATGGATGCTCCAGCACCGCTCTCTGCCGCTGGCGAGCTTGCTGAAAAAAATGAATCGCTACAGCAACAACCCGATGGCCGATACGATCGCCAATAGCATAGGCGGCCCGAAGATTGTGGCGCAACAGGCGATCGCCGCAACGGGCGTCGGCCCTTCGGAAATTCAGCTCGTCAATGGTTCCGGCTTGGCGGTCGAAAACCGGATGTCGCCCCGCGCCGTCTGCGGCATTTTTAGAGCCATCGATCGGCTGGTGCAGGCTCAAGGGATGACCGTTGCCGATATTTTTACAGTGATGGGTCAAGATGAGAGCGTCCTAGACCAGCGCCCGCTGCCCGTGCAGTCGGTCCTGAAGTCGGGCACGCTCGATACTGTGAGTGCCTTGGCGGGTGCCCTGCCCACCCGGCAGGGGGTTGTGTGGTTTGCCCTCATGAATAATGAGGGCGACGTGGAGGCGTTTCGGAAGCAGCAAGAAACGCTGCTCAGCGCGCTCGACCGCACTTTAGGCCCATCTAAACTCCCTTTGCCCGCGCTCAAATCTACGATTCCAGAACCGCCTGCTAGTGTTTTCGAGCAGCTTTGGGTGAAACTTTGACGGAAGGTAAAGCTCGCAATTAAAGGCCCGCAATTAAAGACCCGCAATTAAATGCGAGTGACTGCACCTTCAGCGATCGCGGTCTCCGCCTGACCCTCTGCCGATTCGGGACCCTCTACTGGCTTGATTTGACGGGTGGAAAAATCTAGAATCCCTTGGTGATAGCGATCCAGACTTTCTCGGTGTCCCACGCTCAAGAAGGTGATGCCGGAGTCTTGCAATTGTTGGTAAAGATGGGCTTCGTTGGTGGGGTCGAGGGCGCTGGTGGCTTCGTCTAGCATTGCATAGGTCGGCGTGTTGAGTAGGAGCCGCGCAAAAATGAGGCGCTGCTGCTCGCCGAGGGACAGAACTTCAGCCCAATCCCGTTCGGCGTGGAATCCTCCTTGTCGCGCTTCGAGTTCCGGCAGGTTCACCCGAATCAGCACTTCTCTGAGCTGTTCTTCTGTAACGTCGGCATCCGTGTTGGGGTAGAGGAGCTGGTCCCGCAATGTGCCCAAAATCATGTAGGGACGCTGGGGTAAGAACAGCATTCGTTCGAGCGGGGGACGCAGAATTTTGCCGCTCCCGGCATCCCACAGACCGGCGATCGCCCTGAGCAAAGAACTTTTCCCGCAGCCGCTCGGGCCCTTAACCAAAAGTCCCGCACCGCTCGGCAACTCAACGGATAGGTTTTCGATGAGCGTTCGTTTCCGATTGGGGGTTTGGAGCGTCAGGTTCTGCAACGCCAGCCCTTCAGTTATTTCGGTTGCGATGGTGGGTCGATCGGGTTGTCGGACCGTTTGCGCGCCTTCAGTTGGCGGTTCTATGCTTTCTGCAAACGTATAGAGGCGTTCCACTCCAGCTCCAAAGGTCGCAAGGGACTGAAATCGCGCCACGATTAAGTTGAGGGAGAAAAAGACGCGAATAAACGCTCCTTGGGCTTCGGATACCTTGCCAACTTCTAGTTCGCCTGCAAAAATGCCGGGGGCTACTACAATGGCGGGCAAGATGAAGGGAATAAACTCGTAGGCATTGGTGAGGATATTGAGGTTCAGCTCCCAAAAAATCAGGCGTTTGAAGTTTTCGAAAGCTTCCCCAAACCGACCCTTGACCTGCTCCGCTTCGCGCGATTCTCCTTGGTAAAAGGCGATCGCCTCGGCGTTCTCTCGCACGCGCACCAAGCTGAAGCGGAAGTCTGCTTCTTTTCGCAACTGTTCGAAATTCAGCCGCACTAAAGATCGACCGAAGACGCCGACCGTCGTGAGGGTGCCGATCGACGCGTAAAGCACCAAAAAGGCAATGAGCGGTTTGGAAATATTCCACAGCACGCCGCTAAAGGCAGCGATCGCCAAAAGCGAATCGACGCCTGCCAGTAAAAGCGTCAGCGATTCTTGCGTAAAGCTTTTGACGTCTTCGGCAATGCGCTGGTCGGGGTTGTCGATGTCGGCGTCGGAATGGCTGAGGTTGTAAAAAGCGCGGTTCGCAAAGTAGCGATCTACAAAGCGATCGGTCAACCAGCGCCGCCACTGGAGGCCGAGGCGATCGCGCAGGTAAACATAGCCTGCAAACAGCGGCGCGTACACCACCAGCGTCCCGGCAAAAACCAAAATCGTCTGCCAAAACCGAGCTTCATCTTGAGCGGACAGGGCCGAAATCAGCGCGCCGCGCTTGTTGTTGAGCAGGACGCTCAGCCCCGTGTAACCCAAAGACATCAGCACCACCAGCAACAGCAAGCCCCGCGCCTGCCATTTTTCTTCGCTGGTCCAGTAGGATTTGGCAATGGTCCAAAATCGCTTGACGACGCTGAGGTTGAAGCGCTCCATTGGGTTCCTCGCTGTAGTGATGACTCCTAAGACTTCAATCGAACCCTATCCTTCCGCAGGTTCCACGTAACCCTGAATGTTTTCGAGGTTGTATCGGCGCAGCAGCCCCGTCGCCTCCCCCACGAAGGTATCGGTTCCCCGCGCGACGATCAGGTATTTACCCGCGTTGAGGCGGTTGCGATAGGCGATCGCATCGCCGCTGCCTGCGGTCCAACCCGTCAGCGTGCCCGTCAAAAAAGCGCCTAAGGCGGCAGCTGCAGCTGCAAACACCCCGCCCAAAATGTGATTTCCAACCGCGCCGATCCAGCTAATCAGCTCAATCCCCGTCAACATATTAAAGAGATAGCCCGCCACAAAACCAAAGGGCACCACCCAGTTGGCTAGGCGATCGACCTGCGTTTGGGCGACCCGATCGGGATCGATGAGGCCAAACTCGTCGGCGCTCTTGTAGCCACGGCCCAAAATATCCAAGCGATCGATCGGTAAATTTGCGTCTTTCAGATCCAGATAGGCGGACTCTGCCTCCATCCGGTTTGGCAATACGGCAACGAGATAACGGGTGGCTGACGGAATCATATCGGCATCCTTACAACGGCTGGGGCGATCGGGGCATCGTTCGGGGCCTAAACCGCCCGCGACGCGCGATCTATTCCCAATGTAACAATATATTAAGGAGCCTGCCTAAATTCTCAGACTATTTCGGCCCCGTTCAAAAAAACGGCCAACCTGCAAAGGCTGACCGCAGAACGTTTTATTGAGCCCGACCGACTGCTACCGCTCGCAAGCCGGGCGATCGAGCGATCCGATGCTAGTCGATTTCAACGGCTTGAACGTCTACAGAACCAACTGTTTCGGCGACTTCTTGCGGCGATCGTTTTTGTTTGAATTTAGCGCTGCGTTCCTTGAGAACTTGAGCTAATTCCGTCGCCAACAACGTCACGACAATCGCATCGTCAATTTGACCGATAAAGGGAATAAAATCTGGTGCAATATCAAACGGACTGAAGAGATAGAGCATGGTGCCCGCAATGACCCACCATCGATACTTAGGATTGGCAACTAAACCGCGATACCAGCCGTAAACCGATTCGAGAGAGAAGGTTGTCATTGATGTCGTCCTGTGTTCGACTGCTTACCTTTCTATGGTGCCAAAACCCTCTTTGCAAATCGAGCCTTTCAATTGCGGTTAACCGTAGCAGTTTTGGGAGAGAAAACCTCACTGGGGTCTGCAACAATTTGCCATTCTTCCCTTATTTTGGAGCTTCTTCTGGCGCATCTGGAGGCGCTGAAGCAGTTTCAGGTTGTTCTTCCAGCGTATTGCCAAGGGCGGCGGTGGTTAAGGTGGGCGTTCCTTCGGTCGGCACGACAACGGTAACTTTTAAGTCCCTGCCATAGCTGTAGGTTGTCTGTTCGCCAGAGTTTTTACTCTCTACTGGCACCGAATCTAAGGCAAGTTGCTGGCTCTTGCGGTTGAATAAGTTTAAACGCAGATGGCCGGCTTTGCTAAAGATCCGCACGGCATAGGTTGGCGTTTGAAACGACACGATGTCCGATTGGGAGGCCGCTTCAGTCTGCGTCGATGCGGGTTCGGGTGCGGGGGGTGCGGGTTCGGCTGCGGGGGATTTTGTCTGCTCTGCGGGTTTGGGCGCTGCTGTTGCGGGGGCGGCTTTCTGAGGTGCGGCGGCAGATTTTGGCGGCTTGAGCGGGATGGGTGCGGTTGGTTTGGTCGGAGGGGCAGTCTTACTTTGTTTTGCGACGACCTTAGCCGTACTTTGAGAGGCAGGTTTCTGAGTTGCTGCAGTCTTAGATTTTTCCAGCACTTTAATTAAATCGCCGCGCACCCAGCCCAGTTGGCCCGATCGCAGGACTTTGACGCGATACCAAACAACCCCGTCGGTCGCTTTGCTGGTGCCGAGGATCTGAACGCGATCGCCCGGTTTTCCTTCTGCTGCAATATCAGACTGGGTACTGGCCGCAGACCGCAAATTAATTTGGGCGTTTGCCTCTTTCGCGGCGAGTTCGCCTTCCTCTGCCTGCACTGGAGAGCTATAAATAGACAACCCCGCGAGACTGAGCGCGGCTGTTCCTAACGCTATGGATCGACGCAAGTCCATCGGATCCTCCCTACAATGTTTTACTCATGCCCATTTTGACCTACGCCGGAGACAAGGGAGTGCCTCGTTCCCTTAAGAATCATTGCTCTTCGATCGGTAAACGCGCGGGTTTGTTCCGCTCCGGCTGCGGGTTTTATTCGTCTTTCAGGCGCAGCACCGCCATAAACGCCTCTTGAGGCACATCTACGCGCCCCACAGACTTCATGCGTTTTTTGCCCGCCTTTTGCTTCTCCAGCAGCTTTTTCTTCCGGGAAATATCGCCGCCGTAGCACTTCGCCAGCACGTCTTTGCGCAACGCCGGGATGCTTTCGCTGGCAATGATCTTAGACCCGATGGCCGCCTGAATGGGGATCTTAAACTGGTGGCGCGGAATCAGTTCTTTGAGCTTGCTGACCAACGCGCGACCCATATAGTAAGCTTTGTCGCGATGCACGATCGCCGCGAGGGAATCGACCGGGTCGCCGTTGATCAAAATGTCCATCTTCACCAGCGTATTTTCGCGATAGCCGATGACGTGGTATTCCATGCTGGCATACCCCCGCGATCGCGATTTCATTTGGTCGAAAAAGTCTGTGACCACTTCGGCGAGGGGTAGCTCGTAGGTGACGGTGGTGCGTCCTTGGGCGAGGTACTTCATGTCCTTAAATTCCCCGCGTCGGCTTTGAGCCAGCTCCATCAAGGACCCCACGTACTCTTCCGGGGTAATCATGTCCACCTGGACGTACGGCTCCTCCATTTTTTCGCGGGCTTGGGGTTCGGGGAGCTTGCTGGGGTTGTCGATCAGTTCTATGTCGCCCTTGAGGGTTGTAACCCGATACACCACGGACGGAGCGGTAATGATGAGGTCGAGGTTGTACTCTCGCTCGAGGCGCTCCTGCACGATTTCCATGTGTAAAAGTCCCAAGAACCCGCAGCGGAAGCCGAAGCCCATCGCGCTGGAGGTTTCCGGTTCGTAGCGCAGGGCGGCATCGTTGAGGCTGAGGCGCTCTAACGCTTCTCTGAGTTCGGGAAACTGCGCTGCATCGATGGGAAACATGCCGCAAAACACCATCGGTTTGGCTTCGACGTACCCTGGCAACGGTTCCGCTGCGGGTTTGGCCGCGAGGGTGATGGTGTCGCCGACGCGAGCATCGGCAACGGCTTTAATGGCGGCGGCAAAGTAGCCCACTTCTCCTGCGTGGAGTTCGTCGACGGGTTTCTGGGTGGGGGACAGGACGCCCAGTTCGTCGATCTCGTATTCCTTGCCCGAAACCATCAAACGGACGCGATCGCCCTTCTTGACATTTCCATCCATGACGCGGAAATACACCACCACGCCCCGATACAGGTCGTAGTAACTGTCAAAAATGAGGGCGCGCAGGGGCTGGTCTACCGTATCGGCAGGGGGCGGCACCTTTTGGACGATCGCCTCTAAAATTTCGGAGATGCCAATGCCCTCTTTGGCGGAGGCTAAAATCGCATCGCTGCAATCTAAGCCGATAATTTCCTCGACTTCTCCCGCCACGCGATCGGGTTCTGCCCCAGGCAGGTCGATTTTGTTGAGAACGGGGATGATTTCGAGGTTGTTTTCTAAAGCCAGATATACGTTGGCGAGGGTTTGCGCCTCGACCCCTTGGGAGGCATCCACGACGAGCAAGGCTCCTTCACAGGCGGCAAGGGAGCGAGACACTTCGTAGGTAAAGTCAACGTGACCCGGCGTGTCGATGAGGTTGAGGACGTAGATTTGGCCGTCGGCAGCCGTGTAGTTCATCCGCGCGGCCTGGAGCTTGATGGTAATACCGCGTTCGCGTTCCAGCTCCATGTTGTCGAGGAACTGCTCTTTCATGTCTCGCGAGCTGACGGTTCCGGTGGCCTGGAGGAGGCGATCGGCCAGGGTGGACTTGCCGTGGTCGATGTGAGCGATGATCGAAAAATTGCGAATCCGAGAAACGGGAACCTCAGTCATAAGCCTGCATGCCAACCACCACAAAGAATCGGCGCAATGTTGCCGCAAATTACATTCTGACAAACTTTAGCGCTTCATGACGATTTTCCCCTAAAGTCTTATTCGAGGGAGGGATGCTGGGGGTTGCAGCGCGGGGCGCTTGAAGGGCGAGGCGTTAAATGTGCAAGCACTGTACTGTATGAATTTCAGCTATATTGGTAAAGCATCCCAGCCGTTTTTGCTCAAAGTTTTTGGATAAATCAGCCGCCCGTTCATCGAGTCATTCCCACGCATTGCCCTCAACCGACAGCAGTCATACTCACGTCCATAGCGAGGAGTCGCTGCGGGGCATCATCAATCGGCTTTCGCGGGTTGAGGGGCATGTGCGCGGCATTAAGACAATGGTGCAGGAGAGCCGCCCTTGTCCAGATGTGTTGGTGCAAATTGCGGCGGTGCGCGGTGCCTTAGACCGGGTGGCGCGCATCATTTTGGACGAGCATTTGACGGAATGCGTGGCCAGAGCTGCTGGGGCAGGCAACATCGATGCAGAAATCGCTCAGCTTAAGGCAGCGCTCGATCGGTTTTTGGACTAATTTGATGTAGGAAAATGGAAAGATGACGACTGAACGGTGGACAGATGAGATGCTCGATCGGTTAGTGGGCAGCATTAGCACCTTGGCCGAAGTGTCTGAGCGGAATACCTGTGACATCTCAGACTTAACATCTTCGGTTGAGAGTTTGGCTAATATAGCTCAGATTAACCAACAAAACTTTGAGGTCATCTTTACCGAGCTGCAACGTCAGAGTGCAGACATCCGAGAAATGCAGGCTGAAGTAAGAGGACTTCAGGCTGAAAATTGCCGTATTTTGGATCGGCTGATTAATCGCAATGGTGAAGATAGTTGATAAAAGAAAACAGTAGGGAAGATGTTCCTCCCTACTGTTTTTTATGTTGTCTCAATTGAATAAGTTTTATTCAATTCGATCGACGAACGACTTGTATTGGCAATGTTAACTCTTGGCTGTCACAGGAGCAACAAGTTTCCAAGCAGGGACATTAACAGTGGTTTCTTTACAAGGAGTGCCTGGAACAGGGGTGCAGACAAGCACTCCTGTATTTTTGTTATAGAGCTTCTCGTCATTTGCTGTAGAGTTGCCAGGGGTGCAACCATCAGACCCATTGCCGAGACCATTATTGCACTTACCCTTATCTGTACTAGTCGTCGTTGACGAACTTGAAGTTGACGAACCTGAAGTTGACGAACCTGAAGTTGACGAACCTGAAGTTGACGAACTTGAAGTTGACGAAGTCGTAGTAGGTGTGATTTCAGCCAATACAATCAGATCTTGCATATCGTAAGTCGATTGAGTTTTATTTGTCGTATAGAACTCGTACAGATAAATAACCTGATTAGACGGAAGCGTAATTTTGCCATTAGAGACAAGATTATTGTTCTTTAGAACATCTGCTACAGAGGTCTGTGCAGCGTATGGACTGACACTAGGAACATCATCGCCATTCTTTAAGACTGCAACCGTAGGACTATAAGTGGTAGTAGTTACGACAGGTGTTTGAACCGCCTTTTGCTCATAGCCTTTGAGTGTGCCATTTTTTTTGTAAATCGGCTTGGTGAGGTCATCTACATATGTAGTATTGTATGTGGTAGTAGTCTCCGTGCGCGTATTTAAGTCATTTGAATTGGTAGAAGTGGGGCAGTAACGAATACCTTGTGAAGAACTGGTGTTGTAGGTATTGGGGCTACTAGCAAGATGGCTACATCCAGTGATTGAGAGACTAGTATCGCCTGTAACAGTGAAGGTCTGGCTTTGATTCACTGCTGGTAGCGCTGAACTTGTGACGGTACCGCCGCTAAGGTTTATGGTTCCAGAAACTTGATCGGCTTTATAATATTCAATGGCAAGCGTTTTGATTGTTATGGTTGACTGTGTAGGAACTTCAACATTGCCATTCGAAATCGTGAAGATAGGGGGTGCGGGAGGCGTTACGGTTGGGGTGTCAGTAGGAGTGTCCGTAGGGGTGTCGGTTGGGGTAGTTGAAAAAGCAGAAAGATCGGCAGTAGCACCGCTGTTGGGGGCATAGGATGAAGCGATGACTGTTGTTTTTCTGGATGAAGCATCCATTCCAATCTTGAAATTCTCCGCACCATTTAGAACCTTAGCAATCTTTCCATTCTGGAAAATCTGTGCGGATTTTCCTGACGAATCTACGCAAACTTTAAAGCCATAATCTCCAATTCCAGTTTCCCCACTCGCACATGATGGTGCAGTTCCAGCATCAGCAGACTGAATCTGGTCGACAACAGCTTCAGCAATCCAGGTGTCGGGGGTATTTGCATCTGCATAGCTTCCATTAGCGTTATAGGCAGGACCCCAGCGATAGATTACCCTTGGCCCTTTCCACTTGCCTGCTGCAGGCTTTGCAGCAAAGTATACGATAGGCGTTGAAGAACCGCTGGGAAGATTAATCATCAAAACTTTTGTAATGCTTCCATCGACCTTGCCAGCATAAGCTGCTTCAAAGGAAGCAGGAAGCGTAACGGAGTCGATGTCACTCACAACCCCATTGCCCTGTCTGATTTCAGCAGCCATAAAATCGCTAGAGCGGTTTAATTCTGTTCTTCGATCGCTTCTTGCATTGGTTGCCGTGCTCGTACTAATCATGCTGGCAACTCCATAACCAGCACCTGCAACAACAATGGTAGTCAGAGCGCCGCCAATCATCAAATCCATCAGTGCAAAGCCACGGTTAGAAGACTTTTTGAAGGTCTTACGCTGCAACCTGTTCGCTAAGTTAATTCGCATAATGCGTTTGTTCCTCTCAAGAGTAGTAGTAATCGTGATTAAAGTGGGGTCGAGTAAGCGGTATTGATTAAGCCAGAATGCGATATGGAATGGTACGGGTTACAACGCCATCCCCTGACCGTAAAGCCAAGGTTCCAAAAAGGAAATAAAAAAAGATTGATGCATAACTCGCCACCTTAGTTGAGTATAAAAATCTGTTTCGTCCCCCCAAAATGCTGCTTTTAGCTCAAAGTTAATTCAAAAAGCAACATTGCTATTGCAAGTCAGTTGTTATCAGAAGTACTTCACCTCAACAAGGTCTTGCTATATTTATTCTATTTTCAGAGAAAAATATCTTTATGGCATTCGTAAAAACACGGATCTTTTCGATCTGAAACACTTTTAAAGTATGCATAAATGTTATTGCTATTTATCTATCTATTTATGCATCTATTATTTTAGATAATACTTCTAAATAAAATTAAGTGGAGCATTCATGCAACATAAAATCTTAGAATCTTAGATAGAGGTTAAAAAGGTTCGTGGACATTACACTAGACGATCTCTTCGCCCCTATTTCTTGTAGCTCAATAAGGCTTTGTTCTGGGGTTAAACGTGTAAATTGCTACAACTATGTTGCAATACATTGATTTGCTACAGCTTCTAACTCAGCATCTGTAGAATCACTGTCTACAGTCAACGGCAACGTACCCGTATAATTACCATTTTTGATATCAGCCATTCCCTTAGAAACAGCTATGCACTTCTTGATGCCGTTCGTTGTGTTATCATTCCGGTAAACTATAATGGTTGCCGTTTCCGGGGTTATGTTTACAGTTCCTACGGCAAGAAACGTTATGGTTGTGCCAGTACTCCCACCAGTTCCGGCAAGTTGAAGATTGCTATTTGAAATGCCAACATCTTGATTTTCTTGAATATTTCTAGTTCCTTTAGGCAAGCATCCTGCATCTGGAGAACTCACTTGAGTTTCTGTAATCAAGACACTGCAGGATTTATTTTTTCTGGCTGCTGTTGACTTCGCTTCCTCTAAGGCTCCTTCAATTTTGGTGGCTATATCAGTAATTTTCTTGTTATTAACCCATGTCATAAAACTGGGTAGAGCTATTGAAGCAACAATGCCAGTAATTAATATCGTGACCAACGCTTCAATCAAAGTAAATCCTAGGTTTTGATTTTTGCTCGTTCTGCTCTTCACTTTTGCCTCTGTATAATCAAGATAATGAATTAAAGATTTTGCTTTTAAAAAAGTTGCTTTTACTCATGGAACTTAATTCATAAATTATGACTATGATTATTTTGCTGTTTTTTTATGAAAATTGAATTCAAGACTTGCTTTAAAGATATTTTTAATATTATTTCAAATCGTAAGTTCATAAACTATTGTATCAATCTTCCCTTTAAGTGATGGAGGTGGCTAGATCGATCGTTATTACTTGAAATAATCCAGATAGAGTTCATCTTTTATCTACAATAAAAAGAGGCTCCAGGAATAATCTCCGTATAGAAAGTCGAGATCGGATCTGTTGTCGTCGTCCCTCGGAATAATTGGTAATTAATCTGAAGGATATTGTAGGGCACAGTACTATTCACAGTCGCAGTTCTGACTAAGCTATAGGTTTTAGTGCCTGAAAGGCCACTTTTTGTAACAGGCGTGGTACTGCTAATAAGTCCAGTACTCATTGTTTGATCTTTTAAAAGCTGGGCATAGCCTTTTGTGGGATCTGTGCCAGGATTGCATAGGTCGGAAGCAGTGTTAACTGTGTATTTGGATGAAGCGCTATCATAGCCCATTGCAACACTTCGGTTTGCAATCTCTGAAATCTCTTCAATGTCTTGCTCTATTAGTCGAGTTGCATCGGCAACTTCGTCCCCGCGTATTTTTATGGAGGTTGCCATTACAATCGCCTGCATCGAAATGGCTGTAAAGATCGAGACCAAAAGAATGCCAACCACAACCTCGATCATAGTAAACCCTTGGGCAGTTTGGCGCTTTAGCTTTCCCTGCATGAGGTGTGATTGATATTTCATCAAAAACATAGCAATACCTACAAAGTCTATAAATAGTTGAAACTTCAGCGTGCTCGAAAAATGGGCGAGTAATTAGCTGTCAGACTGGATTTGCCATACGCTGCTTGGGCCAATGCTAGGATTGAGCGGGGGGACGGTAAGACCTGTGACTGCGTAGTCTGATGTTGTCGTGACTGCTGTGCTCCAAGTTGTACGGGGCGAGTTTAGAATTGTCGTACCAGATACTCCCCCATTCCAATTTTGAACCCAGTAAATGCTGGTGTTTGTAGCACCACTGCCGCAGTCTTGAGTGGTTGCAGTGCCGCTATTCTCAAAGTTCACGGTGTATCCTGGCAGGTGGAAAAATACGTCGCAAGTCGCCGTACTGCGATCGAGCGTTAAAGTTGGTGATGGTGTGACGCTGGCAGATTGGGGATATATTCTGAAGTCAAAGGGGCCGCAATTTGTAAGACTTCCACTTGCCCCACATTGATTGACAATAACTTTATCTCTTAAATCAATATTGCCTGTCACCCAAAGCCAAACTCTTTTGCCTGGAGCAATCTTCAACGAACTGTCAAAGGAGTTCACAATGTACTTATAAACTCCATCAGTATCTGCCGTATCGCTCGCGCGAGGAAGTTCCTTGCCAGGGACGTCAGTATTGGATGAGATGTTATTTAGCGTGTAAAAAGTTCCTGTTGTTGGTATGGCCTTAGCCGAAGGCATGGTCTGAGGCGTTATGATATTGAGGTATTTAGAGCCACCGCTGGGAAATGTAGCGTCTGTAGCAGAGGCACAAGTACTGGAAGTACGAACCGCATCGGACTGAATTTGTGGGCTACCCGTTATGGAACCCGTTACCCACACAGCAGCAGCAGGCACTTCGTTAGAGACGGCAATTGGAATAGTTGCTTGTATCCTCGATTTAGCCTCACTAGCCTGGCCTCTGTTTACGATTCCTTCAACAGTTAATATGCCTGATGAGCCAGTGTAGCTAACGAGTCTATATTCTCCAATTGTTCCAGCAGATTTCCAATCGTTGGTTGCAAAAGCAGTGACAGCAGTTCTGTCATCAGGACATAGGTTTGTAATATTATTGGGGTACCCCCAGCTAGTCCCTGTCGTATCCGTACATGTTCCGTAGCCAGAGCTAGGCCAGGCAGCGCAGGCTTGAGTTGTTATAACTGCTCGGTAGCGATTCAGAAAATCTTGGATTTTGACAGCACCGTTTTCGGCGGCAATACGCGCCTGTGCAGAGAGTCTCTTATCGACAGAAACAGATCCATCATTCTGCGACTTCACTACAGCTGTCATTGCCAACAAAAGCATTACTAATCCCATTCCTAGCGCGATCGGGATGGCAAACCCCTTTTCGGTATTGGTCGTCTTAACGGAATTAGGAACTTGATTTCTCATAGCAGATCGCATCGGTACAGTCCCTGACTGAAGTCCAAACAGGATTAAGAATTGAGTGACTATATTATTTATTCCCCAAAACTAAATTAATCTGACAATATTAGTGACCGTATTTTTACGGATTTATCTTGAGTGTAAAGTTTCTATTTATGTATCAATGATGTAGATTTTTTTGTCTAAACAGTTAAAGTGTGGCATTTTAATCTTTTTTGCTAAATATCATTGTCATTCGCTTGCGATGTGTATGGATGCTACTCGTGCAGACTTGTAAAAGTCGTTAGGCAGTTCTTAGGAAACAGGACAGAGGTCAAGCTGCTAGCTAGCTTTTTGATGTTCTCTTCGCCTCAAAAGCTGCATCTCGATTGTTGCAACGCCCATATTTTTAATTCATTTCAAGGTAAGTCATACTTTATGTGGCTTAAGGCCATTTCCAGGAAAAAGCTTGCCGCTGGCTTCGACTCCGCTCAGCCAGCTAGAGACTGTTCTCTGAGGTTATTGGAGGGTATAACCTTTCCTGTACATCACCTAAGCTGAAAGTCAGAAAAATTACACCCCCACCTCATAACGGCAGAATGCATTACCTTATAAACAGTCTTCGCGCCCTAGTCACATGATCGAAGCGGTCAAACCTCAATATCAAATTGCCTGGATTAATACACTTACCGAAATTCCGCAAGCTGCGTGGGATGTCCTAGCCCTGCCGCTCAAAACGCCCTTTCTAGAATGGGAATGGCTGACAAACCTAGAAACCTCTGGCAGCGCAACAGCTAAAACAGGCTGGCTCCCGAACCATCTCACCCTCTGGCGCGGGCAAACCCTCATTGCCGCAGCGCCGCTCTACGTCAAAAGTCACAGCTACGGCGAATTTGTATTCGACCAAGAGTGGGCCGATGTCGCCCGTCGAGTGGGCCTGAACTATTACCCCAAACTATTGGGAATGACGCCCTTCACCCCTGCCGAAGGCTATCGCTTCTTAATTGCGCCCGGAGAAGATGAAGACCTGCTGACGGATTTGATGGTGCAAGCCATCGATCGATTCTGCCAGCAAAACCGCATCTCCGGCTGTCATTTTTTGTTTGCCGATCCACAGTGGAAAGCTGCTCTTGAAGCGCGTGGCTTCGCGACTTGGCTCCACCATAGCTACATCTGGCAAAATAGCGAATTCGACAGCTTCGATGACTACCTGGGTGCCTTTAATGCCAACCAGCGCCGCAATATCAAACGAGAGCGCAAAGCCGTCGAGAGCGCAGGTCTGACCCTTAAGGTCTTTTCCGGCGAAGACATTCCCGAATCGCTGTTTCCGCTAATGCATCGCTTTTACAACGACACTTGCGAGAAATTTATGTGGGGCAGCAAGTACCTCACCCAGCAGTTTTTTCGGCAGTTGTACCCCAACTACGCCCATCGAGTCATGTTTGTCGCCGCCTTTGCGGAAGGGAACGGGCAGAAACCGATCGGGATGTCGTTTTGCTTGACCAAAGGAGACCAGCTCTATGGCCGCTACTGGGGCTGCGATCGCGATATCGACTGCCTCCATTTCGATGCCTGCTACTATACGCCTATCGAGTGGGCGATCGCCAATGGGATTCAGCGCTTCGACCCAGGGGCAGGGGGACGGCACAAAAAGCGTCGGGGCTTTCCGGCCACGCCAAACTACAGCCTGCATCGCTTTTACCATCAGCGCTTCAGCCAAGTCTTTCAGCACTACATCGGCGATATCAACGCCGCCGAGCGAGAAGCGATCGAGCAAATCAACCAAGCTTTGCCCTTAAAACTCAACCCATCCGCTGCCGAGCGTTAGCTTTTAGAAAGCGGTTCCACGACTACGCCAACTACGCTGGCTGGCGTTTCCACCCCCGCGCTATCGATCACAACGGTCGAGCCGACTCGGATGCGTTTGACCCCCAGAAAAAATCCGCTTTGATTGGAGTAGCCCTTGCCCTCCAGTTTTAAGAGGAGATTGGACCCAAAGCGCATTTCTGGTCTGGGATCGGGTTGAGGCGCTACATTGCCGTTGGGTTGGGTGGCCACGACCGTACCGGGTACCCTCTCGATCGACTTGAGGGTGAGGGGAATGAGGGCTGAATTTTTGATCGAAACTTTCACCTCCGTACCAGGCCGGAGAGTGGATTCGATATCGGTGGTATTGAGACCCGCAATGTTGGCTTCCAGCACGACTGCACGCTGTGGCAAGCCGATCTTGACGAGCGGCAATCCTTCAGGCCCAGGCCAGAAGAAGAGGTAGATGAAGGCGATCGCCAAAACGGCGATCGCGCCTAGATTCATCCATTGGGCTGGACCCGAGCGGCGGTTTAGGGATGTCACGATGGCCTCTGGCTGACAACTCAGCGCCGTCTGCGACGACGTATTGGCGTCAATCGTAGCAAACCTTGGCCCCTCTCACCTGAGAGAATGTCAATTTTGCAATGGGTCGCGAAACATTGACCGGAAAGAATTCAGACAGCCTTAGTTGCTCGTGTTGCTGAAATCGAATATTCAATCGAAGCAGTCCTTCGCTTCTTATAAGCTCGAATTTGGGAGAAAGGAGAACTAGCCAGTAAGCTAAGGGTTATCGTCTCAGCGATGATTAGGGCCGTCGCCCTCGCTGTATCCCTTCGATCCTTGCTTACGCCTATGATTTCGACTTTATCCACCGACCTTCGAGCCGTCTCAACCCCCGCCGACCTCGAGCTGTTTCTGGATGTGCCCGAGCGCGTCTATACCAACGATCCTCACTGGGTGCCGCCCTTAAGAAGCGCGATCGCCGCCCAACTTGCCCCCGCCAATCCCTTCCGCACCTACGGTACCCTGCAAGCCTTTGTTGCCCTCGTCCAAGACAAGCCCGTCGGACGCATCGTAGCATCCATCAACCAACGTCTCATCGAACGCGAAGGCGAACCCATTGGGCTATTCGGCTACTTTGAGTGCATCCCCGACTTAGAGATTGCCAAAGCATTGTTTGCTGCCGCCGAGCAATGGCTGCGAGATCGAGACATCCATCGCATCCGAGGCCCCATCGATCTCTCCACCCACAATAGCTGCCTATTCTTAGTCGATGGATTCGACTCCCAGCCCGCAATGATGATGCCCTACAACCCGCCCCACTACCCGCAGTTTTTGGAACAACTGGGCTGGCACAAAGCCAAAGACGCCATCGCCTATGACTTTCTCCTCGATCGCGAGCTTTCCAAACCCTTCGAGAAAGGCTATCGCATCGCCTGCCAGTCCGGCGTGACCTTTCGCCCCATCCACACCAAAGGCCAAGACTTTGCCGATGACTGCGAAAAGATTTATGACCTGTTCAACCGTGCCTTTGCCAACAACTGGAGTTCCACACCCCGCACCTTAGAAGAATTTTTGGAAGAAGCCAAAAGCCTTCAGTCCTTGGTAGACCCTGACCTCTTTCCCGTCGCGGAGTACGACGGCGAAATGATTGGGTTCTGGATGGGTTTGCCGGACTACAACATTGCACTCAAGCATGTCGGCGGAAAGCTTGACTGGATTGGGATTCTTAAATTTCTTTGGTACCGCCGCAAAATCGATCGAGCGCGGGTGATTGCCGTCTGTTCGCTGCCGGAATATCGCCGCAAAATGGTGCCGCTCGCGCTGATTTACTTAGGGATGCAGGGCGGTCTCAAAAAAGGTAAACCCTACCAGCGGGCAGAACTCTCTTGGGTCTTTGAAGACAATTATGCCTCCCGAAAACTGATCGAAGCCGCAGGCGGTAAGATTTACAAGACCTACCGGATTTACGAAAAAGTCCTATGAAAGCGCTAGTCACAGGAGCAAACGGCTTTACCGGATCCCATTTAGTCAAGGCATTGGTGGCGCGGGAGGTAGAGGTTATTGCCTACGTGCGCCCCTCCAGTCAGTGCGATCGCCTTTCATCCCTCCCCATCACCTACGCCTACGGCGACATTACCGACCGAGCCGCCTTAACGGCTGCAATGACAGGAGTCAATACTGTTTTTCACACCGCCGCCTACGTAGAACTGGGGTTAGTGGATGCTGCGGCAATGGAGCGGGTAAACGTCCGAGGCACTCAAGCCGTGCTGGCCGCAGCTCGAGCTGCGAGCGTCTCCAAGATGGTGTATTGCAGCACGATCGGCGTATTTGGCGATACCCAGGGACAGGTGGTGGATGAAACCTTTGCGCGCACCCAAACCGATTTTTCTTCGGCCTACGATCGCACCAAGTACCTGGCTCAACAGGCCGTCGATGCAGCAGCCCAGGAGGGACTGGACGTCGTGAGCGTTTTACCCTCCGGTATTTTTGGCGCAGACGACCCTCACTTTGGGCCAGTCGTGCAAACCTTCCTCAAAGGACGGCTCAAACTTTGGGCCGGGGGCGATCGCATCACGGGCATCGTCCACGTCGATGACTTGGTAGAAGCCATGATTTTAGCCGCAGAGCGAGGGCAAATCGGCGAGCACTACATTATTTCGGCTGGGGAAATGACCACCCGCGACATGTTTCGGCAGTTTAGCCAGCAGTCCGGCATTCCAGCCCCAGCGGAAGCCCCCGAAGCACTCGTGCGGTTCCTGGGCCATCTTTTAGACCCCATCGGCAGGCTGTTGGGCTGGCAGCCCCCCCTCAGCCGCGAACGAGTGCGCTACATCTACGATCGCTGCGTGCGGGTGGATGCCTCTAAAGCGCGATCGCAACTGGGATGGAAACCCCGATCCGCTCGGGAAACCCTCCAAGAACTGCTGCCGTTGAGAGTGCCTGACGCCACCAACAATACGTAAGTTAACGAAAGATTAACAACTGTAAACTCCATCGAACTTTGGTTTCAAGCTACTGACACCTAAGAGCGGGAGTGTTAGTTTTAATTCAGGCACAAGGAAATCCGCAAAAAGGAGACCTAAACCACTTGAAATTGATTCGAAAACGTCTGCGATTAGAGTCTGTGCCTCCTAGCTCTAATCCTATAGGCGGTAGGCTATCCCCTTCATGAGCTTACCTATCGAATGCGGCAGTTGAGGATGGCTTCTAGCCTTCAATAAGAAGCCTCAACTCAGCCGAAGCCGTCCTGGCTAAAGGGCGTAAGTTCAGACCTAGAGACAGACTATCGTCGCTCTGTAAACCCTTAGTAAGACTTCGTTCGCTAGATTTGTTTCTTTTCTGAGCATTCTTAAATTTGAATTTGATTTTTATCCTGGGTCTGGCTCCTTAGCTGGACCCTTTAGCATGCTTGCACGAGCCTGAAATTGAGCCTGCGGACGCTGTGTAGCGATCGCCCCGCCTCAAAAGCCCGCCCTTAACCGCGAGCAGATAAGCTTAAGTGAGGCACAATCGTTAGACCTGTCAGGAGTTCGTATGAGTATCGAGCAATTAAACACCCAGTACGGACTGGCAGACCAACTCAAGTTTTTTGAAGGCAAAGGCGGATTTCCCTTTATCGAAATTTGCAATAAAAGTGCTAAAGCCTTGATTTCCGTGTATTCCGGCCAAGTATTGTCCTTCCAGCCCGCATCCGAACCCGAAGACCTGCTGTTCTTGAGCAGGCAAGCCTATTACCAAGACGGAAAAGCTATTAAAGGCGGTATTCCCATCTGTTGGCCCTGGTTCGGTCCAGATCCTGAAGGGTTGGGGCGCTCCAGCCACGGATTTGTGAGAAATCGGCTGTGGACTGTTGTCAGCACGGAAGCGATCGCGGATGCTGAAACAAAAGTAATCCTAGGGCTATCGGACACCGCTGAAACCCAAAGCATCTGGCCGCAGTCCTTCGAACTGGCGATTGAGGTTACGGTCGGCAATACCCTCACCGTGGAACTCGTAACCCGCAACCGGGGCGATCGCGCCTTCTCGATCTCTCAGGCATTGCACACTTACTTTAAGGTCGGCGATATCCGTCAAGTGCGGGTTCTGGGCTTAGAGGACGGACAATATCTAGACAAAGTCGATGGTGGCACTCGAAAGACCCAGCAAGGTTCTATTGCGATCGACCGAGAAGTCGATCGGATCTACATGGATGTCAAGGGCGAGTTAACCATTGACGATGCGGCCCTCAATCGTCAGATTCAGATCGCCGCTTCTGGCAGTAAGACTGCGATCGTCTGGAATCCCTGGGCTGAGATTTGCGCGGGAATGGCCGACCTCGAAGACGACGACTATCGATCGTTTGTCTGCGTCGAAACCGCAAACGCCGCAAACGAAATCGTGGAAATTCCCGCGCGCGGCGAGTATCGATTGCGCGCAACCTACGCCGTGCGGCAAAGGTAAGATCGGTCGATTGAAGGTATGGGGCGCGGGCAAAGCCCGTCTCAAGCGATATCCAATCCCAAAACAGATGCCAATAATGCCTTTTGGGTGTGCAATCGGTTTTCCGCTTGATCCCAAATCCGCGAGGCAGGCCCCTCCATGACCGCATGGGTAATTTCTTTCTCGCGGTAGGCGGGCAGACAATGGAGCACGATCGCCGCAGGATCTGCTAGGGCCAGTAATTCTGCATTGATTTGATAGGGCATAAAAATCGGGACCCGATCGTCGGCAGAAGATTCTTGCCCCATACTGGCCCAGACGTCGGTGTACAGGATATGGGCACCCTCGGCAGCTTGGTTTGGATCGGTCGTGACGGTGACGGAAGCGCGATCGCCCGCAATGTCCCGAGCCTTTGCCACGATCTCCGGCAAAGGCGAGTAGTCTTGGGGCGTTGCCACTCGAATGTTAAGGCCCACTAACGCACAGCCCAGTAGCAAAGAATGGGCGATATTATTGCCATCTCCGAAATAGGTTAGCGTCAGGCCATTAAAGGTCCCAAATGCCTCAAACACCGTCTGTAAGTCAGCCAAAATCTGACAGGGGTGTTCGAGGTCGGTGAGGGCATTGATGACCGGAATCTTGGCATAACGGGCAAAGGTTTCGACCTCGGATTGCTCGAAGGTGCGGATGGCAACCACATCTAAGTATCGATCGAGGACTCTGGCAGTGTCTTCAATCGGTTCCCCCCGTCCCGCTTGAGTCAGGTTCGCGTTGAGGTCTAAAACCTGTCCGCCCATGTGGCCCATCGCGACGGAAAAGCTGACGCGGGTACGCGTTGAGGCTTTAGAAAACAGCAGACCCAACACGTTAGTACATCTAGGCCGCACCTTCCCGGACTTGAGCTGTGCGGCAAGATCGAGCAGAAACAAAATTTCTTCGGTCGATAAATCGGCAAGGCTGAGTAGATCGCGACCCTTGAGTGCCCCCATGCCAACGTCCTTCGGCTACGGTTAAGATGAGCAGTGTCTTACGAGGCGCTAGCATCTGTCAAGGGGTTGAGACATTTCATCGGACCTAATCTTTCTCGTAAGAGAACTTGGCTTTGAGTTCAGGTTAAAAGGTAAGCTAGAAAATATTGCGAATCGAACAGTTGGCACATGAGTAATCAAGGCGGCGATCGCTTTGCGGGAGGCTTTCTCGCAGGAGCTATTTTTGGATCCGTTGTGGGCGGCCTAGTTGGAACTTGGGTTGCAACGAAGCTCAGCGAAGCGGAAAATGACGAGGCACTCGCGGAAGGCGGGCCAGCCAGCATCGCCAAAGAGCAGTTCAAGCGCATCCGGCAGCGAGTGCTCAACGCGACCGAAGAACCGACCGTGGAGGAAGCCCGTCAAGGCTTGGAAGATAAAATTTCTCAGCTCAACGATGCCATTGACTTAGCTCGGCAGCAGTTGAGTAAGGTCAACGGCAGCGGAACGCCGGAAGAGTTCTAATCTCCGATCCTCAAAACAACGCTTTTGAATCGACTAAACTAGGAGTAGCGTTCGATTATGCAGGAATATTATGTCAACTGACGTTTTATCTGTTTTAGGTGGCGGACTAAGGCAGTTTATTGCTATTTATACAGTCATCATCTTTATCCGATTAATTCTCACTTGGTTTCCTACCGTGAACTGGAGCAGCCCTCCTTTGGTCGTGCTGAGCCAACTCACAGATCCCTACCTCAATTTATTTCGCTCTTTGATTCCACCGTTGGGAGGGCTCGATCTGTCTCCCATGCTGGCAATCTTCTTGCTGCAAATCGTGGGCGGGTTGATTCCTTAAGGGTTGCAGATCTAGAGCCAATATTCCTTTGGTTAGAACGCTTCCGGATAGGCCGCGATATAGGCGATCGCCTTTTTCCACCGTACCGTTTGCCGGGTCAGCGCCTGCGTCAAGCGATCTCGAATGTCCTCAACCTCTGTTTGAGAAAGGGTTTGGCGGAGGCGATCGCCGTAGGACAAGCGCTCGGTATCTGCCGCAAACCAACGCTCTATCAATTGAGGCGCGATGTAAAGTTCGTGGCCTGCTCGCTCGACTTCGCAATGGGTTTTAAATCCAGCCGATTCAAAGGCATTTGAGATATCCTCGATCTCCCAATTCAACCGCGAATCCCCCTTTTTGGCGTCGTAGATCTGCTCCTCGGCCTTTACCCATCGCTTCCGAAGTTTGGCGTCAATGCCGTCCTGCGGGATGAGGTCGTAGAGCCGCTGGCTGCAACGCGGAAGAGTTTCTGCTAGGACAATGCGACCTCCCGGCTGAAGTAGCGCCGCCAATTGAAGCGCGATCGCCCGTTTGTCTGACTCATTTCCCAGCCCGTTGCGGCCTACAATCCAATCAAACTTCACCTCAGGAGCCTCTGCATTCAAGACTTGCCCGACCTGGGCGATCGCGCCAAACAACACGATCGGGCGCTGCAGCGCGCTCGTACCCTCCGTTTGGGCGCGGAGCGCGATAGCTTCGGTTTCGGTTTGCGCGTAGGTATAGACACCCCCTTCTGGAACTTGCCGCAGCGCCTCCCAGGTCAGCAAACCGCTGCCCGCATTGAGATCCAAGACAACGTGGTGTCGCTGAATTCGCGTTTGTGCGAAGAGGCGATCGCGCACCTGCCCCAAGTATTCTCCCGCTTGACTGAGCGTTCGCTGGAGCCAGCGCTCTCGAGCAGAGTTTTTGGGACTATAGGTCAATATTTCTGGAGAACCTAAAGGCTCGCCCTCCATCGCTACAGCGAGCTGAGCCTCGCGACGGCGGGACGTTTGGATGCGGATTTGACCTTCGTAACCTCGATCTGAAGGCTGGTAAAATACCTGTCCCTGAAGGTCGCCGGGGAGGTACTGCTGCGCGACCCAATGCTCTCGATAGGCGTGGGGATAAACGTACCCAGCCCCATGTCCGAATCCTTCCCGATCGCGATTGCCATCCTTGAGGGGGTTGGGCACCTCCGCTTCCCGCTCTCGCTCCACAGCCGCTAACGCATCGAAGTAGCCCAAGACTCGGTTGGATTTAGGCGCTGTCGCTAGATACAGTGCAGCCTGTGCTAGGGAATATTGCCCCTCCGGCAAGCCAATGCGGTCGAACGCGCGAGCGCAGCTGTCCACGATCGCCACTGCCTGTGGATCGGCCAATCCCACATCTTCGCTGGCTAAAATCAGCATTCGCCGAAAGATAAAGCGCGGGTCTTCTCCGGCATAAACCATGCGGGCCAGCCAATACAGGGCTGCATCGGGGTCGGAGCCGCGCAGGCTTTTGATAAAGGCGCTGATGGTATCGAAATGGGCGTCGCCTTCTTTGTCGTAAAGTACGGCCCGTTTCTGAATTGAGGCTTCGGCAATCTCTAGGTCGATCCGAACGACGCCTTGGGCATCGGGTGGGGTGGTTTCGACGGCAAGTTCTAACGCATTCAGGAGACTGCGGGCATCGCCGTTGGCAATATTAACCCAGTGATCTAGGGCTTCCGGGGTAACTCGGACGGGGCGATCGCCGTACCCCCGCTCCTCATCCGTCAAGGCTCGATGCGCGACCTGGCGCAAGCGATCTGCTGTCAGAGGCTTGAGCTGAAAGAGGCGCGAACGGCTCACGAGCGCCTTATTGACTTCGAAGTAGGGATTTTCCGTCGTGGCTCCAATCAAAACGATGGTGCCATTTTCCACCCAGGGTAAGAGCGCGTCCTGTTGCGCTTTGTTAAATCGATGGACCTCATCCACAAACAAAATGGAGCGCTGACCGTAATGGCCGCTCCGCTCCTTTGCTGTGGCGATCGCCTCTCGAATCTCCTTAACCCCGGCTAACACTGCATTGATGGCCACAAAATGCGCTTGGGTTGTATTCGCAATAATTTGAGCCAGCGTGGTTTTGCCAGTTCCGGGAGGACCGTAGAAAATCAGCGAAGACAGCCGATCGGCTTGAATGGCCCGACGGAGCAAACGGCCATGCCCCACAATGGCATCTTGGCCCACAAACTCGTCTAACGTTCTGGGGCGCATCCGCGCCGCTAGCGGCGCGTCCGTGAGGTTGAGTTGTTGCAGTCGATGTTCGAATAAATCCATGCCACTTTCGACGCCGCGTTCGACAGTTCCCTATTGCGCCAACGCTTCAATTTATCCGTGCCGTTTCAACTCCATCCTAAAGGGTTCTCCCCCAGCAATACTGAAATCATCCTTTTGGGAGAGAATATTCGGTCCGGGGAAGCGAAGATAATGTGTACCTAGCCTTAGGGTTGAGTCTAGCTTCCGGGATTCAGCGTCGAGGGTTTTGCAGCCAACCTAATGAGAGGAACATCCTATGATTCAGCGCGGATCTAAAGTCAGAATTCTTCGACCAGAATCTTATTGGTATCGTCAAGAAGGAACGGTTGCCTCGGTGGATCAAAGCGGCATTAAATACCCCGTCATCGTACGCTTTGAAAAAGTTAACTATGCTGGCGTGAATACGAATAACTTTGGCCTGCACGAGCTTCAAGAAACGCAAACCTCCACTAAATCTGGCAAAAAACCTGTGGAACCAGCATCTATGGGCACTGGTAGAGCAACGCCTGTAGAAGAAGCCGCACGCATGACGGGTCAATCTTCTGATGCTGAGGGCCAACCCTCTAATGCTGAAGTAAGACCCGGCGCAGCGCCTGAAGCGCCGGGTGCAGAGGATACGAGCATGCAAGGCTCGCCCAATCAAGGAACTGAATCTAACTAAAAGTTTGCCTTTAGCCTAAATCGTTATAAGTGCGATCGCTATCAGCCATGCAAACAACCCGTTTGTCTTTTCAGATGTTGCTATAGAACGAAAGACAGACGGGTTACTGCTGTATGAGTTTGGCTTTAGTTCCGGCAGCCGCCAAAACCAAAGAATCCTTCAAAATTGGTCTCTTTTTTGATCCCGTTGGGCATGATTGCATTGCAAACCTTTGCATCCCCGCGCTCTAGTTCTCGATAGTCAATCATTGCGTCTCTGAGATTGGCTTCAGAAAAATCCGTATCCTGAATGATGGCATTTTTGAAATTGACTGCTCTGAGATTTGCACGTTTAAAGTTGGTGTTTTGCAAATTAGCGCCCGATAAATTAGCAGCCTCCAGGTTTGAATCCTTTAACTTTGCGTCTCTAAGGTTGGCATTGCGCAGATCCGCCCCCACCAGATTGCATCGCTCGCACTCTCCCGTTTGCTTTAAGCGTTGCAAGTCCCCAGCATCTGCACCGCGAGCAGCCTGAACCATGCCTAGGACAGCGCTCAGGGTAGCGACTGTATAGAGCATTCGCTTCATCTTGTGAACTCCTTTAGATCGATGAGTGTCTGACACGAGCTATCTTCTAGCTTTTGAGATATAGCAGTTTTAGCGGTACTATTCCAAGTCACACTCAGTATGCAAAGGAAATCAATGCGGTTGTGTGACGCAACCATACCCGCAGCGGCGATCGTCGTCACTGCTAAAAAGTCAGTTTATAGCTCGACTTCGCCGTTTTGTTAGCCCTTGCGATTTGAGCAACGATACAGCATAGAAAGATTTCCTTAAGTCTTGAGCGTCTAGTTACTACCTCTCTTTTATCACTTTCGCCGGAGTAAAATAGGAATGAAGGCTAAAACTAGGGAGGGGTTATGACAGCGCCTAGAGACCCCAAACTGGCACTGCCCTGCTAAGGCGTGATGAACTTAAATCCTCTGGAGGATAGGAGTTCGAGCATTGTGATAGGCCGCTCAAGATAGCCCATCGCCATGGCTGGGGTCTGATTTTTCTCCAGTCCCCAATGGGGTCTAACCCAATTATGAATCAACCGCTGCACGTTCAAAGCTCGCTGTAATCCTTCCACGACTTTGGCATAGTGATTCTGCCGTCTGCGATAAGCACTTGCTCTACGTCGCAGCGAACCATTGTGAGCTTCATTGTGATTGGCGTGAACCTCTGATTGAGGACTAATGGCCGTAAAAGGATGTTCTGTTCTGAACCATTCAACATGAGGCTGGCCCTGAGACCCTTTAATCTTCATTGCGACTTCTAAGCCTTCTCAACTTTCCGATATTCGTAGGTTGGGGGCGTTTCTCTTGGGCCTAGATACACACTCGCTAGCTTCCATAATTCTTTGCCATAGCGTCGTTCTCCGTCTGTAAACCATCGAATCCATTCACTGGGGCTAGCCCAATCCCATGCGGCTTTGACTCCTTTCTCAAACAGGGACGCATCTTTGAGTCCGGCTTGAGCTTCGACCCAATAGCGACTGGTTCGCTCAATGAAATGAATTGTCCAGCCCTCAGATGATTCCGGGGGGAAGGTTCTCGCCCACGCGAGTATAGACTTCATCTCCTTCGAGTGTCACTTCACTCCCTTCGGGTGCAGGGGGCGACCAATTTGAGACCTGGGCGGATAGGCGCTTCTCCCAGGTGGCGATACTTCCTCCTGATTTTTCCAGCACTCGCCCTGTGGCTCTGATGCCAAGCCCTTCACTTCTGATTTTCAGCGCAAGCGCGATCGTTTCGGGGGCGGTGCGCAGTCTTGCCATTGGCGTGCCGCTTCGCTCGTTGAACCGTCGTCCGCATTCATTACAACGGTAAGTCTGTATGATTTGTCCACATGCTTGGTCTTTTCCATTTCTGACCACACGTTCACTCTCGCAATATACACATTGCATTGCTCCATAACCTACTCTACGTGAGTATTACAGCAATCACGTTTTAACTGCTCAGTGCCGATTAGCTCTGGCTTCTTCAAGGGTATCGCCTTGGGTATTAGCTCCAGGTAATTCTTCGACAAATTCAATATACCCTTCAGCGACTTTCTGAAAAACCTTAGTTAATTTTAGCTGCATTGTGTACTCTCCAAGAACGCATTGCGAACAACGTCAATATGTGTGGAAAACAAATACTGATGATCGTAGTTAAATTTGAGCTATGGCAAAGATTTCTTCGATGCCAACAATAATGGAATAATCAAGAGAAAAATTATATAATAACTCTTCTTCACATTCATTTTTCTGAGTTTTTTTGCTTGATTTTGAAGGGAACAGTCTTGAAGACACACAATTTTTGGATATTAATGCAGGATAATGAAAGCAGTGATACTCACAAAAAGCTTTTCTTGAATAATTTCCAAGATTGAAGCTAGGGTGACAGATGTATCCACCTCCTATTGTGCGTTCGTAAATACTATGAGCCGTAATTTCAAAAACCTCATTTCTCATAAAGACATCAATTGATTTATTTTGATAACCAATTAATAAGTAAGAGGCAGATTCCAGTAAGTTGGATATTAATGCGAGGCTGAAAATATCGACAAAGACTTTTCTTGCTAAGAATAGATTTTCTCTAGAAAATCTTCCTTTACTAAGATGCTTTAGAAGCCCAGTATAATATTCATGCATCTCACTAAAAACTCTGATGCAATCTAAAACTAATCTCTCGTCTGATATGTCAATTGCGTCTAGTAGTCTTCTGGTCGCTGCACGAAATTTAGACTCTTGCATAAGATCTATTTTGAATTCAATTCGATCTAGTTGAGCTTTAATGCTGCTTAACTGTTTTAAGACACCATCCAGTTGAAATTTGATTTCGTACAAACTTGATATAACTTCATTTAATAGAAGAACTGAAATAGTTTTACTTATAACTCCTGAGAACAAAGTCTTCTGAATTTGTTCGCTTTGATGATTTCCTGTTTTGCACCAACGAGAAAAATGTTCGCAATTGTTGAATAAAAGATCGTATTTCTCCTCTCCTGTTCGACTTTTCGCTCTTTCTACTACAATTTCAGGAGAATCACATCGTTGATATTTTTTCGTAAATAACGTTCTTCCACCTCGAAAATCTTCTAATGTCGTCTGGCAAATAGTTGCTTGAGATTTTTCTTTGATACTACCGCTGTAGTGAATAACAGATCGATCGCCACAGTCAATGCCATGATGAGTGTAGCCAGTACGATAAACGTAGATGTGATCGCCAAGAGTCATATTAGCTAACTTGCTTCAAAAGACCAAAAGACAATGCTGCCTTAGTATTCCCTAGTATTAAGCTTAATTATCTGCTAACTAATTTTTTTGTTTAAGATAAATTATAGCTTTGCTCTATTTCGATTGAATCAAATATCCGCAACGATGTTCGCCATTTACAATCCAGTGGGTGCGCTCGACTTGACAGTCTTGAAGCGCCACGGCAAACATTTCTAACTCATGGCCGCAAACGCTCGGAAACGATTCCGCAACGTGGGAAATGGCGCAGTTGTATTCCGTCAAAATAAATTGGGTAGCAGTCGCAGGCTCAGCATCTTCTGGAATCTGATAAAACTCTGCCATGTAGCCTTCGGCTTGCCGTAGTCGGACTAACTCCGCCACCCGCTCCGCCAACGAACCCTCTCCCAACTCCCGCTGATACTCGATCGCCTTTCGCTGCCACTGCTGCCGCAAAATCGACTGCATTCCATCGGGGCCTACGGTTTCAGCCAGGGTGTCCAGTAAATCCAAAGCAAAATCATCGTGACGGTTGGGGAGGCGATCGCGGCCTTCCCGACTCAGACAATAGACATGCTGCGGTCGTCCCAGACCCGACTGATTGTTTTTGAACTCAATCAGCCCTTCCGTCTCCAAATCTTTTAAGTGACGGCGAACCGCCTGCGGACTCACCGCAAGCCACTCGGCTAACTCCTGGGCCGTCGCCTGACCCCGCTTTAACAGATGATGAAGGATATCTTGTTTGGTGGAGGCTGTGGTGGTCACAATTTTCTCTTCCAAGACTTTGACAACAGGTTTGTTGCTAAAGTAGTCTTATAAAAAGTTACGCAATGTCAGTGTTGTTTTAGTCATTATACACGCGCCGCAGTAAAAGCCAGCAATGGCCGCGAGCTGCAATTCTAGGTAGGGCATAGGTTTCAGCCTAAAATAGGTCAGATCTAGAAGCGCATTTAGGCCCAAGCCTCCCCTTAAAAGACTATTCAGAGAGAACGCATCCCATGACTGCAACCGTCCAATCCCTGGTCAATCAGCCCTATAAGTACGGCTTTGTCACCGATATTGTATCGGAGCAGATTCCCGCTGGACTCAGTGAGGATGTGGTTCGGCTGATCTCGGCGAAAAAGAATGAGCCGGAATTTATGCTGAACTTTCGGCTGAAGGCCTACCGTCAATGGCTCAAGATGGATGAGCCGGAATGGGCGCACGTCCATTACCCCGCCATCAATTACCAAGACATTGTCTATTACTCTGCGCCTAAAAAGCAGGAGAAAAAATCGAGCCTGGATGAAGTTGATCCGGCCCTGCTCGAAACCTTCGAGAAGTTAGGCATCCCCATCTCCGAGCAAAAGCGCCTCTCCAACGTGGCCGTGGATGCCGTCTTCGATAGTGTCTCCGTGGCGACCACCTTCCGCGCCAAGCTGGCGGAAGACGGTGTAATCTTCTGCTCCATTTCCGAAGCAGTGCATGACTACCCCGAGCTAGTCGAAAAATATCTCGGCAGCGTCGTACCTGTCGGCGACAACTACTTTGCCGCGCTGAACTCTGCGGTCTTTAGCGATGGCTCCTTCGTGTTTATCCCCAAAGGCGTGAAATGTCCGATGGAGCTTTCCACCTATTTCCGCATCAATACCGAAGGCGCAGGTCAATTTGAGCGCACGTTGATTATTGCCGAAGAAGGCGCTCAGGTGAGTTACCTGGAAGGCTGCACCGCCCCGATGTTCGACACCAACCAGCTCCATGCCGCTGTGGTGGAACTGGTCGCCCTCGACAACGCCGACATCAAATACTCCACCGTCCAAAACTGGTACGCGGGCGACGAAAACGGTAAAGGCGGCATCTATAACTTCGTGACCAAGCGCGGCCTTTGCGCTGGAAAAAACTCCAAGATTTCCTGGACTCAGGTAGAGACGGGTTCCGCCATCACCTGGAAATATCCAAGCTGCGTCCTCGTGGGCGACAACTCCATCGGTGAGTTTTACTCTGTGGCGTTGACCAACAACCTCCAGCAGGCCGATACGGGCACCAAAATGGTTCATATCGGCAAAAATACCCGCAGCACCATTATTTCTAAAGGGATTTCGGCGGGGCGCTCTCAGAACAGCTATCGCGGCCAAGTCAAAATCGGCCCCAAAGCGGAGGGGGCGCGGAATTACTCCCAGTGCGACTCAATGCTGATTGGCGATCGCGCTGAGGCCAACACGTTCCCGTACATTCAGGTGCAGAACAACGCCGCCAAAGTCGAACACGAAGCCTCCACCTCCAAAATCGGCGAAGACCAATTGTTCTACTTCAGCCAGCGCGGCATCTCCGCCGAAGATGCTGTGTCGATGATGATCAGCGGCTTTTGTAAGGACGTGTTCAACCAATTGCCGATGGAGTTTGCGGTGGAAGCCGATCGCCTGTTGAGCCTGAAGCTAGAAGGTTCGGTAGGGTAGGGGGACAGCGCCATGGTGCAAGCACTACCAGCAATCCAAAGATCGACGCAATCCAGCCTGATTGAGGGGGTTTCCTGGGAGAGTTTTGAGGCGATCGAAGCGGCCTTCTCTGATGTCGCGGGAATTCGGCTGGCTTATTTGGATGGCGTGATAGAGTTTATGCCGATTAGTAACGAACATGAAGAGTTGAAATCAACCATAGGTCGCCTCCTAGAAGTTTATTTACGCGCTAAAGGGATTCGGTACTATATTCGCGGTGGCCCTTCTTTGGGCACCAAGGAAGATTCTGCTCGTCGTCAGCCGGATGAGTCTTACAACATTGGTTCCAAAAAAGATCGCGCTGACATTGCCATTGAGGTGGTCTTGACCAGCGGCGGTGTAGACAAGCTGGAATCTTATCGGCGCTTTGGGGTTCCTGAGGTTTGGTTTTGGCAAGACGGTAGCTTAAGGCTTTATGCCCTGAGGGATGAAAGTTATCAGCAAATTTTTGTCAGTCAGTTTTTGCCAAATTTAGATCTTGGCAAACTTGTTGCTGCTGCCAATCTTCCCGACCAATACGATGCGGTCACGGAATACATGAATGATTTAAGTCAAGAAAGTTGAGGTTGATTGAGTGATCGTTGAAAATAGCGACGTTATTTTATCCGTCAAAGACCTGACCGCCGAAGTTGGCGGTGTTGAAATCCTGAAAGGACTCAGCTTAGAAATCAAAGCAGGCGAAATTCATGCCATTATGGGGCCGAATGGCTCCGGCAAAAGCACGTTCTCTAAAGTCCTTACTGGGCATCCTGCCTACACTGTCACAGGCGGCGAAGTCTTCTTCAAAGGCCAAAACCTCTTCGACCTAGAACCCCACGATCGCGCTCGTGAAGGAATCTTTCTTTCCTTTCAATACCCTCTTGAAATTCCAGGGGTGAGCAATCTCGACTTTTTGCGGGTTGCCTATAACTCTAAGCAAAAACACAAAGGACTCGAAGAAATTGATGCCTTTGACTTTGACGATCTCATTCGTGAAAAACTGGAGATTGTCAAAATGAACCCCGCTTTTCTCGACCGGAGCGTCAATGAAGGCTTCTCCGGCGGTGAGAAAAAGCGCAATGAAATTCTGCAAATGGCGCTTCTAGAACCTACTCTTGCCATCCTGGACGAAACGGATTCTGGATTGGATATTGATGCGCTCAGAATTGTTGCCAATGGTGTAACCCAACTCACCACGCCTGATAATGCTGTTTTGGCGATCACCCACTATCAACGCCTGCTCGACTACATTGTGCCCGACTATATCCACGTCATGGAAGGCGGTCGGATCGTCACCACGGGTGGTAAAGAACTGGCCCTCGAACTGGAAGCGCGCGGCTATGACTGGATTACCGACAGCGAACCCGTAGAGGTAGGTGCGCGATGAGTCTCCAAGTCACAAACCTCGAAGCAGAATTGAAAGAACCGATGTCTTTGGTGAGTGAAGGCGATCGCCACACCTACCTAGCCAAACTCATCAAATTGCGCTCCGGCGCAAAAAGAGCAGATTGGCTGCAAAGCATCAACGATCGCGGCCTCAACCTCCTGAGCGACCAAGCACTCCCTGGCACTCGCGATGAAGATTGGCGATTCACAGATCTGTCTGCACTGTATCGAACGAACTTTCAGCTTGCCCAGCCTGCGACTGTCACCGCCACTGCTTTAGAAGCTTGGACAGCCTCCGATCTTTCTATCAGAATTGTCTTTGTCAATGGCTTCTTCTCTCCCGAACACTCAACCCTAGATGCATTGCCGTCTGGGATAACTGTTCAAGCGCTTAATGGTGCAGTTGAGATTGCCCAAGACTATCTGGCTAAACAACAGGGGATGAATGAGGTCTTTACCGCCCTCAATACCGCCAGCTTCACCGATGGCGTTGCGATCCGGGTTGGAAAAAATCAGGTTCTTGAAACGCCCATTCACTTGCTGTTTTTGACCGTTCCTAGCGCTGAGCCGACGATGATTGCCCCCCGCACCCTCGTCATTGCCGAGTCTGGAAGTTCTGCCACGCTCATTGAAGAATATGGGGCGATAGCTAGCTCTTTCAGAGCGGTGACGCACCAAGAGTCCGGCGAAGGAACTTATTGGACAAATGCCGTCACTGAAGTTTCTGTAGCTGAAAACGCCCAACTGCGCCATACCCGCACCCAACGGGAGTCCGCCACAGCGTTTCACATTGGCAAAACTGCCGTCACTCAAGCCCGCGATAGTCGGTACGCACTGACTGCACTGAGTGTGGGCGCGCAGATCTCCCGTCACAATCCAGAAATTGTCCTGACGGGCATCCAAACCGAAACCCACCTGAATGGACTTAACCTCGCTGTTGATACTCAACTGAGCGATACCCACTCCCTCATTCACTTTGCCCAACCGCATTGCATTGCCAAGCAGTTGCACAAGTGCATCGTAAATGACCGAGCGCGAGCGGTTTTCAACGGCAGAATTGAGGTACCTCAAGCCGCCCAGCAAACCAACGCCGCGCAACTCAGTCGCAATTTGCTCTTGTCTCCTAAAGCACGGGTGGATACAAAACCCCAGCTTGAAATTGTGGCAAACGACGTGAAGTGCGCCCACGGAGCCACGGTCAGCCAATTGGACGATGAAGAAATCTTTTATCTCCAAAGTCGCGGTCTGGATCGCAAAAATGCCTGCGATATCCTCGTGAAAGGGTTTGCGGCTGAAATTACCGAGAAAGTGCCTTCGGTAGAACTGCGATCGCGCCTTTTGCAATCGGTTCTTTCCTTGATTCGCGATTAGTGGCCTGTGTTTTGTTAGTTTTAGATGCGCATGAGAATCAGGAGGTTTAGTGATGACTGAAACCGCAGAAAAATTAAAAACCGAGCTTTCGCAACTTTCGATCGAGGAACGTGCGGAGTTGGCTCACTTCCTGATTCACTCTCTAGATGAGGGAGGCGATTATGATGTAGAGAATGCTTGGGATGTCGAATTAACGCGAAGGATGCAAGAGATCGATAGTGGAACTGCTTCCGGGAAGCCATCTAACCAAGTATTTGCTGAGTTAAAAGAGAAATACTCGTGAAGTCTGTCATTATTCACAGCGAAGCAATCAATGAGTTAGATGCTGCAATCTCTTACTATGAGGAGCAAAAAGTAGATCTGGGTCTTGATTTTTTGGCTGAGGTGGAACAGGCTCTTGACAAAATTCAGCAAAATCCAAATTTAGGAGCAGTCTATAAAGCTACAGGGTTACGTCGATACGTCATTCAACGATTTCCTTTTCTCATTTTCTATGCAGAATTTGAATCGTTTATCTGGGTCGTTGCGATCGCCCATGGGAAACGTAAACCTGATTACTGGAAGAAACGACGATTAGAGTAGTGCTGGATTAAGTTCAACATGAGAAAGCCAGAAACCATTAAAGCGTTAGAAGAACTGGGACGTGTCCAACTGTCAAAAAGTTTTTTCATGCGCGAGTTTCTCTATTCTGAAATCTCTCAAGTAAAGAAAATCCCAAATATCCCAGATGACCCAGAACTAGCAATTCTTGCAGGAAAGAATTTATGCGAACATGTTTTAGAGCCAATTCAGCATGCACTAGGTCGCATTAGTATTCGCTCTGCCTTTCGTTCTTGTGAAGTTAACCAAATAGGTTCGGAAACAAAAGAAAACTGTTCAACCAATGATAAGAACTATGCAGAGCATATTTGGGATGCCAAAGATAAACATGGATTCATGGGAGCAACTGCCTGCATTATTGTGACCTCATTTATTCCGTACTATGAACAAACTAACGATTGGATTACATTAGCTTGGTGGATTCATGACCATATCAACGCCTATGCAAATATGACTTTTTTCCCAATATATGCAGCTTTTAATATTAATTGGAATGAGAATCTAGAATATGAAAAGTTTATTTATAGCTATGTTGAAAATCCACATTCTGGAAAAAGCAGTGGGTATTTAACAAAGAAAGGTATGGAAAACTTTGAAGGATCTCATGAGGATTTTTATCGAGAATGGATCGGTCAGATCCACCCAGTTAGCTAATGCACAGTCAATTGTTTTAGCTTGCTTCTCTAGATTTACTTAGCACTTCTGCGGAACTTACTATGATTGCTACTCAAGAAAAAACTTTAGCTGATGAACGCCGCCTAGACTTCCCGATTTTGTATCAGGAAGTCAACGGGAAGCCTCTGGTGTATCTCGATAACGCCGCCACCTCCCAGAAGCCCTTGGCGGTTTTAGAAGCCATCCAGCACTATTATCGCCGTGATAACGCCAACGTCCATCGCGGCGTACATACCCTTAGCTCCCGCGCCACCGATGCTTACGAAGGCGCGCGGGATAAAGTTGCAGCCTTTGTCAATGCGGCATCTCGTCAAGAAATTATCTTCACCCGAAATGCCACCGAAGCCATTAACCTTGTCGCCTATGCCTGGGGACAAACCACCCTCAAACCTGGGGACGAAATCATTCTTTCGGTGATGGAGCACCACAGCAATCTAGTGCCTTGGCAAATTGTGGCCCAGCGCACCGGAGCTGTCCTGAAGTTTGTCGGGCTGACAGAAACTCAGGAGTTCGACCTAGCGCAATTCCGATCGCTGGTTTCCGATAAAACCAAGTTGGTCTCTGTGGTCCATGTGTCCAATACCTTGGGCTGCATCAACCCCGTGGAGGAGATTGTGGCGATCGCCCACCACCACGGCGCAAAAGTCCTGATCGATGCTTGCCAAAGCGCACCTCACCTGCCCCTGGACGTACAGGCGATCGACTGCGATTGGCTGGTGGCTTCGGGACACAAAATGTGCGGGCCGACGGGTGCTGGATTCCTGTACGGAAAGTTAGATACCCTCCGCGCCATGCCACCTTTCCTAGGTGGGGGGGAGATGATCGTGGATGTGTTTCTCGATTGCTCTACTTATGCGGACTTGCCCAATCGATTTGAGGCGGGAACGCCTGCCATTGGCGAGGCGATCGCCCTGGGTGCTGCCGTTGACTACCTGACGAATATCGGCATGGACAAAATCCATGACTACGAACAGGAGTTGACCGCTCATTTATTCCATCGCTTAGCTGAAATTCCCGAACTGAAGATTCTTGGCCCTAAGCCCAAAGCCGATGGGAGCGGTCGCGCTGCTTTAGCGTCTTTTACGGCGGGCGAAGCCCATCCCCACGATCTCTCGACTATTTTGGATGATGCGGGGATTGCGATTCGGTCTGGACATCACTGTACGCAGCCACTACATCGGATTTTGGATATCTCTTCTTCTGCGCGGGCTAGTCTGTATTTTTACAACACTCGTGAGGAGATTGATGTGTTTGTAAAGGAGCTGAAAGAGGCGATCGCATTTTTTGGATGATGCTTGGGGTGGGCGGCATCTCAATCTATAAAAATTCGACTTGTCCTCGCATTTCTTCTGGCGTCAACACTTCGTAAATTAAAGCGAGCTGTTTTACAATGTCTCCCACGGATTTAGCATCTTTTCGGCAATAGGCAATACCAGGATGATTGGTTTGAACGCTGGCGATTTTGAGAAAGTCGTCATCGTGAGTTACGATAACTCGTCCTTCAGCCTGAGCAAACTCCAATTGAGCTTCGTCGCTTTGTCCTAAAAGTTTTGTTTCTGGGGTAGTAGAGACTTCTATCTCCATGCGACGAAGGGCTGCTGCGATCGCATTACTGACATTTTCATCTAGGTGAAAACGAATCCGAGCCATCGTTTCGTTTTAGCGCCGCCAATTTTTGCTGTAGAGGTGAGGGGTGACTTTCACGAAATTCTTCAGCGAAAGTTTCTGCTTCTGCAATACTTTGCTCGATTTCGGTCTGGTGATCGTAGTAATAGGACAGCGCGGCGTGCAATGCAGCTAGGGAAAGATCGTATTCCTGAGCGATTTGCTCAAGCGGTTGACTCATCTTAAGGTGCATGATTGCGATGTCTGCCACGGTGATCCGCCGTCCGCTAATCCGTGGCTTGCCTCCTCGAACCCCGAGTGTAATTTCAATATGTTGATTTAAGGTACTGACCATAAAGTTAGACTTGGGTACCGTCATTTTGAGTCTAGCTTAAAGCGGCTTATGTTGTGATAATTTGCGGCGATCGCGTTTTTGGGGTGATGCTTGGGGTGAGCTAATGGGGTAATGGATTGGGGTGCGATCGCCGTCTCAGTTCCTGCCTTTGGCTTACGCCTACTCTTCCTGAACAATCTGCTGCATTTGCTCCAATAGTTCTGGCACTTTATTTTGCACGATGTCCCAAAGGGTCTCATTCTCAAGGCTAAAGTAGGCGTGGGCTAAGATATCGCGGAGGCCAGCGATTTTGCGCCATTCTACGGCTGGATATCGATCGCGGACTTCGGGAGGAATTTGTTTGACGGCTTCGCCGATAATCTGTAGGTTCCGAACGACTGCATCGTAGGTGCGTTCGTCTGCCACAAAGTCTTCAAGGGACATGTTGAGGGTGTAGCGTTGCACTTTGGCGCAGCTTGTACGGATGTCTTCAAGGTAAAGCTGAAGGCTACGCGACACGAATGGCTTCCTTTTCGACGGCTTGTCGGATTTGGGGTTTCAGCATTTTATGACTCACTAAGTCTACGCTTTGACCGAGGCGATCTTCGAGGTAGAACTTAAGATCCATGTAGCGATCGAAGGTTGGAGGTTCTGAGAATTCGACGAGGATGTCTATATCGCTTTCGGGATGTGCTTCATCACGGGCAACGGAGCCAAAAATCGCTAGAGATTTGACCCCAAAACTCTTGAGGGAATGTTCGTGTTTTTGCAGGATCGATATTGCTTTGTCTCGTTTCATGGCACTCATTGCTTCTTGACAGGGTGATCCTCTAAGAATCATTTCTTTTTTGCTAACTTCCGTTTTTTGATTTCAGAAATAGGCAATAACAGTGTATCTTCAATTTCTGTACGGACGCTGCGCTCAACATAACAGTTGCTGTTGAGACAGTTAACTAAGAGTAAATTGATGTCAAGGTATTGCTGTAATAACGCAATTTGATTTGAAGTGAATTTCCAATCATGCCCAATATTGAGGAATTTGATCATCGTAGCTCTAAGTACTTTCGCCCAAGCTTGCCCCTCAGCCTCCCACCATGACTTGAATTGATCGCTATTTTTTAATACAACGGCTCTAAGCTGTTGAAGCTGCTGGTTCAATTCACTATCTCTGTCAAAGTGCAAGGCTAGTTCGAAAGCGAAACTTAAATCTCTTGCGCGGTCGGTCTTATGTCTGTAGGTGCCATTAGGAGTATGAATTATGCAGGCAATACTATGAGTGCGATCAGTTTCAACGGTCTGGGTACTGGCCAGAATCATGGCAAGTTGATAGTCAAGAGTAAGATCACCATAGCGGTAGAGGCAGACATCATGTTCGAGGGCACCTGCGAGAGCGTAAGGGAGGCCAAAGGTGCCTTCGCGAGTACGAGCGAGGGTAAAGGCAAGTGAAAAGTAATAGGCTCTGACTGCTGCAGATTTATAGGGTACCTCCACAGTATTTGTTTTTTGCTGAACCCACTCTAGAAATTTCTGCAATATATCTTCTTGCGTTAGCAATGTATCAATTTTCTGTTTCATGAGCTGCAATAGGCAATCCGCACTTGGCAATATCTCTGCCACCAGCAGAAGTACTTCGCGCCAGCGTTTGTCAGTCACCCGTTGTGCCAACATCTGTAAAGTTTCGTCTTCTACAGAATAAGGATTACAACTGGCTGCTATTTTCCGCGCCGTAAAGTATTCCTGAAACGTCAAATGCGAGAATGAGTAAATTCCTTGAGAGCGCCCGATTAAAAGGCCATGTTGACCCTCAATTGACCTCAGAACCGCTTCACTATCAATATCAAGCTGTTTAACATCAGTATCGACACTCGGTAAATTTTTAATGTATTGACTGATATGCCGCTTGGCAATCTCTTCTCCAAAAAAGTATCGCCCCTCCTCAAAGGTTTGGTAAGCCAGTTGACTTAGTAAATCCTCTTTGCGATCTGGTGTAAGCTGTCGATAAACGATATCGCGGTCAATCCCACGTTTTGCATCCCACCCTTTGAGCAACACGTTCAGACCTTCCTTGTAAAGCCCAGCACGACTATCAGAAAAATAACCTGTCTCTTCAAATCCTAAACATAGAAGGGTTAGGAGCAACGGATTAGTTGCCAGTTCCCGGATTCGGGGTCTTTCATTAAGTTTGCGCAAAAAGGATTCCGTTCGTTCTGGGTTTCTGAGTTCAAACCATTTTGTTACAAATACCGCAATCTGCTGATCGTCAAAATCGGCAATTTCTACTTCTGTAAATTGTTCGAGCTTGAACTCCTGAGTCGCAATCCGGCAAGTCAACACATAAAAATTCTTGTAAAACTGCTCGGAAAAGCGACGAATATCTTCAATCACACGAGAGCAGTCCGCTTTTTCAACCTCATCCAACCCATCCAGCAAAACTAAAGCGCGCCCTTCATAAAGCAAAGTCTTAGCTTTACTCTCAGCATCTTTTACCCTGCACTCAGCTAATTGATTAGCAATGTAAGCAAACAACCCTGGATGTTCTTGGTTTTCAGCAAACTGCTTCAACGGTACAAAAATAGGCACCAAACTCGGATGAAATGTTCCCAAATTACACTGGGTCACTATCCGTTTCAAAAACGTGGTTTTTCCAGCTCCTGGCTTGCCTAATACAATCATTTTCTTGAACCGATCCACCGCATCTAAACCAGGCACACGCTCCACTTTCCGTAAATCGCTAAAGCCAAAACGGTCAAAATCTTCTTCTAGACAGTTTGCTTCCAATTCCTTTAAGGCAAGACGTTTATGTCCAGTAATTTTTTCCAGAATATTGACATCTGTATAAATATCTCCCAAGCCAATAGGCCGAGTCATACTCAAAACATTCATCCAGCCGCATCGTTCATGAATCCAGGGCTTAATCTGTGCCCGTACCTGCCGCACTAGTTCGTCAATCTCTAGAACTTCTCCAGCCTCTTCTTCTTGACCAGCCTCCGCAATCTCATGCTCCGCTAGACCAAGCTGAGTACAAATTTCTAAAAATACTTCCGCATCAATTGGATTTCCCTGAGATAAACTCCAGATGGTCTGCCGCGAACATCCTGCTACATCTGCCAGAAACTTCTGCGACCATCTCTTGCGTTTCAGCGTTGCTCTTAGAGTTGCGATACCCGATGGAGATGCCTTAAGAGATCGTCTTGCCATGCAGTTATAAATGGATTAAACTGACAACTATTACATCTTGACATAAAATGTCAGGCTTTGTAAGCCCAAAAATGTTAAACATCGTCTTTGACACTTTGACACAAAGTCAAACGTGTTTGCTGACAACGGCTTCAGCTTTTTGACCGATAGTTGAAATGTTAATACGCCTTCAAGGAGAGCAACACCCCGTGCCAACTGAAACCGAAATTGCCCTCATCGTCATCCTTATGCTCGTTACAGTTTTCGCTCGTCTAGTTCTAGGTCAACCGCCCACTCCCAAACGATGATCCATGAGGATGCGATCGCTTTGCAGGGGAAAGGGCGATCGCACGTCCAACTTTGGCGAGTTAGAGCTTGGCGATCGCGCCCCAAAAAACACTCCAACCCCATCCATGCCTTATGCTAAAAATATCGCGTGCATGAGAATGGATTATCTAATGCGCCAGTACCTAGAACCCCTAAGCTTACAAATCTCCCCCAACTCCCTCAGTCAAGGTGAACCAGCCATTCGACAGGCGATCGCCCTGCAACTCTACGCTCAAAATATATTTACCCTTGGCCAAGCGAGACGATTAGCAGACCTATCCGTCTGGGAATTTCAGCAACTGTTAGCCCAATACAAAATTCAGCGTCATTATGACGAAACTGACTTAGAGCAAGATATCAACTCAGCGGTCAGCCATCTGCTAACGGTTGACCGCTGAAACCTTTAACTAGGATGAGGTGCGGGTGAATAAGCCCCATATAAAAATCGCCACGAGCGCACCCACAACGGCCAGTGCAATACTCGGCACGCTAAAGGCATTAGAGGCAGCTAGCGCAAATTTTCTTTCGAAAACAAGGCTGTGGAGCAGTCCACCCAAAAAAGCCCCCACAACACCCAAAATCATCGTACCCAAAATACCGCCCCCTTGGGTGCCGGGATAGATGAGCTTGGCGATCGCACCTGCAACCAACCCTAAAATAATCCAAGCAATTAGATTAAACATGGGAAAAATTCTCCTAAATCACTTAGGCAACAATCCCCCCTAATGTCTGTGCTTAGATTATATTTGGAAACTCTTAAATAACAAAGCATCGAGCATTCTGAAGTCTATAGGCGCGCAATCGATCGCCCTAGATGCGGCCATTAACAACCTGCTATCCCGATGGGCGTCAGCTCCACCACTCGGCGTTAAGGTTTGAGAAACCTTGCCGTATCGGTTCGCGTATGATGCTTAAATTGAAGCAAATCAATGAGGATCTCTATATGGGCTGGACTAAAGCATGTGCTGTCGATGCTCTAGCACCGGGCGCTCGACAGGTGGTTAAAGTCGGCGATCGCAAAATTCTGTTGCTCAATCAAGCTGGCACGCTCCATGCCGTAGACAATGCCTGTCCCCACCTCAAGCTGCCGATGCAGAAAGGAAAAATAGAAGGGTGTACCATCGTTTGCCCTTGGCATCGCAGCAGCTTCGATCTTAACTCTGGAGAGGTCGCGAACTGGACGCCGTTCCCCCCCGTGGTCGGAAAAGTATTGGGGAGCATGTCAAAGCCCAAGGCTCTCGCCGTTTTTCCCACCCGCATTGAGGATGGCAATATCTGGATTGAAGTGGAGGGAGCGTAGGCGCGGCTGCGGCCAATCGGGGTCAAAGGCACGAAATAGGGCAACGGTAGGGGCGACGGTGGATTTTTCAATCGTCGTCCGATGGGCGTTGCCGCTGCGGTTGATACCCATTTGACAATGCTTTCGATTAATTTTATCTACCATAGAAATGTGGCTGTTTTCAGTCGCCTTGACTGCTCGAGACATCACGGTCAACTTTGGCAAAGGTATAGCAATGCAAGGGCGCACTCGTTCGGGTTGGCAAGTAGGGTCCATTTTTGGTATTCCGCTGATTATTGACTCATCCTGGCTGTTTATCGTGGGTCTCGTGACCCTCGCCAATGGCTTGGCTTGGCAGGAAGAATACTCGACGTGGGAAGCCTGGCAGGCTTGGGGTGCGGGCTTTGTAATGGCGCTGTTGTTGTTTGCGTCGGTTCTGCTCCACGAACTCGGCCATAGCCTAGTGGCAAAATCCCAGGGGACTAAGGTTAATTCCATTACCCTCTTTTTGTTTGGCGGTATCGCCTCCATCGATAGCGAAGCCAAAACGCCGGGGAAAGCCTTTTGGGTGGCGATCGCCGGACCGCTCGTCAGTCTTGGCCTGTTTGGCTTGCTGGGCGGCGCGAGTCGATTGATCGCACAGCAGACCCCCTGGCATGTCATCAGCAACGAGTTATCCCACATGAACTTAGTGTTGGCGCTCTTCAACCTCATTCCAGGCTTGCCCCTAGATGGCGGTCAGATTCTTAAGGCACTCATCTGGAAAGTGACTGGCAATCGGTTTAAGGGAGTGCACTGGGCGGCGCGAATGGGACAGGCGTTGGGTTTGCTGGCGATTGTCTTGGGCATGTCAGCGACGCTGATGGGCCAGGCGGGTGGAATTTGGATCGCCCTTTTGGGCTGGTTCGGCCTCCGCAGTGCCTCCAGCTACGATCGCTTTACTGACCTTCAAGAGGGTTTGCTGAAGCTACAAGCCAAAGATGCCATGACTCGCGACTTTCGAGTGGTAGATGCGGAGCAGTCGGTCCGGGCGTTTGCCGATAGTTACGTCGTCGAAGCAAACCACGCACCCGCCTATTTTGCCGCTTCTGGAGGACGATATCGGGGTTTGGTCAACATAGACGACCTCAATACGCTAGAGCGCAGCGAATGGGAGCAGCGCCGCGTCCGAGAGATTGCCCGCTCTTTTGCGGATATTCCTACTGTCCGCGAAACGACTTCGCTTCCCGAAGTGATTCAGCGTCTCGAACAGGAGCAAATTCCGTTTATTACAGTGCTTTCTCCCGCCGATGCGGTGTCGGGGATTGTCGACCGAGGCGATATTGTCAGAGCCGTGGGCGCTCAGATGAACCTTCAAATTCCGTCTGAAGATATCTTGCGGATCAAACAAGAAGGGGCTTTTCCGGCATCTTTCCAGCTTCAGGCGATCGCCAAGGCCGTTCTCCCCGATCCCAATACAAAGTCTCCCTAAGCTGAGGGAAGCAGGATTGATATTGGATTCATTCCAGAAGGAGAGATTGGCAAAAAATCGGCAGCCTGGGCTATGGGAAGGTCAGGTGGTGATGGCTGAGGATTTTGATGATGCCTTGCCCGATGAGATTTTAGCTGGCTTTATGGGGTATGAGACTTCTGCTTGATACGCCTGTATTGCTTTGGTGGTTGGCTAATAATCCAAATCTGTCAGCCTATGCGAGAACGGTAATTGCTGATTCAGACAATCAAATTTTTGTGAGTGCTGTCAGTGCTTGGGAAATTGAGATTAAAAGGGCGATTGGGGAATTGGTGGCTCCTGAAGATTTATTAGGGGCGATCGCTGCGAACAATTTTGAACCGTTGGTTATCAAAATTGCACACAGTTTACTGTTGAGGGAGTTACCATTGCATCATGATGACCTGCTTGGCTGAATGCCGATGGCTCAGGCCCTTTACGAAGATCTAACTTTGCTGAGTGGTGACCGAAAAATTTGCTCTGTATGAGTGAGGTTCCTAAAATTTATGCGTAGGAAGGCGAGCTTTTCCTCTGCAAAACCATCCAAAGGGGCGATCGCGCTGAGGAAGTCAGCGTTTACACTGGCGTATGTCATCCGCTGCTCTATCGCCAGCGAGCTACAACGATGATGGCATTGTTCATCCGTAGGGCTATCAATCTGACTACCTCTTGTTAAAAATCTATTAAAATTTAGGTACCCTTTTTATATTGATGCATCTTATCTTCATCTTTTGGGAATTCTGAGAGTTCAATAAATCCACAAGCCACCCACCAGAATTAAAAGGTTGTATACCAATGACTCCAGGTACCCTTGAAAAAAATTCTGATCTTACAACCTTGGGGATAGAGGACTGGATTCGCAATCTTTTCTCGCCGGAACAATATATGCCCCACGGACATTGCTACCTCTGGCAAACGCCTTTGGTTTGGCTCCATGTGGGCGGCGATCTGCTGATTGCGATCGCCTACTTTTCCATCCCGCTGATGCTGATTTATTTTGTCAAACGGCGAGGAGAAGATCCCCTCAATCGGGTTTTTATTTCCTTTGGGGCGTTTATTGTTCTCTGCGGTACGGGGCACCTGCTCGATATTTGGACGCTCTGGTATCCTGTCTACTGGTTGTCGGGCATCGAAAAAGCGCTTACGGCGCTCGTCTCTTGCTATACAGCCATAGACATGGTCACGTTGCTGCCACGCTTTTTGTCCCTTAAAACGCCGGAGCAGCTCGAACAAGTAAACCGCGAACTGCAAACAGAAATGCAGATTCGGCAGGCCATCGAAGATCGGTTACGCTGCTCAAACGAAGAACTCGAACACCGGGTGCAGAAACGAACAATAGATTTGATCCATGCCGCCGAACGAGAGCAAACAATTGTCCGCATCATTCAGCAGATGCGACAAACCTTGGATCTAAAAACGATTTTTGAAGATACCGTCGAGGCATTACGGAATGCCGTCAAATGCGATCGTGTCTTGATCTATCAATTTCATCCGGACTGGAGTGGTCGATTGGTTGCAGAATCCCTGACCGACGGGTGGCCTAGTATCGTACATCTGCCGTCGGAATATCAGAACCTAACCCGTAACGTCACCGAGTCTCAAGACTGCACGATTAAAAGCTTCAAAGATACTTATCTCCAAGGGCGGCAGGGAGATATTTTTACTCAAGAAAGTAGCTACCGAGTCATCAATAATATCTACGAAGCCAACTATGACGACTGCTATCTGGCCTTTTTAGAAAACATCCAAGTTAAGGCCTATATTGTCGCCCCAATCTTCCAAAACAATACTTTATGGGGCTTACTGTTTGTTTATCAGCATGATGCGCCCCGTCAGTGGTCGAGTGGCGCCATCAAGATTACGACCCAAATTGGCACCCAGTTGGGACTCGCCCTCAAGCAGGCAGAACTGTTCTCACGAACCCAGAAGCAAGCCTTCGACCTTCAGGAAGCAAAGGAAGCTGCCGAACGGGCCAATCGTGCTAAAAGCATGTTCTTGGCTAATATGAGCCACGAGTTACGAACGCCGCTCAACGCCATTCTCGGCTATGCCCAAATGCTCCAGCGTGCATCTTCCCTATCTCCCCAGCACCAAGAGTATGTGCAAACCATTGACCGCAGCGGCGAACATTTGCTAAATCTTATTAATGACATCTTAGAAATGTCCAAAATTGAGGTCGGTCAGCAGCAAGTCCGCGAGATCGGCTTTGACCTCCACCAACTGCTAGACAACTTAGAAAAAATGTTGGCCTTACGGGCCAAGGTTAAAGAGCTCAATCTAATCTTTGAGCGCCAACCTGAAGTACCTCAATTCATCAAGACCGATCAGCAAAAACTTCGACAGATCTTAATTAACCTCTTAGAAAACGCCATTAAGTTTACCGAGGTCGGACAGGTAACGCTTCGTGTTGGAACTGAAGCGAATCAGCTGAGATTTTCTATTGAAGATACAGGGCCTGGTATTCCCCCAGAGTCCATCAACCAACTTTTTAAAGCTTTTGGTCAAACTGAGATTGGCACCCAATTTTCAGAAGGAACAGGTTTAGGGTTAGCTATCAGTAAAGGCTTTGTCAACTTGTTAGGTGGGGAAATTAGCGTTAGCAGGACGGCAGACAGCGGATCTGTCTTCACCTTTCATATTCCTCTGAAAGTGACCGCGCCTGTCAAACCTGAAAAGGATCCGCTCCCCTTCGGCAGTCCTCGGCAACTTGCTCCTGGACAGCCAGAATTTCGCATTCTGGTCGCCGAAGATCGCTTGGTCAACCGAAACCTATTGGTTAATGTGCTGCGCTCAGTTGGCTTTGAGGTGAGGGAGGCATCCAATGGACGAGAAGCCATTGAGATTTGGAAAGATTGGGATCCCCACGTGATTTGGATGGATATGCAGATGCCGATTATTAGCGGATATAAAGCGGCTCAGCACATTAAGGCTAACCTAAAAGGTCGATCTACCAAAATCCTTGCCCTTACTGCCTCCGCTTTTGAGGAACAGCGTGCCGAAATTTTAAATAGCGGTTGTGATGATTTCCTTGGTAAGCCCTTTCGTATAGAGGAAATCTTTGGCAAGCTTTCTAAATATTTGGGTGTAAAATATCTCTTTTACCAAGACGTTCAGGAGAATAATTCGAACTCAACTGCGACTTCCTGTCATGATGTATCAGACATTATCCTTACGCCTGAGAGTTTTCAGGTAATGTCCCCTGCATGGATTGAAGAAGTTCAGCTTCGTGCCACCCAAGGAGACGATATGCGGCTTCTCAAGTTAGTCGATCAAATCCCCAGCGATCGTGGGCATATTGCCGAAGCACTCACTCAACTGATTGAAACGTTCAATTTTGAAAAAATTATTAACTCGATCGAAACTCCTGTCTGAAAGCATATTTCGACAAAATGAATTCAAAAAGTTTCCAGTAGACTCAAAAATGTGTATTAATAAAGCCCTTACTCAAAACATAGCGTCGGAACAAGTTTTGGAGCAGCCTTCAGCTGCCGATATTCTGATTGTGGACGATACCTTAGAAAACTTAAAACTGCTGTCGAGTATGCTCACCGAGCAAGGTTACAACGTGCGCAAAGCCACCACGGGGCAGATGGCTCTCAAGGCCGTCCAATCTTTGCTCCCAGATCTGGTATTGCTAGACATTATGATGCCCGATTTGACTGGATTTGAGGTTTGTAAACAGCTTAAATCTCAGCCACAGGCGGTCGATCTGCCCATAATTTTTTTAAGCGCCCTGGATACTCCTGTTGATAAGGTACAGGCCTTTGAGGTTGGTGGGTCAGACTACATCAGCAAGCCGTTTCAAATCGAAGAGGTTTTAGTTCGGGTCAACCATCATTTAGCGTTGAAGGCTGCTCACCAAGAAATTTGTAGCTTAAACGCCAAACTAGAAGCGCGTGTGTCAGAGCGAACTCAACAGTTGACGAACGCTCACCATCGACTTAGAGAAGCCGAAGCCTATGACCCCTTAACCGGATTGATTAATCGCTCAACCTTCATTCAACAGGTGGACATTGCATTATCCCTTTCGAAGACTCGGACGAATGGAGTTTTTGCTGTCTTAATCATGGATTGCGATCGCTTTAAGGTCATCAACGACGCCCTTGGACACTTAGTTGGCGACGAGCTGCTCCAGAATCTTGCAAAGCCGTTAAGTCGTCTCATTCGGCAAAATGACCATCTTGCCCGCCTTGGCGGAGATGAATTTGCGATTCTGCTTAATGAGATTAACGACATCGACCAAGCTGTCAATGTAGCCGATCGCATTTTATCGGTATTGGCTCAGCCGTTTTGCTTCAGAGGCTATGAGATTTTTGTCAATGTCAGTATTGGTTTGGTGCTGGGCAATACTTCCTATGACCATCCCGAACAGCTTCTTAGAGATGCAGACATAGCCATGTACAGAGCTAAGGCGTCAGGGAGAGGACAGTACCAAGTTTTCAGTTCAGCCATGGATGGCGAAGCCCATCGCCGATTAGAAATTGAAACCGATCTCCATAGAGCGCTGAAGCTAAAAGAATTTAGAGCGCATTTTCAACCCATTGTCGATTTAGCAACCGGAACCATTGCTGGCTTTGAAGCCCTTGCCCGCTGGCAGCACCCTAAACACGGACTGATTCCGCCAGGAGAGTTTTTGCCCATTGCCGAAGAAACTGGACTCATTTGCGAAATTGGGCGTTCAATAATGGAACAGGCCTGCCATCAGTTGCAAAATTGGCGGCAAGAAGGATTTTCCGCGCTCATGATGTATGTCAATCTATCTGCCCAAGAATTAAGTCAACCTATCCTCATCGAGGAGATCGATCGCATTCTAGCAGAGACTCAACTTCCCTCCAGTGCAATCAAGCTAGAGATTACCGAAAGCTCAATGATTCAGGACTTACAGACCACAATACTTATCCTCAATCAGCTCCAAGAACGGGGGATTCAGCTGAGCATTGATGATTTTGGGACAGGCTACTCTTCCCTTGGACAGCTCCAATCGTTACCTGTCAATACTCTTAAAATCGATCGCGCTTTTACGCAACAGTTAGATGGAACACCTGAAACAGTAGGGTTAGTTCCTGTCATTTTGGGGATTGCACAAGTGATGGATATGGATGTAGTAGCCGAGGGCATCGAAACGGAACAGCAGCTTGCGCAATTGCGAGAGCTTGGATGTCGTTATGGTCAAGGATTCCTGTTTTCTAGGCCTGTAGATGCTCAGACTGCCACTCAACTCATTCGCTCAGACAATCGATGGTAAATCAATAGTAGAGTTGTTAGAGAAAAAATATTCTAATCTCAATGGCCTAATTGAAGTGAAGTTACGATGAAGTGAAATTAGCATATAATCTTTGCAATAAGCTATTCTTCGTACCGTTCCTGCGATCGCAATCGGGGCAAAAGCTCCAGAAAAAATAGAGCCAATTCCAGTCACACATTTAGAGTCTGCGTAAATACTGTAGTTCGATCCCATAACGAGGCGATCGCATTCCCGATAAAGAACGGTTGTAAATCTAGCGGGAAGATGTCGGTCAATCGCGATCGCCCAATCGATTGTTAAATCTAGCGATCGCCTATCGTGGTAGCGACATGCGATCGCAACCAGCAGGCGTCCGATTGGCTGAAGCAGCATTTGGATGGGGGGCGGGTTTCAATTTTTGGCGATCGCCTTCACGTCGTCCTCGATCGTCTTCAAACTGAAATTCCGCAATTCGAAACCCTACTGCGCGATGCTCGAATTCAGCTTCAGTCCGCGCGTTCCGTCCCCTTTTACCTCAAAGACGCATTTATCAGTGTCGCCCAACGCACAGACGCGGGCACGTCTCATCTGGAAATATGAGAAATTCGCGTGGCTCGCTGCCTAGAAGAAATCCCAGCGTTTCTCCCAGATGGCGCGCCGAAACGGATGATTTGGTCGGTTGGGGCGATCGCCGCTCCTGTGGATTGCGCGCAGTCCGTCAGCCGTCGGATCTCTAGGACACTTGTTTATTTAGCGTGTGCTTTGGAGCGATTGTAAATGTCTTGTCATGCAGTCCAGACATTGTTTCAAGATGACATCTCAATGAGTTAAAATCCTTAGGGATTCCGAACCAGCTCGATTTCTAGTCAGAAATTGAGATTGATTGAATCCGCGATTCTAAGCATGGAAAATGCGAACTTCGATCGACGATCTAAAATCTTAATAAAAGCAACGTATCGCCTTAAATATTTGAAATTTTAACTGTATAAATCCGTATCTCGCTCGCCTGTTCATGAAAAACTTTTTCAAAGAAAACTTACAGGGGCAATATGGCTCCTCCGCACAGGCAATCTTCTGGCAAGATATACAAGCTAACAGTCCTATCGACCTGCAAATCTTAGCCTGGACAAACGGCCAGCCAGTTCTAACCCGCCGCATTCAGCAGCTTCTCGCAGAGCAGGAGCCTTTAGAAAAGTTCGAAAAAGACGTTGCCACGGTCAACAAAGTCGTGCGAGGTCATTTTAAGTACGAACTATTGCATTCAGCGGATCCTAGGGATGCTGAAGTTGTGAAACTCCTCAGAAATATTTGCGACGCGTTAACTCAGGGGAGTTCGAGTTTGCTCCTTTTAAGCTATTACAAGGAGATTTTAGTCGCGCGTAAAAAAAATAATTACAACGATATCCCAGAACAAAATCAGCTTTTGAAAATCGGAATTGTATCGGTCGATTCAGATGGGAAGCTGACTGTAGCAAATCCAATTTATAAAAAAATATTCAATTTGGACTGGACTGAAGAGCGGCTAGAACGATTGCTCGATCGCAAGCGAATCGATAAGTATCATTTGGCTTTGATTACGGGCTTGATATCAGTTCTCGTGTTTGCTTTATTTCAAGGCTTTACGCGCTATGCCCCCTATGCAAGGCTGATTCAGTGCAATGGCCCTGCGTTCAAAGCGGCCATCGATGCCAATATTGCCCTAGACGAGGCAAAAATCGATCGCGCAGTCAGTCAGCTGAAGGACATGCAGCGACAGCAGTCGTTCAGTCCGGGCTGCGAAGCCATCCTCCACGATCTGCAATACAGTCAGGCGATTTATTTGAGAGCCGGTATCGATAACAATCCAATGGAGGCAGTTAAAGAACTTTGTAATATTCCCGAGCAATACTATGCCGAGCGCAACATCCAGCCTTGGTTCGCGAGATGGTTAAGCCTTTATCGTAAAACAAGCTTCGCTGCTGACTTTAAGGCTTACATCAGCAGCCATAATTGTCCGGCGTCGGACTTCCTCAGCCGTTGAAATCTAGCCGACTCCATCGCAAATAACCTAAGGATGCTTCGTTTTTAAAAGCATGGTATCGCCAAAGCAGACCCATCAATTTTTAATCTTTCAACTTGCTATTGATATCCAAGCCATGCTTTCTACCGAATGTCTGGGGGAGGTTCTCAAGTGCGAAGTGAGTCAGATCGTCCCCATTTTAGATATGCCCAAGCCTGTGATGGGAGTCAGCAGCAATCGCGGAGAGGTACTGTGGTTGGTGGATTTGTCGCTATTGCTGGAGCTGACGCCGCTCTACGCTCTCGGTATTCGCCAGTACTATGACGTGATGGTCATGCACTATAAAGACCGAGTGGCAGGATTTGCGGTTCCTAAGGTAGGACAACTCGTCAATTACAGAGTTGCAAATATGCAGCCCCCCATCCTTGAAAATTTACCCGGCTCATTCGGTCGATGTTTAGACGGGCTTTATCGACGGTCCCAGGGTAAAGACACGCTTGTTTTGAACACCGCCAAGCTTTTCGACCTCCTCAAGAAAATACCTTCAAACGTATGATTGACAATTACTCGCGCGCCTCTGAAGAAGAAAAGACAGACTATTCTGCCCCCGATTCGGGTCTTTCGCTTCCAAAAGTCTCGACTCAGGCCGACTCAACCTTGGATTTGTCCGAGCTCGAACCTTTTGCGTTGAGGGAATCTGGGCGATCGCGCAGTCTTAAAGTTCGAATTGCGCTCGAGGTAATTCTGTGGAGCGTCCCAGTTGTTGCCTTTGCCGCAATTTTGAGTGTTGTCTTCAATCAGCCCTTTCTGGCCCTATTGCTGACCAGCGTTGCGATGGCAGCGCTCGCAGGGGCTGTGGCGGATCGGCTCACCCGCCGCAATGTTACAGATCGGGCCAAGGACGAAGCGCTCGAGCTTTTAGAAGTTGAAAATAATCGACTTTCAAATCAGCTGCAAGCCTTAGCAAGGCAGCAAGAGAAGATCTCTAAGCAGCGTCACCTGCTGAGTAATATCGGGTTTCGAGTCCATCAGGTTCCGAAACTAGATTTGTTATTCGAGAGCGTGGTGCAGGGCACTCGCGATCTGCTGGAAGCCGATCGGGTCGCGATCTACCGCTTTAACCCCGACTGGACGGGAACGATGGTGGCCGAGTCCGTCGTCGATGGATTTCCTAAGGTGTTGCACGAAACCATCGGCGATCCTTGTTTTCGAGAACGCTATATCAAACAATACCAGAACGGTCTGATCAGCCGGATTGACGACGTGTATCAAGATCCCAAGGTCACGGATTGCTATCTGCGCATGCTGGAACAATATCGGGTGCGGGCCAACTTGGTCGCCCCGATTCGTCAAGACGAGCAGTTGTATGGGTTGTTAATTGCCCACCAATGTTCGGGGCCGAGGGTTTGGACGGATGCCGACGTGAATCTCGTCATGCAAATTTCAACGGAGATGGACTTCCATCTCGAATACGTTCGGCGCACCCTCCAACAGGATGCGTCTGCGCGTCACGCTTGGTTCCTCGGGGATATTGCCTTTCGCGCCCGACAAACCAAAGATTTAGACGATATTTTGCAAGCAACCCTCAAGGGCGTTCGCCAACTGCTGCCTGCGGATCGCGTGATGTTTTATCGCTTCAATCCCGACTGGAGCGGCACGATGGTGGCAGAATCCGTGGATGCCCAATGGCCCAGCGTACTCCATGAGAAAATTGACGACCCTTGTTTTCGAGGACAATACGTCGAGCTGTATCGGAATGGCCGCGTCCGCGCCATCAACGATCTGCGCAAAGAGCCAGGGCTGACGGAATGTCACATCCGCACCCTTGAAAAGTACGGCGTCAAAGCAAACTTAGTCGCTCCATTGCGTCACAACAACGAGCTGGTGGGATTGCTGATTGCCCATCACTGCTCGTCCGTAAGGGTTTGGGACTCCTTGGAAATAAACTTCTTTTCCCAAGTGGCATTGCAGTTAGAGTACGCCATGGAGCACCTGAGCTATATCGAAAAAATCGAAGCGGCTGCAGATCGCAGTCGCCTGTTTGGGGATATTGCGTTCCGAGCGCGTCAATCCCTCGACGAAGCCAACGTGCTGCGGGTAGTGGCGCAGGGCGCGCTCAAGACACTGCACACGGATCGGGTTCTGTTTTACCGCTTTAACCCAGATTGGAGCGGCACGATGATCGTTGAATCCGTGAGTTCTGAGCTGTGGCCCAAAGTTTTAGATGCCAAGATTGAGGATCCCTGCTTCCGAGGGCGCTACGTCGAGCTGTATCGCAATGGCAGGGTGCGTGCCATTAACGATATTTATCAAGAACCGGGACTGACGGACTGCCACGTACGGACCCTAGAACAATATGCCGTAAAGGCCAACTTAGTTGCGCCCATCCGTCGGGACGGCCAGCTTTACGGCCTGCTGATCGCCCATCACTGCGCTGCTTCTAGAGTGTGGAAAAAGAACGAGATCGATTTTTTCTCAGAACTTGCAATCCAGACGGAATACGCCCTCGACCACCTCAACTTTATTGCCAATATTGAGTCGGCGCGCCACACCGCAGAGCATGCCTCTCAAGAACAGCACCAGCAAACTGAGATCATCAAGCATCAATTGGAGGCGCTCCGCCAGGATGTCCAGGGTGCCTTCAACGGAGATCTGACGGTGCGGGCGATGCCGCCAGCAGGCGAAATTGGCATTTTTGCAACCTTCCTCAATGCAACCATTGAAAACCTTCAGCGTATCGTGCTTCAGGTTCAGTCGGCCTCAGAAGCCGTCATCCATACGGCTCGAGCCAGCGAGAAAAATATCACGACGCTTTCTAATGAGGCATTGCGGCAGGCAACGGTGATTGCCGGAACGTTAGGCGAAGTTCAAGCGATGGCGGACTCCATCCAGGGGGTAACGGCTAACGCTCAGCGGGCGAAGCTAAAGGTGCAGCAGGCCGATCTCGTCCTCCAAGAGGGCGATCGAGCCATGAACCGTACCGTGGGCGCAATTTCGGCGATTCAGGCCAAGGTGGAGGAAACGGCGCAGCAGGTAAAGCTATTGGGAGAAGCGTCTCAAAATATTTCGAGGGTGGTGAATTTGATTCGGGAGTTAGCCAGCCAGACCAACGTGTTGGCGCTGAACGCCTCCATTGAAGCCAATAGTTCCGGCGATCGAGACCAAGGGTTTGCCGTGGTGGCCGAGGAGGTCCGCTCCATCGCCGAGCGATCGACGGTCGCGACGCGGCAAATCGAGCAAATTGTCGAAGAAATCCAGACGGAAACCAATCAGGTCGTTACGGCGATGGGTGCTTGGCGAGAGCAGGTCATTGCGGGAACGGAGTTGGTGGAGACGACCCGGCAAAAGTTGAACTCCATCGCTACCGTGAGTGCTGAGATCCGCACTTTAGTGGAGGCAATGGCTCAAGCGGCGATGGAGCAAAGTCAGGCATCGTCATCAGTTTCTAGCACGATGCAAGAAGTCAAGACGATCGCCCAGCAGAACTCCTCTCAATCGGTGGCAGTCGCGCGGTCCTTCACCCAGCTTTTAGAGGTTGCCCAGCAGCTTCAAGAAAGCGTCGCGCAGTTTAAGGTTCAGTAGGCGCGCACTGCTGTTCTGGAATGGTTCGATCGAGTCTCGATGCTTGTCTATTGAGTGCGATTCTGTCCTATGGTGTCTGACTTTCGCCCGCATGAATCCTATCAATTTTTTCTCCAAGAAGCGCCAGATCTCCTTCGGGATCTAGAGGATGGCGTTTTGGGATTGCGCCAAGGGCAGAGTGTTTCCAAGCTTTGGGAGCTGATGCGGATAGCGCATTCGATCAAAGGCGGTGCGGCCTGTGCGGGATTGGAGCACGTTCAAGAAATTGCCCACCACCTCGAAACAGCGTTTAAGACGATCGCCGAGGGAGGGATCGAGATCGATCTCGCGACGGAAGACCTCCTGCTGCAATCCTTTGATTGTCTCAAGTTTCCCATTTTCGAGGAAATCCAGACGGGGGGCTGCCAAGCCCATCAGGCCGTCAAAAAGGCACAGCAGGTGTGGGGGCAACTGGATGCCAAATTGCGATCGCAGCGTCCCGAACAGCCCAGATCGACAGAAGACCAAGACATCACCTATCTCCTGTTTTCTGAAGATGTTGCCAAAGGGCTCAACCGCCTCAGTACCGTGCTCGCGCAGGAGCGCAATGCGGATCGGCTTGACGCCATTAAAGCCCAGGTTCAAATCTTTCGCGGGATCGGCGAAATCTCCCATCTTCCTGGGTTTGTGGCGATCGCCGATGCCGTCCTCAAGGCCGTCCGTCGCAACCCCCAACAGGTCGATCGAGTGGGAGAGCTTGCCCTGAGGGACTTTCAGTCCGCACGAGCCGCCGTGCTAGGGGGCGATCGCCAACAGGGCGGTTGCCCGTCTCCAGAGTTGGTGACTTTAGCCCAGACCGTTTCCGCAGCGAATCTCGGTTCTGCTCCTGAATCCAATGACAACCACTGGTGGGAACCGCTAGACGAGGATGCTGAGGCGTTGGCCTCTGAACCCGCTGAGGCTCTGACCTTGGAAAGGACGCCATCCTCCGCCTCCCCAGTCGTGATGTCCGTCCGCCAAGACTGGGATCGTTTAGAACTGCTGAATGCGCTCGTCGGAGAGTTGATTTCTTTAGACAACCGCTTTTTAGCTCAAAATCAGCAGCACGACGCCACTTTAGAGGTGTTTTCGCGCTGTTTTAGCCGTATTAAGCAGCAAACCCTCAACCTCTATCGATGGTCAAACCAGTCTGCGGTCGCGGCAGAGGCGGGAGCGCAGCCGAGTCAGGGAATTGCTCCGGCCCTCAAGTCCTCCAGCTTTTTGCAAACGACCTTAGAAGACATCCTAGAAGAGCTAGCGCAGCTCAACGAGACCTTTAAGGATCTGAGTTTTTTGGGGCAGCAGTACCAACAGGTGCTGAAGCAAAAGCAAAAGACGACCAAAAAAGTACAAACCAATCTATTGCAAACTCAAATGCTGCCCGTCAGCGAACTGCTCCAGCAATTTCCGCGAATGGTGCGGGATCTCGCGAATCGGGAAAACAAACAGATTCACTTAGACCTTCAGGGCGGCAGTACCCTGATCGAGAAGCCTATTTTAGAAAAACTCTACGACCCCCTCGTCCATCTCGTGCGCAACGCCTTCGACCACGGCTGCGAACTCGCTGCCGTGCGGCAGGCGCTGAACAAACCGCCTTTGGCAACCATTCGCATCCGGGCTTGGAATCGGGGCCATCATATCTACGTGACTGTTGAAGATGACGGACAGGGGATCGATGGAGAAGTCGTTCGGGCTAAGGCGATCGCCTTGGGCTGGGTATCGCCTGCAGAAGCAGAGCGGCTGTCGGAGCAACAAATTTATCAGTATCTGTTCGAGCCAAATTTCTCTACTGCTGCGGCGGTCGGTCATGTTTCGGGGCGCGGGATGGGACTCTACGCCGTTCAAACCCAAATCAGCGGCCTAAAAGGGACCGTAACGGTGAACTCCCAACTGGGCAAAGGCACCACCTTTACCCTTCGGCTTCCCCTGACTTCTACCGTGACCAAGCTCTTGGTATTTCGCGTCAATCGCCACCTTTTTGCGCTACCCGTCAATACCCTGGCATCCATTGCCATTGCCACTCAAGATCTGCTTCAAAACCATCAAAATCAGACGTTTTACTATTGGAAAGGTCATTTTGTCCCCATCTTAACGTTGCCTTCCCTAGCCGCCTACGGCTACCCGCTTCCCTCCCTCGGTCAAGATGAGTTGCGCAAGTCGGACGCCGCTTCAGCAGTGGCCCAGACGGCAGCATCAGAGCCTCCCGCAGCCAGTCAATTTCCGCTGCTGCTGATTTCGCGCGGCACCCAAGCGATCGCCCTCAAAATCGACGAGATTTTGGTGGAACAAGATCTGGTGATTAAGCCCTTCAATCATGCTACTCTCACGCCCCCCGCCTACTTGCGGGGATGCACCCTTTTAGGGGATGGCCGACTGGTACCCGTTTTAGAGGGAAGTGCCTTGGTCGAGAAATGGGGGCACCGCAGCGCGCATACCCAGCCCAGCGTGCGGGTGGGTGCCTCTGCACTTCAAAATTCGCCCGTTCCATCTCTCCTGAGCGTTTTGGTCGTTGACGATTCCCTCACCATTCGCAATGCCCTCACGATTACGCTGCGGCGGCATGGGTATCGCGTCATCCAAGCAAAGGACGGCTTGGAAGCAATGGGGCTGCTCGAGCAAGAATCGGCGATCGCTGCCATTATTTGCGACATTGAAATGCCCCGGATGAGCGGTCTTGAGTTCCTCAGCCGCCATAGGGTGCAGCATCAGGCTGTCCCCGTCATCATCTTGACCTACCGCAGCGGGCAGCGCTATCGTCGGCTGGCAGAGCAGCTGGGAGCCTCGGCTTATCTGACAAAACCTTACCTCGATCGAGAGTTACTCTCTACCCTACAGCGCTGCATTGCCCCTACAACTGGAGCTTAAGATCCGCCCGCTTTGCGCGCCGACTGGGTAAACTGTTCCATCAGCGCTGTTGTATTGCTCGGTGTTAGGAGCTTTTGCAGCACCGAAGCTTCATTGACAAAAGCCAGCAATCGCGCAAACTCCGTCTGGAGCGCTCGCGCGTGCGGGCCGTTCTCAGGTGCAGTTGTATCCTGAAGTTGTTCTACAGCGTGACGGATCGATGATAGCCGCTGGAGGAGGAGCTGAAAAGATTCTTCTAGCAATCGATCCTTCGATGCCATCAACTGCTGTAGTGCGAGTGCATCTAGATCGAGAGCGCCAGAATTGAGAGCGTCAGAATGGCCGTTGCGCGCTAAATCGGGCGAGCTTTGTCTCGTTCTGGTTTGTTGTTTGCCGAGCTGCGCGGCGATCGCATTGCGCAACTCCTCACTGGTAATTGGCTTGTTGAGGTAGTCGTCCGCACCCATGGCCAGACCTTGCTGAAGCGCCGCATCGTGGGTCGTCATGGTCAAAAAGATAAACGGAATCGCTGCCGTGTGCGGATCCTTTTGGAGCGTTGTCAGGACATCGTACCCATCCAACTCGGGCATCATGATGTCGCAGATAATTAGATCGGGTAGGTGCTGTTGGGCGAGCTGAATGCCGATGCGTCCGTTTTCAGCTCCCAGGGATTCAAAGCCTTCAGAACCCAAAAAATTCAAGAGATTGGTGCGCGTGAGTCGCTCATCTTCAATCACTAAAATTGTCTCTGCCATAGAACGTAATGCCTTTATAGGTGCGGTACGAGGCCAAGGTTTAAAGGAGTGGGTTGCGCGATGCCATACCCCTGGGCGTAGTCCACGCCAAACCCCCGAAGTTTTTCTAGAATGGAGTCACTTTCTACAAATTCGGCGATAGTCTGCATCCCAATTTCATGACCGATTCGATTCATGCATTCCACGAGGGCGCTGTCTACGGAATCGTTCGTAATATTTTTGATAAAGCTGCCGTCTATTTTGACGTAGTCTACCGGCAGATTTTTGAGATAGGCAAAGGAACTCATGCCGCTCCCAAAATCATCTAGGGCAAAAGAGCAACCCATCGCTTTAATTTCGTCGATCAGGCGAGCTGCTTTGCTGAGATTGGCGATCGCCGCCGTCTCTGTAATTTCAAAACAGATGTTTTGAGGCGAAACTTCGTGCATCATAAATTGCTCTTTCAAAAAGACCAAAAACAGATCGTCGCTGATGCTAACTCCCGATAAATTTATCGCATAAACACAGTCTAGATCGCGAGGTTCAGTTAAAACATCTCGGCCAAAAGATTTGTAACCCGAGAAAAAATGGCTGACAACCCATCGATCGATGGCTGTCATTAACCCGTAGCGTTCCGCTGCTGGAATAAAAGCCATGGGAGAAATGACTTCCCCCGTGTCTGATAGCATCCGCAGCAGGAGTTCGTAGTGGGTTTTGGCACTAGATCCCAGGGCAATGGGCCTAATCTCTTGCTTGTACAGACAAAAACGTTTTTCTTCAAGGGCTTTGGTAATGCGAGCGATCCACTGGCGTTCTCCGCGCTGCTGCACGAGATCGAGATCGTCGACTTGGTACACGTGAATGCGGTTGCGTCCCCCTTCCTTGGCGGCGTAGCAGGCGGCATCCGCCGCACCCAGAATGGCGTTTAGGTCGCGGCTCTCGGCATCGATCGACACCAAGCCAATGCTGGCTCCAATGCTAAAGGTATTGTTCTGCCATACAAACCGGAACCCTTGAATCATGCTCAACAAGTGATCTGTAATGCTGTTGGCGTTCATAGGGCCGCAATCGTGCAGAATAATGCCAAATTCATCGCCGCCGATGCGCGCGAGGGTATCGGTGGTGCGGAGCCGTCGTCGCAGCAAAACCGAAAGCTGGCGCAACAGTTCGTCTCCAGCAATGTGACCGCAGGTGTCGTTGACAATTTTGAACTGGTCGAGGTCGAGATAGCACAACGTGTGCTGCTGTCCCGTTTCTTGGGCGCTGGAGATTACTTCAGCCAGCCGCTGCTCGAACTCCCTGCGGTTTACTAGCCCCGTTAGGAAGTCGTGACTGGCCTGCCACGATAGTTTTCGCGCCAGAGCGTAGTGCTGGGTCACATCTCGGAAGACCACAACCGAGCCGATCATTTGATTGTTGCGATCGCGAACCGGGGCAGCAGTGCCGTCGATGGCATACTCCGTACCGTTTCGCGCCAACAAAACGCTAGCATGAGGCAACCCGATGGCTTTGCCAGAACTTCTAACTTTTGAGACTAAGTTTGTCACGATCTGGAGCGAAACCGCCCTTACCACGCGAAAGACCTCTGCAAGGGGCATTCCTTTAGCGTGTTCTAGACGCCAGCCCGTAATTTGTTCTGCAATTGGATTGAGGTATTGAATTTCCCCTGTGGCATCGGTTGTAATGACCGCATCGCCGATCGACTGAAGCACGTTATCCGCCAGTTCTTTTTCGTGGAACAGCGCCTGCTCCATCTGCTTTCGCTCCGTAATGTCCTGCCAGGAGCCAATAATTTCAACGGGAATCCCATCCTCATCCCAAATCAACCGACGCCGATCTTGGATCCAACGGTAGACTCCATCGCAATGTAGAAATCGGTACTCAAAAACCCGGTGGCCGTGCTGGGGTAAATAGGACAGCTCCTTTAAGACATAAGTGACGTCTTCAGGGTGCAGACACTGCTTCCACAGGCCGAGATTTTCTAGGAAGTCTTGAGGCTGGTAGCCGAATTGCTCGATACTCGCGCTTACGAAAATGATGCCGTATTCGCTGGAGGGTTGGCTGCTATAAATGACGGTGGGACTGGAGGACAGCAGCCGTTGGAGCCTGCGCTTGGTCGCTAAAAGAACTTGTTCGGCGCGCTGTTGCCGGGATAGCTGCTGCTTGAGATTGGAATTTTCTGCTAATGCTTGCTCTATGGATTGACCGCTCATGCCCTATCCCTCAGATTAAGACAATCATAGGGCGCTCTTTGGTTCTTAGGACACCAAGCCATTTGCGCGAAGATCCTTCAGTGCTTTATTCTCCCTCAGTATAATATTTCCGAGTCTGCTCCCTGAAAGGATATCAAGTCCAATTTGCAATATTGAGTCCGAGTTAAGGGATGCTGACTTAAGGAGGCTCGAACGAGTTCCTTAAATCAGCTTTTGGGCGTACAGAGTGGCTCCTAGAAGGCCGACTTTGGGGTTGATAATGAGCGAGACGCGTAAGTTCTCGAGGAGCGATCGCATTCGACCTTTGTCTAAAAAGTTCTCGATAAAGGTGCCATCCTGAAGCTTGGGCAGGATTTTGGCCCCCACCCCACCTGCTAAGTACAGGCCGCCATAGGGCAAGCTTTTTAGGGCTAGATTGCCCGCTTCAGCGCCGTAGGCTGCCACAAACAGCTCTAGCGCTTTAGTGCAGAGGGCATCGCTGTTAGAGAGCGCGTGGGCTGCGATCGCCGCAGAAGGGTCTTCCTGCTGAAGTTGTTCTTCTACTGCAGCAGAAGCCGGGGCAAAGCCAGCGCTTCGCAAGTACTCGTAGATGCGATAAATACCTCGACCGGATACGACGCGCTCTACTGAAACTCTGCCGTAGCGTTCTCGCAAAAAAGACATCAGCCCCACTTCTAAGTCGGTGCGCGGTGCAAAATCGGCATGACCGCCTTCGGTAGCCATGACTTCGTAGCGGTTTTCTTGCAGGACTAGCAGTGCTTCTCCCAGTCCAGTGCCTGCTCCCAATACCGCAATAGGGGCGCGGGGTACTGCGGGTCGATCTTGCAAGACCACAACGTCGTCTGGCCCGAGGGCTAGGATGCCGTAGCCAACGGCGGCAAAGTCATTGATCAGCCGAATCTGCGGTATCCCCAATTCGGTTTCCATCTGCCGCGCATCTAGGTCCCAGGACAAGTTCGTGACCAACGACCGATCGTCTCGGACGGGGCCGGCGATCGCAAAGCAAGCTGCGGTCGGCGGGGTGTCGCGACCTGCTTCGCTCAAAAACAGGCGAACGATCGGACTTAGATGCGGAAATTTAGCACTGGGATAACTGGCTTCGCGAAGCGTCGCGAGACCTGTAGGGGTCAACTCGCTCAAGCGCAATAAGGTTTTAGTTCCGCCGATATCTCCCGCCAGTAATTGCGTCATGTCCCCATCGCCTATTGCAACATTTCTGTGCTGATTATGACCGATCTTTAGGCTTTACTCGCTCCCGATATTTCAAAATGCCACTTTTAGGAGGAGTCGTGCTGCTCGCGACGTTAAGAGCTATTTCCCAAACTTTGCACGAGCGAACTGTAAATTTGTCCTCTACCGATCGGTAGAAAGTGCTAAAAAAATCGATAGATGGCATAACTCGTATTCTGATTTATTATCGCCAATAAGATAGAAGCATTTACCCTTCTCTGGAGAGAAAAACAAACATGGCCGCAGCAAATGGCGTAATGATGCAGTATTTCCACTGGTATAACCCAGATGACGGGCAACTTTGGAACCAGTTGGCCGAGGCGGCTACAGATTTGGCAAAAATAGGCGTCACTTCTCTTTGGCTCCCACCTGCCTATAAGGGCACGGGTGGGGGCATGGATGTAGGCTACGGCGTTTACGATTTGTTCGATCTGGGCGAGTTCGACCAAAAAGGCTCTGTTCGCACGAAGTACGGCACTAAGGACGAATATTTGGCGGCCATTAAGGCGGCTCAAGCTGCTGGCATTCGCATTTATGCCGATGCCGTATTCAACCATAAGCTAGGGGCTGATGAAGAAGAAGAGTGTCAGGCAACGCCCTTCGACCCCGACAACCGCAATGCCCCGATTGGGGAGTATCAAACCATTAAAGCTTGGACCCACTTTACCTTCCCCGGTCGAGGCAACAAGTATTCCAGCATGAAGTGGCACTGGTGGCATTTTGATGCGATCGACTACAACGCCTACAACAGCGACGAACGGGCCATCTATTTGCTCCAAGGCAAAGATTTTGACCGGAACGTAGACCTAGAGAACGGGAACTTCGACTACTTGATGGGTTGCGACCTGGATATGGACCATCCCGAAGTCGTGGGAGAACTGGATTATTGGGGAGAATGGTACTTAGATACGACTGGGGTGGATGGGTTCCGGTTTGATGCCGTGAAGCATGTCTCTGCCGGATTCTTTCAGAAGTGGCTCGATCGCCTTTGCAATTACGCGCAACGCGATATTTTTGGGGTCGGAGAGTATTGGTCCTACGACGTTGAAGCGCTCCATAGCTTCATCGAAACCACCAATGGCAGAGTGACCTTATTTGACGCGCCGCTCCACTACAACTTTCACGTCGCGAGCAAATCGGGGAACAGCTACGACATGCGGACGATCTTTGACAATACGTTGGTACAGCAACAGCCTGCATTAGCGGTTACGCTAGTTGACAATCACGATTCTCAGCCGCTTCAATCTCTAGAATCAGTGGTTGAATCTTGGTTCAAGCCCCTTGCCTACGCGCTGATTCTATTGCGTAGCGAGGGATATCCCTGCATTTTTTATCCCGATTACTACGGCGCGCACTACAAAGACACGGGTAGCGACGGTAGCGAGTGCGAAATCTGGCTGGATAGTCATCGAGACGTGCTCGACCGCATGTTGTTCGCTCGCCAAACCTATGCATATGGCGAGCAGTACGATTATTTCGACCATGCCAATACACTGGGCTGGACTCGCTTGGGCGATGAAGAACATCCCGGAGGAATGGCCGTCGTGTTGAGCAATGGCGATGCAGGTACTAAAACAATGGAGATAGGTCAGCCTAAGCGCACCTATGTCGATGTTACAGGCCACGTTAGCGAACCCGTTACCACAAACGATGAGGGTTGGGCAGAATTTTGCTGTACTGCAGGCTCGGTATCGGTTTGGGTTCCACAGGATGAGTGAGGATAAAAAAAGCTTGGCAGGACGAGAGACGCTGGTTGACTGACAAAACTAATACCCCTCATCCCCTAGCCCCTTCTCCCAAAAGGGGAGAAGGGGAACAAAAATGTTTCCAACTTCTAGCTCCCCTCTCCCTCTCTGGGAGAGGGGTTGGGGGCTTCGGTGTGAGGCTTCGACGGTGAGCTCAGCCGAACCGCGCTCAGCCGAACGGTGAGGGTCTTAAACTTTTGTCAGTCAATCAGCGAGAGACGTCCTGCCTTTTTATAAAACGATCGATCTGTTTGTTTAGCTTTCTTTTGCGAGCTAGCCAATTTCTATCGAAATGGAGGCAAATCTCACCGACTCGAAATAGCCCGACTTAGGGTGCGTTGCAAGTCGCCAACAATGGTTGGAGGGGTAACGCTAGTTCCCGTAAATACTTGGCGAGCTGTAATGTTTCTTTGCCCGTAAAGATCTGCTGTTTTGTCGTCGTCGTAATCTAACTTCATGCCAGATAGGGCAACGCCGCCAAATAGACCTTCGCTCTTTACGTAGGTATAGATATTGCCCGTACTGTCTGTGGGATAAACGGCATCCGCGCCTGTCGGCCCTGCTGTCCCCGAGACACTACCCCCTAATCTAAAGTCTGAATTGTAGACCTTACGGATGCTTTCATTATCTTGAAAGGCCATAATAATATCGCTAGACTTGGCTCCGACTTGCAGGCCCAAACTACCGCTGGTCAGTGTCATAATAACGGGATTGCTCCAACTCCCGTTTGAGTTGCGGAGCATCATCACCCCTTGGCCTCGCCGACCCCCCAAAAAGAATGCTGCTTGAACGACATTGGGGATAATGGCAATGCCTTGACTATTTTGTAAAATGCGGGGTGGAATGCGCTTGCTGTTTACAAATTCTTGTAAAACAGTATTTGCAGAGCTAACAGTTTTAGTCGAGTCGCTAGCTGCAAAGGCTGGGTAGCTAGTACTTGAAATGACTAGTGCTGCTACAGGAACTGCCATCAATCTATGGAAATTCATTGCTTCTTCCTCTTTTTTATCTCTAGTTTTTGAAAGCTTCTAAAAGTTGAACTTCAATATTATGAAATACTTATTTAAAGAAGCGTCAAAGTGTGAGTTTGAGATGCCTGGGAAAATGCTTGGATTTAGGTTTTTCTGGGCTTGCGCTTCTCAAGACAGTTTTTGGCGCGAGTCTTGAAAGGTGGATATCGAGCGCGAGTATAAAACCGAATTGACTGACAAAACTTTTTCTTTAGGAGTTAAAAGCGCCGCTGCAAAAGTAAGGCATACCTCTTAACTCCTTGGTAGAACCCTCAAAGAAATAACCTGCGACGATAAACTTTATGTTTACAAGCGCGATCCTACCGGCCACCTTCTAAATCGGATTGAAGGATGCCATAGTACTTTGATGATTAACTTTTGTCAGTCATCCAGGTACGAAGCTTTCGAGACATATTAAAACTAGCTCTTAACACTTCAAATTTTTGAGTGCTGGCTTTTGCCTTGAAGAGCAATTTGTCTTGACAAAATTGGCTTCGATTTCGATCGTTCCGAGCTCCTTAAACGTTGCTGCTTCTGGTAATGAGTCCCCACAGGAAAATGGCAACCATTGCTCCTAAAACAGCAACAATAACTCCAGGGATGCTCAGACCGGGAGCCGTTAAAACTAAAGCTCCCGTCGAGAAGAAGGTATACAGGCTCCCTCCAATAAAAGCACCGATAATTCCCAGAATCATTGTGGCAAGAATGCCACCGCCTTGCGTTCCTGGGTAGATGGCTTTAGCGATCGCACCTGCTAAAAGGCCTAAGACAACCCAAGCGATAATGTTCATAGTTCAGCTCCTAAAGTTAATCGTTTATATCCGTACTTTATTGATTTTTTGTGAGTTTTTAGTCTATCTAACGAGAGGTTCTTTTGCTTAAAAATGCCTCTAAAAGGGATAAGGTTGACTATCGGATTTTAAATCCTGTCCCCGTTTTCTGCTTTACTTTCTGCTTAGATTGACTTTTATGAACTTCTTTGACAGCATCTTGAAACAGAGTATGTAAATGCAATGGAACGCTAGCGGTTTCAGGAAGCTTTGGACTGAGGGGCTTTCTGAATTCTTGCAAAAGCTTATCCAAGTCTTGGCTGAGGTTGAAATGAGGTCTATCTAGAACTGCTTTTAGGACCGCTTCAAGCTGTATTGGATATTGCTCGGCTAAATGCTTCCAAACATAGGCGTTCATTTCAGCATCTTCTAAAGACTGAAGCACCAGGTTTTTCCCATTTTCCACGCTCTGCCAGTCTTCGGCCTCTAATAGCTTCTCAATTCTATGATACGTCGGCAAAAGCATCTGTCCCCACCGAGGATGGGTAAGAATTGTTAATGCCTCAGCTTTTTTTAAGCGATCGGGTAAATCGACCTGAGGGGGAGCCATTAACGGTGTTTTTCCATCTGGAGGACGACTTTTAAAGAGTTCGTCAACAGCAGCTTTACCAACGCCTGCAGATGCGGCTACTTCGGTTATTTCTGCTTTAGAAACGCCCGCTTCTTCGGCTAATGCCTCAAAGGATTCGGTGCCGTTAATGCCCATCGCTGCCAAGCGATGCTCGGCCATTACTTCTTGGAATGCCTTAAGTTTTTGATTCGCTTGGTATCCGGGTAGCGTAACCTCGCTACTCCCAAAAAAGTCTACAAACTCTCGGTGGTACTGTTCTACAGAATTCCAGGCCTCCTCAAGCAATTCAGGCGCGTCTCCATAGAGGTCTTCTTCGAACTGCTGTTTGAAATTGCCAATCGCAACGGCGAGCTTCGGTTTGCCCAACTTCCCTAGCAAGATAAGGGCATTAGAAAACATCCAGTCGGTGGGTGTGACTGGGGCAATTCGCGTCAAAACGATTTCTTCCTCTTTCAGACGGGCAAGCTGTTCTGGAGATTGCAAGCCATTAGATTTGACGTTGTAGTGCTTGGCGGTCATCCAATTCCTGAGCTCGACGCCGTCGGGCGAGACTCGAACGACGCAAAACAAACCCGTGAAACTTTGCTGCCAACTCATCACCAGATTGCGATCGCGCTCTTCCAATTCCGGCGCGCTTTCTAAAAAGAGTTGTAAGGGCGTTTTGTCGCCGATTCTACCCGCGCTTAAAAAGCGATCGACGACCAAATCTGTAGGCCCGTTGCCTTGATAGTGAGATTTTGCAAACCGGGAAAGATGTTCGGCACAGTAAGTTTCCAAAGAGATTGCCAGGTCTCCCTCGGCCTCTAGGACAAAATCTAAAAGTTTTTGCTTTAAGACTCCCGCTCGCTCTAATGTCTTTTCCATCGCTGTGCTCAGAAAGAGGTAACGGAATATAAGCTCAGTTACTTAGATGATAGATCTACGACTCGATCGAATCAAAAACACCTGAAGGCGATCTGATATCTTGACTTCAGGCGTTTTTGATAGAAAAAGTCGCAGCTCAGTGGTATGAAGCTTTCAACGATTGCTGAGGCTTTAGAACAAAAAGTAATAAAACGATAGTTCTCATATCCTTGCCAGTCTAGTTTGCAGAACTTGGACTTGGAGACTCAGTTTGTTCCGAATCTTGGGTGCTGCTACTGGACTCGTTGTCAGGAGCGGAGGGAGCGGCTGCGGGGGGAGATGATGTTGCCGCAGGAGGAGCTGCAGCAGGAGATGGAGCAGAGGGAGCGCTGGGCACAGTGATGTTTATATTGGGCTGAGTGGTTGCTTGCGGGACCGGAACGAGTTCGCGAGTTTTCTCTTCGCGGATGATCGTTTCTTTTTCAGGCGTTGCTGGTGAGGCGCTGGGGATGACGATAGGGTTGGTGGCAGGCACTGGTTCGTCGCGACGGCTGAGAACGAAATACGCGCCAATAGCAGCCGCGATCGCCAAGGCCAGTAGGATTCCTAAAGTCATTCCGCTCAGGGCAGCGGTGTCTTCTTTTCGGGCATTTTCTCTTTGAGCGGCGTATCGCTCTGCATCGAGGCGGTCTTGATTTTTATCGTATGACATCGTAGTTAATTGCTTTTGCTAGAGTGGTTGAACGAAATTGGTAGAAAGCGTTCGGTTTGGGTAAAGTCAGAAGCAGCGTTCCGAGCTTCATCCGAAACCGAATCTATTGTTTCTTCAAAGGGCAGCTTGACCCGCTTGAGGAGCGCGCATGTCCTGTAAAGAAAGTTTTGGCGTTTCCGTGTAGACCGAGTTGAGCAAAAGGTCGAGAACGTCAGATTCTCGAGCGCTACTGATGGCGTGGTGCGTGATCAGCTCGCCTACATTGAGGATGACGTTATCGTTTCGGTCGAGGATAACCCGCGTTACGGGTCTGCCTAATGCTCCGCGAATGCGCTGCTCTTCGATCGCTTCGGCACTGCGTCCCTGAAGTTCGTTTGCGGCTTCCTTCACTTGAATCCACAACTGTCTAGCGCCTGCTTGGAGCTGTTCTCCGGTCGATTGGGTCGTAGATCTGAGCCTCGACCCCGTAACGCTCGCGAACTGTTGGGTGCGATCTCGAACTAAATCGCTACTAGAAAGGCCAACGGCATTCAGAATGGCCTGCTCTTTGCGGTAAGTTTTCGCTCGTGCGATGACGGTCTCGGTAACGATTTGGCCCGGTGCTGCAATAATAATGCCTCCATCCGTGCGCACGATTTGTTGGATCCGCCTGCCTAAAGCTCGATCGATGCCTAGGCTGGCAACTGCACTACCGATGCGATCGCCCACCTTTTCAGACAACCGACCGCCAGCCGCCCGAAATACCGCATCCAAAATGCCCAGCGACTCAGCCGTATCTAAAATCAGAGGGGTAATCGGCTCGCCTTTAAGCAATAAAATTTGTCCGTTAGGCGTATCGACCGATTCCAGCGCAGTTTTGCCCAGCGCAAATGCCTTTTGCTCAGAAGGATCTACCACAGCGTTGGTAAGGGATGTATTGGCACTGCGAGCCAGCTCTTGAAATTTAAGGTTGGTCGTTTCGGCAGCAACTTGAGCCTTTTCCCCAGCGACGGATGTGAATTCCTGAAACTTCTCGCCCGTAACTTCTGCCGCAGACTGAAGCCTTTGCGAAGTAACTTGACCTAACTCCTGCAGCTTTTCTCCAGTTGCTTGAGCGGTATCCTGGACTTTCACGCTGGCATTCTGAACTGCAGCTTTAATACCCCCTACCTGCTCTTCCATGTATTCAGCAGTATGAGAAGGCACGAATGCAACGTCTTCACCGATCTTGAGAGTTTGAAGCGCGGGTACGAAAGAACGACCTGAGTAGGCATCTGCGAACAGTCCGCCAGAGACTTCGTAGCCTTCAACTGAGCCAGTCCGCTCGTCAAAGTACATATCAACCATGGTCCCCAAATCTCGACCGTCTGTGGTCATGATGCGGGTTCCTTTGAGAATGTTGTTGTGCTCTAGAATCCGATCGATCGAGGGAATTTCTTTGGCTCTCGAAACAGAATCCTTAGAAGGAATAATAACTGCGTTGGGTCCAATGGCTTGAATGTCTTTTAACAGTATGACTTTAGCGCTACTAAACCAACCTTTTTCACTCAATAGAAATCCTAAAAGCTGGTTGGTATTCTGGTCGAATAGGAGGTCTTTGACCCTGTCAAAACGCTCGCCTGTATCGTAAGAAACAACTGGTTTTTCTAAAATGTCTCGTCCTTTTAGCATGATTTGTTATTCTCTAGAATTCCTTCAAAATAAATGTTGGCTCAAATTCAATAATGAAGGCTACTCAACGGGTAGAGAAGATAACGTAGTCTTCGATATCGATCTATTTATCGATCGCTGCTCTTGGCCCCACCCTGGAATAAAATCTGTGTAGCCAAAGTACTCAACGCCTGCGGCAGCAGTTGCTACTGCTGCAACTAAGACTACCGTAGCGAGCAATCCATTATTCGATTGGCGTCCGACCAGTCTTGGCATCATTTTGTCCTCAATTGAACGGGGATTGAATAGACTAAAAATATAAAACTTAAATGCTCCAAGGATGTTGAGGAAGATTTCTTGAAATAATCTTCCTCATCTTCATTAAATGATGAAACTCAAAATGCTATCTAATCAATAACTTTCTTGGCTTCATCTTTGACGTTTTCGATGCTATTACGCACTTCAGCTTCAGCTTGTTTGGCTTTACCCTCAGCTTTATCTTTAGGATCGCCTGTTACTTCACCTAGGCCCTCTTGAAGCTTGCCTTCGATATTTTTTGCTGCAGCTCTAACTCTATCTTCAATGCTCATAGCTATTTCCCCTTGGAACTTACTTGTGAATCGTTGTTAACTCCTATAAGTTATCTTCTTTGTTGGTATCGAGCATCCGCTAAACGGCCGATCTTTTTCTATTTAGAAGGAAATGCTAGGAAAATTAAGTTTCTAATCTTTTCTATACCTTTGGATGACGATACCAATAAAGATTCGAAAAAAGGGCCGAGCAGCGCTCGGCCCTTTAGAGGTAGGGTAAAGACAAAAATTAAGGTTACTCCCGAGATAGAAACTACCAACCATTCTGTAGGGGCGCAAGGCCTTGCGTCCCTACGACTCGGTATTCTCTTTTCTGGAGGTTGTCTAATTTTCTAAATTATGGATTGCCTAAACCGGGGGTTTCAGACTCTTCTACTTCGGGCACGAAGTCGGGACGTTCTTTGTCTTCCCAACCGACCGGACGCTTGGAGTTGTACCAAGCCACTGAACCCAACCCTGCTGCGGCGACAAATCCTAAGACCATTACAGTTGGTAGTAGTGCGGCACCGAACTGATTGCTGGTTTCAGCAGCTTCCGCCATGGTTGCAAGCCATTGAACGATCGGGGTATTTAGCATTGAATTTTCTCCTTGGTATTCTGCTTGAAAATTGAACGCCAGCCTTAGGAAAGAACTGGGTTTAGACCAAACACCTTGCTCGTCTTCGTCGTAGCGCTCGTGGATGATAGCCCAAGCAGACTGTTCTGCTTTGAGGGCAGTCCATTACGGACAGTTTTCCGTCTTTTGCGTTCGAGTTCAAAAATCTAGGTGCATTTCCTGGCAACTACTCTACACGCCAACAGCCGTTTTCTCATTCAGGCTGGGCGAGTGACCGTCTGCCCGAACGGCTTCCCCTTCCACAAAAGAGCGCAGCATCCAAGCCATGGCTTCGTGTTGTTCCATCAGCCCTGTCAAGAAGTCTGCAGTGCCTTCATCATGAAAGCTTTCGCTGCACTGCTCGACGTGATCGCGCAGATCTCGAATGATTTGTTCGTGATCCTGTACCAAACGAGCGACCATTTCAGTCGCGCTGGGGATGTCGCCAGAATGCTCCTTAATGGATGCCATTTTTAAAAAGCCTTCCATCGTGCCGACCGGATAACCACCCAAGGTCCGAACTCTCTCCGCGCAGGCATCAATGGTTTCCGTCAGCGTTTCGTACTGTTCTTCCCAAAGTTGATGAAGGGTGCGGAACTGTGGGCCTACGACGTCCCAGTGATATTTTTTGGTTTTAACAAGCACGAGGTATAGGTTTGATAGATCTTTGTTCAATAGGGCAATGACACCCTCTCGCTGCTGGTCGGTTAAACCAATATTGATACTACGCATTTAATCTACCCTCTGGATTTGGAGAACGACGTTGACCTATCCATCAGTTCACCAAACTTGGAGACAGCGCACATCGATCTAAAGGTCAGAGAAGTTCCGCAGTTTCCTCTCTCCGATGGTGGAGGGCGGGGCTAATGCTTTGGCGAAAGTCCTGCGGAGGTGTTTTGAGGTGGCGTACTGTCGCCAGCGCTCTGAGCTGGCGTGAATACGGTCAACGCTTTAGGTAAGATGCGAAAATGCGCTGGGGTGGAGGTTGTAATTTCGCCGTCCGTGTTGATGGATCTCGGTCGCCGAGTCTGGACGTAAAATTCTTGCCCTTCCCAAGACTCGCTCCAAGGGGTAGACGCGTGATGTCCTCGTTGGAACAGCGGCATTAGCGCGATCATTTGCCACCAATGCTGCAGCGACAAACTATAAAGATCTAATCGGCCATCGTTGATGGTCGCATTGGAGGCTACTACCATGCCGCCCCCATAGAAGCGACCGTTCCCGACCGTAATCTGGATGGTTTTGACTGAATGAACTTGACCGTTTGCCTCGCGCACTTCAGCCCAAAAAGGACGGCTTTTCCAGAGAACCTTAAAGGCCGTCACCGCATAAGCTAAAATTCCCCAACGCTGCTTGACTTCTTTGGTAAGCTCGCGCGTGATTTTAACGCTCAAGCCAAGGCTGGCAACGTTAAAGAAATGCTGTCCGTTGACCCAGCCTATGTCGATGCGCCGAGTGTTCCCCGCTGCAATAACTTGACAGGCTTGGGCCAGATCTGCCTGTATTCCTAAAGTCCGGGCTAAGTCGTTGGCGGTGCCGAGCGGTAGCAAACCCAAGGGAAGTTGAGTGTCGATCAGACCGGCGATCGCCGCATTGAGCGTGCCGTCTCCACCGCCAACGATGACGAGATCCACTCGATCTTTGTGTTGTCGAATGAGGTTGGAAAGTTCTCCTGATGGCGGCATTTCTCGCTCTAGCAGATCGAATCCTCGCTCGCGAAGCAGCTCGATAACCGTTGAGATTTTTTGCTGACCCTTACGGGCGTGACGGTTGATCAGTAATAGCGCTCTTTTGCCCACATTTTTGCCTCAATCCCTTATAAATCTTAACAAATAGGACGCGGATAAACTCACTCATAAATGCCAGCCTCGGTAAGGCCATAAATAAAAAGTATTCATTTAATTTAATATTATCAATGTAACATGGGCTAATACAGTTGTTATTTATTAATTGTATCGAGTGTGTCGAGCAATTATTGACCTACTTGGAGAAGCGATCTATTTCTTGCGGTCTAATCGAGAAAGTAGAAAGTACGTCTATTGACGTAGAAGTTTAGGGTTGCGCGATCGCCGAGGGTTAAGACTGGCACCCCCAACCCCTCTCTCAGAACCTACCGTGTACGTACATCTTTTTTGGAATCTAATCAACCTTGCATTCGCCCCCCTAGCCCTCCCATATTGAGGGGGAATGACCCTAGTTTTCGGATTTCTCCCCCCAGAATTGGGGGGTCGGGGGGGAGAATGCGAGATTAAATGAGGCTTTTAAAACAGCCTCTAACAGTTCTTGAATAAAGCCGTCTTGTAATAACAGTTTGTGCTTGAAACGTATTGGAGCTAAAGCTAATTTTTGGATTGGTATTTGATTTATAAAACTTTATTAAGGCATTGGTTTTAGACCCTAAATGGCTAGAGTCGGGAATAAAAATTTAAGCGGTTGGTTTTTAGATCTACTCCAATTGAGTGATTTATAGAGTGCACCTAAGCGGTAAAAGTATTGTGTAAGTTGTGGCAAGGAACAATGCAATGAAGTTTAATCTGTGGGTGGCAGTCAAAACTCGACTTCAACGTTTAATCGTTGTAGCTTCGTTGGCTTTAGCTTTGGGTTGGTTATTAGGGGGGGTTCCTGCGCTGAGTGCCTCTGCAATGGCTGACCCTTTTCCCCTAATCGCAGCGTCTAGCACTGCTAATCGAGTCAAAGGTCAGGTTGACGAAGTCGATCGAGCGATCGACAGTACCCAGGACAAATTAGATTCTGCATCTAAAGATGTTTCAAAAAAAGCAAAGGATCTAGCAGCTCAGGCTAAAGGTAAAGTCCGAAAGGATGTTGCCAAAGCCAAGGCTTCTGCAAAAGACGCTCGAGTCACTGCTAGTAGTAAGGTCGAGCGCGATCTTGCAAGGACGCAAGAAGGAGCTGAAAATGCCAAGGCAGCAGCGCGCAGTCGTGCTAAGCAAGAAGCAAGCAAAGCTGACAGTGTTTTAGAGAAAGCTAGCAACAAAGCAGAAGAGTTTGCCTCTAATGCTTTAGATACCGCTAAAAACCTTTTAGGACAGTAACGCTTTGCGAATGCTTCAATTTTTGAGGCAAAGTTTATCCCACTATCACTGCAAATCAAAGCAACTCAAATAAGTTTTAGGAGAGGTTCAGTATGAAACTTTTTAATATGGGTCGGTTCGTATTCCGACCCGTCCGCCTAGTTGCGACTATCCTAGTTAGTGCGTTTGTGTTTCTGACTGCGGCTGTCCCGGCCTTTGCATTTGGCACCACTCCGAGTAGTCCCACAGATGCTACGGCCCAACTGGGCAACATCGAACGGGAGGCTCAAAAGGTTGCAGAATCAAAGGTGGCACCTGGTTCGATGCAGGAATCCGAAGCGCGCGCTCAAGGCGGTATCAATGAAGTGCAAGGCGATGCGGATAAGGACAAGATGAGCCGTCCTAGCAATTCCAAAGATGCCACGACCATTAGAGATGAAATCGGTCAAGCTTTGAAGAAGGCAACAAATCAGGACTAACGCCCATCGCCGGGTTGTCCGTAGGAGGTTTTGGCTCTAGTTTGTAGCGCCTTCCCAAGAAAAAGAATAGCCTAGAGAACTTATAAGTTCTCTAGGCTATTCTCGATCCGCGTGAGATTAATACGCGGGGAGATAGATCGTAAACGCGCTCCCGCAATTGGGTTGAGAGTCCACCTTGATGGTTCCTTTGTGGGCCTGCACGATACGAGAGACTAAATGCAGCCCTAAGCCGCTGCCAGACTGCTGGTGAGTGCCTTTGTGAAAGCGTTGAAACATCCGCTCTAGTTCTTGAGGGGATAACCCCGCCCCGGTATCGCGAACGATTAGCACGATCCGATCGCCGGGTGGCGGAGCGGTAATGCCGATCTCAATAGAGCCTTCTTCTGTGAACTTAATCGCATTGCCGACGAGATTGGTTAACATCCTGCGCAGTTCTAAGTAGTCGCCGAGGACTTTGACAGGAGTAGATTCAGGTTGAGTTGAGGGTTCGATCGTCAGCGTCAATCCTTTCCCTTCTGCAAGATGTTTGAGTTCCTGCACGACTTCTTCAACTATTTCTCTTAAATTGCAGGGAATAAAGGTGAGGGTCTTTGCTCCCGCTTCATAACACTGCACTTCTAGTAAGGTATCTACAATCTGCATGAGGTGGTAGTTGCTGCGAATCATGGCAGAGATGGCTTGGTGCATGTCTGGAGATATAGGACAAAAGGCTTCTTGCTGAAACAGCTTCAGCATTTTGTCCGCAGCGACCAATGGGGTTCTCAGGTCGTGGGTGAGATGGGCGATGAAGTCTTGGCGCTGGAGGGCAAGCTGTTCGCGCTCGTCAATGCTGTGCTTGAGGCGGAGGAGCGATCGCACCCGAGCCGCGAGTTCGTCAACGTCGACGGGTTTGCGTACGAAGTCATCCGCGCCAGACTCCAGCCCTTCAACGACATCTGAAGTTTGGTGGGCGGTGAGCAGCAAGATGGGAATGTAAGGCAGCTTCGAATTCTGACGAACGCGACGGGTCACTTCGTAACCGTTCATCTCCGGCATCATGATATCCAGTAAGATCAAGTCTGGCGGTAGCCGATCCACCTCAGCTAAGGCCTCAGCGCCGCTTGAAACCAAGATCAGCTCGTAACCTTCGTCTTCTAAAATAATCTCGATGAGGGCAAGATTATCGGGGGTATCGTCAACGACAAGTATTCGATCCATGAGCTGCTCTATAAAAAGTCCGAATGAAGATGAAACGAGCGCTCGCTCGCTTACTTAATAGCAGTGTGATGCCCCGCCAATTTTGAAAAAGCCCGAGCCGGGTTCGAGTTAGCGCGATCGTCTTTATTCGAGTTAGCGCGATCGTCTTTAATCGAACGGGGAATTTCAATCTGAAATGTCGAACCTTGGCCTAATTGGCTGATAACCGTAATATTGCCTCCCATCATCTGAACCAATGTTTTAGTGATGGCCAAGCCCAGGCCAGTCCCTGAATATTTGCGAGTATCCGATTGATCGACCTGACGAAAGGCATCGAAAATGCAGTCAATATGCTCCGGCGCAATCCCGGTTCCTGTGTCGCGGACTGAAATGCAAAGGGTTTCCGATTGGGTCTCTCGCACCTCTACCCAGACCTTTCCCGTTTCGGTAAACTTAATGGCGTTAGAAAGCAAGTTTACCAAGGCTTGGCGAAGTCGTTCCGGATCGTTAAAAACAATAGCATTTTGGAGATCGATCTCCGCGCTCAAGGTGATTTCCTTGAACAGCGCCAGCGAACGAACCTCATCCACCGTGGCCGTCACCAAATGTTGGAGGTTGAAGATTTCTGGTTTTAGGTCGAGGTTATGGGCTTCAATGCGCGAAAAATCTAGAACTTCGCTCAGCATGTGCAGTAGGTTCTTACCATTCGTGAAAATGCGCTGGACCATTTCAGTCTGCTTTTCATTCAAAGTTCCCTTGCTAGACCGCATCAGCATCTGAGAAAAACCCAGAATGGCCGTCAGAGGCGTGCGCAATTCGTGAGAAAGGGTAGCCAGAAAGCGAGACTTGAGTTGCGAAGCGTGAATGAGCTGAAGGTTTTGCTGGTAAATTTGCTGGCGTTGTCGCTCTAGTGCTTGGTTTTGCTCTAATAGGAGGTCGTAGCTTTTTTGAAGGCGCTGATTGGCTAAAGCAGCTTGCCGTTCGGCATTGTAAATCCTCAGCGCGTTCCGCAACATGCGGCTGATGCGATCTGGAGAAATTTTCGATTTGATGAGATAGTCGCTGGCTCCGGCCTTCATGAGGTCTACCGCAATCTGCTCGTCCCCCTGACCGGTGAGCACGATCAAAGGGGTTAAGATTCCCTCTTTGCGAACGGACTGCACGAGAGCCAGTCCATCTCGGTCGGGGAGGCGATAGTCTGCAAAGATGCAATCGAAAAGTTGAGTTTTGAGGATGTCTGTAGCGCTGGCATAGGTCGCTGCTTCGTAAATCTCGGTCTGGATCCCAGTTTTGTCGAGCGCGCGACGCACTGCCTGCCGATCGACCTCATCGTCATCCACGATCAAAATTTTGAGCAGATCGCTATCCATAAGCACGTTACGGCATCTCCGAAAGAGACCAGTAAGAACTGAGGGTGGTCATCGTTTGAACGAAAGGCTCAAACGTAACGGGTTTTAGGAGGTAACCCGCAACGTTAAGATTATAAGCTTGGACTCTGTCGCGATCTTCCCCGGAAGTCGTCAGGACGACTACAGGTATCGATTTAAGGTTGGGATCCGATCGCAGCGCTTGCAAAAACTCGATGCCGCCCATTTTGGGCATGTTGAGATCGAGCAAAATCAGACGGCGGTCAGAAGGGACGACTGGCCTTTGCCCTCTTTGGCTTTTCAGCATATTTAATGCTTCCAACCCATTGTTGGCGACAAAAAGAGGGTGGCTGACTCCCCCCTTTTTAAAGGCACGACGGACGTTCATTACGTCCACCTCATCATCTTCGACCAACAAAATATTAATCACTCGGTCCTGCATCTTGGGTTTTATAAGGATTTGGAATTTACCTCGATCTATCTGGGAATACATTGTCCTAGTTTTGTTCCCTTACTCAGTTTCTTTAATTAACGCAACTTTTAAAGGAGTCTTAATACAAATTTTACGGAAGGCTCATTTTAATGTCGTCCTTCTAAAGCAAGAGGTTTGGGGCGATCGCCTTGTCGGAGTGGAGACTTGGGCCACGTAAAGCGGAACGTGGCTCCGTCGCCCTCCTGCGACTCCACTCGAATACTACCGCCCTCGGTTTCGAGAATTTTTTGGATGATGGCTAAGCCAATACCCGTACTTTCTTGAGTGTCGCGGGCGCGGAGGGTCTGGAAGATGGTAAAAATTTTGTCGTGGTATTGCGGATCGATTCCTTCTCCATCGTCTGCAATTGCAAATTCATACCATTGCCCTCGATCGATCGCGGTAACGGTAACGGTACCGTCAGCCCGAGGGTGGTGTTTGTAAGCGTTTTCTAACAAATTTGTAAAAACCTGTTGCAGGGCCAATCGGCGGGTTTTGAAGATGGGCATTTCCGGTGCGAGTTTGACAGCGAACGTTGGCGGCAGCGCTAGCGTATCTACAACTTCCTCTAGCAGCGCGCGGACATCTACCGTCTCGACGGGAATTTGCGTTCTACCAATGCGGGAATATTGTAGAAGCCCGTTAATCAGTGCTTCCATGCGCTGCACTCGACTGCGCAGGAGATGAATCTGATGCTTGTTTTCTTCAGGGAGTCGATCGGCCAGATCTTCTTCAATCCATTCTGAAAGGCTGGCGATCGCCCTCAAGGGAGCCTTGAGATCGTGGGAAGCCACGTAGGCAAACTGGTCTAGCTCTAGATTGCGCGATCGCAGCTCGGCATTGATAGACGCTAAGGTCGTATTGAGCAGGCTTAGCTCCTCGGCGCGATTCTGAAGTTTGGCCGCTGCCTGTTGCCGTTCTGTGATGTCTCGAACGATGACGATCGTCCGCCGATCTAAAGGAATTTGGCTGACAGAAATTTCGACTGGAAACAATTCACCGTTGTTACGCCGTCCGTTGGTCTGCCACTGTCGCTCGCGGCTGAGTAAATACTGCGTTAAAGCGGTCGGATCGCTTGGGTTCTCTGTTAGAGACAAATCGAGCAACAGCGATAGATCTCTGCCAATGGCCTGGGCAAGAGTGTAACCGAAGATAGATGCTGCCGCAGCATTGATACTTTCTATGAGACCTTCCCGATCCAGAATGACGACGCCATCGACGATATTTGAAACGATGACCTCGATTAAATTTTTGCTTTCCAATAGCCGCTGCTCTCGCTGCGCCAAGTTTCGGTCTAGTTGGTGGTACAGGCTTAAAGCAAAAGCTGACGCGAGGACGCCGATCGCTGCTGCCGTCCAGAGGAGAATCTCGTTGACGTTTCGCTGAAAGCTCAGTTCTGTCCTGCGCGCGTTGAGGAGCCGCTCTTCTTCTCGCTCGAATCGAGCGAGATCGGCACGCAGGTTATCCATTTCGACTTTCCCCCGCACCACTAACCGATCGATATCCTCCTTCTGCAAAGACTTCGAGTCCGATCGATCGACCTGTTCGATCAGCGCGATTAAGACAGCAAATCTGGCGTCTATCGCGGTTTCGATCTCTTGCAACTGCTGCTTCTGCTGGGGATTGTCGCGGACGAGCTGCTTTAAGCGACCGAGACGGCCAGGCAGAGACGATTGAGCCGTATAATAAGGGGCTAGAAATTCAGGGCGGAGCGTCAAGACGTAGCCTCGCACCCCCGTTTCAGCATCGAGCAGCCCGTTGAGGAGTTGGTTGCTTTCAACCAAAACCTGATTGGTATGGTCCACCCATCGTTGCGATCGATCGATGCTAAACCGCAGCCAGCTAAACGCGCCCAAGGATCCGAGGAAGCAAAGCAACGGAAGGGAGATCGCAATAAATCCTTGACGGCGAACGGATAGCTGGGTCCAAGAGTGGGCGATCGCCCGCAATAAAGATCGGTTTGGCATTTTGACGAAGGAGAAGTGAGCGAGGAAGGACGGATTGTTTACATTTCCTTGGGCCAAGTAAAGTAAAACGTGGTGCCTTTGCCGACCTCAGACTCTAAACGAATCGCGCCTTCTTCGGTTTCGACAATCTTTTTGACAATACTGAGTCCAATGCCAGAACTGTCTGGACTGCTGCGGGGATTGACCGCCTGGAAAATTTGAAAGATCCGTTCGTGGTGCTCTGGTGCGATCCCAGGTCCGTCGTCTGCTACGGCAAACTCGTAGAAACTCCCTTTATCTCGGCTGGAAATTCGTATCGTCCCGTCGGGTCGCTCGTGGTGCTTGATGGCATTGCCGATCAGGTTGGCAAACACTTGGGAAAGCAGCAACCGCTTGGTGCGAAGTGCGGGCATCCCGGTTGCGATGTCGATTTCAAACGTTTCGGGCGGTGCGATGGAATCGACGATCTCGTGGAGCAGTTCGTCTACAGCAACGGACTCGATACTCGCGTCTGTCCGTCCCGCGCGGGCGTAATCTAACAGTCCGTCAATCATGGCTTCCATCCGCCGCACTCGACTGCGCAACAGTTTCATCTGCTGTTGGTTCTCTGGCGAAAGCTCGCCCTCTAAGTCTTCTTCAATCCAGTGAGATAGGTTGGAAATGGCGCGCAGGGGCGCTTTCAAGTCATGGGACACGATATGGACGAAGCGGTCTAGCTCTTGGTTGCGATCGTCTAGCAAGGCAGCAGCCTGCGCGAGCAGTCCGTTGACTTGAAATAATTCGCGGGCGCGCTCTTGCAGGGTTTTCTGAATCCGTTTGCGATCGCCAATTTCCTCGACGACCGCAATAAAGTACTTCGGTTTTCCAGCCTGCCCGTCCGAAATTTTCTCCTCCCCAGCAACCTCGCAGACCAAAGAAGCGGTTAGTTCGACCCAAACGACCGCCCCCGATTTGTGGAGATAGCGTTTTTCCAGAGAATAGGTTTGAATCTCCCCATTCGCCAGTTGCCGAGTTAGAGCTAAATCTGCGGCCAAGTCGTCTGGATGGGTAATGTCTTGGAAGGTAAGTTCTTTGAGTTCCGCTGCCGAATAACCCACGATGTCGCACAGTTTTTGATTGACGCGCAGCCAACGACCCTCTAAGTTCACGTGGCCAATGCCGACGGCAGCCTGCTCGAACGTGGCCCTAAATTGTTCTTGACTTTCACGCAGTGCCTCTTCGGCCTGCTTGCGATCGGTGATGTCTCTGACTACCCCGATCGCGCGGATGGGTTTGCCTGCCGCATCGTAGATAAATCGTCCTCTAACGTCGATCCAGTGCAAGCTGCCGTCGGGCCAGAGAATGCGGTACTGAATGGCTAAAGACTCATGGTTATCTCGCGCGCGATGGGTGGCTTGATGAATCCCCTCCAAGTCTTCGGGATGAACGCGGCGCTCCCAGTCAAAGTAGTCTCGGTTCGGCGTCCCCGGCTCGTAACCAAAAATGACTTCGTGGCGAAGGTCCCAAATGGTTTTATCTGTTACTATGTCCCAGTCCCAGGTTCCCATTTGGGCCGCTTCTAGGGCTAGGGATAAGCGTTCTGTGTAGCTGGCCGTTTGGGCGATCGCCTGTTCCACTTCTGCCCGCGCGGTTTGCTCGCGTTCTAGCAGCTCCTCATTTTGGCAATTCGTTGCCTCCAGTTGGGCGATTGCGGCTTCCAACTCCGCTCTGGCCTGCTGTTCGAGTGCCAACAGCCGTTCGTTTTGATGGTTTTTGGCCTCTAGCTCTGCCGTCCGCCGCGCCACCCGCTCCTCCAGCAACGCATTGAGTCGATGGACCTCGGCTTCAGCCTGTTTGCGCTGGGTAATGTCGCGGCCCTCGGCAATGAGCAGCACGATGTTGCCCGCTTCATCTCGAAGGGGTTTTAAAGAAAAATCGATGGTTAAGCGCTTATCATGGGCACCTAAGACGTCCACCTCGTAGCGCGCGACCTCTCCCGCCGCCGCCTGGGCGATCGCCTGCCGCAGCCGCACCCGATCCTCTTGGGATAGGCTCCACCACGGCGTTTCCCAAAACGGTTTTCCCAGAACGTCTTGCGCCGTAAATCCGCCAAAGTCTAAAGCGGGTTGATTGGCTTCGACGAGCGCTCCGTCTGGTTCCAGCAGGCCCATGAACTGAAAGGTCTGATTGAAGATCGCGCGAAAGCGCCATTCGCTTGCATTGAGGGCTGCCTGTGCCCGCTCTTGCTCTGTAATATCCTGCATGGCAACTACCGCACCCAGTTGGTGCCCGTCCGGGTGCAGAATGGGCGCGCCGCTAGAAAGCAGCACGCGCGCTTTGCCCTGCTTGGGCACGATCCGGATCTTAGCGCCCTGCACTTTCTCTCCCTTCAACGCCCGAAATAGCGGAATATCCTCTTTTTTGAGGGGAGATAAGCGATCGGCCTCGTAAAGGTCGTAGTAATCGGCCCAGCGCTCGGCAGGCAGCGGCTCGGCGGGCAGTCCGTGAAACGCCTGACTGGCAGCATTAAATAAAGTCAGCTTTCCGCTCGCATCGCAGGCGACAATGCCGTCGGATAGGTTTTCTAAAAGCGCCTGTAAAAACTGCTGCTTGAGGACTAAATCGTCTTTACAGTAAACAATACTTTCAATATCGGTAAACGTGCCGACCCACTCGATCTCTCGAGCATCAACGCCAAAAGATGGACCTGTAGTCTGCTCTATTCGAGCGCGAGCGATGACGCGATGGTACGAACCGCTTGCCTGCTGCAACCGAAATTTTGCTTCATAGGGCTGTCGAGACCGAACGGCCTGCAACCAAGACGCTTTAACGCGATCGCGATCTTCGGGATGAACGGCCTCCAAAAAACCCAACCCCAAGCCTCGATCGTCCCTCAACCCCGTTACTTCAGACCATTGCCGATTCAAAAATACAACGGCTCCCGTCTCAGAAGCAGTCCAAACAATGTGAGGAATCGCTTCAATCCATTTGGGATTTACATCGTCGGGCATGAGAAGTCATGTTACTCAAAAGACGGTCTGAAAAAGGCTTGCACACATTACACTCGCCCCCCTAACCCTCCAATATTGGGGGGAAATAGCCCCAATTTTTGCCGATCTCCCCCCAGAATTGGGGGGCGGGGGGGCGAATGCAGAGCGTTTGAGAGAAATCCAACCTGTGCGTACGCGGTAGCCTTGTGAGAGAAGGAGATATGAGTTTTGCAATTCGACCGAGTTTTTTATCGCGCGTTAAAATTTAGGTCGGGTCTGCTTGATAACCTACAGCCGAACTGCTCCGAACGGCAATCTTCCTAAAGACACACTTTTACTAACTCGATGCTGAAATTTATGCAGTTTCAGACAGGCATGATTGCTACTTTGGGTGGAGGCGGTTCTCACGCTTTAGTCCCATGATTTGGAAATAACGTTACGCTAATAAATTAGCATTGTCTTCTATGCTCTCTGAAGGAAGGGTGCGGAACGTTCTAAATTTCAATACTGTTCAGCCATTGAGTGTTGATTGCAATGGATCCTATCTCTCTCGTTTTAATTGAAGACCACGATGTAGTTCGGATTGGTATTCGAACGGCATTGCAGCAGCAGCCTGGAATCCAGGTTGTGGGCGAAGCCGCTAACGGCGCGCAAGGTCTGCAAGTCCTCGAGCAAAAAAGGCCAGATGTGGCCCTCGTGGATGTCGGGTTGCCGGGGATGGATGGAATAGAGCTAACTCGGCGTTTTCGGGCTTTTCAGGCAGAGCAGCCTGAGGTCAAAACCAAAATCCTAATTTTGACGATGCAGGGCAACGACGAGGTGGTTTTGGCTGCCTTTGCCGCTGGAGCAGATTCCTACTGCATGAAGAATATCGAGATCGAGCGTCTCAAAGAGGCCGTGGAGGCCACTCATCAGGGCAGTGCCTGGATCGATCCGGCGATCGCCAATATCGTCTTGCGACAGCTCAAACAAGAAACGCCCGATACGGATTTTCACGGGAACCGCAAGACGGTCGCCATTGGTGCTGTCGAGCCGGAGTACGAGCAGTTGCTCAACAACTACCCGCTAACCGAGCGCGAGCGCGAAGTGCTGGAGTGCATCGTGTCGGGATGCACCAATATTGAAATCGCCGAGAAGCTTTACATCACGGTCGGCACGGTCAAAACCCACGTCCGCAATATTCTAGAAAAGCTCTGCGCCAACGATCGCACGGAAGCTGCCGTCAGGGCGCTCCGATCCGGTATTATTTCTTAAAGATAATTCCACGATTTAACGCGCGATCGCCTTTAGCAATATGGCTGCCCCCAACCCCGATCTCCAGGATGAGACGTCTTCCGACGTTGCAGACCAGCCGTTTACCTCTGCAATGCGAATTTTCGGCGGCGTGGCTTGGGGAACCATTACGACGCTCGGTATTGCAGTTGTTTTGATTTTAATCCCACAGGTTCCCCGTCCGTGGTTGTGGGGCATCATCCCCAGCTGGATCGTCTTGGTGGGTTTGGGTATTGCTTTGCAGTGGTCCGTCGCCAGAGGTGGATGTCCCAAATGCGGGCATCCGGTCGTGGTTCCTCCTATGGGGAAACGCTGCCCTAACTGTCGCGCTTATTTGAAAGCCGTCGATCGCGCGATCGTCAAAATTGCGTAGGCACGCACTATCGATCGACCGGGTTTCGACTTCGCTCAACCCTCCCATACAGGATTGACGTGGGTTGAGCGAAGCCGAAACCCAATTTCCTCTCAAGCGCAAGCTCGGTTGTAGAGTTGCTCGTTGGCTTTAGCAGAGGCAAAAAGATCCACGATGGGTGCTGGATAATCTACCCCAAGCCGAACGCCGTAGCGCTTTTGGTCTGACTGGGCGAGCTTCCACGGGCTGTGGATTTGCTCTCCAGGGATATTTGCGAGTTGCGGCAGCCAATGCCTGACGTAATCCCCCTTCGGGTCGTAATCTTTTGACTGCTTCAGGATGTTAAAAAAGCGAAATCCTCGGGCATCGTTGCCCACTCCGGCGGTGTAGTTCCAATTTCCCCAATTGCTGCAAACGTCGTAGTCAATCAGCCTAGACTCAAACCATTCCGCGCCCATTTGCCAATTAATGCCCAAGTTTTTAGTCAAAAAACTCGCAACATTTTGCCGACCGCGATTGGACATATATCCCGTTGCCCGCAGCTCTTGCATGCTGGCATCGACCAAAGGATAGCCCGTTTGACCCTGACGCCATAGCTCGAACCTAGGCCAGTCCTCTTTCCACGGCAACTTCAGACCCCGCAATCCAGAGATCCGAAACACGCGATCGCCGTGCTTTGCGCAAATCCAGCGGAAATAATCCCGCCACAGCAATTCGAAGACAAGCCAGTAAGTCGAATCATTTTTGACCCGTTCGGCCTCGTACCGCGCGGCTTGAGCGCGAACGTAGCGAGGCGAAAGACACCCCACAGCCAGCCAAGGTGAAAGCTTAGAAGAATCGTCGGGGTTTAGCATTCCATTGCGCGTTTCCTTGTAAACCCGCAAGCGGTCTTTCTCCCAAATATAAGTTTGGAGGCGTTTTATCCCTTCTGTCTCCCCACCCTTAAAAGTTTGTACCGCACGGGGATCTGCTGCGGGAATTTCTAACCCGAGCCGCTCTAACGTGGGACATTCTCCACGGTCTAGATCGGGGAGTGCGGGCAACCGATCGGGGGCTGGGAGGGGTTCGGCAACCTCCGCGTCCGCCTCCACCTGCTTGCGAAACTGCGTAAACAGCTCGGGAATCTGCGCGACAGAAAATGGCAGCGCTTCCGGCTGGTGCAGCGTAGCGCCCCAAAAAGATCGGTGGCGAACGCCCAAACTATCTAAGCGTCGCTCGAGCTGCGATTCGATCGCGACTTCTTCAGACATTGTTTCTTGGTGAAAGTAGACTGCCTCGCAATTGAGCGCCAGAGCCAGCTCCGGCACGACGACCTCAGGCTCGCCCGCGCGAACCAGCAAGTCGCTCCCTCGCGATCGCAGAGATTCCCGCAATTCCATCACGCTCTCTCGTAAAAACCGAGCGCGAATTGCGCCTGTTTTGTCAAAGCCAAAGGACGTTTCACCAAACTGTCGCGGGTCGAAACAATAGACCGGAATGGGCTGAGCCGAGCTTTTGAGAGCGTTCCATAACGGTTCGTGGTCGCGCAACCGTAAGTCATTCCGAAACCAAATCAGAATTCGCATTGACTCGAACCGAAACTAAATTTTTAATGTTTCTATTATGAACGGGATTGGCGCTCCTGGTTTTGGCCGCGAGAGCCAGCGATTCTCCAGACTTTTCCCGAACGGGCGTTCTAGATTCGGGTTTTCGAGCGCGGCGAAAGCGTCGGACATCGCCCGTAAAAAAGTTAGAGAACGCGAAGACCGATCTATAATAATAGACTTATTGACAAATTTTCTTGAAAAGGGATGCGCGAATTTCGTCCGTCTTTTTGGCACATGTTACTCCCCGTGTTGGGTCTGCACGGCCTCTTCTTGGCCTATCCAATTGACTCTAAGAGCGATTTAGAGTCTCAGTTAAAGCCAGGAAAACCCGTGCGGGTCGTGGCAGTGCCCCCCTTACCCCGCAAATCCGTCCGGCCCATTGCGGCCAAGTCCGCCAAGCCTTCTCCCTCGTTACGCGCCCTCCCCCTACAACCCAAGCGCGCGACCGTCCCGAAGATTGCCGCTACTCCGCCAAAACCAAAGGTCAAAGCATCGCTGGTTCCCCCCAAACCGACGCCGACTCCATCGCAGCCATCGCCCTCCCCTGCTCCCGCCGCGCCGCAGCCATCGCCTTCTCCCACGCCGTCCATTCCGCCCGGTGCTGATAGCGAACTGCCCGTGGAGGGCGCGACGGCAGGATGCTTAGATAGTAGCGCCAAGGACTGCTTTGCAATTGCAGAAACCAACGGACGCTTGGTGGTCGATCGCATCGAGACGTACTTTCAGCGGAAGGGCTATGCCCTAGAGGTGCAGCCCGTGGATGACGAGCACGGAATGATCGTGTATCGCCTCTCCAAGCTAGGGCGCGCGAAGGACTACCTCCACGTATTTTGGGATGAGAAAGGAACGACCTATCTCCGATCTCCGACGATTTTGAACTACAACCAACTGGTCGCGTTGGTGCGGCAGGAATCTTCCTAGTGAAATAGCGCGAACTAGCGCGAACGACTCAACCGGACGTATCTGGAAAAACGCGCACCGCATTTGGGTCGATGAAAAGCTGCACGGTGCTGTCTGCGGCCAGGGGTTCGCAAACCAGCGATCGCGCGTAGAGGATCGTGCCCTCAGGGGTACGGAGGCAATAGCGATACTCGCGCCCCAAAAACTGGCGATCGCAAATTCTAATCGGACTGTTCGGATCGGCCTGCACGCGCAACCCTTCTTGTAAAATCATCGCTACAGCCTGATGCGCATCCGCGCAATAGTCTGGTGGCGCGGCAAACCAGCCAATTTCTGTCTTCCAACCGCCATCGTGCCACTGCGCCCGCAACGCATTGGCCTGGGTCACAAATGCAGATACGAATTGAGAAGTCGGTTCGTAGTAGAGGTTTTCGGGCGTGCCGACCTGCTCCAGACAGCCTTGATGCAACACCGCAATGCGATCGCAGATTGAAAGCGCTTCTTCTTGGTCGTGTGTCACAAATATAGCCGACGTGCCCGTAGACTTCAGCACGTCCCGAATTTCTTGGCGCAATCGCAGCCGGACCTGGACGTCTAAATTACTGAGCGGCTCGTCCAATAAAATGAGGGTGGGTTGGGGGGCCAGGGCGCGGGCTAAGGCAACCCGCTGCTGCTGCCCCCCCGACAGCTCGTGGGGATAGCGCTTCTCAAATCCCGTCAACCCCACCTTGGCGATCGCCGTTGCAGCGAGCGCTTGAATTTTGGCCTGAGGCAGTCGGCGGCGGGGATTTTGAAGGCCAAACGCTACATTCTGCGCCACGTTTAAATGGGGAAACAGCGCGTAGTCCTGAAACACCATTCCCACATCCCGGCGCTCGGGCGGAACCCAGTGACGCGCGCTCGCAACGGTCTGACCTGCCAGCGCGATCGTGCCGGATAGCGGCTTTTCAAACCCCGCTATCAACCGCAAGAGGGTCGTTTTGCCGCAGCCGGAGGGACCCAACAGACCTAGGATTTCGCCACGCGCTAGGTCCAGGGCGATCGCGTTGACCGCCGCAAAGGTAGCTCCCGCAAACCGTTTGACAACGCCATCCAAAGCGAGAATAGAAGATTGGGCCATGGGATTCCCGGTTGCGACTGGTTCGAGGCTAACACTTGTTGAAACTTATCATCAATAAATTCTACTCATAATATTGATCCACTCCCATGGCTAAAAGCGCGTGGGATTCAGGACTCAGGCAGGGATTGCAAGCTCAGCTTGTCTGACATCCCCTAATCCTAGAGTTGAGACCCCAACTCTTTTGATATTGATACTGGCGTTTTCATCACGATCATTTTCGGCATGACAAGATAGGCAGCGCCAACGTCTTTCTGACAAATCTAGCTTGTCCAAAACATGCCCACAGTGGCTACAGGTTTTAGAAGAAGGATACCAAGGGTCAATATAGACCACCTGCTTATTCTTCTTAGTCGCCACATGCTCTAAAGCATCCAGAAAATCTCTCAGTGCCAAATCAGAGATTTTGCGTCCCCACAACCGTTTCATACCTTTGAGATTAAGCGTCTCGAAACACAGCACATCAAACTTATCCGTCAGTTTGTGCGCCAGCTTCCAGAACCAGTCGCTGCGGCGGTTGGCAATATCTTCATGCGCTCGGACTAAATTCTTTCTGGACAAGTCTCGGTTGTGAGAACCTTTAACCTTCTTAGAATGCTGCCGACTCGTTTTCTGGATTGCCTTGAGTGACTGCTTAAAGAATTGAGGCGATTCAATACTGAAACCCTCAGAGCAAGTCAGAAATGTTTTTAAGCCAAAATCAAACCCAGCAATTTTACCCGTCTCGAATTTAATCTGAGGCTCTGTACCCCCATCAACCACCACCAGCATAAACAGCTCACCTAAAGGAGAGCGCTTAACCGTCAGTGTCTTGACCGTTCCTTCTATTGCTCTAGAGTTCCAGTATTGATAGACTCGATTCCCAATCTTGACGCGATTACCGCCTAGAAACTTATACCCTGCCCGCTTAAGCGTGAACGATTTATACTTTCTGACCTTCTTAAAGCCTGGTGGTCTGACCCCCTTTTTATGGTGCTTAAAGAACAGTTGATAAGCCTTCTCAATCCGTTGGCAGATATCCTGTACGGCCTGAGAACCCACCAGTTGCCAAAACGGGTTATGTTTGCGCCGTTTGGCGACATGAGACTGAAGTTTAGCGCAGCTCAAATGCTTGCCATACATGCGGTAGTATCGCCGATGGAGAGCAATGCATCTGTTATAAATAACCCCAGCAGCATTGATTGACCGCTTGAGATATTTATTGCGCTTATGCTGATACAGCTTGAATTTCAGTGTTATCATATTGTCATTATATCACAGCAATAGACAATAGTGACAGACAGATGCAAGCACAAAATAACCTCTGTGACTGACCTTAATGTTCATTTGATCTGGATCCCGAGGCGGAGAAAAAAGGTCTTGACCGGAGATATCAAACAGCGTCTAATCGAGCTGATTTATGAATCTGCTGGAAAGATTGACTGCAAGGTTATTTCGCTTGCGATAGAGCCTGACCACGTTCATCTATTTCTCAACTATGACCCTGACTTTTCGATCGCTCAGATCGTGCACAGAATAAAAGCAGCCTCGTCTTATGCTCTAAGGTCCGAGTTCCCTGCTCTTAAAAAGTTGCCGTCAATGTGGACTAGGGCTTATTTTGCGAGTAGTGCTGGTGCCATTAGCTCAGACACCATTAAGCGATACATTGAGGCTCAGGGCAAAGACTGACAGCGGCTCAAGCCGCTAACTCGTTTTTCATCCCACCCTTAAAAAGAGGTGGGCTTTCAAACTTCGACGGTTCATGTAAAGTAGAAAACGCAAGTACAACGCTAGAGACTGTAATGCAATTGCAACAGATTGGAGAGGGAAGTGGCCGCCATCGCCGCAGGGTCAGTTCCTGGAGCATTGCCGTAGGACTCCTAGCGGTCTTATTGTCCCTGCCCGTTTTAGCCGTCGTGGTCGGCGTCTTTTCAGATGCAAAACCGATCTGGGCGCACCTTCAGACAACCGTTCTAGGGACCTACGTCAGCAACTCGTTGGGGTTGATGTTGGGGGTTGGCTTACTGACGATTGTTATCGGTACGGGGACGGCTTGGCTGGTCACGCTCTGCGAATTTCCAGGCCGATGGGCGTTGGAGTGGTTGCTGCTCCTGCCTTTGGCTGCTCCAGCCTATATTCTGGCCTACGTTTATACCGATCTGCTGGACTACTACGGACCCGTCCAAACGACGCTGCGGCAATGGTTTCAATGGGAAAGCGCTCGAGACTACTGGTTCCCAGCCGTGCGATCGCTGCCCGGCGCCATCGCGATGCTGGCGTTGGTGCTGTACCCCTACGTCTACCTATTGGCCCGATCGGCGTTTTTGAGTCAGTCTGTTTCGACCTTAGAAGCCAGCCGCAGTTTGGGCTACGGTCCGTGGCAGAGTTTTTGGCGGGTGGCCTTGCCGATGGCGCGTCCGGCGATCGCCGCAGGCGTTTCTCTGGCACTGATGGAAACCCTCAACGACTTCGGGACGGTTGAATACTTTAGCGTCCCGACCTTTACGACGGGCATCTATCGCACTTGGTTTGCCATGGGAGAGCGCGGTGCGGCGATGCAAATGTCGGCCCTGCTGCTGCTATTCGTTGTAAGCTTGGTCGTTCTAGAGCGATGGGCGCGGCGACAGCAGCGTTACTACCAAAGTTCTAATCGCTATCGGCCTTTACCTAAATACGCGCTGCGCGGGGTGCGCGGGTTGTTGGCGCTGCTAGCTTGCACCGTACCCGTCTGCGGCGGTTTTTTGATTCCGGCGGGGACGTTACTTCAGCTCATGCTGGCAGGAGGCAGTTCAGCCGCAGACGCGGATGCCGATTTCCCCACTGCGGCGGCAGCCGGAGAAGATCGGTTTTGGAGCTTTGCCAGCAACAGTTTGCTCTTGGCGGGTCTGACTGCGCTGCTGGCCGTGGCGATCGCCGTCATTCTTGCCTACGGGCAGCGGCTAGATCCCAGCAAGCCCAACCGCATTGCCACCCAAGCCGCAGTGTTGGGTTATGCGATTCCCGGATCGGTCATTGCAGTGGGCGTGATGGCGCCCTTGGGCTATTTCGACAACGCAGTGGATGCTTGGATGCGATCGCAATTTGGCATCTCAACGGGCTTGCTGCTCAGCGGCACTATTACGGCCCTAGTCTTTGCTTACTTAGTGAGGTTTTTAGCCGTCTCCTTCGGTCCCGTCGAAACCAGTCTGGGCAACATTAGCCCTAACTTAGACGATGCCTCCCGCAGCCTCGGTTATCGAGCCGCTCCAACCCTCCGGCGCATTCATCTCCCGCTACTTCGCAGTGGGTTGTTTAGCGCGGCCATTCTGGTCTTTGTAGACGTGATGAAGGAATTGCCCGCAACCCTGATCGTACGGCCCTTCAACTTCGATACCTTGGCGATTCGGGTGTACAACTTGGCCTCGGACGAACGTTTAGCAGAAGCAGCCCAACCCGCTTTGGCGATCGTGCTGGTAGGTCTATTGCCGGTCTTGCTCCTGAGTTGGCAAATGACGCGAGGTCGGCAGTCTACCGTCCATCCAGAACTGTAGGAGCGATCTGGGCGCGCGATCATCGGTTATGATGTGCGGTGCGAGACTCTCCTTCTGGAAGACCTATCCTTTTGTCTGCACATTCGCTGCACTGAAGAGACGCAATATATCAAACAGCGATAGAAACTTTCCCCCGCACTTGGCGCTGTTCGAGATGGCGGATGGCTGCGGGGACTTCGCTCAAGCTGTAGCGTCGGTCGATGAAGGGGGTGATTTTTCCAGCTTCTATGAGATCCCTCAAAATAACGAGATCTGCCTGATTGGGTTTTGACGCCTGGAATTTTACGTTCCGGCGGCTAATCTTTGAAATCCAAGATCCGAACAACATGACCAAAAACAATCGAGCGGTGGAGCCGCCGACAAGGACATAGGTGCCCCTAGAAGTCAAGGCTGGCAGGTAGTCGAAAACAGAACGGTAGGCTGCTGCGTCCAAAATCAGGTCATACTGCTGCCCCTTTTGAATCGCGTCGTCTTGCGTGTAATCGATAATATGGTCTGCGCCGATTGCGCGCACCATCTCGACTTTGCTTGTGCTGCAAACGCCAGTGACTTCAGCGCCATAGGCCTTGGCAATCTGCACCGCAAACGACCCCACCCCGCCGGATGCGCCAACGATCGAAACCTTTTGTCCCGGCTGGATCTGTCCCACATCCCGTAGACCCTGAAGGGCCGCAAGGGCAGAGACAGGAACCGTTGCGGCTTCCTCGAAGGTCAAATTGGCGGGTTTTAACGCCAAAGCTGTTTCGGGAACGCAGACGTATTCAGCAAACGCACCGAAACCGCACTCGGACAGGTCGCCAAAGACCTCATCGCCGGGCTTGAACTGCGTCGCATCTTTGCCAACGGCTTCAACCCGTCCTGCCGCATCCGTGCCGAGGATCTTGATTTTGGGCTTGAGCAGCCCCCCAAAGATGAAGCGGATCAAGAACGGCGTCCCTCGCATCAGATGCCAGTCGCCCGCATGGACGGACGCGGCACGAACTCTCACCAGCACGCCGTTGTCCGGCACGACGGGCTTCTCGACGTCTTCCAATCTCAACACGTCCGCCGAACCGTACTCCGTTTGAACGATCGCTTTCATGGTGTCATCCCTTTGGACTTACACTGTAAGTGTAACTTACGCCGTAAGTTTGTCAAGATAGACCTTAAGAATCGCTGCGAAAAGGGTAAATGGCTAGGACGAGCAATCCCGATACCGTGCCTCCAGCTCCGTTGAGTCGGGAGCGGGTACTGCGCGCTGCAATCCGCCTGGCGGACGAGGAGGGTTTTGAAGCGCTCTCGATGCGGAAGCTAGCCCAAGCGTTAGGCGTCCAGGCAATGTCGTTGTACAACCACGTGGCGAATAAGGACGATCTGCTGGATGGCATTGTAGACAGCGTAGTTGCCGAGATTGAGGTGCCTAGCCTTGCAGCGGGTTGGAAGACGGCCATGCGGCGGCGGGCGACCTCGGCCCGCGCAGTGTTGTTGCGTCACCCTTGGGCGACGATGCCGCTGGTGTCGCGGGTGAATGTGGGGCCAGCGATGTTGCGCTATGTGGATGCGACGCTGGGCTGTCTGGTCGAGGCGGGCTTTTCTTTCGAGATGGCGGATCGTGCTTGGAATGCGATCGACAGCCACATTTATGGCTTCACGCTCCAGGAGCTAAATTTTCCCTTCGAAGCGGCAGAGTATTCCGAAGCGGCGAGAAACGGACTGTCGCTCATTGCTGCTGACAAATATCCCTATCTCAACAGGCTTACCCATTACGTGATAGAGGGCCGTTACGATGGGATTCACGATTTTGAGTTTGGACTCGAATTAATTCTCAATGGCCTCGATCGATTTCGAGGCAATTCCTGATGTTGGTTCGCGTCGGTGCTGCTAATACTGCGTCCAAGGCATTAACGGAAATGAGTTTCTCTCCTTTGATTTTTGCGCTAGTTCATCCCCTTCCTGTTGGACTGTTCCCGAGGAAAAATGCTCCGTAGACTGAAGCTTCTTGGACAAACTTGCGCGTGTGCTGCTAATGGGTCTGTTGAGTGGTTGGCGACAGCCTTTCCTACAGCTCCGAAATAGCACCAGTCGCTCTAGCAGAATTGTTTTCTACTGCGCTTCTATTCACAATTTTTCAGAGCTTCAATATCTGCCGATACGATCTTATCCAAATTGCGTGTAATCTTTCCAACTTCCCAATTCCACCAAGCTACTTCAAGTAACGATCGGATTACCTCATCATCAAATCTTTGGCGGATACACTTGGCTGGATTGCCACCAAAAACCGTATAGGGTGGGATATCACTCACCACTACTGATTTTGCCGCAATAATTGCTCCATCTCCTACCTGTACCCCTGGCGCGATCGCTGTTTCATAGCCAACCCACACATCGTTCCCAAGGACTGTATCTCCTTTGTATGGCAATGCTTCAGGTTGAGGGTCAACTTTCTCCCAACCGTTACCGAAAATCTGAAATGGATAGGTCGAAAACCCATCCATTTTGTGATTTGCACCATTCATGATGAACTTTACGCCTCTCGCTAAAGCGCAAAATTTCCCAATAATTAACCGATCCCCAACAAATGGAAAGTGGTACAGGACGTTACGCTCAAAATTTTCCGAGTCTTCTGGATCGTCGTAATAGGTATAATCCCCAATAATGATATTGGGATTCGATACAGTGTTCTGAATGAAGCAGATTTGCGGAAATCCCTTCATCGGATGCTTATCTTTCGGATCGGCTCCGTACAAAATAGCCTCCAGCTTTTAGAAATGTTTTATTTCTGCATCCTAACCAAAAAATCAAAATTACTGCCTCAACCTGTAACCCAAGCAGTAGAACGGGTCTGATAAGCAGCTGTGAGACACGTTACGCTTATTCTAGATCGATCTTCGCCAGCTCGCTTCATCAGAATTTATGCCGCGCAATCACAAGCAAAATTAACTGCCTCATCCATTGAGCCAAGATACACATCACAGTATGCAAACAGGTTCTCTACAGACCTATTCTTTAAATCAATGACTCCAAACCCAGAAAGCGGCCCCCAAACATACTCAAGGTTCTTACCATCGATCGCGACCTTCATGCACCAAGATTGATACTCAGAATTCATGATTTCTACCGTAATCTGAGCAGAAGGGAAGTGCTGCTGCAATCTATCACTCAGTTGCTCTGACTCAATATATGGGATAACTTGTCTTGGCAATGATGCTCCACCCCAAGGCATTCCATCCCAGTCCCAGATACTCTTTAGATGCAGGATCTCAGGAGTGCCAAAATTTTCTTCTGTCGTGATACCTCTTGCAATATAGAGTATGTTCCGGGTGCGGACTCTAGCAACAACATACCCATTACCAATGTATGCGTCATCCAAGACAAGAACATCGCGCCGTACATCTCTTGCCACAAAGCGAGAAACTGTAGAACTTTTCTTGAATCTGTGCCTTAACCAAACTTGTGAAATGACGTTACATATTGCTCGAATCATGTAAGCCACTAGTTTGAGGCATAACAATTTTCAGACTAACTCTTTCCATCTAATTTCGGAATGCCTATGCTAAATCAATGCTTTCAGCATTTTTTCAGATTTTAGCCCGAATACTTCGGCATAACTCCTCTGTCAGGGTATTTGCTCGAATGCTTCGGTAAACATCTTGCAGTTAACTCGCTAGAATCAGCCCTTCAGCTCGCATGTTGGCTGTTAGCTCGAATGGTTCAGTCGAACAACCAGTTAGGGTCGTTCGACTGAATTGCGCCTCAAGTACTTCACGCGCAGTCCTCTGAATGCCTGTTCTCAAAAGGAAGCGGCGATCGCCCAGAAGACAACCGCCGCTTTCCCTCGATCCCCCTGTCTAGAAGCTACTTCCAACCCGCGCGATCGCAGATTTGCAGTGCCAGAGCATTGTTTTTGCCGTACACAGACGCATTGAGCTTGTCGGCCTTAAACTTGCCAAAGCTCGTAAGGATTGGGTCGACAGGTGCCCCTGACAGGACCGGATACTCGTAATTGCTCTTGGCAAAAATCTCCTGAACTTGGCGACTGGCCAGATGTTCTAAAAATAAAATAGCCGCAGCCTTATTGGGCGCATTCTTCGCAACGCCACCGCCGCTGATATTGACATGGGTCCCGCGATCTTTCTGATTGGGGAAAAAGATCCCTACCTTTGCCGCAATATCTCTGTCTTCGGCTTTGTCGGATTTTGCCAAACGTGCGATGTAGTAGGTATTGACCAGCGCGACATCTCCCAGTCCAGCCGCGATCGCCTTAATTTGAGCGGTATCGTTCCCTTCCGGCGGACGGGCAAAGTTCGCAACCAATCCGCGAGCCCATTCCTCCGTTTTGGCTTCACCGTGGGCCGCTAGAATAGACCCCACCAAAGACTGGTTGTAAACATTACCAGACGAGCGAACGAGAATCCGACCTTTCCACTTACCATCCGTAAGGGCCTCGTAGGTAGACAGCTCTTCAGGCTTAACCTTTGCTTTGTTGTACGCAACGATCCGCGCCCGCCGGGTAAAACCGAACCAGTGACCTTGCGGATCGCGCGCGCTGGCATCGAGGCCAGTCAAAATGCGCGAAGAGACGGGCTGAAACAACCCTGCTTCTTGAGCCCGCCAGAGGTTGCCCGCATCGACTGTAATAATGACATCGGCTGGACTGTTCGCCCCCTCGCTCTTAATCCGCTCGATGAGCTTGTCCCCTGGAGATTCCACTAAATTGACCTTAATGCCCGTCTTTTTAGTAAAGCTTTCGTAAATTGCGGTATCTGAGCTGTAGTGCCTTGCTGAATATAAGTTCATCACCCGTTCAGCCGATCGCCCAACGTTAGGATGCAGCATTCGATCGGCGACCACCGCCGCCGCTGCTGTGCCAGAAGCTAGGAAAACTCGTCTCGTGATTGCCATAGTTGCGATATTTTTCTCAGTGGATATTCAAGATTTAGTAGATGGCGATGGGCCAATTGATGTCGGAAAACCCGAGCGTCTGCTAAGAAACAGACCTATTCCTGGAGTCAGGGCTTTTGCGTTCTCCCTAAAATCCATCAAAAGGACCGCCGCTGACCGACTCAGATTCTCACTTATTGATATTAGATGTCAATATACTATAAGACTGAGAATGAGTTAAGGCAAAGATTTGCTAAAACTTTATGGAAAATATTTCTTCGATTTCGACCACAACTGCATTTTTCAAGCTGTCTGGCTTATCCGTCAATTAAGAGTATTGCAAATTATTCTGTTTAGTATGTAGCTCCAGGCCCACACTGCGGACCGACATTAGAATAAGTGTCTGCGCCTCGCTCCGAAGCCGCTGTCGGGATTGGTCTGGTCTGCGATCGCCTTTACAATGGGGTCAACCTTGTCAGCACCGCCACTGTGAACACCCCCTCAAAACTTCTACTCATCGACGGTCATTCCCTCGCCTTTCGCTCCTACTATGCCTTTGCTAAGGGAAGAGACGGTGGGTTGCGCACCTCAACGGGCATCCCGACCAGCGTGTGTTTTGGGTTCCTTAAAAGTCTGATTGAGGTACTCGGCGTAGAAAAACCCTCCTATTTGGCGATCGCCTTTGACCTGGGTGGACCCACCTATCGCCACGATGCCGACGAAACCTACAAAGCAGGCCGCACCGAAACCCCTGAAGACTTTATTCCTGATATTCAAAACCTTCAAGAATTGCTCGAGGCGCTCAACCTACCCATCGTGGTCGCGCCAG
>NZ_CP137338.1:1417500-5791642 GCF_044923475.1 Altericista sp. CCNU0014
GGCAGTTTGCCTTTGCGGTCGTAGTACTTGGACAGGGTTTTGAGAAACTTTTGCCCGAGGGTCACCATGACCCCGATGTAGATAATGGAATAGAGAATTGTAGGAATTGCTCCGGCCATACTGTTGGTACGGGTCACGGCGATCGCCAGGGCCAAAACGCACCAAGCTGTCACATCGTCTACGGCAGCGCAGGTGAGGGCAAGGGTGCCCAATCGACTGCGCTGAAGGTTATTTTCCGTAATAATGCGTGCCAGTACCGGAAAGGCCGTAATGGACATGGCCGCGCCTAAGAATAGGGCAAAGGCTGTAAAGCTCACATCCCCATTAGAAACCAGCGGATAGAGTAAGAGTGCCAACACGCTTCCCAAGGAAAACGGCACGAGAATGCTGACGTGGGAGATGAGGATGGCAATATCGAGATTGCCGCGCAGGTACTTGGGATTTAGTTCTAGGCCGATCAAAAACATAAAAAAGATGAGCCCCACTTGAGCCAGCACCCCCAAAGACGGCAGTGCTTCTGCGGGAAACAGCGCGGCTTTCCAAGTGGGGGCCAACCATCCCAATAGTGACGGGCCAAGCATAATGCCAGCCACGATTTCTCCGATGACTAAGGGCTGCTTAATCCGTTCGAATCCCAGGCCCATGAGCCGAGACAGCCCAATGACCACTAAGAGTTCGATGAGAATAAGAACGACGATGTGCATGTGTTCGCGCGTGCTGGGCGGCATTGATTTGATTGCGCCGCCTTACTACAGTTAACCTTAGCGCGTCATGCCTGCAGGAAGAAACTCTTGAAGGTCGAGCGTCCGAACGCTCAGGGGCTAAGTTTAAAGGGTGCTTTCCTTTCAAAGCTAAAATTGCTTACGGTTTTTTGTTGCGCCCAGCCAGTGGAGCAGCCCCAGGCGCCAACCTAAGACCATCGCGATCGCCGGAACCGTAACGTACATGACGACCCGCATGGCGATCGCGTAGCTCAAAATCGTGGCAGCGGGAATCTCATACAGTCCCAACAGAACCTGAAGGCTGGCTTCAAAGGGGCCAATGTAGCCCGGCGTCGAAGGGATGGCGATCGCCAATGCAGCCCCGCTTTGAATGAACAGCGCGCCAATAAAGCCGGGGCGGTAGGCTTCAAAGGCCAGCAAACCAGTCCAATAGGTCGCGCCATTGAGCAACCAAGCGCAAAGACTCTCCAGCAGTAGTTTGCTCAAGGGGCGGGGCTGGCTCAGCGCCGCGAGTCCGCTTAAAAAGTGCTGCAATCCGGTCTGAAGGCGAGCTTTGAGTCTAGGGTGCGCGATCGTTGCGAAGATGGGGTTTAAGCGTTGAATGGTCCGCTTCGGGTCTCTGGCTCCAACGATGCATAGGATCCAGACGCAGAGCAATCCAACGCTCAGCGACAGCACGATCGAAGCGTTCAGACTAGAAAGGGCGGGAACGGCTCGAAGGCTTAAGGGTAGAACCAAAAACATGAGGACAATGCCCAGATCCAGCATCCGCTCTGCAAAAATGCTGCCCAGTGCCAACTCAACAGGAATCCCTTCTTTGCGGTTTAAGATGCCTGTTCTGAGGAGCGGCCCGAAGTAGGCAGGCAAAATGCTGTTGGAACCGAATCCAATTAAAAGCGCCGCCAGACGCGTCTGAAACGAACTTTCAAACCCTTGATTTTCTAAAATGGTTCCCCAGCGCCGCGCCCGCGCGGCGAAGCAGAGCAGGTAGGTCGCCAAGCCCACCCCAAACCAGCCCCAGTGCGATCGCCCTAAGCTCTTCCCAACTTCTGCCCAAGAGATATCCCGCACGACCCATGCCACCAGCAATAGAGTTATTGCAGTGCCGAGCGCTAAGGCAAGCCAGCGCCTCCACTTTAGAGAAGTCTTGCCGCCAGACTCGCTCATAGGGTGGCGGCCTTTGTTGCTGCAAATTTGCGTTCTGGGTTTAAGACCGGAATGCGACGACGAGCGGTGGCGGCTGTCTGGGCGTGTTCCTGCATGGAAACGACGCGATAGTTTTGTTTCAGTAGGTCGATCGCCCGGCTGAGGGTTTCGAGTTTTGCGGGACTGGGAAGGCTCATGCCTGGGAAAAATGAGAGTTCTGGGACGTCTTCGCAGCCGAGAAAGTCGAGGGGATGGAGGAGGAGCGAGGGTTGGGTGCCTGTGAGGCGGCAAAGGGTCAAGGCCAAACGGAAGTAGAGGATGGCTAGCGCTCGCGAAAAGACGCTCAGATACAGTACGTAGCTAAAATGAATCGGAATTTTGACGATGGGCATGGTCGAAACGGGGATTTCGATGAGCTGGCACTGTTCCATGTCCCAACGGTAGGGTTTGAGGGGCTGAAACCCGTCCTTAAATCCCCCAAAGAGGGCTTTGCGCTTTTCTTTTTCGGCTTTGCTGAGCTTGGTGGTCATGAAGTAGTAGGCGCGGGCTAGGGGACCTAAAAAGGTCGGAAAGGTCGAGGCATCGTACTGATAGCCGCGTCGCGCCAATACCCGCAATACCGCAGTGGAACAGCTATAGCCAGGGCCGCGAAACCCAATGGGCTGTTGTCCGGTCACCTGTTTGAGGATCTGCTCGGCTTGGGCGATTTCGGCTTCGATTTCGGGTTCGGAGTAAAGGTGCAGCCAAGATTCGTGTTTGAAGGAGTGGTTGCCAATTTCGTGGCCCGCTGCGGCGATCGCCTGGATCGCCCGCTGGTTTTTCTCCAACGCTGCATCCTGACCTACGACAAAAAAGGTGATGGCTAAACCGCGTTCTTCCAAAAATGCTAACGCTCTGGGAACCACCACATCCAAGTAAGAGGGAAAACTTTCCCACCCCGGATCGCCGTGGATTTTCATGTAAGACCACTGATTGTCGAGGTCGAGGGATAGGCTGGCGATGGGCCGTTGATTGGGTTTCATGGATTCAAATTTTACGATTCAAGCGACATGCAAAGCAGCCGGGTTTTTCTGCATCTGGGTTAAATATGCCCGCATTTCGTGCATTTTTTTCTGGGTGCGCCAATATACGTCTTCCACCAACATATGAGAAAATTCGCCATTGCGCCCGATACTATAGAGTCCTGCAATACCTTCTGTCGCTGCGCGTTTCATCATCGAGCCAGAAGTTGGAAAGATTGCATGTTTACAGACCATCGAAGCAGCTTGAAAGGTAATTGTGCGGTAATGGATCTTACCTTTTGCGATCGAGAACATTACGGCCTCGCGATCGCCATCACGGAAAGCGTTTGGTGCAATTGCAATACTATAGGTGGTTCGGGAAACTGAACTATCAATGGGGAACACACAGCAGACCGACAAACCTGGTTAGTTTGTCGGTTTTTTCTGCAGTCCTAGGGACGATCGTTGTGGCAATGTTAGAGGTTCGCAGCGTACTCGCTAATACGAGAGCGGAGGTTAAGTAAAAGCTCCGCTCTAAAAAGTTCGCTTACTCTTTAGCCAGGATAGCCAAAGCTGGTGTTTGAAAGCACATCTGCCAACTCTTCAAGTCCTTTTTTGATGCGTCGGGTGACAGTGACGGGGCTGACGCCAATCCGGGCTGCCACCTCGTGACGGGAATGTTGATGTAAAAACACCGATTCGATCGCTTCGCGGGTCTGTTCTTCAAGCTGGTTGAGGGCGCGTTGCAGCTCCAGACGTTCCTCTTGGCAGCTTTGCAGAAAAGCGCTGTGGGAATCCATCAACGTATCGCCTAAGGTCATCGCGCTTTCAGCTTGCTGGCCCGTCTGAATCCGAGCATCTAAGCTCATCGGTGCTCGATTGATGGAGGCCAATTTGACCGAGCGCCATTCGTCTACCGTGATGTTCAGCACTGTGGCAATTTCCAGCTCGTTGGGCTGACGGCCCAGCTTTGCAACAAGCGCTTGAGACACTTTTACGCCCTTATTGTTCAATTGTTGCCAGCAACGGGGGATGCGGACTGCGCTCGAACGGTCGCGCAGGAAGTGGAGTATCTCGCCCTTGATGTAGGGCATGGCAAAGGAGCTAAAGGCGCAGCCTTTAGCGGGGTCGAAGCGCTCAGTCGCAGTAATCAGACCGATATAGCCTACCTGTTCTAGATCTTCAAACGGGACAGAACTTTGATGGGCGATGCGATGAGCGACTTTGCGCACTAAGCCCACGTTGAGATTCACCACGCGGTTGCGCAGATGGACGCAGGGTTTTTGGCGATAAGCCATTAACAGTTCTAGCGTTTCAGATTGTGCCGAGATTTTGTAAGCCACGATGAAGCCCCCCGTTGAGTTGATGAACCATTGACTTCATTATTCAGAATCTGTATATTCAGCATATCGTTCAATACAGGTAAGTTTTAATACTAAGAGGAATAGACTAAGAGGAATAGCCTCCGCCCAACTGGGCGGAGGAAAGGCCGCTGGTCTACACGGCGTTCCGTACGATCTAGGAACGAGCTACAGAGGATGAGGGTTAAGGGAGGGCTTGGCTAGAGCATGGAGGCGAGATAGAGACGGCTAATGCTTGCAAGGCTTGCTTAGAAGGGTTGCTCTATCATTCAATGTGTCTATCTTGATAATCTTCCGAAGATTTTGGCTCGAGTTCCCAACGCCGTTCGTCCCGTTGCTCTAAGATTTTGGAAGTGTGGAGGAAGTTAGAATCGTCCCTTTCCAACCCTACTGCTTTACCCAAGTCGTCTACAACATTCATGTCAGGCGTTACAACGGTTCCGCCTACAGATTCATCGCCGTCAGCATAAGCTTGCTCGTAGTTTGCATCGATATCTCCACCAGTCAGTTCTGGAGAAGCCTCGTTTCGTTCGTCTGCACGCAGTTGTTGAATGCGATCGCTCGATAGCTCCTTAACGCCCGTCCCGTACGATTCGGTGATGTGTTGCGGTAAATCTTGTAGGTCTTCTCGCTCGTCACTTGAATTTTTTGATGGCATGTTACCCATAGATGCTTCTCTTGAATTCTGCTTTTATGACTATCCAGCTTCAGATTTGTATCAGCTCGAACGTCTGAGTTTTTGCCGATCAAACCGTAAGCTAACGCTTTTATAAAAGACTGAAATCCTCAAATCTATAGATCTCTGCGCTTGCACTGCAACCCTACGTTCGAGGGAATTTGACTGAGTCGTGTCTCGATCGGATAGGGACTTCGATTCCGGCTTGTCAGCGAAACGAGAAGTAGGAAACTACTGCTTTTGTAAAAGAATCCAAAACAAATCCTCAGCAGGGTAGGGGATGAGCCAACCATCTGGAATGAGGGCGATTGCCTTCAGCAAAAGCTGACCGCCAGGTAATGGTTTGAGTTTATAGCGCAGGAGAGATTTGGCATGGGCGCTACTGATGAACTTAGCGGGGCGGCCCCGCTTAATTTCCTCGAACCCATAACGGGCGGCAAACTGAGCGAGGCTATCGGGACTAAACCAGTGCAGGACGCTGGGAGGACTGTATTCATGCCAATGGGTTCCCAGCAGTTTTGCCATTCCGCTCTTGTAGTTCCAAGATTCGATCAACCAAAATCCGCCGGACTTGGTTTGCTGGCTGGCTGCGGCAAATGCTTGCTGAATATCAAAAAAGTGGCCGACTACCTGAATCATCGCGACTAAGTCAAACGCTTCGGAGGTTTGCAGTTGCTCTAGCGTCCCCACTTCAACTGGAAGGTTTAGTGTCTCTCGAGCGTGTCGGGCCATGGTGGCGTTTGGCTCGATCCCTCGCCCCTGCCAACCGTTGTCGAAAAAACCTTGCAAAATAAACCCAGCGGCAGCACCGACATCTAGCATGGTGCCCGGTTTCGCGTAATGCTTCAGCAGATTGGCATAACGGCGACCTTGCTGGCGCAAGAGTGCTGCCTCTGCCAAATAGTCTGGATAGCCCGCGCCGCCGCTATTGAAGTAAGTATCGGCATAGACCGTCGTGACATGGTCGGGGGTTGCGTGCAGTTCGGTAAAGCGATGTCCGCATCCCTTACAATCCCGAATCCAATACCCGTGCTGTAGCATCCAGCGCTGGCTCGATTGCCCGCACAGCGGACAGAGGGGGGCTGTCGACTTGACCTCAAAATTTTGTTGCGATCGCATCATGGTGCTAAGACGGAGGCACCGTGCTAGAGAGCAACATTGCCGCAGTCTGTTCTGCAAGCTGAACGGTTTCGTTGACGTTGAGCGTGCCGTTGAGGATATGGGCTGAGTTGACGATATGAAGCCCCGCCAGGGAAGTTTGCATGGGTGGAAGATTTTGGGAGTAGTTGAGGGTGGGAACCGCTACAACATAGTTTACCCGCGAGACCTGAAAACGAAGTACGTCGCTCTGCTGAAAGTGCGGGTACATCCGTTCTAAGGCTCGAATAAATGCTGCTTCTAGTTCTTCATCCGAGCGTTCGAAGGCAGAATCAGCCGCTGGGACGTATTTGGGCAGGTAGACGAGCGATCGCCCGCCAAAGGCTTTGGGCTTAACCAACGCTGTCATCTCGATAATTCCCGTAAAGGGAACCCAATCGTCGGTAATGTTGGTGACGTAATAGGTGGAGAGGGGCTGTTTGAGCAGGGCAGAGGCGCACAAAATCCCCTGGTACTGAATCCCCTCCAGTAGCGCTTTCTCGCGCGCGGAGAGTTGCGGGCAAAGCCGAGCGGCAATGGGTGCGGCAGTTGTCAGGATAGCGCGATCGAAGGTGACCGTTTTTCCGTTTTCAAATTCAAGGCGGAATTGGCCCGATGGGGTTTGTCGAACCTGGGTGGCGCGATCGCCCAGGCAAATCGTAACGCCCGTCTCCGTCAGGACTTCGCCAAAGCGCTTGAGAATGCGGGCATATCCCCCCGGCAGGTAGCCGAACAGCTCTTTTTTTAATCCCGTCCGGCGGGCGGCGTATAGGCGCGCGATGGTAGACCAAATAAACGAGGCCGATGCAATTTTATAGTTGTCACCGAGTTTGGCCCGCAATAGAGGCAACCAGAATGTTTGGAAGGTGCGATCGCCGGACCAGCGTTTGAGCCAAGTGGTGACGGGAATGGTTTCCAGCCGTTTCCAGTTTTTTATCCGAGCGCCGTAGAGAATGGTTAGCCCCAGCCGCAGTTTGTCGATAAGCCGCAGGGGCGGGAACTGAAGGAATTCGATAGCGTTGGAGACTGAGTACAGTTTGCCACCTGCATAAACCCCCGTTTTGGTTTCGACCCACTCCATATCTCGTTCGAGGTCGAGTTCCTGGAGGAGCGATCGCAGGGTCAGGTCCGACAGGAGCGTGACGTGGTAGTGCCGATCCCAGATGATATCGTCCAACTGCCAAGCGCTGGCGAGGCCGCCCAGTTCTGTTGCTGCTTCAAAGAGCGTCACCTGCTGTCCCTGTTGGGCGAGGCGATAGGCCAGGGTCATCCCCAGCATTCCGCCCCCAACGACAGCCCAGTTCTGCGGTGTGGGATTCATGGGGGCGTTAGTTCCGTTACGACTCGATCTTTGACGCGGTATTGCAATCCGCAGGCCGAACAGGTTTGCTCTGTTTCAAAGGTAGGGGTTTCGAGAAAGCGCATCAGAAGCTGACCGCAGCGGCACACGCACCCGACGGAGCGGGCCGGATGTCCCAGGGCAAGGTGGAAGTCCGGTATCGATTTGGTGACGAGCGCGCCCATCCCTACCATGGCAAAGCGTCCGACGCTCAGATCGTTTCCGATGGTACAGCCCGCGCCAATGGTGGCTCCTTCGCGGACTAAGGTTGGCAGCGTGTGTTCGTCTGGGTCGGAAGGGCGCAGTTGTTTGAGATCTGACGTGGTGGCGCGGGGGAAGCGATCGTTGGTGAAGATGGTCCCGGCGCTAATCATGACCCCATCTTCAAGGGTGACGGCATTGCAGATATAGACAAATGCGTTGATCTTGCAGCGGTTTCCGATTGTGACGCCATAAGCCACGTAGGTTTTTTCGCCGATGATGCAGTCTTCGCCGATGCGGGTGGAGTGGCGAATGTGCGCGCTGTCCCAAATCGAGGTGCCCGCACCGATTTGGACGTCTGGTTCGATTAGGGCTGTGGGATGAATGCGGACGCTCATACGCTCGTTATTGAGATCGTTACTCAATTGTTTTAGCGATAATGTCGCAACCAATTTTGGAGCTTGAGCGCGAGGCCATCTCTAATCTTTACAAACTGTGTTTCAATCCAGGCGATCGCCCGGTCTACCCACAGCAGCAGTACCTCAAGGGGATGGCGATCGTAGCCCATAAAGACGGCATTTACTTCAATGGCAGAGGGATCTCCCGCAGGTGTCGTTTGGGAAAATCGCTCGGTCCAATCGGCGATCGTCCCTTCAACGCCTTGAGTTGAGAGCGTGGCGGCGGTCTTTTGGGGTGAAATGCGGACTTTACCCTGGGAGAGCCTGCCAGACTGCTCGGATAGTTTTGCTTCTGCCTGCCATCGCCTGCGCGAACGAGACGGATCGATCAGCCGCTCTACCATCAGCGGGCTGGGAAGCGGGGCGGGTAATGCAGGAGCCGTTGCCGCATTGGCTGGTTCTGGCAAGGCTAACGTAAAGGGCAGAAGGGCGATCGCCCCTATTATTGCCACGAGTGCCGTGCGATACCCTCGGAGCTTTTGTTGCAGGGTTTTGGGGATGGGCAGCGATGGTGTTTTGGACGTCAATGCTAAGGATGATTTCTGCGCGCCAAACGCCCGCATCACTCTAAGCCAAGACGGCTGTAGCGCTGCCTGCCATTGTCGAGGCGATCCTAACGCAGATGTCGGAAGTGATAAAGGCTGCGACCCAGGCAAAATGCCGATCTGCGCGATAGGTTGTTGTTGCACCCAGGCCATCAGGTGATAAATGGCCCGCACGGGAAAGCTGTATTGGGGACGAACTTTAATGGGTAGTGCCTGCCAAGTTTTCCAGCCCGGTATGGCACGCGGGCGACTAAACTGACGGCGAATGTAGAGTGCCTGAGCGATTTCCCAAATAATGCGTTGGTGGAGCTGTTGCTGTTGGTCTGCTGTCAGCACATCTAAGAGCTGATTCTCTGAAGTGACGAGTACCAACTGCCGATGGGCTAACGAACTCGCAATTCCGCGAATTGCAACGCTTCGAGCCACAATGTCGCTCTGTTCGGCGGATTGCAGCGAGACCGATGCGGTGACGGATAGGTCGGAAATCGCGGCAGTCGGTTGTCCTGTCCTGCGCCAGGGTTGCCAGAGCGATCGCAGTTTTTTTCGCAGAACTGCAAGGGGAGATTTCGGTTTGGGGATGGGTCGGATGGCGAGCCGAATTTCGGGAGACGGATGGTTGCCGACGGTCGGTAAAGCGATCTGCTCGATCGCGTCGAGAACGTTTTGGATGGGGCGATCGGTCGAGACGCTCTCGCCGTCACGGACCAGGAAAAGCAGCGCTTGCTTCCCGCGCGCTGCCGCCTGCTGCAACACCTGCCCGCCCCAACGTCCTGCTTGAAACAAAACATAAAAAGGATAGAGTCCCGCTTGCACGCCCCATGCCGTCGCAACCTTCAACTGCCGCCAGCGCAACTGGACGTTGTCTTTGAGTTGGCGAACCTGCGATCGCGCGGTTTTAAACAAACGACTTTGATAACCAGGGGTGGGGGACATCGGTCGCTCCTTGGGGTGATCCCCTTGCCGAACAGCACTATTCGCCATCATTGTATGATACGAAGCCAGGCTCGGACGTAATTCTCAAAAAAAAATCGCGACGCAAATTGCGCGCGCGATTGAAGCATCAGAGAGGTTTGTCGAGAGTTTTAAACAAGCTCAATTGCTGCCACAGGCTGGAAAGAAATTACCACAGACCCTTTGCAGGCGTAGTAAAAGACAGCCCTGGATTGCTCGGTGCGGCTTCGACAACTGAAGTACTGTCCGTCGGTGCCGTACTCAGAAAATCGGCGACATCTATATACTGCTCGTTTCCGACTGAATTGAGACCCGCCGTACTTTCATTGAGGGCCGGACCTGCCTGCACTCTCACATTCATGAGTCGAGTGAGGGTGTTGAGCGGATCGCTACCGGACTTGAGGGTAAACAAAACGCCGCTGCAAGGACCGCCTTTAGTGCTTGCGACGCATACGACGGGCTGGTTGTTTGCAATGCCTGTTGTCAGGTAGTTTAGCTTCCCGTCCGTATGAAATTGCTGAAACTTAGCTGAAACCACCCGACAGCGGTACTCCGGCGCGTATTCCTCCCCAAATACATTGGAAACCCATCGAATGACAGTGATGTTCCCCCGAGCGGTCTGGACTAACGTAGCCGGACTGCCTTGGCTGGTACCGCATAAAAACTTGGCATCCTTGGTCTGAGCTGCAACTGGAGAGGCGGTAGAAAGAGCGGCAGCACCAGCCAACAGCGAAGCGGAAATGAATGCAACGATTGGGGGATTCATACTAACCTCTATGGCTTTCGCGGTTTCTCAAGTGCATTCGTCAAAATCGAAGAGATTTATGACCGTATTCTATAGAGTTTCATAAAACTCATCTAAATGCTGTGATTTGGATCATTACTTTAGAAATGAGTTAACGCTAAATCGAGTTTTTGTTCTGTCTTAGCCCAAACTCCATTAAAGTTATACTTCTCCAAAAGCAGTTGGCGAGAGCAAAAACATTTTATGAAAAAAACGTTATTCCTCGGTCCCCCGTCTTTCGATGGGTTTGATGGCGGTGCGGGTTCTCGCTATCAGGCCAAACGGGAGATTACGTCGTTCTGGTATCCAACATGGCTGGCACAGCCTGCGGCATTGGTACCTGGCAGTAAGTTGGTAGACGCTCCGCCGCACGGTCAGAGCGTGGAGGATGTCTTAAAAATTGCTAAGGACTACGAGCTGGTTATCTTGCACACCAGCACCCCTTCTCTGGCCAACGATGTAAAGTTTGCTGAAGCTATCAAGGCTCAAAATCCTGATGTAAAGGTTGGTTTTATTGGGGCGCACGTTGCGGTTTTGGCAGAGCAAACCCTGCGCGAAAATCCGATTATCGACTTTGCCTGCCGTCACGAGTTTGACTACACTTGCAAAGAACTGGCTGAGGATAAGCCCTGGGATGAAATTAAGGGGCTGAGCTACCGCAACAAGTTTGGCGAAATCCGCCACACGGAGGACCGCGAACTCATCCACGACTGGGATGCAATGCCGAGTGTATTGCCGACCTACGCCCGCGATTTGGACATCAATAAATACTTTATTGGCTATCTGCTCCATCCCTATATTTCGTTCTATACGGGGCGCGGTTGTCCGGCAAAGTGCAGCTTTTGCCTGTGGCCTCAAACGATCGGCGGGCATCAGTACCGCTCCAAAAGCCCGGATGTGGTAGGGCGCGAACTGGAGGAAGCCAAGTCTTTGTTTGGCGATCGCGTCCGAGAATACATGTTCGATGACGATACGTTCACGATTGACAAGCAAAGGGCGATCGCTATCAGCAAGCATATGAAGCGACTGGGCTTGACCTGGAGCTGCAACGCCCGCGCCAATCTGGACTACGACACGCTGAAGGAGCTGCGCGATAACGGGTTGCGGCTATTGCTGGTGGGGTTTGAGTCTGGCAACCAGCAGATCCTCGACAACATCCAGAAGGGGGTGAAGATTGAGGTGGCGCGCAAGTTTATGAAGCACTGCAAGGACTTGGGCATTAAGGTGCACGGGACGTTCATTATTGGGCTACCCGTTGAAACCAAGGAAACCATTGAAGATACGGTAAAGTTTGCCCAAGAGTTAAGCCCCCACACGATTCAGGTGTCGATCGCCGCACCTTACCCTGGCACTGCACTCTATGCCCAAGCGAAAGCGAACGGCTGGTTTGCGGACGATACGCTGGTGGCGAATTCTGGCATTCAAACTTCGACGCTGCGGTATCCCGACCTATCGAGCGAGGATATTGAGAATGCGGTGGAGCAGATGTATCGCAGGTTTTATTTCCGGCCTCAGGCGATCGTGCCCATTGTGAAGGAGATGTTGGGGGATCCGCAGATGCTCCGGCGACGACTGCGGGAAGGGGGTGAGTTTTTCTCTTACCTGAAGGAGCGACGCAGTTCGCAGGATGTGGCGCATCGGAAGGCGAAGGCATTGGTGTAGGCAATTCTGAGCAGCATAGACTCTGGCGCTAGGACTAGCTTTGCCAATCCTAGCCTTCAGTATTTCCCTTTTAAATAAACCGTTAATGGTGTTAGATTGTGGGAGGACTTGTAGGCAGATTTTGTGTCATGTTTCGTGACACGTGAAACAAATGCTGGCGGCTATGCTTTCAGTGATTTCTATAGCAGTACCAAAGGTTATCCTATGGTACTATTCGCTTTCGCAAAGGAGTGCCTGCAAGTCCACCCATCATAATCAATTTGAATGTCTGTTCTGAAAAAATTGCATGATGCTCAATCCATTACAGATGTTGCTGGCATCCTTGGATTCAAAACAAAAAATCTGGCATATATTCTCTATGAGCAGCCTGAATCTCTGAAATACAAAGAGTTTGTCATTCCCAAAAAATCTGGCGGAACGCGAAGCATTGCAGCACCTCAGGGTGGTTTAAAGCTTCTGCAAAGACGTTTGGCAGATATTCTTCAAGACTGCTTAAGCGAAATAGACAATAATGTCGCCAACGATGAAAAATCAAAGTCTTTCGATCAGATTTCTCATGGGTTCAAGCGTGGGTTTTCTATTCGGACTAATGCAAAAAAACATCGAAATCGAAGATATGTATTCAACGTTGACTTAACCGATTTTTTTGGATCGATTAATTTTGGCCGTGTTCGAGGCTTCTTTATAAAAGACAAGCGATTTCACCTAAATCCCAAGGTAGCCACAATTTTTGCGCAGATTGCATGCTTCAGGAAGAATCTTCCTCAAGGCAGTCCTTGCTCTCCAGTTATCTCTAATTTGATAGGCAATATATTAGATATGCATTTGGTAAAACTGGCAGCTCAGACTGGATGCACTTATACACGGTATGCGGATGACCTTACTTTCTCCACGAATAAGCGTTGTTTCCCACGGAGTATTGCGACACAAAGTCATGATAACGATCACGTTTGGACTGCTGGGTCAGAACTCTTGCGTTTAGTAAACCATTCAGGCTTTGAAATTAATCCAAAGAAAACTCGAATGCAATATTGTTGTTCGAGACAAGAAGCTACTGGACTTGTTGTTAATAAAAAAATTAATGTAAAACGTGAGTACAGACACAATGTACGAGCAATGTTACATCATCTATTCAAAAAAGGAAAGTTCTTTTTGCCAGAGTATAAAAAAGATGAAAATGGCGATTACTTGCTAGAAATGAAGCCAGGGAGACTAAATCAACTTCATGGAAGACTGGGCTTCATTGATAGTATTGATCGATATAATATAGAAATACTTTCTGTCTCTAATGAATCGCAAATTAAGAACAAGGAAACGATATACCGAAGATTTCTTTTCTATAAAGAATTCTATGTTGCATCCATGCCTGTGCTGATCTGTGAAGGGAAGACTGACTACACATATATCGACAATGCACTACGGCAACTCGTCTCTAACTATCCTTCACTTGTATCGTTGGATGATGATGGAAAGATCACTTTTGCAATTAAACGTTTTAAGGACTATAAAAGTCACACTGCCGAGACGCTCGGTATAAAGGGTGGTGTTGGAGACCTCAAAAAATTCATACCAACATATAAAAGCGAGTTCAATCATTTTCTTACCGCACCCGGCATGAAGGAACCAGTTATTCTGCTAGTTGATAACGACAAAGCTGGGAGGGAAGTTCGTAGCGTTGTTAGCAATATGGTTAAAAAAGGCAACAAGGCAAAAACAACAATAGATAATGATGAGCCATATATCAAAGTTTGCTACAACCTCTATCTCATTCTCACTCCACCTCAGGAAGGTCAGACTGAATCCCAAATTGAGGATCTCTTCGATGCCTCAACTTTAGGGATAGAAATTGATGGTAAATCATTTAATCGTTCTGATGAGCCAGCAACAGAAACAACATATGGCAAAGCAGTGTTTGCCCGAAAGGTTGTCGAGGAAAGGGCATCTTCAATCAATTTTGAAGGTTTTGTGCCCCTTTTGGATCGAATCGCAAAAGTGATCGAAAATCATTACGCACAGAGAAAGGAATAGAAGTGGTAGGTCGGGTTGAGGCACGAAACCCGATTACAGACCAATCCACCAAAACCAAAGTGTACTAAGTCTTTTAGGTCTTGCACCAGTCTATTCATTGCCTAAGTGGGGCGATCGGATCTAAGAGAGTGCTTCGTTTAGCCCGGCTTATAGACCCAGGATTCACTCAGGCGGGTGATAGCCCATAATCGCCAGAACTCGACGCATGTTGATGACACCATCACGGTTAGTCTGGAGAAGATTGGCTGTTGCTCGACCAATTGGGGTAATGCCTATCATCTGAATCAGATCTTCGCTCCAAGTAAAATGTTTTTGCCAAATCATTTGACGCGGATGAAATAGCGAAACAACTTGATCTGTAACTGGATCGGGGGCTTCGATCTTGGTGTATTTGTAGTTGTTGCAAGTTTGGCAGGCGAGAGCCAGATTTTCTGAAATTGTTTGACCGCCACGGCTGAAGGGGTAAATGTGGTCAATCACAAGGGGATCGATTGCAAATCTTGCTTGACTTTGACAATATTCGCAGAGTCCACTGGCTCGATCGAACACAAGCTGCTTTAATGCAACAGGAATGTATTCGCTAGGCATAGCTCACAGACTGGATGCCAAGAGTTTCCATAAGGTCTAGCAAAGAAACTTGACGCAGTTGCGCGAGCTTAGCGAGGGCTTCAAGACGTTGAGCACCAATTTGTTCGATTTGGTTGCTAAGTTGAATAAGGCTCTCATATTCCTTATCATCAAGGGTTTCAGCTTCTCGTTTCTCTCGCAGAATTTGGTAGCTGGTACGGAGATCGGAGGGGATGCCCTGGTTAATTTTCAAGAGAAGTTGAGCTTCTTCCTCAGGGAGAATCGAAGTTTTGCGGCGAGCACGAAGCACCACAATTTGATGGAGCAACTGATTGAGGTCGGTTTCGCTGAGTTGATTAGCGGCCTTAATGAGTTCGTCGATGCTCATGGGTAGCTGTGGCTGATTCAAGTATTGGCCCAATTATAGCGCCGTAAAGTTGTCGAGGAGCGAAAGTCAAACTTAAGCCAGTTACCTCTGAAGCTATTGAAAACCAGACAAAACGCTATCAGCAAATGCTGCAATACCGCAAGGATAGGTAAGATGAACCAAAATGAAACGCTCCAAGTCACTCAAGGAAGCCAAAATGTATTTGATGACTTAGGCTTTGCGCCAGAGGAAGCCCTAAACCTCAAAATCCGAGCTGACCTCATGCTCAATATCAAGTGTTATATCCAGACTCAAGGATGGACTCAAAAAAAAGCAGCGTTATTTTTTGGCGAAACCCAACCTCGAATCAGCGACCTAATGAATGGCGATATTGAAAGATTTAGCATCGATAAGCTAGTCCAAATGCTTTGCCGTGCTGGAATAGAAGTTCGCCTTGAAGTCGTAACCAAAGCAGCTTGACCGTAAAATGCGATCGCCTTTCCTCTGAAGCTGGAGTGTGTCCAGTCCTTAGAGTTGACGGAGTAAATCAAGCTGACCATCCAGAACCTCCTGCCGCCCCAAACCTTTCTCATACATCACTCTTATTAAATTGGGTCGAGGCATGAAACCCAAGGCCAAACCGATTTGCTGAAGGCCGTTGGCGTCGCTCGTTATTCCCAGGTGAGGATTTGGATGCAGATGTCATTGCAGGGGTGGTGACCAGACAGCGTTGGAAAGCAGATATGTCCTTGGCCCAAGGCCAAAAAACAGTGTAGGCTGAGAGCGAATTCTCTCCCTCCGTCAACCCCACCGAGAAAAGCATCAGATGAAAGCTCAGGTCTTTCGCGGCGTCAACCAGCTCAGCTACGAAGAAGTGCCGCTCCCCCAGATCGAACCCGATGAGGTTTTAGTGCAGGTAAAAGTTGTGGGCCTGTGCCAATCGGATATTAAAAAAATCTTGTATCCGCTCTACGAGCCGCCTCGCATTTTTGGGCACGAGACAGCGGGCGTGATTGCGGCAGCGGGTGCCGACGTTAAAGGATGGAAAGCAGGTCAACGAGCGATCGTGCTGCACCATATCCCCTGCATGCACTGCAACTACTGCCTCAACGAAAACTATTCCATGTGCGACGTCTACAAAAACATCACGACTACGGCGGGCTTTACGCCCAGCGGTGGCGGGTTTGCGGAGTATGTCAAAGTGCCGGGGCATATCGTTCGCAATGGCGGTTTGATGGAGATTCCCGATGGCATCACCTTCGAGCAAGCCAGTTTTGTCGAACCCACCAACTGCTGCATGAAGGCCGTCAAAAAGGCGCAGATCCAACCCGGTCAGACGGTATTGGTGACGGGGGCGGGGCCGATCGGACTCATGTTTATCATGTTGGTCAACTATCTGGGGGCCAGGGCGATCGCCACGGATCTCCTGCCTAGTCGTATTGAAAAAGCACTGAACGTGGGTGCCGCTGCCGCCTTTGATGCCCGCGACCCAGATCTCGCGCAGAAAGTGCGGGAAACCACCAATGGCATGGGCGTTGATGCGAGCTTGCTGGCAGTTCCCAGCGATAAAGCATTTTTTCAGGCGCTCGACTGTACTCGTAAAGGCGGCAAAATTTTGTTTTTTGCGGAATTCCCCGATGAGTTGGAGATTCCCATTAACCCAAACGTCATCTATCGCCGCGAGATCGACTTGATTGGCAGCTATAGCTCCTCCTATCGATTGCAAAAGCTTTCGGCAGATATCGTATTCGGCAAACGGATCGATGTAGATGCCTTGGTGAGCGATCGCTATCCCCTGAGCGAATTAAATGCCGCTGTGGAGCAAGCCATCAAACCGGGTCCCGATACTTACAAAATTTTGATCTATCCCGAGATGGCTTAGGATGTAAGCATAGCCGTTAGCCACGGGGCTGAAATTCATTATTTTTTAACAAGATTAGAAAGCCTATCCTCTAAGACGCTTGTTGGATAGAGTTTTTAGAATTCGCTTCTCAGTCGTGCGGCTGAAACTTTGCAAGCAACTACATCGTCAAAGAAAGTACCCCCAGCAGTCTCTCTGTGCTGATTGGAGGCAACAGAACCTATGAAAACTAATCTTCTCAGGGCAACGGCGTTAATTATTGGATTGTGGTCGATCGGCCCCCTTACTGCGGCTGGAGCAAGTGTTACTTCAAAAAGTTTAGGACAATCGGAACGAGCCTCCACTATCGCTTTGGCACAAAACTTCGAGCAGTCTTCGCCAGATCGAACGCATCAAAGTGCAGAGCAGTCTCGACGTAAGTTTTATCCGATCGCTCAAGACCCACGGCAACAGCAGCGAGATGCCCAACGACAACTGATCTTAGAACGGCAGCGGCAGCAGCAAGATGCCCAGCAGCAAAATGCACTCGACCGCCAGCGGCAGCAGCAAGACGCTCTCGACCGTCAGCAACAACAACGAGATGCGCAACGACAGATTATCTTAGAGCGTCAGCACCAGCAACGAGAGGTTCAGCAGCAAAATGCTCAAGACCCACGGCAACAACAACGAGATACCCAACGACAGATTATCTTAGAGCGACAGCGGCAGCCGCGAGATGTCCGGCAGCAAAATGCTCAAGACCCACAGCAACAACGAGATACCCAACGACAGATTATCTTAGAGCGACAGCGGCAGCCGCGAGATGCCCAGCAGCAAAATGCTCTCGAGCGACAGCGCCAGCAGCAAGATGCGCAACGAAAGAGTGTCTTCGAGCGTCAGCGGCAAGACGCGCAACAGCAGAATGTCTTCGAACGCCAGCGGCAACTTTTGCAAGCGCAGCGTGAAAAGCAGATTGCTCAACGCAAAAATTGGGAAGCTCGATATACTCAACAGCTTGCTCGGCAACGGCTGGCTTGGCAGCAAGATCGAGATCGAAATCGCGATGACTGGCTGCGTCAACAGAAACGTATCGAGCGCGAACGTCGTCTAGCTCGGATTGATGCTCGTCGTCGGGCGCTCTATCGGGATTATGTAACCTACTACGATCGCAACTATTGGGGAGATATCACTTGGCGAAATCGCAATTATTGGGGCGATCGCACGTTCTGGAGCAGCCCTGGCTATTGGTACGAACGCGATTACTGGGGCCGACGCGGGTATATCTGGGACGATGTATTAGGCGGCATCCTACAAGGGCTAGTGAGCGGGTTAGTGCAAGGCGCGATAAGCTCTAACTACACCCCCTATCGACAAGCCAGCGAACTTTACGATTGGGGACCGGAGATTCTTTCTTTCAATGGTTTGACCCAAACGGTTTGCGAACCGGGCACCGTCGTAATTTTGCTGCCGAATCGTCAAGTCATGTGCGCCCTTCCAACCTACTCGTTCGCACCGGGCACCTATCGAGTCGATCGCCCCGGTCTGAACTTAATCCCAGCCGAAGTTCAATATTAGTTAACCCGTGACTTGAAATATTTCCTTGGGCCTGCATCAACATACGCGCAGAGAACGTACTAAACTGGGCGAGAATTGAGCAGCATCCCAATGGTTCAAGATCCCTCTTCTGCGCTCGATACCCCGTGGCTATCGCCAGGGACGCTGTGGCCTAAAGTGAAGCAGCAAACCCAGCTTGCCCTAGATTGCGGAGCGCTTCAGCCTATTAACACCACTTACGAATGGGTTGAAGATCGCAACCTGCGGTTTTTAGTGCGGGTTTTAGCCAACATCCAACGAAAGGAAACGGCTGCTCGAGACCGCCCTCCAAACTTTAATCCCTTCTTACCCTACGAACCAGAGCTATTTGTCGCAGATTTATCGCCCACCCATTTAGTGCTGCTCAACAAGTTCAACGTCATGGATCACCACATCCTGATCGTGACCCGCGAGTTTGCCTCCCAAGACAGCCTGCTCGGTCTGGCAGATTTTCAGGCATTGGCCATCGGACTTTCGGAAATGGACGGGTTAGGGTTTTACAACGGTGGTCGAATTGCCGGGGCAAGCCAGCAGCACAAGCACTTGCAGATCGTGCCGCTTCCCTTCGTCCCCGACGGGTCGCACTTGCCCCTAGAACCGCTGATGCTGGAGACTGCTGGAATCAATCTAAAACTGCCCTACCGCCACGCGATCGCCCCCCTCGACGCGCTCGATTTTACCCAGCCTTTAACGGTCGCCCAAACGCTTTTAGAACAATACCAAGCGCTTTTGAGCGCCCTAAACTTAATTCAGACTCCAGCCGCCACGGAACCCCTTGGTGCCTACAACTTACTCGTCACGCGTCAGTGGATGTGCGCGGTGCCGCGATCGCAGGAAAGCTTCGCGGACATTCCGGTCAACTCCCTCGGATTCACGGGAGCGTTGCTGGTCAAAAACCAAGCGCAGTTGGATCGACTTCGAGAACTGGGGCCGCTCGCAGTGCTGACGGCAGTAGGGTATGCCGCCCGATGAAATTTCCTGGCGCGAATGAATTTGCCGATTCCTGGCATCTGGACCCGACAGTTGTGTTCCTAAACCACGGTGCCTTTGGCGCCTGCCCCATTCCAGTTCTAGCGCAACAGCAGCGCTTCCGACAGCAGCTAGAGCAGGAGCCTCTGCGCTTCATCATGCGCGAATTCGAGCCGCTGTTAGAGATCGCGCGCCAAGCCCTCGCAGCGTTTGTCGGCACAGATCCTGCCGATTTAGTCTTTGTGCCTAACGCCACGACGGGCGCGAACAGCGTCCTGCGATCGCTCTCCTTTGAGCCGGGGGACGAGCTGTTGACGACCGACCACTGCTACAATGCCTGTCGTAATGCCCTTGAGTTTGTGGCTCGACGCTCTGGAGCAAAGGTCGTCGTCGCAACCGTTCCATTTCCCTTAGAAAATTCCGAGCAGATCGTAGCGTCCGTGATGCGCTGCGTCACCCCGCGCACCAAACTGGCGTTACTCGATCACATCACGAGCCAAACAGCGCTGATTTTTCCCATTAAAGCGTTGGTACGAGCTTTAGCAGCGCGAGGAATCGATACCCTCGTAGATGGCGCCCACGCGCCGGGGATGATTCCTCTCAATCTCCAAGAGATCGGCGCAGCTTACTATACGGGCAACTGCCACAAGTGGATGTGCGCGCCCAAGGGGGCCGCGTTTCTGGTCGTACAGCGCGATCGCCAGGCGCAGATCCGCCCCCTAACTATCAGCCACGGTGCGAACTCTCCCCGTACGGACTACTCTCGGTTCCAACTCGAATTTGGTTGGACGGGCACCCACGATCCGACGCCCTACCTTTGCATTCCCGCCGTCCTTCAGTTCATGGACGCGCAGTTGCCCCAGGGCGGGTGGCAGGCCGTAATGGATCGCAATCGGGCCTTAGCACTCCAGGCGCGCCAACTGTTGGCAGAAACCCTATCTCAGCCGCTCCCCTGTCCTGATGGGATGGTTGGGGCGATCGCCGCTCTCCTTTTGCCCTCGTCCTTTGGCACGCCAGAGCTGTCGCCCGCTGGAATTGACGCGCTTCAAGATTGGCTTTGGAATAACTATAAAATTGAAGTGCCCGTTATTCCGTGGGCCAGTCCGCCTCAAAAGATTTTGCGGGTTTCCGCCCAACTCTACAACCATCTCGACCAGTATCGCTATCTAGCAGCAGCCCTTCAAAGTCGGTAGAAATTTGACCTTGCCAATTGAGGACGCAGTATTCTGATGGTCATTTACTTTTGGGCGCGTTGGCGATGGATTGGCATTATTATTACCTCAAGTAGGGTTTAGATCGGCGGGAAAGTCAGGATCGAATAGTTGCTCTGATGTATAGGGGCAATTTTCGGGTAGATCTCCATAATCTAAAGGGGTTTCCTTTACTACTAAATCCAACCCAGATTCGTGAGCATGGGCGATCGTCTCTCCCAAATAGGGCTTAAGGCTGGGGTTTTCCTTCAGGAGTTGTAAAATTTCTCGCCGTTGTTCTCGAATTGTCGCTCGCCAGCTTTTACTGCGTCTTTCGGGTTGATAGTTCCATTTCAAAAGATGCCCAATCAACACACCGAGTCGGTTTCTAAGTTCCTGACGCTGCTGTTTTCCCAAAGACTCAATTTCCTCCACCAAATTGACAAGATCCAGACGCTTAAAATTACCCTCTCTGAGTAACTTTGACTGCTCTAACGTCCAGGCATAGAAATCAGTTTCATAGAGATTGGCTGGCATTGTGTCCTCCCTTCACTTGACTCTAATCTAGTCTCTCAATAACCCCATCGAACAGATAATCTGCGCCCCATCTCGTGGTTCCTCTGGGTCGTGCCAGTAAGGGCGTAGATTCTCGGACGTGTTACGCGAGCGGCACAACTCCATTTAAAGTTTGCGATAATGAACGTACGAACCTAGGCTGTCTTTGATTTCAAGATAAGCTCGGGTGCTCTTAAAGCGGTTGTGGGGTGCGAGCTGCGGATCGTAAATTCGACCTGTTTGCGGAGGCAAACGAGAGCTATGGTTAAACAAATACTTTTCCTGACATCGACCGTTTTGTTGCTCGCTCCAATTCTTTCGAGCCAAGAGGTCTCGGCTCAAAGTCGCAAAATCGAGTTTGACAAGGCTCAACCAGCGTCGGTTCGTTCTCCTAAGAAGGTTGAAAGCGGGTCTTCTATTTTAGGCGTTCATGAAATTAACTTAAATTCCATCCAGACAAAGCCGCCCTCTCCAACCCTTTCTAAGGGCATCGCGATCGAGAAACCTCGAACGGTGAGATTGCTGCCAGTCTACAAGCGAAATGGAACGGCAAGTCCCGCCGAAGAGGATGAAGGGCTTCAAGTACAGGTAACGCCCGTCGATTAAATCGATGCAATTGTAAAAATCCATGTTTTTCCTCTAGGAGGGAAAGATTATGTTTTTAAAACATCGGCTCAACCGCGATTTAGTTGAAGTTTTAAACGTGGCTGAATTATGGGATCCTTTCGTGCCAACCCTGCTGGGGCGGTACCACGCTGGAGAAGAACTTCAGGATCCAGAGCTCTTCAGTAAAGTCGATCTCATGTTTCTGTCGGACGAGCTGTTGCCGCAATGCTGGATCGACCCCCACTATCGCGATCGACAAGTTCTAGGAAATGAGTCTGGCAAGGTTCTGACTCGATAATTCAATGTTAGACTCGTCCCTAGGCTATTTTTGAGAGCGACTCGATGACTTGGATTGGATCTGATGGTCTCCCAATCTTTTTGGGAATGGGACTTCTGTGCCTATCCGCTTACGTCATCGCTCGATTTCACCAGAGCTTTCAATCCTCGATTTCCAATGCCCCTCGCCTAGAGCCAGCCGCAACGCCTCTCGCTTCTCTGCCTGCGATCGCCGTTGTCATTCCAGCCTATAACGAAGAGATCAATTTGCGAGATTGCGTCGAAGCCGTCCTCAAAAGCGAGCTTCCCGACCCGCAACAGCTTCAGGTCTGGATAGCCGATGACGAATCGACCGATGGCACGAGGGCGATCGCCCAAGCGCTCGTTGCTGAAGACCCTCGCGTCCACCTAGTGGCTGTGCCGCCTCGACCCGCGACAGAAGTATGGCGCGGAAAAAACTGGGCCTGCGATCGAGCCGTCGCGCAAGCTCAAGGAGAGTACCTCCTGTTTATCGATGCCGACGTGCGGCTGGAGCGAGAGGCGATCGCCGCTGCTCTAGTTGCCGCTCGGGCTTCTAATGCCGACCTTTTGAGCTGCCTGCCAGAAATCGTATGCGGCTGTCTGGCTGAGTGGTTGGTCCAACCTACGATTGTCCGCATGTTGACCGCAGGTTTCAATATCGCAGCCGTCAGCGATCCGGCCCGACCCGACGTGGCCTTTGCGGCTGGACCGTTTATGTTTTTTCGGCGTGCAGCCTACGATCGCATCGGCGGCCATCGCGCCGTTGCCGATAATTTGGTCGAAGATGTTGCTCTGGCCCGCCAAATCAAAAGTTTTGGGCTAAACATGCGTCTGATGCTAGGTTTGGGGCTCGTAAAGGTCAGAATGTACCGCAATCTGGGGGCATTGTGGGAAGGCTGGACTAAAAATCTTCACATGGGCGCGCAGCGGAAGGTCTCGTCAACGCTTTTAATTGCCCTGATTGCAATCTTTGTGTTAGTCGTGCCCTGGCTGGGGATTCTTTTGAGCGGTATTGCGCTGTTCGCGGTTGGGTTGCGGGAGGGCGCAGGGTTCCTCCTCCCTCTCGCGAGCGCGGCGGCGCTCCTATTGTGGGAATCCGTGCTGTGGCGGCGGGAGGCAGTCCTGCTAGCGCTGCCCGTTCGCTACTGGGGGCTGAGCTGGTTGAGCGGATTATTGGTGGCGGCAATCGCTATTGCTTCTATCATCAAAACAGAAACGGGCTGGGGTTGGACCTGGCGCGGGCGATCGTTGGCACTTCCTCATGAAACAACTCCTTCCGCTTAATCCGTATCCCGCTGCCTATCTAGAACAAGGCATGGGGACTCCCATTGTGTTCCTGCACGGATTCTTAGGGGACGCCAGTAACTGGCTCCCCATTATGGATCGTTTGCCAGAGTATCGCTGCATTGCATTGGATTTGTTGGGGTTTGGCGAATCTGCCAAGCCGGAACTGCGCTACGACATTTGGCATCAGGTCGAGTTTGTCCAGCAATTTATTGCAGCGCTGGAGCTTGAGAACTTCTGGCTGGTGGGTCACTCCTACGGCGGTTGGACGGCAGCGGCCTATGCGATCGCCTGTACGACGGGTAAACTCGGCCTCCCTCACCAACAGCGAGCAATGCCGCCGCCCCGGAACGAACTGGCAGGACTGGGGTTAATTGCGCCAGCGGGGATCCGGGACGATGAGTTTGTAGGGCGCTATAACCATTTGAGACCGCTGCTCTGGGAAAGCCCTTGGGTGGATTGGGGCCTGAGGGCGATCGCCCCTCTGAGTCGGTGGTTGGGACAGCGCAAGTCTTTTGAGGAGATCGTGAGGGCACGGCAGGCATTGCTCGCGCAGCCCGTGGCCAAGTCCTTTTTGCGCGATCGCCTGCGCCCGGAAGACGCGGTCGATACTGTCGAAGCAGATCTCCATTGCATCGCCGTTCCAACCCTGGTGATTGCTGCCGCAAAAGACGATACGATTCCCCTATGGCATTGCCAAACCTACGCTCGGGAGATCGCGCAGGTTCAGTTCCGCTTGCTTCCAGACGCCGATCATGGCTTACTTCAATCCCATTCGCAAGATGTCGCGCAATCCATCGCGCAATTTCTCAATGCCTAAACTTTAAATTCGATCCGATCGGACTAAAAATAATCGATCGAAATTTGTCATGATAGGGAGGTATGCCTACTCCCCTTCACCCGAACTCCGCTCCCTCAACCCTGACGCCTCAGCAAGATGCCGAACTGCGCCTTGAGGCGGAGCGCATGCAGGAGGTGAAGTTTTTGCTCGGTAACTTACTCGAGCGCGAGCAAATCACGGTTAAGGCAATTCTGACCTGTCTGCTAGACGTGGGCGCAATTCATTTCATTAACGGTCGAATTCGGATCCGACCGCTGCGCTCCCTCGCTCGGCCCCTTATTAACGTTTCAAAACCCGCGCTGGTGTTTGTGGCCTACCGCTGGGTTCAAAAAAAATGCCCTCAATTGGCTGCTAACTGGCTCCAACGCAGAATTGTCTTGAAGGCCGGACGACCTCCCCAACCTCAGTCGCTTCAACCTTCTCCCCCAGTCGTTCTCGAGCCTATGCTCGTTTACCAACATGAAATTCGACGGCTGCGATCGCGCGTTCGGCTCACGACGGGTGCTCTCGTGGGCGTCAGCAGCGTTTTGATCCTCGGGCTCATCGGCATCGATCTCAGATCCGTCGATCGATTTTGGCAGTCTACAGTCACCGGACAGCCAGAAGCCTTAGTAAAAACTCAAAAAACGGCACCTTAATCTCGCTATCGCTTTGTTAATATCCTTGGGCCGCCAAATTGAGCTGCTGATCGAAACAAACGCGCTCCACTACCGTATCGAACCGTCCGTCAGGGTGCAGGTGCAGCAACCGAAATCCAGGCTGCGCGTCGTCCAGAGCGAAGTTAGAGCTTTTAGGCATAAATTGAATGCAGGTCGAGGGCGTGCTCAAGTACGTCACGTCTTGGCGCACGCATTCGAACTCCTGATGCACGTGCCCCACTAAAACAAGCTGGACTTGCGAATAGCGATCAACAATGCTTAAAAAAGCTTCTGTATTTTGAAGGCCGCTTCGATCTAACCAAGGAGAATCCACCCAGAAGGGAGGATGATGCATTGCAATCAGCGTCGGTCGATCGACAGGCACTTGCGAAAGCTCCGCGTCGAGCCACTCCAGACTTTCTTCGCTCAAGGCTCCGTAAACCTCGCCCGGAACGTGGGTGTTGAGCAGCAAAAATTTCCAGTTGCCTTTATCGATCGTCTTGTCAGTAAATACAGGCGGTCGATCGAGCACCCGTTCCATGGCTGAAACGCGATCGTGGTTGCCGGGTAGCCAGTAAGTGGGAATGCCAAGGGTAACAAAGCGCTGCAAAATTTTGAGATAGGCGGCCTCCGATTCGTCTTGAGCTAGGTCGCCAGTTAGCAAAATCAGGTCGGGGTGAGGACTAGAAGACTCCAACTGCTGCAAGGTTTTCTCTAAAGATTCCCAAGTATTCCACCCCAACAAATCTCGGCGATCGTCTGCAAAGAGATGAAGGTCTGAAATTTGCGCGACCAGTAGGGGGGAAGTTTTGCGAGTTTTACCCATGACGACAAGATAGTCAGTATAGAATTACCTGCAGGCACAGGATTTGAATGCATTACTACGCCCTAGAGGGTCGATTGGACTGTATTAAAATAAGCAAATGTATGTCTACTGAGCTAAGATTTCAAATCTTACAATCATACTGGTGCGATCGGGATTGATTTTAAGAAGGATGTTTGGTTTCTCTATAGGATTGATTCTATCGACTCAATTATTAATATTTAGATTCAATAGGATGCAATTTATCATAAACCCATCCTAAAAGGAGTAGGGTCGCGAGACGGTGATTTCGGTCACATTTGTGATGGGCTATACCAATTAGGCTATTCCCGAAATAGAAACTACCAACCATTCTGTAGGGACGCAAGGCCTTGTGCCCCTACAGTTTCGTCAAAGTGCCCGTAAAAATTGATTTTGGCTTGGGTGGGGATGTCCAATGCGTCAGTGCTTTCGAAGAAGCTGAGAGATTTCTTTATCTCTCTATGCCTTGTTGGCGCATATAACTTAAGAGCCAATTTGCCGCAGTGGCTCGACGGGTCAGGGTGGGGTTGAGTTCGCCTACCTTATAGCCCGTAAAACCGAGCTGCTCTTTCAAAAGCTGTTTGTCTTCAGGCGGGATCGAGCGGGTTAACTGAACCGTTGCAGGGCGGCTGCCGATAAAATCTGGCGGTTCTGGATATCGATCGGACCAGTCGGAATGCACGGCGGCAGCATCCCACTGGCGAGTGTCTGGATCGTAGCGATAGCCCAAACAGTCCCACAGCAGGCGATTGACCGTTTCATCCGGGATTTCGCCTTGAATAATACCCCAGAGGGTTTCTGCGGAAAGGGGCGGTAACTCAGTCATGTCTGCCAATGGCACCGTCGGGGGCTGTGGGGGGTTTCTGCATGACTGTCTGCTGCAACAGCCACAGGGAGGTGGATAATCCGATAAAAAGTCCTGCTATGCCGTGAATGCTACCTAGAATCACCAGCAAATCTCCAGGCTGAATAAATCGGCTCGGGTCGATGTTGATAAAAGAACCGACGCCTTGAGACAGCGCTTTGCTGAATAAAATACCGCCGATGCTTTCCGCGCCGATTACCATCAGCAACATCCCGATGAGGTCGGTGATGAGTGCGGCTCTGATCCAGTTTGTCGTTTCGGCCTTGGACGGTTGCCCTTTGGGCGTGGGCTTGACGAGGCGGCGGCTGAGGCGGGTATAGAAAAAGCTCCAGTACACGCTAATGCCCAGGCACACCACACCCCCAATTAAAAATGGAATGCCGATACCGACCCCCGCTCCAGCAGTCGGGACGGGTTGGCCGGGGACGGCAGGCCGACCGCCTAAGGTGGCAGATGCGAACAGGACGATGACGATGGCGGCGATCGCCAATACTAGCTTGAGCCAGAAACCTATCCAGCCGATCAGCTTAAACTGATAGCCCAAGATGCGAAGTCCTGGAAAAAAGGGTGGTGAATCGATCGGATTTTTAGTCGTGGTCATGGCTAATCGGGCAGTTTGTACTGACTCACAATTTTCTTGGCAAAGACAGGGACGTGGGCTTCTAGTTTGTCCGGGTAATTCCGCTTTACGTAAAGGTAGTTGCGCGTAAAGTGCGAATCAATCGAAAACCGAGCGTATTCTAGCCCCTTAGGACCGATGCGCTCGATAATAACTCCCATTAACTTGGCCGCCCACATGGGCAGCGTCACGCCCCTGTCGTAGGCGGGAATGCTCTGCTGCACGGCCTGATGGCGATCGCCCACTGAGGTTACGGGCTGGGTCTCAATTTGGTCGGCCACCAAGTCCAGCATCTCTTGCCCTATATCGTTGCGGACGACGGTCCACTGCCAACCGAAGGGCGCGCCCATGTAGCCCACCACTAAATCCGCAAGGGAATTCACGTAGTCGAAACAGCTCATGCAGGAGGGCGCAAACACATCCTTGAGCTGATTGGTCTTAAGCCCAAAAAAGGGCACGGTCTCCGTGGATCCGTCTTCATGCTTAAAATGCACCTTAAAATCCTGCATGAATTCGTAGTACACCACCGTATCCGGCGATCGGCTGGTGGTGTCTAAAAACTTTTGCAATCCGGCACGGGTGACGTTATCGACGCAGGGCGTGCCCAACACGTAGAGTTTTTCCAAACCCAGTTCTTTTTCGACGGCCCGCAGCGCCTGGATTTGACAGCCCACGCCAATGACCAGCAGCCGCTTCATGCTCGATTGCTCGATCTGTTCTAAGACCGACAGGTTGGGCGAGAGCGTGGGCTTATTGACCCGCGCTGCCAGAATATCTTCCGGGGTTCTGGCGATGACGGGCATCGGTCCAAACCGATCCTCCTTGGTGTTCTGGACGCAGACGACGCCCTCCACTAGGCCGCGATTCAGCATTTCAATGGCGATCGAGCTGACCATTCCGGTCCATTGCGCGCCTTCAATCGGTTCGGTTTTGCGCGCTGCCATCATGGACTGATGGACGCCGAAATATACGTCGTCGGGGTTATCTAGATCGCGACTCCGCCCGTGGGTCTGGGTTTCGAGGGCCGGAATTTGCTGGTTGATAAAGGCACAGGCTTCTTTGACGTAGTGGATGTAGTAGGTATCGCATAGCCCGCACTCGCTGCACAGCTCTTTGGCAGGGCGCTTGCTCGTCGGCTTCAGGGCTTTTGCTTTTTTATGGGTCTGCGCCGTCATGGGGTTTGTGTCCGGAAAAAGTGAATGCCGCTGCTTTGACCAAGATACCGTAAGGCTTTGCGTTACCTACGATTGTAAAGCCTTTGTGAATGCGGCGGACCTGCAAAAACGCCGATCTTTCCCGGAAAGATCGGCGTTTGAGTCGTTCTATAAATCGATTTAATCGCGGCTATTGAGCGCAATGAGCAGTCGCAGGATAAAGACAAACAGATTGATGTAGGTGAGGTACATCGATAGAGCGGCGGGGAGATACTCTTCATCTTTGTAGGTGCGGGGCAGAATAAAAAAGTCCACGACCGCAGCGCCTACAAACAGCACGACGCCAATGCCGGAAATCGCAATATCCCACCATTGGGGCATGCCTCCCATAAACAACCCGACGATCAGTTGACCCAACATCACCACGACGAGGGCAATAATGCCAAGCTGAATGGTTTTGGTGAGGGCAAATCCGTCTTGCTCGGACAAGTTAGAGCCGATGGAACGCGCTGCGATAAAGGTGACGCCGCAACTCAGGGCCGCAATGCCCAATCCCGTCAACCCGACGCCATTGGTCCGAAGCGCCAGGTTTAGGAGCATGGCCAGGGTATACCCGGATAGCAAGCTGTAGGTTGCCAGCAGGGGCAGTGCCACTTTGTTATTGCCTCGAGCTGCAACGCCTTGAGCGATAAAAAAGAGCGCGATCTCGGCAATGAGCGCGACGATAAAGGTGGGCATAAACAGCGCGGGATATTGTTGCAAAACGCCCAGTCCGCCCCACGCGCCAAAGGCGGTTAATACAAGTCCGCCGCCTACAAAGGGTAAGGCGTTCTGAATGACGTTAGGGCCAACCAGCGCGTTTTGCTTTGCCTGCCGAACGGCTTCTCTAAAGTTACTGGTATTACTCACAGGTTTCCTCTACAAGTCGTAAATTCAGGTTCTTTTCCATTGTGTAGTGCTTATTCGAAAAATGCTGTAGCGATCGCAATATTTTCCACCCCTCCCCTTCTGAAAAGTTCATACTTTAAAAAGACACCTTTCCTTGACGTGAGAGAAGTACGGTGAATTTTAAGCAACTTTGGCGATTGCTCCGACAGACCTTCAAAGCTTGGAACGAGGATAAGGCGTCGCGATTAGCAGCGGCCTTGGCCTACTACACTGTCTTTTCCCTGACGCCCTTGATTTCAATTACGCTGACGATTGTGGGCGTGGTTTTTGGGCAAGAGGCGGCTAGGGGAGAAATTGTGGCCCAAATGCAAGGGCTAGTGGGTCGTCAAAGCGCTCAGGCGATCGAGACGGCGATCGCCAACATCAGCCAGGATTCTCTCTCTGGTCTTGCCTCCATTCTTAACATCGGGGTTTTGCTGTTTGCCGCCTCTGGCGTCTTTACCGAACTTCAAGGTGCCCTCAATACTATTTGGGAGGTTGCTCCCAAGCCTGGAAAGGCCATTCGCGTCTTTATTCATCAGCGGCTGCTGGCCTTTTTGATGGTCATGGCGATTGGGTTATTGCTGCTGGCCTCTTTAATGCTGAATACCTTTCTGGTTGCTATTTCTAGTCTATTTGTGAATTTTTTGCCCGGCGGAAGCGTTCCTTGGCAGCTTCTCAATACCATCGGTTCGTTTATTATCACCACGCTCTTATTTGGACTGATATATAAATATCTACCCCAAGCCAAAATTGCGTGGAGCGATGTTTGGATTGGCGCGTTGATGACAGCGACACTGTTTTCGATCGGTAAGTTTGCCCTAGGATTCTATCTGGGGCATAACAGTTTTAGTTCGGCATTTGGAGCGGCGGGATCCTTAGTGTTTGTCGTCGCTTGGGTCTTTTATTCCGCGCAAATCTTGTTCTTTGGTGCGGAATTTACGCATGCTTATGCCAAACAGTACGGTTCGCACATCCGTCCCAGAAAATACGCGGTTGCACTGACGGAGGAGGATCGCGTTCAGCAGGGCATTCCTCATCGCGAGTACGTTGAAGGGCTGGTCCAACAAACGCAACTGCAAGATTCGGCTCTTGTCGATCGAGCTAAAGTGGACTTAATTCCGCGATTTTTACAGTTGGGCTTGAGTCTAGCAGAAATTGCTGAGGGATTGGACTTGCCTGTCGATCGAGTGAAAGACGCTGCGCGCAAAGTCAATAGGACTCATCGTTAATGCGAGAATGAATAATGCGGGAATGAATGGGCTATCGCAACCAACGCTCTAACGAGCGAGAAACGGTCTCAAAAAGCCATACAAAGAGACCCACGAAGATGATTTTTTCGCGCAGCTCTCGACGCGTCATGGTGCGAAAATCCAGGAAACTCGTTCTAGAACGACGGGATTTAATGACCCCGCGATCGCGGTTGAGGTCGTAGATCGTTTTCTCGACGCACCAACGCTCGGACTTGTCTGGGTAGCACTTTTGCGTGTGCTCCAGCAATCGCTTGGCGAGCTTTTTGTTGCCCTTTGCCGCTTCCAGTAAATCCCGATTGATGCCATCGACGGGACCCCATTGAGTCCAGCACCACCAGATGACGCCAGCAGCAATGAGCAGTAATAAAATTGGTCTGATCGGCATATACGCAAAAAAGCAGCTCTTTTAGTAGCTTGCCCAGAAGATCGCACGCGCTAACGTCGAAGCCAGTCGGACGCCATCAACTTTTGCTACCTCGCCGATCTCTCCGGTTCCTTCCGGTTCGGTGCAATGACGGGCGGCGATCGCCGACAGCTCAGCAATATTTAATGCTGAGTCGTTTTTCAATTTCATCGCACGCAACGCCTACGCCATTTTCGGATTGTAAAATCCGTCCGATTTCTGCTGCTTTTGCTGCGTAGCTGGGATGGTTTAACAACTGACCCAACTCTCTGATAACCCGCGATGCTGAATATTGTTTGCGGGGGATTGTCCGTGAAGTGCCTAAACGTTCGAGACGGGCAGCATTGTCTGGTTGATCGTGGCTGTAGGGGACAACCAGGGTAGGATGTCCCGACCGCAATCCTTGAGCAGTAGTGCCAACGCCGCCCTGATGCACGATCGCGCAGGCATGGGGAAAGATTTCAGAAAAGGGCGCGTAGTCCAATGCAATGATACTTTCCGGCAATGGCTCGGGGGGTGGATTATTGCCGATGAGAAGAATAGCTCGGCGATTTAGGTTTTTTGCAGCTTCAATGCCGATCGCGTAGAAATCGCCCGGAACGAGAACGGCTGCTGAGCCAAGGGTGAAAACAATGGGCGGTTCGCCACTGGCTAAAAATTGTTGGAGTTCGGGGGCTAGCCCGCGCTCTGAGTTGCCATCGTAAAACGCGAATCCAGTCGCGACGGTATTGGGCGGCCAATCGGGTTGGGGGGAGCCTAGCACTGGGGAAAATAATGCCAGCACCAGATCGGGCGAAAACTTGTCGTCAATAATAGGATGGCCAACTGGTTCCAATCCGAGATTTTGTCGGAGCCGATGAATGGGTTCTCCCCAGTCGCGAGTGACAAATCTCGCGTAGTCCATCACCCATCGATTCACGGTTGGACCAAAGACGCGGAGTTTGGCCAAGGCGGGGAAAGGTGCTAAAACGAAGGGATCGTAGGCAGAAAAAAACGAACCGGGACCTAGAATACAAACTACCCAAGGCACCTTAAGGATTTCCGCAACCAAGGGAGTGGCATAGACAATTTCATGGGACACGATGAAGTCGGCATTTTGAGCTGCATCCATCAGGTCTGCATAGGTATCGCGCACATTGGCTGAGAAATAATCCCGGATGACTCGCTCAGTCCCCTTCTGGAGGTCCATCATCAAAGCAAGCATCTTTCGATCGTCCATTGCAATATAGTCTGGACGGATTGAAAAGAACTCGAATCCAAGCGATTCAACCTTGGCACGATCCTGCTTGACCGTTGCAAATACGATATCGTGTCCGCGATCGCGCAGCTCTAGGCCGATCGCAATAAATGGATGCAGGTCGCCGAGCGATCCCATGGTTGTTAAAACAATCCGACTCATAATGTATTAACCTGAGCCATTTTCGTGACCTCACCCTAAATTCAGCAGACCCATTGACTCGCGCCTGCTTAGGTGGATTTGAACGCCAACCCAAAGCCAAGCTCAATGCATATTGCCTTTTCAATTGCGTCCCAATAAACGTTTTCTAGAACGCCCTGTTTATTCTTAATTCTTTGAGCATCAACCGCTCTCATTTGACTGAGATTGATGTGCCGTTCTCCATTTAATCTATTTTGCGAGGTCGGAAGAACGTTGACAACGAAGGGATAAGCTTTCTTCCCAGGCAATAAAGGGGCAACGATTGTCGTCGTTCCATTTTGATTGCCGATATCGTTCTGCAAAATAAGACAAGGGCGCTCTTTATCGGTTTCGCGACCCACGACAGGCTTGAGGTCAATCCACCAGATTTCTCCGCGCTTATAGGTTAATGTCCCGTTAGGCATTAAGACCATCGCCTACCGCAACATCCCAAACAGACATCTCCTCTTGAAACGCCGGATCGCAGCTCTGCTCTTTGTAAGCATCTTCCAGCTCCTTCCTCAAAATCCGCTGTTTCTCTTTTAGGAGAACGTCATTAATGAAGCTACTCCGATTGCTGGCAAGGCGATCTACAAAGCTTAGAACTTCATCGTCCAAGGTAATGCTGACTTTTTTGCTCATTGCTCAATTTTGCTGCGATTAGTCAATAGGACCCTGCCGTCATACTATCTAGTCCTACTGGATTCGTCAACGCTTCGCGTTTACAAGTCCGATCGCACGATTGGCATTCAACCCCCAAAAAATTGCCTTGCCCCTCCCTCGGTGCTTTTTCTAGGGCGAGGATCGAGGCAAGGCGATCGCGCGCGGAAGCGAACCCAGCGGCCTACTTTTCCGCTAACACCCAATTGACTAGCGTCCTAACCCCAAAGCCCGTGGCTCCGGTATTGTGGTAGCCGCTTTCCTTCTCGGTCCAGACGGGACCTGCCACATCCAGGTGCGCCCAAGGCGTTTCTTTGACAAACTGCTTCAAAAAAAGCGCTGCCGTAATCGAACCGCCAGGCCGCGGCCCCGTATTTTTCATGTCCGCGATCGGGGACTTCATGCCCTCGAAATATTTGTCTTCTAGGGGCATTCGCCACATTTTTTCTCCAGCTTGGTCCGAGGCGCTCAGCAACGCATTGGCTAGCTCGTCCTGCGGACTCCAGATCCCGGCAATATCGTTGCCCAAGGCGACAATGCAGGCTCCGGTCAGAGTGGCCAAATCCACGATCGCATCCACGCCTAGTTTTTCGGCAAACACCAGCGCGTCGGCCAAGGTGAGGCGGCCTTCGGCATCGGTGTTGTTGATTTCAATGGTCTTGCCATTGGAAGCGGTCAAAATATCGCCGGGATGGATGGCCCGACCGCTAATCATGTTTTCCGTGGCCGCGACGATGAAGTGAACTTCCGCATCCGGTTTCAAAAGACCCACGACTTTAGCCGCCCCCAATGTTGCAGCCGATCCGGCCATGTCCATCTTCATCGTTTCGATGCCGCTGCCCGTGGGCTTGATGTTGAGGCCGCCCGAATCGAAGGTCAAACCTTTGCCAATGATGGCCAGCTTGCGCGTCGGCGTTCCCGAGGGTTTGTAGGTGAGATGGATAAACTTAGGCGGCATGTCAGAGGCTTGAGCGACGCCCAGAAAAGCACCCATTCCCAGGGCCTCGCAGGCTTCCTTTTCCAATACTTCCAAGCTCAAACCGAGTTCTTGCGCGAGTTGAGCGGCAGTATCGGCCAAGCTCATGGGCGTGACGACATTGGCCGGGGCGTTCACCAATTCGCGGGCGAGGATGACGCCTTCGCAGATCTGCTGCGCTTTGGCGATCGCCGCTGCCCGATCGCCAACCTCCAACACCTCGATCTGCTCGACATACAGCCGCGAGCCGTTCTCGGTTTCCGATTTGAAGCGATTGTCTTGGTGGAGGGACAGCACCGCACCTTCTACGATCGCCTCTGCTGAAAGCGTCGCATTTTGCTCCCACAACGGCAGCGCGATTGCCACCGTTTTGCCTTTTTGCTTCTGGGCCGTCCGGGCGATCGCCGCTGCGGCTTGGCGCAAGCCTTCTAAAGACCAGCCCTCTGGCTTGCCCAGCCCCACTAGCACGATTTTGCGGGCCAAACCGCTTCCGGAAGGCGTCCGAAGCCAAACGGTTTCGCCAGATTTACCCTTAAATTCGTTTTCGGCGATGACCTCTTGCAGGAGTCCATCTAGCGCCGAATTGAGAGTGCCAAACGCTGCGGACTGTTCCGCCTGCTCTTCAAAAAAACCAACGCCCAAACAGTCTCCAGACCATTGATGCAGCGGCGTATCTGTTGCTTGAATCTTCATAAATGTTGCTTTGACCTCGGATGAGCATCGCGTTCGAGAACCTTCACACCCTTTATTCTGTCAGAGACGACGCCTCTTGTGCCGAACTGTTGCGCGCATCTCTATGGCCGATGTGTCGGTCGTAGCGTTATGCCCGTCGTGAGGTCGTCTAGAATGCATAGAGCGATCGTGCGTCGAGGCTGGATTTTGGAGTCGATATCATGCGTCAATCCTTGCTTTCCTCCATCAAGAAATCTTCGCCATTACTGCTGTCTATGGGGTTAGGCGGCGCAGTTGTGGTGGGTTCGTTTTTTGCCCTGTCTAGGCTGTGGCCGCAGGTGGACGCACCAGAAGAGCCGATCGCCACGGTCGCGCCCAGCGCTCCAGAGAGTCGCGTTCTGGCTCAATCTTTCCAGCCCGCTACCGTCCGTCGCCCCATCTTTGAAGGTCTCGTCCGCAGCGGAACGCCTCTCGAACAGCAGCAGGCGCGCTACGTACTGGCCGCCGACGCCGTGCGGCAAGGCAACGGGAAAGACGCCCTCCAATGGCTGGACGATCTAGAGACGCGCTACGCCGTCCTAGCGCCCAACATTTTGGCACTCCGCGCCCAGGCCCATGCCCTCAACCAACAAGACGACTTGGCAAACCCGCTCTGGCAAGCAATCCTCAAGCAGTTTCCCCAAAGTGCGGCGGCGGGGGAGGCTTACTTTAACCTCAACAAAAGCGATCCCCGCTATGGCGATCGGGCGATCGCCGACCTTCCCGCTCATCCCCGCACCGTCGAGATTGCCCTCGCGCGCCTCAAAAAATCCCCCAACGATCGCGCGCTATTGTTACTGGTGGCCCAATATGGCCTCCACTTAAAAGACTACAAAACCTATCTCGATCGCCTGACCCAGAAGTTTGCACCCCAACTGACAGCCCAAGACTGGCAAACCGTTGCCTTTGGCTACTGGGAAAAACAAAAGTACAAAGAAGCGGGGCTTGCCTACAGCCGCGCTCCCGCCACCTCGCGCAACGCCTACCGCGCCGCACGCGGCCTTCAGTTGGGCGGCGAAAAAAATGCGGCCATTGCCGCCTACCAGCGCGCGATCGCCGCCTTCCCCGAGGCTCCCGAAACCCCCAAAGCCCTGATTCGGTTAGCAGACCTCAGCGAAGAACGCCCAGCGATCGCCGCCCTCGACCGGGCGATCGCCCTAGCCCAACGCCTCAAACGCCCTGAAGATCTGGCGGATGCCCTGGCGCGCAAGGCAAATCGCCTCGCCAAGATTGACGCCACAGTCCAAGCCGCCGTCGAAGCGCAACTTCTAGAACAATCCAGCCAGAGCGAAGCCGCCGCGACCCTTCGCTGGAAACGGGCTTGGACTGCCGCTCAAGGCCAGCAGTTGGATAGCGCGACTGAATGGGCGACTGCCATTGCGCGATCGAATCCCAATAGCGAACTCGCACCCAAAGCCCTTTTTTGGGCCGGAAAATGGGCGGATCGGTTGGGCAAAACCCAACAGCGCCAACAGTTCTTCGCTCAACTCTGGCAGCGCCATCCCGAGTCCTACTACACTTGGCGCGCCGCCGGGCTTTCGGGACTGCCCGTCGGCGATTTCCAATCCATTCACGGCCAACCCGTTCCCCTCCAAACCCCTACCAGCCGTTTGCCGCTGAGTGCGGGTTCTGCGGCCCTGCGCGAGCTGTATGCCCTCGGAGAAGGCAAGACGGCCTGGGAAACTTGGCAGCTAGAATTTCAAAACCGCCAAACCCCTTCCATTGCCGAACAATTGACCGATGGACTGGTGCGTCTAGAAGTCGGCGAGTACCTGGACGGGCTGTTCATGCTGGGCAACCTGCGCGATCGCGTCCTCACAGAACCCGAACAACAGTCCCAGCTTGCCGTACTTCAGTCTCTCCGCCAAGATCCGCGCTACTGGCAAGCGCTGTATCCGATGCCCTACTGGAGCGATATCCAGCGCTGGGCGCAGAACCATGCCGTCAATCCCGTGCTCTCCCTCGCCCTGATGCGCCAAGAATCTCGGTTCGAACCGACTATTCAATCGGTGGCAGGGGCCATGGGATTGATGCAGCTCATGCCCGAAACTGCTGCTGAAGTAGCCTCCCAACTGAAGCTCGAAACCTATCGCCTCGAAGACCCCAGCGATAACATTCGCCTCGGAACCTGGTATCTCAACTCCACCCATCAGACCTATCAGGGTAACTCGATGTTGGCGATCGCCAGCTATAACGCAGGTCCCGGCAGCGTTGCAAAGTGGCTGCAAACCCTAGATACTCGCGATGCCGATATTTTCGTCGAAACCATCCCCTTTGACGAAACCCAAGGCTACGTCAAATCCGTCCTCGAAAATTACTGGAACTACGCCCGACTCTACAATACCCAATTTGCCAAAGCCCTCGGTTCTCGAACGCCATAGCCTTTCCTTCAGCCTATTTCCCTTCAGTCCATCGACGCACTATTGCCGAAACCTGATCTGGCTTCGTACTTCCGGCTTCTGCCGTTCTGCCGCGCCGTAGCCAGGAGTCGTTTGCCTGGACCACACGACCAAATCGCTGCCATCGATCGTTTCCGTCCAGCCCAGCATTTTAAGGATAAGCTGACCGTTTTCACAGTCCATCCCCCGCAGAGAATACCAGTTTTCCTTCGTCTTCCCAGGCGGTCCTTGACGCCACACTAGCAAATCGAGCGGAATTCCCGAACGAACGCCGAACCCTCTTCCCCAGCAGGCTCTCCATAAATCCCTCGCCGTCGTGCAGTACAAGGTATAGTTTTCAGGCGCCTCGCAAAAACGGTACAGATAAAAACCCTCTTGGGGAGCCTTTAAAATGGGGTAAAACGAATAAGAGAGTAATGCTTGATACAAAAGATCCCAGTAGACCGAACTCGCTCGAACGAGCATCTTAATTGGTGCGTCTTTGACCTTAGCGGTTGCAATGACCCCTTCTTTTGAAGACAGTAACTGCACGCTGTCAAATAACGGTTCCGTCCTCAACTGCTGGTTGGAAAGTAGGCTCGTTTGTCCTTGCACAAACCCATCTACAAAGGACTGAATTAACACCTCATCGGATAAGCCGCCACTGTGACGGGGAGCGCCAATTTCAATATGACTGGCCATAGCAAACTCCTGGGATAAACTTTGGCTGAGGCACCATACCTTGGATGAACCAGATCATCGTTCAATAAAATAGAAGTTGACAGACTTTAAAGCGAGGAGTTTCCTCAAGCGCGCACTTGCAGACCCATAGCGGGATATAACTCGAATGGATTTACATTTCATTCAATCGGTTCGGATAGCACGATAGAGTTGTATCGCTGATGGCAAGCTGCATTTGCGCTCAATCAACCTAGCTCAACTCAGATAAAAATGTCACCTATCTTTATTGACATATAAAAACTTATCCTATCCAATAGTGCCCCATTCTTCGGGTTTCTGACAACACAGGCACTTTCTGTAGCAGTCCTCTAAAATAAGCGCGAGATTGCTCGGCTTTTGCCCTTCGAACGCTGCAGTAGTCCGAAGGCGCGCGCCCGGTCATTTGCTACCGATCTGCTCGAATCCATAAAACCTCACCCATCTGCGGTCCCTTCCCCCAGCCCATGAAAAATTCTAATATTCGGATTTATCAGCTTGCCAGCGAATTGAAACTCAGTTCCAAGGACGTTTTGCAACTGTGTCGCGATTTACAGCTCTCCGCAACGGCATCTACGAGTTCGCTGTCTCCAGACGATGCCAAGCTAATTCGCCTGCAGGCTAACGGACACGACGATTCGAGTTCCCCTGCTCCAGAGGCTTTAGATGAGACGCCCATCGAACCGGTCATTCCCGAATCGCTCTACAGCCCACAGTATTACTTCAATCGAGAGTTGAGCTGGTTGCGCTTTAACGAACGCGTCCTCCACGAGGCCTTCGATCCGCGCAATCCCCTTCTAGAGCGCCTCAAGTTTATGGCGATCTTTAGCAGCAATCTGGATGAGTACTTTATGGTGCGCATTTCTGGATTAAAGCAACAGGTGGAGGCTCAAGTGACCAAGCGCACGCCCGACGGGATGACGCCTCAAGAGCAGCTTGATGCCATCCGTAACGAGCTTCAGCCCACCGTCGTCCGCCAGCATCAGTATTTTGCACAGGAATTGAAGCCCCAACTGACCCAAGCGGGCATTCGATTGCTGGACTACGACGACCTCAGCGATCGCCAAATTGAGTCGCTCCAAACCTACTTTTTGGACCAAATTTTTCCAGTACTGACTCCTTTGGCGGTAGACCCAGGCCACCCATTTCCCTATATTTCCAGCCTGAGCCTCAACTTAGCCGTAGTGGTCAAAGATCGGGAAAATGGCGAAGAGCATTTCGCACGGGTTAAGGTGCCCGACCAACTGCCCCGGTTTGTAGCGCTACCCATTCCCAAAGGGGAAGCAGACAGCCTGCGCTGGTGGGGGGTTCCCCTCGAGCAGGTGATCGCCCAGAACCTCTACAAACTGTTTCCGGGAATGGAGATTCAGACCTGCCATCCCTTTCGCATTACGCGCAATGCCGACTTCGATCTCGAAGAAGACGAGGCCGACGATCTGCTGCTGGCCATCGAGCAGGAATTGCGGAAGCGGCGGTTTGGCTCTGTCATGCGGATGGAAATTCAAGTGGGTACCCCGCCAGACCTCCAAGCGACCCTAATGGAGGAAATGGATATTAGCGATCGGGATGTTTATGCCGTCGAGGGTCTATTGAGCCTGAACGATCTGTTTGCCCTCAGCAGCCTCCCTCTTCCCGAACTGAAAGATCCCCCTTGGACCCCAGTCATTCCGCCCCGGCTCAGAAAGCTAAAGGCCCTTCCCTTACCCGGAGAAGAAGCGCTAGACATGGGTAAAGCGCGAGGGGAAGAAGATCAGACGGATATTTTTTCCATCATTCGGGCTGGAGACGTACTGGTCCATCATCCCTACGATTCGTTTTTATCGACGGTGCATCGCTTTGTGGCAGAATCCGCCTACGATCCCAATGTCTTGACGATTAAAATAACGCTCTACCGCACCGCAGGCGATTCTAAGTTGGCGGATTCTCCCATTGTAAGCAGTCTGATTGCGGCAGCAGAAAATGGCAAGCAAGTGGTAGCCCTAGTGGAATTGAAGGCCCGCTTTGATGAAGCGAACAACATTCACTGGGCGCGCAAGCTTGAAAAAGTGGGCGCTCACGTCGTTTACGGGTTGGTCGGTCTAAAGACCCACACGAAGGTGGTGCTGGTCGTGCGTCGCGAAGGGCAGCAGCTGCGCCGATACGTCCACATCGGCACGGGCAACTACAATCCCAAAACGGCTCGGTTGTATACCGATTTGGGTCTATTTAGCTGTCGCGAGGATTTAGGGGCCGACCTGACGGACTTATTCAATCATTTGACGGGCTATTCCCGCCAGCTTTCCTATCGCAAAATCTTGGTAGCTCCCGTCAACCTCCGCGATCGCATGATCGAGTTTATTCAGCGAGAGATGGAGATGGCGCGTCGCGGGAAAGAGGGACGCATCATCGTCAAAATGAATTCCCTCTTAGATACTGATATGATTGCGGCCTTGTATGCCGCCTCTCAGGCAGGCGTGCAGATCGATATTATCGTCCGGGGCAACTGCGCCCTCAAACCGGGCATTAACGGCATTAGCGACTCCATCCGCGTCATCAGCATTATTGGCCGCTTTTTAGAGCACGAGCGCATCTTTTACTTTTACAACAACGGGCGACCCAAGGTGTTTATTGGCAGTGCCGACTGGCGCACCCGCAATTTAGAGCGGCGAGTCGAGGCTGTCGTACCCATCGAAGACCCCGACCTAGCGATGCAGCTGCGGGAACTGCTGGATCTGTACCTCAGCGATAATCGCCACGCCTGGGATTTACAGCCTGACGGTCAATACATTCAGCGCCGCCCTGCCGAAAATGAGTCAGACCGCAGCGCCCATCGGCTGCTCATGAGGATGGCTCAGTCGTGAGCGTCAATCTACGCTAAAAGAAAAATTTCGAGGAAAGCACAAATGGCAACGTGCAATTGGCCGGATCCTCCTGTTGTTCGAACTTTACCTCCATTACTCTGAGCGAGGGCAAAGAATGTAATACAGTAATAGTCGAATCTGGAGTGTTTTTTAGGCTTCAGTCCCTTGGCGATGAGAGGAGAAAATTAATAGTGGGACAACGGAAATTGCTTTGGATACTACTGCTGTTTTTTGCAGTGGCAGGACTTTTTTCTGGTTTTGCGATCTGGCAAATTAGCCAATCCCAACAAAAAGAGCGAGACTTAGCGCGCGTTAAAACCGAGCTAGAGCAGGCCACCCAGCAAATGCAGATTTTAAAGGAGCAAAATACCGCCTCCATTGCCGCCCGAGGCAAACTCCAAAAAGATCTGATGGCTGCTAAAAAGCAGTTGACGACCTTTCAACAGCAGGGTACGGATCTGTTGCAGCAGTTGAAGGTCGAGCAAACTCAGAAGAGTGCCTTGGCCTCAGAGAATTCCACCCTCAAGATAAAGCTGTCTGTGGCAGAGAAGCAGTTAGAATCGTTGCAACAAAGTTTGGGAGCGGTGCCCAGCCGTCCGAAGCCCATGACAAAACCAACGACAACGCCCAATTTTCTTCTGAATCCCTAGGGCGTCTCGTTCCCCTAAAGCAATTGCTGGAGGGTTCAGGGAGACTCTTTCCGATGCTGAACCTCAATGACGGTATGGACGTTTCCGCGAGGGGTAAAGTCTCCTTTGACCGTCATTTCTAAAGGGTCGCAGGCCGCTACTAGGTCATCCAAGATTTGGTTGACGGATTCTTCGTGGGAAATGTAGCGATCGCGATAGCTGTTGATATAGAGCTTTAGCCCCTTGAGTTCCACCACGCGTTGGTCGGGCATGTAGGCGACATGAATGGTGGCAAAGTCCGGATAGCCAGAAAACGGACATTTACAGGTGAATTCCGGCAGGGTAATCCGGATCTCGAAGCGGCGACCCACCCTCGGATTGGGAAAAGTAATCAATTCGCCTTCTTCGATCGACCGTTCGCCATACTTGATCGTCGAATCTGGAGCCTTTACGTCGGACGTCATACCTAAGCAGTCACTCTCAACGGTAGTAAATGTAGAAAATTAAAATGCTGAAAACTTGCGTTTAGACTTCACAGCGTTTGAGCTTTTCTATTGTACCGCTGACTTGAGGGTGCGATTCGGTGTTTGCGAATACCCAGGATTTAGAACTGTGCTTACACTGGTTATATCATGCTATGCCTTTGCCCTAGATTGCATGCGGCTAACCCCTAAGGACCTTTGGGCCACTTCATTATGCAGAACTTTACGAACTGGCATTCTCTCCGTACCGTTGCTCGGCGACTCACAATGCGCTTATTGCGCTGTGTTTTAGGCGCAGCGATGGCGATCGCCTTGTCTTTTGGAATGGCCGTCACCTCTCCCGCTTGGGCGGACTTGGTCCCCGCCCCAACGACGGCCCCAAACGCGATCGCGGCAAAACCCGCGATTGCCAAATCGGCATTAGCGCGAACCGCCGCGCCTCACAGCTTTGTGGCAGAGGCCGTCCAAAATGTGGGCAATACGATCGTTCGGATCGATACGGAGCGCACGGTGATCCGACGCCCGACAGAGCCGTTGTTTAGCGATCCGCTATTCCGCGACTTTTTTGGAGATGGGTACGGTCTCAACCCTCGCGAAGATCGTTTGCGGGGTCAGGGTTCTGGCTTTATTATCGACGGCAGCGGCATTATTCTAACCAATGCCCATGTGGTCAACGACGCCGATACGGTTTCGGTCACGCTTAAAGACGGACGTGCCTTTGAAGGGACCGTTCAGGGCGTCGACGAAGTTTCCGACTTAGCTGTTGTAAAACTGCGGGGTATCAAGGGTAAGCTGCCCGTCGCTCCCCTGGGCGACTCCGACGATATTCAGGTGGGCGACTGGGCGATCGCCGTCGGAAACCCCGTCGGTCTCGACAACACCGTCACCCTTGGCATTATCAGCACGTTGCATCGCCCTAGTGCGGATGTTGGTATCCCCAACAAGCGCCTCGACTTCATTCAAACCGATGCTGCCATTAATCCCGGCAACTCTGGCGGCCCGCTCCTGAACGCTCAAGGTGAAGTGATCGGTATCAATACGGCCATTCGAGCTGATGCCATGGGGATTGGTTTTGCGATTCCGATCAACAAAGCGAAATCCCTCACTGCGCGACTCGTGCGCGGCGAACGGATTTTACATCCCTATGTCGGCATTCAAATGACGACCCTCACACCCAAACTGGCTCGGGAAAACAATAAAGATCCGAACTCTCCCATCGCGCTGCCCGAAGTCAACGGCGTTTTGGTGATGAAGGTGCTGGCCAATACTCCCGCTGCCTCTGCTGGCATGCGTTTGGGAGACGTCGTGACGGCCATTAACGGCAACCCTATTGTCAACGCTAACCAATTTCAGACAGTCGTGGAAAATACTCCAGTCGGCGAGGTTCTCGACCTCACGGTCGAGCGCGGGAACCGCACCCAAATCGTCTCGGTGAAGACGGGCGAGCTGAAATCGGCAGCCTAATCTCTCAATCCTTCCTGTTCGCGAACGGGAACCTAGAAAAACTCGACCTGCGTTGTGGATTCAATGTTACTAAAACCCCAAGAGCGCTTAAAGCTGGACGATACCGACGATGCGTTATTTTATAGCGTGCCGCGCTTTGTGACTCACCTCGACGATCGCTTTTTGGAGACGCTTACTCAGCTCTACCGCGATCGCCTCCAGCCCCATACCCGCATTCTAGACCTCATGGGCAGTTGGGTGTCTCACCTGCCCGAAGAAATGGCCTTCGATACAGTCGAAGGTCACGGTCTGAACTCAGAGGAACTGGCCCGCAATCCCCGATACGATCGGTTCTTTGTCCAGAACCTAAACCAAAATCCAAAACTGCCCTTGCCCGATCGGTCCTTCGATGCCGTGCTCAATACGGCCTCAGTGCAGTACCTTCAATACCCCGAGGCTGTTTTTAGCGAAATCTGCCGCATCCTCAAACCCAATGGCATTGCAATCGTCAGTTTCTCTAACCGGATGTTTTTTCACAAAGCAATTCAGGTTTGGCGCGATGGTTCTGAGGACAATCGCCTGGCCTTAGTACAGGCCTATATTAACTCTGTGCCAGGGTTTGAAGTAGAAGATTCGGTTATCGTTCGGCCCAAGCCATCGGCTTTAGCCTGGCTCTCCGGCGGCCAAGATCCTTTTTATGCCGTTATCGGTCGTCGAACGGTGCAGCCTCAAACTTAAAATTTGATTTCAACGCCAACCTTCATTGCGTCTACATTAAACCGACCCACATCCATATTCATTCCCACCTGCGGCGTTAGTATCGCGCCGGATTTTAGTTCCCTAGGACCCAAAATGCGCTGATAGTCGGCGTAGAGGCGCTCGAAAAAGTTGGCGCTCCGATTGCCCTTAGGATTGGCTTTATTCTTTTTCAAGGTCGGCGCAACAGCATCCCAAGCTTTAGTAATGCCCACCTGAATGACCGCATCTTTAGCAGCGCCCTCAGACCCCGTACTGTTGCCGAAGGCGTCAATCTTGGGGAACGAATCTGCTGCGGGAGTCGGACGCTCGATGGAGGGGGATTGAAGGCGTCTGGTAGCGGGGAAAATCTCTTGCCACTTCAAGCACTTCGCTTTTGCGCTCTGCTGACAGCATCGATCTTGAAGCGTTTTGGGCTGTGCCTGAAGATATTGCGACGACTTAATGCCCACGCAAACCGATCGCAAGGTGGTTTGAGATTGCGCGTTTGCTTGAATGGTCAGACCCCCCGTACTAACGGACATTAGGCCGACGCTGATGGGAACCCGAACTTTCTTGAAGCTAACCTGCAGCCACCGTCTTCCTCGAAGTGCCATAGGCATCTCTGCTGTTACAGCATTGTTTTACTTTGCGCGATGAGGCTGGCTAAAACGGAATATCGTCGTAGTTGGGTTCGTAATCGTGGGATGGTGCTGCGGGTATCGGTTGAGGGCTAGGGGGAACTGCCGGCGTAGCAGAAGGTGCTGCACTTCTAGGCGATGGGGTTGCCGTAGCGGCGGCGACAGGTTGGGGACGAGAGGTCTGCGTTGCAGCGGCAGGCGTGCTAGCGATGCGCGGTGCATTGAGATCGACTTGAACCCGGTGAACGCGAGCCACCGTTAATTCTGCATGTTTTTCTTTAAATCCTTCGGGACGATCTGTTAACACCATATTGAGACGGCCTTCCAAGATAACTTGGTCGCCTTGGTGAAACTGCTCTTGAATTTGTTGCGCCAAGTTGCCCCACCCTACAACTTTGAGCATTTCCATTGGGTCTTCAGACCGCAACGCTGGAAACTGAACCGTCATTTCGGCGATCGCTGTTTGCCCGTCTTGCATGTATCGCAGCTCTGGCGCTTTGACGATCTCGGCCATCAATACGCAATTGTTCATAAGTAGGACCCTATACTCGCACTTTTCTACTTTAGCCTGTCTCTCCGCGAGCTAAACAACTAGAGCGCAAACATTTCCTTAAAAATTTAATCCGAGGTGTTATTGATGTCTAGAAAAGCTGTAACTTTTATAGGTTTTAGCAAGCTTTATTTGCGCGTTGTCGTTCTAACAAAAACTGAGCGATAAGGTTCGCCCTTTATAAATTGATGTTCCTATGGTAAAAGCTAAAAGATGCCTTAATGAGCCCTAGATGTAAGGGCTCCCCTATTTCTCGTTCTAGGTCGACGATTTTATCGGCAAAGTACTCAATCGTTTGTCGCTTCACCCAGCCGCGCTCGACAACAATATCTCCAAACCGCATTCCGGTGGCTTGTTGGTCGCATAGTGCAACATCAACCTGAGCTTCGGTCAGCAACCCTGCATCGATAAGATATCCGCCAAGACGCTTTAGGGTTGGATTGTAGGTCAGCATAGGATAAAAACTTGAGGGCGCAACAACAGTACAAAGCAAGGCCGCTAAAGACTGTCGACCAACTCGATCTTACTAAATGCATACAGCTATCTAGTATATCCATAGATAGGTTTCCGTCTATCGTCTGGTTGGTGCGGGCGCTTGGTAAGGATCGACACCTTTGTTGCTTGCACCTGCAGGCAAAACTCAACGCTTAGATGAGTCAATACAGGCAATCTCCTTAGAATCGACTCCTGCATGGCGGGTTAGAATCCGCCATGCAGGAGCGTTCAGCATGCGCGCGCTAAAACGGCAAAAGCGCTAGGAGCATGCTTAGAAACTAAGGGACTGTTACGCCCGAGCTTCCGCTTGGCGTCATGGGGTCGCTCCCGCTAGACGAGGGAGATCCCGCAGGGCCAGTGCTCGGAGCCGCAGGCATCGTATCAGTGGTGCTCGGGCTTCCGGTTGTGGGAGGCGTCGTTGTGGTCGTGTCGGTTGAGGAAGACCCAGGTGTGGTTAAGGTTGACGATGGAGTTGTGCCATCTGGGGCTTTTAGCGCGGCACACTTAGGATCGTCTGGGGTGGTCTTACAGAGTTTCTTGAGCTGCTTTTTCGTCAAAGGCTTTTCAGGGGTCGTGCTGCCAGTAGATGGGTCGCTAGGAGTCGTAGAAGACTGCGCTAACCCTTGAGACGCAAAAGCAGAGAGCAGGAGCCCGGCTGCCATGAAACTGAAGATCGTTTTTGAAGTTGACTTCATGAGAAACATACCAAATTCTGCATTAGAACCCCTATCTGCCAATTGCACAGTGCATGTCGCGTATGAAAGGCGGAGCAGATAGAGAGGCATTCAAGCAACGCCAGAAAAGATTCTGTGCGCTCGAATACTTTTGGGTCTGACCCCCTCAACCCGGTAAGGTTCCTATAAATGTCAGGGTATCTGCATATATGAATATTTAATTGTTTGCGAATGTTATCGATGGGTCTTCTAAACCCTTCCCTGACTGAAGAGGAGGAGGCGCGCGTTTTGGTTTCACGTCAAAGGCCAAACACGTACGGTCAAAAGTTCGTTATCCTCGGAGAGATTAAAACTGAGGGTGCCTATGACTTTTTCATACAAGACCAGTCTTAACCTAATACTCTCTACTGCGGTTGTTGCTTTAGGGGCTATATCGATATCGAGTGCAGCTCAAGCCCATCACTCGCCAGCGCATCGGGCTATTGCTCAAGCTGCCAGCCCCAACCCTGCCGTGCCTGCCGACAAGCCTAAAATTGTCTTAACCGACAAGCAGAAAGCTCAAATCGACGTCATCCGGAAAAATGAGAACAGCCAAATTATTGCTGTTTTGACGCCGGAACAGAAAGCTTTAATTCAACAAGCTGCTCAGTCGAACAAGGCTTCGGGCTCCATTGAGGCAGATCTAAAGCTGACAGAAGAGCAAAAAGCAAAAATTGTATCGATTCAGAAACAAAGTCGGAAACAAATTGAAGCGGTACTGACGCCAGAACAGCTCGAAATGCTGAAAACCCAACCGACTCAGTAAAATCCTGAGGTAGCAGTCTCCGCAACGATGCCTTCTGCGGACGATGGCGCTCCATCATTGTGGTCGCGAGGGTGCAGTTTGGCCCGATCGGTCGGGCGCGATCGGGCCTTGAGCCGAGTAAGAGTTGAAAATAGAATGTAATTGGGGCATTTTAATAAGGTAAGGAAGGTTTGCACTATGAAGGGTTCGATGGCGGTAATGAAGCTTCGCTTCGTGCCAAGAGTTCGCACAGGCCATTTCCCCCGATTCGACATCATGGCTTTACCCTTATTGCAATAGCGCAATAATAGTTTACAAATAGAATCATTGAAGTGAATTCCACCCATTCTGCTCGGCTCATCATCCATTCCAAGGGAGGCGTAGAAACGATAGCGCTTTCAGGTCGAACCCTGTGGACTTTTGGACGCAGTAAAGAAAATACTGTGCAGATCCAAGATTTGATGGCCTCTAGAATCCACGCGCAGCTTGAAGTTCATCAAAACGTTCATTATTATTTTGTCGATCTCAACAGTCGAAACGGCACGCTGATTAACGACGAACCGATTACCAGCTCTCAATTACTGAATAATGGCGATCGCATTAGTATCGGCGATACGGTTTTGGTCTTCGAGCAACAGTTAGAAAATGATGGAGAGAAGCCTTCGAGCGATCCCGCCCAACAGGTTTTAATGCTTTATGCATCGGCTGCTCAAGTTGCCTTTTGGCAAGAAATCTTAGCATTTCGAGGAATTGCGGTTTTAAAGGAAGAAACCGCTCAAGCCCTTAAGGGACAGATTGACTTAAACCAAGCTTCAGATACGCAACCTAAAGTCCTGTTGATAGATGTTCGAGCCTATCAAGGGGACTGCTATCAATTTTGTCGTTGGCTTCGGCAAAAGTACCCTCAATATCAAGTTTTTTTAATGGATAGCAAGAGGCGCGAGGTTTCTCTCCTCGAGCGCCAAGTCGCAATTAAAAACGGTGCGATGAATCAGTTTCCAGCAACGACCCGACGGGATCTCGTACTCAATAGCACTGAAGTTTTAAAGCAAGTGAATGAGATTCTAGGAGCGTTAAACAGCAAAGCGATTGAAAAAGAAGAGTTACTATTTTTGTTGAGAACGAATGAAAATTTGAAAGAATGGCATTCTGCTGAAAACTTGGAAATGCAGACTATACTAAAAAAAAATTAATTTAAAAAACTTAGCCGTCGTTCGAAGGGCTAATTTGAAAATTGATTGGCAATTCAGACCTCCAGGACAGGGCAAAAGATTCATGCCTTTGTAGAATGAAATTCAAACAAATCTTTAGGTAAGTTGCAAGGTAGACTGTACTAACTACAAAGGAGCAGCGTTAAAGAACGCTCGTCTTTCCTGCTCTTCTTGCCAACGCAAAGCAATCAAACAGGCAACGGAAAGAATGTGCCCTGGCTCCTCCATCTGGGTTAATATAAAGCCAAAAACGGCAGTAGACAATATCAAAAATTTACTGAAGTCATCTACACAAATTACGCGCCATACTATAGAGCTGAGGTATAGATAGGCACCTAAACCGACAAAACCTAAATCGCCCCAAATTCCAGCCCAAGTAAATAGTGGAAAATATACTGTAGATTCTTGAGTGAGATAGGTACTTCTTACAACATCAAAAACCTGTGAAGATACGGGATGTACAGTTGCACCTAACGGCATCAATAGCTGCGCGTAATCTCTAAATACCCACCCTCCCAATCTCGTGACAGTATGGCCTGGACCTAAGCCAAAGAAAAAATTAAAAGGAGTTTCATAATGAGATAAAACAATTCGAAAAGCGGCAAATTTTGTTTGTACGACTAAACCATCCCAGCCCCAAATTGAACGTCTCGTCCAGTTTTGGTAAGGAGATAAGAACTCTGATTCTACATTTTGAAGCACCCAACTAAAAACAAGTGTAAAGATGATTCCAAGCGTGATATAACAAAGTAATTTTATTGGATACTTGACCTTAGTTATTAAAAGTAACCCATAACCTAAAATCAATGCTAGGAAAACTTGCTTTGAATCTGAAACTTGAATCTGGTATAAAGATCCTAGTAAAGGAAGAATTCGGATCCAAATGGGTAGATGTTTTGTGCTGTTGAAAAAGTATAAGGCAATATAAAAACTCACCGTGCAAGACACATAATTAGCTGCACTTCCCCCTCCTCCTCCAAAAACTCCTGTTATATTGTCCTGAATAGTTCCTCCTTTGGGCTTTGGATAAATTCCAATCGGTAGGAGAACTGACTGAATGGCTGCCAATAAAAAATTAAAGAAGGCAAATCCAAATAACCAATTTTTAAAATTCTCTAGCTTTTTCCCTGCCAGCGGAATTAAAATAATAGCCGCTAAAAGCATGAATGCCTCAGCTTGAAACATGAATTGCAAGAAAACATTAACCATTCCTGCATTGTTTAGCAAAGCACTTATAATAGTGCATGCTAAAAGAATGCTCATTCCTCCTAATACTTGCCAAACAGCTTTAATTCGCTTGCGATCGCACGTTTTAGTGGTCTGGGCTACAACGATGAAACAAAAGGGGATAATGCAAAAATGAGCAAAATTAATCGCTGATGGTGCGCCAAACGAAGAAAAAAATCGAGGAAAGAATGCCGTTGCAAAGCTTATCAGAATTAACGTTGAATTCTTGATTTGAGTCGTTTTTTTTGATTGCTTTTGAGTAATGCTTCCTAAACTATTTCCCATGATCTAAAATCTTCATATTAAGATTTCTCGAAATAGCGAGAGGTTTGTCAGAAACAACTGGTCAATGTATCGTAGAGTTTTAATAAACTTTGAGAAACTTCGTCTTTGGAAAACTGAGGGTTTACTATTTTTTCTGTTTTTTTGCAAGATAGTTCGGTTAGTATCGCCTTAGATAGATTTTCTGGCGCATGCTCGCCGAGCTGGAAATAGCTGCATTGAAACGCTCCGACTTCGCGGAAAATGGGAATATCCGAACAAACGACCTGGCAAGAGAGCGTTAACGCTTCAACTAAAGGCAAACAAAATCCCTCCGTTGATGAGGGAATCACAAATAGCGCAGCATTTTCATAGAGCCAACGTAACTCCTCATCCTCAAGACTGGATAAAAATAAAACAGATCGTTCTAACTTTAAGGTTTGGACCAGGTCAGTCAGATAGTTTGTCTCTGGGCCTGGGCTACCTACTAAAAGTAGGCGAGTATCTGATTTTAAGGCATCTTGATGCAGAAGAGAATGATAGGTCTTAACGAGCAAGTCCAGATTTTTGTTTTTGCGATGTTGAGCCACTGCGAGCAAAAATGGATCGGAAAAGTCGCTGTTTAACTGGTGAGGGCGTTTTGACTCAACATCTTCAAAGTCCACGATGTTGTAGACGACAGCGGTTTGCTTATTTCTCTCGACCTGAGGGAAATACTGGTTCAATGCCTCTAAAGTACATTGAGATACGCAAGAAAGGGCGTCGCTGTTGCGAACGCATTGCTGCAAAAAAAGTTGATTGAACCAAACTTGAGGGTAGCCAAAATTCTCCGGGCACTCGTAGGGGTACAAATCGTGAATCGTAGACACGATGGGAGCCTTAAACCACTGTCTTACAAAGGGAAAAGGAAAAGCCATGTGAATGAGATGGGGTGCCTGTTGTCGGGCAAGTCTAGGAAGTTCAAACACGAACCATTGATTGCGGGAAAGGGAAGTATTTTTGATATCTACAAAGATAAGTTTGATTTTTGAAGATGTGAGGTTGAATGATTGCTCGAAATAAGATTTTTGCCAACTTCCCAGGACGAGCGTTACGCGGCTAACCCGTTCGGAATGAGCGAGACAGCGCGCGAGGTTGGCTGCATGCCTGCAGACGCCAGTGGGTTTGGAAGGTCGGTGGAGAGCGGGAATCAGGACATGCATTTAATTCGAAAGGTTATAGGTATAGGTTATAGGCCAATATGGCAGCGCTCTGCTTCCTAAATTCCTACCGTCTCTTGATAGAGGCGATCTAAGCGCTCGCCCACCACTTTCCAGCTAAAGTTTTCATCGATGAGTTGGCGGCCCGCCTTACCCATTTGCACGCGCAGATCGGGATTGCAGGCGAGTTTCTCTAGGGCGATCGCCATATCCCGTATCGTCTGTTCTGGATTTTGTGCTGAAATTTTGATTCCAGTTTCGCAGGTGACTTGTATGGCTGGCCCTCCTAAATCCAAGCAAACGACGGGACGGCCCGATGCCATCGCTTCGATGCATACCCATCCTCCAGAGTCGTGCAAACTAGGGTGTACTAAAACGTGACTCTCTCCCAATCGTTCTAGCGTTTCCTCCCGGGGCAAACGCCCCCAAAATTTGACCTGTTTCGCAACCCCATGTTCCCGAGCGAGGCGCTGCAGACTATCTAATTCAGGACCTTCCCCCACCAGCCAGTATTCGGCGTCGGGCAGATTGGCTTTGGCAAATGCTTGAATTCCCAAATGAAACCCTTTCCAATGGAGCAAGCGCCCCATGCTGATAAAGCGAACGGGCTGAGAAGCGGGTAAGGGGAACTGATGGAGGGTCGCAATTTCCTCGTCCAGGAGGCCCACCTCCGGTACGATTTGAACCTGGGTTGCGCCCATGCGATAGAGGCGCTTAGCAGTGTCGTCCGTCGTGGCCCGAACGACAGCACTATTGCGGATAGTCATTCCCACCAAAGGATCGCGCTGCCCGATATTGCGCACCAAGTCCCGAGCGATCTCGTAGAATCTGGCTCGCAGGCTAAAGTCTTTCCAAAATTGGGGTGGAGCGGATTCTCCACCGCCAACAGGTCCCCAGACGAAGGGGATCGGTAGAAACGACAGCAAACTAGGCGCAGAATATTTGACGAACGTGACGTGGTGAGCTAAGTCGAAACCAATTTCTTTATGTAATTTCCGAGCGACAAAGTAAGCCTGGATCTGCCAAAGATAGTAGTGAATTTGCATTGCCCCAGACTGGCCAAAATGCAAACTGTCCTGCCAAAAGGGCAGCGTAAAGTAGACAAAGTGCAAGTTGGGGATGGGGTTGGTGGCGAGTTCGGCTTCGATGGCGTCGCGACTTTCATCGGGACGGGTCAGCACCCACACTTCGTTGCGCTTGGCAACTTCGCAAGCGACGTTCCAGCCGACCCCTCGCTCCGACCCTCTGCCGGGTTCGCAAGAATAGGCCGATATGAGTATTTTCATGGTCGGGGTGCCTCTGGCTAAAAAGACGTTAAGGCGTGTTAGCTGGAATCCGATTGGCGGACTCTGCCGCCGGACGTGCGGAATCGGGGAGAGAGGGAATTGAAATTCCTTTCTCGGCTTGAATGCGCTTTATCACCTCTAAAAAGGCATTGACTTCGCAGTACAGATCTTGCTCGCTAAAGACCTCCCTCGAGCGATCGCTATAGCGCTGGCGCGCCTCAGTATCGGCCATTTCGAGGATGGCTCCGACCAATGCATCGACCTTGCCGCAGGGATAGACCAGACCGTTATATCGATGGCGGACGGTATCGCTATAGCCCCAGTTGCCGCAGCGATCGCTCAAAATGGGCGGAGTCCCGGAGACCATCGCCTCGGACACGACCAAGGGGTGGGGGTCGATCCACGACGTACAGACAAATACGTCTAATGCTGCAAAGTAAAGCGGAATTTTGGACTGGTTGACAAAGCCGTAGTTGATGACTTCGCCATCAAGCTGTTCGATCCGCTGGTTGATGGCGGCATCTAAGTCTCCGCCGCCGAACAAAACTCCCCGCACCCGAGGATCTTTCCGGTGGGCTTTGGCGATCGCATCGATAAATTCGAAGGGATTCTTGCGTTCGATGTATTTGCCCATAAAGCCGTAAAGGACAGTATTTTCATCCCATGCAAGCTCCTGGCGGATGCGCTGGACTTCCTCTGGCTGGGCGGCAATGGTTTGCTGGAACCGATCGCCATCGACGGGGTGACAGCCGCGAACGATTTTGCGATCGGGCACCCCATAGTGGCGCAGGTGAACCTCATTGTGATCCCCGCAGGACAGCCAGTAATCTGCCACGTTGTTCATCCAGGGGTACAAGATCGCCATTGCAATCAAGCGCAGGCGACCGTAGCGACCGTCAGACATCATGCTGGCATCGTTTTGCATGATCAGGGAAATGCCGCGAAGTTTGCAAAGGGCCGCCGTCAAGCGATAGGAGTAGTTGACAAAGCTCTGCATGAAAATGGCATCGAAGTTTTGAGGGGTCAGCCGATCGAACAACCCCGGACTAATGACATTCTTTTTGCGCTGGGCGGGGACTTTTCCCGATAAATCTTTCAAATACTCGTAGGAATAGCCGCTTAAAAGATCCACGTCCCACGGTTTAGCCTGATCGCCTAAAAAACTATCTCCCGCAGACTGATTTTCATTGGATAAATAAAGGACTTTGAGCGAAACCCCAGGTTGCTCGCTGAGCTTGCGCCAAAGGGGACCGTGGTGCTGAGTGGGATGGGTAAAAACCACTCCCAGGCGGAATACGTCATTATGCATAGAATTTTTCACCCGCGGCAGGCCTAATTTTTAATAACTCGAACGCACGACAGATAAGATTTGAATGAATGCCAAAATATATCGAAAAGTATCTTAAAAACGATGTTATAACCACTACCAAGTCATATTTTCTTCGTAACCCAGGTCTACGAGCAACTGTCCGGCTACTTCTTTAAAGGCTTGTTTGTGTCCATCTTTGAAATAGGCTTGCCATCCGCCAATGCTGCCCTTGCCGCCTTTTTTAAAGGTATGCGATTCCTCCGGATCGAGCGCACGAGACGCAAATTGCGATTTAATTCGCTCTAAAGGCAGGTTGATTTCCAAATAATCCAATATTTGCTCTACAAGGTATAGCCTTTTTTCCTCTGAGCCGCCACCGCGCTCTCCGACAAGGTCTTCAAATTTTACGGCCAATGCACTCGGTTCCGCGATCCACCCCTGCCAGCGAGAAAAATCCGTTCCAATATCGGGTTGCGATAGATTTGAGCCGAAGGGAGAACCCAGAGGCACGCCCTTAATCGAACTCATGAGCTGTTCGTCGAAGCTCGGGTACTGACGGTAAATGTCGTGCAGAAAAATTCGCTCCTCTTTCGTGACCCAGCGGGCATGAGAAACAGCTACGTCTCGCAGGTCGCGGTAGATGAAAAAGATTTTGCAGTTGAATTCTTTGAGAACGTCTAGAATTTCATCGCAGTACATCAAGTGACTTCTGACGATGGAGCCATCTGGAGCAGAGCCGACTTTCCAGCGGATGTGGGAAGCTGTATTCATGACACCGCATAGGGCTTGAACTGAAACGATATCGTCCCATTTTTGCAGGTTGTCAATCGAGTACAAAATTTGATAGAGCAAGTGGGTCCCGCTTTTGGGAAAGGAGTTGCAAATGACCAAGGATTTGGTGGTTTTGCCGCGGAGCTGGTTGAACAGTCTGTCTCGCCAGTATTGGGTGGCCATTACGGCATCGCGACCGTGGAGTCGTACGATATCTCGAAGCTGATAGCTCATGGACTATTACCTGAAGGAATCGATAGGGGTGGACTCGGAGGGCATAGGATGGGGAGATAGCCCCGATGGCAAGGATGGGGACGAGGTATTGGCTTTGAATGAGATTTGTTCGTAGATGCAGGCAACCTGCTCGGCTGTGTTTTCCCAAGCGAACTGCTTGACGCGCTCCAGCCCCTTTTGAGCCAAGGTTTGGCGGTCTTCCGGGTGGCTGTAAAGCTGTTTTACAGCTTGGGCGATCGCCGCTCGATTGTTTGGATCGACCAAAATGGCAGCATCCCCTGCAACCTCAGGCATCGCCGATACATTGCCAGTAATGACGGGCGTGCCGCAGGCCATTGCTTCCAAAATGGTCAGCCCGAAACCTTCATAGAAGGACGGAGCCATCAGACAATCAGCAGCATTATAAAGCCGGATTAGGTCCTGTTCGTCAGGCTGCCCCAAGTGAGCGACGCAAGTGGTTAACGCGTGAGTTTGGATAAACTGACGCTGCGCTTCGGTAAAGTCTGCACCGACTTTCCAAAAATGGATGGGAATGCCCTGCTGCTTCAGGTCGGCTATGGCCGCCAAAATCCCTGAAATATTTTTGCGGGCATTATTGGATCCCACATTTAACAAGCAAAAGGTATGAGGGGGAAGGGAGTGGCGATCGCGTGCCATCTGCCTCTCTTCTGGAGACAAGCGGCAAAACGCTCTATCTACGGCATTGGGCACGATGGTAACGTGCTGGGCCGGAATGTTGAGGTGCTCGATGACATCCTGTTTCGTGTGGGACGACACCGTAATGAGGCGATCCGCTTGCCGCATTCCTGCAATGCCCCACCGCCAAGCTGTCATGCTAATTAAGGGAAAGCGGGCGCGTCCTTTAAAGGTTTCCGGCTGAATCAGGTTGATGAGGTCGTGGCAAGTGACGACATTGGGGCGGCCCAATCGGCGCAGCCAGCGGCTGAGGTCGCCATCGCTGTGGTCGATAATATGAAAAACGTCCGCCTCGATCTGCTTCAAGCGATGGGGATAGCGCCAATAACGCTCGTAGTATTTCTGAATGCCCGCCATGCCTTTGGCAGCGCCCGCTCCACTGACAGAATATTGGGGATAGTACTCCAAAATCGTCCAGTCCGGGCGAACCGTTTTTAACCCATCGACCAGCCTATCGGCATAGACATCCATGCTGAAGGAGGCTTTAGGAAATCGACGTAAAATGGCAACGCGCATGGAATTATTCCAGATAAGTAGCTTTTTGACTTGACGGTCCGGTTTGGCTGGTTTTTAAGCGACATATTCAAGTGACACATTCAACTGACAAGGGCGCGCAGTCGATTCAACGCGGTATCGATCGGTTTGGGTCGCAGGTGAGGCGCGTATAGGTAAGAAATCCCTTGTTTTGCCAAGGGCACGGGCATGAGGCCGACCCATAAAAACAGCAGGCTGTAAATAACGCGTTTTGGAAAGTTATGGCTGGAATATTTCCAAAGCGCTGTAAGTCCCCATCCCATCAATTGGAGGACGCGATCCGAATCCACGGGATGATCTTGGGGTTCTAAGCGCAGAGAGGCCAGTCGCGACCAGATCCGCCCCAGCGATCGCCGTTCTAAATCCTTTGGGACTGTCAGGTTGAGTTCCTTTGCGCGTTGTTGCAGGAGGGCGAAATTTTGGACGTCGTGGGTCACAAACCGCCGGAAACGGCTGCCGGAAACGGCAGTTAAAGCCCACTGGTTGCTGGCGTGAACCCGATACGCCCCTATGGGCTCGTCGATTCCCGCCAGTTCTCCAGCGTAGAAAGGCGTAGAAATCATCAAGTAATCGTCAGCAGTGGTCTTATATGCATCGGGAATGGGAAATATCGGAATCAGGGTTTCTCGGCGATAGGCGTTCCCGCTCATGGGCGAACTCACGTAGCTGCTGGTCTGCAATAATTTGCGCCATACCTCGCCAGCGGCCAAACTCATGCCCACCGAAGGAATAAAATAGCCCAATGGTTCGCTACTGCCGTCCACAACCTCGAGCCGAAAGTGGACTTTTCCGACCCCTGGTTGAAATGCAGCTACAATCTGCTCTACTGCCGCTGGCAATAAATAATCATCTGCATCGAGAAATAAGATAATGTCACCTTTGCACGCTGCAAATCCGGCGTTCAGTGCGGCGGCCTGCTTGCCGTTAGGTTGAAAAATAGCCCGGATGCGATCTCCATAGGACGTTAGGACAGTTCGAGAGCGGTCAGTCGAGCCGTCGTCCACAACAATAACTTCGCAATGCTGGTAACTCTGATTCAGGGCGCTGTCAACAGATTGAGGCAAAAACTGCTCGTAATTATAGTTGTTGATAATAATGCTGACCGAAGGGCGAGCATTCACGTGGGTTCTCCTTGCTGTTGAACTTTTTCAGCACGGTTTAGCAGCGGACGCAATCGGTTCAAAATCCACTCCACTGACTTAGGTCGACTTTCTTGCGCGAACAGCCAACCAATTGCAGGTTTAGCTATGGGTAAGGGTAATAAACCGACTGTTAAGAACCACAAGGTCACGATCGCCCGCTTTTTCCGGTTTAGATCGGAATATAGCCAAACGGAACGGATGCCATGATAGATCAAACTAAAGACGCTGTCAGACGGAATCGAATGGTTCTGCGGATCGAGACGCAAAGAGGCGAGGCGAGCCCACAAGTGGGTATTGGTTCGAAAGAGCAGATCGGAGGGCACGTCGTACCCAAATTCAGTCGCCTTTTTTATGATGAGGTTTTGCTTTCTTAAATCGTGCTCGATAAAGGAGCGAAATCGTTTGCCGTCCATGGAGGTGCCCCAATTGTTGCTGCCATGGACGCGATAGCGACCCAGCGCTTCTTCAATGGCTAATACTTTTCCATAAAATGCAATGGAGGTCGCAATAAACCCATCGGCAGAAATTCGGTACTCGTCAGCAGGAATCGGGAAGATATGGGTTAAGGCCTCCCGGCTTAAAGCATTGCCGCTCGTCGGTGCAACGCCGTAAACGCCGCGTTCGAGCAATACAGAGACCACATCCCCCCGTCCTAAGTATTGCCCCCGCGATGGATAGGTATATCCTAGAGGTCGACCCTCTCCATCGATAGCATCGAGCAGGAAGTGAACTTTAGCGACACCTGGCTCCCATCTCGACACAATTTTCTCGACGGCATGGGGCAATAACACATCATCTGCGTCTAAAAACAGAATGATTTCGCCATTGCTAGCTTCAAACCCTGCATTGAACGCAGAAGCCTGTCCCCCATTTTCTTGGAAAATAGATCGGATGCGATCGCTAAATGAATGGATTACACCCTTAGAATCATCAGTGGAGCCATCATCGACAACAATAACCTCAATATTTGAGTAACTTTGATTGCAAGCACTCTCAACAGCTTCTTGGAGAAACCGATCGTAATTGTAGTTATTGACAATAATAGTTACGAGTGGCAGATCTCTCATAACTCACCTTTTACTATGATGAATGCGATATTTACTCAAATTTTTAACCATCTACATACCCTAGTTCTTTCAGAAGCTCTCCGTCTGAAAAATACATGATACTTTTGAGAAGCGGATCTAGTTTTTGCCCCGTACCCACTCGCGATCGATAGACAAATCCTTCTGCCTTTTCCTTCTTTCGAACTTCCTCCGTGTAACGCTCGTAACCACCTTCGGGGTTATAACTCGAAGATTTATCGAACATTAAAACTTTTTGCTCCCAAGGCTCTTGAAGATATTCAAAAATGCTCTTCGAGCTACTTTCGGGTCGATCGACTAAATCTTCATAACGCACTTCGAAGTACTGATCTGAAGGCATGGTCTTGCCGTAATTCCGAGCAGCTTGGATGTAGTCTCTCCATTTATAAATGAGGCTTACAGCGGACTTGTATCCCCATCTCGTGCGGGCCGACATTACAACATCTCGACCATCCCGGATAATGTGGATGATCTGGCAATCGGGAAACAACGCGTGGATGAAATCAATATGAGGCGTATAGCTAGGAGTTTTGTCGGCCCACCTTTTCTTTCCATATTTCAAAGCATAATCTTCCTTGAATCTATTAAACATATCGGCAATAACGCCATGCCAATATTTTGATTCGGAGTTATATTCCTGGAGCTTTTTCCAATACTTTCCTTCGACCAGACTCCTAAAATCAACTAAGAAGTCTGTTTCGTTGCCGCAACTAATATTTGAATGGGATTCAAGCATGGTAAATAGTAAAGTTGTGCCAGAACCCGGACATCCAACAACAAAAATAGGTCGATTCATGTTTCTAAATATTTAGTGATAAAGGTCGATTCAAACTTTGCTTGATGGCGCTTGTACAATCTAACTAATGTTTGAAATAATGGCAAAAGTTTTGGTGTAAATGGAAATGGGGAAAATAATGAAGAAAGGGGTAAGGTCTTCCTCTAAAAGGATCTAAAATTATACTTCTCCCATAGCAATAGCTGAAGAGTCTATTCCAAACTCGGAGATAACTCTATTTACAAACTCAAGCTGATCGTCTTTGAGGTCTTCGGTGCGCCAGCGAAAGCTACTCCGCGGCTTAACCCGTTCGAGTTGAGCATTAATGCTTTCATCTTTTTCCAACTCTAAAAATGCAAGTACCTTATCAAGGTATGTTTTAGGGGAATCGCAAAACTCTTCATATCGGATCTCTAAATAACGATCTGATTGTCCTGAAAGCTTTCGGGCTGAGCTTACATACACCGCCCATCGAAGAATTGCCCTTTTCCACGGACTGAGTGTCGGCCATTCTTTTTGGAATTGCAGTGGTATCAAACGGAACCAAAACACGGAGTGAATTTCGTTCAGCTCGTCTTTGATCCACGCGTGCTTTAGCATTGAAGACGCTACATCGCGAGGATCCCTGACTATGTGGACAAACTTAGCATCCACAAAATAGTTCGCGAGTTCTTCTGCGAGCAAGCTATGTCCAGGTGACTTCTCTAGCAAGCGTTGACCTGATTTAATGCCGCTCAGACGCACTAGTATTTTTTCTAAGTTTGGCAATCCTTTATGAATCAATTCGGGATGTTCGACCACTGACCACATATTGCGGCGCACCGTGTCATTTTCCGAAAAGTTACACAGTTGTGGCGAGAAGCTTAAAACGTCCGTTAAAATGCTAGTCCCAGACCTGCTACTGCCGAGTATAAAAATTGGCCTTTTCAGTTCGGTATTGTACGGCCACGGGAATTGTGCTCTGAGGTACTGCTTGAGAAGCATTTTTCTGAACGAAATTTCTTTTAATAAGTTTTTCATAGATTGGTATGTCCCATTACATAAATACGTAGCATAAGAATTTAAAGAGGTTGACTTCCATGTAGACTCGCATCACGGATAGAGCTTTTGGAAATCAAAGGAGTCCTTCCAATAGTTGGTAAACTGTCTTGCCCGCGATATCCCAAGATAATCGGTTATGATATTCGCTCCAGCTAGAAAAGGCCAGTTCTCGATATTCGGAATAATTGCCGAACACATTAACAATATAATCGCAATATTCTGAGATGTCAGCATCTCGATCGAAAAGTTGTCCGTTAAAACCGTTGCGGATAGCTGTAGGCACGCCACCGATCGATCTGGCAATACAGGGCACCCCCAACGAATTGGCTTCACAAAATACGACGCCAAAGCACTCGGCTAGAGTAGGCAAAATTAGAAAATGAGATTCCATGATTATATTGCGAAGCCGATTGCGGCCCTCATCTGTGCCTTTACTGATAAAACCCAAAGGCTTTACAAAGTCGGGAGTAGGCTCCGGAATGAGGGGGGTGCACCCAATCACAGTCAATTCAACCTTTAGGCCAGACGCATTCAGCTGTTTTGCCACCTCATAGGCGGTGTCTCCCCCTTTTCTTTTCCAATCCATACCGAGAAACAGGAGTTTGCAGACATCGGATGACCTCGCATCTATCCTCCGACTGATGTCTTCGAATTTTATCTCGGTGTCGATATTGGCTCCAAAAGGCACGACTTTTACTTTGTTAGGATCTGCACCATAAGCTTCAATAGCTGTCTTGGCTGCCCAGTCAGATGCATAAATGGCTAGACTGCATTTTTGCAAAGCATTCTCTTCTAGCCAGTTCCACTCTCGCATTACGCTCTCATCCAGATTCGTATATTGCTCGTAAAAATTGTGCAGTCCGGCAAAAGTTGCATCAGCCCAGAAGACAACCGGACGATCGCATTCTAAGTAAGCAGTCGGAATGCTCGTAGCACTAAAGACAACATCTGCGTCGGAATTTTTAAGCTTCTGGCTGATTTGTCGAGCATAATTTTTAAGCATCCAAGGATCTGCATTCGGCAAGTAAGTTTTCTTATTAATAAATTTGCAATAAGCTTTTTTGAATTTATAAATCCCCTTAAAGATCTCAGGTTCGTTCAAAGGGCCCATATAGTCGAGGACAACCTGTTGCTTGAGAAGTGACTGAGCAATGTAGTAACCCAGGCCAGACCACTCTTTTCTACCTTGAAGACTTCGAGAATCATAGGGAGTTACATATGCTACTTTCATCAATTATTACCTGCACGCCTAGAAATTAAAATAGGTGCTCTGAAATCCATTTAGCTCATACCTGTTCGCCTCTTAAGATGACTTCATCGTAGTTGCCGAAATTTTTAATTTTCCCATTTTCTAACTTATAAATCTGTTGGCAATCTTTGACGGTCGTCAATCTATGAGCAATGATAATAATTGTCTTCCGTCCCATTAAATCTCTGATGGAATCAGTGACCAACTTTTCAGTCTCATTGTCAAGCGCTGCAGTTGCCTCGTCCAGCACCAATATTTCTCGTTCGTGATATAAGGCTCTGGCAATACCCACTCTCTGCCTCTGCCCTCCAGACAGTAACACTCCTCGCTCTCCTACTACAGTTTCCAGGCCGTGGGGCAATTTCTCGATCACTTCAGTAAGTTGGGCCGCATCGATCGCCATCTTTAACTGCTCCCGATCGACGAGAGCATCGGGAACTCCAAAGGCAATATTTCTCTCTAAAGTTTCATCGGTGAGAAAAATAGTTTGAGGAATATATCCGATCGAGTTTTGCCAAGCACGCAGATTTTGATATATGGAAACGCCATCTACCTTAATATCGCCGACCTGGGGAATCAGCAAGCCCAATATGATATCTACCAGAGTTGTTTTTCCAGCCCCAGATTTACCAATAAAGGCAATTGATTCACCTTTTTTGATCGTTAAAGAAAGCTCCGAAACAGCATGAGCTGAAGAGCCAGGATAACTATAGGTCAAATTATTCAAGGAAATTTCTTTGGTAAAATTTAAATGAGCGCGCGCGTTCTCTTTAGAGAAATCGGGTTCAAAGGAATTTTTAGATAATTGAGGTAGGTTCAACTGATTTTGATTTAAAGTTTGTTTTTCCTTGAAATTCTCGAGCTCTTTTAAGTCAGCATATATTTGATTGATTGTATAACTTGAATTCCTCAATTGATTGACGCCAACAATCGAGTTACTAATAGCAGGTAGCAGTCGAATCGAAGCTAGTGCGTAGACACCTAGTACGGAAGTTATATTGTCAATTCCAATGCCTAGAAGTAGGGAAACGGAAATGATCGCCACGATGCTTAAAACCATCGCACATTCAGTTACAAACCGGGGCAAGATTTTAAACGAAGCAAAGTTACCATGTGAGTGCTCGAGTAGCTTTGCTTGAGCAATAATTTGCTCTTCAAAATAGCTTTCACAACCTATGATTTTTGTCTCCTTGATGCCGCCAAAGGCATGATTGATAATTCGAACAATATTTTCTTTGCTTCTAAGTACTTCTTTGCCCCAGCGGTTAATCCGATCTTTGAAAGAATTAAAGAAAATAAACACTGGTAATAGAACTGCTAATAAAACTACCATTACGGATATACTGGTGGCGCAAAGCAGGAAGAATAAAGATGTAGAAACAAAAATGTTTGCTGTAGTTGTTAGTAAAGGTGTAAGAATTGAGTTGGTGAATGAATTAGATATCTCGATTATCATACCAATAATAGAAGAGCTATTCTTCTTCGTATGGTATATGTATGAAGCAGCAAGGTATTCGCGAGACATCTTGACGATCAACAGTCTTTGTTGGCGATCGCTAAACCTAACGATGTAGGATTGTGTAAACCAAGCTCCAAGGGTTTTGACGATAAAGGCTCCCATTACTAAGGAGCCAATAAATGCAACAAACTGGTGCTCTTGCTGAATCCCTGAGATACTAAAAAGTTTGCTCAAAAATAGATTTTTAGAGATAAGACTAAAATCATTGGCAAGGGCAATAAACGGTCCAATGACTCCAATGCCAATAACTTCAAGGACTGAAGTAAACAAAAATAAGATTAATATGATTAACAGTTTGCTGGTTGGGGCTGGAAGAATCTCTAAAAGCTTCTTGAGAGTTCCCTGCATAATTTGCTGCCATGGTTAACGAACTAAATGCCTTTACAGTAATTATAAATTCAAACACTATAAAGCAGTATAGACGTAAATAAAGCCACGGAACACTGACTCGGTCCATCACCTGTCGACGTCCAAGCATCATCCACTAAAAAAGATTAACCACGGACTAACTCATCCCCCTATGAAGCGCGCTCTCCTTGTCCCTTATCCCAAGCTAATTGCAAAGGGGGCCGGCAACAAGAAAGTGCTGGCCCCCTAGAGTTGGACTGCGAGTCTCCATCAATCATAGATCGAGCACTTTGAAGAAACTGTTCGTCAAGATGCCCTTTGATCATTTATGCAAAGAGGGGTTTGAATGCATCCGGGATGGTGGAAACTTGCCCGCCGCTTTGCACGACAACATCTGCTAGTCCGTCAGGGCCAAGGATTCCCGACAGTGTCGCTTGATCCAGGCCCGATAGATCGGGGAGAATTCCTCGAATCCGGTTGGAAGAGATGCCAGTTATCGTGATGGCCTGATCGGCAATCGTCACTGTTGTATTCGTTGGATTGAAGTTGACACCCCCAATTACAAACTCAGTCCCCGCTGGTGCTCGCCAAGGGTGAATATCCCATGCGGTTGCACCAGTTGGATTGAGCAGCGGATCCGGCGTAGCGACTGTAATGTAGTCCGCAGTGTAGTCAATCCCCACAACTGCACCTCCAGGGCCGGTAAGAATGTCAAGACCATCCGCCATGCCTGTAATCGAAGTCACCTGAAGCGATTGGTCGCCACTCGAGTCGAGCTTGACATTCCAAACCTGCTGCTTCCACTTCTGAGCAAATAGGTTTCCATAAAGTTGTCCGTTGAATGCTAGCGACCGATATTCAGTAATCCCAACAGTAGCAGAGTTTACGACTGCTAAAGGAGCTGTATATTCACCTGGAATGCTTGCTGTAAAGGCGCTGCGATAGACGTTCTGTCGGTCATCAGTCCGACCGCGGTTGCGATTGGGATGCCCGTAGTAGTTACCTTCTTCGATCAGGTTAATCTCATCCGGAACATTTTGAGTAAAGGGAATTTCGGTATTGGCTCCCGTCGAGACATCGCCAAAATTTACGTTAGGGCCATTATCCGTTGCGTACAACTGACCTTTGGTACTCCAAGTAATATCAAAGGGATTGCGAAGTCCGCTCGCGTATATCGATACATCTGTTCCTGGCTTCATAGAAGCCCATTGACCGTAACTCTGGCTGGTTGCAGGATCGAAAGTCAGACCGGAGATGACCGGTGCATCAGGGGAGAGTTCGTACTCAATTGCCCCATTAAAGTTAGGTTTAGTGATTTCAGCTTTGAGTATGGCTGCAGTTGTGGGAGATTCGGATAAGCCTCCAATTTTCGTGGCAGTGATCCCTGCATTCGTATTTCCGCCCACTGCAATTAACAGGTTACCCTCATCGTCGAAGTCGAGGCCGTTGACGCCGTGGTCGTGGTTAGAGACCCCAATGCCAGTTACGAGGGGTGTATGTACGTCGAAGTTAGGCCCTTCTAGAACAGAAACTTGACCGCTATAGGGGAAAAAAGTGGTTAGAAGTTCGTTGTTCTTTGCCGCACCTGTATCGTAATAAAGCGCGCTATGCGCAACGTAGATCTTGGGCTGCTGACCGGGGCCAAATTCAAAAGGATTAAACGCAATTCCCAAAATATCGTTGTTGTAAAGCCCAGATAAAGTTGTAATGACTTGAGTATTGACAACGTTGTAGTTGTCATCAAACGTGATGGCCTTGATTTCGCCTTCAATAGTACCAACGTACAATCGACCATCTGGCCCCCAAGTGCCGACAGTAGGAGCAATCAGGCTTGGGTCGGTGATCACTTTTTGGCTGAAGGCGATCGGTACGCTTTCGTTGTCTGAGATCGTGACCGTGAGCGGATCGATGGCTAAGCCGTTATAGCTGGGATCTGCGGAAGTTACCGTATGGTTAATTGTGGCCAGATGAACCCCTTCTGAATTCGCGTCATCCACCGCACTGACATTGACGACTTGAGGAATATTCCAATTTGCGGGGGTAAATGTTAGCGATGTTACACCAGTGCTAATCTGATTGGCCGGACTATTTTGCAGCGCGATCGTGACATTCGATGTAGGCTGACTGTTCAGGACAAGCGTGTAAGAGTCGCCAGCCCCTGCTTCTGCAACTTGAGTCGCGTTTCCCGTGATTCCGAGCAGCACTTCCGCCCCGGAAACGGGCTTGATCGCCAACCCTGCGATGACAGCGTCATTTAGAACGGAGTTGAAATCGATATTTAGGATTCCATCGTTCACAGAAGCCGTGATAGTCGTTTTATCAGGGCCTTGAATTACCTTAGCAGTGTTTTCTCCCTCTAAAAAGGCATTCTTAATTTCACCGTAGACATCAAAGTTATCGAAAATGAGCGCTCCTTCAACAGACACATCGAACGATCGCTGTTCGAAGTCGCTGTACTCCAGCTCTGAAAGATGGAAATCGATGTTGTAGTTGCCGTTTGCGACCGGAATAGCATAGGAGAAACTATTTCCTTTTCGCTGCGTTTGGTAAATGGTATCGGTTAGGGTGTTGTCGATGGGAATTCCGCTTCCAGTCGTGAAAGCGCTGCCACCCGTAAAATAGGTATCTGCCAACCAAAGTTTGCCACTGGCATCTAAGACGCTATTTCCGCCCGAATTAATGCGAATCGCATCATCGGCAGGCAGGGGATTGACAACTGAAACGGTTAAAGTGGCATCAATAAAGAATCCATCCGTATCCGTTGCCCGGACAGTAATATCCGCCACGCCCTCTTCTTCTGAAGGAGCGTCTAGAACGAGATTGCCCCCATTTACAGTAGCTGTAACTAAGGAAGGGTTGGTAATGTTGAGAACAGTGTAAGTCAGCGCTGAATCTGGATCTTGCAGATCTGCAAAAGACAGACCCAAATTAATTTGCGTGTCATCGGACCCCGCTGCGATCGCGACGTCTGGAATGCCTATGGTAGAGGGATTCTCTAAAGGATCCACGACATTTAAAAAAAGACTCCCAAGCTCTTGAGCCGCCACCGAGTTGGGCACGATCCAGGTATCGAACACCTCGTCACCGCGAACTTCGATGGTGTAATTTCCTCGATCGGCCAGCGTCCATCCGCCTGCTGGTGCGGCAATCTCATAGGTAACCTGAAGGGGCGTGCCGTTTCCAGAGGGAGGATTGATGCCGACTAGAGTAACCCCAATGGGCTGCCCACCTACTCTGGTAACGCGGACATCGACGGGATCCAAGCTAGATGCATCAATAGCTATATTGTCAGAGTACGTGACGGTAAAGCGCGCACCCTGCGTGCTGCCAACATTCAAGGTAGATAGGCCGCTTGTCGCAAGGCTAGCTGTTGGAGCTGTTAAGTCTTCTTTAGAAACGAGCTCGAAGTAGTCGAGATTGAAACCTGAGGAGGTCATGTTAACCCGCATGGTTTGGGGACCCGCGTTCAACGTGACGTTGGGAATGACGATATCTTGCCAAGCCGTCCAGCCATTGGTTTTGGGAATGGCGACGCTGTAGGTTTGTCCGGCAATAACAACTTGAAGCGATTTACCCGTGAGGTTCGTGGCAGCCCGCACGACCAAGTCGTATATTCCGGCAGAGGGGACCGTGAAGGCGTAGTTCAAGTACTCGGCTTTATTGTTATCCCCGACGTAGAACCCACCCGCAGGGTTGACGAACACATCGACATCGTCAGTGAAGCCAGGTGCCCCACCAATGTTGCCTGCTGTCTTGTCGAGATATGCAACACCGTTGGCACCCTTGGTATAGCTCTCCGCTTCGATGCGAATGTTTCCACCTGGGGGGACAACGCCATTGACGGTGACGCCAAAGGTAGTTTCGGCAAAGAGTCCTGCGGGGTCTGTGGCGCGCACGGTGATGTTGCTGTTGCCGGTACCAGCTGCGGTATAGTCGAGGGTCAGCGCACCAGTGGCGGGGTTAATCGCGATGGCATCGAAGAGAGCTGGGTTAGTGTTGCCCGCGATGGTATAGGTCAGACCCGTGTCGGGAGTTTGAGCGTCGGCGAAGGCATCGAACAGGTTAATGACCGTGTTGGCAGCGCCTGCGGCGACGGTTACGTTCGCTATACCACTGGTGGTGGGGGCAGTGTTGCCAGGTGCATTGACGGTGACGCCAAAGGTCGTTTCGGCAAAGAGTCCTGCGGGGTCTGTGGCGCGCACGGTGATGTTGCTGTTACCGGTCCCGGCTGCGGTGTAGTCGAGGGTCAGCACACCAGTGGCGGGGTCAATGGTGATGGCATCGAAGAGAGCTGGGTTAGTATTGCCCGCGATGGTATAGGTCAGACCCGTGTCGGGGGTTTGAGCGTCGGCGAAGGCATCGAACAGGTTAATGACCGTGTTGGCAGCGCCTGCGGCGACGGTTACGTTTGCGATACCACTGGTGGTGGGGGCAGTGTTGGCGATCCCACCTTGAGGTCTTAATTCGAAGTAGTCGAGATTGAAACCTGAGGAGGTCATGTTAACCCGCATGGTTTGGGGACCCGCGTTCAACGTGACGTTGGGAATGACGATATCTTGCCAAGCCGTCCAGCCATTGGTTTTGGGAATGGCGACGCTGTAGGTTTGTCCGGCAATAACAACTTGAAGCGATTTACCCGTGAGGTTCGTGGCAGCCCGCACGACCAAGTCGTATATTCCGGCAGAGGGGACCGTGAAGGCGTAGTTCAAGTACTCGGCTTTATTGTTATCCCCGACGTAGAACCCACCCGCAGGGTTGACGAACACATCGACATCGTCAGTGAAGCCAGGTGCCCCACCAATGTTGCCTGCTGTCTTGTCGAGATATGCAACACCGTTGGCACCCTTGGTATAGCTCTCCGCTTCGATGCGAATGTTTCCACCTGGGGGGACAACGCCATTGACGGTGACGCCAAAGGTAGTTTCGGCAAAGAGTCCTGCGGGGTCTGTGGCGCGCACGGTGATGTTGCTGTTGCCGGTACCAGCTGCGGTATAGTCGAGGGTCAGCGCACCAGTGGCGGGGTTAATCGCGATGGCATCGAAGAGAGCTGGGTTAGTGTTGCCCGCGATGGTATAGGTCAGACCCGTGTCGGGAGTTTGAGCGTCGGCGAAGGCATCGAACAGGTTAATGACCGTGTTGGCAGCGCCTGCGGCGACGGTTACGTTCGCTATACCACTGGTGGTGGGGGCAGTGTTGCCAGGTGCATTGACGGTGACGCCAAAGGTCGTTTCGGCAAAGAGTCCTGCGGGGTCTGTGGCGCGCACGGTGATGTTGCTGTTACCGGTCCCGGCTGCGGTGTAGTCGAGGGTCAGCACACCAGTGGCGGGGTCAATGGTGATGGCATCGAAGAGAGCTGGGTTAGTATTGCCCGCGATGGTATAGGTCAGACCCGTGTCGGGGGTTTGAGCGTCGGCGAAGGCATCGAACAGGTTAATGACCGTGTTGGCAGCGCCTGCGGCGACGGTTACGTTTGCGATACCACTGGTGGTGGGGGCAGTGTTGGTATTCGGATCGCCAGCATTGGCATGAATCAGATAAATCGGCTCGCTTACGGGTCCCAAGGGTTTTTGATTGCCGTCAATAATCGAGGCAACTAAACCGATTGGAAGTTTATCGTCTCCGGGGAAAGTCAACGTTCCGCCTGGTGCACCAAAGTTAAACAACGACGTGATGTCTTGCTGGGTACCATCTAGCAGAACATCCACGGTCTGAAACTGAATTGCATTATTCGCGGGGAATGGCGAACCCACAAACTTTTCTGACAGGTTAATAGGGTTGCCATTGGGATCGATATAGGGAAAGGGTTGGATAAATCCTTTCGCCAAGACAATGCGAGCGGTATCTCCCGCTTGGCCTGAAACCAAAACCTGGATATTAGACTGAGTGTAGGAGCCAGAACCTCCGGCTGCGAGGCCGTTAACGGTTAAGGCGACTTGCTTGTTTGGGCTTGCTTGCGAGGCAATGGTCCGACTGCCACCCTGGGAACCATCTCCCATTAGCTCTCCAACTGCCGTCGTACCGTCAGTGAACAGCACGTGAACTTTAGAATTAATCAATTCTGCCCCAGAAACTCCGCCAATGTCCCAAGAATCTAAGAGCGGTTGACTGCCGTTGATGTCTTTCACAACTTTCGGAAGACCAACAATGGAGTTGGCGTCCATGTCAACGCCGAAGGAAATCTGTTCGTTAAAGTTAAAGCCTTGGTTAATATTCGGGTCGAAGGTCAGCCGCATTCCTTCATAGCCAGAGGTTCCACCGATGCCATAAAACGGCATCAGAACGTCTGCACTTCCTGGAACAAAGACACCAGTTCCACCAGTATTTCCATTTTTAAGTGTAAAGCCGCGAAAAAGGGTGTCCCCAGCCAGTCCAACGGGATCGAAGACGGTATCGGGGAACAGCGCATCAGTGACGTCAAAATAGACGGCGGCGATACGCTTATTGCCAATATTTTTGACTTGAAAAGAGCCTGTACCGTAATTAGAGTGCTGGATACCGCTGTTTAGCGTGATTGTAACTTCAACCGCGCCTACTTGCCCGGCTACTATAGGATCGACGGGAGCGATTCCCGCAAACGCTTCAATTTCGTCAGCCATAAGAGTGAAACCGTAATTTTCAAGACTGGCAGGATAAAACGCTAAAACAGGAGTGAATAGAGCTGTTTTGACATCGAGATTCCAATCGCCCCCCTTTGCCCTACACCCCGTTGGAGTGGTTGAGGCTGCAACAGATGCTCCGGTGAGCGCGCCTAGTTTTTGAATAAAGGCCGAGCCGCGATCGCCCTTCCCTACACAGCAGCCATAGAGAAGAATTTGCGCGTCAGTAGATAGTGCATTTGCCCAGCTTTTCAATTGGGCTCGATACCGATCGATTCCTGCAAGGTCGAGTCGAACGGAACCCAAATCTAATCTGCCAGGGCTACCGTGAGAAACAATGTGGAGGGCATTTAGGTTTTGAAATTGATGGATAGCTCTGTCGAGCTGAAAAATGCCGTCAGCATCTGGATTGAGGACTATAACTGCGGCATCTGCAACTAAACCTGCAATCAGTTGAGTGTGGTCTTCAACGCTCGGATCGATGATGACTAGTTGAGTTACTCGATCGGCTCGGACATTCGTTGATAAATGGTTGCCTTCAATATCGGAACGGAATTTTAAACCAGAAAATATCACAATGTTGCCCTCCTCAAATCAAGAAAATAAATGCTTTTCGAGGCATTTATACGCATATAAAAAGTACAAATTGCAACGTCAACTCAAGCAACCAATGCAGTTGCCTGACTTGTTAAAAGGACCGTAGTTAGATTGTCGTAATGATTTTATTCGAGAAATTATTTATACATGCACATAAATGTTGTGCCGCAGTAAAGTTGACCGAAAAAACATCACAAAGACCTGTCAAACATATGAGAAAATCATATGATTCCTGTCGATTCTTAAGAATTCAAAAATCGATCTTAAAAATGTCATTGTCAAATTAGTTTCATGCAAAAACATGAAACACAACGAACGCAATATTTAAAGCGCTGTTGAAAAAATTAGATCGTATCTATATGTATTAAGTAAAACTGGCGCAGCATAAGCATTATGGCGAAAGTAACTTGCTGGAAAAGTTTCGGTTTATCGATCTTGACAGATGAAATCCTGTGCATGAGGTGTCATGCACAAAAAGATCTTCAAGCATAGGAATATTTAATTTGGGCTTGCGATTGCATTCGTCTCAAAAGAGATCGATGCTAATCTTTCAAGCCAAGCAATCTTTGGGTTGCCACACAAAATTTTAATAACAACTACTATCTATCTCAACGTTAGATAGCCTTCAGTCGCTATACCCCCCCACGTCCAGCCGATCTTTTCCCCCCGTCATCAGCTGTCTCATGGTTATTTTACCAACTTAGTCTTTTTTTCTCCAAAGTGTCAATAGACGTCAATCCAGTACCCTATAAAGATTAAGCTGTATTTACACTGTCTATACATTTATCTCGGTTCAAACTTTTCTCAGAAAGGTTTGAACCGAGGTTTATTTTACTTCTAGGTTACGAGTAGTTGTCGCACTTTTACCCCTTGGGATAGCGATGGGCTGCCTCTGTAATAAGAAAGGGGCTATCAGTTCTTCCTCTCTGCACGTACCCGAATCGTTCGACGGACAACGTTGACTGGCGATCTTAAAGAAACTCAGATAAGAGGTTGCTGAAAAAGGAACGAAGCAGGGCCTCGCTTACTTCAACCCAAATATTTTGGGCGCCATCGAAATAGCCCAATCCCGACAGCACCAGTTTATTGCCTGCAACTTACTCGAATAAGGGTTTGGCTCAGGCAACAGGTACATTTTGCATTAAGCCGTAGGCCATCGCCTTAAACCCCGCCCTATTTAGGGCTTCGACAGTTGCTGTTTCGTCTGGCACTCTAAACTGCACGCCCAAACGCACCAGTTGGTTTTGACTGACGCCTTTGATTTTTGCAACTACCGCTACCTTAGGGCTGCCACCTTCCTCTACTTGCGATCGCAGAACTTCTTTGAGTTGTTGTTGGCGCTGAATATTGGCTGCATCCTGAGCGGGAATCTCGACCATCACGAACCGAACGTCTTCAATGGGTTCGGCGTCTTCGATAATAAACTGGGTCCGCTCGTCCCGTCGGTCTACTTTCCCCCACACCATCAAGCGACGGTCGGCTGCGATATGCTGGCTGATGCGCTCTAAGCTTTTGGGAAAGATCACGGCTTCTGCTTTGCCCGTCAGGTCTTCGAGCTGCACGATCGCCATGCGATCGCCCTTTTTAGTGACAATCGGCTTTACTTCCGTCAGCAGCACGATGGCGCTGAGGGTGATGTTATCGGCTTGGGTATCCAAGTGGCTGAGGCTGACGGGTGCCATGATGCGAGAAGGTTGCTCGATTTCGCGCAGAGGGTGGTTGGAGATATAAAACCCCAGCAGATCTTTTTCGAGTTTTAGCTTTTCACCCTCGGGAAAATCTACAACGGGAGCGGCTTTGGGAGCGGTATCGATGCTTGAGGGCGCACCCTCGTTGCTGCCCATCATGTCAAACAGATTGCCTTGACCGACTGCGCGATCGCGGGCGCGGGATTGGACCCAGTCTAAAATGACATCCAGATCTTGGCTGAGTTGATTGCGATTGGGATCTAGACAGTCCATGGCGCCGCAGTGGATTAATGCTTCTAGGGCGCGGCGGTTGACGATTTTGGGATCGATGCGATCGCAGAGGTCGGCCAAGGACTGAAAGGGGCCTCCCACCTCCCGCGCTGCCAAGATATTTTCGATCGCCCCTTGGCCGACATTGCGAACGGCTGAAAAGCCAAACAAAATACTCGTTTCTAGGGGCGTAAAATCTACGCCAGATTGGTTGATGTGGGGCGGATCGACTCCAATGCCCATGTTGAGACAGGTCGTAATGTAGCGCGGAATCTTATCTTGATCGCCGCTGTTGGCAGTTAGCAGGGCGGCCATGTACTCTACGGGGTAATTGGCCTTCAGGTAGGCGGTTTGATAGGTGACGTATCCGTAGGCCGTGGAGTGAGATTTATTAAAGCAGTTGGACGCCACCAAGCCGGACTGGACCGCGAAGTTATGATCCTGCGCTAAGCCTAGGTCGTAGACGGGTTGGAACCCCAGCGATCGCCGTCTAATAATCTTTACCACCGCGCTTTTTCCTCCAGGTACTTGAGTGGAGAGACCGCAACGTTCGATCTTCTCCCATATCCGCTTCAGTTCAAACCTATTGCCTGTCCTAGAAGGTTGCGGCAATTGCTTCAAAATTATTGCAATGATTGTTGCCTCTCTACCAAATTTTACTCGCATTCAAGATAAATCTGGCTCATGACGAGATCTTGCTGGCGCTGGACGTTCTCGCACTTCAACGCTTATTCCAAGGCGATCGATACAAACGCGCTTGTCCTGACATAGCAAAAAGGTGCCCTTCGCAAAAAGGACACCTCTATTCAAGCCAGTTAATGCAAGCAGGGAGTGATTTACTTCATGCCATACTTGCGCTTGAATCGCTCGACGCGACCTTCGGTATCGATTAACTTCTGGGTACCAGTATAAAATGGGTGGTTCCCAGACCAAATATCTACATTGAGTTCGGGTCTTGTCGACCCAACCGTCATCACCACTTCGCCATCGCAAAAAACCTTGGCTTCGGGGTACCATTCGGGGTGAATTCCAGGCTTTGCCATCGTCCTATCTCCTATTTGCTTGCAACAAAAACCGACAAATCCAAATCCAGATTTAACGCTTCGAGTACTGAGGCGCTTTTCGGGCCTTGCGAAGACCGTACTTTCTCCGCTCCTTCGCGCGGGGATCGCGGGTCAAGTAACCTTCAATTTTTAAAGGTTTGCGATTATCGGGGTCGAGCTGACAGAGCGCCCGCGCTACACCCATTCGGATTGAATCTGCCTGTCCGGTCAATCCACCACCCTTCGCATTGGCGATAATATCGTATTCGCCTTCTAGGCCCAAGGTTTCTAAAGGAGCCTTAGCCAAAGAAAGATAAGTCGGATTGAACTGAAGGTACTCTTCTCCAGGCTTGCCGTTGACGATCAGCTTTCCCGTTCCAGGCACCAAACGCACGCGAACGATCGATGTTTTACGGCGGCCCGTGCCAGCGTAAGAAACGCGCTTGGAAGAATCAGTCGTTTGCATTATTGGTTCGCTCCTGGAATAGTTTCAATCTTCAAAATTTCTGGCTGCTGGGATTGGTGGGGATGATCTGGGCCAGCATAGACCTTGAGCTTGGTAAAGAGCTGGCGACCCAGGCTGTTCTTAGGCAGCATCCCTTTAACGGCTTTCTCGACGATCCGTTCCGGCAGACGCTTTTGCAGATCGGCAAAGGTTTCTTCCTTCATTCCGCCAGGGCGACCGGAGTGGCGACGGTAAAGCTTTTGCTCGCTCTTTTTGCCCGTCACGCCCACCTTATCGGCGTTGATGACGATCACAAAATCGCCCGTGTCCATGAACGGCGTGTAGTGGGGCTTATTTTTGCCGCGCAGCACCATTGCAATCTGAGTGGCCAAGCGACCCAAACGCTGGTCGGCAGCGTCTACGACGTACCATTTTTGGTCGGCAGCGGCAGCGGTCGGTAAGTGAGTTTTTTCCATTGTCTATCTCAATTCGGGCTTCAAAACGTTGATACATGTCGGTCGGCTAGGAGACTGAACCGACATAAAGATGGGTGGTTGGCGGGTCCGACAACACGAAGTTAGGGAAGGTATCAAACCAAACCTCTGGCGGGAATGGGAAGTCTGGGTACCCCACCCTCAGCAAACACAGTCCCTTTGCAGGGGCGGCGTGTTTGACTTCATGGCGCTGCTCTGTTTGCCAGATTTCAGTGAAGGCTTCCGGCGATCGCAGTCCCGCCCCCACCTGTACCAGCTGCCCCACCAGCAGCCGCATCATGCCGTACAAAAAGCCGCTGGCCTGAACCTCAATCTGAAGCAGCGACCCAGCCCCGACATTCGTCACAGGCTCGCAGCTTGCGGCTTGGACGTCCACCCAAGAATGCCGTCGGCTGGATCCCGCTCGGTGAAATGCTGAGAGGTGATGGCGACCCACCAACGGCTTCAGGGCAAACTGCATCCGTTCGACATCTAAAGGGTGGTGGTAGTAGTGCCAAGTGTAGGGTTGCAAAAACAGATTCGGACGGGCATCTCTATAAAGCGTATAGCGGTAGCGCCGCCACAGCGCCGAAAACCGAGCGTGCCAGCTTGAGGACACCGCTGCCGAAGCGCGAATTAAAACATCGTCCGGCAGCCGCGCGTTCAAAACGCTGGCCCAACGAGCTGGCGGAATGGGTGACGCCACCTCAAAGTGCGCCACCTGAGCCGCTGCATGAACCCCCGTGTCCGTCCGTCCCGCACCGTGAAGCGTTACGGGATAGCCAACCACAGATGCGATCGCCTGTTCGATGTCCGCCTGAACGCTCCGGTGATGAGGCTGACGCTGCCAACCGTGAAAGCGAGTGCCCAGGTACTGAATGACCAGGGCAACGCGTTGCACGGAAGGAAGAATCGTAGACACCATAAATTTGCGGCGTTTGCTTTGTGCCAGGAGTTTTTGCTGGCTTAGGTTAGCTCGATGATGGACATTTCGGCAGCGTCGCCGCGACGGGGCACGGTGCGGATAATGCGGGTATATCCCCCATTCCGGTTCCCGTAGCGCTCGTTCACCGTCTCAAACAGGGCATGGACGAGCTGCTTGTCGTAGATGTAACCTAACGCTCGTCTTCGAGCTGCAAGGGTTCCTTCTTTGGCCAAGGTGATCATATGCTCTGCTTCAGAACGCACTGCACGCGCTCTTGCCTTGGTGGTCGTAATCCGACCGTGACGGATCAGCTCTGTCGTTAAGGCTCTCAGCAACGCTTTGCGCTGATCGGCGGGTTTACTTAATTGATGCACGCGACAACGATGACGCATATCGACCTATTCCCTTTACTACGTGTTTTTTGAAGCCTTTTCCAAAGGAAGCGTGATGCCCAAATGAATTTGGAGCGCTTCAATGACTTCTTCGGCAGACTTTGCGCCAAAGTTTTTAATCTCGAGAAGATCTTCTTGAGAATACTCCAACAGATCGGCAACGCTGTTGATCTGAGCGCGCTTGAGGCAGTTGTAAGCCCGTACCGATAGGTTTAATCCCTCAATGGGAATTTGATTGGTTTCGTCTTCCGGCGCGATCGTCACATCTTCGGTGGGTCGGTAGGTGACATCCTTAAGGGGGTTGAATAAATCCACCAAAATGGAAGCTGCCTGACTCAGCGCTTCTTGAGGGGTCAAACTTCCGTTGGTCCACATCTCAATAATGAGGCGATCTTTCTCCATAGAACCGCCCACGCGCGCGTCTTCAACGGAGTAGTTGACTTTCCGCACCGGCATGAAGATGGCGTCGATCTGCAAAAAGTCAAGAGCGACGTTCTCGTCTCGATTTTTTTCGACCGGACGATACCCTTTTCCCTGCTCGATCTTAAACTCCATCTCTAGGATGGCATCGGGGGCTAGGGTGGCCACATACTGGTCCGGGCTGATCACCTCGACATCTGCAGAAAGCTCGAAATCTTTAGCCGTAACGGTCGCGGGTCCCTTCACAAAAAGCCGTCCGATTTGAGTCTCAGGACTGTGACTATTGAGGACCAACTGCTTCATGCTCAGCAGTACGTCTAGAACATCCTCGCGGACGCCAGGTATGGCAGCAAACTCATGATTCACGCCCGCGATGCGAACGGAGGTCACGGCTGTGCCCGATAAGTTAGACAGCAAAACCCGCCGCAAAGCGTTTCCCACTGTAGTTCCCTGACCGCGATCTAGCGGCTCGAGCACAAACTTGCCGTACTGGCTATAATCTGCGTCCACTCTCGATTCAATACATTCAACCTGAAATTGCGCCACGTGAAACCCTCTCTTGTTGCTTGCCTTTATGCGCCTGTAAAAGCCAATGAACTACGTCCGAGCGCTCGATAAACAGTTATAAAACCCGCGCTCAGACGGAAACACTGCCCGATCCGGCGTTAAACGCGTCTACGCTTGGGTGGACGGCAGCCGTTATGGGGAATCGGCGTTACATCTCGAATTAACGTAATTTCGAGTCCGGCACCTTGAAGGGCGCGGATCGCGGTTTCTCGGCCTGCACCTGGCCCGCTGACCATCACTTCAATTTGCCGCATCCCTTGATCGATGGCGCGTCGAGCTGCGCCTTCCGATGCGGTTTGGGCTGCAAAAGGGGTCCCTTTCTTGGCTCCCTTGAAGCCGCTAGAACCAGCCGATGCCCAAGAAATGACTTCGCCATTGGCATCGGAGATTGTGACGATGGTGTTATTAAACGTGGATTGGATGTGAGCCACGCCGTTGGGGACGTTTCGCTTTTGCTTGCGGCTGGAGGATCGTTTCGATTGTTGCGCCATATCGGTTCTTTAACTGTTATCGAAGCAGACTACGCTAAAACTGGAAAAGGGAATGGAAAGACTATTTCTTCACTGCCTTTTTCTTCCCGGCCACGGTCCGACGACCGCCGCGACGGGTTCTGGCATTGGTGCGGGTCCGCTGACCTCGAACGGGCAAGCCCAAACGATGGCGGCGGCCTCTATAGGTGCCAATGTCCATCAATCGCTTAATGTTCATGGACTCAAATCGTCGGAGATCCCCTTCGATTTGATATTCTTCAACGGCACCCCGCAGGGAAGAAATTTCCGCGTCGGATAGTTCTTTGATGCGGGTATCGGGATTAACGCCCGTCTTCGCCAAGATGGCGTGCGATCGCGACAAGCCAATTCCAAAAATGTAGGTCAGACCAATCTCAACGCGCTTGTCCCGTGGAAGGTCAACTCCGGCAATACGTGCCACGCTATGTTTATCTCCTTTGCGGATACGTTACTAATACACGGCCCCCAGAAGGGCAAATCGAAGGGCAAATCGAATTAACCTTGACGCTGCTTGTGCTTGGGGTTAGAACAAATCACCATGACGCGACCCCGCCGCCGGATCACGCGGCACTTGTCGCAAATTTTACGGACGGATGCGCGAACTTTCATGACTATTTACAACTCCAAACTCGTTATTTTAGCACTATCTAAAGCTAAAGTGAATATTAAAAAAATTATGTTTTGGGCCTGACTCCATTATTTTTTGCGGAGGCGGTAAGTGATCCGCCCTTTAGTCAGGTCGTAGGGGGTGAGCTCGACCTTGACGCGATCGCCGGGCAAAATCTTGATATAGTTTCGTCGAATTTTGCCGGAGATATGAGCCAAGACATTGAAGCCGTTGTCCAAATCGACGCGAAACATTGCGTTCGGCAGCGACTCGGTAACGGTTCCTTCCATCTCGATAACATCTTGTTTAGACAATGGCAGCGGCCTCCTTTAGGGGAATGCGAAACAGTGGCGAGATCTGGGGTTACCCTGGAAGAAAATTGTCTAGGGCAGCTTGAATGGCTTCCGTGACGTCCTCGACAGCCGCACTCCCGTCGATATCGGTGAGCTGGTGGCGATCGCCATAGAAGCGAATCAACGGCGCGGTCTGGTCGTGGTAGACCTGCAGGCGGCGGCAAATCACCGCTTCGCTGTCGTCTTTGCGCCCGCGTCCGAGGAGCCGCTCTAGGAGCATTTCGTCGGGCACCACAAGATTGATGACGCGATCCAATCCCCGATCGATGCTAGTGAGCAGTTCGTCTAGGGCGTGAGCTTGAGGCACCGTTCGCGGAAACCCATCTAAAAGCCATCCAGGCTGGGTATCCGGCTGAACCAACCGCTCGCGAATCAGATCGATGACTAGGTCGTCCGGCACTAGCTCCCCCCGGTCGAGATAGTCTTGGGCTTTTACACCTAAGGCCGTCTGCTCGGCTACCGCCGTTCGAAACAGATCCCCTGTCGAAATGTGAGGTACTGCAAACCGGGTCGATAGCTCGACAGCCTGTGTTCCTTTGCCAGCCCCTGGAGGGCCAAAGATAATTAAGCTTGCCACTAGTCTTTCACCATTCCTTCGTAACGCTGGGAGATTACGTAGGTTTGGATTTGCTTGGCCGTATCGATCGCAACCCCCACCAAAATCAGCAGAGAGGTCGCTCCCAATCCTCTGAAGGTCGTCACCCTCGTCGCACTTTCGATCGCCGTGGGCACAATCGCAATAAATCCCAAGAATACGGCCCCCAGCAGTGTGAGTCGGTTGAGCACCTTTTCTAGATATTCCGTAGTGGCCCGACCGGGGCGAATCCCTGGAATGCTCGCGCCGCCCTTCTTCAGGTTTTGCGAAACATCCACGGGGTTCATGACGAGGGACGAATAGAAATAGCTAAAAAATACAATCAGCGTGAGGTAGAACAGGACGTGAATCCAGGGTGTTGGGCCATTCGGAGAAAGATAGCCCGCAATTTTCCCGATGGTTTCGTTGCCTGCAAAATTGGTGGCCAACGCACCAGGCAAAATCAGGACGGAAGATGCAAAAATAATCGGCATCACGCCGCCCTGGTTTAGGCGCAGGGGCAAGTAGCTGGTCTGCTCTCGATACATGCGGCGGCCCACTTGGCGACGCGCGTAAACGATTGGAATGCGCCGACTACCCTCTTGGACGAACACGACGCCCACGATCGTAAACAGGTACACCGTAATCAGCAGGACCACGTTACCGACGCTGACCCCGCTCTGGGTCAGGTCGATGGTCTGACTGAGGGAGGTCGGCAAGCCCGAAACGATGCTCAAAAAGATGAGCAGCGAGGCTCCGTTGCCGACGCCTCGCTCCGTAATCAGCTCGCTGACCCACATCACAAACATAGAACCAGCCGTCAAGGCCAAAACCATTTGCCCGATAAACCAGGGGCCAGGATTTGGAACAACTCCAGGGGCAGAATTGACAAACAATGCAAATCCAACGCTCTGAGCTATGGCCCACCCTAAGGCAACGTAGCGCGTAATTTGAGAGATTTTGCGTCGGCCTGCCTCGCCCTCGTCTTTCTGGAGGCGCTCCAGGGAAGGGAGGGCGGCGGTCAAAAGTTGCATGATAATTGAGGCATTAATGAAGGGGATAATCCCCAAGGCAAAAATGCCCAAGGCCGAGAAGCCGTTGCCGGAGAAGTAGTCGAGGAACCCTAAGAATTGGTTGCTTTTGACAATCTCGGCGAAAGCAGGTCGATTGATGCCTGGAATGGGCAGGTAAATACCCAGTCGAACCAGGATCAACAGACCGATCGTGACCAATACGCGACCGCGCAGGCCGGCAGCTTGCGCCATCTGAGTAAATGTTTCTTGGGCTGACGGTGCCTTCCCTCGACTGACAACCATATGGGGTTAACCTCTTTTATTAAATGGAAGCGGCATTAAAGCTAGATTTTCAACAAAAAAGGATGGGGCTTAGCCCAGGATTTCGATGCTGCCGCCTGCGGCTTCGATTTTGGCGATCGCGCTTTTCGTCGCAGCCGCAGCCTTGACCTTGAGGGCAACCTTGAGTTCGCCATCCCCCAAAAGTTTGAGAGGACCCTTTTGGGCAGTCAGGATGCCCGCTTCGAGCAGCGACTCGAGGGTTACCTCAGTCTTGGGCGGCAAAGTCCCTAATTTGGAAACATTCAGCACCGTATACTGCTTCTGGTTGACCAGGGTAAAGTGCTTCAATTTAGGAACTCGGCGGTAAAGAGGATTTTGACCCCCTTCAAACCCAGGCCGCGTGGGGCGACCGGAGCGAGACTTTTGACCCCGCATCCCGAAGCCGCAGCTCGCGCCTTGGCCAGCCGCAATACCGCGACCGACGCGACGAGGGCGATGCTGCGAACCTTCCTTAGGTTGTACGTCTTCTAATCTCATGATAGTTGCATCCCAGCAAAGACATCGGAGTTTAATATTGACAAAGTGCCAGCGAGGATTTGACCCACTACTGGCACCCTAACGCGGATGAGCCAAAGGCTAACCGTAGACTTGCTCGAGGGTCAGACCGCGCTCTTCTGCGACGTCGGCAAAGGTTCGCAGTAAATCGAGGGCGTTGACCGCAGCTCTGGCATTGTTGAGAGGGTTATCGGAACCCAACTGCTTCGCCAGTACGTTTTTGACACCTGCCATCTCCAGCACGATCCGGACAGCTCCCCCGGCAATAACCCCAGTACCGGGGGCAGCGGGTCGGAGCATGACTTTCGCTGCACCGCCACGCCCCTCAATGGGGTGAGGGATTGAATTGGCCTTGGTTAAAGGCACGTCGACCAGCTGTTTTTTGCCGTCCGCCACGCCTTTTTTGACCGCGCCAATCACGTCGCTGGCTTTACCCACGCCGACGCCGACCTGACCGCGCTCGTTACCGACGATCACGATCGCCCGGAAACTAAGCTTTTTACCGCCCTTGACGACTTTAGAGACCCGACGAATTTGAACCACTCGCTCTTGCCAGTTGCTCTCTTTCTCGCGGGCTTTGTTACTACTTTTGCGACTCGTTGCCATAGTTTGTGATACCCAGTTTTAAAACTCTAGCCCAGCAGCCCGAGCCGCATCTGCCAGCGCCTTGACGCGCCCGTGATACAGATTGCCGCCTCGGTCGAATACGACGCTTTCAATGCCCTTTTTGAGCGCGCGTTCGGCGATCAGTTTGCCCACTTCCTCCGACGCCGCACAGGTCGCTCCCGACTCGACTTTACTTTTGAGATCCGGTTCGACCGTAGAGGCTGATGCCAGCGTCTGCTGAGCGACATCGTCGATCAGCTGGGCGTAGATGTGCTGGTTCGAGCGAAAGACTGCCAACCGGGGACGCTCGGGCGTGCCGCTGACTTTGCGGCGAACGCGATTGTGCCGCGCTTTGAGCGCTTCTTTACGAGTACTTTTCATTTATTTCTTACCTGCCTTACCCACTTTACGGCGGACGAACTCGCCGGAATATCGAATCCCCTTGCCTTTATAAGGCTCCGGCGGACGCACGGCGCGGATGCTGGCGGCGATGTTGCCGACAATTTCCTTATCGATGCCGCTGACGACGACGTTGGTATTATTCTCTACCGCAATCTGAATGCCGTCCGGCGGCTCGATGGTAACGGGATGGCTGTAGCCGACGTTGAGAATCAGGTTCTTACCCTGAACTTGGGCGCGATAGCCGACGCCTTGAATTTCTAAGCGCTTTTGGAAGCCTTGGGAGACTCCCTCAACCATGTTGGCCACGAGAGTACGAGACAGACCGTGACGCTGGCGCGCGACGCGAGATTCGTTAATCCGCTTGACGTGCAACGTATCGCTTTCTTGTTCTGCGGTGACTTCAGGCACCAGCACTCGCGATAGCTGACCCTTGGGGCCTTTGACGCTAACGCTTTGGCCTTCAATGGTAATGGTTACCTTATCGGGGATGGGAATGGGGCGTTTGCCAATACGAGACATCTCAATACTCCATGTCAATTCTGTGCGGGGGAATGGCTACCATACGTAGCAAAGGACTTCGCCGCCCAAGCCGGTTCGCCGCGCTTCGCGGTCGGTCATGATGCCGCTTGAGGTGGAGATAATGGCAACGCCAATGCCGCCCAACACCCGAGGCAGATCCTTGCGGTTTGAATAGACGCGCAGTCCGGGCTTGCTAACTCGCTTGAGGGTGTTGATGATCGGCTGGCGATTTCTGCCGCGATACTTTAGGGTAATCACGAGGCGTCGCTCGACCCCTTCGCCGTCTTCTTCAAAATCTGTGATATACCCCTCGGATTTAAGAACCGTCGCGACGTTCCGCGTCACCTTGGTATAAGGCACTGCCGTTGTTTGATGCCGAGCGAGATTCGCGTTGCGAATCCGAGTGAGCATATCGCCAATTGTGTCATTTGCCGCCATAGTTACTCCTTATTGAACCGCCCCATACGCAAGACGCCCCTATCTTCCTAACTGTCACGGAATGGCATTCCCAACGCCTTGAGTAAGGCGCGCCCTTCCTCGTCTGTTTTAGCTGTAGTGATGATGGAAACGTCCATCCCTCTGACTTGATCCACGCTGTCGTAGCTCACTTCGGGGAAAATAAGCTGCTCTCGCAGACCCAGGGTATAGTTCCCTCGACCGTCAAAGCTTTTCGGGCTGACGCCGCGAAAGTCCCGAATCCGAGGTAGGGAAAGATTGATCAGCCGATCCAGGAAGGCATACATGCGATCGCGGCGCAGTGTCACCATAATCCCGACGGGCATGCCTTTGCGAATCTTAAACCCGGCGATCGCCTTCTTGGCGCGAGTCACGACGGGTCGCTGCCCGGTAATAATCGCCACTTCGTTGAGGGAAGCTTCGAGGGACTTGGCATTGGTTGCTGCTTCCCCTAACCCTCGGTTGATCGTAACCTTCACGATTTTGGGAATTTCGTGAACGTTGCTGTAATTAAACTGTTCGCGCAGTTTGGGCACTGCGGTGTCTTGATAGAACTGTTTGAAACGAATAGACATAGTGGATTCCTTAAGCGCCCTGGTCTTGGTCAGGGATGAGCAATACGCGATCGATCGTCGCGTTTCAATCGATAATTTCGCCCGTTTTCTTGAGCATTCGCACCTTGCGTCCTTCATCGGTAAAGGTGTAACAAACGCGGCTTGCCACGTTTTGCTTGGTGGAATACAGCATGACGTTGGAGCTGTGAATCGGAAACTCGTAGGTTTGAACCTGACCCGATTCGCCTTCCTGCTGGGGCTTAACGTGCTTGGTCTTGATGTTGACCCCCTTGACTACTACTTGGCTTTTTTTGGGGATCACTCTCAAAACTTCGCCCACCTTGGCCTTGTCTTTGCCAGAAATGACCTGAACGGTGTCTCCAGTCTTGACGTGGATCTTGTGACGGGTCGGAGTGGGTTGCGATTTTGCCATTACAGAACCTCCGGTGCCAGAGAGACGATTTTAGTAAAGCTCTTATCCCGAAGTTCCCGAGCGACGGGCCCGAACACGCGGGTGCCTCTAGGATTGCCGTCGGCGTTGATGAGGACGGCGGCATTGTCGTCAAACCGAATGGTCATTCCGCTATCGCGGCGGATGGCCTTACGGGTTCTGACGATGACGGCTCTCACGACATCGGACTTTTTGACGGGCATGTTGGGGGTCGCATCTTTGACGGCGGCAATGATAACATCGCCCACACCACCGTACTTGCGATTCCCGCCACCCAGGACGCGGATGCAGAGGAGCTTTTTAGCGCCGCTATTGTCAGCGACATTGAGGTAAGTTTCTTGTTGAATCATTTCCGTAACCTATGCCTTAACGGCTGTTGTGAGAATTTCGGCAACGATCCAACGCTTGGTTCGGCTGAGGGGCCGCGTCTCAAGGATTCGGACGCGATCGCCGGTATGAGAGGCATTTTCCTCGTCATGGGCTTTATACCGCCGCGTTTTCACGACAATCTTGCCGTATTTGGGATGGGGCGCTCTGTTTTCGACCGCAACCACGACGGTTTTATCCATCTTGTCGCTGACGACGATGCCCACTCGTTCTTTAACCGCCATTGGCGAATGCTCCTAATGCTGTGAATCGCGTGATTTTCGAGTGTCAAATAGCTGTTGTGCGATCGCTGGTTAAGCGGTGGCTTCAGTCTGAAGCTCGCGCTCGCGCTGAAGGGTTTTGAGCTGCGCGAGTTTGTGACGCGCGTGCTTGTATTTGTGGGACGCTACGGCTTGACGCGTCGCGGCCTGAAAGCGCAAATCAAAGAGCTCGCGCTTGAGCGTCTGAATTTCGGTTTCCACCTCATCAGCGCTCAAGGCACGCAGCTCACTCATCTTGGAGAGTGCCATTTTCGGTCGATTCCTCTGCTGTACGCATAATAAACTTGGTCTTGATCGGCATCTTGAAGGCCGCGAGGCGCATGGCTTCTCGCGCAATTTCTTCGGAAACGCCTGTAATCTCGTACATGATGCGTCCCGGCTTCACGACGGCCACCCAATACTCCGGCGCGCCCTTCCCCGAACCCATCCGGGTTTCAGCAGGGCGCTGGGTGATGGGCTTGTCGGGAAAGATGCGGATCCAGATTTTGCCGCCCCGACGGATATAGCGGGTCATGGCTCGACGACCGGCTTCGATTTGACGGGCAGTAATCCAGGATGGCTCTTGTGCTTGCAGGCCAAACTCTCCAAAGTTCAGCGTGTTGCCGCGCGTGGCCGTGCCTTTCATGCGGCCCCGCTGCTGCTTTCGAAATTTTGTTCTTCTTGGACTTAACATGATCCGCAACTATGGGTGTGAATGGGTACTGAGTCGAAGGAGCCAGACCGCAACGCGCAGCGTGGAACGACTCGCTATTCGGAGCGATCTTCAAACTGCTGGCGGCGTTTTTGCTGGCGGCGACGAGGTTGTGCCTCGCGGGCGGCGGGGGCTTGCTCGACGGCTCCGGGGATAATTTCACCCTTGAAGACCCAAACTTTAACCCCTAGGATGCCGTAGACAGTACTGGCGGTTTTGTAAGCGTAATCGATGTCCGCCCGCAACGTATGCAGGGGCACGCGACCTTCTCGGGTCCACTCGCTCCGGGCAATTTCCGCGCCGTTCAAGCGACCTGCAACCTGGATCTTGATGCCTTCGATGCCGGCCCGTTGAGCGCGCTGAATGGTTTGGCGCACCACGCGACGGAAGGAAACCCGTCGCTCTAACTGCTGGGCGATGTACTCGGCAATCAGGGCTGCTTCTGCATCTACCTTCGCCACTTCAATGACGTTGATGCGGATGGGGCGATCGCCGCCCAAATCTTTCTGAATCCCGACGCGCAGGGTTTCAATGCCGCTGCCGCCGCGACCGACGACCACGCCAGGACGAGCCGTGCGCAACTCCAGATCGATTTGATCGGCCTTGCGCTCGATGCGAATTCCAGCAATGCCTGCATTGCTCAGATTTTTGACCACGTAACGACGGATCTTAAAATCTTCTTTGAGAAGTTCTGGATAGCGATCCGAGTCTGCATACCAGCGAGAGCGGTGCTCTTGGGTAATACCCAGACGAAACCCGGTTGGATGAATTTTTTGTCCCACAAGTGCGTCCTCTACAGATAAAAAGCCATTGGCCAAACGTCCATCAATCTATTCATCAGCCGTACTGGGGCCAACGCCAATCGTAATGTGACACGTTGGCTTCCGAATCTGGTAGGCGCGTCCTTGCGCCCGCGGGCGGAACCGTCGCAAGCTAGGGCCTGCATCGGCATAGGCTAAGCTCACCACCAACTCCGTTTTGTCAAAACCTTTGTTATGCTCTGCATTGGCCACTGCCGACCGCAAAACTTTAACGATCGGCTCGCAGGAGCGGTAGGGCATAAACTCCAGCAAGATCAGCGCGTCGCGATAGCTCCGACCTCTAATTTGGTCGAGGACGCGACGCACCTTGCGGGGAGACATGCGGACAAACCTTGCAGTGGCGAAAGCGCCTTCTAATTCTCGTAAATTTTTCGACATAGCTGTTTTGCCCTACATCCGAGCCTTTTTATCGCCCTTCGCGTGACTTCTAAAAGTCCGCGTCGGAGCAAATTCACCCAATTTGTGACCCACCATTTGTTCGGTCACGTAGACCGGAACGTGTTGCCGACCGTTGTGGACGGCGATGGTGTGGCCGATCATGTCAGGAATGATGGTGGAAGCGCGAGACCAGGTTTTAATCACCTGCTTGTCGTTTTTAGCGTTGAGGACTTCAACCTTACGCAGGAGGTGGTCGGCCACAAACGGACCTTTCTTAAGAGAGCGACCCATAGTTCGTTAACTGAAACAACACGATGAGAGAGAAAAGAGAGAGCTGATTTCTGACGCCAGCTCATCGATCCGTTAGGAAGAACGACCGCCACGACCGCGCTTGGAAGAACTGCGGCGACGGCGCACGATCAGCGCGCTGCTTTGCTTTTTCTTCTTGCGAGTCTTGTAACCCAGCGTGGGTTTACCCCAAGGCGTGACAGGGCCGCTGCGACCGATCGGCGCGCGACCTTCACCGCCACCATGGGGGTGATCCACGGGGTTCATCACCGAACCGCGAACTTTAGGACGGTGAGCCTTCCAGCGGTTGCGGCCCGCTTTACCGATACTGATGTTGTTGGATTCAACATTGCCCACCTGTCCCAGGGTGGCGTAGCATTCTTTGCGGAACATCCGCACTTCCCCAGAAGGAAGCTTAAGGGTGACCATTTTGCCCTCTTTGGCGACGACTTGGGCCATCGCGCCTGCCGCCCGCACGATTTGACCGCCCTTACCCGGCGTCAGCTCGACGTTGTGAACTTCTGTCCCCAAGGGAATTTTCTCGAGTGGCAGCGCGTTACCGACTTCAATGGCAGAATCGGGGCCTGACATGATGACAGTGCCGACTTGCAAGTTGCGCGGGTGCAAAATATAGCGCTTTTCACCATCTTGATAGTGCACGAGGGAAATCCGAGCGTTGCGGTTGGGGTCGTACTCGACGGACACCACTTTGCCGGGAATGCCGTGCTTCTCGCGGTAAAAGTCAATTAGACGATAGAGGCGCTTGTGACCGCCGCCCCGACGGCGACTGGTGATGACGCCTCGGTTATTGCGTCCCTTGTGGCGGTGACTGGAATACACCAGAGACTTTTCAGGGGTATCGGTCGTGATCTCGGCAAAGTCGGAAACGGTTCTCTGCCGGGAACCTGGAGTCAAGGGTCGATAGTGACGAATGCCCATTGCTAAAACACTCTAGCCTTTAATACTGCTGCTTTCTTCAACTGAAATGGAGGTGACTATACATCAGGAAATAGGGTGATGGTGTCGCCAGGGGCAAGGGTCACGACCGCTCTCTTATACTGGGAGCGAAACCCTGCATACTTACCGACGCGACGCTTCTTGCGCGGTGGGTTTTGGGTGCTGATACCGACCACTTTGACCTGAAATAATTCCTCGATCGCCGCCCGAATTTGAGGCTTGTCGGCACGCGGGTCGACTTCAAAGGTGTACTGGTTGTTTTCCAGTAACATGGTTGCCTTTTCCGTCACCAGAGGCCGACGAATGATGTCCGCTAGCGCGGAAGGAATGAGTTTACTCACCGAAGACCTCCTGAATTTTTGCGATCGCAGACTCGGTCACGATCACGCGATCCGCCGCGAGAATATCGAACACGTTGAGGTTGTTTGCCAAAATGAGCTTGACCGTGGGAATGTTGCGCGCCGACAGGTAAACCGTTTCATCCTTTTGTCCCACAATCAGAAGTACCTTGGCTTGAGGCTCGATCCCCCAGCGACCCATGGCTGCCAACAGCTCTTTGGTCTTGGGCTGCGGCAACTGAGCGGCAAAATCGGCCACCACCACAAGCTCTTCAGCGCGACTGAGGAGGGCAGTGGTCAATGCCAAGCGCCGCTCCTTCTTGTTCATCTTGATAGAGTAGTCTCTCGGCTTGGGTCCAAAAGAAACCCCGCCCCCGCGCCAAAGCGGAGAGCGAATCGAACCAGCGCGGGCGCGGCCCGTCCCTTTTTGCCGCCAAGGTTTGCGGCCACCGCCCCGAACTTCAGCGCGGGTCTTGGTAGAGGCCGTCCCCTGACGCTGATTGGCCAATTGCCGGATCAGCGCGCGGTGGACAATATGCGGAGCATTGTCTTCGTTGGCGGTCTTCAGGTCAAAAGAGGCTTGACCCGATTCTGCTCCTTGCCAGTCGTGAACTACACAGTTAACCATTCTCGTCTCTCTGCAAACTTGATAAAGCGATCGGCACCAGAGGGCGCAACAGACTTATTTACGACCGACAATTGTTGCCGGGCGGATGTTCAGCAGCGCGCCCGATTTGCCCGGCAGCGCGCCCTTAATCAACAAGAGGTTCCGCTCTGCGTCCACCTTGACAACTTCCAACTTCCGTATCGTCACCTGCTTGCCGCCCAAGCGACCCGCCATCCGCTTGCCGGGGTAAACGCGACCTGGCGTCGTCCCAGCTCCGGTCGAACCGGGCAGACGGTGATTCTTAGATCCGTGAGCCATCGGCCCCCGCGCGAAATTGTGGCGTTTTTGATAGCCCGCAAATCCACGACCCGTGCTATCGCCCGTCACGTCGACGATCTGACCTGCTTCAAATTGAGTCACTGAGAGCAGTTGCCCCAATTCGTAACTGCTCGCATCGTCTAGGCGATACTCTTTCAAGTGTCGCAGCGGAGCCGAGTCGGACTTCTTTAAGTGACCGAGTTCTGGACGATTCAGAGACTTTTCTCGGGTTTCGCCGTAACCAATTTGGATGGCATTGTAGCCATCGGTTTGAGCGGTCTTGACTTGGGTTACGGGGCAAGGGCCAGCCTGCACCACAGTGACGGGAACAGAACGTCCCTTTTCGTCAAAAATCTGGGTCATGCCCAGCTTTGTTCCTAAAATGCCAACAGACACGATTAACGTTCTCCCTTCACGACGGTATCGGGAGAGCCGATGAACTTATTGTCCCTAAGCCCGGTTTCGACTCACCTCAGAGAGTTGCACATTCGGACGAGAGCATCATTTCTCTAAATTTCTAGACCCTAGAAATTTAGAGAAAAGACAGAAGATGATCGTCTTCTTATTAGGCTAACCACTGCATAAAGCCCGGAAAGCTAAAGTCAGGCGCTGAACCATGCCTAATGTGTGCCAGGACTTGAACCCATTGAAGACGCTCAGTATCCTATTTTGGCAGCAATTAAACATAATAAATTAAATCTGCAGTTCTGTCTAGCAACATTTTTTAATTCATTCTGGTAGCGTGCTGGGAGAACGGGTTTTAGTGCAAAACTGAAGGTAATGCCTTTTTTGATCCGGCTTGCGGCTGAGAGCCGCACGTCCAAGTTGAAGACCTTGTTATAGAACCGATAAATCATGACCGATATCACAACCAATATTCTTCTCCTCGCTGCCATCGCAATTTTAGGGTGGGGACTCTACCGCGCCCGTTCTCTGGGGAAGCTGGGCATTTTGGCGTGGTCGCAGTCTGTGGTTTTGATGGCTCCTTGGCTGATTCTGTTTGGGCTGATGAGCGCAGGCATTGCGGTGAACTTAGCCAGTATTCTGTTTTTGCTCGTGGGGTCTGTCGTCGTCTATATTGCGATCGGTCGTAAATTGAGAGCTTTAGCGCTGCAAAATCCGCGTCCGAAGCCTGCTGAGCCTCTGGAATCGATCGCCCACCCTCCAGCGGAGACGAATGGAGCGGCAGCGTCCGTCCCGAATCCAGAGTCACTGGAGCCGCACCCCATCCCTGCGGACGACCTGCAAGCGCTCAAGGGCATTTTTGGGATAGACACATTTTTCGCGACCGAAACCATCCCCTATCAAGATGGGGCGATTTTCAAAGGAAATCTTCGGGGAGAGCCGGAAGCCGTATGGGACAAGCTCAACCAGAGCTTGGAATCTGCTTTGGGCGATCGCTACCGACTGTTTCTGGTCCAAAACCCAAATGAAAAACCCGTCGCGATCGTATTGCCCAGCCGGAACGACCCCAAGCCGACTACCGTCGCCCAAAAGTGTCTGGCGGTGGGATTGCTGGTCGCTACCTCCGTCACCTGCTGCGCGACGGCAGGTTTTTTACTTCAGTTCGATCTATTCGAGCATTTCGAACGGCTCCCGGAAACGCTGCCCATCGGTCTTGGGCTGTTCAGCGTCGCGATCGCGCACGAACTCGGACATCAAGTCATGGCGCGTCGCCACCAAGTGAAGTTCAGCTGGCCCTTCTTTTTGCCCGCCCTTCAGTTGGGTACTTTTGGGGCGCTCAACCGATTCGAGTCGTTGTTTCCCAACCGAAAAGTGTTGTTCGATGTGGCCTTTGCCGGTCCTGCGGCGGGCGGTCTGTATTCTCTCGGTTTGCTGATCGCGGGTCTGCTGCTCTCCAACCCCAACAGCCTTTTTAAGATCCCGTCCCTCTTTTTTCAAGGCTCAATTTTAGTCGGGACTTTAGCCCGCGTTGTGTTGGGGAATGCCATTCACGAGGAGACAGTGGGCATCAGTCCGCTGATGGTCATTGGCTGGATTGGCTTGGTCATTACGGCCCTCAACCTCATGCCAGCCGGTCAACTGGACGGAGGGCGAGCGGTACAGGCCATTTACGGACGCCGCACCGCAGGCCGCACGACTGTCGTAACGCTGATTTTCTTGGGCATTGCCTCTCTCGTCAATACCCTCGCCCTGTACTGGGCTGCCATTATCTTGATTTTGCAGCGAGATCTGGAACGCCCCAGTCAAAACGAACTTTCCGAACCGGACGATACCAGGGCAGGGCTACTGCTCCTAGCGCTGTTTCTCGCGATCTCGGTACTGATTCCGCTAACGCCGAGTTTGGCGGGACGGTTGGGAATAGGGATGTAGTTGCACGTATTGCCTTGCCGAACCCATCGACTTTTGCTCGGCCTCTGGTGCACAATGGCTCTAAACGTTCGATCTCTCAATTTTCAATCTCTCAACTATCGATGAAGGCTTGCCGTCCATGAGTTTTGAATACCCTGAAGATTTGCGATACTTGGATTCCCATGAGTATGTACGCTTGGATGGAGATATTGCCACGATCGGCATTACGGCGTTCGCTGTAGATCAGCTTGGAGATATTGTGTTTGTAGAGCTGCCCGAGGCGGGCGATTCATTGACCCAAGGCGAAACCTTTGGGTCGGTGGAGTCGGTCAAAGCTGTAGAAGACCTCTATTCACCCATCACGGGGATTGTGATCGAGAGTAATGCTGTCGTTACCGAATCTCCAGAGCAGTTGGCAGAAGATCCTTACGAGTTGGGATGGTTGCTGAAGGTTAAACTCAATGAGATGCCGGACCTTTCCGAGATGATGTCGGCAGAAGAGTACCGCGATCGCGTCGAAGGGGAATAGTTGCCCGTCGCAAAGTTCGGAGGCCCGTACCGCCTCGCTTTGCTACGCGCGCCGATTAACTCATGAAGTCCTTAAAAAACTTTAGAAAACTTGACGAACAGAAGTCAGCAAAGCCGTAAAAATAGTATCCGAGCTTACAAGACTGTATCGAAAGGTTAACAAAAGTTGAAACTTGGGTCTACAAAGGCTATGATCTCGTCGAGTTTTGTAACGATCACTACACTGGACTGCCACAAAAGGAGGTACGGGGTTTGGCAAGAAGACGGAAGCGCAAAAGTCGTCGTCGTCAAGAAGGACGGCGGATTCTAGAATGTGTTCCTCAGTACAGTATTGAAAGCGGTGAAGATAAACCTGTAACGGCTGCCCGAAAGTTCATCCAGTTAAAGGGAATCGCTCCGCCAGCGCTTCTTTTAGTGAAACGCAACGAACATACGACGGATCGGTACTTTTGGGCCGAGAAGGGATTGTTCGGCGCTCAGTACGTCGAAGAGAATCATTTTCTTTTCCCCAGCCTGCGCGTCGAAGAAGAGATGCCTCTGGCACACGTATAGCGTTGCGCTGTATTGATGAGTCCGTTCCATCGAATCAGTACTCGATTCTGAGGCTGTTTAAAGTACATCTATATACTCCAGAACCAGGGCTTGCCAATCTTTGTAGGTCTTTGTTCTGGATGTTTTTTATGAGTTAAAAGCTCCTTCAACTCAGGCTTTAACTGTCTACAATGGAGACGCTGACTGTAATCTCAATGTCGAACTATCTCGAGTAATAGAGAAAGGTGATATATGGCTGCAATTCTTGAATTAACCCGTGAAAATGTCGAAACGGTTTTGGACGAGCTGCGTCCGTATCTGATGGCGGACGGGGGAAATGTGGAACTGGTTGAAGTGGAAGGGCCTGTGGTACGAGTGCGCCTTCAGGGTGCGTGCGGCTCTTGTCCCAGCTCGACCATGACCCTCAAAATGGGAATTGAGCGCAAGCTCAAGGACAGCATCCCTGAAATTGGTGAGGTCGAGCAGGTTCTTTAGCTTGAATAGCCAGCACTGCAAAACTTTAGGAGTGCTGGCTCAGGCAGGCCCGATGCTCTCTAGAGCCGCTTCTAGGGCGATCGCCGCGTGGGTCCAGTGGGTGCCGCCCTGACAAAATGCGATGAACGGTTCCCGTAGGGGGCCGTCGGCAGAAAATTCGGACGTGCTGCCGTCGATAAATGTGCCTCCTGCCATTACCAATTCGCTTTCGTATCCGGGCATCTCGCCAGGTACCGGATCGAGGTAAGCGCCAACGGGCGAATTTTGTTGGATGGCCCGACAAAACGCTTTGAGCTTTTCGGGCGAGCCCAGCTTTACGGCCTGAATGACGTCTCGACGGGGCGCTTCAGGCAAGGGATTGACAGGATAGCCGAGCTGCTGAAACGCGAGGGCGGTGAGGTGATTTCCCTTCATAGCCTCGCCCACCATTTGCGGGGCGAGAAATAAACCTTGAAACAGCAAGCGATGTTGGTCGAACGTCGCGCCGCCGTGGCTGCCAATCCCAGGACTGGTCAGGCGATAGCAGGCAGCTTCCACTAGGTCCGCGCGACCTGCAACGTATCCTCCGGCTGTGGCGATCGTGCCGCCCGGATTTTTGATCAGCGAACCCGCCATCAAATCCGCGCCTACTGCCGTGGGCTCGCGGGTGTCCACAAATTCGCCGTAGCAGTTGTCCACAAAGCAGACCGCGTTGGGATTCTGCTGTTTGACGAGCGCGACAATTTTTTCGATATCTGAGAGACTCAAGCTCGGTCGCCAAGCGTAGCCGCAGGAGCGCTGAATGTGGACCAAGCGCGTACTAGGGCGAATCGCGCGCGCCAAACTCTCCCAGTCGAGCATTCCTGCGGGAGTTAGTTCGAGCTGACGGTAGCGAATGCCAAAGTCGCGCAGAGAGCCTTGTCCTTGCCCCCGCAAGCCGATAACTTCTTCTAACGTATCGTAGGGTGCCCCTGCAACTGCCAACATCTCATCGCCGGGCCGCAGGACGCCAAAGAGGGCACAGGCGATCGCGTGGGTGCCGGAGACAAACTGAACCCGGACCGCTGCTGCCTCTGCACCCATAATTTGGGCAAAAACGCGATCGAGAACCTGACGGCCCAGATCGTCGTGTCCGTAGCCTGACACGCTTGAAAAGTGGTGGGGACCGACCCGATGGTGGCGGAAAACCCTCAACACCCGATGTAGGTTTTCCTTGACTTGAGCGTCAATATTAGAAAAGATAGGACGGAGTGCATTTTCTGCGGCCTGCAACTGCGTCTGCGCGTTCGATAAACCCATCATCAAGCAAAAATGTTAATTTAGTTTACAAATGTTAATCTACGTCACAATGGTTTGAGCCGATCCGATGAGGCTGCCCTATCCTTCGCAAACGACTGAAGCCGTAATGGTTTTACGCTCGCGTGCAGACATCCAGCCTGATGGCTCGAAGTTAAGGCTAACGTAGATGAGGATCGCCCTGTTAACTTTTACTGAAAGGTCTTTGGATGACTGCTGCAACAACTGTTACAAAACCTCCCTTGTCTTGGCCCGTCATTTTGTTTATGGCGGCAATTCATATTGGTGCCCTGTTTGCTTTACTGCCCGGTAACTTTAGCTGGTCAGCCGTCGGTTTAATGCTGGTCTTGCACTGGATCACAGGCGGACTGGGCATCACGTTAGGATGGCATCGATTGCTCAGTCATCGCAGCTTTCAGACGCCCAAGTGGCTGGAGTATTTCTTTGCCTTTTGCGGCGCCTTGGCTTGTGAGGGCGGCATCATCGAGTGGGTGGGCCTGCATCGAAACCATCACGTGTATTCCGACCAAGAGAAAGACCAGCATAATTCCAACTTTGGTTTCTGGTGGAGTCACATGGGTTGGATGTTGCGCGATGTGGCGGCCAAAAAAGAAGTCGAGCGTCTCACTAGAGACATCAACCAAGATCCGGTTTATCAATTTCTAGATAAGTACTTTTTACCGATTCAAATCGTTTTCGGTCTCGGACTGTACGCCGTAGGCGGCTGGTCCTTCGTCGTTTGGGGGATTTTCATGCGTTTGGTGCTGGTTTATCACTGCACGTGGTTTGTCAACAGTGCTACCCACAAGTTCGGCTATCGCACTCACGAGGCAGGCGATCTATCGACCAATTGCTGGTGGGTTGCCCTTCTAACTTACGGGGAAGGCTGGCACAACAATCACCACGCATTTCCTCATTCTGCCCGTCACGGACTGCAGTGGTGGGAAATCGATACGACTTGGATCATGATATCCATTCTTAAAACGCTGGGCTTGGCCACTAAGGTGCGATTGGCAGAAAGCCGCTCTGCATAGATCGCGATAGATCGCGAAAAGAATTCTGATGCGTTTTGACCTCCTTCTCCCTGCGAGACGGAGGTTTTTTAAAGTTTAGCTGCGCTTGTCAATCCATAGGGATATCCATCGGGACCCCAGAAATTCGTCCACGCAAGTCCAGATGCTTTATCTCGATGAATTTCGCCAATAAACCGAACGCCTGCTGCTTCTAACTGCGATCGCGCTCGACCGACATCCGCCACGACAAATTCAATCGTCGGACCGTTCATAAAGGTAGCTTCTGCTGAGCGCGATCCGATCACGCCCAGTCGTTCTCCGCCCTCTAGGGTGAATTCGGCAAATTGCGGGGACTCCACGCTTAAGGGCAACTTCAAAACATCTCGGAAAAAGAGAACGGTATCCTCAAAATAGGGCGTACGCGTCCCGACCCAGCCAATGCCTCAAACGGGGACGGGCGCTGCGGCGATCGCGATCGCCGTTGGGGGATGCCATCGATGCACTGCGAGCGGTAGCTGCAGTCCCGGAATGCAGGCGGCAGCGTAGCCTACACAAAGGGAGCAAAGAATTAAAATCGCTAACCTGAAGGAGGTCATATTGGCTTCAAAAAAGGATCTCGCGCGTTAAATCGCTCTCGTTTCATCATATCCCGAGGGTTAAATCGGGGTTTTGTAAAATCTCGACGGTGTCGCGATCGCCCTTAACGGCGATACTGGGAAGAGGATATGGTTAAGTACAACAGCATTCAAGGATTGAGAATGGATCCAGCGCAACTCTGGCAACGCTATCAAGACTGGCTCTACTATCACGACGGGCTAGGCATTTACCTCGATATCAGTCGTATGCGGTTTACAGATGCCGATGTTGCTGCTCTAATGCCCAAGTTCGACCGAGCGTTTGCAGAAATGGCCGCTTTGGAGAAAGGGGCGATCGCCAACCCAGACGAGAACCGCATGGTGGGCCACTACTGGCTCCGCAATCCAGATCTAGCCCCCACGCCAGAACTCAAGACTGACGTCGTCAAAACCCTTGAGTCTATCGAAACCTTTGTCAAAGATGTCCATTCAGGTACCGTTCACCCATCCTTAGCCCCCAAATTTACCGATATTCTTTCCATCGGCATCGGCGGCTCTGCTCTCGGTCCTGAATTCGTGGCGGAAGCCCTCGCGCCCCTCCACCCGCCCCTCCACATTCACTTTCTCGACAACTCCGATCCGACGGGTATCGATCGGGTGCTCGATCGAATTCAGGATCGGCTGACCTCTACCCTTGTTATCGTCATTTCGAAGTCCGGCAGCACGCCAGAGCCGCGAAACATGATGTTAGAGGTGCAAAAACGGTACCGCGATCGCAGTCTCAATTTTGCCCAGCATGCCGTTGCCGTCACGGGAGAGGGAAGCCAGCTCGACCGCTTGGCCAAGGCCGAGGGGTGGCTCGCTGCCTTCCCCATGCACGACTGGGTCGGTGGGCGCACCTCGGAGATGTCCGCAGTGGGTCTGTTGCCTGCCGCCCTTCAAGGCATCGCCATTCGCGACCTGCTCGAGGGGGCTAAGGTCATGGACGAAGCCACCCGCGTCCCGAACCTCAAGCAAAATCCCGCCGCCCTCCTCGCCCTGAGCTGGTATGTCTCGGGTGACGGCAAGGGACTCAAGGATATGGTGGTATTGCCCTACAAAGACAGCCTGCTTTTGTTTAGTCGTTACCTCCAGCAATTGGTCATGGAATCCTTGGGCAAGGAACTGGACCTAGACGGCAACGTCGTGAACCAAGGAATTGCGGTCTACGGCAATAAAGGCTCCACCGATCAGCACGCCTACGTCCAGCAGCTGCGCGAAGGGCTGCCCAACTTTTTTGCCACCCTCATCGAAGTGCTCCAAGATCGCGAAGGGCCGTCCGTGGAACTGGATCCCAATGTCACGACGGGTGACTATCTGTCGGGCTTTTTATTGGGCACCCGCGAAGCCCTCTACGAAAAAGGTCGAGATACGATTACCGTGACCCTGCCAACAGTCGATGCCAAAAGGGTGGGTGCGTTGATTGCGCTCTACGAGAGAACTGTCGGCTTTTACGCTTCCCTGATTCACGTGAATGCCTATCACCAGCCGGGAGTAGAGGCCGGCAAAAAGGCCGCAGCTGCTACCCTCGCGCTTCAACAGAAGCTTCTGGAGGCGCTGGCGGCAGCCAATGGGGCGATCGCCCTGACGGATTTAGCTGCCAAAGTGGGAGAGAATACCCGCATCGAGACCGTCTACAAAATCCTGCGCCACCTCCACGCCAACAGGCGGATCCGGCTGGAAGGCCCATTAAACCAGCCCGGACAGTTGCGGGTTTCTAGACTGTAAAGCCTTTCTGCTAGGGTGTTGGAGCTGGGCGCCGATCTCGATACACCGCAGTCGGGACGCCGCGATAAAATGAAATTGCGAGATTAAACTCGCTGCCGCCCTCCACTCCGTATTGCTTGAGAGAACTTTAATGGCTCTAGAAGCTGATGTCAAAAAATACATTGCCTGCTGGATGCAGTTAGGGAAAAAGGTTTGGATTAATGCCGGTCAGTCGTTCTGCTTGGCGCAAACGGTTCTCGAACGAGATCGTTACAGTCCTGAGTTCGAGCAATGCTGGGCTCAAATTACGGACGCCCATTCGAACGACTGCTACTTGGACGGCACGACAATCGACGTCAAGGAGCTGCTGAGCGATTCCTGGGAGATCGTGGAATGCGCTCGATGCGATATGCCCATTTCTCTGCCCGCAGCTGGATTGCCCGTCCTCGGTTGCCCTTGCAATAGTTTGCCAAACTGGCCCAATACGGAATTACCGTTGCCCCGCGCGCCCGTCAACTCTTCCGAGCGCCTGCTGGCGATCCAGAAAAATTTGACAAAATAATAAGGCGGCGATCGCGACGCGGCATTTTCCGCAGGCCAAGTTATAGTGCCTGGGGAGAGACTGAGGTTGTTTCGAAAACATTTTGGAAAAAACAAACCGCAGATGGGCTGCTTTACAGTTTGCCCATCTGCGGCTTACTTATGGCTCGATCGAACTGCTAACGTAGGCTTAACCAGCCCAGCCTTTGTCTGCTTGCGATAAAACATAAGCTGCCACGTTAGCAATTTCGTCTGCGCTCAAACGACCGCCAAAAGCAGGCATTGCATTTTTACCATTGGTGACTTGAGTTGTAATGGCATCGGCGGAATACATCGAAAATTGCTCGAGCGCCTCTTTCTTAAGGGTCTTATTGGCCATCACGACATTATTGCCGCCCATATGACAAGCAGCACAATTCGCGCTAAATACCTTCGCGCCTGAAGCAGCATCTGCTGCTAGGGCCGGACGCCCCAACGCGAAGGTCAAAAACGAAACCGCCAATAGAATGACAGATAATAACTTTTTCAACGGGTTCTCCTCCAACAAAATTCGACAGCGATTTGATAACGCGCCTTCACGACGGGCTGGTTCTAAATTGAGGAAGAAACCCTCGTATAGGCCCGTGAAAGCGATCCTTTCTTATTTTAAGATGCTCTAGATCTGATTTTGACGTATCTTTCGACAAAATTTTAGTTACAGTTCTTAAAATCTTTCGATTCCCCAGCCCGGTGCAACTTCCGCCGCCCTCAGCACAAAGGCAGCTAGGTTTTCTAGCTCTCCCGCGGTCAACCAGCGCTCAGAAACTTCTCGACATCCAAACCCAAAGTCTTGACCGTCATAGGTCAATGGTTCGCGTTGAAAGGCCACTAAAGCACCAATCGTGTTGCGAGGCGGCGTTGCACCTTTGAGATCTTCTAAAGACAACGACACTAAAGGATTAGGTAACGTCGCGCCCCCCACGTGACAACTTTTACAGTTCTCTTCAAAGAGGCGCTTACCTACTGACAGGTCGTCTGCCGTAAAAGAGCGAGATTCGCCTTCCTGATTCAAAGGTAAACTAATCGGTTCAGAGGCTTTGAGATAGCGTTGCACGTACGGATCGATCTCTGCCGCCCAAACGAGATCGGGCGTGCTTACAGCTCCGAACACCACCAGTACGATTATCCCAAGCCAGCGCCAGCAAACGGACTTTAGCATGTTTATCTAAAAACCAGATTATCTAAAACTTGCTAGGGAATTACCGGAGGAGATTGCGGATCGCGTTAGTAGTAAATTTTGCCGCCGCCCCACTTATCGCCCAAGATTTTAGGCTGGACCAAAATGTAGCCGGCAATGTCTACGAGTTGATCTTCGCTCAAGTTACGCATCTTTGGAAAGATGTCAGAACTCTTGAGGCTGGGGTGAATTTCGGCAATAGATTCCTCCCCATCGTAGGTCGTCGGATCTTTCATGTAGTCTACCAACCCTTCTATGGTATCGCGATTGGGGTTAGCAAGGGCTAGGGTTTCGGGATCCAAGCCAAGGCTTGGGTTGGTCTTGGTCACACCGCCGACATGACAGCTCGCACAGGCGGCATCGAACAGCTTGCGACCGTCGTCGAACTGTTTGCGGGTAAGAGTAATGGTGTCTCCACTCCCGTTTAGGGGCACTGTTCGGGTAAGCGCATCGAGTTCTGCCGCTTGAGCAACGCCCGTCCAGAGCTGGAATGTAAAGAATACTGCGGCCACCACTAGCCCAAAGTATCGTCTCAACATAGTTCTCCTTTCAATTTCCTCAGTGAATCAAGCTCTCAACACAGACTTAAGATCTATCCGATCGCAGACCGGACAGGGAGGCATGCGCTCGCTTCAAAAGCGAGCACCGCGATTGAAGACCATCGGTTTCAATGTCATTACTCCCGTTAATATCATGCCATTGCAGGGGATGTTTCCCAAAATGACTGCTATTAAACTCTTAAAAAGCGCGGAACGTTGCTGTTTCGAGATCGCAGGATGACGCTACAACAAGGAATAGACGTTCTAATAACGGTTGTGCTGTTTCTTTAAGCGAGGGCTGCGGGGACGGGTTGGTGGAGGCGAATCAGTCGGGCAAGGGTGGCTTTGAGCTGGGTCCGAGGCACGATCGCATCCACGAAGCCGCGATCTAGCAAATATTCTGAGGTTTGAAAGTTGTCTGGCAGCTTTTCACGGAGGGTTTGCTCTACAACGCGCCGTCCGGCAAAACCAATGGTGGCCTTTGGCTCGGCCAAAATGATATCTCCCAGCATGGCAAAGCTAGCGGTCACGCCGCCCGTGGTGGGGTGGGTCAAGAGCGGAATGTAAAGCAGGTGATGTTCGCGGTGGCGCTCGAGGGCCGCCGAGGTTTTTGCCATTTGCACGAGGCTTAACATCCCTTCCTGCATGCGAGCTCCCCCGGAAGCGCAGATGATAATGACGGGGATTCGATCTTGCGTGGCCCGTTCGATCAGACGGGTTAGCTTTTCGCCGACGACCGAACCCATGCTGCCGCCCATAAAGCTAAAGTCCATTGCGCCTAGGGCAATGGGTAGGCCCTCTAACTTGCCAATGCCAGTCTGAACTGCATCCGTAAGTCCGGTTTTCTCCTGATAGTCTTTGAGGCGATCGCCGTAGGATTTGCGATCGCGAAACTTGAGCGGATCGCAGGAGGTCAGGCGCTCGTCCATGGGCGACCAAGTCCCGCTGTCGATCAGCTGAGCAATGCGAGTGCGGCTATCGATGCGGATGTGATGGCCGCAATCGACGCACACCATCTGGTTTGCTTTCAAATCTTTGGTAAAGGTCATCACGCTACAGGCTTCGCACTTGCTCCAGAGACCGTCCGCAATCTCTCGTTCCGGTTGAGCGTGAGAAGCTGGTGTTGTTTTTTGACGATTTGCAAACCAGTCTAGTAAAGACATTGACCTTTAAGGTTCCTTATTGACATTCCCAAAGACCATTGTAGAGTCTTGCCGAAGTCTCTTTCGATCGGGACAGAACGCAACCCGCGATCGAAGATCGCTCGATGGGCTTTTGGCTCGACAGAGGTGCTTAAAAAAAAGTTTAGATCCACAAGCATCTGGATTAAAAATCAACGTAAATACTTGGGCACCCTAACTCATAGAAATGGTTAGATCGAGTATAGGGGTTTTATCAAGCATCATGTTCCAACGTATTTTCGACCGCGATTTTCCCCTCTGGGAGTTCTTAAATCAGCGCATCTTCGATGCAAAGGTTAAATTTCTCAGTCCGAGAGAGTTTCAGCACTATCACCGGGTAGAGCGATTGGAGCAGTGCTGGGGCTTGACTTGCCCGGATCGCAATAAATATCCTTTTGCTTGAGTCGGGTGATGTTGCTAGTTCTAACGGTCGTACCAAGCGTTGATGGGTTTTTGAAATCTGAATCTCAGCCGTTTTACATTTCTTGATATAGAATCTCACCTGCGGGATCCTTCAAGGAATGATACAATAAATGTCAAGATCGTTATTCCGAGCGGATTACCGGATTTAATGGTTTTGCGAGCCAGCGTCACTACTAAACGTCAGTTTTACAGGGAATCCAAGTCTGAGCTTTGAGATGTCGATCGCTTTGGCATCCGGGCTTTTGGCTCCAACCCCGACCGAGTGTGGCTGCGATCGCTGCTCTAGATTTCAACTATCATTCCTGCACCTGTGTCCATGGTTAATACGTTACCGACTGTCCCCGTCCAAGCAAAGCGCTCTAAGGTCGAGTTTCTTAAGGAAAAAAGTAACTATCTGCGGGAGCCCGTGCTCAGCGAACTGAAACTCGATACGAATCACTTTAGTGAAGATGCGGTTCAGATTTTAAAGTTCCACGGCTCTTATCAACAGGACAATCGAGACAATCGAGTCAAAGGTCAAGAGAAAGACTACTCGATGATGTTGCGGACGCGCAGTCCGGGCGGGTTTATTCCGCCGGAGCTGTTTTTGACGCTCGATCGATTGGCGGATACCTACGGCAATGGAACCTTGCGGGCGACAACGCGCCAAGGGTTTCAGCTGCACGGCGTTTTAAAGCGCGACCTTAAGGCCACCATTGTCGAAATCGTTCGCAGCATGGGTTCTACTCTGGGGGCTTGCGGCGACCTGAACCGCAACGTGATGGCTCCGCCCGCCCCCTATAAAAATCGTCCCGAGTATCAGTATGCCCTCGACTATGCCAACCGGATTGCCGATCTCTTGACGCCGCAGTCCGGTGCCTATTACGAGATTTGGTTGGATGGCGAAAAGGCAATTTCTGCGGAGGAGCATCCTGAGGTCAAGGCGGCCCGCCTGCGGAATATTCACCACAGCAATTTATCGAGTCCTAAGGAGCCGATCTACGGGGAGCAGTACATGCCCCGGAAATTTAAGATTGCGGTGACGGTTCCGGGCGACAATTCTGTGGATGTCTATACCCAGGATGTCAGTTTAATTGTCATGACCGGCCCTGAGGGCGAACTAGAAGGGTTTAACGTGTTGGTTGGGGGCGGTCTGGGGCGCACTCACAATAAGGAAGAAACCTTTGTCCGCGCTGCCGATCCCTTAGGCTACGTCGATAAAGACAGCGTCTACGATCTGGTTAAGGCGATCGTGGCGACCCAGCGGGATTACGGCGATCGCACCCAGCGACGGCATGCCCGCATGAAGTACTTGGTCCATGACTGGGGGTTAGAAAAGTTCCGGCAAACGGTTGAGAAGTATTTTGGTCGATCTATTTTGCCCTACAAGGCGCTGCCAGAATTTCAATATAAGGACTTTCTGGGCTGGCACGAGCAAGGCGATGGCAAGTTATTCTTGGGGATTTCCGTCGAGAACGGACGGGTCAAAGATGAGGGCGAGTTTCGACTTAAAACTGCCCTGAAAACTTTGGTGGAAAGGTTCTCGCTGCCTATCCTTTTGACGCCGCATCAAAACGTGCTGTTTTATGGCATTCAGCCCGGCGATCGCGCTGAAATCGACCGGATTTTGCAGGCTTCCGGCATTCAGCCCGTCGAGGCTATCGACCCGATGGTGCGCTATGCCATGGCCTGTCCGGCACTGCCGACCTGCGGATTGGCGATCGCGGAGTCGGAGCGCGCGATTCCTGGGGTGTTGGCTCGGATCCGAGCGTTGCTCGATCGCCTTGGATTGGGACAAGAGCACTTCGTGGTTCGGATGACGGGATGCCCCAATGGCTGCGCTCGTCCTTATATGGCCGAGCTTGGGTTTGTCGGGATTACGCCGGATACGTATCAGGTTTGGTTGGGGAGCAGTCCCCATCAAACGCGGCTGGCACAAGCCTTTGTAGAAAAGCTTCCGATTGCCGAACTAGAGACGTTTCTAGAGCCGCTGCTCGTATTTTTTAAGGAAAAACGCTCGACCGACGGCAAGCCAGAGAGCTTTGGCGATTTTTGCCATCGGGTTGGCTTTGATGCTTTGCGAAGCTACGCTCAAACCTACGTCCCAGCGCCCGTTAAGGCGAGTGCCGATCGCCATCGCCTCCGGTATCGCGTGAATTTAAGGCCTAAGGTGTTTGAGGATCTCAAGCAGGCTGCTGAAGTTCAAGGGCGCACCTTGGCCGATATTGCCTCCGATGCAATTGAGGCTTACTTAAAGCAGTCTCAACCCGGTGCGTAATGCTTTGAGCGGCGGCACGCTATGAAAATTGTAGCGATTGGGGGTGGAGCGGCTGGCTTTTTTGGCGCGATCGCCGCTGCTGAAGCCAGTCCCCACGCCCAGGTGACGCTACTGGAGGCCAGCCCGCAGGTGTTGGCTAAGGTTCGGATTTCGGGTGGGGGTCGCTGTAATGTGACCCACGCTTGCTTCGACCCGACGGCGTTGGTGCAGTATTATCCGCGCGGGGGGAAGGCTCTGCGCGGGTCTTTCGCTCGGTTTCAGCCCCACGATACGGTGGCGTGGTTTGAGTCCCGTGGGGTGGCGCTCAAAACCGAGCCTGACGGGCGCATGTTTCCGACGACCGACGATTCCGCCACGATTGTGGACTGTCTGGTCCACACTGCTCAACGAGCTGGGGTGCAGGTGGCGACTGGGGCGGCGGCGACGGAGGTTATCCCTTCGGCCTCTGGATTTACTGTGCAACTTAAGGGCGGCAAAACGATCGGGTGCGATCGCCTTTTCTTGGCAACGGGCAGCCATCCTTTGGGCTATCGGTTGGCGGCAAGTTTGGGCCATCAGCTCGTGCCACCCGTTCCTTCCCTATTTACGTTTAATATTTCCGATCCTCGCTTGGCAGCGTTGGCGGGGGTGTCGGTGCCTTTGGTGCGGGTGAAGCTGCTGGTGGAGGGTCAAAAGCCTTTGGAGCAGGAAGGACCGTTGTTGATTACCCATTGGGGTGCGAGCGGGCCTGCGGTGCTCAAGCTGTCGGCTTGGGGCGCGCGGTTGCTTTACGATGCGCGGTACCGAGCTGCTATTCAAGTAAATTGGCTGCCTGCCCTAAAGGTTGAAGTGTTGCGGGGCGTGTTGTTGAGGGTGAAGGAGGAATGGGCGAGGAAGGCGATCTCCAAGCATTGCCCGGTTGCCCTACCTCAACGGCTCTGGCAGCGGTTGGTTGAATCTGTAGGGATCGACCCCGAACTCCGCTGGGCCGATCTTTCTAAGAAAGCGCTGAATCTACTGTTGCTGGAATTGACGCAGGGGCAGTTTGAGATTCGGGGTAAGGGCATTTTTAAGGATGAGTTTGTCACTTGCGGTGGCATTCCTCTCGCGGAAGTTAATTTTAAGACGATGGAAAGTCGCTGTTGTCCGGGGCTGTACTTTGCGGGCGAGATTTTGGATGTGGATGGCGTAACGGGTGGGTTTAATTTTCAGAATGCCTGGACGACGGGTTGGATTGCAGGACAGGCGATGGGTGGATAAAATTTCCCAGAAAATATTTAATCGCTAGGATATTTATGAAAGAAGTCTATTCATCTAAGGGACTGCGTACCCCATGACCGCCCTTGTTAAGAACGTGGGTGTAAATCATAGTTGTTTTTACATCCTTATGCCCCAGTAATTCCTGTATGGTACGGATGTCGTAGCCATTTTGCAACAGGTGAGTGGCAAAGCTGTGGCGGAATGTATGGCAACTGCCATGTTTGGCTATGCCTGCTGATTTAATGGCTATTTTTACCGCCCTTTGCAGCGGTCTTTCCTGAATATGATACCGTCGCATTACGCTGGATCCTGGAATCCTCGAAAGGCTGATAGCTGGGAACATGTATTGCCACCCCCATTCTCGATTGAGATTTGGATATTTCTTTTCTAGTGCATTGGGCAGAAATACCTCTCCCAATCCTGCGCTCAAATCTTGTTGGTGGAGCTTCTTTGCATACTGGAGCTAGCTTTGCAGAGATTCTACGAGGGAAGACGGCAACATCGTTTGCCTATTCTGAAATCCCTTCCCGTCGCGAACGACAATTAGGATGTTAGACGACATCATGTTAGATAAACATCCCATAGAGGGTGTTAGACGACAGTTTGTCGTTTAAACAATAGTTATGCGGCTCGTGTCTCGTATGATCAATGCTTAAAATCGAAGAATCCGATTACCGCCCTCTGGATTCATTCCCTCTCAAATGGCGCTGGACTGATTCTCGCTGGAATAAGTTACCCAACATCGCCCTAAACTCCATACATCCTCTTAGCGAGAGTAAAGCCCGCGAGTTGTGTCGATATTTGTTGGAACTCTCTGGCCACTCAGGACTCAACGAATCTTTGTTTGAGCGTATTTCACGCATCAATACTTCTGGTGATGAGTCAGAAGTTCGGCAATGGTTACTTGATCGCTCAACATAGTCGTATCAAGCGGTAGTTGTATCGTGGAGCAATAATCTTGCTGCTTTGGTGAGGTGGAAAGTGTTCTGCAAATATTGGGATGATTTTTGCTAGCCTTCATCTGAAGATGCGGTAATATTTCCGCCTTCTGGAGAATGGATGCTGTTTTATTCGCACGATGAATATTTTATGTACGGTGAGAGGCGTATCGGAGGCGAAGCCTAACATAGTCCCTGAGGTAGACGGAGTCAATCACTAAGTTTCTGGGCAGTGTTCAGTCAAGTGAAATTCACCTACTACTGAGAGTTCTACATCAGTAGCAAGTTATTTTTGCCGAAAATTCCTTTGTTGCTAGCGATTTGGATTGAACCTGAATTTCATTGTCTCAACTGGGCTACTTAAGCCTGTGCGAGGGGGTGAGATTCTATATCATTAGCGCCTAAAAGCTTGATAAGAGGAGACTTCTTGCATGCTAATGCAGCTAGATATTTCTGCTCATCGTAGGGCGTATTATCTTGCCAACAGCGCCAAAGAATTCTGCCCCACTTGTATGCAAGTGAGCGAATAGCAGTTTGATGGGACTTCCCTGCGCGTTTTTGTTTTTGATAAAAAGCTTGTGCCCAAGGCGAAAACCGTCTGGACTGGTTCACCCATTCGACAAAGGTTTGCCTGAGAAAAATGGGACAAGACCACCTCCAATGCACCCATCGCTTCTTGCCACTTTCTTCTTTCACTGGAGCAATGCCGACATAACTCATAAAGGCCTGTGCCGAAGCGAAACGGTCTCGTTCTGCACCGAAAGCCACAAGCAGACGAGGTGCAAGATGAGGGCCAGCCCCTGGCAGACTGGAAAAGAGTTCAGCATCGGGAATGGACTCAAATAATGTCACAATCTTGGCATTAAAATCATTGAGCTGAGTGAGCACGACTTTTAACAGTGCAATCAAGGCACTGGTCAACGCTTGAGCCGGAATCACAATGGCCTCGTCGCGAGTCAGAGGCGGCCCTGCCTCTTGGATTTGTCGGATACGTCGGGCGAAAGCTGCGCACCAAGAGTCCGCCGATTTGCGTCCAGCCTGGTGGGAGCGAAAGAATTGGGTCAATTGCTGCGGGGTTGCCGCTTGAGCGTCGGTCACGGATGTAAACTACTCCATAAATGAGCAAAAGACCAAAGTGTCTTTATCCTCAAACCAATCGAGCACTTGAGGAAAGTATGTTTTGAGAGCGGCGGTAATACGATTAGTCAGTCTGACTTTCTCGCCCACGAGCATTCGCCGTGATTCCACCCATTGTCTGAGGGCACGAGTTTGAGGACAGCCCGGTACCCAGCAAACTAGCTTTTCTGGATGCTTCTGCATCAGTTCGACCAACAGACGGGCATCTACTGGGTCAGACTTAGCGCGAGAGGGTTGGAAAGCTTTACGGTAGTTCGCAACGGTACGAGGATTGATGGGAAACAAAACCAAGTTATCGTATTGACACAGGGCATAGAGCAACGTGCCTCTTTTCTGTTCCAGGGCGACCGCGATTTTTCCTCCTCCATAGCGTGCTCGCAGTTGATTGACCCAATCTAGGATGTCTTGGGGACGGGTTTTGATCGTGTATTCTTGCCAGATGTCTGATGTGCAGTCATAGAGGGCAATATCGTGTTTGCGATCTGCCCAGTCAATACCGATATAGGCAACATAGTTTTGGGTGCTCATGGTAGATTAATTTCATTGATTTTGATTGAACGGAGGGAGCTTGCCGCCTGCACGTGCGAAAAGATTATGGAAAAGGTTGAAGCCTTGTTCCCTGAGAATTCGTTAAGAGGGTAGGGTAAGGGATAAGAGGCGATACGATATGTTAGAAGTCATCAAGTGACGACGGCTGCATGGTCGTCCTCAAATCCTGGCAAGTTCTCCCGATTTTTTACTTTAAGCTTTTCTTCAATCAACCTAGAATTTTTGGTGAGGAGCGAGCGATATAGCCCTACGAGAGCATGTTAAGACGTTTGTAAATAGCCCGCTTTGAGCAGTAAGGATTTGATTAAGCAGTGCGTCCTAAGCAAAATCCGTAGTGCTATATGTTAGTAGACATGAATTCTGTCGCCGCATGCATGGTCGTCTCCTATTTCTCTCTAGTGCTCGTCTCCCCATAAAGTCGCTGCACCCGACCCCCTAAAAGTTTCTGTTAAGATTCAGAGGTTGTCTACGGCGGGTGAGCTTGGTCGTTAGGCTTTACTGGCGGCTTCTAGTCCTATGTTCGGTCCATTTCTGGTTTTGTTGCTGAGTTTTAGCGGTATGGCTTTCCTGCTGCGGTCTGTATTTTTGTTGATGGGTGGTGGGGCGATTGCCAGTTGCTGACTGTCGGGAGAAAAGATCAGGCACAAGGCCACCGCCCAACTTAGGGCCGTTATACAGTCGCGAAAAAGCTGGGTAAGTGAGATAGCCCTCTCCTAGCTCCTATTCTGAGTGAGATAGTCAAAATCTATCCCCCTAACCTTCCATTTTTAGGGGGATAGGGGGCTAGTGTAATATCTGCGAAACTTTAAACCATCTCTTCGCTAACGCTTACCCTTCAACTAGAGCAGCTAAAGATGGGATCTGAAGCATCTCTGCTAATTCTTCAATTCCTTTTTTGATGCGTCGGGTGACAGTGACGGGGCTGACGCCAATCCGGGCTGCTACTTCTTGACGGGAATGTTGATGTAAAAACACCGATTCGATCATTTCGCGGGTCTTTCCTTCAAGCTGGTTGAGGGCGTGTTGTAGCTCCAGACGTTCCTCTTGGCAGCTTTGCAGAAAAGCACTGTGGGCATCCATCAACGTATCGCCTAAGGTCGTCGCGCTCTCTGTCTGTTGACCCGCTTGAATTCGGGCATCTAAACTCATCGGTGCTCGATTGATGGATGACAGCTTCACAGCCCGCCATTCTTCCACATCGATATTCAGCGCTGCGGCAATTTCCAGCTCGTTGGGCTGACGGCCCAGCTTTGCAACGAGCGCTTGAGACACTTTATCGCCCTCGTTTCTCAACTGCTGGAGGCGCCTGGGAATCCGTACTGTGCTGGCTCGATCGCGCAGGAAGTGGAGCATTTCGCCCTTGATGTAGGGAATGGCAAAGGAGCTAAAGGCGTAGCCTTGGGTAGGGTCGAAGCGCTCGGTCGCGGTAATCAGACCGATATAGCCTACCTGCTCTAGATCTTCAAACGGGACAGAACTTTGATGGGCGATGCGATGAGCGACTTTGCGCACTAAGCCCACATTTGCATTGACAATGCGATTGCGCAGATGGACGCAGGGTTTTTGGCGATAAGCCATTAGCAATTCTAGCGTTTCAGATTGTGCCGAGATTTTGTAAGCCACGATGAAGCCCCCCGTTGTGTTGATGAACCATTGACTTCATTATTCAAAATCTGCATGTTCAGCACATCGTTGAATACACGTAAGTTCCAACGGGGGATAGACTCAGCGGACTCCGCACAATTTCGTAAGTAATTTCCGCAGTCATGCTCTAAGGCGGTCTTTTCCGGGACTGCGTTGCCAGGGAGTTGGGAAGCGCTTGCGCGCCATCAGCTCCCTTAGATTCAGACACCGCTAGGATGTTGGTCGGTTGGAGTCAGGACCCTACAGCCCCAGCGCTTACTCGCCTTTGCGAATAAATAGCACGGGACACGGAGCCTGGACCCTCACATAGTCTGAGGTAGAAGTCCCCAAGAGCCGATCCAAGTCGGGCAAACTCCGAGCAACCGAGGGCCGACGATCGGGGGAACCCAGTATCAGTAAGTCTGCATGGCTCTCCTCAGCAATGCGACAGATGGCTTCGCCCGGTTTCCCGGACATCGCCACGCACTGGACGGTCACGCCAAATCGCTTTGCAGCGGCGATCGCTGGGGCCAGCAGCGGATCGCGCTCGGCTTCGGCAGAGGTGAGGGTTTTGCGCTCGGTTGCGTCAGGAATCACGTGAGCCAAAATCAGTTTGCCGCTCTTGTTATCCCGAAGCAATTGAAGAGCAAGGTCGAGGGATTCCTTGGCCGCGGCAGAAGCATTGATCGCCACCATGATGCGATTGAGGCGCTTGACGTACACGTCGTCCTTAATCAGCAGCATGGGCTTGGAAGACAGTTGAAACACGTACTGACTGACGGAATTTTCCAGAATGGATTGGAGGCGCTTGAGTCCCCGAGATCCCATGATGATGAGATCGGCATCGATCTCTTCCGCAACGCGGCACACTTCATCCTTCGGTTCGCCTTCCCGGAGGATGGTATTGACGGCCATAAACTTACTCGGATCCAGGTGAAGCCCCTCAACTGCTTTTGCTAAGGTTTTGGCTCCTTCTTCGCGTTTTTCTTGCATGCCTTCGGTGCTCACTTGGGGAGGCACCACATGCAGCACCGTTACGGTGGCGCGCTGGATGGCAGGAAGCTCCATGAGGGCGTTGAGCATTTGCTCGGTCTGTCCGGTACCAGAATCTGCCAATAAAATTTTTTCAATCATGGTTAACCTCCTGGTGCTGTGGGTGAGGGGACATCAGTGGGTGCGCTTAATGGTCTACTTCTACTGATTTACCATGTTGGATCGACCAAAATTGATAAGTTCTGCGAACTCTAAGGCGTAGAAAAAGGCGTAGAAAACTATTCCCCTATTACTTCAGAATTGGCATGCTTCGCTCGCTTACCTCAAGTGCGCAATATCATGGTGGCTGTAGATCTCGATCGCTTCGCCCGAGCTGGAAATTGCCGAAGATACCTCTATGTTTGCAAGTTAACCAGGAAGGTATTCCGTATGAAATGCATTAACTCCTTTCTCCGCATCGCACCTCTGACGTGGTTGGCGATCGCCTCCAGCGCATTGGCTGTCCCCCAGTTCAGCGGCGCGGCGCATCAATCTCAGCCCCCCACGGGCTGCCCGCCCGGATGGGAACAGGCAACATATCCCCTTAACCCTCAGCTCGGTTGTTTGCCAACCCACATCCAAGCCAAACCAGGACAATCTGAATCGCAAACGATGATGAAACCCCTTAAAGTCCAGGGTTTTCAAGAACAGCCTCCGACCGGGTGCAGGCCGGGATGGTCTCAAGCTAAGCACCCATTGAATTTTCAACTGGGTTGCTTGCCGGGACAAATTCAGAGCGCTCCGCAACCGAGATAACGGACAGGCACTTTCTCCTAAGATAAGATGAACTCCATTGAAACCCGTTAGCGGGTAGATCCATCGATAGATCTACCCGCTCATCTATTCCCTTGATATAGATGTTTGCTATTTGGATGTTTGCTATTTGCAAGGCCGCAATGGGAGAAATCGATGAAAGCCTATCAAATTCAAACCGCGTCTGGCCTTGAAGGACTCAGACCCGTCGATTTACCCGACCCGACGCCAGGGTTCGGACAAGTTTTGGTGCGGGTTCGGGCCGTGTCCTTAAATTATCGAGACGCTATGGTTGTCAGCGGTCTCTATCCCGGACTAAAGCTGCCTCTCATCCCTCTATCCGATGGCGCGGGCGAGGTGGTTGCAATTGGGGAAGGAGTGACGCGGGTAAAGGTAGGCGATCGCGTGGCTGGGATTTTCTTCCAAGATTGGATTGCAGGTCGGCTCACCCGCGAGAAAATCAAATCGGCAATGGGTGGGGCAATTGACGGAATGCTGGCCGAGTATGTCGCCCTCAACCAGGAAGGAGTCGTGCATCTCCCAGAACACCTATCCTACGAAGAAGGCGCGTCGTTGCCCTGCGCTGCCGTCACTGCTTGGCAGGCCCTCGTGACCAGAGGCGGTTTGGCGGCGGGCGAAACCGTTTTGCTGCTCGGGACGGGTGGGGTTTCGATCTTCGCGCTGCAATTTGCCAAAATATTAGGAGCCAACATCATCATTACCTCCAGCAGCGATGAGAAGTTGGAACGGGCCAAAGCAATGGGCGCGCGCGAAACCATCAACTACAAAACCCATCCAGATTGGCCGGAAAAAGTTTGGGAATTAACCCAGAAAGAGGGGGTAGACCAAGTTGTTGAAGTGGGAGGCGCTGGTACGTTAGAGCGCTCCTTAAGATCGACGCGGGTTGGCGGTCGGGTCAGTTTGATTGGCGTGTTGAGCGGCGCAGGTGAGGTGAACCATACCTATATTTTGCGCAACAGCATCGACGTGCAAGGCATTTATGTAGGAAGCCGGGAAATGTTTGAAGCCATGAACCGGGCGATCGCCTTGCATCAAATCAAACCCGTCATCGATCGCGTATTTCCATTAGACGAAGCGCCAGCAGCCTACCGCCACCTCCAAAGCGGCAGTCACTTCGGGAAAGTCGTCATGCAACTCTAAACTTGACTCGAACCCTAAAGCGAATTCCGAAGCCACGAACCCATCTTGCCGCAGTCAACCCGATTTGCTATTCTTAAAAAGACCGATCGGTCTTTTAGTCATGTCCAAAGCCCAAGACACCAGAGCGCGAATTATCGAGCAAGCGGCAACGCTGTTTAACCAGCAGGGTTACTCCGGGGCTTCGATGTCTGCCCTGATGCAGTTGACAGGCTTACAGAAGGGAGGAATCTACAATCACTTTGATAGCAAAGACGAATTGGCCTTAGCCGCCTTTGACTTTGCCATTCATCGAATTCAGCAAAAATTCATCGGGGCATTAAACGGCAAGCGTCACGCCGCAGATCGATTGATTGCCATCCTGAATGTCTATGGAAACCTGTTGGACGATCCCTTTCTTCAGGGCGGATGTCCCATTCTCAATACCGCCGTAGAAAGCGACGACACCCATCCCGCGCTTCGCGAAAGGGCGAAGAAGGCGGCGGATGCGTGGCGCAGCTTGATTCAACGCATTGTCGAGAAAGGCGTTATGCGTAAAGAGTTACACTCAACCGTAGATCCAGAAAACGTTTCCAGTATTTTAATCGCGACCATTGAAGGGGCCATCATGTTGACCAAACTGTACGAAGATACAGCCCATTTGCACAGGGCATTAACCCATCTCGATGCCTACGTCCGTCAACTGGCCCGCACAGGCTAAATTTTTTTGCCGCAAAACAGACCGATCGGTCTTTTGTTGCACGACCTCGTACACCCGATCTCGTACACCCGATTTGGAAACCAATACCCATGTTGAAGCTTTACTACGCCCGCCCTTCTCTGTTTGCCCGTCCTGTATGGTTGGCACTCCTGGAAAAGCAGGTTTCCTTTGAATTAGTGCCTGTCAATTTGAATGGCGATCAATTTAACCCCGAATTTATGGCGCTCAATCCCTTCAGTCACATTCCGGTTTTGGTGGATGGTGATTTTCGCGCGATCGAATCGATTGCTATTCTGGATTACCTCGAAGCAAAGTATCCCAACCCGCCGCTGCTTCCAGCAGACGCCAAGACCTTGGCAACCGTGCGAATGGTTCAGCTTGTCGCGGTAAACGAGCTGCTTCCAGCAGTGGCCAGGTTAATTATGTATGACAGCCGTTCAGACGAGTCAAAATACGGGCATTTGCAGGCTATCAACGTACTCAATTTTTGGGAGCCTCTCCTCGGCAATTTTCCCTATTTTGCTGGCGAGCAGCTCACAGTAGCAGAAATTGTAGCGGGTATGCTTGTCTGCACCCTGCCCGATTTAGGCATTTCCTTTGCCAATTATCCCCGGCTGCAAGCTTGGTCCGATCGATTGCTCGCTCGACCGACCTGGCAACAGGTTCAGCTCAGTTCGGAGGAATGGACCAGCTTTAAGCGCCACCTACGCGTAATGCCAAAAACTTGGGAGCGGCGACGGCGACAGCGCGTCAAAGCGCTTGCCCAGTAGCACGAGCGTGAAATGTTGGAGCTACTATCTCCTCCCTGTGCCAGATTCCTAATTCTTTCATCACTCTCTAAACAGCGGAATGTGGGCTAAATAGCAAGCAACCCAAATAAAAAAAACTTAGATTTCGGCCTGTCGGAGTAGATGTTGCTGCTGGTTAAATCGACGCTGGGATGGCGTCAAATTAGCAAAATCGACAGGGGGACGCATATCCCATTGATATTCACCTAAAAAGAAGAGCGTACTCGCCAGGATCAGCCCTGCGAAAAGAAATTGATAGGGCATCGTCCAAGGCAAAACAAGACAGCCCAAAAGATGAACCAGACCCGTCAGACCCAGCGATCGCGACTTCAGTCCCCATCCGGTAGCCCAGTAACCGACAGCGCACACCAGCAGCCACAGTTCGCTGAGATGGGCCATTCCCCATCCCCAACATTGAAAGATACTGTAATCGGTAAGACTCACTCCAACGACGAGTAAGCTCACCCAAAGCCAAATCAGCCAGCGAAGACGCTCGATTCCCGTCCAGCACCAACTCAAAACAGTCATTGCAAGCGCAGCACCAATCGTCAAAATAGACCAAATCCAGGCTTGCGTCGTCCAGGCAAGCGGGACAAACTGGGCCGTGGCAAAAATCAGACTGGACAGCACGCCCCAAAGGACGAAAATTTGGTCGATGCGGGTATAGTGCGACTGAAGCAGGATGCGGGAGCCGAGCTGAACGCGAATATGCAGTAAACCTTTTAAGTCTTGGATGTCCAGCGCTGCTTGCTTGGGCTGCAACAAAGGCTCGGAAGAATTCAAAAAGGTCATACTGCGTTATGTCGATCTCTAAGGGTAAGACTTAAACAATCTTAACAAATTAGATTCAGGTCAAACGGCTTTTCATCGGAATCCTTTTGCGCTGTACGGATAGGGCAAGCTCCATGGCGCGATCGATTCGTTCGTTGCGATTTAACGGTGGGCAGCAGCCGTCGGCTTAGGGAATGTTTCATCATCCTTTGAGCCTGCCATCAACGTTTGGAGAGCCGTGAGTCCTTTTTTAACTTGTCGGGAGACCGTGACGGCGCTGATGCCTAGCAGCTCGGCGGTTTCCTTTTGAGTCAGATCGTGGAAAAAGACAAACTCTAATACTTCGCTCGTGCGTTTTTCGAGTTGAGCCAGCGCGAGTTGCAACCGAAGCTGATCTTCTTGGGCGAGCTGAAAACTCCGGTACTGCCGATCTGGCAGCAGATCGACGAGCGAACTCGCTTCATTTTCATCGTTGCTGCTTTGCAGTGGCGCATCTAGGCTGAGAACGGAGCGATTGTAGACAGATAGCTTGACTTCCTGCCATTCCGATTCGGAAACCCCCAAGGCTTCCGCAATTTCAGCATCGGCTGGGACGCGGTTGAGCTGCGATCGCATTTCCCGGTTCAGTGTTAGCGCCTGACGCTGTAAATCTTGCCACCGTCTCGGAATTCTCACCTGCGGGCATTTATCCCTCAAGTAGTGCTGAATTTCTCCTCGGATGTAGGGTACTGCAAAGGAACTGAAGGCGTGGCCTTTGACGGGTTCGAAGCGCTCGATGGCACGAATGAGTCCGATGCTGCCCACCTGGAGCAAATCATCAAAACTCTCAGTACACTGTGTAACCCAGCGATGGGCTTCTTTGCGAACCAGCCCCAGATTCATTTGAACCAACTGATTGCGTTTTTCAGTGGTGGGCTGCTGCTGGTAGGCTTGCAGCAGCTCGAGACTTTCGCTTTTTAGCTCAGAAGGGGATGTTGCCAACATATTTTTTAAGGGGCGGTATTCACAAAAGAGTTCGAAAAGTCTGACCCAGCACTGACACCCATCCAGTTCCCCACTTAAGGGGGCGTTCTTTTTGCAGCATCAATCTCTCCCTAGAGTACGAAGGGCAAGGCTTACAGAGCATCAGGAAAATCACGGAACTTGAAATGCGTGTTTTAGCCCGCGCTTCGGTTGAATTGCAACTCTCTACCCCAACCCACTGAAATTCGCAGCGAATTTAGGGGCGTCTTCTACCCTGTAATCGATCTTTCTGCCCGAACTCAAACCCCAAGATCCTTTCCAGGAAAGCATGGCAGGCAAAAGGCATGGCAGCAGAAAACGACATTCACAAAAATTTGCAATTTTTGAGTATAAAAACGGTTGACTTTTCAAAAAGCTCTCTATGTCTCTCCTGGAAGTGTTTCCAGCGCATCTCCGTAGAATTACGGAGACTAGCGCGGCGTTGGGAAAAACGAGATCGGGAAGAGACGCGTTCTTTTAGGATTCCCAAGTTTAAATGGAGTCGTACATTAGAAGAGGCATTGTTTGTCTGAGGCCAAAATTCCGATGAATCCCGCGACTCAAATCATCCCAACCGCAGCCCAACGCTTCATGTCTTCTGCTGCCACTTCAGAGCTGCGGCTGATGCTGGACTGTGCGGACGCGCTCCAGTGGGAGGCGTGGCTGCCTTTGGGCTTGTTTTATGGTGTCACGACGAATCCGCTCCTGTTGGAAAACGCTCGGGTTGCTTGTCAAGTTGAAGTCCTTGCTGCTCTGACGCAGAAAGCGTTGGCCTACGGCGTCCGAGAGGTGCAGCTCCAAACTTGGGGCGCGACGATCGAGCGGTACTATCAGATCGGCATCCGTCTCGCCGCGATCGATCCGCGCGTGGTGGTTAAAGTGCCTGCGACTGAGATTGGTGTGGCGGCAGCGGTTCAGCTGATTCGCGAAGGGGTGCGGGTGACTTTAACGGGCGTGTACGCCATCCCGCAGGTGCTGATTGCAGCCGCCATTCATGCGGAGTATGCGGCCCCTTATCTCGGACGCATCCACGACACTGGCCGCAATGGGTGCGAAGACTTAGGCGCTATGCAGCGATCGCTCGATGGGGTTGGCAGTACCACTCGGCTTCTGGTGGCCAGTATTCGGCGGGTTGAGGATATTGCGATGCTGGCGGCCCAAGGGCTCAATACCTTTACGATTTCTACGGCGATCGCCACCCAATTTTTCGACGTCCCCGCAACGCTCCAGGCCGCATCAGCGTTCGAAGCAGCGGCCGAGCGAACCTCGGAGCTCGCGTTTGAAGGTCAACGGTCCGAGCGGTGACTCGACTCGACGACTTCCCGGACGCGATAGATGGTGCGACCTTGAGATTCGTGATAGGTGCGCATCATCAGTTCTGCCAGAAGCCCAAAGCAAAACAGCTCCAGACCTGCCAAGACCAATAACACGGCTAACGTCAGCAATGGGCGATGGCCGATAGATTCGCCCAAAACGAGCTTGACGTAGGTGAGGTGCAGCCCCAGCCCTAACCCAATTGCTGTGGAAATCAACCCAAACCAGCCAAAGGCGTGCATGGGTCGGGTCAAAAACCGCTTCATAAAGTAAATCGTCATCAGATCCATCAACACGCGAAAGGTGCGGCTGAGTCCGTACTTACTAGAGCCAAACTGACGGGCGTGGTGGCTGACGGGCAACTCTGCAATTTTGGCCCCTTCAATGAAGGCTAAGGCGGGTAAAAAGCGGTGCAGTTCTCCATAGAGGTGCATGTCTGCCAATAGCTCCGCTCGATAGGCTTTCAGGGAACAACCATAGTCGTGGAGCGACACTCCGGTGACTTTGCTGATGAGTCCGTTGGCCAGCTTCGAAGGCAATAGGCGGGTCAAGGCCGCATCTTGACGGTTTTTGCGCCAGCCGCTGACAAGGTCGTAACCTTCTTCTAGCTTGGCTAGGAGCTTTGGAATATCGCTCGGATCGTTCTGCAAGTCTCCATCTAGGGTAACGACGATGGGCGCTTTAGCGCGATGAAATCCTGCGGACATCGCTGCCGTCTGGCCGTAGTTGCGCCGCAGCAGCACTGCGGTCAAGTCCGCGCGCTCCAGAGCCATCCGCTTTAGGAGTGCGGTCGTTCCATCTGTAGAGCCATCGTCTACGGCAATGATTTCGTAGGCTAATCCTTCTGCGTGCAGGACTCGGGCGATCGACTCCAGCAAATGCGGCACGCTCTCTACTTCGTTATAAACCGGAATCACGACCGAGACCCGGAGTGAAGGAGAGAGGGATGCTGGAAGTTCGGGCAAGTACGGTTCTAGTTTCATGGAATGCGATCGCAAGGATATCGGTCACTATTTTAGGCACATTTGTAATGCCCCGGACAGAATTACGGTCGCGCCTTTGCGACATTTTACGTTCGCATTTTGTTTGGAGAGGACGATCGGCCTAAGGTTCTTCATAGAGACTGGGCCGCGCTCGACGGAACGCGGCTCAAACTTGGCGGATGATATTGTGTTGCGAAAAGCCGGGCAACCATCTCTGCACGGGATGAAACCTCAAGCTTGCGGAACATTCGCTTCAGGGCTTGCTTTACGGAATTCTCGGCAATCCACAGTTCAGTCCCGATCTCTGCGTTGGTTCGCCCCAAGGCCACTAATCCGGCAATTTGCAATTCGCGAGGCGTTAGGCAATCTGCTTTGAAGACCTGGTACTGAGATTTTCTGTCGGAAACACGTTGCGATCGCACGGTGGAAGCCCAAGCCGATAAGTGCAAACAAACGGCACTCATATCGACTAGATTTTGCGTATCGAAGGCAGGCATTGCCCGTTCGCGAGTACAGCCCACGGCACCGATTAATCGACCGTTGCTGACGATCGGTCCTGCCATCGCATGCCAATGATCCGGGCGAGGACAAATCAGGGTCCAAACTTTGGGGGAGGCCACCAATGCTTCGTGAACCGGGGCATGGCGCTCGACCAGGTAGCGCACGACCGGATTGTGTTCGATCGATAGCCCCATTTGCATTGTTTTCAGAAGCGTGCGATCGGCTAAGGGCAGGTATTTGCGTAGCGCCTCTTGGAGGTCATCGAAGAAAAAAATACCCCATCGCGTTGCCGAAAAATACTCGCCTATTTTTGGCACGATGCGCGATCGCAAGTCATCTTCATCCTTTGTCTGATAAATTTCTTCAAATAAAAGTTTCAGGAAAATGCTCATGGCGGTGAAAAGAGTACTCGATCGAGGACTAGGCGCAACGGATCTTGATTTCTAGTATAGAGGGAGATTTCGGAGTAACCGTTAGTGGAAGGACTGATTGATGAGCGATCTACAACCGTATACCGTTGGCTTAGTCATCTATCCCGGCATGACCACCCTGGATATTGTCGGCCCTCAGGCCGTGTTTAGCGAGCTTCCTGATATCAAACTCCATCGCATTTGGAAAGTGCTAGAGCCGATTGAGGCGGATGACGGTATGGTCATTGTTCCAGACACAACCTTTGCAAATTGTCCGCCCTTGGACGTGCTCTGTATCGGCGGCGGTTTAAAGCAAATGGCGATCGTAGACGATCCAGAAGTGCTGGAATTTCTGAAGAAACAGGGTAACACAGCTCAGTTCATCACTTCGGTATGTGGTGGATCTGTGTTTTTGGCTAAGGCAGGACTGCTACAAGGGTATCGCGCTGCAACCCATTGGGCGATGCGGGGAGAACTTGCCAAGTTGGGTGTTGAGGTCGGAACTGAGCGAGTCGTGGTGGATCGCAATCGGATATCAGGGGGAGGAGTGACGGCAGGCATTGATTTTGGTTTGACGATTGCCAAATTGCTGCGGGGGGAGGAAATTGCCAAGATGGTTCAACTCTCGATCGAGTACAATCCCGAACCGCCGTTTGATGTGGGTTCGCCCGAAAAAGCTGGCCCTGAGTTAGTGCAGAAGACGCTGGCATTCGTGATGGGGCAGTTGGGCTTATGAGTGCGATCGCGATCGCAAAAGTAGAGCGCACCGATCCAGCTTGGAGACAGCTTGGGTTTTATGGCATTTCAATTGCGTTTAATCTGTGCCTAGTTGCTCAAGTATTAAGTGTTGGGGTTTCTTACTTTAACGATCCTACTTGGTGGGCAATACATGTTTGGCTAGTTCGAGGGTATGGCGGACTGTCACTAGTCTTACTAGGTGGAGCAGTAGAAGATGACGTTTACGGCCCTTAATGAGTTTTGATGCTTAACAGATTATCCTCTTGAGAGTTTTTCTACTTTTAAAACTGCCTTTGAAGGTCAAGCTATTAGAGTTAATCGATTGAACTTGCTCAAATGCTTTACTTGCCCATTTTGGCGTTAGATGTACACCTGGCCTGCAGGATTATTTGTATGTATGAAAATGCTCTCATGCTATTTTCATTGAGGGTTCACATATGATTAGTACTATATATCCTAGTTCAGTGCTTGCACTGTTTATTAAAACATACAGGAGAACGTGAAAATGCTATCTATATTCAAAAAGAACACAGCTGGATTAATGACAATAGGATGTTTGTTATTAACTCCGGCTATACTCATTTCATCTCCATCTGTACAGTCTGCTATGGCTCAAGCCGATGATGATGATGACGGTGGTGGTGGTGTATCAGCTCCAGTGGGCGGAGTTGCAGCTGGCGCGGGTGGTGCTCATGATAATGGGTTCGGCGTGCTACCAATTGCTACTACTCTCTGTGGATTAGCACTTATGGGCACTGGCATTATGACCTATCGTTTGCGTAAATAGAAGGATTTTCGACTTTTATTTCTGATTTACGCAAATAGAAATAGATGCAAGCTGCATTATTTTGCAGCTTGCATCTATTTCTTACTAAAGATATTTCTTCATCCTGTATTCTCTGGTTATGAGCTTCTTTCAACTCTTGCGGAATTCAAGGCTAAGATTTTCATCCCCGTATCTCCCACATCTACTTATGCTGTCAGGAGTACTTGTTGGACTGATGGGACTAACCGAAGTCTTAACCAATAATGATTTGCAGTTCAGTCCTACTCAGCCAATTCCTATTAAAAAGCCTACCATTGTGGATGAGGCACGCTCATATTTGACACCAAAAATGAATAGTGTCCCCACTGTCTCAGGAATTAATCCATCTAGAATTCAGATTCCAGTTATTGGAGTAGATGCAAGTATTATTCAGCTTGGTTTAAATAAAGACGGAACACTTCAGGTTCCAGAGAATTTCGATTTGGCAGGATGGTGGAAAAAGGGGTATCGTCCTGGGGAAAAGGGTTCGGCAGTGATTGTAGGACATTTTGACTCAAAAACAGGACCTGCTGTTTTTTATCATCTGCAAAAGTTGAAGGTAGGAGATGAAATCCTGGTTATGAATGCAACTGGTCGAACTGTAAGATTTAAAGTGGAACGTTTACAGCAGATTGCTAAGCGTAGCTTTCCCACTGCCACAGTTTATGGAAAATCTTCTAAGCCCACTCTCCGAATAGTGACATGTGCAGGGGCTTTTAAGCACAATCATTATCTGGATAATCTGATTGTGTTTGCGTCGTTATCGAGCAATATGCACTGATCTTCCAGTAAACCATTGAAGAAACTGATTACGAGAAAATAAGAAGGTGAACAATGATTGAACCACTTATAATTCCTGCCAGAAAACACGATCGCTGGGGTTTCTGCCAATGCAGCCTAGCTTTACTCAATAACAGCAGACCTGTGGATCGATTGACTGTCATTTCAGGTTCGAGCGATCGCCAGTATGAACGCTTCATTTCTCCTCGAAGAGACTTTTCTGGGAGTAACCGCCCAATTCCTAAAGGGATCTATCGGTTTTGTTGAGCGGGGCTGGTGGGGAAGTGCCATTGGCTTATGCCTGGTTTGTTTTGAAGTATTTACTCGGCTACCCCAACGTCCGCAATTACGACGGATCGTGGAATGAGTGGAGCCGCCTACCCCATGCGCCGATTGAGCCGTAATGGCGATCGCACGAGATTGATACGCGTCAAGCGCCGCGCCGTTTTGCGATGGATTAGACTGGTTTACTGGCCGTTTCTAAATCGAGGTATAACTTCCGCAAAAACTCGGCTCTGTCCCATTGCGGCAAATCTGGAGAAGGAGCGACAGATGCTCCACTCCGATCGAGCGGTTCTGAGTCGGCTTGTGCGAGTAAACGATGTTCTACGTCCTGAAGCATCCTTTGCAGCGCCAGCTCTTGCTCATCGGCGTCATAGGGATCTTCGTCGATAATGTTTTGACGGATCCAGCGATCGCAATGATGCCGACAAGTCTCTGTAAATTGCTGAAGCGAACGCCACAGGGACGAGCGATTGGAACCGATGGTTTTGTTAAGACTAATCATTGCCCCTTTTAACCTCTCAAATTCTGAACGCGATCGTGCTTAGTCTCAATCTACAAACTGAATCTAAGAAAACGATGAGAGAACGCTAAGGTTGAGGATCGATGGGTAGGGCAACGGTAAAGACGGTTTCTCGGTTCGGCTCGCTCTGGGCGGTTAGGGTTCCGCCATGGAGGTGCGCGATGTCGTGGGCGATCGCCAAACCCAATCCAGCGCCAGTCTTGGTTTGCGATCGCGCTGTCTCGACGCGGTAAAACCGTTCGAATATGCGAGGCAGTTCGTCGGCTGGGATGCCTGGACCTGTATTGGAGATCGCAACCTGTACGTGGGTTTTAGAACCCGTCTCCTCCTGGGCGACGACACTCACCCTCCCATGGGCTGGCGTGTATTTAATCGCATTATCGAGCAGGTTGAGAAATAAACTGGTGAGACGATCGGTATCGCCCTGAACCCAAAGCTCGGGTTGTACCTGGGAGGTGAGCTGAATGGCCTGGGTCTCTGCCAAGGGCTGAAGTTGTTCGATTAAAACGCTCAGCAGCGTACTCAAATCGACCGATTGAAACGTAACAGGCAAAAAACGTTCTCGATCCAGTTTAGCCAGCAGGAGCAGTCCATTACTGAGGCGAATCAGACGTTCGACCTCGTATTCGAGCTCCTGTAACACTTGTTCGTACTCTTCTGGGCTGCGGTGTCGGCTGCGGGTTACGTCTAGGCGCACTTTAATTGCCGTTAGCGGTGTCCGTAACTCATGGGCAGCGGCGGCGGTAAACCGCTGTTCGCGCTCGAATGTAGATTGCAAACGGTCTAACATTTGGTCGACGGTCATTGCCAATTCCCCAATCTCATCCATTGCGCCTCGATAATGAATGCGTTGGCTGAGATCGGTGGCGGTAATCGTTCGAGCGGTTTGCGAAATGGATTGAATAGGGCTTAGCAGCCGATTGGCTAGAAACAGTCCGCCGCAGGCCGTCAAAATTAAGAACCAGGGTAGATCGATCAGAATTTCGGTCGGAAGTTCTTGAGCGATCGCCTGCAAGGACTCTAAAGACTGGATAATCTGAAACCAGCCAATCGTGCGATCGCCTTGAACGATCGGATGGCTCATCAACCGCCAAGCGCCGTCATCGGTTGATAGGGTTTTATAACCGTTCGTGACAGGTATCCAGGCAGGAACCTCGCGGTATCGACCGAATCCATCCGTAACCTGCCCTGCGGGGGTAATTAATCGGGCGGCTAGTCCAAGCTGACTCAAACGATTGGCTAAAGTTCTTTGTTGCGACGTTTCCTGGAAAAACAAGCCGTTGTTCGAGTCGATATAGAGCAAGGATTGAGCTGACGCAATTTGCAGGCTGGTATCGACTTTAGTCATCAGCTTATGCTCTAGCCTAAGGTAGAGATAACCCGTCGAACTTGCCAATGTTAGCCCCAATAACAGCACATACCAGGCTGTGAGCTTGATCCGGATGGGCAAACGTAACCGCAGCCAACTAATCATTGCTAATACTTAAGCGATATCCGATCCCTCGCACGGTGTGCAGCAGCGGCGGATGAAATCCTTTATCGATTTTGCGCCGCAGATATCCGATATAGACGTCTACAACATTGGAATCTCCGTAAAAATCGGAGCTCCAGGTATGCTCTAAAATTTGATTGCGAGTCAGTACTTGACGGGGATGGCGCATCAGATACTCCAACAAGGTAAACTCGCGAGGACTCAGCTCGATCGGCTGCCCAGCCCGACAAATTCGATGGGTTGCAACATCCATTTCTAAGTCTGCAAGCTGCAAAACAGGATTGGCTTGAAGTGGCGGTCGGCGGAGTAACGCCCGCAATCGCGCTAATAACTCTGTAAATTCGAAGGGCTTGGGTAAATAATCGTCAGCGCCTGCATCCAAGCCACGCACCCGATCTTCAACCGAATTCCGAGCGGTCAGAAGCAGTACGGGCGTCTTTATGCCTCGCGTGCGAAGCGATCGCACGACCTGTAAGCCATCTAGCTTGGGCAGCATAATATCCAGAACGATGATGTCATACTCAGCAACAGTCGTATGGTGTAACCCCGATTCCCCATCACTAGCAACATCGACAACATACCCGGCTTCTATCAATCCTTTCTGGATGGACTGAGCAATTCCTGAATCGTCTTCTACAACTAAAACTCGCATAGGATGCCAATTCAATCGTCTTGGTTCTTTCAGATTTTGTGTGGTACATCCGATGGTACACCACCAGCCATTCGCAGATAATTCAGGATCGTTGCCTGCGACTCTGTTTCGCGACAATGCTGACGACCGATGAGATCCCCAGTTGTTGGAGATGACCGCCGAGAGATCGTCTGTTAGGCGTTTGAGGCTATCTGTGGCGTCTCAACTGAGCCGTTAAGCTGCTTCAATCATTGGAAAGTTATCTGTGTGTTGCATGAGTTAAAACTTGGTGGTGGTCAAGATCGAACGTTCGCGTTTTCCTGCAGCTATCGCTTTGCATAGGCAACCAAGGAAACGCCCAAAACCACTAATACGGCTCCGGTAATGCGGGTGGGACTGGCAGCGTATTTAGTGAGCCCAAGCGCACCGTAATGATCGAGAAATAGTGCAGCAACCATCTGTCCGGCGATCGTCAGCGCGAGGGCAAGTGCGGCGCCAATTTTAGGCGTTGCAAAAATGGTCGACCAGACGTACAAAGTCCCTAAACAACCCCCAATCCACATCCACCAAGAGGTTTGAGCTAAAGCAGTCGAAGTAGGAAACGGATATTGCGCAAAGAAACAGATCCCCAGTGAGGTCAAAGTACCCACCAGATATGAAACAAAGGTGACTTGCATGGGTTCGCCTACGTAGCGTCGTAGGAACGTATTCAGCGCAACCTGAATCGGTAGGATTGCTCCACCGATCAGTGCGGCCACGAGATAAATCGTTCGACTATCCATGCTCAATCTCCTATTATGTTCTCCGTTTTGGGTAAAGCCATGCTTTGGTTAAGCGTGTCATCCAAGGCATGACAAAATAAGTCATCAAAAATATCATGATGCCGGAGGAGATAAAAGTACGGATCGAGGTAGGTAAGTTTGCCAGTAAAGGCGCTAAACTAAACACCAAAACTAAATCAATGCGCGTCGAGGCTCTGACAAAGTGACTTGGACAGTAATTTTGCCATCATTCAGCAACCAAGGACGAATGGTAAAAGTACGCGCACCGCTGGTATGCATGGGGTCGGCCTGGGCGATCTGCTGGGCGGCTTCAACCGAATCAGCTCGATAAATTAATAAACCATCTCCTTCAAAATATTGACCGTCATCGGTCCAAAGGGGGCCTGCCCCAAACAAAATATTTCGATCTTCGAGTTCTCTCAAATAGGCTCGATGCTCGACCAGATTTTGCTTGACGGACTCTAGGCTTTTAGCAGTGGATGTGACCACATACAGCTGTAGTCGCAGGGAATTTCCTGAACTTTCGATAATTTTGTCGGTCTCGATGCGATCGCTCATTTTTCTCGTTCCTGTTAGGCTTTTGCTACGATCTTTATGTTTAGCTGGCTGCGTTTGCATGCTAGGCAGCAATGCTAGGCAAAACATGTTGGAACAAAACCTGAATCAATTGACTCCCTGCGGGTGTACTCCAATCCTGCGCCAATTCTGCGATAACGGAATCGGTTGCAGTTAAGATCGTCCCCGCTTTTTCCATCCGGCGGCGCGATACTTCTTCAGCTAACTCAGAGGGAGAGCCAGAGGCATCCATGACGGCCTGAACGGTATAGCCAGCGGCGATCGCGCTCAGGGCTGGATAAACCAGACAAACACTCGTGGTTACGCCCGCCATAATGAGATTTTTCTTGCCTGTCGCGGCAACGGCAGCGCTGAAATTGGGATCGTTCCAGGCATTGACAATACCTGCCCGTTGAATGCGCGCTGCAAAGGCAGTGGGCAGAATTTCTTCCAACTCAGGCAGCAATGGCCCCTGAACGTTTGTTTCTTGGCTGCTGGTCAGCACCACGGGCAGGTTCAAAATTTTTGCGATTTTAGCTAAGGCGATCGCGTTTTGCTTCACCACTTCATAGGGAATATTTTTGACCAACTGCATCGTGCCGACTTGATGGTCGATTAAGAGTAATGCGGAATCTTGCGGTGTAAAAATAGTCACTGCGTTTGCCTCCTGTTAGCCTGCAGCTTGGGTTGACAGAATGTCGGACTCGAATGTATTGATCGTCTGATATGTGTCTTCAAATTGACAAGTACTTACAAAAAACTGCTATACATACAAAAAAGTGCCTAAGGAAAAAAGCCCATGAATTGCGAACAGAACCCCATTTATACTCCGACCAATATCATGGATACCTATCCTCATCTTCGCCAAACCCTAGAATTGGTTGCGGATAAATGGGTGGTTGCAGTGCTCTACATTTTGTCTCATGGGACTCGGCGCTATGGCGAATTGCAGCGTGAAATCGGCGATATTTCGCAGCGAATGCTGACCCGAACGTTGCGCGATCTAGAACGCAATGGCCTCGTGGAGCGCAAAGTGTACCCAGTGGTGCCGCCAATGGTGGAGTATTCTTTAACGCCCTTAGGGAAGACGATCAATGGAGTCCTCAAGTCTCTTTGCGATTGGTCAAAACAGAACTTTGATGCAGTAGAAACTGCAAGAACTGAATACGATCGCGCTCAAAGAGCAGAGAGTTAATGCTCGTGGCATGATAGCGTCTTACCTCATCGACAGCTCAGGTGCATACGGGTGAAACACCCTAAACTTATAGCGAGCGGTAAGAACGCAGCACAATGAAGATCGCTTTAGAGTTTTAGCAGCGCTGCCGAGGCTCTCGTCTGCTCCCAAAATGCATCTAGAAGTGGTTTGCCAAACTGCATTAATGGTCCTACAACTTCCGCTCCTGCCATTTCTGGCGTGCCTGCCTTAAAAGGCGGCTCAGGATCGTACTCCATCATCAGTTGAGTCATCTTCGCGACATCTTTCCCACAAAGTAACCCCAGCAGCGTCAATCCAAAATCGATTCCCGATGTTACACCAGCCCCCGTGATGCGATTACGGTCAATTACAACCCGTTGAGGCACTACCTCAGCCCCTAGCATTGCGAGTTGGTCGCGAAATGCCCAATGGCAGGTCGCTTTGTATCCCCGCAGTAAACCAGCCGCCGCTAAAACCATTGAGCCTGTACAGACGCTGGTAACATATTGAGCTGTTAGGCTTTGCTCTTTCAGAAAGTTGAGGATTTCATCATCTTTCATCACTTCGACTTGTTCCATGCCGCCGCCTGGGACGCAAATTACATCTAATGATGGACATTGTTCCAGTGTGACAGTTGGAATGAGGGTCAATCCTTCGTTACTGACAAGGGGAGATAGGGTTTTCCAAATCAAATGAACTTGCGTGTTGGGTGGAAATGCCAAAACTTGATAAGCCCCCATTACGTCAAGCTGAATAACTCCGGGATAAATCAAAAAGCCGATGTGTACCTGATTCATGATTTTGTGCTTATTTCAAGTTTTTGTCGTTGAGATATTGTAAAGAAGACTGCCAAGTTCAGATAGTCCTCAAGTGGGTACACTTTCAGTAAAGCGATGGCTAAGCTTTCCACCCGTTGCCTTAGGCGATCGCTCAAGACGATCTCGGTAATTTAATGCCGGACATCTGAGCAACCATCTCAGTCCGGGAGGAAACGTCCAACCTGCGAAATATCCGCTTCAATGCCTGCTTGACCGTATTCTCGCTAATCCAGAGAGCCGCACCAATCTCTGTGTTTGTTAAGCCCTGTGCGACCAGTTCGGCAATTTGCGCCTCGCGTGGCGTAAGGCGATCGCAGTTCAAGATTGGCAATGTAACAGGTTGCGATCGCAACGCTGCCAGTCGAGTAGACAGATGCAAACAGAGGGCACTTAAATCTGCCAAGTTCTGAGTATCGAACGCTGAAATATCGCGATGGCGGGTAAAGGCAATGCCACCGACAAGCTGACCGTCGTGGATGATCGGGCCAATCATCACATGTCCGTGATCGGCGCGAGGGCAAATGGTTTGCCAGACTCCAGGCGATAAGATAACTTCCTCATGCACGGGGGCGTGACGCTCTACCAAATAACGTAGAACAGGATTGTAGTCAAGCGACAGTGCCAACCTAACAAAACCAGGCGTCTTGGCATCAATGGACGGAAATTCATCCAGAAAACTTAGCCCCCAACGAGTTGCGGCGAAGTATTTGCCGACCTGAGCCATGACGGACTGACGCAGTTCTGACTCAGCTTGAGCCTGGGCGATCGCTTGAAATAAAGACTGCAATGAAGTTTCCATCATTCTTGCTGCTCATTTGCGCTATTGCGATTGCGGCAAGTGTACCCGAACGAGGTCTGGGCAAAGTGAGTGGGCTGCTCTTAATCTAGCTGTATTGCCATTGAGGAGCAATTAATTCTAAATGTTTAGCTCGATCGCGAGTCGCTCAAAGACTCAAACCCCAGTGGATTGGACGCTGATGGGCTTTTTCCTCCTCATTGCGGGCTTTAACCTGTGCCTTAATGCCCAAGTGTTGACGGTGGGATTGGCTTACTTTTATAACCCGGAATGGTGGCAGGCGCATGTGTGGTTGGTGCGCGGCTACAGCGGCTTGTCTCTAGTCCTGTTGGTGTGGGCGTACCGCATCGTCGTTCCGCACCGAGTGCGAAGCTTGACTGCCAGTTTGCCCCTGTTGTTGGGACTACAATTTCTGAGCATTCACCTGAAAACGCCCATTCCCTTAGCAGTGCTGCATCCGTTGATTGGCTTTGCATTGTTTTCGGTTTCAACGACGCTGGTGCATCGCGTCAGTCTTTTCCTGTTTCCTAAAGCCCCTGAAGATGAAACCCTATGACGTTGCAGCAGTTGAAAACCCTGAATCGATCGACGATTGTTCTCATTGCTGCTGGAATTGCGATCGCAGGGGGTTCGTTCTACTACACCATGACTCAGTTGGGGCAGAAGCCCGCCGCACCCGTTCAATCTGCACCCATCAACGAGCCAATCGCCGCACTGGGTCGGTTAGAGCCTGTCTCAGAAGTTGTGAGTGTCTCGGTTGCGACGACCTTGAGAAACGATCGCGTCAAGCAATTGTTCGTGAAACGGGGCGATCGCGTTCAAGCCAATCAGGCGATCGCGATTCTCGAAAGCTATAATCGCTTGCAAACTGCCCTATTAGAGGCACGAGAACAAGTTAGAGTTGCCCAGGCAAAATTGGCTCAAGTCAAAGCCGGGGCAAAGTCTGGCGAAATTGCCGCGCAGCGAGCCGAAATTGTCCGATTTCAAGCCGAGTTGCAGGGTGAGAGGGCGACTCAGACTGCCACGATCGCCCGCCGCCAATCAGAGGTGAGTGTCGCCCAGTCCGAATACGATCGCTATCTCGCTTTGTATCGAGCAGGCGCGATCGCCGCATCTGACCTCGACCAAAGACGGCTGACGTTAGAAACCGCTCAGGCACAGTTAAGCGAAGTAAAAGCCAACCGCGATCGCACTGCCGATACCTTACGAACCCAAATTACACGAGCGAAAGCCACGCTCAACCAAATTGCAGAAGTGCGTCCGGTGGATGTGCAAGTCGCACAAACGGAGGTGGATCGGTCGAATGCCGCTGTGCAAAGGGCGCAGGCGGAGTTAAATGAAGCGTCAATTCGAGCACCGATCGGCGGCACCGTTTTAGAGATTCATACCCATGCTGGAGAAGCGATCGCCGAGGCTGGGATTGCAGATTTGGGCGGCACAGACCACATGGAAGTGGTGGCGGAAGTGTATCAGAGCGATCTTGATGGGGTTCGCAACGGTCAAGCTGCCACGATCTCCAGCGATGCATTTGCGGGAGAGATTAAGGGTACGGTGCGCCAACTGGGACAGCAAGTGAGCCAACAAAAAGTATTCAGCAATCAGCCTGGCGAAAACCTCGATCGTCGGGTGGTAGAAGTGAGGATTCGCCTCAATGCAACCGATAGTCGGCGTGTTGCCAATTTGACGAATTTGCAGGTACAGGTCGCCATTCAACCTTGAATCAACGGAATTAATCTAAACTGATGCTGCCGAAATTCCTGCGTAAAACGCCCTTAGCATGGCTACAAGTCAAACGCGAAAGAACTCGGCTGTTGGTTGCCCTATCGGGCATTGCCTTCGCCGATATTCTCATGTTTTTTCAGCTTGGATTGATGTCAGCTGCTTTTGATGCGGCAACGGCGATCCACGATCGCTTAAACGGCGATCTGTTTCTGCTGAATTCCCTTTCGGACAACATGCAGACAATTAAACCGTTTCAGCGATCGCGCCTGTTTCAAGTCTCAGCGATCGGTGGGGTGAATTCGATTAATAGCCTCTATACCGGGATTGGAACTTGGCGAAATCCTGACAATCGCACGTCGTGGCAGGTTCAAGTTTATGCGTTTAACCCCAGCAATCCCGCCCTGAAATTGTCGGATGTGACACCCCAACTCAATCAGCTAAAGCGGCTCAACTATGCCCTGTACGATCGCTCGGCACGCCCGACTTTGGGCAATGTTGTAGAACAGATGCAGCGGATCGATCCGTTTCCCGCTCAACTGAACGATCGCCAAATTCAGATTGCGGGCGTATTTGTTTTGGGCGTTTCCTTTGCGTCCGATGGCAACCTCATCATGAGCGATTCCAGTTTTTTCCGAACGTTTCCCAACCGTCAACCCGATGAAATCGACATCGGACTCATCTCCCTTCGACCAAACGCAAACCTCAAGCAGGTTCAGGCTAGACTCAAAACTGCTTTGCCAGCAGATGTTTTGGTATTGACCAAACAAGAATTAATCGATCGCGAGAAAGCCTACTGGGGACAAAATCGACCGATTGGGGTAATTTTTGGCTTCGGTACGATCGTGGGGTTCCTGGTTGGTACCGTGATTGTCTACCAGATTCTTTACTCCGATGTCTCGGATCACCTGCCGGAATATGCCACGCTCAAAGCAATGGGCTATGGCGATCGCTACCTAATCGGCGTCGTGCTGCAAGAGGCATTAATCCTAGCGGTATTGGGCTTCATCCCTGGCTTTTCTGTTTCTTTTGGGCTATACGGCTTGATTGCTCAGGCAACCCTGCTGCCTGTCAACATGACGGTCAATCGCGCTACCCTGATTCTGTCTCTGACGCTGCTGATGTGCGTCGCATCGGGGGCGATTGCCATGCGGAAACTACAGGCGGCAGACCCGGCTGATATTTTCTAACCCAATCATGACTGAACCCGTCATTTCTATTCAGCATGGTCGCGATGTCGTAGAACCGATGAAAAAACTAGCAAGGGAACAGGACTGTACTATATTGACTTCCAACGTTTCCATCCGTAAATCTTGCTTCATTACTAACCCCTGACCGGAGATAGCAACCGAATCGACCTTCCCCTGAACGAGTTTTACCGGATCGGTAGAAATAGCAATATCTATATTTTCAACTTCATCTAACTGACTGGAAATAGCCACCTCTGCCATCTTATTGAGCGCCCTTTCCCCCACATCGGGTTTGTTCGACTCCATACCTTGCTTCCTTAAAATTTGGTTGACCGGATCGAGCGACTGACAAGCACTTCAGCTCGCTCTCTCAATTCCAGCAAAGATAAATGGAAATTTAATTCGTCAGAAGTGATACAAACCACAAGTACCTGGATGAGATCGAATACAGAGCGTTGAACGGATTGGAGCACCACGGTTGATTTGCGATCGAGGGTAAAGCGTTCCAAGGGAATTCTGTATTACCATTAATCCCAGATAAGTAAGACCCATCAACTTTATCCGGGCGCGCGACTTCACCCAAAATCTACCCTCTAACGACGTTCGCCCCCTCGCCAGCTTTTGGTCAGTCGTTTCGCCCAACTCGCCAGAAGCTGGAAAGATAGGCGATGCTGCCGTAGTTTTCGATACCTAGAAATGTTATGCCAGGTGATGCAACGGAACCCCTGACTGACTTTAACGATTGCCAGCGATCGCTCATAGCAAAGCGCATCTCTCTAAAAGAGGAATTTTCTCTCCATCGGTCTCAAGTTTTACGTTAAAAATTTGGTCCTACCTTCCAAGTCTCTGACTTTGTTGTAGGTAGTCACCGTCACGATCGAGAAGGATTAAGTTTTTCAAAAATTGAGCTGAGTGACATCCATTGGATTTACTGATAAAGAATATTTTGTCACCTTTAATGACAGTATTTTGTCACCTTTTATAAAATTTTTACAGGCTAATCCGCGACCCAAGTCGCATTTTTAATGGATATGTCAAATCTTATCTTCCTGCGGCAAACCTAGTAGAATCCTTGTTTAATAATGCTTTTACCCATCTTGATTTTTGCTAGAACACTAAAAAACTATTAAAAAAAGAATATTTTATATTTGTTATAGTTTATTCTTATACGCTGCCCAATAGACATTTCTTTGATTTCGATTTATATTGCAGGCAACCGCAAAGTTATGGAGAAGATATTCTCCTAAGCGAGGCGATCGTACGAATAAAATTCAAGCCCTTTAGATCTTGCCTAAGGTCTCTACGGGTACTGAATAATAGTTTAAAAGTACTAGGAGATTAAAATGACACGGCTCGCAATTAGAGATCTAAGTCTGGCTGAAATTTCGAATAGTGAAAAAACTATTGTCGAGTTGACCGATCGAGACCAGAGTGCAGTTATAGGTGGGTGTAATTGCGTCATAGTACACGGCAAGGACGGTACAGTCCTAATTCTTTGTAAGTAAAATCGAGCGTGCTCGCAGCTTTTTGCTTGCAGATAGAAAACAAAAATACAGACTAAAAACAAGGAGATTCAAATGTTACAGATTGCAATTCAAGATCTAGATCGCGGCGAAACCTCGAACAGTGAGAAAACTGTTGTCAAACTAACAGATCGAGACCAGAGCGCAATCATAGGAGGTTGTACTTGTAAAGGGAGTTATAACTCAAAAGGCGAACTTATAATCGTCTGTAAGTAATAAACTTTTACTGCTTAATCTGCCGGAATAAAAGGCCAGCAGGTTATTTCGTAAATTAAATTTTTCTAGATAAAACTCTTTTTGAAGAGTTTTTGAAATAGTTAAAATCTCAGAAAATTTCTCCATCTGGGGAAATTTTCTGAGTATAAAAGGAAATCAAAAAGTTCGATAAGTGTTTCGGTAAAGTGAATGAGGTAGGAGTAGGAGATTGACGAGATCTCAATAGAAATCTCCGAACCGATGCCGAGAGATGGCTGGTGAATATCGTAGAATTTAGCGATTAGGGCAAGTAGAAAACAACCCTTCCGGTGAGAAGCCTCCATAGGCCGGATGGCACTGAAGCGTCGATGGTGGGAGTCTTTTTCGAAACTCCTTGTTTTCTATTGCTAGATCCTTTTGGGACTGATTTAAGGCTTCTTGTTGCTTTTTAAGATATTCAGCGCGAGACGCGTGCTGATTTCCCAAACTTTGTTGCTGATAATCTACCACTACAGGCTCTATCGAGACAGTCGAAAGATCTGGCGTACGAGCAAGCTGTGCGATCAATATAACGTCAAGCATATTCTCAAACAGTACCTTGTAATCCCAATTGCGAGCAATCGATCGAAAGATCGCGCTCCATTCTCTGTATGCTTTTAGCGTACCCATCCCATCCGCTCAGTTGTCATCCATACATCTCCCTCCAAACGCATCACTGCCACTCTCTCTTCTCCATCCCTTTTAGAAATGACCGTTTTGCAGCTTTGTAACGGATTGTTTTGAAATCGATCCGCCCCGCCTCGAGCGATCGCCGCCTCTCCTCCCCTGCCGTGTCGTTGCATAAAATTGACCTAGGGCACAGTGCTTTCTCTAGCCAAGGTGCAACAGTCCGATATGATGATAATGAAGTTCGGCTTGCAAACCCGTTTTTTAATCTTGTCCATTTATCGGTAGAGCTACAGCGGCTATGGAAACTCTAAAAATTGTTGTTTACATCACGGTTTTCTTCTTTGTCGGTCTCTTTGTCTTTGGCTTTTTGTCCAACGACCCCTCTCGCAACCCGAATCGCAAGGACCTCGACTAAGCCTCTTCGATTCGTTTGAACATTCCAGCTTCGGCCCTTATTCCCAGGGATAGGGGCCGAAGTGCTGCTTGCGTCCGGTACCGATTTCGTGTAGCTTGAATGGGTTTATTGGCGCTTCGTTTTCCCGTTGCATCCAATTATGGAGGTTATGCGTCTGAGCGCTTTATCGGTGTACCGTAAGGAAATATGGTGTATCCAACCCTAGAAGCGGCAACGCCCCCTGCGCTGGTTCAGACTGCTTCCGCTTCCACTCCAATTTTGGCTTTAGATTTACCCCCTAAAGATGCTGCTGCATCGCCGTCCTTCCAAATCAGCGCGCAGCCCCCGCCCGTCATCCCCGATGGAACTCCGGCCACCACTGCCGATAGCCTCGGCAGTCCCCTTGCCGTGCCATCGCCTCCAACGGAAGTCCAGTTTTCGATAACCCCCGCTCCAAGGGCGATCGCCTCTATCCAACCCAGTCCGCCTACCTTTGAGCGCTCTAGCGCTTTAGTGCTGGACGCGTCCTCTGCCCATCCTTTTGCTCAAAAAACGGCGCAGAGCTTAGAACCAGAACGCCGTCCCGACCTCGCACCCGACCTGGTGCCAGATCCCGTCCCGACAACACCCACCCTTCCAGCGCCGCCCGCTCCAAATCCTCCGCCTACAACCAGCTCTTTTGTAGAACTATCCGCCGATCGCCAAGAATACGATGCAGCCCAACGGGCGCTGACGGCAGTGGGAAACGTGCTGCTCAATTATCGAAACGCTCAGTTAAAAGCAGATCGGATTCAGACCTTAACGCTCAAAAAACAGGCGATCGCCGAAGGCAATGTCACCTTGACCCAGGGCGGTCAGATTTTGCAAGGCGATCGCCTAGAGTACCAGTTGGATGAAGAACGCGGCATTTTCTTCAAACCGCGCGGCATTATCAACCTACCCTCGGCGGGACGCGAGACAGCAGCGCCAACCCCCGGAACCGCAGCAGTGGGCAATAGTCCCCTCGTAGGTCTAAAGGATTCGCTCCAACGACCGACCCAGCCCTCTACCCCACGCGCTCAAGATGGCATCCAGCGCTTGCGATTTGAGGCAGACCGAATCGAATTTACAGGACAGACCTGGGAAGCCATCAATATTCGCATCACCAGCGACCCCTTCTCGCCGCCCGAGTTAGAAGTAAGGGCCGACCAAGCCGCTTTGAGAAGGGTGTCGGCCCAGGAGGATGTGGTAACCCTCAGGCGACCGCGTTTGGTTTTCGACCAGCGGATTGCGGTCCCCATTCCGCGCTCCACAGTTATCTTGAGTCGAGTGCGTTCTAATCCCTTTGGCCTTGACTTTGGATTTGACGATCGAGATCGCGGCGGGTTATTCCTGGGGCGTCAGTTTACGCCGATCTCGAATCCGAAATTGACGCTTTCTGTCACGCCTCAATTTTTCTTGGAACGCGCCATCGTCGATAAAGGGTTCGATCTACTGTCGCCCGATCTGTACGGATTGAGCGCCCGACTCAAAAGCCAACTGTCGCCCAAGCTCAACTTTGGGGCTTACGTCGCCTTGCGGAGCGTCGATTTTACCAACCTAGCCGATAACGTGCGGGCAGGGCTGCGCTTTGAGCGTCCCATCGGCGATAACACGCTGGCCTTCGAAGCCGCTTACCGCGAACGGATCGTGAACGGGTCGCTGGGCGAGCAAAATATTCAAAATCGCGCCGGGTTGATTTTCGATTCGCCCACTCAGACCCTTGGTAAAACGGGCATCGAACTCAACTATCGCCTTGCCGGGGAATTGCTGACGGCTAATACCGATCGGTTTGGGGGCATCGACCTCGTGAGCCTAGGGCGAGTTCAAGGAAGCGCCTCCGTTCAGCGGGCTGTAGACCTGTGGCGGGGAACGACCTTACCGCCAACGGCCACAGAAGGCATGAAGTACACGCCCGAACCCATTCAACCTTACGTGCGCCTTGTGGGCAAACTGACTGGCGTGGTGAGCGGATACTCCAATGGGGATTCTCAGACCAGCTTAATTGGCAGCATTCGATTTGAAGGGCAGTTGGGTCACTTCTCGCGCCCGTACCTCGACTACACTGGATTTTTCGTCGGCTTTTCCCAAGGGGTTCAGATTGGCGAGTCGCCTTTTTTGTTCGACCGGGTGATCGATCGCCAGGTCGTGTCAGCGGGCTTCTTGCAGCACGTATATGGACCCGTGCGGTTGGGATTTCAAACCTCAATCAACCTGGACACGGGCGAATTTTTCAATACAGACATCATTTTGGACTACAGCCGCCGTACCTACGGTCTAACCCTTCGCTATAATCCAAACTTGCAGGTAGGCTCTATCGTGTTTCGGATCAACAGCTTCAACTGGGGCAGCAATCAAGACCTGCTCACCAGCCCGGAAATCGGCGCGGTTGAAGCGGGCGTGGGTCAGACCAATCCTCCCTTCTAGGTTTCTTATTTTTCGACCTGCATGACATCCCCTTTCCCAACTGCCCCCGCAGACGACGAAACCCATCGCTTTTGGATGCAGCGCTGTCTGACCCTAGCCCGTCAGGGGCTCGGTCGCACGGCTCCCAATCCAATGGTGGGCTGCGCGATCGTTCGAGATGGCGAAGCAGTGGGGGAGGGGTTTCATCCCAAGGCGGGGGAACCCCATGCCGAGGTATTTGCGCTGCGGGCTGCTGGCGATCGCGCTTTCGGAGCCACCCTCTACGTCAGTCTAGAACCTTGCAACCACTATGGCCGCACTCCACCCTGCTCTGAGGCAGTCATTCAGGCAGGAGTCGCGCGGGTGGTGGTGGGCATGGTCGATCCAGATCCGCGCGTTTCTGGAGGCGGCATCGAGCGGCTGCGGGCGGCAGGCATTGAGGTCATCGTAGGCGTTGAAGAACGGGCTTGCCGCGATTTGAACGAAGCATTTATCCATCGCATCGTCCGCCAGCGCCCCTTTGGCATCTTGAAATACGCCATGACCCTAGATGGAAAAATTGCAACGACCAGCGGCCATAGCGCTTGGGTGAGCAGCCCCGAAGCGCGGGCCTACGTCCATCGGCTGCGATCGCACAGCGATGCCATCATCGTTGGCACCAATACCCTCCGCCGCGACAACCCGCACCTGACCAGCCACCAACCGGAGGATGGCAGCGTTTCAGTGCACAATCCGCTGCGGGTGGTCATGAGCCGCTCGTTTGACTTACCGGAGCAAGCCAGACTCTGGCAGACGCAGATCGCACCCACCGTCGTCCTCACCCAGGGCGACCCCAACCCGGAGCGTTTGGCACAACTGCGCGATCGGCAGGTTGAAGTCGCGATATTGCCAGCGCTTACGCCCAAAGCCGCAATGGAATATCTCTATCAACGCGGTTGCTCGACAGTGCTGTGGGAATGCGGGGGGACGCTCTCGGCCCAGGCGATCGCCCAAGGCTGCGTCCAGAAAGTACTGGCATTCATCGCACCCAAGGTCATTGGAGGGCAAACGGCACCGTCTCCGGTGGGAGATTTAGGCTTAACGCAAATGACAGATGCTTTAGCCTTGGAGCGACTGTCGGTGGAGCGCGTCGGTCAAGACTATCTGTTGTCTGGATATTTGCCAGAGACTGCGTAACGCCGATCGCTTCGCCGTAGATAACGCAAACAAATTAAGATCGTTAGCTTTGTTTAGAACCTTAAGGGGGGCGTGCTAGCTTGTAGGACGAGCGAAGATCTATTGCTGTCTAGTCTTCACCTGAGGAACTAAACCCATAAATCGTAGCGTCAACTTCACCACCTAACTAATCATCCGAGGAATTATGAGCTATAAACAACTGGGTTGCTTTGCGGGCATTTTGGGGGGGGCATCTATTGCCGCAAGCTTCGCGCTCTCGCAGCCGCTTCATGCGGAACCCACTCGCAAACCGACAGCGCCCGTCCGCAAACCCGTTGTGCCTGCTCGCGCGAAGACCTTCCAGAGTTCCGGTTCAGCCGCTGCGGCCAGTCCCGGTCTGGAGGTTAAATTCGACGGATTGAGAGATTCCCAAGGCCAAGTTTGCCTCAGCCTTTTTTCCGGTCCCACTCAATTTCCCAGCGATAGCAGCCCCGATTTGCTCGTGAAGCGCTGCGCCCCTGTCTCCAGCCAAACCGCTTCCATTCTGCTGGGCGACCTCAAGCCCGGAGATTACGCCATTACAGCATTTCATGATGCCAACAAGGATTCCAAGTTAAACAAAGGCTCCTTTGGCATTCCAGAAGAAGGATTCGGGTTTTCCAACAATCCCGAAATTGGCTTCAGCGCCCCCAGCTTCACCGAAACGAAGTTCAAAGTGTCAAACGCGCCTGCCAAAGTTCAAATTAAGTTCCGTTACATGAAGTAGATCGCGATTGCGATCGGTAAAGTATCGGATTGTGTATATTTCAAGATTTTGTATCTTTTTGCACATAATTATCCGATACGGTTGCGCACGATCTGAAGGAGCTGCATGCAGTACCCGCTAGGCTGCAGGCCTTCGATGAAGTTGAGCGCAGGGAGAGAGCCTTTGGTCGAGTATAACCTGACGCTATCGATTAACGGACAGACGGTCGATCTCGCCGCTGTTTCGCCTACAACGACGCTTTTGCAGTACTTGCATCAAAGCGGACGGACGGGTACCAAAGAAGGCTGCGGCGATGGGGACTGCGGGGCCTGTACGGTGGCGGTGCAGTGCACCGGAGCTGACGGGCAATCCTGCTATCGGGCGATGAATAGCTGCTTAATTCCGCTGGGTTCGGTGGCGAACTGCAAGATTACAACGGTGGAGGGACTGGCCGACGCGCAGCTCCATCCCGTGCAAGCAGCAATGGTCCAGACGGGCGGATCTCAGTGCGGTTACTGCACGCCGGGGTTCGTCATGAGTCTGTTTGCCGCTTATTACAGCAGCAACGCGGACGATATTGCCATTGAAGGCAATTTGTGTCGCTGTACGGGTTACGTCCCGATTCGGAAGGCTGCTGCCCTGTTGATGCGGGAAATTGCCGAGACTAAACCCCGCGATCGCTTTACAGAAAGCTTGGCGGCACCCGCTGCAGACTTAGAACCGCTGTATTATGCGAGTCATGGCGAACAATTTTATCGGCCCACCCAGCTTTCTGAGGTGTTAGAGCTGCTGCAACAGCATTCCGACGCAACCCTGATTGCAGGCGGGACGGATCTGGGGCTCGATATCAGCCACCAGCGCCGCCAGTTTCCAGTGCTGATTTCTGTAGAAGGCGTAGCGAGCCTGAAGCACATTCGTCAAACTGAAGCGGCGGTGGAAATTGGGGCGGCGGTGCCCTTGAGCTGCATTCAGTCGGAATTGCGAGGCGTGTTCCCCAGCTTAGATGAAATGCTGTTTTGGTTTGCTGCGTGTCAGGTGCGGAACCGAGCCACGCTAGGGGGCAATATCGGCACGGCTTCGCCCATTGGAGACTTGCCTCCGGTCTTGCTTTCTTTGGATGCGGAACTCAACATTGCCGGATCTCAGGGCAACCGCACGATTCCCCTGGCGGACTTTTTCAAGGGTTATCGCCAGACCGATCTCAATCCAGGCGAGGTCATCGTGTCGGTTAAAATTCCGGTTTCCAAGCCCCCTGGCACGACGCAACGTTTCAGCCAGTCTTACAAAGTTGGCAAGCGCGGCACGGATGACATCAGCATCGTTGCAGCCGCCTTTACCGTAGATTTAGATGCTACAGATCGGATCGTCCGCGCCCGGCTCGCCTATGGCGGCGTTGCAGCAGTTCCGGCACGGGCGATCGCCGTGGAGTCCGCCCTCCTGGGTCAACCCTGGACAATAGCGACGGTGCATCAGGTCAAGCCGTTGCTTCGCGATGCGTTCGACCCCCTGACCGACCTGCGCGGGAGTGCTGCCTATCGCAAAACGCTGGTCGCGAATTTGTTCGAGAAATTTTTTGTAGAGACGAGCGAGGGAGGCGATCGCAATGGTCATGGGCACTCGTAAACCCCACGAAAGCGCGGAGGGACACGTCACAGGCAAAGCCATCTATACCGACGAGCAGCGCGCGCCCGCTGGAATGCTGTCGGCGTATCCGGTCACCGCTCCCCACGCGAAAGCCCGAATCTCGAGCATTGACGTATCGGCAGCCTTAGCCGTCGAGGGCTGCGTGACGGTGCTGACCGCAGCGGACGTACCGGGACACAACAACACGGGCGTCATTGTTTTTGACGAAATGCTATTTCCCACCGAGGAAATCAGCCATTGGGGACAGGCCGTCGTGTGGACCGTCGGCACCACGGAAGCTGCCGCTCGACAAGCGGCTGAGCGGGTTGTCGTAACCTACGAGCCATTAGAACCCGTGTTGACGATCGAGGGGGCGATCGCCACCCAGTCTTTCCACACGCAAACCCAAACGATGCGGCGCGGCGACCCGCAGGCCGCATTTCAGACCGCTGACTACCGCCTCAGCGGCGAACTGACGGTCGGCCCTCAAGATCACTTTTACCTCGAAACCCAAACCAGTTGGGTCATCCCCGATGGAGAAGGTCACTATCAAGTGTATGCCTCTACCCAGCACCCCACCGAAACCCAAATTATCGTAGCGCGGGTGCTGGGGATTTCCAGCAATCAGGTCGTCGTCACCTGTTTGCGCATGGGCGGTGCCTTTGGGGGCAAAGAATCCCAGGCGAATCCCTACGCGGCAGTCGCGGCGATCGCCGCCCGCAAAACGGGCTGTCCCGTCCGGGTCAAGCTCAATCGGGAACACGACATGACCCTAACCGGAAAGCGCCACGGCTTTCTAGGACGATACGACGTGGGCTTCAGCCAGGATGGAAAAATTACGGCCCTGGATGCCCATCTCTACGCCGATGGCGGTTGGAGTCTAGACTTGTCTCCGCCCGTCCTGTCGCGGGCGATGCTGCACGTCGATAACGCCTACTACATCCCAAACTTGGAGGTACGCGGATCCATTGCCCGGACGAATAAAGTTTCCAACACGGCCTTTCGCGGCTTTGGTGGCCCTCAGGGCATGTTGGTCATCGAAGAAATTGTGGATCGGATTGCGCGCGCCCTCCGGCTGCCGCCGGAACTGGTACGAGAGCGAAATTTTTACCACGGTACCGGAGAGACCAACACCACTCACTACGGCCAAGAACTGTTCGACAACCGTCTGGCGCGGGTGTGGGCGCAAGTGCAGGCCGACGCCAATTTTGCAGAGCGGAAGGAGGCGATCGCCCAGTTCAACCAAGCCAGTCCTTACCAAAAGCGCGGCCTAGCCATCACCCCCGTCAAATTTGGTATCTCCTTCAACAAAGTTTGTTACAACCAAGCGGGCGCGCTGATTCTCATTTACACCGACGGCAGCATTCAGCTCAACCACGGCGGCACGGAAATGGGCCAAGGGCTCCACACCAAAATGCTCCAGGTTGCTGCCGATTCCTTGGGCGCGAGCATCGAACGCTTCCGCATCATGTCCACCAGCACCGATAAAGTTCCCAACACTTCCGCCACTGCCGCCTCCAGCGGTTCCGACCTCAACGGTCAAGCCGTCAAAGACGCCTGCGAAACCCTCAAGGCAAGGCTGGCTCCCCTCGCTGCCGCGCTCTTAGGTTTCGAAAACCCAGAAGATATCGTCTTTGAAGCGGATTGGGTCTATTGCCGCACCTATCCAGGCCCAAAAATTCGGTTCGAGCAGGTCGTCCAAGAAGCCTACAACCGTCGCATCAGCCTCTCCGCGACGGGTTACTATCGAACGCCCAATCTGAGTTGGGATCCAGAAAAAGGCCAAGGCCGACCGTTTTACTATTTTGCCTACGGTGCGGCGGTCAGCGAAGTAGAGGTAGACGGCTTCACGGGCACCTTTAAGTTGCGTCAGGTCGATATCGTCCACGACGTCGGCGAGTCCATCAATCCCCTGGTCGATCGGGGGCAAGTCGAAGGGGCCTTCGTCCAAGGGATGGGCTGGCTCACCATGGAAGAACTGATTTGGGACGATACGGGTCGGTTGCGTACCTTTGCCCCCAGCACCTACAAAATCCCGACGGTCAGCGAAATTCCCGAGCATTTTGAAGTGCATCTCCTCCAGCGCGCCGCCCAGGATGGCGTCATCTACGGCAGCAAAGCCGTTGGGGAACCGCCCTTCATGCTGGCCATCTCGGTGCGAGAGGCCCTTCGAGCGGCGGTCGCTGCCTTTGGCCGAGAAGGTAACGTGCCCCTCGCGTCCCCAGCCACCCCAGAGGCCATCTCGAACGCGATCGAGACGGTACGGGCCCGATCGACTGCCCAAGGCGCGCGATCGACCCCTCAAACCGCAGTCTTTAAGGCACTAGAATAAAGTCGATTCCGTCGCTCCATCGAGCAACCTTGACATAAATTCCCTCGATTCCCGCAGCGATCGGCCCTGAAAGAACCATGACCATCGCATTTTTCCAGAAACTTGCCCAATTTCTAAACCAAGGCGCTGCGACCTTGGCAACGGTCGTAGACATTACGGGTTCGGTCCCCCGCGAAATTGGAGCCAAGATTTTAGTGAACGATCGCGGTGAAGTCTTCGATACGATCGGCGGCGGGGCGGGGGAAGCCAAGGTCATCCGCCATGCCCTAGAGGTGCTGAAGACTGGAGACTCGCAATTTGTAGAAATCGACCTTTCTGGCGCGGCTCATCGCCAGGTGCAAGGGGTATGCGGCGGGATGATGCGGGTTTGGCTAGCGCGCTGGCAGGGGGAAGCGGCGATCGCCCTGGTCCGAGAAACGATCGAAACACTTCAGGCTGGAAAATCGCTCACCTTAGTCACCCCCTACGACTCGGGGACAGTGCCTTATTTGCTCGACCACCCGGTCCAAGCGGATCGGCTCTTAGAAAATGCCTTTGTCGAATTGCTTCATCCCGCGCCGATTTTGCTCATTATTGGAGCCGGGCACTGCGGTATCCAGTTGGCAAAAGTAGCCCAGCTTTTGGACTTTCAGGTTATGGTGCAGGACGATCGCCCAGACTGGGCAAATCCCGTTCGCTATCCCAACGTCGCTCGGATTTTTACAGAAAGCGCCCAAGATGTGATCGCCCAGCTCGGCCATTGGTCCCATCTCTATGCAGCGCTCGTGACCCGAGGCTTTCAATACGACATTCAGGCACTTAGAGCATTATTGGCACTACCCATGCCCTGTCACTACATCGGCATGATCGGGAGCCAGAAGCGCGTGCAGCGGGTCTTGAAAGCCATCGAGCTAGAGCTGCATCTCGCCCGCGCCCGCTCGCAGTCGCCCATTATTTACGCGCCGATCGGTCTGGATATCGGCGCGCTGACCCCTGCCGAAATTGCCGTGAGCATTGCAGCGGAACTGGTGATGGTGCGTCGCGGGGGATCGGGGTATCCGCTATCGGTCATTTAGCCGTTTGGAGTAACCCCTCAGCGCCCCAATTCTCGAACGATCTTAAAGAAGGTCTTGTTGAGCGGAATTCGGCTTAAAAAAAACAGCAGAAACCCGATTTGACAGGTAGCCAATAGCCCGTAGAGCTTTAACGTCAGGTTCAGATCTAAGCTCTCAACGACACTAAGGCTGCCCAAACTAATGAAAGCAATACCCAGGAGCAAAACCCATTTTCTAGTTTGAGGCGTCAGCATTTTGAAACATCCAAACGCAGCATAGGTTTCATGCAAGAATCCGAATCCCAGTCCTTTAAAACCAGCCTTTCTTACCCGTCACATAGACTGCATCAAACTCGCTGTCGGACTTGGTGAGGTAAATAATGCCCTCCACCAGACCGATCACACCCATCACGAAAGAAGCAATCCCGCAGGTGACGATCCCCCCGAGCAGGGTAACGAGAATCATAATGACGCCTTCCTGGGTGTATCCCAGAATGAATTTGTGAACCCCCAACGCACCCAGCAAAATTCCGCAAATTCCCGCAGCAATCTTCTTGCTGCTCGTCTCTGAGCTTGGATTCGTCATATTATAGTAAGGAATATTCTTCTGATGCGTTTTACGTCTATAACCCTAGGCTGGATCGATCCGAGACGGTTGATTTTTTTGCGTTTCTTAATAGATTTCGCAGGCCGATTGAATTTCTGACAAGCCTCTAATTGCGGCAGTATTGGGCAAAGCTTGCAAGCTCGGGGAACGCGTTCAGAAGCTATCTCCGTCTGGACTTTGATTTCTACCGAGATTGCTGTTGCAACGAATCGGCGTTCGCGGCTGAATTTACCTTCTCGTTAGCTGTTAGGCTTAAAGTAGTCGTAGCGTTCGACCGTCATCTTATCGAACCTCTCATGGAACGTATCGGTGGAGTGGCCGCTTAGTAAGGCGCGAGTCTGTGCATCCCGGTAGAATGTCAGGTAGCCTTCATATCAAAAATCGCCGACTTCTACCGCCCGAAGCTCGTACCAGTTTTTTGTCGATCGGGTTATAGATGCCAAAAATCTTTATAAATTGGCTTTTTTTTTTGCAAATTTGTCCTAATGTTTGAATTTAGACTGGGTTGCATCGGAGGACAATTATGTTTGAACTCGTACAAGCCGTACTCCGAAGCGATGAGAAATCGGATTTGCGCCAGCTTATTGCCAAATTTCGCAGCACTGACAAAAAATACCTGCTGCGCAACGAGATTTTGCAGGCTTTCGAGCAAACCTGCCACAGTCTCAACAAACCGCCCTATTTTTTCCATAGCTCTCGCCTGGGAGAGCTAATCCAGCTCACCCATGAAGTGCTGCTGGAAGACGAAAGCCTGTGGATCATTCTGCGGCCTCGCATCGCACGTCAAGTTATTTTGCGGCTGTCTTCAGACCTCAGCGGCGTGGATTTGATGCCCGCAGAGGCCCTGCTAGACCTGCGCGATCGCCTCGTCAACCGCTACGAGCCAGGCATCTTAGAAATTGACGTGCAGCCCTTTTACGACCTGGATCTGACTATCCAAGACCCGCGCAGCATTGGCGAAGGACTGGCCTGCCTCCATCGATTTTTAGCCGCAGAGCTGGGGAAAGACCCCCAACAGTGGACGCAGTCGATCTTTGAAGTGCTGCGCGGACACCAACACAGCGGGATGTCGCTGCTGATTAACGATCGCATCCATAGTGGGGAGCACCTCCAGCAGCAGGTGGGAGAGGCGCTCGCCCTCGCGCACCACGCCGTACCCCATGCCTCCTACGAAGACATTCACTTAGAACTCCAATCTGTGGGATTCGAGCCGGGTTGGGGAAGTACCGTCGCGCAAGCCCGCGAAACCCTAGAACTATTGGCTCGATTGCTGCAAAAACCAGATCCGGGCGTTTTAGAGGCCCTCATTGAGCGAATCTCGGTCATCTTCAAGGTCGTCCTGATTTCCATCCACGGGTGGGTCGGTCAAGATGGCGTGTTGGGCCGTCCGGAAACCGCCGGGCAAGTTGCCTACGTGCTCGACCAAGCCCGGCATTTGGATCGAAAGCTCACCCTAGACATTCACAATGCCGGACTGGATCGGTTTGGCGTCAAGCCCCAGATCGTGATTTTGACGCGGTTGATTCCAGACTGCGATGGCACGCAGTGCAGTTTGCCCCTAGAGCAGGTCCAGGGTGCAGAACATACCTGGATTTTGCGGGTGCCCTTCCGAGACGGAGCGGATTCCGTCCTTCAGCAATGGATTTCTAAATTCGATATTTGGCCTTACTTGGAGCGGTTTGCTTACGAAGCAGAGCAGGCGCTGCTGGCCCATTTTCAGGGCAAGCCAAACCTGATGATCGGCAATTATACTGATGGCAACCTCGTGGCGTTTTTGATCGCCCGTCGCCTCAAAGTACCCCACTGCATGATCGCTCACGCCCTTGAAAAGCCCAAATATCTCTTTAGCGATCTTTACTGGCAAGACCTTGAAGAGCGCTATCACTTTTCGCTTCTGTACACCGCCGACCTAATCGGGATGAATGCTGCCGATTTCATCGTGACCTCTTCCTACCAGGAGATCATGGGCACCCCCGATACCACGGGTCAGTTCGAGTCGTACCAATGCTTTAGCATGCCCCAGCTTTTTCATGTCGTCAATGGCATCGAGCTGTGTAGCCCTAAATTTAACGTCGTCCCTCCCGGCATCAACGAGCGCGCGTTTTTTCCCTACCACCTGACCCAAGAGCGCACCGAAGCAGAGGGCGATCGCCTGGCCCACCTTTTATTCACCCAAGAAGACGCCCAAATCCTCGGCTACTTTAAAGACCCAGACAAGCGTCCCATTCTTAACTTTGCCCCCATCAACGCCACCAAAAACCTCACCGGGCTGGTGGAGTGTTTCGCCCTCAGTCAAGACCTTCAAGATCGCTGCAACCTCGTCGTGCTGACGGGCAAGCTGCATCCCAGTGAAGCTATTAACGCAGAAGAACAGTCCGAAATCGAAACCCTCCATCACCTGATCCAGCAGCACGACCTTGAAGGCCGGATTCGCTGGATCGGGCGACCGATTTCCAGCATGGACCTCGGGGAAGCGATGCGGGCGATCGCGGATCGCCGCGGTATTTTCGTGCACTCCGCTCGCTTTGAACCCTTTGGGCTTACGGTGCTAGAAGCGATGACCTCAGGATTGCCCACCTTTGCCAGTCAGTTTGGGGGACCCTCCGAAATTATTGAAGACAACATCAGCGGCTTTCTGATCAATCCCACCAACCTAGAAGAAACCGCCAATCGCATCCTTGAATTTTTAGAACGCTGCGACGCGGAACCCAACTATTGGGAAAATATATCTGAGCGAGCCATTCATCGCGTCCAAGATCGCTATAACTGGAATGCTCACACCACAAAATTACTAGCCCTTGCTAATCTATATTGGTTCTGGAATCAGCTGACGCCCCACAACCGCGAAGCCTTATTTCGCTACTTAGAGTTGATGTTTCACTTTATCTATAAAGCGGGGGCTTCTAAATTGCTAGAACATCCCCACCATTTCAAGTCCTGATTGACTGCTCGTTTTTCAAGATCGCCCGACAAAATGCCGCCACCTTATGGGATCAGGAGAGAACCCCTTCAATGCAAACGATAGCCCCTTCAATTCCAACGCTCGATACGCCAGACCTCACCTACACCGATTGGACCGTCATTGAGACCCAGTTCTCCCCCGACCTCCTCCACGCGCGAGAAACCGTTTTTACCATCGGCAATGGCTATTTAGGAACCCGAGGCAGTTTTGAAGAGGGATACCCCCAGGACTTAAGCGCTACGTTTATTCACGGCGTATTTGACGATGTGCCGATTGTCTATACCGAATTGGCCAACTGTCCCGACTGGTTGCCGATCGCTCTCAGTATCAATGGCGAAACCTTTCGGCTCGATCAAGGGACAGTGCTCAAGTATCAGCGCCAGCTCGACCTCCAACAGGGCATCCTGAGCCGAACGGTGCGGTGGAGCAGCCCCAACGGACGCACGGTAGATCTTCACTTCGAGCGATGGGCTAGCTTAGATAACCCCCACGTTTTGGCAGTGCGGTGCGAAATTACACCCGTGGACTTTGACGGGTTTGTGGAAGTTCAGGCCAGCCTCAACGGATACCCCGAAAATCAAGGGTTTAACCACTGGGAACTGATCCAACAGGGCAAACAAGACCACTCCATTTGGCTCTCTTCCCGGACCCGCGGTTCCCGGATTCAGTTGGGGATGACGGCCCAGCTGAATATCGTTGGAGCGGATGCAACACCTCAAGGCACTAGCGTTCCAGGCTATCCGACGCTTTCTGCCACGTTTTTGGTCAACGAAGGGCAAACCTACGCCGTCGAAAAACTGATCGCGGTCTTTACCTCCCGCGATGTGGAGGATCCGCTGGCAGCGGCCCTCAGCGAACTGTCTGCTTTGACAGATTACAAAACCTTGCGGGCAGCCCACCGTGCTGCCTGGGCGCATCGCTGGACCTACAGCGACGTCGATATTGAAGGGGACTTGCGGGCGCAGTTGGCCATCCGGTACAACCTGTTTCAACTTCTGATCTGCGGGTCTTCCACGGACGAGCGCGTGAGCATTCCGGCCAAAACCTTATCCGGGTTTGGCTATCGCGGCCATGCATTTTGGGATACCGAGATTTTCATCCTGCCGTTTTTTACCTTTACCCAGCCCGAAACTGCCCGACGACTGCTGAGCTATCGCTATCACACCCTAGATGGGGCAAGGCGGAAGGCGCTGCATTACGGTTATAAGGGTGCAATGTTTGCTTGGGAAAGTGCCGATACGGGCGATGAAGTAACCCCTCGCTGGGCGCTGCCGAATCAGCCCTACGGGGAAGACGTGCGGATCTGGTGTCGCGATCAAGAGATTCACATTAGCGCGGATATTTCCTACGCGATTTGGCAGTACTGGCAGGCCACGGGAGATGACGTGTGGATGCGGGACTACGGTGCCGAGATCGTCTTGGATACCGCTATTTTTTGGAGCAGCCGGGTCGATCTCAATATTAAATCGGAGCGCTACGAAATTCGCGAGGTGATCGGGGCCGACGAGTATCACGAACACGTGAGCAATAATGCGTTTACCAATCGCATGGCTCAGTGGCACCTCGAAAAGGCGCTGTATCTCTACGAATGGTTGCTAGAGCAGTATCCAGAAAAGGCTGCGGCCCTCAACGTCAAGTTGAATTTATCCCAAGAGCGGCGATCTCGCTGGCAAGATATCGTGCAGTGTATCTGGATTCCCTATGACCCCAGCACTGGATTGATTGAAGAATTTGAGGGGTTCTTTAAGCTTAAAGACATCGACCTGGCGGACTACGAACCGCGCACAAAATCAATGCAGGCCCTATTGGGCATTGAGGGGGCCAATCAGCGTCAAGTGCTCAAACAGCCAGATGTGTTGATGCTGATGTATCTCATGCGCTTTACCCAGGCGTTTCCCTACAGTGAAGAGTGGCTGCGCGTGAATTGGGACTACTACGCGCCGCGCACGGATATTACCTATGGTTCTTCGCTCGGCCCAGCCATTCACGCCATTTTAGCCTCGGATTTAGAGAAGGTTTCCGAAGCCTACGAACGTTTCATGCAAGCAGCGATGGTCGATCTCGAAGACGTGCGCGATAACGCGGCAGACGGCATCCACGGCGCATCGGCAGGCGGATTGTGGCAGGCCGTTGTCTTTGGCTTTGGCGGCATCCAGCTCAAGGAAAATGACGGCCCGAGCGCCACGCCCCATCTCCCGCCAGGATGGACGCGCTTGCGTTTTCGGCTGCACTGGCGCGGGCAGTGGTACGACTTCGACCTCAGACCGCCAGAAGCATCGCGGCAAAACTATCCTGACATTCGCGGCGTCATTTTCGATCTCGATGGCGTCCTCACCGATACTGCCGAGTATCACTATCGCTCTTGGCAAAAATTGGCAGACGAGGAGGGTTTATTCTTCAACCGTCAAGCCAACGAGGCATTGCGCGGCGTGAGCCGACGAGATTCTTTACTGCGGATTTTGGGCGATCGCAAAGTTCCCGAAGACAAGCTCGAAGACATGATGGAGCGTAAAAATCTTTACTACATTAGCTTCATTCAGGATATTTCCCCTAAAGATTTGCTGCCGGGTGCGTTGACCCTCCTGCAAGACTTGCGCAAAAACAATATTCGAATTGCGTTGGGTTCTGCCAGCAAGAATGCCCAAGGGGTGATCGAGCGGTTGGGGATTGCCGAGTATATGGATGCGATCGCCGATGGCTATAGCGTCGAGAATTCCAAACCCGCCCCCGACCTGTTTTTCTACGCGGCCCAGCAGTTGGGGCTAGAGCCGCAGCACTGTGTCGTGATTGAAGATGCGGCCTCTGGAATTGACGCGGCATTGGCTGCGAACATGTGGGCGGTGGGCTTGGGGCCAGCCGAGCGGGTGGGCAAAGCCCATTTGGTTCTCCCTCATTTGGCCGGACTCGCCTGGCACGATCTATTGGTCAAGCTCAGCGAGCTCGAGCGCAAAGAAGCGTCAGTGTCTCGTTAAGCTGAGCCATGCAGAGCGCGGTGATCGAAATGATTCAAAACTGGCTGACAGCTCGTCCTATGCTCGATTGGGCTTTCGCTCACCCTATTTGGACGTCGGTCGGCTTCGCCATCCTGCTCGTGCTGTTGGGGGGACTGCTGCGGGCGATCGCCCAGCTGACCGAGCAGCTTTGGGTGCGGCTGCTGCAATTGCCGATGCGCGTCGGGCGGTGGATTCTGGCTCAATTGTTCCAACTGTTTAGACTCCCATTTCGTTCTCCGGCTATCGCCGATCTAGAACCCGCAAACACCCGCAGTCCGGCATTCAATCTTGCCAACCTTCAAGACGACTCCGAATCTCCGGTTTCCGAGCAACAGCTTTGCGATATTCTGGTGCGGCTAGAACATTTGCAGCAGGAGCAAACCCTGTTGCTGCAAGACATCAAAAGGCTAATCTCGGCCCAAGAACGCTCGAAGTCTGGGCGTAAAACCCAAATTATGCTGCATTGAAGCTTCGGTAAAGCCTTCGCAGATCGAACCAAAGGGGAAGTTTAGGGTACATGGATGATAGTTTTAGAAAGACACTTTTGACCGCGTAGAGAACGTCAACCTCACCTTCTAGAGGAACTGCACGCGCGGCCTGAAAGTCTCTGAGCTTTTATTCAGTTTGTGCTGACTGCCTAAACCTATGCTTGTCAACGGTCGCTATCAAATTTTGCATCCGCTTCAAGAGGGAGGCTTCGGCCATACCTTTTTGGCAGAAGACACGCAACTCCCCTCGCGGCGGCGTTGTGTCATCAAGCAGCTCAAGCCCATTCAGCACAACCCTGAATTTTATAAGTTGGTCCGAGAGCGATTTCAGCGCGAAGCCGCCATTCAAGAAACGTTGGGAGAGGTCTGCCAGCAAATTCCGAGCCTGTATGCCTATTTCTCGGAAAACGATTGCTTTTATTTGGTCGAGGAATGGGTGGATGGAGAGACGCTCCGCCAGAAGGTTGCAGCCGTAGGACGCTTCTCGGAAGACGCCGTTCGCGAACTTTTGGTGCAGATTCTGGCGACGATCGAAACAGTACACCAGCATCAGATCGTTCACCGCGATATCAAACCGGACAATATTATTCTGCGCAAGCGAGATGGCAAACCCGTCCTAATTGACTTTGGTGCAGTCAAAGAATCAATGGCGACGGTCATCAATTCCCAAGGTCAAACAGCCCGCTCCATCGTAATCGGCACCGCTGGATACATGGCTCCAGAACAATCTGCGGGTCGCCCTGTTTATACCAGCGACCTCTACAGCCTAGGATTGACCGCAATCTACCTCCTGACTGGCAGAACCCCAGCCGAACTCGATACCGATCCCCTCTCAGGACGGATCGACTGGCGATCGCAGGCTCCCCACGTCAGCGAATCGCTAGCGCGGGCGATCGATACCGCGATCCAGATGCACCCCAGGGATCGCTTCGCGAGCGCGACAGCCATGCAGCAAGCGCTCCAGGCGTCTGTTCCCAGCGGCCAAGGCTACGAAACGACCGTCATCTCCCGACCCCAACCTGGAGCCAAAGCCGCCGCTCAACTGCCCCTGCGGATCTCCGCTCAAAACTCTGCCGAAATCCCGACCCACGTGGTTGCCCCGGCAACGCCCGTCGCGAGTTCTCAAAACTCCTCAACGCCCGCTCGCAATGATTGGTTTAAGCCCATCGCGATCGGCGCTAGCCTTGGCGGCGTGCTGTTAATCGGTCTGATGGTTCTGCGGGGCCAGCCCAACGCCGTCTCCACTCAACCGACGCCCCTCGCAACCCCCAGCATCGCAGCCGACCCCACAACCGCCGCCACAACCGATCCAACGCCCAGTTCTACTCCACAACCCAGCTCGCCGCCACCCGAACCATCGCCCGCCGCTGCCGCAAGCTGCGGAGACACCGGGAGCGGCCCTCAGGATTGGTACCCTGTCTTTATTAATAACGCCGACCTTGCAGAAGTCCGACAGCAATACTGCCAGGACGCGATCGCCAAAATTCGCGATGATGGCACCCCAGCCGTCCAAGTCGCTAGCTTCACCGATCGCGCTCGGGCCGATACCTTCGCCCAAAAAGTAGGCGGCGAAGTGGGCATCCCCTACAAAATAGGCGCATCTCCTACGCCCGCGTCTTCTCCTACCGCCCCATCCTCTCCCACCCCTTCTCCCCCTGCTTCTCCTTCCCCATCTCCTGCACCTGCTTCCCCTCCCCCCGCCAGCAGCGACGGAACCAACGCCGTCATTGTCGGTAATAAAGGAGAGACCAACATCCGACGCGGGCCCGGCACCAACTTTGGCGTGCAGCACATTGCCTTTCCCGGCGATCGCGTCAAAATTCTAGCCAACGACAAAGACGCTGGGGGATTTACTTGGTATAAAATTTATTTCCCAAAATCCGGTGCCTCTGGCTGGATTGCGGGACAGCTCCTCGAGCCGGACTAGGAAAGAACCCCCATGAAATGGATGCGTGCCTTGGGCGATCGCTGGCCCTTTATTGCTCTCACCCTCACCACGGCAATTGTGGTGATGTGGGCAGGAGCGACCTTGCAATCTATCTTTACACCCCAGGTCGTTCGCCCTTCTCCCCAAGCCACTTCCCCGTCTCCCCCAGTCAACCCAAGCCCGACGCTGCTGCCCAGCTGGGCTAAAACAGCGCCTGCGGTCGCGCCGACCCTTCCGTCCACTGCCATTGCCCCACTCCCAAAACCATCCGCGCAACCCTCGGTGGCGCTACGGCGATCGCCCGATCGGAGAACCGCTTTTCGCAATCCCCTCCCCCAAAGCCGCTACGGTCACCTCCCCTACGCAGAAAACATTTCAGATCGCTTGGTCAGCGTAGGCACTTACGGCAGTGGCAGCTATCAGCGTACCGAATTTTTAGATAAAGAAGCTGCCGCTACCTTTGCCAAAATGAAAGCAGATGCCGAGGCCGAAGGCGTGACCTTGGCGATCGTGTCCGGCTTTCGTTCCATCGCCGATCAAGAAAAACTGTTCGCGCGGCAAATCCAGCGTCAGGGAAGCGAAGCCGCCGCCGCTCGGCTCAGCGCGCCCCCAGGCTATAGCGAACACCATACCGGCTTTGCCTTAGATATTGGCGACGGGACTCGACCGCAGGCCGATCTAAAGTTTGAGTTTGAAAATACCAAAGCCTATCAGTGGCTGCAAACCAACGGTCGTCGCTACGGCGCGGAGCTATCGTTTCCGCCCAATAACATTCAAGGCGTTAGCTTTGAACCTTGGCACTGGCGTTTCACCAATTCTCCCTACGCCGCCGCGATTTTTTCGGTGGCCCATACCTTGCTCGGCCAGTCTGCGCCTGCGGGGGCTTCCTCGCAATAAAAGATTGCGTTTTGGAGAGACTGCTCCTGATACAATAGATGCTCAGAGAGCTGCTATGGGGCGTCGCTCGGCGTTTGGCTCAACTTCTTTGACGCGAAACCTGACGACAGCGAGATTTAAGTTCATAAGACTGATTTTGGGAGGACAGAACGTGTTAATTGCCGGAATGTTTGATTTTCTAAACGTGTTTTCGACCATTAATTTCGAAGTCATTTTCCAGCTTACGATGCTGGCCATGATTGTCATTGCCGGACCTGCTGTGGTCTTTTTATTAGCGTTTCGCGGCGGCAACCTTTAGGACAATGCTGCCAGCCGCTGGGCGGAGCAATTGTACCAGCGCTGGAGTCGCTCGAGTTCCTGCTCTAGGGAGGCTGTTGCGGCAAAACTAGGGCAGGGATATTTCATTTCTCGAAGCGTCGCGACTAAGGTGCTGGGCGAAACCCACCACTGCTGGCCTAGATCCAGCAGGTTGATGGGAGCATCGGGATTTTTGACAATTTCAAAGGATAGCTGCGATCGCACGGTTTTTGCATCGGGCAGTTTGGGCAGATCGTTGCGAACGCAGACGATATCTGGTTTCGCAATGGCCAGCAGCCAGCGCAAATGCGTCCAGGAGGGCGGCAGAGTCCATAACAAAACGGTGGCGCAGCGACTGCGCGGGCGATCGTAGGTGAGTTCTCCGGTCAGGATTTGGGCGGAGACGTAGGGCCGCTGATAGCCGTAGAGCAAAACATTCCCCACAAGTTGGGGCGCGATCTCTTCTAGGGTATTGAATGAATGCCAGCGGATGGCAGAAAGATCGATGGCTGGAGGTTCCGGGCACTTCAACTCGAGTTCGATTTTAGGCAAAAGGGGCGATCGCCCTACCCTGGCCCGTTCTGAGGGTGCCGCTTTAGGTTCCGCCGTCTGAGGCAGAGGGGATTTGGCACGAGGTCGTTCGGCAAGGCGCGCGCCCGCAAGCTCGAGCTCTAAGGCAGTTTGACCGTTCCAGGTATTTTCCCGCAGGCGATAAGCGACATCGACGCGCTCTGGGAGTGGGAAGTATTCTGCCCAGCGCCACGCGATCGCCGTAAATGCAGTTCCGCCGCCTTCTTGGGTTTGGATGTCTTGGCTGAGGGTCACTTTAAGATGATTTTGCCCGACGATGCGCTGATCTAAGACCTTCACGTTCGCACTCCAAAACACGGGTTCTGGATTGCCGATGCCGCAAGGCTGGAGCCGATCGATCTGCTCGTAGAGTTCTGGGGTGATGTCTGCAAACTGAGCCTGCACGTCTACATTCACCAAGGGTTTGAGGTGCTCTGGTTTGAGGTGCTGGTGGGCAAATTCGCCCAGGCGCGATCGCAGCTTCTCCAGGTTTTCTGACGCTAGGGTAAAGCCCCCTGCGGCGCGATGCCCGCCAAACCGATCCAGCAGATCGCCGCAAAAATGCAGGGCTTCGAAGACGTCAAATTCAGGGATGCTGCGGGCCGAACCCCGAATCGAGGTTTGAGTCTCGCCTTCATAGGTGCCAATAAACACCGGAACGCCGTAGCGCTCCACCAACCGCGAGGCCACAATACCAATTACCCCGTGATGCCAGTCTGGTTCGACGACGACCAGCACCCGATGGATGAGGGGATCGAGGGTGCCGTCGGTGTTTTGTTCGACGAGGGCGATCGCTGCCTGTTCGATTTCGCGGCACATCTGCTGGCGCTGCTGGTTGGCCAGTTCGCACTCCGCCGCACGGGTGCGGGCGATCGCGGTATCGTCCGTGGTCAATAGCTCAATCACCGTTTGAGGGTCGCCAATTCTGCCCACTGCGTTGATGCGCGGTCCCAGGCGAAATCCGATTGTCTCTGGCTTGAAGGCCTGCTTAGAACTGGAAGAACTGCCGGACACCTCGATCAACGCCTTCACCCCTGCAAACTCAGAATAGGGTAAACGTTTGAGTCCGCGCTGAAGCCAGCGGCGGTTTACGCCAATCAGGGGCGCTAAGTCGGCGATCGTGCCCAGGGTAAAGAGTTCTAACAGCGGCGTCACGAGTTGTTGGGTTTGGCCCATCTGCTGCGCGAGGGCCACTGCCAGGATATAGGCGACCCCCACGCCCGCCAGTCCGCTGTAGAGCGACCCTTCCGACAACAGCTTGGGGTTCAAGATCGCGTTGGCGGGTGGCAGTTGGGGCGGCAGATCGTGGTGATCCGTCACGATGACCGCTAAACCCAGCTCGCGGGCCTTGGCGATCGGGTCGTAGGCTGCAATGCCGTTATCGACCGTCAGCACTAGCTTTACCCCTTCGGCGGCAAAGTCTTCCACAATGCGTTCGTTGATGCCGTAGCCTTCGTGCATGCGGCTGGGGATGGCGTATTCAACCTTTGCCCCCAGCGCTTTTAAGGCCCGCAGGAGGAGGGCGGTACTGGTCATGCCATCGGCATCGTAGTCGCCACAGATGGCGATGGGGTCGCCCTGGCGAATGGCCGTTTCGAGCAGTTCCAGACTGGCGGCAAGATCGGGGAATTCTTCGAGGGGGACAGGCAAGTCCTGGGACTCTGGCTCTAAAAAAAACTGAATGGCTTCCGAGGTGGCTAATCCGCGATTCAGCAACACTTGAGCCAACAGAGGCGAGAGCTGAGTGGTTTGGGCAACGCGAAGCGCCTGCTCCGGGTCTTGAGGGTGGATTTGCCACCGTTGGTTGGGGAGATGGATTTGGGGCAAAGGGAGCTTTGATTCTAAAATCACGGGTTGGGAAGGCACCAGACTTTGCATGGAACGATTTGACGCCTCAAAATCTAGCCTAGCGTTTCCTGAAGGACAGCTTCACTGGCGCGAAATCCTACCATAACGGCTTTTCCGTCTTTTACAAAGAGGGGACGCTTGATGAGCATGGCATCTTTGGCAAACGCATTCGTCCATTGCTCGTCGTTCCAGGTTTGCTTTTCCTCTCCGAGGGCGCGATAAGATTGCCCGGAGGTATTGCGCATCGGCTTTGACCCTAGCGTCCCGACCCATTCTTGGATGAGGGGTTGGGCGGGTGGGTGCTCTTTTATGTTGACAAATTCATAGCTGATATTGCGATCGCCCAGCCATTGAAAGGCCTTTTTGCAGGTGCCGCAATTGGGGATGCCGTAAACTTTGAGGGTCATCGCTGTTACTGTAGATAACGTTTACTTTTGAAAGTTTACGGTACAAAGGTAGAGATGAGGTAAAGACAGACTGTCCGTCGGTCGTTACTCTCTCAACCGCGACCTTACCGGGAAACTTCCGAAGGTGCAGCGCAGTCTCATTAAATGGTGTGTGGATTTCTTGAAGGATTATGGCGAATTTTAAACATTTTTCAGCAGTAGGCAGTTTTATTACGATCGCCAGCGCGTTGTTATTGACCATCCCGCCTGCTCGGGGCGGGTACTCTAGCAACTTGGAGGTCAAGCTCAACAGTCTCAAAAATACTAAAGGTCGAGTTTGTCTGACTGTATTTTCGGGTCCGAAGGGTTTTCCCGCTGGTGGAAAGGGTTCGAGTCTCAAAGCCTCTCGGTGTATCGCGGCAAACAGCGGTACGGTAACCTTTACCAATCTGCCCTTGGGGAACTACGCGATCGCCGCGATCCACGACAGCAATAGCGATGGGAAACTCAATACCAATCGATTAGGTTTACCCGCCGAAGGATTTGGATTTTCGAACAACCCGCCCCTTCGGTATGGGCCTGCTAGTTTTTCCGACTCTCAGGTTTTTGTCTCTGGCACTAAAACCGTCGTGCAGATTCAGATGCGCTACCTCTAACTAAAAATTGAAACTATCATGGGGAATTGCGGCTTATTTGTAGGGCTGACGACCTTAGATTTAATCTATAGCGTGCCCCACCTTCCCCAATCCAACGAGAAACAGGTGGCAGCGGACATGGCGATCGCCGCTGGTGGACCTGCCACTAATGCCGCCGTCACGTTTCGGCATTTTGACAACGAAGCTATCCTGCTCGGTGCAGTCGGCCAGCATCCCCTTGCAGGGTTGGTGCGGGCCGATCTAGCGGCTCAACGGGTAGAGCTTTGGGATTTACGGCCAGAGGGAGCCGATCCGCCACCGCTGTCTTCCATTCTGGTGACGGAACAGACGGGCGATCGCGCTGTTATTTCTCGGAATGCGGTTCGCTTGCAAGTCGCTGCCCGTCAAATACCGTCTGATATCTTGGACGGCGTCGATATCGTACTGATTGACGGACACCAGCTTGAGGCGAGCGTGGCGATCGCCAAAGCGGCGCAGCAGCAAAATATCCCGGTTGTGCTGGATGGCGGCAGTTGGAAGCGTGGGCTTGAGGCAGTACTTCCTTTTGTGACCTATGCGATCTGTTCGGCTAATTTTTCTCCGCCGGACGCTTTGAGCCCATCCGATACGATCCAGTATTTGAGGGAGACCGCGCCAATCCAGACCATCGCGATCACCCATGGCGGTGACCCGATTCGGTACTGGACCCGAGGCGAAACGGGCGAAATTACGGTGCCTGCGATTCAGCCCGTGGATACGCTGGGGGCGGGGGATATTTTTCACGGCGCATTTTGTCACTGGATTTTGCGCGCGGGTTTTATTGAGGCGCTGGAGCAGGCGAGCGCGATCGCCGCTTTTGCCTGTCAATCCTTCGGCACCCGTCAGTGGCTGTCTTTAATCAAACACTAGTGAGTTCTTACTTCTCTTCCAACTCATGCGATTGCCCAATTTAGCAGAAGAAACACAGGGCGTCGCATTCTCTTGGCTATGGTGACGATCGCCTTTGCAGATGCTCTACGACTGACAGGGCAAGCGATCTCCCAATTAAAGTATTGCGATCGCCCCTCATATCCTGAATCACAACGATCGCAAAATACTATCAGATTGCCAAAGCTCATTTGGCGACCAAAATAGCTCAAATTTCTTTCCTTGAGCTACAGCTTGAGTGGGCGGAATTAAAAAATCCTGGAGTACAGCAATGATTTCGCTCAGTGTTTCTTCGCTGACTTTGAGTTTGCCCTTGCGGATGAAGGCTTTCCATTGGGTCTGTTTAGCTGCATCTTCAGAAAACTCAGCGGTGAGGGCAAGGGGAGGTTCTACTGGCAACAGGGTTCTTCGTCTGTCGAAGGTGGCTTGGATAGATTGACTCAGGGTGATGCCCTCAAATCTGAAATTTTGACACAGGTACCAGATGTCGTAAAAATCTTTCATCCGACTATTGGCAATGCCCAGTGCCACCATTACCTGAAACTTCTCGGCAATAACGGTTTCAGGGGGATAAGTCTTTAAGGAAGGGGCTGGGAATCCTTCTAGAATAGTGGGGAATGCTGCAACCCTAACCTGTGGGGTTATGGCATCCCCAAATCCAATGTCAATCTGAAGATCTAGACGGGTGGAGGTGCCTGTCAAAAAGGCATTTAGCTTAATCCGTACCCCTTCATATTCTTGGTCTTCTTTGATTTGCTTGCCTTGAACGGTTTCTGCTTTGAAGTCCAGCCCATCGTCTTCAACCTGGGTTTGACAGATCTCCTGAAACACTTGCTCTAGAGGGGCGATCGCATTGTCTCCATGACACAGAAGATCTAGATCGCGAGTGGCGCGGTGGGGTTCGTTGCTCCAAAGGGTGAACAGCATTGCGCCTTTGAGAATAAATCTGTCCCGGTGCTCGGATTGGTGCAAGCGGTATAGGAATCGCTCTAGGGCATAGCGCGTCAGGATGCTCTGAAAGTCTTCCTGTTGTTCTTGTGCAAGGTTGCGTAATCGTTGCCGGACAGAGGCGGCAATGTTGCGGGGGTGATTCTGGCTCATGTCAGGGATTCCAGGTAGGGACGCATGACGTTGCTGACTCGGCAGATTTTGGCGTAGTGCCAGAGTTCGTCCATGGTGCAGCGGCGATCGCGCCAGCTTTCTCGCAGGGCTTCTAGGGCAATGTCTAGGCCAATTTTGTTGCGGTACTTGAAGCAATCGGCGACGGTTTTAGGGAGGTTATAAATTTGCACTGGCATGCCCTCTAGTTGATGGGTTTCAATCCCAGATTCAAAGGCGTTGCCGGACATGTAGACAATATGGAGTGGAATCAGTTTTTCTCTGGGGGTATGGGCTTTGCCATGAATGGCAAGCCAAATTTCAAAGGGGGCTTGAGTGGTGATTTCATGGAAGCGCAGGGCTGAGAGCAGACAAACGATGCTGTGGGAAACACGCTGGGTGGCCTCAACTAGGCTGTGGTGCTCTGTGAAATCGGCATCTAGGGGGGTGTAAATGCCCCGTCCTGAGCGGATGAGAAGTCCTTGTCGTTCTAGGCGGCGCAGGTACTCGCGATGGATGCCTTGGGCTTCCAAATCCCGTGGACGAAGCACGCCTGCTGCACGGGCTAGGTCTAGAACTTGTTGGACTTTAGATTGAGACATCAGAAGGCAAATGTGTCAAAATGTCGGTAAATATTTATATTTGCCTATATTTTGACACAAATGGGTGTGCTGTGGATGACATCGCCCTATTCAGCAGAAGAAACACAGGGTGTCAAGTTTCCTTTGGCCATGGTGGCGATCGCCTTTGCAAATGCTCCACGACTGGAAGGGCGATCGCCCCTCAGAAAAAGCACTTGCGATCGCTCTATTCCAGGTGCTTGGGCTAAGGATGCGATCGCTTATTCTGAGCGCTGCGATCGCCCCTCCTGTCCTGAAACAAAACCAGGCGATAGCTTCGCACCAAGAGTCCGCGCTTTGTAGCCAAAAGCCCCATGCGCTAAGATCGTGTCACATCAAAAACTCACAGAGCAAACATGAAAGCCCTGTCCTCACCCAACGCATCAACCCATGCCTTCGATGTCTTGATTAAGCCCGAAACAGAAGGCAACGTCAGCGCAACCGTCTTAGGGTTGCCAGAGTATAGAGCCACAGGGAGCGATCGCACCTCAGCTCTAGCCGCCCTACAACAACTATTAGCCGAAAATCTTTCCCAAGCCGAAATCGTATCCATAGATGTTGCAGTTCCTCAGCCTGAAAATCCCTGGTTAAAAATGGCAGGTCGATTTAAAGATGACCCTCATTTTGATGAAATGCTCGCCCATATCGAAGCCTATCGTCGTGAGCTAGATGCAGATATGGAACACCGCTTTCATGAGCTAGACGAGCAGGTTTAACCAGAGTGACCCTTTGGATTCTCGATACCGATCATATTTCCTTACTGCAAAGGGGACATCCAGTCGTTGAGCAACGCATCCGCAGGATAAATCTCAACGACATCGCCCTCACAATAGTCTCCGTTGAAGAACAGCTCTATGGCAGGCTCAACAACATCCGTCGTGCCAAATTCCCAGAAGCTCTAAAGACATCCTACAAAGCACTATACGAGACCCTAGAGGACTTTAAAGCAACAAACGTCCTCGAATTCAATCCGACCGCGATCGATCTCTACCAGGAAATGGTGCGCCAAAAAATTCGGGTCGGCACCCAAGACTTGAGAATTGCAGCGATCGCCCTCTCCGTTAATGGCATCCTCGTCACTCGAAACCAGCGCGACTTTGCCAAAGTCCCCAATTTAGTTCTTGAGGATTGGTCAACAATCATTCCTAGCTAAGATTTGCGGTAAAACTATTGCCCAGACTCCATTCCCGCTAATCTTGAACAGATCGCCCTATTCCCAGGTGCTTGGGCTAAGAATGCGATTGCTTATTCTGAGGGCTGCGATCTCCAAAAATCCTTAGGTTTATGAAAATTCTGACAAAAATTGTCAACAGAACAGATGTTTATCCATTATCGCTATATCGCTCAAGCAATAGTTTAATCAACTGCGGAGACGCCCAAAAATTAGTTTGCCGAAGCCGATCGATCGTCATCGGAAAATTTACCAGTCCCCGCTCGGCAGAAGCTCCTAAAATGCCGAGCAATCCAATCACCTTCAATCCTCTTCCCATCGCGACCTTACGTGCTGCTCTTTCATCCAGAATCACCAAATTAGCCCTCATCTGCTCAGCCAATGCGATCGCGGCGCATTCACCCGCATCTAGCTGACTCAATTCAACATCCGGCTCGCCCACTAAAGATTGAACCTCAATCCACCTCGGATGCTGAGCCATCCACGCTTGAACCTTCATAGGAGAGCCAACAGCAGTCAACTCCATATAAACCGCCTGAGGGATAATCACTCGGCCATATAGTTTCTGAAGAAGGTCAATTTCATCAATCAAAACTAGGTAGCAAATTGGAGAAGTATCGGAAACAACCATCATTTCCGCTGAAATTACTCCTCATTCTCAATACTCTGCATTGTTGACAGATCCTGCTCAAAGTCGGACACATCATAATGTAGATATGCTCCAGACTCCTTCAAGAATCCATCAACCTCATAGCGCGTTGGTATTTGAAGAATTCGTCCTACTTCAGCATGGCTAATAATTTCGGCCTTATATGCCTCAGCAACCAAAGTTTCTAGGGCCTTCCGAGGCAATGTATGCCACTGTTCACTCATTCGATGGGCGATCGCATCTGGTATATCAATCGTAATTTGCATATCCCTAGCCCTTTAACCCTACAGGTCTGCTCTCCAAACATTATAAGTGAAGAAATCCGTACAATCTTTGACCCAAACCATTACTCGCCCCATCAAAGCAATGCGATGCCCTATTCCCAGGTGCTTGGGCTAAGGATGCGATCGCTTATTCTGAGCACTACGATCGCCCCTCATGTCCTGAAACAAAGCCAGGTGATCGCACTTTACCGCTCCACAACCCACACCTTCAACGTCTCGATTAAGCTAAAACGATAGATGCGATTGAGCTGCGATTAAATCCGAGCGACAATTTTATAAATTGCACTCGTAATTGCTGTGAGTTCTGATGGTTGAATAATATACGGTGGCATCGTGTAGATCAGTCGCCCAAACGGACGCAACCAAACTCCCTCTTCAACAAAGCGCGGCTGGATCGCCTGCATGTTCGCCGGGTCGTGCAATTCCACCACCCCAATTGCTCCTAACACCCGCACATCCTTAACTGCCGCCAAACTTCGGCAAGGTTCCAACTCAGTTTTAAGCTGAGTTTCAATTGCTCGGATTGTAGATTGCCAATCATAACTTTCCAGCAAGGCCAAATTTTCTAAAGATACCGCACAGGCCAACGGATTGGCCATAAACGTCGGACCGTGCATAAATACCCCTGCCTTGCCCGCAGCAAAGCTTTCGCTAACCTCCCGTGTCGTCAGCGTCGCTGCTAGGGACATAAACCCGCCAGATAATGCCTTGCCTACACAGAGAAAGTCCGGACATACCGCTGCATGCTCGCAGGCAAACAGTTTGCCCGTGCGTCCAAATCCAGTCGCAATCTCATCTAAAATTAGCAAGACATTGTATTGCTCGCATAATGCCTTGGCTTGTCGCACGTATTCTGGATGATAAAAGCGCATCCCCCCAGCATTTTGCACTACCGGCTCAAAAATGGCTGCTGCAATGCGATCGTGATGGGCTACGAGCAATGCAGCAAAGCTATCAATATCTCGTTCTTGCCAATCTCGATCGAAAGTCACCTGGGGTGCTTCAGCGAAATATTGCTGAGACAAAATATTGCGGAACAGATGGTGCATCCCATTCACTGGATCGCAGACCGACATGGCTGCAAACGTGTCCCCATGATAGCCATTGCGAATCGTCAGAAAATGCTGTTTCTGCGGCAAGCCGCGATTGTACCAATACTGTATTGCCATTTTCATGGCGACCTCTACCGCAACCGAGCCGGAGTCGCAGAAAAAGACATGTTGGAGTTCTGTGGGCGTCATGGCAATCAATTTCGCGGTCAAATCCACCGCTGGCTGGTGGGTCAGACCGCCAAACATCACATGGGACATCCGATCGATTTGCGCGTGAGCCGCTTGGGTTAAGCGGGGATGGTTATAACCATGAATGCAAGTCCACCAGGAAGATACGCCGTCAATCAGCGATCGACCGTCCATTAACTGGATGCGTACGCCCTGGGCTGATTCTACAGGAAATACGGGTAAAAGGTTGGGCATGGCCGCGTAGGGATGCCAAACATGCAGGCGATCTAGGTCGAGGAGTTGTTGTAAGGACTGCATGGAGTGTGGGGGTTGATATTGCTAGTATATTCTCCGCAAGGTAGGATATGCGATCTCAATTAAAATTTTCAATCTCGCTCAACCACTCTGCCTCGGACAAACGGCGACACACATTGCGATTGCAGCTCATCAATCGATACCCAGTCAATTCTCGGCGCAGGGTAGCGCAGTCCTCAGGGTGTTGCTTCAATCGGGTATTCACTTCTCTCGGGATAATTGCGATCGCGTTCGAACTTCTCCACGAGCCATTATAGAGCCGACTGCAGCAAATTTCTTGGGCAAAATCGAACCATGAATTACGCTCGCAATCACGAACCGATATGGGTAGAGCATCGGCACCGCGATCGCCCGAACAGGAAGTCGATGCGGCCATTTGGTTGGCAACAGAAGCACCGCGTCGAGAGACAGGCAAATTTTGGCGCGATAGCTTGCGCTGACTTGTCAGTTCGCAAGGCAATTCCTTTTTAGGCTCCAAGCTCGAACGACTGTTTCATTTGCATTAAACGCTCGTGATTCAACAACCACTGTTTGCGCTCGATGCCGCCGCCATAGCCCGTTAACTTGCCGTTGGCTCCAATCACCCGATGACAGGGTACGACGATCGAGATGGGGTTTCGTCCATTCGCTAGGCCCACTGCACGAGATGCATTGGGTTGTCCGATTTGCTTCGCTAACTCGCCATAGAATAGCGTTGCACCGTAGGGAATGGATTTGAGCGCTTCCCAGACGCGTTGCTGAAAAATGGTACCTTGCATCTGTAACGGCACGTCGAACTCAGTCAAAGTGCCTGCAAAATAAGCCGCCAGTTGTTGTTTTGTCTCCAGAAAGGGCGTAACAGAATCATCTTCCACCCAATCGTTTTGAGGTTTTAGTCGGTGCTTTTCGGACATCATGTAGAGTCCAATTAGCGATCGCCCGTCGGAGACCAGCCGCAGTGTTTGAATGGGACTTTCGTAAACCGTGTAGTAAATCATAGATCCCACGTTCCGCTGTTTTCAGAGACTGTCAGAGCATTAAACTAGGGTTAAAGACAGAATATTTGAACGACGATCGTTGATCGTTTAGGCAAAGCCTTAGATAACTCGTACGCGTCAGGATTGAGCGAAGTCTTTTGAGAAATCAGTCTTGAGGCCGTGCGTCGATTTGGGGTAAAGGTAGAGTGCGCCCATCTAGAAGGGTTATGCGTCGCAGATGGGGCGCTGTACAGCGCAGATAATCTGAGTGCGATGAGCGGTCTGCGATAGCTCCCAAGAGTTCCTTTGAAGATTAACCTAGCATCTACCTTAGTCGATAGCACGGTGGCGTTCAACCCCAGCACCCTCAAAGACTAAAGATTTGCGGAATCGAGTTGTGAATATGGAGGAGTCCCACAACGCTGGTTCCTCATTGAAAGCGAGCAACGGCGTCAATCAAGCACTGATAGCCGTAAAGGGATGTTTTGCTCTAAGCCATTCCAATCCTCAAGTGAAAAGAGTCATGACACCCAATTTAGGTGGATCAGTACGTGATGCGATCTCATCAAGCCTGAGAAAGCGATCGCGGGGCTAACTGCTGGTCGTCAGCCCTCGCTCTCGCAACCGTTGGATGAAGAAGTCCTCCAGGGAAGGACGCACCAAGTCCATTTTCAGCAGCTGCGCCTGACTTAGGTGCAGCGCGCGCACGAGCTGCTCTGGGTCGCCGTGAAACTCCCCGTGCCAGCGATCGCCCTGAATTTCCAGACCCGGAATCGATCGGTGCAGAGCGTTTGCGTCTCCCCCGCGTCCTTGAATCTGGTAAATTTCAGTGTTGGTGCCCAACAGCTCGTCCAAAGTGCCTTCGCAGATCAAATCGCCTTGGGCCAGAATCGCCACGCGATCGCAAATCACTTCCACATCCGATAAGACGTGGCTGTTGAAAAAGATCGTTTTGCCTTGGGCTTTAAGGGACAGAATAATTTCGCGCATTTGATAGCGCCCCAACGGGTCCAACCCGGACATCGGTTCGTCTAGAAAAATAACATCTGGGTTATTAATCAGCGCCTGCGCCATCCCGACCCGTTGCAGCATTCCCTTTGAGTAGCGCCGCATCTGCTTTTTCTTAGCGGCAGACTGAGCCAGCCCCACTAGGTCTAGCAATTCTGGAATGCGCTTGCGCCTCACCGCAGCCGGAAGCTGAAATAAACCTGCCGTAAAGTCTAAAAATTCCCAACCCGTAAGGTAGTCGTAAAAGTAAGGGTTTTCTGGCAGGTAGCCGATACGCTGCTTGATGGCGCGATCTCCGAGGGGGCGACCCAAAATCGACCCGCGCCCCGCCGTCGGTCGAATAATCCCGAGCAACGTTTTCAGCAGCGTCGTTTTGCCCGCACCATTAGGACCCAACAGGCCGAAGGTTTGCCCCGCATAGACCGACAGCGTGCATTGCTTTAACGGCGTAACGACTTTATTCAGCCAAAATCCAGTGCGATAAGACTTTTTAAGATTGAACGTTTGTACGATTGCTTGCTCTGGCGACTCTAGCTGAATGGCAGCATCAGATAAACTCGCAACGCTCATAACCCTTCCCCGCAAACATTAACGAATCAACAATAGAAGAGACTGGAATAACCCAATGCCCAAGCCTAGGATACCCCCAAGGTTTACGATAGCCTGCAGCTCGCTCTTGACAATTCCCTGAATGGCATCTTCTAGAGACTCCGGCGGCGTTGCCTTGACACGCTCCACGATAACCCGATCCAAATTCAAAATAGGAATGGCCTGCTCCACGAGCTTCTCTAAATCTCGTTCCAGATAGCGCTCTAAAATGAGGGCTAATTCTTGACTGACTACATCGAGAGACGCCACAACCGCCTCAGACGACTGGAGCCGACTTAAAATAACGGCAGCCGTCTCTTCCCAGTTCACCGTATCGCTCAAACTTTGCAAAACGCTCTCTCCCCTGGTTTGGAGATACAAACGGACGCTTTCCCTAAAATTTCGCCGCAGTTGCCGTACGGTGCTGACGGGAAGATTCTGGAGCGAAAGGCTACCCAGCCATTCCCCCAAGCGCTGCTGAATCCCCAAAGAAACCACCAACTCTTGAATTCTTGCATTGCAAGCATCTCGTTCCTCAATGCAAAAAGAGCGCAGCCGGACCAGGGCATTTTTGGCCCCCAACAAATTTGCAACCACCCAAAAGGTGCCGCTGGTTTTTTCGCGCAGCCCTTCATCGAGGATGGCAATATTGCGATCCGTCAGAAAATTAATGAGTCCGAGGCGTAAAGTATCCGGCGGCACGGCGTCGTCGATCAGCCAATCGGCCAACTGAGCCGCTTGGTCGTCGTCGAGGTGATAGTCCAGCAAAATTCGATCGAAAATCTGGTTGAATTGGACCTTCAAGAAATCGTCTCGTCGCGCCAATACCGCCGTTACGCGCGGTAAAGACTGTCCCACAAAATCTTTAAGAATGTTGGCTAAGATTCTGACCGTTTTTTGCTGAGTGTCAGCCTCGATCTGCTCCAGCGCTAGCTCGAGCAACCATTGAATCGCTGACTGCATCCGTTCCGTTTGCAGCAACCGTTGAGCGACCTTCTGCATCTCGTCCGGCGTCAGCAACGACGACATGATTGCATTTGAGACCCGCTGCGCCAGACGATCCTGGTTGCGAGGAATAAGTCCCGGCGTAAAGGGAAGGACGGTGTTGCCGATCTTAATCGGCCGATAGGGGCGAAAAAGCATTTTAATCGCCAAGTCATTGGTGTAGTAGCCAATGATGCCGCCAGTGATGGGCGGTAAGGCAACAATCCAGAAGGAGGACCAATCCAAGAATCACGCTCAACTGTTGCGAGGAATCAATCAAAGCTCGAATCTATATCAATCCTAGCAAGTTCGCTTCCCGCTCTCTCGTCGGAAAATCTAAATTTTGCGGCTGAAGCTATCCTAGTGCGGGGATTTAGCCTATAAATTTCTGAAAATTGAGGTTAGTATGGTCAGTACATTAGTAACCGTGTTGAGCGATGCTTTTTTCTGATGTGCCCGATCCCGAGCTTCTCAAAACGCTTCTCGAGCCGCTTCTGAATGATTTTCAGTATTGGCTGAGTCGCGCAAAGGTGCTGCTCTCTACAGAAGAAATTAGTTTTTTAAGCCCCGAAGCCCATTCCGATCTGCTGGCAAGGGTCGAACAAACGCTTCAGGAGGTGAACGCGGCTCAAAGCCTGTTTCATGCGACGGGTTGCCAAGTCGGGCTGGATGGGTCAGCGATCGTGCGTTGGCATACTTTAGTCGCAGAATGTTGGAAGATTATGATCCACTATCGCTTGGGCCAAGGGAGTCAAGGTAGCCCGATCGAACAGTCTTGAGGACGGTTTGGGGATAGGTCGGGGATAGATTGTAACGAACGAACCGCACTTTTTCGCCGAGCGCGTTGGACCCCTCGCTTTAGATTCGAAAGAGTCATATGAAAAAGTTTATGCTCTTCCGGCAAAGAACCTGTCAGAATGAAAGTATGATCGTCAATCTGGTGTGGGCGATCGCTTGCGGGGTTGATAAGCTGGTGTATTGAGAGCTGGAGAGTCGCAGCTATGTTGCAACTGCTTTATATTATTGCGTTTGCCATTTTGGCAGTGTTAGCGATCGGAAACTTGATCCGCAGTTTGTTTACGCTGGGGGTAGAGTCTCAGCGCAGCTACCGCCCGAGGAACGATGTGGAGACGCTCGTGAGTCGCAGCGGGGCTTCCCCCCACCCGGAACTGCTCGACGAAAGCGGGAAAATTATTGACGAGCCGCTGTTGGTCATGCGATCGATGACTGTGGAAGATGCCAGAGAACAGCTCGATGCCGCGTACCGAAATTCCCCCGGTTCTGGCGAAGAGGGTTGAAGAAACGGTCGATTAAAGGCTTCGTTTCGGCTGAGTTTTCGGTTCAAACGCCAGGTGTGGGTTTCTCGTTCGCAGCTATGCCTCCCGATCCTTCCCAAGACAGCGAACCGCAGCACTCACCGCAGGATGGGACAGATCTCGACGCTAAGTCTGAAGCGAGTGCTGCGGTGCCAGCTCGATCGCCAGGGGAGATTCCGCAGACAGATCGGACGTTCGGTCTGCGGCTGTTACCGCTTCAGCAAATCCGCCAAGTGTTGCAAAACTCGCTACAAACTGCCGGACAGACCCTTCAAAAAGGGGGCCAGTGGCTGACACAGTGGTTTCAGATCGGTGAAGCGGACCTACAGCAACTTCTAGAACAAGTCCGCCAAAGTTTGCCGACCGCTGAAGTCATTTTGATTGGCAAGGCCCAAACCGGAAAGAGTTCGATCGTGCGGGCCATGACGGGCGCTTCCGTGGAGATTGTCGGTCAGGGGTTTCGGCCCCATACGGCCCATACCCAGCGCTATGCTTACCCGACGGAAGACCTAACGCTGCTGAATTTTATCGATACGATCGGCTTAGGGGAAGGACTGAAGGACCCTCAGTCTGTCCTCCAAGACCTCCAGCAGGTATTGAGCGGCGAAATGCGTCCGGACTCCTCTCCGCCAGCCGCTCGGGTTTTAGTGGCGACCGTAAAAATCGCGGATTTTGCCATCGATCGCGTTCATCAGCTCCTTCAAGCGCTGCGCCGCGAACATCCCCAAGTGCCTTGTCTTTTGGTCGTGACCTGCATTCACGACCTGTATCCAGCTGCCGTAACCGAACATCCGCCCTATCCGCCGGACAATATCGAAGTGCAGCGCGCCTACGCAGCTCTCCAAAACCAGTTGCGGGACGTTTACGATCGCTCGGTGCTCGTGGACTTTACTCTGGAAGAAGATGGCTACACGCCCGTACTCTATGGATTAGAAGCCTTTATTGAAACGCTAGCCGCGCTCATGCCCGATGCTGAAGCCCAGGCGATCCATCGCCTGTTAGCGCGGGACGCGTTGGGCGATCGCATTGGCAATATGTATCGAGATGCAGGTCGGCGCTACGTTCTGCCCTTTTCGATTATGGCGGCAACCCTGGCGGCAGTCCCGCTCCCCTTGGCGACCATGCCCGTGCTGACAGCGCTTCAAGTGAGTATGGTGACGCTGTTGGGGCGATTGTACGGCCAGACTTTGTCGCCCTCTCAGGCGGGTGGAGTAGCCAGCGCGATCGCTGGAGGGTTTGCCGCTCAGGTGGTAGGCCGAGAATTGGTCAAATTTATTCCGGGACTGGGTTCGGCGATCGCGGCCTCTTGGGCCGGAGCCTATACTTGGGCGCTGGGGGAAGGCGCCTGCGTGTATTTTGGCGATTTAATGGGCGGAAAAACCCCAGATCCTCAAAAAATCCAAAAGATTATGAAAGAATCCTTTAAAAGCGCGCAGGAACGATTTAAGAAATCCGCTACTACCGATAAAGATCCTTAAGGTGACTAGGGCGCTCATTATTCAGAGATACATTCCGATTCCAAAGCGCTGCTCGCCAAGCCTAAAGTCTTCAAAGTCTTACGGAAAAGCGCTTAAAGTGCTTTCTGGCAGTAGATCCTTGCAATTAAAACCAATTTTGTCATCTTTGAGAAATCAAAATTTTTTGACAACTTTGGATATTGCTGAGACTATTAAAGCAGCTTTGCGAAAAAGCAATGAGCGAATTCATTCTCTCGTAGTGGTTTTGTAGGTGGGTGTGAGTTATGAAAAGTTTATTTATCTTGGGCGGCGCATTAGCGCTATCCTCTCTTGCAACCGTAACTTTGGCGACAGAGGTAACAGATCCCTTAACGACTGCAGCCCCTGAGACTCAGCCAGCAGCAGCTCCGTTTAGCACGTTTCAAGTGATTCCATCAGAGGAGCAAGAGCAGTCTCAGGTTACGGCAGTCTCTCAGCTTTCCGACGTACAGCCTACAGATTGGGCATTTCAGGCTCTCCAGTCCTTAGTCGAGCGGTACGGCTGTATTGCCGGATACCCGGACGGCACCTTTAAGGGAAATCGCGCTTCGACCCGTTACGAATTGGCTGCTGCACTGAATGCGTGCTTGGACCAGATTAGCGACAGGTTTGCCACCAAAGAAGACCTAGCAACGGTCAAAGCCCTCCAAGAAGAATTTAAAACAGAGTTAGCCACGCTTAAAGGCCGCGTTGACGGTCTTGAAGCTCGCACTAAAACCCTTGAAGCCCAGCAGTTTTCGACGACGACTAAACTTTCCGGCGAAGTAATTTTCCAAGGAGCCGTATCAAGCAATACTACTTCCTTACCATCTGGGATCTTCGCAAATCCACCTCTCGATTCCTTCTTTTCAGCTTCGGGAGATAATGTAACCTTTTTACACCGAGCCACTCTCTCTTTATTAACAAGTTTTTCTGGTAAAGATCTGTTGATTACAAGTCTCCAAGAAGGGAGCTACCCTATCCCTGGATTTAATTTTCCTCCTGGAGGAGGTGCGACGGTCACGAGCTATCAAGGTACTTTAGCCCCTTCACTGAATCAAGTTTCGACGGGCAATGTCGGTCTTTACTATCTTGGATATCGTTTTCCCGTCTTTCAAGGCAAAGGAACTGTCTTTGCCACTGCAGTTGGGGGTGAGCTAAGCGACTTCACCGACACACTAAACCCATTTTTTGATAGCGATGGACAGGGATCCTTATCAGGGTTTGGGATTCGAAACCCAATCTATCGACACATCAGCGGTAAGCTTACAGGTGCTGCTTCTGGAACTGGAGCGGGGGCAAATTTCAACGTCACAGATAAGCTAAATTTTGCTGTAGGGTATCTAGCTCCTAGTAACGTTGCTGCAACATCAAATGCGATTTTTACCTCTGCTGACTTTGCTACAAATGGCGGTTTATTTGGCGGAGATTATGCTGCAATTGCCCAGATAACTTATAAGCCACTAAAGAATCTCGGATTGGGGTTGACTTACGTACGAAGCTATCAAAACTCTGTCTCAACTCAGTTTGGCGGTGGTTCTGGTACGTTTAGAGCTAACTTTCCTTTCTTAAATACGCCAACTTCAGCAAACTCAGCTGGTTTTCAGTTTTCCTGGCAGCCCAGTACGCGCTTTGCGCTCTCTGGGTGGGCGGGAGCAACCTTTGCCCAGGCAGAAAATAGCAATAATGCAGGAATTGTTGCAGACGGTGATACGGCAACCATCCTCAATGGTGCGCTTGCTTTTGCTTTCCCCGATCTTTTAATGAAGGGGGGGATGGCTGGTTTTATCGTTGGTGTTGAGCCTCAAGTAACTTCTAATACTTCACTAATCGGCAAAGATGGCGCTGCAAATATTCACCTTGAAGGGCTGTATCGTTTCAAGGTGAATGATAATATCTCCATCACTCCAGGTGTGATTGCTGTCATTAACCCTGAAGGCAATAGCGGAAACGATCCCGTTATTATTGGTACCATTCGGACAACGTTCACCTTTTAGTTCAACGTCTACTGCGTTTTCCCCAAAAGAAGAGAGCAACTATGCTCTCTTCTTTTGGATTCTTCATCATTTTTTGCGGTACGTTTCAGTCGCTTGTTTTGTAAACATGGCATCTATCTGTTCGTAATGTAGGCGATAAGCTATCAACCACTCTCACTATTCGTCTCGTCGATCTTAAGGTTTTATGATCTAGATCACAAAATAATTGAGTAAAAATGATAGCCTGTAAGCATCTGAAGAGTTTACTGCATTGGGGCATGCTCATGCGTCATCTTATTTCCTTCCTGACGTTGTTTTCGGGGATTTCTATGGCAGCGGCCTATATGCTGCCACTTCAAGCAGCAGTTGCTCCAGCTCGCGAGACCAACGCGCAGATTGCCGCTACCAACTTAGCTCCTCAGGTCGATCCAGTGGCTAACACTAAAATTGTTTGTAGCCGTAACCGTCCGCTGGCTGTCATTCCTGAGAGTGCTAAGGTTGCTTCAAACCTTGCACCTCAAGTTGGTGTTTTGGCTTCCAGCATCGTTCAGCTCTTCTGTCGCGACGTTCGCATCAACACGATTGTAGTTCGCGATTATTGCGCCGTCATTCGCGAGTAGTTTAATTTTAATTTTTGAAAAGCTGTTATTTCCGAATCGCTCATTTTCTGAACTAGCGTCCTACCCTACCTATTGCGTTCTTCCATGAACTCCGCCTATCGCTTAACCGCCCTCTTAATGGGGACAACCGTGATGGTGGCCCAGCCCTTCCACTGGGGAAAGGCTATGGCAGGCGTCCCCATCGGTAAACTTGCCCCAGAAGTCACCGTTTTTATCCAAGGGGTCAATAACCCTGATAACTTTGGCTCTGGCGTTATTATCGGTCGTTCTGGGAAAAGCTATACGGTATTGACTGCTGCTCATGTGGTGGCGGCAGCAGATCGATACACGATTCAGGCGAGTGATGGAGTACAGTACTCTCTCCAAAATATTCAAAGACTGCCCAACGTGGATATGGCAGTAGTACAGTTTGAAAGCAGCAGCAGCTATACAACCGCTCAGTTGGGTGACTCCGATCAAGTTAGCTTAACCACTGGTGTTTATGTGGCTGGGTTTCCAAAACCAGGGCAAAACATTCGAGTGCCAGTTTTGACCATTACCAATGGTGAGATTGCCCAAGTTCTTCCAGCAAATGCTTCTGTGGACGGATATGGACTGGCTTATACAAACTCAACGCGTGCTGGGATGAGTGGAGGGCCTGTATTCAACAGTGAAGGACAGGTTGTTGCCATTCACGGGCGCAAGGAGGGCGAGGCAGGCGGGGGAGCCACGAATGGAGCTTGGTTAAATCTGGGCATTCCGATCAATCGTTATAAAACGGCAGGCAAAGGCAGCAGTCAAGTCGCCAGAGCTTCATTTGTCGATACGCAGCAGCAGAACGCGAGAGAAGAAGCTCAACGGCAGGCGGCGTTAGAGGCTCAGAAGAAAGCTCAAGAGCAGTCTCAACTGGCTCAAGAGAAAGCAGCCCAACAACAGGCGGCGTTAGAGGCTCAAAAGAAAGCCCAAGAACAGGCCCAAAAGCAAGCCGCTTTAGAGGCTCAGAAGAAAGCCCAAGAACAGGCCCAAAAGCAAGCCGTTTTAGAGGCTCAGAAGAAAGCCCAAGAACAGGCCCAACGACAGGCGGCGCTGGAAGCTCAAAAGAAAGCTCAAGAGCAGGCCCAACGGCAAGTCGCTTTAGAGGCTCAGAAAAAAGCTCAAGAGCAAGCCCAACGACAGGCGGCGCTGGAGGTTCAGAAGAAAAGTCAGGCACAGGCGGCGGCTCAGCAGCAGTCTCGGGGCGCTACTGCCAAGGCCGTTTTAGCGGCAGCATCTCCTTTTTCTGCGGCGATTTCCCGGTCTCAGCCTGCTGCTCCTCCTTCTAGCCGAGAGGTTTGTGAAGAGATTCGCATTAATACGATTGTTTCGAAGCGCTGTCGAGCAGAATCGGTATTTCAAGAGTCAGCGTCCGCGCCTAAGTCTGAGAGTAGTGCAGAAAACTATGTCAATAGCGGCAATGCAAAGGTTGCCAGTGGGAGCTATCAGGGTGCGGTAGAGGATTACAATGCCGCGATTCAGGGTAATTCAAGTTTGGCGATCGCGTTCTTCAACCGAGGTCTCGCTTATTACAAGTTGGGGAAAGAGGACCGGGCGATCGCCGATTTTTCCAAAGCCGCCGATCTTTTCAGAGCGCAAGGAGACGCCCAAAAACTACAGAAAACGCAGGACATTCTCCAATCCCTAACCCGAGCTAACTCTTAGCGCTTTTTCAGGACTTCTCGGCTAAAATCTGCTATTAGAATCAATTTCTATTCACTACATCGACGATCGGGAGGAGTGCATCCATGAAAAGACAGAAACTTGCTCTAGCAATTGCTTTTGTGACCCTAAGCAGCACCTTAGCTGCAATACCCATCGAATCCGTTTGGGCTCAAGCAAAGAGCGCGCGCTTTTTTTGCGGGCGCGACGCGACGGGTTCCCCCGCCACGATGGTAGAACCTGCCAATAAAGCGAGAAAACCTGTCGTCCTGATTCGATGGAAATCGCGCTTCTTCGATGGTGCTGGATATAATCCGGCATACCGCTGCGCCGTCGTGTCGAAGAAGTTTCAGGATGCCTATACTAAAAATCCAAACTTCGTCTTTACAACAACCATTGCCAACAGCGAACCCGTCATTTGCGCGGCAGAAAGCCGAGGGGGCGCTTGTACCACGCTACTCTATACCGTAAAACGCGGTTATCAAGATCCCATTCTGACCATGCTGCGCTTGGAACAAACGCGGGCAGGCGCGTCCGGCCCCCTAAACGAAAGCAGTGGCAGCAGTTCGAGCGAACCCGGCTATGTAGGCGTGCAGGATCTGATTGCCAACGTCTTGGAGAGCAGCTCTAGCACTTTGCCAACGCCAACTTCGGCAATTTCAAAACCAGCGCCGAGCGAGCGCCCTACCTCCGTTCGCCCCGTCAAAGCTCCGACAGCCCCCGCTGTAACCCCAAGAGCGCTTTGGTAGATCTATCTAAGCCGCGCCGGAAGGAATCTAAATCCGTTAGGAACCCGTACGATGGCCGGGTTCGATCCTGCATCAATTCGATCGGGATCGGGCTAAGTCCTCCGTCTATAAACTTTTGCGATGGACGATCGGTTTTCCCTCCCGCATTCCCATACTAGGGGTATATAGCGTCTTGCCTTTATCCATATCGTTATCAATATGCGTTTGAATGCTTTGACAGTCGGTATTGCCTTAAGCTGCGGTTTGCTATCTTTTTCCTGTAGGCCGACATCGGCGTTAGCGCCCGATCGCCCTAGTTCCGCCCGACCTTCAACGCCGCCAGCCTCGCTCCACAGCTTCGCGCTAACCCAAAATAAGCTTCAGGGTCTGATGCGGCACGCCCGAGGGATTACGGTGAAAGTCATCGCTGGAGATAATTGGGGTTCCGGTATTTTGGTGCGGCAGCAGGGACAGCGCTATACCGTATTGACCAACGAGCACGTCCTGTGGATGGGCGATCGCTACACGGTTCAAACCTCTGACGGTAAACAACACCTCGCCCGTCGGGGAGCATCGGGCGCGTTTGGGAAAAACGATCTGGGGCTGTTGGAATTTGATAAAGGCTCGTCCGCTGGCTCCTATCCAGTGGCAGTATTGGGCTGCTCCCTAGAGCTATCTGCGGGGACGCCTGTCTACGCTGCAGGGTTTCCACTACCGCTGACCGAGTATTCGAGCAAGGGATTTAAGTTTACGGCTGGGTCGATTTCGCTGATTCCGGCCAAAGCCCTTGAGGGCGGCTATCAGGTTGGGTATTCCAACGATATTGAAAAAGGAATGAGCGGCGGGCCTGTTCTCAATGCAAAAGGCGAAGTCATTGCCGTCAACGGCATGCATCAGGAGCCATTGTGGGGAGACCCCTACGTGTTTCAAGACGGATCGAAGCCTAAGTCCAGTCTATTTCAAATGTTTTCGCGCTCGAGCTGGGCGATTCCGATGGAAACGGCCTTTCGCACGACGGCTTTGACGGCAGCCCATCTTTCCCGTCAGTGTCCCGTGCCAAACATCAAGCAGGCTCAAGGCTGAACTCGCGATCGCCGGAGGGTAGGGATCGCTAAGGGGGTGGCGGGGGGAGTCGGCTCGGAAAACTGGTGCCGGAGCGAGGCACTGGCTTCGGCAATCCGCTCGGGACCGATAGACCGCAACTGGTCTAGAAGGTCACTGCTGGTATCCAAGAGATAGTTGACGTCGATATTGGCATACTCTGGCTGGTAAGGCGAGAGACGGCGCACGCCCTCTCCCAGCAAAATGACAGCGCCTCTCCAGTTCTGATTTCCCAAATGGTAGCAGGCCACCGCGATCTGTAAGATGCCTTGAAAAAAGGTTTTATCCGGCTCTTGGGCTTCAATCCAAAGGGCTTCTAAGGTATCGTGGCATTCGTAAAATCGGCCTTGCTGAAATTCCCGAACGCCCTGCCAAAACGAGGCGGGAAGTTCTGTCACGATCTAAAACTTGTTGGTTTCGGATCGGATCTCTTCAACGCTGATCTCCTGGCGATCGCCGCAAAAGGGATTGTCCGGCGTCAAAAATAACATGCAATGGCATTCCTTGCGTTCGCGCATGGGGACGCAGGGGCAGTTCCAGTAGGCTGCTTCAACTTCTGCTTCTTTATCTTCGTAGTAACGGCAAGGGCAGAGAGGCGAACCGAAGTCATCCTTGTGCTTTGCTAAGCCTTCAATGACGACGGCAGTCGTGCCTAGATCGGAACAGAAATAGGTGCCCGTGCGCTTGGCGTAGGTTTCGGAAAACTTACGCATTGCCTCAAGGCTTTTCTCGGTGCCTTGTTGAGGGCCGCCTGCTGTAGTCATAACTTGCTCTCAGTGTTGCTGTCAATGAACGGACTAGTCTTTACCGTATCATCTTTCCAGAAGGTTGCGTTCATAGAATTTTTCAATTCTCGCGGTTGTAATTTTTTGAGAATTGTTTTGGAAAGGGTCTTTCAGCCAGTGCAACACTGTTAACTTAAGGATGATGAGTTTGCCAAGTCTTGCTTTCGAGAGCATTTTAGAGTTTGGGGCTAAAAAGTTTAAAGACCTCAATGCAATCGAGGTTTAAGGGGTTCATTTCCCTCGATCCAACAGTGCTGTCTGAGTATTGTCCTAATTACAAATATGATGCTTAAACCTGTCTTCCGCAAATTAGCTCATCTCCGCGCGCCTTGGGCAGGCGTTTTTTCGATCGGCGTTTCCCTTGGCTCGGCTCTGACAATGTTTGGGGCTCCGGCTCTAGCGGCAAGCAGGGTTTCTGCCATCTATGGACCCTTGGAAATATCAATACCGGTAAGCGATATCGAGACTTTTGCTAAGACGGGCGCGGTGTCGGAGAGCCTCAAAGGCTACGCCCAAATTTTGAGCCCCAAGCAGCAGTTGGAACTGCGAAGCGTCCTTCAAGAAAAGCTAGAGGCGGACACCCGTTCGATCGAGCGGTTTGGGGGTACCGCGATGGGCCGAGATTTACTCAAGCGTCTGAGCAGCGTGCTGCAAACCGATCCGGGTCAAGACGGCGGAGCGTTACTGTTTAGTGGAATTATAGCGGCAGCCCAAGACCCTCAAGGGTTGACGATTCTGAGTTTGATTCGACGCTTTCCGGCTGAAAACTTGCGCATTAAGGTCGAACCGCTGCTGACGGCGCAGAAAGAGCTGACGGCGCTGTTGAAGTACCGCGATACGACGGTTGCGGCAATCGCCAAAGCAACAAATGCAGAAGCGCTGGCCGCTCCCAGGATAGATTTCACCAAACAGACAGATCTACGGCAACCCGGTCCTCTGAAAGTTCTCCGTCAAACCTTGGATTTATCGAACAGCCGAAATCGTCAGTCTATCCTGGGGCGTCAGGTGGGGGTGCAATTTAAGGTGGAAATGTACCTGCCAGAGGGGCAGGCCGTCCCCGCGCCGCTCGTGGTGATTTCTCACGGATTGGGGTCCGCGCCCATCGATTTCGGCTACCTGGCCGAACACCTCGCGTCCTATGGCTTTGCCGTGGCGCTGCCGCAGCATATCGGCAGCGATGCCAAGCGCCTGGAATCGATCTTAGATGGGCGCAGCAACGGGGATGTCAGTCCGGTGGAATTTGTCGATCGCCCGTTGGATATTAAGTACCTATTGGACGAGTTAGGCCGCCTCTCCGAAACCGATCCGACGCTCAAAGGGCGGCTGAACCTCCAGCAAATTGGCATGATGGGCCACTCCTTCGGGGGGTATACGGCACTGGCGCTAGCGGGTGCTGGCATCAATCACGATCGGCTGCGGGAGCTGTGCGTCGACACGCAGCCGACTTTCAATCTCTCGCTGATCTTGCAATGTCGCGCCAAGACATTGCCGCCGTTCAACTACAATCTTGCCGATTCGCGCGTGAAGGCGGCGATCGCCATTAACCCCTTTTCCAGTACTATTTTTGGGCCGGAAGGCTTGGGAGACATTCGGATTCCACTCCTGATCGTCAGCGGCAGCCACGACGTGGTGACCCCTGCAATTCCAGAACAGATCCATCCGTTTCTGTGGTTGAACGCTCCGAATAAGTACTTAGCTGTTCTGAGCGATGCCGGACATACGTTTTCGATTAACCCTCCCCAACAGCGAGAATTGTCAGCCGCTGTCAAAGGATTGGGTCCCCTTCTGTCTGGAACCGAGCCGCAACTCTCGCGGGAGTACCTGAATGCCACGAGCGTGGCGTTTATGCAAACCTACTTAGAGAATCGCCCAGATGCGCGCGGCTATTTGAGCGCGGCTTACGCTAAATATATAACCCGCAAGCCAGTCCAGTTGGGATTCGTGCGATCGCTGACAGTCGAGCAGCTCGAACGGGCCTACGGCGGCCCGCTCCCCATTCCAGTCGTGCCGCCCCTGACCGCCGTTGCCCCCAGCCGGACAGAATCGATCGTGCAGACCATCCGCAAAACGGGCGTTCTCAAGGCAGGCATTCGCAAAGCGGCTCCTCCCTTCAGCCAATTGGATGCGAAGGGCAATGCAACGGGATATTGCGTCGATCTATTGACCCTCATGGCTCGGGAACTGCAAGCACAGCTCAAAACGCCAGTGAAGTTGAAAATCGTACCGTCGACCTTGACGAATCGATTCTCGATGGTGCGAGACGGCACCGCTCAACTCGAATGCGGCCCCAATACCGTTACGGCAGCGGACGCGTCTCGCAAGACCACCTTTTCGACGCCATTTTTTATTACAGGCACGCACTTTTTAGTCAAGGCAGCCGATCGAAAGCAGCTCGATCCGAGGAACTTGCCTTCCACTGCTAGGGTCGGTGCTTACAGTCAGACTACGACGGCAAAATTTCTCGAACAGCAGTTTCCCAAGGTTAAGAAAGTCTTTTTTCAAGGGGCTCAGGCTCGAACCGAGGGGTTCCAAGCGCTCGCTACCGGAAAGATCGATGCGTTAGCCGGGGATGGCATTCTGCTGGTGACGACTTTGGGGCAACAAAAAGTCCCTACCAACCAGTTTGCTCTGGTGCCCGAGCAGCCCTTAACCTGCGATGCTTACGGACTCATCTTGCCCGAAGGCGATCGCGCTTGGGAAAATACCGTCAATCGAATCTTGGGAAGCGAATCGGCGCGACAGGTCTGGGACAAGTGGTTTAAGAGCCTTTACCCTTATATCTACCTCAATATTGACTATTGTGCCGATCGCCCCTAGAGCATTTTCGACGGACGTTCGCTCCAGGGGTCTAGAATGTCTTTGACCACAACTTCTTTGATCCAAATCTGACCTACGATCACGAGCGGTAGTGCCAGTAGAAGCCCCAAAAATCCAAAAAAGATGGCAAAAATAATCTGAGAGAGTAGGGTAACGGCGGGCAGCAAAGAAACCTGTTTTGCCATTACCGTGGGCACTAAAAAGTACTGTTCCAATTGCTGAATCAGAAAGTACAACCCTAAAACCGCTCCGGCTTTCCACGGGGCATCGAGCAAGGCGATCGCCATCGGTGGGAGCACGCTAAACGTAGGGCCGATAGTTGGAATGGCTTCCAATACGCCTGCAATGAGCGCGTTGGCGAGGGGCAGACGTACCTGGAGTACGAGCAGCCCGATAAAGCTGCTCAGCCCGATCACGAACATATTAAACAGCGTCCCGGCCATCCAATTGTCTAGGGCGGTTTCGCACAGACCCAATACATCGTCAACCCGACGGCGATAAAACGCGGGAAACAGCCGCACGAACAGCCCTCGGTATTTATCTGGCTCCAGTAAAAACATCACGCTTAGAATCAACACCAGCAGAATGTTCAGCACCACTGCTAGAGAATTGGAGAAAAATGCGAAGAAGTTACTGAGAATAGGGCCAACCAAAGGGGTGTACTGACGTTTGAGGTCTTCGAAGAAATTTTCGTCAATAATGTTCTGACCGGGAAACTTCTGCTCTACCCAGTGAAACAGCGCTACCAGCCGATCGGCGCTTTGGGGGACGAGGTTTGCCAATTCCTGAGACTGCGCGACGAAGGGCGGAATAACCAGCAGCCCAAACACGGTAGAAATGCCTAACAACAACCCAATCACTAAGGGAATAGCCAAACCGCGCTTTATTTTAAGCCGAGCGATGAGTAACCGAATCAGGGCATTCATGGCAGAGGCCAGCACCACTGCTGCAAAGCCCAACAGCATGACCTGCCGAATTTGCCACAAAACATAAAGCGAAATACAAAGGACGGCTAGACCAATCCACTTACCAAGATTCACGGTGACTCAGTCCTTACTAATCTCAAGATTGTCCTGACGGGCGCGGCTAAGCGCAGATCGCTAGGGGATCTTGTCTGTGCAGATTTTACAGGACTGTCGCCGCAATAGTTTTTCTATGACGCGATTTGAAGATTTTGCGGGACGGTCTGCAGGGGAATGCTGAGGCGCTGACCTGGTTTTGGTATCAACACTCGAGCTGCGGGCAGTACTTGATGCAGGCGATCGCAAAAGCCTTCCAGCGTTCCTTCCGCAGAAATCAATTTGTTCAAAAACCCTTCAGATTCAATTTCGCCATCGATGGTGGTGGGTAGTACTGCTTGGGGTTGAAGCCACTGGATGAGGTCTAAGGCACGATCGCCCCCGCGAATAAACGCGCCCACTAAGGGCAGCTTGAGGTCGATTAAGGGTGCGATGACGACATCCACCGGAGCAGCAGCCTTGAGGGTGGGGGAATGGTTGCCGTGAGGTTCGTAGTAGAGCTTGGTTCGATCGTGCAGATCTGTAAGGACGTAGGCATTTTCGACAAGCTGCGGGCCGACTAGCGATCCTGGGAAGGCTCGGACCTCAAGGGTTTGATTCCAGATAAAGGTCTCAGTATGGGCCAGGGCCGCGACGGTCTGAAACCCGAGGGATTTCGCGACCTTCGCGGCATTGGGCGAACCCACCACCGGAATCGATCGATCTAATTGGCTTAAGGTTTCGACGTGGGCGTGGTCGGGTAGTCCCTGGGAGAGCAGGATGAAACTGAGATTGTCTGGAATCGCGATCGGCTGGCGATGCGTTGCTTTGAAAAACCAAGGCGCGTTGCCAAAAATGAGATCGCCCACCAACCAAGGATCTAACAGAACTCGCGCCCCAGCCATCTCAATCAGCCATGAGTTGCTATCGAACCAAGTTAAGTCCATAAAATCTTACGCTCATCTCTGTTACTTATTGTTACATTTTTTTGGGCGAACTGCGTGGGGCGGCGCTTTAGCAAGGCGCGCAGCTTGCCGCCGTCCGCAATTGCTCACAATTTCCTCATCTTTATTTCCTAGGCTCGTTTCAGATGGGCTCTGTCTTGCGGGTAATTCAAAATGAAAATTCTACTCGTAGAGGATGACGAGCATACCACTGCACTGATTTCAAATGCGCTGACCGCGCATCACTATCTCGTTAACGCGACCAAGAGCGGACAGACCGCACTAGCGCTGACAGAAACCTATAATTATGACCTGATTCTACTGGATGTTATCGTCCCCGATCTCGATGGCGTCAGCCTTTGCCGCCAGCTTCGCTCCCAGGGGGCGCAGATGCCGATTCTGATGCTGACGGGGAACGGCAGCAGCGGCGATCGCGTTGCTGGATTGGAAGCCGGGGCGGATGACTACGTGGTGAAGCCCTTCGATTTATCCGAATTAGTTGCCCGCATCCGGGCTTTGCTGCGCCGCAGACAAACCCCCCTGCAAACAATACTGACCTGGGAAAACCTGCAGCTCGACCTCAGCACCTGTGAAATCGCCTATGGTGGGGTGCCCCTTCACCTCACGCCAAAGGAGTACGGGTTGTTAGAGCTATTTCTGAGAAACCCGCGCAGAATCTTCAATCGAAGCGCGTTGCTCGATAACGTCTGGAAGGCCAACGAGTTTCCAGGAGAGCGGGCGGTAACGACTCAAATTAAGGGGTTGCGCCAAAAACTCAAAACCGCTGGAATGACGGTCGATCTCCTCGAAACTGTCTATGGATTGGGCTATCGCCTCAGGCCAGAACCGCTCGAACGCCTGGACCATCGCACTGCTGCAGAGGCTGACGTGCTTCAAGCGCACACGGAAAAGGAAATTGAAGCAGCCATTGAAAAAATATGGCAAAAGTTGCAATCTTCGTTGAAGGACACCTTTGAACTCTTCGATCGCGCGAGTGCCGAGGCTGCTTCCGCGCACCCAGGGTCTGTCGGAATCGACCCCGACCTGAGACGGCAAGCGATTCTAGAGGCTCACCGCCTCGCCGGCAATTTAGGTTCCTTTGGGCTGCCGCAGGGTTCGGAACTGGCACGGCAGATCGAGCAACTCCTGCGAGCCAAAGAATCCCTCAGTCCCAACGATGCAGGACAGCTTTCGGAATGGGTAGAAGCGCTCAAGCATGCCGTCACCCAGCCGCGCAATGCGTTTAAGACTCCAAAAAAGCAGCTGGCATCTCCAAAAAAGTCGCATCCTACCAATCCTGTAACGCGACTGCTGGTCGTGGATGATGATGTGGCGATCGCCCAGCAAATTCAAGCAGCGGCACGGTCTGCTGGCTTTGAGGTTGCTGCTGCCACAAATTTGGTGCAGGCCCGACAGGCTTTTGCGCGCGCGTCCTTTGATGGCGTGCTGCTGGACCTGACCTTCCCCGATACTGCCGAGACGGGGCTGACGTTTTTAGAAGAGCTGACGCACCAAATCCCCAACGTTCCAGTGGTGGTGCTCACAGGCCGCGATCGCCTGACGGATCGCGTGGAGGTGGCGCGTCTGGGCGGACGAGCCTTTGTCCAAAAACCGATCTTGCCTCACAAACTCTTGGAAACAATGGCTCAAGTTCTCGCCCAAAGTCGCGAAGCGGGTCATAACGTTCTGATCGTAGACGACGATCTTCAATTGCTGGAAACCTTGAAAATGCTCCTACAACCCTGGGGATTGCAGGTGACGACCTTGGATGATTCGCAACAGTTTTGGAAGATGTTAGAGACCGCCGCTCCCGACTTGCTGATTTTAGATGTAGAGATGCCTCACTTTAATGGCATAGACCTATGTCAGGCGGTGCGCAACGATCCTTACTGGGGCGAGATTCCCGTGCTGTTTCTGACGGCCCATCGGGATGCAGAAACAATTCAGCGCGTGTTTATGGCCGGAGCTGACGACTACGTCAGCAAGCCTATAATGGCACCAGAACTACTGGCCAGGGTGTTGAATCGACTGGAACGCAGGCAACCGCGCCGCCCCCGAATGAGCCTTCAACCTTCACCCGATCGGCAAACCTTCTAAGTCCTTTTCCCCTTCTGTCCATCCCAGTACCATGAGTCAAACCCAACAGCAGCTCGCAACTGAGATAGAAGCCCTGCAAGCCGAAGTGGCGAGGCTCAAAGCCGCCCTAAAACAGGCCTGTCCGCCGCAGATCGACCAGAGCTGGCTCGTAAACGAGATTGCTACGCAAATTCGGCGATCGCTCGATTTAGAAGAGGTCTTAGAGACGACCGTTACGGAAATTCGGCGGTTTCTCGCTACAGACCGAGTCATTATCTTTTGTTTCGAGCCAGATCGGGTGGGTCGGGCGATCGCAGAATCGGTCGGGGCCGAGTGGCGTTCTATCCGATCCATCTCGATCCACGATCCTTGCTTTAGCGAACAATATGCCGACCTCTACCAGCAGGGACACGTTAGTGCCAATTCGGATATTTGTGCCTCGGGCTTTCGCCAATGTTATATTGACATGCTGGCTCAGTTTCAGGTACGGGCCAATCTAGTGGTGCCTATCCTCCAGGGGGAAGGTTTGTGGGGATTGCTGATCGCCCATCATTGCTGCGCTCCTCGGTCTTGGCAACCGGAAGAAATCAGTTTGCTTCAGAAGCTGGCCACCCAGGTTGGAATTGCAATCCAGCAAGCAGAGCTATACCAGCAGTCCCAGCGCGAGCTGATGGAGCGCAAGCGCAACGAAATTGTGCTGCGGGAAATGAGCGAAGCCTTGGGCAATGCCGTAGAAGGTATTTCGCGATTGGACGCTCAGGGACGCTACATCGCAGTCAACGAAGCCTATGCGCATATGGCAGGCTACCAGCCTGAAGAAATGCTAGGGATGGATTGGCGCAAAACCGTTCATCCTGAAGATTTAGATAAATTGACAGCAGCCTACCAGGCGATGGTTGCCGATGGCAAAGTTGAAGTCGAAGCCAGAGGCGTGCGTAAAGATAGGGTTGTTTTCTACAAGCAGTTGTTTATGGTCTCCGCCTATAACGACCGGAAGCAATTTACGGGGCATCATTGCTTCATGAAGGATATCGGCGAGCGCAAACAAGCTGAAGCTGTTTTACAGCGTTTGAATCAAGATTTAGAGTCCAGGGTTCAAATTCGCACTGCCGAATTAAGCCAAGTCAATTGCGACCTCCAGCAGGAGCTGCGTTTCCGCCAACAGGCAGAAGCGGCTCTACAGCGTCAAATTGCTCGCGAACGAGTCCTCCAAAGCATTACGCAAAAGATCCGTCAGTCCCTCGACCTCTGCGAGGTTTTGCCCACTGCGGTCGATGAGGTGCGTCAACTGCTTCAGGCCGATCGAGCCTTAATTTTTCAGCTCGTTGCAGACGGTACGGGTGCGGTCGTTCAAGAATCTGTCTTGCCTGACTATCCAGTCACCGCAGAAATGCGCTTCCCCGACGAATGGTTCTCTCAAGCCTGCTACGAGTACTACTGCCAAGGCAATCCTCGAATTGTACCGGATGTGGCGGTCGATGACTGGGCCGCTTGTCTGGCAGAGTTTATGGCGTCGGTTTGCGTGAAATCGAAAATCGTCGCGCCCATCGTGCAGCGTCGCAAAGACGGCTCGCCCTTTGTGTGGGGATTGTTGATCGTTCATGCCTGCTCTGACTATCGACAGTGGCAGCAGGACGAAGCGGAACTGCTCCAACAGATTGCCGACCAGATGGCGATCGCCCTGCAGCAAGCAGAGCTATACCAGCAGCTCCAGCAAGAGCTGCGAGAGCGCCGACAAACTCAAGCTTCGCTCCAGCAGAGCGAAGCGCTCTTTCGCTCCCTCAGCGAAGCGTCCCCGATCGGTATTTTTAGAAACGATGCGGAGGGCAAATGTATCTATACCAACCCTCGTTACCGAGAAATCACCGGGGCCACCTTAGAGGAGACCTTGGGGGATGGATGGCAGCAATTTATTCACCCTGAAGATTTAAAAAAACTCCTGCCCGAGCGCTCTGCCGATATGTTGGCAAAGCAAGAGAGTTCCGTCGAGCTGCGTCACGTCCGTAAAGATGGAACCGTTCGGCTGTGTAAAATCAAAGCTGCGCCAATTTTATCGACGACCCACGACCTGCTCGGCTATGTCGGCACCGTTGAAGATATTACGGAAAGCCGTGCCATCGAGCAAATGAAAAATGAGTTCATCTCCATCGTCAGCCACGAGCTGAGGACGCCGCTAGCGTCGATTCGCGGCTCCCTGGGGCTGCTCGCGTCCGACGTTCTCAAGGACGACCCGGATACTGCGCAGCACATGCTTGACATTGCAACGATCGAGACAGAACGGCTGGTGCGCCTCGTGAGTGATATTCTCGACCTAGAGCGACTCGAATCCAACAAAGTCGTGCTAGATAAGCAATGGTGTAGTGCGGCTACCCTCATGCAGCAATCTATCGAAGTGCTGCAGCCCCTTGCTGAAGAAAATCAAATCCATCTTTCCTGTTCGCCGCTCTCGGCTCAGATCTGGGTAGCGCCCGATCGCATTATCCAAACCCTGGTCAATCTTCTCGGTAACGCGATTAAGTTTTCACCGCCTTCGAGTCACGTAACGCTGACGGCTTCCATCCAGGCCAATCGGATTTTGTTCCAAGTTCGAGATCGAGGAAGAGGCATTCCAGCCCACAAGCTAGAGGAGATTTTTGGGCGGTTTCAGCAGGTTGACGCGAGCGATTCGCGCAATGAAGGGGGGACTGGCTTGGGATTGGCGATTTGCCGCAATATCGTCCAGCAGCACGGCGGAAAAATTTGGGTTGAGAGTGTTGTGGGCAAAGGCAGTACGTTTTACTTCACCATTCCTATCCCGACGGAGTAGTCATGACAGCAAAGCGCCTTCTGCTCATCGACGACGAAGAAAATCTGGTTTCGGTCATTCAGATCTGCTTGCAAAAGCTGGGGGGATGGACGGTCTTGACCGCCTCATCTGGGACAGAAGGGTTACGCCATGCCGAAGCGCTGCAGCCAGATGCAATTTTGCTGGATGTGATGATGCCAGATTTAGACGGACTCACGGTTCTGCGGCGGCTTAAAGCAAATCCGAGCACTCAAAACATTCCAGTTATTTTACTGACAGCCAAAATGCAGTCTGCCCATCAAAGCGAATACGCTCAGCTCGATATTGCTGGCGTGCTGGCTAAGCCTTTCGATCCCCTCGATCTGGCTAAGCGAGTGGCGAAAATATTGGGTTGGTAGCGTCCTTGCTGCCGCTGCGTCAAAAAAAAGACTTCTCTTATCGTTTCCTCACTTTTCTTCTTTACTTTGATAGAAAGACGCGACTGAAAGGTCGACCTAACATACCGCATCGTCAAGCACGGAAACAGGACAAGTTAAAACGCATCTATGGTTGAGGCAGCGACGAAACGAATTCTCGCGATCGACAGCGAACCGAATATGCAAAAGATCGTGCAAACCTGTTTGACGACTTTAGGGGGGTGGGAAGTTCAGCTGGCCACATCGGCTCAGGAAGGTCTGAATAAGGCCGCAATCGAGCGCCCGGACGCTATTTTGATGGAAGGAACGATGCCCGCAATGAAGATTGCCGACTTCTTGGCGCAGCTTCAGGCGAACCCAATAACGCGGTCTATCCCAGTCGTTTTCTTGACAGAACAGGCCAGCCTGACCGAACGGCATCGGTTTTTAGAATTGGGTGCAGTGGGGGCGATCGCCAAACCCTTTGACCCCTTAACTCTAGCTGCTAAGATTGCAGCCATTCTAGGTTGGGAGATAGATCGCTAAAACCAACCACCAAAGCGAAACGCAATGTCTGTAAGTGTGTACAGCAGATTCAAGCGAGGAGTGAGATTGAGGCCAGACCGACATTTAACGTCTTCCCTTATCTCAGGAGTTACGATTATGAGTTGCCCCATTGACCCGAACTACGTTGCCCTCAGATTTAGCTGGTGGATTGAGGTTTTTACCGCGCATCCCAGCTGTATTTATTACTTTGGTCCGTTTGAAAATCCATCGGAAGCCAATGCCGCCCAAGACGGGTATTTAGAAGATTTAAAGGGCGAAGGCGCGCATATTGTTTCCGTACGGACTCACCTATGCCAGCCCCGCAAACTAACCATCTACGAAAACGAGCTGACGATCCACGATTTTGAATTTGGACCGCTGACCTTTTTCGAGGGATTAGTGGTGAGCTGAGGCTGAAGGCTCGAAGTATTTTGTTCGCTCAAAATGCGAAAATCGAAAGGCTTAAGCTCTTCAGGCGATCGATGGTATCTATCAAGCGATTTTGGCTGCTCTTATTCACTGCGATTCTGACCTTTTGCGCCAATGAATCGACGCTTGCAGCGGCCAGTGTAAATCCGCTGCAAGCTCGACTGGAGCAGTTTCCTGATTGGAAATCGCCGCCCATCCTTCAGCCCGCTAAAGGAGATCTGTACTACCCGGACTGGATGGCAGGTACGTGGCAAGTCACAAGCACTCTAACAGATGTTGCCGCACCCCTTGCACCAGCAGTTGCGGCACCAGGATTTGATGCCAGTCGCAAAATGCTTCAGCAGCCTGTTCGTTTTTCCGTGCGGTTTGGGCCAGACAGATCGAAGGTGGCAACCTTGCCTGTACGATCGCCTTTCCCTGTAGGAGCGATCGCTCCTGAGAAGTCCAACATTGTGGCAGACCGCGTCTATAACGGAATGAGTTTAGCCGAGGCAACCTTGGGGAAAAGGGTTTTGCGGTCCATTAGGGTAGATCCGCAATCTCCCAACCGTCAGGTGGCAGTGTTTGAGAACGGGCAAAGCTTGACAGCGGAGATCGGCGATCGCGGGGTTGAAACACCATTCGATCGCGCATTTGCCAGCAGCGAACTTTACTTACAAACCTTTCGGAGTGCGTCGCAAATTTATTTCAACCGCGTCGAGAATACAATCTCTTATCAATTGATATCGGTCGAGCCGCCGCATATTGAAGCCAATCAGGTCACTGCTATTTATTTATCTCCGCAAGATCCAGATTACTTTAAAGCCAAAGACCATCCCGTCGCGCTTTATCGTTATCGTCTTGAGTTCGATCGACCGAGTTGAAAATTGTAGGATAACCTAGCTCAGCACGCACGGCAAAAGGCTTCTACGATCCTATGATAGGAGAACGGTCTTACTCTGTGTCTTTTGAGGACAACGTGACTACATCTTTTGTTGCAGGCGCTGCTGCCCAGACTCACTTTCGCCTCACTTTTGCGCCCCTGTCCTTGGCGGAGGCCTACGTGATCGCCGATTGTCCTGGCAATGGTGCGGTCGTCCTCATGAGCGGCACCGTGCGGGAGCAAACTGAAGGTCGCCCCGTAGCTTTTTTAGAGTATCAAGCCTACGAACCCATGGCGCTGAGAGTATTCGAGCAAATTGCTCGGGACGTTGGGCGCCAGTGGGCAGCAGTGAATACCCTCGTCATTCACCACCGCACCGGAAAATTGACCGTCGGCGAAATTAGCGTGCTGGTTGCCGTCGGTTGTCCCCATCGCAGTGAGGCTTTTGAAGCGTGTCGGTACGCCATCGACACGCTCAAGCATCAAGCCCCGATTTGGAAAAAAGAGCACTGGGAAGACGGTGCGAGTACCTGGGTGAGTATTGGAGCCTGCGAACAGCCAGATGCTTCGGTCGTAGGGTGCTAGAACACTGAAAGCTGTTTTAGCCGTTCCTGCTGCGCGATCAACAATTCCGTCGCCTGAGCGGTCGGGACGGGTGGCGAAAACAAATAACCCTGAACTTCCTGGCAATGAGTCGTGCTGAGGTAGTCCAACTGCGCTTGAGTTTCCACCCCTTCAGCGACCAGCGAGAGTCCCAATTGATGGCCCAGCGCCGTAATGGTTTTAATAATGTCGCACTCTTGGCCGGGGGCCTGGACCTGTTTGACAAACTGTCGGTCGATTTTAAGCGTATTGACAGGAAATCGATGTAAATAACTCAAAGACGAGTAACCGGTGCCAAAGTCGTCGATGCTGAGCTGAACGTTCCGCTTTCTGAGCTTATGCAAAAATCGAATCGTTCCTTCAGGGTCGTGGACGATCGTACTTTCAGTAATTTCTAGCTTGAGCTGATGTTCTAAGCTCTGCTGCTGGGACAAGATGTCGTCGATGACGCTCAGGAGCTTCGGCTGATTTTCGGGCAAAAAGTGTTTGGCGGAAAGGTTGACGCTCATGACGAGCGGTGCGAGGTCTGGAAATCGAGATGCCCAAGTTCGAAGTTGCCGATAGGCTTGTTGAATGACCCAAAGATCGATAGGGACGATCAGATCTGTCTCCTCAGCAATTTGGATGAAGATCTCCGGCAGAATAATTTGACCGTTGGCTTGGGGCCAGCGAATCAGCGCTTCAAATCCCGTAATTTGAGACGTCTTAATCGAAACGATGGGCTGATAGTAAATGGAAAATTCATCTCTGCGTTCCGTCGCACGGCGCAAATTAATTTCAATCTGAAGCTGCTGGCGGGCTTGGAGATGCATGGCATCGTCAAAGATCTCAAACCGTCCCGTTCCCAGTGATTTAGCGCGATACATGGCCGTATCTGCATCGCGGAGGAGATGTTCTGGCTGCTCGTACCGCCCATCGCCGATGACAATGCCGATGCAGGCATTCATAAAAATCTCGTGCTGCTCGATGGTGTAAAGCTCGCTCAAGGCGCGATTGAGCTTCTCTGCCAGGCGAATGGCTTCCATTTTGTCTGAAATATCTTCGAGCAAGATGGCAAATTCGTCGCCCCCCAGACGAGCGAGCTGTCCTGCGGACTGCAAGCAAGCATTGAGCCGCTTGGCAACAGCCACCAAGAGTCGATCGCCCAACGAGTGTCCGAGGGAGTCGTTGACCATTTTGAAGCGATCGCAGTCCAGATAGAGCACCGCAAAACGATAGTGCTGCTGCTGCTGCGCGTGGTCTAATGCTTGCGCGAGGAGGTTGCTAAAACAGGTTCGATTGGGCAACCCCGTGAGCGGATCGTGCAAAGCTAAATGCAGTAGCTCCTGCTGGACCTCGTAGCGCTGGGCCGTCTCCGCTTCTAGCTGTGCGGTGCGCTGCAAAATCCGCAGCTCTAGTTTTGAATTGAGTTCGCTCAGCGCCGTGTGGGCGGCAAACAAGCTCAGGTGCGTTCTGACCCGCGCCAAAACTTCTTCCCATTGAAAGGGCTTGGTGATGTAGTCCACACCACCATTCTTAAACGCTTGGACTTTATCGAAGACCTCGTCTAGCGCGCTGATAAAAATAATCGGAATCGCCTCGGTTTGCGGATCCGTCTTGAGCTGACGGCAAACATCATAGCCATCCATCTCCGGCATCATGATGTCTAGCAAGATTAAATGCGGCGGTGCCGATTGAATTGCCCTGAGTGCCATTGCACCGCTGACTACGCCGCGAACGCTATATCCTTGCTGCGTCAACAGCGCTGAAAGCACTTGAAGATTCTCCGACTTGTCATCAACAATCAGAATATCGATTTTGGATGACGCGTCCAAGGCAGTTTTCATAACAAGTTTTCAGTCAGCTCAAAAATGACATCGCATCGGAAATTCCGGACCAGATGCGTTAAGTTTTCCCGAAGCTCGCCGTTCTCCTCCGAAACGCGATCGATTAGCGACAACAATACAGCATTGTCTACCTTTTGAGCGGCTTGGTGAACTTCAGCGATCCACTCCTTTGGCATTGTTCGGAGCGACTCTAGGGTTAGGGTATCCATAGGCTGTTTTATACCACTTTTACGGACAGATTGCTGATGGACTCGGACAGCAAAATGAATGCCTAGGTATTGGGCGAGAACTTGGAAAATTTCGGCTTCTCTAAACGGTTTTCGAACGATCGCATCGCAGCCCGCCTCCAGAATCGCATCCGTATTTTCTTCTAGGGCACTGGCGGTCAGCGCAACGACAACCGTATTGCTCTGAGGGTTTGTTTTAATGTGCCGGGTGGCGGTATAGCCATCCATTGTGGGCATTTGCATGTCCATCCAAACTAAGTGAGGGTTCCAATCTTGACAGACCGCAACGGCCTCCTGTCCGTCGCGGGCATCTCGAATGTCAAAGCCCAAGGGTTCTAACAAGTGCATCATCAGCTGCCGACTCTCCCAGCGATCGTCCGCCACTAGAATGCGGTATTTCTGCTGTCCGGGCGCTAACCCCACGACCTGAGGTTCTGGCATCAGCAGGGGTTCGGAGACTGCTTCGACAGGAATATAAAATTGGAACAGCGAACCTTGCCCCAGTTTGCTAGAGACAGAGATACCGCCACCGAGGAGTTGCACGAACTCTCGACAGATGGGTAGCCCTAGTCCGGTGCCAGCCTGCGGACCGCTGCTGCTTTGTTTGCTCTGCACGAAGGCTTCGAAAATCGAGTCGAGTTCGGTGCTGGCGACCCCAACACCGGTATCTTCCACGTCGAAGGATAGGAGCGAGGTTGGGTTTTCCTCAGAATCCCGATCCTCTAAAAAGCGAACCCTAACCCAAATATGACCCTCATCGGTAAATTTGATCGCATTGCCGATGAGGTTGATGAGAATCTGGCGAAGCTTGCCTTCGTCGGTGACGACAAACTGCGGGACGTTGTACGATTGCTCGACGGTTAGCGCGATGCCTTTGGAAAATACTCGCATTGAGAACATGCTTTCCAATGTTTTGAGCAGGTAGTGCAGATCGAAACAGTTGAGGTTAATGTCGATTCGCCCAGCTTCAATTTTTGCCATATCTAGCACGTCGTTAATCATCTCCAAGAGATGCTCTCCGCTGCGATTGATAATATCCAGCCGATCGCGCTGGATTTCAGAGAGAGAGAGATCGCGGTTCATCACCTGGGCGAATCCCAAAATTGAGTTGAGGGGCGTGCGCAGTTCGTGGCTCATATTAGACAAAAATCGGCTCTTGGCTTGGTTGGCCGTTTCGGCCTCTAGTTTGGCTTGTTGCAGCGCGACTTCGGCCCGGCGGCGATCGCTGATATCGTTCATCGTGCTCACTACGCAAACCTGACCGTCCACTTCAATCATCTCTGCCGAGAAGAGCACCGTGCGAATCTTCCCCTTTCGATTGCGAAAGTCGCACTCGAAACCGCGCACCACTTGGTGTTGCTGGAGCATTTGAAAGACTTGTTCGCGGCGCTCGAGATCTGCCCATAACTGTAACTCAAAGCTCGTTTTTTCTAAAATATCGACGGTTTGCGCGTCAAAAAATTCTAAAGCGCTCGTATTGGCATCTAAAATACGCCCGTCGCTAATCCGGCTGATGGTCATCGGGTTGGGATTAGAGTGGAAAATCTTTGCAAACTTTTCTTCGGAGCGGCGCAACGCCTCTTCTGCACGTTTGCGGTCTGTAATGTCGTAGAGGATGCTGATGAGATAGGGTTCCCCGTCAACCTCGATCAAGTCTGCCGAGTAAAGAATGATGCGATCTCCTCGTTTTGTCTTCAGATAGCTTTCGACGCCCCGCACCGGACCCTGGGTTTGAATCGACTGAATCATCTGCTGGCGTTGGACTGGATCTATCCCTAAGTCCAGGTCGAAATTGCGTTTGTCCAATACCTCCCCGCGTTCGAGGTCGAATAAATCGAGGGCGCTGTCATTCACGTCGATCGGGCTTCCATCGCTGACGCGGCTGATCGCAATGGGATTGGGGTGGGTGTAAAAAATTTTGGCAAATTTTTCTTCAGACTGTCGCAGTGCCGCAGTTCGTTCTTGTACTCTCGCCTCGAGCTCGTCGAAGGAGCCTTGCAAGTGAATTGCCATCCGGTTGAAGGCTTTGGCAAGATTGCTTAACTCTTCGATGCGACTGTTTTCGAAACTAGCGCGAATGGAGTTGTGCGTGAAGCCCTGCGGGCCTTCTTGAGCCAGCATCTCGCCGGATCGGATCAATTCTCTAAGACCCTGGCTGAGGCGACGTGCGGTCACGAGGCTAAATAAAATAGCCGTCATTAGAACTACAATTCCCAGCAGCAGACTTTCTCGGTTTTGTTCGGGGACTTGCTGCCAGAACGTCGCGCGGGGCACAACGGCCACGACTAGAAAATCCAGACCGCAATCTTTCCGAACTGGGGCGGACCAGAGGGTGTAGTTGCTGCCTTGGCTTGACAGCGCGGCGTGCTGCAATGGCTCGCGGGCGCTCCATTGTTCGAGCAGGTCGGGCATGTGGGGGGCGATGTGCTGCAGCAGCGGATCGCTCAGGTTTGCTGCTGTAATGCGTTCGACTTTACCGCGATCGACTTTAAAGGGAAGTTGCTGGGATGAAGTGCCTACAATTTGGCCTTTGCGATCGACGATCGCCAGACCGGGCAATTGCTGGGTAACGAGCGATCGCAGAAACGTACTGATTTGCTCTAAGGAAAAGCCCACTCCAGTCACGCCCAGAAGGGTTTGGTTCGCGCTGTAGACGGGCTCTGAAAAGGTCAATCTCGGTCTAGATTCCTTAAAGTCTTGATAAATGCCGCTCCAGCCTTTACTGCCTGGTTTTAGCGCGTTAGCATACCAAGGCCTTTTCCTAGGGTCGTACCATTGCCCCTTTTTCAGCCGCTTGCGAACTTGACCTCGAGCGTTTACAGCATAGCTATAGAACTTTCTTTTAGTTTTCGCATTGACGCGGCTGGCCTGCCAGGTGCGATCGCCTTGAAACCCCAGTCCTGCAAACTCGCCGTTGACGCTGCCGAAATAAATTGCCGTAACGGGTACCGTCGTCAGCAGACTGCGCTGCCTCCAAAAGTGCTGCGTCAATCGATCGGGATCTTGAAGGCTTAATTCTCGATTGGAAATGCCCGCGCGGTTGAGCCGATTGATCACAGTGGAGGATTCCAGATACTCGTCGAGCTTTTCGCCGATTCGAGTCAGCGTTTCGGCCTGCACGTATCGATTTCGCTCCTCAATGGAGCGCCGCTCGTTATTCCACGCCAGCCACATCGTCAGGCCAACGGCTGTGGCCGTTTGAAGCACGAACGTCGCAACCAGTATGATTCGGAGCGGTATGGTTCTACGGGGCATGTCGAAGCGCATTTAGGCAGGCCAACACAGCAGAAGTAGGCTATTGCTCGGCTAATCGTTCGATTGTTTTCTAATGTGTTTAAGCTTATCTCACTGGGCCAGACGAATGCCTGAAAATTGCCATCGCGCCGAAGTTGGAAAAAAGTTGCGATAGGTGGCGCGAATATGGCCCGGCGGGGTGACGCAGGAACCGCCCCGCAGCACCATTTGGTTGCACATGAACTTGCCGTTGTACTCTCCCACTGCGCCAGCGCTGGGTTGAAAGCCTGGGTAGGGCAAATACGCGCTTTGCGTCCACTCCCAAACGTTGCCGTAGAGCCGAAAGCTCTGGTCTGGAGATGGAATGGGATGGAGATAGCCTTGCTCTAGGAAGTTGCCTTGAAGGGGTAAGTTTGAGGCTGCAATCTCCCACTCTGCTTCGGTGGGCAACCGCTTGCCAGCCCAGCGGGCGTAGGCATCGGCTTCAAAAAAACTGACGTGGCAGACGGGCGCGGCGGTGTCGAGCGATCGCAGCCCCCCCAGGGTCATCACTTTCCAGGTTCTATCCCCGCGCTCCCAGTACAGGGGTGCCGTCCAGCCCTCGCTTTGGATCGTCGCCCACCCTTCGGCCAGCCAGTATTCGGGATTTTGGTAGCCGCCTGCTTCGATGAATTCTAAGTATTCTTTGTTGGTGACGGGTTGGGAGGCGAGGCAGTAGTCCTGCAAATAGACTGGATGGCGCGGCCCTTCGTTGTCGAAGGCGAAGGCACTTCCATCGTGGCCGATGGCGCGCAACCCGCCGGAAAATTCTAGCCACGCGGGCTGAAGGTTGCCTTCATTTTGTTCTGGCAGGTTCGTTCGATACGCAGGCCGTAGAGGGTTGCACGCCAGAATATGCTTGATATCGGTCATCAACAGTTCTTGATGCTGCTGTTCGTGGTGCAGCCCTAGGGTGATGAGGCCTTCGAGTTCGGGACGGTCGCCGCTCTGGAGCAGCGACCGCATGGCGGCATCGACGTAGGCTCGATATTGATAGACTTCCGCTACGGTCGGTCGGGTCAAGAGGCCGCGCTGGGCGCGGGGATGGCGATCGCCGATGGCTTCGTAGTAGGAGTTAAATAAATAACCGAATTGGGGATGAAAAACCTCGTAACCCGGCAGGTAGGGTGCGAGCAAAAAGGTCTCAAAAAACCAAGTTGTATGGGCCAGGTGCCACTTGGGCGGACTGACATCCGGCATGCTCTGAACCACATAATCTTCAGTGGCGAGCGGGGCGCAAAGGACTTCGCTGAGCTGGCGCACTCGTTCGAACTGCGCTTTGAGGCTTGCCGTCGGCGTTTGGGTTGGAGTCATGCAAAAAATAAGCGATGGTGCGTCTTAAGGATAGGAAGATCCGTAGGAAGCCTGCGGGTTACTGCCGCGCATTGCTTGACTCCGCGCTTTTGCTTCGGCGGCGCTGGCTTTCAATGCCTGTAGGCGCGCTTCGACTTGTTTGCGCTTGCGTTTGTTGGGAGATTGCTCTGCGAGAACCTTAAGCGCGCTGCCGAGACTTTTGTAAGCATTGGGCAACGTGTAGCCAAAGCGGGTGGCAAGGGCGATCGCCTTTTCATCTGCAGCCGTGGCGTGCTCTAGGGCATTCTGCGAATTGTTGCGCTGGTAGAGCCGCCAGCCTGAAAATCCGCACAGTCCCATGGCTAAAAGCAGCAAGAGGCCATCCTGCACCCACAGCTCGCCCACCGCACCGCCCAGACCGATGGCCAAGGCGGCCATTTCCCAACCGTCTCTGGGGATCGTGTCGTTCTGGATGCGGGCGACCTCGTGCCAAAACAGCAAATTGCGCTGATCTTTGGCGAGTTGATCCCAGCGGGCTAGATTGATCTGCACCTCGACTTGATCTTTGCCAATTTCTTCGCAAGTAATCAGGGGCGGATTGCTGGCCATATTGGCTTCTACCGTCACCCAACTTTGCAACTCCGGCGGCAAGAGCGTTCTCAGCCGACGCAGCTCGCTCATTTCGGCCCGTGCATTAGACGTTGCAAAGGATGACATACCTGTGGTCCACCAATTTTGACGAAAGCGTTCAATTACTATTATATGGAGTATAGCGGCCTACCCCCCTCTCCTTCCACCGCTTTGCGATACATTACCGTCCTTCCGATAGGGTGGATTCCCGATCCTGGGCGAACGTTTGGTTGAGGTCACAACATGGCAGCGCAATGGCAGGGATTGCTTCAAAATTTGGGAACCTGGACGGGGTCTTTTACAAAACTGTCGCCAGCAGGTGTTTGGCTCCAGGATACGCCTAGCGAAGTCGTGCTCCGGCTTTCGGAAGACGGGCAAACGGTGTTTTTTACGCTCCAGCGCGAAGCATCCCCAGAGGTTGCGCTGCAATTCAATTATCCCGGACCCGGACTTCAGGTTCCTTTTTTTGAGAATGGGTGCTTTTCTCAAGGTTCTCTTCAGCACGCGCCCCAGGTGCGCTTTGGGGCGGAGTTTGCGCTGATCGAGGGCGATCGCCGTTTGCGCCTGGTCCAGCTCTTTGAGGCGGGTGCGGTCCTCACCGACCTCACTCTCATCCGCGAATGTCGTGCGGGGAACGAGGCGGAGTCTCCCCCGCTAACGGCGGATGCGTTGGTTGGGGTTTGGGAAGGGGAAGCGGTCACGCTCTATGCCGATAATCGATCGCCCAATGTGATTCAAACTCATCTTGCGGTGGAGCGGGAGGGCGATCGCCTCACCCAAGCTCTCCAGTTTGGCAGCCATAGGATTCAGTCCTCAGCTCGGATCGATGGGAATTGCCTGCACTTTAACGAAGGCGCTCAGCCGATGCAGCTTTTGTGTTTGCCAGGGGGTGCCTCGGCATTATTTCCCCAGCAGATTCAGCCGCGAACGCCGTTTGCGATCGAGGCGGGGTGGTTGGTGGAGCCGAGGTTGAGGAAGCGGATGGTGCGGAGTTATGGCGATCGGGGAGAATGGGTCAGCATTACGCTGGTGACGGAGCGTAAAATAGATTAGGGATAATCGAAGCACTGTAATTTGCCCCTCAAAGCGCACCATGGTACAAATCACCATTGAAGTTTCAGACGAACTAGCTCAGCGGTTAGAGCCTTTTCAAGATCGGCTTTCTCAACTTTTTACACGTCTGATTTCGGCTACGTTGCCAGGGATGACAGCTTCTGAATTAGGGCTTCCGGTTGCTGCGGTTGAGCCACCTCCCACCTATCAGGAAGTTTTAGATTTTTTGGTGAGCCAACCTACTTCAGAGCAAATTCTGGGTTACAAAGTATCGGAATCCGCTCAGTTGCGACTCCAAACTCTGCTTGAGAAAAATCGCGAGGCAGCGCTCAGTGCCTCAGAGACTTCGGAGCTAGACCTTTACGAACAGTTAGATTCTCTGATGGCCATGCTCAAAATCAGAGCCTATGCTTCAACCTATCCGAAACAAGATAGATTGCCTTCGGTATGAGTGTTTATGTGTCTGCTGCACTACGGCAGCAGGTTATTGACCGAGCGCAAAGCTATTGCGAATACTGTCTTTTGCCTGAAGCCTTTTCGATCTATCATCACGAAGTCGATCATCTCATTGCGCTCAAACATGGTGGTCAGACTGCCAGCGATAACTTAGTTCTAGCCTGCCTTCCCTGTAATCGCCACAAAGGTTCAGATCTCACCAGCATCGATCCGGTGAGTGGAAAAGTTACCCTCCTTTTTAACCCTCGCATCCAATTATGGAGCGAGCATTTTCAGCTTCAAGAAGGCTATATTTTGGGTCTGTCAGCAACTGGACGAACCACTGTTTTTCTGCTGCGATTTAACGATTCAACTCGAATCCAAGTCAGACAAAATCTTATTGCTTATGGGCTATATCCAAATTCATCTGACGCTTCTCTAATTTAGGTCGGTTAAATTTCTATAAAGCTGAACATCGCTCGGTTCCGACTTGCTACCCGATCGCAAGTCAACCTAAACTAACTGTGCACCGATTGCAGAGGCTTATCGTGGAGACAACGAGCGAAAGCAAGATTCCCAAACTTCTGGAAACCTACGAAGCCGATCTGCTGGCAGCGTGGAGCCAGCAGTTAGCTGCTACCAACCCTCGGAAAGGGTCGCTCGAAGCAGCCGAACTGCAAGAGGAATGTCGGGAGTTCCTCAAGTTACTGCGCAGGGCAGTTCAGCGGGGGAATATGACCGATATTCAGACAGCAGAGTGGCAAGAGGTGCGGGGACTGTTGGCGAGCGTTTCTAGAACGCGATCGCAAAGGGGGTTCACCCCTTCCGAGACCGCTCACTTTGTCTTTTCGTTCAAACAACCCTTATTTGATCGTTTGCAACAGGACTTGCAAGACCCTGCCGAACTGGGTCGAGAGATTTGGCAAGCGACGACTTTACTCGACGGACTGGGCTTGCTCACGGTAGAAGCCTACCAGAAGGCGCGCGAAGAAGTCATCGCGCGGCAGCAGGAAGAGCTGATGGAACTGTCTACCCCTGTGGTCAAGCTGTGGGAGGGCATTCTGGCATTGCCCATCATTGGCACCTTGGATAGCGCCCGCACGCAAGTGGTGATGGAGTCTTTATTGCAGAAGATCGTCGAAACCGGGTCGGAAGTTGCCATTATCGATATTACGGGGGTGCCTACGGTCGATACCCTCACCGCTCAACACCTTCTCAAAACGGTCACTGCCGCGCGGCTCATGGGCGCGGATTGTTTTATCAGCGGCATTCGCCCGCAAATTGCGCAGACCATCGTCTATCTGGGTATCGATTTGACGAACGTGATTACTAAAGCAACGCTTGCCGATGCCTTCATGTTGGCGCTCAAGCGCGTGGGAACGACCATCGCTCGCACCCAACCTTAAATACCGATCGGAGGAACGGATGGAACGCATTCCCATACTGCACATGGGCGAATTCTTGCTCGTCACCATCCAGGTGGATATGCACGATCGCCTGGCGATGACGCTCCAAGAGGATCTAACCGATCGCATCGTCCAAAGTCGCGCGCGCGGGGTTCTGATCGATATTTCTGCCTTGGAGATCGTGGATTCCTTCATCGGCAGAATTCTAGGCAACATTGCCAAAATGTCGCGGGTGCTGGATGCCGAAACGGTTATCGTCGGAATGCAGCCGGCGGTTGCCATCACGTTGGTGGAATTGGGGCTATCGCTTGCGGAGGTTCGCACGGCCTTAAACGTAGAAAAGGGCATGGCACAGTTGCGATCGTCCTTGGGTGCTGAGATTCAGGCCCCGGTCGCTGCGAGTCGAGGGGATGCGGACGATCGTGCAGAAGCCTGAAATGCTCCAGATTCGATCTTCTGTGGATGTGGTGCTGGTTCGCCAAGCCGCGCGCAAGCTTGCGGTGGAGATCGGCTTTGGCTTGGTCGATCAAACTAAAATAGTGACAGCCGCCAGCGAATTAGCCCGCAATACCCTAGATTATGGCGGTGGCGGCAGCGTCGAGCTAGAAGTATTGCAAGAAGCAGGACGAACGGGACTCCGGCTCGTCTTTGAAGATCGGGGTCCGGGCATTCCCGATCTCGAGCTAGCACTCAAAGATGGATTTACGACGGGCAGCGGCTTGGGGATGGGTCTGGGCGGCGCGAAACGACTCGCGAGCGAATTTGCAATTGAGTCGATAGTGGGAGAGGGGACGCGGGTGACCATCGTACGATGGAAATAACATGAGCGAATCGATTTCCATTGCCATTACAGAACAAAGCCAGACGGGGGAAGCCAGACGGGCGGCTTTGGCTTTGGCAGACCGTCTCGGGTTTCAAGAAACAGAACGGGGCAAAATTGGCATTGTGGTCATGGAGGTGGCCAACAATTTGCTGTATCACGCTCGCGGTGGAGTCATATTGTTGCGGGCGATCGAGCAGGAGTCAACCCTCGGTATCGAAATCTTATCTCTCGACCGAGGACCGGGGATGGTCGATGTCGCTGAGTGCCTGCGAGATGGGTTTTCCAGCGCTGGAACGTCGGGTAACGGGCTGGGTGCCATTCGTCGCCTTTCCGCTGTTTTCGAACTTTATTCTTGTGCGGGCAAGGGGACGGCACTTCTCGCCCAAGCCTGGTCCAAACCCCCGTCCGCTCGACCGGAAACGAGCTTAGAAATTGGAGTGGTGTGTTTGCCCAAGCAAGGGGAGACGGTTTCGGGCGATGCCTGGGCCTATCGAGCCAGCGCGAACCGCAGCTTATTTCTGGTGGCAGATGGTTTAGGTCACGGGCCCGCTGCTGCGATCGCGTCGTCAGAAGCCGTGAGGATTTTTCAGGAGCACTCTCATCGATCGCCTGCGGAGATCGTCGCAGTGGCTCATGGCGCCTTGCGCAGCACGCGCGGAGCGGCACTTGCCATTACTGAAATTGACTTCGAGCGATCGTCCGTTCGCTTTGCGGGCGTTGGCAATATTGCAGGCAGTATCTGGTCCCCAACCGGGCATCGCAACCTGGTCTCTCACAACGGCACCGTCGGCCATGAAGTGCGCAAAATTCAAGAGTTTACCTATCCTTGGTACGGCAACGAACTCTCAATCGTGCATTCCGATGGCTTAAGCGCTCACTGGCGGCTCGATCGCTATCCCGGCTTGAGCCTCAAACATCCCAGCCTCATTGCTGGCGTGCTGTACCGAGATTTTAGCCGGGAACGCGATGATGCGACGGTATTGGTGGTTAAGGGGGCAGTCCGATGACGATGCTGTTTGCGCTCGAGATTCACTACGAGCAGGATGTGGTGCAGGCTCGGCAGCGGACGCGCGAACTGGCCGAGCAATTGGGATTTGACACCCAAGATCGGGCGCGACTGGCAACTGCCGTTTCAGAAATTGCCCGCAATGCTTTTCAGTATGCCGAGGGAGGATCGGTTGAATTTTACGTGGAGGGGGACCCGCACATCTTTCAAATTCGAGTTCGCGATCGAGGTAAGGGTATTCCGCATCTCAGCGATGTTTTAGCGGGGCGATACATTTCCCCAACGGGAATTGGAATGGGCATTGTGGGTACGCGTCGGTTGATGGATGTGTTTGAGATCGAATCGCTGCCGGGGAAGGGAACGACGATTTTGCTCGGCAAAGCCTTGCCGATGCAGGCGCTGACCCTGACCGACGCGCAATTGCAGCAGATTCGAGAGGCGGTAATGGAGCGATCGCCGCAGAATCCTTACGAAGAAATTCAGCGACAGAACCAGGAACTGCTGCAAGCCATGGCAGAACTGCGCAAGCGCGAGGAAGAACTCAACCAACTCAACCGAGAATTAGAAGATACCAATCGAGGCGTGGTGGCGCTGTATGCCGAACTGGATGAAAAAGCAAACTCTTTGCAAAAAGCAAACGAGTTAAAAACCCGTTTTTTCTCTCACATGAGTCACGAGTTTCGCACGCCGTTGAACTCCATTCTGTCGCTTTCGCGGATGCTGCTGGCCCGCATGGATGGGGACTTGACCCCAGAGCAGGAAAAGCAGATAACGTTTATTCAAAAGGCAGCGGACGGATTATCCGAGCTGGTCAACGATTTGCTCGATCTAGCGAAGGTAGAAGCTGGAAAAATTGAGGTGCGCCCCAGTTCCTTTACAATCGGCGACTTGTTTGGCACGTTGCGAGGAATGTTGCGCCCGCTCATCGCCCAAGACTCAACCGTAGCCCTGATTTTTGAAGAATCCGATCGAATTCCTCCCCTCTACAGCGATGAAAGCAAAGTGACTCAGATTCTCAGAAATTTTATCTCAAACGCCTTAAAATTCACCGAGCGAGGAGAAGTGCGCGTTAAGGCCGCGCAAATCGACGGTAGCGTTACCTTCTCCGTATCTGACACGGGTATCGGTATCGCACCGGAAGACCTAGAACGCATTTTTGAAGATTTCGTGCAGCTCGAGTCGCACGTCCAAAGGCGGTTGAAGGGCACGGGCTTGGGGTTGCCTCTATCGCGCAAGTTAGCCGAACTGCTCGGCGGGATGATTTGCGTTGAAAGTACGCTGGGGAAAGGTTCTACCTTTTCGCTCTCTCTTCCGACGAGCTACCCCAAAGCGATCGATACTCCGCACTTGCAGCCCCCACTTCTACCGCTCAAACCCGCCGACCTGACCGTTTTAGCGATCGGGTCGCATGCCGAAACGCTGTTGGGCGGCCCGCATCTGCAAGCGTCGAGGTATGAATGGATTTCCGTTCGAACGCTAGAACGGGCAAGGCAAGTCTTGCAGCAACTTCGGCCTGCGGTTATCGTTCTCGATGTTCTCCTCGAATCGCAAGGGGTTGGGGAATTTTTGCAAGAACTCGAAGCAGAAGCGGCAACTCGCACGATACCCGTGTTGGTTGTTACTTCCCCGGAGGACGAACACCGGGCATTGGGCTTGGGAGCCAGGGTCGTCTTAATTAAGCCTATTGATGGATTGACTTTGCTAAGTGAAATCAATAGTGTGATTAGTCGTGGTACGACTCAAAGAGTCTTGCTGATCGACGACGATGCTGCATCTCGATACGTTATGAAACAGTGGTTGGCAGGCGTACCTGTAGAAATCTTAGAAGCTAAAAGCGGGCGGGAGGGGTTGGCGATCGCCCAGCGCGAGCAACTCACCGCGATCGTTCTCGATTTGCAAATGCCCGAGATGAGTGGATTTGAGGTTCTCGACCGACTGAAGCGCGACCCCATCACCCAATCCATTCCCACGATCGTTCGCTCTTCGACGCAATTAGAGCCCGAAACGCAAAGCAGCCTTGCAAAACAGAGTATTGCAATTCTTTCAAAAGAAACGACGTCCCAAACTACCGCAATCGCTCAATTCCGAAATGCACTCATCAAAGGCGGACTCGTTTTCAAAGTTTAGAGGAAACCACCATGTCTGAACCCCGGATGACGGTTTTGCACGTTGAAGATAATGAAGCGAACCGTTATGTCGTGGCTCGGATTTTGAGAAATGCAGGCTTCACGGTGATAGAAGCAGCAACGGGAATTGAGGGATTGGAAGCGATCGCCCAGCACCAGCCCGATCTCGTGGTTTTGGATGTAAAACTACCCGATTTGAACGGCTTTGAAGTTTGCCGCAAAATCAAGTCAGATCCCAAAACGGCAAGGATTCCAGTGCTACACCTTTCGGCTACGTTCGTCCAAAGTCAAGATAAAGCGGAAGGGCTGGACAGCGGTGCCGATGCCTATCTCGTGCAACCCGTGGAACCCATCGAGTTGGTCGCTACTGTGCGATCGCTGTTACGCATTCGACGAGCAGAGGAAGTCGCGCTGGCATCCGCACGGGAGTGGCAAACGACATTTGACTCCATCAAAGATAGCGTTTGTTTGGTCGATCGGGAGGGTAAAATTTTGCGCTCCAATCGATCGATGAGCCAGCTCTTAGGCAAGCCCTCCCATGAAATCTTGGGTCGCGTCCATCACGAACTGATCCGCTCCGTATTGGGCGTGGGTGACGGTTTCTGTTTTCGTCGCGCCAGGGAAACGCATCAGCGTCAAGTTTTGGAACTCCACCCGGAAGGACGATGGTTCGCCAAATCGGTAGATCCGGTTTTGGATGAGAATGGAGCGTTTGCTGGGGCTGTTTACATTTTGTCAGACATTACCGAGCGCAAACGCTCAGAAGTGACCCTCAAAGAGCAGAACGATCGCCTCAACCAGCTCATGCTCTCTCTACAGCGGCAGACAGAGGAGGCGCAACAAGCCAATCGCATTAAAGATGAATTTCTTGCCGTGCTATCCCACGAGCTGCGATCGCCGCTCAATCCCATTCTGGGTTGGGCGAGAATTCTCCGAACGAAGCAGCAAGACGAAGCAAAAACGCAATATGCTCTCGAAACGATTGAGCGGAATGCCAAGTTACAGGCTCAACTGATTGAAGACTTGCTCGAGGTTTCTCGCATCCTTCAGGGCAAGTTGAATTTGAACACCAGCTCCATCGATCTCACCTCCATCATTAAGGCCGCTTCCGAAACCGTCCGGCTCGCCGCTGAAGCTAAATCCATCCAGATTCAGACAGTATCAGAACCGAACGTCGGGTGCGTATTGGGGGATTCCGGTCGCTTGCAACAGGTCGTTTGGAATCTGCTTTCCAATGCCGTTAAATTTACCCCGCCGGGCGGTCGAGTCGAGGTGCGCTTGGAAAAGATCGAGCGCGAGCGCGGAGACGAAGGGGAGATGGATCGACAGGGAGACGGGAAAGCAGCGATCGCAACACCGCCCCCCTCCACCGCCACCGCTCAGATTACCGTCAGCGATACGGGCAAAGGGATCTCCCCCGATTTCTTGCCCCACGTTTTTGACTACTTCCGTCAGGCTGACAGTACGACGACTCGAAAATTTGGTGGATTGGGATTGGGATTGGCGATCGTGCGCCATCTGGTCGAGCTGCACGGCGGGACTGTTTGGGCAGACAGTCCTGGCGAAGGACGAGGTGCGACGTTTGTCGTAAGGCTTCCCATCGCAGCGGAATCGAGGGAGAATTCACCCGACCGATTGCCCGGCGATCGCGCAGATTGGAATCTCAATGGATTGCACGTCCTTTGCGTAGACGATGACAGCGATTCGCGCGAGTTAATTGCTTTTTTGCTCGAGCAAGATGGAGCAACGGTAACGAATGTAGAATCGGCGATAGAAGCACTGAACTGTTTGAACCAAACAAAATTCGATTTGATCGTGAGCGATGTGGGGATGCCCGATATGGACGGTTACGCATTCATCCGTCAAGTCAGACAGCACTATCCCGACCCTATCGCAAAAATTCCTGCAATTGCGCTGACCGCTTACGCGAGCGAAATTCACAGACAACAAGCTTTGGTTGCTGGATTTCAAGCTCGCGTTGCCAAACCGATCGAGCCAGATTTTTTACTCCAGGCGATTCGGACGTTGCTGGAGGAAACAGCCGGACTGGTAGAAAGCGCGGAAGCCAGCATACTCGCAACCCGCGATCGCGGGGAATGAGCCAGCACTAGCGATAGTACCGCTGTTCTAACCAAGCTCGAATCTCAGCTTCAGACCCAAAGCTGGCAGATACTCCGCTCAGCGGATCGTAAACTTGATAATACAAATGCCCCTGACGATCGCGTTTATGGGAAACCTTTGGCTCAGATGTTTGGACGATCCAATTGGCAATTGCCGCTTTAGTTCTTCCTACCGCTCCCTTCAACCTTCGTCCGAGTGGAATTGTTTGGGATATTTCTGCTTTAGTTTGTAGCTTAGTTTGTGGCGTAAATAAAGGCGAGACACTTTCGCATTTCATGGTTCCTACGTCCGAGCGATTTGGATTGCGTTCCTTAACTCTTTCTATCTTCGTCAACTTTTACGTTGCCAACCAGAGACAGTTCGCTTAAATTGTTATGGTTACAGTGAGATTTTATGCAACTGTTATGGTTGCAATTTTGCCTGACTGTATTGGACGCAGATTTGCCGCAGCAAACAGAGGTTGCCATGAAAGCCGAACTACCGGATAAATTGCGAGACATCCCGCTCTACGAGCAGGTTGCAGACCGCGTGCAGGGCTTGATTGCAGAAGGAACCTTGCAAGTGGGCGATCGCCTCCCATCCGTCCGCAAACTGCACCAGCAGCTCTCAGTGAGCGTGTCCACCATTTTGGAAGCCTATCGCCTCCTCGAAGACCGGGGCTGGATTAGCGCTCGCCCTCAGTCGGGCTACTACGTCAAGCAAATGCTGTTGAAAGCCCCGGAAGAACCCCTGCACTCCCATGCCCTCCATCCAGAGCGGCCTGTAGAAATTTCCCTGGCCTATCGCATGTATGCTAGCAAGCGCGACCCTAACACGATCCAGTTGGGCGCAGCAGTCCCCAGTTCCGATCTATTTCCCCTTGCTGCCCTAAATCGATTGATGGGGCAGGTCATCCGCGCCCAACCGCAGCTCGTTCACAGCTATGAAGTCCCTGCTGGCTGCGAAGCGTTGCGCCATGAAGTGGCGCGACGGCTCATGGAAGCGGGATGTTCGCTGAGTCCCAATGAGATTGTCATTACCAACGGCACCACCGAAGCGCTGTCTTTGTCTTTGCAAGCGGTGACTCAGCCGGGCGATACCGTGGCGATCGAGTCTCCGACCTATTACAACCTCCTTGAAGTTCTCAATGCCCTGCATTTGCGAGTCTTAGAACTGCCGACCCACCCTCAAGAGGGCATATCCTTGGCAGCGTTAGAATCTGCTTTGCAACAGCGCCAAATTTCAGCCTGCGCGTTGGTTGCCAACTTTAACAATCCGCTGGGGAGCTGCATGAGTTCGGAAAGGAAACGTCAGATTGTAGAACTTTTTAATACCTATGACGTTCCCTTAATTGAAGACGATATATACGGCGATCTCAATTTTGAAGGGACTCGTCCCAAGGCCATTAAAGCATTTGATACTCGCGGCTTAGTGCTGTACTGTGCCTCTGTCAGTAAAACCCTTTCCCCAGGCTTGCGGATGGGATGGTGCGTCCCCGGTCGCTATCAGGCAAAGGTAGAGTCTTTAAAGATGTCCGTGAATTTGAGTACAGCGCCAATTCCGCAGCTCACGGTAGCCGCCTTTCTGGCCAATGGAGGCTACGACCGACATTTGCGGCAGTTGCGACGGGCGTTTCAGCTTCAAATTGCTCAGATGACCCAGGCGATTTGCACCTATTTTCCCGCAGAAACAAAGGTTACGCGACCCAGGGGCGGTTTTATTCTGTGGCTGCAATTTCCCGAAGCGTTTGATGCGCTGGTACTGTACGAAGAAGCCTTAGCCCATAATATTAATATTGCTCCAGGCATTATTTTTTCTTCTTCTGGACATTACCGCAACTGCCTGCGGCTCAATTGCGGTTTCCCCTGGTCGCCTAGAATCGAGCAAGCCATGCAGATTTTAGGACAGTTATGCAAACGACAGCTTGCCAAAACCTACTTGGCATCGGAGATGCTTCCCCCTGCAAACGCATGAGGAAATGCGACTGGCAAACGTCTGCTAACCGAACTAGCCGTGGCCCTCACAGGGGAATTCGACAAAGTTTCCCAAACTGGCCCAGCCGCGATCGCCTTTCTCCACTCATCCACTGCGCGATCGTCCCTCAGCTCGACTCTAATGCGATCGTCTTGATGCATTAGGATAATTGCCAATCGGTTTTTCCTCGCTTAATTGAGTTCGGGACCGCTAGGGGGCGATAACTGAATCGCGATTGAAAACCTTGAATACTTCACCTCATTGGAATTGGAGAGAACAGGGTTTTCAGATACCGCAAGTAAACCAGTTTTAATCTCTTCAAAGTAAATGACGCCGCCAATCCGTCCGTCGACTTGGAACGGTCCGTGACAGAACTGGTATTCTGCAAGATAGATCGCCAAAAAATCGCTAATTTTTACGGTTCTGCCAAACATCTGCTTGCAAATTTGAGGAAGAATCGCATCTAGGTATTCATTTTGGATCGGTTCGCCCAGTTCCGTAAATTCTGCATGGTCTGCAAAGTGGTCCATATAGAATAGCCAGATTTTGGAAAGGTCTTTTTCCCTGAGCATTCTTTGCTTGAGTTCCTTCAATCGCTGGATCTTCATGGCGTGGATAGATTGAGATGGGATAAACAGACAGCGCTGTTAACAGCGTAAATGAAATCGCTAACTTTTCGGGGTCTACCCTGATTTCTCGACCGAACTATTCCAATGACTCATCCAGATCGAGACCGCGCTGGACAGACCTGCCAAATCTCCCCTCATTTACAAAATTTAGAGTTCCTTAACGTAAGGTTACCTCTGCGTTAAGAGTCGTCGCAAGTTGATGCCAGAAGGGTACGAACTGCGCTACATCAAGAACAGGATGACCGATCCGATCGTCGCATTGCCTGGATCGCAATCCACCGCGATCGCGGTTGGATCGAGCGCGATCGCCCCCAACCCTCAACGATTTTTGTCTAAAAAGAACGATTCCCCCCATTCGTATCAGAAGAGGTAAGCATGAACAGCACCCGCAATATTGCGATTGTCGGCCCCTACTCTAGCGGTAAAACCACGGTTTTAGAAAATTTGCTCTACGTTACGGGAAGTCTTTCCCGCAGAGGTTCCGTTCGTGCTGGAAATACCGTGGGCGATGCCTCCGCAGAAGCCCGCGCCCGCCAAATGAGTACAGAAGTCACGGCTGCCAGTCTAACCCACGGCAGCCTTAATTTTATGTTCCTAGATTGTCCGGGTTCGATCGAACTCGCCCAGGAAGCATTTAATGCCCTGATTGGCGTTGATGCAGCAGTAGTGGTGTGCGAACCGGATCCGCAAAAAGTGTTGGGCCTTTCGCTCCTCTTTCAAGTCTTGGACGATTGGCAAATTCCACATCTCGTGTTTCTCAATAAAATGGATCGCGCCATTGCTCCTTTTTCAGAGGTGCTGTCGGCGCTAAAGCAGGTGTCTAGCCGCCCTGTAGTGCCGCAGCAATATCCCATCGGCCAAAACGAAACGCTGCAAGGGTTTATCGATTTAGTGACAGAACAAGCCTTTCAGTACCACCCCGACGCCCCCGCCGATCCGATTCCACTCCCGGAAGCGCTGAAAGAGCAAGAACAAGCAACCAGAACAGAAATGCTGGAAACCCTAGCAGAGTTTGACGACCATCTTTTAGAAGAATTAATTGAAGAGGTAGAACCTCCCCAAACAGAAGTACTCCAAGACTTAAAAGATGACTTGAGCGCTGACCTGATCGTTCCTGTCTTGTTTGGGGTTGCCGATCGGGGGTTTGGGATTCGTCCGCTGCTGGAAATCCTGACCAAAGAAGTACCTGAAGCCCACGAAACAGCTAAGCTGCGCGGTTTCGGGACGGAAGGCGATGCCCCCATCGCCCAAGTGCTCAAAACGTATATGTCGGCGCAAGGGGGAAAGCTGTCTCTGGTGCGCGTGTGGCAGGGAACGCTGTCGGATGGGATGTCTCTCAACAAAGTTCGGGTGAGCGGCATCTATCGCCTCGTGGGGCAACAGCAGACGAGTATCGCTCAAGCGAGTGCTGGGGAAATTGTGGCCCTAGGGCGCATGGAAGGCATTCAAACGGGGGATACGCTATCCGGTAATGGCTTGGCTGAATCCACCCCGGAACTGCGGCGCGCGACGAGTTTAGAGCCTGTCTTCGCGCAAGCGGTCCGAACTCAAAACCGCAAGGATGAAGTGAAGCTGACCGCAGCCCTCAATAAACTCAATGAAGAAGATCCGTCCTTAATCTGGAAACACCAGGAAGATACCCGCGAGATCGTGCTGTGGGGGCAAGGCGAGATTCATTTGGCGATCGCCAAAGAGCGCCTAGAGCGCAAGTACAACCTACCCATCGACCTCAAAACGCCCCACATTCCCTACCGCGAAACGATTCGCAAGACCGCTAGCAGCCACGGTCGCTACAAACACCAAACGGGCGGGCACGGACAATTTGGCGATGTTTATCTAGACATTCAACCGCAGCCTCGCGGCGAAGGCTTTCAGTTTAGGGAAACCATTGTGGGCGGTGTGGTGCCCAAGCAGTACATTCCTGGCGTGGAAATGGGAGTGCGAGAATTTTTGGCCCAGGGCATGTATGGCTTCCCCGTCGTGGATTTATCGGTCACGCTGACGAACGGGTCCTACCACTCGGTGGATAGTTCGGAGCAGGCCTTCAAGCAAGCAGCTCGGTTGGCGATGCAGTCGGGACTGCCCAATTGCGAACCGGTTTTGCTAGAACCCATCGAGCGGATTACCTTGGCAACGCCGACAGAATTTACCGCTAATATTTTGCGGCTGGTCCGCAACCGTCGCGGCCAGGTATTGGGGTACGATGCCAAGCCGAACTGGACTGGGTGGGATGAAGTGACCGCCTACTTGCCCATGGCAGAAATGCGGGATCTGATTACAGAATTGCGATCGCTCACTCAAGGCGTGGGCTTCTTCCGCTGGGAAGACGATCATCTGGAAGAAGTACCAGACAAAATTGCGGAGCAGGTTCTCGCAACCGCCAACTCCGCAGCGTAGGATCGATGGCTCAAGGAGACAGAGAGATGGCAATATGAAGAGGCGTCAGCTCTGAAGGGTGAAATCCTGCATTCTAATGGCCACATTAGGAAATTCTGTCAATATTTTGCGATCGGATGTGACAAGTCGAACCTCCAGATCTAGAGCGATCGCCACAAACTCGCAATCATAAGCAGAGCAGCGGGATGAATTGACTAAATTCAACACCTGGTCTGAAGCAACTTCATATTCTTTCCCTTGCATTAAAGCTTCAGCTTCGCCCATCAATTGCCGAGCATCTTCAAGGGATATATACGCCTGCCGCAAGTAAAGAGCAATAATACTCCGAAACTCCGAACGCCATAGCTTTGGAGCCGCCCACTCCGAGTCTTGGATCCAAACAAGTTCTGCTTGAGCCGTATGCTCGCCTTGAATGAGAAGGTAGGCAATGACATTGGTATCAACTGCAATCATCGCCGTCCGTCTAGCTTGGCCTGTTGCAGTATCTCATCCGTTAGGGGATGAGATACTGTTTTTTGACGTAGTTCTCGAATCCGAGTGAGAGCCACTTGAGTATCGGGATGCCGATCTTGTAACACTTGTTCTAGACAAACTAAAACTTCGCTGTTAAGACTGCGACGATTATTGAGAGCTCTCTGCTTTAAAGTTTGGTATAAGCCTTCGGGCATGTTTTTTATCGTCAGATTTGTCATAGCTTTGCTCCATTGGCTTCCATAATGCAACCAAAATGGTTCCCTCTACTTTAATTCAAAATCTGAAGGGACTGCATTCTATAACAGGTCGAACTTAAGTTGCAGGATGAAAACCTCTGGATGCACTTGTTCCATTACCCTGATTGACTGACAAATGTTTAAGACCCTCACCCCCAACCCCTCTCCCAGAGCGGGAGAGGGGAGCTAGAGTTGGAAACGTTCTTGTTCCCCTTCTCCCCTTGTGGGAGAAGGGGCTAGGGGATGAGGGGGATTAGTTCTGTCAGTCAACCAGTCCATTACCATCTTCACCGCAAAATCTGTTCCAGAATCGTCGGATCTTGGATTTCCTTGTCTTTGGAAAGTAACAATACCTTAGACACCACTTCTGCTGTTTTAGGATCGTTATCGACAAAAGGCAGAAAAATCCTGCCCCGATGCTGGGAAGGCACCGGAATAATGCAAAGTGCCCCGCCCGGCTGACGATGCACCATCGCGCTGCCGAGATGAATGGAGTAGCTGCCCAAGTGCCCTTCAATCAACGCATGGGAGCCTTGAATCTGGACGTTGATTAACTTCAAGAGCCGACAGGTTTCACGCACCAAGCTCGCCCGCATTTCCACGGTTGAAGCGGTCGCTTCAGGATCCACGCCCCCTTGGTGCGCCACGCTTGCTACCAAATCCAGGTCGCGCATCGTCTCGCTAAACAGCGCTGGCGGAATTTCAGTCAGGGGCAGCGGTTCCCACTCATCGCGTCGGTAAAACCGAACCCCGGAAATTGTTAACCCTTCCACTTCCAATGGGGTATAAAATCCGTTTAGAAACTCGACCTCGGCAATCAATCCTTCCTGGTGAAACGTACGGCGTACCCCCTCGTCGGGGGCTGCAATCCACCCCCGCTGGCCGAAGAGGGCTAGGGCCTGACGCGGATTGACCTGATGCCCTTCGTAACGCCGAGATATCTTTTCGCCTCGTTCTGCGGCGGTGAGGACGTACAGCTCCCGAAAAATCTGCTTGAAGGGCTGCGTGCGAGACTGCGCGAAACAATCCTGCTGCCACAGATGCCATGCGTTGGTCGCCAGCAAATCAGAGGGATGGGCAATCCGCAGTTCCGCAGACCGAATGGGTTGAAGGCTACCATCGTGCTGCTGAAGCGCCGTGCCCTGTTCGACTAAATAGCCCATTTCCCGCTCGCCCAGGAGAACCAATTGGGTCAGCATGGGAGCCAATACGGGATGCGTTGTCAACTGAAGCAGTTCTGCCGCCGTAAAGCGATCGCCTCGGCACATGGCTTGTTCTAGGGAAATCCGCATCCGCGACGCTTGGCGGGTAATGTCTTGTTTGCGGGCTGTAATGGCTTGAATTTCAGGGTTTTTCTTGAGCTTGGCGGGGACGGCTTTTAAGGGTTTGCCTTGCTTGGTAATGGCGATTTCGGGTTCGCCTAAGGCATTGATGGAAAGGCTTACGCTGACTTCATCCACGGCGACGACTTGGGCCTTGCTAGATAGATCGGCGATCGCCGCTGCTTCCATGGCCCATTGCAACCGTTGGGGGTCAACGAATCCCGCTGTTCTGGCGAGGTTTTCTAGGCCAATTTCGACGCACAGCTTTTCACTGGCTTGACGTTGGGAACCAAATTTCTTACTCGCGCGCAAAAATTCCTGAAGAAATTGATAGCGACTCAAGATTTCGGGTTCGCGTTTCTTGCCTTTGGGGAGGGGCAGTAATCCTAAAGCACGCACTGAATCTTGATGGCGTTTTTGGGTGATGCGATCGCGCAGGACTTTCCCGTCGCTTCTGCCCAACATGGCATCGGCAAACAGTTTGGCCCGTTGATGCCCGATGCCGCTGGAGGCGTATTGAGCGGTTTCGTAGAGTTGGAGCCATCGTTCTTGCTTGAGGCGCTTGTAGACTCGTAAAAACCACTCTACGTCTACGGCTCCGTCCATCAAGCTTTGGGTCGAAAGGGGGGTGCGTTCGCTAATTTGGGCTTCCCAGGTTTCGCGCACGTCTTGGTCTACCGACCAACTGGTGTCTTTGGTGTGGGCATGGATCCACCAGACGGCATCGGCAAAGCCAGTCCAGCCGAGGGCGTGTTCGACGTAGTTGACCCATTGGGGCGCATAAAAGGCAAATTGAATCAGTTTTTCCGTGGGGATTTGGGCGGAGGCAACCCGCTGGCTAAATTCTGCGGGGGTATCTTCTGGGGCAGGGAAGCTGACGCGCATCAGGTGGCTAAACACTGCCGCTTTGCTGATACTGCCGTAGTTATAACCCCGTGCTAATTTCTCTTGCCCCAAGGCTTGGATGAGCTGGAGCACGATGGGAATACCAGAAATGGAGCGCAGGGCAAGGGCTGCGTGGGAGACTGCGGTGGGGAAGTCGCCGCGTTGAAGTTCTACGGCTAAGATGCGCTGCCGACAGCGATCGGCTAAAGCGACTAACGTAAGGTGCTGAGCGTATTCTGGCTGAAGTTTACGACGGGTTAAATCTGATAAATCTCGAAAGTTTGTTCTCAGATTTGCCTTCAATTCTGCGAGTGAGCCGGAATTCTGTTCGAGATAGAGAGCTAAGTCTCGTTCTTGCACACCTATCAGATGAAATATCAAATCAGCCTCAGTTGCATCTCCAGCTTGGTAGACATTATAGACATCCCAAAGCAAGGTCACGGGTTGATGCATAGTAATCCAGGCATCGATCCACTTGAGCGATTGCCACCATTGATATTGATGGCTTCGCCATTCCGTAGCAAAAAGAGATTGGAAGCGTCGAGCAAGTTTTATCCACTCTCCAAAAAAATTTGCAACGTCATAACGCCTTCCTTCATGGATTCGCTTTAAACGTTCAAGATCCTCTTGTGAGTCCTTTGCTGGAATAGCTTGGAGAAGCGTGGCGATCGCATCCAATACAAAACCTATAATCTGTGCGGAAGGATGCTGGTACAACAACCAGTCAACTACGGCCTGCACGATATGCGGATAGCGGAGCGTTAGGGACTTACCTTTAAGAGATCGAAAAGAAGATATTAAGCATTGCAATGGATTTTGTTGTTGCGCTTCTTCGACTCCTTCTCCATTGGAGCCATAACTGAATCGCTCAAAACTGGGGCCGATCGCTCGGAGGAGTTCTAACTCATCTCCATCGTGAAGTTGATTCGCACGATTCTGCCACCAGTTCTCCCAAACGTCAGCCAACGGCAGTAGTGCCAAATTTTCTTCACGGGATAATCTAGGGTCAATACGCGGAAAATTCCATTCTACATTACCCAGAAGTTCTTCTTGCTCCCCTTGCCAATTTTTAATTGTGATGGGCGTTTGTCGATGCTCGTGAACCAACTCATCTAAAGCTAATAAGCAAGCCTGAGACGCTTCGGTCTGGAACTCGATTGAGGCTGAAGGTTGAGGCGCAACCAATGGGGTAAGTTCAGTTAGCTCAATCAAGCCCAGAGCATTGGTGAGGGTGGGTTCTTCGGTTTTTGGTTCAAGAATGCTGCTTAAAAGTTGGGTTTCTGTCGTGGTTAGCTTTGCATGATTGGTTTGATATTCCACTGCCAATGATCGACAGGATTCAACCAAACGATCGCCCAAGACAAGTTCCCGTAATAACTCCAGCCCTGCCTGTCGTTGCAGAGTCTGTTTCGCTTGCAGAAGGCGTTGTCCAGAGGCGATCGCCATTTCATCCCCTTGATTGAGCAATAAGCCCAAAATCCCGCGCCGCAAATCGCTCGCCTTACGGGTCAAAAGCTGCTCTAGGGGGATACTTTCTTCGGCTGTAATTTTGCATTGACGTAGAAGTTGCAAGACCTCCTCCCGCACCCACTGGCTGGCATCCCCCACTGACCCCAGCAATACTTCCCGAATTTCTGCATCCCAAGGTTTCACCTCGGCTAGTCGCTGGGCGATGGTTCTGCGTTCGTAGCCATCCACAATCGACAATAGGGGAATGAGCCGTTTGGGCGATAGCTTTGCACCCAGAGTCCGCGCTCCCTGTTGAAAGATCATGGCGGAAGCAACGAGTGCCTGACTGGCTTCAATCTGCATCCACTCCCACACCATCGGAGGAAGCGTCTTGGGCTTTTCTGGAAACCGTCCTAGATTTTGCTCCAAACGCTCAAATGCATCGGAATTTTCAAGGGCAGCATATCGGAGCGACTGCACGGCATGAGCTGCTACGGCTAAATCGCGATCGCCTACAGCAGGCAGCAATGCCAACCGCGCCGGATCGATCTCTAACTGGATCAAAAAATGAACCGCAACAAAGCGATGGGTTGCCTCGGGATGGTTAAGTAGGTCGGTTGCGAGGGGGATAGCGGCGATCGCATCCATAAACCCCACACTCCAAAGCCCCAGATATACTGTCTGCGGATCTTCGCTAGAGAGCGCAGCCTGTCGTGCCGTTTCATCTTCTAAATACTGGCTCACTTGGGTCAGAATTTGCTTTGCTTGTTTCTCGTTCAGAGATTCCAGTCCGAACCCAAACCACACATCGATCGCCCGAATCACAGCGCTAAAGCGCGTCAAATTCTCCGCCACAATCAGCCGCACCATGCGCCCAAAGGCGACGGGATGAGCTTCATCGATGGTTTCTAAAATGGTTTGCCGCAACCCTTCTTGGCGCTGGGCGGCGAGGAGCAACCGTTCGATAAAGTCCCATCCCTCCGGGTCGTTGGCTGCCAGTAAAGCGCGGGTGACATGCCGTCCCATTGCGCCAATTTCATGGTCGCCCCGCGCAGAATCCAGCAAAATTTGCGAAATGCTTTGCCCTAGCTCATCGCCCCGGTTTATGACAGCAGCAAACAAAATACCGAATACGTCTGGTGCACCATAGCCAAGATAGGGCACCCAAGCGGCAAACCATTCTAAATCTCGATCGTAGCCCTCTATTGTGCTGATGAGCTGAATCAGCCACTGGCTGCGTTTTGCCTGCGTAAATTCTGGATGGTGGGGTGTCCGAAAAGATCGCCGACTATATCCGATCGGGTAAGGCAATTGATGGTGGAACTGCCATGCCAACTCAACAGTAGCGCTAATTTGGGGGAACAGAATGCTGAAGACTTGGATGCGATCGCCCTCAGACAATCTCTCCAAACGTGTTAGGGCCTTCTCTTGAAACTGACTGGATTGCCAATAATCGCCAGGTTTACCGCGATCGTTCAGCCCGAATAAACCATAGCCAACAACAGCCATCGCTTCAGGGAGTGCTGCAAACTGCTGGAGACGCTGCGATCGCCAGTCTTTGCTAACGATTAGCTTAAGTTGGGCTTGGGCAGCTTCAGGATTCAGCATCTTAGAAAGGGTTGGACGGCTCTCTGTATAGATTACCCATCCTGCCAACGGAACCAAGCGCAAAAACAAGAGCGGGTTTTTATTGGGCTTTAAAGGGCTTAATGATCGTTACGCCTTCAATATCGTAGGAAAGTCCTCGACTAGAACCATCTTGGTAAAAGGCAAGAGCCTGTTCGCGTGTCTCAAACTCTAAATGTAGTCCGCGATCGCTCGGATAAACCTGTGTTGCGTGATGGTTCTGTGCAGTCTGCATTAAAATCTCCTCAGCTGTCTTCTGGCGATTTCTCTGTCAACCTTAGCTTGTTTTCTACACTAGATCGGCTAGTAAACCATGAGATAAGTGTTTTTACCCTCAATGGGTAAGACTCTCAACGCCTGATTTTGTAAATCTGGCTCTAAACCAAGATCTTCTAAAGGAATCAGCCCTAGAAGCGGATCGGATCCTTCAGGCAGTTCAACGCAGTCATATCGTCCTTCTCGTCCCGCAACCTCAAGTCTCACCCCTGCAAAAACCCGAAACTTTGTAGGGCCAAGAGCCGTTTTGACATCGTTTTCACCCACATATTTGAGTCCGAGAGCCTGAATCATCTCCTTGGGCAGACAAAGACGACTGGCACCTGTATCGACCAGAACGTTTTCCAGCGTTAGGGAACGGATCTCGTTTTTTTGGATAAAGCCTCTTTCTGCTAAAATCTCGTCAACCCAATTGGCAACCGTAAGGGTTGTGGTTACTTTACCCATGTTTTGGCTAACGCTAGAAACAATCATGGCGTTTATCCTGCGATTAAAGCATGAAAAAACATCGCTTTTGCTAACTCGATCTTAATAGATTACCCACCCACCAACGGAACCAATCGCAGAAACAGCAGTTGAGAATTGGAGGTGAGAGGGGCGATCGCATCCAATGTTTCAATCTGCTCGTCGTCTATAAACACAAAATAAAGTCCATCCTCAAAGGCTTGCAGCGCCGCCTCAACAGCAGCATCCGCCTCAACTTTCTGGTCTAATTCACTGCCACCAGACTCGATTTTTCCCTGCTCCACCCCAAGCTGAATTTGTTCTGGACTCAAAACCCGCAATAGCCGACGCTGACTCTGCCGCGTTTTAAAGGCGCTGACTTCGGCACGGACAATATGAGTGAGGAGCGATCGCAGGGATAGGTTTGTCGTTTCAAGGGCTTCGGGTAACGTCAATTCCCAATCCGTAAAGGTGGGTCGGGTTTTCCCCATGACTTTCCCAGAAATCGTTAAAGTTGTAGACATCGTTACTTGCCAAAAATCATCCTTTTCGACTTCCCTCAGAATACAATCTCTAGCTGGTTGAGCGCGCTGCCCTGAGCCAGCATCTCAGCTCAGCTTGCCTAGACTAGAAACGAGCGTATTATAGAGATTGAGAAATTGAGGTATCGCAATGAAAGCCCCCATCCCTGTCCTGAAATCAGTGGCGGGGCTTCGTCGCTTTTTGCAAATGCAGCCGCGCAGCAGCCCCACCGAAGGCTTGCTAGGGCACCTGGGCCTCGTCCCCACCATGGGCGCGCTCCATCAGGGACACTTGAGCCTCATGCAGCGCGCGAGACAAGAAAATGCCGTCGTCATCGTCAGCATCTTTGTCAATCCCCTTCAGTTTGGGCCAACCGAAGACTTTACCCAATATCCCAGGCCGATCGAACGCGACTTAGCGTTCTGCCAGGACTGCGGGGTAGATGCAGTCTTCGTTCCAAACGCAGCCGACTTAGTCCCCAGCAGTCCCATGACCCAAGTGGTCCCACCCATTGCCCTCACCCAAGGACTGTGCGGGCGATCGCGTCCCGGTCATTTCCAAGGCGTTGCCACTATCGTGCTCAAACTGCTTAACTTAGTACAGCCTGATCGCGCTTACTTTGGGCGCAAGGATGCTCAGCAGCTGGCCATCATTCAACGACTTGCGAGCGACCTGAACGTCGCGACCGCCATCGTGCCCTGCCCCATCGTGCGAGAACCCAGCGGTCTCGCCTACAGTTCTCGCAACCAGTACCTCAGCGCGGAACAAACGCAACAAGCTCTGGTGCTTTCTCAAAGCCTAAGGCAAGCCGAAGCCCTGTTCAAAACAGGCGTAACTGACCGTAACTCAATCTTGAACATGATTCAAACTACAGTGGGACAAAAATCGGGGATCGAGATGGAATATGTCGAGCTGGTCGATCCGCAGACGTTAGAGCCTTTAGAACGAGTCGATCCCGTGGGGATGGTGGCGATCGCCGCTCGCGTCGGCAACACCCGTCTCATCGACAATATCGTACTGGACGGACGCAAACCCATCCTGGCGATCGATGGGCCGGCGGGCGCTGGGAAATCTACGGTGACGCGCCTGTGCGCTCAGCAGCTCGGACTCATCCATCTCGATACGGGGGCGATGTATCGGGCCATGACCTGGCTGGCCCTTCAATCGGGGGTGCCGCTAGAGGATGAAGTGGCGATCGCCGACCTCGTCAGCCAAGCCGAACTGGAACTCAAGCTGAACGATTCCTTAGAAGTGCGGGTAAACGGACAGGATGTGACCCAGTCCATCCGCTCCCTTGAAGTGACCGCACACGTTTCTACCATCGCGGCGCAGCCATCCGTGCGAGATATTTTGCGGCAGCAGCAACAATCCTATGCCAAAGTGGGCGGTGTGGCTGCCGAAGGGCGAGATATGGGCACGCATATTTTTCCAGAAGCAGGACTCAAAATTTTTCTCACCGCCTCTGTAGAAGAACGCGCCCGTCGCCGTCACGAAGAGCTTCAGGCCAATGGAAACACAGACATCACCTACGAGCAACTCGTTCGAGACATTGCCGAACGCGATCGCAAAGACAGCCAGCGCAAAACCGCGCCCCTGCGCAAAGCGAGCGATGCTGTCGAAATTTTGACCGATGGATTGTCTGTAGCGGAGGTGACAGACAAAATTGTGCATCTCTATAAAGAACGGTGCCCAGACCATGCCCTTGGGGTGTAGGATGCGAGTAAAGGGTTTTTAAAGTGTCCGTTGCGGCTGAATAAGCGCTGGGAATCGTTTGTCAGGGTTGGCAGATATCGATCGCTCTGATGTTTTGGGTTCCTGCTGGAAAGCTGGGAATACTGGAAGGATCCCAACAGCATAAGTTGAGGGAAGGGTTTTGGTTTACAGCATTACGGGTGAACGAATGAAACTGGCCGCACGGATCGCTCAGGTTCCGGCTTCGATGACGTTGGCGATCGCCGCAAAGGCGAAGGCAATGAAGGCGGATGGTATTGATGTGTTGGGGTTTGGCGCGGGGGAACCGGATTTCGATACGCCAGAGCACATTAAAGCAGCCGCCAAAAAGGCTTTGGATGAGGGCAAAACAAAGTACGGCGCAGCGGCAGGTGAAGCGCTCTTAAGGGAGGCGATCGCTCGCAAACTCTACCGCGATAACCAGCTCGCCTACAATGCCGAGAACGTGCTGGTCTGCAATGGCGGCAAACACTCTTTATACAATATCTTTCAAACCTTTCTGGACCCTGGCGATGAGGTCATTATTCCGGCTCCCTATTGGCTGAGCTATCCCGAGATGGTGAAGTTGGCGTCCGGGGTGCCCGTTATCGTCCAAACTGACCTCAGCGAAAACTTTAAGATTACGCCCAGCCAACTCAAGCAAGCCATTACGCCCCGCACGAAGTTCTTTGTCCTCAATTCTCCGTCTAATCCGACGGGAATTGTTTACACGCCTGCAGAGATTCGGGCGCTGGCAAACGTCATTTTAGACAGTCAGGTTTGGGTGATTTCCGATGAAATTTACGAAAAGACACTCTACGACGATGCGGAGCACCTCAGCATTGCATCTTTGGGACGAGAATTGTTCGAGCGGACTTTCGTAAGCAATGGGTTTGCGAAAACCTATTCCATGACCGGATGGCGAGTGGGTTACGTCGCTGGGCCTGTAGAGGAAATCAAGGCTATGACGCGGCTGCAAAGCCACAGCACGTCTAATGTCTGTACTTTTGCGCAATATGGGGCGATCGCCGCGCTAGAAGGCTCGCAAGATTGTGTTACAGAAATGCTGAGTGCTTTTGCAGCGCGGCGGAAGGTGATGTTGGATTACCTCAACGCCATTCCCGGCTTAGAATGCCCTCAACCCGACGGCGCGTTTTATATGTTTCCTAGCATTCGCAAGACGGGGATGCGTTCGATGGAATTTTGCGATGCGCTATTGGCCTCCCATCAGGTGGCAGCGGTTCCAGGGATCGCGTTTGGCGCGGATGATGCCATTCGGATTTCCTACGCGACGGATATGGACACGATTCGCAAGGGCATGGAGCGCCTGGATGACTTTGTGCGATCGCGTTTGGCGTAAGGATATTGCGCTAATCGAACCTAAAGATTGGAGAACGCGTCTGAAACGGCAGCCATGCACCTTCCGGCAAGAGAAAAGCATGTTCGCGCGGGATGTGCAATGAGTCGCAGGCTCCATCCGTAATCACCAGTAGTGGGCCATCTTTCGGAAAATCCGTTGATTCCAGAATGCATTGAATGCCGGGTTGCAAAATCGTACCGCCACGCCCTGTGATTTCGACTCTGACCAATAATTCCTCAGGATTGATGAATCCGCGATCGTGAGGGCTGGCATCGCACAAGACCAGTCGCACGGCTGTGACGTCTCGGCTCATGGCATAGCTGGCGATCGCCCCTACAGCTTTGCCCAACAGTAAGCGATCCATCGAACCCGAACTATCCAGGACGACTGCAAAGGTTCGGTTAAGGGCTAACTCCTCGGGACGAACCCAAGCTGGACGCGCAATATCAGGGGTGGAGGCTTGGCGGCGACTGGCACGGGCGAAGGTGCGGCGACGTTCGATGGGCTGAAAAAATCCATCTAGCCATTGGGCTAATTTCACATCCCAAGGGATGGGCGGTTGTTGAAGGGCACGAATTTCTTCTACCAGTCCGCCGGGTAAATACCCTCGCTTGCCACTGCTCAGGTGTAGCTCCAATCCTTCAGCGAGGGCGCGGCGATGGAACGCATCCAGATCGCACCCTGGCCCCGCTCGCCACCACACAGGCGATCGCTCGGCCAATACATCCGTCTCGCCAAAGCCTCGAAAGGTTTTGAGTTTCTGGAGTTTCCGCATTAGGCGCAAGTCGGTTGTCAGGCGATCGTAGATTTCTTCGGCGGAGTAGCCCCGCAGTTCAATATCGAACAGGGCACCGTCGCTGGGTAATATGCCGATACCTGCTTCTACTAGCCAATCATTGATCGCATAATCGCACGCGACATTCCACAAAAATGGATCGCGTCCCTGTTGCCGCTCATCGTGACGTAAGCCCACATGCATTAGCTCATGAGCCATCACAAATTTCATTTGCTCGGCGGTCATGGGATAGCGCGGACGAATGTAAATTTCCCGCAGTTCCGAGTGAATGGCGGCGATCGCAATGTTCAGGTTGTCGCAAATCTCATCGTCTTCAATAATCTCGAAGGAGGCGGCTAAGGCTGCAAGTAAGGGAAACTCTGCAACAAACCAAGACCGGGCTAATTGAGCCATACTGTTGGGCTTATAGCCCTTGCGATCGCTGGTTTTAGCGCGTAAATCCGTGGATGCGATCGCACTTTCTAATGCCCGTCGAATCCCGTTGGCAAGAGAAGTTGCATTGTTTTTCCGTTCATCATCGCTAATTTTGGGAGCAGTAGGGGTACAGATCCAGGTCGGCTGACCTTTGCCAGCCAATCCCAGGTTGAAATAGCGATCGTCCTGGGGGTTTTCCTGTAGATACCGCGCGAGTTCGTGGACATCGCGTCCTGGTGGGGTGGCTTCAATGTCTGCTAGGGATTGGGGGCGAGTACCAATGCTCAAGTGGCGCAAGAAATCTACGGCTTTCGCTTCGCAGGCCATCCGCCACGAGGGATCGGATTGTTCTGGATCGACGTGATCCATGACCAAGTGAAGTTCTGCTTGCGCGAGTACGTTGGCCCATTCCGGCGGGGTTGCCCGTCGCCAGATGTTGATGTAGATGGTGAATTTGGGTGTGGGTTGTGCATGATAGCGCATACTATCGCGCTCAATTTGGAGCCATGCGTCTTTGGGTAACGGGTGTTGTCCGTTAGTGATTATGGAGGTTGTTGGACCTAAGTTTTTGAACAGTTCAAATTGCCGCAACAACGCCTGTCCCGCCATAAATTGGGCCAGATTTTCCTTGGGGGGTGTTTTATTTTTGCCCACGGGAACTTCCTTCTCTCTTGGCAACCAGACGTGGTAAATCGCGAACCAATTGCAGCATGAACCAATCCGGTAGTGCTGTGCCGCTTTCATCTTCCGCAACCACAAGCTGCGCCATTTCCATGGAAATTCGCGAGAGTTGCACCACCAAATCTTTTGCCCGTAGCGATAACTCTTTTGCTTCGCGTCCGAGCTGTTTTTCTTCGGGTGGTAGCTCTTTGATTAACCGAGCGCGCAGCGATTGGGAGAGAAAATAAAGAATATCGCGCTCCTCCGGTTTTTCGGGCCATTTGGCTTCTTCCTTCAGAATAGCGGACAAATCAAAAGCTCGCTGTTGCTGCCGGAAAAATGCGGTGAATTGTTTGGCATGAGCAGGGGTGAGCAATCCCGCTGCTAGCATTTCTACTGATTTTTCAGTGAGGTTGTCGCCGTAAGCCTGTAGACCATCGGAGAGCATATGCCAGCTTCGCGGGGTGGAGAAAGGCTCTTCGTGTTTGGGCGGTTTTGACCAGAGCTGATCGCTTCTGAGGCCAATGTAGTCATACACTAAAGCGTGAATTCCGGCGTTGCCTGCCCAAGTCAGCCAGTTGCTAGCGTTCGCACGCAATTGCACATGCACCAGTCGGTTGATCAGGGCGGAGGACATCGGTTTCACAATCGCAGCATCTTCCGCCCGATTCCCGGCCCCAATGATGACGGTACCTTCGGGGAGATAATATTCGCCAATCCGGCGATCGTGGATCAAGGAGTAAAAGGCTTTTTGTACTTCCTGAGAACAAGCATTCAGCTCATCCAGAAAGAGACAAAAAGGCTCGTCCCGTGCAATCAGGGTAGGTGGGCAGAAGCGCGATTTGCCGTCAATGATCTGCGGAACTCCGATCAGGTCTTCGGGAGCCAGTTGAGAACCCAGTAAGGAGACGCAGGGCAAGCCGACAGAATCAGCGAAGGCTTCTACGAGGGAGGATTTGCCGATGCCTGGTGGCCCCCAGATAAAGACGGGGCGAATGGGGGCAATATTGAGGAGGAAGTCGATGAGTTCGCTGGGAATGAGGGATTTGGCAGCATCCATGAGGGCTTGTTTGTAATTGAGGTCAAACGCGATCGAGGGGTTGATGGGGTTCTGGCGGTAGTTCGATGCGGATTAAGTCACCAGGGCGGATCTCGCCACTTTCTACAACGATTCCCATCACTCCTGCTTTGCGAATTATTTTGCCGTCTGCATCTCTTCCTAGCACGGCTGCCATTAAACCGGGCTGAAATCGATCCAACTGAGTACAGGGATTTCGCAGACCTGTGATCTCAACGACTGCTACATCACCCAGATATAGCTGTGTGCCTGTTGGTAAACTGAGCAGATCGATACCCCGCGTTGTGACATTCTCTCCCATTTGTCCGGCTGATACAGCAAAGCCAGCAGCCTGTAACTCATCATGCAGCTCGGCATGAATCAAGTGAACTTGGCGTAAATTAGGCTGGCTCGGATCGGCGGCAACCCGCGATCGATGTTTGACGGTTTTTCCAAGATGAGCATCGCCTTCAACGCCCAACCCAGCCTGGAGGAAAATTTTCTCCTGATTCGCTTTACTGAAGGTGTGCTGGGTACTACGGCTGACTGCTGCAACTATACCGTTCATATGCATTTTCTCAACTAAACCCGGATCGCAAATTGTACAACTTTGGCATACGCAGGTGACGATCTCAATCTGTGGATTGAAATCTCAGAATAGATGCTCAACAGCTTTGGAAAGTGCTATGGGCCAATTAATCCCCCAGCCCTAGATTTTGTCCGGCACCACCAACTGGATGGAGATCGTGCGGTTGAAATGCGATCGCCACCCCACCCAACACTCTGAAGCCTATTTCTTGCCCAGCCTAACTTTCGCATTGTCGTAAGCACGATCGTGCAGAGCAAAACTAATAATCTCAACATACTTTGGTGCTGGCTTCTCAAAAATTCGATAGACCAGTCGATAAGCATTAGGATCGCCTTCCCACTCAACCTCAAGTGCCTGCCAGTTCTTGAGCTTTCCTGTCAGTGCATGACAAGGCAGACCATCACATTTGTGCGGGTCAAACTGCAAAATAGGTATAAAAATCTCGTTAAAATCGACTTGTAAGTCTTCAGTAAGACTGGGAATATCGTCTGCAAGCACTTTGGGATGAATTTTAACTTGATACTTTGTAGCCACGCTTGTGCATCCGTTCCCTCACCCTCTCGATATCAACCGACTCATCAGGTTCAATCAAAATCCAATCAACCGTTTCGCCCATTTCCATCGCGCTAACTCGTTGCAATGCTTTGCCTTCAGCAGAATCCGGGCTGACAGAGATATTGACATCCTCTATTTCACCCGTTCCATTCTGGACTGGGTTAAGAGCATCTTTCTTCTGCTTGATTTTGTTGGCCATGTGTATTGCCTCCTGCCTACATTATGCGCCATGAAAACAGACTACGAAAGCCTCTAAGAATGAAACGCCCTAACAACATAATGTTGAGCGATTCACATCCACCTGAGCAACGCACGACCGTTCGTCCCGTCCGACCAACTGGATGTACAGAAAAATTTTGTCTGAGTGCGATCGCCACTCCAACCAACACCTTAATTCCAGCCACACTGCTCCAAAGGCACGTTATCTTCCGCAGCGCTGGAAAATGCGATCGCCCAGCCAGTGACTCAGCCCATGAGAAGTATCATTTTCTCAATTTACAAAGATAAAGCGTTTGGTCTCTAGCTAAATTGTTCTAAAAGCCAACGATTCACAGCTCCATCATTCTCGGTTTGACTGCGTTGCAGCGCTTTCTCAATAAGCGATAGAGACAAACCAGGTAGAACTGCCGACACCTGAATCTGCCGACTGCCACCCCCTGCGATCGCAAAGGCAATCACAGTGGCGGCTTCAACATTCACAACCCAATATTCCTGGACTCCCAGACGTTCGTACAGCAGCCGCTTTTGGCCTAAATCATCGCTCAAGGTTGTGGAAGCCACTTCAATTGCTAAGGTGGGAGGGTTGTATAGATCCACATCAACAGGACTATTACTCCGAGGGATATTAGGCAGTTCTGCCCCGATGTAGAACGCAAGATCGGGCTGACATTCTCGTTCGCCCGCTTTACGGAAACTGCCATTCGTGATGGATAAAAACGGCAGATTTTTTAAGGTTCCATATAAAGTCACGACCGATGCCAACAATGAATTGTCGCGCCCGTGCGCAAACCCAATGGGCATGGTCTCAATCCTCATCCAGTTGGTATCGTAATAGCATCTTGTTTGTTCTCGTTCGGAACATTCTGAAATCCCAAGGAATTCTTCCCAGGTTGTAGGTATCCAGGTATCGGTGAGCAATTTTTGCTGAGTAGGTAAAGTGTTGACCATTTCGGTTCACCTTTTGAGCTTCAGAAAGATTGGAATGTCTTCGATAAGGACTTTGGGATGAGTTTTAACTTGATACTTTGTAGCCACGCCTCTGCATTCGTTCCCTTCCCGATTCAGTGGTTGGTGCGACAGGTACAAAATCTTAGCTAGCATAGAAGTCTTAAGTTTTTGCGCGTCAAGCACTGGGGCGAAACCAGCCCCGCTTCCAGAAAAAGTAGACCAAGCCCGCCTCAATCGAAAGCATGATCGACCAAACCAATGGGTAACCCCAACGCCATTCCAGCTCGGGCATGTACTTAAAATTCATGCCGTACAGCCCTACGATAAACGTAATGGGGATGAAGAGCGTCGAAATGACAGTCAAGACCTTCATGATTTCATTCATCCGGTTGCTGACAGAAGAAAGATAGACGTCCATCAGACTGGAAGCCAGTTCTCGATAGGTTTCGACCATATCCAAAACCTGTATGGCGTGATCGTAGCAGTCGCGCAGATAGATTTGCACGTCTCTACTAATCAGGGGACTCGCATCTCTGATCAGCGCATTAATCGCTTCTCGCTGAGGCCAGATGGCGCGGCGCAACAGCAGCAAATCGCGGCGGATCTGATGGATTTTGTCGAGGGTTTTGGGCGTAGGGCGCGAAACCACCTCATTTTCTAAGTCTTCAATGCGCTCGCCGTAATCTTCTAAGACAGGGAAAAATCCATCAATAATAGAATCGAGCAAGGTATAGGCCAAATAATCGGCACCGCGCTCGCGAATCGTACCTTTGCTAAACCGGATGCGCTCGCGCACGGGGTCAAAGCAGTCGTGTTCTGGTTCTTCCTGCACCGTCAGCAGGTAAGTTTTGCCCAAAATGAGGCTCACCTGCTCTCGCCAAAAGCCCACGCCGTTGGGTTTGGGAACCACCATCTGGGCAATAATCACGAGCTGGTCGTCGTAATCTTCCACCTTAGGGCGCTGGGGGACGTTGACGACATCCTCAAGCACTAAGGGATGCAGCTTAAAGGTCTGCCCCAATCGATTCAGAATATCCTCATCTCCGAAGCCCCGCACATCCACCCACGAGACGGAAGCCGACACCATGTATGCCGTAACATCTTCCGGCTGTTTGAGATGCACGCGACAGGCTCCCTCTGGGTTGTAGTCAATTAAGACTATTTCAGGCGGGTGGGCATTGGGGTCGATTTTGAGAGTGCCGGGGACGGCTCCAGGAGCATCGTAGAAATAATTAAAGTCGTTTTCTTCTGGAGATTGAAGCGCAGACGCATTTTTGACCATTGCAGGCTACCCATAGGTCACTTCCGTCATTAGAACAGGTTTTTAGGATGGCGTCCAAACTCCGCGAATTTGAGCAGTTGCCAGGGCGATCGCCGTTACGATCGCCCGATGTTCCTGTACTTGAATCCGAGCGTGAAGCGAATCCGGCGTATCGTCGGCCAGCACGGGCACCGCAGCCTGCACTAGAATCTCGCCGCTGTCCACCTCCGGCACCACCCAGTGGGCCGTACAACCCGTAATTTTGACCCCAGCGGCGATCGCCTGTTCCACCGCTCGAATCCCCTTGAAGCTGGGCAGCAAACTGGGGTGAATATTCAACACGCGATTCGGGAATGCGTCCAGCAACACGGGCGTCACCACTCGCATCCAGCCCGCCATCACCACCAGCTCTACATTGTAACTTCGCAGTACGTCTACGATGGCTCGATCCAACCCTTCGCGAGAGGCATAGTCGCGGTGATTCAGGAGCTTCGCGGGGATATCGTACTGCTGCGATCGTACGGCAACCTTAGCCTGAGGGTTGTTGTAGATCAATACCTCAACCCGAGCCGAGAGATGCTGCTGGGCAATGGCCTGGGCGATCGCCTCAAAATTGCTGCCCGACCCCGAGGCCAGCACGCCCAGTTTGACGGGCGTCTCAAACTCTGTCGCACGGTGGGGTGTAAGGGGCGAACAGAGACTTTGCAAAGCAAGATCGGGCGGAGTTGAACTCGTCATACACGCGTCATCACAGGATAATAGCGATACACTAACCAAAGCCTACAGTCCCCCGAAGGGTCATGAAACCAGCAATCTCTTCATCCCGTTCAGACGCGCTTGCAGCTTGGTTATTTTTAAGTCCTGCAATCGTGCTGTTGGGAATCTTCGTGCTGTGGCCGATGGCCTACCTATTGTATCTGAGCTTTACCAGCGGAAGTTTTACACGCTCGGGTTTACGCTGGACGGGATTGGCAAACTACATTCGGTTGCTGTCCGTGCCAGATTTTTGGCAGGTGCTGCAAAATACTGCCGTCTTTAGCGTCGCCACCGTCATTCCCAGCCTCGTTATTCCCTTGGGACTAGCCGTCCTGCTCGATCGCAAACTGGCATTGCGAGACCTATGGCGTACTGCCTTTGTCCTACCCTCTTTTATTTCGCTCGTAGCCGCAGGATTGGGTTTTCGCTGGTTATTTCAAACCGACGGCCCCATCAACGGCTTGCTTTCCCCCTTGGGCCTAGAACCCATTCCCTGGCTGGGAAATACGACTTGGGCCATGCCCGTGCTGATTTTGCTGAGCGTCTGGAAACAGCTCGGCTTTAACCTCATCGTGTTTTTAGCAGGTCTCCAGACCATTCCAGCCTCCCGCTACGAAGCCGCCGAGCTAGACGGCGCAAATCGCTGGCAAATGTTCTGGCACATTACCCTGCCGGGCTTGCGACCTACCTTTTTGTTTGCAATGGTCACCACGGCGATCTTCACCCTCCGCAGCTTCGAAACCGTCTACGTCGTGACGGGAGGCGGTCCCCTCAATTCCACCAATATTCTGGTCTACTACATCTACGAACAAGCCTTCAGCCAGTTCGATTTTGGCTATGCCGCCGCCGCCGCTACTATCCTGCTGGGCGTCGCCCTCATCTTCGTCTATCTCCAAGTTCGGGTTTGGGATGTCGAGAGCTAGCTGCCTTACCAGCGCGATCGCCGTCCTAAAAATTCCTTTGGAGAGACCTGGGCGTCGAGGGAGGTTGCATTGCCTTTAACCCCTTGAAACCAGCTAGAGAGACCCGTTAGCGTCTGCGTTAAATCTGGGGAGATCGCGCCCGCAGGCGACTCGACCTTGTGCGTTTCCCACAGTTGAGCCACCTGTGCGGTCCATTCTTCTGCCTCAGTGCTGCGGGTTTTCCAATGTTGGATGGCCGTTTCGTATTCGCTGGCCTGTTGCGCCTGACGCAGGACCTGCTCCTGGAGATCGTTGACCTGCTGCTCTAGCTGTTCCGAGCGAGTTTGGGCGACTTTCCCATCCTGCTCCAGTTCGTGAGCCGTATGCTGAAGCTGAGCCTGGAGAATGGATTGATTGGACAGCTCGTTTTGCAACTCCGTAATCTGGCGCTGTGCTTTGAGCAGAGTGGAGCTAATCCCCTGAATGAATTGATCTTTTTGAGAGTCGGGACGATTGCGATCCTTGAGGGCTGCAATCATATCTTCCCGTTGGGCTAGCATCTCCTCCGCCTGCTGCAGCTTTGTCTCCAGCGATCGCGCGGCTAAGTCGCGATTCCGAAGTTCCGTTCGCAGGCGGTCGGCGGTCTTTTGAGCGATGATTCTCTGCTGCGTTTCTTGCACCATCGAACCTTGCAGCGCGTCGAGCTGGGCAACAACTTGCGCTTTTTTGTCCTTCAGGCGATCTATCTCAGCCCCGTCCTGCCAGACCTGAAGTTGTAGCGCTGAGAAATTAGCCTCCTTTTGGCGGACCAAAGCGTTTGCTTCCGCCAATTCAGTTTGCATGGACTGAATCTGCTGCTGTGCCGCCTCTAATTCCGTATAAAGCGTTTGCTGGTCGGCCACTTGAAGCTTGAGCGTTTCGATCGCCTGTTTTTGAATGTGAGAGAACGCTTCCGTCGTTGCAAGCTGACCTTCTAAAAATTCTTGGTCGATCAGCTTTTGCTTGAGCTCGTCGATGTAGAGCTGACATTGATATAAAGCCTGCTCTAGTTGGCAGATCCGCTGCTCCTCAGAAGGCGGTTCCCCAGACGCAGAAAGCTGAATCGACTGAGCGACCTCGCTCAACAACTCAGAGACCAAAGGCATCGACATCCCCAGCTCGGGAGACGGCTCAGGCGGGTTGTCCTGGAAATTTTCTACCATCACGCTCTCCTCGCGGTCATCACGATCGGCTGAGTCAAGGGGCAGGGGCTGGTGGGAGGATTGCACCGCCGATTCTGTCAGCGCTCCCTCGCATTCCCACAAAATTTCTAGTTGCTGTTCCACGATAGATAGCCCGCAATGTCTTAAACAAGTAGAGCGCTCGATTCGATCGGCCCGACGCGCCATTCGATCGAGACACTTACGGATTGACCCCAAGTCTTACATCGAGACATCGATGCTTTAAGAAGTTAACTGTTATTATGGCTCACTCTTGCATAGGCGTCAGGCTAGATGGGAATCCTAGGGAAAATGTAATGCACCTATAGGCAAAAGTCGAAGAAGTGCAATACGATATCAGCCAATACCAGCCAATACGAGCTGGCTTAATCTTAAATTAATTAATTATGGTCGCAGCCGATAACATCTCTTTATCAGAATTATCGAGAGCCTTTGCCCCGGAGGACTCCGCGTTCTTCAAACTTTTACAGGGTGAAGTGGTACTAAAGCCCCGCGCCTACAATGCTCTAGGCGGAGCCATCACCGCCCAGATGTATCTACCCATCGCGCGATCGCTGGTATGGCAGCAGATTACCGACTACACCCGTTGGGTTCAGTTTTTTCCCGATATCGTCCGGAGCGAGATTCTGGAGAGCAATCCGCTGCGCCCCCACCGAGGGCACCGTCTCTATCAAGCGGCTCGCAAAAACTTTTTAGTATTCACCGCTCAGGTCGAAATTCACCTGCGGGTCTTTGAAAACCTGCAGCGCCAGATCCGGTTTCGGATGGAGCGCGGCAGCTTTGATGACTTCTCTGCGGAACTCACTTTAGATGATTGCGGTGACGGCACAATTTTGACTTACTCGGTCGAAGCAACGCCGCTGATTCCGGTTCCCAGCCTGTTGATCGAACAGGCCATGCGCCACGATCTGCCGGGCAACATGCGACAAATGCGACAGGTGATTTGTGCCGGGGTTTCGAGCTAACTAGCCTTACAGATTGGCTTCCGTAAGGGCGCAAAGCCTCGCACCCTTACGGAAGTGCTGCCATGCCCCCAATCTCAGGGTTCCAGCGGTCTGCACTAGAATAAAACTAGCGCCAATCGATCGCGGACCTCCTAAAAACGACATGGCTCATCTCACCCAACGGCGAATCGAAAACGTACCGGGCGATTTGTATGTAGATAGCACCTGTATCGACTGCGATACCTGCCGCTGGATGGCTCCAGATGTGTTTCGTCGCGATCGCAGCCAGTCGGCAGTCTTCCACCAACCTGCCGACCCGCAAGAACGGTTGCGGGCGTTGCAGGCATTACTGGCTTGTCCCACAGCGTCGATCGGTACGGTCGAGACGCCTAAGGATATCAAAGCAGTCCAGCAAAGCTTCCCCATTCCCGTGACGGAGAACGTCTATCACTGCGGCTATCATGCTGAGAACTCCTACGGTGCAGCGAGCTATCTGATCGTTCGTCCAGATGGGAATGTGTTGGTCGATTCCCCTCGGTTTGCACCGCCGCTCGTAAAGCGGTTGGAGGAAATGGGCGGAGTGCGCTATCTTTACCTGACCCATCGCGACGATGTAGCGGATCACCAAAAATTTCACGACCATTTTGGTTGCGATCGCCTTCTCCACGAGGACGACATTACCCAAGGCACGCGCTCCATCGAAATGCCGCTCTCTGGTGCCGATCCGATTGCGTTGGCCCCAGATTTGACGATCGTTCCCGTCCCCGGTCACACCAAAGGCCATACCGTTTTGCTTTACGGCGATCGCGTTTTGTTTGCGGGAGATCATTTGGCTTGGGATGACGAACTCCAGCAGCTCATTGCCTTTCGTCGCGCTTGCTGGTACTCGTGGCCGATATTGCGGCAGTCTATGAAAACATTGCTGGACTATTCTTTTGAGTGGGTTTTGCCCGGTCATGGCAGACGGCATTACGCTCCAGCTCCAGCGATGCATCAGGCTCTCGAGCAATGCATTGACTGGATGGAAGCGAATCCTTAGTGCTTAATGGCATCATCGATATGCGTCGAGTCTCGGCCATTATGGGCCATCATCCACCCGAGCAGTAGGATTAAAAATCATGACAAAAAGACGAGTTCTCGTGACAGGCGCGACGGGTCGGACGGGGACCTTAGTCCTGCAAAAGTTGCGGCAGCATCCCGCGCAGTTTGATGCGGTTGGCTTTGCGCGTTCCGAAGCAAAGGTTAAAGAACAATTTGGCGATGTCCGAGGCTTTTTCTTCGGCGATATCAACCATCCCTTCAGCCTTAAGCCAGCGCTGGCTGGCATTCAGTCCCTTGTCATCTTGACCAGCGCAGTCCCGCAGCTCAAAGCGCCTCCTCAGCCTGGAGAACGCCCCGAATTTGGATTCGAACCCGATGGAACGCCGGAAGAAGTGGACTACATCGGCCAGAAACACCAAATCGACGCGGCGATCGCCGCCCATGCAGACCACATCGTCCTAGTCGGTTCCATGGGCGGTACCGACGAAAACCACCCCCTCAACCAGCTCGGCAACGGCAACATTCTGATTTGGAAGCGCAAAGCAGAACAGTACCTCATCGATTCCGGTATCGACTACACCATCATCAGAGCTGGAGGGCTGCTCGATAAACCCGGTGGTATGCGAGAACTGCTTGTGGGGAAAGATGACCAATTTTTGGCCCATCCTCCCAACGGCATCCCCACCTCCATCCCCAGGGCAGACGTTGCCGAAGTCGTCGTGCGGGCATTGCAAGAGCCAACCGCTAGAAATAAGGCCTTCGATCTGATTTCAAAGCCAGAAGACGATCCCTCCGCGTCTATTACAACGGACTTTGCCGCGCTGTTTGCCCGAGCCACGGCTGGATTGTAGGGGAAAGGGCGATCGCACCAACCCCCAACCCGATACACTCAAGGGTATGTCCAAACGGCGTTATTCCGGTGCCCAACGATGCAAACCCTGTCCATCATCCCCCCTCAGTTCCCCAACCTTGCGCCCCTATCTTTACCCGAGCGCTTGCTGTTAGGCCCCGGCCCGTCTAACGCCAACCCCGCTGTTCTCGAAGCGATGAAGACCCCTCCCCTCGGACATCTCGATCCGGCTTTCTTAGGGGTAATGGATGAAATTCAGGCATTGCTGCGCTACGTTTGGCAAACTCAGAACCCGTTGACCATTGCCGTCAGCGGTACGGGTACCGCAGCCATGGAAGCGACCATCGCCAATTCCATCGAACCCGGAGACAAAGTCTTAATCGGCGTTGCCGGATACTTCGGCAACCGCTTGGTCGATATGGCAGGGCGCTATGGTGCAGACGTGCAGACCATTACCAAGCCTTGGGGACAGGTATTCTCCCTAGCAGAGCTGCGCGCTGCCATGGAAACCCATCGCCCTCGGATTTTAGCCTTGGTTCATGCGGAAACCTCCACGGGAGCCTGTCAACCCATGGCCGGAGTGGGCGATCTGTGCCGAGAATTTGACTGCCTCCTCCTTTTAGATACCGTCACCAGCTTGGGCGGCGCGCCCGTCTTCTTAGACGAATGGGGCGTAGACCTAGCCTACAGTTGCAGCCAGAAAGGACTGGGTTGCTCTCCTGGTGCCTCGCCGTTTACGATGGGCGATCGCGCCATGGAAAAGCTCCATCAGCGCAACACCAAGGTCGCAAACTGGTACCTCGATATGAATCTGCTGGGTAAATACTGGGGTAGCGAGCGGGTCTACCACCACACCGCCCCCGTTAACCTTTACTACGCCCTCCGAGAAGCACTCCGATTGTTGGCCGAGGAAGGCATCGAAAATAGCTGGCGACGGCATCAGCAAAACGTGGAGTACCTCTGGGCAGGGCTTGAAGACATGGGACTCCAACTTCACGTCGACCGAGAATTCCGGTTACCCACGCTGACCACGGTGAAAGTTCCCGATGGCGCAGACAGCAAAGCGATCGCCCGCAGACTGCTCGACGAATTTAACATTGAAATTGGCGGTGGATTAGGCGAACTCGCCGGAAAAGTTTGGCGAGTGGGACTGATGGGCTTCAACAGCCGCAAGGAATCCGTCGATCGACTGCTCGAGGCGCTGCGCCAGCTTCTGCCAGGGAAATAGGAGGAAGATTGGTTTTACTTTCTGGGGAGGGCATCAATTACTTTACAAAAGTCCCATCATTTCCCAGCATAGAAAAGGACAACAACCCCTGGTGGAGAAAATCTGTGGAACGTACATTTTTAGCAATTAAGCCGGACGGCGTGCAACGCAAACTGGTCGGCGAAATTCTAGGCCGCTTTGAAGCGAAGGGGTTTACCTTAGTGGGGCTGAAGCTCGTGACCGTCAGCAGAGCGCTGGCAGAACAACACTACGGCGAGCATAAAGACAAGCCATTTTTTGCCGGACTGGTTGACTTTATTACCTCCGGGCCAGTCGTAGCAATGGTTTGGGAAGGAAAGGGCATCGTCGCTTCCGCTCGCAAAATCATCGGCGCAACCAATCCTCTCAACTCCGAACCCGCGACCATTCGGGGCGATTTTGGGGTGGACATCGGACGCAATATCATCCACGGCTCCGATGCACCTGAAACGGCAGTTCGGGAAATCGACCTCTGGTTTAAGCCGGAAGAACTTTCGGATTGGACTCCTACGCTTTCGACTTGGATTTACGAATAAGTAGAGCCGCTGCATTGTAGGGGCGCGCGACCTTGCGCCCCTGCTGAAGGGTTGCTCCAGACTCTATTTGGTCACTTTCAAATCTTGGGGCGTCTGAACGACTTCGCTGACGATCTCGACCTCAGATGCAGCAGGAGAGATTTGGGTTTGCTCGTCAGATCCATCCACTCGCTTAGAAAATCCCCAAGCGAACAAACAAGCAATGACGGATATCATGAGCCATTCAGGCGGCACAATTCGATCGTTCAACACTTTGAGCAATAACCTGGCGCCAACCAATGCCACAGTCGCGTAGCCGGCATCCTGCAAGTGGACGAACTCTTTGAGCCAGCGGATGAATAGCTCGGCCATGAGCCGGAGCGTCATAATTCCAATGACTCCGCCTAAAATGACAAGCCAGCGATCGTTCACCAAGGCGATCGCCGTCGTCACGCTATCTAAAGAAAAGGCGAGGTCCGTCACTGCAATCAACGGGATCGCTTGCCACAGAGTCGTAAAGCGAGGGCCGTGGTGCTGTCCTTCCTCCTCATCGGATAGAAAATACTGCAAGGACAGCCATAGCAAGTAAGCGGCCCCCAACAGCTCAAACTGCCAGTATTGCACCACCCAAGTTGCCGTAAAAATCAGCCCCATCCGCATGGCGAAAGCTGCCACCATGCCCAGATTGAGGGCTTGACGCTGGAGCTTTTCGTTTTCAATCCCTTGGACTAGGGCTGCCAGGGCGATCGCATTATCCGCCGACAAAACCGCTTCCAAGCCCGCCAAAATAGCAATCAGAAAAACGGTATGAATCCCAAAATGGGAGGGAAGTTCGGAGAGTTTGTCTAGCATTCGAGTTCTGAAGGGATCCGTCAATAATTTTAGAGCGTTACGCAAGCTTGCGGCTTCGATGCCGAAGCTCCACCTATCAACCCTAACGTTAAATCAAGCTTTGCGCACTCTCGATCGCGATATCTCAAGGTTCTTAGCCCTTCAGAGAACGGACCGCTTCATTCTGCCGACCCTTAAGATTTTCCCCAGAGAGTGTTGCATGATGTAACAAAGGATTCCGTTGGGGGTCACTTTGACGGACATTGTGAACTATCAACGCAATTTCAAGGAGCTTGTCCTTATGTTGTCAGATACCCAGGTCTTCGTCGCACTGGCGATCGCCCTTATCCCTGGTATTCTTGCACTGCGCTTATCGACCGAACTTTATAAGTAACTTTATAAGTAAAGGTCTTGGCTAAAAATCGGCACATTCTCTCGTAGAATGTGCCGATTTTTTTAATTCGGGTTGGAACGGCAGGCGAGTCCAGTCGTTCCCATTGCCTTTAAACGAGGGGATCGCCACCCAGTAAGGTTCCCAGACAAATTTACTGCAATCGTTTTCGAGCAGGAACCTCGACCTCCTTTGCTCGGCTCAGATCTTTAAACCGATCGAGTCGCCTCAAATGTCATTTTTTGTACAGAAAATTAAATTTATTGTTGACTTTCGCCAACGGGCTTCGCTAGAATCTCAGCGCGTAAATTCTTTTTGCGTTTGCCAGACAGAACGGGCATCTCCGAACATCCGGTGGGTCGATCGATCGACGTCGCTTCGCCCATTGCAAAGCTTCACCTCCTCACGCTGCAAAAATTTCCATAAACTCAGCTCTCATCTTAAAAATCTCAAGATTTTAAGATTTTGGAGACAGTTTGGCGTGCTTTACATTCAGCGTTGAAGAAATTATTAATATCGCTATCTTTCTTTAGCCTTCTAGCCTAGAATCGAAACAAAAATAACCACCACGGCCTTTTGACTATGAGCGCACTACCCAATTCCGTTCCATCCCCCCGCGATCGCGGCTCCAAACATCCATCGACCGATCGCGCTCGCCGAAAATCTTCCTCCCGCCGGCGCGATCGCGAGCAACAGGCTGACTCTGCTGCTGTTGCTCGGTCTGAAGAACATACTGCAAGAATCTGGGAATCGGGCTTGATTTTAGGGGTGAACGCAGTGCTGATCGGAACTGCTGCGGTAACGCTAGCCAATTTGGTTCCGTATCAGCTAACCCAGCGGGCAAAACTCCAGGAAATTAGACGCGAAGAGTCTCAGATCGCCCAAAGCCTTCAAGAGCTCCAACAGACCTACCAACGCAGTCAGTCGCCAGAAACAGCTCAGCGTATTGCCCAAGAGCAGGGGAGTTTGATGCGTGCCAATCAACTCAAGGTGTTTCAAATTCCTCAAAGCCCGCAAAAGGTTCAATAAACTTTAAGAAACGATTGGGTAAAGGCCTTTAGAATAAGGGTGGGTAGAGTCAACGCGCTCTGCCCATTTTTTAGGTCTTTTCGCTTGGAATCTTTTATGTCAGCAGATTTGATGCCTTCCAACGTGACCGACGTTCCTGCCGATGCCTACGTCGTGCTGGGATTGGCCACCTGTTTTATTAAGGAAGACGGTAAGCTTCAGCCGTTAAAGGTGGTAGAACCCATTCCCTCCGCCGCTTTGGAAGCGCTGTGCAAAGGCATTGAAACCTCCTACGAAATGGCGATCGCCACGACCTTCTCCGCTGCTTTTGTCGAGGGCGAAGGTCGAGTACCCGATGGCTTCCCCACAGACGTACAGCTTTGCGAATCCTTTGAAGAACGGCTCATGGCAGCTACCCGCAGCTATCGATCCTGCGCTTCTATCCAGTCGCTGCTTCCCCTCGGCGGGGCTAAAACCGACTTTAACTATTCCACCGAGCGCAAGCGCATGCTCAACGTCGAGCGGGTGATTCGAACCGAAGACAATGTGAAGCAACACGCCTATACCCATCAAGTTCTTTAGTAAATCCAAGAGTAAACCCAAGGTTTTGACTTAGGAGAGCAAGCATTCCCATGATCCTCACTGGTCCCGGATGGCAGATGTTAGGTATTATCCTAGGCTGGAGTTTTGTCTTCTTCCTCGGTTCGAGCCTGTGGACTTTTTTTAGAGAGACGGTTCGGGTGAGTCAGCGCTTGCACCAAATTCCCTGCGCGAACTGTCGATTTTGCACCAATAGCTCTTTTCTGAAATGTACGATTCACCCTCAGTCAGCGCTGACGGAACAAGCAATTCAATGCCCGGATTTTTGTCCGAACGCTTGAGCGGTCTGGATAATCCTTAGGCAAAGGAAGACTGCCCCAGATCTGTTGGGACATCTTGCCAGCGCCCCGGCCCCACAGCTCTCAATGCTTCGGTTAAGGATAAATTTCCCGTGTAGAGCGCTTTTCCGACAATCGCACCGCTGACCCCGAGAGGTTCCAACGCCAAGAGACTTAGTAGGTCGGTCATGGAGCTCACGCCGCCAGAGGCAATAACAGGCACAGAGACTGCCTCTGCCATTTCCCTCAACATCGGCAAGTTCGGACCTTGCAGCGTTCCATCGCGCTGAATATCGGTGTACACGATCGCAGCGGCCCCTTCGGCGGATACGCGCTGCCCTAAGGCAATCGCCGAAACGTTTGAGGTTTCCAACCATCCGCGAGTGGCTACTTTGCCATCCCGCGCGTCAATCCCCACCACAATTTGACCGGGATAGCTCTGGCACAGCTCCCTCGCTAAATTTGGATCCTCAATCGCTGCCGTTCCCAAAATCGCGCGTCGAACGCCCATTGCTAAGAAACTCGCGACTCGCTCCCGCGTCCGCAGTCCGCCCCCCACTTGGACGGGAATCTTGAGGGTTTCCACAATTCGAGCGATCGCTGCTAAATTGACCGGCTCCCCCGTCTTAGCACCATCCAGATCGACCAGATGGAGCCATCGCGCCCCTTGCTCCGCCCAGCCTCGTGCCACTGTTACCGGATCTTCTGCAAAGACCTCAGACTGCTCGTAATCGCCCTGGTACAAACGCACGCACCGACCACCGAGTAAGTCGATCGCTGGGATCACATCCATGGAAGTTTCCTTTAGTCGCTAATATTTTCGAGCGCGCTGGAGCTGGCTCAACTTCTATTGAAACAGCTTTTAGGACCTCAGCAGCCGAGCTCCGAGCGAAATAAACCTTAGGCATTGTTCGACGAATATTAAGTAATGTGTCTTTTTTGACGTCATGACAGCATTCCGTCTTGACAGCCTTTGCGACAGTGGGTAGAGTATGAAGACACACCCGGGAAAACGTGTAAGCCTTATGCAAGACAAACAAAAAGTCACGTTATATTTGCCGCCTGAGCTTCATCGCGAGCTTAAGATTAAGGCCGCAGTAGAAACCGAGCCGATGTCTGCAATTGCAGAGCGCGCGCTTACGTTCTACATTCAGCACCCGGAGGTTGTCGAAGAGGTTGAGGCATCCGTTTTAGGCGCTACCCATCAGGTGTACAACTGTCCTGAGTGTGCTTCTTCTGTAATTTTGCGCTCCAGCGAGCTGATTTCCTTAAAGCACCAGCAATCCTTGCTGAGCGATGACGGTCTTCAGGTTGCTGTTGCCGAACCTTTGGTTCCGGCTAGCGTATAGCAGCAACGCTCCCTTTAGGGGAAGTCATAGGAACCGAAAGTAATTCGCCAACTCTAACCTGAGGTGATGGCTATGAGAGAAGAGCTTAAAATTCTAATTAAAGCTCAGTACCCGCTGATTTATTTGGTCACATCCGAGGAGATGCGTGCGGAGCAGACCATATCTGCTATTGCTCATGGCGAACGCCCTCAACTTAAGGTTTTTACCTGGACTCAAACCCATGGATTGATCAGCGTCGATCAGCCTCGTCAGAGGAGCCATCACAATACGGTCGCGCCTGAAATGGCCATTCAAGCCGCGATCGCCGAGAAAGAACCCTCAGTTTTTATTTTCAAAGACCTTCACCCCTGTTTTTCTCCGCCAGTCGTTCGACTGTTGAGAGATGCGGCGTTGGCTTTCAAAGGCACGGACAAGAGTATTATCCTCGTGTCTCCGATCCAGCAAATTCCAATTGAAATAGAGAAGGAAATCGTCGTCCTCGACTTTCCGCTGCCTACGATTGCAGAGCTGGACGAAGTTCTCTCCAGCCATCTTCCCCCTAACTCGCCAAAACTGACACCTGAAGTCCGAGAAAAAATGCTGAGGGCATCTCTAGGGTTGACCCTAGACGAAGCTGAGAAGGTTTACAAAAAGGCCAAGGTTACTTCGGGGCGTCTGTCGGAGCTCGAGCTAAGTATCTTCTTGGCAGAGAAAAAACAGCTCATCCGCCGCAACGGCATCTTAGAGTTCATTGAAGAAGACGAAACCATCGACTCAGTGGGCGGTTTAGGGGAGCTCAAAAGTTGGCTGAAGCAACGAAACTTTGCGTTTACAGAGCGCGCCCGCGAGTACGGATTGCCCAAACCTAATGGCATGTTAATTCTAGGCGTTCCCGGCTGCGGCAAGTCCTTAATTGCCAAGACGACTTCTCGGTTGTGGGGGTTACCTCTCCTGCGACTCGATATGGGCCGCGTCTACGATGGTTCGACGGTCGGTCGTTCGGAGGCGAACTTGCGGGAGGCCCTCAAGACTGCCGAGTCTATCGCGCCCGCTATCTTGTTTATCGACGAGATGGATAAGGCCTTTGCCGGGAGTTCCGGGTCTGCCGATTCTGACGGCGGCACTTCAAGCCGTATCTTTGGCTCGTTTCTGACTTGGATGCAAGAAAAAACATCTTCGGTGTTTGTGATGGCAACGGCCAACCGGGTGGAGCGCTTACCGGGGGAATTTCTCCGAAAAGGGCGTTTTGATGAAATCTTTTTTGTAGATCTGCCCGTTAAAGAAGAGCGCGAAGAAATCTTTAAAGTTCACCTGTCCAAGCGACGCTGCGACATCTCGCGATTTGACATCGAGCAGCTGGCAACCGTTTGCGATGGATTTTCAGGATCTGAGATCGAGCAGGCAATCATTGCGGCCATGTACGAGGCCTTCGCTCAAGATCGAGAGTTTACGCAGCTCGACATTATTGCTGCCAGTCGAGCGACCATACCGCTGTCCCGTACCATGACCGAACAGGTCACAGCGCTACGAGACTGGGCCAGACAGCGGGCGCGTCCAGCAGCAGCTTCCGTCGCCGAATACCAGCGGCTGGAGTTCTAACAAGTTTTCTTCTGAAACCCCTCAGAAGGAAAAACTAGCCCAGTGCTAGTTTCACAACCGCATCAATTGGATTTATCGGATTGAGCGGCGTCTTCAGTCAAACAGTCAAATGTTGTATACCTCATCATCAAGTGGAGAATTATTACCATGTCACACTTCAGCACCCTCCGAACCAAAATTACCGACGCTGAAATCCTCAAAACTTCTTTGAAGGATCTGGGTATTCAGCTGAAAACCGAAGCCGACGTGCGCGGTTATCACGGTCAAAGAGTTCGGGCTGACATCGTCGCCGTACTTGAGGGCGAGTACGACCTAGGTTGGTCGAAGAATACCGATGGTACCTTTGACCTCATTGCCGACCTCTGGGGCGTTGCCAAGAAACATAATCAAACAGAGTTAATTAACTCGATCAATCAAAAATACGCTATTAACAAAACACTGGTTGAAGCTCAGCGCCCTGGCCTCCAAAATGCTAACGTCAAGTTGGTTGTGCATAGCTAAATTTCTCTGCGCGTTCCCAAAACATTTTAAGCCGCCTGTCTTCAGGCGGCTTTTTTGCGGCTGGCCGTCAGGCGAGATCCAGCAATCTCAAAATGCGATCGCGTTTGTCTAAGGTACCTACAATTCGGCGGACAGGGGGCGGCCAAGTTTTAATCAGGGTTGGTGTTGCGGCAATGCCGTCTCGTTCTGCGACCTCAGGATGTTGCCGAACGTCTACGATCCGGAGCGTGTAAGGACAGGTGAGGGTTTGCTCTAAAAATTGATGGAGGCTTTCAAGGGCTTGGATGGTACTTTTGGTCTTGCCATTGATAAACAAACGCAGCACGTAGCCCGACAGTGTATTGGAGAGATCTGGGGCGATCGCAGATCGAAAAGAGGCCAGGTGTTCTAGGTTCAGGACTAAATTATGCGGTTCCCAAAGCTGCGGAAATTGCTGGCGATAGCGCTCTAAAAGATCGGCAGTACAGTGACTTTCAGTATCTTCGCCGATCTGCCAGCGGTCGAGCGGCGTATTGAAAAGGCTTTGGAGGAGAGGTCGATATTGCCATACCCTGGGCTTGACTTCGGCAGCAATTTTTAAGGTTTGGGTTTTAGGGTCTATCCAGCGATCGACCGTAGCCGTAAAGCAATGGGTCAAAAATAAAGGGGCTTCGGGCAGGCTTAAAACTTGAGCGACTGCGGAGCACAAGTGGATGTGCCAATGCCCTTGCTTTGCAGGATCGATGCAGTAGATTGCATCTCCGCCTGGGGTAAACAGCGCTAAGCCTTTGAAAGTTTCTGGAAAACTGGGGTAGGACAAACCCATCAATTGTTTTTAGATACGCTACATCACAACTTTGCCAGATTTTACGCCCATGGGAAGGGGGTGTCTTTTAGTCCGCTACACCCCCCCTTCCCCTAAACATCTCGAGCGCGAAGCAGCATCAAACCCGCCCGCGCAGAATCTGTGCCATTTCGTTCGGTTTTGGTGACGCTTCGAGAGCGGTCTCTTCGTCGACGCGACCTTCTTCGTACAGTTCGTAGATGCACTGATTCATCGTCATCATGCCATCGTAGGAACATTGCGGAATGAGCTGTTCGATCGCCTCAATGTCTCCCCTCAAAATATAGTCTTTTACCGCATCGGTGTTGACCATAATCTCGTGGATGGCGGCTCGCTTCCCATCAGTGGTGCGCAATAGAGATTGCGCGATCACGGCCACTAAGGATTCTGCTACCTGCATGCGCATAGGACCCTGCTCGTCTGGGTTGTACAGGTTCAAAATCCGTTCGATAGTTTTGACAGCACTGTTGGTGTGCAAGGTCCCAAAGACCAAGTGGCCGGTTTGGGCCGCTTTGAGTGCGGTATTGACGGTCTCGCGATCGCGCATTTCCCCGATCAAGATGATGTCAGGATCTTCCCGGAGAGAAGCTTTGAGCGCGTTATCGAACTTATGAGTGTGAATGCCCACTTCCCGTTGCCGGATCATGGATTTGCGACTCTTGTGTACGAACTCGACGGGATCCTCAATAGAGATAATGTGCTTGGGCATTTCCGCGTTGATGTAGTCCACCATGGCCGCGAGGGTGGTGGATTTGCCGGATCCGGTTGGCCCCGTGACGAGAATGAGTCCTTTTTGGTAAAGGCACAAATCTCTGAAAATCATCGGAAGGCTGAGTTCTTCCAAGGTTTTGATGCGCAGCGGAATCAGCCGCAGCACCATGCCGGGACCGTATAGACTCACAAAAATGTTGATCCGCACCCGTACCAATCCTTCGTACTGATGGGCGCCGTCAAACTCTAGATCGTGGTGGAACTGCTGAATTTGCTCCGGCGATAGAATTTCTTCTAGCCAGTATTCAAAGGTGCCGTTATCGGTCACTGGATAGTTGGTGGGAATCATTCGACCGCGATCGCGAAACCGAGGCACCTCGCCGACACCGAGGTGAATATCGGAAAAGTCGTTATCGTAAGCTTCGTTAACGAGGCTTTCCAGCGTCAATCCATTGAGAGGACGCCTAGGACTTCGCATCGTGGACTGGGTTGGCTCTGCTCGTCCAGCAGCCTGGTGGGCAACGGTCGAACCGCCAACCGCCGTGAAGGGAATTGTATCGTTAGAATCGGGATGGGCCTTGGTAACGCCAGGGAATTCTAGACCGGGGACGGCATAGGTTTGAGTAGAGGAGCTGTGACTTGACAGTTGATTTTGGGTGGGCGTATCAATAGACATCGTGGGTTCCCCATCGTTGTGCGCCATGGGAAAGTGAGGGGGGGGCGGTAGAGGGACTTTAGGGGAAGGTAAGGGCGATGGGTTTGACATAGGGATAGGCCACTTCCAAAAACGACACGACAAGTGTGAGACGTTTAGCCCGATACAACGGCTAAATGATAAAAAGGATTTGTATTAGTATTGACCGGCAAGCCTTCGAAAATAACGTTTTGCCTTTAAATCTCAACGGCAACTCAGTAATGATTGCCAGATTTACGGTGGTGGATAGCTGTTAGACGATCGGGGTCGATAACAGCTCCCGCCTCAATAAGGGCGTATACCAGCCAGTGATCGCCGCAGTCCATCCGATTGTCGACCGTGCATTCTAGGTAGGCAACGGCATCTTTGAGCGTCGGACATCCGTTTTGAGCGGGCTGGGTTTCAACCCCTACAAACCGATCCTCGCCGGGACTGAAAGGTTTCAAGAAGTGTTTCATCAGCCCTAGGTGTTTCCCTTCGCCCAAAATATTCAGGACAAAGGCGTTGCCGCGATACAGCAGCGACTCGATGGCCCGATCCTTGGCAACGGCAACGGTCAGTCCCGGTGGATTGAAGGTCGCTTGGGCCACCCAGTCTGCCAGCATCGCACTGCTAACCTCGTCCTGCCGTGCGGTGACGACGCACAACGACCCCACAATGCGACCTACCGCCTGTACCGTTGGGTCTACCTGGGACTCTAGGCTGACTTTCTGACGAGATTGACGCGTCTTTTTCGCTTTTTTGAGACTTTGAGCGAAGTCTGTCCCTGCTTCTTCGCAGTGTTGCAACGTGGCAGCTGTTGGTTTGAACTTGACGCGGATCGTCTCAAATCCCAACTGAAAACCTGCATCTTTGAGCTTGCTCTCTAGAAGGTCGATCGCCTCGCCACTCCAGCCATAGGAACCGAAGACGCCCGCTAGCTTGAGCTTGGTGGCGCTTGAAATTGCGATGCCAAGAGCCGTCATGACCTGGGTGGGCGCGTGACCGCCGAGAGTGGGCGACCCAATAATGAACCCATCCGCTTTTTCAATGGCAGCCTGCACTTCTTCGGGGGCAGACACTTCGCAATTGATCGACTCGACTCGGACGCCAGATTTGGTGATGCCTCGGGCGATCGCCTGAGCCAAGGTCGCGGTATTCCCGTAGGCCGAAGCGTACAGGAGCGCTACAGCCAATTCCTGTGCCTTCTGCGCTTGACTCCACGTTCGATAAGCTTTGGTTAAATCTTCAAGGCCGTATTTAACGAGAGGGCCGTGTCCCGTGGCATAAAGTCGGGCGGGGTATTCTGCCAGTTTGTCGAGGATGCTTTCCACTTGACGGGCGTTGGGAGCCATCAAGGAATCGAAGTAGTATTGCCGATCTTCTTGAATCGTCTGGAATCCCTCATCCAGTACTTGATCGCTGCAAATATGGGCTCCAAAAAATTTATCGCTAAACAGAATTTGCGTCGCGGCATCGTAAGTGCAAATGCTGGTCGGCCAGCGAGGCGTGGAGGTGGGAATGAGAGACAAACGGTGACCGCGGCCTAAGTCCAGCGTTTCATCTCCGCGTACGATTTGTACCGTTGGGGTTAGCTCCGGGAGCGCCTCCTTCAGCACGATGGAACCTGGATTGGAGGCAATGACAACCGCCTGGGGTGCAATGGCTAAAAGGGCTTTGAGGGTAACGCAGCGGTTGGGGTTCACCCGTCCCATAATGATGTAGTCGATCGTCGTCGGGTCGATCCGATCTTGAAGGGAACGCAAAAATAGCGCGGTAAAGGTTTCGCCGGGGGGATCGATCAGGGCGACCCGATCGGCCCTCAGCAGGTAGGTATTGGCGGTGGTGCCGCGCTGAAGACCGTACTCGATTTCAAACTTGAGGCGAGTCCAACTGCGCGATCGCAGGATCGTGGTTTCCGCTGCGATCGGCATGACCTGAACGTCTCTCGGTTTCGCTTCTGCCATGACCTTAAACCTTAAATGACGTATAAAAACCGCTTAGGTCTTATGGTAGCAGCAGCGATCGTTCTTGACGGCTTGACGGTAGGTAGAACGCCCCAACATGCTCGATTCAATCCATTACACTGGATAAATAGCATGAAACCACCTATCGACAAACCTGCAAAACCCCCTATGGCTGATAGATCGCCCATTTTGCACCTTCTGTTGGCGGCATTGGTGGGAGGAGCTGTTGCATTTGTTTTATCGCAGCTTCAGTTCAGTTTGTGGATCGAACCGACGGCATCCAGGGATTCTGCCCCCCCCGTCATAGAAGTCGCCCCAGAGTCTGTGCCGCAGGTTTCTGCGTCGCCCTTTCCAGGTGCAGGCGCTCCAAAGCCGTTGGCCAACGGTCTGCGCGTGCGCAATGCAAGTCCCCATACGGTTAGGGTGGTTTTGCTCTCTCAGCAGTCGAACCAAGCTGCTCGACCGACCGCAACTCCCTATCGCGCTCCCATACACTGGGATTTTGCTCCCAATGAAGGCAGCAAAGGAGGGCTATTGCTTTCATTGCCAGAAGGCAATTTGACCTTGCAGACTGGAGACGTATTAGTGGCCTTTGCCCTAGATGGTTCTCAACGGTACTGGGGACCCTACGTGGTCGGAGAAACGAGCGGGCTAACCCAGTCGGCAGCGTTGGAATGGCAGTTGGAGATCGCACCCTAAACTCTGCTCGAAACCTTTTCAAAATCTTCGTTTGCTGCATCTGTTGTATAGTCTCCTGTATTCGCACTGTGGAGAGTTTTTGTAATGCCGGGTTCCACGATTCTTGTTGCGGTTTCCGATGCTGCCCTATCTTCAGCCATGAGTGCAGACCTCGAGCAATCTGGCTATGCGGTCCAGCATGCCCATAGAGCGAATGAAGTATTTTTGAAAACAAAAGAAATTCAGCCCGACCTGCTGGTGATTGAAGAGCAGTTTGCCCAGGATTCTGGACTCGATGTCTGCAAGCAATTGCGCCTGGACGGCGTTGTCTTTCCGCTTTTAGCCGTGATGAATGCCGACACCGTGGAAGATCGCGTCGCTTGTCTTCTGGCGGGTGCCGATGACTATTTCGTGAAGCCCTACCGCAGCGAAACCTTTGTCAAGCAAATCCGTCTTTACCTTCAGCCTGCCAGCGCGAGTCAAGGAGAGTCGCTTAAATTTGACAATCTGGTTTTAGATTTGAGCGCGCGGGTGGCTCTGCGAGGCGGCCAAGTCATCAGCCTCACCATGAAAGAATACGACTTGCTCAAATATTTGATGGAGCACCCGCGAGAAGTGCTGACGCGCGACCAAATCTTGGAAAATGTCTGGGGGTACGACTTTTTAGGCGAATCGAACGTCATTGAGGTTTACATCCGGTACCTGCGCCTCAAAATTGAAGGAGAGGGAGAGAAGAAATTGATTTACACCGTGCGGGGAGTGGGCTATGCCTTACGGGATGCCTGAGCGACGACAACTGCTACCTTTTGTTGGTGTTGTTTGCTTTATCGGTCTGCTGCTCGCCTGCAATCCCATTCGTCAAACTCAATCCGAACCCAAGGCAATGGCTTCAGCCGTTCCCCGCACGCCAGCTCAGGTTTTACCCATTACGGCAACGGCCAAACTCGGCGATCGCTTGTTCGAGCTGGAAGTTGCAAAAACGCGCCAGCAGCAGGCCATAGGACTCATGTATCGCACCTTTTTGCCGTCCAACCGGGGGATGCTGTTTCCCTTTTCGCCCCCGCAGTCCGTCCAGTTTTGGATGAAACACTGCCTGATCGCTTTGGATATGATTTTTGTGCGCGGAGGCAAGGTCGTCGCGATCGCTCCCAATACACCCCCTTGCAAGGCCGATCCTTGTCCGACCTATGGCCCCAAAGAACCCATCGATCGAGTCATTGAGATCCGGGGCGGACTGGCTGCGAGCATTGGACTGAAGGTAGGCGACCCGGTTGAGGTGCAGTGGCTCAAAACCCCTCGATAAGTTTGTGAAAAATTCGCAAGCGATCGATAGCGTCTATACCTTTAGACGTATTTTTTTTGCACCCAGAAGGAAGATTTTAGCGCCATAATTATTCCCTTAAATCTAGGACGATCTTCCTACAAGTAAGGCAAAAGTTTATTTCTTAACAAATGTTTATCTACCTTTATTTTTAGACACGCAGTTTTAAGCAAATTCTAAAGAAAATCTAAACGCTTTATTTTCAGGTTATTTGGCCTAACGATTTCCCTGTGGCGATTGCAGGGATCGCTCTCCAAAAGTACGTCTTGTTTTGAAACCTAAAATAAAGGTGTTAAAGAATTTCGCTGGAACCAATTCTATAAAAACGAAACTCAAACATTTTTGCGTTGACGCCTCGACCGATCCCCGATTCCTTAGAAAGCGCTTAAAGCTAGTGCTGGATCGGCAAGTTTCAAGCCATCGAGTTTAAAACTAACTCCGTTCCTTGATTTCTGACACAATAAAGCAGCCATAAATCTTGTGACACATTCAAATTTTTCTTGTCGGTATTGTAAATACTACGAATTTGCAGGCCATCGCGGGGGCGAGTGCCAACGTCTTGGAGTACCCGTAGAGGGGAAATGGTCCGCCTGTCCTTTAATGATCCCAGCCGTTAACCCTACGACTAGGACCATTGACAAGTTGGCGCTGACAGAGGCTCATGCTTCTTCGCTGCTTTACCTGCGCGTCTCGGCCAATGTAAAACTCGACCCGCCAGAATTGGCTTCTGCATAACAGCGTTGAATAGTTTCCCTCTAACGATCGGTTTGCTGTCGAGCAAGGATTCGCTCGGCTTTTGCCTAAACTTTACTTTGCACCATCTGCCTTAGCTTCTCGGCCAAGGTATCCACTTCAGCCTCTAGGGTTAAGTAATGCAGGCAAACCCTGATGCAGTTCGGATCTGCAATAAGCCGCATCATAATCTGCCAATTTTCTAGAACCTGCACCCATTCTTTATGGGACTGCCCCTCCACTTGAAAAGAGACCAGCCCTGCTTCTGGAGGAGCGGTGCGGAGGGTGCGAAGGCTGGGAATGTCCTGAAGGTGCGACCACAATCTTTGACTCAGGCTGTAAATGCGCTGGTAGCGCTGGGCTGGACTGCCCCACTGCCGATGGGCTTCAATCGCAACCTGCAACCCTCGGTAAAGTGGAAACGCAGAGGTGGCCATTTCAAATTTTGTGCCGTCCTGCTTCCAGCCTGTCGGGCAACCCGATGCATCCACGCAAATGCCGCGCCAGCCGATAAAGGTAGGTTGCAGCCGATCGTGCAGGGCGGGTCGGATGTAGAGTCCCCCAACGCCATCCGGGCCGCACAGCCACTTATGACCGGTAAAGGCATAAAAGTCTGCGTCTAATTCTGCCAAGTTTAGGGGCAGGACCCCGACGGACTGGGCGGCATCGACCAGTAGCAAGACGTCGGGGTTTTGTCGGCGGCAAGCTGCAATAATTTCGGCCAATGGCAAGACCTGACCCGTATTCCAAAGAATGTGGCTCAGGACGACGAGACGGGTATCGCGCTGGATTCTCTCGGCGATCGCCCCCACGGCATCGCCTTCATTCAAGGTGCCCTGTACGGGGCAAATGTCGATTTCAAGCCCAAACCGACGGCTCAGTTCTCGCACTGCCGCTACAATTCCTGGATGCTCGCAGTCCGTAATGAGAAGGCGATCGCCCTTTTGCCAGGGCAACCCCCACAGGGCAATATTGCAGCCCGCAGTTACGGATTCTGTCAGGGTAATTGTATTGGCAGAAACCCCCAATTCCTGGGCAATGGCCAGATGGGTGAGTCCGATCTGCGCGGTGACGGATTCCAGCGCTTTTTTAGAAAAAGGCCCATGCTGCTGCATGAGGGTATAACTTTCTAGAATGGCATCCAAGGCCGCCTTTGAAAGCGGTCCCTGTCCGCCATAGTTGAAGTACAGCTTGTTATTGAGGGCTGGAAACTGCTGGCGATAGGTTTCTAAAGCGATGGGCGGCGCGAGATCGGACATGACGGGTTCGAGTTGAAAACAAGAAGGACGGGTTTGGGTGCCCTCATACTGTATCAAACCGATCCGTCCGATCCGCCTCGGCCATCGAACCAAGTCCCCTCCGCGATCGCCGGGGGCGCGCACTAGAATAAACTCAACGTTTTGTTTTTAAATCCTACGGCAGCAAAGATTGATGAAGACAGTTCTCAATTTAAGGTGAAAAACCCTTAAAATTGCCGTTAAAGTTGAAATATCGCAATAGGAGCCTCATTATGAGTTGGTTAAAGCGAATTTTTGGTCAAGACAAGCCCGCAGACCCCCAAGCTGCTATCAACGCACCAGCCGCAATGCCCGCTGCGAGTGGAGAATCAATTCCCGCAGAGCGCGTGGGATTGAATGGCGAATATGACGAAAGCGGCTTGGCCAAAAGAGTCGCACTTGCCTTCGATGAAAATTCAGAATTAACCGATGAGAACGATCTCTGGGTTGCCCAGACCAGCGGCACTGTAGTCTTGAAAGGAAAAGTTTCCAGCCAAGTCGCGCTCAACAAAATGATTGAGGTTGCCAATGAAGTGAATGGGGCAACTTCGGTCGATACATCCCAGGTGACGGTTGCTTAGCGCTCGAGTTTTCATCGCGTCTGCGGCTGAAAAGATCGAACCTCCAAAACCGCGCTCGACTTTTGAACGATCAGTTCAGACGCGATGCTTCCTCTTCTAAAATCCAAATCGCATAGGCTTTGGGCGTTTGCGTGATCGCGGCATCGTTGCCGTTGTCGTAAAGTTTGCCCAAGATGTCCAACGCTTTGTCGCGGTCTTTGATGGTCTTAAAAAAGCTGTAAAGATTGGAACCCAGGGCGATCGCAGGTAGTTTTTCCTGCGTTCCGTCAATCTGAATGTGACAGGTTTCGTAATCGTCCTTGGTGAGGAAAAGCTTGTGCTTGAGCGCTGAATCTTGAGACTGAAGAACTAAACCCATGGCCTGACTCCCTAATTTCGACTGCCGTTGATGAAAACTGGTTGAAAGATTGAGAAGCCGCGAACGCTGCATTCGCCTGCTTCTTTTATTAAGATATGTAACTTACCTCTGGTTCGAACACCGTATTTTTGCGGAGATCGTTGGGGTTTATGAGAAATTGGGCCTCAATCCGCTCGACGGGGAAAGACTTAGTAGATCGCAAACTTCTTGCGCTCGATCCCCCTAAATCCCCCTTAAAAAGGGGGACCTTAACTCTGAAGCCCCCTTTTTAAGGGGGTTGGGGGATCGAGTGTAACAATATCAAGCGCGCCAATGAGGCTCCCGATCGCATACCCTAGAGGGGTGTAGGGGTTTGTAAAGTTCAAACCTGTCAAGATCTGTCACGTCATTTTTGCGTAACGCAGTTTACTTATGGCGCAAATCCGAATTGTTGAAAGCTTCGATACCAGCTTTACCCTCAGCCCAGATGCGAAGGAAGCGCTGTTTGCGCTTTTAAGGGGTGAAACTTTTGCCGCGCAGCTCGTCGAACAGCTACAATGCGGGGCCGTTGAGTTTACCGATCTGCTGTTCCAGCCAGTGCCCTATAGCGCTGGCACTCCCAAAGGAATGCCGCCCGAATTCGAACCTTATTTTGAATCGTCCGAGCACGCGATTGTAAACGTGCCGCCAAACTTTATGTTTAAGGCCAAAATCTTTAGTCCCAGCCGACTCTGTGCGGTATACCGTCTGGTGAAAAATTGAACGTGCCTCTTTCCGGATGCCTGGGAGCATTGGGTACCCTAAGAGAGGCCGATTTCTCGTCAGATTTAGCGGAAACCTTGTCAATCCTAAGCTTAAATAAAGGTTAAATTGACAGGCCTTCGATTTTCGCGTCAATATTGAGAAGTGTAACTTTGCTTAAAGGCGAATTAAATGTCCTTAGAGTTGATCCCTCTGGAAAAATTAGAAGAAATTGCTCGTATTTACGGATACTGGGCAGTTTTATTGGGGATCATGCTAGAAAATCTGGGAATTCCCTTGCCGGGGGAATCTATTGTCCTCGTCGGCGGTTTTTTGGCCGGTCGTGGCGATTTAGGGTTTTGGCAAGTTTTAGCTTGTGTGATTTCCGGCGCGGTAGTGGGCAATACCTTTGGTTATTGGGCGGGCGTCTATGGCGGATGGCCGCTGGTTCTACGGGTCAGCCGCTGGTTTCGCATCGACGAGCAGAAATTGCTTGATGTTAAGCAACGGTTTAGCAATAACGCGGCGAGAGCGGTCTTTTTCGGACGCTTTATTACGCTGTTACGGATTTTTGCCGGGCCGCTGGCAGGCATTGTAGAAATGCCCTTTGCGCAGTTTATGCTCTACAACGTCCTGGGTGCAGTGGTTTGGGCTTCAGCGATTGTGACGGGTGCTTATTTTGCGGGGCAGTGGGTGGACTTGGAGCAATTGATCCGATGGGTGAGCCAGTTTAGCGTTGTGGTACTGGGGGCGATCGCCGCTTGGTTCGTCCTTCCCCTAGGCGTGAAGCTCGTTCGCAAAACTTGGTTTAAGCCCGCGAACGAGACTGAGATACCTTAGGCATGACAACCCTTGCAGATCGTCTAGAGTCTCTGAAGGCAGGGATGGTAGCAGGCAGTACGGCTGCTGGAGCGGAGGGCGCGATCCAATTGATTCAGGGGCTATCTCATGCAGGAAGTTCGGTTCTCTACGGATTGGACTTGGGGTATTGGGTTGATGTGGCGATCGCCGCATTTTCCGGCTTTCTGTTTGGCGTGACCTGTCGTTATGCCATCCGTAAAGATGAGAATCCTCATTTGTCGTCAGGGGTAGTGCTGGCCTTCGGGTTAGTGCGAGGATTGGCTCAAGTCCACGGACAAGACCTAAACCCCTCGATTTTTCCCCTAGTCCTCTTTGCGTTACTAGAAAGCATTCTCCTGTTTGCGATCGCCTACGTCGGTCTATCGACTGCCATGCGAGCGGGTTGGATTAAGCCCAGTCTTTAGAGCGTTACGGTCTTAACGTTTCCGTTTGGCCAGACAGGGCGGCTTCCATCACTTGCTTGAGCCAAGGTACCTCTTGAGCTAGATTGAATTCCCGTTCCACCTTGAGGCGTCCGGCTTGTCCCATCCGCTGCCGGAGCTCTGCGTCATCTAGAAGCCGATCTAGGCTTTGAACCAACGGTTCCACGGCACCAGGCGGAATGAGATAACCATTGATGCCAGCCTCCACCAGTTCGCTAATGCCCGCGATCGCTGTGGTAATGACGGGTACTCCAGCCGCAAGGGCTTCCATAAGGGCCACGGGCAATCCTTCGGAGAAGCTGGGTAAAACAAAAATATCGCTGTCGCGCAGATATTGGCAGACGGCATCCTGAGACTGATACCCAACAAATTTGAGATGGGGGGTCAGCTTTAAGTTTGCGGCTAGGGTTTCGAGGGCATGGCGATCGGGGCCATCCCCCACGAGGGTCAGAATCAGTTCGGGATGGCGAGGTACGACTTGTTGAAGGGCTTGAAATAAAATCGGTAGACCCTTGGCAGCAGAAAGACGACCCGTATAGAGCAGCCGTTTGCGCCCTGGTTGATGGCTAACAGGGGTAAATCGCTGGAGATCGACGCCACAATGGACAATATGAAGCTTAGGCCATTGGTCAGACGGGCAAAATAGCATGAGCTGAGAGCGGCAGTAGTAGCTGATGCAGCTCACAAATAGCGCCTGCTCTACTTTGAGATCTAGCCGCCAGCGATAGGGTTCGAAAAAGATGGCGGGGCCGTGAATGGTAAAGCTGAAGCGGATGCCTGCAAGGGTTGCCGCAATCATTGCCACCGTGCAGCTTGAGTCAGCCAGATGGTTGTGGAGATGCCGGATTTGACGCTGCTGGAGGGCATGGGCAAGGGTGCCTGCTTCGATGAAATAGAAAAATTGGTAGAGGAGGGCTTTGAGACCCGGCGATCGCCCAACCCAAGCCAGCTTAAGTCCCTGGGCGTAGCGGCGGGGAGAGCTGAAGAGGAGGGAAATGTGGGCGCGGAGGAGATGGGGAAGGTGAGGGGGGAGGAGGGTGACGGTGCGATCGCGTTCGGCCTGCTGTTCTGGACCGACGATATGTTCGATGCCCGTGGGACGGACGGAGAAGGTATGGACTTCCACGCCGAGGTTGCGCAGCCCTGCCACTTCGCGCTGAATGAAGGTATCGGTAGCCCTCGGGTATTCTCCGGTGAGGTAGGCAATCCGCATTAGGACTGTGCCTCCTGTAGTAGGTCGATGTCGCTGAGCGATCTCGAGAGGGCTTCTTGGAGCGAAAACCGAGGGGTCCAGTCTAGGTATTGCTTTGCACGAGTGTTGCTGTAAGCCAACGGTTTAAAGCGGGCGTGAACTCTGGCTGGGACGAGCAGTCCAGGGGGATTGGCGGGCAAGATACTGGGGAGTCGTGCCGCCCAGCGCGAAATTTGATTGACGATGGCCCAGGGCAGCACGAGCTGGGGCGGTAGATCGGGCAACACCTGCCGGAGCGCCTCGCGATAGGCTTTTTGGGTCGGAAGATCGTCATCGATCAGGTTGATGGTGTGGCGACTTTTGGGGGGATACTGGATCGCCTGCACGATCGCATCGGCGCAGTGTTCGACGTAGAGCAGCGGCAGGATGGCGCGATCGCCCACGCAAACCCACAGCCGATCTTTCAGGTTAACGCCCAAAGACGCATTCCACAGATGATCCTTGCCGTAGACAATGCCAGGGCGCAGGATCGTCAGCAGCGTGTCGGTTTCCGTTGCAAACTGGCGCACTAAAATCTCTTGGGCGAGCTTGGCTTGCGTATAGCCATCGCGGCGATCGGGCCGAGTTTCGAGGGGGAGACTTTCTCCCAAAATCGTGCCAGGGCTTAACGCCAGGTAGTCGTAGACCGAAAAACTGCTGATGGCGATCAGGTGTTGCACGGCAGACGTTTTCATTGCCGCGACCAGAGCCTGGGTTGCCCGCACCGTACCCTGACGCTGTTGCTCTCGGGTGCCGGACATGACTGCGGCTAAATGAACGACGGTATTGATGCCCTCCAGGGTTTTGGGTAGACGCGCCGTATCTCCCAGATCGAGGTGCGTCACTTCCAGTTGGGGATGCTGGGGCCAAGGCAATGTTGGCTGGGGCGATCTCACCACGGCCCTGACGTCATAGCCTTTACAAAGCGCTGCCGCCACCACATAGCGACCGATAAATCCCGAAGCGCCTGTAATCAGTATTTTCATAGGCTTAGCTTACGCCCAAGGCATGGGGGCGATCGGTTCAAAGGTGGTCTTAGGTTTGTAAGACACCCCTGAGGTAGCATTCTGAATCGCCAGTACCACTTCGTTGACGTGCAGCGAAAATTCTGCAGAAAGGCGGCAGGGACGCTGGTTTTCGATCGCATCGGCCAATTCTGCAACCCCGCGAGCGTAGTCCATTTGCTGGCCTTTTTTGATGCTTTGCTTCTTCTGGCTGGAGCACACTAAAGGATACTGACGAGACAGCGGATTGAGGAAGGTTTTGCGGCGGAAGGTGAGCGATCGCCGCACGAACACGGGCGAATTATAAAACCAACAGTCGCGGGTATACAGGATACCCTCGTCCCCAATAATTTTGAGCGCGTGGTCGTGGGGGGCCACAATGCTACAGGTCAGACGGGCCACCACGCCGGAGGCAAACTGAAGGCAGGCGACGGAAAAATCCGGGGCGTTCTTGGGTTCTAAAGGTGCATCCGTTTGCTTATCGGGCACTTGACAGGACGCAAAGGCAGTTACAGAGGCGATCGGCCCAAAAAAGGCGGCCAACCAAGTCACGTAGTAGCCTGCGTGTTCGAGGGTGCAGCCCACCTCGAACTCATCCTGGGCGGGCCAAGGGATGCCAGAACTGCTTTGCCACTGACGGTAGGGCATTTTATGCAGCAACCCGTCGTCCATTTCGGCATAGACGACCCGGACGGAACCAACGGTCTTTTCCCGAAGCGCTTTCCATAGGGTCTGGGCCGTCTCCCCCAGTAAATTGCAGGGAGCACAGGACAGATACAGCCCTTGGCTTTGGGCTAGGGCGACTAGGTGTTGAGCCTCCTCAAAGGCCATGGCAAGGGGTTTTTCGGAATAAACGTGCTTGCCTACATTGAGGCAAGCCTTGGATATTTCAAAGTGACTGCGCGGATTAGTGAGATTGAGTACTAGCTCGACGCTAGAGTCGTCGAGAAGGGCTTGGAGACTAGGGTAGAGCGGTAAACTATGAAATTTGGCAAAATGCGCGGCGCGATCCGGGTCGCGATCCGTGACGCCTGCCACCGTTAACTGGGGATAAGAGCGCAGCGTACTGATGTAATAGTCGGCTACAAATCCGCAGCCTACAATGGCAATCCGCATTCAAACCATCCTAGATCTAAGGCTTACTCGAGAGCGCTGGGGTTCGGTCGGCTAGGGTACGGCGGTCAATCGGAGGTTTTCATGCGCGCGTTCGAGGGCGCTCGTTGCCTGACCCACGGCTGAGGAAATCTGGGGATAGAGTTCCCGCGCCCCGATCGTAGTGCCCGATTTGCCAATTTGCTCTAGATCGCGACAAAGCTGTCCTACCCGAACCGCACCTAGATTGACGCTGCCGGAACGGAGCGCGTGGGCAGATTGTCGCAGGGCTTCCGGGTTGGCTTGGGCGATTGCCGTCTCGATGGCCGCCAGCCGCTGCGGCACGTCTTGAGCGTAGGCATCCAGCAGTTCCCGCAAAAGCTCTGCCGCTGCATCGGGACCGACCATTTGCAAAAATCCGTCGAGGACAGATGGATCGAGAATCATCGCTGTTTCTGGGGGCAGAGGAGATGGATCGTCTGATAAAGCGCTTTGTCCTAATTCTAAGAATAAGGAGTTTTCGCCCTTTTGGAGCGCCGCTTCTAAATCTTGAATCCGTAAAGGCTTGGTAAGATAATCCTGCATCCCGGCTTGCAGGCAGCGATCGCGATCGTCCGTCATGGCATAGGCAGTCAGGGCAATGATGTAGGGACGCTGAGAACTTTGCCATTCCGCGCGGATGGCCCGAGCGGCAGAAATCCCGTCCATTATCGGCATTTCAATATCCATCAGGATCAGGTTGTAATTGTCTTGACGTAGAGCTGCAACGGCCTCAGCGCCGTTATTGGCAACCTTGAAGTCATAGCCAAGCTGCTTCAGCATGAATTGAGCGACCGTTTGATTCACTGGATTATCCTCGACAAGCAGGACTGGCGTTTTTTCAATAACTGTGGATGCAGCCGTTAGGGAAGCGGGAGCGCGGGTCGGCAGGGGAGGGACGGGGTCGGGAACGGAAATAGACTTAGTGGCAATCGTAAAATAAAAGGTCGAGCCAGGGCCTGTCTCCAGCGTCAAAGCGGTCGGACCTCCTTGCAGAAGGGGATTCAAAAAGGGTTGCCACTGGTTTGGCGGATCGCCCCCGAGACTCCCCCGACTTTCTACCCAAAGATGACCGCCCATTAAACGCGTCAACTGGTGGCTGATGGCCAAGCCCAACCCGGTGCCGCCGTACTTGCGCGTGATGGAGGTGTCGACCTGGCTGAAGGGCTGAAACAGCGTCGTTTGCTGCTGGGTAGAAATGCCGATGCCCGTATCTCGAATCGCAAACTGGAGTTCGTAGCGGGGGGAAAACGGATCGGGGCGGCGGGCGATCGCTCGAATCGAAATCTGACCCGCATCCGTAAATTTGATCGCATTGCTAATCAGGTTTGTCAGAACTTGCCGCAGTCGATAGCTGTCTCCTTCAACCTGCTGGGGCACCTCCGGGTCGATAAACCATTTCAGCGCCAGCCCTTTTTCATGACATTGAGGCACCAATAATTCAATGGCTGAAGTAATGCAGGCGCGAACGTTAAACGTATGGTTGTCAATTTGAAGCTTGCCAGCCTCGATTTTAGAAAAGTCTAAAATATCGTTGAGCAACGTCAGCAACGCTTCGCTGCCGTTGCGAATAATGTTGAGATACTGCGCTTGCTGGGGGTTGAGGTGCGTGACGTGCAATAAATCCAAGGTGCCGATCACGGCGTTCATGGGAGTGCGGATCTCGTGACTCATCATGGCCAGAAATTCGCTTTTGGCGCGGCTGGCTGCCTCTGCGGCGCGGGTGGCAACAACCAGATCTTGGTTTTGTTGGGAAAGCTGTTTGCGATGGGCCGTTTCTTGTTCTAGGAGTTGGGCTTGGGCGAGGGCAATCCCGACTTGGGCTGCAACGGCTTCGAGCAGCTCGATCTCGTCCGGCTGCCAGCTACGAGGGCGATCGCACTGATGCAGGCTCAGAAGGCCGTTCGGTTTGCCTTGATAGGAGGTCCGAACGGCAAGCATGGACTTAACGTCGAGTTGCGCGCACAGCGAATGGACGGGCGCGAGCAAAGGCTCTTGAGATACATCTTCCGAAACCACTGCTGATTCTTGATGCAATGTCGTGAGTGCGTGGGGATTGTTCGCGACTGGAATCTCTACGTCGGCCATGGAGACGACTCCATCTTTTCGATATTCGGCAGCGCAAAAAATTTTAGGCTCGGGGTGTTCGGTATAGGTACAGAGCACGCAGCGACTGACCTGAAACGCTTTGCCAACCTGATCGACCGTGGTCTGAAAAATGAGGGAGGTCTCTAAACTGCCTCGAATTTTTTGAGTAATTTGTTTGAGTAAAACCGTTTGCTTGAGCTGCTGCTGAACTGCGTTTTGGTACTGCTGGCGCTCCATTTCGCTCCCAACCCACTGGGCCATAAACCGGAGCAAATCTTTTTGAAAAGGCTGAAACGTCACAGGCGAAGGTGTTGCGCTGCCAAAGCATAGAAGCCAGTGGGCCTGTTTGCCACTGGTCACTCGAATACTAAACCAAGACCGGAAGGATCGATCTTCATTGGAAAATAGCGATCCCTCCGGGGATTGTTCTGCAAAACCAAGATGTTCGTAATCGATGGGGGAGTCGTGCTTGGCGGTTAAAGCGCAGAGTTCGAAAAAAACACCATCGCAGAGTGACGACGGATCGAAGGTGACTGGGGTGTGGGTCGGGGTGGGGTTGTAGTGTACTTGCGCTAAAACCTTGGGCGAGTTGTTAGACCATTCGCAGAATAGACCGTACTCTAGGCCAAACCACTCGCACCCCATGTTGAGCAACCTCTCGATCCGCTTTGAAAAGTGTAGGTCGCGGGCGGCAATGACTTCGCTGAGGAGGCGATCGCGTCCCTTGAGTTCTTCTGCTGCGTTGGGGGGGATGGTAATGGCTGAGACAAGTTGGGGATTGATAGCCGCTAGCTCTTGAATGCTGGCGGCTGCGAAGTATTGGGCCTGAACCCGTTCGCCCAAGGCAATGCGATCGCCATTTTGGAGGCCGTAACTGTCGCACGCGCGATCGTTAACGGTGATGCCGTTGGTACTGCGCTGCCCCTCTAAAGTGCCGTCAACGAGGCGGAAGGTGGAGATCTCAGACGAATGGGGCGCCGCTGTTCTCACCAGGGTGGCGTGGTGCCGGGAAACAGCTGGAGAAGACACTAGAATCGAGCTGCGCGAATCTCGCCCGATAGAATAACTGTCTGCTTCTAAGGGAATGGTCCGCTTGCCAAAACGGTCGCAAATAACTAAAAAGTGATGCACAATCTAAGGCCCGTGGCGATCCATGAGGGTTGGAACGAAGGATACCCGCTCGAAGAATGGATGGGCGAGGCTCTTCTTACACTCAGGATGCCCTCGTACGGGAAGGCTGGTGCTATCTACCTAAAGGGTAGGTAGGCCGTTGAAGGCTAAAAGATGCGTCTGGTGGGTCGCGTGCGGTACATCCCTAAGTCGTATATCCCTAAATCAAAGAAGACCAAGATGGCACGTAAGAATCTGACTGTTGCATAATTTGCTGGAGTTCTTCGTGTTCCATTGCTCGGAGTGCCATTGAAAGACCCATTTGGACAATGCTGAGGCGCTGTCTGGCTTCTTCGCTGAGTTCTTCAGCGGCTGCTTCCGTGCAGGCCAAAATCGTGGCGGTCATGCTGAGGTTGTCGGCGGTTACAGCTAAAGCTTCGGCGAGTAAACTGGTGAACATAATCTCAAACCTGTTTCGCTGAACTGAACTACTCCTTCATCATTGAGCAGGCCAACCGATATTAATACTGGATTAATACTGAACTTTAGTCTGTGTCTCTACATCCATCTCTCTGGGTTTACGCGGATAAAACAGGTTGGCAAGATCGTACAGATGTTCTGATGCCAGTCGCTTCGAGGTTTTTTGTATTGTCAGGGATTCATGACAATTAACTCGCGATCGAGATTCCGTAAGTTTGCAGAGGCGTTTCCTGTCGATCGAATTTGGGGGCATCGTCAGCGGTTGCAAATGCGGTCTGAAACCCGTGCGAGTCTTAAGAAGCGCATCGGGTCGAGCTGTGGCGATCGCCGCGATCCGTTCTCCGTGGAAATACGGCATTCTTCCAACCGCTCTATCCCAAGCCCGCCTTCAGGGCGGGTATCAACGATTCCGCAAGCATTTCGGCATTCACGCCCATCGACGTATGTTGCCGAGCCGCCCAACATCCCGCGCGAGCATGCCACCACACGGCTACCTGCACGGCAGACTCCAGCGATCGTCCTTGCCGTTGGGCCTGGGCCATCAATCCGCCCATCACACCCGTCAAAACATCTCCGCTGCCACCGCGAGCTAAAGCGGGCGTGCTTTCAGCGTTAACCCAAGCCCGACCGTCAGGCGCTGCAATCGTCGTGCAGGCTCCTTTTAGCACGATCGCGGCGCGACTGATTCGAGCGGCTTGGCGAGCGGCAACAAGGGGTGAAGTGTCAGCCAATTGCGGAAACAATCGCTGAAATTCTCCAGCGTGGGGAGTCAAAACCGTAATGGCCGTCCGGGTTTGCAGCTGTTCTACCCCCAGTCGAGCGAGTAAATTGAGCCCGTCCGCATCGAGGATAGATGGGCGATCGCGCTCTAATACTTGCTCCAATACCGTCGTAGATTCCGCTGTCACGCCGGGGCCGTAGGCGATCGCATCAAATCGTCCCAACTCTAAATCCTCGGGAAGCCGAGCAATTGCCCCGCGCTCCGTCTCCTCGCAACTGACGACGACGGCATCGGGAAGCCGCGCGACAACGAGGGGCTTTAGATTGACCGGAACGGCGATCGTCAACATTCCCACGCCAGAGGCGCGCGCGCCGAGTCCCGCTAAAATGACGCTACCGGGATATTTCTGAGAACCGCCGACGAGCAGCAGGTGACCTTGTTTGTATTTGTGGGTAGCGGGCGATCGCGCTAAGGGCAGTTGCCGCACCATCTCCTGGGCAACGAGTTGCTGAACGGCAAGCGGCTCGCCCGGAATCGCCTCAATGCACGCCCACGGAATATCGAAATCGACGAGCTCTCGCTGCCCCGCCCACTCAAGGGAAGCATCTTGCATCAACCCTAGCTTCCAAAGTCCCAAACAAAGCGTGTGGGTAGCGCGGACTGCTGCCCCCAAAACTTCCCCCGTATCGGTATGAATGCCTGAGGGTAAATCGATCGCGATCGTGGGTTTATCCCATTGGTTGATCGTATGGATGGTTTCGGCGATCGCCCCCTCTAACGCCCGCTCCAGCCCGAACCCAAACAGCCCATCCACCAAAACGTGGCAAGCGGACAGATCCTCGACGCCAGTGCAGAAGGGAATTGCAAAGAGCGATCGTGCAACTTGCGCGTGGGCTGCCGTCAAATCCTTACAGCGCTCGAAGGGCTGATAGATCCGCACATGATAGCCCCGCACCCATAGCTCTCGCGCCACGACCAAGGCATCGCCTCCATTGTGACCCGGTCCGACCAAAATCCCAACGGAAGGAAACACCTCCAACGGAAAAAGGGCCTGAACGCGACTTGCAATCAGACCCCCTACTTTTTCCATGAGCGCAGCAACTGGCATTCCACCCGCAAAAATGAGAGACTCGATCTCCCGCATTTGCCGTGCCGACACGATCGGCACCTGAATCTGGATAGACCGCTGCGATCGGCGGCTTACCCGTGGGTCGAAACCTTCAGTCACTGGCGTCGCTCAGCTAGATAATGGCGGAAAATGCATCCCCAATCCATATGATGGCACCAGCAAAAACGGCTCCACCAATCCCGCCAATTAAGAAACCGCCTGCAAACTCATTCCAACCTTCAGAATCTAGATCGGTCGGGGCAGGTGCTGCCAAATTGCCGATCGGTGCATCCGGTTTGCTGCCCGCGTAGAGTGAGAGGCAAACCGTCAAAATCACAACCAGCCCGCACGCGCCCAGCACGCCCGCCAAACTAGAAATTTCAGTATTGCGAAGCGGCCCTAGCTTTGCAAAGGGACCGTAGAGCAAATAGCCGTGAGCCATTCCAATTTCAAGGGCGCGACGAAACGGCTTCAACCCGATGCGATAGGCGGGTAAGTTTTGAATGAGAGCCTTGGTGAACTCCGAAGAGTTGATGGGAGTGGCTAAGTTCCCAATTTGCGGATCGCCCGGAGCTTTAATAACGTCTACTGCCATGGATTTTTCTACTTTCAATAAGGTTGGGTGACAACAATAAAAACGCAAAGCCATCTCATTTTAACAACCGCTGAAGTCAATAAAATGAGATGACACTGCTAGAGATTCAGGTTTTCGAGAAAAATCTTTCATTTTCCACACAGAAAATTCAGACCTGCTCGGACTTATCGCGATTAAAGCGGGTGAAATAGCAAATCGGGGTAAAACCGATTGAATTCGATCATAATCCCCGCCGTCAGGGTAAACCAAATTGCGGCTACGACAGGGGCAGAAGCCAAAAATCTTGCCATGGGGTTCTCCAAATGGATGTTTAAGAGTCGGAAAGGAACAGCGAACTGAGGTGCTCTAACGGGGAGAAACCGTAATTTCGCCGTCTTTGGCAAACATCTCGCCCGAGGTGAATTCCTTTAAAGCCAATAGGGGCCATAGTCCAGCAGCAACCGTGCAGCTAAATGCTAACGGAAGATTGAGGATAATTTCTGACATTGCTGCATCCTTGCCCTTGCGAACCGCGATCAAATAGGAACGACCCGCCCAGCCAATGGTGCCCGTGATGTAAAGAAACATGATGCTCGGCAACAAAAAGTCGCCAGCATGGCTGAGACGACCATCCACAATGAGGTGAGGTAGGCCTTCAGGACCGCAGAGGGCTTGACCGTAACGCTCAAACCGCTTGGCTCCAGAATCGGGATCCGCGGTGGTGGGGCGGGCGGTCTTGGCCCGTTGCTGAAACGCAGGCGTGTCACTGCACTTGGTCAGGCCTGCCACATCTGCCGATGCCGATGGCGCAAAACCCAACCACAGGGTAAAAACTAAAATGAGAGCAAACAATCGACGCATAGAGTTGTTTCCCTTTATTTACACAACAAGCCAGTCATAAAAGCAAAAAAGACTTTTCGCTATAGGTTGCCTACAGACTCACACTCTCTGTAAAACCTTACAAAACAATCTGTCATGTAAAGGGTGAAGGTTTGAGAGAATAGGCATACTCATTCAAAAAACTACCAGCTAATGGCTACTGTTTTGGCAATTGAAACGAGTTGTGACGAAACTGCAGCGGCAGTTGTTAAAAAACGTCACATTTTGAGTAACGTCGTATCGTCCCAGATTCTGACGCATCAGCCCTTCGGCGGGGTGGTACCGGAGGTGGCATCCCGCCAGCATGTCGAGACGATTAATGCCACGGTCGCGGCTGCGGTGGCGCAGTCCGGCTTGAGTTGGGCCGAAATTGACGGGATTGCCTCGACCTGCGCGCCCGGTCTGATGGGCTCGCTGCTGGTGGGGTTGACGACTGCGAAAACTCTAGCGATGCTCTACGACAAGCCTTTCTTAGGGGTCCATCACCTGGAAGGCCATATCTATGCATCCTACCTAGAACGGCCCGATTTAGAACCTCCCTTTTTGTGCCTTTTGGTGTCTGGGGGGCATACCAGCCTGATTGTCGTGAAGGATTGCGGTATCTACGAAATAGTGGGCCAAACCCGCGACGATGCTGTAGGCGAAGCCTTTGACAAGGTTGCACGGTTGATGGGGTTAGGCTACCCAGGCGGTCCCGCGATCGACCGGGCGGCCCAGGCGGGAAATCCTCTGGCTTTTCCGTTGCCCGAAGGCAATATCTCTTTGCCGGAAGGGGGCTACCATCCCTACGACACCAGCTTCAGCGGACTCAAAACAGCCGTGCTCCGCTTGATTGAATCCCTTGAGGCCAAGTCTATCCCCTTGCCCGTGGCAGATCTGGCTGCGAGTTTTCAGCATACGATCGCGAAATCCTTGACCCGCCGCACCGTGCGATGCGCGTTGAATTATGGGCTGCAAACCGTTGCGATTGGCGGAGGGGTGGCGGCCAATAGCGGGTTGCGATCGCACCTGAGCGCTGCCGCCCAAGTCCAGGGACTCCAGGTCATTTTTCCTAAACTGGCGTTGTGTACTGATAATGCGGCAATGGTGGCCTGTGCGGCGGCGGCGCATTTGCAGTTGGGGCATCGATCGTCCTTGGGGCTGGGCGCGCAGTCGAGATTGGCAATCTCAGACGTGATGGCGCTCTACAAGCAGGATAAAATAACGTTGCCTTTGGCTCTTTCCGCCTAAATTGTCAGCCTGCTTGCATTGCAAGAGCCGCAGCAAGTGGGCTGTCCAGCCTCAATAAACAGGAACTTTGCACCATGTTTGACAAATCTAATTCTCAGCCTCGGAGTTCAACCATCAGGATGCTGCGGCTGGTTGGCTACGTGCTTTTACTGCTGTCAATCTTGGATGCGATCGATCTTTTGATTCCACCTCGCTTTATGAACCCTGAATGGGAAATTCAGCTCATTACAGAATTGGTGGAACGCGTGGCCGTTCCTTTAATTGGTCTGGCCTTAGTTTTCTATAAAGACCTGGATTTCAGGCTCAAGTTTGAAATTTTGCTATTGAAGGGGTTTTCCTCGGCTGCTTTAGTTGCGGGAATGGGCTATCTTTTATTGCTGCCGCTGTTGGTCGTCGATACCTTTCGCTACGATGCTTCGATCTTGGGGCAGACCAATACCTTAATGGACCAGCGCATGACCCAGATCGAGCAGATCGAACAGCGATTGAGCAAAGCTGCGTCTAAGCCAGAGCTGAGCGCTCTCTTCAGTCGATTCAGCGGCCAAGCACTGCCGCCAAATTTGGCCAGCCAAGATTTTCCTTCTCTCAAACAAGAACTGTTAGAGACAATTGCCAGGGGAAAACCAGCCGTCCGCAAGCAAGTGAATACTGCGGCTCAAGAACGGCGTTTGAAGCTTTTTAAGACGACGGTAAAGGCATTTTTAGGCGCTGTTATTTCCAGCTTTTGCTTTATTTATATTTGGTCTCTGACGCGCTGGATTCGTCGATTTCAGTTGGGTAAGGCGCAAATGGGACAGCCGACTGAGATGGAACTTTAAGACTCGGCGATTTTACGATCTGTTGAAGGGCGGCGGCGATCGCCTCGGGTTGTTCCACCATTCCCATATGTCCGCACTGCGGGATTTCAATGACGTTTTGTGCGCCAGCCTGAAACAAATGATGAAAGCTGGCCAGGTGGTAAACGTACTTTAGCTCCATCACCCGGTCCTGTTGGCCTGCCAAAAAGTAAACGGGCTGCTGCAACTGCGCCACAACTTGGGGCAATAAATGAACTTCTTCCGGCAAGGTAGAGTCGAGGAGCGATCGCCGCGCGGCTTTTGCGTGCGCTGACACAAAGTCAACGACCCGCTGGTGCCCCCACCGCCGCGCTAGCGGCTGGTGCACCATAATGCGGCTGAAGACGAAGTCGAGGAACGGCACTGAAGGGAGCCAAGGGGGACGCACCGCAATCATTTGCTCGCCAGCTTTGCGGAATCGATCGAAGGCTTCTTTGACGTAAATCCCGCCGCCAGCGTTGAGGCAGACGGTGCCTGCGATGGTCTGAGGGGCTAAGCCTGCTGCCCATAGCGCAATACTGCCGCCCAAAGAATGTCCCACCAGCCAAGCCTGCGAAATATCGAGCTGCTTCAGGAGGAGGACGAGATCCTGGGCGTAGGCGGCTGGCGTGTAGGGCGTTTGGATGCTTTTGACCAAGCAGGATTGCACGAAGGAGTCATCTTGACCCAGGGCGATCGCCGTTCTGAGGTCCACGGAATTGACTGCCAAAGTATCTTCGTTACCGGACTCGCCAAACCCCCGGAGATCGTAGGTCAAACATTGGAAATAGGGAGAAAGGATCCGAATTAAAGGCTCCCAGTAGCGACGGCTCAGCAACCACCCGTGAATAAATACTAAGACAGGGCCAGACCCAACGGGGGATGTCAATTCGTAGAAATGTCGAACGCCCAAAACATCAGTGCTTTGCATAGAGTCATCCGGATACTGCGCAAACCTCACGCACCCCTTGCCTCTATCTTCTACTGCCCCTAGGGGTGCTGTCTACTAGCCTTCGCAATTGTCTAAGATATGCGATGGAGCGCTAGAACCGTAAATGTTTGGGGATTCAATACCATTAAATTCAATACAATTTAAGGAGGGTGGAAAGACGAACGCACAAAAGATGAACGCACAATGGTGCCCGCTTCGGACCTTAACGCTCGATGCGAATGACATGTTCGGTGACGGCTTCGAAGGTATCGTCATGGCTGATAACGATGAGCTGCCGAAAGGCCTTGAGGTTGCTGATGGCCTCAGCAAGTTGGCGTCTGCGCTGTCGATCCATATTGGTGGTCGGCTCGTCGAAAAAGGCAATGTCAATATTGGCCAGCACCCGGAGCAGGGCTAAGCGAACCGCAAGCGCCGCACACATTTGCTCCCCGCCGGATAGGCTCTTGAAGCTGCGCCAGTAGCCTCGTTCCCGCACGCTAATTTCGTAGTCTTCGGTCCACTCTAGCGTGACCTCGTCTCGGTTTAGCAATTCTCGGAACAGCCGATCGGCTTCTCTAGAAACTTCTGCTAGGTAGTATTTGGTAATGCGCGGTCCGCTTTGATTGTAGATATGGCGGGCATCTCCCACGAACTGAAGAATTCCCCGTCGCTGCTCTAGAATCAAACGATCGCGATCGCGCTGTTCGGCTAAGGCTTGCCGATCCTGAAGGCGTTGGATGAGGTCTTGAAGCTGCGATTTCTGAGGGGCGAGGCCGCCCTGAAGCTGGTTGTTTTGCTGCTTGAGCTGCTCTAGATTGGCGTTGAGCAAAAGATGTTGCTGCGGATCGTAAAATTGTTGAGCCTCCTGAAGTTGGCTTTGAAGCTGCTCTACCTGCAACTGAAGTGCCGCTAAGGTTGCTTCAGCTTCTGTCTGTTGCGGAGCCAGTTCCCGATACTTGTTGGCTTCTTCTCGATGGCGCAGGTAAAGCTGGTGGTCAGCTTGGTGGGTTTGCGCCAATACCTGCTGCTCCTCCAATAGGGCGTCCAATTTGGCAAAATCTGCAATTTGAGTTTCAAGACCCATCATTTCCTGCTGCATGGGCGTGAGGCCGATCTGAAGCCGCGCTACCTTATCTTGAAGCTTTGCTGCTTGCTGAAGCTGCTGCTGGAGGAGCCGCAGGTTGGCTTTGGGATCGCCGAGCTGTTTGAGTTCGGCTTCGAGTTCGGCGACTTGGGTTTGCAATGGTAGGGCTTGTGCCAGTTGGCGATCGCAGGATTCGCACTGTTCTTCAAGCATTTCTAGTGCCTGTTGAACTTCTGCATACTGCTGTTGCTTCAGCGGTAAAACGGCTAGTTGCTGCTGTTGGTGCTGAGCTGTCTGGAGGACTTCTGCAATGCGGTGCAACTGTTGCTCTAGGGATGCCGTTGCTGCCGGATCGGTTAAGGGTTGGAGGAGCGTTTGGATCGATCGCAAAATCTTAGCATTGAGCGTAATGCCGGACTCGATCGCCTGCTGCAAAAAAGCTAAATCAGGATGGGAGGGCAGTGCTCGATCGAGGAGCATCTTGGCCGCCGCCGCCTGCTGCTGATAGCGATGGTAGGCGGCCTGGGCTGGTTCTACCGTTGACTGTAACTCCCCCGCAAAAGCCTGCCCTGCAAACATCCGACTCAATTGATTCTGAATCTGAAGTCGGTGCTGCTCTAGTTGGGGAATTTGCTCGACCCGATCGGCCAAGGGAAGCAGCGTTTCAATCTCTGTCTTGAGGCGATCTAAGGATGCTTGGTGCTGGATCTGTTGCGTTTGGAATGCTTGGTGCTGAAGTTTTAACGGTTCTAGCGTTTGAAGGGCTTGAAGCGATTGCTTGAGCTGTTGCTCTAAACGCTCCTGCTGGGGAACCAGCGCCTGCCACTGGGCTAAATCTTGGCGAAGTTCGGCAAAGGTGGCGAGCTGTCCTTGGATCTGGGATACTTCCACCTCGCGATCGCGTAGCTGACGGCGCAGTTCTTCGCGCTGCTGGAGGACGGTCTGCTGCTGGCGTCGCTGCTCGGAAAGCTGCTTTAGCGCGTCCTGGGCTGTTTGGTAGATGTGAAAGCTCTCGCGCCTGACGCGGCACACCTCGACTGCTTTTTGGGCGCTCAAACAGGCCGCCGCCAATAATTTTAGGGCTTCTGTCTTGCTGGCCATCTGAAGCTCTAGCTGACGGACTTGCCCTTCTAATGCTTGGACTTGCGTCGCTGCTGCCGCGAATCGATCGACTCGGACCTGGAGCGCCTCGATTTGATGGGCGAGTTGCACGATCTGCGCTTCATCTCGGGCGATGGCTGCTGTCAAGGTATCGGCCTGCTGCTGAAGGTCGGCCCAATCGGCGAGCTGTTGCTCGTAGTTTGCCAACTGCTGGGTCAGGGTGTTGACCTGCGCCTTGGCGTAGGTTTCTAGATCGCGCAGTCGATCGTAGGTTTGCTTGTACTCTTCAACCTTAAGAATCGGGTCGAAGATTTTTTTGCGATCGGCAGGACGCTTCAAAAAATCTGCTGTAAACGTTCCTTGCGGGATGCCGATGGTTTCCGCAAACAGTCGTGCTAAATCGGTGAGGGGGGGGACTCCAAGATGCTCCCGGAGCCACGCCTGTACGTCCTCCAGCTTGCGCATCCCCAGGTTGATGTTGAGTTGGGGGTCGTGTAGCTCGTAGCCGCGACTGGTGCAGCGCCGCGCTTCATAGACGCGCTCGTCCGCTTGGGAAATGAAGCAAACGGTCGCTTGGGCGCTTTTGGCCCCAGTGCGAATGAGCTCGCCTCGCGTGTAGTCGCTGTGGTCGAAGAGAACCCAGGCGATCGCCTCTAAAATGCTGGTTTTTCCCGCACCGTTCTCGCCGCAAATTGCATTGGTGCCGGGAAGAAACTCGTAATGGCGATCGGCGTGGATCTTGAAATTTTTGAGCGTAACCGAACAAATTTCCATGCTGTAGAACAGCCTAACGCGTCAGGCGCTAGATGGCTATTGCCGTCCAGGCGATCGTCGTACCTCAAGCCTGACCTTACCCCGAAATTGAATCCATACCATCGGCGTCAGCAGATCGGTGAACTCAGATATCCTCTGAAGGATAGCAACTTTGCCCAACCCAGAAATCGATCATGATTGGATATCTCAACGGTCATCTAGCTGACCTCCAGCGCAGTTCCAGCCCGCGCAGCTTCATTACGCTAGATGTCAATGCCATCGGTTACGACATTCAAATTCCAACCCGAACGATCCAACAACTCCCCGAAATAGGAGGCAGCCTTCAGATCTTCACCCATCTGCAAGTCCGCGAAGATCAATGGATCCTCTTTGGATTTAGCACCGCCGCCGAACGCGACCTCTTCCGCCAACTGATTAGCGTGAGCGGCATTGGCCCGCAGCTAGGGTTAGCCCTCCTCGATACCTTTGGACTCCAAGATCTAATCCAGGCGATCGTCAGCAGCAACACCAAATTACTGTCCAAAACTCCTGGCGTAGGTGCTAAAACCGCCGAGCGCATTGCCCTAGAACTGCGAACCAAGCTAGCAGAATGGCGCGAACAAGCCGGACTCGCGACCGCTCCCCTCCCCGGCCCAGCGGCTGAAATTCAAGCTGAGGTTGAAATGACGCTCTTAGCCTTAGGCTACAGCACTCGCGAAGTGATCGATGCGCTCAAAACGGTCGGGCAAAAAACCGCACTGTCTAAAACCGCCAACACAGATGACTGGATCCGCGAGGCGATCGCCTGGCTCAGTCAAGGCGTCTAAATTGAGATTTCATGCCGGAAAGGAACAAATCGCTAGCTATACGGTCTTTTTAACTACAATAAAGCTTGAAATAAAATAAAATCGCTCCATGACTTGCCTAACGCCATCAGCCCGTAGCATTGGAATTGGGATTATTTTCGTTGGTTTGGCTTTAGCAGGGTTACAGCCTGCCGCCACCGCTCAAATCCCTCCTTCTAGAAATACCCCCAACAACCTTGCCCAAAGTAAAACCGCTCCTCACCTCAACACCGAGATCGTTCCAGGGGTTAGCGTTGGACCTATTACAGCTAAAACTACCTATCAAGATCTGGTTAAAATTTACGGTGCTGATAAGCTTTCCGACGTGCGCCCGCCCGATGCAGAAGAAACCGAGCGCGAATTTGGGACAAAAGTCAATCTCGGGCCAGAATTTTCCTTTATCGTAGTCTGGCAAGACAAAACAAAAACCAAACCCTACGAGACCATCGAAATGGGTCCCGGCTGGAAACTCCCCGCCGGACTCCGAGTTGGAATGACCATCGCCGAACTTCAGCAAAAACTAGGCCCCTTCGAAATTGTGGGATTGGGCGGACCCTATTCAGGTATCGTTCCGCTCACCAATACAAAATTAGAGCAATACTTTGGTAAAGTTATCGTGCAACTGGCACCCAAACAAGGTGCGGATAAAAAATTCCCTCAGCAATACAAAGCTATGACCGGAGAAGTTTTGAGGCCCTCAACCGATCCGAATTGGAAGCCTTTAGAAATGAAGGTCAAATATATCGTACTGCTATTTCCTAAAAAATAACTCGATCTTATAATTTATCGATCCAATTTTAATTTTTCGATGCTTTCCTGATTCAATGCCAATAGCAAACAAATAAATTTATTAAGGAGCGAAAGCTCGGCAAAATCAGCAGTTGAAACCGCAGCTGATAGTACAGACTAAAAAGTCTGTACTATCAGAGCGAATCTTTAGTTACATGCAGATTTTACAGAAAAGATCGGACAAAAAGTGCTGTTACTGCCCAAAGGCATTCTAACTCCAATAAGTTAGTGGCATCTTTTGACCTCGATAGCCAACAAAACAAGACATTGAAACACGCGTACCATCAACTGATGGCCGAACAGCATGTACGCGTCCAGAGTCAAACAAAATGAGATCTCCTGTCATAGGCTTGATAGAAACTTCTGGATTAGAGAGTTTGTCTGGATCCAGATGCAATCCATCTTTAGAAAGTTTTAGAAATTCTTTTTGGCAAGGATTCTCTTTCCATACTTCTAACTCGCCACCGTAGCGTGCACCTTGCAAATATATATTTGCAGATAGCTGAGTCTGAAGGAGTACCCGATCTAAATCCTCATTCATATCGCGGGCAAGTACATCTTGATGGGGAGGTAGTTCAAAATGTTCTTCGAACATTCTTACAATGCCAACCATCATCGTTTTTCCATGTATATTTTCTAGACGAGCTCCCATCGGCCACCTCTCTTCCAGTTCGAGCCGCAGTTTATCAATCGGTGCAAGGTATGGAAAACATGAGTTGCGTATAGCCGCACACATCTTACTGGCCTCAGAATAGTATTGATTTAAAAGGTTCGCATCACCTTTTGTTTCAAAAAATGTAAGGCCTGTACGTTGCACTCCTACATCTTTTGCTCTCAAATATCTAGAAAACTCGGGCAACTTTAGTAGATTTTGGCAGAGCTGAGAACAGAGCCAATCTGGATAATAATTTGGAATGCGCAAACAAGCATATTTCCCATCTACTAGATCTAAAATATCTTGTTTCGCAATCGAGTTTGTTACTTTTATGGGCGACGAAATCGAACTGAATGAGTTTCTTCTGTCAAGCAATTCAAGCATGGACATATTAATACCTCAATAGAAACAATCGTGTCGTTTATATTCTCGAAAACCAACAATTGGTGTCTCAGAATATAATTGACACTTTCGATTTCAGATCGACCATCAACACTAAAAAATAAGTCAATTATTAATTTTTATTGAAAATTAACCAATCGAAAACTAGCGAAGCTGTATATCTCGTAAGAGCCAATCTTCTGTAAGGCTAAAGTCCTTAAGAGATTGGAGTCTCGATCTGAATAAATCTAAAATGCCTCTATTTTTATGATTTTATAAAATAGTTTGTATTGTTTCGCTATAACGATAGCCCCGCTCGTACGATCGGGCTACAAATTATATGATTACAAGTAATAAATATGCTTTTTTATAGAAAAGACATCCTTTTCTAAGCTGAGCTTCCAGAAAAGATATCTGCTTTCTATGCTTCTAGGGTTCCCATCTCCACCAGCTAGCTAACATATTTACATGGATGGATATCTCAGGATGTCTCTAGCGGTAGTAGCTGGGTCAGATTGAGATGAGCGAACGAATGGGCGCGCCCAAGTTGCTTTGTGCACATGCCATAGGATCTGCTGAACCCAATTCCACAAGGTTCTGGCACTCGCTGAGATCTCGGGGCATGGGTTTTGGTATCCGTCGCGATCGCTCATAGGGTATCGCAATGTCGAACAGACAGTCAAGGCAAATTCGTTCCTTACAGCTCGCTTGCTTGGACTAATACAGGTTTTATCTAACAGAACGCTCGGGCTGAGTTTTTAGGTTTGGTAGGGACCGTAACCTACTTGGCGTCTTCTGTAGATACAACCGATGGAGAGCCTCCTCCAGCAGGGGCGAAAGTCTTTAGACCAAAAGGGAGATTTTACAGTTTCTACAAGAGGGATAAATACTTTAAAGTGAATTTTGTAGTGCCTCGTAGAGATTGAAGCGATAATCGAGATTCATAAATATTTCTTCTGCTGATTCTCTATCTAAAGGTTTAGAGAAAAAATACCCTTGACCGTACTTACATTTAAGATTGAGAAGGGTCATAAATTGTTGTTCTGTCTCAATTCCTTCAGCAATTGCTTTGAAACCAAAATTTTGGGCTAAAGTAAGAATTGCGCTAACAATTTTAGCTTTCTCGTTATCCTGTTGTAAGCTATTGACAAACGATTTATCAATCTTGAGCGTGTGTACGGGAAGTTGATGGAGATAACTCAACGAGGAATATCCGGTCCCGAAATCATCCATATAAATATCAATTCCTATTTTTTTAAGCTCGTTGAGTAATGTGGAAGCGGAATCAGCATTTGTCATAAGAGTTGTTTCTGTGATTTCTATCTTCAAGTAATAAGAATCAAGGTTGTTTTCTTGTAATATGTTAAAAATCTCGCTTGCCAAATCAGGCTGAGAAAACTGATGACTTGAAAGATTAACACTAATTTTTAGATTATAGTTTTTGTATTTACTTTGCCATAGACTTAGCTGACGGCAGGCTTCAGAAATAACCCAGTAGCCAATCGGAATAATCAGACCATTCTCTTCAGCGACAGGTATAAACTCGCCAGGGGAAAGCAAACCTCGTGTTGGATGCTCCCAACGTATAAGAGCCTCAAACCCCAACAAACAACCACTTTCTAGACAAACAATCGGTTGATAATATAATTGAAATTCTTGCCGCTCAATTGCTCTGCGCAAATCATTTTCTAAATACATTAACGCAACGGCAGATTGATGCATTTCCGCATTGAATACTGCGTATCGTGTTTTACCTGTCTTTCCTAACTCTTTTGCTCGATACATAGCTGTATCGGCATCTCTAAGAATCTCATCAGAATCATGATATGCGGTGTCGCTCAAGGCAATGCCAATGCTAAGGCTTGTAAAAACTTCAAGTCCATCTAAATTAAAGGGGGCCGAAATTATTTCTTGAATTCGATTTGCGATATCAATGGCATCCTGCAATCGTTTTATGTCTTTGAGCAAAATAACGAATTCATCGCCACCCAGTCGGGCTAAGGTATCATCGTTGCGCAAGCACGACTTTATGCGAAGGGCTGTGTTAATTAATAACTTATCTCCAATTAGATGCCCTAGGCTATCATTGACAATTTTGAAGCGATCGAGATCCAAAAACAAGACCGCAAAAAAATAATTATTATTTTCTTTGAATTTTAAAAACTCTTTTTTTAATCTATCCACAAAAAGCGTTCGATTTGGCATTCCAGTAAGTGAATCATGACAAGCATAGTGTAAAAGTTGTTTTTCCGAACTTTGACGCTTTTCTACATTTTTTTGGAGTTCGTAAATATTTCGTCTTAATTCAAGCTGCGTAACAACTTGACGAGCTAAAACGCTGAGTGCGTGAATTTGTTCGTCATCTAATTGACGTGGCTTATGATCGAGAACGCACAAAGTTCCCAACGCTACGTTGTTAGGTGTAAATAGAGGAGCACCCGCATAAAAACGAATTTTTGCATCGCCGATAACAAAAGGGTTGTCTCTAAATCGTTTGTCTTTATAAGTATCTGAAATGATAAAGATATCTTTCTGTAAGATAGTATAATTGCAAAATGTAATGCCGCGAGGCTCTTCTGAAGAAGTAAATCCTAATTTGGATTTATACCATTGCCTTTGGTCATCTATCAAACTAATTGCGGCAATCGGGACTTTGCAGATATAAGCAATTAAACGCGTTAGGTCATCAAAATGCTCCTCGGGTAAGGTATCTAATATTTGATACTCGCGAAGCATGTTTAGACGATCTTCTTCGATCTTAGATAGCTTCATTAATCTCTCTCCCCAAGACTAATTTTAATGATTAACGATTTCAATTAATTCTGGAAATAAGAAATCTTCAAACTATATCTAGAGTTCATATAAATTCTAAAACTAAAATAATGCTAGCAATTTCTAAGGTCGAGGCATGATTTTGATGATGGAGAACCTTTACTCACGAAACGATCGCAACGGTCAAAGCGATGCTCGAACTTTAATGACATCTCCAAAATATGCTGCAACTAAGGCGATGTAAGAGCTTTAAACGACAAAACTCCTAGTAATTCAACTTATACCGAACTGCTCCGCAGACAGGTGAGATCGATCGAACGCTCTGTAGATCGAGCAGTTCAGCATCGGCTAACCCAGTAAACCTGTATTTCCAGGAGAAATACAGAAATGCAAAAATCTGCTTAGCAGTCAACCCAAGCCAGAAATACTTAGTATTTAACGGATAGCTAGGTTATTACAACCATCAAAAGGCTCATTAAAGTCTATGAGGAGCAGAAAATAATCGTTTTCAAGGTCTACTCGCCTCTCCTTCAAGAATAACAAAAGAGATAGATAAAGGCTCACTATCTGCGGGAACACGCCTTGCTATAGCATCGTATACCCATATCCGTTCGTCAACAATCAGGTCGGCGATCGCCGCACCTGTTCTTGGAACGTTAAAACGATGGAAAAAATCGGAGCTTATTTGTAAGGCTTCTCGATTTGCCGAACCTGCTGCATCAGCAATAAAGTCTGCTGATACCGCGTAGGGTCATCCTGCTGCGAAAAAATCTTAGCCGCCTCCTGTAAATCTTGTAGCCCTGCGTGCTTTTCTCCCATCTGAGCGCGCAAGGTACCTCGGCTACCGTAAGCTTCAGCCAACTTAGGATTGAGCACGATGGCCCTTGTGTAGTCAGCCACAGCTCCTCTGTATTTACCCAGATCCGAGAGCGCTTTGCCGCGATTGTAGTAAGCATCTGCATAGGTAGGCTTGAGTCTAATCGCGCGGTTGAGATCGGACAGCGCCCGAGCGATGTCTCCCTTAAACTCGCCGTATAGCATTGCGCGATGGTTGTAGGCTTCTGCATACCTTGGGTTGATCTGGATAGCCTTATTAATGTCCAAAAACGCACCCTGGAAATCCTCCGTATCGGTGCGCACTTCGCCTCGGCTATACAATGCTTTGTAATTCCAGGGATCGAGGTCTAGTGCCTTATTAAAATCCGCGATCGCATTTTTATAGTCCTCTAGATCGTGGTGGGCCAGCCCTCGATTAATGTATGCTTCCGTCGAACGAGGGTTGAGCTGAATCTCCTGCGTAAAGTCGGCGATCGCTCCTTTATAATCGCCCCGTCGTACTTTGGCTTTCCCTTGCTGGAGGTGGTTCGATGCTTGTAGAGTTACGTTGGCGCGCGGCGATCGCGCTGATGCTTCAGAGGTTGTACCTAACAACATTAGCGCTAGCGAACAAGGAATAATGACGATCTTGAAAGCAGCTTTCATGAGTCTCGAAGCCCGTGGGTTTGCATTTTGCCCGATCCGATACTGTTCTTAAAAACTTGTTTTTTACTACCCTCTATCTTTCTCTAACCTACTGCACACCGCAGCATACACGTATACCGTTAACAGAGATTTAACACTAATTCGCGATAAAATCCGTCAGCTCGCGCAGCTTTGCGCTAAAATATTAAGGAATATATCGCAACCTCACATTTTAAATCTCGGTTGCGAATCGCTCACTTAGCTTGCCCTCTTATGCAATGCATTATTAATCGACGTGCTGAATTTTCTGCCAGTCACAGGTATTGGTTCTCAGATCGAACGGAACAAAGCAATCAAGAACAATTTGGAGCCTGCGCTCGGTCTCCGGGGCACGGGCACAACTACGAGCTTTACGTTTCGATGTTGGGAGAACTAGATCGGTACGGTATGGTGCTCAACCTATCGGACGTCAAGCAGGTCATCAAAAAAGAAGTTACGAGCCAACTTGACTTTGCCTATCTAAACGACGTTTGGCCCGAATTCAGTCATACCTTGCCCACAACCGAAAATCTCGCGCGTTTGATTTGGCAGCGGCTAGCGCCGCATTTGCCCCTCGTTAAAATTCAACTATACGAACATCCTCGCCTGTGGGCAGAGTATAAAGGAGCTGGAATGGAAGCCTATCTCACCGTCGGGACTCACTTTAGCGCGGCCCATCGTTTAGCGTTGCCAAGCCTCAGTCTCGAAGAAAATACAGAAATCTATGGCAAATGCGCCCGACCCAACGGCCACGGTCACAACTATCACTTAGAAGTGACGGTGAAGGGCGAAGTCGACGCTCGCACCGGAATGCTGGTGGATTTAGTCAAGCTCCACGAGGTTATCGAGGAAATAGTCATAGAGCCTTTAGACCACACCTTTTTAAATAAAGACATCCCCCACTTTGAAACCGTGGTACCCACCGCTGAAAATATTGCGGTCTATATTGCCCGACTGCTCAAAACCCCTATTCAAGCGTTGGGGGCCGTCCTCGATCGCGTCAAACTTATCGAAAGTCCTAACAATTCCTGCGAAATCGATTGCAGTTGGTTAGACTCCGAACTTCACCTTCCCGCTCAGAGTCAGCCCGCTCTCGTGTAGTCGGTAAAACCCTTCTATTTCTCGGGAGCGCTACAGCAGTGCTTGGCATTCTAGCATCAGCTTTTGATTGATCAGCGCGTAGGGCTGTACGTTCAAGGCTTCGTGAAAGGCTTGAATTGCAGCTCGATAGTCCCCCAAAGCTGCATGGCACAAACCCAAGCCGTGCAGCGCGCCGAAATGAAAAGGTACGAGTTGAAGGGTCGCTTTGCAGTCCTGGAGCGCTTCAGTATATTTGTGTTGGGTATAGTACAGCACCGCACGGCGGTTCCACGCTTCCGCAAAGTCTGGCAATTGTTCGATCAGTTGGTTTAGAAGCTGTTCTGCTGCTTCGGGTTTTCCTGTTTCTAGAAGTTCTTGGCTTCGCTGAAGCTGTTCTAGGCCCGTTGCGCCTTTTTGCCAAAACCAAAGTTCCCAGAGAGACTGCGTTGCGCGATCGCGCACTCTAGGCTCAGAATTCTTTAAGTCTTCGAGTAGCTGTTCTACCGCTCCACCATCCATCACCGCTGCTTTATACCTTTCCTCGTAACGACGGAGATCGAGCGTACATTAGAATGTAGCGATCGAGCCGGAAGCCGACCCTAGCCTAATATTCATTGGAGCGATCCGAAAAAAGCCCTAGCAGCGGTCCTAAAATGGCACCAAAGACAAAACCGCCCGCATGCGCCCAGTAGGCAATGCCGCCGTTCTGCATGCCGACATTGGTGGGTACGTTGAGGCTAGCAAAGCTGTACAGGGCTTGCTGTGCAAACCAAAAGCCCAAAAAGAAAAACGCAGGGACCCGAAACGTCCACATAAAAAAGCCCAAGGGGACCAACGTTAAAATTTCAGCCTGAGGGAATCGCAGGATGTAAGCGCCCATGACCCCGGCGATCGCTCCGCTAGCGCCCAAAGAGGGGATCGCTGAGTACGCGCTGAAAAACCATTGAGCGAGTCCGGCCAAAACGCCGCAAGCCAAGTAAAAAATCAGAAACCGAACGTGACCGAGCTTGTCTTCAACATTGTTGCCAAATATCCACAGGAACAGCATATTTCCAGCAATATGCAAAAAACCGCCATGCAGAAACTGTGACGTAAACAGCGTCACCCAAGCTGGGAATGGCAATCCCGTCGGCTCTCCCGCAAAAGATGCGGTCAACGCGCGAGGGACGATAGCCCACACGCGAAAAAACGATTCTAGCTGCTGCGGTCCCAAACTGAGCTCGTAAACAAACACCGCAATATTGATGGCAATAATGGCGTAGGTTACAACTGGGACAATTCGAGTAGGGTTATTATCGCGAAGGGGGACCACAGGCTTACTGCTTTACTGTTACAACTAAACGTACACTATCCTCAACCCTTTGTGCCTCAACCCAATGAAAGGATCGTTATGTCTAGGACGACACGCCCTCTCTCCCAGCGCCTTGGCTTAAGCCGCATTAAACTTCAGTTGCGGCAGCAAAGCATTGCAAAAATTCAGCAACGCTACCAAATGGTGGCTCAAGGGCTTGAAGATGGGTCTTTGTCTTGGTGGGAATGGGCTGTGCTGACGGGGCAACTCCGAGAGCTCAGTGCCGCCCAGCACTTGGTTGAAACTTTGTTTGCAACAGCAGCGGAAGAGCCTACCTCGGACGAGCGAGTATTAGAGACCGATCCGTTTCCTTCGGGCCGTTCCTTAGCGCTGAGCCGTCCCATCGCAGCCGCGCTGGATCGCCATACCTTTACTGAAAATGACGACTTTCAGACGCTTAAATATGTCATTTTGGATCGATTAACTGCAAAATTAACGCTGCCTTTGACCAACCAGACAGATACCCCTCTTGAGATAGATATTCTCAAACCTGTCAAAAAGCAAGAACTGTTCTTAGTCGTTCTCAAGCAGTTCGAGGCATTGCTGGATGAGCTGCGCTTTTCGCGGGTCTCGCGATCGCAGCTCAAATCCAAGCGACGCCAACTTTTGCAGGACTTATGGCAAAGTTCAGCCACCGACTTTTTGGGCAAATACCGTACCATTGCCGTTGGGACTCTAGATGCCAGCACCTCCGCTACCGAAATCATGCAGCAAGTCCTGCTAGATATAGTCGTTGTCGATAATGCAATTTTGGAGCGCGTGCCCCTCTTTGTAGAATTGCTGGATCACCTACTGTTTCATTCAGACCTCGAGATGGATCGGCAGGTCTACCCCGTCGGTTCTTCAGAGGCAATCCTTCAAGGCGAAGCCATTTTAGGCAATGTCGTCCTCCAAATTTCCAACGCCGTGGCGCAGCCCTTAATCAATCGGTTTTCTGGGGTCGACGAACTACGGCGCGATTTCTTTGACCGTCGCTGGCTTTCTACCCGCGAAATCGAGCGATTTCGGAACGCGCTTTCGTGGAAGTATCGCGTCTTGCAATGGTTTGTGGAGCCAACCGATATTTTTGAAAGCCAGTATCGCCTGCTCGCTTTCAGCGAAGCGGGCCTTCAATACCGCACTATTTATGCCCCCCGCGACCTCGAACTCAAAACCCTCTCCGGCGTGCCGTTTGTTGTTACCCTAGCCCTAGAAACCCGAGATGCAGTCGCTCCTCCCCTCCAGGCAGCGGTCACGATCGTAGGCCGGGGGATTGTATTTGTCTTGACCCAGGTCATTGGGCGCAGCATCGGTCTTGTGGGACGCGGCGTCCTTCAGGGGATTGGCTACGTCCGGGGGGAGGTGCGATCGCGATCTGCACCATCTGCAAACCAAAGACAACCGTAAAACCACTGACCTCAAGACCCGTCTCTTCCCGCGACTGTCGCCCTCCTATTCATTTTCAGAAAACTAGCATTCTGCATTGTTCGTTTGTCGCTGTAAGCCTTACTGTCTGTTTCTTATTGAAAAATGAGACTGTTCTCTCAATGCAAATCGGCATTCAGCGGCGGCAGGATGAGTTAAAAAAACACTGGGTATCTTCAGCATTTATGCTGTTTGGGTGTGGGTAGCTGTAAATCTATTTTTAACTATAGATAAGACGGCATACGTTTATTGAGAGGAAGCGCGAGTGGACGCCCAACAGCTGATTACTCTTTATCGGTCAGGAGAACGCGACTTCAGCGGTTTGGAACTCGAAAATCTAGACCTGCGGGAGGTAACGCTCGCTGGCTGTAATTTTACAAAAGCCAGTTTGCGAAACGTCGTCCTGAGCGGCGCAAACCTAAAAGCCGCCGTCTTTAAGAATTGTCTTGCAGTAAACCTAGACTTCAGTTCAGCTTGCCTCAAAGGCGCAAACCTACAGCAGCTGAACGGTCAAAACGTCTCTTTCAGCCGCGCCGACCTCCGAGACGCTCGACTCCAGGAAGCCTATGTACTGAGAACCGACTTTACCAAAGCAGTGTTGGCGCGCGCCAACCTGCAAAAAGCCTATCTATGGGGCAGCCTATTTATGGATGCTGACTTCAGCGACGCTATTTTAGACAACGCAAATTTGCAGAATGCAGATCTCTCCCGCGCCGAACTCAGCGAAGCCAAACTGCGCTACTGCTACCTTCACAGCGCTAATTTGCAACATACATCCTGGATTGGGGCTGACCTGAGCTATGCCAACCTCATGCAGGCCAACCTCAACAACGCCGACTTCCAAGAAGCTAACCTCAGAGGAACTGTGCTGCTGCGCGCCGTGCTTCTGAATGCAAAATTTAGTCGCTCTCCTCTAGCTTTTGCCAGTTAGGTTGCGTTGCAGTTCCTGGCGAACGCGCATTAAAACTTTGCCCAACTGATTTTGGCCTAAGCCGTCTGCGCCGCACCCCCAATAGCTATCGGTCGGTGAGTCTTCGATAATCAATTCCTGTCCGGTTTTGAGCAACACTTCTGCAAGGTCTGGGTGGCTCGCAAACTTGGTTGAGACCGCATCGTACATAACAGCAGCCTTGAGAGTATCCCAGTTACAGCGCACGGTATGCTTCGGATTGCGGCCAATTGCCGCTGCCATTTCCGGGCTTTCGGCATTGCAAATCTGCTGGCAAAGGTGCCGATCGACCGTCCCGACAAATTTTTGAGCCTGATAGTAATGTTCTGCAGTGGGCCAAAGGGTTCCCCCTAGCCAAATACTGTGGGGAGAAAAATTAGAGAAACAGCCATACGGCTCGCACACCTTATAAAAAAAAATGGTCATTCCCAGAAAACGGGCAATAGTTCCATTCCCATGATGGCAGGAAACTTCAGCTAAATGCAGTCTGGATCGCAGAGAAGCAGACAGGGTTTATTTTTTGAGCGGGTTATTTTTGAAGTACGCCTCAAACACCTTGAGTGCCATGGGGCCGCAGGTGCGACCGCCCCCGCCCCCAGAATTTTCGGCAAAGGCAACGACCACAATCTCTGGTTTGTCAAAGGGCGCAAACCCTCCAAACCAGGTATGAGACGGACGCGGCGGATCTTCTCCCGTCCCACTTTTTCCTGCCACGGGCGGGAGGTTAGGTACGTTGAGCGCAGTACTGGTTCCGGCCTGGACCACCGCTCGCATGCCAGTCCGAAGAGTTCTCAAGGTTTGGGGTTTGATATTTAAGGATTGCCGCCAGTGATTGACGGGCAGGTCGGACTTGAGTAAGTGAGGCTTTACGCGATAGCCGCCATTGGCCGGAACCGCAAACACCACAGCTGTTTGGAGCGGACTTACCTGAACGGCTCCCTGCCCGATCGACATCATCACCGAATCTGCGGGGTACCAATTCTCCTGCCAGACTTTCTTTTTCCAGTCGGGATTCGGCAAAAATCCTTCCGCTTCGCCTGGAATCTCGATTCCGGTTTTTTGGCCCAATCCGTAGCGATGCGACCAGTCCAGCAGCGTTTTAGGGCCGACCTTGACGCCGACTTGGCCGAAAAAGGTATTGCTGCTCCACTGCAAAGCTGTTACAAATCCAATCGCGCCAAATCCAGCTCCATTCCAGTCGCCTACCCCATGAATGGAGGGGTAGGTCATGAGCACCGCATCGGGAGAAAATTTGCCCGATTCCATGCCTGCGGTAGCCGTAATAATCTTAAAGGTGCTAGCGGGGGGGAACCCCTGAAGCGAACGGTCTACAAAGGGAAACGATCGCTTTTGCAAGGTTTGCCACTGGGCTTCAGTTATGCTTTTAGCAAACCAGTTGGGGTCAAACGCCGGATGGCTTACCATCGCCAAAATTGACCCATCTCTGGGGTCCATGGCAACAATAGATCCTTGGCGATCGCCCAATGCTGCTTCTGCGGCCTTTTGGACATCCAGATCCAGCGTCAGCGTAATGTCTTTCCCCGGCAGCGTGGGCTTTTGGCCCAAAATGCGCACGATCTGACCGGCCCCATCCACCTCCACCTGCTGACCGCCCCAGGTGCCGCGCAGTTCATCTTCGTAGGCGGCTTCAATCCCCATTTTGCCGATGACGTCTCCGAGGCGATAGCCTCGGTCCTTCTTCTTGTCTAGCTCTTCTCCCGTAATTTCGCCGATGTACCCCAAGGTTTGAGCGGCCATTTCTCCATTGGGGTAGTACCGGGTGGCTTCATTGTCTACTTCAATGCCAGCTAGCTCGCTGCGGTGCTCTTCTAACGCCACAATCTGGCTGTAGGAGATCCCCCGTGCCACCCGCACCAGAGAAGGAGAGTTGACCCCGGCTTTTTTAACCTTTTCTTGAATTTGCTGGGCGGGAACGTCGAGGATCTCGGAGAGGGTCTCCAATGTTTGAGGCCACTGCGCTTTTTTTTGCACCAAAGGCCATACGAACACGGAGTAAGAACTCTGGCTTCCGGCAAGAACTCGGCCTTTGCGATCGAACACTTTCCCGCGTTCTGGTCGTTTGGGAATGAGCTGAATGCGGTTTTCGTCCGCTAGTTCTCGATTGAGCTTGCCCTGAACCACTTGTAAAAAGGCTAAGCGTGCCGGAATCAGTCCGAAGAGCAGCAGGCTGACCAGGGCGATCAAAACGACATTTCGCGGGCTTTGCCCAATGGCCCGAGCGGAAGATCGATGCGGCGATCGCCGAATATTGTGAGACTGAAGCAACGTCATGGAAGACAAATAAACATCAAAAAAAAGGGCTATACCCAACACTCTAAACTGCTCGTCGGGCGATCGCCAAATTTTAGAGAACCGAACGAAGTTTACCTATCCCCTTGACTTGAATAGCGTAAGGCATAGGTATATTTTGAAGCAAGGTGATAAGCTAACCACAGCTTATAGGTACGGTTTTAGAGGGGCAGTTCGCTGTTGCAAATTGACCGTCAAAGGCTAAACTCACCGATCGAGTCTCTGGTGCGGGTTGTTTCTCGATCGAACCCAATGAGAGGGCTTGTGATGTCGAATTTAGAGCAGCTAGCCCAGAGCCGTTGGATTGAACTTCGAGTGTTGTGTGTGGAGCGAGCAGTGTCATGGTGGTGTCTTCAGAATCTTTACCTTCTCTCCTTTCGATGAAATCACCCCTACGGAAGGAGTCCGATATCGGTTCCAGCCGAAAACCGCGTCAATTGTTTGGGACGGACGGCATTCGCGGCAAGGCGGGTCAATTATTAACGCCTGCTCTTGCAATGCAAGTGGGCTTTTGGGCTGGAAAAGTACTGCAGCAGGAAGCAGGAAGACCCGGTCCATTTATGATGGGTCAAGATTCTCGGTGCTCCAGCGATATGCTGGCCATGTCCCTGGCGTCGGGCTTGACTGCCGCTGGCTTGGACGTTTGGAATATGGGACTGTGCCCTACCCCTGCAGTCGCCTACCTCACCCATCGCACCGAAGCTTTAGGGGGTGTGATGATTTCCGCTAGCCACAATCCGCCGGAAGATAATGGCATTAAGTTTTTTGGGGCAGATGGCGCAAAGCTATCCCTCGGCATTCAGCAGGCGATCGAAGATCGCCTGTACTCCAGCTCGATTGAGAGCGTGACGGGGCATATCTGGGGCCGCCACCACCATCGATCCGACCTGACGCAGGTTTATCTGGAATCGCTTCAAACTCCTTTCAACGCTAACCTGACCCTCCAAGGGATGAAAATAGTGCTGGATTTGGCTTGGGGTGCGGCAACGCAATTGGCACCCGACCTATTTCGACAGATGGGGGCTGAGGTCATTTGCCTCCACGATCGGCCCGATGGCACTCGGATTAATGTCAATTGCGGCTCCACCCACTTAGAGACGCTTCGAGAGGCAGTGGTCAGCTGCAGCGCAGACATTGGTTTTGCCTTTGACGGAGATGCCGACAGAGTTTTGGCGATCGATTGCAGCGGTCGTACGGTCGATGGAGATTACATTTTGTACCTTTGGGGCCAGCACCTGAAGCAAGCCCAAAAGTTGCCAAACAATACCATTGTGGCAACGGTGATGTCGAACCTCGGGTTCGAGCGCGCTTGGCAAAAACAGGGAGGCCAATTAGTGCGCGCGGCGGTGGGCGACCAATACGTCCATGCCGAAATGCTCAACCATAATGCCATGCTAGGGGGCGAGCAATCCGGACATATTCTGTGCCGCCATTACGGCATAGGCGGCGACGGTCTGCAAACGGCCCTCCACATTGCGGCCATTGTGAAACAGGCGGGGGTTCCGATCCGAGTGCTTGTAGATGCGAGCTTTGCCACCTATCCCCAACTGCTGAGAAATGTGCGCGTCGAAGATCGCGATCGCCGCTGTCGTTGGCAGGAATGCGAACCGCTCCAAGCGGCTATCTGCGAAGCCGAGGCAGCCATGGGCGATCGGGGCCGAATTTTGGTGCGGGCCTCCGGAACCGAACCGCTGATCCGGGTGATGGTTGAGGCGGCTGACTTCAGTGCCGTCCATCACTGGTGCGATCGCCTTGTGGATGTCGTGAATTGCCATCTCGCAAACTGACTGCTTCTGGACGGCCCGCTACGAACATCACTGCCGATTGCTCGAAAGGTTCACAAAAAGTGGATGCCGCCTAGAAAGGCCAGTTTTTATGGTGGGGCCTGCGATCGACTCCTGCTTAAAAAGCAAACCTTTTCAATTTTTCCTTGGGTTGACAAGGCGATCGCTGGCATAGGAGCAATTATCAAAATCTTAACTAGATCTTAAGTATTCGCCGTCTCGACTCCCCCAAATAACTGGATCTTATCCGTACTATGGAAATTGAACGCGATCGGATATCGTCACCTTAGGAACTTTTTGTGGAAACACTTCAACAGCAGCTTACGGTCGTTAACACCAAAATTGAGGCAATTCATCAAAAAATCGAGGTAATCAGTACCCAAATTGAAGAGCTTTTAGCCTCCACCCGGTCGAACGAGCGACCCAAGATAGTTCGCGACGGCGATCGCACCTATCCTCCCAACGCCAGGGCAGGCCTCCATCGCGACATATTAGCTGACGAAGATCCCGCTCCCTTGACCGGCAGCAAAGGCCAAACCATCAGCCAGGAGCTTCAAATGCAGCGTTTGATGGCGCAGCTCACAGCAGCCTACAACCGCATTGCAGCCCTTGAAGAGCAGTTAATGGCTCAGCGATTCCACTAAATAGCCCCGCCGTTTAAAACCTTATTTGACAAAACCCTTGCATATCTGCACAATAGAGATTGCTCGGGACTTGGGACTGTAGTTCAATTGGTTAGAGCACCGCCCTGTCACGGCGGAAGTTGCGGGTTCGAGCCCCGTCAGTCCCGTTCAAACAATTAGTGTTAGACAGCCTGTCAAAGCGACCGAGGCATTCTGTTTCTTAGCTTTTGAAAATTCTACGGCTGAAAGTTCCAGGAAAACTCGAAAGACTCATCGGGCGGAGTCGTCAGCTGTCTGGGTTTGCACCACTTGACCCGAACGGTAATACCTCGAGCGCCTTCTTCCTCTATATCCTGGATGTAGCCCAACTGAGACGCTTCAGCTTCAGCAAAGCTTGTAAAGGGACCAAAGTAATACAGGCAGTCTGGCCGTGCTGTCTGCAACTCTACCCACCATCCCCAGGTTGATGCTTCATCTTGCCCTAATGAATCCCGTTTCTGCCAAGCTCGCGTCGATGCTTTAATAAAAATCTGGACCATTAAAACGGCAGCGAGCAGGAAAGCTAAATTAACAACCAAGGTACTCTCAAACATGATATATGTTCCTCTGATGCCTTAGCATGGTTTATTGGATTCAGCCTGTACCGATTGTAGAAAGAGTTTTGCAGGCGGCGCTTCCGTTAAATTACAGATCTTTGCCAGCGCGCAAAGAAAGCTTTACGTCCGTTCGAGCGCGTTCGAGAGCGTCGTTCGGTGGTTGACAGATTCTTTCTCAGTCGTCCATGATTGCACTTCAACGATGGTGGAAAAGAGGGGTTCTGGCATTTCTGGGCTTGGCGATCGCGAGTAGCGTCCTGAGCCTGAATGGCCCCCCTCGTTTAATGGCTGCACCCCAGCCTCAGACCTTACGCGTTGCCACCCGTCTCATCCCTCCCTTTGTGATGGAAGAAGGAGGAAAGCTAACGGGCTTTAGTATCGAGTTGTGGCAGAAGATAGCGGACCAGATGGGGGTGAGATCCACCCTGACGCCCTACCCAACCCTCCCGAAAATGTTCGCAGCAGTGGAGCAACAGAACGCAGATCTGGCGATCGCCGCAATTTCCATTACCGCCGAACGCGAGCAAAAATTTGATTTTTCCTATCCTATTTTTGCCTCGGGGTTAAAGATTATGGTACGGAACCCCAATCGATCCGGGTTTGTTCCCAATCTACTTCGAGATTTACTTTCGCCAGCACTGCTGCAAATTATTGGCCTTGCCTTGGCCATGATCGTCATTGCCGCCCATTTGATCTGGCTGTTCGAACGGCGGCATCCCCACAGTTCGATATCGGAGAAGTATTTCCCAGGCATCTTTGAAGCTGCTTGGTGGGCGGCTTCCACGCTAGCAACCCAGGCGGAGGAAATGCCCAGGGGTGCGTTAGGACGCGTGATGGCCATATTTTGGATGTTCATTTCAGTTCTATTCGTGGCCTACTTTACCGCGACCGTAACGGCTGGAATGACGGTTCAAAACCTGCAAGGAGATATCAAAAGTGTAGAGGACTTAAAAGGTCGAGCGGTCGCCACTACCGCCAACAGTACAGCGGCGGCATTTCTCCAAGGCAGACAACTTCAGGTCCTAGAAGTGGACAAAATTGAAGCCGCTTATGCAGCGCTTGCAAACAAACAGGTCGATGCCGTTTTGTTCGATGCCCCTGTCTTGATGTATTACGCCGCCCGCGATGGGCAAGGCAAAGTTCAGTTGGTCGGCGAGACGGTACGAGACGAAAACTACGGCATTCTTCTGCCCATTAACAGTCCCTATCGCAAGGAGATCAATAGGGCGTTGCTGAAGCTCAAAGAAGATGGCACGAGCGAAGCGCTACACGATAAATGGTTCAACCCGGAGCGTTAAACGCTAGATCGCTTTCCGATCTGAAGGGGATTTTTCCGCGATCGCTGAGGAACAAATTGTGGGACGCAGATCGAGATTAGACCGAGAGCAGATCGAGATTAGAATTTTGCCTCAGGACTCTAGACTGGAGAATGGAGTTCACCTCAACAGAATGCGTACCATTGCCGAAATTAATGACAAAATCCAGCGCGGCTCTGTCGTCGTTTGGACCGTCGAACAGCTCAAGGCACGCGTCGCTGAAGCGGGTATTCCTCAAACGGCTGCAGAGGTAGACGTCATTGTAGCGGGCACTTTTGAACCCATGGAGTCTTCTGGAGCCATTCTGAATCTAGGCCATACCGACCCGCCGATTAAGATTCGCCAATGTTGGCTCGATCGTGTGGCGGCTTATTCGGGCTTTGGCGCTGTGGACTTATACCTGGGGGCTTCTCAGTCTGCGGAATCTATCGGAATGTCTGAAGCAGACGGCGAAGAAGTGCGCGAGCGCGGCGGCGGTCACGTCATTGAAGATTTAATCGCCGGGAAATCCGTTCCCCTGCGGGCCACGGGGCAGGGAACCGACTGCTACCCCCGCGCTACTCTCGATACGGTCATCACTAAAGACACCATCAACCAGTTTTATTTGTTCAACCCGCGCAACCTCTACCAAAACTTTATTGTGGGCGTCAATGGCGGCGATCGCCCTCTTTACACGTACCTCGGTCCCCTTCAGCCCCGTTTGGGCAACGCAGTGTATTCCAACACGGGTGCCCTATCCCCCCTGCTCAATGATCCCAATCTGAGGCTCCTCGGTATTGGCTCCCGCATCTTTATGGGCGGCGGTATTGGGTACATCACCTGGGAAGGCACTCAACATTTCCCGCTCCAGAAACGCCGACCCAACGAAACCCCTATTGGCCCTGCGGCAACGCTCGCCCTCATTGGAGATGCCAAGCAAATGAACCCCAAATGGGTGCGCGGTTGTTACTTTAAGCAGTATGGGCCGTCGCTCATGCTGGGCGTCGGGATTCCGTTTCCGGTTTTAGACGAAGAGGTCGTGCGCCGCTGTGCCGTAACAGATGCGGAGTTGGTGGCACCCATTATCGATTTTTCGATTCCGAGACGGGTAAGGCCGACCTTCGGGCTGGTGAGCTACGCGCAGCTTAAATCTGGCAAAATCAAAATTGAAAATAAGATAGTGCGGACTGCGCCTTTGGCCAGCATTGCTCTTTCGCGACAGGTCGCTTTAGAACTAAAGGAATGGATTGAAGCGGGGACTTTTATGCTGACGGAACCCGTTGCTCCCATTCCCAGCGATCGCGCTTTCATTCCCCAGGAAGTTTGGGGTTCGCGAACGAACCTAGAGTGACTTCAGATCGACCTCGCTCGCACGATTTCAGCTGTATCAAGGACGCTCGATCGATATGGTAGACTCCGCGCAGCTCGCGCCTCCACCCATTAGCTTGATTGTCGGTCTGGGCAATCCAGGCGCGAAATACGATCGCACGCGCCACAATGTCGGTTTTGATGCGATCGATCGCTTGGCAAAGCGCTGGCAAATTCCCCTGGCCGAACAGCGTCGATTTCACGGCGAGTTAGGGGAAGGGATGGTGGCAGGGCAGCGGATGCGATTGTTAAAACCCAACACGTTTATGAACAAGTCCGGACAGTCGGTGCGGGCGGTGCTGGACTGGTACAAGCTTCTGCCGCAGCAGGTGCTGGTGCTCTACGACGACATGGATTTACCCGTCGGGAAACTTCGAATTCGGCTCAGCGGTTCGGCAGGGGGGCATAACGGCATGAAATCGCTGATTGCCCATCTGGGAACTCAAGATTTTCCGCGACTGCGAATTGGCATCAGTAAAGCTGCTGAGGCTGGGGCTGCTAAGGATACAATTTCCCACGTTTTGGGCAAATTTACGCCGGAGGAGTTGCAAATTTTGCCGGAGGTGTTGGATATGGCGGCAGATGCGGTCGAGCTGGCGCTCCGGCAAGGAATGGAGAAATCGATGAGTCTTTACAACGGGCGATCGGTGGATGGGGTGAAATCGTAGAGATCGGTTTGGATGGAGTGAGTTATTTCCGGTTAGAAATCCGCTGCATTGACACAGCTTCAGGGTACAAGAAATAGGAGTTTTAAGACAAGTATTAATGCTTAGTAAATATCTTGTTTTTAGAAGCGGGCAACTCGGTATATGCCATCCATTAGCTGAGGTGGATGAGATTGATTGAGAATATTCGCGATCGAGAAAATTTAATTGAGCTGTTGTGGAAGCTCTCTAATAAGGGTGCTATACGATAATCTGTCGCAATGCCCTACCGTTTAGTGTTAGACGACATCTGTCATACTAATGCCCGTAAGAGGGTGTTAGTATGACAGTCTGTTAGATAAACAGCCTGGAGAGAGTGTTAGACGACAGTTTGTCGCTTAAACCATAGTTGGGCTGCTTAAATCCTGGGTAAAGGCAATTTTTCAGAATATCTGTCAGCGTTCTGTTTTGAATTCTCAACGCTTTATCCAGCGAACAGATTTTTTTGATATACTACAAATGGACGGTTGAATCTGAAATCGGTGATTTTCGATCTCGAAGAATGGACTGTAGCTCAGATTTTAGTAAAGGCCGTTTATTAACACTTTGCAAGCTTTAAAAACATCTCCACTCAAAGACTTCGTAAATGGCTGAGCAGCCATCATAGAGTGCAAGGAGCTATGGAAGTTGTGAAACGCTTGGAGATTTAGGTTGAGGCGATTGTCTTCACGCTTTCCAGGTAGCGTTCAGTGGGGTGAAATACGGAGAAGTGCGATTATTTGTAATCTCAAGTTTTGCGTATAACATAACACTTCACTGCACCGGAATAGGGCGTTAAGCTATGAGAGGTGATGTAAGGTGCATCGCTGTCCTGTGAGTTTCGACGTCATGCAGCTTAAGATCTCGGTGGAGGCAGTACCATAAGTTTGTGGCTAGGGCTTTAGAGAATTTGACGATTAAACAACATTGCGGGGCAATGATTGAAGATTATTTCTGCACCACCAAGCTTCAAACATTAGCACCTATTGCATTTCGGATTTGAATTGGCAACTTGTTCCAAAATTCTACAATTTAATAATATAAATTTCAAAAATGTATGTATAAGAATCTTATTCATAAGGTTAATTACACGGTTAAAAATTTTATTATAAACCCAAATAATACCATAAAGTTTTTGCTAGGAAGATTTTATTCTGTACGTTTAATCCTGACTTATTTTGATCGAGTTCATGAAGCAAAAGAGTCTAATTTATTACAATCCTTCTTTCCTGATTTAGATATTTCCTCGGCTGTTAGTTCGCTTAAGAAAGATGGATTTTTTGGAGGACTTGCATTACCCCAAAATATACTTCAAGAAATACTTGATTATACAAAATCGAATGACTGTCATGCTGGAGGCGATCCCCAATTAGGATTCAGAATTTCAGACAAAAAAAAGGTAGACCAGATATATAGTCAGCCGTTTTATATGGCTGACTATTTTAATGTTAGCGAACGATGTCCTGCCATCTCAAAACTTGCAAATGATTCAAAGCTACAGGAAATCGCACATCTATATGTGGGGAAGCGAGCTAAATACACGGGATGTAGCCTCACGTGGGTTTTTCCAGTAGAAGGTCTTTCCCATGATGCGCATAGACAGGAAAGCTGTAGTTTTCACTATGACATCGATGACTATGCCAGCATGAGAGTCTTTTTCTATCTAACTGAGGTAACGACTGAAGGAGCCCCCCATGTTTTTGTTTATGGTAGTCATCATAAAAAGTCTTTATTTCATGTCTTAAATTTTTTGAGTAGAAAACTTGCTGACGAAGCAGTTTCAAAGTTTTACGGTACTGAAAAAGTTTTTCCAATCTACGGTCCGGCGGGATTTGGATTTATTGAAGATACAAGTGGTTTTCATAAAGGAACCGTTCCCAAAAGCCAGCTGCGCCTGATGCTGATGCTGCATTATGCAGGCAACAACTATAACAACGAGAAATATAGCGATCATAGAGATCCTCACTTGCTAAAATCTTTCGATCGATCCAAACACCTACCATGATTTTGCAAATATCATTTAAAATATGCCTATTGAAGTATCTTGTTTCTTGTTATCCTAGGTAGTCCTCATTTGTAAATCGCAAGCCTCTAGAGTGGTTGTTAAACCATGGTTAGGAAATCATCATGTATACGGCATATTTTTATTGCCAAAAACCTGCTTTCCTAGCGAATTGGTAGTTCTCAACTTCAAAAACATTGGTTTTCCTTGTCCAAATGCTAATGTTTCTGAGGTCGATCTCTCAATGCTTACTATTCCTGATGGTTATTATCCGGTCAAGGTATATCTTAGAACTCGCTTCGCTATTCTTCTGGTGTTTATAGGATTGGGTAAAAAGCTCAACGATCCCTCGAACTGGTACCTTTCAGGACACCATTGCACTCATTAATGCTGTCCTTTGAGAATTTCTACTTACCTTTAATATTGCTCTCTCATTCACGCACTGGCTTGGGTATGCAACAGCTTTAAAAGCTTCTGCGCTTCAGCCTGACAAAAATGTCCTGTAGACTTGCACGGTATAGAGAGCAAAATGCGATCGAAGTGCTGCAAAGAGTGACAGGGTACGGACAGGGTTAGGGCCAATGGATCGTCGCACACCATCAGGACAAAGGGACCGCTCTCGTATTCGTGATGGGATGCATCCATGTCCTTGCGGGGCTTGAAGCAATAATGTTCCAAGACATATTCCGCATGGGCAAAAGTAATATACAACCCGCTGGTTTTAACGTGGGGCGGAGGGTTGTGGTTCGCTGAATAGGTCTGGCGGGACTGGGTTTGATGGGGAGCCGATTGGGGCGATCGCGGTTCTCGATCGCGCGCGGCCCGATCGCGGGATGAAGCGCTCGATCGGCGGGAATGACCTGCGGCTTGTCTCGGATCCGCGCACCACTGCTTTAAGCAGTCGTAGGCTTGGTTGAACTGCTTGAGCTTCTCCTCAGCTTTGTGGCGCAACCGAGCGTTATGGCCAAAGCGGTCTGGATGCCAGACCATGACCAAATCCTTGTAAGCTTGCTTGATCTCATCGAGCGTTGCATCTCGATCTAGCTCTAAAGCTCGGAAATAGGCTTCAAACTCATGCATTGCCCGACCAATGAGAGTTGCTGTATTCATCTCATCCTAGTCATCGCGTCTCTTCAAAATCAATCCGATTTAGATAAGTTAGTTGTACTCTTTTCTAAGAATTGACAATAAATATTGCATTTTGCAACGTATTTTTCTTCGATCCAGAGTCCCTCAGGTCGCCCTCAGCGTATTTTCAGACTTGGTGCATAGAATCGAATCCATCAAACCTCACAGGATTTTTGCCCCATGACACCTCCTCGCATCCCCTCCCCTCGCTTACTGTTCTTTAGCTTATCTGCCTTGGCTTTGCTTGCCGCGCTCGCAGGCGGAGCGCCCCACGACCTATCGCACTCCAAGGCAGCCCAACCCTTCCCCGAACCCATCGCTAGTTTACCTGCGGCCTCGGGAAAATCCACTGTCGTTTTGGCAGGCGGATGCTTTTGGGGAATGGAAGGGGTTTTTGAGAGCCTGAAAGGGGTGTCTGATGTGGTATCTGGCTATGCAGGAGGCAGCGCACGCGATGCCATTTACGAAAAGGTCGGGGCCGGACAGACCGAACACGCAGAAGCCGTACGGATTACCTACGATCCATCGCAAATTACCTACGGGCAACTGCTGCAGATTTACTTCGCAGTCGCCCACGACCCGACGCAGATCGACCGACAGGGTCCAGATTATGGCACTCAGTATCGGTCGGCGATATTTTTTAAGGATACTACGCAAAAACAGGTTGCCCGAGCCTATATCGATCGGCTTAATGCGGCTCGCGTCTTCAAGAATCCGATCGCAACCCAACTTTCGCCCCTCAGTCAGTTTTACGCGGCGGAAGAATACCATCAAAACTTTATTGCTCGGAACCCGACGCATCCTTACGTCACGGCCCACGATCTACCCAAGATCGAGCAGCTTCGAAAACAGTTTCCAGCGCTCTACAAACCCTAAGTTTGGGATCTAGAGTTGCTCAAATCAGTCGCTCGACCGCCACTTGAAGATCGGGAAAGGTGAGGGGTGAGAGCATTCCGGTGCGGAAAATTTGTTCGCTCAGGTATTGCCGTCCCTGCGGTTCTCGAAGCACGATGATTCTCGGGTCGGCTAAATCTAAAACCCAATACTCCTGAACGTTTGCAGCAGCATAAATGGCAGCCTTCAGGTCTAGATCTTTGCTAAGGCTGGTTCTGGCCACTTCAATGAGCCAGTAAATATCTTCTGGCCCAGGATGCCTGTTACTGTAAGCAGACTCCGGCAAACGCACGATCGCAATATCAGGCTCGGGTTCAGAGGTATCTAGAGTAATTGGCCCATTAAAGCGAACAGCGGCTTTATCCCGCAAAATTTCCCTTAAATAGTTTGAACTTTGACTGGCGGTGCTGTAGTGAATTGGCGTTTCTGGACTCATTTCAACAATTTCGCCTTCTAGGAGTTCCACCTTGCGATCGCGCAGAACCCCTGCCCCAATCATGCTGTGATAATCTTCGACAGACCATTTCGCTAAGGTTTTCATAGCCCAATTGCTCGCGAGCGGCATAGATATTTTTTATTCTACTCGCCTCTACAGCAGCTCAAGATATTGCGACTGAAGACCGATCTGCAGACAGGCTGCAAACAGGGCTTCGCGAAAAAAGAATGTCGGCGCACTAGACTAGGGAATATAAACTCTGATGCAAAGCGATCTGACAACGCTGCCATATTACAAATGATTTCTCTGTTAGAACAACAAACTGCGATCGACGACAAACTGTCCCAGCGCTTTATTGCGCTCGATCCGGGCGGATACTTTATTATTTATATCGACACTGAGAATGCGCTGATTTACGCTAAGCACTTTACCAACGCCATCAACGAGAAGGGCTTAGCGGTCGATCCAGAGACGGGCGAGCCATTTCCCTGCGGCGTCAAGGTGGAGCGCCAGCCGACGGCTGTTTTCCAGGCCCGAACGGCAAAGGAACTTTGCATTCAAATCTTTGAAGCGCCGGAAATTTCTTTGGTGACCAAGCTGGATCATGCGGCTTACTTGGGTAGAGAGTTTATGCGGGCGGAAATGGCCTTAGCGATGGGGCAGGTGTACGTTCAAGATTAGGTTGGTTTTCCCGTCCCTGTAGGAGACTTGTTTTGACACATTCATCGGTGGCGCGATCGCAGTCTACCTCCCCCTCCAAACCCATTCGAGTTGCCATCGTGGGCGACGTCCACGGCCAGTGGGACGATCGCGACGAGTCGGCATTGATCTCCTTGGGCGTCGATCTAGCCCTATTTGTGGGGGACTTTGGCAACGAAGCCGTCGAGCTCGTCGAGCAGGTTGCAGAAATGTCAATCCCCATTGCGGTGGCGCTGGGCAATCACGATGCTTGGTATAGCGCTACGATTTGGGGTCGCCAAAAGTGTCCCTACGATCGACGATATGAAGATCGAGTCCAGCAGCAGCTCGAGGCGTTGGGAGCGGCCCATATTGGCTACAGCCAGCGCGATTTCCCCCAGATGCAGTTCGGGATTGTAGGAGGCAGACCCTTTAGCTGGGGCGGGCCGGACTGGAAACACGCCGATTTTTACGCCGATCGCTTCGACGTGCACTCCATGCAGGATTCCTGCGATCGCATCGTGCAGGCCGCCCAGCAGTCAAGGTGTGAAACCCTTGTTTTTGTCAGCCACAATGGCCCGACGGGCTTGGGCGATCGCCCCGAAGATCCCTGCGGTCGAGACTGGATACCCGTTGGCGGAGACTACGGCGACCCGGACCTGCACGCGGCGATCGCGGCGACCAAAGCATCGGGAAAACGGGTTGCGCTGGTGACCTTTGGGCACATGCATCACGCGCTGCGCCATACCAGGCAGAAGCTCCGCAAACGAGTCCATGTCGGAGACGATGGCACCGTGTACCTCAACGCCGCTTGCGTCCCGAGAGTGTTAGAGCAAGGCGGCACGAGCTATCGCAACTTTTCATTGGCAAGCTTGGCGGCAGGGCAAGTGGTTCGAATTCAGTCCGTATGGGCGTCCTCAGAAGGGGCGATCGCAGCTCAAGAATTGCTTTACGCGCAGCCGCCTTGCTCGTCCTACGCTTTGCCTGCGGCTAGCGGATGAGGTTTCTTTCATCCCCTAGGGTACATGGGGGAGGAAAACTCACCCCCCATGAGATAGAATTAGCCCGCAGGCTCAAGATCGTCAGGAATGCAGGTTGCCACTGTCTCCCACCCTACGACAAAAAGTCCATTTTTATCATAAATTGGTTTCTGCCATGAAGACGGTGTTTGTCCTTTAGGGCAACCTGCACGCAATACGCCGGGGCCTCCCAACCCTGATGATTCAGGTCGGGTTTGCTTTAGACCCTGAAATCCTGATGGTGCAGATTGAGGTGACGCTTGCGTACTAAAAGTGCGGGGTGAAGCTAAGGCTGCAGATGCAAGTGATACAACGATTAACAGTCCTAACGAAAGAGGTTGAATCAGTTTCATAATGTGTCTCCTTGGATAAAGCTAAGTGAACTTATAAACTTGATTCTCGTTTACGCTCTTCAGTTCGGTGGTGATGTACCTCGTGTAACAGTCGCGCATTTATCATCCTTTCAGTGTGATTTGCATCCGCGAACCTTACTACTGCGGACAAGCGTAGCAATATCCTATAAACCAGCCCTGCCCAAAGAAATCATTCACCGTCCTCGGCGATCGCTCCCTTCGTCTCAACGCGTTTTTAAGGTTCGAAAATTGAATATTGACCTTTTCCATTTTGCTTAGATTGATAGAGCGCTGTATCTGCATCCTTGACTAAATCGGTAGCCTGCTTGTAGCGAAACGCGCTCAGAACGATTCCAATACTGACTCCGCAAATCAGCTCGCGGTCTGCAAGGTCGAGCGGCGTGCGAAATTTTTCCTGGATCCGCTCGGCCACGTTTCGAACCTCAGCTACATTGGTAATGCTGTCCAGCAGGATAGTAAATTCATCCCCACCCAAGCGGGCTACCGTATCGTTTGCCCGCACGCAACTCTGAAGAACGCCAGCCACTGCTTTCAAAAGCCGATCGCCCACATCGTGACCGTAACAATCGTTAACCTGTTTGAACGAATCTAGGTCGATAAAAAAGACCGCAAAATAGAGCTTTGGAAACCGTCTAAACCGCCGCATTGCCATCTCTAGGCGATCCGTAAACAGATTACGGTTGGGCAGCCCGGTCAAGCCATCGTGGAAGGCATCGTGGCGCAACTGCTCGTCTCGCTGCTGCCGCTCGGTGATGTTGCGAATAATGGCGATCGCTCGATCTTGCGAGTAGGGAATCACTCGCGCTTCGTAGTAGGCTTTTTCACCCCCAGTGGAAAGAGAATACTCTAGCTGTTCGGGGGTTTGCGTCCAAAACACCTGTTGGAGCGCGCGCTCGAAGGCCGCGCTCACCTGTATCGGCCACAGATCTTGAAGGCTTTTGCCCTCCCACTCTTCCAGTACGAGGTAAAGTTCTGAGACAAGCGGAGCCTTGTAGTCTGCGATTTGACCTTTTCGATCTAAAAGGATCAGGACATCTGGAAAAACTTCAAAAAAAGAAATAGACACGCTGCGGGTTCCCCCAAGTCGAAGGTGTTTTGCATCCAAAACTGCGTTTTTTCACGAAGGATGCATGCAGTAGAGTGCGAAGGCGCGATTGAAGTTCGGGTTTGTCCGGCCTTAGCGCAGCGAGCCCAAATTCATCGCCCCTTCCCCTCCAAATTTGCAAAATTGCTTATGATAAAAGTCGAAATCTAAAAATCAACCATACTCCCAAACAACGCTGTATCAAACCTTAAACTGAGATTGAACCCATGAAAGCATTGGTTGTAGGAGCAACGGGCGAAACGGGACGTCGGATCGTACAGCAGCTCGTAGCGCAAAATATCGGCGTTCGGGCGCTGGTGCGAGACCGGGCGAAAGCGCAGGAAATGCTGCCAGCGTCAGCAGAACTGGTGGTGGGAGACGTGCTCCAACCGGATACGCTGAGAAAGGCGATCGCCGATTGTACCGTCGTATTTTGTGCCACTGGAGCGCGCCCCAGCCTCAACCCTTTCGAACCCTACCAAGTGGATTTTGAGGGCACCAAAAATCTAGTGGATGCGGCCAAAGCGGCACGGGTAGAGCATTTTATTTTGGTGTCTTCTTTGTGCGCCTCGCAGTTTTTTCATCCGCTCAACCTATTCTGGCTGATTCTGGTCTGGAAACAGCAGGCCGAACAATACCTTCAGCGCAGCGGGTTGACCTATACCATCGTGCGTCCCGGCGGGTTGAAAAATACTGAAGATCGTCCCCCCATCGTCATGTCGAGTGCGGACACCCTTTTCGATGGCAGTATTTCGCGGACTCAGGTCGCTCAGGTCTGCGTCGAAGCTTTGGCCTACGCTACAGCTCACAACAAGATTGTTGAAATCGTAGCCCGCCCAGATGCAGCAGAGCGGCCTTTCTCCGAGTTATTTGCAGGGGTTGCAGCCTAAATTAATGACGCATTCTAAATCGCTGCCATCCAAATCGGAATCGCCACCGCAGGCACCCCAGCCCAAACCCTCTCTTGTCCCGTTGTTGTTTCAGCTCAGCTCTGTCGCCCTACAGCAGAGCAGCAGGATTCTTAAAACGGGCATTCAGCGTTTTCAGCGCCTCAACCTGCGCGATCGGGTTGTTGTAGCAGGATTGATGGGTTCGATTTTATCCCTTCAGATGCATTGGATTCCCTCCTTCGAGCAATCCTCTCCTTTTCGCTCCGCCTATCCTCCTCTGGTCATGACAGGTGGAGACCCCTATATTCGCGCCCTAATGCGGACGATTTCTGTCAGCGAGTCGAACGATCCCAATCCCTACGGGCTCCTCTATGGCGGCGAGTATTTTTCAGATTGGGATCGCCATCCCGACCGCTGTATCGAAATTGTGGCCGGGCCCAATGTGGGGGACTGCACCACCGCAGCGGGTCGCTACCAGTTTATTACGACTACTTGGGAACAAATGTCGCGCCTCTATCATCCAAAGCCCGCAGGCTGGTTGTTTTGGCAGAAGTATACCTTCGACCCAGAGAGTCAAGACCGGGTCACCTATCGTTGGCTGGCAGATCCAGAAGCGTGGGGAATGGACATTCGCGCTCAACTCAAAGCCGGACAGCTCCTTCCCGTCCTTCGCACGCTTTCAGGAACTTGGACCAGTCTCGGCTATGGTATTGAAACCAACGAGATGACGCCCTATCTGAGCGAGATGTACCAAAGGTTTTTAAAGGAAGAAAAAGCGAAAGCAGGCTCAAATGTATCGACGTCCGCTCCTACAATGCAGGCAGAGGTTGAAGGATAAAGGGCGATCGCCTTTTTCATCCCGCCCATGGCTTCAATCGGTCAATATCTTCTCGATGCGGCGATCGGGAATGAACCACAGGACGGCAACCAAAACAAATAACCCGCATGCAATCCATCGGTTTGCAAAAGACAGCGGAATCGCCAATGCATAGGACGCCAGCGAAATCTTGCCCTTAAGATCTCGACCAATGGCAGTCGCTAGAGGAGAGTCTTGGCCGTGCCGATCGATCAAGGACCGCGTCAACAGGGTGAAGGCGATCGCCGCAAACAGAAGCACCGTTCCGTAAAGCGCGACGGGCGTCGTCGCAAAATTATTCTCCCCCATCCATCCGGTCGCGAACGGAAAGAGGGACAGCCAAAACAGCAGGTGCAAGTTTGTCCAGAGAATGCGACCGTTGACGAGTCGCACGGCCTGGAAGAGATGGTGATGGTTGTTCCAATAAATCCCAATATTGATAAAACTCAGCACGTAGCTGAGAAACACCGGAATCGTCGGACGCAGTGCGGCCCATCCGTCTCCGTGGGGCACTTTCATTTCCAGGACCATAATCGTAATAATAATGGCCATCACGCCATCGCTAAATGCTTCTAACCGTCCCTTGCCCATCTGATACTCCCTGCCGTCTTGAGGATCGGTGAAAGAAAATTAAGGTTTATTGCCCATGCTTCCCACCCCGCTAAATAGCATGAGCAACCCTCCAATGAGGATGGCCAGCGCGGCGCAGCCCAAAACCCAATCTGGCAATGCATTTTCCATCTCAGTTATACCTATTTAGTGCTTTGCTTGAGGCCAACTCGGCTACCGCTAAGGCGGTTTTGGCACGTTGACGGGAGGACCGACCCTGCGCTGCGGCCATACCTTGAAGGCTTCGCGGGCGACAGTCGCTAAGTTGGCCGCAAGCTGAGGCCGCAGGAGTTCGGGGTCGAATGCCTGCATCTGTTTTTGATGTTCCGAAAGGCAAAAGGTGAGAAAAGATTCCGCACTAAATTGAGCCATCCATCGTTCTGCGGGAGGTCGCTCGTCTTCATCCTTGGCCCGGAAAGCCGACATCAGTTTGACGAGTGCCGCACTGCGATTCCAGAGCGCGGGCACCGCACTCGACTGATTCCAGCGCCGATTCAGCTTGACTTTTTGGTAGGCCATCCAGTTGACCAGAAAAATACTGTGACGGTTGTGCTCCGTCAAAAGCGATGCAAAGCGCTGGTTTATTTCGTCTGGAATAAAATTGACCTGAGCAGCCGCGACGCGCAATCCATCCGCCACAAAAAGATCCAAACATTTTCTGTACCCCGCCCGAATAAAGGCTGCTTCGGGGTTTTTGGATACTGTGACTGTTGGAAGAACCGGAGATGGGATGCCATAAGCCATCAAAAAAGCTCGAACGATCGCCACAAGCCGTTGCTGCTCTTCTTCCAAAAGCGTAACGGTCTCTTTCACCATCGGATCTTTAAGCGTCTGGGCAAAGGCACGGGTTACTCGTGCTGCATTGTGTTGAGTTAACAAGACCTCTCCCCAGAATGGAATACTCTGCAGCCGCCCGACGAACGCATCATCGAGGATCGGCCAAACCAGGCTGTCTGCACTGTAGGGAGCGTGACTGTCCGTAAAACTCCGACAGAACAGCTTTTTAAATTCGTAGCTTCCAGGGTTCATCATCTTTCGTCATGGCAATGTTCGGTCTCGGACGCGCTTGAGATCGCAGCTCACCCGTGCATCCCTTCTTCAGAATACAGCGATACCTGAATCCAGAAGTTCGTGTAAAGTATCCCCATGGGTTGGATAGTTGAGATTGGGGTGTCAGTCACATTATCGAACGACATTCGCTACTCTAGATTGCAAAGACAAAATTTTACGCGATAGCTTAAGGATGCTGACCATGGCTGTTCCAGTCCTCACCCCCGCAGAACTAGATACTCAGCTCAAAGCGTTAGCGGGTTGGTCCGTTCAAAGCGGTAAGCTGCACAAGCAATTTCAGTTCAAAGACTTTATCAGAGCTTTTGGATTTATGGCCAGCATGGCGCTCGTGTCTGAGGGCGAAGGACACCATCCCGAATGGTTCAATGTCTATAACAAAGTAACGGTAGACTTAACCACTCACGATGCAGGGGGGATTACGCTCAAAGACATTAACTGGGCCAAAAAAGCAAACGAGCTGGGAAGTTGAAATCGAGCCCATCCAACCCCACGACCGAACGATGCGAGCGGCAACGTTGATCGCGATAACAGTCCTCCAGCTCGGACGAACGCGATGCAATAATGACCCAACGTATTGCCACGCGATGATCCAGGTCACATCTTGGGCCGTAAATTCGTGAGATTCTAGACTATAGGATTTGTAATGAACGCATCGATTTTCAAATCTAGAAAGACAAAAGACTCAAAACGATAAATTTGCCACGCTCGAGAGGTCAGTATGAAGGTCCGAAGTATTGGGTTTGTCTCCACCCTGTCATTGGCTGTGGGAGCGGCGTTGGCTGGCGCGATCGCTCCGGCGCAGGCTGGCGACGTCAAAAGTAATGACGCGAAATTTATCTGCGGCACCAGCCAAGGCGCACCCGCTACGGTTGCCCTCACGTCGCGGGGTTACATACCCGTCGTGCGATGGTCTTCCAGTTACTTCAGCCGTTCTGGGTTTTCGCCCCAGGCGCGCTGCAAAACCGTATCCGAAAAGTTTCAACAGTATTACCAAAATGGAATGCTGAACTATCTCACCCCTTCTTACCAGAACCGCCAGCCTGTCATCTGCGTTGCTGCCACTAAGGGAGGTCCTTGCGCTGGGGTCCTGTTTACCTTGAAACCCACGGCCAATCCCATGGCAACCTTGAAACAACTGATGCGAGTTCGCGTTCAGGCTGGACCAGTCTTAAACGAAAGCACCGGAGGCTCCCTTCCTGCAAACACTGGTGACGATCGCTATCTAGATATGCAGGAGTACCTCCAGACGGCTGCCGTCGATCCCGTTTCCAGCACTGCGCCTTTGCCGAAAAAGGGCATGTGGTAGCGCGTGCATTGTAAGACTTTGCGCCCCTAAAGCGAGGGTTCGGCTCGCGCAGAAATTGCAATAAAAGTTAATACACGTTTGTCGCGGCATTGGGCCCTCGACGTCGATCTCGCTGTGGATTTAATGCTTTGTTCGGTAAGGCTTTTCAAGATCGAACGGATTAGTTGAAGCGGGTTGTCGTTGGTTTCGCCTGCAATGGGGATCGCCCATCCTTGTAGTTTTCTATACTATATTGAAGTTAAGCTAAGTTTAGATCTGCTCCTATTGAGGTCTTAGAGGACAAACTTCTTAGGGCTGAGAGCAGCTCCAAGCATGCTTAGAACGAGCGCGTTAGAACGAGGTAGAAGAATCCTGTGGCTGAGTCTTTACTCGGTGCTGAAACATCTCGCAACAGCACGGTGCTAAAACGGTACGACCCCCATGCAATTTCTCGCTACTACCGTTGGCGTCCTTGGAAAGTATTATGGCGATCGCTTCAAGTCGCAGTCATGTTTGCCTGGTTTGTGGGGAGCATTCAACTCGACAAGATTCTAAATCGAACGGAACGGAATCTTCCCCTACGGGCCATGCAGTTGCGAAAGTTGCTGACCAATCTCGGCCCTACGTTTATCAAGATCGGGCAGGCGCTTTCAACCCGGCCAGACCTCGTCCGACAGGACTACCTGGAGCAGCTTACGCTGCTTCAAGACCAGCTTCCTCCCTTTCCGACGCAGGAAGCCTTTGCCATTATCGAACGCGAGTTAAACTGCATCGTCGAGGATGCCTTTCAAGAAATTTCTCCAAAGCCAGTGGCAGCAGCCAGCTTGGGACAGGTTTATAAAGGTCGGCTTTATAACGGTCAAGCGGTAGCCATTAAAGTTCAAAGACCCAACTTAGAGAAAAAGCTGACTCTCGACCTCTTTATCATTCGTCATGTGGTCAAACTAATCGGACCGTGGCTGCCTATCAACCTCAGCCACGATTTGAGGACGATCGTGGATGAGTTTGGCACGAAGCTTTTCGAAGAGATCGACTATCACAACGAAGGCTTGAATGCCGAGCAGTTTGCGCGTAATTTCCGCGATTCTCTGGAGGTTAAGGTTCCAGCTATTTATTGGAAATACAGCAGCCGCAGCGTTCTAACCCTAGAGTGGATTGATGGATTTAAGCTGTCTGCCACCCAGTGCATTCTCGATGCAAATCTAGAATCGGATAATCTGATTCGGATTGGGGTCGAGTCGGGGTTGCGACAGTTGCTAGAATTTGGCTTTTTCCACGCAGATCCCCATCCCGGCAACTTATTTGTCATGCCCGACGGTCGGATGGCCTATATTGACTTTGGCATGATGGATCAGCTGAACCAGGAGACGAAGGAGACGCTGGTCGATGCGCTGGTTCACTTGGTCAACAAAGATTACGAGCGTTTGGCGCAGGACTTCGTTCGCTTGGGGTTCCTTACCCCAGATACCGACATTACGCCGATCGTTCCCGCCCTAGAGTGCGTCTTTGCGGATGTGGTGGGATCTAGCGTTGGCGAGTTTAACTTTAAGATTGCGACGGATCGGTTTTCGGATCTCATGTTCCAGTACCCGTTTCGGATTCCGGCCAAGTTCGCCCTCATCATTCGCTCCTTGGTCACTCAAGAGGGGGTCGCGCTGTGCCTGAACCCCAATTTCAAAATTGTCGAAGTGAGTTACCCCTATATTGCCAAGCGCCTCTTAACTGAAGAATCTCCTGCGTTCCGCCGCCGTCTTATTGAAGTGCTCTTTAAAGACGGGAAATTCCAGTGGGAGCGCCTCGAAAATATGATCGCGATCGCCCGTTCCGACAAGTCCTTCGATCTGGTCCCGACCGCCCAGATGGGGCTGCAATACCTCTTCTCCGAAGAAAGCCAGTTTCTGCGCCGGCAGATCGTCCTAGCCCTCACCGAAGACGATCGGCTCCACACCACCGAAGTACAGCGACTCTGGGCGCTGATTCAGCCAGATTTACATCCCAGCAAGCTGGTGAATGCTGCCTTTGGCGCGCTGGCAGATTTTTCAGGAGGGGTAGTCGCCAACTTAACCCCCTGGGCCGCGCCTCAGTCCGCCTCAAAACCCGCGGACGCCCGCGAGCCGCAAATGGCCGGAAGCAAGCGTTTGTAAAGTTTGATGAAGTGATACGATGCAAAGATACTCAAACGCAAATGCTTCGAGGAAGCTCTAGGTCTCATGTATTACGATCCCCCTTATTTTTTGCTGGTTGCAGGTTTGCTGGCAGGCATCGTCTGCGGTCGTGCCTTTGAAGTGACGCTGAGACAAGCGGTCAAAACCTGGTCTCAAACTCGCTCTACGCGAATTTTGCAGCAACTTCAGGGTTTTTCCTTACTAATTCCTTTTTTAGGGATTTGCGGGGGAATTTGCGTATTTCTGGCCTCTGGACTCAATATCTTCGGTTTGCCGCTCCAATTTAGTTATATTGCGTCTGTTGCCCTGACCGTCCTTACGGGGCTATTGGTTTGGTCTCAGCTTCGTAATTTACTGCTCTTGCTCCAGCAGGGCGGATCGCGGGCGATCGACCTGGATGCATTGGAGTAAAATTCTGCACTCTCAGATCGATTCCCAGAAGAAAAACCACCCGCCCTTCTGTAGGGACGCGAAGCATTTCGTTGCGACATCGCAAATTCTGCTTCAGCTTATTGAGACTCGAAGCCTTCCCCTTCTTCTTCTGCCGTAAAATCTCGCGCGTGGCCCGACAAAATTTCTCTTAGCTGCATTCTTGGAATGTAGGGCCATCCGCCTTCCGCTTCTACTTCCCTAAGCATGGCGTATAGCTCGTGGCGGTAAATCGGTAGGGATGGCTGAAAGTGGAGTTCTCGAACTTCGTTGTGCAGTTGCTCTAAAAAACGCAAGATCTTGAGTAATGCGACGGGGTCTGCTTGGGATCGCTCGACGAGCTGATGCAGGTGAACCTCGATCGCGCGAAAGTCTTCTTGAGAGGAATGATCTTCAGGCATCTGCACTAAAATTTCTTCAAAACACGATCCAGCATAGCCCAGCGCGCGCTGCGGGGATAGTTTTATCCCCAGCCGAAAACCGATCGAACCCCAAACTCAGGTGCTCTTCTCAAGCATTTTGCTCTCCATCGCTCGACTGACCGTTTCTTCTGTAGGTTAAATCTGTGGCAACATCCCTTTTCGTGAGCGGAACGGATACTGGCGTTGGCAAAACTGCCGTCACCGCTGCGCTGACTGCCTACCTCAAGTCGTTTTATCCCCAACAGAAGGTGGCTGTTTTTAAACCAATTCAGTCTGGTGAGGGCGATCGCGAGTTCTACGCCCGACAGTTCGACCTCTCGCAAACTTTAGAGCAAATTACGCCGCTTTATTTTGAGGCTCCCTTGGCTCCTCCTTTAGCCGCTGCCGCAGAAGGAAAATCCGTCGATCTCGGTTTGGCTTGGCGAACGTTTCAAACGCTTCAGCAAACCCACGACTGGATTCTGGTAGAAGGCGTTGGCGGCTTGGGTTCTCCCATTACCGCAGAGTTGACGGTCGCCGACTTGGCCCGCGACTGGACGTTACCGACGGTATTGGTGGTTCCGGTGCGGCTGGGGGCTATAGGACAGGCGATCGCCCAAGTCGCTTTAGCCCAGCAGGCTCGCGTTGACATTCGAGGACTGATTTTGAGCTGTTCGAACCCTTGCTCGGCCCTCGAGATCGAACAGTGGGCTTCCGTCGAACTCTTAGAGTCTTTTACCCGCCACCCCGTCTTAGGAATTTTGCCCCACCAAGACGACCTAGCATTAACAGCGCTGGCTCGCGCTGCCGCAGAGTGGGATATTGAAGCCCTTCTACCCCGCCTTCACGCGCTGAGGATGGGCTGAAAGAGCCGCCGAACGTAAAGCTTGAGGATGAGATAAATGGGGATTTGATAATATTCCAGACAGAACCAAGCCACGATCGACCCGTGGGACAAAAAGGTCAGCACCGTCCACAGCGCGGAAAAAGATAGGCCGCCGCTCTCCCGAGCGGGTAGAGCGGGGAACGTATGATTCGCCAGCCAAACCAAAGCTGTCGGAATCAGAACAAACGCAAGACCCAGTCCCCAAATCAGCAGCAGCGACTCTTCCGTCGCAACGCTGCGTGTGGAAACCCAGCGATCGCCAGTCCAGCGCCATTTAAGCGGTTGAGCGGTATCTTCCAACCGCAACTGCTGCAGGCTATCGACGGTAAAAATGTGGCGGCAAAATTTGCAAGAAAATGCATCCACCCAAAAAATTCCCTCGATTTGACCGTATCGACAGACCGGACAGGGGTAGCGATCTCCAAAGCTCAAAGGCTGTCTTAAGAACTGTTGCTCAGAATGCTTTGACTCTATCGGTTTTGTCATAAATCGAAGGCGACTATAGCGATACGATTTAGGCTGCGCTTCCGGTCAAAACAATGCGGTAGATTGAAAAAACTGAAGCCACCCTTTCAGCAGCTTAACAGTCTTTTCCTCCTACCGCGCCTCAACCCTCTTAAGGATTTAAATACCTTCTGGAGATCGAAATTGATTTTCTAAATGCGTCGCTCAGAATCCAGCGAGGTCAAACGATTGAGGTCGCCGCTCGACCGACCATCGGCACGCAGGCTCAAATGGATTTATAGCGCTAGCTCGCGATCGCTGTCTGAGGCGTTTAACGTCCGCGTTTGCAGATCCGCCAGCAGGGCTTCGACTTGCGCTCTTAAACGCAGGAATTCTTCTTGGTGGCTGACTTGGTATTGCTGCTGAATGGTCCGTACTGTCCGCTCATCGACAGCCCGATCTTCAGAAGAAGGGGACGCAGCAATAGACGGTTTTACAGGGTTAATAACAGACATTTGACTAGTTATTTATACTTATTTTATGTATCCAGGAAGCCATTGTAGCGTCAAGTCGCCTCAGAAATCGCAACCTATGTGACAAATTTCAAAGAGACCGTTCCCAAGCTGACCCCTTTAGAAAGGGTTTTAGACGGAGTCAGATGCTGCCTCGCGCTAGAGTTTTTCGATAGCCGAGCGAACAATCAGGTTACACTGGAGGGGTTAATCCACTCAGCTTTATATAGACTGTGACCTCCAGCCTCCTTTCGACCGCCGCTCCAGTGCAGTACTGGCCGGGACTGATTGAAGCGTATCGACGTTATCTTCCCGTCTCTGAGAGCACGCCCATTGTCACGCTTCACGAGGGCAACACGCCGCTCATTCCGGCCCCGGCGATCGCCAGTCGGATCGGTCGTCAGGTAAAGGTTTACGTAAAATACGACGGGCTCAACCCCACGGGCAGCTTTAAAGATCGGGGCATGACCCTAGCGGTTACCAAGGCGAAGGAGGCCGGGTCAGAAGCCGTCATTTGCGCCAGTACGGGCAACACGTCCGCCGCCGCTGCCGCCTACGCCCGTCGCGGCGGGCTTAAAGCTTTCGTTATCATTCCCGATGGCTACGTCGCCCAGGGCAAGCTGGCTCAGGCCCTGCTCTACGGCGCTCAAGTTATTTCAATTCGAGGTAACTTTGACGACGCGCTTGCAATCGTGCGGGAGATGGCAGAGACCCATCCCGTCACGTTGGTTAATTCTGTAAATCCCTATCGGTTGGAAGGGCAGAAGACAGCGGCGTTCGAGGTTGTGGACGCCCTGGGAGACGCTCCCGACTGGCTTTGCATCCCCGTGGGAAATGCCGGTAACATTACCGCCTATTGGATGGGATTCTGTCAGTACCATCAAGAAAGCCGCTGTCAGCGCCTTCCCCACATGATGGGGTTTCAGGCCGCAGGGGCTGCGCCGATGGTGTTGGGACACTCGGTCGAACATCCCGACACCCTTGCAACTGCAATTCGGATCGGCAATCCTGCCAATCAAGAAAAGGCGATCGCCGTTCGGCACGCCAGTCAAGGGGCTTTTAATGCCGTCACCGATGGCGAAATTTTAGATGCCTACAGAATTCTAGCGGCAGAGGAAGGCGTTTTTTGCGAACCGGCAAGTGCCGCATCCGTGGCGGGACTGCTCAAGCTAAAGGATCGAGTGCCTGTGGGTGGGACCGTCGTTTGCGTGCTGACCGGAAACGGTCTTAAAGATCCCGATATTGCTCTCAAGCAAGAGTTCGATCGGTTTCATCAAGGGGTGAGCGCTCGCTTGGATTCAGTTGCAGCAGCAATGGGGTTTTAGACCCATTCGGTAGAGCGTGGTATCCGAAAAATCTAGAAAATTTGAAAATCTCTAGATCGAGCTCGGCATTCTAGACCCTCTCATCAAGATAGTTTAGCGGCAAAAACATCTTCTCCGCTAACTTCTCTAGTACGCAAATTCTAGGCCGTTCGATCGCTGCATACCTCGACATAATTTTTCTCTAGGGAAAAGATTTGAAAAAAAATTGATACTTTGGTCCTCGCACTGTTCTAAATTTTCAATTTATGACTATAATTAAGTGGGCTATCGATCCCCCCGTATAGCTCGGTCAAGTCCTCGAAACGGCAACTTGTCTTGAAAGAGCAAGGCGCAAATTAGTAGGCCTAATCCTTTGTCTTCGGACATAGAGGCAAGGACGCTACTAATACCGAAAGGACTTTCTTTCAGAACTTGACCCCCGCTCCGAACCCAAAGGTACGATCGTCGCTACAAATTTTGTTGATTTTGCTACAAAATCGACAATGTACCTTTAGTTGGCTGGTTTCTTCAGTCAGAAGAGCAATGGGGTAAAAAAATTATAAACTCTAGCTTTAGTTTGCCCCCTAAGTCTCTGCGGGTAAAGCAAGCTCGATCCAAGGCAAGAGTGGGCCCGTTTGAGGTTGCCCGTTAACAGCCAATTCGCTATGACAAAGATAAACTCGATTCTGCACCCGCCCCAGTAAATTGAGGAGCGTATTCTGAAGCGGGGAGTTGAATTCTTGCATTTGTCCCCCTGGGTCAGGCAAGCCTTCGGCATTGGCTTTTAGAAATAAAGGCGCGCCCCAGAGCTGCAGATCGCCGCTGTATTGCCAGAGCTGCGATCCGGCATCCAACCAAAATTGCCAGCGACGATCGAGGCGAGCGTTGAGATACTGAAAGGTCGTTGCTAATATGACAGAAGAACGGGCTTGCTGGGCGATAGTAGTAGGGTAGGGGTTTGCAGTGACGATGCCTCGATACAAAAGTTGAATGAAGGCACCGACCGTTTCTGTCAAGGTGGGCCAGGGGTTCTCCATCTTTCGCAGGTGAGCGTCAACATCCCAGTAGTGCTGGGCTGTTTCAATTAACTCCCGCAGTACTGCAAGCTGGTCTACCGTTAAGGGGCGGGGCATCAAAAAAGTTTGAATTGCCCGATCCAGTACGAACACGGGGCTGAGGGTTAGGTAAGCAGTAGAACGATCCCGTGCCAGGGGGTTGGCGCTGCTGCCGTTTAGGGAACCCTGCTGTTGGGCAATCCACTGACGCAATGTTTCGTAGGCATTGGCCGTGCTGTGGCCTAAACGGTCCCAACGGGCGTAGACCTCAATGGGCAGCAGTTCCGGGCGATCCGGGTGGGGACGGAAGCAGTAGTCTGCCAGCAGACCTGCTCGAACGGGGTCAATAGCACTGCTGCGCTCTAATCCGTTTGCAGGGGCTCGAACGGTTGATAGCACGACCAGCATTTCAGCGATCTGTTCTGTTTCGAGGAGGTGTCCCAAGCCTGGATAAACCAGAGCCATCAGGGTCAAAAGCGATCGCACGATGGCCGTGCTTAGAATGGGGCGCTGGTCGCGCAATGACTCGACTGCAATACCAGCGCGCTGGAGGGTTTCAATAATGCCAAACCGGGCGAGGGGGTCGAGACCGGGCCCTAGGATTGCCACCTCATGGGGCAAAACTACTCCAGCCTGAATAGAGTCTGCGACCTGCTGCGCGACCGCTTGTAAGAGCTCAAAGCGAGATGTGGTTTTGAGGGCATAAAACTCGGGTTGGCGCTGAGCGCTGGCCTCCTGGAGGGCAAAAGGCAGGTCCGCAATTGAAACCCGAGCGGCCTCTGCTAACCCCGCAGCCGAGGGCAGCGCGATTTCTGTACAGCGTTGTCGCAATCCCAGCAAATAGACAGAGTCTGCCCCTAAGCCATCGCGAATTCCACCCAGTTCGCTGTAGGTGAAGATACTTGGCAGACCCAGATCGAGCGCGGTTTCGAAGAACGACCGGGCGATCGCCGGATAGTTTTCGACATCGTCAGCGGCGATCGCCGCAAAGCGCTGGGAAATTTGGCTGCGATAAACGGGGTGGGACAATATGCATTGTCCGAACAAATCCGTAATTAACCCGTAGGTCAACACGCCGCGAGGCAGGCACCAGTCCCGCCACTCTAAAGCCATCTGCTGGGCTAGATCGGCCAAAGGTTCGGGGAGGAGCGGTTGCGAATCGGCAGACCCAACCTTAAGGCGAGCGGCAAGATCTGTAAAAGGCGTGCCGCTAGAAGCCGCGAGCTGAATTAAATCTAAAACTCGACGCACCCAACGGTCTAGAGAAGCCCCATCCCATTGCTGAAATCGTTTGATGAAGTCCTCTCCCCACAACCGAACAGCCAGAGCCTGCTCCGTTTCAGGGCGCAATCGATAGGGAAAATAACCGTGCAGGCCGAGCTGCTGCACCGCCAGCGGCCAAAACAACTGCACCTCTGCTTCAAAGAAGGCGAGGGGCGTTGTGAATTTTATGCTACCGCGCCCTTTGAGCTGTTCGGCAACGCGTCGGACCAAAACACTCCGATTGTCGGCATTCGCCGCGAAAGCCAAAATCATCTTATCCCGCGCCGCCGATCCAGCATTCGGTTGGCCCAAAAGCTGCTGCGCGCCTGGGCGATCGCTCCATTTCTCGAGTTGGGCGATCAGCGTGGCGGTCTTGCCAGACCGAACAGAACCCGTAATCCAGAAAAACATAGAAGACGCAACGGAGGAAAAGCAGATTTGATAGGATACGGCATACTCAGTTTAAAGTGTTTTTCTGAATCCCCAATGAATCGTTCTGTGTGGGCTCGACTGAAACAATCTCTAACTGCCGCAGAACAATGGTATCGCAGAACGCCCGAACGGGCGCTGAACGAAGCCTACGAGGCAGCTCAAGCCATCAAACGTCTAGAAGATCGATACTCTGACGGGACAACCATCGATCTCTACGCTCAAGGAGAAGGGGCGGTTTCGACCTATCTCCAAACTCAAATCAGCAGGCATCTCAAAACGATTCGGATGCGGCTGACGGAATATCGATTTTGCAGCCCTATTGTCGAAACCGAACCTAAACCGCCTAGCAATAGTCCGAGATCGTCCCAAGACCCTAACGCTCAACGAAAGGTATCCGCAGCAGATAGCAATTCGTCTACCGCTGAATACACCCTCTCGAACGATCCGTATATTACGGTCAGCGCCTCAACCGTCGATCTTTCCCAAGAAATATTAGGAAAGCTCCAGTTTGTCGATTCAGTTTTGACACGATACGAACCTTGGCGATTGCCTCCTCAGGCCGCCAGACCTTCCCGCAATGCAGACTTGCTGCAGTCTAACCTTTCTGCCAACAGCCAGACATCGCCACCACCGCTGCAGTCCGTCCAAGAGTCTTTCTCTAGTGCTGGCAGCAGTCCCCAGCCCAGTAAAGCTACGGGGGGGCGGTTTATTCCCCGCTCGATTTTCAAAACGGTCGATCGGTTTCGACGAGAAATCGATCCCAATCCTCAAACGGAAGAAGAAATGGTTCGGGACTTTCGAACTGCCCGCACCCGCACTCGCTCAGCTACTCGATTCTTGTTGCTGCTCATCATTCTACCGTTGCTGACTCAGCAAATTTCCAAAGCAGTCGTCGTTGGCCCGATCGTAGATCGTTTCCGGGGTGCGGAGCGGGTTGAAGCTTGGGTCAATCCTCGGATTGAAGAGGAGTTTTTGACAGAGATGGTGTCGTTTGAGGAAAAGCTGAAATTTCAAAATCTGTTTTCAACAACCCTTCGTTCCGCTGAGGAAGTAGAAATTGCTCTTAAGGAAAAGGCGGCACAGCTCAAGGTAGATTTGCAGAAGGAACTGAAAGAACCCGTTAAAAATATTTTTGCCGATTTAATTTCGCTAGCGGTCTTTGCGATTCTAATCGTGACGGGGCGGCAGGAGATTAGCACGCTCAAGACTTGGATTGATGAAGTCATCTACGGTCTCAGCGACAGCGCGAAAGCCTTCATTATCATTTTGTTTACAGACGTTTTCGTTGGATTTCACTCTCCCCACGGATGGGAAGTCCTTATGGAAAGCACCTTCGTGCATTTTGGGCTACCGCCGAATCAAAGCGTGATCAACATGTTTATCGCAACGTTTCCCGTGATGCTAGATACGGTCTTTAAGTACTGGATCTTTAAATACCTCAACCAACTGTCGCCGTCTGCGGTGGCAACCTATAAAAACATGAACGAGTAGCACGAGGATAGAAAATTTTTCTGAGCTGCAAAATCAGCCTCTAAACCTTTTCCTGCGGCCATCAGACGAGATCCAGATCGGTTCGCGCGCTAAATTTCTCAAAAACGAATGTTAAAAACACGAGCGCGGAGGGGCAACCTACATTAGGGATGTTCTACGGATAAAACGCGACGCAAACAAGATGCAGTAATGCGTGTTTGGCGTAGTTGTTTGTCTGCTCGCTCATCCCTTGATTGGCCGCAAACCCTTCTTCAAAACGGTGATAACTGCCGTGAACGTCTTGGATTCCCGTACCCATCGATCTGTTGAAGTATTAGAGCAAACGATTTACGAACATTTGCTTCATTGCGTCCGGACGGAGTTACCGGAACAAGTCCTTCAGCGCTTCCAACTTCTGTTCGTTCAGGGCGGTACGTACCCAGAACCGCGCATTCGCGTGGCGCTAACCGAACTGGTGCGCAGCGGCTCCGCCAAACATAGCTTTCATTTATTTTTTAACCGTTGCTGCTTTATTTTAATTAACCGCTGGCAGACGAACCTTCTCCATCGGGAGACAATCGTGCAGTTGGTTGAGATGTTACATCTCTGTCGAGGCGCGTCAGTCATCGTGGGGCAGCCCAGTCCAGCGGGACGCACCCGGTTTTTGGTACAGGAGTACGTTCGCAGTTCCTATTTCGAGCGCATCCGGCGATTGGCGGATTTGCTCAACCCCAATAATGACAACGATAAGCAGCGCCCCCTGTCGGCACTGCTGCACCGTTATCCCTATCTTTACGCCCATTGCCTGACCAATCAAGATGATGGAGAAGATTATCAGAAGTTGATTGTGGTCACCCAGCGCAATGCCAATCAGCGCTTCCAACAGGATCTGTCGAGCTATCTAACGCAGTCGCTGCTCAAACAAGAAAAACCGAACCAACCCGTATTGACCCCTCCTAAGAATCCAACGCTGTTGAGCCATCAAGAGGTATGCTCCAGCCTCAAACATTATCTGGCTAAGGTGGATTCGCGCGGAACCTACAAAGACATGGCTCACCAGTTTTGGATGCCAGGATACGAACCGCAAACCTATGGAAGTTTTAAGGCGGCTTTGGTGGAATATATTTCCAGCGGTATTCCGTTGAAGTCCGGGCAGTCTCGATTTAACGAGCAATTTCGAGCATACCTCGATAGCCTAAATCCAGAGAGCAATGCAGCACCTGTGAATGATTTTCTGTTGGTGCGCACCTGCAATCAGGTGCTCAATTTCATGGTCATTGAAAGCAAGCAGCGACCCAACCATACAATATTCATGAATCTGTTAAATAATTTTGGCTCGACCTTGACGGTCGGCCTCATGCTAAAGGTCGTGCTGTTGTGCAACAAGGTAAAACCCTATCTGGAAAGACGGCTATCAATTTTATTTCAACACTACGAATCGCAAACGCGAGGGTCGGTAGACTGGCTGGTGCGCTGTCTCGAAAAGCTAAACCTAGCGTGGACAGCTCACTTTAGCGCGCAAAATTTGTCGTTCGTTCACTTACTCTAGAGGAAAATTTCACGGGCGATCGCATTACAATCGTCCTACTTTAACATCGGTCAGACAGCACAACGCTTCGATCTCAACCCTACTGCTCCGTCAATTTGGGCGTCGGATTTTATTGAAAAGCTTTGCCCGTTCGTCGAATACCGACCGACGGGACGTGCCTGACGGCATTCTCATATTCGGCTCGTACAATGTTTAAGGTCGTACCGTTTAGAAGCCGAGCTTCTAAAATCACATGCAATCGATCGAATCGCCTGGGTTCAACCCCCTTCTATGGGCTTTTGGTTTGACGCTTACCCTTACAAATGCAGCGGCTGTTGCTCAAACCTTGCCTTTGCCTCAAACCCTGATGCCCCTCACATCGCTTCAAGGAGAGCAACTTCTGCGCCAGAGTCAGGCCCAAGATGATTTCTTGGCTTTGTCCGCTCAGTTCGTAACCCAGGAGAATCAAGCCTTCTGTGGCATCGCCAGCGCTGTCATGGTTCTCAATGCTTTGGGTGTTCCAGCTCCATTTGCGGTGGAGTGGAAGCGGAACTACTTTACTCAAGACAATCTGTTCGATGCCCAGACTGAAGCCGTTATTCCCCGACAGAAAATCGAACGTCAAGGCCTGACTCTGGCGCAATTGGCGGCCATACTGGAGCGTTATTCCGCTAAAGCCAAAATTCAGTATGGCGGGGATCTGAGTTTAGATGCCTTTCGCTCGACCGTCAGTCAGAATCTCAAACAATCAGGTAACTTTGTCTTGGTCAATTATTCTAGACGGACCCTCGGTCAAGAAGGTGGAGGGCACATTTCACCTGTAGCTGCCTACAACGCAGATAACGATCGGTTTTTAATCTTAGATGTGTCTCGCTACAAATATCCGTCGGTTTGGGTGAAGGCAAAAGATCTGTGGGAAGCCACCAGGACTCTCGATCCGGTTTCTCAAAAAACGCGCGGAACGATCCTCGTTTCAGCACTGGCAGGGAGCTTCAAGAAATACTGACAGCGCGGCACTCCCAGGCGATCGCCGTTCTATTTCGTTGCCATCGACCAGCAGTAAAGGTCTATCGCTGAATTTGAGCGGACAAGCTCGTAGAAGATTGTTTGGTCATTGGAGCCATCTCTGCTTTGCCAACCGTCCAGGCTAATCCCAAAAACGCCACAATCCCGATCACGCAGAAGGCAAACATCTGGTTTACGTGATAGTTATCGGTGACGAGTTGAACTCTCCCAGTGGGTTGATGGCTAGAAGAAAGGAATGTTTTGTTGTTCATGACTGTTGCCCTTACGTCTATCGAGTTCGATATAGTTATGTTCTCTGAAATACGCGCTTGGCGCTGTGACGCGAGAAGATTTTAGCTGCGATCTGCGTCACTGAGGTTTTGTGATATTGACCCGACCCGATCGCCAAGGTTTGTCGGGGGCGATCTCCTCGTTAGCGCTACTCAACGGCTAGCGACCGGGCATTCGAATTAGAGCGGGATGCAGCAGGGAATGACAATACAGCCTCCCTGACTTTGCAACTGTAGCTCGCGAGCGGCTGAGGCACAGCTTCGAAAGCGCCGACCTGACAGTTGAACGACTGAGGCGAGGTCTTGCTCGAACAGTAAATGTTTGACATGGTCAGAGCAAGAGCGCTCTCCATATAAAATTCGATGGGGGCAAGAAAACCCTTTACGAGGCGAAAGACGATGTTGATAAAATTGGATCGAATCGATCGCCGCTTGCCGTACGAGTGGTTTTAGTCGAGCGCCGTACATAACTTCGAACCTTTTTATAATTCATGAGACTCAGCTACAAGACTCATAGTTATTTTCTAGCAGAAAAACTAGCTTGAATTTCTCTGCTAGAGGGATGAAGCTTGCCATCTAATTGGCTAATAAAATATTTAAGTTTGTCATTTTATTCGAGCTGAAGTGAATACAAATCGCTAAAGAACGCGGGCTGAAGTGTTGTTTTTCTATACCTTAAGAAATAGCTCGAACAGGATCGAAAAATTGAAAAAATAATAAGATATTCGATCGCGCGCGTTCTTGTTAAAAAGCCTGCTGGGCCTGAACTACAAGCGACCCATGACAGTTGGATCTTCAGCGTTCAACCGCAGATCGTGAAGTTGAAGCACCAGCCAGGGACGGTCGAGACCGAGCCTTGAGAACGGACTCTCGATCGGTATCGTTACAGTCCCCCGTATCCACTTTGGAAACATTTCAAATCTCCCCTGAAATTGGAGAATGTCTTTGTCGAGAACTGAAAAGACCTTTCCGTTAATTTTCCATCTCCCGAAGAACGATAGCGGGAAACCCCTTTGGCCGTGCCGAACAAGGCACAGGTTAGAATTCCCTTGTCTGACCTTTACCGCATCCTCACTCCATTCAAACTCTGCTAGTTCTTTCGGCAGACCCCAAATGTTGCGCCCTCCTGCAACAGACTCTGGATTATCGACGTAAATATGAGAAATCCAAGCCCCAAATTGGTTGCCATACCGAACTAGCCCTGCCACTACGATCGCCTCGCTATAAGCCAATGTCGAATTTCCTCTATAAATAGAAACGTATATTCCTCCCAAGGTTTTGCCGGGAAGTATTGTGACGACTTCAAACGTTGGTGGAATGAAAGTTTGCGATCGCTCGAGATCGATGAGTTGGACGGTTTGAAAAGCAGTACCGTAGAGCTGCCAGGGTGCGGGAGGATACGATGCATTCATTCTTAAAATCCGAATATTTTATGCCAGCGATGAAAGTTGAAGCGCCGATTAAGATCGATCGTTCGGATCGCGTTCTCAAGAAATTTTAGTTCTCCCATGCAGGCTGCGACCCAAGTTAATTTCAAATTGACCTTGACAAGCGTGCAAGTCTACTATCTGCGCTTGTGGTTTATTTTCAGGAGAAATTCCCAAAAAAAGCATCGTCCGTTTTAAGGAGACGCAAGAATCAGCGATCGCCTCTATCTCTAAAGCGTTTGCGAAACCCAGCCGATCCGCTGAAGTTGTCGCATACAATAGAGATTCATGCTTTAATCCCCTATCCATTGCAATGGTTAACAGACCCATGTCTACAGAAATTACCGCCAATCCAGAAAAGCAAAAAGCGCTCAATATTGTGCTCTCGCAGATTGAGCGATCCTTTGGCAAAGGTTCCATTATGCGGTTGGGGGATGCAACGCGGATGCGGGTTGAAACGATCCCCAGCGGTTCGCTGACGTTAGACCTAGCCTTAGGGGGTGGTTTACCAAAAGGTCGGGTGGTCGAACTGTACGGCCCAGAAAGCTCCGGTAAAACCACTCTGGCCCTTCACGCGATCGCCGAGGTTCAAAAAGCAGGCGGAGTGGCCGCCTTCGTGGACGCAGAACATGCCCTAGATCCTACCTATGCAGCGGCGATCGGCGTGGACATCGATAACCTGCTCGTCGCGCAACCCGATACGGGCGAAGCTGGACTTGAAATTGTGGATCAGCTCGTGCGTTCCACTGCCGTCGACCTCGTCGTCATCGACTCCGTTGCAGCGCTGGTTCCTCGCGCTGAAATTGAAGGCGAAATGGGAGACGTCCACGTCGGCTTGCAGGCGCGACTGATGAGTCAAGCCCTACGCAAAATCACAGGCAACATCGGTAAAACGGGCTGTACGGTATTTTTCTTAAACCAACTCCGGCAAAAGATCGGTATCAGCTACGGCAACCCCGAAACCACCACTGGCGGTAACGCGCTGAAGTTCTACGCGTCAGTTCGCCTAGATATTCGCCGCATCCAAACCTTGAAAAAAGGAACCGAAGAATTCGGGATCCGCGCCAAGGTAAAGGTGGTCAAAAATAAGATCGCGCCTCCGTTTCGAATTGCTGAATTTGACATCATTTTTGGAACGGGGATTTCTTCTCTCGGCTGTATCTTAGATATGGCCGAGGAAACGAATGTTGTCATTCGCAAAGGCGCTTGGTACAGCTATAACGGCGACAACATCGGTCAAGGCCGCGACAACACCATTAAGTACATGGAAGAAAATCCAGATTTTGCCAAGGATGTTGAAAAGCTAGTGCGGCAAAAGCTGGATGGCGGTGCAGTGGTGTCGGCGAATTCGGTCGTTCCCGTCGACATTCACGCTGAGGATGAGGGCGAAGAACCCTAACCCTAACGCTGACTTGGCGCAAAAAACTCGCAAGCAGAGTACCCCGCCTCAGGGTACTCTGCTTGCTGGCTGTTAATTCAGGCTGTACTGTAGATTTATCGGTCACTCCCAGCGGTCTGCGACATATTTCATGTTGATGCCTGCTAGTTCGGAATTTATTACGCTGTGCCGCACGCAGGTCGCACTTCTGATTGATGGATTTGGGGCATCTTTAAGCGCCATTTATCTGACAGAAGACCCCACAGCAGAGAACGAGACGGCGCTGGTTCCGCTGGTTATTTTTCCTGAAGAAAATAGCCAACGGTCGGGATCTGCCCCTTTGGCATTGCCGAGGGCTGTTGGCGATTTGTCCGCACGATCGCAAGACAAACGTTCCCCTCGGACCCTTCGCGCGGCTGCGAGGCGGAAGCTGTCTGGACTCAAGCGATCGCCTGCATCCACAGGCCAACTGACGCGCTCTCAGGAACGAGAGCCGACGCGGTTGGTGTTGCCGCTCATTCACGAAAATATGATGTGGGGGCTGTTGGTCGTCGGTCGCGAGGAGCGCCGTTGGCTCAAGCGCGAGCAAGCTCAACTCGAACAGATCGCCCACACCCTAGCGATCGCCTGCGTCCTCGACCAGCGATCGCAGTGGCTGGCGCAAGGGCACGATCTGCGGATGCTTCAGCAAGCCCAGCAGCATACGGCATTATCTACGCTACTCCATCAATTTCGCAATCCCCTCACGACGCTACGCACCTTGGGGAAACTGTTACTCAAACGCTTGCAACCAGAAGACGCCAACCGCGCTTTGGCCGAAAGCTTGGTCGGCGAGAGCGACCGTTTAGAAAGTTTGCTGCGGCAGTTCGATGATGCCATCGACCTCGGCGATGCTGCCCTAGAGCCCGATCTGGAATCTCTGGAATCTAAAGAAATACCTCCCTCTAGCCCACTGGCATTAATGCCAGGGCCAAACTGGTTGACTGGCGGCGCGCTGACGCTTCAACCCTGCTGGCTGGGAGATATTTTGCTGCCCTCGATCCACGCGATCGCCGGACGGGTGGACGAACGGGACGTGCGCCTCCACGTCACCATTCCCGACGAGCTGCCGCCCATCAAGGCTGATGCAGCAGCGCTGAGGGAAGTGTTTGGCAATCTTCTAGACAATGCCCTCAAGTATTCGCCAGCGGGCGCGGAGATTTGGGTCGATCTGGAGCGCGATGCCGATCGTTTAATTCAGCGGGTGTCGATCTCTGATTCCGGCTGCGGCATCCCAGCTGGAGATCTAGAGCGCATCTTCGAGCGCAGCTATCGCGGCGTGCAGGCCCAGACGGCAATTCCAGGGACGGGGTTGGGATTGGCAATCGCCCGCGACCTGATCGCGCAAATGGGCGGGAAAATTCAAGCGTTCAGCCCCGCGATCGTTCCGGGTGGTTTAGAGACAGCCAACAGCGGCAGTACCTTTATCGTCCAGCTTCCCGAATATTCTGAGTAATTTTGCATGAGTAGCTCCTCTTCCGCCCACGTTCAGGCTTTATTCAATCGAATTGCCCCCGTCTACGATCGGCTCAATGGATGGTTGAGCCTGGGACAGCATCGCGTGTGGAAGCAAATGGCAATCCGATGGGCCAACCCCAGCCCCGACGGCATCAACGTCGATCTTTGCTGCGGCAGCGGCGATTTGACCTTGATGATGGCGCGAACGCTGCGGGGACGGGGGCAGATCGTCGGCATTGATTTCTCCGAGCGGCAACTGGCGATCGCCAGAGCGCGTGCTGCGTTTCTGCCTTGGTCGGACGCCCTTCAATGGATCGAGTCGGACATTTTGACGCTGCCACTGCCCGATCGTTCCGTGGATGCTATCACCATGGGCTATGGCCTCAGAAACGTGACCGATATCCCAACCGCCCTCAGTGAAATGTATCGCGTACTCAAGCCCGGTGCCCGAGCTGCCATTCTAGACTTCAACCGCCCGACATCGGACGCGATGCAGCAATTTCAGCGCTGGTACCTGCGGCAAGTTGTCGTCCCTGTGGCTGGCTTCTTTGCTCTGACGGAAGAGTACGCCTATTTAGAAGCCAGCATCGCTCGCTTTCCGACAGGGCCAGAGCAAATCCAATTGGCTGCCGAAGCTGGCTTCGAAAATGCAAAACATTACGCGATCGCCGCGGACACCATGGGTATTTTGGTCGTGGCGAAGCCCAGCACAGCTCGGGAATCGACCTGAGGAACGGGTTGCAGCGCAGCCGATCGAAGCGATCCACTGCCCACCCTAATTTCTGTAGAGGCGGCATACCAAACTCCCAATGCTTTCCACCTTAACGGTTTCCGCCGTCAGCTCGGGGGGGATATAGCTCGAGCTCCCTCTGGAAAACACGCGGCAATCGTAGATCCGCTCGGGCTGCTTGATCCCGTCAATGCTGAGTTGCGCCCAGTATTCCCAATAATGCTTGGCGCTACGGCGGAGGTTCAGAACGCAGACCTCTCGTCCCGCAATCGATTGGCATTGGGCTGCGGCTGCGGGCAGTGCCATTGCCGCAATCCACAGCAGCGCCAGCAAAACCGCGATCGCGACTCGCCGTCGCAGAGGTCTGGGAACGCTCATCTCTACGCTGCCTGGAGGTTGCGAACCGCCGCTAGGATTGCTTCCGGCGGCACCCGATCGGTCATTTCCACCACGCCGATATCCTTTGGCATAATAAACCGCACTCGCCCTGCCTTTACTTTCTTGTCCGCTGTCAGCATCTCCAGTACGGCTTCCGACTCGAAAGAAGCTGGGAGTTGGGTGGGCAACCCCGCTTTGCGAATGAGGCGATACTGGCGATCGCGGCAGTCCTTTGACCATAACCCAAGCTGCACGGCTATGTCGCCCACGGCAATCATGCCCAGACCCACGGCTTCGCCGTGGTTAAACAGGCGGTACTGAGTCAGGCTTTCGATCGCATGACCGATGGTATGACCGTAGTTCAAGATGGCCCGCAACCCCAACTCTTTCTCGTCTTGGGAAACCACATCCGCTTTTGCCTGACAGGAGCGCCGCAAAATATCCATCAGCATTTCCGGCGCAAGATAGCGAGGTTGATCGATCCGCGGCGTATCGTCTAACTGCTCGAATAAATCCGCATCCCAAATCACGCCATACTTGATCACTTCCGCCATTCCAGCGCGGAACTCGCGGGTCGGCAGCGAGTTGAGCGTATTTGGATCGATCGAGACCAATCGCGGTTGATGAAAAGCACCAATGAGATTTTTTCCCTGAGGGTGATTCACGCCAGTTTTACCACCAATCGATGCGTCCACCATTGCCAACAGCGTCGTTGGAATTTGGACGATCGCAATTCCCCTCAACCAACAGGCTGCTGCAAAGCCCGCCATGTCACCAATCACGCCACCGCCCAGCCCCACTACTGTAGAAGATCGCTCTAAGCGATGGGCTAAAGCGCTGTCAAAAATCTTTTCAACAGAGCGGAGGGTTTTATAACGTTCCCCGGCTGGCAAGAGGCAGCACGCCACCTCAAACCCAGCAGCTTCTAAAGACTTAGAAACGATGTCGCCGTAGTGCTTCCAAATCATCGGATTGGAGACAATCAAGACTTTTTGACCAAGCCCCGGCGACACCAATTCCGAATCTTGCAGTACGCGTCCTATCTGTTGCAGCCCGCCAGGTGCTAATAGGACGTTATAAGAATTTTGTTGAAGGGGAACAGCAATAACGGTCTGCATGGGCGGCATTTACTACGACAGTCGGGCCTGTATTTTAGCTCACCCTCAGCACCCAACGGTAAATTGGCAGAATGTCAGTTCCTTTTTTCAAGCTTCAAGTCATAGACCTTTCTACGAGCGAGCGAGCTGGCCAAAATTACGCCGATAGAGCGATGCTCGGCAAATCCCTGTCAGTCCGAAGGAGTGCAAGACAGACTTTCAAAGGGGATTTTTCCGCTGCCAAGGCGCTCGGACTCAACTTGGCTGTCTTAAGCGCGTGCGGATATAAGATTTTCGAGTTTTCTTAGAGCTTTATTTTAGACGCTTGATGGCCGCGATATATCTCTCTAAGGCACTTCAGGCTTAACAAGCCATGACGATGCCCATCAAAAACCAAGAAAACTTTACAAAAGTTAAATATATCTGTTACATTAGTTTACATAGGTAACTTACTCGAAGGCACTTCCATGAACTCACGCAGCTATACCGTTGACGAACAGGGCATACTCAACAACTTCGCAACTGAGCCGCAGATGTACGTTGACGAAAGCGTCCGTACCGGTTTTACCGTCTACTCCGAAAAAATGAACGGACGCCTTGCCATGATTGGTTTTGTCGCGCTAGTCCTGACTGAGGTGCTCTCCGGACACAGCTTTATTGGCTTGCTGACGGGTCTGTAAAGTCCAAAACGCGCGGCTGTACTTCGATACTTCTGAAAACAGCGCGTTAAAGTCTCAGAGAGCTACTTGAAATGCGGTCGGTAGGGTGAGGTTTGAATTCCTCCAATCTGCAGCCGCTCTCAGCCAGACAGTTTAACAACCTGCTCTCGGTTTCTAAATATCGACGAGTTTTGGACTTATGGATGCTGCTGAACTGCTAAAGCGTTACTTAGAGGGAGTCCGAGACTTTTCTCAGATTTGCCTGCGAGATGTAAATCTGAGCGAAGCTTACCTAGATGGTATCGATCTAAGTCGCGCCGATCTATCTCGGTCAACGCTCACGGCTGCCAGTTTACAGAATGCAACTCTCGACGAGATCTGCCTGATCGGTGCAATGTTATGGCGCACCGATCTGAGCGAAGCGCGCTTGGCTGGTGCCAATTTGAATCGGGCGCATCTAATCCGAGGCTTCCTAAGGCATGCAACTTTGCACCAAGCATCTCTACAGCATGCAGATCTGCGTTTGGCAGAACTCCAAAATGCCGATCTAAGGAGCGCCAGCCTTGTCGGAGCGGATTTGCGGTATGCGAATTTGCAAGATGCAAATTTAGAGGGTGCGGACCTCAGTAGAGCCGATTTGACCGGAGCGAACTTGAGGGGGGCTAACCTCAGCTTTGCCTGCCTGACTCAAACCGTTCTCTCTAGAACCGATCTGGGCGATGCCGACTTGAGTCTCACCAATGTGGATGGTGTTGACTTCCTGGATGCAGATCTTAACGGTGCCCGCCTACCAGAGTCCAAACTCAACCTTCAGGGCAGCTCGGAAATTAGCCTGCATTATTCATGACGATTTCGGAAAATCCTCGAAACCTATGCCAATCAAGCAGTCTGGCGACTGGTCTAAAAAACAGTCTTTTTTTTGAGGTTGCCGTTCCATCTGTATTCTGGCGATTGGTGAATAATCCAGGTTAGTCCGTTCAGGATCTTAACCGCCAGCACCCGAGACTCCGAAGTATTTTGAGGGTTATCTTGACATCATCGCTTTACTGTCTGCTTGGGTCGCGGCAATTTTAGAGTCTCACCCTGCACGATCGGGTCCCATCCAGAGGTGGCGAAAAAGAGCGATCGCCCCCAAGCTGAGCGACCCAAAATCCGTATCCGAGCCTGTGCCAGACAAAGGTTTGTAGCGTATGATAATTTTTATAAAGTTTTTAGCGAAAACTGTTTATAGTTCTGTCTCTTATTTAGATCATGACCTTCTCCCCTACCTTGAAGCCGATTGTTGATTTTGCCCATCCGCTAACCATGTGGGCATTGCTGGGGCTGACTTTTTACACCATGTACTTAGGCTTTCAGATTCGTCGCACCCGCTCTGCCGAAGGAGATGAGAAGAAAGCGTTAATCCAGAAAAAATTCAATCTCAAGCATCATCAGACCAGTTCCCTGCTGCTGGCTTTGATGGTACTCGGAACGATTGGTGGGATGGCTTCCACCTACATCGAGAATCACAAGCTATTCGTCAGCCCTCACCTGTTGGTGGGACTGGGGATGACAGGACTGATTGCAGTTTCCGCCAGCCTTACGCCGCTGCTGCAAAAAGGCAGCAATGTCGCCCGTTACAGCCACATTACAATTAACATTGCCTTGCTGAGCTTATTTGGTTGGCAGGCCGTCACCGGAACGCAAATCGTCCAAAAAATCCTCAGCAATTGATCGGTAGTTGGCTGATTGAAAAGGACCGAGAGATGCCACAAGTGCTTCTCGGTCCTTTTCATTTTGAGGTGACATTACGCTTCCGTTGAGTGTTTTAGGGCACAAAAGCTCTACAGTACGGGTAACGCCGATCGGATTGCGTCTCCTCAAAAATTATGGCGGTTAGCTTTTAATGCATGTTGACAACAGAACCCAAAACAGAAACCTTAGATACCTCTAACGTTCTCAGCGTTTGTTTTAAAATTTCGCGGTGAATTATGCCCAGTCTTGTGACCATCAACAACCCATCTGTTTGCGGGATCAACAACAGTGAATCTGCAAAGTTGAGCGGAACAGTATCGTAAATTACAAGATCGAAATTATGTTTGCACTCTTCCATTATATGCTGCATTTTTCTCGAACTTAAAAGACTGGTAGGATCTACGACAATGGAGCCAGCAGGGAGAATATATAGGTTTTCGTAACCATTCATTGTTTGAACGGCATCCATCAATTCAGAACTACCTACAATTACATCGGCCAAACCGCGAATCGAATTATTTTCGACGTGATGGCTGATCTGCTCCTTTAAAATTGTCTTTCTAAAATCAGCATCAATGAGTAAAACCTTTTGACCCATCGCTGTAGCAGCTCGGGCTAAATGTAACGCGACTGTCGTTTTGCCTTCATCCGGCAAGGACGAACTGATCACTAGAGATTGAATTGGCATATCTGGTCGAAGGAGGCGAATTTGCGAGTTTAAAGCGCGAAAGGATTCAGTAAAAGGAGAAAAGCGATAAGGAGATTTCTGGGCAATACTCTCTTTAAGAGTGGAAGTATCTGTTTCTTTGAATTTGTTGATAACGTTAAATGGATTCTTACTCTGGACAGATAGAGACCCTGTCTCATCTTCTTGTTCTGGAATCAAGCCTAATATAGGAATATTAATTTCACTTTCTAAATCTCTAAATGAATGAATTACATCATTCATTTTCTCTAATAATAACGCAACCCCAGTTCCTAAAAGCAATCCTAAAATTAAACCTAAAGATAGGTCTCGAAGTAAACTAGATGACGATACTTCTCGTACTGAAGGTGGAGCGATGAGTTCCCAAGGAACTTCCTCTCGAGCGGCATTGATCGTCAAATCTTCGCGTTTTTGTAAAAACTTACTGAGTTGTTCCTTTGACAGCGTTAACTGCCTTTGCATGTTTTCATATTGACGCGCAATAGCAGGCATCCGTCTAGATTGACTTTGGAGGTATTGAAGTGCAGTGTTCAGTCCTTTTAACTTAGATTCTAAGACCGGAACTTGAATGGCCGCAGCAATAAATTGCTTGCTGAGGTCTTGACGCAATCCAGTTTGATACGGAAGAGACTGTTTATCCGTAACGCTTTGAGAAAGACCGCTACCTAGAACGGTGGTGGCCTTTTGCTCTAATAATGGCACCAATTTTGCTCTTTTTTCCTGAAGCGAGATGATTACAGGATGATCGGGACCTAGGTCCGCTGATTGAACTTGTAATTCAGTATCGAGGTCTTGAAGCTGCTTGACCAACGCTTGATATTGAGGAGCTTCACTTAACACCGAAGCTGCCTCAACCTCGTTCGAGCCGAGTTTTAACTGTTGCTCGAGAGAGCGGGACATCTGCCTCATTTTGGTCAACTCGATTTGAGTTTCAAGCTGCTGCTGCTGAGTACTGCCAATTTGGCTGCTAATCTGACTGGCCAAGGTACTCGGATCGACGATCTGATTTCTTTCCCGAAAATTTTGTAACGCCGCTTCCAGACTTTGGACTTGCGTTTCAATTTTGGGGCGTTGAGCGTCAAGAAATTGAATCGCTCTGCGCAAGTTGGTTTGTCTCTCCCTGAGGCTGTAGCTGATGTAAGTCTGTGCGATAAGATTAATAACTTGTTTGCTTTCCTCAAGCGATTTTGATTTATAACGTATGTCGAGGATTTTAGTGTCGGTTGGTTCCTTAAGCCGACTGATAGCTAGAGAACCTCTAAGTCTTTCGTAAGAAAGATCGGGATAGGAAGGTTCGAGTTTTTGAAGTACAGGAAGCAATAATTTAGGACTGAGGAGCAGCTGAATTTGAGTTGGATAATCTAAAACATTTTTAGATGCATTCAAGGGACTCCCAATGTCTGGATTCGCGGCAGTTGGTTGATTTCCGGTCACGGCAGATACGACCTCGCTTTCCGCCGTAACTGGTTCTATTAGTATTCTGAAACTTCCTTCAAAGGCAGGGGGACGAGTGCGACTCCAGATAATCGACACGCCTAGCACTACTGTCGTAACGCCCAAAACCACAATTGCCCGTCGTCGCACGATCTCAAAAATTCTACCAATCTCTAAACCACCCTCTTCTTGGCTCTGTCCTGCAAAGCTTGAAGGCATCGCAGCCACTTCATAACCATTAGAATTCTGGGGCATGTAGGTAATATTAGGTTTGTCTGACTTCGAATTCTTGCCGATCTTCATAATAATTAGTCCGTACTTAAACCTTTCAGGATTCTTTAAAGTAGAAATCTATACTTTACTGTTTAACAGGATTTGAAAAATAATTTATTTATTTTCTAATTCGTTTATACAAGGAGAAAATATTTCTAGTAAGATGCTTACTTTAACCAAAAAATAATTAATAAATTAAACTTCAACTCGTGATTTTAAATTTTGTTTTTATTTTTGATTACCTCATATATGCATTTCATTCATTCGACAAGCTTTATCCATTTCTCTGAGGCATGATTATTTAATTAATTAATATTAGTATTATTATCGTCGATTCAAATTTGAAGTGCAACACCCGCCGCGCTCTAATCTAAATGGTTGACTGGGCGATGAGATGAAACATTTACCCAGATAGGGTTCTAAATTTTTCAACGCGCTTGACCTCTGCTTATCTGTAACCGGTAAATCAATATTTTCCTGAGGAGTCTCAACCCTTACCTCAAATGAGAACTGGCGGAACGCCCCCAATCATCTGTCGGAAGCTGGAACTCACCAATCGCTCGGGCGAACGGCAGAGCGATCGCCGATCGGTCTATTTTGCACCACTGCTGGCGTGCGGGTCAGACTTACCCTTGGGGTGGATCGCGCTTCAATCCGTAGGGGGTTGGGTAAAAGCCGGAGCTGTTACTGCGGGTACGAGCCATCTATCTTAACGCTCCAGCGATCGAGCGACGAGCGTCTCTCGGTATATCTATGTCGGAAGGATGGTTTCGTAAAAAACGGCCGATCGTGGAGTGCAAACCGCACCTCAACATCATTGTTACAAATTTGCCAATGTGTAACGATATTGTTACACATTGGCAAAAGACTCTCATTTTCAACGCTCCGAAGTCTTGCAGATGAGACGACGTTACGAAATACTACGAGGTTTCCCTCATGCAGCTAGATGAAGTCAAGGCATTGTTAGACAGCGAAAATCCTCAAAAAAGAATGAGTGCGATCGTCGCGCTCAGACAGTACGAAGAAACGATTGCGGTGCCGCTGTTGGTCAGTCAGCTGAATGACTCTGAATTTATTATCCGATCATTTGCGGCGATTGGATTGGGACACAAGCAGACGCCGCAAGGGTTTGAAGTATTGGTCGATGTACTGCAACACGATCGAGATGCGAACGTCCGCAGCGAAGCTGCAAATTCATTGGCGAGATATGGCAAGCAGGCTTTGCCCCATCTCATGAAGGCTGCTGAGGCAGACGATCATTGGTTGTTGCAGTTGAGCGTTTTGCCCGTTGTAGCTGAATTGAATTGCCCCGACGAGCTTTATATTCTATGCATGAGGGCGCTCGAGCATTCCGATCCTGTCGTTCAGTGTTTGGGTCTAGAGCATCTGGGTTACTTAGAGGGGTCCGCAAGACACGATGATGCTCTGGAAACGCTCTTAATTTGGGCGGAATCGGAAAATTGGCTTTTGCGCAAGCAGGTCGCTCTGACCTTGCGTCAATTTAAAGGACTTTTCTCCCAAAACGCTCTGTTGCGGTTGCGACAAGACGATGACTACCGAGTTGTTGCAGCTACGTTGGAAGGATTGATCTCGATCTAGGTTGCCGAAGGACGGGTTTGGAGGCAAGGCTTGCTCGGGTAGGGGAGTGCGTTGTTTAATGGCCCCTTAATATTGCTTCAAGTATTGCGTTAAGGGCTTTCTGTTTCCACGCTGAAAGATTTAGCAATTACACTCGGGCGTTGAAGGACGGCAGATCGCATCTCTAGAGGGAGTTAAATTTCGATCTGGAGTGGTTAGATCGATCTATATCGATCGCCGCTGTCGGTGGTGTGGAGCCCTCCAATTTAGTTTGCACTCCGATAGCATTGAGAAGTGATCGCCAACTCTCGCGACTGTCAGCGCCTTTGCATTCAGCGCCTTTGCATTGCCGCACTCTACACGCAAGTAAAAATTTTGTCCTGATTCCTCTGACGGCGCGAATGAATATCTACTTAAAAGGATGAGCAGTAATTATGAGCATTAAAGACACTCCAAAACCTTCTCCATCTCGGCTAGTTGGCAACATCCTGCTAGGGGTATCGGGCCTGTTTCTTCTGGCCAATCTATTCTTGCCTGGTCTGCTCGGGCCGCGGCCCACTGCTGCTCCCTACAGTTTGTTTATTCATCAAGTGCAAGAGGGGGAAGTCAGTCAAGTTTCTGTCGGCCAAAACCAGATTCTGTATCAGCTCAAATCAGAGAATGGCGAGCCCGGACAAGTTCTGAGTACTACTCCCATCTTCGATCTAGAGCTACCCAAGCTTTTGGAGTCTAAAGGGATTGAATTTGCCGCTGCACCCCCGCCGAAAAATGGCTGGTTTACAAGCCTGTTGGGATGGGTCGTTCCGCCTTTGATATTTGTGGCCATTTGGCGGTTTTTTATTGCGCGGGGTGACGGACAGCAGGGGGTTCTCTCTATTGGCAAGAGTAAAGCCAAGGTTTACGTAGAGGGAGAATCTGCTAAAGTCACCTTTGCCGATGTTGCTGGCGTTGAAGAGGCTAAGGCGGAACTCGTTGAAATTGTAGACTTTCTCAAGAGTCCAGTCCGCTTTACGGACATTGGCGCGCGGATTCCAAAGGGCGTTTTGCTTGTCGGCCCGCCAGGAACTGGGAAAACGCTGTTGGCTAAGGCCGTGGCTGGCGAAGCGGGCGTTCCGTTCTTCAGCATCTCTGGCTCGGAATTCGTGGAAATGTTCGTGGGCGTCGGCTCCTCGCGGGTTCGCGATTTGTTCGAGCAGGCCAAGAAACAAGCTCCATGCATTATTTTTATCGACGAGCTAGACGCGATCGGGAAGTCTCGCAACAGCGGCGGCTTTTACGGCGGCAATGACGAGCGCGAACAAACCCTCAATCAATTGCTGACCGAAATGGATGGCTTTGCAGCGGGGGATGCGACGGTCATCGTGTTAGCTGCGACGAACCGACCTGAAAGCCTGGATGCGGCACTTTTACGGCCCGGTCGATTTGACCGCCAGGTATTAGTGGACCGCCCCGACCTCTCTGGGCGCGAGGCTATCTTGAAGATCCACTCGCAAACGGTGAAGCTCGGTAAAGATGTGGACCTGAAGGCGATCGCCACTCGCACCCCTGGGTTTGCTGGAGCGGACTTGGCAAACTTGGTGAACGAGGCCGCGCTCCTTGCCGCGCGCAATCACCGTCTGACGGTCGCTCAAGAAGACTTTGCCGAGGCGATCGAGCGAGTTGTGGCGGGGTTAGAGAAGAAAAGCCGCGTCCTCAACGAAACGGAGAAGAAAATTGTGGCATACCACGAAGTAGGCCACGCCATTGTGGGCGCGATGACGACAGGGAGCAATCGAGTTGAAAAAATATCGATCGTGCCGCGCGGCATGGCAGCCTTGGGCTATACGCTTCAGCTTCCCACCGAAGATCGGTTTCTGAAGGACGAAACCGAACTGCGCGGCGAGATTGCAACGCTTCTAGGCGGACGTTCTGCGGAGGAAATCGTGTTTGGCAGCATTACGACAGGAGCGGCTAACGACCTTCAGCGAGCCACCGATCTCGCCGAGCGGATGGTGACCGCCTACGGTATGAGCAAGGTTCTAGGGCCTTTGGCCTACCAGCAAGGCCAGCAGCCTATGTTTTTGGGGAGCGGCTCGCCCGATCCGCGTCGGGCCGTGAGCGAAGAAACGTCGAGGGCCATCGATCGCGAGGTCAAAGAAATTGTAGAAAGCGCTCACGAACGGGCGATCGCCCTTCTCAAGAATAACCGAGATTTGCTAGAAACCATTACAGCCCAACTGCTCGAAACTGAGGTAATCGAAGGAGAGACGCTGTACGAGTTGCTGGGTCAAGTCAAGGCCGCACCCGAACCTGCTGAGCCTGCCCTCGTTTAGCGCGATCGCTTTGCCACGAAGGTCCGAAGTGCGTCGGGAAAACTCGAGTTTTCCCGACGCACCTTGCGAAATACGCGATCGGCAATTTACCTTTTCCAACCGTCAAACTGCCGATCTGTAAATTTTAAAAATTCACTGAAGGAGAACGATCGTGAGATATCGACGACTGGGACGCTCCGGCCTGCAAGTTAGCGAATTATCTTTAGGGTCTTGGGTGACTTACGGCAATCAGGTGGACGAGAGCGCTGCGATCGAAATGCTCTCTAAGGCCAAAGATGCGGGCGTCAACTTTTTCGACAACGCTGAAGTTTATGCAGGTGGAAAATCTGAGATCCTGATGGGAAATGCCCTCAAGCACCTGGGCTGGGACCGAGAATCTTATATTATTTCGACCAAGTTCTATTGGGGCATCGCCGATGGCCCCAACCGGAAGAACACGCTGAACCGCAAATACTTGCATCATGCGATTGATGGTTCGCTAGAGCGCCTCCAGATGGATTACGTAGATCTGGTTTTCTGCCACCGTCCCGATCCGCACACCCCGATTGAAGAAACGGTCTGGGCAATGCATGATATGGTCCAGCGCGGCAAAGCGCTGTACTGGGGAACTTCGGAATGGTCGGCGGCGGAAATTGTCAGCGCTTGGCAGATTGCCGATCGCCATCACTTGCACAAGCCTGTAATGGAACAACCCCAGTACAACTTGTTCCACCGCCATCGGGTAGAACGGGAATACGCCCGGCTTTACGAGGATTTGGGAATAGGCTTGACTACTTGGAGTCCCTTGGCTTCTGGCGTGCTAACCGGTAAATATGCCAGCGGGATTCCTGCGGGGAGCCGCTCGACGCTACCGGGTTACGAGTGGTTAGAGAAGACCGTGACCAACCCCGACTGGATTGCCGCGACCGAGCGCCTGCGACCCATCGCTGCCGACCTGGGCTGCACGCTTTCCCAATTGGCGATCGCCTGGTGCGCGAGCAACCCTCGCGTCAGCACGGTCATCACGGGAGCCAGCCGCACGGAACAGGTCGTTGAAAACATGAAAGCAGTAGAACTGATCCCTCAATTGAACGCAGATCTGCTGCAACGAATTGACGAGGCTATCGGTCGGATCTCTGTAGAGTAATACCTGCCATTGAAAATAGATGAAACGGACTATCCGCCGTACTGCCACTTCGTATCCTTGAGCCAGAGAGGGTCGCCTTCGCGATGCAGCTGAGCGCCTACCACTTCACCCAAAAAGATTGAATGGTCGCCCTCTTTAAGGATTCCTTTGACTTGACATTCAACGTATCCGAGCGCTGCTTTGAGGACGGGACAACCTACGATCTCGCTCAAATAAAACTCGTATTCGCCGAATCTATTTTCAACCCTGCGCTGCGGCTGAAAGAAGGTTTCTGCGATATTTTGCTGGGTTTTTTCCAGAAAACTGACGGCAAAAACCTGGCTTGCTTCGATCGCCGCGTGAGAGCGAGAATCTTGTCGTACGCCGATGACAATCATCGGCGGCTTGAAGGAGGCTTGAGTCATCCAACTCAGGGTAAACCCATTCACTTCATCGCCGTCTTTCACACCGCAGATATTAATGGGGTGGGGGATGTATTGCAGCAGCTTTTTTTTGGCTTTTTCATCTAACACTGAAGTTTTACCTCTATAGGATCTGCGACGCGTTCGTCTCAATGCATTCCCACCTATTCTGCTACGGCAGCCTACAGGTCGGCAATCGATCGCAGACGCGGGTCACAAACTGCAAATACTGCCGACAACCAGTGCTGTCAGGATGTGCCGATCCGCGACAGCAATCGAGACCGAGACTAGAGCTGTGAAGGCGTATCGGGTGCGATTTCAATGCCCTTGTCTTGTGTCATTTTCCTCGGATCGGTCATGAGATCGGTCAGTTCCTTAATTTCAATGCCGATGTCTCGACAAGCTCGTTTGAGTTCGCGCTCGAACGTACTGAGGTCGTCCCCATAGCCGCAGAGAGCGGCAGCGGTTTGAATGCCTTGGGGAGCGTTAGCCTTGGCACAGTCGATCAATACAATGCCCTTAAGGGGTTCGGCAGAAGCCATAACATTGGACCATAGTTTGTCTTGTTGCCCAGTGTAATTAAAAAGTCAGAGCTGATAGATCTCTCCAAAGGTATGAAAATACGTTTGAAAATGCAGCCCTGCCCCATTTCTCCAGACTGTTTGAGGCTGCCTTACACCCCTACCGTTTCCCGCTCTGGCTCCAGTACCTTTTGAGAGTAGAATGAGGCGGACTCTTGGCCTGTGGCGCACTCCTTGGCAAACTCGATCAGGTGATAGCTGGCCCAGCCCGTTCCAATCACATCCTCAATTTTGCCAGCCTTCAGGGCGGGTCCCGCTAACTTCCAAAACGTCTTGCGGTAACTGCCGAACACGCCCATGCGGATCAAGATATTGCCCATCATGATCAGCGCTTTTTTGATGTTGGGCCAGTTGACGCGAGCGGGGCTGTTGGGGGCTGCGATGCGGTTGGCGTAGGTATAGTTCACCTGGTACTGATACCGTTCGTACAAAAATTCAGGGCTGTAGGCAGTCGTGATAACCCGCCGCCACATTTCGACCACTTGGTCGTAGGGCATCAAAAACTTGACATTGGATTCGCGGGTGGGGTCTTCGTCCAACAGCAGCCGACCTTCTTTTTCCAGTCTCGCCCACAATGCCGTCTTGGGTAAAGCGTAGAGCAAATTGATGGTCAGTACGGAAATATTGGAGGCGCGAATGAAGTCTAGGATGCGATCGCCTGTCTCCGGCGTATCCGTATCGAACCCGATGATAATCCCCGACACGACTTCCATGCCGTACTTATTGAGCTGCTTCACCGCATCCAAAATCGGCATGCTCAGGTTTTGGTCTTTCGAAATCGCGTGCAGGGCCTCTGTCTCTGGCGTTTCAATGCCGCAGAAAACCGTAGTGAAGTAGGCTTCCCGCATGAGTTCCAAGAGTTTGGGACTCTGGGCAATATTGAGGGTGGCTTCGCAGGCAAACTGGAGGGGGTAGCCCCGTTGCTTTTGCCACTCGATCAGCTTGGGCAAAAACTCAGTGACGGCACGACGGTTGCCGATGAAGTTGTCGTCCACAAAATAAACCAACCCCGGATTGCCAGACTCCAGCATGGCATCTAGTTCCTTGAGGATCTGCTCCGGCGTTTTGAGACGGGGATTGTGACCGTAGAGGGTGGGAATGTCGCAAAATTCGCAGTTGAAGGGGCAACCGCTAGAAAACTGCACGCTACCCAACAAGTACTGATTCAGGTTGATGTGGTGGTAGGCCGGGGTGGGGAACTCGCTCAACGGCAGCCGCTCTAACGTCTCGAACCGGAGTTGCTCCGTCGGGCGCGCGATGGAATTATCTAAATACTCGATCAGCTTTTCATCGGCATCGCCCAATTCTCCCACGCGCAGAATGTCGAAGTCGGGGTAGTATTCCGGACAGCCAGACACGGAAGGCCCGCCCACGACCGTAATTTTGCCGTGCCGATGGGCGATCGCGTTAATTTCATTAATCTGAGGGCGTTGAATGTGCATCCCGCTCGTAATGACTGCATCTGCCCAGCGATAGTCGGCCTCCGTCGCGGGCTTTGCATTTTCGTCGATGAGGCGGATATCCCATTCCTTTGGCAGGTAAGCAGCAACCAGCAGCAGGCCCTGAGGGGGCATAAAAGCTTTAACCCTGCCGCCCGTCAGTTTGTAGGAATAGTGAAACGTTCCAAAGGATTTACTGTAACGAGGAAAAATCAACAAAATGCGACGATGATTTTGAGGGATGTATTTTTCTCGACCCGGTAGACTTTCAGGAACGCCCGTCTTAATCTCTGTTGGAACCGTCATCGTAAATTCTTCCTCAACACCCACTAATTTGCACGTTTTTTCTTACTTTAACCAAAGTTTTCGAGCAGATGCATTTCCATAGAGCTTTCGCGGCCCGATTTCGAGTAACGGTTCGCCTGCATCCTTTGGCAAATTCAAGGTGGGCGGGTCGCGGGGGTCGTCAGGACGCCGCAGAAAGTCCGTCACGAAGACGACCGGGCGATCGCTGCTCCAGAATTGCTGCATTTGAGCTTTCGTAATGAGGGTGGGAGGCGGTTCGCCTGGGAAAGAGGGGGGCAGGCGATTCGACCCCGCATCGGTTAAGACGGCTACGGTCTGGTACAAGATTCCAATCGGCGTCACCACCCAATCTGCTGAAATGGCACCGTCCGGTCGGGTGGGAGTTTGCAGGGATCGACCGTCACTCAGCCCGATCGCGCGGGTCGATCGAACTGCGCTCATTTTTGGGGCGGCTAAGATAGAATCCGCCGACTTCGTGCCCTTAAACCCGGAAAACCCGCTGGGATTGAGGTAAAAGCTCATCGAGCCCGCCACCCCCAGTTCCCGCGAACCTTCAAAAATCCAGAGGGGAGCGTCCTGGAGGCGATCTTTGGCTTGCAGGACGAGCGTTTTGGACGAGCGAAAATCTTGAACGGTCTTAAATCCTTGGATGACCGTCGCCCAAGTGGTTCCAAACCCGAACCACAGCAGCACTAAGGCGATCGCCAGTTGCTCGCGCAACAGAAAGATTCCGCTCCCTACAAACCCGACCCCTAGACCGATGAGCTGAACGGTGACGATAGTCTGTACGCCTTGGGTTTGAGCCAGCTCTGGGAAAAAGCCAATCACCCGTTGGGGGAGCCAAATCAATCCAGTGGCGATCGCCACCCCCAGCCCCACCATCACCCATCCAATCCAAACGCGAGCGCGCTCGGATTTCCCGTGCCACGCGGTTGACCACCAATGTCCCGCTGCCATTGCCAAAGGAGGGAGCGCCGGAATGGAATAGTAATAGAGCCTAGAAGATAGCGGTAAAAACATTAAAATTGGCAAAGCTGCCAAAACGCCCAATAAGGTCAATGCATCGCTGCGCTGGCGGTCATTTGAAGGGCTCTGGGAGGAAAGTCCCCGTCGCCATGCATGGTAGAGACTCTGCAGGGCTGGAGGCAGTACGAATACCCAAGGCAAGCACCAGAGGGCACTGACCGCGACATATCCCCACGGACTGATTTTAGAAATGCTGTAATCGGGCGGCCATCGAGTATCTAAAACTCGCTTGAAATTCTCGTTGAGCAAAAAGTATTGAAGAAAGCCTGGATTGTCCCGCTCTACCGCAACGCACCAGGGCGCGACCGTCGCTGCTGAGATGCAAATCCCGAGGAGAGGCCGAAACAAACCGACGGTTTGCCAGCGGCGATAGGTTAGGGCGATCGCCCCGCAACCTGCAGCCCAAAACGCCAAGGCTAAAATCCCTTTTGCCAGTACGGCCAGGCCCAGTAAAAGGTAAGCTGCCACAAAAAAAATGTGGGATTTAGGCTGTACCGTCAAACGCCACAGGCAGTACATCATGCCCAGGAGTAGCGTGCCTAAAAGCTCGTCAATCAGCAACTGGTGGGCAAAAATAAACCAGCCTACGCTGGTACTGAGAAGGATGACCGTCGCGCGACTGGCCACGACACCCCAGATCTGACGGCTCCACCACCATGCCACCACCACGCCCAACCACCCGGCAAGGGCGATGGGGATGCGCGCCGCAAATTCGTGAAAGCCAAAAAGCTTAAAACTGGTCGCGATCGACCAATACAGCAGAGGTGGTTTGTTCAGATAGGGCGCGCCGTTGAGGGTTGGCGTAACCCAGTTTCCTCGCAGGATCATCTCTCGTGCAACGCCTGCAAAATGGCCCTCGTGGGGTTCGAATAGTCCGTACTTCTCTAACCCGTAGGTCAGCAGAAGCAATGCCGCAAAAAGTAATCCCCCGTCGATCCATTCAATGTATCTACTGAGCTTGACAGACTGCATGTCTTTGATAGGGAGATGAATTTCCTTCTCCGAGAGTGTACGACAGTTCGAGACACACCACAAATACAGAAAGTCAGAGTGTTAAGCGTTCGGTTTATCGATCTTCTACCTGATGGATCGAAACCTTGCTCTCGAGTGCGGCTGCGGTTCCACTGCCCCCTCGATGGGTTCCATCAATAGGCGCTGCGTACCGGGGCCACTCGCTCGCGGCGACCGCAATGTGGCGATCGCTCACCACCAGGCCCATGGTCGGATCGTAGCCGCGCCAGCCCGCACCGGGGAGGTAGACCTCTGCCCAAGCGTGGAGCATTTGTTCGTAGGCCGGGTCGCCCTGCTCGTAACCGCTCGCGAATCGGGCTGCTAGACCCACGGCACGGCAAGCCGCCATAAACAGCACCACAAAGTCCCGACAGGTGCCGCTCTGCTGCATCCAGGTGATGCTGGGAGGCTGAGGGTCGCCTTCTTCTCGCACTTGGTAGCGCATCCGTCGATAAATGCGCTGGTTGAGTTCGCCTAGGAAATGAATGGGATTCCAATGGACGGCATGGGCAATTTCTTGGGCGAGGTGGGTGGCAGCGGGGTCTGAAGCAAGGCCGCCCAGGTGAGTTGGCGTGAGATAGGGTTGAAGGTGTTCTGCAAGCGCCGTAGGGTAGTCGAAGGGCAAGCGAGTGGCCCACGGTTCGAGGAGGTAATTAAAGGGGTTATCGCAGAGGGTCTCGACCTCGGAAATAGCCGTAACGTGCAGCGCTTGCGTGGGAACGTCCAGCCACCAGCAGCGCGTCAGCAGGTTGCCCTCTATATCTAAAAGGCTATTTTGGCCTTGAGGCGCGGGCGTCACCTGGAGTTTGAAATGTTGCAGGTGTTGAAACCCGTCGGTGCGGGGCTGAAGCCGCAGAACGTGGGGATTGAGAAAAACAGGACAGCCGTAGGTATAGGTAGTGCTGTGGGTGACGGTATACTTCATTGCCGCTGCACTTGAGTGAAGAGCTTGCTGGGCGACGCAGCTGCAATGGGTTCTCGGGAGATGGGTTCTCGGGAAAAGAAGGTTTTGAAGATATCTCGATCGATCGCGTTGAGTTGCTGCTGCAGCCGATCTAAAAATTCGTGCATCCCGTCGGAGACAATTTCGGAAATGGTGACAAATTCAAGCTCGGAACGGACTTTGCCGACGGTGCGTTCGGCAGCGTTGCGCCAGGTTCCGACGGGCGTGCCGCTAATTTGATGGAGCGATCGCTCCACTTCAAACAAACAAAAGCGAATCGAGCGCGGAAACTCGGCATCTAAGATCAAAAACGAAGCCACTTCTGCGGGCGTAATCCGATGCTGCACGCTGCTTTTGCGATACATTTCGTAGGCGCTGGCCGATCGCAGTAACGCGATCCAGCCCAGCTCGTCCACGGAGGAACCCACGTCTTGCGACGAGGGCAGCAAAATGAAGTATTTTACATCCAGGATGCGGGAGGTCTTGTCGGCTCGCTCTACGTAGCGTCCGACCTGCCCGAAGTTCCATGCTTCATTGTGAGACATGGTGGCCTCCATAACCCCGGCAAAGAGATGGCTCGATTCCTTCACCCCTGTCAGCAGTGCGTTGAGGGACGACAGAGAAAGATCTTCTCGCCTTGCTTGAGCCACCATCATGTGAAAGGCATTGACCCGTTCCCACATTTCCGAGGAAATAATTTCGCGGACCGATCGCGCATTTTCGCGGGCGAGCTGGAGGCAGGACAGAATGGAGTTGGGGTAATCGCGATCGAAGACTAAAAACTGGATGACGTTTTCGGGCGTGGCATCGCCGTAGTGCTCCTGGAAAAAGTCGCGATCGCCCGTCGTTGCCACCAAGGGTTTCCACTGCTGCTCGATCCCGGAGGGCATATCCAGTAACAGATTGAGGTTTACATCTAAGAAGCGGGCAACGTTCTCAGCTCGTTCGATATAGCGGTTCAGCCAGTAAATTGAATTTGCAACGCGGCTCAGCATGGGTGATTTCGGTAGGGTTCGACAGACATAGAATCCATTTCAAACGGAACTCCTTAGTATAAAACCCAGGTATCCTTGCTCCCTCCTCCTTGGGAAGAATTTACGACCAAAGACCCCTTTTTTAAGGCCACGCGCGTGAGGCCGCCCGGATGCACGTAAATCTCCTTTCCATAGAGAATGTAGGGGCGCAGATCGACGTGACAGCCCTCGATTTGCTCTCCTAAGATGGTCGGAACTCGCGATAGGCAAAGGGTCGGCTGGGCGATGTAGTTGCGCGGATTCTCCTTGATTTTTAGGGCGAATGCCTGACGCTCTGCTTCGGTGGCGTGAGGCCCCACCAACATCCCGTACCCCCCCGCTTCATTGGCCGATTTTACAACGAGTTTGTCTAAGTTATCGAGCACGTAGGCGAGCTGTTTGGCCTCCCAGCAAAGGTAAGTCGGCACGTTCGGCAGAATGGGTTCCTCGCCCAAGTAGTACTGGATCATGGCAGGGACGTAGGCATAGATGACCTTATCGTCCGCGATGCCCGTGCCGGGGGCATTGGCGATCGCCACCCGTCCCGCTGCATACACCTCCATCAGGCCCGGAACCCCTAGCATAGAGTCCGCTCGAAATGCCTTGGGGTCTAAAAAGTCATCGTCGATGCGTCGGTAGATCACATCGACGCGCTGGAGTCCTTTCGTCGTCCGCATTTGAAGGTAGCCATCGACCACGACCAAATCCTGTCCTTCGACCAGTTCGATTCCCATTTGCTGGGCGAGGAACGAATGCTCGAAGTAGGCAGAGTTGTAGATGCCCGGCGTGAGCACCACGACCGTCGGACATTCGACTTGAGGCGGCACTAAATGCAGGAGCGTCTCTAGGAGATGGCCGGGGTATTCATCTACGGGCTGAATTTGCATTTTGGCAAACACCTGGGGAAAGGTGTTTTTCATTACCCTTCGGTTTTCTAGGACGTAGGAGATGCCGGAGGGACAGCGCATGTTGTCTTCTAAGACAAACCACTGCCCGTCTTTATCGCGCACCAAGTCCGTGCCTGTAATGTGACACCACACCCCCGCAGGAGGGTTCAGCCCGATGCAAGGTCTCAGAAAACCTTTGGCCGACTCGATTAATTCCAAGGGAACGTGTCCGTCTGTCACGATCTTGCGATCGTGGTAGACATCGTCGATAAATAAGTTGAGGGCGTGAATCCGCTGCTTGAGACCTCGTTCTAGGTACTCCCATTCCTTGACGGCCACGATTCGCGGAATCACGTCAAAGGGAAAAATGCGATCTTCCGCTTCTGCTTCGCCATAGACGTTAAAGGTCGCGCCTAACTTATACATTGCCGCTTGGGCTGCGGCCTGCCGCAGCATCAGCTCGCCCGGTGGCAGAGAGTGAATCCGGTCTACGAGGGGCTGTCCCTCCGGACGCGGTACATTTTTGTCAACAAACAGTTCGTCATAAAACCCTTGTGTTTCGGGATCGTAGCTATCAAAACGCACGGGCTACTGCCTCCATTGACCTCTGCTCGTATACTACCGACCTTCGGGTAGTCCGAATCTGTAGCGTTCGATACTGCTAGGCCGCTAGTTCGGTCAAATGCTGCGGAGGTTCTGGAATTGGAAGCGCCTGACAGGAGCGGTATGGTCCGCGATCGCCAGCGAAAGCACCCGCAGCGATGAGCTAAAATTTAAGGTCTAACGGTATAGAGATTGACCAAAACCATGAGCCGAGGCACGCTATTCGATAAGGTTTGGGACTTGCACGCAGCGCGCACGTTACCCTCAGGCCAAACCCAACTGTTTATTGGCCTGCACCTGATTCACGAGGTCACTACCCCTCAGGCGTTCTCGATGCTGAAGGACCGCAATCTCAAAGTTCTCTACCCAGAACGAACCATCGCAACCGTCGATCACATCGTCCCGACCGAAAACCAGGCTCGCCCCTTTGCCGACCCTTTGGCCGAAGCCATGATGCAGGCCCTCGAAAATAACTGTCAGGAACACAATATTCGCTTCTATAACGTGGGTTCCGGCAATCAAGGGATCGTCCACGTCATCGCCCCAGAACTCGGGCTGACCCAACCCGGCATGACCATTGCCTGCGGGGATAGCCATACCTCTACCCACGGGGCTTTTGGGGCGATCGCCTTTGGCATTGGCACCAGCCAAGTGCGCGACGTATTAGCTTCTCAGACGCTAGCCCTCGCAAAACTGAAGGTGCGACGGGTGGAAGTCAACGGCAGCCTGCAACCGGGCGTTTATGCCAAGGACGTCATTCTGCACGTCATTCGGAAGCTGGGCGTGCAAGGCGGCGTGGGCCACGCCTATGAATTTGCAGGTACGACCTTCGAGCAGATGGATATGGAAGAACGCATGACCGTTTGTAATATGGCGATCGAGGGCGGGGCGCGGTGCGGTTACGTGAATCCCGATCGAGTTACGTTCGACTACCTCAAGGATCGGGAATTTTCCCCTAAAGGTGCGGACTGGGACCGTGCCGTTGCTTGGTGGACCGGTCTCGCCAGCGATGCCGATGCGGTTTACGACGATGTCGTCGTCTTTGACGCTGCCGACATTGCCCCCACCGTGACGTGGGGGATTACCCCCGGACAAGGGATTGGCGTCAACGAAACGATTCCGATTGCTGAAATGCTGCCAGAGGCAGAGCGCCCGATCGCTCGAGATGCCTATCTATACATGGACTTAGCGCCAGGCACGCCCATTGAAGGGACCAAAATAGACGTTTGTTTCATCGGTAGTTGTACCAACGGACGCATTAGCGACCTCCGCGAAGCGGCTAAGGTGGCCCGAGGCCATCGCGTAGCGGCAGGGATTAAGGCATTTGTGGTGCCCGGATCGGAGCAAGTGAAACGACAGGCCGAAGCGGAAGGGTTAGACCGAGTGTTTGTGGCGGCGGGGTTCGAGTGGCGGGAACCCGGCTGTTCGATGTGTTTGGCGATGAATCCCGACAAATTAGAGGGCCGTCAGATCAGCGCGTCTTCGTCTAATCGCAATTTCAAGGGCCGTCAGGGGTCTGCGTCCGGGCGGACGCTCTTGATGAGCCCGGCCATGGTGGCGGCGGCGGCGATCGCCGGACGGGTCACGGACGTACGCGGGCTAATTTAAGCCCTTTTGGGGCGCGTCAGGTCTTGTGCCCTGAATATATAAAATAAATAACGAAAATTCTTTGCGCGCAAAATAACCTCGTACTGTTCAATATATATAACCCTGTTGAACTGGATTATGGTTTTATATTCACTAGCCTTGGTCTTGTCTGCCGCTGTCGCGGGCGTATCTCTTGCCAGCCCCGCACAGACCCTCGCTCGACCTCTAGAAGTTCGACACTCTAGAACGCTTCCCGTCTCCGTTATTGCCAAATCGCCTGTTGATTCTAGTACGGGTTACCCAGTAGTAGATGGCAAGAAGTGGGACAGCAAAGGCCCTTGGTATCAGCCTGTGGCAGTCCGAGACTCGGCCAGCACCTACGTTGCTGTGCTCGATAAACAGAAGCAAGGCTCCTTAAAGCTCCCCGAACTCACAACGGTCGATAGCTTAGGCGTGTTTAGCAATTGGAGCCGCGATGGAATCCGGCTGGTGGGCAACGGTCAATTCCAAGCCTGCTTTTTTGTTCTGTGCGGCACCAACTACCCGCGCATTGCGGTGGAAGGCATGGAAGTAAAGCTGGGCGACCAAGTTTTTGTCCCTCAACGCAGCGGCGACAAATTTTTGGTGGATGAGCCGCTGGCCCAAGCGCTCAAGACTGCTACGCCAGGCACCAAAGCCTTACTTCGCGTAAAACTTGCCTCTGGCGTGACTATTACCCAAGCCATAAACGACAAAACGGTCCAAGCCTGGCCCAAGGTCTTTCAAGACGCCATCCCCACGGCTAGTGGTGGCCCAGTCGGCGGCGGCACTCTGTCAACGGCTAAGACGGTTGCCATTGCGTCCCTACCTACGCCGCCGCCGGATCTCACTTCAAAATGGGTTGCGACCGATTCCAAGACGGGGCTTCCCTTAGTCAATGGTTCGACTTGGCGCACGGGCAGAAATGTGGCTTGGTCGACTCCTGTCATCGTACGCGATGAGTTTGATGGCGAATATAAGGCCGTTCTCTCCAAACGGGGGGGCTTTATGAGTCAGTGGTCGCGCAATTTTGTGGATGTGTTTTTGAGCAGTCGATTTATAACGGCGCTTACGTTTTCGGGCATCCCCTCGGTACACATTACCTTTGGCGATCGCACTTTAAACCTGTACGGCCAACACAATCGCTTCCCCATTAATAAAATGGCAGCTCAGTTTTTGCAGGAGGCCGGAGAAAAGACCCTCACCAAACTCCCTACGATTAGCTACTACGTTGGCAAAAACCGTCAGAACACCTACGACCTTGACATTGGAACGGTAAAAGCTTGGGCCTCCCTCTATCGGGAGGATATCTAGGAGGGCGCAAGGCCTTTCGCCCCTGTGGCGTGCGCTAGTTTAAGTCCGCTTCGTTGAGGCTAATTCGCCAAAATCCTTCAAAGGGGCGGGGGCGGGGAGGTTCGGTGTTGTTAGAGCTGTCGTCCGCGACCCCAACGCTCAAAATGCCGCCCAGGCTCAGAAAACCGACCCGACCCCAGCCCACAATATTTTTAGGGTCTGTAATGTTAGACCGTTTCAGCCGGATGGTTTGCTGCCCTCCGTTCGCAAAGTAGAGAACGGCTTTCTTCTTGCGAAACTCTACCTGCACGTCAAAGACGCCCCCCGTCTCGTAGGCGTACACTTTGCCTGCAAAACGCTTGCCGTCGATATTTTTGCCCCGGTACTCAGCGGCGATCGCAGGCTCGGCTAGGAGTAGCGCTAACAGTAAAACCCAGACTTGAATGGACCTCATGATGATTGGATGCTCGACGCATCCCGAGTGGGAAAACCAAAGGCAACGCGCGATAAAAACTGCGACCTTAGGGGCGAGGATTGGGCTGAGCAGTCGATGGAGAAGGGTTAGACGGTTGGGGGTTTAACCCATCCGAGGAATTAAAATTTTGTAAGGGCGAAGCGTTAGAAGAATTGGGAACTGAATTGGGAGCTGAATTGGGCAACGGAGCCGGAACGGTAGGGACGTAGGGCGATCCAGCCGGTCGATTGAGATCGGGCTGGAGCTGATTTGGGAGCGTTGGAAGGCTCTCTCCGGGAAAAGTGCCGCCGGGTTGGGGGACCGGAGCTTGCATCGTCGCGCCTAGTGCAACGCGAGTGCCGCCGACCTTCTGAAGCGTATCGATTAAGCGAGCGACCTGCCCGTAGCTCACCAGCTTATCTGCTTGCAACACTACAATTCCTTCAGGATTCTGACCCACATAAGCGGCCAAAAGCTGCGTCAGCTGACTTTCCGAGATCGTGGTATTTCTCACCTTGATTTGCCCTAGGGCATCCACCTCCACGGGGAGCGTATCTCCGAATTGAGTCTTGGCAGTGCCTGCTTGGGGCAAATCTACGTTGAGTCCTTCCATCCGCGCGAAAGTAACGGCCCCCAGAATGAAAAACACTAGGATGCAGAAAATAACGTCGATCAGCGGAACGATCTCAATCCGAACGTCTAAATCGTCAGGCTCTAGATATACTTTCATAGTAGCTTTTTCCCAAAAATACAGGACGATCGCGCGGCTGAAACAATTGTTGCAATACCCTCAAAGCCTCGCTACACGCGCGCATCTTTGGCCTAATAACCGGGGAGATTCTTAGGCGATTCAAAATTACTGGGTTGGGCTGCGGCTCGCGCGATGTTCTGAGATTGCAACCAAAACTGACGGTAGGTTAGCTCCAACTCGTTCCCGGTCCGGCGAAAGATTCGAGCTTGATGAAACAACAGCCCTTGAAAGAGTCGATAAAACGCCAGGGACACGATCGCCACGATCAGCCCAGCGGCAGTACTGATCAGCGCCTCGCCAATCCCGATGGGAACGTTGGTCAGAGAAGAGGTGCCGATGTCGCCCAGCCGAATGGCGCTCAAGGAGCGAATCAGGCCCAATACGGTTCCGAGCAGGCCCAGCAGAGGGGCGATCGCGATGACCGCTTCCAGCACTTTATGACCCCGCCGCATGGCGTTCAATTCTTCATCGGCAGAGGCTTCTAGGGCGAGACGGAAGATTTCCGGCTCCTTATTGGCAAGTCGTAAGGGCGTATATAAAAATCGGCCCATCGGTTGAGCGGTCGCTTGTCTGGCCAAATGGGTGGCTTCATCCCAGTCCCGGCGGGCGGCATCTAAAATCCGATCCGTCGTTTTGCGCTCGCCTCTAAGAACCGTGCTCCAAAACCACAGACGCTCAAAAATGGTGCCAATTGACAGGATTGACAGGAATAAAAGGGGCCAAATGGCTAGTCCGCCTTTTTGGATAAAGTCAACGAAATTCACAGCGGTTCCTTCGATATCTAATGAACGACCCTTTAAGCTAGACCCTAGCAGACAGAGAAATTTTGCTCCTCATTCCCCAAAAGTCTAGGATATCTTGCCCAGCTTAATATACTTTGCGCAGCGATCGACTCTATAGGGGTACCCACACCCGACAAAATCGTTTACGTTTGACACCATAAAAGTACGTTCAAAACATCTACCCATGAAACTCCCCATGCAGACCGTATACAACTGGTACCGCAACACCATTCGCAATCCAAAATACCGTTGGTGGATCGTATTGGGGACTTTGGCGTATTTGCTCAATCCTATCGATATTTCTCCCGACTTCTTGCCGCTCGTCGGCGAGATTGACGATATTGCCTTAGTCACGCTGCTGGTTGCCGAAATATCTCAAATCGCGATCGAAAAGATGAAACAGCGCCAGCCGAATGCTTCTGCTGCTGCCGAGACAGAAGCCAATACGGTGGAGGTAAAAGCGGTCTCCGTTCGAGACTGAGTCTAAAAAGATCGCTGTTGCCGTTGTTTGTCGAGCGCTAGGGTCAGGATGGGTTTATTGCCTTTACAGTCTGAAGTTTGGTTTGACTATCCCATCACCGTCCAACCCCACCATACTGACTATGCGGGAGTCGTATGGCATGGTTCGTATCTGGCTTGGATGGAAGAGGCGCGGGTTGCGGCACTCAAACAGGTCGGCGTCGAGTTTGCAGATTTGGTGGCGATTGGATGCGATTTGCCCGTGATCGACCTCCAGCTCAATTACCGCAAAGCCGTGCAAATGGGTCAACAGGTGCGGGTTAGAAGCTGTCTCAAGGCAGTGGAGCGGGTGCGGCTGATCTGGATTCAAAATGTGTGCGCCCTCGAGACGGAGCTTTGCTACGTGGCAGGTCGCGTGGTCAACGTGCCCGTCGATCGCCAACAGCAAAAGATCGTGCGGGCTTTTCCGCCGCTGTTGGAAAAGGCGATCGCGGGCCTGACCCGCTCGACTGAAGCGTTCTAAGGCTGCTTCAGACCAATTTCAACTGCGAAACTCGTGGATTGGTCGCTATCAATGGGAATGACGTCGATTTGGTAGGTGCCAGGCTCTGAGATAAGCGCTTGCCAATTGAGGACGTTCTGAGCGCTGTTGAGCGGTTCTCCCGCCGGATCTCGAATGGTGAGGGTCACGGCTTGATTCTCGAAAACGGCAGCCGTCAGGACTTGACCGGCAGATGCCGCAACCGTATAGCGCTGAATCTGAGCGGGGAGCAAAAGACCCGTCAGGCGTTGGAGAGAACTGTCGGGTGCGAAGGCGAGGGTTTCGGTCTGGATGGTAGGAGGGATTTCTGCGGGCGTTGGCGATGGACTGGCGAGATCCGATGGCGCGATTGAAGGCGACGGAGGGGGTTCGGGTTGAGCTAGCGCCAACACGAACTCAAAGGACCGAACCTGGCTTGCGGAGCGATTTTGGACCTGGAGGGAGTAGGTATCGGTTTGAGGCAGTACGCCCTGCCAGCGGGTCGTTTTTTGACTGTTGCGACTCACAGGCGTTAAATCTGATTTTAGGAGGCTAAACGTGGTATTCTCCGCTGTCAGCGTTGCTGAGAGTTTATCGTCCATGCTGCCTTCAAAGCGGTAGGTTTGCGCTTCGCCGGGCTGTAGGGTTCCCTGTACGGTAACGGACTGGCCCGGTATGAGGTCCAAGGTTTGACTGTAGCGAATCGTGGGGGTTGGGGCAGGTTGAGGCGCTCGGCTCTGAATGGGAGCAGGCGATACCTTGATCGGCTCCTTCGCCCAAGGGCGGAGCATCAAAAACTGCATCAGCAGCCAGCCAGCGCCCGCCGATAAAAGAGCGAGCAAGAGTCCTATGACAACGAGTGCTGCTGTTTTTGCTTTGCTCTGAGGTTTTCTGGCCGGCGGTCGCGTCCGCACGGCTGGGATAATTTTTCTTCCCTGGGAACGGACTCTTCGCAACCCCTCTGGACGCTCTGCCGCAATCGTTTGGGCCTGTGAGGCTTCGGGCGGATCTTGCAGTTTAACGGGGGCTGCAGGAGAGGGATTGGAGGGGCGCGCTGGAGCAGTGGCAGTTGAGGGAGGTGCCGCAGACGACTCAAAAGGCATGGACTGAAGCGCTTGGAGGACTTCATCGGCGGAGGAGTAGCGATCGCTCGGTTTGTGGGCCAGCATTTTGTCCAAAATGTCGGCCAGACCGTCGCCGACTGAGGTGTGATGCCTCCAGTGCCAAACGGCAGCAGCATCGTCAAAGAGTTGAGAAGGTTCTAGCCCCGTTAACAGAACCAAACAACATACGGCTAAAGAATACAAATCGCTGCTGGGGTAGGCGCGGCCCGATTGCAGTTGCTCGATGGGCGCGAATCCGAACTTCCCGACGGCAGTCCCTGAGGGCATCACATTCGTCTGCTGGAGCTGAGTGACAACGGTTTTTACGACGCCAAAATCGATCAGGACTGGCTTTCTGTCCGAGGACCGCAGGATCAGGTTGTCGGGAGAGATATCTCGATGAATGATGCCCTTGCCGTGGATATAGGACAGGATCGGGAGCAATTGCTTCAGAAGTTGGCGCACCTCTTGCACTGAAAAATGTTCTCCCGCTTGGAGGCGTTGCCTGAGCGCGCTGCGATAGGTGTCCCCTTCAACGTAGTCCTGCACGAGAAACAACCGCTGCGTTTGCGCTACCGCTTCCGCAAACATCGCCCGGAACTGCGGCACTTGAGGGTGTTCGAGCTGGTAGAGGGTCTGGGCTTCTCGCTGAAATAATTCCTTTGCCTTTTCAAACACCGTCGCGTCATTAGAGGGAGGGCAAAATTCCTTGACCGCGCAGCGCTCCCCAAATCGCCCCCCATCTTCAGCCAAATAAGTTCGCGCAAAGCCCCCCTCCGCCAAGAGCCTCAGCAGTCGATAACGACCTTGTAAAACGGTCTCAGTGGCGAGGGGAGAAGACATGCCTTTAACCTACAACTCTGGCGCGGGCGGCTCGACCCAGCGGCCATCCGACTTGATCAGATCGATCAATTCCGCAACGCCCCGATCTTCCGGCACTTTTTTGACCTCATCTCGACCGCGATAGAGCGAAATAAATCCCGGCTGTTTGCCGACGTAGCCGTAGTCCGCATCCGCCATTTCCCCAGGCCCGTTGACAATGCAGCCCATCACCGCGATGTCCAGTCCTGTGAGATGGTTCGTTGCATCGCGAACCTTATGAAGCACGTCTTCTAGATTAAACAGCGTCCGCCCGCAGGAAGGGCAGGCCACGTACTCTACCATCGTTTTGCGGAGTCCGAGGGACTGCAAAATGCTGTAGCAGACCGGAATTTCCTTCTCGGGCGCTTCCGTCAGCGAGACCCGAATTGTATCGCCAATACCTTCTGCCAAGAGGGTACCAATGCCAGCAGTGGATTTAATCCGACCGTATTCGCCATCTCCTGCCTCGGTGACGCCCAAGTGAAGCGGGTAGTCCATTCCCAATGCGTCCATGCGCTTGGCCATGAGGCGGTAGGCGGCCAGCATAACGGGTACGCGCGATGCCTTCATGGACACGACGAGATTGTAAAAGTTAAGGGATTCGCAGATTTTTAAAAATTCGAGGGCAGATTCCACCATGCCTTCAGGCGTGTCGCCGTAGGTAAACAGCATGCGTTCTGCTAGGGAGCCGTGATTGACTCCAATGCGCATGGCTTTGTTTTGATCCCGCAAAGATACGACCAACGGCTCTAAGGCTTCGCGAATCTTGTCGCCAATTTCAGCAAACTCTTCAGGGGTGTATTCGGTGCGATCGGCTTTGGGTTTTTCAAAAACGTACAGCCCTGGATTGATCCGCACTTTATCGACGTGCTTTGCCACTTCCAAGGCAATTTTCATCCCGTTGTGGTGCACGTCCGCTACGAGGGGAACGGGTTGATAGGTTTGGGCCAGTTTCTGCTTGATTTCTGCTAAAGCTTTAGCGTGAGCCATGCTGGGAACTGTAACCCGCACGATTTCGCAGCCGATTTCGTGCAGGCGACGAATCCCTGCCACAGAGCCGTCGATGTCTAGAGTGTCTTCATTAATCATGGATTGCACCACGACGGGATGTCCGCCCCCGATGGTGATGCTACCCACGCGGACGGGGCGAGTCTTGCGGCGAGGAATTGCGGTATCGGTAATCGACCAGAGGTCTGCGCGATCGGTGGCGGGGGTAGATAGGGTTTGCATAGAGTTGTCAGGCGGCTTAGGACAGTGAAAAACTACGAAAAACTACAGTCTCAGAATCGTTTCAGAACAAAGAGCCCTTTTTGAGACAGCTTGCAAAACGAGGCAAGCGATCCGCTGGGCGATCGCCGTTCTCACTCCTGCTTCGTCAATTTAAAGTTTTGCGGGCCTTTATAGCCCGATAGCTTCGCTAACTCTGGAAGGGGCTGCTGGCCGGAAAAATACTTGCCGTTAATTTCCCAGGTAGGATACCCCACTTTTTTGGGATCTCCAAACTGCTTGGCTGCGTTTCCAAGTCCTGTCTGGCAGGCTTCAACCTGGGGATTTTTGCCACCTGCGTCGCATTCGAGATAGGGTAAATCTGCCAGCGCTTGTATGCCGAACGCCTTCTTTTGCGTCGCGCAATGGGAGCACCAATAGACGCTGTACATCTTTGCATTGGTCGCTTTGAGGTGCTTCGCTAAGGCAATTTCGGCGGGTCCCGAATCTTCCGTAACGCTGTAAAAAACCTTGCCCGCATTATCCGTGATGTTGTAACCGCCAGCAGCGGCGGGCGCGTTAACTTGAGCGAAAATGCTCAAGGTCCCCACCAAGGTAATGATGGCGGCAACCAGTCCAGAAAATAAAAGCTGACCGACATCCTTCCAAGCGCGTCCGACGACGGTCAGCACGAACATTGCCGTGGCAAATATGGCCGATCCGATGCAATAGAGGCAAATTGCCTGAGAGCCGTGGGGGATGACGAATTCGGTCACCATGATGTACATCAGGTAGGCACTGAAGCTCATCATGGCTGTCGCTCCTAGAAACAAGAGCAGCCAGGTTTTCTCTTCAAGGTCGGTACGCAGCGATTTTTGGGCTTCGCTGTTAATCAAAATAGGGCCAAAGGCAAAAATGGCCATTGCAATATAGGCAAGCAATCCGAATAAGGCCAAAGGTTGCCCGAAGACGGTCGCGTAGGGGCTATTGAGAACCTGCGCGCACCCCGTGGTGCAGAGGGTTTCTTTATCGAACAGCCTCGTAGCGGTGATGTAGCCCGTATTGATGGCGCCTAAGGTCGCAATGCTACCGATTAAGACGCGAGACCAGCGATGAATCCAGGGGGTTGAGCGACGACGAGACATAGGTTTTGTAGTCCAATCGCGGACATTACAACGGACAGCAAGGCAATCGTATTTTACTTGATCGGAGTGGCTTGAAAGCGCATTCGCGTTTTGCAGCCCTCGACGCCTAGCTTAGCGAAAAGAGTTCGCTATCATACAGTCTGACCCAAAGTCGCACCCCTGAAGTTCCCTTACGAGGTTTGTCCATGCCAACGCTCGATTGGTGGTTTACTGGCGCGAATGTTTTTGTGCTTCCGTTTTGGACGCTCGCGGTGCTGTTGCCCAACTGGGACTGGACGCGTCGCCTGATGAGTTCTTTGCTCCCTTTTGTAGCATTGGCGCTGCTATAGCCCTACGAGAGCATGTTAAGACGTTTGTAAATAGCCCGCTTTGAGCAGTAAGGATTTGATTAAGCAGTGCGTCCTAAGCAAAATCCGTAGTGCTATATATGTAGGTTTGTTCGCGCTGACGACGCTTACTTCAGATTCGGCTCAATCTTTTGCCAACCCTACGCTCTCGGATGTTGCGCGGTTGTTTTCAGACGAAAAGGCGGCTGCGACGGGGTGGGTCCATTATCTGGTCATGGATTTATTTGTAGGTCGCTGGATTTACTGGGAGGGCCAGCGCACGGGTGTTTGGACGCGTCACTCCCTCGTCTTCTGTCTGTTTGCCGGGCCGATGGGGTTGCTGTCTCATATTGTGACGGCGGCGATCGCCCAAAAATGGTTTAGCTCTTCTCAAGAGACCGAGCCTGAAATTGCTTCGACCGAAGGCTAGATAGGGAATACTAGATAGGGAATAAATGATTCAATACGAGTCAGACTCCAAGGCATCAACTCAACAAAGCGTTTGTAGCTCACTAACTCAGGGAATGCGCTTTGCCAATGCGGCAACATTTAGAGAGGTTATCTATCACCTGGAGAAACTCTCATTAGACCTGTACGACCGAGGTCTATTTGCCCTTTTTTAAGCTATTTTTTAGCGTCGAACTCACGCTTTCTTGGGAGAATGTCTGTGATTTCTACCTTAGGGTAGATAGACCTCTCCTTAAAATTAGCTAAAACCCTAGATATAAAGAACTTTATAAAGCGGGAGTCCTATGGCTTTTCATCAAGAATATTTAGGTGTCCAGCAGCCAGCAATCGGTCAACTGATTCGGGAGCTTCGGCAGACTTTAGGACTGACCCAGGAGAAGTTGGCAGCTCAACTTGGCCTCACTTTTCCCACTATCAACCGATGGGAAAACGGACATGCTAAACCGTCTCGCTTAGCTCTTAGGCAAATTGATACCTTACTTCGCCAGATGTCTGAGTCATCTAACATTACTTTACAAGAACACAGTCAGGTAATGCGAAGGAAATACTTGTCCTCAAAGGAGCTAGAGGTATAAGAGCATAAGGGCAGAGGGGTAGGGGGAATCGCTAAACCCCTCTTTTGAGTGAGTGACAGCGATCTTGGCGCGTTGCTGCGATCTCACGACTGGTCGCAAACACCTGTGGGTGCGGTCGAAACTGGGTCGAGGAGCTTGAAAACTGCGGTACGGGTTGGAATCTGTCACAGATCTAATTTCTCGCCCCTTAGGAGCATTCGTATCGGCTCGAACTAAACCGAATACGCTGTCCACTTCGGCGGTGTGGATTGTTAGCAATTTAACCGACTAACCTAACCCAACCCTCATTTCGCTTCTTGACCTCCCTACTGAAACCCTATCATGCAAGAATTTTGGAGCCATTTTCTTGATTCGAGTTCTTTTATCCCACACGGACATTGTTACCTTTGGCAAACTGGATTGGTTTGGCTGCATATCACTGGAGATATGCTGATTGCACTGGCATACTACTCCATTCCAATTACCCTCTTTTACTTTGTTCGCAATCGTCGCGATCTTCCCTTTGAGTGGATTTTTCTCCTGTTTGGCGCGTTCATTATCTTTTGTGGAACGGGTCACATCTTGGACATTTGGACTTTGTGGCATCCAGACTATTGGATCTCCGGCTTCGTCAAAGCGATTACGGCCTTGGTTTCGATTCTCACTGCGATTGAACTCTACCCTTTGATTCCGAAAGCTTTAGCGTTGCCGAATCCCACCCAACTCGCATTGGCAAATCAAGCACTAGAAGTGCAGATCGGTGAACGTCGTCAGGCTGAAATTGAACTGAAATGCTATCGAGATCAGCTTGAGGAGTTAGTGGCACAGCGCACAGTAGAATTGACTCAGATTAATGTGCAGCTACAGCAAGAAATTGCAGAACGTCAGCGCATACAAGATGAGCGGGAATTACTATTGCAACGGGAGCAGAAAGCGCGGGAACAAGCTGAATCCGCTAGCCGCATCAAAGATGAATTTCTTGCTGTGCTCTCCCATGAACTTCGAACGCCGCTAAATCCAATTTTGGGCTGGACAAAACTTTTACAAAGACAGCAGGTCAGGCCAGAAAAAATGATGGCCACTTTAGCGACGATCGAGCGCAACGCTCAAATTCAAGCACAATTGATCGAAGATCTACTGGATATTTCCCGCATCATGCGCGGCAGCCTGACCCTCAATCCTGCGCCATTGGATCTGAGAGCGGTCGTTCTCGCCGCAATCGAAACTGTTTCTTTAGCCGCTGAAGCTAAGCAAATTCAGATCGAGACAAGCATTGAAACGGAAGTTGGACAATTTTGGGGAGATACAGATCGATTGCGGCAGGTCTTGTGGAATTTACTTTCGAATGCGGTGAAGTTTACCCCCGAAGCAGGGCGAGTCGAAGTGATTTTGACTGCTGCTGGAGATGAGGTTCCTGCTTGCACGAAGATAATCGTCCGAGATACAGGAAAGGGCATTGCGCCGAATGCCTTAGAGCGAATTTTCGATCGCTTTTGGCAAGAAGACAGCACCAATACCCGTAAATTCGGAGGATTGGGGTTAGGTTTGGCAATCAGTCGTCAAATCGTCGAACTTCACGGAGGCACCCTTTCCGCAGTAAGCGCTGGTGCAGGACAAGGCGCAACCTTTACGGTCAGACTACCGCTTCGTGCGCCCCTGCCTGTTGGAATTGAAGCGCGATCTCGTTCTGTGGAACTTCCAACTCTAGCAGGCTTGAAAATTCTAGTCGTGGAGGACAATCCTGATTCACGGGAGTTTGCTACATTTGTTCTGACCGAAGCGGGAGCGGAGATCTCTGCCGTTGATTCTGCCGCAACCGCCCTACAGATGATCGATCGGAATATACCTGATGCGATTGTCTGCGATATTGAACTGCCGGAAATCAATGGCTATGAACTGATTCGACAAATTCGATCTCGTAGTGTTGAGGAAGGAGGCACAGTTCTTGCGATTGCACTTACCTCCTACGCAGGAGATTATGACCGAAAGCAAGCAATCTCTGCTGGATTTCAGCAGCATCTTTCTAAACCGATACAACCAGAGCAACTTGTGAATACAATCTTTGAACTTTGTCGGGGGCGCAGTGGGGGTTGAGCCGATATAAAGGCAAAAAAGTGCAGGGTAAGCTGAGGAGTATGAGTAGTTTTGGACCGGAAACGTACGTTAATGCTGAAAATAGTGCCGTGTATAGTCGCAAACGATTGGGGGCAGGTCAAGGCGAACTAGACTGTTATTCATGGCCGAGACTGCTCGAACATCAATACTTTGAGCTTAAGTCTTGGCCTTTCTTCTGGCTACCTTGAGCCGTCGAACTTACGTTAGAGACCGAACGACCGCAATCGTTTCAGACGCTGCAATCTCGATCTCTTCTAGGGTATTAAATCGACCGATTCCGAATCGCAGCGAGGCCGAAGCTAGTTTGCGATCGCGTCCCAAGGCCACCAATACATGGGATGGCTTTGCGTCTCCCGAAGCACAGGCCGACCCGGAAGACACCGCAATCTGCGATCGCAGTCCTAGCAGCAACGCAGCCCCGTCTACGCCCTCTATACTCACGTTGAGAGAACCGGGAAGTCGCTGGGTTGGATGTCCGTTGAGGTGGATGCCATCCAATGTTTGGAGGCGGACATAAAGGCGATCGCGCAGTTGCCGCAAGCGATCGCCTTCTTGGGGTTGCTCTGCCAATCCTAGCTCGACGGCCTTGGCAAAGCCGACGATTTGATGGGTGGGCAAGGTACCCGAACGAAACCCGCGCTCTTGTTCGCCGCCGTGCATTTGAGGGGCAAGCTGCACCCGTGGCGATCGCCGCCTGATGTAGAGCGCGCCCACTCCCTTGGGGCCGTAAAACTTATGGGCGGTGAGGGACATTAAATCGACGGACATTGCCCGAACGTCGAGGGGAATTTTGCCAATTCCTTGGGCTGCATCGGTGTGGAATAAAACGTTGTGACTGCGGCATAAAGCTCCAATTTCTGCCAAGGGTTGCAAAACCCCGATTTCGCTGTTCGCCGCCATTATCGACACCAAAACAGTATCGGATCGAAGGGTTTGCGCTAGGTCTTGCAGATCGACTAAGCCATCTGGACGTACGGCCAAGTAAGTCACCTCAAACCCCAAGCGCTCCAAGTATCGGCAGGGTTCGAGTACCGCTCGATGCTCGGTTTTCACCGTAACGATGTGGCGGCCTCGCTGGAGATAGGCTTCGGCAACGCCTTTAATCGCGAGATTGTTAGCTTCGGTCGCGCCGCTAGTAAAAATAATTTCCTCTGGATCGGCATGGATTGCATCGGCTAGAACCTGCCTGGCATGTTTGACGGCGGCAGCAGCCTCCCATCCATAGCAATGGCTTTGACTCGATGGGTTGCCAAATTGCTCGCGCAGGTAGGGCAGCATCGCGTCCAAAACCTGGGGGTCGATCGGTGTTGTGGCGTGCCCGTCTAAATAAATGGGACGTTGGCTAGTTTGAGGGTCCATTGCCTAGGTGAATTTAATTTTTTTGTTTCTGCAACCAGGTCGGCAAATCAGTGGGGCTTGAGAAATCTAGGAGTGCTTCGCCAAGGTTTTCGAGCTGAATGAGGGAAAGCGATTGAATTTGGGTTTGCATTGCTGGAGCAATGGTACCGATGCGCCGCACGAGCTGACGGAGAATGAGGGCTTGGGCTTCTTTGAGAGCACCGCGTTGTTCGCCACGCTGTTCGGTCTGCTGCTCCCACTCTAAGTATGCTTGCGGTAAAGCCATCATTAGCCCCTCTTCTGCGTCAACCTGACCTGCAATCTCAAGGCTAATTTTCCAATTTGCCAATAGCCTCAGTATAGCGGCACGCCTCGGATCGCTGGTATCAAAGGCAATGGCTCGATCGATGGCCTGTTTTTGCGTTTGGCCTTTGCCCAGCAGCCGTAAGAGCAGGGTATCTTCATGGTTGGGAAGTTGATTGATAGCCACGATCGCCATTTTGAATGAAGGATGGAAGCAGTAGAACGTGCCAATCGAACGGCTAAGAAGCAATGGGGAGGACTGGCTTATATTCTGGCAGGAATACAACAACTCAATCGGCAGGAATTGTTTGAAGCCGAAATTGAAATTGCCGATGAAGTTTCTCACGTGCGGGTCGGAGCGATTGCGATCGCCAATGTTGCACCGCCTACTTCGGCCTTAGCTCAAGGATTGGGACAGATCGTTCCCGATGATGGGATTCTGCGAGCGATCGAGGATGTTGCTGAGTCTGTGGCAAAGGTTTGCTGAGAAAACCGAGAAGGCGGTCGGAACGCCAACAATGCCAACAATAATGTTCGAACTCCAAACGAACTTGCGTCACCTGCGCAGACTGGAAGCGGATTTCAACCCGAACAGGAGAGCATTCTCGTCACCTCCCGCGCGGAGCATTGCCGCAGGAAATATTCAATCGCTGGATTGATTTAATTCGCGATCCATTGCGATTTTATTGAAATGACAACACTTCTGTTGCAACGGACATTTGCTGCAACGAGGCTTTCTGGCAACGCAAACCAACGCTCCAAAATCCAGCAGAGTGAGGTTCCATCGACCGACATCTCGATCGGGCGCGATCGCATCCGCTGCCGCCCACAGAATTTTGCAGCGCGACTTAACGCGATCGCCCTGCAAGCCAAAGAAGCGTTCGAAGATCCTGGCCACGTTTGTATCGAGCACTGCTGTGGATTGCCCAAACGCATTGGCGCAAATGGCACGTGCGGTGTATTTGCCGACGCCTGGAAGTAAAAGCAATTCTTCCTCTGAGGCCGGAATGTTTCCCCCATAATTTTCTACAACGATCTTTGCCGAACGGCACAGCCGTTCGGCTCTGAATGCAAGGCCGAGGGGTTGCAGGAGTTGGGCGACTGCTTCGATTGGGGCTGTTGCTAGGACTTTAAGATTTGGATACTCGATCGAAAAAGCTTCGTAGATCGGTGCCGCAGTTGCAGCTGTCGTCTTTTGCAGTAAAAATTCGGCTACAAAGATCGAATAAGGATCGGTCGTGCGCCTCCAAGGAAAGTCTCGGAGGTTGCTCGCCGCCCACGTCGACAGCCGCTTTCGAAACCATTTCACGCTATCCGCTTGCATGTTTGGATGTTAACGCGCGCCGGATGAGGCGATCGAATCACCTTAGCCCCTAAGGAGTAGCCGTCAAAACCTTGCCCGACTCCACCTGTAAATTCGCCTCAGGCCGATCGCCCTCTGAAGGCGGCACCACTTGCCAGAACATAGGCAAATAATTCGCCCAGTCTTCTAGAATTTCCCGAGCTTTGACGCTGCCCGTACGATCGGCATGGGCTTGAATCAGATCCATGAGTTGCCGTTCCCCAGCCTTCGTAATCACCCGTTGAATCTGAACGATTTCAGGATTCACTTTTGTCGGAAAACTCCCCTCCTCATCTAGAAAGTAAGCCAACCCGCCCGTCATCCCCGCTCCCACATTCCGACCCGTCGGCCCTAACACCGCGATCGTGCCGCCCGTCATGTACTCGCAGCAGTGATCGCCCGCGCCCTCGATGACGGCATCGGCTTTGGAATTTCGGACGGCAAACCGTTCTCCAGCTCTGCCGTTGGCAAAGAGAGCGCCTCCCGTCGCACCGTAGAGACAAGTGTTGCCGATAATGACGTTATCCGCCGCCCTAAAGGAAGCGGTCGGCACTGGCTTGATGATAATTTCGCCGCCGTGGATGCCTTTGCCGACATAATCGTTGGCTTCCCCGATGAGGTTGAGGGTCATCCCCGGCAGGATAAATGCGCCAAAACTCTGGCCCGCACTGCCCGTAAAGTTGAGGGCAATCTGCCCCCTAAACCCAGCATCGCCGTGTTTCTTGGCGATCGCCCCTGCAATCCGCGTCCCCACCGTGCGATCGGTATTCACGATCGGGTAAGTCTTTTCAGCCTTGGAGTGGGTGTGAATCGCAAGCTGAATGCTGGCATCGGCCAATAGCTCGTCGTCGAGGACGGGGCCGTTGCCGTGCACCGTCTCGTGGTTCAGCCAAGCGCGATCCGCGCGCGTGTCTGGGAGTTGGGTGAGGCAGTCTAGATTCAGGGCTGCGGTCTTAGAGGCTCGCACATCCGCCCGCACTTTAAGCAGATCGGCACGACCCGTCACTTCAGAGAGGGAGCGATAGCCCAACTTTGCGAGCAAAGAACGAACTTCTTCGGCAATGTAGACAAAGAAATTCACGACATGCTCTGGAATGCCTGTAAAGCGCGCCCGCAAGTTCTCTTGCTGCGTCGCAACGCCCACGGGACAGTTATTGGTATGGCAAATCCGGGCCATAATGCAGCCCTCGGAAATCATGGCGATCGAGCCAAAGCCGTATTCTTCCGCGCCCATGAGCGCCGCCATCAGCACATCCCAGCCCGTCTTGAGACCGCCATCCACGCGCAGCGTCACGCGATCGCGCAGTTGATTTTCCATCAGCACGCGGTGGACTTCCGTCAGGCCCAGTTCCCAGGGACTTCCCGCATGTTTGATCGAGCTGAGGGGAGACGCGCCTGTACCGCCATCATGGCCTGAAATTTGGATGATGTCTGCATTGGCCTTCGCGACGCCTGCCGCAATGGTACCGATGCCCACTTCAGCCACCAGCTTGACCGAAACCTGCGCTTGGGGGTTGATCTGGTGCAGGTCAAAGATGAGCTGCGCCAGATCTTCAATGGAATAAATATCGTGGTGGGGCGGGGGCGAAATCAGCGTCACCCCTGGCTTAGACCGTCGCAGCGAAGCAATGTAAGGACTCACCTTTTTGCCGGGAAGTTGGCCGCCTTCCCCCGGTTTTGCCCCCTGAGCCACCTTAATCTCAAGCTGTTTGGCGCTCATCAGGTACTCCGGCGTAACGCCAAACCGACCGGATGCAATTTGCTTGATCGCGGAGCTGGCCGTGTCGCCCTGGCGCAGTCCTTTCAGGTGGGGCAACAGCGCCGAGCGACCCTCTCCATCCACGTCCTCCAGAATTTCGTAGCGGACGGGGTCTTCTCCACCTTCGCCGGAGTTGGACTTACCGCCGATGCGATTCATCGCGATCGCCAATACTTCGTGGGCCTCGCGAGAAAGCGCGCCCAGAGACATCCCGCCCGTACAGAACCGCTTTACGATCGATTCGACGGGTTCTACTTCTTCAAGGGGGATAGACGGGCGATCGCCTTCAAACATCAGCAGATCGCGCATCGCCGTCGCGGGACGGTTTTGGAGCAGGTTTTTGTAGAATTCGTAGCGATCGACGTTCTTCTCGGCAATGGCCTTGTGCAGCGCCTTGGCAACCTCTGGATTGTTCATGTGATACTCGCCGCCGGGGCGATACTGCACGAATCCAAAGTTTTCCAATTTTTTAAGATTGAGTTCGGGAAAGGCCCGGAGGTGGAATGCCATCACCTCTTGAGCTAACTCATCGCAGGTCAAGCCGCCCAACCGCGAAGCCGTGCCGTAGAAACCCAACCGCAACAATTCCGACCCGATGCCGATGGCTTCAAAAATCTGAGCGCCCTGATAGCTGGAGAGCAGCGAAATGCCCATTTTGGACAAAATCTTGAGCAAACCGCCTTCTACGGCCTTGCGGAAGTTGTGCTGCGCGGCCTCTACAGGCATCTTGGCAACCTTGCCGCGCTCCATCAGCTTTTGAGTGCGCTCGTCGGCCCACCACTGCCGCACGGACTCTAGGGCGAGATGGGGGCACACCGCGCTGGCGCCATAGCCGATCAGGCAAGCAAAGTGATGGGTGCTCCAACACTGGGCGGTATCTGCAATCAAAGACGCCTGCATCCGCAAGCCCTGTCGGATCAGGTGGTGGTGGACTGCGCCCACTGCCAGGAGGGGCGGAATGTAGCTGGTTGCATCGGTCAAGATCGCGGGGCGACCGGAGAGATCGGCGCGATCGCTCAGGATCAAAATCGACGATCCGGCCCGCACTGCCGCTGCCGCTGCTTCGCAGAGGCGCTCGACTGCCTGCCGCAGACCGCTCGGCCCATCGGCAACGGCAAAAAAGGTGGAAAGGGTTGTCGCCCCAAACTCGGAAGCGCGGATGAAGTCAAGCTCGCCATCATTGAGAACGGGAGACTCCAGTTTTAGCAACCGAGCCGATTCCGGCTGACGGTCCAGTAAGTTGCCCCGCCGTCCCAAAGACATAGACAGAGACATCACCAGCTTTTCCCGGAGCGGATCGATCGCCGGATTCGTCACTTGGGCAAAGCGCTGCTTGAAGTAGTCGTACAGAACGTGGGGCCGCTCGGACAGCACCGCCAGAGGGATGTCATCCCCCATGCAGAACGTGGGTTCCTTCCCATCCTGGGCCATGGCCTGAACGACCATCTCCACGTCCTCAGTGGAATAGCCAAAGGCCGTCTGCTGCCTGAGGCAATCGGCTGCATCCAACGTAGGAGCTGCCAAAAACGTCTTCTCCGGTAGATTGACTCGATACTTGCTCAGCCATTCTCCGTAGGGATGCTGGTTCGAGACGCGCTCTTTGAGCTGCCAGTTGGTCAATACCTCATGGCGCTCTAGATGGACGGCAATCATTTGCCCAGGGCCGAGACGGCCCTTGGTTACAATACTGGCCTCATCCACCGGAATACTGCCCGCTTCAGAGGCGACGATAACCAGCCCGTCTGTTGTGGTGCAGTAGCGGGCCGGACGCAGACCATTGCGGTCGAGGGTGGCGCCTACGACTTTGCCATCGCTGAAGGCAATCAAGGCGGGGCCGTCCCAAGCTTCTTGAAGGCCGCTGTAGTATTCGTAAAAATCGACGATTTCAGGATGCTTGGCCAAGTCCGGCTGGTTCTGATAGGCTTCCGGCACCAGCATCATCAGCGCTGCCATGGGGGTGCGGCCCGACTGCACTAGCAATTCCATCGCATTGTCTAGGTTGGCGGAGTCGCTGTTGTCGGGGTTGACGACGGGCTTCAGGTCTTCAATGCGATCGCCCCAGCTCTCGCTGCTGAGGGTGGCCTGCCGCGCCACCATCCAATTCACGTTGCCCAAAAGGGTATTGATTTCGCCGTTGTGTCCCAAAAAGCGCATGGGTTGCGCTAGGGGCCATTTGGGCAAGGTATTGGTGCTAAAGCGACGGTGGTACAGGGCAAAAACGCTGACGTACGCGGGATTTTGCAAATCCAAATAAAACTCGCCCAGCACCGCAGAGCGCACCATACCCTTGTAAATAATAGTGCGACCGGACAAGGAACAAAAGTAAAAGTCTTTGGCCCAAGATTCTCCAGTTTGGTTGACGGCTTTCTCGATCCGCTTGCGAACCAAGTACAGATGTTGCTCTAAGGATTGCCGATCGGCTGGGCCGCTCCCAGTGGCCTCTAAAAAAAGCTGCTCGATCTGCGGTTGGTTTTCTTTAGCTTGACGGCCCAGACAAACGGGATAAACCGGAACCTCTCGCCAACCGAGGACGGATAGGTTTTCTTCTCGGGCGATCGCCGCTACAATGTCCCGACATCGCGTCGCGGCGACCGGATCGGCAGGCAAAAAGACCATCCCCACGCCCGTTCGATCGGGGTTTGGCTCGGTCTTGCCTTGTTCTGCAAACCATCGCGCGAACAACGCCCAAGGCAAAGCCGTCATGATCCCCGCACCATCGCCCGAATCTTGGTCTGCGCTGCATCCACCCCGGTGTTCTACGCACGTCAAACCAAACAGCGCCTTCTGGATAATATCGTGGGTCGCCTGACCGTGCTGATGGGCAATAAACCCTACCCCGCAGGCATCGCGTTCCTCCACCAACCAAGGCTGACCGCCATAGCCCGTATCTTTAGGCAACGGAGCGTTTTGTACGTCGGCCTTAACGTTGAGATTCTCCATGGCGAATTGGTTCATGACCTAAGTGAATAAGGGGATTCAGATTAGCAGCAAACATCCTGCATTGCTGTCACAACCGCGACGAAACGGCCAAACGATCGATTTGCCCTGAAAGCAAGGCTCAGCAATACTGTTAAGACTTCTATCGTAACGTAAAACTATCCCGAGGAGTCAGGAGAGCGGGCAATCGCAGCCCTAGAAATCGCTTCGACCTGAAATCTTCGAGTCCCATCAAATTACCCCAAGACTTTCTCTGGATTCATTAACTATTGATGCAGCTTTAGCAATGAGTGCTGCATTCTCTGATAAATAAAACAGCTAGAATCCATAAAGTTCATCAGAGCGCAAGGAGAACCCTTTTGTTTACCCCCACATTACTCGCGGTTGCTGTCAGAGCAGCAGATTGGAGCCCAACAGTTGCTATCGTTATGGTGATTGCAAACGTGCTGGCGATCGCCTTTGGTAAGCTGACCATCAAGAATCAAAACACGGGCGCGGCCATGCCAGCCTCCAACATGTTTGGCGGATTTGGCTTAGGCGCGGTGTTGGGCACGACGGCCTTCGGCCACATTTTAGGTGCGGGAGCCATTCTGGGTTTAACCAACCTGGGCGTGCTGTAAACAGACGCTTCTCGCTTGTAAGATTTTACGAAGTTGGCAGCGCTGAACCCTCAGCGCTGTTTTTATGAGAAGGTCTGCTTTCCGTTCCCTGAACCTTCAGAAGCAGGCCGTTCATTAAAATGTCGGCCAGGGTGTCCGCAACCTGGGCTTCGGCTTGCGGAATATCCCGAGCATCAAGGAGTGGATTGTCGAACCAGCTCATGCCCAAAAATATAGCAAGCAAGACTTGGGCGACGTTGGACGCCTTCAGCGGCCTGTAAAAACCTCGATCGATGCCGTTTTGAATGTAGGCTTCTAAAACCTCTAGCATTTGTCGCAAGCGCTGATGCTGAATGGCTTGGCAAAGTTCGGGATGAAATGGGGTTTGGATCAGGCAGACCTTAACCAGGTCGGCGTGGAGGTGGACATCCTGAAGTCGGTGGCGCAAGAGACCGACCATGTCTTGACAGTCGGAGACTTCGCAAAGGGTTTCTAGCAAGTCGTTCAAGAGCGCATCCCATCCGCGGCTCATCACCGCAGCCAAGATCGATTTTTTGCTTTCAAAATGTCTGAATAGCGTCCCTTCGGCGACGCCTGACAGTTCTGCAAGTTGTTTGGTGGTGGTGCGATCGTACCCTTGAGCGGCAAATAGGCGCTCTGCTGCCGTTAGGATACGGTGCTGGATCTTTTGTTCTGAGGTCAGCTTAAGCTGTTGTAACAGCATGGCACGCACCAGACATTTGATAGCTTCATTTTCGAATAGCCCTTCAGTGCGTGGGATCGATCGTGTTGATTCTTGATGAAAGTTAGCAATCCATGCATGGTCAAAGTCGCCCTCGATCGCAATTCTGGCTGGAATCCGGTGTGCCCTACAGGAAGTGTAAGGCTCCGCACTCCTACGAGATGCGGTATTTCATCCAGCTCGACGTGCAAGCGGCTTAAAACAGTTAGACTCAGGACATGGCAGAATGTAAAGAAACGTTGCACGCTCTCTTTCCCTATGAACCGTCCTTCATCTCCTCCGGTGTTGCAAGCGACCCTCAACGCTTTGACAGAAAATGCGATCGCCTCCAATCTAGAGCAGTCAGCGAGTGCCGCAAGTTCGGTCCTTGCAACGCCGCCAGCCGCGCTTTTGGCAGGCGGACCGGACCCCCAGCACTTTGACTGGGCCGAAGTTTGGTACCCCATTTACGCCATTGAAGACTTAAACCGCAGTGCGCCCATCCCCTTTACGCTACTGGGTCGGGATCTGGTCATTTGGTGGGAACCTACCGCCCAGCAATGGCGAGTCATGGAGGATAAATGCCCCCACAGGCTAGCGCGGCTTTCTGAAGGCCGGATTTCAGAGGCGGGTTACCTGGAATGTCCGTATCACGGTTGGTCGTTTTCCGGTAGCGGGCAATGCGAGCACATCCCGCAACTGCCGGAAAATGCCGCAGCGCTGCAATCGCCCAGAGCTTGCGTAAAATCGTTGCCGACAGCCACGCGCCAAGGATTTCTATTTGTATACCCAGGCAAACCGGAAAACGCTGCAAAGACAGCGATTCCGATCGTCGAGGCCATGGAAGAAACCCCGGAAAAGTGGGTTTGTATCAATATCGTCCGAGACTTACCCTATGATGCCCTGACCCTACTGGAAAACGTGCTAGATCCGAGTCACGTGCCCTATACCCATCACCGTACCGTGGGAAATCGGGCCAACGCAGCGCCCGTGGACTTAGAAATGCTCGACTACGGCAAGCACGGATTTACGGGCAAGTGGAAAGAAGGCCCTCGAAGGGGCACTTTGGGGCAACAGGATACGCGATTCATCGCGCCCAATCTGATGTATCACGATTTAACCTCGAAGCAGTTTGGCCGCACGCTGACGGTCGTGTATGCCGTGCCGATCCGCAAAGGCGAGTGTCGTTTGATCGCTCGGTTTCCGTTTAAGTTTTCGTCGCCGTGGCCGGGACGCTTCATTCGCCTGACGCCGAGCTGGTATTCTCACATCGGCCAAAATGCAATTTTAGAAGACGATCAGATTTTTCTCCACCACCAGGAGCGCTCCCTGGAGGCGGCAGGCGGCAGCGATCGCCTTTCTAAAGCGTTCTATTTGCCCACAAAGGCGGATCTGTTTGTCTCCCAACTTCACCAATGGCTGAGAGATTATCAGGCCGAGCCCTTTCCTGGTGAGGCGCTCCCCGCGGCGGCGCGCTCTAAAGCCGAGCTTTTAGATCGCTACCATTCCCATACGGCGCACTGCGCGAGCTGTCGCGGGGCGCTGGCCAATCTCAAGCGCATCCGATTGGGGTTGGCTGCCATCAGTACGATGGCCTGGGCCGCCATACCGCTTTTGATGGCTTGGGGCCAAACCCTGCCGACCTTGTATTCGGCGGCTTCGAGCCTAATGGCGTTGAGTTGCTTGGGCGGCTGGGCAGCGCTGGGTCAATTGGAGCGACGCTTTTATGTAGGTCGAGCGGTCCCGCCCCGAAATCTACCTGAGAAATCGAAAAAGAAGAATTAGGAGACTTTTTGCGCTGGCGTGTATTGCTGCCGCTTAGAGAACGCGAAAACCAGGACTGAAAAGGTCAAAATGCCCGCGAGGTAAAACGGGTAATGGTAGGTGATTGGATTTTCCCGATCGATAATCGCTCCTGCGACCATAGGACCAAAGGCATTAGAAACGTTGAGGTAGGATGCATTGAGTCCCATTGCCGTACCTTGCACGTCAGGTTTAGAGTTCAGCGAAATGAGGGTAGTAATCATGGGCTGCACCAGCGCGTTGAACATCGCAAACACGACCGTCACGCCGATAAAGTAAGCGATGTTGGGGAAGTTGGGCATTAGCAGAAATGTAAGACTGCGGATCAGCAGTCCCAAGAATAAAATCTTGACGAGGCTCATGCGCTGCGCGAGGAACCCAATCCCTTTAGATTGCATTGCGACAGAAATGAGTCCGAATCCTGCAAACAAGAGGGTGAGAGACTCTTGGTCCTGCTTGAGGACGTGAATAAAGTAGGGCTGAAAGGCAAAGGTAAAAATTGTAAACGTAGCGCCAATTAAAAAATTGATCGCTAGCAAAATGCCGACTCGCGGAATCGCTAGTCCCGTAATCAAATTCCCCAAACCAATATCCCACCATTTCTCGGCTTTAGCCGCCTTGGCCTGCAAGGTCTCCGGGAGCGCAACCAAGACGAGGATGAGGGCAACGAGGGCGATCGCGCTGGAAGACAAAAATCCCGCCCCTAAGGAATACTGTTGGGCACCTAAGCTTAAGATCGGCCCCACAATAAAACCCAGACCAAAGGTAACCGCGCCAAATAAACCAAACGCCTTAGCCCGCAATTCTGAGGGGGTAACATCCGAAACAATGGCCTGGGCGACAGAGACATTGCCGCCAGTAATGCCGTCTAAAAACCGAGCAAAAAATAGCAGGGCAGCACTGCTCGCCGTTCCGGCCATAAAATTGGCGACGACGGTGCCGGCCAGGCTGATAATCAGTAGCGGCTTCCGGCCAAACCGATCGGAGAGTTTGCCAATGATAGGGGTTGAGATAAACTGAGCGCCCGCATAGGCAGCAAACAAAAGACTGGTTTGGAAATCGCTCAGTCCAAACTGCTTTCCGTAGAGGTACAGAATGGGGATGAGAATGGTAAAGCTGAGGGAATTTGCAAAGGCAATAAAGAGCGTAATCCAAAAGGTGCGGGGCATGAACAAACTCAGCAGAAGACTCGTCCCATCATACTTTGCCGAACTGCAACGGGCATGTTCTCGGACATGCCCTACAGGATCTCAAACGCTCCAAAGCGATCGCCGTAGTAATTCAGAATTTCGAGAACTCTCGCTTCGTCTTCAGGGCCAGCAAGGTTTTTTGCCGCAATTCGCAGTCCGCCAATCTGACCGAGCGTATAGTCAAACTGTGGGGAGGTCTGGGGTAGCAGCTCTACCTCAACGCCAGGAACCTGACGGAGATGCGCTGCCACCTCTCGGTAGACAGAGAGCGGCACTTTAGCCCAAGCAAGCGTTTCGGGAATGGTTTGCACAGAAGACATGGGATTTCGCGGGCTAAGAACCTGTCGTTACTTCCTGAGGCGGGTTAAACACCGGAAGCGCGCAGCAGTTCACATCGTCCAGACAGACCTTGCCCCACTGCAACGCCCATCGCACTAAAGCAACGCGGTTATCCGTTGAGGTTTTGGTCAAAATGTTGCTGATATGGTTGTCGACCGTGCGCTTGCTAATTTCTAACTGCTCGGAAATTTCTTGATTCGTCAACCCAGCGGCCACTAGCTCAATCACCTGAAGTTCCCGCTCTGAAAGCGCTTGGTTATCTTGAGGAGTGCCGTTTGTCATGCCCTTGCAATTCCGTATAAATACTTAATGAGCTAATTGTAAACGGTTTTTTGCTTTTGCGCAGATTTTTAGGATTGCGTCTTGGGCTCGGTTCCCGAGACAACTGGGGCGATCCGACTCAGGTTCAAGTCAGGGAGATCTGTCATGAGCTGCTGCACGTTCCACTCGTTGCGAAACAGCAAAACGGGGCGTCCCCAGCTATCTTTAACGGTGGCGGCATTAAAAATCCGGCCCGCTTTGTCTAGGATTTCCCAACCGCCGCTCACCCAGCGGGCTGCGGTATAGGGCAGGAGTTCCAACGCGGTTTCGACACCGTACTCGTTTTGCAGCCGGAACTGAATCACCTCAAATTGAAGCTGCCCCACTGCGGCTAAAATCGGGTCGCGCTTGGACTCGTCCACAGAATACATAATCTGGATTGCACCTTCTTCTTGCAATTCCGAGACGCCCTTTTGGAACTGCTTGAATTTAGAAGGGTTTGGGTTTTTGAGGTAGGCAAACAACTCTGGCGAAAAGCAAGGGATGCCTGCATACTCTAGTTTCTTGCCGCAGAAAATCGTATCGCCAATCGCAAACATGCCGGGGTTGTTCAGCCCGATCACGTCGCCTGGATAGGCCTCTTCGATGGATTCGCGCCCTTGGGCAAAGAGCTTTTGAGGGCGAGACAAACGGATGCTTTTGCCCGTGCGCGCGTGCTGGACGGTCATGTCTTTTTCAAACTTTCCAGTACAGACGCGCACGAAGGCCACGCGATCGCGATGTTTGGGGTCCATGTTGGCCTGGAGCTTAAAGACAAACCCCGTAAAGTCTTCGTGGGTGGGCTCGATGAATCCCAGGGTGCTGCTGTAGGGACCGGGTTTCATGGCGTAGTCTAAAAACGCATCTAGAAATAGCTCTACGCCAAAGTTGGTCATGGCGCTCCCAAAAAAGATGGGCGTCATTTTGCCCCGGCGCACGAGGTCGAGGTCGAGGGCCGAACCCGCCTCCGATAGGAGTTCTAGCTCGTCTTTCAGTTGGTGGTACAGATCTGGCTCTAGCAGCGTTTCGATATTCGGATCGCCCAGTTCGATAATGGTGTTGCGGGCTTCTTTTCTGCCGTGTTGGCTGCGCTCGAACAGGTGGATCTGCTGTTTGCGTCGGTCGAAAATACCCTTAAAGCGATCGCCCGTTCCAATCGGCCAGTTGACTGCATAGGTTTGCAGCCCCAACTCCCGTTCGATTTCGTCCAAGAGCTCGATCGGCTCGCGACCGGGGCGATCGAGCTTATTGACAAAGGTGAAGATGGGGAGCGATCGCATCTGGCACACTTCGAACAGCTTGCGAGTCTGAGGCTCTAGCCCCTTGGCCGCGTCGATGAGCATGACGGCATTGTCCGCAGCCGCGAGGGTGCGATAGGTATCTTCGCTAAAGTCTTGGTGTCCGGGGGTATCTAGGAGATTGATCTGGGCATCGCCGTAGATAAATTGCAGCACCGTCGAGGTGATGGAGATTCCCCGTTGCTGCTCCATGGCCATCCAGTCAGAGGTGGCGTGGCGCTGAGCGCGCCGCGCTTTCACGGCTCCTGCCTCGTGAATGGCTCCCCCGTATAGCAGCAGCTTTTCCGTCAGTGTCGTCTTTCCGGCATCCGGGTGGGAGATGATGGCAAAATTGCGGCGATGCTCGACGGCCTCGGCAATTTCAGTTTGTAGTTCGGTGGACATTCGCAGCCAGACGCTCTTTGAAACAACGGATCGGTCTTCGTCAATTATAGATGGGCATCGCGATAGTTCCTAAGCCCGAACGTTAGGAGATACCCATCTCAGCAGAAACTCAAGCCTCAGGAACGAACGGGCATATCTGCTGCCATCGCCTCATAAGCATCGAGCGCTGCTTGAGTGCTGGCCGAATCTGCGGCAATATCGACCTGTTGCTGTTCTAGGACACCCAAAACTTTACGGGGATTGGCCGCATCCACAACGGGTAACAACTGGAGACCTCGGGCAACCATTCGTTCTGTGGCCTTTCTCACCAACTCGTCCGGGTAAGCGCACAGGATTTCTTTCGTGCAAATGTCCTTGAGGGTTTGAGGGGGGACTAAACTCCGATCGACCAGCGAACTTGCGGGGAGCAAATGGCGTCTGATATCCGCTAAAGAGACAATTCCCATGAGTTGTTGCGCGGCATCCCACACCAAGACCGTAGAGCGTTTTGCCTTGACCATTGCCCGACCCGCATCCGTCACCGGCATAGTTTCGATCAAGGCGGCGTAGTCCGTCCCCATCACCTCTGCTACCGTCACCTGCTGAAGCCAGTCTCGGTCGTCGATTTGGCGCACGTTAACCCCCATTTGCGGGAGCGCCAAGGCATGAACTGCGGGCATCGCATTCATTCGCTCTACAATCCAAACGCTCACGCCCACTGCGGCCATCAAGGGCAAGATAATTAGATAGTTTCGCGTTAGTTCGAACAGGAGCAAAATTGCCGTCAGCGGCGCGCGGGCGCTGCTGCCGAGCACCGCCGCCATGCCCACCATCGCATAGGCCGCAGGAGAGGCGATCGCATCGGCAATGACCGGAGGCAAAAACGTATTGAGGACCTGACCGTAAATTGCGCCCAAGCAAGCTCCTAGAAACATCGCTGGGGCAAAAATGCCGCCCACGAGACCGCTGCCGAGACTCAAGGCCGTCGCCAATAACTTCACGGGCAGCATAATCAGCAGCACGCTTAAAGGGAAAGCCCCACCTTTTAGAATCACTTCCAATGTACTGTAGCCAATCCCCAAAATTTGGGGCACGACCAAGGCAATTAGCCCCACGATTGCGCCGCCAAGGGCGGGCTTGAGGAGAGGTGGAAGACGGCCAACCCAAGCGACTGCAGACCATTCCCCTTGAAAAAGCTGTTCGCAACAGCGAATGGCTTGGGTGTAGGCGAGGGATACGCCGCTGGCCAGGATGCCCAACCCCAGGTAACACAGCCACTCCCAATTACTCAGGACCTGGTAGGTCGGTAGGTCGAACTCTGCCTGCACGCCGAACACCGCCCGCGCGATCAAAGACGAAACGACGGCGGAAAGCAGGATCAAGCTAGCGCCTTGGGTCGTAAATGCCTGACCCAATACGACTTCTAGGGCAAAAAAGACGCCTGCAATGGGGGCGTTAAACCCCGCTGCCAAGCCTGCTGCTGCCCCTGCTCCCAACAACAGGCGGTAGCGTTCTTTCGCGACTTGAAACCCCTGGCCGAGCAGGACGCCTACAGTAGCCCCAATTTCTACGCTGGGGCCTTCCGGTCCGAGGGAGGCTCCAGTCCCCAAAGAAAGGGCTGCTCCCAATAGCTTGAGGACGGGACGCAAGGGCGAAATCGGCTGCTCGCGGCTATCGCTCAGCAGGGAACTCCAACCCTGGCCGAAAAACTCTGGCAACTGCCACCGCAGCAGCCCCACCATCAGACCGCCGATCGCCGGAATCAACGCCAGCGTCCAAGGCCCTAGGGGAGAAACCACGCCCATCAGGGTTTCGAAACTCAGATCTTCAATGCTTCGGGTCAAAAAGCGGAACAGGGCGATCGCCAACCCTGTGGTCCCCCCGATCAAAAAGGCCGCTACCAAAATGAGCGATTCGGAGGGAATCTGAAGGCGATTCAGAGCGCTGGTGAGGCGATCGCTAAAGGTGAGAGATTGAACTGGCTCTGGCGGTAGAACGTTTGGGGTGGGCGGAGAAACGGTCATCTAGCGGAAATATTCTCCCGTTAGGGCATGGCTATCGACGATCTTAGCGCTTTGCAGCGGCTAAGATCGAAGAATCGCAAGGATCTGTCCGCATCCCCGCCCGGCCATCGCTAAACGGCTAAGGTTCCAGGGGCATAACAGCCCGGTGCCAAGGGGCAGTCGATCAGCGACTGCGCTCCCACGATCGTGCCAGCGGCGATATGGGCCTTTGGTCCCAAAAATGTCCCCGCACCGATAAAGCACGGTCCTTCCAGCTGCGCTCGGTCATCGACTTGGGCGGAATTGGCAACCCACGCGGAAGGCTTGACCTCGATCGCTTCCTTCACCAGAGCGCAGGGCATCTGACCCGTCAACATATCGAGCTGACCCTGAATGTATTTGGCAGGGGTGCCCAGATCCATCCAGTACCCCTCCCAAATAAACCCTGTCACCCGCTTATTTTGGGCCAGCAGATCTGGAAACACCTTTCGCTCAAAACTCAGGGGCCGATCGGCAGGATAGTCTCGAAACAGCTCGGGTTGTAAAATATAGGTGCCAGCATTGATGGTATCGATTCCAAGCTGAGCGGCTTCTTCAGCAGTCGGTTTCTCTCGGAATGCCTTGATGGGTTTTGCCTGAGCCGACCAAGTTCCCGCTCGATCGGGTGGGTCGATCAGCTCCACGAGACCAAAGGCGGTAGGGTCCTCGACCCGTGCCAGCGTTAAAGTCGCATCCGCTTGGGTTTCAAGGTGAGAGCGAATCAGGGCCTTGAGGTCTAAATCGGTCAGAATATCGGCGTTGAAGACGATTAAAGGATCGCCACTGTAGTACGGCTCCGCTAGCTTCATGGAGCCTGCTGTGTCTAAAGGAGTAGTCTCTAAGATGTAGCGGATCTGCACGCCAAAATCAGAGCCATCCCTAAAGTAGTCTTGAATTTGGGCTGCTTGGTACTGAACGTTCATTAAAATATCGGTTACACCCGCCTCCCTGCAACGATCTACCATCCAGGTGAGAAAAGGACGGTCTAAAAGGGGCAACATAGGTTTGGGGCTGCGATGGGTCAGCGGGGCTAACCGGGTTCCTTTGCCACCAGCGATGATAACAGCTTGCATAGAGATGACTTAGCTCAAGTGTTTTTAGGTAAAAGGACTTGTAGAAACAGTCGAATTGTGTAGAATCATAGCGTTGCTTTGCAAATAACTGGTAAAGCAGTACATTCATCCCCAACTCATCCCAATATGCGGTAAGTGGAGTCATTGTGGTAAGAGGCGTCAATTCAGCAGCCGGACGGCAACCCAATTCGTCCTCTCAGAATCCTGGCAAGCGCATCGTTACGTCTGGATCGAAGGGGCGGGCAGTGGCGATCGCCGCATCTCAGCCGCAAAGAACGCCGCTGCGATCCCTCCGTTGGACACTCGTTTTTGCGGGAGTAATTGCAGTTTCCGCCAGCTTGGGTGCAACCATCGCTCTGCTCATGCCGGTTAACCTAACGCAGCAGACTGGAGAAAAAGCAGTTGGCTTTGAAGACTTATTTAAAAATGGATTCCAGTACGGTATTTCCCGTCCGGTCAATATTTTGGTCATGGGCATCGACCAAGGTTTAGACACCGAGGAAGCTCCAAAAGGCGCTAAAGGCCCCAGCGATATGCTGAGCAGCCGCAGCGACACCATGCTGTTAGTGCGGCTCGATCCAGACACCAATAAAGCCAATGTACTCACCATCCCGCGAGACACTAAGGTCGAAATTCCGGGCCTGGGCACTGAAAAAATCAATGCTGCAAACTGGAAAGGCGGAGCCGAACTGGCCTCTGAAGTAGTCAGCAAAACCCTAAACGACGTTCCGGTCGATCGCTATCTTCGGGTCAGCACGCTTGCTTTTGTCGAGCTCGTCGATGTGATGGGGGGAATTGAGGTCTTCGTGCCGAGACGCATGAAGTACGATGACTTCACTCAGAAGCTTCATATCGACCTGAAGCCGGGACTTCAAACCTTAAATGGCGAGCAGGCTCAGGGCTTTGTTCGCTTTCGCCACGACGATTTAGGCGATATCGGGCGCACTCAACGACAGCAGATGCTGCTGAAGGCGCTTCAGAAAAAATTCCAGAATCCGCTCATGCTCGCGCGGCTCCCTCAAATTTTTTCAGTGCTGCAAAAACATATCGACAGCAACATGAGTTTAGGCGAGATGCTGGCGTTGGTGCAGTTTGGAGTGCAAACCCAGCACAGTCAGTTTCACATGGTCATGCTGCCGGGACGATTCAGCGCTCCTGACGAATTCGAGCTGAGCTACTGGTTAATGGATCCGTCTGCGATGAGCCGGGTCATGAAAACCTACTTTGAGACAGAGCCTGTCGTCGATCCCACGATTTCTTCTATAGACGAACCCACGACAGAGACGGACAACCCCGCCGACCTCAGGGTTGTCGTCCAAAATGCCTCTGAGGATCCTCAAGGAGGCCAACGCATGGCAGATGTTCTCCAGCAGGCTGGATATACAAATATTTCTATCGATGAAGATTGGCCCGAACCTTTAGCGCAAACTCAGGTCGTGCCGCAATGGGGAAATTTGGAAGCCGCTGAAAAGCTCCAACAGTCGATAGGCAACGGCGAAATCGTGTCGGATTCTACGGGCAATTTGCGCTCCGATCTGACCGTTCGGGTGGGTCGCGACTGGGCTAAGGCTCAGAAGGCAGCTAAGCCCCAGCAATAGGGCATGCCCGCGATTTGGGGACGAACATTTAGAATGTAGCAGCTTCAAGCTTAAGCACTCTCTACTTGCTCAGGGATATATCGTACCGCGACATTAAAGTTCTGAGAGATATAAGGCGATCGTATGTCTTTTCTCGGATTGCCCCCTGGATAGATGTCAACCTGTGGCCTCAAGCCCCAAACTGACTTTATCTGCAAGCTCACAACATCCTCAAATTGTTGCCCTATCCTCCAAAAGTAGGACCCTGCTTTTGTGCAGAGAGAATTCTCGCGGATTACACGATGCAGGGGGGTAACGCCGTCTATGTCCATCCAGGGAGCGCAGCCGCTTCAGGTGGCAAAGATATCATTGATGCCGAGATGGCGATGCAGATCGATGGTGCTTGAAATCAGCGTGCTGTAGGAGCGTAAGACCTTGCGCGCTTATGGGACTGTTACCTTCATGCATTAAAAACCTTTAGCCCCACCCTGGAGAAGATGCGAAAATGAACAATTTAATGCCGCCTCCTGGAACAAAAGTTGGATTTCCGCTATGGAAATACCTCAATCAACCGCTCTTTAGAGAAAGTACGGTTTTGAATCCATTTAAATTTTGGCATTGCCATAGGATGAAGTCCTTGGAACGTTGCTGGGAGCAAAATCCCGTTGCGTTTTTAGAACGTTGTTGGCGGCAAACCTGCGAATCCGATGTGGAAAATCAATCGACAGAAAGTAATTAGCACTGTCCTGAGATCGTAGATTTTTGGTTTGAAGAAGGAGGGTTTTGAAATGTTGGTAAAACGTTTGGCAAACTTTCTGGGACTCATGGGTACGATTTGCGTGTGGGTTTTAATTTGGGTTCAACCCGTTACGGCAATGGATTTGACACTGCCCCAGTCCACCCGCATCCTGGCGGTAGAAACGCCCCTGGGAAATGTTGTAGATGAGAAATTGGGGAGCGAGTTTGGACAAAAGCTCGATCTAAACAACAGCAACATTCAAACCTTTACGCAATATCCGGGTCTCTACCCTAACCTGGCTCGGGCGATTATCAAAAACGCGCCCTACGTAAAAGTTGAAGATGTGCTCGATATTCCGGGACTGAGCGATCGCCAGAAAGAGACGCTGCAAGCCAATCTGGACCACTTCACCGTCACTGCGGTCGAAAAAGCCCTCGTCGAAGGAGAGGATCGCTACAATCCCGGCATTTACAAGTAAAGTACGTTCTGCTCGTCAGAGCGGAGGTCGTTTATGCTCAATATTATTCGTCGCAGTCAAATTGTTGGGTCGCGGATCGTAGATAGTACAACCGCCGATCGGTTGGACTACCTGGAAGAAGTTTGGTCGGATAGTTCGGGGCATGTTACCTACTTGTCTGGGAAAGAAGGATATCTTTCTCTCGCTCAAGTTTCTGGGGTGGGGGGCGATGCGGTATCTGTCTTTCATCGGCTCGCGATCGAGCCGTCAGAGAATCTGCGGTGCTCGTATCGGCTCCCCGTTCAGTCTTCTCTAGGGCTTCCCCTCGGCTGGGTGGAAGATTTTCTATTCGATTGGCATACCGGAGAAATCTCCGCTTACATCCTGGCGGGGGACATTGCCGCTCCCTTTGGAGGCCGAGCCGTACTCTTCCCTGAAGATGTCGAAGCCGTTGTTGCCGAAGCCATCATCGTAAGAGAAGGCAGCGAAGATCGCCTCAAAAGCGAATCGGAGGGGTTAAAAGGGTTCTTGAGCGAAAAATCTCGCCAAGTGCAAGACTTGGTCCGTACGATGGGCGATCGCCTCCACAACCCGATCTCGCCCCAGGATAAACCGGAGGTCGTCCGCGTCAAAATCAAGGCTGTGAGCGACGAACTGGCAACCTCTGGCCATCATGACCGCCACGCTTTGCAAGAGGCAACGGACTTTCTCCACCATCAATGGGAAAGCCTACAGCACAGTATCAGTCGTGCGGGTCATCGAGCGAAATCTGCCTTGGATAAGGCATGGATAAACCTTGCCGGGAAAAAATAAAGGGATTGCATACCCTTGTCAAAGCTTGAGCGGGAGCATTGCATATAGCAACTATTACGCTTCAAGTTTCTACTGTCAAACCCTTGGGCGATCGCGTCTATCGCGGCGATCGCCCGCCACGGATCTGCGCGATCGTATCGTCATTCTCGTCGATGACGGTTTGGCTACAGGTTCGACGATGCGGGCTGCGATCGCCGCAATCCGCCAACAATCTCCGCAATGGATGGTGGTGGCGGTTCCAGTGGGAGCACCGGATACTTGCGATGCAATCCGAGGAGAAGTAGACGAGATCGCTTGTTTTACGACCCAAGATCCGCTCTGTGCGATCGGCCTTTGGTACGAAAATTTTACGCAAACGACGGATGAAGAAGTCTGCAAGTTGTTACAGAAAAACATCGTGCGTCGTAGGCCAAAAGCCTCAATGGCCAAAAAGCAGTCATTGAAGCGCGGGAGGGTAGCGTCACGAACAGTATTTCCAAACAGAACGTTCAAGAACGGCTTGTTTCAATCCCGGCTGGTTCGGTGCAGTTAGAGGGGACGCTCGCGCTCCCTCAAGGTGCGCAAGGGATTGTCCTATTTGCCCGCGGTAACGGCAGCAGTTGCTACAGTCCGTGCAATCGTTACGTTGCTGAGGCTTGCAGGATGCTACCCTTGCCACTTTACTGCTCTCTGCGAACGTGAAAACTCTTGCTAATCGTTTTTCTAAATTCATTGGGATGCATGATGCTGTGATGGATTATTCATCAATCGCTTCGAGTTTTATTGTGCGGTTTAATTCCAATTCAACAAATCTAGAACATAACCGAGGAATTTTGGACGAAGTTGACGGTTTTGCGCCGAAGGCATAAAGAGTGCAGACGATGTGAAGATACGTCAGGAATTGTTGCGACAAATTGGGTACAAGCTTTAACATCTCGATCTTCACAAATTCCTCAACTTGTTTGTCTAGCCTAGCTAAATAGTATGGATTTGCATAGCAAAGAAAATCTCTGAGCAATAGACCTCTTGCGTGAATATCTTAGCGATTAAAATCGCGGCCACAAAAACGATGTCCGCCTAAGCCTTACGGCTGCTTCGCAAGCACGGACGTAAGAGAAATGCAGATTTAGTCTGCGCAAGCGAAGCCAGCCTTCAGGCTTAGGCAGACTTTATTCTTGTAGCCCCGTTAGTGGAGCGTTTCCGCAGGAAATATTCATTTGGAGGGCTTCGAGGATTCATGCAAGAGTTCTAATAGATAACGGCAGGATAACTATGACAGCTAAGTATCAAGAGAAAATCATTACACTGTGGGCAATCTTTTTGTTGGGAACCCTATTTCACACTCAACTTGGCTTAATGCCACTGTTTCACAACCAAGCCGTTGCAATTCACGGCGCTCGCGAAACGGACAATATCGCCTGGATTCTGTGGTCGATGCTGGGATTTTTTGCCGTACCTATGATTGCGATGGTTGCAACGCTCTTCGATGACTCGAAATGCTATCGGTCACTTCACTTTGGTATCACAATTTTTTACTCGGCGATGAATTTTTTCCACACCGTTGCGGATTTACTAGTGAAGCCGATCGCCTGGTATCAGGTTGCCTTAATGGCGATGTTATTCACGATCGGGCTTGTGCTCAATCTGGTTTCTTTCCAGTGGATGCAAGAACGAAACTACCACAAATTGTGGCGAGAGCGACAAACGATCTTTTGATGCAAAACAACGTCGAAGACGCGATCTTTAGAAAAATCATTTATTGCCTTGATGAATACCATCGATAGTTTAGCGAACCCAGAATCATGGCTATCACAAATAAAACATGCCGATGAGAATGCCGCCCGACAAGGCCGTTACCCAGTTGAATTCAGCCATATTCACCTCTTGCTTAGAGTACGGAGATGCGATCTCATTTATTTAGCGCAAGGCCGTCGCCAGGACTTTACCGCAGAGTTCATTCGCAGGTACTGCCTCCATCATTTTCTTCGGATCCGGGAGGTTTAATTTGCCCATCAATTCGATAAATCCTGCCCGCGTGCGTCCGGCAAATCTAGGGTTCCATCGTTTTTCTTCGCCAATCGTCGATACGGAATGTCCGCGATAGTCATGGGCCGGATACACCAGGGTTTCGTCAGGGAGGATAAATAAACGTTGGGTCACGGAGTCGTACAGAGTCCCCGCATCGCCGCTTTGGAAATCCGTGCGTCCGCAGCCTCGAATGAGCAGTGCGTCTCCCGTCAGGACCCGATCCGAGTTAACCAGATAGGCGTAGTGACTGTCCGTATGACCTGGCGTGGCGATCGCCTCAATCTCGATACCGCCCACTTGCAAAACTTCTCTATCCTTGAGAAATCGGTTGGCGCAAGTTGCGTGAGCGTTTTCCGGGACGGCACTTTCGCAACCCGTGAGATCGTGCAATTTCCCCGTCCCGGTAATATGGTCGGCGTGAATATGGGTTTCTAAACAGAACTTGAGCGTCAATCCGAGTTCATTCATAAGCTTTAGGTCGCGCTCGACTTGCTCTAGAACCGGATCTACCAGGACTGCTTCTTGTGTAAACTCATCTGCGATCAGATAGGTGTAAGTCCAGGTATCTTGGTCGAATAATGGTCGGAATAACATCGCAATGCTCCTTCAATCTGAATGATTTCGCTCCATCAATCTATCGGTCTGCGGAGATTCGGCTGGGTTCGTGTCGGACTGTCTTCGCGCCAGAGCACAAGGGGAAGACTCATGATGCCGAGGGCCATGACTAAGCCTGTCATGAACCACATCGGCCAACGGCTAGGTCGATAGTTTTTCTGTTCGATTTGACGAAAGGCTTGATTAAACTTCCAGACTGCAAGCATCATTGTCAAAAGGCCCGATAGTGCTAAACCCGTTCCTAGATTTTCCGAATTCAGGACAGGATGAATAATGGGGGGGCGATTGGTCATCGCAAGATGAATCTGTCGGGTGAAGAGGCCAAAACGGGCGATCGCAAACCCGAATGCAATCAGAGCCAGTGCTGTCCGTAGCCAAGCGAGGAAGGTGCGCTCATTGGCCTGGTGATCGCGTTGACGATTGGGGTCGGTATTTGGAAGGGACATCAAGACTATTTCCCTAGAGTGGCTTGCTACAACTATTTGGCTGTCTTACTCGGTCGCCTATGCCAGCCGTTCCATGCCGGAAATCCATTTGCATCTCGCAGAACGAGGGTTCGATCTCCTTTTTTGACTTCAAAGTTACGATCTCTTTCATGAGTGCATTCTCCATTGCGCGCTCGCTCTATCCTAGGCAAAAAATTTGAGGAACCTGTGATTGTGTCACTTTACGATCTCCGAAGCGGTTGTTGCGCTTTAAAAAATAAAACCCAACCTGATATCCTCACAGGTTTCTCAATTTATGGGTCTACCTTAAGGATAAAGACAGCTCAATCTTAATTTCTTTCCCACGGCCATATCCGTCAAGGAAGGCGAACATAGCAGCGAAAAGAGAGAACTCCCATGGCAAAAGTTGTTGGAATCGATTTAGGCACAACAAACTCCTGCGTGGCAGTAATGGAAGGCGGAAAACCGCTGGTCATCGCCAATGCAGAAGGCGGTCGGACAACCCCTTCGGTTGCAGCCCAAACCAAAGAGGGGGAGCACTTGGTTGGCCAAATTGCTAAACGGCAGGCCGTCATGAACCCCGAAAATACGTTTTATTCGGTGAAACGGTTCATCGGACGCAAGTATAACGAAGTTACAGAGGAGTCTAAGCAAGTTACCTATAAGGTGCTCAAAGATAGCAATGGGAATGTCAAGCTGGATTGTCCCGTCCTCAAGAAACAGTTCGCGCCGGAAGAAATTTCTGCCCAAGTGATTCGCAAACTCGCGGACGATGCCAGCAAATACCTGGGAGAAACGGTCACCCAGGCCATTATCACGGTTCCGGCTTACTTCAATGACGCTCAGCGTCACGCTACCAAAGATGCTGGCAAAATTGCAGGTCTTGAGGTGCTCCGCATCATCAACGAACCGACTGCCGCAGCGCTGGCCTATGGCCTCGACAAAAAAATTAACGAAACGATCTTGGTGTTTGACTTGGGGGGCGGGACATTCGATGTATCGATTCTGGAAGTTGGCGAGGGGGTATTCGAGGTCAAATCCACCAGCGGCGACACCCACTTGGGCGGCGACGACTTCGACAAAAAAATTGTAGATTGGCTCACGACCGAATTTCAGCGGAATGAAGGTATTGACTTGCGCAAAGACAAACAGGCCCTCCAACGCCTTACCGAAGCCGCTGAAAAAGCCAAAATCGACCTCTCCAGTGCGACAGAAACCGCTATTAATCTTCCCTTTATTGCCGTGACTGCCCAGGGCCCCAAACATTTGGAAATGACCCTTTCGCGATCGCAATTCGAAGCCATGTGCGCCAATCTGTTCGATCGCTGCCGGATCCCTCTAGAGCAAGCGCTCAAAGATGCTAAAGTTGACCGCGCCCAGCTCGATGAAGTCATCTTGGTCGGCGGATCGACGCGAATTCCGGCAGTGCAACAATTGGTTCGCAAGTTAACCGGGAAGGATCCTTGTCAGGGCGTCAATCCAGACGAAGTGGTTGCAGTGGGTGCGGCCATCCAAGCAGGGGTTCTGGGGGGAGAGGTGAAATCGCTGCTGTTGTTAGATGTGACGCCGCTTTCTCTAGGAGTAGAAACCCTTGGGGGCGTCATGACGCGGCTTATTGAGCGCAACACCACCATTCCCGTACAGAAATCCGAGATTTTTACGACCCCAGCCGATGGACAGACCAGCGTTGAAGTCCACGTACTCCAAGGCGAACGGGAGATGGCAAGCGACAACAAAAGCTTGGGCATGTTCCGCTTCGGCGGCATAGCGCCCGCGCCCAGAGGGGTGCCGCAAATCGAGGTGACCTTCGATATCGATGCCAATGGTATCCTCTCGGTGTCGGCAAAAGATCGCGCCACGGGCAAACAGCAGTCGATTACGATTACTGGGGCTTCGACCTTAGGGAAACAGGATGTGGAACGAATGGTGCAAGAAGCCGAACGCAATGCTGCTGCCGATCGCAAGCGCCGCGAACAAATCGACGCCAAGAATATGGCAGATGCGCTGATTTATCAAACCGAAAAACAACTCAAGGAGTTAGGGGGTAAGGTTCCGACCGCAGAGCGGAATCGGGCGGAAGGACTGATCGGGGAACTTCGCAAAGCGATGGACCAAGACAACGTCGCCCGGATCGAATCCCTGAGCAATGACTTGAAGCAAACCATGATGCAAGCGGGTAATGCCGTGTATGCCCATGCGGGGAGCGCAGCCGCTTCAGGCGGAGAAGATGTCATAGATGCCGATGTGGTCGATAGTGATTGACCTACGCCGATCGTAGGGGCAGATCGCGATCTGCCCCTACGGCATTTCCCTCGCCCATTGAAAACCCCAGTTCTCGACATTCCGGGCCTGAGCGATCGCCAGAAAGAGACGCTGCAAGCCAATCTGGACTGCTTCACCGTCACCGCAGTCGAAAAAGCCCTTATTGAAGGAGAGGATCGCTAAAACCTCGGTATTTACAAGTAAAGCGCGTTCCATTTGCGCGATAGGAGGTCTGTATTTAGCTCGATCTGGAGGCTCGAGCGGGGGGAACGTCTGCAGGACAACACGAGTCGTGAAGATTATCGAGCAAAATCAGTTCTCGATCTCAATGGGAGATTTTAATGGGACGAAATTTGCCCGAATACCCTGAATCAGGAGGCGAGAACAGTGACTGCACGATTTCGCGATCGCAGGGAGGCCGGTCAGCGTTTGGCCGCCAAACTTTCAACCTATGCCAATCGTCCTGATGTGCTGGTCATTGGGTTGCCTCGGGGTGGGGTGCCCGTTGCGGCGGAAGTGGCCAAGGCGCTGCACGTCCCGATGGATATCTGCCTGGTTCGCAAACTGGGAGTGCCGGGGCATAAAGAGCTGGCCATGGGAGCGATTGCTTCGGGCGGGGTGCGGGTGTTGAACGACGAGGTCCTGAACTGGCTCAAAATACCTGACGCGATCGTTGATAGCGTCGCAGCTCGCGAACTGAAGGAATTGGACCGCCGCGATCGCGCCTATCGCGGCGGTCGCCCGCCACCAAACGCGCGCGATCGTACCGTCATTCTCGTCGATGACGGACTGGCAACGGGTTCGACCATGCGGGCCGCGATCGCCGCACTTAAAGCACAGCAGCCCCATCGGATTGTCGTGGCTGTCCCGGTGGCAGCGCCGGACATTTGTCAGCGGATGGGCGACATTGCCGATGAAGTCGCGTGTGTCATGACCCCGGATCCGCTGGATGCCATCGGCTTTTGGTACGAAAACTTCACCCAAACAACCGATGCTGAAGTCTGCGAAGAGTTGGAGGCATACTTTGCAGACTCTAGCGCGACTTCTGCGATCGACGGGAGTTGTAAGTGAGAGCGGTTGCTGCCAAGAACGCCGTTTGGGGCACAGTTCGAAACGCAGTTGTTTCTGGTTCCAAACAAGTTTGTGTGAAAGGAGATAGGATCATAGAAAGAGTTGTCGGAGGTCAGAGACCATGCCCCCAAGAAAGACGCGAGGCAAAGCCGGAGATAAAACAATCTGCCTGCCGATTAAAGAGGGTACGAACTACAGTGAGCTGGTCGAAGACCGAGAAGCCTATCGAGCATACCTCAACGCAGAAATTGCCCAGCACCCAGAATTGTTTCCAGAAGGCATAGAGCAAGGGTATCGGTTCCATGGACTGGTGGAGTCATCCCGGCAAGGAATAAAGACCCGACGCATCTACCTTCCCAGCCATCACGAAGCCTATCAAATTCGTCCAGACTTCGTGATGCCTTACATGAGTGAGCGCGCAGAGATCGCAGCCAAAGCATTATATTTGCGCAAACACGGACTGTCCTATGATGGCATCGCCTATGTGCTCGGTAAAACCGAGATGCATTGGTATCAGTTGTGCCGCTCCCTAGGACGGGTCTCGATCGTCGGAGCAACGGTGAAGGACGCGGCGGTGTGCCCCCCCATCTAAGCGCAGACGAGAAGCATACACGGTACCGAGGGGAGAAAGCCTATCTGGCTGTCACTGCCGCCAAAGGCTGTATTTTCGGCAGTGAGTTGTGCAAAAGTGCCGGACACGAGGCGCTTAAGGCGGGTTATGGTGTCTTTCAGGCGGAGGTCGCCCATCATCTGCCCGACTATAGGCCTCAAACCGTCACGCTCGATGGCTGGGATGCGACCCGGAGTGCTTGGCAGAGTCTATTTCCTGGGATTGTCTGGATTCTGTGCTTTTTGCATGAAGTCATCAAGGTGCGAGACTTGTGTCGTTCCCAAGCTGCCCTCTGGCAGAGTCTGCGCGAAAAACTGTGGCATGTGTATCATGGCGCGAACAAGGGGAAATTTGCCCAACGGCTGAGACGATTGCTCGAATGGGCTAAAAAGCAACCCCTGCGAGACTCGATTCACCAAAGGCTCAAGCGGCTCAAGGACAAGTCTGCCCTATTTCAGAGAGCCTATGATTTTCCAGGAGCGAGCCGAACGAGTAATGCGGTTGACCGCCCGATGAACTATCTTGACCGTTGCCTGTTTTCGATGCAATATTTCCATGGAACTTGGCCTGCCGCAGTCCAGACAGGTAGAGCAATAGCTTTATTATGGAACTTTCATCCCTTTTGTCGTAAAACACAGCAGCAAACAGGATGTCTTTGTCCCTTTGAGCAACTCAATGGCTTTCGATATCACGATGATTGGCTTCGCAATTTCTTAATTGCTGCGTCCCTTAACGGCAGACGCTCTCTGCCTCAATCTCTTCACACAAAATAGTGGGGAACTAGAGTTGTTTCATCTCCCGTCCGCTGGCATCGAAAGTCTCGATTTTGGTGAATTGTTTGAGGGGAAATCATGCTGTTGCTCAGAAGTATTGCGGTTTGGCTCGTGTTTATCGCTGTCGAGAGCCTGAATGGGACGATTCGGAACGTATGGTTGACGCCATCTTTGGGCGATGTTTGGGCGTATCGAATTTCGTTTGTCACGGGGGCGTTTGTCGTTCTGGCGATCGCCACTCTTTTCATCCGCTGGCTCCGTGCTGTGCGGGTTTTCCAATTGCTGGGCGTTGGCGTGCTATGGGTAGCGCTGACGCTTGCGTTTGAACTTGTTTTAGGACGGGTTGTTTTAGGTTATTCGTGGGCGCAGATTGCTGCTGACTACAATGTGCGCCAAGGGGGCTTGATGTTTTTTGGCTTAGTCTGGCTCGGGCTATCTCCACTTATTTCTGCCAAAATTCGAGGTGCAATCTAGTGCGTTGGAGGTTTGATATATGTTAGGCGCGCCTCAACGCAATCAAAGATAACAATTCACGCTCGATCGCAAAAAATATAAGGAGGCAAGAAATGTATCGCCCCGATTTAGTTGGAAGCTTTGAAACACGGAAGTTCCCAAATGTTCGCAACCCCACGATCGATACCTTAATGTGGGGTAGTAAACGACATCATATTCCCATCCTGTTTGAAATTGATGTGACAGATGCACGGGATGCCATTCGCGCCCAGAAAGCGAAGACGGGTCAGGGTATCAGTTTTACCAGTTGGATCGTGAAGTGTCTCGCTCAAGCCGTCAGCGAACACAAGTCCATCCACGCGCTCCGCAAGGGGAAACGGCAGTTAGTCATTTTTGACGACGTAGACGTGTCGGTTATCGTGGAACGAGCGGTCGGTCAACCCGGTGAAGGCAATACGCTCCCGATGCCTTACATTATTCGCAAAGCAAACGAGAAAACAGTTGCTACCATCCACTCAGAAATCCGCACCGCCCAACAACTTCCTGCGATCGCAGGAGAAGTACAACTTGACTCGCCTCGCGCCGCTTGGTTGACAGGCTTGTTTACAATGCTGCCATCGTTTGTGCGAGATTTTTTCTTCTGGCAACCGTTGTTTCGCGATCCGTTTCAGGTCAAGCGTAGGATGGGTACAGTTTCAGTGACTGCTCTGGGAATGGCGGGTCAAACCGGAATGAGCTGGGGGATTCCGATCGGGATTCATCCCCTGATCGTGGCGATAGGGGCGATCGCAAAACGACCTGGAATTGCAGACGCTCGGATTGCGATTCGCGAGTACGTGGGACTGACAATACTGTTTGACCACGATGTAACGGACGGTGCTCCGGTAGCGCGTTTTATCAAGCGATTGCAGGAACTGATGGCAGGGGGTTTTGGATTGACTCAAACGGCTGAATCGGTCAACGCAGTTTTATGACTTCGCAATGACAAAGTGCATTGGGTAGAAACCGGGCGATGTTACGAATGGTTTGCCTTACAAGCAACTGCATTCGGCATCAAAAATGCATCCGTAAAACAAGCCCGTCGAGGGTTTGGCCTTGCGCTCGCGCAGGCGGAGTTCTCTCGATCTTAAAAATTCGCAAGTTTCGCTTTTCGATCGAGACAGGGTTTATCGTTGAAGATGCTGGCGCAGCGATTTGCGCTATCTTGCACTCATCAGTTTCTTTGTCTTTATGAGCGATCTTCCCAAGTTCGTCTTTATGAGCGATCTTCCCAAGTTCAAGATCGAGTTCTTTTACCCGTTCTTCGGGATCGTACTCCTGGGAATTGGGGGGTGCGATCGCCCATCCGCCCTCTCTACAACCACCAAATCTGCCTTAGCAAAAGCACCTGAAAGGCGCGTAAAAGGCATTGAAGTTCGCACCGATCGCCCGTTGCTGCCGCTTTCTCCCCACCCCGTCGGCATGAACCTTCACGTCACCAACGATGCGATGCGTCCCGGCACCGTCGAGATGATCCGACGGACTAAAGCGCGAATTGTGCGGTGGCCGGGAGGATCCGAGTCCGATATCTATCAATGGCGCACCCATCGGCTGACCCCGCCTTGGTACGCGCATCCCAACTCCAGCTTTGATCGCTTCATGCGGCGCTTAGCCCAGCCCGCCCAAGTGGAAGTGGCCATTACCCTCAACTACGGCAGCAATGCCACGGGCAAGGGCGGCGGCGACCCCGCCGAAGCCGCCGCTTGGGTAGCAGATGCAAAAGCCAAAGGGTATCGCGTTCCCTTCTGGACGGTCGGCAACGAAGTCTTTGGCACTTGGTCCACGGACTTAAACGAAAAGCCCCACGACGCCGCGACCTATGCCAGAAAAGTAGCCAATGCCTTCTACCCTAAAATTAAGGCTGTAAACCCTCAGGCACGGGTCGGCGTAGTCGTGAATCAGTACGATACGTCCAACCCACACGGCTGGACCCAAACCGTCCTCAGGCGCGCGCGCTACGACTTTGTAGAAGTTCACCACTACCCCCAAGAACCCAACAGTGGCAGCGACGAATTTCTGCTAACCAAAGCCGTGCCGCAGTTTAAAGCGCAGATGGTCGATTTGAAAAAAGCAATGGGAGATCGCCCTGTCCCCATCTTGATTGGTGAATTCAACAACGTTGCCAGCAAGCCGAATCGGCAAACCCTGTCCATCGTCAACGCGCTCTACCACGGCCTCATGTATGCCGAAGGCGCGCAGCTCGGCCTTGCAGGCGTTTTTCCGTGGGAGACCATTGAAGACTACTGCACCCATCCCGCCCACAAAAAACTCGAGACTGGGGACTTTAACCCCAAACTCTACGGCTGGCAAAATTTCTCGACCTATTCTTTATTTAGTTTGGGGCTGCCCAGTAACAGTCCTAGCTGTAGCCGCAGCGTCCCTGTCATACCCTTCGGGACGGCCTTCCCAACAGCCCGCGCCGCCGCCCTCTTTGGCGAGTTTGCCGCACCCCGAGAACGCCTGCTGCAAACGAATATTGCTGCTGCCTTTCCCAGCCTACGGGCCTATGCTGCCACGCGAGGGAAAGGCTACCGCTTACTGTTGTTTAATCTCAACTCTAAAACAGCTGCCAAGCTTCCGCTCCAGCTCCGTCGCGCCGCGGGACCGTGGAAGGCCCAACAAGTCACCTACGGCAAAGCCGAATACGACAAGTCCCGGTATGGATTCTGGGTAGAACCCACTCGTCAGGACTTGGGTCGGATTAAATCTGGGGTTCAGGTCAACCTGCCCCCTTGGAGCATGAGCGTTATTGCTTTAGATCGCTAGGGCCGGGCAAGGCGATCGCTCCTCCACCCCTGCACTGGACCCTTTTGCGCCGCCAGTTCGGCAGCAGTTAGCTTTTCATAGCGCTCGAAGGGTTGGTGAATCCAGGGGTTATCGGGGAGAAAGTCTACATAATAATCGGGCGTAAACTCGGAGCAAGCCTTGCACCACAGCACCGCCGTCCGCATTTCATCGATGTAAAACCCGTACTGGCGGTCCAGCCATACCAACGATTTCTTAAGCGTAATGCCAGAATCCACCAAGTCATCCACCACCAAAACGCGATTGCCGAGATTGGGCGTCGTCATCGCGAGGTCGCGACCGAAGGTAATGGAACCGCGCTCTTGATTGTCGATCCCTCCGTAGGAAGACGCAGACAAAATTGCAAGGGGCAGGTCAAACAGCCGGGCAAAAATATCTCCCACCCGCAATCCCCCTTTAGCAAGGCATACAATTTGGTTAAAGGTCCAGCCTGACTGGTGGACGGCAACAGCCAAAGCTTCGATTGTATGGTGATAGTCATCCCACGAAATATGAAGATCGCTCATGGAGTTGTCAGAGGAAATAGAAGATGAGTACCCTAAGGGTATCAGGGTTATGTGAGGTGCTGCGATGAATTCGGATACGGCTATCGATTTTCTCAAAAAAGGCTTTCGCGTGACGTTGGGTGCCACCACGTCGCTGGTGGAGTCTCTCCAAGACCCGCAAAAGCGAGAGGAAAATTTAATGCAAATGCGGTCAAATCCCAATGCGTTTGCCGAGCAGTTGGCCGAAAAAGGCGCAGTGGCTGAAGTAGAAGCCCGTAAGTTTGTCGATAGCGTCGTGACTCAATATAGCGCGGGGTCGCCTGCTACGCCCTCTGCCAGCAACACTGCGGCATCCACTTCCCCTTCTGTCGATCGCGCCTTGGAGCGAGAGCTACGGGAATTGACGGCGCAATTGGCAGTCCTTCGCGTTCAAATCGAGCAAAGCGGTCATTCGGAAAACGTCTGACCGCGAGCGATGCCTCTGTTTCAGTCTCCAGGTACATCCCATGAAGCCGGATTTTGCCCAATGGTCTTATAAAAATCATCGCAGAGGCGTCGCGGTTCTAGCCGCAGGGATAATGGGCTGGAGCCTAGTCGGCCATCCCGCCGCGGCAGTTCGGTTCGCGGACGGGACGGTTCAGTTTGCGGGAGTGCCCCGCTTGGGTAAGGTGTCCGCTACGGATAACCAAGCCTGGGCGTGGGGTGCTACTTATTTGTTTACGCTTCAGGTGCCCGAAGATGCCAGCGAGCCGCTCGGACAAGTGATGCTCCAGCAGGCGGAGGGAGTGGATACGGTCGAGTTTAATCTAAAGCGCACCTATGCTTATCTGAACGGCGATCGCCGTCAAACTGCTACGGTCGAAGCTGTCAACGTCAATCCAGACACCCTCGAACTGACCTTCAACCCGCCCATTCTGCCCGGCTCCACTCTCACGATTGGATTGCGGCCCTACAACAATCCGAACACGGGAGGCGTGTATTTATTTGGCGTGACAGCAGCACCAGTCGGAGAAAAGGTCCGAAGTCAGTTTATTGGTTACGGGCGGCTTCAGTTCTACGATCGCTCGTTCTGGCGAGGTTTCTGGTAGATGGTTGAGGGGCGGTTTGGGCAGAGCGGGAAGGGGCCTAAAGATTGCCTGCGAATAACCCCACGCGCTTAGAGGATCCGAAGTTATGGGTTTTGCAGCAGAAATGACTGAGCTAAATTAAAGCGAAGCGTACCAGAACGGTCCACCGACAAAAATATCAGGCTGCGTCGAGTATATTTAATTAAAGTTGCTCGAAAACACCTAGGAGTAGCGCTTGCGATGGAAAGCTTCAGGTTTAGCGTTGAAAAAGAGCTACAACATCAGGGGATTTGCGATGCATCGGGAGCCGTTGCCCTCGATGAAAATCGTTTTGTTGTAGCCAATGATGAAGACAATATTTTAAGAGTTTATCAAGCACATCATTCAGGAAAATCAGACCGTCGGATAGATATAAATCAATACTTTGATAACAACCCTAAAAGCGATGAAGTAGACATTGAAGGAGTCGCTCAAATTGACAGAATTATATACTGGATTTCCTCTCATGGAAGGAATAAAAACGGCAAGCTCAAGCCAGAACGACGTCAATTTTTTGCCAATCAATTATTGACGGACGATCCAGAAAAGCTTTTCAAACAAGTAGGGCTTTCTTATACGCAGCTCTTGGAGGATGTATTAAAGGATAAGCGGCTGAAAAAGTATCAACTCGAGGACGCAGAAAAATTACCTCCTAAAGAGAAGGGAGGTTTGAACATTGAAGGGTTAGCTTCCACGCCCGATCGGGAGCTGTTGATCGGTTTCCGCAATCCCATTCCTGAAGGTAAAGCATTGCTGGTTCCTTTACTCAATCCGAGGGCTTTGCTCGAACAAAATACCAATGCCATGTTGGGCGAACCCATCGAACTCGATCTAAACGGTCTTGGAATCCGAAGTCTTGAATATTGGCAAAGTCAAAATACATTCATCGTTATTGCAGGTGCATACGATGGTAGCGATCGATTTGCGCTATACCAATGGTCGGGACTGAGACACGAAGACCCAGAATTAATGGAAGTAACGGGCATGCCATCAGATTTTCGTCCAGAAAGTGTTTTATTTTATCCAAATTGCGAGGATCGATTTCAACTGCTGAGCGATGACGGTTCGATCGCGAGAAGTGAAGGTATTCCTTGTAAAGACATTAAAGTCAAACCCGGCGAGGAGCATCCGCACAAGTTTTTTAGGAGCGTTTGGATTAGATCTGAAGCTGCGTAGTTTAATTATCCTCTGCAAGGTCTTGAGCGCGCGGTCTGTAATGCAGATGTAGATGTAGAGGCGATCGCAGCTAACAAAATCTCGTGTGGGAAGCAAACCGTAGATCTGTGTCTCGTAAAGAGTCGTTCGACCCGATCTCCTATTGCCACTTTCGGATTGAGGACGTCAAAAAAACTAATATGCAGCAAGGCAAAAGTGTTGCAAGCGATTGCGCGGGCCGGATGCTGAGTGGAGGTCTTACGATGCACGCGCTAAAATACCTCCTTTGGACGGGGATAAGATTGGTACTTTAACGTTATTGTAGGTGAGTTACGGTAAGTTTGACGGTTATCCGCACTCAAAACCTCGCAGTGAATTTGTAAAGATAGTACTGTTACTTAATTAATACAACCAGCAATTTCATGAAGGCCTTTACTTAGTCTTTATTTTGTCGACATCGCAGCAAACTAAAGCTAGGCAAGAAAAGTTAGTCTTTTGAGTATTTTTGCGGAGCTGGATTGTTTCTAAGAGCTAGAAACCCAGCTGTGCAGGTAGTCGAGTAGATCGGTATTTACTTACCTGTAGCGTTACTAATAAATGAAGCGTTATTGGTTGGTAAAAAATCTTGTTTCCTGCTAAATCGCTGTGATGCTGTCAAGCCAGAAATTTTAATATTAAAAAGATTGCAGCAAAGCAGTTGTCAGTGCGATGTTCTCCGGCGAGTAGTTCTTTATAACTTTGAGTAGAAGGTAAACTATGTCAGATTCCATTAGAAAACGAGTGACAGAAGACTTCAAGCAAGCGAACGTTAAAGGTGGCTCTAGATTGGCGCGCATTCGAGATATTCTCAAAGATGCAGCTTCCCAAACCGTCGCTGAGGTAAGGCGAGGCTCGGATGAATTGCGAGAAATTGGGACGGGCACGTTTTCCGCAGCAACGCAAAACTCAGCTGGTTTTGACGCTCAGGAACCGAATAAATCCGAAAATCTATCTCTTAGGCAAGCGTTCCAAAATATGTCGGTAGCCGTTAGGGAAAAGTTTTTTGCTCGGTTCAAGCACCAAGCTGAAAAACTCGATGGCAAACTTACAGAGCGCTATGGCCCTCAGTATCAAGCAGCAAAGGGGCATCTAGAAAATGCATCTGAGCGATACCGTCAAGCAGTCGAAACGGCTCAGGCAAGTGGTTCAGATCCTTTACAGCAACAGCAGGAAAAACTGAACGAGACAGCTGGTGTTGCTGGTGGCTCTGTGGCTCAGAAAGAACACCAATTGAAACAGCGCCTGAGAGAGATTTTGAGAGCGCAAACCACTAAAACTAATAAGCCTTAGAGATGGTCTAAAACTTTCACAATCATTACTTGCTTCTATCGACTCAATGTTTGCTATTAAAGCTTAAACCCCAGGGATGAGATTGGGGGCTAATGCAAGGATGAATGAGATTTTTAGGCCGCTTTTTAGCTTTTCTACTAGTTATACCAATTGACCTAATTTCTTTACGGCAATTGGTAGACTGCTGATTCTTGCAATCGTGCTACATGTATCTTAGCCATCAACTAACGGTAGTGTTATGACATTCATTGAAGTCCTGTTGAGCTTTTTTCTGCCGCCCTTAGGTGTTTTTCTGGCCTATGGTATTAGTGCAACTTTGGTTATCAACATTTTGTTGACTGTATTAGGTTGGGTTCCTGGCGTTATCCATGCATTTTGGGTGATCTCAAAGAAGAGTCAAGGCTCTTCCATATAAAGTATTGATTTGTTGTTCTAATGGAGAATGGCTATGCTTGCTTTCTTTTTGACGACGTTGACGACTGCCTTGGGATTGCTAGTAGTAGACCTAGTCGTACCGGGCGTAGATTTGGCAACCTTTCCGGCGGCACTATTGGCAGCGGTCGTAATTGGATTGGTGAATGGCTTTGTTAAGCCAGTGCTATCGGCTTTGTCTTTACCGATCACGTTTCTAACCCTTGGAGCCTTTTCGCTAGTTGTGAATGGCTTGTGTTTTTGGCTTGCTTCGTTATTGGTTCCTGGCTTTAGCATGCACGGACTGCTGGCGTTTATTCTATCTCCAGTTATTTTGTCAACTGCAACCACATTTCTAAATAATTACTTTGCGGAAAAGAAAACGCTTCAAGCTGCTCGGGAGCTGAACATTACCAATACGCTCTGATATCATCTGTAGGTCTAGCCTATATTTTTCAACCAGTCTAGGGATGGCAGCGCAGTAGTAAAAACCAATATTTAACCTTGCGGGTTTATGGAGATCTCTCCATTCCTCAATAACAGTCTGCCAGCCCCTGACAGACTCGGACTTTTCCGTCGCTTGTCGAGCCAGTAAGGTTCCCGCACCAAAACTTGAGTCCAAGCCTGAAAATATTACATAGCGATCGCCGCGAGTAAAAATTCTAGGGAACTGCCGCATCGCGCACTGTTCCATCAAAACTGAGATGTTAAATATCTTAGGATCGTGGATTAAATAACCTCCAGAATTAAGCTTTTTGAGGCTTGGCGGTGTAATTCCATTTTGGCAGGTAAGCATCAAAAACGATTTCCATTGATTCCTTAAACGCCTGGGTGACTTTTCGCCCCGTTTGATACACCTTATCTAATACCGTCGCCAAGACCTTCAGACCCGTTTTCGTCTTGGCTTTACCCATCAAATCTTTAACAGTTTCCACCGACTCAAAAATGACACCTTCACACACCCGTGTCAGATGAGGGAACAGACGATGCTCAATGGGATTGTGTTTTGAGGTATACGGTGGATAGTGGGCAATGCGAATCTCAATCCCCAATTCATTGACCAATGTCTGTAAATCTTGCTTAAACAGATAGTGGCGTGAACTGTTAGACCCGCCTCCATCACAGAGGATCAAAATAGAACTGGCCTTCGGATACTCCATGGAACCGTAATGATTCCACCAGTAGCGAATCGAGTCACAGGCAAACTCTCCCGTGTCATGACTGACCCCAATCTGCACATAGCCGATGTTCAGGTCTAAGTCGTATAGTCCATGGGGAATGGCAACCCCCTCTGCCAGGGATGGCCAATCATGGTCAAGCACCTGAATCTCTTGTTGGGTATACAAACGACCCTCTCGATACAGGAGTCCAATCAACTCTTTTTTTTAGTGTCCATGCTTAAAACCGGATGACCTGAGTCTTGATAGGTTTTTCTAAGATTCCTGATGTTTTCAAACTGTTCGTTACGATGGGCGGTTTCTCCTGTAGACAGTCGTTTCTGAGCTTTGCGTTTGCGATAATGATGCTTTTTAAGCAATTGGTCAACGAGGGTAACGCTGATGGCTTTTCCGTCAACTTCGATCAACTGAGCAATCTCTTGACGCTTGAGATTTGTCCATTTCTGCCCCTCATCCATCGGCGACCCTGCGGTGTGCGCCTCTAGCACCTCAATAAAGACTTCATCCAGTCCCTCGACGGTCTCAAAGGCTGATTTGCGTCCCCCGCCTTTTGCCCGAATCCCCGCCTGATTCATGGCCACTAAATCATCCAACTCTGATAGCCCCAATCGAATCGTGTAATAATCACACCCAAACAGAGCGCTAATGTACGATATTCCACCCCATCCCAGTTTCGCAGCTTCGATGGCCCCATAACGACGACGATCCTTTTCATTTAAGGACTTGTAAAGCCGTTGCATTTGCTGCTCAATAGCGAAGGGGTAGGGATTCATCTAAAAACAGATAAGGAAAGGATCTTCAAGCTATCACGCTTCCTATATTCTGGAGGTTATTTAATCCTCGATCCTTAGAGAGCTTGATTCTAAATCGTTTCAAGCTCTCTTTCCTTTTTGTTGCCTGGTAATAGACAATTGCCTGTAATCAGTATCATGTATGGGGTAACTGTCAGGAGCAATCGTTTTTGCAGCATCGGAACTCTTTTTGGGAAAAGCGAAGTGAACGTAGTGTAAACCAGAGCGGCCTTATCCAAGCTGATTAAGACAGGATACGACGCTTCTCTGGATTTGAAGATCGCCGCGATCGCTATAGCAAATCAGTCAATATTGCTAACGTGCAATACCAAAGACTTCAGTCAAATTGCCAATCTTTCCATCGAAGATCCAACAACCTAATCTACCTCGCAGTAGATAGAGGTTCGGTTGAGGTTTATTCATGGCCTTTTCCGCTTGACTAGGCAGCTCTCCCAGTCCTTTCAGAGCGGCTGTACAGCCTTAGCGTCGGGTTTGTCTAAGGATCGTGGATTAAATAACCTCCAGAATTAAGCTTTTTGAGGCTTGGCGGTGTAATTCCATTTTGGCAGGTAAGCATCAAAAACGATTTCCATTGATTCCTTAAACGCCTGGGTGACTTTTCGCCCCGTTTGATACACCTTATCTAATACCGTCGCCAAGACCTTCAGACCCGTTTTCGTCTTGGCTTTACCCATCAAATCTTTAACAGTTTCCACCGACTCAAAAATGACACCTTCACACACCCGTGTCAGATGAGGGAACAGACGATGCTCAATGGGATTGTGTTTTGAGGTATACGGTGGATAGTGGGCAATGCGAATCTCAATCCCCAATTCATTGACCAATGTCTGTAAATCTTGCTTAAACAGATAGTGGCGTGAACTGTTAGACCCGCCTCCATCACAGAGGATCAAAATAGAACTGGCCTTCGGATACTCCATGGAACCGTAATGATTCCACCAGTAGCGAATCGAGTCACAGGCAAACTCTCCCGTGTCATGACTGACCCCAATCTGCACATAGCCGATGTTCAGGTCTAAGTCGTATAGTCCATGGGGAATGGCAACCCCCTCTGCCAGGGATGGCCAATCATGGTCAAGCACCTGAATCTCTTGTTGGGTATACAAACGACCCTCTCGATACAGGAGTCCAATCAACTCTTTTTTTTAGTGTCCATGCTTAAAACCGGATGACCTGAGTCTTGATAGGTTTTTCTAAGATTCCTGATGTTTTCAAACTGTTCGTTACGATGGGCGGTTTCTCCTGTAGACAGTCGTTTCTGAGCTTTGCGTTTGCGATAATGATGCTTTTTAAGCAATTGGTCAACGAGGGTAACGCTGATGGCTTTTCCGTCAACTTCGATCAACTGAGCAATCTCTTGACGCTTGAGATTTGTCCATTTCTGCCCCTCATCCATCGGCGACCCTGCGGTGTGCGCCTCTAGCACCTCAATAAAGACTTCATCCAGTCCCTCGACGGTCTCAAAGGCTGATTTGCGTCCCCCGCCTTTTGCCCGAATCCCCGCCTGATTCATGGCCACTAAATCATCCAACTCTGATAGCCCCAATCGAATCGTGTAATAATCACACCCAAACAGAGCGCTAATGTACGATATTCCACCCCATCCCAGTTTCGCAGCTTCGATGGCCCCATAACGACGACGATCCTTTTCATTTAAGGACTTGTAAAGCCGTTGCATTTGCTGCTCAATAGCGAAGGGGTAGGGATTCATCTAAAAACAGATAAGGAAAGGATCTTCAAGCTATCACGCTTCCTATATTCTGGAGGTTATTTAATCCTCGATCCTAAATAGACCCTAAACCTCGCTGTCAACGTCAACATTAATCCGCCAATTGAAATCCTTTTCATTAAGAATTGCTAATTTTAGCAAAGAGTCTGTGCATTCGCCTGTGAAGTTGTCTTTTCAGTAAGTTAAAACACTGAAGTATGCCATTGGAGACATTAAATTAGAGGCTATGACCTATTCTGAACCCCCTCTTCAGAAAAATAAAAATAAATATCCTTTTCCGATCGTTTTTACAACAAGTCTTATCTTGGTTCTGATTGGCCAATGGCTCGTTCCTCCTCTAAGTCCCACTCCTGAAACATCCTCAAAACAGTCTCCTCGTCCTTTCTCCGCAAGTAAGCGAGTAGGTTCTCCTCATAAGGCAAGTGTTGTTCATCCAGGACAAGCGATCGCGGCAGTTCCGGATCGTTCGATTCGGATGGTACGGAGAAAGGTGGGCGGAACTCATCTCTATCTCACTATCATCGATCTCCGCAATCCCAACGTGTTGTTGAATATTGGTTTGGCCCGTAATGCCACTCGCGCTAACGATCCAAGATATACAAGCGGGGTTGAGCCCTTCAGCCGCTTTGTGGCTCGCCATCCGTCTGCGGCAATGATAAATGGAACATTTTTTAGCACCGATGTCCAGAAGCGGGTTATGGGGAATATGGTAGCTGGGGGCAAGGTTCTAAAGTTTTCATCTTCGGAGAATTATGGAACTACACTAGGTTTTCAGAAAGGGAACCGTTTGGAGATGGTGACGGCACGTACAGATGGAAAACCGGACTGGAATAGACATTGGTTTTCTCTTACCGCTGGACCACGGCTCTTGCGCAAAGGAACCCTCTGGATTGCACCCCGCAAAGAGGGGTTTACCGATCCAAACGTAATGGGGGTAGCGAAAAGGAGTGCGATCGGATTTTCTAAGAGTCACAAAACTCTCTTTTTTGCAACATTCATAACACCGATTACGCTGCGCCAGGAAGCAAGCATTATGAAGTCGATCGGGTGTTATGAGGCGATGAACTTAGATGGAGGATCTTCCACGGCGCTGGCATACCGAGGCAAGGTACTGGTAAAACCCCGGAGATCGCTGACCAATGTGCTCATGGTCTATGATGCTTTCCACCCCGCACCGCAACCCTTGCGCTCATCCTGGCAACAATTTCAGAGGGATGAGCCTATGGCCTATAGCAATTGATATTCTCCAAGGGTGGTGAAGAATTTTTATTTCAAAAATTTTTATCTCAAAGTTTATCTCAATCTAAGTCTGGCGTCTGTGGTTAGCCCTTTCACTGGTTTTTTTCTGGTGTTGCCTTTGAGCCTACGACCTCTTCTTCGCCCCATTGCTCTAGCCAGTCGCCCTCTACGTCGTCCACAATCAGGTCAACTCGGTTGATACCATGCGAGTGACGCATTTTTTGCAGTGTCCGCGCAGCCCTCAATGACTCTAAAGCAGTTTCCTGGATGGGTTGCTCTGGGATGGCATTCTGGATGACAGAATTTTCTGTGTTAGTGTCCTGAGTTTTTCGCCATAGAGGCCAAAGCGTGAAAAGGTCTGAGGATAAGAGATTCAGGCCAACAGAGAATGGATATCGTCACACGCAAAGCCCAAATACTGCGGGTTCAAACCCAAAATCCATATCCAGAGTTGAACGAAGTCCTACAGGAAAAACTGAATACAGAGGTTCTGGGGGTTACGCAAAGCGTCTTAGAAGCAGCTCTGTGCGAAGAATTACAAGAGCATCTCAATCAGCTTGCGGGAGAACGACCTCGTCGGTCTGGCTACTTCAAGCGAGTCCTTGATAGCGAATACGGGCGCATCGAATCCTTGTCGGTACCCAAGCTGCGCCATGGGAACAGAGACCGAGACTGGCAAATCTTGGGGCGCTATCAACGGGGCCTTGGCAGTCTATTAAACTTTTGTCTAAGTCTGTATGTCATGGGCCTGTCCTTGCGAGACTTGCAAGAAGCGCTCTATCCATTACTCGGGGCTGTATTATCGGTCAATGCCATCAACCGAATCACAGAAGCCGCTCAACAGCAGATGAATCAACGGCGCACGGCAAAAATTACCACTGCTGTACCCATTTTGCTTGTCGATGGTGTTTGGGTGAGAATTCAATATGCAAGCGGGGAAACCTTTGAAGACCAAGCTGGACATGTGCGCGCCTTGCGTCAAGCCGAAGAACGGGTTGTTTTAGTGGCAATGGCCATTTATCCAGATGGCACTCGTGAAATCTTGCACTATGAGATTGCCGAGAGTGAATCTCAATTCGCCTGGGAGTCTTTTTTCAAGGGTTTACAGGAGCGTGGATTGAAGCTTGATGGGGTTGAGGTTGTCGTCAGTGATGGGACCAATGGATTGCCCGCTGTGCTCAAAGCCTGGGTACCTCAGGCCCAGCATCAACTGTGCATCACTCATAAAATCAGGGCAATGCTGCGTCATCTGGGCTATGAGAATTTATCCATCCAAGATGCGCAAGGTCAGACCCTAGACCTTCCAGAAGCAAAGAAGCTTCGCTATACCCAGATTAAGACTGACGCCTATGACATCTATAAAACCGATGATTGGATGGAAGCCATTGAGCGATTGGTGGTCTTTGTCGAGACTTGGCAGTCTGTTGAACCTAATGCCATCCGCTCCTTTTTGAGAGATATTGTTTTGACCTTTAATTTCTATGATTTGAACCCATCCTTATATCCACTCGTCCGAACCACTAATGCGCTCGAACGATTGTTTCGAGAGTTTAGGAACAAGTCCGATGAAATTGGTGCGTTCCCCAATGAAGACAGTTGTTTGACCATTTTCTTCTTGGTCTTACAGCGTGACCATACCAAGCATGACCGTCTCAAATCTGTGGCGAAAAACTAGGGACACTAACGAATTTTCAATCGTCATTGCTTTGCCCCAATTTAAATCTCAATCTCAGTGTAACAACTGGCCGGAAGTCGATCGCTTTCTTATAAAAGGCGGCTTTCTAGTACGATGCGATCGTCATTAAGCGAGTGCTAGCACGTCAGCTTGCTGAAGAGAAGAAGATTACTATAATTCGGAGCTTTCACCTCATTTTGCTGACATCAATAAGCCTCTACTCTGCTTCGATCCAACCTTTAATGGTTTCGACTGGAATTGCAACCAACGGATTTTTGAATACGGCTTCTAATGCAAGTTTGAGAGCTTCAGTGCCTCCTGACTTAAGGGCGTTGAGCAAACGAGATTTAAGAGTGGGACTACGTTTTATTTCTTGGTGTAGGATTTCAAGCGCCGCGTTCTGATCTTGTTCTTCACTAATGGCCGGATTGCTTTGAGCCAATTGCTCCAAGAGTTTTTGAATCTCTGCTGCGGCTTCTGTTAGATTTTGGGGTGCTGCATAATTTTGTTGAGTGGAGATCTGGTCGCCTTGAACTGTTTCAGCGAAGTTGCCGATGTTGGCTCCGCGAAGATCGTATTTTGGGGTCTCTGACATCGCTTTTGGGACTCGAAGGAGCAAGATTAGAAGGGTTACGATATCGCTGGAGGTTAGCGACTCATCCAGTATAGATAAGGCGGTGACGGCATTAATGCGAACTTGTTCGTTTTCATCGGTAAGGGCTTGACAGAGGTTTGGGGTGGCTCTCTCGTCTCTGAGTCTGCCAAGGGCTAATGCGGATTCAGCTCTAACGCTCGCGCTTGGATCGTTCAATAAGCTTTGACAGAGAGAGCGAAAGCGCATTTCTCTGAGTTCGTTGGAAATGGGCACCTAGATGATTCCTCGCGCTAGTCTGCGACTTCTTGGCAGATGGCATCTAGCATGGTTTGCCCCAGAGGATGCTGAATTAAGGCTTTGATGAGTGGAATGGAGGAGGGACTTAGGAATTGATGCAATGTTTGTTTGAGGTCTGGCTGTTGCTGAAGGATTTGAGCGACGGACTGGTGAATTTCGGGGCTTTGGGGTTGATGTTGCTCGAATTGAGTCAATAGCTGCTGAATTTTTGCGGTGAACACAGCAATGGATTTACTGGCTTCGATGTCTGCGTCATCCGCCATGTTTAGGGCGGTGTCGTTGCCAATGCGCCCTAAGGCGCTGGCTGCACTGGAGCGAACTTCATCGTCTGGGTCTTTTGATAAGAGCTGGCAGAGGGCTGGGATGGCGTTTTCATCGCCGATTTTGGCTAGCGCTTTGGTGGCGTTTAGACGAACCTGAGCGTTGCTGTCTTTGAGGGCATTAATCAATTCGGGTACTTCTGTATGGCTGCCAATAACGCCCAATACTTCAGCGGATTGGGCGCGGATTTCAGGGCTGTTATCTCTAAGGGTGTGACTGAAGGTTTCTATTGCCATTTGCTTATGCTCTAGGTTTTGAATCATGGTTTAACCTCCTTTGAGGCTGTATTGCAAGAGTTTTGGGAAGATGAATTTAGCCTTGGGTACTGTGTTGATTGCCTTGGACGATATTGGCGAGGTTTCCAATTTGGGCACCACGGAGATCGTAATAGGGTTGGTTACTTAACGGAATATCAGCAGATGCGGGGATGATACTGCCTTGCCCAATGTTAGGGTGATGTTTACGAATAAATTGTGTGAGATGGTTTCGAACCTTGCGCTCGAAATCCGTTTCACCTTCATACTTCCACCACAAGCCTTCTTCAGGAAAATTTTCTTTGAATCTTAGAACTTGTGTCCATTGCTCAGATTCTTTACTTGAGCTTGGGTTATAGGGTTTTTGGTTAAAGTAGACCATGATTTGTGGTGAACCCTTCTCTTTCCAAGCTTCATAGGCAGCGAGGAATTCGTGCTCTGTACCAGAGTTGGCATCCATCACAGGGGTTCCAAAGCGTTTCCAGAATATCCCGATCAAGATATCGGAGTCTTCAATTTTGAGAACAGAGTCAATCAGACCCTGTGGGCCTTCGGGGTGAAATCCAGGGAAAGAATCTGTCTCCCAACGAACCAGTTCAAGTCTGAGGTTGCGATCAGCGGCAATACCCTGATTAAGTTCGTCAATGACTCCTGGCAATAAGTCACGCTCAGCTTGTACATCGCCAGGAGAGGCAACAATAATACGCGAAATAGATTTTTGATTCATATTAGATTTTTTGAGGAAGCTATTAGGTAAGTCTAATGAAAAATTATAAAACTTACATCGATTTTGAATCTCAGAAATTGCTATCAGAGAAGCATCGATCAATTTCTCATTTATTGAATCTAATAAGAAATTGGTCAAAAATGAAAGATTTTCTATTTTTCCAACCTTTCCTAACGCGTAGATACTGCTACTGGCTACATCACAATCTATATCGTTTGATGCCGCAATTAGCATAAGAGTTGTAGACTCATCAGCAATTCTTGCAATGGAAATAGCTGCTCCAGATCGAATTTCAGGATCTTGATGATTAGAGAGAACATTAACAAGTATTGGAGCAACCAATTTACTCTGTATTTTACCTAATGAATGAATAACAAAATTAACTGATTCATGTTTATCTAAAAGAAGAACTAGTACGGGGATAGCTTTTTCACTACCAATCTCACCCAATGCTCTTATCGCTGGAACTCGAAGACTTTTCTTATTGAGATTTATTAATCTATTTTTTATGGCTAATTGAGCAGCTTTGATATCATTCTCACCTTCGTCTTTATCTATATTGATAGAATCGTCAAGATTAATATTTTCCTCTAGAATAGAACAGAGTTTAGGAACGGCTTTTTCACTGCCAATGGAGCCTAGTGCGTAGATTGCTGACTGACGATCTCTATAATCGCCAGTATCTAAAATTTTCAACAAAATATCAATAATATAATCACTACCAAAATTACCAAGAGCTTTGACACATCCAGAACGAACAAATACATCTTCGTCATATAAAAAACGAATCAATATTGGAAGAATCGAATTATCGCCAATAATGCTTAATGCTTCTGCTGCTGCCGCACGAGTTAAACACCATTCATTAGTATTTTCTAATATTTCCTTAAGAGCAGGAATTGCAATTTTGCCGCCAATCTTTTCAAGAGTATAAATTCCTCTGTCCCTGTCTTCAGTACTTCCATTTTTGATTTTTTCAATTAACGCTAAAACCGTATCTTCATTGGCAAGCTTTTCAAGAGCAACTGTAATTCTTAGCCAGTCCTCTTCGCCAGCATTAAAAAGTTCTTCTATTAAAATAGAATTTATTTTTGAATTCCCAATTTTCCCTAGTGCAAAAGCAATACTAAAACGAACACTACTAACTTCACTATTATCTGTCAGTCGGGTTAAGAGTATTTCAGCCACATCAAAGCAACCAATTTCGCCAAGAGAGATTGCTACTTTTGATCTAACATTTGGATCGTCATCATTTAGACTATTAAGTAGATCTGGTACTGCTTCAATAAATTCGGTATGCCCTAATGCTGAAGCTGCATACACCCGAGTCACAGCTTCGCGATCTTTCAACGCATTAAGTAAATATGGAAGTGCATTTATGGATTTTGTTTTTCCAAGTATTTTGATTTTAAGTATTTGATTGATCTTTCTCTGTACGATCAATTCAATGGCTTTATCTGCAAACTTAGCATTTACCGATCCAGCTAGTCTTGCTCCAAGCGCCAGATCAATTTCCAGTCCTAGATTTACAACCTGGAGAATCTGCTCTGCTTTTTCGGACAACTCTACCATAAGTGTTAGAGGCTCTGTCCATTTTAGATAATTTAGATATTCATGTACTACCTTTTCTTGCTCTATCTTGTCTAGATTTTGAAGTAAATACTCAGCCGAATAGTATTCTTGAATTAGTTGGTGGCGGAATTCAATTTCGTCACAATTATTTATCTGAAGTAAATGATATTTCAATAAATCTTCTAGCCATAATGAAGCTTTTTCATGGGAGATTTTGAATTTTTGATGAATTAATTTTATTGCCTCCTGCTTAGAAATAGTTAGATTCAATTCTGTGGAAGAACTGCCCTGCATCATTACAAAAGCAAGGTGCTGTAATAGTTCAGGCCAGACGATTTGAGAATTTTCATGAGTTGGAACATTCGATTCTTTTAGTTTGGAGTCATAGATTTGGGCAAACTCTCGAAAGGCTTCGCCTAAATTCGCCGGAATTCTTAGGTGCTTCTCAAAGACATCGCATAGCATCACCAATAAAAGAGGCGTTTCAGCAAATTTCTGTAGGCGATCGCCCATCTGCTGCAACATCTGCTGGTGTTGATCGGGAAGATACCCCTTAACAAATTTATTCATCTGAGGGACAGTCAGGGGTTCCATCTCTAACTTGTGTTCAACCCCTACTGTTCCCCCCAAACTCAAATCTCGCGTCGTCAAAATCATTGGGGTGGTTCTGCGGTATCTGCCCCGAAAGTTTTCCAAATCAGTCCGGGCAATCTGGTTGGGTAACTCATTCACCCCATCTAGCAACAGTAAAAATTGGCCCTGAGTTAGCAATTGCTCAAGCTGACCTATCTCAGAGAACCCATGTCCCATCAAAAAATCTCTTACTAAATCCAGCACAGAGGTTTGATACTGTCGCAATCTAACCAGCACTGGAACTTTGACTTGAGCATCGCTTTTGGACTTTTCCGCTTCCTCCAACAGCAATTTCTCTAAAGCCGTTGACTTACCTGAACCAGGCTTACCCACTAACAAAACATGCTTAGACTGATACTTGCGTAGCCCATCTAGAACCGATAAAACCTCTTTGCTTTCTGTTTTTTGGTTTGCGTCAGTTCTTGGCGACTGGTATCGCTTCACCCTCAAATCGATCTTGGGTCGAATCGCGCCATCTGTATGCGTATAGAAATGCCGACAGTCACTGTAAGCTTGGTCATTGAGGACAGATTCTAAATAAGCATGAAAATTAATTTCTTCAATAGCCTTCATGTTAGAAATCCGTCGCCTTGTTCCTTAAACTCTAACAGCCCTAGCTCAGAAACCGCCATATTGAGATTCAGCAATGGTTTGGGCAGCGTCAATTCAAAAAATTATGACAAGGTTTCTCAGTCTTCTACAAGAGCAGCAAGTTCAAACAGATCCTTATAGAGAAGAACTTTTCTGGGCAGCGGATAGAGGTTCGGGCCACGCGGATTCTCCGGCTTTTCCTCTTGACTGGTCGATTCTGCTGGCCCTCTCAGGGCAGTTTCGCCAGCGGAGACACTGGGCGATCGCTCTTAAAAAAACGTCTCGCGTAAGCCATATTACCGATCGCCTCAATCAACCATCAGGAAACTGCCAGCAGAGAATAAATTCAATATCCTGCCCTTCACAAGCCAGACAAGGCTTAGGACTTGAAGCAACCCATTCTGAATGACACTGACGACAGTGACAAAACACATTATGACGATTGGCCTCAGCAATGCTTCGATGCCATGTCTGAAGCTCTTCAGGCGTTAAAACACTGTCTGGTGTTGCGGGTTCTGCCATCACAACTCACCTAAATACCCAAAAATATCGTCATGATGAAACCGATCGAGACAATGGGTCAAATATCCTAAAAGCTGGTGACAAGACTCGAACTTGCGACCGGCTGATTACAAATCAGCTAAGCAGAGTTTTTGTAAGGCTTGTCTGAAAAGGATTATAGGCTATCTCAATCTTTATCTCAAAAATTTTTATCTCAAAGTTTATCTCAATCTAGGACTGACGGCGGTGGTTAACCCATTTACTGGGTTTGTTCCGGTGTTGCCTTTGAGCCTACGGCCTCTTCTTCGCCCCATTGCTCTAGCCAGTCGCCCTCTACGTCGTTCACAATTAGGTCAACTCGATTGACTCCGTGAGAACGACGCATTTTTTGCAGTGTCCGCGCAGCCCTCAATGACTCCAAAGTGGTCTCTTGGATGGGTTGCTCAGGGATGGCATTCTGGATGACAGAATTTTCAATCGTCATGGCTTTGCCCCAATTTAAATCTCAATCTCAGTGTAACAACTGGCCGGAAGGTGATCGCTTTCTTGTAAAAGACGGTTTTCCAGCACAGTGCGATCGCGCTTCGGGTTAAAGCTGACAAATAGCGCCCGCTGGATTTTCCAGTATCTCAAGGTCAGCTCCCAGCGGACTTTTTTATCCACCGAGAGCCGATCAGATAAGGTTGTGAGCTGGACGCACAAGGTTTGTTTAAGGGTGCCGCTCGCAATCAAGTCGGTTGCCATTGATAGATCGAGAATGTAACAAGCCCAAGAGCTGCCTTGGCGCTCGTCGATCCGATTGCACAGGCTATCAATGAGCTTTTTGTCTTCTTGGTCGAATTCCCCAGCCATCAGTTTTTGTTTCCAGATGGAGAGTTTGGGGTCTGGCTCGTTGAACCATCGGGGAAAGAGATCGGTGTACCAGTATTGTTCGGCTGGGGCCATTTGGTCTACACAAGTCTGTCTTGTCTCTGACTCAAGGCTTTGCAGGTCAAGCCAGACTCTGGCATCTACGCACAGCTCGATCAGGAAATCCATGACGTGGCGTTTGCTCATCAACTGACCGGGCTTTTTGTCTTTAATCCAGCGGCGCATCTCGTCTAGTCTGCTGGCCAATCCAGGTTCAATCTGGGTGGCCTCTGCGATCAAACGCTTCAGTTCTTGTTCAATGTCTTTGGCTTGAATTTTATCTGGCATGTTCTTTGATGGGTTAACCGCCCCTAAATCTCGCAACGTTATGAGTCAATTCCAAGGCTATGCTGACCCTGCTCAAGTGAGCCGATTCTAAAGTTATCATGGCCTTCCCTCCAAACACTTTGGGGTACCGCTATCATTTCTCCCACAGATGGAGTCCGAGGCCAAATTTGGCGCAGCACCTTCTTAGCGCCATCGCCTCAGCGTTACTGGATGGGTCGCCCCAGCTATCGATCTCGTTGTCTTCGGTTCCGGTGGCTTCGCGGACAAAATTGCCTTCGGCGGCGCGGAGGGTGAGGCGACCTTCGATGACGGTGCGAACGACTTTCGTCGCGCTTGCGCTTCGCCGTTGTAGTGGGTGCGAACTTCCCAAGAAAAGCCAGGGGAGTAGAACTCCAGCAAGCTAATGTAGCTGTACCAAGAGACAAAATCAATGCGTTGCCCCTTCAAGGTTTTGCTTTTGATGAACCGCTTGGGGATGGGCTTTTGCAAGTCTGCCAGAATTTCTAGGATGGGGCGTTGGTAGCCTTTACTTTTCAGGATTTCAGGGGTCTGGGTTTTGGCTTCGGAGATGGGGATGATTTTTTCTGCGGTGGCTTGGGTTGGCATGGTTCACTCCAAGAATAAAGTTGATGCTGGGGCACCACTCCCGATTAGGTGCATGGAAATTAGGCTGCTGCTGCCGTTCTAAGGTCTGAGAGCGGTGTGGGTTTGAAGCTGAGATCTCGCTCAACCCTTAAACCGAATGGGCCTTGCAAAGTTTGCAATTCGGACAGGCTAAAGTAGCCGAGTTCCTCGTCTTGTCCCTGGACTAGTCCAAAGAAGGTGTCCTCGCCGTCGAATTCGGTTGCGTACCATGTCCAGGATGCGTCAGGGGTGAAGAATTTGACCCAAGCAGTCGGATCGGGGGTATTTTCAGTGCTGTAGAGCGGGGGAAGTTGATGTTTGATTTCGTCGGTTAGTAGGTTCATGGCGATAGTCTCTAAAGGTTTCTGAGGGCGGGGCAGTTTTGCTGCCCCAGTGGGTCTAGAACTCATCACAGGTGCAGTCGTCGGGGCTGTCCATGAAGCCAAAGGCAAAGTGTTTCCGTGGGGTGTAGTGCTGGATGGTACCGTCTGGATTTTTGGGGAGCTGATTTAGTCTGGAGACATAGCCTGCTAGGTAAGCTTCATCTGTCCAGCGGGGGAGTTGCCCTAAGCCTGCATCGGCTTGACCATCGCTGTACCACTCTGTTGCAATTTCGCTCTGTTCTTGGTCTCGGCGTTCTCGTTCACATTCGATTTCGTAAGGTGTCATAATCTAAGCGATCCTTTCTGAATGGGGGGTCATCCCCTGCTGCCTCGCTAAAGTTCAGCAGGGGCTTTGAGTCTTTGGCTAAAGTTTGGACAAATTTAGGCGGCTAAGACACTGATGGGGTCTGACTTTTCTGCATTGAGATAACTGCTTAAACTGTTAAACCCTAAGTGATTGAGTACGGCGTAGCTGTGTTTACAGCACCCATGCCCTAGGAATTGCACTTGGTTGCGGTAGTCTTCGCACTGGCAAACTAAACCAGCCGGAACGGTCTGCACGGTGTAGGTACTGCCCTTTGCTTCGTTTCTGACTGTAAAAGCTGTGGGATTCATGATGTGCTGGGTGACTCTCAGCGCACGAGCAGCAGCTTTGCGCCGTTCGACGAAATGTCGTTTGAATGCGGCTTTTGACATAAACCGAGGGCGATGACCGGGCACCCAAACCCAGATCACAGCGCACCATTCGCGAACGACAATGCGGGAATGACCGTAAATGATGCCCAGAATTCGGGCGGCAGCGGAGGCAGAGTAAATCAGATTTTCGCGAGTGACCATGGGAATAAAACTTCAACTCAACTATGACTATTGTACTAACTGGTTAGTGCTTTTGTCAATCGGTTAGTACTAATTGATTAGTAAAATGTGACATTCAAGGTACTAACTGATTAGGCTTAACGGAGTGGTGCTAAGTTGGCTGTAAAGTTGAGTTATGGATATGAAAGAACTCAGACAAAAGACAGGGTTGAAGGCTGAAGAGGTGGCGGTCAAGCTAGACATTGCTGTCTCGACGGTGCGGAACTGGGAACAGGGGCGAACGCTGCCCAAGATGCGGGTCGATCAGTTTGCTAGCCTCTGCAAGCTCTACGGTTGCACGATTGAAGAATTGGAACTGTCGGCTAGAAGGTCGATAGATAAGGACGGAAAGGACAATAAATCAACTGGTTAGTACTAATCAATTGAGGTATAATAGAGAGGAAGCGAACCGAAAGCCTCTATGCATATTGGCGTGACTGGCCCCAGGAAGTTGACCCCAACCCAGGAAATAAAGGCCATTGAAGATCTGAAACAATTGCTGACCCCTGACAAAACGCTGCACGCTGGTGATGCAAGGGGATTGGACGCGCTAGCGCGGGAGTTGGCGGAAAATTGTAAGCTGTACCGATACGATGCGGAGGGCTGGAAACCCTGGCAACTGCAAAGGCGCAGCCGTGCAATGGTGGATGCCCTAGTGGTTGTGGGTGGAACGCTGCACGCTTGGCCAAATAAGGTTTGTCCGGTGGGGTTGACGGTGGACAGTTGGAAGGGAAGCGGAACTTGGGGGACAGTTAGATATGCGATCGCCAAGGGTATAGCCGTAGAGCTGCACCCCTTAACCCCGGAGGCAATAGCGCCAGATTGGTTGGAGGTGAGGACGCAGCAATTGGTGCTCTGGTAAAAATGCCGTCTGGTTGGTGGGCGCTCAGGGTGAACCGACCGAAATGCCAGTACCCTTACCCCTTTCTTTTTCGCTTCTCTCCTCTCCGAGTGGCGCGGAGTGGAGCACCCCAACCAGAGGATGAAGCACGGCCCTTGAGTCATCGCCGGGGTTGGATGGCAAGCCCCAAAAAGTCGCCTGTGTTAAACGCGCCAACTTCTAAAAAAATGAACAAACGGCGCATCCGCAAATTGCGGCTTTTTGGCCGAAGGGTAGGCTTGCTGCTCCACCGATGCCGTGCTAGGCTGCCGAACCATTTGTGCGAAACGGAGCGCCGCCTGCTGAGGAGCGCAGGGACGAGTACCGGAAGCAGGGAAATCCATGTGCGACAGCACAACCGCTGATATGAGCGATCGCCTCTTTGCCTGTCTGTCCGGGTTGCACTGCCGGAACGGAGTGGAGGCGGTGCCTTGTAAATGTAATGGTGAAGCGGCTGAGGAACGAAGCGGCTGAACACAACGGTATTTTCCAGGATGGAGCGCTATCGATCAGATGTGGTGGCTAGGTCTGGACTGGCGATCGCGTCTCACTGAGCCAAGCCATAAAAAAAGGGGGCAAAGCCCCCAAACCGAACTATGCCATTGGACAGCAGGGAAAGACGCTGACCAGATAGCCGCAAACGCTAGCGCCTGCTTTGAACTGAATGATACCTGGCTCAATGACTGAAGCGGAACTGGCACCTAACTCGACTAAACGAGTACATGCCTTTTCAGCTAGCTCAACGGGTACATTTACTAGACGCGACCAGCCGCCGTTGCGTGCGACGATGTGACAATGAGACCAGGACAGAGAAATGGAACTGGACATAACAAATAACCAAACTCAATGGGGCGTTTAGACTGCCTGTATCTTGAGTTTCCAGGGTGTATGCAGGTCAAGGCTTGCGCGTGGGGGTCTGGGGTTCTCTCCAGAAACAAACCTTTAGACGTTGTTCGCGCAACTCGCCGGAGGCTCGGACTGAACGGAGTGGAGCTGCGATCGCGTTTTGCATCCTCACCGATTCACGATCTAGCGGAACGGAGAGAGGGAGAACCGCAGGGCCTTGACTCCCCAACTAGGCAGTAGAATAAAGCGCCTGGGGTTGGCTATGGGCGGGACGCGGGGCTTTAGGGGCGCGGGGTGTGGAGTGCCGGGGTGGAGTGCGCTGGTTTGAAACGGTTGGGAATGCGATACCCCGGCGAGGCTTGACACCCGATTCTACGATCGCTTCAACTTTAGCTGTACTGAAAGCTAGGCGATCGCTTTCATGGAGGAAAAACCCAAAATTTCTATTGTGCAACCGTTGACTCAGTGAATTTTTCGTAACAAATCATACAAAAATCTAAAGCTGTCGATAAAGGGCTTTGATAGGATTCGGTCGTCCTGTAGGATTATGGCAGAGGCTGTATTAGGATTTATAGTCTTCAATTTAATTTGTCATGAGATATAAATAGGCACAAAAATATGGCTGAGATTAATGATTTAGCCCAGAAATTGCTCGAACTAGATGAAGATGAATTAGAAGCAATGATCGGGATGCGATCACAATCGCAATCAAGAAGCGGCGTGTCTGGCGAAACCGATGATTCGTTGGATTCCTTAGAAGAAGATATAGATACAGTGCCGAAGGGTGGTCTCAATGATTTCTTAAATGCTGGCAAAGACTTCTTTGCTCCTATAAATGCTCAAGCGTATAAGTACCTTTGTTCTGATATAGATAAAGATAGTGAGCTTGGAAAAGCATTGTCTACGGTGATGAGCGATAAAACCACAGAAGCAGCCGCTAAGGTCACTGCATTTTTATCTCCAGTTTTAGTTACTCAGTTTGCTTTACCTCAAGCTCTTGCCGTTTTGATTGGAACTTTGATCGTAAAGAAGGTGGCGAAAGGAGCGTCTGATTTTACTTGCAGTAATTGGAAGAAAAGTTTAGAAGGAGAAGCTGCTGCATAGAATACTTCCAGTACTTTTCATGGATTTGATGGGTAGCGATCGCTCGCTTTTGTAGCTCTAGCTCATCACGCAACGTAGGATTTTGAAACGAGCTAGCAATAGCAGCGATCTCCCTCTTCTGGATTCAGCTTCATAGGTGTCCGGTGTGAAATAAGTTTCGGAGTGCCTCCAAAGTTGCCTCTTTGTTGAACAGACGAATAACTTCTGTTTTTTTATCCAACTATTTGTAGTTATTTTTCCGCTCAAGCAAATCGGCGATCGCACTTGCATCACTGACAGCAATAGTGAAACTGAAAACGCTGGGGTTTTCATAGCGATCAATGCCAATGACAACACCCATATTGAGATCAAACCTTAAACTTACTTCCATTTTATTTTGCTCTAAATGATCCTGCTGCAGAGGCTATAGTCGCTGTAGCATGAAAGAATCGAAACACTGACATAAGCTAAAAAATTAGCCTCGAAATAATCGTATTGAATATTTAGGTGGGGAAGGACAATCCTGCTGAACCATGGGCATAGATCTGCAATTATTAATCATTTGTCTGTCAAGATCTGAAAGCACTCGTAATCGTAATCTAGAATCCCTAGACTCAATATGTTGGTTCAGCCATTCGGACTGAATACCTGAATTGTTAGTGTCTAATGTATAGTCAATAATTGATCCATCTACTAAAGTTGTTACAAGGCTATTAAACTGCAAAATAGGGTCACCATTTTTTATTATTCTCACTCTAAAAGGTATTTGTGTTACTGTCACAGAGCGGTACCCATTTTTACTAAACAAGACTCCATAAATTGTGCTTGAAGGTCTTATTGATGATATATTAATTTGCTGCCAAGGGGACTTAGATACTGTTGCTCCCCCAATAAATTCATAGTAGTCTGCAGATATGCCTTTGGATTGAACAGTATTTCTGAACGCACTTAAATTAACTGTACCCATTGAGATGTTAATTTTGGGTAGGGGGCTATTGGATGGTCGGATTGCAGTATAAATACGATTAGCAAGGTCGTTAGGTGTACCCGCTTGAATAGTTTTCCCAATTTGACTGCCACCAAATCGATTAACAGTGGCTCTATAAGACGTTGATTGAGATAAAACAGGAAATGTGATGAGAAAAATAAAAAGTAAAGCAATAACAAAAAATTTAGTATAGCGAATCTTCATTGTTATAAATCCTTAGTTTCAATAGTTAATCATCATGGTTGGTCATCTGATTTAGAAATTGCGCATCTAAATCCATACTGCAAATCTCTCTGGCTCGTATCAATTAAAGAGCTTTCAGCGTTTTCGTATATATGAGTAGCAAGTTGTGGCTGCCCAAAAGAACCACCTTTAAGAGCTTGCTTACGATAATTAGATAGTGTAGCAGGTCTATCCTTATTCAAAAATGACTCTATATACCAAATATCTGTCCATTCATAGGCATTTCCAATCATATTAAAAACACCATAATAACTAACTCCCTCTGGATACTTATTAACTTCTTCTGTTGTACGTCGATCAGGAAAGTTTTCCCATTTATCAATTGTGTTTGCTCTTAAAAAATCTGTGTTATTTCCCCATGGATATGAAAATATCACAGCATTACCTGAGCGATCTCTTCCAGAAGCAGCCTTTTCCCATTCGAGAACTGTCGGCAACCTCTTACCTTGCCATGCACAGTAAGCAAAAGCATCATACCAATCAATATTGATCACTGGATTATTTTCTGAACCACTGAATTTCTGATAAATCAATTCTCCCCAGTTTCCAGGTTGATGCCCATTTTTATCTAGCTTATATTTTGGTTGAGCATTATAAAATATTTGATAACTCAAGGAACTTTTCTCTATCTCATTAAGGAAAGATCTATATTCTCGATTACTAACTTCATATTTATCAATATAAAAATCATCAATCATTACTGATTGATTCTGTCGATCAAGAGCTTCAGTATTGGCATAGACTACAGGAAACTTACCTCTGGGAATAAACGCCATATTTTTAACTGTTTCAGCGGATACCTTTTTAAGATTGATTCTCACTAATACAGGTTTAATATAGTCATTGTATCCTTCAATTTTTACTGGATATTTGATGATGTAACCTTTATGTAAAATTTCTACATAATAGAGACCTTTAGGGAGCGCGTCTAGGTACAAGAAAGGAATTTTCCATAAGTAATTCTCTTGCTTTTCTCCCGTATTCTTAAGTTGTATTAAGGTGGTCTGGCCAGATAAGTCTTTCCCACCTAAGGAGACAACTTTTAACCGCCCCATTTCCTTTGGTTTTAAGTAAAGATCTTGAACGATTTGATTCAGGGCTAAGTAGCTTGTAACTAGCATGATGGTGAGCGCTCCGCGCCACCGCCAACTAATATTCCGCCGTTTCTGTAATGCACTTTCCTGTATAAATTCTCTTTCCATAGAGTTAAATCCGTTATCCTCGGACTTAAGTTCCTTGTTGAGTAGATCTAGGTAAGGGTTGCCATCCCAAAGAAAATGCTGAGATTTATCTCCTGATCGATTTTGCACTTTTCTCGATCTTCTTAGTAGTCGATCAAACCGATCAAAGATTTTGCTCAGTAAATTCTCAATTATAAAAAGTCTTCCATCAAACCAATCAAAAATCAGCTCGATTTTATCTAAAACTCCTTTTGGCTGTTCTTTCTCCTTCTTTTTAACTCTTTCCCATTCCACCGCTACGGGAGTTACTCGCCTCTGCAAAAGTAAATTTCCCTCCTCTTCTTTTTTCCATGTCAGCAGTTTTTCCCAACCTTTTACAAGCTCGTCGTGGGCAGGTTCAATGTAAGGGTTATCAGCATAATCAGTTCCACTAACCAACAAACGTGCAGAGGAAAATTGAGCAATTACTTCTTGCACTCTAGTATTTTCTGACTCAGGAAAGTTTAGTTCAGAAGCTGGAACTTGCCTCCGCGTCAGAGCACCACCTGCCGACACCATTCGCAACATCACATGACGGATAGTTTGCTCATACGCTGGATCGACTTTGACAAATGCATCATATTCCTCATCCGCCCGACGAGTCAGTGACTTTGTTACTCCCCCAAGCGCATCATAATCACTCCAGGTTATCGCCCGCTCTACGGTCTCAGTATTTATTTGAGCTGTGAGATAACGACGGGCTAATTTCAGATACAACTCACTCAATGCAAAAGACAGAAGCGGTAAGGCTCCAGGCATTCCCGCCACTTCATCAATCAACTGATCGACCAGATTACCTCGGTTATCTAAAGACTCAAAATACACCACCCTTGCTGAAGCAGGTTCTTCAATCACTGTCCTCAATTCTTCACGAGTCATCGCTGGAACAACAAACCGTGCATCCTTCCAAAGGGTTTCTAGAGGTGTACTTCTGAACTGAGGTTCAAAATCTGACCGCAATGTTACAACTAATCGAAATACACCATGATGAGTTTTGAGGAGATTTGCCAGTAAGTCTAAAAACTGATGTCTTTCCTGATCATTGCGACATAGGGTAATCAATTCTTCAAATTGATCGATTACCAATAACAGCTTGATTTCAGAATGAGACTGAATCCAAGATGCGATCGCCTTTGAAAGCATTTTCGAGTCATTCTGATCTGTTTCTACCACTCCCAATTCCTTCAAGACACTGTTCAAGCTATTGAGTGGAGATTCTCCAGGGCGGATCGGAGCTAAAATTTTCCATCCCTTATGTTTACATTGATGGAAATATTCTTGAGGCTTTAGTCTTTGATTTTGGGATTGATCAGTTTGGGCAGAGCCGTCTAGATGAGGAATCAAGCCCGCCTTGACTAAGCTTGATTTACCCGAACCAGAAGTACCGAGAACAACTGTAAAAGGGCGATCGCTCATCGCATCACAGAGCTTGTGAATGAGAGCTGTTCTGCCAAAGAAAAGTGCACTATCTTTAGTTTCATAGGACTTTAACCCCTGATAAGGGTTGTTGTCTTCTAATTCATCAAGGGAAGGGGCATCCGGCAGATTTAGTTTGTGTCCGGGGGGAAGAAAAATGAATTCACCCTTGTCGTGCTTCTTTAAACACCATATTTGGGGTGTTTGGAGCCTATTCATAGCATCTGTAAGAGTTCCAACGGATGTACTCAGGTACATATGAAGCTCACTCGCAGTGATCACCCCATCCCCAGCTTTTTTCCCATTTTTTGCAAGCGGATAGGCATCGGCTTCACCACTTAATGCTTCAATTAATGCTGCGGCAAAGGGTGAATGCTCTGAGTTGCTTTTAGCAATGCCGCGATCGCCCTTAATATCCAAATTATCGTTGGCATATTGATCGGATGCTGCTGAAGTGATGACTTGCCAAGCTGGATCTTGAATAAAGCGATCGTAGCGTTCTTTGTGGATGGTTTCTGAAATAGAGGTTAGTTTTCGAGTACTCGACCAACGAAATGCTCCAGCGAAACAGCAATCTAAAATCACCAAGCAATGGCGACATGAGAGTTTGCTTAAGGCTTCTTCCACCAGGTGCATGGGTAGGTACGTCTCAGAATCTCCCAGTATTGCATCTTGAGGAATTAGATAACCCTTTGGGCCGTCATCGCCATTGAGGGCGATGCCATGACCTGCAAAATAAAACAATAGGCGGCTGGGATTCGCCGCTTTAAGTAATTCTGGTAATTCGGTTTCTAAGCATGCTCTTAAATTTTGGGAGGTTGCTTGGGTATCGGTCTTATCTGTGAAGAGGTGAACCTGGTACTGATAATCAGTTTTTAAGATATCGGCGATTGACTCAGCATCCTGTCTTGCCGTCCCTAATTTTGGAATACTGTTTTGATAATCGTTAATACCAACGACCACGGCGAGGTTTAGTTTAAATTCTGAGGTTTTCATGGGCACAAACTAACCATAATAGTCAGATTTTTGAATTAACAGAAAAACGATGTAATCTAGTGCTCACTGTAAATTCTCTTGCAAATTCCGAATCTTAGACCGAACACTAAAATTTTTATTATCTTCAAAATTTGTTTCTAGAATTCAAGTTCTTCTTCATATATTTTTTGGACACCTCCCAGACATTACGTACTCACGGAAGTCTTTACTGTAAAAATAACAGTTTTCTTCCCAATACTGATTTACACCTGGCTTTTTCAGTTTGCTTCTCATTAATTCACACCAGCCAGCCCATAAATGTTCATCTAACAAGCCAGTTTTATATTGATAATGTAAGTTTTCAAAGAAATTGAATATGCTACAAATTAGTTGAGTAAATCTGATTTCTTCTTCTTCACTACATAACTTTTCTGGATGTTCACAACCTAAATAGTATATTTTTGCTGTTTCAGAATCTTGACCAATACGGGCTTCAATTTCAGCATAAGAACTAATAATAGATTGATATGTTTGACTTTTAACCGATTTAGACCCATCCCTGATTTGTATGGAGACATATATTAATGAAATAACAACAGCTATTGTTTGGATAATACTTGTCGTGGTCTGAATAATATCTGTTTGCATGTTCAACCAATCCTAGATGAAATAGCATTAAATCAGGAAATAAGAAAATAGGCTAAGTTATAATTCATTTATGATCGAATTCACTAATATCTTTCCTAGATTAAATTGGTGACGACTCAAGATATTCATTAATAATTTATATTAATTTTAGTAAAGTATCTAATCTATTGCCAGGATGCAATTATTATGAAAAATTAGAAATTATGTGACAATAAACATATTTATATAATGTACATTTATATTTTTTAAATCTTCTTCACTAACAGATGAAACATTAACTCCTCTTCCATACCCTGTATGAGGATATATGAAAAAATTGACTTTCTTGGGCGATACAAAAAATCGGAATTGAGATAGACCATTGCCTGGAAATTTAAATGGTTGACTTTTGATGGTTTCTCCACAGGGTAAACCATTTTCTAAATATAATGTGTCTTCATCATAGTTCCAGAGTAAAATACTTTCAATCCTACCTTGTTGAGAAATTTCTGCCATATAAATATGAATCGGATAATCCACGACTGTATCAAATGAAAACTGGGTAATCGTATTTATTGGAATAGAGTACCCACTTAGCTCACCTAGTATTTTAGTATCGACTTCAAAAAGTTCATCTTTGTCTTTTCCATTGAAAACTCTAATCTTGACAGGAAAATTATTTCCCTCTATTGCAAGAACAGATTCCCAACACGGAAAATTATAGTAAAGATTCCAAATGTCATTCGGTGACAAAGGAATAGTTCCCTCGGTATAATTAAGTTCTTTTAATTTTTCTATAACTTCTCTTGCTCTAGATATATTGTTTTCTATAAGGGTTAATTTGTATTCGATATAAAGAGTTTCAGGGGCAATTGGCTTAATGGCAATAAGTTGATTGACAAGCTCTTTCAATATTGTTATTTCTCCCTTTTGCAAAGAAGAAAAGGCACGAGCCTTGAGTGCGTCAAAGCTTTGATTTCTGAGTGAGATTACCATTTCGCCGCGATCATCCAAATGGAATGACCCAAAATCAGGAGTCTGTTTAGATTCTGAAGCTTGCGCTACCTGCTGTTGAATAAACAATCCCAATTCCGAAGAACTGATCAAACCATTGCCATCTAAATCAGCTTTGCCCCAGTTGAAACCATCGATTAACGTCCCCGTAAACAAAGAGTGCCCCGGAATTGGCCCATTATCATTCGCTAGTTGATCGCGTTGAGCAGATGTGACTACTTTGCGACTGATTCGGCTGCTGAGGTCTTTTGTATAACGATTGGCATCTCGAAAGCTTTGCATTGACTGACCTAGAGCAAGGCCGCTCTCACAGGAATCTAGAATAACAAGGACATGCCTTGCTGGAAGAGCACTAAGGCTTCTAAGAAATGGATCGATTTCTACATATTCGCTCCAGGACTGAGTTGCATCCACAGGAACTAAATATCCTGTTTCAATTTCATTGGTGCCCACCTTTCTGACACGAGTAGTCCCATGTCCAGCAAAAAATACAATCAGGCTGTCATTTTCTTCAACAACTTTGTAAAGTTGATCATCAACGAGAGAGGAGATTGCTGCTTTGGTGGCTGCTTCATTGATTAAGGGTGGAATTGGTGCTGAGAAACCAAGCTTATCAATTAGTGTTTGTTGAAGTCCCACTGCATCTTGAACCGCGTTTTTGAGTTTATTACAGTGGACGTAATCGTCGATGCCAATTACGACGACTAGAGATCGCCCCCGTACCACGGACTCAGACTCGGTTAGAACGGCATTGAGTTTGCGAGATTCAGAATCAGAATTTTCGGTGGTAGGTTCAGTCATGGTTTCAGAATTTTCCATAAGAAAGATCATTTACAAGGCGATCGCAGTTTTCTAAATTTGCCAAAGTTTGATTTCTAAATCATCTCCTGCACTAGCAAGCAGATTATCCTTCGGACTAAAAACCACAGCTCGCACCTCCCCTAAATGCCCCGTAAAGGTTTGAAGCAATTCCCCAGTTTGGATATCCCATAGTTTCACAGTGAAATCTGCACTGGCACTGGCAACTTTGGTGCCATCCGGGCTAACTGCTACACACCATATCCGTCCGGCATGACCTTCAAGGATGTGCTTGGGCGATCGCTTCTTTCCAGTCGTCAAGTCCCACAGTTTGATGGTGCGATCGGCTCCTCCGCTAACCAATGTTTGATGGGGGGTGCTGATGGCAAGCGATAAAATCTGGCTCATGTGAGCATTGCCAATCACATATTGAGGTTGTTTGCTCTCGTTGTTCAAATCCCAAAGCTTAATGCTTTTGTTTTGACTGCCACTGGCAAGCCATTTCCCATCCGAATTAAATGCCATCGATAGTACAGAGCTACTGTGAGCTTGAATGGTTCGTTGCCATTCTCCAGTTTCCCGATCCCAGATGGTAATTCTGCCATTGCCTGCTCCTGCGACAAAAATTGGAGGCTGAGCCACTGGGCTGACTGGTAAAGCATTTACAAGGGTAATTGGACTAGATGAAGCTTTGATGGTGTAGCGATTGTCGCCTGTCTTTTTGTGGCTGAGCTGTGTTTTGTCCCATGCTTTGACTTCACTATCTGCACTGCAACTCAAAAGCATTTGACCATTCGGGCTGATGCCAACGCACTTGACTCGATCTCGATGTCCAGTCAGTAGATGCAGTAGTTGTCCTGTTTCGATATCCCACAATCTGACTGTTTTATCATTACTGCTGCTCAAAATTGTCTTGCCGTCGGGACTAAAGGCAAGAGAACGAATCCAATCTGAATGTCCAATCAGAGGTTCTAGCTGAGATTTTTGACTCAACTTAGAAGGTTCTGCTGGCAAGGCGATCGCATTAAGTTGTTCTTTCTTCTTTAAAACAGGAATCAAATATTCTGGAATAATGAGTGGACGTTCCTCATCTGGGGAATCAATCACCGTCAGCTTGCGACGATTAGGCGATGTGGAAGGCAGGTCGGTCTCAATGGCGTTACAACCAAGTTTATAGGCAGTTTCAATGGATTTTCCAGCTCCGATGCCATCATAGAATCCAATCGAGAAGGCGATCGCGGCGTTATCTGGAATCTCTTGGCTCATGCCAATCACATAGTTTATGTGCTGGATTAGGGCATTTGCTTGTACTTCAGAGTAGCAAGCGTTAAGTAAAATGCACTCTACATCCTTTGAGAAGATTTCAAAGAGTCTGGACAATTCATTATTTTCGACAAACTGTTCATTGCCGTCATCGGTTTCTAAAACTAAACCGCCTTCGCCGCTGCCATGCCCGCAAAAATGCACGATTTGCGGCTTAACGTCTAGAAGCGATTGTCTTAAGTCTTTTGGGCGAACGGCTCCACGTACTTCAATGTCAAACTGGTCGCGGTTTTGCGATCGTCTCAGTCCTTCCCGAATATCTCGAATTTCGCGATCGAGGTCGAGAACTGAGGTGCCTTTAGGGTTCGATGCCAGGATCAAAATTCGTTTCATGTGGCTTTGTCTCGATTATTCTGCTAAAAGTTAGGGATCCTAAACAACTTCAGCTTTCTGAGCAAAATGCTCCAATAGCATCCGGTGGAAGAAGACATAGCCACTGCCGACTTTTTTCATTAGGAGACGGTCTGAAGCAAAGTCAAGAAATTTAGCATAGTTCCAGGGTATGCGACCTTTTTGGTAAAGTAATTGGCGCAGGGTATGGTGATATATACAATCAGATCTACCACCGGGCACTACGGAACCCAGCCGGGAAACCAGCGCCAAAATCTGCACCAAAATCAGCCCATAAGACAGAACAGACATCAGCATTTCCTCGTTTCTATTCTGTAACAAGGTTTGCTGCATCTTCTCAATCAAAAAGATGGTTTGTTTTTCCCGCATCATCTGGCTGGCTAACCAACTCAGCCAACGTAGCACCTTATCTTTAGGATATTCTGAAGTAGCCCCTCGTTCTAGTCTGCGATCAATGTAAGTATCAAATAAATGTTGTTGCCGATCAGTCGTTGAGCGCAACTCAGGCAGCAACTTTTCGACTGACCATCCCTGGTAGGCCACACTCATGAAGTTCAAAATCAGCGGAGTTTGAGCAAACTTCTCTAGTTCTGCATCTCTTTTTATAAGTGTTTTTAAGCCTGCCAGAGGACCACCCACGCTGTCTAAAAACTGATACACTTGCTCCTTAGAGAGGGGCTGCAGGCAAAGAGCACTGCTGATCTGTAAGCGTTCTGTCAGGGCTTCATAATCCCGCACCCGGCTACAAACCGCCACCTCAGTCTGGGGAAATAGCCCAATAAAGTCGTTCAAGGCACGAACACAATCATTACGATTCTCTTCTTTGACTTCATCCAGCCCATCCAGCAACAAGATAAGCCGCTGCTGCTTGATCCAAGGCTCACTCGATGACTTGGGAACCTGATATTTTTCACGCAGTTCATCCATCAACCAATTGAAGATCGATTTTTGATCCTTCGCCCAAGAAGACAGATTAAACACGACGGGCAACGGTAAACTCAGATTCTGCTCGCTGCGCTCAATTAAGCGTTGTGTTAGTTGCAGAAGAGCGATCGTCTTTCCGGCTCCCGGAGTTCCCAAAATCAACAGCGTCCGACCTTGACCTATTTCCTGATAGATCCGAGTTTCTTGTAGTCTTTCATAGGATGCATCCAGTTCTACAGATAACGCCTCAATGCCCTGCGATAGATCGGCGATCGCATCGGGGCGAGCTTTCAACTCAAGGCGAAGAGCACCAAAACCCTGAAGGGAAGGCCGAAGAAATCCTTCAATCCAAAACTGTTTGACTTTCCCTAACAGTTCCTGGCGTTCCTTATACTCTGACTTGCTTAGAGAGACCGCAGTTTGGGATGAAAAGTGGCCAAAATTGTCATAAGCAGCTCTTGCTTGATCTTTATAGTCCTTGCGATCAATTGCTTGATGCACAAACTCAACAAATTCCTGGGGAAGATCAGCCTCCGCTGAAGTAGGGGGAACCCTTGGAATTGAGCCGAGCTGAGTTACACTCGCAGGAAAGCGATTGCTTTTTTTCAGTAAGACTGGCTTCAAATATTCTGCCATCTCAGGCTGTGCGGGTTGACTCGCTTCACCAGCGGATGAAAGCTTGCGATCCTGCATAGATTGATTGGAGAGGGAATGGGTTTTGCTCCACCAGATTTGAATGGCAATACACCCCATCTCATAAGCTTGCTCAATAGACTTTCCAGCTCCTAAGCCTCTATAGAATCCGACTGAAAAAAGATGAGCCGCTTTGTCGAGGATGGGTTGACTCATGCCAACCACATAATCGATATGTTCAACGATCGCTTCTGCTTGGCGATCGCTGTCGCAAGCATTCAGTACCGTACAGTGAATCTCTTCTGCAAACGTTTTGAAGATGCGAGCCAGAATCTCTGTGCTAACAGACTGTTCTCGTCCATCCTCATCCTGAAACACTAAACCCTTTTCTCCAGCACCATGACCACAAAAGTGAACAAACTGTGGACTATGCTCAGCAAGGAGTTCCTGTAACTCCTGAGAGCGAACACCTAACCCAAGCTCGACTTCAAAGTCTCCAAAACGCCGCACAGCATTGTTCAAATCTGAGACTTCCCGATCCAGATTCAAATCTCGTCTGGGGTTGGAGGCTAATATCAGAAGCTTGGTCATGACATGCACCTTTTAGGGGGAGTTAACTTTGCGCTAAATCTACTGCCTTGAAAACGCCAGTAGGTTTTTACCATCATTAGACCTATTGGGAAAATAAAAATAAAATCGCTAAAACACTTATGCAGAATGGACTTCAAGGATTTTAAGTAAAAATCGCCAAAAGACTTACCAGAAAAGGGTTTTAAGGATTTTCGAGCTTATTACTCAACAACTCTATTTTGTAAGACGTTTCCCAAAATGCAAGGAAGCATGTTAAACATATCTTTCAATGAGGTATTAGTTGACATGTGAATTCTCCTAAAGTTAGCCAGTTTTTGATGCCCCACGTGATTTTAAAAACTCTTCAATTTCTTCTTGATGTCCAAGAGGAGAGCCTGCGTTTAGATAAGTTTGATAAGCTCGTTCAGCCTCCATTAATATTTCTTGTTCAACTAAAGCACGGAGTGATTTTGCTAAGTAATAATGAGCCGCAATATTATCTGGGTTCTGTTGTGTCGCTAATCGGAGTTCACTTACTGCCCAAGCAGGATCTTGTTTACTCTCATAGAGAACTCGACCCAGCCAATAGTATGCTTCTGGATATGATGTAATTGATTCATTATTGCCTACCACTTGCTCAATCGCGGCTTGTAATGCTGAAATACTTCTGCCGTAATTTTTGAGAACATAGTGAGAAATTCCTAGGTTAAATAATTCTTCAGGAGCAGTCCCATTACGCTGTTCAATTAGCCGTTTCAAGATCAGCGCGGCTTGCTGAATGGGTTCTTCTTGAATTTTGATCCAGGAATCCCTGATTTTTGAATAAAGAGCATTAGGCAGAAAAATTAGCAGATCAGAGATGGGTGTATTTTCAGCAAAATAAATTCCATAAAAAAAACGAGAATCCCACCCTTTAAACTCTTCTTTATAAAATTGATGTAGTTTTTTATAAGTAGCAGTTGTTGAATTTTCAGCTTCCAAAAATTGAAATAACAAAGTTGTGAGATTTTCTAGCAATGTTTTACATTTACGATATTTGATAGAAGGAGAATAAATTGAAATATCACCAATTTTAGGAATCAATGAATCATCTCGCTCAATAGCGTTATCATCAAAAGCAACAGTAATTTTACGAGTAGAAGCAGAGAAATCACCTTCCTGATATTTAACAAAGTGATTTTGATCCATAGTCCAACATGAATCTATAACGGAGACTAAGTTGATATTATTTTGAGAAGCACGCTGGGCTAAATCATTTAATAATATATCTCGAACATCTTGATTTCGGCTGTCGAATGCTAAAATGGTCGGGTGATCTTGCTTGTCAACAGAGCCACAACCCGCAAAATAGAAAAGGGTAGAACTTGTTCGAGAAGTATCAATAAGTTTAGTGAATTCATTGAGTATATTTTGATAGGTTGCATCTTGATTATTCAAGATTTTGACATCTTTGAGTTGAAAGCCATATCTGTTGACTAAAATATTTTTTAAAGCGAGAGTATCGCTAGCCGCACTCTCAACACCTTGAACTATGTTAGGATTAAGATAGTTATTAATGCCAATAAGTAACGCACAACGTTTAGCTTTGATTAGATTATAAGTATGTGAAATTATATTGCCGAGTAAATCGCTATTGCTGCTAAACGTCGACATGTCTGAAAGTTCTTGAAAAGTCTGAAGAGCATCACTATAGAGTCGATTATTAAATTGAGCTATTGCAAGATATAAAAGCTGTTCTTCTCTTTTTTGTTTAGTTTGTTCAACAGCCGTTTTAAGTGAGATTATAGCTTCAAGGTTATTTTCTTTTTCAAGATATGCTAAGCCTAAACTATAGTAAAAATCTGGAAATTTACTGGCAAACTGTTTATTGAAATTGTGGTGTAAAGATTGTAAAGAGCTATCGTTAAATGCAGTATAAGAGCGACGCTGAATGAAATTAAAAGTATAAGATAGACTTCTAAAACTTGGAAAGAAAAGAGGTTTGTCCAGATCGCCACAGAAAAATGGCGTTTGATTTGGAAACTCTGATTTCACCTTATCTCTTACTTTCTCAAATAAATTTTGTTGTAAAATTTCTTCTGAAGATTGCCAAAGCTCTTGAACTAAAGCATAGGTAAAATAACCATGTCGTTTTTGTGTATTCTTAATCGTTTTCTCGAATGCAAACTGTCCTGGCGATACACTAAAAAGGAGGCTACAAAGTCGAGTCTGATTAACATGGTGGATAAAACTCTCAAACTCCTTGCTTACTACTGTATCCATTATCAGATGCTTATGAATGGAAGGAATAGAATCGATAAAGTGGTAGATTTCATTGATGCTAAGTATATTTAAGCGATTACCTTCACTATCAAGCTTTGTATCTGCTGCAATCCAGTTTCCATTATCTTGATGTCCTCCATAATAGATGACAACAATATCATTGAGGGTAGTTTGCTCTTGTAAATATCGAAAGGCATTAATAATGTTTTCATATGTGGCCTCCATGTCTGGAAGTTGCTTGATTATGAAGTTATATTTTTGAGACAATACTTCACTCAATATCTCTATATCATTTACACATCCTTTCAAATGTGGAATGCCCTCAGAGCCAGAATAATTAATTCCAATCAGTAAAGCATAGCGATTCACCAACTCTGGATGAGAGGGATTAGCTGCATCTAGCCACAAGATTAATTCCTGTACCAGGCTAGCTCGATCACTATGAGGTGCTTCACTCAAAAAGGATTCTAAGTACTGTTTAGCTTCTTCAGTTTTACCTTGATTGAGACAAGCAATACCCAGATAATAGTTCGCATCTGGTAAGCCTGCCTTGATGGCCTTTTCAAAAGCTGCGATCGCTGCCCTAGGCAAATTTCCAGAGGCAGTAAGTGCCAAACCCAGTTGCAAATGAGCTTCAGGTAGTTTACTTCCGACTACTGCCGCTTGACGGATAGCTTCTTGAAGGTGCCGACTCGCCGAATCAAAACAATATTTATCATCTAACTTTAGTCCTATTTGATAGAGATGACAGCCCAACTCATAATGCTCTTGGGCAGAGATCCCTGCCGTAATTGCGACAGGTAAATTGCGATCATAACTATTCGTCCCAACACAAGGATGCTGTTTATTCCCCGTAGCCTGCTGCACATTCTCTCGAATATATTCAAACAATTCCCCGACTGTCACAACCCCATTCTTAGGACTGCGATCGGCGGCTCCTTTCATTCCTTCTAGTAAATAATGAGTAAATACACCATGCCCCTCTCCCCACTTAGCATCTTCAAACGAAACCTCATTTGCCTCAGCTGATGTTAGCAGCGCAATGCCTCCTCTAGATTTGCCAACTTCCCGTAAATAGCTATTCACAACAGCAGAATTATCGCTCGCATCTCTCCGCCCGATTCCTCCACCAATAGCTGCACTATGACAAGTATCTGCCAAAATAATTACCCGCTCCGCCAGCAAATTCTCTCTCAATGAGAGGTCAATCTCACGCATTGGCAGCGCAGTCCCAGAAATATCCTTGGGGTCAACATCATGGGTTAACAGATAGACAATTCCAGGCCGATCAATATCCGGCGCACCATGACAGGCAAAGTAAATTAGTACAATGTCCTCCTTCGCAGGTTTCTTGAGAAAACTGCGAAGTGCCCGTGTAATATTAGCCGTTGTCGCCTCTTCATTCACCAACTTTTTAACATGTTCCTGCTCAAATCCGCCACCTGATGGTGTCAGCAGTAGTTCATAAAGAGCCTCTGCATCGCGATCAGCATACTTCAGGTTCAGACTTTCATGTTTATACTTTGAAATGCCTACCACAATTGCCCAGCGATCAACATATGTAGCATAGGAGCTTGGAAGCGCGGTCCCTAGCCCACGGTTTTGAGGGTCTTCAGATGAATTGGTGTTTTCTTCTGGAGGCATTACTATAGTCTTCCTAAATATATCCAGTAAGGATAGAGGTAAAAATCACCACTGTACAATCCTTACTGGAATGAATCTCAGCGTTGAGGAACTTCTCGATTATTTGACAACCGTCAAATCGATCTGTTTAGTTGTCCACTCGCGACTAGGAGATGCAGCGATAGACAGCTTGCGAGTTTTTGGTTTTTCCCCATCGATCGCAGACAGCAGTGCTTCTAGGGCATTTTGCGGAGATCTTAATGATCTTGTTGTCTGTTCTCTATCTAGAGCTGGTAGTTCTAACCACCGAAAATTTGCAGCCCCAACACTAGCAAAGACCTTGACAGTATCCATTCCCGCAGAAGTGGTTGGTAGCGCCACCACATCTTTCTTGCCAGCTTCAATTGTGACAAAATCTGCACTCTTTCCTGGGAAAATTTTCTCGATCGACCAATCAGAGGCAAGATCAAGAGCCGCAACATTGAGAGCTTGCAATGAATTATTTTGAATAGACAAGAAGATATACTCACCTAGTTTCACGGTTGGTTGGCTAGGATCGGTAAATGGCTTCATCTGAGATTTTGGTGGAATCTTGTCACCTTGCTCGTAGATATCCGATGTTCCCAGCCACTCCACCGATAGCTTGCCCGCTAGAGGGGAGTCTGAATCTGTATTGTCGATCTCTGCGGCAGTGTGAAATTTTGCTAGGTGCACTAGACGTTTGACAACTTTTGCCGCCGCATCAGACTCGCTCAACATAACAGGAACAATGTTGCTATATGCATGTCCAGTGCGATCGCAGATCTCATACTCTCCTTTATCATTGAGTGCAACCTGATAGGCAACACCTTCGTCATCATCAATATCCACAACATCTTCTGCTAACTCTACCCAGCCGTTCCCTGGGAGAGCATTTTTGATCGCTTCTAGAGCTGCCTTTTGCTGTTTAAAGATTTCAGGTGAAAGTTTATCGTCAGGCAATGGAGGTTTAGCAACCTCTTCTGATGTAGCCTCTTTCTTCTCAAATAGTACAACTTTTCGTACAAGATTTACGGAAGGAGAGACTAGAACTGCCCGATCTCCCTGTTCAACTTTAAATTCCTTGCCTTCAATAGGTTCGAGCTTACAGAGCGACTCAGTTGCTCCCCTCTGAATAATTCTAGCGATCGCTATCCGATTCTCTTTTTGCTTTAAATCAGTATCGCGAGAATAAATGGCAAACTCTGCCCCTTTACTAATTCCATTAACTTGTCCAACTGCCAGCAAAGCCTGTACTTCCTGGGTTTCTGCGTTTGTCTCAATGTTTAAGACACTGACTGCATTGATTTCCTCCGTAAGTTCACTGCCAAATATTTTTCGATTTCCTGGCCCCATCAGCATGGGAGTCTGCTGTGAAAACTGGGTGTGAATTTTGGCATTGATGCGATCAAATAAATCCTGATATGACTGTCCAGCATTTTTTTGCTTTAAAGTATCGAGTAACCAGTAAGTTAGTGCTCCGTTTCTCTCTCTAGTTTCCCGATTGAAGGCATACTCATAGGCATATTCGTTCTGGCGACAGGCTGCCACAACTACACAATCCTCAGAGGATGGCAAACCACCTTCCTTCAATCCGCGAGTGCCTACGCCAATAAAGGTTTGCAGGGATTCTAATGGTACGATATTTTCCTGGCCGGGGAGTAACGGCTTGTCATCGATAACATTCATACCGCGAATTTCAACATCCCCCCGTGTTGCACCACCGGAATGGCAGCAATCTAGTATGGCTGTTACTGTCAGATCCTTAGCGACCAACTCCTTCAGTAATTGCGCTAAGTCAAGATCGCGTAGGTACTGTCCTTCTGTGTTTCCGATATCGGTTGGAACAAGCCCTTCATCAATACCCTCTTCTCCCTTTATTTCTGTGAATACTGTCTTCGCTCTTCCGCCATGTCCAGAGTAATGAATATAGATCTGGGATTTTACTGGAGCTATTTCCCCCAGTTTCCTAAACGCAGTGATCATATTGCTACGGGTAGGCAGTTTGTCAGCGGATTCCAACGGTTTCTTCTCATCTTCTGCACTTGGAGAAGCTGTCAGTTTCAATATTTGGTTCTCTGGAATTTTCTGATAATCCTTGAGAAACGCTTCTACATGATTAATATCGCGGACACATCCACCCAGATTTTTATAGTAACTCCCATCAGGCAACTGATTGGGCATATAACAATCAATACCTATCAATAAAGCATATAGGTTCGGAATTTGATCGATTTCCGTAGTCATTTTGATTTCAAAGCCTCAGTAATTATCTTTTAATGAGACCATTGCTGAATTAGCAGAAAATTACATCTCTGTTCTTTTAGAACACTTACTAATCCAGCAATGTATTCTACTCAAACTTGGGCATGCGTCCACAAAAAGGTTCAAGCAAAATGCTCAAGCGTTTTTGGTCCTACAACACCATCAGCGGTCAGACTTTTCTTTTGCTGAAATTCCTTAACAGCCTTGTCAGTACCAGGGCCAAACTCAGCATCAACCGAAACCGTAATCCCCGCCTTCTTCAAAGACTCCTGAAGCCGCGCAACATCAGACCCTTCCATTCTGGGTTGAGTCAACTTCAAGACTCTGGGCTTATTATCCCAAGGCGCTTTAGCAAAACCATGCGCAGGAGAATCATTCAGCGCCCCTTCGGTTTGTGGGCCAAACCCTCCATCCTCATCAATCTTGTCCTTTGGATTGTTAATATTCCAAAGCTGTTGGAACGCCAAAATGGATGTGCTGCGAATATCAGTCGTGCCTCCTCCTAAATAGTCAAAGTGAGGAGGATCTCCTGGCAAAGGACTCCAACCATGCTGAACCAAAAAAGGCTCCCATCCTCTAGGATCCTCAATATCGATCGCTAAACCCGTTTGATGATTACTTCTGCCGGGAGGTGCAACGGGATTGGGGTTATTGAAGCGATCATTGTACAGCAACATTTGCTGCGCGATCGTGCGATACGACGAATTGACGAGCATCTTGACACCCCGTGCCTGAATCGCCTTCGCAAGACCTTGCTTAGCTGAAGCTTGAACATAGGGGAATGCTGCATCTGACAAATCTACATTCAAATCGTCATAACTGATGAATCCACCAGGCATTATCACTTGTAGTTGGGCAATAAGCTGTTGAGATAAACAATTCACTACAGAAGTCGAACCAAAAGGTGCATTTTTAAGCAATCCTTTAAAACTTCCTCTACTACCACTAGCATCACGAGCATTGATTTCTTCACACACTTCGAGAATGAACTCTGGCGTCTGATTCGATAGATCATCAATCAAATTACTCATAAGTCTCTCCCATTTTTTAATGAAAATTTATAACAAGGTTATAGACCCAAACTTTTTAGAGTCTTAGATCCTACTTGTCCATCAACCGTCAGACCTTTTTGTTGTTGGAACTGCCTCACAACCTTTTCAGTGTCATTACCAAACACACCATCCGGTTTAATATCAAGCCCTGCGTTTTTCAGAGCCTCCTGTACTCGTCGTACATCTTCTCCTTGCGTCAAAGGATTCGTAAGACTGAGGGTACGTGCACCCATTGAATGAGAAGCCACAGAGCCTGTAATATCTAAAGGTCCGTCATAGCTAAGCGCAAATTCCCAAGGCTGATCAAGGAATAGTGCTTGCTCTGCCAATCGTCTACGAGTTAGACCTAGCATGGATTTACCACCACCTTTATTCCAACGGAGAAACTGTTTAGCAGACCCTTCATAATCGCCGTCATTCAGTAATCTCAGCAGCGTAGAACCGCCAAAACCGTCTTGACCTGGGCCAGTGTTGAAGCAAAAACAAACCAACGAAGAGAATTGGTTGCTATTCAAAGGAACATCTACCAAATCCTCGACATAGGATTCATAGATTTCTAAATCTTGACGCAACAATTCTTCGGCTTCATTCTGGGTAATGCTCATCCCCGGTGCAACACCCGCCGTGTGACCATATCCAATCGTCCAGACTCCGACACCATCATCGTAAGCCGTTAGCTCACACCCCTCAAAAGATGTCAGTAGCTTGAGTCCTACATTATTAATGCGCTGCCCACCTCGCCGTTGGGCGATCTCTTCTTCTAGAGGTGACGCCTCGCAACTAACCATAAACTGATGGGTACGACTGAAGCGTAGAGCCTGGATCAAAGCTCGGACATTACCCTCAGTGGAGACTAACCTAATCAGTTCTCCATCACGAAACTCAGCAACCTGCCCATCCTGGAAAAGCGTTATCTGACGTTCCATATGTTTTTTTATTAAGAATAAAAAGGCTTAAATCCTTAAGATTTTAAGAAAGAAATCTTCCTTTAATAATAAAGGATTGGGCATACTATTCCCAATCAAGAAGCTTAAATTAACACCTGTTATTTTTCTTTACTATTTTTTCTTTTGTCAAGAGAATATTTTGTTCTGGCAGGCTGTTGGAGTGAAACGCCAGAAGCCTTGTCCAGTGAACATTTTCCTTTCAAAGCTTCAACAACTAGAATGCATACTGCATAAGTGTTCTCCATTACTTGTCCGACAGGCTGCTAGCTACCCTAGGAAATTGGCGTAGTAGAGCGGTCAGTCAGCGTTAGATTTTGCCGGATTAAATCTGGATCGCTAAGAATAGCTCTACCTGAAATTCTTGATTCGTTTGCCCAACCCACTTGATTCTCCTGACGGCTCCATCGTAAGGCAATCATCAACCCAGTCCAGAAAAACAGATCGCAGCCCGTACAACCCATATCCTGAGACGACAGATCAATTCAGCTTGTGTCATAATGTCGGTAATTATCAATATTTGCCGACGTTTTGACATATCAATCATCAGATGTCTCAATCCAAAACCCAACAAATTCTAGTCCTTGCCCGTGAAACGGGTGTGCTCCGCTCCAGGGATATAGAAGCCCATGGAATCCATCGCGAGTATCTACGCCGTCTAGAACAGCAAGGGCTGCTCATCCGCTCAGGGCGAGGCATCTATACCCTGCTAGAAACAGATTTTACAGAGCACCATAGTCTGGTTGAAGCCAGCCAGCGTGTCCCTCACGGCATCATTTGCCTTCTATCTGCGCTCCGCTTCCATGAAATTACAACACAAGCCCCCTTTGAAGTTTGGCTCGCCATTCACGGTAAAGCCCGTCCACCCAGTGAAGCACTACTGCCGCTCCATATTGTTTACATGTCCGGCAACGCCTTTGAATCTGGGATTGAAACCCATCAACTAGAGGGCATTCCAGTGCAAATTTATAACCTCTCTAAAACCGTCGCAGACTGTTTCAAGTACCGCAACAAAATTGGACTAGACGTTGCCCTAGAAGCCCTACGTGAAAGCTGGCGCGATCGCCGCTGCACAATGGACGAACTCTGGCACTACGCCAAAATCTGCCGAGTCAGCAACGTCATGCGTCCCTACCTGGAATTTCTGTTATGACACCGCACTCAGATCTATACTGAAGTCATGAGCGATACCCAAACCGTCACAATCCACCTCTCCAGCGAAGAGCGCGGACTCTTGGTGCGTCACCGCTCTGCAAGAGCTAGCGATCGCCTTCAAGCCGAAGCAAATCGGCTCAAGCTTGCCCCTGACGTTTTGGCTACAAAATTACTGAGAGAACAATTAGCCCAGGCACCAGCTCCCCTCAAAGCATTAGAAGCCCTCGCCCAACTCCGGCAAATTGCTCAACAGATGCCGTCCATTGATGTCGTCAAACTGGCACAAGACAGTCGAGAAGACTTAGAAAATCGGAGTGAGTTCACCGGATAATTTTCAATTTCGGGATAGAGTAATGCATTCTCGTTATGGCTGATTCTGAAACCTCTTTACCACCTCATCTTGAGACAACCCTGGCAACTCTAGCAGCAACCGCGTATAGTCCTCCGCAGACAACGCCACCAGCTTTGGCAGAATAGCCATCAATGACTCATCAATCGTACCAAACCGAGCCTTAAACAAATTCTCAAGCGTTATCCGACGTTCCGATTGAATGCCTTGTTGAATGCCCCTCTCTTCAGTTTCTTTTTCCCACTCCAGATAAGCCTGTGACAATACCATCAGTACACCTCGCTCTTCATCGTCTGCTGGGTCATTTATCTCTAGTGTAATCTTCCATCCCGCCAATAATTGTAATATCCTACGGCGTCGTGGATCCCCCTCTGGGATAGCCAGCACCTCAGAAATCGCCTGTTCCTGCGTCAGCCCTTTCCCCAAGAGCCTTAACCAGAGCGTGTCCTCCGTTAGCGGCAACTGATTAATCGCAACAATCGCCGTACAGAGCGCCTCTCCTAACCCATAAATTCCCGAAGGCCAAGATTCATTAGAAGTCGCCGCAAACCGTTCGAGCAAATTTCCAGAAACCGACGAAGCCAGAATCCATAGCCTTGGTAAGTCCTCCTCTGAAACGGTTGCATCATCCCGTTGAGTCCGGCGCTGTAAATCAGCATGGACTGACAACAATTTCAAAAGACAGTCCTTCACTTCCGTCGTCGTGGGCGGGTTCCGAAACGGCTCCAACAGACAAGGCGTTGCCGCAATTCTGCTCAACAGTCCCAGAGTTTGAGGCTCTGCTTCAGTTTGTAAAGCAGGTGCAAAATACAGATCGACCAGTCTTGAAGTACCCAAAACCTCAAGACTCTTTTCCACAGTACCCAAAGGGGACAGTAGCTCCTCCAAAAATTCCTTTGAAAACTGATCGAATTTATTCCGAGTCATGGTGCAGCATAACCAAAGCGCATTCATTGTAAGGGAAAACGGGATTTTATCCCGAATGCGCTCAAAGCGCTTTATCAAGAGCATGAACCGCCAAAGTAATTTCAACTGTCAGTTCCTGGTTGACCTGATTCATCCACTTGATTTTCTTGATAGTTCCGTTATAGGGCGATCGCACCACCCCCACCGTCTCCAACCTTGCCTCAACATCCCTCAACTGAGCCATCAGCAAAGACTGCTGCCCTAAAGTATCCTGACCAACAGCCTTCTGCGGCTTATTCTCCCTCGCAGCCTGAAGCTGAGCCACTGCCAGTCCCAACTCAGCCTCAGCATCCTGAACCCTGATGACCAGTTGTGAAACCTGTGTCGATTCCTTGTAGAGCGGCAAACTTGCCCAAGCATAATCCGTCCAAGGGGAATTGGCTTTGAACAGGGCGATCGCCTCCCTCGCCTGCTGCACCCGTACCTGAGCCTGACGAATCCTCGCCTGTTCCACCGCATAACTGACTTGACTTGAACCTACCCCAGCACTTGTATTCAAATGTTCTAACTTGAGGCGAATGACCTGACGCTGTTGTTCCAATGGTTTTCTGGTGGACGTGCGATCGCTCAAAATCTGACCTTTTTGGATGCGATCGCCCTGCTTCACCTTCAAATCTGCCGGATCATCCAGCGTCAGCTTCAACTTCAGCTCACGAGGTACCAGATTCGCTCTGCGGCTAATGATCGGCGTGGGGTCAACTATGGGCAATGGGAGCGATGCAGGTATCCGAGACATCGAATTGCAGCCTGACAAGAAAACAGCGATCGCCACGAAAAACCTACGCATCATCCCCTCCATCAGCCACCCGCTGGTAATAGGGCAAAATCTCAACCTGTTCCGCGTGCTTGCCAAATCGACACAGTGCCGTCAACGGCAGCAACGCTGCCACCTTCTGTTCCGCAAACCGAAACTTCGCCGCGACCTTCTTCACCTCCACCTGATCCACAGGCAACACAATCTTGGTCGCCGCATTCCCCAACACATCAGCCGACAAATGCCGCTCACTCTGAGAGGCCAGAACCAAATTCAGTCCATACTTGCGTCCATCGGCAATAATCCGATCCAACGCCGGAGACTTTGCCATCTCCTTCGCCTCATCAATGAAAAGGTAGGTTCTGGGGATTTTGCTTTCAACCTCACCCTGAAGCCGATGGGTATCCATCAAGTATTTGGCTAGGGATTCAGCCGCGATCGCCCCTAATTCCGGCGGCAACTTACACAAATCCACCCGCACCAGCCGATGTTCTAACAGAAAAGCGGGACGGTTGAAAATCCCATAGGCAAACGTGGCATTGAGCTTTAGCTTCAACTTGGCACTGTCCTTACAACTTTCCTTCACCCGATGCTCAATCTCGGCCTGAAGATCGGCAAAATTGGGCGGTTCCTTTGTCCAGGTGTTCTCCTCGTTCTGAGCGATGCCCTTGTGTCGGTAGCAATCCCCCAGAACCTCCAACAGCAAACCTTCCTGTACAGGTCCCATTTGCAATGCTTTTTTGAGCGTAGCGGCAACTGCGATCGCCTGAAGATTCGGCCCTCCACCCTCTGGATCCAGGTTGATATACAACGGATTCACTCCATAGGGACTGCTCATATGGAGCGGATAGCAAACTTCGCCCTGAAGATTCTGGTCGCCGTGAAAATCGATGATGACCAACTGCATCGCTGGGTAGGTTTTGTGGAGTTCGTAGGCGATCGCCTTCAGTGTCTGAGTCTTCCCCGACCCGCTAGAACCAATCGCCACCACATGACCATTGGGCAATCGTTCTGGAGTCCAGTACACACCCTGTCCCAACAGAATTCCATGACTCGCAGAGTCATCTTCAACCTGAACTTTTTCACCAGGCTTCAGAACCGCAACGGGTAATGGCTTTTCTTTACGACTGAACATGGATCGACCTCACAATCAAACTGCCGCTAGCGGAGTAATCCCCCAGAACTCGAACCACTTCAGCAGGGCTGGCGGCTTCTAGATGAACGCTGGCGATTCCGCTTCCCGGCTGCACCCGAATGGAATTGAAGCGATCCGGGTAGTTGGGCGGTACCAGATCCTCAGCGTCCTCAACGGTCAATAGACCTGACAGATAGGTGCGATCGCTTTGTGGGATACGTGAGAGTGCCTCTGCGATCACCTCGTCTTCCAACCGAATCTCTCGAACCGACGGCTTCACAGTGCCTTGTCGTTGAACCTGCACCTGAGTAATCTGAATCTGAGATTCTTGAGTTTCGCCAGCTCGATAGAGCCTGCCCTGACTGTCTTTCACCAGTAAATCGGTTTGGGTCAGAGGCTGTACCACTTCAAATTGACCTTGAACTGCCTGCTGCGTCAGTGTATTGCGACCACGAATCTGAGCCATTAGCAGATACTGGTTCTGTTCGGCGGCAACAATCTCCACCGCCCCGCTCGAAAGCCCTAGCGTCTGATTGAAGGCTTTGAGGATGCCGCCGCTAATATTGAGGTTGATGATGGCGATCGACACAAAAACCAAAACCGCTAGCAGAAAATACTCAGCAGAACTCCCCGTACTCAACCTGAGTCGAGGATTGCCCGGAGTCACCAACCTTCCCGAATGTGGGAAAAACGCACAAACCCCCTGCTTGGTGAAATTATCGGCATACCAGCCCAAGAAATAGCCCAGATTAAGAGCAATCCAGAGCGACTGATTCCAGAAGGTGAGCGGGAAGGTTACAGCAGCAAGACCCAGAGAAAACAAAAAGCTGTGGGTCAAGGTGCGGTGAGAGTACCGCTTCTCGATCCACCGCGAAATCAGGGTTAACGGGGGTAATCGTCCAATCCAGCTTTTGCTGGTGTCCAAGTCGGGGAACTGGGATGCGATCGCCGCCGTTCCTAACAACACGGGGTCAGCCGTCCCCATCGCCAGGGATGTGAGCGCCACACTGAAGACTGCCTGCGTCGAGTTCATCATTGCCCTAACCTCCCGGACTTACGGGGCAGGCTGTAGAGAATCAACCGGAAAATGCCTACCGCTACCGCCAGAATGCCGCCAAACAGATAAAGGCTGGTGCTGTTCAGCCCCAATCCGATGAAGCGCAGAATCGTAAACGTCATCAACCCGGCAATCAGCAACGGGGTTCCATCAATCCACTGTCGATGGTCGGGGCTGGGGTCATCTAAACCCAGATACTCTTCTCGAATCACCCGCGCTGCCAGCATCGGATTTCCGCCCGCCCGTTGTTGCAGGTGCGCCAATTGAGCCGTGGATAGCTCCAGTTCCAGTTCGGTGGCGGCTTCTTTCATGATTTGACGGATGATGCGATCGCTCAGGGGTTCCAGCTCAATCCGGGGCAACTTCAGAAAAATGTCCCGTGCTGGGGGATGGGTGGCCAGCAACAGCAACGGCTGACCCAGTTCATGGAGTCGCTCCAGCCAGCAGCGAACCTGCACCTGAAGCCGATGGGCATCATCGCAAATTAGAAAAGCCAGGTTGTCTTGGAGGTAATCTGCGATCGCCTGCATCAATTGCATCGCGGTCAATGCTTTGCCTTCTAGAGATTCTGCATCTACGCCCAGTTGAAGGGCGATCGCCACCACCATTTGTTTAGCGGTTGAGGGTTTGACGGTCACGACGGTAAATCCCAGTAGTTCAAGTTCTTCAGCGACAAACTCGCTCAAGGTGGTTTTACCGCCGCCTGCCTCGCCCACGATCAGCAGACTGGAGTTAGCTTGAAGCGCGGCGACGATTCGACGTTTTTCTGTGCTTCTATAGCAGGCGGTTGAAACGGTACTTTCATTGAGCGATCGCCGTTCTCCATCTGTGCCCACGGCATAGCGGTAGACCCTTTGGGTGCCATCCTTCAGGGTGCGGGTGTGTTTCTCCAGACGGGTCATTGCAGCTCACGACGTTCTTTGATGAAGCGGGAGACGGCACGTTTTGAGCATCCTTTCCCTGTCCAGAGTCTGACCTGCTCAATCAGTTGGGCGTAGGTGCGATAGCCCAGTTCCCAGGCTTGCATCAGGGCTTGATGAACTCGTTCGGTTCGGCGATACCAGGGTTTGTGAGGGATGGTCGGTGCGATCGCAGTTTGGGTCAAGTCTTCAACAGTGGTGTCCACGACCGGAGGCAATAGCCGATCCGGTCTGAATCCTTCCAAGACGTGGAGGATGGGAGCGATTACTAAGGGTGAAATTGCGCCCCAGAGATTTCGGGCTGCGGTCAGGTCAAATTTGAGGGGGCTGTATTGTTTGAAAGACCGACGGGCTTGTCGGACTTTGGCGACTCCGCTGCGATAGAGTTCGCCTAGGGTGATGTGTTTCCAGGTTTCGGTTTCCATGATTAGCGGTACCAGAATGCAATGGATGTATTGCTAATGCCCAATCGATGGAAAAAGCAAGGGCTAGGCTGAGGTTTTGCAGGGCGATCGCCGACAGGTCACCTGTAATGAGTAGCGCCGCTCTCCTCTGGTACCGATGTGCGACAGAATCAGCCCTTCGATACAAAGGTTGCGGGTTTGGTCGCGCACTTGGTCATAGGTCAGGTTGGCAGACTGCATGAGTTGGTCGCGGCTCTGGTCGGGCTGGTTTTGGAGAGAGGCGAGGATGCGATCGCGCGAATTTTGTCCTCGCTGTCGGCGGGTGCTGGGTTGTTGGGGATTCAGGTGCATATCATTGAACTGAAAACTGGTACCCATTGCTAAACCCCAAGCTCTCCTATGTCAACCCGTCATCCCAATTCATCTGCAAACTCTGCAAACTTGTAGTTCTGCGGTTGTACATATAGAGAAATTCTTAGAGAGGAGCTGCAAAAGCCTGCTTCACAAGGTTCATTTTGTACAAGTCTTTACAGATAAAGCAATTGTCTCAACGGCGTTGAGACAATTGGCATGGTTGCATTTCCTGAAAAATATTTACGTCCAGGCTGCCAGTTCCAGTGCTGAGTCGGGATAATTAGGGCTTGCTGAAAAAGTATAGAACGTAGGGATTACAGTTCATCTGTCCGAACAAGGGGGTTGAAAAGTGCAAGAAAAAAGGCGAAAAATAGTCAAACCCCTTGCACTTGAGTCGGCATGTATCGGACTTCACCCCCAGGCCAACTGTCCTTTGAGAACTTCTACCTGCCCTTCGGCGGCAAATTGTCCCGTGACAATCGCTGGGTAAAGCTGGCTAAACTCATCCCGTGGGAAACAGTAGAAGCGAGTTATGCCGACCAGTTTAGTGCCACGATGGGCGCACCAGCCAAACCGTTTCGAGTCGCATTGGGAACCCTCATCATCAAAGAGAAGCTCGGCACCAGCGATGAAGAGACCGTGGAGCAGATCCGCGAGAACCCATACTTGCAGTACTTCTTGGGATTTAGCGAGTATCGGGATGAAGCGCCATTTGACTCATCCCTGTTGGTTCACTTTCGCAAACGCCTGAGTCTGGAGCTAGTGGGTCAGGTCAACGAAGCCGTCGTGCAGAAGATGCAAGGAGTGGCAGAAGCTACTGAATCACAGATGGCGGTATCGAGTGAAGCAGCATCTGAATCAGACCGTGATGACGATGAGCCACCCTCCCCCAATCAAGGGCAGCTCATCTTAGATGCGACCTGTGCCCCTGCGGATATTCGCTACCCGAGCGACTTGAGCTTATTGAATGAGGCTAGAGAGCAGAGCGAAGCCATCCTAGATGCCCTCTACGTCCAAGTGAGCGACCAATTTAAGACCAAGCCTCGCACCTACCGAAAGCTCGCGCGCAAAGCGTATCTATCCATCTCGAAGCAACGAAAACCCAGCCGTCAACTCAGGAGAAAAGGGATTCGTCAGCAACTCAACTATCTGGGTCGCAATCTCAAGCATATTGATATCCTCATAACAGCTGGGGCATCCTTGGCACAACTGAGTCGGCGTCAGTATCGCCTGCTGTTGGTCATCACTGAAGTCGTCAGGCAACAACGAGCCATGTTTGACGCCAACATCCGTCGCATCGATGACCGGATTGTGAGCATCGCCCAGCCCCATGTGAGGCCCATTGTGCGTGGCAAAGCAGGCGTGCCCGTGGAGTTTGGTGCAAAGCTATCGGTCAGTTGTATCAACGGCTGTGTGTTTCTAGACCGGCTCAGTTGGGACAATTTCAATGAGTCGACCCATCTCCAAGACCAGGTGGAAGCTTATCGGGCTCGGTTTGGCTGCTATCCCGAGTCGGTTCATGCCGACCAGATTTATCGCACTCGCGCCAATCGCAGTTGGTGTAAGGCGCGTGGTATCCGATTGAGTGGCCCGCCTTTGGGCAGGCCGAAGCAAGACCCATCGGTGCAGGCTCAACTCAAGCGACAGGCGCGTCAAGATGAGAAAGTCCGGGTCTGGATTGAAGGTAAGTTTGGTCAGGCCAAGCGACGCTTTTCTCTGGCACGGGTGATGGCGAAATTGGCCCACACGGCTCAAAGTGCCATTGCGATTACGTTTCTCGTGCTCAATTTGGAGCGTTGGCTCGCTGGGCTCTTAGCCTTGCTTTTTTGGCTTTTCGATCTGTGTCTGCAAGTCCTTCATGGCGGGATGGAGCGTGACGAAGCCGCTCAGCTGACGATGGGAGAATCGATGTCCTTTGTGTCCATTACTGAGCATTCATATCCAGCTATGTCTGAATTGGCGATCGCGTTGCCAATCTCAGTCTGAAATGACTTTTTCAGCAAGCCCTAATTAGGCAAGAATCATGGGCTTGAGTTTATAGGGAAAAAACCGTAGCGTCCCTCTTCAGGGTTCCTTGTGAAAACTGTTGAAGTGATTTTGCCACTGACTTCGGATGGGGGATGTTCGTTCTCAATAATAATTATTTGACTGTCGCTACAGTTATTAGCAAGATATTCATAGAATCGGATCTTTAGGTTTGAACCTTCCAAAATGATTTTATCTTCTGATGCTTCTGGTTTCCAGTACGCCAAAAGAGGTGAATCTAGTACAACAAAACCTGGATGAGGCAGATTTCTATCCTTACAAAATTCCATGAGTCCAATGGTCATAGCCGCATGAGTAATAGCCCTCAAGCCTTTTCCCCGACTAGTACGAGGTTGTCCACCTATTACAATATCTTTTAGCGCTTCATCGAAATGAACTCGATTAGAGCCAGGGAAGTCCCATTCTTGAAGTAAATGTTGCACTTTTTGAGCAAAGTCATCAAGCACAGATTTTGAAAGATCTATTTGTGAACTAACGGGATTAATTGGTTCATCAGCTTCCCAACGAAGCGTAGACTTTTTCTCTTGTAGTTGCACGATCCTGTGGAATGAATCAATGACACGTTGCATTTCACCTGATTGCCTGACAATCTCACTGAAGGTATTTTGGATCTCCTTTAGAGGAGAAGTAATTTCTTGTATCTCCTGATTGAGTGCCTGAAATTCAGGGTCAAGCTGCTCTTTCTGTGTGATCAATGCCTCAACCTCAGAACTGAGATCTGATGCTGTTTGATCAAGCTCTATAGAAAGCGTTTCCACCTTGACAATTTCAGCAGTTGCAGCATGAACTACACTTTCAACATCACCATCACAAACTTCAACTTGATGCTGTTCATCAGGAGGAGCACCACAGAGAGGACAGGGTGTTCTCTCTAGATGGACAAAAAGAGATCCTGATTCCTCAATTGCAGCAAGGCGTTCGAGATCAATCTGGTAATGTTCCTTAAGGAGTTCAAAACGTGATAGAAGTCCAGAGATTTCATCGATTCGATCAGATATTTGTTTTATTTGCTGCATAACTGCATAGCGACGTTCTATTCTGTTATCCAACTCTTGTTGACTTCGATTGAGAATCTCTTGCTGAGCCTGTGCTTGAGCTTGTAGTTGCAGTAATTGATCTTCGGCTTCAGTACGATTAATTCCAATTGCACCAATTTCAGCTTGTAATTCAGAAAGCAACTCATCAATAAATTCAATTTTGGCGTTATTACTCTGTCGAGTAGCTGCTATCTCAGCCTGCATTTCAGCTTGTGCCACTAATGCACTATCATCTACACCAGTAAGCATTAACTTGAATACCGAATAATCTTTTGTCTTTTCAGTATTCTGTACAGATAATATAGGAGATGATTCCTTGGTTATGTCGCTCTCCTTGACTATGATTAACCTAGCAAGATTCCGAAAACTGAGACTATCTGTAATTCCCTGCTGGTTCTTTCGCACATACTTATCTGTAAGTCCTATGGTAGACAACAAATAAGCTGAGAGCGTACTCAAATTTCCATGTGCATGTTTCTGATTAAGGGTAGTGCCTGATTCGATATCAGGATTACCCGATAGCCAGGTTCCTTCAAATTTACGGAAGTTTCCGCCATCCGTACTCCTTTCAAGAGTAAAGATATTGCTATTTACTGTTTCCAGTGTGAGCCTTCCTCGGTCGTATCCAACTCGTTCAGGAATATCCCGCAATGGTCCCTTGGCACCAAGAAGAAAATCGATGGCTTCTACAAGGAATGATTTTCCGGTGTCTGAAGCCCCACATATGACATTCAAGCCACCTTGAAATTCCAACGAAGCAGACTCTTTATACGGACTATTGAACGAAAGACCTCGTAATTGAAGGGGATTCCAAGTCATGTTCTACGTCCCCCTGCTCTCTCGAATGGCTGGAACTGCGTAGACCACTCCTGGAAAAATCGCTGTTCCACTGCTTTCAATTCTTCAGAAGTTGACTCACCATAGTTTTCAGCTACCCACTCTGCTCGTTCTTTGAGTTTCGAGATATATCGAGAACTCAACATTGAGAGAAAAGCACCAGCATTGTCAGTAACAGTGTATTGAAAACCATTCGACGTAGATAAATGTTGTATAAGACCTCGGCTTATCATCAAAAAGAGTCCGCGCTCTATTAATTTACGCCGCACAGTTAGTTCGCCTGAACGTAGTGGAAGGGGCGCATGTAAACTTTCTGGACCTTCAACATCACCTGAATGAACAGTTAAGTAGTCAAAAAAGACAAGATACTGAAGATCCAGCGATTGAGGAAATACTGCTGTCAAGATAGCTAGTGCTCTGATTCCGGTCTCAAGTGGACTATTAAATGGTGATGTCACATCACACCTCCTCATCCGTAGGCACCCAAAGCAGGCGATCTTTGTTGGCAAGCTGATGACAGATACCTTGTTGATCCTGAACTCTAAGCGCACTTTTTAGAGGATTAGATCCTACTGGAACTGTTGCAGCATGTGAGATCGTTGCTTTCATACGAGCTAATCCGTCTTTATGCTCATTTTCACAGATATCAATTACAGCGTAAAAAATCTCATCCTGCAAACTCTCAAAAGTACCGTCAGGCACTGTGTCGCGGGCAAAATTACGTAGAGATTCCGCATGGTAAAAGCGTTCTCGTTGCCTTAAGAAATCACAACTCAGTTGTGAAGATAGCTCTGAAACACAATTAACAGATCTTTCCAGGTTATCGCTATAAGCATTGAACAGTTGCTGGATATAGCGACTCTCTACTACCTCGTGCTCTTCTGGCGGGGGGTTAACATTTGGCCTGGGCGGTAAACCTCCACCAAATCTGACTGAGTGAAAAGGAGTTTTGGCATGTTCATTTATGAGATCTACAACTGATTTTGTCGAAAAAACAGAGAAATTAAAAGCTTCAAGCCAAGCAAGCAGATCATCTTCCAAGGAAATACTGTTAGTTTCTGTGATTTGCGTTTGACAATATTTTCCCCAATTGTTTCGAGTTTCTTCTTTTAACTTCTCTGGGCTTTCGAGCAATTTTCCTAGTTTTGTACCCACACCGCGAGATGCAATAAAGTAATATTTACGTGGTGGCGGATATTCATTTTTATAGGAATAATAAATAATTTTTCCGATTTCTACCCACACATCGCTTGGAGCCAGAGGGCGATCGTAATGCTTGCATTGATAATTGTCCCAGCCACCTTCCCAACCTCTATCGCTAATAAAACCAGCTATATCTACCCCTTGATCCCCAGCACCTGTGTAGCGCTCGACACGAATGTATATAGCACTACGGATTTTGCTTAGGACGCACTGCTTAATCAAATCCTTACTGCTCAAAGCGGGCTATTTACAAACGTCTTAACATGCTCTCGTAGGGCTATATATCCTTCAGTGAGCTTGTCCACTCATGTGTGAACGATTCCCATTCTGCTGGAGAGAATGTGGTCACACGAATCGGTTTGGGAATCGGAATTCCACTATATACATGCGCTGAAGATGGACACATCATCGGTTCCGCTATGGAGATTGGTTTCATGTCCTCGTCAGCGATCAAAAGCTGGCAACTCCTATGTGATTCTTACAACTGTCAGATCATACTTTGAACGGGAGCCTAATAAAATTCCCCCTATTGAAGTTTTTGAACGTCCGGGTACTCCAGAATCTTTTGATCTGCCGTCAGCAGTGGACACTTCAAAACTCGCGCCGTCGCCACAATCATCTGATCTCCTGGATCTCGATGAAAACCGACTAGTTGCGTAGACTCGATCACAATAGGCACTGTTAAGTTGATTAACTGTACTCCAGGATAAGCCAGCGCCAAATTCAACCATTCATGAACTCCGCATGACAGACCAAGCTTTTGCTTCTCAACAGCCTTCGCTATTTCCCAGCAGGAGATAATGCTAACGCCCAATCCCTGAGACTGGTGTTGCTGAATTAGTTCGAGGTGCCTTGAAGTCAGTCGTTCTTCATTATCATTAACCCACCAAATCTAGATATGAGTATCTAACAGAATCATCGCAAGACTTCCCAGTCTTCTACAGGGACAGCAGGCTCAAACGGATCCTCATAGAAAAGAACTGTGCCTCGCAAAGGATAGAGGTTCGGTTCAGGTTGATCCTCAGCCTTTTCCATTTGATTGGGCGATCGCTCCAAAATAATCACCTCCACCGCATCGCCGACATGAAACGGCAGATCCTTCAACGTCAAAGCTCCATCCTCAGACAAGATCGTCTCAACTTTATAAGCGTTCATTTCCTGATGTCCTCTTTTAGAATGACGCTAACAGCCCTGGTCAAATCTTGACTCCTTATCCCCATAAATTGCAAGGCCACATCAAATTTCCCGCCTCCTTAAGCGCGCTCAAAACCCCAGCTTCCGCCCGACCCAGACCACGCGCCCCACAATCACAAAATCTGTCCCCTCATCCTGCAAATTAACCGTAAACGAGTCATAAGCCGGATTATCCGAAGTCACTCGAACCAAACTCTTAGGCTGACGCTGCAAACGCTTCACCTGAAGCAGCCCATCGTATCTAGAAACATAAATCCCATCCCGAATCGGTTCCACCCTAGAACTCACCAGCAACATATCCCCATCCATAATCGTCGGCTGCATCGAATCCCCCCGCACATAAATCATGCTCACCTCCGCCGGACACACATGCAGATCCTGGCGGAGCCACTGCAAATCCACCGAAATCAACTCCGGCTCACCCGCAGCCTCCACAAATGCCCCCGGCCCCGCCGAAGCCCCAATGTCATACTTCGGGATCTGCACACACTCTTCCTCTTCTGGATTAGGGACAAATGGATCGCCCTTCCCCGTAATCAGCCAAGTGAAGTCCGCCCGATGGGTCTCGCAAATCCGGGCAATAACCTCCGCATCCGGCAAACGATCCTCCTTCTCATAACGGATCAGAGTGCTTTTACTAATCCCAATGCTTTTCGCGAACGCTTGCTGCGTCAGTCGCCCCCGCATCTGTTCAATCCGCTGACCGATGCCCTTCGATAACGGTTCCCTCGGTTCTGCTTTCACCTGCGATCGACTCTTCGTCGCGCTTGCGCCTCGTGTCATGACGAACCTCCATACATAAAGTTATCCGAACGGACAACATTGTAAAACTAGAAACAAAAAAGATTTGAACTAAACTATAAAATTTTGCTAGATTTTTAGAAGACTTGTCAAGTCTATCAAAAAGTGTCCGTTTGGACAACATTTATCATGAAGCCAATCAACACCCTTGATAAACCCTTCAGCATTCGAGACTTTGTGACCTTTGACCGCAATGGACGGGCATACTGCCCCAATTGCGAACAGAACAAAGGCCGTCGTCCCTCCCAGAAAAGTCTGGCAGTCCTAGAGAGCGGAGCCTATAAGTGTCATGCCGGATGCACCCCAGATGAAATCCGCATCAGTTTGGGGGTACCCAAGAACAGTTCGATCTCAACGTCCTTGGATGTGCGATCGCTCCACACCCTAAACCAAGCCACAAAAGCAATGGACTGGCTACTTCAAGGCCAAGATGAAGAAAGCCAATGGGCACGGCAATGGTTAGAACAACGGGGCATCAGCCCTGAAATCGTGCGTCACTATCGCTTGGGACTGGTTAACCGTAACGGAACCACCGGGGTTTCAATTCCGATTCCGGCAGATGAATCAGGTCAGCACTTCTACCAAAAGCTGAGACTCGAACCTTGGACTAGCAATAAATCCTGGACACAAAAAGGTGTCCCCGCGATGGTCTACTTCACCCATAAACCAGATCAAGCCAAGCAATCATATCTGTGTGAGGGCGAATGGGATGCAATCCTTTTGGGTTGGGCAATGCGAGAGGTGGCCGATATTGCGATCGCCACCTTCACCTGCGGCTGCAACGTCATCCTCTGCCCCGAACAGCTTCAGCGACTGCCAGGTCAAGTCTTTATCTTCTACGACCGGGATGAACCGGGTCAAAAAGGTGCAGAGAAACTGGCGCGTGTTCTCGGCGATCGCGGTTGGATTGCCCAAGTCCCCTGCAAAGAAGCAACACCATCTAAAGGCTGGGACATCTCCGATGCCCTAAATTCAGGCTTTACGATTGAAGCGATTCGAACTGCTGCCAGAACTGCCACTCGACTCGCTGAACTTGAACTGGCTCAACTATCGCGAAAGTCCAAACTCAACTATGAGCAGTGCTTAAACCGGATTGATGAAATCCTGCTGATCGAAGACACCGCTCGACAACTTTGGGAACTTAACCTGCATTATTCACGAGGTGTATGAGGAGTTGTAAGTTTCACCAAAATTAGAGCTATAGGATGAGATGAAAAGTAAAAGTAGGCAAAAAAGCGATACAAATCGGCTCAAAAAGGCTAAAAACACCTATATTTCCGACAAATAGAGACAAGAATCCTATGACGGGCTTGGCCTACTCAAATTTGAGGGACTGGGACTGGGATAAGTTCCGAGAAATTTGACGCATCTCCTGGGCATAAGGGCAAAACGCAGCCAACTCCACCAGAATCCGTCGGGTAGAAACCGTTACCTTGGCAGCTCCTTTAATGAGCAACAACCGTAGGCGTTCCACCTGAGCCGTTGCCAGTTGTGTTCCATGGGCCGCTTGGCGAATTGCAATCATCAAAATGTAAGCAGCTTGAGCCAAGAGCAGACGAAACTGATTGGCAATAAAAGTGCTGCAACTGAGACGATCTGCTTTGATGCCGAGTTTGAGTTCTTTAATGCGATGCTCGCTGTCGCCGCCGCGTTGAACGTAGAAGTGGTCGTACAATTCTTGAGGCGGTTGCTCCAGATTGGTCACCACAAATCGAGGATTGGGGCCTTGGTCGAGCCATTCTGCCTTCATGACTAATCGTCTGGGTTCATCCCACGTCCGTGCCGCGTAATAGACATCGTCAAACAAGCGAGCCTTTTGCTGGGTTTGGATGTGTTGCAATCTTGCCCGTTCGAGCAAATCGGCAATTTTACGCTCCAATACCGCATTGCGGATAAAGCCAAGGGCATAGCCCACCTTGGAGCGTTCGCAAACCTGCATGATTTCGGGTAAGGAGAATCCCGCATCGCCTCGCAGAATCAGTCTCACAGACGGCCAAACGCGTTTGAGTCGCCAAAATAGCCAGCGTAAAATGCCTGCGACGCCTTTGCCTGAATGACTATTGCCCGCGCGTAACTGCAAAATCAACGGATACCCTGTACTGGCCTCGTTGATGAGCACTGGAAAGTACATATGATGACCGTAGTATCCATGGAAACAGCTCAATTGTTGATTCCCATGGGTTGGGTCGTCCCAGCCATCGATATCCAACACGATTTCGTCGGGTGCGCTCTTGTAGCGTTGGATGAATCCATCCACCATTCGGCTGCGCATGGCAGCGACTTCTGCTTTGCCAATGTGGTTCTCAAGTCGAGTGATGGTGGGTTGGCTTGCCAGTAAATCTGTTCCGACACTCGGCGATCGTCCGCAGGCAACCTTGAAGATGGGGTCGTGGCGCAGCACGTTACTGTCATTGGCATCTTCGTACCCTCCCACCATTTGATATACGCGTTGACTGACCAACTGATGCAGGTTATGGGTGATTTTGCTCGGGTCGCGCCAGTCCTGGATACACGCTGACAATCCTCGACACACTTGAACCTGCTCTTCTGCTTGTCGAGCCAGCAAGATCCCGGCATCTGAGCTTAATTCTAGATCTGAAAATCGAACGACTAAAGGGCGTGGCGTGGGGAAATTGTAGGGCAGGTCCGAATGACACTCTGTCATGGCACAATGGAGATACTAAAAACTCTAGAGAGCCTGATTCTAAACCGTTTCAGGCTCTCTTTTCTTGTGTTTTCCTATCTCTCATGAATTATCCAGGTTAACCTGCTGGCCAAACAAGCCGAACTCTCCACCGCCCAACTCCGCAAAATCCATCAGACCCGTCTGGAATGTGCCCATGTCTTCAGCCCCATTGATGTCGTAGATTTCCTCGCTAAAGCCCCCGAAAAACGCGAATGGATCATCGCAGGCAAAATCCCCAGAGGTAGCACCATTGCCCTAATTGCCGATGGGGGAACGGGAAAAAGTCGCCTCAGTTATGACCTGGCCTTTGCGATCGCATCTGGTCAACCCTGGAACGGATTCCGAACCACTCAAGGCAAAGTCCTCATCATCCAAACCGATGAACCGGATGTGGATTTCTCCGATTCCCTCAGAGATGCAAACTACGACCGATTTGAACGAGGACTGGTACAGGTCGAAACCGAATGGCAGTTTTCCCAAATTCCCCAACTCACCCGTTGGGTTGAACAAGAGCAACCCCTGCTAGTGATCATCGACTCTTTCACCGCCGCCAACCGCGCCAGCGAACTGGATGAGAAAGACACCAACTATGGCTCCTGCATTTACGACCTGCGAAACGTCGCCAACACTTACGGCTGCACTTTCCTGATTCTGCATCACACCAACAAACTCGGCGAGTCCAGAGGCACAACCGCAATCCCTGACAACGTGAGCGAGGTTTGGTATCTGCGGCATCCCAAGTCCGAAGACAACCTGCCCAACGATCGCCGCATCTGGAGCATCGAAAAATCCCGCAGCCGTTGTTCCGGTAAATTTGCGATCGGCTTCGACCCAGACGAATGCGTGGTGGTCTATCACGGCGAACACCAGAGCACACCCAACGGTCAGGGAAATCTAGAGGCAAGGCTGCTGGAACACTTTGGGCGATCGCCCGGAACCCCCTTCGAGATCGAAGAACTCGCCTTACAGTTCAGTAGCAGTGAAGCCCATCTCCGCAGACTGGTCAAACGCCTGTGGCGGCAAGGCCACATTTTAGAAGAAACACGACAAGTCCCGATCGCTGGATCCAAAGGCGGGATGACCCGCAAAAAAGTTTACCTGTGTGACCCGATTAACGATGATCAAGTGCTTCAAACCCAGTCACAGCAAAGAGAAAAAGCACTTGATCATGATCCGCCCAAAAATGATCAAGTGCATCAAAGCCTTACAGGGCAAGAGGAAAAAGCACTTGATCATCCCATTCGTCACACAGGCGATCCATCAGCAACGGCATCGATGCCGCTCAAAGTGGGGGACTGGGTGGAAATCCTGACAGGTTATTTCGCCAGCAGACATGTTGAAATCATTGGATTCCCGAGAGAGAAACCCGGATGGGCGGATGTAAAGGGCAAAGACTGGGCTATCACCCAACAGTATCAACAGAGCGATTTACGACTGATCAGGAGAGCACAGGTATGACAATGAAAACGACCGAAACCCAAGCCGTTTGGTGCAACAAACATGAAGCGACGAAAATTTTAGGGGTGTCAGACTCCACACTCAAGAAACTGCGCTTGACCAACCAGCTCATGGAAGGTATCCACTGGACACGCTTCTCAAGTCGCTGCGTTCGTTACAACGTAGAACTCCTCAAAGACTGGGCCGCGAATCGAACGCACACCGCCAATCACGATCAGGCGATCGCAAACTATTTCAGTTCCCTACCTTCCGGTCAACCTCAACCGCGCCGGAAGCACGCCAAAAAAGCATCCTGAAAACTATTAGAGTTCAGGCACTGCGATATGGTCAACAGGCTTTGCATACACCCGGTCGATCATTTGAGCCGAGTTGCCAACCCATTTTGCAAGCTGAATCGATGGAATATCTGCTTCTCTGCACAAACTACAAAAGGTATGCCTTGTTTGATAGGCATTCCGATGCTCAATCTTATTCAAGGATTTCAGGACTGCTCTCCAAGCACGATTGGTAAAATTATGCCAATCCACAAACTTGCCTTCAGGACTTGGAAACACCAATGATTCCGGTTTACAACCCTCTGGCTTAAGCGATTCCAAGAGTTGAGTGAGTTGAGCATTAATGGGGAATCTTCTAGACTTCTGAGTCTTAAGCCCGTCTTTAAGGACTAACCCTTTCCCGTTGTAGATGACCGCCTGCTCAAACATAATCGCAGTATGGTTAATATGTTTCCACTGCAAGGCGATCGCCTCCGAAGGTCTGCATCCCGTGAAAAACAAAAACTCGACCAAGGGGGCGTAATGACTGTAGTAGCGGTTGCCCTTGAATGCCTCAATAATGCGATCGCGCTCTTTTCGGGTGAAAGGGTTAATTTCTTCCTCTTCTGAACCCGACTTCTTGACCTTCACCTCTGATGCTCTGCCCTCAAAGGGATTAGAGCCAATCAGCCCAGATTTCTTCGCCCACTTACAGCAAGCAGAGAGATGCATCAATACTCGTCTCGTAGAATTGGCAGGGACATTGGCACTCAGCCAATCGAAAATAGCTTGATCCTCGCTGGGCAACTTATGGGGGCATCGTTCCAGATGATTTGCCACCCACCCATACATTCTGACTGTCGCTGGCGATTTCCCAGACGACCTCGCTTTGCTATAGCGTTTCCACAACGCGGGTAAATCAAGAATTGAGCTAGGAATTGCGGTAATCGGGTCAGCCGTCGTCAAAACAGCTTGAGCTTTATACTTATCCAGATTATCAGGGTCGAACTCGCCGTAAGCGATATCCCGCTCAACCTCCAGTGCTTTATCCTGAGCCTGCTTGCGGCTGTAGGGCGTATCGCTTAGCCCCGTTGAGATAAAGTACCGCTTTCCTTCAAAGGTGAAAACGATTTGGAGACGGTTGTTACTGCTCCTGATTTGGGCACTTCCCGTCCTAGACTTCTTGCGATTTCGAGCGTACATAGCAATTGAGATAATTTAGTCACCTGCTCTATCTCTAGTGTACCGCTTATCTCAATCTTTATCTCAATCTTGGCTCCAAACTGACCCAATGATGTCCAACAACACCCAACGCAGTCATCAAAACCCACACAAAAAAAAGCCCAGAAACCTTTCCTGGACTGTGAAATGCTTATTCTTATTAAAAGCTGGTGACAAGACTCGAACTTGCGACCGGCTGATTACAAATCAGCTGCTCTACCAACTGAGCTACACCAGCATCCAACCTATTATACACAGGGATTTAAGCAAAGCGACATCCCTAAAAAACAAGATCCGGTCTTCTGCGCCAACCCTAACGCCACTGCTTGAGCCAACCCAGTACCTGCTGAGGCAAAGGCTGACGCTCGCGACTCACCGGATTAATACACACATGCCGCGTCAAAGCCTGACTAATCAGCCGATCGCGATCGCCCTCTCCATAAATCTCATACCGAATCTCAAACCCGTGATGGGATGTCGAAACGGGCGTCAGCACGATCTCATGGAGATCGCCGCAAAAGGCCGGATGGCGATAGTTCGCCTCCGCATGGACGATCGGCAAAGCGATCGCGCTGCTGCTGAAAAACTTCCACACCTCGACCCCTGCGGCAATGAGAGACTCTTCATAAGCCTCATGGCATATGGCGAGAGTGTTGGCAAAGTACACGACCCCTGCGGCATCTGTATCTTGAAATCGAATCCTGCGGCTGTAGATAAATGGCATATTGACTTTTTGTGAACAGTTTGTTAAGTTTAATTACATAAATTAATAAAAGGATTTTCGCAAACGCTTTCTTGCAAGGAACGCCGCCCGATATCTGCCCCCTGCCCTACTACTCTCCTAGTGGGGTTGTTTTTTGAGATAGCAGAGGTGAAATGGGTTCTACTTCGTGAAAATAGGTGCGGTCAAAATAGCGATCGCCATTTTCCTCCCTGCGCACCACATCGATAAAACGGTGGTCGAATAAAATTCGTTCGGCACCGTAGGCAAAGCGAGCGGTGACCGTGTAGGCAACCGTCTCATCTAAGCCGCTGAGCGAGACCACAAGCTGGACGTGATCCCGAATTAAATCCTCAGCAGTGCAGCCATAGAGCGGGCTATTGGGCGTGATGGGAGAATACGCCGTCCAGGAAATAGAGAAGCCTGGAGAGCGATCGCGCAGCAGATCGAGGGTGTGAATGCGGTACATATACTCTCCTTCTTCCGTCACTTCATTGCGAAAGAGATAGACACGCAGTTGTGCCTCTAGGATTTGGTTGCGGCGCTGATTTGCCATCCGAAACATCAGAGTAGGTACACCATTGTGTTGCGCAATAATGGCATATTTACTAAACATGATGCGCGCTATCGGCTTGGAGAAACGGGCAAAGGACAGCCCTGTCACAACAGCAATCACCAACAGACTGGTAATGGCTTCTAAGGTGACGATGATATGCGCGTAGGGCGTCTTAGGCGAAAAAACGCCGTAGCCAATGGAGCCGAGAGTCTGAACGCTAAAGAAAAAAGCGTCTTCGAAGGAACCAGGGCGAACACCATTGAGACAGTCACCCCCTAAAAGGTAAAGCACTGCAAACAGCGCGTTCAGCAGTAGGTATGCCCCTGAAACGATGCCAATAAAGCCCCACCAAGGCACCGTTAACATGAGGTGATAGGGATCTCGCCAATAGCTGTGCCAGGCCCCTAGTCCCTCCACTTGAAACTTACCGTCCTCCTGACGCGCAATCCGAATGGGAAGCTGGCTTTTGCCAGAGAGTCGTTTGGCTTTTTGCTTCAGTCTGGTTCGCATTGTAGGTCTACAACGTAAGACTGACGCTAGTTTACCCTATTGCCGATGGGTGGATTCGCCCGCGTTTTAACCGTTGCAACTGCTGCTGGAGATGTTGCAGATCGGGGAGGCTTTCGCCATAGCGCCACGCTACGTATGCCTTGGACAGCTCGGCCACAATGTCGGCTTTGGCTTCAGGGCAGGCCGAGCGCACCTGCTCTAGGTATTCTAAGGGGGTTTCGGAGGGATGTTTTTGCAGTCCTTGCTCCGCTAAAATCCGCAGCATCTGTTGGTACAAGCGAGCCATGGGCGGTAGGCGCCGCAGTCGATAGAAGTTTTGGACGGTCCGGCCTGAATGCCAAAGTCCCCAAATGCCAACCCCAACCCCGAAACTCAGCAAACTCAACTTTAAGATGCCCGCCCACCCTTCAGAAAAGAGTCCTAATACTTTACTAAACTGCACGCCAAGGAACGCGATCGCGCCGCTAATCCAGCCAGCAATCGGCGAAGGGAGCCATCCCGCCACCCAGTTCCAGAACTGACGCAGCACGGAAAACGTTTGGTCTATTTCGACAGAAGGTGGATAAAGTTCGTGGCCCGGAATGGCATCAAAAGCAAACCAGCCTTGTTTGGGAAAGTACACTTCGCTGAGGGCATAGGCATCGGTGTTTTTGACCGCGTACAGCCCCGTAAAGGGATTGAATTCCCCAGGGGCAAAACCAGTTGCCAACCGGGCGGGAATACCGATGGAGCGCAACATCACGGTAAGAACCGAGGCAAAGTGGTCGGGATAGCCGCCCTTCCAATCGGTCAGGAAGGCGATCGCCAAGTCTCGATCGGGCTGGAGGATTGGAATGTTGGATTGAAGAGCGTAGCCTTGTTTGAGGGCTTGGGTCAGGTATAACGCTTTCTCGTAGGGTGTGGGGAGCGGGCGCTGGGATTTGGCGAGGAGTTGCTCGGTAATCTTCCGAATTTGAGGGGCGATCGCCTGCGGAACCTGCAAGTAGTTTTCTCGAATGGTTTTAGGGTAGACGACTGTAGAGCGGTTGAGACGGCTGCGGTCTCGGTAGGGTACATCGGAGACCACCGAATAGGTCAACCCTTCTTCGAGGGGACCCGGCGATCGCATTCCTCCTTCGGGATCGATGGCAATTTCTTGGGTCGGGAAGTAGACTTCGCGGGCTTGGGAAAGGGATGGCAGCAGGTTTGGAAATTCGGTCAAAATCGAAAAGGTTTGCACTACCTCCTTAGTATGGGATTGGGAATGGAGCGGCGGCAGTATGAATCGGTAAGACCAGGGCGATCTCCGGACGATGTTGGCGTTTTCGTTGCGCGAGACCTTCCACCCTTGGCCGGTATAGCGATCGAAGGCCATCACCCGCCAAAATCCCTCAGACTGAGACCGCACTCGCATTACGACCTCCGGCTTCAGGCTCCCCCGCAGGTTTTGGTTCATTTCTGCGTTGAAGCCATAGTAAAACTTGGAGCTAAAGCTCTGACCTTGACCGAAACCGGGGTTTTCTCCCCCTGCGCCAGCACTTCTCCCTTTGCCCGTTCTGACGTACCCCGGATTGAATACTCGTTCCGGGTCGAATTTCCCCTGGGGCATTTTCACTTCGCTACTGACGGGCAAGGTACGAAATTGATAGCCGGGCAGGCGCGGTGTCACTGCAAAAATCAACAGTCCCAATCCTAAAACTGCCCCAAACAGCAGCGCCAAGCGGCGGGGTGGCAGGACGGAAAATTGCCGGAACCGAAAGGTGCTAAAGCCCAGGCGAGAGCGGTAGTCGAGGAGGAGGACGGGGAGGGCGATCGCCACAAACAGGATCAAAAACCCGCCAAAGGCCATGGTTTCGCTGATGGTGGCTGCCACCCCAATTAAAATCAGCCCGATCGCGACGGAATAGCCTAAGTCTTTACGGCGGGGCATATCAAAGGTATGCAGCACCTGAAGCTGAATCAATAAATCAGCCAACAGCAATCGCGAATCGCCAGCGTTGCCGAGCAGTCGCGACAGCATGACGCCCAACATCGCCAGCATCCCGATGGCAATGCCAAACTTGGCCGCCAGATTCCGGCGACGGCGACTGTACCAGCTCCAAGTCGCCCCTACAATGCTGAGGGGAATCGCCCACAAACTATTCGCGCTAGTGGCCGCAATGTCTGTTGCCGCAATGCCAACGCTGACCAGCGCTTGGACTGCAATCCGCAGCCAAAGGGAGTCTTCAATGGCTGGGGCGGACGATTGCGCTGCCTTCTGCTGCCATCGCTGGAAGCGATGCTGAAGGGGAAAAACCTTCATAAATGGTGAAACCTCATGCCTGACGGGTTTGCTTTTAGTCTACCCGCCCTGTTGAATCTGCCTTCCAAGGCTGCTGTTGAAAGCGCAAATATTTCTCTACCGCTCAATCCTTCTGCAATTTATCAGAGGTAAGCGATCGCTCGTCCTCCGCCAACTCTTGTGTCGCGCGGGCACTCTCCCCGCTGGCGTTGCCCCAGCTTGAGGCGTTGGGGGAGGCGCTGTTGGATTTTGCAGGGTTGGATAATTGGGCGGGGTAGTTGCGGGGGCAAGGCTAAGCAAATCTAAAAGGCGATCGCGTTTATCCCACATTCCGCAGGTGCGGAATTAGAATGAGGTATTTTAGCGCTCCACTAAGCCATGAGTTCAATACCCCAGGAAATCCAAGTTCAGAATCTTGACCATTTAGGGATTGTCGCCGGAATCATTGATGAGATTGGTCTGGTTGAGCAAGTAGACGAATTACTGGGGATTCATCCACAAGCAGGGGTGACACTCGGTCAAATCCTCAAGGCGATGATATTGAATGGATTAGGGTTTGTCAGTGTGCCATTGTATCTGTTTAGTCAGTTCTTTGAAGGCAAAGCCATCGAGCACTTGTTGGGCAAAGGAATCGAAGCATCCCACTTGAACGATGACCGATTGGGTCGAGCCTTAGACCGCTTTTACGAATACGGCGTGACCAACCTCTTTACGACCCTGGCCTTAAAGGCCGCCCAACAGTTTGGGGTTGAAACAGAGCGTGTGCACCTAGACAGTACTTCTATGAGCGTAGAGGGGCAATATGTCCCTAAAGATTCGACAGTCACCCAAGTACCAGAAGAAGCTCAACCCATCAGCGCGATCGCGCTGACCTATGGATATTCCAGAGACCGTCGACCCGACTTAAAACAGTTCCTCATGGACACGATCTGTAGTGGAGATGGCGACGTACCGTTGTATCTGAGGGTAGCTGACGGGAATGAAGTCGATGGAGTGGGCTTTAGAACCGTCATCCACGAATATCGTCAGGATTGGTCATTTGACGGATTGAGAGTGGCAGACGCAGCCCTATTCACTGCCGAAAATCTCAAACAAATGGGGAGCCTCAAATGGGTTAGCCGCGTCCCCTTGACCCTCAATCAAGCGCAAGAAGTGATTGCACAAGTGACCCCCTCTGTGGAGTGGAAAGGCGTTGGCACGGGGTATCGATTGATTGGGGTTTGTACGACCTATGCCGGAATTAGGCAACGGTGGGTGGTCGTTGAAAGCGATCAACGCAAAGATGCAGACCTCAAACAGTTACAAAAACGCGTCGAGCAACAGGAGCACCGTCAACGCCGTCACCTCGAACAACTGTGCAAAGAATCCTTTGCCTGTGAAGCTGATGCAATCAAGGCTATCAACGCGTTTGAGCAGACTTTACACTATTGCCAACTCACGGACGTCTCAGTGCTCAAGAAAGTCCATCATGGCAAACGAGGGCGTCCTAAATCCGATGCTGTCTGTGAGGAGAGGTTTTATCCCCAAGCAACGCTAGTTCACAACATCGAGGCCATTGCAGCCCAACAGAGCATTGTGGGGCGCTTTATTTTGGCGACCAATGTGCTTGATTGTGATGAGCTATCTGCGGTGGAGGTATTACAGGAATACAAAAATCAGCAATCGAGCGAGCGGGGATTTCGGTTTCTCAAAGACCCTTTGTTTTTCACCTCCAGTGTCTTTCTCAAATCCCAAGAGCGCATTATGGCTTTGGCGATGGTGATGGCGTTATGTCTGCTGGTTTATACCCTGGCGCAACGCAAGCTCCGAAAAGCTTTGAGTGAGGCTCATGCGGGTATTCCCAATCAACTCGGTAAAATGACTGATACTCCCACGATGAAATGGGTGTTTCAGTGTTTTCAGGCGATCCATCTGGTGGTCGTCTCAGGTCACAGACAAGTCTCAAATCTCTCTCCTCAACGGCTTAAGATTTTGCAATTCCTTGGCGCATCCTGTGGCCGATATTACCTTTTGGAGTAAGGCTCTAAAATTCTCACACTAACGGGCTGACCTGCGGAATGTGGGGTTTATATCTCTACAAAACTGCGATCGCATTCCCGAACAAAAACAAAATGCGATCGCCCCCTTCAGCAAATCCAACCCAATTGCAGGTTTAATCAAGGGCAGTATTCTGAATGAGAGAATACCCGTTTGCTTTACAATCAGGGCGATCGCCATTATCCTGCCACCTCAATGACTGAACCTAGAGCAGACCTAGACTCGCCCTGGAAGGACATTTTAAGAGCTTACTTTCCCCAAGCTATACAGTTTTTCTTCCCGAATACGGCTGCTTTAATTGACTGGGAGCAACCCTACGAATTTCTCGATAAGGAGTTTCAATCGATCGCACGGGATGCTGAAGTGGGTCGTCGTTATGCAGACCAACTTGTTAAAGTCTGGCTGCTGGGAGGAGAACAAGTTTGGTTATTGCTCCATGTTGAAATTCAAAGTCAGTGGGAATCTGGTTTTGCCGAGCGGGTCTTTGTCTACAATGTGAGAATTTTCGACCTGTATCGTCAAGTTCCGGTCAGTTTAGCAATTCTTTGTGATGAGAAATTATCCTGGAGACCCCAAAGCTATACGGCTAGTTACCCAGATACCCGGCTCAATTTTGAGTTTGGTATTGTAAAACTGCTGGACTGGCGCGATCGCATCATAGAACTTGAAGCCAGTGATAACCTCTTTGCAATTGTGGTTCTAGCACATTTGAAAGTGATTGAGACCAAAGGACGGGTTGAGCAACGGAAAGCTTGGAAATTCAGATTGACCAAAGCGCTTTACGAAAAGGGATATGAGCGTCAGCAAATATTGGATTTATATCGCTTTTTGGATTGGGCTATGATTTTACCAGAGGCAATCGAGCGTGAGTTTTGGCAGGAATTACAAACCTTTGAGGAGGAACGAAAAGTGACTTATGTAACCAATGCAGAACGATTTGGCTTTGAACGAGGGATCCAAGAGGGTAGGCAAGAGGGTAGGCAAGAGGGCGAATTGGCGATCGTTCTTCGTCTCCTGACCCGTCGAACAGGGATCCTCTCACCTGCTTTAAGATCGCAGGTTGAATCCCTTCCCTTAGAACAATTAGAATCGCTGGGTGAGGCGTTGCTGGATTTTTCTAGTTCGGCTGATTTAGACCAGTGGCTGCAATCGCGATCGTAAACTACAGCGATCGCCCCTAGAATCTCCAACCCAAAACAAGCCCAATTGCCCTCCTAGCCAACCCCAAACCCCAATCGAAACCATACAAACACGCGATCGCACACCAAAGACATTGTCCCCTTCAGAAAACCCAAAAGCTTAAGCTAATACAATTATTCAAAATCTACTCAATCTCTTCATCGCTCGCCGCCACCGCAGGTTCCGGTAAATATAGCCTCTCTTCACTGGCATCGTACTCGAAAAGTTCTGCATAGCGACCCCAGTCAACAGCAGTGGCAAACTGTCGCTCGGATTCTTTATCGGAGAAATATTCGTTCAGCAGATCGATGAAGAACCCCGCCCGCATGGAGCGATTGCGCTTTTCTCGCAGCGTTTGAATCATGCTGACCAAAACGGGTACGTTGGCGAGCACCTGCTGGCGGAACAAGTCCTTACTCCGCAAAATAGTCGTCGTTGCAAAATCTCGACCGATTTCAGTCAGTTTCACATCTCCCTGAGTCACCTCTGCAAAGCTTAAAAGCACCGCTGCATCCAAAATGGGCAGCAAGTCATCGACTTCAAGCTGAATTCGTTCCGCCAGTCGCGGAATATCGTCCGTTGCTTCAGGTTGCTCCACAATTAGCTCCAGCAATCCGCTAATGCTGCCTACGCGCGCGTGGGGAAGCGGATCGGCATAGGGCGATCGCGGTAATTCCACAGACGGATAAACTTCCGCGGCGGCGGGTGCGACTTCCACAGAACCCGTCACCTCGGCCTCCGGGTTGGTCATGACCGTATAGATATAGTCCACCAGAGCTTTGAAGCGATCGCTGCCACGGTCGTGGGGCCGGGGTAAGTCGATCGTCACCTCCCCCCGCACGCAGCCTGGATTTGCGCCTAAAATCACGACGCGATCTGCCAGAAAAACCGCTTCTTCGATATTGTGGGTCACGATCAAAATGCTTTGGGACGGAAACGTTCCTGCATTCCAGAGATCGTCAATTTCACCGCGCAAGTTTTCCGAGGTCAGGACATCCAGGGCGCTAAACGGCTCATCCATAAACAGCACCTTCGGCTCCAGCACGAACGCCCGCGCAAACCCAACCCGCTGCTTCATCCCACCCGACAACTCCTTCGGATAGGCATTTTCAAACCCATCTAGACCCACCAAATCGATCGCTTTTAACGCCCGCCGTCGCCGCTCCTCCCGCGCTATCCCCTGCGCCTCCAGCCCCAGTTCCACATTTTCCTGCACCGTCAGCCAAGGTAAGAGGGCAAAGCTTTGAAATACCATCGCAACATCTTGGTTTGCACCGCGCAGCAGCGTACCGTTGCCGATCACTCGCCCCTGAGTCGGCAGAATTAACCCCGCCATGATTCGCAACAGCGTACTCTTACCGCTGCCGCTCCGCCCCAACAGCGCCACCACCTCGCCCGCAGACACCGTGAGATTAACACCGCTGAGAACCGTAAATTCCCCCTTGCCTTCCTGGGCCGAAAAGCTTTTACTGACCTGCTCGACAGTAATGAGCGCGCGATCGGTCTGGAGGTTTTTCATAGGACTCCTTGTTATACGGGGCTGCTAGAGATGGTACTTGGTTTCGGAAAGCTGGTAGAGTCGCCGCCAAAAGATGCGATTCACCCCAACGACAAATAAGCTCATCATGCCAATTCCGAGGGTGATGCGGGGCCAATCGCCTGCAGCTGTAGCGGTCGCAATGTACGCGCCCAAACCCGTCGCCGTCAAGGTCGATTGCCCCCAAACCACGACCTCAGAAATAATACTGGCATTCCACGCACCGCCGCTGGCCGTAATGCCGCCTGTCACCCAGGCCGAGAAAATACCCGGCCCGATCAGCCTGCGCCACAGATGCCACCCGCGCAAATTCAGATCCCTGGCCATCTCGCGCAGATCGGTCGGGATGCTCTGCGCGCCTGCAATGGAGTTAAACAGGATATACCACTGAGAACCCAGCGCCATTAACAGGATACTGCCCCAATCCAGGCTGATGTGGGCGCGGATGAAGAATAGCGTGGCAAAGGGGAAAAGAAAGTTAGCGGGAAAGGATGCCAGAAACTGCACCGCAGGCTGGAGCAGCCGCGCGAGTTTTGGATTGAACCCGATGGCAACGCCGATCGGCGTCCAGACGAGCGTCGCAAAGACCAGCAGCAGAATCACTCGGCCTAAGGTGAGCAGCCCGAGCCAGAAGGTTTTGCCCACCTCCAGTATCCCCACGGCGGTCAGAATAAAGTGAATGCCGCCAGCCAGCAAAATACCGATCGCCGCCAGCAGCACCCAATTGTAAACGCGATCGCCCCAATCCGATGCAGGACTTGCGGTTTTGGAGGGCGATCGCAGCGGGGTGAGGCGAGACAGGATGCGATTGATCCCCTCCCCAATGGGCTGGAGGGCTTGACCCAGGAGCCGAGGGACTCGCGCAGCCGTCAGCAGGTCGAACAACCAAGACTTCGGCGCATCTGTCCCCGCGCTTTGCTCCAAGCGGAACTTGTCGGCCCAGGCCACGATCGGCTGCCAAAAGAGCTGATTGGTCAGGAAAATAACTGCGGCGATCGCCACAAACGCCCAACCTAAAGCAGCAAGATCCTGGGCTTTGACGGCAGCAGCCACGTAAGAACCGAGTCCCGGAAGCGTGTATTGCTGGTTTAAGACACTGATGGCTTCGCTGGCAGCCACAAAAAACCAGCCTCCGCCAAAACTCATCATCGCGTTCCACACCAAGCCGATCGTGGCTGAGGGAATTTCCAGCTTTGTAAATCGCTCCCAACCTGACAGGCGGTAGAGCGTGACCGCTTCCTCTAGTTCGCGGGGCACCATCCGCAGCGATTGATAAAAGGAGAACGTCATATTCCAAGCTTGGCTGGTAAAAATTGCAAAAATTGACGCGGCTTCCAGACCCAGCAAGCTCCCCGGAAACAGGGCAATAAATCCCGTTACCGTAACCGACAAAAAGCCCAAGACTGGAATGGACTGCAAAATATCCAGGAGTGGAATCAGAATTTTTTCGGCGCGGCGATTGTGGGCGGCAACGTAGCCGTAGGCCAAGGTAAAAACCGTCGAGCAAAACAACGCGATAAACATCCGCAACGTCGAGCGGGCGGCATAGTAAGGCAAATGACGCGGTTCTAAGCGAACGCCGGGCATAATGTCGGGCGGGACAAAGCTCACGAGGGTGCCTGCTCCCACGCGGGCGATCGCGGCCAGTAACGCCAGCATCCCTAGAATGACGGCAATATCGGCCACACCAAACGGAAACCGTCGCAAGGCTTCAGGGGTCGGAAACGTTCGCCTCAGCATGGTCGATCGCCTAACGAGGGTAAAACCGTTCTCAGTGTATAGCGAGTGTAGGGTGCTGAGTCGGATCTGGCCTGACCGAACCGATCGCGCTTTCCCTCGTTAACGGCCTACAACCCTATAACGAGGTAGGATCTAGAATCCGATTCGAAGCTAACGCTTGCTTTAATATTGTAATTCTACGATTCGAGGAGATCAGTGCGATGCTCGAAAGACTTTTAAAACAAGGCGCGGTTTTGACGATTTTGACGGGATGCAGTTTTTCCCTTGCAGCTTCTGGAGAGACCCTTTTAGCACAATCCAAGCAGGCTAAGCCCGTTCCAGAACTCATAATTTTCTGTCCTTCTACACCTCAGCGGTTCAATTTTTTGCCGAACGGATACGCGGCGTCAAAGATTTACATGCTTCCATCCAGTTGCGTGGAAGCAAATTTTACGATTTCGGCAAAGGCAGGTCAATTGATGGTTCTGGTCTTAAATAGCCCTGGTTCAACGCGCGTTGAAATCAAATCTCCCGATGGCACCAGCAACGAGCAACCAGCAGGCAATGCAGGTGTCGTTTTCAATAAGGTTCTAACCGCTACGGGCGAGTACCGCATTAAAGTTTCCAAGGATAAGAAAGCCGCGCCTTGGTCGGGACAATTAATTTTGACCGCAGTGGTCCAACCCAATCTCTAACTCTAGTGTGAAATCTATAGATCGCTCTGTTCTATGACGTCTTCGAGATTCAGTTGCGGCAGGAGGCGATCGCCGAGGCTGCGGAAAAGTCAAAACAAAGATATGGCTGTTGCTCTGCGGTCTGGACCTTTGCGATCCCAACGAAAAATAGATCCAAAAACAGTCGCGCCTAGAGACAGCCACGGGTTAAACTCGATGATTGCGGGCTTTAACGTGTGGCGCGAGGGAGAACAAAAGCATTGGGCATTGAATTACGAAGCTACGTCTATCTAGATAGCCTGCAACCGCAACATGCCGCTTATATGGGAACCGTCGCCTCTGGCTTTTTACCGCTGCCGGGAGACACCTCTCTTTGGATTGAGATTACACCCGGCGTGGAAATCAACCGCATTATGGACGTAGCCCTAAAGTCTGCTGTGGTTCGACCTGCCGTTCAGTTTGTAGAACGATTGTTTGGACTCATGGAGGTGCATTCCAGCAGCCAAGCCGACGTGCAGGCCGCCTCTCGCGCCATCCTCGGTGCGTTGGGCGTGCGGCGGCAAGATTGCCTCAAACCCAATGTGGTCTCCAGTCAGGTCATTCGCAATATCGACGCCCACCAAGCCCAACTGATCAACCGCATGGCGCGGGGCCAGATGCTGTTGGCAGGTCAGTCGCTGTACGTGATGGAGGTGCAGCCTGCGGCCTATTCGGCCCTTGCCGCCAATGAGGCTGAGAAGGCCGCGTTCATTAATATTTTGGAGGTTCAGGCCGTCGGATCGTTCGGTCGTCTCTATTTGGGCGGGGAAGAGCAAGACATTATGGCGGCGATGCGCGCGGTCTTGAGCGCGATGGAAAACACCCCCGGACGCGCGCATCCCGATCTGACTCAGTCGCGGCAAGCAAAGGAATAATGTCTAATTTCGACCATCTGGTAAAACTCGGCTCGGGCGTTTGGTCCTGGAATCACTGGCGATCGCAACACCCCCACGTCACACCAGATCTTAGCCATGCCGATTTAGCTCGAGCGCAGCTCAACAACGCGAATTTGAGCGGAGCCGACCTCAGCAACGCGAATTTAGTGGGAGCCGATCTGCAAGCAGCGAATTTGAACGGGGCAAATTTGGCGATCGCCGATCTATCGAATGCGATTCTAGTGAGGGCAGACCTTGCCAATGCAAATCTCATTGGAGCCAATCTCCAAGATGCAAACCTAACGCTGGTAGATCTGTATCGCGCCAACTTAATTGGCACGAACTTTCGCAACGCCACCCTCAAGCAGGCTGCGTTAGATGGCGCTCAGCTCGGTCGCAGCAATTTGAGCAATGCCAACTTAATTGAAGCAAATCTGTGCCAAGCCGTCCTTTGCCGCAGCAGCTTGTACCGTGCGGTTCTCATTGGCGCGCAGCTTTACGGTGCGGATTTGAGTCAGGCAAACTTGCGCGAAGCCAACCTATGCCGGGCCAACCTGGTTGGAGCAATGCTGGTGGAGGCCGATCTATCGGCGGCAAACTGCGCTTGGACTAACCTGTACCGCGCTAATTTGCAATGTGCAAAACTCACCCAGGTAAGCTTTCGGGGTGCAAACCTTTCGCGCAGTAACTTGCGACAGACCCAGCGCACAGGCATCGATTGGGAAATGGCCAATCTCGAAACAGTCCAAATGGACGATCCAGACATTTTCTAGGCTTTTGCCTCGTGGACTTGTTTTTGTGGCCGATGGGCAATCGGTGATACTGCCCGTGGAGGAAGGTTGCCTGGGAACCCCGATGAAGCAGGAAACAGCCAGACCAGCGAATTGGATGGTTTCATCATTTTTGCTGGGGATTAATGGGTTTAAGATTCAGCCGATCGCCGAAGATAATCCAGCCACATAGCAATCCAAAAGGAATCCAGCCCAGGATGCCGCCGTAGTTGACAAAAATCCAATTTGGGCCGCCCAGAAACAGGATGGTTGTTAGCGAACCGCCAATGGCGTTGGTGGCTCCATGGGCCAGACAAGTTGACCAGATACTCCCTGTTTTCAGTCGGAGCCAGCCGAAGATAATCGACAGCCAAATCGTGAAGACGGGGAAGACTAGCAACCCCAACCAAGGTCGATCGTATCGCTGAAAACCCAGCAAAATGAGTGGATAGTGCCAAATGCCCCAAATCAGTCCGGTGGCGATCGCAGCGCGTAGCGGGTTGTTTGTAAATAATCGGAGTTGCAAGTAACCGCGCCAGCCAAATTCTTCACCCCAGTTCAGCAGCGCAACGGGTAACGCCTGAATCGCGGTAGCAAGGATTGCGATCGGAAAAATAAGTTCGGGTAGGGGAGGAAGGTTGCCTGGGAATGCGTAAGCTGCTAGGAATCGCTGCAGGGAGAAATCGGGTTGACTGATTCTCAAAACCATCGCCAGAATTACAACGATCGCGGTAATGACGAGGGGCGATAACCAAGCGAACAGATAGTAACGCCAGTATCTTCTTAGGTTCAGTCGATACCCCGCATCCGCAAAGCCTTCGCGAGTAACCCAACGTCGGACGACGAAGGTGCCCAAGGCTGGGGAAAATACAGCGGGTAAACTCAACCATTGGAAGGCAGGATCGGTTCCCGATACTCCCGCAATCCAGAGCATTGCCCAATTTCCCCAGGCCATGCCAAAGGCGATCGCCAAGTAAACAAAAATACCTTTGGTTCTGATATTCACGCTCAAACAATCACAGCCTCCAGAGATCGCCGTAAGGAACTTGGCATCTCTGGGCCTCTACCAAACCGCACGACCAGATCGGGTCTGCCAGCCCCCAGTCCCAACGCCCTGGCAAAAGCAGGCCGCAACCTCGCTTCCTCAACGGGCTGGTTTACAAAAGCATTGCGAATGCCGAGGGCCGTCGCCTGGAGTGCAAAACGTTCGTAACAGCGACCTGCTTCAACCCAATGCGCCTTGTCATCAACGTCGGAAACGAACACGGCAATACCTGCGGAACTGCGGATGTGGCCGAGTCCATCTCGGGCCGATCGTCGCGCAACTGCATTGCGAATGGCAAAAATTCTAAACCGGATTGAAAGAAATGCAAACGATCCCTTAATGTAATGTGGTTGCTAGAGATGTTTTGTCCTTGTCTACTTTGTTGCAGACTCAAAAGGCCCAACGGTCGCTGACCGAGCAGATCGTCCGTATCTTCCGCCGCCCATCCAATGCTTATCGATCGAGCAGTTTGTTTTTTCTCTGTTTAGCTCTGACGACAAGCTGCGCCAAATCCACTCCGCCTGGCGGGGGGACGGGGAGCGATCGCCTGGTTATCGGCACCACGGCAAAATTCCGCACCCTAGATCCGGCTGATTCCTACGAAGTGTTTTCGGGGAATTTGCTCTATAACCTAGGCGATCGCCTCTACGACTACGAAAAAGGGTCTGGCAAACTGACGCCCAAACTGGCGACAGCCTTACCCAAAGTGAGCGCAGACGGGCTAGTTTATACCATTCCACTCCGCAAAGGCGTGAAGTTTCACGATGGAACCCCTTTCGATGCCAAAGCGATGGCCTTTTCTCTCAATCGCTTTATGGCCAATGGCGGCAATCCATCTGGCTTGCTCAGCGACCCGGTCAAGTCGGTTACAGCCACAGGCGAATCCGAGCTGACCATCACGCTTAAAAAACCCTTTGCTGGCTTCCCCAACCTGCTGGCCTTCTCAGGACTCGTTCCGGTTTCTCCTAAGGTCTACAAGAAAGGAGTCGGACAGTTTCTGCCCAATCAATTTGTGGGGACGGGGCCGTACAAACTGGTCAAAGTGAGCGGCGATTCCATCCGTCTCGAAGTTAACGATCGGTACTGGGATGCTAAACCGACTAATAAAGGCGTCAATATCCAAATTTTTTCCAGCCCTGCTAATTTATTCAACGCCTTTCGGACCGGATCGATCGATATTGCCTTCCAGTCTTTAGATCCCGATCAAATTCAGGCATTGGAGAACGACGCTAAAAAAGGAGACTGGCAGGCCATTAGCAGTCCCAGCAACTTTATTACCTTTTTGGTGCTGAATATAAAAGATGAGGCGCTCTCGAAGGTAAAGGTCCGTCAGGCGCTAGCCGCAATGGTGAACCGAGACGTCCTGAACGATCGGGTCTTTCGAGGCCAAGCGGAGTCTTTATACACCCTAGTGCCTACCATCTTTACAGGCATCAGCCAGCCTGTATTTAAGGCAGAGCAGCAGAAGCTCGGACGGGATCGAATCCGCAGCTTGCTTAAGGAATCGGGCTATACACCCGGCAAACCCCTCAAGCTCAACCTCTGGTACCGTTCCAATCTCACCAGCGATGGAGTTGCTGCGGCTACCATCAAAGCAATGGTGGGTCAAGGTTACAGCGACGTAGTGCAGTTAGACGTGAGTAGCGTCGATTCGGCTACGGCGTATAAAAACCTGGACAAGGGGACCTACCCGATGTTTATGTTGGACTGGGCGGGGGATTATTACGACCCGGACACCTATTTGCAACCATTTCTAGCTTGCGAGAAAGGTTCGATTAAGACGGGTTGCCAGAAGGGACAAAGCCAGTCCTGGGGGTCGTTTTTCTACAGCGATCGCGCTAACAAGCTGATCGACCAGCAACGTCAAGCCCGCGATCCCAAACAGCGCCTCAAGCCGCTCAAGGAGCTTCAGACGATTGTGGCGAAGGAAGTGCCCTATATTCCGCTGTGGCAGAAAAAGGATTACGTGTTTGCCCAAAAAGGCATCAATGGCATTCAGCTCCAGCCCAGTCAGCAGTTCCCCTTCTGGATGCTCAGTAAACCTTAGGGAAATGGCTCCATGTCTCGGATTCGCGCCCTGCAATATTACATCTTCTCGCGGTTGCTGTTGGCTCCGTTGATGGTGTGGACCATCACCACCGTCGTATTTCTGCTGTTGCGAGCCACGCCAGGGGACCCCGTGGATGCTATCCTAGGCCCTCGCGCCCCGGAGGAGCAAAAGGCTCTAGTCCGCGAGCAACTCGGGCTAGGCGATCCGATTTGGGTGCAGTACCTGCACTATCTCGGCGACTTGCTCCGCCTAAACCTGGGGACCTCTTTGTCCAGTCGCGGGCAGACCGTGTGGGAGATCGTTCGGGATTTCTTCCCCGCAACGGCGGAACTGGCCATTTTTAGCATGGCGATCGCCCTCTTCATCGGCGTGAGCGTGGGCATTCTATCGGCATCCCGTCCCAATACGCCCTTGGATGCGGCGGGACGGATTTTCGGCATCATCACCTATTCCGTACCGCTGTTTTGGATAGGAATGCTGTTTCAACTCGTGTTTTCGGTCCAGCTAGGATGGTTTCCGCTGGGGACCCGCTATCCGGTGACCGCCTTGCCGCCCGCCGGCTTTACGGGTTTGTTCACGATCGACAGTCTCCTGTCGGGCGACTTTGGGGCGCTGGGGGTGTCTTTGTACTATCTTGCGCTCCCTTCTTTTTCCTTGGGGCTGGTGCTCAGCGGCATTTTCGAGCGGATCGTGCGGGTCAACCTCAAGCAAACCCTGAAGGCAGACTACGTCGAAGCCGCAAGGGCTAGAGGCATCCCAGAGCGGCGGGTGCTGCTGGTTCACGCCCTCAGGAACGCGTTGATTCCCGTCGTGACGGTTTTGGGTTTAACCCTAGCCGCGATGTTGGGCGGGGCAGTCCTGACAGAAGTGACCTTTTCGTGGCCCGGTCTGGGCAATCGCTTGTACGAAGCGATTTCGATGCGAGACTACCCGACGGTGCAGGGCATCATCGTGTTTTTTGCGGTGATTGTCGTGATCGCCAGTATTGCGATCGATATTATCAATGCTTACATCGACCCGAGGATCCGGTACTGAGAATTGCCAAAAACGCTCATCTGCTGGATTCTCGACCCTCTCCGAGCCGGGTTCATCTATTAAAAAAAACAGGCGCGTTGTACCGTAAAAGAGGCGCGCAATTTAACTGCAAAGCGAGGAAACCGTGCGAATTATCGTCGTGGGCAATGGCGGGCGAGAACATGCCCTAGCTTGGAAATTGACCCAATCGGCCCCAGTGGATCGGGTGTACTGCATTCCGGGGAACGGAGGCACGGCAACCCTTGCCAAGTGCGAGAACGCTGCCCTCAGTGCTGAAGATTTTGAGGGCATTGCGGCGTTTGCCAAAGCCCATCAGGTCAATCTCGCGGTCGTTGGCCCTGAGGTACCATTAGCCTTGGGCATAACCGATGTCCTCACCCGTCACGGCATCGCCGTATTTGGCCCGACCAAAGCGGGGGCGCAAATTGAAGCGAGTAAAGCCTGGGCCAAGGCATTAATGGAAGCCGCGAGCGTGCCGACGGCTAAGGCTCAATCTTTTACGGATGCAGAGGCTGCCGTTCGTTATATCCAGGAAGAGGGAGCGCCAATTGTCATCAAGGCCGATGGATTGGCAGCGGGGAAGGGCGTGACCGTGGCAATGACCGAGGCAGAGGCGATCGCTGCGGTTAATGCCGCATTCCAAGGAAAATTCGGCGAGGCGGGCGATCGCGTCCTGATCGAGGAATACTTGACGGGCCAAGAAGTCTCAGTCTTGGCGCTGACGGATGGCATCACCATCCGCGCCCTCGTCCCCGCCCAAGATCACAAGCGCATCGGAGAGGGCGACACTGGTCCCAATACGGGCGGGATGGGGGTTTACGCGCCGCTACCCCTCATCACGAATGCCCTCATGAGCCGGATCCAGCTTGAGGTTTTAGAACCCGTGATGGAAGAACTGCGATCGCGTCAAATTGACTATCGCGGCGTGCTCTATGCCGGACTTATGATTACTCCTGAGGGCGAACCCAAGGTGATTGAGTTTAACTGTCGGTTTGGCGACCCCGAAACCCAGGCCATTCTGCCATTGCTCGATACGCCTCTCGAAACATTATTGATGGCCTGTGCGGAGCAAAAGCTGAAGGAAGTCGGTCCCATTGCCTGGAAGCCAGGGGTATCAGCCTGCGTGGTCGCGGCTGCGGGCGGCTATCCCGATCGCTACGAGAAAGGCCACCCCATTACCGGACTGGAAGCGGCAGCGCAGTTAGATACCGTAGTGTTCCATGCGGGGACGGCATTTCGAGATGGACAGGTGGTGACGGATGGCGGGCGGGTGCTGGCAGTGAACGCTCTGGGAGGAGATTTTGACCGAGCGTTTGCCAAAGCGTACGCGGCGATCGCCCGGATTCATTTCCAAGACTGTTACTACCGGCACGATATCGGCTACCGCGTGCGCGGCGAGTGAGGATCGAGGCTCGACCCATTCAATCCCAATCTCTTACAAAATCGTCATCACTTTTATGAATTCTTCTGACAAGTCTAAATCGCTCTCACTATCTTTCCTAAAGAGTACGCCTGATAGAAAATATATATTTTCGGAATAAAAGGCTTGGTTTCGCCTGCGCAATTCCGCGATCGCCGCTCGGACTTTAGGTTCGCAGCTGTAGTATCCAAACCTTAAAGGTGAAAGCATGAAGTCAACTAGTTTATAACCTCGGTCGGCTGCGTAATTTACCACCTCAATTGGGTTGGAATAGGCTGAAATCATCAACATGACATTTTGATAGCCCAGAGATAACAACCGTTTTGTAATATCCGCCCCATCCGTCCCGCCGTGAAGAGAAGGAATATAGAGATTATTATCGGGGGCGGGCAGATACGGAGGGTTGGCAATGAGATAATTGGCTTCGAGCCGCAGATCGTTAAAGAAGCATCGATTATGAACGACGTACCGATCCTCAAGGTGGTACTTCTTAATATTCGAGCGTGCCAGTTCATAGGAAGGATAATTCAGCTCGAATCCATGAATAATGCCATTGAAGTCATTTTTAAGAAGCGCGCTAATGACGGGGCCGCCATCGCCCGCCCCAAATTCGACAACCGTATCTGTTGCATCGCAGTACTTAAAAACCATGCTTTCTAAGCACTGAGCGTAAAACTGAGATTCCTCTTGACAAATAAATACTTCATTGCGCGCGTCGATTGTAAGCAGTGGCTTGGGAAGTAAAGCTTCTTTCATAGGAAAACCTTCGAGCAAAATAGTTGGAAAAACGCAATCCGAAAACTGGATTTGCCAAAGCATGGGAATCGAACCGTCAAACGCACGCTCTGTCTTGTTGGCGAATTAGATCCACAACAGCAGCACCTGCGCGATCGCCGATTAGTTTTTCTTGGTCGTACCCCAGTACGAGTTCCCAAGCCTTGTCGGGATATCGATCGACTAGGGGTAGTGCCACCTCTTGCAACATCCACTGACCGTGCCGCTCGTCTTCGCGAATGTGAAGTTCCCAATAGCCCATCGCGCTTTGAGAAAGCCCCAGTCGCTGCGCTGCAGCGAGATAGTCCTTGTAGATGGAAGGTCCTGCAATTTCAAAGTAGGTCAATCCGCCGTTGTAACGGAGAAAATGACGCTTGCATTCGGTGAGCAAAAAATTGTGATTGATTGAAGCTAGAACTTCCCACGGCACCCAGTCGAAGTATCCTTCTGGCTCTGTATCCAACCCGAATTCCGCCATCATTTGGGCAAAGTAGGTAGAGTGTTTGCGAGACAAACGACCGTTACCGTATTCTTCTAGAAGAACGCGTGTCAAAGTAGCATGAACTTCATTACTACTGCCGCCTAAGATTCTAGACAGTCGGCTTCCTTCCACCAATCCATCTAAAGAAGCAACGATCAAAAGATGTTTGTACCCTTCTATTGTCATTTGTTCGCGCAAGTACCGTTTGTTAGAAGACAGCGGCGGGTCGAGATCGGCCTCGCCGCGTTCCACGAGCGCTTGCTTTGGATCTAGTCGCTGAATTTCTGGGATATCGAGCTGCTCTAGCTCCCAGGCTTGCCAAGCTGCTTCAATGCGATCGCGCCAGCGTTGCAAATAAACGGAACGCTCGTTGGTATAACGAGCTAAATCGTCATACCAAAAAAGGTTGAGGCGATTGATCCAATAAAGCACGCGCTGTAGAAATAAGTGTGCTGTTTCCATCTCTTGGGCAGGATTTTTTTGAGGGCCATAAGCATCAGTTAAAGCTCTATTAATAGCTGTCTCAAACCCTTCAATAAGTGAAGGGTTAATTTCAACTTTGCGATCTAGTTTTTCCAGAACTAACAGCTCTCTAAATTGTTGCTCTTCACTAAAATAACTAAGAGTTTGAGTGGCCGAATGTAACACTAGATTTTGCTCTCCTACTAGATTGAACGAAATAAACTGTAGCGATAGCTAAATTTTCTATTATGTTTAAAGATCTCTGGCAGCTTGACTAAACTAGCTAACAACGTATATTCAGTTAAAATTGAATTATAGATAAAATTAAATTTCATAAACGTCTGTCTTTCGACAGAAATCAATTCAATGAACCTCTGTCGATGGTACTAGCTGAATTTCAAAGAAGAGGTAAATCTTGTTTTCTGGGATCGATAAAAAATTACTATCAAAAATAAAAATCTAAATTAATATCCCGATCTGCAATTTAGCAGTGACTCGATCGAGAAATTCCCTTGCCCAATCCGACAGAAAGAAATGCCGCTTTAAATCTATCCTGGTATCTCGCTCTGTCGGTCTTACCATTGAAGCTCCGCCTACCAGCGCTGGCAAAATGCTTTTACGAGTAATACAGAGCGCTGAAAACATCTTGTTTAAGAAAATCAAGCAGTTCTGCATTAGAGCGACGATCTCATGTTAAATTACTGAAGCTTAACGTCGGGAAAGTCCGGTGAGAGTCCGGCACTGTGCCGCAACTGTAAGGGCATTGCCCGAGTCAGAATGCCGACGAGGATGGCGTTTTTAGGGGTCATCGTCTATTTTTCTATTCTCTGCGCCGCACGGAGAAGGAGTTTCAATTGTTGTCTGATGTTACTGTCCCGATTGCTGACGCTTGCCCCGGCTTATTTCATGCCACTTCAGCCCAAGATGGCGTTTTATCGCGGATTCGGATCCCTGGTGGCATTTTGAACGGGCAGCAGTGCGAGGCAATCGCCGACCTCTGCGATCGATTTGGCAGCGGGGCCGTCCAGGTTACGAACCGCGCTAATCTCCAAATCCGCGAACTTCAGGCAAAAATTCCGGCTGACGCGCTCCAGTCCCTCCAAAGCGTAGCGCTAGCGGCGCCCATCCCAGATGCGGACGGGGTTCGCAACATTATGTGCAGCCCTACCGCTGGGATTGATGTCCGAGCGCTGTTGGATACTCGACCGCTCGCGAGAAATTGGAATCGCTATCTCGTCAGTCGCCCCGACTTTGGGGTGCTTTCGTCTAAATTTAGCGTTTGTTTTGACGGTGGGGAAATCGTTTCAGTTCGCGATCGCCCCAACGACATTACCTTGGTGGCGATGGCAGTCGGGGAGAGCATCCAGTTGAGGCTGCACTTAAGCATTGGAGAACGCGGCGAAGCACCCCAGGATATGGGGGTCAGCGTGCGGGAGAGCGAAGCGATCTCGCTTCTGGCTGCCTTAGCGGCAGTTTATCGAGACTATTCTTTTGCGCATTCTGGCCAGCAGCGACGGAAACCTCGTTTGAGAGAGCTTTTAAAGGAGTGGGGCGTCGAACGCTATCTCAAAACCGTCGCCCGGCAACTCGACTTTGCTTTGATTTCAGACGACCGAGATCGAGATGAAATTCCTTCTAGAAATTACGCCCATCTGGGCATCCACCCCCAACGGCAGTCGGGGTTGGCTTATATCGGCGTCAGTCTACCGCTGGGTCGGCTGAAAACGAGGCAATTACGCGAATTATCGGCTCTATCCAGCCATTGGGGAGATGGGACCTTGCGGCTAACCCCTTGGCAGACGGTTATTGTGCCGCATATACCTACGCCGCAGGTTGCCCGAGTTCGGCAGCGAATTGAAGCGCTGGAGCTATCCCCCCGCGCAACCCATCCTAGGAGCGCAATGGTGGCTTGTTCTGGAACGACGGGTTGTAGCGCCGCCGCGACGGATACGCAGCGTCACGCTCGCACCCTCATTGCTCATCTAGAGCGATGTATCGTCCTCGATACGCCCATCAACATTCACTTCAGCGGTTGCGAGAAGTCCTGCGCTCAGCATCGATCTGGGGATATTACCCTGGTGGGCATTCCGGGAGCGGATACCGAAGCTTACTGCATCTACGTTGGCAATGATGGCAGTCCGTTTGGACGGACGCTCTATTCGTTTAGCGCGGCAGACGCGCTACCTCGCCTCATCGAAGCGATGATTCGCGCGTACCAACAATATCGGCAAGGTGGGCAAGAATCCTTCGGTGCCTTTGTCAACCGCCACGCGATCGCCCGCCTGCGACAGCTGTTCGATTCGACCTTGGAACAGTCATGATGGACTACATCCGCGATGGCAGCGCCATTTATCGCCAATCTTTTGCGACCATTCGAGCGGAGGCTCGCTTAGAAAGGCTACCTGCCGATTTAGAACCCGTGGCGGTGCGGCTGATTCACGCCTGCGGCATGACCGATATTGCGGACGATCTGGCCTATTCCATCGATGCCGTCACAGCGGGTCGAGCTGCCCTCGTGCGAGGTGCTCCCATTTTATGCGACGCGCAGATGGTGGCCAATGGCATCACCCGCAAGCGATTGCCCGCTCAGAATGCCGCGATCTGCACGCTGAACGAGCCTGAAGTCCCCGCGATCGCCCAAAAGCTCCAGAACACTCGTTCGGCAGCGGCTCTGGAGCTATGGAGGGCGCATCTGGACGGTGCGGTGGTGGCGATCGGCAATGCCCCGACGGCCTTGTTTCGATTGCTGGAGATGCTGGAGGAGGGAGCGCCCAAACCTGCTTTGATCCTGGGATTTCCGGTGGGATTCGTGGGAGCGGTCGAATCCAAATCGGCCCTGGCTGAAATCCCTCACGGCATCCCGTTTATGACCCTTCGCGGACGGCGAGGGGGAAGTGCAATGGCAGCCGCAGCCGTCAATGCGTTAGCTCAGGAGAACGAACTATGACTCAACCCCAAGGGCGACTGTACGGACTGGGCATCGGTCCCGGCGATCCCGAACTCCTGACCTTAAAGGCCCACCGCATTCTGACCTCGGTACCCGCGATTGCCTATCCCACGATGGAGAGCGGTAAGGTTTTGGCACGGGCGATCGTGGCGAGCTTTATTCGGCCCGAGCAGATTGAAATTCCGATGCCCCTGCCGTTCAGCGTCGAGCGCTCCTCCCAACCCTACTACGACCGCGCTGCCGAAGACATTGCCCGACACCTCAGCGAAGGGCGCGATGTGGCGGTGCTGTGCGAAGGCGATCCGATGCTGTACGGCTCGTTTATGTATATCTTCAATCGTCTGGCAAGTCGCTTCGAGACGGAAGTGGTTCCAGGTATTTCTTCGACCTTTGCCAGCGCTGCGATGCTGGGTGCCCCGCTGACCTACCGGAACGACGTGCTGAGCATTATGCCCGCTACGTTGGATCGGGAGACGTTGCGCGATCGCCTAGCCGTGGCCGATGCTGCGATTGTGATTAAGCTGGGCCGCCACTTTGCTAAGGTCAAAGCCGTCCTGGAAGAACTCGATCTTTTTTCCCGCGCGCTCTATATCGAGCGGGCCACCATGCCCAATCAGCGCATTCGTTCCATTGCTGAGGTCGCACCTGAGGAGGTTCCCTATTGGGCGCTCGTTCTAGTGCCGAGTCAAACGCGACCGCAGTAGCCCGAGTGCGGATTCTCGAACGAGCGCGCTGAAGGTCTGAATGGGTCTGCGGCGAGGCATTTCTAGGCTCTCGGCATTCAAACCCTCAAACGCTCCGCAACCTCATCCGCTCGCGTCGGTAAAGCTGCCGTCAAAACTCGGCATCCGGCTTCGGTGACCAGCACGTCATCTTCGATCCGTATGCCTCGCACATCCTCAAAGTCCGCCAACCGCTCCCAATTCACGCAGTCTGCAAACGCATCCCGGCATTCCCTGTCGTCTAAAATGCCAGGGACTTGATAAAACCCCGGCTCGATCGTCACCACCGTTCCCGCCTGTAGGGGGCGGTTGAGCCGCAAGTACTGCATGCCGTACTCGCGACTGCGGACCCGACCGGGCGCGTAACCGGCCAAATCGCCCAGGTCTTCCATGTCGTGTACGTCCAACCCCAGCAGATGGCCGATGCCGTGGGGGAAAAACAGCGCGTGGGCAGCCCGTTCCACTAAGGTTGCCGTACTTCCTCTCAGAATTCCTACATCCACAAGCCCCTCAGCTATCGTCTTGGCAGCCATTAAATGAATATCGCGATATTCCACCCCAGGGCGGACTGCAGCGATACAAACATCGCGAGCCGCCAACACGATTTCATAAATCGCCCGTTGAGTGGCAGACCACTGACCCGAAACAGGCCAAGTGCGCGTCACATCTGCTGCCCATCCGAGCGGATGCTCTGCTCCTACATCGACCAGTAACAAATCGCCAGCATTCAGCACGCGATGGTAGGTCTGGCTGTGTAAAATCTCGCCGCGAGTCGTCACAATACTCTGATAGGCAGGCTCCATTTGCGCTGCCATCATCTCCATTTCCATCGCCGCGCGCACTTCGGCTTCGGTTTTGGCCTGGCGCGTCCGAGCCATGCCTGCCAGATGCGCTTTGACCGTCACATCGGCAGCCTGTTGCATTGCGGCGATCGCCCAGTTATCTTGCACCAATCTCAGCTCTACCAAAACTTCAGCCAATTCCAGATCGCCGCCTTCTAGGGCATTCGCTTCGTCCAGAGGACGACCGAGTACCTGACTCTGGTGCTGGCGAGCAGTGGGGTTTTGCACTGGAATTGTCACTGCATCCCGCGCAAACTGATGCAGTTCCGCGAGGGGATACGCTGCTGCCGCACCCAGGCAATTGGCGATATCGCTGCGCTGAGGAGATGGGCCGTGCCAGAGCGCGTCGGCAGGAGTCGCATCTTCCACAAACAGCGTTAACTGCCCGCAATGGAGATGAATGACCGCCTCCTGAAGCGGTACTCCTGCAAAATATAGAAAGTGACTGCTGGCGCGGAAAGGATGGCGATTGGCCGGAAAATTGCGCGGGGGTGCCGACCCGGACCAGAGGAGGACGGGACGGTTAAGGCGATCGCCTAGCTTTTGCCGCCGTTGCGCGAGGGTTGCAACGAGTTCGGTCGTGTAGGAATTCAGCAACATATTAAACGCACTGGGTAGCAATATTGAGATTTATATTGTTGCAAACTCACAGCCTAACGTTCGAACTCAAATTGATGTTGTCGGCCTATCAAGCAAGGCTAGAGGCACGTTGCCCTTTTCAAGGAAATAGCCTTCTCCATCATGGTACGATGCGGAACAGCTTGAATTCGTTGTCTTTGCATGACCCGTACCTACCATGACTTATTTGCCAAACAGCATCTGGAAACTTTACTGGAGCCTGTAGGTACCGTTACAACCAGTCGAAAGGTCATCAGTGAAACTCGTGAAATTGATGTTTGGTTTGTCCCTAAGCCTGATGCTCAACTTGCACTGAATCAATTGGGCATTTTGGGGCGGATGGTCAGACAATCTTGTGCAATAGAACCTTTTCATAATGCGGTGCAATCCCATGAGATTGATAGCTGTATTGGCAAACGGGTTAATGTAACTGAAGAGCTAATACGTCAAGCAAAACGCGAAACACAATCGTTGTCTGAGCAGGATTTACCTCGGTTGTGGATTCTGAGTCCAACGGTTTCAAAACGAACGCTGCAAGGATTTTCTGCTATCGGGCTTACAAATTGGCCGAAGGGCTTTTATTTTCTGCCGACAGAGCTACGTACTGCTGTTGTTGCGCTACATCAGCTTCCGATCGCAGAAGAGACATTATGGTTGCGATTGATGGCTCGTGGTAAGGTTCAACGTCAGGCAATTTCAGAATTGTTGGCACTGCCAGCCAATCATCCGATGCGGCAAAACACGATTGAGCAGTTGGCGGTGTTGCGAATTAACCTAAATGTGTTGCAGAATCTAAATGAGGAAGAGAGGGCTTTAGCGATGAACTTATCTCCAGTTTACGAAAAATGGCGTCAAGAAACTTTGCAAGAGGGTCGCCAAGAGGGTGAACTTAAGGGTCGCCAAGAAGGGCGTCAAGAAGGTGAACGGTCGCTGGTTCTACGTCTGCTCTCCCGCCGAATTGGGAATTTGTCTCCTAATGTTGTATCCAAGGTTGAAGCGTTATCTCTGCCTCAATTAGAAATGTTGGGTGAGGCACTATTGGACTTTATGGGTGCTGAGGATCTGATGACTTGGTTGGAAGCGAATCAGTAATCTTGATTGTGCGATCGCCCTCCTAATAAACCACCACACGATCGCCGTTTCAGTCGCGAATATCAGAGCGATCGCTTCCATCGCCTGCTACCGTGCTGCTTTAGCACTGACACACTCAATCCATCAGAGAAGGCGATCGCCCTCAATTACAAATAATGGCTAGGATTTTCGACCTTCAATCCTTCTCTAATCGCTGCTTCGTTTAGCTCATTATCTGCGGAAACGAGGGTTACGAGGGGTAAGCTGTTCTCAATACATAGACTATTGACAGCACATGCCGCTGCAACTTGAACTGCATCATAACCTCGCAGTCCTTGGGCTTGAGCTAGGTCCATGGCAGCAGCAATAATGCGATCGCTGATTTCGATAACTTATACTCAGTTGCTAGATCGACCCTGAATTGATGACATAGGGCATCAGCATCTTCTAAGTCAATGCTGCCGCCTTTTGCGCGTCGCGTTATGGCAGCAGTGATTTCAACCCCTGCGATTGCCGCAATAACGATGTCGTGATTCGAGGCAGGATTACATAAATTCAATATCCACTGAGAGCCTGTTTCGTTGATGTATCGCTTAACAAGAGCACTACTATCGACAAAATAGACCGCCATTTAACGACGTTCCTCAAGGATTGTCTCAGAGAGAGGTTTACCTTGAATTTCAACCAATCGTCGCTCTATAGACTGGGGGGAAGTAGGATACTTGATCTGTTGAGTCAGACCAGAGGCCAGAAGCGCCTGAGGAAAGCCAGCTTGTGGAGCGGTTTGGTGCTGAGCTAGTTTAGATTGAATGGATTTCTGAAGTTGTTGTAACTCCTCTGTCTCAAGAGTTTCAATCTGGCTAAGGAGCAGTTGTCTTACCTGAGCAAAAGTTTCTTCTCCAGAAATCGGTGTTACCGTGCCATTGCACACCTCATCCCTGCGCCTTTTGGCCTCAGTGACCCAAGTCGCTTGAAGGGTTGAGTCAGTATCAAATTCCAAACTCTCAACCAGCTTTTCTGCTAGAAATGCTCTTGATACGCTGGGTAAAGACAAAATTTCTGTTGTCAGTTGCTCAATCGATCGCATAGTCCCTCACAGAACCCTGAGCTTTCCTCACTATTTTAGCTTAGACCCAAGTTGCCTCTGCCCCTAGCTGAGTAAACATAGCTTGTTATACTAGACCATAATATTCACGGTCTATCCAGAGCCTAACGCCCCATGCAGCCGACCGACCCAGGCAAATTTACCGATAAGGCTTGGGAAGCCATTGTCAAATCGCAAGACGTTGCCCGCAAATATCGCAACCAGCAGCTCGAGGTCGAACACCTCGCGATCGCCCTCCTCGAAGAAGACGAAACCACCACTCTTTTGCTCGAGCGAGCGGGTGCGGACCCCGTTGCCTTACTCAAGCGCCTCACGGACTTCGTGCGGCGACAGCCCAGCGTGACCGCCAATGGCACCAATATTTACCTAGGACGCGGACTCGATCAGCTCCTAGATAGCGCCGATGCAGAACGGGAAGAACGGGGCGATCGCTTTATTTCCGTCGATCACTTTTGGCTTGCCTTTGCAGAAGACAAGCGCGTGGGCAAAAGTCTGCTGCGCAGCGTCGGGCTAGATGGCGGATTGCTCGAAGAAGCCATCCAAAAAACGCGGGGCACCCAAAAAGTCGTGGATCAAGATTCCGAGTCTCGCTACAACGCGCTGGAAAAGTACGGGCGCGACCTCACCGCCCAAGCCCAAGAAGGAATGCTAGATCCCGTCATCGGTCGGGACGAAGAAGTCCGCCGCGTGATTCAGGTTCTGTCGCGCCGTACGAAGAACAATCCAGTGCTGATCGGGGAGCCGGGGGTGGGCAAAACGGCGATCGCCGAAGGATTAGCCCAGCGCATCGTTAAAGGCGACGTACCGGAATCCTTGAAAAATCGCCAGTTGATTTCTCTCGATTTGGGTAGCCTCATTGCCGGAGCTAAGTACAGAGGCGAATTTGAAGATCGCCTCAAGTCCGTCCTCAAAGAAGTGATGGACTCCGAAGGGCAAATCGTGCTGTTTATTGACGAACTGCACACCGTTGTCGGCACCGGAGCTACCCAAGGCAACATGGATGCAGGCAACCTGCTCAAGCCCATGCTGGCCCGGGGAGAACTGCGCTGTATTGGCGCGACGACCCTCGATGAATTTCGCAAATACATCGAAAAAGATGCGGCCTTAGAGCGGCGCTTCCAGCAGGTGCTCATCGCCCAGCCCAATGTCGAGGACACCATCTCCATCCTGCGAGGTCTTAAAGATCGCTACGAGATCCACCACAACGTCAAAATCACCGACTCGGCCTTGGTAGCCGCCGCCGTCCTGTCCAATCGCTACATCACCGATCGCTTTTTGCCCGATAAGGCGATCGATCTCGTAGACGAAGCCGCCGCGAAGCTCAAAATGGAAATGACCTCAAAACCTGGGGAATTAGAAACCATCGAGCGCCGCCTAATGCAGCTCGAAATGGAAAAGCTGTCCCTAGAGCAGGAAGCAGCACCCCGCGCGCGATCGGGCGCGTCGTTTCAGTCTTCCGGCGATCGTCTCGCGCGCGTCCTTCAAGAAATTAAAGAGCTAAATCCCAAAAAACAATCCCTCGAAAGCCAATGGCAGGGCGAAAAGCAGGTTTTAGACTGCATCAACCACCTCAAAGAAGAAGAATCCCAGCTCCGCGTCCAAATCGACCAAGCCGAGCGCGAGTATAACCTCAACAAAGCGGCTCAGCTCAAGTACGGACGCATGGAAGCCCTTCAGCGAGAACTCGAAGAACAGGAAATCCTGCTCCACGATCTCCAAGAAAAAGGATCGACGCTACTCCGCGATCAGGTCACCGAAGCCGATATCGCCGAAGTGGTCGCCAAGTGGGTGGGCATTCCCGTCACGCGCCTCCTCGAAACCGAGCGCCATAAACTGCTGGCCCTAGAATCCTATCTGCATCAGCGCGTCATCGGTCAAGAAGAAGCCGTTGCTTCCGTCTCGGCTGCCATCCGTCGCGCCAGAGCAGGCATGAAGGACTTAGGTCGTCCTATTGGGTCTTTCCTCTTCCTCGGACCCACGGGGGTGGGCAAAACGGAGTTAGCTCGCGCCCTTGCAGAACTGCTGTTCGATGCTGAAGATGCGATCGTGCGGATTGACATGTCCGAGTACATGGAAAAACACGCCATTTCTCGGCTCATCGGCGCGCCGCCCGGCTACGTGGGCTATGACGAAGGCGGTCAGCTCTCCGAAGCCATTCGTCGCCGTCCCTACTCCGTCATTTTGTTTGACGAAGTGGAAAAAGCCCATCCCGACATCTTCAATGTCCTGCTCCAAGTTCTCGACGACGGGCGCATCACCGATTCCCAAGGCCGCACGGTTGATTTCTGCAATACGGTCATCATCATGACCAGCAACATCGGCAGCGATCGCATTCTCGACCTTTCGGGCGACGATACCCGCTATGACGAAATGGAAAAACAGGTCATGGGCGCGCTGCGATCGCACTTCCGGCCCGAATTCCTCAACCGTGTGGACGATGTGATTCTGTTCCATTCCCTTGGACGCGAAGATCTGCGTCAGATTGTCGGCATCCAGCTCAAGCGGGTCGAAAAACTACTCTCTGAGCAAAAAATTAAGCTGAAGCTTTCCGACGCTGCCCTCGATCACTTGGTCGAAGCAGGCTATGACCCTGTATATGGCGCTCGGCCCATTAAGCGAGCCATTCAGCGGGAACTGGAAAATGCGATCGCCACTAAGCTCCTAGAGCAAGCCTTCACTGAAGGAGACACCATCCACGTGGACTGGCAGAAGAACCAACTCGTATTCCAAAACCAAACCCGTTCATCGATCGCCAAAAAAGATGCTAAGTCGGACAAGGCGATCGATGGGGCGATCGCAAACGCGATAGAAGCCTAGTGAAGTCTGCATTAATACACTTTTATAGCGCGTTCTAATCCTTTCCCCTGGGGCACTTTGTTGGGCGAGTATAAAAAAGGACCAGTCTCAGACTGGCCCTTTTTTATAGTTTATTGCAGCAGCAAAGCGCGCTTAGAAGTCATCGCTGTCCGGGTCGAACTGCTCCGCAACCGAATCGTCGATCAGGGCATAGTCATCGACCGGATCGACAACAAAGGCACCCCGCCCGCCCGTTCGCTTTGCCGCCCCATCGCCGCCAAAGAGTTCGTCTTCGGAGTCAACAATGGTCAGCGCATCGTCAAAGGCATGCTCCAATCCGTAGGTCCGAGCGGTCTGATCGTCAATCACGTCATCATCATCGCGGTAGCCGCCATTTTCGTAGGCCGACTCCAGATCGCTGAGCCCGCCCGGAGACTCTTCGTAGGTGTTGAACCCAGTCCCCGCTGGAATCAAGCGTCCGATGATCACGTTTTCCTTCAGACCTCGCAGCCAATCTGATTTTCCTTCGATCGCCGCTTCCGTCAAGACCCGCGTAGTTTCTTGGAAACTTGCTGCCGAGATAAAGCTGTCTGTATTCAGAGAAGCCTTAGTGATCCCCAATAGGACTGGCGTGTACTCTGCGGGTGCGCCCCCCGTAATCGACATGGCTTCGTTGACTTGCTCCGCTTGATACAGGTCGATCAGCTCTCCAGGCAAGAGCGTAGTGTCTCCACCGTCGTCGATCCGGACTTTAGACGTCATCTGCCGCACGACCACTTCGATATGTTTGTCCGCAATATCGATCCCTTGGGACTGATAAACGGATTGCACCTCGTTGACCAAGAAGGATTGTACCTTCTGCAAGCTGATCAAAGCGGCTTCGTAGAGACCGTTCGACTCGCGGTGGAGTCGGAAGTAAATCTCCAGAATGTCGTGGGGGTTGATCGGGCCGTCCGTGAGCGGCTCTCCAGCTTCAACCCGCTGTGCGTCAGACGCCATCGGGTTCTGTCCGGGACCGATCGGATAGTCCGTCACGGTACCATCGTACTCGACCACCTTAATATCTACGGAGTCGTCGTCGTTGTACTGAAGCTGAACTGTGCCGGGACGGTGTGCCAGGGTGCACATCTCCTTCGGTTTGCGAGCTTCGAGCAGCTCTTCAATCCGAGGTAGACCTTGAATGATATCCCCAGTCTTCGCTCGCTCAAAGACCAGCAGGGCCAGATTGTCACCCCGCTGCACCAAATCTCCATCGTCAATTTGGAGCATCGCACCTGGCGAAACCAGATAGGGTCGCGCAATTCTCAGGGTCAGTTGCCCGTCGTCAACGCTCGCCACTTGGGCCGACTCCGGAGCCGTCAGACCGGCGGCAATTTCATCTCCAGCTCGCACCAAGTCGCCCGCTTTAATCGTAGGGGATTGACCTTTCAAGTCTACGGAGATAAGGTCTTCCTCCGTAACCACGAGCAAGCGACGGATCGTTTCCCCATCTTGGCGAATCCCGCGAATTTGCCCGCCTTGCTTGGCCTTGATTTCAGTCCGCGCTACCACTGCGCCAGGGTCGATCTGCTGTCCGTCTTCAACCAGGAGACGGGTGTGGGTACTGCCCTGGGTTTGGTCGGCAGGGATATCGCGCCGCAGCACGAGGGATTCTAGAATCACGAGCTGAAGGCGAGAAACGTTAACGTCTTTCTCGTCGGGAATGACTTCGATGTCGGCAGCGATCTGCGGCGCGTCGGTGTCAATTTCTAACACCAATTGGGTTCTGAGCAGATCGAGTCCTTCAATCGCCTTGACCCGTTCTCCATCTTTGTAAGGCAAGCGCTGAACAGCCCGAAGCTGAATGGATCGACCCGCTTCGTTGATAGATTCTTGGGAAGGCACTGACGGCTGGTCGGGAACTGCATATTCGATCACGGGACGTAAGAGCAGCGCGTAACCCTCGGGCGTCTCAACGCACTCCAAGTAGCGAAGGTCTGTCAGCGGCAATCCGGGAATGACTTCTTCCCCAGGATTCCCTAGGGTTTCGTTTTTGGCCAAGACTGCTTCGGGGTCGTCCACCAAGTGAAGATCGCCGGGTTTGATGACGATTTCCCGTAGAATGTCGTTTTTCTGCGTGACTTCTACGACACCGCTACTTTGGCAGAAAATGTCTTTGACGACTTCCGTCCCTGCTTCAACGTACTGGCCGTCTTCCACCATCAACAGCGAGATATCTTTGTTGACCTCGTGAGCTTCCTCAGGAATCCACAGCAGCGTGCCACCCTGGATTACTTCGTAGCCTTGCTTGGCTTTACCGCGCTTGGCAACATCCACGCCAGAGTATTTGATAATCCCGCCTGATGAAGTGCGGTAACTGTCGTCTACGAGCTCGGCAACCACCTGACCGTTGAGCACTTTAGTGCCGGGTGCGGCTTTGAGCAAGAACTGCTGATTATTCTGCGCTTCGATGATGTACTGTTCCCGTCCCTGGTGGCTTTCGAGATGAACCTTGGCCGTATCCAGCATCACAGAGGCGGTAATGATCTCCACCTCGCGACTGCCTTTGCCGTCCGCAGCGTATTCTGGCAAGCGAACGACCCCACCATGCTCGGTCATGAGCTTGGTTTCCGCCAATACGGCATTGGGTTCGATGCGATCGCCGTTGCCGACGGTCGGCTCTGCTCCAGGCGGCAAGTTGTACACTTCTCCAGACAAAATCCAAATCAATCCGCCTCGAGGTGCGATGCGAGTGGTGTTGCCTTGGCGATCGCGTTTTTCTTCCGGCACGAGGTTCATGAATTGAACTTCTCCAGCCAAGTCGGAAGCCACGTCCTTGGTCACTTTCTCCGTGCTCTTGCGCACGTTACGGCTGTTGTTGACCACCTCGCCCAGTTGCTGGCCTTGCTTTACCTGCTGCCCGTCGGCAAACAAGAGGGTAGAGCCTTGGGTAATTTCAAAGACTTCCTTCTTGCCGCCGCCTTCTAAGGTGAGCTGGGTATTGGTCTCAGCCGTATAGGCATCTTCCCCGTGGCGGGTTCGGAACGGTCGCATCCGCACGTTTTTGGGATACTTCACTTTCCCGGAGAAAGGCGCGCGGACTTGTCGCGCCATTTCTGCGGTAAATACTCCACCCGTGTGGAAGGTCCGCATGGTGAGCTGAGTGCCAGGTTCTCCGATCGATTGCGCGGCAATGATGCCCACGGCCTCGCCAATGTCCACCACATAGGCATGGGCCAGACTCCACCCGTAGCAGTGCTGGCAGACCGAACGGGCCGCTTCGCAGGTCAGGGGCGATCGCACGACCACCTCCTCCACCCCTGCATCGCAAATTGCCTGGGCTAGATCCTCAGAAATTGCCTGATTCTTCGCTAGGATGACTTCGCCCGTTTCGGGATGAACCACATCGTTCAAAAGCACGCGACCCAAGAGGCGATCTCTGAGCTTGATCAGCACCTTGTCGCCATCCATCATGCTGCGCACCGCAACCCCGCGCTGGGTACCGCAGTCATTCTCGCGAATGATCACATCCTGGGACACGTCCACCAGTCGGCGGGTCAGGTAGCCCGAGTCCGCTGTTCGGAGCGCCGTATCCACCAAGCCCTTGCGAGCGCCGTAGGAAGAAATGATATATTCGGTAACCGTCAGTCCTTCCCGGAAATTGGTCTTAATGGGCAAATCGATAATTTCGCCTTGAGGATTTGCCATCAAGCCCCGCATCCCCACCAGCTGACGCACTTGGGATAAATTCCCCCGCGCTCCCGAAAACGCCATCATGTAAACCGAATTGAGCGGATCGTTAGCCCGGAAATTCCTGACCACTTCATCCTTCAGTTCCTCGCTGGCTCCGTTCCAGGTATCGATTACCTTTTGGAACCGCTCGACTTCCGTAATTTCGCCGCGCGTATAGCGATCTTCTGTGACCCGAATTTCTTCTTCCGCCGTTTCGAGAAGATCCTTCTTTCCCGGTGGAACCTGTAAATCTTCAATACTGATCGACACCCCAGCCTTCGTGGCATAGCGAAAGCCAAGGTCCTTCAAGTTGTCGGCCATTTCCGCACTGCGAGCCGTCCCGTAATGGGTAAACGCCCAACCCATTAAGGTCTTTAGTTCGCCTTTGTTCACCACTCGGTTAGAAAAAACTGGCAGTTCAGTGTGCTTCTGCTGATTGTGAGTCGTCATACCACCTTCCGTCATAATTTGCCTTCCGCTGCTGCTTAGCTTGCCAAAGAATCCTGAATGGTCTTGTTGTAAATTACGCGACCCGCAGTGGTGCGAATGTATTGAGAAATCAAATTCCCTTCAGCATCTCTGCGAATGCGCTTAGACGGATAGGTCTGTGTTACGCTGCCGTCTGGAAAGGTCTCAACTTCAGGCTGAGCATCTCCATCGCTATCGTCTACCGGACCGTCAAATCTCACCCAGATGTAAGCGTGAAGGGCAATTTTATGTTGCTCGTAAGCCAGAATTACATCGTCTAGGTCGGAGAAATAGCCGCCCGCGCCCGTCTGAACCTTAGGGTTTTCTGCGGTCAGATAGTAGCACCCCAGCACCATATCCTGACTCGGCGTCACGATCGGTCGGCCCGTTGCAGGAGACAAGATATTGTTGGAAGCCAACATCAACAGTCGTGCTTCGGCTTGTGCCTCGATCGAAAGCGGTACGTGTACGGCCATCTGGTCCCCGTCAAAGTCAGCGTTAAAGGCCGGACAGACCAGCGGGTGGAGCTGAATCGCTCGACCCTCTACCAGTAAGGGTTCAAACGCCTGAATCCCCAAGCGGTGAAGCGTCGGTGCCCGGTTGAGCATGACGGGGTGGCCCTTAATGACCTCCTCTAGAACGTCCCAAATCAAGGGATCGTTGCGCTGAATCAGCCGCTTGGCTGCCTTAATGTTGTTGACCAATCCCTGACGGATCAGGCGATGGATGACAAAGGGCTGAAACAGCTCGATCGCCATTTCCCGAGGCAGACCGCACTGGTGAATTTTGAGCTTAGGCCCCACCACGATCACAGAACGACCGGAGTAGTCCACCCGTTTACCCAGCAAGTTCTGCCGGAAGCGACCCTGTTTCCCTTCGATAATGTCAGATAGCGACTTGAGGGGACGATTGTTGGCTCCCACGACCGTTCGTCCGCGGCGACCGTTATCGATCAAAGCGTCTACGGCCTCTTGAAGCATCCGTTTCTCGTTGCGAACGATGATTTCGGGTGCGAGGATTTCCTGAAGCCGGGCCAGACGGTTGTTCCGATTGATAACGCGGCGATAGAGATCGTTGAGATCGGAGGTAGCAAATCGACCCCCATCCAACTGCACCATCGGACGCAAGTCGGGGGGAATGACGGGAATGTAGGACAGGACCATCCAGTCGGGGAAGGAACCCGTCCCCACGAAATTATCGACCACTCGCAACCGCTTGATCAGCTTGGCGCGCTTTTGCCCCTTAGAGGTTGCAATTTCTTCCCGCAGGCTCTCCGCTTCGGTTTCCAGATTCAAATCCTGGAGCAGCCGCTGTACGGCCTCGGCACCAATGCCTACTTCAATGCCCGCGAGTTGAGAATCTTCGCTGTAGATCTGATCCTCAATTTCCATCCACTGATCTTCGCTGAGCAACTGTTTGTAGGACAGGTTCTCCGCATTACCTGCATCCAAAACGACGTAGGCGTTAAAATATACGATTTGCTCTACATCCCGCAGCGGCATGTCTAGCAGGGTTGCCATGTAGCTCGGAATCCCCTTGAGGTACCAAACGTGGGTCACGGGAGCTGCCAGCTTGATGTAGCCCATGCGATGCCTGCGTACGCGCGATTCCGTCACCTCAACGCCGCAGCGCTCGCACACGATCCCGCGATGCCGCACCCGTTTGTATTTTCCGCAGTGGCATTCCCAATCCTTGGCGGGACCAAAAATGCGCTCGCAAAACAGACCGTCCATCTCCGGTTTCAAGGTACGGTAGTTGATCGTTTCTGGCTTGGTCACTTCGCCGACCACTTGGCCGTTGGGCAGGGTGCGCTCGCCCCACTGACGAATTCGTTCTGGAGATGCCAGACCAATCTTGACGTAGTCAAATCGCTGTTCTAGCTTAGGCATCGCTTAGCGTTTCCTTTTGTGTATCTCAAACTAAATCGATCGTAAAAACCGGGCAACTGCCGATTGAAATACCGTAAAACCCTAGGGCTTCGATCGGCGATTTCAAGCGGCAGCAAACCGTCTCTGGATACCAAGCCCGCTACTCAGGCTCGTCCAAGTCCATTCTCGATAGGGACTCGTAGGTCGGTCGCGAAGGCGTCCTGCGCTGACTGACATCCGCCATCAGATCCACCTCGACATCGCGACTACTGCCTTCGTCATCCGGTTCCACCTTGTGAACGGCAATATCCAAACAGAGAGACTGCAGCTCTCGCATGAGCACCTTAAAGGATTCCGGCGTACCGGGGCGAGGGATAGCCTGACCTTTCACGATCGCATTGAGGGCTTCGTTGCGCCCCTGCATGTCGTCGGACTTCACCGTCAGCAGCTCCTGGAGAATATATGCAGCCCCAAACGCTTCCAGCGCCCAGACTTCCATTTCTCCAAAGCGCTGACCGCCCTGCTGCGCTTTACCGCCCAAAGGCTGTTGCGTGACCAGGGAGTAAGGCCCCGTGGACCGAGCGTGAATCTTATCGTCGACCAAGTGAACCAGCTTCAGCATGTAGGCTTTACCTACGGTCACGGGCTGGTCGAACGGTTCGCCCGTCCGCCCGTCGATCACCTTCAACTTGCCTGGCTCGTCGGGGTTGAAAATCCAGTGTTTGCCGTACTGCTCGCTGGCCTCTTCTAACTTGCCGTGGACGGTCAGGCGCGATGCTTCTTCGCCGTGCATTTCGTCGAAGGGGGTGAGCTTAAAGCGCAGGCCCAGGTTTTCCCCAGCCCAACCTAAGAGGCATTCGAACACCTGCCCCACGTTCATCCGGGACGGTACACCCAAGGGGTTCAGCACCACGTCGACGGGAGTGCCGTCTTCGAGGTAGGGCATATCTTCGATCGGCAGAATCCGGGAAATAATACCCTTGTTGCCGTGACGGCCCGCCATCTTGTCGCCCACCTGGATTTTGCGCTTCTGGGCCACGTACACCCGAACCACCATGTTGGCTCCCGGTGGCAGTTCGTCTCCCTGCTCTCGGGTAAAGATCCGCACGTCTACGACGCGGCCCTTCTCGCCATTGGGTACTCGCAAAGAATTGTCGCGAACGTCCCGCGCTTTTTCGCCAAAGATGGCTCGCAGCAGCTTTTCTTCTGGCGGCTGGTCGGATTCGCCCTTAGGGGTGACTTTACCTACTAAAATGTCGCCGGACTCGACCCACGCGCCCGTCCGAATCACGCCGTTCTCGTCGAGCTGACGCAGGGCATCTTCCCCAACGTTGGGGATTTCCCGCGTAATTTCTTCGGGACCTAACTTGGTTTGACGGGCTTCAATTTCGTACTTCTCAATGTGAATGGAAGTATAAACTTCGTCCCGCACGAGGCGTTCGCTAATCAGAATGGCGTCTTCGTAGTTGTAGCCCTCCCAAGGCATGTAGGCTGCCAATATATTCTGACCGAGGGCCAGTTCTCCGCCTTCGGTTGCAGAACCGTCTGCAATAATCTGGCCGGATAGGACGCGATCGCCCACAAACACGATGGGCCGCTGGTTGAGGCAGGTATCTTGGTTCGAGCGATGGTACTTTTGAACCGGGTAAGTAATGACCTCTCCCTCATCGTCTCGCACGCAGATTTTATCGGCAGAGACGTAAGTGACTTCCCCGTCGCTGCGGCTGATAATCACCATCCCAGAGTCGCGCGCGGCTTGGCCTTCTAGCCCAGTTCCGACCAGAGGGCGCTCGGGACGCAGCAAAGGCACCGCCTGCCGCTGCATGTTAGAACCCATCAGCGCTCGGTTAGCGTCATCGTGCTCCAAAAAAGGAATCAACGAGGTTGCAACGGAAATGATCTGCACCGGAGAAACCGCTACAAAATCTACCTCAGTCGGCGATGTCGTGGTGAAATCTTGACGGTAGCGAACGGGCACCACATCGCCGAGAATGTAACCGTTTTCGTCCATGGGGATATCCCCTGGAGCGACCCGCTTGTCGTCCTCTTCGTCAGCGGTCATGTAGAGGGGCGCAAACTCTTTGAGCACGCGTCCGTTCTCGACACGATAGGAGGGCGTTTCGATGAAGCCGTAGGAGTTCACTCGCGCGTGGGTGGCCAAGGAGCCAATCAGACCTGCATTCGGACCTTCCGGCGTCTCGATCGGACAAATGCGCCCGTAGTGGCTGGGGTGAATGTCCCGCACCGCAAATCCAGCTCGTTCCCGCGTCAGACCACCAGGACCGAGGGCGCTGAGCCGCCGCTTGTGGGTCAATTCGGCCAAGGGATTGGTTTGATCCATAAACTGAGAAAGTTGGCTGGATCCGAAGAACTCTTTAATGGCCGCCACCAAGGGCTTGGGATTCACCAAAGAGGCCGGGGTCAGGGACTCGACATCCGAAACGGTCATCCGTTCTTTGATGATGCGTTCCAAGCGGTTGAGACCCACCCGCACCTGGTTTTGGAGCAGTTCGCCCACAGAACGAACGCGACGGTTGCCCAAGTGGTCGATGTCGTCGATGCTGCCGATGTCGAACTCTAGGTTGATGAGGTAGTCGATCGCCGCCAGAATATCGTCCGGCGTCAGCACTCGCGTGTTTTCAGCCGTATTCAGCCGCAGCTTTTTATTGAGCTTGTAACGGCCCACCCGCCCCAAGTCGTAACGTTTGGGGTCGAAAAACCGAGAATCGAGAAGCTGTTGGCCGCCGGAAACCGTCGGTGGTTCGCCGGGCCGCAGCTTGCGATACAGCTCCAAGAGGGCTTCTTCCTCGCCAAATTGACCTTCTTTTTCGATGGTTTTTTGGTAGTATTCGGGGTGGCGCAACCGATCGAAGATTTCCCCATCGGTCAATCCCAACGCCTTGAGCAGCACCTGAGCCGAGAGCTTGCGCGTCTTGTCGATTCGCACCCAAACGAGATCGTTCTTGTCGGTTTCAAACTTCAGCCATGCCCCGCGATTCGGAATTAAGCTGGCATTGTAGGTGCGCCGCCCGTTTTTATCCGTCTCGGACTTGTAATAAACGCCGGGACTTCGAACGATCTGGTTCACGATCACGCGCTCTGCACCGTTGATGATGAACGTCCCGCGATCGGTCATGAGCGGAAGATCGCCAATAAAAACTTCCTGCTCCTTGATTTCGCCCGTTTCCTTGTTGATGAGACGAGTGGGAACGTACATCTGGACGGCGTAAGTGCTATCCCGTCGCTTTGCTTCGTCGACGCTGTACTTAGGTCGCTTTAGCTTGTAATCTTTGGCAAGAAAATGAAGCTCAATTTTACCCGTGTAGTCCGTGATGGGAGAAAAACTCTCTAGTTCTTCAATCAGCCCTTCTTCGAGAAACCATCGAAAACTCTCCCGCTGAATTTCAACCAAATCTGGAAGAGCAAAAGCAGGTTGGGTGTAAATCTGATTAGTCATGCGTCTCCTCTAGAGGTCACGCCCAGCGCAAATAGAATTGTACATCATATTCCTACGCAGAGGAAAAGTCAATCCAAGGCGTTGCGCTGTGCTGGTCTTTGAATCGGTGGGTGGGGCTGCAAAAAGCGGATTCGGTCTGCGACTCCCAGGGGCATAAGCTTCGAGAAGTCTGAGGCCCATCTTTACAATGGGTAATATAGTCTAGCGCAATTGGCTAAGCTTCGACCAAAATCGGCTGTTCGGCCGGTCGAGGCAGATCGAACAGCGTGCAGGCATTTTGAGTGGTTTGAGCTGCAATCTCAGAGAGGGAACAGTTCCGGAGATCGGCAACGCGCTGAGCGACGTGATAGACGTAAGCGGGTTCGTTGCGGCGCTCTCCCCGCTTGGGGACGGGAGCGAGAAAGGGGCAGTCTGTTTCGACGAGCAGCCGATCTGCAGGCACGATTCGAGCAGACTCGTGGATTTGAACCGCATTTTTGAACGTTACAGTACCGCTAAAGCTGATGAAGAACCCTAGGTCGAGAAACTGTTGGGTTTCTTGAGGGGTTCCTCCCCAACAATGCATGACACCCTTGACGGGACCGTACTGCTTCCAGAACGACCTCAAGAACTCGGCCATGGGCTGGGCTGCGTCTCGGCAATGAATGATGACCGGAAGACTCAGCCCTTGGGCAATCAGAAGTTGAGTCTCAAATGCCTCGAGTTGCTCGGCCAAATTCTCGGCTCTGTAAAGGTCGAGCCCCGTTTCTCCAATTGCAACCACTTTGGAATCGGAGGTTGCTAAGGATCGAATCCGATCTCCCAAGCTCGCCGTCCACTGCGCTACATCCAACGGATGCAGACCTACCGCAAAAAACAGCTCTGGATAGCGGCGGGCCAAACCTTGAATTTTTTCAAATTCGTCAGGCTCGACGCAAGAATGGACTAAACGGACGACGCCGGCTTCGCGCCAGCGCCGAACGACTCGCTCAAAATCTGGCTCGAAAGCTTCAAAGTTGAGATGAACGTGGGTGTCGATGAGATGCATTCTGCTTTTTCGAGCGTGAGAGATCGCTTCTAAGTCCAAACCGATGGTGCTAGAACCTCTGGGCGCGGGACTGTCCTAGGCCTGTTGCGCTGCTCCCTGGGTCGAACTTTTGAGAACGCGAGCGAGGCGGGCTTTTTTACGCGCGCCCGTATTGCTATGGAGGACGCCACGCTTCACAGCTTTGTCAATTTTGCTATAGGCAGAGGACATGCGCTCTTCGACTAATGCCATTTGCTCCGGCGTGGGTTCGGCAGCGTACTGGCGAACCGCATCGAAGTACTTCTTCATGAGGGTCTTGACGGCAGTTTTGTAGGACTTATTGCGGAGACGATTGCGTTCCGAGATTTGGATGCGTTTAATTGCTGATTTAATGTTAGCCACAGTTGTTCGGCAAAGTATAAGACATGAAAATACCCAATAAATCATGATAGCACCAGTTCTTCCCAGAACACGACCTTTCTAAAATCGCGTTAAGCTAAGAATACTAAAGACGGGTTTGCTCCGGTACCTAAATCCGTCGCTATACTTGAATTCAGTCTTTCTAATCCGAGACCTACATTGGCTGCCCAAACCCATGTTGAGAACGATTACACAGCTCTCCGAGGCAAAAGCTGAACTTCAGCGAATTTGCGACCGCATCCACGACGATCAGGTTCTGCACAAAGAGGCAACGGTTCGCGAAATTTTGCAGAGCGTCAGGCGTCAGGGCGATCGAGCGCTCTTGCACTACACGGCTGAATTCGATCAGGTTACGTTAGAACTCGGCGGGTTGCGGGTGAGCGGTGCTGAGCTGGATGCGGCCTACCAGCAGGTTTCTAAGGAACTTTTAGATGCCATTCAGTTAGCCCATCGTCAAATTGAATCTTTTCACCGCCAGCGCAAGCCCAAGAGTTGGGTGCAGTTTGGAGACGACGAAGTGGTCTTGGGGAAACGCTACACCCCTGTAGACTGTGCTGGATTGTACGTGCCGGGTGGGCGGGCGTGCTACCCCAGTACGGTCCTGATGAATGCGGTACCTGCTGCCGTGGCGGGGGTGCCGCGTGCGGTCATGGTGACGCCGCCGGGCCCCGACAAGCAGATCGATGCAGCGGTGTTGGTGGCGGCTCAAGAAGCGGGAATTCATGAAATTTATCGGGTGGGAGGGGCTCAGGCGATCGCCGCCCTGGCTTACGGGACCGAAACCATTCCAAAGGTCGACGTGATTACGGGGCCGGGGAATGTCTACGTAACCCTCGCCAAAAAGCTGGTGTACGGAACCGTTGGGATCGATTCTTTGGCAGGACCGTCTGAAGTTCTCATCATTGCGGACCACCTTGCCAATCCCGTTTTCGTCGCAGTGGATTTACTGGCCCAAGCAGAACACGATCCTTTAGCGGCGGCAATCTTAATTACGACCAGCATGACCTTGGCCGAACAAGTGACCCGCGAAGTGGAAGCGCAGTTGGTGAATCACCCGCGCCGGACGCTGACGGAAAAGGCGATCGCCCACTACGGCCTAATCATCGTGGTGAACACCCTGGAGCGGGCCGCCGAACTTTCCAACGAGTTTGCCCCGGAACACCTAGAGTTAGAAGTTGAAGACCCTTGGGCTTTGCTAGAACATATCCGCCATGCAGGGGCGATCTTCTTAGGTTCCGATACGCCAGAGGCAGTGGGCGACTATTTGGCGGGACCAAACCACACCTTACCCACCTCGGGATCGGCGCGGTTTGCTTCGGCGTTGGGCGTCGAGACCTTCATGAAGCACTCCAGTCTCATTCAGTATTCCAGCACTGCCCTGAGCAAAGTGGCCAATGCCATCGAAATTTTGGCAGATGCAGAGGGTTTGCCTTCCCACCGAGATTCAGTGCGGTTGCGGGCGCGACCGAAGCCCCATTATCCCTAGCGTTTACGGGCGAATTTCCTCGTAAATACTCGTAACTGGCATGTGTTAGAACCTCGAATGTCGTAGTAAGGTCGAGATGCTGCTCGCGATCGCGTATTTGGAGGCACGTACCGTGTTTGATCGAATCCTAGTGGCTTTAGACAGTTCCGAACAGTCGGACTATGTGATTCAGTGCGTTTTGCAGATTAAGCTTCAGCCTAGCGCGACGATCGTTTTGTGCCACGTCATCGAGCTATCCGAGAGCAATTTAGAACAGCCTGCCGACCTTCCCTTTGTCGATCCAGAATTGGGTCAGTTTCGACACATCGAAAAAGCGCTCCAAGCTTACCAGGCCGAACTTCCCTGTCAATCGGAGCTGGAAATTGTGACGGGCGACCCGACGGAGGAAATTATTCGACTGGCAAATATCCATCATGCTGACTTGATCGTGCTGGGCAGTCGCGGACTGACGGGGGTGAATCGAATTTTGAAGGGCTCGGTTAGCAGCCAAGTCGTCAGCGATGCATCCTGTCCCGTGCTGGTGGTCAAGCTTTAAGGATGGGTCTAGCGGCGAAACTTCTCCGCAAGAGCAAGGTAGGCTTTTAAGCGGAGAAGCGTGGCAGTATTGCCGGCTTGAAGCGGAAGGAAGGAAACGCCTTCGAGGCAAGACTGCACCCATCCGTCGCCCCACTGCCACTCGTGAATTCCATCGATCCCCCGACTTAAAATTAACCGGAGTCCTTCGGTCTCGACGGCGTCAACGTTGTGTTCGACGGGAACGAATCCAATCCAGCTTGTAAAGGTTAAGCCAGGGGACAGTTCTGCCAGAAGGTTTCCGGTCAGAATTTGGGGAAACAGCCATTGCCGCAGTTGGGCCGTTCGTAGAATGGCCTGGTTTAGCTGGGAGGCGGTCGCTCCGATTTCAACTCGCAGTTGGCTTTGCTGAAAGGTTCCAAGCATGGGGATTAAGGGTAAGGGTGGAGATGGGGCTGGTCGGGAAGATGGGGGAGATGGGGGTTTGGAATAGGCTATTCCCGAACTGAAAACCACCAACAATCTTGTAGGGGGCGCAAGGCCTCGCGCCTCTACAGGAAATCGCCTCGGTCGGAATCTAAGGGTCGGTTTTGCAGCCACTGTTGCCCCAATTGAAGGCCCGCTTTTTGCAGCCACTGGGCAGCGCGAAGGCGGCAGTCTTCGGCGGAAGTGGGTGCATCTGAGGCGGGGAAGCAGCAGGTCGGACCTGGCGTTAAAGAGAAGCAGTTGCCTCTAAAGGATTGCGCTAAAGTCGCCGCATCTTCTGACACGATCGCCCCAGATAGAAGCGTGACGGGTACTCCTTCATTGTGAGCCATTTGAGCGACAACCCAGGGGGCCTTGCCTTGCAGCGTTTGGACATCGCTGCAACCCTCCCCCACAATCAGCCAGTCTACCTGCTTTAAATGATGGGGAATGTTCAGCAGTTCTGCAATGAATTTTGCACCGGAGGTATGGATGCCGCCTAACAACTGGAGCGCAAATCCCAGCCCGCCTGCCGCGCCAGTCCCAGGGCGGGTCTGTAGGTTTTGTCTCAGCTCGCGGGAGGGAAACTGCTGCGCTATAGTCCGTTCTGCCAAGGTGGCAAAGCGATCGAGGGTTCGATCGATGCGATCGCGTTCTTCTTTATTTGCTAAACCTTTCTGCGGGCCAAAGGTATGGGTGGCCCCGTTCGGCCCGCAAAGCGGACTGCGGACGTCCGACAGCAAGGTTAAACGCGTCGATTGCAGTCGAGGATCGAGACCAGAGAAATCAATGCTCGCGAGCCGTGCTAGACCTTCTGGCGCAGGTGATAGAAGACAGCCTCGAGCATCCAGGAACTCAACCCCCAACCCCGCGAGCAGACCCGCACCGCCATCGTTCGTACAGCTTCCCCCTAGGCCGACGTACAGTTCGCGAATACCAAGATCTAAGGTATGTCGTAGGAGTTCGCCTACGCCTTGCGTCGCGCGCTGGGCGACTGGATACTGTTGTGACGATCGGTCAGTGATGCCTACAACCTGGGCGACTTCGAGGACAGCAGCAGGTTGGTTTTGAATTTCGCAACGATAAAAACACGCCCGTACGGGTAAGCCCGCTGCATTTTTGACTGTCCACCGCTCGAGTTCTCCACGCAAAACAGCCTGGAGCGAGTCTAGGGTGCCTTCTCCGCCATCGGCCATCGGCCACTGCAAAATGTTGGCCGATGGGAGCGCCTGCTGCAATCCACCCGCAAGGGCTTGGGCTGCTGCTTTTGCGGTCAGCGTTCCTTTGAAAGAGTCGGGGGCGATCGCAATGGTAGGCCAGGGCTCGGACGGGGTAGCGCGCATCTGTCTATTCTCTGGCGTTTCGTGCAATTCTACCAGCCTAGAAATCTCGCGCAGTCAGGATCGCTCCCATAAAAAAGGATCGCTTCCGAGAGCAATCCTTTGGCTAAGTGCTAATACTTTACTGTACGCAAACCTCGCATGGGATTTAATGAAGTGCAGCGATCGAGGTCATGCTTTTACTGTGATCTCGATCGCTGCACAAAACGCTTTTAGCTGTAGGTCAGAACAACACTTTCAATGAGTCCTTCCAGGGTATACTCCCGAGCCTCGATATCGACTTTGCCTAAAAGCGCGCGACAGGTTTTAGACGTCTGCGGCCCAATGGAGGCAACTTTGAGGGATTGAAGGATCGGGTTCCAGCCCGATGGCTCGAAATGCGGCGTTTGCTGGAGCAACTGCCAAAAGTGCTCGACGGTTTTGGAACTGGCAAAGGTGATGACATCTACAGTCTGTTGCTGGAGAGCGACTGCAATTTGGGGGTCTATAGCACTGGGACATTGAGATTGATAGGCAGGAACTTCAACCACCGTCGCTTCTTGGGCCGTAAGCTGCTGCACTAGGACCTCCCGTCCGCCGGACTCCACCCTCGGAAACAAACAGCGCAGGCTGCCTAGGCGATCGCGATCGGGGAAGTGGGCCACGAGTTCATCGGCAATGTAGTGCGGGGGGATAAAGTCTGGGATGAGTCCCTGCTCTTTTAATACGGCGGCGGTTTTGCGTCCCACAACGGCAATTTTAATCCCCGCTAACGCCCGCGCGTCTTTGCCTTGGGCCAGCAACCGCTCGAAGAAATACTGAACGCCATTAGCTGAGGTCAAAAACAGCCAGTCGAAGGTGTCGAGTTGGGCGATCGCCCGATCCAGTGGCTCCCAACTCGAAGGGGGAACGATTTCGAGCGCCGCCATCTCCAAGACCGTTGCACCTTGCGCCTCTAAACTCTGGCGAAATGCTGGGGCTTGGCTCGCCGAGCGCGTTACTAGAATCGTCAGCCCTTCTAAGGGGCGAGACTGCTGAGATTGCAAGTCTGCGTGCGTTTCAGTCATAGTCATTTCAGTCATAGTAGCAAGAGGACTAGGGGGTACTAAGGCAGAGAAATTGGGGATGGCAAGGGTTTCGCGAAGCCGGACGACTTCGCCGATGACCATGACCGCAGGTGAGAGTCGTTCTCCTCGGGTCTCTTCCACAATTGTCTCTAGGGTGCCGACCCAGACTTCCTGCTGGGGCCATCCGCCCCAGCGAACGATCGCGATGGGTGTATGGGCGGGTTTGCCGTGCTCTTGGAGAGACTGGATGAGGAGGGGGAGCGATCGCCCTCCCATGAGAATCACCAAGGACTCGCTGCGCGCCATGAGGTCCCAATCTACGGCAGCAATCTCATGGGCGCTCGCAATCGTAACGCTGCGGCTGAGGACCGGATCGGTTAGGGGAATTCCGGCCAAAATTGGAGCAGCCAAGGCCGACGATAGCCCCGGCCAAACCTCATAGGCACAATTTGCCGATTGCAGCGCCTGTATTTCTGACGCCACTCTACCAAAAAGAGCGGGGTCTCCGCTTTTCAGGCGGACCACCTGTTTGCCTTGCTGGCAATACGTTATTAACAGTCGATCGATCTCGGGTTGGGGGGTGCTGGGTTCTTGCCCCCGCTTCCCCGCCCATAGATGAATACAGGTTTTCGGCGCGAGCGTTAATAATTTGGGATCGATCAGGGCATCATAGATAAGAACCTCAGCGGTTGATAAAATGGTCTGTCCGGCAACGGTCAAAAAATCTGCCGCACCGGGTCCGGCTCCGAGAATATAAACTTTCCCTTCGGTTTGGGCCATATTTGTCTCTAACCTTTGAGGAGAGCGGAAAATCTGGAAGCTTTAGGTAATAGGGTCGTTATTTCCATTGCTACGATAGAGTGACAGTTCGAGTCCTAACACTAAAATATTGTCTTATTGCGCTCTATAGCCAATTTGGAGTCAATCAGTTAGTCTCGATCGGTCAGTTGGATGCTACAGCAGTCAAATTTCGAAGTTTAAGTTTTTTAAGGTAACGGTGAGGCATAGACAGATGAAGGTGCGGTTTAATCGAGTACCCCTATATTTGACCCTTGCGCTCGTGCCCCTTGCAGTGGTGGGGTGCGGAGAGTCCAAGGATTTGAGCGTCAGCCCCGCCCCAGCGCCTGTTCCTTCCCAACCCTTTCCCTCACCATCCGTTCCGGCGACGCTTAACTCGCCCTCTAAAATTGCGCTGACCCGACCCACCAACCCCGACGATCGGCTGCGAGTGATCAAGAGCGGACGTCCCGATCCGTTTGGTTCTGTAGGACCCGTAGCGCGCTTGGCCCCTACAGGAGGAGGAGGTAATAATACTGCTGCAACGACACCCGGCGGTCCTTCCACCCAGTCGGCGAGTTCGGCACAATCTTCAGCTAAAGGACGATCGGGGACTGCCAAACAGATTGCGATCGGTCCTGGGACACAAGCCACTAGCGCCAAACCGTCCGACTCGCTCAAGCTTCCAGAATTGCCCAAGGCCCCAGAACCCGCTCAAGTCAAGGTTACGGGCGTGGTGATTGTCAGCGGGCTGCCCCGCGCGATCGTGCAGGCACCCGACGAGCCGACCAGCCGGACGGTCGGCATTGGCGACTCTCTCTCTGGCGGGCGACTTTTTGTCAAAAGTATCGACACCAGCAATCGGTCTGAACCGAGCGTCGTGTTCCAGCAAGGTAGCATCCAATTTTCAGTTGCTGTGGGCAGGGAACCCGTTCTTCTTGCCTCTGCTTCAGGGCCAAACCCTCCCGTTCGCGGTTTGTATTCTCTGCGGAATCGGTAGGCTAGGATTGCCCCTTCAAACAAAGAACTTCAAACAAAGAACTGAGTTCGGTGCATCGCTCGACGTTGTAACAGTGCTAGGTCAATTGTTGCGTTTGAGCCGAGCGGGAAGATTTCAGGTTGAGTTGCAGCGATTTGCTCATCAAGAGCTGCTGCGACTGCCCGAATAGCCTCGCCCAAACTGGAATTTCATCCTGCTGCCGTCGATAGCCTAGGTTGAAGTACAGCCCTCTGGCAACTTGATTGTCTTTTTTGACATGGAGATAAAGCGTGTCGTGTTGCCAGTGTTGCGCGATCGGTTCGCAGGCCAGTAGTAGCTGTCGGCCTATTCCGCGACGGCGGAAAGATCGGGCAACGGCTAGGTTGGAAATATAGGGTACCGATGCATTAAAGGTTCCCCAGGCTAATAAGGGCCGCACGGCTAATTCGACCGTTCCGGCAACGATCGGCAGTTCGCGTTGCGAGACTTGAATGCCCACGAGGCAGATGTGCTGAGACGGCTGGCTCAAATAACGGCTTTTTAAGTCCTGATAAATGCCGAGCTTGAGAATGGGGGCAGCCCACCCCGTCCATCCGTGCCCGCCATAAAACGCTTCGCTTAGCAGCTCGGCTACAGACGGAATATCTTCGAGTTGGAGGGTGCGTACGACGATCTGCTTTTCCATCAACCGTCAAGATTTATGCTGCTTGAGTAGATGCGCTGGTGTAAGGTTCACCAGGCTATCTCCCTTCCCCATAGTGGGTAGAAGAAAGAGCTAAATTTTAAGGTTTATTTGGCTTGGCTGGCGCGGGTCTTTTTTGAATTTGAAGTGCCGGAGCTGTGACGGGCGCGGATTGAGCGAGGGTATCGCGGACTTTAGGGGTTGCCAAAATGGTCTGGGTATCGGCAATCAGGCGATCGCCCCAGAGGTTATCTTTCAAGAACTTGACGTCGCCATAGCGGCGATCCACGGCGATCGCCGCTGCGGCCAGGGTAGTGCCCTGTTCGACTTGACCTTGTTTGTAAAGGGCTGTGGCAAGCGCTAACTTTGGCTCTGCATTCTTTTCATCAATGGCGATCGCCGCTTTCCAGCTTTGAATTGCGCCATCGATATTACCCTGCTCGTACTGAACCAATCCGACATTATTGATGGCAGGCCAAAACTTTGCATCTTTGGCAGCAGCTTCTCTGTAGCGATCGATCGCGTCATCAAAACGCCCCATCCGAAGATAGGTATTGCCCAAGTCGAAGAGGGCTTCTGGGACGCCTGGTTTTGCCTTTAGCCCAGCCTGAAGGGCGCGCTCGGCAGCGGGATAATTGGCTTTGCGAAAATAAGCAGAGCCGAGGCTAAAGTTAACGCCTGCATTGTTGGGATTGAGCGATAGAGATTTTTCTAAAGCCTGGATGCCGGGGTCTAGTTTGTCGGTGCTCAGGTAAAGACCGCCTAAGAGCGCCCATGCTTCGGCAGAGGTGGGTAAAAGCTGCGTTGCCAGTTTTGTGCGCGCTAAGGCTGGTTCGTATTGCTGAAATTGCGCGAGCTGTACTGCTTCTCGCAAGAGTGCGATACCTGTTTTCTGTAACTCTTTTGCGTCCGGTGCCACCGTATGGGGAATAAAAGCTTGGCTGAGGGCGACCGGGGCGATGCCAAGTACGCTGCAAAGGACGAGTAAAGAAGCTAGGGTTGAACGATGAAGCACAATGTCTGGCCTTACGCAATAGAATGTCTCGTTAGCTAGCTTAGCCTAGATTGTCAGTTCGTCGCTGGCAGATTGAAAGGGGCGACTTGAGAGGCTTTGCTCAAAGGGTTGACACGCGTCGCTTAAAAGGAGGACGGATCTCTTCAAAACTAAGTTTCCGACGACTGGCAAATTGCTAGAGTAGGAATAGACTCAGATTCTCGTTTAACCTTCGTAAATAAATTTGCATGGAACGACAAACCGCACAAACTTGGCTGACGTCTATCGAGCAAAAGCGCGAGCTTTTGGTCCGTCTCCTAGAGCAACCCGACCTCGGTACGCTTAGGATCGATGTCAACCAAGCGCTTGAGGAAATGGACGATCTGATTGAAGAGTTCAAGCGTACTTTTCCGCCAGAACCGTTATTTTCGTAAGCTTGGCTCGTCCCTGGCTGAATTTTATTTTCAACCAGGGATGAGTTGAATGTTGCGCTAATCAAGCCGGATAAATCCGAAGGCGACGGTTGGGTTCCTCGCCAAAGCTTTGGGAATGCAGGCGATAGTGCTCGATGAGTTCGTGCTGCATTTTGCGGACTAGGGCGGGGCGGGGCAATAACTCGACAGGCTGACCTTTGGGGATGACAATTTGCTCGACTGCCAATCGCGCTTCTTCTAAGGCTTCCATTTCGTCGTTGTTGCGACCCGCAGAAAACATATTGATGTCCAATACCTCGGCATCTGGATCGTCCATATTCAGCAAGCGACGCAAGCCTCTGGCAATTTGCGGGATGGAGTTGGATTTAATGCTGACGATGGGCACTTGCTTAATGCGCGCCACCTGCTTGAGTTTGGCGTGGCTTTTGACGTGCGATCGCAGGGCAAACACCACATCCGCATGGTCGATATCTTTGGTCAGCAGGATGGGCAGTTGCAGGGTTTGGATCACCTGCTCTAGCTGCGATCGACTGACGGCGTAGGGGTAGACGTGCAGGGGCAGGTCTTCGCCATTGGGACCTGTTTTGCGCTCGAATTCCGGACTGAATCCATCCTGCTGCCGAAACGATTCGTCGAGGAGAGATTGAAAATCTCGAACGTTGGATCCGGGGGGTTCGAGTCCCATTGAAGGCAGCGGCAAGGGCTGAATGCGTCCTGCACCGCCCCACCCGGTTTTTGCGAGGCGGAGGGCATCGAGCTCGGAGGCGGGAGTGGGTGCTGGGGTTGGCTGGGATTGGATAATCTTAACTTCGCCCCGCTCGTCTACGGTGCGTTCCTGGGGAACGGGAACCCTACCGCGCAGGAGAGTATCGACTGAAATTGCGACGTCTTCGTGGATATTCCAACGCTGCCGCTCTAGCATTTCGATCGCAATTTCAAAGGTGGGAGGGGCTTTGCGCTCCAAAATGCTTTTTTGGGTGCCCCGCCGTCGCGCTTCGTCGTCGCCGAGGGTGACGGATTGGATGCCGCCGATCAAGTCCGAAAGGGTCGGATTTTTCATGAGGTTTTCGATGCGGTTGCCGTGGGCGGTACCGATGAGCTGCACGCCGCGTTCGGCAATGGTGCGGGAGGCGATCGCCTCCAGTTCCGTCCCGATTTCGTCGATCACGATGACTTCCGGCATGTGATTTTCCACGGCCTCGATCATGACTTGGTGCTGTAACTCAGGGCGCGCCACCTGCATGCGACGGGCGCGCCCGATCGCCGGATGGGGCACGTCGCCATCTCCGGCAATTTCGTTGGAGGTGTCAATAATCACGACGCGCTTGTCGAGTTCGTCAGCGAGGACGCGGGCAATTTCGCGCAGGGCGGTGGTTTTGCCAACGCCGGGACGACCCAAAAGTAAGATCGAGCGTCCGCTTTCGATCAGGTCGCGAATCATGAGGGTGGTGCCAAAGACGGCCCGCCCCACCCGGCAAGTCAGGCCAATAATGATGTCTTGACGGTTGCGCATGGCGCTAATGCGGTGGAGGGTGCGCTCGATGCCCGCTCGGTTGTCGCCGCTGAAGAGACCCACTTGGCTGATGCAGTAATCCAGTTCTTCGCGGGTGACGACGGTTTCGGAAAGCCGTTCTGCCACCCCAGGAAAACGGGCTTCGGGTTCCCGTCCCAGGTCGAGGACAATTTCAATCAGGGATTCTTTTTGGGGATGGTTTTGGAGGCGATCGCGTAAGTCGGGCGGCAGAATGTAGAGCAGCTTGTCTAGATCGTCGGTAGTCAGCTGTCTTTCTCCAGAGGCTGCTTGTTCGACCATAGTGATATGAGGATCGGTATTGCCGATTTTATGGGTTGATACGGGAGTGCTAGTGTTGAGAACTTCAAAGTCCCACGTTTTGGGCGTTGTTGCGGGTCATGACTCTCCCCTCTCAAAGTGCTGAACCCATTCTGACAAAGATTTCCTCAACCTGACCATGAATTTTGGCTTAAATTCAAGAATTCGTCTGTGCGGTTGCAGATTGCGCCCAGAACGGTCAGCGTTTGGCGTTGGGCATCGGTCAGTCCTTGGGTGTCGCTAATATTCATCCCTGCATAGGGACGCGGAACTTCTAAGCGTTGGAGGGGTTCCCCGGTTGTTAAGTCCCAACATTGAATGGTTTCATCTTGACTCCCGCTCAGCAAGATATGGGCAGAAACTAAAGCTAAGGACCAGGCCCAATGATCGTGACCGGACAGGGTTTGGAGGCATTGACCTGTCTGTAAGTCCCATTGTTTAACAGTGCGATCGCCGCTACTGCTGAACAACTGCCGACCATCGGCACTAAAGCGAAGGCAGAGCACCGATTGGGAATGGCCGCTGAGGGTTTGGAGGCGATCGCCTGTTTCTACATCCCACAGAATAATATTTCCGTCTTCTCCGGCGGTTGCGAGCCACTGGCTATTGGGGCTGAAGGCCACTGCCCAGACGCGATTGGGGTGGGCGTACCAGGTGTGAACGCATTCGCCGGACTCAGGATGCCAGAGCTTTAGCATTTGCTCGTAGCCGCCGGACGCCAGCCATTGCCCGTCGGGGCTAAAGGCAACGGAGAGGGCTGAACCGAGATGGCCTTCTAGGGTATGGGTACAGTGGCCTGTTTTGAGATCCCACAGCTTCACGGTGCGATCGTAGCTGGCGCTGGCGAGGGTTTTGCTATTGGGATGAAAGGCAACATCCCAGATCCAGCTTTGGTGGCCTTGAAGCGTGAGGCGACATTGGTAGGTCTCTGGATTCCAGAGTTTAATGGTACGGTCGAGGCTGCCGCTAGCGAGGGTATGACCGTCGGGGCTAAAGGCGATCGCCAGAATCCGGTTTTGATGTCCCCGCAGGGTTTGGAATGGTTCAAGAGAGGGGCGAATTGGATTTGGCGGAGCGAAAGCGTACCGCTCTCGATCGGTTGGGCCGTTTGACACCTTCGATCCCCCTAAATCCCCCTTAAAAAGGGGGACTTTGAGTTCTAGTTCCCCCTTTTTAAGGGGGTTAGGGGGATCGAATGCAGAATCTCCAGTTTTGTCTAGAGATTTATGTGGCTCTAGAGGTGAAGATGGCACTGGCCACAAACGAACGGTTTGATCTTCGTGGGCGCTGGCCAGGAGGGTGCCGTTGGGATGGAGGGCGATCGCATAAATGCCGTTGCTGTGGCCCTGAAGCGTATTGGTAGGGTCACCTGTGACAGAATTCCAGAAGCGAGCAGTATGGTCATCGCCGCCGCTGGCGAGGAGATTGCCCTTGGGGTGAAACTTAACGCACCAAATCCGGTTGGTATGTTTATTCAGGATTTGAGTACAGATTCCGGTTCGAGCATTCCAGAGACGAACGGTTCGATCGTAGCTGCCGCTGGCAAGGGTGCGACCTTTAGGGCTAAAAGCCACGCTGAGAACCGGGGCTTGATGACCGGACAGCGTATGCAAGCAAGTGGCCGTGGCGGTACACCACAGTTTGAGGGTGCCGTCCATGCTGGCGCTGGCGAGTTGGAGTCCATCGGGGCTGAGGGCGATCGCCATGATCCATTGGGTGTGTCCGGTAAAGACTTTAAGGCAGGTTCCGGTGTGCAGATCCCAGTAGCGAATGCAGTTATCTTCGCCGCCGCTGTAGAAATGCTGGCCGTCGGGGGCAAAGACGGCCCCCCAAACGCACTTCTCATGACCGAGAAAGGTTTGCATGCAGTTTCCCGTGGACAAGTTCCACTGCTTGACGGTGCCATCGGTACTGCAACTTAGCAAAGAAAGTCCATCCGGGCTAAAGGTCACATCCGTCACGATGTTGGTATGTCCTTTTAGAATTTTGTGACAGTGACCTGTGGCAGTGTCCCAGAGGCGAATGGTTTGATCTTGCCCGCAACTGGCCAGCAGCGCGCTATTGGGGCTAAAGGCAACGGCCCAAGTCCAAAAATCGTGCCCGATACATTTTGCGGTGGGGTGCATTCCGTTCACCGACCACAGGGCGACGTTGCCGTTGCTGTCGCAGGTGGCAAAGCGGTTGCCGTCGGGGCTAAAGGCAAGGTGAGTGATACCGCCGAAGGTGTTGGCAAAGCTGCATTGGCGAAAGGTGGCTTGGGTAAAGTTCGTACGGCGCAGGGAAATATCGTGCAGAATGGCTTGGCGCAGGGTCAGACCAGAGAAGTCTTGGCCTACAAGGTCGGTTTTCAGGTGACGAAACAGGTTCAACAGGTTGCCGCCGCCGTAGCCGATCTGGTGGGTAGGTAGGGTTTGCAGATGTTGGCGTAGAGTGTGCAATTGTTGGGAGAGGGCGATCGCACTGCCAAAGTGCCCCATCAACCTCGTAGCAAGGGGGTCTAGAATGAGGCGCGTTTGACAATCGCGGAGGTTGTCTTCGATTTGGGCTTTCACGAGGGCATGGCTCAGGAAGGCTTGGGGGGCGATCGCCTTGATTTCACTACATACTCGCTGAATCAGCTCGTCGATGAGACATTCCATGATGACGGGCTGGAGGGTAAAGCGAATGGATTGCCCCTCACCCCCAACCCCTCTCCCATAGGGAGAGGGGGGTAAGAGTTGCTCGTCGGTTGTTGTGTTGGCTAAGGAATTTTCTTGTTCCTTCTTCCCATAGGAGAGGGTGAGGGTGAGGGCCGCCTTTGCCGTCTCGATGAGAGATCGCCGTTTCAGCGACTCCAACGCTTCCAGAAGCTTGGATTTGGTCGGCTCCGGCACTAAATCTTCTAACAGTTGGGCGAAGGAGACGGGTTCGGAATTGATGGCTAACCAGTAGAGGATGGCTTGTTCTAGGGCTGACAGGCGCTCTAGCTGTTTGACGAGAAGTTTTTGGAGTCCGTTAAAAACCCCGGAACCCTGCTGCAAGAACTGAGCAATGTTGCCATCGAATAAATCGCGAATGGAAGTAGAGATAATTTTGAGGGCGAGGGGATGGCCTCGGTAGTAGTCGATGAGGCGCTGAAAGTCTTGTTCGGTTCCTGAAAGTTCTTTTTGACGGAGGATTTGGGCGCTGGCGGCGGGGTCTAGTCCATTGAGGTAAAGGGTGCGGACGGGGAGGCGATCGCCTTCCATCCCATCAATACCTTGTGGTTTCTCGCGACTGGTGATGAGAACGCAACTATTGTGGGCAATTTCTCCGACATACTGAAGCAGTTCGCCATAGTCTTCATAGGCGGGTTGAAAGACGCCGCCCAGTTGTTCGCCTTGCAGAAGTACGTCGAAGTTATCCAGAATAATGAGGCAGCGGCTTTGGCGCAGGTATTCGATCAGTTGTTCGAGTTTACCTGGGGTATTATCCGGCAGAGTTTTCTCAGGGGAGGGTGCCAGAACCTTGAGCAAATTGTTGAGGAGGTCGCCCAGGGGCGGGGCGGCTTTGAGCGATCGCCAGATCAGCACCTCGAATTCGTCTTGCAGGGTTTGGGCGAAGCGAATGGTAAAGGAGGTTTTGCCCATACCGCCCATGCCTAGGATGCTGATGAGCCGACAGCGATTTTCTTTAATCCATGGGGTGAGAGTGGTGAACTCGCGATCGCGTCCAAAAAAGACCGGGACATCGGCAGCAGTGCCCCAATCGACGAAGCGCGATGGCGCTATAACGGGAGTCAGAATGGTTGCGCGTTGCCCTCGCTCGCGACGACGCAAAACGGTTTTGAAGTTGCTTTTAGAAACTTTTTCGTTGAGAGATTGGGACAATTTTCGCCAGAGCTGAAACCCTACATCGCGGATATAGTCGTCATCGTAGCCCGTGGTTTCGGCAATTTGGGTATAGGTTTGCCCTTCCCAACACCCGCGCACGATCAGTTCTTGGAGATTGCTTAGCCCATCAGTCGTCAGGGCGGCATCTAGCGCCGCTAATGCTTCTTCAACAGATTCCATTAGCTATCCCCCAGCCCAAAGGTGTCCAATCCCGTCATCCCCTAAAACAATCTCTAGACAAGGATTTATGCATTCAGCCACCCAATCTAACCTCTCTTAATGGAAAAGACCAGATTTTTCATGATTTTTCCCCACAGACCCATTATTGAGAAGGATCTAGTCTGTCTATGGATAAACAAATTACCGTTTAGGGCTTACCCCCCGCCTTCACGGTCAAGCACGTCCACCAATCCCAAGAGTCAAACATAAGGCTTTCTCGATGCGGTCTTATGTTTGGCTTCTCTAGAAGGCAAGTCGATCTTTTTTATTCTGGTAGGCGATTGGGGTCGATACCTTGCGATCGCAGATAATCCTCCAACTGCGCGGCCCGATGTTCGGCTTTTTCCCGTGCTTTGCTTTCTTGTTCGACGGCGCTTAAGTGGCGATCGCCTTGGGCATTGAACCAAGTTAAAACTTCTCGCTGCCAACCTGCTATCTCTGTCTGATGGCGACCGATGCCCAATCCGACTTCAGGCATCCAGTAGGGTTCGCCAATTTGCAGTCGATACTGGCCGGATTCTAGTTTGTAGACTTCAAAGGGCTGATGGCGATCGCGTTGCCAGTACACAGGGTTGTAGATGACGTAGTAAAGAACCCCTAGCTTTGCGTAGATGTCCATTTTTTCATCATATTCACCGCCAGTCGTTTGCGAGACGACCTCTAAGGTCAAAATAGGGGCTATGTCATTTTCTTCCCATACGGCGTAGCTGGATCTTCCCTGGCCCTGGTGGCTGGCCTTAATCCGCTCAACGCCCAAGCTTAAAAAGGCATCGGGAACAACGGGAACTCTGGCGTTAATACCCGTCGTGTGGTACACCGCCATATCCACTCCAAAGAACCAGTCTGTCCGCTCTGACCACAGGCTATTCAATAGGAATAACAGCAGATTGGGCAGCAGGTTTTGATCTTCGTTATCCACAGGTATATCGTCGGAGCAGGGTAGCTCACTAGTGCTGGGAAGGACTGAGCGGAGCGGTTGGGAGATCACGAGCGGAGCCTTGAAGAACTCTACTTGCTCATTATATTAGCCTGCCGAAAAAGTAGCGCTGAAGCAATGACTTCGTGGTTGCACTCTGAGTATCGGTGACTCGGACTCCAAGACATTAATCATGATATGGGATGATAAAGGTTTTCTCTGACCCCATGTAGCATGACCAAAAATAGCTCAGACCAGTTTTCTAAGCAGTTCCTAGAAGAAATACTCGCACCCTTTGGAACTGTTGAAACAAGCTATGAGGTAGCGGGTGAACCCCAATGGGTGGATCTTTATTTTATCCCTACTAACCCACCTGCAATACAAGAACTGGGACTGCTAGGACGAATGGCTCAAACTGCTTGTCTGATTGAGCCATTCCGCAATCAGCCTACTCCTTCGGAAGTCCGTAGCTGTCTGCGCAAGCTCTACCAAGTCCATGGAAACTATCAACGCAAAGCTAGACGAGAACGACAATCTATTCAAGACACTGACCTGCCCCAGCTTTGGATTCTGGCCTCATCTGCTTCTGAGACACTGCTGAATGGTTTTGGGGGTTCTTTTAGTGCAGATTGGGAGACGGGAGTCTATTTTATGCATCCTCTGTTAAAAGTCGCTATTGTTGCTATCAATCAGCTTCCCCGGACTGAAGAAACGCTATTTTTGCGGTTACTGGGCAAGGGTCAAATCCAAAAGCAGGCTGTGGACGAGGTTATTGCTTTTGATGCAAAAGAACCGAAACGGACGGCTATACTAAAGTTATTATCCAACTGGAAAATCAGTCTTGAGATGACAAATCAAGCCGCAGCAGATGAGGAGCTAATGATGGTTTTATCGCAAGCTTATCTGGAATGGGAGCAACAAACGGAGCAACGGGGACGTCAAGAGGGTGCTCTTGGAGAAGCTCAAGCCCTTATACTACGACAATTAACACGCCGTATTGGTCAAGTATCCTCAACAATGCGATCGCAGGTTGAATCTTTGTCTTTACCTCAACTTGAATCTTTGGGCGAAGCATTACTCGATTTTTCTAGTTCGACTGATTTAGACCAGTGGCTGAAATCGCATTGATAACCTAAGCGCGATCGCCCCGTAGTCTTCCAATCCATAAGCGATCACCACCGTCAGCCAAGCCATCCCAAACGGCTTTATGATTGGGCTGTTCTTTGGGCGATCGCATGTGTTTGGCTTTGGCACTTCAGCTTAATTTGCCAGCACTGACGGCAGATAAAGCTTGGAGCAAGAAATCTAAGTCATCCCCACGCTAAAGCTCTGTCTCTTTAGCCTTGGCTAGAAACCCTTCAATGCTAAAATTCTTCAATGGCGTTTGATTCTACCTGTAAGTTCCTCGCTGAAAGCTTTCCCAGCGATTTTGCCACTTGGTTGCTTGGCAAGCCCATTGTTTTTTCTAAGCTCAGCCCTTCGGAACTCTCCCTTGAACCCATTCGGGCAGACGCTTTGATTCTGTTCGATTCCGATGATCTCATTCTCCACATTGAGTTCCAAACTGAGCCTGACCCTGATATGCCTTTCCGGCTGGCAGATTATCGCCTCAGGATTTTTAGACGATTTCCTGGAAAACAAGTCCGGCAGATCGTCATTTATTTGAACCCCACCACTTCTGAACTGGTTTACCAGACTGCTTTTGCCATTCCTGGTACTCGGCATGAATTTGAGGTCATTCGCCTCTGGGAGCAGCCCACGGATATTTTTTTTGAGGCTCTGGGGTTGCTGCCTTTGGCTGTTTTATCCAATACTCAAGATAAGAACGATATCCTACGGCAGGTTGCTTCACGAATTGACGCGATTCCTGAATTGAGAACTCAGGCTAACCTCGCGGCCTCTGCGAGTCTTCTGGCTGGGCTAGTATTGAAGAAAGATTTCATTCATCAGGTGCTTCGGAGAGAAATCATGCAGCAATCCGTGATCTATCAAGAGTGGCGAGAAGAGTTTTTGCAAGAAGGCAAGCTTGAAGGCAAACGGGAGGGCAAACTTGAGGGCAAGCTTGAAGAGGCTTTTTCGCTGGTTTGTCGGCAACTCTCGCGGCGCATTGGCAACATTTCTCCTGAATTAAGCGCTCAGGTACAGGCTTTACCTCTCACGCAGATCGAAGCGTTGGGTGAGGCTCTCCTGGATTTCTCAAGCCCTAATGATTTGACAAGCTGGCTTCACAATAATCAGGGCTAAAACGGTTGCCCTGTGGAGCTGTTCTTTGGGCGATCGCACGTACTTAGCTTTGGCGCTTCAGCTTAATTTGCCAGCGTTGACGGCAGATAAGGCTTGGAGCAAGGTGAATGCTGGTGTTGTGGCGTAACTGGTTCGTTAGCCATATGGCATGATGTACGGTAGAGGCGATTTTAGAAGCATCATGACAACCTAATCAACAGATCCGCCAACAAGTCGAGAATTTAACGCCGGATGAGCAGATTCTTTTGTTAGGGGAGTTAGCTTCAATAGTAGGTCATCGCATCCGTCCAAATCCTAAGCACAGCATTATAGATCTGGAAGGGTTAGGCAAGGAAATTTGGCAAGGCGTGGACGCTCAGGTCTATGTTGATGGGGAACGGTCTTCATGGAAGGGGTAGGTCAGCAGAAAACATTGAACTGGCTTAGCAATATCGCGATATTCTGCTGAGTCAAGAAAATCTATGGAAGCATTTCTCATGCCGATAAAATGATCGCTTCTAAAAAAGAGCGGGACATCGGGAGCTGTGCCCCAATTGGCTAAGCGCGATGGTGCTGAAGCGGGAGCTAAAGCTGTAGCGTGCTGCCGTTGGGCACGACGACGCAACACGGTTTTGAAGTTGCGTTTAGAAACTTCTTCGTTGAGGGTTTGGGGCAATCTTCGCCAGAGCTGAAACCCTACATCGCTGGCTTAGTGGTCATCATAGCGTGTGGTTTCGGCAATTTGGGTATAGGTTTGTCTTTCCCAATATCCGCGTGCGATCGGTTCTTGAAGATTACTTAGCCCATCGGACATTAGGACGGCACCTAGCGCCACTAATGTTTCTTCAACGGATTTCATTCATTCTCCCCCAGCCCAAGGGTGTCCAACCCCGCCAGCCCCTAAAACAATTGGGAGACAAGGGTTTATGCATTCAGCTACCAAATCTAAGCTCTCTTCATGGAAATGACCAGATTTTTCATGATTTTTTCCCACAGACTCTTCTATTGGAGAGGCTTTAGTCTGTCTATAGATAAACAATTAACTGTTTAAGACCTACCCCCGCCTTGTCAAGCACGTCCACCAATCCTAATAGTCAGATATAAGGTTTTCTTGATAAGGTCTTATATTTAGCTTTTCTAAAACGGTTGAAATATCACTTAAGAATGATGATGAACATAAGTTTACCCTCTTTACTTTTCCATGGCGGCAGGTTGTAAAACTAGCTATGAATGTACTGAGTCACAAAAGAAGTTGTCTCTGAGCGAAATAGGCAAATCCCAAAGCAAGATGTGCAAAGGCAACATAGCGAGGAATAATATCTTCCAGTGACAACCCAGGAATCGCCTGGAATATTTATTTTAAAGTAATTTTTAGAATTAATAACTCTAAAAAATAAAGAACTATTTAAGCTAAAGCTACGAAAATATTTCTATGTTCTAATACTTAGGTCATATTCCATGGTATATAAGAAAGTCAATAAATTTAACAGAAAAATAGATGCAGCGATTAGTTCAACAAAATTAAATTTTAACACAAAAATATTATTCTCAATTTTGTTCATAATTGGCTTTTATTTAAGTTCAACCTTTGTGAGTTTTGGCCTGACATCGCCAGAAGCAACAACTTCTTCTCAAAATATATCTAGAGGAGAAACTATTACATATTCATTTAAAAATGTTCTAGCTCAGCCTCAAGCAAAAGATTCAGATGTTTCATTAATTCTTGACAAAGAAAACGAAATAAAAGCTGAAAATATATATTTTAATAGCTCCAATAAATTCATGATTGAATCAGCTGATTTTATTATTCCTGAGAGTGCAAAGCTTGGAAAACAAGCAAGAAAAATAAAACTTCTAAGTAACTCAAAATCTAGAATTATACCTATAAAGAGTAATAGATTAATAATTTCAAGTTTTGAAGGAGATCTGCTTCCACAGATAGAAGCAATTTCCCCATCTACAATTTTTCCATCTAAAAACACTTATTCATTTAATTTAATAGGCAAAGATTTTAGTCAGAAGGCTGATGATAATAAACTTAAATTTTCAACACAAAAAGATAATAAAGGTAAATATATTGGAGCAAAAAATTTAGATGTGTGTTGGATTATTGACAATAATAATGATAATTCAATCTGCGACAAAAATGCAATTATAGGTAAAGTAATTGATGATCGAGAAATTGAATTTAAAAATATTTCTAATGCTAATATGTCTGATGGATTTCTGAAAGAAATTGGAATACAAGTCCAGGTTGGAGATAAAACTTCCAATTTTAATACCTTATTTTTGTCTCCAGTTCCAAAATGGATACCGATCATGGCTTCCATATTGGGAACCATTGCATTATCTTTACTTTTGCTTTCAATATCTAATTCTCTTTTTATTGATTCTGAAACAAACACCTACAGCCTTTCAAGATTTCAATTTTATATTTGGACGTTCACTTGTATTTTAGGTTACTTACTATTACTACTTTCAAAAACTTTGATCCAAGGAAAAGCTGATTTTATTGATATACCTTCTGGATTGCCAAGTATTATTTTAATTAGTGGGACAACATTTGCCTTGACGGAAGGAATAAGTAATGCAAAGGGTAGTAAAGGAGCAGGGGATATAAAACCTAAATTAAAAGATTTTATCAGTACCGGAGGCGTTGTAGTTCCTGAACGTGTACAATTATTTATTTGGACAATAATTGGAGTACTTACATTTATTTTTGTAATATTTTTTAGATCTCCTGAAAATATTCAAGACTTACCTGAAATTCCTCAAGGATTTTTACAACTAATGGGTGTTAGTTCATTAGGATATATTGGTGGGAAAACAGCTCGAAAACCAGGCCCTATTATAAATGGAATTAATGCCGACTATAACGATCAAAAACTACGTTTAATTTTATATGGTAGTAAACTTTCTCCAAATTGTACTTGTGAGATTAATAATCAAAAAGTATTGTCTGAATTCATTGAAGGGAATAAGCCAAAAGTAAAAGAGAACGATAGTGCTAATGACTCGAGTTTTGCCAATAGTCTAGAGCTAATTATTAATTTTTCAGATCAATACCTAATAAAGGAAGCTAATAACAATAAAATCAACAAATCAAGTGAAAATATTTTAAAGATAATAAATCCAGATGGACAATATGCAGAATGGGGGTTTAAGTTTTTGCACGAGATCCAAAAACAAAGCCAAAAAGATTGATCAATAAATACTCAGCTTTATATTTGTTTTGATCTCACTAATATTATTGATTATGATTATTCATAGAAAATAGGAATACTATTGGAGATATTTTTATGGATTCTGATTTAATGCTTAATGAAAATAAATTTACATGGAGCCAGTTCGTAAATGATCTAAAGAATATGGATTCTCAATATCCAAGACTAAAAATTGCATATTTAGCTCAATGTATATTGGAGTCAGCATCAGGAACTAGTGATTTATTCGTACAACTTGGTAATCCAACTGGATTAAAATTTCGTCCAGAAATGGAAGGTTTTGCTAATTCTGTTTGGCTACGAACTCCAACAGAGCCAAACGGAGAAAACTGGTGCAGCTGGGATACACCAATAGATGCTATTAAAGGTTATTGGAGATTCATTAGCCGTAGTATTTATTCGGGATGGGAAAGCTTTAGTGAAAATCCAGAAGCATACATTAAGCACATTGTTGCTCGGGGATATGCCACTGATCCTAAGTACACCAAAAAAGTAATACCACTTTTTATTAAGGCAATTCAGTTACTTCAAGAAGGAAATATTATGCTGACATTAGATTCTTTATCTACAGACGAAGTGATCGCTTCTTGGTTTAATCTTGACTTAGGTCAAGATCGAGAAGCTATTCTTTATGCCATGAATTCAGAACAAAGCATTAGTTCTTTAAAGAGTCCCATCAAAAAAGAGATCTTGGCTTTTTTAGACCACCATGACCAAGCAAAAACTTTACGCTTATCTCAAAAAGTCAAAGTTATCGATAAAGAGCAGCTAAATCAGTTAAATCGTTATCCAAATGACAAAGTAAGCTGGTTTCAGTTTTGGCGAAATGAATCTGATAATTCTACTGTTTTAGTTGGATTCTCTGGGGGGAACGCGATCAATGCAATCAAATCAAATAACACTAGACTTATTATTGATTTTTTAAAAGCTCATCCTAAAGCTAATACTGTCCAAGCAGCTAATATGGAATCAGTCATATCTATAGTTTCTTCGCCAGTTGAAAGTTCTCTAGGACGGAGTAGCCATGGTTCAACTAATGCAGCACAACGCCCATCAAACATTGAGGTAATCGGTGGCTGTCCTAATTATAGTTCTCGTGGCAATCAAGGAATTGATGCCATTGTTTTACATTACACAACTAGTCGTAATGTTCAGGGATCAATTTCATGGTTTAAAAATCCAGAGAGTGAAGTATCAGCACATTACATTGTTGATAGAGATGGCAAGATTTATCAACTAGTTAATGATAGTGATAAAGCTTGGCATTGCTATGGATTTAATACGACATCAATCGGCATCGAGCACGTTGCGCAACAAGGAGATAGGCTGACATCTGAACAGGAGAATTCCTCAGTTCAGCTAATTCGATGGCTTTGTAAAGAATATAAAATCTCAAAAGATCGAATCTTTGGTCACAATTGGAATCCAAACCAACCTGGTGGTACATCTTGCCCTGGCTCATTGTGGCATAGCGCTGAAGAACTACGAGAGTGGGTTGAGAAAAATGTTATCGATGTTAATGAGGCTGATATTGGTTCATTTAATGAGGATCTTCATCCTGCTGCGTCTGAGGCATTGCGAACTTCTCCTATAGTGAAAAAGTTAATACCGGATTCTCCATTTGAGTTATACGTGACACCTCATATTCAATATGGAGAAATTTGCAAATGGGAAGAGCGCAGAAGATTTGTCACTCAGACTCAGTGTGATGTTTCATTAAAGATTTGTCAGTTCTTGGAGACAGTCCGAAGTGCGTTTAATAATCGTCCGGTAATTATTACAAGTGGCCATAGACCCCGTCCAGTTAATGAAGAACAGGGCGGTGCAATCGACTCTGAGCATCTTTACAATCAAGGTAGAGGTGCAATTGACTTCTATATTGATGGAGCTGATGTGTACAATGTTCAAGACTATTGTTTAAAAGAGTGGCCTTATTCTGTTGGTCGCGGAGCACCAAAAGGATTTGTACATATTGGCTATGGACGAGGAAAGGTTCAATGGGATTATTAAGGTAACTTAGCGTTACATATTTTCTCGCGGTATAAATACTCTCTTAATGGTGCAGAAAACTTTTTTAGCTTTGTCTGAATTGATCATTTGACTCTAAAAAAGGTCTAAAGTCTCGAATCTAGGTTGTCTCTTAGCAGTATCTTTGATAATCTCGATTAGATAGGAATCTTTACTTCACAAAGGTTTTACGAATTTTCTGCACCACCAAGACGAATGGCTTAGTACTGCTGTAATCGAAAAAATTAGTTTCAGATTTTTATTTGTTTTCACAAAAGATTTATACTAAAAAATAGTTTCTTAAGAAAAAAATTGATATTTATAGTGATTACTTTAGCTTCAATTTTTATTTCCGTCATGCTGATTTCTCCTTCTTTTGCTGATCCTCTATGTATTCATGGCATGAGAATTGTAGGTAGTCAATCCATTTATCTCTCTCACATGGGGCTATTTAGGAACACTTGTCATGATTACCAAGCTTTGTTTGAGGTTAGCTTTACTGGATCTAATGATCCACAAAATGTTTATTTAAGTGCTCAAAAATCCGATATAAATAAAAATGAGTTTACATTAAAACCCAAGAATAAATTTGAGCTTCCAAGACTTAGATCGGGAGAAATTAAATCTTTTAATGCTGATATTTTTGAAGGTCAATATGAGCGGCCAGCAACTAAGCCTAAATTAATTGCATCTAATGTAACAGTAAATATCAAACGAGTTCTTTATTTTCAACATTTTGAACCTGCCGCAAAATTATCTTCCAATATTCAATATCTTCTTTTTGGCAATAGCAAGGAACAGTATGTAGCACATAAACTAACAAGAGCAAACGACTACGATCAAATACTATCTGTTAAAACACCGCTGAATTTAAAAGATAGTGAATTGAGTAAGGCTGTGATTTTGGTTAGTGTCCTGAGTTTTTCGCCATAGAGGCCAAAGCGTGAAAAGGTCTGAGGATAAGAGATTCAGGCCAACAGAGAATGGATATCGTCGCACGCAAAGCCCAAATACTGCGGGTTCAAACCCAAAATCCATATCCAGAGTTGAACGAAGTCCTACAGGAAAAACTGAATACAGAGGTTCTGGGGGTTACGCAAAGCGTCTTAGAAGCAGCTCTGTGCGAAGAATTACAAGAGCATCTCAATCAGCTTGCGGGAGAACGACCTCGTCGGTCTGGCTACTTCAAGCGAGTCCTTGATAGCGAATACGGGCGCATCGAATCCTTGTCGGTACCCAAGCTGCGCCATGGGAACAGAGACCGAGACTGGCAAATCTTGGGGCGCTATCAACGGGGCCTTGGCAGTCTATTAAACTTTTGTCTAAGTCTGTATGTCATGGGCCTGTCCTTGCGAGACTTGCAAGAAGCGCTCTATCCATTACTCGGGGCTGTATTATCGGTCAATGCCATCAACCGAATCACAGAAGCCGCTCAACAGCAGATGAATCAACGGCGCACGGCAAAAATTACCACTGCTGTACCCATTTTGCTTGTCGATGGTGTTTGGGTGAGAATTCAATATGCAAGCGGGGAAACCTTTGAAGACCAAGCTGGACATGTGCGCGCCTTGCGTCAAGCCGAAGAACGGGTTGTTTTAGTGGCAATGGCCATTTATCCAGATGGCACTCGTGAAATCTTGCACTATGAGATTGCCGAGAGTGAATCTCAATTCGCCTGGGAGTCTTTTTTCAAGGGTTTACAGGAGCGTGGATTGAAGCTTGATGGGGTTGAGGTTGTCGTCAGTGATGGGACCAATGGATTGCCCGCTGTGCTCAAAGCCTGGGTACCTCAGGCCCAGCATCAACTGTGCATCACTCATAAAATCAGGGCAATGCTGCGTCATCTGGGCTATGAGAATTTATCCATCCAAGATGCGCAAGGTCAGACCCTAGACCTTCCAGAAGCAAAGAAGCTTCGCTATACCCAGATTAAGACTGACGCCTATGACATCTATAAAACCGATGATTGGATGGAAGCCATTGAGCGATTGGTGGTCTTTGTCGAGACTTGGCAGTCTGTTGAACCTAATGCCATCCGCTCCTTTTTGAGAGATATTGTTTTGACCTTTAATTTCTATGATTTGAACCCATCCTTATATCCACTCGTCCGAACCACTAATGCGCTCGAACGATTGTTTCGAGAGTTTAGGAACAAGTCCGATGAAATTGGTGCGTTCCCCAATGAAGACAGTTGTTTGACCATTTTCTTCTTGGTCTTACAGCGTGACCATACCAAGCATGACCGTCTCAAATCTGTGGCGAAAAACTAGGGACACTAACTGATTTTGACATTTCCTAATCGACCGACTTTAAATGAATCAGATTTATTTTTAAAGTCGCTCACCGCTAATGCTTTGCCTAAGCCAGTGGTTAAAATTAATGGGCTAGTTCCTCTTCAATCGCTTGAAGTCGGAAGTCAATACTTTCAAGAGAAATGTGATTATGAAGCTAATCCACCGTCTCCAGATCAATGTCCACTTTTAAAGATAAATAATTGATAAAGCGTTGAATTTAGTAAATGTGTTGACGGCTATCCTTTAAGGATTCTTGATTAATTCGGTTATTCAAGAGAAGTTGCTAATGAATACCACTAAAGCTAAGAAGGAAAAAGTACGGAATCATGAAATTATTGACTATGTCAATAATTTACAAACGAACAATCTAGGTTTATCTGAATCTGAAATTATCTATTTAAGACTTCGTTGGCTTAAATCATTTTTGTGGATGGATAGAGCTGCAGTTGTCCATAAGTTCATGCATTATTTTATGCGTCTAATAATGGCAGTGGGAGCAGTATTGATTCCTACTTTTGTTAGTGCAAATAATTCAAGACTTCAAAATTATATACTTGCAATTGGATTAATTGTAGCAATATCTACTGCGATAGAAGAGTTATTCCGATATAAAGATTATTGGTACCACTATCGTACAAATGCAGAATTATTAAGATCCGAAGGATGGCAATTTTTTCAACTGGTAGGTAATTATAAAGAGTATTTAAGTCATAAAGAAGCATTCTCATCTTTTGCAACAAGAATTGAAACTATCGCTCAATCTAGCGTTGATTCATTCTTGAGCAAGATAATTCAAGAGAAAGAAAATATAGTCAACAAAAAAATTGCGGCTGCACAAAATAATAAAGATCCCTGATTAACTCGAATTCGTATTGACTACATGCTGTTAGTATGAAAGCTTTAATGTGTCATGATTTAGAGTTATAATTTGTTTTCATTTATGAAGTAAAAGTCACTAAGCTGATATAACTACATCAATTGAAACAAGCAATGAAGTCCGAACCAGGAATAGATATTTAAACTTTCTCTTAAACTGTTTTACAAAAAAATATGCCAAAAACAACCGTTGGTGACATCGACATAAACTACGAAATTCAAGGAAGCGGTTCACCGCTACTCCTAATAATGGGGCTAAGCTTCAGCCTAGCCGATTGGGGTACAGAACTCCCTGCCCTCCTTGCCCCCAACCATCAACTCATCCTCTTCGACAACCGCGACGCAGGCTTAACCAGCCAATCTAAACGCGACTACACCATTGCAGATATGGCAGACGACACCGCAAGTTTGCTAGATGCCCTAACAATTCTCAAAGCCCATATTTTTGGTGTGAGTATGGGCGGAGCCATTGCCCAAGAACTTGCCCTCCGTCAGCCTAGCAAAGTCGATAAACTCATCCTCGGCTGTACCTTTGCAGGTGGTACCTGTAGTCAATTTGGTGATTTCAGCCCCCTTCAAAACGGCAAACTTGAAGACCTACTGTTCACACAAACCTATATTAAGGCCAATGATAAGCTCATCAAAAACCATCTAGCCAAAGCGCAACCCTTGCATAGCAAAGGCGGAGCATTGGAACGCCAACTCAAAGCCCTTTACACTCACAACACCTGTGACACCTTATCCAACATCTCAGCCCCAACCCTCATCATCACCGGAGACAGCGATACCGCCATTCCATCTAGCAATAGCGATTTCTTGGCAAAAAAAATCCCTAGTGTCAATCTAGAAACAATTGCTGATGCTTCCCACGGCTTCACCTTTAGTCATGCAGCCAAAACCGCCCAACTCGTTCACGATTTCTTGAACTAAATTATTTCTTGCAAAGACTGAAAATCATGACAAATCCAAGTGAAGATATTAAAGCTGAGTTTCGAGACTATATCAAAGCTTTTAACACAAAAGATGGTTCCAATTTAACACCCTTCTTTCACAATCCAATTCTTTTGGTCGATCGCGAGAAAGATCCTGTCATCTTGGACGAGAGTATTATTGGAAAACTTAAATCATTTTTTGGATTTAAAAAAGTTTTTAAAGACTTAGAAGAGAGAGGATTTGACCATAGCGAGCTAGACGATGAACCCCAAGTTAAGCTTTTGAGTAAAACCCTAGGGAGCGTTACTGGCAATGCAACACGTTACAAAACAGACCACTCAGTTCTAGAGCGCTTCGGCTACACCTACACGTTTCGTCAAACTTCCAAAGGGTGGAAGATTGTTACTGGCATCATCCATGATTGACTAGGCTTTAACCTCACAGAAGCCACCAAAGCCGCCGCCATAGTAGCCAACGCCGGACTTTATAACGGGTTTATTGCCTCTGGCCTAACCTGGGGCATCCTCTCCGGCCCAAAAGGCTACCCCATCAAAATCTTCTTTTTAACCTGCGTCATCATTGCTGGTCTATTTGGAGCCGTCACCCTAAGGCCCACAACGCTTTTGATTCAAACCTTACCTGGAGTCGCCGCACTCGTCTGTGTTTGGTTATCTAGACCTAGATCGTAGGGCGATTTGAGCATCATTTGAGCGGAAAGCAGAGAATAGGGCAATGCCGATCTCCAAAATGCTAAGCTGAACAAATCGACAAGGAATTGAGCCATAAGTTAAGAATACTCAATACTTAAAAAGTATATCTGCCCACCTCATCCATTCAGTTTAGATGCAGCATCAAATGCTATGAAAAGCTTCTTAGAACTCGAAACTGAAATTAAGCAATTGCCAAAAACCGAAATTCGTCAACTCACAGAGCGGTTACAGCAATATCTAGAAGATAAGTGGGATCGACAAATGGAAACCGATCTCGCTTCAGGCTGACTAGATCTCCTCATCGCCAACGCAGAAGAAGCCATCTCAGCCGATCGCATCAAAACACTGGATGACTTTATGCTAGATCCACCTGCGAGGGAACAAACCAATGCATAACATTACGCTATCCGTACCAGATGAGACCGTTGAAGCGCTGAAAATTCTACCTGAAAATCTCAGTGGCGAAATGCTTTTAGTCGCAGCCGTCAAACTCTATGAATTGGGTCGGCTTTCATCTGGTGCAGCAGCCAACCTAGCAGGCATTCCAAAAGTTGTCTTTTTATCCAAATTGGCAGACTACGGAGTCGATACCTTTCATCTGAGCGAATCCGAGTTGGCAGAGGATCTTGCAAATGCCTGAGGTCATCGCCGACACCTCACCCATTCAGTATCTCTACCAAACCAATCTTCTAGATCTTTTGCAATCATTGTATGGGCGCATCCTCATTCCTCAAGCGGTCGTTGAAGAACTGTCTCAAGGATGCAAACAAGGCGTCGTTTTACCAGATCCTGAACTCATTTCCTGGATTGAAATTCGTAAAGTTTCAACATCCAACCTTATACCGATGGTGCCAAATCTTGGTTTAGGGGAACGAGAAGTTATAAGCTTAGCAATTTCTCTTTCTGATTCTCTAGTTATTCTGGATGATGCTCTTGCCCGAAACTATGCGCTTCAAATGAACGTCGCTCTGACAGGCACATTAGGCGTTCTTTTAAAAGCAAAGCAATCAGGCTACATCAACCAAATTTCCCCCATCGTAGAACAACTTGACACGCTTCGTTTCCGTCTTGCCCCAGCAACCCGAACCGCCATCTTAAAATTAGCTAACGAAGCTTAAATTTTTATCTCATTAATCAATCGCATTTGTTTTTACTACAGCAAGCGATCGCGCTGATGTTCGCGACTGAAACGGCGATCGCGTTCACTTGAGCTGGAGTAGTGGAGATGCGATAGCTCTGTGGCTCATCCTCATTCCGATAAATCATCTCCTTCTAAAAGTGCTTCCAAATCTCTGGCTCCATGTAATACTCGTAAAATATCTACACCATCATCGGTTACACGGTAAAAAATCAGAAAACTTTTGAACCCCTTAATGGCATATTGTCGAACATCAGCCAGTCTAGCGTGAGTAAAGCCGCTCAGCCTTCCAATAGCAGGCATTGTGCCTAAAAAATTAAAGGTATCCTCTGCTGCCATCAAAAAGCGATCGGAAGCATCCAGATTATCCTCTGCGATATAAGTTGCTTGCTCAATTAAATCCTGAATGACGATAGGGCGTTTATTAATCTTAGCCATCATTCAATTTTTGTTGCTGCGCAATCTTTCCTTGTACAGCCAGCCGAATATCTTCCCAGTCTTGAGCAGACATAGACGTTGAAGTCCCAGAATCTAGACCTTCTAACAAAAGAGTCTCCAAACTTTCTTTAGCCTTGCGCTTCTGATCCTGTCGAATCAGATCGCGGAAAAACTCACTAACCGTACCATAACCGCCCGTAGCAACCTGTTCATCGATATAGGCCTTCATCGACTCCGGCAATGAAATGTTAACAGTGCTCATAAAACATTAGTTAATTTAAGTGCCAATGATATTATGACAAAATTTGGCAAAATTTGCCAAGCCAGACAGTCTCAGTTATGCGGATTTAATTTTTAAATGTGCGATCGCTTTGTAGCTCTCACTGCTGAGGGCGATCGTGTCTGTTTCGCAAAAGTAAGCGATTGATGTTCGCGACTGAAACGGCGATCGCTTTGTGCTTTGTTCAAAAGGCGATCGAACTCACGTCGATCCGCGCAAGATTTCGATAAAGTATCGCAAGAATCGGGCGTGTGTTGGTGGGATAGATTCCCTAAAGTAGAGGCATCGAAGAAAAACACCTCTACTCCAAAGAAAACAGCTATGAAATATTCGTTGGTTCCCGCTTCCATTGCTGCCCTATCACTCTTCGGCAGCATCGTTGATTTCAATGCTTTAGCCTTGCAACTCGAATCATCGCCAACAGCGATCGCCCAAACTCAAACGATGGCTAAAGCCTTTTCCTATAAGTCTGGCATCAACCGCGTTACCTTTCAGAGCAACGGTGTGAATCTCGTCGGCAACCTGTATCTTCCTGCTAACTATAAAGCAGGCGATCGACTTCCTGCCGTTATCGTCTCCGGTTCTTGGACGACAGTGAAAGAGCAAATGGCAGGTGAATACGCTCAAAAGCTGGCCGATCGGGGCTTTGCCGCGCTCGCATTTGATTCCCGTTCTTTTGGCGAGAGTGGCGGTAAGCTGCGGAATTATGAGTCTCCCAGTAACAAGATTGCGGATATCAAAAATGCCATTACCTTTCTGCAAACCGTAGATGCAGTGAATGGCGATCGCATTGCAGGCTTGGGCATCTGTGCCGGAGCGGGTTATATGACCGCCGTCGCTGCAGAGGACGATCGCCTCAAGGCATTAATTGCAATTGCACCCTGGATTCACGATTCGGCGATCGTCAACCAAGTCTATGGTGGCGAAGCCAAGGTCAAACAGATGATTCAAACCGGACGGAATGCTGCTGAAAAGTTTGCCAAAACCGGACAAGCAGATTACGTCTTCGCCACGAGCAAAACCGATAAATCGGCGGTGATGTTTGGCGAGATCGACTACTACCAAAATACTGAGCGCGGTGCTATTCCCCAGTGGAATAACCGATTTGCCGTCGCAACTTGGGCAGAATGGTTGACTTTCAATCCCACGATAAAAGCCAATCGAGTCAAGATTCCAACCTTGTTCGTCCACAGCGAAAAGGCTGCAATTCCCAATGGTGCCAAACAGTTTTTTGCAGCTATCCCCACTAAAAACAAGACATTTGTTTGGGCGAACGACTACCAACAATTTGACTTTTACGATCGCCCAGGTGCGATGGACAAAGCGATCGCCCTCACCACCAACCACCTCAAAGCTTCGCTCTAAATCCTTCTCCCCATCCAAAATCGAGGTGTTGTGGTTGGCTTCCGATGCCGTTGAGATTCCTGCAGAATTGCGCGATCGCCTGGAGCGGGTCAGCCGCTCTGCCCGCCAGTTTCCCTATACGTTCTTCGATGCAGAAATTCAGGGCACGATCCACGGCGGCAAATCCGTCGGCTCCAAGCCCGTTGGCTACTATCCTTCCATCTCGATCCAAGCGGCGGGGGCAGAAGTAGCTTGAGTCAGTTCGGGCATCTCTCCTGCCTCTAATCCCGTTATAAAATACCCGCCTCTAACCGATCGAGATAGATAAATTCAGGCAACTTAACTCCTGCTTTCCTCCTAATCTCAACCAATTCAGGCGATTCAAAAAAAGCCCGCGCGTCGCTGATCGAAGTCCAAGCTGAGAAATGAACGATTTTGTTGGGTTCGTTTTCATAATTGAGAACCTGATAGGAACGTTCGCCCGCTTTTTTTCTAATGTCTGCTGCTCGGTCGAATACTGTTTTCCAAGCGAGGTAATCTTCAACTTCATGGATAATCAGAACGTATTGCATATCAGGGTATCTTAAAAGCTCAGGTTATTCAGTAAGGAGAATGAATTGAGGCTAATTTCAGGACTTGTTATCGAGTAACGAATTGAGGCGTCCATCAGCATCGCTCAAAGTAAATAGATCGCGACATTTTTTATCGATATTCTTCCCCATCTAGATCCGTCACTCCGATACCCTTACCTCTCCATTTTTACGTAGCCGGGAATCGACTCAAAATCCCTAAACCACCTTTGAATATTGATATATTCTGAGAGATCGAACCCACCCTCATCGGCGACATGGGTATAAGCGTATAAACTGATGTCAGCAATTGTCGGATTAATACCTAGGAAGTATTTGTTTTCGCTTAGGCGATCCTCCATAATTGCTAAAGCTTTATGACCGCCCGCTTGCTTCGAGCGGTACTCTATTTCTCGATCTTCGGGTAAACCTAGGTACTTGTTAATGTACCTAGCTGTTGCAATGTAGGGTTCGTGGCTGTATTGCTCGAAAAATTGCCATTGCAGAACTTTAGCTCTTTCGTAATTCCCTGACGGCAAAAAAGTTGTGCCTTCTGCTAAATAATTTAGAATGGCATTGGATTCCCAAAGATATTGTTCATTCTCCAGTTTGAGCACTGGAATTCTTGTATTTGGATTCATCTTCTTAAACTCGTTGGAGTGCGTTTCACCAGCCAAGATGTCAACGTGAATCCATTCATGCTCAATGCTAAGAAACTGCATCAGCAACTTAATCTTATAGCAGTTCCCTGATAGCATATCTCCAAATACTGTGTACATGTTTTTTTTCTTTGCGTTCGGTTTTTCTGCCTTTAAGACTTAGAGTATCTCATTTTTGAATCTGGCGATTGAAATTCGCGACGACAAGAACGACGTCTCCCTATGGGGACTCGTCCTCTGAATTTAACCTGCGCAGGCAGGTTTTGTTCCTGTAGCCGCGATTTCAATCGCTAGGATACTTTTGCTAAAGTAAGATACTCTTCTTGGAAGTACTGCTGCACCGTTAGAATCGCTGACGTCGCACTCAAGTGTTAATACCTACTGTCGCTTTTATGCAGCTATTGCATACTTCAACTCAAGCCACTTACGAGCTGTTGCCTTGCTTCCGCTAACGCCTCTGGTAGCTTACTCGGATCGCGCCCGCCCGCCTGGGCTAAGTTGGGTCGCCCACCACCGCCACCACCGCAGATTTTGGCAATACTGCCAATAAACTTCCCTGCCTGCAATCCCTTTTTGTTTGCGGCAGAACTAAAAGCCGCCACTAAGCTCACCTTCTGCGCCTCAGGAGAAGACCCCAACACCACCGCGCCTTCGCCTAGCTTTTGCAGCAGTCGTTCGGCAGCGGCCTGCAGGGAACCGGGGTCGACACCCTCTAATTCCGCTACCACGATCTTAAAATCGCCAACGGTCTCGGCCCCATCGAGGAGCTGGGTAGATTTAACCAGAGCCAGTTCCGACTGAAGGGCTTCGAGCTGCTTTTGAGTATTCTTAAGCTCGGTTTGCAGGTTCGTAACGCGCTCGGTCAGTTCTTCTGGCTTGGCCTTGAAGCGATCGCCCAGTTCCCTCACCACGGCATCGCGGACGTTCAAGTATTCCAGCACCGCTGGCCCCGCAACGGCCTCAATCCGCCGCACCCCGGAGGCAATCCCCGTTTCCGATACGATTTTGAACAGCCCGATCTCGGCGGTGTTGCTGACGTGGGTGCCGCCGCACAGCTCCATGGAAACCCCAGGTACGTCGATGACGCGCACCCGATCGCCGTATTTTTCGCCAAACATGGCAACCGCGCCCTTGGCCCTTGCCTCCGCGATCGGCATCTCGGCAATTTGCGCGTCGTGGGCTTCGGCAATCCAGGTGTTGATTTGGTCTTCAATTTGCTGGAGTTCGGCTGCGGTCAATCCCCGGTTGAAGTTGTAGTCAAACCGCAGCCGATCGAACGCAACGAGCGATCCCGCTTGACCGATCGATTCATCGACGAGCTTCTTGAGTGCAGCTTGAAGCAAATGGGTGGCCGTGTGGTTGGCTTGAGCGCGACGGCGGCACGCGCGATCGATTTGGGCCGTAATGGCATCGCCCAGGCGAAGCGTCCCGCGCTCGACCTGCCCGTAGTGGATGTAGATGCCCGATTCTTTCTTGACATCCCCAACCCGAACCACCACGTCAGCGCCCGATAGATAACCGCGATCGCCCACCTGCCCGCCGGACTCCGCATAGAACGGCGTTCGGTCGAGGGCAATTTGCACCGCCGTCCCAGCTCCAGCTTCTTCCACAGAATGGCCATCGACCAGCAGCGCTACTACCTGAGCCGATGTTGAGGGTTCGATGTAGCCCCGGAATTCCGTCGCATGAATGCGTTCGGCCAGGCGATCGAGGGCACCTTGAACCGTAAGATCGATGGTTTCATGGGCGGCACGGGCGCGATCGCGCTGCTGCTCCATCTCGGCTTCAAAGCCCTTAGCATCCACCTCAAAGCCGCGCTCCGCCGCAATTTCTTGGGTCAGCTCCAGTGGAAATCCGTAAGTGTCGTAGAGGGTGAAAGCATCCAGCCCGGAAACGACCGGGGTTTTACCCTTGGAAGCGCTGGCTAAGATCTCATCCAACAATTTTTCGCCGCGTCCTAGGGTTTTGAGGAACTGGCTTTCTTCGCGCTCCAATTCAGCTTTGATGGCGTTATCTCGACCTCTCACATTAGGATAGGCCGCCTCGGAAAGGGCGATCGCCGTCTCTGCGACTTTGGCAATAAACGCGCCCTCAATCCCGATCGACTGTCCGTGACGCACCACCCGCCGGATCAATCGGCGCAACACGTAACCCCGTCCCGTATTCGAGGCCGTAATGCCGTCAGCAATCATGTGGACGACCGAACGGACGTGATCGCCGATCACCTTGAGCGAAATCTTGGTCTTTTCATCGACTTTGAAGTAGTCAATTCCGGCGAGATCCGCAGCGGTTTTAATAATCGGAAAAATCAGATCCGTCTCGTAGTTATTGGGCACCTTCTGGAGAATCTGGGCCATGCGCTCTAAACCCATGCCCGTATCGATATTTTTGTTTTGCAGCGGCGTTAGGGTACCTTCCGCATCCCGGTTGTACTGCATGAAAACGAGATTGTAGAACTCAATGAAGCGCGTGTCGTCTTCAAGGTCGATATTGTCCTCGCCCCGTTCTGGATGAAAGTCGTAGTACAGTTCCGAACAAGGCCCGCAGGGGCCCGTCGGCCCGGACGCCCAGAAATTATCGTCCGCGCCCATGCGCTTGATGCGGGTGACGGGTACCCCAATCCGATCGCGCCAGATGGCAAAGGCTTCGTCGTCCTCTTCAAAGACGCTCACTACCACTCGTTCCGGCGGCAAGGCAAAGACCTCGGTGGAAAGCTCCCAAGCATAGGCGATCGCCTGTTCCTTAAAATAATCCCCAAAGCTAAAGTTGCCCAGCATCTCAAAAAATGTATGATGCCGCGCGGTGCGTCCCACATTTTCGATATCGTTGGTGCGGATGCATTTTTGCGATGTCGTGGCGCGGGGAAACTCCGCCTCTCGCTGGCCCAAAAAGATCGGTTTGAACGGCAGCATTCCGGCGATCGTCAAGAGCACCGTGGGATCTTCCGGGACCAGAGATGCGCTCGGTAAAATTTGATGTCCCCGCGCCGCAAAAAAGTCTAGGAAGGTCTGCCGAATTCGAGCACCGCTGAGAGAAGAAGCCATAGGAACTTAAAGCAAATTTTCACCTTCTTCCATCATGCCTTGAGATAGGAGGTTTGAGGGACGGACCGATGAAATTTATAGCCCGCTCGGCGAGTTCAAAACCGGAGACGATACTCTAAGATGCCCACGGCATCCCCTTCAAAATTGACCGAACTTCTGACGCGAAGCTGGTCGGTAAAGTCATAGCTCAAATTGAGCTGCGGCGACTCATCCGTATCGGTGACGATCTGAAGCAAAGATACGGAAAAACGATCCGTGATATCGTAGCCAAACTCAGCCCCCAAGTTTAGGGTCGAGCGGGCATTTCGATTATCTCCAACAGGTGTTAGCAGCGGAAACAAGCGGAAGCTGGCCCGACTGCCCAGCACGTCATCTACGAGGCTCTGAAAGCGGTTTAAGAACGCGGAACTTGCAAAATTGACGATCGCCCCCTGAGCGTCCCCGGCTTCCAGAGATTGAGCGATGCCGCCGCTGAGGAGGGCAAGAATTTCATTCTGAGTTCGACCCGGCGTGCTCGTCAACTCAAGGATGTCGCTGAATCGGGTATTGAGCTGGCTGGCTCTGCCCTGGATGTTGGCGCGAACGCGAACGGACTCGATCGAGCCGAGGGTTCCGGCCTGGATATCTTCAAACTCGTTGAGGTTGGTCGCCCGTCCGGCAGCTGCAACTTCGGTTACGGTGGTGCGCAGGCTGAGGTTCAGTAACGGGTCTAAACCATAGGCAGGGGTAAACTGGGCAAAGTTTTCTCTGCGTTCGTCTACCCTAAACAACGTCGTAAATAGATAGACATTCCCCTTCCTAAAGCGGACGATCCCGTTGGGGCGCGGTGCGTCGATGGAGCCGTTGAGATCGACTTGCCCGGACGCGATAAAGCTCAACACTGGCGGCTGCAAAATCCTGATGTTTTCGCCCAAGCGCACTTGCAATCCCTCAAAGGAGACCGATGCAGCTCCCCCTCCAGTGGCGGGCGTCGGGCTCGAAGCTTGAGCGGCAGATGCGGCAGCCAGTAGCACTTCGCCGTTATCGAGCGCCACAAAGCCACCGATGGCGGGGCGGAAGGCGCTTCCGGTGACGTTGAGATCGCCGTTGACTTGCCCCCGGTACAACCCCCTCACATTCAGAGCTGTGTTGTTCAGCGCAACCGAGAGGGGCGTTTCCACCGGAAGCTTTTCATCAAAGATGGGGAGACTGCCTTTCACGATGACTTCGCCTTTGTTATAGCGCCCGCTCAGCTCGTTCGCGGTCAGCCGATCGCTGTTAAATTGGACCGAGCCCGTCACATTCGTCAGCGGCTCCGGGAACGTGGGCGATCGCAGCGTTGCATCCTGAAGAACCAAACCGCCCCGCAGCAAGGGTTTTTCTAGGGTTCCCCTCACCTTCAGATCGAGATTGCCTTTTCCGTCCACCCAGGCCACCTGATCCGAGACGATATTGACGAGCGCTAGGCCCTGGTCCTTGACGGACATCGAAACATCGATTTGGTCGCTGGCGGGCTTGACTGCAGAAAAGGGCAGCGCGTAAGGGACGTTTCCGCTAATTCGGATGGGTTCGGGCGAGTCGATATTTGCCGTGCCGTCAAACACCAGCCGCGCATCTTTGTAATTGAACTGCGTGGAAGCGTTTTGAATCTTAGCGCGGTTCAAGACGCCCTCATCAATGCTGAACTGCCCTTCCACGCTAGGGTTATTCCATCGGCCCACTAGGTTAGCCGACCCGTTGAGTTTTCCCGTGATGTTAACGGGCAGGTCCAACAGATCGGCAATCGAGTCAATTGGCAGTTGTCTGACGACGAGCTGTCCTGCTTGGCGATCGCCGCCCACCCGACCCGTAAAAGAAGCCACGCTTTCACCGCTCGTGAGGGTCAGCGGTTCGACCACCAACCCCGACGGATCCAGACGCCCTTGAGCCACCACGCGATCGATGCGGTAGTCCTCTAAAGTCCAATCCCGACCGGCCAAGTTGAAGGTGCCGCTCAGCCCCGCTCGGGCAGAACCGGAAAATCGAACCTCTCCTGATACAAGGCCCTTAAGATCTTCCCAGCTCGGAATTGCCCCATCGCCGTTTTCCTGTCTGCGCAGGGCTAGGAATTCGTCCACTTCGGCCAACCGCTGAAGCTGCTGCCAAAGCGGCACGTCAGATACGTTAACGGGCGTTGTTTCCACGTTGGTCGCGCTGCCCAAGTTCGGCTCTGCGGGTTTAGGCGCGAGGGCGTTGCTGAAGGATGCGGCCACGCTCAGCAAATCTTCAACTCGGGCTTGGGCGATCGCCAGACGGCCCGATACTTGAGGGTTCGTCAGATCGGTCAGCGTCGCGTCGAGCTGATACTGGTTCTCCCCTTGGACTAAGCGAGCCTGAGTCAGGGTGGCCACGCCTTTGGCATAGCGGAACTGCCCCGTGAGGCGATCGCCCGTAAAGCGACCGTAGCCCGGACGCCCCAATCCAGGTTGCTCTACCACAAACGTACCGTCGGTATCGAGGGTCCGTAAATTTAAAGCCAGCGTGCCCGAAGCGGTCCCCGAAAGCGAGCCGATGTTTTGCGCGATTTGAGGAAACTCGTTGAGGGCCGCGACTGGCACGTCGGTCAAGACCAGTCCGAAGGTGTCCGGGGTAGCGCGCTGCCCCACAATCGTAGCCTTATCCCGCCGAATATCGATGGCGATCGGCAGTTGTCGGGCATCTAGCGCGACCTGGACGCGATCGCGGGTACCGCCGATGTCGAGTGTCAGCCCTTGGGTCGTATTGAAGTCAAATCGTCCCGCCATCAACGGCTCGAAGGCTAGGTCGGAAACCTTAAGATTAGAAATTTCTACATTGCTGGTCAGCCTTGGGGCGCTGAGCGTCCCAGTTAACTTACCATTCAGATCCGCAAGGCCGTAGAGCGGATTCTGCGATAATCCCAGCGCCGAGAGCCGATTGAGTTCGAAGCGTCGCGCCAATAAATCCAGGTTCAGGGTCGTAATTTGCGGGCCTTGCGGGCCTTGAAGCTGCGCGCCTACAATTCCGCGCGCCTCAAATCCAGGCGCAGTCGCCCGATCGACTAAAATCTGCTGTCCGTTCCACCGAATTTGGGCCTTTAAGGGATCTTGCAAAACCGAGAGTCCCTTAGAAAATTGCAAAGCGCCCCGAGCGCGAGCCGTTTGGGTACTAAAGCCAGCTAAAGGCCCCGTAATTGCCAACTGCCCCGCCAGCGCGCCTCTCAGCTCTGGAGAATAACTCGTCAGGTCGATGCCGGGCAGCGTTGCGTCGAGGTTGACCCGCCCGTCGGCGACTAAGCCATTGACTCGGATGCTGCCACCCTTCACTTGGGCGATGACATTCTCTAAGGTCGTCCGGCCTTGGCGGACGATGGCGCGCCCGACCGTCGGGTACGCGCCCCCCGGAGCCTTAAACTGCACGACAGTCCGAATATCGCTGACGGGACCGGACACCAAGGCGCTCCCCCCCACCAGCCCGATCGCAAATCCAGGCGAAGCTCGATAGAGTCGGGCGATCGCGTCCCCCGACAACCCACTCCCTTCAAACTGCGCGTTCAAGATACTTTGGCTGGGTTCGGGCTGGATTTGCAGCGTCGCTCGTCCTGCAATCTTGCCGCCCTCGACGGGTCGAGCGGTAATGTCCGAAACAGTCAGCAAAGACGACGCCAGCCTGAACTGCGCCGACACATCCCGCACTGGAATCCGGTCGAGGGTTGCCGTCCCGATACTCTGGACCGAACCCGTCAGGACGGGCGCGGCGATCGCCCCACCCACCAGAATTTCGCTGGCCTGTACTTGCCCGGCTACCGGAAACGGAAGAGCACCCACCTTCAACGTTTTGAGCGCTGTATTGACCTCAATCGGTTCCGTCTGCGCCGCTAGGTTATACCCGCGATCGGGATCTATGGACCCCCTCGCCTTTACGGGGACGGAGCCATAGCGCGTCGTAACCCCCTCTAGCGTTGCCGTCAGCCCGCTCAAGCGCACCAACCCGTTCGTCTCGAGAAAGGGCTGGGGAATGCCCGGCACCGCCGCATTGACGCGATCGAGCGATGCAACGCCCTGAAGCGAAGGCCGTTGGTTTTTCCGAAGCCGTACCGCAATATTGCCGCCAACGCGCCCGGCACTCACCTGAAGCGGCAATCGATACGCGCGATCGAAGAGGGCCGCCGGAACGTTTTGGGCCTGAATCAGCAGATTGGCAGACTCCAAAGGCAGGCGGACGTTACCCTTGACCGCAGCCTTCCCCCCAGCAGCAAGCGCGCCTTTAAGGTCTAGCTGCATAATCTGAGATGCGCCTAAAAATGCAAGCGTACCGCTCACATCGCGGGCCGTCTGGCGGCGGCTGCGACCGTTGGCCAAAATCAGCTTTTCTGGAACTTGACCTTCGCCTCCCTGAATAAAAGCCTTCCCCTGCACGATCGGCTGCCGATTGGCGGGGACGGCGACGGCAACATCCAGATCGATCTGATTCGCCTTTCCGGCAATAGACTGCTCGATCCATTGCCCTTCAGCTTTTTGCAGTTTGCCCTTACCGCTCAAGCGCAAAGCTTGCTGCGGGGCATAGGCCAGCCGCAACCGACCGTCAAACCGTCCGGTGCTGACGCGAACTGGACTCGGCGGCAGCAGCGGCAATAGCGGAGCCACCTCAAGGTTTTGGGTCTGAGCCGTCAGCTCTAATGTTTGCTGAGGTGGCTTCCAGTTTCCATTCAGGGCCACCCGACCGCCAGAATCGATCCGACTGTCGCCGCGAAAGTCAATATTCCTGTTATTGTCCTTGAACTTTGCAATGGCATTGCTGCGCTGCAAAACTCGAGACGCACCGATGGTCGGGTCGAGCGTCACCGTCGCATCTAACGCTCGGATAGAGTTGAGTTGGATCTTAATCCCACCCGCATCGGCGAGGGGACTCAGCCTCGTGCCGATCCACCGATCGTCGGGACTTTGGTCGAGATAGACGGTAGGGCGATTCAGGATAACGTCTAACCCTAAGGTTCGCGCGAACGGAACCGTCCAAGGATTAAATCGAACCACCACCGATTCCGCAACGGCTCGATCCCGATCCACTACGGTTTTTCCATTAATTTGAGTGGTGTGAGGGGCGATCGTAGAGCGCCCAAACTCGAGTTCGGAGAGAGAATAACGCTTGAGGGGACCTAACTTAACCGGTCTGTTGAGCAACTCCAGCAAACCTTCCTCAATTCTGGGAGAGAGCTCGCGCTCGATAAAAAACAGCCCCCGCCATGCTGCTACCCCGCAAAGGGCACCAAGAACCAGTAGACCTCCTAAAACCGGGCGGCTGAACAAAGCCAGCCCCAGCATTCTAGGTCCCCGCGGAGACGGATCTGGAGAAGAATAAGACATAGCACGCTCTGGTTAAAACAGCGATGGCCAGCCTAACGATTGCTAGACGGGAGTGAGGCAGCGTTCGCTACTGGAGTGAGGAGTCGTACTCTGGGCTTGCTCAGAACTTTAACAAATTTAATTGCTTATAGTCTCACATGACGGAGGCATCTCGGCAAAATGTTACCAATGATAACCTCGAAATTGTTATAACAGGGCCAATGTGAAACAATCTTGGGCTAGAGCGACGCTGTCTTAATATTGGGACATAATTCTGTGAGAACATCTTCCTATCGATAGAATTCGGGTTGGCAATCCCTGGAAATGCCGAATCCGAAATCTGGACTTCATCCAAAGTCTGGGACGTAAAAGGCTCTAAAATGTTCGATTTCCATAAGGGTGGCTATGCGAGTATACGTACTTCTGTTTAACGTCGGCACTGATAATGAAGGCATCCACACCCTGAAGCTGAAACAGCCCGAAACGGAAGACGACTATCAAGATGTGGTGTTAGCTTTTGAAGAGGAGGACGACGCGACGCGCTTTGCGGTTCTTTTAGAGGCCCAAGATTTTCCTGAGGCTGCGGTGGAGGGTATCGACCAAGAGGAGCTAGAGGACTTTTGCGAAAGTTCCGGTCTGGGGTTGCAATATGTCTCTGAGGGCATGTTGGCGGTACCGCCCTCATCCAATGTTGAGGAGACAGACTGGCAGGAGGAGGGCGCGGTTCCCAGGGCGGAGGAACCGGAGTCCGCCATGGCCGACCTTGATGAAATCAAGCGGCGGCTAGAGCGACTGCTATAGATGCACTTCGGCAATCGACGCTGGGGGTGATGTTACAATCGCGACAGATTCAGTCATTTTTAGAGAGCGCGCCAAGTCAAGACGGTGCTTTGCTGAAATGTTTGGGTGTGAGTATGGACGTGTCGACGTTGGGGAATTCCCCACTTTGACTCAATGACTGGAACTTTTTTGATCCTTGCGATCGTTATTTTAGGTGGTGTGATTGCAACGGTCGGCGATCGCATCGGCAGCCGCGTGGGCAAAGCTCGGCTGAGCTTGTTTAACATGCGCCCTAAAAAAACAGCGGTGCTGGTCACGATTTTGACGGGTAGCATCACGGCGGCAACGACCCTTGGGGTTTTGCTCGCCGCCAATAAGGAGCTGCGAGATATCATCTTTCGCACTGAGTCGATCGTCCGTCAAAATCGCAAAGTCAATCAAGAACTCGAGCAGACCCTAGCCCAAAAGTCTCAGATTCAATCGGAACTGTCCGTTTCGCGGGCCGACTTAATTGAGGCCGTGCGGCGACTGCGAGGCGTTAACGATTCCCTCAAGGTGTCAGTACAGCGCCAGAAATTCACTGAAGTAAAGCTCAAGCAGCTCAGATCCCGCTACGATTTTGCCCAAACGACGCTCCGCCGCTTTGGCGCTCAGGCCAAAACGCTGCGATCGCAAATCGGTCAGCTTTCGACCCAGCGGCAGCAGTTGGTGACCCAACGCGATGAAATTCTGGCGCGTCTTAAAGATGCAGATTCTCAGAAACAACAGCTAGAGGCTGCCGCCAGGAAAGCCCAGCAGAGAATCCAAAGCGTCGAACAACAGGTTGCCCAAGCCCGCCAGCAGCTTCAATCTGCCGTCGCGCAACAGGCTAGCCTGCAACGATCGGTCTCGGACGCGCGGGTCCAGTTAAAGCAGGCGGCGGACGAGCAAAATACCCTGCGCCAGCAGCGAGAATCCCTGGGGCGCGAAATTGCCGCCCTCGAAGAAAATCGGCAGCGGCTCTCCGAGAACCTCCGGGTGCTGCTGTTGGGGTTGCGGCGCGGGAATGTCACCATTCGAGCGGGTCAAATTCTTGCCGTCGGCGTGGTTCGAGATATCCGCGACCCCGAGCGGGCGCTCCAGGCCATCAATACCTTACGGCTTCAGGCCCGACGCACTGCCATTATTTTAACCAACCCCCAAAACCTTCCCCCCGACCGACGCGTGGTAGAAATGGCCAAGGAAGACGTAGAGGGGCTGATCCGACAGGTGAGCGACGGAAAAGCTTACGTCGTGCGCATTCTATCCGCACTGAATTATCTGGAAGGAGAAAGCCAAGTCATCGCAGTTCCCCAAGTTGCCCTGAATAGCGAAGTGTTTCCGCCGGAAGCGGTGGTTTCCACCCTTGCCTTAACGCCGTCTAGCCTCACGGACGAGCAAATTTTGGCTCGCATTAACGCGCTCTTTAGTGCGGCCAATCGCCGCGCGATCGAGTCGGGCGTGCTGCCGGACCCGGTTACCGGGACTGTCGGCTCGTTCCGCCAAATTGAGCTGTTTCGGTTTGTCTTGGCGCTCAAGGAACGTAATGACGAAGAACCCATTGAAATTCAGGCCGTTACTTCTAGCCAAGTATTTAGTTCGGGTCCGCTGACGCTGAGCTTAGTGGCGTTGCGCAATGGCAAGCCAATTTTGAAGAGCTGAGCGAATGCCTGAGGAGGCGTTTGACTGGAGGCTCGACCCCGCGCTCGGGCATCAGGAAGAGGCTCCGAATCAGTATGATGAAAGGATTATTCTGTGAATGCCGTAGTTGCGCATGAGCAAACCCAACCCTCCCCGCTCGAAAACTGTCTTGACCAACCTCACGCGGGTGGTCCACAATCTCCAGGAACGCGTTCATTTTTCTAAGCTCGTCCTGCGCAAAGATGCCCGAGTGCCGGAACTCTGGGTGCAGGAGCCTGGGACGGAGGCAGCCAAAATTTATCCGCTCCTGGGCGATCGCTACACGATCGGGCGCAGTTCCAAGAGCAGCGACATCGTCATCCGCAACCCCATTGTCAGCCAGCTCCACGCCACGCTCAAACGCGACCCCAAGCATCGGCGCATCTTTACCATTCGCGACGAGCAATCCACCAACGGTATTTTCCGCAATCGCCGCCGCCTCAAGACTTACGAACTGTCCCACAAAGACGTGTTAACCCTAGGTCCCCCAGACCTAGAGTCTGCCGTGCGCGTTCAGTTTATCGACCCGCCCCCTCTGCCCATCAAACTTTTGCGCTCTGCCCTCTACGGCATCAGCGGTTTATTCGGAGCCGCGACGATTGGTACGGCGATCGCCTGGCACGGGATTCCGGTCAACCCGCTGCCGACCTCCCAACAAGGTCCGGTTGTCGTGCTGGCCAGGGACCAGACGCCGTTGGTCCAGGTGAGGCTCCAGGGGCATGTCGAGCTCAAAAAACTATCGGATTACTCGCCCCACGTCATTCAGGCATTGCTGGCCTCGGAAGACAGCCGTTTTTACTGGCACGCGGGTGTGGATCCCCTCGGTATTTTGCGAGCCATTTTGACGAATGTTTTTGGCGGGAGCCTGCGGGAGGGGGGCAGTACCCTCACCCAGCAGCTCGCCCGCAGCTTGTATCGGGGCTACGTGGGGACGGAAGATTCTTTAGGTCGCAAAGGACGGGAGGCGATCGTCGCTCTGAAGTTAGAGGCATTCTACAGCAAGGATTTTCTGCTGCTGAACTACCTCAACAAGGTCTACCTGGGCGCCTACGCCAGCGGCTTTGAAGATGCCGCTCAGTTTTACTTCGGCAAGTCTGCTAAAAACCTCAGCGTCTCCGAGGCCGCCACCCTGGTGGGCATTTTGCCAGCGCCCAATAGCTTCAACCCGATCCAAAACTACAGCACTGCCGTCGAATACCGAAACCGCGTCATTTCTCGGATGGCAGAACAAGGCCGCATTTCCAATGAAGAAGCCGAACGGGCGCGGCGATCGCGCATCGAAATTAGCCCCAAGGCTAAAGCCCAACTCCAGAGCGCGATCGCGCCCTACTACTACAGCTACGTCTTTGACGAACTAGAACAGCTTTTGGGCAAAGATCTCGCTCAAGAAGGCAACTTTATCGTCGAAACCGCCCTAGACCCCAACATTCAAAGCAAAGCAGAATCATCTCTCAGCAGCACCATCGAGAACGAGGGTGCCGCTTCGGGCTTCTCCCAAGGCGCGCTCGTCACCACCAACTTTCGCACTGGCGAAATCTTAGCCATGGTCGGCGGCAAAGACTATCGCAAAAGCCAGTTCAACCGCGCCACCCAAGCCCTGCGACAACCCGGATCGACCTTCAAGCTCTTTACCTATACAGCGGCGCTGGAAGCCGGTATTTCCCCCAGCGAAACCTTTTCCTGCGCGCCCGTGGATTGGGACGGACAGCTCTTCTCGGGCTGTAGCAATGGAGGAGCGGGAGCGCTGGACCTGACAACGGGGGTCATGCTGTCAGAAAACCCCATTGCTCTGCGCGTCGCCCAACGGGTGGGCCTGAGTCGCATCATTCAAACTGCGAGGCGCTTGGGCGTGCAGTCCACCCTAGAGCCCGTCCCCGGCTTGGTACTGGGGCAGAGCGAGACGACCCTGTTAGAGATGTCGCGGGCCTACGCTGTCGTGGCCAACCAGGGTCGCGAAGATCCGCCCCTAGCGATTCGCAAAATCTTGGATGCGGGAGATTGCAAGTCTCTTCAGGACCTTCAAACCTGTCGGGTCATCTACGATCGCAAACAGGATCTCAAGCAAAGTCTGCAGCCCCTTTCTCAGGAAGTCGCCAATACCATGACCCAGATTCTAACGGGCGTCGTGCGCTCTGGAACGGGACGTGCAGCTGCCCTGGGACTGGGAGAAGCGGGAAAGACGGGCACGACCAACGACAACCGCGATCTCTGGTTTATCGGCTTTATTCCGAACCAAAACCTGCTGACGGGCATCTGGCTCGGCAATGACGACAATCAGCCGACGGATGGCAATAGCGGTCAAGCTGCTGCCCTATGGGGCCGATTTATGAGAACTATTTTGTAAAAACTAAAACTTTGTTAAACGGAGTAAAGAAAAGAAATGTTATATAAAGAGATGTAAGCTTTAACGAGCATGGTTTCTGGGGCACCGATTGTGAAAGAGCAGCCAACGCTCGTCGCTGAAGTCAACATTCAAAAATTAGTGCTGATGGCACTGGCTTTCATTACGATCGCGATCGTTTCAGTAGCTGGAGTTTACTATTGGCAGCACGCCGATCCTTACGTGCAGGCGGTCCAAGCTGTGCGCGGCGATGCGGTACGGGGCAACGCAATTTTTCAGATGAATTGTGCGGGATGCCACGGTACGCTGGCAACCGGAAAGGTGGGTCCTAGCTTGCGGAAGGTGACGAGTCGGCGATCGCAGCTCAGTCTCATCGAGCAAGTTACTAGTGGCAAAACGCCTCCCATGCCAAAGTTCCAAGCGAGTCCTTCGGAAATGGCCGATTTGCTCAGCTATCTCAAAACGCTTTAGGCACTCAGATCGCTTGACAAGCCAGCACCCGTCTTGAAATTGAGGGTTGGGTGCAAACGCTAGAATTGAAGGTAAGTCTTTAACCGCACCCTCGAACGCACAATGGATATGAGTCGCGCAACCTCAAGTGTATTTTGCTGCGCCATTGCCCTTAGTTTGCTATCGTCTTGGCCTACGCTCGCCCAGACTCAAGTCACTCAACCGCAAGTCGTCAGCCCGCCCCCAAGCCCATCTAAAACGGATTTTGAAGGCAATGCATCGCTTTCCCCTAGCGAATTGTTCGAGCAGCACCAGGAAAAGCGCGCGCTCCAGCAAGAGCAATGGCAGCAGAAGCAAGCGCGATGGCAGTACCTACAAGATTTAAAGTTTCAACGGCAATACTTAAAACAACAGCGACAGATCGAGCGTCAGATGGAGTTTAAGCTGCGGGGCAAACAATCCAGCGCCGATCGCCGAAGGGAAGTCGCATGAAAAGGGCGATCGCAAACCGGATCGAAGATCCCAAAATTCAAACGCCTGCCCTTTAAGATAAATCGCAGGCGTTTCCAACTCAGCAATAATCGGCAATCAACAGCGCGTCAGACAACAGCAGCACTTAAAGCTGCCTTTAAAACTGCCGCCTTATCTGTCTTTTCCCACGGCAAATCGAGGTCGGAACGACCAAAGTGACCGTAGGCTGCCACATCCTGATAAAAGCGACCGCCCCGCTCGGAAACCAAGCGACGCAGACCGAAATACTCGATCATCCCAGCTGGGCGCAGCTCGAAATTAGCCTTGACCAACTCCAGCAACTGCTCGTCGCCGATCTTCCCGGTATCGAATGTATCGATAAAAATGCTCACGGGACGCGCAACGCCAATCGCATAGCTGAGTTGAACTTCGCACTTTTCAGCCAATCCAGCCGCCACGATATTTTTAGCGATATACCGACAGGCGTAGGCTGCACTGCGATCGACCTTTGTGGGATCTTTTCCAGAAAACGCGCCGCCTCCATGGCGAGAATAGCCACCGTAGGTATCCACAATAATTTTGCGCCCCGTCAAGCCGGAATCGCCTTGAGGGCCGCCCACCACAAACTGTCCGGTTGGGTTGACTAAAAACTTAGTATCGCTGCCGGGCTTAATAGATAAATCTGTAAAAATAGGTTCTACCACTAAAGACCATAAATCTTCTTTGATTTTGGCTTGAACTGCCGAAGGATCCTTAATCTCGCCAATTTCGGGTGCGTGTTGCGTAGATACCAAAATGGTATCGATGCTAACGGGACGGCCTTCTTCATAAGCGACCGTTACCTGCGTTTTGCCATCGGGACGCAGGTAGGGCAATTGCTGAGTTTTCCGCACGGCTGCCAAGCGCCGCGCGATGCGATGGGCCAAGCTAATAGGCAATGGCATGAGCTCGGGGGTCTCGTTACAGGCAAACCCAAACATGATGCCCTGGTCGCCAGCACCCGTCCGGTCGAAGATTTCTTCGCTGCTTTGTTCGCGGGTTTCATGGGCTGAATCTACGCCTTGAGCAATATCTGGAGATTGCTCGTCTAAGGCTACCATGACCGCACAGCTATGGGCGGCAAAACCATTTACGGAGTCTGTATAGCCAATTTCAGCGATTTTTCGACGGGCTAAATCTACAAAATTGACTTGAGCCTTAGACGTAATTTCGCCAGTGATCAGCACTAAACCTGTATTGACCACCACTTCCGCCGCCACGCGGCTATCGGGGTCTTGCGCGAGCATTGCATCAAGGATCGTGTCGGAAATCTGATCGCAAATCTTGTCTGGATGCCCTTCAGTGACGGATTCCGAGGTGAACAAGTAGCGTTTTGACAAGGTAAAATCCTCTCTTGTAAGTCTGGAAATTGAGATAGTCTCGACAAGTTACCAAATAAGGCCGATCCGTCAAATCGCATTCTTTCGGTTAAGAACGGATTCGATCGGAATGATGTTTCAGCGCGGAACCGAGATTTTTTTTCAGTGTATAGGATTTGGATCGAGACACGTCGAGACACCTATACTCCTTCTCTAAAAACCTGTAAATCCTCGGGCCGATCTAGGATACAGGTCGCTTGAGCGATCGCCACTGGCATTTTCCAGCCCCAAGTCACGCCCACACAGCCAGCACTCCCTGCAGCGCGCGCCATTTTCATGTCTAGCGTAGAGTCGCCTATCATGACTGTCTGTTCGGGAGATACATTGAGTTGGCGACAGATAAGCTCGTACAGCTTAGGGTCTGGCTTACTCATCCCCTCTCCATCATCGCCTTGATAGGCAGCAATACTCGATGAAAGCTGATAGGTTTCGACAAATTCTTTAATATGAGCTGTCGTATCGGCAGACAAAATTCCGAGTTTGAGTCCAGATTGCGCCAACTGAGACAGGCTATCTCCAAGATTAGGCAGCAACGGCGTATGAACTGCCTTAGGCTTGAGGTAGCTTTCAGCTTCTTGAAAGGCCGCTGCGGCGATCGCCACGGCTTCTGCCCAATCTCTTCCAGTTTCGGCAACATAGGCCGCAGCAGCAATTTCATTCTCGCGGCGGCTGCCAACGGCCAGTAGCCCCATGGGGCTTACACCTGAAGCTTCCAACCCAAACGCGAGCAAAAGCGGCTCTTGGACGCCCGGAATTTTTGCATCGACAAGCCTCGCCCGCTTTTGCCCGAGGCTTTTGAGATAAGATTCTACCTCGGCAAGAGTACCGTCTTTATCGAAAACGATGGCCTGGATATTTTCAAAGATTCGATCTCGGCAGCGAAGGGTTGCCACGGTAGAAAATCCTGCGGTATGAGACTGACTGTCCATTGCAGGATATCAGAATCTGAGATCGGCCCGGTATCAGGGCGATCGAACAGCTTTATCTCAGCTCGGGTATGGGGATAAAATTGTCACTCGCGCACCGACCAAATTGTAGAAACAAAGGATAAGGCTGAAGGATAATCGCTGTCTGTGGAAAACGTTATCGCTCCAGCGTGATCGGGTCAATCCTGCGATGAGCGATCGGATGTTAGAAACGGCTGGAATGGCTTGGCTGCAATGGTGGCAACGCCATTTTCCTGCGTGACAAGCGAGAATAAAGTGAGGATGCAAATAAATCTGGATTCAAACTAAAAAATCTATCATGTCGCCGATCGCCCGCGAACCAGAGCTGCCAAATGTTGGGGCCATTAAGCAAAAAGCGCTCGACCTTGGATTTCATAAGGTAGGCGTTTCTTCTATTTCTGACCGGACTGAAGCTGCCCAACAACTTCAACAATGGCTGAATCGGGGCCACCATGCAGACATGGCCTGGATGGCCGATCCGCGTCGGCAAGATATTCGTCAAGCGATGCCTGAGGTCCGCTCCGTGATTTCAGTTGCCCTTAACTACTACACGCCGCACCCTCAGTCGCAGGATCCGAGCAAGGCTAAAATCTCGCGGTACGGTTGGGGGCGGGACTATCATAAGGTTTTGGGGCGTCGCCTTAAGGCGATGGCCGTTTGGTTGGAAACCCGAGGTGATGGCATAAAAGCTCGCTACTACGTCGATACGGGTCCCATTGCTGAAAAAGCTTGGGCGCAGCAGGCGGGGCTGGGGTGGATTGGCAAGCATGGGAATGTCATCACTCGCGAGTACGGGTCCTGGGTGTTTTTAGGTGAACTCCTCACCAACCTAGATCTGCCGCCCGATCGCCCCCATACCGAACACTGTGGCACCTGCACCCGCTGCATGGAGGCCTGCCCCACCCAGGCCATCGCGGAACCCTTTGTGGTAGACGCAAATCGCTGTATTGCTTACCAGACGATTGAAAATCGGTCGGAGCGTATTCCTGAGGCGATCGCCCCCCATCTCCACAACTGGGTGGCGGGCTGCGATATTTGTCAGGAGGTCTGTCCCTGGAACGAACGCTTTGCGCGGGAAACCGATATCCCAGACTTTCAGCCTTACCCCGAAAATCTGGCCCCGCCCCTCGTGGAATTGGCGCAACTCTCAGACTCAGACTGGGATCGGCGCTTTCGGGCTTCGGCGCTGCGGCGGATCCGCCCCGATATGATGCGGCGCAATGCAAAGGCATCGTTACCGGAGACAACATCACAACCATGATGCAATTCGTCTAGAACTTAAGCAGAACTGACTAGGAGATAAATCAGCATGATTGCCGCAAAAGATAATTCCCCACAGCTTACTCCCGAAGAATACTTTGCCTGGGAAGAAAAGCAGCTAGAAAAGCATGAATATATTAATGGCGAAGTCTATGCGATGAGCGGCGGTAGTGTAAATCACGGTCGCATTGCTATCAAGTTTACCGCCATGTTCGATTCTCATTTAGAGAATAGTGTCTGTATAACGGGCAACTCTGACATTAAGATTAATATTGTTGAAACGAAGAACTATACTTACCCTGATGCCAGCGTAACGTGCGACGATCGAGATAAAATCACCGCTCAACATTTTACTTATCCCTGTCTAATCGTTGAAGTTCTGTCCAATAGCACCGAAGCATACGATCGCGGCAGCAAGTTTAGAATGTACCGAAACAACCCTGTCTTACAAGATTATCTATTAGTGAGCTCTACTACCATCGAAATGGACTTGTATCATAAAAAAGATACAGGTGAATGGATCATCGTTAATTACAAAGAAGGCGATACGGTAGAACTCAAAAGTATCAACCTCAGCTTCGCGATCGAGCAAGTTTATCGCGGTCTCGACCTAACCCCAGAATCTGAACCGACCATCTGAATTTTCTCGACACCGAGTACTGGTGCCAAAACTAATACTAAGTCGTCAACTAGTGGAATTGGTGCTTTTGGGCTTCGGCCCTGCGGTGGATCCAATCTGATTATGATGTGGCGCAATGCAAAGGCATCCTTACCGGACGCGACCCCCTACACTAGTAGTTAAAGACGCTTTTCTGAGCACCCCCCGGTGATGAGTTACGAACCCCTTCACCATAAATATCGCCCCCAAACCTTCGCGGATTTGGTGGGACAAGAGGCGATCGCCACCACCCTCAGCAACGCCATGCGCCTGCGGCGGATCGCTCCGGCCTACCTGCTTACAGGCCCGCGAGGGACGGGTAAAACCTCCAGCGCCCGCATTTTGGCCAAGTCTCTCAACTGTATTCGCACAGACGTGCCGACCCCAGAACCCTGTGGTGTTTGTGAAGTGTGCGAATCGATCGCGAGGGGCAACGCCCTAGACGTCATTGAAATCGATGCTGCCAGCAATACGGGCGTGGACAACATTCGGGAACTGATCGAGCGCGCTCAGTTTGCCCCCGTCCAGTGCCGCTACAAAATTTACTGCTTAGACGAAGTCCACATGCTCAGCACGGCTGCCTTTAACGCGCTGCTGAAAACCTTAGAAGAACCGCCCGACCGCGTGGTGTTTATCCTCGCCACGACCGACCCGCAACGGGTGTTGCCCACCATTATTTCGCGCTGCCAGCGTTTTGATTTTCGCCGGATTCCGCTCCAGTCGGCGATCGAGCATTTAACCTACATCGCCCAGCAGGAAAATATTGCGATCGCCCCTACAGCCATCGAACTCGTCGCCCAAATTTCTCAGGGGGGGATGCGGGATGCGGAAAGTTTGCTGGATCAGCTCAGCTTGCTGGCAGGAGAAATCACGGTCGACCGCATTTGGGACCTAGTCGGTTCGGTGCCGGAACGGGATTTGTTGGCGCTGGCAGAGGCGATCGCCACGGCCAACCCAGAAATCATCCTAGAGCGAACCCGGCATCTATTGGATCGCGGGCGGGAACCCCTGACAGTCCTGCAAAATCTGACGGGTTTTTACCGGGATTTGCTGATTGCTAAAACGGCACCCCAGCGCAGAGATCTGGTGGCGCTGACAGCAGAAACCTGGGAAGCCATCTGCCGTTTTGCCCAAACCGTCGACCTCAATACTATCCTGGCCGGGCAGCAGCACCTGCGTACCTGCGAAATTCAGATCAAAAACACGACCCAGCCGCGCCTTTGGTTGGAGGTTACGCTACTGGGACTCATTCCGTTTGCAGCCCCGCAAGCCGCACCGAGTTTGACGCCACCGACGGGGTTTCAGCCTGCTGCGGTCGCATTGCCTTCCCCTCCAGTTCCCCAGCAGATTCCTCAAGCCAATGGCGTGCAGTCTCCCACGTTGACACCAGAGGTTGCAGTCGGTGAAGCGATCGCCTCTACTTCCGCTGGCGTTCGTTCTGAAGTGGAAGCGATCGCCCCGCCGATCCTCGACGACGATGTGTGGCCGACCGACATCGCCGCCCCTGAGGGCGATCGACCCATGGCGAAACCGCCGCTCGCTAGCGCCTCTGAGTCTGCACCCAAGGCCGCTGCCTCTCCACCTGCCATCTACGCGCAAACACCCCCCCCAGTGCAGCCTCCAGTGCAGCCCCAAGCAGCAGAGGTATCGGAACTCAATCTAGTACAGCTCTGGCAGCAGTTGCTCTCCCATCTCAACCGTCCGTCGCGCGCGTTATTGAGCGAACACGGTCAGTTGATTTCGTTTCGGGGCCGGGAAGCACAGATTGGGATTCGGAATGGATCCTTGGCTCGCATCGCCCAAAGCAAACTTCCAGATGTTGAAGCGGCATTTCTGAAGCTGTTCGATCGCAAAGTGGTCGTAAGTTTGCACGTTACGACCGCTGAAGTATCTACAGCTCCCGTTCCCCCCAACCCGGCAAATCGGACGCCACCCGTCCTTCCAGAGCAAAAATTTCCAGCCTCAGTTGCAACTCGCGCTCCAATGCAGGTTGCTTCAGCCGAATCGCCTCCGCTCGCACCGGCACCCCCCGTAGAAACCTTTACCCCGCCGCCCGTGGAGGTCTCTCCCGTTGCGGCACCCGTCTGGGAAACCTTTGATGCCTTGACCCACGCGGCCCGCGATTTCGCTCAGTTTTTTAATGGAGCTTTGGTGAATTTGGAGGGGACGCCAGAGGTAGAGATGACCGCGCCTTTGGCTTTAGAAGAAAAAATAGATAGCCCTGAATGGGATGAACCCTAAAGGTCCGTAAATTAATTTACGTTAACTATGCCCTTTTTTGTCAGGTAGAGAATTCTTGAGGTGTTTGAATCGTTTTAACGAACGAAAAATCAACTTTTTTGCCCTGCGACCAAAATGGAATAAGTCAATCTCTTGACAAAGACTTTCATTCAAGGTTGGCTGAAAACTCATATGACTGCAGCAGTACCTGTCAAAAGTGCAAGTATAATTGGTATGTGCCAATAGAGCTGCAGATCCAAAAAACATGGTTTTGTGCTCGGCGGTTAGCAATCAGCGAACGTGTCTAAAGATATAGCCGCTTGAGCGTGAGTTGTTATTAGGCTTTCACAGTCCTTAAGCAGCGAGAAAGGAGGATTTAGACATGAATGGAAAAACATATCTCCTGATTTCGGCAGCTATTTTTGCATTAATCGCAATATTGCATATTGTTAGGCTAGTCAATCGCTGGTCGATTTTGATTGGGTCGTTTACAGTTCCGCTTTGGGGTTCGTGGCTGGGGTTTATCCTTGCAGCTGCTTTAAGCGTATGGGCTTTTCGTCTGATGGGGAAGTGGAGTTTTAGACACCATTAAAATTCCAATCCACGAAAACGGCTCTCGTAAAAATAGCCCCGCCTGAGCGCGAACGGTCGAGGAGAAGACAGTCATCGAGATCGGATTGCTAAAGCAAGACTGGCGCGCTTTGAGGGCTTAATTTTAGATGCGACCAGTACAGTCGTAAGGTTAGCGAGAAAAATTTGGAGGATGTTTAATGGCTATTTCTAGATGGCTCAACCGTTTATTCCAGCGAATTACGGCAGATTCAGTCAGTTGTGGAACATTAGCACTTTGGGCTGCGGCAATGGGGTTACTCATTGTCGCGATGCAGATCTTTTCCACTAGTAAGGCGCTATAGCTCTTTTTGCCCAAACTGTTGAGTTTTGTTGGAGGCTGAATGATGCGGTACGAATGTGAGAGCTGCGGGTATATTTACGACCCATCGGAGGGCGATCCAGATGGTAATATTGAACCAGGCACTCCTTTTGAAAAGATTCCTGACGATTGGGTTTGTCCTGTGTGCGGTGCCGTAAAAAGTCAGTTTATCCCTTTAGAATCCTGAGGAATCCGCCCGACGAAAGTGCCTGAACTTTTTCACAGTCTTGGGTATTAAAGAGGTGAATTCTATGGATATCGAGCGACTGATCGGGAATTATGCTGCCGGAGAGCGGAATTTTCAGGGTGTTTGCTTGCATCAGGCGAATCTCAGTCAAGCGGATCTCAGTCAAGCCAACTTCAGCCAAGCTGACCTCAGCAGTGCGGATTTGAGCGGGGCAAACTTGAGCGGGGCAAACTTGAGCAACGCCAATCTCAGCAATGCCGACTTGAGCGGGGCCGACCTGCGGAGTGCCAATCTCAGCGATGTAAATCTCATTGGAGCGGACTTAATTCAGGCTAAGTTAGGACGCGCAAATTTGAGTGGGGCGGACCTGCGCGGCAGCAACTTAACGCAGGCTGACTTGACAGGTACTAACCTCAATGAGGCAGAACTGTGCGGTGCCGATTTGACAGGTGCCAATGCGAGCGATGCCGAACTCGAGCGAGCTGCAGCGTGTAGCGGTGTATCTCACAGATGGTTGACTTGGGCGGGGAGTCGTTAGCGCGAGCAAACCGTTCCGCCTCGTACGATTCGATCGCGGTTTTTACAAAATGCGAAAGGGGCGATCGCGGGTCAAACTAGCATTCTGGCTGGCGATCGTTTGCTCGCAGTTGTTAGGCTGCGTCCAAAATCGCGCGTGCAAAGGTGTTCGCAATACTTTGAGCCATTGATCCGCCAGAAACCTGAAGGACGCGTAAGAAGAATAGCCGCAACGCTCTATTTGTCGAGTTTTGCGGCTGCTCTGCGACGGGCCGCTTCTGCTTGCAACTCTTCCACGATGTCCCACGCAACCGCACATTCGCGAGACACTTGGGTCTCCGGGTCGCAGACGATCCGAGCGTGATTGAGCGCTTCTTGAATGCGCAGGGAAAGGGTATCGATCGCGATTTGTTCGCCAACATCCGTTTTCATGACCAGATCGGTGGCTGAAATAATCCCGAGGAGTTCTCCGCGATCGATAACGGGCGCGCGTTGAATGCCACTATCGGCAAAGAGCTGCGCGACTTCTTGGAGGTTGAGTTCGGGGTGCACTTCAATGCAGGGCTGGCGCATGATGTCGCCAACTTTTACCAGCGACGGATCGGTACCGACGGCCATAACTTTATAAACAATATCTCGCTCGGTGACGATCCCATAGCGCGCGGGTTCGTCGGGGCAAACGGCAATGAGAGAGCGAATCTTTTTGTCCTGCATCAGGGCGATCGCCTGAGCCACTGTAACGGTACTGAGGATCGTCAGAACGTTCTCCGTCATGATGTCTTTTGCTTTCAGCACGAGCGACCTCCTAGAAAACCGTTTGCAAAATAAGTTCGTCCATCAACCGGGCTATCTGCGGCATTAAGAATCGGGTAAAACGCGTAAATTTTGGCGCGCCGGAAGCAGTTGCTTGCTGGCTAAATACTCGTGTAAGTCGTGGGTGGAAAGATGGCAGAGATCCTTCCCGAGTTCCTTAATCGTAACGGACTTGCCAAGTTTGGCATTCATAGATTCGCGCAGTACCCCCAGCATCTGAGGTTCGGACGCGATTAGCACGTGGCGAATTTCGTGGGATTCCATCAATGCTTTCATCCGAGCGACGATTTTTTGCGAAAACCGCTGGCCAAACTCTGCTAAATGATTGTCTCGACGATCGTCGTAGCTGTGACTTTGACCGCCGGAGCTGCGGTTACGGCCTGTTTTCGAACTAGCCCATAGGTCCTGCCCCAAAAGCTCGTTCTCTTCGTTAAGGAGTGCTTCTTGCTCGACGAGGTTTGGCCCTGCCTCGAACTCAGGAAAATCAACAGGCTCTAAGATCGAAAATCGTGCTCTAGTTCCATTGAGAACCACCACCAGAGTGCGGTTCATAAAGCACCTCCAAGGCTCTGGTCGTTTCGATCCTAACAACTCCAGCCCAGAAAAATATTAATGTGGCATAAAGCTTAACTCAGAGCTAGCATCCAGAAGAGTTGACCGCCAGACGATCGGAGGTGAGGACTGAGGCAATGGTGAGGATCTCCCTCAAAATCCTTTCAATTACTCCTCAATCCTGCGAATAACGCGGCAGGGATTCCCCACTGCCACCACTCCTGCTGGGATGTCCTTCGTCACAACACTCCCCGCTCCTATGACCGACTTCGTTCCGACGTGCACCCCCGGACAAATAATGGCACCTCCACCCACCCATACATCGTCGTCGATCCTAACCGAACGTCCGAGTTCTAGGCCCATTCTCCGTTCCGTCGCGCTTAACGGATGCGTTGCGGTATAAATCTGTGCGGCAGGTCCGAAAAACACGCTCGATCCGATCGCCACTGGTGCGACATCAAGGACAACGCAGTTGAAGTTGAAAAAAACCTTTTCTCCGAGCGTAATGTTATTTCCGTAATCGCAATAGAAAGGAGGCTCGATCCAACATCCCAATCCCATCGCAGGAATTAATTCCTCGATTAAACGATCGCGCTCTTCTAGTCGATCGGCGCGGGTGTCGTTGAATGCCTTCAACAGCAGGCGAGCGCGTCGGCGCTCGGCGGAGAGTTGCGGGTCGAGAGGGTTATAAAGCTCGCCCTCCAACATTTTTTCTTTTTCGCTTTTCATTCAATTAAAACAATATGGATTAACAATAATCTCGGTATTGCTTGGGCATCGCGCCTGTGAGCTTGCGAAATTGCTCGCGGGAAGTGCAGTGGTTTGCCGCGAGCCACCATCGACGGACCAAGTGACGCGATCGCGGGGTGCGAAGGCTACGCTGATACACCGCTCGGGCATGGCAAAGTCAACGTCACTTACCTCCTCTAAACGCCCGTATTCCACCGTGAGGCCATCCCAAGGTTTGGGCGCGCGATGGATTGGTGGTGGTGGCGATGGAGGTCATAAATCAATCGATTTTAAAGTGATTTGACAATTTTAGCGATTCTCTGCCAATCCTTCTATCCAGAGATGCTTGTGGTTTGGGTAGAAGTGCTTTGGATAGAAGCGATCGGGTTTCGATCTGAATGCCGAGATTTCATGCGGCGTTTGAAACATCAGAAATTGACCGATGGTGTAGGTTCATAAAAGCCCGCATAGCCCCTAAAATTGTGGGATGACAAATCAGCACCCCTCCCCCAACATTCCGTCCTGTGCCTGGAATCGCCCGATCGGCAAAGGCTGGGATAAACCCTATACCGTCCGCTATGCGAGTAACCTAGACGATGGCCCTTGGCATGGAATGCCCCTTGGCGGCTTTGGGGCGGGTTGCTTTGGGCGCAGTCCGCGCGGGGAATTCAACCTTTGGCACATTGACGGTGGGGAGCACGTATTCCAAACCATGCCCGCTTGCCAGTTCAGTCTTTTCGAGCAGGTGGGAGACGCCGCACCCCAAGCTTACGCGCTCTCTACCGAACCCCCTAGAGATGGTACCCTCAGTAGCTGGCAGTGGTACCCGGCGGAAACGGGCGGCACCTATCACGCGCTCTACCCGCGCAGTTGGTTTGTCTACGAAAACGCGTTTCAAGCACAGATAACTTGCGAACAGTTTTCGCCCATCGTGCCCCATAACTACCAAAACACCAGCTACCCCGTTGCCATCTTTGCTTGGACGCTCCGCAATCCCACAACCGAACCCATTACCCTCAGCATTTTGCTCACCTGGCAAAACATGGTGGGCTGGTTTACCAATGCCCTCAAGTCTCCCGACGTAAAAGTGCGGGATGACGGCAGCCCCGAATACGAGTACAAACCTCGCATCGGTGAAAGTGCGGGCAATTTCAATCAGGTCATTGAAGACCGCAGTCGCTTTGGCTGTATTTTGGGCCGCACTTCCAACTCCCTCGATCGCCCCGTAGCCGAAGGGGAAGGGCAGTGGGCGATCGCCACGTTTGCTTCGCCCTACAAGCAAGATACGTTCTACCACAGTCGTTGGAATCCGTCTGGAGATGGCAGCGAACTCTGGTCTACCTTTGCCAAAGATGGCTCCCTAGCGGATGCAGGGGACGAAACGCCAGCGGTTGAAGGGGAGCAGATTGGGGCGGCGATCGCCGTTCGTATCACCCTGGCTCCTGGCGAATCCCAGCAGATCCCGTTTGTCGTGGCGTGGGATTTTCCTATCACTGAATTTGCAGAAGGCGTGCCCTACTACCGTCGCTATACCGACTTTTTTGGGCGCAACGGTAACAATGCTTGGTCGATCGTGCGAGACGCACTCAAACACTACCAAGATTGGCAAATTCAGATTCAGGCATGGCAGCAGCCGATCCTAGACCGAACCGATCTATCGGACGGCTTCAAGATGGGGTTAATGAACGAACTCTACGACCTCACCAGCGGCGGCGCGCTGTGGAGTGCGGGTGACGAGCGCGACCCCATCGGGCAATTTGCGGTGCTGGAATGCTTGGACTACCGCTGGTACGAAAGCTTAGACGTGCGGCTGTACGGCTCCTTCGCCCTCTTCATGCTGTGGCCGGAGCTGGATAAGTCCGTCATGCGTGCCTTTGCCAGGGCCATCCCCACCGCCGACGATCGCACCCGCACGATCGGCTACTACCATACCCTTGGGGTCGAAAGTCCCTTCGCCCTCCGCAAAGCCCTGAATGCAACGCCCCACGATCTGGGCGCGCCCAACGAGCACCCGTGGGAGAAAACCAACTACACCAGCTATCAAGATTGCAACCTTTGGAAAGACTTGCCTGCGGATTTTGTGCTGCTGGTTTATCGGAATTTCTTGCTCGCAAGCAGTACCGATACGGAATTTTTGTCTGAATGCTGGCCTGCGGTGACGGCAGCCTTAGATTACCTCAAAGCTTTTGATGAAGATGGAGACGGCATCCCCGAAAATTCTGGCGCGCCGGATCAGACCTTCGACGATTGGCGGCTGCAGGGCATTAGCGCCTACTGTGGGGCATTGTGGATTGCGGCGTTGGAAGCGGCGATCGCCATTGCCAAGGTCCTCAAGTCTTCAGGGGCGATCGCGGGCGAGGAGATTGCTACCTATCAAACTTGGCTGGCCCAATCGCGGCCCCTGTACCAATCCACGCTTTGGAACGGTCAGTATTACCGTCTCGATAGCGGCAGCGGTTCCGATGTAGTGATGGCCGATCAGTTGTGCGGTCAATTCTACGCGCGGCTGTTGTCTCTACCGGATGTGGTGCCAGAGGATTGCGCTCGCAGCGCGCTAAAAACCGTTTACGATACCTGTTTTCTGGGCTTTAATAACGGCACTTTGGGAGCGGCCAACGGGTTGCGGCCTGGCGGCATTCCCGAAAAGCCGGATGCGACCCATCCCCTTGAGGTGTGGACGGGCATTAACTTTGGCTTGGCGGCCTTTCTGCTCCAGATGGGCATGGGCGAGGAAGCCTTTAAGCTGACGGAGACGGTCATTTCGCAGATCTACGAGAATGGGCTTCAGTTCCGCACGCCTGAAGCCATTACGGCGGAGGGGACATTCCGCGCTTGCATGTACCTGCGACCGATGGCGATTTGGTCCATCTATGGCGTACTGACAGATTTTGCTGAGTTGAGACAGTAGATCGGGCAGGGTGCGAGAGGCGCAAATCGTTCGACGCCGCAGTATTGACGCGGCGATCGATGCGGGCGCTCGGGCTAGCCGCCAGCATTTCGCATTCATTTGTTTTGCGTCAGGTTTCTGCTGCAAGCAGGGCACTCTAGGGAAGCGTATTTTGCTAGAGAGGCTTGAAGCTGCATGAATCCTGCACTGCTAGAAGAATTTTGCCATTTGATTACCGTAAAAACGGGTCTCAAAATCCGCGAACAGGATCGTCTGGCTTTATCTAAATGCATTGCAAAACGGGTTCAAGCCCTTGAATTGTCGGGTGCTGAGGCGTATTACCATCTCTTGCAAGAAGCATTAAGTCAGGCGACCCAGGGATGGGCCAAACATCCAGAGCTGCAAATTTTGGCCCCGGCCATTACCACGGGAGAGAGCTATTTTCTGCGCGATCGCGGCCAGATAGAAATCTTAGAACATCACCTGTTGCCGGAGTTGATTCGGCAGAAACGAGAAGCCTGCCTGAACGGCAGAGGACTGAAACCTGCGCTGAAAATTTGGAGTGCCGGGTGCTCCACGGGAGAAGAAGTATATACCCTCGCCACCCTCGTCAAAAAATTGCTGCCCGACTGGCAGCATTGGAACGTATCGATTCTCGGCACCGATCTCAACCCCGAAGCCATCGAGCGGGCGAAACGGGGGGTTTACAAACGCTGGTCTTTTCGACAGACGCCGCCTGAATTTCAAAAGCAATACTTCCGCGAGCATGCCGACGGGTGGGAAATCGAACCATCGCTGCGAAAATTCGTTCTTTTCCAGCCGATGAATCTGCTCCAGTCGAGAAGCTGGTCGGAAAACCCGCACCTACAAGACATCGATCTAATTCTCTGTCGGAATGTATTTATTTACTTCAAACACGATGCGATCGCGACCATTCTCAAGCAGTTCTATGCAGCGCTGAATCCTGACGGCTATCTCATCACGGGGCATTCAGAATTGCAAGGTCAAGATATGGGACAGTTCAAACTTTTACTATTCCCGGAATCGGTTGTTTACCAGCGCTCCTTGGCAGCAGAACCCATTTCAACGACTTCTGCAACAACTGCCACAACGATCGCAATGCCATCCAACGGCACCGCAACGCCCAAAAAGGCCGATCGACCCACAGCTACTGTAGTTCGGCCCTTGCAAACCCCAATCCGCAAACCCGTCGAACCAGCAACTTCTAAGACTGACCATTCAGTTCGAATCAAAACAGCGTTTCAAGCCAATGCCGATCCGGCAGAAAAACCTGCGGAGATTTTGGAGAAAGTCCGACAGTTACTATCTCAGGGGCGCTACACTGCGGCACTTACCACGACTGAGCCATTGCTGGAGCAAAATCCCAACTGTAGCGAAGTATACTACTTGCGAGCGCAAGCCTACGCCAATCAAGGTGACTTGGCCCAAGCGATCGCAGCCTGCGAGCAATCCCTGCGACTGAATCCCGATTTCTTAGAACCGCTCTATCTGCTCGCCCAAATTGCCGAAGAGCAACAGAACCCGCATCAATGCAAGGCGATATTAAAGAAAATTCTGTACTTAGACCCAACCTCAATAGCAGCCTACATCGATCTGGGAACGCACTATATTAACGAAGGTGAGAGCGCGAGGGCTCAAAAAATGTTTCAAAGTGCCTGGGAATTACTCCAGCCCCTCCCTCCAGAACGACAGGTGTGCTATCGCGGCAATGTGTCTGTACGATCGCTGCAAAACCATCTCAAAATCTTACTTTCAAATAGAAGTCTTCTATCAATTTCATGGAAATCTAAAATAAATAAAAACATACAATGAAATGTTTAAACGTGAAGACAATTTGAGCATACTAAGTTTGGGGTAGTTCGGAATATCTATTTAGAGATGTTGACCGCTTTACCTACAGGAGCTAAATTCTTGTAGCTCGTGCCCCATGCGCCAACATCGATCGTATGTAACGGGGGGAAGCCGGGATTATGCAGTTTCAGGCCGGACAGTTATCAAATCTCATCATTCAGCTGGAGAGAGAACGGTTTACGGGGACGGCTCTTGTAAATGCCGACGTTGGTACTGAAGAAGAAATATCAAAGGTATTTGCCTTTTGGAAGGGGGAGCTTACCTTTGTCGGCGATCGCCTTCCGTCGCCGCTAGAATTTGCAGGTCGTATCAAGCACAAGCTCAATATTACCTTCATGGACTCTGCACTGAAAGTTTTGGAAGGTCGCGTCAAGAATCGAGATTCGGTCCGCGAATTGGTCGATTTTATCAATCGCTTTGGGCTGTTCAAGTGGGAAGATCTGGAACCTTTAATCGAGAGAGATATCGTACTTCAATTAGAAACGTTGCTCGCGCGCTCTGGCGAGGTGGCGCTAGATCGAGAAGTCGATTTCGATTTGAGTTTCGGGCACGACTGCCACGGCTTTCGGTGGGAACTTCTCCGAAAAACATTGGTTCAACGACAGCAGCATTGGCAAGCGCTGTCGCCCTTTACGCCTGCAACCGTTGTCTCTACGAGTGCGGGAACGGGCGTTCTTTCACAGGATATAAAAGCCCATTTGGATACGTGGGTAGACGGACGGCGACCGATCTCAAAAATTGCCGTGCAAACCAACATAGATTCTTTAGAGCTAGCTTATAGATATAGCAAGCTCTTCAAGCAAGGTTGGCTGATTTTCCCCGGTGCAGTTGCAAGCGCACCAGAGAACGCTCGGGTTGAAAGCACTGCCTACCGTCCCGTGCTATTGAGCGTTGACGATAGCCCGATCGTACAGGTTTCGATTCAGCGGGCGATTAGCGATCGCTACGAAGTTCTTTGCGCCAAGAGCGCCGTTGAAGCGCTCAATCTTTTGAACAAACACAAGGTAGAACTACTATTGCTAGACGTGACCATGCCGGATATCGACGGATTGGAACTGTGCCGGACCATTCGCAATATCGGTAAATTCAGGGATCTTCCGGTCATCATGCTGACGGCTAAAGATGGCCTCATCGACAAGGTAAAAGGACAGTTTGCCGGGTCCACTCACTATATGACGAAGCCTGTCGATCGAGAAAAGTTATTGCCCGTGCTGGAAAAATACATTCCCGTCAGAGAAGAAGCTGCCTAAATTATTGCAATAGATATTATGAATACCTCAGATTTTCTGATGTTCCGACTGCGACAGTTGCAGTACGGAATCCCAGTTTCCTACGTGCGCGAAATCTTCCCGTTGCCTGAAATCAACCCGGTTCCTGAAGCCCCCGGCGATATCATCGGCCTTCTGAATTGGCGCGGTAAAGTGTTGCCCGTCATGCACCTCGATCGCCGCCTCGGCTATCCCATGCAATCCTGCCGTCTCAGCGACAGCGTAATTGTTATCGAGTGGCAAGGGCTACAGGTGGGCGTCATTGTCGATCGGGTCGAGGATGTTCTCTCTGTAGAAGAAAGCGCGATCGATCGAGACTTTGCCTATGGGCGAGAGAACCATGTCAATACGGCGTTTCTCGCAGGCGTGGCCAAGCTTGAAACCAAAATGCTTCTGCTTCTGAATGCAGATGCACTCATCCGTCTGGCGGATGAAGTGGCGATTCTCGTCTGGGAAAGCCAACTGCAAGCCCAAGCTGATGGAGGAGCGATCGCCCCAAACGACCGATCTGAGATCGGTGCCGAAGGTCAAATTGCGAGCGAAGCCGAATCGATCGCTACCGATTTTTACGCCCTCTACTGTCCCGACGCCACCGTTGCTGACCGCGCCATCTTTCAACGGAGAGCCGAAGAACTAAAGCAATCCCACGAAGAGGACCGTCGCGCTGAAACCATCCCCATTGCGGTTTTGGGTTTGGGCGGTGAATATTTTGGGCTGAAACTGGATGCCGTGCGGGAGTTTGTCGACCTGCCCAAGGTTCACCCGATTCCCTGCTGCCCAACCCATATTCTGGGCAATCTGAATTTACGAGGAGAAGTTGTCACCCTGATTGATATCAAAACGACTTTGAATCTTAAATCCGATCGACAAGGTAAACCCAAAGTCGCGATCGCCCAGGTGGGAGAAGTGGTTGCGGGCATTGCCATTGACGATGTCTGGGACATTCTTTACATCAACGAGGAAGATTTGCTCAATTCCTCTGGGAGCGAGACAAATCCCTGGATTCAAGGCGTGACCCCCTATCAAAACAAGATGGTAAGCATTTTGAATCTCCCCCATCTGTTTCAATCCGACACCCTTAGTGTCAATGAATCGATTTAATGCCTTCGAGGCAATACCGAGAACCCCCTCTTAACTTAATCCATAGGAACAACAACCATGAAATTTACTATTACAAATCGTCTTCGCTATACTGTTTTTGGTCTAGGCATTTTAGCCATTGGCAATATTGCCCTTCTGGACAGCTCCATTCGGGAAATGAGTGGAGATAGTGCCATAGTCAATAATGCAGGTGTTGTGCGGGGAGCCTCCCAGAGGCTTGTAAAATTGCACTTAGCAGGTAATGTGACTAAAGCAAAAACCGTTCAAACAAAAGTAGCAGATACGCTAAAAGCACTGAGAAATGGAGATGCTAAACTCAATCTCCCTAAGGCGACCGATCCTTCCTTTATTGCTAAGCTTGACGAACTAGATATTCTCTGGAAACAGTTTGAACAGGGGATGGAAGTTGCGATCGGCAATTCCAAAATGAATAATAATTTAGTGGATCTCAGTGAGAAGTTCTTTGAGACAGCCGATCGAGCCACAGCCGCCGCTCAAAAGTATGCTGAATCTCATGTACAACGAACCCGACTATTACAGGTTGTCGTTTTGGGGATGAACCTAGCGGCACTCGCCGGAATTTTTGTCATCGTGCAGCGCGTTGCTAAAACGTTGACGGGTTCGACGACGGCTCTAGCTTCCACGTCTACCCAAATCGCGTCTGCCGTAGAGCAACAGGAGCGCTACTTGTCCGAACAAGCAGCTTCTGTCAACGAAACCACCACCACCATCGAAGAATTAGGTGCCTCTTCTCGCCAAGCTGCCGAACAAGCCGATGCTTCTGCAGCGGGCGCGCAACAGGCGATTTCTATCTCTGGCGACGGTTCTAAAATTGTATCCCGGACGATGCTTGGGATTGGCGACCTCCGCAAGAAAGTAGAAGCGATCGCCGATAAAATCATGCAGCTGAGCGAGCAAACGGCTCAAATTTCCACCATCTCCGACTTGGTGGCCGATATTGCCAATCAAACCAACATGCTCTCTCTCAATGCAGCGGTGGAAGCAGCACGGGCAGGTGAGCAAGGTAAGGGCTTTGCAGTGGTTGCGGGCGAAGTTCGCAAACTTGCAGAACAAAGCAAGAAATCTGCGGATAAGATCAACACCTTGGTTTCTGAAGTCCAAGCTTCCATCAACAGCACCGTGATGGTGACGGATGAAGGTACCAAAACCGCCCAGGAAAGTATTCGCTTGGCAGAGGAAACTGCAGATGCCTTCAATGGCATTGCCAGTTCCATCAACGATGTGTTCTTGAACAGCCAACAGATTGCACTGAGCGCGAAGCAGCAAGCCGTGGCTGTCCAGCAAGCCGTGTCTGCTATGAATGCGATCAACTTGGGTGCAAAGGAAACGTCTGCTGGGGTTTCTCAGGTGAAGGCCGCCACGCAAGATCTAGCCGGTACTGCAAAGGAACTGCAAGCGATCGTTTGAGGAAGAAAGGCCATCCATTGATTGCGATGGCCTTTCCCCTAGAGCCTTACGGTGTAGACACAAGTCTCAAACATCTTGCGCTAGCCCCCCCAACCCCCCAATTCTGGGGGGAGAAATCCGAAAACTAGGGTCAGTTCCCCCCAATATTGGGGGGTTAGGGGGGCGAATGCAGGGTTGAATAGGTTTCCAGAAAGGATGTGTGTACACGGTAGCCTAGAGCCTCGATCGCGAAGCGATCGCCGCATTCTTTCACCATTCTCAAAATTCTTGCAGTTTAGGCCATTCCCCCCGTAAAAAGGGGGCTTTCAACCAGTCTCCAGCGGGTGCGCTATGTATATTGAAGACGAAGAACTACGGAGCTTATACCAGGTCGCCAGTGCCGACCACCTCAATGCGATCGAATCGGGCCTGCTCCACCTCGAAAAAAATCCTCAAGACAAATCTCAACTCGCAACGCTCCTGCGCGCGACGCATTCCCTCAAGGGTGATTCTCGAATGCTGGGCGTGCAGGATGCAGAAACCCTGGTTCACCAGATGGAGGAGTTGCTGAGCGCCGTCGATAAAGGCGAGCAATCGTTCGACCCGTCGATCTGCGATCGCCTTTACAAAGGCCTAGATGCAGTGCGGCGAGTGGCCCGCGAAGCCACCACCGGAGAAGCGGCCAACATCAGCATTTTCCATATCGTGGCCCAACTGATGGGTGCAATGGATGAAGCAGACGCTCCTGCTTCCATGGAGCGCCCTTCAGCAAGCGCGACGCTTGAAGAACCCCTGTTTGGCATCGAAGAAGCCCTTGCTACGCTACCGGAAGCCCCATCGGCATTCGTGCCCCAAGGGCTGTCCGAGTCGATACCAGACCTGCCAAACGACTTCCCGCAGGCCAATGCGGACGCGCAATATACCATCGACACCATTCGGGTCAAGGCGCAAATGCTGGATGGGTTGATGGCCCAGGCAGACGAACTGTCCGTGGCAAAACTACAAATCGCCCAACGGGTCGAAGATATCTCTGAGTTGCTAAACCTCTGGGAAGACTGGACGCGCGAAACGACTCGCTGGAAGCAGCAGCAAGGTCAGGTCGATACTCTGACGGCAATGCAGCAATTTCAGGACCTGAGTCAGAATCGCCTGCAACAGTTGGGAACGATGCTGGCTCAATTGCGATCGCAGACGGCAGAAGATACAACCCGCTTGGAAAGCGTCGCCAACGATCTGGAAACTGGACTGCGCGACCTCCGGTTAATGCCGCTGTCTAGCGTCTTCAGCCTATTCCCCCGCATGGTGCGAGATATTGGGAAGCAGCAAGACAAAGATATTAACTTTCAGATTGAAGGCGGAGATATTCTCGCCGACAAACGTATCCTAGAAGAAATTAAAGATCCCCTCACCCATCTCCTGCGCAATGCCATAGATCACGGGATCGAATCCACCGTAGACCGCCTGGAAAAAGGTAAATCAGGGACCTCCTCCCTCAGACTGCGCGGCTATTCCTCTGGCGATCGCATCGCCATCGAAGTCCTCGACGACGGACGGGGATTAGATGTAGAGGCTATTCAGCGCAGTGCGTTGCGCAAAGGACTTCATACCGAAGCCGAATTGGCAGCCATGACGCCTGGTCAAATTCAGAGTTTGATTTTTGCCCCTGGCTTTTCTACCCGCACCACCGTCACCGAACTCTCTGGAAGAGGGGTTGGCCTAGACGTCGTCAAAGATAACGTCGAACGCCTTAAAGGGGCCATTGAAGTCGAATCGACCCCCAACCAGGGTTGTACGTTCCGGCTCACCGTCAGCAGCAACCTGGCAACCACCCACGCGCTGATCGTCAGCGTCGATCGAACGCCCTATGCAATTCCGCTCGATGCGGTCGAGACGATGCGCTTGGTCTCTCGCAAGGAGCTGTTTAATCTAGAAGGACGCTTAACCCTCAACTGGCAAGACCGACCCATTCCCGTGGCGTGGTTGTCCGACGTGTTGGAGCTATCCGCACAAGTCCCGGTTAATGCCGAAAGCGCTCAATTGTCCTGCGCGATTCTTAAAGTCGGTACAACCTACCTAGGTCTCATTGTCGATGCACTGGTCGATCGACAAACGCTGGTGCTCAAACCCCAGAGTAAATTGCTCAAGCGGATTCGGAATATTTCTGGTGCGACGCTGTTGGGAAGCGGCGAAATCTGTATGGTGCTCAACCCTCAGGATTTGGTCAAGTCTGCCCTTAAGGGAAGCAGTAATGGGGCGATCGCCGAACGCCAAACGCAAGTTCGCACCAAAACCCGCGTGCTCTTAGTGGAAGATTCCATTCCCATCCGCACCCAGGTCAAACGAATCCTCGACGGTGCTGGCTACGACGTAACGGCAGCAGTGGACGGACTCGATGGGTTTAACAAGCTCAGAAGCGGTCAATTTGACGCGGTTGTTTCCGATGTCGAAATGCCCAATCTTACAGGTTTAGAATTAACGGCTCGCATTCGTCAATATTCCGAGTACGACGAACTCCCCGTCATTCTAGTCACCACCCTGGCAAAAGAAGAAGACAAGCGCCGCGGAGCAGATGCAGGTGCCAACGCATACCTCACCAAAGGCGACTTCGATCAAAGTTTACTCTTGAATACCTTAAGGAGGTTCGTTTAGATCCATAACCGCAATTTCACAACCCGTCTTCGCAAAAATCGACTTGAGAGACTGTTTGAGAAGTCTCATTCATCTCTACATCAGCCCCCCGACTCCCAAATTGGGGGGAGATAACCGAAAACTAGAGTCTTTTCCCCCAGGCTTGGAGGGTTAGGGGGGTAAGTGTAATATCTACGAAACTTTTCAAACCAATCAACCCAGCTCCAAACCAGTCCGCCAATCCATCGATTGATTCAAACCCGATTAGATCAAAAGGAAGTATCTCTACCATGACTAAAGCACCTATTAAAGTTGTCCTTGTTGAAGATTCCGTTGTGGCATTGGAAATTCTAGAACGCCTTCTCAAAACCGCTCCTGAAGTAGAAATTGTCGGTACCGCGCGGGACGGCAGAGAAGGGATTAACATGATCCAGAGAACTCAGCCGGACGTGATTTGCACCGACCTGCAAATGCCCGTCATGGATGGATTGGAATTTACCAAAGAAGTGATGAAGCTTTGCCCCCGACCGATTCTCGTGATCAGCAATGCCGTACAACCCGGCGATATCGATAACGTGTACAGTTTGATGCAAGCTGGCGCGCTGGACTTCTTCCCCAAGCCCAACACCGGCGCTCCTACAGATTACGAAAAACTCAAGGGCGCATTGGTAACTAAAATCAAGGTACTGGCCAGCAAGCGGGTATAAGTATTTCGGTAGAAAGGGTAAGTGAATAACTTACCCTTTCTTTTTATAGCCAATAAATCCCCACATCTACGCGAATTTTGTTGTTTTTAGCCGAATGAGTGGGAACGATTAAAGGAGAACGATCGGTCGCCTCGCTGCAAATGGATGCGAACCCCTTCCACCCCGCAAGCATTCGTCAAACACATCTTTAAGTCGCTGATTTTGTATGGCATCCTCTCCCATTAAGGTTTTTTTAGTAGAAGATTCTCCGGTCGCGCTCAAAATTTTAGAGAATCTTTTAGCCGAATCTTCCGATATCGAAATATCAGGTACCGCCCGAAATGGTTTAGAGGCACTCGAACGCATTCCCAAGATAAAGCCGGATGTCATTTGTACCGACTTGCTGATGGGCAAAATGGATGGATTAGAGCTGACGCAACAGATTATGGCTAAATGTCCCACACCGATTCTGATCGTCAGCCAAGCGGTAGAAAGCCATACTTCCGATATGGCGGTTCGCTTGCTAAAGGCAGGGGCCGTCGATATTTTTGCAAAACCTAAATCGGGATTGCAGGAAGATTACAAGCAGGCACAAGTTGCTCTCATCAGTAAAATCAAAGTTCTTTCCGGCGTCAAGGTTTTTACAAAACCCATTAAACCCGCACTCGTCTATCCCAAACCGCCCCAGGTTGCGCAATCCCTTCCGGCTACCATTCCAGGAGCCTACAAAATTCTAGCCATTGGGGCTTCGACGGGAGGACCTCAAGCATTGCAAAAAGTATTGGGACAGCTCCCGGCAAATTTCCCGATGCCCGTTGTTTGCATTCAACATATCAGCGAGGGATTTCTATTGGGTTTGGTGAACTGGATGGATGTAGAATGCGCGTTAACGGTCAAGATTGCAGAAGATAGGGAGTTATTGCAACCTGGATTTGTTTACTTCGCACCCGAACAACATCACTTGATGGTAGACGATCGAGGTCGCTGTTTTTATTCCGCTGCCGCGCCCGTGGGCGGGCATCGCCCTTCCATTGGAACGACATTTGAGTCCCTCGCTTCAGCCTATGGAAAAGGGACGATCGCCGCTTTATTGACGGGGATGGGTCGGGATGGCGCAGAAGGGTTGCACGCGATCGCCCAAAAGGGAGGACTGACCATCGCTCAAGATGAAGCCAGCAGCATTATTTACGGAATGCCCCACGAAGCTGCAAAGTTAGGAGCAGCCCGGAAAATCCTCGATATCGACGCGATCGCCCCGTTCATCCTAAAATCCCTGAGCGACAGACATTTATGACTGAATGGGTTGGCGGTTGCTCATCTCGACCGCTTGGGCGATCGCTCTAAAAACCGCGTCACGCAATTCAAATAGCCCTCAGGATCTTCCAGCATGGGAAAGTGTCCCGTCTGAGGAATCACGCAGAATTCGATCGTCGATTCATTCAGCTCGGCAGCCTGTCGGCCCATTTCAGCGGGAATAATCCGATCGAATTCTCCAGAGACCAACAACGTCGGCACCTGAACCCGAGCAAACTCCTGGGGCATCGTTTCAGCGGCCTGCTTGCTGACCGCCGTAAACATCGTCCCTAAAGCTGCCGCCTCATCCGCCATCAAAAAATCGTCTAAAAATGCCACGCGCTCCGATCTTGGAATCGACCGATGCAAAAAACGCGCCATAAACATCCGATCGATTCCGGGAATTTTGGCCAGCCACTGGGGCCGGAATTTGACCGCATATCCCCCAAACTGGTGAAACTGACCGAACGCCTTCTCATCGTACTCAAAAATTCCATTACAGGTCAGAATTGCTTCGATCGCCTGCTCTGGATAGCGGTTCAAAAATAAAGCGGCGATCGAAGCCCCTGTGGAATGGGCGTTGAGATAAACGGGGCCGAGTTTTAGCTCCGCCAACAACGCAGCTAAATCGTCCGCATAGGTTTCCAGATTGTAATGTTCCCAGGCTGTTTGAGGGGTAATGGAAGCAGTCCGATCGCGTGCGGGTTCTTTGGAGCGACCGAATCCGCGCAAATCGTAGAGCAGGCAATTAAAAACTGGCTTCAGCGCCTCGGCAGTGGAGCGCCAGTACCGCGCAGACCCCGCCCATCCGTGCAAAAACACCATCACGGGTTTTTCAGAAGACATTGGCTCCGATGACGCGATCCACTCGTAGTAGTGTGGAACATCCCGGACCGTTACGTAAGGCATAGCAAAAACTCAACAACTAAGCCGACTCTGGCGTTGGAATCGAAGAAGGATGCATTAATAGCTCGGCAGAAGACCGCTGCTCCACCATCTCCGGCGTGATGACGCAGCGCGTGAGATCTTTACGAGAAGGCAACTCGTACATAATATCCAGCATGAGCTCTTCGACAATAGCCCTCAGCGCCCGCGCTCCCGTTTTGCGGCGGTAGGCTTCGCGGGCGATCGCCATAATGGCATCTGCGTGGAACTCCAGTTGCACGTTGTCCATATTCATCAGCTTCTGATACTGCTTGATCAGGGCATTGCGCGGCTCCGTCAAAATCTTACAGAGCGTCTCCTCATCCAGCGGATCGATGGCAGAAACGACCGGAATCCGACCGATAAACTCGGGAATCATCCCAAATCGCACCAAGTCCTCGGGAGCGAGTTGGCGCAGAGACGTTGCAGCGCGAACCTCCCGAGGCATCAGCTCGCCTTGGACGAAGCCCATGGACTTCCGACCCGTGCGCTGCTCGATGATTTTGTCTAACCCCACAAAAGCACCACCGCAAATGAACAGGATATTGGTGGTATCGATCTGAATGCAATCTTGGTAAGGATGCTTCCGCCCGCCTTGGGGCGGCACGTTGGCCGTCGTCCCCTCTAGCATCTTTAAGAGCGCCTGCTGCACCCCTTCTCCAGAAACATCGCGAGTAATAGAAGGATTCTCGCTCTTGCGTGCGACTTTATCGATTTCGTCAATGTAGATAATGCCGCGCTGGGCTTCTTCTACGTCTAAATCGGCCACCTGAAGCAGCCGCAATAAAATATTTTCAACATCCTCGCCCACGTAGCCTGCTTCTGTCAGCGTAGTGGCATCCGCAACGGCAAAGGGCACGTCGAGCATTTTGGCAAGGGTCTGAGCCAGCAGCGTTTTGCCGCAGCCCGTCGGCCCGATCAACAAAACGTTAGACTTTTGCAACTCGATCGGCTCTTCTGCGCTGCTATCCGCTTCGCCGCTTTGCAGCAAGCTCAGGCGCTTGTAGTGGTTATAAACCCCCACAGATAGAACCTTCTTCGCTTCGTCTTGACCGATGACGTGCTCGTCTAGGTAGTTTTTAATTTCGCGGGGCTTGGGAATCTGATTCAGCGACAGTCTGGACGCAGAGCGCGGCGTAGAGCGACGCCGCTCCACCGCCGCTGCCTCTCGTCGCGCAGTTGGCGCAGCCGCTGGAGCGGAACTGGGTCCCGATTCAAACAGCTCTTCGTCTAAGATTTCGTTACAGAGATCGACGCATTCGTCGCAAATATAGACTCCCGGACCGGCAATTAACTTTCGGACTTGTTCCTGAGACTTCCCGCAAAAGGAACATTTGAGGTGGGAGTCATACTTAGACATAGCCACTGCCTGCTAGACGTCGATAGGTTACTAACTTAGGACCTGACTTGACTGACAAGTTCTTGACGCGTCAAAACTTTATCAATCAAACCATACTTTTGCGCTTCTTCGGGAGACATGAAGAAATCGCGATCCGTATCGGCTTCGACCCGCTCTAGAGGTTGACCTGTATGCTCGGCCATGAGTCGATTGAGCTGGTCTTTGAGATACATGATCTCTTTAGCCTGGATCTCGATATCTCGCGCTTGTCCCTGAGCGCCTCCTAAAGGTTGGTGGATCATGATTCGAGAGTGAGGTAAAGCCATGCGCTTACCAGGGGTACCCGCCGACAGTAAAAAGGCTCCCATACTAGCGGCCAATCCAAAGCAAATGGTGCAAACATCCGGACGGATGTGTTGCATAGTGTCAAAAATTGCCATGCCTGCCGTAATAGAACCGCCAGGAGAATTGATATAGAGGTAGATATCTTGCTCTGGATCTTCGGCATCTAAAAACAGGAGTTGAGCTACAATGGCGTCCGCCACTGAATCGTCAATACCGCGAGAGGCACCATTGCTCCCAAGGAACACAATGCGTTCCCTCAGCAGCCTAGAGTAGATATCAAAAGCTCGCTCACCCCGACCGGATTGCTCGACCACCATTGGCACGATGGCCTGCGGGGGTTGAAAGCGATCGTCATGTCCTGATGAGCGCGTTGCGCGAGAGTCAGAAAAATGCATATGCGCGTCTGCCGTACTGCAAAAGGAATAAGAAAGGGATCGGCTGGGCAACAGCACGAGAACAGGTTTAAGTATGCTGAGCAGAGCTTCATTCACACTTTTCATTCATTATGCCTCAACTGCTGCTCGATCCGCTGGCCCCTCTTAATTGGTTCGTAGGTATCTAAAAGCTAGCACTAGCTTTCTTCCCCAGCCGCCTTCGCTTTGGTCGTACGACGGCGAGGGGACTTTTTGGGTTCTTCTGGCTCCGGTTGGTCGTCTTCGACAACTTCTAGAAGTTCGTCTTCGACAACCTCTGAGGCGGATGTCTCTACGGTTGCCTCGGCAGCGATCGCGGTCTCTTCTGGGACAGGTTCGACTTCAATTTTGTCCACCAGCTCGATCTCAGAGTGCTCTTTGAGCCATGCCACGACTTTTTCCTTGAGCAGCTCGTCTTCAAGAGCGTCTCTGAGGCGATCGCGGTCGATGCTTTTGGGATCGTCAAGCTGCTCGAACACCTCTCGAAAACGCTGCTCCAAGGCTTCTGTTTCCACCTTTAAAGACTCCCGAGCGGCCACTTCAGCCAGCGCCAAGGTTCGTTTTAAGCGTCCGATCGCCTCGTCTCGAAAGCGATCTCTCAGCGCGTCGATCGAATCCGGCGGGAACAGCCGCTTTACGTCCATCCCCTGAGACTGCAAGCGAGCCGCGAGTTGGTTGATTAAAAAATTTGCTTCATTGACGATCGCCGTCTCCGGGAGGTCGACCTCAACTTGCTCGACCAGAGCGTCGATGAGAGCCGTTTCAACGTTCTCATCGGTCTTAGACTGAGCTTCTTTCTGATAGCGCTCTTCTAAAAACTGGCGCAACTCGGCCAAGGTCTCAAACTCGCTGATCTCCTTGACAAATTCATCGTCGAGTTCCGGAAGCTCCTTGGTTTTAATTTCTTTGAGCGTTACCGAAAAAACAGCGGACTTGCCCGCTAAATCTTCCTGAAAATATCCTTCTGGAAACTGAAGCTCTAATTCTTTGGTGTCCTCGGGAGACATGCCAATAATGCCCTCGATAAAGCCAGGGATGAGCTGCCCTTCCGATAGCTCGACTTGAAAATCTTCAGCGCTGCCGCCTTCTATGTCTTGGGGGTCTGTTTTATCTTCGCCTAGAAAATACTGACCTGAAAAATCGATCACGGCAACATCCCCAGCCTCAGCGGCACGACCTTCAACGGGAATGAGCGTAGAACGAGAAGCGCGCTGCTCGTCAATCACGCGATCCACTTGGGCGGGGTCGGGCTTGACCTCTTCCGCAGTTATTTGAAACTCTGTGTAGCGCTTTAAAGTCGCCTTCGGCGGAACGTCGATGCTGGCACTGTAGGTCACTGCAGACCCCGGCTCGAATTGAGTCAACAGCTCGTCAAAGGAAGAGCGAAGCTGGAAATTGCCCAGTGCCGGAATTTCTTCCTGCTCGAGAGCCTCTTTAAAGGTCTTCTCGACTAACTCTTCTAAGGTTGCGGCCTTAAGCTGCATCGCGCCAAAGCGCTGGAGCACGACCTGCCGGGGCACCTTCCCGCGCCGAAACCCTGGGATTTGGGCAGACTTCATGAAGTGGGTGACCGTCTGCTCGTAAGCTTGGCGCGATCGCTCTGGAGAGATTTCGATTTCTAGTCCGATCTGACTGCCAGGAAGCGTTTCCTGGGTCACTTTTAATTGCTCTCGTGTTTTAGACAACGCTCTTCCCTCAAGGTAGACTCAGCTAATAGAATAAATAGAACGCATACGGGCCGCGTCAAACCCAAAGACAGCGGTGGATGCACAACTTTATTTGCGTTTCGCACAATTTTCTATTGTAAACGATCTCTTGCGCATCTCTTGGGGTTGAGTCAACATCGTCAGCATTCGTTGCAATCCCGAGGAGGCCGATCTGAAGGGAGCAAACCGTCGAACGCTCAGAGATAAGTGGTTCGACCCATGAAATTCCATCTTGGTGCTGAGTTTAACCAAAATGTTTGTCCCGCATTGTTCTATCTCTCTAAGGAAACGTGTACAATGAAACCAACATAGAGAGAAAGCTGTTAGCCGTGAGTTAACTCCTGAAACAAGACTTAACTGGCGCAGTTCAGAGTCAATACCAAAATCTTTGGTTGAGTTCAAAAACTAAATCAAAATTTTTTACTGTATCTTTTTTCAGAAACCTTTTTATTGATAGCGTTTGAGTATCAAAAATTTTCTCCTGAGATAAGGGCAATCGATTGCCCTTTGATTAAAACTTATGCTTTGAATTGACTAAAACCTTCTCTTATTTTTTACGGAGGCTATTGGATTGACCCAGTCGTACCGCGTTGCGATTCTAGGAGCTACAGGTGCCGTTGGCGCTGAATTGCTCCAGCTTTTAGAAGCGCGAAACTTTCCCTTGTCCGAACTCAAATTGCTTGCATCAGCGCGTTCCGCAGGGCAAAAAATCGCTTTTAAAGGAGTTTCCCTGTCGGTTGAAGAAGTCACAGAACGCTCTTTTGAGGGAGTTGACTTGGTGCTCGCTTCCGCTGGCGGGACTGCTTCCTCGTTCTGGGCACCGAAAGCCGTCGCTGCCGGAGCGGTGGTGGTGGATAACTCCAGCGCCTTTCGCATGGATCCCCAGGTTCCCCTAGTGGTGCCGGAGGTCAATCCCGAAGCTGCTGCCAAGCATCGCGGGATTATTGCCAATCCGAACTGCACGACTATTTTGATGGCTGTTGCCATTTGGCCGCTGCACCAGCTACAGCCCATTCAGCGGATCGTCGCGGCAACCTATCAGTCGGCGAGCGGTGCCGGAGCGCGAGCTATGGAGGAGCTTAAGGTTCAGGCACAGGCCATTTTGGACGGCAAGACACCGCCCACAGAGTGTTTTCCCTATCCCCTCGCCTTTAACCTTTTTCCGCACAATTCCGACCTCAGCGATAACGGCTACTGTGCTGAAGAGTTGAAGATGGTACGGGAAACCCGAAAAATTTTCGGATTGCCCAACTTACGGGTGTCGGCAACCTGTGTTAGGGTTCCAGTAATGAGGGCGCATTCGGAAGCTTTGAATTTGGAGTTCTCTCAGCCTTTCGCAGTTGAGACGGCACGCAACCTCTTGCAAAACGCTCCAGGGGTAAAGCTCGCAGAAGATTGGAGTCAGAACTACTTCCCAATGCCAATAGAGGCTAGCGGTTTAGATGACGTTCTCGTGGGACGCATCCGTCAAGACCTCTCTCATCCTTGCGGTTTAGAGCTTTGGCTGAGCGGAGATCAAATTCGCAAAGGTGCGGCGCTCAATGCCATTCAAATTGCAGAGCTGTTGGTCGAGCAAAACGCACTCAAGCCTTGTAAGGGTGAGTTGGTCAGCTAAATAAAGTGCTTTGGGCCTTTGCCCGTCGAACCTAACGTGTATGCCGACGCTATCTGCTGATTTTAGAAAGATTTCCGGGAAGTCCTCGAGCGCTCGACTGAGTTTTTCGTATAAACAAAAACCTTATATTTTGTGGGAGTGAGTAAAGTTTGATTCAAATTTTGGATTGTTTACAGCCTTGTCCGTTCGGATTTGGAGTTCAAAGCCTGTGACTCGTTTTGGACGCATTGTAACTGCAATGGTCACCCCCTTCAACGAGTTGGGAGAAGTAGACTATGGCGTAGCAGCCCAGCTTGCCAACCACTTGGCAGATAGCGGTTCTGACGGACTCGTGGTTTGCGGCACGACGGGAGAGTCCCCGACTCTGACCTGGGATGAAGAATATCAATTATTTCAGGTTGTCAAGCAGGCTGTAGCCGGACGTGCTAAGGTCTTGGCAGGAACTGGCTCTAACTCGACCCACGAAGCGGTTGAGGCCACCCGCAAGGCAGCGGCTTTAGGGTTAGATGGTGCGTTACTCGTAGTGCCTTACTACAACAAACCGCCTCAAGAAGGTCTGTACGAGCATTTTAAGGCGATCGCCGCAGCCGTGCCCGACCTGCCCATCATGCTTTACAACGTTCCAGGGCGAACGGGCCAAAACTTGCAGCCAGAGACCGTTGCTCGTCTGGCAGATTTACCCAATATCGCAGCCATCAAAGAAGCGAGCGGCAGTCTAGAGCAGGCCAGCCAAATCCGTCGCCTTACCGTTCCGGATTTTGAGATTTACTGTGGAGATGACGCCTTAACGCTGCCCATGCTGGCCGTCGGCGGGGTGGGGGTTGTCAGTGTCGCCAGCCATTTGGTCGGCGATCGGATGCAGAAAATGGTGCAGCACTTCTTTGAAGGTCGCCCTCAGGATGCTGCCAATATTCACGGTCAACTCATGCCGCTCTTTAAGGCTTTGTTTTTAACAGCCAATCCCATTCCCATTAAAGCAGCGCTCCGCCTCAAAGGATGGGCCGTGGGAAGTACTCGACTACCGCTCCCAGACGTACCGGCAGATGTAGAGCGCGAACTCAAACAGGTACTGACCGATCTGTCACTGTTGTAATCCCCTTCGGGAACGACCTTTCAGTAATATTCCAGTTCCGCCGTGCCTCTGCGTCAGGTTGACGGCATTGCCTCAGCAAAATTTTTTAGAGATCCAATTCATTTACATGCCTAATTTACAAAGAGAATCAAAACCTATGACGACTGCTGCTGCTGCTTCCCCACTCAAAGTAATTCCCCTAGGCGGACTTCACGAGATTGGCAAGAATACCTGCGTATTCGAGTACGAAGACGAAATTATCCTCCTGGATGCAGGGCTTGCCTTCCCCACGGACGGAATGCACGGGGTCAATATCGTGCTGCCGGATATGACCTACCTGCGGGAGAATCAGCACAAGATTAAAGGGATGATCGTCACCCACGGTCATGAAGACCATATTGGCGGTATTGCCTTTCACCTCAAACAGTTTAACATTCCGGTCATTTACGGTCCCCGTTTGGCGATGGCGCTGCTCCAAGGCAAGTTAGAGGAAGCGGGTGTGGCGGGCAAAACAAAGCTGCATACCGTCGGCCCTCGCGAAATCGTGCGCTATGGCAAGCACTTTTTTGTGGAGTTCATCCGCAATACCCACTCGATCGCCGATAGCTTTACGGTGGCGATTCATACCCCCGTCGGCGTGGTGATTCATACGGGAGACTTCAAGATCGATCACACTCCCGTAGACGGCGAATATTTCGACCTCCAGCGCTTAGCCGAATACGGCGAAAAAGGCGTTCTGTGTCTCATTAGCGACTCCACCAACTCAGAGCTACCTGGATTTACGCCTTCAGAACGTTCGGTGTTTCCGAATCTAGACCGCATCTTCAGTCAGGCTGAGGGGCGCTTGCTGGTCACGACCTTTGCGTCTTCCGTGCACCGCATTAACATGATTTTAGAGTTAGCTCAAAAGCACAACCGCGTCGTGTCGGTGCTGGGTCGCTCTATGTTAAACGTGATCGCCCATGCTCGAAATCTCGGCTACATCAAGTGCCCAGACAACCTTTTCGAGCCGCTCCAGGCCATCCGCAACTTGCCCGATCGCAAGGTTGTCATCCTCACGACGGGATCGCAAGGGGAGCCAATGGCGGCCATGTCTCGGATTGCTCGCAAGGAACACCGCCAAATTCAAATCCGCCCAGGCGATACGGTGGTGTTTTCTGCCAATCCCATTCCTGGGAATACGATTTCTGTGGTCAACACGATCGACCAACTCATGATTCAAGGTGCTCGCGTCGTCTATGGCCGGGACAAAGGGATCCACGTCTCCGGTCACGGCTGTCAGGAAGACCAGAAGTTGATGTTGGCCTTAACAAAACCTAAGTTTTTCTTGCCCGTCCACGGCGAGCACCGCATGCTGATCAAGCATTCCGAGACGGCTCAGAGCGTCGGCATTCCATCCGAAAACATGGTGATTATCGACAACGGCGATGTCGTGGAGCTGACCCCAGAGTCCATTCGGCTCGGAAATAAGGTCCCTGCGGGCATCGAACTCATGGATACGGCTGGAATCGTACAAGCCAATGTCCTTCAGGAGCGACAGCGCCTGGCGGAAGACGGGCTGGTAACAGTTGCGGCGGTTATCGGTGCGAATGGCGAGATGCTGACGGCTCCTGAGGTACACCTACGGGGTGTGGTCACGAGCGTAGACCACAACAAGTGGCGGGTTTGGGTAAAAGAATCCATCGAGCTTGCCCTCAAAAACCGCTGGGAACAGTACACCACTAAAGAACAAGACGGCCAGATCGATATTGATTGGGAAGGTTTGAAGACCTATCTAGAGCGCGAGTTACATGGCCTCTTGCGCCGTGAGCTTCAAACGCGAGCCTCGCTCTTGTTTTTAATGCAGTACCCTCAGCAGGCAGAACGGGCGAAGAGTCGAACAGTTGCCGTTCCGACAGCGCAAAATGGAAATGGGAACGGAAATGGGAGCGGAAACGGCACTACAACCCCCACCCGTCGGCAGCGGAGTACCGCGAAGGTTGCGTCTTAGGGCAGCGCAAAGCGTGAAGTTGGGCGATCGCCCAACTTCACGCCTTAGACCCCCCGATCGATATCGGGGGGTAGTTTTTTGTCCGTCAAAAAATCCAGTGGAGGTTGCCCTTCACTGGATAACAGAATTTAAAACGCTACTCGTTAGTGCAGGGCGTAGGCTGAATGGAGAGACCACCAGACAAGGGTCAAAATGGCTCCCAGAATAACGACTGCCGACAGCGTAATAACCAGAGGATTATCCGCACCCTTAAACTTCATGATGCCGCGATCGAAATCCGATGACATGGCTCCGAATCCTTTGAATTGAAACTCGTGAATTAAAACTCGACTGTTCGGCGCTCTCGATCGTCCCTATCGGGATGGAGCGCTGGATCGAACATTACCAATTTAGCCTCATATTCCCTAAATTGCCGTTAAGGGAAGCATTTCTCCATCAAGAGAGCCTGACATCGCCGTACTCCAAAGTTGTCCATCCATGGTCATCTGCTCGATGAGGCTTGCAATTTTTAACGCCTTGAGCGCCTGCTCGCCGCCAATGGAAGGTTGCTGGCCTCCCCGCACGCAGTTGACAAAATGCTCGAGCTCCGCATGAAGAGGTTCGATGCGCTGGGTTGCGACCCGCTCCGTAATACCATCGCTGCGATAAAGACTGCTAGAAAGGGCAACGCTGGGGTGAATTACGTTGGATCGATGGATATGAATCTCGTTGTTTAAAAAGTTGGCCTCTACGAGGGACTGGCGGCAGTGCGCTACGATCTGACGTCGCTTTTGGTGACAGACCTTGCTGGCGGTTAAGGACGCTACAACGCCATTGGCAAAGCCAAGGGTCGCCGTAACGTAGTCCAGGTAGGGGGAACCATCGCTGCGGGTGCCGCAAGCATTCAGCCTCACCAGGGGAGAGTCATTGAGCTCCAGCAGCAGATCGATATCGTGAATCATTAAATCCAACACCACCGAGACATCGTTGGCTCGATTGGAGTAGGGGCTCATCCGATGGGCTTCAATAGCCAGCAGGCTTTCAGCCTTAAGCACTTGGGTGAGTTCTTGGAACGCCGGGTTAAAGCGTTCGATGTGACCGACCTGCAGCAAACACTGCGCGTCGGCGGCTGAGTTCACGAGGGACTCTGCTTCGGCAATGCTGGCGGCGATCGGCTTTTCTAGCAAAACATCGACGCCGGCATCCAAGCAGGCCATACCGACTTCATAGTGCAGGCGCGTCGGGACTGCAATGCAGATAGCATCTACATTAGGCAGCAAATCTCGATAATCCTCGAAAAAGCGAACTCGGTACTGACTGGCAGTTTCAATGCCGCGTTCGATGTTGGTGTCGGAAATGCCCACCAACTCGACATCCTTAAGCAGACTCAAAACTCGAACGTGATGCTGCCCCATATTCCCGACGCCAATGACCCCAATCCGAATCGGATCGAGCTGACCCCGTTGCGAATAGGCTCCCAATGGAGTCGGCGATAAGCGTTTACTCACTCCTCACAACCCTCTACCGTAAAGGACGGTTTCATGATTTGGCGATTTTCCTTAAGATTTTGCCAAAGTTTCAGATCAGATGGATACTAGCACGAGTTATTGCAATTCGTACGTGCAATCCCTTGAATGACCGTTGCTCTGAGAAGGTCCGATCTAGCGATCTCCTCTCTCAGAAGCAAAATTTCCCCTTGAAGTTCCGTTGTTGGTTCCAACTGCGGGGGACAGGTTAGGATGGAGGACGGTTCTGTTAGCGCATGGGCTGCGTCATGACGCACGAGGCATTAAAGGCGGTAGTGTTACTTTCGGGAGGGTTGGATTCCTCTACGGTTCTGTATGAGGCTAAGGCACAGGGGCTGGACTGCTACGCGCTGTCCTTCGACTACGGTCAGCGCCATCGGCAAGAGATGGATGCCGCTGCCGCGATCTCCCGAGCAGCAGGGGTGGCCGATCGCCAGCTCGTGACGTTCGATTTGGGGCAATGGGGCGGTTCCGCGCTCACGGATGCGAGCTTAGAACTCCCGTCAGGGCGATCGCCCTCTGAAATGGCAGCCGACATTCCCATTACCTACGTGCCCGCCCGCAATACGATTTTTCTCAGCTTTGCCCTGTCCTATGCCGAAGCCATCGGTGCTGCCCGCATTTATATCGGTGTGAATCGACTCGATTACTCGGGGTATCCCGACTGTCGTCCTGACTTTATTGCGGCCATTCAAGAGGCATTTCGATTGGGGACCCGCCAAGGCCGAGAAGGGACTCCGATCGAGATCGTCGCGCCCCTGCTCGATCTACGCAAAACGGACATCATTCAACTGGGAAACAAGCTGGGGGTCCCCTGGGCTAAAACCTGGTCTTGCTATAGCGATGGCGGCGGCGTCACTCCGCCGACTGCCTGCGGCGTATGCGATGCCTGTCAATTGCGGCTGGCAGCCTTTAGCGCGCTCGGCCTCGAAGACCCGCTGCCCTACGCGTCGCGGGAGGTACGAGCCGGATGAGCGCAGATAAGGCGATCGCCCCAGATCGCGAGCCTGTCCGATCCGCAGGGACTCCTGCTGGCTATGCCGCCCTCGTAGAGCTGTTTTCGGCCATTCAGGGCGAAGGGCTCAACGTCGGCACCCGCCAGTTATTCGTCCGGTTTGGGGGGTGCGATCTCCGCTGCCGCTTCTGCGATAGCGCCCATACCTGGCAAGCCCAAGCGACCTGCCGCATTGAAGCCACCCCCGGCCAGCGAGACTTTGAAATTTACCCGAATCCGGTTGGAGTGGCGCAGTTAATGACCTGGGTGGAACGCCAATCCGCAGGCAATCTCCACGACAGCCTCAGCCTTACGGGGGGAGAGCCGCTCCTCCACGCGGATTTTCTGGCTGACTTTTTGAGCCAGCTTCGCGATCGCGTCCAGATTCCGATTTACTTAGAAACGGGAGGGCATCGCCCGGACGACTTGGCAAAGCTCCTGCCGTACTTGGCTCTAGTGGGAATGGACATCAAGCTACCCAGCGTCAGCGGGGAAACCCATTGGGAGGCCCATGCAGCTTTTTTGAGAATGTGCGATCGATCTGGCGTCAGCGTATTTTGCAAACTGATCGCATCCCGCGACACGACCCCTGTAGACCTCGAGCGAGCTGCAGAACTCGTGGCACGGGTCAATCCCAATATCCCGCTATTTCTGCAGCCCGTGACGCCTTTAAGCGAAAAAGGACAGCCAGCACCCCCAACTCCCGCACAGGTGCTAGATTGGCAGGCGCAGATGAAACGACAGCTCGCTTCAGTGCGCGTGATTCCTCAGACCCATAAAATGCTCGGTCAATTGTAAAGGCGATTTTGGGCGGTAAAACCTAGCGAACTGGGCCGTTGTACTCGAGGTTGACGCTGCCTGCTGGGTTAACCGTCACCACAGATTCCGTGGGTAACTCAGCGGTACCCGGCGCTCCACCTTTGAACTTGAAAGTAATGCTGCCGTTCGCATTCTTGACAGCAGGTGTCTGTGCGGACGGGCCAAACATCGCCGCTTCGGGGCGGTAGCGGGAGAGCCCGCCATTGGCTTTAATGGCAGCCTGTCGCGCTAAGTTCCGCGCCCTGGCAAAGAAGGCATCTTCCTCTATCCAAGCATTCGTCGAGCGATCGCCTCCCCCCGGTGCTGGCGCAGGCTTAACGTCCGTCGGATTTGAAGTTGACAGGCTCGGACCGGAGGTCGGCGGCTGGCCGGGATTGGGGACGGGGATTTGAACGGGAAGGGTCTGATTCGTCGCGGGTGCCGTAACGGGCAAAGAGCCCGCGCTAACATTCCGCAGCGGACCGTTATAGTCTAATTTTACAGTTCCGCTTGGAGCGACTGTTGCCACAGTCTCGATCGTTGGGTTGGGTCCCCCCGGACTGCTGCCCGTGAACGTGAAGGTGATGCTGCCATCCGCGTTTCTGAGGTACTGAGTTTGAACGGCAGGGCCAAACATGGCCGGATCTGGGCGATAGCGCAACAGCCCGCCATTCGCGGAGATGGCCGCTTGCCGCGCCAAATTTTTGGCGCGATTGATGAAATAGACATCTGGGGAACTGGCTGCTGGGACAGGGCTGGGTGCAGTGGGAGCGGATGGGTTCGTCTGAGCTAGGGCTGGCACGCTGCCAATGCTTAAGACGCCGCCGACAAGGAGTGAGGAAATGACAGATCGACGCATAAAACTTTTAATCCCGTTAGCTTTCAGGTGAATTAATTTTCTTGTCGAGCTTCTTTGCCGGAGGTTCCAGATCGCGCTGCGAACCGAGCATGAGAATATGCTTCGAGCGGAGTATTTATTTAATTTAGGGTTTAAATTCTAATTGTGGCAAGGTGACCTTAAAGGTAGTGCCCTGGCCGAATTTGCTGTCCGCGCGGATTTGTCCGTGATGGGTTTCGCAGATAGCCTTGGCGATCGCCAAACCCAATCCCGTGCCGGAGTTAGAAGCGGGGGTTGGAGGGCTCGTGCGAGGGCGGGCCGGATCGACGCGATAAAACCGCTCGAAGACGTGGGGTAAAGCCTGTTCGGGAATGCCCGCACCCGTATCTTTGACTGAAACCTGAAGGGATCGGTTGAACTGCTCTAATTGGATTCGCACGGACCCGCCAGCGGGAGTGTGCTGCAAGCTGTTACTGACCAAGTTAGAAAACAATCGCGCCAACTGATCGTAGTCCCCTCTCAGCGTAAAGGGCTCGACCCCATTTTCTGCCTCGAGTTCGGCTTCGCCCAAGTCTAGCGTTAACTGAATATTTTTAGCAGATGCGATGGAAGACTGCTCTTCCACAACTTCCATCAACAAGGCATCCAAGGGACAAGGTTGAAGCTGCGGCTGCACCATGCCGCTATCTTGCCGCGCTAGAAACAGGAGATCGTTTACCAACTGGCCCAGACGCCGGGTCAACCGCTCTACGACCTCTAACTGCTGTCGCTGGTCCTTGGGTGTCATCTCCGGGTCGCTCAGGGCAACCTGTACCGTCGTCTGAATCAACGCGAGGGGATTCCGCAGTTCGTGGGAGGCATCGGCAGTGAATTGTCTCAAATACTGATAGGACTCTTGCAGGGGCTGAATCGCGAGGCGGGATAAAAACCAGCCCACTGCCGCCACAAATCCGATCATCACCGTCAGCCCGATCGCTAAATCTAAAAATAGCTCCCGAGTCGGCTTTGCAACCTCAAACCAAGGATGGCTGACCCGCAAATAGCCCAGAATATCGCCGCGATACTCCAAGCGCTGCGTGAGCTGCCGCAGCACGTAATCGGGCCGAATTCTGACGGTTTCGCCGTTCTGAAGGACGCGGATCGGCAGGGCGAGCGGTTCGGCCAGGGTGGACCACAGCGGCTCGCGACGGGGACTGAACCACTCCAGATCGATGCGGTCGTCGTCCACTGCCTCGTCGTTGATGCGGAAACTGGCGTCTACATTGACCTGATAGTGCAGTTCGCGGTCGGGACCGAGGGTGCGCTCTAGGACGAGCGATCGCTCGACCACCTCCACCACGTGATGGAGCGTATCGTCCACCCGCTCGATCAGTGTCTCCCGCACGTACCAATAGAACCCGATGGCAAACAGAATGAGCAACGCCGCCGTGACGGCAGTGTACCAAAGCGCTAAACGTCGTCGAGTTTCTTGAAACATTCAGGTTAAGCCGAAGGTTCGGAGGCGCTTTCGGCCAGCAGTTTTTCTTTGTCTAACCTGCGTTTGCGGGCGTAGAGCTGAATAGTGGCAACCATCGCCACCACCATTCCAAAGATGACCCAGACCGTGATGTCCGTGGGGAAGCTACTCTTAAAAACCACCAACAGCACGATGACCACCAACAGCACCGTAGGCGCTTCGTTCAAAGCCCGCAACTGCTGGCCGCTCCAGCGACAAGTGCCAGCGGCCAATTGCTTCATCAGTCGAGTGCAGTAGTAGTGATAACCCAATAGCAGCACCACAAACGTCAACTTCGCATGGAGCCAACCCTGCTTCAACCAATCCGGCTGAACCACCAGCAGCCCGATCGCGCAGACGACCGTCACCAGCATGCCGGGGGTGGTAATGATATTGAGCAGGCGCTTCTCCATCAACCCGTACTGTTTTTTGAGGATAGATTGTGCGGGTTCTGGCTCGTCGTTGGCTTCTACGTGGTAAATAAACAACCGCACCAGGTAAAACAGTCCCGCAAACCAGACGACAACGCCGATAATATGAAACGCCTTAAACCAAAAATATGCCATGAGGGATCTCAACGCGATTGCTTAGAACAGTCTTGGGTGCCTGGGTCCGGCCTTTGAGCCGATCGCCAGTTAAACTCATTTTTAGCCTTAGCCGTCAAGGGCTGAAACCCGACCCAAAATCGCTCTAATATCTATTGTGCCAGAGTATCCGGCCCGGAAAATTGCTAGAGTGGTGTCAGCAGCATTTCCTATTTTAGGCAGTCGCACGTCATGGAATCACCAATTCAGGCTGTTCAGGCCCCCTACTATGGCGGGGACTCGTATATCAGAACCCCACCGCCCGACCTCCCGTCGCTCTTACTCAAAGAGCGAATTGTATATCTCGGGCTGCCGTTGTTTTCTTCTGACGATGTGAAACGCAGAGTCGGCATGGATGTGACGGAGTTAATTATCGCCCAGTTGCTCTATCTTCAGTTTGACGACCCCGATAAGCCCATCCGGTTTTACATCAACTCCACCGGAACCTCTTGGTACGATGGAGACGCCATCGGTTTCGAAACGGAAGCCTTTGCAATTTGCGATACGCTCCAGTACATTAAGCCCCCAGTGCATACCATTTGCTTGGGGCAGGCGATGGGTACGGCAGCCATGATTTTGTCTAGTGGCGCCAAGGGTTTTCGGGCTAGCCTTCCCCACGCCACCATTGTGCTCAACCAGCCCCGCACGGGCGCGCAGGGTCAAGCCACGGATATTCAGATTCGGGCGCAGGAAGTAATGGTTAACAAGGCTGCGATGCTCAACATCATGTCGCGCAATACGGGCCAGCCTGTCGAAAAGATTGCGAAGGACATGGATCGCATGTTTTACCTGACGCCCCAGGAAGCAAAAGAATACGGGCTCATCGATATTGTCCTAGAAAGCTCTAAGGATGCAGCAGTGCCGCCCGTTTTAGCTGCGGGAGCTGGCATTGGCTAGGGGCAGAACGACGATCGACTGCGTTTGCGATATCCCTCAATACGATTTCAATACGATTTAGAGAAACCAGAAACCTATCTGTACCTATAAGGAGTTCCAGCTATGCCAATTGGTGTACCCAGCGTTCCCTATCGCCTCCCTGGCAGCACCTATGAGCGCTGGATCGATATTTATACACGCCTCAACCAGGAGCGCATCATTTTCTTAGGTCAAGAGGTAACGGACTCGCTGGCAAATTCGATTATTGCTGCGATGCTTTACCTAGACTCCGATGACCCTACAAAGCCGATTTACATTTACATCAATTCCCCCGGCGGATCGGTGACGGCTGGTATGGCGATTTACGACACCATGCAGCACATCAAGTCTGAAGTGGTGACCATTTGCGTTGGATTGGCCGCTAGTATGGGAGCGTTTTTGCTGGCTTCCGGCAGCAAGGGTAAGCGATTGGCGCTTCCCAACGCTCGGATCATGATTCACCAGCCGTTGGGCGGCACGGGCCGTCGGCAGGCTTCGGACATCGAGATCGAGGCGAAGGAGATCCTGAGAATTCGCGATTCGCTCAATCATATCTTGGCCGAGCGAACGGGCCAGCCGATCGAACGAATCGAGAAAGATACCGATCGCGATTACTTTATGTCGGCTCAAGAGGCTAAAGAATATGGCTTGATCGATAACGTCATCGAGCGATCGCTTTAACTTATAGCGGTCTTTTAAAAGGGGATTGACCGAGATTTCGGATTGACAGAACAGTACCCAGTCCCCTAACCAGCCACGCTCGCGATGCCAGACCACTGAACTTGGCGACGACTATCGCGGCGGTAAGAGAAAAATCGCTCTGGATCTTGGTAGGTACAATGCGGGGCGATCGCGATTTGCGCTGGCGCCAACCCTAATTGCTGAAGCTGAATGGCATTGACCCGCCGAACGTCCAGTCGAGCGCGGTCGGCCTTCTCGTCGGCCAAGACAGGCGAGTTGGGTGCTTGCATTAAAGCTCGAACGATCCGTTCGTCTTCGAGTGCTTCATCTCGAATGTCCGGGCTCGCGAGATCGAGGATGCTCTGGCCCACCTCGGCAGCAACTGCCGTCGAAACTTGATAGACTTCTCCAGCAATGGCAGGTCCCATGGCAACGCGAAGGTCTTTCACCTGGCTCCCGTTGGCCAAAAGTTTGACAATCGCCTCCGGTACGATCTTCGCTGCCGTACCGCGCCATCCGGCATGGACAGCCGCAACCCGACCCGTATTCGCGTCCGCAATCAAGACCGGGGTGCAGTCTGCCGAGCACACCCAGACTGCTTCGCAGGGGCGATCGCTGTACAGTCCGTCAGCATCGGGGAAAACAGCCTCTACCTCGTTCTGAGAAGCCGCGTGTTGCAGGATTTCGCTAGAGCTTAGAATCCGATTGCCATGCACCTGTTTGACGCGGAAGGGCTTGGCTTGGGGCTGAATCGCCAGAGTAAGCTCCTGTGGCGTTTGGGGCCAGGATTGCCGAGTAAAAAAGCCGTGGGGCCAAGCTTCTAGCAAGCTACAAGTCAGATAGGTCGTTTCTTGCCAAGTTTGCCAAGTCCACGTAGGTGCCATGTGCTATCCATCAACCGCAGTGCCGATTACGCTGCCCATCGTAACGCGATTGCAACGATATTGCCCAACCGGGTTAGATTCGAGCATTTCGGCAAAATCCGCCCCGCGATCGATGCTTAACCGACGGGTAAATGGGCGAGTTTTTCTTTCAACTCAGCCGGAGCAAACACGCCGTGCTCTGTAATAATGCCCGAAATTAAATGGGCTGGCGTTACATCAAAAGCTGGGTTGTAAAACTCCACGCCCAAAGGCGTGAGTCGCGTCGAACCCATTGTATGAATTTCCGACGGATCTCGTTCTTCAATGGGAATCTGGCTGCCCTCAGAAAGCTCGAAGTCGATCGTCGATAGAGGGGCGGCGACGTAGAACGGAATATTATGGGCCTTGGCACAGAGCGCCACGCTATAGGTTCCAATTTTATTGGCTGCGTCGCCATTGGCCGCAATGCGATCGGCCCCGACCACGACCGCGTCAATCATCCCTAGTTTCATGCAGTGGGCAGCCATGCTATCGGCAATCAACGTGACGGGAATTCCTTCCTGGACGCATTCCCATGTGGTTAGCTTCGCCCCTTGGAGGCGCGGTCGGGTTTCGTCTGCATAGACGCGCTCTAGACGCTCTGCCGCCCAAGCAGAACGCACGACGCCCAGGGCCGTACCGTAGCCTGCGGTCGCGAGCGCGCCGGCATTGCAGTGGGTGAGCAGCCGCAGTTTTTGAGGGGATTGGGGCAGCACCGATAGCCCGTGACGGCCGATATCTTGACAGGTCTGGAGATCTTCAGCGGCGATCGCGTGGGCTTCATCCAGCAACCGGGCCTGAATCTGCTCGACGGAGCCGGGAGTCGATTGCGCGACCTTTATCATGCGGTCGATCGCCCAAAACAAATTAACAGCCGTCGGACGAGTAGCAGCAAGGGTTTGGGCGACCCGATCTAGGGCCTGAAGAAAGAGAGCTCGATCGGTTTGGGTCAGCTCCCGCGCGCCCAAATAGATCCCATAGGCCGCAGCAATCCCGATCGCGGGGGCACCGCGGACGATCATGATCTTAATGGCTTCGACCATATCAGAACAGAGCCTGATTTCAACCACGCTATATTCCGCAGGCAGCCGGGTTTGATCGATGAGCTGGACGCGATCGTCTTGCCATACAACCGGATAAATAGAATTAGTAAACGTCATTGGCTTCACTTAGGATTCACTCAGTAACAGATATAGCGTTCGATCGTAATAAACCCGCTACCCGCCCGTTCCGACAGTACGGCGGTATTTCGTCTCGTAGAAACGCGCGACGGCCTGTCCCAAGGTGTAGAGTAACACCGCGTCGCCGGAAGCGCCGATCGCAGCCCCTATGCCAGGAATCAGCTCTGGCACCGATAGGCCCGTCTTGAGGAGACCGGTCCCGCCAAGAGAAAGTCCGTAAATCGCCAACACTTCCCCGCGTCGGGCAGGTTCGTTTAACGGTAAGTCATAAATAGCTGCAATTCGATAGATCATCTCCGCCTGAAGTGAAGAGAGTGCGGCAATATCAACTGCAAATAGAACGGCTGCCACAGGAGGGAGAATGTTTGTAATTAACCCAACCCCCGCAGCTTTGAGCGTGGTTTCTTGAATGAGTTGCTGGGCCAATTCTGCCCGCGTTTTTTTAGCATGCTGCTGTCGCAAGAGCTGAACGTCCTGGTTTACCTTTGCAACATTAACTTGACCCAGCGCCGCTGCAAACCAGCGTAGCATCGGTAGCTGCGTGACAGAATTCAAAACGGGATTTTCAACCAAGGGCATGACAGCCCGGCCCAACTGCTCGGTATTGCACTCTACAAAATCGTGGGCGTCCTGTTGAAGGTCGTCCGCTGTCTTTGTTGCCTGCTGAACCGTCGAGCGAACGGCCCCGATGGTAGCAGCAGCAAACTGCTCGAAGGGATTTGGCGCGGTCATAGACTTAGATGTAAGGCGATTTCAACCCCTATTCTACGCAATCTGCCGGAGGATTCGAATCGGGCCGGAGATGGCAACCATTTTCGAATGCGCCCGTCGCACTAGCCCACTACTGCAGGGGTTTTACTAAACAGCTTGAGTACCCGCTCTGCAATTTGAGGACTGGTGAGACCTAGGTCGGCCATTGATTCGTTTGGCGCGGCGTGCTCGACCAGAATATCGGGCACCCCAATCCGCGTCACGGGAACCGCAACTTGATGATCCATCAAGGCTTCCATCAAACCCGAGCCAAATCCACCTGCAATACAGCCCTCTTCTAGGGTTACGACCCGGCCAATTTTCTTCGCCAAGGGCACCATCAGTTCGACGTCGATGGGCTTCGCAAAGCGAGCGTTCACGACCGAGGCTCGGATACCGTGTTCGCTTAAAATTTCGGCTACTTGCACCGCTGGATAGACCATCGAACCGTAGGCGACGATCAACAGATCGTCGCCTTGACGGAGCAATTCTGCTTTGCCGATTGGAAGAGGCTCCCACCCTTCTTCGAGGAGGGGCGCGCCATAGCCATTCCCGCGCGGGTAGCGCATGGCAATCGGTCCATCCGTGTAGTTGATGCCGGTCACCAACATGCGCTGGAGTTCGGCCTCGTCTTTGGGGGCCATCAACACCATGTTGGGGATGCAGCGCAGGTAGGCAATGTCATACATTCCCTGGTGGGTAGGGCCGTCAGCGCCTACAATTCCGGCTCGATCCAGACAGAAAAAGACGGGTAAGTTTTGAATGCAGACGTCGTGGATAATTTGGTCGTAGGCGCGCTGCAAGAACGTCGAGTAAATCGCCACCACAGGGCGCATCCCTTCGCAGGCCATTCCTGCTGCCATGGTAACGGCGTGTTGCTCTGCAATCCCGACATCGAAATATTGTTTCGGCAGTTTTGCCTGAAGCTTATCGAGTCCGGTTCCGGTGGCCATCGCGGCTGTGATGCCCACAACGCGGTAGTCGTCTTCAGCAATTTTAATCAGGGTTTCCGCAAAGACCTTGGAATAGCTAGGAGCCTTAGGCGTTTTGGAAGAAAGCGCTTTGCCCGTAGCGAGATTAAAGGGGTTTTGTGCGTGGTAGCCCACCTGATCTTTTTCGGCGATCGCATAGCCTTTCCCCTTCACCGTTGCCACGTGTACCAACACGGGACCGGGATGCTTGTGAGCCTCTTGAAACGTAGAAATCAGCTCTTCTAGATTGTGACCGTCGATCGGACCGATGTAAGTGAAGCCCAGTTCTTCAAACACTGCCCCGACTTTAGATACGGCGAGCCTCTTCATGCCGCCCTTGAGCCGCCCCAGTTCTCCTTTATCGACAAAGGGCAGCTGTTTGAGCTGCTCCTCAATATTTTCAGAGAAAAACTGCATGGGAGGACTCAACCGAATCTTATTGAGGTAACGCGACAGCGCTCCCACGTTTTGAGAAATCGACATGTCGTTGTCGTTGAGCACCACCATCAAATTGGTATGGGGCAAATGCCCTGCATGGTTGATCGCTTCTAGGGCCATCCCGCCCGTCAGAGAACCATCCCCGATGATAGCGACAACCTTGTAGTTGTCCCCCTGGAGATCCCGTGCCAGCGCCATACCCAGTGCGGATGAAATGCTGGTGGAGGCGTGACCCGCCCCAAAGTGATCGAAGGAACTTTCCTTTCGGTTCAAGTACCCCGCAATGCCATTTTTCTGGCGCAACGTATGAAATTGCTTGTATCGACCTGTGATGAGCTTGTGGGGATAGGCTTGGTGTCCGACATCCCAAATCACCTTATCGCGATCCAGGTCTAGGGTTTGATAGAGCGCTAGTGTCAGCTCTACCACGCCAAGACCGGGACCCAAGTGCCCGCCGCTGTTGGCCACAGTTTCAAGGTGTTTGTCTCGAATTTGATGGGCAATCTGCTTCAACTGAGGAATCGTTAATCCGCGCAGTTGATTGGGATGGACAATTTCACTCAGGTGCATAATGGGCGGTGTCTCTGATCTCGACTGGGTCTTGCTACCCTACACTTTAACGGATTTCCGGTTGCACCGCAGACAAGTTCTATAACGATTTTTGTAGTCTTGAAATCGCACATTTGGATGGATTCAGGGATCCATTCTGGCATTGAACCGATCCCACCAGTAGTTGAGGGGAACGTAAAGGAGGGGCGTCCACAGGCTGCTGATAATGGCCGAGCTGAGAGCAGCGCGCTGTAAATTAACCCAGATATCCGCCAGCTCCCAATCGCCGCCGATCGCGAGTTGCCCTGCAAAGATGGTCTCAACCAAGAGAGCCATGATAAATACCAGCAGCAATGTCGAAATAAAATCTTCTGCAATGAGCCGCTGTTTGTCGAGGCTGCTGGTTAAAAAGCCTGCAATTCCCAAGCTCAAAGCATGAGTGGGTTGTGCTGCTGTCAACGCATCCTGGATGAATCCAAGGGCAATTCCCGCAGTCAGACCTTGCCAGGGCAATCGCTTCGCACTCCAAGCGACAACCCATATCAAAAACCAGTTGGGAGACGTATCCAGCAAAACCATCCCTGGAATGCGGTGGGGTTGGAGGATGGCGCAGAACAGGATAGAGCCGACGATCGCGAATGCATTGGTTCGCTGTAGCGGCGATCGCCACCAAGGGGTGGAAGATCTCTGTCTCAACATCTTAGCCATTCACTAACACGCTGACCCATTCCACATGCTCGAGGGGCACGGTAAATTCCACCAGAGCTTGAGGCGTCGGCTGTCGGTCTAGGTCTAACTCCGTAACGCGCCCCACTGCAATTCCCCCTGGAAAGCGGCTGCTGAGGTTGGATGTTACGACGGCATCTCCCTTTTTAACATCGGGCATTTTATCGAAAAACTCTAATACTCCGCGGCGATCCAAGCGTCCGCGCAAAATGCCGACCTGGCGAGTCCGGCTAACTGTAATGCCCACTTGGCTGGTCGGGTCGGTAATGAGCAAGACGCGACTGGTATTGGGCGTTACGCTCATAACGCGACCGACTAGCCCCCCGGGCGCGACCACAACCGCATCGACACGAACGCCCTCTACGCTCCCTTTGCCCAACGTTATTTGCTGCCACCAGTTATCAGCCCCCCGCGACAAAACCGAAGCCGCAATTTTCTTCTGGTTCGGCAAGGGGGCTAAATCCAAAAGCGATTTGAGCGATCGATTTTGGGCTTCTAGTTCCTGAATTTGCTGCTGTAGGGCCTTGGACTGGGCATCCAAAAGCCTTTGCTGCGCCTTTCCATCTGTCTTGAAAGGCCAGACCAACCATCGATTAATATCGGCTACGCCAGCACCCTGCGTAGCCCTAACGACGCCCGCAACGCTTAAAATGAGTAACGCTACCAGCAGCGCAGATCGATAGCGACTCCACCACCGCAAAAGGCTCTTCATTTTAACTCTGGATTAGACGTTGACCGTACCACTACTAAATACACGCGTGAGCTTGTCATAGTTCTCTAGGATGCGACCCGTCCCCAAAACGACACAGCTCAGGGGATCTTCCGCAATATGAACGACGATGCCAGTCTCGTGACTGACGAGTTTATCTAGCCCATTCAATAACGCTCCCCCTCCAGCTAACACAATTCCCCGATCTACGATATCTCCGGCCAGTTCGGGTGGAATGCGCTCTAGCGTTCGCTTCACGGCCTCGACAATAGAAGAAAGCGGTTCCGTCATGCTTTCTCTAATTTCTGGCCCTTTCACCAAGACAGTTCGCGGCAATCCTGACAGAAGGTGCAGCCCTCTTACCTCCATGGTAGCTCCATTGTTGTCGTTGGTCGGATAGGCCGATCCGATTCGAATTTTAATATCCTCAGCAGTGCGATCGCCGATGACGAGGTTGTGAACTTTCTTCATGTACTGCGTAATGGACTCGGTCAGTTCGTCTCCCGCAACCCGCACGGATTCGCTAATCACCGCACCGCCCAAACTCAAGACAGCAACTTCAGTCGTGCCGCCACCAATGTCCACGATCATGCTGCCCGTCGGCTCGTTGACTGGCATCCCCGCGCCGTAGGCCGCAGCCACAGGTTCGTCCACCAGCTGCACTTCCCTGGCACCGGCCTGAGTTGCAGCATCCGTAACCGCGCGCCGCTCGACCCCCGTCACACCGCTAGGAATACCGACGACGACCCGCAACCCTCCGACAGCCCGTCCCCCGTGGACTTGTCGAATAAAATGCTTGAGCATCATTTCTGTCGCTTCAAAATCGGCAATGACACCATCGCGCAGCGGACGAATTGTTGTAATGCGACCGGGTGTCCGCCCCACCATTTGCTTGGCTTCCTCACCGACGGCCAGTGGCTGCTTTGTCTCTTGATCGATCGCCACGACTGAGGGTTCTCTGATCACAACTCCTCTTCCTAGGACATAAACGAGTACGTTAGCGGTACCAAGATCGATGCCAATGTCCCGCGATGTGCGGCCAAGGTTAAAGAAAGAGGGGAATTTCACCAATCGATTCCTCGCGTGGGGTATTTGGTTTGGAAGTTATTTGAAGTCATCGTGCTGGATTTTAGTACGTTTTGTCCAATGCGTCTAGCGACGTACAGTAGCCTCGGATCCTCAAGATAGCCTGATTTTTCTATTGCCGGAGTTGCCCCAGCTTCAAATTGAGGATAGATAATCCGAAGATCATCAGAAACAGCACGAGGCCGATGGCACAGGCATAGCTCATTTCTAGGTCTTGAAACGCGCGCTCGTAGAGATAGTAAACAATTGTTTTAGAGCTATTGAGGGGTTCGCCTTTCGTCATGATGAAAATTTCTTCGAAGACTTTAGTGGCGGAAATCGACGAAATGACGGCGACCAGAAACAAGTAAGGGCGCATGAGGGGAATGGTAATGTCCCAGTGCTTTTGCAACCCGTCAGAGCCGTCGATGGCGGCAGCTTCGTATAAATCTGCGGGAATCCCTTGAAGCCCGGCCAGGTAAATCACCATGTAGTAGCCCAGCCCTTTCCAGACCGTGACGGCCATGACGCTAAAGAGGGAGAGGTCGGGACTGGTGAGCCAGGGAATGCCTTCACCGATACCGAGCCATTGCAGTCCTTGATTGAGGAGACCGTTGGAGGCGTACAGCCATTTCCAAGCGATTCCGGCTACGACCATAGAAATGACGACGGGCGTATAGTAGGCGGTGCGGAACCAGCGAATGCCTCTGAGGTTTTGATTGACGAGGATGGCTAAGCCGAGGGGCAAGCTCACCAGAATCGGGACGACGCAGACCAAATACAAGATCGTATTGCTCAGGGTTTTCCAGAAGACCGGATCGCGCCACAGTTTTTGAAAATTGGCAAGACCGACCCAGGCAGGAGCTTGGGTCAAATCGTATTCAAATCGGGTAAAGCTGAGATAAAAGGCCTGAATCGCAGGCCAAAAGACCGTTAGGGCGAGGACGATCGAGGCTGGTGCCAAAAATAAATAGGGCGTCAGCGATCGCATGACGGCGGCCCCATTTTTACGGGCAGAACCGAACTGTTTTGAGGAATGCGCCATTACCCTTGTAAGACCTTAAGGAATGGAAGAAGTCGTTAAGGTGCTGCATCATTAAACAGCAAAAAGAGTTCTTTGCACACCTGCTTCAGCGTTTCTTGAAATCCCGAAGCAGGGGGATAGGTCCCAGCAAAGGTCCAGTCTCCGACGGTGGAAAACCGCCAGCGCTGATGTCCCAAGGGTCCAAAGCAGGCAGCCTCAATGCCGATCAGGCGCTGCTCGTGAAGCCGCAACTGGACGAGAGTTTGCCCTGCTGGCAGGTTGAGGCCGATATCGAGGGAGTTGGGGTCAATCCACTCCTGGGTATCTGGGTCGTTGGCCCAGGGCTTTAGGTTGGCTTTGACCGTTGGAAACTGCCGCTTAAATAAGTCCACAACGGCAGCGATTTTAGTGGCGGCTTCAGGGCTTGTGGCGCACTCGGCAGCGTTCATCCAGACTGGTTACTCCTTCGGTTGTGGGGTAAATAGAACGGATCGCTTTAGGGATTCTGAATCGATCGCCCCTTGCTTACCCATCTTATTTATTTATTTTGTAATACTCTAACGGTCAAATAGGGATAAAGTTGGATTTCGATCTGGATTCGATCGACTTTTTCCAGGTTCAGACTGTTGAGTTGGGACAAGATTGCAGGTTTTTGCGAGGCTGCTCCGTCCAGATATTAGACAGGGGGATAGCAATCGCCTAGTCTGAGGACAGAGAAACTAGGAGGACTGGTGCATTATGTCCACTCCCACTCTCGCCTTAGTCTGGCTGAAAGAACGCTCGGCGCTCGGCAATTTGCCCGATCGCGTTTTGGAGGCAATGCTGCCAAAGCTTCAATATCGAGACTTTCCCGCCAACCGACGGCTCGTATTGGAAGATACCCTCCCCGATGGACTTTATATTTTGGGCCGGGGGCATCTCGAGCGCTATCGAACGAATCCCAGCGGTCCCGCTTGGGCCATCAGTTTGCTCCCAGGTGCCGTGCTGCATTTGACAGAATTGCTGTTGGAGCAACCCACGCAGGAAACGGTAGTGGCCCTCACCGACTGTCAGTTTTGGTTTATGCCCAAGGCCGATTTTTTGGCGATCGCCGCCCAATTTCCAGAACTCGTCCAAACCGTGTCGCGGCAGTTGGCTGAGGATTTAGCCCTGGTCAAATCCGAACTAGCATTCGAGCAAGAGCGCCAAGCCATCTTGCGGCCCCATCAAGTTTCCAAAGCCAAGCGCGGGATTGTCGGAACCAGTCGCTACGCCAATCGCCTGCGCCAGCAAATTAAGGATGCCGCGCGCGATCGCAAACCCGTGCTGATTTTAGGAGAACCCGGACTCGAAAAAGACAACGCAGCCGCCCTGATTCACTTTGGCTCGCCCTGGCGGCGCGAACCGATCGTTAAGGTCAACTGCGCGACGCTACAGGCGAGCGGCGCGGATCTGTTCGGACGGGTCGGTGGCAAACCGGGGCTGTTGGAAGCATTGGGCGAAGGCACCCTAGTCTTCAACAACCTTCAAGACCTCGCACCTGCCTTATTGCCGCAACTGAAAACGCTGCTCGAGACCGGAACCTATACGCCCATCCAGCGCGACCCCAACAGCACCGCACTCCCCAAAACCAGCAACGCTCGAATCGTCATCGTCACGGAAAGAACCTTTCCTCAAATCGAGCGTTCGATCCCGCACGTCATTAAAGTGCCGCCGTTGCGGGTCCGAAAGACAGATATTAAAGTTCAGGTCGATTACTATCTCGCCCTCATCGCCCAAGCAAAAAGCATTCCCAAACGTAGCGTTACCCCCGAGGCACTACGGAGACTTCAGGCTTATAACTATCCCGGCAATTTAGCCGAGCTGCAAAGCTTGATCGAACGGGCGATCGCCCAATCTCCCGGCACGGACGACCTGACCGATGAAGTTTTCTGGCCCGCTGAAGGCAAAAAACAGCGCTTCCGGCTGAACTTACTGAACGCTTATCCCAAACTCCGCCAGTTTTTACGCAGCGACTGGTGGCCGACCCGCATCAATTATGGGTTTACGCTGAGCGCTTTTGCCATCGTAGTAGCCGTCCTGTTTATCGGCCCTCAAGATCGCCATCATAACGTGGCCCTAAATCTGTTTTGGGCTTGGTGGTGGCCGCTCGTTTTAATTGGATTCCCCTTTGTGGGTCGGGTGTGGTGCTCGATTTGCCCTTTTATGATTTACGGAGAGGTGGTGCAAAAGCTCTCCCTCTGGTTGGTTCCGCGCCAGCTCAAACATTGGCCCAGAGACGAAGCGGATCGCTGGGGCGGATGGTTTTTATTTGGGCTATTTGCCCTCATTTTTCTATGGGAGGAACTTTGGGATTTAGAAAATACGGCCTATCTATCCAGTTGGCTGCTGCTGCTGATCACCGCCGGAGCCGTCATTTTTTCCTCGATCTTCGAACGGCGCTTTTGGTGTCGCTACTTGTGTCCGATTGGTGGCATGAATGGCCTGTTTGCCAAACTTTCCATGACGGAACTCCGCGCGCAGCAGGGCACCTGCTCGGCAGAATGCACGACCTATCAGTGCTATAAGGGTGGCCCCGTTAAAGGAGAGGGTCAAGAGACCGACGGCTGCCCGCTCTATTCCCATCCGGCCCAGCTTGTGGATAATCGCGACTGCGTCCTCTGCATGACCTGCCTCAAGGCTTGCCCCCATCGCTCGGTGGAGTTTAACCTACGCCCGCCCGGCATTGAGTTGTGGACGACCCATCAGCCGCGCAGTCATGAAGTGGCGCTGCTCTTACTACTACTGGGCGGCGTATTCTTGCATCGCCTTCCCGAACTCGAAGCGGTGTCAAACCTCAACTTTCATCTCGCGGAGTTTTGGCCCCATGCGGGAGTGTCGGTGCTGGTGCTGGCGATCGCCGCCTTCATCCCGATTGTGGGCCATGGCTTGTTGCAAATCCTCAGTCCGGGAAAACATCGCCCCTTCCTGGAACTTGCCTATGGATACCTCCCGCTCGTGCTAGGTGCGACCTTGGCGCACTATTTACGCTTGGGGCTAACGGAAGCGGGGCAAGTCTTGCCCGTAACTTGGGCAACGTTAGGCTACGAAGGATCGTTTTTGCCCGCTTACAGCGCTCATAGGACTACGATCGCATTTTTGCAGGCGAGCACCCTAGCGGTCAGCATTTTACTGACTTGGGCGCTCACTCAAAAAATTGGTCGTCAACCCTTTAAAAGCCTTTGGCCGCAGCACCTTACAGCCTTTGTTCTTGGTATCTGTCTGTGGCAAACAATCGTAGGGACTTAAGCGATATTGGCACGCATTAGAACGATCCTAACAATCTGTTCTTCTCAGAGGCTGTTTTAAAAGCCTCGTTCGTCTCTGCATTAGCCCCCCCGCCCCCCAATTCTGGGGGGAGAACGCCAAAAACTAGGATCGTTTTCGAAAACTAGGGTTATTTCCCCCCAGAATTGGGGGGTTAGGGGGGCGAGTGTAATGTCTAAGAAACTTTTCAAACTGCCTCTCAAGTTTCTCATCCAAATAAGGGCTATAATTTCTATGAATTGGCTTGATTCATTCTTATTGCTCTGTTGTAGTGAGGGGGAAAGAAATTAGTAAAGTAAGAGATTCTCCCCAAGCATTCTTATCGCTTTTTATGGTAAATTCACCACCATAAAGCTTGACAATAAAGTGGGTGATGAGAAGACCTAGGCCAGCATCCAACTCTTCATAGAAAGCTTGATTTCGAGGATTATTTAGAGAAACCTTCTGCAGCAAGTCAAAGGGTAACTCGTCAGCTTTAAAGCATATAGAGTACTGAAAAGAATCTTTTATGACATTAGTCTCAACATTGACTGACGAATTCTTCTGAGGTAAAGAAAAAATAAAATCAAGTGATTCCTCAACAATTTTCTTCCAATCATTCGTTGCAATTTTTAATCTTGCATTATTTACATTTACTGTCATTGTTTTGGAGCATTCATATTTCTTCGCCATCTGCATGGCAATCATGAAAACAAAATCACCAGGCCTCATTGTATAAATATTTTGAATGATCTTTAGCGCTTCGGGATTGCGAAACAAAAGTTCCATGTTTAAATACATGAAAACATTTAGTATGGCGCGCTTTAAAAACTTGGCATTAACTTGAATGTGATCGCCTAATTTTTTAATGTCATCAGATTCAATAAAATTAGAATCTTGAACAAAGATTTTTGAAGCTCCTAGGATCTCATCCAAAGGATTAAATATCTTTTCGGAAATAGAGTATGAGAAACTTTCACCTATATTGCTCAGTAGAGCGTCAGTATTTTGAGTGTAAATTTTCTGTTTAGACAATCGAGCTTCAATTGTCGATAATAATTCCTTACGACTAAAGGGTTTGGTGAGATAATCATCGGCCCCTAGGTTCATGCCCTGACGAATTTCCTCCGAAGCTGCCTTTGCAGTCAGAAAAATAAAGGGCGTTAATGCTATTTCTGGATCTTGACGCAGGTTACTGAGGACATCGTAGCCATCTAAGTCTGGCATTGTTACGTCGCATAGAACTAATTCAGGACGATGCTCTTGAGCAAAAGAAATCCCTTCAAAACCATCCTGTGCTGAAAAGACTTCATAATTTTCTGCTTCTAGAAGCTCTACTAAATTTTCGCGCACGTTAAGTTCGTCTTCAATGACAAGAATTTTGGTCACCACTGATATTCCTCATTAACTTGGTCGATCGGGATTGAAACGGTAAACTTTGAGCCAGAGTTGACTTCGCTCTTGAAGGAAATGATTCCTCCTAAAGCATCGACAGATTTTTTGACGATTGACAAACCAATCCCCGTACCTCCTATAGTGCCCACATTAGTAGCGCGATGAAAAAGGTCGAAAAGATATTTTTGGTCTTCTTGAGGAATACCTATTCCAAGATCGACTACTTCTAAGGTAATTTGTCTGCTGTCTACCCGCAGATTGAGATCGATAGGCTTCTGAACTGGAGAATATTTAGCAGCATTTGACAATAGGTTAGAGAGAATATGACGCAAGAGTTTGGAATCAATGACGACTCGCTGTACTCGAGTATCGTGCGTAAAATTGAAAGCGTGATGGTTCTGTTTGGATAATTGAGTTTCTTCAATTAATTGCTGACAGAATTGAACGATGTCTATCTCGGTCGGCTTAATTTTAAGTTTACCTACCTCTCCAGCACCAATGATCAAGACATCTTCGAGTAAGCCATTCATTCGGCGAACGGATTCTTGAATTTGCTTGAGGTACTGTAAAATTTTTTCTGGCGGCCATTTCTGCCCGTAGTGCTCTAACAATTCGCTTGCAGAAAAAATTGAAGTCAGCGGTGTCCGAAATTCGTGAGACACCATAAAAATAAATCTAGATTTAAGTTCGCTTAATTCTTCAACTTTTTCTAAAGCACGTTGAGTCTCAACTTCAGCACGTTTGCGTTCTGTAATTTCAATAGCAACAAAAACAGCAGATCGACCTTGGGCATACTTTTGGCCAATTAGCAAGTAATGTTTCTTATTTCCTTCATCAAACTCAAACTCTAGCTCTTCACTAATGTTATCTTCCGAACCTGCAAAACAGCGTTTAGCAAAGTCAACATAATCTTTAGCTTTAGATTTGTTAAATCCAACTGTTTCTCCCATAAAATCTCTGATATCGAGTTGGAAAGTTTGTGCCATCAACTGGTTCATACCTAAATAACTCAGATCGGCACTCACCCAAGCTACGCATCCTGGAACGGCATCAAGAACCGCTTGAAGCCGATCTTTTGCTATATGAAGTTCTCTTTCGGTTTTTTGTCGTTCTGCCTCGTGAAATTCGCGAATTTTGTTTCCAATTCGCAGTTCTAAGTTAAGTTTCTGCAACTCTGAGATTCTGTCAAAAACTCGGCACTCGAGTTCGATATTTAATTGTTTGAGTTTCTCTTCTGCTTGCTTGCGCTCTGTGATATCTGTAATGCTCCCAACAAAACCCGTCGTTTCTCCATTAGAATTTATAAGAGGTATAACTTGGCCGACAACCCAGCGAATATCCGCTTGAGATCGAATAAATCTAAATTCAAGATGGAACGAGCCAATTCCTTGGATAAAATTTTGGTAAGACCGAACGACTTCTTCTCGATCGTCTGGGTGAACGTGCTCTATCCAATTCTGGCCTAAATTTTCTTCAGATTCTAGGATGCCTATATTTTGTAGGTATGTTCGATCTTCTGGATGGAGACTTTCAGTCCAATTTTGACTTAATCCAGTTTTCGTATCTGTCAAACATAAATTTTTTAAGTAGGTATTGGTATAAATTTGCTTGCCCAACAAGTCAGCTTGAAAAATTCCAATTGGGACGTATTCGCTAAGAATGTGAAAATACTCTTCACTTTCTCTTAAATCTGTTTCCGCTTTTTTTCTTTTATTTTGATCTTTAGCATCAATCTGCTGTAGCCGATCGTTCTGCATTTTCCAGCGATGACAAGCGATTCCATGCCGAATCGTTCGCTGAAGAATTTTAGAGTCCCGTAGTTCTTCTAAGGTTATGTAGTCATAGGCTCCGATGTCAAAAGCAGCTATTGCGATCGCCTCATCCTCGCGATCGACAACGGCAAGTATAGGAATATCGAGTTGCGTTCCAATGCTAGCGACTTTATTTAACCATTCTTCAGATGAAGACGCTTGCTTAACTAAGATGAGACTAATATTAGTTTGACAAACGAGATCGAAAACTTCTTCAATATTAGCCGCCTTATAAATTCCCCAATTGGAGTCAAGTTGACAACGAGTTAGATCGATATCAAATCGATCTGAAGTATTAATTTCAGAAAGATATAAAATCCTAAGTGGATCGCCCTTATCGAGAAAAAGTTTACTTTCTAAGTTCTCAGATATTATTGAATTTGTCTTCAAAGCATTCCATGCATCGATCTCATTGACTTCTATGTCGTTATCCATCATCTTCAACTCGCGTGCATTTGTTGGAGAGGCAATTTTCGATCGGGCAATTTAAAATTGTTTGCTATCAAAATCTTACTCGTTCAACTTTCTTCTCTTGCAACATAAATTTATTTATCAGACAAATTAATATTGGATAGATAGCGTGGAAAAATCTTAAATATTAAATGTTTGACAAGATAATAGGAGTTGCTTTGCAGCTTCTGAGTCCAATGGTTTAGCAAACCAGTAGCCTTGGGCATAATCGCAACCTAACTGTTGCAGTTGTAAAATCTGTTCTGAAGTTTCAACTCCTTCCGCCACCACCATAATGCCCAAACTTTGAGCCATAGAAGTCATTGCTTCAACGATCCGCAGGCCGTCCCCACTGGGCGCAAGGCGGCAAATAAAGGAGCGATCTATTTTGAGTGCATCTACTGAAAAACGGTGTAAGTAGCTTAACGAAGAATAACCCGTGCCAAAATCGTCTATTGTAAGCTGAATATGGCGATCTTTTAGTGCCTTCAAAATTATATTGTTTGATTGGGGATCGTCCATGAGAACACTTTCCGTGATCTCTAGATTTAAATTTTTACTGTCAAAATCCGTCTTTTCAAAAATTTCATCGATCGTATCGATGAGTCCGGGTTGAGAAAATTGTTTTGCTGATAAATTAACGCTGATTTTTAAAGAGAGAGACTTTTGACTGACTTCGCTCGTTGCAGTTGTCTCAAGATCGGTTTTCAAATCCTGAAATTGACGGCAAGCTTCTTCTAAAATCCAATAACCCAGAGGAACAATTAGCCCAGTCTCTTCAGCGACTGGAACAAAGTCGATAGGAGAAATAAGACCGCGCTTGGGATGGTTCCATCGCACTAATGCTTCAAATCCCTCAATCTCACCAGATTTAAGCGATACGATAGGTTGATACTGAAGAAAAAACTCCTTGCGCTCTATTGCTCGGCGTAAGTCTGTCTCTAGCTGCAATCGTTTTTGGGCGTTATTGTATAGATCTGTATTAAAGACATAATATCTAGCCTTCCCCAATGCTTTGGCTCGATACATTGCAATATCTGCATTGCGCACTAAATCCTCTGGATGTCTGACTTCAAAGTTGCCTAAGACAATGCCAATACTAGCGCTCACAAACATTTCATGGAGCTCTATATTAAAGGGAGAAGCTAAAGCACTTTGAAGCTTTTGTGCTAGTTGTTGAGCATCGTCAACCCGTTCGATTGCCTTAAGTATAACAATAAATTCGTCCCCACCAAATCGCGCCAGAGTGGCATTGGAAGGCAAAGAGTTCATAAGGCGATGGGCGATCTCAACGAGCAGTCGATCGCCAACCATATGCCCTAGCGAATCGTTGATGACTTTAAATCGATCGCAGTCCAGAAATAATACTGCAAATTGATAGTTAGTCTCTTGTTTTGCTTTCGCGATCGAGTCCTGTAACTGCTGCATCAGCCACGTACGATTGGGTAAATCCGTTAGTGGATCGTGCCATGCCATGTGCTCCAGCATAGCCTGTGCTTTTCTGCGCTCTATATTTTCCTGTTCCAATGCTTGCGTTGCAGCAGTCAGTTCTAATGTACGCTCTGCTACCCGCTTTTCCAGTTCTATATTCAAGTCCTTTAATTTTGTGCGTGCCGCTTTAATCTGCATGTGATTCTCAATGCGACTCAAAACTTCCATCATTTCAAATGGTTTGGTAATGTAGTCAACTCCCCCGGCTGAAAAAGCTTTCATTTTATCTAAACCGTCGTCCAGAGCGCTGATAAAAATAACAGGAATGTCTTGATGTTGGGAGTCTTTCTTAAGCTGCCGACAGACTTCATAGCCATTCATATCGGGCATGTTGATATCTAGCAAAATCAGATCTGGATGAACGGATTTAACTCCCATTAATGCCGAGGAGCCATTGATTGCTCGTCTTACTTCATATCCAGCTTTAGTTAGAATCGAAAAGAGCAACTCAAGATTCTCGACTCGGTCATCAACAAGTAAGATCTTTCCCTTGAAGTTATTCATCTTTTCGTAAATTGGTTGTAAAATTAGTTGTCAATTAAAAGCCGAACTATTGAATTGTTGTTATTTTGAGCTGTAGCTCGTGTACCTGGTTTTATTAAAAAAATGATAGAGATGATATTTAATCGAATTTTATGAATTTTGGTATTATCTTTTAAAGTACCCAACTTTTAACCAGATCCGACAGCAAATGGAAGTTATTCTTAAAAATTTTTCTACCTTCCTTATCGCTGTAGGAATGAGTATAAACTACTACTCTTTCATTTGATTTTGAGTTTAGGGTCTACAATAGCTAATCTTGTAAAAATACTGTGAAAGAACTAAGGAGGAGGATGTAGCAAGAATAGTATCCTATTTAACAGATTTAGTCTGAACTAGGTTGACAATTCGATCGAAGCGGAAATTTTTGAGCAAGTTCCTGAGGGTACTCGCGATCTCGGGATATTCTTCGCTTATTTGCTCGATCAGCTCTGTGAGTTTAGATTCGTGAAGTTCGGAGGCGGCAAGATTGACTCGATCCAACCATTCTGGAGAGATTTTCTGGAAATCTTCTGATGTGACGGCGTCCAGAAGCGCGTCGGATTCGGTTTCTAACTTCAGCCCGGCAGTCTGCAAATTTGCCTCGCGCAGATAACGCACGCCTAAATGTTTGGCGATCGTTTCAAAAAGTGCCTCTGCCTGAAACGGTTTGTGGACGAAATCGTCAAATCCCATTTCCATGCTTTTCAAGCGAGTTTCCTCAAAGGTATTTGCTGTAATTGCAATGACGATCGGAGGTTGCTGTTGAGCTTGCGCGGCTTGGCGTTTGATCGCTTGCGTTGCTTCGCAACCGTCCATTACGGGCATTTGCAGATCCATCAAAATCAGATGGGGCGAATGGGTTTGCCAAACGGCGATCGCCTCCTCTCCATTTGATGCAACCCGAACCTCGAACCCCACCCCTTCAAGTAACTGCACTAAGACCTGCTGATTTTCCCCTCGATCTTCTGCTACCAAGATTCGATAGACCAATTGGCCGGGTGCCAACCCAGTAATATTACTCAACGATTGAGAAGTTAACGAAACTTTTTCGAAGGCACACACCTGAATATCGAAAGAAAAGCAAGACCCTCGACCCACCGTACTTTTCACTCTAATATCTCCCCCCATTAACCGGACAAAAGTTCGGCTAATGGGTAATCCGAGGCCTGTCCCTTCTTGGGACTTTCGGCCTGCCTCCGTTTGAGCAAAGGCTTCAAATAAATCTTCCAGCTCGTGGGGGGCAATCCCAGGTCCTGTATCTTCCACTTCAAAAAGCAGAGATGTGGCTGTTTGACCTGAAGGACAAATCTTGGTAGTATCCTTTCCGCTGTATTTTTGACTGACCCGGAGCTTTACGCTACCTTGCTGCGTAAACTTAATTGCATTGCCCAAAAGATTAATTAAGACCTGGCGTAACTTCCCGTCATCGGCCTGTATAAATTGAGGGATGTCTTGAGAACATTCGACTTCAAACTTAAGATTTTTCGAAGTTGCCTTCATCAATAGCATTTCATGAATGGACGAGACCAGAGCCTGAAGATCGAAGGTTGTTTCGTGTAGTGTCGTTCGGCCAGACTCAATTTTAGACATCGTTAATACATCGTTGATCAATGTCAGCAAATGTTCGCCACTTCGATTGATGATGTCTAATTTTGCGCGTTGTTCGGGAGAAGTGGACGGATCTCGATGCAGGAGCTGACTGAACCCCAAAACTGCGTTGAGGGGTGTGCGGAGTTCGTGGCTCATATTAGCTAGAAACTCGCTTTTAGCCCGATTGGCTTTTTCCGATGCTTCCTTGGCGCGCTCAGCTTCTTGTTTGGCGATCTGCAACTCTAGCGTCCGGTCTTTCACCTTTTGCTCGACTGAGGCATAAAGCTGAGCATTTTCAATAGAAATAGCGGCTTGAGCCATAAGAAACTGAAGAACCTCTAAGCGGTCTGTTGTAAAAGCATCAGTAGTCAAGTTATTTTCAAGATAGAGAATGCCAACCAAGGTTCCTTGACGTTGAATTGGCATACAAAGAATGGAAAGTGGCTGGTACTGTGCTATGTAGGAGTCCGCAGCAAATCTTGTCTCAGCAGTAGCGTTAGCTAAAACCAAGGCTTGTTGCGTGCGCTCGACGTAATTGAGTACCGACATCGATAGCTTTTGACTCGATTGAGGTTGTGCGTCAAACAATTTGAATCTATCAATATGACATTCATCCTGAGTACAGCGAGCTTTTAAAACGAGGTTCTCTTCTTCTATGAGTAACAGAGAACCTTTCTCAGCACCTGCATTCTCAAGCACGACTTTCATAATTGCGGCTAAAAGCGTATCTAGGTCAATTTCCTGGGAAAGTGCTTGGGATGCTCGCATTATAGATAACCAGTCTAAGGTATCTGCCCTACGACTTAGATGCGTTTCTTCGGAAAAGGTTGTTAGAGTATTGATGCTTAGATTTGATTCAGATTTCTGGAAAAGATCGAGCAAGTCTGGATGGCGTCGTTCTAAATCGCGTAGCTTTGCTTTGGCACCCCAGCGCTCATAGGCATAGTAGGCATTAATGAGATATGTTTGTGCGATTGTTGTTTTGCCCCAGCCTAGATAAAACAAACCTGCAAGCTCGTGGGCAAGGGCTTCTTCGTTGAGGTATTCATTTTCTTGAGCAAGGGCGATCGCTCGATCGTAGGCAGACATTGCTTCAATATATTGACCCAAGACCCTGTGCTGTTCTGCCTGAACCAAGTAATATTTATGCAGAAAATTCATGGGTGCGCTCTCAGCCCACTTTTCCAGCTTATTATTTAGTTGCGCTACTGCTTCTAAAATACGGGATTGTTCGGCTGAGTCTTTCTCTGGGTAGATAAACAATAAAACTAAAAGTTTGTAAAAATAAAAACTGACAGCTACAATCCTGCAAGGAACCGCATCCAGATAATTTTCAGAAAATTCTGCATATTTTAGAGCCTTTGCAAAATCACGAAAAAGACAATAAAAATGTAGCTTATTTAAGTGATATAAAAAGATTGCTTGTCTGTTTTCTGTTTTTTCGAACTTCCTTAAAGTAATTAATTCATTATCTAAATCTTTGTCGTATGTACGATCGCTTGTTGTGTCTCCAATAAGATTTGAAACTGCGTGCCAATTAATCTCATAAAATCTAATAGTAATTTCTTGCTTAAGATTTAACAAACTTTTATGGTAATTTGAAAACTCTTCTTCAAGAAAAATGAGTGACCTCCCGCACCAGAAAGAATGTTCGACATACTCAACTAAGGAAAAGCTTGCATGAACTAAATCTCCGACTTCAAGACTCATTACATAGTTATTGAGCAAGGGATGAAGTGTTTTATTAAGATGATTTTTCCAATAAAAAATAAACGTATTAAATGTAAATATTGAGATTACCAAATCATTTTTATTGTCAAACTTATTACATAAACGAATACCTAGACTTCCAAATTTATAGATAATGTCAATCTCTTTTTCTAGAGTCCATAGAATTACACTGTATGCAATATAATTCCATGAAGAAATAGAACAATTTCCTTTTTCAAGTGACAAATTAATTTGTTTTAAAAGTAATAAGGAAAAGAGACGTGGATTGCATGAGTAGGTGATGGGTAAAAGACGCCCAATAAGATCCATAATGATTAAGCTGTCAGGCTCGGTCATAACGGGCAAATTCAGCAAATCTTCAGAGTCTTTATTTTCTAGCCTAAATTGCGTCTCGTGAAATTGATTTTGGATATCACCCGAGGAAATTTGACCTGGAAAGTTTATTCCAAATTTATCGAGAATTTCTAGGCCAACGGTGACGGCTTTTTGGCTTTGTGCTTGTGCTTTATATGCCTCAATTTTGACCTGATATCCTTTAATTGTATCTGATTTATTTTTGCTGTAAACTATGATCTCATTCACGAAATATTCCATCTGAGTATAATCTCCAAGTAGAAGAGTAGACTCAATTACACCATAATGTAATTCAAGCATTAATTCATAGTTTGTACGCCATCCGTCAGATTCGAGTAATTTTATGCCTGTATGGAAATAATTTGTTGACTCTATATAGGAAGTTGATGTTTGTGCTTTACATCCTGCCAACCAATTCAACTGAGCTAATCGGCTTTTTTCTGAAGTGCTTTTTATATATAAAATACCTTGATTGAGGTGATTTACAATTTCACAAAGTTGTTCGGAGGGAGTAGATGGGGAAAGAGTGCCGAGTAAAAAATGTCCAATAACAAGATGAAGGTTGTTTTTGCTCTCAATAGGAATTAATGAGTAAGCGGCCTGATGGATACGATCGTGAACAAAGCTATAAATGCATTCGTATGAATCGAATTGTAATGTATCTAGAGAACCAGAATCGTGAACTGAAGATCGTTCGCTTGTAGAAGACAAGCTTTCCCGATCGAGATCGTAACTGGCATGAGTAGAAGTAATTAAACCAGCTTGTAATACATCCCAAAGATAAGTACGAACCTCTAGCTGAGAATATCCAGAAACATGCGCGAGAAGTTTGCTTGAAAAAGAAATCCCTTGACAAGAAGCTATTTCCAACAAGTTTTGAGTTTCTGGTGAAAATTTTTGAATTTGCTGAATAATGAGTTCGATGATACTATCGGCAAATGAATCGCTTTGAATCTTAGATAAACTCCATTCCCATACTCGTTGCTCCCAATTAAAAGTAATGAGTTGTCTCTGATATAGAGTTTTGATATATTGGATGTAGAAAAAAGAATTTCCTTGAGTTTTGTTGTAAATCCATTGAGCAAGAGGTTTGCTAAGATGAGAGGGATTTTTAAACGTGTCAAATAATAAATTATTCCATGCATCTAGAGGTGGGGATGTTAAATGGATATCTTGTACAATCGTGGTAGTCTTGCGAATTTTACTAATACTTAACGTTAGAGGATGGTTTGCCTCAACTTCGTTTTGCCGATAAGCTCCGATAATGAGTAAATAGGGATTAGTAGTCTGACTCATTAAAGAGTGAATCAGCTGTAGTGATCCGAGGTCTGCCCATTGTAAATCATCTAAAAACAATACCAAGGGATGTTTACTTTGAGGAAAAATTTGGATGAATTGCTGAAAAACAAAATTAAATCGATTTTGTGACTGAATTGCTTCAAGATTATTCAGTACAGGTTGCTTGCCGATTAGAAATTCTAGCTCTGGTAACACTTCGATCAAAATTTGACCATTTTCACCCAATGCTCCTATGATTTTTTTTTGCCAAACTTTGATTTGAGTTTTACTCTCTGTTAATAGTTGATAAATCAAATCTTTGAATGCATTTACAATGGCTTCTAAAGGACGGTTATTATGAAATTGATTGTATTTTCCACTAATAAAATAGCCTTTCTTCTCTATAACTAATCTTTGGATTTCTTTGACAAAAGAAGTTTTGCCAACTCCTGAATTTCCGGATACCATTACGATCTCTGTCTGTCCATTTTCAACCCGCTCATAAGCCGATCTTAGAGTTTCTAGATCTTTTTCACGACCATATAACTTCTCTGGAATTACTAGACGGTCGCAAAAATCTTGCGATCCTAAATCAAATGTTTTATTGATGCCTTTTAGCCAATTAGCTTGAGAGTGCTCTAGATCTTTTTTTAATCCAAAAGCAGTTTGATAGCGTTCCTCGGGTACTTTAGCTAATAATTTTAGAATGATTTGATTGAGCGATTGAGGTAATGTCGAGTTGAGCTGAAGAGGTGGAATGGGGGAACGAGCAATTTGTTCGTGAATGAGTTCAAGAAGTTCAAAAGAACGAAATGGAAGACAACCGGTAAGTAGCTCGTAGAATGTAATACCTAGTGAATAAAAGTCTGTCCGATGGTCAATACTACGATTCATTCGGCCAGTTTGTTCGGGCGACATATACGCCAATGTTCCTTCTAGTGATTCTGGCCTTTGAATGCTTTGGCTTTCGCTATTCAATCGAGAGGCAATACTAAAATCTGTTAGCTTGATCTCTTGCGTGACAGGATGAATTAAAATATTCTCAGGATTTATATCTTTATGTATTACCTTCGAATGGTATAAACTTTCTAAAGATTGAACTAGTTGAAGGGCGATATGAAAAAAAGTCGAGAGTGAAATGAGCTTAACGGTATTATTTCCGCTCGGTAATTTTCCTTGAGTTAAATCTCTAATGATTTGAGATTTAAGATACTCCTTCAGAGAGATGCCCCCAAAGTCTTCTAAAATTAGCGCAAGTCCATTTTTATGTCGTTCTAACCCATAGGATTTAATTATTCTTGAGTCATTCAGTAAATTAATCACCGTATATTGATGACGAAACTGAGCGAGTTCTTTTATCGTAGGATTTGTGCTTTTAAGCAGCTTAATAACAACCTTCCGACTATCCGACTTTCGTTCGCCTCGATAAACTAAGGTTTTATCTCCGTCGTAAATGAGTTCTGAAATTTCGTAATTTCTCAGAAAGGTTTGAGTACTGCTCATAACCCAGCTTATACCTCAAAAAGATTGAAATATTCTGCTCTCTTTATGGAGCATTCCTTCTATAGTGCCCATTTCAGGTTATAAATAACTCTACCGATCCCACATCTATGAGATAGAAGAACGTTTTATCTCGCATATTTCACTTTGAAAAGCATCAACTTCGAAGCTTGAGCAAAAAATTTAATCTACTGTCTTAGAGCCTATCTAGGGATGCCTTTAGGCTGTGACTGAAGTTTTGCTTGACAAGGAGGGATGTTCCTGAATGGAAAACTATATGCAAACGCCTTCAATAATGCTAGATGGGCATGAGGTTGGGACAATCTGAGTGAGTTCGAAGCCAGCAGCGCTAAAGAGTTCGCGATACTCTGCTTCAGTCCGCTCTCTGCCTCCAGAAAACATCATCAGCATATCTAGATCGAGCCATTTGCTAAAATGCGGTTCGTTACCGACTGGCATTACCATTTCTAAGACTAATAGGCGACTTTTATGAGGCATACTCTTTCGTATAGATTGGAGAATTGAAAGACAAGCCTCGTTATCCCAGTTGTGAATCGTATGAGCGATGATGTAGGCATCGCCATCGGGGGGAACTGAGTGAAAAAAGTTACCAGTTGAGGTCGCACAGCGATGGGCAACTCCTGAAGATTGTAGGAATGCCTTGGCCTCAGAAATAACATGGGGTAAATCAAATAAAACTCCCTTCATGTGAGGGTTTGCATTTAGGATTGCTGCAATAAGAGCACCATGCCCACCCGCCACATCTACAATGGTTTCAATACCTGAAAAATCGTAGGAATGAACGATCGCGGCGTGAGTATTCTTGGCCCATCCTGATATCGCTTTGTCGAACAATTTTCCAGAAGGAGGGTTCTTCTGGAAATATTCAAACGCATTGTTAACTTGATAAAGATGTTGTAGCGGCGGTTGGCCTGTCTTAACAACATGTAGTACGTCTCCCCAAGAATCCCAATGCCACTTATCGCTAAGCATCATACCTAGCTCCCGTAAAGACTTTGGGTGATCGCAGCAAAGGTATTCTGCCATTTCTGTAAGAGAGAAGCATTTAGGAGAAACTTCAGCAAACACACTAACGCTCGCAAGTGCTCTTAGCATTCTATATAAGTTGGGAGCGTAGCTCTCTGTCAATTCAGCTAACTCATCAATACTCTTCGCACCATCTTTAAGCAAATCTGCAATCCCTAGAGTGGCAGCTACATAGATGCACTGTGCGGGCCAGGTGCCTGTCAGCATTTTGACTAACGTCATTTGAGGAGAAGTTTTATGAAGCTCGGCTTGTCGTTCTGGTTCTATTACTCGCTCAACTATGAAATCAATCGTTTGCTGAGACACCCATCCTTTTTCAGCAATTAACCTACCAATCCGAACCGGATTCTGCCGCTGTTCGTTCAACACCAATTCGATTTGATGTGCAGTCAGTAAGTCTGATTCTACGAGGTAATGACCAATAGCTTTTTTGGGAGTATCTCTTAAAGTATCTAACATGTTACCTTTAGTCATCATAAATTAGTGTCGAAGTCTATGAGACTCGCTTGAAATAACTAATTTCAAGCTTAATTCCCATGAAAATCATTCATGAGAATTAAGCTATCTACTGACTCGCGTTACTTATCGCACACAAAATATATGACGTTAGTTCCGCAATGCTAATTCTCGCTCAGGGATAACAACTTTTTCCATCAAATATTCAACAGTTTGCTGTTTGACCCAGCCTTTATCTGCCAAAATTTTTCCTAGAGGGGTGGAAGATGCGGTAAGCTTTTGCTCTTCAATGGCTGCTTTTAGTTGCTCGGTATTGACTAAAGCAGCCTCAAGAAGATAATCACCTAGCTTCATCGATGGATTAGATTTAGATATTGTAGCCGCTTGAGTGCGGGACGAGCTTGAATCATTAAGCCATTGAGACTCTAGATGATTTACAAAAGATGGAGAACTCGCTGTCCCCATCTGGCGCTCTGACTCTATGACTTTTTCTACCAAATACTCAATAGTCTGCTGTTTGACCCAACCTTGACTGGCAACAATCTGACCTAAAGATAGAGGAGTCGATTTTTGTTGTATCAGAGCATGTTGTAGTTGGTGAGAATTTATCAATCCAGATTCAAGCAGATAAGCTCCAATAGGTTTGAAGTTTGTCGGCAAAAATGGTGTGATGTCTTCTATGGAATGAGTTTTTGCATATGCAAACAACTCATCAATAAATTCCGTGAAAACTACGAAAACTTTTTCGATTAGCTCGAAGTAATATTTTCTCTCGGGTTCAGTCACTTTAATACTTTCGATATACTGCTTTGATTTAGGCGAGCAGTAAGTATGTCCTGTATCGACTATTAAATGACTGGCTCCAAAGTATTGATATTCTTCGGGTGCAGTTATATTTTGAAGATCGCGGATGGTTTGTGAAGAAGCAGCCAAGAAAACGTTACCTGTTGACTCTGCTGCTTCGATAACGATCAACCTTTGAATGGGTTTCGCTTCGCAAGTATATTGATGGAGCTGGTGGACTAATCGACGAGAAATCTGTGTTTCTGACCCCCACAAGAACTCTAATGTTTTGCTGAAAAGCTCCGGTTTATTAAAGCCCAACTTTTCTAGATCCTCTAGAAACCACATCCAATGATGATCGTCTTCGTAGGTATGCTTATTAATAATTTTTTGAATTGGGTCATCAGTCGGCTCATCGCGGAAAACCGATCGATTTAATTCCCCAAAGCTCATGATGAAGGGTGCAGCACATGGTGCAAAGGCTAATCTTTGCCTTGGGTTAATGCTCTGGTCGCGTAAATACTCAAAGAATGGTAACTGAGAAAACTCATACTTCTTCTTTTCAATGAATGCAAGTATTTCTTTCATCGATCCCCCTATTGCACTAGATCCACAACGTACATGTATTTCTACACTTACATTGTGAATGATTATTACACAAATGAGTGAGATCGAGCTATGGATTTGGACAGGTTTTGATTGAGATTATTTTTTATTCAGAGAAATACATTTTGCCTTTGTAATTTAAACTACAACTTAATAATTTATTAAGATTGTTGTTTATCGCCGCTTGCTGATTAAGCCGTGATAAGTAGAGCGACAATTACATGCGCGTTGAGGACTCAAGCCTTTGAATGTGCTCGGCTAAAGGATAAGCTTGTAGCGGACGATCGTGGGTTACGGGAGCTGAACGAACGATGGCAACCTGGAAATGCGTGCAAAATTGCGGAGCTTGCTGCCAGCTCGACCCTGGCGATCGCCCGGACCTGCCAGAATACCTTACTGGAGAGGAGCTTGCGCTTTACCTGAGCTTGGTAGGGGAAGATGGCTGGTGCATCCACTTCGATAAATCGACCCGCAAATGCCAGGTCTACGACGATCGCCCCAGCTTTTGTCAAGTACGCCCGGATACCTTCTCGCGCATGTTTGGCATCGAGCCAGAAGAGCTAAACGACTTTGCCATTGACTGCTGTCGGGAACAAATTGAGGGCGTGTATGGCGATCGCAGTTTAGAGAGCATACGCTTTGAGCGGGAAATTGGCTTAACCTTATAAATGAACAGCAGTCTTGAGCAACTGTTCCACGCTAGGCTTGAATTGGCCCTTTTCAGGCATCAGAACTGAGAAATTTTTCGAAAATTTATAGGACTCACGGACAATCATCTTAAGTATTTAAAAATTTTGCTGCTATATTTTTGATGGTATCATTATAATCTAAATTATTGACCAATGAACCATTGCTTCCACTTTTCCCAACAATATTAGGTTCATCAAGCATGTTCTGAAAATTATTTTTTGCAAGATCGTCATAATATGCGTGTTCTAACCAATAGGGCGCACGTTCATTAACTTTCTTGTACGAATATAGTAAATTCTCTTTAAAGAATACCGTATTTGATTTATAGAAATAAGTTGCAACATTATTATTGATATAGTTGGGGTTCTTAAAACCTCTAAATCTTAAAGAAAATAAGTACATGTTACATTTGTACTTAATGTTCCTTGGATCCCACCATCTTTTATATCCTTGAAGTAAAAATCCAGGAGTTTTGAACACATTATCAAACTGAGCATGTTTATTTCTTATCTCCTCAAAATTCTCTACGAATAAGCGTCCAGTTATTTTATAAAAACTTTTGGATTGAGAAAAATATCTACTATTTTTAACAATATACTCCATGATCGTACCCTCTCCAAAGCCTTTTCCATATTTTCGTGCGCCATCGTTTCCATTGAAAATCAGTATTTCTAAATTTTTCCCTTCACTTTCTGCAAATCTAATAAGTTTCTTGAAATCATAAGAAGTGTTATTGTTTTCGCAAAAAACAATTTTTTCAATACTGGTAAATTTAATCCATGAAACAAGACTACATAAATATTGAAATAATCTTTCATCCGGATCTTTGATTGCTACAGAGTATGTATTTCCAACTCTTATAGTTCCTGTCATAACTAAAATTTCTGAAATTTTCATTTTTATTTCACTATTTTTTTAGATAATCACAATGAATTAAAGCGAGCCAACCAGCAACTAAATGAGCAGTGGCTTCTTAAAATGGATTTAAGATCTAGTATGAGTCAACTTGAAATAATACAATTTTATTGCCCTCAACTCTCTATATATTAAAAGTATAGGCAGGAACTTTTTAAAATATTAACTTGACTTTAAGTCATATTGACTCAACTTTAAGTCACCACGCATCTATTAGCACGTATTATAAATCTTCGCCCGAAGGCAATGATTTGAATTTCCCTTATGGTAGATTAGATAACAAATTAGAGCATAGCCTTTCTGGAGAGGAGCGTAAAAAACTGTTCCTCGCTCAACTGTGGAATTCCCAAAGCTTGTGCTTTTTCCAGTTTGGAGCCGGCCTCTTCCCCTAACAGCAGAAAGTCAGTCTTTTTGCTGACCGAGCCAGTTACTTTCCCCCCAGCCCGCTCGATCAGCGCCTTTGCCTCCTCTCGTTTCAAAGTAGGTAGCGTACCTGTAATGACAAAAGTTTTACCAGCTAGCGGTTGCGGGCCGTCGGGATGAGCGCGCTCTGCGGACAACTGCAAGCCTGCGGCTTTGAGCTGCATCACGAGCGTTTGATTGGGGGGCAGCCGAAACCATTCATACACCGACTGGGCAATCTCTGGGCCAATTCCATACACTGCACTAATTTCATCCACCTCAGCTTTCCCGAGCTGCTCGACGCTTAAAAAAGCCTCTGCCAAAGCTTGAGCTGTAACGCTCCCCACATGGCGCAACCCCAAGCCGTAGAGCACCCTAGACCAAGGACGCGTTTTAGAAGCATCGATCGCCTTCATTAATTTCTCCGCAGATCGCCGTCCCATGCGCTCGAGGTTGACAAACTGCTCTGCAGTGAGGGTATAAAGATCGGCTACGGAATGGATCAGACCTTGCTCGATCGAGCGATCGACAATTTTTTCGCCCATACCGTCAATGTCCATCGCCCCTCGGCTCACCCAGTGAACGAGCGCTCCCTTTAAAATGGCCGGGCAGAGGCTATTGACGCAGCGGGTTACAGCTTCATCGGTAGGCTGTACTGCAATTTCTCCGCAAACGGGGCAGTGGGTGGGCATTTCAAAGGGTTTGGCCTCCGCAGGGCGCAGTTCCTTTAAAACCCTAACCACTTCAGGAATGATTTCTCCTGCTTTACGCACCACAACCGTATCGCCAATCCAAACGTCTAACTCGGCAATGCGATCGCGATTGTGGAGCGTGGCCCGCGAGACAGTGGTACCCGCCAACTGCACGGGTGCGAGTTCTGCGACGGGTGTTAGAGCGCCCGTGCGGCCCACGGATACCGCAATATTTTTGACCTGAGTGGGGGCTTCTTCTGGAGGGTACTTCCAGGCGATCGCCCAACGGGGTGCTTTTTGAGTGAAGCCGAGCTGGCTTTGTAAATCCAAGTCATTGAGCTTGATGACAACGCCATCAGTCAAGTAAGGGAGGTCAAGGCGGCGCAGAGACCAGTCTCGATAGTAGGTTTCGACGTCTGGCAAAGACGCGCAGCATTCTCGGTTGGGATTAACGCGGAAGCCTATTTTTTGTAGCAGCGCCAAGCTCTGCCACTGCGTGGAGGGGAGCGACAGATCGGAGGTTTCCTCGGAAATATGGAGCGTATAGGCAAAAAAGTCGAGCTGGCGCTGAGCCACAATGCGCGAGTCGAGCTGGCGGAGGGTTCCGGCGGCGGCATTGCGAGGGTTGGCAAAAAGAGCGTCGCCCGCCTCCTCGCGCTCGCGGTTAATCTGAGCAAAGATATCTAGCCCTAAAAAAGCCTCCCCGCGCACCTCAATCCAGGCAGGCGGATGCGCTAAATTCAGGCGGAGCGGAATTGCGCGAATTGTACGCGCGTTAGGCGTAATGTCTTCTCCCCTGACGCCATCCCCCCTCGTAACGCCCCTGACCAGTAGGCCATTTTCGTAAGTCAGAGCTAGAGCAGAGCCGTCAATTTTGAGTTCGGTCACGTACTCAATTTGCTTCGGCACATCGGGTTCTAGCCGCCGCCAGCGCTCGTCCCAAGCGTGCAGGTCGGCCAGATCGAACGCATTTTCTAGGCTGTAGAGTGGAATGCGGTGGGCGACGGCATTGAACCTCTCGACGGGCTTTTCGCCGACGCGCTGAGTGGGGCTGTCGGGAGAGATTAAGTGGGGATGGGCAGCCTCTAAAGAGACTAATTCTCGATAAAGCCGATCGTAAACGGCATCTTCCATCGTGGGAGCATCTAGGGCGTAGTAGGCGTAGCTTGCCGCCTGAAGCAAACGGCGCAGTTCCGTCAGTCTAGATTCGATACTCGTGGATGCCACGGCATTCCTCCAATAGGTCCATTTTCTAATTTACAGCGATCGAACCCCGCTGGATGCGTACGTTCCAAGGGCTTGACACCGCTCGATCCGTTCGCCCATCCGATATCGCTCGGTCGGCATTGCTCGCGTTTGATGGGAGAGACTTATCCTGCGGCAAAAATCCCATTCTTTCAATGCAGTAGAAACCTATGTTTTCTAGGTTTCTCTTTCCTCCGAGGAAATACGGATCTTTTTATTATTTATATAAATAAAAAATAGTTTTGTCTGCGTCAATTAATATTGACAGAAAAATAAAGACTTTTATTCGGAAATAAACTTTAAACGGGCACTCTAATGAAGAAGCTAAACGCCCTATCGTTTAACTCCTCTTCCCCATTGCATTGCGATCGCATACAGTATGGATTCATCAGACAGCCTGATTCAATTAGATCGCCATAGGTTTGTTCGTGGCAGCGAAACCCTAAACTTTGGCTCAAACCAGAGTTTAGAGCATCGCGTCGATCTTTCAGAAATAGAAATTACTCAAAGCCTTTGTACAGAGGCATCTTCGAACCTTGAAAAGCATGTCGTTTTGGATAAACACCAAGAGTTTTATCTCCTGCAAGACCTCCAGACAGAGCTTTTTCAAATTTGGGCGCTGAAGGCCGAACTGCCCATTTTTAAGTCTACCAGCTGGCGCGCGGCCTATCGAGCTTGGTTAGATCTGCGCTCAAATCAAGGCCACAACGAGGGCAGCCAGAACCGAATCAGGACCGTTCGAGCCTCTCAATCGACCGTCGACCTGCACGATTGGGTCGATCGGCATCGAGACAACCCTCAGTTCGGGCAGCTCGTCTATCGCCGCGATCGCACCGTTGAGGACTTTCTGCAATACGCGGTCCAGCTCTCGGAAGAGGTCGCCCTTCGATGGACGCCAGGCGATTCTGCTGGAATATTGACGTTAGAACTCATCAGTCGCCGCCAGCATCGCTTGGCAAAATGGGTAGAGCCACAACCGCAAACGGCGATCGCAGCGGCCTTGCATTGCGCCATCGAGATGTTCCACCAACATTGGGCCTATAGCCCCTATCGCTTCAATAGCGAACACCTAGCCAGATTGGTGACAACAGGGCACTGCGGCTCTTTTCAAACCGACGACCTTCTCGCGTCTTGGCGTCAAACCGCCTCGAACGACGGGCCTGAAATGGGACTCCCAGAGATTTTAGAATTTAACCTCGAAGCGGAATCTCTCTTCGCGGCAGCGATAGCGACGCACCAAAAGTCTTTCCAAGATGCATCGGATTTTTTACCCCCTAACCTGACGCACCAAAGCGCAAATCGATCGAAAAAAAGTGGACTCTAGATGTTTAGATCTAGAATCCACCTGCCGATTCTTGTAGAGAGGAGAACACGATCTCTATAAAGCTCAGAATAACTTTATTGAAAAAGATTGTCAATAAAATAAATTTAGCTCGCTTTCGATCGAACGAACTCCGGCGTAGGATAATGCAGAGGTTGCCACTAATGGCACCATTTCAACAGCAGTACCCGAGCAGCCTATGGCCCTACAGTTGCGAATCTTCGTGCCACCCCATCCGCTTATCAAGCATTGGTTGGCGATCGCTCGCGATACACACACGCCCGGCGTGCTGTTTAGAACGGCGCTTAAAGAACTCGGCTATTGGCTGACCTACGAGGCCATGCGGGGCGACTGGATTCCGACAGAGGATACGATCGTCGAAACGCCTTTAGGGCCGACACCTGCAACCCTAGTTTCCCCTACAATACCCATTGCACTAGTGCCAATTTTGCGGGCAGGGCTGACTCTGCTGGACGGAGCGCAGGCGGTAATGCCGAGGGCTTCTACCTATCATTTAGGGCTAGTCCGCAATGAAGAAACGTTGCAGCCATCTTGCTATCTTAATAAATTGCCAAAGGCTTTAGACCCCCAAACGCGAATTTTAATCTGCGAACCGATGCTCGCAACGGGCGGCTCCATCATGATGGCGATGGAAGAGCTGACGCGCCGCCAGGCAAATCCCAGCCTGATTCGCATCATTTCCGTGGTTGCAGCTCCCCCAGCCCTCAAGCAATTGGCAGAGACTTACCCTACGCTTGAGATCTACACAGCCACTATTGACGAGATCGTGAACGAAGACGGGTTTATCGTTCCGGGACTGGGAGATGCGGGCGATCGCGCTTTTGGCACTTGATCGGGCAGAGCTTTGTCGCTCGAGTTATTTTTAAAATCTGAACTTCTAAAATCTAAAACTGAAGCTAATTTTCTGGCGCCCTAACCCGTACGTTCGCTCGGCGACCGATAGGGCGACGGATCCGATCTCCAGAAGGGCCGGAAACCTTGGAGCGATCGATAGCCGTCAAATGCTGCCATTCGGAGGCAGGTGCAAGTGACGCACTCAGGCCGTCGTTCGAGTCTTGACAGACGAGCATCCACATTTTTCCGTGGTCGGGACAGTGAAACGCCTCAATCCATCTGTTTTTATCCGCATTCTGATGCGGAGCAACAGCTTTCTTTTTGTCCGAGGTTGCACCTGCCTCGCGAGAGGAAGCCCATGAGTTCTGCTTGGGATCGCTTATTTTTACATCGAGGAGGTAGTGTTTGACACCTCCTAGCCGCCAGAGACGCTGGGTGCAATGGGGACAGTAAAATCTTTGGACCTTATTGCGACTGCTTCTTTTCCCTGTCATTTGAAGTTCCTCCTTAATAGAGAACTAGACGGTCAACTATACGGCCAATAGCACAAAACCATTTCTTCAAAGAACTAGATATTGAAGGTTGTCAGCTAAGGTAATTCTAAAGTAGTACCCCTGAAATAGTTTTGAATGGTGCCTTTCAGCTTAAAGCCGTATGGGAAATATCAAAAAAACATACAAGAATTCATCTAGCCAGTTACTCCAGATCTTTCGAAAGGCCCTTGGGCAGAGCCTTAAGATAAATTTCTTCGCGGGTCCAAGACTGTTTTAGTCTCTTAGGACAGCGATGGCGGGAATTTACATTCAAGCAATACTTTGGTATTAGTTTATACAAAACTTGCATAATAAATGGAGTGTAGATTGCGAGCGCGAACTGCAAGCAGTGTTTGGGTTCGGTTCCTCAGTCGATATCTAATCGATATTTATGGATTTAAACCTCAGGGGGCCCCAGCTCGAAAGCAAATAGAACTCCCCAACCTCACCATACATAGAACATTATATTTTCAAGGTATGGAAAAATTCAGTTTTCTGAAGCTAGCTTGGGAAGGTTGGTGTTTGTAAGAATAGAGAACTCAAAATTTCTAAATTTGCCATTTGCACCTAAGCAGGTGTAGGGTGAGGCAAAGAGACCTTTATTCCTTTTGGTAGATATAAATATCTTCATTCTTTTGGTGCAAACGCCCTAAGGATTGAGTTTGCATGCATTAAGAGGCTTAAGCTCGGTGCGGTGCAGCATAGAATTGAAGTCAGTCGAAAAATTGCTTCTAATATAAGACTAAGTTACAGAACTGTGATCCAAATTACATACTTTAAAGATGGACTCCTCTATATTGGCCTAAGGTAAACCTTGAAACTTTCTTTAAAGTTCTCTGTTCGAGCTTTGCGTTCCTTTCTACGATCTACATCATTGTTCTTGCTAGGTCAACTTTTTAATGTACGGAAGGCTTGCGTCTAGAGCTTGATACAAGGCCGTCAATTTAAAATTTTGAACTCAGAAGACGCCAGAGAGTGCACTGAGACAGATTTTGAAGAAGCTCCCGGAAAGCCGGAAAGATCGATTCAATCCTTCGATATATAGTATGCCTGGAATTTTTCTGAGCTTATTTTGAATAAGAAGGGGTTTGTTACCTATGGCGAACTGGTCTTTGATAGATTTCTACTAATTTCAGCTTCAATCGCCGCTTCCTGCTGCTGCGTTTGAAGCTGAGAGATGCTTGAAGAAGCAGTCTCTGAGACCATTAGGGGGGTTAATACTGCATTAAGCCGGGTTACTGGAGAAGTGTCTTCGGTATTGAGTGCATGTATTTATTTGTCGGGTTTTGCTTTTTCAGAATTAGCTAGCTCGAATTGTCATCGTACTGTTTATATTTTCTGCTCTCCAAATGGTAGAGTCGTATTCTCCTACTCAATTTTTTTACTATGAGGAAAATCAACTTACCACCTATAAAAAGATATATGGAGGACTTTATAATGGTGAACCGTTTTAGGCACGAAAAACATCCAACCTTTCTCGCCTGTTGCATTAAAAACTAGTATATTAATGGCAGCGATCGACGAGCGCATCACCAACCTATTCGCGATCGTCGATAAATATAGATCGAGATAGATCGAGCAACTCGAAAGAATTTTATAGCTCAAAGCTATGGCTTCTATAAGAAGTATTACTAGTTGTTATCGCAACCCATTCAAAAAATTTTTAAGCTGTTAGCGTGTTTCCCCTTACTGTCGCCATTCTCAAGCGATCTAGCCCTTCCGATAACCAAGGTTTTGGATTCTTGATACCTATCGCAGAGATCGAGCGATTTTAAAAGATCGGCCATTGAGTCAATCTTAAGCCGATCGAAAAGCACCGCCCAGCCGGCAAGCGAGAACGGTGCTTTAATCCCCCAGAAAGGAGGCTGCCACGATTATGGCATTATTTATTGGATTTCCATACGTTCTAAGCTTTGTTAATAATTTTTCCTCTAAGTGGTTAGAGCGTTTTACTATAGCGCCCGCCGCTGCATGGCAGCAGCAAAGAGAACGCTTGAAAGAACCGCTCGCATGCCTTCCGCCAATCTCTTTTAAGGATTCGGCAAAAGATCGGCGTGGCATAGCCGATAGGCACAGCCTGCGCAAGCGAGTGCGGGTTTGGCTGGCTAGGGCTGTAGATAGTGAAATGAGCTGCCTAATCCCTGATTCGATCGGGGTTTAGCTAATTTTAGGCAGCAGAGGTACCGCTCTATCTGCCGATAGGGGCCGATAGTGTCAATGTCGCCACAAAAAATTGCAGAGTTGAAGCCCATGCGTTCGCAAGAACTTGGGGCCAGGGTTCGCTCATCGAAGCGATGAGGATCAAACTTATGTCTTCTACTCGTATTCTGTCCGAGTTGAAATGCTTGAAGTCTCAGATAGGCAAGTGCGAAGAGACCGTAATCGAGTTAATACAGGCGAAGAAAACCATGACTCCCGAATCGATTTATTCCGGTCAGGTTAACCGACAATTGAAACAAACGCCCATTGCCATTGTCGGCATGGCTTCTCTATTTCCGCAAGCCGACAACTTGCAGGAGTACTGGGAAAATATCCTGCATGAGGTCGATTGCATTGCTGAAGTGCCTCCCTCGCGCTGGAATGCGGAAGATTACTACGATCCAGACCCCAACGCTCCAGACAAGACTTACAGTAAGCGCGGCGGTTTTATTCGCGAGCTCGACTTCAACCCTATGGAATTCGGGTTGCCGCCCAATTTGCTGGAAGTTACCGACATTTCCCAGTTGCTGTCGTTAGTGGTGGCCAAGCAGGCATTGGAAGATTCGGGATACGGCGAGTCGAGCAATTTTAACCGCGAGCAAGCGGGAATTATTTTAGGCGTGACTGCCGGTCGTCAGTTGGCGACGCCCTTATCCACTCGACTGCAATATCCGATTTGGGAAAGGGTCCTCAAGCAGAGCGGGTTGTCCGAATCGGAAACGCAAGCCGTTATCGAAAAAATTAAGCTGGCTTACGTGGAGTGGAACGAGAATGCCTTTCCGGGACTGCTCGGAAATATCGTGGCCGGACGCATTGCGAATCGGTTGGATCTCGGTGGGATGAACTGTACGGTCGATGCTGCTTGCGCCAGTTCTCTGGCGGCGTTCAAAATGGCCATTAGCGAATTGACGGACTATCGCGCCAATTTAATGCTGACGGGCGGGGTGGATACGGATAATAGTATTTTGACTTACCTCTGCTTTAGTAAAACGCCCGCGCTCTCGAGAACTCAGCAATCTAGACCCTTCGACGCGCAGTCAGACGGCATTTTGCTGGGAGAAGGCATCGGGATGGTCGCGCTGAAGCGCTTGGAGGATGCCGAACGAGATGGCGATCGCATTTATGCCGTCATTAAGGGTATTGGCACCTCTAGCGACGGACGCTTTAAGAGCATCTACGCACCCCGCGTGGAGGGTCAGGTGAAGGCGTTGGAGCGGGCCTACCAGGATGCGGGATTCGAGCCGGCGAGTATGGGTTTAATCGAGGCCCACGGCACGGGAACCGTTGCCGGAGATCTGACGGAATTTGAAGCGCTGAAGCAGTTTTTTAGCGATCGCCAGTCGGCCAAACAGTCCATTGCCTTGGGGAGTATCAAATCCCAGATCGGGCACACCAAGGCGGCAGCGGGTGCTGCCAGCGTTATTAAAGTCGCGTTGGCCCTGCACCACAAAATCCTACCGCCTACGATCAATATCGAAGCGCCCAATCCGAAGTTAGATCTCGATCGATCGCCGTTTTATTTGAATACGAAGGCGAGACCTTGGATTCGTTCGCCGGAGCAGGGACCGCGACGGGCTGGCGTCAGTTCCTTTGGGTTTGGCGGCACGAATTTTCACATGCTGCTGGAGGAGCATGGGGGCGATCGCAACCGCAACCGTCCGGCGCTATCCGCACAGCCCTATCGCCTTCACCGGAGACCTGCATCGGTCGTGCTGTGCGCCTCCACCCCCGCTCGACTGTTGGCCGAATGTAAGGCTGCGTTGGAACAATTCCAATTAGAGACGGGCAAGACTGCTTATTCGGCCTTTGTGGAAGCGTGCCAATCGGCTGAGATTCCCGAAGCCAGCGCCCGACTGGGATTTATTGCCGAGTCCCTAGAGGAAGCCTGCCACAAACTGGCGATCGCGATCGATTGGCTGGAGAAGCAGCCGGATGTATCGGCGTGGGAGCACCCAAAGGGAATTTACTTCTGGGAAACGGGCTTGAACCTCAAGGGAAAAGTAGTGGCGCTGTTTTCCGGACAAGGTTCCCAGTACCTCAATATGGGGCGGGAGCTGGCCATGAACTTTCCTGAGATACAGCAAACCTATAGCGCCCTAGATCGCCTGTATCTCCAGCAGGGCGAAACGCCCATCTCTGAGGTCGCGTTTCCACCCCCCGTCTTTACGGAAGAGGCCCGCATGCCTCAAGTCGAACGGTTGCGCCGCACCGAGTACGCTCAGCCTGCCATTGGTGCCTTGAGTGCCGGGTTGTTCAAAATTCTAGAGCGGGCTGGATTCAAACCCGACTTTGTGGCGGGTCATAGTTTTGGCGAGTTGACCGCGCTTTGGGCGGCAAAGGTGCTCAGCGATGAGGATTACTTTGCCTTAGTGCGGGCGAGGGGGCAAGCGATGGCGACGCCGCCCGCAACTGATGCCGATGCGGGGGCCATGATGGCTGTCAAAATGGCGTCGAGTCAAGTGGAAGCGATCGTCCGAGATTTGCCGCAGGTGGCGATCGCCAATTTGAATTCACCGCAGCAGGTGGTCTTGGCGGGAACCCGCTCGGCCATCGAAACGCTCCAGCAGCAATTACAACGCCAAGACAAAATGGCGACCCTCCTTCCGGTGGCGGCTGCCTTCCATACGCCGCTGGTCGCCTACGCTCAAAAACCCTTCGCTAAGGCTATCGAGGCGGTTCGGTTCGGGCCGCCCCAACTGCCGGTGTATACCAATGCGACGGGGCAGCGCTATCCAGACGATCCGACTGCGATTCAGAAAATTCTCAAGGATCATTTGTTGAATCGGGTGCAGTTTCAGCGGGAGATCGAAACCATTTATGCCGAGGGTGGCTACTGTTTTATCGAGTTCGGCCCCAAGGCGACCCTGACCCATCTGGTCAAAGAAATTTTAGGCGACTCTCCCCATATTGCAGTGGCGCTCAATGCCAGCTCGCAGCACGATAGCGATCGCCAGTTGCGCGAAGCGGTTTTGCAATTGCGGGTTGCGGGTTTGACCCTCGGCAGTATCGATCCTTATGCGCTGGCACCGTCGCCGACAGCCGTTGCTAAACCCAACAAGGCGTTGAACGTGCGCTTGAGCGCGAGCAACTACGTCAGCGAGAAAGCCAAACTGGCTTTCGAGAAAGCGTTGCAAAACGGACGACCCGTGAAGGCAGCCAACTCCGCAGAAGCAGCGCGGCCTTCCGCGCCCGCGCCAACCGCTTCTAAACCGGAACCTGCCGTGGTAGCGCGGTCGATTGCAGATCGAGCGCCACCAGCCTCTCGTCCGACGAACGGCTTTCCCCCCCCTGCTGTGTCTCCCTCCCATCAGCCCCCCCCTGAAATGGAATCGCAGATTATGGCTCACTCCTCTTTAGACGGTTCTCGCCTGTTTCAGCACTTAGACGACAGTCTGGCCCAGCTGCGCCAGCATCAGAGCGAAACGTTGCAGGTCCACGCCCAGTACCTCAACCACCAGATGGAATATGCCAAACTTTTCTGGAGCTTGGCCCAGCAGCAAGGCACGCTCTATGCCAATTTTGCCAAAGGGGGCGGTCGCGAGATCGACGCCGCGCAGTTGACGGTGTTGCAGAGTTTGGATCGCAATCTGACGCATTTCCACGAGCATCAGACCCAAACGCTGGAACTGCACGGGCGATCGCTGGATCGCCAAACTGAGTACGCTCGCAGTCTCTTTCATCTGGCAGAGTTCCAATATCGGGCGCTCCTGGGGAATAGCTCGGCACACCCGCCGACGGAACCCTTGGAGGATGGGCTTCCCGTGGCCTTGCCCTCAACGCCACCAGAATCTCTCCTCGTGCCGCCAACCCCGGAACGCCCTGCTGCTCCAACTGTCAATACATTCGAAACAGTCGGATCGGGGGCATTCCCGCTGGAACCTTCTCGTAACGGCAAATCGCACGATGGCAGCGAGTCATACAACGATTCAAACAATGGTGCAAACAATGGTGCAAACAATGGTGCAAACAATGGCGCGGCGATGCCAGCCCTCGCTCGACAGGAGAGTCCCGCACCAGCGCTCGAACTCGACCCACCCCAGCCCGCTGCTGCAACGTCCAGTCCCGCACCAGCGCTGGCAGTCGATGTCGCCGAGTTCGAATCCGTCCTGCTGGCGATCGTGAGCGAGAAGACGGGATATCCGAGCGAGATGCTGGAACTCGAGATGGACTTGGAAGCGGATTTGGGTATCGATTCGATCAAACGCGTCGAAATCCTGGGCGCTTTGCAGGAACGCTTCCCCAGTTCGGTCCAGCCGAATTTAGAGGACTTGGCAGAACTCCGCACCCTCGCGCAAATTGCGGCTTATATGGCGCAACTGTCAGCGGGACGCTCGCAGCCGGAGGGTAGCCCCATTCGGCAGGAGCAGGAGACCCGCGAACCTGAGAATCTAGAGCCTCCCGCACTCGATCCGCTCGAGAATGGCAACGGGAATGGATCTCGTCCAAGCTATGCCGTAACGGCACCGCCAGAATCGCGGAATGGGTCGCACCGCGAAACGGCTACCGCCACTGCGATCGCGCCCCATCTCGACACAGCCGTGTCGCTGCCGGAGTTGGACTTGGCCCATCCTTTAGCGCTCCATTCGCCCTCAAATTCCACCCCAACCGTTGCGGATCTCGATACCGATCTCGATACCGACATCGACGTCAAAGCCTTGGCTCAGAGCTTGCTGGCGATCGTGAGCGAGAAGACGGGCTATCCGGTCGAGATGCTGGAACTCGAGATGGATATGGAGGCCGATTTGGGCATCGATTCGATCAAGCGCGTTGAAATTCTGGGCGCCGTGCAAGAGCGATTTCCTAACCTCCCCCAGCCCAATCTGGAAGACTTGGCCGAATTGCGCACCCTCGGACAAATTGTGGATTTCCTCGGCGATCGCACCGCGGAAAAAAAAACGACTATCTCGGACCTGAACATTCCAGATCTGACTCTCCCAGATCTGACTCTCCCAGAACCGATTGCCAGTCTCCCGAGCTAGTTCCTTCCATTCGGCGGGGTGTCGTCCGGCTGAGACCTCTCCCCGCACCGGACTGGTTGGCGTTTCCCGCTCCCGTCGTTTGTTTGCTTACGGACGACGGTTCTGCGACAACCGCACGACTGGCAGACGCCCTCGCCCAGCAAGGTACGACGGTCGTCGTATTAAGTTTCCCCCTTGCGTTGGTTCCCCACCGCTCGTCTCTTCCAGAAGGTGCGGTTCGGGTCGAACTCGCAGACCTGACCGAAGCCCATCTCCAACACCAACTCGCAACCCTGATGTCAACCTACGGCCCTATCGATACCTTCATCCACCTGCATCCGCGATCGCCCCTACTGTCAGGGGACGATCGCGCCTCTGCAAAGGCGGAAAAGACCCTTCTCCAGCAGGTCTTTCTGCTAGCGAAGCATCTGAAGCAGCCGCTCGCGACGGCGGCTCGGACCCGCCGCAGTTGCTTTCTGAGTGCGGCTTGGTTAGATGGAACTTTTGGGTTGAGCCGTCAGGGCGACTTTAGCGCGATCGCAGGGGGGGTATTCGGGTTGACGAAGTCCCTCGCGCGCGAATGGCCTGCTGTGTTTTGTCGAGCCATCGATTTCAGTCCCGAGCTGGAGACCGATCGGGTCGCGCGCGCCATCCTGGCCGAACTGCACGACCCCAACTTGGCGATCGCCGAGGTCGGTTACAGTGCTGCAGGGCGAGCGACCCTAACTTGCTAAGCACGCTTTCAGAACGCTTTCAGTCACTGGACGCAATGGATCGAGATTGATTTATGACCTCCACCTTTAACATCGAACCCTCTTCTGTTTTTTTGGCCAGCGGCGGCGCTCGCGGCATTACGGCCCAGTGCGCGATCCGTCTGGCCCAGGACTATGGAGGCCGCTGGATTTTATTGGGCCGCTCGGAGATCGCCGATTCGGAACCCGATTGGGCTGCGGGTTGCTTCGACGAGGCCGAACTGAAGAAACGGATTTTGGAACACTTTAGGGCACAAGGTCTCAAACCGACGCCCAAGGAAATCCAATCAAAATTTAAAGCAATTTCGAGCCGCAGGGAAATTCTCAATACCCTCAGAGAAATCGAGGCAGTGGGAGGGCAGGCAGAATATTTGAGCGCGGACGTGACCGATTTAGAATGCCTGCGCGCTCGAGTGGCTGCTGTCATCCATCGCTGGGGACCGATCTCGGGAATTTTGCACGGCGCTGGAAATCTGGCGGATAAGGCGATCGAAAAGAAGACCGTCGAAGATTTCGAGACGGTCTATGCAGCCAAGGTACAGGGGTTGGAAAACCTATTGCAGTGCGTCCCCGCAGAGCAGCTCAATTATTTGGTGCTGTTTTCTTCCGTCGCGGGCTTTTACGGCAATGCCGGGCAGACGGATTATGCGATCGCCAACGAAATTCTCAACAAATCGGCCCATCGGCTGAAGGGGCAGCATCCAAACTGTCACGTCGTGGCCATCAACTGGGGACCCTGGGACAGCGGCATGGTGACACCAGAACTCAAAAAAATCTACGCCGAACATAATGTTGAGGTCATTCCAGTGGCAGCAGGGACTCAACTGCTTTTTCAGGAGTTGAGCGGCCACAATTGCGACATTGCTCAGGTCGTCATCGGGAATCCCTTACCCTGCCCTCAGCGCGCGCCAGAACCCGAATTGCAGACCTATCGAATCCGCCGACATCTCACACTCGCAGACAATCCGTTTCTGTTCGATCACGAAATTGCGGGTTACCCAGTGCTTCCCGCAACTTGCGCAATGGCCTGGATGATTAATGCCTGCGAGCAGCGCTATCCCAGCTATCGATTTTTTAGCTGCAAAAATTTCAAAATTTTAAAAGGAATTCCCTTCGACCAAACTCTGGCCGATGAATATATTTTAGATCTCAAAGAAATTGCTAAAACTGACACTCAATTCATAGAATTTGAAGCCAAAATTTGGAGCAAAACGACTGCTGGTAAAACTCACTATCATTACACTAGTCAAATTCAGTTGCTGAAACAGGGTTTGGTTGCTCCCACCGAAACCCTGTATGAACAGTTGCATTCCCCACTGCATTCGCCCCCCCAACCCCCCAATTCTGGGGGGAGATCGACCCGAGATGTTGGATTTCTCCCCCCAGAATTGGGGGGCTGGGGGGGCCAGTGTAATGTCTTCAACACCGATGAAGGCTTGAATCTTACTCCCGATCGGTTGCTTGAAATCCCCATTGAATCCTTCTACCGCACGGGAGACTCGGGCTTATTTCACGGCCCCGCATTTCAGGGCATCGATCGCATTATCCACATCGACCTGGAAGGCATTACCGCCCAAGCAACCTGGAAAAGCCTTGCGGAACGCGAACAGGGACAGTTCCCTATTCAAACGGTCAACCCCTACATTGTTGACCTCAGCATGCATCCGCTCTGGGTTTGGACGCAGCATTTCCACCAAAAAGCGTGCTTGCCTGCCGAGGTGGGACAGTACGAGCAGTTTGCAGAAATCCCAACTGACAACCCCTTTTTTGTGACGACAAAAATCAAAGCGCTGACCGAAACCAGCGCAACGGTCAATCTGACGATCCATGACGGCAAAAGTTTAATTTACGCGCGCATGACTGGTGCTAAGGCCACGCTGATAAAGATGAATTTATTGCGTCAAAAGCAATCTTGAACATTCTCGCTATAAAATTCTCGCTATTTTATAAATTTTATTTAGAAATTGAAGGGAAAAATCGTGGAGAAGTTGGCAATTATCGGCATGGATGCGGCGTTCGGAGCTTTTCGCACTTTGGATGCCCTCGAGCGCAGCATTCATTGCGGAACGCAGCATTTTGTTCCTTTTCCGTCCCACCGCTGTCAAGATGCAAAAGATTGGCAGCGGTCTTCCTTATGTTCTGACGTTGAAAGCGGCGATCGCCCTGAGGGAGCCTACCTCGACCGCGCCGATATCGACCTGTTCGGGTTTGCGGCGCGATCGAGCGATCTGCTTGAATTCTCGCCTTCGCAAAAATTGCTGCTCGAGGTTGCCGAAGCAGCCTTAAAAGATGCGGGTATCGGTCGGGGGAAAACGGTTGCCATTCTGATTTCAGCCGAACATCAGCCGATGGTGCCGATCGCGCCAGATCGAGACGATCGCGCCTATGTCGACGCGATCGCCAAGACGCTAGCCCAGCGCATTGCCGCGAGGTGGGGCTTGACTTGCCCGGATTTTACCCTCATCGCAGGCGAAAGCTCGACCTTTAAGGCGCTAGAACTCGCCCAAACCCTCCTGCACTCTGCCCAAGCCGATGCGGTGCTGATCGGCGCGGTCGATTTATTGGACGGCATCGAGCCGAATCCAGTACGTTCCGCCACCGCCGCCACCGATCCGGGCGCGCGCACGCTCAGCTACGACCGCAATGCCCGCAGCGTTGCTCCGGGAGAGGGTGCGGGCGCGGTGGTGCTGAAGCGCCTCGACAAAGCCCGAGCGGACCGCGATCGAATTTACGCGGCGATCGAGACGATCGCCTGCGTGCAGGGAAGCGCTACAGCTCGATCGGAGGCGATTGCCCAGGTCTGTCGCATTGCCTTCGAGCAGGCGGATATCAAACCCGAACAGATCGGTTACGTGGAAGTGGTCGGGAGCGGCATCGAAGCCGAGGATATTGCGGAGATTCGAGGGCTGACCGCAGCGTATCGCACGACCTCACCCCAGCTCAGCTGTGCGGTCGGCAGTGTTAAGGCAAATATCGGCCATACCCGCACGGCTTCGGGAATCGCGAGCGCGATCAAAACGGCGCTTTGCCTGTACCATCAATACCTTCCCGTTACCCCTCAATGGACCGCGCCCAAACAGCCGGAATTGTGGGAATCCAGTCCGTTTTACATTCCGACGCGTTCTAGACTCTGGTTGATTCCGCCCAATGCTTCGCGTCGCACTGCTGCCATCAACGGCATCGGCCAAGACAACAGCTACGCCCATATCTTGCTGTCGGAAGAACCCAGCGCGAAGGATCTGCGGAGTCCTTATCTAGAACAAATGCCGCTGCACTTATTCCCGCTGGCCGGGGGCGATCGCTCGGCCTTGCTCGCGCAACTCGAAACCCTGAGCGCTGCGGTCGAGAATGCCGACTCCCTGACTCAAGCTGCCAGTCAAGCGTTCGATCGATTTCGGCAGCAATCTCAAGCGCCCTACGCAATCGCCATCTTGGGACGCGATAAAGCCGAAATCTGCCGCGAAATTCAACGTGCGCAAACCGGGATTCCCCAAGCTTTTGACAAAGGCAGCGAATGGAAGACACCGCTGGGCAGCTACTTTAGTCCCAATCCCCAGGGACAGCGCGGGGGCGTTGCCTTTGTCTATCCCGGCGCGTTTACCTCCTACATGGGATTGATCGACAGTATCAACCGACTGTTTCCGCGAGTAATGGATTCCTTGGCGGTTTTTAATGCGAGCGATCGCATGCGACAGTTGATGGATATTGCGACCCAGGAAGTCTATCCCAGAACCCGCGAGAAACTAACTGCGCGGCAAATGGAGCAGTTGGAACTGAAACTCCAAGATGATGCCACGACGATGTTGCTCTTCGGCACGGGTGCGGCGGTCTTTTTTACGACGATTTTGCGGGAGTATTTTCGCCTCGAACCCCAGTCAGTTTTTGGCTATAGCTTGGGGGAATTCAGCATGATGTACGCGCTCCAAGTTTGGTCGAGCGCTGACGAAATTGCCGAACGCCTCCATCGCTCGCCGCTGTTTAAAACCCGCTTGTCTGGCCCGAAGGAAACCGTGCGCGAGTTTTGGGGACTGCCTCTGGAGGAAACGCCGCACCAGAAAGAGTTTTGGGGCACCTACGTCCTCCTCGCCGAACCGACTGCGGTCCGGGAGGCGATAGCTGCGCACCAAGAGTCCGCGTCCGAACCAAAAGTCTATTTAACTCACATCAATACCCCCACTGAGGTGGTCGTTGCTGGAGATGACGAAGCTTGCCAGCGCGTCATTAAAGCGCTCAATTGCGACTATTTCCCAGCGCCTTCCAAGCACGTCCTCCACTGTGAGGCCATGAGTTCGGAATTTTCCGAACTGTCGGACTGGTTTACCTTACCCCTACAGCCAGTCCCCCAGCTCTCGTTTTATACGGCGGCGACCTACGGGCAGACCTGCTTGGATAGCTCGGCGATCGCCAAGAGCATCGCTCAAGCCCTCTGCCAGCCCTTAGATTTTCCGCGTTTGATCCGCCAAGTCTACGACGATGGCGCTCGGGTCTTTATCGAACTCGGGCCTGGGGGCACTTGCTCGCGGTGGATCCGCGAGACCCTGAAGCAGGAAGACCACGCCGCTATTACCTTCAACACCCGAGGCGTTGACGACCACACCTCTACCCTGAGGGCATTGGCCAAACTCGTCAGCCATCGCGTTTCCCTGGACTTGGCTTGTCTGTACGAACCGCTTGCACAACCCCACCCCATCCCCGAGAAAATCCTGGTTGAAGCAGGTACTTCGGGTCGACAATCCTCCCCTGGGTTACCCTCCCCACGAAAGCCATCGTTGCCGCCTAAATTTCCTGTCCGAGGAGACTTAGTTTTCAGAACTCCTGCACGGCAAAGTACAAAACAAGTCCATGCCAAGACTTCAAATTTTTCGACGGCAGGCGCGCCGTCGGTGTCCACCGAAACCCTGACCAAAGCATCTGAAAACCTGCATTCCTCTCTGCATTCGCCCCCCCGACCCCCCAATTCTGGGGGGAGATCGACCCAAGATTTCGGATTTCTCCCCCCAGAATTGGGAAGTCACTTCCGTGGGCGGGTTCCCCGACTTGAGGAAAGTGGCGTGGGCTGGGGGGGCCAGTGTAATGCCTCAGGACACCGTCATCCCCATGCTTCTTTTTTAGACTTGCGGCAGGAATCCTTGCGGCAAATGGGTCAACTGATCGAACGACAAATGGCAACGGCCAAAACCCTGTTGTTGGACGCACCCCCCGCACCCAACCCGTCCCCGACGGTTCTGCGCCCCGCTCAAAGTCCCGCTGTCCTAGACGAAGCGGCAGTCCTGGAATTTGCAACGGGAACCTTGGCGTCTGTCTTCGGTCCAAGCTATGGCGAAGCCGATACCTACCCCAAGCGCCTTCGCCTGCCAATGCCGCCCTATTTATTCGTCAGTCGGGTAACGCAGTTGCATGCCGAGCGGGGACGGTTCGAACCGTGCAGTATCGAGACGGAATACGACATTCCCGCCGATGCGTGGTATGCCGTAGATGGTCGAGTTCCCGCGTCAATTTTTGTCGAGGCCTATCAGAGCATCATCCTGTTGCTCAGCTATTTGGGCGTCGATTTTGAGGCGAAGGGAGCGCAAGCCTTCCGCGCCCTAGACACCACCCTAGAATTTTTAGGCGACCCGCCCCGCGCTGGGGAAACCTTTCGGTGCTGGGTTCGGATTCGTTCCTTTACCCGCAGTAGCGGCATGCTCCTGTGCTTTTACGACTGCGAGTACTTTGCGGGCGATAGCTACGCACCAAGAGTCCGCAAATTCCTGACCGTCCAGGCCGGCGCGGGTATGTTTCCCGAGCAAACCCTCAAGAAGTCGGCGGGCATCTCCCTGCCTAAATTGGCACTGGCAGCCCGCAAAAATCCGCAAAAACCGCAATTTACGCCCCTATTGACCTGTCCTAAAGTGTCCTTTCACGAGCGAGATTTGCTCCGGCTTGGAACGGGCGATCTGGCCGCCTGCTTTGGCGAAACCTATGCCGCCAGCCAGCAGCAGAATCCATCGTTGCGATTGCCAGCTTCGGCCTTTCGCGCGATCGACCGAATTCTGGCGGTCAGCCCTAAGGGCGGTACGTGGGGGTTGGGAATGCTCGTGGCAGAAAAAGATTTGCATCCAGAGCATTGGTATTTCAACTGCCACTTCAAAGACGATTACTGCATGCCCGGAACCGCCATCGGCGAAGGAGCAATGCAATTGTTGCAATTTTATGGGTTGTTTCTGGGGCTGCAAGTTCGTACCCGCCAAGGGCAATTTCGCCCCATCCCGCACCTCATCCAAACCACTCGCAGTCGCGGGCAAGTCGTTCCCCTGCATGGCAAGTTGATTTACCAGCTAGAAGTGTTTGAAATCGGTCTCGAACCGACGCCTTTTCTCAAGGCCAAAGCGTTCGTCAAGCTGAGAGATAAGACCATTGCATCGATCGAAAATCTGGGAGTTCAGTTATGAGAGAAGGCAGCATGACGAGTATTACAGGCCCGATCCGGCGCGATCGCCCCTCTACCGTTCCCGCCGATCTAAACCGCAATGCGGCTAGCAAAACCGATCCGGCTTGGACAGATCCCGCGCAACAGATCGCCTTCGATCCAGCAGGGATTCAAGCAAAATTAATGCGTTTAGAATTGCCTTGCCACTTGGTTGAGGTGGATGGACGCTTGGGCATCACCCATGACAAAGTGTTTTCGCCCCCGGCAAGATCGGTCGAGACTCTGGCCAGCTTGCCGCCTTTGCTGCCCCAACAACTGGGCGATCCGACATTTCAAACCTTTCACGGGGTGAAATATGCCTATGCCACTGGCGCAATGGCCGGCGGCATCGCCAGTGCCGACTTAGTCATCGCCCTCGGCAAAGAGAAGATTTTAAGTTCCTTCGGGGCGGGCGGCCTACCGCCAAACCGGATCGAAGCAGCCATTCATCGGATCCAGCAGGCGCTCCCGGTCGGCCCTTACGCTTTTAATTTGATTCACAGTCCCAACGATCCGGCAATGGAACGGCGCGCGGTCGATTTCTACATCAACAATGGCGTGAAAACCGTAGAAGCTTCCGCTTTTCTGGACTTGACGCCCAACATTGTCCGCTACCGGGCCGCAGGACTCAGCCTCGATAGCGCAAACCGCATTCAAATGCGCCATAAAGTTATCGCTAAAGTCTCGCGCCGCGAAGTTGCGGCGAAGTTCCTCCAACCCGCTCCAGCCAAAATCCTGCGGGAGTTGGTCGGGCAGGGACTCATCACCGAACAACAGGCCGCTCTTGCCGAACGAGTCCCGATGGCTGACGATCTCACCGTCGAAGCGGATTCCGGCGGCCATACCGATAACCGACCGCTGGTCTGCTTGCTTCCGTCTCTGATCGCGCTGCGCGACGAGATTCAAGCAAAGTACGCCTATGCCAACCCAGTGCGCGTTGGGGTTGCGGGCGGTATCGGCACGCCGCAATCCGTCCTAGCTGCGTTCGTGATGGGGGCGGCCTACGTGGTCACAGGCTCGATCAATCAGGCTTGCGTGGAATCGGCAGCCTCCGACCACACGAAAAAACTCCTCGCACAAGCGGAAATGCCCGATGTAATGATGGCTCCGGCGGCAGACATGTTTGAGATGGGCGTAAAACTGCAAGTTCTCAAGCGGGGCACGCTTTTCCCGGTGCGGGCGCAGAAACTCTACGAACTTTACAAAACCTACGACTCCATTGAAGCCATTCCGACTAAAGAGCGAGAGCAATTAGAAAAACAGATTTTCAAGAAAGAACTAGACGCCATTTGGGAAGAAACGGTTGCCTTCTTCCAGCAGCGCGATCCAGAACAGTTGGAACGGGCGATCGCCAATCCCAAGCGCAAGATGGCCCTGATCTTTCGCTGGTATCTGGGGCTATCTTCCCGCTGGTCCAATACCGGAGAGCAGGGACGAGAAATCGACTACCAAATCTGGTGCGGCCCAGCCATGGGCGCATTCAACGACTGGGCGCGCGGCACCTACCTCGCCGAACCCCAAAATCGCCGCGTCGCCGACATTGCCGACCACCTGATGGCCGGGGCTGCATTTTTATATCGCCTTCAAAGTCTGAGTCTTCAGGGGTTGCATTTACCCGCATCCTACTGCCAATACCGTCCGGCACCCTTTGTCTGAGGAGTTGTCAAATGAATGAATTCGCCCCAATTCTCTGTTTGGCATTGTTCTGCCTATTGCTGGTGCAATTGCCATTTCTGCTCGCCTTTGCGTCCGCCGTGGGCAAATATGTGAGCGCGGCGAGATCGCCCCAGGCTGCCAAAGCTGCGCTCGAGGCCCCTACACCCCCGATAACGGTCGTTTTGTGCGTGCGCGGTGCCGACCCGTTTTTGCCCGCCTGTCTGGAGGGATTGTTAAATCAAGATTATCCAGACTACCGCTTGCGGATTACGATCGACAGTCCGGACGATCCGGCTTGGGCTGTCGTCGAACGAACGGTAAAGGGGCATCCTGCTGCGGTTCAGGTGAGTTCTCTAAAGGACAGACTGTTAACCTGCTGCCTGAAGTGCAGTTCGCTGGTTCAGGCTCTGTCCGATTTAGATCCAGACTGTCAGGTCGTTGCCATTTTGGATGCCGATGTCGTTCCCCATCGGACCTATTTGCGCGAATTGGTCGCGCCCTTGGCGGATAGCCGGATTGGCGTGGCTTCTGGGAACCGCTGGTATGTTCCCGTTTGGAACCAATGGGGGTCTTTGGTTCGGTATGTATTTAACGCCTCGGCAGTGATGCAGATGCATGCCTACAAGATGCCCTTTGGCGGTGCGATCGCCTTTAAGGCAGATATCCTGCGCCGCTCTCCTCTATTGGAGCGCTGGAGCCGCTCCCTCACGGATACTCCCGTTCTGGCTGGCGTATTTCGCGAGCAAGGGTTAGGTGTCGCATTCGTACCTTCCCTCATGATGGGGAATTTTGAAAGCTGCGAACTTCCAAGCTTCATTAGCTGGATGAAACGACAACTTCTGATGGTGCGGCTCTATCACCCGCCCGCAAAATGGTGGGCGATCGTAGCCCACGGAACCATCATTTCCACGATCCCAGCGCTGTCCGTCGGTTTGCTCCTGGCTTCTGCTTTTACAGGGCAATGGGGCGCATTCGCGGCGATCGCCATTGGAATCATCGTCTACGGACTCGGATCGCTCTCGATTCTCGTCGTTTTAGACGATTGCGTCCGCAAAGTTCTCAAAACTCCCGGAGAAAAGCCCGTTCCAGCCTTTTCTCCCGCAAATCTCGCCCAGATTCTATTGGCGATTCCCCTCATGCAGTTCGTCTATCCCCTTGCCCTGTATTCCGTCATGCTGATGCGCGATGTCCGTTGGCGCGGCATTCGCTATGAAGTCAGAGGACCTTGGGATATCAAACTGGCTGAATATCAGCCCTACAGTCCCACGCAACAGTTTGCGAATTCAAATACCTCGGTCTTCTAAAGCAGAGCGTCCTAATTTTGCTCGACCGCCGATTTATCGATATCACCCGCCCGCAAACCCTTTATTTCAACTCATCTCAATTAGCAAGAATTATGAAGATCGAATCGAATCCCGATGCAATCCCTCGAGAGCCTGAATCTTCGGAAGCCATTCAAGCCTGGCTCATCCAACAGCTTGCCGAACAATTGCAAATAGAACCCAATCGAGTAGATGTCCGAGCGCCGTTTGACAGTTACGGCCTGGATTCGTCTCAGGTTTTCATTATTGCCAGCAAAGCCGAGAAAGCATTTGGATTCGAACTATCTCCAGTTCTGGTGTGGCACTACCCTACCGTTGAATCGCTGTCCCGTCGGCTAGTCGAAGAATTTACCGTAGCAGAGCAGGTTTTTGAAATTTGACTGGTTCGCAGAAACAACGGAAGCCCTATTTCTAAATGAGAGGTTCAAGTCGTGAACGTATCCGAGCTAATGACCGACCTGATGCAGAAAGGCGTTCGATTTCAAGTCAACGAAAACAAAATCAAAATTAGCTCTGCCCGAGCGGTATTGACGGAGGATATTCTGGCACGGTTAAGCGAATACAAACCCGAAATTCTATCGTTCTTGCGCCAGCAGCCCGAGGAGTCCATTGCTACTGAAACTGAGGGACCCGAAACTGAGGGACTCAAAAATGACGGGCAAATCCCTAGCCTAGACACCATCGGTCGGTTGATTAGCGGGCTCGTCCGTCCGGAGGCTTGCGGCGACTATCGATCGCCCACGATCGATGCTGTAAATATGGCTCAAAAACTAGCCGTCGCGTTTAGACCCATCGCTCAGAACCAAACCAAACCAGAGCTTCAGACCTTTAGCTATGAGTTAGAACGCACCCTCAAAGCTTTGGGCGTTAGAGTTGTTCCCTGGCAAAAGGCGACTAAGGCATATGCCTACGATTTTAAAATACCCATTTTAGGCTGGAAAATAACGCTTAAAAAGAGATTTGTTAAATCGGAAATTAATGCGGTTGTCGATATCGACAAAAAACCTTCCATCTCGAGCAAGGCTCGAATTATTTTAGCCGAACTATTTTACTTGTCCTACGTACGCTCTTTTGCGCGCGGTAAGAAGATGTCGGTTTCGAGGATTGCGATGCTAACGGGGTGGGCAGAAGATCGCGTTGCTTTGCAACTAGAGAACCCAACAGAGACTCAGGTTATCTCGCTCACCGAATTCGATCGAGAGCTCGCTAACGATCGGGTACCCTATCAGAAAAAGATCGGGATCGGCCTCAATACCTTAGTCAGAACGTTTTCAGAAATTGCGATTGGAGTTTCAAAGGACGAACTTTCAATCCTGAACATGAATCTTTCCGACTCTACTTTTTCAAGGTCTCGGCTTGAAGATTTTGTCCTCAATTCATTAATTCCCAAGGTATTTGTCCCCATTCTTCCCCTTTCGATTAGCCGCTTTGAATGCGGTCAATTCGACCCTCAAGCGTCGTCCTATGCCAAGTGCTTGGTTTCGCTAGGGCAGGGGCTATCCGCGACGGGGTTGTTTCCCTCCGGCTCAAAATTGAGCCAGGTCGTTAAAAGACCGTCTCATCGCGATTTGGTGGATGTCTTGGTGAATGGGAGAACGGGAGTATCCTACGGATTTCTCGCCTATGCCGAGCCGCCTCAATATTTTGGAAGTTCAGAAATTACCGAAGCAGAATGGAACGATCTGCTGCCCGTTGAAGGGTTCGGTGTCGGCGAAGTTCGACAGAATAAAGCCGAACGATGGTATATCAAAACCGTTGCTGGTGCGGAAGGTGGCTATTGCTTTAAGCAGATCCCGGATATTTGGCTGGTAAGTTCCCGTTCCGGTTCCGACAAGACTGGCCTCAGTCTCGATCGCGACGTTACCCGCATTGGGTTGAAGAAAGGATTGTTTTTCCAGATTCCTCAGGGAATCGATCCCGAACGCATGGATATCAAGCCTTCCTACGATATCTACGTCATGCTGGCGATCGCCCTTTCTGCAGCTTTATACATCCCGGAACTCATCGAAAACGGTTGTCCGATGGTTCACTTTCACGGATACCCCTCCTCGAAGTGGTTCGAACCCGGCGAGTATTGCACGGGTGCCAGCAATCCTTCAGTCCCCTGCGGTACTTACGAGTCCGGCGTGTTGAACTTTCTCGGACTCGCCCGAGTTGCAACTCACGCTCGCGAGCGGATCGATCTCATTACTTCGATCGAACCCGACCACGGGACAAACGCGATCGCCTCCAATCTCGACTATTTACTCGATCGCTTAAAGACGGGATGCGCGACTGGAGATATCCAATTAGGCGGGAAGCATTTTGCTTCCCTTGCAGAGATTTCGATATAAAGCACGACTCGATCGCCACCAAAACAAATGAGCAAACAAATGAGCAAACAAATTCACTTTGTAACCTTTGATGCTGGAGGCGGACATCGTACGGTCGTTGAAGCCTTAACGGTTGAGATCTCTCGACAATATCCTTCCTGGACGGTACGCACCCTTAACATCTCTAAGACTATATTTGACCCGATCGACCCGTTTTATCGATTGACAGGCCGACAAGGGGAAGGATTTTTCTACAACAACTTAATCATTGCAAAGGGGTGGACTTGGATCTACCCCCTCACCATGTTTCTGGCCCGACTCAGGATTTGGGGCCTGTATCCAATTGCGCGCAAGCGCCTCCAGCAATACTGGCTAGATCGACAGCCCGATATCGTGGTGTCTACGATTCCGCTTTACAACAAGCTCCTGTGGGATAGCTTGAAGTCGGTCAACCCCAACACTCCCTTTGTAACCCTGCTGTCAGACCTTGCCGATACTCCGCCCCATCATTACATCGAGCCGAGCATCGACCAATTTGCGATGTGTCCTACGGCAGAGGCCGTGCGGCAAGCAGAGGATATCGGAGTCGCACCCGAAAAGATTTTTCGAACGTCGGGAATGTCCCTTCTACCCAAGTTTTACGACAGCACTCTTCTCGATATTCCAGCGGAACGGCAACGCTTGGGACTCGACCCGGATCGCTTGACGGGCTTAGTCTTCTTTGGCAGTCAAGGATCTGATGTCATGCTGGCGATCGCCCGCAGCCTAGAGCGCTTGCATCGAGACGTGCAGCTTATTTTTCTATGCGGACACCATCAAAAAGTGGTTGCTTCTCTCCGTCATGCTTCAACGCAGCTCGTTCGGCACGTAGAAGGGTTCACGAAAGATGTTCCCTATTTCATGAAACTTTCTGACTTCTTTATCGGCAAGCCAGGCGCCAATAGCGTGAGCGAAGCGGTTGCAATGCACTTGCCAGTCATTGTGGAATGCAATCGACACGCGGTAGCCCACGAACTGGCAAATGCGGACTGGATTCGACAGTATCAATTGGGAATTGCGATCGAGAGTTTCCGAAATATAGATAAAGCAGTTGAGGGCATGCTCGATCCAACTCTATTTAAAAAGCTCCAGTCAAATACGGTTGCGATGGAAAATCGAGCTGTAATTGAAATTCCCGAGATGCTGCAGCAAATTCTAGAATGTCAAAATTTGGATTCGGCGCACTATCAGGCACGAGAAGAATGTTTGATGTAACAAAGTTTTTTTGTTTTCGCCTAAAGGTCGATCGCGATTGCAGAAGAGGAAAGCACCAATTATTTACAGTGTTAATAAGCTAGGAAAAATTATGTCATGCTTCAATCTGAAAATCTCGCCAAACATCATTCATGAATAGGTTAAAGCTATGGGCAATTCAGTTTTATCCAAGAAAAGCTTAAATGAGTTGAAAATACATTTCCCTCAAAAAGGTGGATTCCAGTTTTTTGACGAAACCGAGTTTCTCTATGAAGAAGTTCAGCAGTACTTCAAAAATGGCATTTGCGTTCGCGAGGGAGATACTGTTTTTGACGTGGGAGCAAACATTGGTTTGTTTTCAATTTACCTCTACCAAATGTGCGATCGAGATGTTGATATATATGCTTTCGAGCCTATTCCAAATATTTTCGACGCTCTTTCACTCAACATCTCACAACTTGAAACGCAAAAAATTAAAATATTTCCCTTTGGCCTTTCCAACGCATCAAAAATTGTAAATTTCGCGTATCATCCAAACGCACCCGCACTTTCTACCATGTATCCCTTTGACTCGAAAGAATATCGAACAGACATCAGAAATAACGTCATCGAGAATCTCGAACACGCACCTCGTCATATCCGACGTTTGCTTTCTTTAGTTCCACCCTGGCTTCGTCCGTTTTTCATCGATCGAGATTTGAATCAGATTTTTCAAGTCGAGAGCGTCAGTTGTCAGCTCAAGAAAATGTCAGATATTATTAGAGAGTACGATATTCAAAAAATTAATTTATTAAAGGTAGATGTTGAAAAAAGTGAAGCAGATGTGCTATTAGGGATAGACGATCGAGACTGGCCCAAGATCGATCGAGTTGTTGTCGAGGTCCATGATGAAAATGACCGACTCAAGAAAATTCAAGCCCTATTAACCGATCGAGGATTCAGAAGAATTTTCGTTCGACAAGATCCGTTTCTGAAAGCGGCTGAGACCTTCAATCTATACGCAATTCGATAATTCGATAAGTATTTTAATTTCTCCGAGAGTATTCATTTTACTTTTTCGCTGTAGGAGCATTATCTATGAGCCATCCGACTCCAGATTTAAAAACTCAATCTACTCAAACTGCCGAATCGATTCAAGACTGGCTGATCGAACAATTTGCCACGCGCCTCGATCTAGATCTCGATGACATCGACATCGAAGCTTCTTTTGAGAGTTTTGGTTTAGAATCTGCCGATGCGCTCGTCCTCCTTAACAAATTAGAGCAATGGCTCGGATTTCCAGTCCCGCCAGTTCTCGTTTGGAATTATCCAACCATCGCACAGCTCTCTCAGCGTTTGGCAGAGGGACCAGACAACCCGGACAACAATGAATGAGGGGAAATAGACAAACGATCGAATTAAAAAGAGGTTGGGATGGAAAAAGTTGCAGTAATTGGAATGGGATGTCGCTTCCCCGGCGCTCGGAACTTGGATGAGTTCTGGCGGCTGTTGTTGGAAGAAACCGATGCGGTAACAGAAGTGCCCCCCGACCGCTGGGATATTGACGCGTTCTACGATCCCCAACCGGGCAAACCTGGAAAGATGAGTACGCGCTGGGGCGGTTTTTTGGAGCAGGTCGATTCTTTTGACCCTCAATTTTTTGGAATCGCACCCCGCGAAGCCGTTTATATGGACCCGCAGCAGCGATTGCTGATGGAAGTTGCCTGGGAATCTCTAGAGCAGGCCGGACAAGTTCCAGAGCAGTTGGCACGCACCCAAACTGGCGTTTTTATTGGAATCTCCAGTAACGATTACCAGCAGGTTTTGCAGGGGAACGGACGGGTTGCCGACATCAATGCCTACCTGGGAACTGGAAACGCCTTTAGTATTGCGGCAAATCGACTGTCTTATTTCTTTGACTTCCGCGGTCCCAGCTTGGCGATCGATACGGCCTGTTCTTCTTCTCTCGTGGCCGTTCACCTTGCTTGTCAAAGCCTGCGGAGCGGAGAATCGGATTTGGCCTTGGCGGGCGGGGTCAATCTCTTGTTGCGCCCTGAAGTGACCGTGATTTTCTCCCAAGCGCAAATGATGGCCCCTGACGGGCGGTGCAAAACCTTCGATGCGCGGGCCAATGGATACGTGCGCGGAGAAGGGTGCGGTACGGTCGTGCTCAAACGATTGCAGGACGCACTGCGGGATGGCGATCGCATCCTCGCAACCATCCGAGGCTCGGCCATCAACCAGGATGGGCATAGCAATGGAATTACAGCGCCCAACGGTCCCGCGCAGGAAGCCGTGCTGCGCCGCGCCCTAGCCAATGCCGAGGCAACTCCTGCCGAAATTGGCTACGTCGAGCTGCACGGGACGGGAACGTCTCTCGGAGACCCGATCGAAGCCGAAGCCTTAGGGAACGTGTTGGCCCAAGGGCGCAGTCCGGGCGATCGCTGTGCCGTCGGCTCCGTGAAGACCAACATCGGGCATTTGGAAGCGGCTGCGGGAATTGCAGGACTCATTAAAGTTGTTTTAGCGCTCCAGCACCGCCAAATTCCAGCCAGTCTCCATTTTCAGCAGCCCAATCCTTACATCCCCCTCGCCAAACTGCCGCTTCAAGTCCAGACCACACTAGAACCTTGGCCTGGAGAGGGTGCGCCAGCCCTTGCCGGGGTGAGTTCTTTTGGGTTTGGCGGAACCAACGCCCACGTCATATTGGAAGCCGCACCGGAAGCCGCGTCTCTTGCTTCCCAAAGTCGGCAGCCTGATGCCTCCGCTTACTTGCTGCCGCTCTCTGCCAAAAGTCCCGAAGCCCTGAAGTCTTTGGCTCAGGCGTATCGAACCTTCCTTGACAGATCTGCCTCAGAGTCAATTCCTGCCCTGCAGGATCTCTGCTACACCGCCAGTTTGCGGCGCAGCCACCACGACCATCGGCTTTCGATTGCCTTCCGCGATCGCTCAGAACTTGTCGAGAAACTTCAGGCTTTTGACCGGGGAGAGCTGCCTGTCGGTCTAGCTGCGGGTCAGCGCAAACGCAGCCGTCCGCCCAAGCTGGCCTTCGTGTTTCCGGGGCAAGGACCGCAGTGGTGGGCGATGGGACGCGAACTATGGCACCAGGAACCCGCGTTTCGAGCCGTTTTGGAACAGTGCGATCGCCTCTTAAAGGCCCATACAGACTGGTCTTTAGTAGAAGAGCTTTTGGCAACTGAGGCGCGATCGCGCTTGGGAGAAACCGAAATCGCGCAGCCCGCCCTCTTTGCGCTTCAGGTTGCCCTTGTCGCCCTCTGGCAGTCTTGGGGCATTCAGCCCAGCGCGGTGGTGGGGCACAGCCTAGGCGAGGTGGCAGCGGCCTACACGGCGGGGGCTTTAAGCCTAGAAGCTGCCATCCAGGTGGTTTACCATCGCGGACGATTGATGCAACAGGGGACAGGGCACGGCAAAATGGCGGCGGTGGAGCTATCGCCCGCAGAAGCTGAGGCGCGGTTGGCTGCCTATGGCGGACAGTTGGCGATCGCCGCCATCAACAGCCCCACCTCCGTCGTCCTTTCCGGGGAACTTGCAGCCCTCGATGCGATATTGCTCTCGCTCCAACAGGAGAATATCTTCGCCAAGCTCCTTCCCGTCAACTACGCTTTCCACAGCCCCCAAATGGAGCCCTTTCAGGATGAACTGGTGCGGTTTTTGCAAAGGCTTCAACCTCAAGCTCCCGCAATTCCAATGCTTTCGACAGTGACGGGTCAGGCCGTTCGGGGCGAAACGTTAGATGCAATCCACTGGAGTCGCAATATCCGCGAACCCGTACAGTTTGCCCCAGCGATCGCCCAACTCATCGCCCAAAAACATATCCTGTTCCTCGAAATTAGCCCGCATCCGGTGCTCTCGGCCTACATTTCTCAAAATTTGCGCGATGCAGGGCAGGAGGGAGTCGTCCTACCGTCCCTGCGGCGGCAAACCGACGAACGGGCGACGATGTTGAGTTCCTTAGGCGCCCTTTATACCCGAGGCTACCCCGTCGATTGGAGCAAACTTTATCCCCAGGGAGGACGCTGCGTCGCGCTGCCAAACTATCCTTGGCAGCGATCGCGCTATTGGGTGGATGCGACGCCAGGGTCTCGCAGCGATCGCCCCTCAGAGACGGCGATTGCGCCCTCGAGCGGCCCAGAAAATGGGCGCGTCCGGCCTCAAGTCGAAACACCAGAACCTTTGCCAGAATCTTTACTAGAACCTTTGGAAGAAATATCCTGGGGACTTTCTCGCCAGGAACTTCTGGCAGTAGAATCGAGCGATCGTCCCCAGCGGATTAGGGCTTTTTATCAAGCCTTATTGGCCAAGGTCATGGGGGTGTCCGAAACTCAGGTCGAGACGCCGCTGTTTAGCTTGGGACTGGATTCCATCATGGGATTTGAGCTATACCGACAAACGGAATTGACCCTAGGCGTTGCAATTCCTTTGGAAGAATTTCCGGGCCTGAGCGCCTCGCGGTTTGTAAAACTGGTGTTGGAAGATCTCGAATCGCCGCAGTCCGCCAAGCCAGCGCTAGACCTGACCCTGGGCGATCGGCCCTCCCCCCGTACCGCTGCGCTCCGCAATCGAGCGGCAAACGCGAACGGTACAAACCCCTCCTCCGACTCGAACTGGCTCTTTTTCCCAAAACCGCAGCCCCAAGCTTCCCTTCGCCTGTTTTGCCTTCCCTACGCCGGGGCCGGAGCCTCCATCTTTCGGAGTTGGGCCGAGGCACTGCCGCCGGGCGTGGAAGTATGCGCCATCCAGCTCCCCGGTCGCGAAGATCGTCTTGGGGAAACGCCCTTGACCCGCATCGGTTCCCTCGTTCAGCGCTTAGTCCCCATTCTCCAACCCCATCTGGAGATTCCGTTCGCCATCTTCGGCCACAGTATGGGAGGACTGGTCGGGTTTGAGTTAGTCCGCGAGTTGCGCAGGCAGAACTGCGCTCTGCCAACCCACCTGTTCGCGTCCGGCATCCGCGCGCCGCAGCTTCCCGACCTCAACTTGCCCATTCATCGCCTCCCCGAACCCCAGTTCCTGGAAGCACTTCAGAAGCTTCAAGGTACCCCAGAAGCCATTTTGCAAAACGCCGAGCTGATGAAGCTGCTGTCCCCAACCATTCGGGCAGACTTAGCGATCGCCGAAAACTATATCTACGCTGCCGAAGAAAAGCTCCTTTGTCCCATTACGGCCTTCGGTGGCCAGCAAGATCCCCTCGCGCGCCCCGAAGATTTATCCGGCTGGAAAGACCAGACCCTGAGCGACTTTGCGCTGCATGTATTCCCGACCGATCACTTTTTCCTGCATCGCGATCGCGACAAATTGCTAGAGGCGATTGCCGCCACCTTAACTCAGCCTTTAAGCCTCAAATCCTAAAGGAGTCAATCATGGCCTATATTGCCGCCACCGCCACCGCCTTTCCCTCCACTTACTACCCCCAGGAAGTATTGGCTACCGTTCTGCGCAAATACTGCATGACCATGCTCCTCGATTTCGATCTCGACCAGATCGATCGGTTCTTTAACAACGTGCAGATTAAAGGACGTTATTTTGCACTCCCCCTAGATTCTTTCTACGATCCCCCCGGATACGGAACCACAGCTCCGCATTCCATCAGCGCCTCTGTCGATCTGTGCGAGACTGCCGTCACCACCTTGCTCGATCGCGCTCAAATCGACCCGCAAGACATCTCGCAAATCACTTCCACGAGCTTGACCATCGCCATCCCCTCCGTTGACGTGCGACTCATGAATCGACTGCCGTTCTCCACTGGGCTGAAACGCTCTCCGATGGGGGGTGTGGGCTGCTTGGGCGGAGCGTTGGGGCTAGCCCGGACGGCAGATTACCTCCAGGGACATCCCCAAGAGGCTGCCATCTTCATGGCTGTCGAACTGGCTTCCACCCTTTGGCAAGGGTCTCTACAAGGCGACCTGCATTACATGCTCAGTCGCCTCCCTGAGGAACCCAGCCTCTATAGCGATGTCATCTCTACCCTGGTGACTGCAGCCCTCTTTGGAGATGGAGCGGGTGCCGTCCTGATGGTAGGGCGCGAGCATCCCTTAGCCAAACCAGGTCTGCCGCAGATCCTAGACAGCCAATCTGCTTTAATTCCTAACTCAGAGCACCTTATGGGTATGGAAGTGGTCGATACCGGCATGCGCAATATCTTAAAACCGCAGGTCGGCGAATTTGTCAAAGTTGGGGTGCGGCAGGCCGTGGATGGCCTTCTTTCCAGACACGACCTCAGCCTGCAAGATATCGCCCATTGGATCGTCCACCCCGGCGGGCCGAAGGTCATCCAGGCCATTGAAGAAGAATTTGGCTTGGACGGACAAACCCTTCAGCTCAGCCGCGATACCCTAGAAAAAGTAGGGAATCTCTCTTCGCCAACGGTGCTGTACATGCTAGATGCCTTTCTAGCAAACGAGCAGCCATCGCCGGGAACCTACGGATTGCTGCTGGGCATGGGACCTGGTTTTGCCCAAGAAGCCATACTTTTGCAATGGTAAGGCGGTAAGCTGTCGATCGCTCGGTCGCAGCAAGATATCTAGGATATTGAGAATGGTTATGCTTTCTAAATTCATCTTTACCGGAATTGCGATCGCAGTTATCCTTCAGCGGCTGTTTGAGGTCCGCCTTAGCAAGCGCAATGCGAATTATTTGCTCGCCAATGGCGGAAAATTGCATCACGAAAATTCTCTCAAACTAGTCAAATTGCTGCAGGTGGCTTGGTTTATCGCCATGCTAGCGGAAGTTTGGGGACTGAATCGGCCCTTCATTCCCGCGTTATTTGCGATCGCTTTGGCTGCAACCCTTACAGGGCAATATCTGCGCTACCTTTCAATGCGGGCGCTAGGCGCGCGCTGGACTTTACCGCTGATTGCCATTCCCGGCGCACCTAGAATTAAAGCTGGAATTTACCGCTACCTCAGGCATCCAAACTGGTTGGGAGTGGCCCTAGAAATTTTGGCACTCCCCTTGATTCACAGCGCCTATCTCAGCGCGATAGTTTTTAGCATTGCAAATGCCGTACTGCTCGTCAAAAGGATTCGAGCTGAGGAAAGCGTTTTGAATAGCAGCACTAGCCGCGAAATGTTGCTGGCAAAATAAGTTCTGCTTTTTTTGACCCTGTTTTAACCTGTCAAGTCTTTCTAGAACCGAGGATAACTCATGGATCTCCGTCACAAAACCCTCCTAATTACTGGAATTGGCAACTTTATCGGTCGGCGAACTGCTGAGATGGCCCTAGAGCGAGGGATAAAGGTTCGAGGGTTGGAAAAGGATCCAGATGCAGCCCGGCAGCTCGAATCGAAAGGTATCGAAGTTGTCATCGGATCGGTGACGGAACCGACTGCGCTAGAACGCGCCTGCCAGGATGTTGACTTTGTATTTCACACGGAATCGGTTCAAGAGGCCAGTGGCGACATAAAACATTTTCGCGCGGTCAACGTGGACGGCACGATCGCTGCGGTCAAAGCTGCCAGACGGGCGAAGGTCCGAGCCTTCGTCCATCTTTCGAGCGTGATGGTTTACGGATTTAACTACCCCGATGGAGTGACGGAGACGGGTACTTTGCGCGGTGAAAACAACCCCTTTTGTCAGACTAAAATTGAAAGCGAGACGGAGGTTTTCAAGTACAACGATCCTTCAGAATTTGGGGCGATCGCAATTCGGGCAGGAGACATCTACGGTCCGGGAGCGGACGCTTGGGTGCTCCGTCCCCTAAAGCTGATGGAGCAAAAAGTTTTTGTTTTAATCGATGGCGGACGCGGTACGATCAACCATCTCTACATTGACAACTTAGCAGACGGCGTTTTTCTAACGCTGGAGAAAGAAGCTTACGGTGAAGTCTTCAACCTCACGGATGGCGCTCAAACCAGTTGGAAAGATTACTATTTACGCCTTGCCGAAATTGGCGGCATGCCCCAACCCAGCTCGATGCCTGGATTTCTGGTCAAGAAAGCAGCTCAGTTCAAAGGGAAAGAAGTTAATTTTTCCCCCGCAGCGATCGATTTTGTCACGCGCCAACATACCTATTCGATTGAAAAAGCACGACGAGTACTTCATTTCGTGCCCCAAGTCGGATTGGATGAGGGGATGGCCCGTACGGCGGCGTGGCTGAGAAGTTACGCGCCTTCCCCCGCCCTCTTGACTCGATCCGCTTAACTGACCTTTGGCTCTGTCATGGTGCAGAGAAGGATAGATAACCCATGTCTCCAGAATCGCAATCATCTTCCCCAGAATACGAGTTTTCCTTTGTCCGCAAAAGCAAAATCTTGATAATCGACGATAGCTTGCTTCTGCGCAAGTTATTGATCGACCAATTGCCGAGCGATCGCTTCGAAATCTACGAGGCAGAGGATGGTGCCACTGGGCTGGACATAGCGGAACAAGTCAACCCCGACTTGATCCTGCTAGATTACGTCATGCCGAGGATGGATGGCTATGAAGTCTATCAGGCTCTGCGCGATCGGCCTCGGTTTGCCCATACCCCGGTGATCGTCATTTCTGGTCGGCACGATGAAGTGGTGCGGCAGTTCGGCAATCCCTTCGGTCCCTGCGACTTCCTGCCGAAACAAGCCAGCCGCGACCAACTCTGCGATCGCATCAACGCTGTCCTGCCCATGTCTGTGACCGCAGCAGAAACCGAAACCGCCCAACCGTCGGTCAATGTTGCAGTTCAAGACATTACCGCCGTCATGGCCCATTTAGGCCAACTCGAACATCGCCTCAACGACAGCCAAGCCTTAATGCCCTTGCTGCCGCCCTTGCCCGCGACGCCGCGTCCAACCCTCCTCAGTCAATTGCCCCTCATTGCACTGACCTCTATCGTGACCGCCGCTGGAATGTTTGCCTTTTCCAATCTGGATAGCCTCCGTCCGGAATCGCGCCTCAGTCGCGCGTCGAAACTAGAAAGCGGCAGTGCCATGGCGGCGAAACCCGTCTATAAAAATGTTGCAGCTCTAGGCCGTCTGGAACCCCAGGGAGAAATTACCCGTTTGTCCGCGCCGAATTCTCTTGAAGGGAGTCGGGTGGAACAGCTTTCGATTAGAGAAGGTGAGTCCGTCAAGGCAGGACAAGTCGTTGCGATTTTGGATAGCCAAACGCCCCGCCTAGCCACCTTAAAGCAAGCGCAGTCTAACGTCGCGACCGCGAGGGCGCAACTGGCTAAGGTGCTGGCGGGAGCAAAATCCGGCGATGTTAACGCCCAAAAGGCCAACATTATTCGCTTAAATGCGGAGTTAAATGGCGGAGTTGCGGCCCAAGAAGCTGAAATTCGGCGGATCGAGGCCGATTTGCGCAACGCTCAAATCGAACGCGATCGCTACGAGAATCTCAACAGCAAAGGTGCGGTTTCCAAATCCGAGTTCGATAGCAAGCAGCTTCGCTTTGAAACCGTGCAAAATCAGCTCAGCCAAGCTCGAGCTTCTCTAGATCGACTGATCTCTACGGTTGCGGCCCAGAAAAAAGAAGCCCAAGCGACGCTAGATAGCATTGCAGAAGTACGTCCGGTCGACGTACAAGTTGCAAGGTCAGAAGTGGAAAGCGCCATGCGAGCTGTGGAAAAAGCCAAGGCCGATCTGGACTTAACCTACGTTCGCGCCCCTTTCGACGGAACGGTGCTGGAGGTGAACGTTCGTCCTGGAGAAATCATTGGAAATGCAGGCATTGCCACGTTAGGGAAAACCGATCGCATGTACGTCGTCGCAGAAGTGTACGAAACCGATATTGCTGCCGTTCGGCCCGGCTTGAATACCGTCGTGACCAGCAATGCATTTCCAGGCCAACTGGTCGGCACGGTTACGGAGATCGGTCAGCAAGTTAAAAAGCAAGGCATTTTCGACGTCAATCCGTTGGCCAATACCGATTTCAAGGTCGTAGAAGTTAAAATTCGGTTAGATCCGCAAAGCAGTCGTAAAGTGGCTAGCTTCAGCAATTTGCAAGTTCAAGTTGTCATCCGCACCAAGGCATCTCCGTCTACTGGAACTGCTTCGGTCGAATCGGACCGATGGTCGATCTATTCGCGATCGGAGCGCGGTTGAAATATGATCTTTGCAATTCCCGTTGCTTGGCTGCAACTCGTCCATCAGAGGGTAAGGTTTATCGGAACCCTGGCAGGCATTGCCTTTGTGGTCGTGCTGCTCTTCATGCAGATCGGATTGCGCGAAGCGCTCTTCGACAGTTCGGTCCAGGTCCATAACAGTTTGCGAGGCGATTTGTTTTTAATCAGCCCGCAGTATAAGTCGATCACCTCCCAACAAAGCTTTCTGAGAGAGCGGCTGTATCAGACCCTGGGCGATGAGGACGTGGCTTCGGTCAGCCCTTTATACGTGCAGTTCGGCAAGTTAAAAAACTTTCAGACCGGTCAGAAATCTCCTATTTTTGTCTTTGGTCTCGATCCGGGCGAACAAGCTTTTAAACTGCCGGGGGTAATCGAAAATATCGACCAACTGAAACTGGCCGATCGCGCGCTCTTCGATTCCGGCTCTCGGATTGAATTCGGACCCATTGCCGATACCTTTAGGAAAGAAGGTAAAGTTCCTATTGAAATTTCGCCCTATAACGAAATCAATAAAGCCAGGAAACTAGAGGTGCGCGGATTATTTAAGATCGGTACCTCCTTTGGCGTGGATGGCAATTTAATGGTCAACGCATCAACCTTTCACAGCCTCTTCACCGAACGAGATGCCAGAAAAATCGACATTGGACTGGTCAACCTAAAGCCGGGAGCCAATCTCGAAAAGGTAAAATCAGACTTGATGAATCACTTTTTTGATAAAAATAACGACGTTCGCGTTTTAACGCTCGATGAATTCATCACGATGGAAAAAGCCTATTGGGATCTCAGAACCCCAGCGGGGTTTGCCTTCAAGGTAATGGTGACGATGGGATTTATTATTGGTACTGGCATTGTCTATCAGATTCTTTATACCAATATATCAACCCACCTGATTGAGTTTGCTACTTTAAAAGCAATCGGTCATGCCAGTAAATATTTCTTTAAAATTGTATTTCAGCAAGCTTTGATTTTAGCCGTTCTAGGCTACGTTCCGGGAATTATTATTTCCGTCATCGTTTACGATTTAACCCAGAATGCAACCAAGCTGCCAATCGCGATGAATGCGAGCGTAATCGTGCTGGTTCTAGTTTCTGTGGTTTTAATGTGTTTGCTGTCCGGCTCGATCGCAATTAATAAGCTACGCTCTGTCGATCCAGCCGATATTTTTTAGATTCGAGCGATACGAGGAGAGTCTTATGTTCCGCGAATCTACCGTTAGTATTAAGTCACTAAATCATTTTTTAGGGCAAAATCAATTGCGCCGTCAAGTTTTATTTGATATTAGCCTACAGATTGAATCTCAGGAAATCGTGATTTTAACCGGACCTTCCGGCGCGGGGAAAACAACTTTGCTGACGCTCATTGGGGGATTGCGTTCCGTTCAAAACGGCAGTCTTAGATTGCTGGGCAAAGAGTTGAGGGGCGCTTCAAACCAGCAGTTGGTTAAAATCCGTCGAGAGATCGGGTACATTTTTCAATCCCATAACTTGCTAGGCTTTCTGACGGCCCGCCAAAACGTACAAATGGCCCTCGAAGCCAGCGAAAATATCTCCGATGCAAATGCAAAATCCAGGTCCGAGGCAATTTTACGAGCGGTGGGTCTGGGGCAGCACTTGAACCACCATCCTGGCGAACTCTCCGGCGGTCAAAAACAGCGCGTGGCGATCGCCCGTGCCTTGGTCTGCCGTCCCAGGCTGATCTTGGCCGACGAACCTACTGCATCCTTGGACAGTCAAACGGGGCGAGATATCATCGAAATTATGAGCCGACTTTCCAAAGAACACGGCTGTTCGATCCTGATGGTGACCCACGACAACCGGATTTTAGATATTGCCGATCGCCTCCTTCGCATTGAAGACGGTCGCCTAGCCGTGGGTGTCAAACAACCGCGAGCGCAACCGATTGGGGCGAGATAGCAGTTGAATCAATCTGGGGCGATCGCAGTCGCGGATCGCGTTAAGCGCTGCCCTTACGGTACGACGATTTGCTGTGCTAGAAGCGTGGCGAGTGTCAACCCGTGGGTGAGGATGCCCAGAATCACGAGTCGATCTAACTGACGACAGCCCTCTATCACCTGGGAGGCCAAGCGCGTAATCGTGCACAGTAGCTCTCGATCGCTCGATATTTCAACAAAGGTGGCAGTCATGCGTTTTGCAGCTAAGCGAAAAAGTAATTTCGATCGTACCTTGGCTGGAAATGCTGCCACTTCTTGATTTTAATCTTTTACCTAATCGCTTTAAAGGATACAAAATAATACGTTGAATTATATTCCAATTAAATTGAAGGAGTAACTACAGCTAATTTTTCATCCTCCTGGTAAGTCGGATATGTATAGTATCTAAAATGAAGCGTTATTAAATCTTCTGAAGCTAAATTGCTTAGCTGATATGTCTCGCCAGAGTTTATGGATAACCAAGTATTTTCTTTGAACTGATTTTCTTCTCTCTTTAAATATTTTAGCTGTTTGCCTTCACGTCCTTTATGGTGAATATAGGGTTCGTTTACTTTATCAAAAATAGTATATGTGAGAGTCCCCTGGTAAACATAAATTACACTTAAATCGCTCGCATTGAAATGTGCTTGCGTGCGCTGATTAGTCTTCCAAGATATAACCGTGATAGAGCAATTTGAAGTTTGACAAACGAGTTGGCAAGTATAATCGCGATCTTGAAAATGAACGTATTTATTGATGAAATAATTATTTAGCTCGAGTTTTTCTGCTAAGCTCTTGAATTTCTCTAAAGTCATGTATTGGGAATCAATACATCTCATTTCAGTGATGAAATCTAGTAATGATATTCGTTCTTGTTGTCGTATTGCAAAAACAATAGGATCGACACTGTCATCAATTTTGCTTATCCAGCGATCGAGAACTTCATCATATTCGGCTAGCTCGTAAATTTCATTGACCCGTTCGAGATCGATTTCAGTAAGTTGCGATTTATAAGTTAATTCACAATACTCTATAACTAATCTATATAATTCAGGCTGCTCTTGAAGCTCTAAGGGAAGAACCTTTTGTAGTGTCTCGTTCAAGTGCAACTTATTTGAAACTAAACTGAGAAGTTTAGTGCTTTGAACATTTTTTTTGTCAGGGTTCTCTGCGCTATTTTTAAGAGTCATCATCACTTACTAATGGATGTTCCAACTAAGTAAGATATGGAAAAGATGAAAACGTGACCCGAACACCGTTAATTTTACAAAACTACATACTCGATCGGACGATCTGTCACATCGCTTACAAAACTGAATCCATATATATGGATGCTTGCGGAATAATCGGTATGCCAAGACAAGAAAGGAATCAAGAGCAAGATTGGCAAGAATTAATACAGAAGGAGTTAGATGGTCACGGCAAGCTGATCGAGCGTCTCTTGATTCAGATGAGTCTCTGCGGGCGATATGAGAGAGGAGATATTTTAAGTCAGCTATTTATAAGTTTTCATAGTAGAGTAAAGAATGGAGGAATTAAAATTGAATATGAAAACGAAGAAACTATCGTTTTTTCTTCTCGAAATCGAGAAGGGGACTGGAAACGTATTCTATTTATAAAAGCTTATTTGCGTACGATGGCAAGAAATTACTTGTATGAGTTATTTAATCGAGAAAGAATGGCTGAAGTGCCTTTGCCAACTGAAATATTGGAGTATCTTGAAACGGAAAATCATTTAAATGATTCAAACAGTTCTGAAGATGACTCGCAACTGAGCCGTCTCAAATACAATCTAGACCTCCTAGGCTATGAAGATCAAAGAATTTTAGAGTTATTCTTTTTTGAAAACTTAAGCTATAGCGAAATAGCTCAATGTCTCAAGTCATCAGGATTTCCACCTGATGGAACTCGTGCTTACAATGAAAACAATTTAAGAAAAAAGAAACAACGCGCTCTTGAGAAGTTGCGTAAGTTATATTGAGCTAAAGATATTTTGATTGGATGTAAAATTGAATATGTTTTAATTGGCCGATTGTAGTTTCTCTACTTCACAGAAAGACTATTTGGTTTGTCAAGCTCTTAAGAAAATCCTCATGCTCTTCATTGAATTTTCTTGAAATATAAAGCTTTGGTCGCTCCTTGCATGTAATTTCACTGTTTCTATATTTTACTTCAGTTAGTAGAAGAATTGATAAGTATCAAAGCAAGTTTAGAAAAATCTTTGATAGGATTTAAAGTTTTAGGAAAATTATTCTTCTTTTTCCGGAGGCGTTATTTCAGCCGAAATCCTAGTTCCATCACGATCCTTGAATTGAAAACTACCTTTATAGTTTGATGATATGAGTTTATTTACAACCCAGCTTAAAGCAAAAATGATACAAACAATTAAGATCAAAGTTTCGTGACTTTTAACAGTATATCCGTCAAGACTTGTATTGACAAACTGTTGTGGCCTATCTTGACGAGATTCAATAAAATTTAGGCTATTCATTGTAATTCTGTCCGCGTATCATAACTGCTTATAATCTTTATGAGAGATTGTTCTGCAGTTTGTGACTGACCCATTCACCTGCCTTCCCTGCACGCATGCCCAAACCTGAGGCTAAGATATTAAAAGCAAAAAGTAATTTGCCCGTCGATCGCGAGGCTGTCTTGGCTTGGCTCCAAGATAAGGTCCCAAAATCGCGCATTCAGCATATTCTGCGGGTCGAAACCTATGCGATCGAGCTAGCCCTCCAGCACGATCTAGATGCAGTGCAAGCTGCCCAGGCGGGGCTGCTCCACGATCTGGCAAAATATTTCAAGCCGAAGCGACTATTGGCCATGGCGCAGGCTGAGGGATTGCCCATCGATCCGATTCTCGCTGCCGATCCGCGCTTGCTCCATGCGGATGTGAGCGCGATTGTCGCGCGCGACGAATTTCAAGTCCGAGACCCCAACATTCTCGACGCCGTGCGAAATCATACCCTGGGGCATCCACACATGCACTCCCTGAGCTGCATTGTCTTTTTGGCGGACAGCCTCGAACCGGGCCGGGGCGATCGCGACGATCTCAACCAACTGCGCAAGGTTGCTGCTTCTAACTTCCACAAGGGCGTTTGGCTCGTCTGCGATCGCACCTTGAACCATCTGGTGCAAAATCGCAAGCCCATCCATCCGCGTATGGTCATGACCCGCAACTGGGCGATGGAAGTGGCTAAAGCCTGAGGAAGCCTAGATCCCACTGCCCCACTCAAACAGAAAGGCTGGCCGATAAAACGCGATTGAGCTTACCGCTACTGAACCCTTCTAAATCTAAGGTCACATACGTAAACCCATAGCTCTGAAATGCTTCGACCAATTGCGGTAAGTCTGCGGTCTGGACGAAGCCTTGAATGACGTCTGCCGGCAGCTCGATTTTAGCCGTAACGCCTTCAGAGCGAACCCTGAGCGTCGTCAATCCCAAGTTCCGCAGATAGCGCTCTGCTTGTCCGACCCGCCGCAGCTTCTCGACGGTAATTTCTTCGCTGTAGGGAAAGCGCGAGCTAAGGCAGGGCTGAGCGGGCTTATCCCAGCAGGCCAGACCTAAAAATTTCGACAGCTCCCGGACCTCCAACTTTGAGAGTCCCACCTCCGCCAAGGGCGATCGCGTCCCTCGCTCCTTCGCCGCCTGAATTCCCGGTCGATAGTCGCGGAGATCGTCGGCATTCACGCCATCTACCGTGTAAGCGTAGCCCCAGGTTTGAGCGAGGGGTTTTAAGGTATCGTACAGTTCGCTTTTACAAAAATAGCAGCGGTTGACGGGGTTCTGGGTGTAGTTGGGGTTCTCCATTTCGCGAGTTTCCACCAGCCGATGGGCGATGCCAATCTCAGCGGCTTGGATTTTGGCATCTTCTAAATCCTCCGGCAATAGCGAAGGGGACACTGCCGTGACGGCCAAGGCGCGATCGCCCAAGACATCTCGAGCAATTTTTGCCATCAGAGTGCTGTCGATGCCACCAGAGTAGGCAATCAACGCCCGATCCATTTCCCGAAACAATGCTTGGAGCTGAGCGAGCTTGTCCTGAACCACAGAATCAACCGCCTATACCTGGCCGCATTCTAGCACTGCGTCCAAAGCTCCAGCATTGAAAAATGGAGCCTTAGACTGTCTGACCTGATGTGCTAATATTAGGGTTTGCCACAATTATTCAAGACCTATGGCCCTTCTGCAAGAGAAGAAACAAGAAATCATCAACGCATTCCAAGTACATACCACCGACACCGGATCTTCCGATGTCCAAGTGGCCATGCTTACCGAACGGATTTCGCGCTTGAGCAACCACCTCAAGACCAATAAGAAAGACCACTCCTCCCGTCGAGGTCTTCTAAAAATGATCGGACAGCGCAAGAGCTTGCTGGCCTACATTCAGAAGCACGACAACGATCGCTACCGACAGTTAATTACCCGTCTTGGCATTCGCGGATAGATTGCCGTTACCGATGGCTGCTAAATCAACACCTTCAAAGTCTCCAAAGGACGAGCGCAGTGGCTTCGGAGCGTTACCCTACGAACCGAAGGGTAAACCCAAAGCACCTGTAGCACAGAAAAGTTCGCCTAAGCCCGCCAGCTCGCCGAAAAATTCGCGATCGCCTCGCAATAAGACTGCCCAGGGCATTCCCGAAGCGGTCAGCAAGCGAATGGCCAAGCGAATGGCTATTTTCTGCGGCATCCCGACTCTTTTGGGCTTATCTACCTTTCCCCTCAGCTACTTCGCGTTCTTCCAGAACGGGATCGAACTCCCAAACGTCGCCGTTTTACTTGCAAGCCTCGGATGTCTGGGGCTAGGGGTACTTGGGTTGAGTTACGGTGTTCTCTCTGCTTCTTGGGACGAAGCGCTGCCGGGGTCGAGGATTGGATGGCATGAGTTTACGCTCAACTGCGGTCGTCTTGTGGAAAACTTCAAGGCCAGCCGCGATCGCCAGAACTCCTAGATCGGCTTTTTAATCATTATTTTCCTGAGGGCGGCAGAATTTCTGTCGCCCTCAATTTTTGACGCCCATCACCGCAGCGCCCATCACTGCCAGCAACACTCCACTTCTCCCCTTCTCGCGCCTCCAGATCGGCGACAATAAAGGGCATCCACCCCACAGATCTCCCATGGTTCGCAATCCAAAACTCTCCTACGATCGCGGGACGCTCATTTTGCATCCGCCCCCACGGGGAAAAGACTGGTTAGACTATGCCACTTGGGACGATCGCATTGAGAAGTTTCGCGTTCCAGCCATCCAATACCGCGCGTTGATCGGTGTCCTCCATCGCGCCCAGACGCCCATTGACGATAAGGCCCGTGCCTATCTGGATTTAGCCTTGGTGCCTCGCATCGACATGACGCCCTACCTGCACCAGCAGGAAGCGCTGACTGAATGGCAACGGTCCGGCAAACGAGGCGTGGTGGTTCTGCCGACGGCAGCGGGTAAAACCTACCTGGCTCAGCTTGCCATGCAGTCCATCCAGCGCAGTACGTTGATTATGGTGCCGACGCTGGATTTAATGCACCAGTGGTACGCCCATTTCCTCGCAGCGTTCCCGGATGCTGATGTGGGCTTGCTGGGGGGTGGTTCCCGCGATCGCACTGCAATCTTGATCTCCACCTACGACAGCGCCGCAATTCATGCCGAAAGCCTGGGTAATCTCTACGGCCTGCTGATTTTTGATGAGTGCCACCATCTCCCCAGCGGCTTCAACCGCGTCATTGCCGAGTACGCGATCGCCCCCTACCGCCTTGGCCTCACGGCTACCCCGGAACGCAGCGACGGGAAACACGCCGACCTAGCGTACCTGATCGGTCCCGAAGTCTATCGCAAATCTTCCGAGGAGCTGTCGGGCATTGCCTTGGCAAAGCACGAGGCGACTCAAATCCGAGTGAAGCTGACGGAGGAGGAGCGCGATCGCTACGATTCCCTGATTAAAACCCGCAATGCTTTTTTGCAGGAACGCGGCATTTTTCTGGGTAGCCTGGACGGATGGCAGAAGTTTGTGCGAGAAAGCGCTCGGTCTAAAGCGGGACGTCGGGCCATGTTGGCCCATCGAGAAGCCAGGGCGATCGCCTTTGGCACGGAAGGAAAATTGCGGGTTTTAGCGGACCTACTCGGACAGCACCATCCAGAGCGGACCCTTATCTTTACAGACGATAACGCCACGGTTTATCGGATTTCCCAGGACTTTTTGATTCCGGCCATTACCCATCAAACGCCGGTCAAGGAGCGTCACGAGATTTTAGATAAGTTTAAGTCGGGCGAGTACCCCAGCATCGTGGCTTCGCGAGTTTTGAATGAAGGTGTGGACGTGCCGGAAGCGCGGATTGCGATCGTACTGTCCGGGACGGGTTCGACGCGGGAATACGTGCAGCGCCTGGGGCGGGTTTTACGGCGGGGTAGCGATGCGAGCAAGTTGGCATTGCTGTACGAGGTAATTGCAGAGGAAACGACGGAAGAAGGAACGGTGCGGCGGCGACAGCCTAAGTCACCGCAGCCGCAGCAACGCAAGCTGGAGTTGGTTCCTTCGCCCTACGCAGAAGATCGGCAACTGTTGCCGCGTGCAGCAGAACCATTACCCGATTGGGATACTCAACCGGAGTCATAAACGTCTGTTTTCGCAATTATTAAAGACCTGACATTCGTTTCAGGATATTTGATAGACCTTAAAGGTAGCAGCGTCCATCGAATCATTCAGCGTCATCACCGCCAGCACCTTTGAAACCTTGATGGTGCAGAAAAGTTATGAAGACCTTACCAGCAGGCAATATTCAAATCTGTCAAAGGTGACAGAGAGGGGCATTCAATGTGATGCTTAAGTTCCCAAACTCAGAGCAATCCTATGTCAACCCCTCAACTCTATCGTCAACTGCAAACTCAACTGAGTCAATGGGTCACACCCAAAGATAAACGTCACCTCACTGTGTTTGCTGAAAACATCGCTGCAATCCTCCAAGCCCAAAGTGGCAGCTTAAGCCATTGGCTGACTTATTTGAGTCATCGTCGTTGTAAAGCCCGCTCTCACATGGAACGACTGAGCTACTTCGTTCATAATCCCAAGATCACCTCAGAAACATTCTATGTTCCATTACTGCTTCAATTTCTTCAAGCGTGGGCGGGCATGGCGACGACATTGACCCTGGATACAAGCATGCTGTGGGATGAGTATTGCCTGATAGAGGTCTGTCTGACCTGGGGAGGGCGCTCTTTCCCTTTGGCTCAAAAGGTGCTCAAGCATGGCAGTGCTACGGTCGCTTTTGCGGACTATTGCTCAGTGCTGGATGTGGCTGAGACGGTCTTACCCGCTGATTGTCAAATCACACTATTGGCTGACCGAGGCTTTGAGCATGGTGAGTTAATTCGTTGGCTACGGAGCCATCAATGGTCTTGGGCAATTCGCGCTAAATCCGATTTGAGGGTCACGTTGTCTAATGCTCAAACCGAGTCGGTTGCTGACCTGCTGCCAGAGCCTGAACAAGCTTTTCTATTTTCTGATGTCACGATTCTTGAAGATATCCACTGTCATTTGGCGACCGCTCGATTATCCATCGCCCAGGAGGCTTGGGCTGTGATTACAGATAAATCGCCTTCTGTGCAAACCTTCGCGCTATATGGTCAACGTTTTGGTGGCATTGAACCCCATTTCAAGGATTACAAGTCTGCCGCCTTTGAACTGCCTCGTTCTAAACTCAGAGATGCCCATGCTTTAAGCCGACTGCTGATGTTACTGGCGGCTGCGACCATTATTGCCATTTGCGTTGCCATTGAAACGATCGCTCAAGGCGCACTAAAGTCCATTGATTGGCATGCTCACAGGGGATTGAGTTTTCTGCAAATCGGGCTAAGACGGATTAATCAGTTGTGCTATCAAAGATTACCGCTGCCACCCTTGAGATATTTGCCACGATGTAATCCACCACCTGCTTATGCCTCTCTCAAGAAGCGAGATGCGATGAACACTCGCATTGAGTTTGCCAAGGTGACTGTCTTCTAAAGCTTTCAGCTCCTTTGAGTTTTCTGCACCACTAAGCCTTTGAAACAGTGACTGCGCCAATGACGCTCGCCTTGCTCACCCGATAGAAGGGGTTGAAGTCATAGGCTCTCCCAGGTACGGCACTTCAGCTTATCGAGCCGATGTTGCAGCTTGAAAAGGGTTGTCCAAAAGTGTCCCGATTGATGCTCTATCCCATTTTTATCAAAGTTGATAACTTAGGGGGTATACATCCCATTTCTGAGTAAGATACTGTCCTCAAATTTGGCGAAGGTATTAACCATTATGAAAAATAATGAACCCCAGTTGCCACAACGGGAGGTCGAACCTCTTCGCCTGGATGCCCTGTATCTTTCTCGAAAGGTAGGTAGGCGCCATGTCCTAATAGATCGAGTTTCGCTTTCAATTCAGGACCGAGATTTTGTCGCAATTGTAGGGGTGAGTGGTGCAGGGAAAACCACGCTCCTAAACGCGCTGAGCGGTTTCCGACCTGCAAATCGCGGCAATGTTTTGATCGACGGCACGGATCTTTATCAAAATTATAATGATTACCGTACCGAGATGGGCCATGTACCCCAGGACGATATCATCCACCAAGAGTTAACGGTCTACCAGGAATTTAGCTTTTCTGCACGACTGAGGTTGCACCATTTAGCTAGGAAGGTTCGCCAGGATCTGATTCAGGCGGTTTTGTTCGAACTAGACCTGACCCATCGTCAACATGCGTTAGTGCGAACTCTCAGCGGCGGTGAGCGCAAGCGGGTTTCGATCGGCGTGGAACTGCTCACAAAGCCCAGACTCTTTTTTCTGGATGAGGCCACCTCTGGCCTAGACCCTGAGACTGAAAAGCAAATGATGCTGTTGCTGCGACGGTTGGCCGATCAGGGACGCATCGTGATTCTAAGTACCCATACCACTAAAAATGTGATGCTGTGCGACAAGGTAGTGGTGTTAGCAAAAGGTGGAAAACTCGCCTATTACGGTTCGCCTCAGGAATCCCTTACCTATTTTGGAGTGCAGGACTTCGATGACATTTATTTCAAGATTGACAAAGAGCGATCGCCGTTGGAATGGCAGCAATACTATTTGGCATCGGACGCCTATCGTCAGTTCGTGGTTGAGCGCCAGCAGTCGCTCATAAAGCAGCCAGAGAGACGACAACCGCTTTGGGTTCCCAGACGTGCCAAGGGTAGTTCGGCGTGGCGACAGTTTTTGGTACTATCCCACCGCAATTTGATGATTTTGCTTCAAGATCGAGTCAGTCTGGCGCTCATGCTGTTGGTCTCTCCGCTGTTGGGGCTGATGGACTTTCTGATGGTGCGACGCAATGTTTTTGACACCACCCTGGGAGATTCTAGCCAGTCCCTCATCCTCATGTTTTTGTCCGTTCTGATTGCAGTGATCGTGGGCAGTCTGAGCACCATGCGCGAAATTGTCAAAGAAAGCGAAATCTATCGCCGGGAGCGCATGATTGGCCTGAAGGTGGTTCCTTATCTTTTTTCTAAGGTTTGGCTCTGTGTGGTACTGGCACTTTACCAGTCTGCCGTCTTTTGGACGACTAAAATCTTTTTCGTTGACCTGCCCAATGGCGATCCAGGAACGCGACTGGCGATGTACTTCACGCTATTTTTAGCGACGCTAGGCGGTATGGTGATGGGTCTGTTGGTGTCGGCGCTTTCCCCCAGTCAAAATGTAGCGCCCTTGCTGACGATTCTGTTCTTGGTGCCGCAGATTAACTTTGCTGGAGCCATTTTTCCGCTGAATGGATTGGGAACACCGGGTTTATGGATCAGTGAAACAACGCTCACCCGCTGGAGCTACGAAACGATGGTCACGTTATCAGGGCTGGGTCAAGCTGTTGCGACAGACCCCTGCTGGCTGCAGCCGGAGACGGTTCGCCAAGGTTGGAGCGATGCTGAAAAGGCGAAGTGTCAGTGTCTCGGCCCCAATCTTTTTGAGCGCTGCCGCTTTCCGGGCATCAGGAAGGAGTACGACCCTGCGGTGCATCAACCCCAACCCCCTAAACCTAAGGCACTAGGTAATCCGCCGGAACTGCCCACCGATGGATTCAGCTCTGCCGTCGCTGGATTCCAGGACGATTTGAAAGCCTATCAAACCCAGATCGCGACCTACCGCAACGCGATGGAGCGATGGCAGGACACTTTTAGCCGTTGGAAGGAGAAGCGCGGCAAGGCGATCGCTTCTGGAGAGGCGATCGTTGAGCGCGTGCGTCGAACCCAAGGCAGAAGTTTCGCCGTTGACGTGCGCCGACACTGGCAAATTTTGGGCGGCATCCAACTGACGATGCTGGGACTTTTGGTTCTCGTTCAAAAACGCAAAGATGTTCTATGAATATACGTTTTGTATCGTATTTTACGAATTTACTCAAAAAATAACCCAAAAAATTGATTATGGACATGCGCAGAGTTGTTAACTTGACCCAAATAAGCTGGTCTCAAATTTAACAAGGTGAGAATGTTATGAGCTTACAAGATAGAGACAAAGCTACCGCCAAAAATATTGAAAGTAAAGTTCAAGAAGCAGTAGGCGATCTGACGGGCGCTCCCATGGCTCAGCCGGAGGGCAGAGAAAAGCAGGCAGAAGCAAAAGTTCATCACACTATCTAAAATGTGAAAGATGAAGTAAAACAAATATTGACTAGTGCAGTCTGGCGCAATAAATTAGCAGTGCTTAAGCAGCCCTTTGCGCCTCGAACCTCAGTAGTAATATCAATATGCTGCTGACATACGGTTGGCCAGTTAGCTGCATACAATGAGCGTTTTACCTCTATTCCACATCTCATCATGAGTTGTTTATAGAAGTGCGGCAGCGCGATCGGCGAGTTCGGAACGTTCGCCCTGGTAAAGCGTAATATGCCCTGCTAGAGGCTCTTGCTTAAATCGCTCCACCACATAGGTCAGTCCGTTGCTGGCAGCATCGACATAGGGGTTATCGATCTGATCGGGATCGCCCGTCAGGATAATTTTTGTCCCTTCCCCCGCACGGGTCAAAATAGTCTTAACTTCATGGGGCGTGAGGTTTTGCGCTTCATCCACAATCAAAAACTGCTTGGGAATCGTGCGGCCTCGGATATAGGTCAACGGCTCAATTTGCAATAGCCCCCGCTCCATTAATTCCTCGTGGCCCTGTCGCCAGTGGGCCGGTTGGCCGTTTCCTTCCTGGGTGCCAAAAATGAGGTCGAAGTTATCGTAGAGGGGCTGCATCCAGGGGGTGAGTTTTTCCTTAATATCCCCTGGCAAATAGCCCAGATCTTTTCCCATCGGTACGACGGGACGCGCGATCAGCAGGCGGCTGTAGATTCGCTCATCCGCAACCTTGTAGAGACCTGCGGCGATCGCCAATAACGTCTTGCCCGTCCCTGCCTTGCCCACCAACGTCACCAGCGAAATCGAGTCCTTGAGGAGCAAATCGAGGGCAAACTGTTGCTCCCGATTGCGCGCTTGAATCCGAGAGATACCATTGTGAGGCAGCTTGTGGAGGGGCACGATTTTGCCGCTCGAACCCTCTACCACCGCCAGGGCCGTATGGGCAGGATTCGCGTTATCGATGAGCGTCAGGGCCTGGTTGGGATAGAACGTCCCTTCGAGAGAAATCCCCCCGTGCTTGAAGAGCAAATTAATATCTTCAGTGCTGACGTATACCTCCGCCGTTCCCGTATATAAATCGCTGATATCTACCTTATCGGTTTCGTAGTCTTCGGCGGCAACGCCCAGCACGTCAGCCTTGATGCGCAGATTCGTATCCTTGCTGACTAAAACCACATCGCATTTCGCCTGACGCTTGACTTCGAGCGCCACGGCTAAAATTGCATTGTCGTTTTGATTGCCTTCTAACTCGACGGGCAGCTCTTTGAGGGTTTCTTGATGGCACAACGACACTCTGATAGTGCCGCCGCTACCGAGGGCAATCCCGTCAATTAAGTGGCCCTGCCGCCGCAGTTCGTCCAGCGATCGCGACACCTGCCTTGCATTTCGCCCCGTCATCTCCGTTAGCTTTTTGAAGCGATCCAGCTCTTCGATGATAGTGATGGGCAAAACGACATCGTTGTCTTCGAACCGAAATAGCGCCCCTGGGTCGTGGAGTAGAACGTTAGTGTCGAGGACAAAGACTTTTCGCATAGGGCAAAGAACGTTAGAGGTTGAGTGCGGGAAAGAATTCGACGTTAGACGCAGGCCGCTCGATCCAAACAGATTGGGATGTTTCTCAAGCTATCAGACTTTGCGTGTCGGCAAGGCTAGAATTGAGGAAATTAGCAGTAGAACAGCAGCTTAACATTAAACCCTTCTTAACTTTAAAGCTCTCATCGCGTTCGAGGCAGAGTGCGCTATGGTTTTGGCTCAACCGCAAACAACGCTGTCCGTCGGAACGCTCCGGCGAGTCCATCATATTGCCTTAAATGTCAGAGATATGGACGCTTCGCGGCAGTTCTACGGAGAGATTTTAGGGCTGCACGAACTGAGGGGAGATGAAGTGCCGGAGACTCTGCGATCGCTCGTCACTCAAGGCAAAGTCGCCAACTTCGTCACCCCCGACGGCACTGTCCTCGACCTGTTCTGGGAACCGGATCTCGCGCCAGCCCATCCCGATCCAAAACAGCAGTTTACCCGTGCCAACCACTTGGCCTTCGATATTGACCCAGCCCAATTCGATCGAGCGGTTGCCGTCCTCCACTACCACCAGATCCCGATCGACCACGGCCCCGTGGCGCGCCCCACGGGCCGGGGGATATATTTCTACGACCCCGATGGGTTTCTGGTGGAAATTCGCTGCGATGCGACGGATTAGTGAATGAGTTCGAGCGAGCGCTTCACCAAGGCCTCTGCCGTAATCCCGTTAAAGGCCATGAGTTCTCCAGCGCTGGCCGTCGTTTCGCCCCGCTTCCAGGCAAAAGTATCGCGCTTTGCCATGCTGCGCAGCATGACGGGTTCCAGCATTCCGCTCGCGCCGCCGATGACGCCAACCAGCGCGTCTGCGCCAAAGATTTCTGCGAATCGCTCATCGCTCATAAACGCACCATCTGGCTCGGCGCAGGTGTCCCAAGCTACATCGTGAGGGCGATAGAGGCGGCGTGGGTTCATGACGGAGACAATCCGAACGCCAACCCCTTCGGCTTCGAGGAGGGCGGCGGCTTCAAAGACGGGAATCAGACTCATGTCGCCCACCACGGCAAAAACCACAGTTTTAGCGCCCTTCACCTCCTGGAGCACTAAAGCACCTTCTGTTAGGCCTTGACGGGCTTGGGCAAAGGTGGTGCGGATGGGTAGGGGCGACTTGCTGGCCGTAATGACAATGCCTTTGTTCTGAGTGGAAAGCCCCCACTCGTAGGCCACCTGAATCGCGTTGGCGTCGGGCGGAAACACGGGGAAGACGTTCCCATTGCGCATCATGGCGGCAAAGTAGGCTTCAACTTCAGGGCGCTGGTGAGTCCAGCCGTTCCGTCCCTGTTCTAGCGCCCCGGCAGTAAATAGCGTAATGGTGGAAGGGGTGGGGCGACGCAGTTCTGCCATCGCTTGAATCACAGTTTGCCAGATTGGTAAACCGTTGATAGCAAAGGATTCGTAGGAACACCATAAGGTCCGACTGCCCATGAGCGCTAAACCTGCGGCCAAGCCCGCACAGGCATCTTCGCTGAGGGGTTCGTAGACTTGACCGTTGGGGCTTTGGTTATAGAGAGGATCGTCGGTCGGGTGAATGATTTTGAGTGCTTGGTTGATGTTGCCAATACCCGAAGCCTCGTTGCCGTCAGCGTTGGTGACGAGGTAGCGTTTGTCTATGTGCCCCACTTGACCCACGAGTTTGCCCATCGCCGTTGTCGAGACTTTAGGATCGCCTGCCACGGGAAATTCTTCCAGGGATAGGCCCGCAATATCTGGGAGCGGCAAGACAAATTCCGTGACCACAGTTTCCGCCGCAGGGCCACCGCCTGCCCGCGCCAGGTTGGTGCGGACGATATCCCAGCTTTCAGGGGAGAGCGATCGCCCTTTCAGCGCCGCCATAATATCCGGGTTGTCGAGGGTGTGATGGGCGTATAGGTTGTGGGACTTCGCGCCCAGCGCGTGAACCCCCGCACCCTTCAACTGCTTGAGAATTAAAATGGTGAGCTTGCCCCCCAGCGCCAATCTTGCAGCTTGATCCGTCGCAATCAAGACCGCCTCCATAAAGGCCAGCCGCTTTTGGAACGAAAACGCAGTGCTATCGACGTAATCGCCCGCCTGCTTGGCATCGTCGTATTCTTTAGCGTCGATCAGGATGACCTCATCGAAGCCGTTGCCCTTCCAGAACTTCACCATGCCTTCGTTGGTCTGAACAGATTCCATGCTGTGGTGTTCTTGGCTGTAGCCGTTCCAGATCAGCACGGGTAAAAAGTTGGTCGCTTCTGGGTAGGCCGTATGGAAATGCCTCATGCTGCTGACGATGTATGGCTCGCCTAAGCCGCCGTCGCCCACGGTAAAGGGAAATAGCTTGTCGCGGTGGAGCAGGGCTGCTGCCATCGCAAAGTGCTGCCCTTGGCCCAAAGGTCCCGCTGGCCCCAGCAATCCGGGAATTTGGCCGGAGAGGTGGCCTAAAAGGCCGTGGCGCTCTCGGAAGCGATCTCGCAGTTCTTGGACGGTCTCGATGCCCATTTTCTCTAGAGAGCGATCCATAAACATGGCGCTATAGAATCCAGGAGCGTGGTGTCCGACTTCGGTAAAAATATTTTTGTGACCCAGCATCACCAAGCTGGCGTAGGCTTCTACGGAGCTGGCAAAACCGCCGGGGTGTCCTGAGGCTTTACTGGCCGTAATTTGGAGGGTCAGGTAGCGAAGCGCGTCCGCTGCGAGGAGGGTTTGGTAGACTGCCGCGGGGTCTGTGGGATCTGCGATCGCCGCCATACCTTCATCAATGACTGGATTGCTCCCGTAGGTTTCAAAGTCAGGCCAAGCGTCTCCAAAATACTGGATTCCTTCACAGAAACTGGGCATTAAAGAAGCGGAAGCGGGTGTCACTGCGGTCATGATAGCGGCGATCCTAGAAATGGGATGAAGGGGAAAATAATGCGGTCAAAGTACTTCTGTTGCAAGCAGTGCGGACAAAAAGTCCAGGGATTACAACGACACGTCCATTTACTTATATCATCTCCTCTGAGCATCAGAGATGATAACTTCCTATGCTCAGAATCGAGGATTAGAAATATATAGGGGTCTGACGCAGCAGGGTTGGCTCAAATTTTTGTTCCTGATTTACGCCCCGCGCGGTTGCGGAATTTGAGGTTCGAACGTCCTGCCGCGTCCTGCCGCGTCTTGAGTTTGTCGAGGAAAGCTTGTCGTTGTTACAGCCTTGGCGATAGAGAGTCGAAATCTGTAATGGCTGAGGTTGCTACAGAGCTTTCAATTTGCGAAATTCCCGGACGACTTTTTTGACATCCTGTTTCTGGCTATCCACCCGATCGTTCAGCTGCTGCATTTCAGCTTCAGAAATGCGATCGCCCAAGTTTGCTAACGCCTGGCGCAGGGCCGGATATTTTTGCAGGGTTTGCTGCCGCACCACAGGGGCCGCTTGGTAGGGCGGAAAGTAGCGTTTATTGTCCTTGAGGATGACGAGATCTAACCGCGACAGGACGCCATCGGTGGAATTGCCCGCAACCATGTCCACCTGCTTCGCCGTCAGGGCGCGATAGATTAACCCCAAATCCATCGTGCGGGGCGGTCCCGAAAATTTGAGTCCGTAGACTTTGGCCAAGCCAGGAAAACCATCGGCCCGTTGCGCAAATTCGTAGCCGAAGCCTGCCGTCCACTGGGGCGCGTGCTGGGCTGCATCGGAAAGGGTCTTGAGCTTCAGTCGCCGCGCATCTTCTCCCCGCACGACCATGGCGAAGGTATTGTTGAACCCAAACGGCTCGGTCCACTCCAAGTTAAAGCGCTGCCGATAGGCTTGCTGCGTTTCTCGGTATACGCGCGGCGGATCGTTTTGGGGCGGACGTTTGAGGATGGCGCTGTAGGCGGTTCCGGTATATTCCGGGTAAAGATCGAGTTCGCCGGACAGGAGACCTTGATGACAAACGAAAGTGCCGCCCAGATTGAGACGCCGCTCGACTTTAAGGTCGGTTTTGGCTTCAATGTGCTGGGCCATCAGCTCCGCTAAAATCAACTGCTCGGTAAAATTTTTGGAGCCAATGACGATCTTTTTCTCTAGGGTACTGCTGCAACTGGCGAGCAATATCCAGATCGAAAGCATTGAAAGGCGCTGGCAAATCAATCTTATGTTCACGATCGCGGTCCTATCCGTAACGCACGTTCTAACCAGGCGAGGGCGGAGTCGGCGGCGATCGCCATGACTGCTGCTGGCACGGCTCCCGCTAAAAGCAGTTGACGATCTACCACGGCCACACCCCTAAAAATAAAGACGCCTAGCCCCCCTGCTCCAATCGCCGCCGCAATGGTGGCAACGCCCACTGCAATGACAGTCGCGGTCCGAATTCCCCCTAACATCACGCTCAACGCCAGCGGCAGTTCTACCTGGATTAAAAGCTGCCAGTCCGTCATTCCCATCCCGCGTCCCGCTTCGCGGACCGCAGCGTCAACCCCCGCAATGCCGAGGTAGGTATTCTGAATGATGGGCAGCAGCGCGTAGAGCGTGAGGGCCAAAATTGCGGTGCGGGTCCCAATCCCACCCAGCAGCGGCAGCGGAATCAGCAGGCCAAACAGCGCCAGACTGGGGATGGTTTGGACCACGTTTGCAAATCCCAGAACCCCGGCCCTGAGGTAGGGTTTGCGGGTAATTAGGATCCCTAAAGGAACCCCCATTAGGATGGCAACCCCCGTTGAAATAGCAACTAGGACGAGGTGTTCTCCAGTATGTTGGAGCATTTCAGCACCATACTGCATCCAGAAATCAGTCATGGTGCTGTTTCTCCCGTTGCAGAGACCCGCGCAGATCGGCTGCGTGGTGAAAGCCCTTTAAAAAAGCTTGAGTCTCAGAACTGGCCGAGGCCAGAAAGCCCGCTGGAGTGGTGAGGCTCAGCAGTTCCCCAGACTGCATGAGTCCTACCTGCGTGCCCAGCAACAGGGCCTCTTGGACGTCATGGGTCACAAACACGATCGTTTTGCGCAAGCGTTGCTGGAGCAGCAAAAATTCTTGCTGCAGTTCCAGGCGCGTGATTGGGTCTAACGCGCCAAAGGGTTCGTCCATGAGTAAGAAGGGCGGATCGGCGGCAAGCGCGCGGGCGACGCCGACTCGCTGTCGCTGTCCGCCGGAGAGTTGGTGCGGATACCGCCGGGCAAACTGAGTGGGGTTGAGTCCTACCATTTCCAACAGTTCGTAAACCCTAGACTGAATTCGCCCCGCTGCCCAGCCCAGCAGCGATGGCACCAGCCCGATGTTCCGCGCCACGGTGAAGTGGGGAAAAAGCCCCACGTCCTGAATGACATAGCCCATTTGTCGCCTCAACTGAATGAGATCCCATTGCGTCGTGGGTCGTTCCGCAACCCGGACTTCTCCTGATGTGGGCAGGATGAGACCATTGACGAGCTTCAGCGTGGTCGTTTTGCCGCAGCCGCTTCGCCCCAGAAGCACGAGCGTATCTCCCGGCTGCACGGTAAAGCTGAGTCGAGCGACCAAATCGCGATCGTTTAGGGTGTGGGCAACTTCGCGAAATTCAATGGCGTTGTTCATGCGCGCAAATGGCAGGTGCGAGAATGGCTAAGGCATCGATTTTAATTGGAATCCCCTTGGCTAAACAACGACTCGATCTTTTATTGGTAGAACGAGAGTTCTGCGACTCTCGGCAGCAGGCGCAGCGGCTGATCCGGGCGGGGGACGTGCAGGTCAACCGACAGGTCGTCGACAAGCCCGGTACGGACATCCCCATCGATGCCGAGATTTTGCTCAAAGCGCGATCGCCCTATGTCTCTCGTGGCGGTGAAAAGATGGCCAAAGCGCTAGAAACCTTTTCCATTGCGGTGGAGGACCGCGTTTGTCTGGATGGGGGCATCTCTACGGGCGGCTTTACGGACTGTCTCCTCCAAAAGGGAGCGCGGCAAGTTTACGGCGTAGACGTAGGCTACGGCCAAGTGGCCTGGGCGCTGCGCACCGATCCGAGAGTCATTCTAAAAGAACGCACGAATTTACGGAATCTTTTGCCCGAGCAGCTCTATCCGCCCGACGCGCAACGGCCAGACCTCGGAGTCGCGGATGTATCGTTTATTTCCCTGACGAAGGTATTGCCCGCTTTATGGGCGTTATTGCAACCCCCTCGGGAGGCAATATTGCTGGTGAAGCCGCAGTTTGAGGTGGGCAAAGAACGAGTCGGCAAAGGAGTGGTGCGAGATCCGAAGGATCGGGCAGGGGCGATCGCCGCAGTCTTAGAAGCTGCGTTGGGGCTGGGGTGGCGGTATAGGGGGCTGACTTGGTCCCCCCTGCTCGGACCGGCTGGCAATATCGAGTTTTTACTGTGGCTGGGGATGGAGAGCGAAACCTTACCCCCAGACTTGAGCGAGATCTTAAAGTTGACTCAAAGCGCTCAAACGCAACTTCAGATAGGGGTGGACTCAGGCACGAACCATTAAAAACTGACCGTTGCCGTTGATGTCGCCATCGCAGCTGGCAAAGTTAGAGACGAACCAGATCAAGTAAAACCGCCAGATCCGACGAAATTTGCCATAGTCCATGCCGTAGTCCAGTCCCTTAACGAGGGACTGACTGTCGTCAAAGTTTTTGAGCCAAGTTGCAAACGTCGTCGAGTAGTTGAATCCGTTGAGATACCATCGCTGGACGGTTTTGAGGTCTTTATTATGGCTGGGAACCGCATCGAAATTCCAGTAGCGCCCGTGGGGAAAAATGTAGCGATGGGTAAAAACGCTGGAGATATTGTTTGGCGTCCGCACCGTAATAATGTGAATGAAGACCTTTCCCCGATCTTTGAGAAAAGATGCTAGCTTCTGAAAGGACTGGGTTAAGTTACCAACGTGGCAGAAAACGCCAATCGACACGATTTTGTCGAACTTCTCCTCAAAGAAGGCGTCGTTTAGGTCCCCTTCGTGGAGGGTAAATCGTCCAGAACTCAAATAGCTGGATGGGTCTTGCATTTTGCCGCGCATGTAATTGCACTGCTCGCGACTCAAATTCAGCCCGGTGAATGTGACGTTGGGGAACTTAGACAATATGTAATTGGCAACGCAGCCCCAACCGCACCCAAAGTCGAGGATTCGATCGCCATCTTGAATATCTAATTTTTCGATTATATCGTCGAGCATGTGCATCTGGGATTGCTCGAGATCGACCGCTCCTTTTTCCCACAGCCCCATGCTGTATTTGGGATAAATGACGGGATAGTCCCCTAGCATTACATTCAACATTTCCTGAGGCAGATCGTACTGGATTTTCATTAAATCCCGCGACCCTTCAGCTAAATGCTCTGTTTCTTTGAGCACCCATTCGTAGGGGGCAAGCAGGGATGGAAAGTGCTTAAAAAACACGGGCATGCAGGTGTCAAAGAGCGATCGCAAGACCGCATCCGGGACCTCTAGTCCGTTAATGTAAGCCTCGGCGACCGACATCTGGACGGCATTTACGACCTTGACAGCGCCCCTCGTCGCGCGGTAGGCCAGTGGACTTTTACGATTGATGTCTCCGATTGCTGGGATATATCTTTGAATCTCTTTCTCAATTAAGCTAGAAGTCATAAATAAACTCCTGATTTTCTTGAAAAGACGTGAAATCCGTTGCACGATCGAGCGTGAAATCAGCTTAGGCTGTCTTTAATAAGAATTAAAAGCTGGCGCAATATTTCCCTATAACTATTTACAGAAAAACATGAATCCCGTGCCAAATTTAGAATTAAAAGTAAGTTCGGATACAATTCAGGCGGATGTTCTAATTTCTCAAGCAGAATATGTCAAAAAACTGCGACCTTTACTGCCGGACGATGCGTTTTTGCCGGACCTGAGTAAGGGTTGGATTCTGGCGATCAATTTGGCGATCTTAGGCTTAGGCTGGGCGATCGCCGCCGACCTCGATCGGTGGCACTGGTATTGGTTGTGGCTGTATCTGCCGCTTGCTGCTGCGATGGGCAACAGCATCATCGTGCTGTTATTTAGCTGTCACGACCTCATGCACGGCAGTGCCGCAAGGCATTCGCGCGCATTTCGTTTGATGAGCTTTTTGGGACTATCGATGTTCTGGATGCCGCCAACCCTATGGCGGGCGGTGCACAACCGCGAACATCACCGCAATACCAATTCCGCCCTCGACCCAGACCGCAACTACCTCTACCAGCAACCCAAAACCTGGGGCAAATGGATTCAAGATTGTTTTGTCCCTTCTGTGGAGGTCAATCCAGTTTGGCTGACCGTGGGAATGGCCCATGCTTGGGGCATCCATACCTTTCGGAACGCGACTTCGGTGCTATTGTTCAATACGGGTCTGGTCCGCTACGTACCCGCAGCCTTTAAGGTCAGCCGCCGAGAGCGGTGGGCGATCGCCATCGAGCTGACCCTCATTTCTGCCATCCACCTCGGCATCCTCAGCTACTTGCAGTTCGACCCGATCGCATTGGTGTTGAGCTATTTCGTGCCCCTCTGGATAGGCTATGCCGGGGTCATGTTTTATATCTACACCAACCACATGCTGTCGCCCATGACCGCTATCAACGATCCGTTGATAAATAGCGTTTCGCTGCGGGTTCCCAAGCTGCTCGACTTACTGCATTTCAACTTCTCGTACCATACAGAGCACCATATCTTTCCAGGCATGAACTCCGACTATTACCCAGTCGTGCAAGCCCTCCTCTTACTGCACTACCCCAAACGCTTTCACCTCCTGCCCTTCCGCCGTGCGTGGCAAACCATGCTAGATACGCCACGGCACTACCGAGACGATCGCACCTTTACTACGCGGTCTGGGGAAAGAACGGTGCCTTGCCCTGTCCCGAATCAGATGTAGGTTTTTCTAGAAACGGCAGCTACTCGGTCGATCGGACTCGATTAGTTGGAAGGAAGCGGCTTAGGGGGCTGGGCCGACTGCAAATTCATCTTCTGGCTGGCCAAGATTTTTTGGTTCAGGACCTCCAACGCTTTGGCATACTGGGGGTCTTTGGGAGTACCGATCGTCTCTTTCGTCAAAGCTTTCTTCTGCGCTTCCGTCAGCTTAACGACGTAGTCTGGCTCGATACCCTTCTTGTTAATATCGCGACCATTTGGGGTGAAATATTTAGCGATGGTGACTGCCATCCCCGAACCGTCTCCCAAAGGGTGCACCGACTGAACCAACCCTTTCCCAAAGGTCCTTTCGCCCACTAAAACCGCTCGTTTGTTGTCTTGAAGGGCACCCGCTAGAATTTCGCTAGCGCTGGCAGAACCGCCATCGACGAGTACGACCAAAGGCTTATCGCTCAAACTTCCTCGTCCCGCCGACAATCGTTCGGTTTCGCCCCGGCGATCGACGGTAGATACAATGGTGCCATCGTTCATCCACATCCGCGCGACTTCTGCCCCAGAATAAAGCAGGCCGCCCGGATCCATCCGCAGGTCCAAAATAAAACCCGCTACGTTTTTCTGGGTCAGATCTCGAATGGCGGCTTTCATTTCAGGGGGCGCATTGCCACTAAATTGCGAGAGACGAATGTAGCCAATTCCTCCCATCGGACCTTTCTGATAGCTGTGGCGGACGGAGTGGAGTTCGATCCGCTCGCGCCTTACCTTAAATGTTTGGATTTTCTTACCTCGGCCTAGGGTAAGCGTGACCTCGGTATTCACCGGCCCGCGAATTAAGCTCACGACTTGATTGATATCCATGCCTTTGGTAGATTTGTTGCCCACCTTAAGCACGACATCTTGCGCTAAAATACCCGCCTTGGCAGCCGGACTGCCTTCGATCGGAGAGATCACCTTGATCTCTTTGGTCTTCTCGTCTTGAGCGATTTGAATGCCCACCCCGGTCAGTTCGCCAGACGTGTCGATCTGCATGCTCTTAAACTGCTCGGGATCCATGAAGCGAGTATAGGGATCTCCCAGCTTTTCCAGCATGGTTCGAATGGCAGCGTAGGCTTCTTTAGATGACGCGTAGTTTTTGCTCAAAAACTGGCTGCGAACCGCGCGCCAGTCCTTGCCGTTGAAGGTACCGTCTACATACTCGCGATCGATGATTTGCCAGACTTCATCGACGGTTTCTTTGGGGCTGGGTTTGAAGAGCGCCCAGCTTTTAGAGAGGTGCAGACCCGCACCCGTTGTCAAAACTCCTGCGCTGACTAAGGCCGTAACACCTAATGCAAAGCTGCGCTTCGATAAGACCATTGGCTACTGCACCCGATTCTTGTGAGGTACGCTCACTTTAACACAAGGCCTTAGCCCTTGACATTGGTGAATTTCCTGATGCAATTGACGCGAAAAACTTAGGGTCAACCGCAACGCTAGGGCGGCGAGGGTTGCGCTTGGGGTTCGGGTTGGGGGGCCTGTTGCCAAACCTGGATCTGCTGCTGGGCGGCACCGTAGGCGGGAGCGGCAATGGGAATTTGCTGGGCGATCGCGATGGCGCTTTCGAGGTCGTAGTTGGCTTTGCTGGCGGCAAGTTCTAGCATGCGATCGCCCCAGGCCGCAATTGACTGCTGGGCTTCGGCATGAAGGGACGAGCGGGCTGAAATTTGACTTGCGGTTTCGATGGCGGAGGCCAGGGCGGCGGGGGTGCTTTTTTGGGCCATTCGCTCCGCTTCTTGCAGGAGGGTGCGCGTTTCTCGTTCGGTCGGGCCTGCGGTCGAGGGAGGTTCGCCCGATTGAGCCGTCTTAAACGTATCTCCATAGGTATCTCGATCGCTGTCTCGATAAGTGCTGCGACCGAGCTGATTCGACCAGTCTTTGATGCGGCTTTGGGCCTCTGCGTAGAGCGGGGTTCCCGAACCGATTTGTTGGGCCTTGCGAATCGCGGCTTGCAGGGAAGCTGAGTCTCCTCTCATGGATAGCTCGTCGGCACTGTCTAGAATGGGCTGGTCTAGCTGATTGCTGAGGCTGATACTCCACTGCTCGATCTCTTGCTGAGCGATTTTCCATTGCGTACTGTCGGACGGGATTTGGCGGGCCTGCTCGATCGCCATCGTTAAGGACGGGGCGGTTCCGTCTGCGACTTTAGCCCTTGCTTCTTCTAAAAGCCGGACGTAGAACTTATCTGCACTCCATTTTTGGATGTATTCCTGCGCTTTTAAGTAAAGCGGTCGCTGCGGGCTCAATTTCTTAAGTTCGGCGATCGCCTTTTCGTAGCCCTCCATCGTCCCCGACCAGGTATCGGACATGGCGTTGGCAATATCAGTCCAGTCCTGCACCTCGGGCCAAAAGCTGACCTCTTGGGGGATTTTTTCTAATGCCCTGAGGGCGGTAGTGAGATCTTGGCGACCGAGGGCCGCTTCCGCAATGTCGACCAGGGATTGCCCGATTTTAGCGACGAGCTTCTTAATAGATTTCTTGAAAATCGTGCCTTCTGAGAGTTCTTGCACCCAATCCAACGCTTTGGTCAAGTTATCGATGCCACCTGCTTCAAACAAGCGCTGAGCCTTTGCCAGCTTGGTTTCATCCTGTTGGGCGTCGATGATTTTTTGGTTGAGAAATTCGTATTGGGTTTGAGACCAGTAGCGATTGTCAACGGACAGCAACCCCACCATGATTCCAAAGGCTTTGCGCCAATCTTCGTCGTTGAGGGCTGCTTCGGCCTGTTTGAAGACTTTGTCGCCTTTGGCCCATACAACTTGCCAGTACTGAATTCGGGCTTTAACCTGAGCGTGGGCGGTGGTTTGGGCCGGAATTTTTTTGGCGAAGTAAATCGCCCGCTCTAACTGACCCTCGTGAAATTCTGTTTCGGCAAGGTCGAGGGCTTGTTTGGCCCAAATTTCGACCCAGCGGTCGATCAGGGGGCGTAAAGGATGGTTCTGGGGCAGAATATCGACTAAGGCGATCGCCTCGAACAGGTCTTCTAAGGTGCGCTTTTGCGCGTGTTCTTGGGCGCAGGAAATGCGCAGCGAGGCTGAAGCAAAGGGCCAGAACACGCGCTCGCATTGAGGCGGTGGCGGCTGCCGCAGCAGCAAAAAAATGCCTAAGGTGCCTGCGCCCAACGCAAATCCCGAAAGGGCAAACGCCGTTACCCACCAGCGCCGCAAAAACCGTGAAGCGAGCCGTTGCGACAGGGTAGGCGCGATTTCTGCGATCGATTCTAAGTTCCTCACCTCAGTCATAAGTTCGGAGACAGCTAGGGATTGACTCGTAACTCTCAATAGAGACGAGAGATGCTCAATTTTAAGACTTTCTCTCTAAATTGGTGAAATGGGTGCGTTGCTTCCTAAGATGCTATCTCAACGCTAGCCCGCACAAGGCATGGCATGAGTAGAATAACAAAGTGCGTGCGTTAAAAAACTTTAAATTCCATGCCCGATCAACTCATTCGTGCAACTGCAGCCGACGACGGTATCCGAGCCGTAGGGGTCATTACCACTCGCCTGACCGAAGAAGCCCGTCAGCGACATGGACTTTCATATGTTGCAACCGCAGCATTGGGTAGGGCGATGGCGGCGGGGCTACTGCTCGCCTCGGGGATGAAGCAGCCTCAATCCAGGGTCAATCTTCGCTTTAAGGGAAATGGTCCGCTGAAGGGGGTCTTGGTAGATGCCGGATTGGACGGAACGGTCCGGGGTTACGTCACGAATCCGACGGTCGAATTGCCACCCAACGATCGAGGGAAGCTAGATGTGGGCGGGGCGATCGGAAATGACGGTTTTTTGTACGTGGTCAGGGATGTGGGCTTTGGATATCCCTACTCCAGTACCGTCGAGCTGGTTTCGGGAGAGATTGGGGACGATGTGGCGCACTACCTTGCCGCGTCCGAGCAAACGCCTTCGGCCCTGTCCGTTGGGGTTTTTGTAGACAGTCAGGGTGTTAATGCGGCAGGCGGACTCTTGATCCAGGTTTTGCCCAAGGCAGCTCGCGACGAGGCGCTGATTTCGCTTTTGGAGTCTCGGTTTGCCAGTTTGGCTGGATTCACGCCGCTGGTTAAGGCGGGGATGACCCTCCCTGACATTTTTGAGAATTTGCTAGGGGACATGGGGCTCAATATTTTGCCCCAAAATCAACTGGTTCAGTTTAGCTGCCATTGTTCTAGCGATCGCGTGATGGGCGCGCTCAAAATCTTGGGCGCGGTCGAACTGCAAGACATGATTGAAAAGGACGACGGGGCAGAGGTGACCTGCGAGTTCTGCAATGAGGTGTATCGAATCCCGCGCCAAGGGCTGGAGCAATTGGTGGATGACTTGATGGCCGAGAAAAGCGGCTGATATCGCGCCTATCTAGCTCGGTAACTGGAGCGCGGCGATCGCCTCTTCGCACCACGCAATCCAATTGGTTTCGTGGCAGATGCCCTGACGCAGCGTTAAGTATTGGCACTTTTCCGCATAGGTTAATGCTTCGGGATGGGGGAAATATTGCTGGGCGATGCCCTGATATTCCTGGAGTTGCTGCTGGTGATCCTGCTGCGCTCGCTGGAGTTGCGCGATCGTCGCTGCGGGTTCGATCAGATGCCCCGCAAACAACTTGACCAAAATTTCTTCTTTGTGTTTGCTCTGCTTGCTGGGTTGCACCATCCACTCCACCATCTTGGAGCGGCCCAGGGGGGTTGGGGCGAACAGCTTTTTGTTGGGCCGATCCTCTTGCCGCACGGTCTGACTTTTAACCCAGCCTTTCGCTTCGAGTTGCGCTAACTCTCGGTAGATTTGCTGGTGGGTAGCCGCCCAAAAATAGCCCACAGAAGCCTCAAAATGCTTTGCCAGATCGTAGCCGCTGCATTCTCGATCGCTCAGGACCGCTAGGATGGCGTAGGCCAAACTCATTGCTGACTCTCCTCAATAAAGCACTTTTGCTGCTGTAGAGCGGCAGGACAGATCGCTGCTTGACATATACAACTTTTTGCATATACTAAGCAATATGCAACTAAGTGCATATGCAACTTTTTGAATTTTTAAGGAGATGTCCCATGACACTGAGCGCTCAAAAGCCGCAGCAACTTTCGAAGCCCACCGCTTGGGGAAATGCATTTGTCCGGCCTTTGCAGGATTTTCCGCTGACGCCCCTCGAACCCATCTCGGGTCGAGTCCCCTTGGCTCTGCGCGGCAGTTTGTATCGAAACGGCCCTGCCATTTTCGAGCGGGGTGGGGAGCGGATTGCCCACTGGTTTGATGGGGACGGTGCCGTATTAGGCGTGCATTTTGGCGAAGGGGCCGCGACGGGCGTCTACCGCACCGTTCGAACGGCGGGCTATTTAGCAGAAGAAGAAGCTGGGCAGTTCCTGCTTGGAGGGTACGGTCGCCGGATGCCAGGGCCTTTTTGGACGGGGTCGGATCGAACTAAAAATGCGGCCAATACTTCGGTGTTGGCGTTAGAAAATCGCCTGCTGGCTTTATGGGAGGGCGGCCATCCCCACGCGCTGGATTTGCAGACGTTAGAAACCATCGGGGTAGACGATCTGGGAAAATTAGAGACGGGAGAAACGTTTTCCGCGCATCCCAAGGTCGATCCGCAAACGGGAGAGATCTACAACTTTGGCGTTACGTTCGGGCGGCAGACGTACTTGCATCTATACCGCTGCGATCGCGCGGGCAAGATGCTGCGCCGAGGCAAATTGCCGCTCAAAAGCATTCCGATGATTCACGATTTTGTCTTGGCAGGACCTTACCTTGTTTTCTGCATTGCTCCAGTTGCGCTCAACCCACTGCCGCTGCTGCTGCACTGGCAGTCTTACAGCGAGGCGATGCGCTGGCAGCCAGACAAGGGCACTCAAATTCTAGTATTAGACCGCGACACCTTCGAATGCATCGGCCAATCGGAGGCCGATCCTTGGTTCCAATGGCATTTTGGCAATGGATTTGTAGATCGCGACGGACAGGTTGCCATCGATCTGGTACGCTACGCAGATTTCCAAACCAATCGTTTTTTGCAGGAAGTGCCTTCCGGTCAGCCGCAAACCGATGCCCCTGGACATCTCTGGCAAATGCGAATCGATCCGAAGACCGCCAAGCTGTCTGGGGCAGAACGCTTGAGCGATCGCACCTGCGAGTTTCCCACGGTTTCCCCCGCGCTCGTCGGCCAGCCGTCTCGCTATACCTATCTCAGCGTTCGCTCTAGCAAAAGTCAAGGGACGGATTTGTTCGATGCGATCGCTGTTTTCGACCGCGATCGCGGCGAATTATCCGTCGCAGACTTGGGCGATCGTTGCTACCCGAGCGAACCTATCTTTGCGCCGAATCCTGAGGATTCCGAACGGGGCTGGATTTTGACGGTAGTCTACGAGGGCGATCGCCACAGCAGCGAAGTCTGGATTTTTGAGAGCCAAGCCCTCGAGCGCGGCCCAATCTGTCGCCTAGCGTTACCGCAGCCAGTCGCCTTTAGCTTCCACGGCACCTGGAGACCCACGCAATCCTGACGCCAATGGCACCCATCCCCATTCGATTGACAGTACGCGCCTTAAAACCCCTTAAAACCACAGACAGAACGCACGCTGTCGCACGCTCTGAATCAAGCTCCGCACCAGCCCGTTGGCGATCGCCGTTAAAGGACTGATGATAATGAGAGCCTTGACCTCAGAGCGTGTAATTTTGACATTTCCTCCCGATGTCAGCATGGCCGTGGACCGAGTAATGTCTCGCAGAGTCGCGTAGGCAAACACGAGCGGCAAAATGCAGAACAGGCGGATTGCAATGGAGCCGTGGGGCAAGGCTGTCAAATAATCGGTAGACTTGTCGAGATCCGTCCAAGCTAACTCGACCAGAGATTTGATGGCAGCGTGGTTTTGCTCGAGGTGGCTCGGGTCTAGCAATGTTTCGTGGCTGCTTCCGTGGGCTTGCAGCGCATCTTGAGGGATGTAAATCGAGTTCTCGTGCTCCGCATCCCAAGCAATATCTTTGAGGATGTTGACGGTTTGGAGCGCTTCGCCAAATTCCGCGCAGGTTTTGCGCAGAAGCTCGTAGTTTTCTTGACTCACAAACGGAGAGTGCTCGTACCACAGATCCGTCAGCAGATAACCGACGGTTCCGGCCACGTAATAGCAGTACTCCTTATATTCCTCTAGGGTTTTAATCCGAATGCCGTTGGGGTAGAGGTTGACGAATTTCTTCATCCCCACGATCATTTCCGTCAGCCAGCGCTGCAACGTCTGTTGGGATTGCAGGGGCAGGCTTCGGTACAGGGTAAAGACTTGGTGCGTTTGATGGACCAGCTCTAGGTGGGCCGGATCTCCAGTGACCGATTGGGTATGTTGGGCATAGCGATCGGCTAAAGAAGAATCTTCAAAACAGTCGACGAGCTGGTCTAACAAGGCCGACTTGGCCGCCACCGATGCTTTCGGATCGTCTTCGATCGTATCTGCAATTCGGGCCAGCAGGTAGCCACACAGCACCGCACGGCCCAGTTGACCCGGCAAAAACCGAATGCTGAGCGCAAAAGTTCGGGAAACTTGCGGCAAAATTTCTTGACAAAATCGATTGACATCCCGTCGATCGAGCGGGGACTCTAGGGCAATTTGAACCATACACGTTCACTCCTTACACCAAACACAAACCGCATCACCACACCTAGTTAGCCCGTAGAAACCACACAAAGTTTCAAGATTCTACACCTCTGAATTGAATTTCTATAACGAATAACTCATACACCGTAAAACAGACGATAAAGCGCTCATACTAACTCTCCGAGGAAGATACCATAAGCGAACGTCAAATTGCTCATTTTTTGTGACAGCAATGCGAACTGTCCGCTTTTTTATGGTAGATGTACTGTCTCGAAACTGTATTTTGAGGGTGAAGACTTTGACTCAAGCGGGGACTGCGACCTGTCCGGTTAGCATAATATTCGTTCCCCAAGGCGCGGAGTTTAAGGCGGTTCGGCGGGGCTTGCGTCGCAGCGGTCGGCAAGATGCGGTTGCGCTCTACGCAATTCCAATGGGTCCCCAGCCGGTTCGGCAGTTCGTGCGGCAGTGGTTGCAAACGGAGATCAAAACTCTAGCTCATTCTTCTTCTGTTCTGCTCGTGGGACTCTGCGGCAGCTTGACGGTTGGATTGTCTGCGGGCGATCGCGTGCTCTACCGCAGTTGTACGGACGGGAGCGGGTCTCAGTCCGTTCCAGCCCTAGAGTCCTGCGATCTCTCTCTGCTCGAGGCTTTACAGGACCGTCTCAATCCATCGGTAGCGGTGGTCGCTGGCCTGATGTGCGATCGCGTGGTCCATCTGGCGGCGGAGAAAAGGAGTCTCGCCCAACGCTACGGTGCCGAGGCAGTGGATATGGAAGGCTATGCGTTCTTGCAAGCATTGCAATCCACAGATCTGGCCCTTGGAATCCTGCGCGTGGTGAGTGACGATGCCCAGCACGACGTGCCGGACTTGGCTGCTGCCATGACGGAAACGGGCGAACTCAATTCCCTCGCCCTTGCCCGCGCGATGGTTCGCCAACCCCGCAGGGCGCTGCGCTTGATCCGGGGTTCTCTCGTCGGGCTGAAGCAGCTCGAGACCGCGATCGCCCAACTGTGCGGCGAAGGTTAAAGCAGTTCTAGGTAAGGCCGAGCTAAAAAGTAGCTGGCGATCGATTTTGCATCGATCCCATCCCCTCGATGCACGGCAGCTTCAAAATCGGCAGGGGTCATGAGGATTGTTTCGATATCTTCGTCTTCATCTTGGGCGGGCGGGATGTCGAGGCGCTCCAGATCCTGAGCCAGGTAGGCATAAATCAATTCGTCGGAGTAGCCCGGCGCGAGGGGGAACTGGCCCAAATCTGTCCAGCGATGGGCGCGGTAGCCCGTCTCCTCTTCGATTTCGCGTTGAATGGTGCTAAAGGGATCTTCCCTGTCCTCAATGGTGCCCGCTGGAAATTCTAAGATCCTGCCCTGCATTGCAAAGCGGTATTGTTTGACCAAGACCAATTCGCCATCGGGGGTGACGGGCACTGCCAGGGCACCGCCTGGATGGCGGATGCACGACCAGTCGCCCACTGCACCGTTGGGCAATCGCAGTCGATCGATCGTAAAGCTAAATTTACGGCTGCGAATGAAGACCTGCGGTTCGATTGATTCGAAGGGTTCGAGGGGGACTGAGGCCATGGAAATGCCGCCTTTTAGCAGGAACTAGGTTTGACGAAGCCGTGCAACTCGCAAGCTGCGCTCCTCAGTTTGGGAGCAAAGCAACTCCGGTACAGTCTACTCGATCGCGGTGTTGCCGGACGGTCAATCCCGTCGCGGGATGAATCCAGTTTGGCAGCAGTTCGGCAAGGGGAACGAGGACGAAGGCCCGCTCTACCATGCGGGGGTGGGGGAGTATCAGCTCGGGGGTTTCGAGGACGAGGCTGTCGTAAAGCAATAAATCCAAGTCCAGGGTGCGGGGACCCCAACGTTCCGCGCGCTGTCGGCCAAATTCTCGTTCGACAGTCACGAGGAGATGCAGGAGGTCCTGGGGCGATCGCCTTGTCTCAATCACGATACAGCCATTCACGTAGTCCGGTTGCGCGGGTCCAACGGCGATCGTTTTGTACCAGTGCGACTGTCCGACCAGCATAGTGGTGGCTTCGTGACCCAAGACCTCGACCGCACCTTTGACCGTTGCCAGGGGATTGCCTAAATTACTGCCCAGGGCAATGGCTGCTAAAGGAGTAGAGTTGCCTGTCTCAGACATGTCAAGGGAATCCGATATCGAGAGCCAATCTAAAGGAAAATCAATGAGACGAACCTTCAGAATATATACTGTAAAGGCAAGCGAAGCCCAAAGTATTTCTACCATCGGATCCGTATTAGAACTCGATCCGATCTCGCTGCTTGGGCCATCCCGACTATTCAAGTTGCTTTAAATCCTTTTTGCTGAGTTTGACTCGATCGCCCGTGACATTACAGAACATCTTTAAGTCCGCTAACCCCATCATTGGCGTGGTTCACCTTTTGCCGTTGCCGACGTCTCCTCGCTGGGGCGGGAGCTTAAAGTCGGTGATCGATCGGGCGGAGCAGGAGGCGGCGGCGCTTGCGGCGGGCGGCGTGGACGGCATCATTGTCGAGAATTTTTTCGACGCGCCGTTTGCGAAAGATCGGGTCGATCCGGTGGTGGTCAGTGCCATGAGCTTGATCGTGCAGCGAATCATGACGCTGGTACCACTACCCATTGGTATTAACGTACTGCGCAACGATGCGAACAGCGCCATGGCGATCGCCACTTGCGTCGGCGCGCAATTTATCCGCGTCAACGTTCTGACTGGCGTGATGGCAACCGATCAGGGACTCATTGAAGGACAAGCCCATCAGCTGTTGCGATACCGCCGCGAACTGGGCAGCGACGTAAAAATTCTGGCGGACGTGCTGGTGAAGCACGCCCGTCCTCTCGGCTCCCCCAACCTGACGACAGCGGTGCAGGAAACCATCGAGCGCGGGTTAGCCGACGGCATTATTCTGTCGGGGTGGGCGACGGGCAGCCCGCCCAACTTTGAAGATTTAGAGCTAGCCATCAATGCGGCAAAAGGCGTGCCCGTCTTTATTGGCAGCGGTGCGAGTTGGGAAAACATCCCCCATCTGAGCCAGGCTGCCAACGGCGTTATCGTCGCGAGTTCGCTCAAGCGCGGCGGTCAGGTCGAAAATCGCGTCGATCCGATCCGCGTCAGCCGATTTGTTGAAGCAATGCGGCGCAGCGTGGCCAACCGAGACAGCATTGCCCCAGCAAAGTCTTCAGTCGCCATGCGTTCTGAGTCGTAAGGGCGCAAGGCCTTGCGCCTTTGCCGCGTCACGCAAGTCTCAAATACCTTGCGCTAGCCCCCCCCGACCCCCCAATTCTGGGGGGAGAAATCCGAAAACTAGGGGCAGTTCCCCCCAGAATAAAGCCCTATCGGGCTATAAGAAAGGGGGGCTAGGGGGGCGGATGCAGGATTGAATGAGTTTCATGAAAGATGTGTATATGCGACACCATCGTTACTTTGGCAAAGTCGATCGGGTCCGAGTAAAAAAATGGGTTCGGCATCGTCGGCTGTAACGATGATGGCGCTAACCGACTGTAACTTGCCGTAGAGGGGGTGCTCTGAGGTGAAAGGGCCGACCTTGCTTTGAGGAATGCGCTGAAGCTTAGGCTGGGAATCAATGGGAAATCCGAAGCGATCGCCCGTCGAAGTTTGAAACGCGATCGAGCAGCTTGCGTTGGCTTCCGACGCTCCAGCCGATCCGAAAGGGCGCTTCGGGGCCGCCGTCTCGGTTTCGGCAAAAATTTGCTGGCTGACATCGATGATGACCAGAGCGTCCGTTTCTGTCGTTTCTGTTGCAGCGAGACCGTTGCCCGTGTCGTCGCGGCTTCCGGCATCGACGGAACTGACCCGCAGAAGAGCCTCAACGGGAAGTGCAAACCAGTACTGGCGGAGGCGAAAAGTCACGTACTGCTGAGTTGCTTCTGCAATGCGGTTGGCAAAGCGTCTAGCGCGCAGGGGAGTAAGAGCAGCCATAAAGAAATTCCTGAAAAAGGACGGGTTAAGCAGCGACAGCTACGAGCTGGTGGAGCGTTTCGAGCAGCGTATCTTCGCGGAACGGCTTAGAAAAATAGTCGCTCGCCCCCAGGGACATGGCTAGCTTGCGGTGTTTGTCGCCACTGCGAGACGTGAGCATGACCACTGGAATATTTTGGGCCGTCGGCATCGCTTTGATATGGGCTAAGAACCCAAAGCCGTCGAGACGCGGCATTTCGACGTCGCAGACCACCGCCTGAATGGGTAAACCGGAGTGCACTTGTTCGAGGGCGTGCTGCCCGTCTTTGGCCTGCTCGACCCGGAAGCCTGCTTTTTCGAGCGTCAGCGCTAGGAAGCGGCGGACGTTGACGGAGTCATCCACGACCATCACTAAGGGTCGAACTGGAGCAGCCGCTGCGGCGATCGCTGCGATGGGCTGTTGGGCGATCGCTGCAATTTCCTGAAGTTCGGCATCGGGTTCGGCTTCGAGATGCTGGCTTTGAGCGTCGATGTACTGAAGCAGGCTGAAGGGATCGACGAGGGGGACGATGCGACCGTCTCCCAAGACGGTGCAGCCTGCAAAGGCAGAAGGCAAAGCAATGGCGCCCTCAACTTGACGGACGGTCACTTCCTGCTCGCCCCAATAGCGATCGACTTGAATTCCCACCACTTCACCGTCCCGATCGACGAGTAGAACGCTGGGTCGGTCGATTTTAGGAGAAGATTCGAGATCGGCTTGGAGGTTCGAACGGGGGAACGTCAGCCAATCCTGAAGCTGCACGAAGGGAATCGCGGTGCCATCGAGGTCGAGGGTTTTGCGTCCGCTGGCAGAAGAAAGGTTTTGGGACTCTAGAAGCAACATTTCCTCCACCGAATCGGTCGGAAATGCCATCAGAGAACCGTTGCTTTCCACGAGAAGGACGCGAATTACCGAAAGGTTAAAGGGAACGGTGAGCGTAAAGGTCGTGCCCTGGCCCAGTTGGGTATCGACGGAAATCGAACCTTTGATTTTTTGGAGGTTGGTGCGAACGATATCCATGCCCACGCCCCGTCCCGACAGATCGCTCACCTGCTCGGCAGTGCTGAAACCGGGTTCGAAAATGAGATCTAAGAGTTCGGAGGGCGTGGCGGTTTCTAAGGTGTCGCGATCGAGACCCATGCGAGCCGCTTTGGCTTTCACTTTTTCTAAATCGATGCCGTTGCCGTCATCCCGCAGGGTAATGACGATTTGGTTGCCGCGATAGGCGGTATTGATGGCGATCGATCCCTTGGCTGGCTTGCCTTTGGCCATCCGAGCTTCGGGCGTTTCAATGCCGTGGTCGAAGGAATTGCGGAACAAGTGAATCAGCGGATCGCTGAGGGTTTCCAAAACCGTCCGGTCTACTAGCGTGGAGCCGCCGGAAATTTTAAGTTCGACGGCCTTATTGTGCTGCTGGCAGAGTTCGCGCAGCGTTCGGGGGAAGCGTCCCAGTACGTCGGAGATAGGCCGCATCCGCATTTGCGTCATGCCCACTTGAAGCTTTTTGGCCGTGCGGCTTAAGGACCTTGCGGTTTGTTCGGCGTCGTCTAGGTGAGTATTGATGTCAGTCGTGACTTCTTCGATTTGGACGGCGCTCTCCATCAGTTCCTGAGACAGCGAATGGAGTTCGCTGTAGCGATCCATTTCTAGAATGTCAAACCCTTGGGTTAAATCTGAAAATGCACCGCCACTGATGAGAGAAAAACCCATGCCGTCGGTGGCTGACTGAAGTGAGGGTTGCTCGGTCTGCGCGCTAGAACGGGCCGAACGGCGATCGAGATCCGACGATCGCGCGAAGTCGGAGGCTTGCATTGCAACTTTTTCTGAGGTGCTTCTGAGCTGGACGTTAGATTCTTCTAAAGAGCGCACCCGTTGCGTTAGGAGTCCGGTCAAGTCGCGCAGCCGTTTGAGCTGAAGGGTTAACCCGCTGCGCTCGATTAACAGTTCGCCGAGTAACTCTCCCATTTGGTTGAGCTGCTGCGCTGAAACCCGAAGCGTTTGGTCCGCCTCTGAATCTTGACGGTCTGGGTGCAGGTCGGCGCGATCGCCGATCGCGCCGACCTTTGTCTTCGCGGACCGTGCGACTGGGGTTGGTTCCGCTGCTGCGAGAACGGGTTCGGCGATCTCTGGGAGGTCTGAGGTAGGCTCTGGGGGCGCAGAATGCGGTTCTGGAACGGTCAATAACCCTTCGATTTCCAGCGTTGGCTGGACTTCAGAAGATTCCAGTGCCTCGACGACTTCTGTAAGTTCTAGAAAATCGTCAACTTCTGGGATCGGGTCGCTGGTCCCAGGGGACTCAAAGGCAGCGGAGAACTCGAATTCATCCGCTGGGGTTTCCAACTCCTCTAACCCCAGCGCATCCCAGTCCATCTCCATCTCGCTCAATGCGGGGGAAGAATCGGCGATCGCCTCTGAGGGAGCGGCTGGAGCGGCTGGAGCGGCACCCAATCCCAACGTCGTTGGAATCAAGTCCCGTTGACCGATCGTCACCATGGCTTGGGCTTTGCGCCAAGCCTGCAGGGCCTGATTTGCCACGGGAACCAACCGATCGGTTGCAACTGCGGCCAGATGACGGGAAACATCTTGGCAAAGGTCGCAAAACGTCGGCAGATCCAACATTTCGCCAAGGCCGCCCAGTTCTTGGGCGGCGATCGCAAATTCCGACTTAAGGCAAGGTAAGTCGGGATTGCCCAACACCTCATCGAGGCGGTTCAAGATCGAATCGACCTCTGTTCCAAACAGGAGGGCAATCATATCTTCCCCTGCCTCTTCGGAAAGCAGCGCTGTTTCGTCTTCGGGCTGGGGTTCTCCCAAGCGGTCGTACAGCGCCTCAAAGGTGGGTGCAGCGGTACCGTCAAGCCATGCATCGGATAGGGGAGTCCCCTGGCGATCGCATTGTGCCACCTGACGGAGATGGTCGACCCCTAACAACAGCAATTGCTCGACATTTTCATCTTTGGCGTCGGCAGGTCTGACCTTCAGCACCTTGAACGAATCTTCAATGCGGTGGGCGAGGCGGCTGAGGGTCGCGAACCCCATCATGGCGCTACCGCCCTTGATGGAGTGAGCCGCTCTCAAAATCCCATCCATTGTAGAGCGGTCTAGCCCTCGGGCAGACATGCCGAGCACGCCCGATTCGATCTCATCCAGGTACACCTGCGCTTCATCTAAAAACTGGAGCCGGACTTGCTGTTCGCTATCTTTGGTTTTATTAAGCATGGTGGCTGCATCGGTAAGTGCAGAGCTGCCCACAACGCGGCTCTACTGAACGGAAAAATATCTGTGGGATAAAAACAAAGGCAGGCAGCAGGGGAAAAGGCCCCTGCCGCCCCCAAACTGCCTACGCGTCGACCTTAAACGTTCCCACCGAAGCTTGGAGCTGCTGGGCGATCGCAACTGTCTCTTGCAGGGACGTTGACACTTGCCGGGAGGTATCGGAGGTGCGTTCGGAACCTTCAGTAATTTGCTCCATCAGCAGTTTTACTACTTGAGACGTCTCGGTTTGAGAAACCGTGGCGCTGGAAATAGACCGCAGCAGCTCGTCGATTTCGCGAGAGACTTTCACGATTTGATTCAGGCTTTCTTTGGCCTCTTCCACCTGACGCGTCCCTTCAACCACCTGAGTGGTCCCGTTTTCCATCGCGTCCACCACCTCGCTGGTTTCCCGTTGAATGGCATCCACGATTCCTTCAATTTCCTTCGTTGCAGCCGCAGATTGTGCCGCCAGCGCCCCGACTTCCTCCGCAACCACTGCGAAGCCCCGTCCTTCTTCGCCAGCTCGGGCTGCCTCAATACTGGCGTTAATGGCAAGGAGGTTGGTCTGCAACGCGATTTGGTTGATCAGAGACACCACCTTAGAAATCTGTTGAGACGATTCCCCAAGGCGTTTCACCTTCTTGGCTGTTTCGGCAACGGTTTCGCGCAGTTGCAAAATACTGTCCACCGTGCGATCCATGGTTTTACCGCCATTTTCAGCGGTCAGAGAGGCAATTCCCGACACTTTGGCTGCCTGGCGGGCGTTTTCAGCCACTTGCTGAATCGACAGGGCCATATCTTCTACCGATCGCAGGGTATCGGTAATTTGCTGCGCTTGGGTTTGCGCGTCTTGGGCCAACTGACCCATGACGAGTTCGTTACTGCCGACGGAATTGTTCACCTGGGCAGAAGCGACTTTCACCTGGGATACAATCCCTCGCAGACTTTCTACAATAGAGTTAAAGAAGTCAGCTACAATTCCAATTTCTCCAGCACTCACGTCGGCCCGCACGGTTAAGTCGCCTTCGGATGCGCCTTCAACGTCTTGCAGGAGGGTCAGGAGTTCCATTTGCAATGCTTCGTTTCGTTTTTGGGCCTGCTCTGCTTCAAATTGCTTCCGCTCGATCAGGGCCAGACCGCCAAGGGCCGTTGCAAATTCCGCTGCAAATTCTTGCATCGTGTCGATTTCAGCTTGATGCCAATCGTGAGTGCGGGTGCAGTGGTGAACCACCAGTAATCCCAGCAATTCTTCCCCTTGAACGATGGGGACCACTAAGTTGGCTTTAATTTGCAGCCGCTTCATCAGATCTAGGTGATCGGGGTGGAACCCGGCATTAAACACGTCGCTGGTCGGTACAGTGCGACCTTGCTTGTAAGCATCTCGCAGTACGGCAGGAATGCAAGGATCTTCGATTTTGTCGGCGAGCGCTAAGGGAAGGTTGGGAAGAACGGCTTCGCCCGCAATATGACCGCTCCAGTCCGAATAAAAACGGTAGATGACGGCCCGATCGGCATTTAGAGTTTTGCGGACTTCTTCAAGGAGGGGATTGAGGGGGGCGACGAGGGCTTGAGTGTCTGTCGCCTGAGCCACTTCGGCCAGCAGTTGCGTTTTGCGAGCGCTTTGTTCCTGCTGAGTCAAAAAGGCCTGAATTTGTCCGGCCATCAAGTTGATGTTGCCGCCCAGAATGGCAAGTTCGTCGGTTCCGGCAACTTCCACGCGGGTATCGAGCTGACCTTGGCCGATTTTGCCCACCGCGTCCGCAGACGCCAGAATGGGTTGCGTAGCGCGGCTAGCTAATGTAGAAGCAATAGCCGCTACCGCCGCTGCTGTGCCCAAGGTACCTAAGGTTAGAAAGAGTGCGAGATCTCGCGAAGACTTGAATGCAATGTCCTTATCGACCGCGAGAATGGCATCCCATTTCAGGTCTGGCATTTGGTTGAGTTTTTGCAGCGGCGCGTAAGCAATCAACTGATCGCTTTTTGACATGCCATCTATGCCGTATTCAACTCCTGTTTTTCTACTCTCCAATCGCTGAGCGAGCGCTTTAAAGTCGTCTTTCGCAGAACGTCCCACCTGCTCCTTTTCTAAGGCCAAAAAGAACTGGCCGGACGCGTCGACGAGGTGATATTGCTCGCCATTATCGCTAAAGTTTTTAATGACTTCTTCTAAGGCGGCAAGGAGCATCCGAGAACGCACAACACCAATAATTTGACCCGTCGCTTTATTTCTGACGGGAGCAGCCAGGTAAATCGAAACCTTCCCAGTTGTTTTGGATACATCCGGTTGAGAAATGATTGCTTTTCCAGTCTTCAGTGCCTCTTGGAAGTAACTCCGGTCCTTGTGATTTTTAAGCGCGGGGCCAGCCGATTGAGCAAGGACATCGCCGTTGACGTCGAACACGGCAATACTGTCATAAACGCTATATTTTTTAATATATGTATCGAGAACCGCGTTTTTTTCGCTGGGGCTAATTGCACTAATGAGTTTGGGATTGCTAAAGACGGGCTGTTCGGCCAGCACTTGGATGTCGCCGTAGCGCTCCACCATAAAACGGTTGACCTTATCGGCCATCCCTTCCGCCCGCGTTTTTTCTGCGTTCGAGATTTGATTCGTGAGGGCCTGACTTGAAACGGAGTAGGCCACTCCCCCAATCCCGACCACCGGGACGGTCCCGATCGCGATCGCCAGGAAAGTAGCTTTTGCCTTTAGGCCCAGATTTGCCCACCAAGTCGCAGCACCTTGAGGGGACAACGGAGAAGAATTAACACGAGTCGTTTCCATAATTGATGTCAGATCCCCCGACCATAAAAAAGTAAGCGTGAATAAATTTGACAAATGCGGTCAGTCGAGGCAGTGTGGCGCTTACCTTTCTGACCGCAATTTTTAAGACAATCTTCTATCGATTCCCAGCCAATACGGGTGACCGAACGATGGCGTCCACATCGAGCACCCAGAGCGTTTCCCGCTCGTGAATCAAACCGCCCCGCAGGTAGGGCGTTAGTTCCGGCAGAATCTCTCCCAGCATGGGTTGCATGGCTTCCGTCACAAGTCGCACGACCCCTCGAATTTCTGGCACGACCAGTCCCAGCGGCGTTTTCCCAGACCGAATAATTGCCAGGTTATACTGCTGCACGTTTAGACTCTGAGACTCCAATCCCAGCAGTTGCGCTAAGTTGACAACCCAAATAACTCGGCTTTTTTGGTTGAGCAAACCCAGTACGCAAGCGGGCATATTGGGCACGGGCGTGACCCTACTCGGTGGAATGGCGATCGCCTCTTGAGCCTGAGCCATCGGCAACACGGCAAATTGTTCGAGCGTCAGTTGGACCTTCAGGTAAGGATCGCCAACGGCTTTCTGCTGAAGCGTTTGAGCGTCTAGAATGGGCAGCTTCATAACTTAGGCGATGACAGATTTAACAGCTTTTACCAAATCGTCTTGAGTAAAAGGCTTGGTGACGTACACATCTGCACCCTGCTTCATACCCCAGAGGCGATCCAAATCTTGATTTTTAGAAGTACAAACTACGATGGGCGTTTTTTGAGTCGCTTCATTTTTCTTGAGCGTGCGGCAAAGTTCAAATCCACTCATCCCTGGCATGACGACATCCGTGACCACCACATCGGGTTTGTGGTCTGCAGCCTTGCTCATTGCCTCTTTGGCATCCGTTGCAACGATGACAGAAAAACCGCTTTCTTTCAGGAAACGCGTCATTAATTCGAGTTCCGAAGGTGTATCGTCGACAACCAGAATCGTTTTCATAGTAGCCTCTATCAATAGTGTGAAATAACTGTGCGAAATATCAAAGTCCGATGACCTTAGTATTCCCATCTCGTTGCAGGAACTGACGGATGGTGTATGGATAATAGTGCTGCGCCTCAAACGAGATAGCGGAATACCATCTTCAGGAGCTGCTCCTGAGTAAAGGGTTTCGTCATGTAGTCAGTGGTCCCAGCCATTTTTGCCCTGGCCCGATCGATGAGTCCGGTATTGCCCGTCACCATGATGATGGGGATTTTCTTAAACATGGAATGCTTGCGGAGTAAGCGACATAGCTCGTATCCATCGACTTTCGGCATTCCAACATCGAGGAGAATCAAGTCGGGCTTGATTCGCATGAGTTCGACCAAGGCTTTTAAGGAATCTTGAATCAGAGATAGCGAGAGATTTTCATCGCCCAAAAACTGCTCGATCGTTTGCAACATGGCTGGGCTATCGTCAATGCAGGCAACTCGGAATGTCTTCGTTTCTTCCGAGGATTGGGGCAGCGCGTCGAAACTCCCGACCGATTCGGATGGCTCTGAAACGGGTGCAGGGGTTGCCTCCGCACTGATCGCTTCAACGGCTTGAGTGGAGGTATCTTGAGTGTTGGTACCTTGAGTGTAGGTACAAGTTGTCGCAAAACTGGGCAGCTCGCTGTATGGAAACTGCGCCTCCCGCAGTAGAATGGCTTTGTCCAGAATCAACGGATAGAGACTTTTCACCAGCTTTAGCTCGTCTTGATCGAGCATAATTGCAAGATGTCTGAAGCTAAAGCCCTTTAACAGTTTTCCCAAGCGTTGCTGTCGCTCCGATGTGAGTTTGAGGGACTGAGATTGGCTGAAAAGATAGGGCCGTTGATAGGGAGAGCAAATGTGGGGCGCTAGACTTTGCCAAACTTGAATGCGTTCGTCGCACTCTTGGAGCAATCGATCGAAATCGAGCGGTTCCGCAATGCTGAGAACCCGTTCGCTCGGCACAAAGGTGGTCGTGCCTTCTCGCACCAGCAAAAGAGACTCCAACGCCTCTTTTGACATCGATAAAATCAAAGCTCGAGCTGCTTCTGGGTCTAAAGTTTCATCTTGCAGGAGCATGCCAATGCCCTGATAATCTGGCCGAGGATGGGTATCGGCTTCTCCGTGGGAATCGAGCGACAAGCGAATTTGGGCGCGACTGCCTTGGGTAATAGCAGGAATGCGACGGCTGAGACCCCGCAAATGGCAGTCGAGCCGATCGATGGACTCGACGGAGTGAGTGATGTAGAGCAGCTGCCCGCAATCGATGTAGACGAACCATTTCGTTGAGCCGCTATCAATTTCAAGGTAGCCTCTTTGAATGCCTTGTAGGTGCTCTTGGATGGCTCGAGCTGCTTCAAAGGCGTTCTGGCTGTCAATCTCTAGATTGGGTTCGGACAGTTGAATCATTTATTTACCCCGTTCGTGTTACCGATTTTTGCCATTTTTGAGTAAGCCTAAACGCGTTGCATCAATGAAAACGACTGAGGTGTTCCTTAAGTCGTGCATGGCTTTGTGGAAATCGGGCTGGCCTTAGTATGCCCCGGTCTATTGGGAAGCGAGCATTCAGTGCGATGCAACCGAGGGAGAACTCTGCTTGTACAATAGGCATCTGTGCTGTTGGTGAGGCTGACATGTTGACTGCTGCCCCGTTTACTCCCGAAGAAATTGCGTCTGAAGGACTAAAGCCTCAAGAATACGAAGATATTGTCCGGCGTCTGGGTCGCCATCCCAATCGAGCCGAGTTGGGTATGTTTGGGGTGATGTGGTCGGAACATTGCTGTTATAAAAACTCGCGCCCGCTGCTCAAGCAATTCCCTACAACGGGAGCGCGGATCCTCGTCGGCCCTGGTGAAAATGCGGGTGTGGTGGACTTGGGGGACGGCCTGCAATTGGCCTTCAAAATTGAGTCCCACAATCATCCTTCGGCGGTAGAACCATTTCAGGGTGCAGCTACGGGTGTCGGCGGCATCCTGCGCGATATTTTTACGATGGGAGCGCGACCCATTGCGCTTTTAAATTCGCTCCGCTTTGGCGATTTGGCCGATGCCCGCACGCGGCGCTTGTTTGCCGGAGTGGTCTCTGGAATTTCGCACTACGGCAACTGCGTCGGCGTGCCGACGGTTGGCGGAGAGGTGTATTTCGACGCGGCTTACTCTGGCAATCCCCTGGTGAACGTGATGGCGCTGGGTCTGATGGAGACATCGGAAATTGTGAAGTCAGGCGCAGCCGGAATTGGCAACCCCGTCCTGTACGTGGGTTCTACGACGGGACGAGATGGAATGGGCGGGGCCAGCTTTGCCAGTGCGGAACTCAGCGATGAGTCGGAAGCCGATCGCCCTGCGGTCCAAGTCGGCGATCCGTTTCTAGAAAAATCCCTGATCGAAGCCTGTCTGGAAGCTTTCAAAACGGGAGCAGTGGTTGCAGCCCAGGATATGGGTGCGGCGGGCATTACCTGTTCCACGGCAGAAATGTCGGCCAAGGGCGGGGTTGGGGTGGACTTCGACCTAGACAAAATTCCCGTCCGCGAGTCTGGCATGGTGCCCTACGAATACATGCTCTCGGAATCCCAGGAGCGGATGCTGTTTGTCGCCCACAAGGGCCGCGAGCAAGAACTGATCGATATTTTCCATCGCTGGGGGTTACAGGCCGTCGTTGCTGGGGAAGTCACGGAAGACCCGATCGTGCGAATTCGCTTTAAGGGCGAGATTGCCGCTGAAATTTTAGCCACGGCCCTTTCCGACAACACCCCCATTTACGAACGGGAAGTGCTGGCCGAGCCACCCGCTTACGCTCAGGAGGCTTGGCGGTGGACGGGCGATCGCCTCCCTTCCGCTACCGCTACGGGGCTAGACCTCCCCGACGGCTCCCAATCTTGGACCCGAGTCCTGACGCAGCTACTAGCCGCTCCCACGATCGCCTCAAAACGCTGGGTGTACCGTCAGTACGACCACCAAGTCCAAAACAATACGGTCGTGCTCCCCGGCGGCGCGGATGCAGCGGTCGTGCGCTTGCGGCCTGTCGATCCGCCCTTGCCCGCCCAACAGGCCACGCGCGGCGTCGCGGCAACTGTAGACTGCAACGCTCGCTACGTGTATCTGGATCCCTACGAAGGCGCTAAAGCAACGGTCGCGGAGGCTGCCCGAAACTTGAGCTGCGTGGGCGCAGAACCGATCGCCGTGACGGACAACCTCAATTTTGGCAGTCCTGAGAAACCCATTGGCTACTGGCAGCTCGCCGAAGCGTGTCGAGGGCTGGCCGATGCCTGTCGCGCCCTGAAAACCCCCGTCACGGGCGGGAACGTCTCGCTCTACAACGAAACCTTAGACAGCGAAGGCAACCCCCAGCCTATCTACCCCACGCCCGTTGTCGGGATGGTGGGACTGATTCCCGACCTGACCCAGATTTGCGGGCAGGGCTGGCAGCAGGAAGGCGATCGCATTTACCTCCTCGGCAGTCCCCTCGGTATCCCCACCCCCTCAGTCACCCTGGGCGCTTCGGAATACCTCGCTGCAATTCACACCACCGTTGCAGGCCGTCCCCCCCGTGTTGATTTCGATCTAGAAAATTCAGTGCAAGCCGCCTGCCGTCATGGCATCCGCCAGGGATGGGTGCGCTCTGCCCATGACAGCGCCGAAGGCGGCGTGGCCGTTGCCCTCGCCGAAGCTTGCATTTCAGGCCAGCGCGGTGCGCAGATTGCCGTTCCCAATCCTGGTGAAAATCTCCGGTGGGACGAGTTACTGTTTGGCGAAGGGGGCGCGCGAATTTTGGTGTCCGTCAATCCAAGAGATCGCGCTGAATGGGAAGCCTGTCTGCAGCAAAACCTAGGAAACCATTGGCAGCATTTAGGCGCTGTAGGGGCAATGGGCGATCCCCTCGAACTCAAAACCGAAGATAACCTGACATTAATCTCGGCTAGTATGGAGGAGATCGCTTCTCCTTGGCTCACCTCAATCGAGACCATTTTGACGGCTGACTAAATAGCCTCAAGCATGCTTCAATCGTAATCTGGCTAACTTTTCCCGATCAGGAGTCATTCCCCGCATGGCCGCTTTTTCCTCTGCATCTTCCGACGGATTGGAGTCTCTCTCAACCCTAGACGAAGGTGCCAGTTCGGTACCGGATCGTCCTGATAAACCGGAGGAAGCCTGTGGTGTATTTGGAATCTACGCACCTGGTGTCGAGGTTGCCAAACTGACCTATTTCGGACTCTTTGCCCTCCAGCATCGCGGCCAAGAATCTGCTGGGATTGCAACCTACGTAGAGGATAAGGTCTACCTTCACAAAGAAATGGGGTTGGTCACTCAAGTCTTTGACGAGCACATTTTACAAACGCTCCCCGGCTCTATTTCTGTAGGCCACACCCGCTACTCTACGACCGGTTCTAGCCGCGTTGTGAACGCTCAGCCTGTCTTGGTCGATACTCGCCTCGGGCCGCTGGTCTTGGCTCACAATGGTAATTTAGTCAACGCAGCGGAGGTTCGCGATCGACTCATCGCCGACAATTGGGAGTTGGCCAGTACCACTGACTCTGAGGGCATTGCCTGCGCGATCGCCCATGAGGTGCAGCTCGGCAAGGACTGGCTGGAAGGTGCCATTACCGCCTGTCAGATGTGCGAAGGTGCGTTTAGCTTGGTAGTGGGCACGCCCGTAGGCATCATGGGTATCCGCGACCCCCACGGCATTCGACCTTTGGTCATTGGCATACTGCCCAAGGAAGATCCCGAAGACGAGGGACCGCTGCACTACGTCCTGTCTTCGGAAAGCTGCGGGTTAGACATCATTGGCGCAGAGTATCTCCGCGATGTAGAACCCGGAGAGCTGGTGTGGATTACTGAAAAAGGTTTGGCTTCGTTCCATTGGTCGGCTCAGCCGGAGCGCAAGCTCTGTATCTTTGAGATGATTTACTTTGCCCGGCCCGACAGCCAAATGAATGGTGAAAGCCTCTACAGTTACCGCACCCGCATCGGTCACTACCTGGCCAAAGAATCTCCAGTCGAGGCCGATATCGTGATTGCCGTGCCGGACTCTGGCATTCCAGCGGCGATCGGCTATTCTCAAAAATCTGGCATTCCTTACGTTGAAGGGCTGATTAAAAACCGCTACGTGGGCCGCACCTTCATTCAGCCCACCCAAAAGATGCGGGAAATGGGCATCCGCATGAAGCTGAACCCATTGCGGGATGTTCTCGAAGGCAAGCGGGTTGTGATTGTGGATGACTCCATCGTGCGGGGGACCACGAGTCGCAAAATTGTGAAGACGCTGCGGGATGCGGGGGCGACCGAAGTCCACATGCGAATTTCTTCCCCACCCGTGACGCATCCTTGTTTTTACGGCATCGATACGGACAATCAAGATCATCTGATTGCCGCCACCAAGTCCGTTGCTGAAATTGCCGAGCAGATTGGCGTGGATTCGCTGTACTACCTCAGTTGGGCAGGAATGCTAGAGGCCACCCGCGAAACGACAACGAGTTTTTGTTCGGCTTGCTTTACGGGTCAGTACCCGATCGCCATTCCAGAGCCATTGAAACGCTCGAAGCTGATGCTGGAAGAAACGGCGATCGCGTAAATATTTGTCGTTCCATCAATTCCATGATTGAGGCAGTGCTGTTTGACCTAGATGGAACCTTAAGCGATCCAAAGGTGGGGATTACTCGTTCCATTCAGTTTGCCTTGTCAGCCTTGAATTGCTGGGTGCCAGAGCAGGATGATTTGCTCTGGTGTATTGGGCCGCCATTACGTCAATGTTTTGCGCAGTTGCTCCAGACTTCAGATTCGGCTTTAATCGATCGCGCAATTAACCTTTACCGCGATCGCTTCTCTAGCATTGGCCTGTTTGAAAACGATCTCTATCCTGAGATTCCAAGTGTACTTCGGGCTTTGCGTGAATTCGGCTATCAATGCTTTGTTGCAACTTCTAAGCCTCAAGTTTTCGCACGGCAAATTATCGAACATTTTCAGCTAACATCATTGCTGGATGGTATTTACGGCAGCGAACTAGACGGCACCCGCAGCGATAAAGGGGAATTGATTCAGCATATTTTGCAGGTGGAACAACGATCTCCTCAGATCTGTCTGATGGTTGGCGATCGCTCCCACGACATGATTGGCGCAAAGCGCAACAGACTCGCGACAATTGGCGTAACTTACGGCTATGGAACCGCAGCTGAACTGACTGCCCACGGTGCAGATTACCTGGCCCATAACCCTAAAGAAATCATCTCTGTTTTTGAATCATTTTACAGTAAGCCATGATGCCTGACACGGGTAATCTGCAAGGCGGTATTGATGTACGCATTCAAAATGCTGCACAAATCACTCTCAGTTCGCTCGGACGACAGATCGTTGTCACGATTATCAGTAGCGCATCCAGTAACGCTCAATTTGTCCAAATTTATCGGTCAGCTCGACGACGTTCCTCGGCGATCGCCCGGATCGGGAATGCGCTAAAGATTCGCGGGCTAACGTTCCGGCTGAGCGGCTGCAAGTAACCTTATCTACAACAGCTCCCAACTTTGTCGGTTCGCTCCAGCCGGATTGCAGACAGACTTTCACAATGTAGTTACACATTTTTTAATGCAGTATGCATTTCACAAAAGTGTTTCTACAGTGTGTGAAGCATTATTAATTCCCTTGGCCCAAATGACTCGAAAGTCTCAAAGCCAGCCCTGCAAGTGCGAGGACGGGGTTTGCTGCGGTGCTGATAGGCATGACAGACATATCACAAACATACAGTCCGGTAGTGCCTCGAACTTTGAGATCTTCATCTACAACCGAATCATTATTGAAGCTAGCGTTGCGGTTAGCTTTCCACGGCATCCGTAAGGTGCCACAGGCGTGATGAACAGTACCCCAACCAAAAGGCCATTGCTTGCCATTTCCCCCGCCATACTCACCAGTAATAAAGTCCACATCATTGAATTCTGCGAAAACACGATTTCTTGTTTGATTGAGTAAATCGAAAAACTCTTGTTGTCCTTTGCTCCAACCCGCGAGAGCCGGGAAGCGAGACTGCAGCAAATCACTCAGATTCGAGAAGCGTTTGAAGCGAATGTCAGGAGTGTAGTTATCATCAACGCGGGAGAGAATTCCATTCTCATCATCAAGACAATTCCCAAAGCTGAATTTGATGTCAACACGCGTTTTACTAGTATCGTCAACTACGGGTTCAGCAGACAGATCGTTGTTTCTCAGGTGCCAGTATTCGTGATTGACATTCATCTCTATATTGAAGGGATAGATCGTATGACCACTAGCATCTCGATTACCCCGTGAGTAGAAGACGATCTTGGCGTGATCCCGGCGACTGAGTTGAATTCGTGAGCCATTTCTTCCCACTGACGACACATAAGCCTGAGACTCCCCTGTAACAGGATGATCCGTTAAGCCAAAACCTACTTTCTGCTGAATTTCAACAGGCAGGCTTTGATAGACGGCAGAACGATCGATCAGTTTAGGACTTTCTGTAGAACCGGCAGCAATGACAACTTTAGGGGAGTAAAAACTGACCTGTTCTCCTGTAATGGTGTTAGTGGTTTTGACTTCATACCAGTCAAAGGGCACGTTTTGGATAGCTTCTACAAAACTGTTGAGTTTAATGAATAGACCATTACCGTTTTGATCGGCACCCGGCGTTAGTCCGACCTGATTGATAAGTAGTTCAGCCGTGTTAAACACACCTGTTGGTTCTACAAAGAATTGATCCCGTGGCATACCGTCGGGATTGAGGTAGGGTTGATGCACGGCGCGAGGTGTCTGTTTTATCTCAAAATCTGTATTTAGATCGCTAGTCTGAAAATAATTCACTAATTCTTGTGCCTTATCGCTCAGTGAGAACGATGTATTCATCCGATCGGTGGCCAAGTCAAAGTACTGTGAGACCAAATCCTGACGTACATTGTCTGGGAAGAACTCCATTTCCCAACTCTGAGCTTGCGGAATCAGACCGGACCAAAAAATAGAACGCCCACCAAAACATAATTGGGGCTTAGCACCAATGAAATGAGAATCGCTAGGTGATTGCTTAAAGTTATCTACCTCAAAGTGCGGGGCAACTGAGCCGTTGGGTATGCGACTGATGTTATAGACATGAGTTGGGTAAATGAAGGAACCAGCGTCCAAAACCAAAATGCGATGACTTTTCCCCAGTCGATCCGCTAAGTCGTCTGCCAGAATGCCACCTCCTATTCCAGAACCGATGATGATGAAGTCAAAGTCTTTATTGTCGCCGTCATAATCTCGGATTAAGCGAGTGTGGGCTTGAGGTTTTTCTGTAACCAAATTTACGTAGTTGTTCTGAAATGGCATCTGTCTTACCCTTGGTTTTTCAGAGTTACTTTACTCGCCAAAAGAAGATAATAGCTTACTTTGCTGGGTAGCATAAAAAGGTCTTTTTAGCCATCGCTGGGGTGGTGAAGGGGGATTAAACCAGAAGTGGTTGGGTTTCCTGCTTCAATTCTCAATCATAACGCTTCAATTTCAACGATACCTCCTTCGATATTATCAACTTGCAATCGATATCCGCGAAGTATTGCCAATCCTAGCAGGGGTTCCGTCTCTGATTCAGCAATATCGATCGAGCGGTACTGACCATCCCAGATTACGGTTCCAGTGTAAAAGTCAAACAGAGTTGTGCTGCCATCCCCCAAGGTCGCTATGTTGGAGGTTCTCCAAGGTAATCTAAGACGAACGATAATTTCAGAGGGCAAAGATAGGAATCCATCAAATCCAGTATCAATTACAGTGTTGACGAACTCTCGTTGCCCATTCGAGTTGCCAATCACAAGGGAAAGCGTTAATTCATAACGAAAATTTACAACTCCATGAATCATTAATCCTTTTTCAGACTCCTCGCTCCAAAATGATAGACGGCACTGTGTCCAATCCGAAGCGTCCAAGGCTGAGCATCGGGCTGGCGTTCAAATAGCCGATCGGTTGCACCCATGAGCGTTTCATCGACCTCAAAATCTCCGGTTTCAATGTCGATCGCCACAATTTTGCCATCGTTGCCCGCTTCGATTTGCTGCCGGATGCCGGACTCATAGAGTTCTTGCCCCCGTCGGGCTAGCTCTTCTTTGCTGTAACGTCGTTGTCGAACTGCCATCGGGTTGACCTCGTTTCAACTGTTTCCCTTTATTTTAGCCTGGGCGATCGCTAGGGCGATGGAGGGCATGAGACCAGAAGTGGTTGGGTTTTGCTCGTCAGAGGCAGTTTGAAAAGTAGCAAAGACATTGCACTCGCCCCCTAAATCCCCCAATTCTGGGGGACTTTGAGGATCGGAACCCCCCTTTCTTATAGCCTGAAAGGCTTTAGTTGGGGGGCAGGGGGGCGAATACAGGGATGCATGGGACTTCTCAAACAGCCTCTAAGAAATTTCAGCTCCCGATAAGCGACCTTCGAGCGGTTCATACTCATCCTCAAGCAACCAAAGCTGGGCTCGATCGTAACTGTCGCATCGCTTAATCAATTTGTACTGCTCGGCAGGGTCAAGAATCTGACAGCAACCCGATTCGTCACCTAAGAGCATCAGAAGGTAGGGGGGCGACTGCATTGGGTCAACCCAAACTTCCAGAAAGTTCCCATTATTCTTCGCTGGGTCGAGTGCGGGGGATGGGATGGTATTTGTCGTCTGCATCAATCCTTACCTCGCCATAGAATAAAGGGAGAGTTGAGCCATCAGGGTCAATGCGAACACCAATCGCCTCGGTGAACATCAATCCATAACGATGGTAGCCTCTGGCAAAACCTGTGTAATCACCCCGACTATGATAGCTTGCGCGACTCGAAAGAGGGTATCTTCATCGTTGAATACGTGGGCCGATCGCCCTCGCCGCAGGAGCCGATTACTTTGGGGTGTATTTGGCAGGTGCTTGGCTAGGTGCCGACGATCGAGGGTGATTTCGCGATCGATCCCACTCATGAAATTTTCAGTGACTGTTCAGGTTCTATGATGGCATACCCGCTAGCTACCAACCCAACGTCTTCCTACACTACAGGCTTCCCATAAAACGGCACAGATTTTTAGGTTGATTGCCTTTTTCGACTTGTTGATGAATCTCTGAATCATACAGAGCATAGCCGCGCTGGGCGAATTCTTCTTTGCTATAGCGGGGTTGTCGAACTGCCATAGGGTTGACCTGGTTTCAGCGGTTCCCCTTAATTTTAGCCATCGCTGAGGTACTGGAGGGGATTAAACCAAAAGTGGTTGGTTTTCCTGCGTCTACCCAAGCTACGGCTACCCTGAAGCTGTGTCAGCGTTGTGGATTGCTAATGGCCTTGAATTGAGCGGATGGCGTTACACTTCTAATCACTATAAGTAGCTTTAACCACCGTTTCGCTCCAATGAATAGCTAGAACATATTGATGCGATTAACTTTCGCGCTGGAGCGAAAGAAATCAAAAGAACAAAAGAAAGTATAGATGAATAGAAATTAGGCCAGCATGACAAGATTAGTCTTCAAAATAGCCAATGTGAGTTAGCCTAATATACGGAGACCAAAATACCGAACCTTCCTTGCTTTGAAGCCATAGACGAATAATTGACTGTGTCGGAACGTTTTTGACATAGCCATCCAGCCAAAGCTCATATCGAAAAATGCCATCACGCTCGATAAAAATCCTATCTTTAAATGGCTCTACTGAAACTTTCCGATTTACACTCTGCGTTTCAAGAACTCGAGAATCATTCCAAAGTCCCCTGTCACGCATCTCCTGATTAATGTCTGGTATAGGCAATCTATATTTTGCTAAACATTCAATCTTACGTGCGGGTGAGCTACCCATAGCCTGCATTACATGAGCAACACTGCAGATCTCGGCACCAAGACCTGTTATGACTAGATCTTTCCTAGTGTTGTTTTGAAATAAGACATCAAAGGCTGGGTCTAAACCAGCATAATAAAAATTTGAAAAGTAATCTTTGGGTCTTTGAAGAAAAGGAGTAGAACGAGATGCTAGCCCATAAAACCAAGCTTTGCCCCTAAAAACCCATGTACTGAACTTTTGAGCTAGTGAAGGTACATGCGAATATCTCGGGTAGTAGTTTCCTGGAATACACAGTGTGCTTTGCCCTTTGGAATTACATACTGCCCAACCATCGGAAGGGCTGGAGGAACCCAATATAGTAACAGTAAACTCAACCCCTGATGTTGTAAATTGCTGTACACGCCATAGCCATCTAAAGAATCCACCGAACAATGCAGCAACTGTAAGTATGCCTACGATGATCTGAACTAAGGACGAAATACTTTGTAAATCGTGCTGCTTAGCAAACCATGAGATGCCATTTTTAAGATAATCAAACATAGTTTATGCGCAAAAGAGCAGAGACTCACTATGGTGCCTTATGTTTAGTCTATTAGACTACATCAATGAAAAGTGAGCTATTCCGCTGAATTCTAACACCATCGGCATCGTCATCCGCTGATACAAAATAAGCGTAAAAATAGCGTATCGCTCCGTTCCGGTTCATGCAGTAGTTAAACTATTTCATATAAATGATCTCAAAGAATTAAAATAATTACTTAGAAATAATGACACAATTCAATTCAAAATTTTCAATTGTGGTTCGAGTGGCTGTCCCATATTGTCATAGAGCATTTTACCTTTTATCAACTTTTGACCGACCCATTCCAGTTTTTTCACATATTCACGCTCCTTGTTTATAGGCGTAAGCAAAACAAGAAAAATAACTACATCTATAAAGTCAAGAAATAATGTGTATTCAAGTGTTTTACAGTCTTGCATTTTCGCAGAGTTTACTATTCTAAGTTTACAATTACAGTCTTCTCTTCCAATGGTCGGGAGATATTCAATCTGAACATTAGAATATTGCTTATTTAGCTTGATTTCTTGAATTTCTAAAAGATTAGCTAATTTAGGGGCATTAGAGTCCTTATTAAAGAAGTTAATATATATAAAACCTTCTAGATGGAATCCTTCACGTCTAGATAGACCTGCGGGGTATAAAGATGCTAAAAAACTATTTTCTGTTCGTGAATCAATTATCCAACCAGGTGGAGCAGATACTATTGCACAGCTTGAATCTTGATATGGAATAGCGAAAAAATTTTGGAAAAATTCTAAATCTCCAAAATCAATTATTCGTAATTCAATATCTTGAGTGTCATAATTTGCACGATTTTCAGCAGCCTGTGAATAACCTTTGTTTGTTATTAGTATCCCTTTGCTTGCTTTTAAATCTTGTAGAAAACTCAGGAAAGACTCTACTTCCTTTACATCAACTTTTTTATTAAAGTACTTACAATCAACAATTATATTTAAGTTGAAACCAGCAATTTTTTGTTCTATTAGAATATCAATTTGTCTCTTAACATTGGAAATTAAACCGACTCGTGTGATGTTGTGTCTGACCGAAGCGTCAGGGAAAAGTTTTTGAAAATGTCGAGTAATATAAATTTCATAGTCTTTCCAATTCTTAGCCATTCTGTTGGAACCATCAGCATTTGGTTGTCTAAGGTCTAACTTTCTACTAGATGGATAGCATCCACCCATATCGTCCAATTTGGCATATAGACGGATAGTTGTCCATCCATATCTCTACTTTTGCTGTTATTTTCACTCTGAAGCTGCATCAGCGCTGCGGATTGCTAACTAAAAAGAAACGATTTTACTTTTGGTGTCCGATGGATTGACACCAGAGGCATAAACGCTCAGTGGTCTCTAATAACGATGTCCGAAAACGGCGAGACAGTTCGCCCAACACTCTCTACAATCAAGAAATTGCGATGGTTAACGAATTAGAATGGCTCCCATAGATACCGATCATGGTTATCAAGCGATATTAACCCACGATCCGCGCTTCGATGGCGTGTTCTTCGTAGGCGTTACCACCACTCGCATCTACTGCCGCAACGTTTGTCGGGCAAAAACGCCGCAGCGCAAAAACTGCACATTCCACCCCAGCGCCGCCGCTGCCGAACAAGCAGGGTTTCGTCCCTGTTTGCTCTGTCGCCCAGAATTGGCCCCTGGCAACGCACGCATCGATGCCACCGGACGATTAGCCGCAGCCGTGGCAAAGCGCATGGAAGAAGGCTCATTCATCGAGCAACGCTTCGGAGATCTTGCCCAGGAATTCGGCATCAGCGATCGCCACCTCCGCCGAGTGGTGCAACAGGAATTTGGCGTCTCCCCCATCGAACTCGCCCAAATCCAGCGGCTCTTGCTCGCGAAACGACTGCTCACCGATACCGCTTTACCCATCGCCGATGTTGCCGATCTCATCTATCCATCCGGCGACGCTGCCCAGATGGTCTACGTTCGCTACACTGATTGCTGGTGCGATGGCAACCTCTTTGCTCGCTAGCCTTGAATTGACTCTAGTTTAATGCTCTGATAGTCTCTGCAAACAGCGGAATGCGGGATTTAAAATTCGTTAAGCAAGATCTTAAATTAATCTGCTTAACGTGCGGTTTTCTGGTTTTTTACCTATGCTGAAAATGTAAGAACCCAAGGAGGTTAACCTCAATCTCCAATAGATCGATTTAGATCCCGTGAGGAGTGGTAAAGTTTGACGATCCGCTATGTCAACCCAATTGAGGCGTACGTTACTGGAGGGGTGTTCTGCCGCTTTGTCCCCTTGCTGCTAATCGTAGGAGAGCGATGTCAGATTAGCAGGCAGTGCCGTATGCTTTTGCAAAGAGCTTCAGCGATGTTGTAGAGTTTCTATCGCTTCCTCTACTTTGTAATTGCCGAAAAGAGATTCAACTCTCTGTCAGAGCGGTCGTAGGCAATTAGCATTGCTGCTGCTTGTATTTTAGTGCTTTACTTTTATATCAAAAATAACTCATTAAAAATCTATGCGATCGCAGTGGCTCTCAGCGTGCGAACTGTCAGAAAACGATCTGCAAAGGCTCGAACGATTCTATGAAGACATTCAGTCCGATGTAGAGCAATTTTTGGGATACCCGTGTAATGCAATTTTTGATTATTCGCCATTGTTTCGGTTTTTTCAATACCCGCTTAACAATGTAGGGGATCCTTACCTTTCCAGTAATTTTCGATTGAATACCCACGCCTTCGAGTGCGAAGTTTTAGAGATTTTTCAAACGCTGACCGATGCTCCAAAAGGTTCTACTTGGGGATACGTGACCAACGGCGGCACCGAGGGCAATCATTACGGGCTGTTCTTGGCCCGCGAATTGCTCCCGGAGGGTCTGGTTTATTACTCCCAGGATGCCCACTACTCCATCGATAAAATTCTGCGTTGCCTCAATCTTCGCAGCATTATGATTCGGAGCTATCCTGACGGACGGATGGATTTAGACGATTTACGAGAAACGCTTCGCATTCATCGGGATCTGCCGCCCATCGTGTGCGCGACGGTTGGTACTACCATGAAGGGAGCGGTAGACGATATTGCGGGAATTCAAGCAATTTTTCGGGATCTGGCGATCCACCGCCACTATATTCATGCAGATGCCGCTTTGGGGGGCATGCTTCTTCCTTTTGTCGACAATCCGCCGCCCTGGAACTTTAGTGCGGGCATCGACAGCATTGCCATCAGCGGCCACAAAATGATTGGTTCGCCCATTCCCTGCGGTGTGGTTCTGGCAAAAAAGAGCAATGTCGATTTAATCGCTCAAAGCGTTGAGTACATCGGCACCCTCGATACGACCTTGAGCGGTTCGCGCAATGCGCTGACGCCACTGTTTCTCTGGTATGCCTTTCATACGGTCGGAATTGAAGGGTTCAAGCGCATCATTCCGGCCTGCCTGGAAGTGGCCGACTACGCGATCGCCCAACTGAACCAAATTCATCGGAACGCTTGGCGGTACCCTCATTCAAATACCGTCGTGTTCGACCGTCCTTTGCCAGAGGTGACGCGCCGTTGGCAGCTCGCCTGTCAGGGTAAGTTCTCGCACCTCATTGCCATGCCCCACGTCACCCCGACGCACATCGATCGATTGGTGGCTGATATATTGGCTGCCGAGCCGATCGCCCCCTTGCCCGCGATGGAGATCGTGCCCGCTTGCGAAATCGTTCCGTCGATACCGGAACAGGATATTACCCTAGTCGGTACGGCCAACAAAAATTTGCTGGCTGAAGTCTCTGCCGCGCTGGCTGCCGAGGGCCTTTCCATCGAAGCCCTCGCCGCTGCTGCCGCAGAATCAGAGGGCATTGAAGTTGTAAAACTGCGCGTCGACGACCGAGAACGGGCTTTGCAGATCCTCAATCAGAACCTCGATATTGGGCGTTGCTACGGTCAGGCTAGTTCTTTTGGCGATCGGGAAGCCGACTTAGTGCTGAGTAAATTGGCGTACCAGTCGGTTAGCGAGGATGCTTTGCTGGTGCAATTGGAAGACCGTCCCGGCGCTCTGGCAGAACTCCTGAAGTCTTGTCGCGGCGAAGCTGTAACGATCCGGAGCATTCGCCTGCTCTGGCGAGGTAAGGGAAAAGGTGTCGTCGCAATCTCCACTACATCACCGGCTGCTTTGAAGACTTTGCTCGAAGATCGGATCCTGTTGTCTTAAAGCATTAGGGCGAGCGATCGCAACCCTCCAAACACGACCCCTGCTAGGACCATCGAAGCGGGTACGGTGACGAACCAAGCTGCCGCAATTTGGCGAATCATCGACCATTGCAGCGAAGCGGTCCCCCGGACCAGCCCAATGCCAACCACGCTACCGACCAAAGCATGGGTTGTCGAGACTGGCAGGCCCCAACGAGATGCTAGCAAAACCGTCGCAGCCGCACCCAACTCGGCGCAAAAACCGTAGCTCGGCTGCAGTGCTGTCAGCCGTTCCCCTACCGTTGCAATCACTCGCTTCCCCCAGGTGGCCAACCCGGTCACAATTCCGATGCCGCCGACAGCCAAAATCCAAAGCGGGACGGCTACTTCAGCTACGGGAAGGGTCTGAGTTTGCCAGAGTTGCACGAAGCTGGCCAAGGGAGCGACGGCATTGCCGACATCGTTGGAACCGTGGGCAAAGGCCATACAGCAAGCGCTCACGAGCTGAAACTTGCCCAACTGACCTTCGAGCGGATCGCCTTCGCTGGCGCGCGTTTCCGGAAGGGTGCGAGTCGTCCAGAAGGTCAACCCCAACGCACCCAACGCTCCAATGCCTAAAGCATAGTCGTGGTGGGGTAAACTCCAATGCCAGCGCGCTTCTGCAAGCGCAGCCAACGGGGCTACAACCGTGGGTAACACTAACCCGCCGACCAAACTCACGACGGCAACGCTAATCCAGGGCGTCCAGTCTTGCCAACGCTCAGCGGGCGCTTTTTGCTGTAAAAGGCCCCGCTGCAAGAGTAGAAAAAAAGCGGCTGAGACAAGTCCGCTGGCGAAGGGTGTCAGCAGCCAGGTCAGCAGAATAGTGCGGATCGTGGAACCTTTGAGCGCACCCAGGCCAAAGGCAAGGAGGTTGATGGCGGCGATCGCGCTGACTGCCGCATGGGAAGACGCAACGGGCCATCCACGCCAGGTTGCAAATAAGAGCCACAGACCTGTTGATAGCAGTTCCGCAACAATGCTCAGGACAAAGAGCTGAGGCTGTCCTTCAAACAGTTGGATGGAAGCAACCTTCCCCGTCAGCGTTGCCGTCACCTCCCGCCCAAAAAAGACCGCACCCGACAGCTCCAAAATACCAGCCAGCACGATCGCCTGTCGCAGTGTAACAACCTTAGACCCCACGGAGGTTCCCATGGCATTTGCGACATCGTTGGCCCCCAGATTCCAAGCCAAGAAAAAGGCTAGACCGACGGTCAAAAACAACCACAGAGCGCTCATAAATCTGGCTGCTTGGGTTTCTGGAGCCAGGCTACAATCCACAAAATTAAAATCGGGAGCGATTCGGCGGTTGCTGGCATTACAAATAAGCTCCAATCGATTGCACTAGCAACGTAAAAGAACCTGGCTCAAAATGGGGATTCAAAACGCCATCGTACTCAAATTTGCTCAGCATCAACTGGAGCGAGCGAATGCGGCTCGTATTGAGCGAAGACCCGTTTTTGACCGTTTTAGCCCGAAAAACCGGGACTAAGTCGGCAAACGGAATCCGTACTGTTTTCCAGATGCCTGGAGTGGTATCGAAGGAGTAGGCATAGGCCACGCTATCCCAACTGTCCTCATCGCGAGTGAGAAATTTATAGCGCTTGCCGTCGCCTTTTAGACTGAGTTCTAGGCCAGCGTATCCGGCAACGTTAAGGGGCGGCTCAAAGTTTCGGGTGCGCGCCGAGGCGAATCCGCCGGAATTTGCAGTGGAAACATAGCCCGTAAAGAGCGCGCCTTCCGGCTCTTGCTGGAGCGTGCTGGCACTAACGCCCCCCATCACCACATCGTCTAAGGCACCCCAGGTTTGGCTGAGGGGTGTAGAAGACGCTCGGAAATCAAACACGATGCCTGCTTGAGGCTGTGGTGCGGGCGGAGGAGTGGAACCTGAAAACATCTTTTGCACCCAGCTTAAGAGGGGAATGGCTTCAAAGTAGTTGAGGGTCTGAATAAATCGACTGAAATCCCATGCGCTTTTGTTGAACTCAGACATGACATGTCCCTAACTCAACTGTCCGTAATATAGCGTTATCTATTGATGGTATCCTCGTCTGGCCCGATCGAACCAGAAACGCTGGGTTTGAAGATAGTTTCGAGCGTCGGCAAGTAAATGGGTTAGGCCCAACGATGAGCGGTTTTCAGGTGAACTTCAGCATATTTCAGCGGGCGATCGCCGAAACTGCAGCGTGGCTCATTGGTATTCGAATCTGCAACAAAGATGGCTGCTGAATGTGTCCTAAAGGTTATTGTCAAATCTACAATCCTTTGAAGGTTGGCGGGGCAATAATCCCTCCATCAAGGATCGCACTAGTTCCTGCACAAACTGACGATCGGCTTCGGGAGTTGATATTTCACCCAAAAAACACTGTCTCAGGGCATAATTCGCGCAGGTCCCGAACAGGGCATCGGCAGCGATCGCAGGGTTGACTTGGGCGGCGACCCGCTCCAGTCGTTGCTCTGCTCGCAAGTAGGCAGCCAAAAGATCGATCGGGTGTTCCTGCTTTCGGGTTTGCGATTTAAACGCTTCTCGATATCGTTCCAGTAGCTCTGGTTCTGCAAATAAAGCTGCTCTCATCGGGCCAGCTTTGTAGTAGAAGGCAAGGGCAATCTGCGCTAGTTCTTCCAGGTGAGCTTGAACGGTCCCTTCACCAATGCGATAGGGCAATTTTGAGAGGGCTTCCGAATAGTCCGGCACCAGTTTTTCCAAGAAGATCGCCACAAATAAATCGGCGCGATCTCGAAAGTGATTATAGAGGGTGCCATCGGCGCAACCTGCCTCACGGGCTATTTCGCGGGTGGAAGCTGCCGCCAACCCTTTGGTGCGGAGCACTTGTTCTGCTGCATCCAACAGCCGTTGCCTTGTAGTTACCATCCGTTGACTATGCCCTCAGCCTTGCCATTGTCAAATTGTTGACGGGTTATGACATACACCAGTTTCACGATCGACCCTTGGGGGTTTTCAATGGGAGGAAGGAAGGTGTCCATAGGTTTCTCACTTGGTAAGGTTCTTAAGATAGTTTTTTGCCCGGTTCAGCGAGACTTCTGCGGAAATGAACGCAATGTAGTTATCCGGTCTGAGAAGGACGTTAAAAGTATGGTTCATCCCGAAGGCTGCTGACACTTGCGGGTAAAGTGGAATGATATTGAAATCAATGAATTCGAGGGTTTGGCTATCGAGTTCCGTGTTTAACGATTGGAAATCGTTTGGTGTATTCGAGAACAAGAGTAAATGAAATTTTGGTTGGTGCAGTTTGTCATAGATACTTTTTCCCTCCATGAGAAAGTAGGGCATGCGATCGCCAGCTTTAACTTTCAATCCTTCGTCACCTGCGTGTTGACTGAGCGAACTGTATCGATAATTGATGCTAATTTGCGAGAGTCGCGGGAATAGGAATTTTTTAACGGGTTCAAGTGAGAGAATGAAGTTAGCAACGTGCGGTAAAACCTGCGTGCGCAAGAACGCAAACAGCCATTGGTCACCTGCGGCGAGCTGAAACAGGCGATCGGTAGTTTGCAGCAGATGCTTCGCGTTTTCCAGCCGTTCTTCGTTGTAAGTGTCCAGAATGGCTTTGTTTGCCCTGCCTTTCAACACCAGAGCCAATTTCCAGGCGAGATTGTAACCATCTTGAATCCCAGTGTTCATCCCTTGTGCTCCGGCTGGAGAATGAATATGGGCAGCATCCCCTGCGAGGAAGCATCTACCCGTCGAGAATCGGCTCACATGGCGGGTATGAACTTTGTAGGTTGAAAACCATTCAACCGTGTGAATGTCGAGTTTGAGTTCTGCTTGTTCTTGAATGCGCTGTTCGATTTCGGCATACAAAACGTCGCCATCGTCCTTGGAGAATTCTTCCGGAAAGGTGCCCACAATTCGGTAGCGGTTTTCGCCTTTGAGCGGAAAGAAGACTAGAAATGACTCTTTGGATAAACAAGCATACATCCCATCGCGATCTAGATTCCAGGCAATTTGGGCGTCAGCCACATAAAACACCCGCTCGAAGGTGCTACCAGAAAATTCCAGCCCTAGCGCGTGTCTGACTGGACTTTTCGGACCATCGCAACCGACCAGATAGGTTGCCTCAATCCGCTGAGAGGCACCATCAGCCCTTTTTACCTGCGCCGTTACTTTATCTTCAGTTTGGGAAAAATGTTCCAGTTCGGTTTGCCAGCGAACGGTCTTACCATTCCGTCTGAGAAAGTCATAGAGGAGTTGCTCATTTTTGCTTTGCTCCAGAAACAGAACGTAGGGATAGGGACTCAAGCCTTTTCCCAGGTTCGATAAATCGAGTTTGGCACGCACTTCGCCACCTTTGAGCAGATGCACTTTTGCAGCGATCGCCCCTTGTGCCACTGCCGATTGTGCTAACCCCAGTTGCTCATAAATCTCCAGCGTGCGGGCATGGACGCCAAGAGCTTTGGAATAGGGTGTAACGCCTTGATTCTTTTCAATGATGACAAAATCAACGCCATATCTCACAAATTGGCAAGCTAACGCTAGCCCCGTCGGGCCTGCCCCAATAATCAGGACTTCTGTTTGGGTGGTTGTGTCTGTCAATCCAATTTGTAGGTCGTTCATGACTTCCTCCCTATTGCAACGATCGGGTCAGAAATGAACGTATGCTCATATTTTATGAGCGATCGCTCAGGTCGTCAAGTGCTGCACTGAAGGATCGCTACGCTGCGCTAGAGTCAAGGGGAGGGGCCGGTCATCTGGAGAGATAGACGGAAAATGTGTGTGTAATTCATAGATTTAACCTCCAAAACAGAGCTATTTCTGAATTATTGTGCAAATAGGGTTTCATCGTTTAACGTTGCCTCTAAACGGCGATTTGCATCTGTACCTTCACTGAATAGTCGGTCAGTAAAACCACAAATCGACATCCGGTTAATTTTTTCTGAAGAATCATGCCGTCCGTATTCGGTTGCGTTGCCTTGGTTCGCCTAGTAACGTCGCATTTCCGCAGCCGTTGCCCCAGAGGCTTGGTTGCTAGCATATTGGGCGTAGTCGTGAATATAAACGTCGGGAGGCTGAGCAGTCGCTCGCACAGAAGGATGCTGCTGCATCTCACCCAACCATTCCCGCAGCCGAATACAGTTGACTGGCAGTTTGAGATCGCGATAATGTTCTAGCGCGATCCATCGCTCAAACCAGGGATAGAAGGTTAGGTCAACTAGACTCAGAGAATCTCCTAACCAGTAGGATCCTGTGCGCGATCGCTGGCAAAATCCTTCTTTTTCTATAAACAACAAGTGATGATGGAGTTCGTCCCTCCAGTTCTGTTGCTGAGCAGCATCCTGGCTCAGCAGGAGTTTATAAAAAGCAGGGGTAAATTTGGTATTGGCAAAGTCAATCCAGATCCGGGCGATCGCTCTCAATCCTGGGTCTTTTGGCAGTAAAGGAGGTTCTGGAAAGACTTCTTCAAGATATTCATTGATAATACCCGATTCCCAGATGCGATTTTCGCCATGCTGAAGAACCGGAACTTTACTGTAGGGAGATACTTCCGCAAACCAATCCGGTTTATTTTTTAGATCGATCTCGGTTACATCGAAATCCACTCCTTTAGCGAGAAGGACCATGCGAACCCGCTGAGCATAGGGACAAACTTTGGCGCTATAAAGTTTGACTTGAGACATTGGTCTTCCTCCTAAGTTTCTATACTTTGGCTAGGACTGGATAATCCAGATAGCCTTTTTCACCACAGGTATAGAAGGTATCTGGGTCAGGCGGGTTGAGTGATGTTCCCAAACGGAAGCGTTGTACCAGGTCAGGATTGGCGATAAACGGAACGCCGTAGGCAATCAAATCAGCCTCACCGTTGGAGATCGCAGCTTCCCCAAGTTCCGCATCATAGCCACCACCGAGCATCAACGCACCCTTGAAGGCCGCGCGTATGGCAGGTGCGCAGCGCTCCCCCTCCGCCGCCCACGGGTGTCCCGGCAACGGTTCTTGAACGTGTAGGTAAGCAAGATTAAAAGCATTCAATGCCTGAGCCACATAGGCAAATGTTGTCTTCGGGTCGCGATCTCGCATGTCGTTGAACACATTACTACCTGGAGAAAGTTTTACCCCGACGCGATCGCCACTCCAGACATTAACAACAGCTTCCGTGACTTCCAACAAAAACCGGGCTCGATTGGCAATGCTACCGCCATAGGCATCCGTCCGCTGGTTGGTACCATCTCTGAGAAATTGATCGATGAGATACCCATTGGCGGCGTGAATTTCGACCCCATCAAAGCCCGCTTCCTGAGCCCGCAGGGTTGCGGTGGCATACTGCTGTACCACGCCCGGAATCTCATCAAGTTCCAGCGGGCGAGGCACAACGTAAGGTTTTTTGCCATTAGGGGTGTGGCTATATCCATTAATGGCGATCGCCGAAGCGGACACAGGTAACGCGCCGCCTGGTTGAAAGTCAGGATGGGAAGCCCGTCCAGTGTGCCAGAGTTGCAACAGAATGCGTCCTCCCTGGCGATGAACCGCTTCCGTAATGGTTTGCCAGCCCTTGACTTGTAGGTCAGTGTGAATACCGGGTGACCGATCCCAACCAGCGCCCTGCTCAGAAATTTGCGTGGCTTCCGTAATAATCAGTCCAGCCTCAGCCCGTAAGGCATAGTACTCCGTCATCAGGCCATTCGGAATTCGCTTAGCTCCAGCCCGTCCACGGGTGAGGGGAGCCATGACAATGCGATTTGGCAGCTGCAGAGCGCCCACTTGAAGCGGTGAGAAAAGATTAGCGGTCATGGGATTCTCCTTGAATGAGAGTTCATGAGAGTTGAAGAAAGTCAATCTGAAGCAAGTACCTATGATGCCTACAGATATTTCTCTAAGGTGCTAGCTAACGTAGACTTGGGTAATGCGCCAACGACGCGATCGACCGATTGCCCGTCTTTGAACAGAATTAAGGTTGGAATGCTCCGAATTTGATGCTGAGAAGCAATTTCAGGATTTTCATCTACATTCAATTTGACGACTTTTACTTGTCCGTCAAATTCTGCCGATAGCTCATCGACAATGGGTGCTACCATGCGGCAAGGCCCACACCAGGGTGCCCAAAAATCCACTAAAACAGGAATATCGCTAGTCAACACTTCTTGCTCAAAGGTTGTGTTTGTGACGGGTGAAACTGACATGGGTTTGACCTCTTGTTTAATGAATGCTCAGTCTTTCCCATTGGAGGATGGGCGTTTTGAGTTCCACGGCTTCAGCCTCAAAAATGATTAAATTTTTGATGATTGAAATTTCAACTAAAATAACCATAGCACCCCATAGTTGAAATTTCAACTAATTTTCTAGATAATCTTTCTATGGCTAAAACTAAACTGGACGCTTTGCAGAATTCAGTCTGGCGGCTCTTTATTACCGCCAATGTCAAGCTGCTCAATTGTATTGGGGATAAATTTTCTCAGGCAGGACTGCCGACGATGGATTGGTATGATGTATTGCTGACACTGAAAGAAGCGCCAGAGCATCGTCTGCGGTTGAGCGACTTGGCTGAGAAAACGCTGTTGAGCCGGAGCAATCTCACCCATTTGCTCGATCGCCTGGAAAAGGCGGAATTGCTCTATCGCAAACGCTGTCCAAACGATCGCCGAGGCACCTATGCGGTACTCACAGAGGCAGGGTTGGAGATGCAGCAAAAAATGTGGGCTGTTTACGCTGCGGGAATTGCCGAATACTTTGGCAATCAGCTAGATGAAGAAGACCTGAAAGTGATGCAGCGAGCATTAGAACGAATGATTGCTGCAACTTGTGAGTGAGGGTATGGACTACGTATCGATCGGACGCTTAGACGATTAAAATCTGCACGCCAGCTATCGAATTCTGTAATGACGTTGAAATCACAGATAAACTAGAGATATAACTTGGCTGTCACCGCTGCCAGTGTGCTGCCGAGTTTGAGGATAGCGGCCTGTTGGGATTCGTCTTTCAATTGTCCTCCCTCATCAAATGCCTGATGAGCATTTCCAATGGCTTTTTGATCGGGCAGTACCAAAACACCAATATTGCCCAGAATGGAACGAACATGCACCAATCCCCGTAATCCTCCCAATCCTCCAGGGGAAGCACTCATCAACACGGCAACTTTCTCTTTGAAGCAGGCTAAGGAAGGTTCATTTGGCTCAGGACGGGAGGCCCAATCGATCGCATTTTTCAGCAGTGGCGCGATCGAACTGTTGTATTCTGGACAGGCAATCAAAAATCCCTGATGGGTTTTCATGAGCGACTTAAGTTTGCGGACATTGTCTGGCAAGCCCTCAGCCTCCTCCAAATCTTCATCAAAAAGAGGAAGGGGGAAATCCCGGAAATCTAGATAGGTGACTTCTGCTCCTGTGGCTTTAGCGCCTTCAGCCGCAATTTTTACCAGTTTCTTGTTAAAAGAATCTTTGCGGGCACTTCCAGCAAAGGCAAGAATTTTAGCAACGGTCATGAATTCCTCCTTAATTTGAGTCAGCTGTCAATGCTGAAGGTATCTGCCATCGGGTAGCGTAACTGGCCGACCCAACCATTTTAGACTCAACAGCCAACCCTTTGCCCACCGCAAGGTTTATTTAAGCTGGTTCATAGAAGTTTTCCTCCATCATTCCAATTTCCAAACCTTTGAGTTCGCTTGCCAGCGCCAAAATCCAGCAGTCATTTCTACCCTGTTTGCTCTAGGGCTGCTCTTGCTCTACTCATGTACTCCATCACGGTAGCATCGATCGCGCCTCGACTAGCGATTTCAGGTTTCTCCTGCTGATACATCCGATTTAAGGACTGCTCAATTCCAGGATCGCCGCCTGTAAACTCCTGAATCAATTCCAACGACCGACGAGCCAAGGCTTTCACAGCTTCACTCGTTGGATCGGTGCCATTTTGCATTGCAGTCCGTGCCTGTTCGATAAGTTCTTGCCACTCAGCTTCAACTTGTCTAATCCGTTCCTCACCAACCAGTTGCTGCCTTTCTTTGAGATAGTCTTGCTGTTCTTGAGTGTAATATTTGCCAATCATAGTTGTGACCTCGATTATGTGAATGAACTCCTGAAGGTCGATTGCTTTTGTTGATTGTAGGTGGATGGCGATCGCTTCCAGTCGTGCATAAAGTTGTTGCTGTAGTTCTATCTGCTCTTTAAGTTGAGACACATGTAACTGCACCACATAATAGGGTGAAAATTCGCTCTGCTCTAAACATTCTCGAATTTGTTCCAGCGAGAAGCCAATTTGCCGCAATGACACGATTTGCTGCAACCGGATAACATCATCCTCGGAATACAGCCGATAACCAGTTTCAGTGCGGTGAGAAGGTGTGAGCAAACCAATTTCGTCGTAATAGTGCAACGTCCGCACGGACACGCCTGTTTGCTTTGCTAAATCACCCACTTTCATCGCCACAGGTTGCATTCCTTTCCTCCTTTTTGCTCAGAAACAATCGCAATCAGTGAATGCTTTCATAATAAGAGCCTCACGCAGCGTTAGGGTCAAGAGGAAGGGCAAAGAATTAACTACTCAGCAGCTTGCAGTCTCGTCGACCAACAAATATCTGGTTGAGTTGCAACCTCCGCTAGGAAATTAATTTCCGAGCGTGGTGACAACGAAGCCAAGATGCTTTCAAGCATTTTGGCAGTCAATTAAGGCGATCGCCTCACAAATTTTTGAGCTTTTCCGCTTCTGCACGAATGCGTTCTTCTTGCTCCCTAAGTTCGGGTGTGAATTCTGCTCCGAAGTCCTCCGCTTCAAAGATTGGACGAATCTCAATTTCAGAATCTCCTGGCATTGGGTTGGGACAGCGTTTCACCCAGGCGATCGCCTCTTCCATTGAATTCACTTGCCAGAGCCAGAAGCCTGCAACCAGTTCTTTTGTTTCTGTGAATGGGCCATCAGTCACAGTTCGATTTGTCCCTGAGAACTGAACCCGCACACCTTTCGAACTGGGATGGAGTCCCTCGCCAGCGAGCATAATTCCTGCCTTCACTAATTCCTCGTTGTATTGCCCCATTTCTGTCAGAAGTTTTTCGCTCGGCATTATGCCTGCTTCAGAATCCTGGGTTGCTTTAACCATGACCATCACTTTCATTGTGAAATCTCCCGTTTTTACGTGCTATTTGTCCACTTTGGCGAGCTGCACTCTCTTCCATGAAAAAGATTTCCCAAATGTGTCCGTCTAAATCTTGGAATCCATGCTGGTACATAAACCCAAGATCTAGAGGTTCTTTGTAGGTGGTGCCACCCGCTGCGATCGCCTTTGCAACTAGGCATCAACGATCGTCTCAAAACCACCGTAGATCATCCGCTTGCCATCAAAGGGCATCTCCTCTGGTTTTTGCATTCGCGGATCTGCCATTACCTTCTGATTCCCTTCATCCCTTACTGCACGGGAAGGCCAAACGATCCAGGAAAAAACAACGGTTTCGTTTTCCTCGCATTTAACTGCCATTGGGAAAGATGTTAGCTTGCCGTCAGGCACATCATCTCCCCAACATTCAACTAGTTTGAGCGCACCATATTCTTTGAACAAAATGGCTGCCTCCTCAGCTATTTTTTGATAAGCGGCACGATTGGCAGTAGGTACAGCTATCACAAATCCATCTACATAAGTCATGAAAGTTCTCCTTGGTTTAAATTGACAATCGATCGTTTATTTCAAAATTCAGGCAGGAAGATCGCAGTTAATCATCCAAGGCGTGCCGAAGCGATCGACAAGCATCCCAAAACGAGAAGCCCAGAAGGTTTCTTGCAGTGGCATCTGCACCGTTCCGTTTTCTGCCAAGGCGTCAAAAATCCGCTCGGCTTCTACCGGATCGGTAAATAAGAGGGATACGGAAAAACCCTGTGGTTTTTCAAACATCTGAGGTGGAGCATCGCTTCCCATCAAGACCGTGTCGCCCACGATTAAGGAGGCATGCATGATTTTATCGAGCTTTTCAGGGGGCGTTTGCTCTGCCATGGGCGACTCTCCATAGGTCATCATCGAGTCGATTTTGCCACCCAGACATTGCTCGTAGAACTTAAACGCAGCTTCGCATTCATCATTGAAAGAGAGATATGGATTCAATTTCATAATGGACTCCTTTTGGGTTGTGTTGCGGATATACCCTTGCAAATTTTGTCGCGAAAATGTGATGTTTGGGCATTGTCATTCCTCCGTTGAGTTGAGTCTCGATACTCATGCTGTCTCCAGAGCACTAACGACCTTGTTCCCCCGCTGTTAGTAACCTTTCGACACCGACCGAATTGCTCCGGTTGGTGTGCATCGGGATTGTCATACATGTCACATTCGATATCTTTTCTCCCTCATCCGCGTTGCGCCGCCTCGATCGCAGCGATGTCGATCTTTTTCATCTGCATCATTGCCTCGAACGCGCGCTTGGCGGCAGCGCGATCGGGATCGGCGATCGCTTTTGTCAAAGCCAGCGGCGTAATCTGCCAGGACAGCCCCCATTTATCCTTGCACCAGCCGCACGCACTCTCTTCACCGCCGTTACCGACGATCGCGTTCCAGTAACGATCCGTTTCGGCTTGGTCAACGGTTGCGATCTGAAACGAGAATGCTTCACTGTGTTTAAAATTGGGGCCGCCATTGAGCCCGAGGCAGGGGATTCCGATCACGGTAAACTCAACCGTCAACACATCCCCTTGCTTCCCAGACGGAAAATCTCCTGGTGCGCGGTGTACTGCACCAACGGATGAATCGGGGAAGGTCTTGGCGTAAAAATGTGCCGCCTCTTCGGCATCGCCATCGTACCAAAGGCAAATCGTATTCTTTGCTTGCTGAATCATGTTAATTCTCCTTGGGGGGCATGTGAAGGCCGATCGTATTTCCTTCGGTATCGACAACCAAAGCTATGGAACCGTATTGGCCGATTGACTCCTTGGGAGTGTGGATTTTTCCTCCAGCGGTAACGACGCGCTCCAATTCGACAGCGACTTCATCGCAATGAAAGTACGGGATCGTGCTACTTCCACCAGGTGTAACTCCGTCCATCTTGACCAATGCGCCAGAAGCACCGACTGCTTCCATCGCCATTGGAAACGCCCACATGTCGATCTCAGGGTTTTCGATTTTCTCTAGCTTCACTTCGAACACAGATTCGTAAAACTGTTTTGCACGATCGATATCTTGGACGTAAATCTCGCACCAGACAATGGGATTGGGTTTCATAAGGTATCTCCTGATTTATTTTTCAGTGATGATGTTGGTTTGCGGCCAAACCTATGCTCTACTTAATAGTCGAACTGAGGTTTGCGCGATCGACATATCAAATAAACTTTTTCGGAATAGCTTGTACTATTTCACCTTGGTGGCGATCCACCAAGTTGTTCCACCTGCATCCTTAACGCCGCCGCGCTTGTCTTCATCCTCTTTTTCGATCGGTTCTTGTACGGAGAATGCACCTGCGGAGATCGCACATCTGTAGGTTGCATCAACGTCACTGACATAGATATGAACGTGAGCGGGCATCGGCGACCAACCATCCCCTCCGTCTGCGATCATCACGACCGTATCGTCAATGCGAACCTCAGCATGGATAAGTTTTCCTGTAGCGTCAGGAATTCTACGCAATTCAACGGCGTTAAAGACCTCGACCAAGAATGCGATCGTGGCATCTGCACCATTGACGATCAGATAGGGTGAGACGGTGCTGTAGCCTTTGGGTTTATGAGACGATTCCATAAATCCTCCTGCAAATATTTGGTCAATGGCACATCGCGATCGCAACTATAAACCCGAAGGTTTATGACTAGGCTAAGGATAACATCAGGATTCAATGTAGAACTACTTTGCGACTGACTTTACTGAAGTAGTAGACTCACCTATGTGACTTGGCGCAATTTTGCTAGCGGGTGTAAGTAGCGGTAATGCCATCGTTAGCATAGCGATCGCCACTAAACTCAATGCAAAGGAACGTCCGAAGTGAGAATCTGGTAAGTAATCCTTTCCAGCTTTTTGGGATAACATAGGAGTACCTCCTAGACTTGAACTTATCAGTTGTGGATCGAGTAAAACCACTACACTCTGCCCTAATATGATTTCGCTGTAACGTGCTACAGCTCTGTGGGCAGTCCCGTGAGTTCCATGATTGGACGAATTTCGACGGTGCCTTTACGCGCGGATGGGATGCGTGCGGCGATCGCAATGGCTTCATCGAGATCCTTCGCATCGATCGAGAAGTAGCCGCCAAGTTGTTCGCGAGTTTCCGCAAACGGCCCGTCGGTCACCAGTTTTTTCCCGTCGCGCACTCGCACGCTGGTTGCCGTTGAGGTCGAGTGAAGCGGCGAAGCACCCAAGTATTGACCTTTGGCCTTCAGTTCGTAAGTCAACTGCGTAGACTCCGCGTAGCAGCTTTCCATCTCGCTCTCAGTCCATGCATTTTCGTCACTGTAAATGAGCAATATGTATTTCATGATGTACGCCTCGATTTTGTTGAATATTGACAGAGAACTACTTTTGCCGATGATAGTGCGCGGTCATGAACTGATTCCAAGTGCCGTCATCCATCAAAATCTTTGAGGTCAAAATCTTACGATCGTTGCTGACGAATTCGATGATGTCCTGGTAAGGTGCGATCTCACCATTGCTGAAATTAGGACCTTCGGAATCCAGCGTGAGAATCTTTCCCTCCGCATCGAGGGAGCCGTTGTAGGGCCAGAGATAGGTCATCACCGAGCAAATAAACGTACCCACAAAGCGATTCTTTTTCGGATCGAACCCTAGGGTCATAATTGTTTTGCCCAAATTCCCATCTGGCATTTCGCCCTCACCTTCGGCAACGATCCAAACCCCACCCAGCGATCGCACAACCTCAGTTCCTTTAGACTTCAAAGGGGGTTGGTCTGGCCCCATGATGCATTCGGATTCATAGGTCCACTCGCCGATGAGTCGATCTAACCACTGGTGTTCTTTTTGAAGTGTTACTTCCATTGTTTTGCTCCTGAATTAATTCAAAGGGTTTTCAAGCCGTTTGCTCGTTCGACTCAGCGTGTCAGCATTCAAGCAGCGGACTTAGTTTGTCCAACGCATTGATCTTCATCCACCGGGCGAATCTCAAAGGGACCAAAGCGAACGCCGGGATGCTTCGACATCAACTGGATCGCGTGGTTGAGATCTCTAGCTTCTAGCACCAGGAATCCGCCCAGTTGTTCTTTGGTCTCGGCATAGGGGCCATCAGTAACGGCAACTTTTCCCCGCCGATATCGCAGCGTCGCGGCATTGCGCGCGCTTTGCAGCGCTTCACCGCCCAGAAAGTGTCCGCCTCGGCGCAGTTCGTCGTCGTAGGCAAAGCATTCGTCCATCAGAGCAGTGCGTTCCTGTTCTGGCATCTCATCCCATTGACTCTCTTCCATGTATCCAAGGCAGATGAACTTCATAATGCCCTCCAGAATTTTGTCTGAACGTTCTCTGTTATTGAGTAGTCGTTCGGCACAGCCGTAAATCGACATCAGATGAAAAATTTTTTTAGCCTATGCTGCAGAACGGTTTCAGGGATATGACGCTTGTTAGCTTGGAGGCAAAGACCATCTTTTTTTGGCGTGCTCGATCATTCTAAGATCCGTTTTGATTTTTGTACGCATATCAAAATAAAGCTTTACATGGGTGCAGCACGATGCTTTGGCTTGGAATCCCTACCTTGCGGCTAGCAGTGGCAATAGAAGGGCAGCTAGAGCAAAGCGATCTTGGAATTTTTCTATTGCAGCAACCCAGTCTTAAATTCATCCCTTAGAAAATCAATAAAACACTTTACCTTTGCGGATTGAAAGCGAGTGCGACGGCAAACCGCTTGAATGGGTAGCGGGTCAGGTTCGTAATCTGCCAAAACGATCTTGACCAATTGATTTTGAAGTTCCTTTCTAAATGCCCACAGCGGCGACATCCCAATCCCAATTCCTGCTACCACCGCTTCGCAATGGGCCATCGTGCTATTTACGTGCAGATTACCGCGCACGGTGACGCTGGCGCCCCGAAGCTGCCATTCATTGCCTGTGGACTGGCGCGTGTAAATAATACAGTTATGGTGCAAGAGATCGGCTGGTACTTGCGGTTCGCCAAATTTCTGCAAATAGTCCGTTGCTGCAACCACAACAAAGCGAGAGGTGCCAATGGGATGCGACATTAGGTTCTGATTCTGAAACTGACCGATTCTGATCGCTAAATCGATGCCTTCTTCCACCAAATCGACAAAATAATCTGCCATGGTTAGGTCGAGCGTGATATCAGGATAGTGATCGAGAAACTTTTTTAGACGAGGAAGTAGCTCCTGTCGTCCCAGCGCAACCGAACAATTAATGCGCAGGAGTCCAGACGGATTCTGCCGTTTCCCCACGCTCGACTCCGCCTCTGACAGTGCTTCGAGGACATGCTGACAATGCTCGTAAAAACGCATGCCTTCGTCGGTTAAGCCCACCTTGCGCGTCGATCGCACTAATAACTGCACGTCCAAATGCTTTTCTAGGGCAGCAATTTGTTTGCTAATGGTGGGTTGAGTGGTGTTCATCTCTTTGGCCACTGCGGAGAAACTACCGATCTCCACCGTGCGCACAAAGCTTTTCAGGCATGTCATCAAATCTAACATCAAGATTCATTCCAAGCGAGAATAAGTCATATTCCATTTTGCCATCTTCTCAACGCCAGAAGAATAGAGCATCATGAATCCTGTAAACAAGATCGAATTCAACCGGAGAGCGATTATGCTAACAGCAACTGATTTAAGAGCCAATTTTGAAGATATCAAGAGCCTCGTTTTACAAGGAAAAGCGATGGAGGCTTTTGAAAAATACTACGGCGACGATGTGGTAATGCAGGAAAATGAAACGCCCGCTACGATTGGAAAAGTTGCTAACCGGGAAAGGGAGCTAGATTTCTTTGCTAAGGTGACTGAATTTCGAGGGTTAGAGCTTAAAGCGGTCGCTTATGGCGAGGATGTGATTATTGCAGAATGGTTTGTGGATTATACCCATGCGGATTGGGGGAAGGTGACCCACGATCAAGTTTCTGTGCAGCGATGGAGAGATGGCAAGGTGATCCACGAGCGCTTCTATTATGCTGTCTGATTTTGCGATCGCTAATCATTTCCCCCTTGCGATCGGAAAACTGTCGCATATTAGACCTCTTGCATAAATTATCGCCCTCACCCTAAATCCCTCTCCCAATCCTGGGAGAGGGACTTTGAATCTTGCTCCCCTTCTCCCAAAGTTGGGAGAAGGGGCTGGGGGATGAGGGCAAATGCAGTATTTATGCAAGAGGTCTAATGTCGTCTGGACTAGCACGAACCGTAGGAAACTGAGTAAATGGCACTGCTCAGCGAATTCGTGATGATTAGTCTAAACATAATATGCAGAAAGACTTATTTTATTTTCCGGCTTTCAAGACTTGTTCAGCTGTCAAACTCAAGTTGGAAAAAGCAAACGAAAGGATAGATTGTTTGCCTTGAAATCTCTGTTCTTGATATTGGGTTCCTTTAAGGGTGAGCACTAAAACAACGGCTGACATTGGATCGATAATCCAATACTCTGGTATACCGCGTGCTGCATACTCCAAACGTTTTTCCTGATAGTCTCTAGTTCTAGATTGCGGATCGGTTTCACTATTGGACACCACTTCAACCACTAACAGAGGTGCGGGATGCCCTAATCTCAGCAATTTTCCGTCTTCACTGATAGCCTTCTCAGAGTCTACTGAATGGACAATCAGATCCGGTTGCCTTGCAGATGCATAAACAGAGCTAACTTCAATTTGATGCCCGATCACCAGTCGATAATGGGGAATACCTAGCCCCAGAAAAACAGAAAAGAGAAAACTTGCAATTTGTGGATTAATCGGATTTTCTGACCCCATGACAACTAAGATCCCATCCACCAACTCATAGCGGGTATCCGTCCCGTCGTCATAGTCTAAATACTCCTCTAATGTCATGCGTTGAGGGATAGTGGTCGTCATCGGTGCGATCGCTCCTTTATCCAGTATTTCTCTTACGCCCAAGGGCTAATCTTGGTATTGAACAATACGACTTCTCTGAAACACTCCCTGGCTCAATTATAAGTACTGCAATAAAACTTTTTCAGGCTAATTCCGCAAGGCGCTTTTCCAGAAACCGACGCTCCGGCTCCTGCCGTGCGATCGCCAGTGCCTGTTGATAAGATGCTTTTGCCTCAGACATTTTCCCCAACCGTCGGCACAAATCTGCCCGTGCCGCATGAGCTAGATGGTAATCGCTCAAGTTGCCCTGTGCCAGAATGCCATCCACCAGTTGCAGCCCTGCCAGCGGCCCATCTCGCATCGCCACCGCCACCGCTCGATTCAACTCAACTACAGGCGATGGTGTTGCTTGCGCCAACAGATCGTATAAAGCCACAATCTGTGCCCAGTCTGTTGCCTGAGCACTTGGAGCCTCGGCATGGACGGCGGCGATCGCAGCCTGAATTGCATATACCCCAACTTGTCGGGCAGAAAGCGCCTGCTCGACCAGCGCCTTGCCTTCAGCAATCTGCTCCCCGTTCCAAAGGGAACGATCCTGATCCTCCAGCAAAATCAGATCTCCCTCGGGCGACGATCGCGCTGTGCGTCGCGACTCTTGCAACAACATGAGTGCCAGCAGTCCCATCGCTTCTGGATCGGGCAACAGCTCGACCAGCAAACGCCCCAGACGGATCGCTTCCCCCGATAGATCCGCTCGCGTCACGGATTCGCCCGAGGAGGCCGAATACCCTTCGTTGAACACCAGATAAATGACAGACAGCACCGCATCCAATCGTTCGGGCAGATCGGCGATCGCAGGTACCTCGTAGGGAATCCGCGCATCTCGGATCTTTGCCTTGCCGCGCACGATTCGCTGGGCGATCGTAGGGGGTGCGCTCAGGAATGCACTGGCAATTTCTTCCGTCGTCAGACCGCAGATTTCCCGGAGGGTGAGAGCAACTTGCGTACTCGGAGCCAACGCTGGGTGGCAGCAAGTGAAGATTAACCGGAGGCGATCGTCTTCAACGTCCTCGTCATTGATGGTATTGAGGGAAGGAGCGCGATCGGGACTTTGAGCGAGTTCCGCAAAGAAATTGCTGAAACGAGCGCGACGGCGAAGGGCATCGATCGCCTTGAAACGGCCCGTTGAAACCAGCCACGCGCGGGGATTTTTGGGTATCCCGTCCCGCGCCCACTGCTCTACTGCCGCAGCGTAGGCTTCGTGCAGGGCCTCTTCGGCCAGGTCAAAGTCGCCCAAAAGTCGAATCAGCGTAGCAAAGACCCGACGCGACTCGGTGCGGTAGAGACGATCCACCCATTCGCTTACAGTTTGGGTCTGAGCCTCATTCATGACTAAAGCCTCAACGCTCTGGGCGATCGAGAAAAAATCAAATGTAAAAATACATTGATTAACCCTGTCGCTATCCTAGGGTCTATTTTGATTTTTGTACTAATATCAAAACAAAGCTTTACATGACTTGTTATATACAACTATATCTCTTGAGGAAATTCATCCCACAGATTGGTTGTTTGCCGCAAGCTGCTAAAGTTGCCGTTGCCTAAAATCAGATGATCGAGGAGTGGAATATTGAGAAGCTGCGCGCCGGAGAGCAGTTGACGAGTTAGAGAAATATCTTCGGGGCTAGGGTCCGTCTGGCCGGAAGGGTGGTTGTGAGCCACAATTACCCGCGTTGCCCCTTGACGAATCACTTCTCTAAAAATATCGCGGGGATGGGCGATCGTTTCAGTGGCAGTGCCAATGCTGATAATTTGAGTGCCCAAAAGCCGATGTTTGATATCCAGCAGCAGGACGGCAAAGCGCTCTTGGGTTTGCCACATGAGCTGATTGGCAAGCAGGGCGGCAGCGGCTTCTGGGTTTTCGATCGGGGTGGGAGCCTCTGGTAAAGAGCTGAAGGCCCGTTTCCCGAGTTCGATCGCCGCGACAATGGCGGTTGCTTTGGCCGGACCGATGCCAGGGATTGCCATCAATTCTGAGACGTGGATATCGCGCAGGACGGTAAGGGGGTTGCGCTGGTGTTGGCCGAGCTGTTGCAACAGGTATTGCCCCAATCCCACGGCAGATAGCTTGCCAGGGCCCTGTCCGGTGCCGAGTAGAATTGCAATCAGTTCTGCCTCAGTGAGAGCGTGGGAGCCTTGGTTCATGAGGCGTTCGCGGGGGCGATCGCTGAGGGGCAGGTCGGCAACGCGGAGGGTATAGGTCATTCTAAGTCGATGGGACGCTATCTTTAAGATCCCCAAATTTTAGGGATAGGCGATCGCCCTTAACGGAATGTCACATCTGTACAGCGCAATGGAAACGATTATGTTGTATCAATAGGAGTCAGATTAGAGCGCCCTCTCTGCTGAGAAAATATTTTGAACGATGCTAGGGGTGTGTATACGCACTATATCCAAAATGATATGGAGCGTTTTGAACGGTTCCTCTTGGCAAAAAGCCAGCACTCTCCCAAGTTTGAGCAGAACTGCGCATGACAGGTACTCCGCCAATTTCTACAACGGACTTTCTGATAAAGCCTCCTCTACTCTCAGTAATACGGCTGTCCAGTTGATTATCAAGTGCATCTTCTAGCGCAACTGTTTCTCTTTGACGTGGGTTAAGACTCCATCGGGACTGAGTATGACCAGCTTGAACCCCTATATTCTGACTATACAGCGATCGACTTTTCCAATTTCTCGTTGAGTAATTAACAAGAAAACTTAAGGGGTGATTAGGGTTAGCCAGAATAGTATCTAGCTGTTTTTTCATGAATTTATCTCTTAAGGTTTTGCTTGCGATAGGGGTCTTTGGAGAATTTATAGAAACAGGGGGTGCTTGAACTCTTACTGCATTGCGTTTCTTCGATTCGTACCTTCTAGGTAAAGGATCACACCTATACCAACTATACTTACCCGATCTGATGAGCGCTTGACCTGCCGCATTGCAAGCGGCTGTCGATTTGTATATGCCAGTATATTGTGCATTTGAGGGGGAGATCATTGAAGAACCCATAATCGTCCCCATCGCAAGAACAACTGGGATGGCAACTCGGCGGATAGGAGAATGAGTTGTTTTAAGCATGTTCACAAATTCCTTAAATTCTCAACCTTCACTTAAGTAACAAGTCTCTACTGAGAGATTTATGTGTTTTTAGAGAAATTAGGAATAAAATTTCAGTGCAGTGTGTGATGGGTGGCAATCAATCATTACCAAGCACGGCGTTCTATCCATTGCAAGACTCAAGTTGTGGACGGTTGAGATGCAGGGGGGATGTCATAAAAATATCCTCTAGAGTGAGTCTGCCAAATCAGCAGACCAAACTGGAGGATTCATGTAGGAATGGCGATCGCAGATAGGTAGGTTAGCCTGAGGTCTAGCACTATGTTCCCGTTCGCAACCACTCGTTCAGCTCTGCTCAGTTTATTTTGTTATTGTAGATATGCCCCGTTTTTGACTCAATGGATAGGCAGATAACTGCGCGCATAGCATGCCGTAACCATCATTCCTTCTCTTCAGTACTTCGAGCTGGATGTATTGCGGGGACAAGTTAAACTTTGCCTGTTGAATTAAAGTGTTCCGAATCTCTTGAGCTGTGAAGCGCGGCGTGTCGCGTGGCAGAGATAAGATGTAAGCGGCTGCATGGGGGTTGCCCGATTGCTTGAGTATCTCAGCACATTGTACAGACATGGAAATTAGAGCGTTGTCGTCAGTATTATCTAGAGTTCTCTGTAGTTCTATTACTGCTGTGAAGTTACTCATTTGTGTCACCTCTTAATATTAAGGAACGAGGAAAAATAGGAGATTGAGCCCATGAAAAAATAATTAGGGTTTGATTTGGTCGAGCTTTAGCTGCGGGAATAGTCCTGGCTAGAGATTGGACTTTTATAGGATCTTCTTCCAGAGTGGCTCTACTAGACAAACAAACCAAGCTCTGACGATTTATGTAGGAACTGTAAATCCTAGATGGGGAGATTAACTGCCAAATCTCTATTTGCTCAAAATTCATTTTCAGAAATTGGCTGGATTTGCATGTTACCATCCAATACTTTGTAAAGAGTTAATCTCAATCGACTAAATTCGACTCCTCTTGCAGTTTTAACTTCCTTAAGGTTAAACTGCTCTGTCCTCGATAAGCCACCAGAAGTGAGATCGCGATATCTAATGTCGTAGTTGCCCGGTTGAATATCTGTGACTGTAAATTTGTCATGGGCGCGAATAAAAAAGACACTTGCTGCTTTGGGAGGTGTAGTGTCTAATGTGAAAAGTTTCACAAATACGTCTGAGCTATTTTGCGAGTTGTCCACAGTTACACTGGAATAGCCACCGACTGCTAAAGCTGGATATCCTTTGAGATAGCCTGATTTAGTTGGAAATGGAACACCGCGATCGTCAGTAGGGCCTTTAACGGGTTTAGGTTTTGGTACTGGCTTAGACTTTGGCTTTGGTTTTGGTGCTGATGATGACAAAGTTGGACTTGCAATTGGGCTAGGTAATGAAACGGATGCTGAAGAAGAGGGCGATGGCCTCTCGCTCGAACAACTACGAAATATTATCAGTACTCCAACGGCAGCAAGAGCAGTAAGAATGCTAATGCTCATTATTCTTCTAACGCTGAAGCCATGACTCAACAAAGCTTGAAACCGATGCTCTGATGAAGAAGGAAATGGGTTGGGCAGGTCGTGATAGCAATTGCCACATCGATAGATACCCCGAACTGCTCGCTTGGATAAGCGATTTCGATGTTGGCATTCGGGGCATGTAACAACTGTCTCCATGAGCGACTCAGGCTTGAGTTTTTCTTTAGACATAGCGCACAGTACCTATCGAGAAGTAAACATAATGCGATTGATGTAGGAATTAGTAGCTCTTAAACTCCTGTTCGTTAACGCCGCTGGTTCTGGCTTGTCCGCCAGTAACTGGATGCAGTGTAATCCGAAACGCTTTGTACTGTATTTGATCGCTGAACTGCATAGTTGTGTAATTCAGAGATTTATCATATTTTGCAAAGCTTTTACTTTGGGTAAATGATTGAGTTTTAGGATTCCAATTTTTTCCTAATGCGAATATAACGCGGTAAGTTCCATCGGGGATTTGGTTGACTGTTAAGGTTGAGTTAGATTTAACGTGAAACGCAGTTACTAATGTTCGGGAAAGCGGCTCGATTAGCTTGACGTAGGCATCACGGTTGGTACCATTAGAAACTTCAAGGGAACCACCTCCCATTGCCTGAGATACAAAAACAGGATCTGAAGGCAGCGATCGATTGCTTGCCGTGATGATGGGTGGATTTGGAAGGGGTTTGGGCTGCGAGGTAATGGGTGGAAAAGATAGGGGGAGCGACTGACTGCTTCCCAAAGCGGTACCAACAGGGAATACAAGCAAGCCAACGCTAACAAGGACACTAAAGCTAATGATCTTCCCGCCTTCCAAAGCAGATTGAGGCTGTAATGTTGATGAGACCAATAGGTTAGAAAGCTGACTTTGGCAGCGGTCACATCTGCATACTTCTTTAGTCAATCGCTTGATAAGCAGGTTCTTCTGGTTGCAATACATGCAAGTAGTATCAATAATTTCTTCAGGCATAGCAGAGACCTCTAATTCTTATAAATCAACAAGCGAAACTGGAAAATTTATGTATGGTTTGCGATCGCTCAACTAGGTAATGGTTAACGCAACCTTAAAGAGATTGACGTAGCTCATATTCTGCTCTTTTGAGAGCCAAAAATAAATGATTCCCAAAGTGTCTCATGTGCCAAAGATAAGTAAACTAATGTCAAGCTTTAAAGATTGTTAGTGCATATATCTTTTGCTTTTGGGAAATCTCGCACTTTATCACAACCACGTTTCAATAAGTTTTCCAGATTGAGATTCCACGGAATTACGTTGTCATGATTGAATAAAAAAATTGTTTTGCTATCAGAACTAAACAGAAAGAATGCGTGTCCTGGAATATCCCATCCAAGAGCTTTTTTATAAGCTTTAATTTCCTGGCCTGTAGTGAGATCCCACAGTTTCAGTTCGTCAACAGAGAGACCGCCACTAGTAATTGAAAGAAGCATCTTGCCATCTGAGCTGAAATTGATACGATCTACTTTTTTGAGATGTCGATTGAGCGTTGTAATTACTTTACCAGTCAAGAAATCTCGCAGTTCTATAGAACCATCAGTCTTAGCAAAAGCGATCGTCCGATTATCAGGACTAAATGCAACGGTATTAGTTGAATTTAGCTGCGATTTAAAGGTTTCAATACTTTTACCCGTTTGAACGTTCCATAGCTTGATAGACCAATCTGAGGTTTTATTTTGAGCATCTCTTCGTACCACATTTTCCGCATGCTGCCCAATACGAGCGCGTGTAAGCGGGAAGGTCAGTAGCTTGCTACCTCGACGCACGGTAAGCACCACTTTGCTGCCGATAGGTCCTCTAATCAGCTTGACTGCCTCATTCGTGCTCATGCCTTTGGTGGTCTTAGTGTCTATCTTGACTATGATGTCCTGTGCGCGAACACCTGCTACCTCAGCAGGAGATCCTTCTACAGTTGAGATGATGGTCAGATCGCCAGTTTTAGGGACCTGGGTGAGTTGCAAACCAATCCCGATTAGCTCACTAGAGGTATCAATATAAACCATTGTCACAATAGTTTTATCATCTGGGCTAAAGAAAAGTCCTTCTATTACCCAACCACTAGACCTTTTTGTGTCCGCATTGAGAATGCTAATTTCTTTGTTGGTAGAAGTATTCCATAGCTTCACACCTTCAGGGGTTGCCGCAGCGATCGTGCTGCCATCATTGCTAAAACTAATGCTGCTAGCAAAAGTAAGGCCGAGTCGAGTAGAATTTAATTCTTTGCCTGTTGAAGTATCTCTAACCTTTTTTACACCATCCCAATTTACAACTGATATCGCCTTATCATCATCGCTAAATTTGACATCGCTCGATAACACTTTTCGCCAGTTTAGTGGCTCAAGTTCTTTCCCTGTAGAGCGCTCCCACCGTCTCACTCGGCCATCTGGAATTTTAGACCCAATTATTTTACCATCTTGCATAGGAATTTGAGGATGATTTAGTGCAGTAAAATTTGTCAACCCAGGAATATTTAGTTCTTTACCTGTTGAAATGTTCCACAGTCGTGCCGTACTATCTGAACTGACAACTGCGATTGTTTGACTGTCTGAGCTAAAGTGAACCTCTCTTGTAATTCCGCCCTGCCTTTGGACAGGTTCCTGGATTAGAGTTTTAAACAATTTACCTGTTGAAATATCCCATAATTTAACTTCGCTTTTCAGATTATTGCTATCCATTCCCGTTGTCGCAATCAGTTTACTATTGGGGCTAAAGGTAATACTTCCCGTCCACTCTATCAGTCCCTGGAAGGTTTTAAGTTTTGTCCCGTTACTACTATCCCATAAGGTCATCGTGCGATCGGCACTGGCAACAGCGATCAATTTACCCTTGGGGCTAAAACCGATATTGTTGACTCTAGTCCCAGGCCCCCTAATATCATGCAACTTTTGACTAGTAGGACTGAGCTTCCCAGCTTGAGCGCTCAGCGTCTTGAGAATTTTACCCGTTGAGACATCCCTTAGAATAACTGTATTAGTTCCACTTTTATCCACACCGGATGCAAGTACTTTGCCATCAAGACTGAAGAATTGAATCTCACCGATCTTTCCCCTAATAGTTTTTATTTCTCGGTTAGTATTTATGTCCCAAAATGTTGCATTGTAGGAGTTTTCTCCAGAGTAAGTAATAGTCTGGTTATTAGAACTAAAAGCAATATTAGATTCGCGACAGCCCAGTTCTTCGCAAGGTAAAGTTTTGGGTGGTTTATTCATTGACAGATTCCATAATTTCACCTTGCCATCACCACCTACAGATGCCAGTCTCTGACCATCTGGGCTAAAATGAACTCGATTCACTACTCCCGAATGCCCGTTCAAAGTTTTGAGTTTTTGACCCGTCGAAATATTCCAAAGCGTAATCGTGCCATCAAAGTTACCTGCTGCAACTATTTGACCATTTTGACTAAAGTCGAGGCTTTTAACCTCACTGAGATGCCCTTTAAGGGTTTTAATAACTTTGTTAGTAGCGCGATCAAAAAGATTTACATCACCCTGTACAGTACCAGATGCTATCGTTTTACCATCTGAACTAAAGCGGACATCGTTTACCCAATTGGCATCACCTTTGAAGACATTCAATTTTTTACCCGTGAGGCTATCAAATAATCTCACCGTTCCATCAGAATTTGCACATGCAATCGTCTTGCGATCAATACTCATGCTAATAGAAAGTATTCTACGAAAGAATGTACATTCTGGGAGCTTAACTTCCGTACCAAACTTTCCTTCATAAACTGCTTGATTCAAAGTTGTTAAAACCTGGAAGCGCGTAGTCAAGTCAACACTGTAAATCGTTTGTTGTAATTCTTTTCCAGCTTTCAGTGCTGCTATAAGAGCATCTTCGTAACGATCGGTCGAATCTTGCCTCTGCCGATCGAGATCTTGCTTCTGCGTAAATGCTCTGTTGTACGGTTGTCTGCTGTAACTTTCGTCGTCCTTCTTTTGCTGATATACCTTAAAAAGTGCTTCTGAGGCAGCAACAAGCTCCCGAAGTTGGGCGTTAGCTTTGGCCTCGTTGGTTCGCCAGGCAGCTAGACCAGCAACAGATGCTAGCAAGAGCGTCATGGCTGATATACTTCCAAATATTAGAATTTTTTGCCGTTTTTGCTTTTTATACCCTGCCGTGCTAGCCTCGATAAATTCCTGCTCCGCTGCTAATTCCTGCGATCGATGCTGCAACCAATTTTCGGCATCAGCTAACGGTTTGCCTTGAAGTAATGCTCCCCGATCGCGATCGCTTTTTTCCCATTGCTGCATAGCGGCCCGCAATCTCTCCTGCCAGAGGCGGAAGTCGCGATTTTCCTCAATCCACGATCGCAAATCTTTCCATTCTCGCATCAAGGCTTCATGAACCAGTTCAACTGTTTCGGTTTTGGCGATCGCATCTTGCCCTGTTACCATCAAACGATCCGAAGCTAAGCGTGTCACTAACTCCCAGTTGCAATCGCCAATTTCTGCACGGGTTGCTACACGACGCGTATCCACAGTCCCCTCACCCGGACGGACCAGCTGGAGAAAGATTTGACGCGATCGCTCCTTCTCTAGCTCCGTAAGATTTCCATAAGCCTTTTCAGCATGACGAGCCACCGCAGCTTCCAGCCCACCAATTTCGTCATAAGTAGCGTGAGTGAGCTGAATGCCCTGCCGCTTCGCCCACAGCTCTTGCAGGGCAAATTCCAAAAGTGGTAAGTTCCCTTCAGAAAGACTTACTGCCTCAATCATTCGTTCAGTCAACCCTTCTTCGAGAGTTACACCTAGGAGTGCAGCAGGTTGGGTGATCGCTGCTTCTAGCTCTGTACGACTCATTGCCCCCAGCATTCGGTTGCCATTTTGGAGGACATCTGCCAGTGGCGGATACGCGAGTGCCTGTCCCAAGAAATCTGTGCGCAGCGTTAGCACTAAGGCCACATTGGTTAATTCAACCACTCTGAGCAAGCAATCAATAAATGCCTGACGCTCCTGAGCATCCTGACACTGAGTATAGAGTTCTTCAAACTGATCGATAACGATTAAGAGCTTGGTTCCAGGTGTTTGCCAAATTGCCTGCTCCACCGCAGCATGAAATGCTGTTTGGTTTGCTTTCCAGGTTTCAGCGAGTTTCAGAATTGATTCTAGTTGTTCGGCTGGTGGGAGATCGGGCGTTTTGAGTTTAACCCAGGCATTAGCGATCGCTTGAAAAGGCTGCTGTCCCGGTCGAAAAGCAGTAATTTCCCAAGAATCGTGTTGACGCAGTGCAGCCACTAGGCCCGCAAAGACCACAGAAGATTTACCACTCCCAGAAGCCCCAATGACACTGACTAAATCTTGCCTTTTAACCGCTTCAACCAAAATTTGCGTAAAACTCTCCCGTCCTTGGAAAAACAGAGCGTCTTCTTCTCGAAACGAAAATAACCCGCGATAGGGGCAAATATTGGTTGGGCGTCGTCCTAGATCTGCCCAAGTAGGAGGTGTAGTCGCTGGGGATTGAAAAATTACAGGTAGCCAACTAGCCCCTGGAAACTTATCTTCGCACCCATGCAACCTCAATCGAGCTTCCCGCTCTGCCAAATACAGCGACTGGCCCCCAGCAAATTCAGGCAGAAAGTGTCTGAGGAAATCCTGGGCAATTTGATCTGGCACGGGTTCCCGCATCACGATCGCTTGTGGCAGGTTTAATTGCTGTAACTCAAATGCCAATCCCATACCATCGCAGGAATTGAAAATTGCTAATTTTAGACCTTTACTGATTGCCTTTTCTAGAGCATATTTCAGGTCAGCAATGGTTAAACTGTCCGTTTTGTTGAGATAAATTCTGCCCCGATCTCCTTCTCTGCGACTGTGACCTGCAAAATAGAGAATATCCCAATCTCGATCCCACAACTCGTCATTGATATCCTTTCGTTTCGGTTCATCCAAAAACAAGAGATTGACATCAGGGAGTTTCTCAAGCAGCCCTCGATCTTTCTCGACATTGATATTTTCTCTATTACCGAGGATGGCTAAAATTCTGACTTTCCCTCGTAAAGTTGGCCCTTGGGTCGTGGCAATAGATTTGCCATCAATGAAACTCAATGCGACTTCTGCACGAGGATTACGTTCAACTAGATCCCATAAGTGCCAGGGAATGTTCAACAAGGCTTGATTTGAAGAGCGAACCAAAACTCGCACTTCATCTTTCATAAGCTCTTCCAGCCATTTATCTCGGATTAGGCTAAATGAAGGGGATGAAAGCCAATCATTGATTTGCGATCGTAATTCTTGGTCTAGCTTTTGGCACTCTAGGCGATATTGATGAATCGAGGCATCAATGGTCACTCTGTTGGGATCAAGGCGAGTTGTTGTCCCCAACCCCCGATAGTTAGACTGCCATTGTTTAATTATCTTAACTAAATTGAGGTTTGGCGGCAAAGTTCCACTGACCCCAGGACTGGTGTGAAGCTGCTCAACCTTGGCTTCTCTCAAGTCAGTTTCCTTAGGGTCGTGCAAGGTATTGACGATCAACTCCACCTGTATACCTTGCTCCAAATCCCCACCTAATAGTTTTAGAATTGCTGATTTAGTCATTGTTAGCTCCTAAACAACAAAATCTTCAGTAACACTGGCTCCTCCCAAAGTCATTTTCACCCCAAAGCGTTCTCCAGAGACAACATTGAAATCAAATTGAATATTTTGGTTTGTATCACTGGCAATTGCTTCCATGACGGCTTTTTTCTGGTCATCAAGCACCTTCACCTGTAACATTCCTGGTAAATATAGCTGATTTTTATTAGGGCGAACCTCAACAATAATGTTAGTACCTTTTTCAGACTGGGAATTTAGTCTAATGACAAGCGCGATTGTTTGCCGCATTAACTCTGTCTCTAAATAAATCAGCTTTCCCCGTGTTATTAGGGTACTTCTCATATGGAGTGCTGGGATCAACTGCTCTGGATTGAGCAGTGCTTCAAGCTGTTGCCAGCCTTCTTCAATGCGATTATCTAACCATTTACCTAAATTTACCAAAGTTTTAGTTGGTTGCTTAGGCTCTTTGAGCGATCGCAATTTGCTAGCAGACAACTCTGGTACAAGCACATCCTCAAAGAATTGCTGCAAATAATGGCCGAACTCATCCATTGACTGAAGTTCTTTCCGATTTAGAGTTTCGATCGCATCAATTTCATCTCCACCCGGTAGAAACCCTAACAACCATCCCCAGCGCTCCTCGGCATCCATTTCTACTGCCACATAACCCGATCGCCCAAACTGACCTTCTGCCGGAACAGAGCAAGATAGTTGCCCAGGTTCGATCGCACAACACTCAAATCGTCCCACCTGGGAAACCACCAAATCCGCGACTTCACCTGTTCTGCCTATAATCGGATTCCAGGAATCGCTTGCTCCTAAATCCGGTAAATATCCTTGCAGGTTCAAGTAATCATGCACGACAATTGTTGCCAATAAATTCCGCTGCATCGTTTCTCTGCGTTCAGCATTACGACACAGCGCTGCCATTCGCCTCGCTTTCTGCCGAGCGGTACTCGGAATCGGAATCGGTACGGCACCCAGCGGTAACTGCGGCCCATTCAGTATCGGGAATTGGAGTTCCCCTGTCTCTGCCTCAGCCGCCTGCCAAAGCTCTTTCAACTGGTTTAATTCGTCGATGTTGTACGTCATGGCTGCTCTCCTTATTCCGATACCGAATCCATTGCCATCTCAGCAAGCGTGCGCTCTAGTTCTTTCCACTTTGTCGGCTTACCGCGTCCTTGCAGCGTCCCACGCGGAATACCTAGCTCATCGGCAATCTGTTGAATGGTTTTGTCATCCCGATGGCGCATTAATAAATAAGTTTGAGCGGTTAATGTATAGGTTTTTTTAGTTGTAACCGTCTTACCGCATAGAGTATTAGCCTTATCGTTCAGTTCACCCTCTGGGTCTTCTTCTAAGAGCTTGAGGAACGCCTCAAACTGAAGTGAAGCTAATTCTGGTGAGGGATTGGGCACCGCATCAAATGGATCTGCGACAGTCCCATCTTCATTGAGTCGAGGTGGCTTCTCGCGAGAGAACTGTCTTTGTCTCCGTTCCCGAATATTTTTCAATTGACCGTCAAGGTTGGTCAGTAAGCGTCCTACCGCATAGGTGCGAGTCTCTAGAAAAGAACCGCTTGTTCTCGCCGTAGTTACTTCGCATAGATTTCTTATAAAATATCGCCACATCAGCGATACCGCATCTTCGTAGTAATCGCGATTCTCAGCGTTTCGATACCGCCAAAAGCGACGGTCATTATAAATGTTGCTAAAAATGGCATTAAGCTCGGCAAACCTCGATCGAGGGCGGGGACTTTGTTCGCAGCATTGAGCCACAATCCAAATTTCTAATCGTTCTTCTAAAGTCATAGGTTTAACGCCTAAACAGCCGTTGTGATTCGGATGTTTTCTTATCCTCGCGGATATCGTCAGCTCAGAAAAATGATGTGGGCTTTGAGCCTTTGTTAGAGTTACGCAATCATTCACGATGGCATCTCCGCAGCCCTACATTATCAAGAACAGTGGGTGGGCTGCGGATTTATGTGGCTTTAATAAAAAGTTTTGTAAAGTTTTTTGGGCTTGAAGACTTGACTTCAAGCAACGTAATTTTAGACGTATCGGTCTATGACAGATTCGCTTCCCTCGAACCAGCTTTGAGTAAAGTCTGGAGCGCGGACAATAGTTGTTGGTCGATATAAGGCTTTGTGAAGTAAGCTGCTGCCCCCAAGCGTCGCGCTAGGTTTTGATGCACGTCGCTCGTGCAGTTGCTGAGCATGACAACTGGGATTGTTTCGAGGGCGGTATATTGACGACACTGTTTGAGGAAATCGAAGCCATTCATAACGGGCATGGCCACATCGCAAATGGCGAGATCGATGTCGGGATTTTGCACGGCCACATCGATGCCTTCCTGTCCGTTTTTTGCTTCTAAAACTCTATATCCAGCACTTTTGAGCGTTTTCTTTAAAATTTCGCGAACCATCTTGGAGTCATCGACGACCAAGATCGTTTTCTGGCCGATTGCCGAACCTTCCGTTCCCTGACCCGACCTTGCAATACTGTAAACTTGCGCGGACACGGCATTCTTGCCAGCTGAAACGCCATCGGAATTGTGGCTCAATCTTTGCGTTAATAAGGCTGCAATGTCGATTAAAAGGACGGAATCATCCCGGTCGAACGACAGACAGCGATAGACGTAACTGGGATGAGCGACCTCATCGGCAAAGCGCTGGATGCGGAGTTCTGGCTTGGTAACCAGACAGTCGATCGGCGATTCGATTGCAAATATTGTCTGATTCAGGCGGACGACTAGGGTTAACATCGACTGTGCGGAGAAGTCAATCTCACCCAGCGCGGGTTCTGAAGGCAAATCGACCGCATCCAGCCATTCGGAGAGCGAGTAGATGGGAATAATTTGTTCGTGCCAGCTTAAAAGTTTTTGGCGCTGGTGTTGGAGCGTCTGATTCTCGTGGGGAATGACGTGTTCTGCAATTGTGTCGTAGGGTAAAACAAAGACGATCGCGCGATATTTCCAGATAAACAAGCGATCGGTTTTGAGGCGCTGTTCGGAGGGTTGTAGGCGAGGTGCGATCGCCGCTCGGTTGGGTTCGTCCGATTGAGTTGGGGTAGAAGGCAGCGCTGACGAGGGACCAAAGATTTCTTCCAATGTAGGGTCCGATGCCCCTTCGCTCGTTGCATCGATGAGATTGTTGCTGAATAGCTCTTCCATTGGATCGCGACGGATCGAAGGCTCCATTCCGGGTTGCGTCGATGGGCTAAAAGAAGACGCGATCGGGTTTGGAGCAACTGAAGCGTCAGATAATTTAAACGTCGCGATCGTCAAGGCATTGGGAACGCGCAGCGTGAAAACAGTACCCTGTTGGGGCTGAGAGGTGACTTGAATGGAACCTTTGAGCGATCGCAATTGAGACCGCACCGCATCCAATCCGACGCCGCGACCGGAGAGGTCGTTCGCTGAGACAACCGTCGAAAAACCCGGTTCGAAGAGCAATTCCGTCAGCGCTTCCTCTGGCAGAAGACTGGCCTGTTCCGGCGATTGCAGGTCGAGCTGCACCGCTCGCTCGCGGATCCGCTGGAAGTCTAGCCCTCGACCGTCGTCGCTCACTTCAATAAAGGTGTTTTGGCCTTCCAGATAGGCGTGGATGCCAATTTGACCGGCGCTGGGTTTGTCCAGCCTCTGGCGGATTTCAGGCGATTCGATACCGTGGTCGAAGGCATTGCGCAGGAGGTGCAAGAGCGGATCGTAGAGCCGCTCGGCGATCGCCTTATCCACCAAAATTTCGGTCCCGGTCAGCCTCAGCTCGACGGGTTTTCCGTAGTCCGCCATCAGCAGATCCAGGATCCGAGCCAACCGTTCGAAGAGTTTGCCGAGGGGGACAATCCGAGCCTCCACCAAACCGTTGCGCACCTCTCTCAGAATCTGCTGCTGGAGATCTAAGGTTTGATTGGATTGACGAGAGAATTGAGCAAATTCGGTACTCATGTCCGCCAACTCAAGGCTTTCTGCCAATGCAGACTGCAAAAGAATTTGCAGTTCCCGCGCTTGAAGGTTTTCCTCGTCGCTGAAGCGAGGAGCGCTGAGATCGTCTGGATTTGACGAGTTCTGCGGGCCTGGATAGAGGGCGCGAATGTGCTTCAGCGTTTGTTGGTGCTGCTCGAAGCGCTGCTGCAAATTGTTAATCGTGGCTTGGAAGTGTTCGTTTGCCGATTCTTGACGGTGTTGGCTGGCGAGCAAAATCCCCGTCAATCGATTGAGATGTTCCAAGCGCTGGATATCGATCCGAATGGTTTGAGGAGCGCTGGAGAATGCGGCGGTGCTCGACGCTTCTTCCCGTTCGTCCCGCGCTTGGGGTTCGGCCTCTTGGAGCGGACTGGTGAGTTGCAACAGCGCGACGGAAGGCTCTCCACCGCGGGTGTACTCTCCCTTTAGGACCAGGGCTTGTCCTCGCCTAAAGTCCGTCAGCGCTAAATTGGCAATGGTTCCAGCTCGATCTGGGTGGCGTTCTAAGGCGGAGAGGGCAGTGGATGCAATTGCGCCAAATCCGGGCAAGTCAAAGGATTCGGCGATGCCTGCAAAAATCTCGAGTTGTTCGCGCAGGGTGACGGCCAAGTCCGCTCCGTCGGGGCGCTCTACCGCATCGGTCAAAGATTGCAATCGTCGTTCTACATCCGTTTGAAAAATAGCCCGGACGACATCGACGCCCAACTCGCAGGCCGAGGGGAGCGGGATGTCTTGGGTCAACAATGCGCCCATTTTGGCCTGGATTTGCTTGAAGACTCGAGCAGAACGATTCAGAACTTCGTCTCGATCGACGGTCGCGGCATTCATTACGGCGGCAATAGAGAGGCGCAAGCACTCATAGCCTTGAAAAAGAAGTGCCTCGAGTTCGCTGTCGATCGCCGCTTCCGGGTGAGCCAGCGCTTTGATGGCTGTTTCCAGGGCGTGGGCGATCGCCCGAACGGGTTCCAACTTCGCCCCCGCTGCCGATCCCTTGAGGGTATGTACCGTCCGCATGAGGTCGTGGATCTGCGCCGGACTGCGATTTTCTCGGATACCCAACACGCCGCGCTCGATGGCTTCCAACCACTCGCGCGCATCTTCCAAAAATTCTGCATACTCGCGATCGTGCGGGAGCGACTCTAGCTCGCGAGCGGGCGCTGCGACAGAAAGGGGTTCGCGTTGCGCGACATGGGGTTCCCCTCCACCGATATTGGAGATGACCCGATCGGCAAAAGCATTGCCAAAGAAAAGAGATTGCGCCTTGCGGAACTCAGCCAGCATCAATCGGCTGATGGCTGGAAGCGTTTGAGCCTTCTCCTGAAAGGCGACCAACGTCGTTCGAGCGATCGAGACCAGCTCCGGCAGTTCTAAAAAAGAACCCAAATGGATGGCCGCCTTCAGTTGGCTCTCTAGTTCCACTGACGTGCCGCTCTCCTCAACCTCGCCCAACAGCGCTTCTAGATCGTCTAAAACCTGAGGCAACTCGGCCTGGAGAACGAGCTGAACGACCGTTCTGTCCAACTCGACCGATTTTGGCGGCGCAACTCTCATGCTAGCAATCTGCCCCAGCTTCGCCTCCAGTTGGGTAAATAGCGGCTGCGCCCTAGCTAAAGCGCCCGCTACGGGAACTTGCTCCTCCTGAGCGCAGGCAAATAGGAGATCCTCTAAGATGGCATGAATGTCGATCGAGAGCGCGAGACATTCCGGTTCGAAAGGACCTTTCAGCTCCCATAACGCTTGAAGGTTCCCCTCTAAACGATGGGCTAGAAGTTCGATTCCCAGCAGATCGAGATAAGCAACACCGCCTTTGAGCGTATGCAGGATTTCAATGAGGCCGAATAACTGGGTTAGGGACCTTGCATCGTCGCGAGCGCTCCGCAGCTCGAGCAACTCGCGCCCAATCTGCCGCGACAGTTCGATCGTGTCTTGAAGTACGCGTTGACGACTCTCATTCTGGCGATTGAAATTAGGCAATATCATAGGGGAAATTTCTACAATTCCTGCATGGTAGCTTCGAGTTTGTCAAACAGTTTGGAGAGTTCTGTCGATTTGCTTAAGGTAGCGGTCGTCAGCTCGATCGCCTGCTGCATGGTCTGGCTGGCATGGGCGATCGCGTAGGACTGGGCGGGGCCAACTTCAGCCATCTTAGAGATTAAGCCGGATAAGTTCGTGCTGGCGCTGGAAAGCTGGTTGAGTTTGTGCCGGGTTTCCTTAATTAATTCGGTTCCCACGATGGTATGTTCGGCACCGACCTCCATCGCATCGCCCACAGAGTGAATATCCGCTTCAATGGCCGCAACCAAAGGCTTCATATCGATTGTGGCCGTCTTCAACTGCTCTGTAAAGGAAAGAACTGTTTCTGCAAGGGCAGCAATTGCACCCCGATCTCGATCTCTCAATTGCCCCGACGCAATCGAAGCATTGATGGCTTGATGTCTCATTTCTACTGCCAGTTCGTTAATCTGAGTCATAACCTGGGAAATTTTTCGAGCAGACTGACCCAGATTTTTGAGCTTGAAGGTAGAATCCGTAACGATTTCCTGAATCTCAGCCATGAGATCGACCGTTTGATTCACGCGATCGTGTCCCTCCCGCACCGTCAAGGAGGCATCGTGCAGTTGGAGTTCGGCTTTTTGAGCCTTAGCTACCATGCTTCGCGAGGAGTCTGCCGCTTCTTGAAGGCGATCGGCCACTGCGGCGACGCTTTCGACATCGGGCAATGCCTCTGGTAAGAATGCGCCTCCGACATCGGCCTGACTCTCTCGAAGGATTGCTGCAATTTGTCGGTAAATCTCCGCTCTGTCTCGATCTCGATCGAGTTGGGATTGAAGGGCAGTACAGTCCGATAAAAGTCGAGCGCTATCTAGCGCAAAACTGGCTTGCAGGGACAATTGGGTCATCGCGTCTTTCTCCGATTGCAACCAAACCCGAGGAACCGGAAAAGAGCATTCCTGCGCGACTAAAAAACCGTAGGGATGGCCGTTTACAAACAGGGGAACGCTCATAATCGCCTTAACGCCAAGGGCTTTGAAAAAGGCCACGTCTGGGGCGGACAAACCAGCCTCATAGATATTTTCGATCGTTCGAACGTCGTTGTCGTAGGGTTCGAGAGGTCTTTCTATAAAGTAGGGAGTGTCGATCGTACTTCCGAGGGTTGCAGCACAACCCCGCGCGACGGATTCGGCTGCAACGATCGCGTGCGAATTGCGATCGAACTGGTAAACGACCGCTCGATCGCAAGGGATGATCTCCCGAACGGTTTCAACCATTATGTTTAAAATACGATCCGTTTCTGACGCAACGCGCATCCGGGTCGCGGCAACGGTTAGGGCCTGCGATCGCCGATCCTTGTTCTCTCGATCCTGCCGTTCGATATCGGTCGAAGCCGCAGCCATTGCTACTTTTAGCAGCCGATTTGCGCCAACGACCGCCAGGACACCAGCCAGTAAAGCCGTACAGCCAGATCCCATCAATAGAACTGCGAGGAGTCGATCGAGGCGTCTTCGCTCGCTTTGCACTGGACTGTCTGGGGTGCTGGGTTGCGCCTGTTCGAGCTGGTGGATGCGCTCGTCGATAACCTGTTTTCCCAAAAAATAGGTGGCAGTTCCAACCGCTAGGACGGGAAGCATTGCGATCGAAATGGCTAGAGTATTTATCTTGAATCCAGATCGTCCGCCAGCCTGTCTCGAAAAATCTCGACCATTCATTCTATCTCCTGGGGGCAGAGATGCCAACCACTCCGGCGCTTGAGGCGGAGGAATTAACTGGCCTGGTTTTTCTTCATCATAGACAGGAGCGCGATTTTGCGACTCCTCCATTTTTGCGATTAAAGAATAGTCTGCAACCTCCAACTCGTCCGTCTGTCGCGGCTTCTCTAAAAACCAAGGAATGCTGGGTTCCACAGAAGACTCGGAATCGACGCTTCTCCGAGAGGTCTGTTCGCGAAGCGCGTCGACATTATCTGCCCCAGCGTGGGCGGGAATGTCATGCTCGTCGTTGCGATGATATGGAGGCTGAATCATACCTAAACCCTAGTTTTAATTTCATGAAACGGGGTTGCAAAGCAATAAAGGATAAGAAATAATAACGCGCTTTACCAATCGGGTCCAGTTAAATTCGACAAGTCAGCTCAATTTAGCGAATCGCAACGAACCCCGCATTTCGAATCAACTCCTGCCCTTGCGCTGTGAGCAGAAAGTTTGTATAGGCCTGCCCCGCCGCTTCATCAGCCCCATCGTTCCGGTTGAGAACGACGTACAGATTGCGGGTCAGCGGGTATTGACCGCTTTGAAACGCTTGGATATTGACTTGATTTCGTTTCTGCGGACATTGTTGGCTGGGAATGGCAGGCGGTTGGTAAGGCGAAACAAAGTCGCCAACCCCGCGGCCTACCGATATTGCTTTGACCGTACATTGAGGGACGATCTCCGATGCAGATGCATAGTAAACCGCACCGGGAGTATTTGCAAGAATTCGCAACGCCTGAGTTGTGGTGTAAATAAACTCTACAGTCGTACCAAACTCTTGCCTTTGGAGAATATCTCGAACAAAAAAATCAGTCGTACCATCCGCATTCAGCGGTCGAGAGTAGGGAAGAATGTCTAAATCGGGTCCGCCTACTTCCTGCCAATTGGTCGTCCTGCCGCTGTAGATCGATCGCAGCTGGTCTAAGGTCAACCCTGAAATATTGAGATTTGGATTCACTGCAACGGTCACCCCATCGATCGCGACGGGAATTTGTTCGAGTTTTAAACCTCGTTCTGTTGCAAGGCGATATTCTTCATCTCGGAGCGGGCGCGAGGTCTGGGCAAAACTCAAGCGTCCGTCTAACAGCATCTCGATCCCAGAACTGGAACCGACTGGGTCGTATTCAGGTTGAAGGTAGCGCAGCCTAAACTCGCGACGCTCTGCTTGAATGATGGGATCGACCATTAAGCGAATTGAGGCCCAAGCCGTGCTCCCGCCGTAGTTGAATAGACCTGTCGGCACGTTCTGAACTCGAGCAAATCGTTGACCGTCGGGCAGGACTTTGGGCAAAAACGCGGACGAAAATTCAGATTGTTTCAAGAAACTCCACACCCCGCCGCCCACCAGTCCGAACGACCAAATCAGTGCCAGAAAAGCAAATAGCGAAAAAATACTCGGATTAGGCCGAGCGTTTACCCTGTCTCTTCTATGTTTTTCCATCGGTCAATTAACCAGGAATAAAAATAGCATTGCTCGCCAACAATGTCAGGAGCGTTACTCCAAGCAGCTTACCTCTAAGATCCTAAATTTCATCCTCTATATTTTTATTTAATTGCCATAGAATTAAATGCAAACCCATAATAAGGTACCTATAAGAGTTCTGAATCGATTTCTGATGTATCTTTAGGACTTCAGGATTACTCATGACGGGCACGCTTTGGCCGAACACAATCCAACTCAGCAGACAACTGAACGCTTGTAGCGAAAGTCAGTTTTCTGGCAAGCTGCAGGTCTGGGCTGGGGGAAAGCAGTATTGGAATTTATTTTTCTGCTTGGGGCGGCTCATCTGGGCAACTGGGGGAATGCATCCCTATCGGCGTTGGGTGAGAACAATTTCTCTCTATTGCCCTCAAGGAGATTTTAAAGAAAGCGCTTTTCAAACGATCGAGGCGGATGGCGATGGCGGGTACGACTATCTCATTCAATTGGTAAGGCAGCGGAGCATTACGGGAGAGCAAGCTTCTAAAGCGATTCGGGAAGCTGCAATTGAAGTTTTATTCGACATCCTTCAGCAGGAAAATATCGGTCCGCTTAGCTTTCAGACCCGCTCTAAAGATCGGATGGATGCCGCTTTAAGCTTGCTCAAATCCGAGCAGGTGCTCGCCCAAGCCTATCAACGTTGGCAGGCCTGGTCTAATGCAGGTCTATCTCGGCTTTCTCCAAACATGGCTCCGATCGTTCGTCAGTCCGCCCCTTTATCCGAACATCTTTCCGAAACGGCTTACCAAAATCTGCTGGAATCGGTTAACGGCGATCGCACCCTCCGAGACATTGCCGTCCTCTCAGGACAAGATATCCTGCTGCTGACCCGCGCGCTCAGGCATTATCTCCGTCAGGGCTTGCTGGAACTTATTTCTGTCCCCGATTGGGGGCCTCCGCAACCCTCTGGGTTCGACCGCCATGGCGATCGGATCGAACTTCGCGAAGATCGAGTTGCAGCGGAAGCCAGCCCTACTTTTGGCCCGTTGGTCGCTCACGTGGACGATCGCCCCAGCGAATGCCAGCGGATGGAGTCCATTCTCCAGGGTTCTAGATATAGGTACTTGGGCATTCAAAATTCTATTCTGGCACTGCCTGCATTGTTAGAATGCAAGCCGGACTTGATCTTTCTGGATGTTGTCATGCCCGTCGTCAATGGGTTCGAACTTTGCGCTCAGATCCGCAAGACATCGCTCCTCAAAACAACGCCCGTGGTTTTTTTGACGAGCAATGATGGCTTCTTCGACCGAACCCGTGCCAAAATCGTGCGCTGCTCGGCCTTTATTGAGAAACCCGCCGATCGCGAAAAGGTCCTCGCCATCTTAAACCAATTCTTGCCCAGCCCTACCCCATCGCAGTCGGTCTCTCCGGCAACTCGGCTGGTTTAGATTGTCCTGTTTCGCTTTATCTTCAATTTGTTCGTCGGTTTTTGCGGGGGCTGTAAATTTCCAGTTTGACAGTCTCTCAACCAAGTTTTAATGGCTTGAGCGGCACTGCCGTCGCTGCTATTGCGAGGCGGCAAAGGGGGGCGATCGATCGCGGCAGGATAGACCCCAATCGTGGAATACATCGTGACAAACTGCCAGTCTTGGTGTTGCCGAGCGAGAAAGAGCCAATGATATTCCTGAAGGTTAGAAACGCGCCCGCTGTCGTATCGACGCATTAAAGTTGTAAAAAAAAACTGTTTCACGTCCGCAGATTGGACTTCTGGCGGTAAATCCGCAGGGTTGGAAAGCGCCAGGGGTTCGAATTCCGGCTTTGCCGCTAGCAGAATATAGCTCGTCGCGATTCCGGCACGGATGCGGACGCGGTTGATATAGCCGGGCAGGTCTGGAAGCATTCGCTCCGCCAGCGCCGACAGGGTGCTAGGGCACGCTCGAGCGAGGGGCGATCTTTCGGCAGGAGACGATCCAGAACCCGATTCTGCAACGGCTGGGCTCATATTAAACCCAATGGAGAGGCTTAAGATTAGCCCTGGTTTCGCAAGCCGTTGGCCGACCTCAGCCCAATCTTTAAACAACAGCTGCAATTTCCTGACAGATGGACTCGAAGGCCGCTGCTGGGTCAGAGGCTGCTGTGATGGGGCGACCGATGACGAGGCGATCGGCACCACCGGCGATCGCCTCACCTGGCGTCAGCGATCGCTGTTGGTCGCCCAGCACAGACCCTTTAGGCCGCACCCCCGGACACACCAGCAAAAAATCATCCCCGCAAATTTGCCGAAGTTGGCCGACTTCTTGGGGAGAACACACCGCACCGCTCAACCCAGACTCCTGCGCCAATAGTGCCATTTGGAGCGCGTATTCCGGCAGTTCCAGCGGAATTTTGAGGTCAAAGGCGAGTTCTCGCGCGGACAGGCTGGTCAAGACCGTAATGGCAATGATTTTGGGCGGCTCGACCCCCGCTCGCTCGGCTCCTTCTGCAACAGCGGCTCGGGCGGCTTTGAGGCCCACCCGTCCGTTAGCGGCATGGACGGTGAGTAAATCCACGCCGTACCGTCCAGCGGCGCGACAGGCTCCGGCAACGGTATTGGGGATATCGTGCAGCTTCAGGTCTAAAAAGATCTTTTTTTGATGCCGCTTGAGATAGTCCAGGATGCTGGGACCGCTGCTGACAAATAGCTCTAGACCCACTTTCCAAAATCGAACCTCGGGAAGGGTGTCGATGAGGGCGATCGCCGCGTCTTCAGTCGGCACGTCGAGGGGGACGATAATGCGATCCGCAACAGATTGAGGGCTGACAGAGAGGGAAGAATTCACAGGATACTCAGGAATCGTCAGTTCTTATTATGTCAGGTCGGCGGAAAAGGGCGATCGCGGCACAAAGTCTTTCAATTGGGTTCGATCGCTTCTGCACGAGCCGTTAAGAGGTAGTCCTTAGGCGATTTCCAATAAAGGAGTCTCAGTAGATCGAAAACTTCTTGCACTCGATCCCCCTCAATCCCCCTTAAAAAGGGGGACTTTGATTCTAAAGCCCCCTTTTTAAGGGGGTTGGGGGATCGAGTGTAGCGATTTCCTGGGAAAGCTATTATTGCGGTCTACTGAGTCTCTAGCTGGCTGAGCGAAGTCGAAGCCAGCGGTAGGTTGTTTTCCAGAAATCACTTTGCCTACCATTCCCGCAGCGCGATCGCCAGTCCTTCCGCCATCTGAGGCGCGGCGTCCCCTGCCTCGATCCGCTGCTGAATCGCAGAATAAGCTAGTTCTGGAGCGATCTGCTTGAGCGCCGCAACGAGATGTAGCCGTACCGTATAATCCGGGTCTTCGAACAGGTCGACCAGTGCGGGCAGCGCCGTCGGCTTTGCAATTTTTCCTAAAGCCAGCACGGCTCGCGCTCTGAGGGCGGGGGACTCCTGCAAGACGGGCGATCGGATCAGTTCGACGACCCGTTCCGCAATTTCTGCTCGTTCCGCGATCTCGACCGGGCCCGAAAGACCGTTCAAAATTTCCAGCAAGAGCCGTTCCGGCAGGGGCGATTGTTGGGCCAGCCGATGCCAGAGGTCCAATAGCCCTTGGATTGCCGTTAAAGATCCGATCCATCCCAACGCCTGAATCAGGATTTGCTGGAGCTGCACGGAAGTAGACGGCGCGCGGCATTTTTCGAGCAACGCGATCGCCGCCCTATCCGTCGCCAACCGCCCTAAAGCTCGTGCGGTTTGGGCCGCTACTTCAAAATCGGCATCTTCGAGGCTCGGAAGGAGGCGCTCCACGAGATCTGCGGTCGACTGCTCTAGCGTACAGGCGGCCAACCCCGCGATCGCCGTTTTGCGAACCTCAGGACTCGGATCGCTCAACGCTCTCCATCGCACGGGACCGATTCGAGGATCTGCAAACCGATCGAGCGCTTCAAAGGCGCGCGCGCGCCCTCGATCCGATCCGGTTTGGGCCACCTCCAGCAGTAGCGGCACCACCTCAGGCCGATCGATCTGCGTTAGCGCTTGTAGCGCCATCATCTGACGGCAAGGGTCTTCCAGGCATTTTGAGAGTCGATCGATGGCACTCGGTCCCAGTGCCGCCAGCCCTTGAGCGGCCATTTCCCTCACGTCTTCATCCTCCGACCGCTCCAGCAGCAGTCCGAGGGCCACGGCTGCGTCTGGATGCCCCAAAGAGCCCAGAATTTTAGCAATAAACCACTGAAGCTCGGCATCCGCCTCCGCTGCTTCGAGCAGCGCCAGCAGCGGATCGACGATCGCCTCGCCGTAGGTTTCAAGCTGCTTTGCCGCGTCCCAGCGAGTTTGAAAGTCGCCCACCCTTAAAGCGTCTAGCGCAGCAGCTCTCTCTTTCACGGCTTCGCTCTGAGTCAGTTCTTTGTTCTATTCTACGCGCTCCAACCGTTTCCCTCGATCGAGAGATGGGGCGAATGGATTTAGGTTGTGCTTTCACAACCTAAATCCTGGTGAAGCGACCCATATACAATTAATGTGGACAAAGGTAACGAACTCTCTGCTTAATTAAGGCTCCCCTGCAACTGCGCTTATGTCTTATCCCCTTCACGTTGCATTTATTTGGCACCAACATCAGCCCCTCTACAAAAGCTGCATCACCGGACAATACCACCTGCCCTGGGTCCGCCTGCACGGCGTCAAAGACTATCTAGACCTGATCCTGCTGCTCGAAAAATACCCTAAGCTGCACCAGACGGTAAATCTAGTCCCGTCGCTGATGCTGCAAATTGAAGACTATGTGGAGGGGAAGGCGATCGACCCTTACTTGGCCGCAACGCTGACGCCGCCGGAGCAGTTCACCTTAGAACAAAAAGAATTTACCCTTCATCACTTCTTTGACGCCCAGCATCACACCCTCATCGATCCCCACCCCCGCTACTCGGAGCTGTACGGCCAACGTCAAGACAAAGGCGAAGCTTGGTGTCTTCAAAACTGGTCGATGCAGGACTACGGCGACTTGTTGGCTTGGCATAACCTGGCCTGGATCGATCCGCTGTTTTGGGACGATCCCGAAATCGCCCAGTGGCTGGAGCAAGATCGCAACTTTAGCCTGAGCGATCGCCAGCGCATCATTGCCAAACACCGCCAAATTATCAGCCGCATTCTGCCCCAGCATCGCAAAATGCAGGACAGCGGCCAGTTAGAGGTCACGACGACGCCCTACACGCACCCCATCTTGCCGCTGTTGGCCGATACTCGGGCCGGACGGGTGGCAGTGCCTCAAATGCAGTTGCCCCACCAGCGGTTCCAGTGGGAGGAGGACATTCCGCGCCACTTGAAGAAGGCTTGGAAAATGTATGAAGAGCGGTTTGGCCGCGTCCCTCGGGGGCTGTGGCCGTCGGAGCAGTCCGTGAGTCCCGGCATTTTGCCCTATGTGGCCGAACAGGGCTTTCAGTGGCTGTGTTCCGATGAGGCGGTTCTGGGCTGGACGCTCAAACACTTTTTCCATCGGGATGGGTACGGCAATGTCCTAGAGCCGGAGCTGATGTATCAGCCCTATCGCCTAGAAACACCCCAAGGCGATTTGGCGATCGTGTTTCGCGATCACCGTCTTTCAGATCTGGTGGGCTTTACCTATAGCGCCATGAATCCCCAGGCAGCGGCCTCGGACTTGATCGGACACCTCAAGGCGATCGACCATTCTTTGCAGGCCAGACACAAAGACGAGGACTTAGATCAACCCTGGCTCGTTACCATTGCCTTGGATGGGGAAAACTGCTGGGAATTTTACGAGAAAGACGGGATTCCATTTTTAGAAAGTTTGTACGGCCAGTTGAGCGATCGCGAAGATATCAAGCTGGTGACGGTTTCGGAACATATTTCTCAATATCCGCCTCGCACAAAGCTCCCTTCTGACAAGCTGCACAGCGGCTCGTGGGTAGACGGTAGCTTTACGACTTGGATTGGAGATCCGGTCAAAAATCGCGCTTGGGATTTGTTGACGGCAGCCAGACAAGTGCTGGCCCAGCATCCCGAAGCTACGGAAGAAGCCAATCCTGCTGCTTGGGAAGCCCTCTATGCGGCGGAGGGATCTGATTGGTTCTGGTGGTTTGGGGAAGGGCATTCTTCTAACCAAGACGCCATCTTCGATTTGCTGTTTCGCGAGCATTTGTTTGCTCTCTATAAAGCGCTGGATGAAACGCCGCCCGAAGCGCTGCGCCATCCCCTCGAGCAGCACGAGGCCAAGCAAGATCGTCGGCCCCAAAGCTTCATCCATCCCACGATCGATGGCATGGGTGACGAGCAAGATTGGGACCACGCCGGACGCATTACGGTGGCCGGAGCGCGGGGTACGATGCATCGCAGCAGCCCCGTCCAGCGTCTTTGGTATGGCTTAGACCACCTCAACTTCTATTTCCGTTTTGATTTTCAGGCTGGAAAACAGCTCGGGACGGATATTCCGCCAGAACTGCATTTGTTTTGGTACTATCCCGGCCAGACCATGCACAATAGCCCCATGCGTTTAGCTGGATTGCCCAATACGGCTCCCGTTAATTACAATTTCCGGCATCACGTCGGGGTGAATTTAGTCAACGGTGTCATTTGGATGGAGGAAGCGGGAGACTACCAGCAGTGGGAGGGGCGATCGCACCGGATCCGGATGGGTCTTAAGGACTGCCTGGAAATTGCCGTCCCCTGGTCCGACCTTCACGTCCAGCCAGACTGGCCTTTAGAAGTTTTGGCTGTTTTATCGACAGACGGTCAGTTTGTAGACTATATCCCAGAAGATGCGCCGGTCCCGCTCCAGGTGCCATAATTTTGGGAGTTTAGAGTCTTAAGTCATGATGCCTTGGAATCTGCCAGCGGTTTTTGCGGGTGTATCGGTTGCTGTAGCGGTTGCGAGCGTCGCACCTGCTGCGGCCCCAAGCAGCGCTGCGGTCAACCAAGTAGCCAGAAGCATAACGGTTCGCATTGTCGGCAATGGCGGATCGGGTTCGGGAGCGCTCGTTCGCAAGGAGGGTAAAACCTATACGCTGCTGACGGCGGCCCATGTGCTATCCAATCCAAATGCAGCCTACGAGGCGATCGCCCCCGACGGGCAGCGCTACGCCCTCGACCGCAAGTCGATTAAAACCCACGATCGTGCGGATTTGGCGATCGCTCAGTTTGCGAGTGCCCAGTCCTATGCGGTGGCGAAAATCGGCAGTTCTGAAGGGGTTGCAGAGGGCGCGCCCATTTATGTGGCGGGGTTTCCAGCCAAGACGGCTGCGATGACGGAATCTATCTACAATTTCACGAAGGGCGAAATTACCGCCGCGCCCGCCCAACCGTTTAAGGATGGCTACGGTCTGGTCTATACCAATACGACGCTTCCGGGAATGAGCGGCGGCCCGATTTTGAATGAGGATGGTGCTTTAATCGGTATCCACGGACGGGCGGATGCTAAGGCGGAACTCCAAGACCAGCAGCTTAATCCTCAGATTTATGTCAAGTCTGGTGTCAATCTTGGCATTCCAGTTGGCTCGCTTTTTAGCCTGATTCCAAAGGAAAAACTGACCCTCGCTGCGGCTTCGTCTGCGGTCAATTCAACGGTTATTTCGGCGGAAGATCGAACGTTGATAAAAGATTTGATGATGCAATCTAACTTTAAGCTGCGTCAAAACGATCTGGGAGGGGCGATCGCCGCTTTGGACCAGGTGGTGCGTTTAGATCCCAACAATATCGAAGCATTTAACGAGCGCGGTTCGCTTTATCTGATGAAGCGCGATTTCTTGGCGGCGGTGACGGATTTTCGGCAGACGGTGCAGATCGATCCGAATTTTGCGGGAGGATATTACAACCAGGGAATTGCCTATCTCCGCAGCGGTAGCCCCCGTGAGGCACAAGCAAATTTCAAAAAGGCGGCTGAGCTATTTAAGGCGTTGGGGAATACTCAAATGTACAAAAAAACAATGCAACAGTTGAAGGGGTTTTAGCCATGACTAAAACCAATGATGCATTGAAAATCCTTGAAGCATTAACTGAAAAGGATGAAGAGATTGAGGAGATGGTTCGAGAAGCCTCATTGAACGCACGAGTGGCACAGATCGTCATGGTAGTGGCATCCCTTCTACCCAATAAACAGCCCCACATCCACATGAAAAAGCTGAGCGAGAGCTGAGGCTTGAGCCTTGCTAATGTCTCGTTTACCGTTAACGACCTCAGAGACAACGCCGCGAGAGCCAATAATCCCTACTAGGTCAGCCTGTTTGAGATCGTGTTCTTCCATGAGGTGCAGCAAAATAGAGCGCGGGGTTGCTAAATCGCCCTGAGAAGCCACATCAAAAGAATAGTGTTCATCCTCAAACCGTTCGATGAGCTGTACTAAAAGCTCAAGGAGAGAGTTCTCTTCGGGCGATCGGTTTTGAATTGCCATGAGCGTTTGAACCACTTCCAAAGCCCTTTTATTATCATCCTCAGACGTAATGGGCATGGGGAGATACTTGGTCAGCAAAGCCCCGTAGGCTTCAGGATCGATAGAAAGGGTTGCACTTCCAGTCATCTTTGTCATACTCTGCATGGGTGAGAACATACTTCATTCATCCTCAACAAAAGGAATGACGGTCAATCCAGGAATCCGTTTGAATTCACGTCCATTACCCGTGAGTACAGCAAAACCATGCTGTAGGGCAGTTGCAGCAATAATCAGATCGTGAGCGCCAATTAACTCACCCTTTTGACGGAGGGAGCCATAGAGTTCAGAATGAATCCGAGCAGTAGCAGCAGAGAATTCTAGGGCAGGGAAAAGCGTCAATACGCCCTCCACAAAAGCCTTACGTTGGTTTTGTCTACCCTCAGAATTGGCAAGATGGACGCCAACCAAAAGTTCCGGGACAGTAATTGCACTGATGTAGGCAGTACCGTAATCAGCGAATTGAGAAAACGGATGGGTGCGCGAGTTACGTTCCGCCTGAATCAAAACATTGGAATCTAGAATTAGTCCCATAGAGAATCAGGAAGCGTCGCGTTATGGCGAATGTCATCAAGGCTTGCTTCAAACAAAGCAGCATCTTCAGGGTCAAGGCGCGGCAGTTGTGCCCATTGTTCGTCAAGGTCAGCAATGCTCAAGGTTGCAGAAGGTGCAGCAGGAATAATCTTAGCAATTACTTCATTACCGCGCTCAATCTCAAAACTTGCACCTTGATAGCGGACGCGATTGATGAGGTCAGAAAAATTACGGGAGGCATGGGTCGCAGAAATCCGGTTCATCATTGAAGAAAACCTACTCAAATTTCCATATAATCAGATTATCAGATTTGATAGAGTATTGACACAGAATGAGCAGCCTAAAATGAGCCCGATCGAGATTGCCTAAGGCATTGACAGCTTTTGCTTGAGCCAGGCGCGAAACTCTAGCTCTGCTGAGACTTCATCCTGTTGGGCTGCTTCTAAAAAACGGTAGAGGTCTGCTTTTTCGATGATGGGAAAGGTGGGACTGCGATCGCACTCAACATAGCTTTGCCCTTGAAGTTGATAAATGCGCCATACCTCGCCATTAAATCGCCAGAATTCTGGAATGCCCAACTTGGCATATAAAACATTTTTTCTGATATCTGTGTTGGTAATATCCACCTCAACCACTAAATCGGGTGGCGGATCTTGGGAGAAATCAACCCGACGGCCTGTTACTTTGGGTTGGTTTTGAATGTAGTATTCATTGTCTGGTTCAGCACTTCGGTCTAAATCTTCGCGATCTAGGGTAGTTGAACCCATTGTTTTGATCTTTAAGCCTAGCTCCACCACCAAAATTCGAATAAATAAATCAATGAGTCGAGCCGCTCTTTCATGTTCTTCTAGAGGCATGGTGAGTTCTAGGGTTCCACAATCGTAGGTAAACCGGACGCGACTTCGGTTTTCTAGAAGTCTTCGCAGTTGCTGGTATGCCTGCCAGTCTAGGTTGCGGAGGGTGATACGCTTTTCGCCAATGGGGGCGATCGCACTACGGTCTATAGATAAAACCATTTCAGTTCACCGATTGCTTCCTTTTAGCCTAACGCCTCGTAACAACAGCGGCTCATATTGCTTGCGTATCTTGGGTTTGTTCTCGAATCACAGCGCTCCAGTTATCGCCTTCCACTGCCGCTTCTAACGCCTGCTGCCGTTCTGCATCAGTTTGGGCTTGGGACGCTTCTTGGTGAAGGCTTCCGTCCGCCATTGCCCGCCGGAGCTTCAGCTTTTTCGCTTCGTAGGCTTCGCGTTCGGCGGGGGACATGGTTTGACTGGCGGCATCTTTGACAGTGCCTGCCCAGGTGCCATTGGTGTCGGCATTTCCCGGTGGAGTTTGGGGCAGTTCGGCAATCCAGGCATCCCGGAGCTGTTCTATTTCTTCGCGTTTGGGGAATTTGAAGGGCTGGACTTTGACGAAGGCGCAGGTATCTGCCCCGTGCTGGGTCAGGTGGCTTTTGAGGGAAAGGGTGACGTTGCGGGAGTAGCCGATATATTGGGTCTGGCGATCGCGATCGAGCACGGCATAGACGCCAGCAACTTTGGCCTCGGCGGTTTCCGCACACCAGGTTTCGAGATCGACGACGCTTTCTGAATTGATTTCTAGGTTGGGTGCTTCCGGTACCGAAATGGAATGTTCGTCGTCGGAACTGTACAGAAAATCGTGCAAACCGCGATGGGCTTGGGGGACGTTTTGATGCTCGATGGACGTTGAGGGGTCGGTGTTCACTTGCATCGCTCCAGGAATGGCTTTTAACTATTATCGTCTGAGGATTGTTCTAACGTAGAAAAAGTGAACAAATGTTTCTTGACAAAATTTAGTTCTCAGAGGTTCATTTCACTCTTCGAAAAGGGCATTTTCAATTGCCTCTACAACCTTTCAAAAAAGTGCTTCGGCTCTTCTTGATCCAAGGTAATAAGAAAGACCAATATATTCCTCTGTATAGCTTTCAACCTTCATCCGCGAAGCTGTTGTATTATTGAGCACATATTTCAGCAGAAACCCAGAAGCGCCACGCCCTAACAGTCGTTTTTAAACGGAATCCGATCGGCTTCAAGAATAACAACCTTTCCATCTTGCCAAACTGCAATCTCTTCCCCCAGCTTGCGATGACGTGCGATTGCCTGAGCTACTGCAATCTTTCCCCCCTCAGCAATCTTTTGATGTAATGTCTTAATCTCCTCATTTGTCATAGCTTTACCCTATAAATTTGATTCCAAATAGTTTGGTCATAAATCATGAATTGTCGATCGGCGATACATTCAGAAACAAGACGAAATTCTTTACCTGAATTGTCAAAAATCATCCAATTATCCGCCATCAGTAGATAAAGTTCAACCAAATTTTTGAGTCCGCGCTCATAACGTCTGCGAACGACCTCCACTGGGATATCATGCCCTCCACTTGCAACCCGTCTTGCCACTCGTTCAACTGCTAAATCAGCACTTGGGAGCCACAGATAAATCAAGTTTATCCTGTAGCCCCTAATTTTACAGCGATTCATAAATGGGACAAACGTCCGAGCCGCCAAAGTCGTTTCAAAAGCAAAATCAACCCCTGCATCTGCCAGTGTTTGCAATCGTTCCAGCATCAACCGCCCAGATTGCATCGCCATCGACTCTGGATTCAGCGGGGATAATCCTGCTGCGATCGCATCCGCATTCACATATTCAAAAATCTGTAAAAAGCGAGGCAACACCGTCAGCGCTACAGTCGTTTTGCCTGACCCATTTGCACCACCGATGACATAAAGATTAGGCATTAGATTACGTAAAAACCTGTCTCATGAGTTAACTTTCGGCGTCCAGTAGATGTAATGATCGTGATTGACCGACACATCCTTGAACACTTTGTCAGATCGCTTGGGGGACAGCAATGGGAGGAAAGCAATGTTTACTATTGTGATAATCCTGCATTGCGCAGACGAGTGAGAAGTCCGGGACGATTACTATATTGTTCTTTCAGTTTTCGAAGGCGATTGCGAAAGGCATCCGCAGTTCCTTGCATGACTGCAACATCTCGTAAATCTTTGAGATGGGCGACGGCTCGATCGTAGGGGCCAGCTTGCTTCAGTTCGACCAATTGAGCAATTTCTTGCCATAGGGTTTCCGCCTTGGGGGCGATCGCCTCTAGTCGTTTTCGTTCCGCCTTTTCCGCAGCTTGACGTTCCTTCTGTTCTCTCACTTTCTGTTTATTTCGAGCAATCTCAATCAACTCTGCTAGCGTTCGCCGAGCGTCCGTGCCAGTCGGAGTCTTTTTCTGGGCGTAGCGCGATCGTAAATGCAGCAGTAATTCGGCACCGATATGGGTTTCGCCGTTAATTGCTCTGAGCAGATAGTGGTTTCGCTCCGCGTCCGAGAGCGCTGCCAGCCATTCTTCAACAGGCTCGCTGGTTGCTTGAGCGCTGGTGCTTTCTGTCGCTGCTGCGGCAATGAGGTCTTCATCGACCAGAAAAAAGTCTGCCAATTCCTTGAGGGCGGGAGACAGCTTTTTGAGATTGGGCGGGATGGGCGGTTCAACCATCTCTTCCGGATCGGCAGCGGTATCTTCAGAAAAACCGGAGCGGAGCCAAGCCAAATATAACGCCCGAAAGTCGCCCTGCAATAAGTCTTCGCGCAATGCAACTAACCCACCCAGAGGTACCCCTTCATCGGCAATCCAGGTATAGTAGTCTTCCGCATTCATTGTGATATCCAGAATGACGGATTTTTCAGTGGTTGAAACGGAAATGCAATGCTCGACGCAGTAGGGTTTGAATATCTCCGGCTTGACCAGCTTTTTGGGAAATCGAAACATTAATTGCCTCGTACCAAAGTTAGCAATGTAAAGCATCATGTCAAAGCAACGATCCAGCACTTTCTCTGGGTCGCCGCGAAAGTCGCTGTAGTTGTAGCCAAAGCTGGCGCGTGTTGCGCTCACAGAGGCCCGACTGGATAATCCCCTGAGATAGGTTTGGTCAGCGCTGCTTAATGGCCGATCTACCGCTTGAAATTCGTAGTACTGGTATTCGCTCATAAGATTGTTGCTGATGCGATGGTGCAAACTACATCTGTCTCATGTTAACTTGCCTGAGTGGGGCGATCGCCATTGACTTCATAGGGAATCGCGTTTGCTTCCAACCAATCAATCGCAATTTGCTCTAGCGATTCTTGCCGATGGCGATACCAATCCTCTGTGATGTTATAGCGATGGATAGCATGTTTGAACCGTTGAAATGCACCTGAACCTTTGATTTGAAACAGCAATTCGTTGCTTAATTCAGCATCTTCAACTTCCTCGCAAAATCGCTGCATAATCGAGTATTCGTGAATATCGAACTTAGTGGGGAGCGGTAAATAGTCATCGGAATCCAAAACCTGCCTTGTTTTTTGGATCAATTCCTTTTGCCAATCCGCATAATCTGCCAGATCGTGCGCTTCTTCAACAGCACTAATCTCCTCATCACCAATGGTCACCAACTCGCCAGTCTGTCTGTTGAGATAAGCGTGACACTTATCGCTCACTGTATCCATTTCATCAATAACATCTTGAACCCTAACAACGAACGTCATTTTGACTCACCTCCAAATTCAGTGCAATGGCGCTCGCTTGAATGAGTTTAGTTCTAACGACCGTCTCTATAGCCCATATTGTAAGCAGATGACAACGGCGATCGCAAAACCCAAACCGAGCCAAAACCCAAGAGAGCTTGACTCTATGTTCCCATTTAGGGAATTTATTGTTATATTAGATTTTGGGAGCGGTGTGTTAAGGTGTGCGGCGTGTATGAGATAGAACGGCAGCATGAGAGCGATCGCACGAAGTACGCTGCGTGAGTTTTGGGAATGTCCTGAGTATGCCGACTCGCAGGGTCAGCTAGAGGCGTGGTATCGGGAGGCAAAGCAGGCGAAATGGTCAGGCCCGATGGAGGTTAAGGCTCAGTATGGAACGGCCAGTATTCTGAAAGGGGGGCGGGTTGTGTTCAATATCGCCGGGAATAAATATCGATTGGTGGTGGGGATTAACTATCCAACGCAGACCGTTGTTATCAAATTTATTGGCACGCACAAGCAGTACGACCAAATTGATGCAGAGACAATATGAACAGCACTGCCATTAGACCGATCCGAACTAGAGCAGATTATGAAGCGGCCTTGCTACGAATTGATTCGCTCATGGATGCAGAAGCAGGGACGCCAGAGGCGGATGAGCTGGAGGTGTTGGCGACGCTGGTGGAACTTTATGAGAAGAAGCATTTCCCGATTGGCTGGCCAGATCCTATTGAAGCGATTCGGTTTCGCATGGAGCAGGCGGGGTTGTCGGCGCGGGATTTGATTCCGTTGTTGGGCAGTCGGGCGAAGGTGTCTGAGGTGTTGTCGGGGAAGCGGTCTTTGACGTTACAGATGATCCGAGCGCTCCACGAGCATTTAGGGATTCCGGCGGAGGTGTTGCTGCGGCAACCGGGGGCATCGTTGCCAGAAATGCCGCTGGATTTGGACTGGTCGCGGTTTCCGTTGACGGCGATGGCGAAGTTGGGTTGGATTGAACCGGGGCGAAATCTAAAGGAGCGGGCTGAAGAGATTATCCGGGATTTGATACAACGTGCGGGTGGGCCAGAGGCGTTACCTGAGGGGCTGTATCGCAAGAATGATGGTGCCCGTCAGAATGCCAAGATGGATGCTTATGCGCTGAAGGCTTGGTGTTATCAGTTGCTGGCTGAGGCAAAGGCGACTGTACTACCGAGTGCTTATCGGCAAGGCTCGATTACGCAAGAGTTTGGCCGGAATTTGGTGCGTTTGAGTTCGTTGCGGGAGGGGCCAAGGCTAGCGAAGGAGTTTTTGGCGAACTATGGAATTCATCTGATTTATTTACCTCATCTACCACGTACTCATTTGGATGGCGCGGCGCTGAAGCTATCGGATGGAACGCCTGCGATCGGGTTGACGCTGCGGTATGACCGTTTGGATAATTTCTGGTTTTGTCTGTGTCATGAGTTAGCCCACGTTGCGTTACACATGCAGAAGGGGATGGATGAGGCGTTTTTTGACGATCTAAGCCTTGGGGATGTGGAGGGGATTGAAACCGATGTTAAGGAGGCTGAAGCAGACCAATGGGCACAGGATGTGTTGATTCCGGCTGAGGTTTGGGCGGCAAGTATGGTGAAGGAGAATGCAACCCCGGCGGCGGTGGTTGAGTTAGCTCATGAGTTGGGGATTCATCCTGCGATCGTGGCTGGGCGTGTGAGGAAGGAGTTACATAATTATCGGTTATTGACGCATTATGTAGGAAATGGCGAGGTTAGAAAGTTTTTTGCCTAGGAATGAATTTATCTATGCCTGAACATGAAAGTTTTAACCTATTCTGTAGTAGCCACTTTTTGCGTTTTCATGGAAAAACTATTGGAGTAGAACAATTAAAGATGATTCAATTGTCTAAGAAATTCATTAAAATTGGGAGAAGTATGCAGTGCATTTTAATTGCAAGCCACAAACAATTTACCAAGATTTAAAAGAGCAAGAATACAAAAGAAAATTGTATTTGTGTCTCATTATTCAAGGCGAATTGATGCTGAGAATACTGTTTCCTAACATCTGTTGATCTTTGTCCAATTTTCGAATTTCAAGAAAATGCCCATTATTGATTTATACTCAAAACGAAAAAAATGTATCGAAAAAGGTGATCAACCTGAGATATATCAATATGATGATTTGCCAATAGCATTCCGAAGACAGATTGTTCACATTTGGGATAGTGCTATAGGTGTTTATCTAGCTAGCAGTTTTGGCGCAAAGATATGGTGTCAAGTTCATAATCTTTTGACTAGGGAACTTGGATTGTTTGAACTAAGTTCTGGCTTTCAAGTGGATCCTTTTGAGCAATGCAAAGAATTTTTACTTCATAAAGGTACTTCAGTTGAAAACCAGCTCGATTTGATTGAGCTGACATTTAAATTTATTAATGTAGTTATTCGCCAAAAGCTAGAGAAACCAATTGACTGGGATGAAATAGATTTTAAGAGAAAATTGTCACAACAACCAGATGAAGCCATCAGTGAGCTGAATTATCGCTTCCGTGAGCATGGAATTGGGTATCAGTTTGAGGGTGGTCAAATCATTCGTGTTGACTCAAAATTTATTCATGCTGAAGTTGTTGTACCTGCGCTTGGCCTTCTGTCTAACTCGAATTTTATTGGCCCTGAGCAAGAATTCCGCAGCGCTCATGAACACTATCGCCGTCAGGAGTATAAGGATGCAATTGTCGATGCCTTAAATTCTTTTGAGAGCACTATCAAGTCAATATGTGATGTGCGTGGATGGGAATACTCAAAAACAGCGACTGCACAAAAACTGATTGAAGTCATATTTGCAAAAGAGCTAATACCAAAATATTTACAAGATTATTTCTCAGGATTAAGAAACGTGCTTGTATCAGGCGTTCCTACCGTACGTAATAAAACATCTGGCCACGGTCAGGGTGCTATACCAGTTGAAGTTCCTGAGCATTTAGCTGCATATGTGCTGCATCTTACCGCTGCAAATATTGTGATGCTTATTGAAGCACATAAGGCCCAACCATAAACTGATAATAAAGATGGAGGTATGGACAAATGGCTGTTACGACGCGGTACAAAAGACCTGAATATGACCATTCCCTCATAGGGTTGTGGCATATCTACGAAATGGAAATGTGGGATGAAGACTACTTCAACGAAGAAACCCAAGCCTACATTGAAATTGCTCCTGAAAATAATGGCGAGTTCCAGTTCGGATTAGTCACAGGTTCAGTCGATGGCTATCTAGAAGATAATAATGGCAAAGAGCGTTTCGTTTTTACCTGGGATGGGGCTGACGAAATGGATGAAGCGAGCGGGAGCGGATGGCTTCAGATCAGCAGCAAAGATGAAGTGGAGGGACTTATCAAATTTCATGGTGGCGATCGCTCTACCTTCAAAGCCCGAAAAGCCGATTGACGATGGGTTATTGGTGAAGAGAAAAAGCGATCGCGCGTTCTTTCTAGGGCAACAACGAATGCAGATATAATAACCCATGAGCTTAACAAAAGAGGCACTATCAGAGGGTAGCCAGAGCAATGCATTTGCAACCTCAGAAGGTTGACCGACTCGCCCCATCGGGTGAAGTATTGCCATGTATGCCTTAGCTTCATCCTGCCACCTGTCGCTTTTTTAAACATGTCTGTGGCGATCGCACCTGGCCCCACCGCATTGATGTGGATTCCTGATTTGGTATATTCGCTGCCGCTTTCGTTAAGCCCATCACGGCATATTTACTCGCCGTGTAGAGCGGGATGCTAGGCATGGCAATCGCTTCTCGCATACTGTTTGACTGTTTGGCGTAACCAGCAGTTAGCACCATCGCGGTCGGCCAATTTGCTCCACATCATTGAGACTGTCCAAGATGTCATCTCCAGCGGTAGCTCAAATACTTCGATCGCGTCTAGTGCAGAAAAATAACTAGCAGCACGAGAAGCGATCGTGGCAACTAAATCGCTGGAAGCAACGATCGACGGAACAACTAATAGATGAGGAATAGTTAGCGCAATCCGGCGTTGCAAATTGCGATCCGCCAGGACTCGATCCACTTCCCCAGTTGTATCTCCGCGAATAGTCACTAGCACGTGCGATAAGCTAGCAAACTTTTCGATCGAGAGTGGCTTTTGCAGTAACGCCGGATGATTTTTACGGGCAATCCCGACAAAGCGTTCCTGAAATAAGGGTAAACAATGGGTTTGTCGAGAGGGCTTTGGAAAAACGCCCAATGCTAGATCGATCGCGCCTTGTTCCAATAGTTCGCCCACCCGATCTTTTTCAAATTCAATCATCCTAAAGTTCAGATGAGGCGAGACTGCTTGGCAATGGTCAAGGAGCTTAGGCATCACGACAAAACTTGTATAGTCTGCGCTCCCAATCGCAAAGTCCCGTCGATCGGAGGCTGGGTTAAAATCTTGACTCGCTTGAATCGTTTGTCGCACTTGATGCAGCGCCGCAAAAATTCCTGGTGCGATCGCAGTTGCTTTGCGGGTCGGCTGCATTTCTCTGCCAACCCGAATAAATAACTCATCTCCAAATAACGTTCTCAAGCGCCCCAATGCAGCGCTCATAGCAGGTTGTCCTAGGTAGAGTCGTGCCGCCGCCATGGTGACACTCCGTTCCTCAAAGATGGCTTCAAAGGCAACCAACAAGTTTAAGTCAATCTGCCCTAGCTCAATTGATTTCATTGATTTTATTTATCAAAACAATCGATTTGATTAATTTATTATGCCTTGATACTCTAAGTTGGGTAGCGAGTGCTAGCGATCGTTCAAGTGGGTAACGATAGAGAAGACTTAGGAGGTAATGATGACAATTTTGGTCGCAGGGGCCACTGGAAATATCGGGGGGGAAGTGATTCGGCAACTTTCCCAGAAAGATATACCCGTCCGAGCGCTCGTGCGCGATCGCGCTAAAGCGAGCCATCTCGCCGCCCAAGGAATCGAATTAGCCATCGGCGATCTCTCCCAACCAGACACCCTCGATGCAGCATTGCAGGGGACAGACGCTGCATTTTTAGTACTACCCAACTTGCCCAATCAAGTTGAATTGGAGTGCGGCTTTATTGATGCAGCAAAACGGGCAGGCGTTCGACGTCTTGTCAAACTATCGGTCATGGGAGCTGGAGAATTGCCGAGTACCCTCCAACGGTGGCACGGTCAAATCGAACAACATTTAGAACAATCGGGAATGACGTGGACGCAGCTTCGTCCCAATATGTTCATGCAAAATATCCGCTGGTTTACTCAGACCATTGCCCAGACGGGAGTCATTTATAACACCATTGGGGATACGCCCATTTCCCATGTCGATGTGCGAGATGTTGCTGCCGTTGCTGCAATCTGTCTCGCAGAGCCCGGTCACGAACACCAACGCTATGTTCTGACGGGGCCGGAAGCGATTACCTTTGCCGCGATTGCCGAGCAATTCAGCCAAGTTTTGGATCGACCGATCGCCGCCGTCCAGATTCCTGCCGCAGATCTCAAGGCCGCACGACTGGCAGGCGGAGAACCGGAATGGTACTTAGATGCCGAACTAGAACTGTTCGACTGCTGGCAAAAAGGAGCCGGATCGACTGTAACCGATTGCATTCAGACTCTCACTGGCAAGCCAGCAAACTCCTATGCTAATTTTGCGCGGGATTATGCTCAAGCCCACCATCAAGATTTTTTGGTTAAACCAGCGGTTTCTTAAGCGGAGACAACCATGATTACCGAATATATTCGCTACAACTTACCCACTGGATTGAATCCTCAATTTGAGGCCGATTACGTCAAAGCCGCAGACTATTTGCAGGCATCCGCTGTCTGTATGGGCTGCGATCTAACCCATTGCGAAGAAGAACCGCAGCGCTATATTTTACGAATTCTTTGGACTTCTACAGCCGATCATCTCCAGATTTTCCGCAGTAGCGAAGAATTCAAGGGCTTTTTTACCTTGGTTCAGCCCTATATTCCCCACATTGAAGAGATGCAGCACTATCAATTTACAGCCGTGCAGTTTAGTAAGTAATTTAAATAGCGAAATAGCTACCTTTTTTTAGATCGTCGTCATAACCTTAGTAAATAAAACCCTCGCAATGATGAAACCGCTTTGTATTATTGTTGGATTTGGCTCAGGCGTTGGATTGGGAATTGCCCGTGCCTTTGGTAATGCGGGTTTTCAGCTTGGATTGATTGCTCGAAACCCATCGAAATATGCCGATGCGATCGCATCTCTGACAGAAGCTGGCATTAATGCAACGAGCGTAGCAGCCGACGTCAGCGACGAGCGAGCATTGGAGCGGGCGATCGCTAATATCCAGCAGCAAGGAACGGTAGAAGTTTTGATCTATAACGCTGTTTCGTCTACCTTCGGCAAACCCACAACCTTAACCGCAACCCAACTTGCCCAAGACTTTGCCGTGAACGCGATCGGTGCGTTAGTCGCAGCAAAAGCCGTCTTACCAGCCATGCGATCGCAAGGACGAGGAAGCCTACTATTGACGGGTGGGGGCTGGGCGCACTATCCCTGGGATGAAGCCTCATCCATTAGTATTGGGAAAGCTGGATTGCGAAGTCTTACCCTCACGCTGGCTCAAGAATTAGCAGGTACGGGAGTTCGGGTTGGTATGCTCAGTATTATGGGTCAAGTCGCGCCCAATACTCCCTTTGCTCCCGATAAAATTGGAGCAGCATTTTTGGATCTCTATCAACAACCGACCGATGAATTTCAGCCAGAAACTTTGTTTCATGGCGTAAGCTGACGTGCGAATGTTGGATAGGATCGTACTATTCCCGATTATCAGAGGCTGTTTGAGAAGTCCCATTCAACCCTGCATTCGCCCCCCTGCCCCCTAACTAAAGCCCTTCGGGCTATAAGAAAGGGGGGTTCTGAGCCTCAAAGTTCCCCAGAATTGGGGGATTTAGGGGGCTAGTGCAATGTCTTTGCAACCTTTCAAACTGCCTCTCAGACTGAGGGCTACGCATTCGGGAGCGGAATCCGCTCGGTTTCTCCGGGCACCGGATCGAAACGACCCGCTTGCCAGTCGCGTTTGGCTTGCTCGATCCGCTCTGGACGGCTGGAGATAAAATTCCACCACTTGTGCCGCTGTCCTACCGATTCTCCACCAACTACAACACAGCGGGCATCGCGATCGGCAGAGATGTGAATGGGTGCTCCTGCGGGCAATATCGCTAGATGATGTTGCTCCAGGGATAGGTCATCTAGCTGCAAGCCTGACGTCACGCTATAAACAGCCCGTTCGCTATATTCTGCGGGGAGGTCGATGCAGGTGCCGACTGGCAAGACTAAATCCAGATAGAGCATTGGCGAGAAGGTTTGAACGGGGGATGTGCGTCCGTAGGCAACCCCGGCAATTAAGGTGAGCGTTGCGCCATTGTCTTGCCACCGGGGGAGGCTATCGGCAGGATGGTGATGGAACGCGGGTTCGGTTTCTTCGCGATCGTCCGGGAGGGCAACCCAAGTTTGGATGGCATGAAGGGTAGAGGCGGTTTCTCGCTCGGGTTGCGGCGATCGCTCGGAATGCACGATCCCGCGTCCCGCTGTCATCCAGTTGACGGCTCCGGGTCGAATTTCCTGAACCGTGCCCAGGCTATCGCGATGCATGAGCGCCCCTTCGAATAAGTAGGTGACGGTAGCGAGGTTGATATGGGGGTGAGGGCGAACATCGACGCCTTGATGGGGCGGGAAGGTGGCAGGGCCAAGGTGATCGAAAAAAATAAATGGCCCTACCATAGGGCGATCGCCATGGGGAAGCAGCCGCCGAGCTGTGAATCCGCCCAGATCTTGCAAATGAGGCGCGAGCTGCTGAATCGTTTTGATAGACATGGTGCGTCCGGCGTAAAGGTCATGGGTGCGCGGCTTCTTGAGCTTGGGATTGCCGCTGCGATCGTTCTACCTCCTCGGATTATATGCCAGGATTTTGCAAGCTTATGTTCCGTCATAGGCTCGCATCAGCATCGTTGCCGCTTGGCACAAATTCACCCGATGGGTTTGATACAACCGCCGCTGCACGAAGGCCCCATCGACCAAAAGCATCAACCCCGCGCTCAGTGCCTCCGCTTGGGCGATGCCGCTGGCCTTGGTGAGTGCTGCGAGGCGATCGCGCAGTTGCGTTTTATGGGCGATCGCTCTTGGGATAAAAGCTGTCTTGCAGCCAACGTTCCGTACCGCAGCCAACCCGATACTATTAGGAGAGCAGCTTGCCCTTTTGTTGCATCGGAGAACAGCGTAGATGACGATTCAAACGGTTGCGTCCCGTCCGTTTCTGGACCAAAAGCCCGGTACTTCTGGCTTGCGCAAACAAGTTTCAGTGTTTAAGCAGCCGCATTATCTCGAAAATTTCGTCCAGTCCATTTTTGATAGTATTGGCCCCCTTTCCGGTCAGACGCTGGTTCTGGGTGGCGATGGACGCTACTTCAATCGCCAAGCCATTCAAATTATCCTCAAAATGGCAGCAGCCAATGGCGTAGGCCGTATCAAAGTCGGCAAGAGCGGCATTCTCTCCACCCCGGCGGTTTCCTGCGTTATTCGCAAATACAATGCCTTAGGCGGCATCGTGCTCTCTGCCAGCCACAACCCCGGCGGGCCGAACGGCGACTTCGGCATTAAATACAACATCAGTAACGGCGGTCCCGCGCCCGAAAAAATCACGGATGCGATTTTTGCCCGCACTCAGGTCATCGACCGCTACTCGATTTTGTCTGCCTTGGATGTGGACCTAGACCGTCTGGGCGAAACCCAACTGGGCGGCATGACCGTTGAGGTGATCGACGCAGTGGCAGATTACCAGGCGCTGATGGAGTCTCTATTCGACTTCGACCGGATTCATACTTTGCTCGCCAGCGGTTCGTTTCGGATGTGTATGGACTCGATGCACGCCGTCACGGGGCCTTACGCCCACGGCATTTTTGAAACGCGCCTGGGGGCAGGGTTGGGCACGGTCCAAAACGGTCAACCCCTGGAAGATTTTGGAGGCGGGCACCCCGACCCCAACTTAGTGTACGCCCACGATCTCGTGGAGCGCATGTTTGGCATTGACCCCCTTGATTTTGGAGCCGCTTCCGACGGGGATGGCGATCGCAATATGATTTTGGGCAGCCGCTTTTTTGTGACGCCCAGCGATAGTTTGGCGGTATTGGCCGCCAATGCCACCCTTGCTCCAGGCTACAAAGACGGCATTGCAGGCATTGCGCGCTCTATGCCCACCAGCGAAGCGCCCGATCGCGTGGCGGCCAAGTTGGGGATTGACTGCTACGAAACCCCCACGGGTTGGAAGTTCTTTGGCAACCTCATGGATGCGGGGAAAGTCACCCTCTGCGGCGAAGAAAGCTTTGGGACGGGGTCCAACCACATCCGCGAAAAAGACGGCCTTTGGGCTGTTCTGTTTTGGCTCAATATTCTGGCCGTCAAACAGCAGTCCGTCGAGCAAATCATGCGGGCGCACTGGCAAACCTACGGGCGCAACTACTACTCCCGCCACGACTATGAAGGCGTAGAGAGCGATCGCGCTAACACCCTCATTACCCAACTTCGAGGGGCCACGTCCAGCCTCAAGGGCAAAAAATTTGGCAGTCGCGAAGTCGCCTACAGCGATGATTTCAGCTACACCGACCCCATTGACGGCAGCGTGAGTACAAAACAGGGCGTCCGCATCGGCTTTACCGACGGGGCGCGGATTGTCTACCGACTCTCCGGCACGGGAACCCAAGGTGCAACCCTGCGGCTGTATGTGGAATCCTACGAAGCCGATGTTGCAAAGCACGCTCAGGACCCGCAGGATGCGCTGGGGGATTTAATTGCGATCGCCGATGAGGTTGCCAAGATTCACGCCCTCACGCAGATGGAAAAACCAACAGTTATTACCTAAGCTAATTGCAGACTGGGAGTGGGACTGGCAGGTAAGCTGAGCGCCATCGTACAAAAGCTTGCCTGCCAGTTCTAATTTTTTATTTGGAAAAATTTTGGCATTCTGCATCCAGACAATGGCGTTAATCTGCTCGCGATCTTCCGCAAACGGTTGGATGAAACGATGATGAATATGTCTAGCGCGATTCGAATGGGGCAATAAAAAGAAGAGTGAACTACTCCCGACGCTGATGCTACGCATACAGCGCGGGCTTCTCTAGACCTTTCGGCTTTCGAGCTTTTTTGAGTGAGGCGAGTCCCAACCCCACTTTTTTAATCAGAATGGCAGCATTGATATCTCTATCCATTTCATTTTGACAATGAGAACAGGAATGCCAGCGCTCCGAGAGTCCTTTTGAAACTTTATTGAGACAGACACTGCAATGCTGAGAGGTTCCGTAGGGGTCAACCTTGATAACTCTCTGACCAGCTTTTTCAGCTTTGAAAGTGAGGATATCAATGAATTGGCTCCATCCTGCATCAACAATGCTTTTATTCAGTCCAGACTTAGCCGATTGACCATTCGGAAGAAACTTGCCTGTCTCGTCTTGTTTAGACTTGACTCGTCTGGACATATTTTTGACCTTGAGATCTTCGACAAACACCACATTAGCTTTGTCCAAAACCTTGCCAGCCGTTTCAAAGTGAAACTGTTTGCGTTGGCGCGCAATCTTTTGATGTAGTCTAGCAACCTTGCGAACCAACAACTTACGGGCAAGGCTCCCCTTTTGGGATGCTGACACCTTCCGCTGTAAACGAGCAAGCCTCTCTTCCGATTTTCGGAAATGCTGAGGAATTGGCTCAAAGCTGCCATCTGAATCAGAAGCAAACTTTTCCAATCCAACATCAATCCCAATCGAGTTTTCCCAAGCTGGCTCTACCTGTGAGGTCAACTCAGGAACCTGTGCATCCTCCAGGGTGAGGGTGAGGTACCATCCATCAGCCTTTTTACTGATAATGGCGGTTTTCACAATAAATCCATCCGGCAAAGAACGATGCCATATTACCTTCACCGCCCCAAGCTTCGGCAATTCGATTTTGTTGCCGTCAATCCAGAAGAGCGAAGCTTGAGGGTAGGTAAATGAATGATATCTGCCTTGACCTTTGAACCGGGGCTTACCACTGCGCCTACCATTGCTGTCACCCATCAAGTAACGGTCAAATGAGAGTTTGACTCGCTTGACCATGTCTTGAAGCACCTGAGAATGAATCTCTTTGTACCAAGGTCTATCTTGCTTGAGCAAAACCAAATCGCGTTTCTGACTGTAGTAGTCAGGCTGATCCTTGAGTTCGGGGAGATGACAAACTATAGGGCAGGCATTAACCGGACTCCGGTTCTCTTCCCACCACCCAAAGCGCTCTGACAGCATCCAGTTATACTGACACCGCAACATTTCAAGCCACCGATTCAGATCGGCAGATTGTTGGGCGGTAGGCAGTAGTCGATACTGGTAGGCAATTCTCATGTCTCTATTATAATTGCTGTACCTTAAAATAGGCACACTGACAAAAGTAATCATTGTAAACTGTTGATGAAAGACGATTTTGTATCCAGTGGTAGATCCGTGTCCGACATGAAAGCTCATTTGGTGCTGACGACCAAGTATCGCCGCAAGGTGCTCACAGGCGAGATGATTCAACGACTAGGTGAAGTGATGAGCGATTTATGTCAGAAATGGAACTGCAAAATCGTCGAGTTTAATGGCGAAGACAATCACGTTCATTTGCTGTTTCAGTATTTGCCGCAGATGGAATTACCCAAATTCATCGGAAACTTGAAGTCTGTCTCCAGTCGAAGGCTCAGGGAGGAGTTTCCGGCTGAAGTCGATAAAGTTTACTGGAAAAAGGTTCTGTGGAACGAGTCTTACTTCATCGCCTCCTGTGGTGGGGTCACAATCTCGGTTTTGAAGAAATACATTGAGGAGCAAAACACCCCTGAGTAGTCGCATAGATAATTTGTTCATTTCGGCACTGTTGCCTTCCCTATTGCTTCGCAAGGCGGTCAGGTAACGTACCTCAACTCACGCACCTTTCATCCCGGCGCTCATCCGAAACGGATAGAGCGCGGGGCTTCCCGTCTAAAAGCTAAACAGGAGAACTCATATGTCGTTCGAGACCCTTCTTGTCGCTGGTGCAAGCCGTGGCATCGGACTGGCCGTTGCCGAACATTTGGCACCCCAGTGCGATCGATTGCTAGCGGTTTCTCGCACCAAGGCTCCGGTTGGGGACTGGATTCAGGCAGATTTGTCCGAGCTAGCAGGGGTGGAAACGGTGGCAAACGTAATTGGAGGCGATCGCTTAGATGCTTTGCTCTACATGGGAGGAACTTGGGAAACCCATGCGTTTACTAGCCAGTATCGTTTTGAAGATTGCTCCGATGCAGACATTTCTCAAGTGATTGCGGTAAATTTAGTGGCTCCGATTCGGTTGGTTAAAGCCTTACTGCCTGCCTTACGGCGATCGGATAATCCAAAAATCATTTTTATGGGTGCCCTCTCTGGTCGGGATAATTTTTCTGGACGCGAAGTTGCCAATAGTGCATCTAAGTTTGGATTGCGAGGAGTTGTCCATTCATTGCGCGAAGAATTGGTTAGTGTCCCTAGTTTTTCGCCACAGATTTGAGACGGTCATGCTTGGTATGGTCACGCTGTAAGACCAAGAAGAAAATGGTCAAACAACTGTCTTCATTGGGGAACGCACCAATTTCATCGGACTTGTTCCTAAACTCTCGAAACAATCGTTCGAGCGCATTAGTGGTTCGGACGAGTGGATATAAGGATGGGTTCAAATCATAGAAATTAAAGGTCAAAACAATATCTCTCAAAAAGGAGCGGATGGCATTAGGTTCAACAGACTGCCAAGTCTCGACAAAGACCACCAATCGCTCAATGGCTTCCATCCAATCATCGGTTTTATAGATGTCATAGGCGTCAGTCTTAATCTGGGTATAGCGAAGCTTCTTTGCTTCTGGAAGGTCTAGGGTCTGACCTTGCGCATCTTGGATGGATAAATTCTCATAGCCCAGATGACGCAGCATTGCCCTGATTTTATGAGTGATGCACAGTTGATGCTGGGCCTGAGGTACCCAGGCTTTGAGCACAGCGGGCAATCCATTGGTCCCATCACTGACGACAACCTCAACCCCATCAAGCTTCAATCCACGCTCCTGTAAACCCTTGAAAAAAGACTCCCAGGCGAATTGAGATTCACTCTCGGCAATCTCATAGTGCAAGATTTCACGAGTGCCATCTGGATAAATGGCCATTGCCACTAAAACAACCCGTTCTTCGGCTTGACGCAAGGCGCGCACATGTCCAGCTTGGTCTTCAAAGGTTTCCCCGCTTGCATATTGAATTCTCACCCAAACACCATCGACAAGCAAAATGGGTACAGCAGTGGTAATTTTTGCCGTGCGCCGTTGATTCATCTGCTGTTGAGCGGCTTCTGTGATTCGGTTGATGGCATTGACCGATAATACAGCCCCGAGTAATGGATAGAGCGCTTCTTGCAAGTCTCGCAAGGACAGGCCCATGACATACAGACTTAGACAAAAGTTTAATAGACTGCCAAGGCCCCGTTGATAGCGCCCCAAGATTTGCCAGTCTCGGTCTCTGTTCCCATGGCGCAGCTTGGGTACCGACAAGGATTCGATGCGCCCGTATTCGCTATCAAGGACTCGCTTGAAGTAGCCAGACCGACGAGGTCGTTCTCCCGCAAGCTGATTGAGATGCTCTTGTAATTCTTCGCACAGAGCTGCTTCTAAGACGCTTTGCGTAACCCCCAGAACCTCTGTATTCAGTTTTTCCTGTAGGACTTCGTTCAACTCTGGATATGGATTTTGGGTTTGAACCCGCAGTATTTGGGCTTTGCGTGTGACGATATCCATTCTCTGTTGGCCTGAATCTCTTATCCTCAGACCTTTTCACGCTTTGGCCTCTATGGCGAAAAACTCAGGACACTAACAAGAATTGAGATCCCAGCAAATTGGCGTAACGGTGATTAACCCTGGTAACGTGGGCACACCCGAAGTTTTAGCGGATCTTGCCGCAAATCATCTATCCGGCGGCGAGGCCATTCCTCTAACGGATCTTCTCAGGATTATTGATTGCATTCTCTCATTGTCGCGAGCTACCTGTATTAAAGAGATCGATGTGCCTGCCATGCTGGGTGAGGGGGCTTAATGCGGCTTGCCACCTATGCTTTTTCCTGACTGGGTTTATTTGTATTTTGCCAAGGGGGCATCATTAGGGGGCATCATTTTAGCCAACACGTTGAGGCTGACTGCGGGGAAGCCTATTTGCTGCTATTCGTTCCGCTCGATCGTTGGTCGCTCTGCCGAATATGCTCGATCGCAACAATTAGCGCATCCAGCATGACTTCATAGCTTCGATCGGTCGAACGGCTTAGGGTCATCAGTTCTAGCCGTTCTCTGGCAATAAAACCGTAAATGGCGGCATTGACCATCCGCATCACATCAATCAAAGCATCATTGCTCAATTCGTATAGTTGCAGCGATCGCTGGAAAAACTGAAGCGCGGTTTGGATGATTTCAGCTTCTTCCGGATCGGTAGGTCGCATTTGATATTGCATCATCACGGCATAGCGGGCAGGATGCCGTCGAGCAAAGTTTCGGGTTATCTGTGCGCCGAGCCGAAGTAGAGCATGGGGTTCTGTAAGGTCAATCGTTTGGTTTTGGCAGTCCGTTAAATAGCTGCGCCAAATTTCCAGCGCTACAGCGCGTCGTAGCCCTGAATTGCCGTCCAGATGCTTGTAAATGGCAGGCGGTTTGATCCCTAATTCTCTGGCGACCCGATTCACGCCCAGCGCAGCCTCTCCTTCTTTGTCGAGACAGGCAATCGCCGCATTGACCACATCCTGCGGGGTTAGCGAGTTTTCTTTCAGTGGACGGCCCATAGATAAATTAGTTAACTAAATTAACTAAAAGTGAATATAATTAACTTTATCAAACCCTAGCGATGAAATGCCCATGACTGACCTCACGTTTGTCCCTGCGCATCAGCTTGCGCGGATGATTCGCGATCGCCAAGTTTCGGCGGCGGAAGCGCTGGATGCGTATCTGACTCAAATCGCCAAGCACAACGCGAAGATCAATGCGATCTGTACCCTGGATGCCGAAAATGCCCGTGCCAGAGCCAAGCAAGCGGATGAAGCGCTAGCAAGCGGAGAAAACTGGGGCGCTTTACATGGGGTGCCCGTCACCATCAAGGATATTTTTGAAACAGCAGGACTCCGCACGACAGCAGGGTATATTCCCCTTAAAGATTACATTCCTCAGCAGGATGCCACGGCAGTTGCCAGACTGCGCTCAGCCGGAGCCGTCATTCTGGGGAAAACAAACGTGCCGGAACTGGCTGGAGATTTTCAAAGCGCAAATTCTTTGTTTCCTCGGGTGAATAATCCTTGGAACTTAGGCTATACGCCGGGCGGCAGTTCCGGCGGCAGTGCGGCGGCGATCGCATCTGGGCTATCAGCGCTGGATATTGGCAATGATTTTGGGGGGGCTGTGCGTCAACCTGCCCATTTTTGCGGGGTATATGGCCTGAAACCCACCGATCGGCGGATTTCTACAGCGGGCATGATTCCTGAAGTGCCGGGATATCCCTACTGTTTGCGGCAAATGATGACGGTCGGCTGCTTGGCGCGATCGCTTGAGGATATTCGCCTTTGTTTTTCTCTGATTGCTGGAGCCGATCCGCGTCGGCCCGATGTTCCTCCAATTCCTTTAGATACGCCCTCGCAGAAGAGATTGACCGATCTGAAAATTGCCTGGATGGATGAATGGCCAACGGTACCCGTTGAGCCTGAAATTCGATCTACCTTGCGAACAGTTATCCAAAAACTCGTTGACACAGGGGTGCGAGTCGAACAATGGCTGCCTCAAAATTTTGATCTATCGCAGATCTGGACGTTGTATGGTCGGATGGCTGCCTACGTAAACATTTATGCCCAACCCAAAGATCGCTACACGATCCAACGGAGTTTGACTCTCCTCTTTCGGACTGCAACACAAGGGGATAAGGCGCTGCGAGAACTCGGTAATCTTAGCCGCTTTTTACCCGAATTTTTGCGTCCCACCTTAAAAGGATATTTCCAAACCCTGACTGAGCGCGATCGCTTTACGGCTCAGATGGATGAAGCTCTAGAGCCTTGGGATGTCTGGCTTTTGCCTGTTGCCGCAACGCCTGCTTTTACCCATCGTCCATCTTGGAGTGCAGTGGAGGTTGCAGGTCAGTCTTACCCGCATGGGGTTGCAAATGGGACGTACACGCTGCCGTTTAATTTAAGCGGACATCCTGCGATCGTCATTCCGATTGGGCAAACTCAGGCAGGGCTACCGATTGGCATGCAGATTGTGGGTAAGCGGTGGCGGGAAATGGAATTGCTGGCGATCGCGCAAGAACTTGACAAAGTGGTTGGCAATTTCCGAAAACCACTAGGCTATTGAATCTTTACGACCTTGTGGAAGTTAATGATGTTAAATGATTCAGTATAATTGGTAGCTACGCTTTACAACTCGTTCATCTAAAAACGAATGGAAAATCAGAAGATCGCAGCACTCAAAAATATCTTCAGTTCCAGGCTCGATACGTTGAGCCATCTCTTAGATATAGCAGAGAGTCATTTTGCGGAAGATGTAGAATCTCTATTGCAAAGTCGCATAGCGTCCGATATGCTGCCGTTCAGCACGCAAATAGCATTTGCATGCAACCAGCCCCGTAACTTCGCATTGTGGTGCTCGGGGCAGTCGGCAAACAACTTGAACCCCGATGTAGCATCTCTAGTTGAGGCGCGCGGTCATATTTCATCGACTCAGGAGTTATTGGCCAGTATCAATGTTGCCGATTCTAAACTTTTAGAACTCAATCGGATCGAGTTTGGGCAAGGGCTATACGTCGAATTATCTGGACTTGCATATGTCGATGATTTTTTGATGCCAAACTTTTATTTCCATATCGCAACGGCTTACAATATCCTGCGTATGGCAGGAGCACCAATCGGTAAGCGCGATTTTATGATGCATCTAGTACCTTCTATAAAGCATCAAAGCGATGCATAGCCCTACAAGGTCACTTCCATTGGTGATTTTTGGGAGCTTTTTGTTGAAAAGCGGGGTGCGACTGCTGCGATCGCCTCATCACCAAACAGCCTGTAGCATTGACGCAGAAAGTCGTCCCGTCAGACTATCTGATTGTTCCGGGCACGCTGTCGTAATTTGAGCTCTCGCGCCGCAAAGGCATAGCCCCCACCAGCCCCATCAACCAAATGTAGATGGCGGTTCCGTCGGTCCAGAATGAGACAGGTCAAAAGGGCGCGATCCGAAATATGAATGCCATAGACAAGATGGCCAGCTTGAAAACGACTTTCTAGGTATTGGGTCAGTTGCTCCGTTTGCTCGGGCGTTCCGGCAAGAACCATGCGGAGAGCATCATCAATTTTTTGGCAATCAGAAGCGGCTCGAAGTTCGCGCTTGTAACGCCCCCAATCCACGCCCCCTAAGCGCAGGTCGAACTGTATTGCAATCAGTCCAATCCCGTTTTCCAGCAAGACTTGGAGCAGGTATCGAGCGCGACTGCAAAGCCGAGTAGAGCTAGCTCTCGCTTTAACTTCAGCGCTGAGTTTGACGGGATTAAACGTAAGCTTTAGCGCGGCAAGGTCGATGGGGTGATAGTTTTCGATCGTTCCATAGATCTGCTCAACGGCCTCTAGGATGTCCTGGTAAATCCTGTCGTTAACCGTTTTATCGCGAGGCGTTGCAGCAACAATTAGACTTAGAGTATGAGTAAATCGGCTCGGTACTTCCTGCCAGCGGCACTCCATTCCAGTGAGGTCTGCGGTTACAGGCTGCTGGACTCCCTCAAGTCGGTAGATTGCCTTAGTTTTAATTAAATCCGTGGCGTAGGTCATGCCGCCGCCTATAAAGCTGGCCTGACAGTAATGAGATGTCAACCGACATTTGGCCACTTTCAACGGGTATTTCAGGTTCACTGTGGCGACAGGGACAATCCCCACTCGTAGCTCCATCGCAAAGGAGGTGCGCGCTAGTTGGCGGACGCCTATAAGCGCATCGCGGGCGAGAGACAGACAGGCGGGGGGGATCGATAAAGAGGCCCCATCTCCGCCAAAAACAAAGGGAATCTCTACTGGTCGAATGGCATTCAACACGGCAATAATAGAGCTGGCACCCAGTAAGTTGACTTCTTTGTAATAGCCTTGCGCGATTTTTTGGGTAGACCCTACAACATCGGTTATGAGAATATACCAGTCATCCGGGACTTCTGCGTAGCGCTCTGGATTGGCAAGGTCTAGAAAACAAGTTAGTTCGGGTAAGGTGGCATAGAAATCTTGAGTAGACATAATCGAACTTTAAAGATAATTACTTAACTGAGGTAAATTGACAAAAGAGGCAAAAGGGTTCAAAGTGATGGGATGAAAGGCCTTCCTGACCTAAAGTAACATCTGGGCAAGAAGCCGTTGTACAACCCCTCTAACCTGGAATTAGCGGAATCGCTAGGGCTGGTAGAAACCCTGCCCATTGGTGCAGTTCTCAATACGCAATGGCTGCAAGGGTGTTTGATATTGGATGAAAAGGGCTTTATTTGTACGGGCATTGGGTTAATTGATAGTGAAAGCTGGCCGCTACAGTGACATCCGATGCTTTTAGAGACGAGCGTTCCGGGGAGCTTTGCGGCTCTGGCGACGTGTGATCGGGGTCTGTGAAATGGGTAGCTTCGGCAGGGGGTGAGAGGAGCCATCATTATCAGTCAGGTGCATCAGTTTTTGAGCGAGCAGACCGCATAAATCGTTTTGAGAAGAAGGTCAACCCGCCTTCTCAGTGCTGGATATCAGTATCATTCTGATGGATCAATCTCTGGATTTCGCGATCGATGTCTTTCACTGTCGTTTACTTGAATGTCATCCTTACGGTAGAGTCCTTCAGTTCAGCCCGCAAGTTATTTTTGTGTCTGTTGCTACTTGCTCCCGCCGATCGAAAGAGAAGCGCGCAGAATACTAGTCCTGACAATTATTAAGCTCCCGAATAGTTACTTTACCAATCGCTAAAAAACTATGACTGATTATACACAGCAAGAATTAGAAAAGATTTCTGAGGCACCCATGTCCGTTGGGATGGCCGTTGCGTTAGTTGACATGGGAATTATCTCTACGGCTATTGAGGCCGTTGCATTATCTAAACAATTAACAACTGTAGCCAAGAAATATCCCGGCAACTCTATCATTCAATCTGTCTTTTCGGAAGAGGTTCTAAAGAGCGGACAAATCAAACTACAAAAACCAAATTTTAAGCCAGAAGATGTAGAGTCTGGTGCCATTGTCGATCGGGCGATCGTCTCCGCCCAAAATGCTTTAAGTGTAGTGGAGGGCAAAGCTACCCCTGAAGAAATTAGCCAATATAAAGAATTTCTTTACGATTGCGCCGATGCAGTCGCGAATGCTGCTGGCAGCGGATTATTTGGTACGGGTAGCAACAAGGTAAGCGATAAGGAGGCCGTCGCTCTAGCTAAAATCAAAGCTGAATTGATGGTTTGATACCCTTGTCTCAAGCTTTCACAACCAGCAGTTCATCCCACGCCGTCGTCCGCTGCTGCGATCTCCTCTCCTGCTTCATGCTCTACAACTGATTTGGAAAAACAAATGGTTTTGCGAGCTAATCGCTTAATCTGAGTGCGGAAGGTTAAATGTTTGCGCTCAATCCTTTGGATATTGCGCTTACCTACCGTATGCTCGGCAGGGTGTAGCAAGCGTTCGTAGGCTCCCCAGTCATCCGTATAAAACTGAGTAATACCAAAGGGTTCTAATAAGCCTTTGAGCCTCGCAAACGCCTTATCTTGATGAGTGTCCAGGACATAGGCCAAGACTTCTGCTGAGTGATGGTCAATGGCGTGCCATAACCATCGTTGTTGTGCTTTATCTCCGACAAAGCTCCACATTTAATCGGCTTCTGCTTCTATGTCCTCCCATTGACAGAGGTTCGAGATGGTTTGATGGGGTTCCAGCTCAGACAGTCGGGCTTCATTGACTGCCTTTAGGTCTGACCCTTTTTTTAACTCCTCAATCACCGTGGATGGACTAATCTTAAGCACGCGCGCTGTATCCCGTATGCCACTGCCGTTAAGAGCCATCTCGGCGATCTGTTGTTTGACTTCAGGCAAGCGACCTTGGTAAGAGTAGTTCAAGATGAAGGTGTTGCGCTGACAATCTGGGTTCAGGCATCTATAGCGAGACTTTCCTTCGGCGGACTTTCCCTGTCTGAACACATGAATACTTTGGCAAGTTGGACAGAGCAGAGGTTCTGAACATGACCGGAATTGCTGAGGCTGTAGCAGTTGGTGCAACTGAGGAGTGAGCAAGATCGCGATCCAATTCATATAAGAATCACAGACCAAATTAGACGAGTCAGCGAGGATAAATCTATCGATACAGAGCACCCCAATATGAAAAGCATACGATTATTCTCATTGATTCCTTTATGCCTTGGTGGAATGAGCCTTAGCATGATGGCAATCCCGCAGAGTGCCAGTGCCGGAGGAGCCTATGGACCTGATACTTGTCGTCAAGGCTATGTTTGGCGAGAAGCTAATGCAGATGACCATGTTTGTGTAAGACCCAGTGTCCGTTCTCAGACTGCTCGGGATAATCAACAGGCCCGCTATCGAGTTGAACCTTACGGAGGAGCCTACGGACCCAATACCTGTCGTCAAGGTTATGTGTGGCGTGAAGCATTCTCAGGTGATGTCGTCTGTGTCACCCCAGAGACTCGTTCTCAGGCAGCATACGACAATCAGCAGGCTCCCTATCGCTATCAACCTTGAAAATTCTTAAGGAAAGCCTTAGGAAGAGGCAACCCTAGATTTAATGATGTGCTAGGGGATGCGATCGCTCCTCACCGCTGTACTGCATAAACTTTTAGACCCAACTCTCATCATCGTGCGCAAAACGCGTTACGCTATCGGGCACGCTTAATGCATGCAAAGCCTCTGCTAAAACTAGTGAACGACCCATACTTTCTCCACTATCTCACGCAAAACCTGGGCTTATCTGAAGCAGCCCTTGCTATAGCGACTCGCCAACAGCAGCCCACCGCCACCGAGCTGCCGATAGTGCTTTGGAACTATGGGCTGATTACTCTGGAGCAGTTGGAGGAAATCTTTGATTGGAGATCGAAGGCTTCTCCTATTGAATGACTAAACAAAAATATGAGAGACAATGAAGAGTACGATCCATATCTACCCCCTAAGAGATCGGATAAAGATCGATTTATTGTTGAAATTCCTCTAGAGTCAAAAACACCAAACCCAGACAGGCTGCCCTCTGGATTTGACCTTATTCAGTCAATCGGCTTGGAGGGTAGAGCTTTTAGAGGCATAGCCGGAGGAAGAATCCCGTGGTGGATCTTAATTACGGGGTGGGTAATCTTTGGAGGCTTTGCTTTATTAACTTTAAGTCTATCTATTACATCAGGAGTCCTTTCAAGCCTTCCATTCCTTTTGATAAACGGTATTCCAATAGTCATTCTATGGCGAGGGACTGCTGCAAAATTTACAGTCGATCGCCACAAAAGCAAGAGAAAGTAGTCACACCGCCAAAGCCAACTGCGCCTGCTTCAACTTCCGCCCACCCTCCGGCAACGGCTCAGGCCGATCGCAGACCGCCCCGCAGTGCTTCTGATAGGTGCATCGCTTGCAATGCTCCTGTGCTTAGCTCCCATTCGCTATCGTTGCGCAGTCGAAGGGCTAACCCGGAGATCAGCTCCTGTACCTGTCCTGGTGGGCTGCCGTTACCTCGAACCCAGGCTTATGTTCGCTGTAGTCCCAATCTCGATAGGCCATTGCCAGCGCCAGATGTAAGGCATTACCCAAGTCTGGCGAACCGAATGCACTAGGCGCGTTAAGCTCCCGCTTGTAGCGAAGTTTATAGGCTTGGGGACATTTTTGGTATGTGACCAACTTTGTGGCGGAGAGGGAGTAAGTCATCGAAGTAAGTAAGATCCGTGTGGTATTGCACCACCGAGAGTTACCAATTGTCGATAAGTACCTTTATCGAATTCGCTCATTGCAGCCTTAAGCGCAAAATCCGGTAGCCATCCCTCGACAACTAGAATGTCTGCCGCAATAGGAGCATTCTTGGCGAGAAAGGGATGCACCTTGGCGATCGCAATTGCCCCAACAGCCACTCCCAGCAATGTCGTCAGGAGCTACATGGGAATCCCTTGTCTGGGTTGAGATTGAGCCATTTTTAATCCTGCCGCCTGTCAAACGAATAAGACTAAGGTCGTTTTGGTTTGATTGATGGAGTGGCAAGTATGTGACATCCTCTCGACGTTCATCTGAGTACAGATAGAACGCGGAGGTTCCCGCGAGGAAGCTAAAGGCTTTCAGACAAATTCACCCCACTGGGAAAACCCATAATCATCTGGTAGCTTACAGTGCCATTTTAGTTTAGGACGTGCAACCGAGGGTTAACGCATCGCGATCGCCATCACCGATTAAACGCTGAAAAGATCGCCCTCCAATGCCGGTAGATATCACTGTCTGTCCCGGCTATTAACGCGAAGATACACATATCGGAACAGAAAGCCAAGCGCGCTCGACCGAACCTCAACCCAATCAGCTTACAGAAGGAAACCTACCATGAAAAAGATTATCGTGACCCTGCTGGCTCTTTCAACCCTCGGTGCAATCGCCTTCCCCTCCCACGCTCAAGACACGGGGAACTCCCAAACGAGCACCAACGTGAGCACCGTTGACGGCAACGGCAACCGAGTGCGTCAAACCAACCGCCAAAGCATCGATACCGGACGGGGTCGGGGCCGCGGCGACGAAGTCAACCTCCAAGACGCGCTCAACGACAGCGATATCAAAGGGACCCGCAACAACGTCGACCAACGTAACGACCAACGCATCCGCAGCCGTCGCTAATTCGAACGGGCCGTCGATTCTCTGGGTTGTTCGCTGAGTTCAAAGAGAGAGTTAGGATTTCTGAAGTGCCTACTGATGGAAAAACCTTGACTCTCTCCCGCGCAATTGATAGGAGACATACCCTTGCGAAGCTCATCCACCTATCCTCAATCGCGATCGGTTAGACGGGCATCGCCTTACATCTAAAGACAGCATCCTTGATTTTGAGAGCCTTTAGCTCGCTCAGATACTGAGTCAACATCCAGGCGAAATGTTGCACTACGACACGATTATTCAAACGCTCTACGGCGATCTCAGTCCTGAAGAGCTCAAAGAGGAGGGAATCAGAATTAAGTCGGTCTTATTTGCCGGAGTGAAAGATGGGAAATGGCAAAAGGCTTCCGCACCATCCAGCTATTTTCTAGGAGAAACAGCAGGCGCTGAACCGAAGCGTCCGGGGCGAAAACCGAAGGAGCCAATACCCCAGTCCGAGCCTGTGGCTGAAGTGGCGAAAGCTCCAGTCTCTGCGAAAGCTAAGGCTGCAAAGCTGAAGCCAGGACGGAAACCTGCGATCGCCAAAGCGAAGGCATCGCAGAAGACCGCACGATCTAAGAAAACTGAACCGGAGTTAGTCGCACTGTTGCGGAAGGCAGATATTCAGGTTTAAAGGAGTGTAGGAGCAAGTGTGATAGCTTGAAGCTGAGGGATGAGAGGAACGATCGCCTGTTGAGTTATGGCGCCTGTGCAGAAGCAAGTGAAACATCAATAACTTAACAGAAAATCTTCCTGCAGTATCCGTCAGAACCAGGGAGGGTATAGATGCGAACTTTGTAGTAAAGACAATAAAGATTTATTCCAATCGAGAATACCCCATTCTATTTGCAGTTTCTTTGAGAAAGGGCAAGCCTTCATAAGCGATCGCCTCTGGAGAAGGTGCCAAATCACGCCAAACGCATGCAGCTCCTGATAAGTGGGCATCATAAAAATTGAAGCTTTCGATGACAACCCAGTCGTCGTAACGGATTTCTTGAAGTGCCTTCAATAGAGCTGACCAATTTAGGTGACCTGTTCCAGGAATGCCACGATCGTTTTCGCAGACGTGCAGATGTTTTAGGTAAGAACCAGCAGCGCGAATTGCAGCCGGAATACATTTTTCTTCGATGTTAGCGTGGAACACATCAAATAAAATGCCGATTTGCGGATGATTCACCTGTCACCTGCTTGCACAGCTCAACTGCATCTGCTGCTGTGTTTAGGTTTGATAACGATTCATTGGCTCGATCGCCAGTGTAATGTTGTCAGCCGTTAGCGTGTCGCCTACCTCTCCTTTTTGTGCCAGAATTCGTATTTTCCTCTGCCTAGAGTGATAAAAGAGAGGTATAGATCTTCACTACTAAGTTATAAAAGCGAATACTTGACACTCTTAAGCTAAGACTTTCAAGAATCGCTCTGCTTAATGGAAGAGATCTTTAGAATACATACATTTTTAGATCGAGATGATATCTTGAACTAATTCAACAGATTTTGCCTTAGTGTCCAATATCTATATTCTTATCAAGAAGAAAGCTATGTATCGATTTCAGATCAATGCATATACTCAAATTGGTGAATCCATTGGTATTGTAGGCTCAACACCTGAACTGGGTCATTGGCAAGTTACAAAGTGTATTCTACTACGAACAAATTCTGAAAGATATCCTTTATGGTGGACAGAAGAAAACATTGATATTCAGCCTTGTTTGAATACAGTGGATTCTCAAAGAATTGAATATAAGTATGTCCGTCTATCCTCAGATGGCACTCGGCAGTTTGAAGCGCTGGGTCTCAACCGTTGGATTCCAGTACAGCATGAGGATGCCTCGGCTGTAATTGTTATAGATGACGGTGAGTTTAATTATGCTCAATCACATCCGTTTGGATATCTGGAAGAAACTTCTACTAAACAGAATCTGAGCCAGGGCAGTGAAAATCTCAAAATCCTAGTCCTTGGGAGTTCAGTAGCGCTTGGATACAAAGCTTGGATGTTTAGAGGCTGGAGCTGGCTCTTAGGACAGTCCCTTCGGCTAAAATTTGGACATCAAGTTGTAAATGCCTCCGAAGTCGGTGCGAATGCTAGTCGAACAATCGCTAGATTTCCTTCAGTTGTTGCACGGGAACAACCTGATATCGTGATCGTTTCTCTTTCTCTGGGTAATGAGGGGTTGGCACACTGCGCTCCTCATCAAAGAAAATCAGTTCAGAGGCGCTTCGAAGCAGGGTTGCAGCAACTTGTGAAAATGACACGAGACTTGGGAGCACTCCCCATACTAGGCAGTGTTTATCCTCATAACGACTATTGTGCCGAGCATTACTCGTTATTGCTAGATACCCACAACCGGATGTTAAATTCGAATGAAATGGTCTTGGATTGGTTATCAGCTGTAGATGACGGGCAAGGGCGATGGAGAGAAGGCACCTCTTTCGATCCATCTCATCCTAACCTGATCGGTCACCAGCTTATGTATCAAGCGATTGACCTAAACTTTTTCGAGATTAATAATATCGAGTTCAAAAAAGATACGTATTGTTCTCTTAAAACCAAAGAAGTGTTAGTCTATGCCGACAAGGTTGGTTTCCAAGTAACGGCTAAACCTGAAGAAAATAAATTAATAATCAGCAATCTCTCTTCCTATAGCTACACGATCTCTCCTTACTGGCAAGAACTGCAAACGGCTTTACAAAGAAAAGCAGGGTTAAAGCCTGGTATCTATCTTACGAGTCAGACGCAGCAGAGCAATGTCGCCTTCTTTGCTGTGAATGAGGATAGCCATATTGAAACCAATGTTAATATTCCTCCTAATTCCAGGTTTGAATTTGCATCAACCTTAAATCACATTGCGCTCAACAATCCGCAACTAATCTTTTATGATGGACATTTAGGAATTCTTAAAGAGAACGGTTCTTGTCTCTGTATTTTTAACGAATCGGACAATGAGTACAATATTCAACCCATGTGGCAAGAGGTTCGTTGTGCATTAAAAACAATGCAATCTGGAGTCTATGAAGATCTGCTCAATCCTGATACCCCCTTCCGAACCTTGATGATAAGTACAGATGGTTTAGAAAGTCGGGTAAAAGTCCCCTCTAGGTCTGCTGTATGGTTGCAATACAAATGTGCTTTGCAGGATCTACAACGCATTGCAATTGTACCCTTAGGCGATCGCTGCGCTGTCCGTATGCTGCTGTACAAAATGGGATTTGATGGCCCTGCTTACCCTTTCGATTTAACGCGAACTACTAAAATTGGTGATGTCGCAGATATTATTGAAGAGCAGTTTTTCGATATGTGGAACCCTACGTATCTTCACTACGATTCGGATGCGGGAAGACTCTACCACCGTAAGTGGACGGGTCTATCCTTCGCTCACGAGGTTGAAGAGACAGACGATACTTATTGCAATATGTCCGCTGTGTATGAGCGGATGCGCGTTCGTTATTCGGCTCGTTCCGAAAGATTTTTGTATACTCTTCAATATTGCGATCGGGCGATTTTTATTAGAACAGGTATTGCAGATTTTGAAGGGGTAAAGGATTTGGCACATAAGTTGCACAAGAAATTTCAAGGAAAGCCGTTTATTCTATTACTTCTTTCTCCCCAACTCTCAGACGAGTTTTTAAAACTTCCTAATGTGGTGCATTACAATCTAGATTTTAACCCCGATCTCATGTATCAAGATTTAGAATATTGGATGAGCTGTACTGAACGGCTGCGCGGGATTCTGGAATCGCTTGGAGTATCTACCAAAAATTTGTTTTGGTGTCCTCCCAACCCACCAAAACGAGAAGCGATTGCTTCAATCAACTTCGAAAATACTGAATTACAGTTGGCTTTGTAACCTTTCCTATTGCGTTGCGAGGTAATTCTTCTACGATTATTATTTGTGTCGGAATCTTATAAACAGCCAATTGTGTTTTTGCCCAAATTCGGAAGGATTCGACTGTTAAAGTTTGCGATCCTCTTAATACTAAAGCGGCACAAACCCTTTCTCCCCACTCAGGATCTTCGACTCCCACGACTGTACAGTCTCGAATGTTGGGATGGGTTCTCAGTACCTCTTCAATTTCTAAAGCTGAGACTTTGTAGCCCCCAGTTTTGATGATGTCGACACTGATGCGACCCAAAATCCGGTAGCTACTATCCTCGACGACTGCATAATCTCCTGTGCAAAACCAGCCTTCGCAAAACGCTTTTCCAGTTTCTTCTGGGTTTTGCCAGTACTCTAAAAATACTCCAGGACTTTTGACTTGAATTTCTCCTGGCATCCCTGGGGGAACGACTTGTCCTGACTCATCGACCAGTCGAACTTCAACTTGCGGCAGTGGAAAACCTACTGAGCCATGTTTTCGTTCTCCCCTTAAAGGGTTCGATAATGCCATGCCTATTTCAGTCATACCATATCGCTCAAGCAGTACGTGTGCGCTTAAATCCTTCCATTGGTTTAACACTTGAATGGGTAATGCTGCCGAGCCAGAAACCATGAGACGCATTTTGGCACAGCCTTGGGACATAGCGATCTGGCGATCCTGCGATGCTGACTTCCATGCGGCAATCAGCTTTACATAAATTGTCGGCACTGCCATAAATAGAGTCAAGTCACCGTTACAAATTCGACTCCAAACAATATCAGCATTAAATTTTTCAATGAGATGGCACTCGGCCCCAGCCCCTAATGCGCAAGTCAGGACGTTAATAATTCCATGAATATGGTGTAAGGGCAGTACATGTAGAATCCGATCGTTCGAACTCCATTCCCATGCTGCGATGAGGCTACTAACTTGAGCTTGGATGTTTCCATGAGTGATGACCACACCCTTTGGCTTTCCCGTTGTTCCACTTGTATACAGAATTAACGCTCGCCTTCCAATATCTACCGCTGGCAGGCTACTGGCTTGACCGGATAATGTGGCCGATGTCAGTATAAATTTAATATTGAGTGTTTCAGAAATTGGGCGAAGCAGTTTCTCAAAAATGGGGTTGGCGATTACAATCGATGCACCTGAATTAGAAATGACATATTCTAATTCAGGTCGCGGGTGCACGGTACATAACGGTACGGCTATTCCTCCAGCTCGCCAAATCCCCCACTGGACTGCCACATACTCAAAACTTGGTGGAATGAGAAACGCGATACGCTGTTCTTTTAAATCATCTTCTCCCAACAGGAGAAATTTCGCGAACCCACTAGAAGCATTCAGTAAATCTTGGTAGGTAAATGTTCCTTCATTTGAAACAATCGCTACTTTTGAACTATATTCTTGAGCGCAAGCAAAGAGTTGAATATTCATCACATTAGCTCATCATCTGACAAAACTCGCTTTGAATCATAAATTTCTTTTTTGGGAAGCTCTAATACCTCTATATTAACTCCATTCTTATGCGGTACTGCACAGATAAAATTGACCTTACCCCAAAAGAGTGGACAGGTAAGTTAAGCTGCCATTGGGTAATCTAGAGTGCTCCAGTAATTTTCTTCAAATTGAATAGGTGTGAGATATCCAATCGTTGAATGGCTCCGTTGTTGGTTGTAGAACACCTCGATCCATTCTGCGACGATCGTTCGGGCGGTTGCTCTTGTGGAGAAGATTCTAGGATAAATCAACTCGATTTTGAGCGTACCAAAAAAGCTTTCAGCTACTACATTATCCCAGCAATTAGCCCTACGACTCATACTACAGGTTATATCAGCTTTAAGCAGAGCATCTCGGTAGTCTCCACTGGCAATTGGTTAGTGTCCTGAGTTTTTCGCCATAGAGGCCAAAGCGTGAAAAGGTCTGAGGATAAGAGATTCAGGCCAACAGAGAATGGATATCGTCACACGCAAAGCCCAAATACTGCGGGTTCAAACCCAAAATCCATATCCAGAGTTGAACGAAGTCCTACAGGAAAAACTGAATACAGAGGTTCTGGGGGTTACACAAAGCGCTTAGTGGTGCAGAAAACTTTTTGAGCTTCGATTGAGTCGAGCATTTGGCTCTAAATCAAGCCCTGAAACCTTGATTTTGCGTTGTCGATCAGCCATGTTCTCAACAACGGCAATCTTTTGACAATCATTGCCCTATAAGGGTTTCACGAGTTTTCTGCACCACCAAGCACAAAGCGTCTTAGAAGCAGCTCTGTGCGAAGAATTACAAGAGCATCTCAATCAGCTTGCGGGAGAACGACCTCGTCGGTCTGGCTACTTCAAGCGAGTCCTTGATAGCGAATACGGGCGCATCGAATCCTTGTCGGTACCCAAGCTGCGCCATGGGAACAGAGACCGAGACTGGCAAATCTTGGGGCGCTATCAACGGGGCCTTGGCAGTCTATTAAACTTTTGTCTAAGTCTGTATGTCATGGGCCTGTCCTTGCGAGACTTGCAAGAAGCGCTCTATCCATTACTCGGGGCTGTATTATCGGTCAATGCCATCAACCGAATCACAGAAGCCGCTCAACAGCAGATGAATCAACGGCGCACGGCAAAAATTACCACTGCTGTACCCATTTTGCTTGTCGATGGTGTTTGGGTGAGAATTCAATATGCAAGCGGGGAAACCTTTGAAGACCAAGCTGGACATGTGCGCGCCTTGCGTCAAGCCGAAGAACGGGTTGTTTTAGTGGCAATGGCCATTTATCCAGATGGCACTCGTGAAATCTTGCACTATGAGATTGCCGAGAGTGAATCTCAATTCGCCTGGGAGTCTTTTTTCAAGGGTTTACAGGAGCGTGGATTGAAGCTTGATGGGGTTGAGGTTGTCGTCAGTGATGGGACCAATGGATTGCCCGCTGTGCTCAAAGCCTGGGTACCTCAGGCCCAGCATCAACTGTGCATCACTCATAAAATCAGGGCAATGCTGCGTCATCTGGGCTATGAGAATTTATCCATCCAAGATGCGCAAGGTCAGACCCTAGACCTTCCAGAAGCAAAGAAGCTTCGCTATACCCAGATTAAGACTGACGCCTATGACATCTATAAAACCGATGATTGGATGGAAGCCATTGAGCGATTGGTGGTCTTTGTCGAGACTTGGCAGTCTGTTGAACCTAATGCCATCCGCTCCTTTTTGAGAGATATTGTTTTGACCTTTAATTTCTATGATTTGAACCCATCCTTATATCCACTCGTCCGAACCACTAATGCGCTCGAACGATTGTTTCGAGAGTTTAGGAACAAGTCCGATGAAATTGGTGCGTTCCCCAATGAAGACAGTTGTTTGACCATTTTCTTCTTGGTCTTACAGCGTGACCATACCAAGCATGACCGTCTCAAATCTGTGGCGAAAAACTAGGGACACTAACGGCAATTGACTAGCTTTGCCATTAACCGAACCCCCGCTGGCGACCGACCTGCCATCCTAAGGGCGCTAGAGCAGTGTGAATTCAAGGCGAGCCATAGCTTTAATTATTTGTTTTTTAGCTTCGCGTTTTGATGACTCGAATAAAGGATGAATCTGTTATGTAAGGCTGGCCATTAATCATCTCCACCACATAGGTTCGCTCTTCCAGTTGGGTGCTTCCATTTGGATAAAAGTATGTGTTCTGGCCGATTAAGCTTATATTCTCAGCCGATCGATCGATAATCTTTAAGTTTTTTACAGTCACCTGCTGAAACTGCTGATAGAAGCTCGGTTCAAATTGTTGTGCTAATTTAGCACCGAATAAAGAATGTGCCGCATCCCAATTCTTATTAGATATATAACGATAAAAGCTTTCTACCGTATTTTGGGCCGCTTCGGGAGTGAAGATAGGTGCCGATCTAGTCTCTTCAGCATTCGGATATTTGTTTGACGTTACTGAAGTTTGGGGTTGTGAGAGCTTTGGTTCCGGCGGGCTTATTGTTTCAGCTAAAGGGCTGGAATGCGTGGTTTTCTGGGAAGGTGGGGTTGTCGGTTCGGCCACTAAATCGGGACGTGCAGCTCCTATTTTTGCGGGAGCGGAAGATTTTAAGGATGGCTTGTCTGAGATTGCAGGAACGGTTTCTGTTATAGGAGCAGGAGCGCAGGCTCGCCAAGTGAATAAACCAACCCCTAGCGAAAGTGCAATTCCTATGCCCGTAGGTAAATCTAGCTTTCGAGATCTCTGGGATTGAACTATGGCTTTATTAGTACTTTCCATCGACTGCGTTGCAGACAAATGAAGGTTTACAGGAACAGTGTGAGCAATTAAGGAGGATGAGTCTTGATAAACCAAATCACTGCTTCCTTGTGGATGGAGAGGCGCTTTAGGTTGCTCATCACTCAAATCGGGATTAACACTACTTATAGGAGATCTGGAAGGGCTCAGCTCAGCAGACATAGACCGGAGAGCTGCCAGCGCTTCTCCAGCATTGGCATAACGGCTTCGGAAGTCGTATCGCAACATGTAATCCAGAAATAAGACCAGTTTCGGATCGCTATCAGGTACCAGTGCGTGCCAGTCAAGTTCACCAATTTGAGGATGGGGATGGATTGTGGATGGGTGTTGGCCAGTCAGGGCTTCCAGTGCAATCATGCCGACTGCATAAACATCGCTACTAAAACAAGGGCGACCCGCTATTTGCTCGTTAGGCATATAGCCTTGAGTCCCAATGGAAATCGTGTGATTCATTTTTGATGGCGAGGCCGATGACTGTGTGCTTACCTGCTTCACGGCACCAAAATCAATAACGACAATACGGTTGTCGCTTTGTCTGCGAATGAGATTTGAAGGTTTCAGGTCGCGATGAATAACGTGATGCTCATGGATAAAAGCCAGTGTCTCGAGGATGTCTTCCAGAAAAGCGATGACTTGACTATCATCCCAAAGATTCTTTGTAGCAAATTCGGCATCCAACGAGTGGCCTTCAATTAGCTCTTGAACTAGATAAAATTCTTTATTTTCCTCGAAGTGAGCCATTAGTCGAGGAATCTGTGGGTGAGAGCCTAGCCGATACAGAGTTTGCGCCTCCGTCTCAAAGAGTCGTTTAGCCACTTGTAGATCTTGATAACTCTTAACCTGGGGATTCAGTTGTTTTACAACGCAAAATGGATGACCTGGGAGATGAAGATCCTGAGCTGTAAAAGTTTGACCAAAACCACCAGAGCGAAGCTGTTCGACGAGTTTATAGCGCCCGCCTAACAATTGAGTAGATTCTGGATGAGAATGACGAAGGATGTTAGGTTTCATGCCTGTCCAGATCGACCACTCTAAATTACACTTGTCATCTATTTAAAAAGATTGCTGGATGGAGTTGCAAAATGGCTTTCTAATCAGTAATGCTGTATTTTAACCATCACACAGTTTATTCCCATCTACCTATGGGATAGACGTTGTTATACAAATAGAGGTTTCCTACAGTTTTCCATCTTAGGCTAGAGTGGTTGCATATACTGTAACTGTAGTGCGAAATCATTATGCATCGCGATCCGCTTTCCGTCTGGATTACTGGCTCAGGCAAAAGCCTTAAAGGTTGACGAGGAATCCTTCAACGATTTGGCGGTGGAAGCCCTCAACCACGAGGCCCACCGTCGCCCAGCGATCGCCGCGCACGAATGCATTCGATCGAGGCGGCAAGCCATTCTCCAACGCACTGGCGTTCAAACGGGGTCTATGGATGAAATTCGAGAACTCCGCTCTGGCGAGGGTCGTCATTTTCCACAGCTTCCGATAGGTTTTGAGAGTCTGCCAAATTGTCTGATGATAATTCCGTTTATTACCGCCTTGTAGCCTAAACCCGTTAAAGTAGGCATCGTTTCATTGAGTATAGAAAACTGTTCAAAACTATTGAACTGAACGATTGCACACCTATCTAACAGAGAAAGCACGATCCCAACTGGCAGTGATTGGATCTAACAAAAAGCTCATCACCGTTTTCTGACGGGTGACAATTTCTGCGGTTGCTGCCATACCAGGAGACAAAAAGACCTCCCGATCGTGGGTTCTCACTGATCGCTGCTTAAGTTGAACCTGAACTGGAAACACTAATCCACCATTTTGTTCGTTTACGGCATTGGGGCTGACTTTACTAACCGTTCCTGCGACCATGCCAAATTCTTGATAGGGAAAGGTTGCCAGTTTGACTTTGACTCTCATCCCCGATCGTACAAATCCAATGTTTTGGTTTTGCACTTTGGCTTCAAGGATTAACGTTTCACCATCAGGTACGATCGATAGGACTTCATCGCCTGGTTGTACTGTAGATCCAGTTTTGCTGATTTTGATATTGTAGACAGTACCTGTTACCCCAGCGCGAACCGTACTGTGCTTGTATTGGGCTTGGGCTTGAGTTAGTTTTCCGTTGAGGTCGGTAAGTTCTTGCTGTTGTTTGTCAATTTGAGTCAAAATTTCGCTTTGCCGTTCAGATTCTAATCGAGTGGTGTTCTTGAGCGCGGTTTGGTATGACTGCTTTGCTTGCTCGATCTCCTGCCCTTGAGCGATGATTTCTTTCTGCAAAGAATTTGCTTTGTTCTGAGTATCGAGATAGTCAAACCGGGGCACGGCTCCCTGAACGGATAAGGAGCGGATCGCGATCGCTTTGGTCTTCGTATGTAAAAATTCTGACTGCAATTGCCTGAGTTTCACTCGTGCGGTTTCGATCGCGCTCATCTGACGCTTGGCTTCGGCATTGGCAGCCGCACGACGATCTCGAAACTCTCGCAGTCGGGCAGCTAATAGTTGGTTTTGCAGCAGGCTTCCGGCTTGGGTGTTGCCTGTGCGTTCGGCTTGCAATCGGGCTAGGGTATTGCGGCTTTGGTGGGATAGCTTTTCAAGTCGATCGACTTCAGACTCGGAAATCGTTGGGTCAAGCTGCACTAAGACCTCGCCTTTTTGCACGTGTTTGCCTTCGGTAACGTTGATTTCGCGCAAGAGACCACTGGCGAGCGATCGCATTGGCTGCACTTGCGAAGCTGGAATCACCTGTGCGGGAGCCGTTGCTACTTCATCGACTTTGCTGAAGGTGGCCCAGACGATCGTGCCGCCTACGAGAGCGCAGATGCTAAATCCGAGCAATCGAATATACAACGGTGGCAAACGACGTTGAGCATTGCCTAATTCATAGTTGAGGTAGTCTTGAGTGTTGGCAAATTGAACCTTGGTCTGCTGTCGTTGTACATCGATTGGCGGTGTTTTCATCGTGTCTTTCTCCTAGAGTGGCTCGATCGAGAGCTTGAACTTGCTCGTTTGAGATCTGAGCCTGGAAGCTGAGGTTATAGATGCGATCGTTGTAGTTTTTGAACTTAAAGAGATGGAGTTCTGAACTCGCAAATTGTTGCTTTGAACCTAAACAATGGAGTTCCAATCTTGAAAGTTGCAGCTTACAACTCGAAACTCCGACAAATTTGCTCAAAGCGTTGAGTTTTAATCTCGGTTGTACAATGTGCATTTCCACCCTACTGCTGTTCACTATGGGCGAGTCCATCCGGAGTGTGGGCGTGCATTTGCAACAGTCCCTTTTGGAATTAAACCAATCTTCTCCCACATTTCTGCGGTTTCCTTTTCGACAGGGAGACCGCCAATCTCAATGGCACTCTTTTCATGTATTGCTCCGCCCCCTTCTGCCTTAGAGTCCATCCAGTTAAACAAAGCATCTTCCAAAGCAAATCTTTCTGGTGCTTCATTGTGGTAATTTCCTGTCGCTAAACTGTGATTACTCGTGAGATGACCTGCTTGTATACCTAACTCTTCCGACTGAGAATCTGAAGTGCGCCATTTTCCATGTTCGTCAACAAGGAACTGTAATGGATGAGATCCACGCGCTCTGTTGATAGTGTTGAGCGCTTCTCTTCTAAAGCTTTCTCGACGGGTCTTTGAAGCATGTGCTCTTGCTTTACGATCGAGATCGTCTTTGGGTTTACTTGGATCTTTTCCAAAACGACCTTGGGGGTCACGCAGTCTACCTTGCGCATCAGGAATAAGCCCTTGGGTTCTCTGGGTAGTAGTATCGTCACTTCTGTTAATACTCGCTGGATCTCTTTCGAGAGAGCAATAAGGTGAAGTTAAAATTTCATTACCTCTAGATTGGTCAGGGGAGAATAGTCGATCGGGGAGCAACCCACCGCTAGAACCTTTGCCGCCACCTGCTGGCGATTTATTGTTGTCCCGCATCCTGGTTCTTATCCGTTTAGCAAACTCTGATAAGCTCTCTCCCTGGCGAATTTCGTCTAAGCGCGACAGTACTACAGGGTCTAGGGCATATTTACGATCATCGGTAGTATGAATGTAAGGCGTCAGATCGGGTGTCTTTCGCGGAGGAGGCGACCAAGGCGACTGCGTAGGTGTTTGGCGAGGCTGAGGGTCAGGAAGCCGCACTGATTCTCCAGGTTGCAAACGACGGGCATCCCGTTCTGTAAAAGAACTGCCATCAGGTTTGCGTAGTTCGCGCCAGCGAGTGCCACTACCCAGATTCCTCTCAGCAATTTCCCAAAGCGTATCGCCTCGACGGATCGTAATCTGACCCGTTGGTTGCGTCGATCGACTGGGTGACGATCCGGGATTGCTTTCGGGGCGTTGCGATCGTGGCCTTCTCGCAGTGCCCAGTCCGGGTTGATGGTCTGCTTGTCGTCTGGTGGCAGGTCGGCTACCCGTTCCTACGACTGGTTTGCGTTCCTGCGGTTTGACGGACGGTCTTCCACTCGATACGGCGACAGGTTGTCTTTCCCGTCTGACTGAACTAGGTCTTCTCAGTGTTCCGGATGAACCAGGACGATCGGGTGCAGGTCGCCGCCGTCCGGAAGCAGTGGGACGCGCCGCAGGAACAGGCGATCGGTCAGGACTTCTCCGACTAGGGATCGCTCTAGCGGTAGCACTTCGTGTGGTGCGTGTCCCTCGATTGGCAGCCTGTACTGCCTGCACGCCGCGATTGGCCAGCTTTACGGCTGCGGCAGCATCACCGACACCGGGAACGGCAGCAGCAGCAGATAGTGCGGCATTCGCATAATCACCTTCGGCAGCGTATAAGCCAGCATTGGCAACATCGGCTACCGCTCCTACGACTGGAATAAATCCGGCTACATCCAAAATGCCGTGGGCGTTGTCCTTCAACCAAGTGCCAAAGCCAGTTGTTCGTTCCCTTGCTACAGCGCCATCCCGACTTTCCCAGGTTGCGCTACCCAAAGATCCAGACACTCGCTGCATTAGTCGATCTCCAGAAAATACGGTTAGCGCAGGAGTGGTGCTTCTTGCCAGCTCGATCGCACCTGTTGAATTTAGCAACCCCGCACCCGTTTCAGCATCCCAGCCAGAAGTCTTTAAATCGATGGCTGTGGCGGTAAGAATTTGATTCACTTGTTGACCGCTCAACTCTGGATTGGCGCTCCAAATATTGGCGATCGTGCCCGTTACGGTTGCCGCCGCCGATGAGGTTCCCGCAGCACCCACGTCTGCAACCAGATCTAAGCCATTGCCATAGCTGGAGTAGGAAGCGCGATCGCTCTCATTTGCCGCACCGACTACAATCAAATTGTCAGATGCTTGAGAAGCTTGCCCCAAAGCAGACATTGCCCCACCTTGATTGCCGGATGATGCGACCACTAACACCCCACTGTCACGGGCATAGGCTAGGGCAGATTGTTCTTCAGCTGTCAGTTGAGTGCGAGTCGAGCTGCTGCCGTCTGGGTGCACTTCGGTTAGGTCGAAGCTGAGGTTTGCTACTGCACGTTGTCCTGTTGCCTTAGCCACATTAACAAACTCAGTGAGCGACGCTAAAGCGCCCCCTGTCCCAACACCGCCCCCCTGCCAAATTTTTGCCTGCGGATTCTCTTTCTGAATCGCTGCAACCATTTTGCTACCATGCTCATCGGTGCCAAACCCTGCATCAATCACACCGACAAGCGGTTGATTTGCTCGATCGACCTGAGATAGTTCTGGTTTTACAGTTGCTTTCAAAGCGGGAAGAATCCGATCGGGTGCGTTAGCGTAGCCTCTCTTTTGGAGAATCGCATCTCCCGAACCATTCATAAAAGTCTGTACGATTTGAAATTTGTCAGCAACCCAGCTACTTGCTTTATTCAACCATTTAGAACTCAAATCGCTGCTCGAACTACTGTGATGGACAGGCTGACCAAGCTGAGTTGACTCGATCGCACGTTGCGGAGATCGAGGTTGAAAACTGGCATGAGCTTGTTGTTCAGAGTAAGCATTGCGGTTCATGGTGGTTCTCCAATGTAAGATGTTGGTTATTAACGGTAAAAAATAGAACGTAACGTTAAACTGCTGCTTGCTGCTGTTGATGTAACGCCCAATAGGCGCCCTGTTGCTGCAATAATTCCTGATGCGAACCCTGCTCGATCAGCACCCCTTTTTCTAGCACTAGAATCCGATCCGCGTATTTGAGCGGCGCAAAGCGGTGGGTAATCATCAACACGGTGCGCCCATTGCGAACTCGCTGCAAATTCTGTACGATCTGGCGTTCAGTTTCGCTGTCCAAGGCACTGGTCGCTTCATCAAGAATTAAAAGTGGTGCCTTCGAGAGGAAGACTCGTGCTAGGGCTAAGCGTTGCCGTTGTCCACCTGACAGCCCAGTGCCGCGTTCTCCGATCGACGTTTCATAGCCTTGAGGCAGTTCCGAAATGAAGTCATGGGCTACCGCCATCTTTGCAGCCTCAACAACTTGTTCGAGTGGGATGTCAGAATTGTTAAATGTGATGTTGTCGAAAACCGTGTCATTGAAGAGAAAATCGTCCTGTAATACAACTCCAATTTGTTGACGTAAAGACCCTAGATGGGCACCTTTAATGTCAAAACCATCGAGTAGGATTCGTCCCGATCGAGGTTGATACAAGCGTTGAATTAGCTTTGACAATGTGCTTTTGCCAGAGCCACTACGGCCCACAATGCCCACAAACATACCCGGCTTCAGATCGATCGAAATGCCTTTTAGCACATCTTCCAGGTCTGGCTGATAGCGGAAAAATAGTTGGTCGAAACTGATTTGGCCCTGAATGGGTGGTAGCACTAACCCGGTGTCTGTTACTGCTTCTGGTGCCTCATTGAGAATGTCCCCAATGCGATCGACTGACAGCAACACTTGCTGAAAACTTTGCCACAGTTGAGCTAGATGGAGAAGAGGCGCGATCGCTTTGCCTGACAGCATTTGAAACGCGACTAACTGCCCGATCGTCAGATGATGTTCTATCACCAACATGGCTCCGAACCAGAGGATGAGAAGTTCGGAGAGATGGATGAGGAACTCACCCATGTGACCATCGACATTTGACAAGGTAGAGGCGCGAAAACTAGTCCGCACGTAGCGAGCAAACAAGCCCTCCCAGCGTTCTCGCGTTGCCAACTGAGCCGCGTGCGCTTTGATCGCATGAATGCCTGAAACTGTCTCGACTAGAAAGGACTGGCTATCAGCGTGGCGATTAAATGACTCATTCAGCCAGGTTCGCAAAAGGGGAGTGGTGAACAACATTAGTCCGACTAGGGCTGGAATTACTGCCAAACTGACCAAGGTTAATTTGGGACTGTAAAACAGCATTAAGCCTAAGTAGACAAAGATGAAAACAGCATCAATCACTACTGTCAAAGCGGTTCCCGTGAGAAACTGGCGAATATTCTCTAATTCCTGCGCCCGCGCTACCGTATCTCCAACGCGACGCGCCTCAAAGTAAGCTAAGGGTAGCTCTAACAAATGGCGAAAGAGCTGCGATGACAAACTTAAATCGAGCCGACGTGCCGTATGTGTAAAGACGAACAAGCGAATCACACCTAGAATGGCTTCAAAAATGCCCACACCGAGGAGCGCGATCGCGACCACATGCAGTGTGGATAAACTTTCATGTACGATCACCTTGTCAATGATTACCTGCGTCAACATTGGGGTTGCCAGCCCCAACACTTGCAGCACCAGCGAAGCTAACAGCACTTCTCCTAAAAGTTTGCGATGGTGCCACACGGCGGGGACGAACCAACGCAGATTAAACGATTCAGCTTTGGGTATGGGTTCCATCAGCCACAGTTGCCCATCCCAAACGGCTTCAATTATTTCGCGCGGCATACTCTCACATTGCTGGTGGCGATTGAGCGGGTCAGCAATCACCATCCGATCGCCATTCACCTCATACACTACAATCCAGTGTTCTTGCCGCCAATGCAGCAACGCTGGAAACGAAAGTAGATCGAGTCCAGCCCAACTGACTTGCTGAATGTGATGCAGCTGAAGCCCGATCGTTTCAGCCGCTGCTGCCAAATTTTGAGTCGTTTGTCCTTGGATCTGCCGTTGCAGTTGCTTGAGCGGCGTGGGAGTTTGCAAGTGTTGTGTCACCATTGTTAGGCAAGCAGCAGCACTGTTGAGGCTAAACACATAGGGATAGGTGTAAATTTCTGTTTGGGCAACCATGTAGTTTACCTATGATTTGACAGCCCAGGGTGCTTGCAACGGACTGAGGACGATACAGAAGTTTGAGGTCTTTTGCAGAAGTTTGAGGTTTTTGAGTCGTGTTTACAGCGAGGAAGAATTCTTGCAATTGCTCAGTTGCGATCGCCCTCTACTGAGTGCTGATTAACGCGATCCGATCGAGGGCAGCCCGATAGCGGTCTGAATTACCAATCTGTTGGTAAAACTGAGCGGCTTTCTTGAAATCTGAAATTGCAGACTTGTTGTTACCCAGTTGAGCCTGAAGCTTACCGCGACTGTAGAACGCTGCTCCAATATTGCTTCCGCCCCAACCTTGATTGATTCTGATGGCTTCAGTGAAATCTTGAAGGGCTTGCTGCTGCTGCTTTAAAGCGGCATAAACCTTGGCTCGGTTACTATACGCTACTGAGGTCGGGCTAAGCTGGATGGAGCGGGTGTAGTCGCTTTGCGCGCCCTGGTAGTCTCATAAAAGGGTTTTAGCGGCACCTCGATTTGAGTAGAGAAGCGCATTGTTTGGATAGCGACGAATTCCTTCGTTCAATATCTCTATTCCTTTCTGATAGTTACCTTGTCTGATCTGGAGATTGCTTGCCAAGGTGTAGTGTCCAATTTGTTGGCGTTGTAGAGCTGCATTACCTCGCTTTCCTGGTAGGCTATTGATGGCGGCAGCGGGGATGGCAAAATTGAGATTTGTGCCAGGATTCCCTCCCGCAACAATTCCAATAACCCAACCGTCCTCATCTAGCAGCGGCCCACCAGAACTCCCAAAGCTGCCGGTTGCGGTATATTGAATCAGTCCCCTACCATCAATGCGGCTGACAATGCCATCGCTGAGGCTTCTCTCTAAGCCCTTTGGATCGCCGATTGCGTAGGCTTTTTGCCCAATATTGGGTGGCACGGCTTGCATTCTCAAACTTGGAAGCGTCTTTTTAGGGCGAATTTGGATGAGTGCTAAGTCAACCTCAGCACTGCGAGACACTACAATGCCTGCGTAAATGGAGCCGTCAGCTAGCTTGACTGCGACCTGCTGATTCTTGCCGACTACAGGGTTATTGGTTAGAATGAAACCTTTAGGATTGGTGATAAATCCACTGCCATAATTAAAAGCTTTGCCATTTTGAGCGGCGATCGAAACCACGGCAGGACTCGATCGCTGATAGAGAGTAACTGGATCGAGAGCAAAGGCTGAATGAGTGAAACCAACTGCGATCGCAAGGGTGTTTAATGCCGTAAAAGTCTTGGATACCAGTTTCATTGATGGTTCTCCTATGTAATTGTGAAATGATTTAGCTTAAACTTGAGATGAGGTTGTTCAATGTATTCAAGAGCCTTGAGTTCTTGATTCAAAGCTTAAGCAAGATGGGCTGAGAAGACACTCGTTCTACTCACAAACTGTATGGTAGGAAGCACGTAAGCGTGGTTGCGGGAAAGTGCAATTTGAAGAAGCACAAGGTACTACCCCTACAGTCAGAATCATACCTACATTCAGCAATGCAGTTTTTCTGGACAGCAGAGAGGAATTATACTATTTAGCCAAAAAAACTTTAATCCGATCGGCTAGATATTGCGCTAACTTCTCACTACATCCTTCATCGAAGTCATTTTCTATTTCAACGTGTAGCGCACCTAACAATATAATCTTGCAATGCTCAGAAACAATTCCATAGCTACCAACTGTTCTTGAGCATTGAATTTTTACGTCATTGATATGGCACAACCAATACTCGCTAACCTTAACTTTAGATGCAAAAAGATATTGCTGCCTGATTAACTTTATTATTAGTCTGTTAAACAATCGGTTGAATAACCCAAACACAAGTAAAGTCGTAGAGCCTAACATTAGGAGAGCAAAAAAAGGAATATAGACAACATTAACAAAATTTATATATTTTATTTTGCTTAAGTAGCTTAGTGTAAAAAATATAATCAGGAATATTCCCAGCAGGCACGTTAATTTAAATGTAAAACTATTTTGTCGCTCCACTACCAATTTTTTGAGTGACCGATCGAAAGTGAAGAACTTATTTTGTCTGCCCAGCCAAAAATGATTTATCACGAAAATGGGACTACTGCCATATGAGGCCATCGATAGAGCAGTTAAAACATCTCCCTCATTTATGTTGAATGAGTATAAAAAGATGACCACAAATATTACGAGGAGAGCGATGTTGACTGTTTTTCCAGGTTTTGAATATTCAACGTCCCAGATCTGTATAACTAATTTGGTTGGTGCATCTACTAAGATTTGCATGGTCTTTCCATCGCTACTTATTCAAGAATAATGTAAAACTTTGAGTTGATTTTTCACTATCTACTAACTGCGATCGCCTAGTTCTACTGCAACGCGCAAGCCAACCCTAATCAATCGCGATCGTCATTCTTAGCAGTTTTACTCTGCTTCCCCAATCAGCGTGAAGGCCGCCCAATCTCGCGGTTGAGGATGAGTTTTCAGCGTTGTCAACATTGCCTGTCGAAGTGCCTGCGCTTTATTTGGATTCTCTTGCAAGTTTTTATAAAACGTCTGCATCAAAGCGGCGGTCGGTGCATCGGGAACTGCCCAGAGGGACACAATCACACTGGGTACGCCTGCTGCAATCAGCGATCGCGACAAGCCAATCACGCCATCCCCGGTAATCCTGCCTTCTCCCGTGTTGCAGGCACTCAATACGACTAGGTTGGCTTGTAGTTTCATGTCAAAAATCTCTTCTGCGGTCAATAAGCCGTCATCTTTGCCAGAAGGAGCCAGGGCGATCGCACTGTCCAACCCGCGTACATCATCCAGTAATCCATGCGTTGCCAAGTGAATCATCGAGGCTTGAGGCATTTTTTGAACGATTGCAGCTTTGGTGCCTTGAGCGCCTGTAATAGCTTGAGTGTTAAGGAAAGGGGCGATCGCTCTGGCTTCGGCTTCGGCTCCAGGCAGGGGCGATAAGGCTCGTTTCGGTTCTCCAAGGGACAAAGAGACCTGGGGCATAGTGGGATTGCCCAGCACCAGAGCTTTACCGCGATGGTTAGCTGGCTGATTGGCTAACTTCTGTCGTTGTTGTCGGGTTAATGCTAGGACTTGAATCGAGGGGGCGGTGAGAATGGTGTGTTTTTGGATTAAGTAAGTGCCGTTGGCATCTTGCAGGGCTGGGAAAGGCACCTGGAAGAGGGAACCTTGGGGAATGAAGATGACATGAGCGTTGGGGTCTTTGGGGAGCAGATTGGCGATCGGATCGATCAGCAGTTGATGCAGCCTCTGTAAGTTGAAGTTGACTTGAGGTTTTATGGAGCTATCATTACTGCGACTACGAACAGGAAAGGATTCTAGAGTGTCAAGGATTGAGCTGGCTATAGAGGCGTTGTGTTTCCGCCAGAGGGGTTTGAGGTCAACTTGGCGGAAAGTGATTTTGCCCGTGGATTGAATCACCCAGATGTAGAGCGCAGATTCCCGCCTTACTTGTTTGTCCTGGATCTCGAAAGTGTCGTAGATAATGGAATATTGCACCAAAGTCGCGTTCTGTGCTTTGGCAATTTGGCGGATTTGCTCCTGGTTCGGAGCAGGGACGATCTCCGGACTAGCATCACCAGAAGATAGGCGCTGGGTCAGCAGATCGACAAAGGCGCGGGCACGTCCTCGTTCGGCAATTTCTAAGGCGGCAATGGGGTTATTCTGAGCTACCCGAACTTGTTGTAGCGTCCGATAGGTGCGGGATTGTCCTTCAAAGATGGAGATTTTATTCGCGTCGTTTGAACCGAGCAGTTGCCGTTGTGATTCCCACACTTGAATTGCCCGCATAAGCATTTTTTCTGCCTCTGTGGGGTTGCCAGCTTTTAAGAACGTTACTCCAAGGTTATTGAGCGCCAGACCCTCTCCCTCACGATCTTTAATTTCGCGGGTGATCGCTAACTGTTGCTGGATATATGTGATCGCTTTGGCGTTATTGCCTGAATAGCCGTAAGCAAGTCCCAAATTGCCCAGTGCTGCACCCTCCCCCTGGCGGTTTATTTGGCGGGCGATCGCTAGAAACTGTTGTGTATACTCAATGGCTTTGGCATAGTTGCCCATTTCGAGGTAAACGATTCCCAAATGGCCTAGTGCCTCGCCCTCTGCGTAGTGATTTTTAATAGCGCGAGCAATGGCTAAACTCTGCTCTCCATAATCAATGGCTTTGGCATCGTCCCCGAAATAGTGGTAAGCAGCTCCCAAATTGACCAGTGCCAGCCCCTCTACTTCGGGATCTTTAATCTCGCGGGCGACGGCTAAACTCTGCTCCCCATATTCAATCGCTTTGGCATAGTTGCCCAGAGCGCGGTAAGTTGTTCCTAGATTGCCCAGTGCCACAGCTTCCCCTCGACGGTATTTAATGGTGCGGGCGATCGCTAACTGTTGCTGCTCATACTCAATCGCTTTGGCATAGTTGCCTAGATAAAGATAAGCGCCTGCCAAATTGCCGAGTGCCACACTCTCTCCATAGCGGTTTTTGATTTCGCGAGTAATGACTAAATACTGCTCCCCATACTCAATTGCTTTGGTATAGTTGCCCAGAGAGAGATGAACGTTTCCCAAAATGTTTAGTGCTTCAATTTCCCCTTGGCGGTCTTGAATGGCGCGGGTGATGGCTAATTTCTGCTGCCCATACTCAATCGCTTTGGCATCGTTGCCCAGATAGTGGTAAGCGCCACCCAAACTGCCCAGTGCCACAGCTTCCCCTCGACGGTTTTGAATGGCGCGGGCGATCGCTAAACTCTGCTGCCCATACTCAATTGTCTTCTCATAGTCGCCCTTGAAGAGGTAGGCAAGTCCCAAATTGACCAAGGCTTCACTTTCCCCTGGACGGTTTTGAATGGCGCGAGCGATCGCTAAACTCTGCTGCCCATACTCAATCGCTTTGTCATAATTGCCCAGAACGCGGTAAATGTTGCCCAAGCTACTTAGGGTTGTACTCTCCCTTTGGCGGTTTTTGATAGCACGATAAATTTGGAGTGCCTGTTGCCAGGAATTCAGCGCTGCTGGGTATTGGCTAGTCAGATACTGTTGGGTGCCTTGCCGAAATAGTCGATCGCCCTCTGCTTTACGGGCATCGATCGTCTGAGCGATCGCTAAATGTGGGGCGTGGGGAGGCAGGCAAAAGGTAACAGGCAAAAGACAAAAGGCGAGGGTGAAGAGGAAATGCGATCGCACCTTGTGTTTGCTTGATTTGATCCGTCTAGGCGAAGGTTTCATGGGTTCTAGAGTTTGGGTTACGGCTCTTGGTGCTGGCGTTTGATCGCCTGAGACAGATCGAGGCGATCGTCCTGCATCTCGCAATCCGAATTTGGAGGAATTATCCTCTCTGTCATGATAATGCCCCCTCAATATCTCGTAACGTTTGCTCAACCTGCTTTGTCAGATTCACCTTGCCTTGTGCTTTAGAGAGTTCTTCTGCTCGCTTCAGATGCTCCAGCCCCTCCGGCTCCTGCCGATCGGCAGACAAAGCAACTCCCAAGAGAAAGTGAGCCTCAGCATCGTGATAGCTCAGTGCAACGGCTTGCTTCAGTGCTGAGATTGCACTAGGTAGCTTATTTTGAGCTAATAGCACTGCTCCTAGAGCATAGTGAGACTTGGACAATTTTGCATCGAGTTTTACTGCCTTCTCAGCCGCAGCCAAAGCCTCAGTTTGCTTGCCTTGTCTAGATAAGGCCATTCCCAGATTACCGTGGGCGATCGCCAACTTCGGGTCTAGCTCAATTGCTTTCTGATATTCAGCAATCTCTTTGTCTGCTTGCTTCTGCTGCCCCAAGGCTGACCCTAAGTTGTTGTGAGCCGTCGCCTCATTTGGCTTAAGCTCGATCGCCCGCTTTAGCCTGGTGCTAGCTTGTTCCACATGTCCTCGATCCAATAAAGCCGCTCCCAGAGTAATCAGCGCCTCTGCGTTATTGGGTTTCAATTCAATAGCTTTGCGAGCGGCTGTAATTGCTCCGTTAACATCGCCTCGCTGATAGAGCAGAGCGGCTAAATTGGTGTGGGTATTGGCACTGCGCGGATTTAGTTCAATCACTTCTTGATAAGCCGCGATCGCTTCATCGTATCTGCCGCGGTTCTGCAAGGCATTAGCGAGGTTGAGATGAATGTCTTCTGGGTTCTTAGGAGTCAATTCAAGGGATTTTCGATAAGCGTCGATCGCTCGATCGAGTTCCCCTGCCTGGTTGAGCGCCAGCCCTAAATTGTAATACGCATCTGCATTATCTGAATCGTGCTTAATTACCTGACGAAAGGCTAACGCAGACTTTTGATAATCTCCTTCGTCATAGGAGGTAAGTCCTTTTTGAAACTGATACGAAGAAATTAAACGAGGAGCTTGAAGGAAACCAGCAAGTGCTAACACCAAGAGAATGAGTACACCTGGAATAGATTGACTTGATAAATATCGCATACTAGAGCCTCCTGATACTTCTACTTGTGGATTTCAACAGTGAAACAAAACTCCGTGACGATTTTGGGTTGAGAGGATGTGTTTTAGGTGCACAGGTTTAGCGCGATCGCTCTGCCGGCTGTCGTCGCTTAACTGTCTCGGGCTGTCTGAACGATCGCCATTCATCAAGCTTCTACTTTGCCTCCCCAATGAGTGTGAATGCTGCCCAGTTTTTGGGTTCGGGATGGGTTGTCATTGTGGTTAACATTGTTTGCCGCAATGCCTGAGCTTTATCGGGTTGTTTCTGCAAGTTTAAGTAAAACGTCTGCATTAGTTCCGCAGTGGGGGCATCGGGAACTGCCCAGAGGGACACAATCACGCTGGGTACACCTGCTGCAATCAGCGATCGCGACAAGCCAATCACGCCATCCCCGGTAATCCTGCCTTCTCCCGTGTTGCAGGCACTCAAAACGACTAGGTTGGCTTGTAGTTTCATGTCAAAAATCTCTTCTGCGGTCAATAAGCCGTCATCTTTGCCAGAAGGAGCCAGGGCGATCGCACTTCCCAATCCCCGCAAATCATCCAGCAATCCATGCGTCGCTAGGTGAATAATCGATGCTTGGGGCATTTTTTGAACGATTGCAGCTTTGGTGCCTTGTTCGCCAAGGATGGGTTGGGTGTTAAGGAGGGGGGCGATCGCTTTGGCTTCGGCTTCAGCTCCGGGGAGGGGTGATAAAGCTTGTTTTGGTTCTCCGAGGGACAAAGAAACCTGGGGCATAGTGGGATTGCCCAGCACTAGAGCTTTACTGCGACGGTTAGCTGACTGATTGGCTAACTTCTGTCGTTGTTGTCGAGTGAGTGCTAGGACTTGAATCGAGGGTGCGGTGCGAATAGTGTGTTTTTGAATTAAGTAAGTGCCGTTAGCATCTTGTAGGGCAGGAAAAGGCACTTGGAATAAGGAACCTTGAGGAATGAAGATGACATGGGCATTGGGGTCTTTGGGTAGGAGAGAGGCGATCGGATCGATCAGCAGTTGATGCAGGGTGGGTAAGTCGGGTGGGCATTTGGTCAAGCCCTTGCTGCTGCGACTGCGGATAGCCAAGAATTCTTGCGTGCAAATAACTGGGTTGGCTAGGGAGACTTTGTGCTGTTGCCAGAGGGGTTTGAGATCAACTTGGCGGAAGGTAATTTCGCCCGTAGGTTGAATCACCCAGATGTAGAGCGCAGATTCCCGCCTTACTTGTTTGTCCTGGATCTCGAAAGTGTCGTAGATAATGGAATATTGCACCAAAGTCGCGTTCTGTGCTTGGGCGATTTGGCGGATTTGATCCTGGTTGGGAGCAGTGGCGATGACCGCATTGGCATCACCTGACGATAAGCGCTCTGTCAAGAGATCGACAAAGGCGCGAGCACGTCCCCGTTCGGCAATTTCTAGAGCGGCATTTGGGTTGTTCTGAGCTACTCGGATTTGTTGTAAAGTCCGATAGGTGTGAGCTTGTCCTTCAAAAATGGAGACTTTATTCGCGTCGTTAGAGCCGAGCATTTGCCGCATTGATTCCCAAACTTGAATTCCCTGCACGAGCATTTTTTCAGCTTCCATTGAGTTTCCAGACTTTAAGAACGCAACTCCGAGGTTGGTGAGCGCCCAACCTTCCCCTTGGCGGTCATTAATTTCACGGGCAATGTCTAACCATTGTTGTGAATACTCAATGGCCTTGGCATAGTTGCCCAGTCTGAGGTAAGCAGCTCCCAGATTGCCCAGTGCCCCACCTTCCCCTCGGCGGTCTTTAATTTCACGGGCAATGTCTAAACTCTGTTGTGAATACTCAATGTCCTTGTCATAGTTGCCCAGAGAGCCGTAAGCAGCTCCCAGATTGCCCAGTGCCCCACCTTCCCCTCGGCGGTTTTTGATAGCACGATAAATTTGGAGTGCCTGTTGCCAAGAATTTAGCGCGGCTGGAAATTGACTAGTTTGATACTGTTTCTTGCCTTGTTGAAACAGTTTATTAGCTTCTGCTTCACGAGAATCGGTCGTTTGAGCGATCGCTAAACGTGGGGCGAAGGGAGGAATGTAAAGAGGAACAGACAAAAGGCAAAAGGCGAGGGGAAAGAGGAAACACGATCGCACCTTACGATTAGTAGATTTAAACAGTGTTAGCGAGAAAAGCTTCATGGGATTCTTAGGGTTTGGGTTGCGGGAGTTGGCGCTCTCGTTTGATCGCCCTAATTTGTCGCAATCGATCGCTCCAGTCTTTCAACGGTTGGGCTTCCGAACTAGCAAGAGAATCGAGTAACTCTAATACAGCAGATTGACTTTGAGGACTTTTGTGGGCTTCTGCGATCGCGTCATACCATAGCCCAGCCTCCGCATACAAATCGATGCGCTGTTGGGGTGTTTGTGCGGCAGCGAGTTGAGTTTGTAATGCAGAACTTGGTTTGACCACTGCGATTTCTGCCACCGCTACGACATTCATTGATGAAATATTCGGATTACAAACCAACACCACCTGCCACCGATAAGACTGCCCGATCGCTAATCCCGGCCGATCTTGAGGTAATGAAAACTGCATCATCCCTGGTTGACTTTGCATCTGAGTTCTGTAGAGCGGTTGTCCAGTTGAGGTAAACAAGCGTAATTGCAACGGATGAGGAGAGCGATCGGGTACGAACCAAGTGAAGGTCGGATGCTGAGTACTCGTCTGTCCCACATGGCTAAACGGCACCAAGGGACTCAATCCCACCGATGCATTCGATTCGCAGCCGCCGCGACTTGCACCCGGCATGGTGTCTTTTGGCGCAGAAGGGGTTTTAGGCGGACGATACTTTGCCAATGCCACGGGAGCAATCCAGAGCGCCACACTCAGCAGTAAATTTGCAATGCCTATAAAGTAGATGGTTCGACGCTTCAATCGGTGAGTCATCATCTGAATCCTCCCTATACCTATCTCCTACACTAATCAGCAATACAGGATCGCACTAGCGGACTCCCCACAAGCTTCGTTTGCGGGAAGGTGCAAAAATAGCAAGCGTAGGGAACCGCTTACCAGAGCCACCGCCGCTTCGCTGACCACATTAACTCGCATACTGTCCCCCTCGGTTGATTTGGGTAGCGTCGAAACGTTCCACCTAACTGTTTGGCTAAATTCTTCGCCAACTGCGTCCCTAACCCTGAAGATTGAATTTTAGCGTTTAGATCTTGGACTGCCTCCCTGTCTCGATCCGGTTCAGCCGAGCGAAGCGTTTTTGTATCAGACAGTTTTCCCGTACCATTATCCATCACTCGAATCACCTGTTGATTTTCTTCCTGAGTGCAAATGACGGTGAGGCGAGTGGCTCCAATCGCATGTTTTCCCACATTGCAGAGCGCTTCTTCAAGAAAGCGGCAGAGTCCTCGCTTGTGCTCTAACCGCAAGTGCGAAGTGTTCAACGGATCGAACTGCACAATTTTGTGTTCGATCGTTTTGAGATAAGGTAGTTCTTGTTCAAGCGTGTTGCAATAAACTGTGTAAAGCAATTCATGTAAGGGAGCTTGTAACGCCAACTCGATCGCGCTGCCCATTTGTAAATGCGTCTCATCGGCGATCGCCTCTCGTTGAACAGACCCATAAATTGCCCGCAGTTCCAGACTCAGGCGTTGTAGATCGGGCAAAAATGGCGGCGGGGTTTGCTCTCCCTGAGCCTTTCTAAGTACACCAACCAGAGTTTGCAACGGACCACTGTGAATTGCGTTGAAGGTCTGCTCGATCGCAAACTGACGCTCCTCTAAGCGCAGCCGTAGTTCTTGCTCATGTCGGTAAAAGAGTGCTGCCGTCAACCCAATCCCATTTAGGGAGAGGACGAGCAAGGCAGGCACGACTGGCACCCACCCACCGATCAGCATGAATCCATAACAGAGTCCAATCAAGCTGGCAACGGCAACTCCCAACCCGAACAACATTTTCCAGGGTGACTGCAAAAAAACTCCCAGGCTGATGCCCAAGAGTCCCCATGCTACAATCCACCCATACTCCCACCCTTCATGCCAAACCCACAGCAGCGGGCGCCGATCCAACACCGCGCTAAGGATTTGGCTGATGGCATGTGCCTGCATTTCGACTCCATACACCCGTCCCGGATTAATGCCTGCGATCGCGCCCGAACTTGCCAGATCTTTCGCGCTAAAAGACATTACCCCAATCAGCACAATGCGTCCTCGCAGCCAAGCAGGATTCACCTGCCCCGCTTGAATCTGGTCGAGCGAAAGGACTCGAAACGGCGTTGCCCCACTGCGAACATTGAGCAAAATCTGATTGCCGCCAGCATCTGCTCTAACATAGCCGCCAAAGTTAGGCTGCACTCTGGTCAGCTCGGTGTTGCCAAAGCGCATTGCATCGGCATCGCGAATCCCATTCTCTAACTCGATGCCTTGCTTTGCCAAATAACGTTCTGCCAACCGAATCGTGAACGACAACCGATACTCTTGCTGAGGATTGTGAGTACCTAGTAAGCTGCGACGCTGATAACCATCCATATCAAGGACGGTATCCGCGAAGCCAACCTGTTCTGGCGACAGTGCAGGAGGAGGCGCGACGATAAAGTCACTGCGATCGGGCAGGGCAATCTCCACTCCAATGACATTCTGACTAGCGCGAAATAGCGATGTTAGTTCAGCATGACCTGGCTCCACCGGAATATCGCGCACAATATCCAGTCCGATCGCAGCGGGTCGGTAGGTCTGCAACCGCTTCAGCAAATTGGCAATTTCCCTATCCGGAATAGGATAGGCTTTGGTTCGTTGAATATCTGCCTCGGTGATGCCCACAATCACAATCCGGTCATCCATTGGCTCAGGGGGACGCAGCTGCAGAAATCGATCGAACGTCACCAGTTCCAAAAACTGAAGCGAACCTGTCAAACGAGCAATCATCACGCCGATGATCACAATTAACCCTGGCAGCGCTCCTCGCCGCCAAGTCGCGATCTCTGTTTTGATGGCACTGAATGCTCCCATCGCTGGTCCTACTGCTAATTTAAGCTGTTTATTAAGATCAAAATCGTCAATCTAGCAGTCCTGCTTCCCTCGCTCGCACCTCCGTTTGAATCCGTAGATTCTTGTCATCTTCAGGATAAACTTCCAGCACATCTCGAATTTTGGTCCAGTAATACTGCACAGTGCGTTCAGAAACATTCATCCGTTTTGCGATCGCCGTGTCCTGTAAGCTCTCTTGAAAGGCGAGTTGCAGCACCTTCATCCAAGCAGGTTTGAATTGCAGCCCATTGCGAATTTCTGGCGGCGTGTAAGTCCGCTCTCGCAACGCCCAATCCACCATTGTCAGCAGATCCCTTACAGGCTGGCTCTTATCTACAACAGTGAAGCCACCCAAGTGGTTGTCGATCGTCGGTTTGAGCCAAACCAACGTACGGACATGGGCACTCTGCACCACAAGATTTAGCTTAGGATAATGCTCCATTAGCGTTTTGAGTAATTGCAGTCCGGATTTAGCCTGAGCCGTTTCGCCGATCGCGTCTGGCATCACCAGATCCACCATCACCAGATCGGGGTTAGTCTGCGCCATTTGGTTTAGTGCTTCCTGAGACGTCTGAGCCGTCACAATGTCCGCATCTGGATACGCCTGCTGCAAAATACCGAGGGTGCCATCTAAAACTAATGTGTGGTCATCCACGACTAAAAAGGTTTGTTTTTGTGGTTGAGGGATTTGAGACATGGCAACTCGCTACAGCAAACATCGGCTAGTGTCACTAACTATCTTCTTACAATAGAAGCATTCCCTCGATCGAACACTATGTCTGTTGACTAACCTCGATTGTGGGCATCGGTAACCAGCACTGTGTCAAGGCGCAATCATCTCAATGATTGGTTAAGTTGACTCGCCCGCACACCACGAATAGAGTCGCGAACAAGGTGAGCAAGAATTTCCGTTGCGGTTTGTGAAAAAGCCTGCTGAGTCGAGCAGACCCGTTACAATATTTTTCAGGCTACTGGTGCAGTTTGGTTTGGTTACCTTTGTACTCTATAACGATGGGTAGCTTTCTTGCCCCCTTACCCAAAACTGTCCGGGCTCTTGTGAATATTTTGTCAGTAAAACATCAATGAAATCCTCAGAGTCGCTAAAATCCAACCAGAACGCAATCTGTTCTAAGTTGAGGGAAAGGAATGAAACGTTCTCCGCACACCATTGCTCGAACAGCGAATTTGAATCCGTTCTGCGGATAGCTGGAGCATTCGACGGAACGAGCGGTTGAGTGCAGGCCTTCAAGAGCGTGTAAAACCCTGACATTCTGAGCGCATCGGGTAAGAAACAAAGGGTCGGATCGATCGGCCTGGCAATTCGCGTCCACCATCGATACTGATGGACCATCCCTTCCAAATGAATCAATTCCATCGTGGGGTCAGTCAAGGCAAGCGAATCGTTTTGATACTGGTGAAGCCATTGTTTCCAAGCGGCGCCATCGCTGAACCCATATTTCTCCAACAGGTGTCGTTCCATCTTTTGCAAAATATTGGGCTGGAGGGAGATTTCTGTCTGGGCAGTGCATTGGGCTGCGAGGGACCAGAGAAAAGTAACCTGACGTAAGAGTTTGATTTTTTCTGTATTGCATTGAATTCTGAGATTTCCATGCAGTTGAGCGGCAGATGTATTGCAGGCTTCAGGGTGCATCTCTTTGCCTGCAGATAGCTGTAGGAGGAGTTTTTCATACGCTGCAATTCTTTTCGGTAAACTGTAACGTCCCACAGCGGTTCGCCGCAGTGCTTGAATTTGTCCCAAACGGTACACGAATCCTTGTTGCGCGGAGGGGGTCAGATCCTGGGCGATCGCCCAATCTGTCTGACGGACGAGCGAAGCAATTCCAATGTCTTCAGACTCGAGAATATCCGTCAAATCTTCTGGTGTGGGTTCGAGCTGCAAGCGATCTGCAAGGAAACAGCACCAGCGCAGTAATCCCGCTAAATTGCGAAGCTGCCAGTAAGTCGCTCCTAATAGACGCGCCTCTTGAGCGACCCGTTCTGGAACGGGCAACCACTCGTATCGAGTCCGCAGGGGACGAAGGGCAACCCGCGCCTGTAACTCCACGATAAACATCGACTTATTGAGCGCGATCGGAGAACTTGGGGATAAAGCAATCTTGCCCCTGACCGCCTCATTCAAGTGCTGGAGCAAGCAGATCGCATCTCTGCGCTTGAGATTGACGAATCCGCCACGATCGAGAAAATCCGCGAAGCGCTTTAGTTCAAGGGCATTCGCACCTTCTTTTACGAGTTCGGCAATCGTATGTCGAAGCAACCGCTGAGGATAAAACGTCTGTTTTGCCCGTTGAACGATCCGTTCCCCCAGTTCGGGGTCGATCGCCTGCCGATCGATGGCATGGGCAACTGTCGCCCGGATATTGACCATCGCGTCGCTAAAACATCGAAACTGTTCAGCCGCATTCCCGTGCGCGACAGCTACCTCATCGTCATCGGTATACTGTCCGCTCTGATATGCCGCGAAAATTTCTCCTACTCCCTTCATGCCAAAGTGATGCAATTCAGCCGCCCTCAGCGCGCCCATACTGCTAGCCCCAAAGACCTGGATTCCCCGCTCCATCGCCCACAGGATTTCCTTATGCCAGACCGAGGCATTTCGATCGAAAACACCATCGACGATCGCAATAACCTTGGGGTCGAGCCGCAGATAAGCAAGAACATCGCCGCATCGCGCTGGCTCTAGATAGCGTGCGGGTAAAAGCTCGGTTGCTTCATCCAGGGGTAAAGTAGGTCCGAGAAAGACAAAAATCTCATCGGCGCGCAGAGAACCTAACGACATTGCAATCGGTTTTATCCTAGTGAGTGGGAAGTTGCATTCCCGGAACGATAGTGTGGATGACAGGAATTCCGAATTCAGGTCGGGTGTGATCGACCACCACAGCTCGTTCAAACCCATTCGCGTGCAGGCAATCTAAAATTTGCTGTAGATTCTCCTCAAAGGTCGAGGTCGGCGGTAGTTCCGGTTGTCCCTCAAAGTCGAGGAGGGGAACCGGAGATAACGTCGTCGGGCTGGGATTCGGTTGGTGCCTTTCTGGTTGCCTTCGTCCTCCCCCATAGCATTCGGGTAAAATATCGTCGCGGCTCCCCGCGATCGCCGTCAAGCGACTCTGAGCGGCCTCGGTAATGGCACGGGCCAGCGCAATTTCTTTAGAGGTGTGGCAACCCCAACCCATTGCTGTATTGGCATGCTGCCAACTGCTGAATTCGCTAATGGCACAGCAGTAAGTCGGTATTCCCAGACGACTGGTGATATCGGCGATCGTGGCAGTTGCACCTGCCCGAGCAATTCGATCTAAAAAGCCGCGAAGTAATGGCGCAGTAATAGAATTGGGATCGACCAAGCAGCGGATGCGGCGCTGAAGCAGCGATCGCTCCCAGCGCCAATGCGAGTCTCGCTCGATCGTTTCTAGCAACCCATGGGCGATCGCTTCTAGGAGGTGATTGCCAGACGCCAATCCATTGCTGCTGGCACTAAACAGATGCGTATTCGGGGTTTCGACGGTCGTGTTGAGATTTAAGTAAGCCTGGGGCACGCAAACCGCTTGTTTGGTAAATAAATCCCACCCCACCACCCAACCCATGGGGAGATCGGGGTGGTAGCGACTCCAATGCCGTCCTGGTTTTAGGGTTTGGGGATCGAGACAGCAACGGTCGCGGCTTAAAGCGCTGTAAGAGGCAACGATTTCCGGCTCCGGCAGGTTTTCAGCATGGTACAGCTCGATCGACTCCATCGCCGCAGAAACCTTGGCCAATAGAAACGAAACCCCCTTACCTTGAGACCCCGTCAGCGCGCAGCCATTAGGACGAATCGCCTGAGCGACGGGAATACCCAAGCAGTCAAGACCGGTGAGATTTGCAATACGAGTAATTTCAAAAACAGAAAGCAAAGGTTCTAAGCGCTGCCAGGTACTTTCTGCCCGCTCCGCTCTGATGGTTCCCTGCAGATCTAGCTTGGGAAGCGAGTTTGAGAATTGCCGCATTGAAAACCGCTCTTCACGAGAAAGAGGAAGGAGTGACTGCTTGGGTGTAGGGGTCAAGTGGGATCTTTACCAACAGCACATAATGGTTGACATGTTCTTGCCTAAGTCAAACTGCGGCACTGCCGATCCTAAGTTTACGGTTTGTACATTGCCTAGGTTGATATTAGACCCTAAATTACTGGCAAAAGATGCCATCCCACCCGTCACCAAGGCCAGTTGCTCGTCGGACAGCTCCCCAGCAGCCTCCATTGCTTTACGCTCGGAAGCATACATGACTAGGTTGATATCTTCTAGATCGAAGTCGAAACCATTGGCTTCGCCTTGAGATAAAGCGATTTCATTAAACTCTTCTCGGCTTGCGGCCGATTCAAGTGCCTCTCGATGGGCTTGGTTTTCGGGTTTAGCTAAAAACTGTTCGTAGTACTCGACAAAGCTAGCCTGAGACATAAGTCTTTCTCGCTGGTTAACAATAAATTAAAACACCTAAAAGCGATACGCAGTTTCAATAACTGCTACCAAACACGTTGGCTTTAAACTTCTCCTCTGAGATTGCGTCTCTAAGGTATTTCTGAAGTCAAGCTAAGTAGAACCTGAAATGAGGTGGTTCGGGAAAAGGCTCTAAAAGTTAGGGCGTTTTTCTTGTTCCTCACGATTTAGAAAGGCTGACTTACTGCAACGTAAGTCGAGCTCTAAAAGCTAACATACTGAGGGATTTAGGCTTAATCAAGACTTTGTTGCGATTCTTTATGGGAAGGGGGATGGGTCGGTACGCTGCGCTACATCGATCGCAATTGCGGGTATGGGAGCGGACTGCCGTGCTTAAAGTCCTAAAGCTCGCTGGCGTCCCCATTCGCGGATGCTGTAGGTCGGCTCGATGCCCAGATATCGCTGGCGGGTTTGCAGGCACAGACGTTCTAGCGCTGAAGATTGCTCTGCTAGCGTTCCGGTGGAGGTTCGAGCTGCTGTTTCGAGGCGTTCCAGCCACTCAGTATGGTTTTCGCGAGCTCGTTCGGTGTGGATGAGAGCGATCGCCAAGGCCTGTACGTCAACAGAAGGCGCTGGAAACAGCGCTGCCAATCGCTGATTGTAGGGATTTCGCCCCAGCCGATAGCCGATCGACATAGCAGGTTCTAGATATTCGATGTAGTGCCAGCACATGGCTGGCATGTAGATGGTTTCGCCGGGGTGTAACAGGGTGTCCCAGGCTTGAGCGTAAGTCAAAAAGGCTGCTTTTTCCGCTTCAGACATGTTTTCCAAGAAAAAGCTGCTGGTCCGGCGCAGGTCGGCGCGATGAATGGGATCGAGCTTTTGGGTCTGTTGCGGGTGAATGATGGCAACGCGCTTGACGCCAAAACACTGATACAGCAGAACCTCTCGCTGATCGGCATCGTAGTGGAGATGGGCGTAGTTTTTGGAGCCCGCAACAAACAAGTTGGAGTAGAGATCTCGCTCGTCTTGAAGATGGCGATAGCGTTTGAGCGGAAGTTGGGCGAGCAATTCTGGTGGGGTTGGATATTCGGAGCAAGCATCCATCGTCTCTGGATTTGCCTCGAGTTCGTCGAGAAAGCCCCCGATGCCGATCTGGCGATCGCCTAATCCAGGGGTTGGACTTAGGAGTTGGGCGATGTAGTTGGGGCGAACCTCAATGGTTGCGTCTGACAGGCTTTTTTTGACTTGGGGGAGCGTTGTCTGCGATCGCAGGGGAGCCTCGTCAAACAGGTTGGTAATGATGACAGGCTGTTGCGGCAAAATGCAGTCGCGGAAGAAGGTCTCGCTGGACGGGACGGGAATGCGTTCGACGTTGTTTAAAACCATAGGCTTATCCTACGGGTCGTTTTCTGCGAGCGGGCTAATTTTGAGAAAAATTAAAGGGGCTTGGAGATGTAGTGTTTGATAGGTAGCCGTTTCGCCTTTGACGTCGATCGGAACTTTTATGGAAACGCTCGAACAAAACTGGCAATGGCTTCAGCTCAATGTTGGGTTGATGCGCTATCAAAATCAGGCTCGGTTTAGCGCCCGCAAGCTTTTTGCTGAAATCGATCTCCTCACCCAACAGTGGCGAGAAGACGGACTCCTCCAATGCTTTTTTTTCATGCGAAAGCCGCCTGACGTGAGGCTTCGGTTTTTCACGAACCAGCGCCAAATGGTCATCCAGCAATTGACTGACTTGATGGATGAACTCGTTCGGCAAAATACCATTCGCCTCAGCTTTTTTAGCGAGTACGAGCCTGAAGGCGATCGCTTCGGCGGATTGGCCTCTCTGGCGCGGGTGCATGATTACTTCGATATCGATACCGCTCAATGGCTGCGGCTCGATCGGCGGAAGCAGCCATCCGACCCAGCGATCGGAGATGCCGCGCTCTTGAGCGCGATCCTGCACGATTTATTTCAGTCAACGCTGTCAGATCCCGATCGCGTTTTGAACGCTTGGCAAACACTGGGTCAACTGTTCGGTACGGCACAGCCTTCAATGCAGTCTCTCGTTCTGCCACTGGTTCCCCTTCAGGTACTTCAAAAATCCGTCGGGCTGGATACCGCGCTCGGACAGATTCTCGATTGCTATCTCAGCGCCAATGCCGAGCTGTCGCAACAGCTCAAGGAGCTTTACAATACCGGGCAAATCCACTGCGATCTACCCGACCTGCTGGCAAACGTGGGTCAGTTTACGCTGCACCGTCACGGATTCGACTGGCAACGGGCCGGGCCGTTGATTGAGGGGGTGGTAGAAGCACTCCAATCGGGGCGATCGCCCGCGCTCGATACCCAACTTTGAATTTGAACTTTTTTATGGAGACCTCAAGATCGCGGAGCGGGGCTGCTATTGTGCCCTTAAGAACATCCTAAGGACCTAAAACTTTATGGGCGCGCCTATCCAAACTGTCGTCATCTTGGGTGGAGGCAGTGCCGGGTTTCTCTGTGCTTTGGCGCTCAAAACCAAAATACCTCAGCTTTCGGTTACAGTCGTTCGCGCGCCCGAAATCCCGATCGTTGGCGTGGGCGAGGCGACAACCGCTTGGATGCCCTGGTTTTTACACGAATATTTAGGTTTGGATCGGCAGGAATTTTACGATAAGGCTCAGCCCGTTTGGAAGCTAGGCATTCGTTTTATTTGGGGGCCAGACAATCGGCCCTATTTTAATTATCCATTTGACGCTGCTTTGACTGCAAAAGCCGGAGCGCTTTCTAAAAATACGGGTTACTACTGTCTCCATTCGACTCAAGGGTCTAGCCTCTACAGTCACCTCATGGCTCGGGGCAAGTCTCCTTGCTTTAGAACAGCATCTCAAGAACTCTACATTGATGAAAAATTTGGCTACCACATTGAAAATTCCACTTTTGTTGCCTATCTGACCTGTCAAGCGGCCAAGGTAGGCGTTCGAGTCCTGAATAAAACCTTTGTAGAAGCCAAAAGGAAAGAGAGTGGAGCTATTGAAAGCCTATATTTTAAAGATGGAACGACGCTTCCCGGAGATTTATTCGTAGATTGTTCGGGATTTCGCTCCGTATTGTTGGGTGGCACGCTCCGGGAATCTTTTACAAGTTTTGCCAATAGCTTGTTCTGCGATTCTGCAGTAACAGGAACTTGGATGCGCGAGGATAGCATTCAACCGTTTACGACGGCAGAAACGATGGAAAGCGGGTGGTGCTGGCGAATCGATCTCACAGATCGCGTCAATCGCGGGTATGTTTATGCTTCTGCCTTTGCAAGCGATGAAGCCGCCGCCGCCGAACTAAAACATAAAAACCCTCAGCTCGAGCTAGATGGCAAGCTGATTCGGTTTAAATCGGGAAGGTATGGCAGAAGCTGGGTCCAAAATGTGGTGGCCGTTGGCAATGCATCGGGATTTGTAGAACCTCTAGAGTCCACGGGGTTACACATGATTTGCGAAACGGCCAAAATGGTTTGCGATGTGCTGCTAGATTCCGATCGCAATCCATCTGAGTCCTTGGTGGGGACTGTCAACCGATCTCTAGGTAAAAAATGGGATGATATCAGAAACTTTCTAGCCATTCATTTTAGATTGAATCGAAGGGTTTCTTCAGAATTCTGGAAGCACTGCTGGAATGATGTAGAGCTTGACTCGGCGCGGGAACTGATCGATTTTTTCCAGGATAACGGTCCTTCTTTACTAGCGCAATCTTTGCTGCCCTCAGAAAGTGTTTTTGGCTTGAATGGCTATTTTAACTTGCTGATCGATCAAGGGATAAAACCGCGCGTCCTTCCCTTTATTTCTGCGGAAGAACGGCAAGTATGGCAGCACATGCTCCAGCAATTAGAAACGGTAAGTCACAATGCATTGACCGTGAAGGATGCGTTTCTCCTCATTCAAAACCGTCAGGGCAAATGGTTGGTGCCGCAGCTGACGAGCGGCGTGCGGTAAAGGGCCGCCCCGTGAAGTTTCTTTTCTGGACCGAAGAGTAACTTTTATAGCTGATAGCATCACAACAGTTCGAGACTGAGTCTTGTATGGGTTGGGGTTGTATCGGCCAGTATTTTGGGCCTTGGCGGGGCCGACAGAACGTTGGGATTCCACTTGAGGATCGACACAGATGAGAAACGTACTGATCGCGCTAGGTGCCCTCAGTGACAGCGATATTGATTGGATATTGGACGTTGGTGCCAAACAGAAGATTCTCAACAGCGAGTCGTTGGTCGATATGGGACAACCGATCGACGCGCTTTACCTTCTCTTAGAGGGACAGTTTGGAGTTTTTGTGAACCATCAAATGGTCGCCCAATTGAGTTCGGGCGATATTGTGGGGGAAATGTCCCTCGTGGATAGTCAACTCCCATCAGCAACGGTAACGGCGTTAATTGATTCTCTGGTGTTCTCTATTCCGCGATCCCAGCTCAAGCAGCATTTGAGTGCAGATTTAGGGTTTGCAGCTCGGTTTTACCGGATGACTTCTTTATTCCTATCCAATCGACTTCGCGTGTTGAACGCTCAGGCTAGCGGCGCTCAAAGTGCTTCGCTCCAGGCTGAAGACTACGACGCCGATGAGATCGCGCCGGATGTATTAGAAGATCTGGCCTTAGCCGCATCCCGGTTTGAGTGGATTCTCAAGCGCTTAAACCTGAAATAATTCCTCTGCGTTAACAAGGACAGTTGGCAAAATCTATGGCGGATTCCTCTAATCCTGAAGGTCTGTTTCGCAAAGAGGCGCTAGAGAGGCTCTCTTCTCCAGAACAACTCGACCAACTGATGCAAATTGTAAAGCCGCGCAGTTGGCTCATGCTGGCAAGTTTGGGCGGTTTGACGGTGGCGGCTTTGGTTTGGAGCGTGTGGGGACGGCTTCCGGTTCGAGTTTCAGCCCAAGCCGTGTTGGTGTATCCCTACCAAATTCGAGAGATTCAGTCTCTAGGGGCGGGGCAGCTGACTCAACTCAATGTGGCGGCGAACAGTCTCGTCAAGCAGGGGCAACTGCTGGCAACGATCGATCGGCCAGAACTGGAAAAGCAAATTCAGCAGGAACAGAGCAAACTCGTCGAGCTGCAGCGGCAAAACACCACGATCGAAGATACGGAAGATCGGCGCGATCGCTTCGAGTTGGAATCTCTGGTCAAGCAGCGGCAGAACCTGCAGCAGCAGATTCGCAACACTGAGAGGCTATTGCCCCAACTTCAGCCCATTACCCCCACCCTGAGAGCGAAGGAGCTGGAGTCAGCGCGCCAACAGCAAATCAGCCTCGGCTCGAGGCTCAAGGATGCGAGACGGTTAGATTCTGTTTTAAAGACTCGGCTAGACAATCGCCAGCGGCTTTTTACAGAAGGCGCTTTAACCCAAGATGCCGTGCTCGAAGCCGAGCAAACTTACTTAAACAATTTACGCAGCATTTCAGAGCTGGAGAGCCAGTTGAGTCAGGTGCAGGTTAAATTGGTGCAGGTCGAGCGAACTGCGATTGAAGATCGAAATCGGCTGTTGGAATTGCAAATTCAAAAGGCCGATTTGCAGCGGAAACTTCAGGATTTAGACACTCGCGCCACAAATATTCAGCAGCAAAAACTACAGACCGACGCCCAACGCACGAACGCGCTTGAAGACACGCGGCGATCGCTCAATCTGCTGAGGGTGCAGATGCAGCAGCAGCGCGAAATTCGCAGCCCCATTTCGGGCAAAGTGCTGGAATTGCCGGTCAAGGTCGGTCAGGTGGTTGCTGTGGGCACGCAACTGGGTCTCATTGCTACTAATGCTAGAACCCAGGAACTCCAAGGCCTCGCGTTTTTCCCCGTCCAGGACGGTAAAAAAATTCGCCCGGGGATGGCAATGCAGATTACGCCCACCACGATTAAGCGAGAGCGCTTTGGCGGGATCGAAGCGACGGTTGCCTCCGTGACGGAATTTTCCATCACTAAACAAGAAATGGCGGCGCTTATCGGCAATGCGGACGTGGTCCAGTCTTTAGGCGCTGGACCGTTTATTGGCGTTTACGGCAAGCTTCAGGCCGATCCCAAAACCTTTACGGGTTACGATTGGTCTTCTTCAAAAGGGCCGCAGCTCAAGTTAACGCCCGGCACGACCGCCACCGCCCTCGTCACCCTTGAAAACCGATCGCCGCTGAGTTTTGTATTCCCTATCCTGCGAGAGTTTACCGGACTTTACTAGGGCCAAGTGTATACGTCATGAATGCCGTTTCCAGCCTGCTCCAATCCATCCTGCCCCCTAACGTCGCGCTACCTGCCTCCCATCCATCTCCTCGCACTCGGACCCCTACTTTGCTGCAAATGGAAGCCGTCGAGTGCGGTGCGGCAGCCCTCGGTATTGTTTTGGGATACTACAAACGTATTGTTCCACTGGCGGACCTGCGACAGGCTTGCGGTGTTTCGCGGGATGGCAGCAAAGCCTCTAGTTTGGTCAAAGCCGCTCGCAGCTATGGGTTATTGGCAAAGGGCTATCAGAAAAACCTGGATTCAGTCCAGAAAATGCGCTGCCCGCTGGTCGTGTTTTGGAACTTCAACCACTTTCTGGTGGTGGAAGGATTTGGCAAGAATAAGGTTTACTTAAACGATCCGGCTACAGGACCGCGTACTGTCTCGCTGCCTGAGTTCGATGCTGCCTTTACAGGAGTGGTATTAGCCTTTGAGCCGGGCCCGGAGTTTAGCCCAGGCGGAAGTAAGCCCAGCACCCTTGCGGCCCTATACCGCCGCCTTCAGGGATCTTGGGGTGTTTTGATCTATGCCATTATCATCGGGCTGTTTTTGATAGTGCCGCGCCTGGCGATCCCGGTGTTTACCCAGGTGTTTGTAGACAATATCCTGATCGAAAAAATGCAGGATTGGGTGCGTCCGCTGCTGATTGCGATGGCGGTGGCGGCTGGGTTGAAAGGAATGTTGAAATACCTACAACTCAAGCATCTTCGGCAACTCCAGGTCAAGTTAGGGATACATTTCTCCGGGCAATTGCTTTGGCATATGCTGCGGTTGCCCGTGAGCTTCTACGCCCAACGATTTGCGGGTGAAATTGGGAGCCGCTTAAATTTGAATAACAACGTGGCGCAATTGCTTTCGGGTCAGCTCACCACCACCAGCATTGATGCGCTAGTCATGCTTCTATTTGGTATCGTCATGTGGCAGTACGACTGGGGACTGACGCTGATCGTCTTTGGCTTTGCTGCCCTCAATTTCTTGGCAGTGCAGTGGGCCGCGCGGGCGCGGGTGGATACGAGTTTGCGGCTGGCAACGGAATACGGCAAGGCGAAGGGGGTGGCGATCGCCGGGTTGATGAGCCTTGAAACCCTTAAAGCCTCGGCTTTAGAGTCCGATTTTTTTGGTCGATGGAGCGGCTACCAGGCTAAGGCGCTCAATGCCCAGCAGTCTCTGGGGTTGCAAAGTCAATTCTTGAATTTGTTGCCCGCGCTGCTGTCTACCGCGACAACCCTGCTGGTGCTGGTTGTGGGTGGACTTAAGGTGATGAACGGAGACCTCACGATCGGGATGCTGGTGGCCTTTCAAAGCTTGACGGGCAGCTTTTTAGAACCCATCGCGAGCTTGGTGGGCTTGAGCAGCTCGCTCCAAGACTTAGAAAGCGATCTCAACCGCCTCGACGATGTGCTTGCGAACCCCATTGATGCGGCGTCGGATCGGGCTGAGACAGAACGCACGGCATTGATGGCTGACTTTCGCCTCAAAGGAGCGCTGGAATTGAGGGGGATTACCTTTGGCTACAATCCGATCGAACCGCCCTTAATCGAGAATTTTAGTTTGACTCTTCGTCCGGGCCAGCGCATTGCCATCGTGGGTAACAGCGGCTCCGGTAAATCCACCATCGCCAAACTCATCAGCGGGCTGTACGACCCTTGGGCGGGGGAGATTTTTCTAGACGGTCAGCCTCGAGATGCGGTGCATCGGCGATCGCTCTACGAATCGCTGGCCCTCATCGATCAGGACATTTTCCTATTTGCCGATACGGTTCGTCAGAATCTCACCCTCTGGGATGCCACGGTGCCCGATGACAATCTGATTCGGGCCTGTCGCGACGCCGATATCGAAGATGTGGTTTTGGATCGGGCGGGCGGGTTTGACGCGCAGTTGCTAGAGGGCGGGGTCAACTTGAGCGGCGGGCAGCGGCAGCGCTTAGAAATCGCGCGCGCCTTGGTCAACAACCCATCCATTTTGGTGTTGGATGAAGCCACCAGTGCCCTAGACGGCGAAACAGAGGCTAAAGTGATCCAAAACATTCGGCGGCGCGGATGCACTTGCGTTGTGATTGCCCATCGGCTGAGCACCATCCGCGACTGCGACGAGATCGTCGTGCTAGAGCGGGGTAGCGTCGTTCAGCGGGGTAGCCATGAAGATCTGATCGCGACCGAGGGTGCCTACGCCAAACTGATCCGTAGCGAAGCTGCTCAGGAGTAAGAGATGCCTCAAGATCTAGATCGATCGAGCAGTGAGAATACCGGATTGCCTACCGTGCTGAAGCTAAACCAAGCGCTAGTTCTGGCAACTCAACAGGTTTGGCGGGTAGAAATGGGGGAACTATCCTTGTTCTCTGTGGTGCTCAAGGACGGCGAACCTTCAGGGAATCGTCGGTTTCTCTGCACCGTCAGGACGGGAGAGCTGTTTTGCGGGGTTCCACCGACGCCGGGACGACAGCAGTTGGTGCTGATGGCGATCGCCGCTACCACCGCGAAAGTCGTGCAAATTTTGGCCGATGAGCTTGCCATTCAACTCAAGCAAGGTGCTGATTTATTGCTTGCGGGCATTGAAGGCTGGGTCGAAAAACTAGGGCAATTTGCGGCACCCCTGGCCCAGACTGTACTCCAATGCGCCCCGACCCTTGCGCTCCAAACACAGGGACAGGGCGAATCCCACTTCTCGCTCAAGCGGGGGCAAAGTTTACAGGCCCGACGGGGTTCAGTGGTATGGCTGCAAGTTCAGCGGGGGAGTCTGGCTTGGAGCGGCTTGCCAGAGCTGACTTTACTCGATGCCGATAGCTGGTTTCCCCTCAGCGGGCTTTGGGTCGAAGCCCTGGAACCCACGGAACTACAAGTGATTTCGAGTCGGGAGCTACCCGATGCAGAGACGCTCTTGACGGGGCTATTCCAGATGTTGTCCTACTTCCTCGACTTTGTGGAGCAACTGGAACAGCAGGAACAGCTAGAAGCCTATATCCGCTTTCGGGAACGAAAACGCCTGAGTCTGGAATCCCTGGACCACACCCTGGAAGAACTCGCAGATGTTTTAAACCCTGGAATGCGCGAGGCATTACGGGAAGGGAGTCCGCTCGCGATCGCCGCCCGTGCGGTTGGGCAGTCCTTGGGTGCATCCATCGCAGAACCCGCGAAGTCTGAGAATCTCAAGCGACTCAAAGTGCCCCTAGAGGCGATCGCCCGTGCCTCTCGGCTGCGGATGCGGCGCGTGCTGCTGCGCGGTAACTGGTGGAAACAAGACGTCGGGGCGCTGGTGGCCTTCCGTGCCGCTGACGAGCAACCCGTTGCCCTGCTGCCCTCCCATGAAGGACAGTATCGGCTTTTGGACCCGATGGAGCAGGGCAGTCGTCCCCTCACCCAACGCTTAGCCGAGACCCTCTCTCCCATTGCCTACACCCTCTACCGAGCGCTTCCAGCAAGACAGCTTCAGGCCGCCGACTTGCTCAAATTTACCTTGGGCAAACGCGTCAAAGATCTGTGGATGATTGCCTTCAGTGCAGTGGCCGCAACCTTGTTAGGAATGGTGATTCCTCAGGCAACCGCCATTTTAATTAACGATGCCATTCCAGATGCGGATCGGGGGCTGTTGATGCAGATTGGATTGGCGCTGATTGCCACCACGATCGGCACCATGCTGTTCCGCATGGCCCAGACCCTCGCAACCCTGAGGCTAGAAACCCTGGCAGAGGCGGATACTAGCGCTGCCATTTGGGATCGATTGCTGAATGTGGAAGTCCCGTTTCTGAGGCAGTACGCCACGGGGGATCTAGAACTGCGGGTTTCGGCGATCGATCAAATCCGCCGTCGTCTCACCGGAACCACCCTGCAAACGATCCTCAGCAGTTTCTTTTCAGTGCTCAACCTCGGACTGCTGTTTTACTACAGTCCGCCACTGGCATCGATTGCCTTGGTGGTGGCGTTTCTATCTATTGCCTTTACCACCACCATAGGAGTGCTCATCTTTAAGCTGGTGCGTCGTCTGCAAACGCTTCAGGGAGAAATTGCCGGATTCATTGTGGAACTGATTTCGGGTATTGCCAAGCTCAGGGTTGCAGGGGCAGAAGCCCGTGCTTTTTCCCATTGGGGCAAGCAGTATGCCCAGCAGCAGCGGCTTTCCCTTCAGCAAGAAACCCTTGGGGATGGGTTAATGCTGTTTAACGAGGTGCTGCCGATCTTCAGCACCGCAATCCTGTTCTGGATTGCCTCAGCGCAGCTTGCCACAGAGCAGCTCAGCATTGGTACTTTTCTGGCCTTTAACATTGCGTTTGGGAGCTTTGTGGGCGGGGCCACCAGCCTGAGTAATTCTCTGTTAACGCTCTTGGAAGTCAGCATTCTGTGGGAGCGAGCAAAACCGATTCTAGAAGCCAAACTGGAAGTGGATGATACGAAGGCCGATCCAGGTCGCTTAACGGGACGGGTCGCGCTTGACCACATCAGCTTTCGCTACCAAGAAGAGGGCGCGCTCATTTTAGACAATGTGAGCATTGAAGCAGAGCAGGGGGAATTTATCGCCCTCGTGGGACCTTCAGGAAGCGGTAAGTCTACAATCTTGCGGCTATTACTGGGGTTTGAGATCCCGCAATCGGGAAAAATTGCCTTTGACGGTCAGGATTTGGCAGGGCTGAATCTCCAAGCCGTGCGCCGCCAGATTGGGGTCGTGATGCAGAATGGCAAATTGACCGCAGGCACTATTTTGGACAACATTGCGGCTGGGGCGCTACTCAGTATGGATGAAGCGTGGCAGGCCGCCCGTAATGCGGGTCTCGAAGCCGACATTCGCACCTTCCCGATGGGGATGCACACCACGATCAGCGAAGGGGGTGGCAATTTATCGGGGGGACAGCGGCAGCGGCTGTTGATTGCGCGCTCCCTCGCGCTTCAGCCTAGAATTTTGCTCTTTGATGAGGCCACTAGTGCGCTGGACAACCACACCCAGGCGATCGTGAGTAGCAGTTTAGAGAAGCTGCACGTCACTCGGATCTTGATTGCCCATCGCCTCAGTACGATTCGCCATGCCGATCGAATTTACGTGCTCAAGGCAGGGCGCGTGGTGGAAAAAGGGACTTTTGAAGAATTGATGCAAAAATCCGGCGTATTTAAGCAGCTCATGGCGACTCAACAGCTTTAGAGGGTGTTGTTACAGGAGGTTCTAAGTTCGCTGATGCATACTTTTCTGTTAAGTCTTTTTCTCCCTGCACTCGCTCCCCCCGACCCGCGCCACTTTCCTCAAGTCGGCGGGAGTTGCTTCAACCGGGGGAACTCCGGCAACGCACTCCCTTGGAAACCCGCCCACGGAAGTGGCTTCCCAATTCTGGGGGGAGAAAGCCAAAAACTAGGGTCATTTCCCCCCAGAATTGGGGGGCTAGGGGGGCGAGTGCAATGTCTTTGCCTCTTAACCGAGCAGTATTGTTCGCTGATGGACAAAGCTTGTTTGCTAAATTGATGAAGTGCAAAGTAGGTAAGTGTTTTGTCTGACGGGAACTGGCTCATTTGTAGTGTTGCATTTGTAGGGTTAGCGGGTCTCACCGCAGTACTCGTGTGGCTGGTGGCGATCGCCGCAATCCCTTCCATTGCCCTCATCCCCATTCTGGGTGGATTGCTGCTGGGCATTGCCGTTTTTTATCGCCAGCGTAGGACGCAGCGGAAACCCACAGGTTCAGAAATTAAACCCGCCCATGAATCTGAGACACCCACTCTGACGAGCGCGCACTCTCAAACCAATGACATTTTCAAAGACCGCTATCGATTGCTCGAACGTTTGGCATCGGGTAGATTTGGCAACACCTACGTCGCTGAAGACATTACCACTAAATCGAAAGCCCTGTGGGTAATTAAGCATTTTGTGCCGCAACCTGACAGCGATCGCGACCTTGCCACCACGCAGCGGTTGTTTAAGGGCGAGGCCCTGATGCTCGAAAAACTCAAAACCTTAGACTGCATTCCCAAACTGCTGAGCTATGCCGAAGCCGAACAGGAAACCTGGTTTATCCGCGAATACGTGGTGGGACACCCCTTAAATGAAGAGCTGATTCCAGGCAAACCTGTTTCAGAGCCGCAGCTTAAGGCCCTGCTCCAAGGCATTCTAGAAGACTTGGCGGCAATTCAGGCGTTTCAGGTCATTCACCGAGATATTAAACCCTCCAATATTATTCGTCGCAAACAAGATGGGCGCTTGATTCTGATTGATTTTGGGGCGGCTAAAATCTGGAATCCTCAGGAAGAACTCCAGCCCATGATGACCGTGGCGATCGGAACCGCCAGCTATGCGTCCTACGAGCAAATGAGCGGTCAACCCGTGCCCAGCAGCGATATTTACTCTGCGGGTGCGATCGGGATTCAGGCAATTACGGGGCTAGAACTCAGTCGGGTTCCGCTTTTGCCCACGGGTGAATACGACTGGCGCAGGCACGGCAAGCTCAGTCCCAAGCTGGGTGAGATTTTAGACAAAATGACGCGAACCCGCGTTAATCGCCGCTATCAAATGGCGACTGACGTGCTAGCCGATTTGGTGCAGCTCTAACCATCAGGACGGGAGCCAGCGGTGAATCCAGCTATCGGGATGCCGGACAAATTCATAGAGCAGGTCAGGCCGTTCGGCTTGGAGCCATTGCAGGGCTTCATGCTGTGGGAGCGCTTGACGGGCCATGTGCCGCAAAATCGAGATTTGTCGCTCCCAATTGGCTTTATCCAAAGTCGGGTTTGCGAATCGAGCGGGAACCTGCTGCCCCATGAGTAGCGTATCGAAGGAATGATCGTCGGAGAAAAATTCTGGCGGCACTAGGGTGTAGAACAAAGAATTTTGGTAGGAAAGCGGCGCACGATCTTGAAAGCGGGCGACTTTCATCTCCGCCCCTGAAATATTCGCCTCATGATTGGCTGCTTTCCAAAAGGGGGTATCGAGCCGGCGGTTGAACCGATAGTGAATGCCTAAAAACCACCGCAGGGCATCCCAGCGTTCGTTCATTTTGCGATTGAGGATGGGCTGAAGGGAACGATCGTGGCGCGATGCGGGGAAGTGGGTGGCGAGCAGATCTAACTCCAGCACGATCGCGTGCAGTGCGGTGGACTCCAAGGGTTCCACAAAGGCATAGGAATTTCCGATCGCCACGACATTGCCTTTCCAAAAATGCTCGTGACGACCGGAGCGAAATTTCACGAAGTGCGGCTCCCCCATGCCGGGATTTTTGGCCTGCATTTCGGCGATCGCCGCATCTTCACTCATGAATGCGGAGGAATAGACGTAGCCGCGATGGTCGGTGTCCGCAAAGGGAATATTCCAGCACCAGCCGCTGTCCATCGTCTCTGCAAGGGTGTAGGGTTTGATCGTGCCGTTATGGGGCACCGTGGCCGTGATGGCGCGATCGGTAAAGAGGGTATCGCCGTAGCTGACAAAGGGAGAACCCAGGGCCTTGCCCATCAGCACCGACCGAAAGCCAGAGCAATCAACGTAAAGGTCGTAGGAAAGCCGCTGTCCATCTTCTGTTATCAGGGTTTCAACCGTTTCACCATCGGGCGCGCGCAGCACGTCCGCCACCTTCGCGTCGATATACTTCACGCCCACTTCAGCGGCAGATTTTTGCAGGTAGCGCACGAAGCGTTGATTGTCGAGGTGATAGGCCCAACGCATGAGGTGCAGCCAAGATTGGCGATCGCCCGTGCCATCGTCAAAAATAGGGGTGCGATCGCCGCTCATGAGGAGGGAACCCAAGGATTGCTGGTTGAGGGTCGATTCGTAAAGCTGAGATTCCAACAGTCGTCCCCGCTGGAAAGGGAAGGTGAAAAAATCGTCCCCTGGTGAACCCCAGGCAAACTTAATCCCCAGCTTCCAGGTGGGCTGCACCTGCCGAAAGAACTCGCCAATGTCCCGATTCAGAAAGCGAGGACTGTGGAGCCAACGTACTAGCTCCGGTGTTGTGGCTTCCCCCACGCCAATGATGGGGATATCGCTGGATTCAATTAGCGTCACTTCCAGCTCTGGCCTTAACGCCCGTAACGTTAACGCTGTCAGATAGCCCGCCGTCCCTCCCCCTAAAATTCCCACCGTTCGATAGGCATCGGGGTCGGGTTGCTGGGTGGAGGTCGGAGAAAGCGTCCACTGGCCCATAATTTCTGTCGCGGCAGCAGCAGCGGCAGCATGGGCGTGGGAGGGCAAAGGCGATTCAGTTAAAGGGCTACAAGCGGGACAGTCCCCCTGGGGCAATAGCGACACCGACGAAGATTCCCCCAAAGCACCGACATGACGCAGGTGCGCGGCGTACTGAGTCCGAGGAGGATGGCTCAACAGGGCGATCGCCTCTTCTGTCGCACGCTGGGCAACGGTTTCTAACAGGTGCCGATCCTGTCCGAGGGAAAGGGGCGTCCGGAGGTGCGGCAGCAGGGGACGGAACGGAGCGGGTAACTGGGCGATCGCCATCGCTCGACATCTAAAGCAGGCCGACAATCCCCCTACGACCGTAGGCCCTACGGTTCCCGTCGATGGGGTTGCCGTGACAAAAAGGCAGGGGGTTGCAGTTGATAACGCGACGCGATTCACATCAAACAGCGCTTGGAACGGCATCCCTTCTAACGCACAGATCGCCAGCGCCGCCCCTTGAAATATCTCCTGCAAATCGGACTCGTTCGCCTCGGAGAGCGTGCGATCCGGGGAAAATGATGCGCTAGGGAAAACTGGGGCTACGGGTTGAGTGGATGAGACAATTGTTTCCTGCTGTTGCTGAAACGCTTCCGTAAAGCAGCTTGCGAACCGTTCTGCATAGACCGCTCTAACTTGACGAAAGCCCGATCCCTTCAAGCCTCGAACCATTGCCGCTAGGAGTTCGCGGTTCCCTAGCACGACAATAGGCCGATCTAAAATCGTTGAATCTCCATCAGCCCTGCGAGACGCTGGCCCACCGACACTATCCTCAAAATCGATCGCATCCCCTCGATCTGAAATAAGACATTGAGCCTTCGTCAAAATTTCAATAATCTGAGCGACGTAAGCCGGAGGATAGCGATCTGTTAGTTGGGTCTGAATTTCTTTTGCCGTTGCGGTTTTATCTGCCAACGCTGCAATATCTCGCAGAATAGGGCCGCTGATGCCCGTCAGGGTGAAATGGCGATCGCCGATCCAGCCATAGGTTTGTTTACCCTCCCCCAACAGAAGCTGGACATTGAGATTCAGCTTCAGGCGCAAATCGACGTTAGACATACGGCTAGGATGGAATTTGGAATAGCTATCGACGGACGCACAGTAACGGCTGTCGCTCACTTCATTGATAGCATCTCGATCTCCCCAATCCCAGACAAGTAAAGGTTTTCGACAGAATCAATTAAGTTTTATCGCTTCGTTCCGCTTCTTGAACCCAGAGAAATACGCTGCAAAGGCAGTCTGAAAAAGGCTTTGCAGGATTTTGTCAGACCCTTTAGGGACGTATTTCCGATTTTGACACCGCTTTGCGCTTGTGCAACAGTCAATTCTGTGACCAATGGTATGAAATGGGGTGGCAGTAATGCGGGTTACGATTTGCGGTCATGCAGCTTTATATGTTGAAACCAGCCAACACCGCATTCTGATCGATCCCTGCTTTAGTAATACGATATTGGATGGGGTCTTGCGCTACAATCCCCCCCGCCACTTTCGCCTCGATCGGATGCTCCCTCCCACCCTTCTGGTGGTTACCCACGGGCATTTCGATCACTGGCATCCCGATTCTTTGAAACAGTTGCCGAAGGATATTCCGGTCCTGACGGCCCCAGAACCCCATCTGGTCGAGCAACTTCAAGCCCTGGGATTTGCTAGCGTAACGACCTGTCACCCTTGGGAATGTTTAGAGTGGGGAACCACTCGGCTGTTGACGACCCCCTCCGACCACGATGAGCCAGAATTCGGCCTCGTGGTTCGAGATGAAACGGGAACCTTTTGGCACATGGCGGACGCTGAGGTGACGCCCGATATCAGCCAGCAAGTGCTGCAACAAATGGGGAAAATCGACCTCATCTCCGTGAAATATCAGCCTGTGGTGCGTGCCAGCATGGGATATCAGCGCAATCGAGGGGCTGCCTTCGATAAAGTAGAAGTCCTCGCGTGGCTGGAGACCGCCTGCGCCTGCCGTCCGGCAATGGTATTCCCCTACGCCTCTGGACTCAGCTTTCAAGGGCGGCACGCCTGGTTTAACCGCTATGCATTTCCCCTAGCCCCCGAAGAGGTGACGCGACTGTTGCAAAAGCGTCTGGGAGGGTCGGAGCGCGCCATTACAGTTTTACCGGGGGATGCGATCGCCCTCCAGCCCGATCGATCCCCCCAGCACCAACCCCAAGCATCGCCCTTTGTTCGAGCAGCGGAGACCGATCCTGTCTGCTGGGAGCCAGTCGATCTCCAAACCCTGGCTGGGCTGACCCGTGGAGAGGATAGTTTCATCCTTCAGCAGCAGTTGGAGGCCTTCTTTCAAACGACGTTTCAGCCGTGGTTGACCCAACAGATGCAGTCGAGGGACAGCGGCTGGCAATGGCTTCGATGCTATGAAGTCGTAGTGCAATGGGTCGTCCATACGGCACCCGACTGCCGTCTCGCCTATTGGATCGATTTTCGCACCGATCGCCTGACAGCAACGCTGGGGGAACACCCAGAAGCAAACTTCTTTACCCACTTTTCGGGGCAAGGATTGTTCGAGGTCTTGAATGGCGATCGCCCGGCCCTCTTGTTCTGGCTGTCGGGGGACGTGCGCAACTACGAGAAAGTGATGGGGGTACGGGACGGCCAATTTTGGAGTTTGCCAGTCCTGCCACCAGAAGACGCGTTTTGCGATCCGCTTTCTTGCTACCTGAGGGTTTCTCCCCCTCTCGAACGCGTCAAAACCGAAGAAGGCCCCCCCTCTGCACTGCCCGATCCCTACCCTTCGAAGCAAATGCAAAGCCTTGAAATCTTGGGCCGTCGCGGGGAAAACGATGGAGTCATTTCTAAAAAAGTGTTGCTGGCTTATCTGGCGGTGCGAGAAGCAGAGCGCATTGGCTTAGAGATCGCGCCAACGCAGATTCAGGCCGTAGGGAACGCATTGCGATCGCAGCTCGATCTAGACCCCGCTCAATCGACTGAGAAATGGCTGCAATCGATCGGTTTGACGCCCGAAGACTATACCTCGGTTTTGCGGGACTTTACCGCAACGATCGAACTAGAACAGCACTACGCCCAAAAGTTAAAACCCATGCAGGAAAAACACGCCCGTATCTTGAAGGCCAGAGTTGCCCCAACGTCGATCGCGCCAGAACAGCAGGGGATAGGCTAGCGCAGCGCATGGGTAACTCAGTCCAAGACTATGACTTAGCGCCCGTCGGGATTTTGCGGGCCGCAGCTTGGCCGTTGGAAAGCTTGCGCGAATTTGGTGACCCCGCGCTCGCCGAGTTAGCGCGTCAAGATTTGTCGGATCCCCAAGCCTGGGAACGATACCTGAATCTTTACGAGCGAGTTTTCCAGCGAGAACGGGCCGCCCTGTGGCGGCAGACTGCCGATAACCCTCGATTCATGAAAGCACTAGCGCTTTCTGCGGCATTGGTTGCCCGACGCACGACCTCGCTCCAGTCTCGGCGGCACCTTTGCAGTAAAGCCATTCGCCGCCTCGACCGCACGCTCTATCGATATCTGGCCCGCGCGGTGGGACGCACGACTCCTCAAGGTTTGTGGGCTGGAGTGACGGCTGTGACGAGGGGGGAGCGCACCCAAGTTCGGCCCCAACCGGCGCAGTATGTCTTTACCCCAGATCTAAGACCTTTTCAGGCGATACTCAAGACCATAGGACGGCGATCGCCGTACTGGGAACGCACAGTCTGGCACGTCAATCCCACGGCGGCGCGTCAGCCCGATGGAACCTGGCAATGGTGGGCTAGATCGGCAGCGGGGCAAGTCGATCGCCGCGCTCTCTCTCCGACGGGAGCGGAAGCGTTTCTCGAGGCACTGACCCAACTGACGCAGGGCACATTTGCAGAATTAACCTCAGCGCTATCCCAGCAGCTAGGCTCGACCGAAGCCGTTGCAATTACCACAGCCCTCGATCAGTTGGTAACGGGAGGGTTGCTCTTAGGGGGATTGGACTTACCCGCTCGATTTACAACCCCTTGGGAGGTATTGCACGCAGCAGAATCGGCCCTCGTCGAACCCGATCGCACCGCTTGGTCCCGGACGACTCGCGCCTTGCAAGACCAATGCGACGCTTTGGCTACCAACTTAGAAAACTGGCCCTACGAGATCGTACTAGAAGCCCTGGATGCTGCGGCTCGACAAATTGCAGATTTAGGAACGACCTTGGGGATCGAAGCGCTGCAACTTCCCGAACCCGTCCTGCACTGCGATTACGGACTTCCATTTCAGGTCGAAATCGGTCCTGACGAGGCACAAAGCCTTCGAGAAACGCTAGCCGCCTACGAACGAGAGTGGTTGTTGGGTTGGAGTCCCGCTACGGCCTTTCGCCAAAATCGGCATCGGAGCCAGCAACAGCTCTATCGAGACGGTCTGGACATCGCTGACATTCAGATGCCCGTTCCCGCTCCCCTGCTCGCCACTTGGGACAGTCTGACCCAGACCCATGCTGCCATCGTTCCCGCCCTCGCTGCTTGGGAAAAAATCCTGAACCTTCCAGAAGAAAAGGTAACGCTCCCAGCCGTCGAAGTTGCCCGATCTCTTCCCCTAGCGCCTTGGGGCTGTCTTTACACTCAACTGCATCGCGACTGGCACCAGACAGTACAGGGTACTAGCGATTACGCAACCCAAGCCTTTGCTCGCGTCTCTACCCTGGTCGACCCCCAAGGACAGTTGACGCAATGGTGTAATGCTCAACTGCTGGATTTTAGGACGCGCTATGACTTGCTGATGGGGGATTTGCAATCTCCCTTAGAAGCGAACCCTAACGTTCTCGCTCGGCCTGCCCTAGACACCCAACCCATTTCCCTCTGGTGCCTGGATGCCAATACCTTGAGTCTGAAGGGCGCTTTCTTAAAACGAGATCCCTCCACTCAGTTGCCGCTCTTGTACGTGCCGGCAGTGCCTCAGGCAATCGCCGTTTTTGGATTCTCTTCAGCTCACGTTGCGGGAGGAGATCCCATTGCCGCCTCTCTACTAGAGACTGGATTTCAAGCGAATCCCGGTGCAATTTTCCAAGCTACGGCCCTGCCCGTTCCTTGCGAAGTGAGCCATCCTCGGTTTTCGCCCAGAGTCCTGCTATCGAACGAGGCTGGTATTCGCAACCGAAGAACCGTTCTGATTGGCGCCGAGTTTGCAGATCTGCTCCAAGCTGCTCCAGACCGTCGCTTTGTTCTGTGGCAGCAGATTGCGTCAGCATACGGATGGCCTGTTTTGCTGAACGTCGCGGCTGCCGCTGAAGCCCCGCTGCCGATCCACCGAGACAGCCCTCTCGCGCTGTCTGCATTATTCAAAGGACTCAACATCAAAACGCCCTATTTGATTGTTGAGGCGGTCGATCGATTCCCCTGGCTGGTCGATCGGCACGGAGCTGGCTACCAAGCCGAACTGGCGCAACCTTTTCGCCGTAAAGAACACGGCTGGACGCCACGCAGTGGCGAAGTTAGCTTGACGTTACATGCCGACCCCGAACCAATGTCATGCCCCAACTGAAACTCTCTGAGAAATTTCGCTGGTATCCGGTCTACGAAGATACAACCCGATTTGGCAGTGCCGTGACAAACCGGTGCGATGCGAGCGTTCGCAATGCCTGCGCTGATATTGTCGCTTACCGCCAAGCCCGCGGACTGTCGTCCGTAGTGGCCCATACCCGCGAACTTTTGAACGCAGCCATGTCCGACGGCTTAGTCGAATTTTACGAGCGTCCGGGTATTCTGCATCGAGATTGGCTCTACCCGCATCCACCGTCTGTCCAGCCTGCGGCCTTGGCCGTAGAAGATGAGATGGGACAGGCGATCGCCCGTATCCCACTTTCTGCCGAACTCCTGCCAGATCTCGCTGGGTATCTGGGGGAATGGTCTCAAGGCGCCGCGCCGCCCAGTCAACCCTCAGCCCTCAACCTATGGAATGCATTAATAGACTTGGGCGCGTTTGCAGAAGCGGTACCTCCCATTGCTCCCTTCCCTGGAAATGCAACCTTTGTGGGTCATTCCACCGTTTGCATTCAGAGCGCTGCCGCCAGAATTTGGGTCGATCCCTTTTTACTGCCTAAATCGAGCCAATACCCCAAAACCTACCAGCCTTTGGGACTCTCGGAATTAGGGCAACCCGACGCGGTTTTCATTACCCACTCCCACCCCGACCACTACGATCTCGCCAGCCTCCTGCGATTGGGTGCGGATACGCCTATCTACGTTCCTGACGTGCGGCGGGAATCGGTCTTGGCCATCGATATGGCCTTCCGACTCAGGCAGTTGGGATTTCGGCAGGTTAGAACGCTTGCTTGGTATGAAGAAGCGACGGTTAAAGATCTGCGCGCGATCGCCCTGCCGTTCTACGGCGAGCAGCCCACCGTCTTCCACGCTCTGCATCCTGAAGTACGGAATGCGGGCAACACCTACTTGTTTGAATGGGGCGATCGCCGCATTGCACTCGCGGCTGATTCTGGGCAAGATGGGCAAGGCAATATCAAAGCCTTGGCGGCTGAGGCTTTACAACGCTATGGCGTGCTAGACGTACTATTCGGAGGTTTTCGAGGATTTGCGCTCTATCCCATTCAGTATTTATTTTCCTCCGTCGCTCGGTATTTAACCTTCGTACCCCCATCCCTTTGGTCTGTGCGACAGCAAATGATGTGCGATGCCGACGATCTCCTCGATGTTGGAGAAATTTGGCAGACTCAAACCATCATTCCCTATTCCGATGGCGGTGCGCCTTGGTACTGGCTTAGAGGGCTAGGTCCCGCCCTCGATGGTTCTTCCCCCGCAATTTTAGCTGTAGATCCGACTCCCGCACATTTGGTAGAAGTTGCTGCTCGGCGATCTGGGACCATTCAAGATGGCGCGATCGCTTCGCCAGTTCTTTTAGAGTTCTTGTACCCAGGAGATTCGTTGGCATGGACCCAAAATGGAATGGATGTACTGCGCCCGCAATGTTGGCCTTACGGAACGCAACCCTCTCATCAAACCCGAGCAAATCCGTGAACGTGCTGCTGCCGCGCTCTCAAAACTTACACCGCTAGAAGGTAAAACGCAGCTTTAGAATTTTCGCTGCCAGATGCCGAAATCTTCCGATCGCAGGCGACCGTCCCCTCAAGTCACTCGAACTTGGCCGCTTCTGGTCAGATGCCAGAGGCTAGCGCGGCGATCGCCCTCCCAGCGCTACTCTTCGGGTTCCTCTCCACCCAATTGCTTGAGGTGAATGTGCTTGTAGCCGAGCTTGATTTCAAACTCGTCGCCTGCTTTTAGCCCCATTTTCTCGGTATAGCTGGCTCCAATCACAATCGTCCCGTTCTTGTGAACGCTCACCCGATAGGTCGCCTCGCGCCCGCGTCCATCTTTGTCGCCCTCAGAATCCAGCGCAATTCCTTTTGCCGCGAGAACGGCGTTCAGAAATCCACCGATGTTGACTTGGTCTTGACTTTTCTTTGTGGTTTTAATATAGCCGCACTCGCGCGCTTTTTCGCGTCTGGATAGATTGGGAATTTCTTTCAACTTTTGCAGTAAAGCTTTCCCAGTCAAGGCTTCCACTTTTCCATTTTCTTCCGAATTCACTGCAGATTTCACTCTTTTTGCCATTTAGAACGTTACCTTCTTGGACCATTCATTTTGAAGTCAAACAAATTCTAGCTTAAATCAAGTAACTCTAAGCCCTTTAAATTATGAATCTAAAATAATTTGTAAAATCCCGTTCGAGTCGAACGTGCGGCTGCCAAACGCCACTCTGACTGGATGGCAGATATTGATCCTGGATTAAGGATTGTAAATACTAAAGCAATAAGCTTGACAGCTTGCCCCGTAGGGATGGGTAAGCAGGCCGTCGATCTCGGTTGAAGTGGCTCGCCCCCTTGGATGGCGATCGCCGCGGCCAGCGTTGACCGACTTCGGGATGCGCCAAAAGACCTTAGATCTATGCCGTTGGCTGTTTCTTTTTAGCTCGGGCCGGGGCATTGCTCGTTTGTCGTTCGTCTATCCCTTCGTTTTGAATGAAAGTAAGCGATAGAGTAGAACCAGATATCCTCGCTAAGGCCCTATGTTTATCGAGCTGATTGCAGATTACGGCACGGGCGACCCAGCTTTCTCTGAGGTTTCGCAGCGTTTGCAGATGGCACTTCCCCAGGCACGCATTAATATGCTGTCAGTGCCGCCTTTCAGCACGCTAGCCACGGGGTTTTGGATCGCTCAACTGAGTCTGAATCCCGGCCCTGCCGACCGCGCGATCTATCATAACTGCGCTCCTCGCCAAGACGACCCCGAGGCGAGACAGAACAATGAAGGCGAGGGATTGACCTATGCTTTGCTTTCTAATGGGGTCAAAGTCATCGGTGTAAACGCAGGCTATACGCTTTCCTTTATCAAACACCATGCTAAAAGCATCCAAATCGTCAATGTTTCGCGGGGCGGCTCGCAGTTCCGCTCGCGGGATATCTTTCCAGCCGCAGCCGCAGCTATTCTCAACAATGATTTGAGTTTGCTCGGTAATTTCCTCTTGCCCGAGCAGGTTCCAGATATTCCTTTAGATCGAGTTGCCTGGATCGATGGCTACGGAAATATCAAAACGACCATTCCCGCCCATCTCGTACACGTGGAACCGGAAACAAAAGTCGCGATTCGCGTTGGCGACGTGGTCAGCGATGCAATCTACTCTGATGGAAGCTTCCGCGTGTCTGAGGGGACTCTCGCTTTTGCGCCAGGCAGCTCGGGTTGGCCTGCGGTTGCAGGAGAAGTGCCACAACGTTGGATGGAGCTTTTTCTAAGGGGCGGGAATGCTTGGGAGCGTTTTGGCAAGCCTCGCGTCAATCAAAAAGTGACCCTTTTGAGCTGACTGCGACTGCGCCCTCCAGCTTTTTTGACGGACCTTGAATTTATAAACCCTGCCGCTTAAACCATTTCTGCAGGCGTTCCCAACCCTCTCGGGCTTCTTTTTCGCGGTAGGAAGGGCGATAGTCGGCAAAGAAGGCGTGGGGCGCTTCGGGGTAAACGACAATTTCCGATTTGCTGCGACTGGTCTTGAGGCGATCGCGGACTTTTTCCACTGACTCTAGTGGAATTCCAGTATCCTTTCCGCCATAAAGTCCTAGGACGGGGACGCTCAACGCGGATGCAATCTCTACGGGATGCTTGGGGGTCAGGGCTGTAGACTCTCCCACCAGTCTGCCATACCATGCCACTCCAGCCTTTAGCTTTGGATTATGGGCCGCATAGAGCCAGGTGATGCGACCGCCCCAGCAAAACCCCGTGATGCCCGCTCGACCTGCATTGCCCTTTGATGTTTTTTCCGCCCAAGCCAGTGTTGCATCCAGGTCCGATAACACTTGAGCGTCTGGTACCTTTGCCACAACTTTCCGAATCTCTTCGATGCTGCTCAGTTTTGACACATCTCCCTGACGTACGAACAGCTCTGGGGCGATCGCCAAATAACCCAATTTGGCAAAACGGCGCACGACATCTTGGATGTGTTCGTGAACCCCAAATATTTCCTGAATCACCAGAACGGTAGGAAAATTAGAGCCGGTTGCGGGTTGCGCTCGGTAAGCCGGGATCGATCCATCCTCGACCGGGATTTTGACAGCACCTGCGATTAAGCCCTTTGTATCGGTTGAGAGGGTTTTGGCACCCACTGGACGAACGGCCATTGCAAATCCAGTTGCCAGAGATGCATTAACCACAAACTCGCGACGGGTCAACTTGTGCATAAACTTTACCGTAAAAAGATCGTCTGAAAAGCGGGATTTAAATCGCATTATCGCTGATTTGACTTGATTTGGCAGGTGCAGCTCCGGCTGGTAGTGCGAGCCGGGTTTGTGCGATTAAAATAAAGCTGGAGCCGTTCGGATTTGCGATGCTTGCATTCGAGATGCTCGACAAGCAGACCTACAGGCTTGCGTGGAGTTGCTTCAAAAACTTCTCAGTCTGAATACAGCCTTATACTGGGTTGTGAATGGCTTGCTGTTTGTCATCCTGCAAATTTGTTGGAATAGATAATGACCGTGCTGCCCGAACTGCGCGATTGCGAACAACATGGCCTTGAATCGTCGAGCGATCGACATCGCTTGGAAGCATTCTTTTCCCAATCGCCAGATGGGTTTTTCTTCATGATGTTGGATCGCCCGATGCACTGGGACGATTCCGTGGATAAAGAAGCCGCATTAGACTACGTTTTCGACCATCAGCGCGTTACCCGAGTTAACGCGGCTATGTTGGCCCAATACAACGCCTCCGAAGCCGATTTCCTGGGTCTGACGCCCAAAGATTTCTTCGCCCACGATTTAGAGACGGGCAGGCAGCTCTGGCGCGAAATGTTCGATCGAGGACGGTTGCGTGTCGAAACGCTCCAGCGCCGACTAGACGGAACTTCGATGTGGATTGAGGGCGACTACAGTTGCCTGTACGACTCGGAGGGAAACTCGATCGGACATTTTGGCATTCAGCGCGACATCAGCAGTCGCAAGCAGGAGGAAGAAGAACTCAGAGAAATGAATGCTGCGCTGAGTCATACCGTGGAAGGGATTTCGAAACTCGATGCCAGTGGACGATATCAGAGAGTCGACCAAGCCTATGCTAATACGATCGGGTATCGACCGGAAGACACGATCGGGATGGAATGGCAGCGAACGGTCCATCCCGACGATCTCGATAAGTTGACGGCGGCGTATCAAGAGATGCTGAGCGCTGGCAAAGTGAAAGTTGAGGCCAAGGGAATTCGCAAAGACGGTTCTACCTTTTACAAGCAATTGACGATGGTTGCGACCTACGACAAGCAGCAGCAATTGACGGGACACTATTGCTTCATGAAAGATATCAGCGAAAGCGCGCGCATCGAAGCCGAACGCGAGGAAATAGCAGCTGCTCTGCGCGAGAGCGAAGAAAATTTCCGCATTTTGGCGACCCACGCTCCCGTCGGTATTTTTCAAACCGATCCAGCGGGCGATTGCGTATTCGTCAATCGCAAGTGGATGGAACTGACAGGATTGTCCTTCGCGCGGGCCATGGGTCGCGGTTGGACGGAGGCGCTTTATGCAGAGGATCGCGAACGTGTATTTGAAGAGTGGTACGAAGCCGTTCGAGAGGATCGCGCGTTTTTTTTGGAATATCGTTTCGAGACCCCTCAAGGAGAAGTGAATTGGGTTGTCGGCAGTGCCGTGGCCATTCGCAATGGGGATGGCGTAGTAACGGGTTACTTTGGCACTGTCACCGATATCAATGCAGCCAAGCAAAATGAAATCGCTCACAGGCAGGTTGAAGAAGATTTAAGGCGAAGCGAACAGAAATTTCGCGCCATTTTCAATAGTACGTTCCAATTTATCGGACTCCTGACTCCCGAAGGAATTGTCGTCGAAGTAAACCAAGCTGCACTAAGGGTTGTTGCCGCCGAACGAGCAGATGCGATCGGAAAACCGTTTTGGGAGACGCCGTGGTGGACGCATTTTCCTCAATTACAAGAGCGCTTAAAACAGGCGATCGCCGATGCCGCCAATGGGGAGTCAGTGCGCTTCGAATCCGAACATATTTGGGCGGACGGATCGACCGCATTTGTCGATTTTTCCCTCAAGCCCGTTTTGGATGAAGTGGGGAACGTCGTCATGCTAATCCCTGAAGGCCGGGATATTAGCGATCGCAAGCAAGCGCTAATGGCGCTCCAAGAGAGCGAGGAACGGTTGCAAGCCCTCATCGATAATGCAGGCTCGGTGATTTATATCAAAAATCCTCAAGGGCAGTACATCTTAATTAACCGCCAATACGAAACGTTATTTCATCTCGAGAGAGAAAATGTCAAAGGAAAAACGGATCGCGATATTTTCCCGGAGTATATCGCCGATGCCTTTCGCGCAAACGACTTAAAGGTTCTCGCAGCTGGCATTCCTATCGAATCCGAGGAAATTGCGCCCCAAGACGACGGCCTTCACACCTTTCTTACGATCAAATTTCCGCTCCTAGATGCATCGGGAGTTCCCTCGGCGGTGTGCGGAATTTCTACGGATATTACGGAGCGCAAGAAGGCCGAAGTAGAATTACAACAACAGAAGCAGGATCTCGCTCGTTCCAACGACGAATTGCAACAATTTGCCTACGTGGCGTCTCACGACTTGCAGGAGCCGCTGCGGATGGTTACGAGTTATTTAGAACTGCTCGAACGCCGCTATAAAGGCCAGCTCGATCCCAAAGCCGATCGGTTTATTGCCTACGCCGTAGATGGCGCGACCCGGATGCAAATTCTCATCAACGACCTGTTGGGGTATTCGCGGGTTGGTTCGCGGGGGCAATCCTTCGGGCGGGTCGATTGCGCGGCGATTTTAAAAAATGTCCTTCGCAACCTTCAAGTGGCGATTTCGGAAAACAATGCTATCGTCACCCACGATCCTTTGCCCGAAGTTAATGCAGATGCCACTCAACTGACGCAATTGTTTCAAAATTTAATTGGCAACGCCATTAAATTTCGCGGCGAGGATCCCCCTCGCATCCAGATAGGGGTAAATCGGTCAAATGGCAAGTGGTTGTTTTCGGTCTGCGACAATGGTATCGGTATTGAATCGCAATACATCAGTCGCATCTTTGTGATTTTTCAGCGATTGCACAGTCGAGCAGATTATCCGGGAACCGGCATGGGCTTGGCCATTTGTAAGAAGATTGTAGAACGGCATGGCGGAAAACTCTGGGTAGAATCGTTGCCCGGAGAGGGTTCGACATTTTATTTTACGCTTTCTGATGCGGGAGCGATTCCGTCATGAACGTTAGCGTCCTCAGCAGGCCGATCGAAATCTTACTGGTTGAAGACAATCCTGGCGATGTGGAGTTGACTGCCCTTGCCCTTGAAGAAAGCCAATTGTGGGTTCGTCTCAATGTAGTCGAGAATGGCGTTGCCGCACTTGATTTTTTATATCGGCAAAGCGGCTATGCCAAAGCCCCTCATCCAGATCTCATTTTGCTGGACTTAAACTTACCCAAGAAAAGCGGCCACGAAGTCTTAGCTGAACTCAAAGCCGACGAACGTTTCAGACGGATTCCAGTGGTCGTTCTAACTACATCCGTGGCGGAAGAGGATATCCTGAGAGCCTACAACTTTCATGCAAACTGTTATATTCAAAAGCCTGGGAGTTTTAGCGAATTTAACGAAGTTATAAAGTCTCTCGAGAATTTCTGGTTCGAGATCGTGAGGTTGCCGCCCGTCTAAATACCATGGATAATCATCCTATCAAGATTTTATTGGTTGAAGACAACCCTGGAGATGTTCTCCTGCTCGAGGAAACGCTGTCAGATATCGCTCACTTTAGATTGGAACTGTCCCATGCCGAACGACTATCCCAGGCTCTCCATCGCCTGGAGGCGGAAACCTTCGATGTGATTCTTCTAGACCTGCTTTTGCCCGATAGCGAGGGGCTGGAAACTTTTCTCCAAATTTACGATCGAGCTCCCCTGACGCCTATTGTCGTGTTGACGGGGATGGCAGATGAAACCCTGGCCCTTCGCGCGATGCAGGCCGGAGCGCAAGACTACCTGGTCAAGGGGCGCACGAGTAGCAGTGATTTATTGATGCGCTCCATTCGCTATGCGATCGAACGCAAACGTAATGAAGCTGCTTTATACCAGCGGGAACAGGAATTCAGAACCCTGACCGAAAACGCACCCGACATCATTGCCCGTTTCGATCGGAATCTGCGGCACCTCTACGTCAACCCGGCAGTAGAAGCGGTAACGGGATTGTCGGTGCGGGACTTTTTGGGTAAAACGAACCGAGAGTTAGGCATGCCTGAGGCTTTAGTAAAGCAGTGGGAAGAAGCTTTGGAGCAAGTATTTGAGACCGGAGAACAGGTCTCGATTCAATTTGAATTTCCCACATCGAGCGGGCTCAAATACTATCAGTCCCGTTGCGTGCCGGAATTTGCCTTGAATGGATCTGTGGAGTCCGTATTGGCCATTACGCGGGACCTCACCGAGCAAAAGCAGCTAGAATCGCAACTCCTTCGCGCTCAGAGGATGGAGAGTTTGGGTACCCTCGCCAGCGGCATTGCCCACGACATGAACAATATCTTGACCCCCATTCTGGCGATTGCTCCCCTCCTGCCCCTCAGCCTTCCGCCCCTCAACGAACAGAGTCGACAATTACTGAACATACTGGAGGAGAATGCCAAGCGGGGAGCTGACTTGGTCAAACAAATTTTGACCTTTTCTCGCGGGTTGGAAGGGGAGCGCGCCCCCATTCAGGTCAAACACCTGCTTGGGGAGCTAGAGCAAGTCATGCACAGTACCTTTCCCAAGTCCATTACAATCGTTTGCAACATCGCCACGGAAGATTTATGGTTGGTTTCAGCTGATGCGACCCAATTGCATCAGGTTTTTATGAACTGCTGCGTTAACGCTCGCGATGCGATGCCCCAAGGTGGCACCTTAACCATTTCTGCCGAAAATAGGGCGATCGATGAAATCTACGCGCGAATGAATCTGAACGCTAAGGTGGGTCCCTATGTCGTCATTACCTTTACAGATACGGGTACGGGAATCTCTGCCGAACACATCGATCGGATTTTTGAGCCATTTTTTACGACCAAAGCCTGGGGAGAGGGGACGGGATTGGGGCTTTCTACCGCCATGGGAATTATTAAAAACTATGGCGGATTTATCAGCGTCAATAGCGAGGTTGATAAAGGGACGCAACTTCAGGTCTTTTTGCCAGCCATTGAAGGAATTGAAACGCCCGTGCCAGAAAAGCAAAACCGTTCTTTGGGTCGAGGAGAACTCATTCTTGTGGTAGATGATGAAGAAAATATTCGCGAAACCCTCAAAATAACGTTAGAAATTCAGAACTATAGAGTGCTAACGGCTAACGACGGAATCGAGGCGATCGCCGCTTACGCCCAGCACCGGAATGACATCGAGGTCGTGTTAATCGATATGATGATGCCTTTGATGGGAGGGGCTGAAGCGATTCGAGCGCTACAGCAATTCAATCCTCAGGTCAAGATTATTGCCTGTAGCGGGGTAGCCGTCAGCGATAGTTTTTTGAAAACGACTGGCGTAAAAGCCTTTTTAGCAAAACCTTTTACTGCCAGCGATTTGTTGAATGCCTTACATGGTGCGATCGCAGCAGAATAATGGATGGCGACGAGGTTTCAGCTTTTTCCGAACTCGCGAACCCAAACGACGAGATTAATTCGTTATAATAAGCCGATATGCCGGACTTTCGTCTTCTCCTTCCAATGTCGTAGTTTTCTATCGTCAATGCTAGTTATTACCTGATTAAAGAGGCAGAGAACGATTGGTTCCTAAATTCTGATACTGATTTCTTTTCCTCGATTTTCAGGTATTTCATGATCTTTAATTCCACTCCATCCGGCTCCGAAGCTGGAAAACCTCTGGCTTTTAACTGGGTAACGATCGCATTTGTTTTGACAATTCACGTACTGGCGCTTCTTTCTTTCTGGTTTTTTTCGTGGCCCGCCCTTGGATTGATGCTTTTCCTTCACTGGTTGATGGGCAGCCTTGGCATTTGTTTGGGCTATCACCGTCTCTTATCTCACCGAAGTTTACGAGTTCCTAAGGCGATCGAATATTGCTTTGCTACTTTGGGTGCGCTTGCGTTGCAGGGCAGCCCGATCTCCTGGGTAAGCGCGCACCGATTGCATCACGCTCACACCGAAGATACAGAACGAGACCCCTATTCAGCTAAACGCGGTTTTTGGTGGAGCCATATGTTTTGGATGTTTTATCGCCGACCGCAGTTTTTCGATTATAAATTCTACAAACGATACGCTCCCGATTTACATCGGCAAGCTTTCTACCGCTGGCTGGATCGCTATCATTTCTTGCTGCAGATTCCGTTTGGAGTTGGGCTGTACCTCCTCGGCGGCTGGTCTTTCATAATCTATGGATCAATGCCACTGAAATAAGGAGACAAAAAAATCTGCAAGGCATGATTTAGAAGCATCATAGCCTTACAGACCAAAATAATACCTCCTTATCTTATGCTGAATCGTGCCGAAATTCTCAAGCAGCAGTTCAATCAGAGTATTGGATTACCTTGGTTGAAGATATTGCCAGCGTCGCGGATTGAAGAAATTTTAGTAGAAGAAAATATTCAGTATCGAAACTGTGTGTATACGCCGATTGTGACGCTATGGGCACTCCTGTCTCAAGTTTTAGACCCGGATAAAAGCCTCAGCAATGCCGTCAAACGGATTACGGCTTGGGTGGGAGCGGCAGGCGGAGACAGCCCCTCCCCTGATACTGGAGCCTATAGTAAAGCCCGTCAACGATTGAGCGAAAGCGTCTTGCAGCGTCTGATTCCCGATACGGCGGAGTCGTTAGAACAAACGATTCCCTCGACCGAACAATGGTGTGGACTTCGGGTGCGGGTCTATGACGGTACCACAGTGCTGATGAGCGATACGCCTGCCAACCAAGCCGATTATCCTCAACACAGTAACCAAAAGCCAGGGTGTGGATTTCCCATCGCCAAGCTTGTGGTGGTCTTCTCCTTAATGACAGGTGCGGTTGTGTCGGCTTGCGTGAGCTGTTTTAAGACCAGTGAGCTGGAATTGAGTCGTCTGCTGTATGCGGACTTAGTGCCTGGGGATGTAGGGCTCGGCGACCGAGCTTATGGAACTTTTACAGATCTGGCCTTAGTCCAAGCCCAGGGCGCTGATGGGGTGTTTCGTAAGCATCATGCCCGTCATAGCGATTTTCGTCGAGGTCAGAAGCTGGGTATTGGAGACCATGCTGTTCGATGGCATAAACCTTCCAAACCTCCTCAACACATGAGTGAGGAAGACTTTAGCCAGTTGCCAAAGTTTTTAGATGTTCGCGAGGTGTCTATCCTAATCCGTCGTCCAGGTTTTCGAGACCTACGAATCATTATTGTCACGACTTTACTCGATGCCAAACGCTATAGTGCCAAGCAGTTAGGTCAACTCTACGGTCTGAGATGGCAGGCGGCTGAGGTTAATTTACGACATCTCAAAACCACCTTGGGTATGGAGATGCTCAGCGCCAAAACCCCGCAAATGGTGCGCAAAGACCTCTGGGCACATCTATTGGCCTACAATCTCTTGCGAACCGTCATGCTCCAGACAGCGCAATCCTCAGAACAAGCCCTATCTCGACTGTCGTTGCAGGGAACTCGACAGCAGTTCCTACAAACAATAGGGTTGTTGGCAATTACAACGCAAAAGATACAGCAAAATTTGTATCGAGTTCTAATGGAGGTTGTAGCAAAGGACTTGCTGCCTTTGAGAGTTTTTCGGTCTGAACCCAGAGTGCTAAAACGTAGGCCAAAGCCATTTGCGCGAATGAATAAACCTCGTGCTGTTCTCAAAGCTGCTCTAGTAAATTGATTTAGCTTATTTCAGTGGCATTGATCTATGGATTGTTCCTTCGCGCCGTTTTGCTGTGGCACAGTACTTGGTTGATCAATTCAGCCGTTCACATGACTGGATATCGCACTTTCAACACGAATGATAATTCCCGCAATCTCTGGTGGGCTGCGCTGCTAACCTACGGGGAAGGATGGCACAACAATCATCACGCGCATCCAAATGTAGCGAAGGCAGGGCTGAAATGGTGGGAGATCGATGCCACATGGGCGGTAATTCAGGTCATGATGTGTGCGGGATTGGCAAAGAGTGTCGTACTTCCATCGCAGTTAATGTAAATCAAAAAATGCGACTTTTTCGGATTTGGAATTGTTAGAGATTTACAGCCAAAGCTGCTGCAAAACTGGCCAGTAGGGCTATTATCAAAATCGAGGCGCACCAACGAGCGAGCTTCCACCCGCCAATTAAAGCTGCCAGTAAGGCTTTGACTGCCGTATTGACCATCGCTGCAATCAAAATGCCCGTTGCACCTACCGACAACGGTAAATTTCCCTTGGTTGCTTGTGCCAAAGAAAGACTCACCGCATCGACATCGCTAATGCCGGAAAGCGCAGAGAGTCCGTAGATTCCAGCATTCCCAAACCAGGCTTCAACGGCACGAATGAGAATAAACAACAAGGCGAGAAATCCCGAAAAGCCCAAGGCCGAACCTAATTCAATCGGATTTCTGAGGGGAACGTCTGCTGTTGTTTCTTCCGCTGGCTTGCGGAGGGCGATCGCTGCGGCTGCAAGCAGCGGAACTGCGGCCAACAAGGCAATGGGCGCCGTAATGAGGGGCATCAGAGCTGAGTTTACGACTGAAACCTCTAGCAAAATCCGCAGGGCCATCGTGCCGGAGGCGAGAGAAATGCCCGCGCCCAAAAGTGCCAGGGAACCCTGACCGCGCTTTGCCATGCGGCCAAAACTGAGGGTAACGGCAGTGGAAGAAACGAGTGCCCCCAGCACGGCGGTTGCTAGAATACCCGCGCGGGGACCCAAAAAACGCATGGCAAAATACCCGGCGTAGGAAATACCAGCAATTAACAACACGAGTAACCCAATCGAGCGAGGATTGACCGCTTGCCAAGGGCCAAGGCTGCGGTTTGGCAACAGCGGCAGCGCCACAGCAGCAATCAGTAACAGTTGGATCGTGGCAATCAACTCCGAACGATCGAGGCGCTTTAAAGACTCGTGCAGTTCTTTTTTGAACCCCAGCAAAGCGACCGTCGTAACCGCAGCTGCGGCAGCTTCTGCGGTATGGCCTTTCCCGGCCAAGGCTCCTAGTACAAATGTAATTAACAACGCCAATTCCGACGTAATGCCATAGTCGTTTCCCTGCCGAGCCGTTATCACGTAGGCGGCAACGACCGTGGCAGCAAAGCCCAAAAAGGTAATGCCCAACAGAAAAATTCCGGTTTCCCCTGCCAAGAGCGCCGATAGTCCGCCCAATAATCCAGCGAAGGCAAAACTTCTAACTCCAGCGCTATTGATACCGTCGGGGCTTTCCCGGTCTTGCCAGCCTCTTTCCATGCCGATGATGAGTCCTAGGGCAAGGGCGATCGCAATTCTGGTTGCCACCATCAGATCCATCTCCACCTCCGAGGGACTCCCTACACTGAATTAATTGCACCAATATCCCATAGATAAATTGTATTACTGCGAGGTGGTACAGCTTCGAGCAAGCTATGATGCTGACTTAGCTCAGATGCGAGACATCGATCTAGAACCCCACGACACGCTGCGGTCATTGCGTGCATCGCTCGCGTGGGGTGACAGACCATTGCGACGGCATTGAAGCAGCGGAGCGAGAAAAATTGAGATCCCTGAGTCAATTTTGGCTAGATATATCTCACAATAAGGGTAGAGTTTAGTCGGAGCGACCGTTAGGCGATTTCTAGAAAAGAGAATACCGACTCTAGGGGTGCAAGGCCTTGCGCCCCTACAGAATGGTTGGTAGTTTCTATTTTGGAAATAGCCATTAAAGACTGGAATTGGGAGTACTGGTATCAGCCGAACCCTTCTAAAGCACCCTTAATGAAGCTGTTCCCTCAACTTAAATCGAGAACTGTCTCCAAATACGCAACCCGCAGCCTCGTCGCGATCGCAGGGTTGTGGTTCGGGCTGGATTTATCGGCCCGGCTGGGGGCAGAGTTGCTCTGGTTTCAGGAAGTCGGCTACCTGAGAATGTACCTGCTCAGGCTGACCGCCCAAGGGGTGCTGTGGCTCGTTACGTTTGCCCTCAGCCTTGGCTATCTATTCGGCAATCTCGCACTGGCTCAGCGCCTCAAATATGCCTACCCCAAGGAGCGCGATTTACTCCTTATAGAACGATCGCCCGCATCGACCCTCCGATTGCGATGGTTGCTGTTCTTCGTCTTGGGGCTGAGTCTGCTGGCGGGAACGATTTTGCTGCACTACGGTCAGGCATTGTTCGGCCAGTGGCATCCCGCCCTAGATCGGCCTACCGTTTCCCCCTCGATGCCCAGCTTGTTGAGACCTGAAACGCTTTGGCATTTAGGTGTTCAGAGCGTCTCTCAAGGATGGATCGCGATCGCGTTACTGGGGTCGGCGATTGCCGTTTTACGTTTCCCTCGATTTTGGCTGGCGGCCACTTCCATTGCCTTGAGCGGTTTGGTTAGCGTGACGCTGTCCCGCCAGTGGGTCAGGGTATTGCAATCGCTGCACGCGGTCCCGTTCGATCGAACAGAGCCTGTTTTTAACCAAAATATCAGCTTTTATATTTTTTCTCTCCCCGCCTGGGAACTCCTAGAGTTTTGGCTGGTGGGGGTGCTTCTGTACGCATGGATCGCTGCAACCTTAACCTACCTGCTGTCCGGTGACAGCCTGAGTCAGGGAAAGTTTGCCGGATTCTCCCCCGCGCAGGGAAGGCATCTGTGCGGGCTGGGCAGTGGCTTTTTGCTGGCGGTCGGCCTCAGCTTTTGGCTCGGTCGCTATCAATTGCTGTACTCTTCCAGAGGGGTTGCCTATGGAGCCAGCTTTACGGACCTTGCCGTACTGTTGCCCGCCTACACCGGACTTGCCGTCTTAACCTGGGCGATCGCGATCGGACTGTTCTGGCAATCGATCCGTCGCGGATCCAAACCCTTGACCGCAAAGTCGATGCTTTATGGCGCGGGGATTTACCTCGGTTCGATTGGCATCTCGATCGCGATTTTACCGATGGCGGTGCAGTCTTTTCTGGTGCAGCCTAACGAATTGGCACGGGAGCAACCCTACCTCCAGCGCACCATCGCCTTTACGCGTCAAGCCTTTGGCCTGGAAAATATTGAAACGCAAACCTTTAACCCCGCCGGACAGCTCACCTACGCCGACATCGAAGCCAACGACCTCGCCATTCGCAACATTCGCCTTTGGGACCAGCAGCCCCTCCTGGAAACCAATCGCCAGCTCCAGCAAATTCGCCTTTACTATCGCTTCCCCGATGCCGACATCGATCGCTATACCCTGCAGGTAGAATCGCCCTCCAATCCAGCCTCAAAGGCGACAGCGGCAGGTACGCCCCGCCCGCAGCCCCCCACTGCCGAGAGCCAGCAGGTTTTAATTTCTGCCCGCGAGCTGGACTACAGTGCGGTTCCGAAGGAAGCGCAAACCTGGGTCAACCAGCGAATGATTTATACCCACGGTTACGGGTTCACCCTCAGTCCGGTGAATCGTGCCAGCCCGGAAGGGTTGCCCGAATATTTGGTCAAGGATATCGGCGTGACCGAAGGCACTCCCCTGACGACCAGCAGCCCTGCGGTCAGGGCGAGCATTCCCATCGGGCAGCCCCGCATTTACTACGGCGAGCTATCCAATACCTACGTCATGACGGGGACAAAGGTGAAGGAGCTGGACTACCCCAGCGGCGACGAGAATGTTTACAACATCTATGACGGGCAGGGCGGCATTTCAGTTGCTTCGCCTTGGCGGAAATTTTTGTTTGCCAAATACTTGAACGACTGGCGGATGCTCCTGACACCGGAGTTTACCCCCAACACCAAACTGCTGTTTCGGCGCAATATCAACCAGCGAATCCGCGCGATCGCCCCGTTTCTGCGTTACGACAGCGACCCCTACCTCGTCGCCGCCAATGCCACCCCCGATCGCCCCAATAACCCCAGCCGCCTGTTCTGGATCGTGGATGCCTATACGACCAGCGATCGCTATCCCTACTCCGATGGCGGTAGCAATTCCCTCAACTACATCCGCAACTCCGTCAAAGTGGTTGTAGATGCCTATCACGGTTCCGTTGCCTTTTACATTGCCGACCCCAGCGACCCCGTGATCGACCGTTGGACGACTATCTTTCCCGATTTGTTTCAGCCCTTGAGCGCTATGCCTACCGCACTGCGCCAGCATCTGCGCTATCCCGTCGATTTTCTGAAGCTCCAGTCCGAGCGGCTGATGACTTACCACATGACCGACGCTCAGGTTTTCTACAATCGCGAAGATCAGTGGCAAATTCCTACGGAAATCTACGGCGACAAGCCGAGGGGCGTGGAGCCTTACTACCTCATCACCAGTCTACCCGGCGTTCAAACTGAAGAATTTATCTTACTGCGTCCGTTCACGCCAAAGGAACGCTCTAACTTAGTGGCGTGGTTGGCAGCCCGTTCTGATGGGGAGAATTACGGCAAATTGCTCCTCTATACCTTTCCCAAGCAGCGGCTAGTCTACGGGCCAGAACAGATCGAAGCGCGCATCAACCAAGATCCGGTCATTTCCCAACAAATTTCGCTTTGGAATCGCCAGGGTTCGAGAGCCATCCAAGGCAATCTACTGATTATTCCGATCGAGCAGTCTTTGCTCTACGTGGAGCCGCTTTACCTGGAAGCCACTCAGAACAAGCTGCCGATTCTGGCGCGGGTCATCGTAGCTTACGAAAATCGGATTGCGATGGCTCAAACTTTAAATCAGGCACTTCAGGCAGTTTTCAAAGTCAAAGAAACGCCTGTGGCTCCTCCTATCGTGAGATCGGTGGATGAGGCGATCGCGCCTTGATGTTCGATTCAGGCGCCTTGATGCTCGATTCAGTAACTCAAAAGAGGTTGTGGGGGTTCCTATTGCAATCTTTCTCGCCATTTATCGGGGGCTTGACGACCGTCAAAGATGGCGTAGACCACAACTTCTAAATCCGTTTCTTCATAAACAACTGAAAAGGGAAATCGCCGAACGACAGCGCGGCGATAATCTTTATAAATTGTCTGATAAAGCTTGGGATTGCGGCCGATCGATTGAAGACAGGCATCAACCGCTGTGATAAATTCGCGTCCTAATCCTATGCGTCGGCTCTCATACCATGCATAGCCTTGGTATGAGTCGTCTTCCGCTTCCGGGGTAAAGCGAATACTCTTAACCATGCCGTTCGATGATACGGCGTTGAACCTCTTCCCACGACCGACCTGATGTAGGGTTTGCTTGATATGCTGCCTTTCTGCGGTCAAGCTCCGCTTTTTGCCAGTCAGCGATCGGGATATCCTCTGGATTCAGGCTATCCCAAAGGTCTTGTGCAAGCAAAATTCGCTCAGAGGGACTGAGTTTAAGCAGATCGGCATGTTCAGTACTCAGCATGTTACTCGCCTTGTTATCTGTCTTTGTTGTAGCTCAAAAATGCTTACAGCTCAATCTTGTTGCTGGATAAAGAGCTGAACGTGCTTCAGAACTATCGGTAACGGGAGTGTCATCGCTGGATTTCGCGCCCGCGTGTTGCTGGTTTCGGCCCTGGGCTCGATCGCCCCATAACACTTGAAGAGATGAGTCAGGCAAGAAAGAATGATAAAAACGCTCATTTCTTTACACAATTCTGTTCCAAAAAGACTCAGTGCTACTTAATATTGAGCCATATTTATTTTTTGTACGAAGATAAATTTATTCCAGTAAGATTTATCTTGATGGCTATAATCTCAGCCGTCATTGTCAGCACGTCCATTGCATAGAAAGGGGATGGGGATGACTGTTCAAAACTCGGATGCAGATACCATAGAGGCGATCGCCACTCTCATCACCCGCCACATCGATCGACAGCAGGATAGCCTCAAACGGCGCGATCAACATCCCAAGCAGCACGGTTGCTTGATGGCTCGTTTTTGCGTGGAGCCGCACCTTTGGGAAAAACTGCCAGAGGCTTGCCGGGTCGGACTCTTCAGTCAGCCGCACACCTTCCCGGCTTGGGTGCGCTTTTCTACGCTCAGGGAACAGGATGATACGAAAGGCGATATCCACGGGATGGCAATTAAGGTCGTAGTGGAGGAAAATTCTGACGGATCGGAATCAGAAAGACAGACTAAAATCCAAGACTTTGTTTTCATCGACGCGCCGCGATTTTTTATAAAAGGAGTCCGACCTTACTTAGAACTGTTTCAGTTACTAGATTTGGTTGCCGCCTTAAAAGACCCCTCCATTACCGATCCGCCCGCTACAAACAAGCTCGTTTTGCGACTTAAGATTTTGATGGGTTTGCTGGCGTTTCTAATTCCCAGTCCGTACCCCCAGCAATGGCGCTTTCGAGAGGTTTGGATTCTAGTCAGCGCCAGGCTCCAAAAAAGGCTGTTTCGAATGTCTAGTCCCCTCGATCAGTCCTATTGGAGCACCACTCCTTACCGTTTGGGCAGTGCCGCCCAAGCCGTCAAGTACGTCGTGCGACCCAGCGCGATTAATAAAGCATCCAAACCCAAGCGTTATACGCCGAACTATCTGCGAGAAGCATTGATAGAACACCTCACCCACCACCAACAACAGGCTCGATTTGACTTTTACATCCAAGTTAAAGAAAATCCCACCTTGACCGATCTAGACGATTCCACTATCGAATGGAAAGACGTACCAGAGTATAAAGTCGCCACCCTTCAAATTCCACCCCAACAATTTTATGCGGAGCTAGAGCCTGTCTTCGGCGAAGATTTTTCCTTCACGCCCTGGCATTGTCTGCCGGAACACGAACCGCTGGGCAGCATGAATACCATACGCCAGCGCGTTTATTTCCAGGCGGCTGGGTACCGCAATAATCTCAACCAGGCAGCGGGGTTGCCTTCGCCCAAATCGCCCAAAGAACTCCCACGGAAGTTGCCCGTCGGACAAACTCCCCTCACTGTCATTTGTCCCTTGCGCCCCAACGCGCTTAATGCGCTCGAAGCCGAACTAGAGAACGTTTCCCAGCAGATAGAAGATCGCCGCGAGACCTATTTTGCAAAATCTCCCGCCACGCACTTTGCCCGCTGGGTGATTTTGGATGCTCCCGAGCAAAACGTCGCACCCCATCTGCTCTTTACCAGCAATCACGATGGCCCTGTGACAGACTACCTTCAAGAATTGGTCGAAACCATGGGTGCTGAGATGGATGCCATCTGGTGCCATTGCGAAGGCTTTAACCCCGGCGATGCCCTAGATGTCGAAACATTCGCGCAGTTCGTTCAGCGGTATTCCCTCAAGACCCAGGCCTTTTATGTGGGCTGTCGAGACGTTACAGCTCGGGAAATTTTAGCTGCCAAAACCTTGCGCCAGCGCGTCGATCGCCTGGCCCAAACCCACGCCGCCGCTCTGGAAGCTCCCCTCAAAGAACTGTCTGCCCTCACCCCAAGGCGATCGCCGGAACCGCCCTTTCCCTCACTGCTCTTGTCTTCGATCGGGCTTTTCAAAGCCCTCGCCTCTGGCTTGCAGGCTTGGGTCGGCATTTTCCCCAAACGCAATAACCCCGGCGATCGCTTCCCGCCGCAGCCCAGCCAAGTTGCCCGAATGCAAGCCTGCACTCAGGTCGAGGATCGCCTCGTCGCCAATGGAATTTTGCCCAATCAAATGACCACGCTCTCTCCCATTAAGTCCGAGTTTCATAAGCTGATCCTCAAAACAGTCCTGTGGTTGGTGAATCAGACCGCTAAAACCTCGCGGGGCACGCTCGTGGGAATTTCCACAATTCATTTTGCACGGTGGGTCATTGTCGATAAGGGTATTTTGAACGATACCCGGACTTCCTACCTCATTTTTGAAAGCAACTATCGGGGCAGTTGGGATAGCTACCTCGACGATTTTGTCTACAAAACCCTCATTCCGATGAACCTGATTTGGGGGAATTTAGAAGGCTTTCCCAGCAACGGCTGTCAGGATATTGAAATGTTCAAGCAGCACCAGCGCCCCCGCCAGTTTCCGGCCCAGGTGTATTACTGCGCCTACCCAGAACTATCGGTGCAGAATATTTTGTGCGATCGCGCCCTAGCCACAGCGATTCGGGATCTCAAAGACTACCTCAGCGGCGCTTACAGCCTTCTGTCGGCAGTCCAAGATCCCCTCTTGATGCGACTGGTGAAATCGATCGGTCAATAAATGCTTTTCAACAAACTTTCCCTAATTGCAGTGCAGTATAAAGGAGTTCTCCATGCCGAGCGCAGAGACTAAGAACCCGCCGTCAGATATCGCTCTGGACTTGTCGGACATTCAGGGTATTATCGCGAGCGGCTACGGGCACTTGTCCCACTCTCGGTATTTATTTCTGCAAATTGAAGAGGCTAGTAAAGCCAAAGGGTGGCTGCGATCGCTCCTTCGCGATCGGCACATTACCAGTTCGCTATGGGGCGAAAAACCGCCCACAGCAGTTAACCTCGCCGTCACCTATGCTGGATTGCAAGCCCTGGAAGCCCCGGCAGAATTGCTCCAGAGTTTCTCCAAGGAATTTATCGAAGGCATGACCGAACCCAATCGTACGCGACAGCTTGGGGATTTTGGCATCAACGCCCCCGATCGATGGGAGCAACCGTGGCAACCCGATACAACGGTCGATTTGCTGTTGATTTTGCAGGCAACGGCAGCAGATCTTGGCGCGCTCGATGACGCGTACCGAGCCCAGCTCGGCCCAAACGGGCTAAAACTCCTCGCCGTAGAAACGGGCTATATCCCAGTGGATAGCAGAGAGCATTTCGGCTTCCACGACAGTATTTCTCAGCCCGCGATCGAGGGGAGTCCCAAAGCAGAGAAAACCCGCATTAACGCGCAAGATCTCATCAAAGCCGGAGAATTTATCTTGGGCTATCTCAACGAGGACGGCAACTATCCCTCGACTCCAACCGTTCCCGTTGCCCAAGACCCAACCCACAGCCTGTCGCTCCTCCCCCAAACGGCGCTCAAAGATTTCGGGCGCAATGGCAGCTACTTGGTCTATCGCAAAATCGCGCAGGATGTGGCTGGCTTCCGGCGGTACTTTCAAGATACCTTCAGCACCCCGGAAGAAAGGCTCCTGATGATGTCTAAGATTGTCGGACGCTGGCCGAGCGGCGCGCCCTTGGTGCAAGCGCCAGATGCCGATCCCCTCGGCGATCGCCTCCCTGACAATGACTTTTTAGCCAATAGCAATGACTTTGCCTACGGTCCAGAAGACCCCCAAGGGTTCCGCTGTCCCTTCAGCAGTCACATCCGCCGCACCAACCCGAGAGATTCCCTGGGGCAAGATGCTAGCGAATCGATTAAAAGCTCGCGAAGGCGGCGATTGTTGCGCCGAGGAGCCGTTTACGGCGATCCGCTGCCAGAAGGCGTTATAGAAGACGACGGACAACCGAGGGGGCTGCTGTTTTTTTGCATCAACGCCAATATTCGGCGGCAGTTTGAGTTCGTGCAGCAAAGTTGGGTGAATGCCCCGACGTTTAACGGTCTGTACGACGAGCGCGATCCGTTGGTGGGCTACAATCCCGATGGTTCCCTTCGCACGGCGATCGTTCCCAAAGAGCCGCTTAGCCAGAGCCTCAGCTTACCTAACTTTGTCACCTTGAAGGGCGGAGCCTATTTTTTCTTGCCTAGCCTCTCAGCGCTAACCTTTCTGGCGACAGAATAGATGCGGACTCCGTACTGAAATCATCCCCGGCGATCGCCCCTAGGGTCATCAAGGACTCTTTTTGTGCCTCTGTCAGCCCCGTTACGCCTTCAATATTCATCCGGTCGTAGGGTTTATCTTCCTGAAGGGTTTGAAGGCACTCTCCCGTCGCGGGATTCCAGCGCTTGATGGTACCCTCTTGGGCCGCGCTCAGAAGCTCTAGGGTTTGCGGGTGAAACGTTACGGCCCAAACCTCTCGCTCGTGGCCGTGCAGCGTCCGAAGGCAATTTCCATCGGGGACGGACCACAGCTTCACGGTGGTATCGTTGCAGCCGCTGGCAAGGGTGTTGCCCTGGGGACTAAAAGCGACAGACCAAACAGAACCCGAATGTCCTTCCAAGGTTTTCAGGCAGTTACCCGTCTCGACATCCCAAAGCCGAATGGTTTTGTCATCGCTCCCACTCGCCAACAGGCGTCCGTCTGGGCTAAAGCTTGCAGTAAAAATCAAACTGGTGTGCCCTGTCAACACGCGCAGGCAGGTTCCTGCTGCAACGTCCCAAAGGCTGACCCACTGCTCTCCATTCGCGCAGGCCAACGTTTGGCCGTCCGGGCTAAAGGTGACGGTCCACACCCGTCCGCCTTGGGGCAGGATTTTAAGGCATTCTCCCGTGTGGACATCCCACAGCCGCACCGTAGTATCGTCGCTAGCGCTGGCCAAGGTGCGTCCGTCGGGACTAAAGGTTACTGCAAATACCAGACTGAGGTGGCCCTGGAGGGTTTTGATCGGTTTCCAGGAGGAGGTTTGCCAAAGTTTGATCGTGTTGTCGTTGCTGCTGCTGGCCAAGAGATGCCCGTTGGGGCTAAACACGACGCACCAAACCCAGCTCGAATGACCTTCCACAGAGCGCAGGCATTCTCCAGCGGTTAAGGACCAAAGGTTAATTTTTTTATTGTCGCCACTACTGACCAGATATTGCCCGTCGGGACTGAAGGCGAGGGATTTGATCCCGGTACTGTATCCCTTTAAGGTCCGCAAGGATTGTCCGGTTTGGGGGTTCCAGAGCTTGACAGTGCTGTCGTTACTGCCGCTCACCAACAGGTTGCCGCTGGGATGAAATGCGACGGACCAGACCCCATTAGGATGGCCTTTGAGGGTTTTAACGCACTGACCGGAGGCAATATTCCAAAGACGAATGGTGCAGTCCTGGCTGCCTGTCGCCAAGAGCGGTAGAGGTGCTTCTCGATCGACAGATCTGCGTTCGACGGGGGGAGAAGGGGCAAACGCGACGCAGATGACGGGCTGGAGGTGTCCTTTGAGCGATCGCAGGCATTCCCCGGTTTTCACCCGCCAAATATCCACCGTACAGTCAATTCCACCCGTCGCCAAAAAGTCGCCATCGGGGCTGAAGGCAAGGGATCGCACGCGATTGATGCGTCCCTGGAGCAATTCCGTCGCGTTGCCCGTGGCTAAGTTCCAAAGCCGAATGGTTTTATCGGCGGAACTGCTGGCCAGGGTCTGACCGTCGGGATGATAGGCCAAGGACCAGACGGTGCTCTCGTGGCCTTCAAGGCTAGCAAGGCAGTTGCCGCTGGCGACATCCCAGATTTTTGCGGTGTGGTCGTCGGCTCCGCTGGCGAGGGTTTGGCCGTCGGGACTAAAGGCGATCGCCCACACCCAGCCCCCATGACCCGACAGGGTTTTGATGCATTGCCCGGTGGCCAGGTTCCACAGCTTGACTGTTTTGTCAAAACTGCCGCTGGCCAAGAGCGACCCATCGGGGCTGAAGGCCACCGCGCACACCCAGTTGCTATGCCCCTCGCAGGTCAGCACTTCCTTGTAGCCATCCACCTGCCAAACGCGCACCTTATCGTCGGCACTGCCCATGGCAAAACGCTCTCCGTCGGGGCTAAAGGCGACAGAGAGCGTCGCGCTCAAAACTGCCGTAAATGAAGAGCGAGATAAATCGGCATGGGCAAAGTTCGTATGTGATAAGTTAGCATCGACCAAATAAGCCTGCCAAATGGTCAGATAGGAGCAGTCCAACCCGCTGAAATCAGCCCCCAATTCTCGTAAAAGATTGAGGACATTCCCCCCCACGTAACCCGCTTGCAAAGGAGCGTCGGCCCTAGCGCGGGCCAGAATATTTTTCAGACTTTGCTCGATGCGAAGATTGCTCTGTAGCAGTTCTCGCAGGCGCCATAGGATGGGCCGCAGTACGAACTGAATTTGCGCTTGGCGCACGTAGTCTTTGGCCTGCGCTTTGACGAGCGCGTAGGTTCTCAATAGCGCCATCTGCTGGCTCAAGATTTCGTCGCAGACGCCCATGACCAGACGATGGGTGACGTACTCCATCACGACTGGCTCCAGGGAAAACAACCGATCGTGCTGGACGACCAAGCTGCGATTTCGCAGAGAACGGATGACTTCGGGCAGCGGACAGGACAGGCTATCCTGCACGATATCGAGTTCTAAATCGGCGATCGCCATGGGTTCGCGATTGATGGCCAGCCAATAGACCGCCTGCCGTTCTGCCGCCGAGAGTCGGTTAAAGTGCCGCGCCAGCAGATCGTTAATGTCGTCAAACTGAAGTACGCCCCGCCGCAAATAAGGAATCACATTGGCGAGGTCGCCGTCCACGAGGTCGAAAACGGCAGCTGCAATAATCTTGAGGGCGAGCGGATTGCCCGCGTAATGGCTCAGCACTTCCGCGAGGGCTTCCGGCTCGATATCGACCAAACCTTTGTCTGCAAAAAGCGCCTGGGCGTCGAGAGAACCCAGCCCTTGTAAGGCCAGCGATCGCACGGGTAAGGCATTACCTTCCCGTTGGGAGAATCCCTTCGGCTTCTCCTGGCTCGTAACGATGAGGCAACTTTGATGCTGGGCTTCGGCAATGCAGCGCAAAAGCTGACCGTAGCCTTCGTACCCCGGGTTGTAAGCCCCGGACGTGCCGCTCTGGAGTACGGATTCCCAGTTATCTAGCAAAATCAAGCAGCGATGCTGCCGCAGGTAGTTCAGGAGGCATGCGAGCTGAGCGTCTGGGCTGTTGGGGAGTGCTGCGTCTTGTTGTAAGGACAGGAAATGAATGAGGGACGCGAGCAAGTCTTCAAAAGCAGGCACGTTGCGGAGCGATCGCCAAAATACAAATTCGAACTGTCCCTGAATTCGCTCCGCCAGCTTGACCGCCAGCGACGTCTTACCAATGCCGCCCATCCCCAATAGCGCGACCAAACGGCAGCGATCGCGCAGGATCCATTGTTCTAAAGTCTTCAGTTCCTCCGCGCGACCGTAGAACGCAGAAACATCGATGACGTCACCCCAATCCGTTTGGGCAGCAGATAGGACTCGAACGGATGTCTGAGGTTCGCTCCGATTTTCGAGATCGGAACGCGCTAAGCGAGGCGAAAAATCTTTTTCATTAGCTTGCGATTTCGGTTCTAAATGCTTGCGTCCGTAGCGCTCTAACGCCGTCCGAAAACTCGTTTTGCTGACTTTTTCTCCGATAACCTGGGACAGCAGTTTCCACAGCTTCGGTCCGATATCTTGACGCACGTACTGCGCTGTATAGTGATGGGCTTCTGCAATTTCCTCATAGCCTTGACCCAGCCAAGAACCGCGAAGAACTAAAACTTCTGTGTCCTTGAGATGTTTTTGCGTGCGTTCGTAAACCGCAGCATCAATGAGGATGATTAGCTCATCAAAATCCACGATTTTGCGCTCAGCTTCACTTCACCTTTAAGAATACCGAACAATCCCAATATAATTGCTATTTAATTTTAGGCAAAGTAATAACATCCAAAATATGCTATCCTAGCAAAGTTGTCTAAAACCGCACATCTGAGCGTTCGGGTGTTTCTTGTTTGCCGAGTTAGGCGCTGAAATCCCCTCAGGTGGAGGATAAACCCGAATAGGAGAAATTTAACATGCCCGTAATTGGTCTAGCTCAAATGCTTGAGGCCGGAGTTCACTTCGGCCATCAGGCGCGGCGCTGGAATCCGAAGATGTCTGGGTACATCTTTACCGAGCGCAATGGCGTTCACATCATCGACTTGGTGCAAACCGCCCAGCTCATGGATGATGCTTACTACTACGTTCGTTCGGCAGCGGAGTCTGGCAAGCGTTTTCTGTTTGTGGGCACCAAGCGTCAGGCTGCTGGGATCGTGGCGCAAGAAGCCGCTCGCTGCGGCAGCTACTACGTCAACCAGCGCTGGCTGGGGGGAATGCTCACCAACTGGACGACGATCAAAACCCGGATCGATCGGCTCAAGGACTTGGAGCGGCGCTACGAGAGCGGTATTTTCGAATTGTTGCCGAAGCAGGAAGCCTCTAAGCTGCGGCGCGAGTTAGAGAAGCTGCAAAAATATCTCGGCGGGCTGAAGCAGATGTCGAAACTGCCGGATGTGGTCATTATGGTAGATGTCCGTCGCGAATATAACGCCGTCCAAGAATGCCAAAAACTGGGCCTGCCGATCGTATCTTTGCTGGACACCAACTGCGATCCAGACTGGGTGGATATCCCCATCCCTGCCAATGACGACGCGATCCGCTCGATCAAATTGGTGGTGGGCAAATTGGCAGATGCCATCTATGAAGGGCGACATGGCGAAGTGGATGGCGGTGCGGACTACGACTACGACGAAGACGATGCAACCTACGATGATGATGTAGCCTACGACGCCAGCGAAGGCGACGGAGACTCAGAAGAGTAGGGGTGTTTTCTCGGGGCGGTCATCGGACTGCCCCTCAAAGAGAACTTCGGTTGTGAAGGAGTGGTTCGGTTGAGTTGAGTAAATCGCGGGTGCGGTCGGTTTCGATCGCAACACCAGACGGCTCCTGCTTAGAGTATTTTGACGTTAGAGAACACCTGAGGCAGCATCATGGCAGAGATTTCAGCATCGGTTGTGAAAGAACTGCGCGAAAAGACCGGCGCAGGGATGATGGATTGCAAAAAAGCGCTTGTCGAGTCCGAGGGCGATTTAGAAAAGGCAGTGGACTACCTTCGCAAGAAGGGGCTGGCTTCTGCGGGCAAAAAGGCAGGTCGGGTGGCTGCTGAGGGATTGGTTGGTAGCTATATTCACTTTGGCGGTCAGATTGGCGTGCTGGTTGAAGTCAACTGCGAAACGGACTTTGTGGCCCGCAATGAGGAGTTTAAGGCGCTGGTGCAGGATATTGCCAAGCAAATTGCAGCTTGTCCCAATATTTCCTACGTTCACGTCGGCGAAATTCCTGCGGATTTTGTGGCGCGCGAAAAGGCGATCGCCCTCGAGTCCGATACGCTGAAGGGCAAGCCCGAAGGCGTGAAGGAAAAGATCGTGCAGGGGAAGGTGGACAAGGTCATGCAGGAGCTGTGCCTGTTGAATCAGCCCTACATCAAAGACCAAAGCATTACGGTCGAGGAGCTGATCAAGCAGAGCATCTCCAAGCTCGGCGAAAATATTCAGGTGCGTCGCTTCAGCCGCTTTGTGCTGGGTGAAGGCATCGATAAGCCCGTCTCTAACTTGGCTGAGGAAGTTGCCGCAACGACTGGGCAAGCTGCTCCAGAAGTGAAGGTTGAAGAGAAGCCACCTGAAGGCAAGCCGCTTGCACCAAAGGGTTCTGGCAAAAAGCCAAAGAAATAGTTGCAAAATAATCAATTGAATGAGAGGGGGTTGCCGATCGCAGCCTCCTTTTTATTTTTGAAGCCAATACACTGAAAGAATGACCGGGGCGTCAATCGGTAGGGAACTGTACGGTCGAGACAACGAAGAACTCTTAAGGCCTATGGCAAAATCGCTCAAGCTCGAAGAAACCCTTGCCCTGCTCGATCGGATCGATCTGGATCTCGCTCCAGAGGAAGCGATCGCGCATCTAAAGCAGGCGATAGGAAGCAAACACGCGATCGCCGCCGCCAGAGCCGCCAAGCTTGCCAGCAAAGCAAACCTGCACGGGCTAATTCCCGATCTCGCAACCGCCTTCGAGCGATTCATGCTAAACGCTGCCGCAACCGATCCGAACTGCATTGCCAAAAAGCAAATTGCCGAAGCCCTTTATCGTCTGGAATACAGTCAGGAAGACCTGTTCCTAAACGGGATCGGGCACGTCCAGATGGAGTCCGTCTGGGGCGGCAAGGTGGATACAGCCCCCGGACTGCGCGGCATCTGCGCGTTGGGTCTGGTCCGCATGAACTACAGCGAAGTCATGGTCGAGCTAGCAGATCTGCTGGCTGACCCGGAACCGGAAGCCCGCATTGGATCTGCTCGGGCGATCGCTTACGCCGAAAACCCGCAGGGTGTGCCGTTGCTGCGCCTCAAGGTCAAGGTGGGCGACAAAGATCCGCAGGTCCTGTCCGAATGCTTTATGGGTTTGCTGCAACTCGCCCCAACTCAGTCTTTAGACCTGATTGCGGAATTTTTGGACCGCCCGGAGGCGCAGGTTTGCGAAATGGCCGCGCTGGCCTTGGGCGAATCTCGCCTGCCAGCGGCCTTCCCCATTTTGCGCGATTGGTGGCGGCGAACCCGCAACGCCGAACTGCGGCAAAGCGCGCTTCTGGCGATCGCCATGCTCCGACAGGATGAAGCATTGGCGTTTCTGCTCGCCCTTGTCGCGGAGGGCAAGCTGGCAGAAGCCAAGGAGGCTGCGATCGCCCTAGACCTCTATCGCCAAGACCGCCATGTGTGGCAGCGGATCTGCGAGGCGATCGAACAGCGGGGAGACGATAAAATACAGTTTTGATATGGCCATCTGTGTCTTCGGCAGCCTCAATCTGGATCTCGTGTTGCGTACCCCCCATCTGCCCAAAGCTGGGGAAACGCTCAGCAGTTCTACGTTCGAAACGGTTCCGGGCGGGAAAGGTGCCAATCAAGCGGTTGCTGCCGCTCGGTTGGGAACTCTAGTCCATCTCGTCGGTCGCGTCGGTGCTGACGGCTTCGGGCAACAGCTCGTTGCAGCGCTGCTCGGTCAAGGCGTTGCGTGCGACGGCATTTTTGAGGATGCTTCGGCTCGTACGGGGATTGCGGCCATTACCGTTGCGGACGGCGGCGAGAATCAAATTGTCCTGGCCGCAGGTGCCAACGGTCTGGTGGGTGCCGCAGATATCGAGCGTCTAAAACCCAAACTCCCAGGCGCGTCGGCCCTTCTGCTCCAGTTAGAAATTCCGCTGCAAGCAGCGATCTCAGCGGCAAAGGCAGCCCGAGATGCAGGCGTTAAGGTCATCCTCGATCCGGCCCCGGCCCCAGCCGAGTTTCCAGCCGAGTTCTATTCTCTAGTCGATATTCTGACGCCCAACCAAACCGAAGCAGAGCAGCTCCTGGGACAGCCCATCCGCTCCGTTGCCGATGCCTTACAGGGCGCTCGATCCCTGCAACAGAAGGGAGTCGAAAGGGTTATCTTGACCTTGGGCGATCGCGGAATTGCAGTTGCGGACGGATCAGACCTGCAACATTGGCCCGCCTATCCCAGCTCCGTTTGCGATACGACTGCGGCTGGCGACGCCTTTAACGGCGCGCTGGCTGCTGCTTTGGATCGAAATCATTCCTGGACGACTGCCCTACAGTGGGGTTTAGCTGCGGGTGCGTTAGCGGTCTCTCAAGCGGGCGCTCAACCCTCTCTCCCAACCCGAGCGTCCTTACTCGACTTTCTTCAAGCCCATTCCTGACTTGCCCATCCCTGATTTGGATCTATGCAAACCCATCGTCTCGTCATTGACTGCGATCCGGGGGTGGATGACGCGATCGCCCTGTTGATGGCGCTTGCCTCCCCAGCGCTCGAACTCGTTGCCATCACGACCGTCGCCGGAAATGTGCCCGTCGAAACGACACATGCCAACGCGCGCCGGATTTGCGAACTCGCCCATCGCCTCGATGTCCCCATTTACGCCGGATGCCCGCGACCCTTGGCGTGATCGCCCATTTTTGCAGCAGAGGTGCACGGCGACAACGGACTCGGCGGCGTTGCGCTACCCGATCCTCAAATGCCATTCCCGTCCGAACGCGCTGTCGATTTTCTGATCCGGCTGTGTCGTTCTTCCCACGAATCGCCGCTTACGATTGCCGCGCTCGGTCCCGCGACCAACTTGGCCGCAGCGTTGCTTGAAGCCCCGGATATCGTTCGGGGGATCGAGCGGATCGTATGGATGGGTGGGTCGATCGCGGGGGGAAACATTACCCCGTTTGCTGAATTTAACTGCTATGCAGATCCCCATGCAGCGCGCGCGATCTCAAGCAGCGGCATTCCGCTCGTGCTGGTTCCGCTCGAAGCGACTCACCAGGTCATCGCCACGCCCGCATGGCGATCGCAGTTGGAGTCCGCCCAAAGTTCAGTTGCTCGAACTGCGGCGCGCATGTTGGGCAACTACGGAGTCCGAGAACAGCGCGAGCGCGGATGGAGCGGCCCTCCCATTCACGATCCTTGCGTCATCGGCTATTTGCTCGCGCCCGAATTGTTTTCTACGGCCCGAGCTACCGTCAGTATCGACATTCGCGATCGGGAGACCTGCGGGCAAACCAGCGTCCGTTGGGACTCTTCGAAGCCGATCGCGAATTCCATTGCGATCGCCCATTCCATTCAGTCTGAAGCGTTCCTACAGCTCCTCTATCAGAAGCTAACTGCTTTTGAGTAGGATAATGGATTGGTCTGCTGAGCGATTCCCGTCATAGGGAATTGCTTCTACGAACTCAATTGAGTTGCACGCAACTGAATGTCATTCGCACGGGATAAAGCCTATGCCCCAGCTCGCCCAGTCATTCAAACAATTGCCAACCCCCAAAGCGCATTGGTTGTTGGGCCACTCCGGCCAGTTTTCCAAAAATCCCCTCCAGTTTCTGTGCGACTGCGAAAAGCACTATGGCGGGATCGTCCCGCTGCGTTTGGGCCTTTCTCAAGCCTGCTCGATCTCCCGGCCCGACTACATTGAGGAAATTCTCAAAGAACGGCTTGTCTTTGTAAAAAATACGCCCGGCTGGCGCGCCATTCGAACGTTGGTAGGAACTGGCCTACTCACGAGCGAAGGCGATTTTTGGGCCAAGCAACGACGGCTGACCCAACCCGTGTTTCACCACCAGCGGATTAGCGACTATGCCAGCACGATGGTGCGGGCAGCCGAACAGCTGTTGGAAATTTGGCAAGATGGCGCCACCCGCGACGTGCATCAGGACATGATGCATCTCACCTTAGATATTGTCATGCAAACCCTTTTCAATATCGATATTGCAGGTCCAGAAGCTCAGAAAATCTCCCATGCCTTGGATTTGTGTATGGTCTGGTTTTCTCGGCGGCAAAAGCAAGGATTTGCGATCCCTCCCCGCTTCCCGCTGCCTGCAACTCGCCGCTACCTTGCTGCCTTGGCGGAGATGGATGCGTTTATCTACCGTTTAATTCAGCAACGCCGAGAGAATTCTGGAGACTCGGGCGATCTGCTCTCAATGTTATTGCAGGTACAGGACGAAGATGGGAGCAAGATGAGCGATCGACAATTGCGCGATGAATTGGCAACGCTCATGCTGGCCGGTCATGAAACGACCGCGAATGCCTTGGCTTGGACGTGGATGCTCCTATCCCAAAACCCGGAGGCGGAACGGTGCCTTTGGGAAGAGTTGGATCGGGTACTGGCGGGACGCGTGCCAACCATGGCCGACCTACCGCGTTTAACCTACACCCAACAGGCGATCGATGAATCCATGCGGCTGTATCCACCAGTCGTGTTGCTTGCCCGTTCGGCGACGCAGGACTACGTGTTGGATGGCTACACCATTCCGCAGAATTGCGTGGTTCTCATGAGTCCCTGGGTGATGCATCGCAACGCGCGCTATTTTTCCGCGCCCAAATGTTTTCAGCCAGCACGATGGCAAGGTGATTTGAAAAAACAGTTGCCCAAATGTACTTACATTCCCTTTGGCGAAGGTCCGCGAATTTGTATTGGTAAAAGCTTTGCGCAGATGGAAGCGGTGTTAATTCTGGCAACGCTAGCACAGCGCTATCAAGTTCGCTTAGTGGAGGGTCAGGCGATCGTCCCATTCCCTTCCATCACGTTACGCCCCGCGCAGGGAATAAAGGTTCAGCTCGTTCGGAGGGGCGGATAATTAAGAGTGAGGTCGCTGGCGCTGGGGATTCCCTACTGCGATACGGCTGCAAGCTGTGGTCCTAGCAAATCTTCCTTGGGTAAGGCGATTTCCAGAAAAGGTTTTACCCGCCGAGATTGTACCCTTCGACTTCGCTTCCTTCGACAGGCTCAGGACACCGCAGGGCACAATCTCTAGTCTCTAGCTGGCTGAGCGAAGTCGAAGCCAGCGGTAGGTTATTTCCCAGAAATCACCTAAAGTCTTGCCTCAATTAGACGCGATCGCCCTGGCGGATATCGAGCGGCGAACTGCTACCGCTTGGGAAGACAATACGTTTTTTCGGGCGTGAGCGTAGCGCGGACGGCGCGGCAGCAGCGCTGGCGTTTTGTCCCATCCCGTCAAAAAACCGTCTCATAATCGGTCAGATCCTGCGGTGGGACGATTCTCAGAATCGCAGCAGAAAGCAAGAACCCCCCGTCCGATCGGGATCGATCGGACGGCTGCGGGCCGTCGATTTCGGCGAATTCTATCGACCTCGCGGCGATTCTGAAAGCCGTGTAGCGATACGTTACGATCGAGGTTTTTTGTTAATAAATGTTGCAGCCTATCGATCTCTTTGCTAACGTGTGCTGGTACAGCCAATCGTTACGATTGATGTTTTCATCGAGGAGATGTACGCCATGCAATACCGCCCTCTTCAAGCGGCAACCTGCTGTTAGTCCGCCCAGTACCCAGTCAGAACAGCGCGATTGTTCTCGTACTTGGCATCCAAAGATTTTGCCGTTTGTGGTTTCCCAATCGTTTTGCCTGACAGCGATGGCACTTTTGGGTCGAGTCCGATCCATCCTGAAGGGGCTTGAGGCATTAGCCTTCTGCGAGATGTTTCTTTCGATCTCGAACCAATCCCTTCAATTCCCCGCACGTTAAAGGCCGCATTAAAGAACAAGAACTCTCGCTACGCATCGAGCGCGACCGTGCTCGATGGGCTGTTGCCGCGAACTAATGCCGTAGCGAAACCTAAGTTTTGGAGGTTTCAAGAATGAACGTTAAAGGAAAAACCGCTCTGATTACAGGGGCATCTCGCGGCATTGGCCGGGCGATCGCCCTTGCTCTAGCCCAACAGGGCATTCATCGACTGCTGCTGGTGGCGCGCAATCCCCAGCGGCTCCAGGAAGTTGCCGACGAAATTGAGGCTATGGGCGTTGAAGCGATTCCCTTGGTCGTCGATCTGAGCGATCGGATTCAGACCAATGTGGTGCTTTCCCAAGCATGGCGAGATTTCGGTCCCGTCCATCTGCTCGTCAACTGCGCCGGAGTGGCCCATCAAGCGCCGTTTTTGCAATCTAAACTGCTCCACGTCCAGGAAGAAATTGCCATCAACCTCATGGGGATGTACGGCGTGACGCGGCTGATCGGGCGTCGCATGGCTTCCCAGCAAAGCGGGACTATCGTCAATGTTGCCAGCCTCATGGGCAAGGTGGCCGCGCCAACCATGGCCACCTATTCCGCGACCAAGTTTGCCATCCTCGGTTTTACGCAAGCCATCCGGGGCGAGCTGGCCGCGCACAATATTCGCGTGATGAGTTTGCTGCCCTCGCTGACCGATACGGATATGGTGCGGGATCTAGAATGGTTTCGATGGGCCGTCCCCATGACGTCGGAGCAGGTCGCGGAGGCACTGATCCGAGGGCTGAACCGAGATGCCGATGAAATTATTGTGGGATGGCAGGGACGGTTGGCTGTCTGGTGCAACCGTCTGATGCCGTGGGTGCTCGAAAAAACCCTTCAGTTTGCGGCTCCGAAATTTGAAGATCGCTCGCGGCCTGAGTATCATTTTAGACATGCTGGCGACACGTCTCTGTAATGGAGACCGAGCCAGCGGTAGTTTAGCTTGGCGCTGCGGAGCGACCGATGAAGTCGATACTTTTGCCATCCGGTCGACCGATTCCGGTACTGGGAATGGGGACTTGGAGAATGGGCGAGTCCGCGACCCAGCGCCAGCAGGAAGTGGCAGCTCTGCGTCGCGGGATAGACCTAGGCGCGACGCTCATCGATACGGCTGAAATGTATGGCGAGGGCGGGGCTGAGGTTGTGGTGGGCGAGGCGATCGCCCACCAGCGCTCTTCTGTCTTCTTGGTCAGCAAAGTGTACCCCCACAATGCAACGCGACAGGGGACGATCGCCGCCTGCGAGCGCAGTTTGCGCCGTCTCAAGACGGATTATCTGGATCTGTATCTCCTGCACTGGCGCGGTTCTGTTCCCCTATCAGAAACGCTGGAGGCTTTGCACGCCCTCCAGCAAGCTGGCAAAATTCGCGAGTATGGGGTCAGCAATTTTGACCTGGACGATATGGAGGAAGCAATGGCGATCGCAGATGGAAGGGCGATCGCCGCAAATCAAGTGCTTTACAATCTGACGCGGCGCGGCGTCGAGTGGGATTTATTGCCCTGGTGTCGGCAGCAAAATATCCCGCTCATGGCTTACTCTCCTGTAGAACAGGGGCGTCTGCTCCAAAATCCTACTTTGCGACGACTTGCCCAACAACAGGAAGTGACGCCCGCACAGGTTGCGATCGCTTGGCTGCTGCATCAAGATCGAGTTATCGTCATCCCTAAGTCCAGCAGCATCGCCCATGTCGAACAAAACTATGCGGCCTTGGCGCTTCAGCTCGGGGCCGATGACATCAAGGCTTTGGATGCTGCTTTTCCGCCGCCGCGCAAGCGCGTATCGCTTCAGATGTTGTGATTCGATTCATACCTCTCATCGTTGCTGCACTGCCAGATGACGATACAGGATAGGCATAGCGCTCGATTGCGGTGCATGCAGTAGGTCGGCAGGTATGGAGTGGTGCTCTGAAAAGCTGCAATTATTGTACTGCTGGCTCGATATATTTTATTTTCTTGATGCGAGCAACTACTAAATACGCAGAATAATGCAAAGGGGTTGGCGTTGATAGTAAAAAAATGGTGAGCGGAACCTCCGAAAGAATACTGAAATTATCCGTCTATATAGCCCGGATAGCGATATAGGCGGATACGTATCCGCCTATGTGCAAAAGGAGGATATAGGCGAATGCATCCACTTATATGACCAAATGGGCGATATGGGTGGATGCTAGCTGCCTAAATAGCCAAAACAGAGATATAGATGGACAACTATCCGTCTATATGCCAAATTGGATGATATGGGTGGACAACTATCCGTCTATATATCGTGTGGAGCTAAATAGGTGGGTGCTGTCCATCAATTCAGAGTTAGACCTACTGAGTCAATAACTTTTTGAATATAATTTCTCTGGTGTGAGTTGTGATTGAAGAAGAGTTTCTATGAGTCAATTTAATAAAAATTTCAATTATGTCAAGTGGGGTTTTATTTTAGCCTCAGTTGGAACTATTGCCACTGTCCTCACTGTTCCCGAATTTAGATGTGGCATAGGGTTGCTTTCAGATACATGCTCTATACTACAAAAGGAAGTTGAACTTATTACACAAACAGAAACTGGAGAAGCTCTAGCAGGTGTTAAGTTACAAGTCATTTCTAAGGGAGCACCTGAGAATCAATATACCGATAGCAATGGTTACGTTAAGGTTAGCATTGCAAGTAGAGGGGATGTTCGAGTCAATTTAAGTAAGTCGGGTTACCCTACTCAAGATTTTTTTGTTAACTTGGCAAACGATCAAAATACTGTCAGATTGATACGTTTTTCTCAGTCAGGTCAACCTGAGGTTATTTCTGCCCCAACAATTCCATCTACACCTCCAACATCTCCTTCTCCAAGTCAAGCAGAGGAAATTACTTGGAACGAGACAGCTTCTAGATTGACAGGAAAGGTTGACCAAGATTTTGCATATACATGTCCACCAAACGGCACAGTTAATAATGTATGGGGGACAGATTTTTACACAATTGGCTCTTCTATTTGTAGTGCGGCTGTTCATGCAGGAATAATCAATGCCAAGGATGGAGGAAATGTGAAAATCAGAATCCGTCCAGGAGAAGAGTTTTATAATAGTACAACTCGTAACGGCGTAACAAGTAATCGTTATGGTAGTTATAAAGGGAGTTTTACTTTTTTGGACTTAACAGGAACTCCTATATCTAAAGAACAAGTTCAGCTTTTAGAATGGAACGAAACAGCCTCAGCTCTCCAAGGGAAATTAGATCAAGATTTTACCTATGCATGCAACAAAAACGGTACGGTCAGAAATGTATGGGGGACAGATATATATACAATTGGTTCTTCTATTTGTAGTGCAGCTGTCCATGCAGGAATAATCAATGCTAAGGATGGAGGAAATGTGCAAATCAGAATCCGTCCAGGAGAAAAATTTTATAATGGTACAACTCGTAACGGCGTAACAAGCAACCGTTATAATAGTTACGATTGGAGCTTTAAGTTTATTAGGTGAAATTAAGAAAATCTGAAGACAAAAATAATTGGATCAGATGAAATCCAATTTTAGGCACATAGCTGGTTTGCTAACGTAGTCTAACAAGTGCGTACACCTGGAACGGGAATGTACGTTGTTAGCTACGATGCAAAATTATCGCGGTTTGGTGATGCGCATTCCGTTAGACCTCTAAATCTGATTTGGCTTCACTTTATCTGCAATATCATCAGCGATGACGACATTTGTGAGAACATAAGTGCTGTAAAATTCGCTTTTCTCCTGGATGCCAGCGCACGAACCTGAAATACAAACTCAAGCACGGACAATTTTAGATCGGATCGCCTCTACTCCCTTCGATCGGTGCCAACCATTGACCCGTGAGTTTCAGAGCATTCCTGCTCGTCCTGGAATTTACGCAGTTAGGCACAGAACTGATGGATTACTTTACATTGGTAAAACTAAGAGTCTAAGAGGACGTTTTAGCGGTGGACATAAGGCTTTTTTGTGGGCGTGGCTGGATAAATATCAAGATGAAGATGTACGCATCGCAGTCCAGCTTATTCCACATTCGGAGAACCCTGCGCTACTATTGGAACTAGAAGCAATCATTCTGAGGGCTACTGAGCCGCCTTATAACGTCCAAATCCCACCCGAAAGGTGAAGCTATGCAAACCAAAGTTCAAGAGCAACTTTCCCCCATTGATGCCAAAGTTATTTTGGAACGTTTGCCCGAGCGGATTCAAGAAGCCTTAGTTGCACGTGCTAGTGAAATTGAATATCCAATCGAAGCAGTTATTGAAATGGCGATCGCTAGCTTTCTTGACACAGAAGCGCTAGGTTTTGCAGATTGCAAACCGGGACGCGGACAATAAAACTACCTGGTGGTAGCAGAGGTCAACTAGTCGCTGAACCGAAACGCCGTAGTATGTCGGTTTGGTCTCAAGATTTATCTGCATCCGTTGAGCTTGGTCGTTAGCCCGACTTAGTTCGAGGTGCTGGGGTGTGGGTTGAGCATCATTTGTTCCTTACGTGACTTGGAGCTTTAGTCACGTAAGTTTGCTACTTTCTGTTTGCCGCGATGAAGTTGAGAAATCATCGTGAAGTCATTAGAGTGAAGATGCTCACAGATTAGGAACGGGTTGAGAAAACAGTGACTTTTGCAGACACCGCAAGTAAATCTCGAACTATACGTATTCTTGCCATCTCAGGCAGCTTGCGTCAGGCTTCATCCAATACTGCTCTGCTTCAGGCTGCAATCTCGCTATTGCCTGAAGGGGTTGAGATGAAATTGTACGGTGGACTCGGCGATTTGCCACATTTCAACCCCGACCTTGAACTAACGGAACCGCCATCCGTGACAGGTTTGCGAGCGCAAGTGAAATGGTCAGATGGGTTAGTGATTTCAAGTCCAGAATACGCGCATGGTGTACCGGGTGTGTTGAAGAATGCGCTGGATTGGTTGGTCAGTGGTGAAGAGTTTGTGGGGAAACCGATTGCATTGTTCAACGCATCGCCACGAGCCATTCACGCCCAAGCCTCACTAACTGAGATTGTGACCACGATGGCAGGGCGCATTGTTCCTGAAGCCTCAACCACGGTTTCTCTGCTGGGTAAAAATCTGAATGCAGCAGAAATTATCGTTGACCCAGAGATTTCGAGCGAACTAAAATCTGCCATTAGTTCATTTGCCAATGCAATCGAGCAATTCCAGAAGCAATAGTGTCATAGAGCGTAAGGATCTAAAGCTAGATTGGCGGTTCAAGATAAGTTGAACCGCCAACCTCATTTTTGTCTTTACTTCCACCCGCGCTCAGGATTTTTGCAGGTTTGCATAGCCTCAGCCTAGATCGCACGACGATCGCTTGACCTTAGGCTGAGAAACCCTCAGAGACCTGTTCGCTAAGACTAGGCGTCAAACCGATCGAGGTTCATCACCTTGTCCCACGCCGCCACAAAGTCGCGCACGAATTTCGGCTGCGAGTCCGCACTTCCGTAGACCTCCGCGAGGGCGCGTAACTGCGAGTTCGAGCCGAAGATGAGATCGACACGAGTCCCGAGCCACTTGAGTTCGCCCGTCTTGCGATCGCGCCCCTCAAACACGTCTTGAGCATCAGAAGTCGCCTTCCACGTCGTGCCCAAGTCGAGCAGATTCACGAAGAAATCATTGGTCAACGTCTCTGGGCGCTTAGTGAAGACACCATGCTGGGACTGACCGAAGTTGGCATTCAGGACCCGCAGACCGCCGAGCAGAACCGTCATTTCCGGCGCGCTCAGCGTCAGCAACTGCGACTTATCCACCAGCAACTCCTCCGCAGATAGGGTGTGACCCTCTTTGAGGTAGTTGCGGAACCCGTCCGCTTTCGGTTCGAGGACAGCGAAAGCTTGCACATCTGTTTGCTCCTGCGACGCATCCGTCCGTCCGGGCTGGAAGGGAACCGTCACATCGTGTCCGGCATTCTTCGCCGCCTGCTCGACCCCGGCGCAGCCGCCCAGAACAATTAGGTCAGCGAGGGAAACCCGTTTCCCGTCAACTTGCGAGTTGTTGAACTCCTGTTGGATCCTTTCCAGCGTTTGCAGCACTGCGGCCAGTTGGGCGGGCTGGTTGACTTCCCAATCCTTCTGCGGTGCCAGACGAATGCGCGCCCCGTTCGCCCCACCGCGCATATCGGAGCCTCGGAAAGTGGACGCCGACGCCCAGGCCGTCGAGACCAGTTGCGAGACAGACAGTCCCGCAGCCAGGATCTTAGCCTTGAGGGCCGCCACATCCTGCTCGTTAATCAATTCATGGGTGACTGGGGGGACGGGATCTTGCCACAGGAACTCCTCCGCTGGGACTTCTGGGCCGAGATAGCGCGATCGCGGTCCCATGTCGCGGTGGGTTAGCTTGAACCACGCCTTGGCAAACGCTTCGGCCAGCAGATCCGGGTGCTCCAGGAAACGGCGGGCGATCGGCTCGTAGATGGGGTCCATCTTCATGGCCATGTCCGCCGTGGTCATCATCGGCGCATGTCGTTTGGATGGATCGTGGGCGTCGGGTACCGTACCCGCCCCGGCACCCCCTGCTGGTGCCCACTGATGTGCCCCAGCAGGACTTTTTACCAGTTCCCACTCATAGCCGAACAGGTTTTCCAGGTAGTTGTTGTCCCAGTGCACCGGGTTAGTGGTCCATGCGCCTTCGATGCCGCTGGTGATCGTGTGCGCGCCGATGCCAGTGCCAAATCGGTTCTTCCAGCCAAGACCTTGCTCCTCAATGCTGGCTCCTTCGGGTTCGGGACCGACTAACGCTGCATCCCCAGCACCGTGACATTTGCCGAAGGTGTGTCCGCCAGCCACGAGGGCAACCGTCTCTTCGTCGTTCATCGCCATCCGCCCGAAGGTTTCGCGAATATCCCGGCCCGAGGCCACTGGGTCGGGATTGCCGTTCGGGCCTTGCGGGTTCACGTAGATCAGACCCATTTGTACTGCGCCCAGCGGATTTTCTAGCTCGCGATCGCCGGTGTAGCGCTGGTCCCCCAGCCATTCGGTCTCTTCGCCCCAGTAAATGTCTTCTTCCGGCTCCCAGATGTCTGCGCGCCCGCCCGCAAACCCACAGGTTTTGAATCCCATCGATTCCAGGGCGCAGTTGCCCGCGAGGATCATTAGGTCGGCCCAAGAGATTTTCTGACCGTATTTCTGCTTGATCGGCCACAGCAGCATCCGCGCTTTATCGAGGTTGGCGTTGTCGGGCCAACTGTTAATCGGTGCAAACCGTTGATTGCCCGTCCCCCCACCGCCGCGACCGTCGCCGATGCGGTAGGTGCCTGCGGCGTGCCAGGCCATTCGGATGAAGAGGGGGCCATAGTGACCGTAGTCGGCGGGCCACCAGTCCTGGGATTGGGTCATTAGTTCGAAGAGGTCTGACTTCAGAGCAGCATAGTCGAGGCTTTTGAACGCCTCAGCGTAGTCGAACGCCTCCCCTAAAGGATTGGCCTGGGGGGAGTGCTGGTGAAGGATATTCAGGTTCAATTGATTCGGCCACCAGTCTCGGTTAGACGTGCCATGGCCAGCCGTGAATTTTTGAATTCCCCCCATGAAGGGGCATTTGCTTTCACCGCTCATAATCTCTCCTATCGTTAGGTTGTGGTATCTTTTTTCCGATCTTTCCTAAGCCACCTTTTGCTGAGGCAGCAAGCATCATCCACCCTCGATCAGCACAGCCGTCCAATCGGATTTCTTCGCCGCTGGATGGATGGATTGATATAGTTCAGCATTGTGTCGGCATTAGAAACTACGGGCATCGTTTCAAAGCCATCTCGTTCTACAAACATTTTCTCGATCGCCCCGTCTTTCACTAGCATGGAATAGCGCCAAGAGCGCTGCCCCATCCCTCGATCCCAGAGGTTCACCAACATCCCCATCTCGCGGGTGAAGTCGCCATTGACATCGGGGATAAAGCGCACCCGATTGGCTCCTTCTGCTTCAGCCCACTTTGCCAGCGCAAACGGATCGTTTACCGAAATGCACAGAATTTCATCGACCCCGTTCGCTTGAAAGATTTCGGCAGACTCGTTATAGCCTAAGAGTTGCATGTGAGAATGCGGGAAAAAGGCTCCCGACACCGCAAACATCACCACGGTTTTGCCTTCAAACAGATCTGCCGTCGAAAGATCGTACCAACCCACCTCTGCAAATATCCGGATAAACATCCGAAAGGTTACTTGAGGAACGCGCTGACCCTCACGATCGAATAACATTTGCCCAACTCCTTTCTCAAATTCAACATCGGTTAGACCCTTTCTAACGACGAGATTGATAAGTAGAGACACTACCCTAGAACCGTAACCTACCCTCACACCTTCGAGTAGAGTTATAAGAAACTATCAATTTTCTTGAGTTGTCGCACAGTGGCAAACCTACTCGAGTTGCCTCGGTAAATCCAAAGTTTGCCAAGCATTAACGATCGAACTCAGGAACTCGATTGTCTGCATTAAGTCATACTCATAACGAGTCTGCATATCGTAAGTCTAATCAATCAAGCCCGCTTTTGTGAGCCAAAAATGAAATTCCGTTACAACGCTTAATATCACTACAAAATGCAATCTGTCTGTCCTTGGGTGGGAGTCTAAGGTGTTACTTTTTGCAACACTATCGTCAATGTTGTATTGACAGATATACGACCGTTACCCTTGGGTTCAAAATAATTTTTGTTTGATAATTAATTAATAAGTTTTTTGTTTGATTGGCTATTGGCTACTCTTGGATTTATGTACCATTCTTAATAAATAGACTTGCCTTAACTACAACTTGTAGGGTAGGTATTGCCCGCATGGCTTGATGGTGAATACTCGCGCCAAGAATGAATATATGTGAAAACTGATGATGGTCGGATACGATTTCTCTAAAATGAGAAATCAAGAAGTAAAGCAGATAGTACCATTTTTGGGAGGAGTAGTTGGAGGAGTAGGTTGTGCCTTCCCATCCCCAAACAATAAAGCGATCGTTATGGAAGCCCACGAACTGCTGTTACGGTATGCAGATGGAGAGAGAGATTTCCATGCTGTCGATCTGACGGGAGCTAACTTGCGATCCGCTGACCTGGTTGGAGTGTGCTTGAAAAAAGCAACTTTGAGTCAAGCAGACTTCAGCGCAGCCAATTTAATGGGAGCAGATCTGAATGGGGCAATTTTAGTACAAGCTAATCTCAATAGTACTTGCCTCAGTGGCGTGCATATCATTGGGGCAATATTGAATGGAGCAACCTTAAATCGTGCGGATTTGAGCGGAGCTAAGCTATGGAGAGCTGCTTTAAAGCAAGCACAATTGCAGCAGGCAAATCTCAGCAGAGCTAACTTAGATGAAGCTCGTCTCGATGAAGCAGACCTCAGCCAAGCGATCTTGATTGCAGCTCAATTGAATTAAGACAAATTTCAGTCGGGCCAAATTAATAGATGCTAATCTCAGTCGGGTTCATCTCAGCCATGCCAAGTTAATCGGGGCTGACTTGAGCGGAGCAAACTTAGAGCAAGCAGACTTGACAGCGATCGATCTCGTGCAAGCCAATCTTAGCCGTGCTAATCTCAGCGGTGCCAATCTGAGTGAGGCAAACCTAAAAAACGCCAATTTGAGTGGCGCTAATCTCACGGGAGCCAACTTGTACAGAGCAAACCTGATCGAAGCAAAGTTGATGTTGGCAAACTTGCGGGGCGCAAACCTGGAATGGGCAGAACTCATAACAGCCAACCTAACTGAAGCTGACCTAGGTTGGGCAACCTTGAATCAAGCAAACTTAAGTGGGGCAATCTTACGCCATGCTACCTTAACGGATGTTCACTTCAACTCAACCATTCTGCGAGGTGCAGACTTATCGGGTGTTAAGCTGAGCCAGCCTCTTCCGGAGCAAAACATGAATTTAAACTGGGCAATTCGACTGGACGCACCCGTTTACTGAGAATTCAAACACTGAGTCGGCAATTTGGGATGGGCAATGCCGAATGATCGATAATGCCAAAAAAGTGGGCAGCTTAACTTACCTGCCCACTTTTTTGGGTAAGTTCATATGTTAGCTTGCATATAAAGACTCGACAATCAATCAAATTTCTAAAAACACCAAAGAACTTTCAGTCTTGCGAACCAATTGAAGCAGCCGCATCGTTCACTTTCACCATAAGTGTCATCGGGTCGACAGGTGAAGCCTTAAACCCACACTTTTCATAAAACTGCTTCGCATCTTCTGAGATAGCATGTACGAGAATTGCACGTATTCCTGCGATCTCAGAAGCTTGTAGAATGCGAAGAATTGCATCTCGAAGCAGAGCACGTCCGATACCTTTTCCTTGCCAGTGACGATCGACTGCTAGTCGCCCGATTACCATAGCTGGGATCGGATCGGGCATATTACGCCGAACTCGACCAGTTGCAGCAGCTTGTACCACTGCTCCATTGGCAAGACAGTAATACGCAATGACTAATTCACCAGCGCAGAGAACATAAGTGCGTGAAGCTCCCTCTAACTCATTTTTCAGAGCACGACGCTTCAACCAGTCATCTAACTGACTGTCGCCCGAATCAAAACTGTCGATTTGATGTAATGAATTCAGTTTTTCAGGTGGGCGGAGCTTATCTCGCTCCCTACCTAATCCCATGGAGCCTTGGTTGTCAGTAATGCGTGTAATTTCTCATTTCGAGTAGGCGGTGCATCCAGCAACGCCAAAAATTGCTTAAATTTAGGTTCATCTAACCCAAAGAAGCTACGGTCTAGAAGAACGTCTTGAGCTTTCTTGTAAGATGACTCGAGCATAAACTCTGAGCGACTCGTGCCCTGCACTTCAGCTGCACGATCGATGAGATCGCGTTGGTTTTGCTTAGCTCGGATATTGATTGTGACATCGCGGGTCTGGTTAACCGATCCTTCATGGGCTGAGGCGTACATAGCGCTTACCTCTTTAAAAGAAGACTTCTCCAATACTTCTTCAGTATAAAAGCCTTGTATACACAATGTCAACACAGTTCTGTGATTTTTCGACCAAGGCTGCGAACTTAAACAGGCGACCTTTCGGTCGCTGCTTTCAACCGACGATTCAGCCAGCTAACGTTCCGCTTCACCTGCCGCTAGAAAACTATCGGATTTAACCAGTGATGCCCATACGGTCGGTTTGCAAGCGGATTATGTTAGATGCTTTCAATAGCGCAAGTAAAGTAAATTCTTTCGCGCAATAAAGGTACGTCTTTATAGTCATCAGGAAGAAAACCACCTTGCTGTAACGGAAGCAACTTCCCGTTTTTCCCAACATAGCTATGATTATGAACCTTGGTGACATCACGAAACGAATAGCCATCAGGTAGTTGAAAAAACTCCATCGAGAAACTAGAACCGTATGAGAACATGCTGCCATCAGACATTTCAAAGACCCAACCGGTCCATGCCATTGTGGTTTCACCATGAATTTGATGGAGTAGCGCCAATGGGATAGCGAAAGGGGATGGAGTGGCTGAAATCACATCGTAATCATTAATTCGATTGCCTCCGGTTACAAACGATGAAATAATCTGTCCGTAAGGGTCAACACCTCCGAGATGACCTTTTCCATCCATTTCCTCTCTAATTCGCCGCTTAGCCAACTCTACAAGCTTTTGCTTTGATTGAATCACAGCACACGAAAGATATGTTCCGTCTTTCAGAGTTAGTGAACATCGATAGCGAGGGCCATAGAAGGAATCTTCAAAGGGTTCAACTGTCTCTATTATGTGTTGGAAGTGCTTATTCATTCTGGTTAGGGTTGTTGAAGTGCAGCTCGCTGGGCGGCAACGAGCTGCTCAATGCCAGATTCGGCAAGATCTAAAATCTGGTTCATCTGGTGGCGGGTAAAGGTCCCCTCTTCAGCGGTGCCCTGCAATTCTAAGATGTCCAGTTTTTCGGTCAAGACCACATTAAAATCTACGCTTGCCGCGAGATCTTCAGGATAATTCAGATCCAGAAAGGCTTCCCCTTCCAGCAGCCCTACGGAGACCGCTGCGACGTGGTGCAGCAGAGGCGATTCCGTCAGTTCGCCTCGCTCGATCAGCGCGGCGATCGCATCAGCTAAGGCCACAAACCCTCCCGTAATGGCAGTGGTGCGCGTACCCGCATCGGCCTGGAGGACATCGGCATCCACCGTTAAGGTGCGTTCGCCCAGGGCCTTTAGGTCGATGGCAGCCCGCAAACTGCGTCCGATCAGGCGCTGAATTTCTTGGGTGCGTCCGGATAGCTTCAGGAGTTCGCGATCGTGCCGCTCGAATGTGGCACCGGGGAGCATCCGGTACTCGGCAGTGAGCCAGCCTTGGCCTGTCCCTTCTAAAAACCGAGGCACCTTAGGCTCGATCGAGACAGTACAGAGCACCATCGTATTGCCACAGTGGGCCAGGACAGAACCCGGCGTATTTTGGGTGAAATGTCGTTCAAACTTCACGGGTCGAAGCCGATCGCGCTGGCGACCATCGGGACGCTGCCAAGCCATCTTTGAAATTCTCCACTGCGTTAGATCGATTGAGGCTAGGCTCTCGTTTAGCATAGCGGGGGATGCACCTATGCTCAAGCGGTCCTAGGACTTAGGATTGAGGGAGTCTATCGATAGATCGGGTTACGTTGCTAAGCTTCAACCCCAGCACATTAGCCCCTCAGGTGTACCATGAATAATTCTTCAAAACTGGCGATCGCCACGACGTTCCTGCTTCTGTTGGTTCTATTTTTCAATCCCGTGGTCCCGATCGGCCCAGGGGAGCGCGGCGTTGTGACTCACTTTGGGGCGGTAGAGCCCACGCCCCTCTCCGAGGGACTGCACATTGTGGTGCCCGTGCGCGATCGCGTTACCCGTCTCGACGTCAAGGTGCAAAAGCACGAGGTGCCCGCCAAGGGATCTACCAAAGATCTTCAGGACTTGAAAGCAGTTTTTGCGGTCAACTTTGCGCTCAAGCCGGACATCGTAGCCCGTACGTTTCAGCAGCAGGGCAATCTGAGCGAGATCGTAGAGCGGATCGTTGCGCCCCAGACTCAGGAAGCGTTCAAGACGGCTGTGGCCCAATTTACGGCGGAAGAATCGATCGTGAAGCGACCCGAACTGAAGGATAGTTTTGACGCGATTTTAGGAGAGCGGCTGAACAAGTACGGTATTGAAGTCTACGACACGAGCGTTGTAGACATTCAGTTTTCGGCGGAGTTTGCCCAAGCGGTGGAAAGCAAGCAGGTGGCGGAGCAGGAATCTCAGCGGGCGGTCTATATTGCCCAAAAGGCGGAACAGGAGGCCCAAGGACGCATAAACCAAGCCACTGGCGAAGCTGAAGCGCAGCGATTGTTACAGCAATCCCTAGACCCGAATATTCTCCGCAAGCAGGAGTTGGACAATCAGCGGTTGGCGATCGAGAAGTGGAACGGTCAATTGCCAAATGTGAATTCCGGCGCGGTCCCTTTCCTCAATCTCAAGCCTCAGGATGAGAGAGCGAAAGCTTAATGTAAAGAACTCAGTAGTGTGCCAGCAATTGTATGGGATGGTCGTTGCGCGCGTTTGATGAAATATTGATGAACTGAAACCTGTCTCAGAGTCGATTGACTTGCTGCGTTCTGGGCATCCATTGCAGTCTGCCTAGTTGCCCTACAAACAGTTCTGCCTCGGGTTGCGCGTTTCCTTCTACCCATTTTTGTTTCTGTCGCCGATAAAACGTCAGCAACTTTTCCGGCGAAGGATCTGGATGGGCTGCAAAAAACTCGCGAATTTCTGCGGTGCGCGCGCGACCTTCTGGCCCGCACTCCAGACGATCTACCCAGTGACAGGAAAGATTCGCACCGTTGGAACGGAAATCTGCGATCGCCGCTTCAAATTCCATTTTTTTTGCTCGAGCAAAGGCTGAAGCAAGCAACACCACCTGAGGAGAAGACATCCGCAACAGATCGAACGTCCAGCAGGGAACCACCGACCCTTCCTGCGTTTGCTGCAATACCATCGGAAACGGATCGCGGACGGGAAACCCCTCAGAAAATGTTTCTAAAATGTCCTGGAAGGGAGAATTTGGAATGAGATAAACCCAAGAATCGTGTTTCGACATCGTTGGCTCCTCGTAAAAATAAACGGGTGTCGTGCTGCCTTACCTTGTTAGATCGTGCTGATAGCCTTTTTGCGTTGGTACGGCACTGGAACGGCGACACTTGACCAGTTCGTAATCGACTAAACCATCTTTGAGGGTGATAATTCGCTCTGTTTGGTCGGCAATATCGGGTTCGTGGGTGACGATGATGATGGTCGTCCCCTGGCGATTGAGGTCGGTCAGTAAGTCCATCACCTCTTGAGAAGTCTGGGTATCCAGCGCTCCCGTTGGCTCGTCCGCCAAAATCAGGGCGGGATGGTTGGCCAGCGCGCGGGCGATCGCCACGCGCTGCTGCTGTCCGCCGGACAGTTGGTTGGGGCGATTGTAGAGGCGATCGCCCAGGCCCACGCGGGTGAGGGCTTCGGTGGCGCGTTGTTGGCGCAAGGCAAGGGGAATATTGGCGTAAACCATCGGCAACATGACATTTGCCAAGGCCGTGGCACGACCGAGCAGATTGAATTGCTGAAAGACAAACCCAATGCGCTGGTTGCGAATATAGGCCAGCGCATCCTCTGAGAACGTTGCCAGATTACTACCCTCTAACCAATACTCACCAGAGGAAGGCCGATCTAAGCAGCCAATGATGTTCATAAGCGTTGATTTACCAGAGCCAGAAGTTCCCATAATGGCAACATAGTCACCTCGTTCGATGGTTAAATCGATCCCTTTGAGGACAGGTACTGCAATCTCTTCTAGTCGATAGGTTTTGTAGATATTGCGGAGGTCAATAAGGCTTGTCACGCTCAAATTCCTCGCGTTTGGGTTGCAGTTGTCATGTCGATAGCTCCAGAAGAATGAAGTTCGTTCGAATGACGGGGGATTCAATCGCTCCGTAACGCCACGATTGGGTCGAGTTTGGCGGCACTGCGCGCTGGGACAACCCCAGCAATGAGCCCCACTGCTACGGAAATTCCAAATCCTGCTGCCACTGATTCCATCGAAATAATCAGTGGAAATTTGAAGGCTGCCGATGCGATCGCTGCAATTCCAATCCCGCTGCCAATCCCAATTCCACCGCCAATGGTCGAGATCAAAATCGCTTCAAATAAAAACTGGCTGAGAATTGCCGATTGGGTCGCGCCGATCGCCTTGCGAATCCCGATTTCCCGCGTTCGCTCCACCACCGATACCAGCATGATGTTGGCAATTCCGATGCCGCCGACGACCAGAGAAATTCCGGCGATCGCCACAACCATTACTGAAAGTAAGCTCAAAACGGTCGTAAACGTTTGGATGATATCGGCCTGATTGGATACGCTGAAATCATCGGATTCATTCGGACTAATATTGTGGAGCATCCGCAGTAGATTCGTGACCTGAAACTGCGCCGCTTCTAACTGTGCTTGGTTTGCTGCCTTAACGTAGATACCGCTCACGGAAATTCCAGTCAGAGCATTGTTACCGACCAAGCGCGCCGATGCAATGGTAAGGGGAAGATAAATCGCATCATCGCGATCTACCGGGCCTTGAGACCCCTTTGTTTCCATCAAGCCAATGACTTCGTAAACCTCGCCCTTAATCCGAATTTTGCTGCCAGTGGGATCGACTCCTTCACCAAATAAGGTTTTTTGGACGGTTGGACCCAAAACAGCGACCTGCCGAGCGGTCTCTAGTTCGTCGGCATTGAAAAATCGCCCCGATTGCGGGTAAGTATTGCGGGCATCGGGAAAATTGAGATCGGTGCCGTAGATTGTGGTCAGCGTATTGCGATCGCCGTAGACAACCTGAGCCCTCTGCTGGAGGTAGGCCCATACCACTTGGGCTGCAGGCACTTGGGCTGCAATTTCCTTCGCATCGTCCCAGGTTAAGGTGCTGCTCGAACCTTGCCCCTGGCTGATGTTACCGCTTTTGGAGGCTCCAGCCATCACTTGCAGCACATCTGTACCCAGGGCGCGAAATCGATCGCCCGTCGATTTACTGGCACCTGCCCCAATTGAAGTAATACTGATGACAGATGCAATCCCAATAATGACCCCTAGCATGGTGAGACCCGATCTCAATTTATTGGTCCACAGTGCATCTGCGGCCATGGCTAGAATTTCTATCGTGGCAACTTTAGATTCGGTCTTAAACTCAAGATCTTGCACGCTCTCATCCCCTCAGAACTTATCTAAATCTCTGCTTGAAGCAACAATTTTCTAACGCCGATCGAGGGTTTTATTGGTTCCTAGCATCGGGTGGAAACCCGGACGACTTAGGTCGTTCTCCAGGCGGAAACGTTAGCAAGACCGTTTCGGCTTCCTGCAAACCGGACTTTACTTCTGTTCTGTTTTGAACCGTAACGCCTGCTTCAATGGGGACAAATTCAGGCTTGCTAGAGGAAGTAACGCGATAGACCCCTAACTTCCCGTCTTGGCGCGCCACTGATACCGTCGGTACGGTCAAAACATCGGAGAGCTGTCCGATCTGGAAGTCGGTAACTACATTCATGCCGGAGCGCAATAGCATCTGGGCATTGGACAGCAAGGCTACATTGACCTTAAAGCTAGTCACATTCTGCTGAACCGTTGCCTCAGCCGCAATTTGCAAAACTTTTCCGGCAAAGATTTTGCCAGGAAATGCATCGGCCTTAATTTTGACGTTTTGACCCAGGCGGATTTGCGCGATATTTGCTTCCGCAATGTTCGCTTCCACCTGATTGATGGAGGCAAGGGTGACAATCGAATTTGAGGCCGCGCCAGAGACTGTACTCCCTGCAGTTGTTGGCGTTACAAATGCGCCTGGGTCTGCAAATTTCTGAGTAATCAGTCCGTCAAACGGTGCCCGCAAAACCGTATCTTCAAGCTGAGTCTGGATGGTTTTGAGCGCGCCGCGCGAAGCAGTGACTTGAGCGCGGGCTTGGTCGATGTCTGTAGCGCGGTTCCCAGCACGCTGCAACGAGAGTGATGCCTGTTTTTGCTTGACGATCGCCCTCTGCTGCGCAATTTGTTCGGGACGAGTCCCAATGCGTTGCGTTCTCAAAGCTTGTTGTCGTTCTAATACATCGGCCCGAGCCTGATCCAGGGCTTTACGCTTCAGATTCAAATCCGAGCGAGAAATGGCTCCTTGGCTGTACAGGGATTGATTGCGATGGAAGTCATCTTGTGCTTGGCTGAGGACCGCCTGAGCGCTGTTGAGCCGCGCCTGGGCTTGGGCAATATCTTCCGGTCTATTGCCATTGATTAGCTCCTGCAAACTGGCTTCGGTCTGCGCCAATTCAGCCTGCGATCGCTCGATTTCCTGCGACCGATTGCCCTCAATGGATTTACGAAGTGCTGCCTCCACCTGCGCCAAATTTCCTTGGGCTTGCAGCAACTGCCCTTGTAAGTTGGAGTCGTCCATGTAGGCAATAATTTGTCCCTGTTTAACTCCATCGCCTTCTTTCACCAATAAACGTTTTAGGACACCTGCATTTTTGGGGCTGATGTTAATCGAGCGCTCGGCGGCAACGGTGCCATTGGCCGAAACAGTGAGCGTCAAGTTCGTTTTTTGAACCCGCGCGTTAGGGAGTCGATTCTGTTCGGCTTGGCGAGGCAAGACGACCCATTGGCGAAATGCAACATAGCTCCCACCGAGCGCGAGACCGAGAACGAGCAATAACCCCCATCGCGCGGTTTTCAGGTAATGCCAGAGCTTAAAGCGAAAGAGTCGCGCAATCTGAGACCCAGCAAGAATCGAGTTGAGAGCGATAGTTCGGACTGAGAGTGAGCGTTGCTGTTCCATGAACTGTGCGTCTCTTTAAGAAAGATCCTCCTTTTTAGAAGGAGTTAGTTTGGTTTTGTATTTTGTGTGAAAAAAGCCGATGTTGCCAGTGCGAAATACCCTCTGAGGGAACTCAACAGGCACAACTGCATCATCGACACTGCAATCTTATCGATGGATGCCCCGTCGGCACATGGATCGATCTGTCTAAAGTGCGATCGCTTCAGGTCCTATTTATAGTCCGATTGGTACTACGTCAGGTCCTAGTCAGGTCCCAGAAATTGCATTTCGGAAATAGGACTCTCTTCACTGGCAAAAGCCTACCTTCCGGGACTACAGTAGAGTTTCGACCCTTCTTAGGCAGACGATTATGGCGATGTTTTCAAGCCGTCGCATTTTGCAGTTCAATCGCAAACTAAACGCTCTGCTCGAGTCTCTTCCTATTTCAAACTTAGGAAGCACGGCTCCGTCTAGACTGCTGCTCAACTTGGAATGGCTGCTGCTTGGCTTTTCGGTACTGACAATGCTTTTAACGGCATCCTTGGTTGACAGCACCCGAATTGTTTTACTCAGCCTATTGGGAGTAGCGGCAATAGCCGGAATGCGGCTGAAGTGGCCAAGAGATAACTTATTTTACAAAATCTTTTACACGGTCCTTGAGCTAGGATTTCTCATTACGTTCTCTGTGATGGATAGCGCGCCGCCCGTGATGCCGTTACTAGGGCTGGTGATTGTGATTCGGGGATGTCAGATGTTCGATCTGACCGGGAGATTGGTGGTCTCCTTTGCCACGTTTGCCGCATTTACCCTAACGATACTTCAGCGCAACAGTCTCCCTACCATGCTGGTTAAGGCGATTGACCGACAAGCAGCAATGTCGTCTCTGACCTCCTTAAATGAGGTGATATTGACCATAAAACTCAATGCCGCCCTTTCGTTTGGGCTGGCTCTGGTTTTAGTGATGCTGCTGATTAACGCTCTCTTAGAGGAACGCCAAAGTCGCGTAAAGTTGACGATGGCCCTCGATCGCCTACGTCAATACTCTCTTCGAATTGAGGATCAGTCTGCGCTTCAAGAGCGCAACCGTATCGCTCGTGAAATTCACGATTCTTTAGGACATACTCTAACCGCTCAAAGTATTCAACTCGATAGCGCGCTCTTCCTTCAGCGTTCAAATCCCCAAGAAGCTAGCGTTTTCCTTGAAGAAGCGAAGCAACTCTGCAAGCAGGCGCTTCATGAAGTAAGGCAATCAGTGGCAACCCTCCGGACAGATCCGCTTCAGGGCAAGTCCCTAGAACATCTGATGAGGACTCTGCTTCAGGAGTTTCGGGCAACGACGACCATTGAACCGACCTGTATGCTGAGTCTGACGCTACCTCTGCCGCGCGAGGTTATTTCTGCGTACTACCGTGTTTTGCAAGAAGCTCTCACCAATATCATTCGCCATAGTGCTGCTTCTGAAGTGATTCTCAGCCTTGTGACCCGCGATCGCCTATTGCATCTCCAGATTCAAGATAATGGTAAAGGCTTCAACCCCGATCAAAACTCCACCGGATTCGGTATCCAAGGCATGAAAGAGAGAATTGCTGCCTTAGGCGGACAGTTTAATCTCTCCAGCAGTCCTGGCGAAGGCTGTCTTATTGATGTCAAAGTCCTTCTCGCGATCGATGTACTCCCATGATTCGATTGCTGCTGGTGGACGATCAAAATATCGTCAGAAAAGGGCTGAGGGTTCTTCTAGAGGCTCAGGCTGGCTTTCAGGTGGTGGGTGAGGCGGAGAATGGCAAACAGGCGATCGCCCAGGTTGAATCTCTCCAACCCGATGTGGTGTTGATGGACGTACGGATGCCAGAAATGGATGGAGTTGCAGCCACGCAAATTATTTTTCAACAGTTTCCAAAGACGCGAGTGCTGGTGTTATCCACCTTCGATGACGATGACTATGTAGTGCGAGCAATGCAGGGTGGTGCGAAGGGATATTTGCTGAAGGATTCTCAAGTTGAAGAACTGGCTCAGGCGATTCGGGCCGTTCATAGCGGGTTTACGCAGCTAGGGCCAGGGCTATTTGATAAAGCCGTGGCCCCTATACCACAACCGCTTCAGCCCCTAACATTACCGCCAGAACTGGCTGAACTGACGCGCAGAGAGCGAGAAGTATTGTGTCTCATTGCCGATGGTGCAACCAATCGAGAAATTGCTGAATTACTGTTTATCTCGGAGCGCACGGTCAAAAACCACGTTACCAGCATTCTGAGTCGGCTCAATCAACGCGATCGCTTACAGGCAGCCCTATTTGCCAGCCCGTTTATTCCGCTGATCAGGCTTTAGTAATTCGTTACCTTGAATGTTCTCTGCTTCCTTCTATCCATTTTTGCTTTGTGCGGCCTTCGCGCTGTCAGCTAACCGACCGTCTTCCATATAGACAATGCGATCGGCGATATCTAAAATTCGGTTGTCGTGAGTCACCATCAAGATGGTACAGCCTTGCTCTTTTGCCAGTTTCTGCATCAGTTCCACCACATCGCGTCCCGATTGTTTGTCGAGGGCGGCAGTGGGTTCGTCTGCCAGGACAATTTTGGGCGCAGATACCAGGGCGCGGGCGATCGCCACCCGCTGCTTCTGACCGCCGGAAAGGTCATCTGGGTAGTAGTGCAGGCGATCGCCTAACCCGACTTCCTCAAGGATGGTTTGCGATCGCCCTAGCATCTCTGCCACGCTCAGGTCTGAATGCAGTTCCAGACCCATGCGGACATTCTGGAGAGCGGTCAGGCTGCTGTGCAGGTTGTGGGCCTGAAAGATATAGCCGTGACGGCGACGCGCTTGGGTAAGCTGGGCTGCACTTGCGCCGTGGAGTTCTCGGCCTAGAATTTTGAGCCTGCCAGACTGCGCCGATCTCAACCCGCCCGCCAACGTCAGTAGCGTGGTTTTGCCAGAACCGGAAGGCCCCGTCATGATAATGATTTCGCCTGCATGAATCTCTAGGCTGATGTCGAACAAGACTTGTTTGCGGAGCGATCCGCGACCGAAGTAGTGATCGAGATTTTGGATCTCAATGACTGGAAGGGTCTCTGTGGCTTGAAGTTGTTCGGCGAGGGCGACGAGGTTCATAGGTCAGTTGGGCTAAACAACTAAAACATATCGGCAGGGTCGGCGGCTTGGAGTTTGCGGGTGGCGATCGCCCCTGACATCGCGCACATCACCAGGGTTAGCACCAGCACCAGCGCCACCCGCGATAGGGTCATGAAAATGGGGAGTGCAGTTGCGTTGGCCGCTAACTGGTACAGCACCAAAGGCAACCCCACGCCAGGAATAAAGCCCAGAACGGCTAAAATGATGGCTTCTTCAAAGACAACGCCGAGCAAGTACCCGTTGTTGTAGCCCATCGCCTTAAAGGTGGCATACTCTTTGAGGTGGGCGTTGACGTCTGTAGATAGGACTTGATAGACAATCACTACGCCTACAAAAAAGGCCATCGTCGTTCCCATTCCGAAGATGAACCCGATCGGACTTTGGGTTTTCCAGTAGTCTTCTTCGACCCTGACGAGTTCGGCATGGGTCAGCACTTTGACGTCATTGGGCAGGTAGCTTCGCAAGGCAGCAGCGACTTGTTGCGGATTTGCTCCAGGCTGAAGCTCGATGAGGCCCAGGCTGATGCTGCCTGCTTCGCGTCTGGGGAACAATCGCAAAAAAGTTTGATCGCTGGTCAGGAGCGTTCCGTCTGCTGCAAAGGAGGAACCCAAGGTAAACAATCCCGCAATCTGAATGGTGCGGCGCTCGACTTCCGTGGTGACGGATTGCCCTCGCTCAAAGGCAGCGATCGCCTGTTCGTACTCTCCGCGCGTGGTGCGGTCGAACAACACCCGATCCGGTAGCTTGATGGCTTCTAGGTTTTGGTTTGCTTCCGGGAGGTTAAACGCGGGCTGGTTCGGGTCGAACCCGATCGCCTGCACCTGTCTTTCTTGACGGGTTTGCGGATTTTTCCAGGTAATCAGGTTGGAGTAGAGCGCTGAGGCCGATTGCACCCCCGGTACGTCTAAAGCTTGATACAGTCTGCGCCGCGAAAAGGTGGAGAGAAACTGCATGTTTCGCATCTGCGGCCCTACTAGCACTAAGTCCGCTTGCAGCGATCGACTCAGGCGGGTGTTGCTATCGTAGAGCGCGTTCTGAAAACCGAGCTGCATGAACATCAGTACGTCGGCAAAGGCAATCCCTGCCAGGGCCACGAGCAGGCGACCTCGGTCGTGGCGCAGTTGGAGCCATCCCAAGGGCGTTCGGTGTTGGAGTAATTTCAGAAATGGATTCATAACTCGATGGCCACCTGAACTTGCAAATTCGTGAACTTGGCTGCTTTGCGACTCGACTCCGCATCCAACGCCACATGCACTTCCGCCACGCGAGAATCGATATTGGCGCTCGGATCTGTGTTGATGACGTTCTGGCGCTGAATTTGCCAGCCCGTGCGGGCGACGGTTCCCGTCAGTTCGCCGGGAAGGGAATCGCTGGTGATGCGGGCTTTTTGCCCTACTTTGACCTTGCTGAAGTCGCTCTGGTACACTTCTGCAACGGCATCCATGTTGCGGTTTTGGCCCAGTTCTACAATGCCGTCGGTTGAAGCAACAACTTCGCCCGCGTAGGTGTGAATTTTCATAATCGTGCCGTCTTGGGGTGCTTTGACGGAGGCTCGGTCCAGGTTGGCTTTGGCTTGCTTGGCAGCGGCGGTCGCCCGGTCCACTTCCACTTCTGCCACTTGCACGTCCACGGACCGCACTTCTCGAATCTGGTCTAAGGTTGCATTCGTTTGTTGCACCTGCTGCTGTCCGGAGGCAATGGTGCGCTGGAACTTAGTTTTAGCTTGATCGAGCGCGCGCTGGGCGGTTAGGTTGATGCGGTTGAGTACTGCTTGGGCTTCTTCGACTTGTTGTTGGGCGGTATTGAAGGCGAGCCGTTTGCTGTCTAGCTCGGATTTCGAGATGCCGCCTTGGGCTTGAAGCCGTCGGTAGCGCTCGAACTCGACTCGTGCGTTGTTCCGCGCTGCCTGAAGGCGACGAATCGCGGCTTCTTGAGACAGGCGATCGCCATCCCACTGAGCCTGCACCCGCGAAATTTCATCGGCTTGAGAGGCGCGATCGTTTTGGAGTTCGATTTGGATCTGTCGCGATTTTGCCGCTTGAGCGTCAATTTCTCCCGATTTTGCACCCGCTCTAACCTGTACGAGCTTTGCTTGAGCGAGCCGCACCTGTGCTTCGGCTTCGTCAAAGGCCGCCTGAAGCCGATCGCGATCGTCCAAAATAGCAATGATTTGCCCCGCTTTAACGCGATCGCCCTCTTTTACCAAAAGCCGCTCCACCCGATTGCCGTTGTTTGAGGTTGGTGCAGACAGCTTGATGACGGTTCCCCTCGGCTCTAGCCGTCCCAACGCCGTAACGGTCCTGGGTTGGATTTGAACGGGCGCGTCGACCGTCGAGCGCACCGCTGGTGCTGCCTCGCGCTGGGAAACATACCATCCCGTTCCCGCCAGACCGATGGCCCCGGCAATCGCCCAAGTTCTCCAAGATCGTTGCAACGCTGAGATCGAAGCCTTGAGCTCTGCTGCACTGTGCGCCATAAACACCTCCCGTCTCCGAGCAAAACTAAACCGTATAGTTTACTTGCATCTCAACTAAACTAAACTGGGTAGTATAGTTATGTCAAGCCGTTCGGCGATCGCATTTTGCGCGATACTTCAAGATATGGAACAGCTCGCAATTCACAGTCCTGGTCGTCAGCTATCGCCTGAAAAAGCAGAGGCTATTTTAGGCGGAGCCATGCAAGAATTTTTAGCTTGTGGCTATGCCGCCACGAGTATGGATCGCGTTGCGGCGACGGCGGGCGTCTCCAAGGCAACGATTTACAGTCATTTCCAAGACAAAGAAGGGTTATTTAACGCCCTGATCCAGCAGCTCGTTCAAAAGAAGTTTCGGTCGATTTTTGGACCGCTAGACGATCGAGCGCTTCAGGGAGATCCGGCTGCCGTGTTGACCCAAATCGCGAATAATGTCTTGGATTCGGGGATGGGAGATCCCCAATACGTCAATTTTATGCGGTTGATTATGGGCGAGTCGGGACGCTTCCCCGAGCTAGCCCGTACCTTTGTACGCAATCTTGAAGCTACGGCCTGTCAATTTTTTCGGCAATACCTGAACGATAATGCTGAAAGGCTTCATTTGCCGGATCCAGAGGCTTCGGGGCGCATTTTTATCGGGGCGCTCGTACATTATCTGATCGTCCAGGAAATGTTGCACGGGAAAGATATTATGCCAATGGAACGCGATCGCCTGATCGATAGCCTCATTTTTCACATCTGCCCTAAGCAGATTTAGTTTTGTTTGCGCTTTAACTAGCGCGATCGCCTCTTAAAAGAGATTGCTCCTGTTTACTAATAAAGAGTTAAAAAGATTTTCTGCTAATTCTTTGTGGAGTTGAAATATGATAAAATTCGCTCTATTTATGTCTCTAATTTTACAAAGATGATTGACCACGATCGATTGTTTAAGGAACTACTTTCTACGTTCTTCGTAGAGTTTCTGGAACTTTTTGTGCCGCAGATTGCTTGCAAGATCGATCGAAACTCAGTCCAGTTTTTGCCTCAAGAATATTTCTCTGACCTGAATGCTGGCGAGAAGAAAATTATCGACTTATTGGCTGAAGTGCAGTTTGAAGGTCAAGCGACGGGATTTCTCATTCACGTTGAAAATCAAGCTGCTTCCGAAGCGGATTTAGCAAGACGCATCTTTTTCTATTTCTCATTGCTTCACAAAAAATACTTGAAGCCGATTTATCCAATTGTTGTGTTTTCGTTTGACGAACCGTATCGGGAGGAGCCACATCAGTACCAGATCGAGCTTGAAGGGTTAAAAGTTGTTGAGTTCAATTTTCTGCCCATCCAGTTGAATCGCTTGAATTGGAGAGATTATCTCAACCAACAGAATCCCGTTGCAGCAGCATTAATGTCAAAAATGCGGATTGATGCCAAGGATCGATCTCGGGTAAAGGTGGAATGTTTGCGGTTACTGGCAACGCTAAAACTAGATCCAGCCAGAACGCAGTTGATCTCTGGATTTGTAGATACCTATCTGCGCTTGAATCAGCCTGAGGAACAAATATTTCAAATGGAACTGAGTAAACTGGAAGAGAGAGAAAAGGAGGATGTTATGCAAATTGTGACGAGTTGGATGGAGCAAGGCATCGAGCAAGGCATCGAGCAAGGCATCGAGCAAGGAGAGCGATCGCTCATCCTTCGCCAACTCAACCGCCGTGTGGGTATGCTGAATTCTGTGACGGAAAACCAGGTGATGAATCTATCGTTAGCTCAACTTGAATTGTTGGGAGAGGCGCTGCTCGATTTTTCAGGGATGGACGATCTACAGGATTGGCTGCGATCGCAAAACTTGTCCTCTAGAGAATCCCACTAAGCTTTGCTATAGACATTTTGCAACCGATCGCAGTTTCTGAAATGATGTGAGCGATTGCGTTTTCCTTAAATGTTACCTTTATAGGTGGATGCCCATCCGAACAGTTTGCGGAGTTTTTGAGAAGGGTTGAACTTAAATACCTGTTGGCCGTGACCTTTGCGAATATAAAAGGTACCAAAGTTTTTGAGCGTTACGCTTTCACAACGCTTCAGGGAATTGTAAATTTCATCAAGAACTGTATCAAAGACAAGATCGACCGTTTTACGGTCTAGTCCAGTTCGTGCAGATATGTTCTGAACAAGATCTTCATTCTTCATAGTCTTTGAGTTCGTTGATGGTTGATGCCTCAACTTCATCTGCTGAGGATATAAAAAGTTCGGGTCTAAGCTATTTTTCATTCTTATCAGCCTTGGGCTGCAAACCTGAGCCTCCTTGAGGAGGAGGGGGTTTTTGGCCTGATTCAGGCTTATTTTATTTGCTGTAAAAAATAAATCTATTGTTATAAAAATTCATGCTATTCAAACAGTCTAGCGACTGGATACGTAAAACCTGGTAGCAAAGGACTGGTCACATCATCTCCTGGCAAAAGCGTAACTGTTAGAGAGAGCGTAGTCATCTCTCGACGATATAGCTCCACCTGTTTCCCTAGCCAGTCAATAATCCAATACTCCCGCACGCCTCGTGCTGAATAGAGACGGAGTTTCAAATCCTTATCTCGTCTCGTATTTTCAGCTCCTGCCGACAACACCTCCACGATTAACTCCGGTGCAACTGTTAGATGCCCAGACTCATCTAATCCAGTAGCCAAACGCTCCTTGCTAATCCAAACCACATCGGGGATTACATTATCGGCATCGGAAAAAATCAGACCCGGTGCAAACGCCGTCTCTCCTAACTTAGTTTCCAAAGACCAGTCATCCAGCGCTGAATAGATCCGCCCGCCTGCTTTCTGATGTTTCCAATGGGGTGCCCGCGTCACAAGCAATTCTCCATCTACAATTTCATAGCGTCGATCGCCTTCTGGCAACAGCTCCAGATCTGCCGTCGTCCAGCGAATTTTTTCAGTGACAGGCTGATTCATGGTCGCCCTCGCAATTTGATGCTGACTTTATTCTATTACCCCGGTCTCTTCAAGAAGAATGATTGGTATATTCCAAATCGGTTGATCGAGATACCCTCTGAAGTTGCCGTTCTAGGGCTTTGAGGATCGTTAACCCTACTGGAATGCTGCCCACCAGCATCAGCCAATAACCATTCGCGAGACCGGGGGGCCGATCCATTGCGGCACCGCCCAAGGCTGGCCCAATTAAATAGCCGATCGCCCAACATTGAGAATTCAGCGAGAGATAAACGCCGCGCAAGGAATCGGGAGCTAGGGCAACGACCAACGCAGAGGCAGTCGGCGTATAGCTTGCCATGGCGATCGCCATCAGTCCCAGCGCCAGTACGGCCCAAATCAAGCCACCTGCTGGGGCCACCCCGCAGATCCAAATGAGCCCAAAACCCGTGCCCCAAAAAAATATTGAAATCATCAGCCCCCGAGCATAAGAATAGGGCTTTAGCCATCGCGCGATGGGAAGCTGGAATAAGATCGCCAGACCTAGGTGCCATGCAAACAGGGTGCCGATCGTCAATTCGCTAAATCCCAATCCTTGACGCGCAAAATTTTTGAAGTATAAGGGCAGCGTGCTGTTAATTTGCGCGAGGTAGGTGGTGATTAAAATATTGACGGCAATGTAGATGAGGAAACTGCGATCGCCCAGTGCGATCTTCCAACCCTTCAGTCCGGTATGCTGCTTTTGGTTGGGCTTGATGGTCTCAGCGATGAATGCATAGAGAATCCCGAAAAAAATCAGAAAAGATAGGCCATCGGCAATCAGTAACGCACGGTAGGCGTGAGCCAACGCAATCAGGACGCTGCCCAGAACGACACCTAACCCCAGCCCGATGCTATCTGCCAGTCGGGTGATGGCATAGGCTTCTCCTCGTTGTTCTAGAGGACTGAGGTCTGCAACCACGGCTTCAGTGGCCGGCCAGTACAGCCCGATGCCCAGCCCCATCAGTAAGTTGCCCAGCACCAATGCGACGAGATCGTTGGCAAAGGCTAGCGCAAAGGAACCCAGGCTAGAAATGAGCATTGAAATCAGCAGCGTGCGCCGTCGTCCCCACGCGGGGGAGTCGATCGCGGCACCGCCCCAGAAGCGACCTACCATGCCTGAAAGGGATGCACTGCCTAGGGCGGCTCCTACGGCGGTTGCCGATAGCCCGACTTCATTGACAAAGAAAATTGGTAAATAAAAGAGCGTGAATCCCGTGCCGACCTGCGAGAGGAGTCGGCCCGCCGCTAAAATCCAAATGGTGCGGTTTAGGTTAGGAAGCCAGCGCAGCAAGTTCAAACGGGATTTCTCCTAATAAGGCACGATGGAAATTGCTTCGCTATGCAACATTTAACTCGAGAGGATCTTTAAATGCGATCGATGCTCATCACCGATCTAGACAATACGCTAGTCGGAAATCTAGGGGCGCTGAATCTCCTCAATGACCGATTTATTCAGGCCAGACAGCAGCAGGAAATGCTTTTAGTCTACTCAACCGGGCGATCGCTTGCATCCTACCGCCACCTTTGCACGATAACACCTCTCCTGATGCCGGATGTTTTGATTACTGCGGTAGGCACGGAAATTTATAGAGGCAGTTTGGAGCCGCCCGATGCGGCGTGGTCTGCCCAACTCCAGCAAAGCTGGGATAGATCGCTCGTACGGCAGCTTGCAAAGCAGTTTGAGACGCTGCAACCTCAACCCGACTCAGAGCAGCGTCCCTTCAAGGTCAGTTATTTTTTGGACGCAGCAGACGCCTCCCACGTCATCGCGGAACTCTCGGAAGCGCTGCGAGCGCAGGGGTTATCCTGTCAGCTGATTTACAGTGGCGGTAAAGATCTGGATATTTTGCCTGAGGGGGCGGATAAAGGCAAAGCAATGCAGTTTGTCCAAGCCCAGTTCGAGATTGGCGATGCCCACACGGTGGCCTGCGGCGACTCGGGCAACGATATCGCGCTGTTTGGCAAGAACAAAGGCATTATCGTCGGTAACGCCCAACCCGAACTGCTGAGCTGGCATTCCCAAAATCCTGCATCACATCGATATCTAGCCACCGCACATTATGCTGCCGGGATTTTAGAGGGCCTGGCTCATTTTGGCGTTTTGTTGGGTTGAGAGAACGTTCGGCTCATCTCTGCCACCAAGGTTTCTTCAGGCTTGGAAACAATTGAATTGCTTGCTTCAGTAATTCGTCCACAATCTCAACAGGCGGCAAAAGTCCGTCTAAAGCGATCGCATTTTCTTCTGTCCCGATCGGTTCAAAAGCCTCAATTTGACTGTCGATCGTTTCCGCCTTCATGTAGTGATTCGCTCTAGTTTTCAGCCTTCGCTCTAGTTCTGACTTTGGGACGTTGAGCCACACGAGCTGCACGCGTCCTGGCGATCGCAGTTGCGTCCGATAAGATGCTTTCAAGGCAGAACAACTGACGACGATCTCTCGGTTTCGCGTGACGGCTCGGCGAATATCCTCCTCCATTTCCAGCAGCCATTGGTGACGGTCTGTATCGTTGAGAGGTTGCTGGGACTGCATTTTGAGAATGTTCGGCAACGGGTGACGGCGATCGCCCTCTAGGAAGTCGCACTCCAACTGCTCCGCCAGCAGCCGACCGATCCGCGTCTTTCCCGACCCCGCTACCCCCATCACGATCCACACCAACGGGCAGTCCTTCATGCGCCTTTTGCTCCCGTGCTAAAAATCTAGCGGCCCAACTTATTGGGAACGTCCCCGCAGCCGCCCGGAATCGTCCCTCGCGTTTTGGAGCCGCCCCAGGCGCAGCAGTAGTATCTCTGTTCTTGCGAAAGATTTTTGACCTGACTGAAGTCTGCGCCTTCGATGACCGCTCCGGTGTAGGCTCCGGTGCTGTAATTGGGCGGATTGATACGATCGCGCGGGCTGGCTAGCTCCACATCGCCGTGGAAAAAACAGGTTCGGGAAAGATCGGCCTGTCTGAGGTTGGCTGCCAACAGCAGCGCTCGGGAAAGGTTGGCACGGGTGAGGTCGCAGGCGACCAAGCTAATATTGCTGAGATTGGCTTCGCTGAGTTCGGTGGAGCGCAGGTCGCTGTTGGAGAGATCCGTCCCGCTCAGCATATTTGTCAGGTCGATGACCCGCACGCCGTACTCGATATCTTCTTCATAGCCGCCCAGGCCGTCAAAGATCGGACGACCGAGACGGCGATCGCGTTTTAGGGGCGTCAGCAGTTTTGCGCTCGACAGAAATCGAATGATTTTGGCTTTCCCCTCGCTATCCAGTCCCGTCAAAATGGCAGCCGTGCGGCCTTCGGCGATCGCCCGTTCTGGGGGCCAGTCTTCTAAGAGTCCGTCTTCGTCGAGGATGAGATCGGAAATGCCTTGGAAATAAGCGTCGATGGTTTGCTGCTGGGTGATGCGGTTTTGTTGGCTGGTCAGGTCTTTAGAAATCACGTACTGCCGCCATGCCACGTAGAGCGCCAAAAACGCGACCAAAATTTGGCCGAGCGCTCCAAAAGTTTCGCCAAGCGCGCCGACAGCGTCCCAGTTGATAGCGCGATCGCTGGGGGCCAGCCGATCGGTAACGCCGCTAAACTGGAGCAGCCCGATGAGGCTAAAGATGGCGATCGCCCCTGCCGCGATTATCGTTTGGAGGGGACGGGGAATCCATTCGTTGGCGGCGGCCTTGAGGACGGGCCAGAGCACGCGGCCCGTAAGGGCGATCGCCGCCAGGGCTGCTGGAATCCCCAGCCAGGGAATGCGGAAAAAGAGGGCAACGCTCAGAACGACAGCGGCAGCGGCAGCACTGGCTAGAACGGACCGCGCATCGAACCCTGCACCGTTGAGGTATGCAAAGGCTTTGGATCGATAGAGGGGCGCTAAGGCTGAGGGAAGGTCTTCCTTAACGCTTGAGTGAGGGGCGTCTTCTGGGTTTTGGGAAGCGGGCGGAATCGGATTGTTCATCCAAGTTTTAACGGTAGTGTCCTAAATTCGATCGGATGCGCGAGTGCTGCAAGTCATGTGTAGCAGTGGCAGATACATTTGGCCTAATTGCCGTTACCTTAATGCTTAAGCAATATACCCTATTGCCTAGCGTCCCACTAGGTCTGCAACTAGCCATGCTAACTGGGCGGGTTCGACAGGTTTAGCAACGTGGGTTTGAAACCCAGCCTCGATCGCTTGTTGTTGTTCTCGATCGCTTGCATAAGCCGTGAGCGCCACGGCTGGAATTTGTCCCCCCGCTTCGCCACTGCGCGATCGCACTTGTCGAATCAACCAGTATCCATCTTCTTCTGGCATTCCAATATCCGAGATCAGCAGGTTGTAGCGGTTGGGGGTTTCGTTGAGAGCGGAGATCGCGGCTCTAGCATTGTTAACGGTCAGCGTTTCAGCGCCATAGCTTTCCAAGACAAACTTTAATAGCTCCAGCGTATCGGCCTCATTATCGACGATTAAAATCTGTAAGCCTGACAGATCGGGCCCGCTATCCTCAATGGTATGTGAGGACGGTTCCGTACCGCTCGACAATGCCGAGGGCTGGGGCAGCAACGGCAACGGCAACCATACCGTTAGCGTAGTGCCTTGGGCTTCACCCGGACTTTCCGCCTGGACTATGCCCCCATGCAACTCGACCAGATGCCGGACGATCGATAGCCCCAACCCCAGTCCTTTGCTGGCTTTGGTCGTGCTGGAATCGCCCTGGCAAAACTGCTCGAAAATATGCGGCAGCAACTCTGCCGGAATGCCCTGCCCGGTATCGGCGACGGTAATTTGGGCGTAGGCAGGAATGGAGGGGTGGGAGGAAGAGGGGACGAAAGGAGGAGAATTTTCACCTGCGCTTTCGCTCCTCCACTCTTTCATGTTGACTTCAACCCGCCCGCCCGCTGGCGTGAATTTGATTGCATTTGAGAGAAGATTCCAGAGAACTTGATGCAAGCGATCGGCATCGCCAACCGTATTGATGGCACACAACGACGAAACAACTTGAATATTTTTTGCTTCCGCTGCCAATTGGAATGCGTCCAGTGCATTTTGCACGATTAAGCCTAAATCGATTGGGTGGATGTTAAGCCGAAGCTTGCCGCTCATGATGCGCGAGACATCCAACAGATCGTCAATCAGTTGAGCCTGTGCCCTAGCACTTCGCTCGATAACTTCTACGGCTCGGGCGGCTGCCACTGAGTCGAGGGTGCGGGTGCGGAGCATTTGCGACCATCCCAGCATCGTATTGAGCGGATTGCGGAGCTCGTGGGAGAGGTTTGAAAGAAATTCATCTTTGACTCGATTGGCAGTTTCTGCCTGTTGGCGTGCTAATCGCTCCATTTCAAACTGCTGGCGCTCGGTAATATCCTCAATAGCCAGCAAGATCATGTCGGCATTGTTCTCCCGTTGCAGGTTGCAAGCATTGAGCAACATTGTTTTTTGCCCGAGCGACTCAAAATAGTGAGTTACCTCGAAATTCTGAACCGGATGGTGATTGACAACCAGATCTTCCAGCATCGATCGCAGGTGGGGAATATTCCACTGCCCATTGCCTAGCTCGAATAGGAAAGATTGAAGGGTTTCAGCCTCAGAAACCCGAAACGTTTGGTAGAACGCTTGGTTGACTTGGTTCACCCGCAGCTCGGCATCGAGCACCACGAGCGGGGTTTGTACGGTCTCGACGATCGTTTCTGCATAGTTACGAGCGGACTCTAAAACGTCAGCATGGCGTTTGAACGCATCGATATCGAGGAAAACCATCGTCACGCCATCAATTTGGTTCTCGGTCGTGCGATAAGGACGAATGCGGAGCGTATACCAGTACCCGGTTTGGGTTTGGATTTCCTGTTCTTTGGTGTTGAGTGTTTCCAGTACCTCCAAAACCATTGGTTCGAGATGGGAAATGTCAAATTCGGTGCGCAGATCGCTAAAGGGTCGCCCGATATCGGTGGAAATAAAATTGAACAATCGCTGTGCGGTTGGCGTAAAGCGGCGAATCCTCAGATCGTTGGTCAGCATGACAATGGGGATGCCGATGCTGGCAATAAAATTGTTTAGATCGCTGTTGTCTCGGTTCTGTTGCAGGTTGCGGCTGCGAAGTTCTTCGTTGGTGGTGTTGAGTTCTTCGTTGGTGGCCTGTAGCTCTTCTTTAGCCGTTTGCAGTTCTTCATTCGTGCTTTGCAACTCCTCGTTACTCGATAAAATTTCTTCGTTTGCCACTCTAAGGTTTTGGTTGAGGTAGTTCTGTTCTTGAATGACTGCTTGGAGGTGTGCTTGAGCCGAGAGTTCCCTTTGGGTGGCAGCAGCTAGTGCCTGACGCAGTTGCATGATTTCGCGTCCCAAGTCTTCTGGTTCCGAGCTTTCAACCATTGGGGGGCTAGAAGGAAGATCTGAAGGAGAAACCGCCTCAAATAAAACCAAAAAATAGGGCGCGTTTGCGTTTGCAAACTGGAATGGAATTGCTTCTAGGTTGAGAAGGATCGCTCGATCGCCCCATTCAATCTGAATTTGTTCTTGCCGAACTCCAATGCTTTGAGTTTGGGCTTGATAAATGGCCGTACGCAGGGGACTTTCCAATCCTTCCCGTGCCATCCCCAACAAGTTTAAGGTTGTGGTTCCGGGGGTTAGCTTCAGATAAGGATCGGTGTCTCCTCTAACTTGGAGAATTTCCATCTGGTCGTTCACCACGACAGATACGGGCGCGTATCGATTTGAGATCAGCTGATCGACCTCACGCGCTAGATTGGCGCGATCGACAGTATTGTCAGCCACTTGCGTGCGACTATCGATGCTGATAACCGGATAAGAACGGGTTGTGAATGAAAATAAGGGGCGCGTTAGGGTCAGTTTCCGCGCGTAAAGCTTGCAAGATTCATCGACTACCGCAAACAAATCCGAGCAGGTTTTGACGCTTTCTGACGGTCCGAGCAGCAAAAAGCCCGTTAAGGTGAGGCTGTAGTGAAACAGAGACAGAATTTGCTCTTGCAACGCGTCGGATAAATAAATCAGCACGTTGCGACAGCTAATCAAATCGAGGTTGGAGAACGGCGGATCGCTCCCTAGGTTGTGGCGCGCAAAAACACACAGTTCGCGCACCGCACTGCTGATTTGATAGCCTCCATGGGCCAATGGCACGAAGAAACGGTTGCGACGCTCCAGCGAAACTGCTTCCACTTGGCTTTCTAAGTAAAAGCCGGATCTGGCACGGTTGATGGCGGCTTCGCTGATGTCGGTCGCGAAAATTTGAATTGGCGGGACGGTCGCGCGATCGCTAAAAAACTCTAGCAAGCAAATGGCGATCGAGTAGACCTCTTCTCCCGTGGAGCAGCCTGCCACCCAAATCCGAATGGGTGTATCGCTCGATTTATTTTGAGAAATTGCGGGGAAAACGTGAGTTTTTAATTGCTCGAAGGCTTGCGGATCGCGAAAAAAACTGGTGACGTGAATCAGAATTTCTTCATACAGTGCTTGCACTTCATCTGGATGGCCTTGCAGGTACTGAGCGTAATCGTCTAGGCTCTCTAGCTTATACAACAGCATCCGTCGCTGCATCCGACGATTAATCGTGGTTGGCTTGTAGTAGGTGAAGTCAACCCCAGTGGTCGTTCGTAGCAAAGCAAAAATGGTAGAGAGGGCATTGCTGAGTTCGGGCCGTTCTCTATCTATCGCAATCGGCTGAGGAACTAGGAAAACGGAACTGCGGCTGAGGACGGTCAGTTGTTCGGCAATGGCTTGCGGTGGCAGCACAAAGTCCACGCTTCCAGTGGCAACGGCGGTACTCGGCATCCCGTCAAATTTTGCCGTGGTTTCGCATTGCGCGAAGGTGACACCCCCAGCTACCTTGACAGCTTTGACCCCCTGCGATCCGTCAGTGTCGCTGCCCGAGAGCACGATGGCGATCGCTTTGCTGCCCCGATCGGTTGCCAAGGACTGAAAGAACACATCTCCGGGCAGATATCTCCCGTTGATTTTTTGACGTGGAGCCAGATGCAGCATTCCATCTACCAGCGTCATCTGGGTGTTAGGGGGAATGACATAAACTTCATTAGGCTCCACCCTCATGCGGTCTTGCACTTGCCGCACGGGCATTTCAGTCACTCTACCTAGAATTTCGGGCAGCAGGCTTTCGCGATCGGGTGCTAGATGCTGAATCAATACAAATGCCATACCCGTATTGGTAGGCAAATGGCCGATCAGGTCTGTAAATGCTTCCAGCCCGCCTGCGGAAGCGGCAATCCCGACGATGGGAAAGGAAGCATCAGTGCGAGGGGGTTGCTCTAAGCTCATAATTGGGCCTGCGACCGATCCAGATGAATTTTTAGAGAAGCGCGAGAAGTCGTCGAATGAAGCGTAGACAGGGTTTTTTACACAGGGTTATTTAGCATTCAACGCCCTTTTTGAGTCTACAAATTTAACAGATGACGGCGCTGTTCTCATCGACCTTAGCCTGGATAATTCATGAGAGATAGGAAAACACAAGAAAAGAGAGCCTGAAACGGTTTAGAATCAGGCTCTCTAGAGTTTTTAGTATCTCCATTGTGCCATGACAGAGTGTCATTCGGACCTGCCCTACAATTTCCCCACGCCACGCCCTTTAGTCGTTCGATTTTCAGATCTAGAATTAAGCTCAGATGCCGGGATCTTGCTGGCTCGACAAGCAGAAGAGCAGGTTCAAGTGTGTCGAGGATTGTCAGCGTGTATCCAGGACTGGCGCGACCCGAGCAAAATCACCCATAACCTGCATCAGTTGGTCAGTCAACGCGTATATCAAATGGTGGGAGGGTACGAAGATGCCAATGACAGTAACGTGCTGCGCCACGACCCCATCTTCAAGGTTGCCTGCGGACGATCGCCGAGTGTCGGAACAGATTTACTGGCAAGCCAACCCACCATCACTCGACTTGAGAACCACATTGGCAAAGCAGAAGTCGCTGCCATGCGCAGCCGAATGGTGGATGGATTCATCCAACGCTACAAGAGCGCACCCGACGAAATCGTGTTGGATATCGATGGCTGGGACGACCCAACCCATGGGAATCAACAATTGAGCTGTTTCCATGGATACTACGGTCATCATATGTACTTTCCAGTGCTCATCAACGAGGCCAGTACAGGGTATCCGTTGATTTTGCAGTTACGCGCGGGCAATAGTCATTCAGGCAAAGGCGTCGCAGGCATTTTACGCTGGCTATTTTGGCGACTCAAACGCGTTTGGCCGTCTGTGAGACTGATTCTGCGAGGCGATGCGGGATTCTCCTTACCCGAAATCATGCAGGTTTGCGAACGCTCCAAGGTGGGCTATGCCCTTGGCTTTATCCGCAATGCGGTATTGGAGCGTAAAATTGCCGATTTGCTCGAACGGGCAAGATTGCAACACATCCAAACCCAGCAAAAGGCTCGCTTGTTTGACGATGTCTATTACGCGGCACGGACGTGGGATGAACCCAGACGATTAGTCATGAAGGCAGAATGGCTCGACCAAGGCCCCAATCCTCGATTTGTGGTGACCAATCTGGAGCAACCGCCTCAAGAATTGTACGACCACTTCTACGTTCAACGCGGCGGCGACAGCGAGCATCGCATTAAAGAACTCAAACTCGGCATCAAAGCAGATCGTCTCAGTTGCAGCACTTTTATTGCCAATCAGTTTCGTCTGCTCTTGGCTCAAGCTGCTTACATTTTGATGATTGCAATTCGCCAAGCGGCCCATGGAACACAACTGGCAACGGCTCAGGTGGAACGCCTACGGTTGTTGCTCATTAAAGGAGCTGCCAAGGTAACGGTTTCTACCCGACGGATTCTGGTGGAGTTGGCTGCGTTTTGCCCTTATGCCCAGGAGATGCGTCAAATTTCTCGGAACTTATCCCAGTCCCAGTCCCTCAAATTTGAGTAGGCCAAGCCCGTCATAGGATTCTTGTCTCTATTTGTCGGAAATATAGGTGTTTTTAGCCTTTTTGAGCCGATTTGTATCGCTTTTTTGCCTACTTTTACTTTTCATCTCATCCTATAGCTCTAATTTTGGTGAAACTTACAACTCCTCATACACCTCGTGAATAATGCAGGTTAGGATGTGTTTCGTTAAGGCTGACTTGCCCGAAAAGATGAAAGCCTTCTACCTTTGCAAAGGTGCCTAGCGATCGAAATCGCGCCCGTACGGGCCAACTTCGACATACTAGTCATTATGCTATTCATTCGCCGTCCTGCAAAATTCTTCCATATTTAGCTGTATAGGACTTTATGGGAGTTTCTTGGTGCGATCGCCAAGCCCACATTTGATCGCCCAAGCTGAAATGCCACCACTCCCCAGGGTGCCTCTGAAATCCAGCCTGATGCATGACTTCGTAAAGCAATTGCCGATGGGCGTGGGCTAAAGCAGCAGTGTTACGATCGCCCGTCGCAACGGTCAAATCCCGAGCCAGATTGCCAAAATAATCGGGCTGCGATCGCGCCGACAGCTCGTCGATCGGCGAACCCATAAAGACCGTCTCTTGAGCGTAGGTGTCGAATAAGCTCAGGTCTACTGCTGCCCCTGTACTGTGGGGTGGCGGCGTTTTAGGGTCTAGATTGGGGGGTGCCCAGAGTTGATAAACCTCCTCCCATAAGGCTTCGACCTGAGCGGGTAAAAGGCCGGACGGGTCTAATCCTTTTGCTTGCAATAGCTCGTCAAAGGTCTGCTCCACCATGAATTTCTGCACCGCTACGGGACGGTAAACGTCAAACATGAAAAGTTTCCAATGAGGCTGCCGCCGCTGCAACGCTGATTGAGCGTCAAGCAGGGCCGCCAGCACGCCTTCCCGCACGCAAAAAGGAGAGGCATCGCCATAGGGCGCGCCCAATGCCATGTAAGGGTGCGGGTCGGCGTAGACAAACGCGTCCTTTGGCATAGAGACGAGCGGCTCTTCGGATTCAAAAATTGGAATGTCCCAGTAAGGTTTGGCAGGCATAGCGCGTTATCGTTTTAACCTTTTTAAAGGAGAGTTAAGCGTTGGGGATCGGAGGATACCGTTCGGTGAGAAACTGAAGGATACACCAATTGCAACGATCGAGAAAACAGGACGAATGACCAAAACTGCATGGGTATTTCCAGGACAAGGTTCGCAACTTGTCGGGATGGGGGTCGATCTATTAGAGACGGCGATCGCACGAGAGCGCTACCATCAAGCCGAAGAGATTTTAGGCTGGTCTATTTTAGACTGCTGTAAGGGCGAACTCGAAATCCTATCGCAAACGCTCTACACGCAGCCCTGCCTCTACGTTATTTCAGCAATTCTGACCGATTTGCTCCGCGAAAAAGGCTGCCGCTCGGCGGTCATGGCGGGTCATAGTTTGGGGGAATACGCAGCCCTCTATGCCGCTGGAACCCTGGACTTTAGAGCGGGATTGAAGCTGGTCCAGCGTCGGGCAGAGCTGATGGATGACGCCTCTGGCGGCAAGATGGTCGCGGTGATGGGGTTCGACCGGGATGCCATAGACGCTGCGGTAGCTGCAATCCCAGACGTGGTGTTAGCCAATGACAACCATGCCGATCAAATCGTAATTTCCGGCAGCCCTACAGCAGTTGATGCTTTGCTGGCAAGCGTTAAGATCAAGCGAAGCGTACCTTTGAAGGTCAGCGGTGCATTTCACTCTCCGTTGATGGCCCAAGCGTCCCAGGAGTTCAGCGAAGTCCTGCAATCCGTTCTCTTTCGCGACGCGCAGGTGCCTGTCATTGCGAACGTCGAACCCACCCCAGCTACTGATGCCGCGACGTTACAAGAGCGCTTGATGCAGCAAATGACGGGACCCGTGCGCTGGCGGGAAATATGCTTGGCGCTTACGGAAATGGGCGTTGAAGAAGTCATTGAAGTCGGACCTGGTAAAGTTTTGACGGGGTTGGTGAAGCGAACCTGCCCCGGTATGAAACTGACCCAAATGGGAACGCTGGCCAACTTGGCGGCCTATACTTCTGCCGATTCTTGCGTAGAAGTCGCATGACGCAGCCGCGAGAACCCTTGATTAGCTTGGCGCTCTATCACTTATTTAAGTGGTCTGCGGTCAGCCCCATGCTGTACGGCTATTTTCAAGCGCGCGTTTATGGCGCTGAGAATGTTCCCCCTCAGGGCAAGTTGGTCGTCGTCAGCAACCACGCCAGCGATTTCGACCCGCCCATCGTTTCGTGCTGTGTCCGGCGACCTGTGGCCTACATGGCAAAGCAAGAGCTTTTTGAGGTGCCCGTCCTCTCGACGCTCATCCGATGGTACGGCGCGTATCCCGTCAATCGAGGGGCGGCGGACCGCAGCGCGATTCGCGCGGCCTTGGCATCTCTGGAGCGCGGCTGGGCTGCGGGCATCTTCTTGCAGGGGAATCGTACTCCCGACGGTCGCATTACGGATCCGAAGCTGGGGGCCGCGCTGATTGCCCAAAAAGCCCGAGCGCCTCTGCTGCCTGTTAGCCTTTGGGGAACCCACAATATTGTGGAGAAGGGCCAATATTTACCCAAACGAACGCCCCTCACCGTACGGATCGGAATGCCGATCGACCCGCCTGCGCTTGGCGATCGCGCCGCTCTTCAAGCCGTTACTCAGCGCTGTGCCGATGCCATCAATGCCATGCACGATTTAGGACGGTAGCCAGCAGCCTTAACGCTGGACTGAGTTCGCGCTGAGCAGCCTTCGATACTCAACCTTCACTCAATCTTCACTAGGGCGAAGGTTGAGTATTTGTGCTTGGCGGTTGAGTTACGGTAAACCGTATGGGTCTGGCGGCCCCATCGCGAATCTCGTTTGTTAGGTTAAGTTGAGCAATGTTAAGTTAAGTAACATAAATTCATTTTGCCGCCATGACCGACTCCCCAAGGCAAGAGAGGTTAATTCAGTTTTTGAGAGAAGACCTGGCCGTTCCCGTCGGGGCGATCGCTCTCGCGTTGAAGCACTGTGCGGCCATGCCTAATTGTTTGCCGATGACATTATGGCAGTATGGACTCATTACGATCGACCAGGTGGCGCAGATCTTCGACTGGCTTGAGTCCGCTTAGGGGGCGATCGTCGGTCGCGAGAGAAGCATCATAGGGTCGTAGCAAGACTGGAAGACATTTGTGGATATTTATCAATTTGCCCTGCGCCCCTTGATGTTTTCTGGCTTAAAGGTCGATCCCGAGACTGTTCACCGTCAGTTTATGGAGTTGTGCGATCGCCTCGAACGCAACTGCGATCGCCCTTGGGGCCGCTGGACCCTCCAGCAAATCTACAGCCGTTTGGGTTGGACCGATGCAAGGCTGAACCAAACGCTCTGGGGGCTGAGTTTTCCCAATCCCATTGGGTTGGCAGCTGGTTTCGACAAGGATGGCGCGGCCAGTAACGTATGGCCTGCCTTTGGCTTTGGCTTTGCAGAATTAGGTACGGTCACGCGTCACGCCCAGCCCGGAAATCCCCAACCCCGTCTGTTTCGCCTGCCCGCCGATGAAGCTGCCATCAACCGGATGGGTTTTAACAATAAGGGTGCTGCCCGTATGGCCGAGGTGTTGGCGGCTTCGCAGTGCCGCAGTGCCGCGCTCGATCGGGTCGGATTGCCGACCGTTCCCATCGGGATCAATCTGGGTAAGTCAAAAATTACGCCCTTGGAAGATGCGGTTGGGGATTACTGCGAGAGCTTCCGACTGCTGCGGGACTTCGGCGATTATGGGGTTGTCAATGTCAGCTCGCCCAATACGCCGGGACTGCGATCGCTTCAGTCCGTCGCGCAACTGGAACCCATTTTGAGCGCCCTCCAGCAAGAAAACCCGCTCCGCAAACCGATCTTGGTCAAAATCGCCCCCGATCTGGTCTGGGAAGATGTTGCTGCCATCGCGGATCTCGTGCGGCGATACAGCCTTGCCGGAATGATTGCGACCAATACAACCCTGAGCCGCGAAGGCCTGAAGACAGAGCGGCTTTTGGCCACAGGGCGATCGCCCCTCGAAGAAGCGGGAGGGTTGAGCGGAGCGCCCCTCCGCGCTCGATCGACTGAAGTTATTCGGTTTATTTGGGACTCTACCCAGGGAACGGTGCCTATTGTTGGCGTGGGTGGGGTATTTACGGCGCGCGATGCTTGGGAAAAGTTAGCGGCAGGTTCCAGCCTCGTGCAGGTTTATACCGGGTGGACCTACGAAGGCCCCTGGATGGTGCGCCGGATCCTAGAGGGACTGGTGCGATCGCTGCAGCTGCACCAGCTCCATCATATTAGCGAGGCGGTCGGTACGGGTTTGCCCTATCGCGCATCCTAGGTAAATCTCGTTACCATAGGATCAGTTAAGAACCGTAACAACTTTATGGGCCAGGGTATTTACAACGCGGGTAAGGTGAGTTGGCCCAAATCTTGGGTAGTCGCGCTTATCGGTGCTGGATTGATCGGGATTGGTGCGGGTACTTTCGCTTTAACGCAACGCAATAGGGCGGCAATTGACTTGAGTCAATATACCGTTCCGGTTAAATCGGAGCCTTTTACGCTCAGGATTTCGGCTACCGGAACGATTACTCCGGTTCAAAGTGTCAACCTCAGTCCTAAGACAGCAGGGGTCCTCAAGCGACTGTTGGTGGAGCAGGGCGATCGCGTGGAGCAGGGCCAAATTATTGCCTATATGGACCAGCAAGACTTGAAGGGGCAATTGCTTCAAGCGCAAGCGGGCGTCGCTCAAGCGCGGGCCAATCTAGAAAAACTGCGCAATGGCAGCCGACCGGAAGAAATCGCGCAGTCTAAAGCCCGTTTAAATCAAGCGCAGCAGCAACTTTTAGCGCTTCGCAACGGCAACCGCACTCAAGAGATCGATCGGGCTCGGGCTCAGGTTGCTTCTGCTCGCGCTCGCGTCAATCTGGCAAATTCTAAGCTGCGACAATATACCCAGCTTAAAGATGCTGGGGCTGTCAGCCTAGAGCGATATAACGAAATTAATGCCGACGTTCAAACTGCTGCGGCAGATTTAACGGTAGCGCAGCAAAATCTAGATTTATTGGAAACAGGCACTCGCAGCGAGGAGGTGGGGCGCGCCCAAGCCAGCGTGGACGAAGCCCGTGCTGCGTATTCATTGGCTGTAAATGGCACCCGTTCTGAAGATATTCGGCAGGCTGAAGCGCAGGTTGATTCGGCGGTGGGTCAGCTTGAGGTGGTGCAGTCTCGCTTGGCAGATACTGTGATTTGCGCGCCCTTTTCTGGAGTTGTGACGCAAAAATACGCTTCGATCGGTGCGTTTGTAACCCCTACGACGTCAGCATCCAGTACGTCCTCGGCAACTTCGACTTCCATTGTGGCGGTCGCTCAGGAACTCGAAATTTTAGCAAAGATTGCTGAAGTAGATATCGGCAAAATTCGTCTGGGCCAACCTGTAGAAATCAATGTCGATTCTTACCCAGAGAAAGTGTTTAAGGGGCGGGTTCGGTTGGTTTCGCCTGAGGCCGTGATCGACCAAAACGTGACGACGTTTCAGGTGCGGGTTTCTATCTTGACCGGACAAAATCAGCTTTTGTCTGGAATGAACGCAGATCTGATGTTCCTGGGCGAAAAAGTGGCAGATGCCCTCGTGATTCCGACCGTGGCGATCGCCACTCGTAAAGGCGAAACGGGTGTTTACCTCCCCGACAGCGACAACAAGCCCAAATTCCAGCCCATCACCATTGGCGCGTCTGTAAAAACTCAAACGCAGGTATTAGAGGGTCTCAGTGCTGGACAGCGAGTGTTTATCGATTATCCGAAAGGGCTCGAACCCAAACAGCCAGAGGAAGGTAAAAACTAATCTACGAACACTAACCTATGAACTTAGTTTTAGAGAGTATCCGATCTACCAAGGTCCAGATCAAGGATTCCGCTCCACTCATCATTCCGCTTGAGAAACTGCAAAATCTTCGCTTCCAGTCAACTCCATCACGTCATTGCTTGGCAACTTCATGTTAAGCTCTCATGCTCTACCCAGTGCTGCAATAATCTCAAAAAGCGTTTCCAGCGTCAGACGGCGATCGCCGTTTTCAAGTTTTTGAGATCGCTGGTTGCTTGACTCTAACCTGTCGAGCCATTTCTTCCTGAGTCAGATTCAGCCTTTCCCGAATCTTTCAAAGCAAAACATATCCTCGATGAAGATCGTCAGTTTTGGTTTCGATTTTTGCCCTTCTTTTTCGAACTCAGTTGAATCATCCTTTTGTCGAACGGTACCATCCTTCCACTTCTATAGTGCTTTCCCTAAAATTTTAAGGTGTTGTCTTCTACCTATAGCTGAAGCTACTGCACTTCTGCGATCGATGAACCTGTCGATGACGCAATAAAACTGATATCGATGCCGCCTTGCAGAAGATTACTCACAATTCCCGTTTCTCGGAGGCTGAAACCTGCTTGAAATGGCCACGGCGTCTAACGACCCCGTTCACCTGCCGCTAGTAAACTCTCGGACTCAACGAAAAGACTCTCAACGGTCGGTGTGCAACGGGATTGTTAGACCGTGATTTTGCGAAGTTCAACCTGACCGCCTTCAAAAACCTGCATCGTTAGCTGGTAGCCCTCCATCAACGACATCCCAACCAGCGGTTCTGCGTCAGCTTCATCTACTGGAATTGTAAGCAACGTATCGTCCCAGACGACAACCACTTCGTAAACGTTGAAAACACACTCGCTGCCGTCTCCAAGGATTGCCCGACCTCGCCTTTTCCATTTCAAGTTCAATTCAGCGATCGAATCAGGAGGCAAAGAAAGCCAACCATTGAACCCTGTGTCTACGATTGCATCTTGCGTAAAAACTTTGCCATCAGCCCGATGAATGGACAGGGGAATAATCGGCTCAAACTCGACATTTACGAACCCAGTAATCATGCAGTTCTCCGACTGCGCCCGCCAAAACGACGAACATGACGAGAACCAATCCGCACAATCCAAATTTGGGCATCTGGGCGGCGAGCTTCGAGGCGATCGCAAGCAGCAATTTCGCTTTGATCGACTTCAAAATCTCCGGTTTCGATATCGATCGCCACAATTTTCCCATGATTGCCTTCCTCGACCTGCTGGCGTACCTGAGACTCATAAATCTCGTCACCACGCTGAGCGAACTCTTCTTTGCTGTATCGAGGTTGTCGAACTACCATCATTTTGCTCTCTTATCGACTGCACCTCTCAATTTTACCTTGGTCTGCAAATAGCTCATCAGGAATCGGAAAATCCTGAATATTCAGACAGAAATAAACACACTCCAACGTCTGACATTCTCTTCATCGCTTTAGGTAACAGTACTGCGCCATCTCCACTTGCCTCTCGTCGCCAACAAAATCCGATATCTGCAATATACGAGCCGACCGGAAGACTATCACTATTCTTTTCTAACCACACACTCAAAGCTTCGACTTGATTTGACAAATCCCAATCTTTAGTCACATGGACAAGCAATCTGGTCACGTTCAGCAGTATCGTCTCGATAGATGCTAATTGGCATGAAGAAAATTCAGACAGTTTTCAAGCCTAGCGTATTGTAATTGTGTGGTCTAACGACCCGCTTTACCCGCCGCTAGTAATCTCTCGGACTCAACCGATTGACCTGATACGGTCGATGTGCAAACGGATTGTTATGCTTCCGCAACTTCTCTTCTAGTCTGCACTGACTTGGCTTTTCGCTGCATCTGGTCGTCTTCCCCAAGGCTTGAGAACTGAGATTGCAATAATGATAACCAAGGCAAGAACTTGAACTAGAGTTCCAGCCAACACACCTTTCGCATCAAAATTATAAACCAAATTATTCAAGACTTTTAACCCCTCTTGCTCTGACAATTTTTCAGCAGCATTTCCCCACGGAAATAGCCAAAATGTCCCAAATATAACTAAGCCAGTCGTTAGTACCCACTTGGTAATCACCCAGTAAAATTTGGTAAATCCATACTTTGTCATCCAGCATAGAAATGTTGCTGTTATGACAGAGCCAATAGCCGAAGGAATTACAATCCAGTCATCCAGAAGATTAATTGCCCAATTGAGAGTGTTCAGCACCTCGGCATTAACTGGATTAGTGTTTCTGAACGAAAGCAAAAACATACTCAAGACGGTTCCTGTCCATAATGCGGCAAAGCCAATGTGTGCTGACAGCAACCAGTTTCTTTGATGGATACTTAACTTCGGCATGTTTCCTCCAAAATATTTCTATCAAAAGCTTATGCTTGTGCGGCTCCAATCCGCGCAAGACGAAAATTCACGTATTAATAGTTAGCGTATTAAGTAACTCACGGAAAGTCAAGATCCTGCCGCTATCATTCTTAGGAAAAGTTCTGGATAATTTGGTCGAGGAGCTTTAGCATAACCTTCTGCTCTGCTTCAGAAATGTTCTCAGTCGCTTTTTTCACAGTCTCTGCGCCGAGGGGAGGCAGGATGTGCATCAGTCTTTTGCCTTCTGCCGTGAGCCAGATTTGGACGATGCGACGATCGTCGGAATTGCGCTCCCGATAAACGAGGTCTCGCTCTTCCATGCGATCGACAACTCCGGTTAGTGTTGCACCTAGCTGTTTGAGTCTGTCAGCAATGCCTGTCGTAGTCAGACCATCTTCTTCCCAGAGGCAGCATAGAACTAGGTAATGAAAGGGTGTCAGACCATAGGGTTCAAGCCGTTCAAGAAAATCTTTATACATCAGTTGGGATGCAAGCTTCAGTTGATGCCCCAAGTTGTGAGGCGCGAGGGCATATCTCCATTGCTGGAGAAACTCAGCATTAGATGATGAACTAGGCATTCGGTCGGGGGATTTAACTGATTAGTTAGCGTATTAACTATCTTATAGCGATTGCCGCAACTTATCCCAAAAAACTGTTCAACGGATTTTCAAAGTCCCAAAACTCGCCAGTAAGCTTTAAATCCCACATTCCGCAGGTTCAAAATGATTTCGGATATTTATTACGAAGCGACTGGGGTTACAGCCATCAGCGACATTCTGATTCTCAATAAGCTTTACATGTTGAGAATATCTAACAGTTTTTGTCAAACGCCCCATTTCCTCAAAACCCTTTTCCTAGAAGGGTTTCCAATTTAATTCAAAAATTAGCTCTGCAACCTGCGGAATGTGGGTTAAATCACTGTCCTTACCTAGAATGAAGGCAGCATAATGTTCCGCTTCACCCGCCGCTAGTAACCTTTCGTTCTCAGGGATAGAGCTTAAAACGGGACAGATGTGTGGATATTAAAGAAAAACCCTGAGCCGAAGCCCAAGGTCGAGTATCGTACCTTGATGAGTTAAACCAGGGTAACGATGACTCTCAATCCCACATTCCGCAGGTTCAAAATGATTTCGGATATTTATTACGAAGCGACTGGGGTTACAGCCATCAGCGACATTCTGATTCTCAATAAGCTTTACATGTTGAGAATATCTAACAGTTTTTGTCAAACGCCCCATTTCCTCAAAACCCTTTTCCTAGAAGGGTTTCCAATTTAATTCAAAAATTAGCTCTGCAACCTGCGGAATGTGGGCTCAATATAAAGGAACGGTGTCAAAAAGTCTTTGTCTACATTAGCGGGAAAACGCATCAGAGTCTGCGCGCCATTGCAGCGCTCACGGGCATACCGAAAAGTAGTGTCGGTCGTCATGTCCAAGCCCTCAAAAGACGTTCTCAGTCTCCTGAGTCATACTTTTGGGAAACAGAAGCAGGGCGTGAATGGTTGAGATTATTAGTCTTGGCGGTAATTTACGAGTTTGGGGTCAAAGGGGGCATCGGTTCAGATAGTCTGTCGAGCTTTTTCCATCGTCTGCGCTTAGCGCATCAGTTTGGGTGTTCCGCGAGTGCCCTACGAACACTTGAAGTGAAGGTCAAGGCGTGTATTCTCGCCTATGAAACAGAGCAAACAGCGTCGTGTCAAGCTGGAGCACGGGTAGGAATTTGCGTCGGCGGGGATGAAACATTCTTCTATGGACTGCCGATATTAGTGGCTATTGAACTAGTACAGCTTGGCGTAAGTTTCTCATGCATCTAAGCGGTCAAAGGCTTGCCCTTATAAGTCCACTTAAACGGCTTTGCCATCGTGCGGTTAAAGTATTCGATAAATTCCAGGATACGGGTTCTGAGGTGAGCCTTACTGGTGAAGCTCGAGCGCCGCAATAACTTACGCACCAAAATGCTAAACCAAATCTCAATCTGATTGAGCCAAGAGCAATGTTTAGGGGTGAAATGTAAGACCAGACGGTGAGCGGGGTCTCTCAAGAAAGCAGCGCGGGTGTCCATCGATTTGAGAATGCCAGATTTACCCTTTTCTCCCAACTCAAGGGTCAGTGGTTCAAGCTCAGCGACAATCCGGACTAATGCTTCAGATTGATGGGTATTGAGACAGTCCATCACCAGGTGCGTCTTCAGCGCGTCTGGATCCTGAGCCAGCAGTGCCCTGATATGGGTGTCCAAATCTTCCTCCGTGCGGCTGTCTCCTACGTCAGCCTGAGCAATGCGACCACTGGCGACGTTAAATGAAGCAATCAGCGCCTGAGTGCCATGCCGGAGATACTCGAACTCAACTTTTACACCACGTCCCGGCTTCATGGGAATATCTGGCATCCGACGCTCCAAGGCTTGAATTCCCGTCATCTCGTCTAAACTGAAGGTCATCTCTCCCCGTTCGGCTCTCTCGAGCGCTAATTCATAGACCTCGCAGATATCTTCGACCTTGGCTTTGAACGCTGGGTCGGGGGGGGATGTAACCAGTAACCACTCTGATGAGGTTTGAGGTCTGCTTCCGCCAGGAGTCTTCCGACATGCCGTGGACTAATGCTCTCAACGATCTTTTGCGCGATCAGCTCATCGGCAAGTTCTCGAGGGGTCCAATGACTGATGGGACGACCATATTTCTCGGGTGGGTCGCACGCTAGGGCATAGAGCTCAGTGAGTTGTTCTAAGGTGAAGGTTGCTGGCTTTCCACAGCGAGCTGCATCCTCTAGCCGCGCCTCTACTGACAGCTTACGATCGCTCAGTTCTAGCCATCGGTTGCGCCATAACCGACTGGTGTCTTTGGTGATGTTCAGTGCGCGTGATATTGCTCCATGACTTTCTCCTGCTGATGCACGTAGGATAATTTTGGCTCTCAGGGCGATCTGTTGTGCCGTGCTCGAACGCCTCAAGAGTTTCTCTAAATCCGCTTTCTCTGACTCACTGAGATTGATTGGCTTTGCTGACAGTTGGGGCATCGCTTTGAAGCCTCTTCTCTTCTACCTCTCAATGGTAGATCTACTTTAGCCAAGCTGTACTAGTAGTCCACCAACTCAATTTTGACTAGTATTGCTAGACTTCTCTTAAACAAGAGAGGGGCTATGAGTCAGAAAAAGTACATCGTGGACTTGAGTGATGGAGAAATCCAAGAGTTGGAGCGGGTCATTAGAAGCGGGAAGCACTCAGCTCGTAGACTCACTCGTGCCCATATATTATTGCAGGTTCACGAAGGGAAGAGCGATCGTCTCATTGCTGAGAACTTGAGAGTAAGCCTTTCAACGGTTGAGCGCACTCGTGAGAAATTTGTTGAGGCTGTTAGTTTAACCGAAGCCCTTGGCGATCGCCCTCACCCTCCTAAACTTCGTAAGCTAGATGTTAAAGCAGAAGCCATCTTAATCGCGACCGCCTGCTCAGATGCCCCAGAAGGGAGAGCAAAATGGACGATGCAACTGCTAGCTGACCGCTTGGTCAGCCTGAAGGTAATTGACTCAATTAGTGATGAAACCGTCCGGCAAACCCTTAAAAAAACAAGATTAAGCCATGGCTCAAAGAACAGTGGTGTATTCCTGAAGTAGATGCCAAGTACGTCTGTCGCATGGAAGATCTACTGGATTGGTATGCCCAAGCCTATGACCCTAAACGTCCGGTCATCTGCTTTGATGAGCGGCCTTGTCCTCTGATTGAAGAAGTTCGAGTTCCCATCCCCGCAGAACCTGGACAACGAGAGCGCTATGATTTTGAGTACAAACGCAATGGGGTTGTCAATCTATTTGGATTTTTGGAACCATTAGCTGCCCAACGGCACATGGAGGTGACAGCGCGACGTACAAAAGTTGATTTTGCCCATCCAATGAAGGCTCTGGTGGATATCCATCGTCCTAATGCAGATTGTATTCGGGTTGTCCTCGATAATCTCAATACCCATCACCCTGCCACCCTGTATGAAGCCTTCGCACCTCAAGAGGCGAACCGTATTCTAAAAAAACTTGAATTTCATTACACGCCCAAGCATGCCAGTTGGCTCAATCAAATAGAGATTGAATTCTCTGTGCTTTCACGCCAATGTCTTGACCGACGGATTGCGACCCAGCAGGAGTTGACGAATGAAATCAAAACTTGGCAAGACCAGCGCAATACCCAAAAAGCCACGGTCAATTGGTGCTTTTTAAGCGCGGATGCACGGATTAAGTTGGAACGCTTGTACCCTGTCCTTGACCCAAAAAACTAGTCAAAGCTCCTTTGGTAGACTACTAGTTGGTTTTCCTTTTCTTGCATTTGCCGAATACCCAGTTGCTCAACGCGCTGCCGAGCAGCATGCAATTTTGAAGTTAGAAATACAACCAGTAGGGCACTGAAGGTAGATGAGAGCAGGTGCCATCGTTCTCCGCCATCCGAGGCGATCGGCACCTGTGGGGAATCGATCGAGAAAATAAAAATACTATTTATAAAGGTTGAGAGGACTACGGCTAATAACCCCGCATTCATGCCGCCATACCAAGCGACGACTACGACCATTGCATCAAACACAACATGGGTTTCAGCCTTGAATACTGGGAACAGCCAATGAGTCACAAAAGTGGCAATGGTAACCATCGCGATCGCAAGTGCGTAGGGGTTCAGACGAGTATTCATAGCTCCTTGCATCGCGCTTTGACCTCTCAGGCAATCGTGTAATTAGAATCACATTATTATCCTCTAAGATGACTTCAAGATTAAATGAATCACCCCGAATATTACATAGACTATAGCCACGTTTCTTTAGGATGAGATTTGGTGCAATCGCCATTTCGTTGACCCAATGACTAGCAATTCATGAAAACCCAGAAAAGAACAAGTCCAAAGTTTGCGGCCCAACGGTCGCGCTCACCGGACGCAGACAGCTTTTGCAACGAAGACAACGATGATTTACACCCATGTCCTTAACAAAGGTGGACGAGGCGTTCGCTCTCCTTTAGATGCTTGTGCTTGATCGAGAGTAGCGATCGCCCTGTTTACTGCATAGCCTTTACTTTGAAGATTCAACGATAGAAATATTCTGACGAGTGAGTACTCCCAGTCAAAATCAGGGTAAGTTTTTACTTGCCAATGCAAAAACGACTGAAGATTCGGTCTAGCACCGATTCAGTGACATCTTCCCCGGTAATCTCTCCCAATGCCTGTACTGCTCCCCGCAGATCGATACTCCAAAAATCTAGAGGCAGCTTCTCTGCAATCGATCGCATCGCGTGTTCCAGAGAAAGATTAGCGCGGGTTAAGGCCTCTGCTTGGCGCTGGTTGACGGCCAAATCCAGGTTGGCAGCTTGGAGATTTCCCTGCTGAACCGTCTGGGCGATCGCCCTTTCCAGCCCTTCAATCCCCTGATTCTGCGCCGCAGCCGTCATGACCGCAGTTTGAATGTCTGGGGGGTACTTAACCCGGTTCGGGCTGGCTAAATCTACTTTGTTGATGACCAAAATCAACGGTTGCCCCCGCAACGTCTCGTAGAGTTCCCCATCTTCTGGAGTCCAGCCCGAGGCGGCATCTACCGTGAGTAGGACCAAATCCGCCTGTTGGGCGGCCCCGCGCGATCGCTCCACGCCCATTTTTTCCACGCGGTCTTCCGTTTCCCGAATCCCCGCCGTATCCAACACCTGCACCGGAATTCCCGCCACCACTAAACTCGATTCCACCACATCTCGCGTCGTGCCCGGAAGGTCTGTGACGATCGCGCGATCGCTCCGACTCCAAGCATTGAGCAAGCTGGACTTGCCCACGTTCGGACGCCCCACGATCGCCACCTTAATCCCCGTTCTCAGCAATTCCCCGCGATCCGCCGTCGCCAGCAACTGCTCTACTTCTGAGGCTGCGGCCTGAAGCTGCCGTGTAATGGATGCTTCATCTAAGGGCGGCAAGTCTTCTTCAAAATCAATGCGGGCCTCAATTTCAGCCAAAATATCCAAACACTGCTGCCGCAGTTGCTGAATGGGATGCGCGAGTTTGCCCTGGATTCCGGCTAGGGCAGTTTGAGCGGCTTGGGGCGATCGCGCTCCCACTAAATCTGCAATTCCCTCGGCCTGCGTCAGATCTAAGCGCCCGTTTAAAAACGCCCGCAGCGTAAATTCTCCCGGCTGAGCGAGGCGCGCTCCGGCACTCAGACAGGCTTGTAACACCTGCTGCACCGGAATCATTCCCCCGTGACAGTGGAACTCCACCACGTCCTCGCGGGTAAAGGAGCGCGGAGCCAGCATGAGGAGCAATAACGCCTCGTCAATGAGCTGTTGCGTTTGAGGGTCGCGGATATGGCCGTACAAAATCCGATGGCTGTCCCACGGCTGCCGCCCCGGTGCCACGAAGAGCTGCCGGGCGATCGCCACCGACTCTTCGCCGGAAAGCCGGACGATACCGATACTTCCCTGTTGGGGCACAATGGCCGTGGCGATCGCCGCTATCGTCGTACCTAAGGTCATGGCATGTACCGCAGATCTGTTATTGCTTGGCCAGTATGCGATAGGTATTGAGAAAGTCATAGTGTTCGACGGCTTCCAGAATACCAAGGGCGTGGCTCTGATTGGCAAAATAGATCCGCTCTTGATCCTCAAGTTGGGAAAGTTCTTCGTGATGCCGATTGGCCACAACGACAGCTAACGTGTTACCGCGCATCATATCCTCATCTGCGCCGGAGCCGCCAGCGACCAAAATATTCTCTAAGGGGATATCCCAGCGCTGGGCCACATAGCGCAGCGCCTGACCTTTACTGGCACGAACCGGAAGGATATCTAAATACTGACCGAACGCGTGGACCACGTTGACCGTCAGTTCCTGCGTGCGCAGCAATGCGATGATGTCCTCAACCGGCGGGGCAATCGTTGGGTCGTAGTGATAGGCAATTTTATAGCGAGACTGCTCGGTTCTCCCTTGAGGGACCAGTCCTGGTAGCTCCTGTAAGACCCTGCGAATCGCTAGGGGCTGCCACAGGTAATCGATATGAACCGCCCAGAAATTGTCGGCAATGAGTTGCCGTCTGTAGTGAATTTGAGTTCCGAGACTCGTGATCAGTACGTCGGGGACTGGAATGTTGTTTTTCCTCATCTCCGCCAGCGCCGAGTCTATCCGCCGACCCGTAACAATTCCAAAGGCGGTCCCCCTCCGGTTTTGCTGAATGAACTCCGTAAAGCGTCTCAGTCCTTCGACATTGCCCAGCAGACTCTGATCCAGATCGGAGAAAATGGCACGGTAGCGAATCTGGCGGCGTTCGAGCTGTAGATTGGGAATGGGCGCGTACTTTTTGGGCAACTCCTTGACCTTTGAGAGGTAGGTTTCTGCATGGGCCTGCCACGAGTAGTGTTTGCGGACGCCCGCAATCCCGTTCCTAGACCAAATTTGCCACTGCGCTTCGTCCTTGAGAACGCGAAGCAAAGCATGGGCGATCGCCTCTTTATCCAACGGGTCAACTAACAAGCCATTCTGACAGTTGCCAATAATATCGACGGGACCGCCATTTTCTGTCGCGACCAGAGGTAGTCCGCTGGCTGCGGCCTCCAGGAGGGTCAGACCAAACGGCTCCGTCAGGGCAGGATTGATAAACACGCCGCGAGAGGTCGTTGCCAACCTGTAGATGTCCGCCACTTCTTCTGAAAGGTGGCGCTTGGGCACCGCTACCCGACCGTATAGATCGTAGACATCGATCAGGACTAGGATATTGGTTAATACTTCCTGAGCGCCACTTTCCATATCGCGAAGGTCGTCGCGGCTTCCTACCACGAGCACCAAATTGGCGATTGATTGAAGTTCTGTAGATTCGCCAAAGGCTTCGATCAGCGTCAGGATATTTTTGCGTTCGTCCGGACGGGATAAAGCCAAAATAATGGGCTTGTCCGGATCGGTGAGAAAGGGCCGCAGAACCTTAGCAAATGGGATTTCAATCGGTTCTTGAGTCGGCGGATAAAACTGGGTGAGATCTGTCCCCGGAGGCACGACAGCCATGTGTTTTGGCTGATAGTAGTCGTACAGTCCGTACTGCTCGTCGATTTCGTTGAAAGTGCTGGCGATGACCAAGTCCGCATTGGCGAGCACTGCCTCTTCAGCATCGATGCGTCGGTTCATGTTGTAGCGACGGTCGATTTCCTCCCGGCTGAACCCCTTTTCTAAAAGCCGTTGGAGTTTGTCGCGACCGAGGGAATGTCCCGTATGCACCAGCGGTACGCCGATTAGGTTAGACAGGCGCACTCCTACGTAGCCCGCGTCGGCATAGTGGCTGTGGACGATATCGGGCATTCGCCCCTGTGCGTTCAGCCAGATCAGCAGGTTGTCTGTAAAGCTATCTAAGTGATCCCAGAGCGATTCTTTGGGCAGATATTCTTGGGGTCCGGCCTCAATTCTAACGATCCTAGCCTTGTCGGAAAGCGGCTCTATCGATTCTGCATAATCTAAACTAATGGCCGGATCGAGAACCCACCGAGTGACGAGATCGACTCGATCGACATCATCGCGCTCGGCCAGCGATCGCGCCAGATCCACGACGTACTTTGTTTGCCCGCCAGTGTCTGCATCCCGTCCGAGTTCTAAATCGCGACCGCGAATCAGACCGTGAATACTGATGAGTAACAAATACATTTGTATGACTCAAGGGGGTTAGATGTTAACTCAGCCATAACAAAGCTGCAAGAACGTGCGACTCGTCCACCCTACTCTACCAGGAGTCTCTTACCCATGGCTCAGCCATAGGGTCGAAAAACAAATGATGCTGCCTCAGAAGCAAGCAGCATCATACGCAAACAAATTTATTTCGCGAAACAAACTAACGACGGCGCTTGCGAGAAGCTTCTGCTTTGCGCTTCTTTTGGAGACTTGGTTTCTCGTAGCGCTCTCGACGCTTCACTTCTGACAAAATGCCAGCTTTCTGAATTTTCTTCTTAAACCGACGCAGTGCGGATTCGATTGACTCATTCTCGCCCAAACGAATTTCTGCCACCCTTTGACTCACCTCCTGAAATGTCCGAAACGCCTAAAACCGATCGAGTCAACCCTTGCGCAATTGAGGGCGGGGGACGACGCGTTTGGGCGGAGTCTCAGACTCCGCTGCATCTCGCTCTCGCTCTCCAAACACCTCTAAGTAGGCCGACTTTTCTTCCAACGTTGCCGCTGCTTCTAGTACTGTACGAATCGCCTGTAGCGTGCGACCGCCTCGGCCAAAAACGCGCCCTTTGTCGGAAGGCGCAAACGCGATGCGAACCAAAACCCGCTTGCGCGCGCCTGAAACCTCACAATCTACCACCAACGATTCTGGAAACTCCAAAAGCGGAGTTACCAGAAAACGCACCAACTCTATATAGTTGGGTGTGGTTGGTAAAGAAGGTGACATCGCCTTAAGCTTTGGTGTAGGACTTCGTGCTTTCTAAAACGTTATTCCTAACCAAAATGTCGCGAACGGTCTCTGTGGGCTGCGCTCCAACGGCCAACCACTTGGCGATCGCCTCGACTTTGAGGGTCACTTCGTCGCTGATGGGGTTGTAGTAGCCCAGCTCTTCTAGGGGACGACCGTCACGGCGATCGCGGCTGTTAATTGCCACGAGCCGATAAGAAGCTGCCCGCTTTTTGCCAAACCGCTTAAGTCTAATTTTGATCATGCTGAGGAATGGTTCTCCTAATTCGGTTCTGAGCCCCTCTCAAGGCTCGTAAATCATAGCGCAACGTTGGTCTGACTTTCTTTTGGCTGCGTCAAGACATTTTTTGGCCATCATTAGAGTGTACCAAAGCCTTTCTTTTTTTTCACCTTTTTTTTCTTGCCGCCGCCACCGGGTCCGGGTCCGCCGCCCATCCCAGGGAAGGGCGATCCGGGCATTCCTGGAAACTGACCTTGACCCATCATCTGCATCATAGAGCGCATCCGCGAAAAGTCGCTGACGAGTTTGTTGACATCTGGTTCTTTGTACCCCGCCCCTTTGGCAATGCGGCGGCGGCGACTGGGGGAACCAGAGAGGAGGTCGGGGTTGCGGCGCTCTTCCAGGGTCATGGAGTTGATCATGGACTCCACTTTTTTGAGCTGCGCTTCCCCCTGCTGGAGCTGATCGCCGGAAATTTTGTTCATTCCCGGAATCATTTTCATGATGCCGCCCAGGGAACCCATATTTTTGAGGAGCTTGGTTTGCTTCAGGAAGTCGCTGTAGTCGAACTGTGCCTCTAGAATTTTGCGCTGCATCTTTTCGGCATCGGCAAGGTCGAACTCCTCCTGGGCTTTCTCGACCAGGGTGAGCACGTCCCCCATGCCCAGAATCCGCGAGGCCATCCGATCGGGATAGAAGGGCTGAAGCGCCTCGACTTTCTCGCCCACCCCAATAAACTTAATGGGCTGGCCCGAAATTTTGCGAATCGACAGGGCCGCACCCCCTCGCGTATCGCCATCCATTTTGGTGAGGATGGCTCCCGTAATGCCGATGTCTTCGTGGAAGGTCCGGGTGAGGTTGGCGGCCTCTTGCCCCGTCATGGCATCCACCACCAACAGCGTCTCGTGGGGCTGGACGGCTGCTTTGATTTGGGCCAATTCCGCCATCATCTCCGGGTCGATTTGCAAGCGTCCGGCGGTGTCGATGATGACCACATCTACTTTTTGGGCTCTAGCCTCCGCTAAACCCTGTTTGGCAATTTCGACGGGATTTACGTCGGTGCCGAGGGCAAAGACGGGCACGTCGATCTGTTTGCCCAGGGTCACGAGCTGATCGATCGCCGCCGGACGGTAAATATCGGTGGCCACTAGCAGGGCCGTGCGTTCTTCTTTACGTAAATGCAGGGCTAGCTTTGCAGCGGCGGTGGTTTTCCCCGTCCCTTGCAACCCGGCCATCAGTACGACGGTGGGGGCGGTATTGGCCTCGGCGAGGGGGACATTGGCGTCTCCCATAATTTCCACGAGGCCGTCGTTGACGATTTTGATGAACTGTTGGTCGGGCCGCACGCCGCGAACCACTTCTGCACCCAGGGCATTAACCCGTACGTCTTCGACGAAGTCTTTGACGACTTGGAGGTTTACATCGGCTTCTAGTAATGCCCGACGCACTTCTCGCAGGGCATCTTGGATGTTGTTTTCGGAAATTTTGTCCTGGCCTTTGAGTTTTTTCCAAGCGGACTCAAGTCGGTCTGCGAGTGCATCAAACATAGATTTTAGCTGCTGACTGTTGCGATCGTTCCAAGGGGTTAAGGGCAGCCGTAGGCTAGGCTGCTGTTATGGCACTAGCCTAGCGTATTCCGGGGGCGCGAACCTAGATTTTTGAGATCGGCAAAAAGATCGGCAAAAAATATGCGAATGAGCCGCTGTAATGCTTGCTCTAAAGTAAATACAGCGTTTGTTTCGATCGGCAAAATGTTTCTAGATTTAAGGGACTTGCCTCATGGGCGATCGCCTATTCCAGTATCCCTACGGTTTCCGTTCTTGCGGGATGACGGCCTGGATTCGTTTGAGAACCTGCAATACTCGATCCAGCTTGCTTCGGTGCGGGGGCGTTAGCGAAAAGTTATCGGATAAGTCGAACTGAGGGTTGGAATCAGCGTGCTTTAAAAGTTTAATGAACCGGAATTCATCGCCGTTGGTGACTAGGCCAAAGACAGGCAGCTCAGGACGAGGTGAGCTCATCATATAGGTCAGCGCTTGGGGGATAGCGACGGCAAGGGAAAGCGCCGTATTTTTAGCCTCAATGACCAATACCCAGAATTGTTCTTGAAGAATCAGCGTATCAATTCGACCCTGAAGCTGTTCGTCTCGATCTTGCAGCAAGATTTCAACGGTCGCCTCAGCGCGGATCGTAAATTTTGGCTCATACAGACCTGCTAAATCTAGTAAGGGAGATACGATGAGCTTATCTACGGTGCCTTCAGCTAAAAAACCTCGATTTCGGTGTTCTAAAAAGCGCTGCTGAATGCGATCGAGCGTAGTCCGATCTGCTTCAGAAAGAGACGGTAAAGCTTCAAACCATTCTGTAAAGAATTCTTTGTCTGTGGCATAGGCTAAATTAAACCGCTCAGCTACCGCAGACAAACTCGTGAACTCTTTTGAAATCGCTAGGGTCTGAGCCATTTCGCCTCTTTCCTAATTCGTACGCTTATTTTATCGAATTTAGGTTTTAGCTCACAGGCTGCCATGTCCCATCTTCGGTCTGTACAAGCTGACCGGAAGCGGCCATGTTTTCGATGACTGACTCGCAACGATCGCACAGCAGCGGATGCTTTTGCGACTGCCCCACCGTCGTTGAGTAATTCCAACAGCGATCGCACTTATGCCCCTCAGCTTTTTCTACGGTGATGATAAATTCGGGTATTGAGGCTGAGGGAACACTCTCAGGTTTTTCAAGGACTTCACGGTTCTCAACTTGCGAGACCAGAAACAGATATCGTAGCTCATCTACACCTTGAGCTATATCACTAGAAGGTGGATTCAGTCCCAGGAGAAGCTGTTTTAGATTGTCATTATTTGTCGTAATGACAACCTTAGCCTCCAAAGAAGCCCCAATCTCCTTGCTGCTTCTTTTGGCCTCAAGCTGTAAGTTTACGGCTTGACGAATGTCCCGCAACTTGTGCCACTTAGAACCGAGTTCGGGTTTTACCCATTTAGACTCTATATCGATCCAACCCGCCTCAAAGACAGATTTGTAGGCTTTCGGATAGGGTAAAAACTGCCAGATGTCTTCTGCCATGTGGGACAGGATTGGGGCGATCGCCCGAACCAAATTCTCCAGCGCGACCCACAGCACTGTCTGGCAACTGCGGCGACGGGGCGCATCGGGCGCGCTGATGTAAAGCCGATCCTTGGCAATATCGAGGTAGAAATTGGAGAGATCGACTACGCAAAAATTCTGTACTGTCTGGAACACGCGGAAAAACTCGTATTTTTGATATGCATCCGTCACCTCGGCAAACACCTCAGCAATGCGGTGCAGCATGTAGCGATCCAATTCCGGCAAGGAATCGTAGGGCACCTCGTGCTGAGTAGGATCGAAATCTTGCAGGCTACCAAGTAAAAATCGAGCCGTGTTTCGGATTTTGCGGTACACGTCCGACATCTGCTTCAGGATCGTTTTGCCCACGGGCACATCGGAGGAATAGTCCACTGACGACACCCACAGCCGCACCACATCTGCTCCGTAGGGCGGGTCTTCTTTTTGGTTCTTACCTCCCTCAATGACAACTAAAGGATCCATCACATTCCCGATGGATTTACTCATCTTGCGGCCCTGCTCGTCTACCACAAAGCCAGCGGTCAAGACCTTCTTAAACGGTGCAATCCCCTCAACGGCAACGCTGGTTAATAAGCTGGACTGGAACCAACCTCGATGCTGATCCGAGCCTTCCAGGTACATATCCGCCGGATAGTGCAAATTTTCGCGCTGCTCCACCACCGCCGCCCAGGACGAGCCGGAGTCGAACCACACGTCCATCGTGTCAGTGCCTTTGCGGTAGGTGCGCCCATTGTTGCGATAGGATACTGGCAACAGTTCCTCCACGGGTAGCTCCCACCACGCATCGGAGCCTTTTTCGGCAATGATGGCCTTCGCGAAGGCGATGGTTTCCGCATTCAGCAGCGGCTCGTTGGTTTCCTCGTCGTAGAACACGGGAATGGGCACACCCCAGCAGCGCTGACGCGAAATACACCAGTCCGAACGTTCCGAGACCATTGAAGTGATCCGGTTTTGCCCCTGGGCTGGAATCCACTCCACCGAGGCGATCGCCTTGAGTGCTTCCTCCCGAAACCCTTCCACCGAAGCAAACCACTGTTCTGTGGCGCGGAAAATGGTGGGTTGCTTCGTGCGCCAATCGTAGGGATATTTGTGGCTATAGGCTTCCTGGTGCAGCAAGGAACCTGCTTCGTTCAGGGCATCGATAATGGCCTGGTTCCCCTCGCTCACCTCCACCTTGAGCTTGTCATTGTCGTTCTTGGCCTTATCGACCACCTTCAATCCGGCAAATGGCCCCGCTTCTTCCGTAAAGAACCCGCGATCGTCCACCGGAGACACGATCGGCAGACCGTAGCGCAAGCCTACCTGATAGTCTTCCTGCCCGTGACCGGGGGCCGTATGCACCAACCCCGTTCCTGACTCCGTGGTAATGTAGTCGCCGCCTATCACCACTTCGCTCTCGCGATCGAACAAAGGATGCCGATAGGTCATGTGCTCTAAGGCTTTGCCCATAACCGTGGCTTCCACCGCCAGCGGCGTTTCGAATTTGGCTTCCAGGGTTTCGACTAGATCCTTAGCGACCAAAAGATACTTAAAGCGGCCTGGCGCTCCGTCATCCACGGCATGAACGACCGCATAGACCAGATCGGGATTCACGGCGATCGCCAAGTTGCCTGGCAGCGTCCAAGGCGTCGTCGTCCAAATGGCTACGCCGAGTTCGCCCAGAAAAGGATTGAAGGGATCCAGAAGCGCCTGCGGCACAGAGGTTACCTCAAAGGCCGCATAGAGGGAGGGCGAAGTATGGCCCTCGGGATATTCCAACTCCGCTTCCGCTAAGGCGGTCTGAGAGCTGGGACTCCAGTGCACGGGCTTCAAACCGCGATAAATATAGCCCTTCAGGACCATCTGCCCAAACACTTCAATTTGGGCCGCTTCATACTCTGGCTGTAGCGTCAGGTAAGGACGATCCCACTCGCCCCAAACGCCGAAGCGCTTAAAGCCTTTGCGCTGCTGCTCCATGGTCTTCAGGGCAAAATCGCGGGCTTTCCGCCGGAGCTTGATGGGGGTGAGCGCTGCTCTTTGTTCGGCATTGAGACTTTTTAGCACCTTCAGTTCGATGGGCATACCGTGACAGTCCCAGCCGGGGACGTAGCGTATCTTGCGTCCCTGAAGCAGCTGAAATTTATTGACGATGTCTTTAAGAATCTTGTTAAGGGCATGGCCCATGTGGAGGTCGCCATTGGCATAGGGGGGACCGTCGTGCAGAATAAACAACTCGCCTGGGTTGGTTTGCGAAAGCCGCTCGTAGACTTGCGCTTGCGCCCAAAACGATTGCAGTTCCGGCTCTCGTTTGACTGCGTTGGCCCGCATATCAAACTGGGTTTGGGGCAAGCGTACGGTATTCTTATAGCGTCCAGATTCTGTCACAGACTTTACTTCAACGTGGTGTTATGCATTTTGCCATTATAGAATCGAGTGCGCTGAAGCGGATGCAGAATCTAGAGAATGCGAAAGGTGCATCCGCCTTGTCTAGAATATGTCTTGTGCATGTCAAGCTAGGTTCAGATAAAGTAGATCGCTCTAAGTTGTAGGGAATCCTTTCAATAGAGGATTGTTAGCCTTTGGCTCTGATGCAGAAAACCGCTGTTACTCGTAAAACTTCATTACGCCGTCGCCTGATCACTGGAGTGGGTTTTATGACCATTCCTTTGTTGGCGATCGCCATTGGGTCGTACCTCTCTTTTGAGCGTGCGATCGAGACCTTTGAGAATAGCGAAAGCAGACGGCTGGAGGAACTGTTTCCCCTTGACCGTCTAGAAGACTCGTTAATGAAAGCCTCAAGGCTGCTCAAAGATACCAACGATTCTCGCAACGGACAGAGTAAGGATAATTTTGAGATTTTAAGTCGAGAGATCGAGCAAACCTTTACGCAGTTACTCCGTACCCCCTCTCAGTTGGCAGAGCGGCGAAGCCTTATTCTTGGCATTCAACGGGAGTGGCAGGAGACGAAGGGTAAGCGGAAGCAGTTTGCGACAGATTTAACGCCAGCAAATAGAGCCAGCCAGCAACGACTGCGATCGCAGATCGACCAGCATCTTGAAATTGCGATTGATGACATTCGTCGCCTCAATAAGCTGCTCACCAATTTTCAAATGATTGATAATCAAAACCGAGCGACTGAAATTAAGCAGCAGGTTCGAACTGCGACCATTTTGACCGGTACAGTCACGGTTCTGATGGGGATGGGTTCGGCTTATTTCCTGGCGCGATCTATTTTGAAACCCCTAAAACGTCTCAATGTAGGGGTCGCTCAGTTTGGAGAGGGAGAGTTATCCCATCGGATTCATTTGGAGACAGGCGATGAACTCGAACAGTTGGCCACTACCATTAACTGGATGGCTGAAAATTTGGAGAAAAACCAGCAGGCGCTCACAGAACTAGCCACTATGGATGTTTTGACGGGGGTGTTCAACCGTCGAGAGTTTAATCGCCGCCTGACGATCGAAATTGAGCGATCGCGCCGTGAAGGCCATTCGGTCTCGCTACTGATGGTAGACATCGACTACTTTAAAAAGATCAACGATACCTACGGACACCAGTCTGGAGATGATGCGCTCCGCCATGTTTCGGCGCTCATTAAAGCAGAAGTAAGACCGGGCGACTTGCCCGCACGCTATGGCGGCGAGGAATTTGCAGTGATTTTGCCCTATGCAGATAGCAATGATGCTTTTGTGGTGGCAGAACGGCTGCGGAATTTAATTGCAGCGCAAGATATTGCCATTCAGGACGGGCAGACCATTAAAGCCACTGCCAGCTTGGGTTGCTCGACGTTTCCAGCAGATGCTGAAACAGAAGAAGCTCTCATGACAGAAGCGGATGCGGCGCTTTATCGAGCCAAACGCGGCGGACGAAATCGAGTCTGCATTGCCCAACAGGACATTTCGGTCACTACAGATATGGCGGTGGGCCGATCGCTCCCTTCGTTGGATCGTTCCGGGACTCAAAAGTCAGGACTACCTAACAATTGAACCCCGCTTCACCCTAGCCATGGGTTCCTAAGGTGTGATATGGCTTTCCAAGATCCGCAGAAACTCTGAGGACAAGCCTTGCTTTCATCTTTAGGATTGAGGGATAGGTTCAAAAATGGGATCGGGATTGGGGATGTCTCTTTTAGTTAAGTTCTATAGATCGTCAACTCACTTTCCTCAAGGGTTTCATTGTGCTTGTGCATAAGAAGAGTCGCATTTCGTTAGGTCAGCAGGCTGGGGTTGCGTTGCCTATCGCGATCGCCTTGGGGATGGCAATGCTAGCGATTGCTAGTGCCAGTCTGTTGTTAGCGCAAGGCGATCGCAATACAGCCGTACAGCGACAGTCTTCTGGAGCTAGTTTCTTGGTCAGCGACAGCGCCTTAGCACGGGCTTTACTTCAGCTCAGCAAGCCCAATAACAGCATGCTTTTGGTCCGCAATTACGACCCCATCGACCCCACAACCGGCAAAAACTACCTCGGTGCAGACGGCATTCCTAAAAGCGGCGATGAAACGGGGGGCGCCATAGACCAGTGGACTGGATATGACCCCAGCGGTTCGCCCTGCGCGCAGCAGATCGGGCGAACTGCGCCAAGTGTTGCCCTGACTGGAACGATCGGAGCAAACGCAACTTATACCATTCGAGCCTATCGCTACGACAAACAAAAACAGTTAGGTACCCTATTGGCGGAGGGGCGTTACCAAGGCCAAGCCGCTCTGGTTGCAGTCACGCTGACCATCGAACCCATCTGGGATGATTTTCCAGGTATATTCTTAAACAACCGTTCGGAAAGTTCAGCTGATGGCAAACTGGCACTCCGCAATCGTTCGATCCTGGGAGAGAACGGAAACATTTATTACTCGCCCATAGGTTCGGCAGACTCATCCTTGACTGGTATGTCTGCACCGGGAGACTCAACGCGATCGAGCTACCTCAATGCCATCTGGTCTGGACCGAGCGATGGAGCCAGCGGAGATTCTGTGGCAGGGAAACTATTTGCCTGTCGGCTGACTCCCAGCGTGCCCGTCAACCCTCAGGGCACAAATTTACTCGATATTAGTGAAAGCCTCACGCTTGAAGGATCGGCCAGCGGCATCACCCACTATCGAATCCAAACCATTAACCTGAGTGGCAATGAAACTTTAACCGTCAATACCACGGCTGGACCCGTTTACCTCTACCTCACTGGAGGTACGAGCACCTTGCGAGATACTGCAAAAATTCTAAATATTCGTAAGGATGGGCAATCTCCACAAGTGGGGGATCTTCGCATTATGAGTTTAGATAACGATGGTCTGCGCCTTTTCGATCGAAGCTGCATTCAAGATGCTTTTATCTATTTTCCGAAGGATCAACTGGAACTTTATACGACAGGTCCAGGCTGTCTTGGAGGGCAAAACACCAATTTTGAGGGGGTTGCGTGGGTCGAAGAACTGCTGTTCTCGAAGAATGCAAGCAGTAACCGAGATGTTGCTCTAAGCTGGCAAACCATCCAAAACACGACGGTTATTCCCGCAGTTACTTCTGGTATCGATGTGCCTGGCGATGTATCCAGCCTGGCCGATCTACTGGAATATCTGGATTGGCCCGCACGCTACCGATATAAAACCATTCAAAGTTGGCAGCGGGTGAATTGATGAATCCTACCTCTGCTTCCCCAGGACGGATGCATAATGGGTTGCTGTACCTGCTGGCGCGATCGCCGTTTCAAGCCTTGCAGCAAAGGGGATTTACCCTGATTGAGGTACTGGCGGCTTTGACGATAAGCATGATTTTTGTATCTCTTACGATGCAGATGATGGTCGCAGCAGCGTTCTTTCGATCCAAAGGCGGCCAGTACAATCAGGCGTTCAACTGGATTCAGCAGGATTATGAGAAGGTCTTCAGTAAGGCGACTGAATATGAGAATAGCGTCACTCCCTACTCATCTAAGTGTCTCGCAACAACGCCCGACAATGGCTTAGCGGCAGGGTTTTTAAATGACGCCACATTAGGACTAGGCGGTACTGCGGTTACGTTAGGGACAACCACCTTGAGCGGGAAGTCTTTTACCTTAACTCGAACCGCAAGCTATGCCTCTTCCGACGATCCGTATCGGCTTGTGCGGATAAACTATGCTGTTGCCCCCGCTAGCGGAGGCGCGGCCATCGTCAGTATTGACACCGAGGTGGTTCTTTATGCTGGCTTTAAGTGTCCGGGATAGGTGATTAGAGTCTGTGAAATTTGGGTATTTTAACTGTAGGGAAAAGATTTGAGATGAACGACACTCGGCGAAGAGCGCGCAAACGGCGGCTACGATTTCAGCAATGGGGATTTACCCTCATTGAAGTGCTGGTCATCGTCATGGTTGTGGGTATTGTCTCGGCGATCGCCGCGCCTAGCTTTGGCGCCCTATTAGACTCCATAAAGGTCAATCAAACGGTTACGGAACTGCGATCTAATCTACAAGAGACGCAACGACAGGCCATTCGCGCCAACAAGGTTTGCGAGACCCTCATTGCCTATGCCAAGAAAGACGGAACCATACACAAAAACCTGAATAAAGCTACCACGGTCGCTGAAGGTTGTTCGGCCTCAGGCGATGGCAAAATCCCTGATGGTGTTGATATTACAACCAATATTCAGGCGCTTTCGGTGCCTGGTTCGTCGCCGACCGCTTCAGATGCAATCACCATTCGCTTTGTCCCCTCGGGGAGTGCAGAATTTGCAGTGAAGACCGCAGTATCGCTGCCAAATTTACCAAGCGATCCCACTGGGAAGGTTGTGGCGTATATCGAGGGGAAACAGCAGCAGAAAAAAAAATGTATCGCAATTTCTAACACCTTGGGGTTAACCCGCATCGGCACTTATACTGGCGACATTGACCCAGCCGCCATTACAGATCGGGGTATTTGTTCCGCATTGGACTGGAAGCAACAATGAAATCAAAACCGATGTTGAAAAGGCAGCAATGGCTCCGTCAATATTCACGGCGACTGGGCAAAGACTCATCCGACCTCTCAGGACGCGACCTTGGGTTTACGCTAATTGAGTTGTTGGCTGCAAGCGTGTTGGTTAGCGTGGTTATTTTGGTGGCTTGGACGGGTTTGCTGTCCGTGATGAATATGACCCAGGCGGCTGAAGCGCGTTCGGCTCGGCAAACGGAACTGAACCGAGCCTTAGATTTTATGACCAATGAAATCCGCATGGCTCGGTCGATCAACCAATCGGCAACGACAAAAGCCAATGGCACGACGGTCACGTTAGCTGATGTTGTGACCAGTACGGGCTTGTCTCTGCCAAGTCTAGGTAGTTATGGGGATATTGGTCTCTACCTAGAACGAGATACTCGCCCTAACATTCCAGCCAAATGCCCAGCAGGAGGCCCTAATGCAGAATTACCGCCGCCCTCTCCCGCTGACTACGATCGCATCGTTTACGACATTCGGCCCAGTCCCAGCGGGTGGCTGTCGCCCAAAATTCTGGTGCGCTACGGCAGGGTGCCCAGCAGTGACGGCACAATCGATCCTTGCAGCAGCCCGATTGCCGGGGATCCGATGGTGGATGCCCTAGCGGCAACGCGTACCCCGCCGCCATGCTCTGGCGTCCTTTCGGGCAGCGGCGGATTTTATAGCTGCGTGACGGACAATCAAGCCGATCTTTTTTTCCAGAGCACCATCAATAATGTCGGGACTAAGCAGGTGGGTAGTGCGGTTTCATCCCGTCTGCAGAGCCTTACTCCCTCTCCCCCTTCTACGCTGACGCTCACCGCAGAGCTTATAAGCCCTAAAGAGGTAAAGTTAAAGTGGGCATGGTTTGGCAGTGGGAAGGTCTCCAACTATGAAGTGCTGCTGGAATGGAACGGCTCGACCTCCAGCATTTATAGCGGAAAAGCTACGGCAATATCCAAATATAAGATTGGTTTCGCGAACGACGACGATCAGGTTTGCTTTCTGGTTAAAGCCCAAACCTCTTCACCCACAAAGGTCGATAGCAATCAAGCGTGCGTGACTAAACCGGGAGATTGATTGACTGAGGCGATCGCGTTTATTCTGTGGCTCTCTGAAGTCTAAGTCACTGGATTGGAGGTAGCCAACTTCTACTGTCGTTGCCTAGGTGACTGGGTCTTTCGGGGGCCAAGACCCATCGTCGTCCTCTGGTGTCGAATTGTGGGCAATGTCCTCATCCATTGTGTTTTCTTTGAGGATGTTCTGTTCTTCAGTGAGGTCTGGTGATGGAGACTCTACGGCGATCGCTTCGCTCGGGTGGTCATTGCTGACTTCAGGGACTGCTGTTGGCGAGGCATCTGTTGCGCCGGAAAGGGAGCTATTTTCTTCGCCTGCGGATAAATCTGGTACCGAAGCTGTTGCCTCTTGCAACGCTTCAGGTTCTGGCTGTACTGGGTTCTGTTGCGTTACTTCTCCTGGAGGCGTTTCAACTTGCATTTCAGATTCGCTAGGGGCGATCGGTTCTATTTCTTGGGTTTCAGCGGTTGCTACAGGAACTGGGTCATGGGTCGAAGCAGGCGTGTCTTCTTCCTCCCAAACATCTTCTACGGCATCTCCTTGGAGCGATGGAGAAGTTAGCGATTCGGATGCAATGCTTGCATTGCCTGCGCCCAGACGATCTTGCACCCAATCTGCAGTTTCGCTATAGGATACTCGCATCCGATCCCAACCTGCTTTTAAAAATGGGGTTAGGGTTTCTAAGGAATTAGGAATTGCCGTTTGAGTCTCTGGCTCGGAAAACTGCCGCCGTTGCTGAAGGGTTTGCCATCCGAACCAGATAATGAGGCTAACGCTAGCGACGTGCTCTAAGAGATGCCCGTTACCTTCTATCCATAACAGCAGCGCGTAAATTAAGCCGACGCCACTCCAGATCGGATCCGTTTTACGTCTTAACTCTGGCAAAAAGAAGCCCGATAAAAACAGGCTCAGACTGCCCAACCCTAAAATTCCAGCCAGTAGATGATTCAACATAGCGCAGTGTCTCCCTTCTCACCCCTACTCTCAAATTCAGCAATTAAGTCAGCATAGCCACAAATGCACGCCACTTGACTCCACCGCCAAACAAAAATTTAGATAAGACTTTCTAGTATTTTCATGAATGACCTTGACGATTGCAAAGCATTCAAGCGAAGATGGGAAACGAATAAGGGGTTATAGCTCAGTTGGTAGAGCACTGCAATGGCATTGCAGGGGTCAGCGGTTCGAATCCGCTTAGCTCCATTGGTTGAAGAAGCATTAACTGAAAGGCTTGTGGGGTTTCCTGGAAAACTTCACAGGTCGCTTTTTGCTGTCGATAAGGTATTATTATCCCTGTTAAACAGTTGGAGTTCCTCGTACAATGGGCGTAAGATGCTTTCTGCTATTTTGTATGCCCAAAGGAAACCCCAACCCTATTATCACTCCAGAGTTCAAGGCCAATCAGTTCAAGCGCGGCGATGAAGGCACAGAACCTTTGTCGGAGAAGCTTCTATGCGTTCGGTTGACGCATAGTATCGATGAGGTCTTGCGATCGCTCCCCAATCGTTCGGCATGGGTGAGGCGCGTCATCACCGAAGCGGCCCAGCGAGAATTGATGAAAGATGGTAGCAAGGCAGCTAGAGAGTGAAGGAATCGACCGTAGCCCATGGAGATGAAAGCGTGTCTTTACTCGAACGCTATTGGAAAGGTTGGATTTCCTGGGGTGCGGCTGCGCTCGCTCTAGGTCAATTGAGTAGTGGGTCGGCGATCGCAGCGGAGCGGATTCTGTTCAACTACTCGATTTTAGGCCGTTCGATTTCGGTTCGCGCCCTAGAAACCTATGCCCGCGATGGAATCCTAACCGAAGATCTGGTTTCCTACGCCCGATTTGTAAACCCCAAACAAATGGCTCAACTTCGAGAGGGGCTATTACAAAAAGTAGAACTGTCGCCTGTCGCCGTCAGCCAATTTTTGTATTCTTCTCCTGGGGAATTGCTGTTGAATCGTTTGAGTCGCCTAATTCAAACGCGGGATGGGCGAGGCAGCTTTTATGCGCTTCGATCTTCGCTGGTCTTGGCTGCGGCAGATCCTCAGGGCTTAACGCCGCTTGCCATTCTCCGACAGTACCCCAATTCTGACGTTGTAGTGAACGTCCAAGAAATTGTAGGTCTAGTTGATGAGGTCAATCGCTTCCTAAAACAAACCGATACGGTAACTCAGCAGATTCAAACCTTGTCTGAGGCCGCGCCCTTATCGCCCGCGCAGAGAAGCATCTTAATGCAGGCGAAGCAGTCTGGCCCGATCGAGTGGCAGAAATTTACCCTTCCCTTCCAGGACGACACTGAAAAGCGACTGCGCTATACCCGTAAGGTGCGTCAATTCGCGGTGGATGTATATCTGCCCCTTACCGATCGGCCGCGGCCTTTGGTCGTTATTTCCCACGGTCTTAACTCAGATCGAGAATCCTATGCTTATTTAGCGCAGCATTTAGCTTCCTACGGGTTTGCGGTTGCTGTACCAGAGCACCCTGGCAGCAACAAACAGCAGCTTCAAAGTTTACTTGAGGGCCGCGGTCGGGAAGTGGCGGAACCGATAGAATTTTTAGATCGACCCCTGGATATCCAGTTTTTGCTCGATTCTTTGCAGTCCCTGGCAAAGACAGACGAGCGATTGCAAGGACGGCTCGATTTCGATCGAGCGGGCATTATCGGTCAGTCCTTTGGTGGCTATACTAGCCTAGCGGCTGCGGGGGCACCGCTCAGCTTTGATAATTTGCTCCAAAATTGCGGTCGCGAGTTAAATACGACCCTTAATATTTCTTTGGCGCTTCAGTGTCAGGCGCTGCGGTTGCCTTCCGCTCAGTATCAGCTTGCAGACGCCCGGATTAAGGCGGCGATCGCCATTAACCCAATCGCCAGCGGCGTATTCGGTCCGGACAGCTTGGCCCAGATTCAGGTGCCAGTGATGGTCATCGCGGGCAGTATGGACGTTGTCGCTCCAGCATTGCCCGAACAAATTCAGCCGTTTACCCAGCTCAAGACTTTACAACGCTATTTGGCTGTCATTCAGAACAGCAATCACTTTTCAACCATCGCGCCCTCGAGCGCTGAAGTGGAAGCTTTGCCTCAAATTAAAGGATTAGAAGGTCCTTCCCCAGCATTGGCCCAGTCCTATGTTAAGGTGTTAAGCCTGCTATTCATGCAGAGATATCTGAACAGCCAGCAGGATAACCAAATCCTCTTAAGTCCAGCGGGGGCTGAAGCTTTAAGCCAGTCTCCGCTGCCCTTAAGTATCGTCAACGCTTTGCCTGACGAAGGACTGGTCCCCGATAGCGTCAAGCCTGAAGATGGTGAAAAATAACTGGTAAGCTCCTAAGGGATAAACAGCGCGTGTTTGGATTCATTAACTTAGATAAGCCGACAGCTTGGACTTCCCATGACTGCGTCGCTCGCGTCCGCCGCCTTTTGAAGACCAAACGGGTAGGTCACGGTGGCACCTTAGACCCTTTGGCAACGGGAGTCTTACCCATTGCCGTTGGGGCTGCAACGCGGCTACTGCAATTTTTGCCGACCCCAAAAGCCTATCGCGCTACAATTCGGCTGGGAATTAAAACGACGACGGATGACTTGGCTGGGGAGGTATTACAGGTGCGCTCCGCAGCGGCGGTGACTCGGGAGCGCCTGATCGAGGCTCTCAAAATGTTTCGAGGCACCCTGCAGCAGGTTCCCCCTATATATAGCGCCATTCAGGTTGACGGTCAGCGACTCTACAAGCTCGCCCGCAAAGGAGAATCCGTGCTACCCGAACCGCGAACGGTGGAGGTATACAAAATTGAGGTTTTAGATTGGCAGGTGCTGGATTCGGCACACCCGGAGGTAACGCTTCAGATTGCTTGCGGGCCAGGCACCTATATTCGTTCTATCGCTCGCGATCTGGGTGAGGTGCTTCAAACGGGCGGAACTTTAGCGCGGCTCGTGCGGACGCAAAGCTGCGGATTCGATTTGGCCGACAGTCTTTCTCTGGAGACTTTAGAAGAACAGGTCACTCAAGGTAGTCTCCTGCTGGCAGATCCCGCTGCAGCACTCAAGGATGTTCCCCATTACGCCCTAGACGGTCAATTTGCGACGCGTTGGTGTCAGGGGCGCTCCGTGGAAGTGGATTCGGATGCGATGGGCGAGGCCTGGGTGCGCGTCCACGATGCATCTGCGCATTTTTTGGGTATGGGGCTTTTGTCTGAAGGATTTCTGGTCCCTAAGGTTGTGCTGAATGCGACGACTGTTTAGCCCAGCCTGTCGAATGCCTTAGTTTTTCTTTACTGTACGGGGTTTAGTGGGTTGTTTTTAGTTATGCTACTTGTGACTGTCTAGCGTTTGAGAATTTGATGTTAGAACCCGCACGCACCGTTAGTATTTTTCAGAAAGAGCCTAAGCATCTCGACTTTTTAGCGGGAGATGTCATTTTTGAGATCGATCGACCAGGTGCTGTAATGTACGGCGTGATAGAGGGAACGGTCGATCTGATCGTGCGAGATAAGGTGGTCGAAACGATCCAGGCGGGAGACGTCTTTGGTGAGGGGGTCTTAGTTCATCCTTCGAAGGTGCGCGCGTCAACGGCGATCGCCAGAACGAACTGTACTTTGGCTTGTCTAGACGAAAAGCGATTTTTGTTTGCCATTCAAAATACGCCCATGTTTGCCGTTGAAATTATGCGCAGTTTTTCCGATCGCTTGCGTCGATTGAAGCAGCAAGTTTAAGGACAAACAACTGCTCGGTTTTTCGAGCCTAAAATGAACTAAGACATGTTTCATAGAAATGAGTTTTTGAGCGTTGAGCGAAAGGTCTAGTTATGTTGGAAGTCGTTGATTTTTTTGAAAGAAGTGCGGGTCGATGGCGATCGCAGCGAACCACTCACCATTTGGCCTTCCGCCGTGCAGAAGTCGGAGATTCCGAAATTTCAGTTATTGCGTTAGCGGCTTCAGATCCCGAAGTTCGGGAGCTCTGTCAGTTTCACAACGTCGATCCCGACCTAGCAGTTTGTGGCTCTCGCGTCGCGTGGCAAGGCACCATGGGCTGGGATCGGGATAGCGAAGGCGGTCATGAAGGCAAGACAGTTTTTGCGATCGTGCCAGATCGAGACGAGCCTTCGCGAGGCCGCCTGCTGCGAGAGCGGGGCTATGCCGAAATAATGCCAGTAGTGGGACGGTATCATCTCGATGCAGAAGGCGGACTCAACCTCACGACCGAGTACGAGACGATGAGTTCTATCGAGCGATTTTGGTTTGCAACTCCGACACTTCGTCTGCGTACCAGCACTGTCAAACGCTTTGGCGGTTTTAGTACTGCATCTTTCTGTTCGGAAGCTCGTCTTGCACTCGACCGGGATGAGGTATTGGACGAGCATAGTTCGGTTGCCGAGACTTCTAAACCTGCTCGACTGAGCAGCCCTCTCTCCGCCTTCGGATGGTAGAGCGTATCGCCGTATAACATCGACATCGAGCGGACGGTCCCGTACCGGAAGCGTTAGGGTTGTGGATTGAGAGAAGGAACCGCGCTCATAGATGGAGCGCGGTTTTTAGTGTGCGGGTGTAACTTTCCTCACTCATGTTCAGAAGAGAGTATCGTTGCGGAGGACCGAGCGGAGAGCATTAGCGGCGGCCTCAAGGAGAGCCTCGTGGTGAAAATGGTCAGCCCCGAGAGCATTGAGAACGCGCGCGGCCTTACGAGCGAGGTCCGCCTGGTAATCGAGGAAATCGGAAGTCCCGAAGCGAAAAGCAGGAATGAGGTCAATCGCGCCCGCGCGAATCGCCGCCTCCCTGAGAGCGTCAAACGCCGGGGAATCAGCCGACAGCGTGAGGATGGTAGGCAGCGGAGGAAAAGCCGCATCGAGGGCCTCAAAGAAAGCCGAGAAATCAGAGCCAAAGGTGCGGACATCGATCAACAGCAACTGTGGGAGGGGCTCGCCCGCCGCCTCCAAAAGCCTGAGGGTATGTAGGATAGGCAGATCGTCAGCCTGCCAAAAAATCGAAACCCGATGGGCCATGAGGACCTCTCGCCAGAGCTGCCCTTGGAGGAGAGACGTTTGATGCATCAACACCGCACAAGGGCCGAGGGCATCGGGATGCGAATCTGGGGAGGCCACGAACTGCATCTCAAGGCGATTGCCAACGCGGATGAGGTCACCATCCTTGAGCTTAGTCGGCTGCGTCACGGGCTGAAAATTAATAAACGAGCCATTGCGACTGCCGAGGTCGACCCAAAAGAACTCATTAGAGAGCGCCAACTGGAGCAACATCGCGTGCTCGCGCGAAACCATGCGGTCCGGCAGAAAAATAGCGCAATCTTGAGCGCGCCCGACCGACCAAGTCCTGCGACCGACCAAAAGCATTTGATAGTGCCCCGTGGGCGTATGAATCAAAAGGCGCGGCAGCGCCGCCACCGAAAGCGCCGTAAAATCGTCACCCGCGAACTGCTGCTCCAAAAAGCGGAGCGCCTGCAGCGCCTCCATGGGTCTGGCGAACAAAAACCCCTGGCCGAACTGACAGCGGAGCGCGCGCAACTGAGCGACCTGAGCCGTCGACTCCACCCCTTCGGCGACCCCCCCGAGACCGAGATTGCGAGCGAGCGTCAGAATCGTGCGGACGATCTCCAAATTATCGGGAGAATCGACGCGAGCGACAAACGAGCGGTCGATCTTGAGAAAATCGACCGGCAAGCGGTCCAAATAACTGAGGGAAGAATAGCCCGTACCAAAATCGTCAATACAGAGCTGAACGCCGAGGGCCCTCACTTGGCTCAGTTGCGCGAGCACCGCCTCCGAATGTCGCACCAGCAACTCCTCGGTAATCTCAATTTTGAGCGCCCTAGGGTCGAGACCCGAGCGCGCGAGCGCGCCTTGGAGGACCGGCACCAACTCAGAATGGCAGAGCTCGGGACTCGAGAGATTGACGCTCACGAACACCGAGCGCGCCTGCGGGAAGCGTCGGTGCCAGAGCGCCATTTGCGCGCAAGCGGTGGCCAGGACCCAATGACCGATCGCAATGATGAGCCCCGCCTCCTGGGCCACCGGGAGAAACTCTCCCGGCGGGAGGAGCCCGCGCGTCGGGTGATGCCAATAGACAAAGGACTCAAAGCCAGCGACCTCGCCGGACTCGAGATTGACAATCGGCTGATAGAGCAAACAGAACTCCTGCAGCGCGATCGCGCGGCGGAGGTCATTTTCGAGCTGGAGGCGCGCCACCGCATAGATATGCATCCCCGGCTGAAAAATGGCATAGCACGCCTTTCCCATCGCCTTCGCCTGATAGAGAGCGATATCGGCATCGCGAATGAGATTTTCCGCCTCGACATAGCCCGGCGCGCTCATCGCAATCCCAATACTCGTCGTCGAACAAATCTCGTGTCCGTCGATTTGAAACAGCGCGCCCATATCGTCGAGAATGCGTTCGGCCACCTGGATCGCCGCTTGGGGTCCGTGGACCGCATCGATGAGCATCGTAAACTCATCCCCGCCAATGCGCGCCACCGTATCCCCCGGACGCACGCAGGCCTCCAAGCGCGTCGCCACCTGAGTCAAGAGCAAATCCCCCGCGCGATGGCCGAGACTGTCATTAATCACCTTAAAGCGGTCGAGGTCGAGAAACAGCACCGCAAACTGGTAATCGGCATCGCGCTGGAGCCGACGCACCGCCTGAGCGAGCCGGTCGAGAAACAGCAGTCGGTTAGGGAGGCCCGTGAGCTTGTCGTAAAAGGCATCGCGCTGGAGCTGCACCTGGGTCTGCTTGAGGGCAGAAATATCCGTAATCAGCCCCTCGATCGAACCCGCCGCCGAGAAATACCCCTGCTCGAGGAACCACCGCTGCGCCCCAGCGCGCGTGCGCACGCGATACTCCACCCCATACGCCTGCCGCGTCTCCAGCGCGCCATCGATATGGGCCAGCAGGTCCACCAAATCCTCGGGGTAAATCAGGTCGTTAAACGTCAGACCGCCCTCCGCCGGAGATAACAGCTCGCAGGCAGAATAATCCGTCAGCGCCAAACAGGCCTCAGACAAAAAATAGATCGAGCGGTCCGCATCGAGACATCGGCCAAACGCAATACCCGGAATGGCATTCAAGCGTAGAGCCGCTGGATTGTCATCGTAGGAGAGAAGCTCTCGCGTCAAAACTCAACCTTTAACCGCAGTGAAACAACCGAAAGCAAACCGAGCGCAGAACCAATCGAATCGCCCTTTCCAGCCTAGCGTCAAGAATAGCCAAAATCCCAAAAAAGCGCTAGCGACCCCAGACCCGCACAAAAATCGACCTCTGGCGCGCCGAGCGCGCGAACCGCGTCCCTTAAGATAAAGATCCCGCCCCCGAGCCCCCCGGCCCTGTCAGGGATACCCGCCCCCCACCCGATCGCCATGGTGCAGCCCCCCATCCCCGAACCCGATCGGCGCATCCGCCTCATCGCGCGCGCGCGAAGGCACGCCTTCGCGGCGCGCTACCTGGTGCTGACGCGCGCCGCGCTCGAAACCGAAACCATCCTGCTCGAGAGCGTCAGCGCTGGGCTGTTAGAACGAGCGCAGCAGCAATACGGCAGCCAAATCCAGCCCGATCTAGCGGCGATCGCCCCGGTCCTGCTCGAGAGTCTCGCCATCGGCTTCGCGCGCGATCGGGTGTGGGACGCGCTCGCGCGCGAAGTGTGGGTCAACGTTCTCGCGTGGAGCGTGCAAGACCTCGAACCCGCCATCGCCGAATCCACCATCGCATCCATCGCACGCGAACCCTACTGCGAAGCCATCTGGCAGAGCCTCTTCGCCCCAGAGACGCTGCCCCTGAGCGTCCTGGTGCGCCAACTCGAAGCATTCGTCGGCCCGGCCCTCGTCGCCCAGATCCTGCAAACCCCTCAAACGCTAGAACCTCTCCTGTTCGGCCTCCCCCTCGCCGGCCCCGCCGCGCTCGCCCTCCCCCCCCTCCGCGTTCCGCCCTGGTTCGCCCTCGCATCCTTCGACTTCCTCGCCGAGACCGCCCCCGCACCGCCCGCAGTCCCGCCGCGCGACCTGCCGCCGTTCCCTGCGATCGCCGAACCCTCGCCGGACCCACCCCTCGTCCTAGAGCACTACCTCACCCGGCCCAGCGAACTCTATCGGCTCCCGTGGGAACTGATCGCCCAAATCAAACAGCAGTGCGGCGTGCCGATGGTCCAACTGCTGTTCCTCCTCGTCGGCCACGCCATGCGCCAGCCGCACCCCGCCGCCAGTCCCTTTACCCTCACCCAGGGCGAGATCCTAGAACAGCTCGACTGGACCCCCGCCCCTGCCGCCCCCGCCCCTGCCGCCCCCGCCCCGCTCGAACTCGCATCCCCCGAACTCGCACTCTTATTGGAACGGCTCGCGAGCCTGAGGATTGCCACCCTTTGGATGACCGAACCCAGCGCCACCCGCGTCGAAGCGTATCGCACCAGCGGCCACCCCTGGGAGATCCTCCTCGAGAGCCAAGGCGACCTCGACTGGATCGCAGGCCGCATCGCTGCGCCCGCCGCGCTGACCCTCACCCTTCGACCCGGCCTGTGGCTGCCCCACCTGCTCCAACAAGGCGGTCACAGCGCCCGCAGCGCCTGGAAAGCCTTCGGTCGCTTTGCCCTGACCCTGCTGCAGCGCGATTGCTGCCGCGATTCATTTCTGATCGGCCTGCTGATTCCCCCGATCCTCAACGCGCCCCAACCCCATCCCGACGCGAGATTGCCCGTCTATACCGTCCGACACCTCCTCGAAGCCGCCCTGCCCGCCTCAGCCCTGCCGTCCCTCCCGCTCGACCCAACCCTGGCCCCCGCGCTGTTGAAGGCGTGGAATCGAGCCTTAGACGCATTGCTGAGCCTCGGTTGGTCGAACGGTCGCGCCAATGCGATGGTCGGCCCCGCCGACTTTTACATCGAGCCGTATCCGAGCTGGCTCAATCCGGGCAGTACGAGCCGCAAGCCCCCGGACTGGATCGAGCAGTGGTTCGCCCAGCCCTTGAGGCTGGTGCCGCCCACCGACCTTTTGGGACTGCCGCCCGACCCCGGAAAAAAGACCGCCGCCCCTTCGCGTCCCGCCCGCCGCCTGCGCTTCGATCGCCTCACGGGCGCGGAAATCCGCGCGGCCCGAAAAGCAAAACAGCTCACCCAATCCCAACTCGCCGACGCCCTGCACGTCCACCAAAGCCTGATCGCCAAAATCGAAGTCGGCCAGCGCGCCTTGAGCGAAGCCCTCGAGCGATCCCTGCGGCAAGTCTTAGACCTGTAATTGCGCCCAGCTCCGTCCCGCCGCAGTCCGAGGTCTGGATTTGGGCTGCAGCGCGGCGCGTCTGGCGATTCCCATTGCGATCGCCATCACCGCCAAATCGCCCAAAGATCGCGCTCCACCGCCCACCCCCATCACTGTGCGGCCCGAATTTTAGCGCAAAGATACATACATCGGAAGAGCGCCCAGTGCCCCTCAACCGAACGCCAAACCCTCACTTGTATCAAGGAAACCCACCATGAAAAAGATAATCGTCACCCTTCTGGCCCTTTCGACCCTCGGCGCGATCGCCTTCCCCTCCCACGCTCAGGACACGGGGAACTCCCAAACGGGCACCAACGTGAGCACCGTTGACGGCAACGGCAACCGCGTCCAGCAAAGCAACCGCCAAAGCATCGACACCGGACGGGGTCGTCGGGGCCGCGGCGACGAAGTCAACCTCCAAGACGCGCTCAACGACAGCGATGTCAAAGGGAACCGCAACAACGTCGACCAGCGCAACGACCAACGCATCCGCAGCCGTCGCTAACCCCTCCCGCCTCGAGCGAGCGTATTTCCTTATCGATGCCCATCCCCCTCCCCTCATCATCCACTGACCTATATAAAAGGAAACCCACCATGAAAAAGATAATCGTCACCCTTCTGGCCCTATCCACCCTCGGCGCGATCGCGATTCCGTCCCACGCTCAGGACACGGGGAACTCCCAAACAAGCACCAACGTGAGCACGATCGACGGCAACGGCAACCGAGTGAACCAAAGCAACCGCCAAAGCATCGACACCGGACGGGGTCGTCGGGGTCGCGGCGACGAAGTCAACCTTCAAGACGCGCTCAACGACAGCGATATCAAAGGAAATCGCAACAACGTCGACCAGCGCAACGACCAACGCATCCGCAGCCGTCGCTAGTCGCGACGCACCCTCGACCGTCTCGGTCAGTCTTTGAAATCAAAGAGAGAGTTGGGATTTTCGATATTCCTGTCTGGGTGAAACCCTAACTCTCTCCCGCACAATTGTTAGGAGACATACCCTCATGAAGCTTATCCCCCTATCCTTAATTTCGATCGGTTTGACGGGCACCGCCTTGCTTCCCTTTGCCCTGACCCCGCCCCAAGCGTCCGCCCAATGCATTCAATCCCACGCCGGCATCCAGCTCAAATTGGGCGAACCCGCCGCGCAAACCAACAACGTGAGACAGACCGGAGACGGTCCGTGCAGCGGAAACGTCCAGTCCAGCACCAGCGTGCAAGTGGATCGAAACCCAGGTCGAGGCAGAAGCCAGCATCAAGAAGTCGACCAACGTCTCGAAGGAGGCCGGGGCAACGGCACGGGCGTCAATGGCCCTACCGTTAGAAATAGCGTCGTCGTCGACGTCAACGTCAGAACGCCTAAAAAGTTCAAGCCCTAACCCGGCGTTAGCGCTCGAACCCTCGGCTCGAACCTCAATTTTCGGTGGAGTTCTTCAAAGATGAGTTTCAAACGACTGGCTATCTTGGGTGGGGTTGTCGCCCTCTGCACGGCCCCAATTCTTTCCCATACCTCTGCTTCGGTTCAGACGAACGTCAATACCGCCCGCGTCGATCGCGACGATGTCGCGATCCGCACGGCCAACGCGCAAGAGACCGAAAGCGGCGATCGCTTCCAAAGCCTGCGCGACCTTTTTCGCCGCGACTCAGACCGCGGCGAACGCGTGGCCCAATCCTACTCCGTTCAAGAATCCTCCTTCGAACTCGAACAGGCGGATCTGCGAGACCCCTACACCTTAACCGTGCGCCCCTCTGCCGATGCGAGGCAAGTGCGAGGCACCATCAAGCTCGATGGAAAGCCGTTAAAAACCCTAGGCAAAGGCGTCGTGAAAATCAACCTGTCCCCTTACCTGCGCAAAGGCCGCCAAAAACTTCAGATCGCTGGCAGCTATCGCCCCGTAGGAGCCTCCGTTGAGGTTACTTTAGAAGGCCCAGCAGCCGAAATCGCCCAAGAGATGGGCGGAAATGGCATCCTCAATCAAACGATTGCCATCGACGTCAAATAACATCTGCCAGAGGGGCATCGCGCCGCGCTCGGACCTGGAATCTTAACAAAACAGCAACACAAACCGTTTTTAAAACCGCATCCTGTATATTTCAAGAATGATGTGACGGTATTGTCAGGCAAGCTTTAGAATAAATCGTTTTGACGCGTCAGGCGGCGGCGATCTCGAATTTGTCTGGTGTCTGTCGGTGGAGGAGTGCCCCTAGGTTGAGGCTTGAAACGATACATGGGAATCGATCGCGTAAATCTGCCTGTTTTCAGTCTAAAAAAAGTAAGAACGATCGGATTGCAATCGGCGTTACTGTCCTGCGGTGCGGGGTTGCTGGTTTGCAGCCAAGGGCTGACCTTTGACGCTCGAGCGCAGGTCAATTCGACGAACGATTCTGCAATTGGGAATAATTCCAATCAAAATAACGTCAATCAAAACGCCAACCAAAATCAAAATATTGTCAACAATCCCGATCGGATCGTGTATCCGTTGGACGGCAATTTTTACACGCCCGTCAATACAGAAAACGACTTTGGCTTCAACTTCTCGGCGGGGGTGAATACCCTCGATTCCTCCAACGTCACGCTGTATGTGGGCGTGATTTTTCAGCCCGGTCGGACGGCAGATCACAAGGCCAGGATGAATCGCCTGCGCAAAGAAACTGAGATTCTAGAAGTGCAGAAGAAAACCCTAGAAGCGCGCTTGCTGTTGCTGGAGAAGCAAGTTAAAGATGCGGGACTTCAGCTCGAAAAGTCGAACGACCCCGTTCCCGACCCCGCCGCCGACCCCGCACCCCCGCCCAAGGCCCAGGGATTGTAACGATCGCACCTAGGTTAAAATACGCCAGACGATCGCGCCGAGGGCGACGATCGAGGCGAAGTAGGCCGTCGATCGCAGGGCTGGAATGCCGGCAATATAGGCCAGTCCGTGGATGACGCGCAACCCGAGCACCGCAATGGAGGCGATCGCCGTCACCCCATCGGTTTGCCCTGTCGCCTGAGCGATCAGAATCACCGTCGCGATCGTGGCGAGATTGTCGTGGTGATTGCGCTGAGCGCGATCGGCGCGTCCCACCCAGGGCTTGACCTCCGGCATCGTGTCGCGGTTTCCCATGCCCCAAGCCAAGGGAGATTCAGCGGCGCTGACGCGGGCGAGGGCCGGAATGTGGTTGAGGGGAATAGACCAGAGCGCCAAAGCCAACAAACAAAGCAAATCAGTGGACATAGCCCAACCCTAAACAATAGCTGCGCCCCTCATTATGCCTCCTCAGCCGCCCTCGACAGTAGACCTTGCACCTGTTGCTGGGCCAACAGAATGCGCGCCTTGACCGCCAACGTCCCTTCCTGCGATCGCCGTTCTTCCAACGCTTCCAAAACCTGCGCCAACGTCTGCACCCGTACCAGAGCGATGGCCAACGCGAGGGATTGGACTCCGGCGATCGCCGCGTAGCGCACCACCCATTCCGGGTCTTGGGCGCAACCGAGCAGCACCGCCAAACATCTTTGTTGGCCGTCCGCCTGTTGTTCCGGCGATAACCCCTCCCAGCGAATCGTTCCCAAACCACGCGCCGCCGCCCGCCGAACGCTGAGGGCAAAATCTGCGCTGGCGGCCTCCAATAGAATCTCTAAGCCTTTCGGGTCGCCAATGCCCGCCAGTGCGCGAATGGCCCAGGCTCTGGCCCCGTAGTTAAAATTATCCAGCAGGGAAAGGAGGGGCAACACAGCGGGTTCTCCAATGCGAATTAACCCATCCACCGCCGCCACAGCTGCCCCCGGATTGTTATAGCCCAGGGCAGTAATAAGCGGTTCCGTCGCTTCTGGGTTGCCCGTCTGCGCGAGCGCCTCGACTGCGCTTGCCAAGGCCGAGGCAGAACTGGCGGCTTCGATGGCCTGAAGCAGCGTCGGAATGGGAGTGACGGTGTTTAGGGGCATAAAAAAATTGATGCGATCGTTCAAGGCTTCGGGTGGTCTGAAGTGTTGTTCTTCCTCGCATGCATGTAGGTGCGGAGAATTGCGTTGATGCGGGTCTGATAGCCTTTACCCTGCCCCTTCAGCCAATCCAGCACGTCAGGATCGAGCCGGATCGTGATGGTGGGTTTGCGCTGGGGCGTGACGACTTTGGCGTTTTGCCAGAAATCTTCATCCGTCGGGATAATGTCAGGATCGGAGGCAATGGCGGCATGATTGTCAGCGTCGCTTATATGACGTAGCCTCTCCCAATCCGTTTCGGGTTTATTCGACAAGGCTTTTCCAGTAGGCACGTCGTTCATGAGGTTCTGCCCTCCATGCGGAGATGATGCGTCGTTCATCGGTTCTGTCGGTATAAATTACCGTGATTTCCAAGCCGTTGACCAGTCCAATGGCGTAAACGCGGGTTTCGCCGTAGTCGAAGCGGTCATCTTCCCGTTCAAGGGTCTGCCCATCAAAAATCCGTTTTGCATCTTCAAAGGCGATGCCGTGCCGTTCGAGGTTGCGGCGGTTTTTGTCGTTGTCCCAAGTGTATCGCATGTAAAGTATTTACACAAAGTAAATACACAATGCAAGTTATTGTTTTTTTCTGCCGCAGTGGAATGGGGCGGCACGAGGGCGGCTTTTGTTACCAGTCTCGATCGGCGCGTTGCGCATTTTTAGGTTGATTGAGCTGGCAGTGCGGAGTTTGAGAGGCTGACCTTCTATCAAGGGCGATCGCTTTGTCTGCTGTCTCAAATGTATGAGGTCGCCGCACCAGTCTGAAGGCAACCGAAGGGCGATCGCCTAGATTGATGATGGGCCAGCTTTGGAGCCTAAAATAATAGCATCAGGTGAAGGAGCCAGCGATGAGCATCATCATTCCCGACGACGTGCTAGCCAACATCCGTATGACCGAAGGCGAAATCAAACAAGAAATCGCCATTATGTTGTTTCAACAGGAAAAATTCACCCTAGCCCAAGCCAGTCGTTTTGCTCAGATGCACCGGGTTGCGTTTCAACATCTCCTCGCCAGCCGTCACATCCCCGTTCACTATGGTGTAGAAGACCTAGAACAAGATCTTAAAAACCTGCAAGTGCTGGGTAGACCTTGATTATTATTAGCGATACATCGCCGATTAATAACCTTGCGGCGATCGACCATCTCCATTTGTTGATGTATCAATGACCATTAGGCGGGTAAACCAGACTCATCGTATCCCAGGATTTCGTCTGGACTGCGGCGATCGTCGTCGGGCAAGCTTGCGCAGCGAAGTACAATTTCATTTAACCGCTGTCCCAAGGGGCTAAATCTGGGTAGATCGCGACTGGATTTGACCTGCGCTAATGCCTGCTCAACGGCCATCTTGACGGCATTGGTTAAATTCTGCCCAGTCAACTGTGCAAGTTCTTGGGCCATCGCGTGAACCTGAGCGTTTTTAATATTTATTCCCATGAATGATACCTTGGTAGAACTTAGGCTTTATTCTACCAATCTTCGATTTTTCCAATCTTGAGACTGCGGCGTTTCTATGGTCATTGCCAGATGTTGTCCTTACAAAACTGGGCGATCGCCTTTGTTCGGTGGTGCGGATCCCTTGAGTCTAAACCTTCGATACATGGAACTCTTTTGTTGAATGGATTATTTTTCTAAAGCAAATACAGGTATCGACGAAGTTGAAAATGACTGCTCGGTATTATCAATCTGCGAGTCATCTCCAGATTTTGATAGTTACTCTTTTGCGGATACGCATAGCAGCCTTTCAAGTTACTCTCGCTGATTTTTTAAATGTTGATTATTGAAGACCGTATGTGTTGCTAAAGTCTACATCAGTACAGTTTGCTCCATCAAAGTTTGCTTCTGTTAAGTTTGCTCCGTCAAAATTTACTTTTGTTAGATTTGTATCGCTCAGGTCTGCACCACTCAAATTTGCACCACTCAAATTTGCATCGCTTAGGTCTGCACTAGTAAAGGATGCACCAGTTAGCCTTGCACCAGTCAGCCTTGCACCAGTCAGCCTTGCACTACTCAAATTTGCTTCGTATAGGTCTGCGCCATTCAGATCTGCACCGCTTAAGTCTGCACCGCTCAAGTCTGCACCAATGAAGCTTGTCCCTTTCAGGTTTGCATGCATAAGATTTGCTGCTATTAGCTTTGCCTCGATTAGAGTTGCCCCACGAAGAGAAGATGAGGATAGGTTTGCTCTGCTCAAGTCTGCCTCAGTCAGATCTGAACCACGCAGGCTCGCCTTTGTCAGGTTTGCATCTGTCAGGTTTGCATCTGTCAAATTTGTTCCGCTCAGATAGGCTTCTCTCAGATCAGCTCCGGCTAGATTTACTTTTCCTAGATCAACTCCCTTAGTGGTGCAGAAAACTCAAAGGAGCTGAAAGCTTTAGAAGACAGTCACCTTGGCAAACTCAATGCGAGTGTTCATCGCATCTCGCTTCTTGAGAGAGGCATAAGCAGGTGGTGGATTACATCGTGGCAAATATCTCAAGGGTGGCAGCGGTAATCTTTGATAGCACAACTGATTAATCCGTCTTAGCCCGATTTGCAGAAAACTCAATCCCCTGTGAGCATGCCAATCAATGGACTTTAGTGCGCCTTGAGCGATCGTTTCAATGGCAACGCAAATGGCAATAATGGTCGCAGCCGCCAGTAACATCAGCAGTCGGCTTAAAGCATGGGCATCTCTGAGTTTAGAACGAGGCAGTTCAAAGGCGGCAGACTTGTAATCCTTGAAATGGGGTTCAATGCCACCAAAACGTTGACCATATAGCGCGAAGGTTTGCACAGAAGGCGATTTATCTGTAATCACAGCCCAAGCCTCCTGGGCGATGGATAATCGAGCGGTCGCCAAATGACAGTGGATATCTTCAAGAATCGTGACATCAGAAAATAGAAAAGCTTGTTCAGGCTCTGGCAGCAGGTCAGCAACCGACTCGGTTTGAGCATTAGACAACGTGACCTTCAAATCGGATTTAGCGCGAATTGCCCAAGACCATTGATGGCTCCGTAGCCAACGAATTAACTCACCATGCTCAAAGCCTCGGTCAGCCAATAGTGTGATTTGACAATCAGCGGGTAAGACCGTCTCAGCCACATCCAGCACTGAGCAATAGTCCGCAAAAGCGACCGTAGCACTGCCATGCTTGAGCACCTTTTGAGCCAAAGGGAAAGAGCGCCCTCCCCAGGTCAGACAGACCTCTATCAGGCAATACTCATCCCACAGCATGCTTGTATCCAGGGTCAATGTCGTCGCCATGCCCGCCCACGCTTGAAGAAATTGAAGCAGTAATGGAACATAGAATGTTTCTGAGGTGATCTTGGGATTATGAACGAAGTAGCTCAGTCGTTCCATGTGAGAGCGGGCTTTACAACGACGATGACTCAAATAAGTCAGCCAATGGCTTAAGCTGCCACTTTGGGCTTGGAGGATTGCAGCGATGTTTTCAGCAAACACAGTAAGGTGACGTTTATCTTTGGGTGTGACCCATTGACTCAGTTGAGTTTGCAGTTGACGATAGAGTTGAGGGGTTGACATAGGATTGCTCTGAGTTTGGGAACTTAAGCATCACATTGAATGCCCCTCTCTGTCACCTTTGACAGATTTGAATATTGCCTGCTGGTAAGGTCTTCATGACTTTTCTGCACCATCAAGGATCAACTCCACTTAAAAATGCACCGCGTAAATATGCACGTTCGCCCGTTTTTCCATCAGTCATTAGGTATTTTTTGTGTTGATTTAGAACAAATTTTAATTCATCAGGAGTATAGATTCTCATTTGTAAATCGCCAATATTGTATTAGGGATTCCTTTTGACTTAGTGGTGCAGAAAACTTTTTTCATTCTCATAATAAACAGTATGAACGATTAAAATAGAGGCTGAAATCCAATGTCATCGTTCAAATCTTGGGACTTTTCCGAGATTTTTATTTTGTCTATAATCCTTTATTTATAGGGATTTCGTTAGTTTTCTGCACTACTAAGCTTTAACCTCTTTGTTCTGAACTCTCAATAAATGGAACTTTTTTGTTGAACGTTGGCTATTTCATTGTGCCGTGTGGTTTTACATCACTAACCCAAGTATTTTTTTGATTTCAGGGTTGTAATCAGCACTTCGCCAATTTTTAGCTGACTTAATTTGCTGAATTGGATCCGGTAAAAATTCTATAACCCCGCTGAGGTTAGCACCTAAAATATCAGCTTCGCTAAGTGTAGTAGCAAAGAGGTTTACGCCTCTGAACTCAACTCTAGTAAGGTTAGCATTGCTAAGATCAGCGGCACTGAGGTCAGCACCGATTAGATTTGCACCGATAAGGTTAGCACTGCTGAGGTCAGCCCCTTGGAGGATTGATCCGCTAAGGTCAGCCCATCTGAGGTCAGATCCACTTAAGTTTGCACTACCAAGAATTGCATTCTTGAGGTTAGCTCGGATTAGGTCACTTCCAGAAATATTAATACCTACTAAAGGTACTCCATCCTTACATAAGTCTTCTAATGCTTGCTTTCGCGCATAACTTGTAGGGACGTTTGCTGCATTATCAATAACTTGCCAAGCCTCATAATGTTTTCGTGCTTTTCGGTCTGGAATCTCTTTGAAATATAGACTGACTGCTGCAACGACAGCGAACGACTCGGCGCTCTGAAGCAGTATACTCGCTCCGTCGCATACTAATTTGTTGTATTCAAATAAAAGTCCTGATGTGTTGCATTTTGATTTATGGTTATTGTCTTCATGAACAAAAAGAGACAAACACACAATCAGACCGACTACTGCACTAACAAAAATCCAGGTGGGAATAGACAAAAGAAGTTTTTCGATTTTATTGAAAGGTTGTTTGCGTCTCATTAGGTAAGTTAAACAACTATGTTTTCTCCGTAAGTCTAGATTATTGGCAATGTGTGATATTGGCAGCAAATCCTACATAAGCTGTTTAGCCTGGATTATTCCCCAATCGCCAGAACACAGATGGAACGGCACCCTCCAAAAACAGACTGTTTTTTAGGCAAATCGCCAGATTGTTTGGTTGGCATAGATTTCGAGGATTTTCCAAAATCGTCATGAATAATGCAGGTTAGGCCAAACTAGACAATAGCATTCAACGAAATGAGTTATTTTGTCGAGAGTGCTGAAAGACCCCCTATATAGCATCAGGCTTTGCGGCCTGTTGCTAGCGGCGAACTTTCGACAAAACGATAGGCGATAGAAAATACTTGGCGGGGCATGAGGTGGAACGGCAGCTCGCGGCGATCGCGGGGAATTGGGAAGAGAGAGGCGATCGCTTTCCGTTCAGATTGCGAATGCTTGTGGGCGATCGCTAGCGCTTTCAGAGCGACGATGTACCCAGAGTGCGCCACATTAAAGAGGCGTATCGACCGACGGCAGCTTTTGCGGCACCAGACAATAGCCCATCGCCTTCATAATAGAAATGACATTTCCAAGGCGTGGATTGCCATCCATAGATAAAGCCTTCTGTATCCCTTGTCTCGTCATACCCGTGCTTTGCGCTATATCGCTGATACCCCGCACGCGCGCAATAACGCGCAATGCCGCCAGTAAAGCTCCGGTATCGTTATCTTCTGCAAAATCTTGAAAAATTTCCGTTAGATAATCGTCGATCTCGTCAGGATGGTCGCGAAAATACCCCTCCGCGAACTCATCGAGGGTTCTAAGCTTTCTCACGGTTTTTATACTCCTTCCAATAGACTTTAGCGGCCTCAATATCCCGACTTTGACTATCCTTGTCGCCACCGCAAAGAACAACGACCATGTTTCCAGCCTCTTCGCCAAAATACACTCGATATCCAGGGCCAAAGAATATGCGTAACTCGGAAAGCCCATCGCCTATCGGTTTAACATCTCCGTAATTCCCTTGCTGAACCCGAAATAGACGGCTAATAATTCGCCGTTTGCCTTGTTGGTCGCGCAGGTTGTCCATCCACGCCTGAAACGGTTCATTTCCGTCTTCATCCGCGTAAAAAACAACCTGTTTAGGATTTACGCCCTGAGTCAAAGTCCGTCCTTACCTCGTTGCCTAGTATAGCCAACTATAGTAGGCAGACACATCGAACGCAACAGGATGAACTGGGCAAAGACGTGCGATCGCCACAGTTAAGGGGAGTTGGGAAGAGGGAGGCGATCGCCCTTCCTTTACGTACTCATCGCAACCTGTTGAAAAGGCTCCCCTCTTGATGCTGAGAAATCTGGATAATGACCTTTCGATCCAGCTTTCTTAAAAAGCTAAATAGCCTGCCTTCGGAGAATAAATGATACTTTCCCTGCATCAGATTAGAGACCTCTGGCTGCTTGATCTCCAGTAAAGTCGCGATATCCTGCTGTTTGAGACCCCGCTCCTTCAAAATTTGCCGCACCGAATAGCCAAGCTGAGTGCGAGTCAAGAGTTCATCCGCATCCTCAAGATTCATATCGGCAAAAACATTGCCGCTGCTTTCAACATAGTCATGGGTAGATGTATCGCTCACGATCGTGCCTACAAGACTCAAGAAACGGACATCGTGGATGGGTGTAATCAGAGCTTAGCGGTTAGGACAGGTCGTCTGCGCGATCGCCCAGCTCAAAGCAGCCCATCCATTAACTGCATCACCTGAATCGCCTCCTCAGACAGCATCAAAGGCTCTGTCCCTTCAATCTGATGCTCTAAAATCCCCTTCAGCGAAATCAGTTTCAAGCTGTTTTCCGCCAAGGTTTGGGCTACGGGTTGCGCCGCCTTGAGATAGCCGATCGCCCCAATATCCGCCAACGCCGCCCGTCGGAGCTGAAGCTTATCGCCCCCAAGCGCCGCAACCAGGCGATCGCCATAGCTGACATCCCCCGTCAACTGATACATTGCCCGCGCCGCCGCATACTGCACTAACTCCATGGAATGTTCTAGAAACGGTTCCACAACGGCGATGGCCGATCTCTCCCCCAACGTCCCCAGCGCTTCCAACACCGCATCGTAGGGTTGGGCCAAATGGGGGCAATTTGGAATCGGCTGCGCTGCCGCCACCCCGCCATCGAGCAGCGCGATGAGTTTCGAACTGCAAGCGCGATCGCCCAGCGCGCCCAGAGACTGCGCCGCCGCCTCCCGCACATAGTAATCAGAACAGGCCAAACACTCTATCAACGCCGGCACCGCCCGCCCATCCCCCAACTTGCCCAACGCCCGTGCCGAATTGCGTCGGAGCGGATAGCCGCCCTCCGGCGTGCGATCGGATTCATCTAGCAGGGTTGCCACCAGCGCATCTACCGCCTCCTGTGTCCGAACGCGAAAACGGCCCAACCACCAAGCTGCATAATAGCGATCGCCGGAGTCCGTGCCCTTGAGATTGGCGATCGCCTGCTCTGTCGTGAGGGGCCGATCGGTCGGGGCGATCGCGTCTTGAAAATCTTCGGATGGATCTAACGTTGTCATGCGTTCAACCTAGGGCACCGTCTGTTGCAAAATCAAGGGTCTAAATCTGCCCGGCGATTTCCCGGGCAAAAAAAGAGTGCTGCTCTTATATAAAGGAGCAGCACTCTTAAATTAGTTCAAAGACTAACGCTAAACAATTGCCATAGCCTTAGCTAAGGGTATTGATTGCGTAGTCGATGTAGGAATTGGCTTCAGTGGCAGAGTCGCCGCTAAGACCGTGGTTGGCTTTGATATACTTCAGCGCTTCCACATACCAGCTGGGAGACAGTTCGAAGGTGCTGTTGATTTCAGCCAAACCAGCGACGAGGTAGTCATCCATGGGACCCGTACCGCCTGCAACCAAGCAATAGGTGATCATGCGCAGGTAGTAACCGATGTCGCGAGCGCACTTTGCCTTACCCGTAGGGGTAGAAGCATAGTTGTTGCCTTGCATTTGGGTGGTGTACGGGAATTTTTGGTAAACCGCGTTTGCCGCACCTTCGGCCAAAGAAGAAGCCTTAGCAGATAGCGCTTTAGCAGCTTGAAGGCTAGGAGCAGCTTGACGGAAGCGACCAAACGCAACTTGGAGTTCGGTGCTGCTGAGGAAACGACCTTGAGAATCGGCAGCGGAAACGGCTTCGGTTAATGGAGTTTTCATTGGATTGCGATCTCCCGTGTGGGTATACAAAAATGGTTTAATTCGTCAAAGGTTCGCATCAATTGAGACCAGATACGAACGGAGGCCATTTAGCCAACAGCGCTAGCAGCGCGGTCGAAGTAGGTTGCAACTTCAGCCATCAGCGCGCTGCAGTCCCCTTGGGTAATGCCAGCTCTGTCGTTGGCAATGGCGATCGCCGCTTCCTTCATTTTGCCGACGCCAGTCGCGACCGAAGCGCCGGGTACGCCCAACGCCAAGTAGGTTTCGCGCAGGCCGTTGAGGCAGCGGTCATCCAATACGCTGGCATCGCCCGTGAAGATGGCGTAGGTGACGTAGCGCAGAATGATTTCCATATCGCGCAGGCAAGCAGCCATGCGACGGTTGGTATAAGCGTTGCCGCCAGGCGAAATCAGTTGAGGCTGCTCTGCAAACAAAGAACGCGCTGCGTTCGCAACGATGGTCGAAGAGTTGCCCGTGATGCGGTTGACGGTATCGATGCGCTTGTTGCTGTCTGCAACCATTGCAGCCAGAGCGTCGAGCTGAGAATCGCTGATGTACTCACCCCGAGCGTCAGCCTGGGCTACAACCTTGGCAAATGCGTCTAGCATGTCTTGAGTCTCCTATTGGCTTGGATGATGATGAGTCTAAATTCAGACGCGTTAATATTAATCTGACGATTAATGTCTGACGGCCCGAACTAAGCGGCACGAACAAAACGGTGTTGAATCTCGGAATCTAAAACCCGCGAATCCCCGGAGGAATTGTTAAATTCTGTAAAGAATCAAACAAATCTAAACCTATGTGTTAAAGCCTCAATGTCTTGAGGGGCGGGAGTTTCAGATTGGCGCGAACCGCTGTTACGTCCCTTATGAATCACTTTATACATTTTGGGGGAGAGAATCCCATTTCAATTGTCAAAATCTGTCATTTTTTAACAAAACGCAATAATCCTGTCATAAAAGTCATGGGGTCGAGCGGATCCAAAAGTCGCGGATTGCTTTGTGGGCGAGGAAAGCCTGCGATCGGCGCCGGTTTACGCGGATAACGGAAAGGTGGCGGCAATGGTCCATCCGAAAAACAGCGCGCTGGCGATCGCGTAGCTCCAGGGATTTCGAACTCGAGCGCCTGTATAGGACAAGAGGGCCAGCACAATTGGAATAATGGGAACGATGAGGGCTAAAAAGCCGAGCTGCGGTACCAGAACGATCGTGATGCTCAGCCCTCCCGCGAGGGCGACGCTTTGAGCCAGCCAGCCCAGAATCTGCTGGGTTCGGGTTGCGTCGATCTGTAGAATGCCTGAAGCTAAGAACCAAGGAAAGCAAGCAAAGGCTAGTACTGGCCAAAGTTTTAGACGCGCTGGGATGAGCCACCACTGCAACCAAGTCTCCTGGGCCATTGCGCCAAAGGCAAGCCAAAGTAGGCCAAACAGTAACACGCCTAACCCTAGGGATTTAAGGGAGGGACGCGGAAAACGAGAGAGTACGCCGCACCAAGTTAAACCCGCTACAAACATCCAAAGCCCCAGCGCTCCGCCTACGAGTAGCCCTCCAATGCTTGCGAGCGATGTTTGCCAGCTGATAAAAAAGATGATTCCGGCAGCACTCAAAGGTGCGATTCCGAGGCCCACCCAACTTCGCCCAGGGCGATGCTGGATAGGGAGATGGGAGCGGACTTGTTGCAGCCATGGCGATAGGGCGCTCAATAACAGGATCCAGCTCAGCAGATGGAGTCCGTACCAGACCATGCGTCGATCTCTAAAACTAGAGGTTGAGGTTTGTTCAAAGGCGGCGTCGAACCAATCGAGAGCAGCTTGATGACTGCGATCGCTAAACAGAATCAGAATGTGTTCGACATGGGGAATAATGACCTGCGATCGCCCCTTCCCTTCCTTCAGATTGGCGTTTGGCCCGCCTGCATCCTGTAAAAGCTGGGCAGATTGCTGCACAAACGGTCCTTCCCATTCCCCAGCTTGGAGCTGAAGATTGCGCGGTGCACTGGGCGTTAGCGGCGCATGGATTGGGGAGACCGCGACGACTGCCGCTATTGACGATCCTTCCTCCGCTCCAGCGGTCATGACTGCGCCGCTGCCCATGGAGTGACCTAGTAACCCAATCCGATTGGGATCGACTTCGGGTTGCGCCTTGAGTGCGGTTAAGGCCGTATTGAGATCTTGCTGAAGACGATCTTGGTCTAGTGGTGCTGTATTTGCCCCATGACCGTGAAAATCGAGCAGTAAGACGCTATAGCCGTTGTGGGCCAATGTATACCCATACCCCAGCATGAGTTGTTTAGACCCTGCAATGCCATGGGCCACGACAATGCCGGGTTGAGGTTTGGCTCCCTTCGAGGTCATAAACAGCATCGGTACGCTGTTGTGAGGAATAGCGCGCACCTCTAACCCTGCGCTGAGATTGGCTAGCCCGAACCAGGCGATCGCCATGAGCGCAAAGGCTAAAACGAATCCAAAAGCTCGCTTGCTCAAGATCGATACCTCCTCTCCCCTGCTGACAAACCGACAATTCTACCTAACCCGTTGGCTCCAAGGAGCGGCGATCGCCGATTCCGATTGGCTTAAAGGGTAGAAATGTTATAACTGAATGTTATAACCATCGATTATTCCATTGTCTGTCAGTGCCATGGCTCGCAAAACCTATAAAGCGTCTTGGGCGAAGATTGGAAACTCTTCAGGGTATCGTCTGAGCGGTAGCTTTTTTAAGGAAAACCCTCAGTTTGCCGAAGTCGGGGGTACCGTTCAGGTGATTGACGCCGACACCCTCTTGATCCGCAGAGCGACCCAACCGCAGCAAGAACAAGATGAAGACGAGTTAATGTTGAGTCTTTTCTTGGATTTTTTGATGCGGCAGTCGTTAGCGAATCCTTCAGAGATTGAAGTCTATACCGAAGCGATGGCTGCTGAAGACGACGAGCTGATCGCTGGGGTCGAGCTTGATGCTCGTTAACGGTTGGCGGATCTACTTTGTAAAACGCCTTTTTGGGCAACAGCGCCGAGATTTGCAGGCAGAAGTGCGCCAGCTCAAGCGCAGCCTAACGCCGGAGAATTATCTCAGGCATCCATCGGTCAAGCTTTATGCCGCCATCATGACGGCGATCAAAGAGAAAATCCCGCTCGATCCTTATGCCTCACATTTTGCGCTCACCGGATCGCTCAAAAAGTACGGTCGCGTTAAGAAAATGGGCTTGCCAGAACGGTATCGCCTGTTTTTTCGGGTGCTGAAGACGCCAGAGCAGAATGCGATTTTTATTCTCTGGCTGGGATATCCGCGTAAAGAGGGCGATAAAAAGGATTGCTACGCTGCCTTTAGCCGCATGGTCAACCGAGGCGATTTTCCAGAAACATTGGATGAGCTGCTGTTGCTGAGCGCAGACGATTAAGCGCTTTGGGTATGGCTCCATGCAAATAAGCCCTCAAGAACCCGCTACAGTAATGACAGCCTATGCGTCGTTTTCCTGCTGCATTGTTCTAAATTTTTAATCCGATTAAATCTTGTTATGGCGAAGCCTACCCAACGTCCCTCAAGTCCGAACTTCTCCTCCGGTCCCTGTGCCAAACGACCGGGCTGGAGCGTCGAGGTCCTCAGCAACGCGCTCCTCGGTCGCTCCCATCGTTCGCGTGCGGGCCGCGATCGCCTCAAAGAAGTCATCACCCGCTCCAAAGCCATCTTGGGCATTCCCGACTCCTACCTGTGCGGCATCGTGCCCGCCTCCGATACGGGTGCCGTCGAACTGGCCCTGTGGTCCTTGTTGGGAGAGCGCGGCGTGGATATGGTGGCCTGGGAAAGCTTTGGTTCGAGCTGGGTCACGGACGTGCAGAAACAGCTCAAACTCAGCGACTGCCGTACCTTCAAGGCCGACTACGGCGTTTTGCCCGACTTTGGGCAAGTGGACTGCGATCGCGATGTGGTCTTCACCTGGAACGGCACCACTTCCGGCGTCAAGGTCCCCAATGCCGACTGGATACCGGATGAGCGCCAGGGGTTGACCATCGCCGATGCCACCTCGGCAGTGTTTGCCATGGAGATGCCCTGGTCCAAACTGGATGTGGTCACCTGGTCTTGGCAGAAAGTGATGGGCGGCGAAGCGGCCCACGGGATGCTGGTGTTAAGCCCCCGCGCCGTGGAGCGGCTGGAGCGCTATACCCCCGCATGGCCCCTGCCTAAAATCTTCCGCATTACCAAAGGCGGCAAGGTTGACAAAGCCATTTTTGAAGGCGATACCATCAACACCCCCTCCATGCTCTGCGTCGAAGATGCCTTAGATGGGCTCAAATGGGCCGAATCCATTGGCGGGTTGTCGGCGCTGCTGGGGCGATCGCGCTCTAATCTTAAGGCGATCGAAGATTGGGCCGATCGGACGGATTGGGTGGACTTTCTGGCCGTCGAGCCGATGACCCGCTCCAATACTTCCGTGTGTCTCAAGGTGGTGGATCCTTGGTTTGTGGCGTTAACCGTAGAGGAACAGGCTAAGGTCATTAAAAAAATGGTGGGACTGCTCGAAACAGAACAGGTTGCCTACGATATTGCCTCTTATCGGGATGCGCCATCGGGTCTTCGGATTTGGGGCGGTGCGACGGTCGAGCTAGAGGATATCGAAGCTTTGCTGCCTTGGTTGGATTGGGCTTACCACGAGGTCAAAGGTTAGGGATAGGGAAGGCGATCGCCTGAAGTAGAAGCCCTGCTAAGTCAGAAGTTTTGGGGACACTAGGCGATCTCCCTACCGCTAGCAATCCAGCGAGATTTGAGAAGCTGTGGCGGTAGGGTGGATGTCTAATTTTTCTGGAATTGGCAATCATTGACAATTATTGACAATTTCGTTATGAATAGACGTAGTTCGCAATAGGGGCATCCTATGACGCTCAATATCAATCTGACCCCGCAATTGGAAGACATGGTGCGCCAAAAAGTAGCGGGCGGTCTTTACAACAGCGCTAGCGAGGTTGTGCGCGAAGCCTTGCGGCTGATGGAGGCGCAAGACCGTTTGCAAGCAATCAAGCTCGAACAGTTAAGACAAGATATCCGCGATGGGATCGAAAGCGGCGATCCGACGCCGTGGAATGCGGATGAGATTAAGCAAGAAGGACGCAAACGCAGAGCTGGACGGCTGAGCGGTAGTGTTACAGGTGCGTAAATGCCTTTGATTGTCAAACTTGCTCGTGCAAAGGCCGATCTTGCTGAAATTTGGGATTATATTGCCGATGACAGTGAAGCCCAGGCTGATGCTTTCATTGACACGATAGATCGAAAACTGCGTCTTCTGGCAGAGCAGCCCAATATTGGGCGTGTGCGTAATGAACTGGCGGCAAATATGAGGAGCTTTCCGCTGGGTCGTTATGTAATTTTCTATTGCGTTATACCCAGCGGCATTGAGGTTGTTCGGGTGCTGCATGGTGGGCGTGACTTAGAGGCGATCTTTCACCCTGACGATTAACATCTATTCCAGTGCCAACTAGGCGATCGCCCAGGGTTGGAGCGATGACCAATCTTTGTAGATTACGGGAACATCTTAGACAAGCGCAGGTGCAGCAGCAGCGATCACCACGAATAGGAGGCTTTGGTCGGTGAGCTACCTTTGTTCAGAACAATGAGAACCTGGAGATAACTACAAGGAGGCTTAGTTTTAGCAACGGACAAAAAATGGCTGCTAAGGCTAAAAAGGTTGTGAGTTAAGGTTTTCAGGGAGTATCTGTTTAAGATGGTTGATTAAATCTTAAGCTCATTCATATCAATACTTGTAAGGCTTTAAAATTCTTTTAGATTTTACGACTCTTCTAGGACTGCTATAGTATTCAAAACAATATTGATAATCTAGAGTTTTAGCCTCCATAACCGCATTGTTTTATCCCAACTGCCGCTTACTAATAAGGACTCAATAGGCGATATATCAAGGCTATAAACGCCATTTTTATGACCTTGAAATGTAAGTTGAGGCTCAAAATTCTTCAAATTCCATACGATTATTGTTTGATCATCTGCCCCACTAATCAGATACTTTCCATCTGGGGTAAATTTAACTTGCCAAATAGCAGCTTTGTGATGTGTTAAGCAAGCAAGGCATTCTCCGTCTTCGACGCGCCAAATAAAAATAGATTGATCCCAACCTCCAGTGGCTAAAATTTTCCCATCAGGACTAAACTTAACGGTAAATATTCCACTTTTATGACCATTAATAATCTTGGTATTTTTGCCAGTTTCTATATCCCAAAGTCTAATTGTTTTATCATCAGAAGCACTTGCTAGAATTGGATTGAAAGGATGAATATCCATTGACCATACGGAACCTTGATGTTCGTTCAAAGTCCGTATCATTGCACCGCTTGAGATATTCAAAAATAATATGCTTTGATCCCAACTCCCACAAGCTAAAGTGTCGTTATCTATAAATACCAAACTGAATATGCCATGTTTTTGAATACGGGTAATTTCTTTTACTAATGTGCCTGTTTTTGGGTTCCAAATTTTAATAAATGTATCCTCACCTGCGCTTGCAATAAGATGACCTGCTGGACTAAAATCAACAGCACGTATTTCAGCATCATGCGCTTTAAATTTAAAGCGCTGAATGTAGTTTTTCCCAGCATCATATGTTTTCCAGATTTGAAGTGTATTGTCATCACTGCCTACGGCAATGAAAGACCCATTTGAACTAAATCTTATTGAGCGAACAGTCGCGTTAAAATCTCGATTGAGAATACCTCCAACTTCATCGATAGTGAGTTCAACACACCTACGAAAAAGAGATCCTAAAATCTCCTGGTTTTTAAGGCTTACAACTGAATATTCATGAAAAAGAACGTCGCATTCTTCTAAAATATCTTGAGAGTTCTTTGAGTCTAAACTTTCGATAATACTATCTAAATTTGTTGTGTCAGTTTTATTGAATTCTTGGGAAATATCTAATTCTATATGATTTAATAAATCTATTTTCGAAGTTTTTGGTAAGTTGCTGCTATTGATAAAGATCCACAGTATATAGTCGCGTACGTTGTCATTGCTAGGTTTTATGTCAGAAACATGAGCTAATAAATCTTCAATATTGTCTTTGGAAAGAGCTTCTGTCAAGTCACTAAGTCTGTCAAAATCTAAAGTAACTTCATCTTCCATCTTTTCTAGAAGTTCTATTAGACTTATTTGACCATCGTCTGCCAATGCTTTTTCTACTCCATCGCATATAATTGAATGAGTTGAAGTATTGGGATTGTTGCTGTGAATAATATTTTCTAATAAAATTACAATCTGTTTGCCGATAGTTGAACGAAGTGTTTGGTTAGTTATGCCAGGTTTGAGAGCGATCTCTGATCCTAGGACATTTGCTAAAAATTCTGTGTCTATTTGTCCAAGTTTTTCTAAAGTCTGTAGTAAAAATTCGCTTGCTTTTCGAGTGTTGGATAGGCTTCTCAAGTCAGACAATGAAACTGAAATTTTTATGGGGATAAATTTAATGCGTTTTGTTATATAAATATTTTTAGATGCCATTTTGGAAATACTCTCGATTTTGAGAACGTTTAGTTTTAGTAAATAATTATTTATATAGGTGTCTGATCGTGAAGTAATATCAATCTGTAAACCAACGCCCGAATCTTTGGGTAGCCCCTTGGAAAAGTTCTCGAGCTTTTTCCTGAGTGACCTCTAGAATCTGCCCTGTCATTTCGCCCGAAATCGCCATTGCGGCTTGTCCACTCCCCATCCATTGATGGATTTGCTTCTTAAACTCGTGAGGCATTGCTGCTTGAACTGACTGAGCTAGTTGAGATGACTGTTCGCCTAGCCACCCCGCACTCTCGGCAACAAACTGTTGAAGTGCTTCACTGGTGGAACTGGTAAAAACTTTGATCTGATCGGGCGTTGCTCGATCTACAGTTTCAATAATTTCTTGACGCTTTGCTTCATCCAGATTGTCCCAAACCTGCTTTGTAATAATCCCAACCCCAGCCACGGCAATTACCATCCCACCCGTAGAAACTGTTGCCAGGATGGCACTGCCTGTTGCCATACCACCTCCTCCAGCCGCAACTGCGCCACCTCCTAGCCATGCCATTGCAGCGTTGGTTGCTGCTGCTCCGCTCAGTGAGCCAATTGCAGTTCCAGTAGACGCGGCTGCTCCTATCGCCGAGGCAATGCTTACAACCGTTCCTGCAGATGCCCCCCCGATCGCCATCGCTCCGCCGACGATCTCTGCAACCCCGAACTTGACTGAACCGCTTTGAGTAGAATAGCTACGCCCAGTCACCATAAGTGTGGCCCAGTGCTCACAGTTGAATTCTGTTAGGTGGTAGCGAGGTGGAGTGTTCCCTGCTAGAGATTCCTTAAATGCCCGAATATTTGCCTTGATCTGTTCCAAGGACAATGCATTCCCCCTTACCTTGACCACTTCCCAGGAAAATCCATCAATGAGCTTTACTTCAATGTTGGACTCCGTTGTCCAGCCAACAGTCCGGTTCTCAGCTAGCACAACGGCATAGTGCGCGGCAAGGCCATGACCATGTTTAACAATCTGTCCCGGTTGAAAAATTGGCATGATTTTACTCCAGCAAAGCATCCAGTTCATTTTGTAATGTTTGCATCTCTGCTGAGGAAGCAGTTGCACTCGCAGATGAGGCACCCAGTAGATCCCAGGGGTTAGTTTTGCAATGCGCTTGTCCTGCCTGGACACCGACGACCGCACCTCGTGCCGCTGCTTTTACTGACCGCACGATGTAGTCCTTATATTCGGGTGTGAGTTCAACCCAGATTGCCTGCAAAATCGAGGCACTGAAGAGAACTGCACCTAGGGGTGGAATCAGCAGAACTACCATCGTCACCATCCCTGCTGTCACAGCACGCGGCCCCACTTGGGCTACCGCTTCCTCTAGACTCTGCTCTCCCTGGAGAACCCGTATCAGAGCTGGCACAGCTTCTGCCCCGACTGCCAGACCCAGGGCAGCAAATCCACTACCGCCAGTTAGGCGCTGGAGAATCTTAATAGCCGCACCGCGCAGAAATCCACTGCTTAATGCTTCCAAAGTTGCAGACTGAAATTCCTGCAGAAGCTCTGCTGAAATCGTTTCCTCGTTTCGACAGTAGGCACCAATAAGCTTGATGCTTTGTAGCATGACGGTAATGGTGGCATTGATGACTGCACCGGAACCTCCACCTGCAAGCACCTCGCCACCAAATGCCGCTGTTTCCAGAAGGATTGCTGCTTCGAAAGGATTCTGGGCTACCCATTCTGCTGTGGCTCTGTCGATGGGCATACTCTGAATGCCATCAACATTGATCACCACATTGGCACCATCAATACCCTTATTAGCAGCATCCACCACAATCTGTTGACCCTGGTAGTGGCTAGAGGCTACCTGTTTGGAAACATAATCGATACTGCCCACCTTTGCCTGAATCTCGGCAATGGTTCGACCCACTGCATCTGTCACATAGATATCAGCACCAGACTTCGTGCCATCAGGGGGAATCTGCCAGGCACGATTTTCGCTTCCCGCGAGTCCTGCCTTGATGTTGTAGGCGATCGCCTGAAGATGCTCAAATGCAAAACCGAAGGCTTGAGGATTCTGATTGATTTCACCATCAAGTCTAATCACACCTGCAGCTGGTGTCAGCATTGTCTTAGCACCATCAATGACAGTTTGAGCTGCTGTTGACACATTCTGGGTAACTGCAGGAATCAGACCATCAGTCATATTCTTCAAAAACTCACGCATACCCTGTTAATTTTTACTCCAGACCTATTCAAGACGTTTCTTATACTTAGACGGGGCTTCTCTGAAAATATTCTGTGAGGGTGTGTCGTTTATATCTTTCCCAAAAGCCGCAAATTTTACATCAATTCCTAGTTTGCTGCGACACTCTCGACTTAATGAACCCTTTTGTTGAGAGGGTTTGGGGTAGGGTAAGCGTTTCAGGGATATTTCGTGGGGCAAATTCTCGACAAAACGATAGGCGATCGCAAACACTTGACGGTGCATGAGGTGGAGCGACGCTTAGAATCCAGTGATTTGATGCTTTCAAAGCATACTTTCCAGCCCTTGTTTCTGCACGAGGTGTAGGAGTTTGAGAGCCGTGCCTGCGGGGCGCTTCTGACCAATTTCCCACTTCTGCACCGTTGATACGCTCGTATTTAACACAGCCGCAAAAACCGCTTGACTCACCTTCGAGGCTTCGCGGATCTGCTTGATTTGTTCCGGCTTCAGTGGTGGTACCGGAGGCAAACACATCCGGTCGAACTCGCGCATCGTGACCCGATCCATCACGCCAGCCTTATGGAGTCCTGCGGCGGTTTCGTGGACAGCCTCAAGAATCGGTGATTTAGTCTTTCTCATCGCAATTTACCTCCATCAATTCGCCAGCACGTTTAGCTTGCTCAATCGCTTCTGAAGTGAGAGCCAGAAGCTCCGAAGCCAATTTCTTTAACGCTTCTTCTTCGTCTTTATCAATGTTGCTACGCTCGTTCTTGGAGAAACCGTACACGAAAACCCAGCGGTTTCCCTTGTTGGTCGCAATCAGTGTGCGGAAGCTGCCCCTTTTGCCTTGCCCAGGCCGCGCAATCCGTTTTTTGATCAGACCACCGCCTAGATCGGCTTCATAAAGCCCCTCAGACATCTCGCGTACCGCGTCGCAAAGAGAAGAGTCATTGAGTCCCTGTTTCCGCGCCCAGCGGACGAACCATCGTGTTTTGTGTATTTTCATGCCATCGTTTCTCAAACTAAATATAGCACTTAGTGATATATTTAGCGATCTTATAGGGTGACGACCAAGAGAGAATGCCTCATCGCCTATTAGCGTCTCGTATGACGGCTTGAAAAGCTGTGGCAGTAGGCTAATAAAATCCTTGACATGCGACGGATATAGCTACATATTTGTAGCTACAATTGAGCGTGAGGAGTCTATAATTGCATTGGGAATGGAATGACGAAAAGAATCGCACAAACAAGCGCGATCACGGATTGAGTTTTGAAGCCGCGCAATACGTTTTTGCCGATCCTTTGGCGGTCAGCCGACCCGATCCATATCCGCACGAAGAGCGCTGGCAGACTATAGGGTTGATTGGGCAAATGACCGTTTTTGTCGTGCATACATGGGTGGAACCCGATCCGTTGACGGGTGAAGAAACAGGGCGAATTATTCAGTGCTCGCGAAGCAACATCTTATGAAAGGAGGGCTTATGAAGAAGGCGCGTTCTAATTCAGTGCCACCGGAGATACAGGCGGAAATTGATGCGCTGGCCGCGTCGAAGAAGCCGCCCCGCACCGATCTTATCCCAGAGGCCACCGGAGACTGGAGCAAAGCTAAGCGCGGGCTATTCTATCGTCCAATCAAGCAGCAGATTACGCTAAGGCTCGACGCCGATCTGATCGACTGGTTCAAGACGCATCACCCGCAAGATGAGGGGTATCAAACCAGCATCAACCGCGCTTTGCGCGAATATGTTGCACAGAATAAATCTTAAGCATTGTCGCTCTGGTTCTTTTGGACTTTTGACAAGATCGAGGCTTGCGTAGGAAGCGCGCTCAAACCTGATGCTTACTCTTCCTCGTACATAATTTAAAGTAAAGGGACTGATACAACTCCTTGAGGGGAAACGCGATATAGGTAATGGGATTAATGGTTACAATCACATCGCGAAAATCTCGTTTTGCGAGGGCCACGATCGCCCAGGCCACCCAGCGGGCGCTCATCACGCCGTAGGGATTGAGTTGGCTCTTAAACGGTCCCAGCACCAGCTTGCGAATAATGCAGGGCGCATCCAAGCGCCGCAGCGTCACTAAGTCGCCCAAGGTTCGTTTCGAGAGTTCGTACAGGGGGCTGAAGGCTGGGTTGACCTCGGCTTCGGAGGTATTGACCCACAATTCCTTGATGGCCCGATGGGACGATTTCGTGACCGTCTCTAAAAACAGCTCGGCCAGCTTCAGCGTCGAGAATGCATTCACCTCGAAGGATTTTTGCACGGCGGCGTAGGAGCGATCGCCGTATACGTTCGTGCCGTGGTTGAGGATCAAAATATCCATACCTTCCAAGCTCGCTTTCAGTTGCGCCTCGCCTCCAATTTGCCAGTATAAAACGTCGACCCCGGACTTGAATCGTACATCTGCGTTCGTGCTGATGGCGACGACTCTCGCACCCTGCGCGGATAATTCCTCGACTAACGCCTGCCCCAGCGCGCCGGAGGCTCCCGTCACCCCGACGACCTTCCCCTTGAGAGAAAGGCACGTACCGAGTACCTTATCGACCAGCGGCACCGTCGAGCAAAAGTAAGCGTTGCCCTGGTCGAAGTGATGCCGCCAGTGATAGGTGCGGTTGACGCTCCACTGCGACGGAATTTCGACCAGATCCCCCGGCTTGTGGGTCAGATCGGTTTGCAGTAAGAATCCTTGGGACCGGGCGATCGCCGGAATGAGAAACCCTAAAGAATAGAGACAGCCCGCCCACATGCCAAGCCATAGGCCGCAGGTTTGGGCGAGTCCCGCGATCGCCGCCGTGAGGGCCACCATCGCGATCGCTTCAGGGACGTCGTTGGACCACTGCGCCTTCTTATACGCTTCTAAGCTGGTCATGCTCAGATCGCGACGGTACGCCTTGTGGTGGAGGTTATGAAAGCCTTGGAGTGGCTGCCAGTAATGCCCGGCCAGATGGTAGCCATCCCGAATCACCTCGGCTGCGAGCACGGACCCCAACCCTAGAAAAGCTTGGATGAATAGTTCGCTGGGTAACAGATTGACATCCATCCGGTCTCGAATCGCCCTACCTTAAAAATCTTTTGTTAGTGTAACCCGACGTGCGGGTTGGGACAAAGCGAACCCTCTGCGGGCCATCGCTCAGCCCTGCAGTCTTTGGGTGACAAACGCTTTGAGTTTTTGCGTGTCCTTGCCGCGATTGTGCCAGCGGGGGCTTTCGACGCCGATTTCCTGATGGTAATCCCACAGTTCGTTTTGGTAGGTGTTAAAGAATTCCTTGACGGCTTGGCGGTGGATCCTGAAGACGTTCTCCAATATCCCGCCATTGATCGCAAAGGATTCGGACGGGTGGAGGCGATTCCAGTCCTGAATGGCGAGGACGATCGCCTCAGCCCGTTGAAAGGCTTTGCCGGCCTTAGGCCCGCGCGCTTTGGGAAGGTCCGCGCTCGCTTGAGGGGTTGTCGGTCGAGCGGGCTGGCTCGGTTCGGCTTGCTGTGTCGCAACGGGTTCGAGGGGCGCTGCCGCGATCGGCGGAGCGTCGAGCTGTTCTGACGGGATGGGGGGAAGCTCTTGAGTGCTCGCATCTTCGCTGGCGCGTTCTGTTGCGATCGTCTCCGTTCCATCGAGCAGCAGCCGGAAGCCCTCCAGTTTGTCTTGCGCCAGCTTCAAGGTTTGGGCGAGGGCCGCGTTTTCAACCTGAAGCTGCGCCAGTTTTTCTCGATAACTTTGGCTTTCTTGGGCTTGGGCGATCGCCCGATCCCGTTCCCGTCTGAGGTCGAGGTTTTCGCGCTCCAATCCTTCCACGCGGCGCACGAACCAGCCTCCGTTGGTTTCGATGCGAACGGCCTGGATCTGGGCCTCAAATTCCGACCGCAGGGCCGCGCGCGCGCGCTCCAATTCGAGCTGCCACGCCTTTTGAAGCTCGGCTAAATCTTGCTGCGAAACGGCGGCGGTCTCTTGGCGCGAGGCGATCGCCCGTTTGGGTTCCTTTGGTTTCGATGGCTTCTGCTTGGCGTTCTCCATTGCTTCGGACCCATCGAGCAACTCTAGCAGCGGCAATGGTTGAGGGGACGGCGCAGCAGTGTTTCCGCTCTCCTCTTCCATCAATGGTAGCGCTCCGACCCGATCTAGGAGTATCCCTTTATCCCCGAGCGGGTGTCCCCGATCGTCGACCAACTGATACCGAAAATAGTTACCCGTAGCGCCCGAATCCAGGACGTGCCCCAAATAGTGCTGGAGAAACGCATATTCGTGGTGGTGCTGGGGGCAGAAGAAATAGGCGGCCACGGCACCCCACAGACTTCTCAGGTCGTGCACCGTGACGGCTTTTTTCCCCTCCAACGTCGGGACCACGCCCGTTCGGCCCAGATAGCGATCGCAGACGCGATTGGCTTGAACGTCGAACTGATTGATGGCCGCTCTCAAGTCCTCTGCTTCTAGCTCGGCGAACTGCCGCACCTCCGGTAACTGCCGAAAGTGCCGAACGCGTTCGAAGAGCGTCGCTGCTGGCACGAGCGTCACGATGTCGTATCCTTCGCGTGCCTGTTTTTGCTGGCCTTCGAAATGGAGCATGTAGGGATGGTCGGTCAGCTGAAACGAGCCGCGAGCCACCACTTCCCCGATGCGCCGTCCCGTCAGCCCTGCAATGGCGATCGCCAACCGTCGCGCCTCAAACTTCCCCGACCCCGCGAGCAAATCTTGCAAGGCTTGGAGGTAACGGTCGACCGATACCGCTTTCAAACTCAACTGCTTGCTGCGGTTGATCTGAGACTGCCGTTTGTCCAGCGCTTCGTAGACCTCCGGGTCATACTTGAGGTGGGTCAAGGCCCAATGTTCCGTGCGGGTCTCCTGGACGCCCGTCACGCGCTGCCGGTGGATGTATTGATGGCTGTTGCCTGCCGTCAGCCTCAGCGTTCCGTCTGCGATCGCCGCTTCGATCGCTTTGCGGTATTTCGATAAATACTTGGTGGCTAAGGTCGTCTGCGGGTACCCCCGCTCCAACAGTCGGATTTCAGCCGCGCAGAGCGCCTCGATCTCGGCCTCAGAATCGACCCCCTGCAGCAGCTCGATAAATCCCGCCATGAGTTGGGTCAAGTCGTCTCCAGACAATCTCAGGCGATTTCCTCGGTGGATGCGATCGCAAAAAGCATCAATGATATCGGCTCGAGACATAGCGCGCGAACTATCCGATGAATTGAACTGCTGTGGCGGAATGCTGCCTCCGCTTCGTATGTATACCATCTCGAACCCGCGAAGAAAAAGCGATCGGCCATAAAAGATCGAGCGCTTGAGCTTTTTGGAATATTTGCTATGGTGTGAGGCATGGAAAGAGCCTTCAGGGATCGGGTGCATCCAAATTCCCGTGCGGGACATTTTGCCGATCTAGATGCTAGTTTGTGTACGGTTGGCGTATACAAACGCACTGGCGCGCGGAAGCTTTGACAGGCGAGCTCGGTGAATCGACGCTGCGAGTGGGGGAACGGGTGAGGCAACTCATCTGTAAGAGTGCTGCGGGACGGGTGCGAGCTTGTCAAAATTGACCGTCGGTTGCCTAGCTCTGCAGGGGCAGGACCGAACAGACAAACGTTTGAGGGGGGTGTTTGTCGAGCAGTCCGAAATCTAAAGCGCGATCTTTGGAATCCCTCGCTACATCGGTATTCCGATTGGCGGTGGGAGGATGTTGAATGTGGAGTTCTAAGTGGACGATCGAGGCAGTATGTCGCAACACGCAAACGTTGTAAACCAAACCCCGCTCATCTCAGTCGTCATCTGTACCTATAACCGTGCCGATCGTCTCCTTTTAGCCTTAGAGGCTTTGACCCAGCAGACGCTTCCGAGCGACGCGTTTGAAGTGTTGGTGGTGGACAATCGCTCTACGGATAACACGTCGGCGATCTGTCAGTCGTTTCAAGCCCGCTTTGCCCGCTTTAGATACGTCTACGAACCGATGCAAGGGCTCTCTAAGGCGCGCAATACGGGCTGGCGGGTCTCTCAAAGTCCCTACATTGCGTATCTAGATGACGATGCCATTCCTTGCCAGGGATGGATTGAAGCCATCCTGACAGTGTTTGAAACGGTGCAGCCCAAACCCGTCAGCATCGGCGGCCCGATTTACCCGCTCTGGGAGATCCCCCGACCGGACTGGGTTACCCCGGTGATGGAAACGCTCTTCACGATGCTCGATGGCGGAGATGTCCCGCGCTGGTTTGAAGACGATGAATATCCTTGGGGTGCAAACGTCATTTATCGCCGCGATGCCCTCGAAAAGGCGGGCGGTTTTTGCGAGCAGTTGGGTCGCAAAGGGCAGAGTTTGCTGTCTGGGGAAGAGACGTTGTTGAATGCCACCTTAAAAGCGCAGGGAGAAGGATTTTATTACAGCCCCCAAGCCGCCGTGTCCCACTGGGTTCCCAAGGAACGGATCCACCCGGAGTGGCTGGTCCAGCGCAGTTACTGGCAGGGTTATTCGGTTGCTTTAGTCGATCATATCGTGGGCAAATCGTCGCTCTACCAGCGCTTGAGCAGCACTTGGAATCTACTCAAACGCGTTTTGGACCTCAATCCGCTCGTCTTTGAGTGCTTGCCTCGACCCAAACGCCCCATTCCAATCGGACCCATGCAAATTGGACTTTTGGATCGGGCAAGGCTAATTTTGTCTTGGCAGTGGGGCTATTTTTCTAAAGTTTGGTTTGGCTGACGGTCGCCCTAGCGCGTTGCTCAGTCGGCGATCGCCATCCTTTCGCGCGATATATATTGTCTTTATTTTTGCGATTTATAAAGGGATCTAAATTATGGGAAAACCGACGATTATCTGTCTTACGCCTGTCAGAAATGAAGCCTGGATTCTGGATCGGTTCTTGCAGTGCGCGAGCCTTTGGGCAGACCATATTATCCTCGCGGACCAATCGACCGATAACTCGGCAGAAATCGCCAGTCGCTACCCCAAAGTAACGGTCGTCCGCAATCCGTCAACGGGCTACAACGAAGCCGAAAGACAAAAGCTCGTGTTGGACGAGGCCCGCAAGATTCCCGGACCTCGGCTGCTGATTACCCTCGATGCCGATGAAGCCTTCACGGCCAACTTCACGACCAGTCCCGAGTGGCAGACGCTGCTCGACGCCCCCATGGGGACTGCCGTTCGCTTCAAGTGGTGTAACTTGATGAGCGATCTGGAGCATTATTGGCAGGCGCCTTGGGATTATGCCTGGGGCTTTATGGACGATGGCAGCGAACCCACCTGGAGCACCTTGCATACGACTCGGATCCCGGCTCCGTTGAACGCTCCGGACATTCTGATGCGGGATATCAAAGTGATGCACTTTGCGTTTACCGACGATATGCGCCGGGAAAGTAAATGGCGCTGGTATCAATGTTTCGAGCGAGTTGTGAATCCCCACCGCAGCGCGATCGAACTCTATCGGCAATACCACGAAGAAGATAGCTTGAGGCCCGACCAAATCCGCCCCATTCCGAGCCATTGGATGCAGGGTTACGTGGAACGGGGGATCGATATGACGAGCGTTCGCCGTCCCCATCGTCCTTGGTGGGATAAGGAACTGGTCGATATGCTCGACAAGTATGGTGCCGCGCACTTTCGACGGCAGAATATTTGGACGGTCGATTGGGACGCAGTGTATCGCGAAATCTACGGCAAGGATCCCTCGCGTCCGCTGAGCGATCCGCGCAACAAGATCGACAAGTGGGTTCATCGCTGGTTGCGCTCTTCTCAGGCCTATTATCAGCCCTACAACCGGACGTTTGATATCCGCTACATCGAACGGTTTCTCAAAATTCTGGGCTGGTGAGTCGTTCGAGATTCCCGTTTTTCGTCGCCGCGCAACTGGCTGTCTTTCCCATTCGTTCCATGTATTATCAAAATGACAAGAGAATCAAAACAACATGAGAAAAAAAGTGTTGTATGTGGTCCATCGATACGCTCCTTTCCCTGGAGGTTCTGAGAATTACGTCCGTAATATGGCAGAGGAAACGCTTCATCGCGGTCATGAAGTTTGGGTGTTGGCAGGCGAACATAAAGGCGACTTGAATGGAGTTCGCGTCACAAAAAATCCATTTATTCTTCTGAAAAAATGGGATTTAATTGTGGTTCATGGTGGCGATCTCCCGGTTCAAAAAAATCCGATCGTGAGACTGACATTAGAAAGCGCGAAAAGATTGAAATCGCCCATGTTGCTCATGTTAATTATTCCTTCAGACAGTCGTATCTATCAGAGAGCGACTCGAGCGGTTAAGTACGTTGGTTGTTCTACAACAGAAGACTGGGAATTGGTCGAACGTGAAAATCTATTGCCGAAATCGGTACAAATCCGACACAGTATCGATGAAAAAGTTTCTATTGGCATGCCTGGCTTCCGCGCGAAGTATGGGATCGAAACAAAATATATGTTTTTATCGTGCGGTGGGTATTGGCCGAATAAAGCGATGCGCGAATTGGTCAGTCTATTCGATCGCGTCGATCGCGAGGATATAACGCTTGTCTTAACGGGTTACGATAATCGATATAATTTGATGCCGGAAGAGTCGAAATTTGTGAAACCCTTCATGATCGACGACCGGAACGATGTTATCTCTGCTATTTTAGAGGCAGATTTATATGTTATGCACTCGCACCGCGAAGGTTTTGGGCTGGTGCTGCTCGAATCGATGCTCAATAAAACGCCTTGGGCGGCGCGCAACCTCGCGGGTGCAAAATTAATGAATAAATTTGGTTTTGCCTACGATACAGACGAACAGTTATTAGATTATATGAAAACATTTAGCGGTGCTCCTCAAAAACAAATAGAAGATGCATATATATACGTTACATCGAATCATTTAGTTCAAAATACTGTCGATGATATTTTGCAACTAACTTTGACCTCCTGACCGCTTGGAAATCAGTAAAGATCGACGGGGTGGAAATTTTAAAGGACTTAACGCACTGCCCAAAGAGTATTTCTTTATGTTTTACTCGGGACAATTAAACTAAAGCAAATTAAACTAAAGCCAGAAATGATTAACTTGATTTGGTGGAAATTCGAGCCTAATTATGCTTATGAGTATGACTGGCTCTGTTTGTTATTATCTGGCTTTAAAGTAAATCATATCGTTGATTTTGAGAATCGGGTTTGCGTCGATAATGCGATCGTTGTTGCCAACCTCAGTCAATCGTTTTTTATGGGTTCAGGGGCTCAAAAGAGTTACAGCGAAGAGCGCCAGCAATTTTATGACTATATCAAGCGCTTCAAATCTGCTGGAAAGAAAGTGGGCTTATTTCATTTAGGAGATGAATTTTATAGAGAATCTACGAAATTTTACCAAGATCTAGATTTTGTTTTTAGACAATATTATAAGGAAGAGGATTGTAGGAAATACAGCCACTGTCACTATCTTCCCATTGGCTATAAGTCTGGTTTTAGTCACGAGTTGGTCGATCGATCTATGGCTGAGAGGCCGTATTTATGGTCTTTTGCGGGCCATCTTAAAGGATCTCGATTTGAAATGATGAAATATGCCAAACAGATTTCAGGCGGTAAATTTCACGCAACGAGTCAATGGAACGATCCCAATGCATTGTCCACTCAAGACTATGCTGGCTTGTTGAACGACACGAAGTTTTCCTTGTGTCCTATGGGAAACTATTCGGTGGATTGTTTTCGCGTGTATGAATCCTTGGAAGCTGGCACGATCCCGATTATTGAAACTAAATCGATGGCTCGTGCTTTGGCAGTTTTATTTAATCCACAACTCATTCTTAAATATGGAAGTCGAGATAAAAACTTTTGGTTGAGAAACTATCAGTATTGGGAAAAGGCATATCCTTCGGATTTTCCCTGCCCTTTGATTGATGATTGGAGGAATTTAGGTGACTTAATTCAGTCGGTCGATATAGAAAATTCATCTAAAAAAATAAAAATATGGTGGCAAGACTATAAAAAATCTTTAATCCGAAGGGTTGAATCTACGGTTGAGGGAGCCTTTTCTTGAAAACGGAATTGGAGGGTCGCCGCGAAGGATTCTCGTGTCATCGGATTTCCATTATGTAATTTTTTGAGAGATACGGAGATACTGTGAAACGGCAAGAAAAACGATCGAATCGCCTTTGGCAAATGCCTCAAATATTTCAACTTGGCAGTCGTTGGCAGAGTGCTAGGCGGCTCATGCAAGTTGGAAAGCAAGTGTCGCGCAAGCCGCTCTATATTGGATTTGTTGCGACGATCGTGGCAGCGCTGCTGGATGGCGCGGGTATCGGTTTGACCATTCCTTTTTTACAACTTCTGCTCAGCGAGAATACTAAATTTAAATTGCCCGAACTTCCATTTCTTCAAGAACAAGCGCTTTGGTTGCTCGGCCAGCCCAAAGGGGTTTTACTTTCTCTTTTTAGCATTATCTTATTGGCTTCTGTCTTGCTTAAAGTCGTTTTTAGCTATTGGGCCGATGACAGTACGAATATCTACCTCCAAAATGTAGTCGCTCTCTTTCGCAAGCGCCTTTATGAAAAATACCTGCACGCGCCAATCACCTTTTTCGACAATGAAAAGATGGGCACGTTGTCGAATATGATGTCGGAAATTCACAACATCAACATTCTGATGAGTTGGGTCATCAGTCTTTTTATCGCGCTTTCCGTCTTAACGGCTTATATTGCCACCATGGTTTTGCTGTCGTGGCAGCTCACGTTGCTCATTATCGTGCTGATTGCCGGGGTCGGCCTGGGTCTCAACCGACTGCTGAAAAAAATAAAGCCCTTGGGAAGGGCAGAGTACGAAGCCAGAGAAGCAATGCATATTCGATATCTCGATACGCTGGCTGGCGTGCGAATCGTCCAGTCCTATGCAACTCAAGACTTCGAACTCAAGCGCTTTAATCAGCTCTGCGACTCAGTTCGGGATAGAACGATGTTGTCTCTTAAAAAAATGAGGCTGATCGACCCGCTCACAGAACTGGCCACCATGACGGTGGCGCTGCTGATCTTGGTCTGCAGCTATAACTTTTTGATTGTCAAAGGATTGTTGGGAACGTCGGAGTTGTTGACGTTTATGCTGGCGCTGATCAAGATTCTGCCAGTCACCAAGCGCATTAATGCTGCCCGAGGGGCCATTCAGCAGTTTTCACCTTCCCTCGCGGTGGTTGCTGACACTTTGTCGTCCGAGCACACGGCAGCACTGGTGTCGGGGACGCGCAAGTTAGACCGCTTGCAAAAGGGGATTAGCTTTCGGAATGTCAGTTTTTCTTATAACGGTCGCACCAACGCGATCGAAGATTTCAATCTGGAAATTCCCTACGGTCAGACCGTTGCTTTGGTCGGGTTTTCCGGGGCGGGAAAGTCAACCGTAGCCGTACTCGTGCCTCGATTCTACGATGTCACGAAGGGGTCGATCGAAATCGACGGTTGCGATATCCGCGACTACGATCTCAATTCCCTCCGGCGGTGCATTGGAACGGTCAGCCAGGATACTTATATCTTCAACACTTCCATCCGCGAAAATATTGCGTACGGTCTAGAAGATGTGAGCGACGAGCAGGTTGTAGAGGCCGCTCGGTTTGCCAATGCGGATGAATTTATCCAACAGCTATCGGCAGGATACGATACCCTCGTTGGCGATCGCGGCGTTCAACTCTCCGGCGGGCAGCGCCAGCGGATCTCAATTGCGCGAGCGATCTTGCGGGATCCTGATATTCTCATTCTGGACGAAGCGACCAGCGCGTTAGATTCTCAGTCCGAGCGTTTGGTGCAGGAAGCCCTGGAGCGGCTGCGCCAAAATCGAACGGTTCTGACGATCGCCCACCGTCTCTCTACGATTCGCAATGCGGATTGCATCGTTGTCATGGAGAAAGGTCGAATTGTCGAGTCCGGGCAACACGAGCGGTTGCTCAGTCAAAAGGGCACGTATTGGTCGTTCCACAACGTGCAGTCCGTTCCGATCTCCTGAGGGGGAGAAGTCAATACTGTTTGCCAATCCATTGAGGCTGAAGCCGTGAAGCCATCTTCAAACAGATTTTTCGGGAGACTGAAGCAAACCGCCTTGGGGTTTGCGCTGGTCCTGTTGGTCTCGATCGTCGGCAGTTGCGGAGCGAGCAAGATGGCTGGCACGATCGTCGATGCGACCCGCGTCCCCGATCTGTCTTTTAGCCCTCAACTGAGTCCCTATTTACCCCATCCGACCGCGCGCTCGCGAACCGCAGACGAAATTTACGATCGCACGGCAAATCCCAGCATTACGCTGCCGCCGGAGTATGCGGCCAAGCGCAAAGAGATCGTCCGCATGTACCAAGCTGCGGGATTCGATCTCTCCTTAGACAAAGAAGAATTGCGCAAACTGCGACCGACCGCGTGGTCTCCGATGACGCCCCAACCGCTCGCGGGCAATTATCCCCAGCCCTACTCGATCGACGCCCCGTTCTACCATAAAATCCCCTCGGATTGGCCCCGAGTCCAACTGCCGATCGGTTACGTTCAGACGGGTCACATCTCAACATTGGGCCCTCCGGGCGACGGTTCCGACGGTTTTGGGATCGGTCTGGTGATTTCTAAGGCGACCGATCCGGTGCGGCGGATCTCGCTGGCAAATGGAGCCTACGCCAAGACGGGCGTTTGCCCCCAACACAATCCGTTCAAGGGCTACAACACGACCACCCGCATTCGCAATAGCGCCAACGTGCTGCTCGGGGGAAATGGGGAAGGCGTTCCCTATCAGTCTTCGGATCGCACCGTCATCTGGTTGGACAGTTCCGATAACACCATCGTGTCCACCTGGATTTCGTCGCCGGACTGCGATCGCCCCGATTTAGGTACAAAGCTGGGCGACTGGTCTGGGGAAGCGGTCACCCCCAAAGAAAAGTTGCCCAACTTGGGGGACCAGTGGGGCATTAATGCTGCGGCGAAGTCGGACCTCGTGGCCTTGATTCGTCCTGGAGAGGCGATCGACCCCGAACGACCGATTCCTCACGCCCTCACAGGTCCGGTGGATAAGGCCTGGAAGGCGATCGTCTACCCCGCCAACAATGTGGACAATTCGATCGACCAGAACAACCGAGGATTGCTCGGATACGGTTTTCTCGTGCAGCTCGACCCGAACTTCGATTTAAAAAAGCTCAAACTGTCGCTGCCGGCTCGCCGCATCTTGGAAGCGATTCAAACCTACGGTTGGTATATGGACGATACGGGCGTGCGAGATTTCGATATTAAGGGAAATTTTAGCGGTGCGGAGTTTGCGCCCTATGGGGGCGTGAAAGCAGTCGATGCGGAGATTTTGGCGGTTCTCAAGACCCAGAAGCTTTTCGTCGTGCCGCCGCTGGTCAAGAAATAAGAAACGCGTCCCGTCACATTTTGCACCTCTTCTATCCCGCACCTCAAACATGCACTATCGAGATTTTAAAAACTGGATTAAGCGAAGCAACCTCGCTTGGCTCGCGAAGGCGCTCAAAAGAATTTTATCGCTCAAAGATAGGCTTCTCGAACTCAAAAACAAGTGGTTTGCAAGGACTTGGCCGGATCGGTCGATCGTCTATTTCGCGGGTCACACGATGTACGAGTGGTCGCCGCACAGTCTCAACGTTGGCATTGGCGGTTCTGAAACGGCCATTATCCATCTGGTTAGGGAGTGGAGCAAGTTAGGGTATGCGGTGACGGTTTACGGGAATTTTGGAGATAAAGCCGGGACGTACGATGGCGCGAATTATCGCACCTACACTCAATTCAATCCATACGATACGTTCGATACGCTGATTATTTGGCGGCGGGTAGATGCGATCGACTTCTCTTACAAGGCGAACAGAGTTTGGTTTGACGCGCACGATGTACTCTATAAAGACCAATTTAACGCGCAAAACTTGAAGAACGTACAAACGATATTTTTTAAGTCGAAATATCAGCGAGGGCTGCTTCCCCAAGTTACAGAAGATAAGTTTGCGATTATTCCGAATGGCGTTAGAAATTCGCTCATCGATATTGATGTCACTCGTAAGAATCCTTATAAACTCATCTATGCATCCAATTATCAGCGGGGATTGGAACCGATGCTGATTCATGGATGGCCGATTATCAAAAAGGAAATTCCAGAAGCCGTCCTGCATATTTATTACGGATGGGACTTTACCGATCTCATGTATGGCGACAATCTGGACTACCGACGCTGGAAAGACAAAACGATCGAATTGATGAAGCAACCCGGCATCATCGAGCATGGCAAAGTCGGTCAGGATGTTTTGATTGCTGCAAAGTCGAGTGCGGTCATCCACTATTACGCGACTACCTTTGAGGAAATAGACGGAATTTCCCTCCGAGAATCAGCAGTGCTCGGATGTTTGCCAGTGACGACAGATTATGCCGCTTTAGTAGAGAAAGAATATTGTTTGAAGCGTTCTGGCGATCCGAACGATCCCCGTACGCAAGTTGCTGTGGCTCATCAAGTCGTAGAACTGCTCAAGGATCCGGTTAAGCTCAAGGAATTGAGCCAAAATGCTCGCGAAGTGGCGTGCGCTGAGACGTGGGATAACATTGCCAAGCGATGGATAGAGCAGATTGCAAAATAGTTAATTAACTTAATTAAAATTAAGTGACTTTAAAACATTTTTTTAAAATTAAATAACTTCAAGGCAATCTGTTATTATCCAGATAGGCTTTGTGACATTTGAAACTTTTTTGCTCCTGCTCGTGGGTTTCTCGATTGCGCGCTTGTTATGAAAATACTGGAGCGTGGGTATTCTATTGTTGTGGCCTAACTCTCTTTTCGAAAAACGCTCGACAGAATGCCTGCATTAAAAATTTTTGTGACTGATGCCAGCGGGTTCATCGGTCAAGCTCTTATTATGAAAATGCTGGAATGCGGGCATCATGTTATTGCAGCGCATTCCCCTTTTTCTAGTATCGATCGACCGGATGTCTCGAGCGTTTGCAATCGAGAAAACGTTCTCGACGTGCCATTAGATCTCTCGAACTGCTCTGAACTGTTCCCTCACATTGTCGGTTGCGACTGCGTCGTGCATTTGGGGCACAACCCTCACGATCCGTTGCAGGAGCAGTTCGGGTTTGCCCTTGACTCGACTCAAACCCTTTTAAAGGTCTGTGCTGAAGCGCGAGTTAAAAAATTTGTTTGCATTAGCTCGACAGCTGTTTATGGAGATCCTCCCCCTTCCATCGCGATCGCGGAAGAGTCGCCTTATCTTTCATCTCTCAGGCCTCAGACGTCCATTTATCAATCGGTGGAAAAACTCGTTTTGGGGATAGAGACGGGCGGTACCGAAGTTGTCGTTCTCCAACTCGGTCGGGTTTACGGTCCTGGAGCGCGGGGCGAGACGGCTCGAATGCTAAACCACATGAAAACCGCGTTTATTCCGCTCGCGAGGTCCGGTACGGGTTACTGCAATCCAATTTATATCGACGATGCTGCGATGGCGATTATTCGCGCTTGCGAAATCTCCGATCTGCACGGGCAACGTTTTATTATCAGTCTCGATCGGCCCGTGAGCTGGAGAGAATTGCTGACGGGTTACGAATCTATTCTAGGGGAAAAAGCTTTAATTACTTTGCCGATCGATTACCAATGCGAGTGGCAAGACTCCATCCCTTTTTTTAGAGAGCTAGTCTCGACAATGCTTCAAAAAAGAAAAATTAGGGAAGGGACGAGTGCCATTGCGAAAGCGGTTTGGGGCAAACCCATTTACTATCCATCTCCCGACGAATTTCGGACGTTGGTCGCTCGGCCGATATTTTCGAATCAAAAATCCCGCGATCGCTTGAATTTTGAACCTCAAGTTTCTTTGGCGACTGGAATGGAGAAAATTCGGGAATGGTGGCATCAAAACCGCCCGGAGATGGGGTAAATATCTATGTCAGACGATCGAGTTGTGATTGTAGGCAGCGGTCCGACGGGTACCATTGCGGCTTGGACGCTCGTTCGGGCTGGCTTTAAGGTAACCCTGTTAGAATCGGGCTGCAGTTTTCCGAAGCATTTGCACGTCCGTCTTTGCGATCGAGAAATCTACTGCCCTTATGCGTTAGAGATTCGGGATCGGGTCACCTACCCTCATTTTGAGAATTTAGGCGACCCTCTGACGAGATGGTTTAAGGCCCATTTGCTGGGAGGGCTGGGTAGTTTTTGGGGCGGAGTGGTGCTGCGTTTTGCCGCAGAGGATTTTACGCAGGGCGAGTTAGTTTCGCAGCGGTTTTGTTGGCCCATTCGTTACGAGGATCTCGAGCCTTATTACAACCGTGTCGAGCAACTGATTGGCGTTCGTGGCGGTACGAGATCGGTCCCCGTGCTTCCTGCTTGTCAAGTAAGTCGCGTTCTCGACGTTCCCCAGGAATTTTCCGATCTTGCTGCAGCGGCTGCAAAGCTGGATCGCTGGTTGGTTCCGACCAATCACGTGTACGGCAATTCAACGATCCTCAGTCAAATTCCTTCGCCCGCTAATGTTGGCATTCGTTTGCTCGCTCGACTGCGACGGTGCAAAAATTTTCGCCTTATTAGTAACGCTCATGTCACCCGCTTGCAACTGCATCAAACGAAAGCTGCCGCGGCGGGGGTTGAATATATCGATCGCCAAAGTGGCGAGCTGTGTTTTCAAGCGGGCAAAGCGGTCGTGTTGGCTGCCGGGCAGTTGGGCTCGACCCACATTCTGTTGAACTCCTGTTCTGGCAACGGTGTCAGTGGCGTGGACAATGCTAGCGGTCTGATCGGTCGATATCTCCACGACAACATGTATGCGGCCTATACCTACGATGTGGATCGCCCTCCGTTAAAGCAGTCCTTGATGTCATACCTGACTCGCCCAGATTACGCAAAAGCAGAGCCGCTGCGGACGACTGGTTTTCAGATCTATGCTGGCGCGCTCGATAAAAAACCGCTTGCTAATGCCAAACTGCGCGGCAATCTGGGATTGGCCCCGCAATCGCTGCAAGAGGGCGAATTCTCCCTGCTATTTGCCTGCTTTGGCACTCAAGTCCCCCAAGAGTCTCGGCATGTTTCCCTCCACCCTACGGCTAAGGATGAATACGGCTTGCCGCTGCTGAGGATCGGGACTTGCCAAGATCGCCAAGACCTCGAAACCCTCGCAGACGGTCGCCGTGCGGCTGAGGCGTTAATGGAGGTAGCGGGTTGGCAGTTTCGCCCTAAAAACATTGCCATTGAGCCCCCCGGAACGTCCGTCCATTTCGGGGGGACGATTCGCATGCACGATAACCCGAACTTTGGGGTATTGAATGCTTTTAATGCCATGCACGATATTCCAAATGTTTTCGTCGTCGATGCCAGCTGTTTTACAACCTGCGTTGAAAAGAATCCAACGCTGACCGCAATGGCGATCGCCATGCGAGCTGCCGATTTTCTAATTCGAAACAGCGCCTCTCTTCCTTGAGTGCCAATATTGAGTTCTACTCCCCGAAGCCGATCTAGAAATCAAAAGCTGACAGTCGTATTGTCGTTCAGCGCTTCAATTTGTCGATCGGCGAGGGCCTTTGCTTCCCTCGTCGCTAGCATGCATTTGCGTTCTAGCGGCGTCATGATCAATGTGTTGTATAGAAAAAGACGTATTTTGCGCCGCCAAGAATGCACTTCGGTCACCTCGGGCACGCCCCTTAAATAGTGCATAACCCTCATTGAATAGACAATTCCTTTCAGAATCTTGAGCAAATACGCTTCGGTGAGCCGACTGGCCGGAATGATGTGGGTGAGCTTTAACCGGGTAAACTTTCCCATTCCCAGCCCGATGTCTAAAGCCGATAGCGCCATGTCCGTATCTTCGTTGCTTGCCAAGATCTGACCTGTTTTACCGCGACGTCCCAGAAGCAACCGCCGGCGATCGGTCTCGAGCAGGTGGACGTACTGCTGCCCGACTTCTTTGCGAACGCACATGCCCGCTCCAACAGGCATCGTTTCTACCATATCGATATTGGACCAGACATCTTTCTCAAATTGGTCGAGGGCGAGGAGATTCCACATGGGACGCGTCCATTCCTCAGGGGTTCCGCCTACAAAGTCGGGAACGATTTGGCCGCTCCAAGCCCCGATTGCGGGCAGGGCGTGCCAAATCTCAAGGGCGATCTGCAGGTAATCCGAGTCGAGGACGTTGTCATCGTCGACAAACACGCAAAGCTTGCCTTGATGTTCTTTGAGCCCGCGCAAGCGAGCGTTAACCAGCCCTAATTCCGCTTCGAAGATGTGGCGAGCGTGGGGATGCCAACTCAGATCGACGATCTCGGCTAGAGATTCTTGACTGGCGTTATCGACTAACAGAAGTTCCCACTGTTCCATCGGCAAGGTCTGGGATTTAAGCGCGTCGAGGACTCGATGGAGATACGCGGGCGTAGGATTGTGACTGCAAATAATGACGCTAATGGGGTATTCCATAGGGCAAATTTTTGTTCGATCGGGGCTTACGTTAAGATTACTCTGAGGATTTTGCATCGCCGTTCAATTCTCTGCGCTCCCATCCCGGTAATGTTTGCTGCGATTCAAACTTTAATTTGCTCCAAATTTTCTTGAGAAAATACTTTAGAATAAAAAGCGATCGCTCGATATCCCACCTCAATTTATTTAAATAATTATCTGGAGAACCTGGAATGATTCCTCCGGTGACAATACTAAATTCATCGGGTAAATTTTGCATCGGTGGCAGGTAAAAATAAAACAAGTAAAATAGCTTGGCTTTGACGAAGTGAAAATAGAGAAACTCTTTCTGGGTGATAGAATCAAAGAATGTACCATCTCGATAAATAATGTCGAAGGGGGGTTCCTCCCGGCACATGACATTCATGTATATTTTAAGATCGTATTTTTCCTTTAAATTCATCACGATATCGTAGAGGGAAGCGAGTTGAGATGTTTCTTGCAACTCTTCAAAAGAGAAGGGTCTGCGGTAGAAGCGCATGCAGGATTCATCGAAATTATAATACCGATCGTTGTCGGTAAATATTTTGATATAATCTTCTGTCTGGCGAAATAAATTTGTCACTGTAGAATTATTGCGAAATAAAATAAAATGTCCTACTAGCTGCATTTCGGAAGCATTGATTATGTCATAATTTGTTAGGATCTCTTCCGTGATAAAGTGACTTATTTTTCCGAAAATAATATCTAGATCGCAATATCCCCAGAAGTCGTAATCTTTTAGATACTCTTCAAAAATTACCCCAAAGGCGGGTTTGAATTCGCTGAGCTTGTATCCCCAGTTTACACTGACTGGAATCTCTAGTTTTTCGGATGCGAGCTTGTTAAATTGTTCCAGCGTTAAGGGGATTTGTTTGAGGTTGCCGGATAGATCGGGTTGAGATACTCGATCGGTAAAAAGGTAAACATCGAGGTCGATGTCTCGGTTGCGAGCGACTGATTCTGAAAAGTAACGAAAATAGTCGGGCAGAGGCCCGACATAAACAATGACCAGTGCAATACGGCTCATACCCAAATGCTTTTCCTTCAAGGTTGATATCAATGCTTGGCGATCGCCTTCCTAGGGGTTTGAAAGAGGCGAAAACATGGGGTCAGCGCAGGATTCGCGGGGGCTGTCGGCCCTCGTAGGCGAGCTTTGCCGTCCAGGTTCCCATGAAGTGATGCCATAACACCGCGATTCGGAGTAAATCTTGCGGTAGTTCCCAAGCGGGCGATCGTCGAATGGGGGCCACGATCACCCGCGCTAGAGCGATCCACGGGTAAACCATCAGCCCCAAGAGCAGCTTGACGAAGTACTTGATCGGCTGGGGAACGGGTGCCATGTGGGGGTGGTTGGAGGTGAGAAAAAACCATCCGTAGGCATCCCGTTCTAATACGTATGTAAAATCCTTGAACCGGGTGCGATAGCGGTGCCGGACGACCGCCTGGTTTTCCTCGCATATTTTGAGCGTATAGCGACCCGATTGCAGCACCCGCCAGCTCATTTCTACATCTGGCCCGGAAAAGTTTTGGTCGTCGAAGAGTCCGAGTTCGTCAAAGATCGCCTTGCGGTACATGACATTGGCCGTCACGACGTAGGGTTGCGTGCGAGCGGATCCGTGGCTGTGGTTCGGACTCTTCAGGACGCAACCTTCAAAGTAATCGATGGAGTTGCTAATGGCACGGGGGATCAGGGTCCCGCCGACGACGCCCACCTGCGGGCTATCGAAGGCCTGCCACAGTTCGAGCAGCCAGTTCGGGCTGACCTGGCAATCGGCGTCGGTAAACGCAATAAATTCTCCTCGAGCGTGTCGGATTGCGGTATTGCGCGCCGTGTAGGGTCCTGGCGTTGCCTCCTGAAGGACGGTAATGGTGGGATAAGCGCGCAGGATCTCGAGGCTTTTGTCGGTCGAATTGTTGTCGACGCATAGAATTTCCAGGCGATCGCTCGGCCAATTGAGGGCGAGCAGCGAATCCAGGAGCTCGGCGATCTCGTTCTCTTCGTTATAGACGGGGATCGCTACAGAAAGCATCGGCAGGTCAGTATTCATAGCGCATTTTTTAACGTTATTGAGTCATCTACGGGGTCAAGGGACGATGCAGCCATTTACGTAGGATCCGTTCTGCCATGAATTGAGGGACAGCACGGTACCCCCTCTGCAATGCCTGCCAGGCCAGTTCTTTTTGTCCGGTCTTGAAATACGCCCAAGCAACGTCCACTTTACGACGCATGATGGCAAATTCGAGAATTGTTCGAGCGTTGGGTTCGCAACCGCGTGCGGACTCTTCCATGATGTATAGCTCATCGAGCGCGATTTGTAAGTAGTTGACCGTAAGACTGCTAGGCCGCTTCCGATAAACGGTCAATATTTCGGGAATAAAGCCAATTTCCCACCCTGCCTTTGCAATTTCTAGCCAGAGGTGATAGTCTTCCCCGGTTCGAAATCGGGGGTCAAAACCGCATCGATCTTTAAGGCATTCCGCTCGTACGACAACTGTACTGCTCGTTCCGGTCCAGTTTCGCTCGAGAAAATCGGCCCAGCGCAGCGTGGATTGAGTGGGTGGGAAAAACCAAGGTTGAAGGCGCTTGCCGTCTGGATAACCGTAAAGCACTTCAAACCAATTAAAGCTCATGCCCATCCGAGGCGAATTTTGCAGGCGGCTCAAATGGGCCGCAAGCTTTTGAGGGTGCCATAGATCGTCTCCGTCTAGGAAGGCAATGAATTGACCTGCGGCCATTTTCATTCCTGTATTGCGGGCTGCTGCAGGGCCGGCATTGGATTGATGAACGTAGCGCAGGGTAGCGCGATCGGAAAACCGATGGACCTGCTCGGCAGTATCGTCCGTCGAACCGTCGTCAATGACGATGACCTCAAAATCTTGATAGCTTTGGTCGAATACCGAGTTTAAAGACTGCTCAATATAGGTGCTGGCGTTATAGACCGGAATAATGACGCTAAAAGTGGTCATAGCGATAAAGGTAGAGGATCCGAATTGGGTAAGGATGGTTTCTGGAACGGTCGAATGAATTGAGCCGGAACTCCCCGATTAGCATCTAAGGCTCGGCATGCCTGGTAACAGCGGCCCCAGCCGCTACGATAGCCCTCGTTTGAGGGTAATACGTTTGAAAATAATGGCTCTAACTTCGCAGCTCATCTTACCTAAAGAGGCCTAGCCGCTTATCTGACCAAAAAGTCAAAACGGAAAAAATCGCGGGTGCCGAAGAATTGTTTGAACAGGGAGATCCGCTCTTCTAATCGAATCCTAAAAACACCGTCATTGTTGTAGTAGTTTAATTTTTGACTAGGGGCAATATAGCGCTGCCAGTTCATATCCGTATCTAGAGATTGATAGTGAACGAAGTTATGTCGGTTGGTTTCTCTTGCAGCTCGCCGCGTTTGCAGTCGCAGTTGAATCTGCTCTGGATCGCGGTATTGATAGTGACAGTTGGGAATCTTGTAGGAACACTTTTTTAACTTTCTGGAGCCTTGGGGAGCCATGAAGCCGTGGGGATTTTCGGCATTGATGCAGTCTGGCCAGGTTAAATCGGAGTCAATCCGAAATAAGCGCTGCTCCATATTGGTAAAACAATAATATCTCCGCCTTTGGGAAATTGGGTAGTCCCGCGAGTCTAAACCTTGCCGATATTGCTCCCAATCTGCATCGGTGAAGTGAAAATTATACTGAGCTGTGTTGATCTGCTGGGCGCCTTCTGCTTCGGCAATGCGGATACCCTTATGGGGGTCTTCGGCTAAAAACTCATCGGCATCTAAAATGTATAACCAATCTCCTACGGCTAGATCGCTGCGGATTGCATTAAAGACTTGAGCGCGCAATCCATCATAGAAGGGTACGTCTTCATGCCGAAAGGGAATGACGACATCGCTGGCCGATTTCTTGACTTGCTGCCAGCTGTCGTCATTGCTGCCGGTATCGAAAACGTAGATTTTATGACAAAAGCTGCTCGCGTAATGCAGGGTCTGGGCAACGATATCTCCTTCGTTTTTAACTAAACAAATAGCGTGGATGCGTTTCATCTGTCGTTAAGACTCAAAGTGACGGTAAAAGTTTCTAAGAAATCCTTGGGGTGAAAGCCACTCTACCCATAGTTTTCGACATTCAATTTGTAACTCTTGAAACTGTTGCGGTGTGAGTCGAGCGTGAAACTCGCGAATGCGTTCTCCTAGGTAAGGGAGATCGTCTTCTTCAACCCACACGCAATAACGCTTCCAGTCAATCCAGCGCTCAAAGGGCAGTTCGCTGTCGGTATTGACGAATACGGGGATCCGCCCGCAGCTGAGCGTTTCGTAAAAGCGGTATGAAAAATTGCCCCCGCCCCGAGTGCAAAGAATATAGTCGCTATTGAGCATATTCTCAACAAACTGCTCTCGCTGAGATAAGGTTAGTTTTTCAGTATGGTGAAGCGAGTCCCGAATCAAAAAATTGCATTCCACTTTTGGCGTTTTTGAGAGGACGAACAGTGCCTGCGATCGAATTCGCGAACCGTACAGCCATGGGAGGGGATGCTTTACTAATTCGATTCCCACTTTTTTGACAATCCGGGCCATCCCAGGGAGTGCGCCCAACTTCAGGCGGAGATGATTGGTAAGATGATTTCGCGGTTTTACCAGGGCAGTATAGCCGCAATAGCCGATGACGGGTCGGCTGGACTTGCTGCGCAGTTGGACTCGACCGTGACAATAATGCTCTACAAAATCTTCGCTCCAAGCAGGTATGACAATCTCGTTTTGCTGGCGACTGGAACGGTTGCTCGAAGTCCGAAAGACTAAGCTGTTTTCTAAATCAATTGCTGTGGTTGCATCATCTAAGCAAAATATGACGAGTGGGATGCCTTGAAGTGCTGCCTTTTGGGCCATGTTTCGGGCGAACTCTAAACCTTGAGGATGGTCTTTTCCTTGAAACCAATCAAAAGGTAAAATGGCTAGTTGAGCATCTTCTACTCGAACCATGTTTAAAAAATCGGAACTGATTTTAATGTATTCATCATAACAACGAGTTTTTGGATTAGAAATGTCTTCGCTATTCTTTCCCCAAAAGCCGGATAAAAAGAAAATATGGGGGATTCCTTCGGGTAAATAAGTCGGGTCGGTATAAATATTTAGTTGTCTTAGATTGGCTGTTTCTGGGCTGTTAGACGACTTGCTCATACGAAGCCTGGTAAAGTCTCAATATTTATCAATACTTGTTTCTAACTAAAATATAGCTCGTGCTCTATCATACTTGCAACGATTTAAATCCAGAATAAGTCTTATGTTTGATAAACTGTGCTAGTTTACGATTTTAAATTTAGACCTTTTCTTAGGAATTTATCCAAAGTGTGTTAGGCGTATTTTAGGTTCTGGAGTTAAGACAAGTTTTCCTTCCGGATCGCCCCAACTCCAATTGGCGATCGCTGAGATAGAGAACCAATAGAAAAAGAGGGCCGTGTGACTCCAGATATTTTCGGTTAGCATGCCAACCATTATGGCTAGCATATTTGCAAATAGAGTTAGGCAAAAGCTTTTTTGAGATTTTACTGTTAATGGAGAAACGATTAATCTAAGTAGTCGTAATAACTGAGTTCCTAAAAATAATAGAAAAAGAGTAAAACCAACCACGCCCTCTTCCACAAGTACGCGAATGTAGTCATTGTGCGCCCAGGCGAACATCGGCCCTAAATAATCTGTCATTTGAAGTCCATACCCTAAAACTGGTGAAAATTTCCAATGATTTAAGAGTGCAGTCCATTGTGCAATTCTCCAGTTAAAACTATTTGAATCTTGAGATGAAAGTAGGACGGCGCGCGATATGTCAATATCTGAATTGAATAATGGTGTTTGCGCTATTGAAGCTAAGCGTTCTTGACCGAAATCTGTATTTAAAAATATCCCAAACATTAAAGAAATTAATAATACTGAGCTAATTAAATTTCTAAAATTAAGCTGAGACAAGATTAGGCAAGGGATCAAAACCAGTAACATGGTAATGCCGACCAATGTTTGTGTATTAACCAAGAAGAAAACAAGTACAATCAGTAGTAATACCCAAGGAAGACGTTTCTGAGTATTGTTTAATTTCCAATAAGTTAGGCCGATAAAAAAAACGAGAAACGTAGCAAATGTATTTGCTACGCCTAGCGTTCCATTAATTCGAAGACTTTCCTGATTGCGGTTTATGGCTAAAAAAGTTGGTAGTAAGCGATCGGGAACTAGAAGTTGGAGAAATGCTACACCAATAGGTATGGCTAGAGCTAGAAAAAGATAGTTAACAAATTTTTCTGGAGAGAGACGTTCTTTTAATTGAAGCGTAAGTAGATAAGCCATGAGCCAAGAAAATATGCGTACCCATTCTCGTACGGCATCAGAGAGATACTCTCCACCAAAACCCAGACCACCCAAGGGTAGCAAAACGACCCACAAGCCTTGTAAAACGACCCAAAGTGCAAAAAAACAAAAGAAAGAGTCAATTTGAACCTTCTGTTTTGAAAGAAGGCGAACGATCGTATAAATGATTGTTAAACCTGAAAGCCCGACTGCAAATGCCCCTGTCAATCCCCGATCTGTGAAAGGATCGAGTGCCGATCTGAGAATTAAGAGTCCAACTACACTTACTTCAAAATTTTTGAAAAAGAAACGAATTAGTACAGGAATAAATAAAATTGAAATAACAAATAATGACTTAGTCCCTGTCAAAAATATGCTAGCTATTCCTATTAGAACGCCAATAACTCCGATTAAATACTTTGAGTAAACCATGAATTTTATACTTCTAGAAACGATAGTTAGACAATCTATTGGCCCTAAAATTATTTCGTAAATCGAACTAGCTTAGAATGATGTCTTCAGAAGAGTTCAATATACACTCCAGGCTAATTTATACATTCATTATTGCTAAAAAATGAATGTATAAGTCGATGTCTGAATTTATTCTGAAGTGGTAAGAGATTTTTAGAACCTTCTTCACGTTCTTTCTAAAGGGCGTTCTGAATGGTTCTCTGTAATGGTTTCTAATGGATTCACAAGTTCATGCATTAGATTAGAGTTATGTATTCTGACCGCATCAGGTGTTTCGTTGATTACCATCCCTAAAATTTTAGTGCCGCATCCTTTTAGCTCCGCGATTGTCTGAAGTGCGATCGCTTTCGGAGTGATTTCTGGACGTACCACTAGTACTAGACCGTTGGTCTGTTGGCTTAATGTCATGACATCAGAGTAAAGACTAACCGCTGCCGCATCAATGATAACAAGATCGTACATATTCTTTGCTTCTGTTAACAACGTTGACATGGCAGCAGCTTCTAGTACCTGAGCGGGGCGTTTAAGCCATTGGCCTGTTGTCAATATCTCTAAATTAGGAATTCCCGTTGATTTTACGGCTGATAGGAGGGGTATGCTCCCACTTACTACATCAATTAGGCCTGGAATAGCTGGAAGATCGAAGAAATTTTGTTGTAAAGGACGACTCAAATCGGCATCAATTAAAAGCGTTCGCCGAGATAACATTGCTGATACGCTAGCAAGGCGAGCGGCAACGTTCGATTTTCCTTCTTCATCAACAATGCTACTGAGTATAATGGCCTTCAGGTTATTATCGCTATTGCTCTCCAGTGTTTTGAGCAACTTTCGATAAGGTTCTATCGCTATAGAATTGTCTAAAAAACTTTCCAAAAATTCTCGATCGAGTTCTGGTGAAAGGCGAGGGAGCGTGCTGAGTATGGGTAGCTTGAGTTGAGTTTCGGCTTCCCTTGCACTACCGACGGTATTTCTTAACATTTCACCTAATAGAACAATACCAATTGCCGATATGAAACCAAAAGCAGCCCCCAAAAGCAAAATCGATCTAGGCTTAGGGCTGTTTGGAGTAGAGGGCGGTGTAGCAAGTCCGACAATGCGAACGTTACTGACAAGCTGAGCTTCTGCAATTCGTGCCTGCTCTAAATTATTCTTCAAGAGTTTGAGGGTTTCCGCTTCTGTTTCGCGACGCCTGACTAAGGTATTGAGAATTCTTTGTACGGCTGGCAATTGGGCGATGCTTGCCTGCAGAGATTTACGTTGATTTTCCAGAGCCTTGAGTTTTTCGCTCATCGCACTGCGATCGACCTCGCCTGCAATGTAAGCAGCCATTAAATTGCGGCTTAAGTCGTCAGATGCCATAGTTCCAGAGACGGTCTGATTTCTTGGATTAACACGTGCTAACTTCTGTCTGTACAACGTCCGAGTTTCATCTCGTTTTTGAATTAGATCTAACATTTCCGGGTTTTGATCTGCCAATCGAGAACGTTTGTCGGCGACTTGAGCATCCATTTCAGATAGTCGGCGCCTTAAGTCCTTGAGCTCTTCATCTTGTCCAACTCGAGATGAAATATAAGCGCTCTCGACTCCATCTACTCCGGTGACACGTTGTAGCCGCTCGTTTTTTAGCTGAGCTTCTTGTAACTGAGCGATCAAAGTACGTTCTTGATCTTCGATAGTTGTCAAACTGGCCACAAGGCTATTCGACTGAGTATCTATAGAAATAACCCCTCGGGATGCTTTAAATCTGCTCTCTTCAGCTTCTGCTCGCTGTAGCTTTCCTTCCTGCTGTGGTATTTGAGATTCAATAAACTGCCGAACTGAGAAAGCTTCTCGACGGATGCTTTCCCCACTCTCTTGAACTGTGGCCCTCGCAATGGCATTCACTACCTCCGCTGCCATTCGAGGATCGGGATTCTGGTAAATAACTTCGAGAATATTTGTGGCTGGTAAAATTTTAACCTGGAGTCGACCTTTCACTTCATCTGCTGTAGGGAGTGGTTTCTGTCCGCGATCCACATTTTGGATTAAACTGAGGGCCCTAACTACAAGCTGTTTCGAAGTAACTAATTCAGCTTGAGTGGCAATGGGGTTAGCATTTCCTGGCACGGGTGCTGTTGCTAAATTTCGCCCTAATTCAGACACACTAGTGCGCCGTTCATCAAGTATAAGTCTAGACGATGCTTGATAAAGTGGTTGCGTAATGACTAAATAGATTAACGATGCGCCAATAGCCGAGGTGAATGCAGCAAGTGCATTCCAAAAGTTACGCTTTATCACTATTGTTAACAAAGGCATTTCATTCATACATGTATCTCCAGAAAATTGAGCTGTTTTAAGTTTCCCTGTTGAAAACTTTGAGGCAACGAGGTTCTTTTATCTTAGAATTGTATCTCCTGTAATGAATATAGAGTAGAACTTATGCGGTTTAGATGAGAAACGTTTGCAAGGGACTTCCAAAGAAAAAAGTATTTCACTATCAACCTACTCTATACAAAATATCCACAAACTACTTTCCGAGATTAAGAGTTAATGTCCCTAGTTTTTTGTCACACTTTTGAGACGGTTATGTTTGGCACGGTCATGCTGTATCACTAGGAAAAAAAGAGTTGAACAACTGTTTGGATTTGAAAATGCGCTAATTCTATCAGTCTTAGCCCTAAATTTCCGAAATAAGCGTTCGAGGGTATTGTTTGTTTGTACTAGTGGATACAAGGATTCGTCCAAATAATAGAGGCTAAAGGTCAACGCAATGTCTTTCAAAAAGGTACAGATGGCCTTGGGTTTGACAAACTGCCAAGTGACCTTACCCCGAAAAAGTGGACATTCCCGAAGAGTCGATAACCGAGGAGAATGTTCCGATGATACAAAAACCCCGCAGGATATTTACAGACGAGCAGAAGGCAGAGGCCGTCAGGATTGTCAATCAATCAGGCAAACCCATCAGCCAAGTTGTCAAAGCAATGGGATTAACTGTCCCCGAAACCGATAGATAGACTGTTTTGCATCGCCCACCACCCAAAGGTTCTCTCCGTCGCCGCATAGAGCTTGGAGCAGGCGGACGCTACTTCGGTTGACATCTTGATACTCATCGACGAGTACATGGTCATACTGACTCTCAAAATGGTTTCGGATTGCAGCGTTTTTTTCAATGGCTTGCAGCGTGTTGAGCGAGTACTCAACCTTTTCTGCGTCCGGTTGCAAGGCGATCGGCGGTAAGAGCAAGGCATCCAAGAGTTGCTGAGCCACTACCTCGAACGGCGCACCAAACCTTTCTGCAATCTGGGAAACGGTTAGACCTTCCTCAACATGGAGTTTGCGCACCACAGGGCGTGGCAAGAGAAATTCGCGGGCGAATAGATCCATCTGAACCTCGCGCCGTTGCCTTGGACTGTAGTCAACAACGCGATCGATTCCGACTGGTGAGGGTTCAGAAGACCGTGCTGGGTCGATGTTTAGTATAGGTTCGGCGTCAGGGGCATCGCCGAGTTCGACATGACTGATTTCATGTGCAACCAGGAAAGCTCGCTCAAAGGGTGTTCCAATGTTTTCGTAAAGAATGAGAACAGCATCGGGAATAAAGGTGGCCCTTCCGCCATTCAACATTGCGGCACCGGGAGCGGTCTTCTCGACGTCTATTTCCCGGCGCGTTGCCTCAGCCACTGCAAACGCATAGGAGTGTAGGGGATTCTCTCCTCTTGCAACAGCCTGGGCGTGAAGGTCAGCCGCTATCTGACGTGCGATCTCGATCCTATCCATCTTGGTTTTCGGTTGTCATCAGTAATGCTCGCGGATCTGGAGGTACATCGGCTTCGATCAAGATCTGCTCGAAGGTCACGGGTTCTCTAACCTCGGGTCTGTCATCTGCCTTATAGCTTTGTGCCAGTTTAGGCGTAGGCGGTAGCGCCAGTGCATCTTTGAGTGATTCAACTGTGCTGTTCAAAGCAGAGGCCAATCGCTCCAGAAAAGGAGTCGGCACGGAAGCAGATTTAACCCGACGCTCATGAAAGGCCGTGATTACTTGGCGCGGCACACCAAGGTGCCGTGCAAGATCGCGTTGCCCAGCAACCGAAAGGTTTGTAAATGGAGCGACTGGTTTCTTTCGGGATAGCCTCGGTATGTCGCTTCCACGCCCTGTCGATCGTCGCTAGGTCTCGATCTGAAAGTGGTGTCTCATCCTCACATACCTCGCGCGACAGTTCGTATGAAAGATCTACGAGTTCAGCAGCGTATTGTGGGTAATCCCTCAGGTATTGTTCGAGGGTGTCACGTCCTGAATTAGGTTCCACGGCGAAAGCATACAATACATCTTCGCGGGAGATTTGGGATTCATGAGGCATCATAATAACGTTTCTCCTACAGTTAGAGCGGCTTGCAGGACAGCGTATGCCTTATCCCGGTGTGTCCGGATCGTTTTCTCTGACTTTCCAAGCACCTTTCGTATTGTGAGCACGTCAGGATTATTGGAATCGATGGGAATTTCTTGTCGAATCATCTCTACGATCCTCCGTTGTTCATCTGGTAAGGTATCAATCGCTGCGTACAGGCATGACCGGTAATCGTCGTTGGCCAACGCAGATGTATTGAATGGCTCAAAGCTTTCAGCAGCAAGCTCGACCTCGGCTTTCAGCTCCCCAGTGACTTGATCTTCAAGAGTGGTCAAACGATTTTCATTCCGAACAACCTGACGCCAGACATCGCAAATCATAGTTTTTAATGCTTGATTGAAGCGCACCTCGAAAAAATCAAGTTGTTCAGAGTACTCTGTACGATCCTTTGCGAGCAGTTCCGCGAACCGCCCACTCACCTCATCTCGAATGAGTTGGATAAGATATGTTTTATTATCATTGGTGCTTGCCTTCTTGGAGCATCTCCGCAGGACGCGCTCGGCCATGAGCTTGTAGAGTTTCTCGAAGTAGTCATCCGATTTGTCTGTAGAGTTATAACTATTTCTGGTGTACAGCGAAGGAGACAAAAAAAGGCGTATCCTTCTGGACAAGCAAAAATACCAGAATAGAGATACACCATGACTCAAGATAATCTAATCGAGTTCAAAACACCAGAGTCTCAGGAATGCTTTAGCGATGCGCTCAGTGACTTGGTGCGCCAAGGTGCGCGTCAAATCATTGCACAGGCGGTAGAGGCCGAACTGAGCGAGTTTCTAGGTCAATATCAGGGCTTAAAAGACGACAACGGTCGTCAGGTGGTGGTACGAAATGGATACTTACCGGCCCGGACGATCGCCACTGGGATTGGCGAGGTCGCAGTGCAGGTACCGAAAGTGCGAGACCGCAGCGGCAGCGGTATCAAGTTCAACTCCCTGCTGTTACCGCCCTATCTAAAACGCAGTCGCAGTGTGGAGGAAGTCTTGCCTTGGCTGTATCTCAAAGGGATTTCGACAGGCGACTTTAGCGAAGCCCTATCGGCGTTGTTAGGTCAACAGGCAAAGGGCTTATCCGCCGCGACCATCAGTCGGCTCAAGGCAAAGTGGCAGCAGGAGCAGCAGGTCTGGCAAGTGCGTTCCTTGCGCGCCAAGCGCTACATCTATGTGTGGGCGGACGGCATTTACTTCAATATTCGAGAAGAGGAGCGTCAGTGCATTCTGGTCATGATTGGCGTCACCGATACGGGTTACAAGGAGTTGTTGGGGATGGCCGCAGGCTACCGAGAATCGGAGTTGAGTTGGAAGGCATTGATGCTCCAGCTCAAAGACCAAGGGTTACAGTATGACCCACTGCTGGCCATTGGCGATGGCGCATTGGGTTTCTGGAAGGCACTCCCTCAGGTCTGGTCGACAACCCAGAAACAGCGCTGCTGGGTGCATAAGACGGCTAATGTGCTCAACAAGCTGCCTAAAAACCTCCAACCCAATGCTAAGTCAGCGCTTTGGGAGATTTATCGAGCACAGACGAAATCCGATGCCAACCAGGCTTTCAATCGGTTTATCAAGACCTATCAATCCAAGTATCCTGAGGCAACCGATTGTTTGGACAAAGACCGAGATGTCCTGCTGGGGTTCTATGATTTCCCGGCTGAGCCCTGGCAGCATATCCGCTCGACGAATCCCATTGAATCGACCTTTGCCACCGTTCGCTTGCGAACTGATAAGACCCGTGGGGCGATCTCTAACGGCACGATTCTGCCACTGGTGTTCAAGTTAATCCAGAGTGCTCAAAAGCGTTGGCTGCGCATTCGAGGGTTTAAGCACCTCGGCGATGTGATTGAAGGCGTTCAATTCAAAGATGGGATTCGACTAGAACAGAAACACACTGATTTGAACGAGCAACAGAAGGCTGCCTAATTTTGTCCCATACACCAGATTTGACTATTGTGAATTCCGGAAACTATGGCTATTGAATCGAAAGATTTTTCCGGAAAGTATGTCCGCTACTTTATTGAATACCCAAAGCCTTGGAAGTTGTCAAATCAGTCTTGTGAGTTTCAGCATTTTCTGAGGGTAAAGTCCCTTCATTAGGAGAAGGACGGTCAAAGTCAAACTTGGCTCCCTTCAAGCGATAGGAAGAGCCAGTGAACTTGAGATACTCGCCATAGTGAAGGGTGCGGTCAATAATAGCTCTGGCCAACTCCTCATCATGCAAGCCCCTTCCCCATTGGCGCAGGGGCTTATTGGTCGTGAACAGAATGGGTTTGCCCTGCTGGTATCGTTGATCCACGACCTGGAACAAGACATCGGCAGCCCCAGGCCCATAACCGAGATAGCCCATCTCATCAATGACCAAGACATGAGGCTGAGTATAGGGTTTGAGAGCAGCATTGAGGTCATGGGCAATTTTCAGCTCATTGATCAACGCCGCAGCCGTGATAAAGCGTGCTGCAAACCCATTCTGGATCGCTTTGTAAGCAATGCTGACACAAAGATGGGTTTTCCCAGTCCCCGGCGGGCCTTCGAGAATTAAGGAGCGATTGTCGCTCACTAACTCAGGCCCTAAGAATCGACCCAGCATTTGGCGTTTGAGGTCGCTTCTGAAGGTGAAATCAAAGGTTTCAATGGTGGCGGCAAAGGGAAACTTAGCCTTTGCCACCTGAGTGGCGACCCGGTTTTCAGCCCGATGGGCGACTTCTTCCGAGAGGAGTCGTTCCAGAAATTGAGCATAAGACCAGTCCTCCCGTTCGGCGACGGGAATCAAGTCTGTTAAGACACGCGCAACCGTACTCAAGCCGAGGCGCTTGAGCAATATTTCTAAACTCATAAAACTATCCTTGTGATGAATGAGGGTGAAGGGCCAAAGGCTCAAGACCTAGAAAGCACAGGTTGACTCCCCTCGGCGATCGCCAATAGATACTCGCTGCCAAAACAGCGCACCTCGGTGGCCAGGGAAAGGGCCGCGAGAAAATCCGTGCGACCAATCTGCTCATAGAGTTGATACATGTGGTCTACATCGCTTTCCCAGCCTTGAGGACGACGATGCACCAACTCGGTAAGGTATGGCTGCACCATCGGGTCTAGGTCTAAGAGTAATTGTCGTTGGGCATAGGGTTTGCCCCGACGATACTGAAATAGCTCTTGGGCATGCTCAAACAGTACGCTGGACTTCCCATTTTCCGGAAATCTAGGATGCTCCCCCAGCAAGCGTTCTCCCAAATAAATTGCCACTCGTTGCTGCTGTAGATGAAGCGTCACGGTTTGACCGATGGCAACCGCCGGAACCGAATATTCCATGCCTCGATAGTGGACGCGCGCTGTGGGGCATACTACCGCACTGACCTTGAAGGCATAGGTGTCGGCCTGATGCGCACAAACTTTGAGGGACTCCTGCGCCAATCGGGTCAAGGGGATCTCTTTGGTGGCATCGCAGGGTCGTTCGGTGTTCACGTAGTCCACCCAGCCTTGGAGCTGTGCAATCAGGTCAGGGCGGTCTTGAAACGTTCGAGCGACAAAGAAATTATCTTTGACGAAGCCCACTAGATTTTCGACGGAGCCTTTCTGCTGTGGACGATAGGGCCAGCACGCTAGGGGAATGACCCCGCAGTCTATGGCGAATTGAGCGAACCGTTGGGTCCAGTTCACTTTGGCACTGCCGTCTTCACGAATCTCGCGAGACTCCACCACGGTGCTCATATTGTCGAACACGCTCATTAACGGTATCCCGCCAAAGTGCTCATAGGCTCTCAGTAAGCACCGCACCACGGTCTCTTGTTGCTCGTTGTCTACGATTTGCACATCCACAAACCGTGAGTATTTGAGCCGTGAAGCAAAAAAACGCACCACTTCGATATGTCCGTCGGCAAACCTGACGCGGCGTTGACCAAAGTCGTGTTGGGAAAACTCTCCTGGCAATCCCTCGAATCGCACGATGGGGACAGGCGGGTTTGTCGGTCGAAGACGGTGCACCAATTCATAGACCGCTGTTTTTCCTCCGGTATACCCTTTGGCTCTCAGGCGCGCGAGCACTTCTTGGCCTTGGAGTGGGCCATCTTCAAGTTTTCGCGCTTCTTCAAACCACTGTTGAATCTCACGTTCGTATTGCTCTACCGCACTGGGCCTTCCCAGATTTCGGCTTTTCCGGAAACTCTCATCGTCTGCATTTGTGACCTCCGGTTCTTTCTCAATCCGGCTGGTCGTTCGTTCACTGATTCCGGTCAGCTCTCGAACCTGTTTTTGGGGGACTCCCTCTTGTCTCAATTTTTGAACCATAAATCGCTCCAGTATGTTGTACATGGGCACTGGTCTTGGGTTGGACTATCTCCATTTTTGAAGATAAATCCTCCCGTTCTGACCTGACATACTTTCCGGAATCGGAGCTGTCATAGTTTCCGGAATTCACAACTATATCTCATCTTGATGAGGGAGATCGCTGTCCAGTAGAGTTTACTGATAGCCGCAGTACGGGCAAGGTCAAAAGTTGTAGCGGTCTTTTGGGCAAATTGAAGCGAAGCCGTGTAGTAAAACATGATGAACTCCTGTGTAGCGGTAGAGTTGAAGCAATCGGTAAACTGTGGTGCGTCGATTGCTATGTATATAGAATGGTCGATAATTTCATATAAATCAAGTGCAAAATTGAAGCTTTAGGCATTAAGAACTAAAGTAGGCAAAGCTCCAAAAGCTAATAGAAAAGAGGCTTGTAGGAGTATTGAGACATTAATAAGAAAATATTATACAGGCAAGATCGCAAGAATTTTATATACGAATATTAAATACAAAGAAGCGATTTCGTGAGAATATCTTATGCAGAATGGTGGTTTTGGATGGTGAATGATATCCTAGAAGCGTTGACATAGCGTACTTTTGCAGAAAGTTGAAGGTTTACATCGTTTAGAGCAAGTCTTAAGAATTATATACGAAGTGCAAAGAGTGCGCTTTTGCTGGGGAGGGTGTCAGATGGAGAGCGATCGCTAAGGCGCGAAGCGCTGAAAGCATTGGTATATATGGATTTATTTAAAAGTTGAAGGTTTGTGCGATGTTGAGCAAGTTTGAAGGTTTGTATACAAAAGGGCGATCCCATAATATATTGCATGGTGTTTTGCACGTAATATAAGATATTTTGAATGTATAAGCACGGATCCCGTGAAGCATGTCGCATACATATTGTTTTTCTTGTAACAAGAAAAACAATATGTATGCGACATGCTTCACGGGATCCGTGCTTATGCTTCACGGGACTTATTCAAAAATATCTTATATTACGTGCAAAACACCATGCAATATATTATGGGATCGCCCTTTTGTATACAAACCTTCAAACTTGCTCAACATCGCACAAACCTTCAACTTTTAAATAAATCCATATATACCAATGCTTTCAGCGCTTCGCGCCTTAGCGATCGCTCTCCATCTGACACCCTCCCCAGCAAAAGCGCACTCTTTGCACTTCGTATATAATTCTTAAGACTTGCTCTAAACGATGTAAACCTTCAACTTTCTGCAAAAGTACGCTATGTCAACGCTTCTAGGATATCATTCACCATCCAAAACCACCATTCTGCATAAGATATTCTCACGAAATCGCTTCTTTGTATTTAATATTCGTATATAAAATTCTTGCGATCTTGCCTGTATAATATTTTCTTATTAATGTCTCAATACTCCTACAAGCCTCTTTTCTATTAGCTTTTGGAGCTTTGCCTACTTTAGTTCTTAATGCCTAAAGCTTCAATTTTGCACTTGATTTATATGAAATTATCGACCATTCTATATACATAGCAATCGACGCACCACAGTTTACCGATTGCTTCAACTCTACCGCTACACAGGAGTTCATCATGTTTTACTACACGGCTTCGCTTCAATTTGCCCAAAAGACCGCTACAACTTTTGACCTTGCCCGTACTGCGGCTATCAGTAAACTCTACTGGACAGCGATCTCCCTCATCAAGATGAGATATAGTTGTGAATTCCGGAAACTATGACAGCTCCGATTCCGGAAAGTATGTCAGGTCAGAACGGGAGGATTTATCTTCAAAAATGGAGATAGTCCAACCCAAGACCAGTGCCCATGTACAACATACTGGAGCGATTTATGGTTCAAAAATTGAGACAAGAGGGAGTCCCCCAAAAACAGGTTCGAGAGCTGACCGGAATCAGTGAACGAACGACCAGCCGGATTGAGAAAGAACCGGAGGTCACAAATGCAGACGATGAGAGTTTCCGGAAAAGCCGAAATCTGGGAAGGCCCAGTGCGGTAGAGCAATACGAACGTGAGATTCAACAGTGGTTTGAAGAAGCGCGAAAACTTGAAGATGGCCCACTCCAAGGCCAAGAAGTGCTCGCGCGCCTGAGAGCCAAAGGGTATACCGGAGGAAAAACAGCGGTCTATGAATTGGTGCACCGTCTTCGACCGACAAACCCGCCTGTCCCCATCGTGCGATTCGAGGGATTGCCAGGAGAGTTTTCCCAACACGACTTTGGTCAACGCCGCGTCAGGTTTGCCGACGGACATATCGAAGTGGTGCGTTTTTTTGCTTCACGGCTCAAATACTCACGGTTTGTGGATGTGCAAATCGTAGACAACGAGCAACAAGAGACCGTGGTGCGGTGCTTACTGAGAGCCTATGAGCACTTTGGCGGGATACCGTTAATGAGCGTGTTCGACAATATGAGCACCGTGGTGGAGTCTCGCGAGATTCGTGAAGACGGCAGTGCCAAAGTGAACTGGACCCAACGGTTCGCTCAATTCGCCATAGACTGCGGGGTCATTCCCCTAGCGTGCTGGCCCTATCGTCCACAGCAGAAAGGCTCCGTCGAAAATCTAGTGGGCTTCGTCAAAGATAATTTCTTTGTCGCTCGAACGTTTCAAGACCGCCCTGACCTGATTGCACAGCTCCAAGGCTGGGTGGACTACGTGAACACCGAACGACCCTGCGATGCCACCAAAGAGATCCCCTTGACCCGATTGGCGCAGGAGTCCCTCAAAGTTTGTGCGCATCAGGCCGACACCTATGCCTTCAAGGTCAGTGCGGTAGTATGCCCCACAGCGCGCGTCCACTATCGAGGCATGGAATATTCGGTTCCGGCGGTTGCCATCGGTCAAACCGTGACGCTTCATCTACAGCAGCAACGAGTGGCAATTTATTTGGGGAGAACGCTTGCTGGGGGAGCATCCTAGATTTCCGGAAAATGGGAAGTCCAGCGTACTGTTTGAGCATGCCCAAGAGCTATTTCAGTATCGTCGGGGCAAACCCTATGCCCAACGACAATTACTCTTAGACCTAGACCCGATGGTGCAGCCATACCTTACCGAGTTGGTGCATCGTCGTCCTCAAGGCTGGGAAAGCGATGTAGACCACATGTATCAACTCTATGAGCAGATTGGTCGCACGGATTTTCTCGCGGCCCTTTCCCTGGCCACCGAGGTGCGCTGTTTTGGCAGCGAGTATCTATTGGCGATCGCCGAGAGGGAGTCAACCTGTGCTTTCTAGGTCTTGAGCCTTTGGCCCTTCACCCTCATTCATCACAAGGATAGTTTTATGAGTTTAGAAATATTGCTCAAGCGCCTCGGCTTGAGTACGGTTGCGCGTGTCTTAACAGACTTGATTCCCGTCGCCGAACGGGAGGACTGGTCTTATGCTCAATTTCTGGAACGACTCCTCTCGGAAGAAGTCGCCCATCGGGCTGAAAACCGGGTCGCCACTCAGGTGGCAAAGGCTAAGTTTCCCTTTGCCGCCACCATTGAAACCTTTGATTTCACCTTCAGAAGCGACCTCAAACGCCAAATGCTGGGTCGATTCTTAGGGCCTGAGTTAGTGAGCGACAATCGCTCCTTAATTCTCGAAGGCCCGCCGGGGACTGGGAAAACCCATCTTTGTGTCAGCATTGCTTACAAAGCGATCCAGAATGGGTTTGCAGCACGCTTTATCACGGCTGCGGCGTTGATCAATGAGCTGAAAATTGCCCATGACCTCAATGCTGCTCTCAAACCCTATACTCAGCCTCATGTCTTGGTCATTGATGAGATGGGCTATCTCGGTTATGGGCCTGGGGCTGCCGATGTCTTGTTCCAGGTCGTGGATCAACGATACCAGCAGGGCAAACCCATTCTGTTCACGACCAATAAGCCCCTGCGCCAATGGGGAAGGGGCTTGCATGATGAGGAGTTGGCCAGAGCTATTATTGACCGCACCCTTCACTATGGCGAGTATCTCAAGTTCACTGGCTCTTCCTATCGCTTGAAGGGAGCCAAGTTTGACTTTGACCGTCCTTCTCCTAATGAAGGGACTTTACCCTCAGAAAATGCTGAAACTCACAAGACTGATTTGACAACTTCCAAGGCTTTGGGTATTCAATAAAGTAGCGGACATACTTTCCGGAAAAATCTTTCGATTCAATAGCCATAGTTTCCGGAATTCACAATAGTCAAATCTGGTGTATGGGACAAAATTAGGCAGCCTTCTGTTGCTCGTTCAAATCAGTGTGTTTCTGTTCTAGTCGAATCCCATCTTTGAATTGAACGCCTTCAATCACATCGCCGAGGTGCTTAAACCCTCGAATGCGCAGCCAACGCTTTTGAGCACTCTGGATTAACTTGAACACCAGTGGCAGAATCGTGCCGTTAGAGATCGCCCCACGGGTCTTATCAGTTCGCAAGCGAACGGTGGCAAAGGTCGATTCAATGGGATTCGTCGAGCGGATATGCTGCCAGGGCTCAGCCGGGAAATCATAGAACCCCAGCAGGACATCTCGGTCTTTGTCCAAACAATCGGTTGCCTCAGGATACTTGGATTGATAGGTCTTGATAAACCGATTGAAAGCCTGGTTGGCATCGGATTTCGTCTGTGCTCGATAAATCTCCCAAAGCGCTGACTTAGCATTGGGTTGGAGGTTTTTAGGCAGCTTGTTGAGCACATTAGCCGTCTTATGCACCCAGCAGCGCTGTTTCTGGGTTGTCGACCAGACCTGAGGGAGTGCCTTCCAGAAACCCAATGCGCCATCGCCAATGGCCAGCAGTGGGTCATACTGTAACCCTTGGTCTTTGAGCTGGAGCATCAATGCCTTCCAACTCAACTCCGATTCTCGGTAGCCTGCGGCCATCCCCAACAACTCCTTGTAACCCGTATCGGTGACGCCAATCATGACCAGAATGCACTGACGCTCCTCTTCTCGAATATTGAAGTAAATGCCGTCCGCCCACACATAGATGTAGCGCTTGGCGCGCAAGGAACGCACTTGCCAGACCTGCTGCTCCTGCTGCCACTTTGCCTTGAGCCGACTGATGGTCGCGGCGGATAAGCCCTTTGCCTGTTGACCTAACAACGCCGATAGGGCTTCGCTAAAGTCGCCTGTCGAAATCCCTTTGAGATACAGCCAAGGCAAGACTTCCTCCACACTGCGACTGCGTTTTAGATAGGGCGGTAACAGCAGGGAGTTGAACTTGATACCGCTGCCGCTGCGGTCTCGCACTTTCGGTACCTGCACTGCGACCTCGCCAATCCCAGTGGCGATCGTCCGGGCCGGTAAGTATCCATTTCGTACCACCACCTGACGACCGTTGTCGTCTTTTAAGCCCTGATATTGACCTAGAAACTCGCTCAGTTCGGCCTCTACCGCCTGTGCAATGATTTGACGCGCACCTTGGCGCACCAAGTCACTGAGCGCATCGCTAAAGCATTCCTGAGACTCTGGTGTTTTGAACTCGATTAGATTATCTTGAGTCATGGTGTATCTCTATTCTGGTATTTTTGCTTGTCCAGAAGGATACGCCTTTTTTTGTCTCCTTCGCTGTACACCAGAAATAGTTATAACTCTACAGACAAATCGGATGACTACTTCGAGAAACTCTACAAGCTCATGGCCGAGCGCGTCCTGCGGAGATGCTCCAAGAAGGCAAGCACCAATGATAATAAAACATATCTTATCCAACTCATTCGAGATGAGGTGAGTGGGCGGTTCGCGGAACTGCTCGCAAAGGATCGTACAGAGTACTCTGAACAACTTGATTTTTTCGAGGTGCGCTTCAATCAAGCATTAAAAACTATGATTTGCGATGTCTGGCGTCAGGTTGTTCGGAATGAAAATCGTTTGACCACTCTTGAAGATCAAGTCACTGGGGAGCTGAAAGCCGAGGTCGAGCTTGCTGCTGAAAGCTTTGAGCCATTCAATACATCTGCGTTGGCCAACGACGATTACCGGTCATGCCTGTACGCAGCGATTGATACCTTACCAGATGAACAACGGAGGATCGTAGAGATGATTCGACAAGAAATTCCCATCGATTCCAATAATCCTGACGTGCTCACAATACGAAAGGTGCTTGGAAAGTCAGAGAAAACGATCCGGACACACCGGGATAAGGCATACGCTGTCCTGCAAGCCGCTCTAACTGTAGGAGAAACGTTATTATGATGCCTCATGAATCCCAAATCTCCCGCGAAGATGTATTGTATGCTTTCGCCGTGGAACCTAATTCAGGACGTGACACCCTCGAACAATACCTGAGGGATTACCCACAATACGCTGCTGAACTCGTAGATCTTTCATACGAACTGTCGCGCGAGGTATGTGAGGATGAGACACCACTTTCAGATCGAGACCTAGCGACGATCGACAGGGCGTGGAAGCGACATACCGAGGCTATCCCGAAAGAAACCAGTCGCTCCATTTACAAACCTTTCGGTTGCTGGGCAACGCGATCTTGCACGGCACCTTGGTGTGCCGCGCCAAGTAATCACGGCCTTTCATGAGCGTCGGGTTAAATCTGCTTCCGTGCCGACTCCTTTTCTGGAGCGATTGGCCTCTGCTTTGAACAGCACAGTTGAATCACTCAAAGATGCACTGGCGCTACCGCCTACGCCTAAACTGGCACAAAGCTATAAGGCAGATGACAGACCCGAGGTTAGAGAACCCGTGACCTTCGAGCAGATCTTGATCGAAGCCGATGTACCTCCAGATCCGCGAGCATTACTGATGACAACCGAAAACCAAGATGGATAGGATCGAGATCGCACGTCAGATAGCGGCTGACCTTCACGCCCAGGCTGTTGCAAGAGGAGAGAATCCCCTACACTCCTATGCGTTTGCAGTGGCTGAGGCAACGCGCCGGGAAATAGACGTCGAGAAGACCGCTCCCGGTGCCGCAATGTTGAATGGCGGAAGGGCCACCTTTATTCCCGATGCTGTTCTCATTCTTTACGAAAACATTGGAACACCCTTTGAGCGAGCTTTCCTGGTTGCACATGAAATCAGTCATGTCGAACTCGGCGATGCCCCTGACGCCGAACCTATACTAAACATCGACCCAGCACGGTCTTCTGAACCCTCACCAGTCGGAATCGATCGCGTTGTTGACTACAGTCCAAGGCAACGGCGCGAGGTTCAGATGGATCTATTCGCCCGCGAATTTCTCTTGCCACGCCCTGTGGTGCGCAAACTCCATGTTGAGGAAGGTCTAACCGTTTCCCAGATTGCAGAAAGGTTTGGTGCGCCGTTCGAGGTAGTGGCTCAGCAACTCTTGGATGCCTTGCTCTTACCGCCGATCGCCTTGCAACCGGACGCAGAAAAGGTTGAGTACTCGCTCAACACGCTGCAAGCCATTGAAAAAAACGCTGCAATCCGAAACCATTTTGAGAGTCAGTATGACCATGTACTCGTCGATGAGTATCAAGATGTCAACCGAAGTAGCGTCCGCCTGCTCCAAGCTCTATGCGGCGACGGAGAGAACCTTTGGGTGGTGGGCGATGCAAAACAGTCTATCTATCGGTTTCGGGGACAGTTAATCCCATTGCTTTGACAACTTGGCTGATGGGTTTGCCTGATTGATTGACAATCCTGACGGCCTCTGCCTTCTGCTCGTCTGTAAATATCCTGCGGGGTTTTTGTATCATCGGAACATTCTCCTCGGTTATCGACTCTTCGGGAATGTCCACTTTTTCGGGGTAAGGTCACTTGGCAGTTTGTCAAACCCAAGGCCATCTGTACCTTTTTGAAAGACATTGCGTTGACCTTTAGCCTCTATTATTTGGACGAATCCTTGTATCCACTAGTACAAACAAACAATACCCTCGAACGCTTATTTCGGAAATTTAGGGCTAAGACTGATAGAATTAGCGCATTTTCAAATCCAAACAGTTGTTCAACTCTTTTTTTCCTAGTGATACAGCATGACCGTGCCAAACATAACCGTCTCAAAAGTGTGACAAAAAACTAGGGACATTAACTCTTAATCTCGGAAAGTAGTTTGTGGATATTTTGTATAGAGTAGGTTGATAGTGAAATACTTTTTTCTTTGGAAGTCCCTTGCAAACGTTTCTCATCTAAACCGCATAAGTTCTACTCTATATTCATTACAGGAGATACAATTCTAAGATAAAAGAACCTCGTTGCCTCAAAGTTTTCAACAGGGAAACTTAAAACAGCTCAATTTTCTGGAGATACATGTATGAATGAAATGCCTTTGTTAACAATAGTGATAAAGCGTAACTTTTGGAATGCACTTGCTGCATTCACCTCGGCTATTGGCGCATCGTTAATCTATTTAGTCATTACGCAACCACTTTATCAAGCATCGTCTAGACTTATACTTGATGAACGGCGCACTAGTGTGTCTGAATTAGGGCGAAATTTAGCAACAGCACCCGTGCCAGGAAATGCTAACCCCATTGCCACTCAAGCTGAATTAGTTACTTCGAAACAGCTTGTAGTTAGGGCCCTCAGTTTAATCCAAAATGTGGATCGCGGACAGAAACCACTCCCTACAGCAGATGAAGTGAAAGGTCGACTCCAGGTTAAAATTTTACCAGCCACAAATATTCTCGAAGTTATTTACCAGAATCCCGATCCTCGAATGGCAGCGGAGGTAGTGAATGCCATTGCGAGGGCCACAGTTCAAGAGAGTGGGGAAAGCATCCGTCGAGAAGCTTTCTCAGTTCGGCAGTTTATTGAATCTCAAATACCACAGCAGGAAGGAAAGCTACAGCGAGCAGAAGCTGAAGAGAGCAGATTTAAAGCATCCCGAGGGGTTATTTCTATAGATACTCAGTCGAATAGCCTTGTGGCCAGTTTGACAACTATCGAAGATCAAGAACGTACTTTGATCGCTCAGTTACAAGAAGCTCAGCTAAAAAACGAGCGGCTACAACGTGTCACCGGAGTAGATGGAGTCGAGAGCGCTTATATTTCATCTCGAGTTGGACAAGATGAAGAGCTCAAGGACTTAAGGCGCCGACTATCTGAAATGGATGCTCAAGTCGCCGACAAACGTTCTCGATTGGCAGATCAAAACCCGGAAATGTTAGATCTAATTCAAAAACGAGATGAAACTCGGACGTTGTACAGACAGAAGTTAGCACGTGTTAATCCAAGAAATCAGACCGTCTCTGGAACTATGGCATCTGACGACTTAAGCCGCAATTTAATGGCTGCTTACATTGCAGGCGAGGTCGATCGCAGTGCGATGAGCGAAAAACTCAAGGCTCTGGAAAATCAACGTAAATCTCTGCAGGCAAGCATCGCCCAATTGCCAGCCGTACAAAGAATTCTCAATACCTTAGTCAGGCGTCGCGAAACAGAAGCGGAAACCCTCAAACTCTTGAAGAATAATTTAGAGCAGGCACGAATTGCAGAAGCTCAGCTTGTCAGTAACGTTCGCATTGTCGGACTTGCTACACCGCCCTCTACTCCAAACAGCCCTAAGCCTAGATCGATTTTGCTTTTGGGGGCTGCTTTTGGTTTCATATCGGCAATTGGTATTGTTCTATTAGGTGAAATGTTAAGAAATACCGTCGGTAGTGCAAGGGAAGCCGAAACTCAACTCAAGCTACCCATACTCAGCACGCTCCCTCGCCTTTCACCAGAACTCGATCGAGAATTTTTGGAAAGTTTTTTAGACAATTCTATAGCGATAGAACCTTATCGAAAGTTGCTCAAAACACTGGAGAGCAATAGCGATAATAACCTGAAGGCCATTATACTCAGTAGCATTGTTGATGAAGAAGGAAAATCGAACGTTGCCGCTCGCCTTGCTAGCGTATCAGCAATGTTATCTCGGCGAACGCTTTTAATTGATGCCGATTTGAGTCGTCCTTTACAACAAAATTTCTTCGATCTTCCAGCTATTCCAGGCCTAATTGATGTAGTAAGTGGGAGCATACCCCTCCTATCAGCCGTAAAATCAACGGGAATTCCTAATTTAGAGATATTGACAACAGGCCAATGGCTTAAACGCCCCGCTCAGGTACTAGAAGCTGCTGCCATGTCAACGTTGTTAACAGAAGCAAAGAATATGTACGATCTTGTTATCATTGATGCGGCAGCGGTTAGTCTTTACTCTGATGTCATGACATTAAGCCAACAGACCAACGGTCTAGTACTAGTGGTACGTCCAGAAATCACTCCGAAAGCGATCGCACTTCAGACAATCGCGGAGCTAAAAGGATGCGGCACTAAAATTTTAGGGATGGTAATCAACGAAACACCTGATGCGGTCAGAATACATAACTCTAATCTAATGCATGAACTTGTGAATCCATTAGAAACCATTACAGAGAACCATTCAGAACGCCCTTTAGAAAGAACGTGAAGAAGGTTCTAAAAATCTCTTACCACTTCAGAATAAATTCAGACATCGACTTATACATTCATTTTTTAGCAATAATGAATGTATAAATTAGCCTGGAGTGTATATTGAACTCTTCTGAAGACATCATTCTAAGCTAGTTCGATTTACGAAATAATTTTAGGGCCAATAGATTGTCTAACTATCGTTTCTAGAAGTATAAAATTCATGGTTTACTCAAAGTATTTAATCGGAGTTATTGGCGTTCTAATAGGAATAGCTAGCATATTTTTGACAGGGACTAAGTCATTATTTGTTATTTCAATTTTATTTATTCCTGTACTAATTCGTTTCTTTTTCAAAAATTTTGAAGTAAGTGTAGTTGGACTCTTAATTCTCAGATCGGCACTCGATCCTTTCACAGATCGGGGATTGACAGGGGCATTTGCAGTCGGGCTTTCAGGTTTAACAATCATTTATACGATCGTTCGCCTTCTTTCAAAACAGAAGGTTCAAATTGACTCTTTCTTTTGTTTTTTTGCACTTTGGGTCGTTTTACAAGGCTTGTGGGTCGTTTTGCTACCCTTGGGTGGTCTGGGTTTTGGTGGAGAGTATCTCTCTGATGCCGTACGAGAATGGGTACGCATATTTTCTTGGCTCATGGCTTATCTACTTACGCTTCAATTAAAAGAACGTCTCTCTCCAGAAAAATTTGTTAACTATCTTTTTCTAGCTCTAGCCATACCTATTGGTGTAGCATTTCTCCAACTTCTAGTTCCCGATCGCTTACTACCAACTTTTTTAGCCATAAACCGCAATCAGGAAAGTCTTCGAATTAATGGAACGCTAGGCGTAGCAAATACATTTGCTACGTTTCTCGTTTTTTTTATCGGCCTAACTTATTGGAAATTAAACAATACTCAGAAACGTCTTCCTTGGGTATTACTACTGATTGTACTTGTTTTCTTCTTGGTTAATACACAAACATTGGTCGGCATTACCATGTTACTGGTTTTGATCCCTTGCCTAATCTTGTCTCAGCTTAATTTTAGAAATTTAATTAGCTCAGTATTATTAATTTCTTTAATGTTTGGGATATTTTTAAATACAGATTTCGGTCAAGAACGCTTAGCTTCAATAGCGCAAACACCATTATTCAATTCAGATATTGACATATCGCGCGCCGTCCTACTTTCATCTCAAGATTCAAATAGTTTTAACTGGAGAATTGCACAATGGACTGCACTCTTAAATCATTGGAAATTTTCACCAGTTTTAGGGTATGGACTTCAAATGACAGATTATTTAGGGCCGATGTTCGCCTGGGCGCACAATGACTACATTCGCGTACTTGTGGAAGAGGGCGTGGTTGGTTTTACTCTTTTTCTATTATTTTTAGGAACTCAGTTATTACGACTACTTAGATTAATCGTTTCTCCATTAACAGTAAAATCTCAAAAAAGCTTTTGCCTAACTCTATTTGCAAATATGCTAGCCATAATGGTTGGCATGCTAACCGAAAATATCTGGAGTCACACGGCCCTCTTTTTCTATTGGTTCTCTATCTCAGCGATCGCCAATTGGAGTTGGGGCGATCCGGAAGGAAAACTTGTCTTAACTCCAGAACCTAAAATACGCCTAACACACTTTGGATAAATTCCTAAGAAAAGGTCTAAATTTAAAATCGTAAACTAGCACAGTTTATCAAACATAAGACTTATTCTGGATTTAAATCGTTGCAAGTATGATAGAGCACGAGCTATATTTTAGTTAGAAACAAGTATTGATAAATATTGAGACTTTACCAGGCTTCGTATGAGCAAGTCGTCTAACAGCCCAGAAACAGCCAATCTAAGACAACTAAATATTTATACCGACCCGACTTATTTACCCGAAGGAATCCCCCATATTTTCTTTTTATCCGGCTTTTGGGGAAAGAATAGCGAAGACATTTCTAATCCAAAAACTCGTTGTTATGATGAATACATTAAAATCAGTTCCGATTTTTTAAACATGGTTCGAGTAGAAGATGCTCAACTAGCCATTTTACCTTTTGATTGGTTTCAAGGAAAAGACCATCCTCAAGGTTTAGAGTTCGCCCGAAACATGGCCCAAAAGGCAGCACTTCAAGGCATCCCACTCGTCATATTTTGCTTAGATGATGCAACCACAGCAATTGATTTAGAAAACAGCTTAGTCTTTCGGACTTCGAGCAACCGTTCCAGTCGCCAGCAAAACGAGATTGTCATACCTGCTTGGAGCGAAGATTTTGTAGAGCATTATTGTCACGGTCGAGTCCAACTGCGCAGCAAGTCCAGCCGACCCGTCATCGGCTATTGCGGCTATACTGCCCTGGTAAAACCGCGAAATCATCTTACCAATCATCTCCGCCTGAAGTTGGGCGCACTCCCTGGGATGGCCCGGATTGTCAAAAAAGTGGGAATCGAATTAGTAAAGCATCCCCTCCCATGGCTGTACGGTTCGCGAATTCGATCGCAGGCACTGTTCGTCCTCTCAAAAACGCCAAAAGTGGAATGCAATTTTTTGATTCGGGACTCGCTTCACCATACTGAAAAACTAACCTTATCTCAGCGAGAGCAGTTTGTTGAGAATATGCTCAATAGCGACTATATTCTTTGCACTCGGGGCGGGGGCAATTTTTCATACCGCTTTTACGAAACGCTCAGCTGCGGGCGGATCCCCGTATTCGTCAATACCGACAGCGAACTGCCCTTTGAGCGCTGGATTGACTGGAAGCGTTATTGCGTGTGGGTTGAAGAAGACGATCTCCCTTACCTAGGAGAACGCATTCGCGAGTTTCACGCTCGACTCACACCGCAACAGTTTCAAGAGTTACAAATTGAATGTCGAAAACTATGGGTAGAGTGGCTTTCACCCCAAGGATTTCTTAGAAACTTTTACCGTCACTTTGAGTCTTAACGACAGATGAAACGCATCCACGCTATTTGTTTAGTTAAAAACGAAGGAGATATCGTTGCCCAGACCCTGCATTACGCGAGCAGCTTTTGTCATAAAATCTACGTTTTCGATACCGGCAGCAATGACGACAGCTGGCAGCAAGTCAAGAAATCGGCCAGCGATGTCGTCATTCCCTTTCGGCATGAAGACGTACCCTTCTATGATGGATTGCGCGCTCAAGTCTTTAATGCAATCCGCAGCGATCTAGCCGTAGGAGATTGGTTATACATTTTAGATGCCGATGAGTTTTTAGCCGAAGACCCCCATAAGGGTATCCGCATTGCCGAAGCAGAAGGCGCCCAGCAGATCAACACAGCTCAGTATAATTTTCACTTCACCGATGCAGATTGGGAGCAATATCGGCAAGGTTTAGACTCGCGGGACTACCCAATTTCCCAAAGGCGGAGATATTATTGTTTTACCAATATGGAGCAGCGCTTATTTCGGATTGACTCCGATTTAACCTGGCCAGACTGCATCAATGCCGAAAATCCCCACGGCTTCATGGCTCCCCAAGGCTCCAGAAAGTTAAAAAAGTGTTCCTACAAGATTCCCAACTGTCACTATCAATACCGCGATCCAGAGCAGATTCAACTGCGACTGCAAACGCGGCGAGCTGCAAGAGAAACCAACCGACATAACTTCGTTCACTATCAATCTCTAGATACGGATATGAACTGGCAGCGCTATATTGCCCTAGTCAAAAATTAAACTACTACAACAATGACGGTGTTTTTAGGATTCGATTAGAAGAGCGGATCTCCCTGTTCAAACAATTCTTCGGCACCCGCGATTTTTTCCGTTTTGACTTTTTGGTCAGATAAGCGGCTAGGCCTCTTTAGGTAAGATGAGCTGCGAAGTTAGAGCCATTATTTTCAAACGTATTACCCTCAAACGAGGGCTATCGTAGCGGCTGGGGCCGCTGTTACCAGGCATGCCGAGCCTTAGATGCTAATCGGGGAGTTCCGGCTCAATTCATTCGACCGTTCCAGAAACCATCCTTACCCAATTCGGATCCTCTACCTTTATCGCTATGACCACTTTTAGCGTCATTATTCCGGTCTATAACGCCAGCACCTATATTGAGCAGTCTTTAAACTCGGTATTCGACCAAAGCTATCAAGATTTTGAGGTCATCGTCATTGACGACGGTTCGACGGACGATACTGCCGAGCAGGTCCATCGGTTTTCCGATCGCGCTACCCTGCGCTACGTTCATCAATCCAATGCCGGCCCTGCAGCAGCCCGCAATACAGGAATGAAAATGGCCGCAGGTCAATTCATTGCCTTCCTAGACGGAGACGATCTATGGCACCCTCAAAAGCTTGCGGCCCATTTGAGCCGCCTGCAAAATTCGCCTCGGATGGGCATGAGCTTTAATTGGTTTGAAGTGCTTTACGGTTATCCAGACGGCAAGCGCCTTCAACCTTGGTTTTTCCCACCCACTCAATCCACGCTGCGCTGGGCCGATTTTCTCGAGCGAAACTGGACCGGAACGAGCAGTACAGTTGTCGTACGAGCGGAATGCCTTAAAGATCGATGCGGTTTTGACCCCCGATTTCGAACCGGGGAAGACTATCACCTCTGGCTAGAAATTGCAAAGGCAGGGTGGGAAATTGGCTTTATTCCCGAAATATTGACCGTTTATCGGAAGCGGCCTAGCAGTCTTACGGTCAACTACTTACAAATCGCGCTCGATGAGCTATACATCATGGAAGAGTCCGCACGCGGTTGCGAACCCAACGCTCGAACAATTCTCGAATTTGCCATCATGCGTCGTAAAGTGGACGTTGCTTGGGCGTATTTCAAGACCGGACAAAAAGAACTGGCCTGGCAGGCATTGCAGAGGGGGTACCGTGCTGTCCCTCAATTCATGGCAGAACGGATCCTACGTAAATGGCTGCATCGTCCCTTGACCCCGTAGATGACTCAATAACGTTAAAAAATGCGCTATGAATACTGACCTGCCGATGCTTTCTGTAGCGATCCCCGTCTATAACGAAGAGAACGAGATCGCCGAGCTCCTGGATTCGCTGCTCGCCCTCAATTGGCCGAGCGATCGCCTGGAAATTCTATGCGTCGACAACAATTCGACCGACAAAAGCCTCGAGATCCTGCGCGCTTATCCCACCATTACCGTCCTTCAGGAGGCAACGCCAGGACCCTACACGGCGCGCAATACCGCAATCCGACACGCTCGAGGAGAATTTATTGCGTTTACCGACGCCGATTGCCAGGTCAGCCCGAACTGGCTGCTCGAACTGTGGCAGGCCTTCGATAGCCCGCAGGTGGGCGTCGTCGGCGGGACCCTGATCCCCCGTGCCATTAGCAACTCCATCGATTACTTTGAAGGTTGCGTCCTGAAGAGTCCGAACCACAGCCACGGATCCGCTCGCACGCAACCCTACGTCGTGACGGCCAATGTCATGTACCGCAAGGCGATCTTTGACGAACTCGGACTCTTCGACGACCAAAACTTTTCCGGGCCAGATGTAGAAATGAGCTGGCGGGTGCTGCAATCGGGTCGCTATACGCTCAAAATATGCGAGGAAAACCAGGCGGTCGTCCGGCACCGCTATCGCACCCGGTTCAAGGATTTTACATACGTATTAGAACGGGATGCCTACGGATGGTTTTTTCTCACCTCCAACCACCCCCACATGGCACCCGTTCCCCAGCCGATCAAGTACTTCGTCAAGCTGCTCTTGGGGCTGATGGTTTACCCGTGGATCGCTCTAGCGCGGGTGATCGTGGCCCCCATTCGACGATCGCCCGCTTGGGAACTACCGCAAGATTTACTCCGAATCGCGGTGTTATGGCATCACTTCATGGGAACCTGGACGGCAAAGCTCGCCTACGAGGGCCGACAGCCCCCGCGAATCCTGCGCTGACCCCATGTTTTCGCCTCTTTCAAACCCTAGGAAGGCGATCGCCAAGCATTGATATCAACCTTGAAGGAAAAGCATTTGGGTATGAGCCGTATTGCACTGGTCATTGTTTATGTCGGGCCTCTGCCCGACTATTTTCGTTACTTTTCAGAATCAGTCGCTCGCAACCGAGACATCGACCTCGATGTTTACCTTTTTACCGATCGAGTATCTCAACCCGATCTATCCGGCAACCTCAAACAAATCCCCTTAACGCTGGAACAATTTAACAAGCTCGCATCCGAAAAACTAGAGATTCCAGTCAGTGTAAACTGGGGATACAAGCTCAGCGAATTCAAACCCGCCTTTGGGGTAATTTTTGAAGAGTATCTAAAAGATTACGACTTCTGGGGATATTGCGATCTAGATATTATTTTCGGAAAAATAAGTCACTTTATCACGGAAGAGATCCTAACAAATTATGACATAATCAATGCTTCCGAAATGCAGCTAGTAGGACATTTTATTTTATTTCGCAATAATTCTACAGTGACAAATTTATTTCGCCAGACAGAAGATTATATCAAAATATTTACCGACAACGATCGGTATTATAATTTCGATGAATCCTGCATGCGCTTCTACCGCAGACCCTTCTCTTTTGAAGAGTTGCAAGAAACATCTCAACTCGCTTCCCTCTACGATATCGTGATGAATTTAAAGGAAAAATACGATCTTAAAATATACATGAATGTCATGTGCCGGGAGGAACCCCCCTTCGACATTATTTATCGAGATGGTACATTCTTTGATTCTATCACCCAGAAAGAGTTTCTCTATTTTCACTTCGTCAAAGCCAAGCTATTTTACTTGTTTTATTTTTACCTGCCACCGATGCAAAATTTACCCGATGAATTTAGTATTGTCACCGGAGGAATCATTCCAGGTTCTCCAGATAATTATTTAAATAAATTGAGGTGGGATATCGAGCGATCGCTTTTTATTCTAAAGTATTTTCTCAAGAAAATTTGGAGCAAATTAAAGTTTGAATCGCAGCAAACATTACCGGGATGGGAGCGCAGAGAATTGAACGGCGATGCAAAATCCTCAGAGTAATCTTAACGTAAGCCCCGATCGAACAAAAATTTGCCCTATGGAATACCCCATTAGCGTCATTATTTGCAGTCACAATCCTACGCCCGCGTATCTCCATCGAGTCCTCGACGCGCTTAAATCCCAGACCTTGCCGATGGAACAGTGGGAACTTCTGTTAGTCGATAACGCCAGTCAAGAATCTCTAGCCGAGATCGTCGATCTGAGTTGGCATCCCCACGCTCGCCACATCTTCGAAGCGGAATTAGGGCTGGTTAACGCTCGCTTGCGCGGGCTCAAAGAACATCAAGGCAAGCTTTGCGTGTTTGTCGACGATGACAACGTCCTCGACTCGGATTACCTGCAGATCGCCCTTGAGATTTGGCACGCCCTGCCCGCAATCGGGGCTTGGAGCGGCCAAATCGTTCCCGACTTTGTAGGCGGAACCCCTGAGGAATGGACGCGTCCCATGTGGAATCTCCTCGCCCTCGACCAATTTGAGAAAGATGTCTGGTCCAATATCGATATGGTAGAAACGATGCCTGTTGGAGCGGGCATGTGCGTTCGCAAAGAAGTCGGGCAGCAGTACGTCCACCTGCTCGAGACCGATCGCCGGCGGTTGCTTCTGGGACGTCGCGGTAAAACAGGTCAGATCTTGGCAAGCAACGAAGATACGGACATGGCGCTATCGGCTTTAGACATCGGGCTGGGAATGGGAAAGTTTACCCGGTTAAAGCTCACCCACATCATTCCGGCCAGTCGGCTCACCGAAGCGTATTTGCTCAAGATTCTGAAAGGAATTGTCTATTCAATGAGGGTTATGCACTATTTAAGGGGGTGCCCGAGGTGACCGAAGTGCATTCTTGGCGGCGCAAAATACGTCTTTTTCTATACAACACATTGATCATGACGCCGCTAGAACGCAAATGCATGCTAGCGACGAGGGAAGCAAAGGCCCTCGCCGATCGACAAATTGAAGCGCTGAACGACAATACGACTGTCAGCTTTTGATTTCTAGATCGGCTTCGGGGAGTAGAACTCAATATTGGCACTCAAGGAAGAGAGGCGCTGTTTCGAATTAGAAAATCGGCAGCTCGCATGGCGATCGCCATTGCGGTCAGCGTTGGATTCTTTTCAACGCAGGTTGTAAAACAGCTGGCATCGACGACGAAAACATTTGGAATATCGTGCATGGCATTAAAAGCATTCAATACCCCAAAGTTCGGGTTATCGTGCATGCGAATCGTCCCCCCGAAATGGACGGACGTTCCGGGGGGCTCAATGGCAATGTTTTTTAGGGCGAAACTGCCAACCCGCTACCTCCATTAACGCCTCAGCCGCACGGCGACCGTCTGCGAGGGTTTCGAGGTCTTGGCGATCTTGGCAAGTCCCGATCCTCAGCAGCGGCAAGCCGTATTCATCCTTAGCCGTAGGGTGGAGGGAAACATGCCGAGACTCTTGGGGGACTTGAGTGCCAAAGCAGGCAAATAGCAGGGAGAATTCGCCCTCTTGCAGCGATTGCGGGGCCAATCCCAGATTGCCGCGCAGTTTGGCATTAGCAAGCGGTTTTTTATCGAGCGCGCCAGCATAGATCTGAAAACCAGTCGTCCGCAGCGGCTCTGCTTTTGCGTAATCTGGGCGAGTCAGGTATGACATCAAGGACTGCTTTAACGGAGGGCGATCCACATCGTAGGTATAGGCCGCATACATGTTGTCGTGGAGATATCGACCGATCAGACCGCTAGCATTGTCCACGCCACTGACACCGTTGCCAGAACAGGAGTTCAACAGAATGTGGGTCGAGCCCAACTGCCCGGCAGCCAACACGACCGCTTTGCCCGCTTGAAAACACAGCTCGCCACTTTGGCGATCGATATATTCAACCCCGCCGCGGCAGCTTTCGTTTGATGCAGTTGCAAGCGGGTGACATGAGCGTTACTAATAAGGCGAAAATTTTTGCACCGTCGCAGTCGAGCGAGCAAACGAATGCCAACATTAGCGGGCGAAGGAATTTGACTGAGGATCGTTGAATTGCCGTACACGTGATTGGTCGGAACCAACCAGCGATCCAGCTTTGCAGCCGCTGCAGCAAGATCGGAAAATTCCTGGGGAACGTCGAGAACGCGACTTACTTGACAAGCAGGAAGCACGGGGACCGATCTCGTACCGCCACGAACGCCAATCAGTTGCTCGACACGGTTGTAATAAGGCTCGAGATCCTCGTAACGAATGGGCCAACAAAACCGCTGCGAAACTAACTCGCCCTGCGTAAAATCCTCTGCGGCAAAACGCAGCACCACTCCGCCCCAAAAACTACCCAGCCCTCCCAGCAAATGGGCCTTAAACCATCTCGTCAGAGGGTCGCCTAAATTCTCAAAATGAGGGTAGGTGACCCGATCCCGAATCTCTAACGCATAAGGGCAGTAGATTTCTCGATCGCAAAGACGGACGTGCAAATGCTTCGGAAAACTGCAGCCCGATTCTAACAGGGTTACCTTAAAGCCAGCCCGAACGAGCGTCCAAGCCGCAATGGTACCCGTCGGACCGCTGCCTACAATCACAACTCGATCGTCTGACATAGATATTTACCCCATCTCCGGGCGGTTTTGATGCCACCATTCCCGAATTTTCTCCATTCCAGTCGCCAAAGAAACTTGAGGTTCAAAATTCAAGCGATCGCGGGATTTTTGATTCGAAAATATCGGCCGAGCGACCAACGTCCGAAATTCGTCGGGAGATGGATAGTAAATGGGTTTGCCCCAAACCGCTTTCGCAATGGCACTCGTCCCTTCCCTAATTTTTTCTTTTTTGAAGCATTGTCGAGACTAGCTCTCTAAAAAAAGGGATGGAGTCTTGCCACTCGCATTGGTAATCGATCGGCAAAGTAATTAAAGCTTTTTCCCCTAGAATAGATTCGTAACCCGTCAGCAATTCTCTCCAGCTCACGGGCCGATCGAGACTGATAATAAAACGTTGCCCGTGCAGATCGGAGATTTCGCAAGCGCGAATAATCGCCATCGCAGCATCGTCGATATAAATTGGATTGCAGTAACCCGTACCGGACCTCGCGAGCGGAATAAACGCGGTTTTCATGTGGTTTAGCATTCGAGCCGTCTCGCCCCGCGCTCCAGGACCGTAAACCCGACCGAGTTGGAGAACGACAACTTCGGTACCGCCCGTCTCTATCCCCAAAACGAGTTTTTCCACCGATTGATAAATGGACGTCTGAGGCCTGAGAGATGAAAGATAAGGCGACTCTTCCGCGATCGCGATGGAAGGGGGAGGATCTCCATAAACAGCTGTCGAGCTAATGCAAACAAATTTTTTAACTCGCGCTTCAGCACAGACCTTTAAAAGGGTTTGAGTCGAGTCAAGGGCAAACCCGAACTGCTCCTGCAACGGATCGTGAGGGTTGTGCCCCAATGCACGACGCAGCAGTCGCAACCGACAATGTGAGGGAACAGTTCAGAGCAGTTCGAGAGATCTAATGGCACGTCGAGAACGTTTTCTCGATTGCAAAACGCTCGAGACATCCGGTCGATCGATACTAGAAAAAGGGGAATGCGCTGCAATAACATGATGCCCGCATTCCAGCATTTTCATAATAAGAGCTTGACCGATGAACCGCTGGCATCAGTCACAAAAATTTTTAATGCAGGCATTCTGTCGAGCGTTTTTCGAAAAGAGAGTTAGGCCACAACAATAGAATACCCACGCTCCAGTATTTTCATAACAAGCGCGCAATCGAGAAACCCACGAGCAGGAGCAAAAAAGTTTCAAATGTCACAAAGCCTATCTGGATAATAACAGATTGCCTTGAAGTTATTTAATTTTAAAAAAAATGTTTTAAAGTCACTTAATTTTAATTAAGTTAATTAACTATTTTGCAATCTGCTCTGTCTGGGGAAGAGACGTTGTTGAATGCCACCTTAAAAGCGCAGGGAGAAGGATTTTATTACAGCCCCCAAGCCGCCGTGTCCCACTGGGTTCCCAAGGAACGGATCCACCCGGAGTGGCTGGTCCAGCGCAGTTACTGGCAGGGTTATTCGGTTGCTTTAGTCGATCATATCGTGGGCAAATCGTCGCTCTACCAGCGCTTGAGCAGCACTTGGAATCTACTCAAACGCGTTTTGGACCTCAATCCGCTCGTCTTTGAGTGCTTGCCTCGACCCAAACGCCCCATTCCAATCGGACCCATGCAAATTGGACTTTTGGATCGGGCAAGGCTAATTTTGTCTTGGCAGTGGGGCTATTTTTCTAAAGTTTGGTTTGGCTGACGGTCGCCCTAGCGCGTTGCTCAGTCGGCGATCGCCATCCTTTCGCGCGATATATATTGTCTTTATTTTTGCGATTTATAAAGGGATCTAAATTATGGGAAAACCGACGATTATCTGTCTTACGCCTGTCAGAAATGAAGCCTGGATTCTGGATCGGTTCTTGCAGTGCGCGAGCCTTTGGGCAGACCATATTATCCTCGCGGACCAATCGACCGATAACTCGGCAGAAATCGCCAGTCGCTACCCCAAAGTAACGGTCGTCCGCAATCCGTCAACGGGCTACAACGAAGCCGAAAGACAAAAGCTCGTGTTGGACGAGGCCCGCAAGATTCCCGGACCTCGGCTGCTGATTACCCTCGATGCCGATGAAGCCTTCACGGCCAACTTCACGACCAGTCCCGAGTGGCAGACGCTGCTCGACGCCCCCATGGGGACTGCCGTTCGCTTCAAGTGGTGTAACTTGATGAGCGATCTGGAGCATTATTGGCAGGCGCCTTGGGATTATGCCTGGGGCTTTATGGACGATGGCAGCGAACCCACCTGGAGCACCTTGCATACGACTCGGATCCCGGCTCCGTTGAACGCTCCGGACATTCTGATGCGGGATATCAAAGTGATGCACTTTGCGTTTACCGACGATATGCGCCGGGAAAGTAAATGGCGCTGGTATCAATGTTTCGAGCGAGTTGTGAATCCCCACCGCAGCGCGATCGAACTCTATCGGCAATACCACGAAGAAGATAGCTTGAGGCCCGACCAAATCCGCCCCATTCCGAGCCATTGGATGCAGGGTTACGTGGAACGGGGGATCGATATGACGAGCGTTCGCCGTCCCCATCGTCCTTGGTGGGATAAGGAACTGGTCGATATGCTCGACAAGTATGGTGCCGCGCACTTTCGACGGCAGAATATTTGGACGGTCGATTGGGACGCAGTGTATCGCGAAATCTACGGCAAGGATCCCTCGCGTCCGCTGAGCGATCCGCGCAACAAGATCGACAAGTGGGTTCATCGCTGGTTGCGCTCTTCTCAGGCCTATTATCAGCCCTACAACCGGACGTTTGATATCCGCTACATCGAACGGTTTCTCAAAATTCTGGGCTGGTGAGTCGTTCGAGATTCCCGTTTTTCGTCGCCGCGCAACTGGCTGTCTTTCCCATTCGTTCCATGTATTATCAAAATGACAAGAGAATCAAAACAACATGAGAAAAAAAGTGTTGTATGTGGTCCATCGATACGCTCCTTTCCCTGGAGGTTCTGAGAATTACGTCCGTAATATGGCAGAGGAAACGCTTCATCGCGGTCATGAAGTTTGGGTGTTGGCAGGCGAACATAAAGGCGACTTGAATGGAGTTCGCGTCACAAAAAATCCATTTATTCTTCTGAAAAAATGGGATTTAATTGTGGTTCATGGTGGCGATCTCCCGGTTCAAAAAAATCCGATCGTGAGACTGACATTAGAAAGCGCGAAAAGATTGAAATCGCCCATGTTGCTCATGTTAATTATTCCTTCAGACAGTCGTATCTATCAGAGAGCGACTCGAGCGGTTAAGTACGTTGGTTGTTCTACAACAGAAGACTGGGAATTGGTCGAACGTGAAAATCTATTGCCGAAATCGGTACAAATCCGACACAGTATCGATGAAAAAGTTTCTATTGGCATGCCTGGCTTCCGCGCGAAGTATGGGATCGAAACAAAATATATGTTTTTATCGTGCGGTGGGTATTGGCCGAATAAAGCGATGCGCGAATTGGTCAGTCTATTCGATCGCGTCGATCGCGAGGATATAACGCTTGTCTTAACGGGTTACGATAATCGATATAATTTGATGCCGGAAGAGTCGAAATTTGTGAAACCCTTCATGATCGACGACCGGAACGATGTTATCTCTGCTATTTTAGAGGCAGATTTATATGTTATGCACTCGCACCGCGAAGGTTTTGGGCTGGTGCTGCTCGAATCGATGCTCAATAAAACGCCTTGGGCGGCGCGCAACCTCGCGGGTGCAAAATTAATGAATAAATTTGGTTTTGCCTACGATACAGACGAACAGTTATTAGATTATATGAAAACATTTAGCGGTGCTCCTCAAAAACAAATAGAAGATGCATATATATACGTTACATCGAATCATTTAGTTCAAAATACTGTCGATGATATTTTGCAACTAACTTTGACCTCCTGACCGCTTGGAAATCAGTAAAGATCGACGGGGTGGAAATTTTAAAGGACTTAACGCACTGCCCAAAGAGTATTTCTTTATGTTTTACTCGGGACAATTAAACTAAAGCAAATTAAACTAAAGCCAGAAATGATTAACTTGATTTGGTGGAAATTCGAGCCTAATTATGCTTATGAGTATGACTGGCTCTGTTTGTTATTATCTGGCTTTAAAGTAAATCATATCGTTGATTTTGAGAATCGGGTTTGCGTCGATAATGCGATCGTTGTTGCCAACCTCAGTCAATCGTTTTTTATGGGTTCAGGGGCTCAAAAGAGTTACAGCGAAGAGCGCCAGCAATTTTATGACTATATCAAGCGCTTCAAATCTGCTGGAAAGAAAGTGGGCTTATTTCATTTAGGAGATGAATTTTATAGAGAATCTACGAAATTTTACCAAGATCTAGATTTTGTTTTTAGACAATATTATAAGGAAGAGGATTGTAGGAAATACAGCCACTGTCACTATCTTCCCATTGGCTATAAGTCTGGTTTTAGTCACGAGTTGGTCGATCGATCTATGGCTGAGAGGCCGTATTTATGGTCTTTTGCGGGCCATCTTAAAGGATCTCGATTTGAAATGATGAAATATGCCAAACAGATTTCAGGCGGTAAATTTCACGCAACGAGTCAATGGAACGATCCCAATGCATTGTCCACTCAAGACTATGCTGGCTTGTTGAACGACACGAAGTTTTCCTTGTGTCCTATGGGAAACTATTCGGTGGATTGTTTTCGCGTGTATGAATCCTTGGAAGCTGGCACGATCCCGATTATTGAAACTAAATCGATGGCTCGTGCTTTGGCAGTTTTATTTAATCCACAACTCATTCTTAAATATGGAAGTCGAGATAAAAACTTTTGGTTGAGAAACTATCAGTATTGGGAAAAGGCATATCCTTCGGATTTTCCCTGCCCTTTGATTGATGATTGGAGGAATTTAGGTGACTTAATTCAGTCGGTCGATATAGAAAATTCATCTAAAAAAATAAAAATATGGTGGCAAGACTATAAAAAATCTTTAATCCGAAGGGTTGAATCTACGGTTGAGGGAGCCTTTTCTTGAAAACGGAATTGGAGGGTCGCCGCGAAGGATTCTCGTGTCATCGGATTTCCATTATGTAATTTTTTGAGAGATACGGAGATACTGTGAAACGGCAAGAAAAACGATCGAATCGCCTTTGGCAAATGCCTCAAATATTTCAACTTGGCAGTCGTTGGCAGAGTGCTAGGCGGCTCATGCAAGTTGGAAAGCAAGTGTCGCGCAAGCCGCTCTATATTGGATTTGTTGCGACGATCGTGGCAGCGCTGCTGGATGGCGCGGGTATCGGTTTGACCATTCCTTTTTTACAACTTCTGCTCAGCGAGAATACTAAATTTAAATTGCCCGAACTTCCATTTCTTCAAGAACAAGCGCTTTGGTTGCTCGGCCAGCCCAAAGGGGTTTTACTTTCTCTTTTTAGCATTATCTTATTGGCTTCTGTCTTGCTTAAAGTCGTTTTTAGCTATTGGGCCGATGACAGTACGAATATCTACCTCCAAAATGTAGTCGCTCTCTTTCGCAAGCGCCTTTATGAAAAATACCTGCACGCGCCAATCACCTTTTTCGACAATGAAAAGATGGGCACGTTGTCGAATATGATGTCGGAAATTCACAACATCAACATTCTGATGAGTTGGGTCATCAGTCTTTTTATCGCGCTTTCCGTCTTAACGGCTTATATTGCCACCATGGTTTTGCTGTCGTGGCAGCTCACGTTGCTCATTATCGTGCTGATTGCCGGGGTCGGCCTGGGTCTCAACCGACTGCTGAAAAAAATAAAGCCCTTGGGAAGGGCAGAGTACGAAGCCAGAGAAGCAATGCATATTCGATATCTCGATACGCTGGCTGGCGTGCGAATCGTCCAGTCCTATGCAACTCAAGACTTCGAACTCAAGCGCTTTAATCAGCTCTGCGACTCAGTTCGGGATAGAACGATGTTGTCTCTTAAAAAAATGAGGCTGATCGACCCGCTCACAGAACTGGCCACCATGACGGTGGCGCTGCTGATCTTGGTCTGCAGCTATAACTTTTTGATTGTCAAAGGATTGTTGGGAACGTCGGAGTTGTTGACGTTTATGCTGGCGCTGATCAAGATTCTGCCAGTCACCAAGCGCATTAATGCTGCCCGAGGGGCCATTCAGCAGTTTTCACCTTCCCTCGCGGTGGTTGCTGACACTTTGTCGTCCGAGCACACGGCAGCACTGGTGTCGGGGACGCGCAAGTTAGACCGCTTGCAAAAGGGGATTAGCTTTCGGAATGTCAGTTTTTCTTATAACGGTCGCACCAACGCGATCGAAGATTTCAATCTGGAAATTCCCTACGGTCAGACCGTTGCTTTGGTCGGGTTTTCCGGGGCGGGAAAGTCAACCGTAGCCGTACTCGTGCCTCGATTCTACGATGTCACGAAGGGGTCGATCGAAATCGACGGTTGCGATATCCGCGACTACGATCTCAATTCCCTCCGGCGGTGCATTGGAACGGTCAGCCAGGATACTTATATCTTCAACACTTCCATCCGCGAAAATATTGCGTACGGTCTAGAAGATGTGAGCGACGAGCAGGTTGTAGAGGCCGCTCGGTTTGCCAATGCGGATGAATTTATCCAACAGCTATCGGCAGGATACGATACCCTCGTTGGCGATCGCGGCGTTCAACTCTCCGGCGGGCAGCGCCAGCGGATCTCAATTGCGCGAGCGATCTTGCGGGATCCTGATATTCTCATTCTGGACGAAGCGACCAGCGCGTTAGATTCTCAGTCCGAGCGTTTGGTGCAGGAAGCCCTGGAGCGGCTGCGCCAAAATCGAACGGTTCTGACGATCGCCCACCGTCTCTCTACGATTCGCAATGCGGATTGCATCGTTGTCATGGAGAAAGGTCGAATTGTCGAGTCCGGGCAACACGAGCGGTTGCTCAGTCAAAAGGGCACGTATTGGTCGTTCCACAACGTGCAGTCCGTTCCGATCTCCTGAGGGGGAGAAGTCAATACTGTTTGCCAATCCATTGAGGCTGAAGCCGTGAAGCCATCTTCAAACAGATTTTTCGGGAGACTGAAGCAAACCGCCTTGGGGTTTGCGCTGGTCCTGTTGGTCTCGATCGTCGGCAGTTGCGGAGCGAGCAAGATGGCTGGCACGATCGTCGATGCGACCCGCGTCCCCGATCTGTCTTTTAGCCCTCAACTGAGTCCCTATTTACCCCATCCGACCGCGCGCTCGCGAACCGCAGACGAAATTTACGATCGCACGGCAAATCCCAGCATTACGCTGCCGCCGGAGTATGCGGCCAAGCGCAAAGAGATCGTCCGCATGTACCAAGCTGCGGGATTCGATCTCTCCTTAGACAAAGAAGAATTGCGCAAACTGCGACCGACCGCGTGGTCTCCGATGACGCCCCAACCGCTCGCGGGCAATTATCCCCAGCCCTACTCGATCGACGCCCCGTTCTACCATAAAATCCCCTCGGATTGGCCCCGAGTCCAACTGCCGATCGGTTACGTTCAGACGGGTCACATCTCAACATTGGGCCCTCCGGGCGACGGTTCCGACGGTTTTGGGATCGGTCTGGTGATTTCTAAGGCGACCGATCCGGTGCGGCGGATCTCGCTGGCAAATGGAGCCTACGCCAAGACGGGCGTTTGCCCCCAACACAATCCGTTCAAGGGCTACAACACGACCACCCGCATTCGCAATAGCGCCAACGTGCTGCTCGGGGGAAATGGGGAAGGCGTTCCCTATCAGTCTTCGGATCGCACCGTCATCTGGTTGGACAGTTCCGATAACACCATCGTGTCCACCTGGATTTCGTCGCCGGACTGCGATCGCCCCGATTTAGGTACAAAGCTGGGCGACTGGTCTGGGGAAGCGGTCACCCCCAAAGAAAAGTTGCCCAACTTGGGGGACCAGTGGGGCATTAATGCTGCGGCGAAGTCGGACCTCGTGGCCTTGATTCGTCCTGGAGAGGCGATCGACCCCGAACGACCGATTCCTCACGCCCTCACAGGTCCGGTGGATAAGGCCTGGAAGGCGATCGTCTACCCCGCCAACAATGTGGACAATTCGATCGACCAGAACAACCGAGGATTGCTCGGATACGGTTTTCTCGTGCAGCTCGACCCGAACTTCGATTTAAAAAAGCTCAAACTGTCGCTGCCGGCTCGCCGCATCTTGGAAGCGATTCAAACCTACGGTTGGTATATGGACGATACGGGCGTGCGAGATTTCGATATTAAGGGAAATTTTAGCGGTGCGGAGTTTGCGCCCTATGGGGGCGTGAAAGCAGTCGATGCGGAGATTTTGGCGGTTCTCAAGACCCAGAAGCTTTTCGTCGTGCCGCCGCTGGTCAAGAAATAAGAAACGCGTCCCGTCACATTTTGCACCTCTTCTATCCCGCACCTCAAACATGCACTATCGAGATTTTAAAAACTGGATTAAGCGAAGCAACCTCGCTTGGCTCGCGAAGGCGCTCAAAAGAATTTTATCGCTCAAAGATAGGCTTCTCGAACTCAAAAACAAGTGGTTTGCAAGGACTTGGCCGGATCGGTCGATCGTCTATTTCGCGGGTCACACGATGTACGAGTGGTCGCCGCACAGTCTCAACGTTGGCATTGGCGGTTCTGAAACGGCCATTATCCATCTGGTTAGGGAGTGGAGCAAGTTAGGGTATGCGGTGACGGTTTACGGGAATTTTGGAGATAAAGCCGGGACGTACGATGGCGCGAATTATCGCACCTACACTCAATTCAATCCATACGATACGTTCGATACGCTGATTATTTGGCGGCGGGTAGATGCGATCGACTTCTCTTACAAGGCGAACAGAGTTTGGTTTGACGCGCACGATGTACTCTATAAAGACCAATTTAACGCGCAAAACTTGAAGAACGTACAAACGATATTTTTTAAGTCGAAATATCAGCGAGGGCTGCTTCCCCAAGTTACAGAAGATAAGTTTGCGATTATTCCGAATGGCGTTAGAAATTCGCTCATCGATATTGATGTCACTCGTAAGAATCCTTATAAACTCATCTATGCATCCAATTATCAGCGGGGATTGGAACCGATGCTGATTCATGGATGGCCGATTATCAAAAAGGAAATTCCAGAAGCCGTCCTGCATATTTATTACGGATGGGACTTTACCGATCTCATGTATGGCGACAATCTGGACTACCGACGCTGGAAAGACAAAACGATCGAATTGATGAAGCAACCCGGCATCATCGAGCATGGCAAAGTCGGTCAGGATGTTTTGATTGCTGCAAAGTCGAGTGCGGTCATCCACTATTACGCGACTACCTTTGAGGAAATAGACGGAATTTCCCTCCGAGAATCAGCAGTGCTCGGATGTTTGCCAGTGACGACAGATTATGCCGCTTTAGTAGAGAAAGAATATTGTTTGAAGCGTTCTGGCGATCCGAACGATCCCCGTACGCAAGTTGCTGTGGCTCATCAAGTCGTAGAACTGCTCAAGGATCCGGTTAAGCTCAAGGAATTGAGCCAAAATGCTCGCGAAGTGGCGTGCGCTGAGACGTGGGATAACATTGCCAAGCGATGGATAGCAAACTCTGCCCTTTGCGACCCAACTGCTCGCAAAAACCGCCCGCCTTTTCGAGGGCATCGCGGCGATAAATGACGTTTGCACCCCAAGGATATTCATCGTCTTCAAACCAGCGCGGGACATCTCCGCCATCGAGCATCGTGAAGAGCGTTTCCATCACCGGGGTAACCCAGTCCGGTCGGGGGATCTCCCAGAGCGGGTAAATCGGGCCGCCGATGCTGACGGGTTTGGGCTGCACCGTTTCAAACACTGTCAGGATGGCTTCAATCCATCCCTGGCAAGGAATGGCATCGTCATCTAGATACGCAATGTAGGGACTTTGAGAGACCCGCCAGCCCGTATTGCGCGCCTTAGAGAGCCCTTGCATCGGTTCGTAGACGTATCTAAAGCGGGCAAAGCGGGCTTGAAACGACTGACAGATCGCCGACGTGTTATCCGTAGAGCGATTGTCCACCACCAACACTTCAAACGCGTCGCTCGGAAGCGTCTGCTGGGTCAAAGCCTCTAAGGCTAAAAGGAGACGATCGGCACGGTTATAGGTACAGATGACGACTGAGATGAGCGGGGTTTGGTTTACAACGTTTGCGTGTTGCGACATACTGCCTCGATCGTCCACTTAGAACTCCACATTCAACATCCTCCCACCGCCAATCGGAATACCGATGTAGCGAGGGATTCCAAAGATCGCGCTTTAGATTTCGGACTGCTCGACAAACACCCCCCTCAAACGTTTGTCTGTTCGGTCCTGCCCCTGCAGAGCTAGGCAACCGACGGTCAATTTTGACAAGCTCGCACCCGTCCCGCAGCACTCTTACAGATGAGTTGCCTCACCCGTTCCCCCACTCGCAGCGTCGATTCACCGAGCTCGCCTGTCAAAGCTTCCGCGCGCCAGTGCGTTTGTATACGCCAACCGTACACAAACTAGCATCTAGATCGGCAAAATGTCCCGCACGGGAATTTGGATGCACCCGATCCCTGAAGGCTCTTTCCATGCCTCACACCATAGCAAATATTCCAAAAAGCTCAAGCGCTCGATCTTTTATGGCCGATCGCTTTTTCTTCGCGGGTTCGAGATGGTATACATACGAAGCGGAGGCAGCATTCCGCCACAGCAGTTCAATTCATCGGATAGTTCGCGCGCTATGTCTCGAGCCGATATCATTGATGCTTTTTGCGATCGCATCCACCGAGGAAATCGCCTGAGATTGTCTGGAGACGACTTGACCCAACTCATGGCGGGATTTATCGAGCTGCTGCAGGGGGTCGATTCTGAGGCCGAGATCGAGGCGCTCTGCGCGGCTGAAATCCGACTGTTGGAGCGGGGGTACCCGCAGACGACCTTAGCCACCAAGTATTTATCGAAATACCGCAAAGCGATCGAAGCGGCGATCGCAGACGGAACGCTGAGGCTGACGGCAGGCAACAGCCATCAATACATCCACCGGCAGCGCGTGACGGGCGTCCAGGAGACCCGCACGGAACATTGGGCCTTGACCCACCTCAAGTATGACCCGGAGGTCTACGAAGCGCTGGACAAACGGCAGTCTCAGATCAACCGCAGCAAGCAGTTGAGTTTGAAAGCGGTATCGGTCGACCGTTACCTCCAAGCCTTGCAAGATTTGCTCGCGGGGTCGGGGAAGTTTGAGGCGCGACGGTTGGCGATCGCCATTGCAGGGCTGACGGGACGGCGCATCGGGGAAGTGGTGGCTCGCGGCTCGTTTCAGCTGACCGACCATCCCTACATGCTCCATTTCGAAGGCCAGCAAAAACAGGCACGCGAAGGATACGACATCGTGACGCTCGTGCCAGCAGCGACGCTCTTCGAACGCGTTCGGCACTTTCGGCAGTTACCGGAGGTGCGGCAGTTCGCCGAGCTAGAAGCAGAGGACTTGAGAGCGGCCATCAATCAGTTCGACGTTCAAGCCAATCGCGTCTGCGATCGCTATCTGGGCCGAACGGGCGTGGTCCCGACGTTGGGAGGAAAAAAGCCGTCACGGTGCACGACCTGAGAAGTCTGTGGGGTGCCGTGGCCGCCTATTTCTTCTGCCCCCAGCACCACCACGAATATGCGTTTCTCCAGCACTATTTGGGGCACGTCCTGGATTCGGGCGCTACGGGTAACTATTTTCGGTATCAGTTGGTCGACGATCGGGGACACCCGCTCGGGGATAAAGGGATACTCCTAGATCGGGTCGGAGCGCTACCATTGATGGAAGAGGAGAGCGGAAACACTGCTGCGCCGTCCCCTCAACCATTGCCGCTGCTAGAGTTGCTCGATGGGTCCGAAGCAATGGAGAACGCCAAGCAGAAGCCATCGAAACCAAAGGAACCCAAACGGGCGATCGCCTCGCGCCAAGAGACCGCCGCCGTTTCGCAGCAAGATTTAGCCGAGCTTCAAAAGGCGTGGCAGCTCGAATTGGAGCGCGCGCGCGCGGCCCTGCGGTCGGAATTTGAGGCCCAGATCCAGGCCGTTCGCATCGAAACCAACGGAGGCTGGTTCGTGCGCCGCGTGGAAGGATTGGAGCGCGAAAACCTCGACCTCAGACGGGAACGGGATCGGGCGATCGCCCAAGCCCAAGAAAGCCAAAGTTATCGAGAAAAACTGGCGCAGCTTCAGGTTGAAAACGCGGCCCTCGCCCAAACCTTGAAGCTGGCGCAAGACAAACTGGAGGGCTTCCGGCTGCTGCTCGATGGAACGGAGACGATCGCAACAGAACGCGCCAGCGAAGATGCGAGCACTCAAGAGCTTCCCCCCATCCCGTCAGAACAGCTCGACGCTCCGCCGATCGCGGCAGCGCCCCTCGAACCCGTTGCGACACAGCAAGCCGAACCGAGCCAGCCCGCTCGACCGACAACCCCTCAAGCGAGCGCGGACCTTCCCAAAGCGCGCGGGCCTAAGGCCGGCAAAGCCTTTCAACGGGCTGAGGCGATCGTCCTCGCCATTCAGGACTGGAATCGCCTCCACCCGTCCGAATCCTTTGCGATCAATGGCGGGATATTGGAGAACGTCTTCAGGATCCACCGCCAAGCCGTCAAGGAATTCTTTAACACCTACCAAAACGAACTGTGGGATTACCATCAGGAAATCGGCGTCGAAAGCCCCCGCTGGCACAATCGCGGCAAGGACACGCAAAAACTCAAAGCGTTTGTCACCCAAAGACTGCAGGGCTGAGCGATGGCCCGCAGAGGGTTCGCTTTGTCCCAACCCGCACGTCGGGTTACACTAACAAAAGATTTTTAAGGTAGGGCGATTCGAGACCGGATGGATGTCAATCTGTTACCCAGCGAACTATTCATCCAAGCTTTTCTAGGGTTGGGGTCCGTGCTCGCAGCCGAGGTGATTCGGGATGGCTACCATCTGGCCGGGCATTACTGGCAGCCACTCCAAGGCTTTCATAACCTCCACCACAAGGCGTACCGTCGCGATCTGAGCATGACCAGCTTAGAAGCGTATAAGAAGGCGCAGTGGTCCAACGACGTCCCTGAAGCGATCGCGATGGTGGCCCTCACGGCGGCGATCGCGGGACTCGCCCAAACCTGCGGCCTATGGCTTGGCATGTGGGCGGGCTGTCTCTATTCTTTAGGGTTTCTCATTCCGGCGATCGCCCGGTCCCAAGGATTCTTACTGCAAACCGATCTGACCCACAAGCCGGGGATCTGGTCGAAATTCCGTCGCAGTGGAGCGTCAACCGCACCTATCACTGGCGGCATCACTTCGACCAGGGCAACGCTTACTTTTGCTCGACGGTGCCGCTGGTCGATAAGGTACTCGGTACGTGCCTTTCTCTCAAGGGGAAGGTCGTCGGGGTGACGGGAGCCTCCGGCGCGCTGGGGCAGGCGTTAGTCGAGGAATTATCCGCGCAGGGTGCGAGAGTCGTCGCCATCAGCACGAACGCAGATGTACGATTCAAGTCCGGGGTCGACGTTTTATACTGGCAAATTGGAGGCGAGGCGCAACTGAAAGCGAGCTTGGAAGGTATGGATATTTTGATCCTCAACCACGGCACGAACGTATACGGCGATCGCTCCTACGCCGCCGTGCAAAAATCCTTCGAGGTGAATGCATTCTCGACGCTGAAGCTGGCCGAGCTGTTTTTAGAGACGGTCACGAAATCGTCCCATCGGGCCATCAAGGAATTGTGGGTCAATACCTCCGAAGCCGAGGTCAACCCAGCCTTCAGCCCCCTGTACGAACTCTCGAAACGAACCTTGGGCGACTTAGTGACGCTGCGGCGCTTGGATGCGCCCTGCATTATTCGCAAGCTGGTGCTGGGACCGTTTAAGAGCCAACTCAATCCCTACGGCGTGATGAGCGCCCGCTGGGTGGCCTGGGCGATCGTGGCCCTCGCAAAACGAGATTTTCGCGATGTGATTGTAACCATTAATCCCATTACCTATATCGCGTTTCCCCTCAAGGAGTTGTATCAGTCCCTTTACTTTAAATTATGTACGAGGAAGAGTAAGCATCAGGTTTGAGCGCGCTTCCTACGCAAGCCTCGATCTTGTCAAAAGTCCAAAAGAACCAGAGCGACAATGCTTAAGATTTATTCTGTGCAACATATTCGCGCAAAGCGCGGTTGATGCTGGTTTGATACCCCTCATCTTGCGGGTGATGCGTCTTGAACCAGTCGATCAGATCGGCGTCGAGCCTTAGCGTAATCTGCTGCTTGATTGGACGATAGAATAGCCCGCGCTTAGCTTTGCTCCAGTCTCCGGTGGCCTCTGGGATAAGATCGGTGCGGGGCGGCTTCTTCGACGCGGCCAGCGCATCAATTTCCGCCTGTATCTCCGGTGGCACTGAATTAGAACGCGCCTTCTTCATAAGCCCTCCTTTCATAAGATGTTGCTTCGCGAGCACTGAATAATTCGCCCTGTTTCTTCACCCGTCAACGGATCGGGTTCCACCCATGTATGCACGACAAAAACGGTCATTTGCCCAATCAACCCTATAGTCTGCCAGCGCTCTTCGTGCGGATATGGATCGGGTCGGCTGACCGCCAAAGGATCGGCAAAAACGTATTGCGCGGCTTCAAAACTCAATCCGTGATCGCGCTTGTTTGTGCGATTCTTTTCGTCATTCCATTCCCAATGCAATTATAGACTCCTCACGCTCAATTGTAGCTACAAATATGTAGCTATATCCGTCGCATGTCAAGGATTTTATTAGCCTACTGCCACAGCTTTTCAAGCCGTCATACGAGACGCTAATAGGCGATGAGGCATTCTCTCTTGGTCGTCACCCTATAAGATCGCTAAATATATCACTAAGTGCTATATTTAGTTTGAGAAACGATGGCATGAAAATACACAAAACACGATGGTTCGTCCGCTGGGCGCGGAAACAGGGACTCAATGACTCTTCTCTTTGCGACGCGGTACGCGAGATGTCTGAGGGGCTTTATGAAGCCGATCTAGGCGGTGGTCTGATCAAAAAACGGATTGCGCGGCCTGGGCAAGGCAAAAGGGGCAGCTTCCGCACACTGATTGCGACCAACAAGGGAAACCGCTGGGTTTTCGTGTACGGTTTCTCCAAGAACGAGCGTAGCAACATTGATAAAGACGAAGAAGAAGCGTTAAAGAAATTGGCTTCGGAGCTTCTGGCTCTCACTTCAGAAGCGATTGAGCAAGCTAAACGTGCTGGCGAATTGATGGAGGTAAATTGCGATGAGAAAGACTAAATCACCGATTCTTGAGGCTGTCCACGAAACCGCCGCAGGACTCCATAAGGCTGGCGTGATGGATCGGGTCACGATGCGCGAGTTCGACCGGATGTGTTTGCCTCCGGTACCACCACTGAAGCCGGAACAAATCAAGCAGATCCGCGAAGCCTCGAAGGTGAGTCAAGCGGTTTTTGCGGCTGTGTTAAATACGAGCGTATCAACGGTGCAGAAGTGGGAAATTGGTCAGAAGCGCCCCGCAGGCACGGCTCTCAAACTCCTACACCTCGTGCAGAAACAAGGGCTGGAAAGTATGCTTTGAAAGCATCAAATCACTGGATTCTAAGCGTCGCTCCACCTCATGCACCGTCAAGTGTTTGCGATCGCCTATCGTTTTGTCGAGAATTTGCCCCACGAAATATCCCTGAAACGCTTACCCTACCCCAAACCCTCTCAACAAAAGGGTTCATTAAGTCGAGAGTGTCGCAGCAAACTAGGAATTGATGTAAAATTTGCGGCTTTTGGGAAAGATATAAACGACACACCCTCACAGAATATTTTCAGAGAAGCCCCGTCTAAGTATAAGAAACGTCTTGAATAGGTCTGGAGTAAAAATTAACAGGGTATGCGTGAGTTTTTGAAGAATATGACTGATGGTCTGATTCCTGCAGTTACCCAGAATGTGTCAACAGCAGCTCAAACTGTCATTGATGGTGCTAAGACAATGCTGACACCAGCTGCAGGTGTGATTAGACTTGATGGTGAAATCAATCAGAATCCTCAAGCCTTCGGTTTTGCATTTGAGCATCTTCAGGCGATCGCCTACAACATCAAGGCAGGACTCGCGGGAAGCGAAAATCGTGCCTGGCAGATTCCCCCTGATGGCACGAAGTCTGGTGCTGATATCTATGTGACAGATGCAGTGGGTCGAACCATTGCCGAGATTCAGGCAAAGGTGGGCAGTATCGATTATGTTTCCAAACAGGTAGCCTCTAGCCACTACCAGGGTCAACAGATTGTGGTGGATGCTGCTAATAAGGGTATTGATGGTGCCAATGTGGTGATCAATGTTGATGGCATTCAGAGTATGCCCATCGACAGAGCCACAGCAGAATGGGTAGCCCAGAATCCTTTCGAAGCAGCAATCCTTCTGGAAACAGCGGCATTTGGTGGCGAGGTGCTTGCAGGTGGAGGTTCCGGTGCAGTCATCAATGCCACCATTACCGTCATGCTACAAAGCATCAAGCTTATTGGTGCCTACTGTCGAAACGAGGAAACGATTTCAGCAGAGCTTCTGCAGGAATTTCAGTCTGCAACTTTGGAAGCATTAAGCAGTGGATTTCTGCGCGGTGCGGCTATTAAGATTCTCCAGCGCCTAACTGGCGGTAGTGGATTTGCTGCCCTGGGTCTGGCAGTCGGGGCAGAAGCTGTGCCAGCTCTGATACGGGTTCTCCAGGGAGAGCAGAGTCTAGAGGAAGCGGTAGCCCAAGTGGGGCCGCGTGCTGTGACAGCAGGGATGGTGACGATGGTAGTTCTGCTGATTCCACCCCTAGGTGCAGTTCTCTTCAGTGCCTCGATTTTGCAGGCAATCTGGGTTGAACTCACACCCGAATATAAGGACTACATCGTGCGGTCAGTAAAAGCAGCGGCACGAGGTGCGGTCGTCGGTGTCCAGGCAGGACAAGCGCATTGCAAAACTAACCCCTGGGATCTACTGGGTGCCTCATCTGCGAGTGCAACTGCTTCCTCAGCAGAGATGCAAACATTACAAAATGAACTGGATGCTTTGCTGGAGTAAAATCATGCCAATTTTTCAACCGGGACAGATTGTTAAACATGGTCATGGCCTTGCCGCGCACTATGCCGTTGTGCTAGCTGAGAACCGGACTGTTGGCTGGACAACGGAGTCCAACATTGAAGTAAAGCTCATTGATGGATTTTCCTGGGAAGTGGTCAAGGTAAGGGGGAATGCATTGTCCTTGGAACAGATCAAGGCAAATATTCGGGCATTTAAGGAATCTCTAGCAGGGAACACTCCACCTCGCTACCACCTAACAGAATTCAACTGTGAGCACTGGGCCACACTTATGGTGACTGGGCGTAGCTATTCTACTCAAAGCGGTTCAGTCAAGTTCGGGGTTGCAGAGATCGTCGGCGGAGCGATGGCGATCGGGGGGGCATCTGCAGGAACGGTTGTAAGCATTGCCTCGGCGATAGGAGCAGCCGCGTCTACTGGAACTGCAATTGGCTCACTGAGCGGAGCAGCAGCAACCAACGCTGCAATGGCATGGCTAGGAGGTGGCGCAGTTGCGGCTGGAGGAGGTGGTATGGCAACAGGCAGTGCCATCCTGGCAACAGTTTCTACGGGTGGGATGGTAATTGCCGTGGCTGGGGTTGGGATTATTACAAAGCAGGTTTGGGACAATCTGGATGAAGCAAAGCGTCAAGAAATTATTGAAACTGTAGATCGAGCAACGCCCGATCAGATCAAAGTTTTTACCAGTTCCACCAGTGAAGCACTTCAACAGTTTGTTGCCGAGAGTGCGGGGTGGCTAGGCGAACAGTCATCTCAACTAGCTCAGTCAGTTCAAGCAGCAATGCCTCACGAGTTTAAGAAGCAAATCCATCAATGGATGGGGAGTGGACAAGCCGCAATGGCGATTTCGGGCGAAATGACAGGGCAGATTCTAGAGGTCACTCAGGAAAAAGCTCGAGAACTTTTCCAAGGGGCTACCCAAAGATTCGGGCGTTGGTTTACAGATTGATATTACTTCACGATCAGACACCTATATAAATAATTATTTACTAAAACTAAACGTTCTCAAAATCGAGAGTATTTCCAAAATGGCATCTAAAAATATTTATATAACAAAACGCATTAAATTTATCCCCATAAAAATTTCAGTTTCATTGTCTGACTTGAGAAGCCTATCCAACACTCGAAAAGCAAGCGAATTTTTACTACAGACTTTAGAAAAACTTGGACAAATAGACACAGAATTTTTAGCAAATGTCCTAGGATCAGAGATCGCTCTCAAACCTGGCATAACTAACCAAACACTTCGTTCAACTATCGGCAAACAGATTGTAATTTTATTAGAAAATATTATTCACAGCAACAATCCCAATACTTCAACTCATTCAATTATATGCGATGGAGTAGAAAAAGCATTGGCAGACGATGGTCAAATAAGTCTAATAGAACTTCTAGAAAAGATGGAAGATGAAGTTACTTTAGATTTTGACAGACTTAGTGACTTGACAGAAGCTCTTTCCAAAGACAATATTGAAGATTTATTAGCTCATGTTTCTGACATAAAACCTAGCAATGACAACGTACGCGACTATATACTGTGGATCTTTATCAATAGCAGCAACTTACCAAAAACTTCGAAAATAGATTTATTAAATCATATAGAATTAGATATTTCCCAAGAATTCAATAAAACTGACACAACAAATTTAGATAGTATTATCGAAAGTTTAGACTCAAAGAACTCTCAAGATATTTTAGAAGAATGCGACGTTCTTTTTCATGAATATTCAGTTGTAAGCCTTAAAAACCAGGAGATTTTAGGATCTCTTTTTCGTAGGTGTGTTGAACTCACTATCGATGAAGTTGGAGGTATTCTCAATCGAGATTTTAACGCGACTGTTCGCTCAATAAGATTTAGTTCAAATGGGTCTTTCATTGCCGTAGGCAGTGATGACAATACACTTCAAATCTGGAAAACATATGATGCTGGGAAAAACTACATTCAGCGCTTTAAATTTAAAGCGCATGATGCTGAAATACGTGCTGTTGATTTTAGTCCAGCAGGTCATCTTATTGCAAGCGCAGGTGAGGATACATTTATTAAAATTTGGAACCCAAAAACAGGCACATTAGTAAAAGAAATTACCCGTATTCAAAAACATGGCATATTCAGTTTGGTATTTATAGATAACGACACTTTAGCTTGTGGGAGTTGGGATCAAAGCATATTATTTTTGAATATCTCAAGCGGTGCAATGATACGGACTTTGAACGAACATCAAGGTTCCGTATGGTCAATGGATATTCATCCTTTCAATCCAATTCTAGCAAGTGCTTCTGATGATAAAACAATTAGACTTTGGGATATAGAAACTGGCAAAAATACCAAGATTATTAATGGTCATAAAAGTGGAATATTTACCGTTAAGTTTAGTCCTGATGGGAAAATTTTAGCCACTGGAGGTTGGGATCAATCTATTTTTATTTGGCGCGTCGAAGACGGAGAATGCCTTGCTTGCTTAACACATCACAAAGCTGCTATTTGGCAAGTTAAATTTACCCCAGATGGAAAGTATCTGATTAGTGGGGCAGATGATCAAACAATAATCGTATGGAATTTGAAGAATTTTGAGCCTCAACTTACATTTCAAGGTCATAAAAATGGCGTTTATAGCCTTGATATATCGCCTATTGAGTCCTTATTAGTAAGCGGCAGTTGGGATAAAACAATGCGGTTATGGAGGCTAAAACTCTAGATTATCAATATTGTTTTGAATACTATAGCAGTCCTAGAAGAGTCGTAAAATCTAAAAGAATTTTAAAGCCTTACAAGTATTGATATGAATGAGCTTAAGATTTAATCAACCATCTTAAACAGATACTCCCTGAAAACCTTAACTCACAACCTTTTTAGCCTTAGCAGCCATTTTTTGTCCGTTGCTAAAACTAAGCCTCCTTGTAGTTATCTCCAGGTTCTCATTGTTCTGAACAAAGGTAGCTCACCGACCAAAGCCTCCTATTCGTGGTGATCGCTGCTGCTGCACCTGCGCTTGTCTAAGATGTTCCCGTAATCTACAAAGATTGGTCATCGCTCCAACCCTGGGCGATCGCCTAGTTGGCACTGGAATAGATGTTAATCGTCAGGGTGAAAGATCGCCTCTAAGTCACGCCCACCATGCAGCACCCGAACAACCTCAATGCCGCTGGGTATAACGCAATAGAAAATTACATAACGACCCAGCGGAAAGCTCCTCATATTTGCCGCCAGTTCATTACGCACACGCCCAATATTGGGCTGCTCTGCCAGAAGACGCAGTTTTCGATCTATCGTGTCAATGAAAGCATCAGCCTGGGCTTCACTGTCATCGGCAATATAATCCCAAATTTCAGCAAGATCGGCCTTTGCACGAGCAAGTTTGACAATCAAAGGCATTTACGCACCTGTAACACTACCGCTCAGCCGTCCAGCTCTGCGTTTGCGTCCTTCTTGCTTAATCTCATCCGCATTCCACGGCGTCGGATCGCCGCTTTCGATCCCATCGCGGATATCTTGTCTTAACTGTTCGAGCTTGATTGCTTGCAAACGGTCTTGCGCCTCCATCAGCCGCAAGGCTTCGCGCACAACCTCGCTAGCGCTGTTGTAAAGACCGCCCGCTACTTTTTGGCGCACCATGTCTTCCAATTGCGGGGTCAGATTGATATTGAGCGTCATAGGATGCCCCTATTGCGAACTACGTCTATTCATAACGAAATTGTCAATAATTGTCAATGATTGCCAATTCCAGAAAAATTAGACATCCACCCTACCGCCACAGCTTCTCAAATCTCGCTGGATTGCTAGCGGTAGGGAGATCGCCTAGTGTCCCCAAAACTTCTGACTTAGCAGGGCTTCTACTTCAGGCGATCGCCTTCCCTATCCCTAACCTTTGACCTCGTGGTAAGCCCAATCCAACCAAGGCAGCAAAGCTTCGATATCCTCTAGCTCGACCGTCGCACCGCCCCAAATCCGAAGACCCGATGGCGCATCCCGATAAGAGGCAATATCGTAGGCAACCTGTTCTGTTTCGAGCAGTCCCACCATTTTTTTAATGACCTTAGCCTGTTCCTCTACGGTTAACGCCACAAACCAAGGATCCACCACCTTGAGACACACGGAAGTATTGGAGCGGGTCATCGGCTCGACGGCCAGAAAGTCCACCCAATCCGTCCGATCGGCCCAATCTTCGATCGCCTTAAGATTAGAGCGCGATCGCCCCAGCAGCGCCGACAACCCGCCAATGGATTCGGCCCATTTGAGCCCATCTAAGGCATCTTCGACGCAGAGCATGGAGGGGGTGTTGATGGTATCGCCTTCAAAAATGGCTTTGTCAACCTTGCCGCCTTTGGTAATGCGGAAGATTTTAGGCAGGGGCCATGCGGGGGTATAGCGCTCCAGCCGCTCCACGGCGCGGGGGCTTAACACCAGCATCCCGTGGGCCGCTTCGCCGCCCATCACTTTCTGCCAAGACCAGGTGACCACATCCAGTTTGGACCAGGGCATCTCCATGGCAAACACTGCCGAGGTGGCATCGGCGATGGTCAACCCCTGGCGCTCATCCGGTATCCAGTCGGCATTGGGGACCTTGACGCCGGAAGTGGTGCCGTTCCAGGTGAAGACCACATCGCGATCGCAGTCCACTTGCCCAAAGTCGGGCAAAACGCCGTAGTCGGCCTTGAAGGTACGGCAGTCGCTGAGTTTGAGCTGTTTCTGCACGTCCGTGACCCAGCTCGAACCAAAGCTTTCCCAGGCCACCATATCCACGCCGCGCTCTCCCAACAAGGACCACAGGGCCAGTTCGACGGCACCCGTATCGGAGGCGGGCACGATGCCGCACAGGTAGGAGTCGGGAATGCCCAAGATGGCTTTGGAGCGGGTGATGACTTCTTTGAGGCGATCGCGGCCCGCACGCGAACGATGGGAGCGACCGAGGAGCGCGTTGCTGAGGACCTCGACGCTCCAGCCCGGTCGTTTGGCACAGGGACCGGAGGAGAAGTTCGGACTTGAGGGACGTTGGGTAGGCTTCGCCATAACAAGATTTAATCGGATTAAAAATTTAGAACAATGCAGCAGGAAAACGACGCATAGGCTGTCATTACTGTAGCGGGTTCTTGAGGGCTTATTTGCATGGAGCCATACCCAAAGCGCTTAATCGTCTGCGCTCAGCAACAGCAGCTCATCCAATGTTTCTGGAAAATCGCCTCGGTTGACCATGCGGCTAAAGGCAGCGTAGCAATCCTTTTTATCGCCCTCTTTACGCGGATATCCCAGCCAGAGAATAAAAATCGCATTCTGCTCTGGCGTCTTCAGCACCCGAAAAAACAGGCGATACCGTTCTGGCAAGCCCATTTTCTTAACGCGACCGTACTTTTTGAGCGATCCGGTGAGCGCAAAATGTGAGGCATAAGGATCGAGCGGGATTTTCTCTTTGATCGCCGTCATGATGGCGGCATAAAGCTTGACCGATGGATGCCTGAGATAATTCTCCGGCGTTAGGCTGCGCTTGAGCTGGCGCACTTCTGCCTGCAAATCTCGGCGCTGTTGCCCAAAAAGGCGTTTTACAAAGTAGATCCGCCAACCGTTAACGAGCATCAAGCTCGACCCCAGCGATCAGCTCGTCGTCTTCAGCAGCCATCGCTTCGGTATAGACTTCAATCTCTGAAGGATTCGCTAACGACTGCCGCATCAAAAAATCCAAGAAAAGACTCAACATTAACTCGTCTTCATCTTGTTCTTGCTGCGGTTGGGTCGCTCTGCGGATCAAGAGGGTGTCGGCGTCAATCACCTGAACGGTACCCCCGACTTCGGCAAACTGAGGGTTTTCCTTAAAAAAGCTACCGCTCAGACGATACCCTGAAGAGTTTCCAATCTTCGCCCAAGACGCTTTATAGGTTTTGCGAGCCATGGCACTGACAGACAATGGAATAATCGATGGTTATAACATTCAGTTATAACATTTCTACCCTTTAAGCCAATCGGAATCGGCGATCGCCGCTCCTTGGAGCCAACGGGTTAGGTAGAATTGTCGGTTTGTCAGCAGGGGAGAGGAGGTATCGATCTTGAGCAAGCGAGCTTTTGGATTCGTTTTAGCCTTTGCGCTCATGGCGATCGCCTGGTTCGGGCTAGCCAATCTCAGCGCAGGGTTAGAGGTGCGCGCTATTCCTCACAACAGCGTACCGATGCTGTTTATGACCTCGAAGGGAGCCAAACCTCAACCCGGCATTGTCGTGGCCCATGGCATTGCAGGGTCTAAACAACTCATGCTGGGGTATGGGTATACATTGGCCCACAACGGCTATAGCGTCTTACTGCTCGATTTTCACGGTCATGGGGCAAATACAGCACCACTAGACCAAGATCGTCTTCAGCAAGATCTCAATACGGCCTTAACCGCACTCAAGGCGCAACCCGAAGTCGATCCCAATCGGATTGGGTTACTAGGTCACTCCATGGGCAGCGGCGCAGTCATGACCGCTGGAGCGGAGGAAGGATCGTCAATAGCGGCAGTCGTCGCGGTCTCCCCAATCCATGCGCCGCTAACGCCCAGTGCACCGCGCAATCTTCAGCTCCAAGCTGGGGAATGGGAAGGACCGTTTGTGCAGCAATCTGCCCAGCTTTTACAGGATGCAGGCGGGCCAAACGCCAATCTGAAGGAAGGGAAGGGGCGATCGCAGGTCATTATTCCCCATGTCGAACACATTCTGATTCTGTTTAGCGATCGCAGTCATCAAGCTGCTCTCGATTGGTTCGACGCCGCCTTTGAACAAACCTCAACCTCTAGTTTTAGAGATCGACGCATGGTCTGGTACGGACTCCATCTGCTGAGCTGGATCCTGTTATTGAGCGCCCTATCGCCATGGCTGCAACAAGTCCGCTCCCATCTCCCTATCCAGCATCGCCCTGGGCGAAGTTGGGTGGGCCTCGGAATCGCACCTTTGAGTGCTGCCGGAATCATCTTTTTTATCAGCTGGCAAACATCGCTCGCAAGCATTGGAGGGCTACTCGTAGGCGGAGCGCTGGGGCTTTGGATGTTTGTAGCGGGTTTAACTTGGTGCGGCGTACTCTCTCGTTTTCCGCGTCCCTCCCTTAAATCCCTAGGGTTAGGCGTGTTACTGTTTGGCCTACTTTGGCTTGCCTTTGGCGCAATGGCCCAGGAGACTTGGTTGCAGTGGTGGCTCATCCCAGCGCGTCTAAAACTTTGGCCAGTACTAGCCTTTGCTTGCTTTCCTTGGTTCTTAGCTTCAGGCATTCTACAGATCGACGCAACCCGAACCCAGCAGATTCTGGGCTGGCTGGCTCAAAGCGTCGCCCTCGCGGGAGGGCTGAGCATCACGATCGTTCTGGTACCGCAGCTCGGCTTTTTAGCCCTCATCGTTCCCATTATTCCAATTGTGCTGGCCCTCTTGTCCTATACAGGCGCTCGAGTTCGAAATCCCTGGAGCTACGCGATCGCCAGCGCGCTGTTTTTCGGATGGACCATTGCCGCCACCTTTCCGTTATCCGCGTAAACCGGCGCCGATCGCAGGCTTTCCTCGCCCACAAAGCAATCCGCGACTTTTGGATCCGCTCGACCCCATGACTTTTATGACAGGATTATTGCGTTTTGTTAAAAAATGACAGATTTTGACAATTGAAATGGGATTCTCTCCCCCAAAATGTATAAAGTGATTCATAAGGGACGTAACAGCGGTTCGCGCCAATCTGAAACTCCCGCCCCTCAAGACATTGAGGCTTTAACACATAGGTTTAGATTTGTTTGATTCTTTACAGAATTTAACAATTCCTCCGGGGATTCGCGGGTTTTAGATTCCGAGATTCAACACCGTTTTGTTCGTGCCGCTTAGTTCGGGCCGTCAGACATTAATCGTCAGATTAATATTAACGCGTCTGAATTTAGACTCATCATCATCCAAGCCAATAGGAGACTCAAGACATGCTAGACGCATTTGCCAAGGTTGTAGCCCAGGCTGACGCTCGGGGTGAGTACATCAGCGATTCTCAGCTCGACGCTCTGGCTGCAATGGTTGCAGACAGCAACAAGCGCATCGATACCGTCAACCGCATCACGGGCAACTCTTCGACCATCGTTGCGAACGCAGCGCGTTCTTTGTTTGCAGAGCAGCCTCAACTGATTTCGCCTGGCGGCAACGCTTATACCAACCGTCGCATGGCTGCTTGCCTGCGCGATATGGAAATCATTCTGCGCTACGTCACCTACGCCATCTTCACGGGCGATGCCAGCGTATTGGATGACCGCTGCCTCAACGGCCTGCGCGAAACCTACTTGGCGTTGGGCGTACCCGGCGCTTCGGTCGCGACTGGCGTCGGCAAAATGAAGGAAGCGGCGATCGCCATTGCCAACGACAGAGCTGGCATTACCCAAGGGGACTGCAGCGCGCTGATGGCTGAAGTTGCAACCTACTTCGACCGCGCTGCTAGCGCTGTTGGCTAAATGGCCTCCGTTCGTATCTGGTCTCAATTGATGCGAACCTTTGACGAATTAAACCATTTTTGTATACCCACACGGGAGATCGCAATCCAATGAAAACTCCATTAACCGAAGCCGTTTCCGCTGCCGATTCTCAAGGTCGTTTCCTCAGCAGCACCGAACTCCAAGTTGCGTTTGGTCGCTTCCGTCAAGCTGCTCCTAGCCTTCAAGCTGCTAAAGCGCTATCTGCTAAGGCTTCTTCTTTGGCCGAAGGTGCGGCAAACGCGGTTTACCAAAAATTCCCGTACACCACCCAAATGCAAGGCAACAACTATGCTTCTACCCCTACGGGTAAGGCAAAGTGCGCTCGCGACATCGGTTACTACCTGCGCATGATCACCTATTGCTTGGTTGCAGGCGGTACGGGTCCCATGGATGACTACCTCGTCGCTGGTTTGGCTGAAATCAACAGCACCTTCGAACTGTCTCCCAGCTGGTATGTGGAAGCGCTGAAGTATATCAAAGCCAACCACGGTCTTAGCGGCGACTCTGCCACTGAAGCCAATTCCTACATCGACTACGCAATCAATACCCTTAGCTAAGGCTATGGCAATTGTTTAGCGTTAGTCTTTGAACTAATTTAAGAGTGCTGCTCCTTTATATAAGAGCAGCACTCTTTTTTTGCCCGGGAAATCGCCGGGCAGATTTAGACCCTTGATTTTGCAACAGACGGTGCCCTAGGTTGAACGCATGACAACGTTAGATCCATCCGAAGATTTTCAAGACGCGATCGCCCCGACCGATCGGCCCCTCACGACAGAGCAGGCGATCGCCAATCTCAAGGGCACGGACTCCGGCGATCGCTATTATGCAGCTTGGTGGTTGGGCCGTTTTCGCGTTCGGACACAGGAGGCGGTAGATGCGCTGGTGGCAACCCTGCTAGATGAATCCGATCGCACGCCGGAGGGCGGCTATCCGCTCCGACGCAATTCGGCACGGGCGTTGGGCAAGTTGGGGGATGGGCGGGCGGTGCCGGCGTTGATAGAGTGTTTGGCCTGTTCTGATTACTATGTGCGGGAGGCGGCGGCGCAGTCTCTGGGCGCGCTGGGCGATCGCGCTTGCAGTTCGAAACTCATCGCGCTGCTCGATGGCGGGGTGGCGGCAGCGCAGCCGATTCCAAATTGCCCCCATTTGGCCCAACCCTACGATGCGGTGTTGGAAGCGCTGGGGACGTTGGGGGAGAGATCGGCCATCGCCGTTGTGGAACCGTTTCTAGAACATTCCATGGAGTTAGTGCAGTATGCGGCGGCGCGGGCAATGTATCAGTTGACGGGGGATGTCAGCTATGGCGATCGCCTGGTTGCGGCGCTTGGGGGCGATAAGCTTCAGCTCCGACGGGCGGCGTTGGCGGATATTGGGGCGATCGGCTATCTCAAGGCGGCGCAACCCGTAGCCCAAACCTTGGCGGAAAACAGCTTGAAACTGATTTCGCTGAAGGGGATTTTAGAGCATCAGATTGAAGGGACAGAGCCTTTGATGCTGTCTGAGGAGGCGATTCAGGTGATGCAGTTAATGGATGGGCTGCTTTGAGCTGGGCGATCGCGCAGACGACCTGTCCTAACCGCTAAGCTCTGATTACACCCATCCACGATGTCCGTTTCTTGAGTCTTGTAGGCACGATCGTGAGCGATACATCTACCCATGACTATGTTGAAAGCAGCGGCAATGTTTTTGCCGATATGAATCTTGAGGATGCGGATGAACTCTTGACTCGCACTCAGCTTGGCTATTCGGTGCGGCAAATTTTGAAGGAGCGGGGTCTCAAACAGCAGGATATCGCGACTTTACTGGAGATCAAGCAGCCAGAGGTCTCTAATCTGATGCAGGGAAAGTATCATTTATTCTCCGAAGGCAGGCTATTTAGCTTTTTAAGAAAGCTGGATCGAAAGGTCATTATCCAGATTTCTCAGCATCAAGAGGGGAGCCTTTTCAACAGGTTGCGATGAGTACGTAAAGGAAGGGCGATCGCCTCCCTCTTCCCAACTCCCCTTAACTGTGGCGATCGCACGTCTTTGCCCAGTTCATCCTGTTGCGTTCGATGTGTCTGCCTACTATAGTTGGCTATACTAGGCAACGAGGTAAGGACGGACTTTGACTCAGGGCGTAAATCCTAAACAGGTTGTTTTTTACGCGGATGAAGACGGAAATGAACCGTTTCAGGCGTGGATGGACAACCTGCGCGACCAACAAGGCAAACGGCGAATTATTAGCCGTCTATTTCGGGTTCAGCAAGGGAATTACGGAGATGTTAAACCGATAGGCGATGGGCTTTCCGAGTTACGCATATTCTTTGGCCCTGGATATCGAGTGTATTTTGGCGAAGAGGCTGGAAACATGGTCGTTGTTCTTTGCGGTGGCGACAAGGATAGTCAAAGTCGGGATATTGAGGCCGCTAAAGTCTATTGGAAGGAGTATAAAAACCGTGAGAAAGCTTAGAACCCTCGATGAGTTCGCGGAGGGGTATTTTCGCGACCATCCTGACGAGATCGACGATTATCTAACGGAAATTTTTCAAGATTTTGCAGAAGATAACGATACCGGAGCTTTACTGGCGGCATTGCGCGTTATTGCGCGCGTGCGGGGTATCAGCGATATAGCGCAAAGCACGGGTATGACGAGACAAGGGATACAGAAGGCTTTATCTATGGATGGCAATCCACGCCTTGGAAATGTCATTTCTATTATGAAGGCGATGGGCTATTGTCTGGTGCCGCAAAAGCTGCCGTCGGTCGATACGCCTCTTTAATGTGGCGCACTCTGGGTACATCGTCGCTCTGAAAGCGCTAGCGATCGCCCACAAGCATTCGCAATCTGAACGGAAAGCGATCGCCTCTCTCTTCCCAATTCCCCGCGATCGCCGCGAGCTGCCGTTCCACCTCATGCCCCGCCAAGTATTTTCTATCGCCTATCGTTTTGTCGAAAGTTCGCCGCTAGCAACAGGCCGCAAAGCCTGATGCTATATAGGGGGTCTTTCAGCACTCTCGACAAAATAACTCATTTCGTTGAATGCTATTGTCTAGTTTGGCCTAACCTGCATTATTCATGACGATTTTGGAAAATCCTCGAAATCTATGCCAACCAAACAATCTGGCGATTTGCCTAAAAAACAGTCTGTTTTTGGAGGGTGCCGTTCCATCTGTGTTCTGGCGATTGGGGAATAATCCAGGCTAAACAGCTTATGTAGGATTTGCTGCCAATATCACACATTGCCAATAATCTAGACTTACGGAGAAAACATAGTTGTTTAACTTACCTAATGAGACGCAAACAACCTTTCAATAAAATCGAAAAACTTCTTTTGTCTATTCCCACCTGGATTTTTGTTAGTGCAGTAGTCGGTCTGATTGTGTGTTTGTCTCTTTTTGTTCATGAAGACAATAACCATAAATCAAAATGCAACACATCAGGACTTTTATTTGAATACAACAAATTAGTATGCGACGGAGCGAGTATACTGCTTCAGAGCGCCGAGTCGTTCGCTGTCGTTGCAGCAGTCAGTCTATATTTCAAAGAGATTCCAGACCGAAAAGCACGAAAACATTATGAGGCTTGGCAAGTTATTGATAATGCAGCAAACGTCCCTACAAGTTATGCGCGAAAGCAAGCATTAGAAGACTTATGTAAGGATGGAGTACCTTTAGTAGGTATTAATATTTCTGGAAGTGACCTAATCCGAGCTAACCTCAAGAATGCAATTCTTGGTAGTGCAAACTTAAGTGGATCTGACCTCAGATGGGCTGACCTTAGCGGATCAATCCTCCAAGGGGCTGACCTCAGCAGTGCTAACCTTATCGGTGCAAATCTAATCGGTGCTGACCTCAGTGCCGCTGATCTTAGCAATGCTAACCTTACTAGAGTTGAGTTCAGAGGCGTAAACCTCTTTGCTACTACACTTAGCGAAGCTGATATTTTAGGTGCTAACCTCAGCGGGGTTATAGAATTTTTACCGGATCCAATTCAGCAAATTAAGTCAGCTAAAAATTGGCGAAGTGCTGATTACAACCCTGAAATCAAAAAAATACTTGGGTTAGTGATGTAAAACCACACGGCACAATGAAATAGCCAACGTTCAACAAAAAAGTTCCATTTATTGAGAGTTCAGAACAAAGAGGTTAAAGCTTAGTAGTGCAGAAAACTAACGAAATCCCTATAAATAAAGGATTATAGACAAAATAAAAATCTCGGAAAAGTCCCAAGATTTGAACGATGACATTGGATTTCAGCCTCTATTTTAATCGTTCATACTGTTTATTATGAGAATGAAAAAAGTTTTCTGCACCACTAAGTCAAAAGGAATCCCTAATACAATATTGGCGATTTACAAATGAGAATCTATACTCCTGATGAATTAAAATTTGTTCTAAATCAACACAAAAAATACCTAATGACTGATGGAAAAACGGGCGAACGTGCATATTTACGCGGTGCATTTTTAAGTGGAGTTGATCCTTGATGGTGCAGAAAAGTCATGAAGACCTTACCAGCAGGCAATATTCAAATCTGTCAAAGGTGACAGAGAGGGGCATTCAATGTGATGCTTAAGTTCCCAAACTCAGAGCAATCCTATGTCAACCCCTCAACTCTATCGTCAACTGCAAACTCAACTGAGTCAATGGGTCACACCCAAAGATAAACGTCACCTTACTGTGTTTGCTGAAAACATCGCTGCAATCCTCCAAGCCCAAAGTGGCAGCTTAAGCCATTGGCTGACTTATTTGAGTCATCGTCGTTGTAAAGCCCGCTCTCACATGGAACGACTGAGCTACTTCGTTCATAATCCCAAGATCACCTCAGAAACATTCTATGTTCCATTACTGCTTCAATTTCTTCAAGCGTGGGCGGGCATGGCGACGACATTGACCCTGGATACAAGCATGCTGTGGGATGAGTATTGCCTGATAGAGGTCTGTCTGACCTGGGGAGGGCGCTCTTTCCCTTTGGCTCAAAAGGTGCTCAAGCATGGCAGTGCTACGGTCGCTTTTGCGGACTATTGCTCAGTGCTGGATGTGGCTGAGACGGTCTTACCCGCTGATTGTCAAATCACACTATTGGCTGACCGAGGCTTTGAGCATGGTGAGTTAATTCGTTGGCTACGGAGCCATCAATGGTCTTGGGCAATTCGCGCTAAATCCGATTTGAAGGTCACGTTGTCTAATGCTCAAACCGAGTCGGTTGCTGACCTGCTGCCAGAGCCTGAACAAGCTTTTCTATTTTCTGATGTCACGATTCTTGAAGATATCCACTGTCATTTGGCGACCGCTCGATTATCCATCGCCCAGGAGGCTTGGGCTGTGATTACAGATAAATCGCCTTCTGTGCAAACCTTCGCGCTATATGGTCAACGTTTTGGTGGCATTGAACCCCATTTCAAGGATTACAAGTCTGCCGCCTTTGAACTGCCTCGTTCTAAACTCAGAGATGCCCATGCTTTAAGCCGACTGCTGATGTTACTGGCGGCTGCGACCATTATTGCCATTTGCGTTGCCATTGAAACGATCGCTCAAGGCGCACTAAAGTCCATTGATTGGCATGCTCACAGGGGATTGAGTTTTCTGCAAATCGGGCTAAGACGGATTAATCAGTTGTGCTATCAAAGATTACCGCTGCCACCCTTGAGATATTTGCCACGATGTAATCCACCACCTGCTTATGCCTCTCTCAAGAAGCGAGATGCGATGAACACTCGCATTGAGTTTGCCAAGGTGACTGTCTTCTAAAGCTTTCAGCTCCTTTGAGTTTTCTGCACCACTAAGGGAGTTGATCTAGGAAAAGTAAATCTAGCCGGAGCTGATCTGAGAGAAGCCTATCTGAGCGGAACAAATTTGACAGATGCAAACCTGACAGATGCAAACCTGACAAAGGCGAGCCTGCGTGGTTCAGATCTGACTGAGGCAGACTTGAGCAGAGCAAACCTATCCTCATCTTCTCTTCGTGGGGCAACTCTAATCGAGGCAAAGCTAATAGCAGCAAATCTTATGCATGCAAACCTGAAAGGGACAAGCTTCATTGGTGCAGACTTGAGCGGTGCAGACTTAAGCGGTGCAGATCTGAATGGCGCAGACCTATACGAAGCAAATTTGAGTAGTGCAAGGCTGACTGGTGCAAGGCTGACTGGTGCAAGGCTAACTGGTGCATCCTTTACTAGTGCAGACCTAAGCGATGCAAATTTGAGTGGTGCAAATTTGAGTGGTGCAGACCTGAGCGATACAAATCTAACAAAAGTAAATTTTGACGGAGCAAACTTAACAGAAGCAAACTTTGATGGAGCAAACTGTACTGATGTAGACTTTAGCAACACATACGGTCTTCAATAATCAACATTTAAAAAATCAGCGAGAGTAACTTGAAAGGCTGCTATGCGTATCCGCAAAAGAGTAACTATCAAAATCTGGAGATGACTCGCAGATTGATAATACCGAGCAGTCATTTTCAACTTCGTCGATACCTGTATTTGCTTTAGAAAAATAATCCATTCAACAAAAGAGTTCCATGTATCGAAGGTTTAGACTCAAGGGATCCGCACCACCGAACAAAGGCGATCGCCCAGTTTTGTAAGGACAACATCTGGCAATGACCATAGAAACGCCGCAGTCTCAAGATTGGAAAAATCGAAGATTGGTAGAATAAAGCCTAAGTTCTACCAAGGTATCATTCATGGGAATAAATATTAAAAACGCTCAGGTTCACGCGATGGCCCAAGAACTTGCACAGTTGACTGGGCAGAATTTAACCAATGCCGTCAAGATGGCCGTTGAGCAGGCATTAGCGCAGGTCAAATCCAGTCGCGATCTACCCAGATTTAGCCCCTTGGGACAGCGGTTAAATGAAATTGTACTTCGCTGCGCAAGCTTGCCCGACGACGATCGCCGCAGTCCAGACGAAATCCTGGGATACGATGAGTCTGGTTTACCCGCCTAATGGTCATTGATACATCAACAAATGGAGATGGTCGATCGCCGCAAGGTTATTAATCGGCGATGTATCGCTAATAATAATCAAGGTCTACCCAGCACTTGCAGGTTTTTAAGATCTTGTTCTAGGTCTTCTACACCATAGTGAACGGGGATGTGACGGCTGGCGAGGAGATGTTGAAACGCAACCCGGTGCATCTGAGCAAAACGACTGGCTTGGGCTAGGGTGAATTTTTCCTGTTGAAACAACATAATGGCGATTTCTTGTTTGATTTCGCCTTCGGTCATACGGATGTTGGCTAGCACGTCGTCGGGAATGATGATGCTCATCGCTGGCTCCTTCACCTGATGCTATTATTTTAGGCTCCAAAGCTGGCCCATCATCAATCTAGGCGATCGCCCTTCGGTTGCCTTCAGACTGGTGCGGCGACCTCATACATTTGAGACAGCAGACAAAGCGATCGCCCTTGATAGAAGGTCAGCCTCTCAAACTCCGCACTGCCAGCTCAATCAACCTAAAAATGCGCAACGCGCCGATCGAGACTGGTAACAAAAGCCGCCCTCGTGCCGCCCCATTCCACTGCGGCAGAAAAAAACAATAACTTGCATTGTGTATTTACTTTGTGTAAATACTTTACATGCGATACACTTGGGACAACGACAAAAACCGCCGCAACCTCGAACGGCACGGCATCGCCTTTGAAGATGCAAAACGGATTTTTGATGGGCAGACCCTTGAACGGGAAGATGACCGCTTCGACTACGGCGAAACCCGCGTTTACGCCATTGGACTGGTCAACGGCTTGGAAATCACGGTAATTTATACCGACAGAACCGATGAACGACGCATCATCTCCGCATGGAGGGCAGAACCTCATGAACGACGTGCCTACTGGAAAAGCCTTGTCGAATAAACCCGAAACGGATTGGGAGAGGCTACGTCATATAAGCGACGCTGACAATCATGCCGCCATTGCCTCCGATCCTGACATTATCCCGACGGATGAAGATTTCTGGCAAAACGCCAAAGTCGTCACGCCCCAGCGCAAACCCACCATCACGATCCGGCTCGATCCTGACGTGCTGGATTGGCTGAAGGGGCAGGGTAAAGGCTATCAGACCCGCATCAACGCAATTCTCCGCACCTACATGCATGCGAGGAAGAACAACACTTCAGACCACCCGAAGCCTTGAACGATCGCATCAATTTTTTTATGCCCCTAAACACCGTCACTCCCATTCCGACGCTGCTTCAGGCCATCGAAGCCGCCAGTTCTGCCTCGGCCTTGGCAAGCGCAGTCGAGGCGCTCGCGCAGACGGGCAACCCAGAAGCGACGGAACCGCTTATTACTGCCCTGGGCTATAACAATCCGGGGGCAGCTGTGGCGGCGGTGGATGGGTTAATTCGCATTGGAGAACCCGCTGTGTTGCCCCTCCTTTCCCTGCTGGATAATTTTAACTACGGGGCCAGAGCCTGGGCCATTCGCGCACTGGCGGGCATTGGCGACCCGAAAGGCTTAGAGATTCTATTGGAGGCCGCCAGCGCAGATTTTGCCCTCAGCGTTCGGCGGGCGGCGGCGCGTGGTTTGGGAACGATTCGCTGGGAGGGGTTATCGCCGGAACAACAGGCGGACGGCCAACAAAGATGTTTGGCGGTGCTGCTCGGTTGCGCCCAAGACCCGGAATGGGTGGTGCGCTACGCGGCGATCGCCGGAGTCCAATCCCTCGCGTTGGCCATCGCTCTGGTACGGGTGCAGACGTTGGCGCAGGTTTTGGAAGCGTTGGAAGAACGGCGATCGCAGGAAGGGACGTTGGCGGTCAAGGCGCGCATTCTGTTGGCCCAGCAACAGGTGCAAGGTCTACTGTCGAGGGCGGCTGAGGAGGCATAATGAGGGGCGCAGCTATTGTTTAGGGTTGGGCTATGTCCACTGATTTGCTTTGTTTGTTGGCTTTGGCGCTCTGGTCTATTCCCCTCAACCACATTCCGGCCCTCGCCCGCGTCAGCGCCGCTGAATCTCCCTTGGCTTGGGGCATGGGAAACCGCGACACGATGCCGGAGGTCAAGCCCTGGGTGGGACGCGCCGATCGCGCTCAGCGCAATCACCACGACAATCTCGCCACGATCGCGACGGTGATTCTGATCGCTCAGGCGACAGGGCAAACCGATGGGGTGACGGCGATCGCCTCCATTGCGGTGCTCGGGTTGCGCGTCATCCACGGACTGGCCTATATTGCCGGCATTCCAGCCCTGCGATCGACGGCCTACTTCGCCTCGATCGTCGCCCTCGGCGCGATCGTCTGGCGTATTTTAACCTAGGTGCGATCGTTACAATCCCTGGGCCTTGGGCGGGGGTGCGGGGTCGGCGGCGGGGTCGGGAACGGGGTCGTTCGACTTTTCGAGCTGAAGTCCCGCATCTTTAACTTGCTTCTCCAGCAACAGCAAGCGCGCTTCTAGGGTTTTCTTCTGCACTTCTAGAATCTCAGTTTCTTTGCGCAGGCGATTCATCCTGGCCTTGTGATCTGCCGTCCGACCGGGCTGAAAAATCACGCCCACATACAGCGTGACGTTGGAGGAATCGAGGGTATTCACCCCCGCCGAGAAGTTGAAGCCAAAGTCGTTTTCTGTATTGACGGGCGTGTAAAAATTGCCGTCCAACGGATACACGATCCGATCGGGATTGTTGACAATATTTTGATTTTGGTTGGCGTTTTGATTGACGTTATTTTGATTGGAATTATTCCCAATTGCAGAATCGTTCGTCGAATTGACCTGCGCTCGAGCGTCAAAGGTCAGCCCTTGGCTGCAAACCAGCAACCCCGCACCGCAGGACAGTAACGCCGATTGCAATCCGATCGTTCTTACTTTTTTTAGACTGAAAACAGGCAGATTTACGCGATCGATTCCCATGTATCGTTTCAAGCCTCAACCTAGGGGCACTCCTCCACCGACAGACACCAGACAAATTCGAGATCGCCGCCGCCTGACGCGTCAAAACGATTTATTCTAAAGCTTGCCTGACAATACCGTCACATCATTCTTGAAATATACAGGATGCGGTTTTAAAAACGGTTTGTGTTGCTGTTTTGTTAAGATTCCAGGTCCGAGCGCGGCGCGATGCCCCTCTGGCAGATGTTATTTGACGTCGATGGCAATCGTTTGATTGAGGATGCCATTTCCGCCCATCTCTTGGGCGATTTCGGCTGCTGGGCCTTCTAAAGTAACCTCAACGGAGGCTCCTACGGGGCGATAGCTGCCAGCGATCTGAAGTTTTTGGCGGCCTTTGCGCAGGTAAGGGGACAGGTTGATTTTCACGACGCCTTTGCCTAGGGTTTTTAACGGCTTTCCATCGAGCTTGATGGTGCCTCGCACTTGCCTCGCATCGGCAGAGGGGCGCACGGTTAAGGTGTAGGGGTCTCGCAGATCCGCCTGTTCGAGTTCGAAGGAGGATTCTTGAACGGAGTAGGATTGGGCCACGCGTTCGCCGCGGTCTGAGTCGCGGCGAAAAAGGTCGCGCAGGCTTTGGAAGCGATCGCCGCTTTCGGTCTCTTGCGCGTTGGCCGTGCGGATCGCGACATCGTCGCGATCGACGCGGGCGGTATTGACGTTCGTCTGAACCGAAGCAGAGGTATGGGAAAGAATTGGGGCCGTGCAGAGGGCGACAACCCCACCCAAGATAGCCAGTCGTTTGAAACTCATCTTTGAAGAACTCCACCGAAAATTGAGGTTCGAGCCGAGGGTTCGAGCGCTAACGCCGGGTTAGGGCTTGAACTTTTTAGGCGTTCTGACGTTGACGTCGACGACGACGCTATTTCTAACGGTAGGGCCATTGACGCCCGTGCCGTTGCCCCGGCCTCCTTCGAGACGTTGGTCGACTTCTTGATGCTGGCTTCTGCCTCGACCTGGGTTTCGATCCACTTGCACGCTGGTGCTGGACTGGACGTTTCCGCTGCACGGACCGTCTCCGGTCTGTCTCACGTTGTTGGTTTGCGCGGCGGGTTCGCCCAATTTGAGCTGGATGCCGGCGTGGGATTGAATGCATTGGGCGGACGCTTGGGGCGGGGTCAGGGCAAAGGGAAGCAAGGCGGTGCCCGTCAAACCGATCGAAATTAAGGATAGGGGGATAAGCTTCATGAGGGTATGTCTCCTAACAATTGTGCGGGAGAGAGTTAGGGTTTCACCCAGACAGGAATATCGAAAATCCCAACTCTCTCTTTGATTTCAAAGACTGACCGAGACGGTCGAGGGTGCGTCGCGACTAGCGACGGCTGCGGATGCGTTGGTCGTTGCGCTGGTCGACGTTGTTGCGATTTCCTTTGATATCGCTGTCGTTGAGCGCGTCTTGAAGGTTGACTTCGTCGCCGCGACCCCGACGACCCCGTCCGGTGTCGATGCTTTGGCGGTTGCTTTGGTTCACTCGGTTGCCGTTGCCGTCGATCGTGCTCACGTTGGTGCTTGTTTGGGAGTTCCCCGTGTCCTGAGCGTGGGACGGAATCGCGATCGCGCCGAGGGTGGATAGGGCCAGAAGGGTGACGATTATCTTTTTCATGGTGGGTTTCCTTTTATATAGGTCAGTGGATGATGAGGGGAGGGGGATGGGCATCGATAAGGAAATACGCTCGCTCGAGGCGGGAGGGGTTAGCGACGGCTGCGGATGCGTTGGTCGTTGCGCTGGTCGACGTTGTTGCGGTTCCCTTTGACATCGCTGTCGTTGAGCGCGTCTTGGAGGTTGACTTCGTCGCCGCGGCCCCGACGACCCCGTCCGGTGTCGATGCTTTGGCGGTTGCTTTGCTGGACGCGGTTGCCGTTGCCGTCAACGGTGCTCACGTTGGTGCCCGTTTGGGAGTTCCCCGTGTCCTGAGCGTGGGAGGGGAAGGCGATCGCGCCGAGGGTCGAAAGGGCCAGAAGGGTGACGATTATCTTTTTCATGGTGGGTTTCCTTGATACAAGTGAGGGTTTGGCGTTCGGTTGAGGGGCACTGGGCGCTCTTCCGATGTATGTATCTTTGCGCTAAAATTCGGGCCGCACAGTGATGGGGGTGGGCGGTGGAGCGCGATCTTTGGGCGATTTGGCGGTGATGGCGATCGCAATGGGAATCGCCAGACGCGCCGCGCTGCAGCCCAAATCCAGACCTCGGACTGCGGCGGGACGGAGCTGGGCGCAATTACAGGTCTAAGACTTGCCGCAGGGATCGCTCGAGGGCTTCGCTCAAGGCGCGCTGGCCGACTTCGATTTTGGCGATCAGGCTTTGGTGGACGTGCAGGGCGTCGGCGAGTTGGGATTGGGTGAGCTGTTTTGCTTTTCGGGCCGCGCGGATTTCCGCGCCCGTGAGGCGATCGAAGCGCAGGCGGCGGGCGGGACGCGAAGGGGCGGCGGTCTTTTTTCCGGGGTCGGGCGGCAGTCCCAAAAGGTCGGTGGGCGGCACCAGCCTCAAGGGCTGGGCGAACCACTGCTCGATCCAGTCCGGGGGCTTGCGGCTCGTACTGCCCGGATTGAGCCAGCTCGGATACGGCTCGATGTAAAAGTCGGCGGGGCCGACCATCGCATTGGCGCGACCGTTCGACCAACCGAGGCTCAGCAATGCGTCTAAGGCTCGATTCCACGCCTTCAACAGCGCGGGGGCCAGGGTTGGGTCGAGCGGGAGGGACGGCAGGGCTGAGGCGGGCAGGGCGGCTTCGAGGAGGTGTCGGACGGTATAGACGGGCAATCTCGCGTCGGGATGGGGTTGGGGCGCGTTGAGGATCGGGGGAATCAGCAGGCCGATCAGAAATGAATCGCGGCAGCAATCGCGCTGCAGCAGGGTCAGGGCAAAGCGACCGAAGGCTTTCCAGGCGCTGCGGGCGCTGTGACCGCCTTGTTGGAGCAGGTGGGGCAGCCACAGGCCGGGTCGAAGGGTGAGGGTCAGCGCGGCGGGCGCAGCGATGCGGCCTGCGATCCAGTCGAGGTCGCCTTGGCTCTCGAGGAGGATCTCCCAGGGGTGGCCGCTGGTGCGATACGCTTCGACGCGGGTGGCGCTGGGTTCGGTCATCCAAAGGGTGGCAATCCTCAGGCTCGCGAGCCGTTCCAATAAGAGTGCGAGTTCGGGGGATGCGAGTTCGAGCGGGGCGGGGGCGGCAGGGGCGGGGGCGGCAGGGGCGGGGGTCCAGTCGAGCTGTTCTAGGATCTCGCCCTGGGTGAGGGTAAAGGGACTGGCGGCGGGGTGCGGCTGGCGCATGGCGTGGCCGACGAGGAGGAACAGCAGTTGGACCATCGGCACGCCGCACTGCTGTTTGATTTGGGCGATCAGTTCCCACGGGAGCCGATAGAGTTCGCTGGGCCGGGTGAGGTAGTGCTCTAGGACGAGGGGTGGGTCCGGCGAGGGTTCGGCGATCGCAGGGAACGGCGGCAGGTCGCGCGGCGGGACTGCGGGCGGTGCGGGGGCGGTCTCGGCGAGGAAGTCGAAGGATGCGAGGGCGAACCAGGGCGGAACGCGGAGGGGGGGGAGGGCGAGCGCGGCGGGGCCGGCGAGGGGGAGGCCGAACAGGAGAGGTTCTAGCGTTTGAGGGGTTTGCAGGATCTGGGCGACGAGGGCCGGGCCGACGAATGCTTCGAGTTGGCGCACCAGGACGCTCAGGGGCAGCGTCTCTGGGGCGAAGAGGCTCTGCCAGATGGCTTCGCAGTAGGGTTCGCGTGCGATGGATGCGATGGTGGATTCGGCGATGGCGGGTTCGAGGTCTTGCACGCTCCACGCGAGAACGTTGACCCACACTTCGCGCGCGAGCGCGTCCCACACCCGATCGCGCGCGAAGCCGATGGCGAGACTCTCGAGCAGGACCGGGGCGATCGCCGCTAGATCGGGCTGGATTTGGCTGCCGTATTGCTGCTGCGCTCGTTCTAACAGCCCAGCGCTGACGCTCTCGAGCAGGATGGTTTCGGTTTCGAGCGCGGCGCGCGTCAGCACCAGGTAGCGCGCCGCGAAGGCGTGCCTTCGCGCGCGCGCGATGAGGCGGATGCGCCGATCGGGTTCGGGGATGGGGGGCTGCACCATGGCGATCGGGTGGGGGGCGGGTATCCCTGACAGGGCCGGGGGGCTCGGGGGCGGGATCTTTATCTTAAGGGACGCGGTTCGCGCGCTCGGCGCGCCAGAGGTCGATTTTTGTGCGGGTCTGGGGTCGCTAGCGCTTTTTTGGGATTTTGGCTATTCTTGACGCTAGGCTGGAAAGGGCGATTCGATTGGTTCTGCGCTCGGTTTGCTTTCGGTTGTTTCACTGCGGTTAAAGGTTGAGTTTTGACGCGAGAGCTTCTCTCCTACGATGACAATCCAGCGGCTCTACGCTTGAATGCCATTCCGGGTATTGCGTTTGGCCGATGTCTCGATGCGGACCGCTCGATCTATTTTTTGTCTGAGGCCTGTTTGGCGCTGACGGATTATTCTGCCTGCGAGCTGTTATCTCCGGCGGAGGGCGGTCTGACGTTTAACGACCTGATTTACCCCGAGGATTTGGTGGACCTGCTGGCCCATATCGATGGCGCGCTGGAGACGCGGCAGGCGTATGGGGTGGAGTATCGCGTGCGCACGCGCGCTGGGGCGCAGCGGTGGTTCCTCGAGCAGGGGTATTTCTCGGCGGCGGGTTCGATCGAGGGGCTGATTACGGATATTTCTGCCCTCAAGCAGACCCAGGTGCAGCTCCAGCGCGATGCCTTTTACGACAAGCTCACGGGCCTCCCTAACCGACTGCTGTTTCTCGACCGGCTCGCTCAGGCGGTGCGTCGGCTCCAGCGCGATGCCGATTACCAGTTTGCGGTGCTGTTTCTCGACCTCGACCGCTTTAAGGTGATTAATGACAGTCTCGGCCATCGCGCGGGGGATTTGCTCTTGACTCAGGTGGCGACGCGCTTGGAGGCCTGCGTGCGTCCGGGGGATACGGTGGCGCGCATTGGCGGGGATGAGTTTACGATGCTCATCGATGCGGTCCACGGACCCCAAGCGGCGATCCAGGTGGCCGAACGCATTCTCGACGATATGGGCGCGCTGTTTCAAATCGACGGACACGAGATTTGTTCGACGACGAGTATTGGGATTGCGATGAGCGCGCCGGGCTATGTCGAGGCGGAAAATCTCATTCGCGATGCCGATATCGCTCTCTATCAGGCGAAGGCGATGGGAAAGGCGTGCTATGCCATTTTTCAGCCGGGGATGCATATCTATGCGGTGGCGCGCCTCCAGCTCGAAAATGACCTCCGCCGCGCGATCGCGCTGCAGGAGTTCTGTTTGCTCTATCAGCCGATTGTCAATCTCGAGTCCGGCGAGGTCGCTGGCTTTGAGTCCTTTGTCTATTGGCATCACCCGACGCGCGGGCTCCTCCCGCCGGGAGAGTTTCTCCCGGTGGCCCAGGAGGCGGGGCTCATCATTGCGATCGGTCATTGGGTCCTGGCCACCGCTTGCGCGCAAATGGCGCTCTGGCACCGACGCTTCCCGCAGGCGCGCTCGGTGTTCGTGAGCGTCAATCTCTCGAGTCCCGAGCTCTGCCATTCTGAGTTGGTGCCGGTCCTCCAAGGCGCGCTCGCGCGCTCGGGTCTCGACCCTAGGGCGCTCAAAATTGAGATTACCGAGGAGTTGCTGGTGCGACATTCGGAGGCGGTGCTCGCGCAACTGAGCCAAGTGAGGGCCCTCGGCGTTCAGCTCTGTATTGACGATTTTGGTACGGGCTATTCTTCCCTCAGTTATTTGGACCGCTTGCCGGTCGATTTTCTCAAGATCGACCGCTCGTTTGTCGCTCGCGTCGATTCTCCCGATAATTTGGAGATCGTCCGCACGATTCTGACGCTCGCTCGCAATCTCGGTCTCGGGGGGGTCGCCGAAGGGGTGGAGTCGACGGCTCAGGTCGCTCAGTTGCGCGCGCTCCGCTGTCAGTTCGGCCAGGGGTTTTTGTTCGCCAGACCCATGGAGGCGCTGCAGGCGCTCCGCTTTTTGGAGCAGCAGTTCGCGGGTGACGATTTTACGGCGCTTTCGGTGGCGGCGCTGCCGCGCCTTTTGATTCATACGCCCACGGGGCACTATCAAATGCTTTTGGTCGGTCGCAGGACTTGGTCGGTCGGGCGCGCTCAAGATTGCGCTATTTTTCTGCCGGACCGCATGGTTTCGCGCGAGCACGCGATGTTGCTCCAGTTGGCGCTCTCTAATGAGTTCTTTTGGGTCGACCTCGGCAGTCGCAATGGCTCGTTTATTAATTTTCAGCCCGTGACGCAGCCGACTAAGCTCAAGGATGGTGACCTCATCCGCGTTGGCAATCGCCTTGAGATGCAGTTCGTGGCCTCCCCAGATTCGCATCCCGATGCCCTCGGCCCTTGTGCGGTGTTGATGCATCAAACGTCTCTCCTCCAAGGGCAGCTCTGGCGAGAGGTCCTCATGGCCCATCGGGTTTCGATTTTTTGGCAGGCTGACGATCTGCCTATCCTACATACCCTCAGGCTTTTGGAGGCGGCGGGCGAGCCCCTCCCACAGTTGCTGTTGATCGATGTCCGCACCTTTGGCTCTGATTTCTCGGCTTTCTTTGAGGCCCTCGATGCGGCTTTTCCTCCGCTGCCTACCATCCTCACGCTGTCGGCTGATTCCCCGGCGTTTGACGCTCTCAGGGAGGCGGCGATTCGCGCGGGCGCGATTGACCTCATTCCTGCTTTTCGCTTCGGGACTTCCGATTTCCTCGATTACCAGGCGGACCTCGCTCGTAAGGCCGCGCGCGTTCTCAATGCTCTCGGGGCTGACCATTTTCACCACGAGGCTCTCCTTGAGGCCGCCGCTAATGCTCTCCGCTCGGTCCTCCGCAACGATACTCTCTTCTGAACATGAGTGAGGAAAGTTACACCCGCACACTAAAAACCGCGCTCCATCTATGAGCGCGGTTCCTTCTCTCAATCCACAACCCTAACGCTTCCGGTACGGGACCGTCCGCTCGATGTCGATGTTATACGGCGATACGCTCTGCGGAAGATTTCCAGTTGGACGAATACTTTGAGCCATACTTAAAAACAAGGATGGGTCTCCGGTTCTAGGTTGTCTGTCAGGTGCGCGGTAGCTCTTAACAGTACTTTGCCAAACGATTTGAGGAAATCCAAGTTTGCTGCGATGATAGCTGTCATAACGAGGCGATTTTAGGTTGAAGGGCGTTTCGCCGATGCTTCTCCCTGGCAGTATCCGACGACGTTGATAGGGCACAATGCTGTCGCCAAAGTTCTCTTGGTATTCTTCACTACCGAGCAGTTCGTCAATGAACCCCCTGATTCCTTTGGTCGCCACAACAATGGACCATGCAATCTTTTCCCGTTCGCTGTAGACGTCTCTGCCTAAGATCCGCTGCACGCTCTGCTCGACGAATCGATAGTTACTGTTGAGGTCGTAAAAGCTTCGCTTGTAGGTATCGGACAACGCTAGCCCGCGAATAAACTCTCGTACGCTAATTTGCCCGTTCCGCAGTTGCGATTCTAGGTACGGCTCTCGGTCTGAGGCGAAGGCATGGAAATAGAGCTGTCGATACGCAGCTTCGATCAGAGTGCCCATATCTCCAGGGCTCAATAGGTTATCCGTACTGTATATCCGAGGGGCTTCGTCACCACCACTCTCATAGCCTGCTACGCGCTCGTTCTGACTCTTTGGTTTATATTCTAGTCTCGGTATTCCCACGGTCCGCTCTCCTGCTCGCTTTCTATACAAAATCTTACTCATCTAATGAACTGTCCTGATAATCGCTTCATACTCCTTAACGATTCTCATTTTTGAGGTTTAGATATTAGAGTGGAGCGGGGATAAACGACAGAAGTCAAACACACCAATCCGAAAATCTATTGCGGTATCGACCGATCTGCTAGTAGTTTGAGCGATCGCCCTGAATCCAATCCAACAACTGCCCGACTGAATCCAGCACCGCAATCGCCCCAGCCTCGTTTAAGATCTGTGCGTAAAGAGAGCGCCGCTGCACGTGGGGTGGAATCACTCCAACTGCAAACCATTGCTGCATCGGATATGCCTGTTTTGCCCGCTCTACCGTCTGCATATCCGCGACTGTATCTCCCACGTAAATAATGGGAAAGTCAAACGGAACCGAAAGATCGGCAGCGAAGCTATGACGGCGGGCAAGGAGGGCGATCGTCTGAAACAAACCCGCAGGATCCGGTTTCCCTGGAGCATCCTCCATCGCCACTAGGATAGGCTGCTCCAGCCCCAGCCGCCGCTCCAGCACATACCCAGCCGAACCTCGCGTTGCGCCGCTAAAGAACCCCCAAAGAACTCCACCTTGCGTTAACTCCTCTAAGTAAGATCGATCCATTAGCAACGGTTCGGATTGTATGTACCCTGAAAAATTCTCGCCTCGATACTTAGCCTGGAAAAAATCCACAATTGCTTGAAAATCGGGCAGCGTCTCTGAAAAATCCCGAGCCTGGAAAAATCGAGCGATCAGTTCTTGAGATGCCTCCCAGTCGTTGTTCCAGCGACCTTCTGCCTTGAGCGCGTCAATATCCTCTGGAGTGGGCCGATATCGATCTCGGGTAAAGTGTTGAACCGTATCGGCGATCGCCCGTCGGTACGAGCCCGCCACATCTCTGACCACACCATCAATATCGAATACCGCAATTGCCGTTGGAGCGGGAGGATTCATAGTTTTTGCAATACCGTTTGTAATAAGGTCAAGTTTCGATCGAATCGTGCCGCATTTGAAGAACCGAATGCTGAGGAATGCAGTAAGATCGTAGATTGTATAATATGTAGCAATCGGCACATTCGCTGGAGGTGTATTTGTCCAAGTTTATTCTGAAGGTTCTCTGGCTTGACGAGAATGTTGCACTCGCAGTCGATCAGGTCGTCGGCAACGGGACAAGCCCCCTCACATCCTATTTTTTCTGGCCTCGCAATGACGCCTGGGAAGACCTGAAGACGGAATTAGAAAAAAAAGCCTGGATTTCAGAAGTAGATCGCATCCAAATTCTGAATCAAGGGACGGAAGTGATTAACTATTGGCAAGAAGAAGGGCGCAAAAGACCTGTCGATGAAGCCAAATCGCGCTTTCCTGAAATCGTCTTTACAGGAACCAACTAGAACCATTTTTCTTGGTTCGATCCCTTCTAACGATTAGATCGATCGGTCTCAAATCGATCCAGCAAGACTTAAAAAACACCGCGCCCCTTACAGCGCGGTGTTTTTTAACATTTAGACGGGAAGTCCCGCGCTGTACCTGATAGGGTCAGCGTCGGGATGAAAGGCGCGGCGTTGAGGAGTCCAACCCCTGAACATTTTTGCCCACCGCGCAAACAGTGAAGGGGTTGGCGACGAACCGCCAAAAGTGTAAGGTTGAGGAACACCAACTAATTACAAGGTTTTTCCACCCCTCCTTTTGTGTGTCGAGAAAAATATCACCCTCGAAAACGTAATGGTGACGCGCCAACGCAAGGAAGAAAGGAAAGCTCAAATCAATATTCATAAAGTCGGCGGGAGGTCTATCTCGTGGACTATAAACAAATTGCCTGCGGACGGGGTTCTGAACGGGGATTGTAAATCTCTTGCAATCTAGGAAAGACCGGATGATGTAGGAACTTCTCAAAGTGCGGTGCTCCTTCAGTGGTGGTACATGAGCCGAGAAGCCCGCGCTGTATGCGGAGCATCAGCGTCGGGAGTATGTCACGTCTTATTTATGGCTTTTCGGTCGGGCTTTTCGATCGAGATGGGGTGCGGCCAGCGACGATAGAAATCTATTAAAGAAATCTATAACGTCAGGGCAGCGAACGCCACCGCGCTCCCTCCCGTCAAGCGATCGCCCATTCAAAAGCTTTACTGGAGGACAGGCGATCGCTAGGATAAATTGGGAACGATTCCCCCTCAGCCCTAGCTGAGCTTCAAGGCCCATTCCCATTCAGGTAAACGATGACTGTCCTCACTGCCGCGCTGTATAAATTTGTCGAATTACCGGACTTTGCGGCGCTTCGATCGCCCTTATTGGCCTGTTGCCAAGCAAATGAGGTCAGAGGCACGATTTTGCTCGCAGCCGAGGGAATTAACGGCACGATCGCGGGCACCTGCGAGCAGGTGTATCGAGTCCTGACTTTCCTGAGGCAAGATCCGCGATTGGCAGATTTAGTCCATAAAGAATCCCATGCAGACCGACAGCCTTTCTACCGGATGAAAGTGCGGTTAAAACAGGAAATTGTGAAAATGGGGGTTCCGGGCATCAATCCAACCCAAATGGCAGGACAGTATGTCAAACCCGAGCATTGGAATGCGCTCATCGAAGATCCGAGCGTTGTGGTGATTGATGTCCGCAACGACTATGAGGTTTCGGTGGGAACCTTTAAGGGAGCGGTCAATCCCAATACCAAAAGCTTCTCTGAATTGCCGGACTGGGTCAGACAAGAAGAAGCTTTGAAAGATAAGCCTAAGGTGGCAATGTTTTGTACGGGGGGCATTCGCTGCGAAAAATCCACCGCTTTTTTGCGAAGCCAAGGGTTTGAGGAGGTCTACCACCTTGAGGGCGGCATTTTAAAGTATTTAGAGACGGTACCCGAGGCAGAAAGCCTATGGGAGGGGGAGTGCTTTGTTTTTGACGAGCGCGTGACGGTCGGGCATGGGTTAAAGCCAGGGCGCTACGAGCTGTGCCGCGCCTGCCGCAATCCTATTAGCGCAACGGATAAAGCATCTGAGTTATTTGTGCTGGGTATGAGCTGTCCCCATTGCTACGGTCAGAAGACGGAGGCGCAACAGAAATCGCTAGCCGAACGGCAAAGGCAAATTGAGCTGGCCGAGGCGCGCAACCAGTCCCACATGGGGGCAGTTTACAAGTTCAAACAGCCTATCGCGCAGCAACAAACCGAGCGCCCTATTTTGTATTCCTTTCGACGCTGCCCTTTTGCGATGCGATCGCGGCTGGCGCTGGCGGCGAGCGGGCAGGTCTGCGAACTGCGCGAAGTGGTGCTGCGCGATAAGCCCCAAGCAATGCTGGACGCGTCCCCAAAGGGAACGGTCCCGGTGTTGATCGATGCTGAAGGACAGGTGTGGGATGAAAGTCTCGACATCATGCTGTGGGCGCTGGAACGCAACGACCCCGGAGGGTGGCTCGCACCGGAGCGAGGTTCTATGGATGACATGCTGGTGTCGATCGCTCAGTTTGATGGCGGTTTCAAGCATCACCTCGATCGCTATAAGTACGCGGCGCGTTATGAGGGAGCCGATGCTCGAGTTCACCGAGCTGAAGGCGCGCGATACCTAGAGCAGCTCGACGCTCAGCTCGGTCAGATGCCTTACTTGTTTGGGAATCGCGCGGCCCTGGCAGATATGGCGATCGCTCCTTTTGTGCGTCAATTTGCGATCGCCGACTCAGACTGGTTTGACATGCAGCCTTGGCCCCACCTTCAGACGTGGTTGACGAGTTGGTTGAATTCAGATCTGTACGCTCGCGTCATGCAGAAGTATCCTCGGTGGATTGCGGGGACCCCTGGCATTATTTTTCCTGACCCGTTGTAACGGTGCGACAAAAGATACGTTGTTGCTCGTAGATTGGAGGCAGACCTTGTATTTAAGGCATTAACCTCAGATACTGACAGATCGGCACGTTCGGTTAGGATTGAGTGCTAGAGTCTGCGTGCGATCGATCTAAACTCTAGGATATTGCCCTCGTACCGTAGGGCGCTTTTGTTTTTGCTGATGGACGATTTTTATGGTTCCGCTGCGCATTGGGAATGGTTACGATATTCACCGACTGGTTCCAGATCGCCCTTTAATCTTAGGCGGCATTACCATCGATCACGAATTGGGGCTGTTAGGCCATAGCGATGCAGATGTTCTCACCCACGCCATTATGGATGCCTTGCTGGGGGCGCTCAGTCTAGGGGACATCGGCCACTACTTCCCGCCGACGGATGCCCAATGGAAAAATGCAGACAGTCTCAAGCTTCTAGAACAGGTCAATCAGCTCGTTCGATCCCGCGGCTGGGAAGTCGGCAATATTGATTCGGTGGTGGTAGCAGAGCGTCCCAAACTGAAGCCTCACATTGCCGCCATGCGCGATCGCCTGGCCGCTGTCCTCGCTATTCCTGCCGACCGCGTAGGCGTAAAAGCCACCACTAACGAGCAGCTTGGGCCAGAAGGCCGAGAGGAAGGAATCGCTGCCTATGCAGTGGCATTGTTAACCCCCATCGCGGACTAAAAAACGATGGCAGACCGAGTCATTGGGGTAGATTTAGGCGGCACCGACATTAAGCTGGGGTGCTATACCCGCGAAGGCCATTGCTTGGCTTCTTTGAAAATTGCAACCCCGCAATCATCATCGCCAGATCCCGTAATTGCAGGGATTGCAGCAGCGATTCGAGAACTCGACCCAGAGAAAGAGGCGATCGCCCTTGGGGTAGGCGCGCCAGGGCCAGCGGATGTCGCAGGTCGCGTATCGAAGTTAGCCATCAACCTACCGGGCTGGGTAAGCGTGCCCTTGGCCGATCGACTGGAAGCGCTGACTGGCCTGCCCACAGTGGTGGGAAACGATGCAAACTGTGCGGGGTTGGGCGAAGCGTGGTTAGGGGCGGGCCGTCACTTTCAAAACTGGATATTGCTAACCCTCGGGACTGGAGTGGGTGGGGCCGTTTTTATCGATGGGCAATTATTTGTCGGGCATAACGGGACGGCGGGGGAACTGGGGCTGGTAACGGTGGATCTCAACGGCCCAACGTGCAACAGCGGCAATCGAGGCTCTCTAGAACAACATGCCTCTGCGCAGGCAATCCGCCGTCGCACGGGATTTGAGCCGAGCGAACTCGCCGAGCGAGCCGCAGCAGGCAATCCCGAGGCGATCGATTTTTGGCAGCAATACGGTCGAGAATTAGCAGCGGGGATTACCAGTACGGTCTACGTCCTAGCTCCTCAGGCGGTCATCATTGGGGGCGGAATTTGCGCGGCCTGGGACTTCTTTTTACCAACGCTCGAAACTGAGGTGCGACGACGGGTGAAACCCACCTCCCGCGAAGGACTGCAAATTGCGATCGCTGAGTTGGGAAATCAGGCGGGAATGGCGGGCGCTGCTCGACTGGCTTGGCAGTCCAAATTTTTTTGCTGAGCGGATCGACGAACTTACAACGATAAGTATTGGCAAAGCAGAGCGGCATGAACATCCTCATTCTAAACCCACCACACCCGGCAATAGGAAGCCGTATTCCGCGCGAACAACTACCGCCGTTGGGGCTTCTATGCGTAGGCGGATCGCTGCTCGACGCCGGACACGATGTTACGCTACTCGACGCCGAACTCGGCCCGCTTTCGCAAAGCGAGATCGTTCGCCGAGTCGTAATGCACCGCCCGCAGGTTCTCCTGATCGGGCATTCAGGCTCGACGTCCGCGCACCCAATTGTCGTCAAACTCACCCGCCGCTTCCGCCAGGCGTTACCCGGCACTAGCATAGTCTATGGTGGCGTTTTCCCAACCTATCATTTCCGTGATATCCTCTCTCACGAGCCGCAAATCGATGTAATCGTTCGCGGGGAAGGCGAAGCGACTGTCCCAAAACTGATTGCTGCTATCGATCGCGGCAACGACCTTGCCAGTGTCGAGGGTATCGCATTCCACCATGACGATCGGATTGTCGAAACACCTCCGGCTCTCGCGATTGAAGATCTCGACGCTTATCGCGTCGGCTGGGAACTGATCGACCTAAAACGCTATAGCTACTATGGCGGCAAACGGGCCGTTGTCATGCAGTTCTCTCGCGGATGCCCGCACTCGTGCAATTACTGCGGTCAGCGCGGTTTCTGGGCGCGTTGGCGACATCGTAACCCGCAAAAGTTTGCTCAAGAGATTGCTTGGCTCCATCGCACTCATGGGGTGGAACTGATCGATCTAGCCGACGAAAATCCGACTGTGAATAAAGCGATCTGGCGCGAGCTGTGCGAAGCGATTATTGCTGAGAATATCCAGATTTCAATCATCGGATCGACTCGTGCCGATGATATTGTCCGCGATGCTGATATTCTGCACCTGTACCGCAAAGCTGGCGTCGAACGGTTTCTCATGGGAATGGAAAATACCGACGAGACAACGCTCCTGAAGATTCGCAAAGGAAGTACAGCTAGCACCGATCGCGAGGCTATCCGCTTATTGCGAGAGCATGGTATTCTCTCGCTAGCGACTTGGGTGACTGACTTTGAGGAAGTGAGAGATCGAGACTTTATCCGCTCTCTGCGGCAGTTACTCTGGTACGATCCAGATCAGATTATGTCGTTGTATGTCACGCCTCATCGATGGACGGGATACTATCGCATGGCTTCCGAGCGGCGCGTCATCCAACTGGATCGGCGGAAATGGGACTACAAGCATCAAGTCTTAGTGGTGCAGAAAACTCAAAGGAGCTGAAAGCTTTAGAAGACAGTCACCTTGGCAAACTCAATGCGAGTGTTCATCGCATCTCGCTTCTTGAGAGAGGCATAAGCAGGTGGTGGATTACATCGTGGCAAATATCTCAAGGGTGGCAGCGGTAATCTTTGATAGCACAACTGATTAATCCGTCTTAGCCCGATTTGCAGAAAACTCAATCCCCTGTGAGCATGCCAATCAATGGACTTTAGTGCGCCTTGAGCGATCGTTTCAATGGCAACGCAAATGGCAATAATGGTCGCAGCCGCCAGTAACATCAGCAGTCGGCTTAAAGCATGGGCATCTCTGAGTTTAGAACGAGGCAGTTCAAAGGCGGCAGACTTGTAATCCTTGAAATGGGGTTCAATGCCACCAAAACGTTGACCATATAGCGCGAAGGTTTGCACAGAAGGCGATTTATCTGTAATCACAGCCCAAGCCTCCTGGGCGATGGATAATCGAGCGGTCGCCAAATGACAGTGGATATCTTCAAGAATCGTGACATCAGAAAATAGAAAAGCTTGTTCAGGCTCTGGCAGCAGGTCAGCAACCGACTCGGTTTGAGCATTAGACAACGTGACCTTCAAATCGGATTTAGCGCGAATTGCCCAAGACCATTGATGGCTCCGTAGCCAACGAATTAACTCACCATGCTCAAAGCCTCGGTCAGCCAATAGTGTGATTTGACAATCAGCGGGTAAGACCGTCTCAGCCACATCCAGCACTGAGCAATAGTCCGCAAAAGCGACCGTAGCACTGCCATGCTTGAGCACCTTTTGAGCCAAAGGGAAAGAGCGCCCTCCCCAGGTCAGACAGACCTCTATAGCACTACGGATTTTGCTTAGGACGCACTGCTTAATCAAATCCTTACTGCTCAAAGCGGGCTATTTACAAACGTCTTAACATGCTCTCGTAGGGCTATATCAGGCAATACTCATCCCACAGCATGCTTGTATCCAGGGTCAATGTCGTCGCCATGCCCGCCCACGCTTGAAGAAATTGAAGCAGTAATGGAACATAGAATGTTTCTGAGGTGATCTTGGGATTATGAACGAAGTAGCTCAGTCGTTCCATGTGAGAGCGGGCTTTACAACGACGATGACTCAAATAAGTCAGCCAATGGCTTAAGCTGCCACTTTGGGCTTGGAGGATTGCAGCGATGTTTTCAGCAAACACAGTAAGGTGACGTTTATCTTTGGGTGTGACCCATTGACTCAGTTGAGTTTGCAGTTGACGATAGAGTTGAGGGGTTGACATAGGATTGCTCTGAGTTTGGGAACTTAAGCATCACATTGAATGCCCCTCTCTGTCACCTTTGACAGATTTGAATATTGCCTGCTGGTAAGGTCTTCATGACTTTTCTGCACCATCAAGGCATCAAGTACTCGAGGCGCGCCACATGTCACCCTGGCGTATTTTTCTTTGGGTGAAATTTATCGAAATTGTTTTACAGGCTCGACCGAAGGCATTGTGGCGATCGTTTCTCCAACCCGATCGCGCTGCTCGTCATGGAATGCTGTGGTTCACCCGCATGGGAAGGCGGGTCTTAGTACGCGAATGGTGGAATTTTTTCTTTTGCGATCGCCGGGTAAAGAATGGGCCGACGCTAGAGCAATTTTGGGGCGAACCCCAGGATCGTCAAGAGATTCCGTTGCGCATCTTCCGCCAACGCGAACTCGCAAAAGGCCACCAGCCAGTCGTCATAGCAGAAAACCCGACCGTCAGATCGCAGACATGAGAAGGGCACAAGTTACAAGCGCCCTTCATTTATGATGCAAAGCAAAACGATCGCCAGCCACACTTCAGAAATGTAGGTCTACGATCGTTTTGCCTAGACCGAGGTCAGCTTTCAAAGCCCGGTCGGCTCATCTCATTTACAGAGACGCTGGCTTCAATTCAGCTATGGATCGATCTTAGGTTTTAGCACTCTTAGCGGGATCCGCAACGTACTCAAAGTTTTCGTCAGAATTCCAAGGTCCGCGCTCGTCTTGGTCTCCATTAGATGACAGATTAAAGTAAAGATCGACAGTTTCATCGGGTTGGATGTTGCCAAAAAACGGCTCGTCCAATTTACCCAACGAGTCTAGTGCTTTCATGAACATTTTCGTGTGAGAGATTTCCCGCGTTAATAGATGAACCAAGGTTTTTTTCGTCCCTTCATCTGTCGCTAGTTTGATGAGCGCTTCGTAAGTTTGACGGGCTCCAGCTTCTGCAGCAATGTTTGCCCTCAGGTCGCGAACCACATCACCACCTTCGTTCAGATAGGTTGCAGACCAAGCGCTCCCCTGGCTATCTAGAAAGTGAGGTCCCATCCCTCGCACGGCAAACAGCGAACTTTTGAACGCATCTGTTTGGTCGACATTTTTAGTATGACCCTCGATCAGTTTGCCCACCATCTCGAGATGACTGAACTCTTCGATCGCAATGTCTTGCAACATGTCGCGTATGCCTGCATTCTCAACGTGGAAGGACTGCACCCAATATTGTAAAGCTGCAGACAGTTCCCCGGTAGCACCGCCAAATTGCTCTAACAACAGTTGAGCGTATTGAGGATTTGCTTCTTTGATATTAACGTCTTGAATGAGTTCTTTTTTGTGAAAAAACATGATTTTTGCACCTAAAAATTGTCAGATCTAAATCAATTTTGCTATGGTACAAAATGATTTTCGTTCTTCTATGCTAGAGCTGTGAAGTTACCAGAGCATGGGTCTTTAGGTTGAGATAAGCGCGTCTAAAGGAAGAAGGACGAGTTCAGAATCAAGCAACTGAGCGCCAGACAAATTCGCTGGCCCAATTTACTTTTAAGCTTTACAAACCGCGTCGAGCGATGCAACCCGTTGCGCTGGCAATCTCCGCACAAACGAGCGCTGACGCGGAACAAGGACGCTCGCTAACCGAACGTTGCTCGATCCACAACCAAAACCGCCGCACCTTCGATCTGTCCGTGACGCAACGCTTCTAGGGCTTCGTTGGCGGCTTCTAAGGGAAACGGGTTGGTTCTGGTGGCAATGGGACATTGTGCCGCTAGATTTAGAAATTCTTCTCCATCTAGACGAGTCAGATTGGCGACAGAGCGCAGGACGCGCTCCTCCCAAAGAATTTCGTAAGGAAATGACGGAATATCGCTCATGTGGATTCCCGCGCAAACGACGATTCCTGCCTTGGCAACGGCCTTCAGCGCCAGTGGGACCAGCAAACCCACGGGCGCAAAAATAATCGCGGCATCCAAAGCTTCAGGCGGAAGTTCGCTAGAACTGCCAACCCACGCCGCACCTAATTCGCGGGCAAAGTCTTGTCCCGCACGATCGCCCGGTCGCGTGAACACGAACACTTGTCTGCCTTGGTGGCGCGCCAACTGAATCAAAATATGGGCCGATGCGCCAAAGCCATACAATCCGATGCGCGTGGCAGCCTCAGTCATTTTGAGCGCGCGATAGCCAATTAACCCCGCGCAAAGGAGCGGAGCGGCCTCCACATCTGAATAGCCCATCGGGATTGGGAAGCAGAAGCGCGCGCTAGCAACCGCGTACTCGGCATAACCGCCATCGAGCTGGTATCCGGTAAAGCGAGCGTTATCGCAGAGATTTTCTCGATCTGCCAGGCAATAGCGGCAATGATGGCAAGTCTGCCCCAGCCACGGCACCCCGACGCGATCGCCCACCGAAAATTGTTCGGCACCTTCGCCCGCAGCCGCCACAATCCCGACAATCTGATGCCCCAACACCAAAGGCACTTTGGGATGGGCTAGTTCTCCATCCACAATGTGCAGATCGGTACGGCAGACCCCGCAAACCCGCACGCGAAGCAGAACTTCCCCAGGACCGGGGGAAGGGACGGGCAGGTCGGCGAGTTTTAACGGCAGTCCGGGCCGTTCGAAAAGCATGGCGCGCACGATCGAACCTCCTGCTCTAGCTGAGAGCGATATCGGTAGAATGGGACTTAGGTTCCCTCGTTCCCTGCAATCGCGTTAAGGTAACCGTTGATGCAGCAGCGGCAACCCCGATCGACAAAAATTCGTAGACTTGATTTTGTTAGCGTCCCATTCATTCCAGCTTAGACAGGAGGTCGAGCAGATGGTTGCATCAAACTGCCGAATCGGTATTATCGGAGCTGGAACGACGGGGGTTTACTTGGCGAGTTTGCTAGCCCAACAAGGAATTCAGGCCGACCTGTTTGAGAAAGCACCCTATCCTCGTACGGACGGCTGCGGCATCCTCCTGGTGCAAGCGGGCATGGAAGCACTTCATCAAGGCAATCCCGAAATTTGCAAAGCCATCATGAGCGCGGGTTCTCCGGTCAAACTCTTTGAATTCCGCAATCTCAAGGGCACTCCCTTTAGCTCGGAACCAGTCAGTTATGCAGATGACGAACTGCCCGGAATGCTGGTCCACCGTAAGCCCATTCTAGAAGCAATCCTCGATACGGTGCCGCCAGACTCCCTGCACTACGGCGCAGAACTCGAATCGGTGACGCAGCACGCTGGCGGCGTTGCAGCCCGTTTCAAGGATGGCCGAGTATGGGAAGGAGATCTGTTGATTGGGGCAGATGGCATCGTCTCTAAGGTGCGCAATTTTGTAGTGTCAGGCGTGAACCTTTGCTATTTGGGAGATCTGGTCTGGAGAGGGGTCGTCGAGGATCGCATTTTTTGCCCGGAAGGCACATTCCTCGTCTACGCTCGCGGGCGGGGCATTTATGCCAACTTCTTCGATATTGGCAACGGACGCACCCACTGGGGATTCTTCATCGAAAAGCATCAGCTTGATGACGAGCAAGGGGCGCTGCTGCCCCACGACAACACTATTCCTCCTCAGGAACTGGCAAAGTTACCCGACGACGCGCGTGCCATTATCGAGGCGACACCCCCACAGGCGATCGTGAGTCGTTATTCCTACGATATCGATCCCTTACCGCAACTCTATAACGGGCGAATTCTCCTGATCGGCGATGCAGCCCATGCTAAAAGTCCCTCACGGGCAAGGGGGATGACCTCGGGGTTTGAAGATGCCCTCGCCTTGTCGCGACATCTGGCTGCCAGTTCTGACCTCGAAGCGATGCTGGCAGCCTTTCAGGCAGAGCGGATGCCCATCGTCCACGAATACCAGCGCACGAGCCGCGAAATTAGCCGCAAAATCGGTCGCAGTCACAAACAGGCCGCCTGATAGGAATAATATTCTACCGAGGACATTGATGCGATGACTGAATTAAAACCCGGTATTCTGCCCTTTCCGACCCTCGAAACGGGAGAATTAGCAATTCCTAGTGTAAGTTACGATGAATTCCAGGTGCCGCTTGCCTTTTTATATAACTGCGGCACCTGGGAAGGAACGGCTAGGCGGGTGCTCAAGGACGGAACCTTGGTAGACGAACATCTGGTTCGCGTCAAAATTGAAGTCGAGAAGGCGCAGTACGTTCAGACCAATACCGTCCGTATCGGCACGCCCCAGGAAGTCACCTCCCAGTACTTCGGTCATTTTATCGAGGGAAAGTTAGTCTTCCCGCTCACCGACGAGGTGTACACCCTCGGCGGCGAGAAGGCATCGGCGTTTTCAGGAATAGCCTGGGCGGTCACGGACGACTTAATCGTGTATCGCGGCAGTCGCACCTTACAAAATTGCAAAACCTACTATAACGAGCTCATTGCCCTAACCGATAGCAAAGCCGAACATCGAGTCCGAACGACGCAGCTTTTTGAAGAGGGCGTCTACAAGTTAGTCACGGCGATCGAAGAAACCAAGGTCAAGCTGTAAAAGGTACGACTCAAATGGTGCAACGCCTGCGCCAGTTACACCACGCGGTTTTGACGGATGCATTCTCGATACCAGTGAAAACTGGCTTTGGGGATGCGGCGCTGAGTTTCGTAGTCAGTGTAAAGCAATCCAAATCGACGATCGCAGCCATAGGCCCATTCAAAGTTATCCATTAGGGTCCAGGCAAAATATCCTTGCAGGGGATAGCCTTCTTGAATGGCGCGATGGGCCGATCTTAGATACTGGCGCAGAAACAAAATGCGATCGCTATCTAGAACTTCGCCTGCCTCCGTCAAACTGTCTTGCCCCGCGCAACCATTTTCCGTAACGCGCACGGGCAGGTCTGGGCGATTTAAGGTTTCGCTAAGATGACGGATACCCCAATAAAGACAATCGGGAACGAAATGCAACCACGGCATATTCAATTGCGGATATCCTTGTGGAAAGGGCAACACTTCGTAGCCCGCAGGCGTTTCAGCAGCGCGCGCATAGGTGCCGAAATAGCTATTGAACCCGATCCAGTCGAGGGGTTGGTGGACGATCGCTAAGTCGCCATCTCGGATCTCGGGGGCGTTCTCTCCCAACTGCGCGAGAAGGGCGGGACTGTAAGCTCCAGTCAGGGCGGGTTCCAAAATACCACCATTGGTGCCGTGAAGGTGAAAGGCTTGACGGGCGGCAGCAATATCGGCGGCAGATTCGGTCAGAGGGACAGTGGGCACGAAGTTATCCACCAGGGCGACGGAACAGGGGCCGGGAGAAGCGGCGCGGATTGCCTGACAGGCCAATCCGTGGGCCAGTAAAGCATGGTGGGAGGTTTGCCAAACCTGTTTGAGGCTCGCCACGGAAGTACCGGGAGCGTGGACGGGAATCCGATTCACGTCGTAGCCGATATGGGTAAAGCAAACAATTTCGTTGATCGTCATCCAGGACGTAATGCGATCGCCCAATCGACTCACGACGGCAGTGGCATAGTCGGCAAAATCCTGGGCCATGTCGCGGCTTTGCCAAGAGCCGTAGAGCTCTTCTAGCGCTTGAGGGCTATCCCAGTGAAATAGCGTGGCGTGGGGGGTAATGCCATAGTGTTGCAAGCAATCTAAAAGGCGGCGGTAAAAGTCTATTCCCGTTTCGTTGACGCTTCCGCGACCGTCTGGGATTATCCGAGACCAAGCAAGGCTGAAGCGGTAGTGTTTGATACCCAGCTCGGCCATCCACTTCACGTCTTCGGCATAGCGATGGTAGTGGTCACAGGCGATCGCCCCGGTCGCGCCCTGCAAAATCCGTCCCGGCAAGGCGCTGAACGTATCCCAAACGCTCGGCTTGCGTCCGCCAGCGGCGATCGCCCCTTCAATTTGGTAGGCGGCGGTGGCTACCCCCCATTCAAACCCCGGCGGAAACTCGTAGCTCATAGCAGTCCTTTGTCTTGAACTGACTGTAAGTTAACATTGATGGGTTCTGAAAGACTTAGATCGGTCTCTCTTGTATGACCCGCACTGGGCAAAATCTGAATGAGGATGAGAGGGCTTTGGCAATGAACTTAACCCCGGTCTACGAGCAGTAGCGGGCGATCGTTAGCGCTTCCGAAACGCTGAAGCATTAGGAATCTTACTTTTCCTGCTTTTGTTACTGTTCAAACACCAAGGGCAATATTTTAGGTGGATGTGGCGAGGTGTTTTTCTACGGCCAGATGAGAAAGGTACTGGCGAATTTCTTCGACTCCTACTTCGCGGGGCGATCCCATCTGGCGATCGCGTAAGTAGTCTTTAATGGAGTGAAGATAGGACTTTTCGGTTTTTGGACTGAGGTGATTGAGGCGGAAGGTCTCGTGGATACGGTCAAACAGTTTGGAAGATTCAGACATGGATGGGAAAGTCTTCAAATGTTGATGAGGCAAAGCCTTCTAAATTTCAAGATTCCCAACCCTCCTTCCAAATTGCGGTCAATCGTCGGATAATGCTTCCAGATCGGAATTATACGGATCGACCCGGATAACACCTTAATCTCGGAGTTATACGGACGGCATCTGGATAATACTCCAATCTCGGAATTATCAGTCCTTGTCTATATAATGAATAGTTATGCGGCTGAGCGCTGCCAGGTCATGCACGTAAGTTGAAAAAACGCAGTTTCAGCGTTCTATTATATAGAATTGATTCCATGAAACATGACTTTATTTCTCAAATGCCGGACAAACCTTTTTACAAGCTGATTCAGCAAAAGTATAAAGGCAGAGTTGCTCAACGAAGTGGCGTGAGCTACATGAATCATATTATTGAAGGCGCTTTCATTCTTCATCACATATACGGCACGGATGAAGAATTGATAGAAGCATATTGCCTTCATCCAATCTTTCAAAGCGACAAATTGCTATCTCAATTGTTTTCTGATGACTCATTTGAACTAACGATTATTTCTCCGAGAGCCATAATATTGGGAATGAAATATCGGCGTGTTGCTAACAGTTATACAATCAAAAACAAAGTGAAAAATCCCGAAGACATCGAAATCGGCCCGCTTGATAAAGTTCATAGAATGCTTGTTGCTGATAAAATCCAGAACAAGAAAGACTTTATGAAATATATGTATCTTAAGCATGAGCGGCCCGCTTATCAAAAGGTTTCGGAACGCAGTGTCCAATACTTTGATAGTTGGCTCGCTCGTTTATCTGTCAGCCGAGAAATGTATGAAGAAGTGGTGGAGCAGGTGGAGCAAATCAACATCATTAACCCTGAAGCCTAAAACACCAACAGCCGCATAGCACGCGCATGCACGCGGAACGGAGGTATACGCGATTAGTTATAATGCAAAGATTAATGCCGTCCGGTGACGCGCAGGCCATTAGCAATTTTTTAGTAGAAATAGCTGAAAAAATTAATACTGAAAAAGCATTCACTTTCGCTTAATAAAACCAAGATTGGCAATCGCCCACGCTAGCTTAACAACACTCTTCATGATATTTGATACTTGGATCGAAGCATAGAGAGATCGCAGTTATCAAGGTACAATAAAATCGTTTTCAACGTGCGGCGATCGCCTCAGCAGAAACTCATGGCTCACGATCGCCTTGCAATTTTCTTCTCATAGCCTAGATCTTGGGTACCCAGTAGCTTATCCCAAAACGTAAAATACAAACCGTAATGCACGGTGTACTTGACATGGTGCGTGGAATGATGGGCAGGGCCGATACACCATTTACCCAACCAATGGTGAGGAAACGAAAGCGGCAACCGATCGACCGCAAGATGGTCCACTACCGCCCATACCGTCATGGTCGTTAGAACTGCAATCAAAGTGACTAGATGGAGCGGAACGATAAAGACAATCCCGAGGAGAAAGAGCGATTGAACGATGGCCTCCAACGGATCGAAGGCAAAGGACGTCCAGGGAGTGGGATAGCGCGATCGATGGTGTCCTTGATGCAACCAGCGAAATAGCAATGGATGGTGAAACAAGCGATGCGTAAAATAAAAATAAGCATCTTGCAAAACCAGCACGGTGCCGTAACTGACCCCCAAATACCACAAACCGTACTGTCGAACGTCGCCATACAAGCGCGTGATACCCTCATTGCATCCCGACACGATTAATGCTGCGGCGATCGCAAAAATTCCAGAGGAAAGAATAGATAATTTAATGTCGTGCCAAATGGAGAGCCAGGAGGGCAGACGATTTCGCAAATCTCGAGCCGTGAAAGGCATCCAGGCTGATGCATAAAAAAAGCAATAGGTTCCACCCGCAACTAAAAGATATCGCAACAAAATGATTCCAAAAAACGCAATATAATAAAACCAAAACGAGTGGTCTCTCAAGCTCGATCTCCTTAGCATTCCCAATCGTTTGAGCCTTAGCAAGGCAATTGGCAATACTGTTTTAAATTTTTACCGAACGTTAGCTAGCGATCGCCCCACAAACCAAGCCATAAATCAAGAACCCCGCTGCAAGCAGGCGGGGGAAAACACGCTGGGTCTAAATTTGCGGTTCGATCCAGTATTGAATACAGTATATTCTATCTCCACAAACCATAAAGACCCTATCTTTTCTGAGTTCGAACTTTCTCAAAACAGCGTACTAGGACTTGCCAGTGACTACATCCGTAGTTTCTTTTACAGTGGTACCAGCATTGTCAGCCATCCTTTGAACGTTCCTGGACATATCCTTTGCTGTGGACTTGACATCTTCACCAAAGTTTTTAGAATTTTTGTCAATATTTCTCAGACCTTTTCGCGCTTCCGCTGAGACTCCTTCCGCTGTACTTTGAGCTGACTCGCCAACACGCTTGGAAAGTTTTTCCATTCGTTCGCCAATAGGTTCATCTTTTAATTCTTGTTTGACTCTATCTACAGATTCGCCAATCCCTGCGGCTGGCTGGCGGGCTGAATTTTGGAGTACTTTTTTGGCTTGTTGAGACGCTTTAGTGGTATCTTGCCTGGGATCGATATCGCTGTAGGTGTTCATCCCTTGCGTAGCAGGTTGGATGGGTCGATAGAGCTCGGTTATTTGGCCCTCAGGCGTATTTTCTTTATCTTTTCGATAGGGAGAAGAGACTTTGGGTGTGGTAGCGGCCTCAACCTTTGCTTCATCCACACCACCTGTTACTGAGGAGCTTTTTGATGGAGTGCCTGCTTTTGCTAGGGTACTAGGCTGACTGCAAGCAGTATTGACAAGCACGAACAGAATCGCAAAACTGCTTACAACAAGCTTGTAAAAGCGGCGCGACTTCAAAAAAGATATAAGCTTTTTCATTGCTATTCACTCATGGTAAACGATCTAAAGTTTTGTCTTTTCGAGCGCATAACAGATACGCGATCCAGCTTTTCTTGAAGAAGAGAAGCAAAGCACAGATATCTAAAAAATATCCTTTTAAGCTAACACCGCCAATATGAAGTATCTGTTATCGAGCTTCAAAATAATTTTACTCATCAGCTTGGGGATTGACTTCTTGAGCCATCGCTCGAAAATTCTCTGGATTCCCTTCAGCAGAACTTTCGGACTGCTTATTTTCAGGATTGAACGAACTGCCCAAAGAGGGCGAGATTTCCTCGGGATCGCGTTCTTGCGATGGCGTGCTAAATGCTTTTGATTGCTCGTAGTCTTTTTGGACGTTCGTTGAAGGCGTTTTTTCTTCGTCTTCCGCGATCGCTTCTTTCAGCAATTCAGCATCGTAATCTACGTTTTGCTCGTCTAAACTCGTACTTTGGTCTTTCATAGTTGTTTTTTGAACGCTACAGTTACAGGTCTGATGGTATGTAAAACTCACACAATACTTGTTTTATACCGCCTGCTCTTCTTCCTGAGTTGGTTCGTCTTTTGCAGCAATGAAACCAGATCCGGGATTTGCTTCGGCCTTCGCACTCGGTTTAGCATCGGACTTGGTATCGTCCAAAACCTTTCTTTGCTCTGGATCGATTGGTGTCTGTTTTCCACCAGAATTTACGGCTAAATTTTCTTGACTGGATTCTTGAGTAGTCATAGCTACCTTTTTAATATATTACTCGGTTACAATAGCAATATTCGCAAATAGATGAATACTTCCGGCGAGATAAACACACGTTTTTAGACTAGCTCTAAATGATTATTTAAATTTCATTCTTTAGGAAGATACTTTTTTAAGTAATATAAATCTTCTCGATCGACTGATAAAAATCAGACTTCAGAGTTCAAAACCAGCAATTGTTTGAATCTCTCGAACCAAAAGAAGATGATTAACATACCTTGTGAAGCAAATATGTCCCTTAGCCCATATATCTAGCGGATTGTTACACTTTATAAGTTCATCTTGGCAGGTTTACTTCAATGAACGCATTTATTCGCGATATTCCCAAGGCCGAACTGCACATTCACATCGAGGGTTCGCTGGAGCCAGAGCTGATGTTTGCTCTAGCTCAACGGAACAACGTTTCTCTTCCTTATCCCTCCGTGGAAGCGGTTCGCGCTGCCTACCAATTCCAAAATCTTCAATCTTTTCTAGACCTTTATTACGCTGGAACGGCGGTACTGCGAACAGAGCAGGATTTCTACGATCTCACTTGGGCGTACCTGCAACGCTGCGTCCAGCAGAACGTGCGTCACGCCGAGATTTTTTTCGATCCCCAATCTCACACCGAACGCGGCATACCATTTGAGGTCGTCCATGCCGGTCTATACCGCGCGCTGCAAGATGCAAAACAAAAGTGGGGTATAACCTCATACTTGATTCTTTGTTTTCTGCGACACTTAAGTGCCAAATCGGCAATGGCAACCCTGGAGCGATCGCTGCCCTTTAAGTCTACGATTCTTGCAGTTGGACTCGATTCCTCGGAATTAGGGCATCCTCCCAGCAAATTTCAAAAGGTGTTCGACCGCGCTCGCGACGAGGGATTTCTGACCGTCGCGCATGCTGGAGAGGAAGGTCCAGCGGCATATATCTGGGAAGCCATTCGATCGCTGGGCGTCGCCCGTATTGACCATGGGGTAAGGTGTACGGACGATCCCGAATTGGTAGATTATCTAGCGCAGCAGCAGATCCCACTGACGGTTTGCCCCCTATCCAACATCAAGCTGTGCGTATTCAATTCGATGCAACAACACAATTTAAAGCATCTGCTCGAATTGGGCCTGTGCGTCACGGTCAACTCCGACGATCCGTCCTACTTCGGCGGTTACATTGCAGAGAACTACGAAGCCATTCAATCCGCCCTGCACCTCAGCCATCAAGATATTTATCGGCTGGCAAGAAATTCTTTTTCTGCATCTTTTCTCCCTCCCCATGAAAAGCAGTCTCGATTGAACGAACTCGATCGATTTATGGCAGCAGTGGTTTGATTGCGCGATGGGTTTATAGATGCAACACAGTCTAGTTCGGTGATGGAGGGAAATGCTCGCAATGACAGATCGATTGGTGCCGCTGATTTCCCAGCAGACGATCGCAGAAACCGTGAAACGACTCGCCCGAGACATCGATCGGGACTATGGCGATCGCCCTCCGGTCGTCGTTGGCGTCCTGAAAGGGTCGTTTATTTTCCTGGCAGATCTGATTCGAGCAATGCAGACTCCCATTAAACGAGTAGAACTGATTAAATTGTCGAGCTACGGCTCCGGTACGGTTAGCTCTGGCACGGTATCGATGCAGTTGGACGTACCTGCCGAGGCGATCGCCGGACAGGATGTCATTCTTGTCGAAGACATCGTAGATACGGGATTGTCCGTCGCAAAAGCATTTCAAGTGCTGGGCAGCTATTCTCCCCAGAGCCTAAAACTGTGTACCTTGCTGGACAAACCAGATCGCCGCAAAGTTCCAGTGACGATCGATTATTGCGGCATTACCATTCCCGATCGATTCATCGTGGGCTATGGCATTGACTTTGGAGAACAATACCGACAATTGCCCGATATTTACACTCTCGAACGGCCTATCGAAGCATAGTGTCGGCATCGGTCCACGAACTTAACTTTTTTAGACATTCCTATCCTATTTGCTGATTCTTAGCACCGTTTGCCATACAGTGGATCTGGAATCTAGCGTGAATGCCGATCGATACTGCCCATGGACGAACCGATTGAACCTCCAGATCCATTGGAGCAGAAAGATCTGGAACCGCAACGCCAATCCGACAATGTTTGCATTACCGATAGCGCTGAAGCTTTTAGCATCGTTCAGGAGTCTGTCTTGGGATTGTGGGAGGTGGTCAATGCTTTGGCAACCATTCGGCCTGCCAGGCGAGAGCGCTACCGCGTCACAATTTTCGGTTCGGCCCGCATGCAGCCCGACAGTCCCATCTATCGCGATGTCCGCTGGCTGGCTGGCGAACTGACGGCTATGGGCTGCGATATTATCACGGGAGGCGGTCCGGGACTGATGCAAGCGGCCAATGAAGGAAGCGTCCGCGCGGATCCGGGCGATCGCACTCAGTCTGTCGGTATTCGAGTAGACCTGGGCTTCGAGCAACATGCAAATCCATTTGTGGAACAAGTCTACCGACACCGAACTTTTTTTTCCCGACTGCATCACTTTGTTTTGCAATCCGATGCATTTGTCGTGGTCCCTGGAGGCATCGGAACGACTCTGGAGGCGCTGATGATTTGGCAGTTACTCCAAGTACGGCGATTGCAAGACACGCCCCTGATCGCGATCGGGCCGATGTGGGCGGATCTGGTGAAGTGGAGCCAGATCTACATGCTGAAAACCGATCCGCCCATGGCCGATCTGGTCGATACGCAGATCCCCACTTGCGTAGACGACTTTGAGGCAGCGATCGCCATCCTCCGGGAAGCCAAAGCCTCTTGGCAGCCAGAATGTCAGTGATTCGCACGCTTCAAGCCGCGACCGTAGGATACATGCGTTGGAGGAGCATTTCTCGCTCTTCGGAAGACAGAAGGCGATCGCCGGCTCGCGCATTCATCGCGGCCTGTTGCGGTGACTTCGCACCAGGAATCGCCACGGGCAGCGCTGGGTGAGAAATAACGTAGCGCAATGCAGTGGCAGCCATTTCCTCACCCGGCATTAAGGAACCTTGAAGGGCTGTAACCGCTTCGATATCTCGCTTAAATTTTGACTGTTTCGCTTCATTTTTATGCCACTTAGCGCGAATCGTATCCGTGAAGACCGTATCAGCGCCATACTTACCCGATAGCAACCCTTGTCCCAAAGGACCGCGCACCAGTACCGCAATGCCGTTTTCCATACAGTAAGGGAGCATTTGCTTTTCTGCTTTGCGATTTAAGAGGGAGTAATCGCATTCCACAATGCGACAGGTGTTGTTGGCATTGAAGCGCTTCAAGACTTCAAAATCATTGGTAGAAATTCCATAGGCGCGCAGGTACCCTTGAGCTTTGAGCTGTTCGAAGGCTTCCAGGTAAATATCAGGGTCTTCAATATCTCCTTCGTGACAGAGGACTGCATCCGCCCAGTCAGTCTGCAAGCGAAAAAGGGAAGCCTGCAAACAAAGGCGCACTGTGTCTGTATTCTTGGGCAGTCCTTCTCCCGTGCGTCGCCCCCAGCTCCCAATTTTGGTAACGATGTGGACGCGATCGCGGATTCCCTTGAGCGCCTTTCCCAGTCGCTCTTCCGATAGTCCTTGGGGGATGCCATAGGCCTCGGCAGTATCAAACAAGTTGACACCGCGATCGAAGGCGCTGCGCACGGTTTCGAGTGCTGTACTCTCCTCAATTTCACCCCACTGATTGCCGATATTCCAGGTGCCCATTCCAATCGTCGAAACGTTCCAGCCCGTAGTTCCAAATTCACGATATAACATGATGGCTCCTGTAAGTGTTCGAGATTTTATACTTTTGGTGTTAGAGATTGCGCTTCTAGATGTTCTGTCAAATTTAAAATTTCCAACTGAGTCGAAAAAATATCTTTTTGGAAAAATTTCAGAACGCTAATCCCGCAATTAGATTGTTTGAACGAATGATAGTAAGCGGGCGTAAGGTTCAGCGCGGTATTAATTAAAGCCCGATTGGTGCCCGAATGGCTTACTATCAATAATGTTTGGCCTAGGTGATGAGGTAATATCTCCTGCCAAAATTGTTGCGCTCTCCCGTACAGGTCGCGCACGGGATAGAAGCGCTGGTTGGTATGGGGATCTTCCATAAAAAATTGATGGGGAGATTGTTTCCAGCAGCGATAATCTTCTGCAAACTGTGCCCGCACATCTTTATGGTAAAGTCCTTGCCAAGCGGGTAGATCGATCTCGCGTAGCTGCCAAACGACGTGAACGTTTTGCAGGCCGACCGTAGGGGTCATCATCGACAGCATTTCACTCGCTGTCTCTTGCGCCCGTCGCAGAGAACTCACATACAGGGCATCAACGGTCAACCCGCTCAAGAACTTTCCCGTCTGCCGCGCGGTCGATTTGCCCAATTCAGTCAAAACTGATTCGTCGCTACTGCCCTGATGCCTTCCCTGAGCGTTAAAGGTACTTTCCCCGTGGCGCACCAAGATCGCTCGTATTTCACCAGAAGAAGGCTTCTCAAACATCCAAGACATATTCCACTCCTTTGTATCCATTTGACTCATTTTGTAAGCGATAGAGCGCCGCGTAGCGTCCGGATTGCTGCATCAACTCTCGATGGGTGCCTCGCTCCAGAATATTGCCCTGTTCGACATACAAAATCCGATCGGCTTGCTCGACCGCACGAAGATTATGAGAAATCAAGAAGGTCGTACTCCCTCGCGTCAGACGCTTCAGCGCTTCGTTCACTGCATATTCGCTCTCGCTGTCTAATCCCGTGGTGGGTTCGTCGAGAATGACGATGGGAGAATGGCGGATGGCAGCCCGCGCGATCGCGATGCGCTGACGTTGTCCCCCGGACAAGCTACCGCCCCGTTCGCTCAAAATAGTGTCATACCCCAAGGGTAAATCCATAATAAAATCGTGGGCGTTGGCGAGTCGCGCCGCACGCTCGACTTCTCGGTCGGACGCGCCCAGACGACCGTACGTAATATTCTCCCGGATACTCACAGCAAACAGCACGCTGTCTTGCATCACGACGCTAATCTGCTGCCGCAGCGACTCTAATTTATAGCTGCGAATATCTTTACCATCGATCAGAATGCGCCCTTCCGTCGGATCGTAGAGTCGCAAGATTAAACTCACTAGGGTAGATTTTCCACTCCCCGATGGCCCCACGAGGGCAATCTGTTGCCCCGGCTCAACTTGCAAATCCAATCCTTTCAGGATGCGACGGCTCGGATCGTACCCGAAGGAAACGCGCTCAAAACAAACAGAACCAGAGAAAGGATGCGCTTGCTTTGCCCCTGGAAGATCTCTGACGTTAGGTTCGTAGTCCAGAATATCGATCACCCGTTCCCCAGATGCCGTAGCCTTAGCAATCTGGCCGATTTGTTTCGTAATCTGGCGCATGGGTTCAAAAGCCGTTTTGAGGTAGTTCACGAAAATAAGAACATCTCCCGGTGTCAGTAACTTCTGCAATACGAGTTGAGAGCTGCGCCAGATCACTAATGCTAAAACCAAAGCCATCAAGACTTTGACAAGTCCTTCCAAAAAACTCGCTAGCTTGAGCGATCGCGCTCCTTCATCCAGACTTTGAGTATTCTGGTGCAGAAAATTTTGCTCCAACATGTCGTGCAAGGAGAGCGCTTGGACCACTTTGATGGCTCCAATGGTTTCACTGGCGGTATCTGCAATGAGTCCCTCTGTCCGACGATGCTTTCGGGTTACTTTGCGGATGCGGCTGACAATCTTGGTCGTCGTAACCGTAAAGAGTGGAAAAATGGTCATGGACATCAGCGCCAGCTCCCAATTGAGCCAGAACATCACGCCCATCATTCCAGCGATGGTGACAACATTGGCGAGGAACGGCAGTGCTGTTTTAATGGTCACCAAGCGGAGGCGCTCGATATCGTAGGTAACCCGCGCGATCAAGTCTCCGCTCTTGAATTGCTGGTGGAAGGACAGGGACAGACGCTGAATGTGGCTGTACAAATTGCTCCGCACTTCCGAAATAACCTGAATTGCCGCGAGGGCCATGCCGTAGGTACTTAAGTAGGACGTCACGCTTCGCAGTGCGGCGATCGCGATCGTTGCAAAAGCCAGCAGCGAAAGAAGCCAAAGGGGGGACCAATCCTGAATCGGAGCGGGAATGCCATCGGTCCGCGAGAGCAACACACCGTCAAATATAAATTTGAGGGGCCAGGGTTCTAGCAATCCCAAAACCGTTTCCAGCAGCAATGCTAATAACGAACCGCTGAGCAGCAGCTTCCGCTTGCGGATTTGGGGCCAGAATTTGACGAGCATTCGCCAAACTCCAGGGATAATACCCTCTAGTGCTTTCTCAGCTTTATAATTCATGGCTCGTGCTTATAAACCGTAAGAATAATTGGGGGAGCGCCCATCATGACAATGATGGGCACTGTTTTGGGTTCGATCTAGTTGGATGCCGATTCCATTGTTGAGGAATCTACAGTGTTTTCGGGTTTCTCGAATTTCATGCCGTTCTTCAAGCGCTGCGATCGCCGCAGACCCAGACTGTGTTTGGCATACTCGTGCTTGCGGGCGTAGCGATCGCTAATGAAGTTGTTGATCGGACGTTCGATGAACTGCAACCAATCCGCAAAGTCATTGCGCTTCTCCTTCAGTGGAAAGCGGCTAATAATAGGACGCATTAGGGCGCGGTAGCGACGACGACCCAAGCGATTGTAGCGACGCTCGAAGTACCAATCTTCTTCTAAATTCCACTTTTTGCGGAAGTGGTCGAAGCTTGCCAAATCCCAGGCGTCGCTCCACCGAAGGCTGAAGTAGGTATAGTCATACCAATCAAACTCGGCACCCGTCATGTACGTGACGATACTTTGGCGTTCGCAGTAGACGGTACCGCCTACTTTTGCGGCACTCAAGCAAAGATCGATATGCTCTCGCGTGCTCAGCAATCCTTCATCTAACAACCCATGGTCATCAAAGAAGGACTTGCGCACCAGCGCGGTATGAAACTCGACAAAATCACACTGCACGCGGGACAGTTGTTCTGGAATTTTCGAGACGCGCTTTCCTTCCAGGTAACTTTTTTGTACCGCGTATCGACCGGTCTTGTTACCTTCTGTGCGAACTTCGATGTAGGTCGTACCGCCACCATTGTGAACCACTTCATGGAGCGGTTTGTCAATACAGGTTAAAGTGCCAACAACAGTAGCCCCGGTTTCTTCGGCGCAGTCAACCAACTTTTGCAGCCATCCTCGCTGGACCAGTACGTCGTTATCTACAAATACGATATATTTGCCCTTCGCAGCTTGAATACCGATATTGCGGGCGCGGTTGGGGGAAAGGTAAGACTCCGTCCGAATGAGCTTAAATTGCTTCTCACGGGATTGAGCTTCCAGATAGGCTTTTAGTTCTGGAGAAGAGCCACCATCCACATACACGAGTTCGAAGGGATAATCTGTCTCGGCGTAGATGCTCTCCAAAGATTGTTTTGAGTAGCTGAAGCGTTCCCGCGGTACCACGACAATGGTGACCATCGGTTGCTCTGAGGTTGCTGCAGTCGATCGGGTTTCTTGGGGTAGAATTGTTGTCATTTTCGTAGTCCTCATAGTTATTTCTTAGGTTGGATGGCAGAGGACGATTTCGCTTCGTCCTCCAAACTCTATGCCGCAGCGACGGGCTGCTCCATCAATGTTTTCAAGAGAGCCGTCGTTTTCTCGGCACCTTGCAGGTCAAAGGATGTGAAGGGCGGTATACTGCACGGTGCTTCGAGGGCCCGAACTATCCGGTCAGCCAGCCGTTCGGGCAGGCGATCTTCAGGCTGTAATAGCCTTAAAATCCCCATTTTCTGCAATTTTTCAGTTCTCACGGTTTGTTCCCAATCTTTGCTGGACGGGAGAATCATCGCGTTTACCCCAGTCCGAAGAATATTCATGGTCGTGTTATAGCCTCCCAAGCTGATGGAAAGGCTGGCTTTCTGCATGTAGGCAAGCAGGTTTGGGGTAAACTGGCGCAGCGTTAGGTTTGACGCTCCCGATGCGGCCTGCTGTAAGGTTAGAAATTTTTCTGAGAGCATAAAGGGTCCTGTAAAGACCTGAAGGTGATGTTGGGGAAGGCGTTGCTTTAGGATTGGGCTAGCGGCAATGACTGCTTCGAGCAAGTCATGACCGAGCTGTCCCCCACCGACGCTTACCAAAATCATCGGCTGTTCTCGCGAGAAATCCGTAACGTCTTGTTCTGTCCACATCGCCTCCTCAAGCAGGGATTGCGCGACAAACCCTGTATATTGAATCGGGCAATGAATATCTGCAATCGCTGGAAAACTTTCTTCCAATCGATGAAATTGAGGATCGGAGTGGACCAACAACAGATCGAAATACTGATTGAGACGCTGACAGGTTTTTGAAATCGCTTCGTTACGATCGAGGTAGGGCTGTGCCATGACGACATCCCGCAAGCTACACACTACCTTCACAGGTCTTTGGGAAACTCTAACCCTCTCTAGGAGGGGAATGGCCTCAAATTCAAATTGATATTTTTTGAAAGGATATCCTTCGATCGTCAGACAATCAGGCTGAAATCGCTCGAAGACCTGCAAGAGTAAAGCAGTTCTTTGCTGTTTTATCGTTTCTAAATCTTGAGATGGGTCGGCCACCTTTACCTGACGGTTCTCAGATAAAAGGGTCGGGAGGGTAACGACTTCGATATTTTCAGGCAAGGACAAACCATCAACTGTCGTCCCCCCTTTCACAAAGCAAATCTGAAACTCGCGGGCGAGGTCGCGCATAATTTCAACGCTGCGAACCAAATGTCCCATACCCAAATGATACTGGCAGTAGAAAAGAATCTTTTTCATCTCGATCGCCTCCTTTCGCTATGCAGCCACCAGAGTAGGCTGGAGTATAGTTTGCAAAATCCTAGAGGCTTCTTGCGCTCCATTGAGCTGGAGTTGGTTTTTCTGCCGGGGAATCGGCGCTTGACTCAGATAGATCGTGATGGCTTGGGTCAGTTGTTCTGGACTCAGATCGTGAGGGTAGAGAATCTTCAATAGATTGAGACGTTCGAGTTGCTCCGCTCTAATCGCCTGCTCTCGGTCCTTATTCGAGGGATAAATCAGGGCGCGAACGCCCGTCTTCAGGATATTCATCGTGGTGTTATACCCACCCAAACTGATGGATAGATCGGCCTTGTTCAAATAGGAGATTAAATTCGGCGTAAAGCGGCGCAAGACAAAATTGGATTGTTTTTCTGCCAGTGCGTGCAGTTGTTCGTACTGCGCCTCTTCCATTAACGGCCCTGTAAATGCGACAATTTTATGGGGAATTTTGTCCTTCAACAAGGCAGCCGCTTGAATTGTACTTTCTAATAAATCGCGACCCAACTTGCCTCCCCCAACACTGACGACGATCGTCGGCTTGGGATCGTTCAGGAGTGAGATATCTTCTCGATCGATTTCCACCCCTTCAGGCTCAGATTGCACCACGTAGCCCGTGTAGTAGACGGGGCAAGTTAAATCGCTGACTCTGGAAATATTATTTTCCAAGCGGTGAATGGAAGGATCGGAGTGCATGAGAATGCCGTCGTAATACTGATTTGTGAATTGGCATCTCCGCCGCTCTTCAAAATCGCGATCGGCAAATTCTTTGACCATAATAATGTCTCTCAAACTGCAAATCACTTTCGGAGGGGAATCGGTAGCCTTCACGTATTCCAGGAAAGGGATCATTTCGAAGGCCAGTGCTTTGTGTTTGCTAAAGGGGTAGCCTTCAGTAATCAGGCAGTCCGGTCGAAACCGATCGAAGATTTGAATGAGGGCTTTTGCACGGAATGCTTTCACTTCTTCTAGATTCATCGAACTGCCGACGACGCAAAGTTTTTTGCTAACTGAGGAGTCAGACACTTCTACCTGAAGGGTAGGAAGTTGAATGACCTCTATTCCCTGAGGAATTTTGAATCCTGGAACCCTCTGCCCCCCATCAACCAGACAAACCTGAAAGGTTTTTGACAATTCTCGGATTAATTCTGCGGTACGCACTAGGTGTCCCATACCCAACAAATTTTGACAGTAAAAAAGAATCTTTTTCATAGAATGTACGCTAAAAAACTATTTAAATTGAGTTGCATTTCACAATTAGGGATGCTGCTTAAGACTAGGCACAGAGATATTCAGCAACTTGCTGCATGTTTTTTTTCCTGTCCTCAGCAATAACGTGAGGGAGAAGATTCATAACGTGGGAGGAAATGCGAGGAAGCGCTTCTAGATCTAGCTTTTCTATATTGGCCGTATAGGAGTGAGGATGGTTCAGTTGATGCAATACCTGTCGCATCAATCTTTCGGGAGTCAGCTCTTCGGGCAGCAAGGTATCCAATACGCCCAGTTTAGACATTTTATGGGCGCGGATCAGTTGCTCTTGCGATGGCCTGACGCGAGGAATAATAACGGATGGCTTTCGGGCAGAAAGGATTTCGCAGAAGGTGTTATAGCCTCCCATCGCAACTACAGCATTTGCTGCTTTCATATAGCTCATCAAGTCATCTGTAAATTCCAACACGCGCACGCGCGGTAGAATTTCTGCAATTTGAAAGAGCGTCTCGCGTTGCTCTTGTGGCATCTCAGGGCCGCAGACCACAAAGCTTTTCAGCGGATAGTTAGGCGGCAGGAGTGCCAATCCCCGCAGATAGATATGCAGCAATGGATACCCATCTTCGCCGCCACCTGCTGTAACCAGGACGCAACGATCGCCCGGCAGCACCCCAAGCTCTTGAAGCAAGGCATCCCGTTCCTGCAATCCCGCTGGGCGGCGGATATAGCCGCAGAATTTTACTTTCGTGGCGACTGCAGGGGGAAATTGGTACTCTATACAAGGGTTGAAAACTTCTGGAGACCCAACGACCAGCACTCGATCGTAAAAATGTTGAATGGCCTGGTAGTTATCCTGCTCTCGCCACTCTGGAATCGTGCGATCGGGATGGTCGAGTATGTCGCGCAACAGAAGGACCCACTTTGTCTGAGGCAAATTGTCCTTGAGCGTATTGATGGTTTCCTTGAGTTCATCCTTTAAACCATAGGGTTTCTTGTCAACTAGAACTAAGTCTGGCTTATAATTCAAAGCCGTAGTCAAAATCAAATCTCCCCGCAATTGCACTGTTTCCTCTGTACTCATCTTGAGATACTTAGATGCAAGTTTCCCTTCTGTCCCTCGATTCAGACAGGGTAGCTTTATATAGTCAAGTCCTTGAGGCAATCGAAAGCCTTGCAACATCGGCGATCCTGACAGCAGCAAGATGGATAGATTTGGAATGGTTTGCAGGAGGGACTGACAAATTTCCAACATTCTGCGGATATTGCCCAGACCGTATGTATCGTGAGAATAAACCAGCAGTTTCATAAAATTCTCCTAGTGGGAGCGAGCTAGTGGGAGCGAACCAGAGTAGAAAAATTAATCAAGTAAATTTCATCAATCGATCTTGTTAATAGAATCGCAAATCCAAATGAATCCTATATGAACCTTTTATGAGATAAGTCTCATGAAGAAGCGGAAACTTTTTAGCGGTTCTTTCAATCGCCGTCAGCTTCGCTACAATGGCTCTTTCTCCGCTCGTCACAGGATATAACTGTCACGCACTGCTGCGATCGCCGAGTCTTCTCATGCAGCCGCCAACCATTCACCTCGCGCGGGTTGGCTGACGGTAGGTCGGCCTATACCGATGACGTGAAAACCCGCATCTGCCAAAATTTGAGCATCCAGAACGTTCCGCCCATCAATGATGAGTGGAACGTTCATAAGCGTGGCTAATTTTGCATAGTCTAAGCTCTGAAACTCCTGCCAATCTGTCACTAAGATCAGAGCATCACAGGCTATTGCCAGATCTTCGGCGTTTGTTGTTAAGGTAATCTTTTCGAGAACTGGATGGAGTTTATTAGAAATAACCAATGGGTCGTAAGCTTTCACCCTTGCTCCCAATCGATTGAGTTGTTCGATTAAGTCAAGAGCGGGAGCATCGCGCAGGTCGTCTGTGTCCGGCTTGAAGGTGAGTCCCAGTAAGCCAATCGTTTTTCCCTTTAAAACTTTGAGGGCTTGCTGCAGTTTTTCAATAGCAATTAACTTCTGCTTGCGGTTGGTCTCAATGGCAGATTTGAGCAACTGTGCGTCATACCCATAATCGCTAGCAGTATGGACTAGAGCGGAAACATCTTTGGGGAAGCACGATCCGCCCCAACCTATTCCGGCTTGCAAGAATTTCTGGCCAATACGAGAATCTAGCCCGATACCCCGAGACACCTGGGTGACATCCGCGCCAACGCGATCGCAAATATTCGCGACTTCATTTACAAAACTAATTTTGGTAGCGAGAAAGGCATTGGCAGCATACTTAATCATTTCCGCCGAGGTCAAGTCTGTTATCACCACGGGTACGGGAGGTCGGGCGGGATCTGCAGCAAATTGCTGCTGCACGATCGGAGCGTAGAGTTCCTGCATGAGGGAAATAGCGCGATCGCTGTTGCCACCAATCACAATGCGGTCCGGGTTGAACGTGTCGTAGACGGCAGATCCTTCCCGCAGAAATTCGGGATTGCTCACCACATCAAACCCCGCAATCTCCTGCTGACGCTCTGCCACCCCATCGAGTACGATGCGATGGACCCAATCTCCGGAACCGATCGGAACCGTTGACTTATTCACAATGACCTTGTAGCCCCCATTCAAATGGGTGCCAATCCCTCGAGCCACAGCTTCCACATAGCGCGTATCGCTCTCTCCGGTAGGCAATGCAGGGGTGCCCACTGCGATAAATATAATTTCTCCATGATAGACACCCGCAGAGAGATCGGTCGTAAACTTTAATCGACCTGCTTTCATCGTATCTTGCATCATTTTTGCAAGACCGGGTTCAAAAATAGGGGACTCCCCCGCTTGCATTTGCTTGACCTTAGCTTCGTTATTATCCACGCAAATGACCTGATGGCCGATCTGGGCAAGACAAGCCCCCGTCACAAGGCCGACATATCCCGTTCCAACAACACAAACACGCATAATATCTGCTCTCTTGAGTTTTTGTTGCTATCCAGGTTCGCAATTGTCGATGAAGGGGATATGAACCTTTTATGAGATAACTCTCATCAATAAACCCTTCGTCTGAAGTGGGGTAGATGTTATCCTTGGCAAAATAATAAAACAAGCGAAATGGGGAAGGCTGTCATGACGCCATCGACCTGAAATTGTCTTGATTTGTCTGCAACAGTTTCCTTATGACCATTTTTTTATTCCTGAAACACTATCGTTTTTTCAGCTTATTGCTTGCACTTCTGTCGATCGCCTCATCTTCTAAGATGGCGAGCGCTCAGTCTAGTCATTCATCGCCTCTACAATCGAATCTCCAGCCCTCATCCAGTCATCCCCAGGCATCACCGCTAGAAATCAACTCCATACCAGAACAACTTGGTCCTACTGTGCAGGAGCTATCCAATATATACCTCACTGACTGGGAGTATTTACAACTCCGCACTCTAGCAGAACGCTATCGCTTACCAGCGAGCTTAAATCAGCTCCTTCACGAGAGATCGTTCGTATCCCGTCAAGAGTTTGCGATCGCACTAGAGACTCTAGTCGCGCATATATTGCGGCAAAGGCAACCCCTTCCCAGCAAAGATCTAGAAGTATTGCAAACGCTGCAAAATGCTTATAGAGATGAATTAAACCTTCTGACTCAGCGGACCGATCGCCTTATCCCGCACCTCGAAAAACTTCAGGAAAAAGAATTTTCTACAACGACTCAATTACAAGGAGAGGTGCTCTTTTCGGGAATTGGAGTTGGAGGAAATCCAGTAGAAGATGAGGCAGAGATCGGCGATCGCCGTATTACCTTCGGCTACCGAGCGAGATTGAGCTTCATTACAAGCTTCACAGGTCGAGATCGACTGAGGCTGAGGCTACAGGCCAGTAGCATTGGAGAAGTAGACGAAGCAACAGGCACTAATATGACTCGTCCCGCTTTCCAGAGCAATACGGACGGCCAACTGGTTCTTAATCGCTTAGACTATAGTTTTCCCCTAGGGAAAAAGACAGAATTTCTAGCCAAGGCAATTGGAGGAACGCTCTCTAATTTTGCCGATCCGCTCAATCCGCATCTAGACAGTGGAAGTCGCGGTACCATCTCCCGCTTTGGGGTACGGAATCCAATCTACCGACAGGGTAGAGGGACAGGGGTCGGACTGATCCATGAATTTGGGAAAGGCTTTTCTCTCGGACTGGGGTATCTTGCGGATGATGCTGGCGAACCGAGTGGAGGGCTGATTGGCGGTTCCTACGGCGCGATCGCGCAGCTGACCTACCAACCTAGCAAAAAATTTGGGATTGGCATTAACTACATTCGCGCGTTTAATGCGTTAGATACCAATACAGGAAGCGAGCGTGCCAATGACCCCTTTAATAGAGAAAGTGAAGCAATTGTTACAAACTCCCTCGGCCTCCAATCTTTTGTTCAGATCGTCCCCAAAGTTTATCTAGGTGGGTGGGTGGGATTCACCCATGCCCGAGCCTCTGACTTGCCTGGCGATCCTGCTGCAAGAATTCTGAACTGGGCAACAACGCTTTCTGTTTTGGATGTTGGCGCTCAAAACAGTTTGCTAGGCATCATCGTGGGTCAACCGCCCAAACTCATTCACAACCAGTATGCAGCAGATGGGCAGTCCTATATTGACCCCGATACCTCTCTCCATCTCGAAGCCTTCTATCGATGGCCGATTCGAGAAAATATGGCCATCACAGCAGGGATACTGGCGATCACTAATCCAGAGCATAATACTAACAACGACACGGCCTATGTAGGAATCGTCCGTACCTTATTCCGATTTTAGGAATATGCCTTCAAGTAGGTCTCAGGAGAAGTTCGATCGGGTGTATCTCACTTTGGAAAACGTAACCGCAATTTCAATCGCAGACTCCAAAGTAAGATGGGGTTTAACCGCTATTCCTTAACATAAATTACAGAATTTTGAAGCTTAAAGTGAAGGTAGTCTAATAGCGCGTAGATAAAAATCGACAGACTCAATAACTCAAACCCTTCTTCAAAGTGAGCGCAAATTGTATAGGTTAAACCCACTAAGCCTTCTCCACTTGACTCTGCAATAGAGGCACCGATCATCTCAATACCCAACGCTCCCAAAACATAAATAATCCCACTCAGCCAGAATAGACGACTTGTTTTTGGGCGTAAATGGGCCAAAAACCTAAGATAGAACAGCACAAAAATACTGACCATAAAAATAGCAGGAATGACCCACGCAAAATAGAAAAATCCACCAGTTTTAAAAAAATAATCTACCTTATTTAATCTTTCATGGATAACAGAAGTTTCGTCTATTGATAGATACAGAAAAATAATTACTAGAGATTGCCAATACCTAAAGTAGATTTCACGATTTCTAGATTGAATCAATGCAATGACAGACAATAGGAAGGCGCACAGAAGTAACAATGCCGATGAGTACCATGTTGTTACATTTGACTCAGCATCAACATAGAAAAGTCCTAAGCCGAAACTCCGGCCCGGGCCAAAGTATCGAAATAAGTAGCCCACAAAGCTAAGCAGGAGAATACCAGGAACAGCAATAAGCTGAAATTGGAGAAATCGCCTGGGTAGGGAACGTAAATTTAATATAATGTTCATTAGCAGGTGTTTAACCTTAGCTAAACTTCAGTTTAAGCTTCAGTTAATTCTACCTCGGATTCTTGATTTTGTCAGGCATAAAATCTCCTAAAACCCTTTATGGGAAAGGATTTCAGAGAGAGAGGTAAAATTATTCCATGGTTTAATGAATTCAACATGAATCTTTTGGGAGAAAATTCTCATAAACTTATTAAAAGCGATCCGATCTCAAGCCAAATAGATCCCCTGGTTGACTGACAAAAGTTCTAAAACCCTCATTCATCCGTCTGTAAGGTCAGCGATTGAATAAGTCCTGCGGACAGGCTACGCCAACGCGCCTACAAGAACAAAGTCTGCCTCCGCAGACTAAACATATCAAGGGTTCCAGCAATCCGCGCAGGTGGCCACTGAGCCTGTCGAAGGGCGAATTTCATCCTTGTAGCTGCGGTTTCAACTGCCAAGCGAAAAGTTTTATCAGTCAACCAAATAGATCCCTCAACAAGCAATGTCTAGATGAGATCGCACCTTTTCAAGTAGCTCGTTAAAATGAAAGGGTTTGGAGACAAAGTCCGTCGCTCCGCACGCAAAAGCGTTTGTTTTGCTAGATTCGCGATCTTGCGCGGTCAGCACGATGATGGGCAGCGTACTTCCTCGATCGCGAAGTTCGCGCAATACTTTCCAGCCGTCCAAAATTGGCAGTCCTAGATCCAATACAAGTAAAGCAATGTCTTTCGTTTGGACGATCCGTATAGCTTGTTCTCCATCTTCAGCAACAACTGTAGCAAAGCCATGCTTTCGCAATCCCTTTTCTAGGAAAGCAGCAACGCGAGCTTCGTCTTCTGCAATTAGAATACGATACACGATGGAGGAATATCACGCTTTATAAGGGTCGTTGAGATATTCCTATGACTATACCTTTAACGCTGCCGCTTTAAGATGAGAATTTTCTCATCTACCCTCACCCTTAACACTTTTCCCCTTGTGAGAGGAGGGGCTAAGGGATGAGGGGTATTCGTTTTGTCATTCAACCAAACCTCGCGGCGATCGAGCCAGGGTTGCGGTATAAAACCTCATAAAGGGTAATGCCTAAACTTTTAAGCGATATCCCATGCCTCTCACTGTTTCAAACAGATCGCTGCCCAGTTTTTTGCGCAGATAGCCTACATAGACATCGACAATATTGGAACCGGGATCGTAATCGTACCCCCAGACGCGATCCAATAGTTGTTCGCGGCTCATCACTTGTCCCGGATGGCGAAAAAATGTTTCGGCCAAAACGAATTCGCGAGTCGGTAGCTCGATCTGGCGATCGCCCACTTTAACCTTCCGAGTGCGTAAATCCAGTACAATCTCACCCGCTTGCAGTTCTAATTCCTCTTGAGCCGATGCACTGGATCCACTACCCCGCAATCGCGCTCGAATTCGAACCAGCAGCTCTTCAAATCGGAATGGTTTGGTGACATAGTCATCCGCGCCCCCCTCAAACCCAGCCACCTTGTCCTGAATGTCATTTCTTGCTGACAGAATGATCACAGGCAATTGCTCGCCTTGCCCTCGCAGTTCTTCCAGCACTTCTAGGCCATCCTTCCCAGGCAGCCCTAAATCTAAAATTAGCAGGTCAAAACCTCCCCCTAACACCAGTGCGAGCGCCTCATTGGCATCTGCGGAAAGAGTTGGAGTAAAACCATTCGCCCGCAACCCTTTTTCCACAAAAGCCGCAATGCGAGGTTCGTCTTCAGCGATAAGAATGCGATACATGGCGACCTAACGGAGAGAGCGATTCAGAAGAAGATTTTCTAGACAAGACGAGCGTAAAGGTCGATCCGGTTCCCAGACTGCTGCGGACCGTAACGCGACCGCCATGGGCTTCAGCAATTGCCTTCACGATCGATAAGCCCAAGCCCGACCCCTCCGAACGACGGCGGGTATGGTTAACTCGCGCAAATCGCTTAAAAATGCGCGCCTGCTCTGCAACGGGAATGCCCTCTCCCGTATCCTTCACCCAAATCTCTACCGTTTGCCGAACTAGGCGAGATCCCAGCACGATGGTATCGCCAGATAGCGTATGCTGGACTGCATTTTCAGCCAAGTTCATCATCGCTTGCGCGATCCGCTGGCGATCGACCCGGATCGGCCCTGAAGCTCCAGCCTCCAGTCTCCAGTCGCGATCGCCAGATAGTCCAGTTGCTTTCAAGTACATTTCTTGCATCAAAGATTCAACTTCGATTTCCTCAATTTGAAGAAAATCAGGTCGTTCTGTCTTGGCAAGGAGCAACAGTTCTTCAACCAACCGATTCATGCGATCCAATTCGTCGAGCACTAGGGCTACCGTTTCCTCCCGTTCCTGAGGATCGTCTCCCATTAACTCCAAATGACCCCGGATAATCGTAATGGGCGTTCGGAGCTCGTGGCCTGCGTCGTTAATAAAATTGCGTTGCGATTCAAAAGCAGACTCCAGACGGTCCATCATCTCGTTAAAGGTTTGAGAAAGTTCTGAAATCTCACCCTTTCCTTCAGTAGGCAGGCGTTTTGAAAGATCTGTTTCCGAAATATCATGGGCTGTCGTACTGAGCAGCCGCAGGGGTGCCAAAACCCGACTTGCTGCCCACCAAATTGCCAGGAGTGCCAGACCCAACGCCAGCAACTGCACCTGCACCATTACCCCAAAAGCTTCTAGAGCCTCATTTTGTTCCCCTTGCGTGGTATGGGCTACAACAAAAACGCCTAAAAATTTTCCATTGACTTGAATCGGCTCGGCTCTGTGCAAAAGTCCCCCGTAGCGAGAGTCTGATAGTTTTAGTTCGCCCTGTTCGGGACGGGTGAGGGTAGCCCACCGAGCCATCAGCGGCGAGTCCTGGCTCAAAATACTAGGAAGCGCCCTGGGACTGGAACGAAAGAACTCGTTACTGACAAAGCCGATCAGAAACATATCGTCTTCAGGAATGCGGCGCTTCAGGTGAATTTCCAATAAAGATTCTAATTCAGTAGTAGTGGTGGGATGCCCCGCTGGAACGGGTTGTCCGTCCTCCCGCAGTCCCCTAATCAACGCTTCATCGTCAAGTCTGGGGCCTTCTGCGAGCAATCTTAAAAAACCTTCCATCTCTTCGTTCAAGTCGGCCCGCACTCGAGCATCCACCTGCACTACGATTTGGAGGCGAATCAAAGGAATGGCCAGTCCTACAAATAAAATGATAATGCCAACATACCAGAGCACGATTCGCGTTCTGGCTTCGCCCCAAAACCTTTGCCATTGGGATGACTGAAACGCTTGGCGGACTGTAGGAATTATCACCATAGTTTGACGTTAAAAATGACACGGTCAGAAATGCTGGTTTTGCTCATTCTTGCTCATTCTAAAGTAACATTGCCATTTGCTCGGCGCGGTCGCGCTCGCTGCAGTTGAAGCAGTAAAAGGGCTGATTGGTGTTTTAACCGAGTTTCCGAGCCAGCGCGCTCCCGATTTCCAAACAAATGACGCCTAGAATTGCGCTTCCACTCCAGTAAACAAGAGATTTTCCCCATTGTCCATTTTGGAATAGCACAGTTGCATCTAATGCATAGGTTGAAAAGGTCGTATAGGCCCCCAGAAATCCAACTGCAACCAAGGCGCGCAATTCTGGAGAGGCGAAAGCTTCGCACCCAGAGTTCGCCCGTTGCATTGTAAACGTCGCAAAGAAGCCCATCGCCAGCGCCCCCGATAGGTTGACGATCGAAGTTCCGTAAGGAAACCCCATTCCAAACCACTGGATGCACCACCGCGTCAAATAGTAACGGCTCAGAGCGCCGGGTACGGCACCCAAGGCGATCGCAATTGGAATGCGCAATTCTGGGTGGATGAGACTCAGCCCGACCCGAACGCGATCCCACTGGCTCAGCAATACTCCCAGCACTCTTATCCCCATGTCTGCAAGTTCCGAAAAAACAGCATTCTTGGCCTTAGCATACCGAATACAGCAGTTTCTAAAAACATCCACTCAACTCAAATCACCTATCCCGCAGAACGGACGGAGCGCTACACTGAGAAACAGCCTTTAATAACACGAGCAATCACACGAGCGATGAATAGGGACGGACGGGATTTGAAGCTATGCCGCTAAAAGTCGTATTGTTTGACTTTAACGGCGTTATTTTAGATGATGAGCCGATTCACGAACAGCTCATCCAAGAGGTAATGCTGTCCGAAAACGTCCGCATTACGCCAGAAGACTTTCAGAAATTCTGTCTGGGCCGCAGCGATCGCGCCTGTCTCCAAGATTTATTTAACGCGCGCGGTCGGGTCGTATCTCCAGACTACATCGGCAAACTACTGGTCCAAAAGACCGCTGCCTACCAACAACGCCTTCAGACCTTAGAAGCGCTTCCCCTATTTGCAGACGTTGAATCCCTCATCCAAACGTTTCAGGAGCGCCAAATCAAGCTCGGCATTGTTAGCGGCGCCCTCCGAGCTGAAATTGAGTGGGTGTTGGAGCGCGCAACGTTGCGGGATGCCTTTGGGCCGATCGTGGCAGCAGAGGATATCTCCACCAGCAAACCGTCGCCTGAGGGCTATGAGAAGGCGATCGCTCAGTTCAACCATCTCTATCCAAACCTCAACCTACAGCCTCAGGACTGTCTCGCCATTGAAGACAGCTTCCCCGGTCTAGAAGCGGCCCGCGCGGCCCGCATCCCCGTGGTGGGGGTGGCCCATACCTATCCCTTTCACATGATGCAGCGTCGTTCCAACTGGGCAGTGGACAACCTGGGTCAGCTTGAGATTCCGCGCCTGATCCAGGTTTTTGAAGGCGGCGAAGCGGCTAGTAGTACGCGCTCTGAGGAACCCGTCCCGGCTCCACAGCGTGGATAAAGCAGCAGCCAGAAAGCGGCCAGTGTTTCTGGTATGAGGCTTCCTTAGGGCAACCCCAACCTAACTGCAGCGTAATTTCCAAGGCTCCGGGGTACTCTAGCTTGTGCAGGTAGGCCCACTCGGCGCGCTGGGACTGAAGCTCAATTTCCGACGAACTCACGGGACTGTGAGGACTGTGCTTGCCCTGATGGCAGTAGGTTTCCATCCCTTGAGCGATCCGCCGCCAAAAATCCAGCACGGGAGGCTTGTGCAGGGCCAGGATTTCTAAATCTTGCGGTAGCGCGATCAGGTGTTCGTCCACTTCTGGATACTCAATGGAAAGCCCCTTGACCGTAAACCTGCGCCACAGCAACCCAGACACTTGGTGCGTGCGTTGGTAGTCGTGGACGGCATCGCGAAAATCGCAAAAAGCTGTAAATTTTTGCACCCCTTCGGCATTCACGAAGGGTTCCACAATCGGGTTAAAGCGGGTCGTTGAGGCCGTTAGGCTCAGGCGATCGCCCCGCAGACAAGCTTCTCGCTCTCGCGCTAGAATCTGCGCTAAATCTTGGCTGGTATAGATCTGAGCCATTTAACGTGACCTCACCTATCCCTCAACGATTCCACTGTTCTAGGATCTCTATTCGCCATGATAATGCCTGTTTTGAGGTTTGCTGAACATTTGCAAGCCAACAGGGGTAGAGGGCGACGGCTTCGCTGTGCCGCGCGCAATGCAAACGCTTGGCACGCGGTGAGCGTTGACTATAGCAGAGGGGTAAGGCGCTCGACGAGCTGTTCTGGCGGCATGACGCCTTCGATGCGCTCGACGGGCTGTCCTTGTTTGAACAACACCATAGTCGGCAGGGCGTGAATCTCGTAGTGGCTGGCGAGGTCTGGATAGCGATCGGTGTCGATTTTGACAATCTGAAGCTTGCCCTTCATTAAGGCCTGGACCTGATCTAAAATCGGAGCCAACATCCGGCAGGGTCCGCACCAGGTGGCATAAAAATCGACCAGCAAGGGTTTCTCTGCAGACGCAATCAAGTCTTCAAAACTTGCAAACTCTTTGTGGACGGCCATGACAAAAAACTCCTCAGCGGGACTGACGCAAAAAACTGTCTCTTTAATTGTGAATCAGATCGTCCAGGAAGCATAGGAGATTATGCCAAAAACAATGAAGCTTATTCCCAAGAGCGGAGCCAGTCGTTCGCTTGCATTAAAAATTCGAACTTTGCATCTCTCCCCTTCAATGCAAATGCGTTCCGCAGTTTTTGCAAAATTGGGCATCTCGATCGTGGGAGGCTAGGCCGCATCCAGGACAAATTGCTTCGCCTTGGGCACCGCTTTTAACCAGTCGTCGAACTAAATCGCCTACTTGCCAGGGAATCAAAGCCACGCCCGTCACGATCATGAGAACGGTTAAGAGCCTTCCGGTTTGCGTTATAGGGGTCACATCCCCAAATCCAACGGTCGTCATGGTGACGACCGAGAAATAAAATGCATCTAAAAATGTGTCAAATTCTTGATTAGTGAGGTGTTCGGCCTGATAGATCGAGCCAGAATAGACGAACACGATCGCAAACAGCGTAAACAAAATTCGGATAAAAATGGGGGCGTCCTCAGACCTGACCTTTCCCCAGAGCGTCTGGTTTTCTAAAAACCGAGTCAGTCGCAGAATGCGAAACCATCGAAAAATGCGAAGAAAGCTCGTGTCGCTCAGCCCAATTACAAATGGGGCGATCGTGACTAAGTCAATGATGGAATAAATATTGAAAAAAAAGCGAAGACGATTTTCCGCGCACCACAGCCTTAACCCATACTCAACAACGAAAATCCAAAGCACGGTCGTGTTGAGAGCATCTAAAAAAACCCGAATCTGCTCCGGCAGGTCGTAGGTTTGAGCGACAAACGCTCCAACCGATATCAATACCAACAGGGTAACGATCGAATCGATCGCGATTCCCAAGGGGGTTTGGACGTCGTCTAGATAAAACCCGACGGTGACGCGCAGCCGCTCTAGTCGGGTCCGGGGAGAGAGAGAGGAGGAGACTTCACTCATGAGCGATCGGTGCAGACGGATGGTTTCCTTACTTTATCGCTATGGCAGTGTAGCCTGGAAAACAGTATGAGAACTCTGCGTTGCGAGGGCGCATTTAATGAGACGGTTGTTCTGCTTGTTCGCCGCGCATCTCATCGATATCGAGCAAGCTGATGAGGACTCCCGCAACGGGAACTGATAGAAAAACACCGATTAAGCCTGCAACGCGCGCCCCTATCAGTAAGGCAAAAAACATGACTACTGGATTAATATTGACGGAGTCTTTCATAAGCCGGGGCATTAGGAAGTTCTCTTGTACTTGTTGGAGCAGAATTGAAACAACCAACACTTTCAAGCTCAATAAAATCCCTTGGGGCAGGACGATCGCGCAAACCAATCCGATGCCGATAGTTGCACCAATGCCAGGAATTAAGTCGAATATGCTTACAAGCGCTGCCATTACCAGTGCATAAGGAACGCCGAGCAGCAGGAATACCACAAATGTTGATATTCCAAGGAAGATAGATAGTAATAAGCGCCCCCAAAAGAAGCCTATAAAGTTTCTCTGAATTGCCTCTGTTAGCTCCGATCGCATGCGGGGTGGAAACAACTTCATAACCAAGCGCCACAATTGTTTACCATCGAGCAGCATGAAAAAACTAACGACTGCAATCAGAATCACATCAATTAAATTCAGTAGGATATTTTGAAGCATAGTAAAGCTCATGCTCAAAAAGCCTAGGAATTGTTCTCTCAACTGCGTTTCAAAAGTAGTGAAATCAACCGTTACATTGCGATTTCTAAGGAAAATCTGCAAGTTTTCTAGCCACGCGATCGCTGATTCCAAGAATTGAGGAGCCTGCTCTAATAACTGTTGTGCCTGAGAGAAGATCGCTATTCCCAATGTTGCGACTAGCCCGCCGAGAACGAGCAAAGCAAGCAAGAACACCAGCAAAGCGGCCAGCCAACGGGGCATAAACCGCGATACTAGCGTGACTGGATAATTCAGCAGGAATGCTAGGATCGCCGCAAAAATGAAAATGACTAAGACTGTCTCAAAGTACGCCAGCACCTGCACGATCGCCCAAGCCAACACAAAAAGCAGCAAATAGCGGATAAGCTGAGTATTGCTCACATATCCACTTCCGCGATTGGTGGCGAGCTTGGGATTATTCATTAGGCTACGTAAACCTCAAGCACTTTCATCACAGGCAACCTTTAAAAGTACGCGCTCTCGATGACTGATTACCGAACGTTAATACCCCAGAACCTTTCTAGCATCCCTCCACGGGTACAAATTTTGATCGTCAATCGAGCTAAAATTGTAGCAGCAAAACTGTCTCGCAGGCATCCCTCATTTCTTTATGTCTGTCAAGCGTTCTTCTAAAACCAAGCGCGAACGCGGTGCGATCCTGACGATGAAGGGATGGCAGAAATTGCAGCAGGCTATGCAGGCGGCAGAAGCAGCACAAAATTGGGGACAGCGGTTTACGCGCGAACAACTCAGCGAGCGCACCGGACTCTCTCTTCAAACGATTTCCCGTATTCTGAAGCGGGAAGAAGCCGTCGATCGACGGTCCATCGAGTACTTCTTGAGGGGATTTGAATTACAACTCTCCCAGGAAGACTGTGCCCCACCCACAATTCCCTTTGAGGAACTCGCTACTCGGCAGGAAGATCCTCAGCACGATTGGGGCGAGGCGATGGATGTATCCGTCTTTTACGGACGCGAAGACAATTTGGTGCGCCTACAACAGTGGATTGCAGGTGATTGCTGTCGATTGGTTGCAATTCTCGGCATTGGTGGGATTGGCAAAAGCGCGCTAGCGGTGAAGTTAGGGTTACAACTACAACCTGAGTTCGAGACTGTAGTTTGGCGATCGCTGGCCAATGCACCGCCTTTTGCCGATTTTTTGGAGAGTATCTTGCCATTTTTACTGTGGGCGCAAAGAAAAGATACGGCGATTCCAATCGGTATAGAAGGACGGCTGACCCAATTAATGGCTTGTTTGCAGCACAAACGCTGTTTGTTGATTTTAGATAATGCAGAAACCCTCTTGAGTAGCGGTAGTCCATCTGGACAATATCGGCCAGGGTATGAAGGCTATGGGCAACTGCTGCGATCGCTAGGAGAGGTGCCGCATCAAAGTTGTTTGCTCTTGACGAGTCGGGAAAAGCCGAAAGAAATTGCGCTGTTGGAGGGAGAACAACTCCCCGTGCGATCGCTACAGTTGGAAGGGTTATCTGCAGCGGAAGGTCGCACCCTGTTTCAGGATAAAGGATGCTTTACAGGCACCGAAAAGGAGTGGGAGAGGCTGATCGAGCATTATCGCGGCAATCCGCTGGCGCTCAAAATGGTGGCAGCCCTGGTTCAAGATTTTCTAGAAGGTCGGATTGCGGCAGTATTGGACTATATCGATCGCGGCATGGCTCTATTTGAGGACATTCGCGATTTGCTCGCACGGCAAGTGGAGCGATTATCTCCGCCAGAACGGGAAGTTTTGCTATGGTTAGCCATTAATCGAGAGCCCACTTCACTGGCAACCTTGGACAACGATATTGTGACGCTTGGCACAAAGCGATCGCTCCCCGATGCAATTCAATCTCTGGTACGACGCTCGGCGATCGAGCAGAGTGCAACGGGATTTAGTTTACAGCCCGTCGTGATGGAATATGTGACAGAACTGGCGATCGCCCAAGTCTGTGCGGAGATTTGCGAAAAAAAGCAGAATCGGGAAGCAGTTTCTCCGGCACCTGTTTTCTGGGAACCCTTGCTACAATCCCACGCCCTTGTGAAAGCGCAGTCGAAAGACTTTATCCGAGAAACGCAACGCCGATTGATTGCCCAGCCTCTGATAGAACGCTTACTCGCTGAATTGGGAGGTCAGCAATCAATCGAACAACGCTTTCAGGAATTGCTCCAGCAGCAGCGATCTTCTCTACAACCGGGATATTTGGGCGGTAATCTGCTGAATTTGTTGGTGGCGCTGAACGCAAACTTGCAGCACTGGGATTTTTCCCATCTAAACGTTTGGCAGGCCGATTTACGGCAAATTCGTTTGCCCCAAGTCAACTTCCAACAGGCCAATCTCACCAAATCGGTCTTTGCCGAAAGCCTCAGCGGCATCTTGTCCATTGACCTCAGCTCGGATGGCACCTTACTCGCAACTGGAGACGTTGACAATACGATTCATATATGGCGAATGGCCGATCTCCAGCCGCTGTCGATCTTGCAAGGACATACAGGTTGGATCTGGTCGGTGCGCTTCAGTCCCGATGGTCGGACGCTAGCAAGCGGTAGCAACGATGCCTGCATTCGCCTGTGGGATGTCCAAACGGGTCAATGCTTCCAGGTGCTGCAAGGGCACACCGATTGGATCTGGAGCTTAAGTTTTAGTCCCGATGGCCGAATGCTAGCCAGTGGAAGTGCCGATGCTTCCCTCCGATTATGGGAGGTGCAAACGGGGCAGTGTCAAACCCTCTTAGAAGATTCCACTGGGGCTGTTGCAGCGGTTTGCTTTAGCCCTGACGGTAAAGGGTTGGCAAGCGGTCATCACGATGGCTCGGTGCGCCTGTGGAGCGTCCGCGATCGCCTTTGTTCTGCCACCTTGACGGGACATACCAAACGGGTGCGCTCGGTCAGCTTTAGTGCCGATGGTTCGCTGTTAGCCAGCGGCAGCGAGGATAGCTCAGTCCGCTTGTGGGATGTGCGATCGCGGCAGTGTCTCCAGACATTTGACGGACATCAAAGTGGCGTTTGGACTGTTGCGGTTAGTCCTGACGGCCAGACTGTGGCGAGCGGAGCAGACGATTTTACAGTGCGGCTCTGGAATATTCAATCGGGGCGATGTCTGCGAACCTTGCAGGGCCATACCAGTTGGGTTCACTCAGTGCGCTTCAGTCCTGATGGCAAAACCCTCGCCAGCGGCAGTGTCGATTTTTCGGTGCGGTTTTGGGAGGTGGCGTCAGGGCAATGCTTAAACGTATTGCAGGGCCATAAAAGCGGGGTGTTTGCAGTCAGTTTTGCGCCAGCCGCGCTGACAGATACCGCGTCAGCGCTGACAGATACCGCGTCAGAACTGCCGCTTTTGGCCAGCGGCGGGCTTGATGCGATCGTGCGGCTGTGGGACGGTTCGCGCGGCATCTGTTTGCAGTCGTTGTCGGGGCATACCAGTTGGATTCGTTCTGTGAGTTTTAATCCCGCAGGGACTCTTTTAGCGAGCGCGGGGTTCGATTGCACCATTCGGCTGTGGAATGTGCAGAACGGGGAATGCTTAAAGGTGTTACGCGGTCATACGAGCGGGATTCGAGCGGTGTGCTTCAGTCCTGACGGACAGTTTCTGGTGAGCGGCGGGTTCGATTTTTCGGTGCGGCTGTGGAATGTCCCAACAGGGCAATGTCTCAAGGTGTTACAGGGGCATACCAGTTGGGTATTTTCGGTCATTTTTAGTCCCGTTGACGTGAGCCTGCCCTCCGGCGTTGGCCCCATGATTGCCAGTAGTAGCGACGATCGCGACATCCGCTTGTGGGATAGTCGAACGGGACGCTGTCTTCAGGTATTGCGGGGGCATCGGAATGCAGTCTGGTCGGTTAGCTTCAGCCCGGATGGTCGTACCCTTGCCAGTGGCGGTTTTGATGGGTCTGTACGCCTATGGGATGTGCAAACGGGCAATTGCTTAAAGGTGTTCCAGGGAGGTGTCGATAGAATCCGAGCGGTCAGCTTTAGTCCTAATGGAAAAATAATTGCGAGCTGTGGGGACGATTGTTGCGTCCGATTGTGGGATGTGCGGAGTGGGGAGTGCTTGCAGGTATTGCAGGGACATACCAGCGAGGTTTGGACCGTCGGGTTTCACCCATCGGGCGAGGCTCTCGCCAGCGGCGGTCAGGATGAAACGATCGCAATTTGGGATGTCCAAACAGGTCAATGCCTCAAAACCCTGAGAAGCGATCGCCTTTATGAAGGTATGGATATTACCGGGGCGACGGGATTGACCGAAGCACAAAAGATAGCATTGAGGAACTTGGGGGCGATGGGATAAATCGATTCACGCTACATTATGCACCTATTTTGCAATCACAGCGTGCTCGATGACCTTGGCAACAGCATCTGGATGGGAAATCATCACCACATGAGAGGCACCCTGCACGACGATCGTCCCCTTTGAGTTGGCGCGCTTCGCCATGAAAGCCTGCGCTGCTGCGGGAATGTTCAAGTCGCGATCGCCATAGATAAACCAGGACGGGATAGACTTCCATGCAGGCGCACCAGAGGCTTCGTTCAGTGCAGCTTCTGCGATCGGACGCTGGGTGCTAGCCATCAATTGCGATTCGTTAGCGGGAACATCCGCAGCAAACTGGGCGTGGAACTTGTTCTGCTGAATATACAGGTCTTTGCCGCCATCGGGCAATCCAACTGGCGGTGCGAGTGTCGGTGCGAGTGTGCTACCCGGATAACGTCCTGAGAGTTCGGCGGCAGTCTCGCCAGTCTCAGGAGCGAAGCCAGCAACGTAGACCAATGCCTTCACGTTGTTGTTATCTTTGACTGCATTGGTAATTACCGCACCTCCATAGGAGTGTCCGACCAGCACGATAGAACCTTCGATACTCCTAAGGGCACTAGCAACATAGCCTGCGTCGCTCTTGACTCCGCGCAGGGGATTAGCGATGGAAACCGTCGGATACCCTTTCGGAATCAGTTGAGACAATACACCGTTCCAACTGGAAGACTCAGCAAATGCACCGTGGACGAGGACGATGGTGGGCTTGCTATCTTGTGCGCTTGCAGGATTCATGTTGGCTCCTAGAGAGGTGATAATAGTGGTTCCTAAAAAGAGTGCGACAATCAAAAGTACGCGAATGCTATTTCTGAAGGTGAACCTGTTCATGGTGCGATCTCCTTGGTATCTGTTGATGTAGCTGGATCGTTATGCCATTGCTTTTACAGTCATCTCAAATCTGTGCCATACCACCATCGACAAATAACTCAATACCGTTCACAAAACTGCTGTCATCTGACGCAAGAAAGACAACGGCTTTGGCAATCTCATCGGGCGTGCCGACTCGTCCTAATGGAATGGTGACAGCTTGGCTATCCACGAATTCCTGCACCTGTTCACCGCTCAATCCCAAGTGATTATAGGCAGGAGTTGGAACTACGCCAGGGCTAATAGCATTCACTCGAATGTTGCGCCCTTTCAGGTCGAGTGTCCAATTGCGGGCAAACGATCGCACGGCGGCTTTGGTGGCACTGTAAACGCTAAAGGCTGGAGTGCCTACAGTAGAAGCAGTCGAGGCATTCAGAATAATAGAAGCACCTTCTGGCAGCAGTGACAATGCCTTCTGCACGGTGAACAGCACACCTTTGACGTTAGTATTGAACGTTTTGTCAAACTGTTCTTCGGTGATTTCTCCGAGTGGGACAATTCCTCCACCGCCAGCATTGGCGAAAAGCACGTCAAGGTGTCCTTGCTCTTGCCCGATTGTGGCAAACAGGCGATCGAGGTCTGCCAAATTGGAGACATCGCTCTGAATACCCGTGACGTTTTTCTCAATTGCATTCACAGCACTATCCAGTTCAGCCTGACGACGACCTGTGATGAAGACATAAGCTCCTTCAGCAACAAAGCGTTTGGCAGTAGCAAGACCAATGCCACTCGTACCACCCGTGACAAGAGCGACTTTTCCATCTAATTTTTGCATGATGAATCCTATTACCTAACACTTGTTGAATTTAAGAGTTGAAGTCAATCGCTGTCTGTACATCAAATCGCATTTAGGTATTGCTACCCTAAATGCTGTTTCAAAAACGTCAGGGTGCGATCGCCCGCTAATTCTGCGGCTTCTTTGCGATAAGCGGAACTACCCACGCGACCAAACCCGTGACTCACTCCTTCATAGCGATAGATTGTTACAAAAGGGTTGTCTTTCAGTCCTTGCTGGATAGTCGTTTGAGCGATTGGCGATACAAACTCGTCATTTGCACTGATATGCAAGATCAGCGGTTTCTGAATCTTGGCTGCCTCTGCTAAATTCTTATCAATGTCAACACCGTAGTAACTGACGTTGGCATCTGCATCGCTACGGGTTGCCATGAAATATGCCAGTTTACCGCCCAAACAAAAACCCACACTGCCGACCTTGCCCGTGCTGCTGGGATATTGCCGCAGAAAAGACAGGGTTGTCTTCAGGTCTTCTACGCCGCTATCGAGATCGAATGCTTGGAGTAACTCAAAGGCTCTAGCCCACTGGGCTTTATCTTCAGGATCGAGTTGCACATTGGGTTCCAGCCGCCAATATAAATCTGGCACGATCGCTAAATAGCCTGCCCTAGCCAAATCATCGGCAGTCTGCCGCATATTTTTATTGACCCCAAGTACTTCTTGAATCAACACAATTCCTGCACGAGGCTGAGTGCTGGGTGCTGCTAGATAGGCATTAAAACTGCCTCCTGACAAAGCTGGAATCGTTATAGTTTGAGTGGTCATGGTGTCCTTTTTAACCAGTTGATGAGAGCTGGAAATCAAAATTGGATCAGGCAGGAACGGGTTGTAGTCGTGACGTGAGAAATTGACGGATGTAGGTTGCGATCGCCTCCCCATCTTCTTCTAGGGCAAAATGTCCGGTATCGAGTAAATGGAACTCAACGTCTTTCAGATCGCGCTGGTAGGGATAAGCACCTTCGGCAGGGAAGATGTAGTCGTTCTGCCCCCAAACAATCAGGGTCGGTGGTTGATATTTGCGGAAATACTCCTGCCATTGCGGGTATAACGGTGGATTCGTGCCATAGCTATAAAACAGCGCCAGTTGAATCTCATCGTTTCCAGGGCGATCGAGTAAGGGTTGGTCTATATTCCAGTTGTCAGGGCTGATTGCTTCGAGATTGCGAACGCCGTTAGTATATTGCCACTTTGTCGTTTCCAGGGTGAAAAAGGGTCTGAGCTTGTTCGCATTCTCAGAAGAACGATCTTGCCAGTAAGCCTCGATCGGGTTCCAAAATTCAAGCAGCCCTTCTTCATAAGCATTTCCATTTTGTACGATCAATGCTTCAATTCGTTCTGGATATTTAGCCGCAATCCGATAGCCAATGGGAGCACCGTAATCCATCACGTAAAGGCTGTATTTCTTGAGATCGATGGCGGCAATGAATTTCTCCACAATTTCAGCTAGGCGATCGAACGTGTAGTCAAACTCATTCACGCTTGGCATCGAGCTGTTGCCGTAGCCTGGATAATCGGGGGCAACCAGATGGAAGCGATCGGCAAGCGCAGGCATCAGATTGCGGAACATGTGAGATGAGGTTGGGAAGCCGTGTAATAGCAGAATTGTGGGATTACTGCGAGAGCCAGCTTCGCGGTAGAAGATATCTAAACCATCGATTGAAACGGTATGAAATGTGGTCATGAGATTACTCCTTATGAGCTTATGAAGGTTTCACCGCCTAACGACGGCTCTGTTGCTGGAAATAGTCGCGCCAACTTGCGGGGAATGCTTCTAATTGAGCAGCACGGTGCAGTAACTCTGGATTGTTCTGCTCGCGGGTATAAAGTTGAGTGATATCGGCAACCGTGATGTTGTTCTTATCTCGGCTCACCAACTCTAGAGTGTCTCCAGTTCCGACTTCGCCCTCTTGCAAAACGGAGAAGTAAAATCCAGTTCGACGACTCGCCAGAAAGCGTTTCACCATATCCGGTCGCCCAAACCGAATCCCCAGTTTGTAGCAGGGCAGGCGCGGTTGCGTCACCATCAGTTTGACAGTGCCGATCTGAAAGCGATCGCCAATGTTCAATTCCTCTTCGCTCAGCCCAGTGGTCGTGAAATTTTCACCAAAGTTGCCCAGAGTCAACTCTGTGTCAGGTAATTCACTCCGCCAGTAATCGTAATGCTCAAAGGGATAGACATAGACTGCTTTGTCTAATCCCCCATGAACGGTTAGATCGGCCTGCCCATCACCATCTAAATTGAGCGATCGCACCATCACTTTTGAATTAACTGGCTCTTTGAAAATTCCAGTAGTAACGGTTCTCCCTTTCCATATCACTTCGCGCGGCAGTCCTACATTGACAGAGATGAGTTGCATGATTAACTCCATTTTGGACTTCAAACCTTTCCAGTTTTCTCATGATGAGTTAAGGAAGATCTCCAGGTGCACCCAGAATTTCGTCGCCAATTTCGGTACTGATGCGAATGAACAATTCCATGTCAGGTGCCTCATCCTGGTTTTGCGTCCCTGTTGCTGCAATTAAGTCAGCAAAGGCACTGGGCGAAGCAACGACTAATCCGCGAGCGAGTCGATCGCTGAGTGCAGCAACAACATGGGGTGCGCCCATCGGAATGAAGGCACTTTTACCTGCGCCTAGCACAAGCTTATCCTTGCCAACCCAGACCGTGAACTCTCCTTCCAACACATAGAGTTGTTCGGAATAGCGGGTATGGCGATGGGGTGGAGTCTGTGCCCTAGGAGGAAAATAGCCCTCAATCAGGTCATATTTACCATCAGTTGTGGTGCGATCGGCGACGATGGTGAGGTAGTTATTAAGCAGCCAGAATGATGTTGCCATGGAAGTACTCCTTCTAATGAATTGTGTTACGAATGCTCAAGCTTGCGGCTTGGATAAATCAGGCGTTCATGCCGTTTCTAGATAGACAAGTATGTGGGAACACGTTGCGAGATACACTCCGCCTTAATTAAATCGGCTGCCTTCTCACCAATCACGATCGTCGGTGCGTTCGTATTTCCTGTGGTGATCGTTGGCATGATGGAGGCATCCACAACCCGCAACCCCTGAATTCCATGTACTCGTAGTTCAGGATCTACTACCGCCATTGGGTCAGTGCCCATTTTGCAAGTGCCCACCGGATGCCACACTGTACTGCAAGTTTCCCGGACGTAAGCAACGAGTGCGGCATCGCTCTGCTTGTCGGCACCCGGAGCGATTTCCTGACCGCGAAACTCATCCAAAGCACTTGCACCGAACAAGTTACGGAGTAATTTAATTCCGACAACAAGCTTTTGCACATCCGCTTCACTTTGGAGAAAATTCATTTGAATCATCGGTGTGTCTTTGGGATCGGGCGATCGCAAACTAACACTGCCTATATTGTGGGGATGAGTCAAACAAACGAAACTTGTGAATCCTAAACCAGAGTGGGCATAACCAGGCGGTGCCAACACAACGGAGCCGAAGAGAAACTGTAAATCTGGCGCAGCATCCAGATTTCCCTCAGTATGCAAAAACAAGTTAGCTTCGCCGATACTACTGGTACTTGCCGTGTGTAAATCCTGAGTTGCCTCGTGTGCCACAGACACGACCGGGTGGTCTTGCAGGTTTTGACCAACACCTGGCAAATCAGCCACGATCGGAATTCCCATCGCTTGCAGGTGTTCTGCATCCCCAACACCAGAGAGCAGAAGCAGTTTGGGTGAATTGAATGCACCCGCACTTAAAATTACTTCCCGATTGACCCTAACCTGGCGCAGCGTACCTTCGAGCAGATATTCCACCCCAACGGTGCAAGTTCCCTCAAACAACAATCGAGTCACCAACGCGCCTGTTATTACCGTTAAATTGGGACGCTGGAGAATGGGCACAAGAAAAGCAGCAGCGGTACTGTGCCGCTTACCATCCTTAATGGTCAACTGATAAAGTCCTACACCTTCTTGCTGCGCGCCATTGGCATCAGGATTGTGGTCATATCCGAGTGCTACCGCTGCGTCTACAAAACGTTGAGATACCACAGTGGGGGAAATCGCATCAGTGACACTCAACTCTCCATCACCCCCATGAAATTCAGATGCGCCTCGTGAGGAGTGCTCCGATTTCTTGAAGTAGGGCAAAACATCCTGGTAACTCCAACCAGGATTGCCTAATTCCTGCCAGCGATCGTAATCGTGAGAATTGCCCCGCAAATAAATCATGATATTAATCGAACTGCTACCCCCCAAGACTTTGCCACGGGGACAAAAGATTTTGCGGTGATTCAGGTAAGGTTCTGGTTCGGAGAAATAGCCCCAGTCCACCTCAGACCCTAGTAGACTGAGGCATTCTCCTGGAATGTGAATCTCTGGTTTTGTATCGAGATTACCTGCTTCGAGTAGTAAAACGGTTGTGTCACTCTCTTCGGTCAGACGGTTGGCAACGACGCAGCCTGCCGAACCCGCACCAATCACAATGTAGTCATAGTGAGTCATAAAATTCTATACTATCTGTAATGAATGAATGTAGTCCGACAAACCTAATTACTTGCAGCGATAATAGCTGCCATCAATTGTTCAAAGTTCCAGCGATCGCGATACTGAATGCCATTTATAAACAAAGCTGGAGCAGTCGTTACTCCACTTTCTAATCCACTTTCAATATCTTGATTGATGCGATCGATGTGTACTTGTTTAGATAGATCTTGCAGAAACTCGCAAATATCGAGTCCTAAACGGTTGGCATACTCGACAAGATAGCCGTCGTCCAATGCTTCTTGATGGGCGAACAGCATATCGTGCATTTGCCAAAATTGACCTTGCGCTGCTGCTGCTTCCGCTACCTCCGCTGCTTTTTGAGCTTGAGGATAGGCTGAATGCTCATCAATAAAGTGACGAAACACGACACAGAGCCAATTTTCCTCAGGAAACTCAGAACTGAAATGTTGCTGAATTTTCTGAATCAACTGATGGACTTTTCTACACTGAGGGCATTGGTAATTTCCATACTCCACCAGTACGATCGAGGCATTGAGTATTCCCTGATAGCGATCGCGTTGTGAGGGTAGAACCAGAAGTTGATCAAACTGATTATTTTGATTCATCAGATCGTCGGACAGACTAAAAAAAAGGCTTTCACAGCATCGAAAGATTGCCATGATTCCTGTCTGTGATTTCTGCCGCCTCCGTTATTTGTATGCCTTTAGCCTATGAAATTAATGCAGCTTTGTCGCCAACTCAAAGTTGAGTGTTTGAGGGCATGAAACAACAGTTGCTCGCTGTCTCTGCAACGAACCCTCAACCGAACTTAGGTTCAGTTTTCAGCCCTGATTTCACAACTTAGCCAGTCCCCGCTTCAATGCGGTAATCACTGCTTGTGTACGATCGCTCACGCCTAATTTGCTCAGAATTCGGTTGATGTGGAACTTGACCGTACTTTCGGTAATATTTAAAGCCGCACCAATATCATGATTATTCAAGCCAAGCGCCATCTGACGAACAACCTCTTGTTCGCGATCGCTCAATTCTGGAATGTTCATCCGTTGCACTAACTTGGCAGCAACTTCAGAAGGGATATATTGTTGCCCACGGTGAACGATCCCAATCGCACTGAGCAGTGCATCCGGTTCGGCATCCTTGAGCAAATAGCCCTTGGCTCCGGCACGTAATGCTCGATAAATATCCTCGTCACCGTCATACGTGGTCAGGATGATAATGCGAGCATGGGCAAATTCAGCACAGATTGCTAAAGTCGCATCAGCACCACTCATCTGCGGCATTTGTAAGTCCATCAAAGTGACATCAGGTTGTAGTTGTCGATAGAGGGCGATCGCTTCCAGTCCATTCCCTGCTTGACCCACTACCGTCATATGCGGCTCATTTTCAATCATCGCGGCTAATCCCTGCCGAACAATGGTGTGATCGTCAACAAGTAAAACGCAGATTGCTGTAGGCTGACTCATGCTGATGCCTCCCGATGTACAGATACGATCGCTTCGGTTCCCTGCCCCAATCGGCTCTCGATCGAGAGTTGTGCGCCAATGCGTTCCGCTCGTTCGGTCATCCCTAGTAAGCCAAACCCCCGCTTTAGAATTGTAGGGTTGACTTCAAATCCTTGTCCGTTATCTCTAATTTGCAAGCAGCATTGCGTCAATTCATAAACTAACTCAATCCGAATTTCGGTTGCATTTGCATGTCTGATAGCATTTGTAAATGCTTCCTGTGCAATTCTTAAAAGATTGTTCTCAGTTTCAGCAGGTAGTACATAGGGGGTGCCGATAATCTCACAAATTAAGCTGGTTTCAGTTGAAGATTGCAGCACCGCTACAAATCGTTCTAGCGCTGTCCAGAGACTGCCATCTTCAAGCGCTTGGGGACGTAGGGCCGCAACCGATCGTCGCGCTTCTGTCAGCCCGCTGCGAGCCAGATCTCGTACCGTACTAATATGGGTTTGAATTGCGTCAGGGTTAGTAATCGCCAATCGAGAAACGGTTCCCATGTGAACCAGAATCCCTGTAAAGGCTTGCGCCAGAGTATCATGAATTTCTCGCGCCATGCGGTTACGTTCCTCCAAAATTGAGGCTGCTTCAGCACGTTTGCGATCGCTAATATCTACACTCAGATTGTAGAATCCTCTCACTTGAGCATTGCCATCAACATTGGGGATCAAAGTCGCACTGATATGCCTTTTGCCCGGTGAAAGGGGGATTTCCATTACCAAAGTTACCGTTTGCCCTCCCAACACTTGATTAATATACGGTTCAACCACTTGATAAGCCGTCTCACCCAGAAATTCACGGACAGATTTGCCCAAAATTTCATCTTGACTACAGCCAAACCAAACCTCATAGGTATGATTGACAAACTGATAGCATTGATTTGCGTCTATATAACCAATTAGCACAGGTAAAGCGTCGGTAATGAGCCGTAATTCTTGTTCCCGATGACGCAGTTCTGCTTCGCTTTGCTGTAAAGCTGCTGTTCGTTCTGCAACCTGTTGTTCTAGCGTGCGGTTGTAATTGGCTAATAATTGCTCGGCTTGTTTACGCTCGGTGATATCTTGAAAAGCAGCGATCGCATAAATGACATTGCCCTGCTCGTCAAAGATAGGAGTGCCCCATACCTCAACTGGAATGATTTTGTCGTTTTGGTGAATTTCCAGATCGTCAACCGTCGTACGTTCGCCGCTCAATGCCCGAATGATTGGTAGTTTCTCAGTTAGATAGTTTTGCTCTGTTCCCGCTAGATGAAATTGATAAACCTCTGGAATTTGATCCGGTGTCGCGGCAGGATCGATGCCTTTGCCCATTAGCTGAATTCCCCGTTGATTGACGTAGTAAATGTGACCTGCTGCATCTAATACTCCAATCCCAACCGGAACAGCTTCTAGAAACTGAGCCATCCGGCTTTCGCTAGCGCGGAGCTTTGAGTAGAGACTGGCATTTTCAATTGCGATTGCCGCCTGAGTGGATAATAGAGATAAAACTTGCGTTCGCTCCGGCGTGAATACTTCTGTTGCGAGTTGATTTTCTAAATACAACACGCCGACAAGTTTATTCTGATTCAACAGTGGCAAACAAAGAAGTGATTGAACTTGATTTCGCTGAATATAGGGATCATGAATAAAATGATTTTCATGAGTTGCATCATTTAAGAGAACGGTTGCATGAGTCCGAATGACATACTGCACAATCGATTCAGGCAAACGATTTGCCGTTGGAATGGATTGCAGCACTTGTGTAGTGCTAACCTTCTCACCTTCATGGAGTTCACAAGCCGCCTCAATGACCCATTCTCCTAAACTCTCTAAAATCAAGTATCCCGTCTGTGCCCCGGCATTCTCAATTAAGATCTGCATTAACGAAGTGAGCAACTGCTCCAGTTCAATCTCACGGGAAATGGCTTGAGAGGCTTTCAACACTGTCACTAAATCGAAAGCTGTATGTGAAGCATTAGAAGCCGTTTCAGTTGCGGTGTGAGTTGGTGTGGAAAACCCGTTAGACGACTGAGGAAAAAACTGTGGATAACGAGTTTCTAGATCTCTAACCTTTGCCGCAGCTCCCCAACGCTGATAGCAGTAGTGAGCTTCTTTCATATAGGTTTGAGCAAATTTTTCCCGATTCCGGGATAGATAAAACTTAGCTGCTAATTCATAGGCTAACGCTTCTTCTTGAAGATAATCATTCTCTTTAGCACCCTGAATGGCTTGTTCGTAGAAATCTTCTGCCTCCAGCAACTGACCCAAAACTCGTGCAGTCTCGGCTTGTACTAAATGATATTTATGCAAATAATTCATAGGCGCGTAATGTGCCCATTGCTTCATTTTCTTCTGGCCAATCACAATTTTTTTGAGAATTTCCTCCTGTGTCTGAGCGTTGCTTTCGGAGTATATTGCAAGTCTTGCCAGAGCATCATATAGATAGTAAAAAATACCAAGAGGTGAACCTGTTATTCGGATTAAATAACGTTCCGCTAGGGTTGAGTTTTCAACGGAAAGAGCATATTCAGAAAATAGGTAGCATAGGAAAAGTTTATTGAAATATACATTAAAGATTGCAGTTCCATCATTTGCAGCTTCATGTTGTGGCAATCCATTCTCTTCATTGTAGAAATTGCCAACTAGACGGGTTGAATCGACCGAGCATCCCATCAAATTAGCGATCGCCTGCTGAAATATTTGATTCCAGATTAGTGCTGTTTCCTGTTTGATTTGACGAATTGCTGCACTGTATGCCGTCATCTTGCGTTCAACCTCCACGAGTTCGCTTCCGACAGCATAGGAGTTAAAGCAATAAGAGTGAGCGGCATAAGCGGCAAACTCTAAATCCCCGGTTTCTAGCCCACTTTGATAGGCTTCTAGCAAGGGGTGTAATGTGTCTCTTACATGATCTTTCCAATGAATGATGAAGGTATTTACAATGACTAATGTTCTAGCTTTGAGTGAATGGGGCGTAGGTTGTGATAACTGTTTTAAAGCTAACTGTCCAAACTCGTAGCCAGTCTCAACGTCTCCGACTTTTCCACACAGAATTAATCCAAAGTTGGCATAAACAAAGGGAGCCGCAAACGCATTTCCATGTTTGAATGACAAGCTGACTTGTTTAGATACCAGTAGCAACATTAAATCAGGAGTGGCAATCCAAGCCGCAATCGTAATGCTGGATAGAATTCGCATCGCTGCTAACTTATCTGGCTCGGTCATTTCTGGCAAATGGCTCAAGTTCTCAATTGATTTCTCACTGAGAAGGCATGAAATTGCGTCTAGTTCAAGCTGAATATCTGACTGGCTTGGCTGTTCAGGAAAACTAATTTCTAGTTGTTGCAACACTTGCAATCCAGCACTGATTGCTTCTAATAGCTGATTTCGTGCGATGCAACTTTGAATTTTGACTTCACACGCTTTCACGCCATCCAGGATAGTTTTAGCCCGTTGCAGAAGGATCGCAGCCCAAAATTCTACCTGCTCAAACTCGCCACACAAGTACGCAACCTCTATTGTTTCTAAATGTAAGTTTAATGTCAGCTCATAATCTGTTTGCCAGCTAGAGGCTGCCACCCAATATCTACCTGTAGCTAAATAGTTTTTTGCCGTACTATACGCGATCGCTCCTTTTGCTTTCTGTCCTGCTATTAAATTCAACCGAGCAAACTCATTACGTTTGGCTTGATCGGAGATAGACTCAATTCCGTGATTGAGATGATCGACAATCTCAAACAACCGCTCTAATAACTCCTCTGGTAACGTTTTTTCGAGGAGATTGCGACCAATTTGGAGATGAACCAGTTGTTTCTGCGACTCATCGATCAGGGCATAAGCAGCTTGCTGTACGCGATCGTGCAAGAATCTATACTCTTGAACTAACAAGTTCTCATCTAATTCAGAGAGAGGCTGAATCAATTCAGATTGAATCGCTGCTAGCAAATCCAGAGAAATTGCCTGAGGAGACTGCTCGCAAACGATCGCCAACGTCTCTAAATCAAATTCAGCCCCAACACAAGCAGCTAAGCGGAGCATTTGCTGGGTGCCTTCTGGTAGTTTCTGCAACTTGAGCAGTAGCAACTCCACCACATTATCAGTCATATTCTGGGTTTGAATCTGCGCTATGTTCCACTGCCAACTTGAGAGTGCCACATCAAAAGTCAACAGATTTTCGCTATGCAGCATTCTCAAAAATTCACCAACGAAGAAAGGATTCCCCTCCGTTTTACGCAGCACCAACTCAGCTAAAGAACGCACAGTATCAGTATTTTGATGCAGTGTCTCGGCAATCAACCAACTCAACGGCTCTAGCGTTAAGGGTTCCAGAACGATCTCTTGCAGCACTGCCCCTTGTTTTCTCAATCGCTCCAGCATTAATACTAGTGAATGCGTTGGATTCACTTCATTATCTCGATAGGCTCCGATCGGAAATAGAAATTGAGTTTGCTCGTCAAGCATCATCAGTTCGATTAACTTCAGCGTGGCTGAATCCGCCCACTGTAAGTCATCTAAAAAGATCGCCAGAGGATGTTCTTTGGAACAAAATACTCGAATAAACTGCTGAAAAACTCTATTAAAACGATTTTGAGCTTCTGTGGCTCCCACCTCTGGGACAGGTGACTGCTTGCCGATAATCAGTTCTACTTCGGGAATGACATCAATGACGATCTGTCCGTTACTCCCTAATGCTCCAAGCAGACGCGATCGCCAGTGTTGCAACTGCTCATCGGGTTCACCCAGCAGTTGTTGAACCAACTTTTGTAAAGCATCAGCGATCGCGCTGTAGGGAATATTACGCTGAAATTGATCGAACTTCCCAGAGATAAAATAGCCGCGTTTTGCTGTGATGGGTTTGTAGAGTTCCTGCACTAATGCTGACTTCCCAATTCCAGCGTAGCCAGACACTAACATCATTGCAGAAGACGTGGGGATATTACCTCTCTGCGCGTCTCCCTCTCCCCTCGCCACTCTATCAAACGCTGACAGTAATGCTGTAATTTCTGCTTCTCGTCCGTACAGTTTTTGGGGAATTTGAAACTGAGCAGAAACGTCCTGAAGACCCAGTTCAATTCGATCGATCTGACCACTTTGCTCTAACTGGTGAACACAGATTTCTAAATCCGCTTTGATTCCCCAAGCACTCTGATAGCGATCCTCCGCATTTTTTGCCATCAGTTTCAAAATAATATCTGAAATGGGTTTAGGGATCGCTGTATTGATCTCGTGAGGTGGAACAGGTTGTTTGGCAATATGACAATGGATTAGCTCCAGCAGATCCGTGGTGGGAAATGGCAGGTGCCCAGTCAGCAATTCGTAAAACGTTATACCGAGCGAGTAGAAATCGGTGCGGTAATCGAGCAAGCGATTCATCCGCCCAGTTTGTTCTGGAGACAGGTAGGCTAATGTGCCTTCTAAACTATGAGGGCTTTTGAATGTCGGATTCGTGCGGTTAAATTGGGTAGCTATGCCAAAGTCAATAATTTTAACAACGCCAGTACCTGGGTTAAAAACGATGTTGCCAGGATTAATATCTTTGTGAATGATATGGTTAGCGTGAATACTGCCCAGACTATCGGTGAGTGCGATCGCCAGTCGCAGGAATGTAGGTAAGGGCATTGGACAGAAACCCGATCGCTGCCGCATCCATTGCTCTAGGGACTCGCCTCCAAAATCTTCTAAGAGAATAACCAGCGTGCGTTGATAGTCTTGCTGGCTGTATGCCTTGACCACTCCTTCCAGGCTGAGGGAGCGGGTAATTTCATATTCCTGTCGGTAGCGCGTTAATTCTTGAGGAGAGGGATAATCTTGCTTAAGTAGCTTGATAACGATCGGGCGATCGTCTTCTTCCCTGATGCCCCGGTACACCAGAGAATTTGAGCTTTCGTAAATCTTGCTTTGGATGGCAATCCCAGATAAAGCAATCATAGAACACCCTCCTAAAGGTGCTATGAGCTATGCAGCCTATTATATCGATCTCGACAGAATTTCGAGCATTTGGGGCATTGGCATAGCTTGCATGAAGTGTGTATCGAGCCTTAAGTTAGTCCTTTACTGGCTTAACTGGTCTGGTTGATTCTAAAAAAGCATCGCAAACTAAAAACGTCAGTTGCATCACTCTCAATGGAGACTATCACGATGCACCCAACAAACGATCGCTCTGTTCAAAAACACCGAATCGACTACGACTTTATAATTGTGGGGGCTGGGGCTGCGGGTTGCGTGCTAGCCGATCGCCTCAGTGCCGATCCGCGCCATCAGGTGCTGCTGCTCGAAGCGGGAATGCCCGATAAAAAACGCGAAATTCGTATTCCCGCCGCCTTCAGCAAGCTGTTCAAAACCGAGTATGACTGGAATTACAGTGCCGTTCCGCAAACGGGACTGCAAGGGCGGGAAAGTTATTGGGCAAAGGGTCGCACCTTAGGCGGCTCCACATCCATTAACGCCATGATGTATTTGCGCGGCGTTCCGGCTGATTACGATGCTTGGGAAGCGCTAGGCAACCCCGGTTGGGGCTGGCAGGGTGTGTTGCCCTACTTCCGTCGCTCTGAGCGTAATAGTCGCGGCAGTGATGAGTTTCATGGGGATAGTGGTTCGCTTCATGTCGAAGATCTGCGCGATCCCAATCCCCTCAGTCGCGCTTTTATTCAAGCTGCACAGGCGATCGGCATATCCCATAACCCTGATTTCAACGGCGCGCAGTTAGATGGAGTGGGGTGGGTACAGGTAACGCAACATCGGGGGCGACGCTGGAGTACTGCCGATGCATTCCTTCGTCCAGCCCAGCGGCACTCTAATCTTCAGGTCATTATGGGCGCGCAGTGTACTCGCATATTGACTCAAAATCGCCGTGCTGTTGGCATCGAGTATCTCCGCGAAGGAACCCGACATACCGTCTCTGCAACTCGCGAAATTATTCTTTCGGGGGGTGCGATCGGCTCGACGCAATTATTGCTGTTATCTGGCATTGGCCCAGCAGCTCAGTTGCGAGAATTGGGAATTGAGGTGGTTTTGGATTTACCAGGCGTGGGACAGAACTTACGCGACCATGTTGCAGTTGCGGTCGTAATGGGGAGTCAGCAACCCGTATCAATGCTAAATGCGAACTCCCCGCTGGAGTTGCTCAAATACTTGCTACTGCGACGCGGCATGTTGACCTCTAGCGTGTTGGAAGCCGCCGCTTTTCTGCGCACTCAGCCCGATCTGGTTGCGCCCGATCTAGAACTGCAATTTGCACCCGTGATGTTTTATAACTACGGGCTAACGCCGCCCACCGCCCATGGCATGACGATCGGCCCCACCCTGATTGCCCCCCGCAGCGTTGGCTCAATGCGATTGCGATCGCCCAATCCCTTGGATTACCCAATTGTTGACCCGCAATATCTGTCCGACTCAGAAGGACACGATCTGAAGGTGATGATAGCAGGCGTGCGGAAAGCCCAGGAAATTTTTGCCGCCAACCCAATGGCACCCTATCGAGGCAATCCGATCCTGCCCGATCGCCTATTGGAGAGCGATCGCGACCTTGAAGAGCATATTCGCTCAACAGCGGATGGATGGTGGCATCCAGTGGGAATGTGCCGCATGGGAACCGATCCGCTAGCCGTGGTCGATCCAACATTGCGGGTTCGTGGCATCGCAAGACTGCGGGTTGCCGATGCCTCCGTAATGCCCACCGTGCCCCGCTGCCACACCATGGCACCCACCATCATGATTGGCGAAAAAGCGGCCGATCTGATCCTTGGGCAAGTTTCCCCTGCATTCAAAAAGCATCCAGATACTCACACAGTTTCTAGCTACTAACCCCACAAAGATACCTAGACAAAACCACCTTCACCCTGTCACGCAATAGGAGTTCAATTATGGAACCCATTACCCTCGACAATATTACGCAAGCCGTCATCAATCACGGCGATCGCGGGACATCTCACCCGCGACTGTACGAAATTTACACGAGTCTAGTGAAACATCTGCACGACTTTGTCCGCGAGGTAAACCTGACCGAACCCGAATTGCAGCAAGGACGGGATTTTATTAACCAGGCCAGTCATCACACCCAAGAGATCCCCATTGGCGAGATTCACATGCTGACGGATCTTCTGGGCATTTCAGAGTTGGTAGAACTTCTACACGATGCCCATCGCGGCACAGAAGACAATCTAGAAGGCCCGCTGTATGTGCCCAACGCACCGGAACGGCAGATGGGCGATCGCTTGGGGAGCGACGCAGAGGGCGATACGCTATTTCTGTCAGGCCGTGTTTTGGATTTGAACGGCGAGCCAATTTCCCATGCCCTCATCGATGTTTGGCAACCCAATTCCAAAGGACTGTATGACATTCAAGATCCCTCTCAGCCGCAATGGAACTTCCGGGGACGGTTTATCACCGATGCCAGTGGCAAGTATGCCTTTGAAACCGTCGTGCCGATGGGGTACAAAGTGCCATCCAGTGGGCCGTCAGGCGAGTTGCTGCAACGGCTGGGCAGACATCCCTGGCGAGCAGCCCATATTCATTTCAAATTGAGTGCCCCAGAATGCGCTCCCTTAACAACTCAAATTTATATCCATGGCGATCCTCACCTGGATTCAGATACGACCTTTGCCGTGAGAACCGCGATCGTTTCGCTGCAAAAGCACGAAGCACCGGATGAAATTCAGACCCGAAATCAAAGTAAACCGTTTTACACGACTGAGTTTGACTTTGTGCTAAAGCCACTTACGCTAGTGGAGAACCGCAACGCAACCCCTCAATCCCATGACTACGCCACCCGCTGAATCTAATCCGCTCGTCGGCATTTGGAAGCTGCTGTCTGCGATCGCCATCCACCCAGATGGAACCGTTAATCCCGAGGCGTATGGCGCAAATCCCACTGGATATATCACCTACACCGCTGAGGGACACATGATGGTGATGTTTGCCAAGAGCGATCGCCCACCGTTTAGCCGAGACGTGCGATCGCCATTGAGTGAGGAGATGAGTGCAGTCGCGATTGAAGAACTGGCTCATGCATTTACGAGCTTCAACGCCTACGCTGGAACTTATACATGGGACGGCAACATCGTTCGTCATCATCTCACCATTACTTCAATCCCAAATCGGTTAGGAACAACGTTAGTTCGTACCTTTGCAATCAGCGACGATCGCCTTGCACTGAGAACACCAGAAACAATTGGGACTGGTGGCGCAATGGTCTTTGAACTTCTGTGGGAACGTCTGAAATCTCAATGACATAAAGCGGTGTTGTCATTCTTTAAAATCCCGCCATCAACAATACCAGGAGAGCAATTATGACGACACCAACCACTAACCCGACCGTAGAATCGCCCCAACCACCGCAGGATTGGATGGCAAATTTGTCCGCCTGGATGCGTCCGACCGTTTCGCCAGAACATGGCGTATATGTCGTACTGCTGGTTTCTTTCGTAACGGGAGCTGCCGCCGCACAGCATTGGACCTGGGCAACAACATTCGCGTCGATTTGTGCGATTTGCGGGTTTCAAGCAGAGCACCCATTAGCGATTCAAATTCGCCAACGAAAAACCTGGAAACCACGGCTTTTACTGTGGGGGATTGTGTATGGCGGCATCTCAAGTGCGATCGCATTCTACCTTTACTGGCGCACTGGGGATCTTTTCTCGCCGTTGCTGTGGATTTATCTAGGCGCGATCGCAGCTTTGCTTTTTGACGGTTTTTCGATTTGGCATCGAGAGCAAAAATCGATTATCAATGAGATCGTCACCTTTGCTGCCGTCAGTTTGTCGGCACCCTTTTCCTATGTCGTCTCCACAAACCATATTTCAACGGTGGCAATTGGACTATGGCTACTGAACGCGTTGTTTTTTTCCAGTTCTATTTTCACTGTTAAACTTCGCAAACTCAAGAAAGACGAATCGCTTACTCCCGCCATTCAACGAATCGTTGTCTATCATCTCTTAGCCACAGGGATAATAATAGGTTTGTATGCCTTTGACATTCTACCTCAGTTTACGGCCTTGAGCTTTGGAGTTGTTTTAATTAAAGTCGGATTGATTCTATGGCAACAGCAATGGTATTGCACAACCCGAATTCAGTCTGTTGCCATGCTCGAAACGTTGTCAGCGTTGCTATTTTTTGGCTTGTCAGCGATCTCTGTTCTCCCTAATCATTTAGGGTAATGATGGGAAATTTCGTTCCAATCTCAGCATTACTCTTTTGTTTTGTCTTGTGACACCAAATCTACTTGTTGTAGCTACATATCAAGATCCCCCTAAATCCCCCTTAAAAAGGGGGACTATGAATGAATTCCCCCCTTTTTCTTGGCGTAGCCGCTCTGAAAGAGCTAGGGGGGTTAGGGGGGATCAGATGTGTAGCGCGATCTTGCAGAATTGGCATGAGAAGTTGCTCAAAAATTGTTTGAACTAATTTGAGCGCAACTATGAGCTAGCTCATAGTCTTTGTTGAAGTAGAGTGGCAAAGTTAAATCAGTACAGAAGGAATAACAACCCCAGTCATATGAATCCAGGAGAAAAATATCGTGACTACAGCAACACTCAATCTCCAAACCGCTCCAGGCTATAAAGTATTGGCCGCCGCTGGTAAAACCGTCCTCCGTCCTGGTGGGAAACAGGCAACACAGCAACTCCTGCAATGGGCTGATTTTAAACCCGGTGCAACCGTTCTAGAGTTAGCATCCGGTTTGGGAACTAGCGCGATCGCCCTTGCAAAACGCTACCGTGTCCGCGTCATTGGCATCGAGAACAATCCCCGTCATCTCGCGCTAGCTCAAGCCAAGGTTAAAGCTGCCGGACTTTCAGATCGAGTCCAAATCCGCTCAGGGAATGTCTTTGCGTTAGACGAGATTGCTGAAACCTTTGATTATATTATTGCTGAAGCAATTCTGACGATGCAATCCGATGTTGGCAAAGCGAACATTTTAAGGAGCGTATTCGATCGCCTCAACCCAGGAGGAGTATTTCTATCCCATGAAGCGATCGCCCGTCATCATCAAGCAGCACTCCATCACGATCTTGCCGAAGTACTGCGGGTCAACGCAACGCCATTATCTGTTGAAGATTGGATCGCTACTTTTGAATCTACCGGGTTTCAGGTTCAACAGCACCAAACGGGTGCAATGCAATTACTGAACCCAGCCCAGGTGATTCAGGATGAAGGGATTTTCAATACCTTACAGATTGTACGGAATCTCCTCACTCAACCTCAACTTCGGAACCGGATATTTTCCATCAAACAAGTTTTTCAGCAACACCAACAAGATCTCGGTTACATCATTCTTTCAGCTACTAAGGGTTAAGATCGTGAATACTTTATTACAGCAAAACTCTGTGATTTGCCTGAAGAGTGCGATCGCCTATCCTGACTCAGGGGTTCAGCGTCAGACTCTGCTAGAAGATGCCAATTGTCGATATATTCTGCTTTCGATGGCAGCAGGAGCCAAGGTTGCCGAACATGCTGCATCTCGCAATGTCACCGTTCAGGGGATTGAAGGGCAAGGACTGCTCACTCTCAAGGGAAAAGCCTTATTACTAGAACCCGGTGTGTTGATCTTTATGCCTGCATCAGCGCTTCATTCCATCAGTGCTGACACGAATCTGACTGTGCTGTTAACACTCTCAGAGAAAGTAGACCACAACCCGTAGTTTTTCAGACCGTTGTTTTTTCGATTAATTTATGGAGACAAATCTCATGATTACACCAATTACTAAAATCAATCTAACCTCTGCTCTCAATCCTCGATTTCTAGGAACGAGCTTACTCCTGGCGGGATTAATTTTCCCGAGTGTTCTATCGTCGTCCGTCCAAGCGGTTTCTCTCAGCAATGGACGTGCTGCCTTTGACCATGCGCCACGACTGGTAAGAGCTTCGACCAATTTTCAGGAAACCCGAGTTTCAGGAACAACCCATCAGTTTACGATCGCGGTTCCGGAGGATGCGGGAGAATCGCTCAAAGCGGTCACAATTTCTCAACCTAGCAATCTGGAGCGCATCGACTACGAAGTCAACCAAAGCAAAGCCTTTGCAGGCGACCTATTCCGCAAAGGTTCCAGCGATCGTATCGCACGGGGAACCGAAATCCCCCTGGCGAGCATCGGTGGGCCTCAGTCTGCTGACGGTGAGGTGACGATTGTGTTCGATCGACCTGTCCCTCCTGGCAAGGCGGTGACGGTTGAACTGACTTCTCAAAAAAATCCAGATTGGGATGGTGTGTATCTCTTTGGGATTACTGCATATCCAGAAGGAGAAAAGAGCCCCGGTCTGTTTTTAGGATATGGTCGTCTCAACTTCCATGGACCAGAGTAAGCAGTCATTTGAGCGGTGATTTTGTTGAGTCTCATGGCTCTTTAAAATCACCGCTCAAAAATAGGGTGACTGAACAACTATTTCAGATATCGTATTCACCCTGAGCGATCGCCTCCAATCCGTCTCGATCTAACACTAAGATCTGTCCCCCGCGACGATAGCTGACCACAGATTGAAGCTGCTTAAACAAACGGACGCATTCTTCGTAGGTAATGCCAATACTGCGAGCAATATGGTAATAAGACAATCGAGCCTTTAAAGATGAACCTTTCTCCGTTCTGTCTGTTCCCTGCTCCGTTGCTGTCATCTGAATTAGTTGCGCCAACCGGACAATCGCCCGCTCAGAAGCCATCCCATGTACAATCGTATGGAGATGTTGTAGCCGTTCAGTCAAAATACCAATCATCCGCAGACCCAGCTCTGGCTCCTTTTGAAGCATTTCTAGTAACGCATTGCGATCGACCGTCAGAATTTGGCAAGCGTCCTCAGCTACTACCGTAGCAGGAGAAATACCGTCCCCAAATAAACTGGGGATCGCAAAAATTTCTCCCATAGATAAGGATCTCAAAATGGTTTCTTTACCTGTAGATGCAGTTTTCTTAACCTGAATGGCTCCCGTCAGCACAGCAAATAGCTTTAGAGGCAGGCGATCGCCCTCATGGAGTATAACTTCACCCCGTAAATAGGATTTAGTAGCAGCATGGGGCTGCAAACAGACTAAGCGCTCGCAATCTAAGTCAGAGAAAATAGAAATTTGCTGTAGTTGTTCGGGAGTAACTAGCACGATCGAGTATTTATCCTTTTCCAAAACTGACGTGACTGAATATGAGCTAGCTCAAGGTCTTTTTTGACAAACTCTGACACATTGAATGTAGACGAGAGTAAGAGGACAACACCATGAAGACGCTTCAAGACCATGCAACCGATCGTAAAGTGGAAACCTTAGCCAAGCTCTATCTGGAAAGCAGCCCTGCTGAAATTTGCGATGAAACGATCTCCGAACTGTGTGATTGGTTGATGGGTGAATTTCAGCAACTCCCGCTTAATTTGTGCTTCTCAGATTATTCCCATTATGATAGCGCAGAAGAAGTCTTTGCAGATATCGAGCAAGATCGACTTTGGGTGAGCACCGAAGCCTACGACACTTCGATTGGCTCCAGTCCATTTTATGGGGGAGTGCTTTCAGCACTCCATGACTACGACCATTATCGGTCCCATAGCGATTGGACGATGGAAGGAGAAATTGCGGCCTATCGGGCAACTGCCAATCGTGCGCCTAGCCTTGCTATTCAAAAAATATTGTACTCCCAAATTGTGCTGAGGGCTGCAACCCATATCTACCTGGGGCACACTCCCAAGCCTAAGGTTGTTTTTCCCTAGAACTATAGTTTTACTTGCTGGAGCTCTTTACAAAATTCCATAATCTAGGAGATTCGGACATAGAAAATATAATACCTTCAACCCATCCATCAGTGGAACTACCTCTCGAAGTCACATTGGTTCCCAAGAATGCACCATTAATAGAGACAGAAGTAATACCTCAAATTCAACAAAATAGTTCGGTGTCTGATTTTGGAGAAATACGCCATGAAGATGTTGATTCGTGCAATTGTTGGCATTTTAGTGTTCGTAACAGACGTGGTCTATAAAAACCGCCCTTACCCGCGTTTCTACGTTCTGGAAACCATTGCCCGCGTGCCTTACTTTGCATACTTATCCGTTCTTCACCTCAATGAAACCATTGGCATTTGGCGCAAAGCCGATTGGCTGAAAATTCATTTCGCCGAAACCTGGAATGAACTCCATCATCTTCTGATTATGGAATCTCTGGGAGGGAATCGTAACTGGGGCGATCGCTTCTTGGCGCAACACTTGGCGATCGCCTACTACTGGCTCATCGTACCGCTCTACATTGTACTCCCCAGATATGCTTACTACACCATGGAGCTGATCGAGGAACATGCCTATCAAACCTACGATACTTATCTAAAAGCCAATGAGGAACTCCTTAAAATGCAGCCCGCACCTCAAGTCGCAATCAACTACTACCGAGATGGCGATCTCTATATGTTTGAGGAGATGCAAACTACATCTCAATCTATATTTCGCCGTCCTAAGGTAGATAACCTCTATGACGTGTTTATTAATGTTCGGGATGACGAAAGAGAACATGTCAAAACAATGGTGGCCTGTCAGCAGCCAGAAGCACAGCTAACCTTTAGGAGTCCCCACGATACCAACGCTTTCGCTCATGCTACTGCCAAAGCGATGAGGTTAAATGAAAGATCGTGACGTTGTTAATTTCTGGTAAACGGTTTATCCGAGATTTAGAAAAAGAAGGGGCGTTGGGCCTGTATGTTCCGCCAGAAGGTGGTTTTGAAGGACGTTATATAGCCCTACGCAAATACGTTAGGACAGTTCTTAAAAGCGGCATCGACACAATCGCGAAAGCAGTCAAATTCATCCCATCGTTGCTTCATCCAGTTTTTGAGTACAAACCACCAATTCTCAATCTTGTTCAAGTCTGGGGAATAGGCAGGTAGATACCAGATCTCGCATCCTGCGGCTGCCACCATATCATCAATCGCTTGAGAGGAATGGAAGCTTGCATTATCAATGATGATGATATCCCCTTGGTTCAATTGTGGGAGCAAACAATCCTCTAGCCACATCTCAAATAAGTCTCGATTGCAGGTTCCATCAAAAGTCATTGGTGCAAAGATATCTTTTTGTCGCAGTGCAGCAATCCAACTGACGCGTTCGGTGCGCTTGCCTGATTTAAGTGCATGGAAACGTGCTCCTACCTCACAATACCCATAAGCGTAGTCTTCTCGATTATCTGTTCCTGCTTCATCGACATAGACGAGCTGTTGAGGCAGTGTGGTCTTTAATCGCTCCTTAAAGGCGTCTCGCTGAAGTTCATCGCGTTCTCGGTACCCGTAAGTCTTTTTTTTCGACTCAATCCAATCTTTCGAAGGGCATCACTGATGTTTTGCTGACTCACGTTGTCTCCCCAGAGCTTTGCCATTTGCGCTTGGGTCTTCTCTCCATGCTGTTTTGCAAATTCACGAAACCGTTCCCAGTCTGTGATTTTATGGCAGCAGCCTTGTTGATAATGGGTAATGGCGTGACAGTGACCCACTTCTTGTTTTCGTTTAAGCCATTGGTCCAGGGTATTTCGACTGATGTTCATCATCCGAGCGACTTTTGTTTTCCCTTCTCCTCGCTCCACCGCAGCGATCACTTTTTGACGAAAATCTTCACTGTAAGGGGATGGCATTAGCGCTCCTGGCTTTGCATTTTCTCCTAAGATACGTCCTTAGACGACCTCGTAGGGCTATATACGTCGGCTACGGGCATTTGGCTATTCTGTTTTACCCATTTCTGCCCCCGGACTTGGAGATTTGGCGTCCTATTTTACCCAGATTCATGGCGTGCGGCCTGCTCACCTGGGTAAAAGCACGAGCGGTTCGACTGATTGGGGTATCCAAGTTCAATTTTTACCCCCCATCGTCAACTACCACCTAGAAAATCTACCGCCCAAAACAAAGGGTTTGGCGCTTTGGTTGATTGATGGCAAGAAGCTAGACTTTCAGGAGCTAACCTATCTCAGCACTTTACCCAGCCAGGAACCGAAGGTCAAAATTTTGATTGAGCTGGGGGGCGATCGCAAGTTCAGTTGGCGACCCTTGAAAGACTGCATCCATTCATCTTTTGATGTTCCCTCCGCTCATACTATCGATCCGATAAAGCTTACTGCAACCGCAAGGACGAATCGATCTGCTCGATCGTAAATATCAGGTGTTCTTCGCGCTTCTAGCATTTTGAGTGGCAGCTAACCCAGGCAGACTCACCAAGCCCGCAAACTGTTTGCCCGGATAGGGTGGCGTTTGGGCAAGTTTATCGAAGCCCGGTAGACTTTCCATGTGCTGTACCATTCGGGCGCGCATGGCATTGTCCGGCAGCGCTCCTTTAAGTGCTCCCATATTTTGAGACATATGCTCGGGATTTGTAGTGGCTGGAATTGCCGCAGTCACCGCAGGATGCGAAATGACGTACTTGAGGAAAAACTGTGCCCAGTTTTCGCAGTCGATCTCGCGAGCAAAGTCAGGAAGCTTTTGACCTTGAACCAATTGGAACAGCCGAGCTTTCTCAAAGGGCATATTCGCCAATACTGCGGTTCCTCGCTCTGCTGCCGCTGGCAAAATTCTCTCCTCAGCTCCCCGCTCTAAAATCGAATAGCGGATTTGCACAAAATCCAGATCGCCTTTCTCAATCCAATTCAGCATTACTGGAGAATACAGCGGCATCTCATGGTGCGTCACGCCAACATAGCGGATTTTGCCCGCTTGTTTCCATTCCTTGAGCAAGGGCAGAATGATATCCACATTCACCAGAGTATGAACCTGCATCGCATCGATGCGATCTCGCGACAATCGTCTCAAAGACTGCTCGAATTGTCGCTCAGCCTGACTTCTATCTCCCAAATACTCACCCGTTGCCCAGATCTTATTCGTAATAAACAGATCGCTTGTAATGCCAAGTGTTTTAGCAAACTCGCCCACATTGACTTCCGACATCCCGTAGAGTGGCGAGACATCGATCGTTCGTCCCCCGCCCTCCCAAAAGCGGCGCATGACTTGCCGGATATTGTCACGGGGCTGGTTTTCTAACACATCGAAGGTGAGGAAGGTCCCCATTCCAATCGCAGGCACTCTTTCTTTAGTGCGCGGAATCTGTTTCATAATTAGCTCTGAAGATTGATTTCGCAAAGGCGGCGAGGTTTGCCCCTGTGCTTGTCCAGTTTCATAGCCATTCAGAGCCGTAGGAATGGCAGCACCTACAGCCCCCAATCCCATCAGTCGAAGCGTCGTTCGTCGGGAGAGCGATCGCTCGGTTGCCGACTGGGTCTCATCCTTATTCATAACAGTTTCTCCTACGGTGAAATCAAAATAGAGGTGCTTGGTCAGATCGTGCTAGCGTAAGTTAATAAAAATTACTGAACGCTAAAATCTATACTAAAAGTAAAATAGCAAGTTATTGTTTCTAATTAGCTATGGCGTAATAATCTAAAGTTATTAACAAATCGCTTCTATGGAACTCCGTCAACTTGAATCTTTTATTACGGTGGCTGAAGAACTGCACTTCGGTCGAGCGGCCCAGGCGCTGCACCTCAGCCAGCCAGCCCTGAGCAAACAAATTCAAGCTTTAGAGGATAGTTTGGGAATCAAACTGTTCGAGCGAACCAAACATTGGGTGAGATTGACGATCGCCGGACAAAAATTTCTCGAAACTGCATATCGAATTTCGCAGGAGGTAGAAGAAGGTATCCAAGTTGCCAGACAGGTCGATCGTGGAGAGATAGGGAGGCTCAGAATTGGCTTCACGGAGGCGACGTTGTTTAGCATTGCGCCAGATATTGTCAAGATCTACCGCGAGCGGCACCCGCAGGTCGAATTGATCCTCAGCAGTCACGGCACGGAGGCTAATGTCGAAGCATTGCGCACCCGCCAAATCGATGTGGGCTTTGTCTATCTTCCGATTCGCGAGCCGTCTCTCTCAATTCATCCATTATTTGAAGAACGGTACATTGCCGCTTTGCCTATTTCCCATCGATTGGTTCGACAAAAACAGATTGCGCTTCAGTCTTTGGCCAACGAACCGCTGATTTTTTACCCGCGATCGCTCGCACCGAACCTCTATGCAAATTTCATCAAATGCTGCGAGCGGGATGGGTTTGTGCCCAATATTGTGCAGGAAGCGGAACTTGCCCAAACTCGTTTGGGATTAGCGGCGGCGGGCGTTGGTATTACATTTGTGCTCTCGGATATGCAAAACCTTACTGCCAAAGGAGTTGTTTATCGACCTATAGTTGGAGATTTTCTGACGCTAAAACTAGCGATCGCATGGAGACAGAATGAGTCTTCACCTGTCGTACATGAATGTGTCAAGGTAGTCTCTGCTCTTTCGGCGATCGTTTAGTAAGGTCAATATATCTCCTTCGCATTCTTGGTTTATTTGTGATTTATCTGCGTTTTGGATAGAGCCAACCATAAAATAGTCGCGTCACACGAGGCATTACCAGATAGGTCAAGATGAAAACAGTAACCATTGTGAGAACAAACGATCGTACCAAGAAATGCAAATCGATCAATGCCGGAGTCAGCACCAGCCCCAAAACTTGAGAAACCGCAAAGACCGCTAAGGCGGTCAAAATTGACATTTTGTAGCGAGGGGGCGGAGCCGTCATCGGCTTGTCAGGCAGTGTAAACCAAACCTCCAGCCCCGTCAGAGTTTGAATATCTTCTGGCCTTTCAATCAAGGGCTGCAATCGCTCAATCCAGTCTCGCCGAACATCTGATTCTAGCCAGATCTTGAGATTGTCGTAGCAATCGAACTTGAGAATGACCACGTACTCAGGATGGGCGTGATCTTGGGGGTGAATTGCGCTGACACCCAGATATCCTTTGAATTTTCGTGCATCTGCGGCGATGCCATGAAACCATGCTTCGTAACCATGCTCGCGTCCTGGCCTCACGACATGAGAAATCACAGCGGTGACTGGACCGTTTTCTTCAATAGTGCTGCTTGCTAACGGTTCATTCAACATAGAATTTAACATCCCGATAAACGATCGTGGCCCAAAAAGAAGAATGGCTTTTACCGTGTCTGTATAGACTCTAAAACTGAAACGTCGTCCGAATGGTGCCAACAAAAATTGTGTCATTATTGCTGTTGTGCTCGGGGTTAGTAATGGCGATCGCACCAGGAGTAATTGAGATATTGTCGTTCACTTGAAATCGATAGAAGGCTTCAAAATGAAGTGAAGTATTGCGATCGACTATCCCAAACTCATTCCCGATCGCTTTGGGGGGTTGTCCAAAGACGAAGCCCAGTAAGTTTCCTTTCTTGCCTAAATCTGGGAATCCAAAATTAACAGCATAGTAAAAAATCTCAGCGGTGGGATCGTTGGGCAGGTCTTGAGCTGATGCCTGGAGATAGCCTACCCATCCCCCCAAGCTGAAGGTAGGGTTAACGAGCCAGGAAGCCTTAAGACTATAGCTATTCCCAATAATACTGTTACTGGCTCCATTGAAGGGATCGTTAGTAATAGCACTGCTTGTACCGATATCGATTGCATTCAAAGAACGCGCATAGGTTAAGCCAAAACTTAAAGATTTCGTGGGCTTGAACGTCAGTTGTGCGAGGGCAGAGAAGGGGCCATTCAATAATCCAGATCCTGCGGTTGGTTTGCCAGCCTCACTCACAAGATAAACTAGCGTCAAATTGATGGCTGAGTTGACATTATAACTAATACCAATACCTGTGCCACCTGTTTCTTCGCGGTAGATGGGGCTGCGAACTCCAAATGCAGAAATAGAACCTCTGCCATCACTACCTAATAGAGGGTTAATGGTATCCGCTACGTCAAACAAGGTGCCCTGGGCAATCACAGTTACCTTAGCAGCAGACCCGATAGGGAACTGATAATAGAGTTGATTTAGAATGAACTGATTGCCTGTATCGCCATCAAAACTTAGGCGAGCCATATTTGTGCCTGTAGCTTCCCGAAAGTTCGGAATATTGCCAGCCTGCAATCGAATTCTCAGTAAATCTTGCCCTGTAAAACTGGTGTTAAGAATCAATCGCACGCGATCGCTAAAAATGATATTGTCGCCGATCTTACCCCTAGAACCAGTTGTTTCTCCTGGTGACACAGCTTTATCGCCGCCAAATGTACCACTCACAGCAAATACTGCTTCTCCGGTCAGTTTTGTGGTGGGAGAGAATTGCTGAGACTCTAATTGAGCTGTGTGGGCTTCTAAGGAATCCACCCGTCCATGCAAGGTTGAGAGTTCTGGTGCAAACTCTTTTTGAAGTCTTTGCAGCGTTTGTTGTAAATCTTCTCTCTCAGCTACAGCTACGGTTGTACTTGCTAGTAGCGGATTGAGCCGATCGAGACACGCATTCAACCCAGCAGCAAACTCATAGCGAATGATTGAACGATTGCCCTGAAATAGTTGACTCGGATACCCAGCCATACAGTCATAGCGATCGACTAAAGCTTGTAATGCTGCAAATGCCCAATCGGTGGGTTGCACATCAGCTAGTTGATTCACAGAGGTGACTTGACCTTGCAAGGTCTCTTGGGCAATAGCAGACTTAACCAGGGATTGGTGAATCAGAGAGCCTCCAAAGATCAGATATGATAGGAGAATCGACTGAAAGAGAAATTTCATTGAGAATTAATCTCCTTGAAACGCCGGATTACTCGGTAATTTTGGCGTAACCACTTAGCTAGGATCGATCGCTGGCGATCGATCCTAGCCATCCATGAAATTATCAAGTGTTGCTGCAATGCTGCAAATAAAGTTGACACTTAGCAATGACAACATCCACTCAGCTACACACGACTCATGAGGCGCTCACTGCTGGCAGAGCCAGTGGTAGAGACAGCACTTGATGTTGCTGCATAGCTAGTCATCAGGTTTTTGTAGTCAGGAATAAACCCTCCTAAGAGATTACCCAGCCCTTCAATATCGTTCCGCCAGTCACGGTGCAATTCACCCACCACGCTAAACCAATTGACCAACTGAACGCCAGCACGAGACATCCGATCCCAAGCGGCATAGCGACAGGCTTCATCGACGGTGCCAGAGGCATCAGTAACCACAAAAACGTCATACCCTGCCTCCAATGCCGAAAGCGCGCAAAATGTAACGCATACGTCAGTGACAATCCCAGCAATGATCAATTGCTTCTTGCCTGTTGCTTTAACTGCTTTAACAAAATCCTCATTGTCCCAAGCGTTGATCTGCCCGGGGCGTGGAATAAAGGGAGCATCTGGAAACGTCTCCTTCAATTCCGGCACGATCGCTCCATTGGGACCATCCTCAAAGCTGGTTGTCAAGACTGTAGGCAGGTTGAAAAACTTGGCTACACTTGCCAGCGCCAGTACATTATTTTTGAAGTCGGTGGCACCAAAATCACGCACAAGCGAGAACAGTCCAGTTTGGTGATCAACCAGTAAAACCGCAGCATTATCCTTGTCCAAGCGATTGTACTTAAATGCAGACATCAGGTATTTCTCCTATTTGAGTGATTGGTGAATGAGGAATTGCAGAAAAGAATCAAAAATCATAAATTCCTTTCAAGGGCTTATAGCGTAAGCTATTGCGCCATGAACTAAGTTTGAAAGACGGCCTCACATTTCACCACTCAAGATCCGCGAGTTAAGTACAGAGTTAAGTCGATTCGCCTCTAGGGAGGCTATGCCAAACCAGAGGAAGATGAGCTTATATCAAAGCTCCTAACGCTCTTAGTGTCGATTTTTGAGCGTTCGTCAAGCCGATTGCCCCTTGAATGTTCATACCTTCATACAGCCGATCGCCCATCAACGTCTTCATGCAGCGTCCGGTTGCGACATCCCAGAGCTTAATCGTTCGATCGTCACTACCACTCAAGACCACTCGATCGATGCCTGATGGTAGGCTAGCGTCAACAGGGCTAAAAATGACCGATGTGACCCCACTCGTATGTTCGTGCAACACGTTTAGGCAATTCCCCGTTTGTAGATTCCAGAGTCGAACCGTTCGATCGCCGCTACCACTGGCTAAGGTTTGACCATCTGGGCTAAGTGCAATCGACCATACGCCACTCGTATGTCCCTGCAAAACCTGTATGCATTCACCCGATTTCAGCTCCCAAAGGCGGATCGTGCGATCGAAACTGCCGCTGACAAGCTGTTGACCGTTGGACGCAAACGCTAACGAAAAAACGCCACCTGTGTGTCCCCGCAAAACCCGCAAACACTCTCCGGTTTGCACATCCCAAATCCGAATCGTTTGATCGGAGCTGCCACTGGCTAGCCACTGACCGTCTGCATCAAATGCGATCGCCCGTACACCATCCTTATGCCCCCGCAGTACCCGCAAGCATTGATGAGTTTGCATATCCCATAGGCGCACCGTTTGATCGTGGCTACCGCTCGCGAGAGTATCTCCAGTCGGATTGAAACAGACTGTCCAGACTGGTGCATCATGGGCTGACCACCGATTGAGAGAATCCGTTTGCACATTCCACACCAAAATAGAGCCATCTTGCCCATTGGTTGCTACCGTTTGACCGTCGGGGTTAAAGCTGATATCTGAAGTCCAACTGGTTAGAGAAGCGGTCGAATCGGTCGTTCTGCGAAAGGTTTTATAGGGGTGAAGCGGCGATATCTTGTCATCAAGTGATAAATCCCATAGATGAACCGTTGCATCCTGACCTCTGCTAGCAATGGTTTGACCGTTAGGACTCAGGCTAAGAGAACGGATTCCGCTGTTGCATCCACACCATGTTTTGAGACTTTGCCCGTGCAGATTCCACAGCCGCACCGTTCGATCTTGACTGGCAGTCACCATGAGATGATCCCTCAGCGCGATCGCCAGAATATCGTCAGAATGATCGTCCAGAACATTGATACATTGACCCTCTTGGACATTCCAAATGCGTACAGTGCCATCGTCGCTGCCACTCACTAAAATACCCCCATCGTCGCTAAACGCCATACCCCAAACCCAATTCTTATGCCCCTTCAGCACTGTTACATCAGATTTGGATGTTTGGGAGCAGAACGGCCTACACCAGAGGCGAATCGACCCATCAAACCCGCCACTGGCGATCGATCGACCATCCGGGCTAAAACGCACAGAATGAACGCCCTCAGGATGTTTTTGCAATACATTGAGACAGTCTCCATTAATGACGTTCCAAATCCGAATCGACTCGTCTTTGCTTCCACTCGCTAAGGTTTGACTATCCGGTGAAAAGTGAACTGAATAAATATTCTTTTGGTGCCCCTGCAAGATCTGAAGACAGTCCCCTTGGACATTCCATACTCTGACAGTTAGATCGTCGCTGCCACTCGCTAACCGTTGACCATCAGGACTAAAATTCACTGACCAAACACACCCGGTATGCTCTTTTAAAACCCGTAAGCATTGACCTGTCTGGACATCCCACAATCGCACCGTAGTATCTCCACCACTACTGGCTAGAATTTTGCCATCGGGGCTAAAGGCAACTGACAAAACCCAACTGGTATGACCGACAAAGGTTGTAAAGAGTTGAGTCGTCGCAATCTGCCAGAGATAGATCGATCCACTGTAATCGCCCACTGCAATCATTTGACCATCTGGGCTGATGTCAATTGACATGGCGCTATTCAAATTCTCTGAAAAAATTGACTGGGTTAGATCTGCATTTTGAAAATTGACCCCTGCCAAGCAGACTTGTCGCAGATCAGCCTGCTGCACGATGAGTTCGGAAAAATCGGAACCGCGCAAATCCACTTTAAGTTGCACCAGAAAATTGATCAGATTCCCTGCGGCATATCCTGCTTTGTGTCGCTGCTGTGCTAATAGTTGTCTTGCTCGCTCTTCAACCGCTGAAATATTTCCATAACACGATAAAAGCCATTCCATTACAGGCTGCATAATTAATCGCACCTGAATCTCTCGGATATAATCCTTGGTCTGTACCCGAAGCAAAGAATGGCTTTGCAGTACATCAAGCTGCTGGGTGACAAACTCGGTACAAACCTGCTGGACTAATCGTTCTGTGACATATTCCATGACCACAGGCTGCAAGAAAAATAACCCGTCTATTTTTTCTAATAGAGATCGCCGGAGTAGGGAATTGATCTGTTGAGGAATGCTTTGTTGAGCCGTTGAGCCGATCGCACTTTGGCGGATGTCTGCGATCGCAATTGGCTCTCGATAAATAGCAAACCAGTACAATATTTTCTGTTCCGCTTGCGAGAGGCGATTGAACTGACGCGCCAGCAAATCGCAGATGTCGTCAAAGACGAACGTTCCCTGGGCAAGATAGGTCAATACCTCGGCAATGTTGCCATCGAACAAATCTTGCGTAGCGGCTGCCACCATCTTCAGCGCCAAGGGATTGCCGCAATAGTGATTGATGAGGGTTTGCCACTGGGCTTCTGAACCTGTAAATGCCCCCTTTTGACGGAAGATAGCGCGTCCATCATTCGGCGTAAGCCCACTCAACAAGAAAGATCGAACCACACTCTGTTCGCCTTCCAACAGGGCGATTTCACGGGGTTTCTCGCGACTGGTCAGCAAGCAACAACTTTGGTGAGGGGTTTCTCCTAGCGTTCTTAAGAATTGCCCATAGGCTTCATATCCCGATCGCCACTGACCCGCTTGTTCGCTGTGCAAAATCGTTTCAGTGTTGTCCAAAATTAGGAGGCATCGTTGCGATCGCAAGTACTCCATCAACTTCGATAACTTTCCATCCAGCGATGCAGGGATAATGGGATCGTCACCCTGAAGCGGCATCAGAAACTTCAGCAGACTGGTGAGGAGGTCATCCAATGAGGGTGCGTTGGCAAGCGATCGCCACACAATTACATCAAATTCAGACTGCATTTGCAGTGCGGCTTTAACGGCGATCGTGCTTTTGCCGATCCCCCCAATTCCGAGCAGCCCCACCACACGGCAGCGTTCCGCCACTATCCACTGCCACAGTTGCGCCAGTTCTGTCTCACGACCGTAAAACACCGCAGCATCAACCGCATTATCCCAATCCTGCTGCGAATTTACCCGTGGGCTAGATAACGCTTCCCCCGACGCAATCGGAGAGACATAATCGGTCTTTGTTAATTCCAGAGCAAAGGATTGGAAGAGAATTTCTAATGACTGGCGATCGACCCCCAGTTCGCGCTTCAGAATTCGGGCAAGGGTGTTGAGCGAAAGTCCAGTGCGTTCGTTCAGATCTTCCTGGGTGAACCGTTTACCCCAGTTCGCCTGCGATTCTACCTGCTGCTTGGCTTCTTGCAACCGTTGCCATCCATGGGGCGACAGCACCACTCCCCTCACTCGTGCAGAAGAATCTCCATTACGCCTAGCTTTTTTGGAATTGGCAGTCATACTTTAGCCAGAAAGGGTAAAGGGAATCAACCTTCTGCAATGAAGGCAATCGCAACGTAAGGGTATCAGGTTTCAGAAATCTAACCTGTATTGCAGGGCAGTTTTACTCAAAGATCTACCTTTAGATATAGAAAAACGATCTCATCTTATCTCAGCGCTTAACACAGAGATCTTGAGTGTTCTGAATTGGGTTCAGATTGAACAATGAGATTAACGGATAGGCACATTGATATCTATAAGGAGTTTTGAGATGAGTACGTTCGTAACCCAGGATGGTACGCAACTCTATTACAAGGATTGGGGTTCAGGACAGCCCGTTGTCTTCAGCCACGGCTGGCCCCTAAATTCTGATAGCTGGGAAGCCCAAATGCTGTTTCTGGCCGATCGCGGATTTCGGGCGATCGCCCACGATCGTCGAGGACATGGGCGATCGAGTCAGCCCTGGAGCGGTAACGAGATGGATACCTATGCCGACGATCTGGCAGCACTCATCGAACATCTGGATTTACACGACGCGGTATTGTTTGGCTTTTCAACAGGGGGTGGTGAAGTCGCTCGCTATATTGGTCGGCATGGTACTGGACGGGTTGCCAAGGCAGGTTTAATTTCTGCGGTGCCACCGCTAATGCTAAAGACGGAAAATAATCCTGACGGACTGCCGATCGACGTATTTGATGGGTTGCGCTCTGGTTCCCTGACAGATCGCTCCCAACTTTACAAAGATCTGGCGAGTGGACCCTTCTTTGGCTTTAACCGTCCAGGTGCGGAAGTTTCCCAGGGCCGGATTGACTGGTTTTGGCTTCAGGGCATGATGGCAGGCCACAAGAACACCTTCGACTGCATCAAAGCCTTTTCTGAAACTGACTTCACCGAAGACTTAAAGAAGTTTGATGTACCAACGTTGATCGTTCATGGGGATGATGACCAGATTGTGCCGATTGGCCCCGCCGCGATCGCCGCTGCAAAACTGGTGAAAAATGCCACCCTCAAAATCTATCCCGGCGCACCCCATGGACTAACAGACACCCACAAAGATCGACTCAACGCTGATTTGTTGGAATTCATCAAGTCCTGATGTCAAGGTGCTGACAGGAGACATCACAGTTAAAGAACGGGTGGGGAGCAAATCTATTCCAGATAACAGAGGAAGAGACCTTAACCTTGGAGCTGGAAATGAAACTGATCTCTGTTAATGTCGGATTGCCACGTCAAGTAACCTGGAAGGGCAAAATTGTTAGCACTGGGATTTTCAAAGAGCCAGTCAACGATCGCGTGATGGTGCGATCGCTCAATTTAGACGGTGACGGACAGGCCGATCTGACCGTTCATGGCGGATTAGAGAAAGCAGTCTATGTCTATCCCTTTGAGCATTACGATTACTGGCGAGGTGAATTACCTGATATAGAGTTAACTCTGGGCAACTTTGGTGAAAATTTCACGACCACTGGACTGAGAGAAGAGGAATTGAACATTGGCGATCGCTTTCGGATTGGCAATTTAATTTTGATGGTGACACAACCACGACTGCCCTGCTACAAACTGGGGATTCGGTTTGGACGACCCGATATGGTGAAACGATTTCTGGCGAGTCGTCGAACTGGGTTTTACTTCCGTGTTTTGCAAGAGGGCGAAGTCGGAGTTGGTGACACTCTGGAGTTGGTGAGCCGAGATGATCAGCATATAACGGTTGCAGATATCACTCAACTTTATGTGCGTGAGGAAGACAATCCAGATTTACTGCACCGTGCTGCCCGTAGGGTGGGCACTGCCCACAAAGCTTTACTGTGAAGAGTTTTACAAAATGGTGGGCGATGCACTACTACTAATCTGTACCAATCGGTAAATAAATCACTGATTTGGCAGTCACACACCCAAAGGAGTAAACCATGACGACTACTGTAGAAAGAATTGTAACGATGAGCCAGGTATCTGGAAAAAGCATCATCATCACAGGAGCAAGCAGCGGCATTGGAGAAGCAACCGCCAAACTGCTAGCAGAACACGGCGCAAAGCTGATGCTGGCAGCCCGACGAGAAGATCGACTTGAGAAACTTGTGGCAGAGATTGAAAGCGCAGGCGGCACCGCAACCTATCAAACCGTCGATGTGACCCAGCGTAACCAGGTTGAAGCCTTAGCAGAAACCACGCTAGAGCAATACGACAAAATTGATGTGTTGATCAACAATGCTGGCATCATGCCGCTGTCTCGTCTGGATCAACTAAAAGTAGACGAATGGGAACGCACAATCGATATCAACATCAAAAGCGTACTGTATGGAATTGCCGCCGTTTTGCCGCATATGCAAAAAGCGCAAAGCGGACACATCATTAACATTGCTTCTGTTGCGGGTCACAAAGTCTATCCCAGTTCAGTCGTGTATTGCGGCACAAAGTTTGCCGTTCGTGCCATTTCAGAAGGCTTGCGTCAAGAAGTTGGAGCGCATATTCGCAGCACGATTGTTTCTCCTGGAGCCGTTGCAACAGAACTCACCAATTCGATTAGCGATCCGGAAGCTGCCAAAAACATAGATGCTCTCTATGAAATGGCAATTCACCCAGAAGCAATCGCCCAAGCTATCCGTTATGCGATCGAGCAACCCAAAGAAGTGGATGTAAACGAAATCTTGATTCGCCCAACCGCTCAAGAACTGTAATTCAACACGATTCATGAACCGACTGTGAATCAGCTTTTTAGTCAACGCTCGTTGAAACAGAAGGAGAAGCACAATGATACTTCAAGATAAAGTGGCGTTAGTCACTGGCGGAACTTCAGGAATTGGTCGTGCAACCGCGATCGCCTATGCCCAACAACAAGCCAAGGTGGTGGTGGTGGGTCGTCGAATGGATGAAGGTGAAGAAACAGTTCGATTGATCAAAGAAGCTGGCGGAGAGGCGATTTTTGTGCAAGCAGATGTCACCAAAGAAGCCGATGTTGAAGCAATGGTTGATAAAGCGGTTGGCGTTTTTGGTCGGTTAGATATTGCGTTTAATAATGCCGGAACTGTCGGCGAAAATCCCTCATTGATTGAGCAAACAGAAGCGGAATACGATCGCATTATGAACGTCAATGTCAAAGGCGTTTGGTTGTCGATGAAACATGAAATCGCTCAGATGTTGAAACAGGGAAGTGGTGCGATCGTCAATACGGCATCTGCGAATGGAGTCATTGGACTTCCCGGCGTACCCCTCTACACCGCGAGTAAACATGCAGTCGTAGGCTTAACAAAAGCTGCTGCACTCCAATATGCCAAAGCGGGTATTCGCATCAATGTCGTTGCACCAGCAGTAATCGAAACAGATATGTTTGAAGTAGCTACAGGTGGGCAGGATGAAGCCAAAGCTTACATAACAGGACTTCACCCGATCGGACGAATTGGAACGCCGCTGGAAGTTGCCAATGCAGTCCTGTTTTTATCATCTGACATGGCATCGTTCATAACCGGTGAAACGTTGATGGTAGATGGGGGGTATGTAGCGCAATAGTAAAGGATGAAGCCAGCAGGGTGGGCAGTGCCCATAAAACCATTTACTTATACAGAAAATTTGAATAACAATGTCAAAACAGCTAAAACAAATAACTGAGAATCAGTGCCAAAATGCACTAGCAAAATACGACGATCTCAAAGCTCTTTTTTTGAACTGCACTCTAAATAGAACTCCTGTTTTATCTCATACAAGAGGCGTAATTGATATTGCTAAAAATATTTTTGAAGCTAATGGAGTTCAAACCAAAGTTATTCGACCTGTAAACTACGAAATAGCTGCGGGACTTGGGCTAGATATGTCCCAAACAGATGAATGGGATAAAGACGATTGGCCGATAATTCAAAAAGAAATTGATGAAACTGATATTTTGATCTTATGTACTTCAGTTTGGCTAGGAGAAAAAAGTTCTGTTTGTAATCGAGTTTTAGAAAGAATGTATGGTTACACTCATGTTTTAAACGAAAAAGGGCAATATCGAGATTATGGAAAAGTCGGTGCAACCCTAATCACTGGCAACGAAGATGGTGTCAAACATTGCGCCATGAATATCTTATTTTCTCTTTCTCATATTGGTTATACAATTCCTCCCCAAGCTGATGCAGGATGGCTAGGAGAAGTTGGACCTGGCCCTTCTTATCTAGATCCTGGTTCTGGTGGCCCTGAAAACGATTTTACCAACAGAAACACAACTTTCTTAGCTTGGAACTGTATGCATTTGGCAAGAATGTTGAAAGATAATGGCGGAATTCCCGCACATGGAAACCAACCTGAAGTTTGGGATGCAGGTTGTAAAAGTGATTTTAAAAACCCAGAACATAAAGTTTAGGGCGTTTTCGATCACGCCAGATCGTTGAGAAAGTAACCCGAAGACTAGATCGTGTTTAAGCACTTAAAATGGAGGTTTGCTATGAAAATTCTCATTGTTCTCACATCTCATGACCAACTTGGCGATACCGGAAAGAAAACTGGTTTCTGGCTGGAAGAGTTTGCTGCTCCCTATTACGTGCTGAAGGATGCGGGAGTAGCGATCGCGGTGGCCTCACCGAAGGGCGGTCAGCCGCCGCTCGATCCGAAAAGCGATCTACCCGAATTCCAGACCGAATTAACGCAGCGGTTCCGCACAGACACCTCTGCACAGGCTGAACTTGCCAACACGAAAAAGCTAGCCGAGGTGTCCGCAGACGATTTCGACGCAGTCTTCTACCCCGGCGGACATGGCCCGATGTGGGACATGCCCGACAACGCGACATCGATCGCTCTGATCGAAGCCTTCGTGAAGTCCGACAAGCCAGTCGGTGCAGTGTGTCACGCGTCGGTCGCGTTGGTCAATGTGCGCGGCAAGGACGGCGAGTATCTGGTCAAAGGCAAGCGCGTGACCGGGTTCACGAATGAAGAAGAAGAAGCGGTGGGATTGACCGCAGTCGTACCTTTCTTGTTGGAAGATCGGCTAAAGGAACGGGGTAGCCTCTACAGCAAAACCGCCAACTGGGTTCCCTATGTCCAAGTAGACGGGAAGCTCGTGACCGGACAGAATCCGGCTTCTTCGGAACCCGCAGCGGAAGAGTTGCTGAAGCTGCTTCGCTCTGTTTGAGCTGAGCCTTTGTCACGGGCGCGAGCCTCAGAATGCAAAGATTTATCTGCTCGATGCCGGACAGTTCGCGCTAGAGACACATGCAGAGGAGGAGGCAACTTTGATCCGCACGTTCCTCGATAGCGCGATCGGTTCCACCACTGTGAAAATCTAACTCAGTAAAGGATGAAGTCATGACCCCAAAATATGGCCCCAAGACAACGTCCGACGAAGTGCTTTCCGGCGTTGATCTCAAGGGAAAGCGATTTCTCATTACGGGTGTATCGTCGGGCATTGGGCTTGAAACCGCCCGATCGCTGGTTTCTCACGGCGCTAGTGTTGTTGGCGCGGTCAGGAACCTCGCTAAAGCTGAGCCAGCCACTGCATCGGTTCGTGATGCCGTGTCGCAAGGAGGCGGCAGGCTGGAATTGATCAATTTCGATCTGGCATCCTTGCAAAGCGTTCGCGCCTGCGCGAATAAACTGTTGGCTGACGGTCAACCGTTCGATGCCATCATCGCTAACGCTGGCGTTATGGCAACTCCGTTCGGTCGGACGATCGACGGCTTTGAAGTCCAGTTTGGGACGAACCATCTTGGGCATTTCGCCCTGATCAATCAGATCGAGCCGCTGCTCGCCGCTAATGGGCGGCTGGTGGTTTTGTCGTCGCTCTCGCATCGCGGTGCCGATATCGACTTGGACGATCCGAATTTCGAGCAGCAGGACTACGATCCATGGGTCGCTTATAGCCGATCAAAAACCGCCAATTCACTGTTCGCTGTGGAGTTTGACAGGCGGCATCGCGATCGCGGCATTCGGGCTGCTTCGGTGATGCCCGGAAACAGTCTGACGAATCTACCCCGCCATTTCTCGCCGGAGGACTTGCAGGGACTTTTGAAGGCTGTTGACGCAGCGCGAACGGAAGCGGGGCTGCCGCCGAAAGAGTTGAAAGAAATCCCGCAGGCAGCCGCGACATCGGTCTGGGCAGCAGTCGTGGCTAACAAAGACGAGATCGGTGGACATTATCTCGAAGATTGCGCGATCGCACCGATCGATGACACACCCAACCCGTTTGCCGACGGTGTCAGGTCGTATGCGCTCGACGCGAACAAAGCCAAGCAGCTTTGGGCGAAAAGCGAGGAATTGATCGGCGCTGCGTCTTAAAGGTTATCGCGCACATCTAAACGCAATAATCTATTCCACTTTCGTACTTGGATGAACACTCACAAGAATGCCTGATTGACGTATAAGCGTTAATCACCATGCCTTACGTTTCCCGTAAACTCAACCAGGAAAACACCATGTCACAAAAACTCTCAGGAAAAGTTGCGCTTGTCACTGGCGGCTCCAGGGGCATCGGGCTTGCCACAGCCCAGTATTTCAATACCGAAGGTGCGTATGTCTTCAACACAGGTCGTCGCCAAACTCTCTATATCACTGAAGGGCGTCATTAACCCGATGAAGAAACTACAGCTTACCCGTCATACCCCCTCCCATCTGCGGGTATCGATCGACAATCCGCCCCTTAATCTCTTCGATCCAGAGATGAGTGATGCGTTGCAGGAATTGATTAATACGATCGAGGGCGATGAGAATCTTAAAGTCGTCGTGTTCGACAGCGCCGTGCCGGACTATTTCATGGCGCATGTCGATCTCGCCAGAGTGGCCGAACTGAGCACCGAACCTGGCCCCACCGGGTTATCGCCCTGGCCAGATGTCGCGCTGCGATTGCAACGTGCACCATTCGTGACAATCGGAGTCCTGCGCGGTCGCGCTCGTGGTGTGGGCAGCGAATTCCTCCTTGCCCTCGACATGCGCTTCGCGAGCCGCGAGCGCGCCATCCTCGCACAGATCGAAGTGGGCTGTGGCATCATCCCCGGTGGCGGCGGGCTGGAGCGGCTGCCATCACTGATCGGTCGCGCTCGTTCTATGGAAGCTATCATCGGCGGTGATGATTTTGATGCGGACACCGCAGAACGCTACGGCTGGGTCAATCGCTCAATTCCAGACGCGGAGCTTGACGGTTTTGTCGAGCGGCTTGCCCAGCGCATCAGCGGGTTCGATCGCCAAGCCATTGCCACCGCGAAACAATCGATCAACCAGCGAACAGGTCTCCCGACGTTGGAAGACATCAGAAGCAGCGAGACAAAATTTTTTGAAGCGGCGTCTCGCCCTACCACCCAGGCACGCATCGAATCATTGTTGCAAAGTGGATTGCAGCAACCTGGTGATTTTGAACTGCGTCTCGGTGAACTTCTCGGATCCTAACTTCAAACCATGCTCGAACTCACGCCATTAGGAATTACTCAGGAATAGCATTATGTCATCCGAAAATACCACCAAGATGCCGATTGTCTTTGTTCATGGTCTCTGGCTTCATGCAGAGTCCTGGAATCCCTGGATCGAGTTCTTCCAAGAGAATGGTTATCACGCGATCGCGGCAAGCTGGCCAGGAGATTCAGAAACTACCGAGGCAACGCGCAAGAACGCTGATGATGTTGCAGGCTATGGCGTAACCGCGATCGCCGACCACATTGCTAAGCAGATCGAAAAGCTGGATCGCAAGCCAATTCTGATTGGACATTCCTTTGGCGGAATCCTGGTACAAAACCTACTGGGTCGCGACCTTGCTGCCGCTGCGATCGCCATCGATTCTGCGCCACCCAAGGGCGTCCCCGAACTGCCGCTCTCAGCCCTGAAGTCTGCATTTCCAGTTCTGAGCAATCCCTTGAACTTCTGGCGCGCGGTGTCCCTAACCGAGCAACAGTTCCGCTTCGGCTTTACCAACGCCGTTTCAGAACAGGAAGCGAAGGAACTGTACGCAAAGTATGCGATGCCAGCCCCTGGACGACCGTTGTTCGAGGCGGCCACGGCAACCTTGAACCCCAATGCAGCAACAACGGTCAATGTAGCAAACGCAACTCGCGGTCCGCTGCTGCTGATCTCAGGCGCAGAAGACAATACAGCGCCGCCAGCGATGGTCAAGAGCGCGCTCAATCTGTATCACAGGAAGTCAAAGGCAGTAACTGAGTTCAAGGAGTTCGAGAATCGAGGTCACTCACTGGTTCTCGATCGCGGCTGGCGAGAACTGGCCGAATACAGCCTAGGCTGGCTGCGGTCTAAGCATCTCCGATCGGAGGATGGAGTTCGTATGCCGATCGACAAATTATGACTCGTCGCTCGGTATCTACCCAGTGAGGTAAATATTTTAATTTAAACATGAGGAAATCTTTGTATGGTCGTTTCCACTGGCAACCTACCTTCTAAAACCCTATTTCCGAGTTTGCCCCTATCGTCATGGCAGGATACTTACACTGTCCTGCACCTCTGGACTCAGATTGTCGGCAAAATCCGACTGGCACTGTCTCCTAAAATCAATCACTGGTGGCAATCGACTCTCTATGTAACCCCCCGTGGGTTAACGACTGGCACAATTCCTTATCAAACGCGCATCTTTGAAATCCGATTCGACTTTATCAATTCTCAGTTGCACATCGAAGCAAGCGATGGAGCAATCCAAAAAATCAATTTAGTAACGCGTTCGGTGGCGGAGTTTTATCATGCAGTCATGGCAGCATTAAAAGCGATCGATATTGAAGTCTCAATTTGGACGATACCCCAAGAGATTGTAGATCCAATCCCATTCGATCGAGACGATCGCTATTTTGCTTACGATCCAGAATCCGCACGACGCTTTTGGCAAGTTTTAGTTCAAGTCGATCGCATTATGACGATGTTTCGAGCAGACTTCATTGGTAAATCCAGTCCCGTACATTTCTTCTGGGGCAGCTTCGATCTTGCAGTGACCCGCTTCTCTGGTCGCGCCGCTCCCCAACATCCTGGTGGAGTGCCAGGAATGGCCGACTGGGTAACGCGGGAGGCATATTCCCATGAAGTGAGTAGTTGTGGCTTCTGGGCAGGCGGCGGGGAGGTGACGGATCCGATCTTTTATGCCTATGCTTATCCCGAACCGGACGGGTTTTCGACTTACCCAATCCAGCCTACAGAAGCGTTTTACCATACCCAGATGCACGAGTTTATTTTACCCTATGAAGCCGTGCGACAAGCGACCGACCCTGAGGCGATGCTGCTGAAGTTTTTACAGAGTACCTACGAGGCAGCCACAAGTTTAGGCAAATGGGATCGCGCAACGCTAGAGCGCGACTGAATGGGCTACAACTGCTGAGTGCTGAACTGAGCAAAGAGAGCCAAAACAATGGTTATAAACTTCTTCAGGAAGAGCGTTTTGCATACCAAGCACGAATGAGTAAAGTTTGAAAAAACAAAACAGGCGATTCAAATCCACCGTTTGCGAGGATTGCTTCCATTGTTTGCGGTGATAGTAACGCGACATCCCTGCCATATGAGACGCGGAATTGCTCGACTTCTTCAACAGGCATTTCAGAATATTTAAGCATTCGCAGCCAAACTTCTAGTAGACTTTGATACTCTGGAGTAGACATATCTGCAACCAAATCGGAACTCACCAAATACCCTCCAGGACTCAACCTTGTCGCGATTTGACGAAAAAAATTGCTCCGCTCATCTTGCTGCATGATGAAATGAGAAACCAAAAGACATGTTGCTGCATCGAAAGCATCCGAGGCGGGAAGTGAATCGAGATAGCCTTCGTAAAACGTACAACGCGATGCAATCCCATGTTCTGCTGTCTTTTGGCGACAAATATCGAGCATCGCTGCCGCAGGCTCGACCCCAGTAAACTGCCATTGGGGAAAGTTTTGAGCCAGATAAATTAATTCCAAGCCAGTTCCCACACCGACGCAGAGAATTCGTGCATCGCTAGGAAGTTCAGACAGGATCGTACGGATTAGTAAATGAATTGCATCGCGCAGGGGAGCTAATTTGGCAAATCTTCGATCGTAAGATGAAGCACGGTTTTGGTCAAAAATAATAGATGATTCTCGATCTTGGCTCATAAATTTAGCTCGTAAAAGTGAATAGTTTTGAGAAGAAGGTGAGACACAGGATCTGTGATGATGTCGATCTCTAAAAAGCCGCCGCAAATTCTTTGGCAAAATCTGCCAGCTTGACTTTGCCCATCACTATTGGTTTATTGCAATAATAATCTTCTGCCAATAAACCGCTATGAAGACTGGCATACATTTCAACTAAACCAGCAGCAATTTGTGGATTCATCCCAGCGGATTCTAAATCTCCGTGCATTTGTGCGTTGCTAATAAGTATCCATTTCAGATCGGGCTTGCCAATTGCCGCACCCAAAATACGCGCAGTTTCGTGACCTGTAAGTTCCTCACTTGCTACATACCGTACTTTTCTGCCAACAAGCGGCGTTGCTATTTCTTCCGCAATTACAGCCGCAATATCGATTGGCGAAACCCAAGGAATCTTGTCATCTACACCGTAGTTGACGGCGATCGATCCCACCGCTTTTATCATTTCTACATAGCCGAATAAATTGTAGTAGAAAGAAGTGGGGCGCAGATGAGTAATAGCGACATCCAATGATAATTCGTTCAGAATCTGCTCTACATCGTGGGCACCAAGTAAAATTCCCGAACCTTTCTCTAAATGAGCACCAATGCTGCTTAGATTCACCACACGTTTTACGTCCGACTGTTCGATTGCTCGTGCATAGTTGTTACCAAGTCGGCGATAATATGCCAACAGATCGAGGTGAAGATCGAAGTAGTTATTGGGTGGAACCATACAATACACGGCATCTGCACCTGAAAAAGTGGACACCAAGAAATCGACATCTTCTAATGAGCCAATGGCGGCGGTAGCTCCCAATGCTTCAATGTTAGCTTGCTTTTCCTTGTTGCTGCTAATAACTGTAACGGTATGACCTTGTGCTACTAACTCTTTTGTCAATGGCTTGCTGATGTTTCCGAGCGAGCCTGTTACTATTATCTTCATGAATAAGTCTCTCTTGGAGTTACTAATTAGTAATTAATCATTTGGTTGTTAGGATGGAGATTTAAATTTCGATTATTTGTTAGGGTCGAATCTCCTTTTTACTGAAGCCGCTATTACCATACTCGAACAATCGTGTCACCGAAGATGCTGCGGTTTATCTCTGGGGTAAAAATACTGTAGGGAAATCCTGGATCGATGGCACTACTTTCATTCAATGTCTGGATTTGTTCTGGGGTGAGGCGAATTTCTAGTGAAGACAAGTTATCGTACAACTGCTCAAGCTTGCTGGCTCCCAAGATCGGTGCGGTCATCCCCGGCTGTGCCAAAACCCAGGCGAGGGCGACCTGAGCTAATGGACGCTCGATCTGCGCCGCTACCGTCCGCAGGGTGTCGAGAACGCGCCAGTTGCGATCGGTAAACATCATATTTCCAAATGGATTAGAGCCAATCAGCCGACCTTCACCGCTTGCCCCTGCGCCTTCGCGCTGATACTTGCCCGTGAGGAAGCCTGCTGCCAGTGGACTCCAGGGGCAGATACCCAGACCGCATTCACGAGCAGCGGGGAGATGTTCGCGCTCAATATTCCGCTCGACGAGGGAATAAGCCAGTTGCATGGCGATCGGACTGGGAAGATGATGCGCTGCGGCCAGCGTGGCAGACTTGACGGCATACCAAGCGGGGATATCCGAGAAACCAAAGTAGCGAATCTTGCCAGCGCGTACCAGGTTGCCGAGGGTTTGGAGCACCTCTTCGACAGGCGTGACGCTATCCCAGACGTGTATCCAATACAGATCTACATAGTCGGTTTGAAGACGACGCAAAGATCTTTCCAGGGCACGGTGGATGTTCTTACGACCGTTGCCACCAGTATTGGGATTGCCTAGTTCGCCGCTGTGAAAGCCGCATTTGGTCGCCAGCACCAGTCGATCTCGCAACTTGCGATCGGCAACATAACCGCCGATGAGTTCTTCGCTGCGACCGTTGGCATACACGTCGGCGGTATCGATAAAGTTACCCCCCGCCTCGACGTAAGTGTGGAAGATAGACTCGGAAACGTCATCAGGTGAACCCCATCGCTGGGTACCGAAGGTCATAGTGCCCAGAGCCAATGGACTAACGACTAGTCCAGAGCGACCGAGAGTGCGGTAGGAGGTGAGGCTCATGAGGCGATTTCCTGACTAGTAAGCGGTTGTCGATTGTAGCTTGTCTCGATTCAAATAACATTGCTTCTTTTCCCTAGTATGCGCTAGCAGTGGGGCGGACGACGATCTCGTTGACATCGACATCATCGGGCTGAGATACGGCATATAAAACCGCATGAGCGATCGCGTCCGAACTTAATGCAGTTTTGCGGAGTTCTTGCAAAAAGCCTTGCGATGCCACATCCGTAATATCAGAGCCGAGTTCGGTTTCAGTTACGCCTGGAGATATAATCGTGACGCGAATGTTCTTGGATTCCTGTCGCAGTCCATCAGAGATCGCCCAAACAGCATGTTTTGTCGCCGAATAAACTGCACTCGTCGGCCCCACCATATGGGCGGCGATCGAAGCATTATTAATAATCTGACCGCCACCTTGCGCTTCCATAATGGGCAGTACCGCTGCAATCCCATTCAAGACACCGTTGATATTCACATCAATCATCTTGTCCCACTCCTCAACTTTGAGATCTTTCATCAAAGATAAGGGCATCACACCTGCATTATTAAAGATGACATCAACTCGCCCAAATTTATCTTGAGCAAATTGGACGATCGCAGCGAGTTGACTGCGTTGGGTGACATCCAGAGCTTGGTATTCGGCGATACCACCCTCAGCATGAATCTCTTTAACAATTGTTTCTAATCGATCGATTCGACGCGCTCCCAAAACTACTTTCGCACCATTTTTCGCCAATAATTTGGCAGTAGCTTCACCGATGCCGCTACTCGCACCAGTGATAATAACAACTTTATTTTCTACGTTTAACATGGTTGTTTTTTCAATTTGATATCGATGAATTCATAGTACGAGCAGCCGCAAAAGTTTTAAATACACAGACCTCGCCGTTTATTGCCTAATCCTCCAAACCAAGATTTTGGGCAGCGCTTAAATACGTTAGAATGCCCGAAAGGAGACGATTGAATCCTTACGGGGCAACTAGCATGACGATGGAAATACTCAACCACAGTGCGATCGCCGTTGGCATAGCCTCTCAGAATGAGAATCGATGTCTCGAACTCGCATCCCTCGTCGCTCGCCACACCGACGGGAAGGGGGACGGTTTTCATCAGACGGGGATCGATCGATTAGAATTTCAGCGCGAATCTGCCGCGCCAGTCTGCCTCCACGGTGTCAGCACACCGATCTTTGCCATCCTTTTACAGGGCAAAAAGCAAGTATTACTGGGGGAGGAAACCTATAGTTACGGCGCGTCTCAATATCTGGTTGTCTCTGTCGATCTACCGATGAGTGGATTTGTAGTTGAAGCAACTCCAGAGCGGCCTTATTTAGGCTTTAAGTTAGATTTAGATCCGCGTCAACTTTGCGATATTATTACCGCTCAAACCAAGTCAAGGGAGAGTCAGCCAGAGAATTCTGTCAGAGGATTGTTTGTCAGCACCGCTGACACCGCCTTACTCGATTGCGCTCTTAGACTGACAAAACTGTTGGATACACCACAAGATATCCCGATCTTGGCTCCACTGATTATCCACGAAATTTACTATCGCCTGTTGATGGGCGAACAAGGTGAAGCGGTTCGTCAGATTGCCACATCAGGTAGCAAGATGCAACGGATCGCTGAGGTTATTCAAGTTATCAAAACCGATCTGAATCGATCGATGCGAGTTGAGGATTTGGCAGATCGAGCGAATATGTCGGCTTCATCTTTCCACCACCATTTCAAGCAAGTGACATCGATGAGTCCGTTGCAATATCAAAAGCAATTGCGGCTACTCGAAGCCCGTCGCCTGATGCTGGCCGAGAATTCCACTGCAACGATTGCCGCCGATCGCGTAGGCTATGAGAGCACTTCACAATTCAGCCGTGAATATTCCCGCATGTTCGGTGCGCCGCCGATGGGGGATATCAAACGTTTACAAACCCTGCGATCGCTCTCTAGTAGCGTTTAAGTCCAAGCTCGGAAAAAGGTATTTTCTTCCCAAACGGCAGCTACTTTTTGCGAAATTGCGGCAATTTCCGGCTTCGACAGCGGCTTGAAAGCTTTTGCCACGGCTACATTATGTTCCAGTTGCGCGACCGATTCAGCCGCAATAATACAGGTATGCACGCCTGCAAGAGAAAGCACGTATCCCATGGCTTGGTGCATCCCGTCTAGGCCGCCCGGTTTAAACAGCCGACCGTAGGCTGGCACCTTCATCGCAATCACGCCAACGTTTTTAGCTTGGGCCACTGGCAGGACTGTAGGCGCAAATGGACGGGGATGATGCGCATCGGCAGCATTGATCGAGACCAAAGTCGTATCGAAGGGATAGCGCTGCAACGCTGCCGCGATAACGGCAGGTTCGTGATGGCCTGTGACGCCGCTAAAGCGAATGAGCTTTTGCTGCTTGGCTTCTTCTATCGCCTTCGTCGCGCCATTCTGGCCCAAAATCGTCTCTAGATCGGCATCGAACGACAGATGGTGCAGTTGCCATAAATCTAAATAGTCGGTTTTTAGGCGATTGAGCGATCGCTCCAGATCTCGCCAAGCCCCGTCGCGATCGCGGGCGCTTGTTTTACTTGCGAGAAAAATGTCTTTACGATGGGCGGGCAGTACCTTGCCTAAATGGTCTTCGCTCGGCCCATAGCTTGCCGCAGTATCGAAATAACGAATGCCGAGTTGCAAGGCGCGTTCGATCAGCGCGATCGCAGGGGATTCTCGATCGGCAGAGAGTGGCGTTTGTCCCGCTCCGCCCAATCCTAAGATTGGCAGTCGAACACCTGTTTTACCCAGAACTCTCTCTGGCATTGCGCCTCCTAGCTGAGTCGTTGCAGCTAACAGAACTTTTTGGGCAGAGGTCTCCTGTTTTAGAGTGGCACAGCCAATCAAACTCCCTGCGGTCGCCAGCATTGTAGTCAGAAAATTTCGCCTTGACATGAGGTTAACCCTTTATGCTCAGTCGCTAGTGGAATTTATCTGCTGCATGAAGGGTACAATCCTTCAACATCTTGAAACTTCATTTTAATAGGTAAGCCATTTTTGTGACCAATCTTTGAGTTTTCAATCGTTGAGACCGACCCAACCCTTAAAGCAACCCGAATTGCAGTAGATCTCAAGGAGGGATCGCTCCAAACTGCGTAAAAGCGCATTATCGTTTTCACTGGCGCTACTCCGAATCTTTCTGATTGTAAGGATTCAGAATCTCGGCTGGATAATCTACCCCTTCCAGCATCAGTTGAGTGACTGCTGCATAAGCCTCAATCCAAGCTTTTTCAAGCTTGGGTGTCCACGCATCCTGCAAGCAGATCGAAAATGATTTTATTAAAGTACTGCCTACCATCGGGTAATGTTCTGGCAGTACTCCATACTGAACATGGCGGGTTCCTAGTCCCTTTAGGGCGATATTGAGTACATCAGGTTTGCGTAGGCTATTTACAATTAAGACAAGCGATTGAAAGAGATTCTTTTTCTGTTTGATCATGTTGACGTTGGCGAACAGTGGTTTGACTGTTGAATGATCGGCAAACAAATGAGTGTAAAAGCAGCTTGCAAACTCAGTTTCTCGATCTTTGATTTGTGAGAAACTGGATTCTAGTAATTCAACATTCAGAGGCATACGGTAAACCTTCACTATGTATTTCCTTATAGTCTGTCAAACCTATAAGGATCAATCTATGAGCTACCTCATAGACCGAGTTAAAAGTTGTAGCACAGCCTCGTTCGATCAAATTTGCAGCAATTGAAACGTATTCATCGCTGTTCAAAATGACGATTTCAAGGAATTGATGTGTCGCCGCATAAGGTATTGTTGTTGATCTACTGAGAACTGCTCAGTGCACTTCGTAAAAGGCGATTTCATCTCGATAATTTAGATTCACAGCTAGGTAGCGTCCTGAAGGATGCCATTGAATCTGACTGACCGACAATCCATTTTGAAACTTTTCTGAGTCCGGTTGAATTCCCAACTGCCGCAGCGAAAGTTCCACAGGTTGACCGAGTTGGTTGTTTTGAATGGGAATCAGGATAATTTCTTTGCCTGGAGTTTGGGTTGAAATTGCCAGTACATTTCCGTTGGGTTGCACGCGAACGGTTTCAGGTTTGGAGGCAATGGTCGTGCGACTGCGAACGGTGGGACGACTGGGATTAGACAGGTCGATCGCCACGAGTTGGTTTCCAGGGGGCAGTTGTTCTCGACGAGTGGCACCCGTTGGCATCGCTCCTAAAGTTTCCACCACGTAAGCCGTGCGACCATCGGGAGATAGTGCTAAGGCATAGGGTGCTCCGATCCCGGAGTTTGAGGCATCGACTTGGGCGATCGCTTCTTTCTTCCCATTAAGCGGCAGAGTCACAATGGAGAGTTTATCGCCTACGGTTGGAGTCGGCAACTTCCCATCGCCATAAGTGCTTGTAAGGAAATCGTCGTCTGAAATCGCAGCAATATAGCGACCTGTAAATTTTGGCAATTGCGGTAATGATTGAGCACCGCCAAACTAAGTGGAAATCAAGATTAGCGTGAAGAACCCAATTGTGAAAGCGATCGCAATTTGAGTCATTTTCAAGGCAAAACGTTTTTTGCTATTCATCATCGTTTTTCCCAGCCTTGATTTGAGCAATCAAACATTTCGTTCCTTAAAAACTTCTTCTGCTAAAGCCATTGCCTGCTGCACTTTCACGAATCCAACATAGGGAATCACGTGCATGATGGCTTCCACAATTTCTTGACGAGAGGCTCCTACATTTAATGCTCCGTTGACATGTACCTTGAGTGGTAATTCTGAAGCCGTGGTACTCAATCCCGTCAAGGCAGAGACCGTTGCCAATTCACGGGTTTTCAAATCTAGATTCGGACGAGAAAACACATCACCATAGGAGAACTCTAAAATATAGCGTCCAAGGTCAGGAGCGATATCTTCAAAACTTTTTACCACTGCCTCACCCGATGATTTGCTGATTTGGTTGAGCGCTTCTAAACCCCGGCGATACCGCACTTCATTGCTTTCTGCCTGCCGCCGACTTTCTAGCTCCGGTTGCGGACTGGCAGCAGGCATTCCCCGCTGTTTTAAGTCTGTAAATGCCTTCTGTGCGGCAGCCACGGCAGTCACTGTTTTGGGATATCCTGCATATACAGTCATCTGCAAGAAAACTTCTTTAATTTCAGCCTCAGTTGCCCCCGCTCGCAATGCACCTTCGACGTGAGCCTGAATAGAGCTGGGCTGGTTTCCCAGAGCCATTACCATTGCTAAAGTGGCAAACTCGCGGGATTTGAGGCTGAGTCCGCACCGATTCCAAATTTCACCTCGCGCAAATTCGACGATCGACCGCGATAAATCAGGGGCAAGATTGGCAAATCGAGTCGCAATCGTCTTCACCCGATCGCCTTCTGTTTGCTGCAAATTCCGAATTCCAAGCTGATAGCGATCGCCTTCCGGTCGAGCTGAAACAGGTTTGAACTCCAGATTGCGTTCTTTGAAGACTTCGCGGGCGATCGTCATGCCATCTTGTGCGGCTGGAAATCCGGCATACACAACAGCATGAAGGATCGTTTCGATGACTTCTTGAGGCGTACAGCCTACATTTAGCATTCCGTGAATATGAAATTTTAGCGCAGAACGTACCGAACCGAGTGCGGTTAATGCCGCCACGATCGTAATTTCTCGCTGTTTCAAATCGAGTCCGGGTCGAGATAACACATCACCGAACACATGTTCCACAGTCATTTGGGCTAAGTCTGGCAAAAATGCTTCCAGTGGACGAGTGGCGCGATCGTAGTCTTTACCTCCAACTCGTTTCAGTGTTTCGATACCACGCATCGATCGATTGCTGGATTGAGCTTGCGCTTTTTTGGTGAACAGTCCTAACCCAAAAGTTGCGAGCGTTGTGATCGCAGAAATGAGTAGCGATCGACGCATGGGTCTAGAAATTTGTGACATGATTTTTACCTATAGACCGGACATCATGCCGCCATCGGCCAGAAGAGACGTGCCTGTAATGTAAGAAGAATCCTTGGAGGCAAGGAACAATGCTGCTTCAGCAATCTCCTCTGCGGTAGCAATTCGCTTGAACGCATCTACCAACTGTCGAGAAGCATCTACTTACTGTGAATTCCCTCCGCCCGCAGAAGCCAACCTTGGCTCCTTCACAGGCAAAGGCGATCGCAGCAGCCCGTCCGATCCCAGACGTTGCGCCAGTAATCGAAACCACTTGTCCCGCAAACCGACCTTTTGCGTTGGCTGATTTAGGTGCGGGATCGGTTTGCCGAGCATTAGCTTGGGCATTTAACCCAATGGCAGTGGCTCCTGCAATCCCAGCAATTCCAGTTGCGATCGCTTGACGACGGTTAAACCGTTGATTTGCAGTGTGCTGAATCATGGTCTTTTATCTCAGAGGAAGTGACTTAGAGGAAATAATTTAGAAATTCTGTTGTTGGCGCAAAAACTTTTGGAGGGTCTTACGCTGCATTTGCAAAATGAGCCTCGATAGCTTTAGTGTAGATTCACATTTATCGCATTCAAAATGGCATGTGGAATTTTTAGACGACATCGACAATGCCGCCTTTGCGTACTTCATAGCGCAACTCAGCCATACCAGTACCGAGCTGACGAACAGAGACTAAGTGCAGATTTGGGTTTAACACCCTACGAGGAAATAGTGGTTTACCCTTGCCAAGGGTAACCGAACCAATCTGGATAATTAGCTCATCTAACAGTCCAACATCGTAGAATTGACCAGCGAGATCGCCGCCTCCAACTATCCAGATGTTTTTGCTGCCAGCAGCCGATCGCATATCGGCATGAACTTGGCGCACATTTCCATTAACAAATCGGATGTTTGCACCGCCAATCGCTGAGAGCTTGCGGCTAGAGAATATCCATGCTGGCTGGGTGTATGGCCACGATGAGCCAGTCTCAGCAGCAACTTTTTCTGCGTTGCGCACCATCCATTCGTAAGTCGCCGACCCCATCGCCAAAGCACCAACTTCCGCTATGAAGGCTGGATAGCTGGAATCATTTAAATCTCCGAGAGGAAAAAGCCACTCTAACGAATCATCTTCGGTTGCGATAAATCCGTCAAGGCTCGTGGCTGTATAGTACTGAGTTTTCATGATTAGATTTTCGGTACTCCATGCTGCCGTCTAACAGCCGGACTCTTATTATGCCGAATGTTTCTGTCTATCATCCGAAATAGAAACTTTTATTTTCAAATCATTTACAATAAAATCATAAATGTTTTACAATTCAACGTTAAAGCTGTAGAAATTGTTCTGTATTTAGAGGTGGCATGCTAAACGGTTATCCAAATCCTTACGAACAGGGACGATCCGGTCAGACTTGGCGATGTCGTTTCCAAGAAGCTGACCTTCGCCGATCTGTCTGCTGCTCTGTCTCGTTTACTGAAGGATGTGTCCGTTTATGTCTAATCTCGTTCGGTCTCCAAGCATCACGCCTTTTTTGCGCAGACCTTATTCGATTGAAAAAAAATTTCCCGCACGAGCAGTCATTTCCTGCGATACGGGCCGGTTGTTTAGGGTGATGCGCGGCGTGGTCCGTACTCTTACTTATTTGGATGATGGTACTCCCGTTGTATTTGGGCTATGGGGATCGGGGGAGGTCGTGGGCACAATGCTGTCGCACGTTACGCCCTATTACATCGAAAGCTTTACCTCCGTGGAAGGAACATTCTCGATCCCTGACGATCTTACGGCGATCGCCCATCTCACGAAGCACTATCTCCGGCAGGTTGAGGAGCTAATGGTTATCCGCAGCCATAAAACAATGGATATTAGGCTGATTCGTTTGCTATCTTGGCTATCTGGTCGGTTTGGCGAAAGCGATATTCAAGGCAACTTGATTAATCTCCGTCTCACTCATCAGGATTTGGCAGAACTATTGGGTACAACTCGCGTGACAGTAACGCGCACCTTAGGCCAGATCGAAGACCAAGGCTTAATTAAACGGCTTCCCTTAGGGCGCATCATCCTTAAAGAATCCGATATTTGGTGCTATCAAATCTAGCGCTGAGGAACAACTTGTATATAGGTAAAACCCGTCAAACATGCCCAAAGGATCGGGTCGGGGCAATTTCTTTACTGCTGCGCTAAAGCGATAAAGTGACTTCCTCCCGACGTTGATGCTACCCTTCGACAAGCTCAGGGCATCGCGCATACAACGCGGGCTTCCCAAGATCGCTCCTGGAATCTTCGAGCTTCGCAGCCAGTTGTCTAGATACTGTTTCTAGTACCCCCGACACCTCGGCTCCACTCGCAATTTCAACACCCGATAGTCCTCGGGCGCATATTACTTGACCACTCGCAACATCTCTCGGCTTGAGCGACCCACACTCATGACACTCATGAATCCGCACACTCAAATCTTTCTTTACCCTGACTCCACAGTCAGGGCAGGTTTGAGACGTGCCATTTGGGTCAACCTTCCCGTAGAAAACACCACGCTTGAAACACACCCACGGCAAGACTTGGTTCAAAAATTGACCCAGTCCTGCATCCAGCGTGTGTTTCCCCAACATGCCTTTTGCCATGATCCGAAAGTCCAGATCTTCAACAAAAATCATGCCAGCACGATCGCACAGATGATGTGCAAGTTTGAACTGCCAGTCCAAGCGACCCGCAGCAATTTGTTCATAAACCTTGCCTATTCTCTGGATCAGCTTGGCACGAGTGTTAGAGCGCTTCTGTTTCCGTTTCAAACAACGTTGCAGCAATTCAAGCTGGCGGTGCAGTTTGCCCGTGAAACGCGGTCTAGCAATCTGTTCTCCATCACTAGTACTCAGAAAATAACTCAGCCCCACATCAATCCCGATGGCATGACCGTGAGGCGGCACATCGGGAATCGTGACATCACACTGAACACAAAGGGTGACATACCAGCCGGAATGCTTACGAATCACTCGTACCGTTTTGACCTCAAATCCATCTGGAATTGGACGATGCAAAACAATGGGCATCTCGCCAAGCTTGGGAAGCTTGATTTTGCTCCCGTGGAGGGGACTCTCCTTGAACTGAGGGAACAAGAAAGAACGGTATTGACCAAACTTCTTGAACCGTGGAAATCCATGCCCTCGTGCTTTCATGGCCACAAAGGCAGCATCGACACGCCTCAAGGGTTCTTGAATCACCTGAGACTGAACATCTTTGAGATGAGGCAACTTAGCTTTGATGGCTGTCAGCGCATTTTGCTGCTTGTAGTAATCAGGATAAGGAGCCTCAGCACCAATAATGTACTCAGACACAAGCGAACAAGCATTGATGTCGCATTTACGAGACTTGATCCAGTCCTTACGCTCACCCAAGGCGTAGTTATAAACGCCACGACACATCTCAAGCCAAGACATCATGCGCAGTTCTTGCTCGAGAGAGGGATAAACACGGTACTGGTAATTCATCGTAAACATACCCTTATGATAGCATTTTTAAGTAGACTTGCGGCATTACTTAAATGCTCGACTCAGGGGTATCGTTCGCGAAGCGTCTCCGAAGGAGATACCCTGTCGTCTCGCGCGGGATGTCCGTGTATCCCGACGCTCACCTGGGTACAGGTAGAGCGCGGGACTTACACCCTCCCGAACCCACCATTAGTTAAGTCTGCGGTTCAATCCGAATCAGCGCCCCGTCAGCCCGATCGGTTAAGACATACAGTAGACCGTCAGGCCCTTGGCGCACGTCCCTGACCCGCTGACCGATCTCGATTTTTTCTAGCTCGGTTGCTTTGCCTTGACTGTCCACCTGGATGCGGCGGATATCTTGGGAGACCAGCCCCCCCGCAAAGAGCTGTCCTTTCCAAGCCGGAAAGCGATCGCCTCGGTATATAGCTAGCCCAGAGGGCGCGATCGCTGGGGTCCACTGCAACTTAGGATCCACCAGTCCGGGGCGAGAGGTTGCTGAAGAGATAGGGCCACCGCTATATTCTTCACTGAACGTGACGAGGGGCCAGCCAAAGTTTTTGCCCGCCTCGATCCGGTTGAGTTCATCTCCTCCTCTTGAGCCGTGCTCTGTCTGCCACACCTGGCCTGTGGCTGGGTCAAGCGCAAGTCCTTGGGTATTGCGATGCCCATAGCTCCACAGCGAAGGGATAGCCCGATCTGACTTCACAAAGGGATTGTCGGGAGGAATTGAACCATCGTCCCTCAAGCGCACGACTTTGCCCAGAGAGCTGCGGAGGTTTTGCGCCTGCTTGCGAATCAACTCACCGCCAAGCTGGAGCGGCGGATTGCCACCGTCACCCGTCGCGAGAAGGAATGTCCCGTCCGGTAGCCAGACGAGCCGCGATCCAAAGTGCTGGGTTCCTGACTTTACCGGAGAGACTTCAAAAATGACCCGTACATTGCTCAGACGGGTGCCGTCAAACTTGGCACGGGCAAGGCGAGTGCGGTTCGCGTCCCGCGTCCCGTAAGCGTAGGTAAAGTACACAAAGCGATTTTCAGCAAATTTTGGATGCACAGAAATGTCCATTAGCCCACCCTGTCCTGCCGCAAAGATACCAGTGGGCATGCCTGCGATCGGGGTTGGCTCAAGCCTGCCCTTCTGGAACAATCGCAAACGCCCTGGGCGTTCGGTAATGAGCATAGCGCCATCGGGAAGCCATGCCATACTCCACGGATGTTCTAGATTGTCGAGGAGGACGTTTTTTTGATAAGGCTGGGGTGTTCCCTTTACCGCAACGCTTTGGGTTGTGGAGGATGCAGGACGAGATGCAATAGATGCGCCACTGCCTGCATTGGGAGGAGTTGCGGGCGTAGTGGTGCAGCTTGCGATCGCCAATAGCACAACTACACCCCGAAGGGTAAAAAACAGTGCAGAGGTAACGTTCATAATTGGCTGTGGGGAGTGAAACATCTGAGGATGTAGAGCAAGTGAAGACGTAACGCTAGAGTCTGTTGTCGGTGTATTCAGATTCTGAGTTCCTGACACCAGCAAAGTTAGCGACACGATCGACCTATGACGCTTCTCCTTGTTCGTGCAAGACCGGACAGCAGAGGGGTGAGTTAGCCTAAGTCAGCGTATCCGCAACACCAGTTTTTGTACTATGTTTGAGCGTAATCCCCCATTAAGGAGGCTCAATGCTGGCCAAACGGATATTACCCTGCTTGGACGTCAAGGCAGGACGAGTTGTAAAAGGAGTCAATTTTGTCAACCTCAGAGATGCCGGAGACCCCGTTGAATTGGCTCAAATCTACAATCGAGCTGGAGCCGACGAGCTGGTTTTTTTAGACATCACCGCCACCCACGAAGATCGCGGCATTATCTTCGATGTAGTCTATCGCACCGCCGAACAAGTGTTTATCCCGCTGACCGTCGGCGGAGGCATTCAATCCTTAGAGACTATTAAAGAACTGTTAAGAGCGGGAGCCGATAAAGTCAGCCTCAACTCCTTCGCCGTCAAAAACCCTGACTTTGTAAATCGGGCCAGCGATCGCTTCGGGTCGCAGTGCATCGTCATCGCCATTGACGCCCGCCGCCGCATCGATCCCAGCAATCCCGGCTGGGACGTCTTTGTCCGAGGCGGTCGCGAGAACGCGGGACTAGACGCAGTAACCTGGGCAAAAGAAATGGCCCACCGAGGTGCAGGCGAACTGCTCGTCACCAGCATGGACGCAGACGGAACCCAAGCAGGCTACGACCTAGAGCTAACGCGCACCATCGCCGAACAGGTTGAAATCCCCGTCATTGCCTCCGGTGGCGCGGGCACCTGCGACCACATCCGCGAAGCGCTAACCGAGGGCAGAGCGGAAGCGGCTCTTTTGGCATCCCTACTGCACTACGGTCAGCTCAGCATCGCTCAAATTAAAACGCACCTCCAGACCCATCAAGTGCCCGTCCGCCAGACCGAGCCAGCCGCTTAAAGCACCCGCATCCTAACTCGCAGGCGGCGTCAATAGGCAGAACTCCTGCGCGTAAAGCTCTTGGGTGAATTATGAAAACAAGCCAAAGATATTTACATGAGTAGGGAGATCCATCTTTACTTTGTTAACATAAGTAAAGATATGATTATTTTAATTCTCACGATATCGGTTTTGACGTATTGGTCTTTGCGGCTCATGCAAAGAGCAGTCGAGCAACGCGAATTTTCTCTGATGTTTGCGGGCGCGCTGGTCGCTATTGCAGGGGCGGGCATTATTGCTGCCTATACCTTGATGGTGGGCTGTATGGGCTACATCGGACATGTTTCCTATTCAACGCTACCTCCTTCCTTAACCACAGCCTACGCCGAAGAAACCTGGATTCCCTTCACAGAGAGCAAGGAAGACGCTGCCGATTCGGTAGATTCCTTTTTCCCAGTTTCTGAGCGAAGTCGCACTGTAGAGAACTCGCGATCGATCGACTTTTGAGAGATCGTCAACTTGTCTGGTTTCTCCGTCACGAAGGCAGCCCGAGGGTGCATAATAGCCCTCAGGTTTATCACTGTTGACGCGATCGCCATGTTTTCATTGCTCAGCTCGGTTCTCATTGCCCAAGCAGCCCCTACCGTCGCACCCAAGCCCGACACAATTGTCAAACCTCAAATCGTTAGGGTATTGCCCGGACGGTTAGATGACGTGCTGGTCTTTAACAGCAACAGTCCCGAAGTCGTCCAAACCGAGGGGATCTTGCTCTCAACCTTTCCCAAAGAAGGCAAGGCGCACCCTGAAGCGCATCTCGATCGCGTTTTCCAGGGCCGCTTCGATATTTTTGCCCATCACATTTCCAACCAAGCTAAAACCTCAGACCCTCTCAAAACACTCTATCTGGGTATTTTGCTCCACAACCCTAGCACGAAGCCCGTTACCGTAAACGTGCTCCAGGCTGCTAGCTACTTAAGTCAGCCCGACGCGCCATTTATCGACCTCCCTCCCCTGTCAGACAACGCCTTGGGGAATATTTTTGCAGGGCCAGGCGATCGCGCGACCAATGACATTTTGCGCCAGCAGCGACAGCCCAATTGGCCTGCCACACTAGTCGTTCCCCCAGGCACCAGCGAAATGCTGTTGAATGTTCCCATTCCAGTCAAAGCACTCACACCTCCCATCAACGGGCGCTCTACCCTAGCCTATTTGCGCAGCAACGGGCCAGTTTACGCAGCAAGCCTTGCCATGTATGCAAAATCCGATAGTGCCGGACAAGAGCGCGCCCCTACCCGAGACGAATGGGAAACGCTTTTGAAAACTGGAACTCTGTCAGGCCCAAGGGATAAAGCCCCCACCTTGCCTGAGGCAAAGGGAAAGATTATCTACGGAAGGGTAGCGGGTGTGGCGAGGGGAAGTCGGTGGCTGGCTCAACTGACGGATCCGGGCAATCCTTCGACACGGTTGACCGTCCCTAACCCAGGTGAAGCGTTTTCCTATTTATTAAGCGGTCTCGCCCAAGGGACCTTTGGGACGGGACAGGTGCAAAGTGCGCCCATGGTCGTTCGTTACCCCGATACGGCCTATGCCGCCCACGGCAACTATGGCGTGCATTACAGCCTCACCTTACCGCTCTACAACTCAACCGAATCGCCCAAGAAGGTGGCCTTGATGCTCCAGACGCCCCTGAAAGCCGACGCCAAACCGACGGAACTGACGTTCTTCAATCCACCGCCCAAGCGCGTGTTTTTTAGAGGGACGGTGCGCGTGCGTTACAAAGACGATAGCGGGAATCCGCAAACCCGCTACATCCACTTGGTGCAATCTCGGGGGCAGCAAGGCGAACCGCTGGTGGAGTTGAATTTGGACGCTCAAACATCTCGGTTGGTTCAGGTCGATTTCATCTACCCGCCGGATGCGACGCCGCCTCAAGTATTGACAGTGAAAACCAAGTCTTGAAGGAACGCTCCTCGCTCCAGACGCCAGGTCCCAGCGTCTCCCATCAATTTTCTTCGAGGTTGGCGATCGCCCCTAGGCAGTGGCGACACTTTACGGCATCCTTAGAGACGACAGACGAATAGGCGTGAGGTTTGACATGAGCACAGGGGCAGATGCCATTAAGGTAATGAAACAGCAGGTGGGCAAAGCAGCAGCTGACCGCGTGCAATCTGGTTCCATTGTGGGATTGGGTACTGGCTCTACAACAGCCTATGCAATTCAGTTTTTGGGCGATCGCCTTAAATCTGGCGAACTCACGGACATCAAAGGCATTCCCACTTCGTTTCAGGCGTCTGTGCTTGCCAAGCAGTACGGCATTCCGCTCACGACCCTCGACGAAGTCGATCGAATCCATATTGCGATCGACGGTGCCGATGAAGTGGATCCGCAGAAAAACCTCATCAAGGGCGGCGGTGCAGCTCACACCCGCGAAAAAGTGGTGGATTCCCTCGCCGAGCTATTTATTGTGGTGGTAGACCAGTCCAAAATCGTAACGGCCTTGGGTTCTACCTTTCCGGTCCCCGTAGAGGTATTGCCGATGGCGATCGCCCCCGTCACCCGCGCCCTAGAGCAGCTCGGCGGTAAACCAGAACTGCGCATGGGCGTCAGAAAAGACGGTCCCGTCATCACCGACCAGGGCAACATGGTCTTAGATGTTACCTTTGCCTCCATCCCCAACCCTGCCGAACTGGAAAAAATCCTCAACAATATTCCAGGCGTCCTCGAAAACGGCATTTTTGTCGGCGTAACCGATATCGTTTTAATTGGAGAAATCCAAGACGGACAGCCCGTCGTTCGAGAAATGTAGGAAACCGTCGCGCAAAGATTCTAAAAGGCGGCAGGACTCTGGTCCTGCCGCCTTTTTTAAGGCAAAAATTTCTAATCGTCCAAACGGTCTGGATCGAGACCTAGAGCCTGTAGCCTTGCAGCGAATCTTTCTGCCCGCAGGCGCTCTTGCTCCGCCCGTTGGGATTCCTGCTCCGCCCGTTGGCGTTCTTGCTCGGCTCGCTGATGCTCTTGCTCTGCGCGTCGGTACTCTTGTTCGGCTCGTTGATATTCTTGCTCCGCCCGCTGGTTTTCCCGTCGAGCTTTCTCGCTGCCTGTAAGGATCGCCTGTCCGTCGCGATCGCACCACCTCAACCACAGATCGTGCTTGCCTTCAAAACTTCCTTCCCAAAGCGTTACCCCCAATCCGACCTGCTCCAGCCAGGTCGTTTCCATTACGACGTATAACATTCCCTGAAGCTGATAAACCTGGAGCGGGATACGGCTCAATTGGCCGCTAGGATCGAACACGATGTAGTACTTAACCCCAATTTGGGCATAGTCCCTCAGCTTACTCCCCAGTTCCTCCCCTTTACGGTTAGAAACGATTTCAATGACAACGTCAGGAGGTTTCCCAAATTCCCACGTAAAGTAAGAGCGGTTTTTCTTGTCCCACCAGTTTTCTGCAACCTGGACTCCCAAGCTCAAAAATACATCTGGCACTAAAGGTGGCTGGTGGGTTGAGTAGAAAATACCCACATTTGCAGCCGCTAGAAAAACATCTGTATCTTTGGACTTAAAGCCGGAACTATAGAGCGGCTCGGTCAACAGCCGCTGCTGTTTCTCCGAGGGTAAATTATCCACGGGCAGATCGTCTTCAGTGGTCAGATGGCTAATGTCTAGTTCGAGATCCTCGAGCGCGATGGACTCAGACATAAGCATTCAGCTTAAAAGGAACTTTATTACCCTAGCATTTGGTTTGGCGGTTGTGTCTAGAATGTAGGCGAACAAATACGAATCAACGGATGCTATACCGACGCTTTGGCCGCACTGAACTCCAGATGCCCATATTTTCTTGCGGGGGGATGCGATATCAGTTCAAGTGGCAGGATGTGCCGTTCCAAGAGGTGCCGCTAGACAACCAGCGCAATCTGGAAGCAACCATTCGCCGCGCGCGCGAGCTAGGGATTAATCATATTGAAACGGCACGGGGCTATGGGTCTTCGGAGATGCAGTTGGGGCAAATTCTACCTGCATTTCCTCGCCAGAAGTCGATCGTGCAGACCAAGGTCGCACCTACTGCTAGCGCTCGGGAATTTCGTCAAACTTTCGAGCAGTCCTTGGCTTACCTCAAGCTGGATTACGTGGATCTATTGGGGTTGCACGGACTCAACAATGAAGAACTCTACAACAACACGTTCAAACCGGAGGGCTGCATTGAAGTTGCGCGACAGCTCCGCGCGGAAGGGAAAGTTCGCTTTATTGGGTTTTCGACGCACGGGCCAACAGCATTGATTCGAAAGGCGATCGCCACTGACGCGTTCGACTATATCAACCTGCACTGGTACTACATCTTTCAGAACAACTGGCCTGCCATTTTAGACGCTCAAAAACACGACATGGGCGTCTTTATCATTAGCCCCTCCGATAAAGGCGGCAAGCTCTACAATCCGCCTCAGAAGTTGGTGGATCTGTGCGCGCCCCTCAGTCCCATCGTTTTTAACGATTTATTTTGCCTCAGCCACAGCCAAGTTCACACATTGAGCGTGGGAGCATCCAAGCCTTCGGATTTCGACGAACACCTGAAGGCATTAGATCTGTTGGACTGTGCCGATGCGATACTGCCGCCAATTCTGGCTCGATTGGAAGAGACGGCGATCGCAATCCTTGGAGAAAATTGGTACAAAACCTGGAATCAGGGGCTGCCTTCCCATGAAGCAACTCCAGGCGGCATTAATATCCCCACCATTTTATGGCTGTGGAACTTAGCAAATGCCTATGACCTGGAAGAGTACGCCAAAATGCGCTACAATTTGCTGGGAAATGGAGGGCATTGGTTTGCAGGCCAACCAGCGTCTCAGATTGAAACTTTGGACTTACAGGCCAGTCTTATCCGCAGCCCCAACGCGGCTCGAATTCCAAACATTCTGAAAGCAGCCCACGCCCGCTTTGGGAATGAAGCAGTGAAGCGACTTTCACAGCAAGAATAAACGAGAGAAGAAAGGCACGGACCGACGCACGCTCTCGGGACAGAGATTTAGCACAACGGTACAGAGGGCAATGGTTCTTTGTTACAAGGCTGAAGCGATTGCGAGATTGCAGACAAAGATTAGAACACTTTAAGCTGACATTCTGGAACGTTTGCTTGGTTTTGGTGAAGTTGGTCGAGAATTTGCTGCGTTACCAAAGCTTCACAATCGAAAGGGTCAAAGTCAATGATTTCTTTAGAAATCCAGTTCTGAAAAGAGTTGCGAATTTTCAGGAGCCAACTGGAAGACGAATATTCTTGTGAGTCTGGAGATTGCTGAGACATATTTTTTCCATTTGAGAAATTGATTACTAGGCCTACTTAACAAGATGACTTTTGACTAGAAAAAAGGAATCAGTAATGCTACTGATTTTCGGGGACTAGTACATTGTTCTTAGTACGTAGTTTTATCTTCCCTTTCTGTACCGAAATTACCGACGCGCTCTCCTCCTTTTAATCCGCTGGAGTCGCCGCTGAGGAGTTCGGCAGCGGGGATGGAGTAGGCCGCCATCGGGTGGTTGTAGTAATGGTTGGCGTACAGTACCCCCTGTACCGTATTCGAGCCGCTAAAGTCGACCAGTGCCGAACGTCGATGCGCCCCTCTCCTGTGGCCGCGCGCTATCTTAGAAATATGTGCGGACGTTTTACCTTATCCCAATCGCCAGAACGAGTTGCGGAAGCTTTTGGCCTCACAGAAGTGCCTGAGTTTCCGCCCCGGTATAACATTGCCCCTTCACAGCCCGTCGGTGTCATTCTGCAAAATCGAGATTCGGGCGCGCGCGAATTTAGGCTCATGGTATGGGGACTCATTCCTGCCTGGGTAAAGGACCCTTCAAAGTTTGCCAATCTCATCAATGCTCGGTCTGAAACCGCAGCCGAAAAGCCTTCGTTTCGAGCGGCCTATAAATATCGCCGCTGCCTGATACCTGCCGATGGGTTCTACGAGTGGCAAAAAGTAAAGAGCGGGTCAAAACAACCTTTTCTGTTTACGGTGGGCGATCGCAGTCTGTTTGCCTTTGCAGGGCTGTGGGAATCCTGGAACGACATCGAGACCTGTACGATCCTGACGACCGCTGCAAACCCCTTGCTGCGAACCGTTCACGATCGGATGCCTGTCATCTTAAATCCCGAAGATTACGCGCGATGGCTAGACCCCACCCCCCGAGAACCGCAGCAACTATCCGGCTTGCTCCAACCTTTCCCAGACAAGTCCATGCAGGCGATCTCGGTCAGCACGAGAATTAATTTTGCAAAGGTTGACGACGCTCAATGCATCGAGCCTCTCCAAGCATCTTAAAACCTACCAGAATGCCCAAGTTGCAAGCGAGCGGTTATTGGAACGATGAGCGTCCTATAGATGAGATCGATCGCCATCGACCCAAAATAGAGCGCCGTAAAGATATAGTACTGTAAACTACATTTACATAACTTTACGTTTACGCTCATTTAGCAAACCGTCAGTATGAATAGCAATCAGCTCGCTCAGTACATCGAAGCAACCGATGGCATTTCCAAGCCTTGGCTGTTGCTGCAGCTCCGCCTCAAAAAGCTTCAAGAGCGTCGCGACACTACCCCTCCAGACGAGTACATGCGTGAAGTCGAAGAACTTCATGCAACTTTAATGAGTTTAGGTGAATGGTGGGTGGGCATTGAAGATGAGGTTTTTTAACGCCTAACTCAATGCCTCTGTCTACTCAAGCGAATCCATCAACAACTCCTCCCCACAAATCCGCGCGCGTTCGCGGAAAACAGGTCGCTTAATCGAGGTCGCGGCCCTGGCTGGAGTCGAGCGACTTGCTTGGAAATGCTGTATCAGGGAGACAATTTTCTCGGCGCGGTCTATCGAGTAACACCCGTCGTTAGCCTTATTAAAATCAAGCATTTTGATGCAATGAGGTCCCGATCGGATCGATAGTTCAAAACCCAACGCAAATCCTAGATTTGTGTATGTTTTAGCTAGCAGTCTGCCATTGTCTGTTCATTCGATCCTGGGGATCATTTCCTAGAAAGGCTTTTGAAGCTGTATAAATTTGTGTTAATGTTTTCTTTGGATTTGCTAAAAGAAGACAAACCTAGCCTTGAGGGGCCGTACAGCGTAGCTTATTAAAAATAATGATGGATAAAATAATTGACATCAAGCCGAAGCGGACCTTAGACCGATCTTTGATTTCCATTGGCGGCTGGCTTCGCGGCATCGATGCCCAAATCATTTCCTTCATCCGTCCTGAAACCAATACCTGGACGAAGCAAGATTTCTCTCAGTATCGACACCGAAGGGATTCTGATATTCCTCAATGGATTTATCCAGATCGCGCTGAAGTCCAGCACGGGGGCAAACAGCTCAAACCGAAAAGCTGGTACGCAACATTCAAAAAATCTTTTGCACCTTGGCATACTAGCCTCGACTGGCGCGTGCCTTTTCCAAATTTGTCTCTAACCCAAAACGCGTTCCATCGATTGGACGCCACAACTTATCGGGATGGAGCTTTGGCATTCAGTTATGCTTACGCCCCTCCCATCCACCAACGCATGGGAATGGGTACGCTATCTGAAGTTCAATCGAGGCAGTTTCCCGCACTTCAGCTTTCAGAGGGGTTAAGCGATTTTTGGGCTACATCTTACAAGTTTTCGACTGCCCTTGCGATGTTGCTCCCGATTGCCGTCAATACGGCTCAGTCCCCCGTCATTTCAGACTTTTTGGCTCAGACGTATCGGAGCATAGAAACGCGAGCGCTCGAGCTTGGGAGAACCTCTAAGGCAACCCCCGTAGCACCTGTGGTTCAGCTAACCCGTCCAGTCAGTCAGCCTGCCAGGAAAGTTGCAAGTATCCAAAAATATATTTTACCTGCCAAGGGTGAATTTACGTCTGGGTACGGCATGCGATGGGGGCGCTTGCACCGCGGCATCGATATTGCCGGTCCCGTCGGCACTCCTATTGTTGCGGTCTCAGTAGGGAAAGTGATCGCCGCAGGCTGGAGCGACGATGGATTTGGCAACAAGGTTGAAATTCAGCATCCAGATGGGACAGTCACGCTTTATGCCCATGCTTCCGAAGTTTTGACTCGGGTGGGAATCAAGGTGCGACAAGGCGAACAGATTGCCAAGATGGGCAGTTCCGGTTTCAGTACTGGGCCGCACCTGCATTTTCAGGTTCATCCGAAGGGGAAGACCGCTGTTGACCCTATGTTTTTCTTTGGCAAGCGGAACGCGCTGATTGCCGCAAAACCGTCCCCTTGAGCTAGACAATTCGATCCTGCGGATTAATTGGGCAAAATCAAGGCACTTTGGAGCGGATCTAGACTTTTATAATTCGGCATGGGTTTAAAGTCGTTTTCGTTCAGTGCTTTGATGCGGTCTGAGAAGGCGTCGTGCAGCCGCTCTAGGAAGTCAGCCGCCCATTCAAGGTAGTCAGGCCATCCATCCAGTTGACTCAAATCAGCTTCGGCAAGCGTGCAGAAGACTGAAAAAGCTCGCCCGTCAGAATCGTTGCTCCAATCCATCTGGACGCCAACTTCCGCTTCAATAGCGTCTTGCTGCTCGAGCAGCAAGTTAAAGTAGGCGTGCGTATCTACACCCGAGTAGGAGAGTCCGACATCCAGGCAAGCTACTTCGCGGTCTATGTGAGCGTAGAGGCAGAAGCCAGCGCGTCCGATGGCAAAGTTAATGCGATCGCCGATGACTGGCGCACCTACCTTTACAATGCTGCCTCGCTGCTCTAGGCGATCGCAGAGTTCCGTCCAAAAGTCTAAATTTTGCTGCTGGATTTCGCTTAAGGGTTCTGGCTCCTCTTCGAGCGATTCTTCCGACTGCGGCGTGAATGAGTCTGCGACCTTGTCTGAAGGTGACAGGGTTACTGCTTTCAATTGGGTCGCGAGGTTGAAGCGGGCGGCCATTGCGGCTTCGCCAATTCGCCACAGCTCAATTTCGAGGCCAAAGAATTGAATGGATGGCTGGGTAATGCGATTGAGCCAGTCGAGCGCGATGCGGTGCTCGGAAGAAAATTGGCTGGAAATCCAGACGATGGCAGCAGCGTCAATATCTGCCGCGTAAGTGAGCAAGCGTCCTAAATGTTTTTCGTCAGAGGGGTTGAGCTGATTTCCAACTAACACCCAACCGCCAGTATTGACCTCTCGACACAGCAGGTCTGACTGTAGCTCTTCGAGCTGCGCTGCATCGAGAACGGCCTCTAGCTCCATACCGATGGCTTCGCCTAACAGTTTTAGGTTTTCGGCTTGGGTCAGCCAAGGGGTAAAGTCTGACGCTTCGTTTTTCCAATATAAGGCTGGGTCGATTTTCTCAAGCCGCCCCAGATTAGGCTTAGCAGTTGGGTCAGACGTCATGAATTCCGGTGGTTGCAATAGGTACTACCTAGATCCTATAGCGACGGAACGGAATGGTTCTATAAAAACGAGAAATAAATCGCGGAAATGGGGGGCGTTTTACCTCAGGTCGATCTGCACGCTAGGCTGAAGGCACGAATGACAGCAGCCGACGAGCCAAGTCCTCGGTCATGCCCTGAACGGAAGGAGAAAACGCGATCGAAAAGGCGATAGAGAACGCCACCCACACGACAAAGCAGTTACGCGTCAGCCGCAATGCATACTCAATTCGTTCTTGGGTAATGGGTCGGTAGGGTCTCCCCAATAACGGCTTGAATTTAATAACGCCCTGATACGAATTGAGCCCGCCAAGCTGAACGTCTAGGATGGCAGCGTAGGCACATTCGCTCCAGCCAGAATTCGGGCTTGGATCCTTGGCAGCATCTCTCCAGCAAAGCTGCCAAACGGCCTGAAGTTTGCCGGAGATTGCACCTAAAGTCAAGACGTTAAGACGACAGGGCAGCCAAGTGAGAACATCGTCTAGTTTGGCGCTAAACCAGCCGATGTGGATGTAAGGTTCGTGACGGTAGCCCACCATGGAGTCTAGGGTGCTGGCTGCTTTATAGGCGATCGCTAGGGGGACCATTCCCACGACGGGCCAAGCAAGACCCAGAAGGGCGTAGAACAGCGGAGCCATGACGCCATCCGTAGCATTTTCTGCCACTGTTTCTAGGATCGCCCGCAGGATTTCCGATTCAGACAACTCGGCGGTATCGCGACCGACATATCGACTTAAAACAGCTCGGGCTTCTTCAATAGAATCAGTTTTGAGTGCCTTCAGGACATCCTCTGCCGCTGTGCGAAGGCTGCGACCGGCGAAGCAGCTGGCCAACAGAATCACTTCCACACCCCATCCAGCAGGCGTCCACACCTGATAGGCAATATCTACGATCGATCGTGCAGCCAAAGCGCTTCCCAAAACCAGACCCAAGGCTAAGACAATGCCAGCTAACCGCAGGGCCAGCGGACGTTTGAACCATCGCCAGCTCCAGTTGCAGAAATACTGAATTGCAGCACCCATGACTCGAACGGGATGGGGCCAACCCCAGGGATCGCCAAGGATAAAATCTAGAAAGGCCGCGCAGATTAGTAAAACCGCTTGCACGTTTGCAAGCGGTTTTACAGCAGCGAACAAACCTGCAATATCGATGGATACAGGCTTCAAGTCTATTCCCGTTGCAATCGAAGGTTCCATCTACGCTGGCAATAACGAATGGGCGAGCAAAGGAGATCGCTTACCCACTCTATCGTTTCAGAAATAAACTTTTTCAGCCCGGCATTCTTACGCGAGCGGTTGAGCCGTTTTTGCCGTGGTACGATGCTGAACGACTTTAATCGACCGTTCCTGCATGACCCGCACGCGCCATGACCTGTTCGCCAAACAACATTTAGAAACCCTTCTCGAACCCCTTGGTACGGTCAGGAGCAGCCGCAAGGTTACTAGCGAAACTCGTGAGGTGGATGTTTGGTTTGTGCCGAAGCCTGAGTCTCAATCCAGTCTAAAATCCTTAGGTGTATTGGGCCAAATGGCCAGGAAACACTGTGCCATAGAGCCTTTCCGCAATACCGTGCAACCCTTGGAGATCTACAGCTGTATGGGAAAGCTTGTCGATTTAACGGAGGAGCTACAACGTCAGGCCAAACGAGAAACAAAATCCTTATCCACAAAAGAGTTGCCTTGGCTATGGGTTTTGAGTCCGACGGTTTCAAAACCAACCATCAAAGGACTGCGTGCTGAAGTTGAAAAGGGTTGGCCTACGGGTTTCTATTTTCTTGCGCCCATTCTACGGACTGTTTTGGTGGCGCTTCACGAGCTTCCGATTGTAGAGGAAACCCTATGGCTTAGGCTGATGGCGCGTAATGGTATCCAACGTCAGGCCATTTCAGAACTGTTGGCGCTTCCAAGCAACCATCCGATGCGGCAACAAGCCATCCAACATTTAGCAGTGTTGCAAATTCATCTGAATTTAGGGCAGAATTTGAACAAGGATGAGAGGGCTTTAGCGATGAACTTAACCCCAGTCTACGAGAAGTGGCGACAAGAAACACTTCAAGAGGGCAGACAGGAAGGCAGACAGGAAGGCAGACAGGAAGGCAGACAGGAAGGCAGACAGGAAGGTAGACAGGAAGGCAGACAGGAAGGCAGACAAGAGGGGATTCAATTAGGACTCCAACAAGGAGAACGATCGCTCATCCTCCGCCAGCTTTCCCGTCGCGTAGGTATGATGTCTCCTGAGGTTATCTCCCAGGTTGAAGCACTCCCTTTGCATCATTTGGAGGCGTTGGGTGAGGCTCTGTTAGATTTCGCAAATGCTGACGATTTGATGGTTTGGTTAAAGTCGCAGTAGGGGTTTTGGAATTGCGATCGCCCTCAGCATTACCGAAATGTGCGAAGTACAAGCTCGAAGAAGGTCGTTTGCGGGTTCTGTCGTTATTGTTGACAGCATTTTTGGCTGAAAGTTTAGATGCGTTGCGAGACTGTTATGGCATCAAACCCAAGCTAGTACGCGCCAATGTGCGAATTCTACGACAAATGTTGACCATCTCATGAGCTGTTACTTTATCGGCAGAGGTGCCTGGATAGCGAATTTCAACGGCAAATAAGCTCAGTACTTGTACTTCAGGACGCAAAGTCTTCCAAGTGGGTTCAAGAGGGAGTAGGAGGTCGAGTAGGACGACAAGATTATGGGTTTTTCCGAATGGAATGATGGCTTCCTGCAACCGAGCTTTGAAATATTTTTCCACACATTGCTGAGCGTGAAAGCAAGCTGCATCGTAGTTGGGGGTTTTGCGCGCGTAGTTCTCTCTGGGCGGTTGCAAAGTCCCCTTCGGCTTTATTAAGCCACTCTTGCGTGAGGGGCTGCATACAAGATGGTTCCTTTGTCTACGATCTCACGGATAAAGAAGTCGTTCCAATCCAAAAGCTGCTGAATTTGAGTGGGGGTACGCACCAATAGATCGACGGCGAAATCGGGATTGGTTTGAGTTAAGATTTTCATGGCTTGATGGAAGGGTTGCCCTTTGAAGGGCATGATGACTAATAAGTCTACGTCTGAGGAATCGGTGGGCTGACCGTAGGCATAGGAGCCAAATAAGATGATTTGCTCTGGTTGAAATGTCTGAGCAATTTGCTGGCTCCATTGCAAAATTTTATGGTGCTCGATCATAGGATTTGGTTAAGGCTATGGTTGCCTTCTACTGTATCTTATCTAGCCATCTATTTCGATCGTTGAACCAGGATGGGCGATCGCAGCTTCCCTAACGAACTTATAGGCGATCGCCCCTGTTACCTATGCGGTCACAAACATTCCACTGGTTAGAGTGTTAGCTTGGACGCCATTGAGAATCGCTAATAGTTCATTATTGCTGCTATCGGTAATCAGCGCGTTTTGGATAGCAATCCCAAATCATTTATGAGAAGCAGCCATAGGTAAAAAGCTTAGGGAAATCAAATATTTGTCGATGGGTCGCAAACTCAAATAAAGCCTTGACTGCACGGAAAGATTTGCAAAGATGGTACCACTCTCGGATAAAGCGCTTCGCCTGTAACCAAATGTCCTCAATTGGATTTTGCTTGGGGTCATTGGGTGCAAACCTTATACAGGTGACTTTCCATTGTGATTACGTCAAGGTCTTGATTGATAGAGGTGAGATAGCCTCTAAACGCTCCTGAACGATGGTAGCTTGCCCCATCCCAGAGTAAGGCAATACGACGACTGGGATGTTGTTTGAGTAGATAGTCCACAAAGGCAATTGTGCTTTGAGAATTGCCTTTGTCATAGGCTTGGATCAGACATTCTTGGGTGTGGAGGTTGAGAGCCCCATAATAGGTTTGTCTCTCTCGTTCGTTTACGATGGGCACTTCAATGCGCTCCGATGTTTTGCCCCAGATGTACCCGCACAGGTCGCCCCAGAGTAGATGACATTCATCTTGGAACAAGACCACTAATTCGCCCGAATCGATTTCACCGCGATGCGCCTCTAACCAGTCCGTGATTTCCTCTTTTTTTTTGAACCAGTTCGGGGTTTGCCTTGGGATTGCGCTTTTGAGTCTTTTTCCAGCTAATCCCAGCCTCTTTGAACAGGGTGTAGTAGCTTTGCTTGGAGTCAAAGACAACCTGATACGCTTGCTCAATATGGCCTTGAAGTTCTTCAAGATTCCAGTATTTTTGAGTCTGTAGCCAGGTACATACTGCTTGGCGCTGTTGGGGGCTTAGATGCCCAACTGAGCCTAAGTGCTTCAGCTTCAGTCCCTGCACCCCTTGCTCTCTATACAGGGCTGTCCATTTGCTAATGAACCCTGAACTGACCGATAAACTCTCCTGGATTTCTCGGTGTTTATAACCGTTGAGATACATCTGTACTGCGACAGCACGCTTTAACTCACGGACATCTGGATTAGACTGGATAAAGTCTTTAAGTTCAGACAGCATCTATTTAGCATTGTTACTCTCTCTAGAGTCTCACAAATCAAATGGGATTGCTATAAATCGACGAAACTTTTGACAAGAAGCTTGTCATACTTCTTTTTTCAATACTGACTTTTTTGCAAAACCGCTCTTAAATTTATAAAATTTCACAATCGCTATCGCTTAGAGACAATTTGAAAAGTTTTTTAGGCATTACACTCGCCCCCGTTCGCTGTTGATACAGCGGGAGAAAAGGAGATCGCTTACCCACTCTATCGCTTCAGAAATAAACTTTTTCAGCCCGGCATTCTTACGCGAGCAGCTGACATAACATCAAAAGCCAGTCAACAAATCAACTCGACGCTTGCGCCAGTTGCAAGGGTTTGCCAAATTTTGTCAGCGGTCAATGCCGTTATGCCTAAATCTAAACTCAGTGCTAAGCACGCTCTGTCTCCCAGAGATAGAGGTGATGCCAAGATTTGTGCCGTTGCGGTTGCTTGATGGTAGCTAAAGTCTTTAAATTCCAATCCTAATGCCATCAGATTACGAGCGATCGCCTCAGTGGATCGACCGCGTAATACTAACTTTCTCGCAACCTCCGACCAGTTCACCACTGACATGTAGCAAACTGCATCTGTGAGAGCAGCCTGAACGCGATCTGCACCGGGTTCGTTGTTGAGTAATGCCAAAATGGCTGAGGCATCCAGAACGTAGCTGCTACTCATGGGCAGCTTCAGTGCGGCGATCGTTCAGCAGCTCTTCTACCAAAGAATCCGATGAATCAAAGGTGGCACGAAGTCGCTTAAATACATCTTCTGGTTTCTCTAGAACAAGTCGTCCCTCTTCTAAACGAGCAACTAGCTTGGATCCCGCCACAAGTCCTAGCTGCTGCCTGATCCGAGTAGGGATAACGATGCGACCCTGTTCGTTGACATTAACAATTGCTTCTGTCATACACTTGTCTGCATGTCATAATAAATCCATTCTGACATGGAAAATAGTATTCTCGTACCTATTTCTGCGGACTACCCCCTTGCCCTCGAGCATTCGTCAACGTCAGCCTTTTTTCAAGATTGTTGTCCGCCCTCAAGAGAGATTCAAGATGTCCAGTATCCCGTCAAATCGCAACCTTTCCAGGCGATCGCTGCTCAATTTCCTCGGAATTGGAACCTTAGCCACCAGTTTAGGACTGGATCTGCTCCAAAAGCGGCCCGCAGAAGCAGCAACTCTCTCCGCAGATGCGGCGCTGAAACAACTCATGGCGGGCAATCAGCGATACACAGCAGGACAGTCGATCTCCCCCGATCGCGGACTAGAACGCATTACAAGCCTCGCCCAGTCTCAAGCCCCTGTTGCCGTAATTTTAGGCTGTGCCGATTCGCGAGTGCCGCCAGAGGTGATTTTTGACCAGGGACTCGGCTCCTTATTCACCATCCGCGTTGCGGGCAATATTGTAGATGACGCCAATCTGGGCAGTATTGAGTATGCCGTTGAATCGCTCAATGTCAAACTGGTGGTGGTGCTGGGCCACGAGCGCTGCGGAGCCGTCACAGCAGCCCTGAATGCTCTAACAACGGGAACCCATCTGCCAGGACACCTTGAGGCCCTGACAAAGGCGATCGAACCGGCGATCGTTCAAGCCCAGGCAGAGCAATCCGATAACAACTTACTGGATCGAGCTGTGCGAGCCAATATTCGATCGGTCGTTCGAACGCTCTCCTCCTCGCAGCCGCTTTTGGCCCGTCGCGTCGCGCAAAAAAAACTAAAAATTGTGGGTGGCCACTACGACTTAGACTCTGGTGCCGTGGAAATGATTACCTAAAAGAACGTAGAGGATCCAAGCTAGGCTATAAATAATTTCACCTCTGCTTGTCCGGCCCGACTTATGGACGCATTTACCCTCAACTTAGCACCTTTTGTTCAAATGACCGATGACCAGTTCTTCGAACTGTGTCAGCACCATCGGGACTATCGTTTTGAGCGCACTGCATCAGGAGCCATCATTATCATGACCCCAGCCGGAGGCGAAACCAGCCGTCGTAACCTTGACTTATCCTCGCAGTTGGCTGTTTGGAATAAAAAATATAAGTTAGGCGTAGCCTTTGACTCCTCCGGAGGATTTAAGTTGCCTAATGGTGCAGAGCGATCGCCCGATACATCTTGGGTAGCAAAAGATCGCTGGGAAGCCCTTACCTTAGAACAGCGGGCTAAATTTCCGCCTCTGTGTCCTGATTTCGTCATTGAGCTGCGCTCCCCCAGCGATACCCTCTCTAAACTTCAGCAAAAAATGCAGGAGTATATACAGAACGGGGCAAGGCTGGGCTGGCTGATCGATCCGCAAACCCAACGAGTGGAAATTTACCGTCCCGGTCAGCCACCGGAAGTAGCGCTGTCGCCCAAAACGCTGTCCGGCGAAAATATCCTGCCCGGTTTTGTGTTGGATTTATCGGAAGTTTTCTAGCGCCGTCGCTCTTGCAGCTTGCGATAGACTTGCTTGATGTCTACATCGTGGTGGGCCAGCGCGACCATCGCATGAAAAAACAAATCCGCGACTTCCCCGGCGATCGCATCTCGATCGTCATCCTTGACTGCCATCACCACCTCGGCAGCCTCCTCTCCAACTTTTTTGAGGATTTTGTTGTCGCCCCCTTCCAACAGTTTGCAGGTGTAGGAATCGGGATTGGGATTGGCTTTGCGATCGCAAATCACCGCAAACACTTGAGACAGCGTATCCGCAGGCGGGGGGAGAATCTTGCCATCCACTTGGTGGAAGCAGCTTCGTTCTCCGGTGTGACAGGCAATATCGCCGATCTGCTCGACCGTGACTAAGATTGCGTCGCTATCGCAGTCGTACCGAATCGACTTCACCTGCTGGATGTGACCGGACGTTGCGCCCTTATTCCAAAATTCTTGACGGGAGCGGCTCCAGAACCAGGTTTGTCCTGTTTCTAGGGTTTTATGGAGCGATTCTGCATTCATCCAAGCCATCATGAGCACCGTGCCATCCAAGTAATCTTGAACGATCGCTGGAATGAGACCCTTCTCGTCGTAGCGGATTCGATCGAGGGGTATAGACGCCGTTGAAAAGCTGGAAGAGTCCATGATATCTGGAATAGTAGGATGGATAGAAGCTCAACTCTACGATATCACTGCCCTTACAACTGCATTGGGTAGTCTATTGACTTGCCTAAAAAACCAAGTTCCAGTACACACTAAGGTCATACCCTGTCATTGAGTTTTCCCGTGATTGAATTTTCTGCTGCTGCCTCAGCCACAACACCCTTAACCTTCGATCCCAAACGCGCGCAGGCGATTCGTCTCGTGGTACTCGATATCGATGGCACGATCGCGGGGGAAAACAACGAAATTTCACCCACCGTACGAGCAGCGGTTCGAGCCGTTCGAGAGAAGGGCATTCAGGTGGCGATCGCCACGGGTCGGATGTTCCACTCTGCATTGCGGTTCTACGACGCCCTGGATTTAGACCTGCCCTTGATGACTTATCAGGGGGCGCTGATTCAAGAACCCAAAACGGGCAAAATTCACCGCCACTGGACGCTAGCAAAATCAGCCGCATTGCAGCTCCTCGATTATTTCGAGCAGGTTGACTTTCAACAGCATCTTTCAGTCCATGCCTACGCGAACGATCGGCTTTACGTGCGGGAGGTCACCCCAGAATCTCAGCTGTATAGCGATCGTACTGGCGTAACGCTATTTCCCATCGGAGATCTGCGCCCCCTCATTCAGGAATGCGAACCGACCAAGCTATTGGCCCTCAGCCAAAATTCAGCCCATATCGATTCGCTCTACACCCATTTGCGAGCGCAATATTCGCCCGCAGAGCTGTATCTCACCAAATCCGTTGCCACCTTTTTTGAAGCAACCAATCCCCTGGTCAATAAAGGAACAGCCGTGAGGTACATTGCCGAAGAGCTGTTAGGGTTAAGCCCCCACGAGGTTTTGACCGTTGGCGATAACTTTAACGATATCGAAATGATTCAGTACGCAGGCATTGGCGTCGCCATGGGGAACGCACCCGAACCCGTCAAAGCGTTTGCCGATTGGGTTGCCCCGGATGTGGAATCGAACGGCGCGGCGATCGCCCTTTCAAAAATCTTGCTTGGCGAAGCGTAAAGATCAAAAAAGGCACCGACGACTTTCCGTGTTTCGTCTCGGTGCCTTCTCTGGTTCACGCCTCACACCCGAACATCGTAGCGAAGGTTGTCCGAGTTGTCACCCCTCCATCATAAAGCAGATCGAATGCAAATGAGTCTGTGCGCCTACAGTTCCGCAGGCGCGTCGAGCTGCAGCACATCCTCTAAGACAAACGCCAGCACTTTTCTGACAATGGCGATCAGGGCAAATCTCGAGCGGGCCAGCGCTGGCGAAGTCTCTCGAACGTCCCCAAATAGCCTGCATTCGCGATAAAAGTCGCAAAATAATTGACTCCAAACCCATGCCTGCTTGCGAAGGTGTTTCTGGGGGAGACTCCATTCCAGCCTGGTTTCGGAACCCAGCACCTTCAAAAGCCGATTGCCGTAGATTGCTTTCTGTGGCGATAGAGACTGGGGAAACTGCATCAGCGCTCGCAGCAGTGCTTGCTCGGGTTTCGCTTGCAGGAGCAGTTCGCCCGTGGGGGTTTGCCAGCATGAAGGATCCCCAAGATCGCCTATATCGTCAAGCGGGAGGCATTTTTCTTGCCGCGCTAGGCGCAGCAAACTACAGCAGCGGGCATGGGCGTACTGCAACTCAAACAGGACCGGGTCGCGACTGATTCCTGACTCCATTTTCCGAGACCCCTCCTCCGCTCGCGCGGGCAACCAGAGTTCTGGAGCCGCGCCGACCAAGGTTTGAAGCCATTTTGCCAGGTCTTGCGGGCCGAAGGACACATAGAGCCAGCCCTCGGGGTGCATCCACAATGCCGGGGCAAAGTCCGAATCGCGAGTTTGACAGGTCAGGGATCGAACGATCGCGGCTCCTATGGTTTGGGCTGAATGGTCTCCTCGCTTCGACCATTGTAAAGGGAACGGCGAGGCAAAGGTGCCAAATTGGCGATCGCTCTGGGAAAATAACGGCAGAGGAATCGCGTCCGAGCCAGCAATCGCAATATTCTCTAACTCCACCCGAACCAATCGGTCGGCTAACCACTGCACTAACGAAGGGTACCGAATCACTGCAATGGTCCGATCTGAGTCCATGAAATCCGTGGATGCCAATAGCGTTCGGCCTTTATGGCACTAAGCTTAGCGCACTCGAGGTCCTGTGCATTTTATCAATGGACGTAGTAATCGCGGGTGCCCTTGGCAGAAATCGCTTCTCCAATCCGCTCTAGGGCTAACACATAGCCCGCCGTCCGCAGCGAAATTCCCTGCTGCTGGGAAATTTGCCAGATTTCTTCTGTAGCCCTTACCATCCGTTTTTTAAGCTGCGTATAAACCTCTGCTTCAGACCAGTAGAGACCGCTGCGATTTTGAACCCATTCAAAGTAGCTCACCGTCACTCCACCCGCATTCACCAAAATATCGGGAAAGATGAGGGTACCATTCTGCTTTAGAACTTCATCCGCAGCGGACGAGATCGGCCCATTGGCCACTTCAAAAATATACTTTGCCCGGATCCGATGGGCATTTGCATCCGTAATTTGATTCTCAAGGGCGGCAGGAATCAAGATGTCCACATCCAAAGCTAGAAGATCTTCGTTTGAGATAATCGCGTGCTCTACGACGCTGCACACGCTTCCTTCGCAGTACACGGCATTAATCCTGCGATTGGAATCCTTGTAGTGCACAATACTCGGAATATCTAGGCCTTGGGATGCATAAATGCCGCCTTGGGAGTCGCTAACGGCCACAATGCGGTATCCAGCTTTGGCCAACTCGACGGCCAGGATACTCCCTGCATTACCAAAGCCTTGAATCGCAACGGTTGTATCGGATGGCGTCAATTCTAATAGCGGGGCGATCGCATCGATCGTCATAAAAGCACCCAGACCCGTTGCGGTATCGCGCCCCGCACTTCCCCCCATAGAGATAGGCTTTCCAGTTACGACAGCGCGCTCGATCCTCCGCTGAATCACGTTGTACTGATCCATCATCCAACCCATAATCATCGGGTTGGTGTAGACATCGGGGGCGAGGATATCCACATCCGGGCCAATGAAATCGGCGATCGCATCGATATAACCGCGACTGAGCCGTTCTAGCTCCATCTTAGAGAGGGATTTTGGGTCTAAGGTAATGCCGCCCTTGCCGCCACCAAAGGGCAGATCGAGCACGGCACACTTGAACGTCATCCAAAAGGCTAGAGACTGCACTTCATCTTGCGATACGTGGGGATGGTAGCGCACGCCGCCCTTGGTAGGGCCGCGGGTATCGTCATAGCGCACGCGGTAGCCTTGAAAAACCCTGAGAGAGCCATCGTCCATACGGACGGGGATTGAAACGGCCAAAGAAGACTTTGGATGGCGGAGGTAGGCGAGAGCATCTTCAGGTAAATCGACGTACTGAAGTGCTTTTTCAAGACGCTGACTGGCATCTGCAAAAAGCTGCATAATATTCCCTTTATTGCTTGAAACGATCGCTGGGTTTCTAGGCGTTAACTCTAGGTTAGGAAGGAAATGAACGTAAAAGAACGATATGTTGCCAGAAATTATTGAAAGTTTTGGCTTTGTTAGAAAAGTATCGGATTTGTCTGAAGTCACTTCACTACCCCCAAGCCTTCGGCTATGGGCGGAGCACTGTGACGGATCTTGGTCGGCTTTGCCTGGAGTAGATTCAATCTAATCTTGAGAAGTTGCGCTCAGAAGGTGGAGGGCATGGTCAAATCCATCCACCCCAATGAAGGGAAGCAACCCAGCTCGACATTGCCGTACAGCCGCTGCAAATGCCTCTGCGCCCATCCGACCTTTCACCACGCGCAACAAACCCATGGGCTGACTTTGCTCGGGAGCCTGGATCTGTTCTAAACCGTACAGACTTAACAACCCCGCACCGATCGCCTGGGGATAATCGCCCAGTCGATAGTAGCTTTCAGCCAGGTAGGACCAGTTCAGCCCTTGCAGGTACAAGTCGCCGGAGCGCTGGGCAGCCTGTAGCCCCTGTTGAAGGTACAAAATGGCTTCTTCGTGCTGCTCTAGCAAGCCGTAGGCAATGCCCAAACTGTTGCAGCACAGCGATTGACTTTGGCGATCGCCCAATTGCTCGGACAATCTCAATCCTTCCTTGAGATAGCCGATGGACACGTCTGACGCTTCCGGGATCAACCGCTCGATCTGCTGCGCCGTTAGGATTTGAGCGTAGCCCAAATTTGTGAGGGCATTGGCCTCACCCAAGCGATCGCCCCGCTGCCTGGCCAAAACTAAAGCCCGTTGCGCGGAGCCGATCGCGTTCGTATACAGCTTTTGAGAGAGGTACGTTCGGCTGATGTGATTGAGGTTGGCAATTTCGCAGGGCGTATCATTTGCTGTGTGGGCGATTTCAAGAGCCTGCTGGTGGAATTCTAGCGATCGCTCGATCTGTCCCATCGCCCGTTGCGAATAACCGAGCAGCGTCAGCATCCGCGCCTTTTCTTGGGTTCCATCTGCCTGACGGAGCGGTTCGTCCAAGTAAGCGAGCGCATCTTGAAGGTGACGGCCTGACAGAAGGGCAAATACGCCGCCGTAGAGCGGGAAGTAAGGCCGCTGGGTAAAAGCGCGCAGGGTTTGGAGCGCCATCTGGAAGCAGCCTTGAGAGAGCGGTTCGCGGTTGTAAACGTTTACAGAAGTAGCTTGCTCGATTCCGGCAGACAGCTGGCCCCAAAGGACGGCAAAGGAAAGAAAGGTGGCAATACTTTGCTGGGTGCCCCATTTAGAATCGTAGGGCTGCTGCTCGAACCAAGTGACGAGACCGCGCTGGGTCAGCTGAAGCGCGAGGGCAAGGTCTATCCAATCCTGAAGAGTATGGTCTACTCCATTCAAACTATCGGTAACGGGCTGGTTGAGAGCCAATCCCTGAAATAGCGATTGCAGGAGCGGGCTGCTCACCTGCTGCGCCCACAGTTGCCAGGGACCGCGCTGGCCGGGGGTGCCTTCAAAGCCTAAATTGTCACGGCTTTGTTCGTACATCCAGCTGATGAGGTGAGGTTCCAGGGCCTTCCAGGAAGCCAATCCAGCTCGAATGCCCGAAATAACCTGCTGAAGGCTTGCATTCGCGTCGCCCATCATTGAGGCGGCTTGTTTTAGGGTGCTGGCGAGCTGCTTGAGTTGTTCTAGGTTGAGGGGCTGGGCCTGATTTGCATCCAGCACTTTCACCAAGGCTGCGAAATATCGATCGGGCTCGGATCTGAGAATGACTTGGGCTGAAGCGGCGATCGCGTTGCTGGCACCCCGATCTTTTTGGTAGCGTTCCCATTCACCCTGAATGGTCTTGAGCGCCCTCAAGCTGCGGGTGGCTTTAGCTTGTTTGATTTCATCGACAGCATTGGTGACAGCTAATTGAGTGGCAGATAACTGCTCTTGCAGGCATTCGTCCAAAATTTCGGCTGAATCGGGTTCGAGATCTTGCACCAGTTCGCGATAGACCTGCTCTTTGGAAGGTAGGTGTCCTTTAAGAACTTTTTCGACCAGTTGAGTTAGGAGCGTTTGGTAGCGATCGCGCAAAGGACCATCCTCGGAGAGCAAAATTCGTCCGTGCCTTCGATGATAACAGCCCTAGGAGATCGAGACAGAATGCAGCCCGTTGAGGGCACTTTAAACTCGACTCACCGTGCGGCCTCAAAGCAAACAAAGGACATTAAGGATTATTGCTTCGCTGTTCGAAACAGAGGCGATATTGCCCACCCTATTGAATGAGCCAGCATAGTTTTTGCATTACTTCAATGCCAGCGCAATACAAATTTATAGATCGTAGTTTTCAGGAGAGCGAAATGCTTGATGCCTTTTCTAGAGTTGTAGTCGAAGCGAATGCCAGCATATCCACTGTAGACGATATCAACACGCTCAAAGCGTTTATCGCCACTGGCAACCGTCGTTTAGATGCTGTCAATTCAATTTCTAGCAACGCTAGCTGCATGGTATCCGATGCAGTGGCCGGGATGATTTGCGAAAACCAAAGCCTGGTTCAAGCAGGCGGTAACTGCTACCCCAACCGTCGGATGGCTGCCTGCTTGCGCGATGCTGAAATTATCCTTCGCTGCGTGACCTACGCCCTCCTGGCTGGCGACCCCTCTTCCTTAGATACTCGCTGCTTGGACGGCCTCAAAGAAACCTATACGGCCCTCGGCGTCCCCAGCACCTCCATCGTTCGCGCCCTTCAAATTATGAAGGCCCAAGCTGCCGCTCACATCCAAGACACCCCCAGCGAAGAGCATGCAGGCTCTAAACCTCGCAAAATGGGTCCTCCCATCGCGGAAGACCGCTGCGCCAACTTGGTTGCTGAAGTCTGTAGCTACTTCGACCGCGCGATCGCAGCGCTGAGCTAAACGGACGGACCCTCTGAAGTGACTCGAGCCTGAATCATAACGTCGCAGTGAAAATTTTTGGAGATCTAAGCCATGAAATCAGTTATTACCAACGTCATTGAAGCTGCCGATGCAGCAGGTCGTTTCCCCAGTGCCTCCGACCTAGACGCCGTTCAGGGTTCGATTCAGCGAGCCACGGCCCGTCTAGAGGCAGCTGAAAAGCTCGTAGAAAACCTCGATCGAGTAGCCCAAGCAGCCTACGATGCCTGTATTGGGAAGTATTCTTACTTGAACAGTCCCGGCGAAGCAAATTCCACCGATACATTCAAGGCGAAGTGCTCCCGCGATATCAAGCACTACATGCGTTTGGTCCATTATTGTCTCGTAGCAGGCGGCACTGGACCGATGGATGAATGGGGCATTGCAGGCCAGCGAGAAGTTTATCGTTCTCTAAACCTGCCGACTGCTCCCTACGTTGAAGCCATGCGCTACGCCCGTCACTACGGCGGTGCGCTCTGCGATATGTCCGAGCTGGCATTGACGGAGTACAATTTAGTGCTCGACTATACGATCGACGCGCTATCCTAACCTAGTAGTCCAGCTCGGGTTCGACTGTCATTCGGTTGGAACGGAATTGAATCCGCCTTTAAAGCTCGACGGTTCTCGGCCTTTGCTTTGCCCGTTGAGGTACGGTCGCGGCCCAAAACCCAGGCAACTGGTTTTATGGCGGGCGGATGGTTGGCAAAGCCAATGGCTCATCGCGTTTCCAGTCTCTTTCAATTCGCTCGGCAAACCGATCTACGCCAAGATGGGATTTCAAGAGAGCAACGAGATGTTTCTAGACCTCCGTTCGCCTTCGTAAGCGAGACTCGCCTGTCGACCGTTCTAAGGCCCTGAAATCCATGTCCGCAGAAGCATCCTTCCAACAACTCAAGCATCCCAATCCCCACCTGCGCGATCGCGCAATGGCAGAAATTGCCGAGCATCGGGATGAAACGACTATTCCTCGACTCGTGCAGATTTTGGACGAAGAAGATACCACCTACCGCCGGGCAGCCGTCAAAGCCTTGGGGGCGATCGGTCATGATGCCGTGCCAACCTTAGTCGCAGCATTACTCAACAGCAGCAACCCCATCGTGCGGGGGAGCGCTGCCAAGGCGATCGCGCAAGTCGTCATCAACCATCCTGACATTCCCCTTTCAAAGGAAGGGATCCAGGGTCTCAAAACCGCCCTCGACGACCCCAACCCCGTCGTCCATATTGCGGCAGTGATGGCCCTCGGGGAAATGGGCGCGACCGCCGTCGAGATTTTGATTGAGTCCTTGCAAACGACGGACAATCCAGCCTTAGGCGTATCTCTGGTTAACGCCCTGGGTTCCATTGGCGACCCGCGCGGGTTGACCGTGTTGGCCCATCTCATTGACGATCGAGATGCCGATTCCTACGTGCGAGAATCTGCTGCCAGTGCCCTATCTCGCTTGGAAATGATGGCAAAGGTCAATTTTGAGGGGCAACCGTCAAACTAAGTCTCGCCAATCCCTCGATAGTGACCGATAATCGGCCAATTCAGCAAAACATCCTCCAGCCGCGTCCCCGCGCCAATGTTGTGCACGACCGAAAATTGGCCCGTCTGAGCCGATTTATAGTGGCTCACGATGCCGATATGTTCTTGCCCGTCGCCTAAATTCCAGGTCACAACATCCCCCGGCAGATAGTCTTCTTTGCGCTTCGTGATGGCGATCGCCTTGCCTTGGCGCTCGAAATACTTCATCAAATTCGGGACGCGACGGCGATCGATGTTCGGATCCGGTCCACTCAGCCCCCAATACTGCGGATATGCTGCAAAATTGCGCTTCATATCTTCGTGGACGTCTTGCTGCAAGTCAACCCCAATGGCACGGAACGCCCGAATCACCACGTCGGTACAGACGCCGCTTTCGCGGGGGACGTCCCCACCGGGATAGGCGATCGCCACATAGGCCGGGTCGTAGCTGCGGGTGTACTTTGTTTGTTCCATCGCAGCTTGCAAGACCTGCTTCAACTTAGGCGAAGCAACCTGAGTTTCAATCGGCGTCGCACTCACAAACGGTGGGATTTTTGGCTGAGCGCAGCCCGCAACACCCATCAAAATACTGCTCGATAACAGCAGCTTCCCGATAAAAAGCCCTTTATAATTGACCATCATTACTGTCTTGGCTGTCTAGAATTGTGAATTTGGGCCATACCGCTATTTTTGTTACCATAGCCGACTCGGACGATCATACGCTCGCCCGTTTCTATCGAAATTTACTGGGCCAAGATCCGATCGTAGATATCCCTAATGTCTATACTGAATTCGTCCTATCCGGGATGCGGCTCGGCCTCTTTAAACCGAGCGACGCCCACCGGACAGAATTCGCGTCTGCCTCTAGCGGCAGCATGAGTTTGTGCATTGAAGTCGAGAATTTAGAAGCGGCGATCGCCCATCTCACAACGCTCGGATATCCTCCCCCCGGAGCGATCCAGCACGCCTCCCACGGTCGCGAAATCTACGGTTACGACCCCCAAAACAACCGCATTATTCTCCATGAATCGGGGGGTGTCGTGTTAGGGTAAGCAAAAGCAGAACGGGCAATTATGGGCAATCGGTTCAAGTCAGCAGTTTGTACGATCTTTCTAATTCTGAGCTGTTGGGGGTTCGTGCCTGCCACAGCTTCGGCCTATCCACTGATTCAATCCCCGCAAAATCCTATGGCTATCCTGTCTTTCCCCGGCACCCGTCCCAGCAACCTAGGCGTTCAAAACGGTCAACTTGCGGCCTGCCCCAATACGCCAAATTGCGTTTCGAGCCAAGCACCTGCTGCGGACAAAGAACACAGCATCGCGCCCATTGCTTATACGGGTGATGGGAAAACGGCGATCGCCAAGCTCAAAGCCTTCATTGAAGGGTCAGAGCGTACGAAGATCGTCCAGGCTGACGATAACTACCTCTACGCAGAATTCGCCAGCAAACTCATGGGCTTTGTCGATGACGTCGAATTTTATGCCGATGACAGCGCCAAGGTGATTCATGTGCGTTCGGCATCTCGGCTAGGTCAATCCGATTTGGGCGTGAATCGCAAACGAATAGAAGAGATTCGCGCGACGTTTGCCTGAGTCTTAGGATCGACCATTGGGATTTCTCATGCTTTCTTCTAACTCCTCTAAGGTCTGAAGGAGCAGCCTTTTGGCTTGGAGTTTCCACCCCCAGCGCTGCAGGGCGATCGCCGCCGCCCCACCGCCTAAGGTCGCCAGAAAATCCAGAGGTTGCATAAAGGAAATTCCGGTCAGCAAACCCAGTCCGGCAATTCCCCAGAACGGGAGGGCGACGGCCTGTCGCTGTTCTGCTACTAGCTTGCCGAAACCTCCTGCTGGCATCTCCGCTATCAGCACCTCTTTAATCTGCCGTTGTTCTGCAACAGGTACCGACAGCGCAATTTTACGGCGCAGTTTTTCAATCTTGCGTGCATCCGTGCTGTATTGGGTCAGCTCGTCTTCTGCCATCAAGATGGAGCGCTCTAAATTTGACATTGTATTTGTCTTGTCCTTTACCCTAGCGTGTACTCATAAGCATAAATGATGTTGTCAATTGTAACGCCGTACCTCCGTTGTACCGCGCCACAGAATAACAAACAAAACACCAGACAACAACGCCCGCAAGTTCCATTTCAGCGAATTCTTGAGCAAATTCTTTCGCTGCGTAGACCGGGCCTCTTGTATTTTTGCTTTAAGCTGTTTTTTCCCTTTTTCTAAAAACTCAGAAAAACGCTGTTTTGCGACCTGAAATTCCCGATCGTCCTTAATGTTAGGAGTTCGTCCTTGGCTGTCGAAGCGGCTCAAGAAAACTTCCATTTGCTCGATTGTTTTTACAGACTGGAATACTTGCTCGGCCAGTTCTAATTTTGTCCTCGTATCATTACCTTCTTGAGTAATTTTTTCGTTATTCTGACGGTCGATTTGCACGGTGCTCGAAATACCAAATATCATCAAAATAAAATAAGCAAATCCCAAGATAAGCGCTAAATAAGATAAAACCCTTAAAGTCAAGATTTCTCCTCTAGAACGAAGCGAGTAATCTCCAACAAATACTAATCCAAAACCAATCAAAGGAAGCGTTACGCGTTCGACTAAATTCCTGAAAACACCAAACTCCCAAACTGGATTTCCAAAGTTAGGCGGCAGCAAAATCGTGACAACGTCAGTCAGAAAGAAAACCAAGAAGCCATAGCCGACCCAATTTAAAGCCCTGAGAGTTTTTCTCGTTTTTATAGGATTTTTGCGAAGTTCTTCAATATTATTGAATAGTGTTTTTTCGGAAGAATCATCCATGATAATAGTTATTAATGACTTGAGAAGTAAACCATACTATATCGACATAGCAGTTCCTAACGGAGCTCGAGAGTGCATAAACACTAAATTTTGAATATCTCATCCCTACAAGGATAAGGCTAAAAGCACGCTCTACAAGCTTTACCAACTTACTAACCCATCATTTTAGTTGCTTTTTCCCGACGGGATTGCACTTTTTGATGGTCGATCATTGCCATCAGTGCGTAGTAATAAATGGTCAGCAAGATTCCTACAAAAATTTGGCCACCCCAAAAACCATGCCAAAAATCAAACCATCCCTTGCCCCAATACACGTAGGCAACGGTCACTAGCATTAAACGCGGAATGTTGAACAGCATCGCCAAAATAGAAGCCACCAACATCGAAACCATGGTCTGGAGTGGTTTTTGTTTGTATACGATGCCAAGAAATAACCCGATTGCCGCAATGGTAATGGCCATGTCTAGCCCATTACATCCCCAGCCGACCTTAACAGACCCTTCTGGGAACTCGATCAGACTTCCTGACTGCGTTGCGGGAAACCCCATCCATCGCAATGTTAGGCCGGTTATCCAAGCCATCGTATTTTCCAGCCATCCAGAAGGCGTCAACAGCTCCCAAACAAATCGCGAGATAATGCCTATGCGCGGGTAGACGGTCAGGGCAATAAAGAAGCTCGGGAGCGGGAAGCGGATAAATACAGCACTACCCCAGGTGCTCAGCGCAATGCCTACTAATATTGCGAGCCAGACTAGGGACTGAGGCCACATCGCAAAAAGACACCAGGGGAAAAACACCACACCTGCAACAATCAGCAGGTGTCCGATCGCGCGGCTTTCTCTAGAGGCCTTCAGGTTGCGCAGGTGCTGGCGTTTTTGCCAAACTTCAAAACCAGCCAGAGCCAACATGCAGGCGATCAAAACTCCGCCCACTTTTCCGCGTAAGGCTTGCGGAATTAGGTATCCCAGCCAGGTTGGCAGATAACACAATCCAATCGTCAAACCAATTAAGACCAAAATGCCGTGGAATGTCTTAACTGATTTTTGAAGCCAAATATGAGTTGTCTTTTGAAGCTGAGCTAGCCAAGCCATTAACAAAAAGCTCAATATTATTACGAGCTGAATCGTTCAGTACAAAAATCAGCAAAGGCAGGTTGCCTTTGCCCGCTAATTTATAGAGTGCCCACTAAACAATAAAATCAAACGATTGTTAAAATAATTTACAAAAGGCTAAAAATAACTGAAAAAGATCAAACTAGGGTAACTAACACGAAGAGTTACCCTATCGATCCACTCATAAAAGCAGGCTTACCTAGGCCGCTAGACTAAAGAAGAATCGGCCTTTTCTTCACTATCTTGTTTTTTCTTTTTGCGCCAAGCCGCAATGCCCATGCCAATCAGGCCAGGTAACATTGCTGGCGTGGGTACAGTACCGACACCAACACCGCTTTGTCCTTGCGCGCCATTTTTAAAGTCAATACTCTGATAGCGAGTAACAAAGTTATCAAAGGTTAGAAAGTTCGTTGGTGGATTGACAAAAGATAATAGCGTTTCAAAAGAATAACTGCTACCCAGTTCAATACCGTTTCCGCCGCCTCCAGTACAACTGACCCCAGCAGTAAAGCAAACATCCAACTTTCCGCCAGTGATAGGCTTTTGAGGAACTTTGCTATCCAAAACAGCTTTGATATCAAAGCCCGTACCTTGCGTCTTAATTGAAGCCCCAGTCAATTCTGGATTGGTATTGAACCCCAGTCCAGAAAGTCTGACTCTATTAAAGATACTTGGATCCGATGTATTGGTAATGGTAACGCCAAAGCTCTGCTTGTTATCCGATAAGTCGAAGTCTTCTAATAACGAAAACGTAGCTTTGGATGTCAGCCCCGGAGTCAATACTCCATCTATATAGCCGTCATAGAAGAAGACGTCAAAATCTGTCCCTGCCAGATCCCCTGCCCCGAATGAAGCCGAGTCTGAAGTCCACGTAAATGACTGGGCGGGTTTGACGTTGGTAAAGGAGGCGATCGCGACCGCTCCCAGAAAAACTGCCCCGAGAATATGTTGTTTTTGATATAAGTGCATGAACAGAACCTCAAGATCGGATGTCAAAGTTAACCTTTTACCTAAACAAGAAAACCCACCCGCTTCAAATAACCTCTCACTCAACTCATCTTTAGCCCCAAAATAGGGCAAGCGAAAGGATCAATAAGAGAACAGTATCCTCATTAATATTGAAAATAATTTCAATATTAATAAGAACTAGCCTCACTATTGAGAATCAACTAGCTAGGTACCGTATTTTGGCAGCACTTTCCTTGCGCTCACCCTGGCCTCAAAAAGGGAACAGATGAAGTTGAAATTTCAGATAGCTGCCTCAAAGTCAACATTTTGAAACTTCAAACGAATCTAAGGCCGAAACCATAGATACACACAAATGATTACTGAGGAAAGGAATCTGGCACCAGAATAACCTCTACTAAACTCAATCGTAATTCATGAATTTCAATTTGGCACTATTTCAAGGTTGAGTAATCATAAAACTTTTACAGGTTGACGGACAGCGTGACAAAACTCCTCAGGGAGAAACGGACAGGCAGGAGGAAAGTGCTCTCACTCCAAACTTTTAAGCTCCGAACGACTGCTTTAAAGCGTCTAGATTTGGAGCCAACTTGCGCCCGAGCAGTTAGAACAACTATTAATAAAACAGCAACTTCAAAAAAGCTATCCGTCGATCGGTAGTTATTTCTTTGCCCGTAGCTGGAACCAACAGTTTGCTGCTGTCAACCTGTATCGATCGAGGGCGTGCTTGACACGCCCTCACCCTCCTCTCTTAATCGTTTCTGTCCCAGGCCCTGAAGTGACGATCACGAGTCGATCGGGCTGAATGAATTCCTGGATGACCTGCTCGACTTGTTCTGCAGTCACCGCGCCAATTTTGATCGGGAACTGGCGCAGTTCTTCTAAACCTAAGCCCATGACGGTGTCGCTCAAAATTGCGTTGGCAACGCTGCTGGGGCTGGCCAGCTCTACCGGATAGCTATTTTGGATGGAGCGCTTTGCATTGTCTAACTCCGTTGCCGTAATCCCCTGCTCGCGAAGCTGCCTTAGAAGCGCAACGGTACTGTCGATCGCCCTCCGGACATCTTTGGGCGCAGTTTGCATGGAAATCAGAAAGGGTCCGGGGTTTTGGCCGGCAGAGAAACCGCTAGAAATCCCGTAGGTGAGACCTAAGCGATCGCGAATTTCAGTCCCCAGCCGACTGGATAGCGTATCTCCACCCAAGACTTGATTGAGTACGACTGCCGCATAATAGCGCGGATCCCTACGGGAAAGGCCGCTGTAGCCCAAATAGGTAACGGCTTCGGCTTTGCCTGGAATCGACTTACTCACATAGGTCGTTGTCTTGGGCAGCCCAACAGGGGGAAAGTTCAGCGCGGGCGGCTGTCCGGCCGTACGCCATCGGCCCAAGGCAGATTCCAACAGCAGCTTCACCTGGACCGGATCGAAATCGCCGACCAGAGAGAGTACTGTCGTATCCGGGCGATAGTACCGCTGGTGGAAAAGCGCCAAGTCTTCTCGGGTGATGCGTTTGAGGCTATCTTCGGTCGGAAAGGTATGGAACGGATGGTTCTCGGGATAGATCGCCTGCTGGAACGTGCGGCGGCCCAACTGCCCCGGATCGTCTAGGGCCGCCTTCAGTCCCACCAGCGATCGCTGCCGACTCAGTTCCAACTGTTTCTCAGGAAAGGTTGGATTCAGCAGCACATCTGCGAGGGTTTGGACCAAGATGGGCAGGTCCTGAACGAGGGCGCTGCCGCCAATGCCAACCCCCTCTCGACTGGCACCAAAACCCAGGCTAGCACCCCGATCTTCAAGGCTCTTTGCCAAAGCCAGCGCGCTTTTAGACTCCGTTCCATTCATCAAGTTGCTCGCGGTCAACCCCGCAACCCCAGCTTTGGCGGGGACGTCAAAAATGCTGCCCGCTCGGATATTTCCACTCAGATTGACCGTCGGGGCGCTTCGATCCGGTAGCAACAAAACTCGAAGCCCATTGGACAACTTAAAGTCTTGAGGCAGAAGATTGGAAGCACCAGCTGTCGCGCTGCGAACGGGCGGCAGGTATTTTGCGACTTCGGCAGGGTCTACAGGCTTGCCAGGGCTGAAGTTTTCAGTGGTGCGCTCGGTAGTATTGCCCGCGCTAGAGGCGCCCGGTCTCCCATCCGGCAGGATAGGTTCGAAGAAGCCGATGGTTTGCCGTTCTGGTTTGAGGTAAGTCTGGGCTACCCGCAGGATATCTTTTGGCGTAACGCGCTCCATAGCCGCTAGGTAACGGTCGATAAAGCGGTAGTCGCCTGCAACGGTTTGATTGTAACCAAGCTGGGTCGCCTGACTGGAAATATCTTGATTGCCGAGAATGAGACTGGCCCTAAACTGCACCTTAGCTCTCTCCAGTTCTTCCGCAGTGACGGGTTTTTGACGAATCTCAGCTAACGATTGCTGCAGAACGGCTTCGACCCGAGAGAGGGGCTGACCGGAAGCAGCCACCGCTGAAATGCTGTACCAGCCTAGGTCGATCGATTGGGACGCGTAGGCTCCCACAGAACTCGCCAATCCCGTTTCGACCAATTCTTGATACAGTCTCGAACTGCGGCCTCCCGTCAGTACGGCATCCATCAAGTCAATCGCCGGAACGTCGGGATGGTTCACGTCCGGCAAAGGATAGATTGCGTTCATCAGAGCCGTACTGCCCGGTTGCTTGAGGACGATGGGCGCCTTGGGGGAAGCTGCGGACGGACGCGCTGAAGGGGTTGCGCTAACTGAAGGCAGCGGCTCGGTTGCCTTTGGAAGTTTGCCGAAGGTTTGCTCTGCCATTTTGAGGGCCGCCGCAGTATTAAAATCTCCGGTTACGACGAGGGTGGCATTTTCAGGACGGTAGTAAGTTTTGTAGTGATTTTGAACTTGCTCGACGGTGAATTTTTCAACATCGGCCTTGGTGCCGCCAACGGACATCCCATAGGGACTGTTTGGGAATGCAGCGCGCATGACGGCCCGACTGAGGCGGTAGCCGGGGCTGTTTTCGTAGCCTTGCAGTTCTGAAATCACCACGCGCTTTTCGCTCTCTAGCTGCTCTGGACCAATGACCGTGTTCTGCATGCGGTCTGCTTCTAGGGTCATCAACGCCTCGAGCTTGCTGCGCTCCACGGTGCCAAAGTAGGCGGTTTCGTCGTAGCTGGTGAAGGCGTTCGATTCGCTCCCCAAGGCGCTAAACAAGCGGCCAAACTGGATGGGACGCGCCTGGGTGCCCTTGAACATCAGATGCTCTAACTGGTGAGAAATTCCGTTTATTCCAGGTACTTCGTTGCGCGAGCCGACGCGATACCAAACCTGTACGCTCACGACGGGCGCGGTATGCACCTCTTTGGTCAAGACGGTGAGACCGTTGTTTAGAATTGTTTTTTTGACTCCCTTAGTCAGGGAGAGGGAGGCAGTGCTGGAGACGACAGCGGACGGTGGGGGCGCGGCGATCGCCCGATCTGCCAACTCCGCACTGATACTATTGCCGACGAACAGCGTCAGATTGCCCAACAACAGGCTGACGAACAGTCCGATGAGAAGGTAAGGGCGCAGTTTCATGAAAAGCGACATATGTTATGTGTAGTTATCCAAAACAAAAGCAGTTGAAGCTGCACCAGCCCCTAAAAAGCAGAACGTCTTTAACCTCAAGGCCAAACAGCGGTTTGTCGAAGCAACATCGCCACTGTCAGTCTAAAGGATTTAAACCCTCTCTTTGGTAAGGAACACCTCGATCTAGAGAAGACAAAAACTTTGAGGACAAAGTTTCTCAGGCGCGCGGAAGTTTGGACTTTAGGATTTGCCGAGTGCGAAGTGTGGTAGGACTGTCTTTAAACGCCTTGAGTTACAATTTCAGCCGTCGTTCGTGGATCGGTATGCTTTCTCAGCGCTTCTGTCCGTTTGCATTTTCTTTGGGCTTGGTCATTAGCGGGACTGGTTGCGCCAGCGGCCCCGAGCCATCGAATTCGCCCCAGCAAACCCAGCTTCAGGGCGTTGAAGTAAAGTTTTTCGCGGGTAGCGCCCTAGGCCAATTTTGCCAGCAGGCGGCGGAGCAGTACAATGCCCAATCCCCAAAACTCCCCGATGGCAAGGCATTTTATCTGACATGTGCAGCCCAAGGCAGTGGGGACGTGGTGGCGGATCTGGTCAATCGATCGCGACAACTGAAGGCAGGCACCCTGAAGGCCGATGCCCCAGAATGGCCGACGCTGATTGCGGTGGATGGGGATATTTATTTAGATCGGCTGGCATACCAGATCGATCGGATTTTTCCAGGACAAAACTATATTCCCGATGTGGCCGATGCGCCGCTCCTGGCCAATAGCCCAATGGTGTTGATGACCCAGGCTGATTTGGCCCCAGGGTTGAAAAAGGCATCGGATCCCTTTAAGGCCCTCGCAACGGCTAAAAACCATCAGGCGCTAGATGCTGCCGCTCCAGCGATTCCAATTCATTACGTCCATACCGCGCCCACGCGCTCGAATTCTGGATTGCAAACGCTGATCGCCCAATTTGCGGCGATTTCTGGCAAACGTCCCGAACAATTGACGCTCGAGGATGTCAAACAACATCAAAGTAAGGTGCAGCAGATTCAGAGCAAGATTACCCGCTATGGGGTTTCGACGGATTCTTTAGCCAAGGCGATGGTTCAAAATGGAGTCTTTTGGGCGTCAGTGGGTTCGGTTTACGAGTCCTCTGTCATTGCGGCCAACGAAGGTATACCCCCAGGACAGCCCCGCTACGAGGCGGTCTACCCTAAAGCAACGTTTGCGTCTAACATGCGGGCCATTCTGCCCAAAGCGCCCTGGGTGAGCGCGGACGAGAAAGCGGCGGCGGAGAAAGTCGTGGAATATTTGCGATCGCCCCAAGCCCAACAAATTGCCACCAACCTAGGTCTGCGACCGGGGGTTCCAGGCATCGCGCTGGGGCCTAAGTTTGCGAAAACCTTTGGCGTCGATCCGCAAGCAAATTACGATTCCTACCGCGCGCCTAAGCCAGAGGTCGCGGACGCCATGCTGGAGTCCTGGCAGGTGTTTGCCAAGAAACCCTCTCGCGTGGTACTGGTGGTGGATTCCTCCGGCTCGATGTCCGGGACAAAAATTGCTGCCGTGCAGTCCACGCTGCAAACCTACATCAACAGCTTAGGTCCTAAAGAAGAGGTGGCGCTGATTGACTTTGACAGTCAAGTACGCCCTCCCGTCTTGGCAAGCGGAACCGCAGCGGGTAAAGCGAAGGGATTCGAGTTTATTGCTGGGTTAAAGGCGGATGGGGGTACGCGGTTGTACGATGCAGCTAGTAACGCCCGCAGTTGGCTGTCCGCAAACTTGCGAAATGATGGTATCAATGCGGTGACGATCCTGACCGATGGGCAAGATACAGATTCTAAGCTCACCCTCAACCAGCTTGAGGAAGAGCTAAAAAAGAGCGGGTTTGCGAGCGATCGCCGCATTGCTGTCTTTACAGTAGGATACGGCAACGCTGGGGAATTTAGCCCCGATGTGTTGAAGCAAATCGCCAGCGCCAATGGCGGCTATTATTCCCAAGGCGACCCCGCTACAATTGCAAAGCTCATGGCGAATTTACAGGTGGAGTTTTAGCTGCAAGGATCGCGCTCGATGAAACGGATCAAATGGATCAATCCGCTGTATAGTCCTGCTGCCGTATTTTTGGGGTGCTTGACCCTAGTGTTGGGGGTTCGATTGGCGAAGGTGTCGAGCGCGATCGCGGTGCCCGTGGCGATCGCCGTTTCCGCCCTCAGCGCTGCGCTCCTCGCACCTGCCGCCGCAAAACCGAACGTCGCCAAAACTTCAGCGCGCAATCCAGCGCTCGAAACAGAACTGGCAGCCATGCGCCAGCAGGCCCAAACTCTAGCCCAAAAAGCACAGAAATTGAGCGCGGAAGCCCATCAGATTTTGAACGCGTCACCCTATATGGATCTCTTGGGAACGGTGCAGTTTGCCTGCGAGCGCACCTGCGAGCTGCCCGCTAAAATTGACGGGCTTGCCCTGCGCCTACAAGGCGAAGACTCGATCTTGTCCGTCAGCGAACTGCAGCGCCAACTCCAAGAGGTGCGAGATAAGCTGCAAAAAAATCCCGGCGAAGCCGTCCGAGAGCAGCTCCACAAACTCGCCGAGAGCCTCCAGCGCAATATCCAGCTCGTGCGGCAAGGACAGGATGCAAGGCAGGCGCAGGTGTTGAGCCTGTCGACGCTCATTTCAGAGTCCGCTGGAGTGCTACAAACCATGAAAAACCAACTGCGATCGCTGGATTTAGAAGACGCGACCCAAGCAGCCCAGCTCCAATCGCTCAGCAACGAATTGCGAGACTTCCAAGAAAATCTAGACCTATTGGTGGCGCGTTAGGGAATGGCAAAACAACAGCAGCATTCGCGATCGCTCTATCTTTCCATTGCTCTCATCATGGCGGCTCTGGGGTTGGCTTACGCGCCCATTCCTGGGACTACCCCGCAATCCGTCATCGTCGTCAGCGGTTCCGAGCTTCAGGAGCCGCTTCAGAAAGCAATTCAGCAATTTCAGCAGCAGCATCCCCACATTCAGATCGCCCTTAAAACCCAAGGTTCGCTGGACATGGTGAATCAGTTCGTCGATCGCAAGAACGATTTCGAGCCGACCATTTTGATTCCGGCCAATGGCGAACTGCTTAAAGACTTGGAAGCGCGCTGGCAAGCTCAGAACAACAGCGCTGCTTTCTACGGCACGCCATTGCCGATCGCGAAAACGAGACTGGTGGCGATCGCTTGGACAGAACGCGGCAAGGCGCTGTTTCCTGACGGTCAATTTCGGTGGGAGCGCATCGAGCAAGCCATGCAGGCTCAAACCTGGGGTAACTTTGGCGGCACTGCAGCGTGGGGAAGCTTTGACTTTAAGATGACAAATCCCGCTCGCTCCAATAGCGGCCAGCTGACCCTCGGCTTGTGGCTGGAATCAAAATTAAAACAGTCCACCCTATCTACTGCGGATTTGAGCGTGCCAGAAGCGCGGTCTTTAGTCAGCCTCGTGAAGCGTTCCGTTTATCAACCCGCACGCTCTAGCGATATCTTGTTGCAGGAATTTATCGCAAGCGGAGCCAATGAAGCCGATATTGCCACGGATTACGAAAGTATTGCCCTCTATCGATGGGCTCAGTCCAAAACGTCTCAAAGCCAGCCCTACCGAATCTATGACATCAGCCCCACTGTTGAAACCGTTCTAACGGCGGCGATCGTGCGACAAAATGTAGCTAAAGGGACGGCAAAAGCAGCCCAGACCTTCTTAGATGCTCTAACTCAACCTGCCTATCAATCGATCTTGGTACAATATGGGTTTAGGCCAGTCAATCCCTCGGTTCGAGTTGAAACTGTCACGGGAAGCCCTTGGCAACAGAGCATTCCAGGTGCTCGAGCGAAGCCAGCCACTACAGCGATACCCTCGCCCGCCCTGCAAACCCTACAAGAAATTGGCCGACTGTGGGAGCGCGCCCAGTAGGGTTTGGCGGTGTCTTTACCACGAAATAATGTCCGCGATCTTGATGCCTAACTTGCCGTGGGCGTAGTTATGGCGGGGTAATAACCCATGGGCCTGATGGTGGCGCTCGATTTCAGCAGCGTACTCCTTCAAGAACTGCTTGATGGCAGGTCGGTTGCATCCGGTCAGCTCGGCCAGGGCATTTTGATTGATGGCCCATTTATCGGCGTGGGTTCGTTCGGCAGCTTCGTTATAGGAGACGATGGCCTCAAACGTCCGTTTTAGCTTTTCTTCAGCGCTGCCTTTGGCATGGCTCTTTTTGAGCTCCTTGCTCTCAAGGGTTGCAAAGCTCCCTTTGGCGATCGCAGCCGTACCGTTTGCTTTGCGCCCGGACTGACGTAATGCTGCGAAGGATTCGGAGCCGCCGTTTCCAGCCAGTGCCTGTAAAACCTGCGACAGGAGCAAATTCAGTTGTTGCTGCTGCTGCTGATTTTGCTGAAACTGAACCGTCAATGACGTCATTGCCGACAAAAGCTGGGGAATATGAGTCATCAGCTCAGCCAGGGCATCTTCTTTGAACTGCGGGTTTTCGTGGGGGGACGGGGATGGTTCCGACCTTAAGTCTTGTCCCGCCTCGGGGCCTTGAGACTCAGCCATTTGCATGAGGTAGCGAAACAGCAATGCTTGCGACTGTTTTTTGTCGCCTAGCATTTGGGCCAACTGGTCCCAACGCTGCCAGTCTGCTTCATAGCCTTCGATGCGTCTGACTTTACTGGGTTCGGCAATCGGCGCGGCCTTCTCCCTATCGCTGTCTTCAGCACTTGGGGGGTGCAAAACATCCGACGATATGGATACATCTTGCAACGAAGAAGCTTGAGCGGCCTTATTGCTGGGCGTGGAGGTTTTCTTTTCCTTCTTAGGTGATGGGCTGCGCTTGGGATTCATAGTTTCTATCAATGCGATCCTCCTTATCAAAAAAAGTCATGCTTGAGCTGCTTTAATTTCCGCGTCAAACCGGACCGGAGCGCGAGGCTCCAACCGGACTTGACACAATGCCTCACCTGTACGGTTGTTTCACGTATTTTCACTAAGCCGTTTTGGTTTGGGCTTAGATGGAAATATTGTTAAGCTTGCTTGGTTAGACAGTCACGCAGCTTGTGAATGCTTCAGGCACGATTTGATATCGGAAATTGGATATATAGCTATACTTCCCCGTTCCAGTTCCAAATAATTCATCTTTGCTAAAATTTTTCTTAGAATGCTCGGATCGAAGCTGGTTGTCTGAGATTTGACATTTAAGTTAAACGCCAGCAGCAGCTTTTTTTACAAATATTTCGCTCGCAATCGACATTGAGATGGCAACGCGATCGCCCAGTAGGACGCTGAGGAGAGCCGATCGGGTTCGGAACATATCAGAAAAATGCCTTTCTCGTAGGGTGCAGAACCAGGAAGACGTAGCCCTCATCGCCGAAGGTGAGGCACGTTGGCAGGAAAGGAACTGGGTTGATGCCAGAGGTCTTATACTTTGATATCCGTCACAATATTTGTTACCTACCTGTGGATTATCGAAAAGCCTTTCTAAAATTCAGCGATAGGTAACGGATCCGTCCTGTCTTCCTACGAATCGTTTCTATGACTACCAGGAAAGCTTACGGTCGCGCTCGCCCCGATCCCTCCCCTGAAGATGGCGTCTCGACGGAGATCTCGCAAGATCGAGCGCCTGCAAGTTTTCCAATTGTTGGGGTTGGGGCATCGGCTGGAGGACTAGAAGCCTTTACTCAGCTCCTTGAAAATCTACCGACCGATATGGGGATGGCTTTTGTCCTGATCCAGCACCTCGATCCGACCAGAGAAAGCCTATTGGCAGAAATCTTGAATCGAACTACGCCGATGCCCGTGGTGGAAGTTCAAGAGGGAATGGAGGTCGAACCCAACCACGTCTACGCGATACCGCCCAATACTGAGATGGTTTTGGTTCAGAATAGGCTGAGGTTAGTATCGCGAAAAAAGACGCGCGATCGCTTTCTGCCGATCGATACGTTTTTTCAGTCCCTGGCTCGAAATCGAGACCATCAGGCGATCGCCATCGTCCTCTCCGGCACCGACGGAGATGGCGCCCTAGGACTTACGGCCATTAAAGCAGCAGGCGGCATTACCTTTGCCCAAGATATCGATTCGTCTCGATTTGAAGGGATGCCTCACAGTGCGATCTCGACGGGTTGTGTAGATTTCGTGCTTCCCCCTCAGGCGATCGCCGCAAAACTTACCAGAATCGGCCAGCATCCTTACATTGCCAGCTTCATGCCGCAAAATGCCGGAGCAGCATTACGCGAAGATGGCCTGACGCAACTGTTTGCCCTGTTACGCGCCGTCAAAGGATTCGATTTCACAGGCTACAAACCCGCAACCCTCAAGCGACGCATCATGAGACGCATGGCGTTACTCAATATTGCAACCCTAGAAAACTATCTGAATTATCTCCAAACCACCTCAACCGAAGTAGATGAATTATGTCAGGATCTTTTAATAAACGTCACCAGCTTTTTCCGAGATCCAGAAATCTTTGAAGTCTTAAAACGTAAGATCTTTCCAAGCATCGCACGCGCGAAATCATCGGAATCGCCGATTCGAATTTGGATCGCGGGGTGTTCGACGGGGGAAGAAGCATACTCAATTGCAATCTGTTTGCTGGAGTATTTAGGCGAATCCAGCACGACCTTACCCATTCAGATTTTTGCTACTGATATCAGCGAAGCCACGATCGAGAAAGCTCGCAAAGGGATTTACAAAGAGGATTCGCTTGAAAACGTCTCTCCAGAACGGCTCAAGCAATTTTTTGCAAAGGTCAAAGGCGGTTATCAAATCAGCAAGTCGGTCCGCGAACTTTGCGTTTTTGCCAAGCAAAATCTAAACAGCGATCCGCCCTTTTCTCAGCTCGATCTCATTAGCTGTCGAAACGTACTCATTTACTTAGGCACTGCCCTTCAGAAACGCTTATTTCCTATTTTTAACTATGCTCTCAATTCGAATGGTTTTCTAATGTTGGGTGCTGCAGAAACCGTCGGGGAGTTTTCTACGCTTTTCGAGCAAGTAGACAAAAAGTATAAAATCTACAGCCGTAAAACAGCCTCCGTTCGGCTGAGATTCGACTTCAAAACGCGAACGCCGCTATCAGACCGTGCGAACCCAATCGCGTCGCCGCCCGAGGAAGACAGAACCGACCTCGCTCTGCGCAAAGAAGCCGATCGGCTGGTCTTAAACCGTTACGCTCCCGTCGGCGTCATCATCGACGACGCGATGGATATTCTCCACTTTCGGGGACAGACTAGCGCTTACTTAGAACCTGCCTCGGGCAAGGCCAGTCTGAATATTTTAAGAATGGCACGGGAAGGTCTGGGGTTAGAACTGCGAACGGCCATTCAAGATGCTAAAAAAAACAACAAGATCGCCCGCAAAACAGGATTGCAGATTGAAGGTCGATCTCAGCTCGTTACGGTCGAAGTGATTCCGGTTAAGGTATCTGCGACGGCAAAATCCAATTTCCTCGTTTTATTCATGGACGAGCCTTTAGTGGAAAGATCTCAGCCCAAACTGCTTCAAAGTCAGAGTCGCTCTAAACGATACAAGGCCGAAATCGACCGGGAAAATCTCCGCCTAAAACACGAACTGGAATCGACTCGGGAATATTTGCAGTCGATTATTGAAGAGCAAGATTTTGTAAATCAGTCGCTTCAGGTGGCTAACGAAGAGGTTTTGTCGAGCAACGAAGAGCTGCAAAGTACGAACGAAGAACTTGAAACGACCCAAGAAGAGCTGCAAGCAACCAATGAAGAAATCAACACCATTAACGACGAACTGCGCAGCCGAAATTTAGAACTCAACCAGATTAACAACGATCTTCACAACTTACTGGGCAGTATCAACATTCCCATTTTGATGTTAGATGGCAACCTGCGGATCCGACGCTTTACCCCTTTAGCAGAGGGAATTTTCAACCTAATCGGGACAGATTTAGGACGGCGTTTTAGCGACATTCAGAGCAACCTTGCTGTTTCAAATCTGAGCTCTTCCATCGAAACGGTGATGGACACCCTCACCCCGATCGAGCGAGAAGTGCAGGATCTCGACAGGCATTGGTACAGCCTTCGCATTCGTCCCTATCGCACGACGGACAATCGGATTGATGGCGTAGTCATTGGCGTCATCGATATTGACGCGCTCAAACGCAGCGCCATCCAGATCGAAGCCGCCCGAGATTACGCCCATGCAATTCTCGAGACGGTGAGGCAGCCGTTGCTGGTACTCGATGAAAATCTTCGGGTGTTATCGGCGAATCGATTCTTTTACGAAACGTTTCAGCTTTTACCCGCTCAAATCGAACAGCAGTCTATCTTTGAGCTAGAAAACGGGCAGTGGGATATTGCGGGTTTGCGATCGCAGCTCGAAACCGTCCTGACCCACAATACCGAGCTTGAGAATTTTGAAATCGACGAGATTTTCCATCCAAACGGGCCTCGAATTTTATCCATGAGCGCCCGCAAAATTCAGCAAGATAACAATCGGAACAATATTTTGCTGGTTATTGAAGACATAACCGCGATTCGGCAGGCCGACGAGAAGGTCCAGCACTCTCTGCGCGAAAAAGACATTTTACTGAGAGAAATCCACCATCGGGTCAAAAACAACCTTCAGATTGTCTCCAGCCTGCTCAGTTTGCAAGGCAATCGCGTTACCGATCCCCAAACCCGCAACATGCTGCAGAGCAGTCAAAACCGGGTCAAAGCGATGGCGCTGATTCACGAAACGCTTTACCAATCGACTAACTTTGCATCCGTAGACTTTGCCGAGTACGCCCAGACCCTCCTTTCTCAACTATGGCAAAGCTATGCTATCGAACGAGAGGCGATCGCCCTTCGAGTAGAATTACAGCCCGGTATTACCATCACCCTCGACAAAGCTGTCCTCTGCGGCTTAATTCTCAACGAGCTGGTAGCCAACGCCCTCAAGCATGGATTTCCCGACGGGCAGCGCGGCGAAGTAGTCGTGACGCTCGCGGAAAATGCTGGCAATTGCCGCATTGTCTTGAGCGTCGGCAATAACGGACAACCCCTCCCTCCAGACTTTGACTTGCAAAATCTGCGCGCGATGGGACTCAACTTGGTTTTATCTTTGGTCGAGCAAATCAAGGGAACTCTGGAGATTGACAGAAATGACACTACAACCTTTAAGATTTCCTTCCCTGCGAACGCTTAGACCGAATTGAAATTGGGCACAAAACAAAAGAGAGCTTCTAGGCCCGTGTTAGATTAATGAGATAAATCCGCCAAACAAAGACCCCTGTCCGGCCTTACCCTCAATCCACCTTTTGCACCATGCCCAATATCTTAATCGTTGAAGATGAAAGTATTGTTGCTTGGGACATCAAAGAAGCTTTAGAACAACTGGGCCATACCGTTCTGGCTAGCGTTGCAACCGATACGGAAGCCGTTCAAATGGCCGCAACGATCAAACCGGATCTGGTTTTAATGGACATTCAACTGCAAGGCCAAATGGCTGGCATTCGCGCAGCCCAGGAAATCTACAGTCGTTTTAGCATTCCGATCGTCTATTTGACAGCTCATTCCGACGGTCCTACGCTCGAGCAAGCTGCGGTGACAAATCCCTACGGCTATCTCGTCAAGCCTTTTCAAAAACAGCAGCTCGACACGACCGTTCGAGTGGCATTAAGGCAGCATCAGCTCGCGCGAGAGGAGATAGAAAACCAATCTATTTTATCCGACACCCTAACCAGCATTGGCGACGCAGTTATTGCTACGGATCGGAGGGGCCGTGTTACCCTCATCAATCCGACTGCAGAGCGCATAACTGGATGGACCAAACAGGACGCCCTCGGGAAACCGATCGACCAAGTCCTCTCGCTCGTCTGCGAAAGCAATCGAGAACCGATTGAAAATCCCGGACTTCAGACGATGCGCTTGGGCTATCCCCTGTCATTCATCGATGGGTGCTTGCTTCAGGCGAGGGACGGTTCGGAGAAGGTTATTGGCGATACAGTCGCTCCGATCGTCGATCGGGATGGCGATATCGTGGGCAGTGTAATGGTGTTTCAGGATAAGACAGCGTTTCAGCTCGCACAAAACGAATTGCACGGGCACGCGCGCGACTTGGAAGGGTTTCAACTGCACTTGATCTCTCAATTACAGCAGAAAACGGCTCAACACGATCGAGCAGTAGCCTGCCTTGAGGTGCTGAACCGAATCCTCGATCGAGCGCGTGCGGTCGCCAGCGAAACCGAAATCTTAGACATTATTCTGCATGAATTAGGCGAAGTCTTCGAAGCAGATTACAGCTGGGCGGCGCTGCACGATGAGAAGCATGGAACCTCAATGATTACTAGCGAGTATATTAACCCCGAGCGGAGCAATGACTATCCCTCTGCCCTCGGGACTGAAGTCGATCTAAAGCGATATCGCTATTTTTACAGTCGCCTCATTCAAAAAGAAAGCTGGATTAACCCGTCATCGGCAATGCTACCCCGCCCCTATCGTTTTGCTCGAAGTCCGGCTCAGCAAATACTCGTTTGCCCCATTGTCGCGTTTCCTAACAATTCTTTTCCTGGAGAAGCGCGCACGATTGGAGAAATAGGACTGTTAACAACCTTTAAGGCCGCCTGGTCGCTTCCCCAGACCGTGCTGGTCTCGCGCATTACAAGTTATGGAATCCAGCTTTTTCGCCGGAAAAATCACTCGAACCGAGATGTTACCAATGCCCTAGTTTACTTAAATCAACTCAGAGATGACTTTATCAGTTCAGCCTCGGAAGAGCTGTTGTTTCCCCTCATCAACATCAGACAAGCAACGGGAGTCCTTCACGAACTCGTTCGGTTTCTTGGGGAAGATCTGACTGAAACGGGAAGTTTCCAAGCGCGGATCGTCCGTCAAACGCTCAGTGAATATTTGAACGTTTTTCAAGAAGAGTGGCAAAAAGAGTTCGATTCGATCGATCGGTTATTGAGCTTTAAAGCACTGCAAGCCTGGTTTCAGGATGATGAAGGTCTAGAGGATTGACACTCCCCAGCCTTAAAGGGACGCACGCTTTTGACTTGCTTGCGATCGCCCAAAACGGCAATCCGAGCGATCGCCTCGCGATTTGCGAAGTTGCAGTGTCTTCAGTCGCATAGTTCCTAGAACCCCGGTTTTTGGCAAGATTGCCTGTACCTTGATATGCTAAAGGCAGTTACATTTGACGATCCTGCATATGGTCATGCAAATTCCGCCGCCAGAGAGCGTGAAGCTCAACCTCGTGCTTGAGCAAACTGCTGATGGCCGCTCCCTTGCCAGAGTGATGGGATTACCTGATTGTCAGGTAGAAGCCTCGACAGATGAGCAGGCGATCGCCCAATTATAAGCCATCCTCACCCAACGATTTGCCAAAGCCAGAATATTACCCTTCGAAATCCCCCTCGTATTGCCTTCAGAAACTCCTATACGAGAAAATCCCTGGCTAGAGTTCATTGGCATGTTTAAAGGAGATGAGGATTTCGCCGCCATTGTCGCAGAGTTGCGGGCAGAGCGTGAGATAGATATGAAAGATATGGCATGAGTCTGTGAACCAAAAAGCGTTTACAAAAAGATATGCGAATTGCTGCCATTGCACTTTCTAGTAAGGCAACCGTCGTCACCCGCAACTATCGAGATTTTGCTCGAGTTCCAAATCTATTACTGGAAGACTGGACTCAAGAAAATTGAGTGCTTTCGTTACAGGAATCTGATAAGAGATCGCTACCGGATCGCTTTTGGAACGGTTTCGGATCGCCGCTCTGGGTACCGTAGGTTCAGATGCAAAGATGCCGCATCGGAGAAACCTATGACCACCCCTCAAAGTGCGATCGCCCTAACAAACACCCCTGTCATGGGGCAACCGTTTCCCCCAATCAGAACCGCAGCGATCGCCGAACAAAAATACATTATGGCCAGTCTGGTGCTCGCATTTACCCGCGATCCACTGGTTCGTTGCCCATTTATTTATTAGTAAGGAGAAACAATATGGCTACCTATAGACATCACTTGCCCCAACTATCCAGCGATTTATTTATCACCGATGGCGGGATGGAAACGACACTCATCTTCCATAACGGATGGGAATTACCAGAATTTGCATCCTTTGATTTATTGAAGCATCAAGCCGGATATCAGGCGATCCAACAATACTTTCGAACCTACTGTATCCTCGCCCAAAACTATGGCGTTGGCTTGATTTTAGAAAGTGCGACTTGGCGAGCTAACCTCGATTGGGGCACCAAACTCGGCCATAGCCGCGAAGATTTGGCTGATATCAACCGCAAAGCGATCGCCCTATTGCAAGACATTCGTCAGGAATACGAAACGGAAAAAACCCGAATTGCGATCAGCGGCTGTATTGGCCCACGCGGCGATGGCTATATTCCGGCTAATGCCATGACGGTGGAAGAAGCGGCGGACTACCATCGCTTTCAAACTCAGATCTTCCGGGATACGGATGCGGACTTGGTGACCGCCATGACGATCAACTATGTAGAAGAGGCGATCGGCATTGTCCAGGCAGCCCAAGCGGTAGGAATGCCCGTGGTGATTTCCTTCACGGTGGAAACCGATGGCAAATTGCCCACCGGACAAAGCTTAAAGGATGCGATCCTCCAAGTGGATGCAGCTACTAACCAAGCACCCGCCTACTACGCAATCAACTGCGCTCACCCCACCCATTTTCTGGAAATACTGACCCCTGGCGAGCCTTGGGTAGAACGCATTCGCGGCATCCGAGCCAATGCCTCCGCCAAGAACCATGCCGAATTGAATGAGTCAGACACCTTGGACGAAGGCAATCCAGCCGAATTTGGCAGCCAATATCGCGACCTGCTGCGCCAATTCCCCCAGATCAATGTCCTGGGCGGCTGTTGCGGCACCGACGATCGCCACATTGAGGCCATCTGCAAAGCTTGCTTACCCGTATTTTGGACCCATCTATCCAACGGCGTTTCAAATCTTTACAGCATTTCTAGAGCGAACAAAGGAGAATTGTCATGGAAAGACTAGCCATTGTTGTACGCGATGACGCCTACGATCGCCTGTACACGCCATTGACATTTGCTTACGTCGCAGCGAAAAAGGGCATCGAAGTCAATATGTTGTTCGTGCTATGGGCCGTGCGCGTTTTGACAGAAAAAGGTGCCAAGGCACTCAAAATCGATCCCCTGCACGCAACCAAAGCGGAGTGGTTCAAGGAACGATTGCAACACGACGGCGACCCGCTGGAAATATACGACTTTATCAAGTTTGTGAAGCAGACGGGTAACGTGCATTTCTACGGCTGCAAACTCGCCGCCGCCACGTTCGACGTCACCACATCGCAACTGATTCCAGAAGCCGATGGGATTGTCGATGCGCTCTGGTTTTTGGAAGAGAAAGCGATTAAGGCCGATCACTGTCAGTATTTCTGAGGTAGGCGATCGCCTCTGAATGCCGATGAATTCAACTCTTGAGTCCTCAAGGAACCCACGATCGAGCCGCCCATAAGTTTATTTGGGTTCTGAATCCATCTCGCCCATCGCCCCAATCGGACTCTTTTGGAGGTCACTCTATGCAACACATTACCTCAACCGACCACCGCACCATCTCCTATGACAAGTATGGCAGCGGTCCGCCCCTCGTTCTCGTGCATGGTGGCTTCAGCGACCATCAGAGCAACTGGGAGTTCGTGAAACCCCTGTTTGAGAACCAGTTTACCGTTTACGCGATCGCCCGTCGCGGTCGCGGCGAAACGGATGCAACAGTCGGTCACAGCCTGGAGAATGAAAGCCTTGATGTCGCGACGTTGATTCAATCGATCGACGAACCTGTTTTTCTGCTGGGTCACTCCTACGGCGCTCAGATCGCGCTCGCCGCAGCGGCCAAAGTCTCGGATCGCTTGCGCAAGTTGGTGCTTTACGAACCGCCCGATCCGCGTGCTATCAACCCAGAGGTCTTCAAACGATTAGAAGCGCTGGCGCAGGCAGACGACTGGGATAAATTTGCCGTGACGTTCTTTCGCGATGCCCTGCGCGTTCCTATTGAGGAACTAGACGAGCTGCGAAACACTGAGCTTTGGTTGCCAATTGTCGCCGATGCTCGGGCATCCCTGGGCGATCTGCGGGCGCTGAATCGGTACGACTTTGACGTTAATCGCTTTCGCGAGCTGCGAGTTCCAGTGTTGCTTCAAATCGGCACTGAAAGCCCCCGCGACCTCTATGTCACCGATGAGATCGCGGCAGTTCTTCCTGATGTCCGTATTGAAGAACTACCCGGTCAGGCCCACGAAGGAATGACCACAGCACCTCAGATGTATGCCAAATCAGTACTTCGCTTTTTGCTTGGGTGATATTTGGCTGTTACTCCCTGTTAAACCTCAGGAACAATCCCATAACAACAACGAATAGCGATTCAAGGATGGGTAAAATGATGAACTATAAACGTCTGATTACCACCTCTGCTGTCATCTTTATCTTTGCAATACTCTGGAATAGCTCGATCCATGGTGTTATTCTTCGAGAGGCCAATGCTGCTTTGACTGGTATTACTCGATCGACAATCGATCGTCCGATGGGATTGGCATTGTTGTTAACCGCTGGATTAGCCTTTCTGTTTGTCTGGAGCTATACCTACGTTGCTCGACAAGGTACTTGGCAAGAAGGCTTGAAGCATGGTTTGTTTTTTGCACTTCTAGCGGGGCTGCTAGTGAATCTCAATCAATACGTGTTGTACCCTATCCCCCCGCTTTTAACACTGAAATGGTTCTTCTTTGGAGTTGTAGAGTTCTGTGCATATGGCATTCTGGCAAGCTGGCTCTATCCCATTCGTACCAAAAATCATCATCCATCTCAATAAACTACTGAATCTCCTAACCTGGTTGCGAGAAGTTAAAGTTAATGCGATCGATGAATCCTTGATGGCGATCGCTACAACCACTAGGACATTAATACTTTAGCAGGAGCATTTCCATGACGGCTTGGTATGGCGAAGATCTGGCCTATATTCATGATGTGGGCTTTAGAGATTATGCCCTGAAATCAGCCCCCGGCATTCTGGACATTCTCAAACATCGCGAGATCCAATCGGGATTAATTGTGGAGTTAGGTTGTGGAAGTGGCCTATCTACTGAAATCCTGCATCAGTCGGGCTATCAAGTCTTGGGAATCGATATTTCCGCAGCTATGGTTGCGATCGCCCAAACCAGAGTCCCCACTGCTGAATTTCGGGTAGATTCTCTGTTTACTGCCGAAATCCCGCCCTGTTGTGCGGTGATTTCCATTGGCGAATGTCTGAGTTATGCTTTCGATGCCAATTCGGATGCGGTTTTAGAGGCTCTGTTCCAGCGTATCTATCAGACGCTGTTGCCCGGTGGGGTCTTCATTTTCGATGTCGTCGTCCCCGGTCATGCGGCACCGGGAGAAGTCGCGAGACATTTCACTGAGGGCCAGGATTGGATTGTGCTGGTTGAAAAGCAAGAAGATCCGATTCAACAGCTCCTCACCCGTCGGATTATCGCGCTACGGCAGGTTGGAGATCTGTATCGACGGACTGACGAAGTTCATTTTCTACGGCTCTTCAATATGGAAAATTTAGCTAAAACCTTGAGGCAAAATGGGTTTCAGGTGGATATTACAGATCGCTATGGAGCCTTTAGCCTGCCCCCCGCTCGGATGGTGGCGATCGCCTACAAACCAATCTAGCTGATATTCTGAACCAGAAGTATCGCCCAGCTCTTGGAGGATGGATGTAATGCAAATTAAACCCTATGATTCCAGCCACTTGGATGCAGTCGTTCGTCTTTCACTACGGGCATGGGAGCCTGTTTTCAATTCTCTGAAACAGGTGCTCAATCCCGATGTATACCAGGTCTTCTATCCCGACCATTGGCAGGCGAGTCAACAACAAGCGGTAGAGGCGATCTGTGCGGACAAAAACGCAAGCGTCTGGGTTGCGATCGCCGCAGATACATCTGAAAATCTGGATGCAGGAACGATCGTCGGCTTTACTGCCGTGAAACTGCATCCTGACGATCGTATGGGCGAAATCTACATGATTGCGGTCGATCCAGAGTTTCAGGGGCGCGGCATTGGGAGCGCCCTCGTCCAGTTTGCCCTGGATCGGATGCGAGAGGCGGGTATGGCGATCGCGATGGTCGAGACCGCCGGAGATCCAGGTCATGCTCCGGCGCGACATACCTATGAAAAGGCGGGCTTTGAGCTTTTTCCAGTTGCTAGATACTTCAAGGCGCTCTGAAGCAGTTGCAATTTACATCCTAGAGAGATGTCACTGCTTATTGCCGCCAGCTATTGCGACGCAGCAGTGGATTGATCAGATCGTTTAAGCCCTCTCCCACCAAAGATAGCCCCACCACCAACAGCGTCATCGCCAACCCTGGAAACAAAGCCGTCCACCAGATGCCGCCCGTCGATAGACCGCTGAGCGCCTGTCGGAGGTCGTGGCCCCACTCTGGCACCTCCTCCGGCAACCCTAGCCCTAAAAAACCGAGGCCCGCTAACGTCAAAATTGCATCCGCTGCATTTAACGTAAACAGGACGGGTACACTCTGAATAACATTCAGCAGTAAATATCGCGTCAATACTCGCCACGGGGAAGCCCCCGTCGCTTGTGCTGCCTCGATGAACAGCTCGGTCTTCACGCTGACGGTATGGTTGCGCACCACGCGATAGTACTGCGGCACGTAGGCCACACTCAGGGCGATCGCCGCGTTCAGCACCCCTCGCCCCACCACAAACGCAACCGTCACCGACAGTAACAATCCAGGCAGCGTGTAAATCGTGTCCATCAAAAACAGCAGCGCGCGGTCGAGTCGTCCCCCCAAGTACCCACTAAACAACCCTAGCGGCACCCCGATAACGAGGCTGAATACCGTAGCTACCACGACCACTTGGAGAGCCGCTTGAGAGCCAAAGAGCGTTCGCGCGTAGACATCATAGCCCTGCACGTCGGTGCCAAACCAGTGAGCCATCGAGGGGGGGTCGTTAATCGGGTTGCTGAGAAACTCCGTTGGATTTTGGAGCCAGCCGATGGATTGGAACCACGGCGACAGCAGCGCCGTACAAACATATATTGCGCTGATGACAATTCCCAAAGCCATGAATTGCGTCGACAACCCAGACTGGGAGAGGGTTTTCAAGAATCGGGGGCGACGGATTTTAGCAAAAGTCATGGATCGATTCACGTTATTTTTAAAAAGTCAGAACATTTAATGCTGCAAATTTCACTCTTTCAGGTAGAATCTAGACCATTCGTTTGCGTTTTCCAGCAAATTTTAGGTGTGTGAGGACGGATCCATGACTCTCTCTCAAAGCTTACAGAATGATACGGCTTCTCTCCAGGAAGAAAAACCCGTCCTCCGAATTTGGGGCCGATCTTCCTTAAAAGGAAATGTATCCATCAGCGGGGCTAAAAATTCAGCCTTGGTTCTCATGACTGGTGCTTTATTGGCGTCGGATGCTTGCCAACTCCGCAATATTCCTGACCTTGCCGATATCGAAAGCATGGGGAAAATTTTATCGGCGCTTGGGGTTAAGCTTCAGCGCAATAACGACGGGCTGACGATCGATGCCAGCCACATCGCCAAAACCGAAGCTCCGTACGAACTGGTCAGTCAGTTGCGGGCTAGCTTTTTTGCCCTCGGGCCTCTGCTCGCACGGACGGGTGTTGCCAAAATGCCTCTACCGGGCGGATGTGCCATCGGCGCGCGTCCCGTAGAACTGCACGTTCGAGGACTGCAAAAAATGGGTGCAGAAGTCTATATCGAGCACGGCATTGTCAACGCGTTTGCTCGCCGCCTCAAAGGCGCCCATATTTATCTCGACTATCCCAGCGTAGGCGCAACCGAAACTCTCATGATGGCCGCAGCATTGGCCGAGGGCCAAACCATCTTGGAAAACGCGGCCCAAGAGCCAGAAGTCATCGACCTTGCCGATTTCTGCAACGCAATGGGAGCGCGAATTCAAGGTGCTGGCAGCACCACGATTGTCATTGACGGCGTGCCGAAGCTGCACGGGGTTGACTACACGATCATCCCGGATCGGATTGAAGCCGGAACGTTCTTGGTAGCTGGTGCCATCACCCAGTCTGAAATTACCGTGTCCAACGTGGTGCCCGAGCATCTATTTGCGGCGATCGCAAAGCTCAAAGATATTGGCGTAGGCGTGGTCCAAGAAGATCGCAATGTTTTGCGCGTCGTTCCAGGGATGCTGTATCACGGAACCGACATCGAAACCTTGCCTTACCCCGGATTCCCAACCGACATGCAGGCATTGTTTATGTCCCTATTAACCCTCTGCGAAGGCAATAGCGTCATTACGGAAACCGTCTTTGAAAATCGTTTGGGTCACGTCCCCGAGCTGATTCGGATGGGCGCTCACATTAAGGTCAAAGGCAATCACGCGGTCATTCGCGGCGTTCCATTCCTGTCTGGCGCGCCAGTTTCTGGCACAGACTTGAGAGCGTCTGCCGCTTTGGTCGTAGCAGCGCTGGCAGCGGAAGGTCAAACCACGATTTCGGGACTTCAGTACCTGGATCGGGGGTATGAAAATATTGAAGCGAAGCTGCGGGGCCTGGGCGCTCGGGTCGAGCGTATCCAAGGGCAGTCTTCACCCGCGTTGGTGGGCGTTTCTTAGAAACCTTTCTCTCGAATGGGCGTTCAACGGGTCAACACTCGCGCTTAAATAGGTGAATGTTTGTTCTTAGGCATAGCCTGTTGTGAGTGAGTCGCCGAAATCGTCCCGTCGTTCTTTAGCCAATATTGCCACCATCGTGGCGATCGCCACCCTCCTGAGTAAAGTTGCCGGATTGGGCAGGACGGTGGCGATCGCTGCGGCCTTTGGCGTAGGCCCTACTGCTGGAGCCTATAATTTTGCCTACGTGATCCCTGGCTTCTTGTTAATTTTGTTGGGAGGCATTAACGGTCCCTTTCACAGCGCAATTGTGAGCACGCTGGCCAAAAAGAAGCGAGAAGAAATTGCTCCAATTGTCGAAACCGTCACCACTTTGGTGGTACTGGCTTTATTAGCACTAACCGTGGTCTTGATCGTATTTGCCGATCCCTTGATGCACTTGGTCGCACCGGGGCTGTACATCACGCGCGAAGCCGCTCAGGCGAAGAATATCTCAGATGCTGCTTTTCAGACGCTGCAGGAGACCAAGGCGATCGCCGTCGTGCAATTTCAGATCATGGCACCCATGGCCGTGTTGGCGGGCCTCATCGGCATTGGCTTTGGCACCCTCAACGCCGCCGACCAGTACTGGCTGCCATCCATTAGCCCGATCTTTTCCAGCGTCACCGTTCTGGCAGGATTGGGGATACTCGCCCTTCAGTTAGGGCCAAAAATAACAGCGCCGGACTACGCCATGTATGGTGGCGCGATCCTAGCCTGGTCCATCCTGGCTGGGGCAGTCTTGCAGTGGCTGGTCCAGCTCCCGGTCCAGTGGCGTTCCGGCTTGGGAGGGATTCGGCCTCGATTCGATTTCAACCGACCGGAAGTCCGAGACGTGATTAAGGTATTAGGCCCAGCGACGTTTTCGTCTGGGATGATGCAGATCAACGTGTGGACCGATTTATTTTTTGCCTCGTTTATTCCCAATGCAGCCGCAGCCGTGTCTGCAATGGGGTATGCCAGTTTAATCGTCCAAACTCCCTTGGGGATTTTGTCGAACATGATTTTAGTGCCGTTGCTGCCCGTCTTTTCGCGCTTGGCCGACCCTGAAAACTGGGACGAACTTAAAGCGCGCATTCGTCAGGGCATTTTAATTACGGCGGTGGCGATGTTGCCCTTGAGCGCGCTATTGGTCGCGTTGGCGCTGCCGATCGTGCGGCTGATTTACGAGCGCGTCGCCTTTGATTCGGAAGCGTCCAAAATTACAGGAGCCGTTTTGGTGGCTTACAGCGTGGGCATGTTTGTCTACTTAAGCCGCGATGTTTTGGTCCGCGTTTTTTATGCGTTGGGGGATGGCGATACGCCCTTCCGCATTAGTATTATCAACATTTTTCTGAACGCGCTGTTCGACTTCTTTTTGGTCGGTCCCTTTGGCGCGCCAGGACTGGTTCTAGCTACAGTCGCGGTCAACATTAGTTCGACGATCATGATGCTGTTCGTCTTAAATCGGCGGCTCGACGGGCTGAATTTGCGATCGTGGATTCAGCCCATCCTGGGTCTTACAGTGGCTAGTGCCGTAGCAGGGTTCAGCAGTTGGGGCGTTCTGTTAGGGCTGCAGTCTTTCATCAGCCAGCAAGGCTTTTTAGCAATCCTCCTAGAACTCTGCCTGTCAGGATTAGTGGGCTTGACCCTTTTTGGATCGATCGCCGCCCAGCTCAAAGTCCCCGAATTCGATCTTTTTGCAGCTCGGTTGCAGAGCCGTCTACCCTCATTTCTCAGACGTTAATTAGGGCAGCTATGGGTTTGCCTGAAGTTGAGGAACTTAAGCATCCCATTAAATACCCCTCTCCGATACCATTATCCGATACCATTAAAGTATTCAAAAGCTTTTCATCATAAGATTTTGGAGGTTTGAAGAATTTTCTGTACCACTAAGTAGTAGGATGAAGGGTAAGATTTTGGTAACTACTTGGACACATATCCCTCTTTAATCAACCTAGTAGTCTACCAAAGGAGCTTTGACTAGTTTTTTGGGTCAAGGACAGGGTACAAGCGTTCCAACTTAATCCGTGCATCCGCGCTTAAAAAGCACCAATTGACCGTGGCTTTTTGGGTATTGCGCTGGTCTTGCCAAGTTTTGATTTCATTCGTCAACTCCTGCTGGGTCGCAATCCGTCGGTCAAGACATTGGCGTGAAAGCACAGAGAATTCAATCTCTATTTGATTGAGCCAACTGGCATGCTTGGGCGTGTAATGAAATTCAAGTTTTTTTAGAATACGGTTCGCCTCTTGAGGTGCGAAGGCTTCATACAGGGTGGCAGGGTGATGGGTATTGAGATTATCGAGGACAACCCGAATACAATCTGCATTAGGACGATGGATATCCACCAGAGCCTTCATTGGATGGGCAAAATCAACTTTTGTACGTCGCGCTGTCACCTCCATGTGCCGTTGGGCAGCTAATGGTTCCAAAAATCCAAATAGATTGACAACCCCATTGCGTTTGTACTCAAAATCATAGCGCTCTCGTTGTCCAGGTTCTGCGGGGATGGGAACTCGAACTTCTTCAATCAGAGGACAAGGCCGCTCATCAAAGCAGATGACCGGACGTTTAGGGTCATAGGCTTGGGCATACCAATCCAGTAGATCTTCCATGCGACAGACGTACTTGGCATCTACTTCAGGAATACACCACTGTTCTTTGAGCCATGGCTTAATCTTGTTTTTTTAAGGGTTTGCCGGACGGTTTCATCACTAATTGAGTCAATTACCTTCAGGCTGACCAAGCGGTCAGCTAGCAGTTGCATCGTCCATTTTGCTCTCCCTTCTGGGGCATCTGAGCAGGCGGTCGCGATTAAGATGGCTTCTGCTTTAACATCTAGCCTGGATTATTCCCCAATCGCCAGAACACAGATGGAACGGCACCCTCCAAAAACAGACTGTTTTTTAGGCAAATCGCCAGATTGTTTGGTTGGCATAGATTTCGAGGATTTTCCAAAATCGTCATGAATAATGCAGGCTAGCTTACGAAGTTTAGGAGGGTGAGGGCGATCGCCAAGGGCTTCGGTTAAACTAACAGCCTCAACAAATTTCTCACGAGTGCGCTCAACCGTTGAAAGGCTTACTCTCAAGTTCTCAGCAATGAGACGATCGCTCTTCCCTTCGTGAACCTGCAATAATATATGGGCACGAGTGAGTCTACGAGCTGAGTGCTTCCCGCTTCTAATGACCCGCTCCAACTCTTGGATTTCTCCATCACTCAAGTCCACGATGTACTTTTTCTGACTCATAGCCCCTCTCTTGTTTAAGAGAAGTCTAGCAATACTAGTCAAAATTGAGTTGGTGGACTACTAGTTTTAGTAACCTAAATTGGTAAGTTTCCATTTGCTTTCCGAGCTACACTTGTGTAGAGGGATTACTTATGTATACATGGATTCCAGAAAAAGTTAAGCAGGCACAGCAGATATTAAAGGCTCGAAGTATTAAGTTGGAATTTAAATTTAATTCTCCTGCCAAACAAGATGAAATCCAGCGATGTGAAGAAGATCTTGGGTTTATTCTGCCAATTAGCTATAAAGAATTTTTGAAATTTAGTAATGGAGCAAATATCTTTTGCTCCGATCAGCCGAGATTTGAGATTACTCAGACTACGCCAACATGGTTTGCCGATAGTGGAATTCTGATTCAAAGTACAAGTTCTCTTGTTGAGTTTAACCAGAATCAAGATAAAGTTTACGTAGAAGATGATGGTGATAAAAAGTATATTGCTTTTTGTTATTTAGGTTATATAGGTACGGGTGATTTCTGTAGTTTTGATATCACTACTTATGCCAATTCAGAGTACAAAGTGCTGGATAGTCAACACGACTATTCGTTTGACGATTGGCATGCAGAGCATGTGATTGCCGACTCGTTTGAAGACTGGCTCATCAAACTGTTCGACGAAGTGATTCAAAACAACCGTCGTCCAGAGTATTGGATTCCATCACCTCTATAAGGGTTCATAGTTAAGGAACAAAGCCTTAAGCCAATTCTTGGTGCCTAATGGGCTAAATCCTTGCAGCTTCTCTCATTTGAGCGAGCACAACGCTGCGGAACATTTCCAGCCGCGTTGCCTCTATCAAAATCAGCATCATTGAGCTAGGGTTTCACTCGCTCGACGATCTGGGCGGCGCGACGGGCGGAAACTTTTTCCCAAGTGTATTCCTGAACTTGTTTCCGCGCCGATGTTCCCAGCCGCGTTCGCTCCCCAGCATGATGGGCGAAGGTTCGCAACGCTTCGACCCAAGCATCGTCGTCGTCAGGCGGCAGGATAAAACCGTCCATGCCATGGCGCACGACGCCTGCCGACCCCATCGGTGACGTCAAAATGGGTAGACCGTGGGCCATCGCCTCGTAGGTCACTAGAGGCGAACCTTCCTCAAAGCTCGGAAACGCAAACACGCTCGCTCGAGCGTACAGACGGCTCACATCTGGCGTGAAGGGAACGTGCTGGACGTCCTCGCGCTTCAAAATACTGGCACAGCTTTGGGCGATCGCCGATTCCATGTCGCCGCATAGAATCAGCCGACCTGAGATGGCTGCTTTTTCCCAGACCCGTAGCAGCACGTGAGCGCCCTTCCGCATGCAGATGGAACCCACAAACAGCACCGTAAAGTCCTCTGGTTCGACGCGTTCCAACCGAGCCGCTCTAAATCGATCGGGTTCCCAGCCGTAGCTGCTGGAGATCAGCTTTTGTTCTGCGATGCCGATTTCTAGGAGCGATCGCTTTACCTCCGGGCTGGGGCAAAAAATATAGTCCGCCAGCGCTAGCTCGGAGCGCTCGTGGTGGATACTGGCTGCCGTAATGGGGTGCTGCGGCTCGCGATCGATTCGAGCGTATAGCTCGTCCAGAATTACCTTGGCTTTGCCTTGAAAGCAGTTGAATCGCTCCAGGAAAATAGGCTTACCACTGGCCTTAACCTGTTGCGTCACTTCTAGGGAGGTTCCCGGCCACAAGTATACGGCGTCGTAGGCTTGAAAGTGCTTGAGGAAATACCGATCTGTACGGCGCCTCGGCGCTTGGGGAAAGCGGTAGTAAAACCGCTGCAAAAGAGGTGGAATGGCCTCCATCAGTGAAGGCTGTCGGCATTGCGGCGAGCAACTGGGCACCAACATTTGCGCGGTCAAGGCATTCGTCTGCCAAGGTCCGCATACAGATAAAAAAATATGACTGACCGCCGTATTGTTGCAGTGCAGCGGGAATAGAGACAGCAGTTTTATCATGAATCATCGGCAGCAATTGAGGGTAAACCGCGATCTAGACTTGCGCCAACTCGATGAGGTTGCCGTCAGGATCGCAGACAAAGAGCGCGGCCCGTCCGGAGGCACTCATTTGGACGTCGCACCCGTGGGCCTCAAGACGCTGCTTCATGGCATCCAGGTCAGTCACGGCCAATGCCAAGTGACGGTTGCGCCCCCATTTCTGCGCGTTGACGCGATCGCCGATTAAAGCTTCAGCCGTAATTAAATGGAGCTGCACGGCACCCACTTGATACCACTGTCCGGGAAAAGATAGGCTTCGCTCGACTGGGGGCAATTCCAGCACCGTTTCGTAGAAATGCTTTGCGGCATCGAGATCGGTTACGAGCAAAGCTGCGTGCAGAAACTGAGTCACAACCATCTCTCGATCCTCCCTACGCTCCAAGTCCAAAATTAAGCTTTCGCGATTGCAGTCCGCGCGATCCATTGTTGGAGGGTCAAAGCCAAAAGCGAGGCCCCCAAACAATCGATCAACACATCGGTATAGAGAGACGTTCGCCCTGGGACGAAAAGCTGGTGAAATTCATCGGAAATAGCAAACAAAATCGAGATTGCAAGCGCGATACGGATGGCCTGCTGGGGGGCGCGTCCCAGGCTTTTGGACCACGCCCAGTATCCCAAGAAGGTCAAAATAGCATATTCGGTAAAGTGCGCTAACTTGCGAATCGCAAAGTTGAGATGCCCGAGATCGGACGTGCTGAGCATTTCCCGCACCGACGGAACGTAGAGCGTTAGGAGCCGATCCAGCGAGGATTGCGTTTCCGCTCCACCCCAGGTTTGGGTGGAAAAATAAAATACAATCCCCATCCAGATCAGCCAAACGCCTAAGAAGAGACTCCGACGCAGGGGTGTAGTTTCGTTCAAGGTCAACTGCTCCTAGCTCCAATCTCTATTTTCCGTCCACCTTAGCAAATTAATGTTTGCCATTGAGTCCGCACGGAACCCCGAACAAGCTAAATGGCAATGCTTTGGGCGATATTAGAGGGTAGCAATCGTATATAGGGCAGCTCCACGGCGGCGTTACGCGCTGCAATCTGCTCCTCGATTTGTTTGAGGCGATCGCCTTGAAATGCTTGAAACACCTTCCGAGCCTCTGGATCTTTGAACGGATTCTTCATCGACAGCAGAGAGGGGCTGCTCTGGGGCGTTGGCATGCTCAATGCCTTGACCAAAATCATTTGCTTGATGGTCTGCAAGCGATCGGGGAACCGCGTGACGAGTTCTGAAGTGGGTGGTTGCCGGTTTGAGACGTCTGTATAGGGGTGATAGATGGCAAAAGGCATATTGGGCACCCATCCCGCGTACTCGTACTGGCCGAAATTGACCGCAGAGTGTTGGGCGGTGGCTGTAAAAATGAGGGTGGTTAAAATTGCCGTCAGATCCTCGAGTTCTGTCAGCGGTCCGGTAATTTGGTCGGCTTTTTCGGGAGGCAGCAACCCTTGCAGTCTGCCGAACTCAGGACTGACCAGCTCCTGTTTCCAGGCTTGGAGCTCGCTGTCGCCCGCCAAATCCGCAGACGATTTGTACCGCAGCTTCAGGATATCGCTCACGTAGGTTTGAATCGCATCCCAAATCAAAAGGGCGTCGTCTCGATAGTAGTACCCCTGGAGGTTGGAGACCTCCCGAGTCTCTAGGTCTAGTGGCAGTGCGGTTCGATAAAATAGAAAAGGCTTGCCTTCGTAATTTCTGCCCGTTCCGCAGTAGGCCCGTTCGAGCAGTTCGTTAGAACCCGTATAGCCTAACGTTCCGGTCTCGTCAAAAAAGCCATTGTGGCCTAGAAAAATGCCTCGTGCCATTTCATTGATGGCAAAGGTATTAAAAAAGTGGGGCTCGAGCAACTGGAAAATAATGTGGTCGGGCGAAAACTGCCGATAGGTACTCACTCCAAAGGTTTCTACAATTAAGTGAGTATTGAGCAGGTGCGAAACGATCCCCTGATAGGCAATTTCGGCACTGGACACGGCCACTTTGGCCGTCAGCCAACTTTGAGCGGGCGAATTGGGCGTAAAAATAGGATTTTTGTCGAAGTCATCAAACCCGTCGCCCTGCCACAACCGAATGGCAATGGGCAGGAGCCGCCCTTTTGCATTGACGTGCAGCAAACAAAGGGGCGATACGAAATATTTGCCCAGCTGATCCTCTAGCTCGGGTGTCAGGATATTGCTGAGCATTTGATGGTCGAGGAGATACAGGCGATCGCCAGCCAGGGCAGCGGCTAGAGTTTCTCCCTCTGACAGCAATCCGCGCACCAGCTCATCCGTCACGGGGAAGTTTCCCCCAACTTGCAAGTCCTCCGGTCGGCATTTGCGGATAAATGCAGGATTGATGCCGCACAGGCGCTCTTGACCGAATTCGAGGTCTGTATGCCAAGTATCTGCCACCTTCGGCCTGACAAAACTGGTCCAAGGTTTATAAAAATACTCAAAATCTTCGAGTCGATTCCACTTACTAATAGACTTCAGCACTTCCGCAAGGCCCAAGTCGGCGGTCATTTGAAACCTTAGCTTTCCGAGCCGAAAGCGCCTGAGACCGTACAAAAACTCGCCAAAGATAAAACCCAGCACGCCTTTGGCAACGATGCTGTCAAATCGAACGATCTTGCCAATAGTGAACCCCTGCCCTTTGGGCAGATCCTTGATGTGTGGGGGAGCGTAGTGAGGCGTCAGCTCCCATTCATAGGATTTTTCAGAGGAGGAAGTAACCATAAATAATACTCCTTGAGGATAAAGTCCCAAGATTCTATAAACGATCGATAAATACAGTTTTTGATGGACTCTATTATTTTGTTTGTAAAAGATATGAATTGCAAGAAAAGTTAACGACTCTCCGCGAATTTGTCTTAACAAAATTAAACGATTGACAGATATTGAAAAAAATACCTTATTTTAGGGGTGAGAATACACCTAATGCAGTCTAGTCGCAGGTTGCTGCGTAAAAACTATGTCCGAGCCGAGTAAGGGTTTTCTAGATCGACTCAAAGAAGCTGCGGAGAATGCCCCAGATGCTAACGCTGCCGCTCAAGCTCAGATGCAGCTCATCGGTGAATGGATTGCGATTTCTCCCGTCGAATTCTTTCAGGAGCTTCGCGAGCGGGCTCCTATTTACAAGGCGCCTGCTTTTACATTGGTCGCGCGCTACGAAGACGTGCGGGACGTCCTGACGCTGAACGATATTTTTACGACCGATTTGCTCGAGCAGAATATGCTGAGGTTTATTGGCAATACGGTGGTGGAACTGCCACCCTCGCCGGAATACGAGCGGCGTAAGTCTATCCTTCGCCTTGCTTTTCCCATGCAGGATCTCGGGCACTATCGCAATATTCTGCTTGAGGAGTCGGCAGCATTGCTCGACAACCTCCAGCCTGAGGTTCCTTTTGACGTGGTGGGCTACGCCAAAACGCTCCCGGCAAAAGCAATATCCCGATATTTAGGTTTGGGCGAGCTTCCGGTCGATAAGGTAGTGCAGTGGATGCACGACATTAATGAGGGGGCAGTTCGGAATTTAGGGAATATTCCTCAGATTAATGAGGCTGCCGCCGCAGCGAGTGCTGAGGTAAAACCGCTCATTGCCAATATTTTGGAGGCGGTACGGTGGGGATTTACCAACGCAACGACATCGCCTTCAACGCCAACCGTTCTGGAGCGCTATCTGCTCATGCAAGCTGTCGATGCAACCTATACGGCGGATGAAGACATTGTCAGCAGTCTTCTGTTCATGATGTCGGCTTGCGTGGATCTGACAGCAACGGCGATCGCCAATGTGGTAGTAGAGCTCTTGCAGCGTCCTGAGGAACTGGAGAAGGCGATCGCCGCTGCTCAAAACGAGGCGGACGATAAAATTGCGGCCTACGTTTGGGAAGCCCTACGGTTCAGGCAACCCTCTCCGGGCGTTATCAATACCTGCGTCCGAGACTATACCTTGGGTCGCGGGACAAGCTACGAACAGATGATCGAGGCGGGGACCTTAGTGTTGGGGTGCAGCATTTCGGCAATGCACGATCCCAGCGTCATTGAGGCTCCGACGGAGTTTAGGATCGGGCGACCCTGGCATTTGGCTTATACCTTCTTTGAAGCGGGCTTGCACAGTTGTCACGGACAGTATTTTTCAATGACGCAGATTCCCCTTGCTGTCAAGCAACTGTTGCGTGCTGGCCGTCCCGCATCCATCGATCCCCTTCCTGTCAATCAGGGCTATCCCACCCAACCGTTTTCGATTAAATTTACTTCCCATTCATAAAAGACTCATGAATCTCAAATCCGCTTTAGCGCTTTTAACGCTTGCACTTTCAAGCCTCAGCATTGTCGGTTGCCTTCCAGCTCGGGCTACTATCCCTAGATTGGAATCGGCTCGCGCGATCGCTGTCGAACCCATCATAGTGGCACAAGACATCCAGGAAAAAATTGCGTTCCGCCGACAAACCCTGCGAACGATGCGGGACGAAATGGTTCGAGTGTCTGACTTGGTTAGGGCTGCACGCTACGGGGAAGCGCAAACTACGTTTGAGAGCGCTCGTAGGAAGTGGTACACCTTTGGCGGCACCATTAGGCGAATTGCTCCCGACAGCTATGCCAGAATTTCCCCTAACATCAGTGCAGTTGGGAGGGGACTCTATAATTCCTCGGTTCCTTTGAGCACTCTCAGGGCAAATCTGCAAGCGTTGATTCGAGATGTCAATGTTGCTATCCCCATTAGCGACGCGACTGACTGAGTCTGACTTGCCTTTCGTCAAGGAGCTGCAACGCTGGGTCGTAGCAAGAGCGCTCTGGGACAATTCTACCGCCGGATGAAAAGTAAGCTGGGTACCCCTAAGGCAGTGGTAGCCACTGCCCATAAGATTGCAAGGATTGTGTACCATATGCTAAAGAATCAGATTCCATTTGCAGCGGTTTGCACTGAGCATGAGAATGCTCGATATCGTGAACGAGCGCTTCGTAATTTGCAACGTCAAGCTCGAAAGTTGGGTGCTAACGTCGTGATGGAAGTTAAGGCTCAAATTGTCTAAATACATGGTTTAGATCCTTGTTTCTTAGAAGGCAGCACAAGATGTCGCGCAGAATGTCACAAGAACTGGAACGCGAGTACTCTGAACTGCATGCTTACCTGGATTTCTATTCAACGCATGTTTCAGGTATCGATCCGAATGACCCGATTCACCCAACGAACGTTGGAATTCGTATCGTCGCTGAATACGGACGGTCGAAGGCGCTTGATAGCTTGAAACAAGCAGTGAACGATACGGTCGAAGAGCTAATCGATCGACCGCCAGAGTATGTTCAGAAGTTGGATGCAGCATTGAGAGAGGAAGGACTCCTCACCTTCTCAGAGATTTGGCGAAGATATGCTTCCTCGTACAAACGCACCGTGAAGAGAGGGATAATTAGAACTGAGACGGAATACTACCTCGTTACCGGGGTACTCGCCGACTATTCATCTCTTGTAACTGAGGACGAATGTGCGCTTTTGGAGAGCCTTGTCGCACGGTACGAGCAGCGTGCTTAACGTAGTATTTGAGTTGAACGGATGATTGTTCAGGGTAAAATGTAGACACAACGTTTTAATGAGTCTAAAGTTTATGACAGTTCAACAACTTCGCTATAGCAAAGAGGAATTTGCTCGACGTGGTAGTGAGATTTATGAATCTCAGGTTCGTCCACAAGTCGAGCAAGGCAATCATGGCAAAATTGTAGCGATTGACATTGAAACTGGAGCCTTTGTATTGGCAAAAGACAGTCTAACTGCCTCAGATCGACTTTTAGAGCAATATCCAGATGCTCAAATTTGGTTTGTGAGAATTGGACATCGAGCAGTTCATCGAATCGGTTTTACTAGCTCCAATGTATTGGAACCAATGTATTGCAATGATTCTAGGCAGTGTTAATGCAAATCGTGAGGCGATTATTCAAACTGCTGTTTTAGGCGATAGAAAGCAAGTCAAAAGTGTAAAGCCAGTTATCGATACAGGATACACAGGCGATTTAATGCTGCCGAGAGAGATCGTCAATGAGCTAGGCTTGACCCTCCGAGGCATACAGGATGCAATTCTAGGTGATGGTAGCCTAACAATGTTTGAGATGTATGCTGGTTCTGCGATCTGGGATGGACAAGTCCGAAGAGTTGAGGTTAATGTATCAGAAACAGAGTCATTGGTCGGGATGGGATTATTAGAAGACTACAAGTTAGAGATCGAAGGAAAATACGGTGGTATGGTAAAAATAACGGCTCTGCTGTAGTTATAGAGACGTAAAAAGTACCTGACCGAGGCTTGCCGCGGATGGCCTCAACGCTCTGGCGATCGCTCGAAGACCTTTGCCACTGCTGAAGCCTAAGCCGTTATTGATGGAGGGTTAGTTAAAGTTTTTGGCCAGTAGGGGTTGATTTAAACTAAGGAGTTAAGAATCATCAGCTTAGTGCTTCCTTTTTGATTCAGTTTGATTTAGTAGGAGTAGAACTACTAGCGAAGCATCGGTCATACGCACCCAAAGTCGGTACTCTAAAACTAATCCATCCTACTAACGGAAATCCAGGCTGTCATCCTACCTCTCTCTGGAATGTGCCACAGTTTAAAGAGCACGATTCTGGATAACACATAGGATGCCGACGTCACGATTCAAAGGATTGTTTTTGAGTTCGACCTTCAAGCCCCTCTGGAAAAAGGACGTATTGCCCGATATTTCCCGGCGACTGTTCCGTTTTTGCCTGTGTTCGATCGTTGCAATCTGGCTTGGGGTTGCCGACGCAGCAGTAGCAATGCCCCAAGCGTCCGCCCTCACCCTCTCTAACCCACCCGTCGAGACAGAGATAGAAGCGGTCAAAAGCCTTTTTGACCGAGCCTTTGAAGCCACCAGCCACGGCGACTTTGCCACCGCAGAAACCTACTGGACCTCGATCCTAGAGCGATATCCCGACAATGCAGCAGCCTGGAGCAATCGCGGCAACGCTCGCGTCAGCCAACGCAAACTTCAGGAAGCATTGGAAGACTACAACCAAGCGATCGCCCTAGCCCCCGAGCGACCCGATCCCTATCTCAATCGCGGGACGGCCTTAGAAGGGTTGCAGCAGTGGGAAGCGGCGATCGCGGACTACAACAAAGTTTTGGCGCTAGAGCCTAACGATGCAGCTGCCTACAATAACCGAGGTAACGCCAAGTCCGGCGCTGGGGATTGGCAAGGTGCGCTAGCGGATTTTCAGCAGTCCGCCCAGCTCAACCCTGGCTTTGCCATGGCGCGGGCCAACTGTGCCCTGGCGTTGTACCAGCTCGGCCAACCCGAAGCAGCGATCCATCAGTTTCGGAATTTAGTCCGCAAGTACCCGCAATTTGCAGACATGCGGGCGGCATTAGCTGCGGCCCTGTGGTCTCAGGGACAGCGGGGCGAAGCTGAAAGCCAATGGGTTGCCGTTGTGGGGTTAGACCCCCGCTACCGAAATTTAGACTGGGTCGAACGCATCCGCCGTTGGCCGCCCGCGATGGCAAATGCTTTGGCACAGTTTTTGACGCTGCAAACGCAACGTTAGGGTTTGCTGAAAAAGATTTAATGTGCTGCAGATCGCAACTGCGGGATGGGAACAATCACTGAAGAAAGTTTTGCTATCCAAGATAGTTAAAGGTAACTCAACTTCAGGGAAATACTCCACATGAACGCTCGACCGCAGGAAATTCAAGCCTCCGTAGAATTCAATTTTTCCAATTCGCCTTCTTCAATTCGCCACCATAATGACTGGTCCTTTCTACCGACCGCAGCAGGTGGTTTGACCGGGATCGCGATCGGCATCCTCCTCGGCTCGCTGTTAGGGTGGTGCTGAAGCGCATTTGGAGCTGAGGCTCTCGCACGCACGTATCTTTCGCGCGAACACTTATGGCTTCAATCCCTTTACAGACCACCCATTAACCTGAATTTCATTATTGACGCCAGCCGTGAATTGCAGGGGTTGCTTGGGTCCTGATGGTGCATTGGACCGAGTACGCGCGTAGCGATTCATTCCAAGCACGTTTACAAACGTATTGTTTTGAAGGTTCTTAAGCAGCTTGGAATCTACACTGAGTAGGGGACGTGGGCTGTTAGGGGCGCATTCAAAAATGTTGCGTTCGATTTGAATTGTTTGAAAATCCGTATTGCTAGGAAGTTGGAAAAATGGACTGTTGCGGGTATTTTTACTCGCACGCACGTGATTGTTAACAAACTGAATCCGATTGTAGGCTCCTTTAGACCAGAATATTCCCCTTCCAACATTGCGAATTAAGTTATCGTGCATCCAGAGCGGACCAGAGGACAATCGTTTGCCATGATCGCTGATGAGGTTTCCTCGATCGTCTTTAGGATCGAGATCGAATAAATTGCGATCGATGCGAACGTTGTTGCGCGCAAACTCAATCGCGTAAGACTTTGTGATGACGTTGCGATGAATGTGAAACGATAGAGCGTTGTCTGCGAGGACCGGCCCGCCTCCAGCCTTTGGAATCGAAATCGTCCCTTCAATATAGTTGCGATCGATCTCGAAGCCAATATTATTGTCGAAGGGATACTCGATCGCAAAATCTCTTCGAATATCGTTATGGTGGAATCGGCAATTGCGCCCGCCACGCCCTTTAAATCCGTAAAAAGGACGCTGGCTGTTTTTGGACGAGCGCACGCGATTGTTCCATACGTTGCATTCTTTAGGATAGTGATCGTACAGCGCTCCTCCTGTCGTATTTTTGTATTTTCCTCCTGCATCGATAAAATGATTGTCGTGGACCTGCGTTTTTGTCATGCTAAAGGTGCGCGCGCCACTCCAAAGAAAGTCTTTGATTTCGAGACCCGCCAAGGTCATCCGTTCTGACTGGTTTCCGTAGACGGCCCCGTGCAAATTGGGTCCGTGAAGACTCATATCCCGGATCGTTACGTTTCGCTGTCTGTCAATCTCGAATAAGTAAGCCTTGGGGTTTTCGGTTCTGGGAAGTAAATCCGTGCTGGGTTGCCACGTCGAGACACCCCTTACAATTGTCTTGCCAGCCCCTTGACCGCATAGCGTCGTTCCAGATTTGAGCGACAAAGTTTGCGGAAGCTCAAAGACTCCTGCCGTCAGGGCGATTGTCGTTCCTACTTTGCCCGCTTCGATCGCAGATTGCAGTTCTTTGACGTTGCGGACTGTAACCCCCTTACATGGTTTCGTGCTGGTTTGCCTTGGGAGCGAGGCGTCGGATTTCACGTCCCGTTGCGGTTGTTCGAAAGTTGGTGCTGAAGTTTGAGCTAGCGTGCTAGCTTTGACAGGTTTCTCGTTAACGCTGCCTTCGGTACAAGCTAGCGTGACCGTTGAGATGACAACTGAAGTAAGGACTAAGGGCGTTATCCTACGTCTGCTAATTTCCATGTGCGTCGCACCCACTGACAGAGCGATATGAGCGTCAGAAATTTAGAAAAATTTAGATTTATTAAGGAGTGTAGCGCGCTCGAGAAGCTTCGCAGTACTCCAAGCATAGCTGAAAGCTTGGTTAGGGGAGTGGTGGAGCGTATTTTAAGCGGCTCAATGGAGCGCTCGATTGAATTCGAGATGTTCGCGCCAAACGAATGGCGCGAACATCTGCGATCGCCCTATCTATGCCTTTGCAAATCTCAGGGCGCGGTTCGCGCTTGCCAACACCGTTCTAGATGCTTAGCTAAGGTCGAGCGGGATGCGTTGGCCTGACGAAGGACGCTCCAAACCTGGATCGCAGCTGTTGCCGTAGACACTCGAACTGTTAGGGGCTGGTAATAACTACAGGAACAAAAAATGTTGAGTTCTTGCAGCCGTTGGTAAACCATCCAGCGATCGCCACACTGTATTGCCATCATGTCGTCCGTGCGAGCGGGGAGATTCCCAGAATTCATACCTTGGTTCCAGTGTTGCATTGCGATAAAAATATGGTTTGAGCGATCGAGCGGTTGGTCGCGAACGCGCCCGTTCGGGGGCGCGCGTATTTTTTCGAGAACGTCTAAAATCTAGACAGGTCGAGCCTGCGGATACTTAGAATCAATGTAAAAAAGTCGGATCGTTTTATAAATTCGACACATTTATAAGGAGAGAGAACCACCATGGCTGGAATTCAAAGCGTCTTACACCCCTTTGGTGCGGTTGCGGATAACGTCGTCCTGCTGGAGAAATCCACCACCGAACCGATCTGCGAAGGACTCAATGCCGCACTGGCTAGCTTTCAAGGACTGTATTTGCAGTACCAAAAACACCATTTCGTCGTCGAGGGTGCTGAGTTTTATTCGCTCCACAGCTTTTTCCAAGAAAGTTATGAAGCAGTTCGAGACCACGCCCACGATCTCGGAGAACGCCTCAATGGTTTAGGTGGCGTTCCTGCGGCTAGCTTTAGCAAGCTCTCGGAACTGTGCTGCTTCACCCCAGAACCCGATGGAACCTATTGCAGTCGGGCAATGCTCGAGCACGATCTCCAGGCAGAACAAGCCATCATTTCGCTAATCCGGCGTCAGGCTTCTTCGGCAGAAAGCCTGGGCGATCGCGCCACCCGTTACCTGTACGAAACCATACTGCTCAAAACAGAAGAACGGGCCTACCATTTAGCGCACTTCCTAGCACCGGATACCCTCGTACTGAGTTCGTTCTTATCAAACTGAGTAGAATTTTTCTGCCTCCTCAATCTAAATTGTTAACGGACGTTATTCGCTCGATCGACAGCGCGCAGTCCGACGAGCAATCTTTATTGCTCTGATATCCGATCGCGAAATCGGATACTTGTCTAGCTGACACGGCCCTACGGGTAGAAATTCTCTACTAGTGGGGCTTTTTTAGCCTTACTGCCTTGAGATCGACAAGCACTGTCATATAAGAGTGTAATTTTATTGAGATAGATTGTCAATATTTTTCTATGCAGTCGTTTTTAGCACGACTCAAAATCTCTCCAAAGCCTCTCCCAACAGTAAGTTTGAGGATTTCTTCTCTTTAAAGATTGAGAAGATTCTTCAGTAAGAGATGAAGCCAAGCTTCCTTTAGAGCCTGCAACCTTAATCTCGATCGCATTTTCGCGCTCACCAACAGCAAGGATCGGGAGCTACTTATTGAGAACTGATGACAGTATATCTCTCTTGAACAAGTCCATACCTAAAAGCTAAATAGGATAATTTCTCAAATTTTACATCTAAATCTCTCAAGTAGCACAAGGCCTAAAGAGTCTCGAGACAACGGATCGGGTTGTTCGCGATACTCTAAAAGCTCGTTTTTGCAATGCTTGTACCTCTGCCGTAATGCGAACGCAAGCGGTCCTTTACATAAATTAATACTATTTATTGATATTCAATTTCAATAGCTGTGCTAGTATGCTTCCAGACTAATTGAGAATGTAAGTCAATTGTTCGAGAGCATTGTTTCCCAAACCGACAACTCCCTTTAGAAGGGGTAGCCGCGACAAATAGAGCTGCAGTCTTTCTAAAAAATGTTTTGGGCGGGCAATTCAACAAGTGCTTGCAAAAGCCTCGCAGATAGCCTGACAAACTACTGTGCGGACAGAATTCAACTGCGATCGCGTTAAAAAACGGAGGAAATCTCACCGTGCAATCCTATGGAAATCCTACTGTGACCTATGACTGGTGGGCGGGCAATTCCCGCTTTGCTAAGTTATCGGGCCTTTTTATTTCAGCCCACGTCGGGCAAGCAGCACTCATGACTTTCTGGGCGGGAGCCTTTACCCTATTCGAACTGTCTTGGTATCGACCCGATGTACCCATGGGCGAGCAGGGCTTGATACTATTGCCCCACCTTGCAACTCTAGGGATCGGTGTCGGTGCAGGCGGTCAAGTCGTAGATACCTATCCACTTTTTGTCGTTGGCGTTATTCACTTAATTTCTTCGGCAGTGCTGTGCGCGGGCGCTCTCTTCCATGCCTTTAGGGCACCTGAAAACTTGAAAGATGCTTCAGGTCAAGCGCGACGCTTCCACTTTGAATGGAACGACCCCAAACAATTGGGCCTGATTTTAGGCCACCATCTTTTGTTTTTGGGCGCAGGCGCGCTAATGCTGGCCGCAAAGGCCATGTACTGGGGAGGTCTATACGATTCCACCATTCAGGATGTGCGCGTTGTAAGCAGTCCAACCTTGGACCCTGCCATTATTTACGGCTATCAAACCCATTTTGCTAGCATTAGCAGCTTGGAAGACTTGGTCGGCGGCCATATCTACGTAGGCGTGCTGCTGATTTTGGGCGGTGTTTGGCACATTGTCAAAGAACCGCTCCCTTGGGCAAAAAGGGTATTAATTTTCTCAGGCGAAGCGATTCTGTCCTACTCTCTGGGCGGCATTGCCCTGGCAGGATTTGTGGCTGCCTATTTTTGTGCAATTAATACCCTTGCCTATCCGGTGGAGTTTTATGGCCCTGCCCTAGAAGTGAAGTTAGGCATTACGCCTTACTTTGCCGATACGGTCAAGCTCCCCAATGGCGCGCATACAGCCCGCTGCTGGCTGGCAAATGCCCATTTTTTCTTGGCATTTTTCTTTTTGCAGGGTCACCTTTGGCATGCCCTCAGAGCCATTGGATTCGACTTCAAGCGCGTTGAGCGGGCGTTGAATGCAACCCATGAGCCTCAGGACGCCGCCGCTGCAAATGTTGCAGTGTCTGCAACTGCAAAATAAATACTCAGATGCCGAGAGGTCTGAATTCTATCTCTAGCGTCCAGACCTTTCGCATCAGGGCAGTCGCACCAAAAATTATGACAGTGGCCGCGTTTTATACAATCGATCGGAGGAGGTAGTATGACTAAAATCGGTCTATTTTTTGGGACTCAGACAGGCAATACGCAAACCATTGCTGAAGATATTCAGAAAGCATTGGGCGGCAGTAGCATCGTGACATTGCACGATGTCTTTGATGCAACAACCAGCGATCTTGAAATCTACGACACGCTCATCATCGGTTGCCCTACCTGGAATATTGGGGAAATGCAGAGCGATTGGGAAGGGCTATATGACGAGCTAGACAAGGTTGATTTTAACGGCAAGACTGTGGCTTACTTCGGCCCCGGAGATCAGGTGGGCTACGCCGATAATTTCCAAGATGCGATGGGCATTTTGGAAGAGAAAATCTCCGGCTTAGGCGGCAAAACGGTCGGTCAGTGGCCCATTGACGGTTATGACTTCACCGCATCTAAGGCCGTAAAAAATGGAAAGTTTGTGGGGTTAGCCCTGGATGAAGACAATCAACCCGATCTGACCGATGCTCGGATTATGACCTGGACCGCTCAACTCAAACGGGAATTGGAGCTTTAGGAGTATGACGGAACGTCCTGAGGTTCTTTGGTTAAATGGCAGCCCTAGTCTCCAGTGTTTCGACCGTCCGCTTTTAAGTGCATTGGCTGTGCAGGCTAAAGTGAGGCAATGGCAGTACTGTCAGGGGCTAGATGAGGGTAGCTCGGTTCAGAATGCAGTACGGTTACTGCACGATTATCTGGAACAGGTCGATCGCCCTATCCATTTGATGGGCCACGGTGTTGGTGGAACGATCGGTCTGCTGTACGCCCGTTACTATCCAGAGAAAGTGCGATCGCTCGCGTTACTCAGCGTAGCAGAACAGCCTGCGATGACTTGGCAAACCCACTACTACGTGCAGCGTCATCTGATGTCTTGCAGTCGCCATCAGGTACTGGCCTTTATGGTCCGCAGCCTATTTGGTTCGGAGTTGCCCTATGATGTCAAAAATTTGATCCGCGCCTTAGATCGAGATTTATCCGAAGCGCCCTGTCTCCACTCGCTGTTTCGCATCGTTGACCTCCCAAAGGGTGGTATTTTGGCACCGCTTATGGTGTGCGGGAGCCAAACGGATTCAGTCGTTCATCCACCCGCACTGCTGGAATGGCGAAACTGGATGAAGCCGACGGACACACTATGGGAATGTACTACTGGGCGACACTTTTTTCATTACTTTCAGCCACAGCAGGTGGCAGAAGAAGTGTTTAAGTTTTGGCGCTCTGACGCTTTTGAAACGCAGAAGCAGATCCTGCAATCTTCTGAATCTTACCTCGCTTTTTGAAGGAAGCCGAGTTGTCTTGTTGGGAGAGAGGCATCGCAATACTGTTCGGTTAAGTTCAGCGATCTTTGCGCTCGGCCCCCCAGCCCCCCAATTCTGGGGGGTTCTGAACTCAAAGTCCCCCAGAATTGGGGGATTTAGGCTTCGACGTGAGGCTTCGACGGTGAGCTCAGCCGAACCGCGCTCAGCCGAACGTGGGCGGGTGCAATGTCTTTGCTTCTTATCCGAATAGTATTGGGAAGCGATTGCAGTTTCTCTTCCAACTGGTGCTGCCTTTACATTATCGTCTTAGCCTCTAAATTTATGTCTGAACAGCTACCCAAATCCAACCACATGAATTCGGTGCCGGATAGGGTATAGTCTTGATTTTTCTGCAAACATGCCTGGTATTGCATTACAGCGGTTTTCAGTCTTATGAGACACAGTAGCAGCAGTGGGCAAACCAGTTCCCTCAATGCTGAGGGTTCATTAAATTCATCGCTATTTTAATGAGCGTATCGACCCTTTTCGAGGTTGATGGTGAGAACTGTCGGAGAAAGGCTTTTAACTGTGACCACCAATACTCAATCGGATTGAACTCTGGAGAGTAAGAAGACAGATACAGAATCCTTGCTCCAACTGCCTCAATCAAAGGCGCTAGTTCCAGGGTATTTGTAAGTGCTCAAATCATTCTTTTCTTGAATGACCCTTTGTTTTTTTAATGAGAAATTGGCGGAGGGTTAGAGCGATCTCCTATTGTGTTGGAGCCTCCTTTCGATGACCACATCTCCCAAGTCGTCCACCCTTCACTAGTGAGCAAAACATCGGTAACACCTTCTTTGGGTTGATTTATGGATTCAAAATCATGCTTGACACCGGGAAATGCTGTTACCACTTGTGGGTTCTTGGCCCAGTCTTCAAAATTTGCCACACTGTATGAATACTTGACTTTGGAATGCATTTCACCGTTCATTGATGTAGGTTCTGAGAAGGAGAGTACTTCTTTAATGATGGGTTGGCAGTAATTCATATAAAGATTATCAATTCCGCTAGGTCGAAATAACTTCTTTCCTTTTTCAAACAAAGGATAAGTTAAAGTTGCAATTTTTCCAACAGAATCGTTTTTCTAACCCTTGGATATCTGAGTGGGTTTTATATCCCTTGCCAAAACACCAGCAGCGTAAAGCGCTTCCATTTTTGCTAACATTTCCTGGGCATCTGATGGCGTAAACCATCCTTGAACCACCTTATATCCATCAGGAGATGCAACTGCACTAATGTAATAGCTACTCGAATCGAACGTGCTTTTGTGAAAGTTAATTGAGCAAACATCTCCCATATCAGACAAACGATCTGCATCAATCAGCGTAACAGGATTGTTTTTTGCCAATGCTTTCAGAAAATTTTATTTTGTGGCATCTTTAGAACTAGAGCAAACTGAGATCAAACTAATTAACAGCCCACTGAGATATACTCTTTTTATCAAAAAATATCGCCTCAATTATTAATATAAACTTTCTAAAACCATAGATTTGTTTCAGTCACTATTTTATACCAAATTATTTTATCTAGCAAAGAATTTAAAATATAACTGTCATAAAAAACACATTAGCTACAAGAAGAGTTGGCACAAGGAGAAATGCATTGCGAGAAGATAAATGCATTATGCCAAACAAACTTGTATGCAGAAATAAAATAAATGTTGTAATACAGAAAAAACCGACTAAACTCACGAATTCCGCAGAACTATTTCCTAAAAGCCACAGGAGAAATAGGAAGAACGTGATTGGAGTGAGAGCAACACCCACAATCAGCGTAAATTGCTTATAATTTCCTGCGCCCTTAAATAATTTCTTGACTCCCCATAGAATTCCAATTATCCCCAAGACTGGAATCGCAGCACTCAAAAGAATGCGGAAGTGGTCGGCCACTCCCAACTCTCCTCGATATCCACCCGTAAAACCAAAGCTCCACAATCCAAAGAAACCTGCTAGTAAACTAAAGACTTTCTGCACCGCGATCCAGCAAGTTAGGATAAAGAAGCAACACAGTACAATTCCAACGGAGTAAGCACGAGCATCTCCAAGCGCCGTCAAGGCCTCGTGAAATCCCTCCGATGGATCTTGCTACATGAACTTGAGAACGCTCAATACGTCGGAAGCGATATTTTTACTGGTCTTTAAAACCTGTCGTGATTCCACAACCTCTTTGGCTTGAGCAGTTTCAGGCTCGGGAGAGGGGCTAACTTCAGTGGGGACTTCATTGGACATATTGTTCTCCAATTTTTAAAGTTTTACAGCGCTACACAGTTAGATTGGGGAGAGGTGTAAAGGGATATCCCAATATAGAGACTTCCCTCCTCAAACCAGCCTGTGTAGAGCGATATGCTGTTTCTTCCGAAATCCATGTATTCATCCAATGAGGTAACTTAAGAGACGTTAGCCATTGCAGAAGAATGTTTAAAGGATTACTAGCACCAAAATCATTAGCCCCTACCTATGTCTGAGTTAATGTCCTAGTTATGTCTGAGTTAATGTTCCCTTGAGTGAGTATCGTATCGTAGCGGACGCTGGGTCCGTAGCAATCGCCACGCCGACCTGCCGTCTTCGGTCAAGGGTTCTCGGCAGAGACATGATGCTAGCATCTCAGCGTTTGAGAGGCGGTGAGTTTAGATTTTGCGAACATCTCCTCGCCATCTAACCCATCCACGGTTTCTATGTGCGCGATTTTAGTTAAAAATAGTGAGGCGTCCTTAGTGCTGAAACAAGACGGTTGCCCCACGGAGCCGCAAGCCGGAAACGACAGGACAGTCGCGTCAAGATTTCGAGAGTGATGAAAAAGACCGCATGACCGTATCGCGAAGCATTTGCCTGGGTTTTATTGCCGTCATCTTGACGGGCACCTTACTTTTAATGATGCCCTTTGCCACCATCAACGGTCAGTGGAACGACCCCATTGTGGCATTGTTCACCTCCACCTCAGCCGTTTGCGTGACAGGCCATATCGTCGTGGATACCGCCACCTACTTTTCCAGAGCCGGACAGGCCATTATCATGCTGCTGATTCAAGTCGGCGGCTTGGGCTACATGACCGCCACCACCTTTTTGCTGCTCCTACTGGGCCGCCGCTTTGGCCTCAAAGATAAAATTGCGATCCAGGAAGCCCTCGATCGCCGCTCTCTTCAAGGGAGCACCCAAATTCTTCAGTCCATCATTGCCACCACGCTGCTCTTTGAGCTGACAGGAGCATTTACGTTATTGTGGGTGTTCGTCCCCGATGTAGGTTGGCCCAAGGGGTTGTGGTTTGCAGTGTTCCACAGCGTCAGTGCTTGGAATAACGCAGGGTTTGCCTTATTCTCCGATAACTTAGTGGGATACCAAAGTTCGCTGCTGCTAAATTTAGTCATTACAGGCTTGATTATCTTTGGCGGGATTGGCTACGAAGTCATTTTCGAGCTGTATTTGTTTTCCCGAGAGCGCATCACGCGCCAAAAGCTGCGAACCGTGCGATCGCTCAATTTTCGCGTTGCCATCAGTACGACTTTGTTTCTGTTGCTCAGCGGCACCTTTGCCATCTGGCTGATTGAAATGAGAAATGCCAAAACCCTTGGCGACTTAACCTTTCCGCAGCAGATCCTCGCGGCCTGGTTTCAGTCCGTGACGAGCCGCACCGCAGGCTTTAACACCATCGATGTCGGCCAAATGAGCAACGCGGGACTGTTTATTACCATCGCGCTGATGTTAGTGGGCGGCAGTCCGGGGGGGACAGCTGGGGGCATTAAAACCACCACAGTTCGGGTCCTGACGAGCTGCACTCAAGCCATCCTCCAAGGCAAAGAATCCGTCGCGATCTACCAGCGCCACATTCGGGTATCGCTGATACTCAAAGCCGTAGGCGTTACAGTCGGGTCTTTGACAACCGTCGTCGTGGCGACGATCTGCATTTCCCTGGCCGATCCGCAGCTCGACTTCATTCGGATTTTGTTTGAAGTTGCCTCCGCCTTCGGCACCGTGGGCCTTTCGACGGGCATTACAGCCGGGCTCGCCCCCGTGAGTAAACTGGTATTAGTAGCAACAATGTATATTGGCCGGGTCGGAATTTTGCTACTGATCGGCGCGCTGTTGGGCGACCCCAAACCCTGTCCGGTTCGATACCCAGAGGAATCGCTCCTAGTCGGGTAACGGCGCTGTGGATTCAGACTGCACATAGAAAAGGAACTCTCGCTCATGAATTTTTCATCCCTAGGCTTGTTTCGTCCCCTCAAACCAGGAAGTCGCCATCAGTTTGCCGTTATCGGGTTGGGCCGTTTCGGTCGAGCCGTCTGCGAAACCCTCCACAAAAGCGGCTATGAGGTGTTAGGGGTGGATGTAGATGAAAAGCGCGTAGCGGACATTCTCAATTTAGGCGCTGCCGGACACGCGCTGCAAATCGACTCCACAGATCCGCTGTCGCTGAAGCAGGCGGGTATTTTTGAGTTCGATACGGTCATCGTGGCCATTGGCAACTACCTTCAAGAAAGCATCATCACGACGCTGGCAGTCAAAGAAGCTGGCGTGCCCCACGTGGTTGCGAAAGCTTCTTCCGACGTTCACGCCAAATTGCTGCAAAAAGTAGGGGCCGATCGCGTGGTGCTGCCGGAACACGAAGCGGGTTGTACCCTGGCGCGATCGCTCACCAAATCCGGCATCCTCGACCGATTCGACCTCGACCCGGAACACAGCATTGTCGAAATTACGGTGCCGGAGTCGTTTCACAACAAGACGATTGCCGAGTTGCGGTTGCGGGGCCAGTACGGGCTGAACGTATTGGCCACAGGCCACGCCCAAAAGTTTGACATCAATCCCAGTCCCGAACGCCCCTTACAGAAGGGCGATATGCTGGTGGTGATTGGAAGTAATGCCGACATCGACCGCCTGCCGATTTAAACCCTATGATTCCCGCCGCCCCACCCCATTTCCGCTCTGGCTTTGTCGCGCTGATCGGCAGACCCAACGTGGGTAAATCCACCCTCATGAATCAGCTTATCGGTCAGAAGGTAGCCATTACGTCTGCCGTGGCCCAAACCACCCGCAATCGCCTGCGGGGCATCTTGACCCGAGAAGATGCCCAAATTATTTTTGTAGACACTCCCGGCATCCACAAACCGCATCACTCCCTAGGAGAAGTGCTGGTCAAAAATGCGATCGCCGCCATCAATGCCGTAGACCTCGTGGTGTTTGTCACAGACGGGTCGGTTCCCTGCGGTAAAGGCGATCGATTCATCGAGGATATTTTGGCGCATTCCAAAACCCCGGTTATTTTGGGCGTCAACAAAATCGACCTCGCGCCAGAAGACCCTAGCAAGCGCGCGGCAGTGGAGCAAAGCTATCGCAACGTAGCTGCCGCCCATCAGTGGCCGTATCAAGCCTTTTCAGCGTTGGCGGGAGACGGTTCCGAGTCGCTGCTGTCAGCGCTCGTCCAAACCCTCCCCGAAGGCCCCTACTACTACCCGCCCGATCTCATCACCGACCAGCCCGAGCGCTTTATCATGGGCGAGCTGATTCGCGAGCAGATCTTGGAACTCACCCGCGAAGAAGTGCCCCACTCCGTCGCAATTACCATCGAGCGCGTCGAAGAAGACGCCAAAATTACTCGAATTTTAGCCACGGTTCACGTCGAGCGACCGTCGCAAAAGGCAATCCTGATCGGAAAAAGCGGAGCCATGATGAAGGAAATCGGCTCCCAAGCGCGGCAGCAAATTCAAAAGCTGATTGTGGGGAAAGTCTACCTGGAGCTATTTGTGAAAGTGCAGCCCAAATGGAGAGAGTCCAATTTACGGCTCGCCGAGTTCGGTTATCGCGTGGAAGCGACCTAGCCGCGCCACGGACAGTCAAACCGATTGTAAAATGCCAAAGTTTGCGACGCCTAGGGCAATCAGTCTCCAGCGCGAAGACAATCGCGACGGGAACTCGTGTTATATAGTTTCATCAGTATTACAACTCAACTCAATCCATCCGAAATATGCAAGTTCGAGAACCGCTCAGAACCGTCACCGACCGCTTAGATGTGGCGATCGCCGCTAGCCAAAAACACCTGCTGGACCGCCAGTTTCCCGAAGGCTATTGGTGGGCAGACCTTGAATCCAACGTCACCATCACCTCGGAAGTGGTTCTTTTGCATCGGATTTGGGGTACGGAAGCCAGCTATCCGCGCCATAAAGTAGAAACCTATTTGCGCCAGCACCAGCGCGATTGCGGCGGTTGGGAGCTTTATGCCGATGACGGCGGCAACCTGAGCGTTTCGGTAGAAGCATATATGGCGCTGCGGATCTTGGGCGTCCCGGCGTCCGATCCCGCACTCGTAAAAGCCAGGGCGTTTATTTTGGCCAGAGGTGGCATCACCAAAACCCGCATTTTTACAAAGCTGCATTTGGCGACGATCGGCTGCTATGACTGGCAAGGACTACCATCCCTACCTCCTTGGGTGATGTTACTGCCAGAGTTGCCCTTTGTCAGCATCGTCTACGAAATGTCGAGCTGGGCGCGGGAAAGTACGGTCCCGCTGATCGTGGTATTGGATAAAAAGCCCGTCTTTCCCCTTAATCCCGCGATCGACCTAGACGAACTGTACGTCGAAGGTCGCGACAATGCTGCCTTCGAGCTGCCGCGCAACGGCGACTGGACGGATGCTTTTGTGGCCCTAGATGGCATCTTTAAGCTGGCCGATCGATTCAACTTAACCCCCTTCCGAGAGGAAGGGCTCAAAGCAGCGGAACGCTGGATTTTAGAGCATCAAGAACCGACGGGGGATTGGGGCGGCATTATTCCGCCGATGCTCAATGCCTTGATAATGATGAAAACCCTCAATTACAACGCCAACGATCCGGCAGTGCGGCGCGGATTTGAGGCTTTGGCACGTTTTGCGGTGGAAACGGAAGATACCTACTGGATTCAGCCCTGCCTTTCTCCAGTATGGGATACGGCGCTGGCAGTACGGGCGCTGGCGGAGTCCGGGATGGACCGCCAGGATCCGATGCTCGTTAAGGCCGGGGAATGGCTGCTAGAAAAACAAATTTTAGACTACGGCGATTGGGCCGTAAAAAACCGGACGGGGCAACCGGGGGGCTGGGCCTTTGAATTTATCAATAATTTTTACCCCGACGTAGACGATACCGCCGTGGTGGTGATGGCGCTCAATGAGGTGACGCTGCCGGATGAGGAGAGAAAAGATGCGGCGATCGCCCGCGCGACGCAGTGGGTGGCTTCGATGCAGTGCCGTCCGGGAGGCTGGGCTGCATTTGACATCGACAACGACCAGGAATGGCTCAATTGGGTTCCATACGGCGACCTGAAGGCCATGATCGACCCCAACACTGCCGACGTAACGGCCAGAGTGCTGGAAATGGTGGGGCGCTGCGATGTCACGACCGGAACTCAGAGCGTGGAGCGCGCCCTTCAGTACCTGGTCAAAGAGCAAGAACCAGAAGGCTGCTGGTTTGGGCGTTGGGGGGTGAACTATATTTATGGCACTAGCGGCGTATTAGTGGCGCTGTCGTTGGTTGGCCCCAAGCGGTTTGCAGCGGAAATTCAGCGCGGTGCGGCTTGGTTGGTCAGTTGCCAAAATCCAGATGGCGGCTGGGGAGAAACTTGCAAAAGCTACGAGGATCCTAGATTGAAAGGTCAAGGACCCAGCACCCCTTCTCAGACAGCCTGGGCGTTAATGGGCCTTCTCGCGGCAGGAGACGCAACGGGAGATTATGCAATGGCTGTTATCGAGCGCGGCGTTCGGCATTTGCTAGAAAGCCAAAAGTCCGACGGCAGTTGGGAAGAACCCTACTATACGGGCACCGGATTTCCAGGTCACTTTTACCTGCGTTACAACCTTTACTACCAGCACTTTCCGCTGACGGCCTTGGCGCGCTATCGCAAGGTGGTGCAGTCGGCCTAGGGCGAGAGGAGAATCCAATTCTTGGGAAGGGTTTGCTCGATCGAGCGTTGCCTTTTTGGCTCGCTTGTCGATCGCCCCTCAAACTCAGTAAGCTACCCATAAAGACTCAAATAAAATCGAGGTAAGTATGGGTAGCGCTCAGAACGTATTAGGCAGTGCATTGCAAACCTGCTGTACCTCTCCCATGACCGGATTCTACCGCGACGGTCTGTGCAATACAGGTGCGGGTGACATGGGCGCTCACGTCGTCTGCGTGCGGGTAACCGCTGAGTTTTTAGAATTTTCAAAGGCGCGGGGCAACGACTTGATAACCCCCATGCCCGTCTATCAGTTTCCAGGGCTTAAACCGGGGGACTGTTGGTGCCTGTGCGCGTCGCGCTGGAAAGAAGCCCTAGAGGCAGGAATGGCACCGCCCGTCGTCCTGACAGCTACCCACGCCGTTGCGCTAGAATACGCAACACTCGACGAACTAAGGCAACACGCATTGGACGCGCCGTAAAGAGAAGACCCTTCGAGAATGTCAGCACTGAGAACACCTAAGCGCGCAATCGCGCGATCGTCGCTCAGAAGGGTTTAGCCATTTGCAGAAAACTGCTCGACAAAACGTCGGCCAGCAGCCATTGCGGCGCTACAAGTATCGTAAAACTCGCCATCGTTAAAGACATCGAGGTCCGCACTCATCACCCAACATCGATAGACCAAAGCCTGAGAGCAACTAATTCCTACGATCCAACCTGGAAAGGCGGAAACCTGTCCCAACGTCTCTTGCTTTATCATGGCCTGCAGCTCCATTAAAACTGGCTAAAAGCTACATACAATATAGCTTTTAGCCAGAAAATTATTCCCCGTCCGTCTTGGAACGGCAGAGAGCGAAAGCTCGATGTCTTCCGCTAAAATCGAGTCCCTTAACGGCGGCGATAAGGGACCGTCTTCTCAATATCGATGTTGTAAGGGGAAACAGGATTGGGCCTGCCAGATTTAGGGCTGATGCTTCTCGCCATGTTGAGAAACAGACTTGCATCGCCAGCTTTAGGTTGTTTGTCGTAGGAGCGGAAGTTGCGGACAACCTCTTGCCAGATCGTTTGAGGAAAGCCCAATTGATTCCGATAATAGGCGTCATACCGAGGAGACGTAATATTAAAAGGCGTTTCTCCAGTGACGCGACTCGGCAGAAGGCGGCGGCGGTGATAGGGAACGGTATTTTCGCCAAAGTTTTCAATGTATTCGTCACTGTTGAGGAGTTCGTCGACAAACCCCTTGACCCCTTTGGTCATGACCACTGCCGACCAGGCAATCTTCTCGGCATTGCTGTAAACTCGGCGTCCTAAAACCTTCTGAACGCAGTGCTCGACAAAGCGATAGTTGCTATTTTTATCGTAGAAGCTGTCGATGAAAGTATTTGAGAGCAGTAACCCTCGGATAAAATCGCGAACCGTAATCTGCCTGTTGCGAAGCTGGGATTCTAGAACAATTTCGCGGTCCCACTTAAATGCATGGAAAAAGATCTGGCGATAGGCAGCATTGATGAGATTTCCCATGTCTGTTGCCGAAAATTGATCGTCAGTCGAATAAATGATAGCCTCGTCATCCCGAGCGCCGAGTGCATCGACGCGCTGGTTTGGACAAGAAGGAGAATAAGCTAACAGAGGAATAGCCACGTTTATAGAAACCTCCAGTTCGTAACAAAAGTTTTTTAATCTAGGGTGTCCCGATTATACAGGCGCGAGGGAATTCGAATTTTCACTCGCCAGACAAAACGTTACAGAGCTTAATTGCTGAAGCCGAATTGCCCCCAAATCCACTGCGGTCATTCAGCGCTAACGGCGCTCGACGCTTTGTACGCGAAAGCTTCAGTCAATATTGCAATGTTAATAAATACTTAAGAACTAAATCGAAGCATTGATTCTCAACAATATGTAACATAAGCGATTCCCACTGCATAGTACAAATTAGATCAACTGAGTTTCTATCAGTTTTAAAACAAAAGTTTACGCAATCCAATAAGTTAGGAGACTGAATCTATGCTAGACGCCTTTACCAAGGTCGTTGCCCAAGCAGATGCTCAGGGCAGACTAGTGGACAATTCTCAAATCGACGCTCTAATGGCTGTGGTGAAGGAAGGTGCAAAGCGCACCGATGTTGTGAATCGCATTACGAGCAATGCTTCTACAATTGTTACCAATGCAGCGCGCGCGTTGTTTGAAGATCAGCCTCAGCTGATCGCGCCTGGTGGGAATGCCTACACCAATCGTCGGGTTTCCGCTTGCATGCGCGACATGGACATCATCTTGCGCTATGTTACCTACGCCGTGTTTTTAGGCGATGCCAGCGTTTTGGACGATCGCTGCTTGAATGGTTTGCGCGAAACCTATTTGGCTTTAGGCGTTCCCGGATCTTCCATGGGCACCAGCATCCTCAAGATGAAAGATGCGGCCATTGCAATTGCAAACGATCGCAACAACATTCAGCCGGGCGACTGCAGCTCCTTGATGGCTGAATTGTCTGGCTATTTCGACCGAGCAGCAGCGGCAGTCAGCTAATCGTCTTGGACCTCTGCGCCATTTCGTTGAACGACTTTCTCAAGTGCTTTTCGATTTGAGAAGGAGCTGTTCTCTTTCAAACTTTGTCCGATCTAAACTTTTTTAAAATTACGGAGATACTATCCGATGAAGACGCAATTAACTGAAGCAGTTGCAGCAGCAGATTCTCAAGGTCGTTATTTGGGCAACGTCGAACTTCAAGTTGCTTTTGGTCGCCTGCGTTTGGCCACTGCCGATCTTGAAGCAGCAAAGGCTTTGGGTGCTAAAGCGGACCAGTTGGCTGAAGGGGCTGCGAATGCAGTTTACCAAAAGTTTACCTACACCACCACCATGCAAGGCAACAACTATGCCTCTACACCTCGCGGTAAGGCAAAGTGCTTGCGCGACATCGGCTACTACGTGCGCATGATTCAATACTGCTTGATTGCTGGGGGAACGGGTCCCGCTGACGATTACCTGTTGGCAGGACTGGCAGAAATGCACAGCAGCTTTGAATTGGTCCCTGCTTGGTATGCCGAAGCGCTCAAGTATATCAAAGCGAATCACGGTCTCAGCGGCGACCCCGCCCTTGAGACAAATTCCTACATCGACTACATGATTAACGCTCTAAGCTAGTCATGTACTTTTCCCGGAAGGATGGGCGGTGGTGTCGAAGATGGTTCTGCTCGTCCTTCCGGGCAACTTTTATAAGCAGCGAAGTTAAAAATCTTTGAAAAGAGCGTTTGGTCGTTTGTTAATTTAGGAGCTAAGAACCATGGCTGGCTTGCAAGCAGCAGGAAGATTGGGGATTAAACCCTTTGAAGAGGCAGAACCCGTTGAATTGCGCCCTCATTGGACTCAAGATGACGTCCGATCTGTTATTTCGGCAGCTTATCGACAGGTGCTCGGCAACGAGCACTTAATGAAGAGCGAGCGGTTATTGGGCGCCGAGTCGCTTTTGATGCAAGGTTCGATCTCGGTGCGAGATTTTGTGCGGGCGATCGCCGTGTCGGATCTCTATCGCCAAAAGTTTTTGTATCCCAATTTCCACATGCGCTTTATCGAATTGAATTACAAGCACCTGTTGGGGCGCGCACCCTACGAGCAGGCAGAAATTTCATATCACTTGGATCTATTTCTTTCTAAGGGATATGAAGCTGAAATCGACTCTTACCTCAGCTCAGTAGAATATCAAAATAATTTTGGGGACAACGTCGTTCCCTACAATCGAGATTTTCAAGTCGATCGCCCCGGACAGCGCGCGATCGGCTTTAGCCGTTTGTTGCACCTCCATCGCGGTTATGCCAATAGCGATCGCGCGCAGGGGCAGAAACAACCCCGTTTGACCTGGGAAATGTCCAAAAATTCGGCAACCCCAGTCACTAGTGGGATTTCTAGTTCGATCTCTGGCAGCTTGGGCGGTTCTCGCGGCGATGTTTACCGATTGCGGGTCATCCGTTCTGCGTCCCCCAACTCGGCCGTCGTGCGGCAGAGCACAACCGAACTGCTGGTTCCTTACGACCAACTGACGACCAAGCTAAAGCAGTTGAGCCGTTCCGGCAGTAAGGTGGTTAGCGTAACCTCTGTTTAGCGCCTTTGCGCGTCGCGGGTAAGCAATTGTTGGAAAGCTGGAAAGTTTTAAGCCGATGGTTGCTTACCCCCATCGATCCGACCTCCCCTTTTTGTCTGTCCCATTACCCATCATTTCAAGGAGAACTTATAGGTGGCTATTACAACAGCAGCATCTCGCCTTGGAACGTCGGCGTTTAGCGATGCCGCGACCGTAGAATTACGTCCCAATGCCACGCAGCAAGACATCGAAACGGTTATTCTTGCCGTGTACCAACAGGTATTGGGAAATCCCCATCTCCTGACCTCCGAACGTCTCGTCATTGCCGAATCTCTGCTGCGCGATCGCAAAATTACAGTTCAAGAATTCGTGCGTCAAGTTGCTAAATCAGAGCTGTACAAAGAGAAGTTCTTCAGCAACAATTTCCAAAGCCGGACGATCGAACTTAACTACAAGCACCTCCTGGGGCGGGCACCCTACGATCAGTCAGAAATTTCGGATCACATGAATTTGTATCAATCCCAGGGCTTCGATGCAGATATCGACTCTTACATTGACTCCCCCGAGTATCAGACCAACTTTGGGGAAAATATCGTGCCCTATTATCGCGACCTCACCACCACGGGTGTCGGTCAGAGGTCGGTTGGATTTCCCCGACTGCTCCAGCTCTATCGGGGTTATGCCAACAGCGATCGCGCGCAGTTGATTGGCAAAACACCGCGATTGGTCAAGGATCTCGCTCGAAATACCGCTTCTGTGGTGGTGCCTCCTTCCGGGGGTGCGGGCGGCTTTGCGTTCCAAGCAGCCCAAAAAGGCGATGCTGCGTTCAGCGCGTTTGGCGGATCGAAAGCGTTTGGATCGGGTCGGCTTTTCCGAGTCGAAGTTGCAGGGATTAACAAACCGGGCTACCCCAAGGTCCGCCGCGTTAACAAAGCAGTTGTGATCCCCTATGAAGAGCTGACCGCTCACATGCAGAGGGTTCAACGTCAGGGCGGCAAAATAGCGAGCATTACGCCCCTCTAAACGCCGACCTATGGGTTGAGGGCGCAGATCGAGGAGCGTAGATTAGAACAGTGCATTGGTAGGGGCGGGGTTGCCTGAAACGGGATCGGATAGATCCAACGCGTTTCGGCAAAACCCGCCCCTATAAGGTTTTGGGTTGTCGCTCGATCGCTTCCTCATTCGAAGGAGGGTAGGCGACCAAACCTTTGAAGTCGTAGAGCGAAGTATCCGCTAAATGAGAGAGCGAAACGTGTTGAAGGCTGCGGAACAGACTATCGACTCGGCCTGGCGTTTCAGCCTCCCAGGCTTGCAACATTTTTTTGATCTGAACCCGCTGCATATTTTCTTGAGATCCGCATAAATTGCACGGAACGATCGGGAACTGCCGCAAATCGGCATAGCGCTGAATATCGGATTCGCGGCAGTAGGCCAGAGGCCGGATTAAAATATTTTGCCCGTCATCGCTAATGAGTTTGGGGGGCATGGCCTTGAGTAACCCCTTATGAAACATATTGAGAAACAGCGTTTCGACAATATCGTCGCGATGATGGCCCAGGGCCACCTTCGTTGCGCCTTCTTCTCGAGCAATCCGATACAAAATTCCGCGACGCAGACGCGAACACAGCCCGCACATCGTTTTGCCTTCTGGAATCACCCGCGTGACAATGCTGTAGGTATCTTCTTGGACGATGCGGTAGGGAACCCCCAATGCCTTCAAGTAATTTGGCAGCACGTCTTCTGGGAAACCGGGTTGTTTTTGGTCGAGATTGACCGCCAAAAGCTCGAATTTGATGGGGGCGCAGCGCTGAAGGCTTAGGAGCAAGTCCAGCAGGGTGTAGGAGTCCTTCCCTCCAGAAAGACACACCATTACGCGATCGCCCGCTTCGATCATGTTGTAGTCGTAGATGGCTTTTCCCACTAAACCCTGAAGGTGGGATTTTTGCTTGTAAACGGCTTTTGAGGGACGAGTAGGGGTAGCTTGCATGGGGGTACCGGCTTAGCTCAAGTTTGAAATTAAAAGGTTCAGTAATCGATCGATCGATGAAGGGCTTGAAAGTTTGCCCGCTGGATAGAGGTCTGCCTTACCGTTCGAATTTGGAAATACCGTTTGAGAGAGCGTCCTATGGAGGGATTCATATCGCTTCACCAAACCGGATTCCAGATCTTCCAAGGATAAACCATCGCGATCCATGCTAAAGCGAAAAACGGTTTGTTCTTCAGTCGGTGCATCGATTCGGTTAATTGCAAGCGTCGTTCGATTCGCTTGGCCAGTCTGTCGCAGGGCGATCGCCAGCGCAACCCAGTTGACCGGAGTAGGAATCGCAATCTCTAACGGGAGGGATAAATTTGCTCCTGGGTGCGTTTCGATATCCGAACTATCCTGGCTGCGCGCCCAGTCGCTGGCAGGAAATCGACTGCTTTTCTCGGTTGAGGCAGGCGTCTCGCCGTCGTTTGGAGTAGCTGCCCTCAGATCTTCGTTAAATTCTGCAGATGGCAGCGACCACTGCACGCCGTCCAATTCTGCCCCTTGGGGCATCGCGCTCAGATCTGCTTCGCTCCAACGAATTCCCTGTAACTTTGCCGACTCGAACAGCGTATTCACGACCTTCACCTCTTTGAGATTGGCCGAGCTCAGGTCGGCATTGGTAAAATCAGACTCTCCAAAATTTCCGCCGCTCAGGTCTGCTTCGAGGAGCAAAGCCCTCTGAAAATTGGTGCGCTGGCAGTTAGCACAATACAAATTACTGCTGCTCAGATTTGTATTACTCAAATTTCCTTCAACGCAGATCACCTTACTGAGGTTAGCTTGAGTGAGATCCGCAAAACTGAGATTGATAAAGCTCAGGTCAGCCTTGCTTAAATTTGTGCGGCTTAAGTTAGCACCCTGCAAATTCGCTTCGGTCAAGATAGCCTGACTGAAATTTGCAGACATTAAATTGGCCTGGGCCAGATTGGCTTCGATCAAAAAAGATTGCTCCCCCCAAGCCTGACTCAGATCGGCCTCTCTGAGATCGGCTCGGCACAGATCCGCCTTAAACAGCTGCGCCTGACTTAAATTTGCCCGAATCAAACGAGCAAAGTTCAGATCGGCTCCGCTGAGATCCACACCACTGCAATTGCTCATCGAAAGATTGGCCAACCTCAAGGTGGCACCTCTTAAATTCGTCCGTTTGAGGATGGCACCCGCTAAGTTAACGCTGATAAGGTTAATACCGCTCAAATCGACCCCGCTCAAATCGACCCCGCTCAGATCGAGCATTTCTGAGAAGTGGACCTTTCGCCATTGGTTCCAACGCTTGACCCCGCGCTTAATCAGTTTGAGATGGGCTGCATTCGCCACGGCAGTATTCCTGATTGGCTAATCAGAGATTAACATCAAAAATCAGGGTTAGGGTGGCTCCCCCTGCAGATTGAAGCGCTCTAGCTCGCGCTGAGTCCGCCAACCTTTAGAATGATGACAAGGCAACATTTCAACAATGCGGCAATGACCGTAAAGCTGGCGCGATGAGACTGCTTGCAGACATTAAATGGGAAATGGGAGTATCAAACGGAAGATTTATGACAAAACTGATTTTGGGGTTGTGGAGTGTTGTTCTGATCGCGATGTTATGGGTACCGCTGCCTGCCTACGGGGCGAGCTCTGCGGCGATTCGCGCCTATGACGACGTGGCGATCGCCTCCAAAAACTTTGCAGGCAAAAATCTACAGCAGGCCGAATTCAGCGATGCCCAACTGAGCGGGGCCGATTTTAGCGGAGCGGACCTTCGAGGCGTTGTCTTCAACGGCGCTGTTTTGACGAAGGCTAATTTCCAAGGGGTTGATATGACCGATGGACTCGCCTACATTACAGATTTCAGCAATGCGGATTTTACGAATGCCGTATTGAATGGCGCGCTGCTGCTCAAGTCAACGTTCCGCGATGCTACGGTAACGGGGGCAGACTTTAGCGATGCCGTACTCGATAAGATCCAGGTTGTTGGGTTGTGTCAGTCAGCCAGTGGCGTCAACCCGACCACAGGCGTAGAAACCCGCGAATCGTTAGGGTGTACTTGACGCTCGGTCGGTCGGTCGATCTGTCAATCTGTGGGTCGATCGGTGTGGCATTCATGTCTCGGAAATTGTCCGCGCTGTTTGCGAGATTCCATCGCTCGCTCGAGCAACGTCAGCATTCCGGGGGATTCTTCTTGGATGGCCAGCAGCAATTGCTCCCCCAACACCAGGTCGTTTTCATCCCCCGGATCTACGCCTGTTTCCATCACGGCATGAAGGCGCGGTAAAGCCCAGTCCCCCACAATTTCAATCAGTCCATCGAAGCAGCGATTGAACTGCTGGGCGGTCAGGGTCGAATCTTCGAGGGGAAACTCAATAATGGCGCGGATTTCTCCATCCGAAGGGTCGTATTCCCACTGCAACATTTTGGTTTCCCACGAGATGCTGAGCATGGTTTGCAGGATCGCGGCCTTGTGGGGATGTTCTTTCACGCCTGCGAGGACTTCTGGCGCAAACAATTTGAAAAAGCGTCCCTCTTCATCCAGTTGGATGACGACTAAAAGCTGCTCGGCAGAATCTAGCGCGAAGCGGACTAGAATGCGAGATTTCTCCGGCTGAAGTTGGTAGGTGAGGTCGCGCGGGTCGAGATAGGTCGCAATTTGGTCTAAGGTGATGCCCATACGTTAGAAACTGGAATACAAAGCCTTACTTTTCGATCATAGGCGCCATTGGCATCCGCGCGAAAACGATCGTTCTAAGATGGGGATATGCTTCGATCGACAACGGACTAGATTTTGGAGGGAATGCCTTATCGAAACAATCTACGGCAACCTACAAGGGCTAAAGAGCAGTCACCTCAAGCAATTACGACGGCTCTACCATCAACGGCTACCGGGCGATCGCATTACGACCTCGGAATTTGCCCAACGTCTTGCGGCCATCAGCACTGAAATTCAGGAGCCGATCTGCGCCTATCTCAATCGCCGGGGCCAGGTCACGCGCGTGGGCGTGGGGACGCCGCGTCAAACTCAGATGGCACCCCAGGAACTCCCGCGCTACGGGGCAGAACGGCTCAGCGGCATTCGCTGTATTGCCACCACCTTAAAAGGAGATCCCCCAAACGAGGCCGCGCTCACCGCTATGGCGCTGCAGCGACTCGATGCGTTGGCGGTGTTGAGTTTGACTGGGGGGGGCTTCGAGCGGCGGGGCGGGGGAGCGACGGGCTACGTCAAAGCGACCTATCTAGCCCATTTGATTCCCAATCCCGACCATCCGTGGACGGTTTCGGAGGCCATCGATCTCGACGCTTTAGCCCAGCAAGATCTTTTAGACTTGGTTTCTAACTTAGAAGACGAGTTTCGGCAGTCGGAAGCGCCCACCGCTCCCGTCGTCCGGGGGAAGGCAGATTCCCAAATCGATCGGGTGGTGTTGGTGGGGTTGATGACCCAAACCACGACTGCGGAGCAGTTTCAAGATGGGCTGGCAGAGCTGAAGCTCTTGGTGGAGAGCGCCGGGGGACAGGTACTCGATGAAATTTGCCAAAAGCGATCGCAGCCCCATCCCCAAACTGTTGTGGGAGAGGGAAAAGTCGCGGAGATCGCGCTCAAAGCCCAGACCCTAGGAGCCACTTTGGTGGTCTTTAACCGGGATCTTTCTCCTTCCCAAGGACGCAACCTAGAGAATCAGATTGGCATCAGAATTGTGGATCGGACCGAGGTTATTCTGGACATTTTTGCCCAGCGCGCCCAGTCCCAGGAGGGCAAGCTTCAGGTGGAGTTGGCTCAACTCGAGTATCGCATGCCGCGTCTGACGGGGCGAGGGCAATCCATGTCTCGGCTGGGGGGCGGGATCGGAACTCGCGGACCGGGGGAAACCAAGCTAGAAACGGAGCGCCGTACCATTCAGCGCCGGGTCAGCCGCCTTCAGCAGGAGGTGACGCAACTCCAGGCCCATCGCTCGCGGCTGCGCCAGAAACGCCAGCATCGCGGGGTGCCTGTTATTGCGGTGGTGGGTTACACCAACGCGGGCAAATCCACCCTGCTCAATACCCTCACCCATGCCGAAGTCTACGCTGCCGACCAGTTGTTTGCGACGCTCGACCCCACCACGCGCCGCACTGTCGTGCCCAACGCTCATGCTGACGATCTTCAACAAGTGCTGCTGACGGATACCGTCGGGTTTATCCACGAGCTACCGCCCTCTTTGGTGGATGCTTTCCGCGCCACCTTAGAAGAAGTCACCGATGCCGACGCCCTCCTGCACGTCGTCGATCTTTCCCATCCAGCTTGGATGTCTCAGATTCGGTCGGTGATGGAGATTCTGAAGGAGATGCCCGTTACGCCAGGGCCAATGCTGCTGGCGTTCAACAAGATCGATCGAGTGGACAGCGATACCTTGGCGATCGCCAAGGAAGAATTCCCCCAGGCCATCTTCATTTCTGCCAGCCAGCGCCTCGGATTGGAGACCTTGCGCGCCAAGATGGGTCAGTTGGTCGACTATGTTGCGGTCAATGCGGGGACCTAAAACCGCACGAGGAAGGTGTGAAAGAGTTCTCCACCCGCTGTTTTGGCAATGGTACCGCCGGCCTCGCGCACCAGGGTTTTCCATTCCGAGAGGGCGGGCAGCATCACTTCCGCACCTAAATAGGTTTCCAGGATCGCCCAGTTTTCAGCCAATTCTTGCTCTGGATCGACGGCGTCAAAGATGAATATGCCGCCCGGTTTGAGCGATCGCTTCACCTCGGCCAGCACCAACTCCCAATACTCCAACGGATAGTAGCAGCTCCACCCGGTCGCCACAATTCCGTCAAACTGCTGCGCGGCATAGCCCAGTTGATGGGCGGCACCTAACTCGACACCCTTAAAGAGCTTGGAATTGAGCTGCGGACCCCGGCTCCTGAGCGCTTCCTGGGCAAAGGTGCTAATTTCTTGACCGTAAAAAAAGGCATCCCAATCCCGCCACGGATAAATCAAAAAACTGAGCCCGCAACCAATGTCCAGCCAATGCTGATTCTTTTTGGGCGTGGCGACCTGCCAAAACGGCGATGCAATTCGAGCCTGAAGCCGCCCCGCCGCCCAATCCTGAAAGACGGGCATGGCTTCTACTTCGGCAGGTAGGTCAAAGGCTTCTCGTTTGTACTCGCGGTTATACCGATTGGCGACGGCGGCTGTTAAGACCTGCCAGTCGCGGCTGACCGTTGGGAGTTCGTAACCCGCGCTCCAAGACTCAAAAGGTTCCTTCAAATTTTTTGGCATCGATGCATGCCCCTCTAGAAGGCCAGTCTTTATCCTACCGCTTTCTGCACTGCGCTTTATGGGGATGACGGCACCTTCGCGAGACGACGCGCTCCAGACTGGCAGCGGTTGCAAGCGCATTGTAGCGATAAGAATTTATCAACAAAATCCGCGCGCGCTTCGCCTAAAGCTATCGGAATCGAGTCAGATTGCTGGCTTTTGGATTGCGAGATCGGCCTACCCCCCCTTTGATAAGTTATTCGGTAAGTTAGGAACAATTTATATTACAAATACCGTTGGCTAGATTCTCTTTGAAATAGTCCTAAATTAAAGATTTTCACGTAGTATCGAAAATGGAGAACCTAAGTGAGGTGGTGTAGTGCTTACCCATCACCAGATGCACTCCAGGGACTTGCTCAAACGAGAACTGCCGTTTCCATGAATGAGAGGACGATTGTATGGCAACTTTCAAGGTCAGATTAATCAATGAAGCTGAGGGTCTCGATACCACTATCGACGTGCCCGATGATGAGTACATACTCGATGTTGCCGAAGAACAAGGCATCGATCTGCCGTTCTCCTGCCGTGCTGGTGCTTGCTCTACCTGTGCTGGCAAGATTTCGTCTGGTACTGTCGATCAGTCTGACCAATCTTTCTTGGATGACGACCAAATTGAAGCAGGCTTCGTGCTGACCTGCGTGGCTTATCCAACGTCTGATGTCACGATCCTGACTCACCAAGAAGAAGCTTTGTACTAATCTTCTAGTACTGCTGACGCCTTCATTGGCCTTTCCTGAAACGGGAGAATCATTGGACTCTCCCGTTGTTTTAGTTATGCAGCGCGATCGACAAGAACGCTCCGCGCTCCCTCCCAAATCTTCCCGCACCCTGCGGGCGCGAGGCCGCGACTAAAGTGCTTTCACCCAGGCCGTCGGCAAAAACAGCATTTTGCGAAGATCCGGTACGTAGGCGCGCTTCGTGAAGACATCGTAAGAGTTGCGCTCTATGACGTTCAGGATTTGACGGTACAGCACCAACGCCGACCAGACCGGCCAGCGGGCATCCTTTTCTAGGGCGCTCACGCCATCTTCGGCCATGGCAAAGAATTTACGCGCCCGCTCGATCTGGAACTTCATCAGAGCCCTCCAGCGCTCGTCAACCACGCCCTCGAACAGTTCGGCTTCGGTATAGTTAAACAACCGCAGGTCTTCTTGGGGGAGATAAATGCGATTGCGACGGGTATCCTCGCCGACGTCCCTCAAAATATTGGTGAGCTGGTTGGCAATGCCCAGGGCGATCGCCTGCTCGATCGGGTCCTGCCCGCCCGCTCTAACGTAGGGATTCGTCCAGGGAGCCTGGAGCCGATCCGAGAACGTTTCTAAACCCATCACTTGGGCTGACATTAAACCGACGGTCCCCGCCACGCGATAGCAGTATAACTTCAGCTCTTCAAAGGTTTCGTAGCGGCTGCGGTAGAGATCCATCCGCTGCCCGTCGATCATGTCCCGAAAGGGTTGGATATCTAAGCCGTATCGCTCGATGGTGTCCACCAACGCGACATCGTAGTCATCCACTGGATGCCCTGCAAATACGGACTCCAGATTTGCTTCCCATTCATCCAGGGTATTGGTCGTGGTTGCCGCTGCTTGGGGACCGTCCACCAGCTCGTCGGTGCGGCGACACCACATGTAAATGGCCCAAATGCCGCGACGTTTTTGCTCGGTCATGAGCATCGTGCCGAGGTAAAAGGTTTTTGAATACTTTGCTGTGACCTGCCGGCAAAGTTCGTAGGACTGCTCTAGGGAACTTTGAGGCTTCATGCGTCGTGGAGTTTCGGGCAGTTGCAGCATGTTGTCAGCTAGACAGGGACGGCTTGGGCAGAGGGCAAGGTGGATGAAACAGGCTGGGTCGGTTTCGCTTGGGCAATAGCCTGCGCTGCCAGCTTACCAGAAAGCACGGCCCCTTCCATACTGCCAAGATACATCTGTTTGGTATAGCTCCCCGCGACGTAAAAATTTGCGATCGGCGTTTCTTGGGTTGGCTTATCGGACTGTCGGCCTGGAGAGGCGGTGTAAACAGAGCGCGGTGTTTTCACCACTTTATATTTGCGCAGCTTTGCCGGATTATCGCCCGTTAAATGCTGCGGAAACAGGCGCTCTAATTCCTGCATGGTGGCCGCGATAATGTCTTCGTCGGATTTGTCGATCCAGTTCTTGGCCGGAGCTAAGACGAACTCCAGCATAGAACGGTCTGGGTCTTCGTACGCTTTACAGGTGATGCTCATGTCGGCGTAGACGCTCAGCAGGTCCGAGCGAGAAAAGAGCAAGTGATCGATATTGGTGAGCTTGCGATCGAACCACAAATGCAGGTTGATCACCGGAACGCCCTCTAGAGCCTCTAACTTTTGAAAGAACGGAATGGCTTTCCACGGTTGGGGCATGAGTGCCTTTAAAACGTCTACGGACATCGCCGAGACGTAGGCATCGGCTTCTAGAATCTCATCGGGCTGACCGTCGAGACCTCGAATCAGGAAATGCCGGACGGTTTGGTCGGCGTTGAGCGCGATTTCTTTGAGCGGTTTCTCGAGCAATACCTGGCCGCCGCCTTCAATAATACGATCCACAATGGGCTGACAAAGGCGCTCGGTAGGGGAACCATCCAAAAAGGCAATTTTTGACCCGTAGCGTTCCCGCAGGAAGCGGTTGAGGGCCGTCAGGATGATGGTAGCCGAGACGTCTTCGGGATTGATAAAGGTCAAGGCTTTGGCAGCGGCAATAAAGATATCGGAATTGACCTTGTCGTCAATGCCTTGACGGCGCAGCCATTCCAAAAGGCTGTACTTGTCCATGTCTTCGACGTACTTTTGGCCTCGCAAGACGCCGGGCCACAGCCCTAGGGCAAAGCGGATCTTTTGCTCCCAGGTCAGCATGTCGTTGTTGCGCAGGATCGACATGATGACGTTGAGGGGAGCCACGATGTCGGGAACGCTGAAATAAGAATAAGTGCCGGGTTTTTCGGGTTGATTGAAGATGAGCGCGTGCTGTTTCCACTGCAACCGATCTTCAATGCCCAATTCCTTCATCAGCTGAAGCATATTGGGGTAAGCCCCAAAAAAGGCATGCAGACCCGTTTCGTACCAGTCGCCGTCCTCATCTTTCCAAGCTGCTACCAGGCCGCCCAATACGTTGCGGCTCTCCAGCACGATGGGCGTATGTCCCGCATCAACGAGATATTTCGCGCAGGCTAACCCCGCTAAGCCGCCCCCGGCGATCGCAACGCGCATAAACTGCCTTCCCTCGTCTAGAAGTTTGCCAAAATTACCGATTTATCCCAACATGAGGCCAAATCGCACCCCCCATTATACGTTGCAAACCGTTACATTTGGGGGCGATTTTGCAACTTAACTTCAAGATCGGCCTGAAATCTTAGAATTTTCCCCTCAGTATTGTCCCATGGGTCTTTCTAAAACGGAACAGCAAGGGATCCGCCCAAGAGCACGACGGCAATGGTATCTACAAATCCATGGACGAGAATCGGCACGGCTAAGCGATTGGTTTTGGCAAAGGCGATGGAATAGAACAGCGAGGCCGAGGTGGCGAGGACGATATACAGTCCTCGGTACTGCCAGAGGGCGAGGGGGTTCGTGCCGGACTCGTTGCCAATATGAGACAGGCCAAACAGGACGGAACAGCCTATGGCAGAAAGCCAGAGGATGGTTTGGGGCGAACTCTTGGCGCGGAGCTTTTGCCCTCCGCCGATCGCCCACCTCGTCGAGCCTCGGCCCAAACAATCTCGCAGCAGCACCATCACGCCGGAGCGGAAAAAGACTTCTTCAAAAATACCGACGCGGAACGCGAACAGAACGAAATACGCGAGCGATCTCAGCGGGCCGAACTGGTTTTGGTCGAGGGCGGGCTGCACGAATCCCGAGACGATCGCCAGGGGTACGAGCGCGAAAATGACGGATAGAAGGAGCGCTGCCAGGACGGGCCAATCTTGGCGCTGCATGGCAAAGCTGTAGCCGAAATGCTCGCGTCCCAGCCCCGAACCATAAACCACGACTAAAACAAACAAATTGACGCCAATGAAGACGCCGAAGCTAAAGGAGGGGATCGAAAACCAGTACAGAATGGCCGCGCACAGCACCATCAGCCAGAAGTCCGACAGGACAAGCCGATTTTTAGGCAATGCATTGACGGATCGCCGATGCGGCCAAGTTAACCCCAGACAGATCGCCCCGTAAACCGCGCTGACGGCGAATCCTTCCCAAGGGGTTCCGGTGCGGTGGAGGGATAAATAGAGGGTATTGAGCAATAGCAAGCCGTACAATTGCCAGCGAAGGCGAGGCTGGGGCTGTTGCCGCAGTTCTCGGACGACAAAGGGAATGCGGAGGGCGACAAAAACGCCACCCAAAAACAGCGCGACGTTGAGCCAAAACTGACCGGAGACGATTAAGGTATCGAACTGCTCTATCCAGCTAAAGTGGCGAGGTCCCAGGTGGAGTGCTTTCCCCAGGCCGATCTGAAGGGCTAAGGCGATGCAAAGGACAATTTGAAAGACGAGTCCTTGCTTTGGCAGCAGGATTCGCTCGACTAGGCGTTCGCCCAAATGCGTGGCCAGCCCAAAAATGGGGACTGCGGCAAACGCGACAAACGAGAATGCTTCAAAGAGGCTTTCGCCGAGCGACCAGTCGCCTGCGTCTGGGAGACGGTGCCGGACGAGGATTGCCGCAAACCAGATAACCGCAGCGAGGAAGGCGATCGTTCCTTCTCCCAATCCGCTGTAGGGTTTGGGCTGCAAAAAATCCCATTGCTTTGTCATTTTTGGATTGAAAGGCGGCACCCAGATTCGAACTGGGGGTAAGGGCTTTGCAGGCCCCTGCCTTACCACTTGGCCATGCCGCCAGAAGTTTTATTTTAACGCCCCTCATCATCCCATGCCGATGAACAAGAATCAAGCTGCGATTCGCTTTCTCAAGCTGTTATCCCAACTTTTCAGACTTTAGTGCCGACGGCCAAGTCGCGATCGGTGGTAGTTTAGATCGGATGGTTAGGGTGTGGGACAGCAGACCGTCTCCGTAGCGCTATATAGCCCTACGAGAGCATGTTAAGACGTTTGTAAATAGCCCGCTTTGAGCAGTAAGGATTTGATTAAGCAGTGCGTCCTAAGCAAAATCCGTAGTGCTATACCTGTGTTTTTTCTATCCCTACCGCTGTGAAAACCTTTGTTGCCATCGATTTTGAGACTGCCAACCGGAGTCGAGAAAGTGCCTGCTCGATCGGGATAATCCGCGTCGAGGACTTCCAAATCGTCCAGAAGGCGCACTATTTAATCCGCCCCGTAGAACCAGAGTTTGAATTTACTTCCATCCACGGTATTTGCTGGGATGATGTCGCCCAAGAACTGACCTTTGGCGAGCTTTGGCCTAGCATCGAACGTTTGTTGCGGGGAGCGGAGGCGATCGCCGCCCATAATGCCTCCTTCGACCGAGGGGTACTGTATGCCTGCTGCGATGCTTACGGGATCGAAAGGCCCTTGCATCCGTTTTTATGTACGGTTCAGCTGGCGCGCAAAACGTGGAAAATTCACCCCACAAAATTACCCAACGTCTGCGACTATCTCGACATTCCTTTAGTCCACCACCAAGCGCTGTCAGACGCCGAAGCCTGCGCTCGGATCGCGATCGCGGCCATCGCACCAGCTCGCTAAGCACCTTCGTTGCCAGTGACGGGTCTGCTCAGAGGGTCGGATAGAGCCGTATCGACGCGCAAATTAAGGCGGAGGGCTCAACCGTTTCTGCAAAAAAGTAGCTTGGGGACTGTAGCCTAACCGTCGGTACAGGGTTTGAGCGGGCAGGTTGTCAACAAAAACGTAAAGCCCCAACTGTGAATTGTTCTGTTGGATCGCCCATGCTTCGGCTCGCTTCATCAAAGCCGCGCCCAGCCCGCGCCGCCGATGGACGGGGTTGACGTATAGCAAAAATACGTGGGTGTAGCGATCGCCGCTGACCTGATCGACGGCCTGCCCGAGCCACAAACAGCCGAGCGATTGACCGAGGGACTCGGGCAACGCGGACTCAACAAACCAAAGGCGCGTACCGTCGGACCAAAGCTGCCGCACCGTTTCGGCCAAATGGCTTAATTCCGCTCCGGGACGCAGCTCTCGATAGGCTCGATCCATGAACTCCAACAGCAGCTTGCCATCGGAGCGCTGGCCGACCCGAAGCCGATAGGGCTGTCCCTCCAAAAATGGCCGACGATCGGGATCACGCATAGGCAGGGCTAGTTGCCAGCGTTTGCGATACCGATTGGGGCGAAGCGTCAACCGCCTCAATGGGGGCGGGCTGTGCCATATCGGTGGGTAAGAAGGCCCTCGCGCTCACAGCCAACAAAGCCACGAGGAAAATTAAAACGATAAACAAAGGTGCAATATACTGCCGAAAGAATGCCATAAAGATCGGAGACGACACGACAGTCTTTATCCTATCGTCGTCTCATCCTCGGCAGCGACGGATCGCGGCCTAGAGATTTTCCCCGACGGGTGTTGAGGCGATCGCAAAAGTCGGGCGGCCCTATTTGCAAGAGCCTTAAAATAGAAGAGAATGCTGAATCGATCGTCAATCGCAAATATTACGGACATTGAGCTAGCGCATGAGTATTCAGATTGGCTTTCCCGCCCCGACCTTTACGCTGAACGACGCCCGAGGCGAGCCAATTAGTTTATCGGACTTTCTCGGACAGTGGGTTATTTTGTATTTCTACCCGAAAGACAACACTCCTGGCTGCAATAAAGAAGCTTGCGGGTTCCGCGATCGTTATGATGCTTTCACCGCGCAAAACATAAAGGTCTTAGGCGTCAGTCCGGATGGCGAATTGTCGCACCAAAAATTCATCCGTAAATTCGATCTTCCTTTTACGTTGCTGTGCGACCCCGACGCAACTGTTGCCAAGGCCTATGAAAGTTACGGTCCCAAGCAGTTTATGGGTAAATCCTACGAAGGCGTTTTGCGGCAGACTTTTGTGATCGATCCCAAAGGGAACCTCGCCAAGATCTATCGAAAAGTAAAGCCAGAACCCCACGCTCAAGAGCTTTTAGGAGACATCGCCGAATTAATGGGTACGGCAGGATGAGTCTTCTACAGTTTTCGTTTATTCAGACCGCCTTGAGATTGATTCTGCGGCACCCGATCTGCGGGGTAGTGATGGTTCCAGTACTCGAGGACGGTCGCATCGTGTTAGTGCGCCGTCGCGACAATAATCGCTGGAGTTTGCCGGGCGGCATGGTGGAATGGGGCGAAGACATCCCCACCACGATCCACCGCGAACTCCAAGAGGAGACGGGGTTGAAGGTCCACCAGATCGGACGGGTTGTCGGAATTTACTCCGCACCAAAGCGCGACCCAAGATTTCACTCCATCTGTACGACGGTGGAAGTGATGGTTCGAGGGCAGTTCTGCATTGAAGATAAAGGAGAAATTTCTGAGGTTGGCGCTTTTTTGCCCGACCAGATTCCCATGACCGAACTCGCCCACGACCATCGCCAACAGCTCGCCGACTATTGGCAGGGTACGACGATTTTGGCTTAATTCTGATTTGGTCTAATTTCTTTTAGAAAAGCGGCGATCGCGGAACTTCTGACAGAGATTAAGGTCATGCTTTTGGTACAAGCACGGACTTAATGACAAAGTCTAGGATTAATTACGAGCGGTTTGCCCATCGTCAGCAGCGCTGTGCAACCGGAGTTCACTGAGCTGCAAAGGAGAAATACAATTATGCTGAAACGGCAATGGCATTCGGGCGTTGCGATTCTGACGGCCTTGAGCCTAGGAACTGGAACAGTCGTTCCTCTCATTGGGTTCGAGCGTCCTGCTGCTGCTGGAATTTTTGCACAACAAAATACCAGCACGCAACGCTATCGCATTTCGCAGAATACGTCGGGACGGGTTCTAGAAGGGACTTCCTTTGATGTGGTAGAGCCAGATGGTAAAAGAATCATCGTCACGCCCGATGAGACGGCTCGGGTCACGCTAGAGACTAGCGAGGCAGTTCGATCGCAGGCTGGAACAGTTCTGATTCCCAGGGGGACCAGAATCGAAGGTGAATTCAGACCCGCTGAAGATGGCACCCAATTCGTGGCGCGACGCATCATTTTTCGAGACGGCACCGAGCAGAATATCGACGGCAGTACGAACATCGTCAACGAACGCCGCAGGATTCAACGGGGCACCAACACCGACCCGATTTGGCAGGGCGCTTTAGTGGGCGGTGCGGCATCCGCTGTTATTTCTAGCATCGTGACCAGACCGGGCATCTTTAAAACCTTAGCTGGCGCTGGTGCTGGCGCGCTAGCGGGGTATCTCATCGGAGGCCGCAGAAGGACTGAGGTGATCGTAGTGGAACCCGACGAACCTTTGACCTTGACCTTAGATTCAGATCTGGTGGTGAGAAGAGATCGATACTAACCCGCAAACGGTTGGCTGACAAAACTTAAGCGATTTCTAGAAAAAAATACCAACTCGCAGGGGCGCAAGGCCTTGCGCCCCTACAGCATGTTTGGTCGTTTTTATTTTGGGAATAGCCTTAAACCACCCCTCCCCTAATTCCCGAGTCTGGCTCAAGAGCTAGGGGAAGGTAAATGCAGCAATGCAACACCGGATTTTCTTTCTTGAAGCAACGATCCAGCCACGATCTTTTAAAATTTCAGGGCGCTCAATCGGCAATTCAAATGGGCTAGGGTTTGAAACTGAATTACCATGAGAGCAGTGCAGGCAATGGAGGGTTTTAATGGTAACGACAGCAGCGCAGACCGATCGAGCTATCAAACGGCTGACGACGCAAACCTCGCACATTGCAGCAGACACGACGGTCATTCGATCGCTGGATTGGGATCGCGATCGCTTTGACATTGAGTTTGGCCTCCAAAACGGGACGACCTACAACTCGTTTGTCGTTCGCGGGGAAAAGACCGCCTTGGTGGATACCTCCCATGAAAAATTTCGCCAGCTTTACTTAGATGCCCTCCACAAAGTCGTCGATCCGGCATCTTTGGACTATTTGATCGTCAGCCACACCGAACCAGACCACAGCGGTCTGGTGGCAGATATTCTAAAGCTAGCTCCCCAGGTGACGGTCGTGGGGTCGAAGGTCGCCCTCCAGTTCTTAGAAGACTTGGTGCACCAGCCTTTCGAAAAAATCATCGTTAAAAATGCCGATAAGCTCGATCTCGGCAACGGCCACCTCCTAGAGTTCGTGATGGCCCCGAACCTGCACTGGCCCGATACGATTTTCACCTACGATGCCAAGACGAGCATCCTCTTTACCTGCGATGCCTTCGGGCTGCATTACTGCTCTGAGGATACCTTCGATACCGACCTTGACGCGATCGCCCCGGACTTTCGGTTTTATTACGAGTGTTTGATGGCTCCCAACGCCCGCTCCGTGCTCTCGGCCATGAAGCGCATGGACGAGCTACCTGCGGTCGAGCTGATTGCAACGGGGCACGGTCCGCTGTTATCCCATCACGTCAAAGTCCTGACCCAAAACTATCGAGAGTGGAGCCAGGCTAAGGCTAAAGCGGAAGCGACGGTGGCGGTCTTTTACGTCTCCGATTACGGCTATAGCGATCGCCTTTCCCAAGCCATCTCGAGGGGCATCACAAAAACCGAAGTGGCCGTTGAGATGATGGACCTCAAGTCCGCCGAACCCCAGGAAATAGGAGAACTGGCCAGTCGCGTTCAGGGTTTGGTATTGTGCGCTCCTCCCAGTTCCGGCACGGTGGGGACAGCGGCCAAGGCAGCGTTAGGGACGTTGCTGGCAGCAGTGAAGGCCAAGCAAACCATCGGATTATTTGAAGCCTATGGCGGGGATGACGAACCGATCGATCCGCTGGTCAATCAATTCCGCGATCTGGGACTTACGTTAGGGTTCGAACCCATCCGCATCAAGGCCGCACCGACGGATTTGACCTACCAACTTTGCGAAGAGGCTGGAACGGACTTGGGCCAGTTCCTCATTCGCGATCGCAAAATTAAGGCGCAAAAGTCGATCGACAGCGACTTGCAAAAAGCATTAGGTCGGCTTTCCGGCGGGCTTTATATCATTACAGCCAAAAAGGGCGACGTGACCGGGGCAATGCTAGCCTCTTGGGTGTCCCAGGCTAGCTTCGAACCGTTGGGATTTACGGTGGCGGTGGCCAAGGATCGCGCGATCGAGTCTTTGATGCAGGTGGGCGATCGCTTTGTCCTCAATACCCTCGAAGAAGGCAAACACCTGGGTTTGATGAAACACTTTCTCAAGCGGTTCTTGCCTGGGGCAGATCGCTTTGCGGGGGTGAAGACCCAAACCGCCCTCAACGGCAGCCCGATCTTGACCGATGCGTTGGCCTATATGGAGTGCGAGGTGGTCAGCCGGATGGAATGCAGCGACCACTGGTTGGTCTACAGCCAAGTGACGGCTGGGCGCGTATCTAACCCAGAGGGATTGACGGCAGTGCACCATCGTAAGGTAGGCAATTATTATTAAGATCGAAAACTAGCGCGCGAGCAGCATTCCCGATGGCCCGAAGAACCAAGCCATGATGATGCCTAACATCGAACCCGCGATAACCTGGATGGGCGTGTGTCCCAGGAGCTCTTTGAGGCGGTTTTCGTTGAAAACGGGGTGTTCTTGAAACACTTCGTCGATGATTTGGTTTAAAATTCGCGCCTGTTTGCCCGCTGCCTGCCGAACCCCTGCCGCATCATACATGACAATGACGGCAAAAATGGTGGCGATCGCAAATTCGATGCCGTCCCACCCCTCAACCTGCCCGACCCCAGCCGCCAGAGCGGTCACCAACGCCGAGTGAGAGCTGGGCATTCCGCCAGTCCCCACCAAAACGCGGAAGTTGATTTTGCGGTTTTTGATGTACTCGAGCGGCAGCTTTAAAGCTTGAGCGGCAACGGTCGAGGCGATCGCCACGAGCAATACGCGATTGTGAAGAATATTGCCAAAGTCCTGCATCGGAGCAAGTCCTAACTTCCCAAAGATAGATAGCGCGGTCGCGTGGAGCACATCGGCACTGGGGTGGATCATAGGTAGGGCTAGCGTTAGGACTTGCGCTCGGTGATGTAATCGGCGATCGCAATTAATGGCAATGCTCTATCGCCAAAGGTTGCTAGTGCGGCCTTAGCGCCTTGGACCAACTGCTGTGCCTGCCGCTTAGACTCCTCTATGCCCCACAGGCTGGGATAGGTTGCCTTTTGGGCTTGAAGGTCTTTACCAGCCGTCTTCCCGAGTTCTTCGCAGGTTGCCGTAATGTCTAATACGTCGTCCACGATTTGGAACGCGAGGCCGATGTTGCGGGCATACTGCGTCAGCTTTTCGAGGGTATCGCTATCGGCGCTCGCCAATTCCGCACCAGAGACCACGGAGGCTTCCAACAGCGCTCCAGTTTTGTGGGTGTGGATGAAGTTGAGGGTGGCTAGTGAAATGTCAGACGCGCCTTCAGAATCGAGATCCACCACTTGACCGCCCACCAATCCGGTTGCAGCCACCGCATTCCCGAGGCGAGCCACCACCTTCAGCAGCCGATCGGGGGCGACGTTTCTGGTATGGATGGCGAGGTATTCAAACGCATAGGCGAGCAGCCCATCCCCTGCCAAAATCGCGATATCTTCGCCAAAGACTTTATGGTTGGTAAGCTTGCCGCGCCGATAGTCATCGTTATCCATGGCGGGCAAATCGTCGTGGATCAGCGACATCGTGTGAATCATTTCTAGGGCGCAGGCAGTCGGTACGGCCATTTCTAGCGTTCCGCCCGCTAGCTCGCAGGTGGCAAGGCAGAGGATCGGTCTCAAGCGCTTGCCTCCTGCGAGCAGCGAGTATCGCATCGCTTCGTAAATTTTTTCAGGATAAACCACTTCGATCGAGGCATCCAAGGCAGACTCTACCAGCTCCTGCCGCTGATTCAAATAGTCCCTCAAGTCAAAGGGACTCGCACCTTTTTGGGCTTCTGACAGGCTGGATAAACTAGCGGCAGCAGAAGTTTTGTCTGCGGAAATCATGGCGAAAATCCTTCCTGATTAATCCTGAGCAACGTGAATCGCGACCGAACGAAGTATCGAGCCTACGGCCTTGCCTAGGCCACTCTTACAGTTTGATGGGAGTTCCATCATTCATTGCCATCATTCATTGTATGATGCTTTGCACCTCTGACAGTAGCTCCACGTCGCGTTCTCCAGCAGCATGGCGACGGTCATAGCTCCTACGCCGCCAGGAACAGGCGTAATGTGGCTGGCAACGGACTTGACGCGCTCGAAGTCTACATCCCCGACCAAGTGAGCTTTACCCATGCTATCCAAAATCCGGTTAATCCCCACATCAATGACGATCGCGCCGGGTTTGACCATATCGGCAGTGATGATCTGGGGCTGGCCCACTGCCGCCACTAGAATGTCCGCATTCAGCGCGGTTGCTTTGAGGTCTGGGGTTTTAGAGTGGGCCATCGTAACCGTCGCATTGGCGTCGAGCAGCATGAGCGCGAGGGGCTTGCCCACTAAAATGCTGCGGCCAACGACGACCGCGTGTTTTCCTTGCGGATCGAGGCCGTAGCTCGCCAGTAATTGCATGACGCCAGCAGGGGTACAGCTTTTCAGCCCCGGCTCTTTGCGCACTAAACGGCCTAGGTTTGCGGGATGGAGTCCATCGACATCTTTGTCCGGCAGAATTTCGTAGAGCAGCGCTTCGGCATCTAGATGTTTGGGTAGGGGTAATTGCACCAAGATGCCGTCCACGCGATCGTCTTGGTTGAGCTGGCGGATGACTGCCGCGAGTTCCGCTTGAGAGACATCTGCGGGAAAGTGATGCCCGAAGGAGACCATGCCAACCCGTTCGCAGGCGCGCTCTTTGTTTCTAACGTAGGCCGCGCTGGCTGGGTTATCGCCTACCATTAAAACGGCCAGACCGGGAGGGCGTCCGACTTGGGGCAGAAGGTGTCGGATCTTTTGCGCTAGGGCACCTTGCATCTGCTGCGCGAGTTGTTTGCCATCGAGCAAAATTGAGGATTGAACGGCCATTAAGATCCCTTTGCTGTGCGCGTTGTCGTGTGCCTTTTAATTTTATCGGCGTGTGGGTGCCCTGGGACAGATCGTCCTAACCCTACGGCCAACGGCTCGAGTTACAGCTCGCCAATATCTTCGTTCCAAAGCAGCGGATTTTTTTCGATGAAATCGCGCATGAGCTGCTTGCATTCGGCTAGATCGAGGTCTACGACCCGAATGCCTTGACTTTCCATAAAGTCTTGGGTGCCGGGAAAGGTTTTGGATTCTCCGGCGATGACGGTTTTGATGCCAAACTGCACCGCGGCTCCGGCGCAGAGGTGGCAGGGCATGAGGGTTGAATAGAGAACGGTGCCCTGATAGCGTCCGATCCGACCCGCGTTTTGAAGGCAGTCGATTTCAGCGTGCAGAATCGGGTTATTTTGCTGCACTCGACGATTGTGACCTCGCCCTACGATTTGACCGTCTTTGACCAGCACCGACCCGATCGGGATGCCGCCTTCTTGGAGTCCCAAGCGGGCCTCGGCGATCGCCGCTTGCATAAATTCATCCATGACTGCTTCCTCTTGATGGGCCTGTTGAATGCTATCTTAGAGGATGTATTGCGGGTATAGTTCAGTGGTAGAACGTCAGCTTCCCAAGCTGAATGTCGTCGGTTCGAGTCCGATTACCCGCTTTTTCGATTGTGGCTGTCCCGAATCTAAGGCAAGCGCAGAAGGCGTCGCCTCGCCCTGCTCCACAATAGCCTCTCGCTCTCTGCTCAGGTCAACCAATTTACAAGTGCCCAAAATCCTACAAGAGACAGGAAAACGATCGACCATAGTTTCCAAGTTTCCATAGATTCTCCCTCCTTTGGTTTCAATCGCTTGAGGTTGGTTTGACGAGCAAGGTTCGGAGATACCCTTCCGCCGCTAATACTATGTATATAGCCCGAGGATTCTGTTTGACATCTGCGATTGGTAAGAGAAAAGTAGGGATGCGACACTGGCCGCGATACGAACAATATCTTGACCCCCATCCCGGCGATCGCCCCTTGCATTTCGCGACTGGAAACGAGCGACTCCGAATTAAAGAATAGTTGGATATCTTCACAAGATCCACATTTTAATCTCTTAGGTTGAAGCATGAGCCAACCGAGAACGATAGCGCTTAGCGCATGAGTTCTCTGGCGGCTCTTTGTTTCGATGCCACGGAAGGGGGAACGTCTTGCGGCTGCGTCGAAGCAACCCAATCTAGATAGGAATGATGAATGTGACTTTATCTACACCAGCTACAATCCCTCACCATCGCCATAAGACCGAAAATTCGGAATTACGATGGTGGCTTGAAATGAGAACCATTAATCCCATCTGTATCTACTTTTTTGGCCCCTTTGAAACTCGATCCGAAGCCGAATCCTCTCAATCAGGGTTCTTCCAAGATCTAGAAAGCGAAGATGCATGGGTCCTTTACTCCACCGTCAAGTTATCCAACCCTCATCACCTAACCATCGATGCCGATGCCTTAACGCTCGACGATTTAAGGTTCTTCCAGGACGGGGTTCTTCCAGATTCGCTCGGGTCTTAAGCGAAGGGTTGGAAGACATTTGTATTAAGTGGTGTATTGCGACCCAGCTCCTCAAAATTAGGCCCGATCGACCACAGGGGTTACAAATATGAAGCGATTTTTGCAAGATTTTATGCGCTGGGGCATTTTAGGTGCGACAGGCATTTTTATTGCAAAGACGCTTAACGACTACTGGCCTGAAGTACGAGCTTTGCAGTTCCAGCCTCAAGCTGGCATTTTCCTGAGCATCGCGATCGCCGTTGCAATCGGGACTCAGCTTTGGTCGGCCATTCTTTGGGGCTGGATCTTAGCGCTCCTTCAAAATCCCGTGCCCAAGCGATGGGCAATGGTAACGTTCTTGAAGAACGCGCCAGCGAAGTACGCGCCGGGGAGTATTTGGCATTTGTACGGTCGAGTAGTAGCGGCTCAGAATCGGGGGATTGGGTTAGAACTCGCAACCCTCAGCGTCATGTTGGAACCTTTGTTCGTCATAGCTGGGGCCTTAGGACTGGCACTTTGGTATCGAGCCACTTCCGTGCCGCTCATCCTCGCGCTTACCGGAATTTTAATTGTGGTTCACCCGCTCGTGTTTGACAAACTTTGGAAGGGATGGAGAGGGCTGCGCGGCAAAAAAACCTTTGGCACGACTCTTTCTGAATATCCCCTCTCGATTTTGATGGGAACGCTCTGGTTTATGGGATTGCGCAGTATTACGTTTCTCTTTGTCGTATTTGCCTTCACGCCGATCGACTGGGAAATTTATAAACCCTTGATGAGCGGTTTTGGGTTTGCCTGGTTGCTTAGCTTGGTGATTCCGGCGCCCGGTGGCCTAGGGGTTTTTGAGGCCTCTGCTTTACATGTGTTAGATCCCTACTTGTCGCCAGCAATCTTATTGGGAGCGGTTTGCACGTACAGGTTGGTCACGCTTTGTGCGGAACTGATCGGCGCGATCGCCGCGCATCTGGTGCGAGAGGATCCCTTGATTCTGTCGTAGCGCGTTCTTCAAGAGGTTTGATAAAACGTCTTTTTTAAGACCCAGCAGCCTACAGCATCCAATACCTGCCATCGTGCCAAACTTAATGTGCCAACAACAATCTGTTTGGTAAGGTTGGGTATATTGATGCAGTTGCAGTCCCCATTCATAATGAAAACTGGGTCATGTTCTAAATCTGTGGAATTGGAAGATAATAGTCAGAAAATCTGAGGTCATCGATCCCAATGGTAGTAGCACCTCTGCTCTGTCCAACTTGCCAAAGTATTCCTAGTTCCCCACTATTTTGTGTGAAGAGATTGAGGCAGAGAGCGTCTGCCGTTAAGGGACGCAGCAATTAAGAAATTGCGAAGCCAATCATCGTGATATCGAAAGCCATTGAGTTGCTCAAAGGGACAAAGACATCCTGTTTGCTGCTGTGTTTTACGACAAAAGGGATGAAAGTTCCATAATAAAGCTATTGCTCTACCTGTCTGGACTGCGGCAGGCCAAGTTCCATGGAAATATTGCATCGAAAACAGGCAACGGTCAAGATAGTTCATCGGGCGGTCAACCGCATTACTCGTTCGGCTCGCTCCTGGAAAATCATAGGCTCTCTGAAATAGGGCAGACTTGTCCTTGAGCCGCTTGAGCCTTTGGTGAATCGAGTCTCGCAGGGGTTGCTTTTTAGCCCATTCGAGCAATCGTCTCAGCCGTTGGGCAAATTTCCCCTTGTTCGCGCCATGATACACATGCCACAGTTTTTCGCGCAGACTCTGCCAGAGGGCAGCTTGGGAACGACACAAGTCTCGCACCTTGATGACTTCATGCAAAAAGCACAGAATCCAGACAATCCCAGGAAATAGACTCTGCCAAGCACTCCGGGTCGCATCCCAGCCATCGAGCGTGACGGTTTGAGGCCTATAGTCGGGCAGATGATGGGCGACCTCCGCCTGAAAGACACCATAACCCGCCTTAAGCGCCTCGTGTCCGGCACTTTTGCACAACTCACTGCCGAAAATACAGCCTTTGGCGGCAGTGACAGCCAGATAGGCTTTCTCCCCTCGGTACCGTGTATGCTTCTCGTCTGCGCTTAGATGGGGGGGCACACCGCCGCGTCCTTCACCGTTGCTCCGACGATCGAGACCCGTCCTAGGGAGCGGCACAACTGATACCAATGCATCTCGGTTTTACCGAGCACATAGGCGATGCCATCATAGGACAGTCCGTGTTTGCGCAAATATAATGCTTTGGCTGCGATCTCTGCGCGCTCACTCATGTAAGGCATCACGAAGTCTGGACGAATTTGATAGGCTTCGTGATGGCTGGGAAGGTAGATGCGTCGGGTCTTTATTCCTTGCCGGGATGACTCCACCAGTCCATGGAACCGATACCCTTGCTCTATGCCTTCTGGAAACAATTCTGGGTGCTGGGCAATTTCTGCGTTGAGGTATGCTCGATAGGCTTCTCGGTCTTCGACCAGCTCACTGTAGTTCGTACCCTCTTTAATCGGCAGGCAGATTGTTTTATCTCCGGCTTTGCCTCGCGTCTTTCTTGGGGGCATGGTCTCTGACCTCCGACAACTCTTTCTATGATCCTATCTCCTTTCACACAAACTTGTTTGGAACCAGAAGTATTCATGTGTTCAGACAGGGAAAGTCCGCCGAAGGAAAGTCTCGCTATAGATGCCTGAACCCAGATTGTCAGCGCAACACCTTCATCTTGAACTACTCTTTTCATCTTGAACTACTCTTACCAAGGTCGCTTGCCTGAAGTCAAACAACAGATCGTCGAGATGGCTCTTAACGGCAGTGGCATACGGGATACAGCGCGCGTGCTTAAGATTAGTCCATCCACAGTGATTGAGGAGTTTAAAAAAAGGGCCAGACCTAAAGGCAGTCAATGAAGCCCGACTGTCTGAGCTGGAACCCCATCAAACCATCGCGAACCTCTGTCAATGGGAGGACATAGAAGCAGAAGCCGATGAAATGTGGAGCTTTGTCGCAGATAAAGCACAACAACGATGGTTATGGCACGCCATTGACCATCACTCAGCAGAAGTCTTGGCCTATGTCCTGGACACTCATCAAGATAAGGCGTTTGCGAGGCTCAAAGGCTTATTAGAACCCTTTGGTATTACTCAGTTTTATACGGATGACTGGGGAGCCTACGAACGTTTGCTAAACCCTGCCGAGCATACGGTAGGTAAGCGCAATACTCAAAGGATTGAGCGCAAACATTGAACCTTCTGCACTCGGATTAAGCGATTAGCTCGCAAAACCATTTGTTTTTCCAAATCAGTTGTAATGCATGATGTTGTGATTGGATTATTCATGCATCGCTTTGAGTTTGGTTGTGAGATTTAATTCTAATCCAACAGATCTAGAACATGACCAGTGGTCTTGTCGAACTCCGCAAAGTTAACACGGTCTAATAACCCAGTTGAAGCAGACAGTCCCTGTAGGGTAGGTTGACGCAGGAACCCCAACACCTTCTGGTTTAATCCTCTCCATCCCCTCAGCGATCGCTAAGACTAACATAGAGGGGCACAGTTGAAACGAGGTCAAGCCGATGGCAGTTCGACAATGCCGTTACAGCAAAGAAGAATTAGCCCGACAGGGGCAAGAACTCTATGAATCCGGCATTCGGTATCAAGTCGAAGCAGGCAATAATGGCAAAATTGTGACGATTTGCTAACGCAATACTTCGTGAACGACATCGAAACTGGAGATTTTGAAATTAATGAAAACGTCATACCTGCAACTAATCGACTGCTTGAGAGATATCCTAATGCTCAACCTTGGGTCATTCGGATTGGGCATCGTGCTGTCAATTGTTTTGGGGCACGGAGTCTGAAGAAAAATCTATAAGTTCAAAACTCTTCCGCTAGCACTGGCTCAATGGAGAAAGGGCAAATCTCAGGAAAAACGATTAGCGGTAAACCCGTCTCACTGGTAGCATTTTTACGGGCGATCGCATAAGCCTGTTCTAATACGCTCTTCTGCTTCAAAAGGTCTCCTGTTCCAGACAAGGAGAACACAATCCAAAAAATTCCAAGGTGTGATAGAAAATCTTGAACCGAGGGGCGATCGCCTGGGGCAACACCTGTTCGTCAATCGGACAGTGCGCTAAGGGAACCGAGGTTCCACACTTCACACAGGTCGCATAGTGTTTCTCTTCGGACACCAGACTGTAGACCGCTTCCCCATTGGGCAACGATCTAGCCTGCACCACCCCTTGAAGCTGAAGGTGTTTTAAAGCACGGTACACCGTAGCTAAACCGAGGCGATATTTTTGCTGTCGCAGCTCGGCGTAAAGCGTCTGAGCCGACACTTCAGACTCAAGGGTTTTCAGCAGATTGAAAATAGTGGCTTGATGAGGGGTCAAAGGGCTTAAAGCAGACATGAATGTTCACTCACTGAATCAATCTTAGGCTTGATTGAGCCACTTTAAAACGATTAGGATAATGATTATCATTTTAATTCATTAGCTTTATCTTTGCCAACGTTATTCAGGGATATATTGCATGACGTTACGACCTCGCCGCCTCCGTCAGTCTGAGCCTGTTCGCCGCATGGTTTGCGAAACCGTGCTTACAGTGCATGACCTCATTTATCCACTCTTTGTGATGGAAGGAGAACGGCAAAGGGTAGAAGTGTCTTCGATGCCGGGTTGTTACCGTTACTCCCTGGATGAGCTGCTAAGGGAAATTGAAGATGCCCAGGCTGTGGGAATTGGGGCGATCGCCTTATTCCCGCTAATTCCAGACCACCAGAAAGATCCCCAAGCCACAGAAAGCCTGAATCCAGAAGGATTGATTCCGCAGACAGTGAGAGCCATTAAGCAACGATTCCCTGGCTTAGTGGTCATTACTGATGTTGCCCTAGACCCTTACAGCAGCTTAGGCCATGACGGTTTAGTGGACGAGCAAGGTCGCATCCTGAATGATCCTACGGTCGAAATATTGGCAAGAATGGCGCTAATTCAGGCCGAATCGGGTGCAGATTGGGTTGCCCCCTCTGACATGATGGATGGTCGCGTGGGAGCGATTCGCAAGGTACTGGATGAATCAGGCCATTGGGATGTGAGCATTCTGGCCTATTCCGCAAAATATGCTTCGGCTTACTACGGCCCTTTTCGCGATGCGCTAGAGTCTGCACCCCGGTTTGGCGATAAGAAAACCTATCAGATGGATCCGGCTAATGCCCTGGAAGCGCTCAAAGAAGTGAGTTTGGATATTGCGGAAGGGGCTGACATTGTGATGGTCAAACCTGCCTTAGCCTATATGGATATCATTTGCCGCATTCGATCTGTGACTCATTTGCCCATCGCAGCCTATAACGTGAGTGGGGAATACGCCAGATTAAGGCTGCTGGTCAACGGGGCTGGATTGACGAGAATGCCGTTATGCTAGAAACGCTTACCAGTCTAAAGCGGTCTGGGGCAGACCTGATTTTGACCTATTTTGCCAAAGAAGCTGCGCGACTGCTGCGCAAAAGTTTGCTTTGAGGATTCAGTCCAGGTTTTCCTTTTAGGCGGTCGTTTCATCTAAATGTTCAAAGATTGCCTGGTAAAAGGTCAGAACATGATGATCTTGCAGACGGTAGAACACATGCCGTCCTTGCTTGCGAAAACTTACCAAACGAATAGCGCAGAGGGTTCTTAACTGATGGGATACAGCAGATTCGTTCATATCTAAGGCGATCGCCAAATCTCCCACGCATATTTCCCGATCGACCAGCATAGAGAGAATGCGCAACCGATTGGTGTCGTCGGCGAAATCGCATTATTATTGCCCCAATAGGGCGATCGTAATTGCTGAGGTAGGGCGATCGCTGAATGTGGCGGATGGCTGGGGGCGATCGCACCTTTGACCCCGACTCAGCTTCTATGGGGCGATCGCCAGAATCAGACCTTGGCTTGGCGATCGCGATGGGCCAACATCTGGAATAAAAACGGATTTTTTACAGGATAATGATTGTCAGTGTGCGGTTTAGGAGTTGTCGTGGCAAAGAATCTCCCGATTGTTGGTAAAGGCTACGATGAATTTCTCAGAGACCTAAAAGAGCGTATTCGCACGGCTCAGATCAAGGCCGCTCTTGCCGTTAACCGCGAACTGGTGTTGTTGTATTGGCAAATGGGTCGCCAGATTCTGGCCCGACAGAAATCAGAGGGTTGGGGTGCAAAAGTCATTGAGCAGCTTGCCAAAGACCTCAAGTCTGAGTTTCCCGATATGACTGGACTGTCCCGAACTAATCTTTTGTATATGCGAGCCTTCGCGGAAGCGTATCTTGATGAGTCAATTGTCCAGCAAGCTGCTGGACAAATTCCCTGGTTCCATAATTGTGTGCTGCTGGACAAAATCAAAGACCCTGAACAACGACTCTGGTATATCCAGCAGACGATCGCCAATGGCTGGAGCCGTAACGTTTTGGTGCTCCAGATTGAGAGTCGTCTCTTTGAACGTCAGGGCTGTGCCATCACGAACTTTGAGCAGGCTCTCCCAAAGCCTCAATCTGACCTAGCCCAGCAGCTTCTCAAAGACCCATATAATTTTGAGTTCCTCACGATTAGTCAAAATGCCCAGGAACTTGAGTTAGAACGGGGTCTTGTGACGCATATCCGAGATTTTCTCCTGGAGCTGGGGATGGGCTTTTCCTTTGTGGGCAGCCAGTACCCGTTGGAGGTCGATGGGACAGAGTATCGGATCGATCTCCTCTTCTATCACCTTCAGCTTCGGTGCTTTGTCGTCATTGACCTTAAGATGGGGGCTTTTCAGCCGGAGTTCTCTGGCAAGATGAATTTCTACGTTGCGGTAGTTGACGATCTTCTCCGGCACGAAACGGATAATCCGACAATTGGCCTTATTCTCTGTAAGTCGAAGAGCCGTACAACAGCGGAGTATGCGCTTCGGAACATTCAAACTCCCATAGGGGTTTCAACCCACAAGCTACCGCAGCCTCTCCAGGAGAATTTACCTTCAATTGAACAGCTTGAGATGGAGCTACAAACGATCGCACTTTCTCAAGAAGAGCTAGATTTAGTTGAGAACTGCTGAAGAAATTCGATATTTCTCAGTTTTAGCGCGGGAAAGCGATCGCCAGTTTCAGCACTTGGATTGGCGATCGCAGTTGCCCAAAATCTCCCCTTCAGATTCGCAACAGTTCTGTGTCGTTGGTGCGATCGTATCGTTACTGGGTTGATATGGCGATTGCTCCTTACTACAATGAGGGCATAGTGCCGAGGTTCAATTAAGTCTATGAGTCTTCAACTATCTATTCCTGACTCCGTTCTCTCAGGTGTACGCCTACCCGAAGGCCAGCTTGAGCAATCCCTCCTCCAAGAACTAGCGATCGCCCTTTATAGCCAAGACCTATTGTCTTTTGGCAAGGCACGAGAACTCGCTCAACTCGATAAATACGCTTTTGGTCGCTTGCTGGGCGAACGTGGAATCTCTCGGCACTATGGACAACCAGAGCTAGAGGACGATCTCATTTATGCTCATCGTGAGTAACACATCCCCAATCCTGAATCTGGCTATTATTGAGCATCTAGACTTAATCAAACAGCAATTTATACAGGTAATTATTCCTCCAGGTGTTTTGGGAGAACTCAAGGTTAATGAAGATCGTCCTGGCTCCCTTGCCCTTCGCAACGCGGTCTCTGAAGGATGGATTAAGATTCAGCCCCTTACCCAATCTCAAACGGTTGTTCAGCTTTTGCGACAGACGCTAGACCAAGGTGAATCTGAGGCGATCGCATTAGCATTAGAACAACAGGCAGATTATATTTTGCTGGATGAACGAGATGGACGAAAAGTTGCTAAATCGTTAGGGCTAAATGTTACGGGTGTTTTGGGTGTTTTACTGAAAGCCAAACAATCTGGGGCTATATCTCAATTAAAACCTTTACTGGAAGACCTAATTCAGGTTGCTGGGTTTAGGATTTCTCCAGTCCTTCTTGCTCAACTCTTAGCGATGGATGTTCAAAAATAGATTTCTATAATATTCACGGAATTTCGACTTGCCAACGACTCTCGTGATGCTTGTAACTCATAAAACTCGTTTCCGCATCAAGCATATTCTTCCTTGCTGTAGCTCAATAGTGTTATCGCCAGATTCAGTACTGGGCTTGGCGATCGCCATCAACCAACCTCTCCCCTTCAGATTCGCAACTGTTCTTTGTTGGTGGCGAGATCGCAACTTCCCCTTCATTCTGTTTGGGTTAGACGTTGATGCTACAGGGATGCTGATGTGTCAGGTGCATCGTCCAATGCTGCAAGAGATATTTTGATGCACCTACAAATCCAATGCCACTGAAATAAGCTAAATCAATTTACTAGAGCAGCTTTGAGAACAGCACGAGGTTTATTCATTCGCGCAAATGGCTTTGGCCTACGTTTTAGCACTCTGGGTTCAGACCGAAAAACTCTCAAAGGCAGCAAGTCCTTTGCTACAACCTCCATTAGAACTCGATACAAATTTTGCTGTATCTTTTGCGTTGTAATTGCCAACAACCCTATTGTTTGTAGGAACTGCTGTCGAGTTCCCTGCAACGACAGTCGAGATAGGGCTTGTTCTGAGGATTGCGCTGTCTGGAGCATGACGGTTCGCAAGAGATTGTAGGCCAATAGATGTGCCCAGAGGTCTTTGCGCACCATTTGCGGGGTTTTGGCGCTGAGCATCTCCATACCCAAGGTGGTTTTGAGATGTCGTAAATTAACCTCAGCCGCCTGCCATCTCAGACCGTAGAGTTGACCTAACTGCTTGGCACTATAGCGTTTGGCATCGAGTAAAGTCGTGACAATAATGATTCGTAGGTCTCGAAAACCTGGACGACGGATTAGGATAGACACCTCGCGAACATCTAAAAACTTTGGCAACTGGCTAAAGTCTTCCTCACTCATGTGTTGAGGAGGTTTGGAAGGTTTATGCCATCGAACAGCATGGTCTCCAATACCCAGCTTCTGACCTCGACGAAAATCGCTATGACGGGCATGATGCTTACGAAACACCCCATCAGCGCCCTGGGCTTGGACTAAGGCCAGATCTGTAAAAGTTCCATAAGCTCGGTCGCCGAGCCCTACATCCCCAGGCACTAAGTCCGCATACAGCAGACGACTCAATTCCAGCTCACTGGTCTTAAAACAGCTCACGCAAGCCGACACAACCGCACCTGTCATTAAGGAGAAGACCACCACAAGCTTGGCGATGGGAAATCCACACCCTGGCTTTTGGTTACTGTGTTGAGGATAATCGGCTTGGTTGGCAGGCGTATCGCTCATCAGCACTGTGGTACCGTCATAGACCCGCACCCGAAGTCCACACCATTGTTCGGTCGAGGGAATCGTTTGTTCTAACGACTCCGCCGTATCGGGAATCAGACGCTGCAAGACGCTTTCGCTCAATCGTTGACGGGCTTTACTATAGGCTCCAGTATCAGGGGAGGGGCTGTCTCCGCCTGCCGCTCCCACCCAAGCCGTAATCCGTTTGACGGCATTGCTGAGGCTTTTATCCGGGTCTAAAACTTGAGACAGGAGTGCCCATAGCGTCACAATCGGCGTATACACACAGTTTCGATACTGAATATTTTCTTCTACTAAAATTTCTTCAATCCGCGACGCTGGCAATATCTTCAACCAAGGTAATCCAATACTCTGATTGAACTGCTGCTTGAGAATTTCGGCACGATTCAGCATAAGATAAGGAGGTATTATTTTGGTCTGTAAGGCTATGATGCTTCTAAATCATGCCTTGCAGATTTTTTTGTCTCCTTATTTCAGTGGCATTGACCTACAAATCCCTTTCCAACCCAGTTCCGATAAATGTCCGATATAGATCAGGTTGGCTGAGGGGGGTAGGGTAACAAAACTGCGAAAAGTAGAGGCAACTCGTAAGCCTGCTGTAGCCCAATCTTGAAGTTCATAGTCAGTTGCGCCAAGTCCGCTGGTTCGAGTTGTGATAAGTCCGACAATCGTATCGGGACGAGCTGCATGATAGGTTTTGGATGATAATACGACAGCAGGACGGCGCTTGGTACCTGTGACGCCAGGAAAGTCTACTGTGACGATGTCGCCAGGATTAAAGGGCACTAAACAATCCCCTCTTCGTCAGGAAAGAGGCTGTTTGCATACTGTATGGAAAAAGACGCTAATTCGTGCTGATCTTGCTCTGTCCAGGTATCGCTAATGTCAATAGCGGAAATCTCTTGCTGGGTCAGGTTATTCAAAATAAGGGCAGCCAAATGCAGGCGATCGCCGACTGACAAATTTCCAACAAAATTTTGATAAATGTCTTGGACGGTTTGGGATATGTTGGGCATGGTTGTTCCTCCTGATCGTTATTTTATCCCAAATCCAGTATGTCTCAAGTCCTATTGGCTCAGGTACGATCGCATCGTTCCCGCCTCAATAGGGCGATCGCCAGAATCAGACCTTGGCTTGGCGATCGCCATCAACCAACCTCTCCCCTTCAGATTCGCAACTATTCTTTGTTGGTGGCGAGATCGCAGTTGCTGAGGTAGGGCGATCGCTGAATGTGGCTGATGACTTGGGGCGATCACCAGATTCAGTCCTTGGCTTGGCGATCGCGAATGACCAAAATCTCCCCTTCAGATTCGCAACTGTTTTTTGTCGGTGGGGCGATCTCATTGTTGTTGACTCGTTAGACTATCACAATAATTGATCTTAATCGCGTTGCATTACGTAAAACTCTTCATTCATTTAAAATGTGATTCATTCACTCATAGCTTTTTACATAGCTATACACTAGATAAGTCGGGTTTGAACGGTTGGGAGTATGAATCAAATTATGGATTCGATCTGACGAATATCCACGCTCACCCCAAACAGCCCAAATTAGTGAAAGTTCATTTTCTTCAAGGAAAGTTCTCAATAGTTCCTCCCGCACATAAAACAATCGTTGTTTGTTGTTAAAACAATCGTTACCAAAAGATAAGTTATATGTTGCCCTCAACCCCTCACTTGTGAAAAAATCTAGTGTTTGCGGCTGGCCAATCAATTTTAACTCACAAACAATCTCTTTCGATAAAGTGGTAGCATAAGTAGTTTTATTAGCAGCGCTACGATCTCCTTCCCATTCAAAGTCACGAACCGGAATTATTGCACTATAGACAACTGAATGTTCCAGCACTTCCTCGACTTTTATAGGCACTTCTCGAACTTCTATACGCTCAATCTCCTCCATGCTAAGTTTTTGATTTTCATCCGTTTGCGAATTAATACCTGTGAGGATTCTTTCTATATTGGTGTTGCTTAAATCTAATTGCTTACCGTCCAGAAAAAATATGGTCTGTGCCCTCTCAACGACAACAATTTCCTCTTTCTCAACAAAAGAGAGTTTACTAAATTCATTTTCGGGAAAGGTTCCACACCATGGAATTTCTCCTGCAAAGGTATGGCCAACCGATGGCTTTTCAGGTAACCATCGTCCACCTAAATCTTGATTTGAAAGATGCTGGCAAAAAGAATCAGCTTCACTAGACAAGACTAGAAAACTTCTAATGAAACAAAATAGACTACGACCAATGGTTTTATCTTCTTGGGTTATATAGCCATCTAACATAACCCAAGAGCCTTCTTCGCCATTCAAATTTGCTAATCGAAGATAAGGATTTACATCAGGTGATGGACCATCAGCGATCCATTCTTTCGTCCCTGTGTCATTACTTCCGAGAAAGTTTGTTTGAATGAGAGGAATATCCGGCAATTGTTCAGGAAAACTGGGATCAATATCGAGATCCCAGTCCCAATCTCTTTCATTTTCTCTGTCTATTATTCCCAAATCATGCAATAGGCCCGACATCTCAAAGAATGCAATCCACGAATACTTTTTCCCATAGCGATCAATCTTTTTTGCATCACTTTCGACTCTGCCCCAGCGATGGTTATGTGCGATAGAACTGTCAATATCACTAAAGTTTTCACTAGACCAACCAAGTTGCTCAATTCGCCAAAGGATTTGCGAGCGGATTCTGCGATATTCTTCATTCTGGAAATCATAATTTCTGCGACCCGGTACTAATCTTCCAAGAGTATAGTTTTGGAAATCCATGTCAAAAGGCGAATCTGAATCATAACTACTCTCTCCAGATGATTCACTGTTACTCCAATCACGCAATCCCCCATCTTGATAAGGAGGTTTACTTCTTCGTATTTCTTCAGAAGAAAAAAGATTTAGGTCATGAAAGGAGGCTAATTCTACAATTCGCCTTCCATACTCTCTCATTAAAGAGTGTGTTGTACTGAACGATGCATTTTCTGTAAACATTGCATCATAAATACCTCGTGCATATGTGGGCAATGTTGAATTAACAAATGTTTGATCTTCTAAATCCACATGTCGTGCCATTGCAACCCCATAACTCGCTGCCAGCATTCGTTCTGGGATATAAGGGTCGTTAATTTCAAGTGCTGCTAAGGTTTCCTCGAACAGTGCTGTGGGATTTCCCCGGCCAAACCAGTACAGCGCACGGGTTACCAGATCGCGAAGTTCTCGATCAGTAGATGTTAAGAACCAGAGAAGCCATTTTGCACGAAGTCGATCAGATGCAGTTCTTGTCTCAAGGTGTTGTTTCCATGTATCTTCCATTGACAACAGACTGTTGAACCTTTCAGAAGATACTGTGTAACTAAACTCCTCAAAGTATGTTTCCCTGATCCACTCTGTCCAAATAAGATCTCGTTCTGAAACCGACATTTCTCGAAGTGTTGAATCCAGAAAATTAGCATTAAGAGGATGATGTTCTATTGATCGAGTTGTCCGAAGTCTGTAAAAAAGACGTTTTCTACTTGTTGGAGACTCATACAACATCTTCTTTAAGGCAGCTATTGCCTCTTGATCCAGATACTCCGCATCTATCTCGGATGCAAATGCAAGAGCATTTATTCTCAATGGTTCAGAGAGATATTTCCAAAAATGTCTACCTTGCATTCGGTGTGGAGCCAGAGTAACTAGGGCTTGCTGAAAAAGTATAGAACGTAGGGATTACAGTTCATCTGTCCGAACAAGGGGGTTGAAAAGTGCAAGAAAAAAGGCGAAAAATAGTCAAACCCCTTGCGCTTGAGTCGGCATGTATCGGACTTCACCCCCAGGCCAACTGTCCTTTGAGAACTTCTACCTGCCCTTCGGCGGCAAATTGTCCCGTGACAATCGCTGGGTAAAGCTGGCTAAACTCATCCCGTGGGAAACAGTAGAAGCGAGTTATGCCGACCAGTTTAGTGCCACGATGGGCGCACCAGCCAAACCGTTTCGAGTCGCATTGGGAACCCTCATCATCAAAGAGAAGCTCGGCACCAGCGATGAAGAGACCGTGGAGCAGATCCGCGAGAACCCATACTTGCAGTACTTCTTGGGATTTAGCGAGTATCGGGATGAAGCGCCATTTGACTCATCCCTGTTGGTTCACTTTCGCAAACGCCTGAGTCTGGAGCTAGTGGGTCAGGTCAACGAAGCCGTCGTGCAGAAGATGCAAGGAGTGGCAGAAGCTACTGAATCACAGATGGCGGTATCGAGTGAAGCAGCATCTGAATCAGACCGTGATGACGATGAGCCACCCTCCCCCAATCAAGGGCAGCTCATCTTAGATGCGACCTGTGCCCCTGCGGATATTCGCTACCCGAGCGACTTGAGCTTATTGAATGAGGCTAGAGAGCAGAGCGAAGCCATCCTAGATGCCCTCTACGTCCAAGTGAGCGACCAATTTAAGACCAAGCCTCGCACCTACCGAAAGCTCGCGCGCAAAGCGTATCTATCCATCTCGAAGCAACGAAAACCCAGCCGTCAACTCAGGAGAAAAGGGATTCGTCAGCAACTCAACTATCTGGGTCGCAATCTCAAGCATATTGATATCCTCATAACAGCTGGGGCATCCTTGGCACAACTGAGTCGGCGTCAGTATCGCCTGCTGTTGGTCATCACTGAAGTCGTCAGGCAACAACGAGCCATGTTTGACGCCAACATCCGTCGCATCGATGACCGGATTGTGAGCATCGCCCAGCCCCATGTGAGGCCCATTGTGCGTGGCAAAGCAGGCGTGCCCGTGGAGTTTGGTGCAAAGCTATCGGTCAGTTGTATCAACGGCTGTGTGTTTCTAGACCGGCTCAGTTGGGACAATTTCAATGAGTCGACCCATCTCCAAGACCAGGTGGAAGCTTATCGGGCTCGGTTTGGCTGCTATCCCGAGTCGGTTCATGCCGACCAGATTTATCGCACTCGCGCCAATCGCAGTTGGTGTAAGGCGCGTGGTATCCGATTGAGTGGCCCGCCTTTGGGCAGGCCGAAGCAAGACCCATCGGTGCAGGCTCAACTCAAGCGACAGGCGCGTCAAGATGAGAAAGTCCGGGTCTGGATTGAAGGTAAGTTTGGTCAGGCCAAGCGACGCTTTTCTCTGGCACGGGTGATGGCGAAATTGGCCCACACGGCTCAAAGTGCCATTGCGATTACGTTTCTCGTGCTCAATTTGGAGCGTTGGCTCGCTGGGCTCTTAGCCTTGCTTTTTTGGCTTTTCGATCTGTGTCTGCAAGTCCTTCATGGCGGGATGGAGCGTGACGAAGCCGCTCAGCTGACGATGGGAGAATCGATGTCCTTTGTGTCCATTACTGAGCATTCATATCCAGCTATGTCTGAATTGGCGATCGCGTTGCCAATCTCAGTCTGAAATGACTTTTTCAGCAAGCCCTAACTAGAGATCTCAATATATCGAATGCCAATTCATGGCTAGTATCACCAATGAACAGAGAAGTAGTCTCAGGTTCATTCACCCATGTAAAAGAATAGTCCTGAGCATATTTTATGAGAAGAGCATTCGCAATAATGTATCCTCCGAGGGCATCATAGACCGGAGTAACAACATATTCATATGGTTCAGCGCCAGGGTTCTTAAAGATAACTCCCTCTTGCGCTAGAAGATTAACAATACTGCTATCCCATAAAGGAGTGTCAGACACAGCAGTACGGAATTTCTTCTCACTAATCTCTCGCTTTCCAGATTGCCATAATTCGATTCCTAGCGTATAAAACGCCTTATCAACCTCATCAGTCGTATAAGTATGACTGAGACTAGTCATCTCAGATATTCGTTCAGTTATATTAGCAATATATTTTTCAAATAGTGGTGAAAGTGATGTAGGGAAATAATCAATCTTGACTTCAGATTCTCGTTTAGGGTTGGTGACTTCGCAGAAGATTCTTAATGTCAGTGGATGTTGGAGAAAATCAACAGGAATTGCCGCATCGCCAGGGTTGATCTTAAAGTAATTAAAATACTTCTCGATTGCCTCGTCAGCATCAACACCAAAACCTTCACTCTCTATTGTATTGATATCATCAGGGAGAGCCATAAGTGCAAATGACTCTCTAGTTTCAGTTTGTGGCTCTCGACGCTGCTCCCAATCTCCTCTCTTTCGTTCTCCAGTTCTCAATGTGCAAACTACTAGAACATTAGGAAAATTTTTCACAATTTCGCTCAGCGAAGCTAATTCAGGCTTCCAATCTTTGGGGTTTTCGGCTTCGTTGAGTCCATCAATTAGGACTGGCAGACGACAACCCGCACGCTTCCCCGCTGCGTCTACTGCTGCCAGTAAACTCTCCATACTAGGCATAGGAGTGCCGTTAATTGAAAAGCTTTTAGCAAGATCATTAAGCGATTGCCCCTTATGAAGATTACGGCCTTGTAGAAAAACACCTGCGTGTCTATGTCTATTTTCCTGTGGAGCAGTTAGCTGAGCAGCCATCTGAGTCTTTCCACCACCTGCATCCGCCAGAATCGCAACTAAACCAACGCCAAGGAATTCTTCAGCTTCATCGAGAAGGGCTTGCGCTGTAAACATATCGTCTAGAGCATTAGTGGCATACAGGGAAGTAGGATGGTTCGCAGAACGTAAGTGTCTAGGTGTTGAACGAACATCTAAACTAATTAGCGTTTTGCGTTCTTTTAGTTTTTGCTGGATAACGTCAAGATCCCCATCCGCAAGAATTTCATGAAAATGGACGAGGGTATCGGCAAATTCTAAGCAAGCATTCACAAAAGAAGCCATATAAGGCTTTAATTTGGGTACAGCATCTTCTATTCCTCGTAATATTAGTTCAGATGCTTTTTTTAGACTCTCACCTGCCTCGACCAACTCTTCCCACGAACTTGCCTCTCCCAACATTCTCCGAATCTCTCGCTCAGCGTCAACGGATTGGTGGACTGTTTCCATCCATCGTTCTCGGATAGGTTGAATGGCGATGCGGTGACGCTCTGCCAGATTATGGGGCGTTAAAACCAGTTCACAAAAGTAAGTACTTCTGAGTATTAATCCGTCACCACTGAGATAAGTATCAAGTTCTTCTTCCGTCCACAAGTGTAGTTTATATTGCGTCGAAAGGTTATAATACCATTGCTGGTCTGTTTTACTGAGTGTGTAACGCGTCCAGAGAACCCAATCCGTAAGATTTGGCAACTCCTTTTCAGTTTTTCTTAATGAGTCTTCAATATCTTTCCGACTAGCCGCTTTTAAATCACCATTTTGATTTCGCTGGTATAGCTTGCATTGCCATCCAAACCAATGCGATGCATCACCAAGATCACATGATTCAGTAAATTTGACATGAAATTCAACACCAGGTTGATTTACTAATGCCTTGAAATGCCCAAAACGTCCATAGTGCAACCTCATAAGACCGCGACATAGATTTTCGAAGTTGCGGCTTTTTGCATCTGGTAGTGAGTCAAATTTTTCCCAATCTAGAGAAGGCATCTTAATTCCTAAAAATTCTATTTGCCATGCTCAGGCTTATCATCGGGGTAATCGTGTGCCGAAAATATTTCGATTTTTGCCCCTTTATCAAGCATTAATTTTATAAATGCAGAGATTTCCGATTCATCAGTTGTTAGAATTATCTTATCTCCTTTGACCCAAGTACTTGTATCAAACAAAAAATGTTCAAGTTCTATCGGATCCAAAGTATAAATGTTTGCTTCCTTTAGAAGTTCAAGTACCCCCTCTCCAAAACGTCTTCTGACACTACCAACCTCAATTTTGTCAGCTAATTTTTCAGTCAATTTATCAATTATCTCTTTTGTTTGTTCTGCATCATTAGCACTTTTAAATTTTCCGATCATAACTAAATTCATTGAATGCTCAGACCCATAGCCATTCCAGATTTTCACAAGTCCACCTCTTAGTCGTTTGTAGCCAATTTATAAAGCGCTGACATTACTCCATTCTCAAGAATCCAAACCCCGCTGGTGTCGTATGACGTTCGTTTCAAAAATCCTGAGGCATCTATGTGGGCAAAAGCATTAAGCCTAGTTTCCTCAGCAAGAGGGTTGCACGTCGGAAGACCATCTGCTCCACCTTCACTAACTGCAAGAGGGATACTCCCACGATATTCAGTTACCCATTCTTGTAATATGTTCCAAGTATCCTTATCAATACCTTTGGATTTTTTGGTAGGTTGTTCAGGCAGCAGCAAAAATTCGGAGCAACCAAGTTCAGTAGCAATTTCAATGGCTGTCTCAAGATCACAATGGTTTTCGAGTTGACGACAAAGTTAATTCCAAATGGGGCAATAGAGCTAAGAGCAATGATATGTTGAATTAAGGCATCAAAAGACCGTTCTCGGATGGATTCATAAGTAGCTCTAACCCCGTCCATACTCACTCTAATAAAATGCACGTTCCCTGCAAGTTTTTCAATTAACTGGGCACTGAGATGATGACCATGGGTCGTCATAGTAACAGCAAGACCTGTATTTTTAGTTGTATAGGCACAAAGTTCTGCAAAATATGGATAAAGTGTAGGTTCCCCACCCCCAAAACCTACACCAATGCAGCCATTGACATCTAGATCGATAAGCCAGCCTTTCAACCTGTTAAAATCCAATACCGCAGGTTTCTTTGGCGCATAGCAGTGATGGCAGGCAAGATCACAAGTATTTGTTAATGCAATTGATACTTGACGTGGAGCAGATGACCATTTACTTGGAGGTAATTTAATTTCTTCTACAAGCAAATTTATGCCAGTGTTGCGATTGAAGAGGTGCAGACCTGCGGCTCCGGCACGAAATTTTAAGTGGCAAGTCCCATTATTCTGAATTTTATTGGCTATGGCCATGTTAGAGCGATTAAGTTAATTCCCTCTTAACAAGATAGCTCAATCCGTTGAAAGTGTCTCTAGATAAAGCATATTGTCAATTTTTGCAGAATTTACCCTATTGCTAACTAGAATCGCCTGCATAGGCGCATCTGGGAAAGGGTGCAACAAATCCGATAACGATTGACTGCACTGAACATGGGGGTCAAGCATCGCCCATAATCCTCCTTGATGGTGCAGAAAAGTCATGAAGACCTTACCAGCAGGCAATATTCAAATCTGTCAAAGGTGACAGAGAGGGGCATTCAATGTGATGCTTAAGTTCCCAAACTCAGAGCAATCCTATGTCAACCCCTCAACTCTATCGTCAACTGCAAACTCAACTGAGTCAATGGGTCACACCCAAAGATAAACGTCACCTTACTGTGTTTGCTGAAAACATCGCTGCAATCCTCCAAGCCCAAAGTGGCAGCTTAAGCCATTGGCTGACTTATTTGAGTCATCGTCGTTGTAAAGCCCGCTCTCACATGGAACGACTGAGCTACTTCGTTCATAATCCCAAGATCACCTCAGAAACATTCTATGTTCCATTACTGCTTCAATTTCTTCAAGCGTGGGCGGGCATGGCGACGACATTGACCCTGGATACAAGCATGCTGTGGGATGAGTATTGCCTGATAGAGGTCTGTCTGACCTGGGGAGGGCGCTCTTTTCCTTTGGCTCAAAAGGTGCTCAAGCATGGCAGTGCTACGGTCGCTTTTGCGGACTATTGCTCAGTGCTGGATGTGGCTGAGACGGTCTTACCCGCTGATTGTCAAATCACACTATTGGCTGACCGAGGCTTTGAGCATGGTGAGTTAATTCGTTGGCTACGGAGCCATCAATGGTCTTGGGCAATTCGCGCTAAATCCGATTTGAGGGTCACGTTGTCTAATGCTCAAACCGAGTCGGTTGCTGACCTGCTGCCAGAGCCTGAACAAGCTTTTCTATTTTCTGATGTCACGATTCTTGAAGATATCCACTGTCATTTGGCGACCGCTCGATTATCCATCGCCCAGGAGGCTTGGGCTGTGATTACAGATAAATCGCCTTCTGTGCAAACCTTCGCGCTATATGGTCAACGTTTTGGTGGCATTGAACCCCATTTCAAGGATTACAAGTCTGCCGCCTTTGAACTGCCTCGTTCTAAACTCAGAGATGCCCATGCTTTAAGCCGACTGCTGATGTTACTGGCGGCTGCGACCATTATTGCCATTTGCGTTGCCATTGAAACGATCGCTCAAGGCGCACTAAAGTCCATTGATTGGCATGCTCACAGGGGATTGAGTTTTCTGCAAATCGGGCTAAGACGGATTAATCAGTTGTGCTATCAAAGATTACCGCTGCCACCCTTGAGATATTTGCCACGATGTAATCCACCACCTGCTTATGCCTCTCTCAAGAAGCGAGATGCGATGAACACTCGCATTGAGTTTGCCAAGGTGACTGTCTTCTAAAGCTTTCAGCTCCTTTGAGTTTTCTGCACCACTAAGATAATCCTCAGGGCTTAAAATTACAGACATTCGGTCATGAATCGGCTGCAACAGACCATTCGCCGCAGTCGTCAAAACCGTGCAAGTTTTAAAGGCCGAAAGCCCTTGCCACATCCTCCGGTGATCGCGCCAGAGTAAAACGTCCAAACATGGCTTCCTTCCTTCCTCAGATGCACCTCAGACGAGAGTGCCCCTTTGAATGGTTTTGCGGAGGAAATGCGATCGCCTTAGCCGTCTGACCAACCAAACCCTTCTTATCGAATCATCTGAATATTCAGACCCACTTGAAGCCCAGCCCAAACTCGATCCGCAGTCAAGACCGACAACTTCTGTTGAATAGCCAAACTCAAACAAGCTCTGTCTCCCAGCGATAGCCCCAAACCCTTCGTATTGGTGCGTAATAGACCTGAAATAAAACTCTGCTCCTCATCAAATGGAATAATCAGCACCTTCAGCACCTCAAAAATCTCCCGAATCTCCACTTCACTGAACCCTTTATCCATCAGCTTCGATACCACCTCAGCCACATTCACTGAACTCATACAAGCAGTGGATATAACCGCAGCAACCTTCTCAGAACCAGGTTCTTGATTAATAAGTGCTAACAGTGCCGAAGCATCCAAAACCACCCTACTCCCGCTCACTTTCTGCCCTTCGCTCCCGAATTAACTCCTCCGACAAAGAATATCCTTCCGGTATATGCCGACGCACCATCGCCTGTACCCTTGCGATCGCCTCTTGCATCGGTAGCTCTTGGTTTTCCGTCAAAGCGGGTTCCTGCACCAAAACAATCACCTCAGCATCCATTCCCTCATTCAGTTCGGAAGCAGGAATTTCAATCCGGCCACCAGACTTGATTTTTACCATCCGTCGAATTGCCTGTATCATCCCATTCGTGCTCCACCAAAAAGAAACTTAAATGCTCATCACTTCATTGCTAGACCTATCGCAGCGCCTCAGGCCGTACTTCAGAGGCGATCGCCTCATTGGATAGTTTTGCGGAGGAACTGCGGACTCTTGGTGCGCAGCGATCGCTTAACCTATCTTTCATTGAGCCAACTCAATAAATCAGACAATGTTGAAAAATCTAAAAGAGCATCGCCCAGTGCTTCTAAATCTGGCGACGATAGACCTTGAATTTGTTGCTGTACCTCAGGTGCGATCGCACCAAGCCTGCGTTCCAACTGACGCAAAATAATTTTAGCCTCCCCTTCCTGTAGAGCCTCTTGATAAACTCGGGTTTGTTTTAATTCGCTTAGACCAAACATACGTTCAATTGCCTCACGACTCAGTTGTGGGAATTTATAGACCATGATTGTCTCAATGAGATCTATTATCCCCCTATTCTCAAGGTTTGACTGCTCCTCAACGCTCGAAATGGGCATCAATCGTTTCGCCAATTCAAATGCCCGATCGGATTCGGCAAGAATGAGCTGCATTAACCCAATCCCCAGAGAATCACCCGAGCTAGCCTCAAAATCATCAAGGTAAACACGCTGGACCTGAGAACTATCCAATAGCGTTCTAAATAAATGAATTTGGTTCGGTTCAGCACTGCGATCTGGGAAAATGACAACTGCACGCCAGTCTACAGTTTGCGGATTTTGACGGAGAAATAAGAATAGTTCAGCAAAAAAGCGATAGTAAAACTCGACATCCTTCTGAAACTGTACTTCCACAAACCAAACCGTTTGCTCAAAAGCATCATGGCGTGGTAGAAAGACCCCATCAATCCGAAAAGCCGTTTGCTTAAGTTCAACCGAACGAAATTCGTAACTTTGCCCAAGTTGCTTTGACAAGCCTATCAGTTCAAAAAAGAGGCCAGGAGCCGTCTGAAAGATTTTGTAAAAGATAGAATCCGTTTTCAATTGCGAAATTGACACGCTACGAAGCGCTGTTACAGAAAAACCAAGAATACACCTTATCCGACACCGAACGCACAGAATTAACAACCCTGAGGATTGAATGCGATCGCTTCATGCTGTGCAAAGCCCAAGCCGCAGCAATTCTGCGCTGGCGCGGCGATACAGTCGTTCATCCTTAAATCTTTGTGTCAGCCTATATTCTTGAAAGCCTGAAAATTCGCGCACCTGAATTATGCCAAAAGTCCTTGCCACATCCTCAGGCGATCGCGCTAAAGTAAAACGTCCGCACTTGGCTCTAGGTGGCGCTAACAATAGAGAAACAGGCAATCCCAAAAACTCAAACCTAGTCCAACTGGATTTGAGGCACTCCTAAGCTGGCGATAGAAACGCCATCTACGTGCATATTGGAAATCGCCCATTATCGTTCAGCCAAAAGACTGCGATCGCCCGACAACAACAATTCAAGTAAACAAACTTGGAGAAACCTTAAAATACTCCCCCAACGCCTTCGCCTGTACCTTGCTTATCGAACGTTTACCATTAATCACCTCAGACACAACCTCACTCGAACCAATAACACCCACCAAATCAGCCTGACGAGTCCCGGTTGATTCCATAACATGCTGCAAAATTTCATAGGGTTGAGATTCATCCATTGGATAATGCTGAGCCTCATACGCCTCAATCAAAGTGACCAACAACTTATGCAAAGCTCCTTCTTCCGGCGATCGCGCCTTAGCAAACGTGAGCTGTTCCACCACCGCCAAAGCGCGATCGTACTCCTCCTCCGTTTCAATTACCTTTGGAGAAAACTCAGCAATCAGATCTCTATAAACAACATGATTAAAAGTAAGGGTCATTCTTCCACTTATCCTTATCGTATTCAGCGTGAGTCAAAAAATATTTGTAGTAAACCGTTTGGTTCTCATAATCAATACCAACAATAAGGCGATAAGCGTTTCCCTTAATATTAAAAACTGTAAAACTTCCAACGGCCTCAGCATCTCGATAGATTAGACGGACATCCTCTAAATTCTCCCAATTCGCCTTTTTTACCGTTGTATACCAGTCATCGACCTGCTTTTTAACATCAGGATGTCGAGCAGAATCTACTCGAAGATTACGAATTGAAATGAGATGCATTAATATCGCTAGACGTTGATTCGCTCAATGAGATTATATCAAATCCTCTCAATTTGAGAGGAAATCCCGTTAATTTAAGGATATCTTAGCCACATTTTTGTCTCGCGCAATCATCCCACAAGCTGCAAAGGGGCAATGTTATCCCGAGACAGGAAATTGGACACCTCACCCAGGCCAAAAGCCCTTGCCACATCCTCCGGCGATCGCGCTAAAGTAAAACGTCCGCACATGGTTTTAGCGTAGCGCGATCCATAGGGCGATGGGTGAACCCCAACTCATCTAAACTCGAATCTGCCTCAGGTTATGATGGAATCAAACCCCATCGAATTTGGCACTGTAACCATGGTTTTGCGGGAACAGCTAAAACAAACGCTCGATAAACTTAACGAAACCCAGCTCACGCAAATTGCAAACTTTATTGGAAACATAGACTCTTCTCCACAGCAGCCTGATGCAGAGGTTCCCCTATGGCAAACTGGAACATCCGCAGAACGAACCAAAGACTTTCAAGAGTGGCTCAAACAACTCCCTCGCAATGGCTCTAGCCTACCTGACGAAGCCTTTGACCGTGACAGCATTTACAATTGATGGCAAAGTATCTCATAGACACCAACGTTGTTTTGCGCTTCTGTAACGCCTCCGATTCACAACATGCTCTTTCTGGAAGTGCAATTTCACATCTGTTAGCGACAGAAAACGAATGTTATCTCACAGCGCAAGTCCTTATCGAACTTTGGGTCGTAGCAACACGCCCTGCGAATGTTAATGGTCTAGGGTGGACAACTGAGAGAACAAAGAGCATTATCGATCAACTGCTTTATCGCTTTCCAACTTTAGAAGACTCTCCCCAAATTTTTCCATGCTGGTTAGAATTAGTGACCGCAAAAGAGATTCTGGGGAAGCGTGCCCATGATATTCGTCTAGTGAGCATTATGTTAACAAGCAAAGTTACTCATCTTTTGACCTTCAATGGCAAAGACTTCAATATATCGGAAAATATCACAATCGTTCATCCACAGGATTGTTTGCCACCTTCAACTATTAATGCGACTTAACGCGATCTCCTCTCCCCCAATACTCCCATTTAGCAGCAGCAGGAAAAATTCAGATAGTTTTTCTGAAGTTTTTGCAATGGCTTTGCGGACTCTCGGTGCCTTACCACTCTGAAAGAGCTAGCTATCGCCCTGTAACAGCGATTCAAACAACAGCCGCATTGAATTAAAATGTGGAACTCAAGTGGCAGGCAAATTTAACCGCGATGGTACTTAAAGACAGCAAAGACGGTTTTCCATTACCGTTTCTAATCGCGCATCGATCAACTTGGCTCCAATCGAAAGATCCTTGGCCAAGGATGAAATCAACCTCACAGGCTGCGAAGGTGCAATATTGTACCGAAGCGGGAAATTGGGCACCGCATCCAAGCCAAAAGCCCTAGCCACATCCTCCGGCGATCGCGCTAAAGTAAAACGCCCGCACATGGCTCTAGCGTGAGGTTAAAAAGTGAGGGGCGATCGAAAGTCTGCCCGATGCGTTTGAGCAGGACTGCCCTATCCATGTTGCGCCAACCATTGTTCTAAATCAGATAGACCCGTAAAATCGAGTAGCGCTTCACTGAGGTCTTCAAGCACAGGTAAAGGAAGCGTGGTGAGACGCGATCGCATCGCTTCAGGCAACTCTTGCTGGAGCCGTCGCGTTAACTGTCTGGTCACGAGGGCGATCGCTTCTGATTCTCTACCCTCCTCTCTGCCCTCGGCCTTCGCTTCCCGAATTGCCCGTGGCTCCTGGGTCAGATTCAGTCCCAACATCGCTTTAATCTCCATCTGACTTAAATGGGCTAACTTGCAAAACCAAAATGATTCTGTTTAGAAAGTCTTGCACTGATGTCTTTTTCGATTTCCGCTGTTCCAGAATCTATAAGTCGTGCAGCGATTCCAACGACTGTCTAAGCCAAAGCAACGCTATGAGCTGCTGATTTGGTCATGTAGTCGTTTCATCTAAATGCTCAAAGATTGCCTGGTAAAAGGTCAGAACATGATGATCTAGCAGGCGGTAGAACACATGCCGTCCCTGCTTGCGAAAACTCACCAAACGAATGGCGCGGAGCGTCCGCAACTGATGCGATACGGCGGATTCATTCATGCCGAGGGCGATCGCCAAATCCCCCACGCACATTTCCCGATCGGCCAGCATAGAGAGAATGCGCAACCGATTGGTATCGGCGAGAAAGCCCAGAAACTCTGACATGCGCTGCGCTTTCTCAAGCGTCAGCGTTTCAGGTTGAGAGGCGTTGGCAGGGTCAGCAGGATGGAGATGGGGAACATCGCAACACAGATCTTCCCCATCTTCGAATTGTTGGATAATCGCCTTTTCTGCCGGGTTGTCTAACATTGATAAACCGTATTGGACATCCTCTAAGCGTGGCAGCCACAGCCGGTATGACCGCAGCCTTGACCGGACGGATGACCATTGGCGCAGGCTTCACCGCAGTAGGGCTTATCATCTTTCATCACGGCATCTGACAGCGAAACCACGCACAGACAAGATTCGCAGGCACATTTCATTTGAGTAACGGTAGACATATCTTGGCTCCTTTGAGTTCCATGAATAGCCTAACATGTGAATGGGTATTCAGATATTAAGTCGTTAGAATTTTTGCCCAGTGCCAAAGCATCGTCCTTAGGGGTTACGTCTGAGGGGTTTGAAGCGGTTGATCGAGCGATTGGATGGCTCTTGTGCGGTCGATCGCGTCAAAATTCCCTGAGACGGGCTAAACAGCAGTGCCAGTAAAAACAAGCTGGATGACACCAGTACGATCGTCGGCCCTGAAGGCAAGTTGCGATAATAGCTGAGGTAGACCCCAGAGAGACTGGCGATCGCCCCTAGAATAGCCCCCACAACCATCATCTGATGGAGTTCTTTGACCAACAAATAGGCGGTCAAGGCTGGGCCGACGAGGAGTGCAATCACCAGAATCACGCCCACCGCCTGCATGCTGGCAATAATGGTGAGCGTAATAGCAGCCATAAAGCCAAAGTAGATGGTGTTAATGGGTAAGCCGATCGCCTGGGCACCCGTTTTGTCGAAGGTGTAGAACAATAATTCTTTATAGAAGAGTTTGACCACCAGTAGAATTAAGCCAGCAATGATGGCGGTTCGCTGAATGTCGAGGGGGGTCACGCCCAGAATATCGCCGAACAGAAAACTATCCAGATCGAGTTTGTTTTTTAAGACGGTGATCAGCGTGACGCCCAGCGCAAAAAAGGAGGAAAAGGTCAACGCCATAGCGGCATCGGCTTTAATTCTGGTTTGCGAACGAATCCAGGCAATGAGCAAAGCGCCCAGAATGCCAGAGCCAAAGGCACCAATGAGAATATCAACCCCAAAAAAGAACGAAATAGATAATCCTGGCAGGACGGCGTGGGCGATCACGTCCCCCAGTAAGGCCATGCGCTGCACGATCAGGTAGCTGCCGACCACAGGGCAAAGAATACCAACTAGCACGCCAACGGCGATCGCATTTCGCATGAATTCATAGCCGAGCGGTTCTAGCAGCAGGTTGAGCATAGGGAATGGGGCGTGGAGAATTTAATAGAAAAAGAATGTTTCCAAATCTTGACGGAATGGGTTTTCCCCATGAGTTCCGTAAGCTTGACTCAGATTTTCGGGGGTCATCACCTGTTGCGAGGAGCCATTTTAAGCTCTAACATGAGAACCTTGAATGAGAACGGTTATCATTATAGACTGTCAATTGCAATTCCAAGATTAAAATCATGCAACTTTACCGTCAAATCTGGGGCAGCACGCTATTTGCTTTGGTTGTAGGTCTACTCAGCGCCTGCGCCCCATCCACACCCACCGGCCAAACTAGCCCAGCCAGCTCTCCCAATACTGCTACCACTAGCAAAAATCTGAACGTGGTTGCGACCAGTAGCGTTCTGTGCGATTTAACCAAAACCATCGCTGCCGAAACAATTGACCTGACCTGTCTGGTCCAAGCAGGAACCGACCCCCACGTTTATGAGCCAACCCCCGAAGATCGTAAGGCGATCGAAAATGCCCAGCTCGTGCTGTACTCTGGCTATGACTTTGAACCGAGCTTGATTAAGCTCATCAAAGCCTCTTCTAATTCTGCAACCGAAATTGCGGTAGGGGAAGTAGCAGTTCCCAAACCTCTGATGGGTGAGTCTGAGCATGGCCATGAGGGGCACGCAGAAGAGGAGAAACATTCTGAGGGTGAAAAGCCGGGTGAAGCGAAAGAACCCGATCCGCATGTCTGGCACGATGCCAAAAATGGGATTCAGATGGTGAAAGTGATTCAGGACAATCTGGCGAAAGCTGCCCCTGCAAATGCCGACCTGTATGCCAAAAATGCTCAAGCTCTGACCGCAAAGCTGACTCAGATTGATGGCTGGATTAAGTCTCAAATTGCCACGATTCCAAAAACTTCTCGCAAACTGGTGACAACACACGATGCATTGGGGTACTATTCTGCGGCCTATGGCATTCCAGTTGAAGGGGCGTTACAGGGCATTAGCACTGAAGAAAAACCCACTGCGGCACGGGTGAAAGAATTGACGGATGAGATTAAGGCTGACAAGGTGCCGACTATTTTTGCAGAGGTGTCAGTCAATCCTAAGTTGATTGAGACGGTGGCAAAAGAGGCGAACGTAAAACTGTCGAAGCAAGAACTATTTTCAGATGGTTTGGGCGAAGCAGGCTCTGAGGGCGATACCTATCCGAGAATGCTGATTGCGAATACCAAGGCGATCGTTGAAGGGTTGGGCGGACAGTATACCGCGTTTCAGCCCAAGTGATTCACTTACTTAGGTAACAGTGGCAATCCGGTCTCTCAATTAGCGATTCCACCAGTGCATTGAGGGCGGTAGCGGCGAGTAACCCACCCCCTAGCGTTCCTTCAACCGTGATACAGGGAATGCCGGATTCCATCAGTTTGCGCTTTGCAGCCGGAGCATGACTGAAGCCGATCGGCATCCCAATCACGAGTGCAGGCTGAATCATCTGCTGCTGGATTGCTTCACAGACTGCCAGTAGCACCGACGGGGCATAGCCGATGGCGATCGCACATCCGGCGGGGAGTTTCTGTAAACGGTCTTTCCAGTCAGGACTTTGCCAAAATGCTTGTTCTGCTGCATCGGCACTGGCGATATGGGGATTGTCGATGAGAGTTTGCACCGAACAACCTAGGTGAGCCAGTCGGGGTAGGTCGATCGCCGCCCTGACCGTGGGCACATCCACCACGACTGGACATCCCGATTTGAAGGCGGTGCGGCTAGCAGCCAGGGCTTGATTTCCTAGTCGCACAAATTGAACTAAACTGACATCGCCACAGGCCAGTACTAGCTTAGAGAGTAAATCGATCTCAATTTCTGAGCGATCGGACAGATCGGGCAGCAACCGCTGAAGCGATTCCTGAAAGGCTTCTGGATGGGCATGGACTTGGGCATCTAACCCACACCAAAGTTTATCCAATCCGCCCAGTCGCGTTTCAACGTCCAGCAGCTTGAGTTGCGCCAGGACTTCGGCTTGGGTCGTTTGACAATGACGATCTCGTCCCAGCAATCCTTCTAAGGCCGATGCGGTCTGCCGCAGTTGACCGATTTGCCCAATAATGGCACGGTACTGCTGCTGAAGTTGCGCCATCAACGTGGCTTGTTCGGCTTCTGGCTCTGCTTCTAGCAGTTTATGGATGTGGGAAAGCTGAAAGCCCTGCTGTTTCAGCGCCACAATGCGTTGCAGCCGTTGCACATCTCGATCGGTGTAGAGGCGATAGTTACTGGGCGATCGCTCTGGCTGGGGCATCAACCCTAATTGGTGATAATGGCGCACCATACGGGGCGTAATGTCGCTGCCCACTGAATCCGTCAGTTCTTTAATGGTTAAACCTTGACCCATCATCTCAAGCGCCAAAAGCCAATACCTTGACATTAACACCAATGTCAGGGTTTAGGGTGAGAAAGTCTTTTCCTTGTGGCTCATGCTTCACCCATTGCGGCTATCTCAACTGGCAAAAGCGCACTCAGAAGCTTTTGCGGCTCTCCTCTGCGGCTGCTTGCTCCTACTCGGATGGATCGCGCTACACCTCGGTTGGATGGGACTGGCGTTGCTCGTTCTGCCTGCTGCTTATGTCGCTGGAGGGTATGAGAGCGCCCGTGACGGTTTAACCACCCTCTTCAAAGAAAAGGAACTGGATGTCGATCTGCTGATGATTGTGGCAGCTCTGGGAGCAGCAGGACTAGGTTTGTGGCGACAGGAGTATTACCTGATTATTGATGGGGCGGCGTTGATTCTGATCTTTGCAATCAGTGGAGCCTTAGAAAATTATGCGATGCAACGGACCGATCGCAGCATTCGCAGCTTGATGAGCCTGACTGCTGATACGGCTCAAGTGTTGCGAGAAGGCAGAGAAACAGCCGTTCCCATTGACCAATTAGAGGTGGGCGATCGCATTGCGGTCAAGCCCGGAGAATTGATTCCAACCGATGGCTTGATTCTGGAAGGATTGAGCGCGTTGAATCAAGCCGCAATTACCGGAGAATCGATTCCGGTCGAAAAGACGATCGGCGATGAGGTCTTCGCCGGAACGCTCAATGGCAATGGCGCGCTCAAGCTCAAAGTCCATCAACCGCCAGAGAGTAGTCTGCTACGACGGGTGATTCGCTTAGTAGAGCAGGCCCAAACGGAAGCTCCCCCTTCCCAGCAATTCATCGAACGATTTGAACGTGGCTATGCCCGCGTCATCGTCGGCGTTGGACTCTTGCTGGTAGTGTTGCCGCCCTTCCTGCTGAACTGGAGTTGGGAAACGACGATCTATCGGGCTTTGATTTTTCTCGTCGTTGCGTCGCCCTGTGCGTTAATGGCGGCCATTATGCCCACATTGCTATCCGGTATCGCCAATGGCGCGAGACAGGGAATTTTGTTCAAGAACGGTGCCCAATTAGAGGAGATCGGGAAAGTACGGGCGATCGCCTTTGATAAAACAGGCACCCTCACGACCGGACAACTGCAAGTTTGCCAAGTGATTCCAGCCACAGGATGTTCTGAATCACAAGTTTTGCAAGTTGCTGCTGCGATAGAATCTGGCTCCGAGCACCCCATTGGGGCAGCGATCGTTCGAGCCGCGCAAGATTTAGTTTGGTCGCGCGCCACAGAGGTTCAGGCATATCCGGGTCGAGGCATTGCAGGCCGTTGGTGCGATCAATCTGTGTTTGCGGGCACGGCTGATTTTGTGAAATCCATCGCGGATTTACCGATTGAATTGATCCAGCGCGCGGATTTGCTAGAGCAAGATGGAAAAACCGTGGTCTGGATCGCTCAGGCGCAACAGGTTATGGGGGGCATTGCGATCGCAGATCGAGTACGACCCGAAGCCGCACGGGCGATCGCGCAACTCAAAACGCTGGGCATCGAACAAATCGTGATGCTGACGGGCGACAACCAGCGCACCGCTCGCAGCATTGCCCAAGCAATCGGCGTCGATCGGGTTTATGCCGAACTGTTGCCAGAAGACAAGCTGCACATCATTCGTCAACTGCAAACCCAATACAACACGGTGGCAATGGTGGGGGATGGCATTAATGACGCCCCCGCCCTCGCGCAAGCTTCGGTTGGCATCGCGATGGGGGGTGCGGGAAGCGATGTGGCGCTGGAAACTGCCGATATCGTGTTGATGGCCGATCGGTTGGAGAAAATTGCAGCGGCGATCCAATTGGGGCGACGATCGCATCGAGTGGTTCGGCAAAATATCGGGTTTGCGATCGGCTTTATCGTGTTGCTGATTGCGGTCAATTTTGCAGGCAATGTCACGTTACCCATCGGTGTTGTAGGGCATGAAGGATCTACCGTATTGGTCACTTTGAGCGGATTGCGATTGCTCAGAAATTAGCAGACCTAATGTTTTTTCTTCAAAGGTTTGGGGCTGAGGCACCGCCAGTTTATTGACCGCAACTTCAGACGCTGGGCTTGAAGTGGCCTGAATCGGCTCTTCATCAGGCTTGAGTTCGTTCCCAGTTTTATTCAATAAAATGATAATCATTATCGATATTCTGCTACAATGCAACCGCAGAGGGTCAGCCGCTCTAAAAGAGCGCGCAAATTGCAATGAGTTTGCACTGTAGCTACGCCAACACCACCGCAAGCGTTCAGATTGCTCGAATTGCCGATTTCCCCAGTGGGTATTTTCAACAGGTCGTTTTTCCAGGAGTTTGTTTGCTATTTGAAGCGCCAGTGGCAGCTCGCCTCGAAATCCGCCCGGCACCCGTGGTCAGCACCATTGTGTTAAATCGGATTCGCCTTGCGTTTCCGGCGGAAAATTGCCTTGCAGCTCAAAGCATTTAGAGTTTTTCCCCTCAATTGTTTCTTAGGAGAGATGGATTATGCCTAACCCTCAAGCTGACCAAATCTTAGACCTACCCAAACGCGGGATGCCCGTTACCGTTATTACAGGCTTTTTAGGCAGTGGTAAAACCACGTTACTGAACCACATTTTAGAAAACCAGTCCGATCTTAAAATCGCAGTCTTAGTCAACGAGTTTGGCGATATCAACATTGACAGTCAGCTTCTAGTGTCGATTGATGAAGATATGGTAGAGCTGAGCAATGGCTGTATCTGCTGTACCATCAACGACAATCTACTCGAAGCGGTCTACAACATCCTAGAGCGTCAGGACAAGATCGACTACATGGTGATTGAAACCACAGGAGTTGCCGATCCGCTCCCCATCGTGCTGACCTTCTTAGGCACCGAACTCCGAGACCTGACGCGCATCGACTCCATTTTGACATTGGTAGATTCTGAAACCTTCACCCCAGAACATTTTGGGAGTGAAGCTGCCGAAAAGCAGATTACCTTTGCCGACATCATTGTCCTCAACAAAACCGATTTGGTCTCAGAAGCAAGGGTAAATGAATTAGAGACTCAGATTCGTTCATTTAAAGAGGGGGCGCGGATTTTGCATTCTGAATATGGCAAAGTAGCGCTGCCGTTGATTCTAGATGTGAGCTATAACGACCCCACCGCCTATGCCGATTTAGTTCAGGAAGAAATTAGGCAAACCGAGCAGGATCGAGCGCACGATCGCGACACACATCCTCACGATCGCGAACATCACCATCACGACGGTCATCACCACGGCCACGAACATCATCATCACCACTCGGCTCATTTGGACAATGACGGATTTATTTCGGTGTCCTTCCAGAGCGATCGCCCGTTTTCTCTGACGGGTTTCCAGAATTTTCTGGATTTTCACTTGCCCGATGATGTATTCCGCGCCAAGGGGCTGCTGTGGTTTAAAGAAAGTCAGTTGCGCTATATCTTTCAGCTCAGTGGCAAACGCTACGACATGGCGACCGATGAATGGAAAGGGACTCCCAGCAATCAGATTGTGCTGATTGGTCGCAACTTAAATCCCGATCGGCTAAAAGCAGCCTTAAATAACTGTTTAGAACCCGCTCTGGCTGGCGCTGAAGCCATGCTGTCCTCTTAACGCACAGACAGGAAACGTTCATTTTTGCCATCCAATCCACCCTATTCCGAGATATTCTATGACCCTTTCTAATTCTTCCGATCTGTCCCCCATGGAAAGCCTTGAGCTTGCCCTAAACTCTCCCGCTCATCCCCCCGTCAGTGAAGCGGACATGCGGCAGGCCGTCCGCACGCTACTGATTGGACTAGGCGAAGATCCAGATCGGGAAGGACTGTTGGATACCCCCAAGCGTGTGGTCAAAGCCCTTAGGTTCCTGACCTCTGGCTATCAGCAGTCGCTCGATGAACTCCTCAACGGCGCGGTCTTTACTGAAAATACTGATGAAATGGTTTTAGTGCGCGATATTGATTTGTTTAGTTCCTGCGAGCATCACATTTTGCCAATTTTGGGTCGTGCCCATGTGGCCTATATCCCCAATGGAAAAGTGATTGGTCTCTCTAAAATTGCCCGCATTTGCGAAATGTACGGACGGCGTTTACAGGTACAAGAACGCTTGACGGCTCAAATTGCCGATGCCCTCCAAGGGCTGCTGAAACCTCAAGGCGTTGCTGTCGTGGTGGAGGCCACCCACATGTGTATGGTCATGCGCGGGGTGCAAAAGCCCGGATCTTGGACGGCGACCAGTGCCATGCGCGGTGTATTTTCGGAAGATGCCCGTACCCGCCAAGAGTTTATGAGTCTCATTCAGCACAGCCCTGCTTCGCGTTGAGCACCGATGACCCATGTTCCAGCAACCTAAAACCCCTGAAGCCAAGCTCCCCGTCACGATTATCACGGGCTTTTTAGGCAGCGGTAAAACCACTTTGCTTAATCACATCCTGGCCCAAGCAGGCGATCGCCGAGTGGCAATTTTAGTGAACGAATTTGGGGATATCAACATCGACAGCCAGTTCCTCATTGCCCTTGATGAGAACATCATCGAACTCAACAACGGCTGCATCTGCTGCACCATCAACAACAACCTTGCAGAGGCCGTCTGGCGAATTTTGGCACGACGAGCACAGGTGGACTACCTCGTGATTGAAACGACGGGAGTCGCTGACCCGCTGCCGATTATGCAAACCTTTCTAGCGTCTGAGCTATGGAGCTTTACGCATCTGGATGCGGTACTGGCTGTTGTGGATGCCGAAACCTTTACCCCAGAGCATTTTGAGAGCACCGCAGCACTGCGCCAAGTGGCCTATGCCGACATCGTGCTGCTCAATAAAACGGATTTAGTCAGCGATTTACAGATTCATACTTTGGAAACATACATCCAAACCATCCGCCAGAATCCTCGCATTCTGCATACTCGGTTTGGGAACGTTCCCCTCTCCCTTATTTTGGATGTGGCGTTACAGAGTTCGGAAGCCATTGAAAATATGCCCAGTCATGCCCATGATCCCTCCCATGCCCATTCCGACCATTTAGAGGCGGATGGGTTCATGGCGGTTTCCTTTGAAAGCGATCGCCCCTTTAAACTCAAGCGATTCCAGGAATTTCTAGACTACCATCTACCCGCTGAAGTATTTCGGGCGAAGGGAGTGCTTTGGTTCGTGGAAAGCCCAAATCGCCATCTATTCCAACTCAGCGGGAAGCGCTTCAGTCTGCAAGACGATCGATGGCGCAGTCAACCCAAAAATCAGGCCGTGTGGATTGGCCGCAATCTTAATCCTCTCAATCTTCAGCAGCTATTAACCGACTGTCTCGAAACAGTGCGATCGCCAAGTGAGGTGGACCCCAAAGACTGGATAAACTGGAAAGGTCAATAAGCTTAGAGTGTTCTATCTCTAAGCGCTATTTGCGCTGAAAATAGTTCAAATGTGTTTAGCCTGCATTATTCATGACGATTTTGGAAAATCCTCGAAATCTATGCCAACCAAACAATCTGGCGATTTGCCTAAAAAACAGTCTGTTTTTGGAGGGTGCCGTTCCATCTGTGTTCTGGCGATTGGGGAATAATCCAGGTTAGGCGATCTCTAAACCCGAGAAACCGTTTTTGACATCGAGCGGGTCACAATTTGGCGCAGCACCTCTGCCACCCAGTCGATATCTTCTAAGGTGGTGGCTTGGCCGAGGGTCATGCGGAGACCGGATTGCGCCAGGGTCGATTCGTAGCCCATTGCTGTGAGGATAGGGCTGGGCTGAAGTTTCCCGCTATGGCAGGCGGAGCCAGCACTGACCCCAATCCCTGCCGCGTTCATTTGTTTCACGAGCTCTCGCCCGCTGACGGGTTGGGCGGTCATTAAGCAAAAGCTGGCGTGATGGGGCAGCCGATGGTGGGGGTCGCCTGTAAGTTTCAGGACCGTCAGATCTTGAAGTTGAGTCAAAAGGCGATCGCGCAGTCCTCGCAACCGTTCCGGTTCGGTTTCGATCTCCTTCAGCGCGCAGTCCGCAGCGACACCAAAAGCCGAAATCAAAGCAACAGCGGGCGTGCCGGAGCGCAATCCTCGTTCTTGGCCGCCGCCGCCACCCATCGCCTGGATCGCAGTTCCCGGTTTGATATAAAGTGCCCCAATCCCCTGAGGGCCGTAAATTTTATGGCTCGACAGGGACATTAAATCTACAGGCAATGCCTCGACGTCTAGAGGCACGCGTCCTGCTACCTGCACCGCGTCGGTATGGAAGAGCGCGCCGACGGACTGGGCAATGGTACCCAACGCCTCAATGGGCTGGAGAGTACCTACTTCGCTTTGGCCGTAAATGATAGAAACCAATACCGTATTGGGCTGGAGGGCTGCTCGCAGATCTTCAGGATTGACGCGACCGTAGGCATTCACGGGCAGAGACGTGACCTGCCAGCCTTGCTGTTCGAGGATGGCGGCAGTTTGGGCGATCGCCGGATGTTCCACGCTAGAGATAATCAAATGCTGCGGTTGGGAAAAAGTTCGGGCCACGCCCAGCAATGCCAAGTTGTTGGACTCCGTCCCCCCAGAGGTAAACACCATCGCATCCGCCGAGGGCGCATTGACGAGCTGCGCCACCTGCCAGCGGGCCTGCTCCACCGCAAAAGCAGCCCGCTTGCCCCACTCGTGCAGGCTGGATGGATTGCCCCACCCTTGGGCGAGCGATTCCGTTAACGCGGCGATCGCCTCAGGGCGGCAGGGGGTCGTAGCACTATAGTCCAGATAAACTTGCATGGAAGTAACGGGCACCAACGCGACAAGATCCAACCAATGAGCCATTCAATCGGGCTTCGTTCTAAAAAAGGTCCTTCACCAGTCTATCGAACCCTTGGAATTACGGTTTTCCCTAATGCGCCGCCCTAGGGACCGGCCAGCGCAAACGATACCATGAGAGTACAGATTGTTTGCCTGTCTGAGTTTGAGTAACGTAAGGAATCGTAAAGAGCCATGGGATTTTTTGAATCTGAAATCGTGCAAAGCGAGGCAAAAACGCTTTTTGACGACTATCAATCGCTAACGCGACTGGGCGGAAACTACGGCAAATTCGACCGCGAAGGCAAGGTGCTTTTCATCGAGCAAATGGAAGCGATGATGGAGCGCTACCGCGTCTTCATGAAACGCTTCGAACTCTCGGACGACTTTATGGCCAAGCTCACCGTCGAGCAGATGAACACTCAGCTCAGTCAGTTTGGCATTACTCCGCAACAGATGTTCGACCAGATGCACAAAACTTTAGAACGCATGAAGCAGGATATTGACAAACAATCCTAACGAGAATTCTCCGCGTTGCGGAAATTCAGGTAGATTGACAATATCGCCCGCACGCAAAGCTCTATGCCGCTCCTTACCAACCTCAACGGCCAAATTTCAGAAACGGCTCAAATTTCGGTCTTAGATCGGGGCTTTCTGTACGGAGATAGCGTCTACGAGGTGGTAAGGACGTTTCGCGGTCGTCATTTTGCCCTCCAAGAACACCTCGATCGCCTGCGCCAGTCCGCAGCGTATCTGTACGTGGAAATTCCTTGGACCGATGCAGAGATTCAAGCCGAGGTCGAAAAAACGCTGGAGCGGGCTGACTGGTCGGATTCCTACGTGCGGATTGTCGTCACTCGCGGGACCGAATCGACCATTAGCCTTCAGCCCAGCCCAGCGTTGCAGCCAAATTTGCTGATCGTCATTTCGAGCATTCCACCAGAGCCAGTGCTGTCGGAAAGAGGACTGCATTTGGTCGTTCCCCAGCGTTTGCGCAATAGCAAACAAGCGCTCGACCCGATCGCGAAGACCGGGAATTATCTCAACAATATCTTGGCGCTCCTAGAAGCGCAGCAGATGGGGGCAGAGGATGCCCTCCTGCTCAACCATTGCGGTGAAATTACAGAAGCGACGACCAGCAATTTTTGGATCGTGCGAGAGGGCGTCGTCCAAACCCCTCCCGTAAATGTCGGTATTTTACCGGGCATCACCCGCGCGACGCTGCTGCAAATTCTCTGCCAGCGCGATATCCCCCACCAAGAAATTGCGTTGCGACCTGCCGATTTAAGCTCGGTGCAGGAGGCTTTTCTCAGTTCCTCCGTACGGCTTTTGATGCCCGTTCGCCAGATCGGCGATGCGGTTTTACCAAGCTGTCCTGGTTCCATGACCCGGTTGCTCTGGCAAGCCCTTTTAGAGGAGATGGAACAGCACAGTGCCGTTCCCGTTTAGGCCTTTGGATGACGCTACTTTGGATTGGCATTGTCAACCATGACTGAGCTAGAGTACATCCCGTTGGGTATCGGTCACGCCAAAGAAGGAGTCTGCTTTTTACTCCGCATGGGTCCCTATCGGATTCTTTGCGACTGCGGCCTGAGCGATCTGCGATCGCTTCTTTCTCCACCCGCCCCACTCGTCCCCGCATCCACCTCTGCACTCGCCCCGGAATGGCCTGCGGACTTTGCGATTTGCTCCCACGCTCACTCCGATCATGCCAGGGGAATTCTGGCGTTGCACGAGGCTTTTCCGGAGCTCCCCATCTACGCAAGCGACGTGACCGCCCATCTGCTGCCGCTCAACTGGCCCTCTGAGTCAGAACCGCAAAGGATTCCTAACTTTTGTCGGTCTTTACCTTGGCGTACGCCTACAGAGCTAGCCCCAGGGTTGACCGTCGAGCTATACCCCGCTGGCCACCTGCCAGGTGCATCGGCCACTTTATTGACCTATGCACCTCAGGTTTCAGGAGCAGATCGGGCTTATACCATTCTCTACACGGGCGATTTCCTGCTCTCTAATTCTCGTCTAGTCGATGGCCTGCCGCTCTCGGAGTTGCGAGGAATGGCCCTCGACGTCCTAATTCTAGAGGGGAGCTTTGGGACGGCGCGTCACCCCCACCGCCGCCAGCAAGAAAACCAGTTTGCAGAACGGGTGATGCAGGCCTTGTCCCAAGGGCGCTCCGTATTGATTCCGGTCCCGATGTTAGGGTTAGCCCAAGAGCTATTGATGCTCATGCGCAGCCACCATACCTTTACGGGAAAAAATCTAGACATTTGGGTGGAAGACTCCATTGCCCGAGGCTGCGATGCTTACCTAGAAATATTGACCAGCCTTCCGCCGACGGTACAAAATTTTGCCCTGCACCAGGCCCTGTTCTGGGACGAGCGCGTGCGTCCGCGGGTGCGACGGTTGAGTGCAGCCACGAGTCCTGCGCGACAGACGGTCGGTGCGGGGCGATCGCAAAGAGGCGATCGCCCTTGTATCGTCCTAGCCGACGAGTCTTTCGATCCCCGAGACTACTGCGGCCCAACCGATCGACCCTGGCTGATTTTGCTACCCGAACGCCCTCCCCAAGAAGACCCTGCTGTCGTGCTGGGAAAAACCGCTCCTGCAGCCAAGCAATTTTCTTTGAAAACATTCCAGGCTCCGAGCGCCACCTCCAACTGGGAGCCTTTGCTCCAGTCAGGAATCCTCAGCATCGATACTTTTTTGCTGGCAGAACACTGCGATGGGGCGGGCACCACCCAACTCATTCACAATCTTCGCCCTCAGCACGTTGTATTGATGCACGGCAGCCCCGCCTACCTCACCGACCTCATTGGCTTAGAAGAGCTGGCCAATCGCTACCACCTCCATTCACCAAGCACGGGAAATCGGTTGGAGCTTCCCGTGGGCGAAGGCTTGATTCAGCCTCCCACAGCGGCAGTCATCGATGCCGTCTTTGATGGAGAGATCCACGAGCTAGAGACGGAAGTCATCGCCACCCTCCCCCGACAGCTCGTGGACGACCCCAGGTGGCGCAGCTTTGCCGATACCGGACTCATCGAAGCCGCCTGGCAGGGCGATCTGTTGGTGCTGCGCGGCATTTCGCAGCGAGAGTTGTTGGTGCAAGCGTCTCGGATGCGGGATTCGAGCTTGAAGTGCTGTGCGCGCTGCAAGCACTATCGCGCTCGGCGGTGCTGGAACCGACAATCCAGCCTCTATGGCAGTCAAGTCGCCCCCGAAGGCTACTGTCCCGTATTCGAACCTAGCGCTCAGTTGGCAGAAGATTGACGGGCTCCCATGGGAGCCTAGGGAAGAAGCATGCGGGGCATGGCAATTCCGTATCCTTGCGCGTAATCAATCCCCAGCGACTGAAGGCACGCTAAAATTTCGTCGTTTTCGACAAATTCGGCAATGATTTTGATACCCATGACATGTCCGACCTGCGTCATGGCAGCCACCATGGCTTCATCGACTGGATTTTCGACGATATTGCGAATAAAAGCACCGTCAATTTTTAGGTAATCGACCGATAGGTTTTTGAGATAGGCAAAGGACGACATGCCGCTGCCAAAGTCATCTAAAGCAAAGCGACAGCCTAAGCTTTGAAGCTGGCGGATAAACTGATTGGCCTTGGTCAAATTGGCGATCGCCATGGTTTCCGTAATTTCAAAGCAGATCAGCTGGGGCGGAATTTGGCGGAGTTCGAATTGCTCGTGTAAGAAATGAATAAACCGATCGTCGTTAAGACTGGCCCCGGAAAGATTGATGGCATAAAGCGAATCGCAGAACGCGCCCTGGGTTTGCCGCTGGTGCCAAATCGCGCGATAGTGTTCCCCTTGGGTTTCAAATAAGCGCGCGATGACCCAGCGATCGATCAAGTGCATCAATCCGAAGCGTTCTGCGGCAGGAATAAATGCCATCGGGGCTACTAAGTTTCCTCGATCGTCCCGCAGGCGTAAGAGCACTTCGTAGTGTTCGCCCTGCTCTGCGGTAGGGGGAATGGCCGCAATGGATTGATAAAAAAGGCAGAAGCAGTCTTCCTGTAATGCTCGCATGATGCGAGTCGCCCACTGCATTTCGCCCCGTTGCTGCATGAGTTCCCGATCGTCGGTCTGAAACAGGTGGACGCGGTTTCGCCCTTTATTTTTGGCAGCATGGCAGGCCGCACCCGCTGCGCTTAAAACTTGCGAGAGGGTTTCGCTTTGACCGTCAATGCTCGTCAAGCCAATACTCGCACTGATGTTAAAGGTCTGGTCTTGCCAACTGAACCGAAAAATTTGGATGCCTGCCAGTATTTCATTCACGACCCGTAGGGCTTGGCTGAGCGGGCATTGATGGAGCAAAAGCCCGAATTCGTCCCCGCCGAGCCGTGCTAGAGTATCGGACTTTCGAACGTGAACCTGCAAGAGCGCCGCAATTTGGCGCAATAATTCATCTCCTGCTTCGTGGCCGCAGGTATCGTTGACAATTTTGAACTGATCCAAATCCAAGTAGCACAGCGCGTGGTTGTGGCCCTGAGTTTGGGCACTGAGAAGCGCCGCCTCGACGTGCCGCTCGAACTCGCGACGATCGATCAACTGGGTGAGGGCATCGTGAGTCCTCTGCCAGGACAATTCCTGGGAAAGGGCGCGTGCTTGAGTCATGTCTTTGAACACGATCACCGCGCCTACTATTTTGCCTTCGCGATCGCGAATTGGGGCTGCCGAGTCTTCAATCGGAATTTCGCTGCCCTGTCGATTGATGAGGAGGATGCGATGGAGGGGATTCACCGCTCGACCGACCTGTAAAACCCGTTCGACGAGATTTTCGATCGGCTCGCGGGTGCCCTCACAGACAATTTTGAAGACTTCGCCTAAGGGCATTTCGCAAACATCCACCATGCTCCAGCCCGTGATGGCTTCGGCAACTGGATTCAAGTAACGGATATGACCCAACTCATCCGTCGTAATGACGCCATCGCCGATGGAGTGGAGCGTGACTTCAGCCAGTTCTTTGGCATGAAACAGCGATTCTTCCAGTTGTTTGCGATCGCTGATATCTCGATGCACGCCCGACATCTGCAGCGGTTGTCCGAACTCATCCCAGACCACAATTTTGCCAAAATTGGCAATCCATTTCCATTCTCCCGATTTTGTCAACAACCGATAGTCAAATCGATAGGGAACCGACGGATCGCGGAGATGCGCCTGAAGCTTTTCCAAAACCCATGGCAGATCGTCTGGATGAATGAGACTTTGCCAGGTGGTCAAGCTCATAGTCAGATCGCCCTCCGCATAGCCCAACATTTCAAGCCATTGCGAGCTGAAATACTCTTCTTCAGTGTTTACCGTCCAGTGCCAAAGGCCATCTCCAGACCCTTCGAGAGCCAGTCTAAAGCGCTCTTCACTTTCTTGAATGGCTCGAACTGCCAGCTTTTGCTGCGTGATATCGCGTGCCACCAGCAAAACCGTATCGGCAGAGAGGGGAGAGAAGTTTGCTGCAAAATAAACGGTGCGATCGCCAATGTCCAAAGCGTACTCGCCCTGAACGAGCTGTTGCGTGTCTGTGGCTTGCTGAATGTAACCCAGGATGAGGTCGGCTTGAGACTGCGGAAAGGTTTCGTGGAGCGTCTTGCCCAACATTTCCTCAGGGGACTCGTACAAGCAGGGTCGGTAAGTGGGCGCTATTTTCAAGCACCGTCCCGACCGATCTCGAACCACAGCAACATCGGTCATTGCCGCAAACAGTGCTTTTAATTCTGCCTCGCTTTTGCCAAGGTCAGCTTCTGCCCGAGCGCGGGCAAGGACCGCGCGCCGGATTGCAAGGGTAGAAAACGCTACCACCCCTAGCGCCAATAGTCCTAAACTGCCAATGACCCACTGAAGGTGCCAGATTTTGAACGCTGTCTGGGTCGATCGAATGTCAGTTTTATCGGGTTCTGAAGACTCCAGTTTGCCCGTCAGTAAATAGCCCCGCCGTCCCGTTTCAGCATCTTGAAAGGAATCCAGTAATTGCTGAAGTCTTTCTAGCGTGCGGCTGGCGCTGCGCTCCTCGGCGATCGCCCGGTCGAGCTTGCAAGCGCTCCAATAAGCTTCCAGACCGACGAAACCGAACAAACTCAGACTAATGGCAAACCCAATTTTTACTCTGGTTCCAACTAACCCCCACATCCAAACTCTCCTCCCCCTGCCTCCAGTTTAGGGTAAAAGATTGGATTAGAACTTGAAAATTTTATTGATATCGAGTGTTTCCGATCCTAAAAGTCAACCCTTGATTTTTAATTGTGTCGCGAGAATAACAGATTTTTTTGACAATCGTTAAAAAAAGCCTCCGACTATTTCTTCTTTCGAAATGAAATACAGTCAGAGGCGTTATAAATTGTTGAAATCGCGTCAATTTTGACTTAGAGTCAACCAGATCGTCCTAGTCGTGGTTTGCTTCGGGATGGGGATTGGGAATTTGCTCGGCCTCAGGACAATCTTCCGAAACCAGCGGTTCTCCCTCTCCTCGAGATACGGAAGCGAGCTTTCGCGTTACCGCACCGATGCTTTCAAGGCGTACCATCTCTTCCCAGGAACTGACCTCATCCTCCTCGTCGGTTTCATAGCGGAGCGTAACAAGGTCGCCTTCCATGTCAATAATGCGAGCGCGCTCTAACCAGCGCTGCTGATCTCGTAAGAACACCCATACTTCATGCCCTTCACTATAAAGCTGATAAATCTTGCGATGTAGCATAGATTCCCTCCTCTCCACAATAAAGTCTCTCAGCCACCCCAAGTTGGGTATTCTACCGTAACGATCTTTAGATCCCTTGGGCTACATATTTGCCCTCTATTTGCTGAGTTGTGCCAGCAGAGGCATTGTACGGCCTTGTCTCTGAAAACAAGCACTGAAGGCGCAACGGCTTCAAACTTGGAAAAGACACTGGGTTTACAAGAGTGTATCAATTATGTAGCGCCTCGAACCAAATAGAACTTAAGATCTTGCCCTGACGGGCCTTTTTAGAAAGCAAACTGTCCGGCTTGAAACGTTATAAGGGAGTTGCAGACTTTACCAAATGTTAATAGTTTCATGCTCTAGCCTAACGCTTAGGGGGGCAGAATGCCCACAGATTTTTTAAATATTGCTCGAATATCCCCCAATGGGCCTGAGTGGAGGGGTTTATTGGACTGGTTGCGCCCCCAGGGAGAAACATCTACTAAAGCCGTTTCAAAACCCGTCAGGCAGGGAATATCGCTACGCCGCTCTGAGCTTCAAAAAGATGGATCTGCTGAGGGTCGATCGCCAGGCCGATGCGATCGCCGTACTGAAACTTTTGCTGGGGAGCGGTGCGAGCTTGAAGATAGGGACGGTCTTTGCCTTCGTTCTCGAGCATGCAGGACAAATAGGTTTCGTGGCCGAGGGCTTCCACTAGCGCGACTTCGACCGGGAGGCTTTGAGGCCCGCGAGCGCTAACGCTGAAGTGCTCTGGCCGAACCCCCAAGGTGACTTCTTTGCCCCTGTAGGGGGCTAAGCTTGAAGTCCAGACGGGAGGGAGCGTCAGGCTGAAGTGAGGATGGACGAGGCAGGGACCCTCTTTGACAACAGCATTAATGAAGTTCATGGGTGGCGAACCAATGAACTCTGCCACAAAGCGATTGGCGGGGCTTTGGTATAGCTCTAAGGGGGCGGCAATCTGCTGAATTTCGCCGCCGTTGAGGACGGCAATGCGATCGCCCATGGTCATGGCTTCGGTTTGGTCGTGGGTGACGTAGATGGTGGTGGTCCCGAGCTGTCGCTGAAGCTGGACGATTTGAGCGCGGGTTTGCGCCCTCAGTTTTGCATCTAGGTTGGAGAGCGGCTCGTCCATCAAAAAGACTTGAGGATCCCGCGCCATTGCCCGTCCTAGGGCGACCCGCTGTTTTTGGCCGCCGGAAAGCTGTTTGGGATAGCGCTCCAACAGCGCTTCTAGCTCTAGCATCTGGGCAACGCGCCGCACGGTTTGTCCCACGGATTGCTCTTGCTTGGATCCCGCTCTTAAGACTTTGGGGAGGAGGCGGGCGAGGGTACTGGAAAGCTGCGCGGCAACGCTTGGAGGCTTGCCCGCTCCTTGCAGTTTTGTCCGCCGCAGCCCAAAGGCTAGGTTGTCGTAGACTGTCATGTGAGGGTAGAGCGCGTAGCTCTGAAACACCATAGCAATATCGCGAGCCTTGGGGGGCAGATCGTTGACGTGGCGATCGCCCACCCAGATGCTGCCGGAGGTGGGCGTTTCGAGTCCGGCAATCAGCCGCAGCAGGGTACTCTTGCCGCACCCGGAGGGTCCTACGAGCACCATAAATTCGCCATCGGCGATGGTGAGGTTGATGTGACTCAGGATGTTCAGTCCCGAACCTGAGCTGGGTTGGGCTGCTGAGTCGGGTTGGGCTGCGGGGACGGGCGCTTGAGGCGCAGCAGACTTCGAGTGCGTCTCAAGCGCCCCAGAAGAGGCGAGCATTGGCTCGGCCAAGGTTGCGGGCTGTCGGTCTCCAGGACGGGCTGGAAAGCTTTTACAAAGATTTTCTAAAACAACTTGAGCCACAGGAATGCCGAGGTATCGCGCTAAGGAAACAAACAAATGCTGTTGCCCATTGTGCCATTAGTTCGCATAGGAACATGGATTTAAACCGGATTGGTGCTCGTTTAGATCGGATTGTCTTTCGACATCACCTCGCTAAAATCGTCGGGGAAAATGACTTTCGCTCGCGCAGTCTCGGGAAACCGTCCCCTCAAAACCAAACAACTTTGATGAAGTTTGAGAGAATAAGCGATAACGGACATGGATCGTTCTGTATCCTGGCATTTGATGATGAACCATAACCTTCGGTCTATGCGGTTGAGTCAACCTTACGCCCCCATGAAGGCACTACGAGCAGGAGCCCTATTGTTCGCATTCGTGCTGAGCGCTAGCCTGACGCAAGCCCAAACGACGAAGCCCACGGCTGCGCCCAAACCTCAGCCCACCGCAGCCAAACCGCAGCCAGTAGAAGCCCCCGCCGATCGCGAGGCCGTTGAGACGCTGCTGAAACAGATCCAGCAGGAGCGAAACGCCCAAAGCCAAGTCAAGTCAGATGCCCAACGGCAGTACAACCAAGCCACCTTCCTACTGACGGTGCTGTCGATTATTTTGGGCTTAATCTTAGCCGCTGCCGTGACAATGCTTTTACTCCTGCGCCGTGCTGTCATCCGCGAGGTGGCAGAGGTGGTGCAGTCTCACCTCAAAGAAGTACGCGATCTAAAAACTCAGCTCACCCAAGCGGGCGGTCAGGTCGATCTGGTCTTGCAGCAAGCAAACACCCTCAAATCAGATCTATCGGCCAAGTCCTTAGAATTTCGCAATGGGGTGACGCACCAACAGGAAGCGATCGCCCAGCTCGTCAGCGAAGCAGCCCGCAAGCAGCAGCAAAGCCTCAAGGACGTGCAGGCCGACGTCGATAAAACCTATCGCGCCCTCAGCCAACTGGAAGCCGACTACACCCTCAACCTGCGGCAACTGACCCAAACCCTCACCGATCGCCAAGAAGATGTTTTGAGCCAGCTTCAGACCCTTCAGTCTAATTTCGGCACTCGACTCAGCGGCCTCGATACAGAGGCCCAAGTTGAAGCGCAGCGAGCTCTAAAGCAGCTCCACCACCGCGAAGAAAACTTTGTATTGCAGCTCAACCAGCTTCAGGAAGCCGCAGGCCAACACCGCGATCGCATTTTCCAAAGTCTCGAAACCCTCAGCACTGAATTCCAGCCCCAGCTCGTCACCCTCAAAGCCGAAGTAATCGCCCACAAGGATGCGTTGCTGCAGGACTGCGCTACGGCCAAAGTGGACTACATGAGCCAGCTCATCGGTCTTCAAGACAGTGCCAAACAGCAATGGGACGCAATTCTCAATACCCTCAAGCAGTTAGAAGCAGACTTCAAGCCCCAACTCGCGCTGCTGGAATCCCAAGCAGCCGCCAAGGCAGAGAGCGTGCAGGCAGAAGTACTCGAACGGCTCCAGCGACTTGGGGCAGATTTGTCCCAACAGTTGGCGATCGCCCAGGAACGCCTCAGCGCCGAAACCCAACAGCAGCTCCAGCAGGTACAGGGCACCCAAGCCGAATTCTTGCAAACCATCCAAGCGATCGCAGAAAATCTCAACACCGACGCGGCCAATGGTCGCCAGCAGATTCAAGGCATCCAAGCCGAAACCCAACAAGCGCTTCAAACCCTTAAAGAAACGTTGGCGACTGCGAAAGATCGCAGCCTCCAGCAAATTAAAGCCGTCGAGCTAGAGTCCACCACCGCTCTGACCCAATGGCAAACCGAACTCAAAACCCGTCAGGCCCAAGCGCTCCAGGAACTCAGCGGCCTCACCCAACAAATTGCGCTTCGGGTTCAAACCCTGGAAACGGATCTCGAAAACCGCAAAACCAAGACCAAAGAAGAACTTCAGGCTATTGTCGTAGAGGTAAAGACCCAACTGGACGCTCTCAATGCCGTTCTCCAAACCGCCCAACGGGATACCCGACAATCCCTCCAAACCCTCGAATCCGAAGCTCAGTCCGAGAAATCTAGAATATTGCAGCAGTTGGCCGAGCTGACCCCAACCGCGATCGCCGAATCGGCTCTCCAAGATCTATCCGGTCAAATTCAAACCCTTTCCGATAGCCTCCATCGACTCCAAGCAAACCACCCCAAACTCTTCGCCGACGTTACCGACTACCTCGCCCAAGCCAACGCGCTGCGAACCTCAGGACAGCTCGACGAAGCCCTGCGCGCCTTTGATGCGGCCCTCGAAATTCAACCCGAAAACGCCGACCTCTGGCACCAAAAGGCGATCGCCCTAGGGGAAGCCAAGCGCTACGAAGAAGCCGTTACCGCCCTCAATAAAGTGTTCGATCTCAACCCGGACGAACCCGAGAGCTGGTTTCAACGCGGACTCTACCTGAAAGAACTCAAGCGTTACGACGGCGCGCTCTCCGCCTTCAATCGCGTGGTCAAAGTCCGCCCCGACGATGCCAAAGCATGGCTCAATCGCGGTCTCATGCTAGAGCGACTCAAGCGCAACGAAGACGCCATGGACTCCTACGAAAAAGCGTTGGAGATTAACCCCAACTACCCCGAAGCCCTCGTCAATCGCGGTGCCATCTTAGGCATGCTTCAGCGCCATGAGGATGCCCTTGCTACCTTCGATAAAGCCTTAGAAATCGAGCCAGAAAATACCGTGGCGTGGCTGAATCGCGGCCTGGCCTTAGAAGTATTAGAAAAATACGACGAAGCCTTTACCTCCTTCGATCGATTGGTGCAGCTCAACCCAGACTCCCATAAGGGTTGGAGCCATCGGGGCTACGCGCTGGCAAAACTAGAGCGCTATCCCGATGCCATGGAGAGTCTGAATAAAGCGCAGGAGCTAAATCCTAAATATGCCAACACGTTCTACAGCAAAGCAGTTTGTAGCGTGTTGAGCGGGGATGTAGACGGAGGTTTAGAGCATCTAGAACGAGCGGTCGAACTCAACGCGCGCTATCGCGACAATGCCCGTACCGACCCGGACTTTTACGATCTGTGGGAAGACGACTGGTTCCGCGAAATCATCCAGCGTTAGAAGACCCTCTGTAGGCGAATCGTCAGGCAATGGCATCATTCCTCCTGGGGCGGAAAACCGAGGGCCGTTTCCAAGGATGCAATCTCATCGCGGTGGGCCGTGATGCGCAATCGAGTGCGATCGGTGGCATCCGATCCCTTAACCGACAAAACCACCTGCTCTGGGCGAGTCGATTTTTTTTGATAAAACCAGCCCGCTAAAGGGGCCAAAACAACCGTCAAAACGCCCCAATAGCCGACGGACGGAAACTGCACCGACAACACCAATCCGAAACAAACGGCCCCCACCGCCGCCAACGCCGATAGAAACAGGGCAAGCCCGGTACTGGCACCCACCAATCCCGCAAACACCACCTGATTTCGATCTCGGTCTACAGACTTCAGCCGATAGGCGCGCCCTTCTAAATATTGCGTCACCGACTCCACCACCTGTCGGTCTGGCTGTGGCAGAGTCCAAGTCGCCGTCTCGATTCGCGTTTTGACCGAAGCCCGAATAAAGAAAAAGAGACCGATGGTAATCAGCACCGTCAGAAAAAAAGTTGAAGGCAAAACAAAGGTGTTCACGATCTGCAGCGCGTTTTGTAAGGGCTTTGGAAAGGGTAGTTCATTCCAGCTTAGCAAGAGATCGCAAAGAAACTTAGCAAATGGCATGCTTATCTCAATTTTTGGGAAACCTAAAAATATCAAACCGCTATTCCCTTATATCCGCACAGGACGATGCAATCGGTAATGGCTATGCCCAACGACAACGAACCTCTTGAAGCAACTTTAACCGAGCCTGGAGACGACTTCGACTCCAGCTCGCTCAAGCTGGACCTAGACGCAGATGCAGCTGAGCTGTTTGATGAGATTCCCCTAGAGCTGACCGACAGTCGGCAACGACGCACCACAGACCTAGTCCGGATTTATCTGCAGGAAATCGGTCGGGTTCGCCTCTTGAGCCGCGATGAAGAAGTGGCAGAGGCGCAGAAGGTCCAGCGCTACATGCATCTGTTGGATCTGCGGAATCAGGCACTGACCCAAGATCATCCCGCGATCGCCGAGTACGCGCGCCTGATGGAAGTGCGCGATCGCCTGACCTCTAACCTAGGCCATCGCCCGTCCCTAGAGCGCTGGGCCAGAGAAGCCAACATTGAATTTGTCAACCTCAAACCTTCCATTTCCCAAGGCAAAGCAGCCTATGCCGAATCCATCGGCTGGGCGGTGAGCGATCTCGATCGCGTTATGAAGGACGGGATGCGCGCCAAGGAGCATATGATTCAAGCGAACTTGCGCTTGGTCGTATCGGTGGCCAAAAAGTACCAAAATCGCGGTCTAGAGCTATTGGACTTGATCCAAGAAGGCACTTTGGGATTGGAGCGCGCGGTCGAAAAATTCGACCCCACCAAGGGTTATCGCTTTAGCACCTACGCCTACTGGTGGATCCGGCAGGGCATCACGCGGGCGATCGCCACCCAAAGCCGCACCATCCGCCTCCCCGTCCACATCACCGAAAAGCTCAACAAACTCAAAAAAGCGCAGCGCAAGCTAGCCCAAGCCAAAGGCCGCACCCCTACCGTCGAAGATCTGGCTGTAGAGCTAGACACGACTCCCGATCTCATTCGCGAGCTTTTGACGCGAGTTCCCCGCTCTATTTCGCTCGAAACCAAGGTCGGCAAGGACAAAGATACCGAACTGGGGGACTTGCTAGAAACGGACGACATTTCTCCCGAAGAAAGCATGATGCGAGAATCGTTACAACAGGAACTTCAAGATTTGCTAGCGGAACTCACCAACCGAGAGCGAGATGTGATTCAAATGCGATTTGGCCTCGGTGACGGTCAAACCCATTCCCTGGCTGAAATTGGTAAGGTTCTGGAACTATCGCGGGAGCGGGTGCGCCAGATCGAGTCGAAGGCGTTGCAAAAACTCCGTCAACCCAAACGCAGAAGCCGAGTTCGCGATTTCCTAGAATCGTTTGCCTAAAACAACCTACGGGGCGCAATGCCTTGCGCCCCTTCCCAGTAAATCTCTAAATCGCGCGCTGTTGCCCTTGGTTGTAGTGCCAAGGGCCTTTGTTTTGACCTATTCTACGCTTGCAGCCTGCGGCTGGAGCGCGAACAGCAGATCGTGACGCGTGATGATACCCAGCAATTGTCGCTGCTCGTCCACGACGGGCAAGCGATTCACTCGCTTATCCAGCATTAACTGCGCCGCTTCCGATAGCAATGCATTGGGATGAGTGGTAATCGGATTTGCCGTCATCGCATCCTGGACGAACATCCCCAGCGTTTTTTTCATGTGCTGGTGGAAGTGGGCGGGTGAGTCAAAGTAGATAATGCTGCCCAAAAAAGTGATGTAAAGGGGCGGCTTGAGCGGAGACTCCCGCACGAGTAAATCGCCCTCTGACAAAATACCGACAACCTTTCCCCGCTCGTCCGTCACGGGCAGCCCGCTGATGCGATGCTCTTCCATGAGCTTAACCGCAGCCTCAACCGAATCTGCGGGATGAATGACCACAGGGTTAGGAGTCATAAAATCCTTCACGAGCGGTGCGGTGATGGACATAGGTTTTCTCCCGGTACGACTAAACAAAGGGAATGATTGTTTTGCGCTGCAACTTTACCCAGCCGTTGCCGCACGCAGCCCAGCTTCTGAAAGGCTCCGGTCTGGTCTTAAGGTTTGGGCCTGCCTGAGATAAACGTGCCGAACTTCAAAGGTGGGGTCTGGCGTATTGAATTGAATCAGGCAGCGAATGCAGAAGGACAAGTCGGTTCTGACGTACATCTGCTGTACGTCCAAGAGGGGTACGCTCTGCCAATGGGCACGTTGTCGGGCGATCGCCGCTGGAAAGACCGTATCCAAATCTCGCGTCACCGAGAACGTGACATTCACCACCTCAGACAGATCGAGATCGTTGCGAGATTCAATTTCATCCAATAGTTCGTGAACCGCCTCTCGGATGGCCGCCACCGAGTTTTCAGCGGCAGTCGTTGCCCCACGAATTGCCCTTACTTTCCAGGTCACTACAACATCCTCCTTAGGTTCATCATGCCCCAGAATCAGTTTGCGATCGGCATCCCGTTAGCAAACTTGACATCTTAAGACAGCTCAGGCACTATTCTACAGCCGTCCGGAGGGACGATACATCCATAGCGGCAATCCATTGGATGCCATTTCAAAATTCAGCCAGCTTTGCATCTCGACTGGCAGCGCAACGCGCGCAGATCGAGCGCTGTCGTTGCCTGGGAGAAAACGATTCCAAAATGGCTTGGGTTCTTCTATGACCGTACATTTTGCCTTTTCTGGATCTAACCCCGCTAGCTCAGCCGCCCAGCACCGCGCGTCTTCTTCCGTCCCGAGGCGATCCACTAGCCCTAACTCGATCGCCTGCTGTCCCGTGAATACGCGCCCGTCGGCGAAGCTTTTTACAGTGTCAACCTCTAGCTTTCGCGCTTCGACAACGGTTTGAACGAATTGACCGTAACTGGTGTCAATTAAATCTTGGAGAATCTGTTCTTCCGGTTCGGTGAGTTCGCGGTCGAAGGCCAGGATGTCTTTATAGGGTCCCGATTTAACCACTTTGAAAGAAACGCCCACTTTTTCCAGCAATCGCTCTAAGTTGTTGCCCCGCAAAATCACCCCAATGCTCCCCGTAATCGTGCCGGGGTTTGCCATGATATAGTGGGCGCCCATACCAATGTAAACGCCGCCAGAGGCTGAAATATTGCCAAAGCTGGCAACAATTTTCACTTTTTCCTGGAGGCGCTTGAGCGCGCTGTAAATTTCTTGGGAGTCGCCGACCGTTCCGCCTGGGCTGTCGATGCGCAGCAGGAGGACTGGATAACCTTTTTCTTCGACGGTCTTGAGGGCCTTTAGCACCGACTTTCGAGTGCCTCCGGCGATCGCCCCCGTTACTTCAATTTTGGCAATTTGTTTGCGAGCAGCGGACTTCAATGGCCAGATCATGAGCAATAATCGAAACAATGGTATTGATTGCAGAACAACATCCGCTGGATGTCACCCAGCGATGTCAAGTTGTCTTATATTGTAACGCGACAGCCACAGACAGCGCTCGACAACCGTGCCTCCAAAGGAATGGGGGATTTCGCAAGGGGCTGAGCCCGTGTTAACGTCAATCTAGCTCGCGCGTTGAGGACTGGAGCTTTTGAGCTACGCAATTGACTTTGGAACCAGTAACACGGTGGTTGCCCGTTGGAACGCTGCCTCACAACAGGCAGAAACCTTGTCCTTGAAAGGGATGAGCCTCAGAGTGGGACAAAATCCAGACCTCATTCCCAGCTTGGTGTACGTTGAAAACGCAGTGCAGCCGCAGGTTTTAGTCGGCCAGCAGGTGCGCGATCGCGGTCTCGATATCCAGAGCGATCCTCGGTTTTTCCGCGGCTTTAAGCGCGGCATCGGCACGCCCGTGCGGGGATTTTTGCCAGAAATAGACGGCCAATCGATTCGGTTCGAGCAGGTGGGTCAGTGGTTTTTAGCGACGGTGGTCGATCGGCTTAAGGCGAGCTATACGGACGCCGGAAATGCGCTCGTATTGACCGTTCCGGTCGATAGCTTCGAACCCTACCGTCAGTGGCTGGGCCAAGTGTGCCAGAGCCTCCAGGTCGAGCAGGTCCGCATGCTGGACGAACCCACTGCTGCCGCCCTCGGCTATGGCAAGGCAGACGCTGATGTGGTGCTGGTGGTGGACTTTGGGGGCGGTACTTTAGATTTGGCGCTGGTGCAGCTCGATCGCAGCCGTTCGGCTCAGACAAAGCCCATGGGATTCATCCTCAAGTGGGGCAACAAAAATCTGGCGGAGGAATCCGCGCAACGACCCAAGACGGCACGGGTGCTGGCAAAGGCCGGGCAAAATCTAGGCGGGACGGATCTGGACAATTGGGTGTTGGACCGCTTTGCCAAAGTTCAAGATCTGCCCAAAAACCCACTCACCCAACGGCTCGCAGAACGGCTCAAGATCCAGCTTTCGCTCCAGGCCAAGGCGACGGAAGTCTATTTCAATGAAGAGACGTTTGAGAGCTACGAATTGACTTTAGACCGGGCCGAATTTGAAGCGATCTTAAAGGAGCGTCAGTTCTTCGAACGCTTAGACGACAGCATGACGCAAGTGCTCCAACAGGCACGCCGACAGGGCATCACGCCGGAAAAGATCGATGCGGTGCTGTTGGTGGGCGGTACTAGCCTGATTCCAGCCGTTCAGACTTGGGTGCAGCAGTATTTTGACGCGACTAAAATTTCGAGCAGCAAACCCTTTGAGGCGATCGCCCAAGGTGCATTGCAGATCCTCCAGGGCACGGAGGTGAAGGACTTTCTCTACCACAGTTACGGCATCCGCTACTGGGATCGCCGCCTCAATTCTCACAACTGGCATACGATCGTTCAACCCGGCCAGCCTTACCCGATGCCGGAACCCGTGGAGTTGATTTTGGGCGCTTCTGCCGAAGGTCAGCCCAGTATCGAACTCATTATTGGGGAATTGGGGAAAGAATCCAGCGGTACGGAAGTGTACTTCGATGGCGATCGCCTCATTACTCGCACCCTTTCTGCCAATCAAGGTCAGGTACAGGCGCTGAACGATCGTGAGGGGGCGCGCAGTATTGCCCAGCTCGACCCGCCGGGGTTTCCGGGAAGCGATCGCATTAAGGTGCTGTTTCGCGTGGATGAAGGGCGATCGCTGCGCATTACGGTAGAAGACCTACTCACGCAAGAGGTTTTAGTGACAGATCGAGTTGTTGCCCAACTGAGTTGATCCCGAACGACCGCTGAAAATCGACAATTGAGGGAGCGTTTGTGAATCCTGCGCAGCATGGATAGGTTAGGGCACCGAAAGATTTGGAATATTCCAGTTTTCATCGCTATGTGCGAGGAGGGAAGTATGACGATGGGTTTTGTTCCTTAACATAACCTAGGACTTGATGTTTTCAATAATGTTTCAGAAGATGTGCAAGCCATTATTGAAGCTTCCTTAAGTCCGATCGTTGAAACTTATAAAACTCCGCCCGAAATACCGCCGCAATCATCTTTATTAGCTTCTGATTATTCTTCGACGGAATTCCTTACACTTCCGTCAGGCATGATGGTGTTGCAGTAGATGCAATAGCCCATGAAAGTCATACCCTCAGCATCGGTAAAGTTAGCCCCGGTGAAATCCGTTCCTTCGACTTTCACACCATAGAACCTAGTTTTACTCAGATTAGCGTTGACGAGACTAGCATGGTCCAAGTCGGCGTCTTCTATGTTAGCACCGGACAAGTTAGCACCACTCAAGTTAGAGAAGACAAAGCTAGTATCCAGCAAGCTAGTATTACGGAGATTGGCATTAGCCAGATTACTCCAACACAAGGCAGTACGCTCCAGAATAGCTCCGCTCAAGTTAATTCCAGTCAAATCAACTCCAACCTGTTCCTCGGCATCCCAATCGACTCCACTCACATCAACCCCACTCAAGTCCACGCCACTAAAATCCCGCTCTCCAGCAGCATACCGTCTGAGCAATTCTTCTCTATCCATAACCTGTTCTTAAATCTCATTGCTCTAAATTCTACCGCTGTCAGCCTTTAGCAAGACTTTTACTCTAACTTTGATTTCACTCTTGAAGTAACTGTAGGATGGGTTGACATTAAGAAACCCATTGCTAGGCCGATCGGTCGAGACAAGCAGCTTTATTGCAATAATTTGACCAAACTTAAGCCTCCCCTTCGCTCAGACGATCGCAGTTTGGGATAGTTTGGCTGACGGAGGCGATCGCTTTGGTTTCGGCCTGCGATCCGGCTTTGGAGTTGGTTAGCGCTGCGCTAACCACCCCAGCAAATCATCCAACCCTGCAAAATCCAGCAGCGCCTCACCCAATGCCTCAAGCTGGGGCAATGCGCGAGTTAACGGAAGACGAGCGATCGCGCTTCTTCGGTTCTGCCACTCTGCTCGCCCGTTGCCATTGCGATTAAAGACTGGAAGTCAGGGGTTCTAGACGCGCTAGAACTTCACTAATGATGGCGGCTGGAGCTGTCTCAACAAAAACCGCTCCTCTGGTAGTGCAGTCGATTGATTTAACCTGATCTACCAGAACAACCCCTGTCGTTTGCATTGTAGACTCTAGTTCAACCTCGAAAGGCCATCCTTTCTTGCGATTGGTAATTGGGCAAACCAAAATGAGACTTGATATTTGGTTGTACTCCCCAGGAGAAATCACTATCGCAGGTCGATATCCTGCCTGTTCCCTGCCAGCTTGCGGATTGAATTGGAGCTTGAGGATATCACCGCGCTCTGGAACTGTACCGTTAATTTTTACCAAACTTCGTCTCCTACAGATTCACCCCAGTCCACTTCGTCGTGCTGTTGCTCAGGCTTGGCATCCTTAAGCAGCTCTTGCAAGGTGTATTTTGGACTTGCCGCAGAAAGAACGATCTTGTCCCCTTCAGTAGCGATATTGATGATAGAACCTGCTTTGAGTCCAATCTCTTGAACCATAGCTTGAGGGAGGCGAACGCCAAGGGAATTACCCCATAAAGCAATTTTCTGCGTAGCCATAAGAGAACCACAGATGTTTATACATTAAATATACATCAAAATCAGTGTGGTTTTCTTCGCAGCTTCCGCAGCAGGATCGCCAAAATCTGTCCCCCATCAACCGACCGCATGGGCAGCAGGTTTACGCAGATGGGTCAGCTTAGCGGCAAGTTACTGGAATCGCTATGCCCTAGTCAAACTCACGCGAATCTCAGGCAAACCCACAGCAGTAGGAGGCGATCGCGCTTCTTTTAGATCGGAGTGCTGAGGCGAAGGGCTTTGGTTTCGGCCTGCGATCGGGCTTTGGAGTTGTTTAGCGCTGCGATAACCACCCCACCAAATCATCTAACCCTGCAAAATCCAGCAGCGCCTCGCCCAACGCCTCAAGCTGGGGCAATGCTAGCGCTTGAACTTGGGCTTCAGCTTCAGCAGGGAGGGTGCCCACACGACGCGCGAGTTGACGGAGGATGAGCGATCGCGCTTCTTCGGTTCTACCGCGTAACTCATCCTCCAGACGACCTTCTTGTCGAATTTCTTGATACCAGGGCGATTCACGGAGCACTGTCACATCCCACCTCATAATCTGTCGAACCAGTTCTGTGTCCAAGACAAAACTGGCAAAGAACCCTAGTAAAGATTCTAGCTCAACCAATTGCTCATTCTGTTGTAGTTGAACCAAGGCTCGTCTGACAGTCTGCTCATTGCCACCATCCTTGAGTACCGGAACAAACGGCAACAGCGTATCCAATGATTGTTCGAACACGATGTCAGCATCAACCTCCCACAAGTTGATAACGCAAAAATCTTGTCTCGCTTGAAGCCCCAGAAAATTGGACTCAAAGCGATCTCGCACGATCGTCGTTTCCGAAGGCTGCAAAATATTGACCAACACCGGATAGACGGGCAACCCATATTTCTCCTGAGCCAAGGCTGCATAGGCTCTCATTCTGAGCGGCATCTTATCGGTATAGCGCAACTGCAACTCGGTTAGAATCAAAAACTCGCCATAAATAGGGCTTCGGACCTTCATCAAAACATCGTTTTCCCGACTGACCCACTGAAAATCAGAGCCGAGGATTTCCACTGCCACGACATCGGATTGTCGAGTTACCCATTTTGCCCAAGCGTCAGGTGCTAAGCCCAGCAGCCGTTTACCGCCAATATCTGCAACTTTAGCTACCCTTTAAATCCTGAAAACGAAAATGCTCATTCTGGCCTCAGCCATTCTACCGGATGACGGCTTTGCTTAAACCTGCGATCGCCTTTCTCCAGAGCATTGCGAGTGTGAATCTCTCGTGCAAATATTGGACGATTGCAGTTCTCTCGCAAGCAATCTCTAAAGGCTTGAGCTTATGCGATCGCAGCCTCAGCTTCTGCCTCAGATTGCAATTCGCTAGAGTGGCGATCGCCCTAATCTATAAGTCTTCTCCCAACCCTTCAAGCTTTGACAGCGCTAAATCTCAGCTCCTGCAGCTAGCCTAAAAATAATTTGTAGACTGGATTTTGGCTTTCATCCCAGTACTGGTAGCCTAAGGTTTCCAAAAATGCCTGTAGCTCAGACATTTCATCAGGCGGCACCTGCATTCCCACAACAATGCGCCCGTAGTCCGCACCGTGATTGCGATAGTGAAACAGACTGATATTCCAATTGGGACTCATACAGTTTAAAAATTTTGTCAAAGCGCCGGGACGCTCCGGGAATTCGAAACGGTACAGCAATTCGTGTTCCGCAAGCGGCGATCGCCCTCCTACCATATGCCGCAGGTGTAGCTTTGCCAGTTCGTTATCCGTGAGGTCGATAATTTTGAACCCTTGCGCTGCAACTGTGGCGGCAATCTCAGCGGCATCTTCTCGATCGCGCACCTGCACCCCCACAAAAAAGTGGGCTTCCCGTTCTCCTGCAATGCGGTAGTTAAATTCCGTGAGGTTGCGAGTTCCGATACATTCGCAAAACCGCCGAAAGCTGCCGCGCTCTTCTGGAATCGTGACGGCAAAAATAGCTTCCCGTCGCTCTCCCATTTCAGCCCGCTCCGCTACAAATCGGAGGCGATTGAAGTTCATATTGGCCCCGCAGGCCACCGCCACCAGCGTTCGATCTTGGATCTGCTCCCGCTCGACGTAGATTTTGGCAGCGGCGATCGCCAAAGCCCCCGCCGGTTCTAGAATCGATCGCGTATCTTCAAACACGTCCTTGATGGCAGCGCAGATATCGTCCGTACTCACCAGAATCGTTTCGTCCACGTATTCTTGACAGAGCCGGAAGGTTTCCTCTCCAACCTCTCGAACTGCCACTCCATCGGCAAACAGCCCCACCTGAGGCAACCGAACGCGATGGCCTGCTGCCAAGGATTGCGTCATGGCATCCGCATCCATCGGCTCTACGCCAATAATTTTGATCTCGGGACGCAGGCGCTTCACATAGGCTGCAATCCCAGAAATCAGACCGCCCCCGCCGATCGCCACAAAAATGGCATGAATGGGCTTTTGGCACTGACGCAAAATTTCCATCCCGATGGTGCCCTGTCCCGCAATGACATCCGGGTCGTCAAAGGGATGCACGAAGGTCAGCCCTTTTTCTGCCTCGAGTTGTCGGGCATAGGTATAGGCATCGTCGTAGGTATCGCCGTGCAAAATTACGGTAGCCCCTAGAGCCTTCACCGCATCGACCTTCACTTGAGGGGTGGTCATTGGCATGACAATGATAGCCGTCGTACCCAAGCGCTTTGCTCCCAGTGCAACCCCTTGGGCGTGGTTTCCCGCAGAAGCGGCGATCGCGCCCCGACTCAACACCTCCGGCGAGAGCTGTGCCATTTTGTTGTAGGCTCCCCGCAGCTTAAATGAAAATACGGACTGCATGTCTTCGCGCTTGAGCAGCAGGCGATTGCCGAGGCGTTCGGAAAGGCAAGGCGCTAGATCGAGTGGAGTTTCTTGAGCAACGTCGTAAACTTTAGCAGTCAAAATCCGCTTGAGATAGTCTTGGGGCATGGGGGTCGTTGCGCAAGATCGGCGATAAATTGTGTCTGCTTCTATTCTATGACTGAGTCTAGACCTGGATATGCTAAATGAGTGGAAAGACCGAACCGATCGAAATTGCGAGCGACCGATCGCCTCGCGTGTCTCGGTTGCGGTCGACGGACTCGCACCCCTATTTCAGGACTCAATCGCGGACTCGATTATGGATGCTAAATCGTCTCGCTCGGAATCCCTCAAAAGTTGCATGGAAGCGGTAGGCATTCCTAGCTTTCGATCGCTGGCCCAGCACAGCGGCGTTTCTCGCAGGCAAGTGGATTGGCTGCGGCAGGGAGAGGTTCAAAAGTTGTCAGTGCAAAGCGCGTTGCAGCTCGCTGAAACGCTCGACCTTTCTTTTTCAGAATTGCTGCATCTATTTGGAACGAACGCGCCCGTTTCTTTAGAGCGGGGGTCAGCAGCGAATCCGACGGTTGCCCCGGATCTCCCAGAAATGGCGTTGCCGACCGATCGCCACCAGAGCCAACTAGAATTAGAAAATATGCGATCGCATCTCCTAGAAACCTTTCAGGCTGAGGTGCTCGGTATATTAGAATCGCTGATTTTGCAATGGCCGACTGCAGCCTATACCGCTCGTCAAAATCCCACAATTTCTGCCGCGAAGTTGATTCCGCTCGCAAAACCGATCGAGCAATTGCTCCAAGCATGGGAGATAGAAGCGATCGCCGCAGTCGGGCAAATCGTCAACTACGATCCCACCGTTCATCAATGGATTGGGGATGCGACCCCTCCAGCGTTAGGCCAGCCCGTCCAAGTGAGCCACATCGGCTACCGTCAAAGAGAACGTCTGCTCTACCGCGCAAAGGTGCGCGCCCCAAAACCTGAAGTCGTCCCATCAACCTAGGCTCAGTCTGGGCTCGGAGCATAGCAATGCGATCGCCTGCATCTTCTTGGCAACTCAAACCGCAGCACAGTCCGCCAGATTGGCTGGTGGACCTGTTGAAAACTCGCCTCCCCCACAGTGACGGACGTTTCGTCGCCCAGCTGCTCTGGCAGCGGGGGGTAACGGATCCCGAATCCGTCCTCGCCTTTTTGGATGCCGATACGTACCGACCGACCTCGCCTTGGGCCTTCGGTCCCGAGATGGAGCAGGCGATCGCGCGGCTGGGTCGAGCGCGCGATCGCCAAGAAACGGTGTTCGTCTGGGGCGACTTCGACGCCGATGGCATCACGGCCACGGCAGTCCTGTGGGAAGGACTGGGCCAGTTTTTTCAGCAAGATCGAACGCTGCACTACTTCATTCCCAATCGCCTCAAGGAATCCCACGGACTGTCGGTTGCGGGACTCGAGGCGATCGCCGCCCGAGGCGCTCAGCTCGTCGTCACCTGCGATACGGGGAGTTCCGACTTTGCCGAAATCGATCGCGCTCGGCAATTGGGCTTAGACCTCATCATCACAGACCACCACACCCTGCCCAAAAACCGCCCGCCCGTCGCCGCGTTTCTCAATTCCCGCACTTTTCCCTCGGGGCACCCGCTGGCCCACCTATCCGGCGTGGCCGTCGCCTACAAACTGGTAGAGGCGCTTTACGACGCGCTGCCCCAAGTGCCCCACGCCCCCCTGGAAGACTTACTAGACCTCGTTGCCATCGGGCTGATTGCCGATCTCGTCCAACTGACGGGAGACTGTCGCTACCTAGCCCAGAAAGGACTGATGCGCCTCAAACAACAGCTTCACAACCCCACGCGCCCCGGCGTGGCAAAACTGTTGGAGCTGTGCCGGCGGACGGGCGATCGCCCTTCGGATATCGCCTTTGGTCTGGGGCCGCGCATTAACGCCATCAGCCGGATCCACGGCGACGCTCGCGAAGGAGTAGAGCTATTGACGAGCCGCGATTCGGCCAGAGCGTCGGTGTTGGCAGAATCTGCCGAAGTCACGAATCTTTGCCGCAAGGAAGTCCAGCAGCGCGTCACCCGCGAAGCAGAAGCGCAGATCGCGCAGCTCGATCTAGAAGCCAATGCCGTCATCGTACTGAGCGATCCGCAATGGCCCGCAGGCGTTTTGGGTTTAGTGGCCAGCCAACTGGCTCAAACCTACGGACGTCCGGCAATCTTGCTCAGCGCAGCCGAATCTTCCGCAGATGGCTCCCGCCCGCTGCTGAGAGGGTCCGCCCGCTCCGTACGAGGCATCGACCTTTACGGTTTGCTCCAGCAGCAGGCCCACCTCCTCGATCGGTTTGGCGGCCATCCCTTTGCCGCTGGATTGAGCTTGCCGCCAGAGAATTTGCCCCTATTTACGGCATCCATCCACCAATACTTTCGCCAAACGATCGGAGAGTGGACTCCCGCAGCCTTAGACGTCGACCTAGAAGTTACCCTCGCCGACGTCGTGCGGGATGGAGGGGCGAGCTTATTTCGCGAACTCCAGCAACTCGAACCTTACGGGATGGGCAATCCCGCACCCCAGCTTTTAATCCGCAACGCTTGGCTGGAGCGACGGCGCGGATCTTGGACGCAGGCTGCGGGCAGTAACAAGGTGCAGTACAAAAAAGCGCGGTTTATGCTGCGAGATGAGAGCACATCGACGCTTTTTTCAGGTGTATGGTGGGGGCACGATGTCAGCGAACTGCCGGAGGGACGTTGCGACATCGTCGCCGAGCTCGAGTCCGGGCAGCTCGATCGCCGGGTTGAGTATCACCTGAGACTGACGGCCATTCGCCCTGCACTAGGGGACGGTTCTCCGAGCAGTTCCCCGTCGAAGGAACCTTGGTTGCTCGACTGGCGACAGCAAGCAGCAGAAAGCCGATATTCCGATCCGGTGCTCCGTTTGGATCGATGCCCCGACGATTGGGACGAGCTAGGCACCTGGGCGCTGCAGGCCACCGCCCAGCAAGAAAAATTAGCTCTCGCTTACCCCGCTTCGGGCCTGTCCGCCGCCGCGTTCAAGTGGCAGCAGCTTGCGGGGTTGGCGAAATATCTAGCCCGGACCCGCGATCGCGTTGGATTTGCTGCCGTGCGAGAGCGGCTGGAACTCGGAAGGCGATCGCTTTCCTTTGGCCTTGAAGCCCTTGAAGCCGTGGGGTTTCCCCTCAATCTCGAAGCAGAGACGCTCGGGGTGTTAGGCCAACCCAAAACCCTATCCGAATCCGAGACGACGGATGCGACTCAGGCGATCGCGCGCTTTCTCGACGCAGTAGCAGAAGAACAATTCCAACACGAATACTTTCAGCGCGCACCGATCGACCAACTTCAGCAAACTTTAGAGCAGCGCTTGATGGGATAAAGATTTGATATCGTTAATTGAATTGAAAGGGAAAAGCACGATGACGGTCGAACGCTGGACGGATGAAATGTTGGATAAGCTAGCTGAGTTAACTGCTCGAAATGCAAGTGCTATTGATAAAAATACTGCGGCGATTGACAAGCTTGCGGAAGAGGAAAAAGAACTCAATATCCGTTTTAGTGCCTATCAACAAGCATCTCAGTGGGTGGTCAACTTAGCGTTTGGTCTGCTGGCGACGGCAACGATTACAACAATCGTGACCGCTGTATTTCGGAAGTAGCTGTCTGTCTCAGAATTAAAATCAATCCATTATTCCGGTAGGTCGAACAAGACGGTTGTCATATAGCGATCTGCCCATTCAGCACCAAAGGCAGATTCCAAGACGCGACGGGTTTTGTCGTTGCGCTGTTGTTTTTCGCAGTAGTAGCGCTGTGCGGCAAGTAGTCGAGACCGATCTGCAATGGAAACGGGACGCGCAGCGATCGCCTGCTGGCAGTGGATGCTCAAAAATGCCTCTGCGCGCTCTAGAAACAGGGACTCTTCTGCTGGATTCGCGGGGCGGACAAACAAACAAAATTCGGAAAAAATGTCGCCCCAGATCGGTAAATCGCGAGGTTGAGAGAAAGCGGGTTGCGGCAAGGCATTTAGGGCAGTGCGGTAGTCTTCGGGTAGGCGACGGTCGGGACTCGTGGGAGATAGATCGGCGATCGCCGCGCTAATCTGTCCGCGCCCGCCGACGAGATCGGTTCCGAACATCGGCAGCGCGTAATCGGAACGGGGAAACATGACACAGTGAAGGATATCCAGGCGATCGCTCACCCGCGCAAGTTCTAAGTGCAGCTTGCGAAACTGCGGTGTTTGGTAACAGCGATTTTCAATGACGAGCTTTTGCCCCTCCAAACGCCCCTCGATATACCCAAACTCGTCCGGGAGGTGGTAGGGAGATAGATCTAAATAACGCTGCCAAGTCGCCTCAATTCGGTCTGCCCACTGTTCTAGCAAAGGATGTAACTGCTGGCGAAGGGTAAGCGAAGGGACGGTAGGCATGGTATAGAGAGGCTTGCAACTCTTTTAACTATAGGGACGTTCGGCACTCGTTCCGGTGGTAAAGGCTCAAACGTTACGAATCTGCAATGAATGGGTCAGCGCGCGGTTTCAGATGGCTCAACCGTCAAGCTTTGTCCGCAAACTGAGGTCTGGCCTGATGGGTTTCGGTTAAATGCCGTTCTAGGTCGTCCCAGCGGTGTTGTTCGATCAGCAGGATGCAGCGATCGATGGATTGGCGATAGATTTGGAGCGATCGCAATAGCTCTTCTCGGTTGTATTGCGCCATCATCCGTCCTAACGCTGGGTTGCCGCCGCCCACTCGACTCGTATCGCGAAAACCGGAGCTGGCTAAGGCTTGCGCTAAGGCTAAGGTGGTCGCTTCCGGCTCTTGCTGACAGGCAGCAATCAGGCTGGCGCTTGCCATGACAGGCAAGTGGGAAATCCAAGCCACAGCGCGATCGTGTTGGGCGGGGGAGCATTCGTAGTAGTTGCTTTGCAGCGCTCGAATCAGGTGCTCTAATGTCGCTTTAGCTTCGGAATCCGTGCGCGCCGTTGGGGTCAAGACGTAGGGGCGATTGGCAAACAGCCCCGCCTGAGCGGCGGCGATGCCCGCTGTTTCTTTCCCTGCCATGGGGTGCCCGCCCACAAACCGATGCCACAGCGGTTCTAGAGTCTCTACCACCGAGGCTTTCACGGAACCCACATCGGTCAAAATTGCTGCGGGCGATAGGTACGGAACGAGCGCCTCTGCTGTCTGTGGCATGACGCCTAAGGGCGTACAGAGAAAGATTGCTTCCGCCGCGCTCAGCAGTTCGAACTCAGCGCTCGCGCGATCCACGGCTCCGAGGGCGATCGCCTGTTCGCAGGTTGCCGTCTGACGGCTGACCCCTAAAACTTCGTGCCCCGCCGCCCGCAGATCGAAACCGAGCGATCCGCCAATGAGACCGAGTCCGACAATACCGATTTTCATAGCAACGTTTTTCAGTCAGTATCCTATAGATATACCGACTTCCGTTGCAATTGGGTTGAAATCCAGCGCGATCGCCCCCGAGTTTCTAAAACCAAAGCATGCCCGAGCCTCACTACCGCAAGGCAACCCCAGCCGCCAAGGGCCTTGCATCCTCAAACAGAAAATCGTAGAGGAATCGCTCTGCCCACTCACGACCAAAGTAGCTGCTAAATAAACCCGATGCCGGGTCGCGCTCGGCACTGTATCGATCGTAGTCTTTCTGGGCCTTCGCAATCCTCTCCATGTCTAACGGATCGGTTAAAGGCACGCTTTGGTCTACTATTTGCCAGTAAAGACTTAGATAGTCTTTAAACGCATCAAACACTTGCGTCTTAATGGTTTCAGGGTCAGTCTTGGCAAACAATAAATACTTAGAAAAATACTGATTCGCATCGTAGAACTTCATTTCTAGATTTTGAGCCAGATCGGGATAGTTGTCGTGGAGCGCCTTCAGCGGATGGATGTACTTTTGCAGATAGGCATCATCTTGAAACAGCGGCTGGAAGTCCATAACAACTAAATTTTTAACTTGCCCGAAGGAAAGGAAATCAATCCCCAGTAAAGGTAGTTCGGACTGGTATTTGGGATAAATGACGCAATTCAAAATTTGGGCGCTCGTACCCGCATCGATGTAGGTATAGCGAATTTTCCGAAATTCAGGACATTGATAGCACCAGCTTTGGACTGTAGCAGGGTTTTTACCGCGATCGCTGACCTGAGACTCCAGCCCCACGGGAATGAGGCGACTTTGTAAATCGAATTTCTGAAATAGAGATTGCTCTAGATATTCAAGAAAGGGTTTGTACATAGGTTGGATAGCGGTTGTCGGATTTACAAGCCTGGGTCATTGAGGGTGAAAGATGCTTTGATTTGCTGCCTCAATTTCGAGAAATAAGGCAACCATGTCACTCCGATCGCGTTGCGGCTGTTCTTATCGCTCCGCTTGATGTTCGGGACTTTTTTGGGGGGTGCTAGATATTCTTAAGTCCTTCGCCGCCCTACCCTAAGGATTCACCGTTGGCAGAGCAAACTCGACATCGGCGTTTCCCTAAAAAATGCCATCATGGTCAAACGGACTGGCCCAACGATTGGCCGAACGAGAGACGTAGAGGTGGTGCAAATTTCATGAATATTCAGGAGTTTGTCGAACGATCGATCGGGCATTGGCGATCGCAGCGCAGCGCCCATCACCTCGCATTCGCGCACTTTGAAGCCGTCCGGTCCGAGATCGATATTGTCGCGCTGGACAAAACCGATCCGGCAGTTCTAGAGCTTTGCAAGACGTACAACATCGACCCCCAGACCGCGACCTCACCCTTTCGCATGAGTTGGGAAGGGCACTCAGACTGGGATGACAGCGAAGTCATCGAAGGAACCTGCGTGTTGGTTCCGGTCCCCGACCCCACTCGGACCCATTGCGGCAAACTTCTGCGCGATCGCGGCTATGCCGAAACCATTGCAGCAGCGGGCGAATATACCTTGACAGAAGATGGGACGTTTATTGTGGTCACCGCCTACGAGCGCGCCGCTGCCGAAGAAAAAATTTGGTTCGTGAATCCTAACGTCCGCTGCCGGGTATCTTTAATTAAAACCAGTGGGGGAACGGGCGTAGTCACCGCTTCATTCGCTTCAGAAATTCGCCAAATCAACGCAAAAAGATGAGATCGCGAGTTGCTAGCGGAATGTCGCGCCGATGTCGAGAAACCAACACTCCCTACCCATGTATAGCACTACGGATTTTGCTTAGGACGCACTGCTTAATCAAATCCTTACTGCTCAAAGCGGGCTATTTACAAACGTCTTAACATGCTCTCGTAGGGCTATATCGCGCGCGTGCCATGTCCCCGAACGATTTGCCTAACGCAACCTCCCATAATGCGATCGCCCTAGCCCGTTGGATGGCTGGACATTTTAGCAACGCTCGGCAAGCTTACGAAAATCCTAAGGACTACGCGCACATCCGCATCTTTTTTCGCCCGCTGTCCTTCGAATTTTTCCACGGGATTGGACTGTACTCGGAACAGGTGTACGACTACGACCTATGGACGCCCTACCGTCAGGGCGTTCATCGCTTGATCGATCGGGGCGATTGCATTTATATCGAAAACTACAGCCTCAAAAACGCGCTTTTTTATGCCGGTTCTGGGCGAGATTTAAACATTCTCAAAACCATTACCCCAGACTGTATCGAGCGCCGCCATCACTGTTCTATGATCTTTCGCCGCGAGGGCGATCGCTTTTTTGGCAGCGTAGAACCCGGCAACCAATGCCTGATCGAGAAAAATGGCCGCCAGACATACCTCGACAGCTCCGTTGAGATGACAGAAACCACCTGGATCGGTCTCGATCGGGGTCTAGATATTCACACCCACCAACAAGTTTGGGGTTCTACCTTTGGACCCTTACGGTTTGAAAAAATTGAAAGCTTTGCCCGTGAAGTGCCCGCTTACCCTTGAGAAGCAATTTGAATAGCCTCTGATATCGCGACGGTGGCGCGGTTTCGATCTCCAAGTCCGTGTAAACATTTCTAACATGCGATTAGTGCCAGCGCTCGCAAGAAGGTTACAGGTGCTTAAAGTTTGCAGAAAGCACCTCAAAATGTTTTGCTTTGCGCCACCATGTCCTAAAATTGCTTTACTTGTCTGAAATCCGCCATTTTTCTGTTTTTATTTATTTTCGAGCACCTCGTTCCTACGTCCTTTGGGGATATTTAATGCATGAAGTTCGATCTGCATGAAATTTTGCCTCTTAATTTTTTCCGCAATAAAACTTCATTGGCCGATGTAAAGTCTAGAGCCATTCGCAGTTTTAAAATCCATACGTATTTTGAGGTCGATAACGGCAAAGAATTTTTTCTAGAGCCGCGTAAGGATAGCTTCGGCCTTTACACGATGACCTCTCAAGGCTTTAATGTTAAGCCAAATGACCGTATTCTGATTCAGGATCGAACGAAAAGAAGATTCTTCGAAATCTGTGAAATTCAGTACTACAACGATCTTTCAGATGTTTGGATTGCAAGACTGATAGCCTTGACGGCGTAAGGATATTAGCGGCGAAAGGATAAAAGTCACGCTGTATTTTGCAGTCGCTCGCTCAGTAGTTAAGCTGCCGATCGTTCGGCATTCATCCATGCAGATAAGCTGGCTAAAGCGCGATCGCGATAGGCCCCGTAGCGCTCCTGTTTGACGCGGATGCGCTGTTCTAACTCAGGCATAATGCCAAAATTAGGCGGCATCGGCTGAAAGTGCTTGGGCGAAGCCGTACTGATGAAGTCAAACAGCGCGCCGCCCATCGTTACGGGCGGTAGCGTGATGGGCGCGAGATTGCGGGCCAGTCGCGCGGCATTTGTCCCAGCGAGCCAACCCCCAGCTACAGCAGCCGTGTACCCCTCCGTTCCAATAATTTGACCCGCTGCCAGCAGCGTCGATCGCTGCTTAAACTGAAGCGTTGTTTCCAATAGCTGCGGTGCATTTAAGAAGGTATTGCGGTGCATCACCCCCATGCGCACAAACTCTGTTTCTTCTAGTCCTGGAATCATCTGAAACACGCGCTTTTGCTCGCCCCAACGCAGGTTGGTTTGAAAGCCCACCATATTCCAGAGTTGCCCAGCGCGATCTTCCTGGCGCAGCTGCACCACCGCATAGGGGCGCTTTTCACGATTGGCAGGGTCTTTAAAGTCGCCATGGCGCGCATCAAAAATACCCACGGGCTTGAGGGGGCCATAGCGAAGCGTATCTTCTCCGCGACGGGCCATTTCTTCAATGGGGAGGCAACCCTCAAAAAACTTAGCCGTTTCTAGCTCAAAATCCTTCAGTTCGGCTTGTTCTGCTTGACACAGAGCTGTCCAAAAGGCGAGGTATTGGGCTTTATCCATGGGGCAATTCAGGTAGGCCGCTTCGCCGCGATCGTAGCGAGATGCCAGAAAGGCGATATCTCGATTGATGGAATCGCCCACCACAATGGGACTCGCTGCATCAAAGAAGCTCATATACTCCATGCCCGTGAAGCGGCTCAGGTCTTCAGATAGGGCAGGACTCGTGAGCGGGCCTGTGGCTAATACGACTACCCCTTCGGTCGGAATGCGAGACACTTCATCTCGGCGCAGCTCGATCAGTGGATGCTGAGCTAGGGTTTGGGTTAGATTTTGGCTAAAGATAGCGCGATCGACCGCCAGCGCCCCACCCGCAGACACCGCATGTTCGTCGGCTTTGGCAATCACCACAGAACCCAGCTGCCGGAGTTCGTGATGGAGCAGACCGGAGGCGCGATCGCTCGCCATCGCGCCAAAGGAATTGCTGCACACCAGTTCTGCGAGGTGTTCTGTGTGATGGGCCGGACTGGTTTTCTGGGGTCGCATCTCGTGGAGCACTACTGGGAGGCCAGCCCGAGCGATTTGCCAAGCTGCCTCGGTACCCGCCAATCCGCCGCCTATGACCTGAATGGGCGATCGCGTATCTGCCATTGTTTTTGGTTTAGCCCTAATTCGCTCGACAATCGCACTCTTTCAGAATACAAGAGGCACGAGCAATTTGAAGGCCTACCGTCCAATTCCAAGCGGCTGCGCTGCCGCTGCCTCAATTAAATTGGGCCTACACGCGCGCCTGGCATTGGCTAGACGGGGCTCTTGCCAAGAAAAATCAAAGTGACTGATGGCATTCACCTGCGGTGCCGCTTGACGAATGGCATACATTTGCGCTTCTAAGGTAGGGCGATTGTAGGCAGGAACGGACCAAGCGCCAGCAATGACAGGACTTACCCTAGTACCCGCAGGCGCTTGACTGAGTACTTTCTGGGCTTGCTCCACAATACAGGTCGTCCCCCCGCAGACCCCGTAGGACATCGGGTGCCATTCTAAGGTCGGCGCAAACCGATCCCAAGGTTGCATGCGGGAATCGAACCCCTGCCCGATCCGGCGGTTCCCGTCTGGGAAAAAGACGGCTCCTGCCGATGCCCCCTGTTGCTTGACCTGGGAGGCAACTGAGTTGAGAAAGTCTACGACGCCTTGATAGGCATGGGCTACGCTCAGCAGCCACAGATCTTGCCGCAGGCGTGGCAGGCGTACCGCAGCGGGAGGGAGGGGTTTGCCAGGCGGGGGAGTGGGTACCTCGCGGCCCTGCCACTCGGGTTCCTTTTCTTCTGGGAAATTGCGATCTATCGCCGCTAAGTCCGCTGCGGTGACAGTACCTTGAGATAAATATTTTTGAATGACGGCCTGACCCTTTGCATTCGTCCCTCTCGCAATCAGCGTTTGCTGGGCGGCACCGCTAAAAATCCAGAGGTCTGGTAATTTGCTGACCACGGAGGATGCCCCCGTTTGTTTGGGGTAGCGGATATAGTCGAACAACACGCCATCGGGCCGACGCTGTAAGACGGACTGAAGCATGGAAGCGTAGTCTTGGCGCGCTTGCAGGTTGTAGGGGTCGACGAACACCTTATCGACTTCGCCTTTGCTGAAGTCAATATCTGGATTGGTCGTATCGACCACGTTGAGGCTCGTTTTCCCAAAACCATTGCGGGCTAGAGCATGTGCCCGATCTGCCCGATTTCCGTAGGAATAACCGTAGTTTAGGCTAAACATCCAGGCGTAGGCTTTGAGTCCGCGCGCCTGGGATTTTTGAATGGCTTCTGCCAACAGGTCGCGACGGGCAAAGGCAGGGTTGCGAACCACTGAGGGCCAGACGGTTCGGTTTTCGGCGGGGGGGAGCAGGACTTGGCCCGTATAGAACACTTCGATGTAGACCTGGTTGTAACCTCGACTGACGATACGATCTAAAACGCTTTCGAGCACCCCTGGCTGAAGATCGCATTCGTAGAGCCGCAGCCAGATGGCCTGGGTTTTGAGCCAGCTTTGCGCCCGACACTGCTGCAATGCTTGCGCGTCGCGGAGGATCGAGTTTTGATACTGTTGTAGCGCGCCGCGATCGCCTGCAAAGCCCTGTTGCCGCAATGCATTTTTCTGAGCGATCGCCTGGGGTGGGGATTGGCAAAACGGTTGACTTTGCTGGGCTTGAGCGCGAAGTGGAGTGCCTGTAAGTCCTTCTCCCTGTCCGAGCCATGTGGTTAACAGCGCTAAAGCGATGAGCGTGGAGCGATTCTGTTTGTGCGGCAGCGAGGCAAATTTCTTCATGAACACCATGGGAATCTGGACTGTGAATGCAGTGCGATCGTCAAATTATCAGTTTAATGTCTTGTTCCCCGCGATTTTCAGTATCCTAAACTGATTGAGGCGGCTCTGTAGCTCGATTATTTTGTCGTGTCGGATTGATTTGCGCCCAGGCGTCTCAGTCGAGCAAAATGCCTGAAGGCGAGATTGAATTGCAGTTCAACACTGGTTTAGGGACGGTTTTCGAGATTTATCGGTTCCTTGCAGTAGGGCTAACGCGCTCGCAAGCTGGCGATCGCCGTTCGGTTGCGAAAAGCGATCGGCCTCGGCGGTCAAAGCGATTTGTTGACGGTGAATGAAGTTTGGCAAGATAGCAATAGGATTGCTGTAAATCATAAATGTAAGGGCAAAAACAATTTGAGCCTACGAAAATTGAACCTTCGCGATGAGTATCGCAGCGACGATTGTCAGCTCATTCAAGATTTTTATGTCCCTTGTTTAGAACAGGCAACTCTCTACAGCCGTGCTGTCGGCTTTTTTTCAAGTACATCGATGGCTGCTGCGGCCAATGGCTTGACCGTATTTATCCGAACAGGCGGGCGGATGCGTTTGGTGGCTTCCCCCAATCTCTCCGAGGAGGATGCAACGGCGATCGCTGCGGGTTTGCGCGGTCGTGAAGAAACGATCGCAACCGCAATCGTGCGGGAGCTAGACCAAACGATTGACGAGATTGTCCGCGATCGCCTTGCTTGTTTGGCATGGCTGCTAAGTCAGGAAATTTTAGATATTAAATTGGCAATTCCTCGAAACATTAAGAATCGAGGAATCTATCACGAAAAATTGGGCCTATTTGCCGATCGAGAAGGCAATATTGTCGCGTTCACGGGTTCGGCGAATGAAAGTTCAAACGCACTCGTCGATAACTTTGAATGTATTGATGTGTATACATCCTGGGAATCTGGAGTACAGCAGCGCGCGCAGCGAAAGGCAGAACACTTTGAACGACTCTGGCATGACGCTACCCCAAATGTTGAGGTGATTGAGTTTCCAGAAGCAGCGCGGCGATCGCTGCTGAAACTGCGGCCCGAACAACCGCCAACCCGCGAACCCAAAGCAGCAGCTAAAAGCGCTCAATATCGGGTTCATCAAAAAATCGATTTAGTTCTCCCCCTAACCGGAACGCCCAGCCTTCCAGCACAAATCGTATTGCGACCCTATCAAGAGCAGGCAATCGCAAACTGGTTTGCGAACAAGGGGCGAGGCACGCTGAAAATGGCGACGGGGAGTGGGAAGACCATTACGGCACTGGCGATCGCCGCTGAACTCTTCCGTACCCAGCAACTCAAAGCACTGATCGTCGTTTGTCCCTATCGGCATTTGGTGACGCAGTGGAACAAGGAATGTCGGCGATTCGGCTTAAATCCGATTTTGGCCTTTGAAAATATTAAGGCGTGGCAGGGAAAGCTCTCTAGCCAACTGTATGCTCTGCGTGCCGAGCATCAATCCTTTTTAACGGTCATTACGACCAATGCAACGTTGATGGGCCAAGGTTTCCAGTCCCAGCTTGCTTATTTCCCTGAAAAGACGTTGATTGTCGGCGATGAAGCCCATAATTTAGGCGCAACGCGGTTAGCCCAAAGTCTTCCGCAAGCGATTCCGTTTCGATTGGCGCTTTCTGCAACGCCAGAACGCTATTTCGATGAGTCGGGCACTCAGGTAATTTACGATTATTTTGGCGCGGTGCTGGAACCGGAATTCACCTTGAGCGATGCGATCGCCCAGGGTGCTCTCGTTCACTATCTATATCACCCCATTTTGGTGGAACTCACGGAATCGGAGTCGCAGCGCTATATTGCGTTATCGACTAAAATTCGCCGTTTGATTGGGATGGGCGACCCAGATGACGCGAATCCAGCTTTAACGCCATTGCTGATGGAGCGATCGCGACTCGTAGGTTCGGCAGCCAATAAGTTAGAGGCGCTGCGGGCGTTAATGAGCGATCGTCTGGATACAACCCACACGTTGTTTTATTGCGGGGACGGAAACGTCGAAGATAGCGTTTCAGAGACCAGCGAACGGCAAGTGGCAGCGGTGGCGAGGCTGCTGGGACGAGAGTTAGGCTATCGCATCAACACCTACACTGCCGATACACCGCTAGAGGAACGCGCCGATTTGCACGATCTATTTGAATCGGGTGAGTTACAGGGCTTAGTGGCGATTCGGTGTTTGGATGAAGGGATTGATATTCCGGCAACCCAAACAGCGGTGATTTTGGCAAGTAGCAATAATCCACGTCAGTTTGTGCAGCGGCGGGGCCGCATTCTCAGACCTCACCCGCACAAACAACGCGCTACGCTGTTTGACACGATCGTCGTGCCGCCAGCCCTAGATCGCGCTACGTTTGAAATGGAGCGTCAATTGCTCAGAACAGAGCTGATTCGGTTTGTTGAGTTTGCCGATCTCGCCGACAATGCAGGAGAGGCACGCTTAAAGTTGCTGGCGCTTCAGCAGCAGTACGATTTACTAGATTTATAGGCATCGAACCTTTAATGGCCCCAGACAATAAACTCACCCAAGTTCAAGACCCTATTCATAGCGCTTCGCCAGCGGTGCGACAGATTATCGAGCGAGTGTTGGAGCTAGAAAAAGATCGGCTCGACCGCAACGATCGCGGTGTGATTCATACGGATATTCTCAATATTGTGAAGGAAGCGGTGCAATGAAGCTGCTGAGCCTGAAACTCTCTAACTTCCGCCCGTTTTTTGGGGAGCATCGGTTGATGTTTGCCAAAAGTCACGATCGCAATATCACGGTCATCCACGGTAACAATGGCGCGGGCAAAACGGCGCTGCTGAATGCCTTTACCTGGGCACTCTACGAAAAATTTACAGCGGCATTGTCTTCGCCAGAATACTTGGTAAACCGTAGGGCGATTGCCGAAGCCAAGGTGGGCAAAACGGTGGACTGTTGGGTGGAGGTTGGGTTTGAGCATGATGGCAAGCAGTATCGCCTGAAGCGAAGCTGTGAAGTGCGCAAAACAAAGAATGGTGTGGAAGGTTCTCGCAACGAGCTATTTATGCAGTTCTGCGGGGATGACGGGCGCTGGCTGTCGTTGCCTAGCTCCCAAAAGCCGGAGGATGTGATTGTCCGCATTTTGCCCAAAAGCCTGCACCAGTATTTTTTCTTTGACGGGGAACGGATCGAGCAAATTTGGCGATCGGACAAACGCCCTGAAATTGCGGAAGCCACTAAAAAGCTTTTAGGCGTTGAAAGCATCGATCGCGCGCTGAAGCATCTCAACCAGGCGCGCAGAACCCTAGAGGAGGAGTTAGGCGGCATTGGGGATGCAGAGACCAAACAGTTGTTGTCTCAAAAGAAACAATCCGAGCAAGATGTGGAACAGATTCACGCCCGTCTGTCGGAAATCGATCGGGAATTAAGCGCTCAAACCCAACTCAAGCAGCAATATACCCAATGCTTGCTAGAACTGAGCGAAGTGGAGCAATTTCAGCGCCAGCGGGATTTGTTGCGAGAACAGGAGAGGGAATTGCGCGATCGCCTTCAGGAGTGCAAGAAAACCCTAAAGCGAGCCATTTCGACCCGTGGTTATACGGTCTTTTTGCCGCCCATTGCCGAGCAATTTCGGGCCATCATCAAAGAACGCGAGCAGCGGGGCGAACTTCCGGCGGACATTAAGCAAACCTTTGTCGAGGATCTGTTGGATCGGCAGCGTTGTATCTGCGGAGCCGAACTCCATGAGGGCACAACCCATCGGGAGGCGGTGAAGGCATGGCTGCAAAAAGCGGGACTGGCTGAAGTGGAAGCAGCGACCTACCGAGTTGATGCTCAAGTCAATGAGCTAGAACGCCAAACGGAAGATTTTTGGCGTGAGGTGGATCGAGCCCAAGCCACAATTCTACAAACCAAGCAGCGACTGGCCCAGATCGATCAAGAGCTAGACACCATCAGCGAGCAACTGCGCCAAAGCCCACGGGAGGATATTCGCCAGTTGCAGCAACGTTTGGATGCGGTGGATCAAAAAGTAGAGGGCTTAACCTTAGAAAAGGGTCAATGCCAAGAAAAGCAGGCTCGACGCGAAGCAGATGTAAAGCAGTTGGCGAAGCAAATTAAGGATCGTAAGCTCAATCAAGGCAAGCAGCGGTTAGCCCAGCGACGGATTGATGCGGCTCAGGATGCGATCGATCGACTGAAGCAGCTCAAAGCCAATCAGGATGTTTTATTCCGCGAACAGTTAGAGGAGCAAATTTCTAAGCTCTACGCCGAAATTTCGTTTAAGCCCTATGTGCCACGTCTGAGCGACAAATACGAGTTGAGCCTTATAGAAGACATGGAGGGACAAGACTCCATTGTGGGTGCCTCTACGGGCGAAAATCAGATTCTCAGCTTGGCGTTTATTGGCAGCATTATTGAGCGGGTGCGGGAGTGGAGTCAGGCGGGGCTGATAATGGGGCCAGACAGCAGCACGTTCCCGATCGTGATGGATTCGCCCTTTGGTAGTTTGGATGAAATTTATCGGCGGCAGGTGGCAAAGTTGCTGCCTGCGTTGGCAGATCAGGTGATTGTGATGGCAACCCAAACCCAATGGCGCGGTGAGGTGGAAGAGGAGATGCTGTCTCGGATTGGGAAGGTGTATGTGCTGACTTACAACTCACCCAAGCCGGACTTGGAAACCGATGACATTGACTGTTTTGGGCAGCGTTATCCTTTAGTTAGGCAAAGTCCGAATGAGTTTGAGTACACCGAGATTTTGGAGGTGAGTCGGAATGGTTAGTGCCTTTGGCTGTTACAAAATTTTACATCTCTAGTATGAAGACCGATACGATTTTTTATGCGTTATTTCAATCGGCTCCAGGGATTTTCTTTGAGCTAATGGGTCAGTCGCCTGAATTAGCACAGAACTATGATTTCCGGTCGGTGGAGGTTAAGCAGACGGCCTTTCGGCTCGATGGGGTGATGTTGCCGGAACGGTTGGATGGCACGGTTTATTTTGGCGAGGTGCAGTTCCAATCCGATGAGCAGCTTTACCATCGCTTTTTTGCCGAGTTGTTTTTGTATCTGAAGCAATTTCCTGAAACCCATGACTGGAAAGGATTATTAATTTATCCCCGTCGGAGTTTGCAGCCTAAGTCATCGCGGTTATTTGAGGAGTTGCTGGCTGGGGAGCGGGTGCGACAGGTCTTTTTAGATGAGTTGGAGGCGATAGACCGTTTGCCTTTGGGTTTGGGGTTAGTCAAGTTGGTGGTGGAGCCAGAGCAGTCGGCACCAGAGAAGGCACGGAGGTTGATTGAACGCGCTAGAACTGAGGAGGATGTGGGCCTTTCGAGGCAGGCGATCGTTGAATTTGTGGAGACTATCATTGTTTATAAGTTCACTCATTTGAGCCGAGAGGAGATTGAAGCGATGTTGGGACTAAGCGAGTTGAAAAATACGCGGGTTTATCAGGAGGCTTCAGAGGAGGGCGCACAGAAAAGACAACGAGAAATTGTCGCGACGATTTTAAGCAGCAGGTTTGGCAATTTGGATCAGGGTTTGCTGAATGTGGTTGAGTGTTTGGCAAATAAGCCATCTTCTGAGTTTATGGCTGCGTTGTTAACGGATTCTCGTGAGGCTTTGATTGAAAGGTTTGATCGTTGATTATCTTGAGTTCACTCATTTGAGCCGAAAGGAGATTTAGGCAATGCTAGGGCTAAGCGAGTTGAAAAATACGCGGTTTTATCAAGAGGCTGTGGAGGAAGGACGTCAGGAGGGACGCCAAGAAAACCAACGAGAATTTGTTGCAATGCTTTTAAGTAACAGGTTTAGCGATTTAGATCAAGGTTTACTAAAGGTGGTTGAGTCTTTGGCAGACAAGTCACCTTCTGATTTTATACCTTCACTGTTGACGGATTCGCGCGATGTATTGATTGAAAAATTTGGTCATTGATTGTCTTGATGGCAAAGTAACGAATATGATTCAATTCTAGAGAATGTCAGAGATGGTAGATTTTTTGGGAAAATATTGTCTATTTTGAGTGAAAAAATGACGTTTCTTCCGGTATCATTGTTCTTTTGGTAAAATTTTCGTTTGGGCAATGCTTGGACTATTGCTGGGTTGTTTTGGATCAAGGGGTTGGCATGGCGGATGCTAGGGTTAAGATTGCGAAGGATAAGGCTGAGTTGGTGAAGGCGCTGAAGGATGGGAGCGATATGAATGGGCCTTTTCAGACTTATGCGGATGTAATTGCATTTGCAGCTATTTTGGGATTTCATCAAGGAAAACGGCTTCCATTTGCGGAAATTTCAATAAAAGATCCAGATCAGGTTCCACAAGATCAATTCAAAAATCGACAAATTATTGATTTAATTGCATTAAATGAAGCCCGCGACCCTAAGATTTTACTAGACAATGAAGCTTGCGATCGACAACGTATAGAAATTTTTCAAGAGTACGCCAATGGTGGATTTGAGTTTCTAAACCAAAAATTTATAGGATCTATAGATTACTTAGATCAAATTTTATTGCTGTTAAATACTGAGAAACACCTTTCGTGAATCGATATTTTGGACAGTTTTAAGAAGTAATGAGATCGTAAGAGTGCATAGCATCGTAGGTAGACTGTGATTTTATGAAAATCGGGACAAAACTTTGGGCCATACCAGAGGGTATAAATTTTGCTAGATAATATACTAAAGGCATCAATCCTTTGATTTAAATCGAGGTTCTGTAATGGCCCAAGCCTATCGTGATAACCTTCGGCAACCCTTCGCTAAACCACTGCCCACAATGTACGATCTTCCGAGTGAAGATCCAGAGGAATCAGGCTTGCCAGATGAATTTCATGATTTTCAGCCGCACCTTTTAAGCGCTACGTTACGACTGGCGGGGGTAGAACGCGATCGCATATTTACAGGCACCGATCTAAACCTTTATTACGATCCCAATCATCCGCTGTGGCATAAACGACCAGATTGGTTCGTGGCAATTGGTGTCCCCCGACTCTATGCAGGATGGGATTTGCGTCTAAGCTATGTGGTTTGGGATGAAGGCGTAAACCCCTACGTCGTCGTAGAATTGCTTTCGCCAGGGACAGAAAAAGAAGATTTAGGGCAGACCAAAGCAGGAGAAGGGGAACCCCCAACAAAGTGGGACGTATACGAAAGCATTCTAAAAGTACCTTATTACATCTTGTATGACCGCTATAGCAATACATTGAGAGGTTTTCGGCTGGTTGAGGGACAGTATCAGGCGCTGGCAGTAGAGAACGACCGGATTTGGATGCCAGAGTTAAAAGCAGGGTTAGGTTTATGGCAGGGTGAGTACGAAGGGAGGACTCGCCCTTGGCTGCGGTGGTTGGACGAGGAGGGTTCCTGGATTCCCACCCCTCTAGAGCAGGCTGAAGAACGACAGCAAAAAGCCGAAGAGCGGCAGCAGCAAGCTGAAGAGCGGCAACGGCAAGCTGAAGCGAATGCGGCTCGCCTTGCCGAGAAATTGAGAGTGCTAGGAATTGACCCCGAGTAAACTTGAGAAATTGGCACGGCACTTCTTGCTTAAGAGGTGCCCTAGGGGATGGGAATCGATTTCAGCAGCCGCTCAACGATGCGATTGGCTGGCTGACCGCCCGATGGAATCATGCGATGGCTGAGGACGTAGGGTGCTAAGCGTTTGATATCGTCGGGTATGACGTAGTCTCGATATTCTAGAAAAGCAAAAGTTTGAGCGGCGCGCTGAAGCGTGACCGTTCCGCGAGGGCTGACGCCTAGGCGAAGGTCTGAGTCCTCGCGAGTGGCTCGCACGAGGTCGAGCATGTATTGCTGCAGCGATCGCTCCACCCGGACCTGAAGGCAAGTTTCTTGAATTTGACGCACTTGGTCGAGGGAAATACAGGGTTGGAGCGATGCTAGCTTGAGACCCGTTTGGGTGCGCTGGAGCATTTCCAGTTCTTCATCAGCAGTGGGATAGCCCAAGCTGAGCGCGAGGGCAAACCGATCCAACTGCGCTTCGGGCAGGGGAAAGGTGCCGTGGGACTCGATCGGATTTTGAGTGGCAATTACAAAAAAAGGCTCGCCAACGCAATGAGAGAAACCATCGATGGTGACTTGATTTTCTTCCATCACCTCTAGCAAGGCGGACTGGGTGCGAGGTGTCGCCCGGTTGATTTCATCGGCTAGGAGGACATTGGCAAATATTGGTCCTGCCAAAAACTCAAACTTGCCCTCGCGGGCATTCCAGATATTCGTACCTGTTAAATCGCTGGGGAGCAGATCTGGAGTACATTGAATCCGCTGAAACTTCCCGTCAATGGAGCGGGCTAGAGCTTTCGCAAGTAGGGTTTTGCCAACACCTGGCACATCCTCTAGCAAAACGTGGCTGCCGGAAAAAAGCGCGACTAGAACGAGCCGGATCGCCTCTTGTTTCCCCACCATGACGGTACCGAGATTCGCAATAAGCTGTTTTACAGGGGTTTGTATGGTCGGCTGGGCGATCGCGGGGGCTGTTACGGGAACCATAGATCGCATCTCCTACAGGGCGAAGGGTTTACAAGGAGCCAGACATCGCGCGATCGCATCCGTTTGGCCGTACTGCCGTTAATCGATCGGGCTAACTGACTGACGCGCGATGGTACAGTCAAGCCGGATTTGTGCCTTCAAGGCATCTAGGGACTCAAATTTTTGTTCGAAACGCAAAAATTGCTCCAGGTGTACCGTTACAGTATGCCCATAGAGATCCCCCGACCAATCGAGGATGTGAATTTCGATCGTTTGGTGGGTTCCACTTACAGTAGGTCGCGCCCCAATATTCATGACGCCAAGCTGCGATTGGGCAAACGCAGAGCTTTCCACCCGTACTTGATAGACGCCACGATGGGGAATAAATTTTTCTACTGACACGTCAAGGTTGGCCGTCGGAAACCCTAGGGTTCGCCCCAACTGTTGGCCCTGCATCACAATCCCCGTCAACGTGTAGGCTCTTCCCAAAAGCTGCTTCGCGCGCGCCACGTCTCCGGTTTCGAGTGCCTGCCGCACTGCAGAACTGCTGATCCGGTCGCGATCCATCACAGCAGGCTCTACGATCGCGACCGGGATGTCGTAGCGAGCGGCGATCGCCCTCAAATCTTCTGCATTCCCCGCGCGTTCGCGGCCAAAGCAAAAATTAAAACCAACGCTGATTTTTTGGGCCTTAAGCTGCCGTACCAATACCTGCTCCACAAAAGCCTCAGGGGTTAAGTTCGCTAAATCGCGATCGAAGGGCAGCAACACCAACTGCTCGACGCCAAGGGCTTCTAGAAGCTGCACCTTTTCTGGAAGGAGGGTCAGCAAGGGCTTCGGCTGGCCGCTAAAGAAAACGTGGGGATGGGGCGTAAAGGAAACGACCGTTGAGTAGCAGTGCGGCTCCGAAGACACCTGTAAAAATCGTTTCCGATCCTCTGGCTCCTGGGTCTTAGGCGTTGAAGACAACGCCCGAATGACAGCGTGGTGTCCTAAATGGACGCCATCAAAGTTGCCTAACGCAACGTGCGTTGGCTGCAAACTAGTTTCTATGGAAGAGGTCACCCACACGGTTTACATTTTGACACATTTTAAGGCGACTTCTGGGCAGAGTTGTCGTTCTGAGCAGCTTACGGATTGGAAGAAAGGGGCGAAAAAGGCTGAAGCCAAGACTGGATCTGCTCGATGCGGCGGTAGTAGGTCAGGTTGTACTGGAGCGGCGTCACCGAGATGAATCCCTGGGCGATCGCCTGAACGTCCGTCAACAACCCCTCATCTTGAGGATAGATCGCAGGGGCGTCGGTCTCCTCTAGAACTTCTCCGGCCAACCAGTAGTAGGTTTTCCCGCGCGGGTCCGAACGCTTTTCAAACAGATCGTGGTAGCGTCGCAACCCCTGCCGGGTCGTTTTGACGCCCGCAATCTCGGCAGCGGGGAGTGCGGGCACGTTTACGTTCAGAAGCATGGGTTCTGGCAAAGGCTGGACGGCAAGCTGCCGGACGAGACCGACCGCATAATCTGCTGCTGGCTGAAAGTCGGAAAAGGTAAAGCTGGTGAGGCTGAGAGCAATGCTCGTGACATCGGCGATCGCCCCTTCCATCGCGGCGGAGACGGTCCCGGAGTAGAGCACATCGGTCCCCAGGTTAGAGCCTTGATTGATGCCCGACAGTAAGAGATCTGGTAGTCCGTCCAACAGCGCGTCCAGCGCTAGCTTGATACAATCGGCAGGCAATCCCGAACAGGCCCACGCCTTGACTGTTGGATGAAATAGACCGCGAACTGGCTCAGCCCGTAAGGGTCGATGCATCGTAAGACCGTGGCCCGTTGCCGAGCGTTCTCGGTCGGGACAGACGACCGTTACCTCATGTCCAGCCGCAGCTAGCGCATTGGCCAGAGCGCAAATGCCAGGAGCGGAAACGCCATCGTCGTTTCCAACGAGTAATTTCATAATTCAGGAGAAGAGGCAGACAAAACGGCGTTTTGGGGCAGCGTAAGCGTACTGTAAGTCAATCTAACCTTAATGCTTTAGACTAGACCATCCTATCCTACGTCCCCTCAGCTTTATTTTCATGGTGTCAACCTTCCTTTCCTCGCATTTTCCCGATCGCTATGGCTGCTAACGTCCTTCTCATTGTCGATATGGTGACGGTTCTGGGGACGGCTGCGGGGGGCGGCTACTTGGCCAGCCGCCTCGGGCAGCCCGTGCTCATGGGATACCTCCTCGCAGGACTGATTGTGGGGCCTTCCGGGCTGAAGTTGATTCCCTCTCCCGAGGAAATCGAGGTGCTATCCAAAATTGGGGTGGCGCTTTTGTTGTTTGCCTTGGGGGTTGAGTTTTCCCTCGGCGATTTACTCAAGGTTCGTCGCATCGCGTTGGGCGGCGGGACGCTCCAAATTTTGCTGACAATTCTGTTGGCAGGAGGGTTAGCCTTTGCCATTGGGGTCGTCAAGACTGTGCCTGCCGCAGTTTTTCTGGGGGCCGCGCTCTCCCTTTCTTCCACGGCGCTGGTGCTCAAGAGCCTGATGGAGCGCAACGAGGTTCAAACGGCCCACGGTCAGGTGATGCTGGGCATTTTAATCGTTCAGGATATTGGGCTGGGATTCATGCTGGCGGTGCTGCCCGCGCTGACGGAACCTGCGGGCGCGTTGGTGCAAGGGTTATTGCTGGCCCTCGTCAAGGCGGCGTTGTTTTTCGCGGGGGCGGCGATCGCCGGACTTTACGTCGTCCCGCCCCTGATGAAGCGGATTGCCCGCACGGGTTCCCAGGAGCTATTCGTGTTGAGCGTGGTAGTGCTGTGTTTGGGGGTGGCCCTTCTGACGAATATTTTGGGGCTGGGGATCGAGATGGGGGCCTTTGTGGCCGGACTCATGATTTCTCAAGTGGAATATTCCGACCAGGCACTCCACAGCATTTTGCCCCTACGAGATGTCTTTGCTACACTCTTTTTTGCCTCCATCGGGATGCTGATCGATCCGCTGTTTTTGCTGAGTCATGCCGGAACGCTCGTCAGTCTGGTGGCAGTGGTGATGCTGGGCAAGGCCATCATTATCGCTCCGTTGGTGGCGCTCTTCGGCTATCCCCTCAAAACGGCCCTCACGGTCGGCCTCGGGATCAATCAAATCGGAGAATTTTCCTTCGTGCTGTCGGGAGTGGCCAGCAAGTTGGGGCTGTTTTCATCCGAGCTTTACGGACTAACGGTGGGGACGACGGCCATTACGCTGCTGCTGACGCCCTTTTTGCTCAAGCTGACGCCCTTCCTATTCCATCAGCTAGAATCCGTGCCCAAACTGGGGCGGTGGCTGCGGGCGGGACAGTATCCCAAAGCATCTTTTATCCCGGAGCACTTGACGGACCACTGTATTGTGGCGGGCTACGGGCGCGTGGGAGAGACGCTGGTGCGATTGCTGCGATCGCGAGGGTATCCCGTGCTCGTCATCGACAACGATGAAGCGACGCTTCAATTACTGCGAGAACGCAAGATCCCCTACGTTTACGGCGATGCCTCTAGCGAGCTGGTATTGCAGAAGGCGAAGCTGAACCACGCCCAAGCCTTGGCGATCGCCCTCACCGATCCCGCCGCAACCCGCCTCGCCCTGAAGCGGGCCGCCAGTATCGCCCCCGACCTAGACATCACCGTCCGCGCCCATGCCAATCAAGAAATCGATACGCTCTATCAGCTGGGCGCAAAGGAAGTGGTGCAGCCGGAATTTGAAGCGGCTTTAGAGATGGGCGCCCACGTATTGCTGAACTTAGGGGGTGAGGTTTCGGGGGTGCTTCAGAGCATCCAAAGCCACCGCGCCGATCGCTACCGCGATATCTTGCCCGATCGATTTGAGACCCTGGCATCGACGAACTTTGGCGAAGCGATGGTGGGGCTGGACGGGAACTGGCGCGTGTTGGCGAAAGGGTCGGCGCTCGTGGGTCAAACCCTCGCCCAAGCCAATATCCGTCAGATGACCGGAGCCACCATTATGGCGATTCGGCGGGGACGGCAGCTCCTGCGCTACCCCGATCCGCAGACGGTTTTGACGGAGGGCGATCGCCTTTTGGTGGTGGGCGACGCTCAGGAGCAGGCTGCTTTTGAGCGACTGTTTGGATGAGGACTGTTTAATCGATCGATGAGCGTGTCAGCAACCAAGGCCATTTCCGGGAAAAAGCTTACCGCTGGCTTCGACTCCCCTTCGGCTTCGCTCCCTTCGGCAAGCTCAGGACACGGCAGGGCAATGCGCTCAGCCAGCTCTAGAGGCTCAGCCAGCTAGAGGCTTTTCTTGAGGTTATCGGAGGGTATAACCTTTCCTGGAAATCACCCAAACACATCCTTTGCATCAGCGATAAATCGTTACCACAATGCATCTTTAATCCGGTCTAACTCTTCAATAGATAGCGACGAAATGCCTCGCAGTAAAAGCGGCTGGGTACTTTGAGCTTGAATTGAGGCTGGATTTAAGAATGCTGCTGCATGGGGCTGCTTTTTTACGTAAGCTTGGAAAAACGCGAGTCCTAACGCCCGCATGTAGATCCTCGCGACTTCTGGGGTTCTGCCGATCAGCTCTTTGGGCGTCACAAAGGCCCGTTCGGTGGGCTGGAGTCGATCGATGGTGGAAAAGTGGGTTGCGCCATCGATCAAAATTAAATGCTTCTCAATATCGGGCAACCACGTAAACGGCTCGATCTGCTCCGCTAGCGGCGGCGTAATGCTATCGGCAGTGCCTGAAATCAACATCACCGGAGCCTGGACGCCCTTGAAACCGTCGAGGCCAAACACGGTACTGGCTGAAGGATTGACGGCGATCGCCGCTTTAACCCGAGGATCTTTGAAGGCATAGTCCTGCTTCGGTAGCTGTTGTGCCTGACATTGGAGCAACAGCGACAGATTTAGACTTTGAGAGAAGGATCGATCGCACCCTTTTTGAAGGCTCTCGAAATTAATCTTCGCGCCGACCAGGGCCAATGCCGTATAGCCGCCAAAGGACTGACCCATAACGCCGACCCGATCGAGGTCCAACCGTCCCTTCAGCCTTTCGTCTGTCTGGTTGAGGCGGGATAGTTCGTCTAGCAGATACGACACATCCAAGGGCCGATCTATAAATTCCTTCGGATTCGACACATCATCGGCCTTGCCGTCCAAAAGCGCGCTGATCTGGCGATCCGAGCTGCCGGGGTGCTCCGGTACTGCGACGACAAAACCGTGAGAAGCCAAATGCTCGGCAAAATACTTGAACGCCGTCCGTCCCGAACCCAATCCATGGGAAATGACCGCGATCGGCATTGGAGCGGAGCGGACTAAGTTGGGAACGTATGCGTCTGCGGCAAACTCCCTGGGAGGGCCAGAGAGCTGGACCCGTCGAGGGCGCTTGTCCGTCAGCGTCAGTGGAATGACATCCCAAGCATAAGGACCAGACTTTCGCAGATTCAGTAATTCAGCAGGACGCGCCGCTGGGCTAGACATTGCCATCCGATCCGAGCGCTGCTGCACGAGCGAAATAGATGTATTGGTCTGCTGTACCAGCTTGCGGATGGACTGAAATACTTCAATCCCTTGAGCGACATCCAACTGAATGCCGGAATCGGGATAATTGCGCATGAGGCTCAAAACCGTCAGCCCTTGAGGATCCGTAGAAGCCAAAATCATGGCCGACCGCAGCGCCTGCAGGCTAGACACTTGAGATTTTGCTTTGACGAGAGTACTCGCTCGCTCTAGCATCTTCTCGCCCGTAGGCGTGTACAGAAACTGCGAAATTACATCGGGGGATAACTCAATCCGCTTTTTGAGTGCTTCTCTGAGATCTGCAAGTTGGGCGGGTTTTAAAAACTTGGAATAGGTTTTCAGGGTTGGCGAGAGGCGACCTTCCTGGGCGTAAACTTCTAAATCTGAAACGGGCAGGGTAATTTCAATAAATCCATAGGTGGCATGAACCCGTTCCGCCGCATCGACCGCACAGGTCAGCATGAGACCCATGGCAAAGCTGCAACCGCCTAAATAAGACCGCCAATCCATTCGCTGCTTGGTTAATTTTTTCACGCCCTTTGCCTAATTCCCAATTTCGATCGATCGTCCGGCGCACCTGTGAGATGCCATGTTTCATCCAACCGAGAACCGCTATAGATAGAATCCCCCTCGCCTATCACGATCGAACTGTTTCAGGGTAACCGTGCTAGCAAACAGCGATCGCAGCAAAAAGGGAGTCTGGATTCGCCTCCCCCCTTTTGCGCGAGCTTTACCCTAAAATTTCACCCAGTCTAACCAAGGGAGATCGACGATGCAATCTATTGACACTTTTTGTTCGATCGAATCTTAGGTTGCAAAGCGATAGGTTTCGGCGGATTGCAATTGCCAGCTATCCTCAACCCCAAGCTCTAAGACTTTCTGGTGATAATCTACCAAGCTAGGACGATGGCCCACGCTGATATAGGTGATATTCAGACTTTGCAAAAGCTGGTACAACCGCCGCTCGTTGGGGACATCTAGGGCGCTCGTGGCCTCATCCAAGATGACGTACTTGGGCTGGTTCAGCAGAATACGGGCAAAGGCGAGGCGCTGCTGTTCGCCTTGGGAGAGGACAGCGGCCCAGTCTTTTTCAGCGTCGAGTCCGCCCATGCGATCGCTCAAGTCCTCTAGGTTGACGATTCGCAGAGCCTCTTGAATTTCGGTGTCGGTAATGTTTTCGCGCAGGTTGGGATAGATGAGCTGTTCGCGCAGGGTGCCCAGCAGCATGTAGGGCGTTTGGGGCAAGAACAGCACTTCGTGGTAGTCAGGGCCTTCAACGGTGCCGGAGCCGTTGCGCCATAACCCGGCGATCGCCCGGAGCAGAGAACTTTTCCCGCACCCGCTCGTGCCCACCACCAGTAAAGAATGGGGCGGCTCTAACTCAAAGAACAAGTTTTGAAATAAGGTTTGCTCGGCGTTTGGAGTGCGGAGCGTCAGATCGTTGATTTTGAAATGGGTAGACAGGTGATTTTGAATACCACCGTCCGTACTGCCACCCGCCGCAGGGTGTCGAAAACGCTCGAAGAGCATACCCAGACGTTCGATGCTAGCTGCAAAGGAAGAAATATCCTGAATTCGGCTGGGAATTAACGATAGCGCGCCAAGGACCATTTGAAAGGCAAAAATCCCCTGACCGATGGTGCCGAAGTCTACCTTGCCGACAAAATAAAGCGGTGCGACGATGAGATACGGAACCAGACGGGCGAAGTAGTTGTAGGCGTACTGGAAAATATCTAAAAAAGCAAGCCAGATAATCAAGAAATCGAAGTTACGAATGGCTCGACCCAAACGTCCTTCCACTTGGCCGCGCTCTAATCCTTCTCCCCGATAAAACGCAATCGATTCAGCGTTATCGCGGACGTGAACCATGCCGTAGCGAAAGTCCCCTTCTAGGCGCAGCTGATTGAAGTTGAGTGCGATCAGCTTAGTTCCAATGACGATAGCCAAAACAGTCCCAATAGAGACATAGCCCACTAGCCCTAACGTCAGCTCGCGAGAAATGCTGAGAAGAATGCCAGTAAAAGCAATTAAGTCTAAAACAGAATTCAAAATCTCTAAAATGAGATCTAGAATCGTGACCGTAAAAGAACGAATGTCTTCCGTAATCCGCTGATCTGGGTTATCAATGTCGGTATTGGCTGCGTTGGAGTCTAGTTCGTAGTAAGTGCGATCTTTAAAGTAGCCGTTCAAAAAAGTATTCGTCAGCCACTCTCGCCAAAATAGCGCTAGCTTGCGGCGAGTATAGCGATAGCCGATCAGAATGGGAATCGCGACGACCAATACAATGCCATAAACTGTTAAAAACTCCCAAAAAACGTTAGGGTCTTTAGCATTGAGCGCGTTGTCGATAAATCGAAACACGTAGCTAATCAGAACGTTTAAGCTGCTGACGATAAAAGCAAGAAAAAGCAGCAGCCCTAAAATAAGCCATTGTTTCTCTCTGCCCTTCAGCTTTCTGCGATAGGCATAGAACACCCCGCTACTCAGCAGCAAGAGCGCTAAAAACACGTAAGAAGCGGGATAACGCAGTAGACTCTGGAAAATTTCTGTGGAGTTTTTGCCAAGACCCGACAAAAATTGCAGGTAAATAATCTGCTTGGTCAAACCCGCAAAAAACTTAGGATTAAACTGGAAGCCGATTAAGGCTAGGGCCACAACAAAGAAAAAGGTAAACGCCACCACAAAAACAAGCTGCGTGGCGATCAAAAAGAAAAATTGCCGCGAACTATTTGCTTCCGGCGGATAGAAGTAGGGTTGAGCCACTTCCACAAATCGCGCCCACAGCTTGCGGTCGAACCGAAACCGCTGCGGGACGACTGACGAGTCTACTGCGCTCATAGCACCTCAAGCAAAAAGGAATATTTCACAGTGTAAAGGAGGATACGCGCTTTTCCAGCACGAACTGGGCAATGCGGCTGGCAATGCGGCAAACGCGCTAACCGGCGATCGCCTTAACGCGTCCTCCGTCCAAAGCCTTCGACCCATTCCCGCAGCATTCGTTCCCCAAGGGCGAACAGTCGATGCCAGCCTCCCCAATTATGAGAGCCTCACCGATTCCCGCTCGATAACAGACCCAATATTGTGCTGTTTTATTGCACGAAATCTATAGCAGACGCTCTAGCAACCTCCGGCATTTCCCCAAGGATGGCTGAAATCTTTGCCAGGCAAGCGCCACAAATATTCTTCCGGCAGGCATTTATATCGACTTTCTTAACAAGCAGTTAACAAACATCAATTTTATGTAAAGCAAAATAACGTTTTCGGGGTAGGCATTAATCTTTGCACGAGTTTTGCACAAACCCGCTGATTTAATCAAAGGTGGTTCAAACAGCAATGAGTCCGTCGATTCCAAAATCGGGATTCTCGCTCAGAAGAAATTGGCAGACAATCGAACATTCGTTCTCTGAGACGGTCTTTTTTTAAGGCCCAACTCAAGCATTGCATGCCAATTTATTTCTATCTATTGCTCGAAACCCAATTTAATAACTTGAATATCGAGCAAAAAATTAACTTGCTTTAAATGTTAGGAGAAACTTAGAATGCTAGACGCTTTTACCAAAGTGGTTGCCCAAGCAGATGCTCGCGGCGAATATGTAGGCGATTCTCAACTCGATGCTCTCAATGCAATGGTCAGCGACGGACTAAAGCGCATCGATACCGTCAACCGCATTACCGGTAACGCATCCTCCATCGTTGCAAGCGCTGCACGTTCCCTCTTCGCCGATCAGCCTCAACTCATCGCACCCGGCGGTAATGCTTACACCAACCGCCGCATGGCTGCCTGCCTGCGCGACATGGAAATCGTTCTACGCTATGTAACCTACGCAATCTTCACGGGCGACGCCAGCGTATTGGATGACCGCTGCCTCAACGGCCTGCGCGAAACCTATCTGGCTCTGGGCGTACCCGGCGCTTCCGTCGCAGCTGGTATCGGCAAGATGAAAGATGCTGCTATTGCGATCGCCAACGACAAGGCTGGCATTACCCAAGGCGATTGCAGCTCCATCATGGCTGAAGTTGCATCCTACTTCGACCGTGCTGCTTCTGCTGTCGGCTAAAGCATCTATTTCATAGCAACAATCATTTACCCGTTGCTCGATCGATCGTTTGTGGATCGATACACCGTAAACCATTATTGCGAAAATCATTTAGGGAGATCCGTATCCAATGAAAACTCCATTAACCGAAGCTGTAGCTGCTGCTGATTCTCAAGGTCGTTTTCTCAGCACGAGCGAACTGCAAGTTGCGTTTGGCCGCCTGCGTCAAGCTCCAACCGGCCTGCAAGCCGCTAGAGCGCTAGCCGCAAAATCCAGCAGTCTGGCAGAAGGCGCTGCAAATGCCGTCTACCAAAAATTCCCGTACACCACCCAAATGCAAGGGAACAACTACGCTTCTTCCGCTTCCGGTAAAGCAAAGTGCGTGCGCGACATCGGCTACTACCTGCGCATGGTTACCTACTGCTTGATTGCAGGCGGTACGGGCCCCATGGATGACTATCTCCTAGCAGGCGTCGGTGAAATCAACAGCACCTTCGAACTGTCTCCTAGCTGGTACGTCGAAGCCCTCAAGCACATCAAAGCAAATCACGGTCTCAGCGGCGACGCAGCCATTGAAGCCAATTGCTACCTCGACTATGCCATCAATGCCCTAAGCTAAGGGTTTCTTTTCGCCCAGAGCACGAAATGCGGTTGGCGTTGCTTTATGCAGCGTGGATGGCAATCCGAGGTTCTGGGCGAATTTTTTGATTGGATGGTTTCAGGTGCTAAGGACGCGATCGGTTCTGGAACAGCTGAAAAGTCAGACCTTAAGACAGTTAGAGGAACCAGTCCCGTCGAATTGCGCAAAGCAAACAGGCCCCTCAAATCAGGCGGAGTGTACGGGAGTATCTGGTAAGCTTCGATCGGCTTAAATCCAACCGGCCATAAATGCATCGACAAATGCATCGACGGGGTTCCCGCGCGATCGACGTGTCCTCGGCTTAAGGCAACTTCTGCAGCAGAATTCATCGTTCTTTGGCGTTTCGAGATCTTACCCTCTTGCAACCCCCCAATGAATGGGAGATCGATATTCCAGATATCGCCTAATATCATCGCGTTTGACCCATTAACTAATTAAGGAGAATCATCTGTGGCGATTACAACTGGAGCTTCACGACTAGGGACGAGCGCTTTCAGCGAAACTAGCCCTGTGGAATTGCGCCCGAACTGGACGCCAGAAAATGCCAAGGCCGTCATACATGCCGTTTATCGCCATGTATTGGGGAATACTTATCTGTTGTCCAGCGACCGATTTCCCGTGCTGGAATCTTTGCTCAACAACGGACAGTTGACGGTGCGCGAATTCGTTCGAGCCGTGGCCAAGACGGAATTATACAAAAACAAGTTTTTATATCCTCATTTCCACACCCGAGTGATAGAGCTGAATTTCAAGCACCTCTTAGGTCGCGCGCCCCATGACGAAGCTGAAGTCATCGAGCACCTAGATCGCTATCAAACGGAAGGGTACGATGCAGATATCGACTCTTACATCGACTCTGCCGAGTATGAGGAAAAATTTGGCGACTCGATCGTGCCTTATTACACTGGATTCGAGTACCAAGCGGGGCAACGAGCGACTGGGTTCACCGGACTGTTCAGTCTGTACCGGGGCTATGCCAATAGCGATCTTTCCCAGATTAGCGGTGCGAGTTCTTCCCTTGCGGCTAATTTGGCTAGAAATAGCGCCTCGGCGATCGTAGCGCCTTCCGGCAGCAGCAATGGGTTTGCCTACCGAGCCTCCGAGCAAGGTACGATGCCGAATCGCGCGTTTGGTCGCTCTGCTGTCGGCTCGACGGATCGGCTTTACCGCATTGAGGTATCGAGCCTCAACCTGCCCCGCTATCCTAAGGTTCGGCGCGTCAACAAAGAGTACATCGTGTCCTACGAGCAGCTCTCCAGTACGCTTCAGCAAATCAATAAGCTGGGCGGGAAAGTTGCGAGCGTGACTGTGGCGCAGTAAAAACCTACTGTCAAACGGAACCCCATCCATACTTGTACGGATTGCTACTTTGTCAAACCTATACGGAGATCGAATCGCTATGCTTGGACAAGCAACCCCTGGAGCCGCTAGCTCGACGGCCAATAGCCGCATTTTTATCTACGAAGTGACGGGCTTGCGGCAAAACGATCAGACTGACAATTCCAACCATCCCGTTCGCAATAGCGGCTCCACTTTGCATCAGGTGCCCTATGGCCGCATGAATAGCGAAATGCGCCGGATAGCGCGATTGGGAGGCAAGATCGTTAAAATTTACCCCCTCTCCGGTCAGACACCCGCCAAGACCGCACCTACAGAAGAATAGGCAGAAGGCGCGATTCTGTAGGTGTGCAAGGCCTTGCGCACCTATGGTTCGGGATTTTCTTTTCTAGAAATCGCCTAAACTCAGTAGATCGAAAACTTCTTACACTCGATCCCCCAACCCCCTTAAAAAGGGGGCTTCAGAGTTAAAGTCCCCCTTTTTAAGGGGGATTGAGGGGGATCGAATGTAACAATCTTCTGGGAAAGCCGTAATTTTCGATCTACCGAAACTGAGAATTAAATGTCAAAACGCCTGGATGAAACATCTTCATCCAGGCGTTTCTCTAGCAATTGGACTTTAGACTAAACAGGAAGGAAAAGCGGTCAGCCGAAGAAGACTGACCACTCGATGATAGAAGCTGAAAGTTGGAAAACATATCGGCTTCATCATGACCAGTTTGCAGAATCTTGAGATATTTCGCCATCGCACCTATCTGTTATTGGGAAACGGGAGGGATGCGCTGTTCGATTTGATGGACGCAGTGTTGACAACCCGGAGCGTTGCATCCTTCGTAGAGCTGTCATTAAGTCCCGTCTTTCGTCGAGAATGGCCGAGCATCTATGAAGCGCTCCAAGATGGTCGGCCCTCGCGTCAAGCCTTGATGAAAGAATGTGTGCGGCACATCCCTACATCAGAAGTGGTGGTTCTGGCAGGAGACCATACGGCGTGGTCACGGCCCTATGCAAAAACGCTCCAAGACCGTACCTATGAACACCAACCATCGGTGCTGTCTGGAGGCAAACCCGTTGCCGTCGGTCAGGGGTATAGCACGATCGCCTGGATACCCCAGGAGCAAGGCAGTTGGGCTTTACCCCTGCGCCATGAACGGATCACCAGCTTTGATACCCCCCTTGGCAAAGCCGCAACTCAGTTACGCCAAGTCTGCGCTCAAATTCCAGGACATGTCCTGTTCTTAGGAGATGGAGAGTATGGGTGTGCCCCCTTTCTCAAACAGACCGCAGACATCCCCTGCGACAAGCTGCTGAGGTTACGACCGAATCGAGTGCTCTATCATGCCCCACAGCCCTATCAGGGGAAGGGCAGACCCCATCGACATGGCCCAAAATTTAGCCTCCAAGCGCCCGATACTTGGACAGTCGCTCAAGAAGAGATGACGACCCACGACCCCAAATTGGGACGAGTGAAAGTGCGTCGATGGGAAGCACTTCATTTAAGACAAGCTGCCGACGCTCCCTTTGACCTGATTCTGGTTCAACGACTTGATGCCCCTGACTCAAAACCGTTGTGGCTGATTTGGATGGGACAACAGAAGGCTGTGCTGGGTCAAATCTGGCAAAAGTACCTGCGTCGCTTTGCCATTGAGCATTGGTATCGATTTGTTCGACAACGGTTCCATTGGACGGTGCCTCAACTGTCTACCCCAAAACAGATGGAAACTTGGTCTGACCTAATGCCGTTGCTCACTTGGCAATTATGGCTCGCTCGTGAGGTCGTGGAAGATTCCCCTTTGCCCTGGCACAAACCCATGACCAAATTGACCCCAGGACGCATTGCAAATTCATTTGCTTCACTTTTAGCTAGGATTGGCTCTCCTGCCTCTGACCCGAAACCTCGTGGAAAGTCTCTTGGTTGGCCTACAGGTAAACCTAGGAGCCGTCGTCCTTTCTGTCCAACGGTCAAAAAAAGGTTTGCCAAGCCCAAGGAAACGGCTGATACAGCAGCCTAAACCTTAAACTTCTTCCCTTTGATTCTCGGTCTCGAATGCTGAATGCTTTCGAGTTACTTTCTCGTGAACGTACTTCCTGTTTAGTCTAAACTCCAATAGCAAAGAGCGCGAGGTCTCGCGTCGCTCGCTCGGATCGAGCGGGGATTAGGATTAGACAACGCAATCAAACAGCATTGTCGTCATATAGCGCTCTGTCCATTCTGGACCAAAGGATTTTTCGAGAACTCGCCGAGTTTTATCGTTCTGTTGCTGTTTAGTGCAGTAGTTCCGCTGTCCTTCCTGGACTTGAAGCAGTTCGAGAGGAGACGTGACGGGAATTGACGTGCAGGCTAACTGGCAATGGAGGGTTAAAAGGTCTTGGACTCGATTGAGGAATAAGGCTTCCTCTCGTTCGTCGACTGGACGCACAAATAAGCAAAAGTCTGAAAAGATATTTCCCCACTGAGGCAGGTCGCGCGGTTGCGAGAAGTCAACGGGAGGCAGACCAGACAAGGCCGTTTGGTAGCGTTGAGGCAAGGATCGATCGAGACGGACGGGGGAGAGATCGGCGATCGCCGCACTAATCGTCCCGCGAGATCCGACGATATCCGCACCAAAAATGGGAATGGCATAGTTGGGATTGGGAAACATCACGCAGTGAAGAATATCCAACGCGTTTCCGACCCGAGCGAGTTCTAGATGAAGCTTGCGGAACTGGGAGGTTTGATAGCAGCGATTTTCGATCGTTAAGCGCTCGCCTTCAAGGTGCCCTTCAACATAGCCTAAGTCTTCAGGCATCTGGTAAGGAGACAGGTCTAGGGTTTTCTGCCAGACCGCTTCGATGCAATCTGCTAGCTTGCGGATTAAAGGAGATTGTTGCGATCGCAATGAGTCTCGTACAGAAACAGACATGTTCCACTCCAGTCCTATCGGTCCATCTTATACTCTGACCGACATCGCGTGCAAAAACCGTGCAGCAAAGATCTTCACAGACCGTTCGATCCCGATCTTTTCCAAGGATGCTATCTCGCCCACGCTCGGATGCGCTGCAGTCGATTCAGAATTCGGGTTGCCAAAACATTGGCCGTGACGGGTTTGCAAATATAGTCGTCAGCACCCGCTTGAAACGCTTCATTCTGAGCGGTGGCGTCTTCTACAGCACTGACAAACAAGACAGGCAAGCGCTGCAATAGGGGATCGCTGCGGACAATCCGACAAAGTTCCAATCCATCGATATCCGGCATTTTTAGATCTAAGACCAGCGCGTCCGGCTTGACGCTTTGCAGTACGTCCCAAAACTGGAGGGGGTTAGAAAGGGTTGTCAGCTTAAATCGCCAAGGTTCGAGCAGCGCCGGGAGGTTGCGCAGCCACAGGACATCGTCGTCCACAAACACGATTTTGGCCTCAGCCGTGAGCGGACGGACCAATCCCATCGCGCAGGCGATCGTTTGCTCTAAGGTCGCCGATCGCTCTGACAAGAATTTTCCACCCCACCTTGAGACTTCGAGGCGTTGGTCGAGATCGTCTGGGTGGCCTACGACCAACACGGGGATTTTAGGGAGGCGAGTTGAGAGGGTTTGGAGAAATTCTGAGCGCTGGCTTGAAGGGGGCGATCGCAGCAGAACGACATCGGGAGTGGTTTCTGCGAGGAATTGGTGGGCTGACGCTAGACTGGGGGCGATCGTGCACCGGATACCTTTTTGACTGGCCATTTCCGCCAAGGGCTGGGTGAAACTCGCATCCGCATCGATCGCTAACATCGCACCTGAATGCTCGGCGCGTGCGGGCAGAGGCAGAAGAACGGGAGCGGACTGAATCTCTTGGCGCAGCATCTCGAGCGGATCTTCTAAATCGGGCGCTTGTTCTGGCTGGAGGCGTTCGGCCCGACCGAACGTCGCTTCTAATTGCCGGGCGATGGATGCGCCCCGGACCAGCCCAAACATCCCCAGCGTTCCTGCCAGCTTGTGGGCGACGTGGTGGGCTTCGTGTTGGAGCGTTTCGGTGAAGCCATCGGTTGGGAGCGCTCGTACCGCTTGAGAAAGTACCTCCACTTGCGAGAGGCAATGGGGTTGAGTCGTCACCCACGCGTCCTTTAAGAATTCGAGGTAGCGAGCGTTTTGGTTGGCCTCTCGGTTTGCACTCAAGCTGGAAGGGCTGGGTTCGTCCGAAAAGGATTGGGAAAGCTGGATTGCCGTCTGCGGCGACTTCAGATAGTAGCCCCGCCCGTACATGGTGCTGATAAAATCGCGGGGCGCTCCTGCCTCTTGAAGCTTGGAACGCAACCGCCGCACGTGCGATCGCACGGTTGCCTCTGCCGGAAAGTCATCGGACGACCACAATCGGTCCAGGATTTCGTCGTTGCTCAGCACGCAGCGGCTGTCCTGCAGCAAAAGTTCGAGCAACTCGTATTCCTTCGTGGTCAGAATCAAAGGCTGACCGTTATAGGTCACTTCGCAGGTCGTCGGGTCGAGCAGCAGGTCTCCCCAGCTCCTCAATACGGAGGGATTTGCGCTGCTCCGACGCAACAAAGCCCGAATCCGCGCGATCAACTCTTCTACATTGAAGGGTTTGATCACGTAGTCATCTGCTCCCGCATTGAGTCCCTGAATCTTGGCCGTGCTGCTGTCTAAAGACGTGAGCAGCAAAATGGGGAGGGTGTGATCTTCCGCTCGGAAGCGCTGACATAAGGCGATTCCATCCAGCTTCGGGAGCATTACATCCATCACGATCAGGTCGTATTCAAAGGTCGATCCGTAGGTCCAACCCGTTTCCCCATCTCTGACGGCATCGACCACGTAGCGATAAGCGCTCAGGCTTTTGGCGAGCAGGGCAATCACCGCTTCGTCATCCTCTACGAGCAAGATTTTCACGGTTCCAGCTCCCAATGCAGAATTGCGGCAATGAGATGGGGAAGATCGAGCGCGTTGAAGGGTTTGGCAATCGTGCCCCTCATTCCTAATGCGTTGAAGTGAGAGGCTTCTGAGCGCTGCGCTTTGGCCGTCATAAAAATGACCGGAATTTGCGCTGTCTTAGAATGCGTCTGAAGTGCCTGAAATGTGGCAATGCCATCCATCCCCGGCATCATCACATCCAGCAAGATCGCGTCGATCGCTTCGGATTGGGCGATCTGGATTCCTTGAGGCCCAGTGCAAGCAACCAGCACCTCCCAACCCGCAGCCATCTGAACGCCAAACTGCACGACCGTCTGAATCGCTTCCTCATCGTCGATAATTAAAACCCGCTTCGTTGCCATAGGCAGATCGCTCCTGGCCTTCCGAATCCCTCCCGAGAATGTGCGTCGATCGCGATCAAGCCTTGGGCGGTTGCTGGACGGTGGAGCGAATCTGTAGCTCTTTGAGCTGTTTCGCATCCACGTCGGATGGTGCTTGGGTCATCAAACAGCGGGCCTGCTGGGTTTTCGGGAAGGCAATGGTATCGCGAATCGATTCTTCGCCAGACAGCAGCATTACCAAACGGTCCAGGCCGTAGGCAATCCCGCCATGGGGCGGGGTGCCGTAGTTAAAGGCTTCCAGCAAAAAACCAAACTTGTTCTGGGCTTCGGCTTCAGAAAGTCCGATGGCAGCAAAGACCTGCTCTTGAAGCTCTGGTTCGTAAATGCGGAGGCTGCCGCCGCCAATTTCCAGGCCGTTGTACACCAAGTCGTAGGCTTGGGCGCGGGCCGTTTTGAGATCGTGTCGGTCTTCGGGCAGCGGTGCGGTGAAGGGATGGTGGAGGGCCTCCAGCCGCTTCTCGTCCGCGTTCCACTCAAACATGGGGAAGTCCACCACCCACAGCAGGCTGACGCAATCCGGGTCGATCAGCTCGAGTTCCTGGCCGACCGCCAGCCGCACCCGCGCTAGGGAAGCATTGACGACATCGGTCGCGCCAGCCCCAAACAGCAACAGGTCTCCCGTCTGAGCTTGGGTTCGCTCTAGCAGCGTCGCAATCTGGTCCGGTGCGAGGTTGTCTTTGATAGCACCGATGGTATCGATCTCGCCGCCTTCGCGAATGCGAATATAGGCCAATCCTTTAGCACCGCCTTCGCTGGCAACCCTGAAAATATCGCCGCCGGGTTTGATGCGGACGTTAGAGAACCGATCGTTCCCGCCCGGAATGGAGAGTACTTTGACGACGCCGCCCTGGGCGATCGCCCCCGAAAACACCTTGAACCCAGAGGTCTGGAACAAGTCCGATACGTCCGCCAGCTCCAGCCCAAACCGGACATCCGGGCGATCGGTGCCGTAGCGATCCATTGCTTCGGTATAGGTCATACGGGGGAACGTCTCGGGCAAGTCTATCCCCTTGACGGTCTTGAAAAGGTGGCGCATCAACCCTTCATTCAGCTCCATAATCTCCGCTTGAGACATGAAGCTCATTTCCATGTCGAGCTGCGTGAATTCCGGCTGGCGATCGGCCCTCAAATCTTCATCCCGGAAGCAGCGCGCCACTTGGTAGTAGCGATCGAATCCCGAAACCATGAGCAACTGCTTGAACAATTGCGGCGACTGGGGCAGAGCAAACCATTCCCCTGGATTCGCGCGACTGGGCACTAAATAATCCCGCGCGCCCTCTGGGGTGGAACGGGTCAAAATGGGGGTTTCCACTTCGATAAAGCCCTGCACGTCTTCGAGGTAGCGTCGCACGGTTTTGACAATTTCGTGGCGCAGCAAAAGATTGCTCCGCATCCGTTCGCGGCGCAGGTCCAGGTAGCGATACTTCAGCCGCAGTTCCTCGCGCACCGATTCTGCATCGGCGGAGGAGACTTGAAAGGGCAACTGCTGGCGCACGGCATTGAGCACTTCAATGGCTTCTGCGTAGACTTCCACCTCGCCCGTCGCGATCTTTGGATTGAGCGAATCTTCGGGGCGCAGGGTGACGGTTCCCTGTACTTTAATGACGTATTCATTGCGCAGCGATTCCGCTAACGCGTAAATTTCCGGGGTGCGTTCTGGATCGCTGACAATTTGGACCGTCCCGCTGCGATCGCGCAGGTCTAGAAAAATAACGCCCCCATGATCGCGGCGGCGATCCACCCACCCAAACAGGGTTACGGTCTGACCCGCACGATCGCCTCGAAGTTCGCCGCAGTATTGAGTTCGCATGATAATGAGTAAACGACAATGCAATAATAAGGAACTGAAAAGCTGCAAAGCAGGATAAATGGCTTGCAGAATTTCAGAAAACCTTTTAATTATCGCAGCTTTAAGCGCGGTCTGTCCTATGCGGCGACAGGATTTTGCGAGCGAAACCTCAGCGTTGGGTTCAGCTTGCGAGCGTTCCGTTCTCCAATCGATCGCCTACTTGGAGCCGCAATCCATTGGCAAAATCCCAACCGCTCTGCTGTCGTTTGCCTGCGGGCTGAACGGACTGGAGCAGCAGCAATCCCTCGCCTGTCTGAACGACTGGACCCTGTCCCTTTGCCAGAAAGACGATCGCACCGGGGGCAAAGGCCTGCATCTCTCGCTGCGCCAGTTCCGCTGTTAAAATTTGCAAATCGGTGGGGAGTGCGTCTTGCCACTGCAGGCCGAGGGGGACGGTTTTGAGAACTTTGAGGGGCTGCTCGCGAAACCGGACAGTGACGTTGGGGGCAAACGCGCGCGCCTGATTGTGAAGGGCGATCGCCGATCTAGACCAATCCATTAAAAAATCGGTTTTTTCGAGCAGGCGGGCGTAGGTGGCAAGTGTCTCTTCTTGAGGTTCTGGCGTCATGCTTCCTCGATCCAACGCGACGAGCGTCTCGACCAGCAGATCCGCAGAGACTTCAGCCAGTCGCGCGGCAACCGCTCCAACGTCGTCCAGCAATCCCACGGAAATCGATCGCTTGAGCAGCATGGGGCCTGTGTCCATGCCCGCATCCATCCGCATCGTCGTCACGCCCGTCACCGCATCACCGTTAAAAATGCTCCATTGGATGGGGGCAGCGCCGCGATAGGCGGGCAACAGCGAGCCGTGGGCATTGATGCATCCCAGCCGGGGCATGGCTAAAATTTCAGGGGATAAAATTTGGCCGTAGGCTACGACGACAAAGGCATCGGCCTGTTGCGATCGCAGTTCTTCGAGGGTTTGCGCGTCTTTTTTGACACGGGTGGGCTGCCAGACTGGCAAACCGCACTCCAATGCCAGTTGCTTGACGGGGGAGGGAATGAGCTGATTCCCGCGCCCGCGCCGTTTATCGGGCTGGGTCACGACCCCTAGTACTTCAAATCGATCGTCTCTAAATAGGCGCTGGAGCGAAGGCACTGCAAACTGGGGCGTTCCCCAAAAAATCAGTTTTATCATGATGGAAGCGACTGGATCTTGCCGTAGAGTCCTTGCGTATTGTCGCGGAATTTGCCCTCAAGAAAACAGCGTAGCTCTCGCCAAAGAACTACGCTGTACAAACCTATCGCACCCTGACGAGGAACTTCGATAGCAGTAAGACACATCAGGGGGTATGCAGACGATGGTAACTCAGATCGTCGAAGTCGCCATTATCCAAAAGGAGTAAAAGTTAATGGGGGTTTCAGGCGGTTCCGAAGCCACTGCAACCCCAAAATGGAGGTGAATAACCCTTTGAAAGCACCTGAAGCGACCCCTCTTCATTACCCCCTTGGAACAGTTACTCGAAGTCCTATAGACTGCGCCCAGCCAACAGTTCAACTCGGTCGCCCACCCCGATCTGCCGCGTCTGAGTATCGGGCGCTAAGCGCGTATTGACCGCCAACTTATAAAACCGATCGAATCGTTCGCGATCGGCCCAAGGGGGGAGTTGGGCCTCTCGATGCCGCACGAACTGCTGTTGAAAGCCGCGATCCGCAGTCCCGTCCGAGCTATCGCGGGTGGGAACGATGCAGCGCTGACAGGGGTTAATCCCCAGGAGCGTTACCGCCCCCACTCGAAACGGCACCGAACCCTTCGCTTTGTCGTACAGCCGTTCTTCCCAAAACGCAGCCGTCTCGCCCACTTCTAGATTGGTGCGGAAGCGTCGCCGGATTTCGGCAAGGTCCAAGTTGGGAAACCACTCGGCAACGGCCTTGAGGGTAGCCGCCGTCACGAGCGTGGGGCCAGGGGCGTTGAGATCGTCAGGAAAGCCCGTTTCGGTATTTTCTCGAACCGTCACAGGTCGATCGAAATACTCGCTCAGCCATCGCTCTAGGGGAGCGCGATCGCCTGCCAGCGAAAACGTTTCGCGCTGTTGAAATCCTTGGATTCCAAGCGTAATGGTCGTCAAATCTTCGCTAAAGGTCGCGCGCAGGCGATGGACGAGCGGATCGTGCTTGCCATTCACAAAGCGACCCCGAGCGTCTAGGATGGCATATTGGCGATCGCCCTTCAGCGCCCCGCTCGGCAGCAAGACTGCTTCCTGAAGCACCTTGCCATCTAGGGACTTCACCGGAAACATTTCGATGCGGCTTAAGGTCGGCCCCACCATCGCAAGTCCCTCAAAAAACAGGTAGCTTTCGATCGCAGGTTAACATTTTTTGTCTGAGCCTTTGCTACAGTCTTATGTGTTCGGCAGGCGATGTATGAAAACGTTAAAGTCGCGACCTTGGCATCATCCTAAGTTTTGGTCTTGGGCCGCTCAGATTTTGGTTCTGAGTCTACTCGGCTTGTTGCTGGCCTACTGCAGCAACAACCTAGTTGCGAACCTCCAACAGAAGCAACTGGGATTTGGGTTTGATTTTCTCCAGTCTCAGGCTGGATTCAATATTGGCGAAACGCCGATTCCCTACCAGCCCACCGACACCTACGCCCAAGCCCTTCAGGTCGGTATCGTCAATTCCCTGCGCATTATGGCGCTGGGTCTAATATTGGCAACGCTCATCGGGATAGGCGTGGGGATTGCAAGGCTGTCCTCCAACTGGCTCGTACGGCAGTTGGGCGCGGTCTACGTCGAACTCCTTCGCAACCTGCCATTGCTGCTTCAGCTCATGTTTTGGTACTTTGCGGTCTTTTTGAGCGCGCCGCCCTTCGAACGGCGCATCCGGTTTTTCGGCGATCTGTCCCTGAGCCAGCGCGGGTTGCTATTGCCTAATTTTTTGCCCAGGCTCAGCCTGCTGACCTGGATCGTTTGCGTCGGAATTGGCGTGGCGATCGCGCAGTGGGTTTTCCGCACCCTCCGACGCCGCCAACTGAATGGAGAACCCGCCAGCCCTTGGTTTATGGGAACCGTCACCGTTATTTTTTGGGGATGTATTGCCTGGGTGCTCACCAAAGAGTTTCCCTGGAATCTTCAATTGCCTGCGGTCCAAGACAACAAAACCATCGTTGGGGGTCTGCTGCTGACGCCTGAATACGCGGCTATTTTGTTTGGCCTGACCTTTTACACCGCAGCCTTCATCGCTGAAATTGTCAGAGGTGGCATCCTATCGGTACCCAAAGGCCAATGGGAAGCCGCGCGATCGCTCGGGCTTCAGCCCAACCTCACCTTGCGGCTGGTCATCATGCCCCAGGCCCTCCGGGCGATCGTGCCGCCGCTCACAAGCCAATACCTCAACCTAGCCAAGAACTCTAGTCTGGCGATCGCCGTCGGCTACCCAGACCTATACTCCGTCTCCTCTACCACCTTCAACCAAACCGGACGCGCTGTGGAGGTCATCTTGTTATTGATGGCCACCTATTTAGCAATCAGTTTGACCATTTCCTTCGTCATGAATCTCTATAACCGCCGAATTCAGATCGTAGAGCGCTAATCTATGCAGAATTGGCAAAGCCTAATAAAAACTGCCTTCAGTCCGCCTTCTCTTCAAGTTGCACGGATCTGGATCCGCCAGAATCTTCTCAGCACTTGGTATAACGCGCTCTTGACCCTCCTCTGCCTTTGGGCTGTCGCTGCAACCCTTAAGAGTCTGGGGACTTGGATCTTTACCCAAGCCCAGTGGGAGGTGGTCGCGGTCAACCTTCGCTTAATCTTTGTCGGTCGCTATCCCGTCGAGCAACTCTGGCGGCTCTGGCTGGTTTTAATGTTGCTGGTGGCAGTCCCCACCTTTTCTTGGGGTGCAATCCAGGGATGGGGGCGCAAACAAACCCTCATTGCGACTGGCGTCGGTCTCGGCACGATCGGCGCGCTCGTCCTCGGCAAGCAGGGGTTCGAACCGATCGCCTGGATTGCCCTCATCGCAGGGGTTTCCATTGGGGCGGGCAGTCTGGGCGCTTGGAGTCAGCGGTCTGGGCGCGGAAAAATCCTCAAAGCATGGCTACCGCTCCTGTGGTTCGTTAATTTTTGCGCCATGCTGTGGCTGATTAGCGGCGGGTTGGGGCTGACTGCCGTCAGTACGACCTTCTGGAACGGATTGCTCTTAACGCTGCTGGTCGCGATGGCGAGCATCGTGCTGTCTTTTCCGCTGGGGGTACTGCTCGCGCTGGGGCGACAAAGCCAACTGCCCGTCATTCGGTGGGTCAGCACGGGCTACATCGAACTCATCCGGGGGCTGCCCCTCATTGGCATTTTATTTATGGCCCAGGTCATGCTGCCCCTGCTGCTGCCGCCCCAAATTAGCGTCGATCAATTGGTCAGGGCGATCGCCGGACTGTCTCTGTTCAGCGCGGCCTACCTCGCCGAAACCGTGCGGGGCGGACTGCAATCCATCCCCAACGGGCAATGGGAAGCCTCTAGAGCCTTGGGGCTATCGACTCCCCTAACGCTCGGCTTAATCGTGCTGCCTCAAGCGTTACGGACAGTCGTCCCGGCGATCGTGGGGCAATTTATTAGCTTGTTTAAAGATACGGCGCTGCTTTCCATTGTCGGCCTCGTGGAGCTGACGGGTATTGCCCGCAGCATTACCTCCCAAGCCGAATATTTAGGACGCTATGCTGAGGTGTATTTGGCGATCGGGCTAATGTACTGGCTGTTTTGCTACAGTTTGTCATTAGCCAGTCGTCGTTTAGAACTTCCTTCAGGATCCTAACCATGACCGATGCATTGCCAATTGCAGCATCCCCTATCATTTCCGTGCAGGGCGTTCAGAAGTGGTACGGCACGTTCCAGGTCTTAAAGGGAATCGACCTAGAAGTGTATCCCCAGGAAGTCGTGGTGCTGATGGGACCCTCCGGCTCCGGGAAATCCACCCTGATTCGTACCCTCAACGGTCTGGAAACCCACGAGCAGGGCCGCATTGTTATCGATGGCGTGGAACTGACCCAAAATCCGCGTCACCTCGAAACCGTCCGCCGCGAGGTGGGGATGGTGTTTCAGCAGTTCAATCTGTTTCCCCATCTCACCGTGCTGCAAAATATTACCCTCTCTCCCATCTGGGTGCGACGCTGGTCCAAGCCCGAAGCGGAAGAGGTTGCCATGCAGCTCTTAGAGCGGGTTGGCATTCTAGAGCAGGCCCAAAAGTACCCCGGTCAGCTTTCTGGCGGACAGCAGCAGCGGGTGGCGATCGCCCGTGCCTTAGCCATGCAACCCAAAATCATGCTCTTCGACGAACCCACCTCCGCCCTCGACCCTGAAATGATTAAAGAGGTGTTAGACGTCATGCGATCGCTGGCCGAAGGCGGCATGACCATGGTAATCGTGACCCACGAAGTTGGATTTGCCCGCGAAGTGGCCAACCATGTCCTGCTCATGGACCGGGGCCAGGTGGTCGAACGCGCCGCGCCGTCAGAATTCTTTTTAAATCCCAAGGAGGAGCGCAGCCGTCAGTTTCTAGCGCAGATTTTGTCATAGGTCTCGAGTCGGCATCTGAATTTCAGCAATAGCGCGCAAAGGAGTACAAACAATCGCCAAAAAGCGTAATTAAGTAGCTGAGTTGGTACTTGGATGCTTAAAATGGCAAGGTCGCTTCCGATTGGCAGCGCGATCGTTTGATTTGTGTGGAGTGCTCTAGGACGTTTCATGATCAAACTTCAGGGTATTCTGACCCCTTTCTTGAGTCTGTTTGTTTTGGCAATCCCCCAGCACAGTCAAGCAGCAAAGATTATTGTGCCTCCTTCAACGGTGGCTCAAGCCGATGTTCCGCCTCAACCCACCGCTCAATCGGCGGAAAAGCTCTGTCAATCGGGCGATCTGAGCTTTTTAGAAGGAGGATTGATTCCCAAAGCAGCCGAAAAATCGGAAGCATTACCCCCAAAAGTTCCCCTCGAAGTTCCGCAACAAGCTCCCGCTGTCGCCCTGCAAAAAACGCTGCCCCTCACCCTTCCCGCCACCATTCGCTTGGCGTTCGAACGCAATCCAGATCTCCAGACCGCGCGGCTTCAATTTCAGCGCAGTTGCGCCCAACTCAAACAGGCTAAAGCAGCACTCTTTCCATCCCTGGCAGTTAGCGGCAGCATTGCCCGCACAGATGGCAGTTCTTTTTCTCCGGCAAACCGCTCCTACAGCGGAGCTGACGCGCAGTTCGTCACTGCCGCTTTGCAGCAGCAGCTATCTGCTGCCCAGCAACAGCTTCAGCTAGATATTACGACCCTTCAAGAGCGCTTTCAAGAAACGTCCACTCAGGTCCAAACCACTACGCTCGATCAGCAAATTCGGCAGCTCCAACAGCGGGCCAGCCAAACTGCAACGCTTTCGACGCCCGTTGACTTTACGCCGCTCGATGCAGATGCTGTCGCGCTGCCGCTCAGTTCGGGCAGCGGCGGCGGAGGCACGGGAGGCTACTTTAATGGCGCGCTGACCCTCAACTACAATATTTTTACTGGGGGGCAGCGGGATGCCTCCATCCAATCGTCCCGAAGACAAGTTGAAAGCGCGGTATTAGAAGTGCAACGACAGCTTCAGGCGCTGCGTCAGACTATCACCTCAAACTACTACGATCTCCAGCAAACCCAGGCGCTCATTGCCGTATCGGAGGGGTCGGTTAAAAGCCTTCAGGAAAATCTAAGGATCGTCCAGCTTGGAACCCAGGCGGGAACTCGGACGCAGTTTGAAGTGCTACAGGCATCCGTGAGTTTAGCCGATTCGCTGCAAAACCGAACTCAAGCCAGATCTCTTTACACCATTGCGCGCCGTCAGTTGGTGCAACAGCTCGACCTACCGGATACTGTGGACGTAACCCTGCCTTCGGCAACGACACCGGAAAGAGCGGGGCTTTGGGGTCTGTCCTTGGAGGAGAGCATTGTTTTGGCCCTCAACAATCGCGTCGAGCTGAATCAAACGCTCCTCCAGCGCCAGATCGTACTGCTCCAAAAGCGGATTGTCGCGAGTCAGCGCCAGCCGCGAGTTCAGGGGTTTGCCTCCCTCAACCTTGCCGACGATCTAGAAGATCGCTTCCTAGGGGCCTACGGCTATTCTGTAGGGGTGCAAATGAACCTCAATATTTTTGACGGCGGGGATGTGCGATCGCAGCTTCGGCAGCTCGACAAAAATATTGAAAGTATCGACCAGCAGTTCAACCAACTGAAAGAGTCCATTCGGTTGGAGGTGGAGCAAGCTTTCTACGATCTCCAGGCCAATTCCACCAATATCGATACGGCCAACGGGGCGCTCGTCCAGGCCAACGAGAGTCTTCGTCTGGCTGAGGTCCGACGGGATGCGGGAGTGGGAACCACGCTAGAGGTGGTTCGCGCCCAGGCCGATCTGACCCAGGCTCAAAGCAATTCGATTCAGGCAGTTTTAGACTACAACCGTGCTTTGGTTCGTTTGGAGCGCGCGACGGGTTTTGTCAACATCGTCGAGAATCCCTGAGGCGAGGATAATCTCAATTAAAAGTTATTGGGTAAGATTCAGTGTTGAATCGATATTGAATGCTTATGACGAAACTGAAGAAATGGTCTATGTACTAGAGCAACTACAGAACACTAAGGAGAGAGGAATTTCCTCTTATTCAAGGCTTTCGACTCTTCTGTTAAAAGTATCTGAAGTTCAGCAATCTGCACCTGTAGTCATGCTAGATATATTAATCAAGGCAATAGAACAAGCTCAATCAACCGTTGATGCTGGAGAAGCAACTGTTAAAGAAGCAAGAAATGATTGGAGTATCTGATGACTATACCTGTTCTGACCGATCCTCAAAAAATCCAGAAAACTGTAGTTGAGTTGCAGGAAGTTTGTAAGCAATTTGATGCGTTGAACTTTACTCTTGATGAGTCGATCGCGCACGTTGATGCAGAAATACAAAATAGCCCTTTGACTATTTACCATCTCAGGAAAAGTCGCGAAGCACAAAGCGCATAAACACTTATACACCGGAATGGAAATTACCAATCGATGTTGACTCTAAGTCACCGAGGGGTTCAGACTCGCGCGCCGGAGAATACATTGGCAGCTTTTGAGGCGGCGATCGCCCTGGGTGTGGGCGGCATCGAAACGGATATCCGCTTGAGCCGAGACGGAATTCCCATCCTATTTCACGATCGACTCACGCCGGATGGAGATGAGGTTGCTTCCGTAACGCAAGCCGAACTGAGCGATCGAGTGGGATACGCTATTTCAACCCTGGAAGAGGCTTTGCAACTGGCACTTCTAGACTCGAAAGAATTTTTGTGGAATCTGGAAATTAAAACACCTGATGCCTTGGAGCCAACGATCGAAATTCTGCGCCGTTACATTACATCTAGACGCGTTCTGATTACGTCGTTCTGGCATCCGCTCGTCGTAGAGATCGGTCGGCGGATCGAGGTAGATTGCGGTTTGTTGGTAGCCCACCGCCCTTTAAATTTTCAGTCTCGACCCGACTGGATTCCAAATCACCCTTCCATCAATACCCTCGTTTACTATTACGGTACGTTGGATTCTGAGGTGGTCGCTCAGAGTCAAGCCTGCGGTTTCCGCACGTTCGCCTATGGAGCAGAGACGCACCGCGACCACGAGCGATTGGCCCAGTGGCAAGTCGATGGGGTCATTAGCGATCGCCCCGAATTCCTTTTGAAGTAAATGCAGTAAGTCCTGAAGGCGCAAAGAACCATGACCGATCGATGAATCCCCAGTTTCCAGGAGTAGGATGGGAGCATGAGGTGATGGAGCATCGATCTAATGTCCTCGCAATACATTCTTGCCCTCGATCTGGGAACCACCAGCGCGCGTGCCATCATTTTCGACGCTGAAGGCTCGACCGTGAGTCTCGCCCAGAAAGCCTACAGCCAAAACTACCCCAATCCTGGCTGGGTAGAGCAAGATCCCTTCGACCTCTCACAGACCCAGATTGCCGTTGCCCAACAGGCCCTCCAACAAGCCAACCTCACGGCTTCAGAGATAGCCGCCCTTGGCATTACCAATCAACGGGAAAGTACAGTGGTCTGGGACCGCGCCTCCGGTCAACCCATTTATCCGGCTATCATCTGGCAGGATCGCCGCACTGCGACGATGTGCGAGCAATGGAAAGCAGACGGCGTCGAAGACTTTGTCTGCGAACGCACCGGCCTTCATCTCGACCCCTATTTCAGCGCATCGAAACTGCGATGGATTTTAGATCGAGTTCCCAACGCTCAAGAGCGAGCCAAGCGCGGCGAGCTGGCCTTTGGCACGCTAGATTCTTGGCTGATCTGGTCTTTGACAAAAGGGCAGTATCACGTCACGGATGCAAGCAACGCATCGCGATCGCTCTTATTCAACCTCGACACGGGGACCTGGGATGACGAGTTGCTGCATTTGTTTAAGATTCCTCCCGCGATACTGCCTGCGATAGTCGAGAGTAGCGGGGCGATCGCAGCGGTAGCCGATCCTGAAGACCTTGCTGGAATTACGATCGCAGGGATTGCAGGCGATCAGCAAGCGGGGTTATTCGGGCAAACCTGTTTTGACGTCGGGAGCGTCAAAAATACCTACGGCACGGGTTGTTTCATGCTCATGAATACAGGGACGCGCCCCGTGATGAGCAAAAACCTACTCACGACCGTCGCTTGGCAAATCGACGGACAACTGGAATATGCCGTTGAAGGCGCTATCTTTACGGCAGGTGCCGCCATTCAGTGGCTTCAAGATGAATTGCAGTTGATCGAGGATGCCGAAGAGTGCGATCGCCTCGCAACCTCCGTACTCGATACAGGCGGGGTCTATTTCGTCCCGGCACTCACGGGCTTAGCCGCACCTTACTGGAACGCTCACGCGCGCGGAATGCTGTTGGGTCTCGCTCGCGGCACCAATCGCGCCCATATTTGTCGAGCAGCCCTAGAGGCGATCGCTTACCAAGTTGGCGATGCGATCGACTGTATGAAAAGCGATTCGGCCTTGCCCCTGAAGGAATTGCGCGTCGATGGCGGCGGGGCAAACTGCAACTTCCTGATGCAGCGACAGGCCGATATTCTAGGAATTTCGATCCTGCGACCGAAAACAACGGAAGCGACGGCCCTGGGGGCTGCATTTTTGGCCGGGTTGGGGGTTGGCTTCTGGCCCGATCGCGCCGCACTGCGATCGCTCTGGAAACCGCAGACCGCATTCCACCCCACCTTATCCCTGGCCGAACGCGAAACCGCGCTGCATCAATGGCGGCAGGCCGTGGCCCTCACATTGCAGTGGAAGTCGTGATGGCACGACGCCCGTGCCAAAGGCATAACCGATGGATCGAACCCAGGCCCTCCTTACCCTGAAGACCCACCCCACTCCCTTCGATATCGCGATCGTTGGCGGCGGGGCGACGGGGTTGGGAACTGCGGTCGATGCGGCCTCTCGCGGCCATACCGTCGCACTTATCGAACAGTCCGACTTTGCCAAAGGGACCTCCAGCCGGAGCACGAAATTAGTCCACGGTGGAGTGCGGTATCTGCGGCAGGGCAACCTCTCCCTCGTATTCGGCGCCCTGCGCGAACGCGGTTTGCTCTACCAAAATGCACCGCACTTGGTTCGCAACCGCTCCTTGATCGTTCCGATCTATCACTGGCCGGACGCGATCGCCTACGGGCTGGGATTGAAAGTCTACGATCGCCTCGCCGGATCGCGAAGCTTCGGTGCTTCGAAATGCCTGTCCCCCGAGGAAACGCTCCGACGGCTGCCGACCCTGAACCCTTCCCATCTCCTTGGCGGCGTGATGTACCATGACGGACAATTTGACGACGCGCGCCTAGCCGTCAACCTAGCCCAAACCGCAACAGAATTGGGGGCAGCAGTCGCGAATTATGTTGGCTGCATCGGGTTGGTCAAACAAGACGGACAGATTGTCGGCCTGCGGGCGCGAGACGCAGAAACAGGCGATGAATTCGATATCCCGGCAACCACCGTCATCAACGCCACGGGCGTCTTTGTCGATGCAGTGCGCCAAATGGACGACCCGGACGAGCCTGCCATCGTCAGTCCCAGTCAGGGCGTACACCTCGTCCTTCCCCGCGAATTTCTGCCAGGAGACGATGCCCTCTTGGTTCCTCAAACCGACGATGGGCGAGTTTTATTTGCAGTGCCCTGGCACGGACGGGTGGTTCTGGGTACGACAGATACCCCCGTCGCCCGAGTGACTCTAGAACCTCGCGCCCTGCCGGAAGAAACCGAATTTATCTTGAAACATGCAGCGCAGTATTTGACGCGAGCCCCTACCCCCAGCGATGTGCTCTCCGTATATGCCGGACTGCGCCCCCTCGTGCGTTCTGGCAAAATGCAACAGACCGCCTCCCTCTCGCGGGACCACCAAATCTCGGTCTCTGCATCGGGGTTGATTACCATTACGGGTGGGAAATGGACAACTTATCGCAAAATGGCCGAAGATGTCGTCGATCGAGCCGAACGGGCGGGCCATTTAAAGCGGTTATCCTGTCAAACTCGAACGCTGCAAATTCACGGCTGGACGGAAGCATCGATGCCAGAGAACAGTCTCTCTCCCTACGGCGCGGACGCCAAAGAAATTCAAGCTTTGGTCGATCGAAATCCCGACCTTGACAAACGGCTGCACCCCCAACTGGAGGTTCGGCCAGCCGAGGTGATTTGGCAGGTCCGCAACGAAATGGCCCGCCAAGTTGAGGATGTCTTGGCCAGACGAACGCGATCGCTTTTTCTCAATGCCAGCGCCAGTATTGAATGCGCGACCGTCGTCGCTCAGCTCATGGCCTCAGAATTGAACTGCGGGCAAGATTGGATAGAAGAGCAGGTGAAGCAGTATAGCGCGATCGCGCAGGGATATTGCCTGGGTTAAACGTCTTTAAAGGCACAGTCCTGCGCGAGAAGATCGCGCGATCGCACTTTGACAGCCGCCTGCACTTTAATAAAACGTAAAGTTGTCTTGCGAACAACTCAAGCTTTATTACTCGAAACCCCTCTACAGTGGAGAGCAAGAATCCAGTTATGCAACCAGGGAAAAATTTTGATGGCTGATACTGCAACTGCACCCTTTGCGGTTTGGTTAGTTCCCGCCCCGAGCGATCGCCGTTGGCTCTCAAAAGTGATTCAAGACTACGCGGTTGAGTACGATACGCCTGTTTTCGAACCCCATCTCACGCTCTATAGCGGAGACCTTCAGCCAGAAGATAATCTCGAGGAGATTGTGGCGGAGTCCGCCGCCACCGAATCCCCCATTACGCTTGAGATTATGGGGCTAGACTATGCCGAAAATTACTTCAGAACGGGATTTATTACCTTCGCCCCGAGCGATCGCCTCGCGCGGCTATCTCGCACCCTTCGCGATCGCCTATCTCATCCGAAGGAATATACCCTAGACCCCCACCTCAGCCTGATGTATAAAGACATTCCCATCGAGCAAAAACGGCTGGCCATGCTTCGATTTGTAGTATCCGTCCAGACCGTCACCTTCGATACGATCGAGGTTGTCATGCCGAGCGATCGGGGTTGGCTGGATGTGGCCCATTGGACGGAGCAGTTTCGATATAGCCTCGCACAGTCAGCGCCTGTGGGCTAGGGGAGGTTTAGGTCAGGTCCATTCCTTTGGCAGGTAGTAGCTCGTAACCAAGTTGCGCGTACTAAGTTGCGCGTAAGCATCTATCATTCAGAATCAGCCGCTACCTGATTTTCCTTGCGCAGGTAAGCTTCAATAAACGGATCGAGTTCGCCATCCATGACACTCTCAACCGCAGTGGTTTCCTCTCCCGTCCGCAAATCTTTGACCATTTGGTACGGATGAAACACGTAGTTGCGAATTTGAGTGCCCCAAGCTGCTTCAACAATATCGCCGCGGATATCGGCAATTTCTTTGGCGCGCTGCTCTTGGGCTACGATCAACAGCTTGGCCTTGAGGATGGCCATTGCCTTTTCTTTATTCTGAAGCTGCGATCGCTCCTGGGTGCAGCGCACGGCTAAACCCGTCGGGATGTGTACGATCCTGACCGCTGTCTCAACCTTATTGACGTTTTGGCCGCCCTTACCCCCAGCACGCGTCGTACTGATGTCTAAATCCTTATCGGGAATGTTAAGCTCGACATCGCGATCTAGCTCGGGCATCACCTCAACGCCCGCAAAGCTCGTCTGACGCTTGTCGTTGGCATTAAAAGGCGAAATCCGCACGAGTCGATGGGTTCCTTTCTCGGACTTCAGGTAGCCGTAGGCATAAAGCCCGGAGATTTCGATCGTGGCAGACTTAAGCCCCGCCTCATCCCCTTCTGAGATCTCGGCGAGATGAACTTGATATCCTTTCCGTTCCGCCCAACGTGTATACATGCGCAACAACATTTCTGCCCAGTCTTGAGCGTCAGTTCCGCCCGCACCCGCGTTGATGGTCAGCACCGCGCCGCTTTTGTCGTACGGGCCGGATAACAGCTGCTGCAATTCCCATCGATCGAGCTGATGGGCCAACTGCTTTAGGCTCGTTTCCGCTTCGTTCAAAAGCGCCGGGTCGTCCTCGGTCTCTAGAAGTTCCAAAACGGTCTTCGCGTCCTCGACCGTGGAGCGCCAACGCTTCAAACCGTCGAGGTGAGATTTAAGTTCGTTCAGCTCTTGCAGCGTTTTCTGGGCGATCTCGCGATCGTCCCAAAAGCTAGGCTGGGCCGCAACTTGTTCTAAGTCGCCAATCTTGGCATTGAGCGCGGGGACGTCAAAGATAGTCCTGGGTTTTACCCAGGCGCTCGGAGATTAGCTCGATATCCCGCTTTAAATCGACGACGTCCATAACTCGATCTCAAAAATCGCTAATGCTACTGAAAATAACGCGCAGCGCGACGCGCTCGATAAAGGACTTGCAGGGTCGCGCTAGCATCTTAAGAAATGCCACAAAATGGGTAGGCGTGCGGATAGCAGACGTCCAACCCGATCTTATCTCGAAACAATTAGACCTTGTTCAAATTGATGCCCGCTTGCCGGGCCAAAGCATCGATACCTTGGGTTTGCAACGTTTTGATCGCTTTAGTAGACAGGTGCAGCTTGACCCAACGCTTGCCTTCGGGCCACCAAATGCGCTTCCATTGCAGGTTAGCTTCTTGTAGTTTCTTGGTACGGCGATGGGAATGGGAAACCGCGAAGGCGTTATTGGCCTTTTTGCCGGTCAGTTGACATTTACGACTCATTGGAAATGCTCCGAGGATTTGTGAGATGGTGCGCTCTACTTTTGTCCGCTAAGCACAGCCAGCGTGCAAACCAGTGCTGAACCATTCTAATGCAGATTGGCTGCTGAAGGAGAAATTTATCCTTAGTTTTTGCAAGATTTGGACCCTCGACGGTTCGCTTTAGCAACGAGGGTCCGGGAAAATGCCGATCGCATCAGATCTCCTGCGATCGCTAGGCGCGATCGTCGCCAATGCCAAGCTGGTACTTGCTCTGTTCCAATTCCGACCACAGCACCTTAATCAAAGCAAAACATTCTTCAGGGGGAATCTTGCCGCCCGTCTCTAGCGCTGAAATCATGCTGACGTGATGGGCAAATTCCTGGAGGTTAGCGTTGAAGACTAGATTTTTAGGCTTTACCTGACCGTAGTAGGTGCTTTTTGGGGAGATGAAGTTAGAGATAAGAGCGTTCTGTGCCATTGGTTTCCCCCTTTGTGACAATTGAGGTGAATTTCATTAATTTCAATATAGAGCTGCATGGATGGAAGATGAATCGTATTAATACGGATCTCTAAAACTGTCTTTGAGACTCCTTTGTCATCAGACCCTAACTCAATTAACCTGCATTATTCACGAGGTGTATGAGGAGTTGTAAGTTTCACCAAAATTAGAGCAATAGGATGAGATGAAAAGCAAAAGTAGGCAAAAAGCGGTACAAATCAGCTCAAAAAGGCTAAAAACACCTATATTTCCGACAAATAGAGACAAGAATCCTATGACGGGCTTGGCCTACTCAAATTTGAGGGACTGGGACTGGGATAAGTTCCGAGAAATTTGATGCATCTCCTTGGCATAAGGGCAAAACGCAGCCAACTCCACCAGAATCCGTCGGGTAGAAACCGTTACCTTGGCAGCTCCTTTAATGAGCAACAACCGTAGGCGTTCCACCTGAGCCGTTGCCAGTTGTGTTCCATGGGCCGCTTGGCGAATTGCAAGCATCAAAATGTAAGCAGTTTGAGCCAAGAGCAGACGAAACTGATTGGCAATAAAGGTGCTGCAACTGAGACGATCTGCTTTGATGCCGAGTTTGAGTTCTTTAATGCGATGCTCGCTGTCGCCGCCGCGTTGAACGTAGAAGTGGTCGTACAATTCTTGGGACGGTTGCTCCAGATTGGTCACCACAAATCGAGGATTGGGGCCTTTGTCGAGCCATTCTGCCTTCATGACTAATCGTCTGGGTTCATCCCATGTCCGTGCCGCATAATAGACATCGTCAAACAAGCGAGCCTTTGGCTGGGTTTGGATGTGTTGCAATCTTGCACGTTCGAGCAAATCGGCAATTTTACGATCCAATACCGCATTGCGGATAAGCGCAGCACGTTACCATGCATCCAAATCTTGGCTCCTTTGCGCGGTGGAATGATGGCTTTTGCCCCTCGCTGTTGAATGTCTTCATAGCAAGTTCGGGTGTCATAGGCACCATCGGCTGAGACTGGTTCAATCTCGTCTTCAATTTGCTCGAGCAGCATTGGCAGAACTTCACAGTCTGCGGTGTTATTGCCACTGGCGACCACCGCTAAAATTTCTCCGGTGGCTTCATCCAGGGCTAAATGCAATTTGCGCCAAGTGCGACGTTTGCTCACCCCATGCTGTCGGGTTTTCCATTCTCCTTCCCCATAAACTTTAACCCCTGTCGAATCAATCACTACATGACGGGGCGGAAGGTGGCCGGAGGAAGCTTCCCCCGGCACACTTCCTTCTTTAGCGCTCAGATGCACGGGGATGTCAATCTCTAAGGTTTTCATCCGTCGAGACAGCGTGCTGTGGTCGGGCACGGCTAAGGTAATGTGCATCAGTTGGAAGACCGATTCGATGAAGCCTTCGACTTGACGTCCGGCCCACCGATAAATGGATTTGAGGGTTACCATGACTTCAATGGCCGTAATACTCAGACCAGTTGCGGATGCGGTATTGCGTTTTCATGAACCTGGGTTTGGGTTTGGCGATTCAAACCTATCATGATTTCTCCCGCCCGCAACTCCCTATTCATGCAACAAAGCCGTTGCCATTCACAAAGTAGCCAAAATCTCGTCCGGGCAGTACGATACTTTCAGTCTAAGTTGCCTTATGTATCGCATCTATAAATATTTGGGCCGATGGACGGCACACATGGGTAAGCGATTTTTACTAGCCACCGCTCAATTTGAGGTCGTTATTCCTAGTTCAAAAAGCTAGCCTTTGTTAAAACGGAAGCACATGCGGACGGCTTGGTGCGGAGCGATCGCCTTTCAGTAGTGAAACCTTTGCAAAGGCGATCGCCCTTCTTTACGGACAGGCGATCTCGCAAAATTGTGGCGATCGATTCTGATGATAAAGTTGAGACACTTCGGAGTTTTTACGCCTAACAGGAAAACTGCCATGAGTATTGTTCAAGTTCAAATTCCCGATTCGCTACACAAAAGTCTGTCCGATCTTGCTATTCGTGACGGAATTTCTATCGATCAGTTTATATCTACTGCTATTGCAGAAAAAATCTCTGCTTTAATGACAGAAAATTATCTTAGCGATCGGGCTAAAAGAGGCGATCGAGCAAAGTATGAAGCAATCTTAGCAAAAGTTCCTGATGTGGAGCCAGAAGAATATGACAGGATACCGAATGTCTAACCAGCTTGTTGCACGTCGACCGTGTTGAGTTTCTTCATTAAGTCCGAAAATTTGCTGGCGGCGGGTGAACGACGGGAACGTTCCTAGCTCAAAAGGCTAGCCTCAAGTATCTAGGGATTGGGAGATCGTAAGGGCTTGGGTGATGCAACCGAAGATTGCGATCGCAGACGAGCTTTTTTCACACTCTAATTTTGCCGATCAGAGCACGATGATCTGATACTCCTGAAGGCCCCGCAATAACCCAATCGACCTGAATATCTTTACTCAGGAAAATATGGTCGATTGGGATTTTGATGAACTGAAACAGCCAATGGGTGGAGGCAAAAACTTTTGTATGGGTTCCATAGTACCAGGTTGGATGAAGTCCATGCCCTAGAGAAGCACTATATAAACCCGAACGTTGAACAAATTCATGCAAATAAAACGACCATGAGGTTGTGTTAAAGTCACCCATAACGATCGTAGAAGATGACTGTTGTTTCGCGTAATCTGCGAGCGATCGCAGCACCTGATTGCGACGGTTGAAGTGGTCGATGGTTTGCGGTGCGGGAGGACGCAGGACGATTACCTGAACGGGTCTGCCTTGAATATCCAGCGTTGCGAAAAGACTTTGGTGCAGAGAATTTAGGTTATCCGTTCTGGCTTCAATCATTCTGTAGCGGCTGAATAAGCTGAGATTTCCCCCTGTCGATCGATAGTAATGGGGATAAATATCTCGAACGCGCTTCCACAAATCAGTAGCTTGCTCCTTATAAGGTTCCACTAATCCAAAGATGTCGGCTGGGTTCGCTCTGACTAATTGTTCGACAGCTAATGTATTCCAGAGTTGATAGTTCACGTTATAAGTCATGACGGTTACTGGAATACGACTGGATTGGGGCTGGCCGAAGTTGGGCCTATACCAGCCTAAAATGGATTGAGCGTAGAAAATTAGAGCGATTGAGAGAACACCTAGTAACCTTCGCTTTCGTCGTAAGGATTTAACTGAAAGGAGAATGCTGAACAACAGTAGGGTTGCGCCAGCAAACCATAAGTAGGCAGTTCCTAGAATCTCGAAGAACCAAAATTTGTACCACCAAGCAGTCGATAAGCTTAATCCCAGTAGTAGAACTGTGGTTAACCAGAGAATAATACCCAAAAGATTCGTGTAGCTAAATTTCTGCATGTATAAATCGGAGAATAGGGATGCCGCACTCACGGAATAAAATGTGCCTTAATGAGGGGAAAGCATCAGCGTAATACGGAAAGACTTTTGCGATCCACCCGATTTGGGTTTATGGGTTGGTCGCCCTTCACAAAGTAGCCAAAATCTCGGCCAGGCGGTACGATACTTTCAGTCTAAGTTGCTTTATGTATCGTGTCTAATACATATTTGGGCCGATGGATGGCACACACGGGTAAGCGATTTTTACTAGCCACCGCTCAATTTGAGGCCGTTATTTCTAGCTCAAAAAGCTAGCCTTCATCAAAATGAGAGAACGTGCGGACTTTTGTTGCGGAGCGATCGCCCTACCAGTCATGGAGCCTTTGCAACTACGATTGATCGCTTTTTTGACGTTTTTTAACTAAATAAAGATAATCATGGCAGAATTTTGGAAACTGACCAGAGGTCGATGATTCATTATGCCAAATTTCAAAGTATAATGAATGTGGATCATCAACCACATCCCTAAGTAGTTATGACACTTGAAAATCTTGAAGCTGAACTCCTTTCACTTCCTAGGAACTCTCAAGCAACCCTACTGTCTCGGCTTTTGGGACACTTAGGACAAAGCAATGAAATCGATCGAGAAGTCGCTGCTGTCTGGATTGAAGAGGCTGCACAGCGCGATCAGGCAATGGATGACGGACAAGTTGCTGGAGTTCCTGCTGAACGAGTGTTCCAACGAATTCGCACGTCCTTACAATGAGAACCGTTGTCTTTCATCCGCTGGCAGAACAAGAGTTAATTGATGCAGTAGCTTATTACGAAGAACAAAGACTTGGGTTGGGGTTAGAGTATCTAGAAGAAATAGAAAATGCAGTAAATTTTCTCGCCAGATATCCTGAAGCTGGCCCCAAGGTACGAGGCTTTGTTCACCGCCTAACATTACCCAAGTTTCCATACTCTTTGCTGTACCGTATGGTAGAAGATGAAAAACTTCGTATCTTGGCAGTAGCGCATCATAAACGTAAACCTCAACACTGGATTGAACGAGATCGGTCATAAAGCCTTTGCAAATTCGATATCTTTAGTTGTTATTAACAGATGAATGACTCTCCGCAAAGCTACTCAGATCTGTGATTCAGTCAAAATACGGACTCTTGGTGCAGAGCGATCGCCCTTTAGTGGTAGAGCATTTGCAAGGCGATCGCCCTCCTTTTAATTAGCGTAAAAGTATTGAAAAAGAAAGCTTATGACTCAACCTCCGTTACCCCAACCGCAGCTAGAGCCAACTGGCATTACATTCGAGCAGTACGATGCGTATACTCCCGAAAAGCTAGAGCTATGGGATGGTTTCTACGACTATGGCGGGCAAGACCGGAAAGGGTTTCATCTTGCTGTATTGACCAATATGGGTTTGCGAGCAGCCGTCCGCGAAGTCCCGCTTTCGCTCTGGCTAGAGGCGATCCAAGAAGTTGCTTTACAAAATCCTAAGCTTGACTTCAATGATGAGACGGGATCAGCCATGCTCAATCGATTGAACCGAGGTTTAGAAGATTTGAATGCTGTTGCGCAATACTTATCGGAATCAGGCGAATAGCGATCGCTGAGGGGCCGCCTTATCGAAGCACCTCCATACCCTGACAAAATATTTTCTAGTCGGAGAATAGAAAAACCAACGTCCGCTTGACAGGAGAATCGAACACACTTTATATTATTTTATAACAAACGTTCGATATCTTATTTTGTCTAAGGGAGCTGTTTGATATGCGCAGAAAATTAAAGGGCGATCGCCCTGTGTCTATCCAACCGTGGCAGAATGCGGTTGATACGATTCTTCTACAACGCCAAGTAAATGCCCAAAATTGTTGACCGCGATCGGTACCGCAAAGAACTGCTTGGTAAAAGCTTTCATCTGTTTGCACAGCAGGGATACGCCGCGATCGCGATGCGTCAACTTGCTGAAGGATTGGGGGTTTCGACGGGAACCTTGTATCACTATTTCCCTAGCAAACAGGCCATCTTCGAACAGATGATGTTGGAGCGGATCGAGCATAGCCTTCGTACATTTGACGCCGATCTCACACACCTCCCCAGCCTCAAAGCCAAAATCGTCGCTGTCTTTCAATTCTTCCAGCGTGAAGAAAAGGAAGCCATGGACGAACTTCTTCTCTGTGTCGAATTCTATCAACATCAACAACGCGAGGGTCAAACCAACAGCATCATTCAACAGTTCTACCAGCGCCTCAAACCCGAAGCAATGCAACTGTTAGGCATCCAAGATGAAACGCTGCTGCAATTCTTATTTAGCATCATCGATGGCTTACTTTTGGCCCACATCTACGGCGCAACCATCGACTGGATGGCCCAGGCCGAACTCATCAGCGCCACGATCGAAAGCTATCTTCCGCGATCCGAAACCCGTTAAGCCATTTGTCGCTTTAAGTGCCGATGAAACTACCGTATCCTATCCTTAAAAATCCCTGGCTTCTGGGCGCTGCGGTCGGCGCGATCGCCCTCACGGGCAGTACTGCTTTCTATTCGCTTTCTTTCCGTCCCACGCAGTCCGCTAGTCCAGAATTGGCTTCCCCTCCTCCGAGCAGAATCTCAGCCCTCGGTCGCCTGGAACCGGAAGCGGAAATCCTCCAACTCGCACCTCCCAGTTCCCTCGAAAACGATCGCCTGCTGGAACTGCGGGTCAAAGATGGCGATACTGTCAAAGCTGGTGAGATTGTAGCGGTGCTGGATTCCCGCGATCGCCTTCAGGATGAACTCCAGCAAGCCCAAGCACAAGTTGCGATCGCCCAAGCCAAGCTCGCTCAAGTCAGAGCGGGGGCTAAAGCCGGAGAAATTTCGGCGCAGGCATCCCAGGTCGAACGCCTCCAGTCCCAACGCCAAGGCGATCTGATGGCGCAACGCGCAGCGATCGCAAAACTCAAAGCCCAATTGCAGGGCGATCGCAATGCCCAACAGGCGACCCTCAAACGCTTGACCGCCGAACTTCGCAATGCCCAAGTGGAATACGATCGCTACCGGAAACTTCAGGCAGCAGGGGCGATCGCTCTATCGTCCCTAGATAGCAAACGCTTGGCGGTCGATACGCTCCAAGAGCAAGTCAACGAGGCCCGAGCCATCCTTACGCGAACCGATACCACCGCCGACCGCCAATTGAGCGAACTTCAAGCCATCCTCGCCCGCACGGCGAACACCGGAAGTAGCGAGATTGACGAAGCCAAAGCGAATCTGGATCGGGTTGCCGAAGTGCGTCCCGTCGATATCCAAGCAGCTCAAGCCGAATTGGTGAACGCCAAAGCTGCCCTCAAACGCGCTCAGACCGCCCTCGAAAAGTCCTACATCCGTGCCCCGATCGCTGGGCAGGTGTTGCGGATCCGTACCCGTGCGGGGGAAAAGCCTTCGGACGATGGCATCATCGACCTCGCTCAGACCAAACAAATGATCGTCATCGCGGAGGTTTATCAAACCGATATCGCGAAGGTAAAACCGGGACAGACGGTGACAGTTACAGGACAGGCATTTTCTGGCGAATTGCAAGGCAAGGTTTACCGGATCGGTCAGCAAGTCAATCCCCAGACGATTTATAACAACCAACCAGGTGAAAACCTAGATCGGCGCATCATTGAAGTGAAAGTCCAGCTCGATCCAACATCGCGCCAGAAAGTCGCCGGATTGACCTACCTCCAGGTGCAAACCATAATTCAACTCGATCCCAAAACCCAACTCGATCCCAAAACCGCAATTTCTCGTTTGAAGTAAAGCATAACGAACATTCGATTAAAATTAGGAGACCCGCCATGAAGTTACAGAACAAACCACTCCAGCCCAATTCCCTGCAACAGCTCGCTCCCGACCTGTGGATTGCGAATCAGCCGCTGCGGTTTTTGGGGTTGTCGGTGGGGACGCGGATGACGGTAATCCGGTTAGCAGATGGTCGATTGGTCGTCATTTCGCCGATCGCATTGACACCGGAACTCACGACCCAACTCGATCGCCTGGGTTCTATTGCCTACCAGATTGCGCCCAATCGCTACCACCATCTGTTTGCCCAAGCCTTCCAGCAGCAGTATCCTCAAGCAGAGTTTTGGGGTGCGATCGGTCTTCAGGAAAAGCGCCCGGATTTGAAGATTGAACATGTTATTACCGCTGAGGTAGGAGAAATTGGGACAGACATTCTCTATCGCCAATTTCTTGGCCTCAGTGTTCCTGGAACCACTCTCTCTGGCTTGGGCAAGCCCGACCCGATTAATGAAGTTGTGTTCTACCACAAACCCAGTCGCACTCTGATTATCACGGATATTGCCTTCCATTTCGATGAAACGAACGCCTGGGAAACAAGGCTGGTAGGGAAACTCATCGGCGGTTATAAAGCGCTCCAGCCCACATTACTAGAGAAATGGTATTTAACCGATCGTGCCCTAGTAGAGCGATCGATTCGGGCTGTGTTGGAGTGGGATTTCGATCGCGTCATTATGGCCCACGGTTCTATTATTGAAACCAATGGTAAAGCCATGCTGAAGGCGGGTTACGAGTGGCTACTGGATAAGCAATTAGATTAGGTGATTTCTGGGAAAAAACTTACCGCTGGCTTCGACTTCGCTCAGCCAGCTAGAGACTAGAGATTGCGCCCTGAGCGCGTTGCCCTGAGCCTGTCGAAGGGGAGTCGAAGGGTACAATCTCGGCTGGTAAAACCTTTGTAGGAATTCACCTTAATTGTTCAGGAACTTGCATTATGCTGCGAAAACTACTCAAGAAAACGCCCCTGGCGTGGATGCAGTTATCCAAACAAAAAACGCGGTTGTTAGTTGCAGTCTCGGGAATTGCGTTTGCGGATCTGTTGATGTTTATCCAAATGGGGTTTGAGGGAGCACTGTACGACTCTGCCATGAGTCCCTACAAAAACCTCCAAGCCGACTTAGCGATCGCCAATCCCCAATTCCAAACCCTATTCGCCGTCCGCAGTTCGCCCCGCGATCGCCTCTACCAAACCCTCGCCCATCCCCAAGTGAAGGCAGTCACGCCCCTTTATATCGCCTCCGGTCAATGGCGCAATCCCGAGACTCTTCAACCGAGGACAATTCTGGTTTGGGGTATCGATCCGGGCACTCAGGTGTTTAAGCTTCCTGAAGTAACGCAGAACCTCGATCGCATTAAGCAGCTCGATCGGGTGCTATTCGATCGGGCGGGGCGACCGGAGTATGGCCCGATTGCGGATCTCCTCGCCAAACAATCGCGGCTGGACGTGCAAATCAATCGTCAGAACGTGCAAGTTGCAGGGTTATTTACGATCGGTTCATCCTTTGCCGCCGATGGCAATGCGATCGCCAGCGATTCGACCTTCCTCAGACTATTTCCCGATCGCCGTCCCGACCAGATTGAGGCGGGTTTGATCCAGTTAAAGCCGGGAGCGAATGTGCAGCGCGTGAAAGCGGAGTTGGATCGGGTATTGCCGGACGATGTGAAGGTTCTGACACCGGAGGAATGGGCTCTGATCGAGCAAACCTACTGGGCTAATGGGACAGGAATTGGTTTTATTTTCACCTTGGGCGTTCTGATGGGGTTCATCGTGGGCATTATCATCGTGTATCAAATTCTGTACTCCGATGTTACCGATCACTTGGCAGAATATGCCACGTTGAAAGCGATGGGGTATACCGATAACTACTTGCTGATGATGCTGGGTCAGGAAGCATTAATTCTGGCTTGTTTTGGCTTCTTGCCGAGTTTGATTTTAGCGACGGGGTTATATCAATTGACCTATGCTGCAACGCTTTTACCGATCGCCATGAAGGTAGAGCGAGCCGTGACGGTGTTTGTTCTGACGATTATCATGTGCGGTGTTTCGGGAGCGATCGCCATGCGCAAGCTGCGATCGGCGGATCCGGCGGATATTTTTTAGGGGTTGGGACTCATGGAACCTGTTATTTCAGCTCAAAATCTCAACTACTATTTCGGATCTGGCGATCTGCGCAAGCAGGCACTATTCGATGTGAACTTGGAGATTCAGGCGGGTGAAATCATCATTATGACTGGCCCTTCTGGATCTGGGAAAACGACGCTATTGACGTTGTTTGGCGGACTCCGTTCGGCTCAGGAAGGCAGCTTAAAGATTTTGGGCGAGGAACTTCGCGGTGCGGGGAAGTCCCAATTAGCAAGTCTCCGCAAACATATCGGCTATATTTTTCAGGCCCATAATTTAATGACGTTTTTGACGGCTCAACGCAATGTGCGGATGGCGCTGGAGTTACACGATCGTTTTCTGGAGCAGGATCTAAATGCGATCGCCACCCAAATGCTAGAGTCTGTGGGCTTGGGCGATCGCGTGCAGTATTACCCAGAGAACCTTTCGGGTGGGCAAAAGCAACGGGTGGCGATCGCGAGGGCTTTAGTGACGCAACCGAAGATCGTGCTGGCGGATGAGCCGACGGCGGCTTTGGATAAGAAGTCAGGGCGCGAGGTGGTGGAGCTGATGCAGAAGTTAGCGAAGGAGCAACGCTGTACGATTTTAATCGTGACCCACGACAATCGGATTTTGGATATCGCCGATCGCATTGTTTATATGGAAGATGGTCGTTTGGTTAGTCAAGATAAAGAAGCGGCTTTAGCGTTGCATCCATAGCGGATTCAGGACTTGGCATTGTTCTAGATACGGAAAATCTATCATTAGCTGTAAAATTTAAGAGGCAACGCTTGAAAATCCTTTAGATCCTAGCAATTGTGGAACGCCAGACCAGAAACGACAAGTCTCAGGCGAGCTTTAGCACAGAGGTTGAGCTAAAACCGGAAAACGAAAAAATTCTATGTCCTCATTGTCAACGCACTGCAACGAATGGACTTAAATGCAAAGGAATTTGTGTTGCCGACAATGACTATTAGGGAGCCGTTAAATTGACTTAAGGGCGGGCAATGCTTTCAGAAACAATCGGAGGTTAAGCATTTGGAGCAGGTGCAGCAGGAGAATATGTTAGGCAAACGGATATTGTGGAGATTAGATTAAGATTGAATGGGGAAATGTTGAAAACTTTGCCAATATTATCAGCCTATATAGCCAAATTAGTTAAATTGATGGACAGCCATCCGCCCATTTAGAGTTAGACTTTCTCTGTGCACATGCCTTTAGAAGAGATAGACTCAACGCAACGCAACATTTTATTTTTTAATAGTTTTTATCCTAAAAATGAACCAAGATCACTTAAATAATCTGAGTAAAGGCAAAGATTTTTGGAATAAATGGCGAAAACATAATTCGGATATAGAACCTGACTTTAAAGAATCTCAGTTAACTGATATGGATTCGCATTTGGTCGCTCCCTTAATGCGGAGAAATTTAAGAGGCTATGATTTAAGTGGAGCTAACTTTTGGCGAGCAAATCTCAGAGCCGTAGATTTCTCTGAAGCAAATTTATCTGAAGCACATCTTAATCAGGCAAATTTGGAGGAAGCCGATCTAACTGGAGCCAATTTGCAGCGTTCTTGGATTGAAGAAGCTAATTTGTGCAAAGCCTTGCTTCATAAAGCTAATTTAAGTTCAGCTGAGCTTTGGGGATCAAATTTATCTAAAGCAGATTGTAGCGATGCCTTTTTTTGTAATACAAATCTTGGTGCTTCTGACCTGTTTAAGGCGAATTTTAGTAATACCTGTTTACGAGAGTCCAACCTTATGGGTGCGCGGCTTGTAGAAACTAACTTCGAAAATGCAGATCTTGAAGGTAGCTCTGTTTGGGGAGTGTCTGCTTGGGACTTAAATTTAAAGGGTGCCATACAATCGAATTTAATTGTCACACCTCAAGACAGAGCTGTTATCTCAGTAGATGACCTTGAAATTGCTCAATTTATTTATATACTACTGAGTAATCAGAAAATTCGCAAAGTTATTGATACGATTACATCAAAGGTTGTATTGATACTTGGACGCTTTACACCTGAGAGAAAAGCTATTCTAGATACTCTTCGTGAAGAACTTCGCAGCAGAAATTATTTATCAGTGGTTTTTGATTTTGAGAAACCTTCCGAGCGAGATTTGACTGAAACTGTTTCTACTCTTGCTCATCTTTCCAGATTTGTGATTGCAGATATTACAGATGCGAAGAGCATACCTCAAGAACTTCAACGGATAGTGCCTTCTTTACCTTCACTTCCAATTCAGCCAATCATCCTTGATTCACAGCATGAATATTCTATGTTTCAAGACTTTGGGGCTTATTCATCTGTTTTGCCACCCTATCGTTATCGATGTATAAAAGAATTATTAGTTTCCCTTGATGAGAAAGTTATTGCTCCAGCATTAAAACGGGCACAGGAAATTGCCGAACGACGTAGAGCATTCGAAGCTAATCTCAAGTAATGTTTGAATTACTTGTTGAGATGTTGTCAATAATCGTATTGGCGCGGACTGATTGAAGATCTCGATGTGGCTACGAAGAGCACTGACAGCCGCTCAACACGAACGTCATTCCTAGCTCAAAAACTAGCCTTAGGATCGAGGATTAAATAACCTCCAGAATATAGGAAGCGTGATAGCTTGAAGATCCTTTCCTTATCTGTTTTTAGATGAATCCCTACCCCTTCGCTATTGAGCAGCAAATGCAACGGCTTTACAAGTCCTTAAATGAAAAGGATCGTCGTCGTTATGGGGCCATCGAAGCTGCGAAACTGGGATGGGGTGGAATATCGTACATTAGCGCTCTGTTTGGGTGTGATTATTACACGATTCGATTGGGGCTATCAGAGTTAGATGATTTAGTGGCCATGAATCAGGCGGGGATTCGGGCAAAAGGCGGGGGACGCAAATCAGCCTTTGAGACCGTCGAGGGACTGGATGAAGTCTTTATTGAGGTGCTAGAGGCGCACACCGCAGGGTCGCCGATGGATGAGGGGCAGAAATGGACAAATCTCAAGCGTCAAGAGATTGCTCAGTTGATCGAAGTTGACGGAAAAGCCATCAGCGTTACCCTCGTTGACCAATTGCTTAAAAAGCATCATTATCGCAAACGCAAAGCTCAGAAACGACTGTCTACAGGAGAAACCGCCCATCGTAACGAACAGTTTGAAAACATCAGGAATCTTAGAAAAACCTATCAAGACTCAGGTCATCCGGTTTTAAGCATGGACACTAAAAAAAAGAGTTGATTGGACTCCTGTATCGAGAGGGTCGTTTGTATACCCAACAAGAGATTCAGGTGCTTGACCATGATTGGCCATCCCTGGCAGAGGGGGTTGCCATTCCCCATGGACTATACGACTTAGACCTGAACATCGGCTATGTGCAGATTGGGGTCAGTCATGACACGGGAGAGTTTGCCTGTGACTCGATTCGCTACTGGTGGAATCATTACGGTTCCATGGAGTATCCGAAGGCCAGTTCTATTTTGATCCTCTGTGATGGAGGCGGGTCTAACAGTTCACGCCACTATCTGTTTAAGCAAGATTTACAGACATTGGTCAATGAATTGGGGATTGAGATTCGCATTGCCCACTATCCACCGTATACCTCAAAACACAATCCCATTGAGCATCGTCTGTTCCCTCATCTGACACGGGTGTGTGAAGGTGTCATTTTTGAGTCGGTGGAAACTGTTAAAGATTTGATGGGTAAAGCCAAGACGAAAACGGGTCTGAAGGTCTTGGCGACGGTATTAGATAAGGTGTATCAAACGGGGCGAAAAGTCACCCAGGCGTTTAAGGAATCAATGGAAATCGTTTTTGATGCTTACCTGCCAAAATGGAATTACACCGCCAAGCCTCAAAAAGCTTAATTCTGGAGGTTATTTAATCCACGATCCTTAGTCAAAATGCGGACGCTTGGTGCAGAGCGATCGCCCTTCCCGTCGTAAAGCCCTTGCAAATACGGACGCTTGGTGCGCAGCTATCGCCCTTCTTTACGGACAGACGATCGCAGCAAAATTGTAGTAATCGACTTCAAGACGGAGCCTTTTCCGAGAAAACTCATACAGTTACTGTTTGAAGCAATTTTAAAATGTTCCTTAACGGCCAAGAATATGCTGTAAAAGCGATTAAAGTAAGAATCTCAGGCACCCGATCGACGTCTGTTCGGTGTATTGCGATCGCCCAGCCTTATGTCTCCAACTTTAAGCATCACGCTACTCGGAGGATTCTCCCTGACCTACTGCGATCGCCCCGTCGCAGAACTCACGGGCGGGCGATCGCAAGCCCTATTGGCCTATCTCGTCCTGCATCGCCACACGCCTCAACCCCGACAGCGGATTGCCTTTCAACTGTGGCCAGAATCGACCGACGATCGAGCGCGGGCTAACCTGCGGAAAGAACTCAGTCGTTTGCGCCAAGCCTTGCCCGACCCAGACGCCTTTCTGCGAGTGGATAACAAAACGCTGCAATGGCGACCCGATGGAAACTTCAATTCGGATGCGGTTGAGTTTGAAGCAATCGTAAAAGCAGCAGAACGAGCTACAGATAAAAGTGCTATCCAAACTCACTTAGAACAAGCGCTGGCATTATATCGCGGCGATTTGTTACCCGATTTTGACGATGAGTGGATCGTCGCCGAACGGGAACGCTTGTACCAGATCCGCATTCGAGCCTTAGTACAACTGATTAATCTGCTAGAAGAGCAGCAGGATTATCCCACTGCGTTGACTTATACCCAACAACTGTTGTGGGCGGATGCGTTAAATGAAGCGACTTATGTTGCACTAATGCGGCTGTACGGGTCGAACGGCGATCGCGCTAAGGCATTGCAGGTTTACCATCAGTGCATGACGACGCTCCGCGAGGAGTTGGGCATCGATCCCAGTGCCAGCACTCGTCAGCTTTACGAGCAATTGTTGCGAGAAGACGATGGGCCTGAAGGGCCTTCGCGCCGCGTCTCCAGCGGAGAATCGCGCCGCGATTCCAATCCCCTATCGCCCTCTTTATCGCCCCTATCGCCGCGACAATCTCCGGCATCGCCATCCCCTTTGGTGGGTCGCGAGCCAGAATGGGCCTCTATTCAGCAGTGGGCCAGCGCGGTGCTGCGTCAGGAGCGCCGTGAGAATATCGGGCATGGGGTAATGGATGCCGAATCCACGGTGCTGTTGCTGGCGGGAGAGCCTGGAATTGGCAAAACTCGGTTACTGGAAGAATTACAAGCATTCGCCCAGTCCAATCGCGCCCAAATCCTTTGGGGTCGAGGTTTTGCTGCTGAGACGATGCGTCCCTACGGCATCTGGACGGATGCTTTGCGGGCTGCGGCGATCGCTGCAACAGTCAATCTTCCACCCGCATTAGGATTCCTGCTGCCAGAATTGGGGCAACCGTCCTCAGCACCGCCCGATCCGAGTCATTTATTCGATGCGGTGGTGCAACTGCTAATGCAATGGGCGAATCAAGCCCCGTTGCTGGTCATTCTGGACGATATCCAATGGATCGATGAAGCCTCATCGGCCTTGCTCCATTACGCGATTCGATTGCTGCGTCCTTTCCCTGTTTTGTTTGCGTTGGCGGCCCGTACCCAGGAACTAACGGAGAATGCGGCGATTTCGCGAGTGATGCAGGCCCTCCGGCGAGAGCAGCGGTTGCAGTCCCTGGAATTGCCAGCGCTCGATCGCGAACAAACAGCAGATCTGATGCGCCAGACTCACAAGCTCGAACCATCCAGCTTATCTCTGGCCGTTGTGAATCAAGTCTTTATCGACAGCGGTGGCAATCCCCTCTTTGCTCTGGAAATTGCTCGCTCGCTCGGTCAGAATCAGTCCGGCCATGCCCACACCCTCGAAGCCCTGATTGGCGATCGCCTCCACCAATTGGACGAAGCCACCCGCGAAATTCTCCCTTGGGCCGCCGCCTTGGGCCGTAGCTTTAAAGCCTCCACAGTAGCGGAAGTGGCCGAATACCCCGCGATTAAATTGCTCGCCGCCATCGAGCAGTTGGAAAAACAGGCGATCGTTCGCTCTGGCAGCGCTCTGGAAGATGAAATGGGGTATGACTTCGCCCATGATATTGTGCGGCAGGTCGTCTATCGGCAAATCTCCGAACCCCGCCGTCAGTTGATTCATCGCCAGATTGCTCGTAAACTGCACCAACAGGCAACTCCAGACCAGGCTTTAGCCAGCGATATTGCTTATCATGCTGCCTTGGGGGGCGATCGCGCCTTAGCTACCTCTGCGGCCTTAGCTGCCGCCGAACGATGCCTGAAATTATTTGCCTATGCTGAAGCCTTAGAACTAGCTCAGCAGGGCATCCAGCATTGTCAATTCCTCGATCCGCCTAACCGCATTCTCTCTCACGCTAGCTTGCTCCGAGTGCAGGCGCTGGCCGGGGTGACGGGCGATCGCGCCGCGCAAATAGAGCGCGAAGGGCAGCAATTGATTCGGGAATCCAAGGCGTTGCAGATCAACGAGGCAGAAGTTATCGCTATTGAAGCGCTGATCGTTTTGCAGTTCGATCGCAGCGATTTTATAGGGGTTCACGAGCAAACCCTGCGTGCCTTAGAAGCCAGTCAAATGACCAGTCCAGTCATGACAGCGCGCGTGCTGGCCTATAGCGGTTCCTGTTTGGCGGAAATTGGCCGAGATTTGATCCGGGCCGAGGCGTTGCTCCTAGAAGCGCAGTCGTTGGCCGAGCGGGTCGGCGTGGAGCTTTACGATATTTTCAGCGGGCTGGGATGCGTCCATCGCCATTACGGTCGCTATGACGAGGCGCGATCGCTCCTAAAACAGGCATGGCGGCTCACCCAGGCCCAACAAGAGCACTGGCGCGAATGTACCTATCTCGGCTACTTAGCCGCGATAGAGCTGGAGACGGGCAATCCGATCGCCGCCTTGCCTTACTGCGATGAAATCTCGACGATAGCCGCCAAAATTCAAGGGGAGGGCAGCGAAGCAGCGGTGGCTGCGGCTTTAGCGGCATTGGCTCGCTATCAGTTGGGTCAACCCAATGCAGAGGCAGAGTTGACTGAGGCGATCGCCACACTACAACAGGTCGATGCGAAACGAATACTGGCTTATGTGTTGACTGGCGCAGCAGAAGTCGATTTAAGCTGCGATCGCCTAGCGTTAGCTGTAAATCGCGCCGAGGCCGCTCTCAAAAATGCTCAGATCGTCAACCACCCGAGTGCAATTGCGCTGAGTTGGGCCATTCTGATTCAGGGATTGTTAATGGTAGGCGAACGACAACAAGCTACCGATCGACTTGAACAGCTTCAACAGACCATACAACAAAACGATCTGAGTTATCGATCTCAGTCCGCTGTCGAGCGAGTCGTCCAGCAAATGCCAGTGAGTGCCGCGTCTAAGCGTAAGTCATCCAAACAATCTTAAATCACCACAGGGAGGTTTTTTATGTCTCTTGTCATTGTGGAAACCCTTTCAGACTCGCCGCTAAACCTAGAAGAGTTGACCGATCCGCACAATCCAGTTTTGGATTGTTTGGCCGCACGCAATGCGACCTGGCGTTATTCGCTACTGTCGAGCGATCGCCATCGGATGATCTGCACCTTTGAGGCTCCCGATGCGGAAGCAGTGCGAGAATCCTATCGCAAAGGCGGCGGTTTCTTTAGTCGCATTTGGGCGGGAGAGCTAATTCTGCCAGAGGGCGACCCGCCGCCGCGCGATGATGCCAATCTGAAGGTATTTGAGGCAACTTTCCCCAATGGATTAACCGAGGAGCAGTGGGACGAGGCCAATCGGCAGGTTCTCCCTTGTTACGCCGAACGCGGTGTTGAGTGGGTGCAATCGTACGTGTCGTGTGATCGCACCCGCGTTGTTTGCGAACTCAATGCGCCCGATGCGGAAGTCATCCGAGAAGCTCATCGTAAATTCGATATTCCTTGCGATCGCATTTGGTCGGCAATGGTGCTCAAACCTTAGAATTAAAACTTTGCCTTATAATCGAGTCAGGACACACGCTAGAGGCGATCGCCATGCTAAGCGCGGAGACAAAATTCTTTTCATTCGAGGAATTCCTCGCCTGGAACGATGGGCGATCTGATACCAAATTCGAGTTGCGCCAAGGAATTCCAATGCCAGTTGTTGAGCCGAATGCGAATCATGAAGATGTGATTGCAATGCTCTGCATGTATTTAATAAACTTCTGCCAAGCCTCTGATTTACCCTATGTCCCGCGCCAGAATAAACAGATTCGCCTGAAACTGGATGCCAACCAACGAGAATCCAGTCGCTATGGCGATATTGTAGTGTTTGCCCAAGATGAATGGCAGCGCATGAAACAATTGGGCATTTCGGCAGCCGCTTACATTCCGCCGCCACTCGTCATTGAAGTTGTTAGCACCAATTGGCGGGATGATTACCGAACCAAGGTTGATGAATACGAAGCCTTGGGCGTTGCCGAGTATTGGATTGTTGACTATGCTGGACTGGGAGGAATGCAATACATCGGAATGCCCAAACAGCCTACCTTGACGGTTCTAGAATCGATCGACGGAGAATATCGGCAACAGTTATTTCGCGGTAGCGATCGCATTATTTCTCCTACTTTTCCAACCTTAGCGCTCACAGCAGCAGAAGTGTTTGCCTTTGGAGGTTGAGGCGTTATGTTTCTGCGATCGCGTTCCACATCTGAAGCCAGGGGTTTTACGACGATTCCGATAACGCGCGCTCTAGCGTGAGGGGGGAAACGCCCTGGGGTCGCCATACTGAGTCAGCCGAAAGCCGCGAGCCGCAAAGGTATCTCTGACCCGATCGCTCAGCAGCGCCTCGAGTTCCTTCTCGCCCGCGCCGGGGGTGCCGTTGTGCGGTTCTCCGGGAATGGCGATCGCCGGATGCGCGTAGATTTCAATACACTCGGCCTGAATCTGAGGAATTAATCCCGCTAAATAATCTTCTGTTATTTCGCCCGTCTTCAGCAACCCATACACCCTTTGGGCGCAGTGAATGCCAGCCCGCCGCAGCTTAGGTTCTCTCCTGCGCCGCAGTTGGCCGAAAATCCACCACCCGACTGCTTTGTCAAACCAACGGGTCGAATCCAACTTGAGGGTGAAGTTCAGCTCTTCAAAGGGCAATCGGATCGCCCGAATCTCAAATTCCGGGGCCAGATCGATCAAAATATCCAGCACTACGGGATGGGCGTGCAGGTGTAAGTGCCCGTCAACATGGGACATCTTCAATCCAGACTGCCGAAATCGTTCCAGTTGAGCGCGAATTTCTAGCCGCAGTTCTTGCCGCGCGGCAGGGCAGAACTGATACTTCAGCCCTGCTTTAGCCGGATCGTTCGGGAAATTTCCCCCCGCATCCACGAGATGGGGAATTTGCGCGGCGGGCAATGCCGCGCGACCGCAGACTAAAACCAGATGCAACCCTACGCCGAGGGTGGGATGTTGCCGGGCCAGGGCGATCGCCGCTTCTGCCTCCGCACCCGTCACCATGAGGCTCGTACTGGTCAGCACGCCTTCCCGATGGGCCTTAACGATGGCCTGATTTACCCCGACCGAAAAGCCAAAGTCATCCCCGTTCACGATGGCGAAACGCTGGGATGTCGGAGATTCGGAGTCCATTGCTCCCGGACTGGTAGCTGAAGTTGCGTTCAAGATAGAGCGTCCTGTAGATCGGCTATTCTGGCTTAAAGACGAGGGCCGGATCGAGGGCGATCGCCTTTTGAATGGCAAAGATCGCCGAACCGGAACACATGACGAGGGTCAGACCGAACACTGCCGCCGCGCTGACGGGAGTCACTAAAATCTGAATGGCTTGGGTCTGCTGCGTCCATACCCCTAAGCCCATGCTCATGCCGATTCCAGGAATATAGCCCAACAGTGCCATCCACAGCGCCTGCTCTAAAATAATGCGGTAGAGAACCGTCCGAGATGCGCCCATGGCCTTGAGGGTGGCATACTCGCTCAGGTGGCGCGCCACGGAAGCATACAAAACTTGGCTGACAATGACCGTCCCCACGGCGATCGCCACCACCGCGCCCAGACCCAGCACGAAAGTAACGCCCGTATTGTTAAGCCAATAGATCTGCGTGAGGGTGGAGAGTTCGGCTTGGGTATAGACCTGCGTGTCCGGTAGCGCTGCTTTGAGCCGTTTCTGAAGCTGGGGGAGATTTTGTCCCGCCCGCGCCCGCACTAAAACCGCCGTAATGCCGTCCGCATCCGATAGCTGGGGCAGATCTTTCGTCTGGGCTAGCTCGGGCTGCGCCGACGCTTTGACAAAAGCCGCCCCATTCTCCAGGGAAGTAAATAAAAACGGATCGGATACCATTGAGCGCAACCCTGACGTGAACCCGATCACCTCGACCCGGCGATCGCCAATTTTCGCACCGTCGCCCACTTTCGCAATATTCAAAAATCGGGCATCCGAGCGGTTGAGTACGGCTGCGTAGGGATGCCAAATTGCATCGAGCCGACCGTCTAGGAGCGGATTCAGGGCAAAGAATTGCGAATTTCTCTCAAAGCCAATGACCGTCGCGGGAGCGATGGGTTGGGTAGACTGCTGCCACACCACGCCCTGAAAAATAAACGCCTCAGCTCGGTCTACGCCGGGTACCTTTTTAGCTTCGGCCAGCCGTCCGTAGGGAATCGGTAAGGTTAAATCGAGTTGCTGAAGTTTCGAAGAAACCACCCAAATGTCGGCCTTGGCGCGATCGACGATGAGACTGGTGGATCGGGTAAATCCGTAAAACAAGCCAACCTGGACCGTGACCAAGCCGACGGAGAATGCGATTCCAGCCTGGGCGATCGCGAAGGGGATGAAATCGTGAAAGAGCGTTTTGCGGGCGATGGAAACCATAGGCGCGGGAAAACGAGGAAAAAGGCCCGTTAAAGAATGCTGATGGGAAGCGCTCCAAAAAAACGAACGTTTAGTTGGGCGTCCTATAGTCTACCCTCTAGAGAGAGTGCAAAAGGATTTGTCAACTATAAAAAGTTAGATCTGGTCAATAGTACGGCACTGTGGTAGCGTGCCAAAAAAAAATTGCGAATGAGTTTCGCCCCCGCGAAAAACCTTGGCATTTAGCTTTAATCCGCCGTTCGCGATCGATTTCGAGGCGCACTTTTACGCTTCTGAGTTTAATAAGTTTTTTCAAAAGTTTAGTCACTGATGGTCGTTTTTATTCTTTTTTCCTGCGTAGTTTCCTTTTGGTTCTATCTCTACGCTGCCTATATTGGGTTGATGTGCTTCAAGCAATCCGAACCCACGAATTCAGACTACCATCCTCCCATCTCTATTCTGAAACCCCTTTGCGGGCCAGACGCTGACGCTTATGCAAAGTTATCGTCTTTCTGCCAGCAAGCGTACCCCATTTACCAAATTATTTTTGGCGTTCGAGACCCTGCCGATCCGGCGATCGCAGTGGTCGAAAAGCTGATTGCGGATTTTCCCCAAGTCGATATTCGGTTAGTCGCGGACGACCGTATTCTTGGCAACAACCTCAAAGTCAGCAACATAGCGAACATCGAACCTTACGCTCACCATGAGTTTTTACTGATCGCCGACAGCGATATTAAAGTGGGTCCCTCCTATTTGCAGCGGCTCGTGCAGCCCATGCAAGATCGGAACGTCGGGCTAGTCACCTGTCTCTATCGCTCTCAGGCGACCAACCCCATCGCGGCCTTTGAAGCGCTGTCGATTTCTACGGATTTTCACCCCAGCGTTTTGGTCGCGCGGCAGTTGGGTTGGATGAAGTTTGCGATGGGTTCCAGCATCCTCATCCGACGCAGCGTACTCAACGCGATTGGGGGCTTTAAGGCGATCGCCGATCATCTGGCCGACGATTTCATGTTGGGCAACCTGACGACCCAGGCAGGCTACCGCGTTGCCCTCTCGGACTATGTCGTAGACCACACGCTAGAAACGCCTACTTTTATCGATTTAATCGAGCATCAAACCCGTTGGAACCGCTGCACTCGATCGTCTAACTTTACCGGGTATCTGGGCCTATTCTTTTCCCACGGCGTAATGTTGAGTTTGGTTTTGGTGGCCTTAACCCGAGGAGTGGCGTGGAGTTGGGCGGTATTCGGATTGATTTTAGCCGCGCGATTGTTCGCGGCTTGGGCTGTTGGCGTGAGGTGTCTCGAAGACCCTGTTGTCGCAAAGTTTTTGTGGCTGGTACCGCTTCGAGATCTGCTGAGCTTTGGATTGTGGGTCTACGGGCTCGCAGGCGATCGCGTCGTTTGGAGAGACCAGCAGTTTTGCTTGCTCAAAGGCGGTAAGTTAGAGCGGCTGGAGCCGCTTTCAGAAACAGCCCTCGTTGCCAAAGAAGTCGAACCTACCGAGTGTCTTAAGGTTTAAAGCGCGCGCGTTTGGAGGCGTGAGATCGAGCGAACGGCGTTATTTTAACGATCCGCTGGCACGGTCGTGAGGCTGGTCAGCATTCGTTCCAGTCGCTGCACGTTTTTGCGATCGTTTTTGCTCGCAAAGATCTCCGAGGCTTGTTTGAGATCGCTAATCGCTGATTGCGAATCACCGACCTTGAGCTGGGCAGACCCTCGATTGGCGTAGGCATAGGCGTAATCCGGTTCGAGTTCGATGGCTTTATCGTAGTCGGCGATCGCCTTTTGGTATTGTTTCTCCTGCACGTACGCGTTGGCCCGATTGTAATACGCCAAATGGAGGTCGGGATTGAGGGTGAGGGCTTGGGTATAGTCCGCGATCGCCGCCGCATGCTGGCCGAGCTCGTCTCGGACGATACCTCGATTCACGTAAGCATCGGCCTCTTTGGGGTTTTGGGCGATCGCTCGATCGTAGTCCTTGAGGGCGCCTTCGAGGTCCCCCAGTTGAAGCTTGCGGGTGGCGGCGATCGCCAGTTTCGATTGCGACGCATCCGATTCGGGCGGTTGGCCTCCGCAGCCGACGCTCGTGCTGCCCGCGAGCAAAATTAAGCTAAAAGCCTTAACCCAAAATCGTTTATCCAAAAACATTTGACTTAAGCAGGAGGTAAATACTGGACAATAAACGCCAATACATCGGCTAGGCCGTCTTGATGCTTGAGGTTGGTAAACACGAACGGCTTAGCACCCCGCTGGGCCTGTGCATCTCGATTCATAATACTTAAATCGGCCCCGACGTAGGGCGCGAGGTCGGTTTTGTTAATCACGAGCAGATCCGACTTCGTAATTCCAGGTCCGCCCTTGCGAGGAATTTTGTCCCCCCCCGCCACATCGATGACATAAATGGTGACATCCACGAGTTCGGGGCTGAAGGTGGCGGCTAGGTTGTCTCCCCCGCTCTCGACAAACACGATATCCAAGCGAGGAAAGCGAACTTCTAACGTTTCGATCGCCGCAACATTAATGGACGCATCTTCGCGGATGGCCGTATGGGGGCACCCTCCCGTTTCGACACCCACAATGCGATCGGTCGGTAAAGCCTGGGAGCGGACCAAAAACTGAGCGTCTTCTTGGGTATAAATATCGTTGGTAACAACCGCAATTTCGTAGCGATCGCGCAATTTTTTGCAGAGCGCGTCTAGTAAGGCGGTCTTCCCCGAACCGACCGGGCCAGCTACCCCAATTCTCAAAGGATTCATCGATTTATAACTCGCGGAACAACTGTTCGAGCACTTTAGTCCACTCTGTACTATCGTAAGTCGTGATAAGACTAGTTCAGAATTTTGAAGTGAGTAGGAGTGCGTTATGAAATTTCACCCTTGGGTATCCATTCCAACAGTGGCCGTCGTGGCGGCTGCCTCGGTTCATTTTCCCAGCGCTGCCGCCGTACCCGATCCAGAACGCAAAATTGAGAAGGCCGTAGAAGTCTTTGAAGAAATTATGACCGATACGGGCAGCCGAATTCCCAAAAAGCTGTTGGAACAAAGCCAAGGGATTGCCATTATTCCAGGGGTTGTGCGGGCCGGCTTTTTTCTGGGCGGTACTCGCGGGTCTGGAGTCATGGTGGTGCGCGACCCCGGCGGTTCTTGGAGCAATCCAGCTTTTATCAGCTTGACAGCAGGTAGCGTGGGCCTCCAATTTGGCGCAAAATCGAGCGATATCGTGCTGATTTTCAAGAGCAGAGATGCAGTGAATCAGTTTATGACGGGTTCTTTTAAGTTTGGCGGTAGCGTTTCCGGTACAGCAGGCCCCCTGGAATCCTCTCCCGTCAATCCAGCTCGCGGGTTTAGAGATGCGCCCATCTATACCTACGCGCGCAGCAGCGGTTTGTTTGGCGGACTGTCTTTAGAAGGGACGGAACTTGCCTTCGATCCAGAGCGCAACCAAAAGTTTTACGGCAAAAAGCTGACGCCCCGCCAAATTTTTAACGATCCGTTCTTAAATTCGCCCCCCGTGGCCGAGTCTCTCAAAGATACGCTGGAGCAAGCGGAATCTGGCGTTCTCCGCCGGTTCTAATCCTCTATTCCTGGGTTGGCGGCAGCGCGTCCGTCGGAGCGCCGCGATAGCGGGTCCGAGGGTTAGCGACGTACTTTTGCACCAGACGCGGCAGGTCGCCCCGATGGCCCATCACGATCACGATGTCTCTGGAACTCAACTCCAGGGAGCGCTCGGGGTGGATAATGGTCGCCCCGTCTGCGGCCCGCCTGAGGGCGACCACGATAAACGTGCCCTTGCCTCGGATTTCAATATCGCCAATAGTCGTCCCAACAATGGGCGAGTCGGGGACGACCACGAGCTCGTCCACCTGGATGTCCACCTGAGACAGCAACTCGTTCAGGGTTTGGCGTCCGTCATCCTGACTCAGAAAGTCTAGGGTGACGGGATGGGTGATCATATAGGCCATTCGTTGGGCGCTAATGGAAGCGGGAAGAACCACCTGATCGGCTCCCGCCAGTTTTAACTTTTTCTCGGTGCTGGGCAATTCCCCGCGCGCAAAGATGCGGAGGTTGGGGTTGAGTTCCCGCGCGGTGAGGGTAATGAACACGTTAATGGCATCGTCGGGCAGGACGGTCGCGAGAATTTTAGCCCGATCGATCCCTACGGCCATCAAAATGGGTTCCTCGGTTGCGTTGCCAAATTTCACCAGATAGCCCAAGGCTTCTGCCATGGTGACGCGCTCTGGATCGTGGTCGATGACCACAAAATCGAGTTTCGATTGCGACAGTTGCCGCGCTAAAATCTGCCCCATGCGACCGAAACCGCAGACGATGACATGCCTTCGCAAGGACTCAATATCTCGGTTCATGCGCCGAACTCCAAGGACTTTATTAATTTCGCCTTCGGTCACCATTTGCAGGAATGCCCCCACGATATAGATTGCCGAAGTGGTGCCTGCAATGATGACGGCGATGGTAAAAACCCGCAGGATAGGAGTGGTAATGGGACGAACTTCTCCGTAGCCCACCCCAAACACGGTAATCACCACCATGTAGGCCGCATCTAACCACGACCAGCCCGCCAATCGATAGCCCAGAACGGCGGTCAAGAGCGTCGTGCAGAAAAATAAACCGCCGAAAACAACTCGTTTCAGGGATCTATTCATGGAAAGAAAATGTCATTAGAGCCTGTCCAACCCATTAGGGAACTCTTTCAATCCTGAGGTCTTCTTTTGCTAAACTCAAGTCATTCTAGACACAACCCTTGATTTTACGTGAAGAAAGATTGGCAGCGTCTGGATTTTGAGGATGATAAAGGATGGGAGGGATTGGCTTTTTCTGAGATGCCTGTCGTTTTCTTAGGGCCTTACGGCGATAGCGTTGCACCAAGGGTCCGCAGAGGGGAGTCCGGTTGAAGATTTTGCTCCAGGATATTAGTAAAGCTTACCGTCAGCGCTCGGTGGTCAACCATGTCACCGTGACGGTCGGTCGCGGCGAGATTGTGGGGTTGTTGGGCCCCAATGGCGCGGGTAAAACCACCACGTTTTATATCGCGACGGGTCTCGAAAAGCCAGATCGAGGCAAAGTCTGGCTGGACGGTCGCGATATTACCCATCTGCCCATGCATCAGCGCGCCCGCCTGGGCATTAGCTACTTACCTCAAGAACCCAGCATTTTTAGAAATCTATCGGTGCGGGAAAATCTGCTGTTGGCGATGGAGCAAACCCAAGTGCCGCGCCATCTATGGCCCAAACGCTTGCATTATTTAATTCACGAGTTTAATTTACAGAAAGTTTCGGGGAGTATGGGTCTGGCCGTTTCTGGGGGGGAGCGCCGCCGCACCGAACTGGCACGGGCCTTAGCTGCGGGATCTGAGGGACCGCAGTTTTTGTTGCTGGACGAACCGTTTGCGGGGGTAGACCCGATTTCGGTGGCGGATATTCAGGAGATCGTGTCCCGGCTGCGCGATCGCAATATTGGTATTCTGATTACGGACCACAACGTGCGCGAAACCCTCGCCATTACAAATAGGGCCTATATTATGCGAGAGGGACGGGTATTGACTTCCGGCACTCCCGAGGAACTTTATAATGACCCCATGGTGCGTCAGTACTATCTAGGCAGCCAATTTCAGCGATGACGCCTCATTCTTTCCGCATGTCTCAAACGTTGCAGCAGAGCCGATGGCCTTGGTTTCCAAGGTTGTCCGTGTTGGATCGGTACGTACTCCAAGAGTTACTGAAGCCGTTCTTGTTTGGCGTGGGCGTGTTTTCGGCAGTGGGGGTTTCGGCGGGTTCGCTGTTTACGCTGCTACAGCAGGTCACTTCGACTCAACTGCCCCTAGACATCGCGCTGAAGATTTTGCTGCTTCAGGTGCCGCGCTTTGTCAGTTTTGCCCTCCCGATGGCCATCTTGCTGGCAACTTTATTGTGTTTGGCGCGGCTGTCCGGCGATCGCGAGCTGACGGCCCTGCGGGCCTGCGGGGTGAGCTTTTACCGCTTGCTGGCTCCCATCTTAGTCTTTTGCCTGAGCGTCATGGGCCTGATGTTCTTCCTGAATCAGGATCTGGTGCCCTTTACTCAGTACCAGTCCAAGCTGATGATGCAGCAACCGGCCTTGGAAGGCAAACTCAATTTGCAGGACAAGAACGTGTTTTATCAGGAGTACGGCCCCGATCGCGAAGTGCGTCGGTTCTTCTACGCTCAAACCTTTGACGGTCAGTCCATGCAAGCGCTGACCATTTTGGATTTGACCCAGCCCAGCGCCAACCAAGTGATTTCCGCAGAGCGAGCGACCTGGGATCCGAAAGAAAGTCGCTGGCAATTTCAAAACGGTCGAATCTATCGCGTGACGGCAGATGGAAGCGACCAGAGCGTTGCTTCTTTTAAGGACCAGCAGCTTTATATTCCGAGGGACCCCTTGGACTTGGCCGCACCCCAACAGGCGCTAGAAGATATGTCGATCGCCGATGCCCGCAGCTATCTCGCGCAGCAGCGTCAGGTCGGGAACGCTAACAAACAGCGCAAAGCAGAATTGCACATTCAACAACAGTTTGCCCTTCCGGTCGTCACGCTTTTGTTTGGTGTGGTCGGCAGCATTCTGGGCACGTCAATGCGACAGGTTTCTAACAGTACTGGCTTTGGGGTCTGTATCCTAATCGTGCTGGGGTACTACTTCTTTGGATTTCTAACGAGCAGTCTTGGCAATTTGGGTCTCCTCTCACCGATCGCCGCAGCGTGGCTGCCGAATGCGGCGATCGCCATCACGGCAACAGGATTACTGGTAAGGGTCGATCGCTAGCGCGGCGATCGCCATTTTAAAGCGGTGCCGCGAGGTCATGCCGCAGACCGGGAAGTTGCCGATCGTCGAGCAGGTGATTCCCCCAGGCAACGAACCGTTTATGGGCAAACTTCTCGATCTGAATATGCTAGTACAGCTTGGCGTAAGTTTCTCATGCATCTAAGCGGTCAAAGGCTTGCCCTTATAAGTCCACTTAAACGGCTTTGCCATCGTGCGGTTAAAGTATTCGATAAACTCCAGGATACGGGTTCTGAGGTGAGCCTTACTGGTGAAGCTCGAGCGCCGCAATAACTTACGCACCAAAATGCTAAACCAAATCTCAATCTGATTGAGCCAAGAGCAATGTTTAGGGGTGAAATGTAACACCAGACGGTGAGCGGGGTCTCTCAAGAAAGCAGCGCGGGTCGCCATCGATTTGAGAATGCCAGACTTACCCTTTTCTCCCAATGCAGGAAACTGCGGTTCAAGTTCAGCGACGATACGGACTAATGCTTCAGATTGATGGGTATTGAGACAGTCCATCACCAGGTGCGTCTTCAGCGCGTCTGGATCCTGAGCCAGCAGTGCCCTGATATGGGTGTCCAAATCTTCCTCCGTGCGGCTGTCTCCTACGTCAGCCTGAGCAATGCGACCACTGGCGACGTTAAATGAAGCAATCAGCGCCTGAGTGCCATGCCGGAGGTACTCGAACTCAACTTTTACACCACGTCCCGGCTTCATGGGAATATCTGGCATCCGACGCTCCAAGGCTTGAATTCCCGTCATCTCGTCTAAACTGAAGGTCATCTCTCCCCGTTCGGCTCTCTCGAGCGCTAATTCATAGACCTCGCAGATATCTTCGACCTTGGCTTTGAATGCTGGGTCGGGGGGGGATGTAACCAGTAACCACTCTGATGAGGTTTGAGGTCTGCTTCTGCCAGGAGTCTTCCGACATGCCGTGGACTAATGCTCTCAACGATCTTTTGCGCGATCAGCTCATCGGCAAGTTCTCGAGGGGTCCAATGACTGATGGGACGACCATATTTCTCGGGTGGGTCGCACGCTAGGGCATAGAGCTCAGTGAGTTGTTCTAAGGTGAAGGTTGCTGGCTTTCCACAGCGAGCTGCATCCTCTAGACGCGCCTCTACTGACAACTTACGATCGCTCAGTTCTAGCCATCGGTTGCGCCATAACCGACTGGTGTCTTTGGTGATGTTCAGTGCGCGTGATATTTCTCCATGACTTTCTCCTGCTGATGCACGTAGGATAATTTTGGCTCTCAGGGCGATCTGTTGTGCCGTGCTCGAACGCCTCAAGAGTTTCTCTAAATCCGCTTTCTCTGACTCACTGAGTTTGATGGGCTTTGCTGACAGTTGGGGCATCGCTTTGAAGCCTCTTCTCTTCTACCTCTCAATGGTAGATCTACTTTAGCCAAGCTGTACTAGTCATGTGTCCCGGCGGATGCGAGCGCACGGAAATCGAGTACCGCGAGTTATTGAAACAAGCCGGATTTGAACTGATGTGGATCGTTCCGACTCAGACCATTGCAAGCATAATTGAAGGAGTGCCGCTCTAGGTCGAGCGCTTCCCCCAACGATCGCAAGAGGGTCGGAGGCCGATCGCCAGTTAGTTTCGGGTCGCTTGGGTTGGGCGGCGCGGGTAGAACCGTCGCGCCGATGGGGACTGCATCGACAAATGGCGATCGCGCCGTGGGAGCGTCTCGATCGACCCTCACGACGGCTGGGTGAGCAACCTTCAGTCCTGACGGCCAGACCGTTGCCAGCGTTGGCGAAGACGGTACCATCCAACTTTGGGATACTCAGCAAGGAACATTGCTAAAGTCCTTAAAAGGACATGAAGGGATGACCCAGGCGATCGCCTTCAGCCGCAACGGCAAGCTGTTAGCCAGCAGCGGGAAAATCGCTCAATTGAGCGGGCATTCCGATCTGGTCAACGCGATCGCCCTCAGCCCCGACGGGAAGCGGTTGGCGAGCGGCAGCGCGGACAAAACTGTCAAAATTTGGCGCATCGAGGTGCTTTAGCCAACCCCTAGTGTTCCATGGGTAACTGGTCGGTTTTACTAGCAAAAATTCTTTAGCCGTCGGTAAGCGGCGGCTAAAGATGTTGTTTTTAACTGCCACGAAAATCACTATATTAATTGAGACGATTGCCGCTCAGGTTATCAAACTGTATGCTATCCACTTGATATTTGAAGCTATTTTTGTACAAAATGCTTTAGAATGCACAAACCTAGCCCATCTCCCCGTCCTAGAAGATCTCAGCTTAATGTCCCTCGCCTAAGCATTCATTTTTATGAGGTTCGTACGCATCTGAGCAACAGTCTGTGATTAGCTAACTTTTCATCTATCGACAGCTTAGGTGCTGCGTTAATCGATGACTCATCGTAATCTTGCTCAAAATAAGCCTCAAAAAAGACATCATGTGTTTGCTATCTATCGCAAACCCATTTTTTTGATTATTTTTATTAGCGTCTTACCAACCGTCATTTTGTTGATCATTTCCTATTTCCAGGAGACTGCCGCAGCAAAAGCCGATTTGGAAGGCATGGTCGGAATAGCGACGGCTGAGACGAATGCACTGCTAGAGGACGCTGAAGCTAGGCTCCGTCGAAGCAACATCGATCTTCAAGCTGCCGACAATCAAACTGCCGCCAATATTTTGAAACGACAAATCTATAATGATTTTCGGTTTCGGGAAGCAGGTCTTATCAATCCTGAAGGGTTATTGGCAGTATCGAGCTTAGGCGTTTTAGACAAGCCTGTCCCTGTCTCTGCCATCATGTCTCAGTTCAATCCTAACAATCCTGAACTCCAGATTTTAGGGCCGGGCAGAACGAAACTCATGCAGGAAAATTCTATTCTTTTCGTATTGCAGGGGTCTGGTCGCATTGGCAGAACTTATCTATTGGTCGATCCAGCAATTATCACTTATTTTCTGAAGTTAATCCCCAATCAAAATTCAGGACCCTATGGGTTTATTGCCCTAGTCAAAAACGATCGGCATCTGCTGAGCGGCATTGGAGCCGTTCCTCAAGATATTTCTACTAGCCTAAAGGATTCTTCCTTTGACACCATACGATATTCTCAAACCACTAAAGATAGGAACATTAAAACGGTCGGGGGCATGAACCGCAGGTGGGCGCTGCGATATTGGCTGCAAAAGTTGCTCGTTGCTGCTCCAGTCACTATCGCGATTAGCGGGGTTCTCAGCTATCTCTTCATCCGTCAGCTCCGTCAGGTGAATGGTTTAGAGTATGAGGTGAAACGCGGCATTATCGAAGATGAATTTGAGATTCACTACCAGCCAATCATGGACTTGGACACAAGGCAGTGTATTGGATCGGAGGCATTACTGCGATGGCGACATCCACAACGCGGTTTGCTCTATCCAGGTCTTTTTATTCCGATTGCCGAGCAGACCGGGCTGATCGTACCCATGACCGAGCGGCTGCTGGAGAAAGCGATTCAAGATCAGGCCACATTTGGAAAGCGGGTTCCAGGATTTTATACCTCTGTGAATCTCTCTCCTACTCAACTCAATAAGGGCGATGTAGACCGTCTGATTCAGATTTTGGGATCTGCCAAAAATTGCCCTGAATTTAGGATCGCATTTGAAATCACTGAAAATAAGCTAATTGAAGAACAGGGAGAGGTGGTTCAAGATGCGATCGCTCGCCTCAAGCAGTGGGGATGTCGTTTTGCCATTGATGATTTTGGAACCGGGTACTCTAATATTGCCTATTTACAAAAGCTCGATCTGGATCAGCTGAAGCTAGATCAGCTCTTTATCAAGGGACTCGAACACGACAACAATATGATGCAGATTGTGGATAGCCTAATCGATCTTGGAAATCGGCTCGGCCTGACACTCATTGCTGAAGGCATAGAGACCGAAGCACAATACCAGTACATTAGGGATCGAGGTGTCCGTTATGGGCAGGGGTGGCTCTTTTCGGTACCCCTACCGTTTGAAGAATTTGAACAGTTTCTTCGGGTATCCACTGAGCTTGACTTTATTCAATTACGCTGCATAACACAGTAGATCAGTTCAGAACTGGAGTATTTCTGGAGGGACTTTTTGAAGTGTAGCGTTTTGAGTAGACATTTCAAAAAGTTTGGCAGACCACAGGGAGCGGCGAACTTCGGCCAAAGCATCAATGACACGATTTGGAAGCTAGCACTCAAAAAAGGGGCTGGAACCTAGCATTCTCGTTGTCAGACCCAAAGTCTAAAACGCCCGAAAGCCTTCTTTGACACGATTTTTAAAGTAACCTGCCAAGCTGTGTGCTTTAGCCCTCCCTCCCTTGGCCGACAAACCGACGGACTACTGCGCAGCCGCTTTGCGATAGTGAATGGCAGTTACCCCTTCGCGATCGAGCAGTTCGCCGCGATCGACAGTGGCGTAAACCAACCAGCGATCGCCCGCTTCCATCCGATTCTGCACCGTACATTCCACATAGGCCAATGCCTCATCCAAAATCAGACAGCCATTTTGAGCGGCGTGGGTGCTGAGTTTGCCCAAAGCCTCCCCGTCCGCATTGGCGGAGAAATGGCGGCGGAGATTGCGACCTTCTCTGAGCACGTTCAGGACAAATCGATCGCCCGGTTGAATCATCAAGCCAGCGCGTTGCGCTTCGCCGACCGCCAGGATCAATCCCGGCGGGTTGAAGCTGGCTTGAGAGACCCAAGAGGTCAGAAATCCCCGATGAGTATTGTTCCAAGCCGTTGTAACCACGCAGAGCGAACCGATGATGCGCCCGACGGCCTGCTCCGTGCGATCGACGGGGGTTGCGGTTTGCGCTTGGCGAGGGCTGCGGAGTTTTTTGGACTTTTTGAGCGCTTGGGCAAATTCGCGGCCTGCGGTGGCGCACTGCTCGATCGCGTCTTCCGTAGGGCTAAAGCGAACGCGGATCGGGTCGAAGCCAAAGCGATAGTTGGCATCTTGAAGTTTGCCTTCAATTAAATCCACCGCTTCCCCGCTCCAGCCGTAGGAGCCAAAGACACCCGCCAGTTTGGTTTTGGGAGCCGCAGACAAAATCGAACCGAGGGCTGTCTGAATTTGGGCGGGCGCGTGACCGCCAAGGGTGGGGGAACCGATGATAAATCCATCGCAAGCTTCAACGGCACGGGTAATCTCGGCAGGGTCTGCGAGTTCGCAATTGATGGATTCCACCGCTACATCGGATTGGATGAGTCCTCGGGCGATCGCACCTGCCAAAATCGCCGTATTGCCGTAGGCCGACGCGTAGAGCAGCGCGACCCGCAATTCCTGCTGTTCTTGCGCTTGGCACCATTGGCGGTAGTCGTAGGTAAAGCGGCTCAGGCTAAAGCGCACGACAGGACCGTGGGCGGGCGCGTAGCATTGAGCGTTGACAGTCGCGAGTTTGTCGAGGGCAGTTTCGACCTGTTTGGCCTGGGGGGCGTGGAGACAGTCGAAGTAGTAACGGCGATCGCCGTCGAGCTGCTTCCAGTTTTCATCAAATAGTGCGTCTTCGCAAACGTGGGTGCCAAAAAACTTATCGGTATAGAGAATGCGAGTGGCTGGATCGAAAGTCGCGAGAGCATCGGGCCAATTGGGGGTGGGCACGAACATAAATTGCAGGTTGTGGCCTTGCCCTAAATCCAGGGTTTCGTCGCCCCGCACGGTTTGAATTTTGAGGTTCCAGTGGGGGAAAGCGGTTTTGAGTCCGTTGGCTGCAGGTTTGGAACACAGCAAAGTTGCCTGAGGCGCTCGAGCGAGGAGTTCTTTGAGCGTTGCAATGCGGTTGGGATTGACGTGACCGAGCAAAATGTAGTCGATCTGGGTCAGCGCAATCCGATCTTGCAGGGTCTGAAGGTAAATTTGGGTAAAAGATTCCCCTGGCGGGTCAAAGAGGAGGGTCTTGTCGGCACGAATGAGGTAGGAGTTGGCCGTGGTGCCGCGCTGGCGAGCGTATTCCGCTTCAAACTTGAGTCGGTCCCAGGTGCGCGATCGCAGAACCCTCGTATTCACTCCAATTTCAGCGACCTGCACGTCGCGAGGTTTTGCGGCGATCGGCGTTGGTAAATTCATGATTGCTATCCTTTGGAGTTGTTTCAGTTACTGGATTTCTTGTAAGGATGGATGCAAGGTCTCAATAATGGGAAGGCCATTGGCAAGGGGAATATTGTGGGAACGTTCATTTTCCTCGCTCGACTCATGCATTGCGCGGTAACGTTGCGATACGGCTTGTTCTGGATCGATACCTTCAAAAGTGGGGGGCAGCCAGACTCGACTGACGAGCAATGCGCCTAGGCTGAGAAGAAACGCGCAGGTGGCTAATACTTGAGGCCAGGGTGTTTCCAAGACGCCGCGCACGATCATTTCGCGAAGGACGGACACGATCGAAACTTCTACGGCAACGCCGATCGATACGCGGTGCTCTTGGAGGTAAATAATTAACAGCCGAAACAGTTCGACCAAAATGAGCAGAAATAAAATATCGGAGGTGACGGAGGGAAAGTCTAAGGGTGGCAGCAGAGATAATGCGGTTTCGTAGAGTTGCACCAGCATCAGGGAAAACAAGCTCATGCACAGGGAAATGACAATCACATCCTGAACGGATTCCAGCACGCGGATCATGCGCCCACTGTTGAGCCAGGTGTTATTGGGGGAAGAATAGGATTTGATTTGGTTTTCCATGGTTTTCTGCTCCGGCTGTTGGGAAAAGTGGGCGTAGGGGCGCAAGGCTTTGCGCCCCTACAGAATATTTCGCCTATTTGACTTGTGTCAGCATTGGTCGTCTGGAAGAGGGCGCAAGGTATGTGCGCCCCTACAGGATGGATTGCAATAAAAAAACAACCCTTTCCTTAGTAATGGTTGCCAACTTTGCGATGGTGAACGGCAGTTACCCCTTGGGCCTTCGCTACTCGCCCCGCTTGCACCGAGCTATAAATGACCCAGTGATCGCCGCAGTCCATCCGGCTGGTGACTTCGCATTCCATATAGGCCAACGCATCGGCCAAAATGGGCGAGCCGTTGCTGGCATCGTAGGTTTTGATTCCGGCAAATCGATCGGCCCCCGGTGGAAACCGTTTTAGAAAATGCCGCATGAGCGGTTGGTAATTGTCTTCTTCCAGCACGTTCAGGACAAACCGATCGCCACAGTGCAACAGCGCCTCGATGGCGCGGTCCTTCGCCACGGCGATCGCCACGCCCAGCGGACTCAGGCTGGCCTGCGTCACCCAAGAGGCCAACATCGCACTGGCGATCTCATTCTCAGGGGTACCTTTGCGGGCGGTAATGATATACAGTCCGCCGCTGAGCCGACCTAAGGCCCGATCTAAATCCGTATCCAGGGATTTCATCTGTTTGACCGCGCGATCGCGGGTCAACCACTGTCCCAGGTCGGTTCCGGCCTCTTCGCAAAGTTGGTCTAGGGCTACGGTCGGCGGCTCCTTTAGCAAAATGGGCGGAAATAGCTCCGTTACGCCAACCTCTCGGAATTTGTTGCGGAGCGGATACAGAGGCTCATCGTGGCTGCCGCCGGATTCAAAGAACCCGATCGCCTGTTTGCTATGGGCTGCAGCCAAGATGGTGCTGAGGTTGGTTTGCGCGACGGCATCTTCCTGGGAGGGCATCCCGATCGCGATGCCTGCCGCAGTATTCACCAAATCCAGCACGTCTTGCCGATCGATGTCGCTCAGATCGATGAGTTCCACTTCAACGCCCGTTTTGGCAATCCCCAGGCTGATTTGCTGCGCTAAGTGGTGGCTGTATCCGTAGCCCTCGCAATAGAACACCGACACGATCGGTTCCGAGCTGGCTTGGGCCGCGCTCCATTCGCGGTAGCAGTTCACCCAATTCGCGCGGTGATGCTTGAGAAGGGGACCATGTCCCGTGGCGATCGTTTCAATCGTCAGCGGTTCCATGCGCTTGATGGCGGCTAATACCGATCGCGCGTTTGGCCCCATCAAGCAGTCGTAGTAAGTTTTGAAGTCGGCCTCTAGGATCTGAGGGACTTCATCAAAGACATGGTCGTCACAGTAGTGCATCCCAAAGGCATCGCAGGTAAACAGCGTCTGGGTTTTGGCGTCGTAGGTAAAAATCGTATCCGGCCAATGCAGGTTGGGTGCGCTGATGAATTCCAACTCGCGACCTTTGCCGAGGTCGAGGCGATCGCCCTGTTTCACGACCCGCGACTGAAAAGGACGATGCACCATATTCTCTAAAAACTGAATCGCCACCTTTGCCCCTACAACCGTGACTTGAGGCGCTAACGCCAGAACGTCAGCGATCAAACCGCTGTGATCTGGTTCCGTGTGGCTCACGATCAGGTAATCCAGCGTGAAAAGATCGATGGCTCCCTTTAATGCATCGATATATAAGGTGCGAAATTTTTGATGGGAGGTATCGATGAGCGCGGTTTTATCGCCTCGCAGGATAAATGAATTATAGGTAGTGCCGTTCTGGAGTTCGAATTCAATATCAAAGCGATCGCGGTCCCAATCCAGCGATCGGATCGTGGTGGTGTCGGGCGCGATCTCTAAAGTTTGGAGCGTGATGCGGCTTGGCGCCTGCGATCGTTCTTGGAGTAAAACCATAAATCCCCTACCTCATAGATTTTATAATCGGTTTTCCAAACTTTGTTGACTGGCGTCTATTTTCGAAGGCATCAACACTTCTTAGAAAATCTCTATGCTTGGATTTAAAAATCCAGTCTCTCAACCTCACGATAAAGAGGATGTTGCTAAAACGCAATATAGATTTTATATTTATTACTTTTTGTAAAAATAGATTGTGTCTATCTTCGGATCCAGAACATTATGCGCCTCAAGATTGCGATCCCCAAGGATGGCAGCGACAGAGCCAGGGAATTGCAATAAAAGCTCCATCTCCATCAACCTCAAAGCTTATGCTTTTAAGCTGTCAACCTCTCGGCGGCAAACTGCGTTCGCTGCAAGAGCCAACGCTGAGTCCCCATCAGAGCTAAACTAAAATAGATAAAATCTATTAGATTTATTAAAAAATAAGACTTTTATCTATTCCTGTTCGAGGGTATCATCAATTCAATGTTTGAAGCCTAACCATTCAAAACGTCTTGGGTGCGCGATCCCCGTCACTCACTTCATGAATGATCCTTGATTCAAATACAGCTTTGTTAACCATTGATATTCAGCATTTATTTGATGGTATCAATCCAGGAAAATGCAGAACTCAATTCTGTAATGACTCATTTTCAAATATAAGGAGCATCGTCATGGTTGAATTTGTTATGCCCGCTGTAGTTGCCAGCTACTTCGGCATCTTGATCTTGTCTTTTGCGTTGCGCCAGATGAGTTCTACAGATTCTGATGTCTGAATTTTAGGATTGATTCTCAATTTATTTACTTAAAGCGCCTAATTGTCTGTTGGGGACAGTTTAGGGCTTATTAAAATGTTTTTGCCCCAAGGAGATGCCATGAGTCAACTTTCCCGCCGTCAGTTCCTAGTCAGCGCAGGAGCCTCGGCAGCCGGAGCCATTCTACTGAAGGGTTGCGCGATTAACCCACCCTCTCCCGCCGATCTTTCGCCAAAAGCCCAGGCTTTGTCCCTGAGTCCAAGTACAACTCCAGAAATTACGAATGTAAAGCTGGGCTACATTGCGATCGTGGAATCGGCTCCGCTGATTATTGCCAAGGAAAAAGGATTCTTCGATCGCCACGGGATGACCAATGTCGATGTCGCCAAACAAGCCTCTTGGGGCGCAGCCCGCGACAATATCGAAATTGGCTCCGGCGGGGGCGGTATTGATGGCGGTCAATGGCAAATGCCGATGCCCCACCTGATTTCCGAAGGTCTGATTACTAAAGGCAATCGCAAGATTCCGATGACCATTTTGGCCCAACTCAATACCCAGGGGAATGGAATTGCGATCGCCAATAAGCACATCGGCAAAGGCTTTGGGGTTGACCTAGCCAAAAGTGGCGCTGCCGATTATATCAAAGAGATGAAGCAATCGGGCACACCCTTTAAAGCGGCTTACACCTTTCCGAAGGTCAACCAAGACTTTTGGATTCGCTATTGGCTGGCAGCGGGTGGCGTCGATCCGGATGAAGACTTAGATTTGTTGGCTGTTCCGGCCTCCCAAACCGTTGCCAACATGCGAACGGGTACGATGGACGGATTTAGTACTGGCGACCCATGGCCCTACCGCATCGTGCGCGACAAAATCGGATTCTTGGCGATGTTAAACGGCCAAGTTTGGCCAGATCACCCGGAAGAATATCTGGCGATGCGCAAGGACTGGATTGAAAAATATCCCAAAGCGACCAAAGCCATTCTGAAAGCCGTGATGGAAGCCCAAATGTGGTGCGACGACCCCCAAAACCGCGAAGAAATGACACGGATTTTGGCCCAGCGCAAGTACTTCAACGTTCCGCCCACCTTCTTGCTCGGCCCCTATGAAGGCAAGTATGCCATGGGCGATAAGTTCACAGAAATCGTCGATCCGAAATTGGCTACGAAGTACTGGAAAGATGGACATGGGAGCGTCTCTTATCCCTACAAGAATCACGACATGTGGTTCTTAACCGAAAGCGTACGTTGGGGATTCTTGCCCAAGAGTATCCTCGGCCAAGCGGATCGGATTATCAACACCGTCAACGGCGAAAAATATTGGCGCGAGGCGGCTCAGGAACTGGGTATCGCGAGTAAAGATATTCCGAAAGAAACCTCGCGCGGCATTGAGAAGTTCTTTGACGGTGTCGAATTCGATGCTGAAAAGCCGGAAGCCTATTTGAATAGCGTACGCATCAAAGCCATCAAAGCCTAAATCTGTGCAAATGCTTCATTCCCACGAGGAATTGACTCGCTGCTTCCAAATAAAGCCCCTATATCCCCCCAATTACACACTAAATTGAAAGGAGAACAGAACATGACCTTAGCTGCAAAGCGACCGAGTAAAAGGCTATTTGGCTTCAATCTTAAAAAGATCCGAAAAGATATTGCGCCTCCTCTCATTGCAATTTTAATTTTCCTAGGAATTTGGCAACTTTTATCCTGGTCTGGTATTACCTTACTTCCCGGCCCTCTCAGTATTTGGACCGACGAGCGCACCCGCGAACTTTTGCTATACCCCTTCTACGATCGCGGTGGGATTGATAAAGGAATGTTCTGGCAAACTTGGGCCAGTCTGCAACGGGTGGCTATTAGCTACACCTTGGCTGCCATCGTGGGAATCTCCACCGGGATTTTGGTGGGAACCACGCCCGTTATTTCTAAAGCCCTAGACCCACTCTTTTTATTCCTGCGAACCGTCCCGCCTCTGGCATGGGTGCCTATTTCCCTAGCTGCACTCAACAAGAACGAGCCAGCGGCGCTCTTTGTTATCTTTATTACTTCTGTCTGGCCCATCCTGATTAACACGGCGGTTGGCGTCAAGGAAATTCCCCAGGACTACAACAACGTCGCCAAAGTTATCAAAATTTCTCGCAAAACATACTTCTTCAAAATTCTCATTCCTTCCGCACTGCCCTATATTTTCACTGGGTTGCGCGTTGCAGTGAGCTTGGCTTGGTTGGCAATTATCGCTGCAGAAATTGTGATGTCCGGGATTGTTGGGATTGGCTTCTTTATCTGGGAAGCGTATCAGAACAACTACATCAGCGAAGTGATTTTGGCCTTGCTGTATATCGGCATGGTGGGCTTGATTCTGGATCGCTTCATGGCTTGGCTTCAAAGTTTGATTGTTAAAGGTTAGAACCCAGTCCATTGAAGCTTTAAGACCCTTACCCCAACCCCTCCCTTTAGAGGGGAAAGGGGAGCTAGAGCCGCAAGTTTCCGCTGAACTGAAGACATCAAGGGAAAATAATCATGAGCGATTTAGTAATTGTCGATAATGTGGATAAATCTTTTCCGCTATCTGGGGGTAATGAATATTTAGCCCTTAAGGGAATCGATCTCAAAATCAAAAAAGGCGAATTTATTGCATTAATTGGGCACTCTGGCTGCGGTAAGTCAACGCTGCTGAATATGATTGCCGGACTCGACTTGCCGACTGGGGGCATCGTGACGCTGGATGGCCTCGTCATCAAACAACCCGGCCCCGATCGCATGGTGGTGTTTCAGAACTATTCGATCCTACCTTGGTTAACCGTGCGGGAGAACGTTGCCCTTGCTGTTGATGAAGTACTCACCGAAAAGTCTGCTCAAGAGCGCAAGGAAATTGTGTCGCAGTACGTCAACATTGTGGGGCTGTCGGGCTGTATCGATAAATTGCCAACGGAGATCTCTGGCGGGATGCGCCAACGGGTGGCGATCGCCCGTGCCCTAGCGATCCAACCCAAGCTGCTGTTGCTGGACGAACCTTTTGGTGTACTGGATGCACTGACGCGCGGTAACCTGCAAGAACAGCTCACCCGCATCTGCGAGGAAAATCAGGTATCGGCGCTAATGGTGACCCACGAAGTCGATGAAGCCGTGTTGATGAGCGATCGCGTGGTGATGATGACCAACGGGCCCGGCTCCAAAATTGGCGGCATCTTAGAGGTGGATATTCCCCGCCCGCGCAAACGCATGGATGCCGTGAAGCATCCCAGTTACTACCAACTGCGCAGCGAAATCATTTACTTCCTCAACCAGCAAAAACGAGTGAAGAAAATGAACGCGCGCAAGGTGGCAGTAGTGCCCCGCCACGGCCTGGAAAAAGTCAATCTGGAAGTGGGTTATGTGCCGCTGACCGCCTGCGCTCCTATCGCAGTGGCCCAGGAGAAAGGGTTTTTCAAAAAGCACGGGCTAGATGAAGTGTCGCTGGTGCGCGAATCGAGCTGGCGCGGCATTGTCGATGGCATGGCTGGGGGCTATATCGATGCCGCTCAAATGCCCTCGGGACTTCCCATCTGGATGACCCTTGGCGGTGCGGGCAATCAAAGCATCCCCGTGGTCAGCGCCATGACCATGACGCGCAACGGCAATGCCATTACCCTCGACAAGCGCTTCCAAAAGCAGGGCGTCAAAACCCTTGCTGACTTTAAGGAAATGCTCCATGCCTCGCCTGACCAATATCACCGCATGGGCGTCGTGCATCCGTCTTCCATGCATAACTTGCTACTGCGCTATTGGTTGGCCTCAGCAGGAATCGACCCCGATCGCGACGTCCATCTCAAAACCATTCCGCCCGCTCAAATGGTGGTCGATCTCAAGGCAGGAACCATCGATGGCTTTTGCGTTGGCGACCCTTGGAATCTGCGAGCTGAAATCGAAGGCATTGGCTTTACCGTTGCCACTGATGTCGATATCTGGAGCGGACATCCTGGTAAAGTGCTGGGCGTGCGAGAGGACTGGGCCAATGCCTATCCCAATACCCATATTGCGCTAGTCAAGGCACTGATGGAAGCTTGCCAATACTGTGCCGACCCCCAAAATGCTCAGGAAATTTGCGCCATTCTGGCCAAGAAGGATTATGTTGCGACCAATCCAGACTACATCCACCTCGGCGGTCCCGGCGATATTATCCCCGGCGTCAGCTCGGTCGCGCACCATCTGTTTTACGGGGACAACGTCAATCGCCCCAGTCGGACGGAACACCTTTGGCATATGGTGCAAATGGCACGCTGGGGGGATGTCCCCTTCCCGCGCAACTGGGTAGAAATCCTCGAAAAAACCTGCCGCGTCGGCGTATTTAGCACCGCCGCACGGGAACTGGGCCTTTCTAACCTCACCTATTCCAAGGCATCCCTAAAGCTCTTTGACGGCAGCACCTTCAATGCAGACGACCCCATCGGTTATCTCAACAGCCTTGAAATCAAGCGCGATATCACGATGGCGGAGATTGCGCTGGAAACGCCGCGCATTGTGGCTGCCTAGGGTCAATGGGTAATGGGTAACGATCTTTATTATTGCCAATTACCCATTGCCGATGACCGAACATCGCCTATCCGTTCAGCAATCCTTCAACCCAACCACTACCTATGACAACCTCAACCCTTCCCAATCGCAACGCCCCATCGGGAAAGACTGCCCCCGATGCCTTCCTCACGATGGACAACGTGACCAAGATTTATCCCACACCCTCTGGCCCCAATGTGGTGATTAAAGATATCAATCTATCCGTCAAGGAAGGGGAATTTATTTGCATCATCGGCCACTCTGGCTGCGGTAAGTCTACATTGCTCAACACCATTACTGGATTTGCCACGCCCGACCAGGGCGAAGTGCGGATGGAGGGCAAAAAAATCACCGAACCCGGCCCCGATCGCATGGCAGTGTTCCAAAGCTACGCCCTCATGCCCTGGCTGACCGCTTTCGAAAACGTATACCTGGCCTTCGATGCCGTCTTCCCCAATAAATCGAAGTCCGAAAAAGAAGCCGTCGTGCAAGAACATTTGGCGATGGTGGGACTCGGCGACGCCATGGAGAAAAAGCCCCCGCAACTGTCCGGCGGGATGAAGCAACGGGTGGCGATCGCCCGTGCGTTCTGCCTCCGCCCGCAAGTGTTGGTTCTCGACGAGCCCTTTGGCGCGCTGGATGCCATCACCAAGGAAGAAATGCAGGAAGAACTCTCGAATATCGTGATGGATCACCGCTGTACCGTATTGATGGTGACCCACGACGTGGACGAGTGCATCTTCTTGGCCGATCGCCTCGTGATGATGACCAACGGGCCTGCTGCTGGGATTGGCGAGATCTTGGATATTCCGTTCCCCAGACCGCGCGATCGCGCTCAGATCATGGAAGATCCGCTCTACTACGATCTGCGCAACCAGGCTCTAGACTTTCTTTATAACCGCTTTGCCCACGACGACGTGGCTTAGCGCTCTGTCCCCCATAACAAAGGAATCTGAAAACCGATGAAAGCATCGCTGATTCAGTTCGTCATAGTTTTAAGCGCGATGACAATCCCGATCGCTTGTCAATCGCCCAGCCCAGCCCCGGAATCTGAGGGCGAAAAAACGGAGCAAGAGCAGCAGGAAAAAGAAGGTAAAGAAGGTAAAGAAGATGAGGACGAGGATGAGGATGAGGATGAAGAGAAAAAAAGGTGAAGGCAAGGCCAAAAATGAGGATAGGGAAAAAGACGATGGACCTAGTTATTCCGTTTGAATGTCCTTGTCCTTCGCTATTGGATTGAGAAACCCATGTTTGGTCGAGTTGCCGAACGGCGGATGCATATTGTCCGGTGGATATTGACCAGCGGATGGCTGTTCCTGATTGCTTCGCTCTTTTACGACCCCTTTTCGCCTTGGCTCACCCAGCCGGATAACGTCTGGAGTCCGCTGCGCATCGATCCGACGCGCTGCGTGAAGGTACAGGGCGTTTGCTTGCAGGAGCAGCCTTATGCTCTCGGGACCACCATTTTTTGGGGCATCGTGGTACCCAGTTCTATCTTCATCCTGCTGATTTTTGGCCACGAGCTGTGGCGGCGCATTTGTCCGCTCTCGTTTCTTTCGCAAATTCCGCGCGCTTTGGGTTGGCAGCGACAGGTGAAGCGGGAGAATCCCAAAACAGGTAAGGCTCGCTACGAACTCGTTAAGGTCAAACCCGGCTCTTGGCTGGGGCGAAACTACCGCTACCTTCAGTTTGGGTTGCTGTACCTGGGCTTGTGCGCCCGCATTCTGTTTATCAATTCCGATCGCCTAGCTCTGGCAGCTTGGTTTGGAGTGACGATCGTGGCGGCGATTGCCGTGGGGTATCTCTACAGCGGCAAGTCTTGGTGTCAGTACTTTTGCCCCATGGCTCCCGTCCAGGGTATCTATGCCGAACCCAGTGGCTTGTTTGCCAGTAAGGCCCACGTCGGCGACCAGCAAATCACGCAATCCATGTGCCGCACGGTCGGCGAAGATGGCAAAGAGCAAAGCGCTTGCGTGGCCTGTCAGAACCCCTGCATCGATATCGACGCCGAGCGCGCTTATTGGGATGGAGTCGCCCAACCCGAGCAAAAGGTAATTTATTACGGCTATGTCGGCTTAGTAGTGGGCTACTTTTGCTACTACTACCTCTACGCGGGGAACTGGGACTATTATTTTTCTGGCGCTTGGGCGCACCAAGAAAATCTGCGAGAGACATTGCTGAAGCCGGGATTGTACTTGTTTGGAACGCCGCTCCCCCTCCCCAAGCTCGTGGCGGTGCCCTTAACTCTGGGACTTTTTAGTGCTGGGGGTTATTTCCTCGGGTTGGCTGTCGAGCGGTACTGTCAGACTTCCCTCAAAAACAAAAGGCAGCCGATTCGTCCAGAGCTGTTGCAGCATCGCATTTTTACAGTCTGTACCTTTTTTGCGTTCAATTTTTTCTTTGTGTTTGGGGGGCGTCCCCTGATTTTGCTGCTGCCGCTGTTCCTACAATTTTTCTACGAAGGAATTGTGGTGGGCTTAAGCACGCTGTGGCTCTACCGCACTTGGCAGCGCAATCCCGATCGCTATGCCCGCGAGGGTCTCGCCAGCCGTCTGCGACGACAGCTCAGCCGTCTGGAGCTGAATGTGGCGCAGTTTTTGGAAGGGCGATCGCTCGAAACCCTCAACACCGATGAAGTTTACGTGTTGGCCAAGGTGCTGCCTGGCTTTACCAAAGAAAAACGCTACCAAGCCTATAAAGGCGTTTTGCGAGAAGCCCTGGAAGAGGGCTACGTCAATACCGTCAGCAGTCTGGAAGTGTTGCAACAAATGCGGGCCGAGCTAGATATTAGTGAAGACGAACACCGCGCAGTTTTAGAGGAGTTGGGCGTTGAAGACCCAGAACTACTGGATCCGAACCAACAACGATCTCGGGAAAACCAAGTGCGCTTGACGGGCTATCGCAAGGCTCTAGAGCGGATGCTCGCCCTCCAGCAGCGCCAGGCGATCGCCCAAACCGATCCAGGTCAAACCCAAGTTGGCAACACATCCGAAGCACTTCAGCTCCTACGACGGGAATACGCGACGACCCAACAGGAAGAGTCGAGCATCCTAGAAAATCTAGATCCGAATGCGGTTTTGGTGCATCGTGCCGAAGCCCTGCTCCACCAACTCGAAAATCTAATCGATCGCTATCACGCCCTCAACCAACCTTCTCTGAAAGGTCAAGAAACGGTTTTAACCCTCCTGCGCACCACCGTCCTGCACAAAAAGCGGTTGTTGGTGACGGGGTTGCTTGAAATCATCGAGCATTTTCAACAACAGCCCGAGCCTGGCAATCGCGCTGAATCTCCAGCCCTGGATTTAGCCGTGGCGCTCGAAAAACTATCGCCTGGGGTGCTGCAAGATCTGCTGGCTGAAAGCGCGCAACGTCCAGAAGATCCTGCAAGTTGGCAGCGTCGCCTGAGTCCCCAAATTCTCGCGCTACTGACGCAGCCAGCTGAGACGCCCGCAGCTTGTTCCTTAACGCTGACGTCGGGGGCGATCGCCACCCACTTGGATGCCCTCGTCTTCGAACCCAATCCGCTGATTCAGGCTGTAAGCCTCTTCATGTTGTTCGAACTGGATACCCAACGCGGCCAAGAACGCGCTGCCTATCTGCTGGCTGCTAAGCCCAAACCCAATGCGCTGGTGCAGGAAGTTGCGACCGCGATCCTCGACCCAGCGACTCCGCCAGGAGCGCCGCTGGCGTCTTTTAAAACGCTTGAAAAGTTAGTTTACCTGTCCAATAGCGATTTCTTTGGTGGGGTTCACAGCGAAACGCTGATCGATCTGGCAAATCGCGCTGTTGTCAAGGTCTATCAGTCCGAAGAAACGATTACGGAAGAAGGCGATACCTGCCGAGAGCTATTGCTGCTTATAGAAGGGAGCGCTCAAGTTCAGGCGCACCCGATGGACGATAGCCCCGTGCCAGCTCAGGCTTTGCTACCGGGACAGGTTTTGGACGAACTAGAGGTGTTATCCCACGCGCAGCAAACCAGCACTATTGTGGCAAAGGCTCAACCTACCCGCATTTTGGCAATTCCCGTAGACACCTTTGACGACCTGCTAGAGCGCGATCGCGATTTTGCTCGGCGCGTTCTAGCAATGGAGAGCGATCGGTTGCGACAGCTCGCCCAGTCTCTAACCTTGAAATAGGTTTTGGTACACTAAAACTAGCGTTGCGGAATGGCCCGATGACTCTCGCTAAATCCTCTTTAACCCTCGCAGAATTTCTGGATCTCCCCGAAACCGAACCTGCTAGCGAATACATTGACGGAGAAATCCAGCAAAAACCGATGCCAAAAACAAAGCACAGTCGATTGCAGTTAAAACTCTGTAATGCAATTAACGATGTGGCTGAATCGGCTTTGGCTGCCTATGCTTTTCCAGAACTGCGGTGCACGTTTGGCCATCGGTCTATCGTTCCAGATATTGCTGTCTTGCTTTGGCCAAAGATTCAGTGGGATGAGACAGGCGAGCCTGTTGATGATGTTAAAGTGTCGCCCGATTGGATCGTTGAAATTCTCTCCCCCGGTCAAAGCCCTAATCGAGTGACTCAAAAAATTCTGTATTGCCTCGAACACGGTACGCAACTGGGGTGGATGTTAGACCCATCCGATCGCTCGATTTTAGTGTTTGTGCCAAACCAATTGCCTATTTTTTACGAAGGGGGCGATCGCCTACCTGTGCTGACCCCAATTGCCTTGGAACTCACCTGCGATCAAATTTTTGGCTGGCTGAAAATGAATCCAGCTGTCTCGTAGGTCCTAAACGCGATCGCCCAGGGATGGCAGATGGGTCAAGTCGCCAAGCCGTTGTTTTCGCAAAAGTGGGAGGAGGACTGAGAGAAGCCCCTCGCGCAGTGGCAGGCGGAGTTAAATATTCAGCCTATCCAGAGGTGAATTGTGGTAAAGTCGCCTTTGTAATTGCCTAGCTTTCGTTGACTCTGGTTGGGATAAATCTTGCTGTTACAGCAAGCTGAAATGCTTACGACCATTTCTGTTGATATTTCAGGCTGTCCAATCTTCGATCTGTAAGCCTGCCACTTTACCAAAATCTTGATGATTACGGGTTAGTAGAATCAATCTACGGAACAGTGCAATTGCCGCGATTCGCGCATCCATTTTTGCCAGTTGAAGTCGTTGTGACTTTAATCGATCGAATGCTGTAGCTGCACCTGCGTCGAATGAGATGAGAGGCAACACTTTGAAGTCGCTAACAATCCGCGCCATCATTTCATATCCTTTCACTACGTCATTCAGATTACGAGCGCGATTAATATAAGCATGACTGCCAAGTACCTGCTCGTGAAATGTCACAGTGGACACCGCAAAATCTGATATTGGGTATTGAGCCATACGTGCCGAAAAGTTGCTGTAATCCTTCCCTGATTGGCGCTGAAGAACGCTCAGATGATCGGTATCCAACAAATATCTCATTGCTCGTCTTGCACTTCGAGGATGGACTCATCCCCTTGGCGAATCGCTTGCCCATAAGCAAGAACCTCCTCAAAAGCGGGTTCATCTTTGAAGGATCCCGTAATTTGTTTTAGCCAATTTGTTGGCTGAGGAGCCGCAAGTTGTTGCTGTAACTCAGCTACCACAGCTTCTACTGCTGCAAGTCGGTCTTCTAAAGAAATATTGGTTGCCATTTACGTCTCCTCTAATCAATGGCTTCTATCTAAAGGCTAAAGGGTAACGAGTAAAAAAGGCATAGATTCAATGGTGGCGCTGGCTAATGCAAGACGATCGCTCGGTGGCAGTTTGAAGACATGCTCTTTAACTTCTTGTAGCAACATTGACAGCTCCTAGGATTGAAGGGGGCTATGTCTAGTATGAACGATGGTGCTCTCCGCGTTCAACTCGATCGCCTACCTGTGCTGCCCTCAATTGTCCTAGAACTCACCTGCGATTGAATTTTTAGCGGGCTGAAAATGAACCCCGCTGCCTTGTAGACTACTCGCGACTTTACAAGCAGAATCTTGACAATGGAGAATCATTGTCTGCAATAGCTTCTCCGATCAATAGAAGTGAGATTTTGTATGCCTAATGAAGAGACGAATATTACTTATGGAAATCTTATACACTCGGCCAAATCACAATGATTTTTCTCAATGAGATACTCTCAAGAGAATCATTGAGGACAAAACTATTCTTGCACAGACTGCGCAAGATGCTTTCGTAATAAATCATGAATAAAACGATATCGCCCTCCCACTTGCTGAAGGATTCGCATTTGATCCGCGTGCTCTAAAAATTCTGCATAGTTCCAGGGGAGGCATTGATTCTTCCAAAGAACCATACGCAGAGCTACATGCTGAATAGCTTTATATCCTCCATGAGATAAACCTCCAATCAATCCGCAGCAAAAACCAATAATAACTCCCCAAGATATGCCTGCGAGTAAGCCTGCAAACCGAGTAATGAATGGCCATCCAAGTATTCCACACATTAGCCCAGTTATTAATCCATAGATTAAGGCATTTTGAATTGATAGCTTGATTCCTTGATTGGGAATGGATTTTTTCTCAATTTCCACAGGCTTAAAACCAATAAGAAATCCCCAAAATAAGCTTACTATAAGAAAATGAACTAACAAAAACGGAAAGTTGAAACCTGGCATCGAACAACTAAGCAACAACGGATCATACAAAGGCTTTTTGTCAAGAATATTTGATATGTTGAATAAGAATAAATGAATTATGCATTTAGGGTTCTTTAATCCTCCGAAATCTGAAATAAATATAAATTCGTAAAACATAATATAAACGAATCCTAAAAAGTTGTTTTTCTCTATATTGGCCCAAGACCAGGCAAGTCTTTCAACTTGGATTGCCTCACTTTCGCGTTCTAATTTTAAGATGAGATATAGTCCAAATACTACGATTAGTAGCTGTAAAAACAGGAGCCATCCGAGCGACGAGAAAAAAGCCTCCAAAAAAAAAAAATATAAATAAACCTCCAACGCTTAAAAAATATATTGCGAAGCATATCAAAACAGATATTATTTTGTATTGATTCTTCTGATTGTTGTCTTCCAAATAGTTCATCTTGATATTTTCAATCAAGAATTCTTTCACATCATCATTTTCCATTTTTACAGCCAGCCAATTTAAATATTTATATGCTTTCTCGGGGGATGTTTTGTTTCTAAAATTATGGTTGTTAATCTTATGGTCAACATAAGATTTGATTAAATCACTTTCGCTTTTAATACTCCTATTACTCGTGTCGTATAAAGTAACAAGAAATGACAAGAAAAGAGGAGTTTTAACTAATTCATTTAGGCTATTTTCTCTTTGAATTTTATCCCACAGAGTTGACTGTTTTATTTTGTATAAATATTGTTTTATCTTTTCCTGCTCAAGAGGTTTGAGACAGATCGCACCATTTAGTTTGTTGAGAAGGTGATTGCCTTCTTTATATTCTTCTTGACGACAACAAACAACCAGGTATGGATAGTCTGTTTCTTGAAAAAATGCATTAATCGCTGCGATACATTCGATTTGCTTCGATAGACCTTTTGATAAAACTATTTCATCTAATCCATCAAACAATGGGATAATTTGGTGATGATCTAACCATGATTTACTAATTGATTGTTTGATTCCATATTTTGTTTTTAACTGAAAAACCATCCATTGATCAATCGATTGACTAGTTTTCCATTCAGACAATTCAAAGATGATTGGGATGGGAGATTTTTTGTCTTTGAGTGCTTCGTCTAATAACTCTATAGCAAGGTTTAGCAGTTCTGTTGTCTTGCCATAACCAGGATTACCCAAGATTAGTAATTTTCCTTGAATATCTTCCTGGTGATAGATTGAGGAAACTGAGCGTTCTGATTCAATAGTTTTCTCAAAAAAAGGGGAGAAAATTTGCAAGATCCAATTTTTGAGACTAGGAGTTTCAACCTGAGGATTGTTTTCGGATTTTAAACTTAGCTGAGGTCGCCCAACTTGTTGTGGTTGATCTACAAAATCCGAAGGAATTTTGTAAAGGTCATACAAAGTATCTACTTTTCTCTTATTGAAATCTACTCTTAATCGCTGAAGGAGATCTTGACGTATTTCCGAGAGGTTTAGTCTTCTTGTAATCCTAATTAATAACCTTTGAATAGAATCAGAACTTTCATCTAGTGTTTTAAATAAACTGCCAATAGATTTCAAGAAATGAAACAAAGCTACACTAATTCCTATGCTCCCAGCAATTAAAGGTATCGAAAGAAAATTCTGAAGAAAAACAGGAATATCTGGTGTTGGTGTTTCGGTTATTATTGGAAAGTGATGATTTAGTACTTGTATCGAAGAGCTAATTAGATTGTTAAAATAATAAAATAAATTCATATAGAATAATTATTTTTTATTAAAATTTATAATCTCTTAAAGTATTTTCCTTGAGTTAGGAATAGAATACCTTGGCCATAAGTAAATTGGCGCAATGAAACTTGCAATAGCATTCATGTGCTTTAAGGGGTTTCAATTTAATCCATTTTATATTTAATTTATTTTACTTATTACAAAAAAACTTTTTGAGTCTGAGCCTAGAGCAGTATAGTACTTTGGGTTGAAGAACAAAACTTATAACGAAACCGACGTATTTAAACCGATTTTCAAACTGAAGTGAGAGTATTTTAGCATTTAACGTACGTGGAGTATTGAGAAACCCAACACAAGTATTTAGTTTAGAACTAGCGATCGCCAGCTCTAAATTCAGCGATCGCCTCCTCCAGCTAAAATAAAAAGGTCAAGTCGCAGCGAGGCCAAATCGATGACATCTTCTGCCATTACTACAATCGTCACGATGGTTGAATCTCTGCCAGACGACTTACAGGAACGTGTTGCCGAGCATATTCGCGAGTTCATTGCTGATTTAGAGGATGAAAAGCGTTGGGATGCCTCATTTGAGCGGACACAAGATAACTTGGTTGCGGCTGCTCGGCAAGCGAGGCAGGAGATTGCAGCGGGGCAAGCAGTCCCAATGGACTATGACAAACTATGAAGTCTGCGACGCTACCGTCCTTTTGGTCTAAATATCGAGAATTAAGCGATCCAGTGAGGACAGGAGCACGAAAAGCATACCGTCTATGGGCAGAGAATCCATTTCATCCATCGTTGCACTTTAAATGCATTAACAGCAAAGAAGGAATATGGTCAGTGCGAGTGACACGGAACCACCGTGCGCTTGGCGTTCTAGAAGACGACACCGTAACGTGGTTTTGGATCGGCAATCACGATCAGTACGAACAATTCTACTCATAACTGCCAGCACCGAAGCAATTCTGTTAGAGAGACAGCAAAAAAGGTGGTCACAGTTTTTGGGAAATCTCCTATTCCGCTCTGCAATCAGGAGATCGCCTCCTCCAGCCAAAACAAAAGGATCCAGCCGCAGCGAGGCCAAACAGATGCCCGTTCGACGCTGCTTCGAGTCTCCTCAGCGATCGCCATGCAGCTGCAAAACTGAGCAATGCTGCGAGAGTAGAGTCCTCCAGCATCAATAGTCTATTTCTCCCATAGAATAAACATTCAAAATAGAACGTTTTTTTCTATGGAGTAGCCGCCATAAATTAGAAAAATCTATTAATATAATTCAACTTGTATATTTGAACCCATTGAAAAAAACCTAGTGCAACTCACGAATAAAATCAATTTTACAAATCTAAGGGGCGATCTATTTGGGGGTGTGACCACCGCCATTGTCTCCCTTCCCCTCGCCCTCGCCTTTGGGGTCGCGACCGGAATCCCTAACGGTGCTGTAGCAGGTCTTTACGGTGCGGTGTGCGTCGGCTTTTTTGCAGCCCTATTTGGAGGCACTCCTGCCCTCATCTCCGAACCTACGGGTCCGATGACCGTGGTAATGACCAGCATCGTCGCGTCCCTAGTTGCCAAGAATCCCGAACAGGGGTTAGCCATGGCCTTTACCGTGGTGATGATTGCTGGGATCGTACAAATTGTGTTTGGCATTTTTAAGCTGGGCAAGTACATTACCCTGATGCCCTATAGCGTCATTTCTGGCTTTATGTCTGGAATTGGCGTTATTTTAGTGCTGCTGCAAATTGCACCTTTTTTGGGACAGCCCAATCCAAAGGGCGGGGTGTTAGGCATTATTCAGGCGCTTCCGCAGCTCTTTGCCAACATTAATCCGGCAGAAACCGCCTTGGGGGTTCTCACCCTCGCGATCATCTTTTTCATGCCCGCTCAGCTCAAACGCTATGCGCCACCCCAACTGGTAGCCTTAATTGTCGGCACCGTCATTTCCCTTACCCTGCTTGGCAATGACGATATCCGCCGCATTGGCGAAATTCCCATCGGTTTGCCCACATTGCAACTGCCCACCTTTACCCTGCCCCAACTCACGATCATGTTGGTAGATGGCGTCATGTTGGGGATGCTGGGCTGTATTGACACGCTTCTAACAGCAGTCATTGCTGACAGCTTGACCCGTACGGAGCACAAATCAGACAAGGAACTCATCGGTCAGGGAATTGGCAATCTGGTTTCCGGGCTGTGCGGGGGCTTACCTGGAGCCGGAGCCACTATGGGCACCGTCGTAAACATCCAAACCGGAGCGCAGACGGCTCTATCTGGCATTACACGGGCGCTGATTTTGCTTGTAGTGGTGTTGTGGGCTGCTGGTCTGACTCAAAATATCCCCATGGCGGTGTTGGCGGGAATTGCCCTGAAGGTGGGATTAGACATTCTGGACTGGAGCTTTTTGAAGAGATCGCACTTGGTGTCAGCCAGAGGGTCGTTTATTATGTACGGTGTTTTGCTGCTCACCGTCTTTGTGGATCTGATTGTCGCTGTAGGCGTAGGGGTCTTTATTGCAAATATCCTCACCATCGATCGGCTTTCTAGCCTGCATTCTGAAAAAGTGAAGGTCATCAGCGATACAGATGATGAAGTTCTCTTAACCGACGAAGAAAAACAGCTTTTGGATCGAGCAAACGGTCGGGTACTGCTGTTCTACCTCAGTGGCCCCATGATCTTTGGCGTGTCCAAGGCGATCGCCCGCGAACATGCTGCGATGAAAGATGCAGACGCCCTCATTTTTGACTTAAGCGACGTTCCCATGATGGGGGTAACGGTTTCTCTATCTATAGAAAATGCGATCAGAGATGCCTACGACAAAGGATTGCAGGTGTTTTTAGTGGGTGCCAACGAAAAAATTCAAAAGCGCTTGGAACGTCTGGGGCTGTGGAATTTAATTCCGTCAGAACGCCGACTTTCCAATCGAGCCGAGGCTTTGCAGCGAGCTGTAGATTGGGTAAAGCGCAATGGCAGCAATGCCGAAAAGCCTCTGCTGTTAGGCTAGTTTGCGCGAGGAGGACCGATCTAGCCAGTATTGCGGTCAACCCTCCTACAAACTTGTAGCGTTACTTATGTAATAGTCCAAACAGATCTTTACTATCCTTGAAATTCTATGATGAATGCCCCAGGCGCCCTAATTTTTTCTGCTTTTCCCTTGCTGGCCGTCGAACTAGATGCAAACCACGCACCGCTCGTCCTCGCGGGGGTGTTGCTGAGTTTAGTCGTTATTTATTTTGCCAGTAAAGTCGGCGGCGAATTGTCTGGCATGCTGGACTTTCCGCCCGTCCTCGGCGAACTCATCGCGGGCGTGGCGATCGGGGCCTCCGCGCTTCACCTGCTGGTCTTTCCAGAGAATGGGGCGATCGCCGCTGACTCCGTTATCATGACCGTCCTCCAGTGGATCGAACCGCTGACCCCAGCAGCGGCTGCGTCCATTTTCCAGAGCGAGGGAGAAGTAATTTCGGTCCTCGCTGAAATTGGGGTCATTATTCTGCTGTTTGAAATTGGCCTAGAGTCAGACGTTAAAGAACTCCAAAAGGTGGGCTACCAAGCCACGATCGTTGCTTGCGTGGGGGTTGCCGTCCCCTTCGCCGCCGGGACTGCCGGACTCATGTATCTCTTCAACGTTCCTGCAATTCCTGCCATCTTTGCTGGAGCGGCGCTCACGGCAACCAGCATCGGGATTACCTCAAAAGTACTGTCTGAAATCGGACAGCTCAAGTCTAAAGAAGGTCAAATTATCGTTGGTGCTGCTGTCATTGACGATATTTTAGGCATCATCGTGCTGGCCGTCGTCGCCAGCCTTGCCAAGACCGGGGAAATCGATATTCTCAACGTTGTCTATCTAATCGTGAGTGCCACTGCCTTTTTGGTCGGCTCTATTTTGCTGGGGAACGTATTTAACAAAAGCTTTATAGCGGTTTCCAATCTCCTCAAAACGCGGGGGAACTTAATCATTCCCGCCTTTATCTTTGCCTTTTTCATGGCTTTTATTGGCAATGCCATTCACCTTGAGGCCATTCTGGGTGCTTTTGCTGCGGGCCTCGTCCTCGAAGAGACCGACGAACGCAAAGAACTGGACGAACAAGTCAAACCCATTGCAGATATGTTGGTGCCCATCTTTTTTATCTCCGTGGGTGCCAAGGTCGATCTCGGCGTCCTCAACCCCTTCCTACCTGAAAACCGAGTGGGCCTGACGATCGCGACCTTTTTAATTCTGGTTGCTATCGTCGGCAAAGTGGTGACGGGCTGGGCTGTGTTCGGGCAACCGGGAATCAATCGCTGGGCGATCGGTATTGGCATGATTCCTCGGGGAGAAGTGGGCTTGGTCTTTGCAGCCATTGGCGCTGCTAGCGGTGCCCTCGATAAATCCCTCCAAGCTGCGATAATTATCATGGTGATTTTGACCACATTTTTAGCGCCACCATTCCTCAGAATAGCCTTTGGTAGCGCTCAAGCGTCTCCAGAGCAGGCACCTGATGTTGTGCCCTAGGGGCAGAGAGAAAGAAGATTAATGGGTCTCTAACGTCCCGCGCAGGAGCGGGCTGGAGCAAATGAAAGTTATAGGACAAAAATGGATGCGACTGTTCAGACAAATGGGGCGGGATGAAGGGTTTTTAAGCGGTCTCAAAATCTTTGAGAACCTTTTATCGAAAGTTTTATCGTTATTTATGGTTGCGGTCATTTTGGTCTCCGTCATAGACCTTGGCGCTATCTTATTTCACGGATTGCTCGACCCGCCCGATGATTTCCTAGGCAGGACGCTCATCAACATTTTTGGCCTATTTCTCAATATTCTCATCGCCCTAGAAATTCTCGAAAACATTACCGCGTATCTCCGCCAGCACGTCGTTCAAGTCGAACTGGTGATCGTCACGTCCATCACTGCGATCGCCCGCAAAATTATCATCCTCGATTTTGCAAAAACCACTGGCATCGATCTCATTGGCCTTGCACTGGCCGTGTTCGCGCTATCGATTAGCTACTGGATCGTCCGAACCATGAGAAACCGTCCCTAATTTATGGAGATAATGCATAAACATGGAGTGGCACGCGATCGATTACTGCGCCCCAGAGGCACCCTCTCAATTTGTGGCCTCTATCCGAGAGATTGGGTTTGCGGTATTGAGAGAAATTCCCGTCACGGCCAGTTTCATAGCGGCGGTGTATCGAGATTGGGAAGCCTTTTTTCTATCTTCAGAGAAATACGCATACCAGTTCGACCCGGCCATTCAATCCGGTTACTTTCCCTTTCAGTCAGAGACCGCAAAGGGAAACGATCGCCCCGACCTCAAAGAGTTTTTTCACCTGTACGAGTGGACTGAATTGCCCTCGGGGATGAGCGATCGCACTTGGCAACTGTTCCATCGGCTGCGCGCAGTCGCTGAAACGCTCTTGGAATGGCTGGAGCAAGGATTGCCGCCACAGGTGCGGCGGCAGCTCCTCACCCCGTTGAGCGACACGATTCGAGCCAGCACTCAAACGCTCCTGCGCCCGATCCACTATCCGCCCTTGCCGCGTGCGGCCAACGGTGCCTTGCGCGCAGCGGCCCATGAGGATATCAATTTAATTACGCTGCTACCAGCCGCAACCGCTACGGGACTGGAGGTGCAGGCGGAGTCGGGAGAGTGGATTGGCGTCCCCAATCGGGCCGGAGAAGCGATCGTGAATGTGGGAGATATGCTGCAACTGGCAACTGGGGGCTTTTATCGTTCCACTTCGCATCGCGTGGTAAATCCGACGGGCGAAGCGAGTCAGCGATCGCGCTTTTCAATGCCGCTGTTTTTGCACCCGCGTCCCGAAATCCACCTGACGCCAGACATAACGGCTGACGATTACCTGAAAGCTCGCCTCAAAGCATTGGGATTGCAGGACTAATGGCAGGCTGAGGCGGAGATTGGAACAGGCTGCGCTGGCAGGGCGAAAACGAAAGCCGATGCTGAGGCGAAGGTCCCAGGGTTTCCAACGCCAGTTGATGGGCGCGGCTGCCATACCCTTTGTTCGAAGCAAGATGGTAGCCGGGGTAACGACGATCGAGGCGCACTAACAGGCGATCGCGCCAGACTTTGGCCAGAATGCTGGCAGCGGCGATCGCTGGTTCGCGCTGGTCGCCTTTGACAATCGTGCGCTGGTCGATCGCAAAAGCCGGAATGGCGCGATTGCCATCGATGAGACATAGGTCTGGCGTTATGGAAAGTCGCATTACAGCTCGCCGCATCGCCAGCAAACTCGCCTGGAGGATGTTCATCCGGTCGATCTCTCGCACAGAAGCCATGCCAATGCAAAACGCCACGGCGTGAGTTTTTATGGTTTCGTAAAGAATCTCGCGATCGGCAGCCCGAAGTTGTTTACTATCTTTAACCCCTACTTTAACCAAACGCTCTGCTGCAACGGGCAATAAAATGACCGCCGCTGCGACGACAGGCCCAAAGAGAGCGCCCCGCCCCACTTCGTCAACCCCGGCAATCTGTAAAAGACCTTCATTGACCCTAGGAGCTACCATGACTCAAGATGCCAAACAACTGCTCAAAATTTTAATCGGTGCCGCGTGGCTGGATGGTAAAGTCCAACCCGAAGAGCAAAAGCGGCTGCGGCGAATCGCCGAGCAAAAAGCGCTTCTAGACGATGCCGAACTCCACCCCTGGCTCCACGGACTGCGTTCTGTCTCAGTCGATGAGTGCTATCAGTGGATTGACGAATACCTAGGAAAACACCCCAAACCAGCAGCCATCCAAGAACTACTTGAAGAAATTAGCGGCCTGATCTACAGCGATGGCGACGTGGACAGTGCCGAAGCACAGGTTCTCAACCAACTGCAGCGCAAAGAGGCCGCAGCAGCAGCTGACACGAATCTACACGATACCGTGACCCGCGCGATTCAAAACCTCTATCGGCGTTGGGTCAGTCAATAGCAGCGACGCGATCGCCCGATCGATCTCATCAGAACAGATCCGCAGTGAAAGCAGCGATCGCCTACCTCGAGCAATTTCGCGTAAATTCGCTAGGCTAGAGGTACGTTGATGTCGTTCAAAAACAGCAGGTCGCTATGTTTGGCTTTGGCAAAAAATCCACGCTTCCCACCCCCGAAACCGCACTTAAAGGCCGCGCAGAAGCCATTCAAGTCCCCGAAGCCCATTTTGTAAACGGGCACCCGCTAAAGCCGCCCTATCCCGCAGGAATGGAAATTGCCATGTTTGGGTTAGGCTGCTTTTGGGGCGCAGAGAAAGCGTTTTGGAAGTTAGAGGGCGTCTACAGTACGGCAGTCGGCTATGCTGCGGGCCTTACGCCCAATCCTACTTATCAAGAAGTTTGTTCTGGAATGACGGGTCATAACGAAGTGGTACGGGTCGTATTCGACCCTGCCGTCATTCCCTATGCAGAACTGCTCAAAACATTTTGGGAAAGTCACAACCCAACCCAAGGGATGCGTCAAGGCAACGATACGGGCACTCAATATCGCTCCGGTATCTATACTTACTCGGCACAGCAGAAAACCTTGGCAGAAGCCTCTCGGGAAATGTATCAAAAAGCGCTGAGCGCCGCAGGCCACGGCACCATTACCACTGAAATCTTAGACGCGCCCGAGTTTTACTACGCAGAAGCTTACCACCAACAGTATCTAGCAAAGAACCCCAATGGTTACTGCGGCCTAGGCGGCGTTAACGTGTCTTGCCCGATCCCGCTATCGGTTTAGATAAAGATACAAAACTATAAATTTCGTTGTTGTTTTTTACAAAAATCGGTCGCGATCTAAAAAAACAACCTCGATTTGTTCGCTTTTTTCACCCTTTAGAGCATACTGTGGGTACACACTCAATCTGAATCCGTGCAGGTGCAAGATGAACTCACTCTCCTCACTCATCCGATCGAAGACAAGTCTCGCGCTTGGGATTTACGTTCTGGCTTTTGCTAGCTTGTTTTTTCTCGTCGACGCTCAACTTCATTCGATGCAGCTTTTACAAGCAGGTCGCCCTACCTTTTTGCGGTAAGACGGTGCTCGAAAACTCAATATTCAATCATAAGCTGCCGTTAATCTTAGAATTAACGGCAGTTTTTTCATTATTGTAACTTTAAGGAGAATTACATTGATTTTCAGCGATACCCTGCAAGTTCTACCCTTTGCCGACCATTGGGCTATGGGTGGAGGGGGGAGATAAGGAAGATGGGGGAGAATTTGTCGCCCATCTTTGGAGAATGAGTACTAAAGAATGAGCTCGGATTTTCGAGCGGTTCTATCGGGTAAATAGCGATCGATCGCGGTCAACGGGCGGCTCGGGGTTGGAGCTGTCGATTGCGATGGCGATCGCTCAGATGCACCTCGGCACCATCCAGGTCCAAAGTCAGTTAGGACACGGCAGCACCTTTCCTGTCAAATTGCTGAATAGCCAGTGTTAGCGAATGTAAAAGGATATGTGAAACACAATATCTGTTGTTAAACTTTACTAAATCCTTTTCCAGCTTGGGTTTGAGACCAAATCAATAATTCTCCTTGTTTGCCCCCTGCGGCTAAAGATTGCCCCTTCGGGTGCCAGCCTAGACAGGAAAATCCTTGGTTTGCGCCTGTCAACGTCTGGGTCAGGTGTTTGGCTTTCTGCCAAATATTCACCAAGCCATCAGCGCCTGCCGAAGCAAGATGTATCGCCTGAGGTTGAAATGCGATCGCCTCAACGGCTTGAGTATGATTCTCTAATACTCGTCCGTCCCAACCTACCAGAGGATTGAGACTGCGCTCCCAAATAACGATGCCCTCCACACTGGTCGAAGCTAAAATTGGCTTTGAAGCGTTGGGTAAGAGAGAGGACCAAGCCAGATAGCGAATCTTCCCCGGAAATCCGCGCATCACCCAAGGCTGGGCACTCGGTTGACCGTCTTGCCATTCTATGACCGTAATGGTGCGATCCATATTGCCAGACGCTAGATAACGACTATCTGGCGACCAGGAGAGCGCCACACTCGCAGAAGGTAGTTCAACGAGGTAAGGATCATCATCCCAATCGAGGCAATTCCAGACCTTTGCCCCTTGATAGCCACCCACTGCCAGAAATTTGCCATCAGGTGACCAGTCAAAACAAAGCGCAGACGATGCCTCAAAAGGAAGCGTTGTAATGACCCTCTGCGAGGTTGTATCCCACACCTGCACATAGCGTCCAACATTAAACGCCAACCAGTTCAATTGTGGATGCCATGCAACATGTTCGACCCAATGTTTGCTGGGCAAGGAAAATACTAAACTTGCAGGAAGTTCTTCTGACCCAGGAAATTGCCAAACAAAAAGGGTTTTCCCCTGACCGCCTGCCGCGAGATACCGTCCATCGGCAGAAAAGGCCAAGCTGTTCAATGAATCCTGAGATGGGAGATCTAAAAGACTTCGATCGCTCAACTCTCGTAAAACCAAGACCTCCCCGGCAGCAGAACAGGCTGCCAGCATATCTCCCTGGGGCGACCAACCGATCGCGGTCACATAGTCGGATAGACTACCGCTCCAGTTTTTTTGCCAAATCTGTCGGGAAGACGACTTCAGACCAAGCATTTGCGGAAATCCTTTTTGAGTTGGGTTTCGTCTAAATTGCGCCCAATAAAGACCAGTTCATTTTTGCGGACTTCTCCTGTCTTCCAAGGGCGATCGCGGATACCGTCAAACAACATGTGTACGCCCTGAAACACATAGCGGTTATTTTCGCCCTGAAAATTAAGAATGCCTTTCATGCGGAAAATATCAGCCCCTTGACGTTGCAGCAGAATACTCAGCCAATCATTGAGGCGCCGACCATCAATTTCTCCAGATTCCACAATGGCAACCGAACCAACGGTTTCGTCATGCTGGTGGGCATCCTCGCCTAAAAACTCAGGGTCAATTTCCAGCGCCCGACTTAGATCGAAGGCTTTGACCCCCAACAGGTCATCCATTTCTACTTCTGCATTGCGGGTACGGTAAATTTTGGTCATGGCATTCATGCTGCGGATGCGCCGTTCCAGTTCATCCACAGTTTCCGGATCGACCAGATCGATTTTGTTGAGCAAAATGACATCCGCAAACGCAATCTGCTCCTGGGCTTCATCGGCCTCCCAGTGCTGCCAGATGTGTTTGGCATCCACCACCGTCACGACGGCATCTAAAAAGCTTTGGGACTGCACCTCTTCATCCATAAAAAAAGTCTGAATGACGGGGGCTGGGTCGGCTAACCCCGTGGTTTCAATCACCAGATGGTCAAATTTATCGCGTCGCCGCATTAAGTTCCCGATGATGCGAATCAGGTCGCCGCGCACGGTGCAGCAGATGCAGCCGTTATTCATTTCAAAGATTTCTTCATCGGCATCAATAATGAGCTGATTGTCAATCCCGACTTCTCCAAACTCATTTACGATGACAGCGATCTTTTTGCCATGCTCGTAGGTCAGAATGCGATTGAGCAGGGTGGTTTTGCCTGCTCCCAAGTAACCCGTAAGTACCGTAACGGGGACTGCATCGGCGATCGCGCTGGAAACCATACGCTAAATCCTCTCTAATTTATATAACGATAATCGTTATCAGAATTGTAAAGGATTATGCCCGTAATGAACATCCAAGTGCTAAGCCACTCTTCTGCCCAAAGCTAGGGTGGATTTTGTGCGTGCTGGTCTGGATTATGCGGCAAGCCTCAATCGCCGAGAAGCTTTGAGCTTACTGCTCTGGCTTTTTGAAAAGTTTGGCTACACCGTTCAAGAGGGATGTCCGATCGATCTTCGCCTGACCCACCAGGATTTGGCTGAATTGGCTGACACGTCTTGCGTTACGGTGACGCGACTGCTAAAGCAGTTTGAAATGCAGCGGCTGCTATACCGACGCAATAAGCATTATGTTTTGCTGACGTTAGAGCCTGACCTGCCTAAGCTACGGTCTCTTGCTCTTGGACTTTAGACTAAACAGGAAGGAAAAGCGGTCAGCCGAAGAAGACTGACCACTCGATGATAGAAGCTGAAAGTTGGAAAACATATCGGCTTCATCATGACCAGTTTGCAGAATCTTGAGATATTTCGCCATCGCACCTATCTGTTATTGGGAAACGGGAGGGATGCGCTGTTCGATTTGATGGATGCAGTGTTGACAACCCGGAGTGTTGCATCCTTCGTAGAACTGTCATTAAGTCCCGTCTTTCGTCGAGAATGGCCGAGCATCTATGAAGCGCTCCAAGATGGTCGGCCCTCGCGTCAAGCCTTGATGCAGGAATACGTGCGGCACATCCCTACATCAGAAGTGGTGGTTCTGGCAGGAGACCATACGGCGTGGTCACGGCCCTATGCAAAAACGCTCCAAGACCGTACCTATGAACACCAGCCATCGGTGCGATCTGGAGGCAAACCTGTTGCCATCGGTCAGGGGTATAGCACGATCGCCTGGATACCCCAGGAGCAAGGTAGTTGGGCTTTACCCCTGCGCCATGAACGGATCACCAGCTTTGATACCCCCCTTGGCAAAGCCGCAACTCAGTTACGCCAAGTCTGCGCTCAAATTCCAGGACATGTCTTGTTCTTAGGAGATGGAGAGTATGGGTGTGCCCCCTTTCTCAAACAGACCGCAGACATCCCCTGCGACAAGCTGCTGAGGTTACGACCGAATCGAGTGCTCTATCATGCCCCACAGCCGTATCAGGGGAATGGCAGACCCTATCGGCATGGCGCAAAATTTAGCCTCCAAGCGCCCGATACTTGGACAGTCGCTCAAGAAGAGATGACGACCCACGACCCCAAATTGGGACGATTGAAAGTGCGTCGATGGGAAGCACTTCATTTAAGGCAAGCTGGCGACGCTCCCTTTGACCTGATTCTGGTGGAACGACTTGATACCCCTGACTCAAAACCGTTGTGGTTGATTTGGATGGGACAACAGAAGGCTGTGCTGGGTCAAATCTGGCAAAAGTACCTGCGTCGCTTTGCCATTGAGCATTGATATCGATTTGTCCGACAACGGTTCCATTGGACGGTGCCTCAACTGTCTACCCCGAAACAGATGGAAACTTGGTCTGACCTAATGCCGTTGCTCACTTGGCAATTATGGCTCGCTCGTGAGGTCGTGGAAGATTCCCCTTTACCCTGGCACAAACCCATGACCAAATTGACCCCAGGACGCATCGCAAATTCATTTGCTTCACTTTTAGCTAGGATTAGCTCTCCTGCCTCTGACCCGAAACCTCGTGGAAAGTCTCTTGGTTGGCCTACAGGTAAACCTAGGAGCCGTCGTCCTTTCTGTCCAACGGTCAAAAAAAGGTTTGCCAAGCCCAAGGAAACGGCTGATACAGCAGCCTAAACCTTAAACTTCTTCCCTTCGATTATCGTTAGTGTCCTGAGTTTTTCGCCATAGAGGCCAAAGCGTGAAAAGGTCTGAGGATAAGAGATTCAGGCCAACAGAGAATGGATATCGTCACACGCAAAGCCCAAATACTGCGGGTTCAAACCCAAAATCCATATCCAGAGTTGAACGAAGTCCTACAGGAAAAACTGAATACAGAGGTTCTGGGGGTTACGCAAAGCGTCTTAGAAGCAGCTCTGTGCGAAGAATTACAAGAGCATCTCAATCAGCTTGCGGGAGAACGACCTCGTCGGTCTGGCTACTTCAAGCGAGTCCTTGATAGCGAATACGGGCGCATCGAATCCTTGTCGGTACCCAAGCTGCGCCATGGGAACAGAGACCGAGACTGGCAAATCTTGGGGCGCTATCAACGGGGCCTTGGCAGTCTATTAAACTTTTGTCTAAGTCTGTATGTCATGGGCCTGTCCTTGCGAGACTTGCAAGAAGCGCTCTATCCATTACTCGGGGCTGTATTATCGGTCAATGCCATCAACCGAATCACAGAAGCCGCTCAACAGCAGATGAATCAACGGCGCACGGCAAAAATTACCACTGCTGTACCCATTTTGCTTGTCGATGGTGTTTGGGTGAGAATTCAATATGCAAGCGGGGAAACCTTTGAAGACCAAGCTGGACATGTGCGCGCCTTGCGTCAAGCCGAAGAACGGGTTGTTTTAGTGGCAATGGCCATTTATCCAGATGGCACTCGTGAAATCTTGCACTATGAGATTGCCGAGAGTGAATCTCAATTCGCCTGGGAGTCTTTTTTCAAGGGTTTACAGGAGCGTGGATTGAAGCTTGATGGGGTTGAGGTTGTCGTCAGTGATGGGACCAATGGATTGCCCGCTGTGCTCAAAGCCTGGGTACCTCAGGCCCAGCATCAACTGTGCATCACTCATAAAATCAGGGCAATGCTGCGTCATCTGGGCTATGAGAATTTATCCATCCAAGATGCGCAAGGTCAGACCCTAGACCTTCCAGAAGCAAAGAAGCTTCGCTATACCCAGATTAAGACTGACGCCTATGACATCTATAAAACCGATGATTGGATGGAAGCCATTGAGCGATTGGTGGTCTTTGTCGAGACTTGGCAGTCTGTTGAACCTAATGCCATCCGCTCCTTTTTGAGAGATATTGTTTTGACCTTTAATTTCTATGATTTGAACCCATCCTTATATCCACTCGTCCGAACCACTAATGCGCTCGAACGATTGTTTCGAGAGTTTAGGAACAAGTCCGATGAAATTGGTGCGTTCCCCAATGAAGACAGTTGTTTGACCATTTTCTTCTTGGTCTTACAGCGTGACCATACCAAGCATGACCGTCTCAAATCTGTGGCGAAAAACTAGGGACACTAACGATTCTCGGTCTCGAATGCTGAATGCTTTCGAGTTACTTTCTAGTGAACGTACTTCCTGTTTAGTCTAAACTCCAATTGATATCAGAGCAGACTCAGCAGAGGGAATGCCGAGTGTTGTGCAGGCGAGGTATACCCAAAGTGACTGGAATGTTCTGGCGCAAGGGGTAAAACTGCTGCAAACCCAAGAAGAGTAACAGTAACAGCAACGCAGACAGCGGCATAGCCCAAGATGGAGTCGTTGAGGTATTGCAGTCGATCCCCGTCGCTGCATCGCAAATAAAGAACTCAGCCTGCTAGAACTTCTCAACTAAAACCAGAAAACTTTGGATATCTTTACGCGATCGCAATACAGGCCGTAATACTTGGTGTTCGAACAGTGCTAACTGATCTCCAATGTGAAGTGAATGGGGTTGGGTAGCATTGCCAGAACTGTTAAGCACTTTGGCCTTGACTGGATTTGAAAATTCAATGGCAGCGACAAATGAATCTCCTTTCACTGATTGAAATTGACTTTTCTCTACTGGCACAAAATCAAGAGTACGGAAAATTCCCAGGTCGCTATAGCCCCCATTTGCAGGCAAATCGACCTTGCCGTAACGGAGCCGAAAGACTTCTCCCCAAGGGATATCGAGAATTTTGTAAGTCGTCTTAACTTTTGTTGCTGCTGTTTCCAAGGCAACAACGGCACGGATTGGATCCGCAAGACCATCCGGTGTTGTTTGGGGTGATTTTTCCTGCCAAGGTACTGCAAACGGAGGGTCAAACTCCATGGCTTCTAGCCAGAAGTTAAAGAGAACGGCTCCTCGGCTGTTGGCATTGGCCTGACGGTCCCACTTTGTTAGAACAGATGCAGCACTACGAGCAAGTTCAGTTCCATGCTGTTGGGCGGCTGGAATGAGATCGTCAAGCAAGCGATCGGCGAGTTCCATACGAGTTGAATGTTTATAATGAACCATTTCCTCGAATGTAATCTCTGGATCTTCCATTAACATCCGAGCGGAGCGCTGAGGACGGAATCCCATCGGCCCACGCGGTGCCATGTATGGCGGATAATTATCAGGACTGAGGGCAAGCGGGAAGGTTGAGGTCCAGGGTGGATCGTTAGCGTTCTGTAACCAGCCACTAGGCGGGTCGAGTACCCGAGGTAGATTTTGATAGGGATGGGTTTTAGTCCATAAAGTTTGGGAGGTATCGCCAGGAATAATTCCTTCCCAATCTTCAAATTTACCACCCGTTCTGATTGGAACTCGGCCATTAAATAGATGCATAATATGGCCAGATCGGTCTGCATATAGAACGCTGAACATAGGAATTTGTAGGGGTTTGAGGGCTGCTTCAAATTGGATTAGATTCTGAGCACGGGCCATCTTCCACCACTGTTCTAGTGCTTTAGGCCGATCTAGACCCACGACCCGAAGGGCGATCGCCTGATTCCCCGTTTGGGCCACGACGGGACCATGAAGGGAGTGTTGAACGGTCAGTTTTTCTTCGCGCAGCGTGCCATCGGATTGCTTGACTTTGAACGGTTGTATTTCGGTTTTGAAGGGATAAAGCTTGTTATCAAAGCGGTACTTTCCCTCTGTAACCGAAAGCTTGTAGGCATCCCAGCCATCATGGGTGTTTACAGTATGAGTCCAACCTAAATTGTTGTTAAAGGCAATATTCAGCACCGGAAATCCCACGAAGCTAGCGCCGTAGGCATCAATTCCAGGAGCCGTCAATTGGGCTTCGTACCAGAGGAATGCACCAGACCAAGGCGTATGGGGGTTGGCGAGGAGCATGGCATTTCCGCTTGCAGAACGAGATGGGGCGATCGCCCAAGCGTTAGAACCCAAGGCGGATCTAGATGGGGAACTGGCAGAAGGTTGACCCTCTGTGAGGCTGAAAACCTGCTTAGCGTTCACCATAAAGGTAAAGTGCAGGATGTGCTGGAGGTGAGCGAGGACATCTACTCCTCGAACCGGAAGCACCCCTTCCACGTTGTTATCGATTAGCTCAGGATGTTTCTGGGCGTAAGCATTAATGCCCGCAGCAAAAGCGTCAAGATAGCCGCGAAATTCGGGTGTTTGAGCGGTATACCAGGTCTGGGCGCGGGCTGGTATCCCCATCGTGCGAACCCAGCGATCCGAGTTAATATTGTCCTGTCCCCAATATTCAGCGGCCCGCCCACGGCTTTCACCGTACAGACGCAAGATTAGATTACCGTGACTTTTAGCTTGCGCCCACCCAAACGCACGAAAGAGATCGGTCGTTGTCCTGCCATAGATATGCGGAACGCCATACTTATCCCATAGAATTTCTGTGGTTTTGGGTGCAGAAGTCGAAGAATACATTTCAACAAGAAAGAGCGCAACCCAACTTAGTGTCAGGAGAAATCGTTGTATCCGGTTATTGAGGCTTAACCCCAGATTTCGTTTCAGCATGGGTCTGTATTCAATCAACGCCACTATATTGGAACATCAGGATCCGGCATGAGGGTTTCTGCATCCCGAACAAAATGCAGCATCAAGCCACCTAGACCCACGAGAAGCATGCACACAGACGCAAGAAAGTAGAGAAGTGCCATTCCTGCCCCTGGCGCAGTTCCAAACAGCCATCCACAGATAGGAACTAAGCTACCACTGGGCTTCATAGCCGGTTCAAAAAATCGATCTGCCAATGGCCCTGCTACTAAAACAGCAAGGATAGAGGACACCTGAAAAATTAAGGAATGGGCAGCAAATACTCTCCCCTGTACTTGTGGGGATACCTTTGACCACCAGAGGGCAGTATCGCAACTGCTCAGCAGCGGAAAGCTTAAAGAAGACATGAACTGAGCTGGAATCCAAGTAAATAGGGATTGTCCCCACCCAAAGAATGCTTTGCTTGCCCCTACCCCAACCATTGCGACTAAAAGACCATGCATTCTGTGTTTGGGGCCTTTCCAAGCGATTAAAATAGCAGCGCCCAGCAGTCCCCCCAGTCCTGTTGCTGCTGAGATACTGCCCAGAATGGCAGTATTATTGCCACTCCGAGCCAGCACCATGGGTGCATATAGAGCGCCTCCTACTTCATTTGCAAAGGAGAATAAAAGTAAAATTCCTAGAAGAATTAGCAAGCCTTGATGAAGGATGAGGTAGCGAAATCCATAGAAAGCTTCTGCAAAACGCTGCGCATAAGTTGAAGAGGGTTTAGGAGAGGATTCAACTTGCGGGATAGAAACGCTGAGAATGGTGAGAATGGCAAACCCAAACGTCGCAATATCAATCAGCGCGATACCGCCTAGGCCAAGATGGGGATAGAGCACACCCGCTAGCGCAGGTGCAATAATAACTGAGCCATAATGTAAAACTGAACTCATACTGCTGGCGCGAGTGTAGTGCTGCTTAGGAACCATCATGGCAGTAGCAGTGGAGTAGGCAAGCTCCTGAATTTCGCCAAAGGCACCCGTTACCATTTCAGCAATGTAAAAGTGCCAAACTTGCAAGCGATGGCTAAAATAAAGCCAAATAATAGCCACTGTAGTGAGGATTGAGATGGTGTCCCCTAATACGATCAAAGCCTTACGATTCCAACGATCGACGATACTTCCGGCTATTAGCGTGACAAAGATCCCTGAAAGTAGTGAGAAGAGCCTCATAAAAGTCAAGGTGGTGGCTTTTTCAGTCATTTCCCAGGCTGATACTTTGATCGCAAACTCAGTCATGTAACTGCCAAGAGTTGAAACAAGCTGGCCTAGCCAGATAATGCTGTAAGTGCGCATTTGGCGTTTGTGTTAAGGGGACTGCTTTAGCACGGAATTTTCAAGAATGGTTCTGGTTTCTTGTGGTGACAACCCCACACAAGCTGCTAATTCTTCTAAGGCAATTCTGGTTCGTCCATTGGCGTTCAGTAATTCTACGGCTATGTCTGAATGCTCTTTATTGGACAAGTGTTGGGTGGGTTTGGCAGATATTGAGTTTAGCTTGAGATCTTTAGTGCAGGAATCGTCGGTGACTGTCTGCATGCGATCGCTCATAATCTGTATGGCTTGACGAGCTTGAATATAAGCGATGTAAAACTTCACCACTTCAACCCGTTTTTGCTTTTTAGTTTGTTTCAGGCGCGCCCGGAGTGCAGGCATCCGCTGAAATATGCTAATGAGGCGAATCGGATCGATGGCGATCGTGGAGGAGAAGCTTCCTTCTGAATAGGAATTAGCATATTCTTCGTTAGAAGTACTAAGACTGAAAGATGGTTCTAGCTCTAGAGATACAGTATCTTGGAAGGCGCTGAAGCCCAATGCTGTTTTTGCATCTAGTACTTCCGCTGAATGACGTTGGGCAATCGTAAAGAGCTGCTCGATAATTGCTAAATCCTGATGAGTAATTTCTGTTTGCAAAGTTTTGGGTTGACAACGTCTGACAGAGATGGGTTGGGCGCAGAGGGTAGGCGTAATAGATACTAACAACAGCCCTGAAAGAAGCCCAGAAAAGGCTCGTGGCAGACATATTTGAGGATAACTGGGACGTAACTTAACCATGACACAAAAATTCGATCTCTGAGTCGCTTGGATAACATAGTTCAAAGTCTACGATTCATAAGAATGACCAAGATTACCTGAGAGAATTTCTACAATATTTTGTCTTTCGATTAATAGCTTTCGTCTAGAGTTAAAAACTACAAGCTAAAAATAGGCTGATTCTGTTTTGACTGAATGAATACAAAATTAACATTGAATTCTTGAAGCTAAAACTCAAATCCAACTGAGCCTAAAACCGTAAACGGTTCACCCGGATAAATTGCAGCACCTTGACTGGTATAGTAGCGAGTGTTAAATAAATTTTTAAAATTAAGTCCTATCCTCCAGTTATCTCGCTTATAAAAAATTGTGGCATCCGCACGGATGTAGGAAGGAATCACAAATGAATTCGGCAGCTCTGCTTGGACATCCCCTACATAAAATAGGCCTCCACCAAACCCCAACCCTTTCGCAGCTCCTTTTTGAATTTCATAGGTAGTCCACAAACTAGCACCAGATCCAGGTGAATTTGTTAATGTGTCCCCCACAGGAGTTTCATTTGGATCTCCAACTCTCACGATACTTTCATTTACAAAAAAGGAAGCAATAATATTCCATCCCGGCAGGGGTTCACCTACAAGATCGAATTCAATCCCACGACTTCTAACTTTGCCAACAGGTAGAAACGCTTCCTCATTAGGATCGTTGGGGTCGAGAACCGCAACATTTGTTTTCGTGATTTGATATGCTGATAACGTAGCTGCAAGTTTTCCTTTCAAAAATTCAGCTTTAATTCCTGCTTCAATTTGAGTTCCGCGAGTAGGTTGGATTAGTTCTCTTGTAATGGTGAAGACGTTATTAGGAACAAAGGATTGACTAAAGCTTGCATATAAAGAAACTGGTTTGATGGGTTGATAAACGATCCCCACTCGAGGTGAGAATGCTTGATTAGAAAACGAATTTCTAGAAGCTTCACCAATTGGAGTGGTGCCATCAGTATCAAGATCTTGAGATAAAGACTTTTCGTCGATAAATTCATATCGACCTCCCACCAGTAACTTTAGGTTTGGGAGTAATGTTATTTGATCTTGCAAGTAAAAACCAAGCGTATCAGTGGTGGAAGAAAATGCACTTGCGCCATCATCATAAAGTGTGGGAACAGAACCATAAACAGGATTCAATAGATTAATTGGACTAGCTGTTGCGAATCCAGTATTGTCGAGTAATTCAAAACGAGTCCATTCAAAGCCAAAGACCATCTGATGTTCAATAGACCCAGTCTTGAATTTACCAATAATATCAGCTTGAACTGAGTAGCTCTCATTCCTATTTTTAATATCTCCCTGAAAAAAACGCTCTAAATCTCCAGTGATGGGGTCAGGTTCTTGTCTGATTCGATGGGCATTCCGTCGGAAACTAGAGGATTGCCAAGCCACTCGGCTGCGAAGTTGCCAATTTTTATTAAAGGAATGTTCTAGCTCTAGATTGAGTGCTTGAGCTTCATTTTTTACGGTATCTGTAGGTTCACCTAGGAACAGATTTCTTGGCAGATCGAAGGCAATAGGATTTCGAGGTAACCCAGGGTTGTTGGTTCCGTTTTCGTTGAGGTATTCATAGGAAAGCTTAAGATTTGTATTGTCACCAATCTTATAAGTGAAGCTAGGAGAAATTTGGAAAATTTCTCGATCTACAAAATTAACAAAACTTCCTGAGTTTTCATAGGCAACATTCAGCCGGTAGAGCAAACGCTTATCTTTGGTGAGTGGGCCAGAAAAGTCGATAGAGGGTTTGTAGAATGAATAGCTGCCAACCTCGAATTCTGCTAAGTAATAGGGGCGATCTAACGGCTGCTTAGTAACAAAGTTAATGACGCCGCCTGGTTCGAGTTGACCGTAAAGCACAGAGGCAGGGCCTTTGAGTACTTCCACCCGCTCAATGTTGCTGGGATTAAAGCTCCCTAAATCAAGTGCCCGAAAACCATTTCTATATTCATTCCCAGCTCCAACATCATCATTCCCGCTAAATCCTCTGATCGTGAACTCTTCCCCGACTCCTGATGGGCCAGCATTCGAAACAACACCACTCACGTTACGAAGAATTTCGGAAGCCCTAGTTGCACCTTGATCTTCAATGACTTGACGAGGAACAACCTGAATGGACTGGGGAATGTCGCGCAGAGGCGTATCTGTCTTGGTTGCGGTTGAAGCATTTGGAACCCGATAGGTCGGCTCTTTCTCTCCCGTTGCAACAATTTCTTCTTCTCCCTCATCTGCATCAATTGGCTGTGATGGTGCAGTTTGACTTTGTGTGGGTGGCTGTTGTGCCGTTTGGGGTTGACTGAGTGTCACAGTTGCAGCGACAGGAGCCGAGACCGTGCCGACAATACTCACCTTAACAGTGGTAGCATCCATTTGCAGTACGCTCACAGACGCAATCCCCATAGATGGATTCGCTGCTTGAAATCCTGGACCTTCCGGTAATGCGAGAACTGCATTTTGAATTTCAGTTACAACCGTATTGCCTTCCGTGCGCCTAATTGGTTGCGAAGCAGAAAGACCTTCAGACTCTAAAATAACCTCTATTCCATTGGGGACAGGCTTTAACTTCACCGCCGTGATTTTAACGGCACTACTCGACTCTTGTGCAACTAAATCAATTGCATGGGTAGAGGCTTTCGGCAAAGTCTTTATAGACTCAATCCTTAGCTGAGGGTTGCTAAGATTCTCTTGAATCTCGCCTTTATGTCCTGGGTAGGTTTCAGCTTTGATGGGCTGCGTGCCAGTCCAAAGTAGCAAACTGCTAGCCCAAAGGATATTAGCAGTCTGTAGAATAACTTTGCTCAAAATAAAATCCTCACAAGAAGTCGATTTATTTCCGTAAATTAGATTTATCCAAATTGGGCAGACCCAATCTGAACAGATTGAATATAGTCAATTGATCGATTAGAGTTCTCCATCTCCCTAAATCTATATTTCCATCGTTCGAGATTTTTCTTGATAAATAAAGAGCTGGCTTTATCTATCAAGCCAGCCATTTCATCTACAGACACTTCATAAATATCTGAAACTAAACCTAGCTGATGATGATTCACCCTTTCAGCATTGTCAAACTGATCGGCCCACACCGGAAAAACAATCATAGGTACCCCGAAAAATATACATTCTTTGATGGTGTGTATGCCGCCTGCAATGATTGCAAGATGAGATTTGTTTAGAAGAGATAATTGTGGCACTTTGTTGAATATAAGCACATTTTTTGGCATAGAAATAAATAACTCCTCTTGAATGAATTCACTGACAACAAGCACGAGTTGATATTGGTCTTGATATGAGGATAAAGAAACACTATCTATCAAAACTTTAAAAAAACTAAGAATCTGACGAATTCCAATAACTTCATAAGTTCCAGAGGTTGTTCCTAAGGAGCAATAAATAATTTTCTTGTTTGGATCTAACTTTGACCAATCAAAGTGAACCCCCTCCTCTCGCTGTAAATTTATTGATGCTTCGGCATAATGGCAATCCTCGCGTACGAGGTTTGGAAGTTCAAGATCTTGCGGACACAGAATCAAATGAGGCAGTTTTAGAGGAACGTTTCTTTCTATATCCAAAGAATTTGAAGAAATACTTAATTTGCGAGATAAGTCTAGGATTGCTTTTTTGTAATCTATGTCAAGCCCAAAAAAGAAATTTATATTATTTATGGATTTTTCAAAGTTTTCTCTAAATTTAAATCCTACAAACTCCAATAAAGATTCACGGGCTGGTTTATCTCTATCAGAGTTTTTTGCTTTTGATGAAATTGATGGTGGCAAGGATGAAAACATATCTGTCAAAAAAATACTTGGAATCTTGTAAGCATTGGCTATGATACCTATCAATGTTGCATAGGCACCCTCTGTCGTACTGACAATCAACAAGTCTGGGTGAATTTCTTGGAATACTTTTTGAATTTCCTGATTTTTTCCTTCAATTAAGTCAGAGATAAATTTCTTTAGAGATTTTATAAAGGCAACTCTTTTGAGGAATAAGCTATATCCGCTAGCTTTTCCGAAATCTAGTTTTTTAAAAAAACCGTTTGGAAAAAATTCTTCTAGGATGGTCAAAAATTCAAATCCATGGGCTTGAACCCGTTCTCTAGAATCTGCCACCCCCAAGTAATAGACTTGGTTTCCGCTTGCTTGAAGCTTCTTAGCCAAATTCAGCGATCCGTTGAACTCACCTTGAAAATTGAAGATACAGAGAATCAGAGTTGCCATAAAACGAATTTGCGAGATGAAGACGGATACCCATTTCTATGGATTTAGAGCCAAATAGAGCATTTCCCATAGGCCCTAAACACGATGCCATACGGGATTACAGACGTTCGCCCGTATGACATCAGGCAAATTAAAAACGATCGCAGGTGATGCCACTCATAAATCTAATGATAAAGATTATTGATATTGTCTCTGTTGGGCATAAGCATAATAGGTATAATTCCTATTTGTCTATCATCTTTAACTTTTGCGATCGTTCAAGATCGCTGTTGCTTGCTTCGCTTTGAATACTAGAACCCATGCCTGGAAAGCTTTTGATGGCTTTTAAGACTGATGTGCTGTAACCATAGCCCCTATAATAGCCTAGACGGTGACTATTGTATTTTCTCAACAGAGAATATTAGAAAATTTAGTTTATTGACAATCTATTTCAATAAGTGATATGGTTCGCATGAATCCAAGGTCGGTCTTTCAGATCCCTTGCAGGATTGGCGACTGCCCTCTCTAGCCGTTACTGGTGTTGGAGTCACAGAATTTGACGATTCACTGAAGAAAGAAACTGTGTGACGAGATCGACCTGCTGTCTTGTCTGTTTTTAGATGAATGTATGCGGGTACGTTAGTTTGGTCTAGGCGATTATGTTTAACCTTCGAGATCGTGTTGTAGATGATATGGGGATCGGCGGTTCCTGGGAAACATTGACCCTGGTGGAACTGTTGAAAATCAGGTCAACTCAGTCTATCCACCAGTCTGCTTATACCTACTTAGATGGGGATTTGATTGTTAATTCCTGGACTTATCAGCAATTGAATTGTCGCAGTTGTGCGATCGCAGCTCATTTACAATCCTTGCATCTGGTTGGAGAACGGGCTTTACTGCTCTATCCGCCAGGATTAGAGTTTATCGCTGCTTTTTTGGGATGTTTATATGCAGGGGTTATTGCGGTTCCCGCCTATCCTCCGCGCAATCAGCGCAATACACCCAGAATTTTAGCGATCGCCCAAGATGCAGACGCTGCGATCGCGCTTACTACTAGCACCGTATTCCCGCAAATCCAACCTCTCCTTAGCTCAAAATCTAGCGATCGCGACCTGCGATGGTTAGTCACCGATGACCTAGACCTTTTGCCAGGAGAAACCTGGCAAACCCTTGCTGAAATTGACTCCAACAGCATTGCGATGTTGCAATATACGTCGGGATCTACGGGAACGCCGAAAGGCGTAATGTTAAGCCATCGAAACTTGATGCATAATGCCGCCGTAACTTACCAAGTCATGGCCCACTCTGCTGAAAGTCGGTTTATTTCCTGGCTGCCGATGTACCACGATATGGGTTTGATTGGCGGGATTTTACAGCCTCTGTACGGGGGATTTCCTTGTACGTTAATGGCTCCAGCAACTTTTCTGCAATCTCCCTATCGGTGGCTAAAAGCAATTTCTGACTACCGTGGAACGACGAGCGGTGCGCCTAATTTTGCCTACGAGCTTTGCGTGCAAAAAGTTACATCAGACCAGCTAGAAACGTTAGATCTCAGCAGTTGGACTGTCGCCTTTAATGGGGCTGAACCCATTCGATCGCAGACGTTAGAACGATTTGCCGAGAAGTTTGCACCCTGTGGATTTCGGGCGGAAGCTTTTTATCCTTGCTATGGGATGGCAGAGGCTACGTTAATGGTGACGGGAGGAGAACAGCACATGCTTCCTTTCACCAAAACCATTGCTAAGGCTGAGTTAGAAGTCAATGAAGTCGTTGAAGTGGGAACAGAAGATCGCTGCGATCGCCCTGATGCTCGCGCTGTCTTAGTCAGCTGCGGCCAAACCATGCCGGGACAACAGGTAATCGTGGTTCGCCCCGAAGCGCGCCAGCCGTGTCCCCCTCAGGAAGTAGGGGAGGTTTGGGTGACGGGGCCAAGTGTGGGCCAGGGATATTGGCAACGTCCTGATGAATCCGCAGAAACCTTTCGGGCTACTTTAGCCAATGGTGAGGGTGCTTTTTTGCGGACGGGCGATCTCGGGTTTTTACAGGACGGCGAACTTTTTATCACAGGGCGGCTGAAGGATTTAATTATCATTCGCGGACGCAATTTGTATCCGCAGGACATCGAGCGAACGGTCGAACAAAGTCATCCCAGTTTACGACTGGGGAGTGGAGCCGCTTTTGCGATCGCGTCAGATCGAACCGAACGATTGGTTGTCGTCCAAGAATTAGACTTTCGTCAGAAACCGGATCCTGAGGTCGTCATTGCTGCCATTCGCCAAGCGGTATCAGAACATCACGAGGTGCAGGTCTATGGGGTGGTATTGCTCAAACCGGGCAGTATTCCCAAAACCTCTAGTGGCAAAATTCAACGCAGGGCTTGTCGCGCTGCATTTTTGCAGGGTGAGCTACAGGCGATCGCTCAAAATCTATTGATATTAACCGAAGATGAGGTTTACGAATCCACTCTAAATCGCGAGAGCTTGCTAGCGCTTGCACCCGAATTGCGTCAAGGCTCCCTGTTAGCTGAACTACAAAACCGAGTGGCACGGGTTTTAGCGTTACCGCCTGAAGCGATCGAACCCCAGTCTGCTTTAACCCATTTAGGTCTGGATTCCTTAAAAGCCTTCGATCTAAAGAGTTGGATCGAACGGGATTTTGGCATTGCTCTTTGCATTGTCGATCTGTTCGATCGTTTGAGTCTAGACCAACTGAGCCAGAACATTCTCGCTCGAGTGTTGGCGGCACCGACAACCCCTTGGATTCAACCCCACATTCCTACTGTCGATCGCACCGATCGGCTACCTCTAGGGTTGGCACAAGAACGACTCTGGTTTCTGAGCCAATTGGAGCCGGATAGTCCTTTCTATAACGTGGCGATCGCCCTCCATCTACGGGGATCGCTCGACCGAGTCATTTTGGAGCAAAGTTTGCAGGCCCTGATTCAGCGCCATGAAACACTCCGTACCTATTTTGCTGAGTCTGAGGGACAACTGGTGCAGGTCATTCACCCTGATGCATCCCTCGTCATTCAATTAAATCCCGTTGAGACCCATTCGCCGTCAGAGATTCAAGCCTTTATTCTAAAAGAGACGCAGCAGCCCTTTGATCTGGGCCAAGCTCCGCTCCTGCGTGCCAATTTGCTGCGCGCTTCAGCGCAAGATCATTTACTTCTTTTGACATTCCATCACATCATCTCCGATGGCTGGTCGATTGGGGTGTTCATTCAAGAGCTTGCTGCACTTTATAATGCTTTCTCCCAAGGTCAGCCTTCCCCTTTAGCAGAACTTCCCCTGCAATACGTTGATTTTGTAGCTTGGCAGCGGCAGTGGCTCCAAACTCAAGCCTATCAAACTCAGCTCAGCTACTGGCAGCAACAGTTAAGCGGTCATTTACCTGTTCTCCAGCTTCAGTTCGATCGCCCTCGACCCACCATCCAAACCTATGCGGGGAAAAAGCACCCGCTGGTATTCTCAAAGGCGATCGCCGAATCCCTCAAAGCTTTGAGCCAAACCGCAGGTACAACCTTATACATGACCCTTTTGGCTGCCTTTTACGCGCTGCTTTACTGCGATACTCCCCAGGACGATATTTTAATTGGCTCGCCGATTGCCGGACGCAGTCAGCCCCAGACCGCAGGGCTGATCGGCTTTTTTATTAGTACCTTGGTGCTGCGGACTAGCCTCTCTGGCAATCCGAGTTTTCTGGACTTGCTAGCACGGGTGCGTGCGGTGGCGTTAGGGGGCTATGCCCATCAAGATGTGCCGTTTGAAAGATTGGTGGAGGCTCTGCAACCGCAGCGATCGCTGAGCTACAACCCACTGTTTCAGGTCATGTTTATTTTCCAAAATACCGCTATCCCTACGGTCGAACTACCGGATTTGACATTTACCCCTGAAGAAGTGGATGGGGGAACTTCCAAATTCGACTTAAAACTGAGTCTCTGGGAAACTGCCGAGGGATTAGCCGGATCGTTGGAATATAAAACTGATTTATTTGATTCTGCCACGATCGCCACGATGGCCGATCGGCTCGAACAACTGCTGTACCAAGTGACGGCTCAACCCACGGTGAAGCTAGATGAGTTAACCCTTCAACTGGCAAGAGGGGATCGTCTCCCCCCTGCTGACAGGGCGATCGCCCACCAACAAAAACTCAAGATCGCCAAGCGAAAAGCTATTTCTGCTGTGTAAGTTTCTCTTTTAGTCATGATCGATCTTTCTGCACGTACTGGTTCTGGGCGTCTCCAAAACCGCAAACGCCAAAGCATTCAGCTTTCAACAGAAACCTGGGTCAAGGTCGCTCCTTTAGAAGCTGAGTTCTCTTTGCCCCTCGTTATTTCACCAACCGTCACGGGGGTGAACCTAGTCCATTGGGTAGAGCAACATACTGAGCTGATTCAGGAACAGTTGCTCAAACACGGCGGCATTTTGTTTCGGGGATTTCCCGTTCGTGAAGTTGCTGAGTTTGAACGCGCGATCCGTGCGGTGGTGGTAGGGGATTTGCTGGACTATCGCGATCGCTCCTCGCCTCGCAGTTCCATTGCAGGCAAAATCTATACCTCTACGGACTATCCAGCCGAGCAAAGTATTTTTCTGCACAGTGAGAATTCCTACGCCGCGACTTGGCCCCTAAAGATTGCCTTTTGCTGCCTCACGCCGCCCCAGATTGGCGGCGAAACGCCCATTGCCGATACACGCAAGCTTCTCCAACGCATCGATCCTCAAATTCGAGATCGCTTTGCGCAGTTGGGCGTGATGTACGTCCGTAATTTTGGAGACGGATTGGGATTATCTTGGCAAACGGTTTTCCAAACCCAAGATCCCGATCGAGTAGAGCAGTTTTGTCAGGACAATGCCATTGAATTTGAATGGAAACCAGGCAACCGTCTGCGCACTCGCCAGGTGCGGCAGGCGATCGCCCAACATCCCCAAACGGGGGAGTGGGTTTGGTTTAACCATGCTGTGTTTTTCCATGTGTCTACCGTAGAGCCGCTGCTGCGGCAGGCGATGCTGGCTGAATTCTCAGAAGCAGACTTGCCCCATCACACTTACTACGGCGATGGTTCGCCCATTCCAGTGGAGGTTGTAGAGGCACTGCGTCAGGTTTATTTCCAGGAACAGGTGAAGTTTCCTTGGCAGGCAGGCGATATTTTGCTGCTAGACAACATGCTTACGGCCCACGGTCGCATGCCCTATGTGGGTTTGCGCAAGGTCGTTGTGGCAATGGCAGAACCCATTCGCGATCGAGATTTGAATCGTTAAACCAGGAGACGGGGGATATGCAATTAGATTTTGAGGGGTTTCGCCTCTCTCCGCAACAGCAGCGGGTTTGGCAATTTACAGCTCAAGATGACAGTGCTGTTTATTGCGCTCAAGCAGCGATCGCTATTTCGGGCGATCTCGATCTAACCACACTAAAAACAGCTGTCGAGCAAGCGATCGCTCGTCATGAAATCCTAAGAACCACATTCCATTGCTTGCCGGACATTACCTTTCCGTTACAGGCGATCGCCCCCGATCTTTCTCCTTCACTGCTCGTGGAAGATTGGAGTTCGCTTTCATCCCAAACCCAGACGACCCAGCTTAACGATCGGTTGATTGCATTGCGTCAGCAGCCATTTGACTTAAGCGAAGGGCCAACGGTTTGTCTGGAGCTAATACGACAATCTGCCCAGCAGCACACCTTACTGCTCCATTTATCAGCGTTATGTGCGGATGCGGTCACTCTGTACAACCTTGCGCAGGAAATTAGTAAAACCTATGCAGCTTGCGTACAAAATCGGATTTTGGATGAAGTGCCCCTTCAGTATGCAGATTTAGCGGAGTGGCAGCATGAGATCCTTGAAGATGAAGCCGCTCAAGCAGGACGAGAGTATTGGAGCCAATTAGCGCTGACTCGTTCGACTAGGGTTCATCTGCCCTTTGAGAAACACCCCCCTGAAAACGCTAAATTTCAGCCTCAGGTTTATACATTAGCCTTGCCTGCTGACTGGATAGATCGAGTCGAAGCATTGGCACAGAATAGTGGGACTACTATTTCAACTCTTTTGTTGACCTGCTGGCAGATTTTGCTATGGCGGTTGACCCAACCCTCTCACTCGATCGTCGGTATCGGCTGTGAGGGGCGCAAGTACGCAGAATTAGAAAGCGCTCTAGGATTGTTTGCCAAAACGCTGCCGCTGACCTGTGCGCTAGAAGAAACAGCTCCATTTCTAACTTGCTTACAGCAAACACAGCAAACGCTGGACGCACACGACGAGTGGCAGGATTATTTTGCTGGGGCAACCTCTACCGCTCCCGAACAGCCTCTCCCGTTTGGATTTGAGTTTGAAAATCAGCCCGAACCCTGGACGATCGCCCAGCTCACGTTCTCCATTCAACAGGTTTGGGTTTGCCCCGAGCGCTTTCAGGTGAAGCTGGTCTGCCAGGAGCAAGGCAAGAGGGTCAACACCGCAGTTCACTACGATCCTCACTACCACTCAGCAGAAAATATTCAACGAATAGCGGGGTACTTTCAGACCTTAATAGCCAGCATTCTGCAATCTCCAGAGGCGGCGATCGGTCAGTTCAATATTCTCACCCCAGCGGAGTGCCGTAACTTAAGGGTTGGGTTAAATCCTACGGTAAGTTACAACATTCCCAGTCAATCCATTCATCAGCTTTTTGAAGATCGGGTAACCAACAATCCCGAGCAGATCGCGATTCTATTTCCCGATATAGCCCTTACCTACGCAGAACTCAACGTCCGGGCCAATCAGTTAGCCCATTATTTACAATCTTTGGGCATTCAACCTGGGGATTTAGTGGGACTGTGTGTAGCGCGATCGCCCCTAATGGCGATCGGAGTTCTGGGCATTTTGAAGGCGGGTGCTGCCTACGTTCCCCTCGATCCAACCTATCCGCCAGAACGGCTGAACTATGTGCTCCAAGATGTTCGGATTTCTGTGCTGTTAACGCAGTCAGACTGGGGAGATATGCCCTGTCCTACTTTGGAATCTTCTCAGCCTATTCAGCGCGTATTTCTTGACGAACAATGGTCTGCGATCGCTCAGTCCTCCTCAGATAATCCATCGTCTCAGAATACTACCCCTGATTTAGCCTACGTCATCTACACCTCTGGCTCCACGGGAAAACCCAAGGGCGTGCAGATTAGTCATGGCAATCTGTGCCATTATGTCCAAGCCATGCAGCAATCCCTAGGGATTCAGGCTACGGATATTTATCTCCATACAGCATCGATTGCCTTTTCTTCTTCCGTGCGGCAGTTGCTGGTGCCGTTGTGTCATGGGGCAACAGTGGCGATCGCCACGACAGAACAGCGCACCGACCCCCTGCTGCTGTTTGCAGCCATTCAGGAATATGGCGTGACGGTGATGGATGTAGTGCCGTCTTACTGGCGCAACTGTATTCAGCGGTTGATGGGGTTGCCGGAAGCAGAACGGGAGCGTTTATTGAACAATGTTCTGCGATTAATTCTGTCAGCGAGCGAACCCCTGTGGGCAGATATTCCCAGACGCTGGCGGCAGGAAGTAAAACACCCTGCTCAGCTCATCAATATGTCTGGGCAAACGGAGACCAGCGGAATCGTAGCGGTGTATCCCATTCCCCAGTCCTTAGAGGCTGGTACGATCGTGGTACCTTTAGGCAAACCCATTGCCAATACTCAAATCTATCTTCTCGATTCCTTTCTGCAACCTGTGCCGCTGGGGGTAACGGGTGAGCTTTATGTAGGCGGCGGCGGTGTTGGGCAGGGCTATCTCAACCAGTCCGAACTCACAGCAGCGCGATTTATTGCCGATCCCTTTAGCGCCAGTGAAGGCAATCGCCTTTACCGAACCGGAGATCTGGCGCGATATTGCGAGGACGGCACGCTGGAATTTGTGAGCCGAATCGACAATCAAGTGAAGCTGCGCGGTTTTCGGATTGAATTAGGGGAAATTGAAGCCGTCTTGATTCAGCATCCCCTAGTGCAGGAAGCAGCGGTGGTGTTGCGTGGGGAGGATCCAGAACAGCAGTACTTGGCGGCTTATGTGGTCAGGCCCTTTCTTCCAGAGCAGGCTACACAAGTTGGGAGATCTTCAAAATACTGCATTCGATCCCCCCAACCCCCCTTAAAAAGGGGGGCCTCAGAATTAGCTGATATTAGTGAGTGGTTGCGATCGCAGTTACCCGACTACATGGTACCCGCCGCAATTGTTGAACTGGAAGCATTACCCCTAACACCCAATGGCAAACTGGATCGTCCGGCATTGCCCGATCCAGCGCTGATACAGGGAAACCAGAATTACGAAGCACCGCGATCGCCTGTGGAAGCAGTGTTAGCAAGCCTTTGGGGGAAACTACTACATCAAAGACAAGTGGGAATTCACGATAATTTCTTTGATTTGGGGGGCCATTCCCTACTAGCCACTCAGGTCATGTCTCAGGTGCGGGATGCTTTTCAAGTGGAACTGCCGTTACGGGCGTTGTTTGAAGCGCCGACGGTGGCGGAATCGGGCGATCGCATTGAAATCTTGATGCGATCGGGGCAAGGGGTGGCTGCTTTACCGCTCCAGCGAGGCGATCGGACAGAGCCGTTGCCTCTCTCCTTTGCTCAACAGCGGCTTTGGTTTTTAGAGCAGCTAGAGCCGGGGAATGCCTCCTATAACTTATTTCGTGCTGTGCGGCTTCAGGGAGTCTTGAACCACGCAGCCCTAGAGCAAAGTTTAAACGAGATCGTTCGCCGTCATGAATCGCTGAGAACCTGCTTTACGGTAGCTGACGACAAAACCGTGCAAGTTATTGCGCAATGCCAACCCTTTGTTTTATCGATCATCGATCTGAGCGATATTCCTGAATCTCAGCAACCCGCAGAAATTCGACAGAGCGCAAAATTAGAAGCGCAACAGCCGTTTGATTTAACCCAAGCTCCCCTACTCCGAGCAACGCTCCTGCAACTGAATCCAGATTCGCAGGTACTCTTCATCACACTGCATCACATCATCGCCGATGGCTGGTCTGCGGGGATTTTGGTGCGGGAGTTAGCCGTTCTGTACGATTGTTTCTGCCAAGATATCTCAGCAACTGTCGATCCCAAGCTGTTGCCAGAATTGCCGATTCAGTATGCTGACTTTGCCCTCTGGCAACAGCACTGGCTCCAGGAGGGTAGGTTAGATCCACAACTTGCCTATTGGCAACAACAGCTTAGCGGAGATCTTCCTCTCCTCACCCTGCCTACAGATCGCTCTCGACCAGCAGTGCAGACCTTCAGCGGGAGAACCCAAACTTGGCAGATTTCTCAATCTCTCACGGCATCTCTGCAGCAGTTGAGCCAACAAGCAGGGGTCACGCTCTTTATGACCCTCTTGGCTGCCTTCAAGGTCTTGCTGTATCGCTACACCGGGCAAACCGATGTATTGGTCGGTTCTCCCATTGCTAATCGAAACCGGACGGAAATTGAAGGGTCGATCGGCTTCTTTGTAAATACCTTGGTGCTGCGTACCGATCTCTCTGGCAATCTGCCTTTCCAAGACCTTTTACATCGGGTGCGCGAAACCACCTTAGGGGCTTACACCCATCAAGATTTTCCTTTTGAGAAGTCAATTGAAGTCCTCCAGCCAGAGCGGAGCCTCAGCCATTCGCCGCTGTTTCAGGTCATGTTTGGGTTGCAGAAAGATCCTTTGCAGGATTTGGCCCTCACTGAACTGAATGTTAGCGTTTTGGAGATCGAAAGCGAAACCGCTCGTTTCGATCTCACCCTATCGCTTCTGGAAACCGATCGGGGACTGAAGGGAACCGTCGAGTACAACACCGATCTGTTTGATGCCGCCACCATCGATCGGCTGCTGGGGCATTACGAAAGCTTGTTAAAAAGTATTGTGGCGGATGCTCAGCAACCCATCGCCCAAATCTCTCTTTTAAGCGATTCAGAAAGACAGCAAGTTTTAGCGTCATGGAATCAGACCCAGGTTGACTGTGATGCCCAGGCCGAGATTCTGCCGCAATATATTGCCGCCCAAGCTGCCAAAACGCCCGATGCGATCGCCCTTTCCTTCACAGACCAACACCTCACCTACCAAGAGTTAGACCGCCGTGCCAATCAGCTCGCTCGTGTTTTGCAAGCACGGGGGGTTAAGCCAGAAGTGCTGGTTGGCATTTGTGTAGAGCGCTCTCTGGAAATGGTGGTGGGGTTACTCGGAATTCTCAAGGCGGGGGGAGCCTATTTGCCTCTGGATGCCAGCTATCCCCAGGAACGGCTTGCCGATCTCATCGAATCGGCTCGGCCCCAATTCCTGCTCGCTCAGGAATCCTGTCAAAATTGCCTGCCTGCTACCGCAGTTCCTATCGTTTGTTTGGATCGCGATCGCCTTGAAATTGCGCAACAGCCTAACACTAATCCCCAGGTGACCCTTTCTCCAGAGCATTTAGCCTATGTGCTGTATACCTCTGGATCGACAGGGAAGCCCAAGGGGGTAGAAATTCCTCACCGAGCGCTGACGAACTTCCTGCACTCAATGCGCAGCAAACCTGGATTGACGAGTCAAGATACGCTTCTGGCGGTGACTACTCTTTCCTTTGATATTGCAGCGCTAGAGCTATTCTTGCCCCTGACGGTCGGCGCGCGGGTAGCGATCGCCCCTCGCGAAACAGTCATGGATGGGGTGCAGCTTCGGGCGCTCCTTCAGCAATCTGGGGCCACCGTTATGCAGGCGACGCCTGCAACTTGGCAACTGCTCCTCAATGCGGGATGGCAGGGCGATCCTAACTTGAAGATCCTGTGTGGTGGTGAAGCCCTATCGTCGCAACTGGCTCAGGCATTGGTGCAACGCAGCGCCTCTCTATGGAATCTCTATGGCCCTACAGAAACGACCATCTGGTCTCTTCTGTCTTGCATCAGTGATGGGGAGATTGCTGCTGGGTCTGAATCCATCCACATTGGTAGACCGATTGCTAACACGCAAATCTACGTCCTAGATGAACAGTTGCAGCCCTTACCCATTGGCATTCCGGGAGAACTATACATTGGAGGGGATGGGGTTGCCCGTGGGTATCGACATCAACCTGACTTAACCGCAGAACGATTTATTCCCAATCCCTTCCAGCCCGCAGACAGGCTTTATAAAACTGGCGATCGCGTGCGCTACCGTCCAGACGGCAATTTGGAATTTCTGGGTCGGTCAGATTATCAGGTGAAAGTGCGGGGCTTCCGGGTTGAGCTGGGCGAAGTGGAAGCGACTCTGGGCCAACATCCTGCGGTGCAAAGTGCGATCGCCCTGGCCCAAGAAGACAGGCTCGTTGCCTACGTGGCAGCCACTGAAGCGTCTTACTCAGGCTGTGAACTTCAAGGCTGGCTACAGCAGAAATTGCCGTCCTACATGGTTCCCTCCGCTATTCTGGTACTGCCTGCATTCCCTCTAACACCCAATGGGAAGGTGGATCGTCAGACACTGCGACAGTTGCAGCTTGTGGATCGACCCACTGCCGACTCAAACTCCCACACGCCGACAGTAGAACTGCTCCTTTCAATTTGGAGCCAGGTGTTGGAGCTAGAACAGATTGGTCTTAACGATAACTTCTTTGCTTTGGGAGGACATTCTTTACTAGCCACTCAACTCATCTCCAGAATTCGAGCTGTGTTTGCCGTCGAATTGCCGTTGCAGCGCTTGTTCGAGACTCCCACCATTGCAGGTCTTGCGAACTATCTTGAGGCACCTCATCAGGATGGGGATGAGGTGCCACCGCCCATGGAGACGGCTGTGCGCGATCGCGATTTTCCGCTCTCCTTTGCCCAGCAACGGCTTTGGTTCCTAGAGCAAGTGGAGCCAGACACGGCCACCTATAACATTCCAGCGGCAGTGCGAATGAAGGGCCACCTGGATATTGCGGCATTAGAACAAAGCATCAACGCCCTGCTCGAACGCCACGAGGTCTTGCGAACGACCTTTACGGTTGTTGAAGGGCAACCGCTACAACGCATTCATCCTCCCAGACCTTTGGCAATAGCCGTTACCGATCTCTCGATCGCACAAAATTCTGAGCTATCCGAGCAGCTTTTGGTTGCAGCCCAACAGCCCTTCGATCTGGTTCACGGGCCCTTATTGCGGGTTGCAATTCTGCGGCTGGGTGCAGCAGATTATGTCGTTCTATTTGTAATGCATCACATTGTGGCTGATGGCTGGTCGATGGGTGTGCTCATTCGTGAAATGGCGGCGTTGTATCGCGGCTTCACGACAGACGATCCCGTTTCTCTGCCTGAGTTGCCAATCCAGTATGCTGACTTTGCGCTCTGGCAAAACCAATGGTTACAAGGTCAGGTACTCGAAACAAAGCTGAACTATTGGAAAAAACAGCTTGCAAATCTTTCAACCTTGCAACTGCCTACGGATTACCCACGAGAAGACGTCTCCAGCAGTCCTAGTGCTACCCATTTTTTTCAGCTATCGCTTCAAACTTCGGAGGCGCTGGTCACCTTTAGCCGCCAGGAAAATGTCACTCTCTTTATGGCTTTATTAACAGCGTTTCAAATCTTGCTGCATCGCCATACGCAGCAAGAAGACATCGTGGTTGGTACTGATGTTGCCAACCGCACCGATGTGTCTATTGAAGGATTAATTGGCTTTTTTGTGAACTTGCTGGTGCTGCGCGCGGACTTGAGTGGAAACCCCACCGTGCGCGAGGTACTGCAACGGGTGCGAACGGTGACGCTTGGAGCCTATGCCCATCAAGATGTGCCCTTTGTCAAGGTGGTAGAAGCCCTGCGTCCCGAACGACAACTCAAGGCGATGCCACTATTTCAGGTGCTTTTTGTGCTACAGAATGCGCCCATGCCGCCGCTGGAACTTCCAGATCTCACGCTGGAGCAAATGGCGATTGAGAGCGGTACTGCCCGATTTGACGTTGCCCTCTTTATGACAGAAACCGAACAGGGGATTCAAGGCACTTGGCGTTACAACGCTCAGCTTTTTGCTGCCGATACGATCGCCCGTCTCTCCAGCCAATTTGAAACTTTAGTGGAAAGCCTTTGTACTCAACCTGAAGCCCGCATCCACTCCTTGCCCATGCTGTCCCAGATCGAGCAGGAAACCCAGCTTATGCAGCAACAACAGCGACAAGCTTCACGCTTCCAGAAATTTGCTAGTATCAAACCCCAAAGTATTCAACTGGATGCAGACCAGTTGATCCAAACCCGTTTTCTCCATTCCGATGCAGCCTTTCCCCTCGTCATTGAGCCGAAAGTGGCGGCTTTGGATATTGCGGACTGGGCCTTGGCTCATCGCTCCTTTGTGGAACGTAAATTGCTGGATCGTGGTGCAGTACTGTTCCGAGGGGTGGGCGTTGATTCGGCGACGGCCTTTGAAACCCTAGCAGCGGCTATTTGTCCGCGACTTTATGGGGAGTATGGCGATCTCCCACGTCAGGACGTGGGCGGCAAGATCTATGGGGCAACCCCCTATCCTGCGAATCAGGCGATTTTGTTTCACAGCGAAAGTTCTCACCTCCAATCCTGGCCTCAAAAAATTTGGTTCTGCTGTCTCCAACCTGCACAGGAAGGGGGCGAAACGCCGATTGTGGACTGTCGCCAGATCCTACAAAAGCTGAATCCTCGCCTGCGCGATCGCTTTGCCCAACTCCAGCTCATGTATGTGCGTAACTTTATCGATGGGTTAGACGTGAGCTGGCAAGATTTTTTCCACACGAGCGATCGCGCGGTGGTGGAAGCAACCTGTCGGCAGGCAGGAATTGAGTATGAATGGCTTCCCGATAATGACTTGAGAACTAAACAAACTCGACCTGCGATCGCCCATCATCCCCAAACGGGTGAGTCAGTCTTTTTCAATCAGATTCAGCTCCATCATCCGGCCTGTTTAGAGCCTGAGGTGCGCGCATCTCTGTTGGCTAGTTTTGGCTCACCGGAACACTTTCCGCGCAATGTCTACTATGGTGATGGTTCGGCGATCGAAGATGAGACTGTACGGGAAATTTTAGAGATTTATCAGACCCTTCAAGTGAGTTTTCCTTGGCAGCAAGGGGATGTCCTCATGCTCGATAACATGCTGATGGCCCATGGCCGCAACCCTTATGGCGGGCCAAGGCAAGTGGTGGTGGCGATGGGAGACATGATCGGCAGCGAAAAACTTGCGTATCCAACCAAGGAGGCCGCCCATGCCCACTGAAACTCTAAGCGGATTTAGGCTTTCTCCCCAGCAAGAACGACTCTGGCACTTACAACAAACGGGATTTGCCTATGGTGCCTTCTGTGTTGTGGAGATTGAAGGTGCACTGGATGTCAATGACTTAAAGACAGCCGTGCAAGATAGCGTCAATTGCCACGACAGTTTGCGATCGCACTTCCATCGACTGCCGGGAATGAAAACTCCAGTCATGGTCGTTGCCGAGCGCTGCGTGCCGCAGTGGGAGGAAATGGACTGGACAGAACTCAGTACTCAGATTCAAGAGATCCAACTTGCTAAACTTTTACAGGCCGCGCAATATCGCTTTGAGGATCTGAGTCAATCCTCGCTACTCCGGGTGAAGTTGTTGAGACTTACTTCAGATCGCCATCTGCTGATATTGAGTATACCTGCGCTCTGTTTTGATGCCTGGAGTCTCAGGATTTTAGTGCGAGAGATTGGCGATCGCTATGGAGCCTCTACACCCTTAACCCCTGCTGAGGAAGGGGTGCAGTATGTCCAGTTTTCGGAATGGCAGCATCAGTTGTTGACCGAGGAAGAGTCACAGGTGGGACGAGCTTATTGGAAATCAGTTCCACTCTCTGCACTGGCAAATTTAAAGCTACCTTTTGAACAATTTCCACATCATTACACTCGCCCCCTAAATCCCCCAAGTTTGGGGGACTTTGAAGATCGGTCTCACACAAATTTTCAGGTGGAAGCTTGGAAAATAGAGATTTCTACCTCTGTGATGGGAAGCTTTGCTGAACAACAAAACACCTCTGTTCGTGATGTTTTGCTAGCCTGTTGGACTATCCTCATGGTTCGCCTGACAGAAGAACCGAATCTGGTGATGGGCTATGGTTGCGATCGCAGAACTTACCCTGAACTTCACAATGTTTTGGGGCTATTGGCGACTTGGCTACCGCTGCATTGTCCGCTAACACCGGATTTGCACTTCACTGAGGTTCTGACCTTACTAGCAGAAAAATGCCGTGCAGCAGAGGAATGGCAAGACTATTTTGTCTGGAATACAGATACATCTGAACCCTACTTTTTCCCAGTTGGGTTTGAGTTTGCATCGGATCCAACGCATTGGGCAACCAAGAACCTTTCCTGGAAACTGCTTCAGCATCATGCCTGTATTGAGCGGTTTAAGCTCAAACTCACCTGCATTCAACAAGCAGACACTGTAGAGCTGGTGTTTTACTACGATGCCAGTCGATTTACAACCCAGGCTGTTCAGGCTCTGGCCCAACAGTTTCAGGCGTTGCTAGCTGATGCGATCGCCCATCCCCAGCAGCCGATTAGCACGCTTAATTTGCTGAGTGTCGAGGAACGCGAAGCGCTATTTTTAGCGTGCGATCCACCCCAAGAGAGCTACTGTATTCATCACTTGTTCGAGGCGCAAGTAGAGCAGCATCCCCAGGCGATCGCTCTAGTCCACGAAGACCAGCAATTGACCTATGCCGAACTGAATCGCCAAGCCAATCAGTTGGCCCATTACCTCCAGAATTTGGGAGTAGGGCCAGAAACAATTGTGGGGATTTATTTAGGGCGATCGCCACAATCCATTGTTGCGCTGTTGGCTGTTCTCAAGACAGGCGGGGCCTATCTGCCCTTAGATCCGGCATTGCCTGCTGCAGCGATCGCTTCACGATTACAGGTGGCACAAGTAGAGTGGGCGATCGCAGAACAAGCCTTAGTAGATGCGCTCTCGACGCTGAATCCTGGGGGCAAGTTCATCTGTCTGGATCGAGATGGAAGGGCGATCGCGCAGGAGGTTGAGTGCAATCTTGCTGGCGCAGCCACGCCCGAGAACCTGATGTACGTGCTGTTTACCTCTGGGACAACCGGACAACCCAAAGGTGTTGCGGTTGAGCATCGCCAACTTTATAGCTACCTCTGCGGCATTTTAGAACAGCTCGATCTTCCGACTGGGTCTAGTTTTGCGACAGTCTCTACCCTTGCCGCCGATTTAGGGAATACCGCCGTTTTTCCAGCCCTCTGCACGGGCGGGTGTTTGCATCTCATCGCTCAAGAGCGGTTATCAAATCCCGTGGCGCTGGGGACTTATATCCAGCAGCATAAAATCGATTGCCTCAAAATTGTACCGTCCCATCTTCAGGCACTGCTGAACACGGCTCACCCAGATCGACTCCTGCCCCAGCAATGTCTGGTGTTGGGAGGAGAAGCCTTGTCCTGGGGATTCGTAGCGCAACTTCAAGCCCTCAAGCCGAACTGTCGAATTTTGAATCACTATGGCCCTACAGAAACAACGGTGGGAGTGTTGGCCTATACCGTACCGTCCCAGCCCGTGGATGAGATCGCTCCAGATGAAGCCGTTCCCTTGGGATATCCCTTAGCCCACGCTCAAATGTATGTTCTAGATCGGAATCAACAGCCCGTGCCAAAGGGTTTACCTGGCGAGCTGTATATCGGCGGGGCTACTGTGTCGCGGGGCTACCTCCATCAGCCGGAGCTTACTGCCGAGCGGTTTATTTCCCATCCCTTCAGCGCGCCGAGCGGTCAACGGCTTTATAAAACGGGAGATCGCGTCCGCTACTTGCCCGATGGGTCGCTACTATTTCTGGGACGACTGGATCGGCAGGTGAAGATCCGAGGCTACCGAGTGGAACTCTCTGAAATTGAGTCGGTTTTGCAGCAGCACAGCGAGATCCATCAGGTGGTGGTGACTGATCTCGCTGACCAACCAGGGTTAGTTGCCTACATCGTGCCCCGTTTTTCCCAGCCTCTCAATAAGCTGGAACTAAAGAAATTCTTACGGCAGAAATTGCCGGAGTACATGGTACCTGCAACCTTTGTTTTTTTGAAGGTTTTGCCCCTTACAGGCAATGGCAAAGTCGATATCCAGGCACTTCCTGCTCCCGCAGAACGCCAACTCTCCCAGACTCTGACCTATACCCCACCCTCTACGGAAACCGAACGGGCGATCGCCGAAATTTGGCAGGCAGCCCTAGGGCTAAAGTCAGTGGGCCTACAGGATAACTTTTTTGATTTAGGCGGTCATTCGCTGCTGATGGTACAGGTGCATAGCAAACTCCAAGCGCAATTCCAGCAAGATCTTGCAATGGGGGATCTCTTCCGCTATCCGACGATTCAGTCCTTGGCCAACTACCTCAACCCAACCCAGTCTGAACCCCCGCCTGATACTCCCTCTTTACAGCGCAGTTTAGATCGCGCCGAGACCCGCAAGGCAATTGCAAATCAACGCAGACAAATCCAGGAGGTTCAGGATGCAGGCCAGTAATTCCCAGAATTTATCGGGTGCAATTGCCATTATTGGGATGGCGGGACGATTCCCAGGAGCCAGGAATTTGACGGAATTCTGGCACAACTTACAAGCTGGGGTGGAATCAATCACGTTTTTTGATGATGACACTACCCCATCCGCCGACACCGCGTTCTTGAAGCATCCCAATGCGGTTAAAGCAGGCGGTGCACTATCGGAAATTGAGTCTTTTGATGCGGCTTTCTTTGGCTTTAGTCCCAGAGAAGCAGAAATCATCGATCCGCAACAGCGCTTCTTTTTAGAAATTGCGTGGGAAGCGTTAGAGCAAGCAGGCTATACCGCAAAAACAGGGGGTGCCATTGGCGTATTTGGCGGCTCTAGCGTCAATACTTACTTTCTCCATCACCTCTTTGCCAATCGAGACCTGATTCAGACCGTAGGAGCCGATCAAATCCGAATTGCGAACCGCCCCGATAACCTCACCACCCGGACTTCCTACAAACTCAACTTGCAAGGCCCCAGCCTCAACGTTCAGACGGGCTGCTCGACGTCTTTAGTGGCAGTCCATCTGGCCTGTCAAAGCCTGCTGAATGGGGAGTGCGATCTGGCCTTGGCCGGGGGAGCTTCCATCAGCCATTCGGCCCAAATGGGCTACCTCTACCAGGAAGGGGGAATCTTGTCACCGGATGGCCATTGCCGTGCCTTTGATGCCCAGGCGCAAGGCACTGTAAATGGGAATGGCGTAGGTCTGGTGGTGCTGAAGCGATGGGAAGCGGCGATCGCCGATCGCGACACGATTCATGCTGTCATCCGAGGGTCAGCCATCAACAACGATGGGGCTTACAAAGTGGGCTACACTGCCCCTAGCTGCACGGGTCAGGCTGCCGCGATCGCAGAAGCCCTTGCCGTCGCTGGCGTGACCCCAGACAGCCTTCAGTACATTGAAGCCCATGGAACCGGAACAAAACTGGGCGATCCCATCGAGATCGCGGCGCTGACCCAAGCGTTTCGCTTACAGACTAATCGCACAGGCTTCTGCGGGATTGGATCGGTTAAAACCAATCTGGGTCACTTAGATGCGGCGGCTGGCATTGCGGGACTGATCAAAACCGTTTTAGCGCTGAAACACCGCCAAATTCCGCCCAGTTTACATTTTCAGGCTCCTAATTCCCAAATTGATTTTGAGAGTAGCCCCTTTTACGTCAATGCCCAATGTATAAATTGGGAAACATTACCCAATCGACCCCGTCGAGCTGGGGTGAGTTCTTTTGGGATTGGCGGTACCAATGCCCATGTAATTGTGGAAGAAGCCCCTGCGATAGCTGCGCACCAAGAGTCCGCCGCTGCTCCCTCCCCTCGCCCCCATCACCTCTTGCTGCTTTCTGCCAAAACCCCCACGGCCCTAGAGCAAGCCATTCAGAACCTAGCAGACTATTTCGTCAATCACCCTGAATTATCTCTAGCGGATGTGGCCTATACGCTCCAAGTGGGCCGCAATGTCTTTGCACATCGCCGCGTGGTGGTTTGTGAAGAGCTCAAGGATGCTGTCCAAGCCTTGACGACGCTTAACGCCCAACAAGCGATCGCCCAACCCCAGAATCGCAGCGATCGCCCTGTTGCCTTTCTCTTTCCAGGACAGGGAGCGCAGTATATCCAGATGGGACGCGGACTGTACGAGAGCGAACCCTACTTCAGGCAACAGATCGATGATTGCTGCGAAGAACTGATGCCGTTGTTGGGGCTAGATTTGCGAACTATCCTTTACCCTGAATCTTCCCTCGGCGATCCGGATGCTCTCCAGCAGACAGCCCTGACCCAGCCCGCTCTGTTTGTGGTGGAATATGCCCTGGCTCAACTGTGGATGAAATGGGGCATCAAACCCGCAGCGTTAATGGGCCACAGTATTGGGGAGTATGTCGCCGCTTGTTTGGCGGGGGTGTTTTCCCTGGAAGATGCCTTGAATTTAGTTACCCTGCGCGGTCAGTTGATGCAGCAAATGCCAGCAGGGGCGATGCTAGCCGTCCCGCTCCCGGAAGCAGAACTCCTGTCTTGGTTGGATGGAGAGATAGCTATCGCAACCATCAACAGCCCCAGTCTCTGCGTAGTATCTGGCCCGATTTCAGCCATTGACGAACTCTCGCAAAAGTTGGCAATGCAAGGCATTGAAGGCCGACGGCTCCACACCTCCCACGCCTTCCATTCCCCCATGATGGAGCCAATCTTGCGCCCCTTTGCAGAGGCGATTCAGAAGATCGCGCTCCATCCGCCTCAGATTCCATTTCTGTCGAACGTTACGGGCACCTGGATTCGGACTGAGGAAGCAACCGATCCCAATTATTGGGCAACGCATCTCCGTCAAACAGTCCGATTGAGTGAGGGAATTGCAACGCTCCAGCAAGATCCGCACCTGATTTTGCTGGAAGTAGGACCCGGCAAAACCTTGAGTACCTTGGCCCAACAACAGCCCCACGCTCATTCCATCCTGCTGTCCTCCCTACCCCATCCCCGCGACACCCAGTCTGATACTGCTCATTTGCTTTATACCTTGGGTCAGCTTTGGCTACATGGAGTACCCATCCAATGGGCCGCCTATGCAGAATCGAATCGACAGCGTATCCCGCTACCAACCTATCCCTTTGAGCGCCAGAAGTATTGGATCGATCCGCCCACCACTCACACAAAAGAACCAGAGCAGTCCTCTACAAATTCCTCTACTAAGAAACCTGATATTGCTGACTGGTTTTACGTTCCTACTTGGAAACAGGTACCGCTCCTTGCAGGCTCTCCTCCCTTGAATCCTCGGTCTGGTGGTTGGCTGATCTTTTTGGATGACACCCATCTTGGCAAATCCTTTGCACAACGGTTAAACCAAGACAATCAAATGATCATTACCGTGAGGATGGGCGAACAATTCCAGCAACAGGGCGATCGCACCTACACCCTCAACCCCCATCTGGTAGAAGACTACGATAGGTTGCTCACAACCTTGGTGCAGCAAGGGGAAATGCTGACGGCGATCGCTCATTTCTGGAGCCTCACATCTCCTTCTGATTCTCACGATCGTCAGCTTGGATTTTACAGTCTTCTGTTTTTAGCCCAGGCTCTCGGTCAGCAAATGCTTTCAGCGCCGTTGTCTGTGCTTGTAGTCAGCAATCATCTTTACGACATTACGGGAACAGAAATACTTATTCCTGAAAAAGCAACTCTTCTCGGGCCTTGTAAGGTGATGAACCAGGAATACCTTCACCTGAACTGTCAGCTCGTTGATGTGGTGCTGCCTGCAAATGAGGGCGATCGCGATCGGTTAGTGGAACAGTTGATAGCCGAATGTACGGCCCTTCATCCCCAATGGGTGGCCTATCGAGGTCGGCATCGCTGGCAGCAAACTTTTGACCCCGTTCGCTTAGAAGCAAATCTGGCAGATCCAAGTGAGAACCCACGCTTACGATCTGAGGGAGTTTATCTCATTACAGGTGGACTAGGGGGGATTGGTTTGACGTTGGCAGACTATCTTGCCCGAACCGTTCAGGCAAAACTGATTCTAGTCAGCCGCTCCGATGCGTTACCCCAGGTCGTACAGAGCATCCAAGCATGGGAGCAACAGGGTGCAAAGGTGCTGGTTTTGCAAGCCGATGTGACTGACCTTGCTCAGATGCAAACGGTAAAAACTCAAATCTTAGAGCAGTTCGAAACCCTTCATGGCATCATCCATGCCGCTGGGGTAGCAGGGGGTGGCATGATGCAGCTCAAAACCCGTGCAGCAGCGGAGCAAGTATTAGCCCCAAAGATACAGGGAACCTTAGTGCTGGCCGAGCTGTTTCAGGAATTGTCCCTAGATTTCTGGGTGTTGTGTTCTTCCCTCAGTTCTGCCTTGGGCGGCTTTGGACAGGTGGATTACTGCGCGGCTAATGCCTTTTTAGATTGCTTCGCCCATCGCAATACCCTGAAACTCCCCACCATCGCGATCGACTGGGGCACTTGGCAACAGGTTGGCATGGCAGTGAAGACCCATGTGCCGGAAGCTCTGGCCCAAAGGCGCATAGCTAGTTTAGAGGCAGGGATGCTTCCTGAAGAAGGGGTAGAAGCTTTTCGTCGCATTCTGCAAAGCGGATTGCCTCAAGTTGCTGTCTCAACCCAAGATTTGCTGCAAAAGCTGCAACAGTCCCGCTCATTCCAGTCCTTGGCTGCCACCCTGACCCCTACGCCAGCGATCGCAGCAACCCCGCCAGAACCCGCCGTGTCCCCTCGTATCCAGCAAGACCCCCTTGCGCCCCAAACCGAGCTGGAGCAAACCTTGGCCGAAATCTGGCAGCAGTTATTGGGCATCGAACGGATTGGCATTCACGATAACTTTTTTGCCCTCGGCGGACATTCCCTTTTGGCGACACAGGTTACCTCCCATATCCGCAAAACTCTTCAGATCGAGCTACCCCTGCAATCCTTATTTGACTACCCCACGATTGCCCAGTTAGCCCAAGCCATTGAAAACCTACTCCTAGAGGAAATTGAATCCCTCACGGAAGACGAAGCACGGAGGCTTTTACAAAATGTCTAATTTCTCCCAACCCCGTGCGGCTCAGTTATCCGCAGCAAAGCAAGCCCTCCTAGCCCAGCGCCTTCAGGGAAAAATTCCGGCCAACCGTGGAGAACAGAGTATTCCTCGGCGATCGCCCAACAATCCAGCCCGTCTTTCCTTTGCCCAGCAGCGGCTGTGGTTCTTGCATCAACTGGAACCGGAGAGTGTGGCCTACAACCTTCCTAGAGCGATTCGCCTCATGGGAGATCTGGATATAGAAGCTCTGGCCCAAAGCTTTAGCGAAATTGTGCGCCGCCATGAAGTTCTGCGCACCACGTTTAGGACTGTCCGGGGAGAACCGATTCCCGCGATCGCTCCAGCAGCCCCTATTCATTTGCCCATTACAGACTTACAAACTTTGGCAGAGGAGGCAAGCAGGAGGGCGGTTCAAGATCTAACGGCTCAAGAAGCTCGGCGACCCTTCGATCTTGCCCAAGGCCCCTTACTCCGGCTCCAACTGCTCAAACTCAGCACCTCCGAACATGTCCTGTTGTTGACCCTACACCACATCGTTTCTGATGCCTGGTCAACGGGGGTGTTGGTGCGGGAAATGGTTGCGCTTTACGATGCTTTTACCAAAGCAGAGCCATCCCCGCTGCCGGAACTGTCGATTCAATATGCCGATTTTGCCGACTGGCAACGGCAGCAGCAGGTGCCACGAAAGACTCAACTCGCCTACTGGCAACAGCAGCTTGCTGGCGAATTAACTATCCTCCAACTGCCCAGCGATCGCCCTCGAACCGCACTGCAAACCCATCAAGGGGCCAAACGGTCTTGCTCTCTTTCTCCAGCCCTCACCCATGCCCTCAAGCAACTGAGCCAGTTCGCCGGAACGACTTTATTCATGACGCTGCTCGCAGCCTTCAACGTCTTGCTGCATCGCTATACGCAGCAAATCGATATTGTGGTGGGGACTCCGATCGCCAATCGCAATCGGGCCGAACTGGAAGGGGCGATCGGGTTTTTCATCAATACCCTGGTGTTGCGATCGGATTTGTCGGGCGATCCCAGTTTTCGGGCGTTGCTGGGGCGGGTGCGAGAGGTTGCCTTAGGCGCGTATGCCCATCAGGATTTACCCTTTGAGGTGCTGGTAGAAGCACTCCAGCCGGAACGCAACCTGAGCCGCAACCCGCTGTTTCAGGTAATGTTTGCCTTGCATAATGTCCCTATGGCCCCGCTGGAGCTGGCGGATTTAACCCTTGAGTCTTTGAAATCAGAAACGGGCACGGCCCAAGTCGATCTGAGTTTAGATCTGGTCGAAACCCCGGAAGGACTGCTAGCCGAGCTGGAATACAGCACCGACCTGTTTGAGGCAGAAACGATCGCTCGGATGCTGGGGCATTTTCAGGTGTTACTCACCGGAATCATCGCGAATCCAGACCAGAAGCTCTCGCAACTCCCCTTGTTAACCCCAGAAGAGCAACACCAGATTCTGACGCAGTGGAATTCTCCCAGCCTGGAAGATCCTTGCAACCTATGCATCCATGAACTGTTTGAAGCACAGGTTGCGCGATCGCCCCAAGCCATTGCGATCGCATTTGCAGGGCAGCAGCTCACCTATGCCGAACTCAACACCAGAGCCAATCGGTTAGCCCATTATTTGCGATCGCGCGGTGTCCAGCCAGACCAATTGGTGGGGCTTTGTGTGGGGCGATCGCTGGAGATGGCCGTGGGTGTCCTCGGCATCCTCAAAGCGGGCGGAGCCTACGTCCCACTAGACCCAGCCTATCCCCCAGAGCGTTTGGCCTTTATCTTAGGCGATGCTCGCATTGACCTACTGCTGACTCAATCAAATCTCCTCGCAAATCTATCCGCCCATCAGGCTGAAGTTATCTGTTTGGATGGGGAATTAGCCCAGGAGCCTGACGTTACAGAAGACCTCTTGCATGAATACTGCATTTGCCCTCATCCCCCAGCCCCTTCTCCCAACCTTGGGAGAAGGGGAGCAAGATTCAAAGTCCCTCTCCCAGGATTGGGAGAGGGATTTAGGGAGAGGGCGATAATTTATGCAAAAGGTCTAGAAAACCCACCTAGAGCAGCCGCCCCCGATCGCTTGGCCTATGTCATCTACACCTCCGGTTCAACTGGAACGCCCAAAGGGGTTTTGATTACTCATCAAGCCCTAGTCAGTCATAGCCAGACCGCTGCCGATCTTTATCAACTGCAAGAGAGCGATCGCGTGTTGCAGTTTGCTTCTTTAAGCTTTGATGTCGCCGCCGAAGAGCTGTTTCCGACCTGGTTGCGGGGGGCTACTGTTTTGCTGCGCGAGGAAGAAACGCTGGGATTAGATCGCTTCCACACATTTCTGACGGAAGCACAATTAACGGTTCTCAATCTACCGACGGCCTACTGGCACGAATGGGTGAGCTATCTCATTGAACGTCAACTGCCACTACCGCCTGCACTGCGCCTCGTCATTGTGGGTACAGAACCTGCCTCGCCGGAGAAATTAAAACTTTGGCAATCTTTCGCGGACAATTCTGTGCGTTGGCTAAATGCCTATGGCCCCACGGAGGCAACCATCAGCGCCACAGTTTACGAAGCCCCCAGCCCGTTAACTGAGGGGCAGGTTGAAAAGGTGCAAAGCCATTACACTCGCCCCCTAAATCCCCCAAATTTGGGGGACTTTAGAGTTCAGAGTCCCCCAAAGTTGGGGGGTTGGGGGGCGAATGCAGGGATGAATGGGACTTCTCAAACAGCCTTTGAGCCACTGATGTCTGTACCGATTGGGCGACCACTACCCCAGGTTCAAGTCTATTTACTCGATCCGGCCCTGAATCTAACCCCTATTGGTGTACTGGGTGAGCTATGTATTGCCGGCAGGAGTTTGGCGAGGGGGTATCTCAACCATCCAGACCTCACCATAGAGAAATTCATTCCCAATCCCTTTGGCACTGCTGCTGGCGATCGCCTTTATAAAACCGGAGATTTCGCCCGCTATCTTCCTGATGGCAATATTGAGCTGATAGGTCGCATAGATCGCCAAGTCAAAATTCGAGGGTTTCGGATTGAGTTAGCGGAAATAGAAGCCCGTTTAGCCCAATGTCCTGTCGTCCGCGAGGCAGTTGTGGTGGCCCAGGAATTGACAGAAGGCGATCGCACCCTCGTTGCCTATATTGTCCCTGAGAACCGTTCGCTCCCCTCGGATCGAGCCGATCTTCTTCTCGTGCAAACACTCCGAGACCATCTGAGCCAGATTTTGCCCAGCTACATGATTCCCAGCCACTTTGTAGCGCTGGAGGTATTACCACTGCTGCCGAACGGCAAGGTCGATCGTCGATCGCTTTCCCTTCCTGTAGAGCGGAAATCACAACCTACAATCTTGCCCCAAACCGAACTCGAACAGGCGATCGCCACCCTTTGGCAGCAGGCACTCAACTTAGACAGCATCGGGCTGCACGATAACTTCTTTGACATGGGCGGTCATTCTCTGTTGATGGTGCGGGTACAGAGTCAGCTGATAGAACGCTTTGGCCAAAATCTTTCATTGCTAGATCTGTTTCGATATCCCACCATTCATTCCTTGGCCCAGCACTTGGGTCAAACCCCGCCGGAACCGGATTCAGACAGGGAGATAGAAGTTTATCAGAAGCGAGAAAGCGGGAAAGCCCACCAAAGAAAACGCCTGAAAAAAATGAAATCGATGGGCAGTATGACAGGAGGTCAATCCGCATGAGTTCACCAGAAACCTCGATCGCCAGAAATGGTTCGGAAATTGCCATTATTGGCATGGCAGGCCGCTTTCCAGGGGCAAACACCCTTGAGGCATTTTGGCAAAACCTCAAAAATGGCGTGGAGTCCATTTCTTTCTTTACCGATGCAGAACTGCTCGCGGCTGGGGTAGATCCCGCACTGCTTCAGGATCCGCATTTTGTGAAAGCAAGGGCTGAATTAGCAGCCCCGGAAGGATTTGATGCCGCCTTCTTTGGCTTTAGCCCCAGAGAAGCAGAACTGACCGATCCGCAACACCGCCTGTTCTTGGAATGCGCCTGGTCTTCCCTGGAACATGCAGGCTACGACCCAGCCACCTATCCCGGCGCGATTGGCGTGTTTGCCGGATCGAGTCTGAGTCGCTATTGGCTCAATGTTTATCTCAACCCTGCGTACAAAGAAACCGTCGATCCCTATAAATTGGCGATCGCCAACGATAAGGACTTTCTGGCCACCCGTGTTTCTTACAAACTCAACTTAGAAGGCCCCAGTCTCACCCTCCAGACCGCCTGTTCTACCTCTCTGGTGGCAGTTCACCTCGCCGCTCAAAGTCTCCTGAATGGGGAATGCGATATGGCCCTAGCGGGGGGAGTATCGATCGGCACATCTCGGAAAACGGGCTATCGGTCTGTCGAGGGGGGCATTAGCTCTCCCGATGGTCGCTGCCGTGCCTTTGATGCCGCCGCCCAAGGAACGGTTGGCGGCGAAGGGATGGGAATTGTGGTTCTGAAGCGCCTTGATGATGCCCTAGCCGATGGGGATTGCATTCACGCAGTCATTAAAGGCTCTGCAATAAATAACGATGGGGCGTTGAAGGTGAGCTACACCGCCCCCCGGATTGATAGCCAAGCTAAGGTCATCCAGACAGCCTATGCGATCGCTGAAGTTGAACCTGAGACGGTGAGTTATATCGAGGCTCACGGTACGGCAACGGCTCTGGGCGATCCTATTGAAATTGCTGCCCTGACCCAAGCCTTTCGCAGCCAAACTCAGAAAAAAGGCTTTTGCGCGATCGGATCGGTGAAAACCAATGTGGGTCACCTAGACGCTGCTGCTGGGGTGACGGGCTTAATTAAGACAGTTCTCGCCCTCAAGCATCAGCAAATTCCGGCTAGCCTGCACTACAAAGCGCCCAATCCCCAGATCGACTTTGCTAACAGTCCGTTCTATGTCAACGCGACCTTGGCGGAATGGACGGCTAACGGCACGCCGCGCCGAGCGGGGGTTAGCTCCTTTGGCATTGGCGGGACGAATGTCCATGTGGTGCTGGAAGAAGCCCTTGAGAGAGCGTTTGTCAAATCGCAAAGAGATTGCACTGGCCCCCTAAATCCCCCAATTCTGGGGGACTTTGAAGATCGCAGCTCTACAGTTTTGAGAGAAAAGAGCACTAATGTAGGAATGCAGGTTTTGCGACTTTCGGCTAAGACATCTTCTGCGCTGGAATCAGCCACGACAAATCTAGCGAACCATCTCCGGCAACACTCTCAGCTCAACCTCGCAGATGTGGCTTACACGTTGCATGTGGGGCGTAAGGACTTTGAACATCGTCGGTTTGTGGTTTGTGAATCCCTTACGGAAGCAGCGACATCCCTAGAAAACTGCGATCCTCAACGGGTCTTCACTGGTTTTGTTGAATCCGGTGCTCGATCCATTGCCTTTCTTTTCCCAGGGCAAGGCGCGCAGTACCCCAATATGGGGCGAGATCTCTACGAGCGCGAACCGCTTTTCCGGCGACAAATTGATGACTGTGCGGAACGCCTTCAGCCCCATCTAGGGTTCGATCTGCGTACCGTTCTTTACCCTGCTAATACCGATCTCGAAGCCGCCACCCAACAACTGACCCAAACGGCGATCGCCCAACCTGCGTTATTTACCATCGAATATGCCCTCGCCCAATTATGGATGGCTTGGGGAGTGCAGCCCACTGCCACGATCGGCCATAGCATTGGGGAATATGTAGCAGCCTGCTTGGCGGGGGTTTTCTCCTTAGAGGATGCTTTAACACTTGTGGCCCAACGGGGACGTCTCATGCAGCAACTGCCCCCAGGTGCAATGCTGTCCGTGCGGTGTTCTGAGTCCGACCTCCAGAATTTGCTACCGGATCGTCTCGGGACTGAACTCTTTTTGGCGGGAAGTAACAGTCCTGCTGTTTGTGTCGTATCTGGGACGGTAGAGGCGATCGCCACACTCCAGCAAGACTTAGTAGCAAAAGAAATCGGCTGTCGGCAACTGCAAACCTCTCATGCCTTCCATTCGCCCTCGGTCGAACCAATCCTCCCAACCTTCGCCCAGACCTTACAGGGTATTTCCCTTCATGCCCCGCAGCTTCCTTTTCTTTCTAATCTGACGGGAACTTGGATTACTGATGATGAGGCGATCGATCCCCAATACTGGTGCAGCCATCTCCGGCATACCGTTCGCTTCAGTGCGGGAATTAAGGAACTGCTCGACACCTGTTCCGTGTTCCTAGAAGTAGGGCCAGGACGGACGTTAAGCACCTTTACCCAACAGCATTCTGTCTCACCCCAGCAATTGGTTTTAACCTCTCTCCGCCATCCTCAAGAAGAGCGATCGGATGATGGGTTTTTACTGAATGCAGTGGGTCGCTTGTGGCTGGCAGGGATTGACGTCAAGCCTGGAGTTTTCTACCCGGAACTCCGGCAGCGAGTTCCCTTGCCCACCTATCCCTTCGAACACCAGCGCTACTGGATTGATAGCCCCCCTACCGTTACAGGAGAGTCCTTACGACCGGCAACTGATGTTTGGACAGACATGGTGGCTGCGGGACATGGAGTAGCCCAGAGCCAAGTTTTAACGCTGGATGAACCCACCCACCGAATGCAGCGACAGACCTTGGATCGCTTGTGTGTCGCTTATATGAACTTGGCACTTCGGCAGTTAGGGGCGTTTGCCCATCCTGACGAGCGATATAGCATTGCAACATTCCTCACCCAATTTCAAATCATTCCCCGCTACCAACAATTACTCCAGCGATGGATCGCAGTTCTGGTCGAACAAGGCGATCTGCAACTTCAGGAAGGACAGATCTTCGATTTGAAGCCATTATCCCCCGAGCAAGTACAGCAGCTTGGTACAGAAATCAAAAGTCAATGGGCCGATACCCTCCACAATATCGATCTCATCCAACACTGCGGCGAAAACTTGGCGGCGGTGCTCGCAGGCAACCAAGAACCTCTGATGCTCTATACCGCAGCATCAGAGCATCGTTCAGCCAGCACGCCACCACCGGAAATCCCTTTGAATACCTGCTTGAAAGCGATCGCCCAATCCCTGATCGCCTCACTAACCCAATCCCTTTCACCGAATACTCAGCTCAGAATTTTAGAAGTTGGCGGAGGCAATGGCTTAGTGACAGCAGCCTTACTGCCAAGTTTGCCACCGGATCGCACCCACTATACGTTTACCGATGTAGGGGGATGGTTTCTCGAAAAAGCAAGGCAAAAATTTAGCAGCCATTCCTTTGTTGACTATCGCTTCCTCAATCTCGAAAAACCCCTCGCGGAACAGGGATATCTGCCCCATAGCGTGGATGTGGTCGTCGCGGTGAATGTTCTTCACGTCACCCAAAACATTGAGGCGACGCTGCAACAAGTTCGTACCTTGTTAGCCCCTGGTGGCATTCTGTTGCTTTGGGAAATGATCGCGCCGCAATTTGACTTTGAGATCGCCGATAGTTTATTGATGCATCCGGTGACCGAAGCGGGGCGAGACCAGGGCAATCCCTTTTTATCGAAGAGCCAATGGCAGACAGCGCTCTTTCAGCAAGGCTTTACCAGCGTTGAAGCCTTCTCCGAAACCGAACTCTTTGGAGAACTGATTCTCGTTGCGCGGACGGACTCTTCTCCTCGCGCTCCGGCAGCTTTTACTGCCCCAAACAGTCATAAGTTGGCTCCTACTCCACTAGAGACAAAGCCTAATCTTTCGGACTGGTTTTATCTTCCTTCTTGGAAGCGATCGCAGTCACCTTCGTTCCCTACCTCCAAACTCGATTCACAGGCAGACTGCTGGCTTGTCTTTGCAGATCGATGTGGGCTGGGTGCGACCCTAGTCCAGCGGTTGGTTCAACACCATCAGGATGTAGTGGTGGTCAATGTCGGTGAGCGGTTTAGTAGCAATCTAGAGGCAGACTACCCGATCTACGCTCTGCGCCCCACCGAACGACAGGACTATGATGCGCTGTTACAAGCCCTACAAGGATTGCACAAAATTCCTAAACAAATTGTGCATGCTTGGAGTGTTACACCCGAGGATTGGGGGGATAGTAGTCCAACTCCGCTCGAACAAATAGAAGCACTGGGTTTGATGAGTTTGACGTTTTTGGCGCAGGCTCTGGGGGAGGTCTATCCTCACGAGTCGATTGCCGTGGGCGCGATCGCCAATCAGATGCAGGCGGTTACGGGTGCTGAAACCCTGTGTGCCGAAAAAGCCTTGCTGCTGGGGCCCTGTCGGGTCATGCCCCTAGAGTATCCCAACATCACCTGCATCAGCATCGATCTTGTGCTTCCGGCAAACCAGCCTGAACTGCTGCAAACCCTCAGCGATCGAGTATTGGCAGAATTGATGACGCTAATGCCCGATGCAGTCGTAGCCTACCGGGGCCATCACCGCTGGGTACCTCACTTTGAACCCCTCCAGCTTGAGTCTGAACCATCTCCCCGCCTTAGAGAAAAGGGCGTCTATCTTATTACTGGGGGCTTGGGAGGCATTGGACTGGCCTTAGCCCAATACCTCGCCCAATCCGTTCGAGCCACACTCATTCTTCTGGGACGTTCGGAATTTCCCGATCGCCAGGATTGGGGCACTTGGCTGACAACTCATCCTCCTGACGATCCCACAAGCCAGAAGATCCAACACCTCCAGTCGATGGAAGCATTCCAAGCAACGGTACGGGTCATTCAGGCAGACGTAGCGAACTTTGAGCAGATGCAAGGGGCGATCTCCCAAATTCAGCAGGAGTTTGGAGCAATTCATGGCGTCATTCACGCGGCTGCGGTGGCAGGTGGGGGCATGATGCAGCTTGTCACGCAGGAGGCGATCGCCCGTTCCCTTGCCCCCAAAGTTCAGGGTACCCGCATCCTAGAAACACTGCTGCGCGACAACAACCTAGACTTCTTCATTCTTTGTTCGTCCCTATCTGCCTTTCAAGGATCGCCAGGGATGATGGACTACGTTGCCGAAAATGCCTTTCTGGATGCCTTTGTCCAGGAGCGAGCACATCAAAGTTCTATACCAATTCAATCCCTCAACTGGGATCGATGGGCAGGGGTGGGGATGGCTCAGGCAGTAGAGGCTCGCCATCAAAACCTGACTGGAGAACCCCTGACTGGAGGACTATCCCGCTCGGAAGGGATGGAAGTATTCCAGCGAGTTTTGAGCGCCGCCCCAATGCCTCAACTTGTTATTTCGACCCAGGATAGTTCTACCCTGCTGCAACGGGCCAAGGGGCAAAAATCCCTCGCGGAAGTTCTGGCAAAACTCCGCTATTCCCGCCCCACCCATGCCCGACCCAGCTTAGGCAAAGCCCTAGTAGCGCCCCGCAATGCAGTAGAAGAAACCCTCGCCCAGATTTGGCAGCAGCTTCTGGGCATTGAGCAAGTTGGCATCCACGACAACTTCTTTGAATTAGGAGGCGATTCCCTCTTTGCCACCCAGCTTGTAGCGCAACTCTGCAAAACCTTCCAGATCGAACTACCCTACCGTCAATTCTTCAACGCACCCACCATCGCTGAATTAGCAGAATGTATCGCTCAAGATACTTCGCGATCGCGAAAAGCAGGAGTATTTCAGTCCCTCATTCAACCTCGTCCTAAAGACTTAGCACCTTTAGCACTCTCCTTTGCTCAACAGCGCCTTTGGTTTATGGATCGGCTTCAGCCGGGAGATAGTTCCCATACCATTGCTCAAGCCGTGCGGCTGATAGGTACGCTCCAAGTCACGGCTTTGGAACAAAGTTTCCAAGAGATTGCGAACCGTCATGAAGCTCTGCGAACCACCTTTTCTCTCCAAAACGGACAGGCCGTGCAGATTGTTCATCCCCATCTCGCTCTAGAGATGATGCAAATCGATCTTCAGGATCGACTTCTAGAGGAACGAGAGAAAACCGTGCAGGACTGGGCCTCGGCAGAAGCCCATCGTACCTTCGATCTCGGTCAAGGCCCGTTATTGAATGTCACCCTTTTGCGCCTGGGTGAAACAGAGCATGTGCTGCTGCTCTCCATGCACCATATTATTGCCGATGGTTGGTCGATTAGCATTCTGCTCCAAGAACTGACGGCCCTGTATACGGCCTTCGCCCAGGGAAAACCTTTTCCACTGCCTGCTCTCCCTGTTCAGTATGCTGATTTTGCCCTATGGCAGCGGGACTGGCTGCAAGGGGAACGGTTAGAGACCCAGTTGGCCTACTGGACTCGGCAATTACAAGATCTCCCTGTTTTAGCACTGCCGAGCACTGCCCCCGTAAGAGCGGTTTGCCCTCCTGCACAACCTCCAACTCGCAACGGCAGTCGCCAGTATCACCTATTCTCTAAAGCCTTGGTGAAAACCCTGAAGGGCACCCATCAGCGGGAAGGCGTGACCCTATTCATGATCCTGACCGCAGCCTTTAAGCTGTGGCTGCATCACTATACTGGGCAGTCCGATATTGTGGTGGGCACCGACATTGCCAACCGCAATCAGGCGGGAACCGAAAATCTGATCGGCTTTTTTGTGAATCAGCTTGTCCTCCGCACGCGGATGGGAGATAACCCCACCTTTGAAACTGTACTGGAGCAAGTTCGTGAAACAACCTTAGATGCCTATGCCCACCAAGATTTGCCCTTTGACAAACTTGTAGAAGCCATCAATCCCGTGAGAGATGGGCAGCAAACGCCCTTGTTTCAGGTCAAGATTGTGCTGGAAACGCCTCAGATCAATCCCTTCACTCTACCCGGATTGACCCTTCAGCCATTGACGGTAGAACGGAACACAGTCCAGTTCGATCTGCTTTTGGAGTTGAACGAGACAGAACGGGGACTCCACAGTATTTGGGAGTACAACACCGATCGGTTCGAGCGCAACACCATCACCCAGATGATGGTGCAATTCGATCGGCTTTTGCACCACATTGCCCAGCATCCCGATGCCACTTTAAGCGATCTCACCTCTGCCCTGGCTGAAGCCGAAATGAAACAGCAGATCGCGCAAGTGCAAACCTACGAAACCACAATTCAGCGACAGCTCGCTACCTTAAAGCGCGATCGCCGCTCTACCCCAGAAAGGAGTTCCCCATGACCCAAACCGGATATAGCCCTCAGGCTCCAGGAAAGCTCCAACGCAAGGCATTGAGTTTCTCCCCAGCCGATCTGATTAAAATTGAACCCCTCTCTCCCGATAACTCTCACTTTCCGCTGGTGATTAAGCCTGCGGTCAAAGGTGTGGATTTACCCACTTGGGCCGAGATGAGCCGATCTTGGATTCAATCTCAATTGCTAGAGCACGGGGCCATCTTGTTTCGCGACTTTGCTGTGCCCTCCGTTGAGGTCTTTCAGCAAACCATCGCAGCCATCGCCACTGAAGCCATGGAATATCGCTATCGAGCCTCACCGCGATCGCAGGTTGCAGAGCGGATCTATACCTCCACCGACTACCCTGCCGATCAAAGTATCTTTCCCCATAACGAACACGCCTACTCTCCGACCTTTCCCCTCAAAATTTTCTTCTATTGCCAAACACCAGCTCAACAGGGGGGCGAGACACCGATAGGCAGCTCCCGTCAAGTGTTAGCGCGGATCGATTCAGAGATTCGCGATCGCTTCATTGCCAAACAGATTCTATACGTGCGTAACTTTGGGGATGGGTTTGGATTGCCTTGGCAGACCGTCTTTCAAACCACCGATCCAGCAGTGGTGGATGCCTACTGTCAGCAGCAGGGCGTCGAGACCGAGTGGAAGTCTGGCGATCGCCTGCGCACCCGGCAAATTGGCCCAGCGATCGTCGCGCATCCACAAACGGGTTCGCCCGTTTGGTTTAACCACGCCACCTTTTTTCATGTTTCTACCCTACCTGAGGCCATCCGCACCCCGCTACTGGCCAACTTTGCTGACCTAGACCTTCCCACCCAAACCTTTTATGGCGACGGCACAGCCATTGAGCCAGACGTCATCGAGCATCTGCGGAGGGCCTATCAGCACACCACGATCGCCTTCCCTTGGCAGTCAGGGGATATTGTGCTGCTCGACAACATGCTCGCGATTCACGGTCGTCAACCCTTTGTCGGCCCACGACAAGTTTTAGTCGGGATGGCTGAACCTTACAGCCCCAATCATTCTTTAGCCCGTGTCACAGAGGGGGAGCATTAGATGACCACCGCAACGATCCAACGATTTCGGCTATCGCTTCAACAAGAGCGGCTTTGGAACTTACAGCAAGGAGTTGTACAGCAAGGTGAACCTCACCCCTACAGCGTGCACGGCCAAATTGCGATTGACGGGCCGATCCAGCTTGATACCTTAGCCCAGGCTATCCAAACCCTCGTCCAGCGTCACGAAATTTTCCGCACTACTTTCGTCTGTCCACCAGGTATGACCCTTCCAGTGCAGATGATTCGTGCAGAAAGTTTTTTGAGCCATAACACTAACAACCTTACCCATCTGGATCCCGACACTCAGGAAACTCAGCTTGAAGCCCTGTGGCAGCAATGGATTAAACCTTTGAGTGCGGGTCTCCAAGATCTGCCTTGGCAGAGTCTTTTGGTTACGCTTTCTCCCACGCAGCACATGCTTTTGGTGCGCCTCAGTGCTCTCCATGCCGATGCCGCGACCCTCACCCAACTGGTGGCAGAAATCGGGCGCTGCTATCACGCAACCCTGGCCCATGAGTCCGCCGCAGACGACCCCCTTCAATATGCAGATTTTGCGGAATGGCAGCAGGGGCTTTTAGTCGCAACTGAAACAGCCATCGGTCAAGCGTATTGGCTCAAGCAAGATTACACAGAGTTCCACAGATTTAAGCTCCCCTTTGAGCGTTCTGAGACGCAACCGACTGGATTTACGCCTCAACATATTGCGTTAACCTTTGAGCCTGAACAAACTACCAAACTTGGGGCAATGGCTCAAACCTTAGATGTTCCTGTTTCTACCGTTTTGTTGACCTGCTGGCATATCCTACTCTGGCGCTGGACAGGCGACCCCAAAATCCGCATCGGTACAGCCTTTACAGGACGGAAGTATGCAGAACTCGAAACCGTGTTGGGAAATTTGACCAAGTATTTACCTTTAGTGCACTCCTGCCAATCCCATCAAACCTTTCTAGATGTTCTGAAAAATATCGACACTTCCCTTCAGGACATGCACCAGTGGCAAGATTGCTTTACCTGGGATTGCGCGACCAACCCCGCTCTTCCACCCCAAAAGCAGTACTGGCCCATTGGCTATGACTACCATCCCCTCACGGCAACTTCCTGTCATGGTGAGATCTCTTTTTCTTTGTTACGGCAGATTGCTTGTCTAGAGCCATTTAACTTGAGGTTGGCTTGTACCGAGCAGCAACAAACCCTCGCCACAGCATTCCACTACGATGCGAGTCTCTTCAGTGCCGCAGTTGTTCGGGAAATGGCGGCCCAATTTCATCAGCTTGTAGACAGTGCCATTCACACGCCAGAAATCCCCATTCGTTCCCTCGATCTTCTGCACAATCGTCACCAGATCCTGGTCGAGTTTAACCAAACCCCAGCCACCTATCCCAAAGAAGTCTGTATCCATCACCTCATCAGTGCCCAGGCTGAACGCTTCCCTGTTGGCATTGCTGTGGCTTGTGCCGATCGGCAGCTCACCTACCAAGATCTAGAACATCGCTCCAACCAATTGGCCCATCACCTGCAACAGCTTGGTGTCGGGCCAGAGGTTTTAGTGGGCTTTTGCGTCGAGCGATCGCCCCTAATGATTATCGGCATTCTCGGCATCCTCAAAGCAGGGGGGGCTTACGTACCTCTCGATCCCACCTATCCGAGCACCCGTTTAGACTTCTTGCGCCAAGATGCTCGGGTTTCTCTATTGCTCACCCAGCAGCATCTTGTCTCTCAATTCCCTGAAACTCAAGTCCTGTGTTTAGATGCGGATTGGGATGCGATCGCCCACCATCCTTCTGCACCCGTTACCAGTCCTGTAACACCGGATAACTTAGCCTACGTCATCTACACCTCTGGCTCCGCCGGACAGCCCAAGGGCGTTCAGATTACCCATCGCAATCTCGTGCATTCCACCTATGCGCGGCTTCTAACCTACCCCACACCCATCCATCGCTTTTTACTCCTTTCCTCCTTCGCCTTTGATAGCTCCGTGGCAGGCATTTTCTGGAGCCTCTGTCAGGGAGGGGAACTCCATTTACCCGAAGTCGGACTAGAGCGCGATCCGGCAGGACTCGTGGCGGCGATCGCCCACCATCAGATTTCCCATCTGCTCGCGCTACCCTCGCTCTATAACCTGCTCTTAGAAACCGCTCAACCCCAGCAGCTTAAATCCCTACAAACCACGATCGTGGCTGGGGAGGTTTGCCCTACTGCGCTCGTTCGTCGTCATTTAGACCAATACCCTGAAACGCCACTCTTTAATGAATATGGACCTACGGAAGGAACCGTTTGGAGTACGGTCTATCGCTGCGAAGGAGAGGTTCAGAAATTACCCAGTACTGTGTCCAGTACTGTGCCGATTGGCCGTCCCATTCCCAATGCCCAGATTTACATTTTGGATGCCCAGCAGCAGCCTGTCCCCATTGGCGTCACAGGCGAGCTTTACGTGGGTGGGGAAGGCGTCGCGAGGGGGTATTTACATCAGCCTCAGTTAACCGCTGAAAAATTTATTCCCCATCCCTTTGCTGCCGACCCAGATGCCAAACTCTACCGCACTGGAGATTTGGCCCGCTACCGTCCCAATGGCGACATTGAGTTCCTAGGACGCATGGACGATCAAATAAAACTGCGCGGCTTTCGGATTGAGCTGGGAGAAATTGAAGCGGCAATCGCCCAACACCCGTCTATCCTAGAAACCATTGTTTTGGTGCGCGAAGACAGTCCCGGAGATCGGCGGCTCGTGGCCTATCTGCGCCCGCAACCAGATGCAGACCCTAATCTAACGGATATCCTACGCCAAACCCTACGGGAAACCTTGCCCGACTATATGGTGCCTTCGATATTTATCTCGCTCAAAACCTTCCCCCGAACGCCCAATGGCAAAATAGATCGGCAGATGCTCCCCAGCCCCGATCGAGTCCAACCCGAACGCTCCCATGCCTTTGTTGCGCCTCGTACCGCCACGGAAGTAAAGCTTGGAGAGATTTGGACGGCAATCTTAAAAGTCGATCCCGTTGGCATCCATGACAACTTCTTTGACCTCGGTGGACATTCTCTCCTGGCAACCCAACTAGCTTCACGCTGCCGAGATACCTTCCACGTCGAAATCCCACTTCGCCAATTCTTTGCCGCACCCACGATCGCAGATTTAGCCATATCGATCGCTCAACAGTTGGCTGATGCTTCCGAGGAAGACGTTTTTGCCCAGGCCCTAGCGGAAATTCAACAGCTCTCAGATGAAGAAGCCCAAGCCATGCTTGCCACCCTCGAACAGGAGGCCCACCGATGAGTATTCCCCTCCCGAACATTACAGCCCTGTCCCCTGCCCAACAGGAGCTACTGCGCCAGCGATTGCTCAAGCAAAGTAAACCAGAACCCCAAGGCCACATTCAGCCGCAACCCCGTCACTGCTCCGCAGGAGCGACTCAACCCTTTCCCCTCTCCTTTGCCCAGGAACGACTCTGGTTTCTGCACCAATTTGAACCGGAGAGTACCGCCTATAACATTCCCTTGGCAATCTCCATCCAGGGCCAGCTTAATGTCGCTGCATTAGAGCAAAGTCTCAACATCGTCATCCAGCGCCATGAAATTCTGCGAACGGTGTTTGCGAGCCAAGATGACCGCCCCGTACAGGTGATTTTGTCAGAACTCTTTCTGCCACTGGATGTTGTTGACCTGAGCCATCTGAGTCAATCGCAGCAGCAGATTGAAGTGCAGCACCTCGCCCAGCAAGAGGCCAAACGTCCGTTTGATTTAGAAACCGGGCCACTGCTGCGAACGACCCTTCTGCACCTCAAGGAAACAGAGCGGGTTGCGCTGTTTACCCTACATCACAGCATTGCTGATGCCTGGTCTATGCAAGTGTTGATTCAGGAAGCGATCGCATCCTACACCGCATTGATAACGGGAAATCCGGCAACCCTCCCCGACCTGCCCATCCAATATGCAGACTTTGCAGTCTGGCAGCGCCAATGGCTTCAGGAGAATTATCTAGAGGCTCAGCTTGCTTATTGGAAGCAGCAGTTGAGCGGCACGCCTTCCCTGCTGGAGCTTCCCACCAGTCGAACCCGGCCTGCCATTCAAACCTATCGCGGTGCAACTCAATCCATTCTGTTCCCTGTCTCTTTAAGCCAAAACCTAAAAGACTTGGCACGACAGGAAGGGGCAACCCTTTTTATGGTGCTGCTCGCAGCCTTTAAGGTATTGCTCTATCGCTATACCCAGCAAGAAGACTTATGGATCGGTACCCCCATTGCCAACCGAAATCGATCGCAACTCGAAGGCTTGATTGGCTTTTTTGTGAACACCCAAGTCCTGAGGACTCAGGTCACAGCCAAAGAGAGCTTTCGAGCTTTTTTAAGTCAAGTCAAACGGGTAGCCCTAGAAGCCTATGCCCATCAAGATCTGCCCTTTGAGCAGTTAGTCGAAACCCTCCAGCCAGAACGCGACCCCAGCCGTAACCCGCTGTTTGATGTCATGTTCATTCTGCAAAATGCGCCAACCCAAGCCCTAAATTTTCCGGGACTGAGCCTGACGCCCCTCAAAGTTGAAAGCCAAACTTCAAACTTCGATCTAACCCTTGCGGTGATGGAGTCTGAGCAGGGTCTAAAAGCACAGCTAGAGTACAGCACAGATTTATTCCATGCAGACGCTATCCAGCGAATGCTGACCCATTTCCAGACCTTACTGGCAGGAATTATTGCTCAACCCGATCGGTCCCTGGCCGACCTCCCCCTGCTCACACCTGTCGAAGTTCAACAGCTTTTACAAGACTGGAACAACACCCGTCGGGATTATCCCCAATACTCGTGCATTCAACAACTCTTTGAATTACAAGTAGAGCAAACTCCCAATGCGATCGCAGTCGTCTTCGATCGCCAATCCCTGACCTACCAGAAACTCAACAACCGCGCCAATCAAATCGCCCATGCGCTGATGGAGAAAGGCGTTGGCCCAGAAGTGCGCGTGGGGTTGTGTGTGGAGCGATCGCTCGAACTCATCATTGGGGTTCTCGGTATTCTCAAAGCAGGGGGAGCTTATGTTCCGCTGGATCCAAGCTATCCAACAGAACGCCTCAACTTTATCCTCACCGATGCAGAGATCTCAATTCTCCTCACTCAGAAGGATTCGATCTCGCAACTACCCGCTCATTCAGCTCAAGTTCTTTTAATTGAGGCTATTGACTCAGAACACCAAGATAATCCTCAATCCTGCGTTACACCCGATCGTCTGGCCTATACGATCTACACCTCTGGCTCGACAGGTCAACCCAAAGGTGTGATGGTGGAGCATCAGAGCCTCATTAATGCTTACTTTGCTTGGGAGGATACCTATCAACTCAAATCCCAGGCTACAACTCATCTCCAAATGGCTAACTTTGCCTTTGATGTCTTTACTGGCGATTGGGTCAGAGCCTTGTGTGCGGGAGGCAAGTTAGTTCTGTGCCCACGGGAGGATTTGCTTGACCCCAAGGCACTCTACACCCTCATGCAGCAACAACAAGTCAACTGTGCTGAATTTGTCCCTGCGGTTCTGCGCACGCTTATGGAGTACCTGGAACAAACCCAGCAAAACTTAGGGTTTATGAACCTCCTCATCTGCGGCTCAGATCGCTGGTCTGTACAGGAGTATCAAACCTTCCGGCAATACTGCGGCCCTCAAACCCGCCTCATTAACTCCTTTGGCTTAACCGAAGCCACCATTGATAGCTCCTATTTTGAAAATTCAGACCTCACGCTCCTCTCAGATCGACTGGTTCCCATTGGCAAACCCTTTGCCAATACTCAACTGTATATTTTAGATACCCATCTCAATCCGGTTCCGATTGGCGTCAAAGGAGAACTGTACATTGGTGGTAAAGGACTCGCACGGGGATATTGGAATCGATCTGACTTAACAGCAGAACGCTTTATCCCAAATCCATTCAGCTCAGATCCAAACGCTCGCTTATACCGCACGGGTGACTTCGCCCGATCTTTACCCGATGGCAATATTGAGTTCTTGGATCGGCTGGACTACCAAGTCAAAATTCGTGGCGTTCGCATTGAACTGGGGGAGATTGAAGTTGCGATCGCTCAATCTCCTTTCATCTACCAGGCGATCGTCACTGCTCATGACGCAAGTTCCGGCAATGCCAGACTGATTGCCTATGTTGTTTTGAACGAGCGTGGGATAGAGTGCGATCGCCACACCCTATCCCAAACGTTAAGGGACTACCTCAGCCAATCTCTGACCGAGTGCATGATTCCCAGTGCCTTCGTCATTTTGGATGCCATTCCCCTCACCCCCAATGGCAAGGTAGACCGTCGGGCCTTACCCACCCCAGATAAAGCTGAGTTCGGGCTAGATCGCCCCTTTACTGGGCCGCAGACCGACCTAGAACAGGCGATCGCAGCCATCTGGCAGAACCTTTTGGGCATCGAACCCATTGGCATTCACGACAACTTTTTTGCCTTAGGCGGGCATTCCCTACTGGCCACCCGCGTTATTTCCAAACTTCGGCAGGCACTAAACGTTGACGTCCCCCTACGCTGCCTGTTTGAGTCGCCGACTATAGCCGGGCTAGCGCAACACCTCGAGCAATCCCTAAATACTCAAACACAAGGCGATCTTGCGGCTGTCCCCATCCCGACTATTCCTAAACGAGAGACTTATAGTCCTTGCCCGCTTTCCTTTGCCCAAGACAGACTCTATTTTCTGACCCAACTTGAACCCGATAGCCCTGCCTATAATATTCCCTGTGCCCTCCGGATCCGAGGTGCACTACAAATTGAGATCCTAAAGCGTTGCTTTACTGAAATTCAGCGCCGCCACGACATCCTCAGAACCCGATTTATCCCGGCCAATCAACAGCCGTTACAGGCGATCGAACCCAGTGCGATTGCCAGTCTTTCCGTCATCGCGTTACAAAATCTTCCACCTACAGCACAGGACGCCGAAATTTACCGCCTAGCCGAAGCAGAAAACCTAAAACCTTTCCACCTCGATCGAGACCCACTTTTGCGTCTCACGGTACTTTGCCTCAATGCAGAACATCATGTGCTGCTCTTTACCCTGCACCACATCATTAGCGATGCCTGGTCTTCTGGAATTCTCATTCAAGAATTTAGCGTCCTCTACGAAGCCTTTAGCGCTGGCAAGCCTTCCCCGCTAACAGAACTCCCGATCCAGTATGCAGACTTTGCCATGTGGCAGCGAGCATGGCTGCAAGGGGAAGTTCTAGAAAACCAACTCCACTACTGGAGCCAACAGCTTAAAGATGCACCTCCTGTCCTCGCACTACCTACAGATCGCCCGCGACCCGCTATTCAAAGTGCAAACGGTGCAATTGAGACTTTAGAATTTTCCCTTGAATTAAGTCAAGCGTTACAAACCCTTGCTCAGCAGGAATCAGCGACCCTGTATATGGTCTTGCTGGCTGCATTCAAAGTGCTCCTGTACCGCTACACAGGCCAGACGGATATTTTGGTCGGATCGGCGATCGCCAATCGCAATCGACCCGAAATTGAAGGGCTAATTGGGTTTTTCGCGAACACATTAGTGCTTCGCACGCAGCTTGCGGTAGAACTCAGCTTCAAAGAACTGCTCGGCCAAGTCCAAAAAGTAACGCTGGATGCCTACGAGTATCAAGACTTACCCTTTGAGAAACTGGTTGCCGAACTCAAGATAGAGCGAAACCTGAGCTATCAACCCCTCTTTCAAGTTGCCTTTGAATTGCAAAACCTTGCTAGCCAAAACCTTCAAATATCCGGTTTGAGCTTTGAAGTTTTAGAACCTGAAGTTAAAAATGCCAAGTATGATCTAACGCTATTCATGTCAGAAACCGATCGGGGCTTAGTGGGTTCCTGTGAATACAACACCGATTTATTCGATCGCGAAACCATTACTTGTTTTTTAGGGCACTATCAAACTCTGTTAGAGAGTATCATCGCAAATCCCGAACAACAAATTTCAACCTTACCCTTACTCCTTGAATCAGAACGACAGCAGCTCTTAGTGGAGTGGAATAATACTCGCAAAGAATATCCTAGCGGTCAAACGATTCATCAACTGTTTGAGGCACAAGTCGAACGAACGCCAGACGCTACATCCATTATTTGTGGCGATCGATCCATTACCTACCATGCCCTCAACACCCAAGCCAACCAAATTGCCCATCATCTCATTTCACTAGGTGTCAAAGCAGATAGATTAGTTGGCCTTTGTTTTGAGAAGTCTATCGAGACGATCGCTGCCCTATTGGGCGTACTCAAAGCAGGCGGGGCTTACGTCCCTATCGATCCAACGTATCCGGAAGACCGCGTCATAGGGATTCTGGACGATTCTCATTTACAGATTGTTCTGACACAGGAGAAGCTAACCCATCGCTTTGGACAGGCGATACAAACGATCTGTCTCAATGAACCCGCGATCGCCCTTCAGCCCCAGAATAACCCACCTTGTCAGTCTGGCAATCAACACCTTAGCTACATCATCTACACCTCCGGCTCTACGGGTAAACCCAAAGGCGTGACGATCGAGCATCAGTCTCTAGCAAACTTCACCCAGTCCGCCATCGAGAACTATGGAATCGCAGACTGCGATCGCGTCCTTCAATTTGCTTCCCTCAGTTTTGATGCTGCTGCTGAAGAAATCTTTCCTGCCCTTGCCCAAGGAGCCACCCTCATCCTGCGAACGGAGGAAATGCTGAGCACCATTCCCACCTTTCTGAATCGCTGCCTCGAATATCAATTAACCGTCCTGGATCTACCGACTGCCTTTTGGCATCAGCTCGTGACCGAAATGAAGCGTCTGAACCTCGCCTTACCCAAATCCATCAGACTGGTCATCATTGGCGGAGAAGCGGCTTCTGCCGAACACCTTGCAACTTGGCAGAAACTTGCCCCAACGGTTCGCCTCATCAACAGTTATGGACCCACAGAAACAACGATTGTGGCAACCACCTGGGAGTTATCGCCAGAAAGGGTTCTACCTGGTAACACGGTTCCCATCGGAAAACCGATCTCTAATGTTCAGACCTATGTGTTAGATGAAGCCTTACAACCCGTACCGATTGGAGTTCCAGGATGCCTGTACATTGCAGGAGCGGGATTGGCTAGGGGCTATCTCCATCAACCCGAACTGACCGCAAAAGCTTTTGTTCGCGATCCGTTTAGTTCAGATCCAGAGGCACGACTTTATCGCACGGGCGATCGGGTACGTTATTGCCGAGATGGCAATCTAGAGTTTCTGGGTCGTTTAGACGAACAAGTCAAAATTCGGGGGTTCCGCATTGAACTGGGTGAAATTGAGGCTATTTTGCACCAACAAGTTGGGGTTAAAGCAGCGCTAGTTATCGCCCAAGAAGAAAATGAAACGCAACGTATAGTGGCCTACATTGTGCCTGATGAATCCCTAGATACCCCTAGCTATACACAAGTTTCCCAATGGCAAACCGTTTTTGACGACCTTTATCATGAATTCGATCCGCAGCAACAGTCTGGTTTTTACGTCAAAGGCTGGGAGAGCAGTTACGACCATCAGCCTATCCCAAACGAACAAGTTCAAGCCTGGATGGAACAAACCGTCCAGCGCATCAAACAACTCCATCCCAATCGTGTCCTAGAGCTAGGCTGTGGGGGGAGCGGCTTAATGTTATTGCAGCTTGCCCCCCACTGTACCCAATACTGGGCTACCGACCCCTCTGCCAATGCCCTCAATATTTTGCAACAGCAACTCCAAAAGCTCGGCAAAAACTGGTCAGGCGTTACCTTCACCCAAAGAAGTGCGGATGATTTTATTGGGGTACAGCCCGGTTCTGTGGATACCGTTTTGATTGTTTCCGTTGCCCAGTACTTCCCCAACATTCACTATCTCGTCCACGTTCTAGAACAAGCGGTGGTAGCTTTGGAACCAGGCGGATGTATTTTCCTCGGCGATATCAGAAATCTGACGCTGTTGGAAGCCTTCTATACCGCCTTGGAATTGGAGCGATCGCCCAACGATCTCCCCCTCAATACGCTCCAACACAACATCCAGCAAAAACTCTGCCAAGAAAAGCAGTTGGCGATCGACCCCGCCTTTTTCTTGGCCCTAAAAGCCCATCTTCCCCAAATCTCCCGTGTTGAAATTTTGCTCGAACGGGGCTTACACCATAATGAACTCACTCAATTTCGCTACGATGTGATTCTTCATACCGATATAGCTACCGTGCCATCCATCGAAATCCTTTGGCTGGATTGGCAAGAGGCCCAACTTTCTGTTCTCGCAGTCCAGATATTACTTGCGACACAGCAACCAGAATTTTTGGGGATTAAAAATATTCCGAATGCACGTGTATCTTCAGCGATGCAGGCCATTCACCTTCTCAATAGGGCTACAAACTCTGCCACAGTTGGGTCGCTACGCCAGAGTTTGCAGACCGAACCGCAGGAGGGTGTCGATCCAGAACAGTTGTGGCGCATCGGTGAAACCCTTCCCTACACCATTAATATCAGTTGGTCAGCTACCAGCCGTGAAGGACAATACAATGCTCTCTTCAAACGCAATTCAGCCGCACCCGCGATCGTCAATCCCTCTGGCGATGCCTTCAACCTCCAACCCTGGCACGCCTATGCCAACGATCCCCAACAAGGTCTAGCAACGCAGCAGTTAGTGGGCCAATTGCGATCGCAGCTCAAAGCAAAACTTCCCAGCTACATGATGCCCTCAGCATTCATCTGCCTAGATGCTTTACCCTTAACCCCCACCGGTAAAATTAACCGTCAAGCCCTCCCGCTTCCCGAACGCAGCAGACCCGAACTAGAGCAAACTTTTACAGCACCTCGCAGCTCCCCAGAAATCCAGATGGCTCAATTGTGGATTGAAGTTCTTGGACTGGAACAAGTCGGCATTCACGATAACTTCTTTGAACTAGGCGGTCACTCTCTCTTGACCACACAACTCATTCTTAAAATTAAAGAAACTTTTCAAGTCGAACTTCCCCTGCGCGTGTTATTTGAATCTCCTACCATTGCTAATTTGGTAGAAAATATCCAAAATATAGCTTCACCCATTCCGCTTGTAGAGAGCAAAATTGACTTACATAGAGAAGCCATTCTAGATGCAGATATTAGACCAGAAACGCCATTTATCCTGTCTCAGCATGAACCTAATTCAATTTTATTGACTGGAGCAACAGGCTTTCTGGGGGGTTTTTTGCTCTATGAATTGCTTCAGCAAACCCAGGCAACGGTTTACTGTCTGGTGCGTTCTTCTAGCCTTGAGACTGGTCACCAAAGCATTCGAAATTGTCTTCAATCCTACTTGATTTGGCAAAATAGCTTTGAGGCAAGAATTATCCCAATTTTGGGAGACCTAGCTTTGCCAAGGCTAGGGATGACTGAGGCCGAATTCAAAATTCTAGCCAGCCAAATTGATGTCATTTATCACAACGGTGCTTGGGTTCATCATATTTACCCTTATTCAGTCCTAAAACCCGCTAACGTTTTAGGAACTAAAGAAATCATCAAATTAGCCTGCCAGATGAAGGCGAAGCCTATCCATTTTATCTCAACTCCAAATGTTTTTTCTTCAAACGGATATACGGGAGTTAGAACCGTTCTTGAAAATGAGAGTATCGATCGTGAAAAGATTTCTGAAGATGGATATGTTCAAACTAAATGGGTTGCTGAAAAGTTAATCCAAACGGCGGCTCAAAGAGGTTTGCCAGTCTCTATCTATCGCCCTGCACGGATCTCTGGCCATAGTCAAACCGGAGTGTTTAACTCTAATGATTTCTTATACAGACTCATCATTGGCTGCGTGCAAATGGGAAGTGTCCCAGAAGGCAACTTAAACGAAGATATAATTCCCATCGATTATGCCAGTCAAGCCATTGTTTACCTCTCGCGGCAGCAGCAATCCTTCGGGCAAGCGTTTCATCTGGTTAACCCTCAATTACTCAATGTCCGTATGCTGTTGGGCATCCTGCGTTCCTGTGGCTACCCTCTAACTCAAGTGACTTATGACCAATGGCGCGCAACCCTCATCGATCTTGCCGGACAGTCACCAGAGCAAACGCTATCGGCGCTGCTGCCATTGTTTCCTGCACGAACGCAACATCAAGATCGACCCCAGGCCGAGTTACGGCTGGATTGCCAAAGTACCTTAGCGGGATTGGCAGGGAGTGGAATCACTTGTCCTTCTCTCGATGAATCATTACTGAGAACCTATGTTAGCTACCTCATCCAAAATCATGCTCTAGAGCCGTCATAAATGAAACTGCTATCTACCGGAACTTTTCCCAAAGAATATCCAGGAGCACAATTCAATGAATCTCAATGTTCTTAACTCACCCAATCCAACTTTCAACCAGACTCAGCCTAGGCTTCAGGGGCAAGCCTACCTCAAAAAATTTATCGAAGCCTATACCCAACGCACCCAAACTTCCAAACGATTAGCTCAAAACTATCATGCTGTCTTGGCAGATCGCAGGAATTCAGAAGGATTTCATCCTGCATTTAAAGAAATGGTATATCCCATTGTGGGGAAAAAGGCTTCAGGCTCCCGACTGTGGGATGTGGATGGAAATGAATATATCGACTTAGTGATGGGATTTGGGGTTAGTTTTTTCGGCCATAATCCTCCTTTTATCAAAGAGGCGATCGCCCAACGTCTAGAACAAGGATTCCACATCGGTCCCCAATCAGATTTAGCAGGGGAAGTCGCTACGCTGATAAGCGAGCTTACAGGTTTAGAACGAGTCACTTTTAGCAATACAGGCACAGAAGCTGTCATGACTGCCCTCCGACTGGCACGAGCAGCTACTAGGCGGAGAAAAATCGTCATGTTTTCGGGTTCTTATCACGGTCATTTTGACGGTACCTTGGTTCAATCCCAAACGGTAGATGGCACCTTGAACACAGTTCCCAGTGCCTTAGGTGTTCCTGAAAACATGGCCAAAGATGTCTTAGTTCTAGAGTATGGCACCCCTCAATCCCTAGAAATCATCAACCATCACAGTCATGAACTGGCTGCAGTCATTGTTGAACCCATCCAGGATGAACAACCTAACCTACAGCCTCATGAATTTCTCAAACAGCTTAGACAACTCACCCAAACAGCTGGTATAGCCCTAATTTTCGATGAAATGCTAACGGGTTTTCGCATTCATCTAGGCGGTGCCCAAGCTTGGTTTGGCATTCAGGCTGATATTGCTACCTACGGCAAGATTGTGGGGGGTGGGATGCCCATTGGTGTCATTGCTGGTCGATCGACCTACATGGATCGAATTGATGGTGGTGACTGGAACTATGGAGATGCATCCTCTCCCCAAACCGAAAAAACCTTCTTTGCAGGAACCTACTGTAAGCACCCTTTGGCTATGGCTGCGGCCCATGCGGTACTCAAATATCTGAAGCAACAAGGCCCGTCTCTTCAGGAACAGCTCAATCAGCGTACCCAGCAGTTTATTGAAACCTTGAATACCTACTTTAATGAGGAAGGTCTCCTCATTAAACTTGCTAACTTTGGATCTGTATTCAATACGGTTTCTTCCAGTTTTTCCAGCCCTGTCGAGCAGGCAGAAGAAAATCGTTTTATTTCTGTCAGTATGGACTTACTATTCCACCACTTAATCCATAAAGGAATTTTTATCCAAGGTAGTGGCGGAATTCTGTCTACATCACATACATTAAATGACTTAGAAAAAGTCATTTATGCCATAAAAGAGAGCGTTCAAGATCTTCGAGAAGCTAAAATTTTGCCTTAAGTATCACCAGCTTTAGCGATATTTACGTGGCTAAAGCTGGTGATAACGATTGCTAAGCCGTTGTGCCGCGTTAGCATGTTTTTGAATGAGTTCTGGCGGAGCCAATACTAAAGCCCGATCCATAAAGCGGTAGAGCCATCGACTAAATTCGTCGAGAGAGCGCGAGGGTAAGAGAACTTCATAGTCAACATATTGTGGCAGTCCATTAGATCCTTTGGGGCCTTTGCGGATGGTCTGCCGTAGATGTCGTTTTTCTCCCTCTGTGATAAACGGAATCACATCTGAAAAGAAACGAGCCTTAACGTGATTCAACTCTAATAAGCCAGCTCGCTCTGCCATTTGCTCTTGAGGATTGCCAAGAAAAAGCCCCCACCCAGCTTGAAGAAGATCGTGAGCTACAGACATTTGCTGAATTTGAGCGTCAATGCCACGTTCAGGTTGGTCTAACCCACATTCCGCAGGTGCGGAATTAGAATGAGGTATTTTAGCGCTCCACTAAGCCATGAGTTCAATACCCCAGGAAATCCAAGTTCAGAATCTTGACCATTTAGGGATTGTCGCCGGAATCATTGATGAGATTGGTCTGGTTGAGCAAGTAGACGAATTACTGGGGATTCATCCACAAGCAGGGGTGACACTCGGTCAAATCCTCAAGGCGATGATATTGAATGGATTAGGGTTTGTCAGTGTGCCATTGTATCTGTTTAGTCAGTTCTTTGAAGGCAAAGCCATCGAGCACTTGTTGGGCAAAGGAATCGAAGCATCCCACTTGAACGATGACCGATTGGGTCGAGCCTTAGACCGCTTTTACGAATACGGCGTGACCAACCTCTTTACGACCCTGGCCTTAAAGGCCGCCCAACAGTTTGGGGTTGAAACAGAGCGTGTGCACCTAGACAGTACTTCTATGAGCGTAGAGGGGCAATATGTCCCTAAAGATTCGACAGTCACCCAAGTACCAGAAGAAGCTCAACCCATCAGCGCGATCGCGCTGACCTATGGATATTCCAGAGACCGTCGACCCGACTTAAAACAGTTCCTCATGGACACGATCTGTAGTGGAGATGGCGACGTACCGTTGTATCTGAGGGTAGCTGACGGGAATGAAGTCGATGGAGTGGGCTTTAGAACCGTCATCCACGAATATCGTCAGGATTGGTCATTTGACGGATTGAGAGTGGCAGACGCAGCCCTATTCACTGCCGAAAATCTCAAACAAATGGGGAGCCTCAAATGGGTTAGCCGCGTCCCCTTGACCCTCAATCAAGCGCAAGAAGTGATTGCACAAGTGACCCCCTCTGTGGAGTGGAAAGGCGTTGGCACGGGGTATCGATTGATTGGGGTTTGTACGACCTATGCCGGAATTAGGCAACGGTGGGTGGTCGTTGAAAGCGATCAACGCAAAGATGCAGACCTCAAACAGTTACAAAAACGCGTCGAGCAACAGGAGCACCGTCAACGCCGTCACCTCGAACAACTGTGCAAAGAATCCTTTGCCTGTGAAGCTGATGCAATCAAGGCTATCAACGCGTTTGAGCAGACTTTACACTATTGCCAACTCACGGACGTCTCAGTGCTCAAGAAAGTCCATCATGGCAAACGAGGGCGTCCTAAATCCGATGCTGTCTGTGAGGAGAGGTTTTATCCCCAAGCAACGCTAGTTCACAACATCGAGGCCATTGCAGCCCAACAGAGCATTGTGGGGCGCTTTATTTTGGCGACCAATGTGCTTGATTGTGATGAGCTATCTGCGGTGGAGGTATTACAGGAATACAAAAATCAGCAATCGAGCGAGCGGGGATTTCGGTTTCTCAAAGACCCTTTGTTTTTCACCTCCAGTGTCTTTCTCAAATCCCAAGAGCGCATTATGGCTTTGGCGATGGTGATGGCGTTATGTCTGCTGGTTTATACCCTGGCGCAACGCAAGCTCCGAAAAGCTTTGAGTGAGGCTCATGCGGGTATTCCCAATCAACTCGGTAAAATGACTGATACTCCCACGATGAAATGGGTGTTTCAGTGTTTTCAGGCGATCCATCTGGTGGTCGTCTCAGGTCACAGACAAGTCTCAAATCTCTCTCCTCAACGGCTTAAGATTTTGCAATTCCTTGGCGCATCCTGTGGCCGATATTACCTTTTGGAGTAAGGCTCTAAAATTCTCACACTAACGGGCTGACCTGCGGAATGTGGGAGATATCAATACAGCTCAGGTCAATTTGATTTGGGCAAGGGGTCAGGAACTGGCCTCTGTAGACGATGATGGGTCAGCTCTACTTGAAACCCCGGTCAACACCGGAGGGTTCAAGCAACTTACCCAGATGAAACGTCAGAAACTCCTAGCTCAACGAAGTAGCTAGGGGTAGTTCATCCTCTCAGCTATCGGATAACGAGCGAATATAATTTGGGCAAGGCGACAAACTGTTAACCAGCACTCGATCCGCAGTCCAGAATTCAGCACCGCACAGTTCCGCACAAGCTAGAAAAGCAGCATCGTACAAAGTGGTCAGATCGTGTTGAGAGGCGATCGCCCAAGCCTTCGCTCGTAAATCCGAGCGATCGATAAACTCTATCGGAAGCTGCTGAAAATCCTCAAAGCAAGCTAGGGACTCGTCACGAGTCAGTAAGCCGCGCCGAACCTTTTTGCGCAAAACTGACCCCACTTCAGCCCAAGCAAAACAAGGAGCCACTAACCTACGGGAAGTAGAAATCGCATCTAGAATTAGCACTTCAGCCTTGTCCGAATTGTCTTCTGGGGTGAGGTAAGGAATCAGAACGCTGGAGTCGAGACACAGCACTCTAGGCATGACGACCTTCGCCAGAGCGGAGTTCGCGAATTTCAGCCACAGACCTCGGTTGAACGCCAGTGCGTTGGAGAATGGCTTGCCGCCTCGATCGAATGCGATCGTGCGCGGCAATCGCTTGGCGGCGGTGGACCTCATGGTCGAGGGCTTCTACCACCAAATCGTTGAAGGATTCCTCGTCAACCTTTAAGGCTTTTGCTCGAGCCAGCAATCCAGAAGGAAAGCGGATCGTGATGCTTTCGCGCTGCATAATGGTTTCACACTACAGTTACAGTATATGCAACCATTTTAGCCTAAAATCGACTGTTTGAATGCAGCGCCCCTTGTTCGCTAGAGTTTCGCTAGATATAAGATATTAGGCCAATATTTTATGTTAAAAGCTTGACGACTGTAGCGCAACAAGCTACGGTTGGGCTATGATTCAATCATTCAGGCACAAAGGGTTAGAAGCCTTCTTTCGCAAAGGAGCCACGTCCGGCATTCAACCCGATCATGTCAAACGGCTCCGGTTGCAGTTGGCGATTTTGGACACGGCACAAAGCCTCCAAGACATTGCGCTCCCAGGTTTTGGACTGCATCCATTGAAAGGGAAGGCTCAAGGGCGATGGTCGATCGAGGTCAACGGCAATTGGCGGCTAACTTTTGAGCTTGTCGAGGGCGACGTTTTGATTTTGGACTATGAGGATTACCACTGATGAGAATGCACAATCCCCCCCATCCAGGCGAAGTCATTGACGGCATTTATCTAGAGCCGTTTGACGTGAGCATCCGAACGATGGCAGCGCAATTGGGCGTTAGTCCCTCCACTTTCGGTCGTGTCGTGTCTGGCAAAAATGCAGTCAGTCCCGACATGGCGATCCGGTTATCGAAAGTTTTAGGGCGATCGCCGGAAAGTTGGCTTCAGATGCAGGCGAATTACGATCTGTGGGTTGCTCAACAGCAGAATCCGCACGACGAACTAGTGGCTTATGAGTTTGCAAACTAGGTGAATGTCCCGATCGTTTCTTGCAAGATCCGCTCGGAAGAATCAAGCCGATCTTGTTTTGATCGGGAAATGTGCCATTACCCATTTACCCACTTTTATATGACAGAATAGTGCTAGAGCGTTTTTTGGGGTGAAGGGCCTTCATGTCAGACCTTGATTTTCGTACCGTCAAAGAGATTGTCGAACCGGATAGTCGGGGTCGTTTTAGCATTGGTGCGATCGCCAAAAGCAAAACCTACCGCGTCCAGATAAATGATGCAGGGCAGATTTTGCTAGATCCGGTAGTTGCGGTGCCGGAGCGGGAGCTATGGCTGTGGCAGAATTCTGAGGCGATCGCATCGGTGCAACGGGGGATTGAGCAGGCTGGAGCAGGAGAAGTTCACGATCTGGATTCCTTTGCTCAATATGCAGAGATGGAGCTTGAGGACGAATGAGGTTTCGTCTTGTCTTGACCAGTGAGGCCAAAGATGTTTTGAAAGAACTAGCGAAATCTGACCCCAAGAAGCACAAGAAAGTGCTAAAGACCTTGGGACTGATAGAAACGAATCTACGGCATCCTGGATTGAAGACGCATAAGTACGACTCGCTTCAAGGCCCGAAAGGAGAAGAGGTGTTTGAAGCGTATGTTGAAAATCGAACGCCGGGAGCGTATCGAGTGTTTTGGTTTTACGGGCCAGGGAGCAGCCAAATTACCATTGTGGCGATCACTCCCCACCCTTAACTGCTGTATTGAAATGCAGGCATTATGAGCGTTCCAGCCGTCAAACTCATTCCCGTCACCACATCAGCGATCGTCGCTTCTCCTTCCGCTTCAGCCAACGAAAGCCGGACTGCTAGTGCAAAGCGATCGCATCGAGGCCGAACCGCCCAAATTGCCACGCCGACTGATATCCGCTGGCCTGTGGTGCAGGAGTACTTGAGAAGCAGCAGCCTATCGCCCAATAGTCGAAAGCTTTACGAGCGCGAGCTAAAGCGATTTTTGGGTTGGACGCAATGTCGATGGTCTGAACTTCAGTCTCGACATTTGGGACTTTATAAAGCCTATTTGATGGAATTAGAGGTTGCATCGGGTAAAAAGCTTTCCAAGAACAGCCTCAACAGCGCTCTGACAGCCCTCAAAAGCTTTTTTCGATGGCTGTGTCAGTTTCACCCCGAGCTATGCCTTAAGAACCCGACTGAAGGGGTGAAGTTCGAGCGGGTGCCCATGCCTCCGGCCCAGAGTCTGAAGCCGGAGGAGATGGAAAGGGTTTGGAGTGCGATCGCCCAGCGTAACGAAACGCGCTTGCGAGACTTTGCGATGGTGCAACTGCTCAGCCATAACCTGCGCGCGGGAGAAGTCGCTTCAGCAAACGTGGGTTCCTTTGATGGTCGCCTAATCACGCTGACAGAAACTAAGAACAATAAGCCCCGCATCGTACCGCTGTCTGAAGAGGGACAGCTAACAATCCAGAATTATCTTGAATGGCGGCGCGGCCAGGGCGAAGCGTTGACACCGGAAAGTCCTTTGATTTTGTCGCATCATCAAGGGTGGGAAGGCGATCGCCTGAGCTATCACGGCATCTATTTCGCAGTGGAGCGCATTGGAGAATTAGCGGGACTGCCAGACCTGCACCCGCATCAGTTTCGGCATACAGGAGCAACGGAGCTGCTGCGGATGGGCATGGACCCAGCCCATGCAAAACTGTTGACCGGGCACGCGGATGAGCGATCGTTCCGGCGCTATGTGTTGGCGGTGGAGCAGGAGGCGGCGATCGCGGCGTACTATCGACTCAAAGGGGAGGGTCAGGCTGAGAAGGTCGTCTATGCCAAAAACCTGAGTCGCGAACAGCGTCAACTATTGATGGCGATGGCTGAGCTGACGCAGATGCAGCCGCTCTATCAGGATGACCTCGACAAGGGTGAGATTACCTTTGCGGAGTTATGGCAGGAAAATGCGATCCATCTGGAGCGGATGGTGGCCGAGGTGTGGCAGTTGCCGGAAAAGTTGGGCGTGCTTGTTTGAGAAGGTCGGACTCTTGGTGCGCAGCTTTCGTTCTTGAACAAGACAGCGGGCTGTGGAAAGGCGATCGCTCCAGAAGCAAGCTGAGGCTCAATTTTTTGCGGTGCTGGGGTAAGAGGGGTTTCGCCCCTGGCTTTCTTGTTGTAGTACGATCGCCCGATCTTGCATACTGGATTGACCATCAAGAAACCCAACCTTCCCAGGCATTAATTGGACAACTGCGATCGCCCTGCAATTGTCTTGTGTAGCCAGATCAACACCAGGCCGATCGCGACAAAGGCGAGGGCAAGCAAATGGCTGGCTTGCGAGGCAAAGGTAATCAGAATCAGATTGGATACCAGGGCAAGAACTGGAATCACTGCGGGAATCTTTAGTCTTCCAGGGTTGTGAGGCTGACGGCGTTTAACGATCAGCAGCGATACATTCACCAGACAAAACATCACCAAAATCAACGTCGCGGTGGTTCCGGCCAAAAATTGCAACGTGCCTGACAAAGCAAGCAGAATGGCGATCGGCAGAATCACCAGAAATGTCCGGTAGGGGGTGAGGCGGGCGGGATGCAGTTTGCCTAACCAGGCCGGAAGTAACCCTTCTCGCGACATGCCAAATAACAATCGGGAGGCGGTGACAAAGTTCAACAAGGCCGTATTCAGCACGGCAAATAGAGCGATGATAGTAAACACCACTGCTGGAAAATTTGGCTGGGCGCGGCGAACCACATCCAATAGAGGCGCACTTGATACACTCAGTTCCGCCGGGGTTAAGACTCGCGTGGCTAACCAGGACACCAGAATGTAAATCACTCCCGCAATACTGAGAGCCAGCAAAATGGCTTTGGGGACATTCTGTTCTGGATTTTTCACCTCCTCCGCCACATTCACAATATCCTCAAAACCAATGAAGGCATAAAAGGCCAAAGCCGCCCCCTGTAGAATGGCCGTTATCCCGATCGCGCTACCATCGGGAAGCGTATTAGTCACCGCAGGTGCATTACCCCCCAGTACAAACGCCACAGAAACAAAAATCACAACAATCAGGCCGGAGACTTCCATTGTGGTACAAACGATGTTGAGGGCAGACGATTCCTGCATCCCGCGAAAGTTGACAAACGTCAGTCCAGCAAACAGCGCCAGCACGATCGCCCAGGGCGGAATCACAGGCAAAAACGCATTCAGATAGCCCGCAAAGGCGATCGATAAGGTTGCCATCGACACCAGACAGGTACAGAACATCAGCCAGCCCACCAGCATTGATAGCCATTCCTGCCGAAAGGCGGTATGCACAAAATAGGCGACACCCCCACTTTTCGGCAGACGGCTGCCCAATTCGGCATAGCTAAGGGCAGTCAGAGCCGCCACCAGCATCGCCACGAGAAACGAAATCCACACCATTGAGCCAGACAAACCGACAATTTTGCCAACCACGGCATAAATTCCGGCTCCTAAAATGTCGCCAACGCCGTAAATGACCAGTGTCGTTAATCCAAACACTCGTTTCAACGATTCAGTCTCATCATCCGGTGTTTCAGCTTCGGGATGGAGTGTCATAGTAGTTTCTCGTTCAATCTGGCTTCCATCATAGTGTGGGCCAAGTGCCGTTGCTGTCGGACGCGGCACAGACCCTGGAAGTCTATCTGAACTTCCGGCGCTGCTGGGGCGAAGACCTTGCTGCCGAGTCGCCGTTGTTTCTATCGGCCTCGAACAATAGCAAAGGCGATCGCTTGGGCTATTGGGGGATCTACGAGGTCGTGAAGGAGTTGGCCGCGATCGCTGGGGTCAAAGGGGCTCATCCGCACCAAGGGCGACACACGATCGCGACGGAAATGGTTACGCGGGGGATGGATCCATTGCTGGCACGTCAGATCGCGCGGCACAAGTCGGAGATGAGTTTTGAGCGCTATAGTAAGCGTTCATTGCAAAAGCAGGCTGAGGCTCAGTTTCAGTCGCTAATGGGGGAGGGGTAAGAGATGGGCAGAAGGATGCAAACTTGCGTACTATGTCTCGGTTTGAGGTGGGATGATTTCAATTCCGTATTTGGGAGCTATGGTAAGAATTTTATGTAAATCTTCATCTGTTAATGATGCACCTGCGGTAATTTGACCGTTCACTACTTTTCCAACTTCAGCAATAAACTTTTCAAAGCCAGCAGGAGTCACCCAGATTAACATCTTCGCTGAGGTATGGGTGGTATTTGTAAAACGGTGAAGCTGCCCTTTGGGAGAATAAAGGAACGTTCCAGCCGTTGCATTCAGTGTTTGGTCATCAAGCTGAAATTCAATTTCACCCTCCTGAACGAAGAATGATTCATGTTCATGGCTATGTCGATGTGGTGGCGTACCGCCTTGAGGTGCAACAATTACTTCAAAAAGAGCGTAGGCATCGCCTGTTTCTGGTTCCAAACAAGTTTGTGTGAAAGGAGATAGGATCATAGAAAGAGTTGTCGGAGGTCAGAGACCATGCCCCCAAGAAAGACGCGAGGCAAAGCCGGAGATAAAACAATCTGCCTGCCGATTAAAGAGGGTACGAACTACAGTGAGCTGGTCGAAGACCGAGAAGCCTATCGAGCATACCTCAACGCAGAAATTGCCCAGCACCCAGAATTGTTTCCAGAAGGCATAGAGCAAGGGTATCGGTTCCATGGACTGGTGGAGTCATCCCGGCAAGGAATAAAGACCCGACGCATCTACCTTCCCAGCCATCACGAAGCCTATCAAATTCGTCCAGACTTCGTGATGCCTTACATGAGTGAGCGCGCAGAGATCGCAGCCAAAGCATTATATTTGCGCAAACACGGACTGTCCTATGATGGCATCGCCTATGTGCTCGGTAAAACCGAGATGCATTGGTATCAGTTGTGCCGCTCCCTAGGACGGGTCTCGATCGTCGGAGCAACGGTGAAGGACGCGGCGGTGTGCCCCCCCATCTAAGCGCAGACGAGAAGCATACACGGTACCGAGGGGAGAAAGCCTATCTGGCTGTCACTGCCGCCAAAGGCTGTATTTTCGGCAGTGAGTTGTGCAAAAGTGCCGGACACGAGGCGCTTAAGGCGGGTTATGGTGTCTTTCAGGCGGAGGTCGCCCATCATCTGCCCGACTATAGGCCTCAAACCGTCACGCTCGATGGCTGGGATGCGACCCGGAGTGCTTGGCAGAGTCTATTTCCTGGGATTGTCTGGATTCTGTGCTTTTTGCATGAAGTCATCAAGGTGCGAGACTTGTGTCGTTCCCAAGCTGCCCTCTGGCAGAGTCTGCGCGAAAAACTGTGGCATGTGTATCATGGCGCGAACAAGGGGAAATTTGCCCAACGGCTGAGACGATTGCTCGAATGGGCTAAAAAGCAACCCCTGCGAGACTCGATTCACCAAAGGCTCAAGCGGCTCAAGGACAAGTCTGCCCTATTTCAGAGAGCCTATGATTTTCCAGGAGCGAGCCGAACGAGTAATGCGGTTGACCGCCCGATGAACTATCTTGACCGTTGCCTGTTTTCGATGCAATATTTCCATGGAACTTGGCCTGCCGCAGTCCAGACAGGTAGAGCAATAGCTTTATTATGGAACTTTCATCCCTTTTGTCGTAAAACACAGCAGCAAACAGGATGTCTTTGTCCCTTTGAGCAACTCAATGGCTTTCGATATCACGATGATTGGCTTCGCAATTTCTTAATTGCTGCGTCCCTTAACGGCAGACGCTCTCTGCCTCAATCTCTTCACACAAAATAGTGGGGAACTAGGCCTGTTTCTTCACCAATTGCTTTGAATGTATAGAGGTCTTGACCAAAGAAGTAAGAATGCCCTTGCCCAGATTGAACGAAAAGCCCATTTTGATTAATCGTCATTTCCAAGACCCTCCTCAAATGCAATGGTCGGTGTGATTACTATTATGAGTGAAGGCGATCGCTACAGAAGCAAGCGGAGGCTCAATTTTTTGCGGTGCTGGGGTAAGAGGGGTTTGGGGTCGAGCCGAGATACGTGTAAAATAGTGCAAGATGGTTCTGAAAACTTTGCAGGGCATGTCATTCAGAATTTTATCTTCAAGACCTGAACTGATTTCCAGCGCTTCCCGAAACCGTGATAATGCTCTCGTCATCGATACTGGAAATGTATCGTGGGGTTTCTCTACTGCCCAATCATTGGATCGATGGTGAACAAGAAGGGATACTGGTCAATGAATCGCGAGAGTACCCTTTGGATGGACAAGTTGACCAACTCGTGAATAGGGAAATAGCGCGATCGCTCAACGCCTTTCAACAACTGCTAGACACGATCAACCACAAGAGAATGCACTGAATCTGGACGTGCGATCGCCCTAACGCTCAACTGCCCCTAATGTTTTAAGGGTAGACTTTTGAGGCACTGTTAACCCGGTTGCGCCTTGAATATTCATACCTTCATACAAGCGATCGGCTCTCAGTGTTTTGAGACACTCACCTGTTGTAGGATTCCACAGCTTAATAGTTTCATCCTGACTCCCACTGACCAAAATCGGATCTGTACCGGATGGCAGGCTAACGTCCACCGGACTAAACTGAACTCTGACCCGACTGGTGTGCCCTTGCAGGACTTTCTGACAGGTGCCATCTTGGACATTCCACAGCCGGATAGTTTGGTCTTCACTGCCACTGGCTAGGAGACGACCATTAGGGCTGAAGGCAACTGAGCCAACTTCACTAGTATGGTCGTGTAACGTTGCCAAGCACGCTCCATCTTGCACATTCCAAAGTCGAACAGATAAGTCTGAGCTGCCAGTTGCTAGAGTCTGACCATCTGGGCTGAAGGCAACAGATATAACCCAACCCGTATGTCCGTGTAGGGTTCTGAGGCAGGAGCCATCTCGCATATTCCATAGCCGCACGGTTTGATCGTTACTGCCACTCGCAAGGATGTGTCCATCTAGGCTGAAGGCGACTGCCCAAACCCAACCCGTATGTCCTTGTAGAGTTCTGAGGCAGGAGCCATCTTGCACATCCCATAATCGCACTGAGTTGTCATGGCTGCCACTCGCTAACATTTGTTCATTGGGGCTGAAACTGACTGAGCAAACCCAACCCGTATGTCCGTGTAGGGTTCTGAGGCAGGAGCCATCTCGCACATCCCATAGCCGCACGGTTTGATCGATGCTGCCACTTGCAACCATTTGACTATTGGGGTGAAATGCCACTGCCCAGATCCAATTGGTATGTCCTGGCAAAGCCTTGCAAGTTTCTTGCTGCCAATCCCAGAGCCGCACGAGGGCATCATAACTACCACTGGCTAAAGTGGAGCCATCCGGACTAAAGCTGACTGAAGTGACCCCACTGGTTTGCCCCTGAAACGTCTTGAGGCAGGTGCCATTTTGGACATCCCACAGTCGAAATGAGGCATTCTCACTATTGCTGGCTAAGATTTGACCATCGGGACTGAACGCGACAGACCAAACACAACTGCTGTAACCTTGCAACCGTTTGAAGCATGTTCCGTCCTGCACGCTCCATAACCGTACTGAGGCGTCCTCACTACCACTGGCAAGGGTTTGACCATTGGGACTGAAGCTGAGTGAGGTGACCCAACTAGTATGCCCTTGCAGTGTTTTGCGGCAAATGCCAGTCTGCACGTCCCATAGTCGAATCGTGCGATCGTCACTACCGCTGGCGAGGGTTTGACCGTCCGGGCTGAAGGCAACTGCCCAAACCCAACGGGTATGTCCTGACAATGTTTGGAGGGTGGTGCCGTGAGCAACACTCCACAATCGGATTGAGGAGTTGTCGCTGGCACTGGCCAGAATCTGTCCATTGGGACTAAAGTTGACTGAAGTGACCCCACCGGTATGCCCCTGCAAAACCTTCATGCAGGTTCCGTCGCGGGCATTCCAGAGACGAATTGTTCGATCTTCACTAGCACTGGCAAGCATTTGACCATCGGGGCTGAATGCGATCCTCCAAACCCGACTGAGATGACCCCGCAGTATGTTGAGACAGGTGACTGAGAGATGGCTGGAATCACTCACTTCAGACAGGTTTGCAGTGTTGGACTGCTCAAAATCGAGGTTCTGCACATCCCACAACCGAATTAATGGGTCATCACTGCAACTGGCTAGCGTTTTGCCGTCGGGACTGAAGGCAACTGTCCAGATCCAACCGGTATGTCCCTTCAATGTCAAAACCTGTTGACCATCGACCACTCGCCAGAGGCAAATCTTACCATCCACATCGCCTGTTGCCAGCAAGCTGCCATCTGGGTTAAAGCTGACTGACACAACGCTACTTAAGGTCTCGGCAAACACAGAGGTTGCCAAATCAGCGTTGCGAAAATTGACCCCTGCTAGGTTGATCTGTCGTAAGTCAGCTTGCCATACGGTTAGCTCCGAAAAGTCACAGCCTCGTAGATCGCTTTGCAGATGCACCAGCAGGTTGAGCAGATTGCCAGCAATGTAGTTTGGCTGGAGCGGCGCTTGCTGCTGTTGCTGCTCCAACATGGTTTTCAACTGCTGTTCCAGGGCGTGTGAATTGCCAAACTGGAGCAGCAATTGTTCAGCGATCGGCTCGACAATCAACCGCTTCTGCATCTCTCGGACATAGTCTTTTGCCTGGGCTTTGATCGGCGCGTGGGTTCTGAGTCGCTCTGGTGTTTGGCTGGCAATTTCTTCAGAGACGCACTGAACAAACTGATCGGTCGCATACTCCAGCACGACAGGTTGGAGAAAGAAGCGCTCACCCTCCTTTTCAATCAGCGATCGCCGCAACAAAGACTGCATTGCATCTGGAAGTCTGCGCCTGGAGAGCATGGTGACAATATCTCGGTTTAACTCAGGCAGCGAGTTCGGTTCCCGATCGATCGCTAACCAAAAAATCATTTCCTGCTCAATCTCAGACAAGCGATCGAACTGTCTTTGGAGCAAGTCTCGAATATCTTCAAAGACAGCTAACCCTTGCTGGAGATAGTTCAATACCTCAGCAATCCTGCCATTAAACAGTTCTTGAGTCGCGGCTGCCACCAATTTCAGTGCCAGGGGGTTGCCGCGATAGTGTGCCACTAATCGTTCCCATTCGGACTCTGTACCCGCAAATGTTCCTTTGTAGCGAAAGAGTTCTCGTCCGGCTTCTGGGTTCAGTCCCTTCAGTAGCAACGTTCGTACCGATTGTTCTTGACTTTCCGGTGGCACAATCTCTCTGGGCTTTTCGCGGCTGGTGAGCAGTAAGCAACTCTGATGGGACACCTCCCCAATCTCTTTGAACAGTTGACCATAGCCCTCGTAGCCCGCTCGATACTGTCCGGTTTGCCCTGCACTCAAAATCGTCTCAGCATTGTCCAGAACCAGTAAGCAGCGCTTTTGACGCAACCCCTGCATCAGCTTCAGTAGTTTCCCGTCCAGGCTGCTTGGTACAGCAATGTCCTCTCCCTGTGACTGTAGCAAGATCGGTAGCACTGTTTCTAACCATGCTTCAAACGGCGGGGCATTTTGCAGCGATCGCCACACCACCACCTCAAACTGAGTTTGAATCTGCTGCCCCAGTTTGGCAGCCAGGGCGCTTTTGCCAATTCCACCAATTCCCAGCAGTGCCACGACTCGACAGCGCTCCGTCACAATCCATTGCTCCAGGGTCTGGAGTTCCTCAGTTCGCCCATAGAACTGGGTGACATCCATCGCTTCTCCCCAGTCAGCTTGGGGCTGAGGCAGGGCGGCTTGAGCAGCGGTAGCGGTAGATGAGGCAGTCGACTCAACTGCTAGAGCCTGGGTTTGGGTCGCACCAATCAGCGACTGATGCCACTGATGTTCTAATGCCCCTCGAAAGTTGGTTTTACTGACGGGCTCCCCGCAGGCTTGCCCCAGCAGGCTCCAGAGTTTGGGACCGACGTTGTACTTGATATAGCTGAGCGAGTAGCCAGATGTCTCAGAAATTTGCTCGTAGGTCTGCGCTTGCAGGGCTCCCTGTAGAATGGCAGCTTCTACTTTATTCAGCCGTCTACCCACTTTGGCAAAGACTACCGAATGAGCAAGGTGCAGGGCCTGCTCTAAATCCATTGTCTTTTACTCCATTAATGGTAGTGAACTGATTTTACCTCGGTTAAGGTTAACTTTTTGTGTCGAGCATCACCAAGCTAGAACTGAGACAAGAGAGGGAATTCAGCCGATTCAATCGAAAATTGATCGCGAAAAAGTTTACCTGTCCTTAAGTATTTAGACTCATGACATTAACCTCAAAGTAGTCAACTTATAGGTAACGACAAATCCAAAAAACTCCCCTAATATAGTGATATCAGGTTCAAAGGCGCAAGGGAAAGGAATTAGCACACTAACACCTAACCGCTTAGCAACCTTCACAATTCCCCGATTTCTAGCAGTAATCCAGTCTTACGACCCCAACCCGTCGACAGGCTAAGTTTCTGCTGCAACAGATACACTATCAAGTTGACGAACTAGTGACGTAGTTGACAAATGACAGATCTTCCAAGCTTTTCTAATACTACGCAGGAGGTACTTATGGAACGATATAGATGTAAGGTTTGTGGTCAAATTTACGATCCAGCAGACGGCGATCCAAAGTCTGGAATTGCTCCGGGAAAAGCTTTTGAGGATCTGCCGGAAGATTGGGTATGTCCAGTCTGTAGCGCGAAGAAGGCAAAGTTTCAACTAGTGCTACCAGGGGGAGTTTAGCTAGTTGTGTTGTAAAAGGTAATGCGTTCTAAACCGTGAAAGCCGAACTTGACGATATTCCTCCAAGTTGTCGATAACATCCAGGATTTTAACGAAGCGAGAACCACTATTTATTCTAAATCAAGGAGAGTTAGTAAAGATGGAATGTATGAAAGCAGCCGTACTGACAGCATTTGGTGGTGCTGAGAGTTTTGAGATTCAAACTGTGCCCAAGCCAGTACCAAAACCTAATCAGGTTCTAGTAAGGGTTTGTGCAACATCGATCAATCCGGTTGATTATCAGACTCGCCGTGGTGACTACAAAGACCTAGTTCGATTACCAGCAATTATCGGAGTTGACATTTCAGGGGTCATTGAGACAGTTGGAGAGTCAGTGACAGACTTTGAGGTAGGAAACGAAGTTTATTACTCGCCGCAGATTTTTGGAGAATCTGGCAGCTATGCTCAATATCATGTTGCTGATGCAGGGATTGTTGCGCTCAAGCCTTCTAACTTGTCGCACATTGAAGCAGCGTGTTTTCCTCTTGCAGGAGGAACGGCTTGGGATTGTCTAGTGACGAGGGGCAATCTTCAAGTTGGGGAATCAGTTCTAATTCATTCGGGTGCTGGTGGCGTTGGTTCTATTGCAATTCAACTTGCAAAAGCGATGGGAGCCTATGTTTTTACAACATGCAGTTCTAAAAATTTCGATTTTGTTAAAGAACTTGGCGCAGATCGAGCCATTGATTACAAAAACGAAGATTATACGGAAGTTATTTATCAGGAAACAGATGAGCTAGGTGTTGATTTAGTTTTGGATACGGTCGGTGGACAAACAATCCAGCGTAGCCCAGAAATTATTCGCCCATTTGGCAGGCTTGTGAGTATTGTAGACACTGAAACGCCACAATCACTCATCGAAGCATGGGGCAAGAATCTGACTATCCATTTTGTTTTCTCCCCACAGTACCGAGCAAAATTAGATGCTTTGACAAAGCTAATCGAGCGCACTCAGCTTCGCCCCATCATTGATTCAACGCTGTCTTGGGATCAGATAATTCAAGCACATCAGCGTCTAGAGCAGGGAGGGACGAAGGGGAAAATTGTGCTGGAATTTACCAAAAGTTAGACTATCCTCACCGAGTACTTTAAATCATCATCTGAAAAATAGCCCCAAGTAGCACAAATTCAAACATTCACAAATATCTTGTGACTACCGCCTTCACCAAGAACTGAAGCAGCCCAACACTGATTATCTGGAGTCAACAACCAGGAAGCACTCTAGTCAAAGCCCTCTAATGCAGTAATTTAAGCATCTTACAAAAGGACATCGAAGCAAATTCGATGACCCGTAGGAATTCAATAAAATTTTCAGTCAATGCTCGTTGAAACAGAAGGAAAGCACTACCCGAATTTAAACGGAGACCACACTATGAACATGCTTAACTTCAGGAACAGCCTCCGCCTGCTTCTGATTGTCATTCTCTTTTTAGGAACTCTTACCATTACTTCTCTAGGAGCTATCATGAGTACTGCAAATGCACAAGTCAATAAGCCCACGATCGCGTTCGTTCATGGTGCGTTCGCCGAGTCTTCTAGTTGGAACGGTGTATTGACGAAGCTGATCGCGAAAGGTTATCCGACGGTTGCTGTGGCTAATCCTCTGCGCGGCGTTAAGAGCGACGCAGATTATGTTGCCAGCGCCCTTAAAGACATCAACGGCCCCATCGTGCTGGTTGGGCATTCTTACGGAGGCGCAGTGATTACCAATGCGGTCAAGGGTGATAGGAACGTGAAAGCATTGGTCTACGTTGCTGGTTTCGCTCCTGATGCGGGCGAGACTGCCATTGAACTCTCAGGACGTTATCCGGGCAGCACACTCGGATCAACACTCGCGCCACCCGTTGAACTGCCCGATGGTGGTAAAGACCTCTACATTCAGCAGGACAAGTTCCACGCCCAGTTTGCTGCGGATGTGCCCGCTAACGACGCGCAACTGATGGCTAGCACCCAGCGCCCGATTACGGAAGCCGCGCTGAACGAAGCCTCCGGTGCGCCCGCATGGAAATCTACCCCGTCCTGGTTTATTTATGGCGATCGCGACTTGAACATTCCTCCAGCGGCACTATCTTTGATGGCGAACCGCGCTCACTCAAAGGAGACCGTTGTTGTGAATGGCGCGTCCCATGTCGTGATGGTTTCCCATACAGATGCCGTTGCCAAGCTCATCGATCGTGCTGCAACCGCGCCATAGACGAGGCGTAAACGCATCTGGCTACAAGCATTGTCTCTAAATTAGAATGCTGAATCACTTTAAGGAGCAATTCTATGTCAACTCTTGTCTTGGTTCATGGTTCATGGCACGAGGGTTCTGCTTGGAACGAAGTGATCAAACAGCTAGAAGCAAGAGGGCATCAAGCTTTTGCTCCCACGATCGCGGGTCATGGTAAAGCCGTAGATAAAAACGTTACTAGTTCCCCACTATTTTGTGTGAAGAGATTGAGGCAGAGAGCGTCTGCCGTTAAGGGACGCAGCAATTAAGAAATTGCGAAGCCAATCATCGTGATATCGAAAGCCATTGAGTTGCTCAAAGGGACAAAGACATCCTGTTTGCTGCTGTGTTTTACGACAAAAGGGATGAAAGTTCCATAATAAAGCTATTGCTCTACCTGTCTGGACTGCGGCAGGCCAAGTTCCATGGAAATATTGCATCGAAAACAGGCAACGGTCAAGATAGTTCATCGGGCGGTCAACCGCATTACTCGTTCGGCTCGCTCCTGGAAAATCATAGGCTCTCTGAAATAGGGCAGACTTGTCCTTGAGCCGCTTGAGCCTTTGGTGAATCGAGTCTCGCAGGGGTTGCTTTTTAGCCCATTCGAGCAATCGTCTCAGCCGTTGGGCAAATTTCCCCTTGTTCGCGCCATGATACACATGCCACAGTTTTTCGCGCAGACTCTGCCAGAGGGCAGCTTGGGAACGACACAAGTCTCGCACCTTGATGACTTCATGCAAAAAGCACAGAATCCAGACAATCCCAGGAAATAGACTCTGCCAAGCACTCCGGGTCGCATCCCAGCCATCGAGCGTGACGGTTTGAGGCCTATAGTCGGGCAGATGATGGGCGACCTCCGCCTGAAAGACACCATAACCCGCCTTAAGCGCCTCGTGTCCGGCACTTTTGCACAACTCACTGCCGAAAATACAGCCTTTGGCGGCAGTGACAGCCAGATAGGCTTTCTCCCCTCGGTACCGTGTATGCTTCTCGTCTGCGCTTAGATGGGGGGGCACACCGCCGCGTCCTTCACCGTTGCTCCGACGATCGAGACCCGTCCTAGGGAGCGGCACAACTGATACCAATGCATCTCGGTTTTACCGAGCACATAGGCGATGCCATCATAGGACAGTCCGTGTTTGCGCAAATATAATGCTTTGGCTGCGATCTCTGCGCGCTCACTCATGTAAGGCATCACGAAGTCTGGACGAATTTGATAGGCTTCGTGATGGCTGGGAAGGTAGATGCGTCGGGTCTTTATTCCTTGCCGGGATGACTCCACCAGTCCATGGAACCGATACCCTTGCTCTATGCCTTCTGGAAACAATTCTGGGTGCTGGGCAATTTCTGCGTTGAGGTATGCTCGATAGGCTTCTCGGTCTTCGACCAGCTCACTGTAGTTCGTACCCTCTTTAATCGGCAGGCAGATTGTTTTATCTCCGGCTTTGCCTCGCGTCTTTCTTGGGGGCATGGTCTCTGACCTCCGACAACTCTTTCTATGATCCTATCTCCTTTCACACAAACTTGTTTGGAACCAGAAACGTACGATGCTCAATGGGATTGTGTTTTGAGGTATACGGTGGATAGTGGGCAATGCGAATCTCAATCCCCAATTCATTGACCAATGTCTGTAAATCTTGCTTAAACAGATAGTGGCGTGAACTGTTAGACCCGCCTCCATCACAGAGGATCAAAATAGAACTGGCCTTCGGATACTCCATGGAACCGTAATGATTCCACCAGTAGCGAATCGAGTCACAGGCAAACTCTCCCGTGTCATGACTGACCCCAATCTGCACATAGCCGATGTTCAGGTCTAAGTCGTATAGTCCATGGGGAATGGCAACCCCCTCTGCCAGGGATGGCCAATCATGGTCAAGCACCTGAATCTCTTGTTGGGTATACAAACGACCCTCTCGATACAGGAGTCCAATCAACTCTTTTTTTTAGTGTCCATGCTTAAAACCGGATGACCTGAGTCTTGATAGGTTTTTCTAAGATTCCTGATGTTTTCAAACTGTTCGTTACGATGGGCGGTTTCTCCTGTAGACAGTCGTTTCTGAGCTTTGCGTTTGCGATAATGATGCTTTTTAAGCAATTGGTCAACGAGGGTAACGCTGATGGCTTTTCCGTCAACTTCGATCAACTGAGCAATCTCTTGACGCTTGAGATTTGTCCATTTCTGCCCCTCATCCATCGGCGACCCTGCGGTGTGCGCCTCTAGCACCTCAATAAAGACTTCATCCAGTCCCTCGACGGTCTCAAAGGCTGATTTGCGTCCCCCGCCTTTTGCCCGAATCCCCGCCTGATTCATGGCCACTAAATCATCCAACTCTGATAGCCCCAATCGAATCGTGTAATAATCACACCCAAACAGAGCGCTAATGTACGATATTCCACCCCATCCCAGTTTCGCAGCTTCGATGGCCCCATAACGACGACGATCCTTTTCATTTAAGGACTTGTAAAGCCGTTGCATTTGCTGCTCAATAGCGAAGGGGTAGGGATTCATCTAAAAACAGATAAGGAAAGGATCTTCAAGCTATCACGCTTCCTATATTCTGGAGGTTATTTAATCCTCGATCCTAAGCAACTATCCATCAGCTAAGCAATGAATTATCGTCCTGTCACACTGCTACTGACACCCCTTACAGGTGAACCCCTTTGCAGGTGAACCTTTGAGAGCCTTCCTACTTTTCAAACTGCCTCCTAGCGTAAAGTGGCTGTTCTGAAGGCCAACCTGAGAGGGCTGCTCGCGAAACCTCCGTCATCACAAAGGAATCGACTTGGATAGCAGCATTACGGGCGATCGCCCCTTCTCGCATCGTCTCGCCTTCTTCTGCTATTAGAACCCCTGCCGTTACCTTCGCCTCAATCAGTTGTTCTGGCTTACCTTGGGGCAGTTGTCCTTGACGGCTGGCTTCTTTGATTGGATAACTTTTGACGCGTAGCACTGCGTCGAATTCCTTGTATCATCCCTAACACTGACCCAGACCCGCTTATTGCTGATAACAGGACGTTCTGGCTTTTCAATGTGCCAGTTCAACGATGCGATTCGCCACTTCGCCGCGATGAATCGGCTGAAGCATAAACCCTTTGGGTACCATCATAAGGGGAAAGCGATCGAGAAGTTGGATCGACATGAGCACGAATTCGTGGAATTGGGTCGATCTCAGGATTGTCCACGGAATGCTAGCTTGAACATTACCAGGATGTTCATTGCGGCTCAGAACATGAACGTTGCCATTCGGATGTGAGGCGCAAGGCCGAACAGCCCTGGCCGCTATGGGTGTAGCAATCTACCGATCGAGGACTTTGTTGCCCAGAACAAACTTCGATACTTCCTCTATTGCAACCAAGGTAATGCTTCAAACTGCGCGAACTCGGATTCCAATTTCCACTGCGTCCGAGCGCGATCGCTCTTCTTCAAAAAGGCCGAACATCCCGTCGAAAAAGAGTTAGAACCCAGCGTATCGCTGGCACAAGCAGGCGTCGCTGCCGCAAATCCGCTCGATTGCCACAGGCTCTCCCCTTTGAGGAAACTATACTCCAAACTATTGCGAGCCAATCGTTTCAGATCCTTGTAGCCCAAGTTATATCTGCGGGCTACCAGCAAATACTCATTGCTCAGATCGCTGCGGGACACGCCTTCATCATCGGAGGCGATCGCGAGCGGTACTCCCGCATCCCAATAACTCTTGAAAGGATGTTCGTCTCCCTTTACATTCAGAATGACCTCATTGCTGGTGGGACATATTTCGACCAGCACCCCCCGCTGCCGCATCTGGGCCATCAGTTCGAAGGGATTGTCTTCATAGAGTACGTCGACCCCGTGCCCGATACGCTTGGCCTGGCCGATTTCCACGGCTTGACGAATGTGAAACCGCAACGCTTCGGTGGGGACTAATCCCAGAGTCAACTCGCCCGCATGGAGCGATATTTTAGTGTTGGGGAATTGACTGTGGAGAAATTTCAACATCTCCATTTGCAACGTGTAGTCGCGCAATGCCACGGGATGATCTTCTGGCGCAACCAAGTTAATCCCCACCACGCGCGGATCGATCTTGGCTAGCTCGAAGGCATAGGCAAATTGAGCAAATACTTCCTCCGGCGGTTTTGTGCGAGTGGTTTGTTGCAAATAGCGCACCGTCACGCCGCAACCGGGCTGTGCTGTCGCTGTACCGCAGCCTAAAGTTTTAGAAGTCTGACGTTCTAAGTCGGCCAAATCTTGAGTGCCTTTCTCGACTAGTGTCTTTAATCCTCTATCGAGTAGTTTCTGGCGCATTCGTGCGAAGTTTCGGTTCCAGCCTACCTGCTTGCCCAGTTGACGAGCCTCGCTGCCCTGAACGGTCAACATTAGCTCTAGGTAGGAAATATGCTGGGAAGCGGCGCGATTGGCAACTTCTGCCACCATATCGTCTTGACGGGATGGCGCTGAAGAAATAGGAGAGAAGCCTCCAAATGCTTCAAAGAATTGGTCGTGCCCGGATTTCTTTGCAAAGCCCAGATTGCGAGTCGAAAACCGATCGACGAGCGCATCGTAGATTTTAGTGCGATCGAACAATTTGGACGCCGGGAAATAGGTATTACTCTGGTTGCAAGCTTTGGGTTCGATCAGGGCGATCGCGCTCGGATCGACGCAATACCCATCTTCTGCGGCCCATTTCAGATAATTCTCGGCATAAACCGCACCGCTTAAGTGACTGTGAATATCCCCGCCCTTCGGCATTCGCTGCAAAAATGCGCGCAAGACAGGTGGGCGATCGCGATGTTTTTCAAACCAGGTGGCCACTTGCGTTTCAGTGCGCTGACGAGCGCTTTGGGTCGCGGGCGCTTCCCGCGCGGCAACCCCTGAAACGCAAACGCTAGAGCAGACTAATAATCCCCAAAATAATTGCAGCTTAAAGGATTTAGGCATTGGAAGATGCATTCGCGACTAGGATACATACAGGTTCAGACTACACCTCAAAACAAGAAACGATCGTGAATTTTCAATACAAAATTCAATAGAGAAATAAAAAACTCATTCGACCATCTGCGGCGATCTCATTCTTAAGTCATGCGTTTGGGCACTGCGATCGCCCCCCCAGACGGATGGACCGACGCACATCACAGATTACATCAATTTTGTTTAGACAGAATTTAGTATATTGAAGCTATTGGAAATAATTTTGCCTTTTCCAGGAGAAGTAACGAGTTAGATCTCTGCTACTAAGCATATAAATAGGAATAAAGGCACTGAGAATCGCCAAGATCGAACTCCCTACGATGAGGATGGTGGAGAGTTTTGAACTCAGTAAAAGAATCATTGTTATTAAAGCGATTGCCAAAAAACTACAGATACCTATCAAGAGCCATTTTGCCCATTTTCGCCCTTGCAGAACAAAGTACATTACTACAATTGTGAGTAAGATTCGACCAATAGCCCATTTATCCCGCACAACGATTGCCAGGGTAGTATCTAAAGTGCAGAGCACCAGAAACATGGCGAGTAATCGATTCCGAGCGCTCAAGATAGCTCGATCGGGCTGGGTCATGGTGTTTGCGATAATGTACCGATAATTACAGTTGAATCATTGTACGGATCGAGTTTGGCTTTTGGCCATTTAAATCTCTGTGTCGAAAGTTTGGCTCCAGGTAGTTTAACAAGATTTGCCTGCAGTTTTGGTGGTTGGCAGATTAACAGAATAAGCAAGGCCTAACGGCCACGTTCATCGAGCCGGAATCGGTGAACCTTCCATTTCATAAATGCGGCAAGTCCGGCTTTGGTGTAACGCTTTGTTCATCCGTCATTTGCAATCGTCCGCCGTTCTCATCAATTGATTGCTGCGCGATTTGCAAAACGGAATCTCGAAATTGTACCAGATTGCTGGGAGTTTGGCCAAGTGAATCGAATACAAACAAGTACGGGGGATCGTATTCATTAATGCTGCCTGTTATCCAACTATCGGCAAGTGCATTTAGGTTTTTACCGTGCCAATCCGGAGCGCCACATTGTGCGAATACCGTGTCAAAAAACTCATCGGTGCTGTTGATTTTTGACCAATCTACAACGACTCTCGTAACATCAGCATATTGCGGCATCCGAATCCAGTTTGCACCAACGCCAGTTCGAGTTGCAACCCAGCCCGGAGGAAGATCGGCAACATCAAGCACGGTTTTGTCGTGTTCAACAATCTCGCCCAGGCCTACAACCATTGCGACGCTTGGGTCTGCTCCTTCATCGGACAGGAATTGCCAACCGTGGTCAGATTCATCGTGTACGACGCGAGCGATCGGTCTACGATCGTGGAGCACATGTCGAGTCGTAAATGTTGCACAGTTACGCGGTTGGTCAAATGGCCACATATTGCATCGTTTAAAGGACAAACTATTTATTCAACCGCGTACAGTGGTCTAATACGCGTAGATGATATGTTATCCAGCATATTTCAATCTAACTCCAAAATTCAGGATTTATACAGCTTTTGCAATCTAGCTCTGTTGAAAGTAGAGTTAGACTGCAATTTTGTTATTAAACCATGATTTTAATGGGTTCAAATCCCGCTAAGCTAGGAATTCTTAGAGCGCAGCGATCTAACACTCTTTCATATAGCCCTACGAGAGCATGTTAAGACGTTTGTAAATAGCCCGCTTTGAGCAGTAAGGATTTGATTAAGCAGTGCGTCCTAAGCAAAATCCGTAGTGCTATAGTGAATGATCTTGCATTCTATTTTTTCCAGCCTCTTCTATGCCTAAATCCATAGATTTTTCTCTACCGTCAAGTTTTATATCAAAAACTGTATCTCCCTCGACGGCATCAGCGTAAAGATTGATGTCCCCCGCCCACTCACACATTAAGAAATATAGGGATTGTGGCCAATCCATTCACTGAATTCGCTATGACAGAACTAGCGAACTGATGCCGACGTTCGCGATCGATCTATGGGTCATGGAGTGAGTTATGAGGTTTTTCCGTCGTGTCTTGAAGACGTGGCGATTTTTGGTGGTGGGGCTTGTAATAGGAGTGGCGATCGCTGCCTGCACCCAACTCGATCTCGGGACAAAGACCGCGCCGCTGCCTGCGGTTGCAGCGCTTCCCAATCCCAAACTGCCAGACTGGATCGAGCAAATCAGCCCCCTCGGTCAAACCGATCCCCTCGCTCAAATCCGCATTCGCTTCAAAGAACCGCTGATTCCGTTAGAACAGCTTGAAAGCGAAAGTCAGCAAACGCTGCTCCAGCGCTTCGAACTCACCCCCGCACTTCCCGGTCAATTTCGCTTCCTCACCCCACGCATGGTTGGTTTCCAAGCAGAGCAGGCCCTTCCCCAAGCAACGAGGGTTAAAGTCAACCTCAAAGCCGGACTCGCCGACCTCAAGCAACACAAACTCGCACAAGATCTAGCCTGGACCTTCAATACCGCCCCCATTCAGCTCACCAACCTACCTGGCAAAACCGACACCAACGCCGCCGAACCCGAACCCATCGGCCTCAACCCCAAACTCGAAATCACCTCCAACACCGAACTCGATCTGACCTCCTTGGGACAGCAAGCCAGCCTGATTCCCGAGGGAAAACAGCAGCGCGTTGCTTTACAAGCCTTTCTCAAAGACGCAGACGCGGCCCAAACCGAGCGCGAAGAAGCAACCCCCGCCGAATTATTCAACCCAGCCGAGCGCGATTGGGTCTACGTGCTGACCCCTAAAATTCCTTTAGATAAATCCACCTCATATCGCCTAGAAGTCGCGACCGGACTGAGATCGGCCCGCGGCAACCTAGCCAGCGAAACCCCCTTCAAAAGCGAACTCAAAACCTACGGTCCTCTGGCGTTTCAGCGCCTCACCTTTGAAGGTCAACCCGACTCCGGCGGAGCCTACGGCCGATTTGTTCGCGGCGCGCCGCAACTGCAATTCAATAATGGATTGGTCGCCGATTCCGTCAAAGCCAACATCACCGCCTCGCCGCCGCCCCCCAAGGACGCGCCCCTCGCGCGAGCGTATGATGGCGATCGCACCGTCAGCCTCAACCCTTGGGCCTTTGAACCGAACGCAACTTATGCGATCTCCCTCGGGGCAGACCTGAAAGATAAATTCGATCAAACCCTCGGCAAACCCGTTACCGTCACCTACCAATCCGGTGATGTCGCCCCCGACCTTTGGGCGCCGACAAACTTAAATATCTTTCCTGCCAGCACCGATCTGCAACTGAATCTTTCGGCGGTGAACCTGCCGGATGGAACATACCAAGCCGCCTATCGCGTCGTGCAGCCGACGGACTTGATCTACTCCGAGAGTGCCAATCCCGATGGCGACGGTCCCGATTTGCTCCCTCCGCCCAAGGATTGGAGCCGTTTCAAAATTCCCAATCCGACTCAGAACAAAGCGCAAGAACTTGCAATTCCCCTGCGAGAAAAATTGGGTGCCGAGACGGGAATGCTGGCCTACGGCATCAAAGCCAGGACAAATCAGTACAAAGATCTCGATCGAGAAAAATGGCGGGAGCCGACTTACTACGGATTAGTGCAACTCACCAATCTCGGCGTATTTGCCCAATGGTTTCCGCAGTCGGGATTGGTGCGAGTGCACCACCTGTCCGATGGATCTGCTGCCAAAGCCGCGACGGTGGAAGTATATCCGTCCTTGGTGGGCAAAGCCGCTCGGGGCGATCGCCCTTGCGCCACGGGTATTACAGACCAAACCGGGACGCTGACCCTAGGGCTAGAAGCGTTGCAGCAATGCATGGAAGGAAAGGACGGTTTTGCCGAAGCGCCCAATCTACTCGCGATCGCGCGCGAGCAGAAAGACTGGGCATTCGTACGCGTCTTAGACTACAGCGGCTACGACTACGGCATCGATCCGGGCTGGAATGGCGCTAAGCCCGAGTCGCGAGGAACTATTTTTTCGGATCGCAAGCTCTACCAGCCGGGCGAAACAGCGTGGTTTACAGGTGCTGCTTACTACCTCAGGCAGGGAGTCTTGCAACAGGATAAAAAGGTGCCCTACCAAATTACGCTAGAAGATCCCAATGGCCGCAAGACGGATTTAGGCAGTCAAACGACCGATGAATTTGGGACCTTTGCCGTGAAAGCGGAACTGGCTGCAACTCAACCCTTGGGCTACTACAAGATTCAAGCCAAAGCTGCCAATGGCGTTGAAATTACCGGAGACTTCCGGGTCGCGGAATTCAAGCCGCCGAATTTCAAGGTCGATTTAACCCTGGATGGAGACTTTGCAACGCCCGATCGAACCATTACGGCAACGGCTCAAAGTAACTATCTGTTCGGCCCGCCCGTCTCGGGCGGGAAGCTAAACTACTACGTCACCCGTCAGCCCGCGACCTTTACGCCAAAAGGTTGGGATAAATTCACCTTTGGGCCGCAGTGGTTCTGGCCGGAGGAGCAACCGACCGTCACGTCCGACGTCTTGCAAAATAGCACCGCCCTCACCCCGCAAGGCCAAGGCACCCAAGCGATCGCAGTAGCGGAAGATTTGCCCTTTGCCATGACCTATCGCGTGGATGCCGAGGTGAAGGATGTTTCCAATCTATCCGTCGCCGATTCTCAAACCTTTACGGCCTTGCCGAGCGATCGCCTCATCGGTCTCAAGCACGATTTTGTTGCCGATGCTGGCAAACCCTTCCCCATCGAAGTCATCGTGACCGACCCTGCCGGAACAGCGATCTCCGGCGATCGGGTGCGCGTCGAACTCCAGCAAATGACGTACAGCAGCGTTACCCAGGTCGTCGAGGGCAGCCGGACGGCTAAAGATCAGGTCGAATACGCAACCGTCGACCGAGCCGAATTGGCTTCCGCAACCGCCCCGCAGACCGTCCGACTGACCCCGAAGGAGTCCGGTTCCTATCGCATCCGCGCCAATTTTACAAATGCCAAAGATTCCAGAACCGCTACCGACCAACGCATCTGGGCTACAGGTTCAGAACCCGTCTTTTGGGGCAGTCGCTACACCAATAACCGCCTAGAACTCCGACTCGACAAAGATCGCTACCAACCGGGCGACACCGCTACCGTCTTGATTCAATCCCCTTACCCAGAAGCAGAGCTGTACCTATCGGTCGTTCGCCACAAAGTTCTCTATCAGAGCATCACCACCATCAAAGGCGGTGCCCCTCAAGTTCGGTTTCCCATTTCTGCCGAAATGCTCCCCAATGCTGCCGTGGAAGCGGTGCTAGTGCGGCGGGGTCAGCGTCTGTCCGAAGTCGAACCCGGCAACCTCAAAGATCTCGTCCGTATGGGGTTCGCTCCCTTCGACCTCGATCTGGACGCCAAAACCTTGTCCGTGGCGATCGCCCCCACTCAACCCACTGTCCTGCCCCAGGCCGAACAAACCGTAAATCTGACGCTGAAAGACCTCCAAGGACAGCCCGTCAAAGGACAATTTGCGGTCGTGGTGGTGAATGAGTCGGTCTTGCAACTGACGGGCTACCGCATCCCCAATTTAGTGGAGACGGTCTACGCCAAACAGGATATTTCCACGCGTTTTAACGACAATCGCGGCGATGTCGTACTCGAACCGCTCGTCTCTCCCTTGCAAAAAGGCTGGGGCTTTGGCGGCGGCTTTGCGGCTGGAGCAGGCAGTACTCGCATCCGCACGGACTTTAGAGCCTTGGCTTACTACAACGGTTCCGTGCTGACCGACGATCGCGGACAGGCCAGCGTCACCTTCAAACTCCCTGACGACCTCACCACCTGGCGCGTCATGGCCGTCGCCACCGATGGCAATCTCCGCTTTGGCAACAACGATGTCACCTTCATCACCACCAAACCCCTGATTTCCAACCCCGTCCTGCCCCCATTTGCCAGACCCGGCGATCGCTTTGAGGCGGGGCTATCCGTCACCAATACGACCGGGCAAGCGGGCACCCTGGATATCCAAGGTACCCTCGACGGCGCGGCGCAGTTCGAGTCCGAGGCTAAACTCCAACCCCCCGCACCAACGACAACCCAAGCCTATCGATTGCCCATTCTCGCCACCCAGCCGGGAACCGCTCGAATCCAGTTTGCCACGAAACTGGGAAGCAACGCGGATGCCTTTGCCGTGCCCCTAGAAGTAAAACCCTACGCCGCAATCGAACAGGTCGTCGAGTCTGGGACGACGACCGCGCAAGTTAAAATCCCCCTCAATATCGGAAACAACGTCGATCCAAAGGCAGGTGGTCTGGAGATTTCTCTCGCCAGCACCCTCATTCCCGAACTCACTGCCCCAGCCAAGCAAGTTCTCCAGGAAGAACAGCTACCCTTTTTAGAACCCGCTGCCAGTCAATTGGCGATCGCGGCCCAAATCAAAACGCTGTCCCAACGTTACGGGCAAGCCTTTCAGGACTTCAACCCCGTCGAGCAGGCCAACTTGGCCCTGACGCGACTGCAAAAACTTCAGACCCCCGACGGCGGCTTTGCCCCTTGGCCCGGTCGAGAAACGTCAGATCCCTTTATTTCTCCCTACGCGGCCCAGAGTTTAGCGCAGGCGCAAGCCGCCGAACTTCCGGTCCAGCCAGGCACGATCGCCGCAGTCAAAGGGTATCTCAACAAACTTCTCGCCAATCCCAGTCAATCGGACCTGTGTAAAGAGGACCTCTGCAAAGCTCAAATTCGATTGGAAGCGCTTCTGGCCTTGGCTGAATTCGGCGATCGCCGCAATACGTTTGTCTCCGATATCTACGCCCTTCGCGCTCAGTTCGATCCGACGACTCAGCTCAAACTGGCGCGTCTCCTCTCGCGCCTCCCGGACTGGAATACCGAAGCAACGACTCTCGCCCAGCAACTGCAAGCTTCGCTATACCAAACGGGACGCACGGCTACCCTCAACCTGCCACAGTCTTGGCGGTGGATGAGTTCCCCAACTGCGGCTCAAGCTGAAGCCCTCCGCCTGCTCGTCGAACGGAAGGACTCGACCGAACTCCAAGACCGCGCGTTGCAGGGACTCCTATCCCTTCGACGCGAGGGAACTTGGGGCAGTACCTACGACAACGCGCGAGCGTTCGCCGCTTTAGTCAGCTACAGCAAACAACAGCCCGCGCCGCCTCAATTTGCGGCGATCGCCCAGCTCGCCAATAAGACCCTCATGTCCCAAACCTTTGCGGGCTTCCAAAAGACCAGTATCGATCGCGCTGTCCCGATGGCCGAACTGCCCCGCGGAAAACGCGATCTCGTCCTCAAAAAAACTGGGAAAGGGACCCTTCACTACCTCGCCGCCTACCGCTACCAACCCCAAGGCGATCGACCCGGTCGGTTCAACGGGCTGCGCGTCACCCGAACCGTGCGGCCTGCCAATCAAAACAAAGTGTTGCAGCGCGTGGGCCTGACCCCACCGTCTCAACCCCTATCCCTCAACGTGGGCGAAGTCTTCGACATTGGCTTAGAAATCATTGCCGATCGCCCCGTCGATCGGGTCGTCATCACCGATCCGCTTCCCGCCGGATTGGAAGCTGTCGATACGTCCTTCCAAACCTCGACGCCTTACTTCCAGTCCAAAGGCGATCGCTGGCAAATCGATTACCAAACGATTTACAAAGACAAAATCGTAGCCTATGGCGATCGCCTTGAGGCAGGGGTTTATACGGTTCGCTACCTCGTCCGTTCCGTTACGCCGGGAACCTTTCAATGGCCGGGAGCGGAGGTTCACCTGCAATACGCTCCCGAGGAATTTGGTCGTTCCAGCTACTCTCAATTAAAGACTGTGGATCGTGTCAATTAACGGCAAATGAATACCTGACTAATAGGAGACTATCGTGAACCCATCACCGACTTCAGCCCAATCCGTTTCAGCAACGATGGGCAAAACGATTTATCCAGAACCATTTGCCTCGCAGGTCAAAGGGCGACTGAAACGCAAATTGGGCGAATATTTCGGGCTGACTCAGTTTGGGGTCAATCTGACTCATCTTTCCCCTAATGCAGTCTCTGCCCTTGCCCACAGTCACTCAAAACAGGATGAATTCATCTTGATTCTGGAGGGCAATCCAACGCTAGTGCTGGGAGAACGGGAATTCCCGCTCAGTCCGGGGGATTGCTGCGGCTTCAAAGCAGGTACGGGAGTCGCGCACCAACTGGCAAATCGATCGCAGGAAACCGTCACTTACCTGGAGGTGGGCGATCGCACCGCAGGAGATGAAGTCGAATATCCCAACGACGATCTCAAAGCAACTCAGATAACAGGTGGTGAGTGGATGTTAACGCACAAAGATGGCCGTCCGTATGGCAGCAAAGCAGAATAGAAGATCGAAGGTGGAATATCTGCCTGACCGATCGAAACTTCCGATTCCGCACGATGGTGAATCCTCTCGCGAATGACTGAGAGCAGGTATAGAGATTTCTACCAACGACTTTTAGGATAAAAATCTAAGCGACCCAATCCAATATAACTATTTTGGGCTGACGAGCCTTCGGGATAGCCCCTGACCTCAAACAAATAGGTACCCGGATCGGGGTTTTGCAACGGACGGAGGGCAACGGTCACTTTCTGGCCTGGGGTAACGGGCGGGTCAAAGGTCACGGTAATCGTTCGAGAAGGGGGATCTGTAACGACTATTCCCAAAGGAATTTTAGGGCCTTGACTGCGGCGATCGCCGACAAATGCTTCGGTTCCTTTGGCTGAGAAATTGGGATAGTTTAAACCTTGAGTGAGATGAAAATCGACTTGCTGTAAGGGGGCATTAGCACCCGAGGGCAGGTCGATCGTGAAGTAATAGAGCGCGCCTAACACATTGGCATCTCTATTTGAGGTTACGGCCTTGACCAGAGTGGGAAGCTGAACAAAGGAGGTCTTTTGCGTTTTGGGTGGCAAAGGTGCGAGAGTCTTCGGGGGATCGGTATTGGGCTGACTGGGGATAGTTGGCGCGGGTGCAGCGACCGCAGCGATCGATGAAGGATTTTCCTTGAGCAAAAAAGTATTGATTGGGATGCCTAAATTAAACCCAGCCTTGATAACCTCTGACTGATTTTCTCGATTCGGCAAAAAGACTTCTCGTCCCTCTGCCTGACCGTGAATGCCAATCACTTCTGCCCGGTCGTTAAAGATGGGTCCCCCGCTCATTCCGGCACGAGTGACGTTGGTATAGATCAGCCGATAACCGCCAGGTAGCGCGCGCGGGGACAACCCAGAAATTGCGCCGGACGTAAGCTGATAGATATGCGGAATAGCAGTGCCAGCCGCTGGCCATCCCGCAATGTATACGGAATCCCCTTCAGACAGGCCATCCGAATTACCTAATTTAATGGTGGGATAGCTTTGAGAGCTTGTAAAAGGAATAATAGCGAGATCGACATCGGGAAACTTTTGGATCTCGCTGGAGGCAATACTGTACTGCTGACCGTCTGAGGTTGATAGTCGATAGGGTTCGGGTGTCTGGACCACATGCTTTGCCGTGAGGACGAAATATTTATCCCCCTGTTTGCGAAAGATTACGCCAGAGCCAGAGCCCGTTCCTTGAATCAGCACTGTAGCGGGTTTGGCAATCTGATTGACGTCTCCCCCTTGAGAGGCAGCTAACGTCAAGGAATCGATGGCGATCGCGGCGAATGGCAGAATAAAGACCGATACTAAGGCTACTGGTAAAAACATGACACCTCGTGCGGGTAGCAGCGCAATTACAGAGAAATCCACCTATCTTAAAGTGTATGAGTCGATTTGCGCGCCGCACAGTCTACCGAGATAAGTCTTTATCATTTCACAATCGCGCGGGAGAGAGTCAGGGTTTTTCCTCAGTAGGCACTTCAGAAATCCTAACTCTCTCTTTGAACTCAGCGAACAACCCAGAGAATCGAGGGTTCGTTCGGATTAGCGACGGCTGCGGATGCGTTGGTCGTTGCGCTGGTCGACGTTGTTGCGATTTCCTTTGATATCGCTGTCGTTGAGCGCGTCTTGAAGGTTGACTTCGTCGCCGCGGCCCCGACGACCTCGTCCGGTGTCGATGCTTTGGCGGTTGCTTTGGTTCACTCGGTTGCCGTTGCCGTCGATCGTGCTCACGTTGGTGCTTGTTTGGGAGTTCCCCGTGTCCTGAGCGTGGGACGGAATCGCGATCGCGCCGAGGGTGGAGATAGCAAGCAGGGTTACGATAATCTTTTTCATGGTAAGTTTCCTTCTATAAGTTGATTGGTTTGAGATTCGGTTGAGGGCGCTTGGCTTTCTCTTCCGATGTGTGTATCTTCGCGTTAATGCTCGAGACAGACAGTGATATCTGCCCGCATTACAGGGCGATCTTTTTGGCTTGAATCGGTGATGGCGATCGCGATGCGTTGACCCTCGGTAGGAGCGCGATGCCTTGCGCCCCTACTGAATGGTTGGTAGTTTCTATTTCAGGAATAGCCTTAGCGCGATTGGGACAGAGACTGTTGTGCTAAGGCTAAATGGTGTTGAGCGCCCAATCTCTCGAACCCACGTACCGCCTCTCTTAAGTGCTGTTGTTTCAGAGAAGAATTTTTTTGTAGATGACAGCCATACTCGTAATGACTGCAAGCCCGTTCGTAGGGCATCGTCAGGCGGTTGGCGTAGAGCAGAGCTTCCTGCCAAAGCCTTCTTGCCCGCCGATCGTTCCCTTCTAACCATGCTTTATACCCATTTAACCTAAAAGCGCGAGATTTTCCGATTGCAAAGGCATTCGCATATCGATCCATCGCCTGACAGGCAATGGATACTTCCCGCATATAGGGTCGAATCAGTTCGGGATGGTGTTTTAAGAGCAATAAATAGACCTGTGCCGTGCTGGCATATCCTTCTAAGATATAAATTGCGATCGGAGGAGATTGTCGAATGAGGTTCAGCGATTTCAGTGCAGATTCTAATGCAGTCGGCACATCGCCTCGATTGAAAGAAATCAACGCGGAGATTCCCATCAGGCGAATTTGTTCGCAAATGAGCTGTTCCTGAGGACTTAGAATGACTTGTGCCAGTTGGGTACAGTGTTGGGCTTCCTCGTACTGACCGAGGCAGAGAAATTCTTCGGCTTGTCCCAATAGCCCCCAAGATTGAGCTTGGATGTCATCTCCTTCCTCGCCCAAAGACAATGTTTGCTGCCAAAGGGAAAGGGCGGCATTGAAATTACCCTGGCAGTGATCGATTAAGGCGATCGCAGAGAGCGCCTCAGCTAGATGATGGCGTTCCCTGGTTCTGTGAAAAATCTCGGCGGCCCGATCCAACGCCTCGCGAGCAGACTCCCACTGACCGCAGCCGCTTTTATAGGCTCCGGTCACTAGCAAAACCCATCCATGACTGGATAGCGGCGTGTGAATCCGTTGCACAGTCCGGTCTGCCAACTTTGCATAGTGTCTGGCCAAACCATGCATCTTGTTCGTGCCAACCACGAAACACATATTGGCATATATACTGGCCAGTTCTGGAGACGGCGGTAAACTTTCAGCAAGATTTAGGCCGATCGAACTAGCATAGGTTGCCAGGGTACGACAATGGGCGTAGTAGTAGGCTTCTCCCAAACAAATATAGGCACGGGTCAGTTCTAGTCGAGTTTCTTGCACGGACGCAGGAACCTTATTGCCTTTTGGCAGACCCATCAGATGACAAACTTGACGGAGGATGTTTCGCAGCAGGCCTAAGGCTAAAGATCTATTTGTCTCAGGAATAGGAGAATCCAGCAATCTCACAGCGCATTGAAGCTGGGTAATCCCCTTGGGCAACTGTCCCAGCCCGATATACGCTTCTGCCAGTTGTCGGTGCCAGCTGGCTCTGAGGAGAGCGGGTTGGGGAAGTTCTGCAGAAGAGAGGGTGAGTGCCTTCGTAAAAAAAGATACGGCCTCAGCATAGGCACCGCCCTGGAATGCTCGATCGCCAGCTTTAGCGAGAAACTGCAAGGTCTTAGCCGAATTTTTCGCTCGGCTCCAGTGGTAGACCAATCTGGGGTAGTATGCCGCTAGGTTTGCAGATTGGTTGCGTTCGTACCACTCTGCTATCGCGTGGTGTAGCGCGCGTCGTTGTGCAAACAGCATTGAGTGATACGCAACATCCTGAGTGATAAGGCTCTGAAAGCTATAGGCTATATTTTCTGAAGGAGCGATCAAAGTAATTAAATTGATTTCCTGAAGTCCTTGAAGGTGTATCGGTAGATCGGGCTTGTCGGTTTCCAAGGGATAAATTTCGTGGAGTAAAGGATAGACAAAGCTCCGCCCGATCGCGCTGGCCGTTTTGAGTGCGAGCTGTTGGGGCGGTGAAAGATGGTCTATACGATCCATAATCAGGGCTTGGAGTGTGGTGGGAAGTTCTACAGCTAAGGACACAGAAGAGGAAAGGATCAGTTGGCGATCCGACGGACGAATCTGAATATTTCCAGCCCCAAGGAGTGACTGCGCGAGTTCCATGCTGTACAGTGGATGTCCTTCGGTTTTTTGATAGATCGGTAAAAGAAGTCCTTTGGAAATACTGGATGCATTCAGCTTTTGACAAATTAAGTCGCCTGTTTCTTCTCGGGATAGCCGCTGTAGCGAGATCGTTTCAACGATGGAAAGCTGTTTGAGTCTGAGATATCCATCAAAGCCATCTTGAGTTGAAGGTCGGCTTAAAATCACAAATTGAATGGGGAAAGACTGTTGGCACGCGGCCAACAGTAAGCTCCAAGAGGCTGAATCTATCCATTGAGCATTTTCTAAGATAATAATGGGCTTGGCATGCCCCAATGAGTGCCGGATTATTTCCAGCAACATCAGACGAGTATTTTCAGAACGGACCGATGGCAGCATTGATCGAGTGAGTGCAGTCTCAGGGAAATTGACTCCTAAGATAAAGTTCAGAAGCGGCATCAATGGTTCGAGGTCGGCTGGGAGGTTTAGGGCTTGCCGAAGCCGAACGCTCTGAAATTCCGCATTAGGGCCGTCAGCAATCGGCAGGAGCTGACTCAAGATCTGCCGCCACAGATAGTAGGGAGTATTTTGCTCGATCGCATCGCCCGACCCGATTAAATAAGCGATATCTTGCGCCTGCATCCAAGTCAAAAAAGACGCAATTAACTGAGACTTGCCAATTCCAGCTTCTCCTTCAACAATGAAGATTCCTCGGCGTTGCCTTTGCAAACATGTTTCAAGCCAACGGATCAAGCGCTGTCGTTCGACTCCGCGACCGACTAGGTTAGATATAGGTTCGAGGGGGATCTGGCGGTTGAATTTTAGGGGTTGATAAGCAATGACGGGTTGTTCGATCCCCTTAAGGCAAACGCTGGGAAGAGCGCGGAAGGTGATGCGCTGGCGCGTCGCTTTATAGGTTGTGGCGTCGCATAAAATGCACTCTCGAGCGACCTGCATGAGCCGAGCGGCCAAGTTTACTTTATTGCCAATCGTGGTGTATTCGCGACGCTTTGCGCTACCGATCGCTCCGCAGAATACATTACCAGTCGTCACTCCAATGGAACATTTCCACCCCAGTTTTGTTAACGCGACTTGCATTGCCATTGCAGCCTTAACACCGCGTTCGGCATCGTTTTCGTGGGCGAATGGCGGCAGTCCCATAACGGCAACGAGGGTTGCGCCCTTATCGTCCACGCTAATTTTATTAATGCTGCCTTCAAAACGATAGAGGTTAGTTTGTATTGCTAGCATTGCATCTTGTGCTTGCTGTAGCGAGATATCTTCTAGGTTGGGTAAGTTGACAAACAGTAGCGTTACCCAACGGTATTCCGCCAACCACTCTCGATGTCCGGTACCCAGTCTTGTTAGAATGGCAGCAGGGATGTAGGCTTTCAAACCAGCCTCGAGGTCGCGCGGTAAAGCTGGCTGCTGCAGCGAGATCGGAGGGGGCTTCAGATTGGTGCAAAGCAGTCGCACATTCCCGTGTTCGAGCAGGCTACCCTGGGAATCTGCCTGGATGAGCGTCCAGGCATCGGATGAAATCACGACCCATCCAGGATTTGCTTGCTTTTGTAATTGTTTGGTTTGAACGAGCGGCACGCCAGAAAGTGCGAACTCCCAGCGTTTATTGATCCCTCCCAGGTGGGCGATCGCAATCTCGCCAGCGGCAACGCTAATCCGAAGCGATAGGGAAACATTTTCCACAGTGACATGCGTTTGAAGCGTTTCTTGAATGGTTAGCGCGCATTGTCCGGCATAAAGGACCTGTGACTTCAACGTTTCAGGTCGAGAATCTGACAACCACAGCGCCAAAAGCCCATCTCCAGCAAATTTAACGACATCACCCCGATATTGATGAATTAAGTCGATCGTTTGACCGAAATAGGCATTGAGAATCTGAGTCAGTTCTTCTAGCCCTGCCGAACCGGATTGCATCAAATATTCTGTAAGCTTCGTAAAACCGGATATGTCGATAAAGACCGCTACAGCAGCATATCGTTCGCTCAAGGGGCAAGCGATCGGCGTTGCATCCTGTAAAAGTCGTCGAACGATAAAGGATGGAACGTAACTTGCTAGTGTTTCGACGAGATCGTCCACAATTCACATTCCTTAACGGTCGCCTGTTGAGAATTAGGACGGAGGCTGAGGTAGAGATAGACAATTACACTTTAAATCAAGATTTCCATCCGAATCTTCATTTTTCAAAAAAGCAGGGGAAATCTTAGTCAATCTTTCTCCCTCTTCTAAGTGACCTCGATCACTGCATAGATGCATCAGAATCGCTAGATTACTCCTACAGCCTCATATTTGACCCATATTAAGGTGTGCAAATTATTATGAAGTACCTGATTGACTGAAAAACGTCTAAAACCATTTGGCTTCGTTGTTATCTCGCTCGGGAATTAATTTTCAAGCTAATAGTAACAGTTCATTAAAATGGACTTACTTTTCTATAGTTCTCTTTAGAAGACTTTAGCTGCGAGCCGAGAAATTAATTTCCTGGCGGAGGTTGTAACTCAGCCGGAGATTTGTCAGTCAATGAGATGAAGCATACCCTTTAATGATGCTTGTTTTATCGGTCTAAAAGTAAATTGTTTCAGCGTGATAATTCAAGCTGCATCCGCGAGGCTTGCACTTCTTTTGTGCCGTAACTCAACCATAAACACAATATTTAAAAATATTTGTCCGTTCACCAAAGGTAATCAACATGTACGATGTACCTGGCTTTGCCGATCGAGTTTCCGAAACCGTCTTATCCGAATGGAACCAGCAGATTAATACCATCTTTACCCAACAACAAAACCAAGGATTGCGCAGCCGCTTCATGGTCCTAGACCCCGCAATCATCCCTAACTCCAACGTCACCGATGCCGTCAAATGGGTCGGTAACCCCGCCGAACCCGAATTTTGTCAAAATATCGAAGTCGCCCGTCAACTCTCCGACTTTGGTATCCGGGGCCGCCAAGTCCTCCATAACGAATACCTGGAATACCACATCACCTTCCGCGTTGATGCCCAAGGTCGCCAACGCCCCAAACGCGTCGAAATTACCACCGAATTGCGGGAATATTGGCTTACCCTCGCCATTCACGACCCCCTCCAAATGCAGGCGATCGCCCAGGACATCCTCAAGCAACCCATCCCCTTCACCGCCTTCTATGGCCCTGGCGTCACCGACCCCAACCAACTCTCCCCCCAAGAGCGCGAACGACGCTTCTCCAACTTCGTCGCAGGAGATGGGAGAGGAAGTAGCCCCATCGGCTCCCTCAACCGCGACAACGCCCTCTTTATGAGCCATCCCATCAACGGCCTAGACGACCTCATCTTCATCGTCATGTTTGGGGCCACCCCCCGCAGAGTCAGAGCCGATGGCGGCGAACGCAAAGCCCTCCTCCACGAACTCTTCCGCGCCGCAGACACCACCTTTCTCGCCTGTCGCCATGCCGACCCCGCTGCCGCTGCCGCCGCCCACGATGCCGCCTCCGCAGGCCGAACCGTCGCCTTTGCTAATCCCCTCGGCATGTACCTGCGCACCTTCAACGCCGATGTCTTTTCCTTCAACGGTCAACCCCTTCCCGAAAACTGGATCCGCTTCAGTCGCGGCAACCCCAACCTGCACCAACGCTTGGAATTTGGCCCCTCCGACGACGAACCCTTCTTCCTCGACGATATTGTCTTCTCCGAAGGCGGCGAAGACCGTCCCCTCACGGGTGGCTACGATATCGTCGCCAAAATTGAAGTTGGCCCCATGCTGGTCGTCGGACAACCGACCCCCATCGCCGCGAACGAATTTTTAGACATTCCCGCCAGCGAACCGATCCGCTGCCGCGAAGCCGATGTCTGTACCACCATCACCCAAATCAAAGCCGAATTCGACGCTCAACCGATGATGGCGCGCATTGGGCCGCGTCGGATGGGACCTGTAGGGGGACCTGTGGGATAGGAACGCACCGATGTTACAAGAAGGAATCTACTTCGACAAAGGTCAAACCCCCGGACGCTGCTTTGCGATCGCCTTTCTCCGCGCCCAGCAAGGAGCCACTGCAGAGCAAGTTGGGCTGTTAATGGGTCAAATCTGGGAAACGTGTCAGGATCTCAAACAGGGCAAGGTTAGCGATCTCCCAGACGTGGAAGTTCCCGCAAGCGGACTCACCGTATTGCTCGGATATGGTCCCAAAGCCTTTGCCCTCCCCGGAGCCCAACGCCCTCTCCCCGAAGGACTTCAGCCCAGATTTCAATTTCGCTCGCCCTTGCAAGGCGGTGGGAATCCCATCTTAATCGGGACGAGATTGAACTACCTCCAGGGCTTACAACGGAACCTCGCCACCGAAGAAATTGCCCTCCAATTCATTGGTGATACGCCCTTGGCGGTTTCTAGGGCGATCGTCGAAATTTGGAAAGTACTGCAAGATAATGTCAATCCCGCCCTAGGCGAGGCGGTGCTTTCCATTAGCGGTTCCTTCATGGGCTTTAACCGGGAAGATCATCGCAGTTGGATTGACTTCCACGACGGGATTTCCAACTTACCCAGCGGCGATCCTCGGCGTCAGGTGTTAGAAATTAAACCCGAAACCGCAGGCAACGATACCTGGACCATTGGCGGTACCTATCTCGCTTTTCTCCGGCTTCCGGTGGATTTACAGACTTGGCGATCGCTCCCTCGTCTAGAGCAAGAACTTCTCGTCGGTCGCGATAAACTCACGGGGTGCGCGCTCACCCAGCTCGATCTTCAGGGTCAAAGTACGCCCGTCAGCGGGTGCCCTTTCACAGGCACGCGATCCGTCATCGAACCGGGCAATGAGTCTTTCCGCGAAGCCCCCCAAGCAGTAGCACCCACGGTGCAAAAAAGTCATATTCAACGGGTGAATCAAGTTAAAGATGGCAACCTGAGCAACCCGAGTTCTTTTCGGATTTTCCGGCAGGGCTATGAATTTATGGATGGCATCGAAGGCGGAGAATTACGGTTAGGGCTGAACTTTGTCAGCTTTCAGGACTCGCCCAGACGCATCATGGGCATCCTATCCCAACGCTCCTGGATGCAGGAGGTGAATTTTGGTGGCGATGCCAGTACTGTGCCTCCCGGCGCGCCGGAATTATTAAGAGTCCAAGCTGCGGGGATTTATTTAGTTCCACCCGTCATTGCAACAGAACAGTTCCCAGGTCAGAATATCTTGATGCCGCTAGCCTGATCTAGGTTATTTCATCCCAACCATATAGGAAGTATGCTGGGCGATCGCATCGGCTTGGGTGACCGAATAGCAGGCATTGAGCAAAGTGCATTCAACTCGATCCTGGGGTGTTTCTTTGATGCGATCGTACTACGGATGCAAAAACAGAGGTGCTCATGAGATCGCGTTTGTAGATTGTAAGCCGAATTATGAGAAGTAGGATTTGGTGCGGTCAAGCTTCTATGATTTTCCAAAAATTCAGTGAGGGCGATCTCCCTCACTCCAGTAAATCGGTTGTTTGCGGGTTGGAAATTATAAGTTCTTGAGCAATTTATCGTAGTTGCTGTGCGACCCAATCCAAAACCATACAATTGTATCAGAGCCTTTCATGACTCCTACAGCACGCCAGCCAATGCCTGCCCTTACTGAGTATGTGGGCATATTCGTGTTGAGTTTTTTGAATTCCAAACTAGGGTGGGAAGGGTTTTGTTTCCAGAGTTTATAGTTCTTACGGGCTGTTTTTTGGACTCTTTCGGGTAATTCAGCAAAGAGTTGGATAAACTCATCGGTCAATTCTGACTTCATAATTCATCAAAACCCATTGCCCTGGTTTTTCCAGCTTCAGAATTTTGCAGAGCTTGGGAGGCTAGCTCTTCTAATTTCGATCCTTGGGGGTATGATAGTGTTTGCTGCCACTGTATTTCATTCTCGATATCTTCAATGAGCTGCTCTGCAAGTTCATTTTGTAGGTAATCTGGCAAGTCTTGCGCTTTTCTAAAAGCCTCTGCGAGCAGGTGAGTCATGGCTTCACTTTGGTCGATCGTATTCACTACTATGATAGCAGATGGCTTCTAAATCGCTGTTACTAGCGTGGCTGGTCTTGAAGAAAATGCATCGTTATTTTCAGGGGTTGTCAAGTTGTCTTCTAATTTATGAGAGGAAGCATTATGTTCCGCAAAAAGTGATTTCACACTAATCAGCTAGTAGATTGACAAAGCGCTCGCACTATAGATGCGAAAGAAAAAAATGCTAAAGCGATCGCGACTGGTATCATTACGAATCAAGTTGAGTTCAGTAAGGAGCAGATCGAGGCGTTAGGTCAGTTTTTTCTGGTCGATCCTGGGGTGTTTCTTTGATGCGATGACCTCCGGTCGGTCGTAGACCATCGCACTACGGATGCGGCAGCAGAAGATCTGAGGCGATCGTTTTGCGGATTCAGAAAAGCAATCCTCTCAATATTCGCAGTATTCCTGAAGATAGGTTACGATCGAGGTGGGTTATCTTGGCAAAGTAAAATGCTAAAAGTTAATGTGGAAGAGGCTTTGCGCGATCTAAAGCCCTTGTTGGAGCAAGTTGCTCGGGGGGAAGAGGTTATTTTGTGCGAACAGGATAAGGCATTTGCTAAATTGGTACCGTTGAAGTCAAGGGAACGATGGCTGGCTGAGATGGCGGAATTTAGAGGGTCACTACAGGTTAGTGGAGAAGCATTAAGCGCAACGATTGTTAACGCCCGTCAAGAGGATCGCGATTGATTTATCTCGATACAAGTGTTATTGCTCCTTTCTATTGGCAGGAGCATTTGAGTGAAGTAGTGCAAGAGTTATTGCGCAATGAAGCTGAAGTTGCTTTGAGTCAGTTGGTTGAAGTAGAGCTATTCTCAGCTTTGTCGCGGCGTATCAGAATGGGAGAGATTTCTCAAGCTCAGGCTGGAGCGATCGCCGATCGGTTTGAAGCAGATATCGATGATGGATTTTATACTCGTCTTCCAGTTGAAGCCTTGCACTATAGATTGGCGCGGGACTGGATTCGTAGATTTGATACACCTTTGCGGACGTTGGATGCACTACATTTAGCGATCGCTTCTGCGCGGGGAATACGCTTGATTACAGCAGATCGAGGTTTGGCTGGCAGTGCTGAAGCTTTTGGCGTTGAAGTTGAGTTGTTAATGCTACCTGAGGGAGGTTAGGCGTATCAGTTTCCTCTATAAACAGCGATCGCTCTACGGATGCGGAAGCACAGGTGCTGAGGCGATCGCGACTGATATCATTACGAATCAAGTTGAGTTCAGCAAGGAGCAGATCGAGGCGTTAGGTCAGTTTTTTTAGGTCGATCTTGGGGTGTTTCTTTGATGCGATCGCATTTGTGAATTGTAAGAGGCTGTTTGAGAAGTCCCATTCATTTCTGCATTCGCCCCCCTGCCTCCCAACTAAAGCCCTTCAGGCAATGCTGCGGCGTTGACCAGATCGGTGACTGAAAGTTATGGATCACTTGTAAGTAGGTCGGCTTCACCATAGCCGATTTGTCTGGCTTCAACCAGTCCCTAAACGGTGATGATTGAACTAGAGGTAAATCTATTTAGCACCAAACCCCATTCCCTGTGGTTTTGATTTCTTTTTTCTCTTTTTATTATATTTTTCACAAAGTGTCTTGGTTTTTATAAGGTTTTCACTTATTTGTGCAGATTGAGGATGTGTATCCCCGTACTCCGTAGCAAAAATCTGAAAAGCTTCCTCAAAAAAAGATTTGGCTTTGCTAATTTCTTTTGACTCGTAGTAAAGATGAGCTAAGTTATTTAAGCCTATAGCAACTTCAATGCTTCTATCTCCAAATATATTTCTCTTTATTTGAATTGATTCAAAATAAACATTTTCTGCTTGTTTATATTCTTTTGTTTTGACGTATAAACCTGCAAGATTATTTAAATATACTGCAATATCTTTGTGCTCAGATTTATAATATTTTCTAGCTACTTCAATGACCTGTTTTAAGTATTTCTCAGATTTAAAATAATCCTTTAGCTTCTTATATATTTCACCGAGCAAATTCAATAGGTCGCTATTGTTTACGTGTTCGTGATCTTGACTAATTTCAAGTGCTCTGTGTAGTGTTTTCTTTGCCTCTAAATAATTATCTTCTTCTTCAAGACAAGCTGCTAAATTAGTTAAAGAGTAAACAACATCGGGGTGCCGCTCGCCAAGATAAGATTCATTCATCTGGAGAGACTGAAGAAAATTTGTCTTCGCATCATCAATACGACCTTGCCTTAGATACGCGATACCAAGATTCTCAATACACGTTGCAATTAATCTATTTTCATTGGGAAATAGTTCCAGAATTTTGAGAGCTTCTTTAAGCTTAGACTCAGCTTCTTCGTGACGATTTATTTCGTTGTATATTCTCCCTATATTATTTAAACTTAAGGCAATATCAGGTTGGCTTTGATAAAAATTTTGTGTTCTATCTGTAAGAACTATTTGATGTAAATCTAGAGCTTTCTGATATCTGCCTTTATTAAGATATATTTGTGCTAGATTATTGAGTATCTTATTGTTTCCTTCTTTGAGTCTTGGATCATCTTTGCTTAACTCATATGCTTTAATGAAGTTTGATTCAGCTTCTTCAAGATGACCTTGAGTAATATTTTGAATTGCAAGATTATTCAAGCTCATTGCGTATGCTAGGCTTTCTTCTCCACATTTAACATTAATACTCTCTATACAACGCCTTGCCCATTTTTCTGCGATCGCAAATAGCCCCTTCCCTGCATAGAATCTCGATAATCCATTATAAGGCCAGATTAAATCATCTTCGTCAAGCTCATAAACCCAATGTATTGCTAGTTCTTCAATATGGGTAATTGATGACTCAATATCAGTTATCTCTTGAGCTGATGGTGTTTCCTGAATACTTTCTGAGATTTTAACCAAAGTTTTAAAAAAAGAAGTTTTCAGATGGCTTGTTTGTTGAGAATATGATTGCAATTTAAATCGGAAATACTCCTGGACAATCTGATGAAGCTGATAGGTGCCTTCCCCAACTCGCTTGATTAGAGAGCGATCGCGTAACCCTTTATCCCGCCAATCTTCCAGATCGTCGGAATCAACCTCAGGAAAGCACGGCTCCACAAGGCTCCAAGGAATCGGAGCCACAGCAAACATTCCCAGCAAACAGGCTAAATCCTGTTCGGGTTGGGATAATTCAGCCCAGCTCAATTCCAAGGCCGCTGCAACCCCAAGTGTAGCCGTCATTCCAGACTCGGTTTCAATTAAGGCTTTCGCGGCAAGTCGTTTCGACTCCAGACGTTCGAGGAGTTTGGCGATCGCCCAATCCGGTTTCCCCACCAAAAACCGTCCCAATAGCTCCAGACCCAGGGGCAAATTCCCCACCCATTTGCAAAGTGCCTGGGCATCCTCCTGCTGCGCCTCAATCCGTTCATCCCCCACGATGGACTTCAGAAGGGCGATCGCAGCTTCATCACTCAGTTCTTCGATGTTGATAGTAGTAACAGAAGCACCAAAATTCTGCCGGGTGGTGATCAGGACTTTGAAGCGAGGGTCAGGCGGCGGAAGATAGAGGGCGATCGCATTGTAGTCTGTCACATCATCCAGGACGATCAGGGCATTTCCTGCTGGCCAGCGCTGCCAAATGAGATCCACCTGTTCCTTGGCTTCCAGGTCATCGGGAATCGCGAGCAGTAGTTTCGTTTTGGCAAAACTGACAATCTGAGTTGCAATTTCTTGGGCGCGACAAGTGAGCCAGCAAAAGCCAGCCGGATAGGTCTGGTGCTGGAGCTGCGCGATCGCATACTGTAGCGCTAGCTCTGTCTTGCCAATGCCGCCCATACCTGCGATCGCGGTGATGGCAATGCGATCGTTTTGCTGGAGTTGGGCGTGGAGGTCGATGAGTTTTTGGTCGCGACCCACAAATTGGACGACTCCACTGCGGGGAAGGTTTGAAGGCGTACCAGTAGGCTTCTGTATGGGTGGAGTGAAGCTCACAGTTCCACCTAGCATCTGACCAATCACCAAGTTGCGATCGCCCGTCACATCCTGCTGAATCTGCGGATCCGAGTCTGGGGTAAGCGAAGTATCCGGCATCAATGTAACTCCTTATCCATTGGTTACATTGCTCTCAACATTACCAAAGACCTGTCCCCCAGTCACTTGACCGATGACTTGATTCCGATCGCCCGTTACGTTTTGAACAATTTGAGTACCAGGGGTTCCATCCGCACCATCCTCTTGGAGAATCTGTGCGATCGCATTAGTCAAAGCTTCATCTTGGGCTAACAATTTCTTGAGCTGCACTCTCAGAACAACCTGTAAATCTTCATCTTCTGGCGCATTTGCGACATCTACCGCAGCTTCTTTAGCTGTTTCTTTCGCCTCTATTTTAGCTTGTAGGCGGGAAGCCCCGCGCTCTACCTGTATCCAGGCGAGCGACGGGATGAGAGACGCGTGAGTCGAGGTACGTTGCCTGAGCAATGCCGGAGGCGAGAGAAGGTAACAGTGCCGAGACGAACAAATAATGTCTCGCAAAATCACTTATTTTTATATTATCGCAATTTAATGAGTGTGATAATATGTGAATATGTTGAAAGCAGTGAAGATCAGGCTTTATCCCACAGATGCACAGCAAGCTCATTTGGCTCAAGCCTTTGGGTGTGTTCGTTGGGTCTGGAACCAGTCTCTTGCAGTCATATCCTTGACCTATAAAGAGACGGGGAAAGGGGTTTCTGCCTTTGACATGAAGAAACAAATTCCGTTGTGGAAGGCTGAGCATGATTGGTTGAAAACTTGTTATTCTCAATGTCTTCAGCAATCCGTTTTGAATTTGTCTCAGGCATTCATCAACTTCTTTGATGGTCGAGCCCAATACCCAACCTTCAAAAGTAAGTTTGATCGTCAATCCCTGCAATATCCCGCAAATGTCAAAGTGCTCAGCCAAACTGAAATTAAGTTTCCTGGAAATCTAGGGACTGTAAAGGCTAAGGTGCATCGCGATGTTTCCGGGAAGCTGAGAACGGTGACGATATCCAGAATGCCAGATGGTCGCTATTACGCTTCTCTATTGGTTGAGGATGGCATTGAAAAGCCAGAACCCAGTAGTGAAGGGAAGGCGATTGGGATTGATTTGGGGTTAATTGATTTTGCTGTCACATCAGACGGCTCAAAATATCAGAATCCCAGGCATCTGCAAAAACATGAGCGCAACTTAAAACGTAAACAGCGCAAACTATCCCGTAAAAAGGATAAAACCACGAACAAGCGGCGCAAAGCAAAACTTGCAGTGGCAAAAGTGCATTCTAAAATTGCGAGAGTGCGCGCTGATTTTCTACACAAGCTGTCCCGTAAGACAGTGAACGAGAACCAAGTTATTGTTGTAGAAAACCTGGCAGTCAAAAATATGGTCCAAAATCACAATCTTGCTAAAGCAATCAGCGATGCAGGTTGGGCGACATTTTGTACCATGCTCAAATACAAGGCTGAATTTGACGGAAAAATCTACCTAGAGATTGGGCGATTTTTCCCATCGTCACACTTGTGTCATTTGACGTTGCTGCCAGTTCCAAAGATGGATTTGTCTGTTCGGTCGTTTGAATGCCCTTATTGTCATGAGCGTCATGACCGAGATGTGAATGCAGCCATCAATATCAGAAATGAAGGCTTACGGATCTTGGCGTTGGGAATCAGCGCTACTGCCCAAGGACGCGATGTAAGACCAAAGCGGTATGGACGCAAATCCACTACTGTCGAGGCTGTTGCGGTTGAGCTGGGAAGCCCGCGTTCTACCTGTACTCAGGTGAACGTCGGGTAATTCACGACTTAGTTTTTCCCAAACTGCCTGAGCTTTACTCCAAGACGCCTCACCAAATTTCCCCGCAGCGGTTTCTGTCGCTTTCTCTACAGCCTTGCCGCCCAGCTTGAGCAAGAATGGTAGAAATGGACTCAGAAAGGCAGTTAGCGTGGCAATTTCCATAATCTTTAAAACTAACCAGGTCGTAATTCGTAAACTGACCCAAGCACCCGATTCAAACTCCCCTCAGCAACCAATATAAAACGATACCTGGCGATCGCCCCTGCTTTCGCTGCCAAATCTTCACCTCAGAACTTCCACCCTCACCTGAAATTATTCTGCTTAGCCTCAAGCATTCCGGTCCACAACAGTTTTGTTAAATCGGATGATTTGCGGGAGTGGCACAGTAGCTGAAAGGGCGATCGCAACTTCATGATTCAACCTTCAACGAATCTAGCTCAAGTCCTTAAGCTAGGCTGCCGCGCTCTCAATCCAATCAAAAATTTGGCCCAATTTTTCCAGATCGACAAGCCCATGATTCCACAGCAAAATCGGCAGCTCGGTCACGCTCGGCTCATGTGCTCGATTGACTAAGGCTATCTCCGTGTCCGAGATTCCCAGCTCTTGCTGTAAATATTCGATAAAGCGCGACCTATTCAATGGCTTGTATTCGTTTTGGTTTTGTAATAGAGTGCCCATACCTTATACCATCTGGCTAATCACATTCCAAATTCTTCAGCTTTTGCGACTTTTGGTTCCTCTACCTTTACATTGCCGTTACAAGTCTCTAATACCCTGCAATAGGACACCGCCTTAGTTCAAACCCTACTGCGGTATCCTTCGCTCGCGTAAACGACCCCGATCGATGCCCTATCCTTTATCTCTCGCTCGTCGGTTGGAGACGCAGCAAGATCGATTGTGGTACAGGTCTCGACGTGGAGCTTCCCGTATTCGCTTTGATGGGTCGGGCCGGGCAGTAGGGACCGGATGCTTTTCCGTCATTTGGGCAACAAAAGCCGACTGGAGAATCTGGATGACACTGCGTTCCTTTGACGACATCCGCAAACGCTGGCGTTGTCAGGCTGGCGCTACAGACGAAAAAGGCTAGGGCTAAAGCTTTCATGGGATATTCCTTTCAATGAAGTTTATCCTTGTAGTATCGGAATTTACCTCGCTGTTGGCAGTGACGCACGCACGCCCGTTCCGGCGATCGCATCACAAGCATTGGGCGATCGCGATAACAATTACAACGACTTGCCCCCATTTCAAGAGTGCCAATTTCTTGTCCTTGAAGAAGGTTTTTCCGAGACGATTTGCCTCGCTGCCCCATATTTTAGCCGTCAGCATACCCTCAATACCGGATAAAATTGCAGTGTGTTTAGCGCTGACTCAGACGTCCGGCAGGAGGTATTTTATGCACTCAGAGATCCCTGGCATTGTTACTGCTGTCGCCCTGTTCCTCCTGTTAGAGCCAGCCGTCATTTTTCTTAATTTCGCACCCTGGTTCCTGAATCCGAACCATCCGACCCCACCTCGACCGGAGCGTTTCTTTCAAGCCTCTATCCACTCTTTCCTCGCGATGGTCGTAACGGGGGCGATTCTAACCACCTTCTTTTCCGGCATCGACTACGCCCATACGCCACTCATCGATTGGTATGGGTACAACAATATCTGCATCGTATTCGACACCAAACCCTCTACCTATATTTCTCCGGTGTACTGGTTCTTCGTGGGTTATTTGCTCGTGCGCTATGCCATCGAGGATACAAAGCGGGTGGTGCAATTAACTGGCATTGGGCCTGCTGTCAAGGCTATTTCCTACGCAGCAAATGTCATCCTGGTTCTGGTTGCAGCCTTTTTCTCGCTTTGCCTCGCGATTGGCCCCGGCGACAACATGATTGCCCATACGGTTCCCTTCGTGGCTCTGGTCTTAGCTTTCCCATTTGTCTTCGTCATGCATTGCCTGCAATGCGAGGAGCGCTCCAATTGGTACGTCACTGCCGTTACGGCATTCGTCGTCCTCTCTCTGCTCAACGCCGCATTCATCTCGATCGCCCTGATAACGCACGCTCACCTGCCAGTGAGTATCGCGCAGACGGTAGACATTCTCTGGTTATTATTTGCAATCCCCGCTCCATTTCTGATGCCGCCTCCAAAACTGACGTCTGCTGGTGCTGCCTAACAACGCTAACACCGCGATCGTCTAGGGAGCGCGAGAACGTCTAGATAACTTCAATTGAAAGCTCAACAACACTTCAGGGGGTCACAACCTTGCGCTGACGTTGAAGCATCGTTCCGAGCAATTCCACGAGAACCGCGAATCCATTTTTGAGGAGGAGGAACAACCCTGTAAAGATACAACTGGTAAAGAGCAGCCCCACGGTCTCCAAGCCTTTAGACTTAAAGCTGACCACCTGCCGAGGCATGAGCGACATGACGCTCAAGATCAGGGTGTTTGCAATCAACGCACCCATCAATAAATAACCAGCACCCATCGCAACCCAGGACCCCTTCAAAACAAAGGGATGAATGAATAACAGACAGGCAATGACCCAACCTAAACTAAACGGCGACAGCCATCGGCAGAGAGATAGGTCCTTTGTGGAACTCTGAAGCATGTAGACGCTGGCGACGATGACAGCAATCCAAGTGGGGCTATCGGCTTCAAACATGGTTGTCTTACTCCTCAGCACTGTCGATAGCCTACCTGTCTGTTCATACATGTCAAGTTTATTTTGTTGATATTTACAATACTTAGTATTGTCTAGCGATGTCCCTGAGGTCCGAACTCGATCGCTTGCGTCTCTTCTTCAACGAAAATTTCGGATTCAGCTGGAAGGTAGTAGAAATCTCCAGCAGAAATAATTTCTTCGCGGTCGGCGTATCGCACCCTTATCCGACCTTTGAGCATGAATCCCCAGTGCGGGCAACGCCAGCGATTGTCCGGCAATACAAGAAAAAGAAAGGCTGGGTTCGCGTTAGTGGAAATGGCATCCATCGTTCGCATGTTCTGCTCTTTGGTTTGAATCCTGGATGCGATGGAAGATTCTTGGAGGATCGGTAAAACTGGTTTTATACTTTGCACGATCGATTTCCCCAGACGATATTTTGTAGAAATAGACGAACAGGTTCAAAAGCTACTTTTCGGAAAATAAATAAAGTGGCAGGTCGGACTCAAACAAAGCCAGGACGGCGCGGCCAAGGTCGATCGAGTCGTTACGCATTCCTGTAATGGGAGTATCATCCCGTTAAGAGTCGATGGGAGAAGTGATGGGTTTTGCATTAAAAGCCCGATCGTCGAGCTCTTTCAAGGTGACATCGATCGCTGGAATCTGAGAAAAGCAATAAAGATGTACGGAAATCGGTAGGATAGGAAGATAAAACTCTGGCTGAAGCGAACAAAGAATGCCCCTATCTACTCCAGAACAATTCCTTCTCGACTCCCTTATGTCGCTGAAATTCCAGTACGAGCGATCGCTCGCGGAAGCATCCACGAACACCAACCATATTAGAGAACAGCTTTCGCACATCAACGCTTTGCTGCTGAATCAGCTCGTGCCGACGAAAGCCCGCATCAGATCGACCGAGCCAGCCCTAACGATTGAAGAAGTTGAGGCTCAAGTCGAGCGCCTAGCCCCGACCACTGCTACTGAAATCCTCGCAAGCGATACCCCCAAGGCTAAAGCTAGCCCTCGCCTGCCTAAAGCAGCTCCAGAACTAACCCCAGCAGTGGGCAAGCGTAGCCCTCGCCCGCTGCTGCCTGCCTATCGAGGGCTGACGCGGTTGGAGGCGATCGCCCAGATATTGCAAGCCACCCCCGGTCGAGATATGACGGCAGATCGAGTCAGCGAAGGACTGTTTGGTCCGCTGAGTGCAGCAGAACGTAAAGTCGAACGCAAAAGCTTGAATACCCAACTGTACAAAGGTCAAAGTCTGAACCTCTGGCAAAAGGGGACCGTTCCCGGCACCTTCACGAGTGGCACTTCAGCTCCTCGCGAAAGCGTCCAACCCGTTCCCAATGTCAATGCACCTGCCGCAAAAACCAAAGCTCCAGCAAAGACAGCCTCCAAGCGAACGTCGCTACCGCTGTTGCCTACTTTTGCTGAACTGACAAAACGAGAGGCGATCGCCCAGATATTGGGTCAACATCCAGGCGAGATGCTGCACCACGACACGATTATTCAAACACTTTACGGAAACCTCAGTCCTGAAGAACTCAAAGAGGAGCGAATTAGAATTAAGTCGGTCTTATTTGCCGGAGTGAAAGATGGGAAATGGCAAAAGGCTTCCGCACCATCCAGCTATTTTCTAGGAGAAACAGCAGGCGCTGAACCGAAGCGTCCGGGGCGAACACCGAAGGAGCCAATACCCCAGCCTGGACCAGTGGCTGAAGTGGCGAAAGCTCCAGTCTCTGCGAAAGCCAAAGCGGCAAAGCTGAAGCCAGGACGGAAACCTGCGATCGCAAAAGCGAAGGCATCGCAGAAGACAGCGCGACCCAAGAGAACTGAATTGGAGTTAGTTGCATTATTGAGGAAAGCAGATATTCAGGTTTAGGCAGCCTGAGACGGAGGGAGAGGGAGATTAGAGGATGAAAGCAAAGGGGTTACTGTGGGTAGGGATTTTGGTCATTGCCCTTTCCATCCGTTTATTTCCGGCCTATGCCCAGCAAAAACTTCAGCGCCATGCTGGATATCAAGTCTCAACTTTAGGTGCCTTAAATGTAGGCGTGTACGAGGGTGCTGCAACGATAGGCGAACTCAAGGAGCATGGTGACTTTGGCTTAGGAACCTTTGAAGGGTTGGAGGGAGAGATGGTCGCGCTCAATGGCGACTTCTTTCAGATCGAGACCGATGGCGTGCCGATACGGGTCAACAAAGAAGCAAGAACGCCCTTTGCTTCCGTCGTCTCCTTCAGTAGAGAGAAAACTCTACGAACGTCTGGGTTAATGACCTATGCAGGATTGCAGGAGGCAATAGACCGACAATTAAAGACTCGAAACTTGCCCCAGGCAATTCGTATTTATGGCGTATTCCCATTCCTTAGGGTGAGAAGTGTTCCCAGACAAGTCCTACCCTATCCCCCTTTGGCTAAAGTTGTTAAAGAGCAACAAAAAGTCTTTGAACTACATAATGTTCGAGGAACACTGGTAGGCTTCCGCATGCCTCAATACATGAGCAGCCTCAATGTAATGGGATATCATTTTCATTTCATTGCCAGCGATTTCAAGACAGGAGGCCACCTGCTAGATGGTCAATTTCTAAATGCTGTTGTAGAGACACAAACAGTACGAGATTGGCAGCTTGGATTGCCTGAAACTGCTTCATTTGCTGCGGCCACACTTCCCTAAACAAAGAGTTTGCAAAGAAACTATAACTTTCAAACTAACAGTTCAGAAGAAGCGGAAGAAATAACATGCTCAATGATATATGCTGCTCGTTTTACACCACCCGCTCGAACAATAGCGGTTTGTAATCGAGCGGCATTAATTTTGTAGGAGTCTTGGCTCAAAACTTGCTGAATGACGATCTTAAGCTTGTCAATGTTTAACTCCGATAGTTTCACAACCTCACCAGCTCCAGTGCGAGCAATTCGAGCAGCAATAGCAGGCTGTTCGTTCGTGATGGGTACAGCAATAAGAGGAACCCCACTGCTTAAAGCGCCAAGCGTCGTGTTCATACCTGCATGAGTAATGATGAGCCTAGCCCGTTGAATGATTTGTTGGTGAGGCGCGTAGGGAACAACAATGGGCGAACCTTGAAAAATCAAGCTAGAGATATCAGCTTCAGCATTGCCTAGGGAAATTACAAGCTGAGCATCCAAGCCGACACAAGCAGCCGCAACGATCTGAAAGATTTCCGACTTACGATTTTGCAAGGTGCCAAGAGAGGCGTAAATGAGTGGCCGATCGGTCAGTCGATCGAAGGGAAAGGGAGATTTGGCCAAGGAAATGGGTTCTTGCCCAGAGGAATCCTGTAGAGGACCCGTGTAGTGAAACGAGGTAGGCAGGTTTTTGCGGGGAAAATCAAATTCCGCAGGGAGCTGGCAAATTTGAGCAAGCGTAGAAAAGAAATGTTCGTCGCTAGCGTAAGGGGGCAAATGCCACTGTTGTCGCTGCAACTGAACTTGCTTACGCACGGACTGAGTTATCGCAAATAAAAATCCGTTGCCAATCCGATTTCGCAAATGCGACCACCAAGAGGTGCTGTATCCCCAGCCCGTAAAGAACGGAGGAACGCCTGATTCTTGATGGATTAATAATGCATTGCAGACGGTCACAAAAGGAAGCTTGAGGAAATCAGCGATGGTTCCGCCACACAAAGTGGTTTGGTCTACGATTAGGACATCTACGCGCTCTTCTCGAATAGCGTCAACTGCATCGTTAAATAACATCTGAATTTCGCTTTGCAGCCAGTTTACCGTAAATTTAAACCCTTCTAAACCGCTTAGTTCGCCCAATTTTTGATGAATAATAGGCAAAGTGCCTTCAGGAAAATCTGTGCGTCCAATGAGATGAAACTCGATCCCTGTCTGCTCGATTTTTTGTTGCAAATCAGGAATTCCAAATAATACCGTCGAATGCCCTCTCTGTTGCAACTCACGACCAAGAACACACATTGGATTTAGATGCCCAATTGCCGCTGGACAAAGGATTCCAAATCGAGTCATCGAATATCCTCAGTTGTTAAATTTTTTTAGAACTGAATAGGTAAAAGGATACCCTAAAAAATCGTAAGGTCGATTTTGAGAAGGAACGGGTAAGTTTGACTCTAAGGTGCGATCGCCCAGCCCCGCTATTGCCCCTGCAACCACCCTACCCAATCATCTAACGTCGTAAGACCCAGCAGTGCCTCACCCAACGCCTCAAACTGGTGTGACTCCAGCGCTTGAACTTGGGTCTCAACATCAGCGGTCCCAACGCAAACCGCAACAAAACGCCCTTTACAACATAATCAACCCCTGCCGCAGCCCGATCGCAACCGCCTCCGTCCGGCTCGAAGCGCCCAGCTTCTCAAAAATCATCCCCAAGTGAAATTTCACCGTGTGTTCTGAGAGATAAAGTCGAGCGGCGATCGCCTTATTGCTATATCCCTGAGACAACAGTCCTAAAACCTCCTGCTCTCTGGGTGTCAATGGTTCGAAGCGTTCCCCCTCAACCGCTGGTTTAGGCCAAACGCGATCGTCAAACAAGTCGCGCTGAAAATTGGAATGGAAGACTGTCAAACCTTCTGCTGCCGCTCGAAGGGCCGCAACGATCTCGGCAGCGGACGCAGAATAGGGCAAAATACCTCGAACGCCCAGGGCAAGCATGCGCGCTAGATATTGCCGTTCCGTCGAGCGGGCGAGAACGACAATGGCAGGCATCGATTCTTCAGCAGCCAGTTCGGCGAGTTGCGGCACGATCGCGGCGTCGATTCCCTCAACCAGAATGACATCAGCAGGATCTTCTTCCAGCAGTCGGATCCAGTCCAACGGCTCGGGAAGACCGAATACCGTCTCAAAGTCCGGCACTCCTTTGAGCACGCTCTCCAGTCCAGCTTGGGAGACGGCACTGTCGGCTACAACGAGAACCTTTGTCATGGCGCTTTAGCGTTCGCCGACCGTTACTTCGAGATCCCGCAGTTCCCCGCCTCTAATGAACCGAACCTTCATCGTTTGACCGATGCTCTGCGCCCCTAGCAATAGCTGTAGCGCTCGATTGTCCTCAACAGGTTTGTCATTCAAGGTAACCAAAATATCGCCCAGCAAAATTCCGGCGCGTTCTGCGGCCTGGTCCGGCTCCAAACTCAGGACCATGAGACCATGCTGTTGCGCGGATGCCAGTTGACCGTGCAAAGCTTGCGGTATTTTGACAGACTGCATGCCAATCCCCAGATAGGCTCGCGCGATGCGGCCTTTTTCGCGCAGCTGAGACACCACCCGCTGGATAGTGCTGGCCGGAATGGTCAAAATGCTGCGGCGCGGCCCAAAGGTGTTGAAGCCAATGACCTTACCTTCTGCATCCACCAAAGGCCCCCCTGCTGCGCTGCGCCTCAAAGTAAGATCGGCCCGGATCGAGCGATCGATAATCCCTCCGCTGCTGCTGCGCCAAGCGGCACCCAAAGTCTGCACGATGCCAAAACTGGCAAAGAGGCCCGATTCCGGCGATCGCCCCAGACCCAATACAATACTCCCAACCCCCAATGTAGAAAGCTCGGCCATCACGGGAACCGGAAGTTCCGCCTCCGGTGGGAGTTGCAGGACGGCTATATCGGTCGTCGGGTCGCTGCCCAAGACGCTCGCCTCGACGCTTTGGCCTTCGGGTAGTGTCACGTAAAGGGGATCTTCCAAATTGACCGATTCGTAGGAGGTCACAATGAGTCCGGCCTGCCAACAAAGTCCGCTGGCAGCGTAGCGATTGCCGTGGATGGCTACGACAGAATCGCCAACCTTTGCCACAATAGCGCTCAGTTCTTGAGAAAATGCGGTTAACGTCGTCATGATAGGTCTAGCTCGCGTTCTGTATGGAAACCATTGTGCTGCGATTAAGCCCTTCCCGCCTTCAGGCATTCGGGGAGAAGCGACCTAAACAAATGGCTAGTCTCTGAAGCCCGAGAACTTTTTGAAAGCGATCGGAAATCGAGCTATCCCCAACCTAAAAGCATTTTGCTGTTTTAAACCCGATGTTTTCGCATCTTTGAACATGTCATTGCACAATGGGGATGACGATATCTACGCGTACCTACGCCTAAGGAGGCATCATGTCTGGCTATTTACTCTTGGTGGATGACGAACCAGGGCTACGCGATGCAGTGCAGGCCTACTTAGAAGACAGCGGATTTACCGTAGATGCCGCCCCCAATGCCAAGGCAGGCTGGGAGTTCCTGGAAAAACGCCTGCCGGATCTGGTGATTTCAGATATCATGATGCCCCAGGTAGATGGGTATCAGTTCTTAAAACAGATGCGCGAAGACCCTCGATTTTCCAAGCTTCCCGTGGTCTTCCTGACCGCACGCGGGATGACGAAGGACCGGATTCAGGGCTATAAGTCTGGCGTCGATGCCTATCTCTCCAAACCCTTTGACCCCGATGAGCTGGTGGCCATTGTGACCAATATTCTGGGGCGACGGGTGGCGATCGCAGACAACGGCGAGGGCGGGACCAACATTGCAGACCTAGCCAGTCAGGTGGCCGAAATTAAGTCCTTGCTGACCCATCGCTCCGGGATTGCAACCACGCCATCCCCGATTCAAATTGACTTCACGCCTCGGGAGCAAAGCGTTCTCAATTTGGTGGCTCAGGGATTAATGAATAAGGAAATTGCGAGGCGTTTAGAGACCAGCGTGCGCAATGTTGAAAAGTACGTGAGCCGTCTGTTCAGTAAAACAGGGACGAACAGCCGAACCGAGCTAGTACGCTATGCCTTAGAGCACGGCTTGACGGAGTAACATTCCATTCTCCGATCAGAAGCGCTAACTTTATTTTGCAAGACGCCCATTCTTTCGCATAATGGCTAAAGTTCAAAAGATTGGGTGCGTCATTGCTCGCTCTGGAAAGCCTTTAACCTTATGAGTCTAGTTCTTCAAAAACTAACCGATGTGCGGCTCTCTGCCCTGGATTGGGTGCGTCACAGCCTGATTTGGAAAGCCTTTAACCCCTTCAGACATTGGCGTCAGTACAGCACCTTAATGCAGTGGGGCACCGAACTATCAGTCGTTCTGCTGTCGATCCTGTTTGCGATCGCCCCCTTTGTCTCCACGATCCAAATCGGTTTGGTGGAAATTGGCTGTGCGGGGATCTGGCTTTTGCTGACGCTCTCAGAGGATGCCCCTCGGCCTAAATACGTTTCACCCGTCTATGCCGTATTGGCCCTGTACTGGGCCTGGGCGGGGATGGCTACAATTTTGTCCCCCGTCAAACGCGAAGCCCTAAACGGGCTGGTGGAACTCAGCCTTTATCTGATTGTCTTCGCCCTCATCGAGCGAACGGTGCGATCGCCCAAGTGGCGCACCTGGATTATCTCTATCTACTTATTTGCGGCTTTTGCAGTGACGCTGTTCGGATTCCAACAGTGGTTTTTCGGCGCGCCGCCTCTGGCGACCTGGGTAGACCCAGAGTCTTCCATGGTCAACACCACGCGGATTTACAGTTACTTGGGCAACCCAAACTTAGCTGCGGCCTATCTGATTCCTGCCATTCCCTTAAGTTTGTCTGCTATGTTTGTCTGGCCCCATTGGGGCCCAAAATTACTGGCGGCAGTCATGTTTGCGGCCAATACTATCTGCGTCGTGCTCACCTTCAGCCGGGGTGGATGGATTGCGCTCGTCGTTTCCCTGGCACTTTCCGCACTGCTGCTCCTGTACTGGATGTTGCCCCAGCTTCCACGGTTTTGGCAGGTTTGGGCCTTTCCGATTTTGTTAGGCGGAGGCGGGGTTTTACTGCTGGTCGGCATCATTGCCGTCCCCCCCCTGCGCGATCGCGTGCTCAGTATTTTTGCCAGTCGCAAAGATAGCAGCAACAATTTTCGGATCAACGTTTGGGAAGCGGTGAAGGAGATGATTCGCGATCGCCCCCTTACGGGTATCGGCCCAGGTCACGATGCCTTTAACAAAATTTATCCCCTCTACCAACGACCTAAATTTAGCGCCCTCAGCGCTTACTCAATTTATTTAGAGCATTTAGTTGAATTTGGTATCTTCGGCTTTACTTTGTTTATGGCGCTGATCGCGACACTTCTCCACCAAGGATGGGAACACCTGCAACGGCTCAGACAAGAGCGCTCCGTCCAAGGGTTTTGGCTGATCGCGGCCCTTGCCAGCATGGGCGGCCTCTTAGCCCACGGGACGGTCGATACTGTATGGTACCGACCCCAAGTGTTTACCTTGTGGTGGCTGATGGCGGCGATCGCGACCAGCTATTTCGTACCCGCCCAGGATTCCAAATAACTTTGGAAAACGGGTATAACTTCTCAAAAAAAAGAGGTGGAGACTATCCACCTCTTAGAAAATTAGATTGAGGCGATTCAATTCGCCCTTAGCTGATGAACCGCTCCTTAGTAGCGGTAGCCAGCCTTACCAGGCTTTTGCACGATAAAGCTCATCACTTGACACTGCTTCACGTTGTCAAACGCCACAATGCGGATGTAGGACTCAGGATACTCAGACTTGCACTCCTGAACTTCGCGAAGGGCTTCTTGAGGAGAGCGGCAGTCAAACAAAGGCAACTTCCACATCGTCCAGTAATATTCTTCGGGCTTGGGGTCTGCTGTGAACTCGATACAAGGATAGTAGCCTTGGTCGAGGGTGTACTGAATTTGACGCGCAATTTGCTGATCGCTCAGAGGAGGCAAGTAAGAAAAAGTTTCGTAACGCTGCTCAATTGGTAGGGTTTTCATCGAATTCCTCAGTAAGTATCAGATTAAGGGTGGCTTAAAAGCTTAGCTTCAGCCGTCTAACGATTCATCGGGTTGAGAACGTTCTTCCCGCTCGGGATGGCTTAGCTCGCTGCTCAGTGCAACCTGGGTCATGCGCTCCAACTGCTGCTTTCGATGCTCGGTGTTTAACTGCTGCGTAGTGGTTCGCAACATTTCCGGCAGAAAGTCAGAAATCTCTTCAGCTAACGTTTCCCGTACTGTCAAAACGCGGAAGGCAAGCTCTTGTCGCTCGTCAAACAACGCGCGGAGAAAAGCTTCTCCGTCTTTGATGCTTTCGCGGGAGGCAAACTGGTGAAGCCAGTAAGCCCGCTTGGGTTCGGTTTCGTCGAGCTGCTCGTAAACAACCCGCACCGCACGGTAAGTCAAGTAGCTGATGAGCGTTTTGGTTGTATCTTTCGCAATCTGCTTGAGATCCATAGGTTTGAAATGAAGGATCGACGAATGATAGAGATATTAGTCTATTCTTCCGCGATCCTTCATCCCGTGCCCGCAGGAAGCGTCATATAACGCTCGTTAGATGGTGTCGACCGCTTCAAATTCGAACTTGATTTCTTTCCACAGTTCGCAAGCTGCAGCCAAGTCTGGACTCCACTTGCAAGCTTCGCGAATGATATCGCCGCCTTCGCGCATGAGGTCGCGACCTTCATTTCGCGCTTGGACGCAAGCTTCAAGGGCAACGCGGTTAGCGGTTGCACCCGGTGCGTTACCCCAGGGGTGACCCAAGGTACCACCACCAAACTGAAGCACGGAGTCATCGCCAAAGATGTCAACCAATGCAGGCATGTGCCAAACGTGAATCCCGCCGGAAGCCACAGCCATCACGCCAGGCATGGAAGCCCAGTCTTGGGTGAAGTAAATCCCGCGAGAGCGGTCTTCTTCGATGTAGTTTTCGCGGAGCAGGTCGATGAAGCCAAGGGTAATGTCCTTGTCGCCTTCAAGTTTGCCCACGACCGTACCTGTGTGGATGTGGTCGCCACCAGACATCCGCAAGCACTTGGCCAAGACGCGGAAGTGCATCCCGTGATTCTTTTGACGGTCGACCACGGCGTGCATGGCGCGGTGAATGTGAAGCAACATGCCGTTGTCGCGACACCAGCGCGCCAAAGAGGTGTTGGCCGTGAAACCAGCAGTAAAGAAATCGTGCATCACGATCGGCATTTCGAGTTCTTTCGCAAACTCGGCCCGCTTCATCATTTCTTCGCAGGTACCGGCAGTTACGTTGAGGTAGTGACCCTTCACTTCTCCAGTTTGGGCTTGGGCTTTGTGAATGGCATCGGCCACGAACAAGAAACGGTCTCTCCAACGTTGGAAAGGCTGGGAGTTGATGTTTTCGTCGTCTTTGGTGAAATCTAGACCGCCGCGCAAGCACTCGTAAACGGCACGACCGTAGTTCTTGGCCGACAAACCGAGTTTGGGCTTAATGGTACAGCCCAGCATGGGACGACCGTACTTGTTAAGTTTGTCGCGCTCGACCTGAATCCCGTGGGGAGGACCTTGGAAGGTCTTGAGGTAAGCAACTGGAATGCGAAGATCTTCCAGACGCAGCGCTTTGAGGGCTTTGAAACCAAAAACGTTACCCACTAAGGAGGTCAGCAGGTTGGTAACAGATCCTTCTTCAAACAGGTCTAAGGGATAGGCAATAAAAGCAATAAACTGATCGCTTTCGCCAGGGGTGGGTTCGATGTCATAACAACGGCCCTTGTAGCGATCCAGGTCGGTCAGCAAATCCGTCCAAACCGTCGTCCAGGTACCCGTGGAAGACTCGGCAGCAACCGCGGCAGCTGCTTCTTCAAAAGGTACGCCGGGCTGAACCGTTACGCGGAAGGCAGCCAAAATATCAGTGTCTTTAGGCGTGTAGTCCGGCATGTAGTAGGTCAGCCGATAATCTTGCACGCCGGCCTTGTAGCCAGACTTCGATTGAGTTTGCGTTTGCGAATAGGACATTTATCTCTTCCTGTAAGAATTCGAGCTGGATGGGCACGTCCAGAGGCAAGGGAAGGTTAGGGGCTGAGATGCGCAAAAACCTTTCTTTGCTCGTCAATGTAGACAGAACAACACTGGCCCCTCTAAGGAGCCTATCTCTGTTCCAAGCTTGCGTAAAAGCTTAAAAAAACTGGTGGCTTTGTCTATGCTTACTGTTGACTCTAGTACAGAAGGGGACCAAACTCAATAAGTCAGACATCGAATATGATTTGTAGTTTTATAAGTTTTATTTATCTAAAACAAGATTGGTAAATTTTATTACAGACACGCCAAAAATCCCTCGTTTGAAGGGATTTTGCAGTCTTGCCCTTAACGGCTCGTTTTGGGCAGAGCGATCGCCGAGTCCCTTTGATATTGGGATTAGTGGATGCTGCGGAGCGCGGATTCTTTGAGGGACTCTAGCTGGCGGACGAGCTTGACTTGCTGCTGAATCTGGGTCTTAAACAGGCCCGCATTTTGAGGCGGTTGGGTGACGGCCAGCTCCAGATCGACCCGGAGTTTTGTATAAGCCTCTTCTAGTTTCTCAAGCAGTCCGTAGGCCAGCGCAATTTGAGAGCGGCAAAGGCTAGACTGCTGCTGAATCCCGCTCGTACGCGTGAGGACGCGCTCGACGACGACTTCCGAATCCAAAAGGGTTTGGCGCTCTTGTTCGAGAACCTTCAGTGTGTCGCTAATTTGGTTGAGGCAAACTTGCAACCTGCGGCTGGAGATCGCCACTTGACGATCGTGGGCTTTTTGCTCGATGGGCGGATTTGCGATGAAGCCCATAAAGGAAACCACGCGGCCTGAATTGGCGTTGTAGATGCCAGCAAGGCGGTTGTCGGGCAGCAAAAAGACTGTCAGGCGCTTGAGGGAATGGACTTTAAGCTGAACAAAGCAGTGGGGGCAGACAAAATCTTTTGCAAAAGGATAAATTTGACCGTTGCAGGATGGGCAAAACATAGAGCAGTCCTAAAATAAGCTTCGTCTGTAGGGCGCTAACCCCAATAAAAATATGAATGTTCGGCCCCCGCATTTTTCTCTCAGGAGAGATTATTCTCACTATTGCATAAGGATTTCGGAACTGCCACGCTTTTCGCTCGAGAATTTGTAACAAAAGCGTTAGGGGAGGGGCGTTTGAGAGGGGGCCCTGCGGGGCAAGCGCGATCTCCCCCACCCGTACCCTACGATACTTCCCCCGAGGTAGGCTGGAAAATCCCGCCAGCTAAAGGTCGTGCCTAAAATCAGTCGTCCGGGAAGGGTTGCCCTCAGCGCTTGAAGGAAAGGAGGATGCCAGAGTTGTAAAATCTCTAGGGCGCAAGTCGCTATGCCGATTATAGCGGCTATCTTCAGCGGCGCTACGTTGGGCCAAATCCCCAATCCTAGGGCAATCCAAAATATTTCATAGATCGCGCTACCCAGGGCATCGTCGAGCCATGCCGGCCCCGGACCGTAGAATCGGAGGAGGTAACCCAGGGGGACGAGGGCGATCGCACTGCCCAGCATTGTCAAGCGATAGGACCTGAAGGGATTTTTTCTCAACGTTTTCATCGCGTCGCACTCGATCGGGCGGATGGGAAGATGGCTAAAGGGATTAGCATAGAGGCACAATTCTAGCCGCTCTCCTAAGATTGAAGGAGGGGCGGGAGGTTTTGCGCCCTCTCAAAGGGGTGCCAAATCCAACCTAGAAGTTTCAGCTCGAACGCCCGCGCTCCTGAGATGAGGACATCCGAATGAATCAGGTTGACTACCTTCGGGTCAGTTTAGTAGACCGATGCAATTTTCGGTGCCAGTACTGCATGCCGGAGGGCGAAGACCTGACCTTTTTGGCACGATCTGAGGTGTTGACTGCGCCAGAACTGCTAACGCTCTTGCGCGAGGTGATGATGCCCGTCGGATTTACGCGCTTTCGCTTGACGGGGGGCGAACCGCTGATTCGCCCCGACGTGGTGGAAATCGTGCGGGAAATTGCTGCTTTTCCCAATCTTCGAGATCTTTCCATGACCACTAACGGCTTCTTGCTAGCGGGGATGGCTCGGGATCTTTACGAGGCGGGGCTGCGGCGCATCAATATCAGCCTGGATTCTCTAGTGCCAGAGACTTTCAACCAGATCGTCGGATACCGCACCCATACGCCAGCAGCGCGATGGCAAAAAGTCTGGGATGGGATTCAAACGGCGTATGAAATTGGGTTTAGCCCCCTCAAACTCAACGTGGTCGTCATTCCAGGGGTCAACGATCGCGAAGTGCTGAATTTGGCCGCGTTGAGTCTAGACCGCGAGTGGCACGTTCGGTTCATCGAATTTATGCCCATTGGCAATGCCGATTTGTTTGGGGAACGCGGTTGGGTGTCTTCTGAGGAGTTGCGCCAGCGCATCCGCGACCGTTGGGGGCTAGAAGCCAGTCAGGTTCGCGGTAATGGCCCGGCGGATGTATTCCGCATCCCTGGGGCTAAGGGGACGCTAGGGTTCATCAGTCAGATGTCGGAATGCTTTTGCGATCGCTGCAATCGCATGCGCCTATCTGCTGACGGCTGGCTGCGCCCTTGTCTGCTCAACGAAACGGGACAGATGGATCTCAAGACAATGCTGCGCGAGGGGGCGAGCGTAGAAGAAATGCGCGATCGCGTTCGGAACTTGCTGGCCCTGAAGCCAGAAATTAATTATAAAGGTCGCGATTCAGGAACTGAGGGTCAGTTCTATACCCGCACCATGTCTCAGATTGGCGGTTGAGCGGCCCTCCCTCGCGCCAGCACGGACGAGGGCCGCAAGGTCTCGCGCTCCCCTCAAGCGGGGATCTCTACTTTTTGGACTTGCCCCAGTGCGAAGGTTTGGTGAATGGCCTGAAGCGCGTCAACGCCTTGAGACTTGCTCACCACGCAACTCACTCGAATTTCAGACGTCGCAATCATCTGAATGTTAATGTTGCGGTTGGCTAAAGCCTCAAACATCTGCGCGGCGACGCCGGGGCGACCCAGCATCCCCATGCCCACAATGCTGACCTTTGCAATGTCGGAATCGGCAGCCACTTCAGCGCCGCCTAACTCTTTGCTAATGTCTTCCAGGAGCGTCCGAGCGATCGCGAGGTCGATTTGCGGGACGGTGAAGGCAATATCGCGGGTGATGACGCCGTGGGTAGAGCGCGATCGCTGGGATTGAATGATCATATCCACGCTGATATTGGCTGCTGCGAGCTTCTGAAAGATATGGGCCGCCATGCCGGGACGATCCGTCACGTTGCGGATGGCCAGTCTTGCCTGCTTGAGGTCTAGGGCGACGCCGCGCACTGCTGGCCAGTTGGGATCGATGGCGGTCTGGGCGGGAGAACTGTCTACCTCAAACTGGGCGCAGAGTGTCGCGATCGCCAGGTCGCAGTCTTGTTTGGCGATCGTACAGCTCACATTCACTTCCGAAGTGGAAATCATTTGGAGGTTGATGTTGGCATCTGCCAAGGTGCGAAACATCTGGGCCGCAATCCCCGGTCGCCCGATCATGCCAGCGCCCACAATGCTGATTTTGGCAATCTCTCGGTCTACCATGACTTCGGTTTGGTCTAAACTGTCACCCCGCTGTTGCTGCAGCATGGGGCCAAAGGCCGTGGAAACCGCCTCGGCCCGAGGGAGGGAAGCGCGATCGACGGTAAATGCAATATCGTTGGTATTGCCATCGTGGATGGACTGGATGATGAGGTCGACGTTCACCTGCTGCCGTGCCAGCACCCCAAACAAATGGGCTGCAATCCCAGGCCGATCTTCTACCCGCAGTAGCGCCACTTTTGCCTGGTCTAGATCGAAGCGCACGCCATCCACGGGACGCCCTAGTTCCAAATTTTGCAGCGAACGGGGCGCGATACCGGGAGCGATCACCTTAGTGCCGGGTTCGTCGCTCCAGCTCGACCGCACCACCATTTGAACGCCATAATTGCGGGCAATTTCTACGGCGCGGGGATGCAGCACCTTAGCCCCTAGGCTGGCCAGCTCCAGCATTTCATCGCAGGTGATTTCTGCGAGCAAGCTGGCGGTTTCCACGAGGCGGGGATCCGTCGTCAACACCCCAGGGACGTCGGTATAAATTTCGCAGAGGTCTGCCTGAAGCGCTGCCGCCAACGCGACCGCAGAGGTATCGGACCCGCCTCGCCCCAGCGTTGTGACTTCTAAGTCAGCGGTATTGGTGATGCCTTGGAATCCGGCAACCACCACGACCTTGCCTTCGGCCAAGTGACGCTTCATCCGTTCGGTTGCGATGTCTAAAATGCGGGCGCGCGTGTGGGCTGGTTCCGTCACAATTCCCACCTGCGCTCCCGTCAGAGAAATAGCGGGTTGTCCTAAGTGTTGCAATGCCATGCTCAAAAGGGCAATGGTTACCTGTTCCCCGGTCGAGAGCAGCATGTCCATTTCGCGGCGGGATGGATTTTCGGAGACTTCATGGGCTAATTGCACTAGGCCATCGGTGGTTTTGGCCATGGCAGACACCACGACGACCAGGGCGTTGCCCGCATCCACCGAGGCTTTAACGCGCTCGGCTACGGCTTTGATGCGCTCCGCCGAGCCAACGGAGGTGCCACCGTATTTCTGAACGATGAGTGCCATGCCAATTTACCTAGGGGCTGAATAAACGATCTGCTGGGCCATCTGAATCGCCTCGGCGGCGGTGGCGATGGTTCCTTCGGCGCGGGCCAATTCCAGCGCGGCCAGAAGTTGTCCGACCAAAGGTCCTGGAGATAAGGATAGGGCACTCATCAGCGCTTGCCCAGAGACCAGCGGCGCGGGATGGGCGATCGCGCTTTCGGGATTCAGATATTCATCGACCAACGGCGCGACATCGGCCAACGGAATGCCAGCCGCGATCGCCACCACTGCCACCGACGGGAATGCTTCCCGTACGGCCCGGAACAGCAGATACTGTCGCGCGCGGCTCAGGGGGCCTTGGCTCAAATCCTGCCGGAGCTGGCTGAGTCCTTGGAGCACCGTCAGCACCAAATTGATTTCTGCTTTGCTGTATTTCATGGCTTGAAGCGTTTGCTTCGCAATTTGGGGATCGGGATGCACCAGCCCCACTAACTTCCCGGTCGCGAATAACGTGCGCCGCACTCCCTCGCCGCTCTTGGGGCGATCGCTGAGGGTGCGGTGCAGCAGTGCTTCTAGCTGGGGCCAACGAGCCGTGACTTCCGCTTCTGCCCGATCCATCCGCTCGATCGACGCAAGACCCTCGGTGGTTGCGTCGGGAAACGACGAATGGAGCAGCCCGTCTTGCCAAAGCTCCGTCAGCCACCGCGTCCCCTTAGCGTGGCTCAATAAATAGCTCAGTTCTACCCGAATCCGCTCGGCAGCCACCTTAGACAGCAGCGGCGCTAAAGCGTGAAGCTGAAGCCGCGTTTCGGGGTCTACCATAAAATTGAGCTGTGCTGCTTGACGGTAGGCTCGCAGCAATCGCAGCGGATCGTCTTTCAGATTCTCGACGGAAACCATTTGCAGCGTTCGCTTTTCCAGGTCTTTACGTCCGCCCAAGGGATCGACGAGGGTCTGAGTGTGGGGAGAATAGGCGATCGCATTCACCGTAAAATCCCGACGCTCTAGGTCTTCCAGCAAACTGTCTCCCACCTGGAGCGCAAAGTCTGCCGTGGCGTTATCGAACACCACCCGCGCGATCTGGCGTTCCGCATCCAGCACCACAAACCCCGCACCGTAGTGCCGGGCGATCGCCTGCGCTGTCTGAATGGGATCTTGAGGCATCACAAAGTCTAAGTCTAGATAGGGCGACGCGTACTCTAGTAAGGCATCGCGCACGCACCCCCCCACCAAATAAGCCGTAGCGGGAATCCAATCCAAACTAAACGGCCAGTATTGGGGAGATAAAGCCGAAGACTGCAATAGCGGAGATTTAAGTAACAAAGAATTCATGCGTTGCTAAAGTAACAAGGCGACCGCAGGGTTTAGAAACACCCTACCCAACAGTACGCCTGTTCTCTAACAAATGGGCGAGGAGAGACTCGAACTCTCACGACCGAAGTCGCCACATTTTGAGTGTGGTGCGTCTACCATTCCGCCACTCGCCCTTGAATGAGGCTCTCCTATCTTATATCAGACCGCCCGCTGAAACAACAAGTTTGCAATCCGACTCGGCCTCTTTTTAACGGATAGTCCAGAATTTGGATGAACGGGATTCAATGTGAAAGAGATTTGTGTGGCTGACAATGATTATGAGGGACCGTTGAATCGGCTCACCAGCGAGCGATCGCAGTTTCAGGGATGGGGCTGGGCGATCTTCGCTCTCATTTCAGTCTGGATATTATCAGGCTACTGCGATCGCTTCTAGAATACGAGCAATCATTCATACTCTATCCGGCGAGCATCGCAGCTTGCAGTAAAAAAATGACCCAGGTTGTAATGATTGGGGCTGGCCCGACGGGATTGACTTTAGCGATGCTGTTGGCAAAGCGCGGCATTGCCGTCAAATTAATTGAAGCCTCGCGCAGCTTTCGGCGGATCTTTCGCGGCGAGGGGTTGATGCCCAGCGGTCTGGCGGCGATCGCGCAAATGGGGCTGTCGGATGCGATTGAACAAATTCCGCACCGTGCCATCGATGCGTGGGAGTTCTATATCGAAAATCGTCCGATTTTTCGGGTCGATGAACCGATGGAATCTGAGGGGCCGCCCTGTACGCTAATTTCGCAGCCTGCTTTTCTTGAGGCTGTGCTGGAGCAAGCGAATGAGTGTAAGAGTTTTGAATTGATTCAAGGCAATGCGGTTCAGGATTTATTGTGGCAAGGCGATCGCGTATCGGGAGTAAAGTTAGGCGATGGACGTGCGATCGCAGCAGATCTGGTCATCGGGGCCGATGGGCGCAATTCGGTCGTGCGTCAACGGGCAAATTTAGCCCTCGATCGAGAGGCTCAGAGTTTCGATGTTCTATGGTTTAAGCTTCCGACTAGTCCGCAATTTGCCAAGGAAAATGTATTTTATGCAATCTTGAAAGGAAAGGAAGGATTTGGCGCATTCCAGAGTTCGGAAGGTAACTTTCAGGTGGGCTGGTCGCTGCATAAGGACGATCCGCTCGACTGGCAACAGATTGATTGGGCGGGAAAATTAGCCTCAACTTCCCCCGATTGGTTAGCGGCCCATTTTCGCCAACAGAAAGACGCCATCGAACGACCGCTATTGCTCTCGGTCGTTGTCGGTCGCTGTCCCCAGTGGCACGTCCCCGGATTGCTGCTGTTGGGCGATGCCGCGCATCCGATGTCGCCGATTCGCGCTCAGGGTATCAATATGGCATTGCGAGATGCGATCGTGGCTGCTAATCATCTTGTCCCGCTGTTGCAGCAGTCTAATTGGGCTGCAATTGATGCTGTTCTGCCCCGGATTCAGGCAGAACGCGAACCGGAAATTATTCAAACCCAAAAACTGCAACAAGCAGAAGTTGCTCAAGGCGAACTCATACGAAATGTTCCGCTTTTGCGCCATGCCGTCAGCCGCCTTGCGCCTTTCATTCGGAGCAGGGTTCGTCAGTCTTGGCTGGAGCGCCAACTGAAGCTGCGCCAGGGGTTTGCCCAGGTTGTTTTAAAGGTTTGAAACGAAGTATTCGAGTGACATAGCAGATACTGCAACTACAAATAAAGGAGTATGATTTAATCTGGTAAACCCCCAGCTCTGCTGGGGGACTCGTAAAGTTTGACAATTCCGGGAGTCTGAAGAAAGAGTCTCATAAGCGTGAGCCAAAGTTGGGTTTATGCAAAGGAGACTCATGAAAGACATAGGCAGTTTAAGCCATACGAAATGGGAGTGCAAATACCATGTTGTATTCATTCCCAAATATCGGCGCAAGGCACTGTATTTGGAGTTGCGGCAATATCTAGGGAAGATCTTCCATGACTTGGTGCGGCGACAGGAGTGTCGGATCGAGGAGGGCATTTGTGTGTAGATCGTGTTCATATGCTGATCTCGATTCCACCGAAGTATTCGATTTCCCATGTGGTGGGGTTCCTTAAGGGGAAAAGTGCGATTGCGATTGCGCGAACATACTTGGGGCGACGACAAAACTTCAGCGGCCAGAGCTTCTGGGCCAGAGGGTACTACGTTTCGACGGTGGGACGAGATGAGGCAGTGGTACGATTGTACATTCAAAATCAAGAACAGGAGGATCAGCGATTGGAACAGCTCAAACTGTGGCAAGAGTAGAAGATTAGAGGGAAGAAAGCCGCTTTGAGCGGCTCTCATATGCTAAAGCCTCCGGCTCTGCCGGAGGATATTTACTGTCGTCATATTGCTCTACGCAATAGTTGAATCGTCACTAGGCGATCGCGATCTTGCTTCGCATAACGTTCGTGCTCACTGGACGCACAGGAGTTATAACTATTTCTGGTGTACAGCGAAGGAGACAAAAAAAGGCGTATCCTTCTGGACAAGCAAAAATACCAGAATAGAGATACACCATGACTCAAGATAATCTAATCGAGTTCAAAACACCAGAGTCTCAGGAATGCTTTAGCGATGCGCTCAGTGACTTGGTGCGCCAAGGTGCGCGTCAAATCATTGCACAGGCGGTAGAGGCCGAACTGAGCGAGTTTCTAGGTCAATATCAGGGCTTAAAAGACGACAACGGTCGTCAGGTGGTGGTACGAAATGGATACTTACCGGCCCGGACGATCGCCACTGGGATTGGCGAGGTCGCAGTGCAGGTACCGAAAGTGCGAGACCGCAGCGGCAGCGGTATCAAGTTCAACTCCCTGCTGTTACCGCCCTATCTAAAACGCAGTCGCAGTGTGGAGGAAGTCTTGCCTTGGCTGTATCTCAAAGGGATTTCGACAGGCGACTTTAGCGAAGCCCTATCGGCGTTGTTAGGTCAACAGGCAAAGGGCTTATCCGCCGCGACCATCAGTCGGCTCAAGGCAAAGTGGCAGCAGGAGCAGCAGGTCTGGCAAGGACGTTCCTTGCGCGCCAAGCGCTACATCTATGTGTGGGCGGACGGCATTTACTTCAATATTCGAGAAGAGGAGCGTCAGTGCATTCTGGTCATGATTGGCGTCACCGATACGGGTTACAAGGAGTTGTTGGGGATGGCCGCAGGCTACCGAGAATCGGAGTTGAGTTGGAAGGCATTGATGCTCCAGCTCAAAGACCAAGGGTTACAGTATGACCCACTGCTGGCCATTGGCGATGGCGCATTGGGTTTCTGGAAGGCACTCCCTCAGGTCTGGTCGACAACCCAGAAACAGCGCTGCTGGGTGCATAAGACGGCCAATGTGCTCAATAAGCTGCCCCAAAAGTTACAACCCAATGCCAAATCAGCGCTTTGGGAGATCTTTCGACTAGAACAGAAACACACTGATTTGAACGAGCAACAGAAGGCTGCCTAATTTTGTCCCATACACCAGACTTGACTATACCTCTCTGTGCGGTTGACATTGGATATGCTCCTTGTAGATAAACCGTTACCAATCGTCGCGATCTCCAATTGTGGGATGAGCAAAGCTGATTCATCGTTACGTTGCTTTTAGGCTGCTTGCTAGCGTGCAATCGATCATTTCAGTCGCAGTACAGACTTCACTGCATTGGGAGTGCATTAGACTTGTTGGGTAATAAGCTCGAAAAATCTTTAAGATCGCTTCTGATAAGCATTTCAGCGATTTTTGATCAAAATCCTTGAAACACAGTCAATGTAAGCATTTCAGCAATTTTTCTCGTTATTTCCCAACAGGTCTAGTATTAGCTGGCTCTAAATTGATTTGTCAGAAAGCGGATCTAATACTTACCAACAGCGATCGGCAACTCATTCTCAATCGCTTGCAGCCGTCGAGAAAAATTATCCAAAATTTCCTGGCGAACTTCATCAGTTTGTTGGACGGGGGCATAAACGATATGAGGGGCAAGAACATCAAAACCAGTAAACTGAAAGATGCCACGTTGGATAGGGCGCAGGATAGCCTGGATATCGCCATTGAAGCCATCCTTGAGATAATGCTTCTTTGTTCCGCCTAGCGTCAACGAAAGCATTGCTTTCTTGCCTTGAAAACGTCCTGTTTCATAAATATACCCGCTACCGTACACCCGCCCCATTGCGAAGACGCGATCGACCCATCCCTTCAAAACGGCGGGCACACTAAACCACCATAAAGGAAACTGCCAAATCATCAAATCACACTATTCTAGTTTTTGGAGTTCAACTTCAAGCTCTGGGACAAACCCTTCAACTTCAGTTGCGTACATTTCTTCAATCTGCTGTTTGAAGTAGTTAGGATCTTTCGTTGAGGTGAAGTTGCGACGATCGGATACGGGGTCAAACTTCACAGCATAAAGATCGGTACACTGTACATCATGTCCAAGCTTTTGAAGTGTGTCGATCGCCCTCTGAAACAATGCTCCATTGAAGCTTTTTGGTTCTGGATGGGCAAAAACAATCAAAACCTTCACGGTGCTTCTCCTGGCTTTATCAGAGTAGTTCTTAGATTTAGTAGTAGGGTGGGCATCACCCACCATTTTGTAAAACCCTTCACAGTAAGGTTTTGTGGGCAGTGCCCACCCTACTGGCTTTGAGTTCACTCGATCGCGCGATCGATCAGTGCGTTTGAGGGCAAGCTCGGATCGAGTGCCTTACGCACACTTTCAACACCTGCAACGGGTAACGTACCAGGATCGAGCAAGCCGAGTTGAACTAATACACTCGCCTGATCCCAGTAGAGGTGTTCATGGGCGACCTTGCCATCCCGAAATCGAATAATGGCAACCACTGGTACTTCAACTCGTTTCCCGGTCGGAGCAACACCGGGTAGCATCCAGTCCATCTGAATCGTATGAGTGAACTTACCCACCATTTCATCGACTAGTTGATCCGTCCCGATCGTGCGCGAAGTTGGAACTAGCTCGAAGTCTGGCGGGATCTGTGGAATGAAGTATTTGGAATAAAACTCACCCACTTCTGGTTTTCCGACTCCTCCGGTCATAACCGGAATGTGGTTCACGTAAGCATCTTCAACCATCGTCGCGAGAGCATCTTCAGTGCTGTGAGTGCCAAACTCGGACTGTATATGTGCTTCCCAGACTGCTTGCAAGGCTCCCTCGGCAGGTGTCAGGTTAGGGGTTGCATGTCGATTGTCTGCTTGATTTACAGTTTGTTTCGTGACCATGTTAATGTAGTCTCCTGATTGGTAGTGTTGACTGTATTGTCTATGCTGGCTTTGTCTACAGCTTACTGAGTTCCAATGCGCCTAAATGTCGTTCCATGAGGAACTCCTATTGCTATTCTCGGTTTGTTGGATCGACAGACAGATAAATGTTGCTAGTCGCGCCCTGCCACAATAATCTTTTCGGCTAAGGATCGAGGATTAAATAACCTCCAGAATATAGGAAGCGTGATAGCTTGAAGATCCTTTCCTTATCTGTTTTTAGATGAATCCCTACCCCTTCGCTATTGAGCAGCAAATGCAACGGCTTTACAAGTCCTTAAATCAAAAGGATCGTCGTCGTTATGGGGCCATCGAAGCTGCGAAACTGGGATGGGGTGGAATATCGTACATTAGCGCTCTGTTTGGGTGTGATTATTACACGATTCGATTGGGGCTATCAGAGTTAGATGATTTAGTGGCCATGAATCAGGCGGGGATTCGGGCAAAAGGCGGGGGACGCAAATCAGCCTTTGAGACCGTCGAGGGACTGGATGAAGTCTTTATTGAGGGGCTAGAGGCGCACACCGCAGGGTCGCCGATGGATGAGGGGCAGAAATGGACAAATCTCAAGCGTCAAGAGATTGCTCAGTTGATCGAAGTTGACGGAAAAGCCATCAGCGTTACCCTCGTTGACCAATTGCTTAAAAAGCATCATTATCGCAAACGCAAAGCTCAGAAACGACTGTCTACAGGAGAAACCGCCCATCGTAACGAACAGTTTGAAAACATCAGGAATCTTAGAAAAACCTATCAAGACTCAGGTCATCCGGTTTTAAGCATGGACACTAAAAAAAAGAGTTGATTGGACTCCTGTATCGAGAGGGTCGTTTGTATACCCAACAAGAGATTCAGGTGCTTGACCATGATTGGCCATCCCTGGCAGAGGGGGTTGCCATTCCCCATGGACTATACGACTTAGACCTGAACATCGGCTATGTGCAGATTGGGGTCAGTCATGACACGGGAGAGTTTGCCTGTGACTCGATTCGCTACTGGTGGAATCATTACGGTTCCATGGAGTATCCGAAGGCCAGTTCTATTTTGATCCTCTGTGATGGAGGCGGGTCTAACAGTTCACGCCACTATCTGTTTAAGCAAGATTTACAGACATTGGTCAATGAATTGGGGATTGAGATTCGCATTGCCCACTATCCACCGTATACCTCAAAACACAATCCCATTGAGCATCGTCTGTTCCCTCATCTGACACGGGTGTGTGAAGGTGTCATTTTTGAGTCGGTGGAAACTGTTAAAGATTTGATGGGTAAAGCCAAGACGAAAACGGGTCTGAAGGTCTTGGCGACGGTATTAGATAAGGTGTATCAAACGGGGCGAAAAGTCACCCAGGCGTTTAAGGAATCAATGGAAATCGTTTTTGATGCTTACCTGCCAAAATGGAATTACACCGCCAAGCCTCAAAAAGCTTAATTCTGGAGGTTATTTAATCCACGATCCTAAGTGAGTATCGCCACTGGTTGCTTTGACTTCAAACACGCCATCGCCTACTTCCAGAATCGAGACATCAAACGTACCGCCACCCAAGTCGAAGACAAGAATAGTTTCATTACTTTGCTTGTCTAACCCGTAGGCAAGTGCGGCGGCAGTTGGTTCGTTAATAATGCGAAGGATCTCCAATCCGGCAATGCGTCCTGCATCCTTCGTTGCTTGACGTTGCGAGTCATTGAAGTATGCCGGAACGGTGACGACCGCCTGCGTTACCTTTTCGTCTAGATACTTACTAGCATCGTCGGCCAGCTTCCTCAATACCTGAGCAGAAATTTCCTCTGGAGCAAACTGTTTACCCGTTGCAGGGCAATTCAGTTTCACATTGCCGCCATCCTGCACAACTTTGTAGGAAATTTGGGTCGCTTCGTGGGTAATCTCGTCATACTTCCGCCCAATAAAGCGCTTGACAGAGTAAAAGGTGTTTTCTGGGTTCATGACACCCTGGCGCTTAGCGATTTGTCCGACCAGTTTATCGCCGTTTTTTGCATAGGCAACGACAGATGGAGTAGTGCGATTGCCTTCTGCATTGGCAATTACAAGCGGTTGCCCACCTTCTATTACCGCAACGCAAGAATTTGTAGTTCCTAAATCGATACCAACAACTTTTGCCATTGCAATTCCCTCCTAACTATTCAAGCCAAGTTTGGATAAGTAGATGAGGAATGGGAGTGAGGATTAACCTATACCCCTCCAACCCATTCCCTCATCCAGGAATTAACCGATATTGACTTTGACGACTTTATTTTTCTCATCTTCCGCTTTAGGAAGTTTCAGTTGCAGAATACCATCCTTGTATTCCGCTTTTACATCCGTATTTTGCACTCGTGCTGGAAGCGGAATCACTCGCTGGAATTGACCATAGCGGAATTCAGTCCGAGTCAAGCCGTTTTCCTCTGTTTTAGTTTCTTCTTTGCGTTCGCCGCTAATTGAAACGGCTTCGGCAGAAACCTGTACATCAATATCTTTTACATTCATCCCTGGAATTTCAAGTTTCAGATGAATTGCATCTGATGTTTCTTGCAGTTCTGCAGCGGGAGCAAACTCAGTTCCCAAACTATCTCCATTTGTTGTTGTGAGTCGATCGAACAAACGGTTTACATCTCGTTGTAGACGTTCAACTTCTGGAAATGGTTGCCAACGAATCAAAGCCATAATCATGCACCTCCAAATTGTGTTTAGTGGTTTAATTTCAAATTACCGAATTAGTAAAGAGTTGGGGGTTCGGTTTTCCTGAAACCCATAGTTCCTCCTTCCGTATCGAAACCTTATAATCAGTAACGAACCCAATTAAACGAACCCAATTATTCGTAAATTCAGATGAAGGAACGACTCAGGCTCTTAACTTGTTAGGCAGTCTGTAGTCGTGAAAAGTTAAGCCTTTTCGAAAAAGGCTCGTTTTGGCTCCCAGGTTAGCAGCGCACTAGAGCGAGCGAGGATACGATCGCCCCTCCATAAAGCGGGTGTCAGTCAGGAAAACTACACCGCTCGATGGGTAATTTCCGATCCAACATTCTCCTGATTAGAGAGTTTGCCCTGTTGTAACCAGTGACGTAGGGCTACGGGTGGCTGCGCCTGATTGAGGTGCGATCGCAGTTCCTCACCTTCTAGAATCTCTTTCTGCAACAGCGTCTGTGCTGTTTCCTCCAACAAGTCTCGATTCTGTTGGAGAATCTGCAATGCCATCTGGTGAGCACCATCGATAATCTCCTTCACCTGGCGATCGATCTCCTCCGCTACTTTAGGACTCACAGAACGACGAGGATTGCTGTAACCGTCCAAAAACTGCTGCTGCATCTTTTCAAAAGCGATCGGGCCGAGTTCTTTGCTCATGCCATAGAGGGTAACGGCACGCTCTGCTAGCTCCGTTGCCTTTTGAATATCATCACTGGCTCCTGTCGAAACTTCACCAAAGATTAGTTCTTCAGCCGAGCGTCCGCCTAAGAGCGTCGCAATCCGACCCCGCAGTTCGCTCTCAATCATTAAAAAGCGATCTTCTTCGGGTAACTGAACGGTATAGCCTAATGCACCAACCCCACGCGGCACGATTGAAATTTTTTCTACTTTCCCCGAACCGGGCATCAATGTACCGACAAGCGCATGTCCGACTTCATGATACGCAACGGTCTTCTTCTCAATTTCATTCAAGACACGAGACTTTTTCTCCAATCCAGCTACCACACGTTCAATTGCTTCATTAAAATCTGCCATTGTCACGGCATCACGATATTGACGCGCCGCCAGCAGTGCCGCTTCGTTGACCAAATTTGCCAGATCCGCACCCGCAAATCCAGGCGTCCGAATGGCGATCTTCTCTAGATCCACGTCCTCCCCTAATTTGACGTTGCGGGCATGAACTTGCAAAATGGCAGCTCGACCAATTTTGTCAGGGCGATCGACCATCACCTGTCGGTCAAACCGACCCGGACGCCGCAGCGCTGGATCTAGAATTTCAGGACGGTTTGTGGCAGCTAAGATAATCACCCCGGTATTGGCATCGAATCCGTCCATTTCGGTAAGCAATTGGTTGAGGGTCTGCTCCCGTTCGTCATTGCCGCCCACAAATGGACTATTGCCGCCACGAGATTTACCCAACGCATCCAATTCATCGATAAATACAATGCAGGGCGCTTGCTGCTTGGCTTGCTCGAACAAATCGCGGACTCGTGCTGCACCAACCCCAACAAAAAGTTCAATAAATTCCGAACCAGAAATACTGAAGAATGGAACGCCCGCTTCTCCGGCAACCGCTTTTGCCAGCAGCGTTTTTCCGGTTCCGGGCGGCCCTACAAGCAACACCCCTTTGGGAATTTTTGCCCCCAAACGAATATAGCGATCCGCGTTCTTGAGGAAGTCTACAATTTCCTGAAGTTCTGCCTTGGCTTCATCTACGCCTGCCACGTCCTCAAACTTCACACCTGTAACGCCTTCTGAATAAATGCGCGCTTTGCTCTTGCCGACCGTGAGGGCAGCAGGGCCGGCCCCTTGAGCGCGGTTGAATAGCCAGCCCCAAATGCCAAAGAACACCAATGGTGGCACGACCCAACTGAGAACTGTACCAATCCAGCCTGCATTGTTTGCGGGTGGAGCGGCAAACTCTACATTGTGTTCGCGCAGAATTTTAGGTAAGTCCAGATCCAGGGCAACGGGGGTTGTTTCCAAGACGATCGGAGCCTGGTTCTCCGCGTTTGGTTTGGGTTTTAGCATATACTGAATCCGATTGGGGCTGACGATCGCTCGCGCTACCTGCCCCGCTTCTACTTGTTCGACAAAGTTGCTATAGGGTACCTCTGGTGGACGAGGACGCAATGTTGGTAAGAGGATGAAATTCAATAGCAACAATGCCATGGTGAAAAGGATCAGGCTGTTACCGAACTGTTTAGGTTTTGGAGTCTTTTGAGAACGTTGAGTCTGAGTTTCAATCGGCATAGGATTCACCTCAAGCTGAGTACGCAGTCCTTCCAATCTGGATTGAAAACAACGAAACAAGCGAGACTCAAAGGGCTAGTATCAAGTTAGTCTGCCAACCCATAGTCAAGCTGCCCATCGTTAAGCTGTGTTGATGCAAAGCGAGATCGATCCAGCAAGACAAAGTAAACAAACAAGTCTAATTTTGAAGAATTGACCAATTAAGGTTTTAGCGATCCCTCTAATAGATTGCATAGATCGCGCCTAGGCTACACTTTATAGAATACAAAATTCCTTTAAGTCATTGGAGTTGGGAGAACCACCAAGGATCTTGTTCGGGAACTACGACTTCGGGCAGGACCAAAGTTACAGAATTTTTTGCTATTTATTTGAGTAGTGCAGCAATACGAAGTTTTAGCTTCCACTTCATTGTTGAGGTTAGGCACTTCGTGCTGTTGTTCGCTCGACATATACAATTCACAAATCTACAACCATTAGCAGCAAATCAAAGCAGAGGAGGCTAACTGTTATGAGAATCGTGCATTGGCAACCTTTTGACTTGGGTTGGCAGCCATTTGAGCGTATGGAATCACTGCGGCAGCAGCTCGATAAGGTGTTTGATGAGTTTACAGGGATGTCTGCTGAACGTGAAACCAACTGGCATCCTGCCATCGAACTAATGGATACCCCTGATAATCTGATGTTGCGCGTTCAGCTCCCTGGCATGGAGCGCAACCAGATTAATATTCAAGCAACTCGGGATGCAATTCTGATTGAAGGCGAACATCCCTATCCACAACAGTCTGAATCCCATCGGTGGCTTCGTTCTGAGTTTGCCTATGGTAAGTTCCGTCGACTAATTGCCTTACCCGCTGCGATTGAGGCTGAGCAGATACACGCAGAGTTTAAGGATGGTATTCTAACGCTAACCCTGCCTAAAACTGAGCAAGAGCGTCGTCGGGTAGTTAAGGTGAACTTAGGCGAACTCGCAAATTCCACCTCAACAGCCACTTTAGAGGCAGCGAGTGAAACTATGCCTAATGGTGGCAATCACAGCAGCTAATCTGTTAGCGAAGGCTCTTCATGGTTATTGGGGAGCCTTTCCTTTGGGCATTGTCTTTACATTTCGTTAGGGGCGCAGGGGCGCAAAACCTTGCTATCCATAGAGATATTGCATTGAATCCAAATTCGATCTACACCAGACCCCACAAGCATCTGGACTTGCTGTTTCAGACTGCTGCTTGAGCTTCCCGCCGCGATGCTTATTTTTGGACATCTAATCACCGCATTATCAGCAGTTGTGTTTGCAGTGCGAAGGCAGAGGTCACAGCACTTACCCTATGCAATGCAGCTGACAAGTGCTTCCAAACTAAGATCTTCTTTTGCTCCGAGACAAACCCTTGTTGCGCGTCGTTGAGGCTCGCCCTACGCTTTCAAGCCTGTCGAAGAGCCACACCAAACCCAAATCCATCATTGCGACCTTTGGAACAACGGCGTTGAGTCGAGAACACCCCAGCGAAAGAGGCGCTTCTGTTCCCACGACCCCGAAGCGCTGTGCATGCATGGCGACGAAATGCCTTGGCAGCGCTGAGATTAGATCGGTTTCGGCAAGAATTGCGAGTGCAAACATGAAGTTCGGGACTGTTAGCGCGATTCGGCGTTTAAGGCCCTGCTCCGCAAGAATGCGATCGACGAAGCCAAAGGGGTCGCCTGCTTGCGAAACCACGAGATGCTGCATCTCGCAATAGCGTTCGAGGGTCGGATCGGCTGCGAACGGATGTCCGGCGCGTGCTGCGACGACAAATTCCTCCTCATAAAGGGTTTTCGCAAGGAACCTCGCAGCGATGTCGTCTGTTGGCAGAATTGCAATGTCCATCACGCGCGCATCAAGGTCGGTGAAGGCTGTCCGCCATGCGCGATCGGGTGAGGATTCCCCTGCCGTTGGCAGCAATTGGCGTACACCCAAGTCTATTCCAGGCGCGACTTTGTTCAGTTCGGCGAGCAGCGGCGTCAGGAATACGGCTGAAACGCCATCGGGTGCTCCGATCGTAAAGCGGCGCGAGGATGTGACCGGATCGAACGGTTCGGCGATCGACATGACGCTTTTTACGCGCGCCAGAATGTCGGCGATCGGAGCAGCCAGTTCCGTTGCGCGCGCCGTTGGGACGACTCCCTTAGGCGTTCTCAGGAATAGCGGATCGTTGAAAAGCCGTCGCAGGCGGCCAAGACCGTGACTGACTGCCGATGGCGACAGATGCAGTTGCTCGGCTGTGCGTCCGACGTTGCGCTCCGCCATGACGACGTCGAACAGAACCAGCAGATTGAGGTCAGCACGAGAGAGATCAATTTCATTCAGCATATTGCTGAAATTATATCACTTGATTCAGCAAGTTGGAAGTGTTAGTTTCGGATCGGACAAAGCAGAATCACGCTGCTTCGTAAGCCTGCACTCTCGATAGGAACAATCTCAAATGTCCACATCACGACGTAACATTCTCGTTGCAGCCAGCACTGGTCTTGCTGCTTTCAAAATCGCCAGCGGAACGGCCTATGCTGGTTCGAATTCCGATCGCGAAACGACCGTTGCGGAACTCATCCAGCGATCTGCGGACTCAAACGCCGCGTTGATGCGCGGAGATATCGACACCTACCGAACCTCGATCGCTTATACCGACGACTTCACGCTAATGTCGCCGTTCGGCGGAACACCTTCGCGCGGTTCGGAGTACACGCCCGAACGCATGGAGGCAATGGGGCGATTCTTCAAGAATGGTGGTGTCTTCAAGCAGGAAGTGGTTCAGTCTTATGCTTCGGCTGACATGGTCGTCCTCGCGATCGTCGAACGCCAGAACGTCGAGGTTGGAGGGCTACCTGCCCAGGAATGGCCCTTGCGAGTCACTCTAGTCTATCGCCGAGAAGGGTCCGAATGGCGGCTGGCCCATCGGCATGCAGACCCCCTCGTCAGGGGCATCAGCCTAGAGCAGGCGGCTGCACTAGCGCGAGGTGACACAGGTCGGACGCTTACAACCCCCACGGGGCAGCTCTAAATGAAACCAGTTATTTGGATGCTGCTGACCATACCTTGATACCTGCTCCGGCAAAACTAATGCCGAAGGTTACCCCAGATATGACAAACAATAGGCTAAGACCTGGTATGAAATACCCAATGAATCCTACGATCGTTGAAATTACCCAAAAGATCGGTATCCAGCGGGGGAGCTTTCTTGCTATCCAAGAGCCAACTGCTAACAAGCTCAGACCTGCTGTAAATATCGAAGCTCCGATCGCGTACAAACTGACGCCAGCTATTGCTCCAGTCCGTATGATTGCAATGCCAATGATAGCGAGTAGAAATCCCAAAAATCCCCACAATCTAGCTTCCTGATGCTGAAATCCGTAAATGCCAATCATTCCAAATAGGATGAAGATATCCGTTAGGAGGTAAAGTATGGCGACAATAGGAGCATCGCTGGAGACAAACGAATTTACTCCGCGTAGGATTCCGGCAAGGATTGCTGCGAGTCCGCCTAAGCGAATGAGATTTATGCTAGACATTTAGGCGACGATGAATGACCTGCATTTGAGCATAATCAGAGTAAAACTGAATACATTGCTCAATATCTGTAACGGGGAGCGCTACGTGAGTTAGCCCAACATCAATCATCGCAGTCTGCCTCGTGCTTTGCTTATGAATGATAGTTATCTCCAAACGCTTGTGCAACTTTTTTGAGCAGTCTAACGGTCTTGGTCAGCAGCGGCAGATTAGCTTTGCATCACCATCAGGATCTCAATACCGTCCGCTGCACCAGGGTTGTAGACAGGTCACGATCGCCCTACTTGCAGCTAAGTAAGGCGATCGCATCCCCGACGAGCTTAAACAGACTGATGGAAATGTTTGCTGGGCCGCGATCGCGAACCCGATCTGTACAGGGAAAGCCGACCAACTTGGCGCTAAAGTTGGCTCTAAAGATCGAGGCCGGACAGAACCTCGTACCAACTGTTTTACCCCGTGCGGATGGGCTCGATGTTCAACTCCTGTCGCCAAATGTCGAGCGGCTTGCCTAGCCCTTCCTCCCAGCGGACACCCATCAACGGCTGCTCGATCTGTTCAGCCATGTCCCAACCCGCGCGCACCGAGTGGATTTGTTTGCCCCAGCCTTCCACGCGCAACATGCTCAACGCGATCGCCCCGAGATCGATCGTCAACAATCTCTCCTCAGTCCCTAACCTCCTCTCGATTCGCGCTAGAGATTCAGGGTAATCAGGAAAAGGACAAAGGCGCTGCCTGACGCCCATCCGCGAACGAGGTTAAGAACATACCATTGCTGCCGTGCCGCTTGCCAGTCTGGCGGAGGGCTTTGCACCGTCCAGCCTAAAATTTGGTCATAAAGTGGTTCATTGAAAAAGCGAGAGACCCAAAACATGCCCACAAAAAAGATCGTGAGTCCGATGGATGCCAATCCAAACGCACGCCAGTTTGAAGATTGATAGAAGCCAAACAATGCAGGGATAGGAGCAAAGATTGAGATCAGCATCAGGGCGATATTGAGGGGCGATCGCCGTGCTACCTTGAGAAAACGCTGCATCAGTTCAGCATACTCGGTTGCCGACAATCGATCCAGTAATGGCTGGAAGATAAACAGCATCGTCAATACCAGTCCGGTGAACAAGCCCGTTGAAACGATTGCAATGCCAAGCGAGATCTGAACTAAAAACATAGTTTTCTCCTCAGTTGTTGGCAAAAAGGGATGAATTGAACTGTCTGGCTAAAATAATTGCAGTCGCGCAAAGAAATAAGATAATTTTTCTTGAGAGCGTTTCAATCTGCTAGAAAACTCAATCATTCTCAACACAACTTTGTACTTCTGCTAAACCCCGCATCTTAGCCCGCATGAGTTGCGCTGCGGAGCGATCGATTCCCATCCCGTAACGCCATTCGCCATTGAGATAGAGCCAAGTTGGCACCTGACGAACGAAATCGCGATCGCCCTCGATACAAACTGCCCCTTGCTTGGAAGCAACATTCAGATCGGTATATCCCATCCATACGTGGGTAAAAGCACTGAGATCTGCCGAGATTACAATATTCACCTCAAACCCCGGATCTTTTTGGCACACATCCACCTCGCCATCTTCGATCGCCATCCACCAACTGCGATGCGTTTTACTCCCTCTCCTCAAACCTCGAAAATCGAACTGGAGTACAATTTTTTGCGCGGGTACCGACTCAAGGTTTACCCGTCGCCTCATGCCCCACATCAATAAGGCATCGTCCAAGTCCTCTGGGTCGATTTGCTCGCTGCCCCATTGCTGCGCCCAAACGCCCATCGCCTCAATCAGCGGTCGCAACGCCTCGCCTGCCGCCGTTAAAACGTACTCGTATCCCTTCCCCGTTTCCTTCTCATAGCTGATGACAATACCCGCTTTCTCCAACTCCTTGAGTCGTTGTGCCAAGAGCGCGCGCGACATGAGCGGTACGCCACGACTGATGTCATTAAACAAGCGATTGCCGTACAGCATTTCTCTCAGCACCAAAGGGTTCCAGCGATCGCCAATGACTTCCGCCGCCTTTGCCACCGGACAAAATTGCCCATACCCCTTTCTCATAAAGCTTCGATCGAGGGCGAACATCAGGTTCAGATATTGAACTTGTATCACCTTGTTTGACAAATCACAATAAAAGCATCGCAAGATTTAAAGGAACACGATTATGTTGGAACTACAGACTCCACTCGCGATGCACCAGCAAACCACGGATTGGTCTTCCCTGGCAGAATCTTTAGGAAAACAGTTCGCAGCAAGCGAGACGGATGCGGACGAATCAGACTTATTTGTGGCCGATAACATTGCCAAATTGAAATCGGCTGGATTGATAGCTGCGGGGGTGCCGCTCGAACTGGGCGGCGGCGGAGCCAGCTATACCGATCTCTGCACCGTTCTGCGCATCTTAGGACGCCATTGCAGCTCGACGGCGCTGGCATTTTCCATGCACGTCCATCAGGTCGCGATCCCTGCTTGGCGCTGGCGCAATCAGAACGCACCCGTGGATGGATTGCTCCGACGAGTCGCAGCGGAGCAGTCGATCCTGCTCAGCAGTGGCGGATCGGACTGGTTGCAGAGCAGTGGCATTGCAGTAAAATCGGAAGGCGGATTTCTGGTTACAGCGCGTAAAGTATTTGCGAGCGGCGCGCCTGCTGCGAATTTATTGATGACCAGTGCGATTTATGAAGACCCAGAACTGGGGCCTACGGTATTGCATTTTGCGGTTCCCATGAATGCCCAGGGCGTCGCGATCGAACCCACCTGGCAATCTATGGGAATGCGGGGAACGGGTTCCCACGATGTCGTCCTCTCAAATGTTTTTGTCCCGGATGCTGCTATTACGCTACGGCGAGAGCAAGGGAAGTGGCATTTTATATTTCATCTAATCTCGATGGTGGCGATTCCGTTGATTTATTCCGTTTACGTCGGCATTGCAGAAGCAGCCCGAGATCGCGCCGTTCGACTGGTCGCGAATCACCGCACCGACGAACATTTATGCTATCGGGTGGGAGGTCTAGACAATAAATTGATGGCTGCTCAGTTGGCGCTTCAGCATATGATTTCAACGGCAGTCGCGAGTCAACCGAGCTTTGAAACCACGAATCAAATTATGACTGGACGGGCGCTCGCGGCCAAAGCGGTGCTCAACGTCGCTGATTTGGCAATGGACATTGCGGGGGGAAGTGCATTCTATCGCAAGTTGGGTTTGGAGAAATTGTTCCGCGACCTGCAAGGAGCGCGCTATCACCCATTGCGGGAGGAGGCTCAGCGCAAGCTATCGGGCCAACTGGCACTGGGGTGGGATATGTCTTCTTTGTAGGATATTGTTTTAAGACAAGATCGATTGGATCGAGCGTTGGATAGGGTGCTTGCGAATTCATGAATTTTCCTGATTTTGACCAATTTGCACAGCTGGCTCGGGGCGGCAACTTTATCCCGGTGTATCGCGAGTGGGTAGCCGATCTCGATACGCCTGTCTCGGCTTGGTACCGAGTCTGCGCGGGGCAACCCTATAGCTTTTTGCTAGAGTCCGTCGAAGGGGGCGAGCATATCGGTCGCTACAGCTTTTTGGGCTGCGATCCGCTGTGGGTGCTGGAGTCGCGGGGCGATCGCACCACTCAAACCCATCGCAACGGCACTGTTGAGACCTTTACGGGCAATCCTTTTGAGGTTCTAGCAGACTGCCTGAAACCCTACCATCCGGTCAAACTGCCTCAACTGCCGGCGGGGATTGGCGGGCTGTTTGGGTTTTGGGGCTACGAATTAATTCGCTGGATCGAACCGCGCGTGCCCGTGCATCCGCCCGCCCCGGAAGATTTACCGGACGGGCTATGGATGCAGGTGGATAATTTACTGATTTTTGACCAGGTGAAGCGCAAAACCTACGTGATTGCCTATGCCGATCTGCGGGAAGAAGCCGACCTCAAGCAAGCCTATGCAAAAGTCTGCGATCGCATCGATGTCCTCGTCCAACGGCTCAAGCACCCGCTCAATCGCACGCTGATCGAACTCACCAGCCAACCGAATGCTGTTTCCAGCCAACCCGTCGCTTTTAAAAGCAGCGTTTCCCAAGCGCAGTTTTGCGCCAACGTCGTCAAAGCCAAGGACTATATCAAAGCCGGAGATATTTTTCAGGTCGTGCTGTCCCAACGGCTGTCGGTGCCCTATGAAGGCGATCCGTTCATGCTGTATCGATCGCTGCGGCTGATCAATCCCTCGCCCTACATGTCTTTCATGAACTTCAAAGATTGGCAGCTCATCGGATCTAGTCCAGAAGTAATGGTCAAAGCCGAGCGGCAGGTGGATCCAGATGCGCCCTTGCTGGCAACCGTGCGGCCCATTGCAGGCACCCGTCCTCGCGGTAAGACCTTTGCCGAAGACCAAGCCTACGAAAAAGATCTGCTGCGAGATCCTAAGGAAGTTGCAGAACACGTCATGCTGGTGGACCTGGGCCGCAATGACCTAGGGCGGGTCTGCATTAACGGCAGCGTCCAGGTGGAACCAGAGGCGCTGATGGTCATCGAGCGCTACTCTCACGTCATGCATATCGTCAGCAACGTGATTGGAGAATTGGCTCCTGGCAAAACTGCCTGGGATTTACTCAAAGCCTGCTTCCCCGCCGGGACGGTCAGCGGCGCGCCCAAGATCCGGGCCATGGAAATTATCCACGAACTGGAAGGCTGTCGCCGAGGGCCTTATTCTGGCGTATACGGCTACTACGATTTTGAAGGTCAACTCAACTCCGCCATTACCATTCGCACGATGATCGTGCAAAAGGATGGCGAGAACCATTGCGTGAGCGTTCAGGCAGGGGCTGGGTTAGTGGCAGACTCGGTACCCGAGTTGGAGTATGAAGAAACGCTCAATAAGGCGAGAGGGCTATTAGAAGCGATTCGGTTTTTAGCGCTTTCTTGAGTTACAAAAGGTATTGTAAGGCGGCGATCGCCACTTTACGACAATGCAATTTCCATTGCAGAAACTTGACCTGTTATCTCGTGCAGAAAAGTTTGCTAGGACAAAATATATTTGTTTTAACTGTCAAAGGATTTCGAGTTAACTTACTGCTAAAGGAATATTGCTCAAAAATAGAGGTTAATGCTCTAAGCGATTGACTTCATCCTGAATTTCATCGGTGCGGTTTTTCACCGCTTTAAATAAAGCGACTTCGCTAATCCGAACATCAAACAAGATGGGAACGCCATCTTCTTCTAAACAGATTTTGCGAGTCTCTGGATTGTACGCGTAGATAATCAGTTCCTCGATCGTGGATTTTGAGGACGAGGGTTCGTCGGGCAGGCGATCGGCCTTTGTTTTGATCCGAGCGGCGATGATTCCATGGGTAAATTCTTCAAGGTAACTCGAACGGATTTGGATGGGTTGTTTCAACTGTACGATGTCGCCACGTCGCATAATTCAATATTTCAGCTAAAGTGCTTTCTTCCTTTAGAATACAGGATACAGGCCGGTTGCATTTTGCCAACCTAAAAATGTTTGAGTTTTAACCGAGAAACTCCTGTAGAGCGGGCAAAAAATTACGATTTTCGTGACTGGATCGACTGAGCTTAATGAGTGCGAAGCGCTGAATTGGCTTTAAAGTTTTCCACTGTTCGAGACTCAGCGATGCCCCCACGGAATCAGCTTTTTCCCGAACCGATAGGGGAATACTATTGGCATCGAGCCAAGCAGGATGTTCGTCTATAGGTAGCTCAGATGCCGGGGTCTGGGCGTACAGCAAGACTAAGTTCGACACGTACTTTCGATAGTTCGCAATATCTTCTGTCGTTTCGCACGGAAGACAGACGAGTTGTTGCCGATCGACCTCTGTAAACCGATGCCAGTGCTCTAGCTTGAGCTTAATACCGCAGGTATCGAGGTTAAAGCGGACTATCATCGGGATACAGCGTAAAGACTCGACAAAGTCGGATTCAAATTGAAAAAATACAGAAGCATTGGAAGTCATTCTTCTCGGGGTTTATCTTCAAAAACACTTAAGCATAATGCGATTCAGATCGAAATAGCGCGTGATGGATACTCTCCATCGCGGTTTTGCCCCAAAACATTCGAGGTTATTTCTCCATCCATCAGTTTGGTCAATGCTTTCGCATCCCAACTCAATCCTACGCGATCGCCGATCGACCCGCGCGATCGTTTAGGGTTGAATCTCCTCGATCGTCGATGCAGTTTGCTACAGCGAGATTTCCCGAACGACTGCTGAAGGTAGTCGTTCGCAACTCGTCTCTACTACTGTGAAGGTAGAGCAACTCATTCCTTACCACCATGCAACATCGGCAAAAAACGATCGCCCTAGCCTGGGTTTTCCTGTCTACAGGCATTGGCCCTCAGGTGGCTTGGGGTATTTCCGGGCAAACGATTCGCAGCGATCGCGGCATGGTGACCTCAGCCTATCCCCTGGCCAGCGATGTCGGGTTGTCGATTCTCAGGAAAGGTGGAAATGCGGTAGACGCAGCCGTTGCCACGACCTTGGCCGTTTCTGTCGTAGAACCCTTCTCTGCGGGCATCGGTGGCGGTGGCTTTTTACTGCTCCGGCAAGCTGCAACAGGCGACCTTAAAGCGCTCGACTTTCGCGAGAAAGCACCCCTCAAAGCCACCGCGACGATGTATCTAGACGCTCAGGGCAAGGTGCGGCCCAATGCCAGCACCGATGGATTTCTATCCGTTGGGGTTCCGGGCACGATCGCCGGACTGAGCGAAGTGCAGCAGCGTTACGGTCGCTTACCTTGGTCAACAGTCGTAGCGCCTGCTGTTGGGTTGGCAGAACGGGGGTTTATCGTCAGCAATCGCCTCGCTCAAGCCACCCGAGACCGTCTCCCGATGCTCGATCGCAACCCCGCAGCGCGAACTATTTTTACCCGTAACGGCCAGCCCTTTAACCCTGGCGATCGTCTCACTCAAAAAGATTTAGGGCGCACGCTAAGGATTATTGCCAAAAACCCGCAGGATTTTTATACCGGAGAGATCGCCAGTGCCATTACCCGCGATATGCAGCGCAATGGTGGATTAGTAACCCTAGAAGACCTAAAAACTTACAAACCCACTTGGCGATCGCCGGTCTGCGGCTCCTTCAAACAAATGCAAGTGTGCTCCATGCCGCCGCCCTCCTCTGGGGGAGTGCACCTGATTCAGCTTTTAAATCTCTGGAGCGGTTCTAAGTTGGAGTCTCAGCCCCGGCACAGCCCCGACGCGCTCCACTTTATGGCAGAGTCCATGAAAATTGCCTACGCCGATCGCGCGATCCACCTGGGCGATCCGGGTTTTGTGCGAGTGCCCGTGGCCGCCTTGATCGACCCCGCCTATGCAGCCCAACGCAGCCGCGAAATTTCTATGGGTCGGGCGCGGGCCGCGGCTGAGGTCAAAGCCAGCTCGCCAGAATTCCTGCGGAGATTTTCGAAAAAAACTGAATCGACCGAAACCAGCCACTTATCCGTGGTGGACCCAGATCGAAATGCCGTCAGCCTCACGTTTACGGTGAACTTGAACTTCGGTGCTGGCGTCGTTGCGGCTGGCACTGGTATTTTGCTCAACAATGAGATGGACGATTTTGCCATTGCCCCTAATACGCCCAATGCCTTTGGATTAGTCGGCCAGCAAGCCAACGCGATCGCCCCTGGCAAAATTCCGCTCTCTAGCATGACGCCAACCATCGTGACGGAGGGCGGGCAGTTCAAGCTCGCAGTCGGTTCGCCGGGGGGCAGCACGATTATCACGACGGTGTTTCAGATCTTGCTCAACAGCTTGGTCTACAAAATGGATGCAGGACAGGCTGTCTCTGCACCCCGCATCCACAATCAATGGCTCCCCGATCGGCTTCGGGTCGAAAAAGATGGGTTCGATCCGAGTGTTCTAAAAGCGCTTCAGGCAAAGGGGCAGGTTGTAGAGGAGCGATCGCCTTGGGGGAATGCAAATTTAATTCTCGTCAAACCAGATAACACCCTCGAAGGCGCTGCCGATCCTCGCGGCGAGGGGAGTGCCGTCGGATATTGAGACAGCTTAACCATAAAATGGGGCGGCAGACTTTGTGATTGAGGTCTTGGATCTGGATATATTCACTTGTTGGAAGAATTCAGTAGCTAACTGACTGAAGCGATCGATTGTGGATAACTTTAGGGCACCTTATAACTAGATAAAAAAATTTTGCAAAGATAATATGGCACATTCAATAGATGTCAAGGTTCTCGCTGGTGATTTACTACAGGGAAAACAGAGAATATTATTGAATTCAATCAAAAGTGCTGAATTACAAACTGAAGATAAGCTTAAGAAGTTAGCTGGCAGCGCTGGCTGGAGTTTCGCGGGCGCACTCGTAGGTGGATTGCTGACAGGTGGCATTGGATTAGCTGTAGGTGGCTTGGCTGGAATTTTATCAGGCGGAAACAAGACTGAAGTCTGTTTTTCATGTGAATTAGAGGATGGACAAAGGTTTCTTGCTATAACGAGCAAGAAGACTTGGCAAAGCATCTTAGCAGCTAAATTTGTAAAAGATCAGGTACAAATATCGATCCAATCTCAACAAATAAGCGACCCTCAAGTTAAAGATCAAGTTGAAAGTCGAGTTAATGAACTGGAATTACCTATAGAAAATAAAGTTGTAAATAAAGTAGGAAGTGATCAATCTCAAAATATTAAAAAAATTGAATGGCCAAGAAACATGAGACCTATACATAAGTTCATGATCGGATTGTCGGGGCTTTGTATTATAGCTTTTTTTGTGTTTCCAAAAGAAAGTTATTCAACTAAGCCTTTGGTAGATGAAAAGCAGACGTTTGAAGAACTATATGTACAATACTATATTACCTGTACAAATCTACAAAGAAAAGATCTTGATCAATGCATATCTGAAAGACTTAATAATCATACTTGGGAAGAACGACGTTAAAATAAAACGGTTTTTCTGATTTTCCCCTATGTAAATTTTCCTATTAAACAGAATTATTTATTAAGAATTCAATTGAATGTATGTTTTTAGTTAAAGATTCTAGTGAATTTCGTGAAGAACGAATCAAACAACTTCAAAATGAAGATCCAGCATTAGCATCTCTACTTGCAGTCGTTCATTTTGAATGGACAGTTCGACGTGCGATCATTGCTTTGGGAAAATCCTCAAACGTGGAAGTTAGAGAAAAACTGAACCGATGTCATGGATGTGATAGATATAAGGATCTTTGGAAAGAGGAAGTATTTCCAAAGATAAATCGAAGGTTGCCTGGAGACGTAGTGAAAGATTGGAATGGTGTTGTCCGAGCATTCCGACTACGCCATCGACTTGTACATGGTGTAAGTTCTTGTGGTGCTGATTACGCTAAAGAGCGGGTTCATTGGGCACTTAATGGGGCAACCAATATTCGTAATGAATGTGCTAATTACAGAATAGATTTAGACTCTCGCCTTCCTGTTAGAAAACGTGCTAGATTATAAGTACTATCTTCATGTTAACCTAACTTTATAAAAAGGGGTTTAGTAGAGATAAAGCAATGAGTCAAGTAATCACCCTAGAATTATCAGACGAAGTCTGTGCCGCCCTAAAACAAAAAGCTGAAAGTGCTGGCATCTCTTTATTGGAGTTGATTAAAATCACCCTTGATCAGCAAAGTGGTCCATCAAGCTACCAAAAGACTGACATCGAGAATGAAAACGCACGTCAGCGTTTCCGCCGTCATGCTGGAGCTATTGATTTAGGCTATCCAACCGGAGCGGACAATAACAGCATAGATGCTGATTTGGTTAGGGCATACAGCGGAGATGTAGGCTAGGTGCTACTGCTTGATACATCAGGCTTACTGTGTTACGTCCATAAAAGCGAACGACAGCATTGGCAAGCAGTACAATTTTTGAATGCATCCAGTCAAAATTTAACGCACAGCTACGTTTTATCTGAATTTGTTGCCTTGGCTCTGGTTCGACGTTTTTCAAGGCTTGCAACGCTGACGTTTGTATCTGACCTCCTTGAGAACCCTGATATTGCAGTTGTCTGGGTTGATAAAGCCTTACACTGCAAAGCCGTTAACTTTTTAATAAAGCGACCAGATAAAAATTATTCTTTATGCGACGCGGTTAGCTTCGTGTTGATGCACCAACACGGCATACGTGAAGCCCTGACAACAGACCACCATTTTGAGCAAGAGGGTTTTCAGCGCTTACTTTTACCTTAAGTCCAACAAACACAATAGCAGCGTTCACTCTCGCAGAGTATAGCCAACGCCGCGAATGGTATGGATCAGGCGTTTTTCGTTATTCTCTTCAAGCTTCAAACGCAGGTAACGGATGTAGACTTCAATAATATTGGAGTCCCCCATGAAGTCGTACCCCCATACCTTCTCTAAAATCCGATCCCGCGTCAGAACTTGCCGAGGATGATCGAGCAGATACTCCAGTAGGTCGAATTCCTTGGCCGTTAATTCAATCGAGCGCTGACCGCGAAAGACTTCGCGAGTATTGCGATTGAGGCTTAAGTCTTCAAACTGAAGCAGGTTGGAATTGGGTTCGTTGGTGCGGCGCAGGTGGGCGCGGATTCTCGCCAATAGTTCTTCGATGCTAAAGGGCTTCACCACATAATCGTCTGCTCCGGCATCCAGTCCGGCAACGCGATCGCTGACTTCATCCTTGGCCGTCAGCAAAATGACGGGTATTTTGCTCCCTGTCGCTCGCAGGCGACGGCACAACTCCAGCCCCGATAATCCGGGCAGCATCCAGTCCAGGATAGCTAAATCTGGCATGGACTCCCGCGCGAGCGTCAATCCCGCGATCCCGTCATGGGCGACGCTAATGCGATACCCTTCGGCCACTAGCTCTAATTCGATAAATCGAGCCAGCGGCACTTCATCTTCTACTAAAAGAATGTGCATCGCACTCCGTTCCGTTCGAGCATTAAAGGCAAACGATCGACCAGTCATAAGTTATACATACCACCAAGCCCAAGCAATTAAAACTGCTTGGAGCGGTAGCCTCGCCCAGTAAAACGTAGGCAAATTTGGCCCTCCAACCGAATTCGATCGACCGCCATATTAACATTCGCCTGAGATTCCTCATTTGGCAGCAGGGGTAGGGCAGGTTTTATACTGCGGCGACGTGTTGTCGAAATTGCATTGGTAAACGTGACTTTTTTGCCAGCTCAGCGGAATTTCCAGAAGCGATCGCGACCCAGTAAAGCCCTGCCCCACAAATAACACCAACGCCGCGCAATTCAGCACGATATGGACCGTACGCCAGCGATTGGAGCGGTCTTGATAGATTTCTCGCAAAATTGCTAGCGCGAAGATCATCAGCATGCAAGCCGCAATGCCGTGGTAATAATGAGAGATATACCAGTGTTTGTCGTCGCGATAAACCCCTTCCTGAGCGCCGAGGATGACCAGACCCATACCCGTTAGCGTTGCAAAAACGGCGCGCCACAATCGTGCTTGGGCTTTATAGAGCAATACAAATGCTGCAATCGTAGCGACAAAAAATGCAGAAATAAGGCTTACCTTCGCAGGATCTTTTTGCCAAAGCTGTCCTTCAATAATCGGTCCGTAAATATCGTTTGCTAGGGCAAGGAGGACGATCCCGATAACGGCACCTGTCAACCAGCGCCCCAGCGCGACGTGCTCGGAACCGACGCTGGGCGGAAGCTTGCTTTTACTGCCTTGAGCTGTCTCTAGGCGTCGCTGCCGGGTTTGCCACGCCATTTTAACGACCATACCGATCAATGGAAATACAACAGCAGCGGCGATCGCTGGATGCAACAACAAAATATAATCTTTTAGATTGAGAGCCATACAACCTTTTAGAATGAGGACGTTTCTTGGTTAAACGCTACATTAATCTCAGCGCAGGCAAAAGATCCGTATGCGTTCGAGAGATGGAACATCACCAATAATATTTTTATCTGAACCCAAATACGTCGAAGAACAGTTTTTGGATTTCTCACGCAAAGCGCAGCTCCGAACGACCTTGGATGCGATCGCCTTCGCACGGTATCTAAACTCCACACGATATTTGAATTATAGAGGACTGACTTCTGCAGGGGTTAGGTCGCTGATGCCTTCTTCTGAAAGCGAACTGAGAAAGTCGATATTGGCCGTAAGCGTAGAAAGCTGGGGCAAAATTTTAGCGATAAAAATCTCGGAAGCCTTAGAACGGTAACGATTGGGATTCAAGATCAAAGAAAGCGTTCGCTTGATGACCACATTCTCGATATTGACGCGCTTCAGGGCACCCAACTTCAGTTCTTTTTCGATCGCCGATACGGAGATAAAGGCAGCGCCCAACCCTGACTGAACCGCATTTTTAATGGCTTCAATAGAATTCAATTCCATTTCTACCTTCAGCAAGCGCGGGTCGATATTGCCGCGCACCAAAATCTGGTCGATCACTTTACGGATCGTGGATTGGGCGTCTAAGGTAATGAACCCCAGGCGATATAAATCTTCGCGCTGAACGGTATCTTTTTGGGCAAGGGGATGAAAGATCGGTAAAACCAAGGCCAGTTCATCTTCAGCGTAGGGCGCAATTTCTAGAGAAGACTGCAGTTCGAGGGGGACTTCGCCACCGATAATGGCAAGGTCTACTTGTCCGTTAACGACGCTCCAGCAGGTGCGCCGGGTGGAGTGGACGTGGAGCTGAACGGCCACTTCTGGGTAGACATGCCGAAACACTCCGATGAGTTTGGGCATGAGGTAGGTGCCTGTGGTTTGGCTGGCTCCAATAATGAGCGTTCCGCCTTGGAGATTCTGCAAATCTTCAATGGCCCGACAGGTTTCTTGGCACAGTGCCAAAATGCGATCGCCATATTCCAGCAATAAATGCCCTGCTTCGGTCAGCTGAGCGCGGCGTCCGCCCCGATCGAAGAGGGGTACGTCCAACTGCCGCTCTAGATTCTGAACCTGGAGGCTGACGGCAGGCTGAGAGACGTACAGGCTATCTGCGGCGCGCTTGAAACTCCCTTCTGCAGCGATCGCCTTCAAAATTCTGAGCTGGTCTAGCGTAAAGGGAAGGTCAGACATAGTGAATAGACCTGACAAAGGATAGAGAAATGGGGTTCAAACATCCTGAAACAGCTCCAGGGTGGGACGCATTGACAGTCTACCGCGAACGATGCTATCCCTCGCAAAACGACGCAAAGAAACACCCTAAAATCCGCTTGGATGGCTAGACTCACGGTACTGTAGGCCGTCCGCTTGCGGCAATTTGTAATATTCCTTCACTATTGGCATTATCCGAGCCGCTGCCCGAGGATAGAGCGCGTTAAACTGGGACAGGACAGGGCACCAGAGCAACTCTCCCGTGCGGATGCATTTAGAGAAAATATCGGAATAATGAATTTCTACTCTAGATATTTGTTTCCAAGGCTTATGGATGCCTCGATGTCTGGAGAAGCGCTTGCAGCTTATCGGCGATCGCTGCTGGCAAATACCTGCGGCAATGTTTTAGAAATTGGATTTGGGACGGGATTGAATCTGCCGTTTTATCCAGAAACCGTTACGAAGCTGACGGCGGTCGATAATAATTCGGGCGCTCGGGCGATCGCCGCGAGGCGAATTCAAAGGACGCCGCATCGTTTTGAAATAGAATCGCAAACGCTGAGCGGCGAATCGCTACCCATGGCCGATGAAACCTTCGATTGCGCGGTGAGTACTTGGACGCTTTGCAGCATTAAAAATGCGAGCCAGGCGTTGCAGGAAATTCGTCGCGTTCTGAAGCCGGGCGGTCGGTTCTTTTTTGTGGAGCACGGGCTGAGCGACAATCCCAAGGTGCAGGTCTGGCAAAATCGGTTGAATCCCATTCAGCGCGTTGTGGGAGACGGCTGCAATTTCAATAGAGATATACGACAACTGGTAGAACGACAATTCAGTCAGGTAGACATCGAAACATTTCCCGAGCCGAGTTTGCCCGCCGTGGCAGGTTATTTCTACAAGGGAATTGCAGTTAAATAACCCGGAATGGCTTGCAGGCAATGCTGAGACTGAAGTCATCCGCGATCGCCTATGAGCTAATTGATAACGCCTTCATAAGAGTGCCTGATTATGTCCGATCGCAACTCAAAAAAGTTTATCGATCTCGCCAACGTGAAAATCGATCTGCCACTTTTCAATGCCCTGTTGGCCCTAAAGCGAGAGATAAAAACGCTTTTGCCCGGAAAGGACTTCCGTTGGCTCGATGCTCTTGGAATCCGCCTTGAAGAGCCGACCGATTTAGAAAACGGCGGATATTATTGCACGCCGATCAATACCCTGAAATTCGCTTCAACGGGTATGGACGGCGAACACTTCAGTTTTCTAGTTTGCGATAATGCGATCGATTCTGAATCCCCAGTCATTCTAACCATGCCCTGTAACTATGGTGGCGCTACAAATGTGGTTATCGCTAAAAGCTTCCGCACATTCCTTTGCCTCGGACTCCGTTATGGATATTTCGCCCTTGGAGAATTGGCTTCCAATCCAGAAGAGGCAATGCAAGTGTACGCAAACGCGCAGTGGATACCGACGGAAGAACGCCATTTCTTAATGTACGTTCCCAATGAGACACAGCAAACAATACTAGCTTTTATTGCTAACTCCCTAGACTTGCAGCCGTATACCTACACCGCAGACGAGTTTGCAGCTTTGCAAAATCGTTATGTGCCGCTTTTGTCCATGTCTGACGAGTACTACGAAGCCTGCGAAGATTAGCCTCATGGGAGACGAGTTAGCGAAAACTACCGCCGAGCAATCCGAATCACCTCGGTTAAGATACTATCCAACCCGCCATTGATATTGATGTGCTCGATCTTTTCCGCAATCCGCTCCAGAATTTCCAGCTCCTTCAGCCGCAGGGCGATCGGGTTATCCTAAAATCTGGAGATTTAAATTCAATAGCCTGAGTTTTTAGGTTGATGTCTCTGCCCTCTCCAGTACTCCAAAAATTTTATTTGAGAGAAATTTTCTAGAGCGAATCAGCAACATCATCCCAAATGCGGTCAGAGCACCAATGTCCATTGAAGGTTCGGAGACAGGCTTGGGTGAGTTAGGAGGTGTGAAAAACCCCAACAACTCAAAGTCCGCAAAACCGAAAGATCGAGTGGTCGATGGAGTGGTTCTCAGCTCAAATGCAACACAGTTGGGTGAGCCAGCAGAACAAGTTTCCGTGCCAAATGTTCTTGCGGGCGAACAAGAAAATCCGCTGACGCAAGTTTGGGTATCGGGTGGGGAAGCGTCAGCCAGAAAGGATACTTTTCTCAAACCAGACTCAAAAATAGGAAGTCTACCGGTAATCAGTGCACCCTGTGGCACATTGCTGCCACCTGGGATTGTCTGTTGAAAAATGATTGAACCAACCGGGACAGGTCTTACAGAAGGGAAAATCAAGTTTTGTGCCGAGACCGTCCAATTGTCACTGGTTAAGATTGGGACGACAGGACCTTTTTTTACAGGCGCGAAAGGAAAACCATTTATAAAGGTAACATCAAAGACATTCTCAACCTCAAAGGCCGCAAGAGACTGAAGCGGAAATCTATCGTCAGGTACAAAATTAGAATCAAAAAAATACCTAGGACTGTTGTCAAATTTCAGGTCGAGCAATGTCGGTGTATCGCTCACCAATGAAAAATTGGTGTCTGGGAAATCGCCTGTATTCAGTGTCGCTGCGCTAGCGCCAAGAGCACTGAACACCATTAAAACAGAGCCAACCATTGACCCACTCAGCCCCACTGTTAGTAGATGTCGCATTGCTCCAAAGCTCCTCAGATTCGGCTGTATGCACACAATAACTCAAACTCAACTCTAGTATAGTGGCGGTAGTTCAATGAATTGTGGTCTTAGCAAACAATAAATGGGAAGGGCAACAATTCGATCGCCCCAAAAACCTACCTTTGCGCAATCCGAATCACTTCGGTCAAAATGCTGTCTAACCCGCCATTAATATTGATGTGCTCGATCTTTTCCGCAATCCGCTCCAGAATTTCGAGTTCCTTGAGCCGTAGCGCGATCGGGTTATCCTCCATCACCTTCGCCGTATTCAACATACTGCGCGTCGCAGCCGTCTCCTCCCGCCGTCGAATCACATTGGCCTGGGCCGCCTTCTCCGCCTCCACAACTTTAGACAAAATTGCCTTAATTTCCCCCGGCAAAATAATATCCTTCACCCCAACAGACTCGATCTCAATGCCATAGTCTGCCGTCTTTTGGCGAATATACTCGGCCACACTGGTATCGATCGTGCCCTTGTCTTCTAAAAGCGCGTCCAACCCTCGGGTCCCAACCGCTCCGCGAAGGGCAAACTGAAGCTCCTTGTATACAAAGTTATCGATATCGGACAATTCCGTTTTGGCCCGCACCGGATCCGTAATGCGATAGCCCGCCGTGAGATTGAGGCGCAGAGGGACCTTATCTTTGGTCAGAATTTCCTGACCCGAGACCTCCAAGGTTTGCAACCGCAAATCCACCGATTCAGTTTGAATGGAGCGCCCAAACACCCACCACACGTGCAGTCCCGCAGGCAGGGTGGATGCAAATGCGCCATCTACGTACAGCAGACCAATATGTTGGGCCTTGACCTCCTGCATGTGCAAAGATTCGTGGCTCATCTGCAATACATCGGCCAGCCCAGATACCAGCTCGGCCACCAACCGCGCGGGCAGCTTCGAGTCAGTACTAATATCGATCGCCTCAATCTCAACGCCCTTCCAAAACAACTTGCGGCTGCACGGCGGCAGAACCGCGATCGCCTTTCCTCGGTGCCGAACCACCGCCACCTCGCGCACCCCAAGCTGTACCGTTTCGCAATAGGCGGCCACAAACTCAGAATGGCACTCGATCAACACCTCCTCCAGGGGAAAATTGGGCGCAGGCTGGGTGCGGTCGAACGTGCGGACGCTCACTTTTCGGCCAAAGGTCCAAAAGCCGTAGTCCCCTGGCTCTAGCGGACGGACAAAATTGCCTTGCTCATACAAAAGACCCATTTCAGACTCTGATACCTGGATGATATCAATGCCTTCCACCTTGGCATTGCGCAACTGCTTCACAAAGACAGGCAGCAATTCCAGACTCTCTTCTAAATTAAATAGATGGGTTTCCACCTCAATAAACCCGCGCCAAAAGGCTCGCAGTTGATTGGGGCCAACTGCAAGCCACCGCTGCCCTAGCCGCACCAGCGCCGCTTCATTAAATTGCGTTTTCACCACCTCTAAATGGGCATTGATTGCTGTGGGATGGGTTTGCAGCAAAAGCTCTAAATTCTCGATTTTTGCCTCTGGCTGGTTGAGGTCAAAGGTTTGCAGCGTCCAGCGACCCCAGCGTAGATAATGGGTTCCTGGGTGCAGAATGGTTTTGAAATCGCTGCGGCGGTACAAAATACCCCGCTCATTCGGCTTGATATAAAACGTCTTAAACATTTTGTTTTCTAGGTTGATAGCTCCACTAGAGCTGGTGCTCGCGGCTTGCAGTGCGGGCGATCGCCCATCCCGCATCAGATTGACAGACCCATTTCCCTCGCCACACAGCCCGAAGGTTGCGCCTGGAGAGAACGCAGCTCTGAAATAGACCGTTCTACAGCCTCGACCTCTACCGCAGTGCGGCAAAGACGTCATCCGAGAAGAAATCTACTCAGGTGTGGGATTGAGGCGATCGCGCTGGCCTGAAAACCGCTGCGATCTGACCTTACCTAGGGCAGCGGGTCTCGCAGAACACCAGCACAGCAGAGCAGAAAATAGCGGACTCGAACCACCTTGGGATCGCTCCCGTACCACTTGGACTCGTTAGAGCCGAGATGCCCATAACCAGGGCGGGGTTTGTGAGAAAGTACAGGATTCGAACCTGTTACAGTCAGATTACAAGTCTGATGCTCTACCCAATGAGCTAACTTCCGGGAGTTTGATGTAGGACTCGAACCCACGACCGACCGATGAACCTCGGCTGCTCTACCGCTGAGCTAATCAAACGATGGATCTAAACCAAAACACGTTGCGGTACGCACAAAGGCAAATGCTCGCGTGCGCCAGTCAGGGTTACAGAACCTGAACCGCTGCATTGTAAATCGGCCTGCTCCAACGCACGAAGATAGCACACCCCAATGAATTTGTCTGCGACTGTTCGTAAAGTCGTTCAGATTTAACTATGAAACCCCTTCATTGAGAAGCACCTTCTAAGATATGATCGTTGGGGTCATGACTGACTGAGTGAGTTATAAAAAAGAGGATAGGACGCAGTGATTAGAGTAGCGATCAATGGGTTTGGGCGCATCGGACGTAATTTCATGCGGTGCTGGCTGCAGCGACCAAGCAGCAATATTGAGATCGTTGCGATCAATGACACCTCCGACCCCAGAACCAACGCCCACCTTCTCCGCTATGACTCCATGCTGGGCGTCTTGGATGCCGAGATTAGCGCAGACGACAACTCCATAACGGCCAACGGTCACGTTGTAAAATGCGTCTCCGACCGCAACCCAGAAAACCTACCTTGGCGAGACTGGAACATCGATATCGTCATTGAGGCGACTGGCGTCTTTATCTCTCCAGAAGGTGCGGGCAAGCATATCAATGCGGGAGCCAAGAAAGTGGTCATTACTGCACCTGGCAAAGGTGCGGTGCCCATGTACGTCGTAGGCGTCAACCACCACGACTACAAACCGACCGATAACATTATCAGCAACGCGAGCTGCACGACCAACTGCCTAGCACCCATTGTCAAAGTGCTCCACGAAGAGTTCGGCATTTTGCAAGGGATGATGACCACCACCCACAGCTACACCGGCGACCAACGCATCTTAGATGCAAGTCACCGCGATCTCCGTCGCGCGCGGGCCGCTGCGGTCAATATTGTCCCGACTTCAACGGGAGCGGCTAAAGCTGTCGGTCTCGTCATTCCTTCCCTGGCTGGCAAGCTAAACGGTATTGCGCTGCGCGTGCCAACCCCCAACGTTTCAGTGGTAGACTTTGTCGCTCAAGTCGAAAAATCTACCATTGCCGAACAGGTCAACGAAACCCTCAAAAAAGCAGCAGCAGGCTCCATGAAGGGAATTCTGCACTTCAGCGACATCGAACTCGTTTCTAGCGACTATAAAGGTCATCCTTGCTCGTCTATCGTCGATGCAGCTCTAACCATGGTGATGGGCGGTCACATGATCAAGGTCGTCGCTTGGTACGACAATGAGTGGGGCTACAGCCAACGGGTACTCGACCTGACCGAGCACGTTGTCTCTAAGTGGTAAACCGACGCCATTGCTCGACAAACACAAAATGCAGCCATGAAAGATAAGCTCGTGCTGATGATTCCGGGACCTACCCCCGTTCCGGAATCGGTGCTTTCGGCGTTGGGGCGACACCCGATGGGACATCGCAGCGCCGATTTCAGCACGATCTTGGCTCGGGTTCTAGAAGACCTGAAATGGCTGCATCAAACCGCCAACGACGTGTTGGTGCTGACGGCAAGCGGCACGGGCACGATGGAAGCGGGCATCGTGAACTTCCTGAGTCCGGGCGATCGCGTCTTGGTTTGCTGCAACGGTAAGTTTGCCGAACGCTGGGCCGATATGTGCGATGCCTACGGTCTAGACGCAGAGCGCATTCACGGCCCCTGGGGCAAAGCCCTGGACCCGGAAGCCGTCCGCAGGGCATTGGAAGCCGATACCGCCAAACGCGTCAAAGCCGTCATTGTCACCCACAGCGAAACCTCAACGGGCGTTATTAACGATTTAGAAACTCTGAGTCGCCATATTAAAGCGCACGGTACCGCTTTGAGCATCGTAGATGCCGTGACCAGCCTAGGGGCAACATCCGTCCCGATGGATGCGTGGGGTCTGGATGTTGTTGCTTCCGCATCGCAAAAGGGCTACATGATGCCGCCCGGACTGGGCTTTATTGCAGTTAGCCCGAAGGCATGGAAAGCTTACGAGACGGCAAAACTGCCTAAGTTTTACTTGGATCTGGGAAAATACAGAGCCGAAGCAGCCCACCATACCACTCCCTTTACCCCCGCCATCAACCTCATTTTTGGCCTTCAAGTTGCCCTTCAGATGATGCAAGAAGAAGGCTTGGACGCTATTTTTGCGCGTCACTCCCGGCATAAAACCGCGATTCGAGAAGCAGTTCGGGCGTTGGGGCTATCTTTGTACGCTGGAGACGATGCTGCGGCAAGTCCTGCGGTTACGGCAGTGACGACGCAACCCGTTGCGGCAGAAACGTTAAGATCGCACCTCCGCAAGCATTTCGATATTGCGCTAGCAGGCGGACAAGATAGCCTTGAAGGAAAAATCGTCAGGATCGGTCATCTGGGATTTACGAACGATCGCGATATTTTGACCGTTATTTCTGCGCTAGAAGCATCCCTCGCGGCGTTGGGCTACAACTCCTTTGCGCCAGGCGCAGGCATTAGCGCAGCTACTCAAAACCTTGCCACCTGAATTCAAACAGTTTGCAACCCATTAAATCGTTTCTAGCCAGTCATAAATACTGCTGAGCTGATCTAGCGTAATCAAACCATAGTGCCACAAAATAATGGGCAGCGAACCCGAACTTTGTTCGTAATGACGCACCGCTAGGTCAATAGAATCGCTGGGAAGCAGCAGCTCGTCCTTGAGAAACTTCAGCAATCGATTTTGCGTGGTAGCACCCATAACCTTTACCCCCAATAATTTGATGCCGCAAGGCCACCAAAATGGCTGACTTGCTTGACTCCCCCTCGTTCGATCTATGTAACTGATTTAACAGCACATTTACGAATGCGACATCCATAAAAATACTGAATTTAACTCTGCGCAAAGGCGGACAGCGGGACGCGATATCAAGTCAAACGAGCAATTTCGTCTGGGTCAAAATGCAGAAAAAGAAAATTGCAATTGAGCTTGCAACTTATTTCCGTTCCTATGACGCGGTAAAAACACTCCTCAAGGCAGACAGATAGTCATTCCTAGGTATCTAGTAGACTTTTTGCCTTTACCTGAGATCCTGCTACGAACTAAAATACTTCGCGTGTAGAGATTGAGGCTTAGAGGCTCTCTGTCCTATTTAAAAACTTGTATGCGTCAAACTTTGAAAAGTATCACACCAGTCCATAGACGATAGCACGGTCAAACGGAACTTAAAGGCTACTTAAGTAAGTCTTTAGAAAGGTGACAAAGCTTGCCTGCGGAATTTCTTCTGAACGACCTGCGGTAAAAAATGGGTATTCTCGATCCAGAACGGGCATCCCGTTATTAAAAACGAACGCTTTTGCGACCGCAAACATCTGTAAAAGCATTGAAAATGCTTAGCTTTGAGGGCATTTACGCGATCTGGAGAAGGAAATTGCTTATGGTTCTGGAGAGTGCAGTAAACTGTAGAAGGCTCGTAATGGGGTGACTTAAAAACATAAATTTTGTCGATGTCGTCCATAGACTTTATAGAATAACTAGGAGATTTAGAAGATATGCCCCAGCTCCAAGCTAGCCCGGAAACCGATTTTCACAGTGACACTTACCGTGACGCCTATAGCCGAATCAATGGAATCGTAATTGAAGGCGAGCAGGAAGCTCACGAAAACTACATCCGTCTAGCGGAGATGCTGCCCGATCGCAAAGATGATTTATTGCGTCTCTCTAAGATGGAGGCTCGGCATCGAAAGGGGTTTGAAGCTTGCGCTCGAAACCTAAGCGTTACGCCAGACTTGGAGTTTGCCCGTCAATTTTTTGCCAGCCTGCATCAAAATTTCCAGGAGGCTGCTGCCGACAACAAGGTGGCTGCATGCCTGGTGATTCAGTCGCTGATCATTGAGTGTTTTGCGATCGCCGCCTACAACATCTACATTCCGGTCGCGGACGACTTCGCTCGCAAGATTACCGAGGGCGTCGTCAAGGACGAGTACAGCCACCTTAACTTTGGCGAAGTATGGCTCCAAGAAAACTTTGAGTCTGTCAAGGAAGAGGTGGAAGCGGCCAACCGTCAAAACTTGCCGATTGTCTGGCGGATGCTGAACGAAGTTGAAAAGGATGCGAAAGTCTTAAACATGGAAAAAGAAGCCCTCGTCGAGGACTTCATGATCCAGTACGGTGAAGCCCTCAGCAATATTGGCTTTACCACCCGCGACATTATGAAGATGTCTGCCTACGGTTTGGTTGCCGCCTAGGCGACTGGCTTCACGCCAACCCAGCGAAATCCAAAAAACACGTCCTAGCGGCGTGTTTTTTGGTGTAATTTAGCAAAACGCGAGTTCAGCATGTCCCAAAGACCCATCGGAATCGATCTATTTGCAGGTGCGGGGGGGCTCAGCTTAGGCTTCGAACAGGCTGGATTTGATGTGGTCGCGGCGGTAGAAGTAGACCCCGTCCATGCCGCAGTGCACGCATTTAATTTCCCGAATTGTGCGGTTTTACCTCAGTCTGTGGCAAAGCTATCGGGCGACAGTATCCGGCAAGCGGCTGGCATTGGCGATCGCCCCGTCGATGTGGTGTTTGGTGGCGCGCCCTGCCAAGGCTTTTCGTTAATAGGCCAACGAGCCTTAGAAGATCCTCGAAATGCCTTGGTGCGAGAGTTCGTACGCATCGTCAGCGAACTAGATGCTTCCTATTTTGCATTCGAGAACGTGAAAGGGCTGACGGTCGGCAAACATCGGCTGTTTCTAGAAGAGCTGATCGCTGCGTTTGACGCGCGCGGCTATCGGGTGCTGTTGCCGTGGAAAGTCCTCAATGCCTCATTTTTTGGTGTGCCTCAAAATCGGGAGCGGTTGATTTTAATGGGAGCGCGGCAAGGTTTACCGTTGCCGGAGTACCCCGACCCCATCACAAGACCCGCTGGGGTCGCTAAATTCTCAGCGCTCGAATTGCCCGAAGGCCCCTCTTGCTACGATGCCCTGAGCGACTTGCCCGATCCTGAGGGATTGGATGAGTTGTTAAAGCGCGATCGCGCGCTACTTCGTAAATGGCGGCAACCCGATACCGCCTATGCCCGCGAAATGCGGTGTCTGGAAGAAAGTGCGTGGCATTTTGGCTACCTCAGACAGTGGGATTCTAAGCTGTTGACCTCTAGCCTTCGCACCAACCATTCCGAAATTTCTCGCCGTCGTTTTGCCCAAACGCTTCCGGGCCAGACCGAACCCATCTCCAGATTCTTTAAGCTCTCAGCAGGGGGCGTTGCAAATACGCTCCGCGCGGGCACCGATTCTGCCCGAGGCGCGTTTACCAGCCCTCGTCCCATCCACTACGAGAAACCGCGCTGCATTACCGTGCGCGAGATGGCACGCCTGCATGGCTTCCCCGATTGGTTTAGATTGCAGCATACAAAATGGCACGGGGCGAGACAAGTTGGAAATTCGGTTCCGCCGCCCCTTGTCCGCCACGTGGCAGCAAAGCTGCTAGAAGCGATGGGCGTCGAGCCGATGCAGCCTCAGAACCTCCTAAAGTTAGGAGATCCTGCACTCCTCGAAATGGATATGTCTCAAGCTGCGCGGTATTGGGATATTGAAGTGCCGATTGGCCGACGCGAACGACTTTCGTCGCGCTAGCGCTTCGCAAAAATTGAAGTCTCTTCAAATCCCTTACCGACAAAATCGAACGCTCAAACCATAGGGTACAAGAAAAAAAAATCAACCTCACGCAGGCGGACATATTAATTCGATTTGTCTTTTGAAAAAGAAAAATATTGATGAGTTCTAGATAAAGATGCATTAATATTTCTTCCTATCGTAGAGTTGTAAACCTATACTTTGCATGGGGGAGTTTCCTTCTAGATCTAAATGACGATCGCGCGCGCTTCCAGCCATCGCAAGGCTAGCTGCCTGACTTGAACGGCGTGTTTTCGCAAGTTCGCAGATCGTTGCCAATTAGAATGAAACTGTCCTAATACTTTGTGTCGATTGCCGTTCAATAAAGTGCAAAGTGTTTTTCGTCGTCGAACTGCAGATCGAATGATAGGAATTCGTCCGTAAAGAGGTACATACAAACTCCATGAAAACTCAACTTTCGTTCGTCGTGGCGATCGCTGCGATCGGCGCTCTAGGCATGATGCCTGCTGCCCGAGCAGGAGAAGGTGGTATTGCCGCCGCTGCCGCATTTCACCTCGATTCATCTGGAAAAGTTACCGATATTGCTGTCGGTGCGGGTATTGGGAAAACCTCTGCCGCCGCCGGAGCAGAGTTGAACTACACCAGCGTACTAACCTCCACCTCATCTAACTTTTCTGGCTCATCCAACTCTTCCTATGAAAATGGAGGATGTGGATTTTATTACTGTGGTCCTTCCACCAATACTTCCACCAATACTTCTACCAATACTTCTACGTATCAGCCTGTAACAAATGTTAAAGCCTTTGCGGTTGGTAGTGCGGGCGGCCTCAGCTATAACTCAGGCGGGTACTTTTACTACGGGGGACCATCCATCTACACGACCGGAGAGGATCCTGCGAGCGTAGGCACGGCGCAAGCAAACACCTTTAATTTGAATGGGTTGACGTCTGGGTTGGGCCTTCTTCCCTAGCAAACATAAGGTTATCTAAATTTTGAACTGAATTAACTTATTGGCGCGGGTTACACCTGAACCAATAGGTTGGTTTGTGCTGACCCAAGAACTTAAGGCAGGTTAGGCAAAGCATTTCATTTGCCTAACCTGTTTTGCAGCTCAAATTAACATAGCAAGCCAGACCTTAGGTTATGTCAAGCGCAAATAGGCTATGAAACTCTTTTGGACCCTCTCTGTTTTTCTGTCCGCTGAAGTTCTTTTAGAAGGCCTTGCCGTCCGAGCCGAACCGCTTCAAAAAACATCGCAACAGGCTGATACCACATTATTGCCTGTAAACCTAGATATCGGCGCGAGGGAAGAAACTTCTAATCCTATTTCTCAGCAAGCGGCAGATCTCGTCCTCCTCAATTCTGAATCGGAGCAACAAGGTATCTCAGATTCTGGGCGCCGAGGCGTTCGCGACAGTTCAGAAGCCTACATCAGCCATAATGTATCGCTCGATCGTGTATCGCTCCAAACAAACTTAGCAGTAGCCGCAGAAGAGATTGAGGGTAAATCAAGCAGCAACACAACACCGCCATCCCTCCCACCACAGGTTCCCACTCAACCATCGAAACCGATTGAAATTGAGCCATCCTTTATCCCGGTAGAATTTGTTTTGCCGTCACCTGCAGAATCCTTCAAAATTAGTCCTGACTTCTCCATTGAACCTAGCTCCTTTTCGCAAGATAAAGTACGACTAGAAGACGTACAGTTTTCGGTTGAGGCGTCTGAACTTGTCTTAAAAGCAAACGCACAGTACAAGAGAATCCCTCAAATTATTGCTAAGGAGCGGCTTCCACCGTTTTTTACGGCAGTGCCCCTCAATGGAACGCTAGTTTCCCATTTGACGGAAGGGGAGTTTAGCACGGGCTATAAGTTTGGCAATGGAGTCAACGAAAATTTTTTAATCGGCGGTTTATATGCAGTAAAAAGCCAAATAAAACAGAGTATTTCGCGAGACAATATCTTTACCTCGGATCAAACAGGACTGTATGTACAGCTAAAGACAGTGCCCAAACGCCGAGAGATAACCATTACGCGCATCGACCCACAAACCGTCAACGGCCTGCAGTTCCAACTCAGCTTTACAGGATCTTGTAGCGCTGCGGGACGGTTTAACGTCCCCGACCCCAACGCGCAATGCAGTCTTACGCCTGCTCTAACGAGCGATCGCAGCAGTATCGATCCTGACACGCTCCAAACCACGCGCATTTTTCAGGCAGGATCCTTTGGAGATGTTGTTTCGCCAGAAACGTTAAGGATTTTAGCCCAGCCTGGTTTTCAAAGCATTGGTGCGGACGAGCAAGTTGTCGGCCTAGATTTGTTTTTCCCAAATACGGGAGCATTTGAGGGAAACGCTCAAGGCAATCGATCTGCTCTAAACCGATTTGAAGACTTAAGCAATACCTACACTTTAGGCTTGTATCGCGTGCGCCAAGTGTATAAATCCAATGCTAAAAAGGCTGTTTTAGGTCGTACTCTCCACGGAGTAACAGAAATTCTATTCGATCGAAATTTCCCAGCTAATACTTTAATTCAAGGGGCTGCTCAACTCCTACCTGATGTGGTGCCAAAGCTGAAGGGCGATCCCGATCGATCTGCCGTTACAAACCTGAATCAAAGCTTAATTTTCTCCGCAAATAATACGCGTCTTCCCGAAAGAAGCTTTGTCATCTATCAAGCTGGCTACGGCGAATCCAAGCACCCGCAACGGAGTCAAAAACAGGAACCAGGAGCCGTATTTAACAGCCTCTGGCTGGGCCTTTCCCCGGTTGCCGATCGGGTTTTTTCGATCGCGTCTCGCTATGCGGTGCTCGCTCCCTCGCGAATTACATCCGCAGTGGGTGCGGAAGGCGGCGCTGGGACGACAGGTACCCCATTGTCAGTGCTCTCCCTGGTCAATCTCGACAACACCGTTCGAGCGATCGCATCATCAAATTTATCGAATTATTACACCCAAGGTTACTTCACCTTTTTCGAAACCGATGTCAATCGAATCACGACCAGCAAGCTTGTCGAGAGCGTGACCTACTATCCCCACATCAGCTTAACGGGAAACACGACCGAGCCCAACAGAGTGATTCGTTACTATGGCGGTTTTATTGCCTCTCCCGTTCCTAAAGCGTATCTAGGCGTTGACTACTCCCACGATCTGCAAAAAGATCTGCGCCTCAGCACGAGTCTGATCGGTTACGTCAATCCAGATCGAGACTACTTCAGTAAAGCTGAAAGCCGCATCGAAAAAGTGTTTAGATTTAGCCCATCGTCCAGTCTGTCGCTGTTTGGGAGCTTTCGCTATGTCTTCGATCGGATTAAAGATGCTGGCAATGGACTGTATAGCAATCCCGTCGATAATTTCGTGTCTGTCGGCCTGACGGGACGCATCGGCCCTTTTTCAGCGGGCATCACTCAATTTTTTGATGTTTTGCCCTCTTCTGTGCCCAACGGAACGGGCATCAACCTCAGCGTCGATTTAGCAGGACGCGGCAGTCTTTCAGGCTATTTCGTGCCCCAGCGCGGGGTTACCAACTATGGCATTTTGGCTTCGCTCAAGCTGAATCCTACTCCAAATGCTCCGACTCTCAGCTTTTCTTGGAATCGAGCGACCTTTGATTTTGGATCTGATGCATTTAATAACGCGCTGAATGCCACTGAGGATAAGTTTCAGGTGCTTTTTAGCTTTGGCTCGCCCTCAAACCCATTCAAAGCTAAAGCGTAATCGATCGCCGCGAATGCAGGTACGCTAACAATATTTCTCGATATTGCCGCGCAAGCGAGCCATTAAATCCGGCCAAGCAAAATCTTGGCAAAGCGTCTTGAATTCCGCCGTATTGAGCGATTGCCCCGCAGCCAATAACTCGACAATCCGCTCGGGAAAGGTCTCTAGCGGGACTGCATGGAGATGCGGGTAAGTGCGGGGCATGGCGGCGGCAATTTGAGGCGTTGTGAGGACGGTTTTGCCAAAGGCCAGTCCGGAAACGACTTTGGTCGAAATACCGTGGGCGAAGGGCATGGGTGCGATGACGAGATTCGCCCGCTGCCAGTAGGGATGCAAGTCGTCCACAAAGCCAGCGAGTTCGATGTTGGGGGCCTGGAGATCGCTGGGGGGACTGGCGCCAACAAACTGAAATTTTACGTCCGGGTAGGCCCGAGCCACTTTGGGCGCGATGTCGCGAACGATCGTTCTGGCCGCTCGGACGTTATTGCGATCTTTGAAACTGCCCACGAACAAGACAATCGGCGGCGATGGCGGCGGCGGATCGTAAAACGGATTTACCGATTCCGGTTCGAAGCCTTGGGGGATGGCGAGAATGCGATCGCCGGGCAGCCACTGCGCGTAGACCTGACGGTCGCGCTCGGAAACCGTGGTGACTAAGCTGGCCTGCTGGCAAATGCCGCGCTCTGCCCAATAAACGTAGGGCGTCAGCACCAAACGGCGCGGGTCGCGTTGGCCCATTTCCCAGTACATGCGGTACTCGATATTGCTGGAGCAATAAACGATCGGAATTTGATGGCGTTTGGCCAGCAGGAGGCCGTAAACCGCAGCCAATCCGTAATCCAGTAGCAAATAATCGAAGTCCTCGGAGGCCAGGAGGCGATCGGCTTGGCGGTACAGGGATGGGCTAAAGAGAAAATAGCCCAGTTGCGAGAAGGGAACGCGGATGCGGCGGGATACGCCGAGTCGATTGCGGCGATCGCAGTAGCGCGCTTCGATATCGGGATCGACCGCATGCCCGCTGCCTGCCATGTGGAGCAGCGTAATATCGTAGTCGCGAGCGAGGTACTTCACGAAAGCGCCCATGCGGACGGTCACGCCCGTTACGGGGAGGTCGGGGTCGCAAACGGCGAGATAGAGCAGCTTTTTCTTAGATGTCATCTTTTTCCGCCGTCTAAAGGTCCAGATTGTCTCGAGCGATCGCGCAAAGCAGGTCAGCTACAGTAGATCATAGGAGAATGCTAATGTAAAAAGCCCTCATTTGCGGTATTTCAGGCCAAGATGGTGTTATCTGGCCCAATTAGAGTATGAGTCAGACATTTATCGTTACAGAAATCTTCAATCATGAGCGATCTTTTAGTTTCTGTCATTGTTTGTACCTACAATCGAGCGCAGCTTCTCAAGCAATGCTTGGATTCTTTAGTGGTTCAGAGTGCAGATCGAAATCAGTTTGAAGTTGCGATCGTTGACAACAACTCTACGGATAATACGTTTGAAATATCGCAGCAATATATCGCGAAAGAGCCGCATTTTCGTTACGTGACTGCTACGAAACAAGGGTTGAGCTGCGCTCGCAATGTGGGTTGGCAAACGGCACTGGGCCGATATATTGCCTATATTGACGACGATGCGATCGCCGCGCCGGACTGGCTGGAGATCGCGCTTGAGTTTATTGCCGCGCATCCAGAGATTAAGGCATTCGGCGGTCCCTACGATGCCTACACCCAAACCCAGCCTCCAGATTGGTTCCCGCCCGAATACGGTCGGTTGAGTTTTGGCAATACCACCCATCCCATTCGCCTCGTAGAGGAATGGATTCCAGGCTCGAATATGGTGTTCTCGCGAGATCTGTTCGATCGATGCGGCGGTTTCGACGAACGCCTCGGCATGAGCGGGACCCAGACGGCCTACATGGAAGAAATTGACTTTTTACTGCGACTTCAGGCCAGCGGGGTTGAAATCTTTTACGTCCACAACTTGAAAGTTTCCCACCTGATTGCCGATTATAAAATGCACCTGAAATGGCTGCTGAGATCGACCTATTCTGAAGGACGATCTGCCCGAAAAACTTTTATGAAAGAGCGGTGCTGGTACTCCCACAGTGCGGCGATCCTGAAAACGTTTTTTGCAATCTTTGTGAAATTCTTAGTGCCTCGCAAACTTCCGCTTCAGCGTAGAATTTACTACGCGCTGCAATGGTTTGCGTGGGAACTAGGAGCCTTCAGAGAATATTTTCAGGAGCGGTGGCCATGGTGTTCGCGAGCGGTCAAATGACATCGGCGAGGGTTCGCTCTGTTTTGCGAAAATACCAAATACTCCAAAGTAACAAGAAGATCGCCAAACCATTGGATAGCAAAAATCCCGGCCAGTAGACCTGAGAAGCATTGCCGAGAATGGCCCAGCGAAATCCATCAATGACCCCAACCATCGGGTTGATCGAGTAAAGCAATCGCCAGCGCGCGGGGACGATATCGCTACTGAAGCCTACGGGGGAGACGTACAGCCCCACTTGAACGATAAAGGGCACTACATAGCGGAAATCGCGGTATTTCACGTTCAAGGCCGAGAGCCACAGCCCGCCGCCGATGGCAGCGACAAAGGCGACGCCGATGAAAAGCGGTAGCGTCAGAATCCGCCAACTCGGAACGTAGTCGTACCAAGCCATCAACCCCAATAAGATCGCGCCGGAAATTAGAAAGTCGATAAAGCTTACGATGACGCTGCTCATCGGTATGATGAGACGGGGAAAATAGACTTTGGAAATTAAATTTGCGTCTTCAATCAAACTATTGCTGCACTCTTGCAAAGCATTAGCAAAAAATTGCCAAGGGAGCATTGCCGCACAGACCAAGATTGGGTAGGGAACTCCCGAAATGTCATCCAGCTTGGCAAGCCGACCGAACACGATCGTAAACACGACCATGGTGATAAAAGGCCGCAGCAGCGCCCACAGAACCCCAAAAACAGTTTGTTTGTAGCGCACGATGATATCGCGCCAAGCCAAAAAATATAGCAATTCGCGGTAGTTCCACAGGTCTTGCCAATACTGCCCGTCCGCGCGACCCGCTTCAATTACGAGCTTTTTTTTCGGTGTCATACTCGGCATCGGAAAATAGGGCCTGTAGTACAGTTTGAGCCTGCACCCGAGCAGACTCCCAAGAATAGTCGGATTGCAGACAGCGGCGAGCAGATTGCAGCATTTGGGCTTTGAGCGCGGGATCGTCCCACAGGAGCTGCACTCCTTGCATCATGGCATCGATTCCGTCTCGAATCAAAAGATGCTCCCCATCTCGGACCGCTAATCCCTCGGCTCCTTTGGTGGAGCTGACGACCGGACAGCCTGCGGCAAAGGCTTCTAGGATTTTAAGGCGCGTGCCGCTCCCCTCTTGCAACGGCACGATCGCAACACTGGCGATCGCTAAATAGGGTCTGACATCCGGCACTTCCCCCGTAACGACGATATTCGGGTCGCGGCCAGCGGCTGCCTGCATCGCGGCGGTGGGATGTCTTCCCACCAGCAGCAACCGCAACTGCGGGTAGGTGGGTTTGAGCCTCGGGTACAGATCTGAAATCAAGATCTCGGCGGCTCGGGCGTTGGGCAGGTGGGCGAAGTTCCCGGTCAAAATGAGGGTGGCGGTCCCCGTCTCAACCCCTTCCAGCTCTCGATTGGCATCACTGGGAAGCGCCCGATAAAATGCCGGGTCCACGCCGTTGACGACGACCGCAGAGACAAAGGTATCGCCATAGCGTTGGTGGAGTTGGGTGCGATCTCGATCGCTGCACGCCCAAACGCAACTGGTCTGGCGGGTTAGCGTTTGCTCGTCCCGGCGGATTTGAGAAAGATGCAGGGTATTGCGAACCAGCGATCGCAGTCCGCTCCCTTGGCACTTCGTCGCTCGATACAGGGGCGCTTCGACATTATGGGCATCGTAAATAATGCGACAGGGGCGCTTTTGCAGGACGGCCAGGTAGGGAATGAGCCAAAGCTGCTCTAGAACGACGAGATCGGGCTTGAAGCGATCGACGGTTTCTTCCAAAGCTCGGGCCGCAGCCGCGCGATAGGGGCAGTAGTAGGTCAACCCGCACTGCCTCACCCATTGGGCAAATCGCTCGACCTGCGATCGCGGCGATCGGTCTTGACTCGTATCGTAGTGCTGCCAGAGTACCACGCCATCGAGTTCGGGTGGGCGGAGCGCGCGGTCCGAGATCGAGAACACCGCAACGGGGCCGAGCTGCCTCAGAATATTGATGGTTTGCCAATTGCGCAAATATTCCCCGCCCATGGGCGGATATGTCATTCTGGCCACCACGAGGACGCGCGCGTTTTCAAGGCTCGACGATCTGAAAAGGTTCGCAGACATCACGCCCGCCCCCGTTGTGCTGGGCGCGGTTCGGGGGCGCTAATCTTCATCCATCGGCACCGCCGGAGTCGTTCTCATCTTTGGATTTATATTATCTATTTTATAATTTTATGATAAGGATTAGTTTTTTCAAAAAACTTGCCAATGCCAATCAATTCGGGATTTTTTTGGGATGCCGACGTTGAAAACACGAATCGCGCGAGCAAATCTCTAAACCGAAAGGGGATAATTGTCGTCGCCAAAGATCGAGAGTTGAAGCATGGAGAGAGCTGATGGAGTCTCTCGTTATCCCCCCGCACGAGATCGCCTTTCATCCCACTTCTTTTTGCGATCGCGATGGCCGAGTTTTTCGATGGCAAGGAGAGCTTTATCGCGGCATTACTCGCGACAAAGCAAATTTCTACAGGCAAATGTTTGCAGATGGTATTATTTGCCAACTCGTCGAGAAAGGTTTTCTGGTCGAAACAGAATTGACCGATTTGAAACTAGAGGGCTATGCGATGGTCCTCAAACATCGGCTCATTCCTTTTGTCTCCTATGCCAATGAATGGTGCTCGGAGATGTTGAAGGATGCCGCGCTATTTATTACAGACATGATGCTTGCATTAGCCGAGCGCGACCTGACGCTGGGGGATGTCAGCACCTGGGATATGTTGTTCGATTACTGCCGTCCGGTCTTCGTGGACTTTTGTTCCATCTCGGATGCAGATCGCGATGGAAATCGCACTTGGTCGTTCTTTAAAGATAACTTCTACAGTTACTTTATTTATCCCCTCAGACTGATGGCGCGGGGCCACGGAAATCTAGCTCGGCACTTATTGGCTGACTACGAACACAATACCATCCACCCTGAATTTGCGGCTTTGATGGGATATCCTAGCCTCTACAACCCACCTAACCATCCCTTAAAACGAGGGAAAATTTTTGGCAAGAAGGTATTGGTAAAGTTAGGTTTGATACGCGAACTTGAGGGATACGAGCTGGTCAAACACTTGAGACGAGAAGTGTTGCGAATCCAACTACCGAAAGGATCGACCGATCGAGAGATCGATCTCGAGCCCAATCCACTTTTGCCGCCCTCGGGTGCGTGGACGCCAAAGCAACGTATCGTTCGCAGGGTATTGACCGATCTGCACCCCTCAACGGTTCTAGATATCGGATGCCATCGGGGCTGGTACGCTTTACTGGCAGCCTCTCTGGGGAGCCGCGTTGTTGCAGTTGACCGTAATGACAGACACGTCGCTCAATGTTATGGGGCCGCACGCGACAAGGCTTTGCCGATTCTACCGCTGGTGGTGGATATTCGATATCCTTCGCCCGGACAAGGGGTTTGCAACCAGGTTCTCACCCCCGCACTTCAACGGTTACCCTGCGAGATGGTCCTCGCTCTGGGGATAGTGGACGTGTTGGTCTTCGAGCAACATCTCAACTTCGAGCAGATTTGCGAAACGTTAGCTGCTTTTTCAAAGTCCTGGCTGCTCGTTGAGTTTTGCTCCCCAGCAGATTCGATCGCCCCTCAACAGAAATTGAATTGTCCTTCCTGGTATACGCTACAGAGTTTTGCAGATTGCCTGAGAAAGCAGTTTCGCCACGTGAATGAAGTCCATTCTCATCTCCAATCGGACAGGACATCGGACAGGATCCTGTTGTGCCGCAAGTAGGGGCGCAAGGCCTTGCGGCACAACAGAATGTTTGGTAGTTTTTGTTTCGGGAATAGCCTAAGAGTTCAATGATTGTTGCAACAACTCTGGTTTTACTGCCCTGACCGCAATCAATAACTCGTATTTGGGATCTTGATAAACTAGCTCGGCCTGACTGAGCTCTTCAGCCGCCACGCCGTAGAGAAAGGCTGTGACTGTCAGCACGTTGCCGTAAGCCTTGACATCGAGGCGATCGCCAGGGAAACATTCTGCCACTAATCGACGAGCAGAGTAGGTTGTAAATCGCCAATAATCGCCCCATCGACCCGTATCGGTCGGGTCGAATTGGCTGATTGAGGGCAGGGTCATCAACAACACGCCTCCCGGTTTGAGAATCCGGTAAAGGGTCTTGAGGGCAGACTGAATGTCGTAAATAAATTGCAATGTTTGGGTTAGGATAATGCAGTCAAAGACATCGGATTCGACTCGTTCTGCACGGGTTAGATCGGCGATGAGGGTTGCGGTTGGGTTATTTTCATCTGCATCTAAGACATCGCTTTGAGTGACGCGATCCCCGCCAAATTTGTAGGTGTAGCCCGGATCGCGAATTTCGAGAACGCGTCCTCGGATGTCGCCAGACTGACTGGATAAAAACTGCTCGATATAATAGCGATCTAGCGGCTGACCTCGTTCGAAACCGAAGTTATTGCTAATCGGGGTCAATCTTCGCAGCGCTCCAAAGCGCACCCAACCGATCCAAGGGCGAATCTTGCGCCTGTGCCAGCGCACTCCCAACCAATATCGCAGCGCAGCGGGTAAAAGACCGACTTCGATCGTTTTTGCTATTTTTTGGAGCAGTTGCGGGGTTTTTCTCAGTCGATCTAAGCCAGGGTGGCGATAGGGCCACAGTTGTTGCTGAAGCGCGTCCCACGCGGCTGTCTTGCGATCGCCTCGTTTGGATAAATGGATCTCGATTGAGTTCAAGAAGCGTTCCCGTTCTGGCTGATAGCGGTCGTCGGTCGTCGGTTGCGGGCTAGGGATAAAGTGTTGTCGGCACCTGTCCCAACATCGATTCGAGATATAGACCGGGTATTGGCAACACAGGCAGGCGTAGAAGATGGAGTCTGCGTAAAAACCTCGGACGGTCTCGTCAAATCCACCTGCGCGATTGTAAGCCTCTCGTCGGAATACCCCATTCCGGACAGCCGCGAGGGACAACTCATCTTGGAGCAAGCGCGCCAACAGCTCGGGTGGCCGTACGAGCGTGTCTGGGTTACGGCCTAGGGTTATAAAACGATCGCGATCGACATCCTCTGATTTTTTAGTCCAACTAAACCAAAGTTCAGTTCGCCCGACTGCCATCGCAGCCTCGGGATGCGTTTCTAGAATTTCGACCTGCTGCTCCAATTTTTGCGGTAACCATACCGAGTCCGTCGGAAGAAATGCAATATATCGACCTTGGCTGTGGAGAATACTGAAGTTTCGCAAGGCCCCAATGCCGCAAGTTTCATGCTTCGCAAGTTCTAGATAGCGAATTTTTTCTGGATCGCGATTCGCAAAATCGCGCGCGATCGCGACGCTACCGTCGGTCGATCCACGATCGATCAGTAAGAGTTCCCAGCGATCGTAGGTTTGGGTCGAGACACTTTGGATCGCTTCTTTGAGAAACGGCTCGCTATTTTGGAAGGTGACGATGCAAGAAACAAGCGGCTTGTCTCCCATTCCTACCTCATTAGATCTGAATCGTGTCTAACTCTATCATTGTGCGAGCCAGCGATGCCGAACGACCGTCACGACCCAATCCCGTTCTGGACATTGAGCCGTGCCGTCGATATTCTCGGCCTCTACATCGAAGAACGCCGCGCTCTGGACGTAGTCCGCAAGCACCAACCCTCGCTTGACCCTCACGTTGACAAAGCATCGACCCGGCGTCAGCCGAATCGGTTCGGTTATGCAGGTAATCGAACCTTCCTCAGATAGCAGAGTTGGCAGTCCTTCCTTGCTGCGGCTGTCGAGGCGAAACAGCCCACGGCTGCTGATGTGGTCGTAAATGCTGATTAAAAAGTGCGGTTCGGCAAATGTTTTTTGACTTTGGTAGCGCAGGGTAATTTTGAGGCAACTGCCGGAGCGAATCATTCCTGTGGACTCCGTACTTTCAATGCGAATTGAGAGCAATCTCACGCTCCCGTCCCCGTCGCGATCGCGGCGTTCGGCCAAGGGCGTCTCCTGATGGGCCGAGGTAGATTGGAGATATTCTCGCACGACGGACTGCGTGTCGCCGCGCTCGACCAACGCACCCGAATTAAACCAAAAGGTTCTCTGGCACAGGGCTTGAATGGACGACATGTTGTGGCTGACAAACAAAACCGTTCGGGCTTCCTGGGTGGCCACTTCTCCCATTTTTCCCAGACATTTTTTCTGAAAGGCGGCATCGCCCACCGCTAAAACTTCATCGACAATCAAAATATCGGGTTCGAGATGGGCTGCAACGGCAAATGCCAATCGCACGTACATCCCTGAAGAATATCGCTTGACGGGCGTATCCAAGAACCGCTCTACTTCTGCAAAAGCAACGATTTCCTCAAATTTTCGGTTTATTTCCGCGCGACCCATCCCTAAAATTGCCCCGTTGAGGAAAATATTCTCTCTCCCCGTCAACTCGCCATGAAAGCCAGTTCCAACTTCTAATAGGCTCGCCACGCGTCCGGCAATTTCAATGCGGCCCGCACTGGGTTCGGTGATGCGGCTCAGAATCTTTAATAGCGTCGATTTACCCGCTCCGTTGCGCCCGATAATACCAATGACTTCCCCTTGCTCGATTTCAAAGGAAACGTCTTTTAAGGCCCAAAAGACCTCGCGATTTGAGAACCGCGCGTCGTTGGATTTAACAAAGGGGGCTTGGAGCGATTGCTGGATCTGCTCTCTCAGCGTGAGATAGGCACCGCGCCTTTGATGAAACAGGTCGTAGCGTTTTCCCAACCCACGGACTTTAATGGCAACTTCTGACACGGGTCGCTCCTCTTAGCTCGCGGGATAGGGATCGGCCCGATGGAAAAGCGCTCTGACGGCGGTCTTCAGATCGCTTGGCAGGAGGTTGAAGTTCAATAAAACCAATTCTGCGTACAAGTTGTCGATTTGCTGCGGCTGAAGCCGCTCGGATTTGTAGAGTTTCGTAAATTGCAGCGGCAGGTCGAAGGCCCAAGGCAAGGCATCGCCGAACCGAGAGTCCACCAAAATAAATGGGGTCCGGTGTTGTCGGGCAATATAGCGTCGGCAGAGCAGGCTGCAGTCGGCAAACAATTGGCGATCGCTTGCAAACTGAAGATAGCAGTAGGGTATGCGACCTTTGCGGTTGTGGGTATAAACGACGTGACAGCGGCGATCGCCCGCATCCACCAACAGGTGGTGGCAGTCTTCGATTCCCTGGTGATCCTCAAACACCTGTCGATCGTCCCCGTTCAGTAAGGTCCGAATTTGCGCGGCATCCGCAACGATGCGCGCGGATTTTTCCAGACGGCGATCGCGCGCAAGCGGTATGGGAATCGAGAGTTTGATTTTGGTATCCAGCGGTTTGAACCCCATCCGCGCGAGCAAGGGAAAAATTTTTCGCTCGGCACTTAAATCCGTTAAGGTGTAGTCTTTCAATTGCATGAGAGGAAACATCAGCAACATACTCTGCCCCCGATAGGACTCTTTCACGATCCAACTGGTGACATTGCAGAATCGCTCCAGTTTGCCATCAATTTTGCGTTGGCTGAAAATGAGTCCGACAAAGCCCACCGCCACATCGCCGTCAAACAGTCCGTAACCGCAATAATCCTCTTCTGGAGTCCAGGGAGGCTGGAAAATAAACTGCCAGCAATTTTGCTTCAGTTGCGGGTCGAGTTCCTGAAGCAGCGGATAGACCCGATCGAACATAGATGTGTTGACTTTTTGGAGCGACACCATCGATGAGTTCTCTTCAACTTTGCACAGTGCTGAATCCTAGATCGAACGCGTCCTCTGTTTTCCCGTTAGCGGGAAGCTTGTTTGATTTCAATCAAATGGGCAATACTATTGACCGTCTGAAAGTGTTCGGGCACCATATCTTCGCCCTCCACCACGATCTCGAATTCGGATTCGATAAATGCAATTAAGTCGATGAATCCCATGGAGTCGATAATGCCCCCCTCTAATAGCAAATCGTCCGCCGCGAGCGATCGCTGCTGCGCCGCACTATAGCGAGACCGGATAAAGGCGAGAACGGTTTGTGCGATGGCTAGATCGGTTTGGATCTTTTGCGACATGGGTTCGAGTCGAAATATTGCTTATCTTACTCAACTTTGAGAATTCGCCAAGAATTTGCCTTAAATCGTGTCGTATTGCCCGCGCGGGCAGAGGAGGGTGGATTTCCCGGCTTCCACCCAGATTTCCGGCGGGGCCGGGTGGCTGAGGAACCCCAACGGGCTAGCGCTGCGGGCATAAGCTCCCGACTGAAACACCCCCACCCAATCGCCCACTTCCGCAGGGGGCAGCATGACGTTCCGGGCTAGGGCATCTAAGGGGGTGCAGAGCGGACCGACGATGTCCGCGCTTTCGCGAGCCTCGGCATTGAGTTTATTGAGAATGGCCACGGGGTAATTGCGTTTGATGACCTGGCCTAAATTCCCCGATGCCGTCAGATGGTGGTGCAGCCCTCCATCCACGATGATAAATTTTTTGCCCCTAGAGTATTTGATATCGTTGACTCGGACGACGTAAATGCCCGCTTCCCCGACTAAATACCGCCCCGGTTCGACCATGAACTGGGTGCCCGTCAATCGAGGATCGGAACGGACATCTGCCATCAACTCAACCAGGCCCTGGCGGAACGCTTCGAGGTTGAGGCTTTGCTCTCCAGGGAAATAGGGGATCCCCAGGCCGCCGCCAAAATCGACGGTTTGGAGGGGCGCTTGGAGGCGATCGGCGGCGCGCTGGGCGATCGCGATCCCCTTGCGATACTGAGCGAGCAATATGGCAGGGTCTAAAATCTGCGTGCCGATAAAGAGGTGAATTCCCCGGACTGACAGAAACGGATCGCTGATTGCTCGGTCCAATGCCGCTTCCAGACATTCCTCATCGATGCCAAAGGGCAGAGGTTTTCCGCCCATCCGCATCGCACCGCCCTGGGCCTCTTCGGTCGGGTTGACGCGCAGGGCAATCCGCGCCGATCGCCCCAGCCTTCGAGCGATGGCACTGATCCGGTCCATTTCCCGGAATGACTCGATATGGACGGCGCCGATGTTCTGCTCCAACACTCGCTCGAGTTCGGCTTCCGTTTTCCCCGGTCCCGCAAATAAAATCCGCGCGGGCGCGCACCCGGCCCGCAGGGCGCGATCGAATTCCCCAACGGAGGCAATCTCGAGGCCGCACCCTTTACTCAAGAAAAACTGGAGGATTCTTTGATTGGGGTTGGCTTTGACAGAATAATAGACGGTAAATTCTGGCGGCAGGGCGCAGCGCAGACGGCTCCAGGTTTGCTCTAAGACTTGACGGTCGTAGGCGTAGAAGGGGGTGCCGTACTGGTCGGCCAAATCGGCGATCGCCACGCCCCCGAAGCGCAGGTGTCGATCTGAGCCGTTGAAGTATTCCGCAATGAGCCGCTGTACCCGCTCCAACTCGAACTCCTTTAAGGGATGAAAAATGCCGAACCTGCTGGACCGACCCTAGCGAAGTAGACCTTTGGGGTAAAATTTCCGCGCGATTCAAGAGATTTCAAAATAGCCATCCTCAACCGCGCTGGGCAAAACCTGTCTGACATCCGCAGGTAGTTTTTCTAAAAACAACAGCAAACACCACTGCTCTAAATCGTCTAAAAAAGCCGCAGAAGGCACAAATATCGCCTGGACTGCCATTGTATTGCGAATGAACGTGGCAGTCGCCCTCGCCACGTTTTTATCTTTAAAACAAGCAGGGGCATTCTGTAACGAAAGCGCAGACCAGACCGAAGCCCTTCTTAAATCCAGCACCTCGTCCAGCTTTACCTCAAATCGATAGACCTTCCGCCGATACACTTTTGCGGCCAGCCCAGGCGTACGATTGACCTGAAAATGTCGGGCATACTCCGCTAACGCCACGTCCTTCTCCTTCGCCAGGTACAGCGTAGCTTCTCCCGCAACATTCCATCGATTTTCCGTGCTTCTCCCGCAATAGCTGAAATCGTAGATGTCATTCATTCTGTCAGGCGTATCGGGCAAATGTCGCACGGCATGACCAGACCAACGCTCGACAAAAGATTGCAAAGACATCCTAGAAGCCAGTCCCTTCAAAGTCAGCCGCTAACGCTGCAATCACGGGTTCAAACTCTCCCAGTCCGATCAAATCCAACCCAGATCGCCCCCCAAATACCGGCAAGGGCGTGGAGAGAAATTCTTTCAAGCCTTCCGGCCTGTAAATCCTAGACCCCAGATCCACAATCTCCCTCAGCTTAGCCATCTTGCGCAGCACATCCTCATCTGTGGGCCGTCGCTCGGCACGCTCCCATCGGCTGACTGTTTTCGGACTGATCCGCAAAAGCGCGCCCAGTCGCTCTTGGGACAGCGCTAAACCTTGCCGAATCTCGATCGGATTTAACCTCGAGCTGACGGTTGCAAACATGAGATTGCCTACTGCTCTCTACAAACTCAGTCTAGCGTGTGGTCTAGACAAATGTCCGTACTTTAGCTTAAAACCTTTGTTTGGAGAAACTCGGCCCCTTGCGATCGCGCCCATTACCCGATCGTCGAGAAATAGTGTTACCCGGACGAGTCGCAAACCCTTTTTGGGCTAAAGTCGGTCAAAATTCAATAAAATTGGTGAAATGTAATGAAAGGGTTCCCCCACTCGGGCAATGGATGAGCTTATGGTAACGCCCGTTCGCATTGCCGTATTGATGACATCTCACAATCGCCGGTCTACGACGCTGCAGGCTCTGGCTGCTTTGTGGAGCCAAACTTTTTCTGAGGATGTTCGCTTGACCGTCTACCTCGTTGACGATGGCAGCACCGATGGAACTGCGGAAGCGGTCCGAGTGCGATACCCTCAGGTCCAGGTACTGGCGGGAACGGGCACCTTATTTTGGAACGGCGGAATGAGAGCGGCCTTTGCGGCAGCAGCTCGACAGCCCTACGACTACCACCTCTGGCTCAATGACGATACCATCCTGAGCCAAAGCGCTCTAGAAACACTCCTAGAAACGGCAAGGACACTCCAAGTCAGGGGCTTTGCCGATGCAACCATCTCTGGGGCTACCCGCGATCCGCGATCGCAGGTCTTGGTTTCTGGTGGATTCCGGCAAAGATGGCCCAAATTTCTCCTGCGGTTTGGTTTGCTCGAACCCATGGCAGAAGCAAGACAATGCGATACGATTTCAGGCAACTGCGTTTTAGTGCCCCGCGCGATCTATCAAAAGGTGGGCAATTTCAACGCAGCCTTTACTCATTTCTTAGGAGATCTCGACTATGGCTTCAGGGCAAAGCAACTCGGCTATTCGGTTTGGCTTGCCCCTGGGTATGCGGGCACCAGCCCCCAGCATCACGAACGAGGCAATGAGATTGATGCAATAGAGCGCTTCTCAACTTTGGTTCAAAAGTTGCGGCATCCCAAAGGGTTAAGCTATGGCAACGATCTCCAGCACCGCTTTTTGCCCGTCGGAGAGTGGACTCGATTTTTACAGGACCATGGGGGGATCCTGTGGCCGATTCCCTGGCTGTTGACCTATCGCAAACTCTTGAGCTTGACTGTGGGGCGATGGCTTTGGAAATGGAGGGCGAAGTTAACCCCGCAATCTCATCTTTAAAGCGCCCGATCTTTTCTTTGCAAACTGACCCGAGTCTAGGCAATGCGTACAGATTTTACAGCGGTCGACACGCCGTTTATTTCAATTGTCATTCCCACCTACAACCGACCGCATTGCCTGCGCCATTGCCTGCAATCCATCGCGCAGATTCGCTACCCCAGCGATCGGTTTGAGGCGATCGTGGTCGACGATGGCAGCACCGTGCCGCTCGAGACGGTCACTGCTGAATTTCAGTCGCAACTCCCGCTCACGGTTGTTTACCAGACCAATGCGGGTCCCGCCACCGCTCGCAATACCGGATCTAGGATTGCCAAGGGAGACTACATTGCCTTTACGGACGATGACTGCACCCCAACCCCCGACTGGCTCGCTGCCTTTGCTCGTCAGTTTGCCCGATCGCCCAATAGCTTGCTGGGGGGACAAACGCTGAATATGCTGCCCCACAATCTCTACGCCGTGGCGCACCAAGAGATGATGGATTATTTTTATCGCTACTACAACGCCCATCCAAAATCGGCACGCTTCTTTGCCTCTAACAATCTCGCGCTGCCAGCGCGCCTGTTTTTCGACTTGGGCGGATTCGACAGCTCGTTTCCGCTGGCTGCGGGGGAAGATCGGGAACTGTGCGATCGCTGGCTCCACCAGGGCTATGTCTTGGACTACGTCCCGGATGCCCGCGTGCATCACGCTCACCCTATGACGTTACGCAGCTTTTGGCGACAACATTTTAGGTACGGTCAGGGTGCTTTCCATTTTCGGCGAATTTGCGCGCAGCGGAGGGCGGGAAAAATGACGGTGGAATCGCTGTCCTTTTATCTAGATCTGTTGCTCTATCCCCTCAAGCAATGTCCGCTCGGGACCAAGGTGCAGCTAACGCTCCTGTTTTTCTGCTCTCAAGTTGCCAATACCCTAGGGTTCTTTTGGCAGGGATTCAGGGATGAAAAGGGATTTCAATAATACTTGCAGACTGCTTGGGTAAGGTGACCGACAGCTGACGGCGAGATAGAGGTTTGACCTGTGCGGTAATCTGTCCGATCTCTGGCGGAACGGGCTGGAAGGGCCAAGCGCGCGATCGCCGACTCCAGACATAGTGGGTTGCGGTCTCTGTCAGGTTTTGGAGAGCCTCAAGGTTTAGCGTAATGGGGTAGTCCGTCGCGAAACTGCGGTTGATGGCATGAACGTAAACCGCGCGATCGTCAACCGTGGCCACCAGATCGATGTCGGCGACGGGATAGCTCGGGCGCTGCGACCACCCCATCGAAAAGGGCTGGTTATAGCGAGGGAGGGTGCCCGATGTAACCGCGAGGCGATGCCGACCGTGATGCTGGCTGTAGAACATCGTCATTTGACCCTGGGGTAAAAAGTAAGGCGGCGCTTTTGCTTCGGGATCGATGCGAATGCTCGTAATGTTCCAGTTTGCGCCCACTAGCATCGACTGACAGGCTATGGCAATGCGATCGCCGCTACGCATCAACCCATTCAGAAATCCAGCAGTACCGATCCCGGATGCCAGAGACCAGCTCATGTTGGGTTTTGGGTTGGTTTGTGCCGTCGTCCAACCATTCCAGTTCCATTCCGTGACGGCAACTCGATACCCCAAGGACCGAGCGAGGTCGGTGCCTTGGCCCAAGGCAATATTTTCCCCTGCCGCAGAGAAAACCCCCGGCATTGCCGCCCATGCCTTCCACCAATCCTCGTCCGAGAGGTTTTTGAATGCAAAGGGCTGACCGTTGCGCTGAAGGTTTTCCATCGGTCCGGGCGCGTACAAGTGCAGCGCCGCAAATTTAACCTGCGCTCGGACCTCGGGATCGGCCAACACGATCGCCTCAATTGACTGGCCGATTCTACCGTCAACGATCAACTGTACGTCGGGATCGACGGCCCGAATTTCCCGAATGTAGGTTCTCAAGCAGGTTAAAAACCAATCCGCTAGCGCGCTGGGATCCTTGAGATTGCCATCGACCCGAGCTTTGTCCAAATAGGCCCACCACTCATTGCCAATTTGAATGTAGTCCGCACCGAAGGGTCTGGGGTGGCCGTTTCGAGCGCGAATCTCAGGCCAATTCGGCATCGATTCGGGCAACGGTTTTCCCAAAGGAGCGTTGGCGTAAGCAACCAAACCCGCAGCCTTCCGGGCAGCCTCTGCGAGCGGCACTTTTTGAGAGATTGCGTCTAAGAAATTGACCACGAGGATGGTTTGATTGCCGAGGTCATCCCGCAGTTGGAAATATTCGTCCAGCCCAAATCGATTGGCGATCGATTGGCCCGTATGGCCGACGGATTCGGGACGGTTTTGGCCGCGACCGGGCGCGTTATCGATGAGGTCTTGCCAATTCATGTATTCGACGTCGGTGCCCCCGGAAAACGGATGACGGGAATGTTCATTTGTTTCATCCGGGCTACGGCTTGGGGTTGAAGCCAAGCGGAGTTGGGCATCAAGGCGCTTTCCGGGCCGGGTTCGCCAAAGCTAGCGCGCTCTAGGAGGTGGCCGAACAGCCGCGCATCGACGGGATTGAGACGGCGATCCGAAACCGCAAATTGAATCGGAGTCTGGGCCGCATCAAGGGTAGTCACCCGATTCCATCGAGCGATAGGCACGATGAGAATCGTGCAGAGGCAGAGGCCAATCCACAGTCCAACAGCAAGACGCGACGGTATCCGAAACATCAACAATTTACGTTTAATACTGGCGATGCATCCCGCGCTCAAACCCCATTGGCTCTGGTTGAGGCGAGAGTCGCTCGAGTGCGAAGTGAGGAAAACAGTCTGCTAAAATTATGGCATCGTCCGACAGTGGGATAGTTGCAATGACCCAGTCAAGACAACGGTTTGCAACATTTGAAGCGTACCTCTCCACCCGCGATGACCGAGAAGGACGTTTCCTACTTATCGATGGGGAGCTGTTTGAGTTGCCGCCAGAGTCACCAGAAAATGATTTTGTTGCTAATTATTTGATGGTGCTGTTTCTTGAAGCTGGAGTTGTGCCACTTCAGCTCATTCGAGTCCATACTTGCGAAGTACAGGTCCCCGTTTTGCAACTCAAGGACGCAGCCAATCGCTATCCCGATCTGGTTGTGCTTCGACCTGAGCACTTAGATTTGATGGGACGACGGTTGACGATTACGTTGGATATGCCTCCCCCCAGAATCGTGGTTGAAGTTGTCAGTCCCGGACAGGCCAACCGAAATAGAGACTACATCAACAAGCGCGCTCAGTATGCGGCAATTGGGGTTCCTGAATATTGGTTGATTGATTCTGACGCGCAAACGGTGATGGTATTGCAGTTGCAAAAGGGAAACTACTGCGAAGTGGGAACGTTCTGTAGGAATGCTGGCATTGTCTCGCCTACCTTTCCTGCACTCGTTCTGACGGCTGAGCGGATTTTTCAAGCGTAGATTCGTTTTCGGGTTTGGCGGAATTTATTGAAGGTTCGCTCCTTCCAAACTCCTATGAGGGAGTGCTGGCTATGACTATACTCAAAGCAGCAATGCAACCCGATCGAGATAGTGCGAGTTTTGACGCAACTGAATAAACTTATCTCTAACCGTTCGATTCTTTTGATTTTGCTGTTGGCCTTGGGGCTGTACGGCTACCAGTTGGGAACCGAGAGCCTTTGGTTTGACGAAACCTACAGTATCGAGAGCGCCAAGGGACCGCTGAATTTCAATCGTCCTTTGTATTTTCTGCTGCTGCGGCTTTGGCTTCAGGGCGGCAGCAGCGAGATTTGGCTGCGCGGGCTGTCGGTTTTGTTTGGTTTGGTCAATGTGGTGCTGGTCTACTATCTGGGTCGGCAATTGTCCGATCGCGCGACGGGGATCGGGGCGGCGCTGCTCTGGACGCTCTCGCCGCTGGTTATTAACCACGCTCAGGAAGTGCGCTTTTATGCCACGAGCAGCTGTTTGGGGTTGGCGGGCAGTCTGGCCTTAGCCTATGCCTTAGAGCGGTTTACGGTTGCGTCGATAGGCGGATGGGCATTATTTCGGCTGTTGGGATTGCTGACCGCGCAGGTCAATTTTCTCCTGCTGCTGCCGGATGCATTGCTGCTGGGCCTTAAAATCGGTAAGGCGCGCGGGCGGTTGTCTCTAAAATATCTCAAGCGATGGAGCTGGGTGCTGGGGATTTTGCTCGTGCCCGTGGGGGTGATTTTAGTCGATGTCGTGCCGCCGTTGCTGGAGTTTGCGCGGCAAGCGCCCACCCTCAATGGCGTGTCACTCCATCCGCCAGGTCCCATTAATTTTGCAGGCGCGATCGCCACCTTCACAGCCTGGCCCCTCGCGGCCCCCCACCCAAACTGGACTGGATTTTATCAGCTCTTTTTCAAGGGATATGCCCTCGCGGTTTTGGGACTATTGGGCTTTGCGCTCTGGACCCAACGGCGCGGCGGACGGCTGTACCGTGCAGCGGCCTGGGGCCTATTGCCCCTCGCCTCCATTTTTGCAGTCGCTCAACTCTCCACGGGCATGTGGGGCGATCGCTATTTGCTGATTGCGGCACCTTACTTTCTAATTTTGCTGGCTGCTGGATTCAGACAGCTCTGGCAGCGGCGGCGGGGATTGGCCCTGGGCGCGATCGCCCTGTACGCGATCGCCGTGGGGAGTTCGTTGTGGCGTTACTACACCGTCGAGTACCGCCATGACTGGCGCGGCTTGGCCGCGATTGTTCGGGCCGAGGAACGTCGTGGCGATCGCATTCTGATTTATCCCAGCTTTATGGAAAACGCGTTTGATTACTACTATCGCGGTAGCAACCCCGTATATACCATCGATCGTCAGGCAGAAGTCCTCGATACGCAAAAAGCGCTCGGCTTCCCCCCTACAGGGGCGGGAGAAAACCGTCTCTGGTTGATTTACCCTCGCTTCGACGACTGGGAGACAGATCCTCAAAAAATGCTTAAGATTGTCGAGGAGAACGGATTTCGCATTCAAACCAAACTCGCGATTAAGAGTCAGTGGGGGGAAGACATTCATTTGTCTCTGGCTGCGTCCAAATCAGCCTCTCAATAACAGCTTTGACTCATGGTGCAGATCGATCGAGGGTTTTCATCTTCGCTCAAGCGAAGCTACATTTCAGTTGCGATCGCGTTGATTGCAGTGGCGGCGATCGGGCTTTCCACGGTCGGTCGCGTTGGCATTACCTACGATGAAGAAGGTCCGCTGCGAGTGGCCTTTGAAAACTACAAAATCGTGACCGAAGGCCGACAGTACCCAGGCCACCTCAAGTACTACGGGACGCTCTTTAATGGCGTCTCAGAAATTGTTTTCCAGAAAACACAGCAAATTTTTAGAACCGATTTCCCCAAGCAAGACCGATACGAAGGCAGGGGCTACAGTATTTATCCCTTTTACGGGCGGGTCAAAATCAAACACGTTTTGACCTTCCTGCTGTCCTTGTTCGCTTACGGCTCCGTTGCAGGCATGGTGGGTATTTTGTCAGGGGCGGAGTTTGCTTGGCTGGGACCGATCGTGCTGGCTCTGTTTCCGCGATTTTGGGGCCATAGCTTCTTTAACCCTAAAGATATTCCCCTCGCCGCCGCAATGACCTTGGGCACGTTCGTCGGGGTTTGCTGGGTGGGCTACTGCCATTGCATTGCAGGGGATGCCGACTGTAGTTTTGGCCTCAACCGTCTGACGTTTTATGCCTTTGCCTACGGCGCGTTGTTGGGATGCGTGGCCGGGATTCGCCTGGATGGGTCTGCGGTTTTGCTGTTTGTGGCGATCGCCCATTTTATTTCCAGCTTGCGTCAGATCTCTCCCGCGAATTGGCTGCGGCGATTTTGGCCGTTTTACGGGCTGATGGGATTGACGTGGATGGCCGTTACGATTCTGGTCTATCCATCCTCGTGGTCGAACCCGCTCCCCTGGTTTTGGGAAACCCTCCAATTTTATTACCGCGAAGACTGGCCCTTAACCGTTCTATTCGAGGGGGCGTATTTATCGGCACAAAACCTGCCCTGGCATTATTTGCCAAAATGGTTCTCGATTACCATTCCGGTCCTTTGGCAAGGCGCATTTTGGCTGGGGCTGGGTTGGATCGGCTGGCGATATCGCGCGCTGACCCCAATCCAGCGAGCCTGCATCGTTGCCGTGGCGTTACAGATTTTTGTCCTGCCCGCGATCGCCATTGCGTTGCAATCCACCATCTACGACGAAGCCCGTCAGTTTTTGTATGCGGTTCCGGGGATTGCCGTCATTGCCGCGACGACCCTCGCTTGGCTCTATCGCACCCTTGCCAGCAAACGGGCAAAACTGTTTGGGGTTGCCTTGGCGATCGCCCTACTAAGCCCCATTGTGGCCGACGCGATCGCCCTGCATCCTTACGAGTACCTGTATTTCAACCGCGCCTTCGGGGGGCTGGCCAAAGCCCAAGGGCAATTCGAGACGGATTATTGGGCGGCGAGCATGCGGGAGAATATGGAATGGGTCAACCGCAACGTCGCGTCCGAGAGCGCGATCGTCTCCAGCGATCCGCTCTATGCCTCTGCGCCCTTTGCTAAGTCGGGGTTGCGGGTCATTGACATCGCAGAATTCGAATCGGCCAAAGTGAGAAAACCGTTTTATTATGTGGCCATCCCCCGATGGGATTTTCAACAGCGCTTCCCCGATTGCGAGACGGTCCATCAAGTCAAACGGCAGGGTGTGCCCCTCAGTATCGTCAAAAAATGTAGCGAGTAAGAAGGGTTCGACCGTGCCATCCCCGATAGCGCATTCTGTCTCCGGCTACGCCATCGCGCGGATCTCATCTGGCGATCGCGGCCCCGTGCCGAGGTCAAAGCTCCAGCCGTGGCTCTACGGCATCGGCGTTGCAAACGCAGCCGATCTGGACTTCATTCCGCAATTTTTGACGGGGACAAAGTACCACCACGGATTTTCCCACAGCTTGCTGTTTTGCCTCGGCGTGTCGGTTTGCGTCTATATTGCAGCATCCCTACGCAACAAAACGGTGGCGCGAGCGGGATTTTGGCTGACCCTAGCACTCTATGGCTCGCATTTGCTCCTCGACTTTTTTACCGACGGTGGAGATGGCATCCAGCTTTTTTGGCCCTTTGCCATGGGCTACTTCAGGTCTCCCACACCCTTGTTTCCCAGCACCCACTGGTCCGAACCGCTGTTGCAACATCCGGGGCATTGGTTGTTCTTAGGGGTTGAGGTCGTCTACAGCCTCTTTTTGGTCGGAATCGTGCAGTTTTGGAGCGCGCGCAGGCGCAAAGAAAAATGGCAAAACAGATTTTAGTGACGGGCGGCACTGGGTTTACGGGAAGTCATTTGTGTCGGCGGTTGCTCCGAGAGGGCCATGCCGTGCGGGTTCTAGCGCGCGAAACCAGTCGCCGTGCGGCGTTGGATGGGGCAGACGTGGAGTGGGCGATGGGAGATCTCTGCGATCGCCCCTCCTTAGAAAAAGCCACCCAGGGCATCGACACGGTGTACCACATTGCCGCCCTGTTCCGTCCCGAAAATGTCACGCGCCAGCAGTTTCAGGATACAAACGCGATCGGAACGCAGAATTTGTTAGAAGCTTCGGTGAATGCGGGCGTCCAGCGGTTCGTCCATTGCAGTACCGTCGGCGTCCACGGCGATATCAAGCATCCACCCGCTAACGAGCAAACCCCTTACGGACCGGGGGATGCGTATCAAGACTCAAAGGTAGCCGGAGAAAAAGTCGCTTTGGAGTATGCGGCCCGAGGGCGCTTGCCCGTCGTCGTCTTTCGTCCGGGCGGCATCTTCGGGCCTGGAGATTTGCGCTTTCTCAAGCTGTTTAAGGCCATCCGGCAGCGGAAGTTTGTCATGTTCGGTTCCGGTCAGGTGCTGTACCAGCTCGTTTATATCGACGACTTGATCGACGGTATTCTTCAGTGCGGCACTCAACCCCAAGCCGTCGGACAGACCTATATTTTGACGGGTGCAGCGCCAGTCACTTTAAATCATCTCGTCAGCGAAATTGCCCAGGTGATGCAGGTTCCGCCACCCCGGCTGCGATTCCCGGTCCTGCCGCTGTACTGGGCCGGATTTGCCTGCGAAGCGCTCTGCAAGCCCTTGGGCATCAATCCGCCGCTCTACCGTCGCCGGGTTGATTTTTTTAGAAAGACGAGGAGTTTCGATATCGCTAAGGCCCAGCAAGAACTGTCGTTTCGCCCTAAAGTCGATCTCAGGTCGGGGTTGCAACGCACCGCCGATTGGTATCTCGCCCATCAGTATCTCTAGGTTTGCCGCCCTATGAACCCCATCAATGTCCTCTGGGCGATCGATCACGTCTGCTACGACGGCAACCTGCACGGGGGCGGTCGCCTCTACTGGAACCTGCTCCAGGAGTTCGATCGCGAGCGATTCCGGCTGGTGCCCTGCATGTTGCGCGCCAACGCGACCATTCGCCAAGTCTTCGAGCAGAGCGCAGTGCCCGTGCGGGTGCTGGATAAGGCGAAGTTCGACCCGACCGCGCTCTGGAGTTTTCTGCAGCTCATCCGCAGGGAACGAATTCAGGTGATGCATCTGCATTGCTATGCATCTTCGACTTTTGGCCGCCTTGCCGGACTCATTGCAGGTATTCCGACTATTATTCACGACTACGATACGGAGGTTTACTTCCCCTACCCGTCCTATTTGAGCGTGGCCGATCGCCTCCTCGCACCCTCCACTCAGGGGGCGATCGCCGCCTCGCCGATGGTCAAACAATTTTTGATCCAGAGACGCAAGATCGACCCGGCCAAGATTCGGATGCTGTTCCACGGCATTCCAATGGAGAAGTTTGAGCCTGTAGCACCAGAAGCGATTCAGGCGGTCAGGCGATCGCTGGCGATTTCCGACGATACGAAGGTGGTTGGAACCTTTACTAAACTGGGGCCGCAGCGCGGGACTGAGGTATTGATCCAGGCGGCGAGGGAAGTACTCGAGACTTTGCCGGACGTTGTTTTTGCAATTGTTTATAAAACAACGCGATTTCATCGCCTACCCAGCAAAAAATACGTAGAAGTGTCCCAGGAGAAGATCGATAACGAGATTGCGGAACTTCAAACTTTAGCGCGCTCCCTCAATATTGCCGAAAACATCCGTTTTATCGAATGGCCCGAAGACATCGACACCTGGATAACTGCCTGCGATTTGGTCATTGCCCCCTTCCTCAGCGAACGCTTTTCCTCTGTCTACCTGCTGGAAGCCATGGCCAAGGGCAAACCGATCGTTGCGACGAACCTTGGAGAACAGCGGGAAATTATTCAAGACGGCCAAAATGGTTATCTGATCGAACCGGGGGACAAATCCGACTTAGCCAGTAAAATTCTTCAATGTCTCAGCGCGCCCCCATTGTTAGCGCAGCTCGGCCAACAGGCTCAAACGAGCGCCCGTCGCTACAGTGTCGAACAGTACGTCCAAACCCTCGAGGATTGGTATGCGAAGTTGGCGGCGATCGCAGTTCGACAGAAACTGCGACTGTGAAACTGCGCTGTTATCTTTTGATGCTGATATCCGTAAATCCTAAAACAGATGCGATCGGCAGCTATTTATGGAAGCGAATTTGCCGAGAGGTCATCGGGTAATATAGCAGAGAAAGACTTGATTTCTAACTTGGTTGCTTTGCAAAAGGAATTGTTTACAACGTAAAATGCGATGAACCTCACCGACCAACCGAATCAGTCGATCGCGCTCCCCCATGGGTTTGCCTCCATACATCCCGATCCTGAGGGAGTCGTGCATTTTATTGGCGGGTACTTCTTCGGTTCTGGCGTAAGCTGCTGGTATAAGACCTTGTTAGACAGTCTCCAACAGCGATTTACAGTACATTCCTACTCCTACTCTTTCGCTCAATTGAGCCATTGGACCATTGCGAAGGATCTTCTCGAGCAGATCGAGCAAGTCAAACAAGCGGGAATCAAGACTGCAAAACAGATGGGCTACAACCCAAAGATTTATACCGATCCTAGCAAGCATTGCCTTGTAGGGCATAGCCTAGGGTGCGAGTGTATTGGCCTCATCCGATTTTTGGGCTTTGATAAAAATAAACAAATTCAAATATTAGAAGCAGCACGTCATCAGCTCGGGGCTAAAATAGTGACCGATTTAGATTTTTCCGACGTAAAAGCATTGCCTCAGTTGCAGTCAGTCCCCTATCGAGCCAGTCTGCTGATGGCTCCCTGCTTCAAGACACCGACGGCTGTGTCCTGGTTGCTCCAAGTCCGCCCCCAGCAGGATCTGGTCAGGTATTTAATCCAGCAAAACCCCCAACTATTGTCCCTAACTTCACTCCTTTCATTTAAAGGAGATACAATTGCTGGCCCTGATGTCGGTTGGTGCCAACCAGTCCTGAAAAGTCAAGGAAGCCTCCAAAGCAGCCACGAGATTGACGATATTCATCATCCCTATTGGATTGCCTTGCAATACCACATGATCCCAGCCTTCGACCCGATCCGTTCTAGACTGGCTGCTTATGCCGCTGACTTTATCGGAAACCTCGTCAATTCCAGCACTCCTTGAGGGTTTATTCAACGGGCGATCGCTTAGGAGGGACTGCCTTCCTTTTCTAAAAGTAAAGTGACTGGGCCATCGTTGTCGATCGCCACCTGCATCGCGGCTCCAAATCGACCCGTTTCCACCTTGAGTCCGCTCTGCCGCAATTTGAGTACAAACCGCTCGAAGAGCGCTTCAGCTCGATCGGGAGGAGCCGCGCCATCGAAGGACGGACGGCGGCCTTTGCGACAGTCGCCGTAAAGGGTAAACTGACTGACGACGAGCAATTCTCCTTGAATATCGGCGATCGACCGATCCCAACGGTCCTGCCCCTCCGTCGGAAAAATTCTAAGGCTCAACACCTTGCGCGCCATCCAATCCAGTTCTGCTTCAGTATCAGTAGGCGCAATGCCTACCAATAAATTTAGCCCTCTGCCAATCCGACCCGCGATCGCCCCCTCAACCGCTACGCTAGAGGCTTTAACCCGCTGAAGAACGACACGCATGGGGTTGAATAGAAGAAACAGCAAACGGCAACCCTCTCATGTAAGCATAGAATTCGATCGGGTTAGGGATGATTTTATCTTTTGCCCAAGGAGGTCACGAGCTTGTTTTTCGGCATTGCAAACCCACAACAACAGCGCAGCGAACTCCAACAAGCCTTGAGTCAGGCGATCGCCCAACTCCCCCCAGCCCCCCAAACCGCAAAATCGCTGACCTGGGGGAACAACGCGTTAGCGTTCTACTGGATCGCGGATGGCGTGACATCCTGCAACGAGTCCCATCCCCCCTTTTGGAGCGCCGATGGCCGAATTACCGCGCTCTTTGAGGGCAGCATCTACAACCTCCCCGAACTAAAGCGCGATTTCGGTTCCACCGTTCGCTGGCAAACCGACAGCGCGAGCGAAGTTCTAGCCCACCTTTACGATCGCGACCCCGATAATTTTCTAGAGCGGGTCAATGGCAAATTTGCCTTTATTCTCTGGGACGAACCAAACCAAAAACTAATTCTCGGACGCGATCGCTTTGGGATCCGATCTCTTTTCTATCGTTACCATCAGGATTGTCTGGTCTTTGGAACCTCGCTGCGATCGCTGCTGGCCACCGGATGGATACCCAAACAGATCGATGCCCAAGTCGTGCTGGAGTATTTGCTCTACTGCTACAATCCCAGCCACCGGACTATCGTGGAGACCGTTTCTAAAGTTCCGGCCAGCCATTTCCTTTCCTTTGAAGGGTCTGAACTCCAATTGCATCGGTATTGGAACTTAAACTTTGCAGAACGAGATCGAAAAACAGAAGCCCAGTACTGCGAAGAAATTCCAGCGCTGATCGAAGATGCGGTCAAAATTCGCCTCGACCCGCATCGAAGCTTGGGTGTATTTTTGAGTGGCGGGATAGACTCCAGCGCCATCCTCGGGTTTGCCGCAAAGTTTTCTGCAGAACCCCTCTCGACCTTCTCCTTTCGCTGCGCCGGACCCTCCTACGATGAATCGAGCTACGCGCGGTATGTCGCGCGGCATTTTGGCACGCAACATACAGAAATTCAGTACCAGCCTGAAGACGTATCGGCGATCGCCTCTATTGTTGGCGCGATGGACGAACCCTTTTGCGACATTGGCATTGAAATTGGGACCTTTCTGCTCGGACGAGCGGCTCAGGGTCAGGTGGACTATATCTTCAGCGGAGAGGGCGGCGACGAACTCTTTGGCGGTCACCCCGTTTACACCGCCGATAAAGTGGCCGCACCCATCGATCGGATCCCGAGATCGATCCTGAACCCCATCGCCCAACTGTTGCAAAAACTCCCGGACAGCGATCGAAAAAAGAACCTCCAGGTCAAACTCAAGCGATTTGCCTACAGTCTCGCCTTTCCGTCCCAACTGCTCAGCCATCGCTGGCGGACCTATTACCAGCCCCACGAATTGATCGAGCTTTGTACCGCTGACTTTCTCTCCGCCTGCGACCTGACGCAACTATTCGATAGCATGCTCCAGTACGCCAACGCCGCCGATGGGCCAGATCGCTTGAGCCGCAGCCTCTATAGCGATTACTGGACCCTAGTTGCCTTTTATTTGCGGCGTCTGGAACTGCTGCGCTCCTTTGGCCTAGACAACCGCCTACCGCTCCTCGACCATCGTTTGGTGGAATACGCCGCTAAAACTCCATCGAACTTAAAGATTCGCGGCTTCTGGGACACCAAGTACATCTACAAGCAAGCGCTCGTCGGCATCGTTCCCGACAAAATCTTATTCGATCGCCCCAAACTGGGCCACAGTGTTCCGATGAAAAACTGGATGCGAGACAACGCCAACGTTCGAGATTGGATGGCGAATATCCTCTCTAGTTCTTCCTTTAAAGAGAGAGGTTTTTTTCGTTTCAGTTTCGTGGAGCGGTCGATCGACGAACATCAAAAGAAGATCTGCAACCACTCGCATCGCCTGTGGTCGCTTGTTATCTTGGAGCTGTGGCTCAAAAGTGTTATAGATGACTAAAAGCGTTCGATAATTGCCCGTTCGCCCGACTAAGGGAACCTCGAAAAGTACGGGTTTGTCGAGACAGAAGGGGGCGTTTACCGCGATTTCAGGGCTTACTCGTTGAGAATGAAGCGACCGACCGAAGTGCCCTGAGTTGAGATGTATATCATAAAGTATTCAAGATCTTGAGAGCATGATTCGAATCCTGTTGGCCGACGATCAAAAGTCAATTCGCGAAATTTTACGGATTCGTCTGGAGTCAGAGCCGGATTTTCAAGTGGTCGGTACGGCAAGTGACGGCGAGACGGCCCTTGAGATGGCAGAAATTTTACGACCCGATATCGTGCTGATCGATATGGAAATGCCTAACCTGAACGGGGTTAAGGCAACAGAACTCATTTGTCAAGCGCTGCCCGAGGTTAAAGTCCTGGTTTTAAGCGGCCATAACGACGATGGCTACATCAACCAAGCGCTGCGTTCTGGCGCAATGGGGTACCTACTCAAAAGCACGCCCGCTGAAGAGCTGGGGGAGGCAATTCGCTTCGTTCATAGAGGGTACAGCCAGTTAGGACCTGGGGTTCTGAACAAAATGGTGTCAGCAGAGCCTGAGTTCTCGTCTGCCCCTTACCTGAGAGATGGAGTGGCAAAGCTGTCTTCGCCGCCTGCAAACGGGCTGACAAAGCCAAATCCTGCTAGCAAGACGCTTGGAATTAAGGTTCCCGCCATACCCCAAGAAGACGGCTCGAAGCAGCTATTGCCCGATGATGATTGGACGGGATGGGGGGTTGCGCTTTGGCAGATGTTACGGAGAAGGTGGTTGAGCGTTTTAGCAGTATCTGCAACTGCCATGGCGGCGATCGTGGTGCATACGTTCGCGATTGAAGAGCCTGTTTATAAATCCGAGCTCTGGCTTCAGGTGAGCAACAAAAATGCCGTGCCAGTGACGGAGGAAAATCAACAAGATATTGAGGCGACGGAGGATATTTCTAAAGGACGCTTGACGGAGGTCCAAATTTTGAGGAGCACGCCCTTGATCGGCCAGGCGATCGCCCAACTGCCAGAGCAATACAGCAAAGAACTAACGGTTCAAGATGTGAAGGGCGGTCTGACGATCGAACAGTCTGAAGAAGGCGGCCTGCTTTCAAATATATTGATGGTCGACTATTCCGATACGGATCCGCAGCGAGTTTACGCGGTGTTGAATGCCCTCGGGAAAACCTACGTCAGCTATAGCACGGAACTCAAGCGATCGCGGGCTGCCTCGACCATTCAGTTTATTGAGAAAAACTTGCCAGCAACCCGTCAAAAACTGGCCCAAGCCACTGCCGAACTCAGGAATTTCCGACAGCGACACGGAATGGTAACACCCGATTCTTATGCCCTAGAAATTGAAAAAACGAAGCTGAGGCTAGCGGACGATATTCAAAAGTCGAGTGTCTTACTCAACCAGTCGAAAAGCCGAGTTGACGCCAACCGCCGTCGCCTGCAAGGGTTGGGCCAAGACCCAGATCGATCCGCTATTGCGGCAGTTTTGGGCCAAGATGCAAACTATCAAAAACTCAGCAATCAACTCAAAGATATTGAAATCCAGCTGAGCCTCAGACAAGCTGAATTAAGCGAAGATCATCCCTTAGTTCGAGACCTGCGCGAGCAGCGGGAGCGGCTCCTATCCCTGCGCCAGCAGGTCGGACAAAAACTGGTCGGAAGCAATCCTGCCTCAAATTTATCCTCAGACGCCACCGAACTTAGGGATGCTAATACGAACGCCGTTTTAAATGACTTGTCCAAGGAACTCCTGACCGATCGAACCGGGTTAGAGGTTCAACAGACCCAGCTCAAAAGTTTGCGCCAAGCACAAGCGTTAGTAGACGAGCAATTCAAGCAGCTTCCTCGACTTCAAGAGACCTATACAGAGTTACAGCGCCAAGTTACCCTACACTCCACCCAACTCGATACTCTCCTAAAGAAATTGCAAGAACTAAAAGTGTCTGCAGCGCAAGAGACGACCCCTTGGAGTATTTTAGAACCTCCTGCATTGCCTAGGAAACCTATTTCGCCTAATATTCCGCGAAATTTGTTTTTTGGCCTGTTGTTCAGTAGCGCGATCGGACTGGGCACGGCCTTGATGCTCGAGCGCTTCGACCGCCGCGTGAGAAGCACGAAGGAAGCCCAAGAACTCGCGGGTCTTCCCCTTTTAGGAACGATTCCGCACTGTAAAGATATTGGCGTTGCCGATGAAGGAGCCCGCATTCTGCGGGGTTTACCTCAGAATCAATACCATCGCTTTCAAGAAGCATTCCGATCTCTGGCCCTTCAGATTCAGTACCTCAATACTGACTGCGGTGTGAAAAGCTTCAGTGTCACTTCGGCTGGGACAGCGGAAGGCAAAAGTACGATCGTGTTAGAACTCGGACAGGCGATCGCCCGTCTCGGTCTCAAAGTTTTGATAGTGGATGCGAACATGCACCAACCGAGTTTGCACGCGCTTGCAGAGATTGCGAACGAGCGAGGTTTGAGCAATATCTTGGCAGAAAATCGGTCGTGGCGCGACTGCGTCCGCGCTATGCCAGTTAAAGGATTAAACATGCTGACGTCGGGTCCGCCGCCGCAAGACTCTCTTGCTTTGTTACAGTCGAAAAGCATGACAAACCTCCTGGAAGATTGGCGCGGGTGTTTTGACTATGTATTGATCGATACACCTCCTATTACTGGTTTTTCCGACACGCAAGGGTTGATTTCCAAAGTGGACTGCACCGTTTTTGTGGTTGGAATCGATCGCACCACTAGAACGGCGGTGACCCATGCAACGGCGCTTCTTAAGTCTTACCGCAACCGATTGGCAAGACTGGTGGTCAATTATAGCGATGTTCCTACTGGTTCGCCTGGGGTAGCCCTTTCGCTCCCTCCGTCTGCTAGCACTGTACCGACACCAAACAATGGCAGCCCAGCGGTTGAAAATCACAGACACTCGTTAAAACAGCTCCTTTGAAAAATTAACGCTGGACGATTGAGTTTATGAAGGTTTAACGCGTTTGCAAGTCTGTGATTTTTTGGGTTCGGCTCCGATCGTTCTTTATTTCTGAAATTGCGTTTTTTATTGACTGTAACGAATAGGTTTGCGAATCTATTAAATTAAATCTAGATTTTTACTTTTATTTAGAAAGAACGCCTGAAGGATTGCTTTAAATGCCCAGTCTTAATCCAATCCCGAAAAATCTTTTCTCTTTCCAAAGCCCTTGGAATCGACTGCTAAAAGGCTTGGGAGCAAATGTACTGGGCCAGGTGGTAACCGTTTTCATTCAGATTGTGAGCGTCCCGTTACTCATCCGTTCTTGGGGTATCGAAATTTATGGTGAATGGCTGATTTTAGTGTCGATTCCCATGTATTTTGCGTTGAGCGATCTTGGATTTGGCAGCGCTGCCGCCAATGAAATGACTCTGCGCGTCGTTCAAGGCGATCGCAGTGCAGCCGCGACCCTATTTCAGAGTGCCTGGCTGCTCATCAGCACCATTGCAGCGGGTTGCCTTCTCATTCTTGCTGCGATTGTTTGGTGGCTGCCGATCGCGGAGTGGCTGAATTTTACCCACATCGCAGCAGCGCCAGCGGCGGGAATTATTTTGGTCATGAGTTTGCAAGTCTTCATTTTTCAACAAGTGGTGCTGACGATTTCTGGCTATCAGTGCGAGGGAAACTATCCGGCTGGAATTTTAAACTTGCACTGCATCCGGTTGTTGGAATTTGCCGCAATTGCGATCGCAGTGTGGTTTGGAGCATCCCCTTTAGGAGCAGCGCTGGCTCATACTTGCGCGACCAGTTGCGGTGCTATTTGGATGAGCCGCGATCTGCACAGGCGCAGTCCGTGGTTGACCTACGGGTACCGTCACGCTAGCTTGAAGGCACTCAAAAAACTGAGCCTTCCGGCGATCGCCTTTATGGGATTCCCCCTAGCCTCAGCCCTCAGCGTTCAAGGAATGACCCTCATTCTCGGCATCCTCTTAGGTCCAGTTGCCGTGGTGGTGTTTTCAACGCAGCGAACCCTGAGTCGGCTAGCGTGGCAGATCTTAAATTTAATCAACAATTCCGTCAAACCCGAACTTTCCATCGCCTTTGGCCGAGGAGACCTAGAATTCGCCCGCCAGCTCCACCACAAAGCTTGTAAGACAGCATTTTGGCTTGCGCTTTTGGCCGTTCTGGGATTAGCCCTAGGCGGTCGATGGATTATCGCGCTTTGGACGAATCAAAAGGTTATTTTCGACCCGCAACTTTTTTACATTATGTTGGCAATTGTGGTGGTAAATTCGCTGTGGAATACAAGCCAAGCAGTCCCCATCGCCCTCAATCAGCACCAGCAGCTTTCTCTGCGCTACGTTCTGAGCGCTGGGATTGCGTTACTGGTTGCGATCGGAATCGCACCCCTCTGGGGGCTGAGCGGTGCGGCAGCATCGCTTTTGATTATCGATCTTGCAATGTCTGTCTATGTAGTAAAAGCGTCTCTCAAAATCCTGCAAGAATCCTCGGTCCAATTTTTTAGATACCTACTGACGCCGCCCAATCCAGTTAAAAGCGCACGTCAAATTTTGCATCGTTAGAATTTCCCTTCGCAAAAAAGTCTAATTCATAAAAACGATAATGAAGCTCGGAATTGTTACCATTTCCTACAATCAAGCAAAATACCTTCAACAAGCCATTGAGTCAGTCAGACTTCAAAATACCGATCGGCTTCGGTATGTTATTGTCGATGCAGGCAGTCAGGACAATTCCAGGGAAATTATCTTAAAAAATAAAGAAAGATTCTCAGAAATTCTCCTAGAACCGGATCGAGGCCCTGCAGATGGCCTAAACAAAGGATTCTCTAAATTAGAGGATGCAGAGATTTTAGGTTATCTCAACTCCGACGATGTTTTTGCACCAGGTGCTTTAGACTTTGTCATGAATTTCTTTGCTGAAAATCCTAAGGTCGATGTTCTGAATGGAGCGATTCGAATTATCGACGATCGCAATCGCATTAGCTGGAGAGGGAGAACGTCCGATGCTTTCAATTTGATTCAGTACTCCATGGGAATTTGTACCATTTGTCAACAGGCCACTTTTTTTAGGAGACAGGCTTTCCAAAAAGCAGGCGGTTTTAACCTTGAAAACAGAACCTGTTGGGATGGAGAATTGATGGTAGATATGGCTCTAGCAAAATGCAAATTTGCAACAACTCAAAAAGTCTTAGGATATTTTCGCATTTATCCAGACTCTATTACCGGATCTAATCGATTTAAAGTTCAGTACGATCTAGATCGAAATCGGATCGATCAAAAAATCTTTGCCACTAGCAGCAACTTGCACCCGAGGTCTTTTGAAAAAATTTATCGATTGTTCTATAAAATGAATTTATGGCGGCACCTTCAATATCTGATCGTTCGATAAGCTCTCAGAGTCAAAATATTATGAAAATCTTATTGAAATTAAATATTTTAATTCTAAATCATGAATATTCATAATACACATCTTTTGAAGGATCGCCCCAGAATCGATCCATTAGGTTGTATTTCATTTCTAGCTGGGCTGACAAGTGCGATTCAGATTAAGTTTTTTGGCCAACTCTATTTGGGCGAGGTTTTTCTTGCCGTTTTAGGTTTATTATTAATTGCTGACAAATTCATTCCATCGGCACGATCGCGCAGAAAAAATATCCTAGAGAATCCATTTTTTATAAAATTTTTGATCGCATTATGTATTTCTTTTTTGGGGTTGGCACTGTCTGATTTTTGGGTCAATTCTGTTCCAAGGGATTATTTCAGAGGTTGGGCGAAAATTATTTTTCTGACCTTAGATGTTATCGCGATTGGTTTTGCGATCGAACGCAATCGATGGAATCTATGGTGGTTGAGCGTCGGTTTGGGATTTAGCATCCTATCGCCTTCGATTATCTCTCACAATCTTTTGACGGACTGGAAAGTTGTTTACGCAGGGCCTGTAGCATTTCTGGTACTTAGTTTTATGCCTTGGTTGGGCAAGCAACTTTTACCATTGACTTTAGCAAGCGCTGGAATTGTTAATATCGTTCTAGACTATCGAAGTTTGGGTTTGATGTTTGTCATCATGGCAGCTATTGTTTGGAGCAAAGTGAATGCATCCCAGGTGTCTAGGAAGCAATTATTCAAGCTGGTTGTGGCCTTAAGTTTATCGTTTTTGTTGCTATTTGCTGCCTATCAAAATTCACAAGAAGAATTCTCAGAAAGAAGAGAATACTCGAACGCCGCTCGATTTGGCGGGATTCAAGTTGCGTTTGAGGCGATCGCAGATTCTCCTATCCTAGGCTACGGATCCTGGGCCAAAAGCGAAGCGCTGACAGAACGATTTTTAGACCTGACGGGCGTGCGGCAGCGAGGCTTTAATACACCCGATCGCGTCTATGCAGAGCAAAATATTCCTGCCCATTCACAACTTTTACAGTCCTGGATTGAGGGCGGTATTTTAGGAACGACCTTCTTTTTCTTTTATGGAATCCAACTTGTAAAAAGTCTGAGATTTTTGATCGCTCAGAGAATTTACGATCGTTTATTTCCGCTCATACTGTTTAGCTGCCTGTCCGGTCTCTGGCATCTGGTAGCCAGTCCCTTTGCAGGATCTCATCGCTTTACAGTAGCTCTAACTGTAGGGATAGTTTGTTTGCTGCATTCGGAACAATTTAAAACCACTTTAGCAGGCTATAAAATCACTTAAATAAGATCTGATTTTATGAATTTGTGATGTTGCTATATTTGTCCATCTCCGGAATTTAGATCTGTGGATATCCTACACGTTATTGCTTCGGTCGATCCGCAAGGCGGGGGTCCTGTTGAGGTCGTGCTAACCTTCGGCCTTGCGTTAGCCCGTATGGGCCACCACTCAGAAGTCCTCTGTCTTGACGCCCCCGATGCTGAATGGCTCCCTGATTTTCCATTGCAGACCTTCGCTTTAGGACCGGGGATCTCAAGCTACCAATATTCAAGGCATTTAGTGCCCTGGTTGCAGAAAAATCAAGCGCGATACAGTTGCATTATTATTCACGGCATTTGGCGATATTCTAGTTTTGGAGCTTGGTTGGCATTGCGCCGCCATCAGACTCCCTATTATGTCTTCACCCACGGCATGTTAGACCCGTGGTTTAAGAAAACCTATCCCTTAAAGCACCTCAAAAAGTGGTTGTTTTGGCCGTGGAGCGACTATCGCGTCCTCAGAGATGCCGCAGCAGTCTTATTTACCTGCCAAGAAGAAAAAGAACTCGCGCGTCATTCATTTTGGCTCTACGACTGTAATGAAGCAGTCGTTCCCCTTGGGATTGCAGCCCCGCAGGGGGACGCCGTGCAGCAGAAACTCGGCTTTTTGCAATGCTTTCCACAATTGGAAAATAAGCGTTTGATGCTCTATCTCGGGCGAATTCATCCGAAAAAAGGCTGTGACTTATTATTAGAGGCTTTTGCAGCGGTTGTAAAGTTAAACCCTAATTTTCATCTCGTCATAGCAGGGCCAGATTCTGTAGGATGGCAAAACGAGCTTCAGTTGAAAACGCAACAGCTTGAAATCGAATCTCACGTTACTTGGCCGGGCATGCTATCGGGAGATCTAAAATGGGGCGCGTTGAGGGCTGCGGAAGTCTTTGTATTGCCTTCGCACCAAGAAAATTTTGGGATTGCGATTGTAGAAGCGATGGCTTGCGGTTTACCTGCGATCGTGTCTAATAAGGTCAATATTTGGCGAGAAATTCAGGCGGATGGGGCCGGCCTGGTCGTTGAGGATACGCTCGCTGCCCTAACTCAGGCCACGATCGACTGGATGGGGCGATCGCCAGAGTCACGACGCTATATGGGTCAGAGGGCTCGTGAGAGTTTCTCCCAAAACTTCGAAGTCGATCGATCTGCCCGCCGACTGCTAGATATTTTGAGTGCGACTCGCGCTAAAAATTCGGAAATTTTGGAGGTTTAGGACATCTGCAAATCGGGTTGCATCTATCCCAGTATTCGATATGCGATCGATGCATTGCTAGCGAACGACCTTATCGCGAGGATCCTACAATGACTAACTCAAAACCCACGATCGATGAGGATATCGCTCGCGATCTGCGTGCCAAAACTCATCCCTATACAGGCCCTACCTTCACGCTTGCAAACCGTCTGAGTCGGCTTTTTTGGCAATCGATCCAGTTATTATTGTTCCGGTTTAGTCCCATCCCGTTTCATCCTTGGAGAGTAGCGCTGCTGCGGTTATTTGGCGCGCGGATTGGAGATTCCTGCTGTATTTATCCCGATGTCCGCATTTGGGCGCCGTGGAACTTGGAAATGGGAAATTTTTCTACCCTAGGACCTGAGGCGAATTGCTATAATATTGCCCCAGTGAAGCTAGGAGAACGTGTTATCGTTTCTCAAGGCGTTCGTCTGTATACTGGCAGTCATGATTATGAGAGTCCTACCTTTCAACTTGTCGCCCAGCCCATTCAAATCGACGACGATGCTTGGATCTGTGCTGAGGCTTTTTTATTGCCCAACGTGACGATCGGAAGCGGGTGCATTATTGGAGCGCGGTCAGTGGTTACCCGCACGCAACCCGCTTGGACTATTTGTGCTGGCAACCCTTGCCGATCGATAAAACCTCGACCTCAAACGAAGAGCCAACGGTAACTATGCTATCGGCGATCTCACTATCGAATGGTCGGTCTACAGTAAACCTCGGGTTTGGTTGCGCGAGTTTGCTGCGCTTGAGCAGCCAAGCAGAGCGGCAGCGGCTGTTAGACCTGGCTGTCGATCTAGGAATTACTCATTTCGATGTCGCGCATCTTTACGGACTTGGAGCCGCTGAAGCAGAGCTAGGGCTTTTATTTCGACGCAATTCTGGTCATTTGACCGTTGGAACCAAGTTCGGGCTTGGGAATATCGGTCTGACCCAAGCGCTGCAATCCCGTCAATCTCAAGGGCGTCAACTGCTGAAACGCTTTCCAGCCTTGCGGTCGCTGGCCCGACGCGTTTACGGCACGCAGATGGTCAAACGAGACTACAGTTCTGCTAACTGTATTGCCAGTCTGGAAGCCAGCCTCAAACAGATGAATCTAGAATACATCGACCTGTTTGCAATCCACGAACCGGAAACGACCGATCCCATAGATCCGACCTTAGAAAGTCTTTTAGAAAATCTTTGTCAAGAAGGCCGTATTGGAGCCTACGGTTTATCTGGCAATCCGCTCGTGCTGGATAGAATCTTAGCGCAACGTCCAAATCTCAGTGGCGGTATTTTGCAATGGGAGGATAGCATTCTCGATCGGGCGATCGCCCGCACCGACAGAAGGGGCAATACCATCGGTTTATTTGGATTAGTAAGATGCGGGCTTTCTACATTGCAAACTGCTTTTCAGGCTGTGCCCCAGCTCAAGCATTTTTGGTCCGAGCGTCTCTGTTGCGACCTAGAAAGATCTGAATATTTAGTGGCAGCGCTATTAGCCCACGGACTTTCATTAAATCCTGAGGGGCTCGTCCTCTATGCGACCACTCAACCCCGTCGCTTAAAGCAAACCCTCTCGATTCTGCGCGAACCGCCTTGGACCTCCGAACAGCTTCGAGCTTTCGGCGACTTTTGGAAAACACCGGACTGTAATGCTCATCGATCTCCAACATCTTCCTCCGGAAGCCACTCTCCAATCTGATATTTGCATCATCGGAGGGGGTATTGCCGGACTTGTTTTAGCAGATGCCTTAAGGGGCAGCGGGCTGCGGGTCGACCTGCTCGAAGCAGGCGGATTGTCTCTCGAATCCCGCAGTCAAGCGCTTTATGCCGCAGACATTATCGGGCGACCTTACTCGGGGACGACAGACGGGCGTTTTCGCGTCTTTGGGGGATCTTCCACTCGCTGGGGCGGTCAAATTTTACCCCTAGCCGACCGTGACTTTACGCAACGAAGTCACGTTCCAGAAAGCGGTTGGCCCATTTCTCCCGTGGATTTAGAACCGTATTACGCCCGAGTAGAATCGCTTTTAGGCATCAATCATCTCCCCTACACCGACCGACTATTATCGCAATTGCCCGTTCCCAGACCCGACGGGATTGAGACAGGATTGCAAATGCGATTTTCAAAGTGGGCACCTTTCAGCCAACGCAATCTCGCCAAAACGTTAGGGCAGCGCATCAAAACCGATCCCCATTCAAAAATTTACTACCACGCCAATGCCACCCACATTCAGCTGCACGATCGCGGCCAAAAAGTAGAATTCATTGCAACAAAAACCTACGATGGAAGAGTATTCCGTTTTTACTCCAAACATTTTGTTATTTGTGCCGGGACGGTTGAAACTTCTCGCCTATTGTTGATGTCAAATGACATTCACGCGAACGGAATTGGCAACCACCACGACCTAGTAGGCCGCTATTTTCACGACCATCTCAGTTTGCCTGCCGCGCGAATAGTACCGGAATCGCGTCAAGTATTTTTAAAGCGATTTGCGCCTTGGTTTTTAGGGCAAACTCGTCATACTTTGAAGCTAGAATCTACCGCAGACTTTCAGGCTGAGAGCGGTAGCCTGAATAGCATGGGGCATTTTGTCTTCGATGCGCCCGACGACACGGCTTTCGCTTGGCTCAAACAGATCTTGCAGCGAAGTCAGGATCGAACTGAATCGCAACCATCGGTGCCTGAGTTAGGATTGCTGTCAAAGGAATTCTTAGATTTACTGTATCTTGCCTGGCAAGTCAGAGTAAAAAAACGTCGGTGGAGTCCGTCTCGGGCAGACCTCATGCTTTATATCGACTGCGAACAACAACCCAACCCTCTGAGTCGAATCTCTCTCTCCCGCGAACGCGATGCCCTCGGTCTACCGAAAGCGGCTGTAGACTGGCGTTGGGGAGAAGCGGAACGACACGCGATGCAATCCTATCGACACCTGTTTGACAGACAGTGGCACAGGTGGAATATGGGTAAACTTCAGTGGCAATGCAACTTTGAGCGCAGCAGCAATTGGCAGACACTCGCGCGCGATATTTACCATCCCATGGGAGGGGCGCGCATGAGTGCAGACCCTTCCCGTGGCGTCGTCAGCCCTAACTTGCAACTGCACGGTATTGCTAATCTACACATTGCAAGCTGCGCGGTTTTTCCCACAGGAGGCAGTTCTAATCCAACCATGACCATGATGGCCATGACACTTAAATTAGCCGATCGCTTGAAATCGTTCGAACAGTTGTAATTTAGATCCATGCAAATTCCAATATCGATTCTGATTCTGACCAAAAATGAAGAACGAGATTTGCCTGGGTGTCTTGAGTCCATTCGTTGGTCGGATGACATACACCTGTATGATTCCTATTCTGAAGACAGCACAGTAGGGATCGCTCAGAAATTTGGAGCTAAAATAACGCAGCGTTCGTTCGATAATTGGTCGGCCCATCAAAATTGGGGACTGGCCAACATTCCCTTTAAATATGAATGGGTCTTCTACATTGATGCTGACGAGCGAGTGCACGCTTCCCTAATTGAATCAATAGGCCAAGCCATTAACAATCCAAGCCAAGCGTTTGATGCCTATAGAATTCAGAGGCGCGATTTCTTCATGGGTGCTTGGTTGAAACACGTTCAAACGACGCCTTACTACATCCGCCTTTTCCGCCCTCAAAAAATTCGCTACGAACGCCTCGTCAACCCGGTCACCATTGTCGATGGCTCGATCGGTCAACTCACTGGATATCTCGATCATTTTCCGTTTAGTAAAGGCGTCGGCCATTGGCTCGATCGCCACAACAGCTACAGCACCTTTGAGGCCCAACAAATTTACGACAATCAGATTAACAACGAAACCTTCAACATTCTCAAAGCCTTTACTGCTAAAAACTTCCAATCTCGTCGGTACCATCAAAAAGAACTATTCTATCGGTTGCCTGCCCGCCCTCTCATTAAATTTTTCATCCTTTATTTCTTGAAACGAGGCTTTTTAGACGGCAAGCCTGGCTTCACTTATGCTGTCTTGCAGTCAATCTACGAATACACGATTATTCTTAAGGTCGACGAACTTAAAAACCGCGAACTTCACGCCTAGCGATCGGCTTTTCATTCTATCGTTCTGGATGTTGGAGTAAAAAGTTCCCAATTGCAAGATGATCTAAGCAGCCCTGAAGGAAGCCTCGAATGGCATCTTCTGGGGTACAAACAATGGGTTCTTCGTGCATGTTAAAACTGGTGTTGATGATGCTGGGTAAACCTGTCAGCTTTCGATACTCATCTAGAATTTGATAGTAGCTGGGATTCATTTGTTGCTCCACAAGCTGAGGTCTGGCCGTTCCGTCAACGTGCACGACAGCTGGGCAGTGCTGCTTCATCCAAGGCGTACAGTTAAATGTTACGGTCATGAAGTTGGCTGGATGGTAGGCTCCATCTATATTTTCGTAGCATCGATTGGCAAATTCGGCGAGGGTGACGGGGGCAAAGGGCATAAATTCCGTACGCTTCAGATGTTGGTTCAGCCATTCGTTGACAGTCGGATCGGTAGGTTGGTAAAGAATGGAGCGGTTGCCTAGGGCGCGCGGCCCGTATTCCATGCGACCGTCAAACCTTGCCACGACTTTTCCGCTGGCGAGCAGTTGCGCGACTTCGCGTTCGATGTTTGGGGTTTGTTGGGCTGACAGTCCGGCACGGTCGATGGCCTGTTCGATCTGGCGATCGCCGTATTCGGGTCCGAGGTAAACATCGGCAAGCCGAGTTGAGGCGAGAGACTGCCCCGTCTTAGCCGCTGCGCTGGCTGCTAAAGCAAAGGCTGCACCCACAGCTAACCCCTCATCCCCCATGCCGGGATGGATAAAGATAGAGCGAACGTTTTCCAGCTCGTGGATGGTTTGGTTGAACTTGACATTGGCAAATACGCCCCCTGCCAAAGCCACGTCTGGGATTCCCGTTTGCTCCACCCAGTACCGAATGTAGTCACCACCCAATTCCTCTAATAATTGCTGAACGCTGGCAGCGAGGTCTTCTCTGGCGCAGGAGGGCGGTAGCGCCTTTTGCAAAGCCTTGACAGCAGCCCAGTAGAATACCTGTCCTCGATTGGAAATGTGTCCGGTATCGTGAGCCACAAAGGTCTTGAGGGTATCCAGGTAAATCGGCTGGCCGTAGGCTGCGAGTCCCGTAATTTTGCCCTCGTGCCGTTGGGCCTTGAACCCGCACAAATGGGTGATATAGGCGTAGTAGTTCCCGAGGGAATTAAAACTGTCGATCGTCTTCAGGGCGGTAAACTTCCCGTCTTTAACGGCGTAGACGCGAGAGGAGGTATTGTCCCCAGCACCGTCCATGGTGATGACGGTTGCGTTGCGCAGACCGCTGGTATAGTAAGCGCTACAGGCATGGGCACAGTGATGTTCGACGAACCGAATCGGGCAGGTGAATCCCCATTCTTGGCGCAGTCGTTTTGCGATCGCTTTTCTTCGGCTCGCGCCCAATGCGGATTTCAGGCCGTAGTAGGACTGCTGCAATAGAGGATTTGCGCCAAACACCTGATTGACACCGGAAGAGACGCTCAGCATCAGTTCTTTAAGGGGCGCTTGCTCTTGCATCAGCCAGCCATTGTAGGCGATCGCTTCTTCTCGAAACACTTCGTTGAGCGTGGCGATCGCGATCCCATCGATCTCTTCCGGTTGCGTGCGGGTGCCGTCGAGCACCGTTTGAATCGAGCGCTGCGGAAACCCCGTAGCCATCTTGGCTCGAATGAGGCGCTCTTCATGGATGGCATAGCGAATCGCACCGCCTTCAATCAGGGCCGCGCCTCCTGTCATCCCATCGGAAATCCCAAGAATTTTGGTCACCGTACTTCCCTTTATTCAGACATCGTTACTCAGACATCGGTTTCGAGAGACCGTCTCGCAGTCCTCGCGCTTTGGCAAACACAGCCTTGCGATTGCCTCGCAAGGATTGCCCGATCAGCGCGTAAACGAGGCCGAATCCGGCAAAAAATGCGTACTTGAATCGATTTTTAAGATTGCCGTGTTTGCGAACGAAATAAACGGAATTAACGGCTTCTAGATATTTTTTGCGGGGACTGTAATTTCCGATCGTGGCCGACCCCTTGTGCCATATGACGGCATCGGGGACGTAAACGATTCGGTACCCCAACGCTTTAGCCCGCACGCCAAAGTCTGTATCTTCGTGACCGTATCCGTAAAACGATTCGTCGACGAAATTTAAGCGCTCGAACACCTCTCGTTTGGCCATGAAGCCGAAACCCGGAAAGTAATCTACGTCCTCAACGCGATCGTACTGACCGCGATCGCGTTCGCCCGCCCCCCGCTCGGAACAGACGTTTTGCGTGTAGGTAATGCGCCCCCCCACACATTGAATCCGATCGGACCCATCGTCCTCGTAGGTTTTGGGGCCTAGAATGCCAATGGTCGGGTCGGATTCGGCGATCGCCACCAGTGCGTCGATCGCTTGGGGATCGATGCGAGCGTCATTGTCTAAAGACAAGATGTAGTCATATCCGCAGCGCGCCGCTTCCCGGAAGCCGCTGTTGCGCCCGCCCGCCACGCCCAAATTCTCGACCTGTTGCAGGATAATGACATCGGGATAGAGGGCGCGAATGCATTCGACCGAGCCATCTGTCGAGGCATTGTCCACCAAGATCGGCGTTTTGTTGGGATAAGATGCGGCCAAGACGCTGCGCACGCAAATTTCAGTCAACTGTTTACCGTTGCAGTTGAGGATGACGACCCCTACGCTGGGCTTCGTCGGGCTATCGGACGGTATTGGCTCGATCGTCGAACTCGGAGGCTTCATTTGTTCGATTTGGCTTCGTTGCACAAGTTTCGATCGTATACCCTGTCGCTTGAATCCGCAGGACTGTTCTATCCCAAGCATGGCTGGAAACAGTCTACAGGTCAATCTGTAAGTCATCGGGTCGGGGTCTAAGGCCTCAGACGATCTTGGCGATCGCCGCGAGTCCAAACGGCTTTGAGTTTGTTCCTCCCCCACCTCAACAGCCCCTGAATTTCCGCCATCGTAATGGCTCCGACTTTTAAGCTACCCACACCGTAGATCGTGGTATAGATACATCCGCCCACCGCGAGCTGCCAAACCCCACCGACGGGCAGCCATAGAACTGGAAGGCAGGCAACGGCAGCAGCGATTGCCACCCAGCCAACCTTGACTAAATCGAGCCAGGGCATGAGCCGCACCGCACCGATCCCCAGTTGTTTGCGAATCTCATTGGCGAGCAATCCCGACTGGATATAACCGCTGAGCACCGCAGACAGGGCCGCGCCCCACCAACCCACAGCCCGAATCAGAAAAGCGCCCAATAAAATATTGGTCGCAGTTGCCGCCAGTTGTGCCGCGAACACGGCTTTGGTTTTGCCTAACGACGCCAAAATATAGTCCAAGACCGTAATCCGCAGCGGTAAGAACAGCAAAAAAAAGCGAAAAGGTCCGACGCTACTGGCGTATTTAGCAGAGAATAAAAGCGTCACTGTGGGTTCTGCAAAAACCATTAAAAAAGCCGTTACCGCAAACACTGGCAGCGCGACCTTCCGCATCGATCGATGCCAAAGCGCCAGAAATTCGTCGATGTTGCCCGCTGCAAAATGACGGGTCAGATCGCCCATCATGACCGAGACGACCGGAACCGCCGTAACACCCGCGATCGGAATTTCAAACGCCCCGGCGGCATAAACGGCAAAGGCGGCTGGAGCGTTAAAGAGCGAGACTAAAACTTTATCGACTTGGTAGTTCGCCACGGCTGCCAAGGTAGAGAATCCGTAGGGAGCGGAGTACGCGAGCTGAGACGTCCAGTCCCCAACAGACCATCGAGCCTTAAGGTGGCGTACGGGTTGCCATACCAGCCAGATCCCCAGAATTAATTGAAGCGTCCCGTACCCGATCAAAGCCCGTAAAACCCAGTCGAGCCGATGGCTCAGTAAGGCTGCTGCTGCTACCGCTGCAATCATGGCAATTTTAGTAAAGCTCTCAAAGGCTGCCGCCCGCCCGGTCAGACCCTGGCTGAGCAATAGCTCTTCCGTAGCGCTGGCAGGCAGCATGACCAGCGGATAGAGGGCGAACAAGCGCAAATGCCCTGCGAGGTCCGGGTTATTGAACTGTACGGATACTGAATCTGCCAGAAAATACATCGTGGCAGCAAAGGGCACTGCCAGCAGCGCGAGACTGAAGAGCGTTTGCAGGATAAACCCTTTCTTTTGACGGTCTGCCAGACGCGGCCAAAAATAATAGACGCTCATGGGCAGGCCCAGATCGAATAAAAATAAAAGCGCTTTATTGAAAAGCCAAACCTGATTAAAAGTTCCAAACTCAGCCTGCGCGAGCGATCGCGCCAGTACGACGGCAATGAGCATGAACGCGGCGTGGGCCACAATTTTGCTCGCTATCATCAGTAGGGCGCGAGCAAACATAGGGCTATCTTTACTCCTGTTATCGCGATTGAGGGGCGGTTTTCCTCGATGTAGATTGAGAAAAATCGATCCCCATCCAGATTATGCCTTTCTAAGAGCGATCCCCAGGCTTTTTCTCAAAGAGTCTTAGACTTTCTCCACCATTGGCCGTGAAGTTAGCTGGCCCGGTTGCCATAAGACGATACTTTTGTGCGATTAAGTCTCTCAGTTCGGAGCTTTCAGTAAATCCGGTCAAGATATAGTCCGGCGGTTGGGTGCGATTGCGCGCCAGATATTGTTTGACAGTTTTGGTGAAAGTTTCACCGTAGTAACCCGTTGGGTAGACAGCAGAAACCTCATCCCCGGAATCGAATACATCTCCTTTGTAAGCCGTTCTAAACAGAAACGTATCTTCGCTGAGGATGGTATGGTTCGCTTCGAGCGATCGCACCATGGTTTGAAATGCGCTGGCCTGACCCATCGTGGCCAGCCGGTGAACCGTCGGCAAACCGATCGCCCGATAGTTTGCGATCGCGATCGCAGCGATACCGATCCCCAAGAGCGCCAATCGGGGCGATCCAAACCGAGCTGCATGGATCAGGCCGTAGAACCACAGCAGAATGACAAAGGGGATAAAGTACCACGCGCCGCCGCCGTTGAAATTGAGATAGTAAGGCAACGCATTGGCGGCAAATACGGTGCCCAACAGCAGCAGCCACGGAACGTCCTTTCTGGCGATGCGGTTCGGCATGAAGCCAAACACGAGCGCGGCTAAGAGTAAAGGCCCGCCCTTGAGGCGGCTGGGATCGGCGTAGGGATTGAACAGCGAGATCAGAAACGAGGGGATCGAACCTCGTCCCGAGTCGCTGGTGCCCCAGCCCGATTCTGGGCCGTGAAACCCAAAAATGTGTTTGTAGTACAAAACCCAATTGGCTTCGAAGAGATAGACAAACAACAGCCCCCATAGGGCGATCGCCGCGATCCCGTAGGACAGTAAATAGAATGCGATGCCCTGACGCAAGTCCCGGTTTGCCTGCCAATACCGCCACAACGCAAAGATAAGGACTGCTAGGACGCAGGGTAAAATGCGCCAATTTGCTAAGATGACCGCCATACCAACGGTACCGCACAGCACCCCATGGAAGAGAATCCATCGGCGTTGTTTGGGAATAAATGCGATCGAAAGATAGACCAAAACGATATACAGAAAAGTAACCGTCGCATCGGGGCGACCCACCAGCAAAAATTCTTTGGCGCAGATGAGAAGGAGAAGGTACCCAAGCCCGCTCCAATACAGCGTCAGGCTCCACGATCTTTGCGGATTGCAACTGCGCAGCATCCTCCAAGTCACCCAGAAGAGCAGATAGGGCAGCAGCAGGACCCAAAACCGGATGACCTGCCAGGATTCTAAAAACGGAAACAAGGTTGCAATGGCTAATTTTAGGAGCGAGTCGATCGGGCCTTTGTGCATCGCGACAAACGCGACTTGCGCGTGGTCGTAGAGACCAATCCGATTCATGAGGGTCAGTACGTGGAGCCAAACAGCAGATTCGCGGGTTTCTATTTCTAGGGGATAGAAAAAGACTACGGTCGAGACCATCACGCTAAATCCGGCAAATAAAGCGCCTAACACCGTTACGGTCCGATCTGCGCGCCAGGGCAACAATGGTTGAAAATCTTGTCGGTTGAGGGTCATGGATGCAATTGAGCTGAGGGTCGATCGGGCTTGCCAAAATATTTGGGACAGTGGGCGCATTGAAACGGCAGAATACCCTGGGCCATTTTCTGCCGAAACGTCGAATAATCTGGGCCTTGCCAGATCTCCGCAAAAGAGCGATCGAGCAGGTTGCCCAGACTCCGCTGATTCTGCGCCGCTCGATCGCCGCTTTGAGTGGTGTAGCAGCAGGGATGAACGTAGCCATCCTGGGTGACAAAGTTGCGCGTCCAGGGGAAATCGCACTGCCGGACGGGCCTCTTTTCAAACAGCTCGACCTTGACCAATAGGCCCAGTTCCCGAGCTCGCGCTAAAGCGCGATCGAACGATTGCCGCACGAGATCGGGCGCGACCTCCAAATGGCGGGTGTCCTCAAATGCGATCGCGTTAACAAACTGAATCATGCCAACCCCGATATCGCAAGCTAACTCGACGAGGGCAGTCAGTTCTTGATAGTTCTCGAGGCAAACGACCGTATTGATTTTGACTTCGGGTAGCTTCCGTCCCATTTCTCGCTTGATTTCGATCAACCGCTTGGCATTGGCTATCACCCGCTCAAACGTTGCGCCGCGCCGCAGCGATTCGTAGGTTTTTTTTGCGGCACCGTCTAGGGACAGGAAAATCTGATCCACCTCCGCCTCGACCAGCCGCCGCGCGGTCGCTTCAGTCACCAGCGTGAAGTTATCGTTGAGCGTGACGTAGATGCCCCGAGACTTCAAAACCCGAATAATGTTGAAAAATTCCGGGTTCATCAACGCTTCGCCGATGCCCGTCAAATCGACCCGCCGGACCCGAGGCAAGCGCTCGAGCATTTGCTCGATATTCCCGAGCTGAAGGTCGGCAGGTTGCTCGCTCCAGTAAGAGATTTCGCAGAAGGTGCACTTTAAGTTGCAGCGCGTGGTGCATTCAATCTGAATGGAACGCGGCGAAAAGGAACGATTCGGCAAGCGCTTTGAGAGTTGATAGAGAACGCTCTCGGAGAGATCCAGGGAAGCCACCCGAAACGCATTCCGCAGCCCGACGTGGCGGAGTTTGTAGCGAACGAGCGCTAACTTACTATCGACAAGGCCCATAAACCCACTCCCTTCTAGTCCGATTGGCTAAACCGAAGAGACACCTGCCTCAGCGCGCGGGCGATCGCTAGCGCCATGGAGAGAACCCCAGCGATCGCTTCGCGACAAACCACAAAAACGGAAATATCTCTTTGCGCAGGGTTACAAAAAACAAACAAGACATCTGGCAATCCGGGCAGCGCGTTTGCTCGAACGTACTGCGATAGGCTTGATTTTGCGCCGAATGGTAGATTTCTGTCGAGGGGGTTTCCAAGGTATTGCCAATCGGTTGGCTGTTGTGGCAGTACTGGAGCGTACCATCCGGGTTGAGCAATAGCCCCTGATTGACAAAAGGGCAGGGCAACCTTCGATGCGTTGCCCCCTCGGCACGGCGAATCACTTCAGCATAGTAACAAGCTAAGGCATCGAACAAAGAAGCTTCCTTGACTTTCTGCTTTAAGAAGGCAATCATCCCTTTGCGCCCCGTTTCGTCAATCGACAGGACCTGCTCCAGGTTGCTGTTATGGTAGTAGTCATCTGCTACAGCAGCAAACTGAAAGGTAATGGGCAGCTTGAGCCGATCGGCCAGGTCTTGGAGTTGCTGCATCTCGCGGACGTTCATCGAAAAAATTGTAGGGTCGAGACTCATGTTGAACGGGACGTCCTTCTGCAAATCCTTCAAAAATCGAACGTTCTCCATCACTTTTTCAAACGCGCCCGGCACCCCTCGCACTTTGTCGTGAAGGTCTCCCACGCCATCTAGAGAAACACCAAGCGTTAAGCGAATGCTATGCTCTGCACAGTAACGGGCAATGCGCGGATATTGTTTTTGGACGCTGGCTCGATCGATCGCATTAGAGGCAATCATGAGCTTTTTGAGCTTGGGCATAGAGCCGTGCATCAGTTCTACGACTTCTGCCAAGTCTTTGCGTAAGGTGGGTTCGCCACCCGCAAGGATAATGTATTCAACGCGTCGATAAATAGAATCAGAAAAAATTTTACCTAGCTGGTCCAAATCTAGTACGTGAGGCGATTTAAGCTCCCAAATGTTGCACATGGCACATTTTGTATTGCAGCGCAAATTCACATTGACGTGCAGTACTGTCGGCGAAAGAACTTTAAAGTTTTTGGTGACGTGGTTTTCATACACATCTCGAGCGATCGAGGGGAGTTCTTGAATGACTTCTTTTAGCAACATACTCGCGGCGCTCTCTCTAAACTGCTTAATGCATGCGTACAACTATAGCTCGAGAAAACTTTCCAGTCGCGCGGTCGTACCGAGCCACAGTACGGTAATTTTTTGAATTAAATCTACTTTAGTGCATGTGACAAGCATTTCCAATGCTGCCCCTCTCCCTCGCAACCGAAAAAACCACTGCTATGGATTCCAGGAAGATTCTCGCTATTATTCTCAGTATTCTTGCCATAGGAATAATGATATTTAGCTTCTCGTCAGATCTAGAAAACACGTTAAATTATGGAGGAATAGATTTAAGAGCAAGGGTAGTTGGCGCAAGACTGCTTGCGGAAGGAAAGGATCCATATTTTTTTGGTTGGCAGGAAGGAATGTCTGAAAAACTTCTAGATCCGAGAGTCAAACCTGGATCTGTCGTTTCTAGGGTAACGATGCCGCCCAATGTTTTGACCCTCCATTCGATTTCATCAGCTTCCCCCTATTTCCATCAAAGAATAATTTGGCTGTTAGCGCAGTGGGCGTCGTTTTTGGCAATCATAGCTTTATTTTTGAAGCAGAATAAGGCTTTGTCCAAACGCTGTCTTATCGTTTTTATAGGACTATGTTTTCTAAATAGCTACTTCTGGAGACTTCACGTTGAAAGGGGTCAAATTTATATTCTATACGTACTCCTTCTTTCGATCGCGTCGTATTTATTCGGAGCGCAATATAAAAAGAGGAAACGACTCAAGGGAGAACTATTTGGCGGGTTTATATTGGGCTTTTTAGTCAGCCTGAGGCCATTCGCCGTACTTGCAATGATTCCTTTCACAATCTGCCGTCGGTGGAACGTACTGGTTGGCAGCATGTTCGGCGCGTTCTTCGGCCTATCGATTCCATTGGTGCTGGCCAAGCCCTCGATTTGGAATAGCTATTTTAAGGCCATGGGCCTACTCGCTCGCTACAATGACAATCATGGCGATTATTCAAAGATTGAAACCTTTGGCAATCAAAATACTATTGTTTATCCAAATATTATCGAAGGATTGCAGACATTAGCACTAGTGAAAGACATACCTGCCATAAACTCTTCGCTTTCACTCGTTTTTGAAAAAATTAATTTCGCTAACAGAGATCTTGTTTTGTCTGCAATTTTAGTCTTTTTTATCTTTTTTAGTTCTATTTTTTTGATCGGAAGATATAAAAACAAACTCAGCACTCAGAATCTTTTTTTAGCTGGAATTCTACTTTGTCTGACAAGCGAATTTTTCTTTTCTGCCCCTAGATACTCTTATAATGACGTGCAGTGGATATTGCCTATTTTGACGATCGTCACTCACGCCGAAGTCGACGAGATCTTAGTCGATCGCAAGATAGCTATTCTGTTCCTAGGACTTATTTTAAGTATGGGATTTTTAGATTTTATTCCTAAGTTTTTGTTCTTTAGCTTATTTGCTATAGCCTACTACGCTATCTCGTCAACCATCAGTCTTTTCGATCGAAGCCTTAAGTTTGACGCTGAAATGGAGGCTAAAATATAAAGAACTTTGGAGCTATCCCGGAAGAGAGCAATTCAAGCGGTGTTCCAAAGCGTCCGTGCACCCATAGCTGTCATTATGTGCGTCCATAGCCGTCGCGATCGCCATCCCAAGGTGCGAGCAAGACTATCCTATTGTTCGGCTTTTTGCGCGGCCCTGGTCTCGATCGCGCTCAGTTCCGAGCCATTGCTTGCTAGCACGATTTTGGTCGAAGCTGGCTCAAATCTAAGCGAAACGGGGAGCGATGATATCGGCAAAGTCCGCAGTTACTGCGGCGGGGCTTCTGCTCCCGAGTCAAACGGCGGTGTTGGCGATGCAACGGCTCATTACCTCTCTCAGCTAGATTTCAGCCGAATTCGAGGTATTAATGTCGACAATACGAGCATTGACTTTCCGCCAGATCGGAACGAAATAGCGCCTTCAGGAGCATTTATAGCAGGGAGACGCCTCCAGTCGATCCTCAGGGAAGCAAAGCAACATCGCTACACGCCTCACATCATCGTCGCCCAGCAGATTCCTTACTATCTCCTGCAACGATACGGTCCGGCCTGGACTTGGTCCGAAGACGCGTGGAAGCTGTACGACGATTATGCATATCGGTTTGTGCGTCATGTCGTACTGGAGTATGAAGGCGGCTCGGCAAGCAGCCTGTTTGAGGTGGGAAATGAAACGGACATTGCAGCACCCGAATTTATCTGGACCCAACAACAGGCCGGACCGATTGGTTCGCAATCGCGGTACGACCATCTCGTCAAACTCTATGGAATTTGGCAGAATGCCGTCGCGCGCGTTGCGAACGAAGCCCCAAGCAAACAAGTCTCGATCGCCGGCCCGACCATCACTCAAAATGGCATGTTTGTCGCGCCTTTTGACTGGAGCCAAGCATTTATTAACGATGTCGCTCGGAATGGCTGGCGCTTAGACGCGTTCTCATTCCACTTCTTTGGCGATCAAGGCGCTGTTGGAAATGGATCGGCACACCCTCAATTTACATCGCTAAAAAATCAGGTGCAGTCCATCCGCAATTATTTGAAAACCAAAGGGCTGAATGCAAGGGTTGCAATTACAGAGTGGGCCAGCAGCAGTCTGACAGAAAGCGAGCGCATGGGAAGAATCAATTTCACCCATGAGGGGGCTGCTTGGGCCGTTGCCTTTTTCAAGGATGCCGTGAGTCAATCTTTACATTACGCCTCGCACCTGAATTTGAGGGATAATTTTGGCGCTGGGACAACAGGCTCTCCGACCTTTGGTTCGTTGATTTACGTTCGAAATGGCCGACAATACCCCAAGCCTGTCTTTAACGCCTGCAAAATGTTCGCTCAGCTACCGGGGACTCGAAAGCAAGTTGTTGCGCCCAACGATCGCCCCAATCTCGTCGCCATTGCATCGGCAGATTCTAGGACGGCAGGTCTGCTCGTCGCAAACTATCAATACCTATTTGACTATCCGAAGCAAAACTTTGTCGATCGCTCGGTACCTGAAAGCGTAACGATCCAATTTAAAGATCTGCCCTTCTCTGACCCTGCTATTTTGAAGCAATACCTCGTGGATGCCAATACAAGCAATGTTGCTGCATACATCGATGCCTCGCAGGTTCCCGAGCTCGAGAGGACTCAGTTACAGATGGTTCGCGAAGCCGCCATAACCGTCGCAAACGGTTCGGTTTCGCTCCCTCAAACGACGCTCGGTCAATCGGCAGTGTCTCTTTGGATCGTTCGGCCTTCCCGAAAAGCGAAATAGGATCGATGACGGATCTGACCAACCCTCTCGAACAACTGATTTCAACTCCTTTAACATCTCTGGCCGACATTCTTCGATTCTGGTCGAGTCGGACGCCGCACAGACCTTACCTGTTTTCTCCCACAGCGAATCTATCCTATGGCGAAGTTTGGGATAGGGTTGCCAAAATCGCCTGTTTTTTGCGCGCAGACCCAAAAATTCAAAATGAGTCGGTTCTGGCGATTTGCGTGCTGAATGCCGAGCATTCGATCTACTTCATTTGGGCCAGTTTAGCGTTGGGGATTTGCCTGGCCTTTGTCCCGCAGACGCGCGATCCCTCAGTATTGCAAGGGCACATGAAAACGGCAGGCGCGACCCTCCTCTTAACGGATATCCCGATGCTGCTCGATTCTCCGTTTGCCTACTCGGTTTCAGACCTGCTTGCGGCGATCGACGGCGAAATCCAGCGCCCTGCTCTTTCGGTCGCTCCTGCATCCTTGGCGCGATCGCCCGCGTTTATATTGCCGACCAGCGGTACCATGGGGGAGCCAAAGTGGGTGCAGCTTTCTCAAGGACAGTTTTTACAGTCGATTTTGGCGCTTTACCGGATGGGACAGCTCGATCGCGCCGTCGATCGATTCGTTTATATTACGCCTCCTCTTTCCCATTCCTACGGTCTCAGTACCTTCTTGGAATATTCCTTTTCGGGCAGCGCGATCGCCGTTGCGTCGGACTTCAGTCCATTGCGAATGATGGGAGAACTCGCCCAAAAAGAACTATCGCAGCAGATTACAGCCCTAGAAGGCGTGCCGGATTTTTATCGACTGCTGTCAAAATTTGCAAACAAGGTCCGCTTGCCTGCCCTGCATCACATCGGCTGCGGCGGCGGCGCGCTCGATGGCGCTGCGGTGGAATGGCTTTCATCTGTTTACCCAACCTTAAGCTGCTCGATTCGCTATGGGCTGACCGAAACCCCTTCAGTCGTTGCCTACAATGTCGTAACGCTCCCCTATGCCGATCGCTGGCCGATTTCTGGTAAGGTGCTTCCGATTTACGAGGTATTGATTGTCGGCGAATCGGGCCAGCCCCTACCCGAAGGACAAGAGGGGGAAATTTGGCTCAAAGGAGAATGCTTGGGGCTGCCCTACTTGGGCGATCGCTCTCCCCAGTCCGAGTATTTTGCCACCGGAGATCTGGGATATTTCGACAGTCCTCAAAGTCTCGTTGTCACGGGAAGAAAGAGTCTTTTCATCAAACACAAAGGGTTTAGGCTCAGTCCGGAGCAGATCGAATCCGTATTGGCCGGGCTGGCGGGCATTCTAGACTGTCGCGTTTCCAGCCAAAATTCCGAGCTGGTTGCTGAGGTGGTTTCTCCAAACCATGCCCACACCATGGAAGAGATTGTGGCATTTTTGACGGCCAGACTCCCCCCCTATGCAATCCCGAGTTCGATTCGGTTTGTCGAGCGTTTGCCCCGCACTGCTTCCGGCAAGCTCGAGCGGCACTGAGGATCTAACGCCTCCGCCTCACCCGCGGCAGATAACCTCGGACTCTAATAACCTCTTGGCGGTCGGTGTGCATTGGGGTTGTTGTACCGCTGGCAGCACGCGCTCAGCTAGCTTGAGCATGGACGACTTCACTCAACGCTTCATCGATCACTGTATCACTTACTCCACGACGCTTGAGGCTGGCAACTAACGCAGTTACCGTCTCGCTTTCAAACCGTTCCAAATCAACCCGTAAACCCTGACCAATGTAAGCCCGAATCAGTGGCTGATATCCGGAAAACCCTAACAATGGAGCAACCCGCTTCAGATCTTCCACGACATCTTCTGGAATCCGAATCGTCACACTGGTCATGGGTCGATTGCGATCGAGTCGTTGCTTCAAGGTCTCAATTTTCATATTCTGCCCTCTCCTGCCGTGTTGCTTTGCGTGCTGAAATAATCCGAATGCTCTCTACATCCTGCTCAATGTGAACAACATAAAGCAAGTTCCATCGAGCATCTAGCCCAATCACAGCATCCCGCGCTTCATCGTTGCGACTTGCATCGACAAGGATTAAGAATGGATCGAAAAAAGCCTCAGCCGCCTGCTGAAAGGTAATCCCATCATGATCGATCGCATTAATTCGCGCTTTCTCTTCATCCCACGAAAAAGTAATGCCATTGAGCACAAAATACACGTTCATAGCATTTACTATAGAGAAAACGTATGTACAATGTCAATACGTTTTTCTGAAGTCTAGGAATGATTAGCCATTAAACTAAAAATATCGTATCGCCAGTGCCGAGATTTTGGGTGATGGGATGAAGGGCGATCGCTTCCTAAACCCTAAACATAGATTGAAAGTGTAAGACATTACTGTATTAGTCGTAGTAACAGGTTCAAGCTTTCTTAACACACCTAGCCGTTGAAGGTAACGTGGCTGCTTCAACCCAAAATCAATCCCTCAGTGCGTTGTTGTTCCTCTATCGCTATGTCCTATAACAACCTTTATCTGACTCGATTGATGCGGTACGTGCTAGACAATCCAAACATTTACTAAAGTGCTCAGACTAAGCGCGAGGCTTATCAAACTGAATTTGCCTTTTTCAGAATTTATGCAGTTTAAACCTTGACGGGCCTTAATGAAAACCAAACACGCGAATGCGCAGGTTCTCCCATTGCAACCACAGCCAATGGCGCGCCGCGTCAGGGAGAACGCGCCGACCGCCGCGAATTGCGAGCTGTTCTAAAGAATCGAGATGGTGTTTCAGGCTCAACCCACGGGACAGGCGGGGATGGCGACAATGCCACAACTTCCGTTCTAGAATGCGGAGCAGATCGGGATCGCTGACGTTTTGCCGCTCGAAGTACGCAGCAATCCACTCGAAATACGCTAGCGGCTCTCGGTCTGCGACGTTTTGCCAAGAACGATAGGTCGAAGAGTGAAGGTGTTTCCGATAGAGGTAAGTACAATCTTCGCAAACGTATACAGTGGCTTTCAGGCAAATTTTAACCAAAGCGATCGCATCCGAGTAACCTTCGCGAAAGGCCGCTTCGTACACCGTGCCGTCCTCTAGCACCGATCGCTTCACCAAAAAGCCGCTCGGAATAAACTCGTCTCGCTGTAGGAATAAGGCCAGCAGTTGGGGCGGAGCCACCAGGGAATTGCAATAGGGATGCCCGGAGCCGTACAGGCGATCTCGCCCCCGATCTCCGGGGTTGCCCGTCCAGCTATACCACTGCCGCAGCGGGCCGTGAACCATATCGGCTTGGGGATGTTCCTGCAAACAACCGAACTGCTGCGTTAATTTGTGGGGCAGCCACACATCGTCACCGTCTAGGTAGGCAATATATAGACCCCGAGCGGAGGCAACTCCCAAATGCCGCGAGGCGCTCATGCCTCGGTTTTCGCGACCGAGATGTTCGAGGTAGAAAACTTTGTCAGGGTGGCGCGCCGCGCATTCCTGGGCGATCGCCGTACTGCCATCCGTCGAACCGTCGTCCACCAACAACAGCTCCCAGTTATCGTAGGTTTGCTGGAACACGCTGGCGATCGCCTCTCCTAAAAAGCGCTCCTCATTGAAAAAAATAACGATTGCCGAAATCAAGGGCTGGTCTGCCATAACGATCTGCGAAACGAGCTCCGAACCTAAGTTTTCAAAGATTGAATGAATGTTTCCAGGGACGACCTCACCGATCCCTGGGGCACAAACCCAAGAACTTCAGCCGCCTTAGCAATACAGGGGCAAGAATGGCGAATATCGCCCGTTCGTGCCGGGGCAAAGACAATCTCATTCTGCCAATTTGGGAAATGGGGTCGCAGAAGGTCGATCGATTCCAAAAGGGAGATCGACGTTCCGGTGCCAATATTGCAGATAACATGAGCTCGGGCAGGCATCTGCGTCATTAAGGCGGAGGTCAGCGCGATCGCCACCTCTTTGACATACATAAAATCGCGAGTTTGGCAGCCATCTCCAAAAATTGTAATGGGAAGCCCCCCGTTCATGGCCGCTGCAAAAATGGAAATTACGCCAGAGTAAGGAGAAGTGGGCAACTGGCGCGGCCCAAACACGTTAAATAACCGCAGCACGACCGCTGAGAAACCGTACTGCTCTGCAAACATTCGGATGTAGTGCTCGCTTGCCAGTTTCTGAAGTCCGTAGGGTGAAATAGGGATGGTGGGGCGATCCTCAGCAATGGGGCTTTGGCTCGGATTGCCATACACTGCCGCCGAGCTGGCATAGACAAATCTCGGAATTTTAAGCATCTGCGTTAATTGGAGGCTCGCCAGCGTTGCCGTTAAATTATTGTCGTGGGCTGGGAGCGGATCCGCCCAGGATCGAACGACCGACGGGCTTGCCGCTAAATGAACTATGCCATCGACAGGCTCGGAGAAATCTACGGGTCGGCATTCTAAGACATTTTTAGAAATCAGTTGCAAGCGATCGTGGAGCGGTAAATTCCGACGACTGCCTGAAGACAAATCATCCACTGCCGTGACGGCATGGCCCGCCGCTAAGAGATATTCGGTAAGGTGGGATCCGATAAATCCGGCACCGCCAGTCACGATGAAATGCATACTACTCGCCCGTCCTTCAAATCTGTTTGGGGTGGCGTAAATATCGTCTTCTATTGCCGCAACCACTCGAATAACTGCCGCTCGAAGGTTTCCCCAGAACACCCGCGAACGGCAAAGCGGGGGAGTTGAAAGCGATCGCTTCGGTGCCAAACCGTCTCTTCGACGGTCGAACAGGCGCAATCGAATCCAGCGTCTTGCAATAGCTCGGGCGTTCTTTTGTCGTAGACCCCAAAGGGATAGGCAAAGGTCGAGACTTCATGCCCTAACGCGTCTTCCAGAAAAGACTTGCTCTCGCAGATCTCAGTCCTTTGCTGAGCGGTCGTTTGGTGGGAAAGAAGCGGATGGTGGACCGTATGAGCGCCAACGGTTACAAGCCCCCCTGCCTCTAGCGCGTTTAGCTCGGCAACGGTCATCGGGCGATGGGAGGGCCGCAGGAGAGATTGGACCTGTGCCCAATTTTGAAGGGAATCGAGGTGCTGCTGCCGTTCTGCGGCGGCTAGAGGTTGTAAGGCTTGCCAGACCTGGCGATAGAAGGCCAGTCGGCTACCGGGCACCGCCGCCAATGCTTCGATGCTGCGATCGCGACGATAGTCTGCCTCGCCATAGTCTGCCGCCTGAGTTAGATGCCATTGATGGAAAATGCCATCTATTTCGAGTTCTAGCGTAGGGGGTAAGATGCCCGGACGCAGTAAGATCTGCTCCAGCTCGTCCCACCAAAACTCGCGGCTCCAATCCGCGTAGCCCGTCGTGACAAATACTGTCGCCGGGATGTCTTGCGCTTCCAGGAGCGGCTTGGCAAGATAAAAGTTATTCGCATAGCCATCGTCGAAGGTGACGACGCAGGCTCGCTCGGGGATATTGCCCGTTCGGTGGGCGCGGGCGAGCTGGTGCAAGCTCATGGGGTGTGTCTGTTGCCTTAAGATTTGAAGGTGTTCGGAAAACTGAGCTGGCGTTACCCGCAGCGACCACGGATCCATATCGGGTTCGCCAATGCGGTGATACATCAAAATGAGTCCCCGCGTCGTCAAGGACTTTCGCAGTCGAGCGATAGGTTGTCGGATCGTCGCGATCGCTCTTGCAAGCATCTAGCACCTCGACAGTTGCCACGGGGAAAAGATTTAAACTCAAACAGAAGACTGGCCGATCGACCGCTTTGAGCAATGACAAGAAACGCACTTTAAGAAACAGCAACTTTAGCATTAATGGTTGCAGCGATGGAACAACCGTATCGCAAACGTAAAACAGAACGCAAACCAATTGCTTCCCGCCGATCCGACGCGTCTAAACCTTTGGCTTCTCCTGATTCATCGATTTTATGATAGAGGCTATTTCTAACCCAAACGCTACAGATATTATTCAAACCATTTATGCAGACAGTCACGTCCACATTCACAGTTGCTTCGACCTCGATTTATTTTTAGATGCAGCCCTTGCAAATTTTCTACGCGTTGGTCATGATGGGGATATTTTTATACTGTTTCTAACAGAGTCGAGTTCGGAAAGCTATTTTCAAAACCTTTATCGATCCGCTCTAACCGGAACGTCGGCAGTCCCATCCCTCAAGCGCTGGAGCGTTCGATTGACGGGCGATGACAGCGCGCTTTATGCCGCTTGTCCCACCAGCACCAGCGGCATTTATATGATTGCCGGAAAGCAAATTGTTACCCTAGAAAACCTCGAAGTGTTAGCGCTTATGACCACCGCTGCCTTTGAAGACAGACAACCGTTAGAGCGTGTCGTCAACGCCGTTTCCGAACGAGGAGGCATCCCCGTGATTCCGTGGGGAGTTGGTAAGTGGATGGGGCGCAGAGGTAGGATTCTGAGGCAATTCCTAGACCGCCACCCCCGCCTTTTTCTGGGCGATAATAGCGGTCGACCTGTATTCTGGTTAGAACCCCTACTGTTTCGGCAGGCAAAAGCCCAAGGGGGCAGGGTCCTTCCCGGTAGCGATCCCCTGCCCTTCCCGTCTGAATGTTGGCGTCCGGGCAGCTTTGGCTTTTCAATGGCTGGCGTCGGGATTTTCGATTCGGCCCAGCCCGCGGTCAGCCTCAAGCAAACCCTGTTCGATTCTGCCGTTCAGCTCAAAGCTTACGGTGCGCTAGAAAATCCCTACCGCTTTACGCGCAACCAACTCGAAATGCAGCTCATCAAATACCTTAAACCTAAAAGATGAAAGCGCTCGTCATTTCTCCTCAACCGGTTTTCTCTTACCGAGGCACCCCTCTAAGTGTCTACTATCGCACGCTGATGACTGCGGAATTGGGGGTTGAGGTAGATTTACTGACCTACGGCGAGGGGCAAGATATCGATCTGCCAGGGGTGCGCGTCATTCGAATTCCGCGCTTTAAGTTTTTAGGAAACGTCCCGATCGGTCCCTCTTGGCTCAAGCTATTTCTGGATCTGTTTATTGCGCTTTGGATTGTCGGTCTTTTGCTCAAAAACAGGCATCCCGAGCGCCAATATCAATTCGTCCACGCCCACGAAGAAGCCGTATTTATCTGCTGCTTGCTGAAGCCGTTGTTTAAATTCAAGCTGATTTACGACATGCACTCTAGCTTGCCAGAACAGCTCGTCAATTTTAAATTCACAACCTCGAAATTATTGGTCGGACTGTTTAGAGCGTTGGAAAATGCCAGCCTGCATGCAGCCGATGCGGTGATTACCGTATGCCCGAGTTTGTATCGCTATACGGAACGGATAGTGGGGACTCGCAAGCGGGTGTTCTTGATCGAGAACTCGATTTTTGAAGAGGTTCGCCTCAAAGTTCCACCCCATCAAGATCCTCCCGCCAGCTATGCCTGCCCGAACCGACGGTCGATCGTCTACGCCGGTACCCTCGAGCCCTATCAAGGCATTGATGTTTTGCTGCGGGCCATTCAATGTCTCGTCAAAGTCGAACCCGATGCATTCTTGCTGGTGATGGGAGGAACCGCGCGCCAAGTGGAACGCTACGCTGCTTTGGCGCAGCAGTTAGGATTGCAGCAGCGCTGTCAGTTTACGGGTCGGGTAGCCCCCGCCACGGTTCGGCAATGCTTGCGGGACGCCGCCGTGCAGGTTTCCTGTCGCGTGAGCGGCACCAATGTGCCGTTGAAGGTTTACGAACAGTTGGCTAACGGCATCCCTTTAGTCGCGACCCGCATTGCCTCCCACACTCAAATTTTGGATGACGAGATTGCGTTTCTGGTAGAACCGGAGCCGCAAGCAATGGCAGCAGGGATTGCCGCCGCGCTGCGGCCCGATGGCGAGGGGGCGCGTAAAGCTGCCAACGCTCAGGCATTCTACAGGCAGAGATATTCTCGCCAAATTTATCGAGATAAGATCGAGCAGGTTCTCGATTCGTTAAATGTCTGGAGACAGGATGCCGTACCTTCCAAGCGACGGAAAAACAGCAATCAAGCAACGATTTCTCGTTAGTGCGAACAGCGCGATCGCATCCTTAGGAAGAGCGATATGTGCGCCATAACCGGGATTGCGGCGCTGAATGGATCGCCACCGCCAACGGTAGAGCGCTTGAAACGCATGTGCGACGTGCTTTACCATCGCGGGCCCGATTGCGAGGGAATGGCCGTTACCGATGGGGTGGCCTTGGGGATGCGGCGGCTTGCCATTATCGATCTGGCGGGCGGTCAGCAACCCATGTTTAACGAAGATCGCACGATATCGACGGTTTTTAACGGAGAAATTTATAACTTTCAAGCCCTCCGCCGCGACCTGCAAGCCGCCGGACATACCTTTGCCACCCTTGCCGATACGGAAGTCATCGTCCACGGCTACGAAGAATACGGGCTAGCATTTCCCACCCGACTCAACGGCATGTTTGCGATCGCCCTCCACGATACAGTTCGACAGAGGCTGTTGCTCGCGCGCGACCATCTGGGTGTTAAGCCGCTGTACTACGCGCTCACCCCCCATTACTTGGTGTGGGGATCGGAAATCAAGGCCATTTTGGCCAGCGGTCTCGTCGAGCGACACCTCGATCTCAATGCCCTCGGCGAATTCATGGCTTGGGAATACGTGCCAGGGGCGGCAACGCTACTCAAAGAAATCCGCAAGCTAGAACCAGGGATGCTGCTGGAACTGGACCTCCAAACTTCCCAGAGCCTGTTGAAACCGTTTTGGGACATTCCGCAAACGCCGGAAAATCACACCCTCACGCCCCAGGAATGGTCGGAAAAAATTGAATTCCAGCTCAAAAAATCGGTCCGACAGCAATTGGCCAGCGACGTCCCATTAGGTGCGTTTTTATCGGGAGGCGTCGATTCTTCTTTAATTGCTGCTTCGATGGGTCAGACCAAAACCTTCAGCGTTGGGTTTGAGGATCCGTCCTATAACGAGCTGCACTGGGCCAAAAAAGTTGCCCGCCACCTCAACCTCGACCATCTCGACACCCTGCTTCAACCCGATGTTGCCGCGCTCTTCGATCGCCTCATGCAGTTTATGGACGATCCCATTGGAGATTTTTCGATTTTCCCGACCTACTCGATCTCGCAGTTGGCGCGCCAGCACGTCAAAGTCGTCCTCAGCGGCGATGGGGGGGACGAGCTCTTTGGCGGCTACGAAACCTATGTGGCCGACGCCAAAGCAAGGCAATACTCAAAACCGATCGCAGCGCTAAGGCACCCTCGCATCATCGAGCGGATAAAGGCCCTCAAACCGCAGCCCCAAAAGAAGGGGTGGGTCAACAAAATCAAGCGATTTGCCGAAGGCTTAGAGCACCCTGCCGAGCTATCCCACGCGCGTTGGCGCATGTTTGCCGGAGAAATCTTGCGGCGCGAGTTATTTACAGCCGATGCCCTCCAATCGATGGACGCGCCTGCCGCCGCACATATCTTAGAATTATTCGACCGAGCGGGCGATCGCCAACCCCTCAACAAAAGCCTGTATGTCGATGTCAAGAGCTATCTGAGCGATAACATCTTGGTCAAAGTCGATCGCATGTCGATGGCCGTCTCCCTCGAAGCGCGGGTTCCGTTTCTCGACCCCGACCTGGTGACGCTTGCCTTTGAGATGCCGGAAGCGCTGAAAGTAAATCGGGGCAAAACCAAAGTTCTGCTCAAGTCCATTGCCGCTCGGCATATCCCCAGGGACTGCGCCTACCGTCCGAAAGAAGGGTTTAGCATCCCCATCAAACATTGGTTGAACGCTCAATTCAAACCCATCTTAGAGGATTATCTCGATCCGTCTGTTCTCAGGCAACAAGGGATTTTTCAAGTTGAAACCGTTGAAGCTTTGAAGCGCGAACATTTCGCAGGCACTGCAAACCACAGTCACCTGCTGTGGTCGCTCATCGTCTTTCAACACTGGCATCGCACGTGGTTGAGCGGATAGAGATAAAATGACCGGTATTTCTAGAGACCTTACAGCCGCAGCCGGACAATCCTACGACCTCATTATTGTCGGGGGCGGCATCTACGGCGCGATGCTTTCCTTGGAAGCGAGCCGCCAAGGGCTAAAGTCTTTACTGCTAGAAAGAGAGGATTTTGGCAGTGCCACCAGCCTTAACAGTCTGCGGATTATCCATGGAGGATTCCGCTATCTACAAAATTTAGACATCCGTCGTTTTTTCGAATCCGTCCGAGAACGACGCTGGTTTCTCCAACACTTTCCTCACCTCGTCAAGCCATTACCTTGTTTGATGCCGCTTTACGGTCGCGGGGCGCGTACCCCTGCCGTTCTAAGCGCCGCTTTATCCCTCAATGACTGGCTCTCCTCCCATCGGAATGACGGCGTTTCTCCAGACAATCATTTACCCCCTGGCAGCGTCATTTCCGCGCAGCAAGTCAAACAATATTTTCCTTCGGTTCAGACCGAAGGGCTTAAAGGTGGCGCAATTTGGTACGACGCAGGATTAGACGACCCCCAGCGCTTGCTCGTCGGCCTGCTGCGAAGGTCCTGCGCGCTCGGAGGTGTTGCACTCAATTACGTAGAAGCTCGAACGTTATTGAAAACCAAAAATAGCGTCGCTGGCGTCTGCGCGACGGATTGCATCGGTAGCGAATCCTACGAATACCGAGCCCCGATCGTCGTGAATGCGGCAGGTCCCTGGTGCCGAGAGGTGGCCGCTGCGTTCGATCGAGATATTTCAGCATTATTTAACCCTTCGCTAGCCTGGAATGTTTTATTCGACCGAGAGGCACCCTCGACGTTTACCTTGGCGATCGCCCCGAATCACCCCAATGCAAGGACCTATATTCTTCGTTCTTGGAAAGGAAAACTCTTGGCCGGAACCGTTCACAGTCCTTGGTCTCAGCCAGTTGAATATTGTCCGAAACCTTCCGAAGCTGAAGTCTTAGCGTTCATCAAAGCCCTCAACGCAACCGCGCCCGATCTCGATTTACGCCCAAGCCAAATTCAGCGCATTTACGCAGGATTTCTACCCATCGAGCAAGGCAAAGGGATAAAGCTGTCCAAGCGAGAGATCGTTTGGAATCACGAGCAACATCACGGACCGACCGGACTCTATAGCGTCTCTGGAGTCAAATTCACAACCTCGCACTGGGTTGCGGAAAAGACCCTAGCAACAATCTTCCCAGATCGAAAGCTGTCAGCCAAAGGTTTTCCAATCGGTGAAACGACTGAGGACATGCGGGGTGCAGACGTGCGAGGAGTTTTTGCCTGCGATTGGAATCCAGGCGACGCGATGGAATGGCAAATGCGCCTGAGACAGATCGCAGACGAAGAGTCCGTTCAGCACTTGGACGATCTAGTATTTCGCCGAACTAGCCTAGGAGATACTCTAAAAATAGGACGAACGGGTATAGAAGCAATCTCTCGTATCTTTAACTGGGACGACTGCGTTCGCGATCGAGAGCTGCACAGGTTCAGTCAAGAAGCAAAGAGATTGCACTATCGATCTTCTCAATAATATTTTTTTGGATGGCAGCGTAGAGTGGGACAATTTGACACGCTTTACCACCTGAAATTTATACGACATCCCTTTGCAAGCGTGAAAGCCAAAAACCTTATGTTCCAGCTATTCCATCGCACGTTGGCGCTCCAGGTTTGTCTTAATTGTCTGCTCGAAAACTTTGGGGTGTCCGATCGAAAGGAAGAGCTTGGAGTTCGCAGAGGACATTATCAGCCAAATAATACAAAAGTATACTTTAAGGTTATCGAGCCACTTTGCTGCAAAGCATATCGAATTCTGAAATTAATTGAAGTAAAGGCCAGATAAACGGTCCAATATTTTTTCTAGAAAGGAAGATCAACAACAGTTCACATAAATGTCTGTTTTGTCTGCTCATTGGCGAAATCATTGATCGTTAGCGGAAAGCGAAATAGGATTGCGGTATAAGCGAAGATTAGGCAAAGGAGACTTGATTTACGCCATCTTTCGATATGGCAATCTTATAAATTTTAATTCTCTTAGCCGCCACAAAGTATCCACAAAATATCTAAATCTACGGATACTTTGTGGAGTAAATCTGAGCTTAAAGAATACCACGACCCGTCCATCTGCTTTTAGTCCATTCTCAGTAAAAATGTTGGAGACTAAGATAATGAGACTACATAAACTTCTGCTAACTCCCGTTGCATTACTGGTGCTGTTAAATGCAGTTCCATCTGCTTTCGCCGGTTCGGCTGGTGTTACCAACAGTTGGAAAACTCGGGACATCAAGAATGGTAAATACGAGATGAACGTTAAAGTAGACGATAAGTACTACTATAACCGAGATGCGAAAGCAACTGCTTGGAAAAACGAATACGGCAAAACCGTTATCACCGATAATTATGATAAAGGTGATAAAGGTGTTTGCGAATCCGACAAATGTCGTTCATCGTACGATGATGGTAAGACATCGTACAAAAATGATGACAGTACAAAGTTCGTCGAGGTCGATTACTACAAAGCAGGCTCTGAAAGCTACAACAAGGAATGGGGAAACGGTCGTACCTTCACCGATGTCAGTATCAAGGAGACTTACGATTTCTCTGGATTTGAAAAGACCCACTCAGTCAGCTCGGATTTCAGCTACTAATACATAGAATACATAGATATCCGGGTCATTCGTGGCAAGCCCTCGTGTTTCTTGACTTTATCTTAAATATGGAAAAGATGAGGGTTTGCCAAAGAACCTTAAAGTACAGTACAGTATTTCACTTATTTGTCAAGAGTTGGGAGAGTAAAAATTTTAGCTCTATCCCAAAAGTCTAGGCAATCATTAACAAAATTATTGTAAAGCCTTAGATCTCTTGATTGAGCTCAGAAACTAAAGAATAGCTGCAGTTTAATCGTAAGATTGCCTCGGGAGAAGTCATGATGCGTAGTATTCTGGAACTAGTTAGCGCTTCACTGGTTGGAGTTGTAATGTTGACTGGTACAAGTGCTTTTGCTCAAACGGTGACCACTCCAATCACCTCTACCTCCACATCCAATCCAGTTTCAAACCTAGATCAAAGCGGTGCATTGATCAACACCCAAATTAACACTAATCAGCTTGGCAGAAGTGTTGTAGGAAATGGCATTGCAGATTGTACGACCAGTGGAATCAGCGCTTCAGGATTTGGCAGCGGTGTCGGGCCATTTGACTCCGGTACGTTAGGCGGAGCTATCACCTATACTCATTCATTTGGGATGAAGACCTGCAAGGAATATGCTAAGACTCAGCTTGGCAAACTACGTTTAGAAACATGTTTGCTTTTAATTAGTAACTATTCAAAAATGCAACAAGCAGGCATTCGAATCAACTACAATGAGTTAATGGCAATCAGTAATATCAACTGCCCTGCTGTTGAACTAGCAAAGTCTAAACCTATCTCTTCAAATCCAACCGATCGACCCGAAAGCCATACTTCAGATCGATCGCAGAAAAAAATAGGTTATGATGCTGTCGATATTGATTCGACTCCAAAAACAACGTTAACTCCTCGGCCTGCTACCTACGATTCGCGCAGAGACTCGGTACTTAATCCTAACAATTATCCCAATCGCCTTCCCATAACTGAGCTTAGACGTACTAAGTAGTTGAAGTTTGTCAAAAATACGACACAAACTGTTTGGGTACCGCTGACGTTGAGATGACGATAAATAGCGACCGATTGTTTGCAATAATGTACCTCAATAAGGCGTATATTTTAGGTTACATTTAATCAAAGCAGTTGCACTATGAAAACCAAACATATTTTAGGTTTGTCCGTTCTAATATTCACAGTCGGGGTAGAGTCTTCGAGAGCACAAATGTCTTATACTATGACGTTTACGACGGGCACTATCGGCCATCACAAGACTAATTCGACGCAGATTCAACAGAGCGAACAACCCTTTGTAGGCATTGCTGTTTCTTCGGAAGGAGAAGACCCCGATCGCCAACGATCTTCAGAAAAATCTAGCGAAGCGAGAAACGATTCAGAATCCTATACTTCAAAGGGTTCTAGAAGCGTGAACATTGAGCGAGGACATTCAATACGAACAACTAGTATTAATTATAAAGAAGAGTATGACTTTGCTACTTATGAGTTTGATTACAGTATAAACTTCGAGTATTGATCGAATACACTGAATCAATTTCTGGCCGTATTTAAATAAGCATGATGAAATAGAAAGGTCAGAAAGATTCGTGAGACAAGTAATTTCTGAAAATTTCTGGAACCTCAAATAACTCTCCTTTCTTTTCAATAAAAGTTCGGTTCAAAAGAGATTCAAATCCCTCCAAGAATTGAACGAAATGATTATTAAAAGAGGAATCACCAGTTAACTCTTCTAGCATAATTGGGTTGGACCGCTGTGAGAGATTGATAAAAATATCTTTTTCGATATCGGAAATCCGATCGAATTGAGACTTTAGCAACTCTTTGATTCCCCCATAGATTAAATTCTCATTCGAGAGGAAACTGGAAAGTTTGCCATCAAAAATCTGGTAGATTGTATTTACAGCAATCTTTAAGGCGTATGGATTTCCAGAGTAATATCGAATCAAGCGCTCCGCAGCGGAAGATTCGCAATTAGGCAACCCAAAACTTTCAATTGCTTGCAAACCGTCGCTTCCAGTCAAACCATTAACATGAATGTATTGTGTTTGCGAGTTATAGTTTAAACTGCTTTTATTAAACGCCAAACCAAAAGGCTTTTCGCGACTTGTAATTAAGACGCAACTTTTATGAGACTTTTCGCTGAGACGCCGAAGCAATAATCCATATTTTTTGGTTTCTTCTTGATAAATCCCTGCCAAAACACGATCTTTGAAAACTGCTGACCAATCATCAATTACCAATAAAACCCTATTATTTTCGAAATATTCTAGAAGGCGAGACACTAAAGTATTTACATCCTCTGACGGATCTGCATCGATCTCTTCTTCAAGGCTATTGAGGATGCTACAAATGAAGGTGCTGAAGTCGGGAGTGTCTCGCAGCGATCGCCACAGGATACATTCAAAATGTTTCCTGACACGCTCGACGCATTTCATCGCCAGTGTTGTTTTTCCGCAGCCAGCCATGCCAAAAATGCCTAAAAGCTGCACCTTATGAAGAAGGATCCATTCTCTTAAAGAGGTTAGTTCGCTATTTCTGCCATGAAAGCATTCAACGGCTACAAACTGCTCTAATTTTTGCGCATCGTGTAATTCTTTACAACCTTTCTTGGCTGCACCGCAGTTCTCTGGAGATCGCGCTCCAGCAATGGGCTTCAAAGAAGGAGCCTTCCTCTGTCTTAATTGATACTGACGTAAGATTACGGCGCGAAAATTTTGCTTAGTAATGTTTTCTCCAAATAATTCAGATAGTTCGCGCCATAACTTATGCCCTAGATCCTTGACATAACTAAAATTATACTTAGCATTTTTTGCTATTTTCTGATAGGTGTTTCCACACCACGACTCAGAGAGTATAACCATCTGAATCTCACTTACAGGCAGCTCTTGACAGATCCACTCAAGGAGTTCCTGGAGTTGAGGAGGCTTCAGAGTATCATCTTCTAAATATAGCGATGATTCGTAACTATTCAACAAATATTCTATAGATGATGTAGGCGTAAATGACTTAGAATTCATCTCGCTTTTTAGACCCAATTTCTGTGCAGACAAGGTAGACGTACTGCCCATCGAAACCTCCATAAATTTAAGCGATTGTCAGGAAATACCATCTCATATTTGAGATGGGAATAAAAACTTATGGCTGGGAACACATCGAATGAGTCAATCTTTGCAATATTGCTTCAGTATTTAAATCATTATTTTTGATTTAATTAAAATTGAACATAGAAGTATGCTTAATTCTAAGCAGGCTATAAATGTACATTTTTCGGTCAACTATACCACCAATTACATATATCAAAAAGGCCAGAAATCCATACCTTACTTATCAAGGAGGTATTTCGGAGGGAGTGCTAAACCTACCGCAAACTACTTAACTTAAGAGGAGATCGATACATCGATCGAGCGATGAACTCTTGCTTGGATAAACCACAACACTTGTATGTATAAACTATATATCGAAGATATAAATATGTGCCATAAAATGTGTCAAAATGATATGAAGTGATACGTATCTTTTCTCTGGCAATCTATTTACTATCTTTTTGTAAATCTTGAAGTACAAAGACAGCACGGCAAAAGATTGCAGCGTAGCTTGAGAAAGCGATCGAGACTAAAGATTTCAGCGTTAGCGGCGATTGTTGCGCGTAGTCGACTATACCGATCGATCTAGTTAAGATAACTTAGAATTTAAGATAGATTCGCACTACCAAAGATAAAGTAATTTTGCACGCTCACTGTTGTTTGGCAAGCCAAAATAACGATGCAATTGAGATCGGTCGCTTGCGAACACCGCGATCGTACGAATTCAAACAATTTTTGCAAGGAATCTAAAATATTTCTACAAGTTTACAGAGAACTCTATATCCAGCATGCGGGATACTTGAAAAGCTCGATCTGTATATCTGACCCACTCTATTCTTTTCAACATAAAAGACAGCGCGTTGCAAGTTAAATCTCACCTACTCCTTTTCTTGGTAGGGCAGTCTGCCTAAAACACAAAGTTACCCTCCTCTGGAAACTCAAACCGATTTTTAAGCTGTGCTTGTGCCGTCAAATTGTAACTGAAGGGATTGTAGTTCGTTTTTCCGGTGATGCCAGGCAGAGAATAATAGTGGTAGAAACCCTGATATGGATACCCATAGGCGTCCAGTAGCGGTATCGGATCGTAGGCGTTTATCGATAAACGTATGTTGTCTGAAGGGATGCCAAAGATAAATTGAACGGTCTGAGCGCTGGCGCTTGCAGCCAACCCTAGGGACAGGACTGTTGTTAAAATGAAAAATGAGCTTTTCACGCGATACTCTCCCACTGCAACCGATGTCTTTATAATTAAATCTTATCATCATTCAATAATTGCCGGGCAGCTGGATGCGAAGGTTGCAGATCCAGATATGTTAAAAGATGAGAACTTCTGCCTCAGGCGGTTGAGAAACTGTTTTCACTTAAATAAAAATTGATTTGCCTGAAAGTTTATAAGGCGGTCAATTTACAAAGTTATCGAGCAATAACAACTATTCATTGCGCGTGCTACTGGAAGAAGTTGAGATTTTTGACGAAGGCCAGTTGCCAGCGCTCTGTCGGAGAGGACAGACATTATTTAAGATAGCCTCTTTGGAAAGATGTTTTTCTGCATACGCTCGACTGTTCCGACCCAATACCGCGCGCTCGTGTATATTATTTGACAAATACTGAAGCGCTGAGATCAACTTTTCCGGCTGGTTGGGTGGAATGCAGATGCCACCTTTGGATCGGGAAATTTCAGAAGCGATCGCGCTGTTCGCTTCAGCAGTTGCAATTGTAGGGCGTCCGCTAGCCATCATGCCGAGTAGCTTAGAAGGCATCATAAAGTTGGCTAGAGAGTTATGTTGAATCAAAACATGTATGTCAGCCGTACTCAGCAATCGATTGAACGCCTTAACAGGAAGCAATGGTAAAAAAGTTACATTTTTAAGGTTCAGAGATCGAGCTAACTTCATTAGCGATGCTTTCTTAGGGCCTTCTCCAGCAATAATAAAGTGCAATTCGGATTGTAAATGCAAGCATTTCGCTGCTTCGAGCAAGTGTTCTAAAGGCTGTTTGTTAGCGATGCTGCCAGCATAGAGCACAATGACTTTTTCGGCAGATAGACCTAAGGAAAATCGAAGAGATTGACTCTGGGGTAGCGGATAGATCTCAGTCGTATCTACCCAGTTTGGAAATAGAAACGCGTGTTTGATCGCAGCACCTTTGGAGTGTAGGTGAGCGAGCATTGCTTCAGAGATAGTAGAAATTTGATGAAATTGTTCGAACAGGCGCTTTTCTAGCGTTAGAAGGCTGCTTCTAACCCAACCGATGTTTGGAACCATCCCAAGACCAAATCCAGCATCAATCTCAAAGTCCTGAATGTGCAACCAGCTTTTTGCCTGACAAATTTTTGCAACGAGAAGAGCGGCTGGCACGCAGACAAAAGAAGGTTCGATCGCCATCACCATCTCAGGTCGCCAAAATATCTGTCTTATCAAGACGGGAAAACTGCTGATCGCAAACGAGAGTAGGTGCAGAATGCGCTGCCAACCCGTCAGCTCTCTTTTAACCCAAATAGGACAGCGATAGACTTTCACGCCCCTCATTCCTTGGCAAGAGTATCCAGTTTTGTAGATTTTCTTGACCGTCCAAGTTGGATAGTAAGGGGGCGGAACGACGACGCGCACTTCATGCCCCTGCTCGGCAAACCACTCTGCCATCTCTCCAGTAAACTTTCCACTGCCCACTACTTCAGGGGCATAGTTTATGCCGTAAATCAATATACGCATAGACAGTATCTTTAATCTTTAAAAACCTAATATGAAATGCAAATATCTATTTATATTCAGTATGGCTTTTGCACTGAATACATACATACATATACAAATTTCTAAGTCATTTATGTTGTGCTCTATACTTAGTAGCTATCTTTGTTCGCAAGATCCTCGAACGCATAATGGTTTTACAGTTATAACAGATCGAGCTATTTTGGCTACAGGAAAGTCGAGCAAAACTTAGAGAGCAGCAAATGGTCGCCGGCTTTCATGGCTGCAACCGCTCTCAGGCCTATTTTTGCGTTTAATATTCCTATTATTTTGGAGATAGAGACAACACGCTAGAAAAGCCGATGTTGTTTGTCATGCATTGGCTTTGGGTGGGATGGAGAACTAGCTTCGTTTCGACGGTCTCATTTGCTCTACCAGATTTACAATCGAAGCGGCAGAATGAGGACGGGTCAAAATGCCCTGAGTCGGACTCAATAAGAGGGCAAAGATGAAGAGTGCGGAGGAAACCAACACGATCGCCGGACCAGAGGGAAGATTCCAGTAGTAGCTGATATAGACGCCTGATGTACTGGCAAACACCCCAACCAACGCTCCCAGTCCCATCATTTGGTGGAGTTCTTTTACCAGGAGATAGGCCGTCAATGCTGGGCCGACCAACAGTGCAATCACTAAAATAACCCCTACCGCCTGCATGCTGGCGATGATGGTTAGGGTGACGGCAGCGGTAAAGCCGAAGTGGATGGCGTTGACAGGCAATCCCATCGCCTGCGCGCCGCTGCGGTCGAAGGTATAGAACAAAAGCTCTTTGTAGAACAGCTTGACGATGGCGACGATCGATACGGCAATGACGATCGTTCGGTATATATCCTGGGTATTTATCCCCAAAATATCCCCAAATAAAAAGCTATCGAGATCGATTTTGTTTTTGAGCGTGGTAATCAACGTTACCCCGAGGGCAAAGAAGCTCGAAAAGGTTAGCGCCATGGCCGCATCCACCTTAACCCGCGACTGAGAGCGAATCCAAGCCACAAAAAGGGTGCCGAGAATGCCCGAGGTAAAGGCTCCAATCAAGATATTGATACCCAGAAAAAAAGAAACTGAAAGACCGGGCAGAACGCAATGGGCAATCCTAGTTCCCCACTATTTTGTGTGAAGAGATTGAGGCAGAGAGCGTCTGCCGTTAAGGGACGCAGCAATTAAGAAATTGCGAAGCCAATCATCGTGATATCGAAAGCCATTGAGTTGCTCAAAGGGACAAAGACATCCTGTTTGCTGCTGTGTTTTACGACAAAAGGGATGAAAGTTCCATAATAAAGCTATTGCTCTACCTGTCTGGACTGCGGCAGGCCAAGTTCCATGGAAATATTGCATCGAAAACAGGCAACGGTCAAGATAGTTCATCGGGCGGTCAACCGCATTACTCGTTCGGCTCGCTCCTGGAAAATCATAGGCTCTCTGAAATAGGGCAGACTTGTCCTTGAGCCGCTTGAGCCTTTGGTGAATCGAGTCTCGCAGGGGTTGCTTTTTAGCCCATTCGAGCAATCGTCTCAGCCGTTGGGCAAATTTCCCCTTGTTCGCGCCATGATACACATGCCACAGTTTTTCGCGCAGACTCTGCCAGAGGGCAGCTTGGGAACGACACAAGTCTCGCACCTTGATGACTTCATGCAAAAAGCACAGAATCCAGACAATCCCAGGAAATAGACTCTGCCAAGCACTCCGGGTCGCATCCCAGCCATCGAGCGTGACGGTTTGAGGCCTATAGTCGGGCAGATGATGGGCGACCTCCGCCTGAAAGACACCATAACCCGCCTTAAGCGCCTCGTGTCCGGCACTTTTGCACAACTCACTGCCGAAAATACAGCCTTTGGCGGCAGTGACAGCCAGATAGGCTTTCTCCCCTCGGTACCGTGTATGCTTCTCGTCTGCGCTTAGATGGGGGGGCACACCGCCGCGTCCTTCACCGTTGCTCCGACGATCGAGACCCGTCCTAGGGAGCGGCACAACTGATACCAATGCATCTCGGTTTTACCGAGCACATAGGCGATGCCATCATAGGACAGTCCGTGTTTGCGCAAATATAATGCTTTGGCTGCGATCTCTGCGCGCTCACTCATGTAAGGCATCACGAAGTCTGGACGAATTTGATAGGCTTCGTGATGGCTGGGAAGGTAGATGCGTCGGGTCTTTATTCCTTGCCGGGATGACTCCACCAGTCCATGGAACCGATACCCTTGCTCTATGCCTTCTGGAAACAATTCTGGGTGCTGGGCAATTTCTGCGTTGAGGTATGCTCGATAGGCTTCTCGGTCTTCGACCAGCTCACTGTAGTTCGTACCCTCTTTAATCGGCAGGCAGATTGTTTTATCTCCGGCTTTGCCTCGCGTCTTTCTTGGGGGCATGGTCTCTGACCTCCGACAACTCTTTCTATGATCCTATCTCCTTTCACACAAACTTGTTTGGAACCAGGGGCAATCACATCTCCCAATAGCGCCATGCGCTGCACGATCAGATAGCTCCCTACAACCGGGCAGAGAATGCCGATCGCGATGCTAATGGCGATCGCATTGCGCATAAATTCATAGTTAAGCGGGTCTAGCAGCACATTCAGCATTGCGCTAACAGAATAGAGTTGAGTCTAGGGGGGTGTGGGCGCTCCGCTGTAGAGAAGCGCCATAGGCTTGCTGGAGGTTTTCGGGCGTCATCACCTGCTGTGGCGAACCATCGGCAATCAAGCGCTGGTTCAGCAGTAACAGTCGATCCAGGTGGGCGAGCGTCTGTCCCCAGTCGTGGCTGCTCACGAGCATAATTTTGCCTTCAGACCGCAGCTCATCAAAAATATTAAGAATAATCCCTTCAGTTTTACGATCGACGCCTGTAAAGGGTTCGTCAAACAGCAACACCTCTGCTTGCTGCGCTAAGGCCCGCGCGAGAAAAACCCGCTGCTGCTGTCCCCCCGACAACTCCCCAATCCGTCGATCTTTTAGATTCCAAATATCGACGCGCTCTAGCGCTGCTGTGACGATCTCTTTTGCGGCGCGGCCCGGATTGCGAAACCAACCCAAGCTGCGGGTGCGTGCCATCATCACCACGCTCCAAACCGTAATGGGATAGTCCCAATCCACCTGCGATCGCTGTGGGACGTAGGCAACCCGCTCTAATTGCTGGTGCAGCGGACAAGTGCAGTAAGAAACGATACCGCTGGCACTCGGGACCAACCCCAACATAGCCTTCAGCATTGTGCTTTTCCCCGCACCGTTGGGGCCAATTACGCCGACTAGCTGCCCTGGATTAATCCTGAAACTTACCTGTTCTAAGCCGCAGATGCCGCGATAGTTGACAGCCAAGCGATCGACTTCTAGCATGAATGACTTGAAGTGAGAACGATTTTCATTTTATAACCATAGCGTACTTTGATGGTGCTTGAAATTAGTTTTGGAGAACAGCAGCAGTTAAAGGCTTTGCTAGCTTTTTTGGGAGCTTGCGATCGGCTTGTCAATAGCCCAAACCAGTTGCACCTATGTCCGGTAATGAGAATACCACCTATGGAAAGGCCTTGTTACATAAATCAACGAAAGCGCCGTCGGAAGCAAAGCACTACTCATGGGTGGCGATCGCTTCATTCAATACAAACGGGTTTGTCTGCGGAAATGCAGTAGCATCTAAACCTGTTTCCTTCTGAGCTTGGATTAATGCAGGTTCCCAAGCATCTTCCCAAGCTTGTGGCAACTTAGGCTTAAGCCCTGGATTGTCTCTCAAAAGGCGCTGAATGCGTAGGCGTTGCTCTTTGATGGTTAAGTCCCAGCTTTTGGTATGCATTTCTGGCTGATACCTGACCTTCAATAAATGCATGAGGAGGACTTCTAAGCGCGACCCTAGCGCGCGATATTCCGAACGACCCAAGTCTTCAATCTCCTCAATCAGGTTTTCAAGATCCAATTCGGAGAATCGCCGCTCTTTTAGGAGTTGGGCTGTCTGGGTTGTCCAAGTATAAAAATCAGTGTCATAGAGCGAAGTAGTGTAGGTCATGCCTCACCATCCTTTCCCGCTGGGCTAGAGAAATCCTGCAATCTCTGAAACCCTTATTTACTAGATACCCCAACCAATGGGCGATACGTGACTCGAACACGTGCCCCCTTCCGTGTGAAGGAAGTGCGAAAAGCTTGAAAAGCTTATCTGTAAAGGGTTGTAAATTAATGAATCTATTGTCATAGTCATTTCATAGTCAAAATCTTAGTGTCTCAAGGTTTAACCATTGACTAAGCAGTCTGGAATCGACTGAGCAGCTCTTCGCGGGACAGATTGATGAGGAGCGGAGTGTATTCTTTAGGCGACATCTCCAGCAATGCGGGGATAATTGCTGCAAGCTGCTCGTCTAAAGTGCCAAAGCGAACCTCTAGCATATTTTCGATTACGAGGCGTTGTCCCTCTTGGAGAGCCATTCTTTCAACACTGGTGACGTAAGGCATTCGTTTTTCCTCTTCATATTGAGTCAGTTCTTGCCAAAATTCCCTGTTTAAGGCATCAGGAAGGTTCATGAGCCAATCGATAAAGTTAAACAGGTTCAGAACGTCTTGCTTTTGATACCCCTTTTCATACAGCCGTTTGATCAGGTTGAATTTCCAGGCTTTGCGTTCTACTCCATTATCTCGTGTTTCTTGAGTCTTGAGATGAGCCATCACCACGATGGCAAATGGATTACGACTTTCCTCTAGGGTTTGCCACTGTTCCCAGTAGTCAAGCAACTTTACAATGGGGAACTGAAACTGGACTTGACACCCAAACAGTTCGTAACCAAACTGGTTGGGTCGCCAATTGGAACGCTCATCTGCCAATAAGGCAAGGCTAGCGACCCTCTGTCTATAGCGATCGTAGATTCGGTAATTGTAGACGTATATTCGCTCAGCGAAGCCTGTCTCTGGCTGACTTTGAATTTCAATATGCACCAGAACCCAGATTTCCTCACCGCTGCGAAGCCAAACCTTAACCAATTTATCGACCAGCCGTTTGCCCAGTTCTGCATCCCGCACGACTTGCTGTAGTTCTTTGTCCAGGCTTTCGTATTGTCTCTCCCAGTCAATTTGGTCGTGAACCTGTGGGAAAAAGAAGCTGACGAATTCCCTGAAGTAGCTTTCTAGCATCAGTTTCCAGGGGCTATCGAAGTCTATTGGGGTTTGGGTCATTGCAGTCACTCTGAAGTTGGTTTAGGGCTGGTGGTTTTCAAAGTCTGTTTCCAACTCGACACAGTTGATTTTATGTAATTTGGTGTCCAAATAGGTCTGTTTAAGGTGAAGAAGCGTGTTTAAGGCAATTCTGGCTATTTCTCCCAATAAATGGAGTCCTAGGCCAAATTTGGCACAGCATCGCCTCAGTGCCATAGCCTCAGCATTACTGGATGGGTCGCCCCAGCTATCGATTTCGTTGTCTTCGGTTCCGGTGGCTTCGCGGACAAAATTGCCTTCGGCGGCGCGGAGGGTGAGGCGACCTTCGATGACAGTGCGATCGCCGTTGTAATGAGTGCGGACTTCCCAAGAGAAACCAGGGGCGTAGAACTCCAGCAACCGAATGTAGCTGTACCAAGAGACAAAATCGATGCGTTGTCCCTTCAGGGTTTTGCTTTTGACGAAACGCTTGGGAATGGGCTTTTGTAAGTCTGCCAGAATTTCTAGGATGGGGCGTTGATAGCCTTTGCTCTTGAGGATTTCAGGGGTCTGGGTTTTGGCTTCTGAGATGGGGATGATTTTTTCTGCGGTGGCTTCCTGGTCGAATAGTGCAAAGCAAAGTGCTCCAACGGCTTGGACTTCACGATTGACACATATTTGAATACGCCTAGAGTACTGAATCCTTGCAGTTCAGGACTTGTAAGCAGGGGATGGAGCACGAGTGCACCCCACCCCCTGCAAACTAGATGTATTCAGTCAGTTTCCATGTGACTGCTTTGTCCCGATAAGGAGGCATCCGATTACCCTTTGCAATGGGAGCAGAAGTAGTAGGAGTTCCTACCACAACCCACTTTCCACTTTCTGGGCAAATTTGGCCTGTTTGCGCGGTGGTACCAAGGGGCACTTTTGTTTTATAATTCATAACACGTGTTATAAAGAACAAAGTCAACATAGCATACGTTATAAAAAAAAATCACATCTGCTATAAATTTAATTTTTTCTTTAGTATTTTATGGGCAACGACGGGCTTAAAGATTTTGGGAGGAGATTGAAGGAACTTCGTATAGCGCAAGGACTCAATCAGACTCAGTTTGCTAAGCAGGTTAACTTGACGCAGGCAGCGATTTCTCAATTTGAGGATGGTAAGCGTATCCCCTCATCCAGTGCGCTGCAAAAAATTGCTATTGGACTAGGTTTGACACTTGACGAATTAATTGGGAGTGTTGAAGAAGCCTCAACAGATTCCGAAAAAGATACGGCAATTCAAGCTTTAGTTGCAAAATTGAAGCGAAAATCCGTAAATACTGAAGCCATCATCGCCCTCAATCGCTTTATGGATGTACAGTTTCAGGACGATAATAAATAGTTAAGGTGACAAAAGAGGATGAAGTACAGCAGTCCATGCTTTGAGAATACTAACGAAGATCCAGAATATGAGGCTAGTAAAGTTCTAGCTGAGATTGGCTGGGATGACACTTTGCCAATCGACGTGCTAGAAATTTGCGACAGGTATGGACTGGAATGTTTATTTGATGTTGATCCTTCGATGAAGGAAGAAGGAACGTAAGAATTCAGGTACGGGGTTGACAAACAAGAAAAGCAGACTAGTGTATTGACATGAAGCAACCGCCGCAGTTTGAGAGAGACGCGCTAGAGCGAATGAGCCAGCCAGTTCTGGTGGATGTTATTTTGCGCCAACAGGAGGCAATACAACAATTATTTGAGGAAGTAGCAAGACTCAAGGCAATCCTCAATCGCAATAGTAGTGATTCCTCCAAGCCGCCGTCTAGCGACTTTCTGAAAAAATCAGAGCTTGCCAAAGAAGAGACAGCAGAGGTGGGAAAGCGAAAAGCGGGTGGGCAACCCGGACATCGGGGGACAACGAGAAAAGGATTTGGCCGAGTCGATAGATTTGAAGTATTGAAGCCGCAAGAATGCCCCAAATGTGGGGGACAGTCTTGGATCGATATGGGCGTAAAAACAAGACAGTGCGCGCGATTAGTCGAAAAGCCGATAGAAGTCGTAGCATACCAACAGCAGCAATGTTGCTGCCAAAATTGTGAAACGATAGTTTGGGGCGAACTGCCCCAAGAGGTCATCGCAGAACAAGACCTCGAAGCGAGTTTACAGGGGATGTTGGTGTGGTTAGGCACCTATGGGCATCTGTCCTATGAGAAGCAGCAAGAATGGCTCATGCAGATGGGTCTAGAGAAAATTGGCATCGGCACCTTAGCGGCAACGACAGAAAGAGTGGCAGAGCGAATTAAGGGCAAAGTCGAAGCCTTAGCAGATTGGATCAGAGAACAGCCTCATACCCATGTCGATGAGACAGGTTGGCCCGTCAAAGGCGTCAAAGAATGGCTTTGGTCATTTAGTGGAGCGGGATATGCTTTATATCGCGGTGCTGATACCCGCAGCCGTGCAGAACTAGAGGCAGTGCTCGGTGAGCACTTTGAGGGCGTGTTAAGCAGTGATGACTATAGTGTCTACAACGGTTATGGCGTAGAACGGCAGCAGAAGTGCTTAGCCCACTTGCGGCGGCACTTTAAGCAGCTTCTTAAGCTCGTCTCAAAATCGCAACAAAACATTGGTCGAGTCTTTATCAATCTGATTGACCAAGCCTTTAGGGGCTATCGAAAGTGGCAAGCAAGCCAAGATGATGCACAATACGTTCGGTGGGCACACAAGTTCAAGGAAAAGGTGAGCAAAGCCATCACGGATTGGATGCCAAAAGTGGGATACTCAGCCGCAAAGTTACTGCGGTCGCTCAAGCATAAAAGCGAACAGTGGTGGTATTTCTTAGAAGACCCGAATGTACCACCAGATAATAATCGAGCTGAACGCAATCTCAGACTCGCCGTCACCAAGCGTAAGGTTTGTGGCGGGTCGCGTTCAATGAATGGGTTGGACAATACAGCAGCTCTACTAACGGTGATTCAAACTTGTAAAGCCCAGGGCAAATCTGCATTGGAGTTTTTTCGTCAAGCCTTGATTGACCCAACCGCCTTATCTCTCATTCCAACCCAGACCTGAATTCTTACGAAGGAACAACTAAATTTCGTGGAGATGGTGATTTCTATATCTTTATTAATACTCACAATACAGATTGCATTCATGGGTTTTCAAATAATCAAACTAAACGGCGGCGACAGCGATTCACCCTGGCTCATGAACTTGCCCACTGCACATACAAAAGCCATGTTAATCTTCGACTGCAACAAAATCTGAGCAATAAAAACAATCCTCACGCTAAAACCTACTCAAAGATTAGGGAAGATCAGGCAAATCAATTTGCAGCCTACTTACTTGTACCTAAAAAAGCATTCCAAAAATTCTCTCGGCAGGTTAGCTGGAATAATATTGTACAACTCATACAGAAAACTTCTGATGAATTTGATGTTTCTTTGGAAGTAGCAGCCCAACAAATTGCACGATTGGCTAATTACTCATGTATTACTATATTGTTTGATGGTCATGGTAATCCGAAAAGGGTGCCAGTTTATTCAAGTGATTTCCAGGAAACAAAGCTGTTCTACTCTAAGAGTCAAGTGATTCCAAAAAATACAGCGGCTGTACAGATGTTATCTGGATCGAATCAATGCCAGCAGGCTAAGAAATGTTTCCCAGATGCATCTACTTGGTTCCCAGATGCACCTGATAGGAGAGCAGAGAAATTTTCTGTTGTAGAAACCAGTATTAAAATAGGTAGATACGGGATTTTGACTTTTCTCGAAATAAATGAAGTAGAAAACTAAGAGATGATATCTAGGTGAATAAACAGAGAACACGATTCCTAAACAAATCAACAAACAGCTTATTCTTAAATTGCGGCTTTTGGGTCTGTTTCAAACGCGGTGGCTAGGTCTGAACTGGCGATTGCCCTAGCAACAGCCCTAAATGACCTTGAAGCGATCGTTTGGACTGCATCTTCACAACGCAATACAGAGAAGGCTTTGGCGTTGAGGCGTATGAAAGCTGTTTCATTCAATGGGCGATACGTGACTCGAACACGTGACCCCTTCCGTGTGAAGGAAGTGCGCTACCACTGTGCTAATCGCCCTTAGGGGTTTTAATCTAACATAGTCCTATCTCCAAGGGCAACTCGCCAACTCTTGATGCTAGCTCCCCTCAGAATGACCTATGGTAAAAAGAACATCCTTAAAAGTTTTCTATAAGATATGAAAGTTGCAGTAACGGGCGGAACGGGCTTCATCGGCAGTCGCTTAGTCGATCGCCTGCAAGCCGAGGGACACCAAGTCTTGCTCCTGGTGCGGAACGTCCAAAAAGCCCAACAGCGCTTCCCACAAGCAGAAGTCGTCAGCTATACCCCTAAAACATCCGGTCCCTGGCAGCAGGCGATCGCCGGATGCGATGGCATCGTAAACCTGGCGGGCGAACCGATCGCCAACCGCTGGACGGAAAACAGCAAAAAAGAAATATTAGAAAGTCGCCAACTGGGCACCCAGAAAATTGTAGAGGCTATCGCTCAGGCCGACCCCAAACCCTCAGTTCTGGTTAACGCATCCGCCATCGGCTACTACGGCACCAGCGAAACCGCTGTTTTTGACGAGAATAGCAATCCCGGCAGCGATTTCTTGGCAGCAGTCTGTCAAGCTTGGGAAGCCGAAGCCGAAAAAGTCAAAGCCTCCGGTACCCGCTTGGTCATCCTGCGCACTGGCATCGTACTCGGTCCGGGCGGCGGCGTTTTAGCCCGCATGACGTTTCCCTTTCAGCTCTTTGCTGGAGGCCCCTTAGGCAACGGCAAACAATGGGTTTCCTGGATACATCGAGACGATTTAGTGAGCCTCATTATTAAAGCTTTGACAGATCCTGCGATGGAAGGCACATTCAACGCAACTGCCCCCAACGCCGTCTCCATGGACAAACTCTGTCAAGCATTGGGAGATATTCTGCAACGTCCCTCTTGGCTGCCCGTGCCTGACTTTGCCTTAGAACTATTGTTAGGAGAAGCCGCCAAACTCGTTCTAGAAGGGCAAAATGTGAAACCCCAGAAAACCGAAGCCTCCGGTTTCCAGTTTCAGTACCCCACCTTGAAGGCTGCGTTGTCGCAGATTTTAAAGTGACTGAAAAGCCCAAATTGACGCATCCCTCACAAAAGCCGCGCTTAACGCAATCCACCTCGATCGAACTTGGCTCGATCTAAGCCGTAGTCGCCGTCTACAAAAGCGGTAAATTCAGTCCCTGCTGGATATTTAGCTTCTTTACCCCCCATAAACAAGAAAAAAGGCGTGACAATGGCCGATAGAGCAATCGTTCCGGCAGATAGCCCGCCCCCTTGGGATTGATTGGACCGAAGCGAAACTCGCTCTCCAGACACCAGCGCAACTTCTTTGAGTACGATGGCGATCTTTCCCTTGCGGCCCAGCATTTTGGCCCGCTTTACCTCGGCAATAATTCCTTTGGCATTGGTTCCTCTAGCGATGACAGTAACGCCTTGAACTGCGATATCTTCTGCAACTTCAAACTCAATGAGCTGATTTTCTTGCGCGGTTTTTGAAGAAATCGTTTCCTTGAACTTGAGTTTGATCGGTGTATTGTTCGTCAGAATAAAACCCGAAAGGGGATTTGGAAGGGGAGATTTATAAGAAGACGAAGGGCTAGGCGGAAGCGGCTTTTGAATGGAAGAACTGGATTGAGCGTAGGAACGCTGCTGGCTTAAAGCGGCGATCGCCAAAAATTCAGCGCTCGCTAGAAATCCCAGCAAAAGACCGAATAGGATGCCGACCGATCTTTGGGATTTATGTTTGGCCCGAATGGTATAACGCACTTTAAAACAAATTCCCTCCTCGTTTGGCCTCTACATCATAAAGGACGAGAATATTATTTTTTGAGAGAAAAATATGTAGAACTACTGGGGCATTAATCTTGCCGTACGTTCTAAAGCCGTAACAGCAGGATTTGCGGGTTTATTTTTTGCAGCGAGACCTAAGATTAATGGCCCAAAAATCTTCCAGCTTGAGACATTAGGTCTCCCATATCGACGCTTCCGTCTTGGTTGCTATCTAAAAACGTATTGAGGACAGAATTTCCCCCAGAGCTAGAAGCGCCGCTTTGCAAAAGCTGCAAAACCATGGGAAGTAGCGTTGGCAGCATTGCTCCGATCCGATCGGCATCGAGTCCGGTCCGCTGGGCGATCGCCTCTACAACCTGCTGTTCCTGACCGCCAAATAATGCCTGTACCGGGTTAGAACCAGCATTGCCGTTGGCGACCTGACTGAGCAAGTTTTCGACGCCTTCGGTGCCCGCATTGGCCTGGTAATTTTGCAGCGCGCCTTGCACCATACTGCCGACAGCCGACATGAGGGCTGCAGAATTGCCGGGGTCGCCCGTTTGGGATCCGGCAATGGACTGCACGGCACCCAGAATCGACCCAATTTGGTCGGTATTTGCCTGCCGATCGGGGTCGGCGATCGCGTTTGAAATGGCGTCAAATAAACTCATGATGGATTCCTAAAAACAACATGTAGATGGCTTTTATTGGCTCCGCCGCCGATGCGGCGCAGCAGAACCCCGCACCCGCTATTTTAGGCTGGCTTTGTGTGCCAAAAACAGAAATTTTTCAATCTTTAGCAGGGAGTAGGAGCAGTTTGCAGCGATTTAGACGATCTTCGTAAAGTGTTAAAGTCTTAGCTCGGGTTGCAAAGCAAGGGTTGAATTAGATTCTATGCCAGGGCAGGATTGGTTAAATCTTCTCAAACTCCATCGCGTTATTGCGGTGATTCGGACTGACTCTGTTGCTACGGGTTTAGCCATGGCCAAGGCTGTAGCGGATGGCGGCATTCGCCTCATTGAAGCGACCTGGAATAGCGATCGCCCGGCGGCCCTGATTGACGCCATCCGTACCGAATTGCCCCATTGCACCATTGGCTGCGGCACGCTGCTGAATCGCGACCACATTAAAGACGCGATCGCCGCAGGGGCTGAATATGGGTTCATGCCCCATGTCGATACCGCGCTCATCGGGTACGGCCGCGATCGCGACTGGCCCATCCATCCCGGCGCGCTCACCCCTACGGAAATGATGACCGCCTGGAATGCTGGAGCCAGCGGCGTCAAGGTTTTTCCGGTGGCAGCTTTGGGGGGCTGCGACTATATTCGCAGCCTGCAAGGGCCATTGCCCCACATTCCGCTGATTCCGACGGGTGGAGTGACGCTGGATAATGCGAAAGACTTTCTAGCAGCAGGGGCGATCGCCGTGGGGTTGGCGGGGGAGTTATTTCCGCAATCGGCTATTTTGCGACAGGATTGGGAGGCCATTACGCGGCGATCGCAGCAGCTCGCGCGCGCCATCAACGCCCAGATCGGAACGTAGTTCGATCGGTCTTCCTGGCTGCTTTAGGGGCTGTGTTCTAGTCCGTACCGCCCCATTGCCAGCGGGGATTGCCCCCTACAATTTCATGGCGCAAAATAGCGGGGGTTAAATTGTTGGCATCTTGCATCCCCGTCATATCCAAAATGAAGTAAGCCTTACCATTCAGGAACTGCACGCGCAGATAGGAGTGACCGCCAAAAGGCTCGCCGTCTACCTGAAACATTCCCGCAGCTGCCCGACAAGATTGGAAGGGCGGCTTCAAAGTGCCCACCCAGGTCACGCTGAAGGGGTCAACTTTTGCAACCGAAATTTGCGTCGCGATCGCCCCCAAGGCCACCGTTCCATCCCAAGTAAAACTACCTTCTTGGTAAGGTTTAGCCGTCTGGTACGCAATTACCTTTTCGGGACAGCGCACCCGCGACGGATCGCCCAGGGGATGGGGGCGCAGCTCGATCGTAGCCGCCCATACCCCCGCACTGTTTGCGCTGAGCAAACCCATTCCTAAAGCCGCACTGAAGCAAAATCGGCGCATATTTATTAACTAAAAAAGTAACTAGAACTCCAGCTCGACTCCAAGTCCTAAACACACTGGAAGCCGAACCTCCCGAGACCGGTTGCCTCAGAAATTCACCGCACCCAACAACGCGTCTAAATACCAGACGAGTCGATCGCGAGAGGGCTAACCGTAAGGTCGGACTCCATGCCAGCGGAGGCCCATTTCTGATAATCCAACACCAGCTGATGGACGAGTCGTTGCTTGACCGTCATCAAAATGCTCTTGAGCAGACCGTTCCCCGTGGCTTCCACGATCGCCCGTGGCGTCATCCACAACACGGGTGGAATATCGACTTGAACCTTAAGGTCGGCTTGACCTGCAAGGTAGGTTTTTCCAGCGTCTCGGACGGGAGCCAACACTCCCTCTAGATCCAAGTGGAAACGCTGGTTTACAAAGTCAATGCCGCGCAGTTCGCAAGCTTCGGAGTTTAAAAACACCGTACCATCTGGCTTCGGCTGGAGCCGAATATCGACTGTAGGTTGTAAATTAAACGTTAAAAACTGCCGGGGCTTCATCTTCAAGCGGTAGCAATTTTCTTGGCCGAGCGCCTCAATTTGGCTTGGATCCGTCAGAGCCTGTACGAGTCGGTGGGGTTGTCTCAGGTAATGCTGAATTGGCACGGCGGCGTTCGGCACTAAAATCGAAACGGCTTGGGAGGCTGTGAAGGTTGCGCGCATAATCGGGCATACTAATAAGCTATGCTTTTGATTCTAACCTTCCTGGAGAGTTTGTCAGGTAAAACGACCCTTTTTTCCGGCAATCTCAATTTGTCTTATCCTTAACCTCCTATGACCTTCACCATTGCCCATCTCGGGCCTGCCGGCACTTATGCAGAACAAGCAGCTTCAGCCTACGCCCAGTGGTGGTCAGATCGGACTCAGCAGGAACTTCCCGCCTTAGCACCCTTTCCCAGCATCGCGCAAACCCTTTACGAGGTTGCCGAAGGGCGAATTGAAGTAGCAGTCGTACCCGTCGAAAATTCGATTGAAGGCAGCGTTACGACAACCCTCGATACGCTCTGGCAACTTGAGACGCTCCAAATTCGTCAGGCGTTGGTGCTGCCGATCGTTCATGTTTTGGTGGCTGGGGCCGAGGCATTAAAGGCCATTCAAACGGTCTACTCTCACCCTCAAGCACTGGGTCAATGCCAGCAGTGGCTTCACCAGAACCTACCCCACGCTCAGCTCATCCCTACCCATTCCACGACCGAGGCACTGAAGTACGTCGAGACGGATGGGTCAACAGCGGCGATCGCCTCAGAACGCGCAGCGCACCTCTACGGCCTGCCAATTTTCGCCAAATCGATCCAAGATTACGCGGACAACTGCACCCGCTTTTTGGCTGTCAGTCAACCTCAGTCTTCCGTTTCCGTGCCGGAGATTTCAGCCGCACCCGTTTATACTTCTTTAGCCTTTAGCTTGCCCCAAAATGCGCCCGGCGCGCTCGTCGCTCAGCTACAAGTTTTTGCAGCGCGCGGCATCAACCTCAGTCGCATTGAATCGCGCCCTACCAAACGATCTTTAGGAGAGTACGTTTTCTTTATCGACGCAGAAGCCAGCTTAGAAACCGACGCAATGCAGTCTGCCGTAGATTTGCTCGATCGATCTGCGGAAAGACTGAAAGTTCTAGGGAGCTACAGTACTATCAAAATCTTACCGACCGATCTCCCATAGAGATTGCTCATTTAAAAGTCAAAAGCAGCGCCTGAGTTGGGGCGCTGCTTTTGAAACTTCAGGAACTTAAACCATCGACAACGTTCGGCGCTTGGTTACCAATTGGTAAGACTCAATAATGTCGCCTTCCTTCCACTCCGTGAAGTTGTCTACGCCAACCCCGCACTCGTAGCCGAAGTTAACTTCTTTGGCGTCATCCTTCATGCGCTTGAGCGAATCGAGAATTCCCTCAAAGACAACAGTGCCTCCACGTCGCACCCGGATCCGACAGTTGCGCACCAGTTTGCCCGATTGAACGTAGCAACCGGCAACGGCTCCGCGGCCCACTGGGAATACCGCGCGCACCTCGGTTTGACCCAAGGGTTCCTCGACCAATTCCGGATCCAACAACCCTTCCATTGCACCTTGAATGTCTTCTAGGAGCTTGTAGATGATGTTGTATTCCCGGATATCGACGCTGGCCTTGTCCGCTGCCTGCCGCGAACCGCTCGCCAAACTGGTATTGAAGCCAATGATGACTGCGTTACTGGCCGCTGCAAGATCCACATCGGTTTCGGTCACTTCACCAGGGGCTGAGAAGAGGACCCTCACCTGCACTTCATTCTGCGGTAGCTGCTCTAAAGAAGCCAGAATTGCTTCCAAAGAACCCTGCACGTCGGCCTTCAGAATGAGATTTAATTCCTTCAGTTCGCCCTCTCGCACTTGATCGGACAGGGTACCTAAGGAAATGCGACGGGACGACATGGCCTGCTGCAGGCGGGTTTGACGCTGTTGGTCGAATCGCGTCGAGGCTACGGCTCGGGCTTCCTTTTCATCGCCAAAGACTTCGAACTCGTCTCCAGCTGCTGGCACGTCGTTTAAGCCCAGCACCTCCACCGCAAAGGAAGGAGATGCAACGCTGACCCGCTGGCCGCGATCGTCGATCATGGCTCGCACTTTACCGAACGCCGAGCCAACCACGAGGATATCGCCCACGCGAAGCGTCCCGTTTTGGACCAGCAGCGTTGCTACGGGACCTCTGGCTTTGTCTAGGTTCGCTTCAATGACCGTTCCCTTGGCAGGGCGATCTGGGTTAGCTTGGAGGTCTTCCACTTCAGACACCAGCAAAATCATTTCCAGCAGCGTATCCAGGTTTTCGCCCTTGAGCGCGCTGACCGGAACCATGATGGTGTCGCCGCCCCATTCTTCAGAAACCAGGCCAAATTCGGTCAGCTCTTGCTTCACGCGATCGACTTGGGCGGCTTCCTTGTCCATTTTGTTGATGGCCACAATAATTGGAACTTTTGCAGCCTGAGCGTGGCTCACCGCTTCAATGGTCTGGGGTCGTACGCCATCGTCGGCAGCAACCACTAGGATGGCAATGTCAGTCACCCGCGCCCCCCGCGCCCGCATGGCCGTAAAGGCTTCGTGACCGGGGGTATCCAAGAACACGACCTGTTGCATTTGGCCGTTGTGTTCGAGGTCGACGTGGTAAGCGCCGATGTGCTGGGTGATTCCCCCAGCCTCTCCCTGAGCCACCTTGGTTTTGCGAATGGAATCGAGGAGCGTCGTTTTGCCGTGATCGACGTGACCCATGATGGTCACGACGGGCGGGCGTCTCACCAGGTTTTCCAGATCTTCAATGTCGATCATCTCCGTAACCTTGCGGGCCGCGGATTCTTCTTGGATGGTTTCGACCGTGACGCCCAACTCCTCTGCCACCATGGTTGCGGTGGGGAAGTCCAAAGTCTGGTTGATGTTGGCTGCGATGCCCTTCAAGAAAAGGACCTTAATGACGTCGGTGTCCGGCAACATCAGAAGATTCGCCAGCTCTTGCACGGTCGGGTTGTTGGTCAGCGAAATAACCGTAGGCTTTTCGACCTCTTGCACCTGAGCCGCGCGATCGCGTCCCCGGTTTTGACGGCGACTGCTACCGCCCTTCTGAGGTCCGGGACGAGAAGCAGCAGCTGGGGCCGGTCGGGTTTGCTTGGCCGTCTTTTGTTTCGGCGGGCGAACGAGGGACTGACTCACGTCAACAACCGTACTTTGAACGTTTAGATCGTCATCTAATAGCTCGTCATCCTCATCCTCATCGACGGTGCGCCGCTTCTGCTTAGTTCCTGTTTTAGGGGCTTTGCTCAGCAGCTCGGCCATCTCTTCTTCCTCTATTTCTGCCTTACCCCGCTTCGGTCGGCTGACGGTCGGTCGCCGGAGCTTGAGATCTTCGTCTCCAGGTAGAATGACGGGAATAATACCGTCGCTTCCAGGCGCACCAGGCGCTTTGCCTTCCTTGCGATGCTCTACAATTTCGGGCGGTGCGTTGCGGACGGGTCGGCTGGGTTGGCTGGGCTTTTTGAGCAAGATCGGAACGGGCGAGCGATCGGAAATGTCGTCGGACCCGTGCAAGTCTCCCGGATCTCGCAGCCTGCGAGCTGGGGAATCGTTCGTCGCTCTGGCCTTAGAAGGTGGAGCGTCGGCAGACTGCGCGCTTTTTAAGACGGGCTTGATGACATTATTGGTGGGTCTTTGAACCTCTGTCCGGGGTGGAGGGACTGCAAGGCTGGGGGTGACTGCTGGCCTGTTGGGACTGACTTCGGGCAATGTCTCGGGCACGCTTCCGTTCGAGGGATGCGTTTCGACCGCGCCTGCATCCGTCGCAGGCTGATTTCCGTTCGCGGGAAATGCATCCGCCTCTTGACGCGAAGTCGGAGCGATGGGTCGGACGGGCTTGGGGGGCTGGAGCGGCATTCCCATTGGCTTTGGAGGAGTAGCAGCGATTCCGGAGGCAGAATCTCGATCGTTTGCGGCAGTCGGCTTGTGGCGACGAATTTCTAAAATTTGTTGTTTGCCGGGTTCTTTCCCTTTGATGACAATCGGTTTTGCAGGCGCTTGCGGCACTTGCGCAGCACTGCGAACCACTGCACCGCTGGTTTGAAATTTGGGGGCAGCACCGCGGATTTTTTCGGCTTCTGCTTCAGTAATGGTGCTGCTGTGGCTTTTGACAGAAATGTTCAAGTGATCGCAGACCGCTAAAATTTCTTTATTATCCAAATTTAGCTCTTTTGAAAGTTCGTAAATTCTGACCTTGCTACTACTCATTCAGCTCTATTCCTCTAGGTTCTCGTGGTTTGGTTACATAGTTCAGCCTTCTATGGTTTTGGGTTTAATGGGTGCTGAAAACAAAACCCCCCAGCTGATGAATGACAGCGGAGGCAGTTTCGATCTGGCTCGTGGGAACGATAGCGATAGATATTATCCTCTCAACTTACCTGCAATCCAGTCCGTATATCCCTATAATACGTCTCCCAATGCCTTAACGTGCATCTTGGCTTTGAGAGGACTCCGTCATATAGCGCCAAAGATCTAAATAGAGTTCTGACGGTACGGCAGATTTCAAGGCGCGCTCGAGGCGTTTTTTCTTTTGAGCGAGGCCGATGCAGTCAGCGTTCGGACAAATATAGGCAGACCGCCCCGCCCCGCAATCGATCGCAATGGCTCCCGTTGGCTCCCGAACGACCCGTAAAAACTGGGCCTTAGGTGCCGCGATGCGGCAGCTGATACACCGTCGATAGTTTGGCTCCACAGCAGATCGCAAAGATTAAGGGGCAAAAACGTCCTACCTTCACAGGTTCCCCTCCAAGTTGGAGGGGAACCTGTGAAGGCTTTCTTAAGATTCTGTCACTTCGGCTTCCTCAGAAGATTCTTCCGGTTCCTCCTCAAACGGCTCATCTCCTTCTGCGGGCGCGAAGTTTGCCAATTCGGTATCGTAATCGTACTTGGCAGTGTCTTTAATATCAATTTTCCATCCCGTCAAGCGTGCAGCCAATCGCACGTTTTGCCCCTCCTTGCCGATCGCCAAGCTGAGCTGATCTTCAGACACGAGGACGTGAACCTGACGGTCTTCGGTATCGACGAGGCGAACTTCGTCTACGCGGGCGGGGCTGAGGGCATTGGCAATATAGGTCGAGGGATCCGGCGACCAGCGAATGACATCGATTTTTTCGCCCCGGAGTTCGTTCACCACCGCCTGAATTCGCGATCCCCTGGCCCCAATGCAGGCTCCGACAGGATCGACATCTCGCTCTAGGGTATCCACGGCAATCTTGGTGCGGGGACCCACGTGGCGGGAGGGGGGGTTGGCTTCCCGCGCTACCGCGATAATGCGCACCACTTCGTCTTCAATTTCAGGCACTTCGTTGGCAAAGAGGTAGACCACCAGCCCCGCATCGGCCCTGGATACGATGAGCTGCGGTCCGCGATGGGGACCGTCTACGACGCGTTTGAGAAAGACTTTGAAGGTGGCATTGGCGCGATAGTTGTCGTTGGGGAGCTGCTCGCGTTTGGGTAATTCCGCTTCTACTTCGGGCTGGCCGAAGCCGCTGGCGACGGACATGATGACGGAGCGACGCTCGAATCGCAGCACCCGCGCTTGGAGGACGGTTTTTTCGAGGTCTTGATATTCTTCTTGAACCAGTTTGCGCTGTTGATCCCGCAGTTTTTGGGAGAGGACTTGCTTGGTTTGGATGGCAGCCATCCGGCCAAATTCGCCCTGCTCTGGGGTGACATCGAGCACGACGGTATCGCCCAATTGCGCTTCCGGGGCGACTTCCTGGACTTCGATCAACGCAATTTGATGGTCGAGGTTATCCACTTCTTCGACGATCGCCTTGGTCGATAGCACCCGAAACCCTTCGTCTTCGGTGTCTAGTTCTACATCGAAGTTATCGAAGTAATGTTCGTCAAAGGGATCGTGGCTGTCCATTTCGAGCGTGCGACGATAGCGCTCGTAGCCTTTGAGAAGCGCTTCTTGCAGTGCTTCTTGAACGGCGTGCTTCGGCAAATTCCGCTCCCGGCTAATGGTGTTGATCATTTCGGCTAGTCCCGGCAAGCGAACCATAGACATCGGTCATTCTCCCTTTTGCTCGAATTTTGTTGTGAACGTTAGACAAAGAGATGAGGTCTTCAACCTTCGGTGCCTTGCTGCAACTGCACCTGGCCGACCAACGCCCTTGGAATGGCGATCGCCCGTCCCCGCTGGGTGAGCCGAACAGTCGTTTCATCCCGACCCACTAAGCTCCCTTCCCACTCCGAACGTCCCTGGTAAGGCTCCAGGGTTGCAACTATAACGGGAAACCCTCGAAAGGATTTAAAGTCGCGATCGCTGCTTAAGACTTCCGAAACCCCTGGGCTAGAGACCTCAAGGATGTAGGCATCCGGCATCGACGCCGAAGCATCTAGCACTTCCTCTAGGGCGCGACTCATTTTTTCGCAGTCTTCTAAGCCCGTGTCTGAGGATAGATTGCGAACATCGATCCTTAGAATAGGCGGATGCTGACTGGTCTGAAGGACGGCATTGACTACCTCTAGATTCAGAGCTTGGGCGACTGGATGAGCCAGTTCTAAAATATGGGGAATCAGTGGATGAGTCATGGGAGTGAATAGCAATAAAAAAAGTGGGCAGCACCCACTCTCAACGAACCAATAGACATCGCAAATCTGGACGAAAATGTCCTTTCATTCAATAGAGTATATCAAATTTAAGGCGCTGGTGCCGCAGCTAGAGCCAAGGGCTAGGGCTTTCGCTGCTGAGGCAAGACTTCGACGGGGCTGGGTTCTCTCAACCAGCGGGTTCTTTCTGCCTCGCGCAAAACTTGCGGTTGAGTTTGAGCGTCGAAGTTCTGAAGCACGGTTAGTTTGAGATCTTCAATCCAGGCTACCAGCAAGGTTTCGATTTCCGTTAGGGTTTGCTTTCGATCGAGTTCCGCTTGCACCTGTACCAGAAAGTGTTGGCCTAACTGCCGGATTAACTTCGGACTGATTTCATCCGAAACAGCGCTGGCGAGGGTTCCAGAAACAGTTTGCAGCGCCTGATGGGTGACTTGCTTGGCAATTTCGTCTGCTAGCCGTTCGAAGCCGGGAAGCACGCGCACAGTCTGGTAAAAAGGAGACTGGGCGATCGCCTGCTGGATGGTATGCCGCACGAGGACCTCAACATCGGGCTGGACTTTGGGCAATACAGCTCGAACGACCTCCACGAGGCGATGGCTGATGGCGCTTAATTCATCTATTTGATTCGCATCTACCATAAGGGGATTTACGATTGAAGTAGATGCCTCGAGCGATTGCCGTAAAAGTCCCTGCTTGACGCTCCCTTGGACGGCGTTGAAGGATTGAATCAGAACGAGTTCGGCCACCTCTGCCGCAATGTTTTCGGCGATGTTGCGATTGACCTGCTCTTGAATATTGTGCAGGTCGATCAACCCTGCTTGGTGCAGGCGAATGGAGACCGGGATCGCGCGCGCAAAGCGCCAAAACGGGAGCAGCAGCAGCAGATCGTACCAGCGCCAAAGGAGCGCGTCTTTCCAACTGGTGCGATGGCGTCGGCGAATCCAAATGACGCGCACCAGCAAATCCGCTGCAAACAGTCCGACAAATCCAATATCGAGGATCCAAAAGCGATTCACAAAATCGCCGCTCTCATCAATGGGGCGAAAGTAGTTGGCCGCTATGATGGGCCGAAAATTCCGGTCGAAAAAGGCCAGCTCTGCTCGCCAATTTTGTTCGTTGAGGTGCTGGAGGCTCCAAAAGGCTCGAAAGGCATCCCTGGAAGACTTGGTTTTCATGTGCTGCCGCATTCGGTTTTTGAGCCGTTCCAGGTTTCCCGATTTGTTCGCAATTCGGAACGGATCTTCCTGGACCATGCTGACGCTGCGATCCCTTAAATCTGCAAGCGCTTGGCTCACCTGCGGACTCTTCAGCCCCTTCTGGGCGATCGCCATTTCTAGCTGGTCCGCGACCGTCAGGTATTGCTCGGTGTCGCGAAACGGTTCGATCCCTTTGACCCAGTCGTAGCGTTGGGTCAGTTGGGGCAGATAGCGGAAGTACAAATCCCGAAACCGAATGTAGCTCGCGTCGAATAGCACCAGCCCCAGGTTTGCTAGTGCCACCAGCGCAAGCAGCGCATTGAGCTTCTTGAGCCATGGATTAGAAATTGGGGCGGGTTTTCGCGGCAGGGGCGTTGTGGACATGGCGCTCGGCGAGCTGACAGGAAGGACCTAGGAGGCAGTATTCAAGAGCGTTTGGAGGCGATCGCGAAACTCTCCCTTGGGATGACCGCCTTTGACCTCGCCCACGATCTTAAATTCAGCTTCGGGTTGGGTGCAGAGAATATAGGTGGGCCAACCCATCTGCGATTTATCGGGATACAGGGATAGAAGCACCTTGCGATACTTGCGATAGGTGGCGGTATCCTGCATTTTGACATCGATAAAGTCGAGTCCCAGTTCCGTGGCGACCTTTTGGTCGTAAAAGGACATTTTGTGGCAGATACCGCAGTCTTCGGAGGAAAATTTGATCAGGGATAATGTCATACAGTTTAGAGGTTGCGCGCCGCGTTACGGCTTCGAATTGCGTCACCTTCATGCTACCAGCTCATCTTTGCGGATTTTTGCCTTCTTTCAGGCGACCTAGGTTAAAAGTTATGAGCCTCCGCAAGCTAAAGTAGATCGTATGAGCGACGCCCAAAAAATTATTACCGACAACCGCCAAGCCCGCTTCCTCTACGAAATTCTAGAGGTCTATGAAGCTGGGATCGAACTGACGGGGACGGAGGTCAAGTCCCTGCGCGCTGGCAAGGTGAATCTCAAGGATGGATTCGTGCGGATCCGGGGTGGAGAGGCATTTTTGCTGAACGTTCATATTTCGCCTCAAAATACGGTCGGTCAATATTTCAATCACGAGCCGCTGCGCAACCGCAAGCTATTACTCCACGATAAGGAAATCCGCAAGCTGATCGGTCAAACAGAGCAGAAGGGATTAACGCTCATTCCCCTCAAGATGTACTTTAAGCGGGGCTGGGTCAAGGTGGCGATCGCCCTTGCTCGCGGTAAAAAGGTACACGACAAGCGCGACTCCCTCAAGGAGAAGCAGGATAAGCGCGATATGGAACGCTTTATGAAAACCCGCGATCGAGATTAGAACCGGAGCGATCCTATGACTGCCGTCACGCTGAATCTGGATGCCATCACAACCCTGACTCACGAACAATTTCGCGAGCTTTGCCGATCTAATCGCGATGTTCGGCTCGAACTCACCGTGCGAGGAGAACTGATTGTAATGCCACCTACAGGTTGGGAATCGGGAAAGCGTAACGCTTCCCTCACGGGCAGACTTTCGGTTTGGTCGGAGACTGATGCGACGGGTGTGGCTTTTGATTCGTCTACGGGGTTTAGGCTCCCCAACGGTGCGGTGCGATCGCCGGATGCGGCTTGGGTCAGGAAAGATCGATTAGATGCGCTCGATCCCGACCCAGAGAGTTTTCTACCTCTTGCACCTGACTTTGTCATCGAACTTCGCTCTGCAAGCGACTCGGCTCAGTCTCTTCGAGACAAAATGAAAGAGTATCTAGAGAATGGGGTTCGGTTAGGGTGGTTCTTAAATCCAAAGGACAAAGAAGTTGAAATTTATCGATTTGGACAAAATAATGTTGAGGTGTTGAAGTCTCCTGTAAGCTTGTCCGGTGAAGAGGTGCTGCCAGGATTTGTGTTGGAGTTGAAGGGAATTTTGGATTAGGATTGTTTGAACTCAATCGGTCGGTGGCGTGGCCGCGTCGCTCGATTCGATAACCTGAGAAAATCGTCCCATGCTTCAATTGACCAAAGACCTCCCGTTTTGGCTGAGACTCTGGCTCGTTTTCCCCTTAGCTTTTCTGAACGGCTGGCTGTTTTTGCTGCTGTTTAGCTATCTTCAGCCCCTTGCCAGCTTGCTCGTCACGGCGATTATTTTGGCATTTTTATTGAATTTTCCCATTCAGATCTTGCAAAGACGAGGCATCCAGCGGTTTGTCGCCATCAGCATTGTTTTAAGCGTCGCGCTGGTCGTCTTGGGAATTTTAGGCTTAACCTTGGTTCCGCTCATTGTCGATCAACTGAGCGGACTGGTTGCGAGCCTCCCCACGCTGATCGATTCTGGGATTCAGCAGATAGAGGCGATCCAGCAGTGGGCGATCGCCCAAAGATTACCTGCCAATATTGGCGAGGTGGCCGAACGAGAAATCGAGCAGTTGTCCGGCATTCTGCAAGCCACCAGCAGCCAACTGCTCAGCTTTATCCTCGGCACCATTAATAGTCTGATTAACATTTTTTTGCTTTTGGTCCTGACGATTTTTATGGTGCTCAATGGTGAAAGGTCGTGGCAGGGCATCTTTAGCTGGTTGCCGACGCACTGGAGTCAGCCGTTGCAAACGTCGCTCCAGCAAACCTTTCAAAATTACTTTGCCGCCCAGGCGCTCCTGGCAGGGATTTTGAGTGCGGCCCAGACCATTGCATTTGTGGCCTTAGGGGTCCCCTACGCGGTTTTGTTTGGGGTCAGCATTGGACTGACAACCCTCATCCCCTATGCCAGCACGGTCATGGTGGTGGTGGTTAGCGTGCTGGTTGCGCTACAAGATTTTACATTGGGGTTAAAGGTCTTAGCCTCAGCCATCACGATCGGCTTGATCAACGATAATGTCGTGTCTCCGCGTCTGGTGGGCAGTTCCATCGGACTGAATCCCATCTGGCTCATTATTGCCCTCTTTATCGGCGGCAAAGTAGCGGGGGTGCTAGGTTTGGTGATTGCCGTGCCCATCGCCAGCGTGATCAAACGCATGGCCGACGCGATGCGATCGCCCCTCGATACCGATTCCGATCGGATGGCTCGAACTACTGGAATTTAGCTCGGCTCGCGGTGGAGATTGCTTCTCTAATAAAACAATTCGATTGTGCTGTCTGAGCGCGTCCCAGTTTTCTTGTGCAAACCGACGGATCAAAAATTCTGAAAGTCCGGCAAACCATACCCCTCGGTTTAGGTGGCGCGACTTTTCCCAAACATAATGCGTTTCAGCGATGCTCCAAAGACTGTTTTGGAAAAACTCAGCGCCGACTTCAGGCGCGTACAGAAAAACGGGTTTCCCATCGGATAAATATTGATTCGCGATCTTCTGAGACCAGTCATTAACAGACGGTTTGAGCGCCACAGAAGACATCATTTCAAACAGCCACCAGCGAAAGTTAGATTGCTGGTATAAGTCAGCAGAAAGCAGCTTAACTTGCTCCTCCGATAAGTAGGAGAGTAACCCTTCCGTCAGGATCAATACGTTTTTACTCTCTAGATTTGCTGTCGCGAACAGAGCAGTTCTCAACGCGAGATGCGTTAGATCGAGCTTGACGCGCTCTAAAGTGCAGGAAGGTTTCTCTCCCCAAAGCTTTCGATCCTTATACTCGCAAAGATCGGGCAGGTCGACTTCAATCCAACGCAGCGTCGAAGGCAGAGCCAGCCGATAGGGACGCATATCCAACCCCGCAGCTAGGTTCAGGACTAGATCGATCTTTTCCGTACTGACAAGTCGCTCGATAATTTCATCAATCAGGTAAGTTCTCACTGCAATCAGATTGGCAATTTGGCGATCGTTGCCGACGATCTTGACCATCATTTCACCGCGCCCTCCCGCCAAAAGCCGAGCGTGGGTGTCTTGAAAGAGGGCATCCGGTCGTTCGGTTTCTAACGCGCGATACATCGCGACTGCACGAGCCGTGTCAGAAATGGAATTCATGCTGGAGCGCAACAAGGCTGTGAAAACTCGAGCATAGCCTCGGGCCGCCCGATATTAGGCCAAATCGATCTGGAAATTTACAATGAGCCTGCTAGAGGCTGAATTGACTGAAACATCAGGCCATCAGTGGCGATCGCACAAACGCGTACTCTTGCACGACGCGATTGCCAATTAAATGCTCTTGAATAATGCGCTCTAGGATGGGAACGGTAACCGAGTGGTACCAAACCCCATCGGGATAGACCAATAAAATAGGCCCATTTTGGCAAACCCTGAGGCAGTTCGTCTTGGTTCGAAAAATACAAGCCGGTCGGTCTGGCGCGGCCCGATCGAGCTGCAGTTCCTTCAGTCTCGCTTTGAGATAGTTCCAAGACTCGAGGCCCACTTCCTTGTCGCAACACAGCGCGTGGGTTTGGTCGGCACATAAAAAGAGGTGTCGCTGAATCGCATTAAGCCCCAAGGATTCAACCCGACCTTGAAGGGCAGCGGATCGAACGACAGCCTGCGGCGTTGAGTCTTGTTCTGAAGAAATCATCCGATTTAAGTTGTAAGCCGACTGTAGCGTTAGGTTAATGAGCCGAGCCATTCCCGTGGTAGTCATCGCTGTCGTAAAACCCATTTTTCGTCCCAAAAAACAGGCACGATAGGGTAAACACGACCGTCAATCCAGCCAAAATGAGTTTCATCTCCATCATTATTCAGCTTCTCGCAACTCAAAAGATTAGATTCTGTCCTCTACGCTATCGCAGTCGGGCCTACCCTGCAAAATTTTATCTCGATTGATGGAGAGCTAATGGGGGGTTAATGGGAGCCCTCAATAATAATGCGAGTAGAGCGAAGGCTTTGGATAACCGGGTCGTCATCCCAGTTGCCCAGCAAGAGCTGCTGGATCAGCTTGGCCGAGCGATCGCCCGCCGGATCGCCCGTCAGCCCCAAGTATAGGCTGGCGCTATGGTGAGAGTCCGTGCCGATAATTTGAATGAGGCTATCGGCCCGCTCGACGAGGTTGCGAGCTTGATTTTGTAAGTTATTCCAAAGATTTACATTGCGCAGGTTGCTAAATGACTCTGCTACATGGTCTTGGCGGTGTTGAATCAAAATAGCTTGCAATCGCGCTGGGGCTGGCAGATCTTCAAACATGATGGCGGGTCCGTAGCCAATGACCCGCAGAGTTTGAGCCCATTTCGAATAGTCTCCAAAAAATTGCTGCACGATGTGGAGTGCCAACGCCGTAATAATAAGCCCCTGGCTGTGGGCCACGACGTAGACCTCAGCGCCCGTTCGAAGCGCGGTCGCGATTTCGTAAGCAAGGCGCAAGGTCGGGCGGGGCGCGCCGGCGGGATACATGCCGTACAGCGTGTTTTCTAAGTCGTCCCAGCTCAGAGAGGACAGGCTGGTCAAGCGCCGCAGCAAATCCATATCCAAGGACGGCAGCCCTTTAACGGACCCCTTAGCCGCCGCCAAAATATCCGCATCGGGGGCCAACGATTGGTCGCACAGCGATCGCAGGATTTCGGCATAGCTCGAAAGACGCTTCTGGCTGCTAGCAAGCCTGTGTTCTGGCCAAAAGCGGTAGAGTTCGGCTTTGCCGAGGAGGCTTTCGGTTAAATCCGCCTGAATCCCCTGGGTGCTATTGTGAATTCCCATCACATCAAAGGGGCGCTCTAGGGTAAGCCACACTAAAGTCTCTAGGTCGCGATGCTGTTTTGCGACATCGCTCGCCACCCCATTTACGTGTAAAATTCGCTTGCTTCTGCCCAAGGGAGGGGCCGCTTCATAAAAAATTACACGACCGTCTAGGTCTGCTTCAGGAATGGTCATTACTTCAGCAAAATCGGGATGGACTTAACCAGCACTATAGAATATTCTCTTACTAACTAGAATTTGTGATTTCAAGATCGCAATTCGTTTTGCAATAGCTTCATTAACTTTACCCATTTTAGCCCGCTTCGTTTTCCAATCCAGCTCGAATCGTGCCGATCAAGTGTTCTTCGCTCCAAGGTTTTGAGAGGCAGGCGTATAGATTCCCATGCTGACGCGCCCGTTCTATGGCAACTTCATCGGCATGACCCGTGAGCATGATGTTCACTATGCCGGGGAAACGCTTGTGAACTTGAACCAAAAATTCATCGCCGCGGACTTCAGGCATGAGCCAGTCCGAGACAATGATGAGAACTCTTGACCCGTCCATAGAAAGTTCTTCGATCACTTCCCAGGCTTCAGCAACACTTTCGGCAACTTCATAGCGATAGCGATCGCCAAAATTTCGATTGAGCTGCTCTCGTAAACTCATTAAAATAATATGTTCGTCGTCCACGCACAAAATCACAACATTACTCATTGCTTCCATAATTTTTGATGAAATTCTTCGAATTGAATATATAGCTTGCCGAGCATTTTATTGAATGGGAAAGCACACCCTAAAAACCGTGCCATCGAATCGAGTCGCGAAAACGATTTTGCCCCCATGTCTTTCAATAATTTGCCGCACAATATGCAATCCTAGTCCGCTTCCTTCTCCAGGAGGCTTTGTTGTAAAAAAGGGCTCAAAAATTCTGTCTTGGATTTCAGAAGGTATTCCGCTCCCTGAATCTTCAATCTCAACGATGACACGATCCGCTTCCTCTCGCACGGCGATCGCTAATTTGCCCCGATGATGGATTGCTTGAATCGCATTGCCAATTAAATTAGACCAAACCTGCATTAATTCATCGGGGTGACAGAGAATTTGCGAAACTTTATTATAGTCTTTGGTCACTTCAATGCCTTTACTTAGCTGATTGTGATAGATCGTTAAGACGGTATCGATTCCATCAGCAATGTCGGCTTTTATCTTTACGCCTCCTGGATCTTGGCGAATATAGTTTTTAAGGGCAAATACAATTCTAGAGGCTCGAGTAACCGCCAACTGAATATGATAACTGCTATTTTGAACCGTTCCAAGATGGTAGGCCGTTTTGAAAATATTCTGATTATTGGGAGTGAGAAGTAAGCCCATAAAAGGTTCCAGAGATGTCGCAATGCCCATTTTGCTGAGGTAATTGGCCATCTGCTCGGCATTCTCAACGCTTTGTTCGGTTAGCGTTTGAGTTAGATCTCGTTTGAGTTGCCGTTCCTCGCGAGAAGATAAAAAGCCTTTGGAGTCTTTAGATCGATCCACAAGCGCAAAAAAATCGGCTTGACGTTCTGGGGATAATGTCTGGAACAAAACGGGTAACTCTAGAAGGGATTGCTCTAAAGAAGCAATAATATTTTCAATTAAGGCTTGAATTGCACCCAGCGGATTGTTGATTTCATGGGCAATACCAGCAACCAAATGCCCTAAAGCTGACATTTTTTCATCTTGAATCAGTTGGGCTTGGGTTTGTCGTAGTTTCTGGGTATAATCTTCTAATTCTTGATTGGCATGGTTGAGTTCTGTTATTCGCTGTTCGAGTTCGATATTCAGGCGTTGGGCTTGTTGCTCAGCTTTCGAACGTTGTTGAGCAATTAGAAATATAATCACTAAAATAACCGTCATTAACGGGATTTCAATTAATTCGTCTGCCCCAGTTTTTCCAGTGTTGACAGCGTGTAGAATATACAGAGAATCCGCTGTAACCCAAAAAATCGATCTGATGACAGAGCTTCGAAAGGGCCAATAAAATGCGCCGATCGTCAGCAACATAATGACAACATGAAATAGTAAAACTGGTTCGTCTGTGATGAACATTGACACACCAGTGACCAATAGCAATGCATCTAAAATTCTCAAGAAATGATGCTTCTGAAGTTTCATGAAATGTAATATAGTCGAGGGCTGTCTAAATCAGAGTGTGTCTTTAAAGGTTAAACATTTCTTTGCGGGAAACATTTAATTTTCTAGCTTTCCCAATATACTGTTCTGCTATGTGGGGATCTAGGGGCTTAGAGAATAAGTACCCTTGCCCAAATTCGCAGTGGAGTGTTTGCAGAAGTTCAAGCTGCTGGACAGTTTCAATGCCTTCTGCAACCACGTCGATACCAATACTGTGGGCTAGGGTGGCGATCGCCCTGACAATCTCTAAGTTCTCGGCATCCACAGTCATCCGATCCACAAAGGAGCGATCGATTTTGAGCGTATTGATAGGGAAGCGCGGCAAATAGCTGAGGGACGAGTAACCAGTTCCAAAGTCGTCGATACTCAGTTGAATATTTCTGCTCTTAATGCTGGCTAAGGTCTGTAGCACCGATTCAATGTTGTCTAGTAACATGCTCTCGGTAAGTTCCAGTTTTAATACGCTGCCATCTAAGCCCGTTTCTGCAAGAACGCGATCTAATTGCTCGATGAATCTGGGGTCTTGAAGTTGTTTGCTCGCTAAGTTAACGCTCATGGTTAGCGCAGTCTGCTGAGGAAAGGCCAAGTTCCATGCCCGCAGTTGCAGACAGGCTTTTTGCAAAACCCACATTCCCAAGGGGATGATAAACCCTGTTTCTTCCGCAATGGGAATAAAATCGCCTGGAGCGATAAAGCCTCGGGTGGCGTGCTGCCAACGGACGAGGGCTTCAAATCCGATGAGTGTGCTTGTTTCAAGCGATACGATGGGTTGGTAATAGAGAATGAATTCCTGCCGTTCTAATGCTCGATGCAGATCGCTTTCGATCTGGAGCAACTTGACGGACTGGAGGTGCAATTCCTGGCTAAAGAGCGCATAGCAGCCCCTCCCTCTGCCTTTGGCGCTATACATGGCAAGATCGGCATCCCGCAGTAAATCGGCTGCATTTTCATGATCTGAAGAACCGACGGCGATGCCAATGCTAGCACTCGCAAACAGGGTATGTTCTCCCAGATGGAAAGGACTTTCTAAGGCCGTCAAGAGGCGCTGGGCGACCTGAAGCGCTTCAGCTTGGTTTTGAATATTATCCAATAAGATGCTAAATTCATCCCCGCCAAAGCGAGCTATCAGGTCATTGGCGCGCAAGCAATGCTGTAAGCGTTGGGCGATCGCCTTCAACAATTTATCTCCTACCAGGTGGCCTAGCCCGTCATTGACCACCTTAAAACGGTCAAGATCGATGAACAGTACGGCAAATTGATAGGTCGGATCTTGATGGGAGGCTTGAATTGCTTGCTGAATCCGCTCGGTTAATAAGACGCGATTGGGCAATTGGGTGAGGGCATCGTGGAGGGCATCGTGGGCTAATCGGGTCTCAGCGCAGCGGCGATCGGCGATTTCGCGCTGGAGATCTAGATTCATTTGCTGAAGCTGTCGATTTTGTGCTGCCAATTGCTTACTCTGGTCATAGCTCCGGAGCGCTTCTCGGATGGTTAACCCTAAATCCACCTCGTCCCAGGGTTTATGGATATAGCGATAGAGATTGGCATAGTTGAGGGCTTTAATGACATCGTTAAAGTTAGCTAGCCCGGTCAATAGAATCTTAAGGGTATGGGGATATTGTTGCTGAATTTCCATAAGCACATCTACCCCGCTCATGCCTGGCATGATTTGATCGCAGATCAAGAGATGGACTTCAATCCCCTCTTCATTCAGTTCTGCAAACAAGCTGAGGGCTTCCTCTCCGCTTTCAGCCAGCTCAATGGTGTAGCCAGACTCTAGAATCCGGCTGAGTTGATCTCGCAAACAGAGCAGCACCGATTTTTCGTCGTCGATACAAACAATAGCGCCTTTAGTCATCTGCTTTTTCCAAGCCTGACTTAATAATTTCAATCAGGTTATCTTCACTCCAAGGCTTGGCAATGCAGGCGAAGAGATTGGCATGGCGGCGAGCGCGCTCAATGGCGACTTCATCGGCATGACCCGTGAGTAAAACCGTCACCACATCGGGAAACCGTCCATGCACTCGAACTAAAAACTCGTCTCCTCGAACCCTGGGCATCAGCCAGTCTGAGACAATGACTAACAGTCGAACCCCTTCCTCAATCAGTTCCTCAATCACCTCCCACGCTTCATCAGCGCTTTCCGCTACTTCGTAACGGTAGCGATCGCCGAAGTGTTTGCTAATCTGATCCCTCAGACTCAGCAAAACAATCCGCTCGTCATCGACGCACAAAATAGCTTTATTGGGCATATCCCCTTGAAAATCGGCTCGTCAATATTATATGCGGCGATTTATATCTAAATAGAGAAATATTGGCTATGGTGCCCAAACTAGCGAATCTCCATACATTTTTGGGGTGCTGTTTTCCGATTGACCCTTCGGCACGCAGCACGTCGATTGGGATCCATCATTCTGCTTCGGAAACGCTGTTTGGGATGGGGCGCAGGAGCGGTAGCCAAACGCTAAACGTGGTTTGCCCCGGTTGACCGATCGCTTCAATTTTGCCATGGTGCTTCTTGACAATTTTATAGACAATATCTAACCCTAAACCGCTGCCTTCTCCCATGGGCTTAGTTGTAAAAAAGGGCTGAAAAATTTTGTCTTGAATCTCAGGGGGGATGCCAGGGCCGGAGTCTGTAATCCGTACGACAACATGACGATCTTGTTGGCTAACGGCAATGTTTAATTTTCCGTCGTAATTCATTGCCTGAATGGCGTTACCGATCAGATTCGACCAAACTTGAATTAATTCCTCTGGGTGGCAGAGCAGTTGCGGCACGGTCTCGTAGGTCTTGGTGACCTGAACGCCGCGTTTCAGTTGATTCTGGTACAGGATCAAAACCACATCGATACCTTCGGTGACAGAGGCATTCGTTTTTGCGCCTGAAATACCGTGGTGAATATAATTTTTGAGAGCATAGACAATTCGAGAGGCGCGTTCTACGGCTAGCTGAATATTTTGACTGTTATTTTCGATGGCATACAGTTGATAGGCGGCATTGAGAATTTGGATAGAATCTGGAAACTGAAGCAACGGTAAGATAGGTTCTAAAGAAACAGAAATTCCCATTTTACTCAGGATGTCTGCCAAGCTGTCGGCATGGGCTAAGCCTTGGGCAACTAAACTTTGTTTGAAGGCGCGCTTGAGTTGACGTTCTTCGCGAGAAGAGAGCAATTCTTTAGATTGCTGCGCTCTATTTAATAACGAGAAAAAGGCGTCTAAATGTTCTGGCGATAGATTCTGGAGCAGCAGCGGCAATTCTTTTAAAGATTGCTTTAGGGAGCCGCTAATGTTACCGATCGAAGCTTGAATGACCCCTAAAGGGGTGTTGATTTCGTGGGCAATTCCTGCAATCAACTGCCCTAATGCCGCCATTTTCTCAGACTGAATGAGTTCTTCTTGGGCAACTTCTAGTTGTTCTAAGGTACTTGTCAATTCTGCATTTTTCTGACGGGAGGCTTCTTCTGCCGCTATTCTGGCTCTCAAGGCCAGTCGCAGATCGGTGATATCTCTGATCGCCATAATGACGGATTCAGCAGAAATGGGCGATAGGTTTGCCGCAAAGATGGCCTCTCGATCGTCGATAAATAAGCTGTATTCCACACTGAGGGCTTGCTGACTCTCCAGCACCTGACGGATCCATTGATGGGCTTTTTGGGCTAGATCTGCCGGGAGCATGTCATCGACGGTTTTGCCAATGAGGGTTTCGGCAGCGGCAATGAGGAGCGGGGAGTTTTGGGTCGGAACTTTAAGGTAGCGGCCTTGGGCATCTAAAACAATCACCAAATCCGTCATAGCAGAAAACAATCCGCGCAGTTCTGCTTCAGTCTGAGTCAGCGACGCGGTGCGGTCTTGGACGCGCCGATCTAATTCTTGGTTGGTTTTTTCTAGGGTATTGAAAGTTGTCTTCAGTTGATGGGCCATGCTATTGAAGGATCGCGACAGTTCTCCGAGTTCATCCTTGCGGTCTATATCGATGGTTTGATCCAGATCCCCAGCGGCGATCGCCTTTGCTGCCGCATTGATTTCTAAAATAGGGCGGCTCAGCCAGCGCGCCGTGATGCTCCCTAAAAGGGTTGCAAGGCCCAAAGCGCACAAACATAGCAGAATTGTTGAACGGCTATTGGCCTCGATCTCTCCTAAGAAGTCCGATTCTGGAACCGTTGTAATAATGAGCCAATCTATTCCATACCGATCGCGCCAAGGCACGACATTGATAAATTGGTTCTCGCTCAAAAGATTGGGATCGAACTTTACATCAAGGTGTTGTTTGATTTGGATGTTTTGAAAACTGCCAAACTTAGCTAGAAGTTGTTTGCTGACCGATTGGATTGCGGGAGAGCTGCTATTCAATGCGCTAATACGTTCGGATTTGTGTTTCGAGATCTTTCGGTAGGTGGGCGATCCATCGGAGGTTGCGACGAGCATCCCGTCCCGCTCTACAATAAAGACCTTTCCTCTGGAGCTAATTTCGATCCCTTCCAAAAAGGTGCTGATGTCGCGTAGCAACAAATCGACTTCCAGAACACCGCGAAGTTTACCCTTGGCATCGTAGATGGGTGCGACCGCAGGGGCATAGAGGTATTCTTCAAAGGCTGCTGCCAAAGAAATACTAGCCCAAGATGGTTTTCCGGCCTTAACCACATCTTTAAACCATTCATCGTTGGAGGTGTTGTAGTTGGTTGTATAAACTAACTTCGTTCGGTTTCCTTGCCGATCTGGGCGATAGGTGTAGTCTTTTACACTGCCGCCGGGGTGATAGGTGATGACAACGTCATGACCCTTGAGCCAGCGCCCAGCACCTACCGATGTATTATCGGGCAGCGCGTAGCCAATGTAGCTAAAGTGCTTGAAGACTTGGGATTGCTTAAAGAAATAATGTCCTGCTGCATCTAAGTCTTTAGGGTTAAGTAATCCCCGTTGAATGGAATCTAGGTTTAATTGGTTGATTTGATGGGGGAGCGCTAAATAGGTATCCAGGTGCTGATCGACGCGATCGCTGACTTGATCGATCAATTGATCCGCTAAATCGTGAATGGCGTCTCGATCGTTGCGATAAGATAAGTAGCCCACTAAACTAGTGGCTGCAAGCATCTGAATGACAAAGGGGACAGTTAAGATATTTTGCAGGGAAAGTCTACTGGACGCTTTTGAAATGAACGATCGAAGAGATTTCCCTGACATAAAACGCTTCTAGCCCAGGTATTGTGCGGTCGGCTGCGGCACGGTCAATCTCCACTAGTATGCCCATCTGTACGCCTATCCATATCAAAGCAAGCAGCCGATCAAAACCTAGCCCTTATATCTGTTGAATTTTGCCCAACGCTGGCACAAATAGGGTTTGTACAGATTGACTATGATGCTTGACAAGCAGGGCTGCTGTTGACAGGGAAACGACGCTTTCAGTGAGGTCTGTTTTTTTGGGGATATGGAATGGCATTGTAGCGCCGCTCAAACTCGTCGCAATTAAGGCGATTTTTTAAAGGGCGGCAAAGCCAACGGTAGCAATTGTGACAATCTTGTAACCTTCGCAGGACTTAGAGGCTAGGGTTCGAGGCCCTGCGTTAACCGTACAGCAAGCCCAGCGATCGAGAACACTGTTGGGTTGTGATCTTCATCACCGATGGCCTGAATTTGTCTTGCCATACTACAGTTGGTTCGGGAAACTGAGCCATCAATGGGGAACACACAGCAGGCCGACAGACTTGGTTAGTTTGTCGGTTTTTTATTGGGAGTCAGTCTGTCAGCGCGCCTTTTGGATGTTAGCGCATCGCGCCCATGGTGTGTTTCCAACAGAGTTCTTTGCGGAGGATTTCTAGAGCGCGGCGATCGCTACCTTCAAACAGCGGGCTCACCTGAGCCAAGACCTGCTCTGTAAGCTGGGAGGCAAAGACGCCACCGCACCCTAAGAGATGGGAATAATAGCAAAATTGACTCTGCAGGTCCCGATTGCGATGAAAAGCATGGATCTCTAAGTCTGCCATGCAAAACACGGGGGTATTAACCGGAACCACGACGGTTGGAATCCCTTGGCAGCCGTAGATGCGATCGTCTTGATGTTCGAGGGTCCCGATCAGAACGGTCCACAGTAGCGTGCGCGTTTCTCGGATCAGGTCTGGGGTGAAGAAGGGATCGGGCTGGCTGACGAGGCGCGGGCCTGTATTGAGGTAAGCCGGGTTGAACAACTGCGAGTTGTAGATCAGCCCGACCGCCCAGTGCCGATCTTGAGTTTCGAGTTTTACAAAGGAACCGAAGCCGTATTCGTCGGGAAGCGGGGGACTGGAAACTTCCATCGAGTCATCGAGCTGAACGATGTAGTCGCAGTGGGAGTTGGATTTAACAACGTTGCCAAGCTTCATCGCAGACAGAAGCCCCATCTAGGGTTGTAAAGTTGGTTACAGCATACAACCCCTTTGGACAAAACGTTCAAATTGGAAATCAGTTAAATTGACTCAAGGCTTAGACGCAAAAGGGCGATCGGCGGGTATTTATTCCGGCGGTGTCGCTACAACGACAGTCTAAAGTGCTAGTCGAACGCGCCTGGATAGGTTCGAACCATCGGCCAACTGCTTAGAAGACTGTCCATCAAATCAATCCGTGCAATGCTTTCAGCGTTCAAGAAAATTTTTTATCCCAAACTTATCCCAGTTTTGGAGGAGCACAGCTTGATGGTGCAGAAAAGTCATGAAGACCTTACCAGCAGGCAATATTCAAATCTGTCAAAGGTGACAGAGAGGGGCATTCAATGTGATGCTTAAGTTCCCAAACTCAGAGCAATCCTATGTCAACCCCTCAACTCTATCGTCAACTGCAAACTCAACTGAGTCAATGGGTCACACCCAAAGATAAACGTCACCTTACTGTGTTTGCTGAAAACATCGCTGCAATCCTCCAAGCCCAAAGTGGCAGCTTAAGCCATTGGCTGACTTATTTGAGTCATCGTCGTTGTAAAGCCCGCTCTCACATGGAACGACTGAGCTACTTCGTTCATAATCCCAAGATCACCTCAGAAACATTCTATGTTCCATTACTGCTTCAATTTCTTCAAGCGTGGGCGGGCATGGCGACGACATTGACCCTGGATACAAGCATGCTGTGGGATGAGTATTGCCTGATAGAGGTCTGTCTGACCTGGGGAGGGCGCTCTTTCCCTTTGGCTCAAAAGGTGCTCAAGCATGGCAGTGCTACGGTCGCTTTTGCGGACTATTGCTCAGTGCTGGATGTGGCTGAGACGGTCTTACCCGCTGATTGTCAAATCACACTATTGGCTGACCGAGGCTTTGAGCATGGTGAGTTAATTCGTTGGCTACGGAGCCATCAATGGTCTTGGGCAATTCGCGCTAAATCCGATTTGAGGGTCACGTTGTCTAATGCTCAAACCGAGTCGGTTGCTGACCTGCTGCCAGAGCCTGAACAAGCTTTTCTATTTTCTGATGTCACGATTCTTGAAGATATCCACTGTCATTTGGCGACCGCTCGATTATCCATCGCCCAGGAGGCTTGGGCTGTGATTACAGATAAATCGCCTTCTGTGCAAACCTTCGCGCTATATGGTCAACGTTTTGGTGGCATTGAACCCCATTTCAAGGATTACAAGTCTGCCGCCTTTGAACTGCCTCGTTCTAAACTCAGAGATGCCCATGCTTTAAGCCGACTGCTGATGTTACTGGCGGCTGCGACCATTATTGCCATTTGCGTTGCCATTGAAACGATCGCTCAAGGCGCACTAAAGTCCATTGATTGGCATGCTCACAGGGGATTGAGTTTTCTGCAAATCGGGCTAAGACGGATTAATCAGTTGTGCTATCAAAGATTACCGCTGCCACCCTTGAGATATTTGCCACGATGTAATCCACCACCTGCTTATGCCTCTCTCAAGAAGCGAGATGCGATGAACACTCGCATTGAGTTTGCCAAGGTGACTGTCTTCTAAAGCTTTCAGCTCCTTTGAGTTTTCTGCACCACTAAGGGAGCACAGATGAATTTATAGTAAAGAGAGGTGCCACAAGGCAAAATAGTCTTATCCAGGAATAGATGCTTTCGGGTGATTGATGGTGAAGTGGGATGACGATGTTTACAATATTCCGGCATATCCGGTGACGGATGCTGCTCGGTATTTGCGTATCCCTCTGGCGACGCTGCGTACTTGGCTTCAGGGACGCTCCTATCTCACGAAAAACGGTCAGCAAGCCTTTGAGCCGCTGATCCAGCGACCTAGCCCAGACTTACCTCAACTCTCGTTCACCAATCTTGTAGAGGCTCACGTCCTGCGAAGTATTCGAGAAATTCATGGGATCAAACTGGATAAAGTTCGTAAAGCCCTGGACTATATGGGTCAGCAGTTTGACACAACCCATCCACTTGTCATGAAACGGTTCCAGACGGATGGAGTTGACCTGTTTGTGGACGAGATGGAGCGGCTGGTAAACGTGTCTAGAGCTGGTCAGCTTGCTATGCGAGATACCCTAAAAGGTCTGCTTACTCGGGTTGAATGGGATGCCAATGGTCTTGCAACCCGCTTTTTTCCGATTATTGAAGTGGTGCCCGATCCGGTAAGCGACAAAATTATTTTTCTCGATCCCTCTATCCGCTTTGGTAAGCCTGTGATTGCGGGGAAAGGGGTTCCCACCGATATCATCGCTGAACTTTATAATGCTGGCGATTCCATCGATGATATTGCCGATGAATATGACTGCACACCGCTTCAGATTAAGGCTGCTATCCATTTCGAACCTCAATATAGAGCCGCGTGACCCCCTCTGCCCAGCCTGTTTTCTTCATTGATTGGTGTTTTGGTAAGACGTTAGTGTCCTGAGTTTTTCGCCATAGAGGCCAAAGCGTGAAAAGGTCTGAGGATAAGAGATTCAGGCCAACAGAGAATGGATATCGTCACACGCAAAGCCCAAATACTGCGGGTTCAAACCCAAAATCCATATCCAGAGTTGAACGAAGTCCTACAGGAAAAACTGAATACAGAGGTTCTGGGGGTTACGCAAAGCGTCTTAGAAGCAGCTCTGTGCGAAGAATTACAAGAGCATCTCAATCAGCTTGCGGGAGAACGACCTCGTCGGTCTGGCTACTTCAAGCGAGTCCTTGATAGCGAATACGGGCGCATCGAATCCTTGTCGGTACCCAAGCTGCGCCATGGGAACAGAGACCGAGACTGGCAAATCTTGGGGCGCTATCAACGGGGCCTTGGCAGTCTATTAAACTTTTGTCTAAGTCTGTATGTCATGGGCCTGTCCTTGCGAGACTTGCAAGAAGCGCTCTATCCATTACTCGGGGCTGTATTATCGGTCAATGCCATCAACCGAATCACAGAAGCCGCTCAACAGCAGATGAATCAACGGCGCACGGCAAAAATTACCACTGCTGTACCCATTTTGCTTGTCGATGGTGTTTGGGTGAGAATTCAATATGCAAGCGGGGAAACCTTTGAAGACCAAGCTGGACATGTGCGCGCCTTGCGTCAAGCCGAAGAACGGGTTGTTTTAGTGGCAATGGCCATTTATCCAGATGGCACTCGTGAAATCTTGCACTATGAGATTGCCGAGAGTGAATCTCAATTCGCCTGGGAGTCTTTTTTCAAGGGTTTACAGGAGCGTGGATTGAAGCTTGATGGGGTTGAGGTTGTCGTCAGTGATGGGACCAATGGATTGCCCGCTGTGCTCAAAGCCTGGGTACCTCAGGCCCAGCATCAACTGTGCATCACTCATAAAATCAGGGCAATGCTGCGTCATCTGGGCTATGAGAATTTATCCATCCAAGATGCGCAAGGTCAGACCCTAGACCTTCCAGAAGCAAAGAAGCTTCGCTATACCCAGATTAAGACTGACGCCTATGACATCTATAAAACCGATGATTGGATGGAAGCCATTGAGCGATTGGTGGTCTTTGTCGAGACTTGGCAGTCTGTTGAACCTAATGCCATCCGCTCCTTTTTGAGAGATATTGTTTTGACCTTTAATTTCTATGATTTGAACCCATCCTTATATCCACTCGTCCGAACCACTAATGCGCTCGAACGATTGTTTCGAGAGTTTAGGAACAAGTCCGATGAAATTGGTGCGTTCCCCAATGAAGACAGTTGTTTGACCATTTTCTTCTTGGTCTTACAGCGTGACCATACCAAGCATGACCGTCTCAAATCTGTGGCGAAAAACTAGGGACACTAACGGTAAGACGGTCGTAAACGCCCTAAGGATCGTGGATTAAATAACCTCCAGAATTAAGCTTTTTGAGGCTTGGCGGTGTAATTCCATTTTGGCAGGTAAGCATCAAAAACGATTTCCATTGATTCCTTAAACGCCTGGGTGACTTTTCGCCCCGTTTGATACACCTTATCTAATACCGTCGCCAAGACCTTCAGACCCGTTTTCGTCTTGGCTTTACCCATCAAATCTTTAACAGTTTCCACCGACTCAAAAATGACACCTTCACACACCCGTGTCAGATGAGGGAACAGACGATGCTCAATGGGATTGTGTTTTGAGGTATACGGTGGATAGTGGGCAATGCGAATCTCAATCCCCAATTCATTGACCAATGTCTGTAAATCTTGCTTAAACAGATAGTGGCGTGAACTGTTAGACCCGCCTCCATCACAGAGGATCAAAATAGAACTGGCCTTCGGATACTCCATGGAACCGTAATGATTCCACCAGTAGCGAATCGAGTCACAGGCAAACTCTCCCGTGTCATGACTGACCCCAATCTGCACATAGCCGATGTTCAGGTCTAAGTCGTATAGTCCATGGGGAATGGCAACCCCCTCTGCCAGGGATGGCCAATCATGGTCAAGCACCTGAATCTCTTGTTGGGTATACAAACGACCCTCTCGATACAGGAGTCCAATCAACTCTTTTTTTTAGTGTCCATGCTTAAAACCGGATGACCTGAGTCTTGATAGGTTTTTCTAAGATTCCTGATGTTTTCAAACTGTTCGTTACGATGGGCGGTTTCTCCTGTAGACAGTCGTTTCTGAGCTTTGCGTTTGCGATAATGATGCTTTTTAAGCAATTGGTCAACGAGGGTAACGCTGATGGCTTTTCCGTCAACTTCGATCAACTGAGCAATCTCTTGACGCTTGAGATTTGTCCATTTCTGCCCCTCATCCATCGGCGACCCTGCGGTGTGCGCCTCTAGCACCTCAATAAAGACTTCATCCAGTCCCTCGACGGTCTCAAAGGCTGATTTGCGTCCCCCGCCTTTTGCCCGAATCCCCGCCTGATTCATGGCCACTAAATCATCCAACTCTGATAGCCCCAATCGAATCGTGTAATAATCACACCCAAACAGAGCGCTAATGTACGATATTCCACCCCATCCCAGTTTCGCAGCTTCGATGGCCCCATAACGACGACGATCCTTTTCATTTAAGGACTTGTAAAGCCGTTGCATTTGCTGCTCAATAGCGAAGGGGTAGGGATTCATCTAAAAACAGATAAGGAAAGGATCTTCAAGCTATCACGCTTCCTATATTCTGGAGGTTATTTAGGGCTTGCTGAAAAAGTCATTTCAGACTGAGATTGGCAACGCGATCGCCAATTCAGACATAGCTGGATATGAATGCTCAGTAATGGACACAAAGGACATCGATTCTCCCATCGTCAGCTGAGCGGCTTCGTCACGCTCCATCCCGCCATGAAGGACTTGCAGACACAGATCGAAAAGCCAAAAAAGCAAGGCTAAGAGCCCAGCGAGCCAACGCTCCAAATTGAGCACGAGAAACGTAATCGCAATGGCACTTTGAGCCGTGTGGGCCAATTTCGCCATCACCCGTGCCAGAGAAAAGCGTCGCTTGGCCTGACCAAACTTACCTTCAATCCAGACCCGGACTTTCTCATCTTGACGCGCCTGTCGCTTGAGTTGAGCCTGCACCGATGGGTCTTGCTTCGGCCTGCCCAAAGGCGGGCCACTCAATCGGATACCACGCGCCTTACACCAACTGCGATTGGCGCGAGTGCGATAAATCTGGTCGGCATGAACCGACTCGGGATAGCAGCCAAACCGAGCCCGATAAGCTTCCACCTGGTCTTGGAGATGGGTCGACTCATTGAAATTGTCCCAACTGAGCCGGTCTAGAAACACACAGCCGTTGATACAACTGACCGATAGCTTTGCACCAAACTCCACGGGCACGCCTGCTTTGCCACGCACAATGGGCCTCACATGGGGCTGGGCGATGCTCACAATCCGGTCATCGATGCGACGGATGTTGGCGTCAAACATGGCTCGTTGTTGCCTGACGACTTCAGTGATGACCAACAGCAGGCGATACTGACGCCGACTCAGTTGTGCCAAGGATGCCCCAGCTGTTATGAGGATATCAATATGCTTGAGATTGCGACCCAGATAGTTGAGTTGCTGACGAATCCCTTTTCTCCTGAGTTGACGGCTGGGTTTTCGTTGCTTCGAGATGGATAGATACGCTTTGCGCGCGAGCTTTCGGTAGGTGCGAGGCTTGGTCTTAAATTGGTCGCTCACTTGGACGTAGAGGGCATCTAGGATGGCTTCGCTCTGCTCTCTAGCCTCATTCAATAAGCTCAAGTCGCTCGGGTAGCGAATATCCGCAGGGGCACAGGTCGCATCTAAGATGAGCTGCCCTTGATTGGGGGAGGGTGGCTCATCGTCATCACGGTCTGATTCAGATGCTGCTTCACTCGATACCGCCATCTGTGATTCAGTAGCTTCTGCCACTCCTTGCATCTTCTGCACGACGGCTTCGTTGACCTGACCCACTAGCTCCAGACTCAGGCGTTTGCGAAAGTGAACCAACAGGGATGAGTCAAATGGCGCTTCATCCCGATACTCGCTAAATCCCAAGAAGTACTGCAAGTATGGGTTCTCGCGGATCTGCTCCACGGTCTCTTCATCGCTGGTGCCGAGCTTCTCTTTGATGATGAGGGTTCCCAATGCGACTCGAAACGGTTTGGCTGGTGCGCCCATCGTGGCACTAAACTGGTCGGCATAACTCGCTTCTACTGTTTCCCACGGGATGAGTTTAGCCAGCTTTACCCAGCGATTGTCACGGGACAATTTGCCGCCGAAGGGCAGGTAGAAGTTCTCAAAGGACAGTTGGCCTGGGGGTGAAGTCCGATACATGCCGACTCAAGTGCAAGGGGTTTGACTATTTTTCGCCTTTTTTCTTGCACTTTTCAACCCCCTTGTTCGGACAGATGAACTGTAATCCCTACGTTCTATACTTTTTCAGCAAGCCCTATTTAATCCTCGATCCTAAGAGAAACAGGAGCCTTGATAGAACATCACGGCGACCACTTCGAGCAAAATGCGCCGGATACCGAGTGGCTTCCTGTAGTGGGCGATCGCGGTTGGGTCGTGCTGACCAAAGATAAAGCAATTGCCAAAAATCAATTGGAACTGATGGCGATCGCCCGTGCCGAAGTCAAGGTCTTCATCCTGACATCGGGAAACCTTACCCGTCAGGATATGGCAGACCTATTGGTTGATGTTCTGGGAAAGCTGAAAAAATTTGCGCAAGGTAATCAAGCGCCTTTTATTACCAAAGTCTCTAAAGATAGGCGAGTGGAAATGTGGAAAACTAGGAATCAGCTCCTCAAAATGCTGACTTAAATAAAAACGCGCCCGGATGGGTTCGAACCATCGGCCAACCGCTTAGAAGGCGGTTGCTCTATCCACTGAGCTACGGGCGCAAAGCAGGGGCTGCTCTCCTTTCAGATAATACCCCATGTTTTTCGGTCGCGTCTGCTGGCGAGCTATATTGAGTCTGACCTTAACCCTTGGGGTACCGCGATCTCTATCACTGAAGATGAGGTGTAATTCAACTAGAGTGGGAAAACTAACCCTACAGGCATCTTGACGTACTGCCGAAATGACTCACCACAAGCACGACCTAACCATTCTAGAACTCCGTCTGATTCAGCGCAAACGCGTTCAGCAAAGTTTGGCGATCGCCGCTATTGCCGCGCTCATTTTAGCCAGTTGCAGCAGTCAGCCAGAGATCGATCGAACTGCCGACGAACCGATTGATGCCGTTTTTTATGAAACAGCGCAGCAGTGCGAAGCAGATCTAAAACGGCAAAACCAAACCTATCAGACTCAATTAGCCGCAGCGCAGCGGGGCGAACTCAAGCAAAAGCCCGTCCCCCCCGTAATGAAGCCGGAAGACTGCGCGCCGCAGATGCTGGCAGGCCGTCAAGAGCACGAGCGCACGGCTCCCGTCTATGCCAGCCTGCAAGACTGCCAAGCTGAAGGAGTGCAGTGCGAGCCAGCCGCTTCTTCTGGTGGATCGGGATCGGGCTATCGCCCAGCCTATGGCGGCTCCTATTTTTATCCCTACAGCACGCCGAGCTATAGCTACATCAACCATGGCGGCTCCTATCGGCGAGTCTACGAACCGCGCCCGGTCTATGCCAGTCAAACCCCCGGACAAGTCGTGACGCCCTTTGGTCGAACAGTGGCTAAAACCACAACGGGACGGGTGACGGTGCCCAAACACACCACCTTTCAAGCGCCCCAAAGACCCGCCGGAACCTCAGCGCGGGGCACGATTTCAGGACGCAGCAAGCAGGGGTTTGGTTCGAGCTTTAGAAGTACGGGACGGGGCGGGAAGTAGCCGATGAAAGCCCTGAAAATCTTACGACGCCCCCACTGGAAACAGCATATCCGCGACAACGCTTACCAGGCTGATGCGTTGAGCGATGCCCAGCAAAAATACTGGGTTGAGGCACTCCCGCAGCCCTTTGCGATTCAGTTCGATACCCAGGAGGAAACGGCGATCGCCCGAGCCACTGAGCGACTCTGGGCGATGTGTATTGAATTTTTGGACTGGTTTTTTACAGAAGAAGTACCGGGAGAGGTAGATCGACGCTTAGCGCTCCTGAAAATTCGGCCTGACTATTGGGCTGCCATCAAACAAAGCTGGGATCGGGTTGAGCCTGTGGAGGATTTGACCCTCATGACCCGGTTTGACCTGGTGGTCAACGAAACGGGAGCCATCAAACTCATTGAAATTAATGGCGAAACGCCCTTATTGGGCGCAGAAACGGTTTACCAATGGAATTGGTTCGTCGATTATTGCCGCAACTATCAAAACAGCGCGTTGCCCCTACCGAGCGATGCCAGCCAATTTAATGAGTTTTGGGAGCAGATTGCGGGGCAATGGCGCTGGATCGTGGAGGCTTATCACCTCAAGGAAACGGGCATTTCCTTTCTGGTCGATGAACGGCTCGAAGAAGACCTCGAAATGGCGATGCAGCTGATTCAAATTTTGCACGACGAGGTCGATCCTGACATCTATACGCAGGTGGTCTATCTGCGGGGGCTAGAGGATGACAGGGGCACGCCCATTCAGCGCGGGCTAGGGCTAGATGAAGACGGATATTTTGTCGATCACGTCAACGATCGCATTCCGGTGCTGTGGAAAATGTACGACTGGTCGGATCTCCAGAACGATATGGCGAATGCGGGATGCACTGAAGCGTTAGCCCAGCGCTTAGAACAGGGAGATGTAAAGGTTTTAGAACCCCTTTGGAAGCAGGTGCTGTCCAATAAGGGGGCAATGGCGCTGATGTGGGAACGGTTTAAGAACTCGGAGTATCGCCCCTATTTACTAGAAACTTACTTTGACAGTGATGTATCCCTCGAAGCGACGAAGTTGATGCTGAATATGCATGTCAAAAAGCCCCTCCTTGGCATGGAGGGCGTCGGCACGTCCATTGATGTAGGCATGGGCGCCGTGGAGCAGCGGCCTGCGATGGGCTACGGCACCGAGGGCTATATTTATCAAGAATATATCGAGTTACCCCAGGCTTTTGGCTATCACTACGTGGTGGGGAGTTGGGTCATTAATGATGAGCCTGCCGGAATTATTTTGCGGGGCGATACCTCTCGCATTACGGGTCGGCATTGTTCGATCGTTCCGCACATCATTTCCAATGATGGGCTGTATATTTCTGCATCAGCCTGAATTTGCGGCATGTTCAGATAAAGCCATGAAGTCAAACCCTACCCGTCGTCTCTACCTCTGCCAAAACTCTTGGACGCTCGATGAGGCGATCGGCCTAGATCGTGTCATTGCCCCCGAATGTCTTGAACGGGTTCCGGCTCGAGTTCTGACAAATTTTCGGCTGTTACTGGCGCGGGATGTGTATTCGGAGGGGGATGCCCAAGCGCTGTACGACTATATTTGGGCGCGCAAAGGGGAGATGTCGGATGCTTTTCTGAGTATGCTGAACCTCTGGCTTGCCGATGAGCTGAAGCACTATGAAGCTTTGCGTCGGACTTATCGCTGCATTGCGGGGGTGAGCTATGCAGAAATGAATCGCTGTTTTGCAGCCCGCGTCCACGAGACGGAACCCATTGAGCGGGTATTAGAAGACGAATTTACGATGCTGGTGACGCTGATGTTTGATGAGATCGGTTCGGTCTATTCCTATCGGCGCGATTTACGGGAATATTATTCTCATTTTGATGCTGCGGTGCAGCGGGTCGGTCGCTACTTGGTCCAGGATGAAGGGATGCATTTTCAGAATGCGGCGCGAGTGCTGTTATGGGAGCATTCCCATCGGTTACACGAGGTGGAGCCTTTGCTGCAAGACATTGTTGGCCTCGAGAAGAGCTTGAAGCACTACTACAAGACCTTTTTTTTAGATCACGCCCAGGAGCAGTTTCGGTTTCCGAGCTACTTCAGTCAGGTCATTATTCAGGTCGTTTTGGCCCAACTTGGGTTAGGCGATCGCCCTTCTGCTGAGGTGCTGCGATCGCTTTGGCAATGGGTGCCGCAGGGCGATGAACTGGTTCCGGTTGGGATGCAATAGGGGTATGAGCGTGTCAGTCGAAAGGTATTAGTGCTCCTTCTGAACTTTGTGACCGAAGCTCCGACCTTGGCGATCGCACTTCCAGCACCGCTCTGAATATTAATTGCAGTGTCAGTAGAAACTCCAAGGCACGGGACATCGCGCAACCGATCCATTTTTTGAGCTGCTCGACTATGCCAGACACGTAGAGAAATGCAAAAGTATTGACATTGACAGCAAGAAAAGTTAATAAATACGACATTCGAAAAAATCCTGAAATTATCCGCCTATATAGCCCAGATAGCGATATAGGCGGATGCGTATTCGCCTATATGCCGAAAATTAGGATATAGACGGATGCATCTGCCTATATGACCCAAAAGGCTATTTAGATGGATGCTATCCATCTAAATAGCCAAAACAGAGATATAGATGGACAACTATCCGTCCATATGCCAGATTGGACGATATAGGGGGACTGCTATCCGCCTAAATAGCCTACAGGGCGATATGGGTGGATGCTGTCCGTCTATTTAGAGTTAGACCACTAAGAATTCTAAATTTATTGAAGTTTGTTTTTATGAATTCTCAAGAATTACTCAAGCGTTATGCTGTTGGCGAGAGAGATTTCAGTGACGATTCAACTATTTTCGGTGATGATGACTTGGTTGGGGTTGACCTGAGCGGAGCTAATTTGAGTGGCATTAACTTTGATGTTGCCGACATGAGTCGAATTAACTTGAGTGGAGCTAATTTGAGTAGAGCTAGTTTAAGTGAAATTTGTTTGGAAGAAGCCAATTTGAGTGGAGCCAATCTACGCCATGCCTACTTATTCCAATCTGATATGCCCAGTACCAATCTGAGCAGTGCTGACTTGGCTGGTGCCTGTTTGAGTTGCGTCACTGCTGCTGGAGTCAACTTGCATAATGCTAACTTGCGAGGAGCCGACTTGCTAAGTATTGGATTAGGAGGAGCTGATTTGCGAGGAGCTGACTTGAGTAGTGCTACTTTGGAGGGAGCCAACCTGACGAATGCCAATCTGACTGGAGCTATATTGGATGGTACTAATATCGATAAAGTCACTTTCAAAAATACGATCATGCCAGATGGAAGTATTCGGAACAATAACGTTTAAGACAGATTTTGTACAATATTTTTAGTTCAAGTTGCCTTACTGTTCGTGTCTAACTACTCATTGCAGCGGATGGTCGGAACACACGGGTAAGTGGCTTATTTTTCTAGCCACCGCTAAATTCGAGGCCGTTAGACTGCTGAAACACGAAAAGCGGGAATATTGCCAGTATTTTGGTCGCCACTGATGGAGAATTCTAGAGCGATGAAAATGGAAATATTTCGCACTCTCAAATTCAGTCAAGCATGGATGGAGTTAGGAATTATCACACCAGCCAAATTAAAACAACTCGAAGCTGTGTGGGTTACGGGAGAAGATGCGAATATAGAGCATTACCGTTGGGGAGCATTTCTCGATTTCATTAAGTTGCAGACATCACTTGATGAAAAGACTGCGATCGCTCTTTATGAATTAGGAGAGAACGATCCAGATATTGCTATGGGAGGCTCCATGATGGCTCATGTATTGCAACGAAAAGATTGCCCCAGGAGCTTGCTTGAAAGAGGTGTACAATCTGAAAAGAAATTTTTGCAAAAGATTGCGAATGAGAAATTAGCTGCCTTGGAGAAATACAATTGCTGGACAGTCGCAGCAGTACGCAGAAAATTTAGTTGCCTAGGTTAAGATAAAGGGGCACAGTTGAAGCGAGGTCAAGTCCTATGACAGTTCGACAACGACGGTACAGCAAAGAAGAGCTAGCTCAACGGGGGCAAGAACTCTATGAGTCTGGCATTCGACAACAAGTCGAAGCAGGAAATGATGGAAAAATTGTGGCGATCGACATTGAAACCGGAGACTTTGAAATTTCTGACGATACACTGGTTGCTTCTGATAGATTGCTAGAACGGAATCCCGACGCTCAAACTTGGTTTATCCGAATTGGACATCGTGGGGTTCACCGCTTTGGTTGGCATGGGTTGACGACGAAAACATGATTACTGGTGTCGTTAATGTAAATGGAGAAGCAATTGTTCGTATAGTTGTGGGTAATTTGGGTAAGCAAAGAGTTGTAGTCAATGCAATCATCGATACTGGATATACTGGCTTCCTAACTTTGCCACCATCCACAATCGCAGAACTAAATCTCCCTTGGCGTGGTAGTGAAGAGGGTGTTTTGGGAGATGGAAGTACTCAAAGATTTGATGTCTACTCAGCAACAGTCATTTGGGACGGAGAATTTCGCACTATCAAGATTAACGAATCTAATACCAATTCACTGATTGGAGTAGGCTTATTGTATGGATATGAAGTCTGCATTAAAACAATTAACGGTGGAATGGTAACAATCAAAACACTTTCTGAGTGACTGTGATGATTGATTGACGGGTGTGGGTGTTTAATCAGGATAGGGAGAATCCTCACGAATCCCCCCTCCCACACCACCCATCGTGCGACTCCGCAATGGGCGGTTCCAAACTTAACTGCTGGACAAACTGACTGACTTCTTGGCATAACCCTGAACGTTCATCCAAAAGTCGCGGATCGAGAGCAATCCTTGTTTTGCTAACCAATCATTGGTCATTCCCGTCTGCGTCGCCAACGTTCTCGACAATCGCCCATAACCTTTACGACTAAGACCCGTCAAAATCGCATGGCTACGAGATGTTCCCAGTTTCAATAAGTTGCCAATGCGCGTCCTCGGTCTGCGCCATTGTTTCCAATAACACATCCATATGTGTCACCTCAGCCACCCATCTAACTCTGAAATCGGCCCTCGTATCGAGCCAGCAACCGCGCGATCGCAACCGCTGCATTCGTCCGCTGCGGACGCTGGCCTCGATCCCACCAGCCCCAGGCTCGATCCGGCGATCGCCACAGCTCCAAATGCGGCACGCCCGGATCGGCGTAGAACGGATCTCGACCCATTCCCCACCCCTGGCTGCTCCAATGGGTAAAACCGTCGTGACTCAACCGATAAATCGGAAACGTCCCATAGAGCGGCACGCCCCATCCATCCACAGCCACCAGCGCGCGAACAGTGCCGCCCTGCTGCTGCCACGCCCAAGCCGCCCCGATCGCCCCCACAACGCCCGCGCTAAAACCCAAAAGCACCAGCGGTTGAGCGATCGGCAAAGATTGATGCAAAAACTGCAAAACGTGGGGTGACGAAAAAGCCCAATGGCGGGCATCTGGGAAAATATAGGGACGTGGAAGTGCCGCCCTTGAGGGTCCGGGCAACTTTACCGATTGGATTGCGTCCCAAAATGACAGCGTGAGCGCTGGATCGTGAATGCCAGGGCACAGAATGATAGCCATCAATTATTTATATTGTGAAGGATTTTGGGGCAATCTCAACCCATTGTAAAACAGCCCGAAACATCACTCCTAGAGGGGGCAAACCCGCCATCTGTTAAGCAGTAATGCATCCGCTAACACTCCCCTGGGAGGGGATGCTAGGCTGTTGTAAAGCTAAGCTTGAAATAAACCAAGAGGAAGCCCTGTGGTTACGACTCCAGAAAAATTGCAGACACTAAGCCCCGATCGCGCCATCGATGACCGAGTTGCTGTACTGCTGATGGGCTATGGTGAAGTTGAAAAATACGAAGACTTTGCCAACTACAACGAAAAGGCCCTGAATTTACTGACAGCTAAATTTGCGCCAGTGCCAACCTGGGTTTATCCCCCCTTAGCGAAGCTGCTGGCCATGTTCGACCTCCACGAGTGGGGACACACTCACCACAACTTCGTATCGCCCCATAACGCCATTTTCGAGAGGCAAAGAGCGGGCATCGAAGCCGAGCTCCAAGAAAAATGGGGCGATCGCGTCCAAGTCTTCAAAGCGTTCAATTTCTGCGCGCCATTTTTGCCCAATCAGGTGTTGGCAGAAATTAAAGCCCAGGGCTTTACCAAACTGCTGATTTATCCGCTGTTGGTGGTGGATTCGATCTTTACCAGCGGCATTGCCGTCGAGCAAGTCAATCAGGGCTTAGAAGAACTCAGCAATGGGGAAGAACCTTGGATTAGCAGCCTGCGCTATATTCCTTCCTTCTTCGACCAGCCCGACTACATTCAGCTCTTAGTGGAGCGCACCGAGTCCACCATTCGAGAAACCCTGGGGACTCAGTATCTGCCCTCTCAAGTGGGTATCGTGCTCATGAATCACGGGTGCCCCCACAAAGCCAAAGGGTTTGTGTCTGGGATTGCCGAAAGTCAAGCCCTCTACGACAAAACCAGAGAAGCTTTAATGTATCGCTACCCGCTGATTTCGGTCGGCTGGCTCAACCACGACACGCCGTTGATCGACTGGACTCAGCCCGCTGCCGATAAGGCGGCCCGCAACCTGATCGAGCTGGGCGCTAAGGCGATCGTGTTTGTGCCCATCGGGTTTGCGACTGAAAACCACGAGACGCTATTGGACGTCCATCACATCATCCATCAATTAGAAGCCAAACACGATCGGGTCAAATTCGTGCAGATGGACTGCGTCAACGACCATCCAGAGTTTTTGGCAATGGCCGCGCGCTGGGCTATCCCGCAAATTGAGGCCCTGCTAGAGGACCCTGCGGTCCGCACGGCCCGCGAACACAGCCACAGCCACGATGGAGGCCACAGCCACCACCACCATGGCGCAGCGCACCATCACTAAAGGGAGATTGAGACTAGGAGGCGATCGCCTCCGTCTCGCTCCTCAAGCGCCGAGCGGTATCGACTAGGCTTTTGGCCAATTCTTCGAGACGCCCTGCCAACTTTGGATCGGTGATGTTGCCCTCAGCGTCAAACGCCTTCCAAGCTTGACCGATAGCCACCTGCTCGGGAATCATCCAAGCATGAACCCACCGGGTGATAATCCGCAGGTCGTTAAGAGCATTGCTATTGGACTGCCCGCCCAAAATGCTGATGGCTGCCGTCACCTTTCCAGAGAGTTCCTCAAACCCCATCAGATCCAGCGCGTTCTTGAGCACGCCGCTCACGCTGCCGTGGTACTCAGGTGTCGCCAAAATCAGGCCATCGGCTTCGCGAACCGTTGATTTGAGATACTCCACATCTGGGTACTCTGGATAAACATCTCCACCATTACAAAAAGGAAGCCGAAGAACCTGTAAATCTAGCAGCTCGACGCTGGCTCCAAGCCGTTTGGCATTGCCTAAAGCTAACTGCAAAGCCTGCTTTGAGTGAGAACCGGGACGAAGGCTGCCATTGAGTCCGACAATCCGAATCATAACTACAACAAACTCATAACGACTACGTATAAGATAGCAAATCCGATCCCAGATAGTGGGATGTACAGTTGTTAGATTGGGCTTCTCTACACTAGGCTTGAGGAGAGGTAACTGTCAGGGCATCGGGCAATTGCTCTCAAGGGTGGACATTGATACTAAAGCAAAATGCACGACACAAAGCAGCAAAAGCAGCGCATAGGTGGGCGATTATCTTTAGTAGCACTGGGTTTGGTGCTGCTACAGGCAGCACCTGGAATGGCGCAGGCCAAAAAAAACGAAACCTCATACAGCGATTTTATTCGGCAGATTAAAAACGAAGAGGTTCGGGAGGTCAATCTGCTCCCAAACCAAAATCTCGCTAGATATACCTTAAAAAGTCAGCCCAGCAACGCACCCCCTCAAGAGGTACGGCTGTTCAATCAAGACGTGCAGTTAACGCGCTTGCTGCGCAATAAGAATGTCAACTTTACCTACGCGCCGGAAGAAGCCGGCAACCCGGTCGTCAGCATTCTGCTGCACCTGCTGCTGGGATTCTTTTTGCTGAGCTTGCTGCTGATGTTCCTGCGGCGGGCCAGTAACGCGCCTGGCGGGCCGGGACAAATCCTGAACTTCGGCAAATCCAGGGCGCGCTTCCAGATGGAAGCGCAGACGGGGATTTGCTTTGACGATGTGGCAGGCATTGAAGAGGCCAAAGAAGAGCTTCAAGAGGTCGTCACGTTTCTGAAGCAGCCTGAAAAGTTTACGGCAGTGGGCGCGCGAATTCCGAAAGGGGTGCTGCTCGTCGGCCCGCCAGGAACGGGTAAGACTTTGTTGGCCAAAGCGATCGCCGGGGAAGCCAGCGTCCCGTTCTTCAGCATTTCCGGCTCGGAATTCGTGGAAATGTTTGTAGGCGTGGGTGCCTCCCGCGTCCGAGATTTATTTAAAAAGGCCAAAGAAAACGCGCCTTGCCTGGTTTTTATCGATGAAATTGACGCCGTGGGCCGTCAGCGGGGCACGGGTATCGGCGGCGGCAATGACGAACGGGAGCAAACCCTCAACCAGCTCTTGACCGAAATGGACGGCTTTGAGGGCAATACGGGCGTCATCATCATCGCGGCCACCAACCGCCCCGATGTTTTGGACTCAGCCCTCCTGCGTCCGGGTCGGTTCGACCGTCAGGTCATTGTCGATTTACCCACGTACAACGGGCGATTGGGCATTCTAGAAGTCCACGCCCGGACCAAAAAGCTGGCACCGGAGATTTCTCTAGAGGCGATCGCCCGTCGGACCCCCGGCTTCTCAGGGGCAGCGCTCGCGAATTTGCTCAACGAAGCCGCCATTCTCACGGCCCGTCGCCGCAAAGAGTGCATTACCGACCAAGAAATTCTGGATGCCATCGATCGCGTCACCATCGGACTGACCCTGACGCCCTTGCTCGACAGCAAAAAGAAATGGGTGATTGCCTATCACGAAGTGGGCCACGCCCTGCTCATGACCCTGCTGAAAAACGCAGATCCCCTCGACAAAGTTACCATCATCCCCCGTTCCGGCGGCATTGGCGGATTTGCGAAATCCATCATTAAAGACGAAGACCTCGACAGCGGATTGCGGAGTCGGTCTTGGCTGATGGATCGCATTACGATCGCTTTAGGCGGTCGCGCCTCTGAGGTGGAAGTGTTTGGCGATGCCGAAGTGACGAACGGCGCATCGGGCGACGTGCAGTACGTGGCAGACCTCGCCCGCGAAATGGTAACGAAGTTGGGAATGTCCGACTTAGGCAATATGGCCCTAGAGCTAGACGGCGATCGCGAGGTGTTTTTAGGGCGAGACTGGGGTTCGCGCTCGGACTATTCCGAAGAAATGGCGGTCAAGATCGACCAGCAGGTGCGCCAGATCGTGATGCGCTGTTACGAAGAAGCCCGCCGCGTGATTCGAGAGCATCGCCCAGTCATGGAAAAACTGGTCGAAGTTTTGCTCGAAAAAGAAACTATTGAGGGCGAAGATTTCCGCGCCATTGTGGAGCAATACAAACAGCAAACGAAGAAACAACCTGCCCTTAGCGCGAGTTCGGCAATGGCTGTTTCTTATACGGAAGAGTCATTGGAGCTGCCTTTACAATAGATGGGATCCGCCAAACTCACATCCGTATTCCCTCAACTCGCTCATCCATTGGATCGGTGCTTTGTCTGAAATTTCTGCCGCTTATTTTTTGATTGCCCACGGCAGTCGAGATCCGCGATCGCGTCAGGGCTTAGAGGCCTGTGCCACTCTCGTTCGAAATAACCTCGCCGCGCATGGAACGCTAAAACAGCCCGTGCCCTATGTCGGGACAGGCGTACTGGAGTTTGGCGAGCAACCCTTGGCGGTTCAGATTGCTGCGTTTGCAGCCGCTGTCGCCAGAGACGGCATTCGTCAGGTGTTTCTGATCCCCCTTTTTTTGGTGGCTGGCAATCACGTCAATCGAGATTTGCCCGAAGCGATCCATCAAGCCCGATCTGACATGCCTGAAAGCATTTCTCTACAGCTTTGCCCTTTCCTCGGTTCTCATCCCAGCATGGCGCAGCTCTTACAGGAGCGAATGAACGAGCTGCGCTGCGATCGCTGGATTTTGCTAGCTCACGGGACCAAGCGCCCCGGCGGCAACCCGGCCATCGACGCGTTAGCGACTCAGTTGGGTGCCGCGTCTGCCTATTGGGCCACCGCACCTACCCTAGAAGCTCGGCTCCGATCCTTCTCTGGAGGGACGCCCTTACGCGTTGGAATTCTTCCCTACTTTTTATTCACAGGCAGTATTATTGACTCCATTGGCGATCGCGTCGCTCAGCTCCGCGCTGAATATAGCGAACTCGACTTACACCTCGCACGACCGCTGAATCCAAGCCCCTTACTGGCTACGCTTTTATTGGACCGCTGCACTCGTACTTCATCCGTGCCGCAGTAAGCTGCAATGAACCTAAGATGACAAACAATCGAGCCAATGAATTAAATTCTCCGATGGGAAAAGTGTATTTAGTGGGAGCGGGACCGGGAGATCCGGGTCTCATGACGGTCAAGGGAAAAGCCTTACTAGAGCACGCAGACTGCATCATTTACGACGCTCTGATCAGCCCCGCTATTATCGCGATGATGAACCCAAAGGCAGAGCAGATCCATGCGGGCAAGCGACGAGGCCAGCATTCCCTCGTGCAGTCCGAGATTACGGCACTGCTCATCGCAAAGGCTCGCGAGCATGCCGCAGTCGTTCGGTTGAAGGGAGGAGATCCCTTCGTATTTGGGCGAGGCGGCGAGGAAATGGTGGACCTAATCGAGGCCGGGGTTGCTGTTGAAATTGTCCCTGGCATTACGGCTGGCGTCGCTGCGCCTGCCTACGCCGGAATTCCCGTCACCCATCGCAACTACGGCTCTTCTGTAACCTTTGTGACGGGTCACGAGCACGCAGGAAAATACCAGCCCCAAGTGAATTGGCAGGCGATCGCCCGAAGTTCTGACACGATCGTGATTTATATGGGCATCCACAACCTGGCCCATATCTTAGAAGCACTTCAGGCGGGTGGACGCCCCCTCGAAACCCCCATTGCCCTGATCCAGTGGGGAACTTGCCCCAACCAAAGAGAACTAGTCGGAACCTTTGCGACGATTTTGCAGCAAATGGAAGAGACGGGGTTTGATGCCCCGGCGATCGCGGTGGTCGGCGATGTGGTCAGCCTTCACGAGCTGATAGCCCGACCGTCGCTGCTTCCTGTCATCTGATTCATTGCAATGGAATCGCGGTATTACTTTTGAGCCCAGGCTTGCTTCCAATCGCGCATCTGCTTGATTTCCGTCTGCTGCGAAGCAATGATATTTTGAGCCAGCTTCTGGATGTCGGGGCGCTTAGACTTGCCCAAAACCTCTTTCGCCATCGCGATCGCCCCTTCGTGGTGAGGAATCATCGCATTAATAAAACGCAAGTCAAATCCAGCATCAGCCGCACCTAAATCTTGGCTCATCATCATGCTCTGTTTCTGGGATGGCGACATTGCCATCATGTGACCCATCTCAGCACTCCAAGCCATCGGCGTACTGCTCTCTTTGGGATACCAAGCTTTTCGCCACTGCTTCATTTGAGCGATTTCCCGATTCTGGGCCTGAATGATGTCTTTAGCTAATTTTTGAAGCTGAGGGCGTTTCGCCTTCTGCTGCGCTTCTTTGGCCATCACCACTGCGCCCTCGTGGTGGGGAATCATGGCATCAATAAAGCGCAGATCGAGGTTTTCATCCGCCGGACCTAGATCCATGGACATATTGTGTCCCATACCACCACGATTGCCTTGCCCCTTCATCGCACCTGAATCCACCCTGGTGGGGCTTGGCGCTTGGGCTTGGGTTTTAAAGTCAACATTACAGGATACGAACAAACTGCTGAGCGGAACCGTTACTGCCAATCCGAGCAGTAGACCTGCTTTTTTAAAGTGATTTATCATCGCCGTCAGACCTTTTATTCAAAATCAAAGTCATTATCTTAAACTCTCCCCTCAGCGAGAGAGTCAATTGAGTTTTTGCAAAATCCACTACAGATGTAACGAGCGTTAATTTGAACGATAATAGAGCCTTAATCGAGCCTCGATTCCACTTATTCGGGACTATCTTCGATTCGCAGGTCAATAATGCAGTGGTTCCTGGCGCTCTATATCATTGTCAATCTTTTAGCGGCGGTCATTTGCACCACCATTGCAATTTTGGTCCCGCAGCGTATCGCTCAGGCAGATTGGGGATTTCGTTTGTTTGCGCTGATGACGGCATTGTGGTGCGCGACCTCCGGCCTATTTTTCCTCAACCATAGCCTTGACGATTTTTGGATCTGGACCGGAATCCAGGTGTTTCCATACGTTACGATTCCCGTCCTGTGGTTTTACTTTATTTTGCAATTTACCGGAGATCGAACCCCTCCTCCGGTCTTATTATTTTTGGTCCCTTGCCTAACGCTAGCAATTTACTGGAACCCTGATTGGTCTTCGCTGATGTGGAGCATTACGGAGGAAGACTGGCTATTCGGAATCTCAATTGCGCATTACGAACGCGGCTCGTGGTTCCGCTTTATCCACGTTCCCTATAGCTATGCCTTAATTGTCCTGGGCCACGGCTATTTAATCCGCGCGATGTGGCAGAGTAGAAAAAATCAAAGTAGGCCTTTATTCCTTTTGCTTTTATGCGGGCTTACGCCTCTTCTTCTCAACATTCTAACGCTTTCACCACTTTACGATCCTTTCCGTTTTTTCGATTTGACGCCGATCGGGCTGTCTCTCAGTAGCGTGCTTTTTTGTTGGGGACTCTCTCACTATCAACTCCTTCAGCGATCGCCTTTAGCTTACCAACAGATTTTTGCCAGCTTGAAGGCTTCTATTTTAGTGGTCGATCCGCACTACCGCTTAATTGAGTTCAACGCTGCCGCAGAAGCGTTACTGGAATGCACTCAAGATTCAATTGGAGCGTCGGCAAAAACGCTCGTTACATTTTTGCAAGCGTCGGATTGGGACCAGCTCAAAGTTAGAGGTCAAATAGAGATACTGGCCCTTCATCAATACTTTCAGGTCGAGCAAATCTCTATTTTTCGGAAACAAAAGCTCTTGGGCTATATCCTCAACATTTTAGATATTACAGAATCTCGACAGCTTCAGGAACAAATCTTGCAGGGTGCATTGCTTTACGACGCCCTAACGGGACTCCCGAATCGCACTTTATTCTCAGATCGACTCGAACAAGTCATCAAATATTGCAATCGCGACGCTGAATCTTCGTTCGCCATTGCTTTCCTCGATATCGATCGCTTCAAAATTATCAACGATTCCCTGGGGCATATTGTAGGAGATCGGGTGCTGATGGAAGTAGCCCGACGGCTGCAATCGTGCCTGCGCAGCGAAGATACCGTTGCTCGTTTTGGCGGAGACGAGTTTGCCATTCTCGCGGCCAATGCCCATCCCAGAAATATTGAATTTCTGTGCGAAAGGCTGCAACAGAAAATCAAAGAGCCGATTTATCTGGGAACGCATCAAATCGTAACCAGTGCCAGTATTGGAATTGCGTTTGGATCCTCTCAGGTCAGTCCCGATCGCCTGATTCAAAATGCAGACATTGCGATGTACCAAGCAAAAGCCAATGGCAGAGGCACGTTCTCGATTTTCGATCAAAGCTTAGGCAGCCAAACCATTCACCGAATGGAGTTGGAAGTATCTTTGCGTCAAGCGCTAGAGCGCAAAGAATTTTTCTTGGTTTTCCAGCCAGTTATTGAAATAAGTAACCGTCGGCTGAGGGGATTCGAAGCATTATTGCGGTGGCAGCATCCAGAGCACGGATTAATTTTGCCATCGGTCTTCATTCCCATTGCAGAGGAGATGGGCATCATTGCGACTTTAGACGGATGGGCGCTTCAAACAGCATGCCAGCAGCTCCGTCAATGGCAAGAGCGGCATCCAAGGCAAAATCTGACGATGAGCGTTAATTTATCCAGTGCAAATTTTATGTTTGCCAACCTCGTCGAGACGATCGTGCAGGTATTGCAGGCGACGCAAGTATCAGGCACGAGCCTCAAGCTCGAGATTACAGAAAGCATCGTCATGAAGGACCCCGAAGCGAGTGCCAGCGTTTTGGAGAAACTTCAAGCCCAGGGGGTGGGGATTCTGTTAGACGATTTCGGGACCGGTCATTCTTCCTTGAGTTACCTGCACCAACTTCCCCTGGAGGGTTTAAAAATAGACCGTTCCTTCGTGCAGGAGGCTCAGTACAGCCAACAAAGCATGGAAATTATTAAAACCATTATTTCGTTGGCCCGAGGACTCAAGCTAAACCTCATTGCCGAAGGGGTCGAAACGGATGACCAATGTCAGATGCTGCGAGAATTGGGCTGCGAGTTCGGTCAAGGTTATTTATGGTGGAGGCCTTTGACTGAAGGGGATGCCGACCGGGCGATCGCAGAACAATTGCTCTCCTTTCGACCCTTGCTGAAAGAACCGTAAGACTGCTCTGAAACTCCGTGAGAGGGAACGGAGCTATTCTTTCTCCCTCAAACGGATTGGAGTTGGCTGGAAATTCGCTGTAAAGTCCGATCGTTTTCCGCTGGCGTGCCGATTGTAATGCGAAGACCGCCACCTGTAAAACGGATGGACGTGCCGAGCTGTCTGAGTTGATGGCGCAAATTCTCGGTTTCGGCCTCGGTTTCTAGCCAGGCATAGATGAAATTAGCAGCGCTGGGCCGCAGTTGCAATCGAGGCAGTTGCGAGAGAGCGGCGTACATCCGATCGCGTTCCCGCATCAGTTCTGGAATGCTTTGCAAAAGCTGGGCGCGGTGGGTTAGGGCAAGCTGAGCCGCCGCTTGAGACATGGCTGGCAGATTGTAGGGCAACCGCACTTTTTCGAGAACCTGAATAAGAGTCGGCTGGGCGATCGCATAGCCCACGCGATGGGCTGCCAGTCGAAACGCCTTGGAGAAGGTACGCAAAATCACCCAGTTGGAGCGGTGGGCGATTTCCGCGACCAAAGTCTGTTGGCTGAATTCAAAGTAAGCTTCATCGATCGCGACCAGAATATTGGGCGGAAGCTGCTTCAGCCAATCAATTTCGGTCCTCGTCAGCGGGTTCCCCGTCGGAGAGTTGGGATGCACCACAAACACCACGCGCACTGGCGTTGAAGTGGAAGAACTAACGGCGGCTTCGGCCTCTCGCAAATCCAAGGCAAACGCCTCGGTGCGACGAATGCGCGCGACCGGAATGCCGAGCGTTTGGGCCAGGATGGCATACATGGAAAACGTAGGCTCGGCCACCAATATCGAACCCTGTCCGCCCAGACACGTTGCAATCAGCAAAGAGCGAATCAGTTCGTCGGACCCATTGCCAACGGAGATCTGCCTGGGGTCGATCTGTACCGAATCGGTAGCAGATTCGGTGACGTAGGCGGCGATCGCCCTTTTCAGGGCATCGTGTTCCCCATCTGGATAGCGATTGGCTTCAATCTGGTGCTGATAGGTCCACGCTAACTTTTGCTTCAGCTCGACAGGCAAATCGTAGGGGCACTCATTGGTATCCAGCCGATCGACGGCGAGATTGGGTTCGCCTTCTGCTTCGGGGTGGGGCGTATAGGCATTGAGCTGGGCTAGATCGGAGCGCAGGAATGGCAGCATGGCAGTGGGGAAATGTGAATCGACGCGGCAGAGATGCACTGTCTTTCAGTATGCTCGATCGTAGCCCATGTATCGAAAATGCAGGGTATGATGTTCTGCCCATTCGATCGTCAAGGAACTGATTCATGGATCGCTCCAAGTTCTCTAAACGTCAATTCGCCGCACCACCCTGGTTTTGGCTCGGTCTGATCGCGCTGTGGGGGATTGCGCTGGGCCTGCGGTTTTGGGGCTTAGAGCGCTTTGACACCTTGGTCTTTGACGAAGTTTATTTTGCTAAGTTCGCGCGTAACTACCTCACCCAGACACCGTTCTTCGACGCCCATCCACCTTTAGGGAAGTACCTCATTGCCGTGGGGATCTGGCTCAAGGGCTTCAATCCGTGGGGCTACCGCTGGATGAATGCCCTTACGGGTTCGTGCATTCCTTTGCTGGTTGTCGGATTGGGGGTTCAGATCGCGCGCCGCTATAGCTTCGCCCTCTTGGCAGGGGCGCTTGCAACGCTAGATGGCTTGCTGTTGGTGGAGTCGCGCTATGGCTTGATCAATGTTTACGTTTTGGCGTTTGGGCTGCTAGGCCATTGGCTGGCGCTATTGAGCGGTCAGCAGCGAGGGTGGAAACATTGGACGGCACTGACGTTGGCAGGGTTGAGCTTTGGAGCAGCAGCAGCCGTAAAGTGGACGGGACTGGGATTCTTGCTGGGGCTGTATTTATTCTGGGCGATCGGGCGGCTGGGCCGTTTGGGACGACCGGGGTTGAGGCTCGCTCAAGAGCTTCCGCTCGAACAATTCCTGCGGCTATCCTTCACGAAGCTATTCATTTTTATTCCCGTAACGGGTGCCGTACTGTACAGCCTGCTCTGGATTCCCCATTTGCTGCAAAACCCAGAGTTTGGGTTTATTGAAGTGCACCGACAAATGTTTGGCTACCACCAAAGGGTGGGGAATGGACCGTCTATCCATCCCTATTGCTCGTCACTGCCGGAGTGGCCGCTGATGAAGCGTCCGGTGAGCTATTTTTATCAGCTCGCCTCATCGCTCCAAGACAGTCTTCCGGCGACAGGTCCTCCCCTTCCCTTTAACAAAGCTAAGTACGTCTACAGCGTTTATGCAATGGGAAATCCACCGCTGTGGTGGAGCGCGACGGTCGCGATCGCCATCGTTTTAGGCATGATGGTGTGGCACGTCGTCCTGCAGATGAGACAGCTTATCCGCCCGAGTCGAAACATTCTACGCTTTAATTCCGAGAAACATTACGTTCCGCTTTACCTCATCACCGGATATGCCGCTAACATCCTTCCCTGGCTGAGCATCAGTCGCTGCGCTTTTTTATATCACTACATGCCAGCTTACCTCTTCAGCAGCTTGGCGTTAGCCTGGTTGCTCGAAACGGGACTTCCCCATTCGCTCAAACCGTTGCGCATCCTCTCCCTGGTCGCGATCGCCCTCAGTATTTTCGGCTTTTTATTCTGGCTTCCCGTTTATCTGGGATTGCCCATTCGTCCCCTAGAGTGGCAGTGGCGCATTTGGTTTCGATCTTGGATTTAAATTCGATCGATTGAGAATCTTTCGCAATAAACAAGATATATAATCTCTCATACGTTACCGTTTGATGTGAAGATATATTGTTAAAATCGGTAACAAAGCTGAGTTAAGTTTAGGAAGCCTTGTGTATGGGACGCGTTGGAGTTTTGCTGCTGAATTTAGGAGGGCCAGAGCAACTCAGTGATGTCCGTCCCTTTCTATACAACCTATTTTCAGATCCTGAAATTATCCGGATACCCTTTCGCTGGCTGCAGAAACCCCTGGCCTGGTTTATTTCGACCAGCCGCGCCCAAAAATCTCAAGAGAACTACAAGCAAATTGGCGGCGGCTCGCCGCTTCGCCGGATTACTGAGGAGCAGGCTAAAGCCCTCCAGGATAATTTGCGCGGCAAAGGTTTAGATGCATCGGTATATATCGGGATGCGGTACTGGCATCCTTTTACCGAAGAGGCGATCGCCAAAATCAAGCAGGACGGCGTGCAGGAATTGGTGATACTGCCCCTCTACCCGCAGTTTTCCATCAGCACCAGCGGATCTAGCTTTCGGTTGCTGGAAGACCTGTGGAATGCCGATCCTCAACTCCAAACAATTAAGTACACCGTCATTCCCTCTTGGTACGACCGACCTGGTTACGTCGAGTCTATGTCAGACCTCGTGCGACAAGAACTAGACCAGTGCGCGGATCCTGAGAAGGCAACGGTGTTTTTTAGCGCCCATGGCGTTCCAGTGAGCTACGTCAAAGAAGCAGGCGATCCTTACCAAACCGAAATTGAGAACTGCACCGAACTCATCATGAAGGCGCTCGATCGGTCCAACCCGCACGTATTGGCTTACCAGAGCCGCGTCGGTCCGGTGGAGTGGCTTCAGCCTTACACGGAAGACAAGCTTGAAGAGCTGGGAGAGCAAGGCGTCAAAGAACTCGTGGTCGTTCCCATCAGCTTTATTTCCGAGCATATCGAAACGCTTCAAGAAATCGATATGGAATATCGCGAACTGGCTCAAGACGCGGGCATCGATCGCTTTCGTCGAGTGCCTGCTTTGAATACCTATCCTAAATTTATTAACGATTTAGGCGATATGGTCGTGGAATCGCTGCGCAACCCAGCCATCGCTTTTGCGGAGGTTTTACGCCCTGGCAAGCAGGTCAAGATGTACCCTCAGGAGCGCTGGGAGTGGGGGTTGACTTCCGCTGCAGAGCGTTGGAACGGTCGCTTTGCCATGCTGGGCTTTATTGCCTTGATTATCGAACTCATGAGCGGTCAAGGGCCGCTGCACGCGATCGGTTTGCTGTAGGCAGGGTTCTATTTGGAGCGATCTAGGGTTACTTCCAGGCTGCTGATGAGCGCGTGTCCGGTCATGATGCTGCTAGACCAGTAGTAGCGATCGTCGTTAATGCGGTAGAACCGTTCGACGCCAAAGCGCTGGTCGCGATCGCCCAAAATCCAAAACCGCTGCAAAATCGAGTCTGGCATCAGCCAGCCTTCGCCTTCTGTCTGTCCGTACTGACTGTGCTGCAGTACAAACGTATACTGCTGCTGCGTTTCTCCGGCAATCCGACCCCGGTACTGCAATGTAATATCGGTGGCATCTCCGGCTTCATTTGCCAGCGAAGGACGCGTGATTTTGCCCACCAAGCTAAACCACTCGTCATTATTCCAGACCACCATCACCTTTCCCCGAACCGGAACGCAGGGTTCATCTCGACTCAGCAACCAATGTCCCTGGAGTTTCCAACGTCCGTCGTTCATTAAAAATGTATGGTCGGCAGGGGCCGAAGCAGCTGATTTTGCAGCAAAGTTAATAGACATTTATGCGGTTCGGGTGAGTGTGGCTATGGCTGTTGCAGGGGAAGAGAGGAGCGTTGGATTGCGGAAGGGTTGCAGCGTGGAGGTGAAGATTCTAGGCTATTCCCGAAATAAAAACTACTAACCATTCTGTAGGGACGCAAGGACTTGCGCCCCTACGACTTAGTTTGCCCTGTATCTGAATGGGAGAAACATTCTGGGAGCGTAAATTCGAGCGATTTCAGCAGAATTTTCAGCCTGACGCCGTCCAGGGTGTATGAATATCCCCTAGGAGCACGGATTGGGCCGCACCCGTAGCCGAGGGAAGATTGCCTGGAATGCCCAACACTCGCCAGTGAGCTAACACTGCAAAGGCGATCGCCTCTTTGGCATCGGCATTCACCCCCGCATCGTCGGTGGTCGTCACCGGAATAGCGTCTCCGAGCAGGACCTGAATCCGCTCCCGCAGATAAGTATTGCGGCTTCCCCCGCCGCAGAGCAGCACCCGGTCCGGCATCGCCTCTAAACTCTGCCGATAGCTCTGCACGATGGAGGCAGCGGTCAGTTCCGTCAGGGTTGCCAGCACATCCGCTTGGCCGAGCTGATACGCGCGAGCATCTTCAAGACAAGCCTGTAAATACGCCGGGCCGAACAACTCTCGTCCGGTGGATTTTGGAGGGGATTGTTGGAAGAAGGGCTGGTGGAGCCACCGCTCCACCAGCGGTTGGCAGATCGCGCCTCGGGCTGCCCATTGTCCGCCTGCATCGTAGGTTTGCTGGCCTTGGGTAAATCGAGACACGGCTAAATCTAGGAGCACATTGCTCGGACCCGTATCCCAGCCTCTAACGCCTTGTCCCAGTTCAGGTTCTGAGTCCAGGGGCGGTAAAACCGCAACATTTCCGATCCCGCCCAGATTCTGGACGCATCGCCATTGGGTGGGGTGACTCAGCAAACACAGGTCAATTTTAGGCACGAGCGGCGCGCCTTGTCCCCCAACGGCGATATCTGCCGCCCGGAAATTGCTTGCAGTCTTGGTCCCCGTCGCGCGCGCGATGACCTCGCCACGGCCCAATTGGAGGCTGTAGCCCAACTGTCCCGCTTGGGGAGGGCGGTGAAAAACAGTTTGACCGTGGGACCCGATGAGATCTGCTTTGAGGGATTGCTCGGCCTGAATGGCGATCGCCGCCTCTGCAAACGCCTGGGCGATCGCGTTATCCAGAGTCGCCAGCGCCTCGACGGAAAGGGGAGAACCCGCGCAAACCGCTAGAATTTGCTGCCGCAGCGCGGGACGGTAAGCATAGGTTTCAAAGGCAATGAGATCCACCGCCAAATCCCGCTCGGTACCGGAGATATCCACCAGGACAGCATCGATACCGTCCACAGACGTGCCGCTCATCAATCCGATAATCCGTTGCATGGCCCCATCCCACAAAACTCCTCTCAGTTGTAGCATCGAGTCCGCTCAAAAGTTCGCGGTATTTTACATCTATCCCGGTAACAGCTCCCGAGCAATGGGGAGCGAGGCCAAATGCCAAGCTTTTAACTCGATTCTTTGAGATTGACCCCAATAAGCCTGTTTTCGAACAAATGTCCGTGAACTTATTAATTTCTGATAAAATATTACAAAAGTTAAGATTTGAATTTAAATCCCTCATGACTTTATTAATTGTTGGTGCTACCGGAACCCTTGGCAGGCAAATCGCGCGTCGCGCTTTAGATGAGGGGTATGAAGTTCGCTGCCTGGTCCGGAGCGCTAGAAAAGCCGCGTTCTTGAAAGAATGGGGCGCCCATCTCGTCCAGGGCAATCTGTGCAATTCCTCCACTTTGGCACTCGCCTTCGAAGGCGTTACGGCTGTCATCGATGCCGCCACGACTCGCGCGACAGACACCCAAAGCCTCCGGGAAGTGGACTGGGAAGGTAAAGTCGCTCTCATCAAGGCAGCAAAAGCGGCGGAAGTCGAGCGGTTTATCTTTTTCTCGATCATGGGGGCAGATCGCTACCCTAAGGTGCCCTTGATGGACATCAAACGCTGTACTGAAGCCTTCCTGAAGGAGTCCGGCCTGAACTATACAATTCTGCGTCCCTGCGGTTTCTTTCAAGGCTTGATCGGGCAGTACAACATCCCAATTCTTGAAAATCAACCGGTGTGGGTAACGGGGGAAGAAACGCCGATCGCCTATATGGACTCTCAAGATATTGCCCGGTTTGCCGTACAGGCGCTTAAGAAAGAAGCGACCTACCGGAAAGCATTCGATCTATCCGGTCCCAAAGCTTGGACGGCAGAGCAGATCATTCAGCTCTGCGAGCAGCTTTCTGGCAAAGAAGCAAAAGTTTCTCGGATTCCAGTCGGGGTTCTGAAAGGGCTGCAAAAATTCGTAGGATTTTTTCAGTGGGGATGGAGCGCTGCAGAACGATTGGCTTTCACAGAAGTGATTACCTCAGGGCAGCCCCTCAATACGCCCATGGCAGAGGTCTATGCTGCCTTTGAAATCGATCCCGATAGCATTGCCACGCTTGAACCCTATATGCAAGACTATTTTAATCGCATTCTCAAAAAGCTGAAAGAGATCGATTACGACAAGCAACAGCAGAAGTCCAAGAAAAAGCGATCGCCGTTCAAGTCATCTCAATCTACCTAGGTCTATGGACTGAACTCAGATTTAGATGCCCTGCATCTGCCAGTTGCCGATCTTAAAAAGCAGAATAACGGTAGAGGCCGAATCGCGTGGGGAAAGCCGGAATTGTTTATAACGACAACAAGCCCATTGCCTGCAATACCGCTAAGGACATTACCCGTTACTTTAAGGCTGCAGGTTGGGATGTTGTATTGGCCACAGGGGTAGGCGGTATTTTGGGCTATTCTCGCCCTGAATTGCCTGCTTGCTACTCCAAAATTGAAAATATGGTGCCGCCGGGTTTTGATGCGGACATGGCTTTTGCCGTGGTGCTCGGCGGAGATGGAACGGTCCTGTCGGCTTGCCGTCAACTGGCTCCTGCGGGCATTCCCATCCTGACGATCAATACGGGGCATATGGGTTTCTTGACGGAAACCTATCTCAACCAGCTACCAGAGGCCTTGAGCGCTCTGATGGAAGGGCAGTATACCGTTGAAGACCGAGTCATGCTGACGGTGCAGGTGATTCATGAAGGGGGGCTTCTCTGGGAGGCGCTATCTCTGAACGAAATGGTGCTGCACAAGGAACCCCTTACGGGCATGTGCCATTTTGAAGTTGAAATTGGCGCGCACGCATTGGTCGATATTGCAGCGGACGGGGTGATTATTTCAACCCCCACTGGCTCGACGGCTTACGCGCTGGCAGCGGGCGGACCTGTCATTACCCCTGGCGTCTCAGTGCTCCAATTAATCCCGATTTGCCCGCATTCCCTCGCATCCCGCGCCCTTGTTTTTTCAGATGCGGAACCCGTCGAGATTTTTCCGGCCAATCGACAGCAGCTCATTTTAGTGGTGGATGGCAATGCGGGCTGCTATATGCTGCCGGACGATCGCGTGAGGGTACAAAAATCTCCTTTTTCAGCGCGATTTATTCGGTTGAGTTCGCCAGAGTTTTTTAAGATTTTGCGCGAGAAACTGGGCTGGGGACTGCCCCACATTGCTAAACCCACCTCTGTAGAACTGCCTTAGCAAGAGGTTAGAATCGGCTGCGTACCAAATATTTACAGTAGACCTCTTGCACGACGAATATCCTAGCGATTAAAATCGCGGCTACAAGGACGATGTCCGCCTTCGCGGACTTAAGAGAAATCCGGATTTAGTCTGCGCAAGCGAAGCCAGCCTTCAGGCTTAGGCAGACTTTGTTCTTGTAGCCCCGAATTCATTCGGAGGGCTTCCAGGATTCATGCAAGAGTTCTAGTCTCTAGCTGGCTGAGCGGAGTCGAAGCCAGCGGTAAGCTTTTATCCTGGAAATGGCCTAACCCTTAGACTGCGCGACGGCTTCATAGCATTCTGCTGCGGGCTGACGTAGTTCCATTTGCGAGACTAGCAACTCGTAGGCGTCCCAGTTTTCAGTTAGCAGTTGCCGGGCGCGACGGGTAGCCTGTTGTTCGTAGAGTTTGATATTCAGGCCCAAATAGGCCAGAGTTTCCCTCAACTGTCGGAGGTCGTCTTCGTTGCCTCGAACAGAACCGTATTTGAGATCTTCCGCAACGCCCCCTGCCACCCAGACGGTAGAGAGGTTATGAATGTTTGCCTTCAGCCAATCCGAAGGCGCGATATCTGAGGGTTGCTCTAGCACAACCCCACCTTGTCGAGCGTTCCCCTGACGAAAAGCGGCCCAGACGCTTAGGGAATAGGATTGGATGGGAAGGTTCAGGAGTGAAGCGGCTAAAAAATGGCCCGCTTCGTGATGCAGGACGCGCTGTCGGTACTGAGGGGAGAGTCGGGCTAGGGTGTCGAGCAGCAGCGTGAGGCCGAGGGACTGGAACTGGAACCCGTCCACGGTAACGGCGCTGAGGCCGACTAAAATAACGCCCGCGCTCAGGGCTGGAGAAATGTGGAGAAATGGCCCCAGCAGGACAGATAAAGTCATGCCAAATACGCTGAGGGCGATCGCGTTGAGAGTAAGCTGGTTCATATCTCCCCATTTTAGGGGTTGCCGGGCTTGAGGTGTTGGGCGCGGTAGAAGGTTTCTAGGCTAGTGCGATCGCCGACAAAGCGCCAGTGCCAGGGTTCGTAGCTGACGCCCTGGGCGTTGCCCTGGGTAAAGGACATTTCAAAACTGAACCGCGCAGCGTTGGCAGACAGCCACTGAAAGGCTGGCGTACTTTCAAAGCTTTGACTGAGATTCGTGTCGGAACGCTCGGCATCTCCAATATCGACGGCATAGCCCGTGTGGTGTTCGCTATGGCCGGGAGGCGCGCTCACCTCAGCTCGTTTTGAGACGGGTTGGTTGCGCTGTTCTTTGACGCGAAAAAACAGGTCGTTTTGATCGGCGACGGAGCGAAAGCCGGAAATAGGAATTAACCGCACGCCTTCGGCGGCGGCTGCGGCCTCCATTTTGCGATAGGATTCCGCCGCTGCCTGCCGCAGTTTGACGGATCCGTCTGCGGTGATGGGGGCTAGCTCGTCGATGGGAGCTTCGGCATAGGCGAAGTGACCCAGCATCCGATCGGGCGAGGCGTCTGGGGAGGCTGCTGCGATCTGAGCGGGAGATGGCGCAGCTGAGGGGGGCGCGACGACAGGCGGGTTGACGCCTGCTTTGGCTTGAGGGGCGGGTTCGCCTTTCGGCCACAGCACGAGCGCCGCAGCAATCAGGGCGATCGCCACTGCAATCGAACCGCCAACTGCGATCGCGGGGATGGGAAGGCTGGACTTGGCAGGTTCGTTCGCCGACCGCCGTATCGCTTCAGGGATATCATCACGCATACAACAAAGGCGATGGGCTGAGATGCATTGTAAGGTTTCTGCGAGTACCTTGGATAGAGGAGATAGAGGAGATAGAGGGGGCTGAGAGAGTCAATATTTACGTTCCTGAGGTTGGAAGTGGGTAATGGTGACAGGCATATAGTCTAACTGAACCGCATCCTGAACCGCATCGGGGCGATACCAAGCCAGGGTATGTTGCAAAAAGGCAGCATCGTCTCGGGCGGGATAGTCTTCGCGACAGTGAGCGCCGCGACTTTCTTTGCGATGTAGGGCGCTGGTCATAATGATCTCGCCCACGATCGCGAGGCTGCGCAGTTCTAGGGCTTCTAAAATTTCGGTGTTCCAGACGGTGCCTCGATCGTCTAAACGAATGGTTTTGTAGGCATCTTTGAGGATCTTAAATTGGCGCAGCCCTTCTGTAATCAGTGCCTCGGATCGAAATACGCCGCAGTATTCAGTAATGCAGTCCTGAACCTGTTGCCGGAGTTTGCCAATCCGAATGTCTCCAGGTTGTTCGAGCAGGGACTCGATCTCTTGTTTGGCGGCGGTGAGATAGTGTTGTGCGTCGATCGCAGGCAGGGTTTGGGTTGGGACGTATTGGGCGATCGCCGCCCCTGTCCTCCGCCCGTACACGACGCATTCCAGCAATGAGTTGCTGCCCAAGCGGTTGGCGCCATGGACGGAGACGCAGGCGGTTTCTCCGGCGGCAAAGAAGCTTTTGACGAGGGTATTGGCATCGCGGCGCACTTGCCCGTCTACGGTGACGGGGATGCCGCCCATGGAGTAGTGAATGGTGGGCCGCACGGGAATGGGTTCGTAAATGGCATCGACCCCGGCCAATCGATGGGCTTCTTCCCAACAGAAGGGGACGCGGCTCATGATTTTTTCTTTGCCCATGTGGCGCAGGTCTAGGTACACAAACGGCCCGCCCGCACTACCGTCTGGTTTGATGCCGCGCTGCTGCCGAATTTCTGTGGCGATCGCCCTGGAGGTAATATCCCGTGGGGCCAGTTCCATCCGGCTGGGGGCGTAGGTGGCCATGAAGCGATCGCCGTCGCTGTTGATGAGGTATGCGCCTTCTCCGCGCACGGCTTCGGAAATGAGGACTCCAGCAGGGTACAGTCCCGTGGGGTGAAACTGGACGAATTCCATGTCTTCCAGGGGCAGCCCTGCCAAAGCGACCATCGCTAGGCCGTCGCCCGTGGAGGCAAAGTCATTGGAGGTGGTGTTAAAGACGCGACCGTAGCCGCCCGTGGCAAACATGACGGCTTTGGCGCGGAGCACTTCTAGGGTGCCGTCTTGGATGTGGTAGACCACGACGCCTTTGGCTTGATTGTCTTCTAGGATCAGGCGCATGACGTACCATTCTTCGTAGATGGTGACGCCGAAGCGCAGGAGGTTGCAATAGAGTTCGTGGAGGATGGCGTGGCCTGTTTTGTCTGCGGCGTAGCAGGTGCGGTTGTGGCTGTGGCCGCCGAAGGCGCGTTGGGCGATGCGTCCGTCGGGTAGGCGGGAGAAGAGCACGCCCAGATGCTCTAGGTCGATGACGACCTCGGGGGCTTCTTTGGTTAAAATCTCGACAGCATCTTGATCGGCGAGGTAGTCTGAACCTTTGACGGTATCGAAGGCGTGGGCTTCCCAGCTGTCTCGATCGTCTACGTTTTTGAGGGTGGCGGCGATGCCGCCTTGGGCTGCGACAGAGTGCGATCGGATGGGGTGGGTTTTGGCGACTAGGGCGATGCTAAGCTGGGGGTCTGTACGGGCGATTTCTAGGGCGGCGCGACAGCCTGCGAGTCCTCCGCCGACGATGATGACATCACAATCGATCATGGTTAAGCTTTCTCCTGCCCGTGAAAATCTATAATGCTTGGCACTTTCAGAACGCAAAACTGACTCTTAAAGATAAGCACATATACCTTTTAAGCTTTAACTGTTTAGAAGGATATTGTATGGAATGATTCAGTCTAAAAGTCTGATAAGGTGCTGAAGTGACTGATCTTCTTAAGTTTATCAGGCTGTACGGGCGTAATGAGTCTGTGTAAAACCTTTAGTGGGGTGTTATGCAGAATAATTCAGTCTAAAAATCTGATTAGGGTGTCATGCGGAATGATTCGGGCTAACAGTCTAATACATGTCAAGAACACCGATCTACTGAAGGTATGTGATGTATATACGGAACGATTCAGTCTAAATAATTGTTGGGCTGCTTCGTCTTCTGGTGGCGGCAGTCTTGACCAGCCATCTGTTTATTCAGAGTTGAGTTGCTAAGTTTGCCAGCCAGGTTATAATGCATCCGTTTCTTGCGTGATTACCTGAGTATGAGCAATGACAGATCAAGGCAAATTCAGCTTCTCGTCGAGAGATTGCATGGATTGACTAATTCTCAAATCAACTGGGTTGAATCAATTGTTAGTCAATTTACTGTCACACACAGCTACGAGATCATTGACTCAAATCTATTTGATACCTGTATGCTGGATAGCTTTGGTGATGCTCTTTTAATTCACCATTGCATGTCTAAAGAATCATTTTCAAAAGATAAATTTGAATATGTATTGGAAAGAGTTGCAAACTTTTGTGGAAATGATTCTGAAATAGCCAGTCGAGGAAACCCAGGTCACGATATCACTATCAATGGAGAAAGGTTTTCTCTGAAAACACAGGCAGATAGGAGTATCAAGGAAAATGAAATCCATATCTCTAAGTTTATGGAACTGGGACAGGGGCAGTGGGGTGATGTTCCCGAAGATTTAATGAGACTTAGAGATCAGTTTTTTCGGCATATGAGTTCTTACGAACGAATTTTATCGCTGCGTACTCTATCTAAATCTCCTAATGATTGGATTTATGAACTTATCGAAATTCCAAAAACTCTACTGTTGGAAGCGAGAGTTGGAGAACTAAGGATGATGACTAGCAGTAAGCAGTTTCCTAAACCTGGCTATTGTTATGTTCGAGATGAGCTTGGCGAAGAAAAATTTCAGCTTTATTTTGATGGAGGAAGTGAACGCAAATTGCAGATAAAGCGTCTACTTAAGAAATATTGCTGCGTTCATGCGAGATGGCAATTTCCTCCTATTGATTTATACGCTCAACTGTAGCTGAGAATTTCTGAGACGATTGTTTGCAATATCTATATATTCAGACTTCAGTTCAATCCCTACACATTTCCTTCCAACTTCCAAGCAAACTTCACCCGTTGTACCTGAACCAAAAAAAGGGTCAAGAACGAAAGAACCTTCCTGACTTCCAGCCAAAATACAAGGTTTAATTAAGGAACGTGGAAATACAGCAAAATGGGCACCCTTAAATGGTTCAGTATTAATGTTCCAAATTGTTTCTAGAGCATTCATAAACCAAACAGTTCGTTTATTCTTTTTCTGACCATTTGTGTAGGTAGGTTCTTTGATAGCCTCGTTGTCATAATAGTAACGTTCTGACTTTGAGAAAAGAAACATATATTCATGTGAGCGAGTTGGTCTATCTTTTACTGATTCAGGCTGACAATTGGGTTTGTGCCAAATAATATCTGATCGAAGATACCAGCCGTCAGATTGCAACGCGAACGCAATACGCCAAGGTACGCCTATTAAATCTTTAGGCTTAAGCCCATTGGGTGTGGGTGGCCTGTAGTCCATTCCACGAGCTGGATTTTTCTTGTCATGGTCTCGCCAAGTTCTGTTTCCGCTGGTGTACGAGTCGCCAATGTTCAGCCAAAGTGTTCCATCATTTGCTAAAGTTCGTCGAACCTCGCGAAACACTGACACGAGATCATTTATGTAATCTTCCAAACATTCTTCTGCACCGATTTGATGATCAGTTTCGTAATCTCTTAATCCCCAATAGGGAGGGCTTGTGACACAGCATTGAAAAATGCTCTCAGGCATTTTAGCTAACTCAATACGGGAATCACCATGAATTATGGTGCACTCCTCAGTCAGACTAGCTGCGTCATCAGAACTGGCCTGTGCATGAGATGTAAATTTCATTCTTCCTGGTTTCCCTCATTCAAATTGCCCATTTTCTTCGCAACAAGCCTGTCTATGGCAAGAGCTACTTTCAGATGATCCTCTGTTCCTAATGGATAGGAGGGGCTTTTAGCACCAGAAATAGTTCCATCAAACACCATCTGCACTTTAGTCACAGGTACATATTTGTCATCCCATTTTTCAAGTCCTACTGAAACCTTATACTCAGTGCCAGACAAATATGGTTCGCTTGCTGGAATCAATTCATACAGTTCTGGGAAGAAGGTTTTAGACATAGCTCCTCTTGTAGAGGCTGGTCAGGGACGATAAAACCCTATAGGCTCCTATAGGTATCTATAGTTTTACCCTATCTATCTCTGCGTGTCAACAGCAGCCCAATCGGGATAGGGAGAATCCTCACGAATCCCCCCTCCCACACCACCCATCATGCGGCTCCGCAATGGGCGGTTCCAAACCTAACTGCTAGACAAACTGACTGACTTCTTTGCATAACCCTGAACTTTCATCCATAGGTCGCGAATCGAAAGCAATCCTTGTTTCGCTAACCATTCATTGGTCATTCCCGTCTGCGTCGCCAACGTTCTCGACAATCGCCAATAGCCTTTACGACTAAGACCCGTCAAAATCGCATGACTGCGAGACGTTCCCAGTTGCAATAGGTTGCCGATGCGCGTCCTTGGTCTGCGCCATTGTTTCCAATAGCACATCCGTATCCGTCGCCTCAGCCATCCGTCTAATTCTGGAATCGGCCCATACAGTTGGGAAACACCACAGTAGCCCATCCATCCTCTTAGATATTGGTTCAACCGCTCAATTCGATATTCCATTGACACTCGCCATCGCCGCGAAGTTAGTCCGCGCAACCGATGCTTAAAGTCTTGGAATGCACGCTCGCTCCAGATGATTCGGATGCCCTGAAACGTAAAGCTCAGATATTCCAAATCCTCAATTCGACGCACTCGACTTTTAAGCGGATTCACCTTCAGACGTAACGCTTGGGTTAGATAGCGAGTTACCCTCGCCATCACCCGCCGTCCCGCTCGCGATGATTTGACCAATATGACCACATCGTCCACATAGCGGGCAAAGCGGTGTCCTCGGCGTTGCAGTTCTTGGTCAAGGTCATCCAATAAGATATTGGCGAGCAATGGCGATAGGGGCGAACCCTGAGGTGTCCCCCATTCCGTTGCTTGCACGACTCCCTCGACCATGACCCCAGCGCGCAGATAACGACCTATCAAGCTGAGGAGTTTCTTGTCCCGCACCTTGCGGGCGACTCTAGACATTAGGACATCATGGTTGACGTTATCAAAGAACTTTTCCAAGTCCAAATCTACGACGACTCGGTATCCTTGTTTGACGTATGCCTTTACCTGTTCGATCGCACCGTGGGCGCTTCGCTTTGGACGACATCCATAGCTCAAAGCCCTTAGTGGTGCAGAAAACTCCTGAAACCCTGTAAACTCGTTATTCTCAACAAGGCCATTTATTGAGAATATACAAAAAATTAACGGAAATAGGTAGCTTGAGCCTATGGTAAATCCGCTCTAAATAGGCCTAAAAAGTTTTCTGCACCACTAAGGCTCAATGCCACTGAAATAAGCTAAATCAATTTACTAGAGCAGCTTTGAGAACAGCACGAGGTTTATTCATTCGCGCAAATGGCTTTGGCCTACGTTTTAGCACTCTGGGTTCAGACCGAAAAACTCTCAAAGGCAGCAAGTCCTTTGCTACAACCTCCATTAGAACTCGATACAAATTTTGCTGTATCTTTTGCGTTGTAATTGCCAACAACCCTATTGTTTGTAGGAACTGCTGTCGAGTTCCCTGCAACGACAGTCGAGATAGGGCTTGTTCTGAGGATTGCGCTGTCTGGAGCATGACGGTTCGCAAGAGATTGTAGGCCAATAGATGTGCCCAGAGGTCTTTGCGCACCATTTGCGGGGTTTTGGCGCTGAGCATCTCCATACCCAAGGTGGTTTTGAGATGTCGTAAATTAACCTCAGCCGCCTGCCATCTCAGACCGTAGAGTTGACCTAACTGCTTGGCACTATAGCGTTTGGCATCGAGTAAAGTCGTGACAATAATGATTCGTAGGTCTCGAAAACCTGGACGACGGATTAGGATAGACACCTCGCGAACATCTAAAAACTTTGGCAACTGGCTAAAGTCTTCCTCACTCATGTGTTGAGGAGGTTTGGAAGGTTTATGCCATCGAACAGCATGGTCTCCAATACCCAGCTTCTGACCTCGACGAAAATCGCTATGACGGGCATGATGCTTACGAAACACCCCATCAGCGCCCTGGGCTTGGACTAAGGCCAGATCTGTAAAAGTTCCATAAGCTCGGTCGCCGAGCCCTACATCCCCAGGCACTAAGTCCGCATACAGCAGACGACTCAATTCCAGCTCACTGGTCTTAAAACAGCTCACGCAAGCCGACACAACCGCACCTGTCATTAAGGAGAAGACCACCACAAGCTTGGCGATGGGAAATCCACACCCTGGCTTTTGGTTACTGTGTTGAGGATAATCGGCTTGGTTGGCAGGCGTATCGCTCATCAGCACTGTGGTACCGTCATAGACCCGCACCCGAAGTCCACACCATTGTTCGGTCGAGGGAATCGTTTGTTCTAACGACTCCGCCGTATCGGGAATCAGACGCTGCAAGACGCTTTCGCTCAATCGTTGACGGGCTTTACTATAGGCTCCAGTATCAGGGGAGGGGCTGTCTCCGCCTGCCGCTCCCACCCAAGCCGTAATCCGTTTGACGGCATTGCTGAGGCTTTTATCCGGGTCTAAAACTTGAGACAGGAGTGCCCATAGCGTCACAATCGGCGTATACACACAGTTTCGATACTGAATATTTTCTTCTACTAAAATTTCTTCAATCCGCGACGCTGGCAATATCTTCAACCAAGGTAATCCAATACTCTGATTGAACTGCTGCTTGAGAATTTCGGCACGATTCAGCATAAGATAAGGAGGTATTATTTTGGTCTGTAAGGCTATGATGCTTCTAAATCATGCCTTGCAGATTTTTTTGTCTCCTTATTTCAGTGGCATTGATCCATAGCTTGAGTCTGAAAATTCAGGGTCAAACATGGGGGTTAGGATTTGCAGGATGGCTTGCTGAATCACGCGGTCTATGACCGTCGGTACTCCTAGCAATCTCTCTCCCTTTCCTCCTGGCTTGGGAATGACGACCCGACGCACAGGGGAGGGTTGATAGGTGCCGTCCCGCAAGGATTGGCGAATCTCGTCCCAGTGAAGACGAGCATGGTCTGGAAAGTCTTTGAGGCCCATTCCGTCGATGCCGGGGGCTCCTTTGTTTGACTTTACCTGTTTCCACGCTCGGTGCAGGTGCCCTGGGCATAAGATTTGCTCCATCAGGTTTATCTCTAAGGCTGGCTGCATGGTTCCACGCCAAGGCGCTTCTCCCCCGGTCGGGTTCGTCAAAGTGTTTGAGTGTTCCATGGCTCCTCCTTTTCTCGGTTTGGTTCGGCCCTTCGCCTTGTCTTTTCCATTACAGGAAAGCGTTTGACTACTATGGCCTCGGCTGACTTCTGCCCTCTCGTCGCTTGTTGCCAAGCGACGGGCTGTTTGGGTTGCGTTAGGGTTCTGTGGTGTTTCCAGTCCTTTCGGGCTGGCCCTCATTCAGACTCCCTTGGCTCTCGAACAGTCAGGGGGGGCAGACCTCCCCAGATAAGAACATGAACTTTCCCTGCCCAACTGCATCATTTACCGTGTTCCCTAAACCAATGGACTTCGTTGTGGTGTGCCAACTCGTCCCAGGAATTTCAGCCTTCTATGATGTTTCTGTTCGTCAGCTCGCAGTTTTGCCGCTGGCTTCCTTCAGACCTTTCCTCGCGGAAACGCCCTTGCCTTAAGCTAGTAGTTAGCGCCACTCGGGTCTATAAATTGACCATTTGGACGTTGGTTCTCCTACAGAAGACTTTCACCTCATGAGTTCATGCCCATGCTGGGCGTACACAAGCCCGCTGCACCGGAACGAATATAAGCTATCGTTAGGACGCAAAGTTTGTCTGCGTCCGGTGAGCGGGAACGTTAGATCCTCCAGCAGTTTCTAGTGTTTTTCTCAGTTCATTTTTGGGTTTATTGCTGAGTTTAAGTGGTGTGATTTTTGGGCTGTAGTTGTACAGTTTAGTTGTTGGGGTGGTGGGGCGATCGCCCTTCACAAAACACACACAATGCATTGCGCAGGCGGTACAATAAATTCAACAGTTCAGGTCGCTTTACTGCATTGGTGTAAACATCGTTAGGGTGTAAGCCTAATTAATAAGACAAGTGAATGGATCCGACTGACGAGCAACTCCTCACATTCTATAGAATCGTTCGACGGGCGGTTCTGTTGTCCTCATTCATCTCTTTTGTGGAACTGGCTCCAGACAATAATCTTTATGTCTACATTGGCCGTTATGATGCCTTGGAGAGTTCTGTTATTTGCATTCTTCCTAATGGAGATTACGAGCTATGACCCATTTAGATCTGACTTCCCTAAATAAGCAGCAGCTCACTGCTCTGCTCTGGGATCTTAAAGGTACCCCTGCCGTTCACTCAATCTATCAGGAACTCAGGACGCGCCCCTCCGAAGTGACGATCGAATTCTCAGATCCAGAGTGGGAAAGCAAGACGGATGAGGCACTAAAGCAGGTACTCGGCATAGTCAAACACTCAGATCGGAGAACGTAGCATTGTCTCGCTAACTCCGTTGACAAATGAACAGAGGTTAATCAGTCAAGTAATCAAAGAGCTGCTTGACCGAAATTTTAATCGCTCCTGCAAAGGTGGGGACTGGCAGCAGCATCTGTGGCTCATCAAAAAATCGCGGCGTTTGGTTCGGCTGATAGACAAAAATACAGGATTCCTCAGAATCAATTATCCAGCCCATCTCCGTACCATGGTCTAGACAATGCACAACATTTCGCAGGACTTTCGTTTGGCGTTGGTCGGGGGACAGAATTTCGATAACCCAATCAGGATGCAGTTCAAACCGATTGGATACCCTGCCATCTGGCTCTCTAGGAATACGTTCCCAACGAAAAACTGCAATATCTGGGACAAGCGATCGCCCGCCGAAAGTACATCGAAGTTCAGGATAGGCATGGGCAATTTTCAATGGGCTGAGAGTGTTGTCTATATCTCCCGTCAAATCTCGCTGCAACGTACTATGTTCGCCTTGAGGCATTGGCTTTTGGATGATTTGACCGTCTATATATTCACTGGCAGGCTTTGTTTCGGGCTGCCGCAGAAACTCTTCTAGCGTGATGAGTTGAGTGGGTGTTTGAACCATAAAACTCGACCTAAGCAACTTTAGAGCGTATTGCCTTATCTCATGTCGTCAGTGTAGCTCAGTCAATGTTGAATGTTTTGCATTTGAAGTATTGCCAGTCGATTGCTCAACACCGCGAGCCATTAGAAGAAACTTGCCATCTTCTAGGTCCGGTGCAGACCTATTTTCTTTAAGATGCCGCCGAATTAAATACCGGGAGTTCGACCTCGGCGATCGCTCGAACGGGACGCAACCGCAGATCTTGATAAAATTCCTGTTGTTCTAGCTCGATTTTGCCCTGAGCGCTGAGCAGCAGCAACGCCCAAAATAAACCCACCCGATCGTTTTTGATTTCCAGCAGCGCTTCAAAGTCCAACCACCGATCGTTCAGACAGGTATCCGCCAAAATTAGCTCCAGCTCCCCCGCCACCTCCGTCAGGTTTTCTGGGTGGGAGAGCTGGGAGATAGCCTTGATAGACTGGGCGCGAGTGGGCCGCAAGACCTTTTTGACCTTGCCCAGCCGCGACTGCCGATCCACCGCAACGGCAATCAACTCCAATTGCTGAATTAACTCTCCCAGCGTCACCCGCCGCCGTGGGAAAGGATGCGCCACCGGACGGCGGTGCAAGCGTCGCTCCAGGTTGAGGGGCAAAGTCCCGCCCAAAAAATCTCCATCTTCAAATTCTAAAAGCTCAAACGCTTCTTCTACCACCTCTTCCGCAGGGTTCAAGCCCGCCAAAGTTTCCGCCTTCAACAAAATCAACATGGAGGCATACAAAAATGCTTGGCCAGAGGTCGCCAGATCTTGAGGGTGGCTGAGGGAAAGTTCGCTCAAAAACCGATCGAACACCTCCACCACATTGACATCCCAAGGATCGATCTCTCCACGCTGCGCCAAGTCTATGAGAAGGGCGATCGCGTCATCTGCAAACGAATGACTCATAATGAGGACTCAGGTTCGAGCTAATCTTATCGGGTACGACTCTGAAAGTCGAGCATTCCTGCAAAATTAAAAGATTTAATGCCGCTTCTAATATCGAGTACCGCATCTTACCGATGCGGTACTCGCGAACGCAATTCAAAAAAAGCTAAAAATTGCGAGAACTGCTACGCATCAATGGTCATCTTGGCACTGGGCAAAAGACGCTGTTGTTCTTCAATTTCAGCCTTATAACGCTCGATATCTGCCTGTAAAATCTCAATTTCCCGATCCCGTTCTTCTAAGTCTTGCTTCGTGCCAAGCACCGATTGCAGGCGAGTCCACACGCTAAAGACCCAAGCCAATACCGCTCCAATCCCCATCGCAAGAATGAGCTCGATGGAAAGCGGTGCTTTAAACTCAACCCCTTCAACGATCTTGATGCCCACAAGCTGGGTATTTTCAATGCCAAACAGGACCAAAGCCAAGCAAATCACAAAAATAATCGAGAAATTAACCTGCCGCATCAGTCAACTCCCAAACCTGATAAATCAACGTAACCGAATTAATATAGAAAACTTTCGCTGCTCTTGTCTGCCCAAAGCGCAACGTTCCGTAATACTTAGAAACCTTGACAACAGCCCCCGCATCCCGTATCCCTCAAGAGTGTAGCGGCCCGAGGGGACTCATATCCGAATCCGCTAACAAAGTTTAGAAAGTTCCATTCTCAAGAGCCTGAGGGTATGATGGCTTTAGTGAGAGTTAGAAAGCAGTGCTTTTTTTCTGCAATCTTAGAGCGCACCATCTCGGTCAACGCCAGGGTGGGATGACTTCACCGATCCAACACCATTCGGATTTAAGACCTTTTATCCGATTTAGAGGGCAGATGTTATGAATGCAACCCAAATCGATCGTCCCGATATCGCCGCTCTGACGGAAGCAGACGTTTCCAATCTCGCGTTGCGCCTCGAAGAGGATGACTACAGCTCCCCCTTTGAAGCCCTCAACGATTGGCATCTCCTCCGCGCGCTTGCATTCCAGCGCCCCGAATTGGTCGAGCCTTATCTGTATTTATTGGATTTAGAAGCGTTTGACGAATCTTAGCCCCCTCACTCAAGCTTAGGAGAGTCTGTCGCCATGGGCGATGTGCTGGCAGGCAAGCGCGTTTTAGTGGGAATTGGCGGCGGTGTTGCGGCTTACAAAGTCTGCGAAGTCATTTCCACCTTGGCAAAAGCCGGTGTAGAAGTGAGGGCGATCCTGACGGATTCCGCCCAGCGCTTTGTGACGCCGCTGACCGTTACCACCCTCAGCCGCCATCCCGCCTACACGGACGAATCGTTTTGGGCAGCAGCGCACGATCGCCCGCTCCACATTCAGTTGGGAGAATGGGCGGATGTATTTTTGATTGCCCCGCTCACGGCCAATACCCTGAGCAAACTGGCCTTAGGGCTGGCAGATAATTTATTGACCAACACAGTACTGGCCTCGACCTGCCCCATTCTCGTCGCGCCAGCGATGAATACGGCGATGTGGCAGCAGCAGACCGTTCGACAGCGCTGGCAGGCTCTAAAGGACTTAGAGCGGTTCCACGCGATCGGGCCAGAGGAAGGGTTGCTGGCTTGCGATACCGTCGGTACGGGTCGGATGGCAGAACCGGAGGACATCGTGCCCTATCTGTCCTCCCTGCTTCATAGCAAGGGAACTCGAGACTTGACGGGAAAACGCCTTTTAATTAGTAGCGGCGGAACGCGGGAGTATCTCGACCCGGTTCGGTTTGTGGGCAATCCAGCCACCGGAAAGATGGGATTAGCCCTGGCGACGGCGGCTTGGCATCGAGGTGCAACGGTTCAATTGGTGCAGGCATCCTCGCTGCTAGAGGTTCCGTCGGGAAGCACCATTGCCGTTACACATGTCGTGAGTGCCGCGCAAATGCAAGATGCGCTGGTGCCCGCATTCCCGCAGGCCGACTGGACGATTATGGCAGCGGCAGTGGCAGATGTGAAACCGCAGCAGTACGCGACGACCAAGCTACCGAAGCACGAGCTACCAGCGGCTTTGCCCTTGGCATCCGTCCCCGATATCGTGCAGGCGCTCGGCCAGCTCAAGCAACCCCATCAGCGCCTCGTCGGGTTTGCGGCCCAGACGGGAGACATCGCGCCCCCTGCCTTTGAAAAGCTCAAACGCAAAGGATTAGATGCCATTGTGGCCAATCCGATCGATGTGGCCGATAGCGGCTTCGGGGGCGATCGCAACCAGGCTATTTTCATCGACGCCCAGGGCCATCAAACCCCCATCCCCCACTGCACCAAATTGGAGATGGCCCATCGAATTCTAGACCTGATTGCAAAATTGACTTGAAGGCGATCGCTGTTCTTGTCTCGGATCCGGGATTCAAGGCATTGAACCGCTGCCTAGGGCGCATTAAGATAAGAGTCTGAATATCGTAACTTGCGCCCAAAGAGGAGTTTCCATGGCAGACTGGCAGGTCGTTTCCGGCAGCGTAACGGCGCCGAAGGGCTTTCGGGCGGCGGGTATTGCGGCGGGTTTGAAGCCTTCGGGATTGCCAGATCTGGCGCTGATCGTCTCGGACGTGCCCGCGATCGCCGCAGGAGTCTTCACCCTCAATCAAGTCCGGGCCGCTTGCGTAGACTATTGCCGTCAGTGCTTGGAGACGAAGCCTACCGCTCAGGCCGTTCTGTGCAATGCGGGACAGGCCAATGCCGGAACGGGAGAGCAGGGCTGGGCTGCGGTCCGAGAAAAGGCCCAGTTAATCGGTGAAGCGCTCGATATTCCACCGGAGCAGGTGCTGATTGCCTCCACGGGGGTGATCGGTCAGCAGATCCCGATGGAAAAGATGCGAGCGGCGATCGCTCCCCTCATGGGCGACCTGACACCAGATGGCGGGAATCGGGCGGCGGGTTCCATTATTACGACAGATTTAGTCGTGAAAAGCATCGCCCTCGAGTCCACGATCGGCGATCGCCCCGTGCGGGTAGGCGGCATTGCCAAGGGATCGGGAATGATCCATCCCAATATGGCAACATTGCTGGCCTTTATTACCTGCGATGCGGGCGTATCGCCCCACCTGTGGCAGCAGATGCTCGGTCGCGCCGTAGACCGCAGCTTCAATCAAATCACGGTAGATGGCGACACCAGTACGAACGATATGGTGTTGGCCCTCGCCAACGGTCAGTCGCGCACGCCAGCCATTACGGAAATGGGACCCGAGGCCGAACTGTTGGAAGGAATGCTGACGGAGGTCTGTACCGATCTGGCGAAGCGGATCGCGCGCGACGGAGAAGGCGCAACTTGTTTGGTTGAAGTGCGCGTCAGCGGTGCGACGGACGATGCTTCGGCGCGGCAGGTGGCTCGAACCATTGCGGGTTCGATGTTATTTAAGGCGGCGGTGTTTGGGCGCGATCCCAACTGGGGCCGGATTGCGGCGGCGGCGGGCCGGGCTGGGGTATCCTTCAGTCCCGAAAAGCTCTCGATTCGGTTGGGAGACTTTTTACTAATGGAAAACGGGACACCCCAGGGATTCGACCGAGGGGCGGCGATCGCCTATCTCAAGCAAACCGCCGAGCAAAGCAGCTTGCCGCGCAATGCCGTTGCAACGGCCAACAGCAACGATCTGGCGATTTCCACGGAAGGGAAAAACTTGCCGTTCAGCCGCGAGGGCATCGTGCAGCACATCGATCGCCCGGTTGTCGTTACAGTGTCGATTGGGGATGGCAGAGGCACTGGAACCGCTTGGGGCTGCGACTTGAGCTACGATTACGTCAAAATCAACGCTGAATATACAACCTGATCGCCTTGCAAAAAGCAACTCGCGAGTCAGATGGGTCAATCGACCGCGCGATCTCAGGAAATTGAAGTTTCCCATCTGCACGAGCCATGCCGCAGTAAATACAAGGTACTTACTGCGACATGACTCGCGTGTTGCGGCATCCCAAATTCTCAACATCTACTGTAAGACAGTTCTTTTAATTTTTTTAGTTTTGTAAGTTGACTAGAAGTCATCTACGCTGTGTAGCAACTTTTGAAGGCAATGGTCAGCGCAGGTGTTCGGGTCTTAGGCAAAGAAACATATCAATTTACCGTTTGGGCACCTTTGCTCGATCGCGTCGCGCTCAAAATTCTATCTTCTGAGGAGCAGCTGCTGCCTATGAAGCAAATCGAGCCAGGCTACTGGCAGGTCAGCGCCACAAATATTACCCCTGGTACTCGCTATATTTATCAGCTCGACGGTCGCCTAGAACGTCCCGACCCCGCCTCTCAGTTTCAGCCTGAAGGGGTTCGCGGTGCCTCTGAGGTGGTCGATCGAGCTTTTGCCTGGCACGATCGAGACTGGGCTGGCGTTGCTTTAGAAGACTTTATTATCTATGAAGTCCACGTAGGAACCTTTACGCCAGAAGGTACGTTTGATGCCATTATTCCCCGCCTAGTGCGGCTCCAGGAATTAGGCATTACCGCCCTCGAACTCATGCCAGTGGCACAGTTTTCAGGCGATCGCAACTGGGGTTATGACGGTGTTTATCCCTATGCCGTACAGAACAGCTACGGCGGCCCACAGGGACTGAAGCGATTGGTCGATGCTTGTCACCAGCAAGGCATTGCTGTCGTACTGGATGTGGTCTACAACCACTTGGGTCCAGAAGGGAATTACCTCACCGATTTTGCCCCCTACCTCACTTCAAAATATAGCTGTCTGTGGGGGGAAGCCCTTAACTTTGATGGTGCCTATAGCGATGGGGTTCGCAATTTTTTTATTGAAAACGCGCTGTACTGGCTGGAAACATTTCACATTGACGCGCTGCGGCTCGATGCAATTCAGGGCATCTATGACTTGGGCGCAAAACATTTTTTAGCAGAATTGGCAGAGCGAGTAGAAATCCTCTCGCAACAGATGGGACGCAAGCTCTACGTAACGGCGGAAAGCGACTTAAACGACACGCGCGTCATTCGACCGAGAGCAGTAGGGGGGTACGGACTTGACGCTCAATGGTGCGACGATTTCCACCACGCGCTCCATACTCTACTAACGGGTGAGTCTCAAGACTATTACCAAGACTTCGGTCATTGTAAGGATTTAGAAAAATCGTTGAGGGAAGGGTTTGTTTATTCCGGTCAGTACGCCCCCGCTCGCAAACGCTCCCACGGGAATTCCTCGATTGCAGAACCAGCCCATCAGTTTATCGTGTGCGCGCAAAACCACGACCAAGTTGGCAATCGGCTGTTTGGCGATCGCCTACCCCAGCTCGTTTCCTTTGAGGGGCTGAAGTTAGCAGCAGGGACCGTCTTACTTTCTCCTTACCTGCCCCTTCTATTCATGGGCGAAGAGTACGGCGAAAAATCGCCATTTTTCTACTTTATCAGCCACTCCGATCCCAATCTCGTTCGAGCTGTTAAAACTGCCAAAGAAGACGAATTTAAAGCTGCTGGCTTTGCCGGTGACGCTTACGATCCCGCAGCGGTTGAAACTTTTGCCAAAAGCAAGGTGGATTGGGACGCTCAATATGAAGGAAAACATGCCGTACTGTGGCAGTTTTACCAGCATCTCATTCGCCTCCGCCGCACTCATCCTGCTTTGAAAAAACTAGACAAAACCTGCCTTCAAGTTTCGAGCAACGAAGCAGAAAAGCTAATCTTCCTGCACCGCACCAGCGCTGCGCGTCAAGTCTTTTATTTGCTGAACTTTAACGATCGACCCGCGACCTCTGACGTTGCCCTGCCTCCAGCAGCTTGGCAAAAAATCCTAGACACTGCCGATCTTTGCTGGAACGGACCTGGTTCGTCATTGCCCGAAACATTACAGCCCTTTCAGACCCTCACCTTAGCCCCCATCAGCTTTGCCCTCTACGAAGCATGAGTCAGCTATGCGAATACCCATTGCGACCTATCGCCTCCAATTTCATCGCGGCTTTCCCTTTGAGGCCGCCCAAAACATTGCGGGCTATCTCGCAGATTTGGGCATTAGCGACATCTATGCTTCACCTATTTTCAAGGCTAGGGCCAAAAGTTCGCACGGCTATGACGTGGTCGATCCGAACCAGCTCAACCCCGAACTCGGCACGCCAGAGCAATTTGCTGCCCTAGCCCGTACCGTCCGGCACTATGACATGGGTTGGCTTCAGGATATCGTCCCGAACCACATGGCATACGACAGCCAGAACCCTTATTTGATGGATATCCTAGAGAACGGGCCGGATGCGGAAGACTTTGATTTTTTCGATATTGAGTGGGATCGCGCCTCCGAGAGCTTAAAGGGGAGAGTGCTCGCGCCACTGCTCGGAAACTTTTACGGCGAATGTCTCGAAAACGGCGAACTCCAACTCGCGTATGAGGAGACGGGTCTCAGCCTTTACTACCACGCGTTAAAGCTACCCATTCGGTTAGATTCCTACGCTCGCTTCATCACTCAGAAGCTAGGGCAGCTCGCAAAAGCTCTCGGTCGCAATCATCCCGGTTTTATTAAGCTTTTGGGCGTGCTTTACCTCGTTAAAAGTATCCCCGCCGAGGCTAAGGGCCGCGAACGCTACGATGGAGTCAAGTTTGTCAAAAGCTTGCTGTGGGAGCTATATACCCAAAATAAGGATGTAAAAGCGGTTTTTGAGGCCACCATTGAATTTTTTAACGGCGAGCAAGGGAAGCCAGAAAGTTTCAACGCCCTGGATGCGCTGCTATCAGAGCAGTTTTATCGACTGTCGTTTTGGAAAGTGGGTGCGGAGGAAATTAATTACAGGCGATTTTTCACCGTCAACGAACTGATCTCTGTCAAGGTGGAAGAGCTGAGGGTTTTTAACAAAACCCACGCGCTGATTGAAGAATTAGTAGCTCAAGGTACTTTTACGGGGCTGCGGGTAGATCACATCGATGGTCTTTACGATCCGGCACAGTATCTGAAGCGACTCAAACAGAAAATTCCAGACACGTACGTGACCGTCGAGAAAATTCTAGAGCTTCAGGAAGATCTCCCGTCAGAATGGGAGATCGAAGGCACCAGTGGCTACGATTTCTTGAACTATGCGAACGGCATTTTTTGCCTGTCCGCTCGTGAAAGTTCCCTCCAAGAGAGCTACTTGGACTTTACTCAGATGGATGTGTCCTATGAAGAACTAATCGCCCAAAAAAAGCGACTCATTCTTGAAAAGAATTTAGCCGGAGATGTGGACAACCTCGCTCAAAAGCTCAAGTCGATCTCGGCTCAGACTAGGGCAGGCACAGACTTTACAAGGCACGGACTAACTCGTGCCTTGAGCGAAGTTTTGGCTCTGTTTCCGGTCTATCGAACCTATATCACTTCCGACCGGGCGAGCGATACAGACCGGACCTACATTAAAACGGCGATCGCCAAAGCCGTTGCCGATGCGCCGCTATTGCATAGAGAACTAACCTACATTCAAACGCTACTGCTGGGCCAAGATGAAAGCTCGCTTGCCCCGGAACAGCAAACAGAACGACTAAATTTCGTGATGAAGTTTCAGCAACTTACTGGGCCTTTAATGGCAAAAGGCGTAGAAGATACGGCGTTGTATATTTACAATCGGCTGCTATCGCTCAACGAAGTAGGCGGTAATCCCAGTCAATTTGGTATCTCGCTCGAGGCTTTTCATTGCTTTAACCAAAGAAGAGGAGCGCGTTGGCCCTACACTCAAAACGCAAGTGCCACCCACGACACGAAGCGCGGCGAAGATGTCCGCGCCAGACTTAACATCCTCTCCGAAGTCCCACATGAGTGGAACGATCGGGTGGGGGCTTGGCAAAAAATCAATGATGCTAAAAAGTTGCAGGTTAATGGAAAAGCCGTTCCCAGCCGGAATGACGAGTATTTTCTCTACCACACCCTCGTCGGTGCGTTTCCCTTTGAGGAAGCAGAACGACCTGAATTTATCGAACGGGTGAAGCAGTACGCCATCAAAGCTGTCCGGGAAGCCAAGGTTTACACGGCTTGGCTGCGGCCCAACGTTGAGTATGAAGACGGCTATGCCCTGTTTGTCGAAACGATTTTAAGGGATGCTGAATTTTTGCAAGCATTTTGTCCCTTTCAACAGCGCATTGCAACCTACGGTATTTTTAACAGCCTGTCCCAATTGCTGCTGAAAGTTGCAGCGCCGGGAATTCCCGATTTTTATCAAGGCAACGAACTTTGGGACCTCAGCTTAGTCGATCCCGACAACCGCCGCCCCGTTGATTATGCCCGACGAATCTCGCTGCTAGGTGAAATCCAAAGGCGGACCTTGGCCGATCCCCTGGCATTGATTGCAGAGCTGCTCGCTAGCCCAGAAGATGGCCGAGTCAAGCTATTCTTGACGACCCAACTGCTTCAGGCTCGTAAATCTTATCGGGATGTCTTTGAAAAAGGCAGTTACCAACCGCTTAACGTTATAGGCAAGTTTGCCGAGCATGTTGTGGCCTTCGCCCGCTGGTATCAAGGTACAGTGGCGATCGCCATTGCGCCGCGGTTTTTGACAGGCTTGGTCGAGCCACCTCAGCTGCCGCTTACCGAAGCGGTCTGGCAGGATACGCAGGTCGAGTTGCCAGAAGGTGTCGGTTCGATTTGGACAAATGCGGTTACGGCTGAGTCCGGTAAGTTCAACGCTCGTTTTTTAGTAGGACAAGCTTTTCAACATTTTCCAGCAGCCTTACTCATCGCTCAAACCTAGCGTTCTTTTTACACTGTTCGCGGTCATTTTCGCTCAAACCCGATATACCTTGGAGCGATGCAAGACTCTGTGCCACTGCGAGATGCAGTATTTCATCCAACTCAGAACCGCTACATAAAGCAAGCTAGCTATTAAATTTTCCCTTCAAAATATTTTTTATGAATATTCCCGAAACATTCCCCCAGCCCGATCGAATTCAGGCCGTTAAAACTTATATCAAACAAACTTGGCAAACCCTCTACCGCTCCCATCAACATCTTTTAGAAGCAGCTCGCGATCCCAAGCTAGAGCATCCCGAAGGCCAGCCCTACCTCGTTTACATCTCACCTCAAGAAGACAAGAACTGCATCGAGCAAACCTTAAAAAGTACATTAAGCGCGGAAGAATGGAGCCAGATCGAGCTGCGAGTACTGCCAGCAGAAACAGAACTCATCGAACCGCACGGTCTTTTGTATTTGCCGCATCCTTACATCGTTCCCGGCGGACGGTTTAATGAAATGTATGGCTGGGACAGCTATTTTATCCAGCTAGGACTACTGCAAGATGGCGAACTAGCGCTTGCCAAAAACATGGTCGAACAGCTTTTATACGAAGTGGAGCACTACGGCACTATTCTGAATGCGAACCGCACCTACATGCTATCGCGCTCCCAGCCGCCCGTCCTCACTCTGATGATTTTGGCACTGTTTGAGCGCACCCAAGATGAAGCATGGCTTCAATCTACGCTACCCGCGGCAGAGCGCTACTACTATTACTGGACCGTTCCGCCTCACCTGAACCAATCTACTGGGCTGTCGCGCTACTTTGCTCTGGGCGAGGGGCCTTCTCCTGAAGTACTCGCTTCCGAGCAAGACAATTGCGGGAGAACCCACTACGAACGGGTCAAGGACTACTATCGCCGCGCCTCTGTAAAGGCGTACGACCTCGACCTTTATTACGATCGCGATCGAGATTGCCTGACGGATTTATTTTATAAGGGCGATCGCTCTATGCGAGAGTCGGGATTCGATATTTCTAACCGCTTCGGACCCTTCAGCGTAGATATCATTCACTACGCACCCGTTTGTCTCAACGTGTTGCTGTACCGAATGGAGCAGGACATTGCTGAGATCCACCAGCGAGCTGGAAATAACGACGTTGCCCGACAATGGAATCACCGCGCGCAAGAGCGCCACCACCGCATCGACGATCTCCTGTGGAACGAATCAGCAGGACTGTACTTTGACTACAACTTTCATACGGGCAAGCAAAGCAATTACGAATTTGCAACTACTTTTTATCCGCTCTGGGCGGGGATTGCATCCCCAGAGCAGGCGGCAAAAGTGGTCGAAAACTTAGCCCTATTTGAGGCACCGGGCGGGCTACTCTCAAGCACCCACGTCAGCGGCAACCAGTGGGATGCTCCTTTTGGATGGGCACCCTTAACCCTGATCGCGGTTAAGGGTTTGCTGCGCTACGATTACCAAACGGAGGGGCGTCGTATTGCGCGTAAGTTCATTGCCATGCTCGTTCAGGAATTTGAAAAAGATGGCACGTTAGTTGAGAAGTACGATGTCTGCACCCGTTCTTCTAACGTTTCTGATGAAATTTTGTATGGCTATAGCTCTAATGAAGAGGGCTTTGGATGGACTAATGGGGTTTTTCTAGAGCTTTTGGCTCTATTGGTATAGTTAATCTGAAGTACTGCTAGAAATAGCGTGCGTGCGCGTTCGTTCTTGCAGGTTCGCAAAGGCTCTTACCGTACCGCTAAATACGGTCGGGAGTCGGGCTTATGGATTACAACAGAGTAAAGAACAGCTTGACGTTTCAAGGGTGTATTCGCGTGTCGATTCAAGTAGAGGAAGCTATTTTGCACGTCCAAGGCATGAAGTGTGCGGGCTGCGTGCAGGCGGTAGAGAAGGCACTGGGCCAAAGGGAAGGTGTGGTCTCTGCCTCAGTCAATCTAGTGACAGAAAAAGCAACGATCGCCTATCGAGCTGAAACCATCTCTGCAAGCGGCTTGGCAATCGCCCTTACCGATCTCGGCTTTCCCACTCAGGTCGAATCCCCCCACCCTTCTGAAGCAAAAGATTCCAGCCTGCAAACCGAGGCCGTTCGACGCCTGGGACAAATTGGCTTAGCCATGGTGCTGGTGGCGCTGTCTTCGATCGGGCACCTGCACGAATTTACGGGCCTGCATCTTCCCATCTTGGGCGAACTTTGGTTTCATTGGGGACTGGCCACCATTGCCCTTGCCATCCCCGGTCGAGTGATGGCGATCGACGGGGCGCTCAGTCTGAAGCGCGGCATCCCCAATATGAATACTCTCGTCAGTCTGGGCGCTTGGACGGCTTACCTTGCCAGCAATGTAGCACTGGTCTTTCCGCAGATCGGCTGGGAATGCTTCTTCGACGCGCCCGTCATGATTGTGGGACTCGTGCTGCTGGGCCGCACCTTAGAAGAACAAGCGCGGGGTCGCGCAACGGCTTCGTTTAAGGCACTCTTGAGCCTGCAACCCGCGATCGCCCGTCGCGTCCTCGATCCATTGCAAGATCCGATCCAAAGCGAGGCAATTCCCGTCGATCGGGTTGGAGTCGGCACGTTTCTTCAAGTGTTGCCGGGGGACAAGTTTCCGGTGGATGGCGTCATCCAATCCGGGCAGTCTTCGGCGAACGAGGCCATGCTGACGGGGGAATCGCGACCTGTGGAGAAGGGGCCGGGCGATCTCGTGATGGCGGGGACGCTGAATCAGTCGGCGGCGGTGGTGATGGAAGCGACGCGCACTGGCTCTGAAACGGCGCTGGCCCAGATCGTTCAATGCGTGGAAGCGGCTCAGGCCCGCAAGGCACCGATTCAACGCATTGCGGATCGGGTATCCGGTTACTTCGTCTACGGCGTGATGGCGATCGCCGCGTTGACCTTCTGCTTTTGGGCGGCGATCGGCACCCATCTCTGGCCGGAGGTTTTGCACTATGCGGGGTCTGCAACCCATGCGATGCCCGCCGAGACAAATCCCGATCGCCTGGGGCTATTGCTGAGCTTGAAACTGGCGATCGCCGTTTTGGTGGTGGCCTGCCCCTGTGCGTTGGGTTTGGCAACGCCCACGGCCATTGTGGTGGGGACCAGTTTGGGCGCGGAGCGGGGTTTGCTGATCCGAGGGGGCGATGTGTTAGAGGCGGTTCACCATCTCGATACGATCGCGTTCGATAAAACCGGAACCCTCACGACGGGCAATCCAGTGGTGGCAACCTACTGGTCGAGCGCCACAATGCAAGCGTTAGAAACGCCGGAGCAATTGATTCAACTTGCAGCGAGTTTAGAAACCAATGCCCAACATCCCTTTGCCGAAGCCATTTTAGCTAAGGCTGCCGAACTGCAACTAGAGCGGTTTAGCGTTACGGATTGGTCGGCTCATCTCGGTTTCGGCCTGTCTGGAGAGGTGGATGGCAAAAGGCTGCATTTGGGCAGTCTTGCTTGGCTGGCAGAGCAGGGCGTTGAAGTCGGAGAGGACGACCTGCACCAAGCCGACGCACTGGCCGCCCAAGGTCTCAGTATCGTGTTTCTGGCTGTCAACGGACGGTACGGGGGCGGTATTGCGCTCCAGGATCCGCTGCGGCCCGATGCGGTGGAGGCGATCGCGACACTGCGGCAGCAAAAGTTGAAGGTGCTGATGTTGACGGGCGATCGACGCGCGACGGCGGAGGCGATCGGGCATCAATTGGGGCTGAAACCCGAGGAGATTTACGCGGCGGTGTCTCCCACAGATAAGGCGAAGGCGATCCAAGCGCTACAAGCAGAGGGCAAAAAAGTGGGAATGGTGGGGGATGGCATTAACGATGCCCCTGCCTTGGTTCAGGCGGACGTGGGGATTGCTCTCAGCTCTGGGACGGATGTGGCGATCGAGACGGCTCAAATTGTATTGATGCACCGTCAGCTCGCGCAGCAAGCACCTCGGCTGGGAGATGTGGGTCGCGCGTTAAAGCTGAGCAGCGCGACGTTTCGGACGATTCAGCAGAACCTATTTTGGGCGTTGGGCTACAACTTGCTGGGAATTCCGCTTGCCGCAGGTGTTTTTCTGCCTGCTTTTGGAATTTTGTTGAATCCTGCCATGGCCGCAGCACTAATGGCCTTTAGCTCGGTGAGCGTCGTGACGAATGCTCTCACCCTGCGCGGGACGAAATTGACCTGACGCGATCGCGCTCTGGATCGAGGCGTTATCATTCGACGTAACGCGTTTGTCCGTCAGCTTGGGAGGTAGTCGTGAAAGTTCAAGATTTCTCAATTTGGTTATTGGCGATCGCCCTCATCGTGCATACGATTGCCGAAGTCTGGTTGCCTGAATACGAAAGGCTCAAACCTAACTGGCGAGCGGTTGTTTTCAATCGCTTGCTGTTCTTAGAAAATCTGCCTGTCTTTATATTTTCCATTGGAGTTGCGATCGCGGGTTGGCAATTGCCCGTTGTGGGTGGCATTTTACCCGCCATTGGTCTGACGCATCCCCTATTGGATCATCTCGGGTTGAGCTGGAAACTGCAAAAACTGCGACCGGGCAGTTGGACGGGATTGCTGTTGTTATTCCCCCTCAGCATTTTGGTTTATGTTTTGGGTTATATCCATCGTCTTTTAACGCTCCAAGAATTTCTCATTAGCGGTGCGATCGGTTTGGCAATATCAGTCTGGCTGCTCTGGGCAAGCGTATCGGAAACCCAGGTATAAAACGACCTCAAATTGCTACAGAATTAAGGAGATCGGTAATTTGTCTGAGAATATCAATGGCACGGTCAAACTGCGTCCCGCAACTCCTGCCGATCTAGCCCTGCTTCGACGCTGGGATGAGCTACCCCATATCGTCGAATCAGATCCCAACGATGATTGGGGTTGGGAGGTAGAACTTTCTCGAAATCCTGATTGGAGAGAACAACTGATCGCCGAAATTGACGGTCGTCCGATTGGATTTATTCAAATCATCGATCCGCTACGGGAAGACAGCCATTACTGGGGAGATATTGACCCCAATCTTCGCGCCATCGATATCTGGATCGGGGAAGAAGCGGAGTTAGGCAAAGGCTATGGAACGCAAATGATGCAGCTTGCACTGGCTCGATGTTTCGCCGATCCGCTCGTGACAGCGGTACTCATCGATCCATTGGCGAGCAATACCCGCGCTCACCGTTTCTACGAACGCCTGGGTTTTCAATTCGTCGAACCGCGAACGTTCGGTGACGACGACTGCTTTGTCTATCGCCTGAACCGATCGGATTGGCGACCTGACCGGGAAAAAATTAATGGATAAAACGTGTCGCCCTATGACTCAATTCAACCTAGACAGCACGGGGTTGATGGCAGCCCTGTGCGCCACGGCTGCGTGGGGAATGGCGGGCATCTTCGTTCGATGGCTTCCCGGATGGTCTCCCTTTGCCATTTTGGCAGGTCGCTTTCTCGTTGCCACGGTTGCAATGCTGCCGATACTTTTACTAAAGCCAAAGATCCGGCGCGACCTCACTCGCTCCCTCCACACTCCACCGATCTGGTGGTTGAGTTTGCTGGCGATCGGGTCTTACATCTTGGGGACAATGGCATTTCAGATGGCACCTTTGGGTGAAGTGACCTTGTTGTTCGCGACCTCACCCCTGTTTATTATTGCTTACAAGTATTTTGTCCGCTTAAAGATCGAGCGCAGTGAGGGCTTTGGCCTGTTACTCGCCATGGCTGGCGTCAGTCTGCTCGTGCTGCCGCAGCTCTCTAGCGATCGCGCCGCTGCTTGGCAAACAATGGCAGGCTATCTTTTGGCACTGGGCGCTGCTGGTTTGCTGGCGCTTTATACCGTTTGGTTCGATCGATTTACTCATCAGCAGATTGCGCCAAGCTCGATAAACGTTGTTTTTATGACCTGTTTGCTGGGAAGTCTTTTCTCTCTCTCGTGTACCATCCTCTTCTCTAAATCATCGATTGGCCTCGGCATCGATCGCCAGGTCATTCTCGTATTGTCAGGGTTGGGGATCTTGTCTACAGCTCTGCCATTTTTCTGCTATTCAGTGGCAGCTCAGCGTTTGCCAATCGTACTGACCGCTGCAATATTGTTGCTAGAGCCAGTGTTTGCGGTGTTGTTTGCATCTGTCGCTTTACAAGAAATCCCGTCGCTTTGGTTTGGGGTTGGCAGTATCCTAGTTTTCTGGGGATTGCTCTCGATCGCCAAAGATAGCAGCGGATAGAGCAGATCGTCGTACTGCGCGCAGTTTGGCTGCATGTATCACAGGAGGAAAAATGAATTCAGAAATCGAAACCCAAATCCGCGAATGCGAGACGCGACTTTATGCCGCAATGCTTGCCTCGGACGTGGCTGAATTGGATGCCCTGATTGCCGACGATCTGCTTTTTGCGGGGCCAACTGGCGAGTTGGCGACCAAAGCAATGGATTTGGAGTTGCATCGCACTGGCGGCACCCAGTTTGAGGAATTTACACCCAAAGATCTAGAAATCCGGGTTTGGAGCGATCGCTTTGCTCTCGCATCGGCCCAAATTTTCTCGAGCGGCACCTATTTGGGAAATGCCTTCGCAGGTGATTACCGCTATATGAGAGTTTGGCGTAAAGGCGAAAATGGGTGGCAAATCGCGGGTGGTAGCGTCAGCGCGATGGGTTGAACCCCTCCATTGCGCGAGAACGATCGATATGCAACCGCACGATACGCGGCTGCGAGAAAGCCCCCGCACCCTAGCGGTACGAGAACTTTCCCAGACTTTAATTTGCCATAACCTCGACGGGCCTTGATGCGGCGATCTAACAGAACGCCGACAGCTCTACTGCAACTGGCTTCACATCCCAAATTTCGTTGCAGTAGTCCCGAATCGAGCGATCGGAGGAAAATTTGCCCATCCGCGCGGCATTTAGAATTGACATCTGCGTCCAGCGATCGCGATCGCGATAGGCCAAACTGACCTCATCCTGACAGTCGATATAGGAAGCAAAGTCTGCTAGGACGAAATACGGATCTTGGTGCAAGAGCAGGTCTACCAACGGCTTGAAGATTTCTCCATCGCCGTGGGAGAAAAAGCCAGAGGAGATCCGGTCGATCGCCAGTTTGAGTTCGGGATAGCGATTGTAGTAGTCCGCAGGCTGATAGCCTTGGGCGCGTTTGGCATAGACCTCTTCGGCTGTCAGTCCGAACAAAAAGAAGTTTTCAGCACCGACCTCTTCTCGGATTTCAACATTTGCGCCGTCCAAGGTCCCAATGGTCAGCGAACCATTGAGGGCAAACTTCATATTGCCCGTCCCAGAGGCTTCTTTACCCGCCGTAGAAATCTGCTCCGACAAATCCGCAGCCGGATAGACCCGCTGGGCAAACTTCACGTTGAAGTTCTTCATGAACAACACTTTAAGACGTCCCCGCACGTCAGGATCGCGGTTTACAACATCGCCGACAGAATTAATTAATTTGATAATTAACTTCGCCATGTAGTAGCCCGGAGCGGCTTTACCCCCAAACAAGAACGTACGCGGCGTAATTTCGACATCTGGGTTAGCTTTAATGCGGTTGTACAAGGCGATGATATGGAGCACGTTAAGGTGCTGGCGCTTGTACTCGTGAATTCGCTTGGCTTGAATGTCGAAGAGGGAGGCGGGGTCTACCGTCAAGCCGTAATGGTTTTGAATGTAGATGGAAAGCTCTCGCTTGCGATCTTGCTTGATCGATCGCCACTGCTGCTGAAACTCGGGATCGTCTGCGTAGGCTTCGAGCTTCTGCAGTTCGTCGAGATGCCGCACCCAGCCATTGCCAATTTTTTCAGAAATCAGCTTCGCTAAAGGTTGGTTGCTCAACACCATAAACCGTCGCGGCGTCACGCCGTTGGTTTTGTTGCTGAATTTCTCTGGATACATCTCCCAGAAATCCTTGAGCACGTCGGACTTGAGGAGCTCGGTATGGAGTGCAGCCACGCCGTTAATGGCATGGCTGCCCACGCAGGCAAGGTGGGCCATGCGGACGTAGCGACTGCCGCTCTCATCAATCAAGGACATTCGCGCCAACCGCGCGTCGTCGTCGGGGAAGCGAAGCCGCACCTCATCCAAGAACCGAAGGTTGATTTCGTAAATGATTTCTAGGTGCCGGGGCAGAATTTGTCCGAATAAATCGACCGGCCAGCGCTCCAAGGCTTCCGGCATCAAGGTGTGATTGGTATAGGCCAGGGTTTTTTGAGTGATAGACCAAGCTGTATCCCATTCCATTTCATGGTCGTCGATCAGGAGACGCATGAGCTCCGCAACCGAAATGGCCGGGTGCGTATCGTTGAGCTGTACTGCGAATTTCTCGTGAAATTTTTCCACCGGAATGCCCTGACGCCCTAGGATGCGGATCATGTCTTGCAGCGAACAAGAGACAAAGAAGATCTGCTGGGTCAAACGGAGAAGCTTGCCCTGAGATCCGTCGTCGTTGGGGTACAAAACCTTGGAAATATTTTCTGAAAAAACCTTTTCGTGAACTGCACCTAAATAGTCGCCGGAGTTGAACGCGCCAAAGTCAAAGGATTCTGGGGCTTGGGCAGTCCACAGCCTGAGGGTGTTAGCTGTATTGGTCTGATACCCCAGAATCGGCGTGTCGTAGGGAATCCCCTTGAGCACTTGATAAGGCGCCCATCGGACGCGCTTCACCCCTCGATTGTCGACGTAATGCTCTGTATGGCCCCCAATTTTGACTGGCACGGCCCATTCCGGTCTGGGAAGTTCCCACGGGTTTCCGGCTCTGAGCCATTTGTCTGTCAGCTCAATTTGCCAGCCATCTTTAATATCTTGGGCAAAGATGCCGAATTCGTAGCGAATGCCGTAGCCAATACTCGGAATGTCTAGGGTGGCTAAGGAATCCAGGTAGCAGGCGGCCAATCGCCCCAAGCCGCCATTGCCGAGTCCGGGTTCTTCTTCTTGCTCTAAAAGCTCGTCAAAATCTAGACCGAGTTCGGTCATGGCCTGTTTGGTTTGGTCGTAGATGCCCAAGTTGACTAAGTTGTTGCCCAAGTGAGGACCCATCAAAAATTCCGCTGACAAGTAGGCAACAGTACGGGATCCGGCATTCGTATAGGTGGCGGCGGTGTTGATCCAGCGCTGGAGCATGCGATCGCGCACGGTATAAGCCAATGCTTGATAGTAGTCATTCTGGCTGGCAAGCCCTGGAAACTTACCCAGCACGTAGAACAGATTGTCGAGAAACGAGCGCTTGAGTATGTCAACCCCTAGGCCAGTTCGGCTGAGGTCGCAGGTCATCGTTTCAATGGTTAGGTCAGAGGCCGTTTGCATGCATCAAGTCCTTGAAGGCGTCCAATATTTATTTCAATCAACAGCCAAGAAACGCCTTGACCTTTGTCGTCTTAAAGCTATCCTCACTGTCAGTGTCGCACAACGCGATCGCATCCTGGAGTTTTATCTACAGGATTGGGTCTACTGCCAGCTTTTCACAGTCATCTGCTCAAAATGGTTATCCACGACACCAAATGAGGTGAGGACGCCTCAGCGCTAGACGCTCAACAAGCGATCGAACCAGCGACCGACGAGACTGCGGACTTTATAGGTGCGATACCACCGTTGAAATGCTTTTTCGTAAGCCTCTCCGTTCAAGTGAATCGCGTTCCAGGCTTTAAGTCCGATCGACAGGCTCCAAAACAGCAGAATGTAAAGCGACCAGGGAAATCCAAATCCCATCAGCGCGTTGAGCAGGATAAAAATGACGTTGAAGATGGCAAAGCGGCCCACCTTACGCTTGAGTTCCGCCCAACGATGTTGATTAAACGCCTCGCGCTTGAGGTTTTCGTCGTTGGATTGAATCCAAGCTCGCTCCGCCTGGTGGACGATCGCCGCTGGGATCGCTAAGTCTTCAGCAATTTCGAGGAGTTGGTCGCGAGAGAATTCGCCCTCGTAGGCGTGCTGGGCGATGGCCAGGTTCAAAATTTGCTGAACATCTTCTTGGGTATAGATACGGTTGCGATCCGAGACTTCAGGATTCACCATGGCCGCCCTCATCTGAGTGCATTAAGTTAAATCGGTACTAGTTTAGATAGTTCCATTATGTCAAATGCAAAGCAACAGCGTGGAAGGTAAGATAACCGTACCCGTTTGCTGCGATTGCCAGTATAGGTAAAGATTTTACCGCGATCGAGATGAAGGAATAAAGTTGTGCGAGTTAAGGATCGTCGATTTGCGGCTCTTTATCCTTAAGTTAAACAGCCTCCGTCGCGAGCCTCAAAGGATTGCGAATGTGCTAAGGTTTTTCCATTATTTTTCTTCCTCACTCCATACGCCTATGTCGTGGTTTGCTCGCTCGAAACGCGCGTCGTTCTCAAAATCGCTCCAGCGGCTTCATGCCGCGCTTCGGCTCGTCGGTCATCGCCTTAAATCGACCCCCTCGATCTTGAGCCTATCCGTCATTGCTATTGCGGTCCTGAGCAGTGTGCTCGTCCATCCCGCCCAAGCTTTGCTCGCAAAAGTATCGCCCACTTCGCCGCAGTTGGGCGATACCATTACCGTCACGATGCAGGCCGATGGGAGTGGCGCTGCCCCTCAAGTCCGGGTGGGAGCCAAAACTTATCCTGCCTTTAGCCTCAATGCCAATCTTTACCGCACCCTCGTGCCTACGACGCCCTTAGATAAGCCAGGGCCGCTTACGGTGCAGGTCAACAATGGGACGGATACGCAAGCATTTAAGCTCAATTTGAAAAAACGTTGGTTTCCCACCCAAAGCATTTGGCTGCGGCCCGGTTCCGACTCTAACTCCGACGAGTACGAGTTCGATCGCATGGATGCGTTCAAGGCAATCGTGACGCCCCAAAAGTACTGGAATGGGCCTTTTCGCAAACCCAATAACGGCCCGGTGACGACCGTTTATGGCGTGCGGCGCTACTATAACGGCGTTTTTGCAAAGGATTACTTCCATCGTGGTGTCGATTATGCGGGGGCCTACGGCTCTGCGATCGTGGCTCCCGCTGACGGACGGGTCGCGTTGGTCGGTCGAGAGGCAAAGCGATTTAAGGTCCACGGCAACTGCGTGGGACTCGATCACGGTCAAGGTGTTTCGAGCGTTTACCTGCACCTCAGCCGCATTGATGTTAAAGAGGGCGATTTTGTAAAGGCGGGTCAGACGATCGGCGCTTTGGGCGGGACGGGAGCCGTGACGGGGCCTCACCTGCACTGGGGGCTATTCGTGTTTGGCAAGTCGGTCGATCCAGGTCCTTGGCGGAACCAGGGGTTTAATTAAGGATTTGATTCAATTTATCCGTCGGTACGGCTACCGCGTACACACATCTTTCATGAAACTCATTCAATCCTGCATTCGCCCCCCTAGCCCCCCAATTCTGGGGGAACTGACCCTAGTTTTTGGACTTCTCCCCCCAGAATTGGGGGGTCGGGGGGGCTAGCGCAAGGTGTTTGAGACTTGTGTGTACACAGATAGGTCAGTACGGGGAGGGTTGACGCCAAAGCCAATGGCTCTATGAGGGGGGTTGAACGATCGAGCCAATGCTAATGCGGCTCTCCGACCGATTTCCGTTTCAAAGGCAGAGGAAAAGACGACATCTGCGGTATGGGTGTTGAGAAAGTCTCTGAGGGCTTGAGGGTATCCGGCGATCGCTGGTTTGATCGCCATCACACCTTTCCACCCGCGCTCGTAACATTGCCTCAGTTGAGCCACTGTCGCAACCGATTCATCCAAAGCCAGAGGGGTTTTATAGGCTCGAGCGAGCTGCATCATAGCTTCAAATCGATCGGGCGGGAGCGGCTGCTCTAGGTATTCGATGGCAATCCGGGAGGTGCGATCGCAGGTTTCCAGCCATTGTTTTGCTTGGGCTAGAGTTAACCCACCATTAGCATCAAGGCGCAGTTTGGCGTTTTCCGGTAAAGCCGATACGAGACGATGGAACAGATCCAGCTCTCGGGGAACATCTAAAACCCCGATCTTCCACTTAAACGTACGATGTCCTTTGGCCCAGGGAGCAGGCCAAGCCGATAGGGCATCCTCTCCAGCAGGCAACAGCACGCCGATCTGCGAGGGTGCGAAATCTGCTTCAGGCCGAGGGGTTGAGAGTGCTTCCCAGGCGCTGCCAAACCCAAACTGACAAGCAGGGAGGCGATCGGGAACGGAAAGGATATCCGATTCCGTCACGAAGGTGGGCAGGCTTTTGCAAAAGGCGATCGCCTCTTCCAATGTCTCGGTACCAAACCAAGGAATGGGGGCAATTTCTCCCCAGCCGACGACGCCATCCTCCCGCTCGAGACCGACGATCGATCCTTCTCGAATTTCCCACAACCCGTGATGGGTCTGAATCGGCTGCTGAAATTTCCACCTATAAGGTTCGATCCGCAGCCGATAGGTCATAGCACCAGAAAACCAAGGCCCAACAGCAGCCCGCTCCAAAAGTGCAGCGCTACGGCAATGAATTTGCAGTTATTCACGCGCTGGGGCCGATCGTGGTTTTGCCCGACAAACTTGCACAGCTTAAATGCAAAGGGGAGACTTCCAAGGGTGAGTAAGGAGCCGACGGGCATCGCCCCCAGAACGACTGAGAGCGCAACTGCACCGTAGGCGCTCCCGCACAGCCATGGCAGCAGCTCCGCACCGCGTTTTGTGCCCAGGCGAACGATGGGCGATCGCTTGCCCGCAGCAATATCATCTTCGACTTGATGAAAGTGGGAGCAAAATAAAATGATGCTGGTGATAATGCCCAGAAAGACGGACGCGCAGAGCACCGAGACCGACCAGCTTTTGGTCTGGCTGTAGTACACGGCTGACAGCGCCAGCGGGCCGTAGGCAAAAAAGCAAAGGAACTCGCCTAAGCCCTTATAGCCCAGCCGGAACGGCGGGCCTTGGTAGAGATAACCCAAAAAGCAGCAGAGCGAGACCAGCCCCAATACGACTAAGTCTTGCTGGAGAAGGGCGATCGCCGCGATACCCACCACGCCCAGCGCCAGCAACCCGTTACCGATCCAAAAGATCAGGGGGCGATTGCCCGTCAGGTTGACGAGGGAATGGTGTTTGTTGCGATCGATGCCCGTGTCGGCATCGTAGACGTCGTTGCTGACGTTACTCCAGGCCACGATGCTAATGGCAGACAGCAAAAACGTGGAAGCAATCCAGCCGTTGATGTGATGCTGGGTGGCTTGGGCGATCGCCGTGCCGACCCAGATGGGGACCACTGCCACGCTATACATGGGTGGTTTGATCGCAGCTAGCCATAGCTTGCGCCGAGATACGGGGATTGCTTCTGTCGTCATGCTGCTCAAACGGATGGTTCTGCACGAGGCTGGGCGTTTTTATTTTATGACGGCACGTTACCGACGATGTCGAGGTTGCAGCAGTTCGTCACAATGCCAATCGCAAAACCCCATCGACGAACCCGCCTCAGTCTTGCTAAAGCGCATCCAAGCCGAACGCAAAGTCTAGAAAAACAGCAAAGTAAAATCACGATCGGCACCAGTCTGAAACCTTAGAGTAATCCATTGTAAAGCCTGAGTACTGCAACAGTTTTAGCTAGATTTTGTTTTTCGTAAGCGGCAAGTAACTCTTCAACACTTAGAGGTGGATTTTTCAAGCTCATTCGCTGTCGCTTAACAGCTTCACAGATTATCGAGGGAGCCAAATCAAGCAAATGATTAATGAACTCATCAGGATGCTGAGCCTCAATTCCATACTGCCCAAGAGTTACAGCCGGAAAATCCGACAAGTTGTAAGTGACGATTACATCAGCCCCCGTGCAAATCGCAGCCGCTAGGACATGGCGATCGTTTTCATCTGGCAAAGTCAGCGATGGAATGAGATCTTGATAGCCAGAAACCAAACAATCGCGTACATTACTGTTCATCAAATCCCTTATTCGGTAAAGGCGCTCTTTTGCGAGATCTGCTCTATTCTTTAGCAGACTTCGAATCCACTCATCATGAATTTCATCAGTCCACTTGGCACGAAATAAGTCTGTTATCGCCAAGTTCATCAAAAAGTCACGCAAAGGGGCTGGATACAAAACACAGGCGTCAAATAATACAATGAAATTGCTTATAGCACTACGGATTTTGCTTAGGACGCACTGCTTAATCAAATCCTTACTGCTCAAAGCGGGCTATTTACAAACGTCTTAACATGCTCTCGTAGGGCTATACCATCAATAGCCCATGTTCAACTCTTGTGCCTCTCGTGCGAGTTCCTCAAGGGTTTTAAGCCTTCGTCGATCTATGTCTTGCTTATATGCCATGAGATCGTCAAAGCGAATTCGACGATGAGTTCCAACCTTACTGCATGGAATCTTGCCACTGTCAATCAAACCAATCAGGAATGGACGTGAGACATTCAAAATATCTGCTGCCTGCTGGGTCGTTAATTCAGCATGGACAGGGATTAAAATGACTGCATTGCCACAAGCCATGTGCGTCAAAATATCAGCTAAAAGATGAAAGGCAGAAATCGGAATAACCACTACCTCTTCTGGCTCGTCATCTGCCTGTACGCGAAGCTGAAAAGCAGAAAGCTGCTTCCCGCGATCGTGCCACAAACTCGCAAGCCTTGAGAGCTGACGGCTTGACTCCCGTGCAAGCTCTGTATCCGCCATGGTCGGCGCAACTGTCCCTCGAAAAGCAACAATTTTGCTAGCCATTTTGCTCTCCCGCACCCGATCTGGAATGAGGTCTCATAAGCGTTATACCGTTGACAACGGTTATCATAACAAGCGTACTCATTAAACGAAATAAACGCAACAAATGCAATGGTCGAGCGCATCCACCCCGAACCCCTCATAACCCCCTACATTTGCAAAAAGACCTTCCCCTCTTAAACTACGAACATGAGCAAACCAACAAGCGGGCAAGAAAGCAATGGCTGAAGCAAGAATCGGCATCATTGGGGGCAGCGGTCTCTACAAAATGGAAGCCCTCAAAGATATTCAAGAAATCCACGTTGAAACCCCCTTCGGTCCTCCCTCCGATGCAGTCATCCTGGGTACCCTAGAAGGCACCCGCGTCGCGTTTCTGGCTCGCCACGGACGGCATCACACCTTAATGCCCACAGAGTTGCCCTTTCGCGCCAACATTTATGCCCTCAAGTCCCTCGGGGTCGAATATATTATTTCGGCTTCGGCGGTCGGTTCCCTTCAGGCAGAAATTAAGCCGCTGGACATGGTCATTCCCGATCAGTTCATCGATCGCACCCGCCATCGCGTCTCGACCTTCTTTGGCGAAGGCATCGTCGGCCACATCAGCTTTGGGGAACCCATTTGTATGGCGATCGCCCAGATTCTAGGCGATGCGATCGAGTCTTTGCGGCTAGAGGGCGTTACCCTGCACCGAGGCGGCACCTACGTTTGCATGGAAGGGCCAGCGTTTTCCACCAAAGCTGAGTCCAACCTCTACCGAAGCTGGGGCGGCACCGTCATTGGCATGACCAACCTCCAGGAAGCCAAACTAGCCCGCGAAGCCGAAATTGCCTACGCGACCCTTGCCCTTGCAACAGATTACGACTGCTGGCACCCCGACCACGACAGCGTCACCGTCGAAATGGTGATCCAAAATCTGCACAAAAATGCTGAAAATGCCCAGCGGGTCATCCAAGAAAGCGTCAAGCGCATCAGCGCGAGCTACCCTCCATCCAAGGCTCACGATGCGCTCAAATATGCCATTATTACGCCTTTAGCCGAAGTCCCAGAGGCGACGAAGGAAAAGTTGGCGCTGCTGTTGCACAAGTATCTTTAGGAAAATTTCCATGCCTTGGTTTGTCAAAATCGAGCGCGGCATTGTCGATAAATCGACCTTCGATCGGTTTGTGCCAGCCCATAAAGCTTTTGTGCGGCAACTCAACCTCCAAGGGCATCAAGCCACTACGGGCTACTGGCGAGAGAGCCGGGGCGGGATGCTGCTGTTTCAGGCCGAGTCTTTGGCTCAGGCCCAGGAAATCGTGGAGCGAGATCCGCTGATTGCCAATGGCTGCGTTGAATACGACCTTCACGAATGGGTGACCGTCTTGCCGCCCAATTTTATATAACGGATGCGAACGATCGCCAACCGCGATCGTTCGCAAACACAACCCAGGCGATCGGACCGGCAAAACGATCGGAAGAGAACAATCCGTATTGATGGTAGATCGTTCTATACAGAGGGCAGACTAGGTATAAAGCTACTGGAACTGCGCTTCGCAGCGACAGGGAATTGCTCCTGCAAAAATAGATTCCAGAAATTTATCGACCTCACCTGCTCTGACCTACTGCTGATTGATATCTTATGAACTCTATCGTTGCTGTCGGCGATCGCACCCTTGCGGCCTCTGAGCTGTTTGGCTTAATGACTCAATACCAACTGCTGCCCACCTTCCTCAAGGAACTTATTCTAGACAACGCGCTCAAGGATATCGTGCTGACACCAGACGAAGAAGCTTCTGCCTTAGATCGGTTTTACGTGCAGCACCAGATCGGCTCTGACGAACAACGACAGTCCTGGCTAAACTACTACCGGATAAACCCCGAGCAGCTTTTAGACCGAGCACAGCGAGAGTTTAAGCTAGCAAAGTTCAAAGACACTTCCTGGGGAGCCTTTATTGAAGTGGACTTTTTGAAACACAAACCCAAGCTAGATCAGTTTATTTATTCGTTAATTCGCACCCGCAATGTCGAGCAAGCGCAGGAGCTGTATTTTCGTCTGAAAGAAGGGGAACAAACCTTTGCAGACATCGCTTCTCAGTATTCTGAGGGACCTGAAGCCCAAACGGGCGGTCAAGTGGGGCCTGTTGCTGCAGCAACACTGCATCCGTCTTTAGTACAGATGCTTGCCAGCAGCAAACCGGGTCAAATTTGGCCGCCGCAGCGTTTTGGTGAGTGGTCCGTTATCGTGCGCCTTGAAACGTGCATGAGCGCTCAGCTGAACGAAGCCGTCCGCCAACAGCTTTTGGAACGCCGCTATCAGGAGTGGTTAGATCTGCAACTTCAAAGCATGGCAACTTAAAGAGACCTTAAACATTGCCCGGACAACCATTTCAGCTGTTATACTCTCCGACAATCCATAAATCTTCACGGCCAAAGTATCATTTACTTAGGATCCATCGATCGATTGAGGGCCATTTTCAGTCCATTCGTTTCCGTTCAGACTGAGTTCAAGTTCCGCTTACCTAGGATTCCAGTATGATTCGCATCGTCATTGCGGACGATCAAGCATCAATTCGCCTTGGTCTTGAAGCTCAATTTAAGTCTTGCCCAGATATTGAGGTAGTTGGAACAGCCCAGGATGGCCTGCAAGCCATCGACCAGGTTGAGAAACTGCGACCGGATGTGTTGCTTTTAGACCTCATCATGCCTGTCTTAGATGGGTTGGGCGCTGCTGAAGAAATTAACGCGCGCTTTCCCGAAACCAAAATATTAGTACTAACGTCTAAAAACTCCTTATTGCCCGCATTGCAGGTCGGCGTCCACGGCTATCTGCTGAAGGGAACCCTGCAGGAAGATATCGAAAATGCTATCCGTTCGATATGCAAGGGGCATTTTCAAATCGGGCCGGGGATTACCGTAGAACCTTTAAAGTCCGACTTAATCGATCCCCCGCCTGCCGAAGAACCATCCGCCATAGGCACCATCGTCGTAGCGCCTGCAGATAAAGAGAGCGCCCCGGCTGCTCCGGGCAGCAATGCCCTCGTCTTGGCGCCGGGCGGTCGCCTTGCTAAATCGGGGCCGACTGCTCTCGCACAATTCGACCGGCCCGTACTCCTGCAGCAGTCTCCCCTGTGGTCGCGGGTCATCATTTGGGGACTGGTCGGCAGCACCGCTGCGATCGTGGCCTGGGCCAGCTTCTTCAAATTTGAAGAAGCCATCCCCGCTACCGGTCAGCTCGAACCCGCAGGAGCGGTTAAAGAAGTTCAAGCTCCCGTCACTGGTGTCGTTAAAGCCATTCTTGTTAAGGAAGGGCAGCGCGTCAAAAAAGGTGATGTTCTGCTGCGTCTAGACCCTAAAGGGACCCAATCGGAACTGGCTGCCCTAGAACAAGTGCGGCGATCGCTGCTCGAAGAAAACGCTTTTTATCGCCAACAGACCGCTGATGAAACGGGTCGGATCGGCCTCACCCCCAGCGCCCCAGTTCCGTCGCGCATGATCGCCCTCGCCCAGAACCGTCAAGCCCTGCTCGAAGAAAATCAGCTGTATCGCTCCCAAGTGCGCGGCAGCAGTCGAGGCACTTCCCTATCCCCGGAGCAGCAGTTGCGGCTCCAGTCAAACTTGCGGGAAGAAACCACCCGCGCCAGCGCTGCTCGCCTCGAGACCGAGCAACTGCAAAAGCAACTCGCCCAAACGAAGATCCAGCAGGAAAGCGCTCGTAAAACCCTAGCCGTCAATGAAGAACTGCTCCAGACTATTTTGCCCGTTGTTGCTTCAGGCGGATTGGCCAAAATAGAGCAGATCAAGCAAGAAGAAGCTTTACAAAAATCTAAAGCCGAAGTCGAACGACTGGAGCAAGAAGAAAAGCGGCTCGCCTTAACCATTGCTCAAGCGAACGAAAAACTAGACAATACCGTATCCGTTTCGCGCAAGGACGTGCTCGGGACGCTGTCGATGAATGAAAAGCAGATCGCACAAATTGACAGTCAATTTGCAAAAACCATTGTCGAGAACGAAAAACAAATCGCCGAAATCGACAATAAGCTCAACCAAGCCAAATTGACTTTAAATTATCAAGCGATTCAATCGCCCACGGATGGAATTGTCTTCGATCTCAAACCCAAAGCACCGGGGTTTGTAACCAACCCGAGCGAACCAGTCTTGAAAATCGTTCCCTCCGACAATCTGGTCGCAAAAGTTTATATCACGAACCGGGATATTGGATTTGTGCGTCCGGGAATGCCCGTAGACGTGAGAGTCGATTCTTTCCCGTTTAGCGAGTTTGGCGATATCAAAGGAACCTTAGTCTCGATCGGTTCCGATGCGCTCCCGCCGACGCAAGTGCGAAACTTTTACAGTTTTCCAGCGAAGGTAAAGCTGAATTCTCAGAATCTTAAGGTGCAGAAGCGAAAGCTATCGTTGCAGTCCGGGATGTCGTTGAGCGTGAATATTAAAACGCGCGAGCGAACGGTGATGAGTATCTTTACAGATTTGTTCACTGGAGAAATGGAAGGACTGAAACACCTCCGTTAGTCGAGAATGCAGCATTCAAGGAATGAGGGTATGCATCAATTTTTGCGTGCATCTTGACAACCCTACGGTTCGCTAGGCTATAAAGGTAAAGCGAATCGTTGCTTCAGCGGTGGGGAAGCGCGAGGGGTCTGTTTTCTTCGTTTTTATCTGAATATTTCCGTTAAATCTCGGGACGTTTTTATGATATGGCTCAGGCCGAGTTTGGGAATAATACCTTCAGAACGCGATGCGTTTTCGAGTAATTGCCATACAAGCGCTTAACATGAAGCGCTCGAGTTATTAGTTACTGAATTGGGGGATTGATGGATTGGCTCCTAGCCAGTCTAATTCGGTAACGGAAGCTTCATGTTATGAGATAGCTCTACCAACCGTTTTGGTAGGGATATTCCTTGCGTGCTAACTACTTTCGACCGACTTGCTTTCAAATTGCTCGTCATGACAACCTGTCATGGCTGAGTCGATCGCGAGTCATTTTCCATAACCTATAATTCCTACCCAGAAACTATGAATCGGTCTCTAGAAATCCAGGAACTAGCCCTCGTTATTGCCGTTAAGCGTCAAGACCAATGCCACTGAAATAAGGAGACAAAAAAATCTGCAAGGCATGATTTAGAAGCATCATAGCCTTACAGACCAAAATAATACCTCCTTATCTTATGCTGAATCGTGCCGAAATTCTCAAGCAGCAGTTCAATCAGAGTATTGGATTACCTTGGTTGAAGATATTGCCAGCGTCGCGGATTGAAGAAATTTTAGTAGAAGAAAATATTCAGTATCGAAACTGTGTGTATACGCCGATTGTGACGCTATGGGCACTCCTGTCTCAAGTTTTAGACCCGGATAAAAGCCTCAGCAATGCCGTCAAACGGATTACGGCTTGGGTGGGAGCGGCAGGCGGAGACAGCCCCTCCCCTGATACTGGAGCCTATAGTAAAGCCCGTCAACGATTGAGCGAAAGCGTCTTGCAGCGTCTGATTCCCGATACGGCGGAGTCGTTAGAACAAACGATTCCCTCGACCGAACAATGGTGTGGACTTCGGGTGCGGGTCTATGACGGTACCACAGTGCTGATGAGCGATACGCCTGCCAACCAAGCCGATTATCCTCAACACAGTAACCAAAAGCCAGGGTGTGGATTTCCCATCGCCAAGCTTGTGGTGGTCTTCTCCTTAATGACAGGTGCGGTTGTGTCGGCTTGCGTGAGCTGTTTTAAGACCAGTGAGCTGGAATTGAGTCGTCTGCTGTATGCGGACTTAGTGCCTGGGGATGTAGGGCTCGGCGACCGAGCTTATGGAACTTTTACAGATCTGGCCTTAGTCCAAGCCCAGGGCGCTGATGGGGTGTTTCGTAAGCATCATGCCCGTCATAGCGATTTTCGTCGAGGTCAGAAGCTGGGTATTGGAGACCATGCTGTTCGATGGCATAAACCTTCCAAACCTCCTCAACACATGAGTGAGGAAGACTTTAGCCAGTTGCCAAAGTTTTTAGATGTTCGCGAGGTGTCTATCCTAATCCGTCGTCCAGGTTTTCGAGACCTACGAATCATTATTGTCACGACTTTACTCGATGCCAAACGCTATAGTGCCAAGCAGTTAGGTCAACTCTACGGTCTGAGATGGCAGGCGGCTGAGGTTAATTTACGACATCTCAAAACCACCTTGGGTATGGAGATGCTCAGCGCCAAAACCCCGCAAATGGTGCGCAAAGACCTCTGGGCACATCTATTGGCCTACAATCTCTTGCGAACCGTCATGCTCCAGACAGCGCAATCCTCAGAACAAGCCCTATCTCGACTGTCGTTGCAGGGAACTCGACAGCAGTTCCTACAAACAATAGGGTTGTTGGCAATTACAACGCAAAAGATACAGCAAAATTTGTATCGAGTTCTAATGGAGGTTGTAGCAAAGGACTTGCTGCCTTTGAGAGTTTTTCGGTCTGAACCCAGAGTGCTAAAACGTAGGCCAAAGCCATTTGCGCGAATGAATAAACCTCGTGCTGTTCTCAAAGCTGCTCTAGTAAATTGATTTAGCTTATTTCAGTGGCATTGAGCGTCAAGACCCTTCTCTTCTCACTCCTGATTTTCTCCGCTATAGCGGAATCGTACCGCAGGCATGGGAAGTCTCCCGCGAACCCGTGCGCGCCCAGCAGGTGGCTCAAGTGAGCTATCAAAACGGGGTTTCTCTCGTCGCTTATCCAGACCGTACTGTATTGGTCGAGTCCTTGAGCGACAAGACGTACGAAAACGTCGAAATCCCTACTGTTGCTCGGCGCTACGGCGAGGTCCTTCGCAATATGGACTATCAAGCGGTTGGGGTTAATTTCCGAGGCTATGTTGCTTTCTCGGAAGAAGGTGCCCACGACTACATGTGCCAGACCTTACTCTCTCCTGGCGCTTGGCAGCAGGTCGGCACTCAACCGATGCGGGCTGGGTTGAATCTGGTCTATACCTTCGAGCGCAATCAACTGAATTTGAGCGTACAAGAAGCGATGCTCCAGTTGCCGGAGCAAGAGCGCTTACCCGTCGTACTCTTCACTGCGAACTTTGAGACACAACTTCAGGCTGCAACTGAGGCCGAGCGTTTGGTGCAGGTACAGCAGGCCCTTGAAGGATGGCGTACCGATCTAGCTACTTATCAAGAGGTTGTGGATCAATTTTTGAATGCTGAAACGGCAAACTTGATTCCCATGCCTGCAATGCCTGTCTGAGAGATGACTTTAAAGCTCTCGCAAACATTGCCCTCTCCCCCCTAACCTCCCAATTTTGGGAGAAAAGACCCTAATTCTTGGTTGTCTCCCCCCATTTTTGGCAGGGATGAGTGAGACTTCTTAAACTGCCTCTAAAGGCTAACTCTATCTATGGACAACGGTTATGGGGTGCATCTTGCTGATGCATCCCACAGCTTGTGGTGTCAAAGGTCGCGCAAAATTGCGCGATAAACTCAAGAGCTTTTTATTACATTCACTAGCAGCAATCCTATGGAACGTCTGGACCCAGCGCAGCCGATTCTCAACAATTCCGGTGCCCTTGATGCCGGAGCGAATCAGCAAAACGCTTTTGTCGATCCGTCTCAGATCGGGAGTTCTAGCCCCCCTCAACCGGGACAAGAAAGTCTGCCGATTGTAGGGCCAGATTTGGTTCCTATAGATGCGGCTAGTGTTTTACCTATTTTTCCGCTCCTAAAGGATGGGGGCGAATTTTTATCTCAAGATTCTTTGGGCAGTAATACGCCTGAGGGGATAGATCCGCTCACAGGCAGTCCACTGACGACCGATACCGACGTTTCTGTTCTGTTAGCATCTTTAATTGCGACGGAGACGGTGTTGGCGGAAGCGAAAATGCAGGCTGCAACGCTCCTGTCTCAGTGGCTGGACAGCCCTGTGCTATTGGACAATCTGCATGAGGCGTTTGGGGAAAGCTGGAACCCCAACGATGCGGAAGCTTTAGTGAAAGACTTGGCGAGCGGTAATGGTTGGCCGGAATTTGTGGTCCTTGAGGGCAACGTACTAGACGCCAATGGTGCCTTTAGCCAGGAGACGAATACGATTTATGTGTCTAATGATTTTCTGAATCGAAATGCAGGCAACCCGAGTGCGGTTACTTCGGTTCTTTTGGAAGAAGTTGGCCACTATATCGATTCAAAGCTGAACGCGACGGATTCTCCTGGGGATGAGGGACAGCTTTTTGCGGCGCTGGTGCTAGGGAAAACCCTGGACGATCGATCGCTTTTGGCGATTCAAGCTGAAGACGATCACCGGATATTGATTCTGAATGATCAGAATTTAGAAATAGAAGAATCTTCGATTACTGGCGGAAGTGGAAACGACACTCTGATTGGTACCGCTGGCAATGACCAGCTTTCTGGTGGAGATGGCGACGATACAATTAACGCGGGGTTAGGCATCGACAATGTTGATGGTGGAGCAGGCAATGACTTGCTGATTGTCGATTATTCTAGCAACACCTATGTAGGACCAGGTCTCAATGCAGGTGTCAGCAGCTCAGTATCCAGCAATGGGACAGGAGGTTCCAACGGTTCTTACTTTGCCTATAGAGCAAGTGACTATGGTAACTACGACCAAGTCAACTTTTCCAATATCGAACGCTTTGAGATTACTGGTACGGTTGCTAACGACACTCTCACCACTGGAGCGGGTAACGACATCATCATCGGTGGAGCAGGCAACGATACCGTTAATGCTCAAGGTGGAAACGATCGCCTAATTGGTGTCAATCAAAAAGCTATTACACCTGGGTTAGGAGAAATCGACACTCTCAATGGCGGTACAGGTAGTGACATCTATGTTATTGGTAATTCTGTCACAACCTTTTATGATGATGGCAATACTACGACTGCTGGGGTAAATGATTACGTTCGAATTGTTGGATTTAACTCCAGCGAAGACTTGATTCAACTAACAGGGCCAAAAAGTAACTACATCTTAGGTACATCTCCCGTTGCAGGAGTTACTGGCACTGCCGTCTTCATCAATAAACCAGATGGTGAACCCGATGAACTAATTGCCATTATTGAAGGCGTCACTGGTTTAAATCTTGCTTCCAACGTCTTCATTGAAGCCCAAAACGAATCCGGTTTATTCTCCTTCAGCCAACCAACCTTCAGCACGCTAGAAAGTAGCAACGCTACGGTTACGATCGCACGAGAACTCGGAAGCTTAGGCGCAGCGAGCGTGACGTTGGATCTGACAGATGGGACAGCCACTGCCCCCAATGATTACAGTAATAATTCCATTACGGTGAACTTTGCAGATGGAGAAACCAGCAAAGTTGTTACGATTCCGATTATTAACGACACCGCCTACGAGTTAAATGAAACCGTCAACCTGACGCTGATCAATCCCACAGGTGGTGCCGCCTTGGGTGCCCAAAAAGCCGCTACCCTAACCATCGTTGATAACGATGCCCAACCAGGCACCGTTGAATTCGGCACCACTACCTATAGCGTCAACGAAAACGGCACACCCATCACGGCTGTCACACTTGTCCGTACTGGCGGAAGCGATGGAGTTGTGAGTGTCACCCTCACCCCCTCGAATAGTACAGCTAACACACCTTCTGACTTCAGCAGTAGCCCTATCACGGTTAACTTTGCCAATGGCGAAACCACGAAAACGGTTAACATTCCCATTGTTAACGACAGTCTCTTTGAAGGCAACGAGACAATCAACTTGGCCCTGAGCAATCCCACGGGCGGGACGGCTCTGGGTACACAGACAGCAGCGACATTAACAATTGTCGATAACGATGCTCAACCGACGATCACGATCGCCCCCGCAATACTAAGCCAGAATGAGGGAGATGGCGGCACCACAGCCTTAGTCTTCGCTGTTAGTCTCAGTAATCCCAGCACTCAAACCATCACTGTCAACTTTGCAACTAGCAATGGAACTGCAACATCAGGAGTAGACTATGTTGCTAGCAGCGGCACCCTCACCTTCAACCCTGGGGAAACCAATCAGACCATCACCGTGCTGGTGAATGGAGACATGATATTTGAGCCGAATGAAAGCTTTAGCATTAATCTCACAAGCCCAACAAATGCCACTCTAGGAACGACCATTAGTGGCAATGCAACTATTGTCAATGATGATATTGCACCGCTACAACCAGGAACCCTCGCCTTTAGTGCTGTCACTTATAGCGTCAATGAAAACGGTATACCTATACCTACCATCACCATTGTTCGTGAGGGTGGAAGCGATGGAGCTGTCAGCGTTACCCTCGCGCCATCTGACGGAACAGCGAATGCGCCGTCAGACTTTATCAATAACCTCATTACAGTTAATTTTGCGAATGGCGAAACCAATAAAACGGTGACGATTCCGATCGCAGATGACTCCCTATCTGAGTCAGCAGAGACCATTAATCTGGCACTGATTAATCCAACTGGAGGCGCAACAATTGGTGCTCAGAGTAGCGCCACATTAACGATTCTCGATAACGATACCCTTCCTGACTTGGCAATCTCTGGCGCTGCGCCAGCAACCATGAGTTTAGGCGAGACTGCCAGCGTGTCTTGGAACGTTACGAACCAAGGGACATTAGCATTGAATGGAACTCCACCCAAAGATGCGGTTTACCTCTCCAACGACACCACCTTAGATAACTCTGATATTCTTCTAGCTCAGGCATCTGGACCCAATGCTTTGCCCATAGGAGACAGCTATAGTCAGGCGGCAAATATTACCCTAAATGATGCCACCCAGGGCGATCGCTATTTGTTATTTGCTACAGATGTCGATGGCCATGTTCTAGAAAGTAACGAGAATAATAACGTATTTGCTCATCCCATTACTCTACAAGCACCAGATTTAAGCGTTTCTAACGTCTCCCTTGCCGACGCGACACTCAAGCAACCTGGACAAAAGACCACAGTTAACTGGACCGTAAGCAACTCAGGAACCTCAGAGGCTAAAGGTACTTGGATTGACCGAGTTTATCTATCAGCTAATGGAACGGTTAATAGTGCCATATTACTAGCCAGCGTCACACGCAATACCCCGCTTGCTGTAGGAGAAGTTTATACGGCCTCTACTCAAATTACACTGCCCGTCGTTTCCGATGGCAACTACCGCATCATTGTAGTTGCAGATGCAAACAACAGTCTCCTAGAGGGAACAGGCGAAAGTAATAATCAGCAGGTTTCTACTGATACGATATCCATCGGTCATCCCGATCTAGTTGCCGCAATTACCTCCCCTGCCAGTGTCGCCACCTCTGGAACAACCCTTCCCTTTAATTGGCGCGTGACGAACCAAGGCTCCGCTGAAACCCTAACTGCTTGGACCGATCGCATTTACCTCTCCAACAACGCTACCTTCGACGCCAACGATTTACTACTAGGCCAAGTCAACGCGCCGAACCTCCTCGCCCCAGGCGCAAGCTACGATGCCCGAGCCGATCTGAATATTCCCCTGGATGCGAGTGGAAATCGCTACCTCCTCCTCGTAACCGATGCAGGCAACACCGTCCCAGAACAAGGTGACGAGAATAACAATACCGTTGCCAGCGCGATCGCCATTACCCTAGCTCCCTACGCCGATCTCGCCCCAACATCCGTCACCATTCCAGCGCTGGTGATTGGCGATCCGGCCACCGTCTTAGTGGGTTGGACTGTCACCAATCAAGGGACTGGCGTTGGCATTATAGCACTACGGATTTTGCTTAGGACGCACTGCTTAATCAAATCCTTACTGCTCAAAGCGGGCTATTTACAAACGTCTTAACATGCTCTCGTAGGGCTATACAACCGCTTGGAGCGATCGGATTATTGCTTCGAAGGATAGTGTCGTCGGCAATGGCGATGACATCATTTTGGGGAACTTCCAACATACGGGTGCCTTAGATGCTGGCGAAAGCTATAGCCGCAGCGAAGCCATCCTGCTGCCCGCCCGCTTTGAAGGACAGTACAACCTATTCGTGCAGACCGATGCAGCGGGTCAAGTATTTGAAAACAATCTAGAGAGCAACAACAATACCCTTGCCAATAACCCGCTCAAAGTTGCCCTCCGTCCCTATGCCGATTTAGCTGTTTCGTCTGTTGCACCTGACGCGAATGCGAGTAGCGGTCAGCCCCTGACGGTCTCTTGGAGCGTCACCAACCAGGGTATCGGTACCACAGACAGCAGCAGTTGGGGCGATCGCCTGTGGTTGGCCAGCGACCCCGCAGGTCAAAACCGCGTGGCGCAGCTCGGGAGCTTTGAGCACATTGGCACCTTAGCCGTGGGCGGTAGCTATAACCGTTCCGCAGAGGTGATTTTACCCAACGGAATTAGCGGGACTTACTACCTGGCCGTAGAAACGGGCGGTCCCTACGAGTTTCTGTATAGGGACAATAACACCACGGTTTCCAGCGCGCTTCAGGTGGTGCTGACCCCGCCGCCAGACCTAGTGGTTACCGATATTGTCGCGCCAACGGCAATCCAGTCCGGCAGCAAAATTGACGTGAGCTGGAGCGTGACCAATCAGGGCATCGGGAATGCAGCGACCCAATGGACCGATCAAATTTTCCTCCAAGCTTCCGGAAACCCCAACGCGCCCAAAATTGCCTTGGGTTCCTTTACCTACGGCAACGGTCTCATCGCAGGTCAGTTCTATAGTCGCTCCGAGCAGTTTACCGTCCCCTCTAATCTTCAGGGACTGTATCAGGTCGTCGTAACCACCAATGCCAACCAGTCTCTGTTTGAGAATGGCGCGACAAGCAATAACACTACTATCGACGACCAAACCTTGCTGGTCAGCTTCCCGCCCCGCGCCGATCTTCAGGTGCAGACCGTAGAAGCGCCCTCAACCGTCTCGGCAGGGGGAACGGTCTCGGTGAAGTTTACGATTATCAACCAAGGCTCCGTCGCGACTGCCACCCCAAATTGGCAAGATAGCGTCTACCTGTCCCTCGATAACGTCATCAGCAGCGATGACGTGCTGTTGGGCAGCCTGATTAACGGATCTGCCCTCGCGTCGGGACAAAGCTATCAATCCGAAACCGATGCCTTAGTCGTGCCGCGCCGTTTCCGAGGCCCTGTCTTTTTACTGGTGAACGCGGATTCTGGGAATCGCGTCGATGAATCGCCCCAGGAAGGCAATAACGTTCTGGCCGTGCCCCTCAACGTGACGCCGTTACCTCCCTCAGATTTAGTCACTAGCGATGTAGTTGCACCCAACCAAGCCTTTGATGGGTCGCGAATTGAGGTGCGCTACAAGGTGACGAATAAGGGAATTGGGGAAAGCGATCGCGATTCTTGGACGGATACGATCTGGCTGACGCGCAACCCAGACCGTCCCTCTGCCAAAGCCAGGGACAGCGCACCCGACGAGATTGAGGATTACCTGCTGGCAACCGTCACGCACAATGGTTCGCTGAAAGTCGGGGAAAGCTACGACCAGGTTGTCACGCTAACGCTGCCCGGTAAAGTGACGGGCGAGTGGTACATCACGCCCTGGTCCGATGCCTACGACATCGTGACGGAAGATACCCTCAGTATCAACATCAACCCCGACGACCCCAACGAACTAGACAACAACAACTACAAAGCTCGACCCATTACCGTACTCCTTACCCCACCGCCGGATCTGGTGGTCTCTTCGGTGGTTGCCCCGGCCCAAGCTAAGGGTGGCGATACATTCCAAGTGAGCTGGACGGTGACCAATGCAGGGAACAGCGAAACCAGCGATCGGCAATGGACGGACAAAGTTTATTTGTCCGATCGGCCTACACTCGACGCGCCCAATGCCAAGACCTGGATTCTCGGCGAAGTGCAGCGTCAGAGTGGTTTGGGTCAGGGCCAAAGCTATACCCAGAGTCTCAATGTCACGCTCTCCCCAGAAGTTTCAGGACAGTACGTCATTGTCGTGACGGATGTTTTGAAACAAGCTTGGGAAGGACCTTACGAAGACAATAACGCAACCAATCGAGCGACTGCCGTCACGCCGATTCCCGCAGATTTGGTCGTGCGATCGATTGCGACGCAGCCTGCCAATTTCTCAGGGGAGCGTACAACGGTTGAATGGACCGTTGAGAACGCGGGCGGACCCATGTGGTCTGGCACTCGCTACTGGACCGATGAAGTCTGGATTTCCCCCGATCCGACCTTTATTAAGGAACGGGCGACCCTGCTGGGCAAATTTGCCTACGCGCCAGCCCAACCCTTAGGGACGGGAGCCAGCTATACCCAGCGCCAAGATGTAGTTCTCCCGCGCGGCATTGATGGTAAGTACTATCTCTATGTTTCAACTAACGTGCCCCAAGAGGGATTGGGCACCCTGAACAATGAAGGAAGTCTTAAGATTTATACGGCTACAGCCTATGAAGACCAGTCCAACAACCGATCGCAGGCTTCCATTCCGGTGCAGTATCGAGAGCCGGATCTGCAGGTAACCAATTTAGTCGTGCCCGTTAGCGCGCCCAACTCCGGGCAAACTATTCCGGTCTCTTGGACCGTGACCAATACAGGTACTCGCGCCACGCGGGAAAATCGCTGGCAGGATCGGGTCTACCTGTCTCGCGATGCCTCCCTGGATATTAGCGATGTGGTGCTGTTAGAGGTCGAGCGCAAGGGAGCGCTGGATATCGGTGCGTCCTACAGCCAAACCGCAACGTTGAGACTGCCGGACGGAATTGAGGGAGACTTCTACCTGTTAGCATTTGCCGATGCCAACATCGTGAGTGTCAACGATCTTCGGGTCGATCGGGAGTATCCTGATGGCGCAAAAATCTACTTTGAAGGAGCACTGGGTCGCTCCTCGGCACGGGTGCCGGAATTCAAGGATGAGGGTAACAACATTACGGGTGCGGCACTGCCCATCGTATTAACGCCGCCGCCCGATCTTCAGGTTACTTCCATCGCGGCTCCGGTGAGGACGACCATCGGTCAGTTCTTTGACGTGAGCTATACCGTCACGAATTCAGGCCCTGGCGGAACGCCCGATCGCCAAGGACAGTGGACGGATTTAATCTATCTTTCTCGCGATGAGTTCTTAGACCTACAGAGCGATCGCTACCTAGGCTCTTTCGAGCGTTCCGGCGGATTGGCAGCAGGTGCCAGCTATACCGCCAACAAATCCTTCCAAGCTCCTATGGACTTGTCGGGACCGTTCTACGTGTTTGCAATTACCGATCCGACGAATCGCAATAATCCGACAGGCAAAGTATTTGAGGGGGACAAGGAAGTCAATAATGCCAAACCCAGCGATCGGCCGCTGATCTTCGAAGTCCCACCCCCTTCGGATTTGCAGGTGGATACGATCGCCCTTCCGTCTTCGGGCAAGTCCGGCGATCGCGTTCAAATTAGCTGGACGGGTTCCAACCACGGCATTAATTCCGCCACGGGTCAGTGGAGCGATGCGGTGTATCTGTCTACCGATGCGGTGTGGGATATTACCGACGTATTGGTGGGGCGATCGCAGTTCAATCGCACCCTCGCACCCGGCGAATCCTATACTGGTTCGCTGGATGCGACGCTTCCGGCAGCGCTTCCTGGACCCTATCGGCCGATCGTGCGGCCCGATATTTACAACCAGATCTACGAAGCCGAGAACGAAGGTAATAACGCCACGGCCTCCGCCGATACGCTCAACCTTGCCGTGGAAGCCCTTCAGCTTGGCGTGCCTTTGCAAACCACCCTGACGACGGGTCAGAGCAGGCTGTATCAAATTACCGTCGCCCAGGGTCAAACCCTGAAGGTGACGCTGGACTCGTCCGCCGACAATGCCGCCAATGAAATCTTTGTCCGCTACGGACAAGTACCCAGCGGCACGGCCTATGACGCCAGCTATAGCGGCATCCTCGCGCCGGACCAAACTGCAATTATTCCGACGACTCAACCCGGCGTTTACTACGTGTTGGTCAAGAGTCAATCTGGACCGAGCGCAACTCCAACCAGCATTCTGGCGGACGTACTCCCCTTCAGCATCACCGATGTCGTGACCGATCGGGGGGGCGATAGTCGCTACGTGACGGTAAATGTGGAGGGTGCCCAATTCCAACCTCAATCCATTTTGAAACTGGTGCGTCCCGGCATTGGCGAAGTGGAACCCGTACGCTACCAGACCGTAGATAGCACCCGCATCCAAGCCATCTTCGACTTCACGAACGTCCCCCACGGACTCTACGACGTAAAGGTGATTAACCCCGATGGTAGAACGGCGATCGTGCCCTACCGCTACCTGGTCGAGCGCACCATCGAGCCAGACGTTACCGTTGGTCTAGGCGGGCCAAGGGTCTTGGCTCCTGGCGATACGGGAACCTACGGGGTTTCCATCCAGAGCCTCACGAACGTCGATACACCCTACGTCAACTTCGAATTTGGCGTGCAGGAACTGGGGACGAACGATTACTTGCTGGGTCTCTTCGGTCGGGCAGCGGCGGAACTGGGCGTTACCGAGCTGCCCTACGTCACCTTTGCAACGAACCTGCGCGGCGCGCCGGAAGGATCGCTGAACAATTTACCTTGGGCCAGTCTGAAATCCGAGGTGAATACCAACGGCCAGAATCTAGCGCCGGGTTACGTTTTTGACCTCGCCACCCGCGATTTTGCGGGCGCGACGTTCAATGCCGAAATCTACAAGCGGTTTGCAGAATTACTGGCAAAAGATCCCGATGCCCTCAGGGGTTACGACGTTGAAGACGGTCGCATCGCGTTTAAGTTCAATGTCACGGCGGCAGCGACAGTTCTGACCCGCGATGAGTTTGTGGTGCTGCAAACGGAAGAAGCGCTGAACTTGCGCGATCGCATTCTTGCGGATGCCAATGCAACCCAGGGGCTGCAAGTGTTGGCCTCCAATGCCGAGACTTGGACGACCGCCTACCTGGCGGCGCTAGAAAGTGCGGGGTTACTGCGCCCAGAAAATCAAGCGCCTCCGCTGCGCCAAGATCCGCTGGTGGTGAGTCTGACGGCAACCTTGGCCACAGGGATTCTGGCTGGACCCGTAGGCGAACAGATCCGTACCGATGGCAATCTGGTGGCGTTCTTCGAGCAGGTGCGCCAATGGTACGGCCACGATGCAACCCTGATTGCACCCAACGGACAGCAGACGCCCAGTGCGGCGGAGTACGACTTGGGTCTTTCCCACCCCACCCGCTTTGAAACCTTTAACGTCTACGTCCCCTACGGCGAAGCGCGGGTCGATTTACCCGCTTCTGTGCCCATTCCCAAACCGAACTTTGCAGGGTTCTTGAACGCCGCTGGCGCGACGACGGATCTGTCTGGCATCAGCGGTCCGGTTGGGTTTGGAGTGCAGGGGTTAGTGCCTCTGGGTCAAGCCTTGCCCTATACCATCCAGTTTGAAAATGCGGCTAGCGCTAGCGCTGCCGTCGGCGAAGTCCGCATCGTGAGCCAATTGGATGCCGACCTCGACACGCGTCAGTTCAAGCTAGGCGACATTCAGTTGGGCGATATTCAAGTGCATCTCCCCACCGGGCGCGGCAGCTTCCAGGGCGATTTCGACTTCACGCGCCAGAAAGGCTTTATTCTGCGGGTGAGTGCGGGGTTAGATCCGCTCTCTAATACGGCAACTTGGCTGTTACAGGCGATCGACCCCAAAACGGGCGAAGTGATTCAGGACACCAGTCGCGGGTTGCTGCTGCCCAACGACGCGAAGGGTAACGGTAGCGGATGGGTAACCTATACGGCCCAAGCCAAGGCCGATATTGCGACGGGGACTGAAATTACCAGTCAGGCCAAGATTCTCTACAATACCGCAGCGCCTCTGGATACCCCTGTCATCACCAACGTAGTGGATGCCGAGGCTCCCACGACAGTGCTGACGGCGAAATCGCTCCCAGCAGACAGCAATACCTACCAGGTCAACTGGACGGCGACGGATGACGAGAACGGGTCGGGCGTGAAGCACGTCACGGTTTACGTGGCAGAGGACGGCGGCGACTTTAAGATTTGGCAGCGCCAAACGATGGAAACCAGCGGCTTCTATACCGGACGCGCGGGCCATACCTATGAATTCCTGGCTCTAGCGACGGACAATGCCGGAAACCAAGAACAGCCCATTCTCAATCAGGCGGTACCCGACGACGGCTCGCGAGTGAATTTAGGCGCGCTGCCCAGTTTCGATCGCACCACGGCTCCCGACCTCGGTCCCGCGCCCGCACCGACGCAACTTTCGACCAATCGACTCTTTATCGAAGCGCAGCAGGCGATTCCTAACGCTCCTGTGACTTCCAATCCTTCGGAATTCAAACAGGTGCTGCGGCCCTTTACGGCCCAGGCTTTTGCCACGGGATTTCCTCAGAGCCATGCCAATATCGGTCCCATGGCGATTTTGCCCCTAGCAGACGGCTCGGCTATTATTAGCGGGGGCGACAATCGCGGATCGCTGTATCGGGTTTCCGTGGAAGGCGGCGCTGTGGGCGCACCCTTTGCGAAACTTCCCTACCCAGTCTTCGACCTGAAACAGGCGGCGGATGGGACGCTGTGGGCCGCAACGGGCGGCGGGCCGCTGCTCCATTTAGACGCGCAAACGGGCGTTATTTTAGGTCAGTATGGCGATGGTATTACCCAGGCCGTTGCCATTTCTCCTACCACAGGATCGATCTATCTCTCTTCCGGCGATGGCATAGAACTCTTTAACCCCACAACGGAGCGATTTACCCACTACAGCGACCTGCGCGTCGGAAATTTGGCCTTTGCTCCCGATGGGTCTTTATGGGCTGCAACTTGGCCGGAGCGAACCGATGTGGTGCGCTTTGATGAAGACAACAAACCCCGGCGGATGCTGAGCTTTGCAACGCCGATCGACTCGATCGCCTTTGGAAAAACGGGAAGTATTTTAGAAGGACTCCTGTTTGTCTCCCACAACAGCGGCGCGAAACCCGCAGATGGCAGCGAACTGACGATGGTCGATTTGGCGACGCTGCGGAAAGTTTCCGTCGCCAAGGGCGGCAGTCGCGGCGACATTGTAGAGACGACCGCCGACGGCAGCGTGCTACTGAGCCAGTCCCTCCAAGTCGATAAGCTGAACCCGGTCTTGGTGCCGCGCATTGTCTCGGTAAATCCGGCTCCAGGGGCGACCCTGGCCCTACCTTTGGGGACGATTTCGGTGCGCTTCGACCAGGATATGGATTCGGCTTCGGTGCTGAATCCGGCAAACTACGCGCTGATCGGCTCTACTCAAGGGGCGATCGCCATCCAGTCCATCCAATACAACCCGACCACGCGCACGGCGATCGTGGCCTTCGACTCCCTCAACCCCGATGTCTATACCCTCAACGTATCCCAAGCCCTCAAGAGCAAGGCAGGGCTGACGCTGAAGGAAGGCTATACCGAACAGTTCACGGCTATTTCTGACTTCCTGGCCCAAGTGGATCTGCAATTTAGCAACCCGCGATCGGATCGGGCGACGCAGACGATTTCCTACGATGTGACGATTCGCAATACCGCAGACTACGACTTGCTGTTGCCTGTTGCGTTAGTCCTCAATCCTGCTGACGGCTTTACAGGAACGCCCACGGGCGCAATTCAGACCGCTCAAGGTTCCTACCTGCTGGATCTGTCGAGCAGCTTGCCCGACGGTCGCCTAGCCGCTGGAGCTTCTATTACCGGGCGCACCATTACGATTAGCGACCCCGACCATCTCCGCATTGAGTTCACTCCTGGCGTATACGCGCTGCCCTACCCGAACCAGGCTCCAGTGGTGACTTCGACTCCAGTGGCGGGGGCGATCGCCAACCAACCCTACACCTATCAAGTCAGTGCCAACGACCCCGATGGGGCGGTGCTCAGCTATTTGCTCTATAAAGGCCCTGAGGGAATGACAGTGAATCAAACCACTGGACTCTTGTCTTGGCAACCCACAGCTAATAGTCCTTCCACGACTGAAGTCATCCTGCGGGTCTACGATACGCGGGGCGGCTATACTACTCAATCCTTTACGCTTCAGGTGGCAGGCGGCAATCGTCCGCCCATGCTGACGCCGTTACCTGCTAACGTTCGAGGTCGAGAAGGACAGGCGCTTCAGGTGGCTATTTCTGCCAATGACCCTGACAATAACCGTCTCACCTACTGGGCAGACCAACTCCCCCCCGGTGCGGTATTCGACCCCGAGACGCGCACTTTAAGCTGGACGCCCGGATTTGAAGCCGCAGGAACCTACGAGAACGTGCAGTTCACCGTCAGCGATGGGGTGAATGCGGTTACGCAGACGACCACAATCCTAATTGCTCCGGTGAATCAGGCTCCGGCATTAATTAAACCGAGCGATCGCACGGTACGAGAAGGCGAGACGATTCGCTTCCAGCTTCAGGGACAGGATCCTGAGGGTGCGACGCTGACCTATTTCAGTAACTTGCTACCAGGTGGTGCAGTATTAGATCCCAAGACGGGCTTGTTTGAATGGACGCCGACTTACTTCCAGGCCGGAACGTTTGAGATTCCGTTTATCGTTAGCGATGGTAGTACTACCGCTACCCAGACGGTGAAGCTGACGGTGCTGAATGTGAATGCAGCGCCTGAGTTTGAGGGGTTAACCCCTTGGCAAGTTGCAGAAGGTCAGCAGGTGCGCTTCCGAGCGTTTGCGTTTGATGCGGATAATCCTGGCTTTATCCCTCAAGATCGCAGCAGCAGCGGTCAGCTCACGATCCAAGAAGGCAGCAATCCGACCGTGAGCTATACGGTCAGCGGATTACCTACGGGAGCGAGTTTCGATCCCGTCACGGCAATGTTTAGCTGGACTCCTGGCTATAGCCAAGCCGGGACTTATGCGGTGAGCTTTACGGCGACTGATGATGGCAATGGGACGGGTGTGCCTTTATCCACGACGTTTACGGTGCCCATTACGGTGGGGAATACCAATCGATCGCCGGAGATTGCCCCAATTTCCAACGAAACCCTCGCCCGTGGCGATGTGCGGGAGTTGGTTTTACAGGCAACGGATCCAGAAGGAAATCCGCTGCAACTGACTCTCTCTACTTTGAATGGGTATGCGTTACCGAGTTTTGTGACCTTTACGGACAATGGCAATGGAACGGCGCTGCTGCGAGTTGCGCCGGGAGATGGCGATCGCGGGGATTACACGCTCACCTTAACTGCTGCGGATAGCGGAGACGGCGGCGGTGCGGGGGCGATCCAGTCCGTCAGTACTTCCTTTGTGGTGTCGGTGAATACGGTCAACGAGCGGCCTGTATTCGACCCGATTGGGGATAAGGTTGCAGTTGTGGGCGAACCGCTGGAATTTGTGGTTCGGGTGCGGGATCTGGATCAGGAGCCGTTGAGTTTTGCGGTTCAGGGTCTGCCGACGGGTGCGACGTTGACGCCGCTGCCAATCTACGGACAGGCGCGGTTTAGCTGGACGCCGACTGCTGCGGATTTAGGGAATTACGATCTGAACTTCCAGGTGGAAGATAGCAGAACTTTGGGCGACCAGCAGGCGGTGCGCTTGGTGGTACGCAATACCAATGCGGCTCCGGTACTGGCGACCGTGGGGACTGTGACGGTTCAGGAAAATCAGGCCCTCACGCTGCCGCTGGTGGCGACGGATAGTGATGGCGATCGGCTTACCTATGCGGCGACGAATCTGCCTGCTGGGGCGAAGTTAGATGCGCTGACAGGTGTTTTGAGTTGGACGCCTTCGCTGTTCCAGGCTGGAACGTATGCGGGGATTCAAGTCACGGCGACGGATGGGAATCGCAGCAGCACGCAGACCTTTAGTATTACGGTCAACAATGTGAATCAGGCTCCGGTGTTAGTGCCGTTGCCGATTCAGTCGGGTCGGGAGAATGTGCCGCTTCAGTTTTCGCTGGCAGCGACGGATATCGATCGCGATTCTGTCATCTATCGGGCAGTGACGCCGTTGCCATCGGGCGCTTCTCTGGATTCGCGGACGGGGACGTTCCGCTGGACGCCGGGTTACGAGCAGGCTGGAGACTATACGTTCCGCTTTGAGGCGACGGATCCGCAGGGAAGTACGAGCGAAATTGCGGTGGCGGTGAAGATCGATAACGTCAATCGCGCGCCTGCAATTAGCGTTTCCGATCGCAGTGCAGTACTAGGCCAGCCGTTGGTCTTCCAGGTGGCAGGCAGCGACCCAGATCTCAATACCACGCTCGTCTATTCGGCGAAGAATCTGCCGGATGGGGCGACGTTGAATGCCAGTACGGGTGAGTTCCGTTGGACGCCGGGACCTGGGCAGGCGGGTAGCTATACGCTCAATTTTGAGGTGAGCGATGGGGAAAGTACTCGCAGCCGGACTTCGGTCATTCAGGTGGGGACGCGCTTTGCGGCTCCGCTAGTGACGCTCGAACAAACGCCGAGTTTTGCGGTGGTGCCGGGTCAGGCGGTGTTGCTCCATGCGATCGCGGACAGTCAAGCCGACATCAATTCCATCACCCTCACCGTAAACGGTCAGCCTGTCACCCTAGATAGTCAGGGCAGAGCGACTTATACGCCGACAACGCCTGGCCGATTGACGGTAGAGGCTATTGCTACGGATGCCGATGGTTTAGTCGGTCGCACGAGTTCGATTCTGAAGGTGCGCGATCCGTTGGATCTGTTTGCGCCTGTGGTTTCCCTCGATCGCACTTTAGCCTTGGAGCCGTTGACTGCGGCACGGGCGCTGCGCGGTTCGGTGGCGGATTCCAATTTGGATGAGTGGACGCTGGAGTTGGGCGATTTTGCTGGCGGCAGCTTCCAGGTCATCGCTCGGGGCAATACGCCTCTAGACAATGCGCTGGCTCAGTTGGATCCGGCGGCGTTGGCGAATGGGTTCTATCAGGTGCGGCTGACGGCGACGGATCTCAGCGGTCGCATCAGCACGACGCAGCTTGCCTTTGAGGTGAACAGCGCGGTGAAGTCTGCCCAGTATGTCAAGGTTCAGACGGATCTCTCGGTTAATTTGGGCGGCACGACGCTGAATTTGGTGCGCGCTTACGATTCGCTCAATGCAACTGATGCGGGCGAGTTTGGCTACGGTTGGTGCTTGGCGAATGCGGAAACGAATCTTCAAACGAACGTACCGCTGACGGGTCAGGAGCAGTTTGGGATTTACAGTCCGCTCCAGGAAGGCACGCGGCTGTATTTGACGCTGCCGACGGGAGAACGGGTTGGGTTTACGTTTGCGCCTCAGGTGCAGTCTCAACCGGGTGCGATCTACTACACGCCTGCTTGGGTGGCGGATAGTGGCGTAACGTATCGATTGGATTCGGCGCAGACGTTGCTCAGCCGTGGGGAGGATCGGTTCTACGATCTGAAGACGGCGCAGGCTTATAACCCGGCGAGTGGGGCGTTTGATGGGGCTGCCTATACGCTGACGGCGGCGGATGGGACGATTTATCGTCTTGACGCGCAAGGTGTGGTGCAGGAGCAGGTGAATCCGAATGGGTCTCGCTTTGCGTTTAGCGATGGCGGCATTGTGAGTTCGACGGGCGAGTCGATTCGGTTTGTCCAGGACGATCGGGGTCGTCTGACGCAGATTACGGCGTCGAATGGGGCGACGGTTTCTTACACCTATGACGATCTGGGTAATTTGACAATGGTGCGGAATCTCTCGCAGGGGGTTTCGCAGCGATATGGCTATGATGCGGCGCATCGGTTGACGCTGGCGTCGGCGTTGGGTCAGTCGGGCGAGAGTGTGGTGTATGGGGCGGGTGCGCCGCTGGTGCGGTCTATCCAGGCGGATCTGGGTGGGGTGTATCAGTTTATGTCGGCGGGTGCGGTTTCGGGTTCGCTGAATGCGGGGGAAACGCAGCGCTATACGTTTAGCCTGAGAGATTCTGAGATTCAAACCACGGCGGCGGATTTTGTGCTGATTGGCGTGGATGTTTCGGCGACTTCTGGGTTGTTGCCTGGTTTGCCTGGAATTGCGGGGTTGACGCCGTTGGTGTCTCGCGCGAGCGGGACGGATGCTTACGGGCTGTTTGCCATTGAGAAGGGCGGGTTGAATTTGCTGGAGCTATCCGGTTTGGGTGGTTCGGCTGGCAACTACAGGATCGATCTATCTATTACTGGCGATTTGAATCGCGATGGGTTGGTAGATGGGGCGGATAGTCAGTTGTTGAGTTTGGCGCTGGGTAGCCGCGCTGGAGATGCTGGGTATCGGACTTCCTATGACCTGAACCGCGATTTTGCGATCGATTGGACGGATGTTCAGATTCTGGGTAGCAATTATGGGTTTATTGCGAATCGTCCACCTGTCATTACGCCGAGTGCGATTTTGACCCATAAGGATTTGGAGACGTTGGTTTCGCTGACGGATAAGGTCAAAGACCCTGAGGGAGATGCAGTATTCTATCGGTTGTTGAATCCGGTAAATGGATCGGTACAGATTAGTCCTGATGGGAAGGGGTTAATTTTCGTCCCAACACCGGATTTCTCAGGGACAGCAGCTTTTGATCTGATTGCAGATGACGGATTTAGTAGTTCGGCGAAAGCCACGTTTACGTTGAGTGTGAGCAGTGCTCCCTTAAGCAATCTAGAATTTGTTACTGGTGTAGTACGCCTGGAGACGGGGGATAGTCAAGTTTTACAGGTAGAGGGTGACTTTGCAGATCAAGAAAATGTACTACTGCCCTGGTCGTACCTCAATCTAAGCAGTGAAAATCCCACAGTTATTGGTGTTAGTCTGGGTCAGGCAACGGGTCTTAACAATGGGCTTTCTATTCTTAAGGCAGGCCGCGACGGTATACAAGCAGTGACTGTGGCGCGTGTCGGTCAGATCCCAACTCCTCAAAATCAACAAGAACTTTATATCACCATTGCAGAGGAACAGGGACTAAAGTTATATCCTCAAGCTGTAACGCTGGTTGAAGGCGGGAAGCGACAATTACTCGTTAGCATTAACGACCTGCCAACTTCTCCAGACTTACGGTCAATTAGCAGTGGTACGCGCTACTTTGTGAGCAATTCTCAAGTGCTTCAGGTAAGTGAGACCGGGTTGATTACGGCACTTGATGAAGGGGTGGCAACGGTCACAGTAATAAATGCGGGCACTTTGGTAACGGTACCTGTTCAGGTACAACTGCCCAGCTTCAACTCGGCTGTTTTGGGAACGAAGGGTGGTGCGGTGTTGGCTGCTGACGGAGCACTAGTGACCATTGCACCAGGAGCAATGCTGACTGATGCAACGGTCAGCATTCACCAAATTGCTCAATCTAACCTGCCACTGGCATTACCCGATACTTTTGCGTTTGCAGGTGCGTTCCAGCTTGAGGTAGGTAGTCAGGCTCTGGATATACCCGCGCAGATTGCAATACCTGCCCCAGAAGACTTGGCGGCTGGGACTGAAGTTTTCTTTATGCGACTGGATAAGGTTCCCGATAATAATGGAGTCTTACAACCTGTGTGGGTGGTCGAAGAGTCAGGCGTTGTTGGGGCAGATGGTATTATTCGCACTCAATCTCCTCCTTGGCCAGGAGCGAGAGTCACAGGCACATACACCTTAGCAGTGCCTAAGTTTCGCTACAAAATTATTGAAGCCGTCTTGCCAACTAGCTTAATGCCCCTTGCCCTTGGTTTACCCACTTATGGAACCTTTGCTGGAACCTATGCGAGCTTGTTTGGTCAAGCAGCCACTCGCTTCACTGCTGGCGCTGCGATAATCGCAAGAGGAATTCAAGATCTTATTAACCAAACCGAAACTGTTCCAATTCCTGTTTTTGGAGATGAGATATTAGACCAATTCACAACCAGAACAGCTTTCGAGTTTTCTAAAGACTTTATTGTGATACCTCAAGTTGGTTTTCCTTACCCCGCAGTAGCTGGGGTGTCTCTCAACTTGGGGCAACTCTCGCCTCAAGGTAACCCGATTGCACAATTAAGCGCTCCACCTTTAACTCAGTCGCTACCTCCCTTATCACCCGTCATTGACAGAGTAATAGTTGATTTTGACACTCAAGGCGCATTTCTAAAAGTAAGGGCAAAAAATTTACCTGCCATACCAACAAATAACGCTCAAATACCACAGAGTGACAATCAGCTATTTCTAGAGGTGAAATATGGCTCAACAACTGACAGAATTCATGACTTACAGCAAAAACAAGTACCTGAAAGCGATTTTCAAGACATTACAGTACGTCTGCCAAAATCCGTTCCGTATAGCAGCGACCTAATCATTTCTGTTATTTATGGAGTTAAAAGTGGCGACGATCTAATTAAATATCCTAGCCAGCCTGTTAGCTTCTACGTTGACTATTTTGACAGAATTTTAGCAGCAAACCCGCTTTCTGATTCCGTAACAGTGATCAATGCTAATAAAGCGAAACAGATAGTAGATCAATCTGGCAGCGCTAATTTACTGCTGGCAAGCATCTCGTTAGGTGCAGGAGCTAGACCTCGATATGTTGCTTCATTTGAAGATCGCGCTTATATACCTCTTGAAGGTAATAGTTCTGTAGCAGTTATTGATGTAATTGGTCTTAGAGAACTCGATGCTAATCCTTACGATTCAGCTATAGAACGTATCTCTCTACCCTCTGGTTCTCAACCTTCATTTATTGTGATTGGGGAGAAGGGTAAGTATGCTTACGTAGGAGATCGAGCGGCTGGAATGATATATGTCATTAACACCGATCCAGAATCACCTCCTAAGGTAGATGAATCTGGAAATATATTTCCTACATACAATACTCTTGTCAAGAGTATTAAAATTCCTAATGCAACTCAAATCAATCGTCTAGCAATTAATAACACAGGAACATTACTCTTTGCGACAACAGCCAAGAAAGGTAGTGATGGTTCATTTTCTAATGGTTCAATTGCTGTAATTAACGTCGATCTACAAGACAAGGAAAGGCTTAATTCTTTAGTAAAAAACATTGGGATGGAACCTGGTGTTGAAGGGATTACAGCGACTGACAATCCAAATATTATGTATTTCACAAATCGGCTTGTTGAGGCAACAGGATTAGGTCGTTTAACTTTAAGTATTGAAGATGGAAATATTACTGAGAAGTTTGTAGAAGCTCCGTTAAATTTAGGAAGTTTCTCAGACTACTTTGATGTTAATGAAGCTGTTGATGTCAAGTGGCTGCGAGACTGGTATACGGGTGATGAATATGCTTTTGTCGCAGGGAGAAATGGTCGCCTCTTAGGTTCCGGGATTGAAAGTATTGATGGTCCTAAGGCTGGAAGTAATGTTGGTATCTTCAAAATCCAAGAAAATGGCAAGCCCGAGCTAATTGCTGCCACCAAACCTATACCCTCAGGATGGACAAGCTCAATTGCATTTTCCGATGACAATAAATATCTCTTCGTTTCTAACCCTGGTGTTGCCTCAACATTTGTTTATGATGTTAGAGAAATACTGACTGCAATTGAAAACATACCTGCTAATGAAAGAAGTCAGCGTCCTCTGGACGAGTTACGCCCAAGTGTTATGGTTGCAGCGGACGCTTTCACCCCGGAATGGGTGCCTTTTAGCGAGAAGACTCGCCCCATTGGCTCTGGCATTTCCTGGGGGTTAAATTCGCACGTAAAAGAAGATGAGATAGTTTTTTACGATCCTCAAATTACTATTCCAGACTCAGATCAATCTCAATTTAAAATCTCCTTCAACTGGGAATTATTTGATACATCTTCAGAGCAAAATCGTGACTTCTTAGTAAGTTCACATTCGAATCTTTTCGGTGAGCTTGTGCTAGCTCAAGCAAGACCAGCTCCACAACGAGAACCGTGGCGGAGACCAGCACCAGTGCCAGTACCAGTGCCAAACTCAGAGCCTGGCAAGGTAATACCTTTTCGACCCAGGAGAACTGTTCCTTTGCCAGAGACACCCACTATTAGGCCAGAAGCTGGAATTCTCTATGATTGGAGCCGACCTGACATCTATCGTGATGAAGAGCCTTCGAGCTTTGCATTACCTGCACCTCAGCCAGATGTACAGGAACGGCTGAAGAGACGAGAAGATGTCAAGGAAATTAATCTATACATCAGTACCTTTCCTTATGGTCAGGGATTATCTCCTGATGATGGATGGGGTCCACAGAATGCTCCAGAAGGTCAGGATTACAATCCAAATCGTATCTTTGAAGCCAAGTGGACGCGCGATCCCAAAGATAAAACTGGCTTAGGATACTGGAAGTGGACAGACAGTAAAGGTGTAACTACTCAACAAAGAGGCTATAGCTATGAAGTAACTTTACCTCCCGATCGAATTCTTACGGCAGGTCAAAGGTACTATATCAGTGTTGACCTGAAGAGAGTCAATGGAGAGTTAGTGTCTTCATCAGTAAGCAAAGATTATTTCTTTCAAGTCGATCCTGCAAAACTTCCTTCGACAGTTATCAACATTCCATCCATCAGCGCAAAGAGTTTTGATTCCGTAACAATTGCCTATCAAGGATATGAGCCAGGAAAAGGTTTTGATGACTACAGCTATCGAGGAATAGATTCACTTGCTGGTGCTGCTGCTGAAGCAAGAGCCACTGTAATTATGTACGATCCTACAGACAACTCTTGGAACTCAGTGGATTATCTTTCTAGTGATAAGGATCTATTTCTGCGACCCCGAACCCAAAAGCTTACTACTGAAGATTTGCAAAACCTGCCCAAGAATAATCCTTTATGGATCCTTCTTCGTACATCAGATACTGATAAGCGTAACTCAGGTTTTGCAGAGGCAGAGGCAGATGTATTTTTCACTGCTCTGGTGCAGCTAGATCAGCTTCTAGGGGGTGGGGTTTCAGGTTACGATACTCAGGGTAAATTGCAGAGAACTCAAGGAGCTTTATTAAACTCACCCCTACACTTTATTGGTTTTTCAACTGGGAGTATTGTTAATGCAGAGATCGTTCAGCGATTAGGCACTTACTTCCCTAATGCAGGAGGTCAGACATCTACAACCCGTGATTTACACTTCACCACGATCGATCCGCTCTCTTCAAATTCTCAAGCTTTAGGCGGAGGATCTAAGGGGAGCATCCTCGATCCAGAGCTAAAGATTTGGAATAATGTCACCTATGCAGATAACTATTATCAAACTAAATCTACTCAAGATTCTCCTGCTGGTCGATCGCTACTTCAATCAGATTGGGAAGTATATTTAGGAGATTATGCTGGCTTTGACAAGCAAGTCAGCAGTCAATTTGGCCCCCATGAGCTATCTTTAATGTGGTACTTAGGAACAGCCAATCTAAGTAATTCTTTCGAAAACCGTGTTGAATTTAACTCTAATCCTCTTACGGGCATTTCCCAACAATTTCTTTTTGGCATTCCTCCCCGTTATTTTGTTCCGACAACGGTTTTTCGGCGCTATGGCGATCTTTATAATGCTGGAATTATAGACTATCTGGATGCTGGAACGAAAACATGGTATTCCCCCGATCACAGAGCTGAGAATCTGCCTCATGGGGAAGTCGATGCTATATGGGAAGGGGTTGGTACAGGTTGGTTTTACTCGGTTTCTGGAGGGGGATATCGCTATCGCCCTGTAGACCAAAAAAGTATTGTTGACCGTACTATAGCACTACGGATTTTGCTTAGGACGCACTGCTTAATCAAATCCTTACTGCTCAAAGCGGGCTATTTACAAACGTCTTAACATGCTCTCGTAGGGCTATAATGTATCGGATGATAACACTTATGCTAGTCCTTTGACGCCCAATATACAGTTACGGGGTGATTATGCTGTGCCCACCCTGTTTAATGGGAACTTTGACGCAATTTCAACGAAATTTGACGATCAGTGGATTCCAGGATGGTCTGGCTATAACAGTGATGCTAGTAAACCTGAACAAGATCAGTTAGTCTTTGGAAAAGCTGGAAATAGCAGTTATTCCTTGCGACTTAATCCAGACCAGTCAATTACGCACAATCGCTTTCTTGTCCCCGATTGGGGTGCCTTACGCTTTGACATGTTTGCGCCAAACCTGACAGGTGGGCGCGTTAATGTCTCTTTGCAAGCTATAGATGGCAGCGGAGGCTTCTCTTCCTGGGTAAACTTAACCCCTGCCACTGGAACAGCCACAACTTATCTGGAGGATACGCAACGCATTGGCTATGGCAGCACAGGCTTTGAAACCTTCACGTTTGATGTTCCAGATAACCTACGCGGCAAAGTTGCTACGCTACGCTTTGAGGCAAGTGGCGACACTGTTTATCTGGACAACGTGTTCTTCAAGAGCCAGCATTTGTTGTTGGGGAATCCATCTGAGGCAAGAAATATATTGAATAATCCAGCAGCATCCTCAACTAATTATCTGCTTGAAAAGCCACAATACTCAGTTTCCTACAATAACAATAATAAAGGCCCGAACTGGGTAGCATGGGAGTTGAATCAATCTTGGCTGGGTAATCTCAATCGCCCTGGAAATAGTGGTGGAATACCTATACCTATTGACTATCCAGGATCAAGTACAGATTTTCCATTCCAATTAGATCCAGCATTGCCTAGTTCATTTAACAGATTGGATGCGACTTCTTATAGATTGAATGGTCAATCGAGTTATTATCATCGGGGTCATATGGCTCGAAGTTCTGATCGAAATAGAACTGCTAAAGATCAGTTAGCAACTTATTTAATGTCAAATATTTTGCCTCAAACACCAGATAATAACACAGATGCTTTCCGCTCTCCATGGCAGCAACTTGAAAATTATAGTACTAGTACTTTAGTAAAAAATCAAAATAAAAACTTGTACATTTATGCTGGCGGCTACGGTGCTGTAACACCTTATGAAGTTCCATTCATTCAACCGCCACTAAATGGAACTTCAACGAATCCTTTACAAACAAATAGTATTAATGTTCCAGAATTCATTTGGAAAGTCATTGTTGGAATCGATCAGCCAGGGCGTAATTTAGGTGATATCGAAAATAACACAAATATATTAACAGATGCCGTAGCTGTTTTAATCCCCAATATTCAGCGGCCCAGAACAGCAGATCCAAATAACCCTGATCAATGGTTAAAAGATCCGACAGACCCAACAGGTAAAAGAATTCTTTTCGTACCTTTTTCGGCAACAATTCCTGGGACAGCACACTTTGCAGCAAAAACTATTGCAATTAACACGATTAATGAATGGAAAGATTGGACAAAATGGGCAGTACCTATTCGTCAGTTAGAAGAATTAACTGGATTAAATTTTTCATCCAATCTTTCAGATGCAGCACAAAATGCCATTGAGAATCAAATTAGATTCACTTTTCCAGTAAATATTATTGACTTGCCCGACAGCGTTAATGATGACGAAGTTTCCGATCCAACTGCAAACTTACTGGCTGAGTTGCCTTTAAATCAGTCACAAACATCAGTCGAAGTGTTCGGGTCCCTCAATAATGTGCCCTTCTTCAGCAATGGTGTTGTGGAAAAAAGCTCCAGCAAACTCAGCCTCGACGGTTTCAGCACCCAACAAGGTAGCATTCTCCAAGTTGGTACCTTGCATCCCGACTCTCTCCAAATTAGCATCGCTCAGATTAGTCCCTCTCAGATCGGAACCCATGAGGTCTCCACCAAGCAAATTAATTCCAGAGAGATTGGAATTTTGCAAATTACACCTCCGAAGTTTGATCCCTTGTATGTCAACTCCACTCAGATTAACTCCACTCAGGTCGGCATCAATGAACAGTCTCTCCCCGGCAGCGTAACGCTCCAACAACTCCTCAGCAGTCATAGCTACAACCTCCAAAACACAACAGTCCCCACTTGGCTAGATTTCCTTCAAGGGACATCTCCATTTAACCTCAACATCGAGATCGAAGATCTCCCCACAGGCCAACTCGCCGAAGCCACCATCACAGGCTTCGACCCCACAGGCCGCCCCAACTCCGGCACCCTATACCTAGACATCGACGCCAACGGCCTCGGCTGGTACATCGACCCCACCCCCTGGGACAACACCGAATACAGCCAAACCCTAACCGACACAGCCTACCGCGCCACCCTTGGCTCCGACGCCTACGGCCACTACGACCTCCTCACCACAATTTTGCACGAAACCGCCCACCTCCAAGGCTTCATCGCAGGCTACAGCAACTACGACAACCGAGTCCAAACCATCAACGGCAGCAAAACCTTCATCGGCGACAACTTCAGCGCCATCCTCACCCCAGACGGAAGCCACCTCAACTCCCAGGTCTACCCCTACGACCTGATGAACACCACCCTGACACCAGGCGTGCGGAAATTACCGTCTGCGCTAGATATTCAGATCTTGAATGCAGTTCGCGGTTCGCAGTTCGCGGTTCGCGGTTCAGAGTTGGCTCCAGCCGCTGCATTATCAGCAGGTGCACTCATTGGGATCAATAATGGCGGCTTCGACACCGTAACTGATTGGTACACCCGTGGCGATAGCCAAATCCTCAACGGTCAAGCCATCCTCAGCGAAGACTCCCCCTACCTCAGCCACCTGAGCCAAACCTTCGTCATCCCCCAAGGCGCAAAAGCCCTTCAATTCACCCTCATTAATACAGACCTGCGCAGCAGCAACAGCAGCCTAGCCCCCGGCGACGCCTTCGAAGTCGCCCTCCTCAACCACACCACCAACACCAGCGTCCTCGCCCCCCTCACCGGACTCAGCAACACCGACGCCCTCCTCAACATCCAATCCAACGGCCAAACCTACCTCAGCAACGCCGTCACCCTTGGAGGGGTGAGCGGAGCCGAACCCCGCATCGTCCAAATTGACGTCAGCACCCTCACCCCCGGCACCGTCGTCACCCTCTACTTCGACCTCCTCGGCTTCGGCACCAAAGACAGCACCGTCACCATCGACGACGTGCAACTCCTAGCCGAACTCAGCCAAGCTCCCATAGCCAACGACGACAGCGCCACCACCAACCAAAACACCGCCATCACCGTAGACATCCTCAACAACGATCGCGACCCCGACGGAACCCTCAACCCCAGCAGCCTGATAATTCTCCAAGCACCCCAGCACGGACAAGTCAGCCTCAACCCCAACGGCACCGTCACCTACCAGCCCACCGCCGGATATACGGGCAGCGACCAGTTTACCTACGCCATCCAAGACAACAGCGGCGTCTACTCCAACCCCGCCACCGTCAACCTCAGCATCCTCAACCCCATTCCCACCATCAATCAGATCGACATCGACAGCACCCTCAGCGAAGGCACCCCCGCCAACTTCAGCGCCACCGCCACCATTTCAGGGAACCAACCCCTAACCTACACCTGGGATCTAGGCGACAGCAGCAGCCCGATCGCAGGCCAAACCATCAACCATACCTACGCCAACAACGGCACCTATACCGTCACCCTCAGCGTCAACAGTAACAACGGCCCCACCGCCACCGAACAGCGCACCGTCACCGTCAACAACATTGCACCCACCGCCAACGCAGGCCCAGACCAAACCGCCGATGAAGGCCAAACCATCCAACTCAGCGGCACCTACACCGACCCCGGCATCTTAGACACCCACACCCTCACCTGGGACTTCGGCGATGGCAGCGCGCCCATCACCGGAACCCTGACTCCAACTCATATCTATGCCGACAACGGCACCTACACCGTCAGCTTCACTGTCACCGATAAAGACGGTGGAAGTACCACAGACACCCTCGTGGTGACAGTCAATAACGTCGCCCCCACGATCGCCACCCTCAACGGCCCCGTCACCCTCTCCGAAGGCGACACCGCCACCTTCAGCGCCACCGCCACCGATCCGGGCACCCTAGACACCCTCACCTACACCTGGACCTTTGGCGATGGCAGCACACCCATCCAAGGCCAAACCGCAACCCACACCTTTGCCGATAACGGCCTTTACACCGTCAGCCTCACCGTCACCGACAACGACGGAGCCACCACTACCCAAACCCTCACAGTAGAAGTCACCAACATCGCCCCCATTCCCACAGGCGTCACCCTCTCCAGCACCCTCACCGAAGGCAACAGCGCCACCTTCAGCGCCACCGCCACCGATCCGGGCACCCTAGACACCCTCACCTACACCTGGACCTTCGGCGACGGCACCCCCGCCGTCACAGGTCAAAGCGTCAGCCACACCTACCCAGACAACGGCACCTACGCCATCAGCCTCACCGTCACCGATAAAGATGGGGCCACCACCACCCGCACCTTCCCCGTCACCGTCGCTACCCTCCCCCCCAACCTCACCAGCCTCACCGTTCCCAGCGCCCTCACCGAAGGCCAACCCGGCACCTACACCGCTGCCGCCTCAGATCCCGGCAACGACACCCTCACCTATACCTGGGACTTCGGCGACGGCACTGTTCCCGTCACGGGTACCACCGTCACCCGCGCCTATCGCGACAACGGCACCTACACCGCCACCCTCCTCATCACCGATAAAGACGGAACCACCGTCACCCACACCTTCGCCGTCACCGTGAGCAACGCAGCCCCCAGTGCCGATATCGGCGCAGACCTCACGTCCTCGGTCGGCACCCCCGTCACCTTCCAAAGCGCGATCGCCGACCCCGGCCTCGCTGACACCCAAACCCTCCTCTGGGACTTCGACGACGGCAACACCGCCACCGGAAGCGCCACCCCAACCCACACCTACACCCAACCGGGCACCTACACCGTCACCCTCACCACCATCGATAAAGACGGCGCAGCGACGACCGATACCCTCATCGCCACCATCCAACCCCTAGCGCTGCCCGCCCTCACCGTCACCGACATCGCCATTACCGAGAGCGATACCACCGCCCTCACCGCCACCTTTACCGTGAACCTCACCGCCGCCAGCACCCAACTCGTCACCGTCGCCTACACGACAGCCAACGGGACCGTTACCGCAGGCCAGGACTACACCCCCACCAGCGGCATTCTCACCTTCGCCCCCGGCCAAACCAGCCAAACCGTCCAAATCCAAATCCTCGGCGATCGCCTCACGGAAGGCAACGAAACCTTCTTCCTCAACCTCAGCAACGCCACCCACGCCACCCTCCTCGACGATCGAGGCCAAGCCACCATCCTCGATAACGAAAGCGTTGCCAACCCCGGCACCAACACCTTCGCCATCCGCACCGAAGGCACCTTCACCATGAACGGATCCGGCGACCTAGACGGCGACGCCCTCAACCCCAACGACGACGCCCGCATCTACGCCGCCAAAGGCTATACCATCAACGGCAACCCCACCCTGCCCGTCCAGCGCGACGCCGCAGGCAACATCCTCACAGATGCCAGCGGCAAACCGATCCTGGTGCCCAACGCCATCGTCGTCTCCCCCGGCTACACCGTCCTCAAAGCCCCAACCAACAAATACACAGGATTCACCCCAACCAAAACCATCCCCCTCCAACCCATCGACATCCCCGCCTACGCGGACCTCAGAACCCAAACCCTCAACAGCCGGGTAGCAACAGGCACCCCAGAAGTCACCTTCAACGCCAGCCTCAACCCGCTCAATACCCTGACGGATTGGAATGTAAAATTCCCCGCCCCCGGTACCGCCACCCAACCCAACGTCGTGCGCGTCACGGGCGGCGGACTCAACATCCCAGACTCCGCCACCCTCAGCCACATCGTCATCATCGTAGAGAACGGCGACATTAACTTCAACGGCAGCGGCCATACTGCCAACAACGTCGTCTTGATTGCCAACAACGGCAACATCAACCTCAACACCGTCAACGCCACAGACCTAGCCGTCTTTGCCTCCGGCTCCATCAATACAAACGGGGCTGCCAAGTTTAACGGTCTGTATAACTTACTCGCCACGGGCAGTTCCACGGGCAACGTCACCTTTAACGGCAGCACCAAAGGGTTTACCGGGGCAGACCAAATTCGCGTCTTCTCAAGCGGTAACATTACCTTCAACGGGAGTTCCAACACGCGCGGTAGCTTCACCGCCGTTGGTAGCTTCACCTTCAACGGCTCCTCCACCCTCTACGGCAACATTGCCACTAAAGGCAACATCACCTTTAACGGCAGCGCCACCGTCTTTGGTGCCGCGATCGACGCAACCCTCCCCAATATTGCACCCACAAACCTAACCTTGAGTGCTTCCTCCCTCGCAGAAAATACCGCTGCCAATACCTTAGTCGGCACCTTCAGTTCCACCGACCAAAATACAGGCGATATCCAGACCTACCAACTTGCGAGCGGGACTGGCAGTACGGATAATGCCGCCTTCAGCATCGTGGGCGATCGCCTCATCCTCAATGCCCCTGCCAACTACGAAGCCAAATCCAGCTATAGCATTCGAGTCCGCACCACCGATCGAGCCGGAGCATCCTTCGAGAAAGTCTTCACCGTTGCGATCGCAGATGTGAATGAAGCACCGACGGCGATCGCATTAAGTGCAAGTTCTATCTCGGAAAATAATATCTCAGGGATTGCGATCGGAACCCTCACCGCCATAGACCCCGATCTCGGAGATACCCAAACCTTCCAACTCGTCGGTGGCGCTGGTTCCACAGATAATGCATTATTCTCGATTGCGAACGATCGGTTAGTCTTCAATGCTGTGGCAGATTACGAGATCAAGGCCAGTTATAGCGTGCGAGTTCGAGCGATCGATCGCGCTGGCCTTTTCTCGGAGCAGATTTTCTTCATCAATGTCAACGATGTGAATGAAGCGCCCATCCAACTGCTTCTTTCTCAGAGATTTGTCCTCGAAAACAATGCACTCAATACCCTCATCGGCATCTTCAGCACCATAGACCAAGACCGAAATTCCACGTTTACCTATGAACTGGTTTCAGGCATGGGAAGTATTGATAACGGTCTATTTGCGATTCAGGGGAACGAACTGCGTTTGGCCGAGCGATCGGATTTTGAGGTGCAGTCTAGTTACTCGATTCGAGTACGAGTGACAGATTCGTTGGGATTATCTCGCGAGGAGATGTTGACGATCTCTGTTTTAGACCGAGACGAACTGCCCTTGTTCGTAAGTTTGATTTAAAGACGCGCGGGCAGCTCGATCGAGCTGTCCGCTTACAATATTGACAATACAAGGAATTGAAGGATTAAGAATGCGATCGCAGCCACGCGCTCAGATCCGAGGGTTGAGAAAAGTCTAACAGCGCTTCACCCAATGCCTCAAGTTGAGCGAGAGACAGCGATCGGATTTGGGCTTCAGCTTCGGAGGCGATCGTCCCAACGCGGCGGTTTAAGAGGCGCAAGATCAGCGATCGTTCGTGTTGTAAACCTCGTTCGATGCCCTGTTCGATGCCCTGTTCGATGCCCCGTTCCATCCAACTGGTGACAATTTGCATAACGCCCTCCCGGTCCGTTTCTTCCAGTTTACCAATCTCTGCTTGAAATATCTCCTCTTCTTGGGCACTCAGCCGCAAATAGGTATCCACAAACCCTGAAATCAACTCCACTTTTGCTGGGTTCAACTGTAATGTTGCCAAAACTCGCAAACACTCAGCTTTCACCTTGGCGCGATCTCCCGATGCAATCTTCATTTTTGCCATCAGAGCTGCGGCGACTGGATTCCTCTGATTCAGGTAATCTCGCCAATTCAAACGATTGAGCTGAATGGCGGCAAAGTTGAATTCTAAGACCTTTAAATCAGCGATCTCTACGCTGTGAGTATGGGGTTCTTCGCGCAACGGTTCATCAAAGGAGAATATAACCACTGGATAGACATGCTGTAAATACTTTTGATACAGTCTGGCAAAGTAAAAAAATATTCGACGAGTAAAATCTGGTTTGGAAGAAGCCTGGGCCTCGACATGAATGAGTATGCCTGCATCTTGACCTGAGAGCTTGACCTGAGCCAACAGATCAATAATTTTCTTTTCTCCGCTGGTCAAATCTGCAAAGTACTCTTGAGGCAGAAAACGAACTGATTCTGGCTCGACTTGGAGGGCAAGTTCGGGCAGGAAGAGTTCTAAAAACTCCATAAAAAAGGTCGAGAGCAGTTCCTTAAACAGGCGATCGTGGTCGGTCATAGCATTGGAATAAAAGAGTCAATAATCTTAAATGGAGCAGGCGGTCTGGCAGCGGCGGTTTCGGGAGTATTATATTCGGGATGAGCAGGATTGGATGAGGCATGGGTCGTATATCCATTACAATCCGGTTCGTCATGGATTGGTAAAAGCCCCGAAGGATTGGAAGTATTCTAGTTTTCATTGGTATATGTGCGAAGGGAAGTATGACCTAATGTGGGGGGCGGATACTTCGCTTGATGTAGAAGATGGGTTTGAGTGAGTCGTTTGGGGGTATGGGTTTCGTTCCTCAACCCAACCTACGATACTGCTGCTTGAGAATTTCGGCACGATTCAGCATAAGATAAGGAGGTATTATTTTGGTCTGTAAGGCTATGATGCTTCTAAATCATGCCTTGCAGATTTTTTTGTCTCCTTATTTCAGTGGCATTGGGATTAAGTTGGAACGCTTGTACCCTGTCCTTGACCCAAAAAACTAGTCAAAGCTCCTTTGGTAGACTACTAGTACAGCTTGGCGTAAGTTTCTCATGCATCTAAGCGGTCAAAGGCTTGCCCTTATAAGTCCACTTAAACGGCTTTGCCATCGTGCGGTTAAAGTATTCGATAAATTCCAGGATACGGGTTCTGAGGTGAGCCTTACTGGTGAAGCTCGAGCGCCGCAATAACTTACGCACCAAAATGCTAAACCAAATCTCAATCTGATTGAGCCAAGAGCAATGTTTAGGGGTGAAATGTAAGACCAGACGGTGAGCGGGGTCTCTCAAGAAAGCAGCGCGGGTGTCCATCGATTTGAGAATGCCAGATTTACCCTTTTCTCCCAACTCAAGGGTCAGTGGTTCAAGCTCAGCGACAATCCGGACTAATGCTTCAGATTGATGGGTATTGAGACAGTCCATCACCAGGTGCGTCTTCAGCGCGTCTGGATCCTGAGCCAGCAGTGCCCTGATATGGGTGTCCAAATCTTCCTCCGTGCGGCTGTCTCCTACGTCAGCCTGAGCAATGCGACCACTGGCGACGTTAAATGAAGCAATCAGCGCCTGAGTGCCATGCCGGAGATACTCGAACTCAACTTTTACACCACGTCCCGGCTTCATGGGAATATCTGGCATCCGACGCTCCAAGGCTTGAATTCCCGTCATCTCGTCTAAACTGAAGGTCATCTCTCCCCGTTCGGCTCTCTCGAGCGCTAATTCATAGACCTCGCAGATATCTTCGACCTTGGCTTTGAACGCTGGGTCGGGGGGGGATGTAACCAGTAACCACTCTGATGAGGTTTGAGGTCTGCTTCCGCCAGGAGTCTTCCGACATGCCGTGGACTAATGCTCTCAACGATCTTTTGCGCGATCAGCTCATCGGCAAGTTCTCGAGGGGTCCAATGACTGATGGGACGACCATATTTCTCGGGTGGGTCGCACGCTAGGGCATAGAGCTCAGTGAGTTGTTCTAAGGTGAAGGTTGCTGGCTTTCCACAGCGAGCTGCATCCTCTAGCCGCGCCTCTACTGACAGCTTACGATCGCTCAGTTCTAGCCATCGGTTGCGCCATAACCGACTGGTGTCTTTGGTGATGTTCAGTGCGCGTGATATTGCTCCATGACTTTCTCCTGCTGATGCACGTAGGATAATTTTGGCTCTCAGGGCGATCTGTTGTGCCGTGCTCGAACGCCTCAAGAGTTTCTCTAAATCCGCTTTCTCTGACTCACTGAGATTGATTGGCTTTGCTGACAGTTGGGGCATCGCTTTGAAGCCTCTTCTCTTCTACCTCTCAATGGTAGATCTACTTTAGCCAAGCTGTACTAGTCTCAGAGCATTCGATTGAAAATGTTACAGATGTCGAAAACGATCCCACTGCGCTGGCATTTGCAGTATATTCACCCAACGACGATTCGGTATTAGGAATTAACTGGAGACGTAATCAAAATAGAAATTATCTGTATTCTGTTCGAGAGGTCGAACAGAATACAAGCTACAACTTTTTCTCCAATCTTTCTTTAGGAACACAAGAGCGTCTTGAAAACCGTACTAGAAATGATGTATGGCAAGACATTAATGCATTATTTGCTTCTCTGCCATCATCGCCATTATTTGCTGGAATAGAGGGAGTTTTGAGTAGCTTTGAATTAGACACTTATAACACTTCCATCTGGCATAGTGGTACGGCAAATGATATCGGTTTTGCTAGGGGCGAAATCCCTAGCTCCCAGAAGATTGGCATCGGTGAAGTTGGCAGCACTAATACCACTTTCGAGAACAGCATTTTGCAAACAGGCTTCCTTGAAATTAGTCCCACAGCGACTGCTTCCACGCATGTTACTCCCAGTGAGGTTAGCACGATAAAACAAGGCAGCATCGAGACAAGCATCACCCAGCATGGTGTCACTCATGTTAGCTTCCCTGAGATTGGCTCCGATGAAATCGCAGCCATCAAGCATAGCTTTATAAAGATTAGCCCCGAACAACTCAGCTCTGGTAAAGTCTCCTCCATCCATATAAATTCCACTCAGGTTGGCATCATCCAAAATAGCTCCGATGAAACTGGTACCGGACAAAGTAGCATTCGACAAGTTAATTCCAGTAAGTTCAGCTTTAATCAAATTGCCTGCCAAGATAGTAATTCCACTGAAATCTCTCTCCCCAGCAGCATAACGCTCCAGCAACTCCTCAGCAGTCATAACTCCAACCTCCAAAACACAACAGTACCCACTTGGCTAGAATTTCTCCAGGGGCCATCTCCATTTAACCTCAACATCGAGATTGCAGATCTCCCCACAGGCCAACTCGCCGAAGCTACCATCACAGGCTTCGACCTCACAGGCCGCCCCAACTCCGGCACCCTCTACCTCGACATCGACGCCAACGGCCTCGGCTGGTACATCGACCCCACCCCCTGGGACAACACCGAATACAGCCAAACCCTAACCGACACCGCCTACCGCGCTACCTCTGACAGTGCCGCCTACGGCCACTACGACCTCCTCACCACCCTCCTCCACGAAACCGCCCACCTCCAAGGCTTCATCGCAGGCTACAGCAACTACGATCGCCAGATCCAAACCATCAACGACAAAAGTCTGCAGTTTGCAGTTCAGAGGTTGCTTCAGCAGCCCCATCCGCAGACGCACTCATCAGGATCGACAACGGCAGTTTTGATACCGCAACCGATTGCTACACCCGTGGCGATCGCCATTATCCTCTAGGGTCGCGCGACCTTACAGGCGATCGCAAATCCAGCGCATCTAGTCGTCCGCGCACTGAAATTGGCTGACATTCAGGCAGATTTCGCCATAGTCGGGAATCCAGGCCAGCCACTCATCAAAAGAAACCTGGCAAAGTAAAAGCGCTTCGTCAAAACTGTAAGGCGAGGGAAGTTGCAGCAGCTCAACCCAAGTATTTGCCTCAATTCTAGGAGCATAAGCAAGCCGAGGTAACTTCCGACTGACCCCAGAACTGGAGGAAAGAACAGCACCCATAAGAAAACCTGAATTCTGTATCTAATGCTACAGAATATTAGACTCTCTTCGCAATCCATTGTCGTAGAACGTTACGCAGTCTTAGGGATACAAGGTCTTGCGTTCCTACAGAATGGTTGGTAGTTTCTATTTTGGGAATAGCCTCAATCTCAGTTCGGGGCGCTCAAGGCTTTCTTAACCCTCCGGTTGAAAAATCAGAGCTTTTCCCCGCACCCGCTCGTCAAACTTCCCGCGTTCGAACGCCACCTGTCCGCCGACGATCGTCACCACGGGCCATCCCGTCAAATTCCAGCCCTCAAACGGACTCCAACCGCACTTCGTCTGAAGTTCTTCCCGCAGGACGGGATGGTAGGCGTCCAAATCCACCAAGACTAAATCCGCATCGCAACCAGGGGCGATCGCCCCCTTATTGGGAATCCCGTAGGCTTCCGCCACTGCGGTAGACATCCACCGCGAGACTTGGGCAACGGTACAGCGCCCCTGCACGGCTTGAGTCAGCATGAGCGCGAGGGATGTTTCTACCCCCGGCATTCCAGAAGGCACCTTTGCAGGCTCCAGCAAAACGGCCTGGGCGGGAGCGGCTTCTTCCTCAGACGGTTCGGCAGGCGTTCCAAAGCCTTTTTCTGCCAGCGTGTGAGGGGCGTGATCCGTGGCAATAAAATCAATGACACCATCTCGCAGCGCCTGCCATAACACTTCATTGTCGCGGGCGCTCCGAATGGGTGGGTTCATTTGAATGAGCGTTCCTAGCTTTTCGTAGTAGCTGGTGTTCAGCAGTAAATGCTGGGGCGTCACCTCTGCCGTCACCCACTCTGGTTTATCTTGGCGCAGCAATTCGGCTTCTTCCGCCGTCGAAAGGTGCAAAATATGAAGCCGACGCTGATATTTTTTAGAGAGCTTGAGGGCCAACTGCGTGGCATTGAGCGCCGCCTGGTTGTCCTGGATGACGGAATGAATGGCGGGGTCTGTAATGCCCGCAAATTCCTCGCGGCGTTGGGCGATCCGAGCTTGGTCTTCGGCATGAACTGCAATCAGACGCGTGCCTGTGGCAAAAAGCTGGTCTAGGATCGCTTCTTGATCTACTAATAAATCGCCATGCATCGAACCCATGAAAATCTTGATGCCGGGAGTGGGATTGGCGGTTTGCAGATCCGGCAAATTTTCCGCCGTGGCCCCAATAAAAAAGCCAAAATTGACAAACGATTTTTGAGCTGCCCGCGCTAGCTTATCGTTGAGGGCTGCTTGGGTAACGGTCAACGGGCGCGTATTGGGCATTTCCAAGAAAGAAGTGACGCCACCACGGGCGCAAGCGCGGGAGGCGGTCGTGAGATCTTCTTTGTGCTCTAGTCCCGGTTCGCGGAAATGCACTTGGGGATCGATGACACCGGGTAGCAGTGTAAGGCGATCGGCTTCGATGATCCGATCCGCTTCTGGATTGAGGTGAGCGCCAACTTGCGCGATCGAGCCATCCCGCACCAACACATCCGCGATTTGGAAGTTTCCATCGGGCAGTAAAACGTTGGCGTTGCGAATGAGTAATGTCGTGTTAGGCAATGCAGTCATGCTCGCGCTCGGCAATATTTATTTTAACTCGCCCAAGAGCGCAGAAAATTTCGCCCATTCAGGCAAAACGTTAGAATGTCTTCAGCAAAGCTTAGATGAGTGGCACTGATATGAATGTTGTCGTATTTGCTTGCACCAGCGCGATCGCAGTTTTAGGGGTCGGTTACTTTTGCGTTGACCTGTACCGCAACCGCAGTAAGCGCCTCTCTCATTTTGAAGCGATCGCAGATGCGACGGGTCTGGAGTCTAGTCCTGCCGCCTTGAATGTAGAAAATGAGATCGCCCATCACACCGCTCGTGGGGTGGAAGAAGCAAGTCATACCGTTGCAGAAAGCTTGGGCAACTGTGTTGAGGCGATCGCCCATACGATCGCCCATCACTGAACCAAAACGGCGTTGTCCTCCAATTGAGAAGCCCGCAGTTGCCCGCAGGCTGCATCGCGATCGAGTCCGCGAGATTGACGAACGCTGGCAGCAACTTTATGGCGCTGAAGAATTTGCAAAAAGATTTGGAGCTGCTGGGGTGAAGGCCGCTGATAATCAACCTCGTTAATGGGGTTATAGGGAATTAAATTAACGTGAGCTTGAAACCCTCGCAAAAGCTGAGCCAGTTCCGAGGCATGCTCGGGTTTGTCGTTGAACCCTGCCAGGACAATATACTCAAAGGTAATTCGCCGCCCTGTCTGGGCCACGTATTGCCGACAGTCTGACATCAATTTTTCTAAGCGGTAATGTTTGGCGCTGGGTACCAACTGCTCCCGTAGCGATTGGTTAGAAGCGTGAAGGCTGACCGCCAAGGTGGCTTGGAGACCGTAATCCGCCAACTGCGAGATCCGTCCAGGCACCCCTACGGTGGAGATGGTGATGGAGCGCTGACCGATGCCGATATCTTCATTGAGCGATCGCACGGCCATCAGCACGTTCTCCAAATTGAGCAGCGGCTCGCCCATGCCCATAAATACAATGTTGCTGACCCGCTCTTTGAGGTCTTCTTGGACGGTCAACACCTGATCCACAATTTCGTGGCAGGCCAGGTGACGCACAAAGCCACCTTTGCCCGTGGCGCAAAAATCACAGGCCATCGCGCATCCGACTTGGGAAGAAACGCATACCGTCAGGCGGCGATCGGTGGGAATGCCAACTGCCTCGACGATCTGTCCGTCCGCCAGCTGCAGGAGATACTTGACAGTACCGTCCCGCGCTTCCGAACGATAGTGCAGTATCGACCGACCGACGGGGACATCAGCCGCGCTTTCCCGCCACTGCTTTGGAAAAACCGTCACCTCGCCCAGCGCGCGAATTCCTTTTTGATAGATCCACTGGTGAAGTTGCTGCCCTCTATAGGCAGGCTGTTGCTGAGCCTGCACCCAGTCCGAGAGCTGTGCTTTCGATGCGCCCAATAGCGGCGGCAGTTGGCGCGGGAGACATTCGCTGAGGGCGTGGGGAGCCTTAACGGGTTTGGATTGAGGGCGAGAGGGTGCGGCAGCATTGGACATGGTGGAAAAACCAGCGGGAGTTGGCTCCTATTTTATCCGTTGCTGCGGCTAAGAGACGGAGGGATTCCCAACTCGCCCGCAACGTCGCCTTAAACCCGCTGCCCCACAGTATTGCGATATTCGACCTCATCCACCCCGCAGATGGGCAAACGCCTATCCCCGTCGCAGCGATTGGTCGGACCCGACCGAATTGCTTTATCCAAGGCTCTGAGTCGGTCGGGAACTGCCGGGTGGGTACTCAGAATAGTGGCCGTACGCCCGCTGCCTTGGACGAGCTTGCGCATGAATTCCGGCATCTCGGACGTGGCGTAGTTGGCATCTCGAACGAGCCGCAGCCCCACTTGATCGGCTTGATATTCGTCCTCACGGCTGAGGGGGCGACGCACTAGCAGATCGACGCCAATATTGGCAAGCTGGCGACGATTTTGCCCCAATAGGGCCGAGGCAAATCCCTGGGCGAGCATGGTTTGTCTCATTTGCTGGAGCAGGTGCTTGCGTTCGATGTGGCCCATCTCGTGACCCACCACGCTCGCAACCTGAGCTTCGTTATCAGCCGTCCTGAGAAGACCGGTCGTGACGTAGACATAGCCACCCATCGTGGCAAAGGCATTGACGTTTTTGTCTTGGACGACGTAAAAGTTATAGGGCAGCCTAGCCCGTCGATTGAAGGGAACCAATCGCTGTCCGATGTCCGTCACGAAGTCATTTAAAACGGGATCGGCGCTCAGCCTCACGTTTTGGGATAGCAAATTTTGGTGCATTTGAGCGCCGATCTGCATCTCTTGCTGGTCTGAAAGGTTAGACAACTGCGCGGCCTGAATGCCGCGAAACAGGAGCTCCTGTACAGGAATGGCTTGGGCTGAAGCAACGGTAGCGCAAGAAAATAGGGCGATCGCCACAAATGACGCGATTTGGTTGCGCCACCGTCGGGAAACTGGCAGCAATTTAGATAAGCGAAGGTTGATTCGGATCATAATCGCGACAGGCAAGTTGAGGGGTCAGATAAGACATTTCAGTCAAGTAAGTCAAGACGCAACCGCAAATTCAGATGTTTCCTCACCCCAAACGGCAGTCTGCCTTTCTCCAATCTAGCGTTCTCAAGGCGGACATTTGCCTCGCAAGTCGTGGTAGTCTGGCACCAGATTCGCCACAGTACGTCTATTGTCTCTCATTTTTTAGCGCAATATCATGGCATTTTTAGATAAAAAAGGCCGTTTATTCGGCAAAATCAGCATTCTGGATGTCGGACTTGCCCTACTTTTGGTTTTGATTGTAGCGGGTAGCTTCATCGTCCCCGGCAAATCCGGTCAATCGGCGGTACAGGCTCAGCTCAGCACCAAAGCCGTTGAGATCGATGCCATCGTGATTGGCTTTAACGCCAGCAAACCGACCGATATCCTCAAGGAAGGGGAAAAGACTAGCATCATTATTCGCAACCAGCCCTACGGCGAAGTCCAACTCAAAAAAATCCAGCCGCTTTCTAAAACGGTGACTGCATCGCAGCCGGATGGGACGGTCAAAGCCTTTCCAGATCCTCGTCCTGAAAGTCGATTTTCCAACAATCTGGTTTTGACCTTGGAGGGCCGAGGCCAAGTCACCAAGGAAGGTCCTGTTTTGGGCAATATCCCAGTCAAAGTGGGCGTGCCGATCGATCTCGATGGCAAGCTTTACAATTTTCGCGCCAGCATTATCGACGTGCGCGTCAAAGACTAAAAACGGAGAGGGAGGGATTCGAACCCTCGGTACGATCTAAACCGTACAACAGATTAGCAATCTGCCGCTTTCGACCACTCAGCCACCTCTCCAAGGTCGGCAAAAGTAATAATAACAGATTTCATCTCCAATCCAATAGGGTTCGGGCGCGATCCAGTGCCCGATCGGCGCAATAGCCCGCACGACCCAATCAAACCCCCCTTCCAGCGATGGTTCAGCTATGAGCGTTCCTGAATTTTTAGAAGCCCAGCATCCCTTGGTTCGATCGCTCTCCCAGGAAAGCGATCGCCAATTGGTCCGCGATTTCCAGCAAAACCCCGCTGAGGGCAAGTACTTTACCGCCATTTTCTGTCGGTATGGCGGACTGACCTACGTCCTCATTCGCAATATGGCCCGCGCCGCGCTGCAAACCGATTATTTGTTCGCCAGGGTTTGGCGTAATATCTTTTTCGAGCTGACTCATTTGGAGGTGGGCGAGGCAGAGGGGGCGATCGCCGATGAATTTTCGCTCCAGACCTGGATTTTTAATAAAGCGGCACTGTGCGTGAATCAAGAAGAAGCGCCTTCCATCGAATCGGTTCAGTACGCGCTCAATGCCGCATCGCCGCCCCTGTGGTGCTATCTCCAGACGGCTTTAGATCGGCTGCCAGCCCTTCATCGGCTGGTGCTGGTGCTCGCCCAGACGTTCCACTGGTCGGAACCGCGCATTTTAGGATTTTTGGAGGCTGAGGGCCAAACGACGAGCCGCGAAGCGTTAGCTCAGATTCAATCTGAGGCTTATCGGCGTTTGATAGAGGCGATTCCTGAAGATATTCAGATTATTTACTTTGACGCTCCCTTGCTTCAGGCTCCAGAAACTGCCGAAGCGCCGACGTTCGGTTAACCTTTGGCCGACGACTCTACCGCGCAGCGCAGCTTGACTCGCGCTTTTGGGGGGAAAGAATCGGTAAATCGTTGTCTGTCAGTTGTCCGTTTCAACTGTCTTTGAGGTTACGGGGATGACAGTTTGCCAAAGCGACCTATGAGATAGTTTGTAGTCGAACATCTCAAGAAAGCGATGCCAATTGAGATGGTGTAACCCGCGTCCTTCGAGAGATTAGAGATGAATGCAGGCCGAGTCTTTCAAAGTTCTCAATTTTTGCAGCCTACGGATGGCGAGCCGATTCGTTCGGTTGTGACGGAATCTGAGGATGCAGTTGTGGTGGCTTGGTATATCAAACCCGGTCAGGAGATCGCCGCACATATCCATCCCCACGGGCAAGACACTTGGACCATTTTGGCCGGGAAGGGAGACTATTACCTAGATGGGGCAGGGGCTACAACGGCGATCGCCGCAGGGGATATCGTCATTGCGCCGATCGGATCTGTCCACGGCGTTTTCAATAGCGGCGATGAGCCGTTGGTTTTTATTTCGGTGGTTTCGCCTGCTGAAGCTGGATACCAATTGCTTTCTTCAGAAGCTGATGCTGCCCTACATGTTTAGCAATCTGTGAGAGCTGAAGTTATAAAAACAGAACGATCGCAGATGCACAGCCTCAGAAAGAGTGGGCGGGTTTTGGCTGCGGGCTTTTAGACGTTGTTATTTTCAGGCTCAACTTACTCGCAACGCGCATTACCGCACTATCCTAAAACGCACCTGCGCAAATTAGCTTTAGCTAGGGCTAGTAGACTGCCGCTGATAGCACCATTTCCACGTCGTGCTCGAAATAAAATTGGTCAGAATGTGGGCCGTTACTGGTACCAATAGATTGTGGGTTGCAAAGGTACTGTAGCCTAGGGCAAGCCCTACAATGGAAGCCCAAAGCACGTAAGGCCACTGCTGCAAACTGCTCATGTGCAGAATGCCAAAACACAAACTAGAAATCAGCAGCCCCATCCAATTCAGGCCCAGAGAAGGCAGCATGACTCCCCGAAATAGCAGTTCCTCGCTCAATCCGGGTAACAGTCCCAACCAGAACATGTCCGGCCAGATTAACGGTTTCAAGATGAGCTGTAAATAAATATCGGCAGATTGTCGGTAGCGCGGCCAAAGTTGGTAAAGCAGCGCGCTGCATCCGGTAATGCCTAACCCCAAACTCGCGCCCCACAATAGGTCTGGAATGTCGAACCGGACTGGAATTTGAGGGGTCGCATCCAACCGGAGCCAGATCTTAGCGACCACCAACAAAATAATAGCCGTAATGCCCATCGCAATTAAGATTTGGGAACGACTTAAGGGTTCGAATTCGGGTTGTTGAGACGTCGGTTTCACCACGGGGAGTATTTAAGACGCATTCCGTCTCTTAAACGGTAGCAGGTTTAGTCTCTCCCATGCCGTTCTTCTGCAGTTGAATGGGCGCTATCTTTGAGGTAAGGGCTTCTGGATTGATTCCCGCACGCATCGCCACCAGCATCCCGATCGCCTCGCTGTAGGACTGCGCACGCCAGACAGACAACCCGAGTGCATCAGGGGTAACGTCGAGCGTGGTTTGATTATCGGCAACCGTAATGATTTGAGTGGCGGTCTGGCTCCAGCTTAGGATGGCACTTCCCCCACAGGCACTTTCTGGAATCACGACTGCATCTACTGCATCCCGTTCGAGGTCCCGCGCCTGTCGCGCTCCTGCGACGAACTGCGGCGCGCGGCTGAGACCCACCAACACGCAAGGCAAAAAGGTATGTCCCAGTTCTTCAGCAGCAGAACGGGGGCTGAGGTCGGGGTCGAGCGGCAAGGGCGAGAGGGCAGGTGCGTGGGCGCAGGGAATCCCGAAGGTGCGAACGATGAGGTGGCTGATGACGGCTTCGGCACCGGCTAAGGGATCGACGCCACAACCGTGCCGATAATCTGTCAGGGCCGCGCTGTCGATGCTTTCCGGGAAGCGGGCAACGACGGCGATCGCCGCAGCCCCCGCCTCGCGAATCAGCCGATCTGCCGCCCGCAGCAAGCTGTCGGGATTTTGAATGGTGCCCCACGTCGCCCCGGAAGCCGCCGTTTTGAGGGAAACGCCTAAGGGCTGGTCGGTCAGCACCGCATCGGTGAGGGTCAGACCTAGGGTTGCCCGAGCGGCATCTGCAGCTTGAAGGTGGCGAATTTGCAGATCTGGCTCGATCGCTCGATCGAGGATGAGACCGATCCGGTTGCTGGAGACGGGCCGCAGTCCCCAATCGCCTGCGGCAAATCGATCCAAACCATAACCCTCGACATACCAAGCATTAGAAATCGGCCAGTAAAGCTGCGCGCCGTTGAGGACGTTGGGGTGAGTGATGAGGCGATCGCAGGTACTAGCTATCGCTCGCGCCACGGGTAAGGCATCTCCGGCATAGCCGCCAATGGACGCGCCAATACCCGTCGGGATAATGAGTGTAACGGTAAAGGGCATCACTTTTGGCACAGCGCCTTCCTCAGCTAAAACTGTCAAGCCTTCTCCTCACCCGTGCCCTGCTTTTGCTTGTCTCTCCAGTTTTTCATATTAATCCGGCGCTGCTCTTGAAGGCTTGAATACTGGCGCGGCCTACCGCCTTTCTCGGACTCCGCAATGGCCTTGTATTCCTGATACTGTGCTGATTCGAGGGCATTGATTCTAGAGTCTGCCTGACGCGCTCTCGCGAAACTCCCTCAAGTTCGGCAACTTTAGCAAGCGATCGCAGTTCTTTATAGAGGATATATCAGCGCTGCGGTGCAAGTGTTAGCATGATGAGACTCAAATCTCTGACAGGATTGAGGAACCCTGCAGAGGCGTAATCTCTGCGGGGTCTGAGTTCTATTATTTCAAGACGGATGAAATGATAATGGTGATAGTGGCACTGGCAATCAGAGTAAAGGCTAATTGCACGACCCACTGAACAGCTTGTTGGTAATTCGCAAATCGTTCGTTTGAGCGCTCAACGTCTTTAGATAATGTCTCAATTTTGTCGATAACATCGGCCAAGGTAGGCTCCGGGCTTGTAGATTGAGTCATGAAAAAATTTCCAAATCTCTGACCTTATTAAGGATCTTATATGTAATTAAAACTGTCAGTAGCTAGGCTTCTCAACTCCCTACCATAAAGCCACCTCAACCCTCTCCCTCAGCCACTGCTCTTGGCGGTTTTTAGGCTTCTACATTGTGCAGCACCACGGCTTCAACTCGAGCGATACCCTCGCTCACCGCTGTAATGGACCATCGCAGGGGTTCCCCATGCCGTTCGAGCTGCGCTTCAACAGCATGTTGCAAGGGGATATCGAGATCCTTGAGATCGATTTTTATCGTGACGAACTGAGTGACCACCGATGTCGCATCTCCAGTTCGGGCTACGACTGCCCGAACTGGAGGCCGTACACGATATCTTCTTTGTTCGATTCGATCTTTAGATTTGAGCGAGGATAGGACACGCAGAGAAGCGCGTAGCCCTTCGCCACAATTTCTGGCCCTAAGCCCATCGCATCTACCTGCTCCACATCACCCTCCAGAATTTGAGCCGCACAGGTCGTACAAACGCCAGCCCCGCAAGAGGTGGGCAAATCCACCCCAGCAGCCTGGGCTGATGCTAAAACGGTTTGGTCGTCGGGAACGGTGACGGTGTAAAGGGTACCGTCATGGCTGATTTCTGCGGTGTAGGTGTTGCCCATTGGTAAAACAATTCAATCAGAAAGGGTAAAGACTGTGCGGTAAAGGCTAGACCTTTATTTTTTCATATTCCAGTGCGTTTGGGGAAAATGCAAAGACGCTTCCCAAAGCTCATACAGAACATTTGCACTCGTCGAGAGGTTGCTAAAGTTTAGGGTCATAAGGGTTAGGAACTTTTTTGAAATGATGGCCGATTTCAAATCTTCGGTGTTAACGAGTGATGCGGTGGTTTTAGGGGCGGCTTTGCTGGTTTCGGGGCTGGTGTTTAATTGGCTCCTTAGAATTCTGAGGCCAACGCTAAGCGTTCTGGTGACGATCGCCCTCATTGCCCTGGCGCTTCAGTATTTTCTGGGCGTCAGTCCCGAAGCACTCTGGTATAAAATCATCCATCTGCCCCAGCTAGCACAGAGCTTCTGGAAATCGGTTGCGAATTCGAGCCTATTTTCTTAACCTCCCCAAATCTTTGCTGCTATCCCCACAGCGCCACCGATCGAAATCAGCCAAACCGAGTTGAGCTGAAATCGAAGTATGGCAATGCTGCTGAGGAGTGCGACTGCGAGCGTGAGCCAGTCTACAATCGCAGCGCGGCCTAGGGTATAAGTCGCGACTGCCATCAGCCCCAAGGAAGCCGCATTCACACCATCTAAAAAGCCGCTAGCCCAAACCGAGGACCGGAGCTTGGCCACCCAAGGGCCGATCGCCAAAATCAAAATGAAAGAAGGCAGAAAAATACCGAGGGTACCTGCGATCGCCCCTCCATGCCCTGCCAGTAAGTAGCCGACAAAGGTTGCCGTCGTGAATACGGGACCGGGGGTGACTTGACCGATCGCCACTGCATCTAGCAACTGTTGGGACGTCAGCCACTGCGATCGCTCCACTAAATCCCGCTGCAAAAAAGCCAGCAGCACGTAGCCGCTGCCATAGAGGACCGAACCCACCTTCAGGAAAAAGAAAAATACGTTGACCCAGGAGACCGATGGGACGGCAACCGGGGTTGCCCCGACGAGTAAATTTGGCAAAATAAGAAACGGTATTTTGGTTCCCTTAGGGCCGATTCCGTTCTCAAACAGCGTTACGCCTAACCCCGCTAGCACGAGCAGCAGCAGCTCGTTTGCGCCTAAAGCAAAGGCTATGATGACGGCTAGCGCGGCGATCGCCGTTCGAACGTCTTGGATCGCCTTCTGTCCGAGTTTCCAAAGCGCCTGTCCCAAAATGGCAATGATGACGGGCTTGATGCCGTATAGCAGCCAACTCAGTTGAGGGAGCGTTTGATACCGGACGTAAACGACGGCCAATCCCCACACCAAGAGCATTGCCGGAAGAATGAAGCTGACTCCGGCAAGGACTAAGCCGAAGATGCCACCGTATTTATAACCGATAAAAATTGCCAGTTCCGTGGAATTCGGACCGGGAATGAGGTTCGTCACGCCCAATAGATCCAGGAATTTTTCTCGGCTCATCCAGGTGCGATGTTTGACCACCTCATCGTCCATCATGGCAATGTGAGCGGCAGGTCCCCCAAAGGCAACGATTCCGAGCTTGAGGAAAACGAACGCGATTTCTTTGAGACGCTGCCGCCGTTGAGGAGGGGCGAGCTGCACGTAGGGGAGGGGGTCTGACGTAACATCGGGGGGAAGGTTTGCCATCGGTGCCGCAACGGGTCGGGAGGTTCCTCTATAGCTTCGCATTCGAGCGAACGGAGCGCCGTCAACCGCAGCACGCGCAAAATCAAATTTCTACGGTTTCCAAGCCCAGTTCGCGCTTCAAGATATCGATGGAGTGGGGATCGATATAGCTATCGCAGCAAACCACTTGAGGTACGCGAATCAGATCGTCAGCCATTTTGGCGATCGCCGCTTTCACCGGGGTACAACTGGCCCGATCGCAGATGATGGTTTGGGATTGCTTGATCAGCGCCCGCAGCCTCGGCGCATCCTGACTCTGGGCGGTCATCACGTATAAATCCTCGCCGCGCACGCTGTGCACCATCACTTCCGCGACGCCCAACGTGCCAGAACTCAAACTCACGAGACCGACTCGAGCGCCTGCGGGAAGCGATCGGATCAGCGCCAATTCGCGCTGGTAGTTATAAATATCGATGGCAATAATGCGAAAGGCTCGACTGGCAGACCGATCGGCCTGCTGCAGTTCTTTGAGCAGATTTTCGGCTTGACTCGTGAAATAGCGCACCGTGACCAGCGTGGCGGCACTGCGCTGAACCAGAGTTTCTGCAAGATCCTCTAAAAACACGAGCTGTACTGGAAGGGAGAGGGCGCTCTGCAGCTCCTGCACGATTATTTCCCCCGCCCCGAGGTCGTGGCGCGGCACCGTGACCAGGAGTTGCGTGCTGGCCCGCAAGCGCTCGTCCATGGCGCGCAGAAATAAGTCTCGCACTTGGCTGAGGGAATATCCCTGCTGCAAAAAGCCGTCCAAGCTTTGCTCGATCGCCTCTTGAATCGGCACGGGCGTTGCATTGGCAGGTTGCGTGTTTTCTTGGCCTAAAGCCCGCACGTAAATCCCGGAACCCATGTGGGCCTCGACAAACCCTGCGGTCGCCAAGCGCTCGTAAACCTTACTGATGGTGTTGCGATGGAGACCGGTTTGCATGGCCAACTGACGGGTGCTGGGCAGGCGGTACCCTGGGGCGAACTGACGGGAGGCAATCGCAAAGCAAATCTGGCTGAAGAGCTGCGTCGAAGCCGGAATTTCGCCATCGGTTTGAATATGAAATTCGACCATGCTAGAACTCAACCTACTTGCGCGATAACCTACCGTAACTTTAAAAGCATTTCCGGCGGGCAATGTGCCTTGCCAAGCCGGATGTGCCTTGCCAAGCCGAGAAAACAGCCTTGGGGTCGGCTATTTCTAGAACCGAAGCGAGATAATATCAGCATCCAGAGCAGAACGGAAACGCTTCTATGAGTACATACGAGATCGAAACCTCAACGGTTCTGTTTCCCAATGGAGATTTATCCATCGATGCTTACCTAGCTCAGCCGACCCAATCGGGTTCGTTCCCCGCCGTCATCGTATTTCAAGAGATTTTTGGTGTCAACGACCACATTCGAGATGTCACAGAACGTATTGCAAGGGAAGGCTACGTGGCGATCGCCCCCGCCCTTTACCAGCGCTTGGCTCCCGGATTTGAGGCAGGCTACACGCCCGAAGCCATCGAACTGGGGCGGGCCTACAAAATGCAGACCAAGGCTGAAGAACTGCTCGGCGATACTCAAGCCGCAATCCGCTATTTAAGGTCGTTGCCTGCGGTTGACGGAGCGGCGATCGGTACCATCGGCTTTTGCTTTGGCGGCCACGTCGCCTATTTGGCAGCAACCCTACCAGACATTAAAGCAACCGCCTCCTTTTACGGTGCTGGCATTGCAACCGCCACCCCAGGCGGCGGTCCTCCCACCCTCAGCCGCACGGGCGACATTACGGGAACGGTGTATGCCTTTTTTGGAGATCGAGATGCCAGCATTCCTGCCGCAGAAGTCGCGCAAATTCAAGACGCGTTGAGCGCCCATCGCATTCCCCATCAGATTTTTCGCTACCCAGCCGACCACGGGTTTTTCTGCGATCGGCGGGGGAGCTACCAGCCCGATGCTGCCGCCGATGCGTGGCAAAAAGCGCTACAGCTATTCCAGTCCGCACTCGAGCGCCAACCTCAAGCGGGACTGCCTTAAGATTCAGTCCCAAAGGAAAGCTGCTCGGCCTTTCCCGATTCCGCAGAAGAGCGGCGGCGGCGGCGACGAGGCGCGCCATCTAATTCGTCTTGAGTTTCTTCAGCCGCAATCGCGCGCTTCTCAACCGGAGCAGATGTTACGATGTTCGGGGCAAACTGCCGGATCGATCGCTCGACAAAAGACTGCGCCGCACTTTCTGGCGCTTCGGTCTCCGTCTCCCCGGTCGAAACTTTCAGAATAGGCGAAGTGTCCCTGGGGTCGGTTGCGCTCGGGCGGTCCTCTACGCCTGCAAATGCGTCAAAGTCTAACGACTCCTCTTCCGACGGTGCCGATCCGTTGCTGTTGCTGACGTGTCCGGGCGGGTAAATCTCGATAACAGCAGTACGGGGATTTTTGACCTCCCCTTCAAACAAAATTAAGGGCGAGATTCCCATAAACGCAAAGACATCCTGCTCTTGCGGCGACATATTGACTGCAATTACCTCAGGCGGCTTATCCTCGCGAACCTTGATGGTATCAAAACGGCTGGGTTTGACGCGCTCGGGCGGTGCTTTGTCGGGAAGCTTCTTGCTCAATCCGTTGGCATCAATGGCCAACCCGTTGGGGATACTGCTAGCGCTAGGAATGCCGCTCAAACTGCTGGGCGATTGTCGCAGCACTTTTCCTGGCGGCACGCTCTCGCGGGGCAGCGTTTCTCCAAGGCGACGCCCGCGACGGCGGCGTCTAGATCCTTTGTCTTGGTAGTTCGGGTGATTGGTTAAATCGAGCTCTTGCAAATCGTCAGACGGGTCCAAAGACAGCTCTGGTGTATGAACGCCAACATCCGGCAACCGCAAACCCGAGGGGGTAGATTCGTAGGATCTCAAGACAGGCACGCGTTCCACCATCTCTCCTGCTGCGTCGGGCGCTTCGCCGGGAAGATGCGCGAGGTGACCCAGCCCGCCGCAGGTATGGCAAGGCTTGCTGAACAGTTCGTAGATGTTTTGTCCCATCCGTTTTCGGGTTAGCTCTACCAACCCCAGCTCCGTCAGCTGCGCGATCTGAGGGCGAGCCTTATCGGCCTTGAGCGCTTTATTGAAATGCTCTAACACCTGAAGCTGATCCCGGCGGGCATCCATATCGATGAAATCGATGATAATCACGCCTGCAATGTTACGGAGGCGCAACTGCCGCGCAATTTCAGTGGCAGCTTCGCAGTTCGTCCACAAAACCGTTTCGCGAGCGGTAGCCGACCGTGTAAAGGAACCAGAGTTAACATCGACCACGGTCAACGCTTCGGTCCGCTCGATCACGATGTAGCCGCCAGAGGGCAAATCGACGCGGGGCTTTAAGGCTTCCCGAATGGCTGCGTTGACTCGGAAATACTCCAAAACCGAACTGCCTTCTCGGTGCTGGTCGACTAAAACGCCCTGAGGAAGCCGATTGCCGCTCCAGCTCGTCAGGTGCTGTTTCACCCGCTTGAGTCCGGTGGCGGAATCGACCACAATTCGGTTCACGTCAGTACTGTAGACATCCCGCAAAACGCGCTGAATGAAGTCATCATCTCGATTGAGCAGCGCGGGAGCGCGGGTGGAAAGTGCCTGCTGCTGCACCGATTCCCACTGCTTTTGCAATTGATCCAAGTCATCGATGATGGCTTCTTCGGAGACGTCCTCAGCTTCAGTGCGGACCAATAAGCCCATGCCCGCAGGCTTAATAAGAATTCCAAGCGCCCGCAATCGGTTGCGTTCGTCTTCGTCGCGGATTCGGCGCGAAAGATTGACGCCCTTGCCAGAGGGCATGAGCACTAAGTAGCGTCCTGGCAGCGAAATATTTCCAGTCAGACGCGGCCCTTTGTTGCCCGTCGGTTCCTTCATGATCTGAACCAACACTTTTTGCTGGGGGGCCAGCAACTCGGTAATGGCTCCAGCCGTCTTTTTGAGCTTGACCGGCCCTAGGTCGCTGACGTGAATAAAACCATTGCGCTCTGTATCGCCAATGTTCACGAAGGCGGCATCGATACCGGGCAAAACGTTCTCGACAATACCGAGATAAATATCGCTGACTTGATGCTGCCCGGTGGCAACGACCAGCTCTTGAATTTGATCTTCTGAGAATACGGCAGCGATTCGATGCTGCTCCGCAATAATAATTTGTTTGGACATTCACATTCCTCTGTGCGGTTCAGCTCCAAACCATCAATGTGCCTCAGGTTAAGGGCTTGAGCTGATTAACGCACTGTATTAAGTTAGGGGTAAAATTGTTAAAACCGTTTGCCATCTATGCCGAAGCCAGCATCCCGACCGAGACGCTCACAGCAGTAGCAGACGCCAGCAGCTCGCTCGTGAAAAGCGGCAAATACTGAAAACCTGTTGGAAAAAAGTTGGCAAACAGTTGAGGCAGTTGAAGAAAAACGCGCCTTACAGAGTAAAAGCCTTTGCCTGCTATCTCAGTCAGCCGCTTTGCGAGGGTGAGGATAGGTGGAAGCAAATGCTACAAATCTGTTATGGCTTTTGGAAAAGCAGACTTCACAAATACAGTTGCCTGCTGCCAATATTTAATGAGTTGAATTTTAGCTTGGGGGTCAAAATCTAAGATCCCCTAACGCGATGTTAAACCAAAGGACTTGGTTTCGTCAAAAAATTAATGGATCGCAATGCTGAGGCAGCACGTTAAGAGGGCTTCGGTCCATTCCACAATTGCGCCGTAGCTGTCTCCTGTCATGCCGCGCAGCCGCCGATAAAACCAGGCCCCAACGCTCCAAGATAAAATCGACCCTAATGCAAACTGCCCTAGATGGCTGACCCACCGATCGGGCCCAAGCCAAACCGGAATAATGCCGATGGCCGCCAATAGCAGCAGGCTCGGCCATAAATCCTGGGGAAGCTGAAGGCTGCAGCGATGAAAGGCTCCTTTTCCTTCCGCTTTGAGATAGGGGTAGCGGGCGATCGCCACCAGTTGCCCCCAACGCCCCCAGATGGGCGCGAGGATCAAAACGCTACAGGCTTGAGGGGAGGATAGGTCGGCGATCGCCCCCACCTTCAGCAATATCAATACAATCGCGGCGATCGCCCCGTAGGCTCCAGTTCGGCTGTCGCTCATGACCGCGAGACGACGCGCGGGGTCGGGGACCGCCAGGCCATCGGCAGTATCGATCGCGCCATCCAGATGGAGTCCTCCGGTGATGGCAATCCATACCACCAGGACCAAGACACCGCGCAGAAAGCTGGAGAGGGGGATTTGGAGGAGCAGAAAATTGGTGCCAGCGAGCAAAACCCCAACGAGCAACCCGATCCAAGGTGCCCAGCGCGCAATTCTTTGAAAATCCAGCGGCCAAGCCGACGGCAGCGGGACGATCGTGTAAAACACGAGCGCGCCCCCCAATTGTTGGAGAAGGCGGCGGATTGCTTCAAGCACAGAACACCTCGACCTCGCTTGAAACGAACCGAAGAGCCGCTAAGATAGTGCCAGTTTGGGGCAAGAACGCACCATGAAACGACGACATTTTCTATTCCTAGCAACGTTGCTTTCCGGATGCGGAGCTGCCGCACAATTGGGCCGCTCCACACAGTCTACGACTGTTTCTACTGCCTTGACTCGATCTTCAAAAGGACGGGCCGTTGGGCCGAAGGGCTTCTCCGCACCCGTTCGCGGCGACGCGCGCGTTGTCGTTATCAGCGATCTCAACAGCCAGTACGGCTCGACAGACTACGAACCTGAGGTACACCGAGCGATCGCCCTCCTCCCGAGCTGGCAACCAGACCTGGTTCTGTGCGGCGGCGATATGGTAGCGGGCATGTCTCAGCAACTCAGCGACGCTCAAATTCGGGCCATGTGGGAGGGCTTTGACCGCGCCATCGGAGCGCCCCTGCGAAAGGCAAAGTTACCGTTAGGATTTACCATCGGGAACCACGACGGATCGGGGGCCATCGGCGCGGGAGGGCAGCTTGCGTTCGAGCGCGATCGCCGCTTGGCTCAAGCCTACTGGAAAGCGCATACGCCCCAGCTTCAGTTTGTCGATCGCGATCGGTTTCCCTTTAATTATTCGTTTGTCCAGAACGAGATTTTCTATCTCGTGTGGGACGCATCAACCGCCGTTATCTCAGCCCAGCAATTGGCCTGGGCCGAAAAAAGCCTGAAAAGCAGTGCGGCCCAGCAAGCACGGATGAGAATTGCGATCGGACATCTGCCGCTGTATGGAATAGCAGTCGGTCGCGACAAACCGGGTGAGTTTTTGGATCGGGCCGAAACGCTACGATCGATGCTAGAAAAATATCGAGTTCATACCTACATCAGCGGTCACGACCACGCTTACTTTCCAGGCCATCGCGGTCAGTTGCAGCTCCTGCAAACGGGGGCTTTAGGCACGGGACCGCGTCGATGGTTGAACAGCAACCTCTCGCCTCGCAAAACCCTCACGGTGGTGGATATTGAATGGGCGGATGCTTCCACGCGCTACACCACCTACGACTTGACCCACAATACCTTGTTAGACGCTAAAATTTTGCCCCGCACGATCGCCGCGCCCAACGGGCTGGTCCTCCGTCGAGACATTCATCCAAACGCGCTGACACCCGCAGAAAGAACTCGATTTTGGGGATGAACTAGGGTTTCTTAAGGCTGGCTTTGACTGGGTGCAGGGGTTAAGTTGAACAGCATTTGCAGCGACTGCATAGCGCGCTGGCGCGCCTCAATATCCTGCTGCGCCCGCAGTTGCACCATCGGATCGTGGAGAATTTTATTCACGATCCCCCGCGTGAGCGCCTCGATCACCTCTTGGTGCTTGTCCGCAAATTCAGTCCCCAAGCGAGACAGCGCCTTTTCCAGCTCCTGCTCTCGAATGGTTTCAATTTTGGCCCGCAGGCTGCTGATGGTCGGCACCGCTTCCAGCGATCGCCACCAGACATCGAACGCCTCTAGCTCTTCTTCCAGCAACGTTTCAGCCTCCATCGCCATTTGGCGGCGGCTCTCTTGATTTTGGGCGACGACGGCCTTGAGGTCATCTACGTTAAAGGCGCGAACTTCGGCCAGTTCGTTGACGTTGGCGTGGACGTTGCGGGGAACGGCAATGTCCACGATCGTGATGGAGCTGCGGTTGCAGACCAGTGGCTCCAGTAAGGCCCGATCTAAAATGGGCTCCGTCGCCGACGTACTGGTAAACACTAAATCCGAGCAGGCCAAGACGGACTCCATCTCGGACAGGCCGCACAGCGTCAGGGTGATTTCTTTGAACTGACTGGCCAACTCCTGCGATCGCTGCACGGACCGATTCAGGATCGTAATTCGATCGGCCCCTTTGCCGATCAAATGCTGAACCAATAGCCGCGACATTTTGCCCGCGCCTAAGATAGCAACGCGACAGTCGGTCCAATCGTCAATCTTAAGCTGGGCTAATTCCACAGCCGCCGAACTAATGGAAACCGCGCCCGTCCCAATGCTGGTTTCGGTGCGCACCCGTTTCCCAGCAGAAATGGCCTGCTTGAACAGGCGATTCAAAATCGATCCGGCTCCTTCATACTGCTGGGCTAACTTGTGGGTGTGCTTCACCTGGGACAGAATTTGCCCCTCGCCCAAGACCAAGCTATCTAGCCCAGAAGCCACCCGCATCAGGTGCATGACCGCATCTTGATGGAGCAGCACGAATAAATGATGGCGCAGTTCCGTCAGCGGAATCTGGCTCCACTCTGCCAAAAACTGGGTTAGCTCGCGCACCCCATTTTCGGTTTCTTTGGCAATGACATAAATTTCGAGACGGTTGCAGGTGCTGAGAATTGCAACTTCTTCCAGGTGAGGGTAGCCTTTAAGCTGGGCGATCGCTTTTTCTTTGGCGTCATCGGGTACGCTTAATTTTTCCCGAATTTCAACCGGCGCTGTCTTATGGCTAAGCCCGACAACCGCAATATTCATGACTCCTCCGCTCCTATACCCTTTTATTATCGATGTCTTAAGCGGGTCTAAAGGTTTTTAAGTTAAAAAAATTTGCGAATGTAGCAGTTTTAAATTGAATGAAAGTTACCGTTTGACAGGGACGCAAGACCTTGCGCCCCTACCCCATCCACGAATTCAGCTCGCGTTTAGAGGAGCTGAAGCGATCGCGGCTTCGCGTCAAAGCGGTGAATAGTATCCACGAACCGAGCCGTATTGGACTGGGTGGAAATGACCAGAGATTGGGTTCTCGCGCCGCCAGCAAAGAAGCGAACGCCTTTCATGAGGGTACCCGAAGTAATACCGCAGGCTGCAAAGAGAACGGTCTCGCCGCAGGCTAGCTCGTGCGCGTCGTAGACTTTATCGGGGTCGGTAATGTTCATGCTGGCAAGGCGAGCGAGGTTGCTTTCTTTGCTCTCGCCGATGAGGCCGGTTTTCACAATTTCAGGATCGTAAACCAACTGTCCTTGGAAGTGACCGCCTAAGGCCCGCATGGCGGCGGCTGAAATCACGCCTTCCGGTGCTGCGCCAATGCCCATGAGGGCGTGGATGTTGGTCCCGGAGAAGGCGCAGGAAATGGCAGCAGAGACGTCTCCGTCCGAAATCAGAGCCACTCGCGCGCCTGCTTCGCGGATTTCTTTGATGAGGTCATTGTGGCGCTCGCGCTTCATGACCACGACTACGAGGTCTTCAATGGCGCGATCGAGGCACTCAGACAAAATCTTGAGGTTTTCGGTAGCAGATTTGTTGATGTCTACTTTGCCCTTTGCAGCGGGAGGGGCTGCCAATTTCTTCATGTAAAAGTCAGGTGCGGCAAACAGTCCGCCTTTTTCTGAAATCGCCAGCACGGCCATCGAGCCGTTTTGACCGTAGGCGACGAGGTTGGTTCCTTCGCAAGGGTCAACGGCGATGTCGATCTCGACCAATTCTTCCAAGCTACAGATTTGATCTGCATTTGGCTGAGTACAAATCCCCACTTCTTCGCCGATGTAGAGCATGGGCGCATCGTCCCGTTCGCCCTCGCCGATCACGATCCGACCTCGCATGTGGATTTTGTTCATCCGTTCGCGCATGGCTTCTACCGCCACATGGTCCGCTTCGTTCTTGTCGCCTTTCCCCATGAGGCGTGCCGAGGCGATCGCCGCTTGTTCGACGACTTCAATAATCTCTAAACCGATGACATTATCCACGCAATGAATCCTCCCAGATGCCGATGTTGCGCCGTTTTTTTGTAGCTTACGTATCAATGTATAAGTCTATCAGAGTGCCGCGACACGCTTACAGGAAGTTTTGGCAAGGCTGTATTTTAATGTCTTCGATCGTTATTTCATATAGAAGGCGGCGGTGCCCCACTGGGAAACAGCAACGCCTCGATTGACGGTTTTAGAGATGTCGCCGTTGCTGAGCATTTGCCATTGGTTGAGGTCGACGCTACCGGAGTGAAGGCCGACGATGTAATAGTTGCCGTTGCTGAATTGGGCAAAGATGGGACCTCCCGAGGTTCCGGGGTTACTGTCGCAACGGTGGAGAAGGACGCCTTTGAGTCCTTTCTGGGCGACGAGTCCTTCGATACTACAGGTTTGGTTCATGCCTGCGGTTTCGCCCCCTGTGCCGTATTCGGTGTTGCGGGCGGTGGGGAAGTCTCTTGCGTAGCCGACGAGGGTGAGGCGATCGCGGGTGGCTTGGCGTATTTTGGGGTTGGCGAAGTTGAGGTTGCGCCAACCGAGGTATCCGTAGCGCGCGCCGAGGGGTTGGTCGAGCTTGAGGATGGCCCAGTCGTCGCCCGGATTGGTGTAAGGGTCTTTGGTGCCGTAGCGGTAGTCGATGACGCGGGCGGTGTCGAGGGCGGTGCCGCGAATCATGCTGGGGCTGAATTTGATTTGGGCGGGGTTATCGGGGGAGGCATTCTTAGGAATCATGGGCTGTTTGGTTTGTTCGTCCATGAGGCAATGGGCGTTGGTGAGGACGATATCTAAACCGATGAGGGTGCCCGTACAGGTATAGCCTTCGGTGGCGGTGCTGATTTCGATGCGTCCGATCGCAGACCAGGGATAGGCTCGTGTCAATATGGGGGTGCGATCGTCGGTGCCGATAATGATGCGGTCTTTATCGCTGTAGGGTTTTTGAGATTTGGTGCGGTCTTTGGGCTGAAAGGATTCTCGGGTGTTGCTGGATTGCAAGGTGATGGGGATGGGTTTGGCAATCGGTTTGGCTTGGAGACGGGGGGTGCTGATGAGCAGGGTTAGAAGGGTGGTGAGGGCGATTGTTTTGGGGTGCATGGTGGTTTGCAAAGAGAGATTTCAGGGTGTGCGGGTTGGGAATACGATCGCTTAAGGTGGGCCGATAACGTTGAGCTGACTTTTACGGTCGCCATTCTCCCTGAAGAGTAAAGGCAGCCCACAAATACGGGTCTGGTTTCGTTTCCCACATTTTGAGCTGAGCCGATCGCAGGGCTGCCGCTGGGGTCTGCTTTTGTTGCAGCATGCTACGGTAAAACTCCGCCATCAATTGCGCCGTGGCATCATCCGCCACACTCCACAAAGACGCGACCACACGCCTGCTGCCTGCATACATAAACCCTCGGGTGAGGCCCACTAACCCTTCGCCCTTGATATCCTTGCCCATTCCCGTCTGACAAGCACTGAGGACCACGAGGTCAGCAGCGAGGCGGAGGTTGAAGATATCGTGCAGGCGCAAGAAGCCGTCCTGAGGTTTGCCTTGGCGATCGACCAGGGATAAGACTAACCCAGAAAATTGGGGTTGAATGGGGTTTACTAAGCCATGGGTTGCAAAATGGACGATACGGTATTGGTTGAGTGGGTTATTTTTCGGTTGAGTCACCCGACCATAGCTCGCCGCGAAGGCACAGGCTGCGGTGTTTTGGGCTGGGGGAACGAGGGCTAGGATTTCTTCGGCTTCCTTGCGGGTTTCAGGAAGACGCTGGATACCGCGTAGATCGAGGTCGCGGAGGGTGTTTTGGAGATCTCTGGGGAGGTTTTGGGCGATGACGGTTTTGGGTTGGTTCCGGTCTGCGAGGGCGGGGGCACAAGCGTCTAGGGCGTTGGCGTTGCGTTCGGCGATGCGGCCATCATCGCTGCGGAAGACGGGGTCGGCGATGACGGCCAGGGTTTTGGGGCCGATGGTGTATTTTTGTTGGCGCAGGACTGCGATCGCTGAGGCGGAGGGAGCGTTGAGAATCTCGTGGTTTTTGAGTAATGGAGTATAGGTGGGGGTGTTGGGGAGGGGGAGGGCGGCGAAGGGGGTATATTGTAAGGCTCCATCAGCAACGATGAGGAGGCGTTTGCGGGGGAGTTGGTTGGCGACGGGGGCGAGGATGAGCTGGTAGAGGGCATCGCCTGTGCGTTTGGCATCTATGATTTGAGAGCCGGGGTTAGCGGTGGCGCTGCGGAATTTTTTGGCGGCGGCTTCTAGGGTGGCTTGTTTGGGGAGGATGTAGGTTTGGATGCCATTGGCGGTGACGGCCCAGAGGTAGCTTTGGTCTGCGCCGAGGGAGTATTGGAGCAAGAGAGTATCTTTGTCTAAGACTTGTTGCTGGATTTGAGACAGGGTGAGGGGTTGGGGATATTTGAGGTTAGCGTAGGCGGGATCGGCGGTACGGAGTTTGACGGTGAGGTCTTGACGTTGTTGGAGGAGGGCTTCGCTTTGACGGTCTAGGGCTTGGGCTTGGGCGGGGGTGTGGTCTTTGCTAAGGGTGATGACGCGCCGTTGTTCGAGTTGGCGGAGGGCTTGGTGGAGGGTTCGCTCTTGGGTGAAGAGGGCTGAGTTTGCGGTGGTGGGTTGGAGGGTGATGTTGGATTCAGTGAGGAGTTCGATGAGGCCACGGGCACGGGCGCGGTCTGAGGTCTCAAAGGCTTGTTTTTCGTAGCCTTTTTGAGGGGATTTTTGATGCAGTTGCATCAGGAGGTCGGTTTTGAATTGGTAGTAGTCCTGAACGCTAGAGAAGTAGGAAGTACGCAGTTCTTTAGCACTGATTTTGAGGCGTAATTCGTCAATAATTGCAATGGCTGCGTTGATTTGCTCTAAGGCGGCTTCTAGTTTACCTTGCTCACGATAAACATGCGCAATGTTATTGAGGATAGTCGCTTCCCCAGCGCGATCGCCTACTGCACGAATTATCGGCAAAGCTTGGTTATAGTACTCCAATGCTTTCGTCTTCTCCCCGAGGGCATCGTATACACCGCCTATATTATTGAGGGTTCCCGCTTCCTGAGTGCGATCGCCTACTGCTCGACTTATCGGCAAAGCTTGGTTATAGTACTCTAATGCTTTCTGCTTCTCCCCTAGAGCATCGTATACAAGGCCTATATTACTGAGGGTAACCGCTTCCCCAGCGCGATCGCCTACTGCACGAATTATCGGCAAAGCTTGGTTATAGTACTCCAATGCTTTCGTCTTCTCCCCGAGGTTAGAGTATATAACGCCTATATTATTGAGGGTTCTCGCTTCCCCAGCGCGATCGCCTACTGCACGACTTATTAGCAAGGATTGGTTATAGTACTCCAATGCTTTCGTCTTCTCCCCGAGGGCATCGTATACAAGGCCTATATTATTGAGAGTAGTCGCTTCCCTAGTGCGATCGCCCACTGCACGACTTATCGGCAAAGCTTGGTTATAGTACTCTAATGCTTTCTGCTTCTCCCCGAGGGCATCGTATACACCGCCCATATTATTGAGGGTAGTCGCTTCCTGAGTGCGCTCGTCTACTGCACGACTTATTGGCAAGGATTGGTTATAGTACTCTAATGCTTTCGTCTTCTCCCCAAGGTCATCGTAAACCCTACCAATATTATTGAGGGTAACCGCTTCCCCAGCGCGACCGCCCACTGCACGAATTATCGGCAAAGCTTGGTTATAGTACTCCAATGCTTTCTGCTTCTCCCCGAGGGCATCGTATACACCGCCCATATTATTGAGGGTAGTCGCTTCCTGAGTGCGATCGCCTACTGCACGACTTATCGGCAAAGCTTGGCTATAGTACTCTAATGCTTTCGTCTTCTCCCCAAGGTCATCGTAAACTCTACCAATATTATTGAGGGTAACCGCTTCCCCAGCGCGATCGCCCACTGCACGACTTATCGGCAAAGCTTGGTTATAGTACTCTAATGCTTTCGTCTTCTCCCCGAGAGCATCGTATACAAGGCCCATATTATTGAGGGTTCTCGCTTCCCCAGCGCGATCGCCCACTGCACGAATTATCGGCAAAGCTTGGTTATAGTACTCCAATGCTTTTGTCTTCTCCCCGAGGGCATCGTATACAAGGCCTATATTATTGAGAGTAGTCGCTTCCCTAGTGCGATCGCCCACTGCACGACTTATCGGCAAAGCTTGGTTATAGTACTCTAATGCTTTCGTCTTCTCCCCGAGAGCATCGTATACAAGGCCCATATTGTTGAGGGTTCTCGCTTCCCCAGCGCGATCGCCTACTGCACGACTTATTGGCAAAGCTTGATTATAGTACTTCAACGCTTTCGTCTTCTCCCCGAGGGCATCGTATACACCGCCCATATTATTGAGGGCAGTCGCTTCCCCAGCGCGATCGCCTACTGCACGACTTATTGGCAAGGATTGGTTATAGTACTCCAATGCTTTCGTCTTCTCCCCGAGGGCATCGTATACACCGCCCATATTATTGAGGGCAGTCGCTTCCCCAGCGCGATCGCCCACTGCACGACTTATTGGCAAAGCTTGGTTATAGTACTCTAATGCTTTCTGCTTCTCCCCTAGAGCATCATATACATATCCAGCCCAGACGAGCGAAGTAGCCTCTCCTTCAGAATTTTTTGCTGCTCGAAATAATTTCACTGCTTCTTCAAACTTGACGATGGCCGCTCGTGCAGACTCAGCAGTTTGTTGCTGATAGAGCCGTTGTCCCTCATTAAAAGCTACTTGTCCGGCTGAATCTCCTGCTTGCGCTAACTGCTGCTGAATCTCCCGCATCACTGGGGCCGCAGCTCCCGCCTCCATTCCTGTCTCACCCAATCCCCCCATCAGCCCCATCAGCATCGCCCCAGAACCCACCCACCGCAAAACTGCGATCGATCTACGATGGTGTTTCATCCTCAATCCTCAACTCAATAACATTGCTGGATGCGATCGGCCTTACCACCTGTATGGATGTTGGGGCTCCTCGTTAACAAAGATATTAAAGGGGGAAGAGGGAATGCAATCGGCTGGTTACTGTTTTTGTAACCTGAATGGATTAATGAGAGGTCAATTTTTTGTCGAGACCGATGCAGATTCAATCAATGAATCGATTGTGCATAGTGGGTTTTGACAATCCATTTTGATTGCCCAATGCGGGAACTAAAGCCGCTTACAGTCACACTGGGTTAGAGTTGGTCAGGGTCAATCCCCTGCGCCCTCAATAAGCGCTCCAACCGTTCCGCCCGTTGTCGTTCTTGTTGTGCCTCTTCCTTGGCCCGTCGTTCTTGTTCCTTGGCCTGTTGTACCTGTTCTTCCGGTAATGGAATCAACTCCCCTTGCTCTGTCCACCACCGTAACTGCTCGTTATAAACGCCCAAAAATAACCCTAACTGTTCGCTCCAAAGCCATCCTTGTTCTGTGGGTGGGATGGGTTCATAGCGACCATTGTTGAGAGTAAACCCAGCAAATTCCATCGTCTGCGGATGAAACCAGTAGTAGTTTGGAACCCGCCACACGTCTTGATAGAGCTGTTTCTTTTCATTCTTGTCCACCGCTGCCGTTGCGCTAGACAGTAGCTCAATGACCACGTTGGGATACTTCCCCCCTTCTTCCCAAATCGCCCAACTTCGTCGATTTCTCTTTTCGGCCCCCAACACGATGAATACATCGGGTCCGCGAAAATCACGGGATTTGAGTTGCTGTTCGTTGTAGTAAACCGTGAGATTACCTGAGATATAGAAATCGATACGCTCTTGCCACCAAAACTCTAACAAGCGAATCAATAGGTCTATCTGGCGGCGGTGGAAATCAGTTTCCAAAGGAGGTTCATCACTATCGAGATTGGTGGGAGGAAGCTGCGGAAGCTCATCTAGGATAGCTCCATTAACCGCCGCGTCAACGTTTAGGTGTGGGTGAGCATCCAGATAAACCATGATGAGACACTCCATCAAAACTGACTTCAGTATAGCCCAAGGGGAATTGAGCGCTATTTGAGCAGTTTGGCTGCTTGCGAACCGAATCGACCCAAATTTAGCGAATATTAGGATTTTGCCAAAATCATGCTTGCTGGATAGAGCCTAAAATTCTTTTGCAGATCGGTTTAAATACGACTTGGCGCTGATGCCAACCAATGGTTGTAAAATTCAGAAGAATTTTTCTTTAATCTGCATTCATTCGAGGAGGGCAAGATGCCTGTAGGATTTCCAGAATTCGTCCAAAATCCTGAGAACCGCTGCCCGGTTATTTTGCTCCTAGATACCTCAGCCTCTATGATTGGGGACGCCATGAATGCCCTCAATCAAGGGGTCAGCCTGTTTAAGGAAAACATCCAGGCAGATACGAAAGCTGCTTTGAGCGTTGAAGTCGCGCTCGTTACGTTTGGCCCAGTGCGGCTGGTGCAGGATTTTGTCACGATCGACCAGTTTACGCCCCCCACGTTAGCGGCAGATGGCGTAACGCCCATGGGGGAAGCCATTGAGTACGCGCTGGATTTACTGACGGCGCGCAAGGAGGTCTATCATGCCAACGGCATCCAATACTACCGCCCTTGGATTTTTCTGATTACGGACGGCGCGCCTACGGATCCGTGGCAGGATGCTGCCGCCCGAATCCAGAAAGGGGAAGCGGACCGGAAGTTCTGTTTCTTTTCGGTGGCGGTGGAGGGGGCGGATCTCAAGACGCTCTCGCAAATTGCGCCCAGCGATCGCCCTCCGGTGTTGCTGAACGGACTGGATTTCCAATCATTGTTTGTGTGGCTGAGTAAGTCGATGAAGCGGGTCTCTAGCGGTAAGGTGGGCGAGGCGGTAGAATTGCCGCCTGTGGGTTGGGGGCAGGTGAATCTTTAGGTTGGGTGGGGACGAGGGGGCGATCGCCCATTCATAATGGGTCGGGATCGACGCCAAGCTCCCGTAGTTTTGCAGCTAAAGCTTCGGCTCGCTGACGTTCGCGTTGCGCCTGTTCTGCACTCCACAGAAGTAAATTTCCTGCGTTGTCCCACCAGCGAAGCCAGTGGGTGGTTTGTCCGAGGCGCTCTCCCAACCAAATGCCGATTCGCAGGTCTAATTCTGGAATATAAATCCGCCCCTCAGTATCGGGGGTTTGCATTGCATAACGTCCGTTTTGCAAACATCGGGCTTCTAGGCTGGGTTCGTAGGGGTCGTAGATGACGTAGGTGGGCACCTGCAAGATTTGTTCGTAGAAGTAGAGTTTGCCGTAGGGCGGCGTGGCTCGGAGCGAAAGTTCGCCGTTGTCTTCTTCCACCAGAAACTCCATCGCGATCGCAACGGGTTCGCCTTCTAAATTGGGGGTGTAGCTGCGGCGAATGATTCCTTCAGCGACAGGATGAACTTGGGGCACGTAGAACCAATCGGGGGCTTTGACCACGATTTTTTTGTTAACTGTGGCGACGAGGCCAAAGTTGGAACCGATGAGCATGGTGGGCTGGATGCGTCCGGCGGCTCCGAGGGCATCGGTTAGGGCGGCGGCAAGGGTGGGCTGCTGAATGTTTTCCACGGGGTCGTCGGGTAACGCGAAATCTGCCGGAAGGGCTTCCCAGGTTACGGTTGGCGTAATCGCTTTGGATGAAGTTTGAAGGACCATTGGCTTGCTCTCGACCGGGGATGTACTGAGAGATAAGGCGCTGCATTCAAGTGTATCAAACTGACTACTGGCGCTTTGCACTCAGCACGGCCCAAGGCAACGAACTTTCTAAAGTGGCTCAAATTCTGAAACAGTTGGCTATAGTGTAGAGCGTCAAGCTTCAGTCAATCCGATCTCGCTAGGTCGGGCTTTAATAATATGAGGACTTTGCATGGGTTGGCGATCGCTCAGTCGTTCCGCGATCGGAACGCGTCATCGACAGCATTATTTACCCTGCCAGGATGCGGGGGGCCATCGTAGCTTTGGGGATGTGGTTATAGGGGCGATCGCCGATGGGTCTGGCAGCGCGCCCCATAGCGCCATTGGCGCAGCCTTGGCGGTCAAAAGTACCTTAGATTACCTCTCCCATCTCGAAACCTGGCTTCAGCCCCACGATAATCCGCAATGGCCGACGGCAGAAAAACCGCCTTCTCCGCCGCAAGTCCAGCGATTGTTCGAGCGGACGCTCAAACAAGTTCGCGATGACCTCCAGCAGCAGGCCGCCCAGAATCATTACGGTCTGGAAACTCTAGCCTGTACGCTCCTAGCGTTTGTCGCGACTCCCCACTGGATTGCCGCGATGCAAATTGGGGATGGCTTTATGGTGGTCAGCACTCCGGCTCGGGCCTATCAACTCCTGTTTGCGCCCGACAAAGGCGAATTTGTAAACCAGACTGCCTTTGTCACGTCCTCGACGGCCCTTCAGGATTTGCAAACTAGGGCGATCGCAGAACCGCCCCAATTTATTTGTGCCGCCACCGATGCCTTTGAACGTTTGGCCATGCATCTCCCCGCGTGGGAGCCTCATCCGGCGTTTTTTAAACCCTTGGAAGCATATCTTGGCGAAACCCCGAATCCAGAGCAGGATGACGCCTATATCATGAGTTTTTTGGAATCCGAGTACTTAAATCGGCAAACGGACGATGATAAAACGCTGTTATTGTGCCGCTGGGCAGCCTAGACAAAATCGGCAGAAAGGGGTAACGTTCCTTCCAGCCGTTCCAAATATTTGCCCCAGAAGAATCATCCAATGCTGTGAGGAAAAAGGTTTATGCAGACCCTAACCTGTACCCGGACGGGACAACCGATCGCCTTGATGCAGCAAATTGCCAGCAGCGGGGAAGGCGAAATATGGCGCACCAGTCAGCTCGGTTATCTGGCTAAGATTTACTACGCTCCTCGCCCAGAGCGGATCCAGAAGCTAGAGGCGATGATCGCCCATCCGCCGAAGGATCCCAATGCTCACATCAACCATATTTCCTTTGCTTGGCCGACGTCGCTCCTCCAGGACCCGACTGGAGCGCAGGTGGGATTTTTAATGCCCGAGGTGGCTCAGGCAGTGGATTTATTAGAGGTTTACAATCCCCTGCGGCGACAGGCTGCGCTCCCAGAATTTAACTGGCTCTACCTCCACGCAACGGCGATGAATATTGCCTCATTGGTGTGGGCGATTCACAGCGCTGGGTACGTATTGGGCGACCTCAAGCCGCAAAATATTTTAGTAGATGAGGGTGCCCTTCCGTCCATCATCGATACGGATTCTTTTCAGGTGCGTCACCCTCAAACAGGGGAACTTTATCGTTGTCCAGTGGGCTCGGAGGGATTTACGCCAGCGGAGTTGATGGATCGCGATCTCGCCACCCTGGAGCAGACCGAGGTGCACGATCGCTTCCGTCTGGGCGTCATCGCGCATCTGTTGCTGTTTGGCGATCATCCCTTTAAGGGACGATGGACGGGCGCGGGCGACTCCCCGGACCCCAATGAATTAATCCGTCAGGGATGGTGGCCCTATGCGCCCCGCAGCCCCATTCAGCCCAGTTTGCTGACGGTGCCGCTGACGATTGTGCATCCAGCTCTGCAAGCATGTTTTACCAGGTGTTTTAACGACGGACACCTCGACCCGTCGGCTCGACCCACCGCCCGCGAATGGATGCAGGGCTTTAAAGTGGCGATCGCCGATCTCAAGCGCTGCCGGAAGGTCAAGACCCATACGTTCAGTCCCTCTTCTGGCAAATGCTACTGGTGCGAGCGATCGCAGAAGCTGGGGATAGATGTGTTTGCGCCTGTACCGACGGTGCCTAAGAATCCGATGCTTCGCGATCTTCAGCGTCTTGGCCCGCAGCTGGAGCGCGCTAAACAGTACGTACAAACCCAGTTGAGCGAGGAGTATGCGAGTACGCAAACCCATTCCTTAAAGGTACTGGACGATTGGCAGGCGGCGATTGAAACGCGATGGTTGGCTGTCGTTCGGTCGGGGGCGCTGAATCCTAAGCGCATTAAACCCTTAGAGAGCATTGCGGTTTTAAGTCCTGTTAGTTCGCCGTTGTCCTGGATGACGGAGGCCAAATCGCAAGCGATTTGGATGGCCGGGCTTAGTACCGCAGCGGTACTCCTGATGACGTTAATCGCTTTAAGCCAATCTAAATTAGAAGCCGAACAATGGGCGCTGACGCTAGTGGGGGGAGGGTTATGTGCGGGATTGGCGGGACTATGCTTTTTCTTACAAAAAGTCTCTGCTACCTTCCGCAGCTAGTTCCGGTGTCGTACTTCAGCTTTGAATTGACGTTTATACACGCTCAATTTATCGATAATTTATGAGTTGTCGTGGCTGGTCTGGCGGACTTTTGCATGAGATCCTGGCCAAGTTTCGTATTGAGGCAGATCGTCGGTAATTTTGACCCACGGGGATTTAGAGCCTACAAAAATATGCCCCTCTGGCTCATTATTGGGGGCTTGATCTAAACCGCCGAGCGGAATTCCGATTTTAGTGGGTTCGTTGTCGTAGGTGCTGATCAAGTTTGAGCCGCAAACGGAGCAAAAGTGCTTTACCACAAATTGAGAGGAGTGATACTGCGCGACGAGTTCTTCGCCTCTAGTCCATTTGAATTGGGACGTATGGATGGTTGCGCGGGTGCGGAATGCTGCGCCATGCCATCGTCGGCATTTGGAACAATGACAGTGGAAGATTGGCCCTAGCTCGCCTGCAATCTCGTAAGAGATGCGATCGCAAAGACATCGACCTGACAGAACTTGTGTCACCCTGACCTCCAATCCCTTAGGCATTCATGTGAATCGTTTTAGTAATAATAACGATGAATGTTGAGTTGCGTTTCTTTAGCATTGCGTTGAGTTTCCATAGATAATCTCGCCCGTGTTTTGGCCTTCTGGCAAACTAGCGGCCTTTTGGCGATCGCCTTTTGCTTTTTGGGTTTAGCGAATCAGGTTAGATAAACTCAATTTGTCCAGCCATGTCTTCTGGATCGACCCACTCCCAAATTAATACAAGGGTTTTGACGATTTCCCCCATAGTGCGGCTCCCCTGGTGACAATAGGTAATTCCTGAATGAGGGACATTGGCTTGATGAAGTTTCAAAAAATCGTCATCCTGAGTGAAGATAACCCGTTGTTGTCCGTAAGCGAAAGCAAGCTGTTGTGAATTACCCGACGTTCACCTGAGTACAGGTAGAACGCGGGCTTCCCAGCTCAACCGCAACAGCCTCGACAGTAGTGGATTTGCGTCCATACCGCTTTGGTCTTACATCGCGTCCTTGGGCAGTAGCGCTGATTCCCAACGCCAAGATCCGTAAGCCTTCATTTCTGATATTGATGGCTGCATTCACATCTCGGTCATGACGCTCATGACAATAAGGGCATTCAAACGACCGAACAGACAAATCCATCTTTGGAACTGGCAGCAACGTCAAATGACACAAGTGTGACGATGGGAAAAATCGCCCAATCTCTAGGTAGATTTTTCCGTCAAATTCAGCCTTGTATTTGAGCATGGTACAAAATGTCGCCCAACCTGCATCGCTGATTGCTTTAGCAAGATTGTGATTTTGGACCATATTTTTGACTGCCAGGTTTTCTACAACAATAACTTGGTTCTCGTTCACTGTCTTACGGGACAGCTTGTGTAGAAAATCAGCGCGCACTCTCGCAATTTTAGAATGCACTTTTGCCACTGCAAGTTTTGCTTTGCGCCGCTTGTTCGTGGTTTTATCCTTTTTACGGGATAGTTTGCGCTGTTTACGTTTTAAGTTGCGCTCATGTTTTTGCAGATGCCTGGGATTCTGATATTTTGAGCCGTCTGATGTGACAGCAAAATCAATTAACCCCAAATCAATCCCAATCGCCTTCCCTTCACTACTGGGTTCTGGCTTTTCAATGCCATCCTCAACCAATAGAGAAGCGTAATAGCGACCATCTGGCATTCTGGATATCGTCACCGTTCTCAGCTTCCCGGAAACATCGCGATGCACCTTAGCCTTTACAGTCCCTAGATTTCCAGGAAACTTAATTTCAGTTTGGCTGAGCACTTTGACATTTGCGGGATATTGCAGGGATTGACGATCAAACTTACTTTTGAAGGTTGGGTATTGGGCTCGACCATCAAAGAAGTTGATGAATGCCTGAGACAAATTCAAAACGGATTGCTGAAGACATTGAGAATAACAAGTTTTCAACCAATCATGCTCAGCCTTCCACAACGGAATTTGTTTCTTCATGTCAAAGGCAGAAACCCCTTTCCCCGTCTCTTTATAGGTCAAGGATATGACTGCAAGAGACTGGTTCCAGACCCAACGAACACACCCAAAGGCTTGAGCCAAATGAGCTTGCTGTGCATCTGTGGGATAAAGCCTGATCTTCACTGCTTTCAACATATTCACATATTATCACACTCATTAAATTGCGATAATATAAAAATAAGTGATTTTGCGAGACATTATTTGTTCGTCTCGGCACTGTTACCTTCTCTCGCCTCCGGCATTGCTCAGGCAACGTACCTCGACTCACGCGTCTCTCATCCCGTCGCTCGCCTGGATACAGGTAGAGCGCGGGGCTTCCCGCCTACAAGCTAAATCTGAGGCTCCCATCAAATTTTGTTCAGGTGTGGTGGTTACATCAATGGCTCGTCTCCGTAAGCCTTCAGCCACAGCATTGCTGACGTTCTCGTCAAGATGGAACTTAATCTGCCCTGACATTTCTTTCCCTGAGTTTGCGTTGCAGGATGGAGGGCGTTTGGGCTGCCAGTTGGCTGGCGAAGGCTTCGCTCTCGTGGATATCTCGGCGAATTTCGTCAAATGGTCATAGTAATAGGTTAGGGCAGCGTGAACATCAGCCAGGGTAATGCTGGGGTAATGGTAAACAATGTCGTCGGGGGACATATTGAGGTGTTCATACCAAATCACAATGTCTTGCACACGAATACGATGATCGGCAATGCGGGGCTTGCCGCCGCAGACATCAGGGGTGATTTGGATGTGTTCTAAGATAACGGTTGTCATGGGGGTGGTGGGTTGAGAGTAAAAAGATGAGCCTTGATTCCTCTAGTTTACAATGATGATTTAGGCTTGAACTAGCGCGATGTTAACGGCGTGTGCGTTTATGCTGAAGTTGCATTTCCTTAACACTGTGGAGAGCTTCCGTAGATAATCTCGCCCGTATTTTGGCCTTCTGGCAAACTTGCTGCCTTTTGGCGATCGCCCTTTGCCTTCGATACTTCCCCCAGTTGTTCGAGTGCTGTTGCCCGTGCCAGATAAGCAGCCTTCCATTTCGGATTGTTTTGAATGGCTTGCGAATAATCGGCGATCGCAGCTTGATACTGTTTCAGTTCTGCATGGGCTTTACCTCTCTGAAGATAAAGGGTTGAGGCCAACCACTGGGATTGAGGGACAAACTTGATGGCTTGGGAATAGTCTGCGATCGCCCTGGAATAATCTTTCAGGGCAGCACGCAGATCGGCACGGCTTTGGTAGGCCAAAAAATTGCAGGGTTCGAGCTGAAGGACTTGGGTGTAGTCGGCGATCGCGCCTGCATCATCATTCACCTTTCTGCGAGATTCGGCCCGATTGAAATAGTGGCTCGTTTTGGTGGGCTGGAGCTGAATCGCTTGGGTGTAATCGGCAATCTCCGGCTGTGAGTTTCCCATCTGCGCCCGGATCCGCGCCTGCCAGGTGTAGGTGCCTGCCACGTCAGGATAGACATTATCTGGATTCTTCTGTTTGATTCGTCGCAGTCGATCGATATCGGCCAGGGCCGCACTATAGTTCTTGGTATCTTCGTAGAGGAGTGCCCGAAAGTAATAGCTCCATGTGTCCTCTGGGTTAAGGGCAATGGCGGCGGTCCAGTCTTGGATTGCGCCAACCTTATCTCCTCTGCCTTCGCGAAAACTAGCTCGGGAGTTGAAGGTTTTAGCCGTTGGCTCGATCTGTACTGCTTTGGTTTCATCTACCAGTGCGCCTTGGCGATCGCCCAATCGATACCGGACGGAAGACCGCCATAGATAAACCCAAGCGTCGTTGGGGTTAAGCTGAATCGCTCGGTCGAAGTCCTTGAGGGCACCGCGAAAATCATCCCGATCGCTTTGTCGCATCACCCCACGTCTAGCGTAAGCATCCGTAAAGTTAGGTTTGAGTTGAATTGCTTTGTCTAGATCTTGCCGACCTTCGGGTCCGCCTCTAATCTGTCCCCGTTCGTAGTAGGCTTCAGCTCGTTTGGGGTCTAGCTGAATGACTTGCGTTAGCCTGGATAATTCATGAGAGATAGGAAAACACAAGAAAAGAGAGCCTGAAACGGTTTAGAATCAGGCTCTCTAGAGTTTTTAGTATCTCCATTGTGCCATGACAGAGTGTCATTCGGACCTGCCCTACAATTTCCCCACGCCACGCCCTTTAGTCGTTCGATTTTCAGATCTAGAATTAAGCTCAGATGCCGGGATCTTGCTGGCTCGACAAGCAGAAGAGCAGGTTCAAGTGTGTCGAGGATTGTCAGCGTGTATCCAGGACTGGCGCGACCCGAGCAAAATCACCCATAACCTGCATCAGTTGGTCAGTCAACGCGTATATCAAATGGTGGGAGGGTACGAAGATGCCAATGACAGTAACGTGCTGCGCCACGACCCCATCTTCAAGGTTGCCTGCGGACGATCGCCGAGTGTCGGAACAGATTTACTGGCAAGCCAACCCACCATCACTCGACTTGAGAACCACATTGGCAAAGCAGAAGTCGCTGCCATGCGCAGCCGAATGGTGGATGGATTCATCCAACGCTACAAGAGCGCACCCGACGAAATCGTGTTGGATATCGATGGCTGGGACGACCCAACCCATGGGAATCAACAATTGAGCTGTTTCCATGGATACTACGGTCATCATATGTACTTTCCAGTGCTCATCAACGAGGCCAGTACAGGGTATCCGTTGATTTTGCAGTTACGCGCGGGCAATAGTCATTCAGGCAAAGGCGTCGCAGGCATTTTACGCTGGCTATTTTGGCGACTCAAACGCGTTTGGCCGTCTGTGAGACTGATTCTGCGAGGCGATGCGGGATTCTCCTTACCCGAAATCATGCAGGTTTGCGAACGCTCCAAGGTGGGCTATGCCCTTGGCTTTATCCGCAATGCGGTATTGGAGCGTAAAATTGCCGATTTGCTCGAACGGGCAAGATTGCAACACATCCAAACCCAGCAAAAGGCTCGCTTGTTTGACGATGTCTATTACGCGGCACGGACGTGGGATGAACCCAGACGATTAGTCATGAAGGCAGAATGGCTCGACCAAGGCCCCAATCCTCGATTTGTGGTGACCAATCTGGAGCAACCGCCTCAAGAATTGTACGACCACTTCTACGTTCAACGCGGCGGCGACAGCGAGCATCGCATTAAAGAACTCAAACTCGGCATCAAAGCAGATCGTCTCAGTTGCAGCACTTTTATTGCCAATCAGTTTCGTCTGCTCTTGGCTCAAGCTGCTTACATTTTGATGATTGCAATTCGCCAAGCGGCCCATGGAACACAACTGGCAACGGCTCAGGTGGAACGCCTACGGTTGTTGCTCATTAAAGGAGCTGCCAAGGTAACGGTTTCTACCCGACGGATTCTGGTGGAGTTGGCTGCGTTTTGCCCTTATGCCCAGGAGATGCGTCAAATTTCTCGGAACTTATCCCAGTCCCAGTCCCTCAAATTTGAGTAGGCCAAGCCCGTCATAGGATTCTTGTCTCTATTTGTCGGAAATATAGGTGTTTTTAGCCTTTTTGAGCCGATTTGTATCGCTTTTTTGCCTACTTTTACTTTTCATCTCATCCTATAGCTCTAATTTTGGTGAAACTTACAACTCCTCATACACCTCGTGAATAATGCAGGTTAGGTCTTCCTCGGCTTGTGCCCAATTTCCGTCACTTTCTCGAATCCTGTTCAGATCAATGTAGGCGATCGCCCTTTGATAGAGCGCTTCTGCATCTTTAGGATTTTGGCCGATTCTGCGCGAGAGTTTAGCGATCTGTTGGGCGTAGTCTTTTGCTTTCATAGACTCGGTGCTTTGGGCTGGCTTGAGGCGAATCGGGTCGGCGGAGGTGTTGAGAGAGCGATCGGCATCCGCGATACAGGCTGCACAGACAACGCTTAATAGCGCAGTGCCTAGTACTCTGACAGAAATCTGGAGGAAGGTCTGCATTGTTAATCCCTTCCCGCTTGATTTCGCGCGAACGATACGGATGGGCCGATTCCTACCAAGGAACCAGTTTCCAAAGCACGAGGTGAAAGTCGTGGAAGACGAGCTTCGTCTTTTGTTGCTGCTGCCGCTCTAACTTCTGACGAAAAGCATCGGAAGGGTTGAGCAAAAACACATCGCTAAAGCCTGGCGCAATTTTGGGAAGGTTTCGATCGTCTGGCTGGGTGACGGCATCTACGAGCTGAAGCTTCACCTTAGGCTCGAGCTGGCGCGCTAGGGCAAACGTACTGCCGTAGTCGATCCCGAAGGAATTACTGACCAATAACGGCTGCGGTGCGGCGTTAATGAGTTTGGCGAGGATAGGAAGATTGTAATTGATGCCCTTCGTCCAAGCTGTCGTCGCTTGAGTATTAACGATGCAGTAGATCAGGCTCACGCTCAGCACCGCAGCCGCAATCCCCGGCCATAGTTTTTGAGAAAGGAATGTCGGCGCGCGATCGACGCGACTTTTTTGCGATAGCAACTTTTGCGATAGCAAATAGGCCACTGCTATCGGTACGCCCACGTAAAACGGCACGATATAACGACCGGAGACCGAGCGCTGCCCGCCCAACACGAGATCCATCAGCCCCAAGGGCACAAACACGCTGCCAGCCAAGGCGATCGCAAACAGCCACACCCGCAACGGAGTCTGACGGTAGAGCGCATAGAACGCAGCCCCCACCAACCCAATCGAGAGCGGCAGGGCGATATAGGTCGTCCAATGGTCGAACCCAAAATCGCCTTCGGTCAAAATAAACGCCCGCAGGAGGTGCAGTCCCCACGTTTTAAGCAAAATGGGCAGCGGAATGGGGACGGAAGTCCAAGTAGCTCCTGTCACAGACCAACTTTTGGCAATAATCTGGAGCCATGGTAAAAATGCGACAACGCCCAGCGCCAGCGAAACCAGTCCCGACAGCACGACCCGATTGATGCGGAAGCGCTCTACGACGAGGAGGTATAGCCCAAAGGCGATCGCCACAAACAGCATAATCGGCTGGGTATACAAGCTGAGAATCAGCAACCCCGTAAATAAGCCCCAACCTGCCGGGGTATTGAGTCGGATCGCGCGCAGAAAGGCAGCCCCGGACAACAAAATCAAGACGGTCCAGAGGCTGTACTCCCGCGCCTCTTGGGCGTACAGCACGTGGAAGGGCGAGAGGGCAAAAAGGGCGATCGCCATTCCTGAGGTCAAGTTGGCGATCTGTTTTTGGGCTGGGGACGTGGCCGTTCCCCCCGCAAAGAGTTCCTGACACAGCCAGTACGCGCTCGGAAACACCAGCAGGCCGATCGCTGCGGACAAACTGCGGACCGCCACCACCGAAGGTCCGAACCATACCGACCACTGTCTGACCCACAGGTAATAGAGAGGAGGATGTTGGGAATCGTCGATCGCCAGAGAGCGTACGGTATCGATCGCCGTTTTGTCTGGGTTGACCTGCTGGTATTTTTGGAGTGCTTCCACGCCAACAACTTTGCCGTCAAACAACTCCCGGTTCACTTCTATGGCGCTGTAGCCTGAAATCCTGAGAGAGGTAAAGGTCTCGTCGTGCCAATAGACTTGGCGATCGAGATGGGCGAAGCGAAAGAAGATGCCTAAAGCCAGGGCTAAAAGCAGCACTAGGGTTAAACCGTTTTGAGATTTTTGAGCTAGCGTGTGAAGTGTTTTTGACCGGGTTTTCAGCACTATCGCCTCTCCTCTGCCATCCAGTTCGATCCTGGATTACAGAAGCGATGTTTTCGAGTTAAGTTCCGCAGCACTGCTCATGAGCGGGTTAGGATGCCCCTAGTTTTGAGGGACGGGCTGAGTTGAGAAAGGGGGGAATGGGGCAGTCTAAGGCGATGGTTACGGCTCGCAGCAATTCGGATTCGTCTGCGGTCACTTTGCTGTCGAGCAGCACGGTGTGGGCGCAGGCGTTAATGACAGACTGTTTGAGCTTTGGGGCGGCTTGTCGCAGGCGTTCGATCTGTTGCGCTAGGGTTGCTAAGGTCCACTCGGGCGGTACGTCTGGGATCGACTGGGCAGTTGCGCCGGGTAGCTTAAAGGCACCGCAGCGGAAGGCATAGGCGGATCGCCTCGGGTTTTCCATCCCCCGCGCTGGCCAACGCAGAGAGCACCGCCAAGACGTCGAGCCAGATCTGCGCCGGGGTTTCGAACTGGATTGACGTTTCGCGATGGGAAATAGGGACGCATCCAGTCGCCGTTGGAGCACCAGAAATAAGACAAATTCTTCCAGAGACCATTCGCCATCGGCATTGGCAAAATGTTCCGGCGTAACGGTGCCCACTTGCCGCACCACTTGTTCTGGTTCTGGCGCGAGAGAAGCCTCTGAAACTCCGGCAAAGCCCATCGTGCCAGAGCGAATCGTACTGCTCGTCTGCAATTGCGCCGCGCCGCCGCTTACCTTCACCCCTCGAATTTTTTTAATCCGCTTATAGCCCTACGCAAATACGTTAGGACAGTTCTTAAAAGCGGCATCGACACAATCGCGAAAGCAGTCAAATTCATCCCATCGTTGCTTCATCCAGTTTTTGAGTACAAACCACCAATTCTCAATCTTGTTCAAGTCTGGGGAATAGGCAGGTAGATACCAGATCTCGCATCCTGCGGCTGCCACCATATCATCAATCGCTTGAGAGGAATGGAAGCTTGCATTATCAATGATGATGATATCCCCTTGGTTCAATTGTGGGAGCAAACAATCCTCTAGCCACATCTCAAATAAGTCTCGATTGCAGGTTCCATCAAAAGTCATTGGTGCAAAGATATCTTTTTGTCGCAGTGCAGCAATCCAACTGACGCGTTCGGTGCGCTTGCCTGATTTAAGTGCATGGAAACGTGCTCCTACCTCACAATACCCATAAGCGTAGTCTTCTCGATTATCTGTTCCTGCTTCATCGACATAGACGAGCTGTTGAGGCAGTGTGGTCTTTAATCGCTCCTTAAAGGCGTCTCGCTGAAGTTCATCGCGTTCTCGGTACCCGTAAGTCTTTTTTTTCGACTCAATCCAATCTTTCGAAGGGCATCACTGATGTTTTGCTGACTCACGTTGTCTCCCCAGAGCTTTGCCATTTGCGCTTGGGTCTTCTCTCCATGCTGTTTTGCAAATTCACGAAACCGTTCCCAGTCTGTGATTTTATGGCAGCAGCCTTGTTGATAATGGGTAATGGCGTGACAGTGACCCACTTCTTGTTTTCGTTTAAGCCATTGGTCCAGGGTATTTCGACTGATGTTCATCATCCGAGCGACTTTTGTTTTCCCTTCTCCTCGCTCCACCGCAGCGATCACTTTTTGACGAAAATCTTCACTGTAAGGGGATGGCATTAGTGCTCCTGGCTTTGCATTTTCTCCTAAGATACGTCCTTAGACGACCTCGTAGGGCTATAAATAGGGGCGGATGGGTGGCAAACCAATCTCCCGCCCAGGCGAAACCCATGGCGTTGCTAAAAAACATGTGGCTCGCGGCTTGAGCGTAGGGCGACCTTAAACGAGAGCCAATCTTCGTCACTTTTTCGAGCGTACCCACAATACCGTTAGGGTTGCGCGTAAACTGAACTGCCGAAGCATCAGCTAAAAACTCGCGCTGACGGGACACAGCACTTTGAATTGAGAGACCGAATAGGAACCCCATCCCCCCAATGCCGACTAAAACAAAACCCAAGGCGTACACGCTGTGGTGGCGACCATAAGATTTTTGACAATAGTTTGTTTTTTATGGAAGGGCTAACTCGACTGGAATTGGGCGCTGAGATCCAGAATTCAGAAATGCGACTTCAGTCCGCATCAAAAATCCACTCGCCCATTTATTGCCATTCTGTGAAACACCTCGCGCGCAGTCATTTCGCGCGCCAATTCATGCGTTTTTTCTGCTTTTCAAAGACGAGAAGACCCATTATTGAACCACTTTAGACACCCCTAGAATTACATTTTTTGATTTTCTTTCCGTTCAAACATAAGGAGATGTAATCGTCGAGGGACGTTTTCAATCCGGTTTGCATCCCGCGATCCCGACCGTCAATGTCATTTCTGGATTTGAGAGGCCACATTTCTTAATGCATCTATCTAGACGCATTAAGTCGATCTCGACAGAAATGTCAGGAAAGCCTGACTAAGTATTTATACCTTTTCGGACAAAATCAAGACATTTGAAAACGCTCAACTCTATAACCCTAGGGAGCTGAGTTGAAGTTTGACGCACAGATTGTCTGGATTGGCAAGGCCGAAAATATATAATTTGACGTCCTTTTGGAAGCGCTGATACGGTTGACGGGTCGAGAGTAACTGTTGTCAAAAAACATTCATGCTTAAGAAATCACTCACTCTGTTCGCGATCGCCTTTTCTGCCTACATTCCCTTCGCGCCCTTAGCCGCCAAGGCCGAGACAACCGCAACCTACTACAGCAGCGCCTACGTTGGTTCTCCCACCGCTTCTGGCGAGCCTTATAGCGAAGGAGCTTTTACCGCAGCCCACCCTTCCTACCGATTGGGCACCGTCGTACGAGTGACAAATTTAAATAACGGTCGTTCCGTAACCGTCCGCATCAACGACCGCTGCAATTGCGGAATCGATTTGAGCAGAGCAGCTGCCGGACAAATTGGTCTTTTAAGTTCTGGCGTCGCACCCGTTACAGTCAGACCCCTGCGATAGCAGCGAACAAACTAAACCCCTACTCTACACGCTACGCATCCTGGATTAGGGGTTCAGTTATTTTACCAACAAGATTTCCAAAGACCTAAGCCATGACCATGCCGCCATCTACGTTGAAGGTTTGGCCCGTGATGTAGGCAGCCGCTGGATCGGCGGCCAAGAATTTCACCATTCCGGCAATCTCTTCGGGCTTCCCGTAGCGTCCGAGCGGAATGAATTTTAGAATGTCGTCGGCTTTCAATCCTTCTGTCATATCGGTTTCGATAAAGCCGGGAGCGACGGCATTTACCGTAATGCTACGGGTGGATAGTTCTTTCGCAACGGTTTTTGTAAACCCGATTACTCCGGCTTTGGCCGCGCTGTAGTTGGCCTGTCCGGGGTTCCCCATTTGTCCCGCCACGGAAGCAATGTTGATGATGCGGCCCGACTTCTGCTTTAGCATAATTTTGCTGATGGCTTTAGTACACAAAAACACTCCCGTCAGGTTTAAGTCGATCACGGCCTGCCATTCTTCCAAGCCCATCCGCAGCAATAGGGTATCGCGGGTAATCCCGGCGTTGTTGACCAACACATCGACCCGGCCCCACTTCTCCATCACGGCTGCAATAAAGCCATCCACTTGGTCGGGCTTAGAAACATCGGCCTGAAGGGCGATCGCCTGTCCTCCCATTCCCTGAATGTCTGCTGCCACCGCTTCTGCGGCGGCACTGGAACTGGCATAGTTAATCGCGACCGACGCGCCTTCTGAGGCCAAGGCTAAGGCGATCGCTTTGCCAATACCGCGAGAGGCTCCGGTTACAATCGCAACTTTATCTTGCAATGCTTTCATATACGCTACCTCTCGTCCGGTCAAACAAAACTGCTCAACTATCTTAGGATATGGCGAGACCCGCTCGACCCCACGGACTGGCATGCTTTCCAGGAATGTTCGATCTCGGATAGAATGTGGGAAGAATTTAGGAAGCGCATTATATCGTCTAAAGGAAATATTTCAATAGACTGTTGCGAAATTGTTAGAAATGTTACAGACTGACCGTAATGCCTGAGTAACAATACCTAAATTCAAAAAACCCTTCACTACCCTAGGGGGAGTTTATGCAACCATATTGCCGTCATAGAGCTGAAAAGGCGCTTGAGTCCCATTGGCAGCGCGCTGTGAGTCTTAAGGAGAGCACGACGTTGGTCACGGCTTTAATGAATCCTCAAGCCTCTGCAAGCCACGTCTTCTTAATGGAAAACATTGAGATGCATATGTCTCAAGCAGCCAAAGTTTACGAAGAGCATGCCCCCTATACTTGTCACTGCGATGAAGCGGTTGTAGAAAGCTCTGCTCCAATGGCCGCTTAGGGGTTGTGTCGGCCAATAACAGCCTTGTCGCAATGGGTTAAGATCGATACCGCCCAGATCCACTTAGCCCCCCTACTATGTCAACGCTGCTGAGTAATTTAGAGCTTCAGTTAACGACCTTACAATCCGAGGCGCAATCTGCGATCGCCGCCGCCGCCACCCTCGATGCCTTAGAGCAGTTGCGGGTGAGCTATCTAGGCAAGAAGGGCGAACTGTCCCAAATTTTGAAGGGGATGGGGAAACTGGAACCCGGCGATCGCCCCCACATTGGTGCCATTGCCAACGATGTTAAAGAGCTGGTCCAAACCGCCCTCGAACAAAAGAAAGTCGACCTCCAATCCGCTCAGATTCATGCCAAGCTCGAATCTGAGACCTTAGACGTGACCATGCCGGGGATTTACATGCCTCAAGGGCGCATCCACCCGCTCAATGCCATGATGGATCGCGCCTTGGATATTTTTGTGGGCTTGGGCTACACCGTCGCCGATGGCCCTGAGATGGAGACGGACTACTATAATTTTGAGGCGCTGAACACTCCCCCAGACCATCCTGCCCGCGACATGCAGGATACCTTCTACCTGCCGGACGGCAATCTCCTCAGAACCCATACGTCTTCCGTACAAATTCGCTATATGGAAGAAAACGACCCGCCCATCCGCATCATCGCGCCGGGGCGCTGCTATCGTCGCGATACGGAAGATGCAACCCATGCTGCAGTATTCCATCAGATCGAGATATTGGCCATCGATGAGGGGCTGACCTTTACCGATCTCAAGGGCACGATCGAGATCTTTTTGGAAGAGATGTTCGGATCTGTTCCCATCCGTTTTCGAGCTAGCTATTTCCCCTTCACCGAACCTTCCGCTGAAGTGGACGTGCAGTGGAACGGTCGGTGGCTGGAGGTGTTGGGATGCGGGATGGTAGACCCCAACGTACTTAAAATTGCTGGTTACGATCCTGAGGTTTATACGGGGTTCGCGGCTGGTTTTGGGGTGGAGCGGTTTGCCATGGTGCTCCATCAAATCGATGATATTCGTCGGCTTTATACCAGCGACTTGCGGTTCTTAAACCAGTTCTAGAGAACCCCGCGCGCGAATGGCGCTCCCGTTTGTTTGCACTGTTCGCCAAAAATCACCGACGATCGGTCCGAGGCGTACTGCCGAGGACGGGTTAGGGATTGCTCTTGAGATCCGCACCCGATCCGTAAACCCAAGCTTCTAAGCGCTGCTGCCACCGGAACCGCGATCGCTCTGGTAACCGTTCGCTCCAGTGCCGGACGTGCGGATGAGCCAAATTCAATCCGCTGTAGAATCCCAATGCCGCAAAATGGCCCATCCAGTCCAGTAAGGCACTGGGGCCGACCTGCTGCAAAATGCTTGGAATCAGGCTTGGGGCCTGGAGCGACACCTGTAGGAGGGTGCGGTACAGCGGGCCAAACTGCACCACATCTTGAAGAAAGGGACGGAGAACTGGGTCTCCCAGCGTTTCCATAGACTGAAACACGACAGACAGCAAATCGTTGATCTGGTTCGGTTTTGGCGGTCGATCTGCCCTCACGCTCATGGCTCGCTGAAACAGCCAAGTGACGGATAGATTGGGTTGGTAGGGCTGTAGGAGCGCCAAGTCTTTTTCGAGTAGCGCGTCGCTCTTGAGGGCATCTTGCAACCCCGCGCTCAAGCGCCGGAGGTGCCGCAACATGGCTCCAAACCCGCCAAAGCTCAGCGGCGACTGACATCCGCTACTATCGCCCACGGCTAACAGTCGCGGCCACGGCAGCGCCAGGGGGCTTTGGCGATAGCTAGGGAACAGGCCAAACATGGCCCTCTGGACGTCTAATTCGGGAATGTCAACGCCTTGATAGTGCGGCAAAGCTTTGAGATACTGCTCGAAGAGCTGCTCTAAGCTGGGTTGTTCCGGCGCAAAGTCTGCATAGGTAAAGAGATAGGTCGTACGGCCATCTCGGGCGGGGAATGCTTCCCAGAAACACTGGTGGCCTTGCTGGATGGGTGCTAAAGACACCATTAGATCGCCCGTCGTTCCTGCTGGAATGCCTTTGGCACAAGTCCCCACCACCAAGCAAACTGCATCGGGCTGCTGACCCGCGCGGGCCTGAGCTACAACGGGCGAAAAATGCCCCATGGCATCCACCATCAGTTTTGCCGTTAGCGTCTGTCCGGCCTGAATGCTAACCCCATCGGGGTGAACGGTGACCTGCTCGAAGGCCGAGTGCTCTAACAGTTTGCCACCCCGTTCCAAGAACCGCCGCTTCAAACAATCCAGCAAATAAGCCGGATCGACTCCCACGTTCAAAACATCTTTGACCCAAAATTCCGGGCCACCGTGGAAGGCGATTCGGTTGGGGTTGAACTCGCTGGCGATCGCCCTCTCTAATTCCGCTTCCGTCAATAGCTCCAGCTCCACCAAAACCTGAAGCTCGCAGTGCGAGGTATTCCATTCCTGCTGTCGGCCTCGGAGTTCCCCCCGCTCTACAACTGCCACGCGCCACCCCTGACGCACCAAGGCCGCGCCCAGCAAAATACCCAGCGTACCCCCACAAATCGCCACATCCCAATCGATCGCGCCCAGGAGGGAAGCGCTTGCCAAAACAACGCCAGATGGGGACTGCTGGGAGCGCGATCGCACTGGCCCGTCTGCGCGCCAGTTTTGCCAGCGCCGATCCATTGCCTGGAACTGAGGCAGCGGGTTGCCCGGTACTGTAGAAAGCCAATCTGCGATCGTTGCCATCGTTTGAAATTGCTAATCATCCAAATTGCATAGGGCGGCACTTTTGATAAACCTTAAGCTTAATTTGCACCGCGCGTTCAGAAATGTTAGATTGTCGGAGAATAACTTGAGTCAGTCAGCTTAATCTTAACGAAAAAACACTGCAACCCTTGATTTTGTTGCGGTCCAGTTAAGAACGGGGGAACCATTTCCTGGGGCTTATCTCGAACTTGCCTTTTCGGCAGTAAAAGAAGGACATCTCTCAGTCCTAGCCCGTCAGCTAACCTCGTCAGCATTGGGAGAAGACTAGGACGTCAAAGTAAATCTTGACCTCCCTGGTTTTCCTAGCTAGTACTGCTCTACATTTCGGTACACGCTTACAACCACTGGAGATTGCTTATGAATATCAAGGCGACCCTAGCGCGTCTAGGTTGCACGATGGCGGATACCCGTGCCGCTCGCGATTTGCTACTGTTACCCGGACCAGATCGGGTAGAGTCGAGCCAAGCGGCAGAGGCATCCGATACTATCAATATTGTGGTGGGCTACAGCGGCTCTCAAAACAGTCAGGCTGCACTCGATTTGACCCTGCTGATCGCCTACCAAACCCGACTGGCCACGCGCAAGCGCGTTGTCGTTCAAACGGTTTACGTTCTGGAAGGGATTTATCACCCTCAAAAGCCTTTGCTCTCAACAGCCGTCGGTAACGCGATTTCTGCTCAACGGGATTTAGAGTGGGGAACTGCAACTGCAACGGTGTCAGAACGGCGAACCGATAAGTCAGCGTTGGCACGCCGTCACACCGTTAACTGTGTAGACGTGAGAGCCGCTCAGCTTCAATGCTTTGAGGAAGCCGATCGGGTGCTTTGGCAAGCGCGTACTTTTGCAACGGAATGGCGAGGATCTTTGAACACTCATCTTCGATTCGGATCTCCAGCCATCGAACTGAGCAAAGTCGCTCAGCAAGAGGAAGCCAGTATCGCGATCGTGGGTTGTCATTCGTCAGAACACGACTTAGTCCGTCAGATGAAGGATATTTGCAGCTGCCCCGTCCTCGGCATTCCTACAAAAAAATTCGAGCATTGAAGGTTCTCAGGTTAAAATCTAAGCCTTTTTATTTAAGGGTCTTATCCTTTCAATAAAGATTGAGCTCCATCAATCCAAAGCTCGGTACCGCTGATAAAATTGGCTGCCTCAGACGCTAAAAACAAAACCGCTTGCGCGACTTCATTGGAGCTTCCAGCATAGCCGTGCGTTAACGGAATATCTCCTTTAGGATAAACTGCTGGTTCTTGAATGACCTCAATATTGCGATATTGGGTGTCGTTATGGATGTTAGTTATAATTGCGCCCGGACAGACTGCGTTGACGCGGATATGGTGTTTGGCAAGCTCTAAGGCCGTCATTTTGGCAAATGTTACTTGAGCTGCCTTCGTGCAGCAGTAAGCGGTGGCTCCCGATTTGCTGAAATTACGAGTTCCATTAATGGATGAGTTGATAATCACGGAACCACCCTGCTTTTTGAGGTGAGGTACGGCATACTTGACAGTCAAAAAAGTTCCTGTCAGGTTAATGTCAATAACACGGTTCCATTCTTCTAAGGTGAGATCTTCAATGGGTGCCCACACTCCGTTGATGCCAGCATTTGCGAAGACAATATCAATACGGCCAAAGGCACCGATAATATCTTGGTAAGCTTGCTCCATTTGAGCTGGGTTGGAAACGTCGGCAACCACGGGTAGCGCCTCGCCGCCGCGCTGCCGAATTTCGGCGACCGCTTGTTTTGCAGCTTCGATTTTCCAATCGATCGCTCCAACCTTTGCGCCATTTTCTGCCATGAGTAAAGCAGTTGCCCGACCAATGCCCGACCCAGCCCCAGTAATCGCTGCGACTTTATTTTGAAGCTGCATTTTTTCTTAGGTGTCCCTGTTAAAGTTCTCGAACCGATAGGGTTGTTGCAGCCACCACCGCGATAGGTCTACCGTTTCAATTCAGAACAGTTTAGAGAGTCGAGTTCAAGGTCGAATCCCTCAAAAGTTATGTCCTAGCGTTAATACCTCTTCGGACGAGCTAGCACCAGTGCAAAGGCTCGACCGTTAATTTACATTTGATACAAACATTTTTATAAAGGCAAGCGCTCGATCGCGCCGCCACCTAAGACCAGTTCGCCGTCGTACCAGACCGCAGCCTGTCCCGGCGTTACGCTAAATTGCGGCTCGTCGAAAACCAGCTTTACTCGCTGGTTTCCGGTTTCATCGATCGCGAGCGGAATAACGGTTACATCCACGGGCGGCGTGCGGTAGCGAATTTGCACCTGCGCCCGAATGGGTGTCGCTGGCGCTGCAATGGAGACCCAGTTCGCGCGCTGGACGGTACATTCTGACCGAACGGCACTGTCGCGATCGCCCACCACCACTCGATTCATCGCCGGATCCAACCCCACTACGTAGAGGGGTTGCGCGGCAGCTACTCCCAGACCCTTGCGCTGTCCGATCGTGTAATGATGCACGCCCTCGTGGTGGCCCAAAACTTGACCCTGACGATCCACGATTTCGCCCTGGCGCGGTTGAATGTATTGGTCCAAAAAAGCGCTCATGGAGCCGTGGGCTTCCACTAAGCACAAATCCTGACTTTCCGGTTTTCCCGCAGTCTGCAATCCTAATTCGGCGGCAATCCGTCGGGTTTCGGCCTTGGTTTGCTCGCCTAAGGGAAAAATTGCGCCAGCCAAAATTTCTTGAGAAAGGTCGTACAGAAAATAAGACTGATCCTTATGGCGATCGACGGCCCGGAGAAGTTGAGTCCTTCCGGTTTGAGAGTCTTGACGCACCCGAGCGTAGTGGCCCGTCGCGATCTTCTGCGCCCCTAGGGTTTCTCGGGCATAGCGCAACATCGGCCCAAACTTGACGGCCTTGTTGCACTGAGAGCAGGGTAGCGGCGTTACGCCTGCTTCGTAGCCCGCCACCAAATAATCCACAATATTTTCTTGGAACAAATCGCGGGTATCGACGACGTGGTAATCCACCCCGAGCTGTTCGCAAAGCTGGGCGGCATCCACCATCCCCTCAGAGCAGCACTGTCCTTTCCCCTTCATCAACCAAAGGGTGACACCCGCCACATCGTATCCCTGGCGCTGGAGCAGGGCGATCGCCACCGAGCTATCCACCCCTCCCGAAAGACCAACTGCTACCTTATGCATACCGCCGCTACTCAAAGCCAAAACAGTGTTCCGATTCCGTCTCGATACATCGCAGCATCGCTTTTCTATGCTAGCGCTTCAACCTTGAGAGCGCCCTTACCATCCCCAAGTGCCTGGGTCGCCCTTGAAGGGACCTACAATATCTCGCGTAATCCAGCCGCCATAAAAGTCTCCCGGTTGGGATTGGACTCATTCTCCATCGACGTAGCAGGCGTCCATCCGACTGGGGTAAAACGCGACATAATTGCGGATGGCCTCGAACTGAGGCGTTGGATTGGGGTAGTACCATGCGGCAGCATCAATGCGGCGATCGCCCACCACTACCGTGTAATAAGCTGCGGCCCCCTTCCATTCGCAAAACGTCGATCGGGCGATGGGTTGGCAGTATTCCAGACGCACGTCCTCTGGGGGAATATAGTAAACCGGGGGGTGACTCGTTTCCAAAACGCGTTGAGCGCGACGCGTCTCGGCAATCGTCACGCCATTGACCTCAACGAGAACGAGCTTTGTCGTCGCTTCAAGCGCGGGCGGACGCGGATAGTCCCAAACTGACTCCTGACCAGGCTCAGGCTGGCTCCGACGCGGACTGAACATAAGCTTATTCACTGGACGATGACAGAAGCAAAATGCACCCCAGAGCGAGGTGCACCTTTTAAGACTTTACAGTCGGCAAAAAGCGAGCGCAACCTTCACCTCCGAACCCATCAGACCCTGAGAATGGGGGAATGTCGCAACGCCCGTATCTTTCAAACTCGAACCTTAGCCTTCACCGCGACTGGCCGTTTGCACGTACAGAATGATCAGGAAAACCGTCGGAACAAACACAAATAAGGCCGTAGCAATCAATCCAAGGTTATTAACTTCCATAGGACTTAACTCTTTTTTATCCCAGCACAGATCATAAGACTACAATACTATCGTTCCGTTAAGGTCAAGTTTAATCTGCCCTAACGTAGAGATTTAGAGGAGATTTAGGGTTTTGTCTCCACCGTCACCGAACCGTTGACCAAGGTTTGACAGGCAAGGCGACAGGTTTCGGGACGGCGTTTGAGCTTGCGATTTTCAAAATCCGTTCGCGGTGAAAGCCGATCGGCCCCTTCCGTAATGTTTACAAGGCAAGTCCCGCACTGTCCTACGCCGCCGCAGTTCATCAGCTTGCCCTTCAGCGTATAGAGATCGATTCCGTTTTCAATCGCTTTTTGCCGGAGATTGGCACCTGCCGCTGCCATCACCTCCTTGCCTTCTTTGACAAATTTGATGGTCGCCAAGAACGACTGAGGTGTTGCGCTCTGAGGGGTCTCCGCGGGAGCAGAGCTAGGAGATGATGGCCCTGGTAGCGCTGAAGCATCTACCGCTTGCGGGTCTGCACGATCGATCGCTTGACTCATAAAACAGGTCTCCTGGAAACAACCTTAAAAATTCGAAAATGAGAAGGAACGTTCTTCGAGACCGCCTTGGAAACGGCCTCAAAGTCCGTCAAACCAAGAGTTTTCAAAACGTTAAGCTTCCTTGAAAACCCATCGGGCACTGGTTACACTTCTTTATATACTTTAATAGTTTCTGTCCAAAAGCCATCATCGAGGTTGCGAATACAGCATCCTGGGTAAAACGGACTTCTGGAATGAAACGCTTGGTTAATGAGAGCTGCGACGCTGAAGATGTTCGGGCAATCTCATCAAACACGTTAAGGTTATAACTTCTGAACTGCTTATTGCCAAGTGCTTAAGTATGCTTCAATAGTGGTCAATGACTCTCTTAGCTTTCTCAGATGGCTGAGGCTAAGGAAACGCGCTTCCAACAGCTATTACAGCCGTTGAGGCATTGTTTAGTATTCCTCGGGGTATTGGTCCTCGGAATAAGAAACTGTTGAGAAAATGTAAAGATATTTTAAGAGGAGGAGCGTAGTCAATGGGACTACCCTGGTACCGCGTCCACACGGTTTTGATTAATGACCCAGGGCGACTGATCGCAACGCACTTGATGCATACCGCGCTGGTCGCAGGCTGGGCTGGCTCCATGGCGCTCTATGAGCTAGCTGTATTTGACCCCAGCGATCCGGTTTTAAATCCCATGTGGCGGCAGGGCATGTTTGTATTGCCCTTTATGTCGCGCTTGGGCATTACGTCCTCTTGGGGCGGCTGGAGCGTTTTGGGTGAGACGGGTGTCAATCCTGGTTTCTGGAGTTTTGAAGGGGTTGCGTTGGCACACATCGTGCTCAGCGGGCTCTTGTTTTTAGCTGCAATTTGGCACTGGGTTTACTGGGATCTGGAGCTCTTTAGAGATCCCCGCACGGGCGAGCCCGCGCTGGATCTCCCCAAGATGTTTGGGATTCACCTCTTTTTGTCGGGTTTGCTCTGCTTCGGTTTTGGGGCTTTCCATTTAACGGGTCTATGGGGACCTGGAATGTGGGTGTCCGATCCTTACGGTTTGACGGGCCACGTGCAGCCCGTCGCGCCGGAATGGGGTCCCGATGGTTTTAATCCATTCAATCCAGGCGGTATTGTAGCTCACCATATTGCAGCAGGGGTTGTCGGGATCGTTGCTGGGTTGTTCCACTTAATCGTGCGTCCGCCTCAACGACTTTACAAGGCGCTGCGGATGGGGAACATCGAAACGGTGCTTTCCAGCAGTATTGCAGCAGTATTTTTTGCTGCCTTTGTCGTGGCCGGAACCATGTGGTACGGAACGGCTGCAACGCCGATCGAATTGTTTGGGCCAACCCGCTATCAGTGGGATGGCAGCTACTTCAAGCAAGAAATGGTGCGTCGCGTTCAAACCGACGTGGCCAATGGCAAGAGTATTGCAGAAGCTTGGGAAGCGATTCCTGAGAAGCTGGCGTTCTACGACTATGTGGGCAACAGTCCCGCCAAGGGCGGTTTGTTCCGCACGGGCGCGATGAATAGCGGTGACGGGATTGCCAGACAGTGGCAAGGTCATCCGGTCTTTAAGGATAGTACGGGCGAGGAGCTATTTGTGCGTCGCTTGCCTAACTTCTTTGAAACTTTCCCCGTGCTCTTAGTGGATGGTGCTGGCGAGGTCAAGGCTGACATTCCATTCCGTCGGGCTGAGTCAAAGAACAGCTTCGAGCAGAAAGGGATTACGGTTAGCTTCTACGGTGGTGCATTGGACGGTCAAACCTTTACCGATGCCGCAACCGTCAAGAAGTATGCCCGTAAGGCTCAATTGGGCGAACCTTTTGAATTCGATTCTGAAACTTTAAACTCTGACGGGATTTTCCGAACCAGTCCTCGCGGTTGGTTTACCTTTGGCCATGCTTGTTTTGCGCTATTGTTCTTCTTCGGTCACATCTGGCATGGCGCTCGGACGCTGTTCCGCGATGTGTTTGCTGGGGTCGACCCAGACTTAGCGGAAGAGCAGGTTGAGTGGGGCTACTACCAAAAGGTGGGCGATACGTCCACTCGCAGTAGGGCTTAGTTTTACGAGATTGAGGTGTTCTAGATCGGCACTGCTGGGTCTGGAACGCCTTTTCTCTTCGCTACGCTGAACACTTTCGAGATCTTGTTGAGGCTCCTATGGAAGCGATCGCATACGTATTCATTCTTGCCTGTTTGTTGGGCTTGTTCTTTTTTGCTATTTTCTTCCGCGAACCGCCGCGTATTACGAAGGACTAAGGACTAGCGTGCTTTAACGCAGTATAAATCCCCCTTAGGTCAGTCTTAAGGGGGATTTTACAGACTAGAATCAAAGTATCTCAGTTGCTATTCTAGGACTGAATCGATCGGGGAATTAGCTCAGTTGGTAGAGTGCTGCGATCGCACCGCAGAGGCCAGGGGTTCGAATCCCCTATTCTCCATTCATGAAAAGCTGGTCGAAAGGGGATAGATTATGACAGCAATAATGCTATCGCTCTACACATCCGACTTTTCGCTTTGGCTAGATCAAACCGCTCAACTCCTGAAGGCAAGGCGATTTGATGAGCTAGATTTAGACAACTTGGTAGAGGAAATTGAAGCGTTGAATCGGAGTGAAAAGCGCTAAGGTGAAAACCGATTAGAGGTTTTGCTCATGCACTTGCTCAAGTGGCATTATCAACCAGAGCACCAATCCCGCAGTTGGCAAGCTACGATCCGCGAACAACGTCGGCAGATTTTAAGACTGCTCGAGGATAGTCCTAGCCTTAAAGGTCATTTGTCTCAGGAATTTGACGCGTGCTATGCCATTGCACGGGAAAAAGCCTCGGATGAAACCACTATCTTTTTAGAAAACTTCCCTGCGCAATGCCCTTATGCGATCGCTCAGGTATTGAATCCTGATTTCCTGCCAAATTGAAAGATCTTGGTGGTACTGCTGCCGTTAATCTTAGTTATTATCTGCTAAAGCCAAGAATAGATTTGATGAGTTGCGCGACCTTGCAAAGGATCTGAGGTATCAATCGATCTGAACGCGATCGCCCCTTAAGGTGTGGCACCCAGCGATACAAAATCAGTCCTTTGGAGCGCCAAATCTTGCTTCAGCCAATCCATTTCAAAAGAACGCGGATCTTGCCGTTCTCCAGATCGATCGACGGCCAAGTGGGTTGTAATGCGACTGTCCTCTACCCCGGAATGTGCCGTCAACCAAGCGAGCGAAGTGTACTGCTCGCCGCTGTAGCCGACATGCTCGGAGTTGCTGTTGTATCCACCTGAAGGCGTTTCCAGAGAAATATGGTAGGCGAAGTTATTGACTGAGGGTTTTAAGTTTTTGTTCGTTTGCACCGTTTCGAGGCCGTTCTTCCCCTTAAAAGCTGAATTTCCAGCTCCGTAGGCGCGCTTGAGCGGATCGACGAGGTAAAGAATAGTGCCATCTTGACAAATAATGGCGTGATAGCTGATCTGATCGTCATCGTGGGGGTGGGGAGTAAGCACCGTATTGACCGCGCCCGATGCCGCTGAGGTCGTTTCGTGCAGCACGACGAGCAATGGATTGTCGAGCAATTTTCCCCGAGTGTCGCGGGATAGGCGATCGCCGAAGTTGCTGGGGTGAGCAGGAATTCGAAACTGAGCGGGGGTTTGAAGGGCTGCGATCGCCATCGTCGAATCGTTCTCAAGCTCAGACTCTTCGCGAACCACGAGTTCCTCGACGGATAAGGTCGGCGCAGCTTGATAGAGGCGGTGCAGTTCTGCAACTTGCCTCTCAAAGCGGCTTTTTGCAGTTGGAGCTTGAGCCGTTCGCACCTCTGCTGTTTTGGGAACCTCGACCGTCGCAGGGCGACCGTTTCCCGCATCAGGTCGGTCGAATAAAACCGCCGCCGCCAGTCCGCCTACTACAAATAAGGCCACCGTCTGCAAGAACCTTCGCCATGGCTGAACGGGAACGGGGTTAAATGACATACCTCAGAATCCAAACCACTGAACGCTCGCATCCCAACAGTCTTAACCTTCAATCCCAGTATTGCTAATGTGTTTTTATCTAGAAACTGTATTTATTTTAGTCAAAACGCATTTTAGTCAAAACGCAAGGTTGAGCGGCTCGTTGCCTTCCAAGATGCATTCATACAATATGGGAAAGACGGACGAGAAACTGTCGCCAATTACACTCGCAATCTTAAATAGAGAGCTTTTAGCCCAGAGAACGCGCGATTGGTGGCGAAATTGAGGCTCAACCCATCGCTTTCTGAGACCTTCTCCAAAATAAAGTCAGGATGGGGCGCAATAGGTCAGGATAGGAGAGAGCCATCCTATCCGTACCGACTAGTTTAACTTCAGCGCCCTTTCCTTATTTCTATCTAAAGTATGGATCCATCTCAAGCTTCGGTCCGTCGGCCCGTCATCGTGGGTATAACAGGTGCTTCTGGTTTGATTTATGCGGTACGCACCCTCAAGTATCTCTTGCAGGCTGGGTTTTCCGTGGAACTGGTGGCCTCTAAAGCGACCTACCAAGTTTGGAAGGCTGAAAATAACGTCCAAATGCCCGCCGACCCGGACAAACAAGAGCAATTTTGGCGATCGCAAGCCGATGCGTGGACGGGCAAGCTCACCTGTCACCCCGCTGCGGACGTCGGTGCCACCATTGCCAGCGGATCCTTTCGCACGGCGGGGATGCTTGTGATTCCTTGCAGCATGAGCACTGTGGCAAAACTAGCCGCAGGACTGAGTACCGACCTGCTGGAGCGGGCTGCGGACGTCCAGCTCAAGGAAGGGCGCAAGCTCGTGGTAGTGCCCCGCGAAACCCCGTTTAGCTTGATTCATTTGCGCAACCTCACCGCCCTAGCGGAAGCTGGCGCGCGCATCGTTCCGGCGATTCCTGCCTGGTACCACCAGCCTCAAACCATCGAAGACCTCGTGGATTTTGTCGTGGCCCGCACCCTCGACCAGATTGACATCGACTGCGTCCCGCTACGACGGTGGGAAGGGTCGCAGGCTGGAGCTACGGCGAATTCTGCCACTGGGGACTCAGATCTCGAAAATTAAACCTGGAGACGCTTGGGTGGCAGCTGACGCAAGTGCCAATTTTGACGGGTTCTGCAAACTTCACCTTCGGGTGGAGAATCTTGAAATACTGCGATCGCGCGATGCGGTAGGGCGGATCTTCCGTCGGGTTGTTGGGACGCGAGTAAGTGCGGACGTATTTCCAGGCCAGCGCCAAGTCTGGATTGCGGAGCGGCGTCCAAGGAACGCCATAGTGGTTGTCATCTTCCAAAATATTTTTCCAGGATTCGGTGGGTAATACCGCTGGGGGAATGCCGATGTGACAGGTCGCGCACCTCGCCAAGTAGGTCTCTTGGGCTAACTGAAGCGTTTGGGGGACAGCATCGACCGTTCCTTGGGGGTCCGGCGCGGTCTGAGCCGAGATGGCCGTCGACTGCGCTGCCATTGAGGCGGCTCCTCGATTCAAGCTCAAAGTCCACCCGCAGAAGCTGCTAAAGCCCAGTACCAGCATGATGAGTACCCACACCGACCGCGAAGATTTGCGTCGCTGTTGTCGCGATCGCACTCCTCTGTTTCGGAATTTCAACATACGATACTCCTGCCCATCGCAAAAACCTCTATGGTGTTTCCTCCTCCGTCATTGTAGGGCCACGGACGAGCAAAATTGCGCTCTTGCTCTGACGGGCGATCGCCTCGGGAATGTTGCCCTGTAAAACGCGATCGAACAACCGATTGCGGCTAGCCCCTAGCACGATCGCATCTGCTTCGATTCCTTCGGCAAAAGCCAAAATACTGGGGACGACTTCTCCCGTTAACTCCAGCCCCTGAATTTGCCCTTTGCATTGAGTGCCTAAGGTTTCCACGTAGGTTTCGATCAGGTCGTGGCTTTGCTCTACATTTGGCGGGTAAACTCGGCACAAATACGTGGCCGTTTCAGACCCAAATGCGTTGATGAGCGGCGGCAGCCAGCCCAGCGCGTGAGCTGTATTCGCGCCCCCCGCCACCGGCACCAGCCATCGTTTCAGATCCGTCGATCGCGGATTGGCGGGCCATTTGAACAACAGCACCGGGCTGACCGCCTGACGTAAAATGACGTCCACGGTGTTGCCAAAAATGCGATCGCCCGTCGTGGTCGTCCCCTGCCACCCCATCAAAATCAGGTCGATATGCCGCTGTTTTTCAACTTCTAAAATCGCCTGGGCCACATCGTGGGCCGCCCGCACCTGGGTGTGAACCGAAACTTGATGGCGCTGCCCGTAGCGCACGGCCCGTTGGAGCAATCGCCGACTTTGAACCGTTTTGACTGGCGTTTCTGAAGGCTGGCGATTGCGGGGGAGCTGAACGATTTGGATGCACTCCAGTTCGTAGTGGCGATCGCGGGCAATGGCAACTGCCAACTTGAGCAGGATCTCTGCGGTTTCTGGATTGGCTAAGGGGACCAGCAGTCGCCCTCGACCGACAGCGGGGCCTTGGGTTTGGAAGACCGGGTAGGACGGATTGGCAAAGGCGCTCAGGTTGCAGCTCGCCCCCGTCACCGCTAGAGATTCGGAGCGAATAATGTCGGCGCGGGTGATAATGCCCAGCAACTTCCGCCCCTCTACCACGGGCAACCGACTCACCTCAAAACGGTTGAGGGTGTAGAGTACCGTCGAAAGCGTGTCCTCCGGCGCAACCGTCACGGGCTGAGGAGTCATCACTTCTCGAATCGGCGTCGTGTCGGGGAGCGATCGCGAGAGGGCCTGGGTCAGGTCGGTCTGGGTGATGATACCCACCAATCGACCGTTTTCGATTGCTGGAAAGCCGCGATGATGCGATCGCGCAAACGCTTTCATGGCTTGCTGTAGGGATAGGTCGCTGGAGAGCGTTTCCACGCGGCGCTGCATGATATCGGCGGCGGTCAGTCGGTCTAACATGCCCTGAACGCTGTCCGGTTCCTTGCTCATCTGAACGAGATCGATGCCCTGGCGTTGCAGCAAGCGATTGTAGAGCGAACCGGGGCTGACCCTTTCGGCCACCAAATAGGCCACGACCGAACTCATCATGAGCGGCAGCACCAAGTTAAAATTGGTCGTCATTTCAAAAATAATGACGATACCCGTAAACGGAACCCGGCTGACTGCTCCAAAAAACGCGCCCATCCCCACTAGTGCGTAGGTGGAAGGCAGTCCTGCTGCTAGAAAATGACTTTGCAACAAACCCACCAACTGCCCTAACGCCGCTCCCAACACCAAGCTGGGCGCAAACACGCCCCCCGGTGCTCCAGAACCAAAAGCCATCAGCGATAACCCAAACCGCACGACAAAAGCCAGCGCGACGATCGGCCAATCTGCTTCGCCCAAGCTAATCCACTGACGCAGCCCTTCTAAATTTTGAAACGAAGCGGGCAGCAACCCTAGCAGTACGCCGCTGCACGACCCGGCCAAGGCGATGCGCCAGGGCAAACCGATCGGTAAAAACCGCTGGTTGAGGTTTAGGCTTGCCAGCAGACCCTGATTGAACAGCCCGCCAAATAGTCCTGCCAGCGCGCCCAACAAAATGTAGAACGGAATTTCTGACAGCGAGAAGCTGGTTTGAGTCGTCAGGGTAGAGAGATTGACGGCAAGGCTGTGTCCCCCAAAGGTTCGCGCGACAACCGCTCCAATAAATGAAGACAAGATTGCCGTACCCAACGTGAGACCCGAAAGATCCCGCAGCAGTTCTTCTACGATAAACAGCACTCCCGCAAGCGGCGTATTAAAAGCCGCTGCCAAGCCCGCTCCTGCACCCGCTGCAATCATTTGTTTGCGGTGGGCGGGTGCGGTGGGAACCCAGTAGCTGAGTTGAGCTGCCAGCGCTGCGCCCAGTTGTACGGTCGGCCCTTGCCGTCCCAAACTCAGCCCGGAACCTAGGGCCAAAATGCCGCTCAATAGCTTCACCCAAGCCACTTGACCGTTCAGTCGCATGGGAAATTGGGCCAATGCTGCTTTGACCTGAGGAATGCCGCTGCCGTAGGCTTCGGGAGCGAAGCGCTCGATCAGCAACCCTGAGGCAAACCCGCCGATCGCCCCGATGAAGGCCAAGACCAAGAAAGGCGGAACCGGAACCGCACTAGCGCTCGTTCCGAAGGACGCGTGGGTGCTCCAGTACAGCCGTCCCGATCCGATCCAGTTGACGCCTTGCTGAAGCACGACGGCTGCCAACCCCGAGACAAACCCGATCAAGCACGCTTCGGCGATCGTCAACCGTTGGGGTTGGAGCCAGCGGCGAAATCGTTCGGAGTAGGAAGAAAGCGCCATGACAGATCAAAACTGCAATTCTACTCTGGAAAGCAACCCCGAAATCGCGACCTTCAAGTAATGACTTTATAGCTTGCAGTTTAGAGTAAAAAGTATCTATTGGTTTCTGTTTAATTGTGCTACGTTCCTAAATCCAGTTCTGTGAGGCGTGGTACCCAGTCATCCAGTAATTTAGCGATCGGGTCGAATATGAGGGACTGTAGTAGATGCACCAGTCTCCAATTTTGCTGGAGCTAGAGCGGGTGAGGGCACAGATACGGTTAAATCTGCTGTCAGTTGGACGTTAGGAGATAACCTGGAAAATCTGACGCTGACTGGGACTAATGCTATCAGCGGCACGAGCAATATCCTGATTGACAATAGCGCAGGCAGTATTTTGGATGGTGGGGATAGAACGACACCCTTACAGACGGTATCGGAAATGCTATTTTGCTTGGGGGCAATGGGCACGATAGTCTAGTTGGCGGTTTAGGCAGCGATCGATTGACTGGCGGCACGAGCAACGACGTCTTTTCCCTTGGCAATAATGACAATAGCCCCGATACCGTGTTTTACACCAGTGGAAATGGAAGCGATATTGTGAAGGAGTTTGTCCGTGGGACTGGGAAAGACTTGCTTTCTTTCCGCAGTATTGCAGACATTGATGTGGTGAGACGCCCTTTAACTATTGTCTTGTCAGTGGGTTTCCTAACGTCAACTGTCATGCCCCTACAGGCAATAATAATATGTATAAAGCTTTTGTCCTCCTATAAATCTTCTATTGTTATCAACGAGGTCGCGCCAAGCTTGAGTTTTCTAAACCTTAATAACTCAGAAAAGGGATTTATCTATAAAATTATGCTGGCTCCAATACTATCCTTTTTATCATTGCTTATGACTATAGCAATCCCAAATCATTTATGAGAAGCAGCCATAGGTAAAAAGCTTAGGGAAATCAAATATTTGTCGATGGGTCGCAAACTCAAATAAAGCCTTGACTGCACGGAAAGATTTGCAAAGATGGTACCACTCTCGGATAAAGCGCTTCGCCTGTAACCAAATGTCCTCAATTGGATTTTGCTTGGGGTCATTGGGTGCAAACCTTATACAGGTGACTTTCCATTGTGATTCGTCAAGGTCTTGATTGATAGAGGTGAGATAGCCTCTAAACGCTCCTGAACGATGGTAGCTTGCCCCATCCCAGAGTAAGGCAATACGACGACTGGGATGTTGTTTGAGTAGATAGTCCACAAAGGCAATTGTGCTTTGAGAATTGCCTTTGTCATAGGCTTGGATCAGACATTCTTGGGTGTGGAGGTTGAGAGCCCCATAATAGGTTTGTCTCTCTCGTTCGTTTACGATGGGCACTTCAATGCGCTCCGATGTTTTGCCCCAGATGTACCCGCACAGGTCGCCCCAGAGTAGATGACATTCATCTTGGAACAAGACCACTAATTCGCCCGAATCGATTTCACCGCGATGCGCCTCTAACCAGTCCGTGATTTCCTCTTTTTTTTTGAACCAGTTCGGGGTTTGCCTTGGGATTGCGCTTTTGAGTCTTTTTCCAGCTAATCCCAGCCTCTTTGAACAGGGTGTAGTAGCTTTGCTTGGAGTCAAAGACAACCTGATACGCTTGCTCAATATGGCCTTGAAGTTCTTCAAGATTCCAGTATTTTTGGGTCTGTAGCCAGGTACAGACTGCTTGGCGCTGTTGGGGGCTTAGATGCCCAACTGAGCCTAAGTGCTTCAGCTTCAGTCCCTGCACCCCTTGCTCTCTATACAGGGCTGTCCATTTGCTAATGAACCCTGAACTGACCGATAAACTCTCCTGGATTTCTCGGTGTTTATAACCGTTGAGATACATCTGTACTGCGACAGCACGCTTTAACTCACGGACATCTGGATTAGACTGGATAAAGTCTTTAAGTTCAGACAGCATCTATTTAGCATTGTTACTCTCTCTAGAGTCTCACAAATCAAATGGGATTGCTATAGTAAAAGTCTACCTTTTGTTATCCTAAATCCTATGATTCTCATTATTTTTACTTTCTCGTGCTTGTATCTTTATTGTCGCTGTTTCATATATTTATCACCAAAAAGATCTAAAAATCTTAATCGAGAAGTTATAATACTTGACTTACTGAGTTCAGAACAAATTTTTGGACATGTAAGAAAATTGTATAATCTAGGTCATTATGAAGAAGTATTAGAATTTTTGGAAAAACTCGAAAAGTCTTTGTTTGGTAAAACTTTGTCGAGAAAATTTGGTAGAGCATTATTATCTATGATGCAGAGGCAGAAGCTAACGTTAATACTAGCAACCTCTAACAACATTTATAATTATAGTGGCAATTCCCTGCGTCAACTGGGCAGATATCAGCAAGCCTTGTTAGCTTTTGACAAAGCTCTTACTCACAAACAAGACTATCCTGAAGCTTTATATGGAAAAGCTTGCTGCCATGCTTTTCTCGATAACATGAGCCTAGCTATGGAAAACTTGAAGCTAGCGATCGCAGCCAGTCCTGAAGAATTTCGGGAGAAAGCGCAAACTGAGTCTGCGTTTGACCCAATCCGCCAGGATCGGCAGTTTCAGGAATTAATTTCTGGATGAAGCCTCTATGACTTCCATGCTGAGCTTCCCCTTCGCTAATGCGATCGCAGCCTCAACTTCCGCCTCAGCTTGCAATTCGCTAGAGCAGCAATTGGATTGAGTTTGGGGTTGGAAGACTATAGACGCAGGTTCGCCGCTTGGGGTAGTTTGGCTGGTAGAGGCAGTGGCTCACTGTAGTTTATGCGTGCAATTGCAGCCATCGCTCCAGATCGGACAAATCAGAAAAATCCAAAAGTGCCTCGCCCAGTGATTCCAGTCGATCGATGGAAAGGGATTCAACCTGCGATCGTACCTCTGAGGGTAGGATCCCCACACGTCGAGAGAGGAGGCGGAGGATCAGCGATCGGGCTTCCTGAACCGCACCCTGCTCAATGCCCTGCTTAAGACCTTTCTCAATGCCAAAACGTTCTGCATTCGTTACATAAGTCACTTTTCGTTCCTCCTCAAAAACTTGAAGTTCCTGCCAAAACTCGCGCTCAACCGCCTCCGGCAAAACAAGAATCCAATCGATAAAGCGATATAAGTCTAGGATCTCCTGACGCTCGTAACCTTTCTCATATAGCCCACGAGTCAGTCTGAATTTCCAATTCTTACGCCGATCCACGTCGCGCTTCGTCTCAATGACCTTCAGGTGAGCCATCACGACCGTTGCAAAGGGATTATCACTCGATTCTAATTCATCCATCCGGTCTCGCCAATCCAACAGCTTCACCGTCCCAAACTTAAAATTGAGCGACGTGTCTGGATAATTGGCTTCATAACAACTGGGTCGCCAGGATAAGCTCTCATCGCACAGAATCGCCAAACTGATTGGGACCTGACGGAATTGGTCAAAAATCCTGAGGCTGTAGATAAACATCCTCTCTTCAAACTCAGTCTCAGACTGACTTTGCACCTCCAGATGCAGCAATAGCCAAAGTTCCGTTCCGCCCTTAAGCCAAACCTTGACCAACTGATCTGCATAGCGCCGCCCCACTGCAGCATCCTGCGAAACAGCCTGAAACTCCTTATCCAAAAACTCATAAGGCTTGCTCCAATCAATCAAAGCAGCCGTCTGGGGAAAGAAAAAGGCGATCGCCGGCGGAAAGTATGCCCTTAAAATGTCCTTCCAGGGCGAGTCTAGGTCTGATCTCGATTCAGTCATTGAAGGGGCAACATAACGGCGATCGCTCCAATTGTAAGTCAACTCACTACCATTACTGAAGCAACTTTCTCAGATGGGGCCGGACGTACTTACGCTTTCTACAGTGTTGCTTAAGATAACGCTGACAACCGTCAGAGCCTACCTACCACTGCAACCTGAGAAAAGTACAAACTCAACAACACCTTCCTTATCCCTCAAATGAGCTTCCCCTTCGCTAATGCGATCGCAGCCTCAACTTCCGTCTCAGCTTGCAATTCACTAGAGCAGCAATTGGATTGAGTTTGGGGTTGGAAGACTATAGAGGCAGGTTCGCCGCTTGGGGTGGTTTGGCTGGCAGAGGCAGTGGCGATCGCTGTGGCTTTTGGACTTGCTTACGAGTGCGATAGCTACGAACCAAGAGTCCGCAGCCAATCACTCAAGTCCGATGCTTGAGAGAAGTCTAGCAGTGCTTCACCCAATGCCTCAAGTTGAGTAAGAGACAGAGATCGGATTTGGGTTTCGGTTGTGGGGGCGATTGAACCAATTTTACGGGAAAGCAATCGAAGGATAAGCGATCGCTCATGTTGCAAACCTTGTTCTAGCCCCCTTTGTTGTCCCTCATCCAGAGTCTCTTGTCGCCACTTTTCATAAACAGGAGTCAAATTCATCGCCAAAGCCCTCTCATCCGTAGTTAGATTCTGCCCTACATTCAAGCTGATTTGCAACACCGCCAAATGCTCCATCGTCCTGCGCTTCATCGGATGGTCTGGGAGTAACGCTAATAGCTCGGCGATCGCCCTTCGCTGCACCCCATCTCTTCCCATTAATCTCAACCACAGTGTTGCTTCATTAACAGGAAGCTGATGAATCGCAACCAATGCCGTGCGAAACGATTGTGAAAAATAAAAGCCGAATGGCCAGGTCGGCTTTTGAACAGCTCCAAAATGTTCGATGACTCTGTTGGACACGGTTACGGTTGGACTCAAAATCCATAGTTGAGGATACTCGGCCCGTTTCAAGTTCTGTTTTTCCCGTTTTGCCTGACGACGACATTCCTGAGTGAAGTCAATCAGCTTCCCAATACAGTCTTCTACATCATCCAATTGAACTGAATTGCGAAACGGCTCAATCAAGCAGAGATGGGTCGCGATTTGCCCAAGAACACCCAGGGCTGCGAGATTTTCCTGCACTTTTTCGTGGGGAACAAACAGGATATCCACTTCATGGGTTTCACTGACAATTTTTCGACTACTGTTTACATCCCCCACCGTTTCAAGCAACGCTTCAAGATGTTGTTTGGCAAACAGGTCGTGGTGGGTACGAGTCATTGAGGCTGATTATAGGTTTGGGCTGAACGTCATCGTACTACGGCATCAAACAAAGGCGGACTCTTGCGCAGCTATCGCTCCTTACATCAATAACTCAAAACATCATGTGATTGTGCGCGTGAGCGATGGCAGTAATGGTAGCTTGGGTTGAGGAACGAAACCCATGACCAAACCGACTCATTCAAATCCGAGGCCCTTTAACTATTGTCTTGTCAGTGGGTTGACGTTAGGAAACCCACACTACCATTACTGCGTTTGACTAGTTACAGAAGTCCATCCTAGAGCAGCAATTGGATTGAGTTTGGGGTTGGAAGACTATAGAGGCAGGTTCGTCGCTTGGGGTGGTTTGGCTGGCAGAGGCAGTGGCGATCGCTGTAGTTTATGCGTGCAATTGCAGCCATCGCTCCAGATCGGACAAATCAGAAAAATCCAAAAGTGCCTCGCCCAGTGATTCCAGTCGATCGAGGGAAAGGAATTCAACCTGCAATCGGGTTTCTGATGAGAGAGACCCCACACGTCGAGAGAGGAGGCGGAGGATCAGCGATCGTTCTCCTTCTTGACGGCCTTCTTGACGGCCTTCTTGACGGCCCTTCTGTTCGCCCTCTTGAAGAATCTCTTGATAAATCACAGATTGCTGCATGATTTCCCTCCTGAGAACCCGATCGATAAGCGAGAAAGGTTACGGTAAGATACCGCCACAAGTTTTTACTCACCCTCATTTCGCAAGCATAAAGCTAAACCTGAGACAAGCTGATGCACCTGCCTTTGATGTAATTCCGCCACATCAGGCTATATCGTCAAAATTTCCACCTGAAGCGCCACTGCTATTGCCGAACTGCTCCAGATAGGACTGCACCATCAACTGTAAATCCTGCCGCGCTAGCTCCCGAATGCGATCGGGCTTGTTAGCCTCGTCAATAAATAAAATACTATCGACGCCTTCAAAGGAAAAAAACTGAAATAGAAGCTGCACGACCGGAATGGGGAGTGCGATCAGATCTTCCGACTGACCGACTCGCGTTGCGTCGGAGAGATGGCCGTAGGCATGGAGGACGGTTTTTTGAAGTTCTTCCTGGGTGCGATGTTGAAGGGTAGTAATCTGCCACTGCTGCTGAAAATTTTGCAGAATGTAGTATTCAGTATGCTCTAACCCTTCCGCAACTTGCCCCAGAACGATCGCCACAAGTCGGATCGCTTCAAGGTCCGCGCCATCGGTGGGAGCGTTATCGATCAACCCCTGGACTTGGGCCTGTAATTCCATGCAAGATCCTCAAATCGTGACTCCATAACGCTATTTTTGCCTAATATGGGCAAAATGACGCAGGAGCAAGCCTATAGCTTGGTACCGCACTCAGGGCAAAAACGGTTGTGAAGCGTATTCTTAGCGCCGCAGCCGCTACAATACACTAGCTCAGCCGCCCGATCTAGCACCCGTTCTGGCAGACCGATCATCTGAGCGTTGCTCTTGCCAGGAGCCACCATGGGATAGCAGTTTTCATCTCGCGTGACATGGGCATCCAGAAGCACGGGGCCGTCGTGGGCCAACATTTCGGCGATCGCCCCTTCCAGATCGTCCCGGCGATCGACCACCATCCCTTTAATCCCGAAGGCATCCGCCAGCTTCACGAAGTTAGGCACGCCTTTATCCATGTTGGAATTAGAGTAGCGTTCTCCGTAAAATGCCTGCTGCCACTGGCGCACCATCCCTTGCCAGAAATTGTTGATCACCACTGTTTTGACGTTAATGCCGTACTGCGCTAAGGTACCCAGCTCCTGCAAATTCATCTGAAAACTGGCATCGCCGCTGATACAGATGACCTGACGGTCGGGAAGGGCGACTTTGACACCCATAGCGGCGGGCATCCCGAAACCCATGGTGCCGAGTCCGGCGCTCGAAACCCACTGGCGAGGACCGTTTTTCAAAAACTGAGCCGCCCACATTTGATGCTGACCGACGTCGGTGGTGTAGTAAGCATCTGGCGCTTGCTGCGCTAAACCCGCAATCACTTCTTGGGGAGATATCTTGCCGTCGGGGTAAGGCACCACGAGGGGATAGTCTTCTTTCCAACGGTCGATGCGGGCCAGCCAAGCTCGGGTATCCGGCTTTTGGCCCGAGCCTGCGCCAGCAAGCTTTAGCAACTCCTGCAAAACAGGCTTGACGCTACCGACAATAGGTACCTCCGGCGGACGGTTTTTGCCCACCTCGGCGGGGTCGATGTCGATATGGATGACTTTGGCACGGGACGCAAATTCATCCAGTTTTCCGGTCACGCGATCGTCGAAACGAGCGCCCACGGCAAGGAGGAGGTCGCACTCGGTCACGGAAAAGTTGGCGTAGGCGGTGCCGTGCATCCCCAACATCCCCAAGGCCAGCGGGTGATGCTCGTCAAAGGCACCTTTGCCCATCAGGGTGGTGGTGACGGGGATCTGAAACAATTCGGCCAGGGCTTTGAGTTCGGCGTGGGCGTTGGAGGCGATCGCCCCGCCCCCGACGTACAGAAGCGGTTGTTTTGCTGCCTGGATCAGTTTGAGCGCGTTGGCAATTTGGCGGGTATTTCCCCGAACGGTGGGTCGATACCCTGGCAGGTTGACTTGAGTAGGCTCGACGGCTTCGTAGTCGAACTCTGCCAAGCCGATGTCTTTGGGCACATCCACCAAAACCGGACCCGGACGTCCAGTACTGGCAATATGAAAGGCTTCCGCGACGATACGGGCCACATCCTTCGGATCGCGCACGACATAGGAATGCTTGACAATGGGCAGCGTGATCCCAAAAATATCGGTTTCTTGAAAGGCATCGCTTCCAATGGCGTTGCTGGGAACCTGCCCCGTGATCACCACCATGGGAATCGAGTCCATGTGGGCGGTGGCGATGCCCGTGACCAAGTTGGTGGCCCCAGGACCTGAGGTCCCGAAGCAAACGCCTACTTTGCCCGTCGCCCGCGCGTAGCCGTCGGCGGCATGGGCAGCGCCCTGCTCGTGGCGCACCAGAATGTGGCGAATATCGCCCCGCTCTTCAGCGCGATAAATCTCGTCGTAAATGGGCAGAATTGCGCCGCCCGGATAGCCGAAGATGTGCTCGACGCCATGACGCTTCAAACTATCAAGAAGGGCAAATGCTCCAGTTGCACGCACGGTCAAGTCCTCTCAAACCAATCGTGAATTTTATAAACGCTCGATAGACGATGCAAAATACAAAAGAATCGAAAATCTAATGATAATCAGCTCTACAGCGAAAGTTTTAAAAGTTCGCTCAAATCTTAAGATTAGATCCTAAGTGTAGTGTTTTATACAGGGCCTGTCTAGAAATTTAGGCGCTTCCTGACATAGCGACGGGCGGTTTGAATCTTCCCACCTCCCGCTCGCAATCTCAATAGGTTTCATCGTGTAGCATCCCTCGCGTACTGCGCCACGCCCATATCCCTACGATCGAAACCAAAATACCAATCGAAAGCAGAACGCCGCGAACCGAGGAGGTGATATCGGCCAAGAGCGCGGCGATCGACAGCGGAAAACTCAGGGCGATGTTAATGATGTTATTTTGTACGCCAAACACCTTGCCTCGCATGTTGGGCGGCGTTTGAGTCTGAATGAGCGTCTGCATGGGTACGCCAATAAAAGCTGCCCCCAGCCCCAAGAACCCGCTCAGCAACAGCAGCAACTCCAACTGATGGGCGAAGAAAAAGGCGATCAGCACCAGCCCCATACTCAGGAACCCGATTAACGGCAGCGGCCAGCGATCGAAGCGATCGCCCCACTGGCCCAAAAAAGCCGCGCCTAGAATCAGCCCCACCCCCGCGCAGGACAGCAAAAAGCTGAAGTCTCTGGCTTGGACGTCGATCCCCTGTTCTATCCTGAGAGTCTCTATCAATCCCGGCGCGAGGGCGATGAGGGCGGCAAAGACGCTGTACAAAATGGTGAGCTGGACGAGCGCGTTGCTCAGGAGGCGATTTTTCCGCAGATACCGGAGTCCCTGCTTGAAGTCTTCCCAGGGATGGAGGTGCTCGGACGCGATCGGTTTGTCATCCTTGACGGGCACCAGAGCCAAAATAACTGCGGCCAAAACGTAGAGACCGCCCACGAGAATAGCACCGCCGTAGGTTCCCCCCCAGGCCGCAGACCAGCTCAAGAGCACGGGGCCGATGGCGAATCCCACGACCAACGCGCCCATCATCGTGGTGGTGAATAAAGCATTAGCGGGCATTAACAGCTTTCGCTCCACTAAAACCGCGATCGTTGCTTGCTCCGCCGGAGCGAAAAACTGCGTCAAAACAGACTCTACCACCGCAACGATCAGCAGAAAGAAAAGCTGTTTCGGCAAAAACGGAATCATGAAAATAATGATGCCGCGACCCAAATTGCTCGACCACAGAATTTGCTTTTTCGACCAGCGGTCTACGAAGATCCCGGCGGCAGATCCTAAAAAGACAGCCGGAAGCGTATTGGCCATCATGACAGAAGCTTTTGAAAAATTCGCTAAGAACGTCGGGATCTGATAGTGGATCACCAAGTCGATGAGCAGCACGAAAAAAATCTTATCGGCTATTTGCGACACGATCTGCCCTACCCACAGGATCGCAAAAGGACGATTTTGCATGAGAGCGCGGAAACCACTCCGGTCTGAAGGCTGAGATTCAGAGGTTGACATAGAGACAATATCGATGTTGGAAGGATTGAGCGGGAGTAGGAGTTACAACGAGATGCAGTCGCTCATTGATGAGTATCGCATACCTCATTCATGGCTTTAGCCGTGCGATACCTGCGACCCGATCGATTGAAGCAATCGGATGTCCCAATGTTTTCAGAGTTCCCTGTAGAGATAAATTTTTATCTTTGAGATCCCAACCGAGTTGGGTAAACGGTTCAAAAAGCAGCCTGCATGAGATCTTCGGGCTTTAGGTTCTCGTGAATCACCTGACCGTCCCGGAACCATACCACGCGCCGGGTACTGCGGGCGACTTCCGATTCGTGGGTGACCATGACGACGGTCATGCCCGCTGCATTTAAATTTCCAAAAATCTCTAAAATTTCCTGAGTGGTTTTGGAATCGAGCGCTCCCGTCGGCTCGTCCGCCAGCAGCATGACGGGACGGTTGACGATCGCCCGGGCGATGGCCACTCTCTGCTGCTGCCCCCCAGACAGCTGGTTGGGTCGATTGTTGAGCCGATCGCCCAGTCCCACCTGCTGCAAGGCGGCGATCGCCCGTTCTTTGCGTTCTGGGGCGGGCACGTTGGCATAAATCATTGGCAACATGACGTTTTCTAGGGCGCTTACCTGAGACAGGAGGTGAAACTGTTGGAACACGAACCCAATCTTCCGGTTGCGAATGTGGGCGAGCTGGTTATCGTCCATCTGGGCGACGGCTTCGCCATCGAGATAGTAGTTTCCAGTCGTAGGCCGATCTAAACAACCGATGATGTTCATCATCGTGGATTTGCCGGAGCCGGAAGCGCCCATAATGGCGCAGTACTCGCCCGCATTGACGATCAGGTTCACGTCCCTGAGGGCGCGAACGGTGGTTTCGCCGAGGCCGTATACCTTGCTGACGTCTTCTAGCCGAATGATGACCGCCGCGCGATGAGGGGTCGGGTAGTCTGAAACGAGCGGGATGTCTGACGGCATAAACTTTTCCTAGTTACTGCGCAATGCCACAATGGGATCTAAACGGGCGGCGCGCTGGGCCGGCACTACGCCAAAAAAGACCCCAATTCCGCCCGAGACAGAGACTGCTAAGGCGATCGCCGGAATCGAGACGCTGGTTTTGAGCGGCGTGAACGCACCCACCATTACCACGGTACCCGTCCCAATTAAAATGCCGACGGCACCGCCCACTGCCGAAAGAATGATGGATTCGATTAAGAACTGAGTCAACACGTCTGCTTGAGTCGCACCAATGGCCTTGCGCAACCCAATTTCCTGGGTGCGCTCCGTGACGGACACCAGCATGATGTTCATGATGCCAATGCCGCCGACGAGGAGAGAGATTCCGGCGATCGCCACCAGCATGATGGTGAGCGCTCCAGTCACGGCCCCGATGATGCTGAGGGCCTCATCTTGAGAGCGCACGGTAAAATCGTCTTCGCTGACAATTTTGTGGCGCAGCCGCAGTAAATTTGTAATTTGGTTTTTGGCCGCCGTCATTTGGGCCTTGTCCTTGGCCGAAACTGAAATAAAGGTCACTTCTACACCGTAGGGAGACGTTCGCCCTGTCAACCGATCGGCCACGGTGGACAGGGGCACGATCAAAACATCGTCTTGGTTGTTGCCCAAAAACGAACCCTTGGACGCCATGAGTCCGATAATTTTGAAGGAAAGCCCTCGGACGCGAACCCGCTCCCCAATGGGATCCTTAGCGCCGAACAAATTCTCGGCCAAATCCGAACCCACGACGGCCACCGCCGTCCCGCTTTGGACGTCTTGTTGCGTGATGAACCGACCCCGCGCCATTTCGTAGTCGCGCACGGTGGCGAAGCGCTCGGTGGTGCCGATCACGAGGGTCGATTTTCTACGGTTGCCGTACACAACGGGGACTTGGTTTTGGAGCTGCGGCGCGACGTAGGAAATGGAAGGAACTTGCTCTGCGATCGCCTTAGCATCGCTTAAAACTAAGGTTTTGGGCACATTGAGGGTGCGGTTGCGGGCATTGTCGTTGCCCGGCACGACAAAGAGAACGTTGGGACCTAGGGACTTAAACTGATCTTCGGCAAAGCGCTGCGCTCCCTCGCCCACCCCAATCATTGCCACGACGGAAGCGTTGCCGATGATCATGCCCAACATGGTTAGGGCGCTGCGCAGGCGATTAGAGGTTAGGGTGGCTGTTGCCATTTTGACGCTTTCAACTAAGTCCATGGGTGCTTAAATGCAGATAATGTGGGGGATAGCAGAAATTGTCCAGGAGTCTATTCTAGCGACCTGTTCGCTGCCTCTACGCTTTATGGTACGCGCGCTCATTCTAGGTGGAACGGGGGATGCCGTTCGGCTGGCGGCAAAACTTGCGGCCTTTCCAACCGTCGAGATCGTGTCTTCCTTGGCGGGGCGGACGCAGCAACCCGCTCTGCCCGCTGGCGCTATCCGAAGCGGCGGGTTTGGCGGGGCGGACGGGCTAGCGGATTACCTTAGCGAGCACAAAATCGACGTCCTGATCGACGCAACCCATCCCTTTGCGGCGCAAATTTCTTGGAATGCATCGCTAGCGGCAGCAAAAACGGGCGTGCGCTATCTCCGACTAGACCGTCCGGCCTGGCAGCCGGACCTTGGCGATCGCTGGATTGAGGTGGAAACGATCGAGGATGCCGCGCGCGCCATTCCCCCAGAAGCAAAGCGGGTGTTTCTCACGATCGGCAGGCAGCAGTTAGCGCCGTTTGCATCCCTCGCCCGCGTTTGGTTCTTGATGCGCGCGATCGACCCGCCTGCAGCGGATTTACCGTTACCCAACGGAACATTGCTGCTGGAGCGGGGACCGTTTAGCTTGGAACGCGAGCGACAGTTGCTTCGGGATTACCAGATCGATGCCATGGTGAGTAAAAACAGCGGCGGGGCGGCTACTTATCCCAAACTGGTCGCAGCGCGAGAGCTGGCGCTTCCGGTGGTGATGGTGCGGCGTCCGGCCATGCCTTCTGGAGACACCGTTGCGGATGGGGAGGGGGCGATCGCGTGGCTCGCCCAGGCGTTTCAGATATCGGAGCGGTGAGCGCGGACGGTCGAGCAATACATTGGAATGGCGATCGCGATTTGCAGCAGCTTTAGCGTCAGCCTAGAAAGCACCTCCACGCTCGCACCAGCCCTCTGCAGTCTAGACGATCGATGCCGCAGTCTCCGTAAAATGGAAGATGCTTTTCCCCTTGGCTTCGACTAGAAGTAGGTCATAAGCGTTTTTAACAAATTACCATGAACGATCGAAAGGACAATCCGGTTTCAGTTGATACGTACGATAGAGGAATTATTCCTGCCGAGACAGCCGCCCGCAAAGAAAGAGAAAAAGAAGATTACAAACACCTTCCCGAACAGGAAGGCAGCCTAGATACGACTGGGGGCTTTACGATGGACAAAGAAGGACTGATGAATAATTATGCGGTAGAGCCTGAAATGTACGTTAACGAGCCGGGAGATTTGCGAGAAGAAGCAGCGGCAGAAGCGGCAGAACGCTCTCGCGAACGAGAAGAAGTCAATGAGACTGATGAAACTGGTAAGCTAACGATGGATGGAGATAATCGCGGTAAAGGTCCTGGTATTATTTAGTTTAGTTTCATCGCGATTTAATTTCATAGCGCCTCTAGCAAAGAAAGGACAGGCACCTTTGGTTCCTAGCACCCTGACTGGCCATCTCCATCCCTTATCTCGGAAGCGATTTGCAAAAAAGAGAATACCGACCATTTTGTAGGGGCGCAAGGCCTTGCACCCCCACGGAACTAACAAGATTCCAAAAACCGCGCAATCGAGCCGACACAATGGCTCGATTGCGTTTTGGTTGAGAACTGATGCTAGCTTGGCGAACCCCCAATTGGCGGTGGATTTTTGCTCATTTCTTCGGGAGAGAGCGTTTCCATACTAAAAATCTGCCAATCGCTGTTCACGAACTTAAATCGACCGTGGCCGACGCTGCCGTTGTTGCTCCAATCGGAAGCCCACCCCGCATCAATACTGCGCCAGTAGTCCGCACCGTCGCTCGCTAAATATCTAGACGAAGCGCGATCGTCTGGCCCGTTTGGATCGTTGAGGACCAATCGAGACTCGAATTTGGTATAGACGCCTGCAATGTCGCTGGGGTCGGGAATGACCGCGCGATCGGTCCAGAAATGATAGTTATAACCGTTTCCAGCCGTCACGCTAATTCCGCCGCCATTTCCAGACTCATTCTTGACATCTGCTGGCTTGGAAGCATCGTTCGCGAAGTCTTCTACATAGGCAGCCCCGCTGACGGTGTCTGCGCGCTGGATCAGAACCCACTGATTGGTCGATTTACTGAGATACCAAGCATCTAAAGCGCGGATTTGCACGCGGGTATTGCTATCGCTCGGAGGATTCCACCCTTGTTCGACATAAATTTGCCCCCATGCCGTGAATGCATTCCAACCGCTAGGCATCGTATTTCCGTAGCCTTTCATCGGACCGTGCGCCCAAGGCAAGTAAGTTGGAACTCCCGATGGGATACCTTCATTGGGCAGCGTTGAATCGTCAAAAGCTGGAGAAAGCGCCGAACTTGAAGGCGATGTCGGACTTGAAGGCGCTACCGGATCTGGTGTTGGAGTAAGAACCGATGAATACAAGTAAGCTTGCGGGACGATCTGTTGGGCTAGGTTGGGAGCCGACCACTGGAGTTGCATAGTCGCACCGCCCAAGCGTTCGTAGTAGTCCACCTTGATATCGTACTTTTGCCCGGCTTGGAGGGTAATGGTCCCGCTATCTTGTTGGGGAGCATGGTCGTTCCACGCGTCAATCAGTTGTTTCCCGTTCACCCACACTCTTACGCCGTCGTCGGAAGTAGTGGTAAAGGTGTAAGTACCCGTTTCAGGTGCCAAAATTTGGCCCGTCCATTCAGCAGAAAAGTTATCTAAGGCCACCTTTGAATCGGGCGCGCCAGAGCTCCAGTTAAAGTTTACGCTAGCATCCGTTCGGGTCAAGGCGAGCTTGCTGGGGTCGAGGTTAATGCCGTTGAAATACTTACCTGTTAGCCCATTACCTTCAGGAATTACAACTGGAGCGGGTGCGACGACCGGAGCGGGTGGGGGCTCTGGAGCCACCACTGGGATTGGATCGACAACTGGAGTTGAGGTAACACTTGGAGCCGATGTCACAACTGGAGCTGGCGGGATGACAGAGGGATACAAGTCCGTTTGCGGGATAATCGGTTGGGTGCTGCGAGGAGCTGACCGAGTCGGGGTTCTCGAATCGAGATTCGTACCATTGAAATACTGACCCGTCAGGCTATCATCTGTAGTACCTCTAGAGGCAGACGTCGATCGCGCGACGGGAGCTAAAGCCGAGGCAGCATCCGTCGATGAATAGGAGTGAGATTGCGGAATAACTTGCTGGGCATTGTAGGGATCTGCGCCATTTAATGAAGTCCCTCCATTGCCTCCGCGTCCGACATTGTTCTTTTGAGCTGATGAAAAGCTTCTTACCCCCTTGTTTTGGTTCGCGTCGATCGACGATCGCCCAGTCCCCAATGCTGCAAAGCCTTTATTGGATTTGGTTGCAGGGGCGGACATCCTTGCCTTAGAGGGTAGAACTTGAGCTGCCTTCTTGTTTGAAACATTGTTCGATTGCGCCAATGGAGCTGGCGCGCTGCTATTTCGGTCGAGATCGACCGTCGGATCGATTCGGTTCAGTGCGGGTGTATTGTTCCCGAGTGGCTGCAATCCATAGCCATAACTGGGATTTTGGAAAGACGGTGTCTGCAATCCATAGGAATCAGCCGTCCCATTAAAACTCTGCACCTTCGATCGATCGCTGTTGCCGCTAATAAAATCCACTTTGAACCCCCCGAATGATTCTGAATGAGTAGCCCGATCTATGAGTAGCCCGACCTAAGCGAACTGAATGCAATTCACTGCGTATTGGGAGAGCCTTACCTGGAAGATAAATGCTCTAGAACTGTAGATAGGGAATGTTTTTAAGCCTTGCAAAATGCGAAGCCGTTCTTTCGCTTCAAGCAAGTATCTGCTCGACACTTCGGTCTTAACAGTAGAGTGCCCCAAAAAAGATAAAGAGTGACTCTACGCTTCACGGATAAAATTTAATGGCGCTCGGCAGAATCAGATCTAACCCTGATGTTTCCTGCAATATCAGCCGTATCAATCTGCTTCAAACTCCTCGATTCTGCTCTCATCAAACTGTACGGAGATCGAACTTAAAGAACCTCTCTCCTATGCAGATATCGACAGAACTCCTGAGATAATCTGCGCTCCAGGAAGCTTTCCTGAAAAGAGATGCAAGACAAAGCAACAAATCGACCCAAGCGCCGTCTAATCTCGGGAGATCGGACACAAATGCAGAATCGCGATGTCATAAATCTAATTTTTCAAGCATCAATGCAATCGAGAATCCATCAAAGCCGAACGTTTTTTCTAAGATCGAGCAATATACATGTATGGATTAATCAAAAACTAGAAATACGCGAGTAGCCCTTAAATTTAATCTTTAAGATAAACGTATGGCAGAGACATGATTTCACAGAGAAAGAAGCAAAAATTTGCAGCAGAGCGTCGAAAGTACGATTTTGCTTTTACGATGTTTAGAACAGCTTAAATGGCTTTATATGACTGCATGGATATTGAGAAGCAATCATTGAGATCGATCCCGGCAGCTCGAAGTTCGGGCGACATTCATTGCGTCCTATAAATGGGGACGGAAATGGACTGCGGCTTGAGGTAGGGGCGCTCAGCCTAATTTCGCGTTCAGCAGACGATACAACAACCTACACAGCGCTCTGCGCTGAATCGGCTGTCGATCCTTGGGTAGGTCGGCGGTCAGGTCGATGCCCGCACCGGGGAGACTCTTGCTTGCAAGGACGATCGTTTGCTCGCGCGTAATCCAGCGATCGGGGGCAAAGCGCTTGCGTCCGACTCCTTTGACAATGTCTCGGGCAAACAGCGCTTCAACGCTCGAGTAGGCGAAGCAATCGGGCGGGACATCGACAAAGGTGGGTTTGGTGGGGTTTGCGGGTTCTAATCCTAGGACGTTGGCGAAGGCGATCGCCGCAACGGCACGGCTGACTGTCGCCTCCGGGTTGAAGTTGAGGTTCTCGCTATGTTCGGTCTGGACGAGACCGGCTGCGGCTAAAACCTGAATTGCTTCAAAATCTGGGTCTTCGTGGGAAACGTCATTAAACCAGAACAGGGGAATGCCAAAGCGAGCGAGTTGTCCCTGAAACAGACGCTTGAGTCGAGGATCTCGCGCGACATCTCGCACTCGTATGCCTCGATCGAGGGCGAAAGCCGCCAAATGTCCTCCGGCTTCGCCAATAGCCCACTCCACCGGATGCATCCGATAGGCTGAATTCGTAATGTGCGTGGTACCGATGCTCTTGGCCGACAAAATTAGCCCGTCGGTGCGGATGGGAATCAGCGCACCTAGGGGAATGCTGAAGGGGAGGGAACGATTGCCGTCGGCCCCCAGATCGACGTGTCCTGGTGCTTCGTTGGGATGAAAGTCGAGGTAGTGATACTGGCCAATTCCCACTGCATCTTCAAAGCTGCGGGCGCGGGCCGATCCGGGAAAGAATTTAGCCGCAACATCTTCGTGGCGGACGGTGGCGATCGCTACTCCCCGTCGCGCTTCGCGGATATACGGCTCTAGGGCGATGCCGTCTTCCGTCCAGGTGAGGTCGCCCCGTGGGGTCAGATCCGGTGCCGCAGTTGTTTGGAGAAAGTGGAGATAGGCTCGGGCGCGATCGCGTCCCCGTGCGGCGTTCTGCTGGCGCTCTTGCCGACTCACGCCCGTCAATACAGCCCCGAATAGATAATCATTGCCGCAACCCTTGGGTGCATCCGGGCCTAGAGGGCTGGTGCCCCAGTTCATGACACTGACATCTCGATCGCGGACTTCGCTGTCTTCAATGCTGCGCTGAAGGCGGCGGTAGCGAAACATGCCCATCGCATCATAGAACGCTCGCCCTTCCCAGCCGTTTTTCCCCTCGATCCAAAATGTACTGGGAAAGGATTGAGGATCGAGCCACGGTTCGACGCCATAGCCAACTGGCGCGGGAATAGGTTGGCTGGTGGGGGATTTTTCAACCGCAGCACAGAACGTAAATGCCTGCTGGCATAGCGGTCGCGGTTCCTCGGGCAAAATCGCTTCCCCTGTCTGGCTGCGAGATTCTTGACCCACGCGAGATTCAATATTCCCCATTTCTAACAAGTCGCCCAAGTCCGTTGCTTCAATGACAATGTCTCCATTGACCGTAAACGATCTGCCGTTTTGCCAGTCCTGAAATACAACTCCCGTCACCTTGCGATCGTCGCCTTCTGGCGCTTGCAGCAGGACTTGGGTTGGCTCGGCAAAGGGAACGATCGTCAGCCTTCCTTCCTGGAGGTAGGGTTCGATGCCCTCATTCAGGGCGATCGCCGCGATCGCAGGCGTGACGGAAAAATGACTCACCCAACTGCCGCCGGGATTCTGCACGACTTTTCCGGCAACGGGCTGGAGCTGGCGTTGGCGATCGCGGAACTGCCGCTGCGACCTGGAAATGCAGAACAGTTCGCCATTCTCTAGCTGGTTCGGGTCGCGCCGATCGGCTGGAATGAGCGCCTTGGGGGCCATCAGGGGCGCATCGTCGGACGCGGACAGGGCTTGAGCTGTAAATTGCCCGCCCAAAACCCGTTGAGGCTGGACGATACAAACTGTCGCCCCAGCTTGCAACGCGCCCAAGGCCGCAGCGTAGGCTGCCGTCGAACCGCCGACCACCAGAATGGGGAACTGTAAAATCTGCCCGTCATCGGGCCTTAGAAAGGCGCTTTCGTCCAATAATCCGGGAACTGGCATAGATTGATGATTCGGCGATGGTACAACCCTAATTCAAGAAACGACATTACCTTAAAAGAGGCGTCATGAGAACGAAACGTGTCATTAGCGAACAGTCCGGCGATCGCGCTACCCTCAGAGTCCGCCCTCATCCTCGGTGCAACTCAAGGGATCGGTCTGGGTTTTGTGAAACACCTGCTGCAACAACCCAATATTTCTAGGATATTTGCCACCTACCGCACCGCAGAAGCGGCTGGAGAACTGTTGGAACTTCAGACTGCCAACCCCGATCGCCTGATTTGCACGGTCCTAGATATTACGGATGAATCCAAAATTGCTGCTCTGATTCAGACGATTCAGATCAATACCCAGTGCCTTCACTGGGTTGTTAACTGTGTGGGAGTGTTGCATGAAGGGACGCTACAGCCAGAGAAAAGTCTGTCTCAGCTCGACCCAGAACGGCTGATGCGCTATTTTCAGGTCAACAGCATCGGGGCGGTGCTGCTGGCAAAGCATCTGGTGCCGCTGCTGAGACACGGCGATCGCAGTATCTTTGCCACGATCTCTGCCAAAGTGGGCAGTATCGGCGACAACCAACTGGGGGGTTGGTATGGCTACCGCGCTTCCAAGGCAGCGCTCAACATGTTTATGAAAACAGCGGCGATCGAGTACGGGCGCAAAAGCCCCAACACGATTATCGCGCTACTGCACCCCGGTACTACGAATACGCGCCTTTCGCAGCCGTTTCAAAAGAATGTCCCGCCCGAAAAACTGTTCTCAACCGAGCGCACCGTCGCGCAGCTTTGGACGGTGTTGAACGGGCTGGAACCCACTCATAGCGGGCAGTTCTTTTCTTGGGACGGTACAGAATTACCTTGGTAATGGGAATTGCGATTCGCACGCACCGAAGCTCTAGCTGGCTACCCTGCGGGAGGCAAGCCACGACTCTTCGACAAGCTCCCTTCGGCAAGCTCAGGACACGGCAGGGCAACGCGCTCAGCCAGCTAGAGACTAGAGATTGTGCCCTGAGCGGAGTCGAAGGGTACAATCTCGGCGGGGTGACCTTTTCTGGAAATCGCTTTATCCCCGAGCGCTCTGAAGGCTGTATTTGTGGTGCTCGGCGTCGGCTTGAACTTTTATGGCAGCCACAGGGACGAGCTGCACGGCACAGGCTTTCAGTTCGGGCTGCTTCGAGTCGGGACAAGCCGCAGAATGGGTCATGGCATTGGCTTCGGCTTGCTCTGCCCACAGCTCTCCCCAATGCATCGGCACAAATACCGTGCCGGGGGCAATTCCCTGGGTAATCGTCACCGGAAAACGGGCCGTCCCGCGCCGCGATCGCACTTCCACCCACTCCCGATCCTGTACGCCAATCCGCGCTGCATCCTTGGGGTGGATTTCGAGAAAGGGTTCTGGATGCATCTTGACCAGCTTGGGAATGCGGCCCGTACGCGACTGCGTGTGCCAGTGACCGTAAAGCCGCCCGTTGGTCAGGACAAGCGGATAGCGATCGTCGGGCGGTTCTGCCAAACCGCGCGAATGCAGCGCGGCAAACTTAGCGCGCCCATCAGCGGTATGGAAGCGAAGGTCGGTATAGAGCCGTTCGGAAGAGACCGTTTTGCCCTTGGGATAGGGCCACTGCTTCGGCCCGTCGCTGCGCAGGAACCCGTGACTCAAACCGGACTGATCGCAGGGGCGGCCTCGGGTGATTTGGGCGAATTCAGCGTACACCTCTGCCGCATTATTGAAGGAGAACTGCTTCGCAAACCCCAGTCGCCGTCCCACCTCTGCAAAAATTTCCCAATCCGGTCGCGCTTCCCCCGGCGGCGTCCGAAACGCGGGACAGACGGTGACGCGCCGCTCGGAATTGACCATCACGCCCGTCTTTTCGCTAAATTGGCTGGCGGGCAGCAACACGTGGGCGTAAGCCGACATTTCCGTCGGAAAGTAAGCATCTTGGTACACCGTAAACGGCGATTTCCGAAAGGCTGCTTTAGTGCGATCGATGTCGGGCATGCTCACCACCGGATTGGTGGCGGCAACCCAGATCAGTTTCACATCCCCAGACTCCAAGCCCGTAATCATATCCCAGGCCGTTCTGCCCGGTTTCGCCGCAATGCGTCCGGCGGGCACGCCCCAAAACGCCTCCACTTCCGCCCGATGTTGCGCGTTGCCCACCAAGCGATACCCCGGCAGGAGGTGAGATAACCCCCCCGCTTCCCTGCCGCCCATGGCATTCGGCTGACCCGTCAGCGAGAACGGACCCGCCCCCGGCCTGCCGATTTGATTCGTCATGAGGTGAAGGTTAATAATGGAGCGAACCTTGGCCGTGCCCTCGGCAGACTGATTGATTCCCATAGACCAAAGCGAGAGGACGCTGTCCGATTCGCCCCACCACACCGCCGCCTTCTTTAAGTCCGAGATGCTGATGCCGCACCGCCGACTTACCACCTCCGGCGTATAGTGCTGGACAACCTCGGCGTAGGCCGAAAACCCGCTCGTACACTCTTCGATAAATTCAGGATCGATCTTGCCCCGCTGCATCAAGAAATAGGCGATGCCGTGGAGCAGATCGATGTCGGTACCGGGATTGATCGCGAGGTGCAGATCCGCCGCTTCGGCAGTTTGGGTGCGGCGCGGATCGACCACGATGAGCTTAATGGCGCGGCTTTTCTTGTGGTGCTTGCGGAATCGGTTAAACAGAATGGGGTGGCACTCAGCGGTATTCGTGCCAATTAAAAACGCGCAGTCCGTGACATCCAGATCGTCATAGCTGCAAGGGGGGCCATCGGCTCCAAAACTTTGGATGTAGCCTGCCACCGCCGAAGACATGCACAGTCGAGAGTTCGCGTCGAAATTGTTGGTGCCCAGACAGCCCTTCAGGAGTTTCTGGGCAACATAGTAGTCCTCTGTTTGAAACTGCCCAGATCCGTACATGCAGACGCCATCCGGGCCATCGGTAACGCTAATTTTTTGGATCTCGCTCGCAATCCGATCGAGGGCTTCATCCCAGCTCGCGCGCTCGAACGGCTCGTCCAGAGAGCGGCGCATCATGGGATAGCGCAATCGATCTTTGTGGAGCGACTCGGCAATGGTGGCTCCCTTGACGCAGACCATCCCCTGGCTCGACGGATGGTCGCGATCGCCGCGCACTTGCCAAATCGGCACCCCATCCGACGCGCGCGTGGTGGGTCTGCCAGCCTGAGCCGGGGGCAGCACTTCTAGACCGCAACCCACCCCGCAGTAGGGGCACAACGTTTTGATAATATCGCTCATTCCGCTTCCATCTCAATTGAAGGGTCTGCCATCCGGTTAATCTGTTTGCACCCGTAACCCATGGCAAGGGATGTACTCAGGGGGCGTCACGCTGAGCGTCGGACTCTTATAGACTTCTAGCATTGCTTCGGGGGGGGCTTCAAACATAAATTGCTGGGCGGGGAACAAAATGTGCTCCCATTCCCCTTCCGAAAGGTGGCTCAGACGCACGACTTGAATTCGTTTGCTGGGATTGACATAACAGCACAGCACGGGAGGCGATAAAACGGCAGGCACCTGCTGCATCGCCTCCTCGGACTGCGGAGCGCCTGCGACTGCATTCCGGTTTGTTTCTATTGCAGAGTCTTGCATCGTCGCCTCCAGTCTGGACAGTATCTGTATGCAAATATGTATGCAAATATGTATGCAAATTCCGATGAGGCTTTATTCTTGCTCCTGCAAGACGGGAGGAACTGTAATGGGCGCTACGGTTGCGCTATCTGGCAAATCGTAGTCTTCCGCAAAAGATCCCCTGGGTTCTTGCAAAAAGAACAGGCACAGGCTGGCGCAAATAAATGCCGAAATACCCATGACCGCAAATAAAGTTTGGGCATTGGTGAGGCTGTAAACGGTCAAAAAGACCACGCCGCCAAAGTTGCCGTAAGCGCCCACATTCCCGGCAATTTGTCCGGTCGCTTCTTTCTTGATCAGCGGCACGATGCCGTAGGTTGCCCCGCAGCCCGCCTGGGCGAAATAGGCCGCAAACATGGTTGCGGCGATCGCCAAGGGAATCGGCCAGGTGGGACTAATGCTGTAGGTCATCAGGTAGCCCACCCCAATGCCGACGGTAATAAACGTCATGGTCCACTTGCGCGACCCAAACTTATCGGAAATCAGACCGCCGCTCGGTCGCGAGATCAAGTTCATGAAGGGATAGGCTGCGGCAATCATGCCGGCAACGACGTGCTCCAGCCCGAAGGTCTTCTCAAAAAAGGTCGGCAGCATGGATACCGCCGCCAGCTCCGATCCGAAGTTTGTGACGTAGGTTAGCTCTAGCAGGGCGACCTGACGAAACTGGTAGCGTTCTGACGGGCCATAGATTTTGCGACCCGTCAGCAGTTCGCGGTTGACTTGCCAAGCCTGATAGGTTTGATAGGCGTATAGTCCGGCCAACAAGACCCAAATAAAGACCATTTGAGTTTCATTCAAGAAATCGAGGGCCGGTCGCGCCAGCCGCCAAGCCAGCAGCCCGAGGGCAAAAATCAACCCGAAGTTCATGACCAGCATGGCGTAGAAGCTTTTGACGCTGGTCACTTCTAGGGCACCGCTTTTCTTGGGTTTTTTGAACACCTTGCCAGGGGGCGTATCGCGGACGCTTTTGAGGTAAATGGCTCCGTAGATTGCCGCGACGATTCCAGTTAAGGCGATCGCAACGCGCCAGTTGGACGCGCCCCCGGTCATAAAGCTAGCGCCGACCGCCAGCGCGGGGAGCGCAAATTCAGCACCAAACGCGCCAAAATTTCCCCAGCCGCCGTACACGCCTTCCGCAATCCCAATTTCTTTTGGCGGAAACCATTCCGATACCATCCGAATGCCCACCACAAATCCGGCACCCACGATCCCCATCAGTAAGCGGCCCACCACCAGTTGCGTAAACCCTTGGGCGGTTGCGGTCACCAAACAAGGCACCGCTGCAAACATCAAAATAAAGGTATAAGTGCGCCTCGGGCCAAAGCGATCCAGCAGCATCCCAATCGCGATCCGAGCTGGGATCGTTAGGGCCAGGTTGCAGATTGCTAACGTTTTGAGGTGCTCTGGGCTAATGCTCAGCTCTTTGCCGATGGTGGTGGCAAAGGGGGCAAAGTTAAACCAGCACACAAACGATAGAAAAAATGCAAACCAAGTCAGGTGCAGGACGCGATAGCGCCCGTTAAACGAGATTAAACCTTTGAGCATGATACTAAGTTAAAAACGTCAGTGGTCGACAACCGCTCCGCTGAACAGATAATCCAGAGCGTGATTTCGTAAGGTGTAGTAACGCGGATCCTCCATGAGCTGGGCGCGCTCGCGCGGACGGGAGAAGGGGATGTCCAAAATTTCTCCGATCTTGGCCGCAGGCCCGTTGGTCATCATCACGACGCGATCGGCCAGAAACAGGGCTTCGTCGATGTCGTGGGTAATCATGAGCACCGTAATTTTGTACTCGCGCCAGATTTTGAGCAGCTCCTCTTGCAGCTCTTCTTTGGTAATGGCGTCTAGAGCACCAAAGGGTTCGTCTAAAATCAGCACCTGGGGACGAATCGAGAGGGCGCGGGCAATGGAAACCCGCTGTTTCATACCGCCGGAGAGCTGCCCCGGACGCTTGTTGGCCGCTTCCTCAAGGCCGACTAGGGCCAGATGCGATCGCACGATTTCGGTTTTCTCTTTTTTCGACTTTTCCGGGTAAACGGCATTCACCCCTAAATAAATATTCTCGAAGGCCGTTTTCCACGGGAGCAGCGCGTAATTTTGAAACACCACCATCCGGTCGGGTCCGGGACGGCTAATCATCTTGCCCTGGAGCCGCACTTCGCCGCTAGAGGGTTTGCGGAACCCAGACACCATATCGAGCAGCGTGGACTTCCCGCAGCCCGAATGACCGATCAGGCAGACAAACTCGCGCTCGAAGATCGTCAGATCGACATCGTCTAAGACCGTGTAAGGGCCGTTGGGTGTAGGGTAGACCTTTGACACCCGATCGACGACTAAAAAAGGTTCTCGTTGGGCAGTTTGCAAGGTAGATTTAGAGGTTGAGAGCGTTTGCATCGGTCTTAAAATCCCCAAAGGAGCGGTTATGCAGCGGTTTTGGTTGTATTTTCAACAAGGTCGTCAATCGCAATTTCTTCGACGCGGACATCGCGGCCAATTTCAAAGCTTTTGAGGTAACCCATGGGGTCGTCGGGATTAAAGACTTTCCCATCGAAGAGTTTGAACGCGCTGCGATTGGGTTCGGTGTCGGGTAGTCCCAGTTCCCGCGCGGCTCGACCGTACAGATCCACCCGTCGCACCCGCTCTAGAATCTCAATCCAGTTGCGCGGAAAGGGCGCAATGCCCCAACGCGCGAGCTGGGTCAGAATCCACAGCCCTTCGACGCGTCCGGGACAGTTGGATTGGTCTACGTGAAAGCGGTTGTATTGCCACACTTCTTCCGGCGGCTCGCCAGTCCCGCGATCGTAGGGATCGATAAATCCGGGTCGGGCAAAGGTTGCCGCAGCGCCGATGTACTCGGGCTTGCTCAGCAATTTCAAAATACTTTCGCGATTGCGGCGATTGTCGCAATAATCGCAGGCTTCTAGGAGCGCCTTGACGAGGGCGTTGTGGGTTTCCGGGTGCTGGGCCGTCCAGTCTTCCCGCACGCCCAAAACTTTCTCTGGATGGGAGGGCCAAATATCTAAATCCGTGGCGATGACGCAACCCAATCCTTCCTGCACCGCTCTAGAATTCCACGGTTCGCCGACGCAATAGCCGTCGATGGTTCCCGCACTGAGATTTGCGACCATCTGGGGCGGCGGAATAACCGTCAGGTCGACATCTCGATCGGGGTCGATTCCGGCAGAGGCCAGCCAGTAGCGCAGCATCAGGTTATGCATGGAAGTGGGATAAACCATACCCAAGGTGTGGCGCTGTTCGGGGCTTTGCGCGAGGGCGGCCTTGAGGTCGTCAAGGGTTCTCACGCCGCGATCCCACAGCTTTTTGTCGAGGGTGATGGCATTGCCGTTGCGCGATAAAATCAACGCCGTCACGATGGGCAGCGGACGATTTTCTGCGCCAAAGCCGAGGGTCATGGACAGGGGCATCCCCGCTACCATCTGGGCCGCATCCAAGCGACGGCTGGCAATTCCTTCGGCGATCGCACTCCAACTGGGTTCTCGGCTGAGGGTCACTTCCTCCAAACCGTGTTTGGCAAACAGTCCTTTTTCCTTCGCCACGATCAGGGGGGCGCAGTCGGTCAGGGGCACAAAGCCAATGTCGAGGTTGACTTTTTCGAGACCGTGACGGGCGATCGCGATGGTTTGTTTGAGCTTGCGCTTTTTGTCTCGTTTTTGCTGGTTGAGGAAGTACACAATTTCGTTGCGCAGGGCGTAGTAGCTCGGGTGTTTGACCACTTCCAGGCGCTGCCGGGGCCGAGGAATGGGAACCTGCAAAATTTGGCCGATGTGGGCTTCCGGTCCGTTGGTCATCATCACCACTCGGTCGGAAAGCAGCAGGGCTTCATCCACGTCGTGGGTCACCATCACGCAGGTGACTTGGCTCTCTTGGCAAATCTGCATCAACTGCTGTTGCAGGTTGCCGCGCGTCAGGGCGTCGAGTGCCCCAAACGGTTCGTCGAGCAGCAGAACTTGGGGCCGGATAGCTAGGGCGCGGGCGATCGCCACCCGTTGCTTCATCCCGCCGGAGAGTTCTTTGGGCGTCTTGTCGGCGGCGTGCCGGAGACCGACGAGATCGATGTTGCGCTCGATCAGTCCGCGCCGCTCGCCTTTGGGTAAATGCTTGAGCACCTTATTGACCGATAGCGCGATATTCTGGCGCACCGTCAGCCAAGGCAACAGCGAATAATTCTGAAACACCATCATGCGATCGGGACCGGGGAGGTCAACCTGATGGCCGTCTAAAACCACACCGCCCACCGTCGCTCGATCGAGTCCGGCAATGATGTTGAGCAGCGTCGATTTACCGCAACCGGAATGACCGATCAGCGAAATGAACTCGCCTTGCTTGATGGTCAAGGCAATACTTTTCAGGGCAATATAGCTCCCGCCATTGCGGAGGGGGAAAATTTTATCGACGTGATCGACTTCTAAAAATGCAGACATAAACCCAAGTGACCCAAAGTTAACTTAAGACTCAGACGCAACCAAAGAACCGAGATAGCTCACGAGGCGATCCAGACACAACCCCACAATGCCGACGCAGAGCACTGCCAAAATAATTTGGCTCATGCTGTTATCGTTGCCCGCGTTGTAAGCATCCCAAATATAAAACCCGATACCGCCCGCTCCAGAGGCCAGCATCTCAGCCGCCACGATCGCCAACCAGGCCAAGCCGATCCCAATCCGCAGCCCCGTAAAAATGTAGGGCACGGTAGATGGAATCAAGATGTTGAACAAATACTCGCGACCGTTCAAGCGCAACACCTTCGCCACGTTGTCATAATCTTTAGGGATTTGCTGAACACCCACTGCTGTATTGATTACAATCGGCCAGATTGCAGTAATAAAAATTAAAAAGAGAGCTGCAGGCTGACCATCCTGAAAAATTGCCAAGGCGATTGGCAACCATGCCAATGGCGGAATAGTCCGTAATACTTGGATTAGCGGATCGAAACCCCGTCGAAGAAAAATATTTACTCCAATAACAAGGCCGATTGCTACCCCAACAACGGCAGCAAGAGCATAGCCAAGAGCTACTCGTTGGAGACTGATCCAAAGCTGTAATCCAATTCCCTCCTCAGCAAAAGGATTTAAGAGTAGCCCGAAAGACTGTGTAGCCACCACCAAAGGAGCAGGCATCTTTGATTCTGGATTCATACACAACACTTGCCAAATCAACAGCACCGCGCCCGTACAAATAATAGGTGGGAAAATGAGAGGACCAAATTTTTTGACTTGAATTGCAAAGGGTGACGGGGCAGTCAGTGAGGGATTTGCCATGATCTGAAGTGAGTCCTTAAATAATAAAAAAGAGTAAGAATTTCAGAGTCTAGTCATGGATTTAAGACTGAGTCAAAAATCCATAACTAGACTTATTGAGCCTTAAGCCTTTTTGATCTTGAGACTCTTGAGGTAAGCCATTGGATCAGCGGGGTCGAACTCAACCCCGTCAAAGAAGGTCTCTACACCACGAGAATCACTCTTAGGAATAGCGGCCTCTTGGCCAATCGCTTTAGCAGCCTCTTTCCAAAGATCAGCACGGTTCACTTCTGAAACGAGCTTCTTAAGGTCGGTATCGGCAGGAAGTTTACCCCAGCGGATATTCTCGGTTAAGAACCAAGTGTCATGGCTGGTGAAGGGGAAAGAAGCGTCCTCTCGCCAGAACTTCATTAATAATGGGCTGTCTTTGAGGGTGCGCCCATTTCCTAAATCGAAGTTGCCCTTAGATCGCTCAACAATATCTTTTGCTGGCGCTTTGACATACTTATCAGCAGATAGAATTTGGCACATTTCTGCCTTATTCTCATCTTTGTCACACCATACTTGGGCTTCTAAAACCGCCATTAGCAGTGCTTTTGCAGCTTTAGGATACTTGTCGACCCAATCTTTACGCAAGGACAGAGACTTTTCTGGGTGATTTTTCCACATTTCGCCAGTGGTGAGGGCGTTATACCCCAGTTTTTTAGTAACCAAGCGCTGGTTCCAAGGTTCTCCGACACAAAAGGCATCCATTGACTTGGTTTCCATATTGGCAACCATCTGAGCGGGTGGAATCACGATGAGATCGACGTCTGTATCGGGATTAATGCCATTAGCTGCAAGCCAGTATCGCATCCATAAATCATGAGTTCCGCCAGGAAAGGTCATTGCACACTGAAATTTCTTGCCCCCAGCTTTTTTTGCATCAACCTTTGCTTTGAGGGCTGAAGCTTTGGCTTCAAGCTTTAGGTCGGCATACTCATTAGAAACTGATATACCCTGCCCATTAGTATTCAACCGAGCCAAGATATACATTGGGACGGGCGATTTGGTAATCTTACCTGCGGTCATAAGGTAGGGCATGGGGGTTAGGATATGTGCCCCATCGATACCGCCTTTCTCGCTGCCCAGCTCTAAGTTATCGCGGGTAGTGGCCCAAGAGGTTTGCTTGTTGACGGTCACGTCTTTCATGCCGTGCTTCTCAAAGAAGCCTTTCTCTTTTGCAATGACCAAGGGCGCGCAGTCGGTCAGCGCAATAAAGCCAAGCTTGGCTCCCGTCACCTCAGGAGCATCGCCGCCGCTCGTGCCTGCTGCGGGAGATGCGGTTGGGGACGGGCTTGAGGTCGTCGTAGATCCCCCACAGCCATGAACCAGTAAGGCCGTTGCAGTGGTTGCGCTAGCGGTAATCAAAAACTTACGTCTAGACAGATTGGACATAGCTTAGTAACTGAGACTCCTCTCCGAAAAAGTGTGTGTCGCGTTGCCCCATAAAACGCAATTTGCGCCGATGGGCTGATTAAAAATCCACAACAACTCGGCCCGTCGGATGGGCAATGCAGGCCAAAATATAGCCTGCGGCCCTTTCTTCGGCGCTGAGTGCTTGCGGATCCCCCCCATAGTTGACGGCTCCCGACTGTAGCTTTTGCTTGCAGGTCCCACAGGATCCTGCCCGGCAGCTACTTTCAGGGTTTAGCCCTGCTTGCTCCGCAACCTCAAGAATGAGGTCGGCCTCGGTGCAATCGACGGTCTTGCCCGATTGGGCGAAGGAAATCGTCGCAGGCGGAGCTACTGCGCTTGACTCGGTTGTCGTCAAAGGACTCGCTTCAAGCGTTGGCTCCACAACTACCCCAGCCTTAAGCTGCGCCCCAAAGTGCTGGATCAAGAGATCTCGCACTACGGGTTTGAGGTCTTCGCAGGGAATCCCTTTCATGACGCAGGTGCCCAAATGGGCATCTTTGCCAACCTTTCCCCCCATGTAGATATCGACGCCTTCTAGGGTTTTGCCGTTCTTGCGAACTTTGGTCCCCATAAAGCCGATATCTGCCACTTGGGGTTGACCGCAGGAGTTGGGGCAACCCGTCCAGTGCATGCGCACGGTACGGGTAAGGGTGAGTTCTCGTTCGAGTTCTTGGGTAAATTGGACCGCGCGTTTTTTGGTTTCGACGAGGGCAAAGTTACAAAACTGCGCCCCCGTGCAGGAGACCAGCGATCGCGACAGTAATGACGGCGCAACTGAGAATTTCTGCAAAACGGGTTCTTGCAAAAAGGTATCGATGCGGGAATCGGGAATGTTGGGAATGATGACGTTTTGCTCGACGGTGAGGCGGAGCTCGCTGCTGCCGTAGACCTCAGCCAATCGAGACAGTTCGAACATATCTTCGGCCTGGAACCGACCGACAGGGACGTGCAACCCTACGTAGTTCAGTCCGGGCTGCTTTTGCGGGTGGACGCCAATGTGGTCGCGCTTCTCCCACGCAATTTCGTCCTTGAGGGCGGCGGCCTTAAGGGGAACGCCCAGTTGCTGCTCGACGGCAGCTCGGAACCCTTCTAGACCCATTTCATCGATCAGCCACATCAGCCGCGATTTTTGGCGATTGGCGCGGGGTCCGTTGTCTCTGTAAACGACCAAAATAGCTTCGCAAAGCGCAACGACTTCGCTGGGTTCGACCCAAGCATTGAGCGGAATGGCTGCCTCGCACCGTTTGGGTGAGAAAAAGCCGCCGACGACGACATTGAATCCAATCCGTTCGTCTTTGAACGCAGGTACAAATGCGATGTCGTTAATTTCAGCGTGGATGGAATTGTCGCGGCATCCGGCGATCGCGATATTAAATTTCCGAGGCAAGTTGCTAAAGGTTGGATTGCCTTTGCCCTTGTTGGTAATCATGTCCTGAATCTGGACGGCTAGCTCGCGGGTATCGAACAGCTCATCGGCATCAATGCCCGAAACCGGAGAACCTGTCACGTTGCGGACGTTATCCATCCCGGACTGAATGCTGGTCAGCCCTACACCCTGAAGGCGGTCGAAAATATCGGGAATGTCCTCAATGCGAATTCCGCGCAATTGCAAGTTTTGGCGCGTGGTGATGTCTGCACTGCCATCCGTGCCGTACCGTTGCACGATTTCGGCCAGGGTTCGCATCTGAGCGCCCGTCAGGATGCCTTGAGGCAGCCGCAACCGCATCATAAATTTGCCAGGGGTAACGGGCCTAAAAAAGACGCCCAACCACTTAAGGCGATAGTCGCGATCTAACTCATCGAGTGCCTCCCACCCAATTTGAGCGAAATGGTGGATCTCTTTGAGCACCGCTAGGCCGTCTTTGTCTGCCTTAAGGCGCTCAAACTTATTAAGTTTGTCCGTCGTTTCTACCGCAAGGCTAGTCAAGGCAGTACCCTCTCAAAAGATGTAAGACAATAACCTATGTCTCCATAAAAGACATTCGGCAGCATGCTGTCATTGCAGGTCGTCGGCAAGTATTTGCAAGACTTAACGCTCGACAAAAATTCGATCGACATTTTGCGCGATGCACCTTATGTCTTGTTACGCTAAAGGCGATAGCGGACGGAATTCGTATCAAAAGCTACACTAATCCAAACATTTATGAAGTTGGAGGATTGGGGTTATGCATTTTTTGCATCATTGGATTCGGATTGTCCTAAACCTTGAATCGTAAGTTGAGGGGCGTTCGGCAAGGCGGAATTGTCTTTAGAGGGGTAAAGGTGTGAGAGGGTGCGCGCGCTATGGAGGGCTGGCTGCGGCGATCGCCCTCGGACTCCTCCTTCGCTTCTGGAACTTAGACCTCAAACCCCTCTGGCTTGACGAAACCATCACGCTGTTATTTTCCTTGGGGCGCAGCTATGACGATATCCCCCGCGAGACGTTGCTCCCTCTAGCAGAACTCCTCCAACCCCTCCAGTGGCACCCGCAAAGCTGTAGCGCGATCGCCGAGACCATCGCCCAGCAATCCACCCATCCGCCGCTGTTTTTTTGCTTGATGCATCGATGGATGGGCTACCTGCAAGAGTCCGGTCATTCCCTACGGTGGCAGGTGCGATCGCTCAGCGCGTTGTTCGGGACGGGGGCGATCGCCGTTATGTATATTCTCAATCGCGTAGCGTTTTCCCATAGAGCAGGGCTATGGGCTGCGGGATTGATGGCGGTATCGCCGTTTGCGGTGTATTTATCCCAAGAAGCGCGGCATTACACGCTTCCCATGCTCGTCATTGCGGCATCTTTGATTCCTCTAGTGCAGCTTTGCGCCGCAGCGCCAGCCAAACGGAAGCGCCTACCTTGGCTAGCCTGGATTGGGCTGAATAGCCTGGGCTTTTACGTGCATTATTTTTGCATCTTGGCTTTTGCCGCCCAGATCGTGACGCTAATGGCGGTTTTTCTGCAGCGGCGGCGAGCGGGAGGAGGAACGGCGGATGTTTGGTGCGGAGCGATCGCCACTGGCAGCATCATCTCGAGCATGTTGCCTTGGCTCCCGGTTTTGCTCGACCATACCCAGCGACCAGAAACCGACTGGCTAAAGTTTGACGCTACGTTGGGGTTGCATTGGTTAGAACCGATCGCGAGACTTCTCGCGGGCTGCATTGTCACAGTCATTATGCTGCCCGTAGAAGAACAGCCCCTCTCGATCGCAATTGTAAATGGGCTGCTCGCGTTCGGGTTTATCGGGTATTTAACGAGATGGCTCTGGCAAAATCGAGAACAGTTATTTCAGACCGAGCAGGCCTGTCAGAGCGCTCGAGTTTTGCAATACTTTTTGCTGGCAGTAGGAGTAGAGTACTTACTACTGGTCTATATTTTGCACAAAGATTTGACCTTAGCCTTTCGCTATAACTTTATTTTTTATCCAGCCCTTTGCGCTCTATTGGCTGCCAGCGTTGCAGAACTTAGGTCTCAAGCGCGTAACGCCTTCGGAAAGCGGCTCTTACCTTGGGCATTAATTCTCGTCGGGGTTATCAGTAGCGGTTTTGTGGCGACGGATGCTGCTTTTGCAAAACCTTTTTCGCCCAAACAAATTGCTGAAAGATTGCTGCATCAACCGACAAACGCTCATTTAGTCGCGATCGAAAATTACAGCAATTCTCAGGATGTCGCTTTAGGTCTGAGTTTTGCGCTTGCAGTAGACCAACTTCAGCCAGCGACATCGGAACCCCTCAAGCACGTCGAATGGGGATTCTCAAAATCGACGGATCCTAGGAACGATCGCCTGGCAATCGACGGACGATCGCCCCTATCCAACTCTTTCACGCTTTGGCGCATTGGCAGCTTAAAAGCTGACAAACGACCCATGCCTGAGAAGCTAAAGCTACAGGTCGATCTCAACTCAGATCGGGCAACGGCAACCTGTCTTTCCCAGGAAAAACCGTTCTTTAATATGGGTTTGACGTTTCAGCGCTACAACTGCAAGGGAAGTTGAGAACATTGATTTTCTCTATCTTGTTTGGTTCTTATAAAGTGGAACCGATTATCTGGCGTTGATACTCTTGTTCGCTCATGAGTTCGCGAGTACTTTCAACGCGATCGACGAACACGATGCCCTGCAGGTGATCGTATTCGTGCTGAAAAATCCGCGCGACGAAGTCATGCAAAATTTTTTGCTGGGATTGTCCGTGACAGTCTAGGTAATCCACGGTCACAGACGTGTATCGAGGGACCAGTCCGCGAATACCTGGAACGCTCAGGCACCCTTCCCATCCTTTTTCCATTTCGTCGGAATGGTCAACTAGCCTAGGATTCAGCATTGGCGTGGGTGGCATTTCGGGCGCGTCAGGATAGCGCGGCGTTGGACGGGATGCAATAATGACGAGCTGTTTTGAGATGCCCATTTGAGGCGCGGCAATGCCCACTCCGTTGGCTTGCTCCATCGATTGCAACAACTCCTCAACCAGTTCTTGGAGCGCTAGATCTTGCGGATTTTCAATGGGTCGAGCGACTTGTCTGAGGAGGGGATTGCCCAATTGAAGAATCGATCTTTTTGTTTCTTGCATTGTTCGAGTTTACCTTTATGCAATAGCATCTTTCCCCGAGCATTCATTTTCAGCGTGCCGCAGGGATTTTTCCGCCATCGGCGATCGCCCAAAGTCGATAAACCTTACGTGCGGGCGGAGCCGCCAGATTTTGCACGGCGAGAATCTCCTGTCGTTGTCCTAGATCGCCTGATGGTAGCTTAACTTACCTGTTCGCTGTGTAAGGTCACTTTAAGGCAAAAGCTCTTAAGCGAAAATCACTCAGATACAGCAATGGCCTTCGTGGGCTAGAACTGCCGAAGGAAAAGCCTTTAACTCAATCTAAGGCATTTTAGATTTTTTGCTGAAGTCTAGGAGACGCATCCAGTTTTCTATAATTGTGGGTAAGCTAAAGCTGGCGTTTAGCGTCTGTTCGATCGTGTCTTCTTCAAAGTCGAATCCCGCAAGATTCCGTTCTGCTACTGAGTTTCCCCGCTCGCTTCAGGGAATAGAGACAACTGAGGCTGAAAAGCTGTATCTGGAAATGCGGGACTGCCTCATCTTTACCAACCGCAGCCGATCGCAGCTCATGCGTCACAACAACGGCTACCGGGATAAAGTCGCTCAGCTCAAGACCGACGTAGCCAAACTTCAGTCCGGTATCGACGCTCTGAGCTTAGAAAAACGCGATTTAGTGCAATCCAAACAAGACGCGATCGCGGCCCTCCAGCAAGAAATGAGCACCCTCACCCAACATCTCGACCAGCTCTCCGAAGCCTTTGATGACGTCGCCAATTTTGATGTTTCTGGCCCCAACCAGTTTGGGTTTCTGGCCTCCTCCGGAAAGTTTTTCAGATTTTTGCGCGCTGTTCGCAGCATCGTTTTATGGTGGCGGCAAGACGAACCTCCAACAGTTCAATCATCCCTACCCGCCAATACTCACCCCTCTAACAACAGCGAAGATCGACGTAACAACCCGCAAATGTACACCGATCCAGCTTCTAACGGGCGATCGCTCCTCGATAAATAATTATGGGAAAACAACGCATCGCTGAATTGCTGAATCAGCTAGAAACCGATCGGCAGAAAGACCTTAAGAACTCAGCCGCCATTTATGCCGTCGCCCAAGTTGCCGTCAATCGATTAGCATCGCAACTCCCTCCAGAACAACTTCCAAGCGCGCTGCTGCCACCCGCACCGTCAAACTGGGACAAAACAAAGCTATTACAACTTTACGGCTCCTACAACGGATGTCGTAAAGCTGCCAAAGACCTCGGCATCAAATTTGCGACATCCCCATCTTGGCTGCAACTAGCCCAAGCGTTTAGCTACGCCGAAGCGCTCCAACACCTCGCGCATCGCTATCTAGAAACCTACCCAGCACCCAATCTAAAACAGGTGACGATCGGCCTTCGTCTATCGAATTGATTTGGAGGCGAGAGAGCGGGGACGGCGATCGCCGTCCGATGCAGCGGAGAACCAGGCTAGAGGTTGGGACGAAACACCTTTTCGTTTAGCCCTGAGAGGCTGGCCGCGCGGATTGCCACTGAAAGCGCTGAGTTGCCTGCAAAGAATCCAGCAGTGGCGTCAAAGGCGCAAGACAGAACAAACTCCAGAAAACAGCAATGGGAACGATAAAGACCGTTTGCAACACAAACGTAAGCCCTCCCACGCAAGCGGCCCACAGCATCCGACTCCAACGCCCATCGGGAATCGAGCGCGGATCTGTAATCATAAACAGCGCAAACAGCAACAGCGAACCGCTCGAAAGATGATGGCTCGCCACATCCCAGCTCCAGCCGAGCCAACAGTCTCTGCCTACCATCAGCCCGCCGTAGGTTGCCAAAAACATCGCTGACGTATCCCAACGCCCGACGCGCCCTAGCACGATTCCCCCAGCCCCCAAAAAGGCGATCGCATACCAACCCAACTCGCCCCACTGTCCCGGCGAAACCCAGGCATCTTGGGTCAAGACCAGGGTCGCAATAATGCCAGCATTGGCAGGGTTAAACAAATGCTTGTCCTTGACCCGGATCGAAAACTTACTCAGAATTGCGACCGATGCGGCAAACACCATCGTGTACCAATGGTCTGTCCTGAGCAACAGACTCAGACTGATGCCTGTAATCAGAGCGCTCCGCAACGATCCGACCCAATCGAGCGAGAATGCTGACGCCTCTCGCACTTGCAGGAGACTGGCCGCACTTTGGACGATCAGACAAGTGGCGATCGCGCAGAAAATGACATCGGGCCGCAGCGTCCAATCTTTAAGCCAAAGCCCGAGGCCCAAAAATAAACTTAAAAAACAAATTTGAAAATCTCGCGGATCTTGAAACATGACAGAGAATAAAAATGGTGCCAAACGTCAATTTCTACAACGTTAGGTTTTACCTTAACGGGTGTTAAGCGCAGCGGCGCTGTCGTTACCAGAATTGTTACAGTGAGATCGAGCGTAAAAGCCTCTCCTGATGGGAAGGAAGCGTAGCAGATGATCCTCGACGCGGTTGCCATTAGCATCGTTATTCTTTTGGGACTGTCCCCCCTATTGGTGTTGATCTGGGGCCTTCATTATCTTTCTCGACACCCGCATCTCTATATTTATCGCGATCTCACTCCCCGCAACCGCGTCCAAAATTCCGATCCGGCCTATTTGGCCCGTTCGTCATTCCCATCGCATTCCTTGGCCTCTTCGCGGGGACGATTCGGTTGGCTGGGACCGATGGGCTATTTAGGCGATACCAGCTGTCGATTTAACGCCCATTCCCCATTTATCCGCTGTGCTGTCAATCCATCCGGTCCGTGTCAAGGCTGCGCCTTTTACGAAGCAAGCGCCCACCTTACCGATCCCTCCGTAACCCGGTAGAATGGCGCTAATGATTAGGAGAAAACCGTTTTGGGTCAAGATCGATCGCTGCAACAAACGCCGCTTTTTCACTGCCACACTTCCCTCAAGGCAAAAATGGTGGAATTTGGCGGATGGGAGATGCCCATTCAATACCAAGGCATTACTGCGGAGCATCTGGCCGTGCGCAAACAGGCCGGGATGTTTGATATCTCCCACATGGGAAAGTTTCAGCTCCAAGGTCCCGATGTATTGACATCTCTTCAGGCCCTCGTTCCCTCCGACTTGTCGGCGCTACAGCCCGGTCAGGCAAAGTATACGGTCTTGCTCAATCCAGAGGGAGGCATCGTTGACGACCTTATTATTTACGCCCAAGAGAACCTAGCATCTGGACTCAGCACTGCAACGCTCATTGTCAATGCGGCCACGACTCCAAAAGACAAAGCGTGGCTGGTACAGCACCTCCCCCCTGAATGCGTTCTCATCGACGAGTCCGATCGCAACTGTTTGTTGGCAATCCAGGGGCCCCAGGCGATCGCCCTTCTCCAAACCCTCACGCCCGATCCCCTCTCCAGCATTCCCATCTACGGTCACGCCTACATTACCCTCATGGATCGGCCCGTCTGGGTTGCCCGCACGGGCTACACCGGAGAAGACGGGTTTGAAGTCATGCTCCCGCCTGAAGGGGGCATCGCACTTTGGGATCGTCTCTTGGAGCTGGGTGTGGTGCCCTGCGGGCTGGGCGCGCGCGATACTCTGAGATTGGAGGCAGCGATGGCGCTCTACGGTCAAGATATCGATGACACGACTACCCCCCTTGAAGCGGGTTTGGGATGGGTCGTGAATTTGGACAAACCGAGTTTTATCGGGCGCGAAGCGTTGCTGGCGCAAAAAGAGCGGGGTCTTACGCGTCGCCTCGTCGGCCTTGAAATGCAGGGCCGCCATATTGCCCGCCACGACTATGACCTTCAGCTAGAGGGGCAATCGGTGGGAGCGGTCACCAGCGGAACCTTTGGCCCAGCCTTAGAAAAGGCGATCGCCCTTGCCTACGTCCGAGCCGATCTCGCTCGACCCGGACAGACCCTTGACGTCGTGATTCGCGGCAAAGCTTGTCCTGCAACGGTTGTCAAGCGCCCCTTTTATCGCAGGGCCAAGCCAACTTAGAACTCGCGCCAGCGCGAGGGATTTCAGCCGGACGCAAAGGAGTCCGAACCCTTACCGCTCGAACTCTCATACAATTTAAGAAGAGTACTCTGACAAACGACCGTGAAAAAGCGCGTCACTCTCACGTTTCCGCGCCGCACGATCCAAATGCCGGTAACGTATCGACTGGCAAAGGATTTCAACGTAGCGGCGAATATCATTCGGGCGCAGGTCGCGCCGAACCAAGTCGGTAAGGTGGTCGTGGAGCTGTCGGGCGATATCGACCAGCTTGATGCAGCCTTGGACTGGCTGCGATCGCAGGATGTCGGCGTTTCCCTTGCCAATCGCGAGATTTTGATCGACGAAGACTCCTGCGTCCATTGCGGTCTTTGTACGGGGGTCTGTCCTACCGAGGCCCTCACCCTAGACCCCAAAACCTTTATGCTCAACTTCACGAGATCGCGCTGTATTGTTTGCGAGCAGTGCGTCCCGACTTGTCCGGTAGAGGCAATTTCGACGAACTTTTAGAAGAAAATGAGCTTGAGCTAAACTACAACTAACAACTCTGGCAGCAAAGAGTATGGTTTCCCCCGTATTTGAACTCGATCCCGTCTTCGAACTTGACCCGATTGTCATTCAGCTCACAGACGAGCAGTTTGAAGAACTTTGCCGCAACAATCGAGATCTGCGCTTCGAACAAACTGCATCGGGAGATTTGATTATTATGCCGCCGACGGGATGGGGAACCGGAAATCGCAACAGCGAACTGACGTATCAAGTTCAGGCTTGGAGCCGAACCACAAAAACAGGTAAAGCCTTTGATTCGTCCACGGGCTTTACTTTGCCCAACGGTGCCAAGCGATCGCCCGATGCAGCTTGGGTGCGCCAAGAACGCCTAGACGAATTACAGCCCGACCCCAACAAATTTTTGCCCCTCGCACCGGACTTTGCGATCGAGCTGCGTTCTGCAACCGACAACCTTCAAACCTTGCGGAACAAAATGAAGGAGTACATCGCGGTCGGCGTTCGGTTAGGTTGGCTGATCGATCCTCAAACTAAACAAGTAGAAATCTATCGTCCAGATCGACCTGTGGAAATGCTTCAATCCCCCCAACAGCTCTCAGGGGAAGATGTGCTGCCCGGATTTATGCTGGATTTGAAGGCCATTTGGGGTTAGGTCAGCGCTGACAATCGAGGAACTGAACGTGCCTGCCTTTCTGAATTTTGATACGTTAATCGAACTCATGCTAGCGATCGCCCTGAGCAGCGCTGCTGGGTTTCGGGTGTTCGTGCCGCTGTTGGTTCTCAGCGCGGCAGCAGTGTTCGGACATGTGGATCTGCCGACTGACTTTGATTGGATTGAAAGCCCTCAGGCGCTCGGATTGTTTGCGATCGCCGCCCTCTTAGAAATTTTGGGCTACGCCATTCCTTGGTTCGACCACGTCCTAGACGTAGTTGCTACCCCAGCCGCCATTTTGGCCGGAACCGTCATGACTGCTTCCCTCGCACCGGAGATGGATCCATTGGTGAAGTGGACGCTGGCACTCGTGGCGGGCGGCGGCACGGCGGGGTTGACCAAAGGAATGATGAATCTTTTGCGCGGTACGTCAACGGCAGCGACGGGCGGGTTGGCCAATCCCATTTTTGCCGCCTTAGAACTCCTCGTCGCAGCGACCTTATCCACCCTTGCCGTGACCGTACCGATCGCGGCAGGCGCGCTCGTCAGCGGGATTTTTGGATTTTTGGCGTACAAACTCTGGCGTTTTTTTGAGGCCTACAAAAATCGGACCGCAACCGCACCAAAACCGCCCTAGTCCGTAGCGCCAACCTAGGCTTCATTGGCCTGCTCCCAATAATTGCAAGCGCTGTAGGCCATCGTGACAACACCCGTCAAAATTGCAGATTCGTCCGCTTCAAACTGGGGATGGTGCAAGGGATGGTTGGTTTGACCTTTACGCCCTACGCCCAACCGAAACATCGAACCAGGAGCGTGCTCCAGGAAAAGCGCAAAGTCCTCGGCCCCGAGCGAGGGTTCTGGCAAGACGGATACGCGTTCGACGCCCAATGCAGCTTGGGCCGAGCGCTCTAAAAGCTGCGTGAGGCGCGGATCGTTGTGGACAGATGGTACCCCCCGCTCGTAGTTGAGCTGGTAGCGAGCGCCGTAGGGTTTGCAAATCCCCGCCACGATGTCTTCGATCCACTCTGGAAGGCGGGCGTGGGTTTCGGGGTGGAGCGATCGCACGGTCCCCTTCAGAACGACTCGGTCGGCAATCACGTTGGGAGCGCGTCCCCCAGAAATTTGCCCGACCGTCAGCACGACCGGGCGGAGAGGATTGTGAGTGCGGCTGATGGCCTGCTGGAGGGTGGTGATGACCTGAGCGGCAATCCAGATCGCGTCGATCGCCTCGTGGGGCCGCGCCCCGTGGCCCGACTCGCCAACGATCGTCAGCTCCAGATTATCGGCGGCGGCGGTCAAAGAGCCGTAGCGCACTGCAATGGAACCTGCCGGAATGGAGGGAAATACATGCAACGACAGAAAGGCATTGACGCCTTCGATGGCTCCATCGGCAATCATCCATCCGGCTCCTTGCGCGATTTCTTCAGCCGGTTGAAACAGAAAGCGAACCGAACCGGGCAGGTGCGCTCGCAGCTCCGACAAAACCATTGCGGTGCCTAACCCGACGGTCGTGTGGATATCGTGGCCGCAGGCGTGCATGACGCCAACATTGCGGGAGGCGAACGCCAAGGACGTTCGCTCTTGGATGGGCAATGCATCCATGTCGGTGCGGACGGCCAAACGGCGAGGGTCGGTTTCCTGTCCCGCCAGATCGCCAATCACGCCTGTTTTGCCGATATTTTCGCGCACCTTCAACCCGCAGGAGGACAAAACCCCCGCCACGTAAGCCGAGGTTTGGTATTCTTGCCCGCTTAGTTCGGGGTGGAGGTGGAGGTGGCGACGAATTTCAATGAGTCGCGGGGCTAAGCTTTCGGCAAGTTCCTGAATTTGAGACAGCATGAGGTCCAAAATTTGACGGGAAAAAGATCGGGGATGGGGGCGATCGCTCAACGCTTGCAGGGCAAGAAAAATTCTATCTGGATGCTGTCGTTCGATCGCTGGTTGCGATAGCCAGCACTTTAACCTAACTATAAACGTTCTGCTGTTTTACGGGTTGGAAATTGCCGTCGCTAACTGCTCTAAGTAGAGGTGTCCGTTTTGGAAAACCGACCACCCATCCCCCACTAACACCGTTTCAATTTGCTCGAGATCGGCAAGGCGGCGGACTGAGGCGATCGCCGCCGCTTTATCCTTCAGCTTTGGATCGGGAAGCACCATCAGGGCGTTGGCCCGATGGGCGCGCACCAAATCGCCCGTAATGAGGGTGTGATCCTCTAGCAGGAATGCCAATTCTCCAGGGGTCTTAGAGCCTTGCATTTCTAATACTTCCAACCCAGGTACCGCTGTATCTCCATCCTGAAGCCAGCGATCGCACTGAATCGGAAACGTCGCCCGTTCTGCCTGAGGGCCAGCCACTCGAGCGCCTGTTTTGAGCGCGATCTCGCGCGCGTCTCGAAGGTGATCGGAGTTTGTAATGACAATATGAGCCGCACCCCCCAAGGATTGTAAATGATTCCAGTCGTGGTCCGACAGCGGCAGCGGATCGATCAAAACATTTCCTTCAGCCCGAATCCAGGCAATGCTGTTAAAGTCCACATTGCGTTCGGCGTCGAAGATAGACCACGCGTACAGATCGGTACGATGTAAAGATTTCATGGCATTCCAATGATGGCATTCCAATTTCTGAGGCCGTAGGGGCAAGTTTAGCAAACACCGGACCCGCTACCGAATCCGCTCTACCCCAAAAGTTTAACCAAAACTTGCGCTCCCCCACCTAGGCGATCGCCGGATCCAGTGCCGTCAAATAGCCGTCTTCCATGTTAATAACGCGATCGGCCACGTCCAAAATCCGGTTGTCGTGGGTCACGATCAAAATAGTGCAGCCCTGCTGCTTCGCCAACCGCTGCATGATTTCCACCACATCCCGACCCGATTGCTTGTCCAACGCTGCCGTCGGTTCGTCCGCCAGCACGATCTTAGGTTGGCTCACCAAGGCGCGGGCGATCGCCACCCGCTGCTTCTGCCCTCCCGATAGATTGTGGGGATATTGGTGGATAAAATCGCCTAAGCCCACCTCCTGCAACATCTTGCAAGAGCGCTCGTACACCACCGGGCCAGGAATTTCAGGATGGAGATCCAGCGCCATCTGGACGTTTTGGCGAGCCGTGAGGGACTTCAGCAAGTTATGGGCCTGAAAGATATACCCAACATAGCGTCGTACCTTCACCCGATCGGCAGACGAGGCGTTGAGGAGTTCTTGTCCTAGCACCTTGAGGCTTCCCTCCTGGGTAGAGCGGAGCGCCCCGATCAGGGTCAGTAACGTGGTCTTTCCCGACCCAGAAGGGCCCGTCATAAATACGATCTCGCCGGGATAAATGGAGGCCGTGACCTCAAACAAAATTTGCTTGCGCAACGCGCCGCTGCCAAAGTAGTGATTGACTTTATCGATTGCAATAACGGGTTCGAGTGTCATGGCTTAAAAAATATCCGCAGGGTCAGCAGCCTGAACTTTACGCATGGCGATCGCCCCAGACACCACGCACATGATGACCGTCAAGATAAAAACCGTGATGCCCCGGTCTACCGTCATGCCGATGGGGAGCGAAGTTGCATTTTTAGTCAGCCTATAAAGCCCAATACTGAGGAAGAAGCCGGGCAGATAGCCCAGGGCCGCTAAAATCAGAGATTCTTGCAACACCACCGAAATCAAGAAATAGCTCCGGTAGCCCATCGCCTTAAGGGTGGCATATTCTGCCAAGTGATCCGACACGTCAGTGTACAAAATCTGGTACACGATTACGATGCCGACAATGAAGCCCATTGCCGAACCGAGGCTAAAAATAAACCCGATCGCCGTACTGCTTTGCCAGTAGAACCGCTCGAAATCGGCAAAGCTGGATTTAGTCAGCACGTTGACATCGCCGGGCAGGGCTTTACGAATGGCTTGGAGCGTCTGGGATACGTCTGTCCCCGGCTTTAGCTTAATCAGGCCGACATCAATTAAAGACAGCGATCGCTCGGGTAAAATGCGCATCAGATTGAGATCGCTGGTGATGATATTGCCATCTGCGCCAAACGAAGCCCCCAGTCGGAAAATTCCACCCACCGTGACCTTGCGGTCTGAAACCTCGGTGCTGACCGTTCTACCTTCCCTAAACCACTCCGCAATCGGCCCAAATTCAGGTCGCGATGCTTCGTCGAACAGCACCACATTTTCTTCTTTCATTCTGTTTTGATATTCTTTGATGCCTGGCAGCGAGAAGACATCCGCATCTGGCGGGTAAGCAATAATCAAAAGCTGGCGAGGTTTGCGCGTTTCGGGGTTGATCCAGTTACCGAACCCGAGAGACATGGGCGTAATCGATTCGACCCCAGGCATGGCCAGGGTTTGATAGAGCCGCCGCCGCGCAAAGTTCTTCATTGCAATCAGGGAAGTAGACTGCGGGCTGATCAATACGATATCGGTATTGAGGTTGATGTGCATCGTCGTGGATGCATCGAAAAGCGCGTCCCGAAACCCGAGCTGAATCATCATCAAAATGACGGCAAAGGAGATTCCCGCCAGCGCGACTAAAAGGCGCATTCTTTCGCGGGAGAGTTGAAGCCAAGCGAGGGGAATTGCAAAAATCATCGCGCTGCTAAGACTTTGGAGTAATTAAAACCTGCACCTGAAGGTTGGTCAAATTGGCAACGGGGCGACTGTTGAGGAGGCGGATTTTAACTTCTACGACGCGGGTGTCGGTATTGGCCGCTGGGTCCGTGTTCGTCACGTCGTTTTTGCCAATTTTGAGCCCCACCTGCTCCACAATGCCAGCAATCTCTCCTGGAAACGCAGAGCTGGCGATGACAGCGCGTTGACCGACCCTCGCGCGGCTCACGTCTGTCTCGTAGACTTCAGCAACGACGTACATCTGGGAGGTATTGCCCAGCTCTACAATCCCTTGCCCGCCAGAACTTCCGCCCACGCTCGGCTCGAGGGCCTCGCCTTGCTTTTTGAGCACCTTCAAAATTTGACCCGACTGCGGCGCTCGAATGATGGTTCGCTCGAGTCTGGCCTGGGCGAGGGCTAAATTGCTGCGAGCCGTATCGACTTGGATTTGAGCCTGCGATCGCCCTTGTTCTGCCCTCGCCGACTGAACTTGAGCGTCGGCATTCCGCAGGCTGGTGTTCCATTCTTGCTGAATTTTGGCGCGTTGGGCAATGGCTTCGCGAAGCTGTCCGTTTTTAGATTGATAGGCAAGTCGCTTGTCGTCTAGCTCCCTTTGAGAAACGGCCCCGCTGGTTTTCAACGACTGAAAGCGGTTCAGATCTGTTTGGGCGATCGCCAATTCGTCTTTGAGACGAGCGATGGTTGCATTTTGGGCCGCCAGCTCTTTCTGTTTGGGCGCGTCCGCTTGCGATCGCCGCGTCTGCGCCTCGGCAATTTGGGCGTTTCCGTACTGCTGCGTGCTGCTGAATTGAGCTAACGCATCCTTGAGTTGACTTTGAGCCACGCCCCTGTCCGCAAGCCGCTCGTTATAGGACTCTAAGTAGGCGATCGGCTGTCCTTCAGCCACGGACTGCCCTTCTTTGACCAACATCCGACCGATGCGCTCTCCCGATGGCCCTCCCACCTGAACGATCTCGCCCGCAGGCTCAATGCGACCCAGTGCCGAAATTTTTCCAACAAGGGCCGCAGCGGGTGACGCTGCGGGGGCAGGCTGGGCCTGCTTTGCAGAAGGTCGATTCGCGAATTGCAAAAGACCTAACGCTGTCAAACCCAACGCAACGGCCACGCCCCCTCCCACCATCCATTTCCCGGTGGGGGTCAACAGTACCTTGTCGCCCACGTTCTTTACCTTTCGCAACCCTTCCTCAAATTGTAAAGAACTTTACGGACAAGGTGCGACTTTTTAGGTTCTGTCCCGATACCCCAGCGTCTCAAGCGTCAAACTCGTGCTTGCAACTCTGCCAGCAGCGACTGTAGGTCGGCAGTTGGCATGCGCGCCCCCAACGTCGTCACCAATTTTGCAGAGGCCATGGAACCCAAACGCCCCGCTGTCGGCCAGTCCATCCCATGGGTAATGCCGTAAAGTACGCCTGCGGCATACATATCGCCAGCGCCAACCGTGTCGATCGCTTTAACGGGAAAGGGATCGATTTCAACCAGCGTTTCTCCATCAAAAATGAGCGAACCTTTGGGCCCGCAGGTCACGGCAAATCCCTTCGCTAGGGTTTTGAGGTGCTCGAGCGCTTCGCTCAGATCCTGCGTATCGGCCATTTGGCAAGCTTCGCTCTCGTTGGCAAACAAAAAGTCAACGCCAGGGCCAATGATGTCCAACAGGCCCTGCTTGAAGAACTTGGCCATGTTTAAGTCTGAAAGGGTCAGCGCTACCTTCTGGCCGGCGGCTGTAGCAATTTCTCTCGCTTTGATGGCAGCTTTCTGACTCTGCTCTCCCGTGACGAGGTAGCCTTCGATGTAAGTGTAGGCAGATTCGGCGATCGCCTCGGGCATCAGTTCGGCTTCGGAGAAGCTGGAGGAAATGCCCAGAAACGTATTCATGGTGCGATCGGCATCGGGGGTGACGAAGACCAGACATTTCCCCGTAATGCCGGGTTCGGCGAGGCGGTTTTTAAAGTTAGTTTCAACGCCGCAGACCACGAGGTCGTCTAGATAATGTTGTCCGGGTTCGTCATCGGCAACTTTGCAGGAGTAGAAGGCTTTGCCGCCAAATTGACTGACTGCAATGATGGTATTGGCCGCAGACCCGCCACCACTGCGCTTGGTCGAGTATCCGTGAAGGTGAGCCAGGATTTTGTTTTGAGCGTCTTCGTCCAGCAGGGTCATGACGCCCTTGTCGATGCCCAATTGTTGCAACACCTCTGGTGTCACTTCGCATTCTATGTCGAGTAGCGCATTCCCGAGACCGTAGACGTCGTAGCGTACCATAAAACTCCTCATCAAAGCCTTTATGATAGCGGTAGACTTTCCTTCCCGTAAATCATCCCGTTCGTATCTCTGCACGAGCCTCTATTGCGAATTGCTGTAAGAGTAGCATTAACGATTTACCTCCTTTTGGCCGCGCATCTAAAGTCTTTCAGGAAACATTTAAAGGATCTCGAATATCTTTTCGGTCGAGACTGCAATACTCAACTGGCAATGAAACAAGCAGATTGTGTTCATCCTGGACTTTGGTGAATTTCATTTCCTGAAATGCCCTTTGGCTCGAGCTTAGAGCCAAAACAAATATCCCCGAAGGGCAAAATTGAGTTGCAATGAATACGTCCAAAGAAAGATTTTAAATGTAAATGAAATATAAATCGAGCATAAATAGATATAAAGATGGATAGAACCAAGTCATGAATTCATAAGTTATTGGATTTTGATGTCACGCAATTTAAGTTCTGCATGTATTGCACAGCATTGCTTTCGGGCTTTGCAGGCGTATCCGACCGAGCGCAAATCTATATATATGGATATACGTTCTGGCTTGACAACCTGTATCAATACATTTAACATATTTTGATAGGATAGGGGGACTTTCAGCAATCTCTTGAAGCGAGCGTCCGGCTGTAGACTTAAGCTATCAAGAACGCAATGCAATTTCATAAAAGTCTCTATTAATAAGGACTTCATTAGATTTCTACCCCACTCAGCATAACAACTGCAAATCAAACCTGGTAGCACTCAAGAGTTAATGCGCTGCGCTGCCAGAGTTACTGAAGCCGTTAGATCGCACTGAGCCATTGCTGCCGATCTTGCGATCGCAGAATCATAAGTATTTTCCAATTCAAGTTAACTGCTTAACACGTTTAATACGCTTAAACGACGAGTTTTGGATATCCTCCTATGGCCAAGTTAGGAACGATTCTTCTACACAACAACTTGATCGATCGAGAGAATTTACAAAAGGCTCTCGATCGGCAAAAAGAATATCCAAAACCACTCAATAGAAAACGGTTAGGAGATATTTTAATAGAACTGGGAGAAATTAATTATTCAGAACTCATGTTTGCTTTGGCTTTGCAGTCAAGGTCAGAAGGAGAGGTGACCGCTTCCACGGGTTTTTGTGCTGCAATATTGAGCGGGTTGAGGCGCGTACGGGATATCCTAGCTGCCTTGGTAGGGCTGAGCATTCTAGGGCTCGCACTGCCAATGATTGCTACTGCTATCTACGTTAACTCTCCAGGCTCGATTTTTCTTCCGCAGTATCGAATCGGTTTGCGAGGAAAACGCTTTAAGATATGGGAATTTCGAACAACTATTCTAATTGAAAATTTTCATTTAAAAGATCGGAGTTTTCAGTATACGAATTACCGAAAAAAACCGAGTGTTACTCGCGTTGGCAAATTTCTTCGAAAAGCTCGCCTCGATAAACTTCCTCTATTTCTGAATGTCTTAAGAGGCGAGATGAGTCTTTTTGGTATTTACCCAGCGACCTGTAGTGAGGTCAGAAATTATTACGGCGGAGATTGGCTAAGTTTGGCTGTTAAGCCAGGCATAATTAACCTACAGCAAATTAATAAGCGATCCGTCAATAGGTTCTCTTTATTCCTTGATAATGTTGTTTTGCGCACCCTCCTATGGCGATCGGCATCGACAAGCTGGAAAGCAAGGGTACAGCTTCTAAACGTTCAAGTAGACAATTTAACTCGAGCAGAGTTACTTGAAAATCTAAACTGCGGTGTCGTATTGACTTTAAATGCAGACCATTTAATGAATTTACAGCGCGATCCAGAATTCTTCAATATCTACTGTAATGCCGATTATAAAATATGCGATAGTCGGATTCTATTTTATGCATCGTATTTTTTAGGAAATCCATTAAGAGAAAAAATTGCAGGATCGGATTTCTTTCCTGCTTTCTATCAATTTCATCGAGATAATGAGAATGTAAGAATTTTTTTATTGGGAGGCGATCGAGGAGTTGCAGAGAAGGCCAAAGAATCGATCGAACGCAAAATTGAACGTTCAATTATTGTTGGCGCTCATTCCCCATCTTTTGGATTCGAGCAATGTCAGCAAGAATGTCTAGAAATTATTAATAAAGTCAACCAATGTCGCCCAACAGTTCTGGCAGTAGGCGTGGGATCCCCAAAACAAGAGAAATGGATATACCAATTTAAAGAAAAGATGCCAACAGTAAAAATTTTTCTTGCCATTGGCGCGACGATTGACTTTGAGGCAGGTGTAAAAAAACGCGCGCCTAGATTTCTTTCGTACATGGGCTTGGAATGGGCGTTTAGACTTTATTCAGAACCCAAGCGACTTTGGAAAAGATATCTAATAGATGATATACCCGTTCTGTGGTTAATTCTAAAGCAAAAACTTGGGCTTTATAGTTCCCCTTTTTGTGAAAGCTCTCAATGTCAGATCGCCGATCGTTTTAAGGACGGTATAAGGTAGACACTTATGGAACTCCCGAACTCTAAAGTCTGCTGAATACTGCTTTGAAGTGAGATCTAGTTTTGAGATCTATCTAATTTATTGTGTCAAGGAGCGATTGTACCAAGAATCAAACCATCATCTGTCTTCGAATCAGTTGGTTGTAGTGGCTTTCAGCCCTTCCAGTAATTAGGTTTGCTAGACTGTAAAAACAACGCGACAAGCCCTAAATTTCCTACTACCAAAGGTCCAGCATGTCTCCAAGTGCCGCACTGCTCTCCAAAGAACTTCCCACGCTAGACTACACCGTCAGTCGCGATCGCTTCGACGAAAGCTGGCGGCGTCCTCTCTCTACCTTATTGGGTCTAGGTCGAGCCGCAGGGGCTGACCTCATCGAATTTTTCCTAGAGCGCGTCAACTACATCAGCGCCCAAGCCGAAGACGACGCCATCACCAGCCTATCGCCCCGTTTAGCCACCGGTGCGGGCGTGCGGGTCTTTGTAGGAAGTACAGACTGCTACGTCAGCACCAATGACTTAAGCTTTAACGGACTCAAGCGATCGCTCGAAAAAGCCTTATCCATCATGGGCCTCACCCTCCCTGGCCCCAGCGCCTTCGTGCCAGACATCAACCTAGAACTCCTGCGCGACTACGCCACCGCCCGCAATAAAGAGAGTTGGCTCGCAAGTTGCAGCCCTATGCAAGAAATGAGCGAAGTGTTGCTCGCCGCCAACGCCAGCCTGCTCCAAAAAGCCCAGCACGTCCAATCCCGCAAAGCCGTCTATTTCCGCGACTGGCAAGAAGTCCTAGTGGCCGCCAGCGACGGCGTCTTTGCCCGCGATATTCGTCTCACCCAGTCCGTCGGCTACAACCTGCTGTGCGAAGAAAATGGCGATCGCGCCTCCATTGGCAAGCGCGTTGGCGCAACCTACGCCCCCGACTTCCTCAGAACCTGGGACTTTGCCATCGACGCCGAAGAAGTGGCCCATTCCGCCACCCAGATGATTCACGCCGAATTTATCGAATCCGGCACTTACCCCGTCGTCATGGCCAACGAATTTGGCGGCGTCATCTTCCACGAAGCCTGCGGGCACCTGCTCGAAACTACCCAGATCGAGCGCAAAACCACCCCCTTCGCCGACAAAAAAGGCGAAAAAATCGCCCACCAAAACCTAACCGCTTGGGACGAAGGTCTTACCGACAACGCCTTCGGCACCATCGACATGGACGACGAAGGCATGCCCGCCCAGCGCACCCTGCTGATCGAAAACGGAATCCTGAAAAACTTCCTGAGCGATCGCGCCGGGGCCATCCGCACGGGCAACCCCCGCACGGGCAGCGGTCGGCGACAAAGTTATGCCTATGCCGCCGCCAGCCGGATGAGAAACACCTACATCGCCCCCGGCAGCTACACCACCGATGAGATCTTCGCTTCTATTGAAAAAGGAATTTACTGCAAAAAAATGGGCGGCGGCAGCGTCGGTCCCACCGGGCAGTTCAACTTCGCCGTCGATGAAGCCTACCTGATCGAAAACGGCAAAGTCACCAAACCGCTCAAGGGCGCAACCCTAATCGGCGAAGCCACCGAAATCATGAACAAGATTTCCATGTCTTCCAAAGACCTAGGCTTAGCAGCCGGATTTTGCGGCTCTGTCAGCGGTAGCATCTACGTCACCGTCGGCCAGCCCCATATCAAAGTAGACTCCATCACCGTCGGCGGGCGATAGCTTCTTCTCTCCCATGTCGAACCCATGTCGAACTTGCAGGGGTTTCAGTATTGCGCTGAAACCCCTGCGGTCGATTTGGAACGCTCGGACACGCAGAGCGCAACCCTCTCTTCCTAGCTTTCCCCATCCTTACTCAGCTAAAACTTATCTAGCAATTAGACCTGCATCATTCTAAAAGACGCAAATTCGTCTACAACCTTAAGTAAAGGCCCACTTATTGAGAGCTAGAGCCAATCAATGCGGTCGTCTCCTTCCGGCCAAACTCAACCCATCCCCAACAGACTGGCGTCGATATTGGCAAAACCGCGATCGCTTCAGTTCACCCTAACCTTACGCATTGCAGCCATCATCACCGTAGGACTCAGCACCGTCACTCTTTGGACCTGTTGGAAAACCCAAGACATTCTCCTCGACAGTTACAAGCAGTCCCTTCAAGAAACCGCCCATCGCATTGAAGAAGACGTCACCCTGTACCGAGAAATGCTGCCCTTAACCGAGAGCATCCAAAAAGCCCTCAAAAACCGCGCGGCCAACAATCTTTGGATCGGCGTCAAGCGTCAGGACGAGACTCTGCTGGTCAAAGAGCCGCTGGACCAGCAAACACCACGTCTCGATTCAGTGCTGTTTCAACAACTCATCGATCGCGTTTCTAGCGGCAAACTGCCTCAAACCTACGAACTTCAGGGCCATCACTTCATTGCCTGCTCGAGTCCATTTATTGTGAACCAGATGCCGATCGGCACGCTGTACCTCGTCCACGATATGACCGAGGACCAAGCCAAATTCAATCGGCTGGCCCACAGCCTCATCGGGGCAAACTTGACCGCTCTCGTCCTGCTCGTTTTGCTCGTCGCCTACGAAGCTCGGCGGTTGCTGCTCCCGCTGCGCCGCGTCAGCCAGATGACTCAAGCGCTTTCCGTCAACGATCTCGGCGAGAAGCAAATTGAGGTTCCCCCCCACGCACCCCAAGAAGTGCAAGAACTCGTTAAAACCTTTAACATGCTGCTGCATCGATTATCAGAGGCTTGGCAGCAGCAGGGGGCTGCCGCCGAGCAGCAGCGGCAATTTGTCAGCAATGTCTCCCACGAACTGCGAACGCCCCTCACCATTGTGCGAGGGTACTTAGACAGCGTGCTCCGCCGAGGCCAAACCCTCACGGATTCGCAACAGGACGCCCTCAGCATTGCATCGGCAGAAACAGACCACACTATTCGAATCTTGAAAGACTTGCTGGATCTCGCCCGTGCCGATGACGGGTACATGACCTACAAACCCGAACTGTTTGTCCTCAACGATACGGTCGCAGATGTCATCAAACTGGCAGAGCAGGTCAACCACCGACAAGTGGTCCTAGAAGCGTCAGAATTAGTCCCCGTCTATGCCGACCCTCACCGTCTCAAACAGGTGCTGGTCAACCTGGTGGAAAATTCCATCAAGTATTCAGACCCCGATACTCCCGTCACAATTCAACTGGAGCAGCAACAGCGGCAGGCTCTGATTCGCGTCTGCGATCGCGGCTTTGGCATTCCCCTCAAGCACCAGTCCCGCATCTTCGAGCGGTTTTATCGCATAGACGAAGCGCGCAACCGCAGCGGCGGCACCGGACTCGGCTTAGCCCTCGTGAAAACCTTTGTCGAAGGCATGGGCGGCACGGTCACCGTTCGCTCGACACCCAATGAAGGCAGTACCTTTACCGTGGCATTGCCGACAACACCCTCGGCAGATAAATTAGGACTGAAACCGTGACATTACTTAAGCTAACTTAACGTTTGTCCGTTGTTGAGATGCATGTTCGTAAAAGACTGCGCCATAATATCCATGAAACATCGCAATCTTACGGCCAAAATCTGTAAGAGAGGCTACAATCGATCACGTCAAGGGTAAAGCTAGTCAGTGCTTTGCTTTATGATTATTTTTTAAGCAGATGGTGCATCTTCTCTGTACGCATTTAATTTGTTTAGAAAGTATTAGCCCCTTGTTCGAACGACTTTTTGCTGATTGGTCTCCATTCAAAGCAGAGCCATTAAGCCCCTTTGTCCATGAAAACTTCTCCTTTTATTTAGCAGGGAGTACGAGGAATCCGGCATGACCCAAGCCAATAATGTATTAGAGTCTATCCAAGCACCCCCCAGCGAGTTAGAGACTTTGCTATTGGGTGAAGTTGCTGAAGATGACGGCGACGACGAAGACTTTCAGCCGGACGATGCCGATACGGAAGAAGATGAGAAGGCTGAAAAGGCGAAGGGCGCTCGCCGTCGCGGTCAGGCCAAGAAGAAGCACTACACGGAAGACTCTATTCGTCTGTACCTACAGGAAATTGGCCGCATTCGGCTATTACGCGCCGATGAAGAGATCGAGCTGGCCCGAAAGATTGCGGATTTGCTCTCCCTAGAACGCATCTACGATGATTTGGTCGAGAAGCTAGATCGAGAGCCTCTGGATGCGGAATGGGGCGAAGCCGTCGGGATGACGCTGCATCCGTTCCGCCATCGCCTCCACGTCGGACGGCGCGCCAAGGACAAGATGGTGCAGTCTAATCTACGGCTGGTGGTATCGATCGCCAAGAAATACATGAATCGAGGTCTCTCGTTCCAAGATCTGATTCAGGAGGGCAGTTTGGGCCTGATCCGCGCCGCCGAAAAATTCGACCACGAAAAGGGCTATAAGTTTTCGACCTATGCCACTTGGTGGATTCGTCAGGCCATTACGCGGGCGATCGCCGACCAGTCTCGCACTATTCGGCTACCCGTTCACCTGTACGAAACCATCTCTCGGATCAAGAAGACCACCAAGCTGCTCTCGCAAGAAATGGGTCGCAAGCCGACGGAAGAAGAAATTGCTACCCGCATGGAAATGACGATTGAAAAGCTGCGGTTTATTGCCAAATCAGCTCAGCTTCCGATTTCGCTAGAAACGCCGATCGGGAAAGAAGAAGACTCGCGTTTGGGCGACTTCATCGAATCTGACGGTGAAACCCCCGAGGATCAGGTCTCCAAAAACCTGCTGCGGGAAGATTTAGAGAGCGTGCTAGACACCCTAAGCCCCCGCGAACGCGATGTCTTGAAACTACGCTACGGCTTAGATGATGGTCGAATGAAGACCTTAGAAGAAATCGGCCAAATTTTCAACGTAACCCGCGAGCGAATCCGGCAAATTGAGGCCAAAGCCCTTCGCAAACTGCGCCACCCCAACCGGAATAGCGTTTTAAAAGAATACATTCGCTAAAAACATATTCGCTCAACGGCTTTCCTTTGGAAAAGGAAAGCTGTTGAAAATAGCCTAAAGCCCTAAAACAAGCCCCTCAAGAATGAAACTTCTTGAGGGGCTTGTTTGTAGCAGTCGAGAATCTCGGGTCAATATACAGTTGGCTGGGCATTGCTTGGGTTCGGTCGGGCACCTTAAAGCTGTAGGGGTACGTATTGGCCTGCATCTGAAACGAGCAGAGAAAATACGGCGGGCCAGATCGATCGAATTACGGGCAGGGTATGAGACCTGTTTGAAAGTTCTTTAAGAGAGCAAAACGGCTAGAATCGAAGCGCAAGCGAATTTCGTCGGGAACGATCGAACGCAAGGACTGATGCAGTTAAAGGTTTTTAGCAATTCAGGCTGAGCGTCGAGCATTTTTTGCAAACGCAACCTACTGGTAGGCCGGGCTTCTTTCCTCTGCCAGCTCTCGAATTAAGGGCAGGCGTCCAGAAATATAGGTGCTCAAGTGTTGAGTCTCTTCAGTGTTCAATACGTTTTGTCGCTGAAACTGTCCGGTCAGCCAGCCCACAAGCGTTGCGTCATCTAGGTTTAGGAGCGTAGTGGTCTGCGTCTCTTCGATGAAAGCCCAAAACTGATGGAGGATGGTTGGAGGCATAGGAAAACACTCTTAAGATTTTCTTTATGTTTGAGGCATCTCTACTCTATATCTATGCCACGGGGTTGTGGGGGAAGATGATACAAAAGTTACAAAAAGCTTACGGTTCTCCATTTTCATGGAGAAGCTTCATTTAATAGGGCCGTTTTGTGCTAGAGTAACACTCCAAAAAAGAATTGAAAGGGTTTAGGTGGAATCTCTGCGGTTAGCGAACCATGTCGCGAATGAGAGCCAAGCGATCGCCTAGGTAGCAGCGAACGGCCTGGGCTTCGGTGCGGGTGAGGGCGTGTCGGTTCTGAAACTGATGCAGCAGTTGCTGAACTAAATCTGCGTCATTCAGTTCGAGAATGACTGGCGTTTGGGTTTCTTCGACGACGGACCAAAGTCGGCGCAATATGCATGAATTCATACTTGAGAGTCTAAATACCGAGAGAATCGACAACTGTTGAGAGGATTCCCCCGCTTTCTAGGGCATCGTTCAGTTCTTAACCAAGAAAAACAAATTGCGATCGCTCAATTGCGATCGTTCAATCGATCGCGGGCAACATGGCCCAGTCTGCTTCGACGGGCTTTGCAATGGTACAAGCTTTGCGAGTCGAGCAAGCGGTGGATTGCATCTTATCGCGGCAATTTTACTCGGAAAATGGAATGTTTTGTTAAGATGCCTACAGGTTCTGTGCGCGATTCAGCATGCTGCTCACCGATCGATTGCTGTTAAATTTCCAGCGCTGTCATCGACAAGCCTTTCTTGAGATGTACGGTGAAGCAAGCGTTCGCGGTCAAGTTAACGATTTTTTATTGAAGCTTGCCCAAGATAAACAGCGTTTTCAAGAAAGCCTAACCTTCGAACAGACCGTGGCCCAACCGGACTATCCGCGCTCCGACTGGGAAGCTGGGGGACTCGCAACCTTAGACCTCATGCGTCAAGGCGTGCCAGTCATCCGAAATGGCGTCGTGATGAGTCCTAGGACGGACCAATATAGCTTTGCGAGCACCCCAGATTTGTTGATACGCAGGTCTGGGGTTTCTGTATTTGGGGATTGGTTTTACGTGCCGGTGGACGTGAAGCTGAGCAAACGACCGAAGCTGGAGTATCAGATTCTAAGCGCCTTTGGTGCCGACGTTCTAGCAGCAGTGCAGCAGGTACTGCCCGAGGTCGCTTGGCTTTACCTCAAAGATAAGGGCTGGTATGCCGTCGATTTATCTAAGGTGATGGCTCAAATGGAGGCGCTGCGCTCCGAACTGCTGGAGATGCTGCTTTCTCGTCAGGAGCCAGAGGTGTTTATTGCGCGCAATCGGTGCAGCATGTGCGTCTGGTTCGATCACTGCTACGCGATCGCCCAATCTGAAAATCATCTGTCGCTTTTGCCCGGCGTCACCCCCACGCGCTACCCAGTCCTCCAGTCCCACCGTTTGAATACTGCCGAAATCTTGGCCCAAACCGATCCGCTGTACCTTCACGCCAAGACGGGGTTGGGACATGAAATCTCTAGCAAACTGGTGTCTCAGGCCCAATCGTTCGTGTACCAACAGCCCGTCCTGCTCCATAGCGCGCGTACCTTCAAAGCATTCGACGCGCTTCCCACTGCATCCATCGAGCTGTACTTCGATATCGAAGCCGAGCCGGGACTCGATCTGGTCTATCTCCATGGCATCCTCGTCGTCGATCGCCAGCGCGATCTCCAGCAGTTTTATCCTTTCCTGGCCAGACAGCCCGAGGAAGAAGCCCAGGCTTGGCAAGACTTAGTGTGCCTGTTCCAGCGCTATCCCGAAGCGCCTATTTTTCACTTTTGCGCCTATGAAGTGCAGACTGTGGCTCGATTGGCCAAGCTTTACGGCGCGCCGGACGGTTTGATCCAATCCCTACTGCCGCGCTTTGTAGATCTCCACGAATGGGTGACCCGCACAGTGGTATTGCCCATTGAAAGCTATACCCTCAAATTGATTGCGCGATGGCTGGGCTTTGAATGGCGCAATGGTGCGGCCAACGGCGCGCAGGCCATTTGCTGGTATAGCGAATGGCTTGCAACGGGCAACGAAGTGCTATTGGACGATATCGTGCGGTACAACGAAGACGACTGTCTGGCCACCTACCACGTCAAAGAATGGCTGACTCAGTTTCTACAACAGCAAATTGAATTAGACCTGCGACCGATAGCCAGCGGCTATTAGCCGTTTGGGATGGCCTCGATCGCGATAAGATCGACCCGCAGACAAGCTTGACAGCAAGGGTTTATGGGCGCAGGACTGCACCGCATTCGCATTGTTTTAGTGGAACCCGCAGGGCCGCTGAATATTGGCTCTACGGCCCGCGTCATGAAAAATATGGGGTTGCGGAACCTGGTTTTAGTCAATCCTCACTGCGATCCGTTGGGCGATGAAGCGCGACAGATGGCAGTTCATGCCGCCGACGTTCTAGAAGCTGCCCGGCAGGTCGAAACGCTATCGCAGGCGCTAAAAGGATGCTTTAGGGCGATCGCCACTACGGCCAGACCTCGGGATGCGGCACCAGCTGTGCCCTTAGAGTCCCCGCGTTCGGCCTTGCCCTGGCTGTTAGAGATGCCCTCTGCCCTGATCTTCGGGCCTGAAGATCGGGGGTTGTCCAACGCCGAATTGAACTACGCGCAACGCTTTATCACGATTCCCAGCTCCTCGGACTATCCGTCTTTGAATTTGGCCCAGGCAGTGGCGGTCTGCTGCTACGAGCTTTACCAGAGCGTACAAAGCCCCGCTGCTGCTTCGCCCCCTCCGCTTCTCGCCCCAGCGGAAGCAGATCTTGCTCCCCTGGATGCCATTGAGCGCTATGTAACCCATCTATCGTCGGTTTTGCTTGAGATCGGCTATCTCTATCCCCATACCGCGCCCAGTCGGATGCAAAAATTTCGGCAGATGGCCCTGCGATCGCAGCTTTCCTCGTCGGAACTAGCCTTACTGCGAGGCATCCTGCGCCAAGTCGAGTGGGCAACCCATCAGAAAACTCCTGCAGAACTCGAAAAAACCGACTGAACAAAAGCTAGGATAGGGGATGACAAACCCGTACGCGTTTTGCAGTAACCATAGGTTCAAATGACCCGGAGCAAACTGTCAGATCTCGAAAAGCAAGAAATTGTCGCCTGCTTCGAGCAACAACAGGATACTATCCCTGGCTTAGCAGAACGCTATCAAGTCAGTTCTTCTACTATTCGCCGCCTGCTGAAGCAGTTTGCCTCAGACGCGTCTGCCCCTCAAGTGGGTGCTGAGGACACACCTGTTTCAAACCCTCCCGTCGTTGAGACGGTCCCCGAACCCATCGCTTCGGGAAAAGTCATTGCGTTAGATAAAAAGCCTAAGCTCATCCCCAAACTTTCTCTGTCGGCGGATCGATCTCAGCAGCAAGATCCTGCGGGCAGCCTAGAGACCGATGAGGCCGAACCTCGTTCCGTTGCGCCTCCAACCCTGAGAGCACTTCGAGAGGACATTAAAGAAAGTCGAGAGTTGACGAGCGATCGCCGCCGGAGGCGCATTGCTCCAGAGGACGATTTTCGCGAGATCGACGCGATCCGCACGCCGGAAGCACCCACCGAAACAGCTGGCGTAGAAAGCGCCATCGCACCGCCGCACCTTCGCTCTATCTCGCCACCCCAAGAAGAAATGAGTGCCATTCTAGAAGACTTGGGTTCCAGCCTGACGTCTTCTTTTGCAAACGCTGCATCCGAGGAGGATGACGATGAGGACGACGCGTTTGATGACGAGGACTACGATTCAGACGAGGACGATCCGGAAGGCTTTTCGTTGGAGGGGTCAGCCCTAAAGCTTCAGTCCGAAGCGCTGCTCGAGGTTATGCCCTTTGCGCAGGCGGTACTGCCCAAAATTTGTTATCTAGTGGTGGATCGCACGGCAGAGCTCGTGACTCGACCGCTCAAAGATTTTGGCGAACTGGGGCAAATCCCGGCCCATGAAATTCAGTCCTGCACGCTGCCCGTTTTTGATAACCATCGCATTGCCCGTCGATTTTCCCACCGGACTCAGCGCATCATCAAAGTCCCCAACGGCAATATGCTGCGCTCCGCCAGCATGCAGCTCTCGGCTAAAGGAATCACCCGTCTGTTGATCGACGGGCGGATTTACGCGCTGTAGTCAGATTGTGCCGACAATACTTCGGGGTTAAACTAAAACGAGTAAACTACGATCGCATCAATACTCGGTCTACGTTATTTTGCCTCAGCTGAGCTTCTATCCTGCCCGTTCTTTATATACTTAAGAGATTTATAAGCGCCTATGAAAGCCATGATTTTAGCGGCTGGGAAGGGAACTCGCGTTCGCCCAATTACCTATACGACGCCCAAGCCGATGATCCCGATCCTCCAAAAGCCAGTGATGGAGTTTTTGGTGGAGCTGCTCAGACATCATGGTTTCGATCAAATTATGGTTAATGTCAGCCATTTAGCTGAAGAAATCGAAAACTATTTTCGAGATGGGCAGCGATTTGGTGTCGAGATTGCCTATTCCTTTGAAGGTCGCATCGAAAACGGGCAGTTGGTCGGGGAGGCCATCGGTTCGGCGGGTGGGATGCGTCGAATTCAAGATTTTTCGCCGTTTTTTGACGATACCTTCGTGGTGCTGTGCGGCGACGCGCTGATCGATCTAGACCTGACGGCAGCGCTGGAGTGGCATCGCAAAAAAGGGGCGATCGCCACGGTGGTCATGAAGACCGTCGACCCCAGCGAAGTATCCAGCTACGGCGTCGTAGTAACCGACGAAGACGGACGGATTAAGGCTTTCCAGGAAAAGCCCGAAGTCGAAGCGGCGTTAAGCAACAATATCAACACCGGGATCTATATTTTTGAGCCGGAAGTTCTCGACTACATTCCCTCTGGCTGCATGTTCGACATTGGCGGCGATTTATTTCCGAAGCTCGTGGAAATGGGAGCGCCGTTCTACGGCATTCCCATGGAGTTTCAATGGGTGGATATTGGCCGCGTGCCGGACTACTGGCACGCCATTCGCAGCGTGCTGCTGGGAGAGGTTAAGAATGTATCCATTCCAGGTCGGGAGGTTGCCCCTGGTATCTATACGGGTCTCAACGTTTCGGTGAATTGGGATAAGGTAGACATTCAGGGTCCCGTCTATATTGGCGGGATGACCCGCATTGAGGATGGCGCTCGGATTATCGGCCCTTCCATGATCGGTCCTAACTGCTATATTTGCGGCGGTGCGACGGTGGACAACAGCGTGATTTTCGAATATTCGCGATTGGGTGCCAACGTGCGTTTGGTGGACAAGCTGGTGTTCGGTCGCTATTGCGTGGACAAAACAGGGGCTGCCATCGACGTCCGCGCTGCTGCCCTAGATTGGCTGATTACGGATGCCCGTCAAGATGGGTGGAATAGTTTGGACGTTCCTCTAGAAGAAATGGTACCCACGCCTGAAGGGTCGGCGGTTGGATGAGCGCGGGAATGATTCTTCCCTACGGCGCTAGTCTGGGAGGGCGGTGCCCGTTCTGGGGTCGCTGATGAACAGCCCCAGGGTAAGCGATCGCATCACCTCATCCCATACGGGCGTCAGTTTTTCGGCTTCATCGGCCCAAAAGTCGAAGGTAATCAGACATTGGACGTTAGATCCGAGTCCGATACAGATCCGCGAGAACGCCTCTCGATGTTCTTCGGGATCCATAAATTTGATTTCGATCCAAACAATGCGGGCGGTTTGTCGGGGGACCGTGACGACTTCCCCCACTTCAATCACGTCGCGCTCGTCGTCTTCGGCAATTTTCTTGAGGGTGCGCTTGAGGGGAAATAAAGTCCAGTCGGCGGGCGGCAGCAGGTTAAAGGACACTTCGAGGCGGCAGTTATCGTTGGGCGGGGACGCATCTAAAAACCGAAAAGATTTGTCGTCTGGTTCGAACACCCAGTCTTGAGGCACGTCGAAGCGCACGGCCCCGCGACCTGCCACAAACACTTTATAGCCTGCGTTCGACTGCCACCGATGATCGGGACTGAGTTCGAGGGTCTCTTTGATCCACTTTAGGCCGTTGCTCTTTTTGCGCTTTGCCATGGAACCTGGATTTGCGATCGCTGTTCTTCACTTTATCGTAGTTGAGGAAGGGGGCGGCGGGGTACGGGAGCGTGCCTGCCGCTAGCATGACCCCGTAGAAAACTCGCCATAAAGTCAAATTCCCCTTGGAAAGTCGGCCAGAACTTGGCAGAATGAGTGAAAGCTACAGGCGCAATGTTCCAAACGGTCTCTCACCGCAACTGCTATGACGCATTCCGATACTCCGATTCCTCCCACAGACCAGGCTGAGGCTTTAGACGCGCTCGATAGTGCCGAAGCGGGCAGCACGACGCGCCAACTTTTAGGCATGAAGGGAGCCAAGTCGGGTGAAACCAACATCTGGAAAATTCGCCTCCAGCTCATGAAGCCGATTACCTGGATTCCGCTGATTTGGGGCGTTGTCTGCGGAGCGGCTTCTTCGGGACATTTCACCTGGAGCCTCGAAAATACGCTGATTTCTGCGGCCTGCATGCTCATGTCCGGGCCGCTGCTGGCAGGATATACCCAAACCATTAACGAGTACTACGACCGCGAGATCGATGCGGTTAACGAACCCTATCGACCCATTCCGTCCGGGGCCATTCCTCTGTCCCAGGTCATCGTCCAAATTTGGGTGTTGCTGGTTGCTGGGTTAGGGGTTGCCTATGCCCTGGATGTCTGGGCGGGGCACGAGTTCCCAATTTTGCTGGCTTTGGCCGTGTTCGGCTCTTTTGTGTCCTACATCTATTCGGCACCGCCCCTGAAGCTGAAGCAAAATGGGTGGGCGGGCAGCTATGCCTTGGGGGCCAGCTACATCGCGCTGCCTTGGTGGGCGGGGCAGGCTTTATTCGGGACGTTAACCCCCACCATCGTGGTACTGACGCTGTTCTATAGTTTGGCGGGTTTGGGCATTGCGATTGTGAACGACTTCAAGAGCGTCGAGGGCGATCGCCAATTTGGCCTCCAGTCCATGCCCGTGATGTTTGGCGTCCAAAAAGCGGCCTGGATCTGCGTGTTGATGATTGATGTGTTCCAAGTCGCGATGGGGGCTTATCTGATCTATATCCACGAAAATCTGTACGCCACTATTTTGCTGCTGCTGGTGATTCCCCAAATTACGTTCCAGGATATGTACTTCCTGCGGGATCCGCTCAAAAATGACGTGAAGTATCAAGCCAGCGCCCAGCCCTTTTTGGTCTTGGGGATGTTGGTGGCTGGATTGGCCTTAGGCCATCATGTAGGCCTCGAATGAATCATCCTTTTACCTTTGAATGCCAAACCTGCTGCCCCCACACCAAAGCGCGAACCGGAGTATTTCATACGCCCCACGGCATCGTAGAAACACCCCGCTTCATGCCCGTCGGCACCCTCGCTAACGTCAAAACCGTAACGCCTGCCCAGCTTGCCGAAACGGGGGCGCAGATGGTGCTGGCCAATACCTATCACCTCCACCTTCAGCCCGGCGAGGCGATCGTGCAAAAGGCGGGCGGGTTGCACCAGTTTATGAACTGGAAAGGCCCCATTCTCACCGATTCTGGTGGGTTTCAGGTCTTCAGCCTCAGCGAACTGCGCGAAATTAACGATGAGGGCGTCACCTTTCGATCGCCGCGCGACGGGCATTTCATCCACCTCACGCCAGAAAAGTCCGTCGAAATTCAGAATGCGTTAGGGGCTGATGTCATCATGGCCTTTGACGAGTGCGCGCCCTACCCTGCCAGCTACGATGCGGTCAAAACAGCGCTCCATCGCACCACACACTGGCTGGAACGCTGCGTGAAGGCCCACCAGCGGCCCGACCAAGCGCTGTTTGGGATCGTCCAGGGCGGGGTGTACCTAGACCTGCGGCAGCTCTCCGCCCGATCGACGATCGAGTTCGACCTGCCGGGTTACGCCATCGGCGGGGTGAGCGTGGGCGAACCGCCCGAACTGATCCAAAAAATTGTGGAGGCCACCACGCCGTTGCTGCCGTTTGACAAACCGCGCTACCTGATGGGAGTGGGCACCTATCGGGAAATGGTCCAGGCAATCGCCGCTGGGATGGATCTCTTCGATTGCGTGATTCCAACGCGATTGGCCCGTCATGCCAATGCCCTCGTGGGGGGCGAGCGGTTGAACCTCCGCAATCAGAAATTCCGGGAAGACTTTACGCCCCTAGACGCCACCTGTCCCTGCTATACCTGCCGGAGTTTTACCAGGGCCTATCTGAGCCATTTGCTCAGGTCGCGAGAGCTGCTGGGTTACACCCTCCTGAGCATCCACAACATCACCGAGCTGGTTCGCTTTACTCAGCGCATTCGGGCCTCCATACAGGCAGGTTCTTTTGGAGAAGATTTTGGCCGATGGCTAACCCTATCTAGCTGATGTTTCCAAAATTTGCGATCGCTTGGAGACGTTGAGGCTTTCGCCGACGGCCTATGGAAAATTGGCATGTATTTGCCCTCGTTCGAGCATCGATTCTATTGCTCTGTTGTGACTAGAACGTTTACGATACTTAAATGTCCTACATTACTTCAACCGATTCGGTCGCTTCGCCTGCTGTCCTCGCGATCGCCCCTGCCCGAGTTTTCCGAGGCGCTCAGCTCCTGCAGCAAGCTGGCCCGATTGTGGCTCGCCTTGGCACTCGACCGCTGATTGTCGGGGGTGAGCGATCGCTAGAGGCGGTGCGTCCCGCTCTGCTAGCGGCACTAGAGCAGCAGTCCCTCGTCAGTAGCGAAGTCGCTTGCAAAAATGCCTGCACCGAAAAAAGCCTCAAGCGTCTCAAACAGGCAGCGATCGCCCATCAGGCGGATGTTGTGGTTGGTGTGGGCGGCGGTAAAGTGCTGGATGCCGCAAAGCTGCTGGCCCATCAGTGCGGCTTGCCTATCGTGACGGTTCCAACCTCAGCCGCAACCTGTGCGGCTTGGACGGCTTTGTCGAATGTCTATACAGAGGCTGGAGCCTTTCAGTACGATGTGGGATTGCCGCAGTGTCCCAACGTATTGCTGCTGGATTACGACATCATTGCTACAGCTCCCGTTCGCACCCTCATTGCCGGTATTGGGGATGCCTTAGCGAAATGGTACGAAGCTTCTGTGAGCAGCGGTCATTCCCAGCAGACGATGATTATCGCAGCCGTGCAGCAGGCGCGAGTGCTGCGGGATATTTTATTGCAAAAGTCAGTCGAAGCGATCGCCCAGCCGGGTTCCGCAGCATGGCAAGAAGCGATCGATGCCACGGTGCTCATGGCTGGGGTCATCGGGGGCATTGGGGGTGCCCAGTGTCGGACGGTAGCGGCCCATGCCGTTCACAACGGACTGACACATGTCGACGAAAATCATACCAGCCTCCACGGCGAAAAGGTGGCCTACGGTATTTTGGTGCAGCTTCGGTTAGAAGAGATGCTGCAAGGCAGCCAATTGGCGGTTGCGGCGCGGCAGCAGCTGACTAAGTTTTACCAAGAGATTGGCTTGCCGCTGACATTGGCGGATTTAGGATTGGGGGGTGTTTCGCTTGCTGCTTTAGAGCGAGCCGCTCAGGTGGCTTGCGCCCCTGGATCGGATTTGCACCATTTGCCCTTTGCGGTATCGCCTGCCGAATTGCTGGCAGCGATGGTGTCTACCACCGCACCCACCCATCTCGGCTCTCCTTTAGAGCAAATGGTTGCCCTTCCCTCCCCTTGCCGCCAACGAGAATTAGAGGAATGACGTTAGATTGGATTAGTCCCGCAGAACGCCTCAAGGCGCTCCCTCCCTACGTATTTGCGCGCCTGGACGAGCTAAAGGCCAGCGCTCGCGCCCAAGGGATCGATTTGATCGACCTCGGCATGGGCAATCCCGATGGATCCGCACCGCGGGAAGTGATCGAGGCGGCGATCGCCGCGATGGAAATCCCCAGTAACCACGGCTATCCGCCCTTTGAGGGTACCGCTAGCTTTCGTAAAACCATTACCGATTGGTACAACCGTCGCTACCAGGTGGAGCTGGACCCCGATGGCGAAGCTTTGCCGCTCTTAGGCTCTAAGGAAGGGTTGACCCACTTGGCCCTGGCCTACATCAACCCTGGGGACGTGGTGCTGGTGCCGAATCCAGCCTATCCGCCACACTTTCGGGGACCGGCGATCGCCGGAGCCGACCTCCACCCGATGTTGCTGACGGCGGCAAACGACTGGCTGATCGACCTTTCTAAAATTCCTGAAGATGTGGCGCGACGGGCCAAAATTCTGTACTTTAACTATCCCTCCAATCCCACGGCAGCAGTAGCCCCCCGCGACTTTTACGTGGAGATGGTGAAGTTTGCTAAAAAGTACGAAATTTTGCTAGTCCACGATCTATGCTACGCGGAGCTGGCCTTTGACGGCTACCAGCCCGTGAGCCTGTTGGAAATTCCAGGCGGCAAGGACATCGGGGTGGAGTTCCACACCATGTCTAAAACCTACAATATGGCGGGTTGGCGCGTGGGGTTTGTGGTGGGCAACCGCGATATTATCCAGGGGCTGCGCACCCTCAAAACAAACTTGGATTACGGTATTTTTTCGGTACTCCAAACCGCTGCGGAGACGGCGCTGAATTTACCGGACAGCCATTTAAAAATGGTGCAGAAACGCTACTGCGATCGCCGCGATTTCCTGATCCGGGGATTGGAAGAACTGGGCTGGAGCATTCCTAAAACCAAGGCCACGATGTACCTCTGGGTGCCCTGTCCTGAGGGCAGCAGTTCGACGGATTTTGCCCTCAAGCTACTCCAAGAAACGGGCATTGTGGTGACGCCTGGCAATGCATTTGGCTCTGGTGGCGAAGGCTACATGCGCATTAGCTTGATTGCAGACTGCGATCGGCTGGAAGAGGCGTTGAGTCGGCTGAGACAGGCTAAAATTACTTTTAAAATGCAGGCCGTTTAGTCCCTATTGTTGCAGCTTCGAAGTGCAAAAGTATATTACTTTAATCTATAAAGCAAAAACATGATATGAAACTCTTTCACTACTTATTGAGGAGAAAGCTCGTTTATTTTTTAATTTCTTCTCTGTTGGTTTTTCTGTTGCCACAATTTGCCAATGCTCGTGAAGCAAAGATTGACTATGATTTATTGGCTGGCGAATGGAGTAAGCCTGGGCAATGCGATCGGCAGAGATTTATTTATAGGCAGCCTGGGAATAAATATATTTGGGCACAGAAAAAGAATTCTCAATGGAAAAATGTTTATCAAGGAATTTATGTTCGCTATCCCGAACGCAATACGGTGGTTATTGGGGATGGCCCTAATATGGGCGGAGAGACGATTGGGGTCTATGAGCTGACTCGCTTGAAGTATAGGGGAGAGTGGAAGGGTAATGAATTAAGTTTTGACAATCCTGATGATGCAAAATTTACCTATGTTAGGTGTAAATAGGGACGAATTTGGAGCGCACGATCGCTAAGCTGCGCGCCAAAAGTCCACACTCTCGCCCATTCATGAATCTGAATTGGGCGATTGGAGACAAACCGCTTCAACCTCATGATTTACCCTTCTCGAACTGAGGTGACATCATCGTGAACACTCCAAGCTCCTTGAACCGATCGCCCACCACAAGTTTGTCGATACCTTCAATGACCGCCACCAGATCGCCCTGGGTCGTTAAAATTCGTAGATTGCTGTCTGCCGCTTCAAACTTGTACTGGTTGGGGATTCCGGTCAGTAGCAATACATCATTGGTCGGAGTGAAGTTTTGCACTTGAGCGTAGTCATCATCCCCCTTGCCCACATAGAAAGGTTCTGCTTTGGGGTTGACGGAAGTAATAAAGCTGCCTAAAACAAACTCATTACCGCCCTCTTGGGTGCCGACCAAAGTATCCTTTTCGCCTTTGCCGAAGCTTTTGGGGCGTAGCGGCAGCGGATCTTTAGGTTGATCGACAATTTCAAAGGCAACGCCTGAAAGATGGGCATGTTTTCCTTTGCCAAAGCTTTGGACGGTATCGCTGCCGTTAGTTCCAGTAAAAAAGCTTTCATAATCTTCGCCATCGGGCTTCTTGGCAGTCTGTCCAACTTGGGTGTAGTGATCTAGCCCAGATTTGTACCTTCCCTGCTCAATTAACTGCTTAACATCTGGATTGGCAAAGAGATACATCGTCTCATCAAAGTTTGCGTCAGGCTTTTGGGCTTCAAGGGTAGGAGATGGACTGGAAGTATTGTTTGTAGTGAATGGTGTGGATTGGCAGGCAACGGCGATCGCACCACCGATCGCAATCAAAGACACGCGTAGAATATTTTTCATGTTTTTTCTTTCAACAGAGTAGGTTAACAACAACAAGCGTGAAGAAATTCACTAATACCTAAAACTTCACCGAAAACGAGCCAATGACTGTAAAAGGAGCACCCGGTTCAATGCCACCTTCATTGCCAGTACTGGACTCAATATAATAAGCATTTGAAATATTCTTGAAGTTCAGCGCAAAGCGATATCTGTCGCGATTGTAGAAAATAGCTGCGTTGCCAATGAGGTAATCTCCAACCGTGTAGGTGTTCTCTACATCCCCTGCGCGATCGCCCACGTACTTCAGCCCAGCACCAAACCCAAGCCCCTTTAATGGGCCTTTCTGGATTTCATAGGTTGTCCAGAGGCTGGCCGAATGTAGGGGCACCCCAACAAAACGATTCCCAATATTGTCTAGGTTGGTGTCTTTTGAGACCTTTGCGTCAGTGTAGGCATAGGAACCAATAACCTTCCAACCAGGCAAAATCTCGCCAGCAACATCTAACTCAATGCCCTGGCTTTGTTCCTGTCCAATCGTAGTTGAGAAAAGTGGAAAGTTTGGGTCTACAACACCAACGTTATTTTTGGTGATATTAAAGTAGGTTAATGTTGCCAATAACTTCCGATCGAAGAGTTCTGCTTTAACACCCAGATCGAAGCCCTGTCCTCTCTCTGGTGGTAGTGGCGCGCCAGTTACTGTAGTGTTTTCTGTGTTGGGGTTAAAAGATTGAGAGTAGTTAGCAAAAAGAGAGAGTTCTTTAATCGGTTGATAAAGAATGCCAATGCGCGGGGTAAAGGCACTGTCTGTTTGAGTGGACTCCCCTGCGTCTACAAAATCTGTATCGGTAGTATTTATGGTTTTTTGAGTAATGGTGTCATAGCGAACCCCTGCGACCAAAGTGAGATTATCTAGCAGCTTAATTCGATCTTGTATGTAAACACCCAGTCTGTCTGAGGTAGTAATGGTATTCTCAAAAAGAGGCAAAGTAGATTTGGGTGGTTTGGGCACTGCATTATAGTCTGGGTCAAAGATATTGATGGTAGATGGATTGTTAGCATCAAATAAGGTGATAGAGCTACCATCCGTTCGGTTTAGATCGACGCCTACAGTTAGGGTATGTTTGACGGAACCTGTCTCAAATTTACCGACAGCATTGGTATAAAGCGAGTAGGAATTTGATTTATTTTCCTGATCCGCATAAAAGCGAGTAACATTTGCATCTTCGACGATAAAGGGAAGCGCTACAACGCTATAGTTATAGTCATAGAAAAGATAGCGGAAGCCATTGCGAATCTTCCAGCGATCGTTAAATTGATGTTCAAAGTTATACCCTAAACTTAGAAAATTGGTCGTAATAGTGTCATCTGGATTGTTGATGACCCGATCTCTAGGGACGGGAGCCACTCCATTCCCGAAGGCTGTCAGGCCAAAGTCGGCAGGTCCTCGATTATAGATGTATTCCAACGAAAATTCAGCCTTGGTGCGATCGCTGATTTTCCAGGTTACTGAGGGGGCGATCGCAATGCGGTCAGTGGCATTGTCAAAGCCACGAAAGTTATCTTCATGCTTATAGAGAGCACTTAAGCGATACAGTAGATCGCCGTCTGAGGTGAGCGGTCCGCTGAGATCGATCCGAGGTCTGACAAAGTCCCGGTTTCCAGCCTGAAGCTCTATTTCATAGAATGGTTCCGACAGAGGTTTTTTGGGAACGAGATTGATAATGCCACCCGGTTCAATCTGTCCATACAAAATAGAAGATGGCCCTTTGAGAACTTCAATTTGTTCTAAATTGCCGATTTCTGGAATCCCCTGAAACTGGTCGTATTGCCGAAAACCATCTCTGAGCAGTGGCGCGCGACTGCCAAACCGACTCCCAAAGCCACGAATATTAAAGTTTGCGTCGCGTCCTCCATCGGTACCCAGGGTATTAACGCTGCTAACATTACTGAGTACTTCTTCGATGCGAGTTGCTTGCTGATCGCGGATTACTTCTTTTGGGACAACCTGCACGGAAAAAGGCGTTTCCAGAATAGGTGTATCGGTTCCGGTCGCAGTGGAAGAATTAGGTACGCGATAGCTAGGAGTGCGATCGCCCGTCACTATAACTTCTTCTTCTCCCTCCGTTGCGTCGGCATCAGCAACGGTAGGGCTTTGCTCAGCCTTAACGCTCACAATTGGCAGGGTAGTTTCGCCAACAGCCTGGATCTGAATAATAGATCCCTCCAGCTGAGTAACTGAAACGCTTTTAATGCCTGGTACGGGGTTTTCTGCTCGGAAACCCCGACCGTCGGGCAGCGATAGTATTGCATTGGGAATTTCAGAAAAGAAGGTCGTATTACTGTTGGTGCGCGCTTCGGGCTGAAGGGTTTCACCTTGAGCCGTTTGCAGAATGACTTCAACCCCAGTCTCGGTTGGGTTGAGCCGCACCCCCGTAATATTGATGGGATGGGTTGATTCAGCGCCTTGAGCCAGTAAGTCAGATGCTTGCGTGCTGGGTGTTTCGGAGGCTTGGGCTGGCCCGAATACCAGCATAGATACCGTTCCGGTAATGCATAATGCACCAAAAATCTGAACTTTCTTCACAATGAGGCCTCACACTAAACGTAAAACTTGTCAAAGAAATTTATCGAACGCTGGTTTTTTGCAGGGTCTGAGCTTGGGCGATCGCCAATTCTCGCTTTGCTCCGAGCGATCGCCTACGTCGTCAGTTCATTAATCCTGTTACTCACGTCTTGCCAAGGCAGGCTCAGGCATAGTGCCTAACACCACTTTCTTTCCGCGCCGCCGATATCGCCACATTACAAATCCAGTGACCAAAAGAACCGTGGGTGCTAACCCCACAAATAGGTAGAGAATACGGGTTGGAACGCCGCCAAAGGTGCCGTAGTGGAGTGGCGTGAAGGAATTGAGAACGCGATCGCCTAGTTTTGCGACCCGACTATCCTGTACCGCTAAAACCTTGCCACTGTATCGATCCACTTCCACCGAGCTGTTGAAGTCTTCTGAATCTCCTGGCACCTTTTTGAAAAAATGAAATACTTCATCAGGTGCGGTAGGCAAGGTAATAAATGTAGTAACTGCCCCTGGCAAAGAAAGATCCGACTGGCGCAGGGCTTCGCCGAGGGCAAGAGGAGCTCGATCTTTCACGACGGTAGATTTTACCTCTGGGGGTTTAGGGGTCAAGGTTGCCGCGTAAATAATGGGAGTGGCTTGGTCATAAAAGTTCCAGCAAAACCCTGTAAAGGCGATGACGGCGAGAAAGGCAGCGGTGATAATGCCTGACACTTTATGGAGGTCATAGTTCAATCGCTTTGGATGCGCGTCCCATTTAATTTTGAAGCCGGAGATAAGCTTTCTCCATCCCGGCCACAGCACAATCCCAGTGATGCTCAAGATGAAGAGTAGCAGCGCAGCAATTCCGACGATAATGGTGCCAATTTCTCCAGCCAGAAGGGCATAGTGCAGTGAGTAGATGCGGCTAAAGAAGGCAGTTTCTCGTTGGCGATCGCCCATGACTTTCCCCGTATAAGGATTCACAAAGACTTCCCACTGGGTTTTATCGGGTCGATTGAGGCGAACGGTATAGTAAGGCAGATGAGGAAGCATTTGTACTTGACCCACTTTCCAATCAGGATGATTAGAGTAGGTTGTCTTCACCGTCTCGACAATTTGCTCGACGGGAACTTTTTCGTTTTGAGGCGCAACATTACCAAAGCGCATTTGGACAATTTGAGCATCCAGTTCTGGGACAAAAACCAGTAAACTTCCCGTCAGACCTACGATCGCTAAAATTAGACCAACCATTAACCCAAGGTAGCGATGTAGTTGGAATATTAAATTACGAGGTTTAGTAGGTGTCATAGTTCAATCACTCCTGAACAATAGACTGAAAATTTATTTAAGTAGAACTTACTCAAAATTCCACGCCAATACTGCCGATCACTGTTATTGGTTCACCAACTGTGATGCTTAATCGTCCACCATCCGATCCGGTAAAATAGCGCTGGCCAAAGAGATTTCGTACATTTAGACCCACTCGCCAGTTATCCCGCTTATAAAACAGCGCTGCATCGGTGCGAACGTAGCCAGGAAGTACATAGCTATTGTCCAGATCGCCAAAGCGATCGCCTACGAAAAAGACGCCCAGTCCAAATCCCAGACCTCGCAAACTTCCCTTCTGAATTTCGTAACTGCTCCAGAGGCTAGCAGTATGTTTTGGAACATTATCTTTCTGTTGCCCTTCAAAGCCCGTTGTATCTTTGCTGATAAACGCATTGGTATAGCCATAGGATGCAATGATTTTCCAACCGGGCAAAATCTCTCCTGCAAGGTCAAACTCAATTCCTTGACTGGCCTGCTCTCCAACCTGAATAGAGTCGTTCGGGTCAGCAGAATTAGGATCGTCTACAACAATATTTTGCTTGCGGAGATCGTATACAGCTAAGGTTGCGCTGAGATTTTTAAGTAGGTCGGCCTTAACGCCCACTTCAAATTGGCGGCCTGTTTCGGGCTTGAAGGGTGAGAGGTTTCCATTACGAGATGTTCCAAAACTGGGTGCGAAAGAAGTGGTATAGGAAGCATAGAGCGATACTGCATCGATCGGCTGATACACAATCCCAAATCGAGGGCTAAAGCGGTTATCAGTCTGCTTAAATTCTAGTTTTGGCTGACCTAAGTCTTGTTCTGTACGAGTTTGGCGAAAAATATCAAATCGTCCTCCTGCCAAAAGCTTTAGGTTAGGCAGAATTTCAATCTGGTCTTGAATATAAAATCCATACTTGTCAACACTATCGTCTCGAAAGAAGGTTTCGCTGGCTTTCTTCGGATACTCCGAACCATCGTAAGTCGGGTTAAAGATATTGATGGAGTCATAGGGTTCAAAATCACCAAAGGTTCCATCTTCGGTAATCTTAGTATATTCAAAACCTAGAAGTAGCTTATGCTTAATCTTTCCGGTTGAAAACTTTCCAATTAGGTTAGTTTGGCTCGAAAATGCATTATCTTGCCGCTCAGAAAAATAGCGTAATCGACCTAGCTCTCCAGTGGTTTCGTCAAGAGAATCAAATAGGGGAAAGTAGCGTTCTAAATTAACCAACTGTGCCCGAAATATATTATTGATTGACCACCGATCGTTAAACTGGTGTTCTAAAAGATATCCTGCGCTAAAAACATTACTTTTGATATTTTGGAAAGGCTCACCTAAGAAGCGGTTACGGGGTAGATTGGCGGGACGATTGCCGATCGCAGGAATGCCATCGTCAGGGGTACGAGTTTCATTAGTCCAGGTTAAATCGAGGGTCAAGAATGTCTTTTCGCCTAAAGCAAATTTGAGTTTAGGGGCAAGGAATAATCGCTCGGCCTCTACAAAATCACGGAAGCTGCCAGAATTTTCGTAATAACCATTAAATCGATAGAGCGCTGACTTATTGGAATTAAGTGGGCCAGACAAATCGAGGGAACCTTGATATGTGCTGTAGGAGCCGAATGTGGCTTCTGCTCTATAGAATGGATCTCTTAAAGGCAGTTTTGAAACTAGGTTAATAATGCCGCCTGGTTCTGCATCTCCAAACAGCACAGAAGCAGGTCCTTTAAGAACTTCAATTCGCTCTAGATCGGTCGTTTCGAGGTAAGACGTATAGCCATCGACCCGAATACCGTCGCGGAAGATATTGAAAAAGTTCTGAAACCCTCGTACGCTAAAGCGTTCTGAAAATCCCTGATATCCACCCAGGTAGTTCACACCACTCACGTTTTGAACCGCATCCCCGATCCGAATAATCGCCCGATCTTGCAAAACTTCTTTTGGGATGACCTGAATCGATTGTGGAATATCACGTAGAGGCGTATCGGTCTTGGTTCCCGTTGTCGAATTCCTGACGCGATAGCCTGTCTCTTGCTCGCCTGTAGCAACAATTTCTTCTTCACCTTCTTCAAGTTCAGGCTGCACTGGCTGCTGCGCCGTCGTCGCCTCGCTCCCTTTCACTGTCACTATAGGGAGAGCCTCACTCCCCACTACTGTCACTCGCGCGGTCTGCCCATCTAGCAACTGCGTTACGGTAACAGCACTCACCCCAGCCGCAGGGTTTTCAGCCTTAAATTCCGATTGTTCTGGCAGTGCTAAAACTGCATTATCAATATCGGCAATCAGGGTATTGCCTTCATTACGATTAACGGGCTTGAGGATTGCTCCCGTTGCAGTTTCCAAAATCACTTCAAGCCCAGTAGAGGTTGGATTGAGCTTGACCCCTGTAATTTTTACAGCCGTAGGATTAGCGTCTTGAGCCAGTAAATCAGCAGCACGGATAGAGGGTTTAGCTAAAGCTTCTAATTGAGAATTAATCCTTTCTTGTTTCCCATCGTTTGCCAATACAGGCTCGATCGCCAAGCACCATAGCGAACTTACTACAATTAGAGACTTTAACAGTTGAGAATTTTTCACAATTGAATCTCACACGAATGAGGAAAAGAGATGCCTTACGGCAAAAGCTGGGCGATCGCAGTGTCTATTTATTTATGATTTGCGGGCGATCGCATTAAGCTATTCCAGCAATCTTGTTTCGGACGATCTGTAAGCTGTTGTTTGAGATGAGTTTTGCCATCGATCCCTTGTTAGAAGCAAAAGCTGTACAGAAACAAGAGGAGTTTAGAGGCTAAAGTTCCATCCACTGGCGAAATAAATTAGCATGACTTTTTGAGATCGAATCAAAGATAGGCGTTTTCCCAGAGGCATCGAATAACGCTTGTCGAGCAGTATCAAGGTCAAACAAAATTTCCCGTTGACCCGCATCGCGCACCAAACTCTGAATCCAAGTAACGGCAGCTAGGCGCTCCCCCCGCGTCACTTCCTCAACGCGATGCAGCGTAGACGAAGGATATACAATTGCCGATCCGGCTGGCAGTTTAAAAACTACCTCCCCCTGAGACCCTTCGATTACCAGTTCGCCCCCGTCATAGATTGCTGGATCGCTCAAAAATATCGTCATCGAAACATCAGAGCGCATCGTTGGATTCTGCATCACGACATCATCAATGTGGCTGCCGTAATGCATCCCAACCTGATAGCGACTCAGCGTGACGGGGCGAATGGTATGGGGACGCACTACCATTTGAAACAAGCCATGACGCGCAAGAGCAGCACCAATTACTTGGCGCACAGTTGCTAAGACCGGAGAACTCGCAGGAAGTTGAGTGTTGTGTTTCACCAACTGTGCATGCCAGCCTGCTGTCGCTCGACCATCAATAAAGTCAGCAGTCTTGACCTTAGAGACAATCAGCTCTAGTTCTTCAGGGGTTAGAATATTTCCGATGCATAAGATCATGGCGATCGCAGGTTTGTAAGATCGTTCCTGATTTCCTTACGATCGTGGATTAAATAACACCCAATTTTTGCTGGCGGTTGGGACGCGAAGCGGCTTCTCGAAGAGAACCGCGCCGACAAGAACGATGTCCGTACTTCGACAAGCTCAGTGGCCACCGACGCGGACTAAGAGTGGATTTCAACCTGTGCAGGCGATCGCTGAGCTGGCCGAAGTGCAGATTTTGTTCTTGTGGCCGCAATTTTAACCGCTGAATTTATTTAATTCACGATCCTCATTCTTATTGGAGCTGATGTTTCAGAATGGATATCTGCCCTTCGCAGCATTCAATCCACTCTGAAACTGAGGGTGTTGTCAGGAGCAGAACAACTTATAGCTTTGCCCAATCTTCCGGTAGCATATTAGCCTGAAGGATAAAGCTGCCCTTACCGTCAGGCGTAAGCACATAGGCCATTCCCTGCGGAGCTGGATAAATACCAGTCGCAGCTTCAAAAATATCATCATGTCCCACAATAACCGTGTTTGTGCCCCCTTTAGGCACTGCGGTCAAAAGCGGCATAACGTTGGCTTTCATCTCTTGAACTTGAGCATCTGTGTAATCCTCAAAGGGCAAGAAGTTGAGCTTTGGATTCTTCTGATGCTTGCCAAAAGCTAAATCCGCAGTTTTCCAAGCGCGGCAATATTCACTGGTTATCACCTCACCGACTGGAATCTTCTTTGCCGTGAAAGCCGAACCAATGTCTTTAGACTGCTGGATGCCAACATCGCTTAGTTTTCGCTGGGTTTCACAGTTACCCAGCTTCATGTTGGGGTCGGCTTGGTCAGCATAGTCCTTTTCAGTTTGAGCGTGGCGGAAGTAAATAATATGTCCTCCTTTCTGAAGGGCACTCAAGAGCGCGGAACCGCTCAGTTTATCTTGGAACGCTGCATTTGCTTTTTCCCCCTCGCTGAGATCTTCAGGTTTCGCGCCTGCGCCGCTTTCACCACCTTGAGCGAGGGTAGCAGTAGGTATACCTGCAACTAGGCGTAAACCTATTGGTCGATCGACTTGTGCTGTTGCCGATCGCAAAGAAGGTTCTGGCTTTACTTCCGTAGCCTTCACTGAAGGGGAGATCGCAGCCGTTCCTACCAACACATAGGCACCCACACTCATCCAAATCTTGGTTTGGCTAAAAGTCATCTTGATTTCTCACTCCGCTGATAACATAATAAATTTCACGTTTTTGCTAATTTCCGATCCCCTAGAATTAGCCCGCCTTCCATCCGTCAAAGCTTTGGCTGCTCCACGGAAAACTTTGACTAAGGCCGCCGAGTGGCGATCGCCAACTTTGCGTCCTTCACCCGCCGCACCCGATCCATAATGGCGATGATTTTGCCGTGATCTACCGTTTCATCGGCATTCACCACTACCACCATATTTTCTTGAGGTTTTGCCAACGCCCTCAGTGCAGGCTCTAGCTGCATTAACTGAATGGGCTTGCGGTTGAGCGCAATGGCTCCATCCGGCTTGACCGTAACCATCACCTTCGTCTTCTGCTGAATCTTTGCGGTGGTCGCCTTAGGCAAATTGACCGGAAGCCCTTCAGTACGAGACAGAAACAAGCTCGACATAATGAAAAACGTAAGAATCGCAAAGACCACGTCAATCATCGGCACAATATTAATTTGCGCTGGAATCTCTGGATCATCGGGCAGACGCATAGGGCACCCCCTGGCGATCGCGATTGCGCCGATAGATCAACTCCATCTGTCCGCCATATTCCTGTATCAGCGCCATCTGCCGCTGATACAGTCCCCGAAAGATGTTGGCAAACACGAGCGTAAAAATTGCAACCACTAGCCCAGAAGCAGTAGAAACCAACGCTTCGCTAATGCCAGCAGAAACCCCCGCCGCACTAGTACCTCCAACATCGCCAAGGTTGAGGGAAGAAAAGGAATTAATCAGCCCTAGCACAGTGCCCAACAGCCCCAGCAATGGGGAAAGGGCAATAATGGTGTCAAAAATATTGCTAAAGCGCTTAAGAGACGGAATTTCAGCCTGCGCTTCGCTTTCAAGCGCCAGCCGAAACTCTTCAGGATTGGGGTCTTCCAACTCCACGGCGGACAAAAAAATGCGTGCCATGGGCACATCGCGATACTGCTTGAGCTTTGCTGGCACTAGCGTTGGCTCAAGTCGGTATAGCTTTATCACTTCTTGCAAAAGGCGCTGCTGCCGACGATAAACGCGATACCAAAACACGCCGCGCTCGATAATGAGGGCGATCGCCAGTACAGAACATACAAGCAGGGGCCACATCACGACCCCACCTTGCAAAAATAGCCGCCCTATAAAATTACTTGGGTTCATTTGCGTGCTCCAACGCCAGAGAAAATAGTGCAGCGCTCGATCCTTGTATTCAGCCTTGGATATGGCGCAGGACATCCAAGGCATTTGACAATAATCTTTCCTCTGAGCGTAGATTTAATGAGAACTGATGTCAAGATATTATTGAGATAGTAACATCTGTTCAAGATTCTATAGCTTTATCGATGCCCGCCTCATGGATTTAAAGCTCCCTTTGAGTATGAGTTTCAGCGTTCTAAAATAGATCCCGGCCAGAACATCTACTGCAATAGATGCATATTTATTGCTTGACATTCTTTTCTGATCGGCCTAGTTTTAGATCTAAATGAAATTAAATTGCAATAGGAATGAGCCTTTCCCCTACAGCGCAGAGACAGCGAGAGGTTGAAACCAAAGCCCTCAAGAAATTCTTGGCTTTTAGCCTGGTTGGGTCCCTGATGCTGCACACCGCAGCAGGGATTGTGCTTAGCCTTGGTAATTTTCTAACCGCCAACCTCCCTGAAGAAGAGGAGGATTCGATCGAGCTAACGGTGGTCGATCCAGAAGTCAGTACCGAAGATGAAGGGGGTGGGGGTGGCGGTGGCCCTCAATTTTCTCTTTTCAATCCAGCGCCAACGGCAGCGAGCGAACCGGATACGGTGGATGCAATACCCGTCGAGCCTCCATTAGTGGCTCAGGCTACGCCAACGCCTGAGCCGACCAAAGAACCAGAAGTAGTGGAAACGCCTGAGCCTAAGCTATCTCCAAGTCCTACGCCATCGCCAAGCCCCACTGCATCGCCGAGTCCTACGCCATCGCCAAGCCCCGTTGCATCTCCAAGTCCTACGCCATCGCCGAGTCTATCTCCTGCACCATCCAGTTTTCCTAAGCCTAAGAACAGTCCACCGTTCAGTCCCTTTTCTCAACGTCAAACCCCTATATCTGAAGGGACGCCGTCAGGCGACAAACAGGATAAGGCAGTTAAAGCTGGCTCCGGCGAAGCTGCAAAAGCAGGAACCAGTCTCGGTTCTGGGGAGGGTAAGGGAAATGGTATAGGGTCTGGAACGGGAGATGGCATCGGCTCTGGCTCTGGCAAAGGCATTGGAACTGGCAGTGGAGATGGATCCGGTCTAGGGAAAGCTCAAGAGAAAGGAGGCGATCGCACCCCTGCGAAAGAAGCCATTGCAGCCAAGTCTGCTCCTCCAAAAGGGCCGGAACCGCCATCGAAGTCCAGTAAGAAAAAACCAAAGTGCGTCAAAAACTGCGGACTCGATGAGTATCTAGGTGCAGAGGGAACCGCTCGGTTTGATTTTGAAGTAGACGCCAGCGGCAAGGTTACAAATGTCCGTCTCAAGAATTCGAGCGGTAATGCCGATGTGGATCGCAAAGCAGAAGAAGCGGTGCGCAAACGCAAGTATGAAGCCTCAGATACTGGATTTAAGGCGAAGATTCGCGTTACCTCCGAACAAGAGGGGTCAGACTTCCAGCGCCAGCAGTCTGAGCGCCGACGGCAGGATGCAGCCATTCAGGCCGAGCAAGAGCGACTCGCTGCCGAACGCGAGCGACGAGAGCAAGAGCGCGCTCGGCCAGTGGCTGAGCAAGCCCCACCCCGCAGCCCGGCAGCTGAATCCGTTCGAGAAGCACCGCCAGTACCTGTAGAAAAACCTGCCCCAGCGGCTGAACCTGCATCGCCACCTCCAGCGCCAGCCCCAGCCTACGAGCCTCCAGCACCAGCACCAGCACCAACCTATGAGCCACCGCCTCCAGAACCACCCGCTCCAGCCCCAGCCCCAGCTTACGAACCGCCAGTTCCAGCTTACGAACCGCCTCCAGCACCGGAGCCTGCCCCCGAACCACCTCCTCCAGTGTCGGAGTCACCCTCGGAGCCTCCGGTCGATCCACCCTAACGGGCTAAGTCAATTTGGGCGCGATCGAAAAATATTCAATAACAATATTCAATCTCACGCCCACGCTTTCGGATCTACCGTCGTTTAATCAATCCAAAATATGAGAATTAAAATCATTATCACTTACAATAACCGAGTTACAGGTGCTTCTCCTGAATTTTGAAGGGAGAAGTGGATCATCTATGGCTCAGTCATTCCATCGATATGTTTTCAGTTCAGCGATGTGTGAGGATTTTGAGATCGTGAAATTAACGCTTTTATCCGCAGGCAGTCTTTGTTTGTTTGGATTTGCAACTGCTTCTGTTCCGGTACATGCATTGCCGTCTCCAGATTCCCTCGATCAAGTAACGTCCGTTTCGCAGCTATCGGACGTGCAGCCGACGGATTGGGCGTTTCAAGCATTACAGTCTTTGGTCGAGCGCTATGGCTGTATTGCAGGCTATCCCGACGGTACGTTCCGTGGCAATCGGGCTGCAACGCGCTACGAGCTGGCCGCTGCGCTGAATGCCTGTCTGGACCAGATCGGCGATCGCTTTGCCACGAAAGAAGATCTCGCTGCGGTCCAAGCTCTCCAGGAAGAATTCAAGACGGAGCTTGCCACCCTCAAAGGCCGGGTTGACGGGTTAGAAGCGCGAACAAAAACCTTAGAAGCCCAGCAGTTTTCGACTACGACGAAGCTGCAAGGACAAGCTATCTTTGGCGTCCAGTATGGCGATCGCCTCAATACGGCAGGGACCGACAGCCGCGCCACTGCGATCGCTCGCGTCCGACTCTCCTTCAATACCAGTTTCAACGGCAGCGACCTGCTCGAAACCACGCTCGAAACGGGGAATGGCGGGACGGACTTTGTTGGCGGATCTGGCCTTGCCTTGGACGGTAGCGGCGTAGATTATGCCGGAGCGGGTCCAAATGTTACGCTCCAGCGGTTGGCCTATAGCTTTAAACCTACCAAAAACCTCTCCGTTACCGTCGGTCCCGTTCTCGAAGCGGCTGATTTCATCGATGCCAATAGCTACGCCAACGACGAAGCCGAAGACTTCAGCTCCAGCTTCTTTATCAATAACCCCCTGATTGTTGCGACGGAGCCAGGCGCGGGGGCGGGGTTCGATTGGAACGTTGCAGGGGGGCCCTTTAGCATCCGCGCTGCGTTTGTGGCATCTAACGCCACCAATTCTGCGGGCAACATCGATCTAGATGGGGATGGCATTCCCGAGAATGGCGGGCTATCGGGCGATCCCTATCAGGCTTCGGCGGAGTTGGAATATGCCAAGTCCTTTGGCAAAGAAGATAAAAACAAAATTGCGGTGCGCCTTCAGTACACCCGGTCTTCGGTTTTTAACCTGCATCAAAACGTCGTAGGGCTGAATGCAGAAGCCACCTTTGGACGCTTTGGGGTTTTTGGTCGAGCTGGCTATTCTATCGACCCCACCTTTACAAATGTCAAACAGGCCGACTACTTTTTGACCTGGATGGCAGGCGCTGGCGTGAGAGATCTCTTTATTCCGGGATCTCTACTTGCGGTTGCTGGGGGGCAGCCTTTGGTGATTCAGGGAGAGCAAGGACCAGAGCAAACCAATTTTGAGGCGTTCTACCGCTTTCCCATCAATGACAATATCAGCATTACGCCTGCCGTTATTGTCATTGCAGATCCGGCAAATGGAAGTGGAGAACCCATTATCCAAGGCATGTTGAGAACTACTTTCTCATTTTAAGCTCGCGGATCGGTGTCTGCTACCGGACGCTGACCTTGTTTTTAGGTCCTATCGCGATAGATCGGAGGTATTCAATGTCTTTGAGCGCAAAAATCCCAGCTTCGATCGCTCTTCCGTCTCCGATCTATCCCATTCGCGATCGCGCCTGTCAGCGCGGCGAACTGCTACCGATTTTGCCAGATACGCTATGGCGGATAGACAGCGGATTTATCCGCACGGTTGTTTGGCACTATGGAGGACAAGCCGCAACGCTAGGGATTTGGGGACCTGGCGATTTTTTAGGTCGGCTCGTTCCTCCAGTCGAAGGATGTCAGCTAGAGTGTCTGACGCCCGCAATACTCAGCGGCATCCCCGCCGGTCGCCTGCCTTACAATGCGCTTCACGAAGCGACGACTTCGCACTTAGAGCAGTCTCAAACGCTGCTGAACATTTTGCATTGCAGGCCGATATCGATGCGTCTGATGGAGCTTTTGATCTGGTTGGCCCATCGTTTTGGCAGCGAAGTAGAGCGAGGGTGGGTTTTAGACTTGCGGCTAACGCATCAGGCGATTGCTGAAAGCATCGGCACAACGCGGGTAACCGTTACGCGGATGCTGCAATCTTTTGAGCGGGAGGGACGGGTAAAACGCCTCCATCACCACCGATATTTTCTGAGCGGCCAGAATGACGCAAAGAACCGTGGGTTAAGTCAGGTAGAGTTTTAGTCCCGATCGTACTTAGGGCAATAGCGCTCGATTCGCTACAGTGAAGGATAACCAGGACAGATCGATCGAGATTTTTTGGGTCGATCGACTGAGCTTTACCGAGGGGAATCCAGCCAGCACGGGGAACGACCTAATTGACGTTAGAAAGCCCTATCATTGCCTTTAGCATCCTAATTGCGACCATCTTGCTGGTGCCGCCTATTTTCGAGCGCTTGCGGTTGCCCGGCTTAATCGGTCTTTTGATTGCGGGGGTCGTCCTCGGTCAGAGCGGTCTGCGCCTCCTGAGCCATGACTCGGAGACGGTCAAGCTGCTCTCGGAAGTCGGTAAAGTTTATCTGATGTTTGTCGCGGGGTTGGAGATCGACCTCGAACAGTTTCGCAAAACTAGAAACCGCTCCATTGGTTTTGGGTTGCTGACCTTTTTAGTTCCCCTTCTAACGGGTATCGCCATCGGTCAGATGTTTGGGTTTAGCTGGAATGCGTCGCTGCTGATCGGCTCCCTCTTGGCATCCCATACTCTGTTGGCCTATCCCATTGTGAGCCGTCTGGGAGTTGTCAACAACGAAGCAGTCACCGTGACCATCGGAGCCACGATTTTTACAGATACTGGAGCGTTGCTGGTACTGGCCATCTGCGTTGGCATCCATCAGGGGGAGTTTACTGCCTTGAACCTAGCCTCGCTGTTAATCGGGCTAGTCCTGTACTCGGCGACGGTCTTATTTGGCTTTGATTGGGCGGGGAAGGAATTTTTCCGTCGCTCCGGCGACCAAGAAGGAAAACAGTTTTTGTTTATTTTGTTAGCCCTCTTTGTGGCATCAGTGGGGGCACAGGCGATCGGGGTCGAAAAAATTGTGGGGGCGTTTTTGGCGGGGTTGGCGGTGAATGACGTTCTCGGACGCAGCCCCAGCCGCGAAAAGGTGGAGTTTGTCGGCAGCGTTTTGTTTATCCCCTGCTTTTTTGTGGATATGGGGCTGCTCATTGACATCCCTGCCTTTATCAAAACCCTCAGTTCTATTGGTCTGACGGTGGCCATCGTGGTAGGACTCATTGGCAGCAAGTTTGTAGCGGCGCTATTGGCTAAGCTGCTTTATCGCTATACCCGAGACGAACTACTGACGATGTGGTCGCTATCGCTGCCGCAGGTGGCGGCAACCCTGGCCGCAACGCTGGTTGCCTACCAAACCCTCAATCCTGCTGGGGAGAGGCTCGTCAACGAGAATGTTCTCAATAGCGTCATTGTGTTGATGGTGGTGACTTCCATTGCAGGGCCGCTGATTACCGCACGGGTTGCGAGTTTGCTGCCCCAGCCCCAACCTTCGGCAGAATTGGAGCCGTCCATCTGGTGGGAAAGTCAAACCTGCGATATTACTGCGCGATCGCAGATGCCATTCACTATCATTGTTCCTTTATACAATCCCCAAACCCAGCGGTATCTGATTGAAATGGCAGCGCTGCTGGCTCGTAACGAGTCTGGGAAAATTGTGACCTTGACGATCGCCCGGTCCCCCGTCCACATGGACAATCCGCAACTAGATCGGGCACTGGCTCAAAGTCAGCGCATGATGGAAGGCGCGGCTGCCATCGGTCGGGAATTTGGCATCGCTGTGACGCCGAAAGTCCGCATTGACGACGATATAGCCCTCGGGATCAGCCGCGCCAGCCGGGAGGAGAATGCCAGCTTGATTGTAATGGGCTGGAGTCGGACCTCTGGCTTCCGGGCGCGTTTGTTCGGTAACGCGATTAATAGCGTATTTTGGTCCTCTCACTGCCCGGTCGCCGTCGCTCGCCTCCTGAGCAGTCCCACAACCTTTAAGCAGATTTTAGTCCCCATCGAAAGTTTGAGTCCGCAAGCCTTACGGATGATTCAGTTTGCGCAGTTGTTGGCCGCAAACCATGAGGCCAGCGTGACGCTCCTTCACGTCTGCGATCGCAGGATTCCCCCAGGGCAAATTGCCCAATTTGAGGTCCAGCTTTTCGAGACTGCGGCAAACCCTGCAACCCAAGTTAAAACCATCGTCCACGACGACATTGCTAAAGCCATCGTTCAGGAGGCGAAGTACTTTGACTTAACGATCCTGCATGCGGTCCGGCAGCGCACGGCTGCCGGATTGGCAGTCAGCGACGTCACCACTCGAGCGATCGACGAACTGACCGGCTCGATGGTCATTTTGGGAGAACCGAAGGGTTAACCTCAAAGGGCTAAGGCTGACTTGCCCGCCAGCAGGTCATCCGTGAGGATTCCAAAGTCGTCGAACGACGTGACTCCACCGAGGCCGAGCAGTCCAAACCCGCCATCCGTCAGCACCCCGTTGTAGGTCGAGCTCAGGACCGTCTGGCCGTTCAGCGTCGCGCTGAGCGTCGTGCCCTTAATCGTCAGTCCTAGGGTAAAGTCTGACGAGGTATTCAGGCTATTGCTCGAATACGCAGCATCGATAACAATCCCTTTCTTCGTCGCGTGCCCGATAACAATCTGCTTGGTCAGCGGATTCATCGTCACGAACTTATAGTCGTTTGGCGAGTAATAGTCAAAGACGAAACCACCTTGCCCTGTCGTGCTGAACTTGCCGCTCAACTGGAGCAGGGCGTTGGAGCCGACCGATAAGTTGACGAGATCGATCGCGGGCGTGCTGCCGTTAGCCGTTAGACTGTAGCGGCCAGCCTGGGCGTTCAACACCCCCGTTCGAGGGGCCTCAAATAGGGTGTCAACCGTTGGGGCGCTGCTAAAATCGACCGTTTTATTGAGCGTGACCGTCGGGGGTACCTGTTGGACCGCCACGTTATCGATCGCGGCTAGAGCGTTGCTCGCACCCAAACCGACCATGCCAGCATTGAGTCCTTTCGAGAAGCCATCGGCATCGACGCGGGCGGCAAACGTATAGGTGAGTTGCGTCTGGTTGTTAACCTTCAGCGCGACTGCGCTGCCGTTCAGCGTCAGGAAGAGATTGTAGTCCGTATCGGCCTTCAAAGCACCCGTGAAGGGTTGCTGTGCTACAACCTTCCAACCTTGAGCGTCGCGCTGGCCGATCTCTAGCTTGTTGGTCGAGACATTGATGCCTGCAAACTTAAAGTCGGTAGGACTTTGGTAATCGAAGATCAGGTAAGCGTTTGCTTTATACCCGCCCGTCGGTTTCACAGCGCGGACGGTAGCGGTCATCTCAAAATAGTTGGGGATGTACCGATCCACGTAGAAAACGCTGACGGCGTCGCCGCCCGCTACAGTCGGTGCGACTTGGTAACGACTTCCCGTGACGCTCCAGGTGCCGCTATCAGCGGCGAAGCCCTGGGCCTGTCCGTCGTTAAAGTTGGCACTGCGCAGCACGTCGCGCTTGCCGCCAGGGATGTTTCCGGCTTGCGGATCGGCTGGCGCGCCGGTTTGATCCTGCCAAGCAAAGTCTTTCTGCAACACCAATCCGAGTTCGCCTGCGGGTTCGCCGTTCCGAAGCGGATCGGCTCCGGTATCTCTGGCTTGGGTCTGGTCGGCACCGTCTGCTTTTGACAGAGCATACAGGAATTCCGATAGCTGGGGTTGCAGCGTGCGGCTCACCGTGGCCATACCGAAGGGGGCAAAGGGCACCAGGTAACTGTTGTATTCGCCGACCCAGTCGATCAGGCGATCGCCACCAGTATTCGCGATCAGCACGTCGCGTCCGGCACCGCCATAGGCCCGATCTTCGTAAGTCGGATGGGTATCGGGTGCGTCGTTCTTGTTGCTGTTGGTCGTCTGGTCGTCGTCGGCATTCATCAGGTCGTTCCCCCATCCGCCGTACTGATTGTCGCGACCCGTGCCGCCGACCAACCAATCATTGCCCAAGTCGCCGAAGATGGCGTCGTTCCCGTCATCGCGAACGGGTCCGTAGGTCGCGGTTTGCTGGCCGGTTGCCTTGGGCACCGTACCGCCCGGACGGAGCACCCCTTCATCTTTATTAAAGTTGAGTAAGAACTCGTAAGCCGGACCTTGGGCGGCAGATTTCCAGAGATTGCCGCTGTCATCGATCTGAATCTTCCGCAGCGGGTCGTACTCGTCATAGAGCCGGAACTCGCCCGCCCGGAAGCGGTTGTTGAGATGCTGCCCGTCAATGTCTTCAGGGTTAAACGCCAAGACGTTACCTGGGTTTTGTTGCCCGATCGGAGTGACGAGCAGCGGGGTGGCGATACCCACTGCGGCATAGCCCAGATCGAGCAATCCGGTGGGATTGCCGCTGGCATCGTAGATCGGGACGTAGGCGATCGCGAGCGCCTCCGCACCTGAAATGGCATCGTCGCCAGAACCGCCGTGCAGGAAGTCGCTGCCCAGACCGCCAAAGATAATGTCATCGGCAAACGGCAGGTTGCTCGCGTTATCGGGAAACTCGTCGTCGGTCGCATTCCAGGTCTTATCGAAACTGAACGGTACGAGTTCGACGGTCTTCTTCAGCTCTCCGGTGATGTTGATGGTGGCAAACTGGATCTGTCCGGGCGTGCTGATGGTTTGCTGAACGGTCGCGGCAAGACCGTACAGGGGTTCTGCTGTCCCGTTGCGGCTGGTGGAAATCAGGCCGTCATCGCCGTTGATGCCGTCCTGCCCCGTGCCGCCAGAGATCCAGTCGTTCCCGTAGCCGCCGATGATGTCGTCATCCTGCCCTTCGCCGAAGATGACATCGCTACCCGTCATGCCAAAAATCGTATCGTCGCCGGATTCGCCGTGAATCAGGTCGGCCAAGCCGTTATCGGCAGGTTGGCCGATTGGCGTCGCCTGACCGTTCGCGTTGTAACCGCCACCCGCGTAATCGCCGCCGCCCAGGGTGTAGTCGAGCTGCTGCATCGCGCGGGGAACGATCTTTAGCGGTCCGTAGTTGTCGTAGGCAAAGGTTCTAAATAGGTCGGTCGGAGCGGTGGGATTGGTGCCGCTCGCCCCGCCTTGAACCAATCGATAGACATTGGCGTTATCGCCCATGATGTAGTCGGCATCGCGGGCGTGGCCGGTTGCGGAAGTCGCGATCGCACCATTCGCATCCAAGGTGGCGTCGCCGATGTCATTGCGAGAAATATCGATTCCGGCACCGCCAAAGATGACATCCGCGCCGTCTGGCCGCAATGCTTCATCGGTCAGCCCAAACAAGGCGGAACTGCCGCCAATCATGTCATCTTGGCCCAGACCGCCGTACATGAGGTCGCTGCCGCCGTTGCCTTCCAGGTAGTCGTCGGCATCCGTAACCGCTTCGGGGATGTTGAAGTACAGGGTTTGGTCGGTATCGGGGTTGTTACCACTATCGGTAAAGTCGATCTGCCGAGTCACAGTGGCTGCATTGGCATCGTCAGCCCCGACGAATCCATCGCCCTGCAGGAGGTCGTCGCCCAACTGGCCGAACAGGGTGTCGCGATCGGCACCGCCAGCCATCACGTCGTTGCCGAATCGACCCAACGGGTTAGCTTGCACGGCATCGGAATGGTCGAGCAGCGTCATGTCGCGGCCTACGACATCGTCTGGGTCGCTTTGGGCGGAATTGCCCGTATTGGCACCCATCGTATCTCCAGTGGTGGTATAGAGGGTTCCTGCCGTCAGCGATCGGAAACGCGGGTTGAGGTCGTCGCCGCGCCGCCAGAGGGTCGCGTTGTCGCCCGCCATCGCATCGTTACCCGTGCCGCCATCCATCAGGTCGTTGACGGGTGGGTTGAGGGTGGCGTCGATCGCCGGAGCCGTCAGCTCGTCCGCACCGCCGGAAACGTTGTGGCCGCCGACCATATCGTCATCGCCGGAGCCGCCGAACATGCGATCGTCGCCTTGCTGGCCCAGCATGATGTCTGCGCCTTCTTCGCCCCAGAGGCGATCGCCTTCACCGCCAGCCGTATCGCCAATATCGGTGGCAAAGAAGTTGCGGGAATTGACGGTGCTGAGCGTGCTGAACTGCGGGTACAGGCGACCGTGGTCGCCAAACATCAGGTCGTTGCCGTGGTCGCTCTGGATGCCATCCGTCTCGCTGCCAGTGTCGCCGTAGAGGTCGTCGGCATCGGTGCCGCCGAAGATGACATCGCTGCCGTTATCGCCGTAGACGAGGTCGCGACCGCCGTTATTCGGCTGTTCGGTGGCGATTAGATCGAGGGTGTCGAGATTCATATCGCGCAATGCGAATCCCTCTGCGAGCGTTGCGTTGACCGCCGCAACGTCGATTCCCGCGACATCGCCGAGTCGTCCGGTCGACAGCCATTCGAGGGCACCGTTGTCGCCAAGGATAGTGTCGTTGCCGTCGTTGCCATTCGTGGTGCTGTTCGGAGTTTGGAGATCGCCGTAGAGCCAATCGCCGCGTACGCCGCCCAAGATCCTGTCACTGCCAGCATTACCCGAGATCGTATCGCGACCGCCGGTGTTGTCAGCGGCATCGTTTTCGTCGGTACTGCTCAGCCGCGCCACCGCGCCACCGCGAACGACGAGGCGATCGGTGCCGTTGCTGGTGGCATCCAACGCCGGATTCGCGAGGAGAATCAGCCCGTTGTCGCCCAGCAACAGGTCGGCACCGTCCTGCGCGCCGCCGCTGGCCGACTCGTCGTCGCCGTAGATCGAATCGCCCGCTGTGCCGCCCATCGCCACGTCAGAGCCAGCATTGCCGCGAATGGTATCCACCGCGCCGCGACCATCGGTCTTGGATTCGATCCGATCGAGCGTGGCTAGGTTGGCAGGCGACGCGCCAGTCAGCGTCAGATTCAGGTCGAGGTCGAGCGTGAAGTCCACCAGCCCGTTGTCGCCCAGCAGGATGTCATCGCCGTCAGACGCACTTGCGATCGCCGCGTCTCCCCAAATGTCGTCGCCACCGACCCCGCCCATAGCGATGTCGATGCCGGAGTTGCCTTCAATGTCGTCATCGCCGCCCGTGGCATCGAGCGTGTCGGTCGCGAACACGCGTGCCAGCGTCCCGTGCTGGAGGTAGTCCACCTGGCCGTTGTCGCCCAGAAGGATGTCGCTGTCAGCTGCAAGCGGACCTACGATGCCGTTGAGTTCGGCATCGCCGTACAGGAAGTCGCCTTTGCCGCCGCCGATCGCGACGTCGTTACCGTCGCCTCCTGAGAGTCGATCGATGCCCGTAAATGGAATATCGCCGCCAGCGAGGTCGGTGCTCTTCACGGTCTGGAGCGCGAACAGCTCGCCCTTACCGAAGACATAGGCCGGATCGGAGGGGTCGATGAAAGAGAGGTCAAAGTCGATCTGGCCGCGATCGCCCAGCAGCACATCGTTACCGAGACCGCCGATGCCATCGTCATCCCCCGGCCCGCCGATCGGGATATCGTCGTCTTGGCGTCCGTCCAGTTTGTCGTTACCGCCCTGGGAGGGATCGGTCTCGTTGGAGACGATCTGCTTGGGAGCGGCGACGTAAACGTCGGCCACCTTGGCGTTGGGCGTGACGGTCACCAGCGTGACGGCCTGCGTCATCTGGATGTGGTCGCCCGCCACGACGTCGCGGCTGTCACCGTCCTCGGGGTTGTAGCTATCGTCGCCATTGACAAAATCGCCCCCCTTACCGCCAATCAACACGTCGCGTCCCGTGCTGCCGAACATCTGGTCGTCGCCACCAAAGTCCTTGTCTACCGAGCTGATGTCGGTTGCAAAGGCCCTGCCAGCCGGTGCGGAATAGGTCAATAGCACGCGACCGCGATCGCCGAAGGCGATGTCGTCGCCGCTGCCGGTTTTAATGAGGTCTTCGACGGACTGGCCGATCGCCCCTGCGCCAACTTGCAGTCCCAGACCGCCGCCACCAAAGACGATGTCATTATCTTGCCCCGCGTCGATCCGATCGTCGCCATCTCCGGCTTCGGTATTCGATTCCAGGCGTTTGAAGTCCTGCGTTGCCGCAGTGTAGGTCTCGCCGCCCGGCAGCCCGTCTAAATCGTCGCCGCTCTCCCAAACCTCGATCTCGCCGCTGTCGCCAAAGATGACGTCCGCGCCGACGTCGCCGGAAATCGAGTCATTACCGGCGTTGCCCAGCAAGATGTCGTTTTCCTTGCCCCCGGCGATACTGTCATCGCCGCCGTTGCCGAAAACGATGTCGCTGTCGTTACCCGCGAAGATCGTGTCGTTTCCGTCGCTGCCGCCGTGGGGCGTCCCTCGACTGAATCGATCGCCCTCGGACCAAGTCAAGGGATTGTTATCGTCCTCTAGGTCGACGCGGACGTTGTCCCCGCGAATGAGGTCGTTGCCCGCCTCGCCGTAGATCGCGTCGTTGCCCGCACCGCCGCTCAAATTGTCAGCACCAAAGTTGCCGAAGGCGGGGAGTACCAAGACGGGCTTGCCACCGTCGAGCTGAAGGTCGAAATTGGCATCGAGTTTAAAGGTGGAATCGCCCCAGATCCAATCATCCGCGCCGTTGCCCTGGATTTCGTCCGACCCCGCACCGCCGCTGATGTAGTCATTTCCTTCCGAAACGGCAGCGGCAAAGAGGGGTTCGTCCCCGTCGATCGCCAGATCGAGCTTGCAGTCCGTAGATGTAAAGTCGAGGTCGCCCCAGAGGCGATCGTTGCCAGCGTCGCCCATCAGCACGTCGGCGTCGCCACCCCCTGCGATCAGATCGATGCCGTCACCGCCGAGCGCCGTATCCGCGCCCAATCCACCCGAGATGGCGTCGTCGCCTGCCTCGCCGAACAACAGGTCGTCGTCGGCCTGACCGGCGATCGCGTCATTGCCCGCGCCGCCGTACGCGGTGTCGTTGCCATCGCCGCCTTCCAGGCAGTCGTTACCGGCGCCGCCTTCCAGGGCATCGTTACCGGCCCCTCCGATCAAACGGTCTTCGCCAGTATCTCCAACAAGGGTGTCATCGCCCGCGCCGCCTTGAAGGGTATCCGCGCCCGCACCGCCTTCCAACTCGACGCGCACCGCTCCGTTGGAGGCATCGGAGACGACCTTAATGCTGTCGTTGCCCTGTCCGGCAAAGCCGAGGATGAGGTCGAAGCCGCCGTCGCGCTCGAACGTCTGCCATTCGCCCCATTCGTCGAAGTCAGGTCCCCTCCCCCGCACTCTGATCTCGGTACTGCTGACGATATCGATCTCGAATTCTTCGTTTCCGTCTGCGGGGTCGTCAGCTCCATTGTTGGTGTAGATCCGATCTGCGGCAAACTCGCCGACATTCAAGCGCAGCGTTCCGTTTTCCATATCGGTGGCCAGCACGGGATCTTGCGGCACCGAATACTGTTCTTCGTACAGCGGGATAGAGGGTCCAAACTGAAAATCCTTGCGCCAGAGGCCAAAGAGGGCCTCAATATAGGCGAACAGCTTCACTTCAATCAGAGCGTTGACATCGAAGAGACCCAATGGAGCAAGGGGACCTAACTCTTCGAACCCATTGACCAGATTGGCGATAATCTCATCGAGGCGAACGCGGAAGTCCCCATCCGGGTCGGACAGGTCGAACCCGACGGACGCGAAAATACCTCCGCCAACACCAGCCGACGCCACCACCAAATTCAGTTCGGCGGCGGCTGTAATCTCGCCAGTGACCAGCACTTCCGGCACGTCGATACCCGTAAAGCCGCCAAAGGGGTTGTCGTCATAGACGAAGAATCCCTGCACCAGATCTAGCGGGTTCTGACCGCCGTTGATGAAGCGCAAGATCCCCTCGGTGTCGTAGCCGAAAGCCAGATCGATAATGGCATTGATACCGCCTGCGAAACGGGCACCCAGGCCATCCCAGATCGGGACGTAGATAGAGAAATCGAAGCCGAATTCCAGGGGTGGTAGGTCGTAGGACACCAGCGTCATGTTGCGACCGAAGAATAGACCCAAAACTTCCTCAAAGTTTTCGAGGAACGGGAACGAGAAGCCGCCCTGAGGCCCGCCAACCGCGCCCGACAGGCCGGGGATTGCACCCGGATTGAATCCATCGGCGATAAAGTCCAGCACGTCTACTAGTTCCTGGGGTACCTCGATGCCGAAGCTATCTTTCAAGGCGGTCAAGACAGTCCCCAAGGCCTGACTCGGATCGGTCAGCGCGCCGACTTGGTTGGGATCTGTCAGATCCAGACCGCTCGTGCCGCCGAAGCTCAGGGTGTCGGCAAAGATCGTGACGAAACCGTTGTTCCCTTCCGCAACAGTCGACGCAAAGTCGACCACCTGATCGAGGAGTTCTAGCGCCGTCACTAATCCGGGGTTGACGAGGCCAAAGGTGGCTGCCACGTCGAGGAGCGAGGTCGGCCCTAAGAGGTCGGAGAGCACTGGAATCGGGTTGGTGAGAATGTCCAAGATCGGGTCGATCGGCTCCAGCACTTCGTAGAGGTCGTTGACGAACGGACCGATAGTGTCGCCGAGGAAGGAGCCGATATCCAATCGGATGTTGCCCAGCGACAGCAGTGGAAGTTCGGGGTGGTCGGCATCGATACCGATTGGGTTGCCACCGACCGTGGTATCGCCAAAGCCCCAGGCAAAGTCGAAGTCGGCCAGAATTTTAGGCAGCCCGATTCCATCGGCGAGTTTTTCAGAGACCCCCAATTTGAACAGAAAGTCGAGGTCGACCTCGGCACCGAAGGTCACGTCGAAGTCCAGATCGAGCAGATCGCCAAAGCCGATGCGGCCCTGGTCGGTGCCGAGCAGATCCACCGCGAATGCCGCGCTCAGATCGTCGTTCGAGCGAATATCGTCGCTCGGGTCGGCATTGCCTTTGTCGTCGATGAGATTGTTGTTTTCAGCGGTCAGTTGGAGGAAAAACAGTTGTGCGTCGATCTGCTTGGGCAAGTTGACGGTGATGCTGCCGGAAAGGTCGGACTCGCCGTCTGGGTTGACCTCGAAGAAGAAGCCGTCGCTCAGGCTGACGCCGATGCCGAAGGTGAGGTCGGCGGAGATGTTCACCGTAACCGGATCGGTGATTTCCAGTTGGAAGACCTCGAGGTTGAGGTTGACGTCGTCGGGCTGGATACTGAAGTCGACGCCCAAATCGAGGGTGAAGGAGAAGCCGTCGGCGGCGAAGACGTCGGAACCTAGATCGTCAAAGTAGCCCGGTGCGGAACTCACAGCGGCATCGAAGTCGTAGAGCCCGATCGTATTGCCAGCCGCGTCGAACAGGTTGAGTTTGACGGAACTGCCCAGGAAGTCCAGCGTCTGAAGGGCTGTTTGGATGACCTGACCGATGTCGCGGAAGATATTGGAAATCAGCTCGGGGGCTGCCTCGACGATCGCCGTTAGTTTGGGGATGATTTCGTCGCGGATTCGATCGATGAAGGCTCCAGCATCCTCCAGCGCATCGCCCACCAGCGGTAGGTCGGAGAGCGCCGCTGCCCCAAAAACCTCGCCGGTAATCAGGTCGCCGAGGGTGCCCAGCACCGTGTCAGCTCCAGCCAGGAAGAGCTCGATCGTGTCCAGCAGGCCGAGGTCGCTCAGGTCGATTTGCGAAAAATCGGGGATTGAATTCAGCGCGTAGCTGACGCCATCTGCACTAAAGGGGTCGGTGACTTGGGCCGTGAAATCGAGGTTGCCGATAAAGTTGGACGAAGTGGGGAACGACACGGGCAACACGGCTGCCACCCCGAGGTTCACGTCGACGTTGTCCGTATTGAAGATCGCGGACGCATTGCTGGCGTCGAAGAAGTCGGACAGGGTGATGTAGCCGTCGCCCGCAATTCCCACGTCGGGTAGCGCGATCGAGATCGACGCTGGCGCGTTATTTCCCAATACGCCATCCGCGTTGAGAACGGCACCGCCATTGCTTACAAACAGGCCCAAGGGACCCAGCGCGCCCGTAAAGGTCACGTTTTGGGCCGACGCGAAGGCTTCGATCGCCAAGTGCGTGTAACCGTCGATGTTTTCCGCATCGCTGTCGGCGACGACGAGGAAAATTTGGTCGAATACATCATCGGCGACGTGAACCGGATCGTCCAAGACGGCTGAAAGACCGCCGACATCGACCCCAAAAACCAGCTCCGCGTCGATGCTAAAGGACGCTCCCAAGTTGGCGTTGCCGTTCAGCTCGAGTCCGGGAACGGTAATGCCGGTCTCGTTTGCCAGCAAATCGACCATGTCGATCTCGACGGGAAGGATATCGGAGAAGTCGCGTTCGAAATCGATCTTGAAGGTCAGGATGCCAGGGCTGTTGGACTGGTATCCGATCTGGGCCAGCGGGCCGACAAATTGTTGGAGTCCTTCGTTCACCTTGTCGAGCAGTTCTTGCAGGCTCTTCGTCGGGTTCGCCGCAATATCCTCGACGGCTTGGGCGAAGTCATCGACAAAGGCAAGGGTCTCGGCGAGCGAGACGCCTAAGAGCGGCAGCGGCTCGTTGACGATGTCCAGATCCTGGACGTAAGCCTTCAGCCAGTTGGCGATCGCGCGTAGGGTTGCGATCGCGTCATCGAAGCCGAAGTCGGCCAGATCGGCAAGGGAGCCGAGGTTGGCATCGACCGCCAACGTTTCCAGATGGGTGATATCGGGCAGATCGATTTGGATGGAGGGAGAGACCACCTCTGCTAATTCTGAGGTCAGATCGTCGGCAACGCCGCCCGACCCGGCAACTGAGATATCGAGACCCTCCCAGCGGACAGAGGCAGAGCCGCGCAGGTCGATTTCTCGATCGCCCTCGGTGGGGCCCAAGCTCAGAATGTCACCGTCGCCGCCCGCGCCTTCCAGGACGTCGACAAGGCCGCCAGGACCGTCGAGGGGTTTACTGAATGCGTTGAAAATATCCTTGGTATAGATGCGCTCGCCACTGCCGAAATCGACTTCAACCGTGGCATCTAGGGCAGCCGTTGCCGTCCCGAGGTCGAGCGACACGAAACCGAAGTTGGCCTTACCGCTGGCACTGCCGTCCAACTCGAGGGATGCATCCAGAGACACGTCCTGCACGAAAGACTGGACGCCTTCGAAGGTGCGAGCCGAGATGCCTTCCTCCAGCCCCAATTCTTCGCGCGCCGTATCGTTGATGTTGGATAACTCGATCGCCTTGTAGGCCGGGTCGGTCACGGCAAAAACCAAGCGCGACCCTTTAAGGCCGATCGCCACCTTACCGGCAAGCGGTGCGACGATCGCGGCATTCAGCGCGTCGACTAAAGCTTGCAGCGTATTCGTTGCGGGTGGTGGGACGTCCACTGCAAGCTGGGTGACCGCGCCCCCCACCCCCGTGAGGTTGATGGTGAACTGGGCGTTACCGCTGAGGGTATTTGTCAGCGAAGGCCCTACGCGATCTGCGGTGGCGTTATTCGCGATCCCGATGTTCTCGTTAGCGTCAATCCCGCCAATCTCGATCCGATCTGCGAAGGCATACTGCAGCGACGTATCCAGTGCCGAAGCAGGTTGCGAGAACCGGATTCCCCACTGCCCCGTCCCCACCAATCGGCCTGTCGCATCTTCAACCAGAAACTCTGCTGCCGTGGCAATCAGGACGGAGCCGAGCTTCTGCTCTCCCGCCAGTACGGTCTCGGCCAAAGCCGCGTTGATGTCCCGAGCGGCGTTCGCGGCAATCTGAGCGGCGGAGAGTCCCGCACCGTTGTTTTCAGAAACATCGGCAGAGACGACAATCGGCCCGCTGTCGTTGGAACCTTGAACCAGTTTGACGGTAAAGGAGACATTCCCGAGATTGCCATCGACCGGAAGCGCATCAGCCTGTGAATCGAGTCCCACAGCGATCGACGAATCGCCCAAAATTTGCAGATTTGAAACGACCGAATCGTCCAGCAGACCTAGCTCGGCTTTGGCGATCGCGTTGGTACCGTCAATCCGCACAAACCGCCCTCCTGCGTTAATGCGAATTTGATATCCGACCACCTCGTTGCCATCCAAACTGGCATAGCTGCCAGCGCCGAACTGGGCCTCGATCGCGCTATTCAATTGAGCGACGAGTTGCGGCAATGCCTCGTTGTTCTGAGTGTTGGGGTTGTCGGCATTGGCGGCGGTCGTCGCGGCGAGCAGCGTGACTGTTTTGGTATTCGCTGGATTCGATGCATCGCCGATCGTGAGACTGAAGCTGGCATCGCCGCTCAATCGACCGTCCGCTGGCAGGCGCGAGACGGAGGCGCGCTGTCCGTACTGGAAGCCCAAATCGGCAAGTACCGCAACCGAAGCGCCAGTCGCTGGCTCGACGATCTGGAGATAGGGGAACGCTTGGCTGGCGATTTCCAGGCGACCCTGCGCGTTTCGGGTCACTACGACCTCAGCATCAAATCCCTTGGCCGCGATCCCAGCGGCGATCGCAGTTTGCAGCGCCTCGGCCAATTTCCCGGCTGAAGCGCTATAGTCCCCAGCCGCAAGGTTGACGGTTACGGACCCCAGCGCGCCCAAAACGAGGTTGAATTTCACATCGGTAGCGAGTGCGTCATCCACCACCGCGCCAGTTAAGGCTGAAGGAGCAGGTGCCGTCAAAATCGTCACATCGGGCACCTCGTTGAGCTCGATGCCGAGCGTGAGGGCGAGGTCGAAGCCGGTCTTCACCGCTAGATTCCCGCTCACCGCTACATCGGCAAAGGCACCTGCGTTCAGGCCCAAGTCCCCTTCCACTTCGATCGGGTTTGCGGCGCCATCTTTGTCCGGGTCGTATTTAGGCGCTGCGTGCAACTCGATCGCGAACAGCAGCGACGGCGGTTTGCCGTTCTCCACCACGTAGCGCGGGTTGATGCCTACCAACGCGCCGATGTCGTCAAAATCCGGGTTGCTGTTGTACTGGCTCAGGATATTGTTCAGGGCTGTCTGCAGCTTGCCGACGAACTCCTGTACGGTTGAAAAATTGGCAACCCTTGCCCCCTTCTCTTCCTTGGTGAGCGCGAGATAGAGATCGCGCATGGGGCCTTCAAACTGCAACACGTCGGAGATCTTGGTCGAATCGACCAGCGGCAACGACAGCCCGAACAGTTGTGCCTTGGTCTGAAGCTGGTCTAGAAGCGAGGTCAGACCGGAGAAAACATTGGCAAGGCCAGAGGCATCGATATTGCGGAATGGGTTCAAGCCATCGAAATTTTGCAGGTCGATCTGAATGGCCGTCCGGCCATCGTCGCTGCCGGGCACGGGTGCCTGGGCGCTGCTGAAGGGAGCATCCGTATACAGGCGCACGGTCGGCGAGAAGCCACCGAAACCATTGCCGCCTAAAATTCCGGCAGGATCGACCGCAAGGGGAAGCAACACCTCAATCGAGCCGCCCGGCGTAATGGTGGGCGTTCCCAAATCTGCCACTGTAGAGATGTCTCCACCGAACGAAGCAGCGATATTCATGTCGAAATCCGCCGTACCGGCCAGCGCCTCGACATCGAGGAAGCCGAACTGCAGCGCGTCAAACCCTGGGGTGGTCGCATCGGCACCCACGCCAGTGCGGAAGCTCGGGTCGCGCAGGAAGCTTTCGCCCAAGGTGACGGTGGTTCGCGGCTGGAGATCGACGTTGCCGGGGTCGGGGTCGGCATCGTAGGTGCTTTCGACGATGGTCGCGTTGAGTCCGACAATAGCATCGATGCTATAGGTGCTAGCCAAGGCGATCGAAGGCAGGCTGGTGGAGAGCAAATCGGCCTTGTAATCGAGTTCCAGGGCATCGGCGTTGCGACCGAGGTCCAAGCTAAAGGAATCCGCCGCGTCGGCGATCGAAACGGTGAATTCGAGATCGAACAGGAACTCGTAATCGTCTCCGCCCAGTGGGTTCAGGAGATATTTCTCATCTCCAGGGGTGCTAGGATCGGCATCGTTTCGCTTGATCGTAATGGTGACGTTGCCTATCGTTCGATCGAGACTGTCGAGGGCATCTGCAAACGCATCCGGCGTACCGCCCAAGAACGCCAAGTCATTGAGGGTGTCCGTCAGGAGCTGGGTCAAATTGACGACATCGCTGCCGTTCTGGCCGAGAATATCGGCCAGGGTGGGAACGTAAAAATCTTGGGGACTGAAGATACTGCTGCCATCCTGCTTGGTCTCGCGCTCGAGCAAGCCTGGAATTGCCGTATTCAGCAGCGCGTCGAAGTCGGTTTGATTCTCGGCATTGGTTGCCACATCGTCCAACAGGGCCAGCGGACTCTGCAGTCCCGATGCGGTATTGGAACCCAAAACGGGATTTGCAAGATAGCTGGCAAGGGTCGTATTGTCGAAGATATCGGCGAGCAGAAGTCCGCTGTAGTTTTTGAATACGGTGGGTAAGAATCCCAGATCGGACTCGATCGAGCCGACGGTGGTTTCAAGGTCCCAATCCCCTCCCAGCAGAGCCGAGCCAGTGGGGTCGTTCGAAGCGGCGACATCCGCTCCAGTGAGGGTGCTCAGTTGTCGGACAAAATCCACGCCCGACGTTCCGGCGGTCACATCGCAGCCGTAGACCAAAAAATCTCCATCTTCAGAGAGAGCAGCGCCCCAACGGCGGAGTTCGTCCGCACGGGTAGAAAGATTTTGCGAGTTCAACTCGGTCGATCCGAGCTGAATCGCGCCTTCGCTGCCGTGGGAAACGATATGAACGGTCGATAGATCGCTGTGATTTTCTAGAAGCGAACGAACTTGCGCGATGCCGTCTTGCGTCGGGTCTAGCACGACAACTTCTATCCCAGGCTTCACCCCGCTCAAAAGGTCTTGCAGGTTATCGACGCCAGGGTCCAGAATCAAGAGTTCGCGCGGCTTTATGTTTGTCTGAACGCCATCGCCCGGCAAAACGGTGGGTTCGACCGAGCGATCGAGCAGAGGGGTTCGAGCGTTCCAGCTTACGAGCGAATCCCAAGCTCGATCGAACGCCGCTCGATCGACCAAAGGGGTTTGGCGATCGTCCAGAAATGCATAAAAATCGGCCTTGTCGGGGCTTACTTCCAACTCCGACAAGGCTCGGTCGAAGTAAAGGTCGGCTCCGCTGGGCCCTTTAACCATTGAGTGGGAAAGACCCTCTAGCCCGTAGCCCCCCTGCTGAAACAGATAGTCTGTCGTAGCGCGAGCGTTTGCGGGGAAAAAAATTGAATTCGCAAATCCAAATTCCGGGCTAGTATCCATAGCTATCCTTTTCCTTGCCGTCGGTCTAAATTTTCTATAACTCTCGAACGAGTAAAGGGGCCGCAAAGCCCCTCAAACTTGAATGCAGCGTCCCTAAATCGGCTCGCCGCTGGCTAAAAGTTGGGCGTACTCTCGCTCTTGCACCCGACCGTTGGAGGAAATTTCCTCAGCCGAGCTATCTAATAAATCGGCACTGCTGGGCAGATCGGATAGGGCTTCCAGACTGGATTTCAATCGAACGGTGTGGGCGTTCATCTTTTCTGCCAACCATTGCCGGAAAAGTTTCTCCTCTAGTTGCCGCTTCAGCCGTTCGTCCATGACAACGGGAAGGATCTTCTCAATCCGCAAGATCCCCCAACGGTTTTCAATGGCAAGCGGCCCTACCAACTCTCCAGGGCGACAGGTCTTTAATGCCTCCTTAATCTCCTTGACCAACCAGCCACGGCGAACGACTTGTGTCGTGCATTTCACGATCGAATCCGGTACGGCCTCGTAGTCTTTAGAAATTTCCTCAAAACTGTTTTCCCCCGATCGCAGTTGTGCCGCCAGCTGGTCGGCGAGTTCGCGATCGCTGAGCGCCAGATAAGACAGTTCTATTTGCTCCAACGAGGGTTTGCTGTTTTCAAAAGCGGTCGATAAATTTGGCTCGGCCACTCGAGTTTTTAGCTTGTTCACCTTCAAGCTAAAAATGACTCGATTCTGAAATGCAGGATAATCTATGCCCTCTTGAGACAGCCATTTTTCAAACTTGTCTCGATCGGTCAATTGATGTCGGAGCCGAAAGTCAATGACAGCCTGTTCGAGCTCGCTCGTTTGAACGGGCAGTTCTGCTCGCGCTTGAATTTCTCGAACGATTAAACGCTGACTGACAATTTCTTGTACGAACGGTCGCAGTTTTCCAAACAGTTGAAGCTGAGCAAACACTTCTTGCCAAGGAATAATTTGCTCGTCAATCGTAATAGAAAAGCCAAAACGATCGGTTTGATTTAAATTTTCCATTTTTGTATTAAAAAATAATGAAGCCAAAACTCACCAAATTCATTTCGAGCTTTAAAGCACAAATTTGCAAAGAACGCATCGCGCAGTCAAGACAAACTAGCCCATAGCTATGGGCAAAAGAGCAATACGCGCCGCTACATTCAAAGTACTGAAGAACTCTCGAATGCCTTAAGGATAGGTACCTTCAAAGGTTGTTTTACGATGGAGAACGCACTGCTTGCCGGGGAAAAACAAATTTGCGTTTGCGCTCGAACAAGGGATTTGGAAACCGCTTAATTGCCAACCAATATGTATAGCTCAAGATAAGATAAAATGCTTCTAGTTATACAAGAGTTAACAAATAAGCTCGCCCACCACACTAAATGCTCGATCGCAAAACGCTCAAGACATTCTCGGATCGAAAGCGATACCGTTTATATCTCTTTCAAGCGCTCTCGAACTTTTTACTAAGGCTCTTGCTCGTACGGGCCATTTTTCGGCCCAATGACTTGAGAAGCGATGCATATGTACGGAATACCTGAAATTATTTGTATGTACAATTAAGGTTGACTTCGCTTCCGCAAATTCTTCGCGCTAAAGAACTTCGCGCTCAGTCTAGGCCGAGGAGATTTACCCATTCTCTAACGCTTGAGGAGCGAACTCAAGTTATTAAAGCTCGGGTTTGTTCGACCTAATTAAACATATTGAAACCACCCCATTCATATCATTTCCTATCTTTATTGAAAATTAGACTTGAATATAAATTCACAAAAAAACATATGGCTTGGAAAATCCTAGGTCAGGGCGTTGAGATCTCGTCCTTTTCTGGCTCTTGCCGTACTTCAGTCAGCCCGATCTCGGCAAAAACCGAGCAACTGCGATCGCCCCTCTAGAGGTGCTGGCTTCGATCGCAGTTGGGTTTATGGGGTCCTTCGCAGGGTCTTCAATCGATGCACGAACGCGACAACTTCAACGCGTCGATCTTGCAAGCCTGTATGTACGTGACGGCCCATGCTACAAGCATATAGAGAAGAATTGCTGAAAGGATTTGCAGACAAAAACGTTTAAAAATCCCGAGCGAGCCTCGCATTTTTTCGAGCGATCTCTGCCGAAAAAAACTCTATTTTTCGTTCTGGATTGCTAGACCGATCCGCTGCTCCGATGGTCTCCGATGGTCTCCGATGGTCTCCGATGGTCTCCGATGGTCTCCGATGGTCTCCGGTCGGCGACCGAGACGCGGGAAACTCGAGCAGCGCAATTCAATCGCCGACATAGATTGCAAGGGCGCGAGCCGTTTGGACGAGCGTGCCGTTAGGGTCTACGGACAGGGGGCTGCACTCTACCACATCCCGAATCCGAACTGCTTCAACTCGCCCGCTCCGCCAAGCGACCATTTTGCCAGATTCTCCTTGGGCTAACAGATCGACCGCCGCTTTGGCAAACGCTGCTGCCGTTAAGCGATCGATGGCAGAAGGAATGCCGCCGCGCTGGATGTGCCCCAAGACCGACGCTCTAATTTCCAGGTCAACGGGGCTGCACTCGGCAATGAGATCGGCCACGTACTGCCCCATCCCGCACGCAGAACTCTGAAGCGATTCCCGCGCGTGGTTTGCGCCTTCGGCCACCACCACGATGGCAAACTTCCGCCCCCAGCGATCGCGCAGTTCGGCAATGTGCTGGCGCACACCTTGAATGGAGTAGGGAATTTCGGGTATCAAAATGACATCGGCACCGCCCGCAATCCCCGAGTGCAGAGCCAAATGACCCGCCTTGCGGCCCATGACTTCCACGACCATGACGCGATCGTGACTCGCAGCCGTAAACGTCAGGCGGTTGAGGGCATCCGTCACGGTATTGATAGCCGTATCGAACCCGATCGCCCGTTCGGTGAGGGCCACGTCGTTATCGATAGTTTTGGGAATCGCGACCAGTTGCCAATTCCCGCGCTTTGCCAGCTCGTGGAGAATGGCAAGGCTACCGTCGCCGCCGATGGCAATCAGGGCATCCAGGGCGATCGCCCGATAGCCATCTAAAATCTCGTCGGCGCGGGCTAGCGTATTGCCGTGGTTAATGGTGCCTAGAATCGTGCCGCCCATATTCAGCAGCGGATCGATGCCTCTGAGATCTAAACTGTGGACGCCAAGCGGAATGGTCTTGCACTCTAGCAAGCCCCGAGTGGCGTAGGGAATACCCAAAAGCTCCCAGCCGTAGGTGAGGGTCGCGTGATTGACCACAGCTCGGATTGCGGCGTTGAGACCGGGACAGTCGCCGCCGCTGGTGAGAATGCCGACTCGCTTTGGGTTTGTCATAGCGCTTGTCAGGAGCTAGAAAAAGAACATTGGGCCGAACGCTTGCTCGTAAAATCCTGGGGGTGTCAGCTCCTCCAAAATCTTATCCAAAATCTTAAAAGATGCTGAAACTCTAAACCTAGCCCGTGAAGTTGAGGAACTCGTGAAGTTTGACCTTTCTCAGTCCATGCGTTGCGAGGAGGGTTCCCTCACAAATTCCTCAACTTGTATTTGTAGGGTGAAGGTAGAGGACAAGCGAGATTGAAGCGCTGTCCCAGACATTTCTTTCTTGCAAGATCCTTCGTAAAGCTTTGCAAGAAGAAGGGATAAGTTTGCAGTAGGAGGCTAAACCTATGACACTTACACGATGGAAACCGCTGAGGGATCTCGAACTCATGGAACCCTTCCGCGAAATGGAAAACCTTCAACATGAAATGAATCGGCTGTTTGACCGATGGATGCATGCGGGCAATGGCGAATCCAAAGGCTTTGGTTTCGTTCCATCCGTCGAAATGCAAGAGACAGACGATGCCGTTCAACTGAAGCTAGAAGTCCCAGGCTTAGAAGCCAAGGATCTCAACGTGGAAGTCGCGGATGACGCCGTTTCGATCAAAGGGGAACGTAAATCTGAATCCAAGACTGAAGAGAAAGGGATGATTCGCTCCGAGTTCCACTATGGTTCCTTCGAACGAGTCATACCGTTGCCATCTCACGTCCAAAACGACAAGGTCACTGCCGAATATAAGAACGGCATTCTCAACCTAACCTTGCCGAAATCTGAAGAAGAGAAGAAAAAAATCGTCAAGATCGACCTTGAGTAGGGTTTTGCTCGATCGCAAACCTTTGCAAACCTTGACGGCGAGCCTTGATCGCTGAGGGTAGAGCGATTTGAGTGACTTCTTCTACTTTGGGTAGGTTTCTCTGCAAGAAACCTACTACTCTGTCATCCTTCAAATGATGGATAAAGATGCTTAAGTTTAATCCTTGCATCTTGTGTTGTAAATTGCCAATCGATCTTGTTGTCAGTATCATTTCGGCGAGTTTCCCACGCAGCCACTTCTGTCTTAAGCGTTTCTAGGTTTGGTATTCGCCGATCTAAGCATTGGCGCGATAAAACACTTAGCTCTATTTCTGCCATATTTAACCAACTCCCATGTTTTGGAGTGTAGTGAAAGTCTAGCCGCTCCAGGATTCGACGGGCTTCGGGAGCCTCAAACGCTTTGTAGAGTGAGGCTTTTACATGAGTATTCAAGTTGTCTTGAACTACCCGAATTTGAAGCGCTTCAGGGAACCCAACATCAACTAGCCATTTCATCTGCTGTGCATAGTCGATTTGTGTACGTTGCGCAGTCACTTCTACATGTCGCCAGCCGAGCAGTGGGGCAGAGAACATAAACAGATTGGCTGTTCCATTGCGCTCATATTGATAGTCCTCCCGTGCCACCTGTCCGGGTTCTGCTGCCTGAGGGATATGTGTTTCTTTGGTCAATTGCTTTGAGGTTTCATCAAAACAGACGAGGGGGTAGTTGGGGTCTTCGCTTTGGCTGTAAAGGTCTAAGACTTCTTCCATCTGGCAGATAAAGTCTGCATCTTGCTCTGGTGGAATCACCCAGCAGTCTTTTCGCCAAGGCTTAAGTTCATTTTTTTTAGCATTTGACGCACGGTTTCATGGGACACACTCTCCACATGGCCCAGTTCTACTAATCGTTGAGACAATAGCCGCAACGTCCAACGACTCTGACCCTCTGGCGGACTGCTACAGGCGATGGCGACTAGGTGGGCTTCTTGATTGCCGTCCAATAGCCTCGTGTAGACTCTCATTTTGCGCTTCAGACAAGCCTCGAAACCTTCTTCTACAAACTGTTGGCGTAAGCGCTCAACGGTTGCGGTGCCGACATCCAATGCCGCACTGATGTCGGCGTCACACCAACCGCCATCAGGCTGTGATGTATCTGCCTTGAGGAGTATCCGTGCATGGGTGATGATGTATGCGGCTGTTTTTCCGGTTTGAGTCAGTTTTTCTAAGTGCTCGCGTTCTGTTTCAGTAAGCGTCACGATATATTTTTTGCGTGGCATCTGGATGATTGAGAAATTTCATATTCTAATAATCCATCAATTTAAGAATGACGCAACACTACCCATTTTGTTCGACTTCACTAGGTTTACTAGCATGTAGATTTATTACCGATCTGGCGGCAAGTCGTTTGTATATATATGTATCAGCCCATTAGTGGCAAACAAAAATGTTACTATGTAAGTGGGAAAGTAGAGAGGGTACAAATAGATAAGGTGGCAACATTCTGGGCTTCTGAGCCGCAAGAATAAAGCCAAACTAGGATCTGGAAAGATGCAGCTATGTAAACTCGAGCGAAACTACGAATCCCTTCTATTTCGTTAGGTTGAGGAAGTAACCTTGAATCGAATAAGTCCGGTTTACTAACGGTTCGAGCCAAAATGCGCTCGGACCGTTAGCTTTTTTAACTGTCATTTTTTCGTTACTTCAATCCAAAGAAATACCGTGCTTTTAAGGTCTTCTACTTCTTTGCTGTCATGCTCAAAGAATGGATTGGAAGCGTTAAAAGTAACGAGCGCGAGATGGATTGGAAGCGCGTCATACAAAAGCTTATTCACATCGGCTATTTGTCAAGAGGGCGGGACGATGTTTCAAAAAAGAATTTTAATCATTGACGACGATATGGCAATTCGCATAGTGGTAAAGGTCAGCCTCAGTAAGTTAGGCGGATACGACGTTTTAGATGCGGCATCGGGTGCGGAAGGATTAGAAATCGCTCAATTAGAACATCCAGATGCCATCATATTAGACTTGGCCATGCCTAAAATGAACGGATTTGAGGTGCTGCAACACCTTCAGAAGAATCCTCTAACGCAATCGATTCCGGTCGTGCTGCTGACGGCCAACACCGATCGGGTCGATCGAAAAGCGATCGCATCGGTAGGCGTCATCCCCAAACCGTTTGATGCATTGGAGTTACCGCATCAGATTGCTGCTGCCTGCGGTTGGACTTGAAAGTTGGCTGTCAGTGTCAGAAACTCGTGAAGGGCGAATCCCAAGATTTGCTACCTTAGTTAGCGAACGTCGCGCAACCCCTCAACCGCTCGCCGCGTAAGGAGCATTCTGCTATGACCGATCGGCTTTACGATGTCGTGCTCTACGGAGCCACGGGTTTTGTCGGGCAACAGACCGTCCGATATTTCGCCCAGCACGCGCGTCCCGAGCCATTGCGCTGGGCGATCGCCGGGCGGAGCCGCCAGAAACTGGAATCCGTCAGGGCGACCCTTGGCGTCGAAGCAGACATTCTCGTGGCCGACAGCCAGGATCCACGGGCGATCGACGAGATGGTGGCCCAAACCCGCGTCATCCTCAGTACCGCTGGTCCCTTTGCCCTCTACGGCAGCGCGATCGTCGATGCCTGCGTTCGGTTTAAGACCCATTACGTCGATATTACCGGAGAGACGCCCTGGGTCGAGGAACTTTGCGATCGCCACCACGCCCGAGCTGCCTCAGACGGAACCCGCATTATTCCTTGTTGCGGCTTCGATTCCGTGCCTTCGGATTTGGGAACTTACCTGGTCGCGCGCTACATCCAGCAAAAGCTGGGCGCATCTTGCCAAACCGTGAAAGCCTATTTTCAGATGACTGGCGGCTTGAATGGCGGCACTTTGGCATCAGCGTTCAACCTTTACGATTCCGGCCAGACCGATCGAGTGCGCGATCCCTTTTTGCTCGATCCGCCGGGCGAGCAGCACACTCCAGCAGAGATAGCGCGCAACCAAGATCCAGAACGGCCCGAGTATGATGCCGATATTGAAACCTGGGTCGCTCCTTTTGTCATGAGTCCAGTCAATACCCGCATCGTCCGTCGCAGTAGCGCCTTATTCGATCGATGGCAGCAGCCCTACGGGCCAGATTTTGCCTATCAGGAATACTTGAAATTCGATCCGCCTCTGGCATGGCTCCAAGCGACAGGGGTCAGTGCCGGAATGGCTTTGTTTGAAAGCATCGTTCGGCAGGCACCTTTGCGCCGCCTGCTGCAACCGCTGCTGCCGCAACCCGGTAGCGGCCCGTCAGAGCAAACCATGAATGAAGGGTGGTTTCGGTGCGAGTTATTGGGAACCGCAAGCGACGGACGCAAAGTAAAGGGATCGGTCTGCGATCGGGGCGATCCGGGAAACCGAGCGACCGTCAAGTTTCTCTGCGAATCGGCGTTGAGTTTGGCCTTGAATGAAGGTGAATTGCCAGGCGGATTGGAACGCGGCGGAATCTTGACCCCTGCAACGGGCCTTGGCGACGTTCTGGTCGAGCGGCTTCGCAAAACAGGGATGACCCTCGAGGTTGGTGTCGTTACTTCGAAATAGCAATGGACGGACTCAATTATTTGCAAACTTTTTTAGCAACTCCTTTGGATGAAATACTCCGGGAGCAATCGAGCGCTGCGGTCGAGGCTCGCCTTTTAGATTTATTTCAGACCGTCGCAGAAGAAGTACCTGCCTACCGCACCTTTTTGTTAGAGCAAGGCATTAACGCAACGCGAATCGAAAGCCTGACTCAATTTCAGTCGTTGCCCTTAACCACGAAATCCAACTACCTTCAGCGCTATCCATTGGCAGAGGTTTGCCGTCAAGGCCGCCTCGAAAATTGCGATGCGATCGCCGTCTCCTCCGGCTCTACGGGAGAACCGACCTTTTGGCTCAGATCCCTAGCAGACGAATTCCACATTGCGCCGCGATTCGAACAAGTTTTCCGAGATAGCTTTGCTGCGGATCGGCGTCGGACTTTAGCCGTGGTCTGCTTTGCGTTGGGAACGTGGGTTGGGGGCATGTATACGGCCAATTGCTGCCGCCACCTCGCCCTCAAGGGATATCCCATCACAGTTGTGACGCCCGGAAACAACAAAACCGAAATCTTACGGGTGGTACAGAAATTATCTCCCTTATTCGAGCAAACGGTATTGCTGGGCTATCCTCCCTTTTTGAAGGATGTCGTTGACAGCGGTATCGCCCAGGGCGTGCCTTGGCCGCGTTACAACGTGAAATGGGTGATGGCAGGGGAAGTCATTAGCGAAGAATGGCGAGCGTTGGTGGGGCAACGCGTCGGCTCGACCCATCCCTGTCTCGATTCCGCTTCGCTCTACGGCACGGCAGATGCAGGCGTGTTGGGTAACGAGACGCCCCTGAGCATCTGCATTCGCCGCTGGCTGGCAGAACATCCCGAGGCATCCCGAGACCTCTTTGGAGAATCTCGACTGCCCACCTTGGTGCAGTACGATCCGTTGAGTCGATTCTTTGAGGTTCGAGACGGAACGCTCCTGTTTTCTGGAAACAATGGCATTCCTCTCATCCGCTACCACATTGCCGACGCAGGCGGGGTGATAACTTACGAACGACTTTTGGCATTCTTGGCCCGTTGGGGGTTCGATCCGATCGCATCGCTGGGACCGGACGTGAAGATTCGAAAATTGCCGTTTGTTTACGTATTCGGACGCGCTCAGTTTGTGGTGTCTTACTTTGGCGCGAACGTTTATCCCGAAAATATTTCCGTAGGACTGGAGCAGCACCCCATTTGCGAATGGGTGACGGGAAAGTTCGTCATGATGGTCCGGTTCGATTCGGACCAGAACGAAAGCCTGGCGATCGCCGTGGAGTTAGCCCCAGGCATTGAAGCGAGCGGAGAAAAGCAGCAGGCGATCGCGGAGTCAGTGCGCTACCATCTTTGTCGCTTGAATAGCGAATTTGCCAACTACGTCCCCGCAGATTATCAGATGCCGCAGATTCAATTGCGATCGACTGGCGACCCAGAGTATTTCCCCGTGGGAGTAAAGCATCGCTATACTCGCGCGCCAGAATCGGGACGGTAAGATCTTTTCAGGAAATTGCCTAATATCTTTCAAGAATTGGGCAATTCTGCTTCCCTAGAAGTGCAATTGGAGAGATACCCTGCTGGGCGATAAAAGATATTATGAAGCAAGCTTCAGAGGCATAGTCGTTTGAATTGGCTCAAACCTCTGTATTCGCGTTTTCTATCGCCTTTTCCCCGCCTATAACGGACAAAATGCTTGAGATAACCCCCTCATTCGATTTGGCCCAGCTTCCCCTCATTTTGGCAGGGCCAATCTTGCGGCGGGTCGAGCCTGAAGCGGTAACGGTCTGGTTGGCGCTACAATCTCCCTGTCAAGTCCGCCTGCAAGTGATACCAGCCGATCCGATCGACCCCGCGCGATCGCAGCCCCTTCTGACGGGTACGGCCAAGACGGTTGCCCTCGGAAAAGGACTGCATGTGGTTGCGATCACGGCCCGAGTCGATCGGGGCGAGACGCTCGGTCCGGGGGTGCTGTACGCCTACGATTTGAGCTTCACCCGCAGCGCCAATGACGGCTCGGATCCGGTTCTGTCCCTGCAACAAGCTTTGCGATCGCCCGAACTTGCAAGCGTTTCGGTGAGTTATTTTTCCCACGGCTTACCCACGTTTTCCCTGCCTCCGTCAGATTTAAATCGCCTGCGGATTTTCCACGGTTCTTGTCGCAAAGTTTACGATAAAGGGATCGACGCGCTGCCCATCATCGACCAAATCATTGCAGAAACGGCCAGCCACCCCCTCGACCGTCCCCACCATCTCTTTTTTACGGGAGACCAAATTTACGGAGATGAAGTGGCAGATCCGCTGCTATGGGGAATTCAACAGTGGGTCCCCGCTCTGTTCGGTCGATCGGAGCCGCTGGCGGTCGATGTTGAAGCGCTGCAAGACCAATTGAAACCTGGAAATCGCCAGTCTTTAGTCGAGCGGTATGCCGGGTTGACGGCCAGCCAGCAGGGAGACGAGCAGAAGACAAACAGTCACTTGATTGCGTTTAGCGAATACTGCACCAGCTATTTGTTTAGCTGGTCGGAATGCCTGTGGCAGTTGAAATTTCCGCTGGCGGAACAGATCGGCATTGCGGGGAAATCCGCCCGAATTTGGAACGAAGCCGTCCGACATTTAGCCGCGACCGCTCAGTCTCAGGCTGCGGTGCGCCGGGCGCTGGCAAACGTACCCACTTACACGATCTTTGACGATCACGATGTCAGCGACGATTGGAATCTCAATCGAGCCTGGTGTTTGAGAGTGTTGGGCAAGCCGCTAGGGCGGCAAGTCGTTCGCAATGCTTTGCTGGCCTACGCAATTTTTCAGGCTTGGGGAAACACGCCAGAGCAGTTTGACCCGAATACTCCAGGCGCTCAGCTCCTAGCGGCGACTGAAGCTTGGTGCGAGATGGGGGCCGAACGCGCCGCTGCGCCGCTCCAGATCGACCGGGCGCTCGGGCTGCCCCAGATCGACCCCCTCACGGACCTGCCGCAGTTTCGGCAAGAAAAAGATTGCTGTGTCCTAGATCGACCCCAGAATTGCCTCAAGTGGCACTACCGGATTTGCGGGGCATCCCATGAAGTTATCGTGCTCGATACGCGCACCCAGCGGGGCTATCCCCTCGGAGATGAGCCGGACGCTCCCCCTCAACTGCTGAGTCCTAGCGCCTACGAGCAGCAGTTGCAGCCCATGCTAGAGGCTGCCCGCCAAGAAAACCGCGATCGCCCCATTCCCCTGACCCTGGTCGTCGCACCCACCAATGTATTTACCCTAGAGCTTCTCGATCGCCTCCACGCCTTAGGCGATCGCCTGAATAAATCGTTCCATCTGGATATCGGGGATTCTTGGAATCTCGAAGGTAGCTCGCGATCGCAGCTTTTGCGCGTTTTATTTCGCGAGCGCCAACAGGTCGTTTTGCTGTCTGGCGATATTCATTACGGAGCGGCCCTTAGAGTTGACTATTGGGAGGATTTGACGGGTCGCATCGGTACATTTCCACGATTCCGCCAACAACCCAATGCTTGCTTGGTCCAGCTGACCGCCAGTGCAATTTGCAACTCAGAACCCATTACAGAACTTTTACAGACAAAGATCAAATCACTTTTCCCTGAACGCCGCCGTTATTGGATGGCATCTCCACCGGATTACACGGAAATTGAGGTAACGCCCAGCCCGTGGCAATCGTTGCATTGGCGGATCTGGAACCGCTTCGCGCGGCGCGACGGACTGAAAGATCGAAAATCGCTGCAATTCTCGTACCCGCAAGCCTCTTGGGGTTATCGCAGCCAATGGCTGCGGCGTCAGCCCGTCGCGCGCGCAATTTGGCGTCGGTCTCCAGATTGGCTCGCGCGCGTCATTCGAGTTCGAGTTTCCTATAGAGGGTTCTGGCAAGGTCTTTGGCTATCGATCTGGCAGAGGCGATGGCTGCAAGAGGGCAAAGAAGTCGTCGGTCTGAATAATATTGGCCTAGTTCAGTTCGATTGGCCCGGTGGCCCAGAGTTCCCTCCCACTGTCATCTACGATCTCTACTGGTATACCCCTTGGAAGTCGCAGCAAATTGCCTACAGCCGCTATAAAACTCAATTGAAGCCGCAGCGATAAAAGTTCGGCAGCGATCGCCCTCTGGATCGCGCGAGCGCGATGGCAAAAACACCTAAAACCATCAAAGTGGCTAATTCCCCTCAGCCTCCCGCATCTGCACCAGCATAACCCCGTGGGACGTGCCCAGACGCGTTGCGCCTGCCAAAATCAGCGCCATCGCCTGCTCCACAGTCCGAATACCGCCGGAAGCCTTAATGCCAATCCGGTCTTGGGTCAACGCCTTGAGCAGCCTCACATCTTCAACCGTCGCGCCGCCCTGCCAGCCCGTACTGGTTTTGAGAAACTCGACCCCCGCCTCCATACAAAGCTTTGCGGCCATCCGCTTTTCCGCATCGGTCAGGACAGCGGTTTCTAGAATGGCTTTGACAGGCACGTCGGAAAGACTGCAGATTTCAGCAATTTCTTGGTGAACCGCATCGAAGTCGCCTTGCTTGAGCCAACCTAGGTTAATGACGACATCCAGCTCAGCCGCGCCATTTTCCAAGGCTTCTTGGGCCTCATACAGCTTGACTGCAGAAGTAGTCGCGCCCGAGGGGAACCCGATTACCGTGCAGACGCTCGGATTTCTGTTGTGCAGCAATCCAACAGCCGCTTTGACGCGACTGGGATACACGCACACGGTGGGGAAATGATACTTATCGGCTTCCTCGCAAAGCTGGGCGATCGCCTCGGCAGTGGCTGTTGGATTGAGTAGCGTGTGATCGATGTAGTCCGCAAGGTTGATATCTGGTGACGCAGTAGGGGACATCCATCTCTCCACAAAAATTAAACTAAAGCCAAACGAACAGCAGCAATGGCATTCCAATCCTATCCTCAATCGCGGGGCAATTTGAGTTCGCGATCTCCCCTAGCCAGGACTGCGCAAGTTGGCGGGGACGTTTTTGGGGACCGTCCAGAGATAAATATTGTGCGTTCGACCGTTAACGTCAACCTGTGCCGTTTTTTCGGGCTTCCATTCGCCCATATCAAAATCGTGAGAGACGATTCGAGATCCGGGTTTTAGCTGGCTGAGGAGCTGGGGTCTCAGCTTCACATTGAGTTGGGGCAGGAGATAGAGCGTGACGACCGTAGCATCGCTAAAGTCGCTTTGAAACAGATCTTGATTGAGAAAACGAACGCGATCCGTCACGCCTTCCTTTTGAGCGTTGGCATTCGCTTCTTCAATGCGTTGGGGATTGATATCAATTCCAGTGGCGCGAATTCCAAATTTTTGAGTAGCCGCGATTGGAATTCGCCCATCGCCGCTGCCTAGATCGTACAGTACGTCATTACTGTTTATGTTAGCCATCTCTAGCATCTTCTCGACAACTTCGGGCGGCGTGGGGACGTATACGACATCAGGACTGCGCAACGCTGGAGATTTCTGCGGGGCAGACACTTGAGCGTCGGCAGGGGCAGTCTCAACGGTAACGTTAGAGGTCCGACTGCATCCCGCGCCGATACAGATCGCGCTAAGGGCTAGCAAGGGAAGCGCGCGCTGAAGTGAGGTCATCATTTTTTCTCCTCGATCGTAAAGATTGATCTTATTGACGTTGAGTTGCATTTGAAACTTTTTGAGACCACCACAGAAAGGGCAAGCCTAACAGCAACGCAACAACGCCGAGCAAACCGCCATATCCCGTGTATGCCAAACTTGACTGCAACATGTAGAGACAAATTCCGCAAAACAAAATTGGAAGGATGGGATAAAGCGGAACTTTGAAGGGGCGTTCGATATTCGGTTCGCGCTGTCGCAACACGAACAAAGAGATTCCGCTGAGTAGAAAGAAAAACCAAAATGCCGGAGCCGTATAATCGACCATCGTCTCAAATCCTTGACGCGTCAACGTCCCCACTAAAACCAGGAAAAGCGCGATCGCGCCCTGTACGATTAGGGCATTCGCAGGCGTATTTTCGCGCCCGCGCGCCAGCATTGTAAAAAGCGAAAAGTCGCGGCCCAAAGCATAATTGCTGCGAGCGCCCGTTAAAATCGTGGCGTTAATCGAACACAGGGTTGCAATGACAACGAGGCAACTAATTGACACTGCCCCCGCTTCCCCGAGCGTCGATCGCATGAGTTCGGCCACGACGACCTGAGACGATGCCATGCGAGTCAACCCCAATCCTCGCACCAACGACCAGTTGAGCAATAGATACAACCCAGTAATAATGCCGACACTCCAAACCAGCGATCGCACGATATTGAGCCGCCCGTTCCGCACTTCTGCCGAAATATACGAAGCTTCGTTCCATCCCCCATAGGTCAACAGGACAAAGACCATCATGAGTCCAATATTGGTTGAAGGCACGGACGAGACAGATTGGGCTACCTCAGTCAATTGAATATCGGGATAAATCGTGGAATCAACGGGCAAAATAGAAGCGGGCGCGGAAGAGAAGAACAAGCCAATTCCTGAAACGATTAATATACCCAGGACTTGAGCGGTAGCTAAAACATTTTGCGTCCATTTACTTTGTTTGATATCGAGTAAGTTCAATAGGGTAAATACAACGATCGCAAGTGCGGCGTAGATCGATGCAGAATAACTCCCCAGTCGCCAGAGTTGCGACGCATAATCGCCAAACACAAATGCCAGTAACGCAATCGACCCAGTTTGAATTACGCTCATGCGGGTCCAAGCAAATAGAAACGCGATGGCGTTGCCAAATGCTCGTTTGAGGTAATAGTAGCTACCACCTGGATGGGGGTATGCAGTTGCGAGTTCGGCGTAACACAGCGCTCCCACTAGGGATATAACTCCACCGAGCAACCAAGCTAGCAAAACCATTATTTCGTTACTTGCATTGGCAGCAACAAAGGACGGCGTTTCAAAAATTCCAGCACCGATCACTAAACCAACGATCGTTAGGATAGCGTCCCGTAGGGAAAGCGCTGGCTTGAATATTGCGTTACGACTAACTGCTAGTTTCACAAATCACTTCTCCTTAGGGTTTGCAGTACTGTTTTTTTTGGCCTTACAGAAATTTTTACACCTAGCAAGATTTAAGATGATTTAATTTCTAAATCTTTTCGATTGATTTCGCAGTATCGCTTGCCCATTTAGCACTATCTCGTACGCTATATTCCCCCTTCAGCTATGACGTAGCGATGAAAAGTTTTATGCTGCGTATTAATAAAACTTTTTCGATCGAAACATACTCGCTCAAAAAATAAATCTGTCGTTTGGAGTATAAGTACTTTTTTACGAATCAAATCTGAGAATTAATCAGGTGCCAGCAGTCTTGAGCGATCGCCCAGTCTTCCTGGGTGTGAATTGTAAAAATGCGAACTGCCGATTCAGGGGCAGCAATATCTACATCGACGGGATGGCGCTCGTTCTCGATCGGATCGAGTTGCAATCCTAAACATTGAAAAGCTTCGCAGGCAGCCGCCCGGATCGAGGGAGAATTTTCTCCAATTCCAGCAGTAAAGACCAATGCATCCAAGCGATCTAGGCTGGCCAACATTGCGCCCATGGCAGATCTCAGGCGATGAATAAATACATCCAAGGCGAGTTGGGCGCGGGTATTTCCTGCCGCCGCTCCCGTTGCGATTTGTCGCATGTCGGCAGATAACCCGGATATGCCCTTGAGACCGGATTCTTGGTTGAGTACCCGCTCCAATCGATCGGCAGTGTAACCTTCTTGCCGCAGCAAATAGATCGAGATCCCCGGATCGATCGAACCAGACCGCGTTCCCATCATGAGGCCTTCAAGAGGCGTAAATCCCATCGTCGTATCGACGCTATGACCGTCGCGGATGGCCGACAGGGAACAGCCATTCCCCAAATGGCAAACAATCAGGCGTAAGTCTTCAAAGGGGCGGCCCATGAGCTGGGCCGCACGTCGAGCGCAGTATTGATGGCTGATGCCGTGAAAACCGTAGCGTCGGATACCTTGCTCGAACCAAGCGTAGGGACCAGGATAGACCGCCGCCGCTAGAGGCAACTGGGAATGAAACGCCGTATCGAATACTGCCACTTGAGGGATATCTCCCAACGCTTGTTCGATGGCTTCAATACCCTCTAGGTTGATGGGGTTGTGAAGGGGCGCAAAACTGGCAAGATCGGCGATCGCCTTTTTAACTTCAGCCGTCACGATAACACTCTTGCAGTATTGCTGGCCCCCATGCACCACGCGGTGTCCGACGACATCGATTTCCGAGAGATCGTCAATAACTCTGGTTTTTTCTTGCCATAGGGTATCTAGAACCTGAGCCATGACAGCCGATCGCGTTTGAGTGGAAAGTTCTCTTTCTAGAACAGTCCCGCGAGCGGTCGTAATTTTCACTTCTGCAATGCCCTGACGGCGATTCCAGTCCACCAGACTCTCCCAGAGCGGCTGAGGGGGGCTGCTGCCGAAATGAGCTGAATCCGTAATATCGTACAAACAGCTCTTCTGGCTGCTGGAGCCTGCATTGAGTACTAAAATTTTCATGCTTCCCAACTCAGCGCACGCTCGCTTCTGACTGATTTTTAGCTCTATTGTCTGTAGGGGCGTGAGGTCTTGCGCCCCTGTAAATTCGCCTACTGTGTATGTATATATAAGTCTCAAACACCTTGCGCTAGCCCCCCCGACCCCCCAATTCTGGGGGGAGAAATCCGAAAACTAGGGTCAGTTCCCCCCAGAATTGGGGGGCTAGGGGGGCGAATGCAGGATTGAATGAGTTTCATCAAAAATGCATGTACATCATAGATAAATTCGCATTCAATAAGGCCACTTCCAGGCGACAATATCTGGCCGATCGATGCCTTGTTCGTTAGCGTAGCGACGGCAGTCAATTTGCTGGTTCTTAAAGTGTTCCTTAGCGTGGGCGCCTGCCACCCTCAGCTTTGGCACGCGATCGATAACATCCATCGCCAAACTGAAGCGGTCGATTTGGTTGATAATGGCAAGCTCTAAGGGAGTATTGATATTACCCTTTTCCTTATAGCCGCGCACGTGCAAATTGCGATGGTTGGTACGCCGATAGGTCAAGCGGTGGATGAGCCAAGGATAGCCGTGGAAGTTAAAAATAATAGGCTTGTCCAACGTAAATAGAGAGTCAAAATCTCGATCGGACAGCCCGTGAGGATGTTCGCTGGTCGGCTGAAGTGCCAGGAGATCGACGACGTTGATAAACCGAATCTTCAAATCGTCAAAGTGCTCTCGCAGTAGAACAGTGGCTGCCAATGCTTCCTGAGTTGGGACATCTCCGGCACAAACCATAACGACATCCGGTTCTTGACCTTCGTCGGTACTGGCCCAATCCCAAATTCCCACCCCTTTGGTACAGTGTTGGATTGCGGCATCCATATCGAGGTACTGCAAGTGAACCTGTTTGTCGGACACGATGACGTTGACATAATCGGTACTGCGGAGGCAATGATCTGCTACGGATAGAAGCGTATTGGCATCGGGAGGAAGATAAACCCGAACCACGTCTGGGCTTTTGTTCAATACGACGTCTAAAAAGCCCGGATCTTGATGCGTAAAGCCGTTGTGGTCTTGCCGCCAGACCGTAGAAGTAATGAGGAGATTGAGAGAAGAAATGGACGATCGCCAAGGAATGTGGTTGCAGATTTCCAGCCATTTACAGTGCTGGTTGACCATAGAGTCAATGATATGGACGAAGGCTTCATAGGTGGAAAAGAACCCGTGACGACCCGTCAGAAGGTAGCCCTCTAACCAGCCTTCTAAGGTATGCTCGCTCAGCATTTCCATCACGCGACCGTCAGCGCTCAACTCGCTGCCGTCGCTATCTTCGGGAAAGGACTCAGCCATCCAAACTTTTTTGCTAACTTCGTAGACGGCTTGGAGCTTGTTGGATGCCGTTTCGTCCGGTCCAAATACGCGGAAACGATGCATGTTTTCGCGCATAATATCGCGCAAGAAGTTGCCTAAAGGCGTGGTATTCCCAACTTCTGCGTTACCCGGTTTTGCCACTGCAACTTCGTATTCTCGGAAGTCTGGCATCTTCAATGCTTTGCGCAACAACCCGCCGTTAGCGTGGGGGTTGGCGCTCATGCGGCGATTGCCCGTAGGGGCCAGTTCTCTCAGTTCGGCAATCAATCGCCCTATCTCGTCAAACAGTTCTTCTGGTTTGTAGCTTTGCATCCACGCTTCGAGCTGTTGGAGGTGGGCCGGGTTGGTGAGGATGTTCGCTAGGGGAACTTGATGCGCCCGCCAAAATCCCTCTACCTTATGCCCGTCTACTTCCTTCGGTCCCGTCCATCCCTTAGGGCTTCGCAGAATGATGACGGGCCAGCGGGGCAGAGTGGCAACCCCGCTGCTTCGCGCCTCTGTTTGGATTTTTTTAATTTCGGCAAGGCAGTGCTCCAGGGTAGCAGCCATTGCTTGATGCATGCTCTCTGGCTCGGAGCCTTCCACGAAGTAGGGCGTATAGCCGTATCCCTTAAATAGATTTTCGAGATCCTCGTGGCTGATGCGGGCTAAGAGGGTAGGGTTGTTAATTTTGTAGCCATTTAGGTGCAGAATAGGCAGCACCGCCCCGTCTCGGATGGGATTGAGGAACTTATTAGAGTGCCATGCCGTTGCTAGCGGTCCGGTTTCGGCTTCTCCATCGCCTACCATGACGACAGAAATAAGGTCGGGATTGTCAAACACGGTTCCGTAGGCGTGCGAGATGCTATAGCCTAGCTCGCCGCCTTCGTGGATCGAGCCGGGCGTTTCTGGGGTGCAGTGACTGCCAATGCCACCGGGGAAGGAAAATTGCTTAAAAAATCGCTGTAGTCCTTCTTCGTCTTCGCTTTTGTCGGGATAAATTTCGGAGTACGTGCCCTCTAGATAAACGGGGCCGAGGATGCCGGGCGCGCCATGACCGGGGCCAGCCAGAAAAATGAGATTTAAGTCGTATTTTTTAATCAACCGATTGAGATGGACGTAGGTAAAGGACATTCCAGGGCTAGATCCCCAATGTCCCAATAAGCGAGCCTTAATATGTTCTGACTGGAGGGGTTCTCTTAGGAGTGGGTTGTCTCGCAAGTAGATCATTCCAACGGCGAGGTAGTTGCAGGCATTCCAGTAGGAATTGATTTTACGCAGCTCTTCAGGGCTGAGGATATCTCCCGTTACGGTCGATTGGGCTTTGCCAGATGCGATCGCAGTAAGCCTTGGGGTTGGAGAGGTAGTAACCATAACTTTAATACCCTACATAGGATTGACTAAAGCAATTGGACGAACGCTTTTACTTTAACTTTTGCTTTTAAATTTTAATTGTGGCGGATTTGGGTTAAGGATAGGTCATCGTACGATTCATTTGTTATGCAATAAGGAAGATCTGCGAGAAAAAATATCGATGGTTTTCTGGGTTTGAGCTGACGGCTGCGATCGCCAGAACTGGAGGAGGCATATTGTGGATCGAAAAAGCTCGCGCCTTCCCCTAGATCGCAGCGGTTAATTCTTCGGCGCGAATTATTAGATTGGGTTCTTTAGCTGTTGCTTGCCTTTCTATTTTAACAGGGCAACTTCCAAACATCGGCAACAATGGAATCCATTAGAGCCAGCTATCGCATTAAGAATCATGAGCTGTTCTCTACATCTAGCTCAAAAAAATAGACTATCTTCTTAAGGAGGAAAACATATTTTTCAGAAATATCCTTTTTATGGCTTCTTATTTTTCTTTTTTTGTAGAATAAATTCGATCCCCTTGGGGATGCAATCTCATGAAGATTTTGCTAATTGAAGACGATCGCAATCTTGCGTTTATGCTGCAAGAGATGCTCCAGGATCGGCATTATTTAGTAGATGTTGCGTTTGATGGCGAAAGCGGACTGGATTTGGCGATCGCCTTTGAATACGACCTCATTTTGCTGGACGTGATGCTGCCCAAGCAAAGTGGCATACGGGTTTGCCAGCAGCTTCGGGCGCGGCGAAACCAAGTCCCGGTCTTAATTTTGACCGCTCAAAGCACGAGCGACCAAAAGGTGGCGGGGCTGGATGCCGGGGCTGACGACTATTTAACGAAACCACTGAACGTTCCAGAATTGCTGGCTCGCATTCGCGCGCTGCTGCGACGCGGACAGGGTGCGGCGTCTCCCGTTTTGGAATGGCAAGGGCTTCAGCTCGACCCAACCACATTTCAAGTCACGGGCAACGGCCAACTCGTGCCGCTCACGGCCAAAGAGTACGGGCTGGTTGAATTATTCTTGCGCAACCCGCAGCAAATTTTCAGCCAAAGCGTATTGGTAGAACGCTTGTGGGACAGTAAAAATATACCCACAGAAAATGCGGTGCGCGCCCATATTAAAAGCTTGCGCAAGAAACTCAAAACAGTAGGGTTGGGCGATCTCGTAGAAACCGTTTTTGGGTTAGGGTATCGATTGCGTCAGGGTTCCCCTGACGCAGCCGAAGTAACAGCTCCTGCATTGTCCGACGTGCCCGCGAGCGCATCCAGTTCCCAAAAATTTGCCGACCTTTGGCAGGAATCTCGACCGCAGTACATCGAGCGAGCCGAGCACCTCAACCGCGCGATCGCCGCCCTGAGCCAAGATCGACGCGATTGGGCCGATATGCTGCGGCAGGCCCAACAGCAAGCCCATACCCTCTCTGGATCCCTGGGGAGCTTTGGTTTGGAGCGCGCTTCCCAACTAGCAGCCCAAATCAATCGGCTGCTGCGGCTAGTGGAGCAGCTTCAGGCATCAGACTTGGAGCGTCTAGAACGCTTAGCCCTCACGCTTCAACAAGAGTTACAGGTGGCGACAGCGGCGGATGTCTCTCTAGAGACGGTACATTTTGACGAACCGAAGCATCCGATTCGGCTGCTGATTGTGGATGACGATCTCGCCTTGACGCATCAACTCGCTACCCTGTCCGAACCCTATGGCATTCAAACTCGAATCGAACCCAACCCGGCTCTGGTGGTAGAGCGCGTAAGCCAATGGCAGCCGGAGGTGGTTTTACTCGATCTCAACTTTCCCGATGCCCCGGATGCGGGATTCGCCCTCTTGAGAGCGCTTTTCGATCGCGACCCTCAGCTTCCGGTCATCGTATTTACCGCCCGCGATCGCTACTCCGATCGCGTGAAAGCATCGATGTTGGGGGGAAGCGTTTTTCTGCAAAAGCCAGTTGCGCCTTCAACGGTCATTAGCACTGTGTTTCAGGCCTATACTCAGTCGGACCCGAGGGAAATTACTTTAATGCAGGTGAATGCAGACGTTAAGGCATCGAGGGCTATTGAATCGCATTTAACGGCCTGGGGATTTCAGTGGACTACGGTCAAGACCGTTCAGCAGTGCTGGAAAACGATGCCGGATTTTCAACCTGAGTTGCTGTTGGTGGACGCCGATTTACCCAAGGGCAGCGGCTTCGATTTATGCCGAGTGGTTCGAAATGAGCCGCGCTGGCACAATTTACCCGTTATTTTTATGGTGACCGACTTGGAACCAGAGATTGTCCGTCAAGTTTGCATTGCGGGCGGTAGCGCCTGTCTTTTCAAACCCGTCGCTGAGGCAGAACTGATAGCCCGAATTCTCCAACGGATTAGGATTCGCGCTTGAGCGCGCGCATCCAGGTAAAACAATTTGAGAGAAAATTATATTGAGTTGTTGCAAAGGCAACGACGGATTCTGAAGTGCGATGGGGGGATGGGTCAGATGGGGAAGTACGGATGGCAGAACGTGAGAGGGTTTGCATCTCGCAATGCAAACGGACATTCTATGCAGCGATCGCACAACATAGCGTCGATCGGCTTAGCTAGCCTTTTGGTGGGTTTGGCGGTATTGGGAACGGTCCTATACCGGAGTATTACGCGCTACAACGACAAATCGCACTGGGTCGAGCATACTCATGAAGTCATCGACACTTCTAGCGCGCTGCTATCTCACTTGAAAGATGCCGAAATCGCTCGGCATGAATATCTTCAGATGCCCAACTCAGACGATCTAGAACGCTTTAAGCAATCTCAGGGATCGATGCGTAAGATCCTCGGACAGCTCAAGCAGCTTACCCGAGGCAACCCCACTCAGCAGATCGATCTCGCTCACATAGAACAGCTTGCCCAAAAAGACCTGAAACTCCTTCAGCAGGCCACGGATGGAAGCGACACGCAACAGCCTCCAGCCGCATTAAAGACCGTTCTCCAGACGCAGGATAAAATTTGGGCAAAGGAAATACGGCGGATTGCGCTTGCCATTCAACAGCGCGAAGAACTGTTTTTGGTCGAACGGACAAAACTAAAGCAGCTTGAGGCCGATCGACTGTTCTTGACACTCTATGCAATCGCCTTTCTGAGCATCCTTCTAATTTTGGCGCTGGCGCTTCTGTACTGGAATACCATTCAGCGCCAGCTTGCCCAAGCGCAAACCTTGCAGGAGATCGAGCGATCGCAGAAATCTCTCGCAACGGTCTTAGAGGGCATCGGCGAAGCGTTTATCTCCTTAGACCAGAACTGGAACTTTGTCTATGTCAATCGCAAAGCGGGGGAAATTTTGAGGCGATCGCCCGAAAGCCTCATCGGCGAAAACATTTGGCAAGAATTTCCTGAAGCAGTAGATCAACCCGTCTACCTGGCTTACCATCGCGCAATGAAGGAGCAGAAGCCGCTTCAGATTGAAGAGTACTACCAACCTTGGAATAAATGGTTTGAAAACCGAATTTATCCATCGGCACGAGGTATTGCTATCTTTTTCCAAGACACGACAGAACGCAAGCAGACTGAATTGGCGCTCCGAGAAAGCAACCATAAATTTCGAGCTGTTTTTAACCACACCTTTGAGTACATAACACTACTGACACCAGACGGGATCGTCCTAGAGATGAATCACGGTCCCCTCGACTTTATGAAAGTCGATTACGAGATCGTCCAAGGCAAGCCCTTTTGGGAACTTTCTGCTTGGGGCGACGATCCCGATTTGTCGCAGCAGGTTCGAAGCGCGATCGAGAACGCCGCTCAAGGACAATTTATTCGCTATGACATTTCAGATCTCAAAAACTATTGGGGGGAACCAAGAACCTTCGACTTCTCGATGAAACCCATTTTTGACGACAATGCGACTGTGACTTACATCGTCGCAGAAGGGCGAGACATTACGGATCTCAATCGCACCCAAAAAGAGCTTCAGCTCTACCGCGAACACCTTGAAGCCCTAGTAGAACAGCGCACCACGGAGCTGATGGAGGTCAACGCCCAACTCCAGCAAGAGCTGTTAGAGCGCCAACGGGCAGAAGCCGCACTAGCGCTCAGCGAAAGACAATATCGCACCCTCACGGAAAATAGTATTGACGTTATCGTCCGGCACGATCGCGATTTAAATTATTTGTTCGTCAGCAATAGCTTTAATGAATCAGTCGGAACGCCAGAGGGATATTGGATCGGTAAAAACCTAGCGGACATGGAGTTCCCTGACGAACTGAAACAGTGCATTTCCGAATCCTGCGAAGCCGTGTTTAGATCTGGAGAAGTGGGACTCATGAATCTAACTGGGCCAACTGTAAAAGGCTGGCGGAATTTTCAATGCTTAATTGTGCCGGAGTTTGACGATAACTATAAAGTGGAATCCGTCTTGATTTCTGGTAGAGATGTGACGGAAATCAAGGAGAGAGAAGCTGCGATTCAAGAAGCAGAACGGCGCTGGCGCTATCTCCTCGATAATGTCCGGTTGGTGGTCGTTGGGTTAAATCAACGCGGCGAGACGGACTACGTGAATCCTTTCTGCTTAGAAATCACGGGTTATAGTGCTGACGAGGTGCTAGGGAAACCTTGGTTTGAAACTTTTTTGCCCAAAGCCCAACAACAGGAAGTCCGCAAAGCTTTTGAAGAACTCATCGATTTAGAATTTCATCCTTACTATCAAAATTCCATTGTGACCAAGCGGGGAGAAGAGCGCATCATTGCCTGGAACAATACCCAGCTCCGCAATGCCCAAGGCGAAGTCACGGGCAGCGTGAGCATTGGCGAAGACATTACCGAGCGCTTTGCCCTAGAGCGCATGAAAGCCGAATTTGTTTCCGTGGTCAGTCACGAACTGCGGACTCCAATTACATCTATTCAGGGAGCGCTCAATTTACTTACAGAGGGTTTAATCCCGGTTGAATCTTCACGGGGGCATGAGGTTTTGACGATCGCTGCCGATGGTGCAGACCGTCTGGTCAACATCGTCAACGATATTCTCGATCTAGAACGCCTGGAATCCGGCAAGCTCACCTTAGCGATCGTGCCTTGCCAAGCAGCCTATTTGATGACAAACGCCTCGGAGCTGATGCGGGTTTTGGCAGATCGGGCGGGGGTTATCTTACACGCAACACCTCAGCCCTACGAGTTGATGGGAGACGGAGATCGCCTGATTCAAGTCATGACCAATTTACTGAGCAACGCGATTAAATTCTCTCCTAAAGGTGCAACCATCTGGTTTGGCGTGGAGCGAGACAACCCCCCAGATTTTCTACAGTTTTGGGTGCGGGATGAGGGCCGTGGAATTCCGCCAGAGCAGCTCGAAAGCATTTTTGAGCGCTTCCACCAGGTCGATGCCACCGATTCGCGTCAGAAGGGCGGTACGGGTTTGGGCCTGCCCATTTGTCGCAGCATTGTCCAGCAGCACGGCGGCACCATCTGGGCCGAGAGCGCGCCCGGACGAGGTAGCTGTTTCTATTTCACAGTTCCGGTCAAATCTCCACAAATTGAAAGAGCATGAAACGCGTTCTCGTCATTGACGACGAAGATGGAATTCGCAATCTGATTCGGTTTTCCTTGGAAGCATTGACCGACTGGGAGGTGCTGACGGCTGGATCTGGCATGGAAGGGTTGGCGATCGCCCAAGACCGCATGCCCGACGCTATCTTGCTCGATGTCATGATGCCAGACCTAGACGGCATTGCCACCTTCCAACAATTACAGCTCGACCCCATCCTCCAAACCATCCCGACCGTCTTCTTGACCGCCAAAGCCTCCGCCACCGAGCGCGACGAACTGATCGCCTTGGGGGCTGTTGGTGCGATCTCCAAACCTTTCAAGGCTAAAATGCTGGTCGATCGCATCAAACTCTGCCTTGGCTGGAATGACTAAAGGGCGATCGCTCAAACGTTTCAGCATCATTTCTTGTATTTGCCGAGGATGTTTGCCACAGGCATGTATTCATCACAAAAAATTCACGCGAGTACTCTACCTTTAAATCTAGTAAAGACACTGACGATGGTTCGAAGAAGCTAAGTGCTGTGTGTTCAGGCGATTTCAAGAAAAAAAATACCGAGTCGTAGGGGCGCAAGGCCTTGCGCCCCTACAGAATGGTTGGTAGTTTCTATTTCGGGAATAGCCTAATTTTCTAGCTTCGTTACAACTGCTTGCACCTTATTTGTCTTTATGATAGCGGTCTTCTGTAAGTTAGCGTTCGCGATCGCTTGCAGAAGATTGCATCTTTCTCTATTTATACTTCTCTTCCTAAACCAAGGTTGGCCCATGAGTAGCGTACTTTCCGCCTTTCAAGATCGTTCGAGGCAAGCAAGGAATTTAAAGCCTGGAGAAGCGGGAGTAGCGCTGATCGCAGAAGACGACGATCTCATGAGAAGAACGCTGCGATATACCCTTGAAGAATATGGCTATCAGGTTGTTGAAACCAACAACGGACAAGAGTGCCTCGAGCAGTACGAACAACTGAATCCAGATATCATCCTTCTAGACTGCACGATGCCCATCATGAATGGCTACACCTGCTGCGAGCAGCTAAGAATGCTAGACAAAGCAGCACACACGCCAATTGTCATGATAACGGGCCTCGATGGTGACTCCTCAATTCAGCGAGCTTTTGCTTCGGGAGCAACGGACTACGTGCTCAAGCCCGTTCAATGGAAGATTTTTGCTCAAAGAATTACGAAACTGATCGAACAAACTAAGCTAATGCGCCAACTAGCCGAGCAAAATGCAGAATATCGGCAAGAAATGATGGTAGACGACTTAACCAAAGTTCTGAACCGTCGAGCGTTCGATCGATATCTACAGCAAGAATGGCAGCGAAGCATGCGAGAGCAAAAACCATTCTCTGTGATTTTGGCCGATGTCGATTTCTTTAAAATCTATAACGATACCTTCGGGCACGTAGCGGCGGATCGGCACTTACAGCAGGTCGCTCAAATAATGCGGCATGCAGTCTATCGAGCGACCGATCTCGTTTGTCGGTACGGGGGCGAAGAATTTGGAATCCTTTTACCCAATACTTCAGTAGACGGGGCGGTCCAGGTTGCCGTTCGCATCCAAACGGCGCTCAAAGATTTTTATCTAGATCGAAGCTCTAGCGCCTCAACAAGACCTATCACGCTCAGTTATGGCATATCTGGCCTCATTCCAGCTCAAAATATGCAACCCGTCAAGCTTGTGGAAGCCGCAGACAAAGCGCTCTATCAAGCGAAAGAAAACGGCAGAAACTGCATTTCCGTTCGCTTGCTTGAGTTCTGCCCAGTCGCGAAGTAGTACGTTGCAGCTTTATAAAGATTTAGTAGTGTCGATCGAGTGCTTATAACTTATGCGGAGTTTTAATTAATTCTTCACTTTCTTCATATATGTTTTAGAGCCAAAACTGAGTCCCCCATAGATCGCGATAAACCCAAAAACACAAGCCATTCCCAATATGGGCCAGACACTAGGAAATTCAAACATATTTACGCTAATCAAAGATAGAGCGATCGGTACGATCAAAAGCGATACTAGTATGTAGTATGTTGAGGTCCATAGCTTTAACCTATGTGATATTACAACCCCTTGCTTTTGAGAATAAAATCCACCCACAAAAAAGGCAGACCAAATTTGTACTATAAGACTTGTCCCAGCGACCTTAGTCCCAAATATAACTTCCAATATACCGACGACTATACCACCGACAAAAGTGCAGGCAACGATCGCGAGTGCCAATAGGTAAGCTTTGTTCCACATAAAAACTAGAGGGATTGATATTAATGTCAATAATTTGTGACAAATTAATTTCTTCACAAATATGTACTTAGTGTGCCCAGTCAAGATTGAAAGTAGCCTTTAGTTTTGTCAGAACGCTACTCGCGATCGACCTCAATGCGCCCTACCCCAGTTTTTGGGTAATAATTTTTGAGAATTTGCTCGTAGGTATAACCCTGTTCTGCCAGCTTAAGTGCCCCGAGCTGGCTCATCCCGTGCCCCTGGAAGGCTTCTGAAACAATATCATCAGAGGCAGCATACAGCGATTCCACGATGCCGCCGCGATAGCTGACAAAGGATCCTGCGGTTTGGTCTACCGCAGCGCGCGTGGTATCGGCTTCAGATTCAATGCCTTTGTAAACCTGGTAGTACTCATCCGAGCCGAGATGGTACAGCTGGTTGGCAGGTTTGAAATAGTAAGTCAGCGCGTAGGAACGGGCGGCGATCGCCTGAGCTTTGAGCGCCGCCGGAGGCCAACTGGGCGATACCTCCGCACCCAACACGCTGTAAAGATACCGTCGCAAACTGACATAGTTCACGGCCCAGAGCTGACCGCCATCGGCAACTAGCAATAGCGTCCCGCGATAGCCGCGATCGCCCAGGTAGAAAATGCCGTTTGAGTCGGGGACAACCCAAACGAGGTTTGGGGCGGGTTTTCCGCCAACGCTCATGCCTTGCGCGTCGGCTTGGACCCGGTAGGACTGAGCCGTTGTCAGCGGCTGGACGATTTGCCCCTGTCGGTCGAAGAGCTTGCCGCTGCCGGAAACCGCGATGCTGAGAGAAGCAGCCCCACTGGCAAGCGCCACGTGCATTTCGACAGAAGAATCCACATTGGGGTAGAGCGCAGCTCGTGCCAACTGACTGCGGCGAGCGAGTTCTGCTTTAGAGAGAACGGGTGGCTTCGATGGGGAGGGGAGCGGTGCCGATGGATTGGGTTGAGGTGGGGAGACGGCAGCTGACGGTGTAGCGCTGGGCCTGACGTTTAAAAACGGAAAAACCGAAACGCTCGGACTGGGCGAGGGGAGCGGTTCTTGCGTTACGATGTAGTTTGGCTCGGGTCGGAGCCTTGCCACGGTCCACATTGGGATAGCGACTAACGGTAGGGGCAACAGCCAGAACCCATATTTCAAAAATTTCGGGACAGTCGGTTTTGTCATGGTGGCGAGCGATCTAAAGTGTTCCTGACGGTATGAGTCAAGATATTCGCATTTGTTTCATTGGGGATTCCTTTGTCAATGGCACGGGCGATCGCACCTATCTAGGCTGGACGGGACGGTTATGCCTGGGTCTGGCAGAGCGAGGGTTAGCGGTCACTTACTATAATTTAGGCGTTCGCCGAGACACGAGCGTCGATATTGCCCATCGATGGGAGCGAGAAACAGCAACTCGCCTGCCTCAGGATTGCGATAACCGCATTGTCTTCTCCTTTGGCACTAACGATACCACCTTAGAAAACGAACGGCAGCGCGTCCCCATGCCCAACGCTCTCCAATCCTGCCGCCAGATTCTGAAGTCAGCGCAGGACCAATATCCCGTCCTCCTGATCGGGCCACCGCCCATCGCCGATTCCGCCCAGAATACCCGCACCCGCGACCTTTCCGAACGTTTCTCAGAACTTTGCGCGGACCTCAACGTTCCTTATTTGGATATTTTTACACCCCTGAGTCAGTCTACCGCCTGGCAAGAAGCCGTTGAGGCGGGAGATGGCGCGCATCCGGGGGCCGAAGGCTATGGGGCGATCGCCCATCTGATCCAAGCTTGGCCGACCTGGAAGCAATGGTTTGACGCGCCATGATTGTAGAATGGTTGCGCTTTAAAGTAGCGCCAAAATACCGAGAACAGTTTGTCCAAAAAGACGATGAAATCTGGACCACCTTTCTGCGGCAATATCCAGGCTTCCTCAAAAAAGAAGTGTGGATTAGCCCAGACGACCTCAGCGACGTGATGATTGCCATTCACTGGACCACCGTAGAACTCCAGCAGGCCATTCCCAAAGCAGCCCTGGAATCCATTGACAAACAATTCATTGAATCCCTAGCGGCCCCCTTTCAACTCATCGAAATCAAACTCTATCAAGTTCGCAAAATTGTAACGCAGCCCTAAAATCTTCCCCCATCTCCCCCACCCCTCACTGCACGGCTCGAATTTGCCGATTCGCACTCTCTTGAGCGCGGCGCAACGCAACTTGCAGCGATTGTTCGCCCAGCAACGCACTCAGAAATTGATTGTCAAAGGCCGTCATGATGGGAGAGGGATAGCGTCCGATTTGCCACGGCGTTGCATAGCGGACCCCCCTGACGAAAGGAGATCGCAGCCTATCTCGATCGTACCGAAGCAGTTGCGCCACCGATCGACGCGTCGGTAGCGCAAACCCGCTACTCGTCCACTTCCGCATCCCTGCCTTACCCGTCAGGTAAGCCATCAGCTTCCAGGCTTCCGGTTTGTGGCGGGCCCGACGATTCATCGCATAGGCCACTGTAAACGCCATCGTACCGGGACGCCCGTTCATTCTAGGGACTTCGGCAGTACCAAATTCAAGGGCCGGGAAATTTTCCTGCAAATAGGGAACAGCCCAACTGCCCTCAATCCCCATCGCCACCTTCTCCTGCCCCAACAAATCGCTACCCGAACTACTGCCGACATCGGAAGGAAGGACAGTCGTGCGATCGACCCGGTATCGATCTGCGATCGTTTGCAACCCCCGTAGCGCTTCGGGTTCGGCAAAACTAGCATAGCCTCGATCGTCGATCGCCCGTCCGCCATAGGCTTGAATCACATAAACCAGTCTCGCCAATTCAGGCGCAAGTCCCAATCCGTACTGTTCCGGGCGTCCATCTCGATTGCGATCCAGCGTCAACCGTTTTGCATCGCTTGATAGCTGCTCCCAAGTGAGAGGCGGCTCTTGCAGGCCAGCCACCCGGAATGCTCGCTTATTGTAGAACAGCACCAACGTCGAGTAGTCCTTCGGCAAGCCATAGAGCGTCTCCCCCGTCCGAAAGATTTTGAGTAGATTGGGTTCGAAGTCTTCTAAGTCAAAGTCTTTTGAAATGTAAGAGTTGAGCGGTTCTAGAACATTTGCCTGCATCAAAAAAGGAGCTTCCACGGCATCCAAATAAAAAACATCCGGTGCCGCATCCCCGATCAAACGCGTTTTGAGAACGTCCATGTATCGATCGGCAATACTCTCAAACCTGACGCGAATACCGGGATGGGTTTGCTCGAACTCCTTCAACAATTCTTGCAACAGCCGCTTCTCTACAGGACTCGCGCCCCATCCGCTCAGCTTGACGATCGCGGGTCTAGGAACTCGATCTGAAGATTGCCAAAGGGGCTGACATGCCGCGCTGAGTCCAGCAAGGCCGACGCTCAAGGCAATTCCTCTCAGCCAAGTCGAGATCATGACGCGTTACTCCAATCCTTCGAGTTCTAGATCGGGGGTGGCAGCTTCCACCCATTGCGATCGCATCATAACGAATTGCGTTCGGTCAATCGCTGCTGCAGTAGGGTTGCAAAAATAATCAAGAAGGCCAAGAAAAAGGCAATGGCCGCACCGTAGCCCAATTGCAAATCCCGAAAGACAGCTTGATAAATGAGCAGTACCACCGTCAGCGTGGCATTATTGGGGCCGCCAGAACCCCCTGAAAAAATATAGGATTGGTCGAATAGCTGAAACGTACCGATCGTTCCAGTCGCGACTACAAAGAAAGTAACGGGCTTCAGTTGAGGCAACGTGATGTATCGAAATTGCTGAACCCGACGGGCGCCGTCCAAGGTTGCGGCTTCGTAGAGAACCTGCGGAATATCTTGAAGCGCCGCCAGGTAGATTGTCATAAAAAAGGGTGCCGTAGACCAAATATTCATGAGCATGATGCCCTTAAGCGCGATCGCAGGATCGCCAAGCCAATTGTAGGTTGGCAGTCTCAGCCACCTTAACGCGTGGTTGAGGAGGCCATCCGCGTTATAAATCCACATAAAAATCAGCGTCAAAACCGCCGAAGAGGTTAGCGTGGGCAGGAAGTAAAGCACGCGCCAAAACCGTTGCCCCTTGATTCCAGCATTGAGCGTCACTGCTAACAGGAGCGCTAGCATCGTCTGGAGCGGAACGACGACAAGGACGTACTCAATGGTATTTTTAAGTGCAATACCAACGCGATCGTCTTGGACGAGACGTTCGACGTTGCGCAAACCTATAAATTCAAACTCTAAACCTCCCAGCAAACGAACCTTCTGAAAGGTAAGGAAGAAAGCCAATAAGATGGGTAGGGCCACAAACGTTCCTAAGGCTAAAATGGCAGGACCCATGAAGAGATAGCCCGTCAGGTTTTCATGCCGTTTCAACATATAAAGTTATTAACCCCTCCTTCAGACAACATACCCCACCGATAAAGCGATCGAAGTCAGTAGAGTCGTAGCGGGCGTTTTAGATGAGAGACAAGCAAACCTATTTTAAGATTTTTCAATATTTCTTACTATGCATCTATGGGTTCATAACGTTAGTGCCATTTTTGTGGGCTATTTCGGCCTCGTTCAAGCCCCTTGCGGAAATCGCGAGCGGAGAGCCGACCTGGATTCCCAAACATTTTACCCTCGACAACTACCGCCAAATTTTTATTAACGAACCTTTATTTGGCCGCTGGCTCCTTAACAGTCTCGTCATCGGCATTAGCGTCACGCTTTTAAATCTCCTGTGCAATTCAATGGCAGGCTACGCCCTCGCTCGATTGAATTTTACAGGACGGCGTTTCTGGTTTTTCTTCGTTTTAGCTGTCCTAGCGGTTCCGGCTCAGATCGTGCTGATTCCAACTTTTTTGATTTTGAAATCGATGGGATGGCTCAATACCTATCAGGGCGCGATCGTACCGGGCATGGCAAATGCTACATTTATTTTCATGATGCGGCAGTTCTTTGTGAATTTTCCCAAAGAACTGGAAGAGGCCGCCGCCCTGGATGGGCTAAATCCATTTCAAATCCTTTGGTATATCGTACTACCGCTGGCAAAACCCGCTCTCGCGGCACAAGCTATCTTCGTGTTTATGGGGAGCTGGAATAATTTCTTACTGCCCGTGGTGATTCTGTTTGACCCAGAGATGTTCACGCTGCCCTTGGGGCTAAACGCATTTAAGGGGCAGTATATTAGCTACTGGAACTACATCATGGCAGCATCTGTCGTCTTCACGCTGCCAGTCTTAGTTTTGTACGGTTTTTTCAATCGCTACTTTATCCGCAATGTAACCTTCACCGGCACAAAAGGCTGACGAAAGCATTGCAAAGCTGCACGAGCGATTGAAATGCGATCGCCGATGCAGTTTTTGCCTACAATTGGATGTTTTTGTTTACTTGGCTTTTCTCCCCGAGGTTCTAGGCGTTTTTGCTTTGGTAGGCGTTTTTGCTGCTATCGGGGTTTTTCGAGTTTTTGCTGCTGGACCTTTGGGTGCTGCCGTTTTGGTCGCAGCATTCGATGTTGATTTAGAGGAATTCCTCGACGTCCCGTTGGATTCGTTCGGCAAGTTCAGCGCTTCCAAACGGTAAGTCGAGGGTTTGGGCGCTCTTCCCCATAGCTTGTTCTTGACGCCCGTGAGCAAGGCGGTCTTGATTCTTACCCGTTCGGCCTTGAGGTCGGCTGGGCTGAGGTCGCCGTAGAGGCTCTGAATGATGGTATCGTGGTGCAGATCTTCCCCAGCATAGGATTTAAGAACCGAACGAATTGCCTCCAGTTTCGTGATCCCTTCGTATGCAGGCAATAAGGGAAGCGAATTCCGTTTCTTAACGGCTGGCGTTGCCGTCGTTTTTGCCACAGCCGCCTCAGCACCAACTTTATTATTCTGAGCGCGAGGCTTAGACCCTAGCTGGGATGACTTTCTCGGACTGGGTTGGGTTGTCTCAGTCGCAACGGGTTCTGCTGAGATGGGAGAAGTTTTCTGCTGACCGTTTTTCTTGCTGCGACCGTTGCCTTTGCTCGTCGATGCATCGATGAGATAGCTGGATGGGGTTGCTGCCTTCTGCCACAGCCCGAGTTTCACCCCTTGATATAACAAGGTTTTCAATCTCAAGCGTTCTTTTTTATGCTCGGCTGCGCCGAGGTTTCCAAACAGCGTTTGGGTCAGCGTGTCTATGGTTACTTCTTTACCCCGGCTGTCGCCTAATACCCGTGCAATGGCATCCAGTCTCTTGAGTCCTTGATAGGCTGGCACGAGCGTCTGGGAGGTACCCTTGCGCGAACTTGGGGCTGATTTTGGTGCGGCTTTTGGTGCGGCTTGAATTCTTTTCTCCTTGCGCGGTTTGCCAGTGCGGGTTTGACGGGTACGCGGAGAGAAATCTTCTGCTTGAGACGGTGCTGGCGGTATCGCAGTCGTGTCTTCGGCCTGGGGATGAAGGGCTAGCACTGTAGTTCTTGGTTCGATTTGAACCCGTAGAGAGGAGACTCCCTTAGATGGAACTAACTGATTCAGCAACAGGGCATTCACATGGGAAAGTTGTTCTCTGAAGTGTATCGCCTTTGCATCGGCATCGGTAAGCGCTTGCTCGTACTGGGATTTCAGAGCAATAAGCTGGTTAGTTAAGACTTGTTCTGTGTTGATTGCAGTCATTTTCTACAATTAATGGAAATTTACTTGTTCTTATATCCTATTTCACGTTTGGGGAAAAATATAACTTTTTTAGAATATACGATCTTTTTATTTCTATTTGTTTCTATGGCACGATCGATATCTCAACTGTTTGTGTGTGAATATTGCGGGCAGTTCTTCTTTACAGATCGCCTCAATCCTTTTATTTTCAACACCTTCGCGCTGCTCGCGAGCAGCGCTGCATGGGGAGAGCCGAACTGCTAGCAGCCAATGCGCTCTAACTCATTTGCCACTCTATATAGTTATCGACCGATGAGTGGCGATCGCCCGAGATTATTCTGTGGCCATCTCTCACAATTTCCTCATAGGGTTTTCCTTTTAGACTCAAACACTAGAAGTGGTCTTTCACGCCTCAGGAAGTTCTACTGGGGACTTTCTGAAGCTAAAGCAGCGCAACGGCTCAAACACTATGGAGCCAGTGAATTATCGGAACCGCCCCGGCGATCGCTCTTCCTAGGCGTCACGATGGTGACGGGGGATTGCGGGTTGACCGCCAAGGCGATCGCCCATCAGATCGGGTTGGCAGACCGGAAGGTGAGGGTGGTGACGGGAGAAAACCTGAGGCACCTCTGCGACACGCAACTGCGGCGCATGTTGCAACATCCGTCGGGGTTAGTATTTGCGCGGATGCTACCGGAGCAAAAATTGCGATTGGCGCAGGCGTACAAAGATTTGGGCTATATTGCGTTATGCTTCGCGGACAAAAGGGACCGCACGATCGAGCGTACCTTAGCTTTCAACTCTCGCTCGCTGAAATCATTACAAAAGAAAAACAGCCATGACTTTACAATTCCGATGTCATGACTGCTGATTCGTTTGCTAAATATTTTGAGGTCCGGGCATTACGATCTAAACCCTCGCCAACTCGGGCTCGGGCCGCTTGCTGCTGCGGATAGAGCGAATCGCCTCAGCGTAGTCCGGCGTATTAAAGACCGCAGACCCAGCGACGATCGCATTGGCTCCGGCTTCCAAAACCTGCCAAGTATTAGCGCCTTTGAGGCCCCCATCCACCTCGATCCAGGGATCGAGCCCGCGTTCGTCGCACATTTGACGGAGCTGACGAATCTTAGGAACCACGCCTGGAATAAAACTTTGGCCTCCAAACCCAGGATTCACGCTCATGATCAGCACGAGATCGCACAGATCTAAAACATACTCAATTTGATCTAAAGAACTACCGGGATTCAGAACCACCCCAGCCATTTTGCCCAGCTCCTTAATTTGGCCTAAAGTGCGGTGGAGGTGAGTGGTGGCGCTGGCTTCCGCATGCACCGAAATAATATCTGCCCCCGCCTTGGCAAAATCTGCCACGTACCGCTCCGGCTCCACGATCATGAGGTGAACGTCCAGGGGCTTTTTGGTAACTGGACGCAGCGCTTCCACGATCAGCGGCCCGATCGTAATATTGGGGACAAACCTTCCGTCCATCACATCCACATGGATCCAATCCGCTCCCGCCTCGTCCACCGCGCGGACATCCTCTCCCAAATGGCTGAAATCTGCGGACAAAATCGAAGGCGAAATGACAATAGGCTTGGTGGAAGTCATGGTTTTAATGGGTTCTCTTAAAGGGCGGTGCAGAAGAAACGCGACACGATCGATTTACTGTAGTCAGTTTAACAAAATCTTTAAAAATCCCCTAGACATCCTGTCAGATTTTCCGTACCCGCGCTCCAATAACCCCTATAATTGGTCTTGCCCATTTGAAACGTAAAATCTATGCCCCAGGCCGTTGGAGTTATTCAGACCGTTGGGTTTCCTCCTGTATTGGCCGCTGCGGATGCCATGGTCAAGGCAGGTGCTGTAACGCTTGTATACTACGGCCTAGCAGAGCGAGCAGAATTTCTGGTGGCCGTTCGGGGACACGTATCAGAGGTAACGCGAGCCGTTGAAGCTGGCGTTAAGGCAGGAGAGGAAACCCCTGGCGGCATTGTAGTGAGTCACTACATTGTGCCAAATCCTCCTGAGAACGTAGAGAGCGTTTTGCCCATCCACTTTACCGAAGAGGTTGAAGATTTTCGATTTAGCCTTTAAGCTTAGTCCGTCGATTTTGTCAGTCTAGAAGCCCCCAGTATCCCTTCAGGAGTTAATTGCAATGTCGAATTCAGTGCCTTCCCAGCAGGCGGTCGGATCGTTAGAAACAAAAGGTTTTCCGGCAGTATTGGCAGCTTCGGATGCCATGTTGAAGGCGGGTCGGGTTACTTTGGTTGGCTATCTCCGTGCCGGAAGCGCGCGTTTTACCGTGAACATTCGCGGCGATGTGTCTGAGGTCAAGCAAGCGATGGCAGCGGGGGTCGATGTAGTTGAGAAGGTTTACGGCGGCGTCCTTGAAACCTGGGTGATCATTCCTCGACCCCATGAAAACGTCGAGCGCGTTTTGCCCATTGGTTATACGGAAGAAGTAGAAGAGTTTCGGCAAGAAACGCAGGGCGTAAATTTTAGGGCGCTCGGTCCTTCCAGGTAGCATCCCAGGTAGCATCTCAGTCATCTTTAATTGCAAGGCGTCCCGCGATCGAGCGCGGGACGCTTTCTATGTTGCTTGCTTTATTACTTATTTAGAAGCAGGAGGGGTTGCAGGTTTAGATACAGGAGGGGTTGCAGGAGGCTTTGCAGGAGTAGGAGTAGGCTTAGAAGTAGGAGGGGTTGCAGAAGTCTTCAGGCAGTTTAAAGTCCGCAGGGTTGCTGCGGCTGAGTAATTCCGAAACGCGGGGGCATTAGGGGCAAAGGCTTTCCCTGCTTCATTAAAGGGAGATGCGACCCCGCAATAGGTAGACATTTGCGTAATTAAGTCTGCGGCCCAATGCCCTGTTATATCTTCAAAGGCAAAGGCTGCTTGGGTCGGCGCTAAAGTGGTGGGCTGCTTTTTGAGCGTTTTGGCATACTCCGCAGATCGCTTTAGCACAGCCAACAATTCTGCACGAGTGACAGGCTTTTCGGGGGCAAAGGTGCCGTCTTGGTACCCAGTCACAATTTTGTTATCGCGAGCAAAAGCAATTTTAGCTGCACTCCAACGCTTTAAATCCACATCTGGGTAAGGATTGGTCGTCGCGGCAGCGGGTACCGCAAGCTGGATACCTGGCAGCGTCTTGAGCGCTTCTAGAACCATTGATACAAGCTGTTCTCTGGTCAGCGGCGTTTGGGGACGGAAGGTATTGTCTTGGAACCCCGCAATAAATTTAAGCCCCACCGCATCTTTAATCTCTTTGAGATATACATCCCCCGCAACATCGCCGAAGGGTAGGGCATCGCCATCGTCACGGGTGAGATAGACGTGACCCAACACTTTTTCTTTTGCGGGTTCTTTCTCTTTTGCGGGTGTGGTAAAGGTGCGTTTGGAAAAATACCAGCCCGGATCGAGCTGGATTTTAGCAAAGTCCCTAACCATTCCGTTGGTGCGGCCAATTTCAATTTCAGGGTCTTTGGAATCGTCGGGGGAGCCGACTAGGACCATATCGTTATTGCGGTAACGAATGCGAAGGGTATATTTGCCTCCCAAGTCTTGCCCATTCATGCGGATGGAAAAGCCGTTGGCGTCAGTGCTGCGCCCGCAAATTCCAGTGAAGTTGAACTTGAGTAAGAGCGGGTCTACAATGACGGGCTGACTGCCGCTTTCGCTCCAACATTGCTGTTTGTCGGTGATTTGTTCTAAGACGAGGAGTTGGTGTGCGTTTTGGCCGAGGGGCTGGGCGATTGCGATAAATTTAGATTGGTCTACTGTTTTTTGACCGAAAACCGCAGCTAAAGCAGGCCCAGGGGGGAATGATGCTGCGACCAATCCCGCGCTCAAAGTGGCAAAAATGGGAAAACAGGGGGTAGGAACGTGCATTATTAAATTCTTAAACGCGAAGGGATGAATAGGGGGAAGACAAAGGCTCGGACATCGATGTCGATGATTCAGTCGTGTTGATACTACAGTCGTTTAGCGAAATTGCCAAGTTCCCGATGGGAAACGCAATCGATTGAGATCCCTAACGGTCAAATTTCTGCCCTTTGACCGGAGGTTGCATCGTCCGCCGAACTCAAGATAACGGGAGAGGATTTAACCCTCAATTGTTCGATGGTGCCCTGAATGGTTCCCGCGATCGGAATGGCTAAAATTACCCCTAGTACGCCAGCAATACGCGCCCCCAACAACAATGCGACAAAAATCCAGATGGGGTTGAGTCCAGTAATTCGCCCCAACAAGCGAGGAGATATGACATTGTCTTTGAACTGCTGCAGCGAGATTGCTGTGAGGGCGACCCAAAATGCAGGCCAAACCCCTTGGAGTAGCGCCAGGAGCGTGACCAGCCCAATCCCGAGCGTCGCTCCAATAAAAGGAATGAGATTTGACAACCCCACTAGCAATGCAAATAACAGCGCAAACTTAATCTGTAGCAGCAAAAAAATGGGGGTTAGCCCTAGCAACATAAATAGCGCCAGCAAAAACTGACTGATAAAAAATTGTCGGAGATTGAACTGAAGCGATCGATCCAAAGCAGACCCGAGTTTAGTCGGGAGCACATCCACCAATCCGCGCCACATCCGCTGGCCGTACAGCAACATGTAAACGGCCAAGATCAGAATGAAAATCGTGTCGAGCAATCTGCCCAACGTACCGATCGCCAGACCAGGCAACCACGACACGAGGGTTTGGGTGATCTGCTCTAGCTGACGGATGAATTGATTGAGATCGACTTTCAAACCGTGGCTGAGCACGAACTTTCGAAGCCAAGATAACTGCTGTCCGGCACCATCTACCCAGTTTGGCAGTAAAGCCAAAAGCTGATTGGCCTGGTCGATGACCAAAGGGATGACCGTAAAGCCAAGCAGACCGACTCCCGATACTACTGCCGCTAACACCATTAAAATTGCGGGCAGTCGATTCACCTTCCGTTGGGTGAGCCAATGGACCGGATAGCTCAGCAAAATTGCCAGAATTGCAGCCACGAGCACGATGGTAATCACCTGCTCGAAATACTGAAAAACCTGCCCGAGCACCCAAAAATTCAGAAATAAAATTGGTCCGCTCAGACCCCAGACTAAATACTGTCGATAGATGTCTGAATCTTTCCGCATGAATCGATCTGTCCTTGAAAGTCTTTCAGCGAATCGAGGCAAACACTGGGCGCAGAGCGATCGCCTCGGTTGAGAATGAGCGCGAATACGTGAATTGCTCTGATTTTAGGGCACAACGCCCCTCCTCGCCGTGCCGCAACAAGATAGGATGTTGGGGAAAATGAATCGCACGGGTGAAATTTATGGCCGGACCGATCTATCCTCACTGGCATTGGCGTAAGGTCTTGCGTCAGTGCTCGATTGTATTGGTAGCAACGCTACTAATGTTACCCGTGGCAATGGGGTCGGCGATCGCCACGGGGATTGCAGACGTACCCTTGGTCCGAGCGGGTAGCCCGACCAAATTGATCGACCAAGGAGAAGTGTTGAGCTTACTCAACAAAAATGCGCTAGACAAAAAGCTGACCAAGCTGGCCGAAACGACGGGCAACGAAGTTCGATTTGTCACCATCCGGCGCTTCGACTACGGATTAACGGCCCCCACCTTTACGAACGAACTCTTCGAACGCTGGTTTCCCACGCCTGAAACCCAGGCCAAACAGACCCTCATTCTATTGGATACTCAAACTAAAACCACTGGCATTCGCACTGGAGATGAGGTCAAGCGCATCATGACCGATGATGTCGCCCAGAGTATTGCCGAAGAAACAATGCTCCCCCCTATCCGAGAGGGCAACTACAATCAAGGGTTTTTAGATGCGGCCAATCGCCTCTCTTTAGTGCTCTCTGGCGAATCAGACCCAGGCCCTCCTGAAATTAAAGTGGTTGAGGTTGAAAGTACCTTTACCAAAGCCGAAGAAACAGATGATAAAAGCGCCAGCATTATCGTAGTAGTGCTGCTCCTGGCAGCTACCATTATCCCGATGGCTACCTATTATTGGTACCAGCGCGACTGAACCGCGATCGAACTGCGACTAAATCCAGACTAAATTCTAAATTAGGCTATTCCCGGAATAGAAACTACCAACCATTCTGGAGGGGCGCACATACGTTGCGCCCCTACTCGGTGTTCTCTTTTCTAGAAATTGCCGTATTACAAGGCGTTAGCTCTCGCAAATACTGGGCGTTGCTGCCAGCCGCTTGGCACTGGTACGCACCTGCTCGATTTCTGCGGGAAGCCAAGCGTGAGGGCCGTGGCAGTAATGAGCGACGAGTAAACCCCATAACCCTTTGGGGATGAGAATCGGGACTGCTAAATTAGCGCGAACCCGAATGCCGTGCAAAAACTCGCGGTGGCACTCGTGAATGGGATCGACGAAGGTATCGTCGATCGCCCGGTAGCGCCCCGCCTCATACAGCGCCGCATACTCGTCGTTGAAACAGTCATCCGCGCCCGTCGATCCCAGAATCGTCAGTTCTCGATCGCTGAGCGCTTCAGATACGACCTGTCCTTTCCAGGGGCGGAAAAAGTAATAGAGCACCACTCGGTCGGCTTGGAGTTGTTGTTGAAGCTGAAGGGTCGTTTCTCTCACGACAGTATCCCGTTGCAGGTTGCTGCACAGGCGATCGACGACCCTTTGCAGCCACTGACTTTCAGTTGAGGAAGAAGGGCGATTGGGTTCTAGATGCGATAGGTCGTCCACAAATTTCCGGAACCGGTATATTTTCAAAACTGCGCTTGAGGGGCACGCAACCCGACGCAAACATTTTAATCGATTTGCAGGCGGTCGATGCTGACTTGCGCTTCGTCCTCCCCTTTCATCATTGGACCAACTGCTTGAGGTATACCGTAATATGCTCTGGCATTAGGTTAATGCCTAACATTGACTTCAACAGATAGAGAGACAGCACGATAAATCCGCTAATGGCAAGGTTAGTACTCAACAACAGCAGTACGGCTGCTATGGTATTGCCGACTTTAGTCAATCCCCGCACTTGGCGATCGCGCTGCCGATCGCGCCGATCCTTGCCGACCATCAACACTACGTAAAAACGGGTTACGACGAGATCGACTTCAAATCGAATATCTATAAAACGGGTATCGATCGGCTTAGGTCGGCGTGGCGATCGCTCCGTCAGCCCCCGCTCGGATTCATCCAGCGTGTCGGCTCTGTTTGAGAAGCTGTCTCTATCGAGCTCGTTCATAGAATTTAGTGCGGATAGCCAGTCGTAAAGTGATAGACGTGAAATCCCGTCCCTAGACCGCTCCAGCATAAACCGACAACGAATCCAAAGGATGGAATGCGACCCAAGCGCCAAGAGTTCAATCCACGACGAGCAAAGGCCACCATCACGATCGAAAGCGTACTTTGCACCCATAGCTTGAGCAACAAAGCGGCCCAAATTTGAGAGATCGCGTGATGCATCGCCTGGGGTAGCGCGTCGGTCAGCGTTGCAAACCACATGAGGGCCAGCAGCCCTACCATGGCAGGGGCGATCGCCGCCGAGCCAGCCCAGGCTAAATGGAGCACCGCGACTAGCGTTCCCAACCAAATTAAGGGTGAAAAGCCGTAGGCGGCCAGACTCATACCTAGGTTGCAGGCCATCAGCCACAGCAATAGGGCATACATTCCTGACCCAAGCCAAGCCAGAAGGCCGTACTTTTTTGAAGAAGAGGCCATGGCAGGTTGCACCAAAGCAGAACTTTAAAGAGAGAAGGTTAGTTTATCTAGCATTCACCGATAGCTGTCACTTTAGATCGCGATCGACGGACCGAATTGAATTGAGAGATCGGTTTGCCTCCTCCGCAAGGCGGCAGAGAAAACCAGTCCTACTGGCCTGTTACCCTAGTTAAGACCGCTGACAATGGCAATATCAACAATGAATCTTTCACTCAAACGGTTACTGGCTTTAGGTTTGTGCTGTGCGGCACTGCTGTTAGGTGGGAGCGCGATCGCCGCTCCCTTTACTCTACCGCCGCTTCCCTATGACTACAACGCGCTAGAGCCATACATTGACGCTCAAACGATGAAGCTGCATCACGACAAGCACCATGCAGCTTACATAAACAACCTCAATCAAGCCCTTGAAAAACACCCAGAACTAAAAGACACCGCAATTGAAGCCTTGGTTAAGACTCCCGATCGACTGCCTGAAGACATTCGGATGGCCGTTCGCAACAATGGCGGGGGGCACTACAACCACACCCTGTTTTGGACCATCATGAGTCCTGAGGGGGGTGGCACGCCTACGGGCAAGCTTGCCGCAGCCATTGACAGCAGTTTTGGCAGCTTTAAAAAGTTTCAAGAGGCGTTTGAATCCGCAGGTGCAGGCCGGTTTGGCAGCGGCTGGGTATGGCTGGTCAAAAATGCCCAAGACAAGCTTGAAATTACCACCACGCCCAATCAAGATTCGCCCTTGGCCGAAGGTGCGTACCCGATTATGGGAAATGACGTATGGGAACACGCTTACTACCTGAAGTACCAAAACCGTCGCCCTGAATACCTCAAAGCGTGGTGGAATGTAGTGAACTGGCCGGAAATCGGCAAGCGGTTCGAATCCGAACCCACTTGATTGCCGATTTCAACGATTGGGAAAGGCTTAAAGCCTCAAATCATTCTGTTTCGGCTAAGGGATAGCCTTGGGGTTCGGCTGTCCCTTGGCTGCGTCAAGTGTTACGATAAAAATGTTAAGTATTTTTTACGAATCGGGTGGAAAGCTGCCGCCTCAGAGCGCCAACGCTAAAAAATTCAGCTTAAAGTACTGGTCTCAATTTACTCGCTTGATAGGTTTGGAACAATTTTTATGAGTCTTCCCATTCGGAACGTTGCCATTATTGCCCACGTCGATCACGGCAAAACTACCCTCGTCGATGCGCTGCTCAAGCAGTCCGGCACGTTCCGCGAAGGCGAAGAGGTTCCCGATTGCGTGATGGACTCCAACGACATCGAGCGCGAGCGCGGCATCACCATTCTGTCTAAGAATACAGCAGTGCGCTACAAAGACACCCTCGTCAACATTGTAGACACCCCCGGTCACGCAGACTTCGGCGGCGAAGTGGAGCGGGTTTTGGGCATGGTGGATGGCTGTCTGCTGATTGTGGACGCCAACGAAGGCCCCATGCCTCAGACACGTTTTGTGCTCAAAAAAGCACTGGAGAAGGGGTTGCGACCCATTGTATTTGTCAACAAAATCGATCGTCCTCGGGCAGACCCCCACATTGCAGTGGATAAAGTTTTGGATCTATTCCTCGAACTGGGTGCAGACGACGATCAGTGCGATTTCCCTTACCTGTTTGGCTCGGGGTTGGGCGGATTTGCGAAAGACAAACTCGAAGACGAGAACGTGGACATGATGCCGCTGTTTGAAGCTTTGCTCAACCACGTTCCGCCCCCTGCGGGCGACGCCAACCGTCCCCTTCAGATTCAGGTCACAACCCTGGATTATTCTGAATATCTCGGTCGCATCATTATTGGCAAAATCCATAATGGCACGATTAAAGCTGGACAACAGGCTGCTCTGATGAAGGAAGATGGCTCCATTGTGAAGGGCAAAATTTCTAAGCTCTTGGGCTTTGACGGCCTCAAACGGGTCGAGCTAGAGTCTTGTACCGCCGGAAACTTAGTGGCGGTGGCTGGATTTGCCGATGCCAATATTGGCGAAACGATTACAGACCCCAATGACCCCACGGCGCTGCCGATGATTAAGGTGGATGAACCCACGTTGCAGATGACGTTCTGCGTCAATGATTCTCCCTTTGCGGGACAAGAGGGTAAGTTTGTCACCTCCCGTCAACTGCGCGATCGCCTCATGCGCGAGCTCGAAACCAACGTAGCATTGCGGGTTGAAGAAACCGACTCACCGGATCGCTTTGCGGTATCCGGTCGAGGCGAGCTGCACTTGGGCATCTTGATTGAAAATATGCGCCGAGAAGGCTACGAGTTCCAGGTATCTCAGCCTCAGGTGATTTATCGCGAAGTGGCGGGTCAACCCTGCGAACCGTTTGAATATCTAGTGCTAGACGTGCCGGAAGAAGGCGTGGGCGGCTGTATCGAGCGCCTCGGCCAACGCAAGGGCGAAATGCAGGATATGCAAGTGGGGATTCACGGGCGATCGCAGCTTGAATTCGTCATCCCAGCTCGTGGGCTGATCGGCTTCCGGGGCGAGTTTATGCGCCTGACGCGGGGTGCGGGCATCATGAACCACAGCTTCTTGGAATATCGTCCGCTGGCAGGGGATATCAATGCCCGTCGCAATGGCGTATTGATTTCCTTTGAAGAAGGCGTGGTGACGTTCTACTCCCTCAAAAATGCGGAAGATCGCGGCCTCTTCTTTATCGAACCTGGCACCAAGGTGTATCGCGGCATGATCGTCGGGGAAAACAACCGCCCTCAAGATCTGGAGCTGAACCTATGTAAAGCCAAGCAGCTCACCAACCACCGCAGCGCCACGGGCGACGAACTCGTGCAGCTTCAGTCTCCGATGGAAATGAACCTAGAGCGGGCGCTGGAGTACATCAGCTCGGATGAGCTGGTAGAAGTCACGCCGGAATCCATTCGTCTGCGCAAGATGGCGAATAAAAAGCTAGCCAAACGCTAAGTTAGTTACGCGATTAAAATCCCCTGCTCAACCTATGGATTGGACAGGGGATTTTCATATTCTTAGATTCAGAAATGCAGACAGCGTTTTCCGCTATGGCCCAGCCTGCTAAACGACGGGACGAAATTCGGCAATAATTTCGCTCAAAATTTCTTGCGCGCCCTGGTCTTTGAGTTTGTGCGCCAACTGGATTCCCAAATCCTCCGCCGTTGTAGCAGCACCCGTTACGACATCCTTGATCAGCCGCTTCCCATCTAGGCTCGCCACCATGCCCGTCAAGGTAAGCCGATCGCCCTCAATCGCGGTATTGACCCCGATGGGCACCTGGCACCCGCCCTCCAGTTCCCTTAGAAAAGATCGCTCGGCTAGGCAGCGCTGCGCCGTGGGCTGATGCTCGATTTTTTTGAGTAGCTCTAAAATTTCAGGATCGTTAGAACGGCACTCAATCCCCAACGCCCCTTGCCCTACGGCATGGAGAGAAATCTCCGAAGGGATGACCTGATGAATGCGATCGCCGAATCCCAGCCGATGGAGACCCGCATAGGCCAAAATCAGCGCGTCGTACTCGCCGTTGTCCAACTTTTGGAGCCGCGTATTCAGGTTGCCGCGCACGTCCTTGAACTCCAGGTGCGGAAAATGGTGCCGGAGCTGGGCCAATCGCCGCAGCGAAGAAGTGCCCACCACCGTCCCAGGCGGCAGCGTATCGATTTGGTAGTCCTTGCACTTAGGATGAACCACCAACGCATCCGCCGGATCTTCTCGCTCCGTAATGGCCCCCAGCATCAGTCCCTCGGGGAGATGGGTGGGCAGATCCTTGAGGGAGTGGACCGCAAAATCCGTATCCTGGCGCAGCATGGATAGCTCCAGCTCCTTGGTAAACAAGCCCTTATCGCCAATTTTGGCCAACGCCACATCCAAAATATTGTCGCCTTGGGTGGACATCGTCACCACTTCAAAGGTGCGATCGGGATAAAGGCGTTGAAATTCTCCCTGAACCCAATGGGTTTGGACCAGCGCCAACTGGCTTTTGCGAGAGGCAAGACGAATGGTGCGAGGAGCAGCAGCTACAGAGGGCATGGCAACAAAGGCGAATAAAACAAAAGCAGTTCTTTCAGCTTACAGAACAGAGGGGACACCCTGTAAGCGTGCATCCCTCGGAACGAAATATTTATTGACGTTTTGGCAGCGCCCTTAGGGATTGACCTGCACCCCGCGCCAGAAGGCAATATAACCCTCGATATTTTTGGCGGCGTCCTTCGGTTGGGGATAGTACCAAGCCGCATCGGCGTTGACTTTGCCGTCTACCGCAATGCTGTAGTAGCTGGCGACGCCTTTCCACGGACAAGTGGTGTGGGTCGAGCTGGGCTGGAAATATTCCTTGTGGATGGCATCTGGGGGAAAGTAGTAGTTGCCTTCGACGATTTCGCAGCGATCGCTCTCGGCTAGGACGGTATCGTGCCAAATTGCTTGAGTCATAAGGTTACACGCGCTCTTTTTTTAAAATGTTCGGGTTTGAATTCTAAGATGAAGATTTTTGCCTGTGATGGGGAATGCTTTGTCTATCCGATAACACCTTCTAGAATTGCGACAGGCTACCTTTAGCATAGACTGCAACGTTCTAGTGTGGGATTGATTTTAATCTAGGCTTCTCTTCAGAGTTTGCCTAGATTCTCATTTTAACCATCGGATTTCAATCTACCGACTTTCAATGAGTTCGATCTAAATTTATGGCTCGCCGCCGTCGCCGACAACCCGCTCTGAACTCCGAATCCCAGCCAAATACGCAAATGGCCCGAAAAGATGCGGCCAACGCGCTCGTGGTTTGGATTTTTCTAGAAGGCTTAAGTCTCTTTCTTTTACCGACCTTTACGCTGATTCAAGGCGATAATCGGCTACCCGTTTGGCTTACCATCACCATTCCGTTGGGTATTGTTGGCGCGATACTCATTGGGGTGAGTTCTTGGGCCGTCGATCGGGTACAGTACAAAATCGATCGGCAGGCTGCCAACAAAGGTTTATACGTCAGCTTGGCTCAGGGCATCGGCCTGTTGGGCGTCATGGGGGTTGGATTTCCCATGGTGGTTGTGGGTCTAGAGCTTTTATTTTCGATGCTGCGCGGGGGTAAGTGATTCCTTCGATGTTCGTCCGATCGCAAAATCGCCAAAGATTTAGAACTGCGGCTTCTTCGTTCCCGAAATAGCCTGAAGATAGGGCTGCGGATCTTGGGCAACCCAACCGATTTGCGATCGATAGCGCAGCTCGAATCGAAGTGCTGAAGCAGGGGTATTGCCGACTGCGGCAATGACCTGACCGCGCCGTACGGCTTGGCCTACTTTGACATTAAGCGTGCCGAGGTAACCATAACGCGTTTGGCGACCTCGCGCGTGATTGACCACGATCAGGTTCCCCCAAGGTTTCTGGACCCCGACAAAAGCAACGGTGCCGTCGGCAACGGCATAAACTGGCGTATCGGCAGCCGCCGCCAAATCGACACCGCTGGCAAAGACAACGGCCTTATTGGGGCCGGTGGGTTGCCATCCGTACGCTCGTTTCAGGGCAGCAGGCAACGGCAGCGGGTAGCGGTCTCGGCGCAGGAAGGGATCGAGTTCGGCCTTTGGCGGGACTGCAATCTGACCTGCTGCCATTGGCTTCCCAGTTACAGGCGACCAGTTTGCACCGGGTACGAATACAGTCTTCGGGGCATTTTGACAGCCATTCACCTCAAACAAAACATCGGGTTTCACGCCATAGCTTTTGGCAGCGGATTGGATAGTCTGACCCGGCGCGAGCGAGACGACAATGCCGTTGTAGGGAGGAATCGTCAAAACTTGACCCGGAGCGACCTGACCGTTTCGCACCGCAGGGTTCATGCCCATGAGGGTCGCGCTCACCAGACCGTAACGCGCCGCAATTTGAGTGAGAGTCTCGCGGGGTCGTACCTTATGCTGGCGCAAACGCTCTAAAGCGGGACGGGTGGGGCAATCTACGGGGGGAGCGGCTACAACTGCGCTGCTTTGCAGGACGTCTAGGGCTAAGACTGCAAGACAACTTCCTGCAATCAGTTCTCTGTATCTCCGCGTAATGCTCAAACGCTGCTCTGCACTAGAATTTAGAGAGGGATGGCAAGTTATCATGAGCACCCTAGAACGATACATTTTTCTATTGTGCCAAACCGCTATCATAAGAAGTCCGAGACCCCTGTGCTTTCAACCTGTGCCTTCAGTTTTAATTTGAATTCAACCGAAGGGACGGCGACAACGCTAGTCAAAATGAGGCCCCCCTCAGGAACATTGCCTTTGCGTCGCTGCACTGAATCCGCGTAACCCCTACTCAGCCAGTTAAATCGAGATACACAATGATGGATGGACAACATCGGGCCTTTCGTCCCCTACTCCGGCCCTTATTTCGGCCCTTATTTCGGCCCTTATTTTGGATCGGTGCGGCGATCGCATTAGCTGGGGTGCAAAGCGGCTGTAGGGAGGCCAATATTTCATCGCCCCCCAATCCCGTCACAGAAACCTCGCCCTCCTCAGCCGTTAAATCTTCTACGGCGGGGATGGCTTTACCGCCCAACTTCGTGGTTCAGGTGGTGGAAAAAGTGGGTCCTGCGGTGGTCCGCATCAACGCCAGCCGGACCGTTCGGAACCCAGAGGCAGAATCGCCTTGGGGTCGCTTGTTCGAGACGCCCCAGCAAGATGGCAATTCGGAGCGCGTGGATCGGGGGACCGGATCGGGCTTTATTTTCGATGAAAAAGGGTTGGTGATGACCAACGCCCATGTCGTCGATAAGGCCGATCTCGTGACGGTGCTGCTTAAAGACGGTCGTCAGTTTAAGGGGAAGGTGTTGGGAGAAGATCCCCTCACGGATGTGGCCGTCATTAAAATCGAAGCGTCGAATTTACCTGCCATCGGCCTTGGAGATTCCAAAGATCTGCTGCCGGGGGAATGGGCGATCGCCATTGGAAATCCCCTGGGTCTCGACAATAGCGTTACGGTTGGCATCATCAGCGCCACGGGTCGTTCCGGATCTGACATCGGCATTTCCGATCGGCGCGTGCGCTTCATCCAAACCGATGCTGCCATTAACCCCGGCAATTCCGGCGGACCGCTCCTCAATGCGATGGGGCAAGTGATTGGGGTCAATACGGCCATTATTCAGGGCGCTCAGGGACTGGGATTTGCGATTCCCATCGACTCCGCCCAGCTCATCGCCCAGCAGTTGGTCGCCAATGGCAAAGCCGAGCACGCTTACCTGGGCGTGCAGATGATAGACCTGACGCCAGAACTGCGCGATCGCCTCAACCAAGAAGAACAATTGAAAATCGATGCTGAAAAGGGCGTTTTGGTGGTCAAAGTGGTGCCCAATTCTCCGGCAGCAGCAGGCGGTATCCGCTCGGGCGACGTCGTGCAAGCAATCGACGATCGGCCCACCCGCACCACCGATGACGTGCAGCAGGCCGTCGAAGCAGCCCGACCGGGCGGCATAATTTCCGTCAAAGTAAAACAGCGAGGAGAGGCGCGCAACCTGCGAATTACTCTGGGCAAACTAGAGCCTGAAGTACTGGTACGCGATCGCCCCTAATCGCCCGCAGTAGAAATCCAGAACGGGGGAAACGTCCCCATCGGATGTTAAGATTTTGCAGCATTTGAGGCAACGTCTTGTCTCATTCATCTCAATGGTTCCACTACAGGTTTTTCGCCATGAATGCGACCGAAAATCGACCCATGCAGCAGACCTCTTTGGTCTTGCCAATTGTCGGCATTGTGTTAGTTTTAACTGTCGTGTATGACTTCACCGTCCGGCTGTTCACCCTTCAGTGGGATAAACCGGACGTCCAGTTGAACTTTCTCAACGAGCTGATCGATCGAGGGGTGATTGCCTTGCTCGGCCTCGCGCTCGTTTACGCAGGATTTTGGCTCAACAGCGCCCTGAGTAAACCCGCGTCGAATTCTGCCGATCCAGCCGCCTCACCTTGGCGCAGCTCTCAATTTTGGACCTTCGTGTTTTCCAGCTTGCTCGGGTTGATCTTCTTGCTGCTCGTTCCGTTCCACTTCAGTACCTCCGGCCAGATTTTAAGTGCCGCCAGCACCCGCGCCGACCAACAAGAGGCCCAAATTAAGTTTCAGATTCAACAACAGCAGCAAGAGGTCCAGTCCGTACTGGCTGGCGGTCAGATCGATCAGATTTTGCAGCAGAAAGGTCTGCCTGCGGATAGGGTTGCGATTTTGCAAGAGCTGAAAAAAGATCCTCAAGCCTTTGACAAGAAGGCGGCCCAGCAATTAGAGGAAATGAAAAAACAGAAGCAGCAAGCCCTCGATCAAGTCAGCAAAGAAGTTTCCCTCAACCGCTGGCGGGCAGAAGTTCGGAGTTTGCTTCTGGCCTTGGGATTTGTGGCAATTGGCTGGACGGGACTGCGAGACGCTCGTTAAAAGATTAAATCTTTACTGCATTTACCCATTTTTATTTTAAAATTGTGCGCACAAAATCGATAAAGTGTCGTATAAAAGACCCTAGTAAGGTTTAATGGCGATACGCACCTCGACTTTCTACCTTTACTTTTGGTGCCTTTGCTTGCTGGCTTCCTTGAAATAACTGCCCCAACTGGATTCCCCTATGAAAACAGTTAGCTATATTGCTTTTGCTGCCACCCTCTTGACCGGATTGAATGCTAACGTCCATGCGGCAACCTTAAAGGTTTTGGCTGCTGGGACAGAAATGCACGAACGTCCGCTCATCCCCCTCGAAAAAAGCTTAATTCCATCCCATCGCTTTGTCAGACCCAGCAGCACGACTGCGATCGATCCGAGCGCTGGAGATTATCATTCCATGGCCAATGCCATCGTGCGCGGACTGCTGGTGGCAAACCGCACTGGAGAAATTGCCTACGCGGCTCCCCTCAGCTACAAGGTGCAAGATGTGGTGCGCAACCTGCGGCGCGGGAGAGCCTTAAATAAGGCAAGCCGCTATTCTGGCGTGTCCTCTAGAGTTGTCAGCCGTCTCCTGCAGTTGGGGCACGGATCGCTGCGCATGTAAGGTCGGTAAAGAACAGTAGCAGTATCCTGAGATGAGAGCCGGAGAAGAGAATGGGCTTAAAGCGGATCGGGATGGGGAGTGTTGGTTTGGCCGTTGCTTTACTGGCCAACCCGCAAGGAAGTTATGCTCGCGATTCTTTGCCAGCAGGTCAGACGGCGATCGCCTGCGATGTGTTAGTGGCGGGTGGGGGCTTGGCAGGCGTTGCCACTGCCTATGAGGCACTCCATGCGGGAAAGACGGTCTGTTTGACGGAACTGACCGATTGGGTTGGAGGGCAGATTTCCTCCCAAGGGACTTCCGCACTGGATGAGACGGTGGTGCAGCGATCGCAGTCGATTTTCCCCAAAGGATACTTAGAATTTCGCAACGCTATCTTGGCTCGCATTCCCCAAGAGACCCCAGGAAATTGCTGGGTGAGCGCGGTTTGTTTTCTGCCCAAAATGGGCAATGAGATCCTGCGAGAAATGCTGGAGCGGGCCGAGAAACAAGGGAAAGGAAAGCTGTTGTTTTTCCCGAATACCGTTGTCAAGTCACTTGAAGTCAGCCCCCAAACGAAAGGAGCTAAAATTTCGAAGGTACGGGCCATTCAGCACCGGACCCAGCCCAATACCCCGCCGCTCAACTCAGAATTTTTGTCCCAAAGTTGGGATGATTTTTATACGGAAACCGATTCTCCTCGTTTTGCTAAAACGATCCTAGAGTTTACAGCACCGCCTTCAGGGCAGTGGATCGTGGTAGAAGCAACTGAAACGGGCGAGCTTTTAGCTTTAGCTGACTTGCCCTATCGAGTTGGAATCGACCCGCTTACCTATCGAGAACCTTCTAGCTCTAGTAAGACAGCCTATCCCTACTGCACTCAGGCATTTACCTACACGTTTGCGATGGAATCGACGGCGCAGCCAGAGCCTGCCACACCTCCGCCTTTTTACAAGCAATACGAACCTTTCTATAGCTACGATGCCGATCGCTACGCCAAAAATCCGGCATTGGTGTTTACCTATCGCCGCATCCTCAGCACTGACCGTCAGTTTAAAAAGTCCACTGCAATTTACCCCGGCGATATTTCCATGCAGAACTGGGGCGGCGGCAACGATTACGGCCCCGGCAATCCAGTCGATAATCTGATTTACACTCGCCAGCAGTTGTTAGATCTAGGTCAGCTTGCCCCCAATGGCTGGAAGGGCGGTCTGCGGACCAGCAGCCTCAGAGGCGGAGAGGAATTGGCCCAGGGCTATTTTTACTGGCTGGTTGCAGGCACGACCGACTCGAAGCTCGGTCCTGAAGCCAAAAAGCCGTGGCCTAACTTGCGCTATCTCAAGGGGTTCGACTCGCCGATGGGAACCGCTCACGGCCTTTCAAAATTCCCTTACATGCGCGAAGGTCGCCGCCTAATTGGGCGCGATAGCTACGCCTATGCGAGCGGATTTACAATTAACGAAACGGATGTGTCCGCCAAAGATTTCCGCCAACCTTACTACCGCGATACGCTTCCCGATCGGGCCTACCGCGATCTCATCACGTCCTTAGCCGGACTCAATACCATTGACGTCATTACCGATAAAATCTCCCTGGAGGAAGTAAAACTGCGATCGCGCGCTCGACTGTACCCAGACAGCGTGGGCATCGGCCATTACCCCATCGACTTCCACCCTTGCATGGCCGAAGCCCCCCCCGAAAAACCAGGCAATACAGAGCGGGCTGGCGAACGTCAAGGTGCGCATACGACCCATCCCTATCAAATTCCCCTGCGGGCGATGATTCCTCCTCGCATCGATAACTTGCTCGTGGCCGGAAAAAGTATTGCCACGAGCCACATCGGCGCGGCCACTTATCGCGTGCATAGTTTTGAGTGGTCCTCTGGGGCCGCTGCGGGCACCACGGCAGCCTTTGCTTTAGCGCAAAATATTCTGCCCTACCAACTCGTCGAAAATGTCCCTCGGACCAATCTCCTCCTAGAGTCCCTCCAAAAGAAACTCAACGAGAACGGAAACCCTACCGCTTTCCCAGGCGTATCGATTTTTAACCAACAATAAATTACGTTTTGCAAAACAGAGGCGATCGCCAGCCCGACAACCCTTGGAAAGCCGCCCCTGCGTCAGGATAAGTCGCGCCGAGGTCGGTCAGAGCAACATCCCGGAACATCTGAACCGACCGTGGGGTCATAGGGCCATTCAGCAAACTATCTGGATCGCTCCAAATGACAGACTCGTACTTTTGTTTAATGAGGAGATGTGAGCAATGGTTTCCAAACAACTTATTTTTGCCCTGTGCTGTTCTGCGGGCGTCGCTCTGCCCCTAGCAGTCACAGCTCAACTGCCCAAAACTCCCGCTGTACCTGGAGGAGCAACGACGCCCTCCGTACCGGGTGAGATGAAGCCCTCTATGCCCGGCAGCGTGCCTGGTACCAAGGCACAAGATTTGACAGTGCCAGGGACCGGGGGAGGATCTACACCCGCTCCAACGGAGACACCGACTCCCGCTCCAACGGAGACACCGACTCCCGCTCCAACGGAGACACCGACTCCCACTCCCACACCGACCGAAACACCTGCTCCAAGCGCAACGGAGACACCAACTCCCACTCCCACACCGTCCCCTACGGAAACACCTACTCCAAGCACAACGGAGACGCCCAAACCGAGCGTTGCACCCGCTTCGACTACGCCAAAGAAACCAGGCAAGTCTACGACGGTAAAAGTCAATGTCAATACTTCGACCCTGCAACAACTCACCAAAGTAAAGGGAATTGGAACCGCAACGGCGAAGAAAATTGTTGCCAATCGACCCTACGCGACGATGGAAGACTTAGTGACTAAAAAAGCCCTCACGCAAAAGCAGTTGCTTGAGCTAAAGCCTCAACTCGAACTGTAATTTCTAAAAACCTGAGGAGCGGTCTCAAATCCTTTTTGGAGCGATAAACCGCCGCTGTCAGACCGCCCTGTGTTTCCATAGGGCGGTTTTTAGGCGAGAATCTAACCAACCTTGCCACCTCAGCTCTTGCCGCCCACAAACGGGGTGCCCCAGTGTCGCCAATTTTCTTTATTAAACGGCGATCGCCATTTATCGATCAGCGATCGCTCCATCCGCTGGCGGGGCCGCGTTGCGGTGGGGGCGTGGGTCCAGAAGCCGATACTGACGCTAACGGGCAGGCCGTGGATGCGATGGGCTGCAATATAGTTGCGGATGTAGCGCTTGCAGTCATGCGCCCCTTTCCAACGCTGGTTGGCCTTGCAGGTTTCGCCAACGTAAAGCAGCAGCGATGCCTCGCGGTCGATCGCAAAATAAAGGGCGGCCAATCCGGGTTCGTTCGCAGGCCAGCGCCAGAATTCGATGTTTTGCGATCGCAATTGAAAGGGATCGAGGGCGTCTGCGTCGCTCTTTACACCGTGCCCGTCGAACAACGTACCTTGAGCGGGCTTGGAGAGCGGAACGACCTGCTGCTGATACCGCACGATACGCTGCTTCCAAGCTTGGACGGTGTGGGCGCTCATTTCTAATAGCGGCGAAGCATTGAGGCTCGAGTGCCGGATTTGCCTCAGCTCTAGATCCGAAAAAAGTGATGGCTGTTCGAGCAACGGTCGAGTCCTGAACGACGGTTTGACCCAAATACTATATCGCTTGTCGAGAAAAATAGGGCTGGCTCATACCCATTCTCTAAAGTTGGGCTGTAATACCAAATCTATTTGTCATGGCTACACATCAAGATCCCCCTAAATCCCCCTTAAAAAGGGGGACTATGAGTAGATTCCCCCCTTTTTAAGGGGGGTTAGGGGGGATCAGATGTGTAGCGTGATTTTGCAAAATTGGGATAAACCCTCCTCCACCTTCCCCATCTCCAAAGAATCACGTTGCAGTTTTAGCAACCGTCGATCGATCCAGCCCTTGTTAAGGCAGGGTAAGAGAATAGAGCGCGCCATCAGAAGGATTTGATTTTACCGTCTCGCACGATCGACGAAGGTCTTGCGCTGAGGTCTGCCTACAGACTATTAATGAGGGTGCGTTGTATGCAATGACACCATGGATTCTTCTGTCGATGCGATCGCCGTCAACCCTCTTTCCGACAAGAGTCGGTGGGGGGAACCTGTGGCTCAACTCAGCGACGATCGGCTCGACAACATCAAAACGCAGCTCGACCTCGTGCTACTTGCTCTAGAGGCGATCGCGGGCCTCGGATCTGAGGCGATGCTTCAGGCGGCGGCAGAGCTTGGCGTCCAGGACATGGTAGGCGATCGCGTGGCTCTCTGGCGGCTGCGGCAGTCTAACCCCATCCGACGGGGGACGGGCGGGCGCAAAAAGCTGGATATCGAAGAAGCGCGATCGCTGGTGCTGATCGGCTGTCACCTTGCTAGCAACCATCACGAGACGATCCGCCGGGCCGTGTGCCTGCTGGAAGACCTCGCCGAACAAAACCGCCCGCCCCACCAAGCGGCACTATTGGGAGATTACCTCGATCGATTTACAAACCTCTACCAAGAACGCATGGACGACGACCGACGCACCCCAGCAGCCTTGACCGATCTCGGGTTAAAACTGTTAATAGACCTGCTGTTTTATAGCGCGCCCCAAGGCGTTCGCCGCCTTTGGATGGCCCTTTTGGACCGAACCCAAACCGCGTCTAAACCCTAATCCGTCTCAAGCTGCAATGACATAAACTGCGGATAACCGCCACCCCCGCCTCTCAAAATTCCCCGACGATCGCTCTGACAATGAAGCCCCATGCCCGTCCTCAGCCCAACCCTTTCAAAGCTATACACGCCGCCCACCTGCACCCTTGAAGTGACGGCAAAAGCGTCGCCCCTGTCGCGCTGGACTCGCACGCCAGTCGTTAAATCACTTCAGTTTTTGTTGAGCTTCGACAGCCTGGCGCAGCGCAGCCGCGAACCCGTCGAAATTCAGGGCGATCGAACGCAACTATCGGCCTTAACCGAAACCGTCACCCAATACGTTCAGACCGTTTTAGCCAGCCGATCGACGGATTTACCCCTCGCGTCTCCCTCGGACGAACCCCTTGCTTTACCCGGACTATCCGCATCCGCCGCCCCTCATGCCCTCTCCTTGCGCCCGCGCAGCCTGCTGACCCATGAGTTGCAACTCGGCGACTTGGCGACAGCGGAGTCTGGCCCCAGCGTGCTCCTGAAAGCATCCCAGCTCTACGATTTAGCGACAGCCCTCGAAGACTGCACGGCGGACCTCCAACACCTGCCAGCACCGATCGCCGCAGAACGACCTTCGGTTCTCCCGTTGCTGAGAAGCGCTGCGATCGTGCTGGTCACGGTGGGTCTAGGAACGGCGACTTGGAAGTTATTCCAGACCGGGCCCGTTGCCGTTCGTCCGTCTTCCCCCGCATCCACCACTGCAATGGCTCCGACGACGGTACCTTCCCCCGCCGCACCCGCTCCCCTCCCCTCCGTCTCCTCTAAACCCCTCAACCTTCCCTCCATTCAGCTCCCCACGCGTTCCGCGAATCCTTTGGGCGCTCGACGCCCAGACAATGAAACTTCAGATCGCGCGGAGCCTCCCGCACCCAGGCGATCGCCCGCGCCATTGGATGCGGGAGCCAAAACGCTGCCGCCGCAGGGTGCGACCAGTTTGCCTTCTATCGAGCTTCAGCAGTCTGAACCCAACGCTGCTGGAGGTCAAGAGAATTCCCTTTCAAGTACCAATATGGCGCGCTCGAAAGCGCCGTCCCAGTTGTTTGAGTCTGCGCCCATCCCCGCACCCAAAACAGCCACTCGGGAAACTTTATTCGACGCGATCCCGCAGGTGGCTGAAGTCCGGGATTATGTGGCATCTCGATGGCAACCTTCACCGCCACCGCCAAAAACGCTGGAATATCGCGTGACGCTCAATGGGGACGGTTCGCTGGGGGCGGTCGAACCGCTCGGCACAGCAGCACAACAGTATCTCGATCGGGTGCCGCTGCCGAAGGATGCTTCGGCGTTTGTCTCTCCGGTGGCAGCGGGGACTCGCCCTAGTATTCGGCTGCTGTTGCGTCAGGATGGAACGGTGCAGACTTTTCTGGATGAGAGGGGGCAGTAAGTGTTGGATTTGAGAATGCGATTTCTTTAGGGGGAGATGCGGGGTGCTTTGAGGGAATCCAACTGGTGCGTGCGAGGTAGGGACGAGTGGACTGGTTGAGTTTGGGAAGTTGGGGGAACAATGCCTGAGGTTTCTATGCAGGCGATCGCCCCGTCGGTGCAGACTGCTCTGGCCCATCGGCTGAGTGTAGCCCCGATGATGGATCGCACGGATCGTCATTTCCGCTATTTCATGCGGCAAATCACGCGGCGGACGTTGCTCTATACCGAAATGGTGACGAGTGCGGCAATTCTACACGGCGATCGCCCTCGTCTGTTGGGGTTCTCTCTAGAAGAAAAACCCCTCGCGCTTCAGGTGGGAGGGGACGAACCGAAGGCATTGGCATTGTGCGCCCAAATTGCCGCAGATATGGGCTACGACGAAATTAATCTGAATGTGGGCTGCCCCAGCGATCGCGTCCAGAGCGGCAACTTTGGGGCTTGTCTGATGGCCCAGCCGGAGCGCGTGGCCGATTGCGTAGCAGCGATGCGTCAGGCTGCGTCTATTCCCGTCACGGTCAAGCATCGCATTGGAATTGACAATCGCGATGCCTACGAAGATATGGCGCAATTCGTGCAGGTGGTGGCGGCAGCGGGGTGCGATCGCTTTTCGGTTCACGCCCGCAAGGCATGGCTGCAAGGCTTAAGTCCCAAAGAGAACCGTAACATCCCGCCCTTGCGCTACGTCGAGGTTTATCGGCTCAAGCAAGACTTTCCGCACTTGAACGTTGAAATCAATGGCGGTATCCAGACCCTAACCCAAGCGCAAGACCACCTGCACCACGTCGATGCGGTCATGATCGGACGGGCGACCTACGACGATCCTTTCTTGTTTGCAATGGCAGATCGGATAATTTATGGAGAAGAGGCCGAAGTCCTGAAGCCCGAAGCTATTGTGGACGCGATGTTGCCCTATATTGCGCGATGGACGGAACAGGGCCTAAAATTGCACAAGATTTCGCGGCACATGCTCCAGCTTTTTGCAGGGCAACCAGGAAGTCGCCAGTGGAAGCGGTATTTGACGGAGCGATCGTCTGAAGTAGGGGCTGGCGTAGAGGTGGTTCAGTTGGCGCTCTCTCAAGTGCTAGCGGTGCAAGCTCGTGGGATGGAAACACTACGACCTCGTTAAAATTAAGCAATCGCAGGGATTCAAACAACAGCAAATTGAGATGTAGTTCAAAACCAGCGCTGCTTTATTGGGTTGCAGACCGACTTTGATAAGCTTGCAGCAAAGCCCGATCGCACTCGATATCCAGCAGCCGCTTTTGAGCCAGCGCTTGGCGCACCTCAGGCGGGAGTGCCGCCATCGCTTCCGCACGGCAAAGGGGTTTGCGAGACTCATTGACCTGGTGATTCAGGACATCGGCAATGACAATGACGCGATCGCCCAAGTCCACTTCTTGCACGATCTGGCACTCCGCCCATCCGCAGGTTTCGGGCAAAATCGGAATGCCATCGGCAGTCGTTTCACATAAAATGCCCTCGAATTTATTGACCTCGCGGGTCGATCGCAGCCCAAATAAAGGCAGCCAATCCTGCTGTCCTTCCGCCAACAAATTGACGATAAAACGCTGGCTGTTCCGGATCAGCCCAAACGTAAAATTTTGCGGCGAAATCGTAGCAACCACGCGCAAATGTTCTGGCACGAGGGCACCTAACGTCACCCAAGTTGTAATTTGTCCGCTCGTCTGCCCTGCATGAGCTGCCGTGATCGCATATAGCTCGGGATTGGCAAAATTAAAAATTGAGCTGCTCATAGGGGAATATCGTTACTTCAACTGAAATCCTGACACTCCAGACTCAAATCATCTCCCGCAGACGGCAAAGCCAACACAGAACTCACTCAGGTCTTGTCTAAAACCTTTGAGGTGCCAAAATCTGCCATTACGATTAAATTGGGGCTTACCGCTCGTCAAAAGCAGGTTGAAATTAACCGAGAGAACCCTTGACCCCATTGACTATCTTAAACCGAATCCTAAACGGCCTAGTGGTAGGCGGACTTTTCCTAAGTCTGGTCGCATTTTCCGCAACATCTCTCGCACCTGCATCGCCCTACACCTACAAAAGACCCAGCTTTGACGGCACCGGAAAAGTTTACATGGGCCGAGAAATTGCCCAGGTGATGGGCTATCAGGGTTCCCAATGGCTCGAACGCAAAGATCGCGCCCAGGAAGAACAGCCGCAAACCTTAGTAGAAGCATTGGCACTTAACCCTACGGATGCGATCGCCGATATTGGGGCAGGCACGGGCTACATCAGCTTCAAAATTGCAGCCAAAGTTCCCCAAGGTCGGGTTTTGGCCGTGGACGTGCAGCCAGAGATGATTCAGATGCTGGGCGATCGCATTTCCCAATCCGGCCAGACCAACGTAACGCCCATCCTCGGCACCGAACGAGACCCGAAACTATCTCCCAACAGCATCGACCTCGCTATCTTTGTGGATGCCTATCACGAACTCGCCTATCCCCGTGAAGTCATGACCGCCGTCGCCCAGTCCCTCAAGCCCGAGGGCAGGATCGCCCTCGTTGAATACCGCGCCGAAGATCCCTTCGTGTTTATTAAGCCGCTTCACAAGATGACCCAGGCTCAAGTGCGTCAGGAAATGGCAGCCGTGGGACTGCAATGGCAAGAAACAAAGTCTGTTTTGCCCCAGCAGCATCTAATGCTATTTGCGCGCCCCCAACCAGGCACGGTTACGGGCAAGTGAAAAGCCAGACTGCATAGAGGCGATCGCCAGTTTTTCTTTCTACAGAGAAAAATATCATTCGCAGCGCATGTACCCATAAAAGAAACTAATTTTTGGACAACAGGATACCTTTATCTGCAGCGAGAGTCATACACAGTTTCAGAATGCTGTCTACAAATGTAGGATTTTATTCAAGAAAATTTATATAAATACTTAAAATACATCGCTAATTTAACTTTTCTAACGCTCCGCCCTAACTTCGAGATTCAGCGACAGCTCGACACTTACAATATTCTTAAAGTTTTTCCAATAAAACCTTTGCACTAGACTATCCACTATTCAAAGGAGCATTTAGAAATAATGACTGAATCTACCTATAAGCAGGTTGTTCAACCCTACAATGGCGATCCCTTTGTGGGACATCTCGCCACCCCTATTTCAGCCTCTGATTTTACAAAAACGTTCATTGGCAACCTTCCAGCCTATCGGCCCGGTTTGTCTCCCCTTCTGCGCGGCTTAGAAATTGGGATGGCCCACGGCTATTTTCTAATTGGCCCTTGGTATAAGTTTGGTCCCTTGCGAGATTCAGAGGTTGCAGCCTTAGGGTCTCTTATATCTGTTGTTGCACTGCTGATGATTGCAACCATGTGCCTGTCCGCTTACGGCATTGTATCTTTCCAAGGCGGACGTGCAGCAGTAGGAACAGGAGATGCTGCCATGAATACTTCTGAAGGATGGAGCCTATTTACCGGAGGGTTTTTCTTTGGCGGAATGGGTGGTGCTGCAGTTGCGTACTTCCTACTCGCAAACTTTAATGTTGTTGATGGTATTATGCGCGGTGTTTTTAATAACTAAGACTCGTTAACTTCATAATGGCTGTTCTGCGCAAAACCATACTCTTATTCAAATTGGAGAACTTACCATGACTGGCGATTACGCAGCTTCATTCTTGCCTTGGATTTTGATTCCAGTTGTGACATGGCTTTTGCCTGTTGTCGTAATGGGTCTTCTCTTTATTCACATTGAAAGTGACGCCTAATCATTAAGATTATTGACTACAGCAATTAGCCAAGTCAATTAATACAATTAAAAACCTTCAGAACTGGAATAATTATTCCGTTTCTGGAGGTTTTTGAGTTTAAACCCACATTCCGCTGTTTAGAGAGTGTTGAACCGACCACAGCGAATCCGTTGAGCCTCAATCTTTTGAGCTACCGGAATTATGGTTGCTGTGACCCGATAGCTCATGCGCTTAGGGATATCTGCTTTACTGGGTTTTCCGGCTTTGTCATAGTGACGCTTTTCTGTCGTCTGAAGGTCGTGGAGTTGATGCCAGGTCATCGTCTTAGACAAGGTCAGTTCGCTGCTTTGCAGGTTTTTCCGGGTCGATCTTGTCTCGACCGTAGATTCTCCCCTAAATGAGATGAAGTTGGTAAACTAAAAACACTCATCGGTGACAGAGGCGCTGCTCTCGTTAGAGCCGGACGTTCTTCAGCTCCGATATTGCAAATGCTGCAGCAGGTGGTTTGACGGATGATAAACGTCGAACGCATCAAAATCAACTTTTAGTTTGAGTTAAAAAACAGCCTCTAGATGAGGCGTTTTCAAGACGGGTTTAGAGGATTAGAGTATGTCTGTCGAAATTTTGGCCAAGCCTTCAACTGTGCGCAAGTTGGCACCGCGCTATAAAGTACTGCTTCACAACGATGACTTTAACTCAATGGAGTATGTGGTTGGCATCCTCCTCAAAACCATTCCGAATTTGACGGAGCCGCAAGCCCTCAACGTCATGATGGAGGCCCACAACCATGGATTGGCCTTGGTCATTGTCTGCGCGCTAGAACATGCCGAATTTTACTGCGAAACCCTTCAAACCCACGGACTGCTCAGCACGATCGAGCCGGACGAATAGGCGTCAAGGCTTGCGTCTCAATCGCGCCATAAAAAAGCCGTCCATTGGGCATTGGTGGGGCCAAATTTCGATCCATCCTGCCTCGGTCTGAAAATCGGCAAAAATGGGATTTGAAAGAGTGACCTCCAGTTCCCATTGAGGGTGCCGCTCTAAAAAATGCGCGATCGCCCCTTGATTCTCCAAGGGATGGAGCGTACAAGTCGCGTAGACAAGAGTGCCGTTGGGCTTGAGGTGCTGGGCAGCAGCATCCAACAACTGCCCTTGGAGTTCGGAGAGTTCCTTCACCGATTCGGGGGTCTGTCGCCAACGGGCATCGGCGTGGCGATTCAGCGTCCCCAGGCCGGAACAGGGCGCGTCGATCAGAATGCAGTCAGCCAGCGGAACCTCCGAAGTCAGACCGCGACCGTCGCCTTCCCAAAGGTGGACGGTATCGATTTGCAGGCGCTGCAGGTTTTGCTGGAGGCGCTTGAGCCGAGATGCCGCGCGATCGCAGGCCCACACCATCCCCTGTCCCCGCATTAACTCGACCAGATGGGTGGTTTTACCGCCCGGCGCGGCACACAGATCGATGATGGTAGCCCCTGGTTCCGGATCGACCAAATGTCCGACCAATTGGGCGCTGGCTTCCTGAACGGTCCACCAACCTTCGCTGTAGCCAGGGAGTTGGTGGATCGGGCCGGGATTGCCGACGATTCTCAGGGTTTGCGGTAAAGGAGGGAGCGGCGTCGCGATCGCGCCGCCAGCCGCAAAGGCAGCCAGAACCGTCTCGCGATCGGTCTTGAGCGGATTAATTCTAAGGTCAATGCTAGGCGGTTTATTGAGGGTGAGGCAGAGTTGTTCGGCCCCGTCTACCCCCACGCTATCCACCCAGCTTTGGACGATCCAGTCGGGATAGCTATGCAAAATACCCAGGCGTTCGACGGGTTCGGGCGGTAAAGTCAGGGGATCTCGAACCTCCCTCAATCGTAAATACTGGCGCAGCAAGCCATTTGCAAAGCCCGACAGTCCTCCCATGCGGTTCTGCTTGAGCAAATCGACGGTGGTGTTGACCGCAGCCGAGGGTGGGATCTGTTCGAGATAGCGGAGCTGGTACAGTCCCAGGTGTAGGACAGTTCGGACATCGGGAGGTTGACTCCGGGCGGGTTTGCGACCGAGTCGATCGAGGAGGGCATCCAGCGATCGCATTCGCCGCACGCACCCGTACACCAATTCCGTCAGGAGGCGACGGTCTGCATCGCCGAGTTCGTGGCGATTTAAGGTGCGATCTAAGGCAACATCCGCAAAGGCTCCTTTATGGACGGTCTTGAGGGTAATAAAGGCAAGCTGTCGGGGATCGCTAGACACAAAAGACCTTGAGTATTGACTGAATTTTGCGTTGGCCAGTTTGGACCGGCGCCTGTTCTCCATTAAACTGATGGAACAGAACCGAACCGTCTTTAGAACGCGAGGATTGCAAGACAGTGCAGCCCATTGCCTTACATAGCAAGATTGTAGGTGTTCCGGCGCAAGTTGGCGCGAGCAAGGGGGGTATGTATGCCTTCATGATTGGCACTCAGAGGGTTACGAGCAGTGGGCGAGCCTTCGAGCGTCCGGTTGTTTTTGTGGGAACCAAACCCGATCGAATCCCCAATGCCGACCAGTGGATTGCGATCCCGCAGCTGATCCGATTTTCGCAACCCGGTTCGTGGACCTTCGATGAAGCGGCGATCGTCCAGGTCATGAACGGTCGATTGACAGATGTACTCAGCCCATCGGATGGAACGGGAGACTGAGTCTGTTTTCCGGGATGGAAGAAGATCCCGTCGCGCAACCTGGCTCGGGCGTCTGGAAATGATTTAAGAAAATCCCAAGTTGCTCCGGTATTGGGCTTTCCACGCAAACAAATCGTCAATCGATACAAATTCAGTTAAAATTCCGCTTTCCGACCCGCGGGAAACCAAGCTGGGATCGGTTGTGAATACAGCGCTTTCAAAACGATCGATTGGAATATTCCAGTTCTCGCTGAGAAAGGCTTTCAGTCTGCCCACTTGCTCTATGACATCCTTGCGCTTTTTAGTACGGCGGCGCTGGGCCGTGGTCCCGTGGGCGGCAAGATCGATATATTTGGTTTCAATTAAAAATAGCGTCTGCTGGGTCGTCAGATAGACAAAGTCGCATTTGCCCAGGTCTGTGCGGTTGCCCAAATCTGGAGACTTTTCGAACAAAAGAAGGCGATCGCAGGTCGGCAGATACTGCGCGATATTGAGGTACACGAAGGACTGAAGGAGCAGCTCCTTGTCATAGGGAAAACCGACCACACCCTCAAAAAAACGGCGTACATCCTCCGGGCGCTCCGGCTGAATCGTCTGGCAGGCATGAATAAATCGATCGAGAGATGCCTGTACTTCAAAAGATTCCATTGCGGCGCTTATATCAAACGCTTACAGTGTAAAGGCTACCCTCAGAAAATCGCGATTGAGATGTCATCGTTCGCCTACGCTACGGGCTGACACCAACGCGCTATCGAAAAATTGGGGCACCCTTCCCCATCTGGCTCCAAAGCACTACATCAATTATTGTTTCAAGCGCATCAATGGCTTTGCAATTGAGCGTTAGGCTTAGGTCAATGTAGGCTCCCCATCGTTGCCCTACAGAACCTTCGTGTAAATCGCTCAAGGGAGTTTAAGGTATGAAATTGGCGTATTGGATGTATGCTGGGCCAGCACACATTGGCACACTCCGCATTGCCAGCTCATTCAAAAATGTCCACGGCATTATGCACGCCCCTCTTGGGGATGACTACTTCAACGTAATGCGCTCCATGTTGACGCGAGAACGCGACTTTACTCCCGTCACCACCAGCGTGGTGGATCGGCACGTCTTGGCGCGCGGATCTCAAGAGAAGGTTGTCGATAATATTACCCGCAAAGATGCAGAAGAGAACCCCGATCTGATCGTGCTCACGCCCACCTGCACCTCCAGCATTCTGCAAGAAGACCTCCATAACTTCGTCGAACGCGCTGCTGAAACGGCTCAAGGCGACGTCCTTTTGGCAGACATCAACCATTATCGCTATAACGAGCTTCAGGCCGCCGATCGCACCCTCGACCAAATCGTCCAGTTTTACATTGAAAAAGCGCGCAAAGACGGCACGTTACCCCAAGGCAAAACGGCCAAGCCTTCCGTCAATATCTTGGGCATGACCACCCTAGGCTTCCACAACAACCACGACGCCACCGAACTTAAGCGGCTCATGGCAGACTTGGGCGTTGAAGTGAATGAGATTATCCCGGAAGGCGCGTCGGTGCATAACTTGAAACGCCTCCCGCAAGCGTGGTTCAACCTCGTGCCCTACCGCGAAATTGGGGTGGCTGCGGCCCATTACCTCGAAAAAGAATTTGGGACGCCCTGTGTCGATATCACGCCAATGGGCATTGTCGAAACGGCTCGCTGCATCCGGGCCATCCAAAAAGTACTGAACGCCCAGGGTGCAGAGGTCGATTACGAACCCTATATCGACGAGCAAACCCGCTTTGTCTCCCAAGCTGCCTGGTTCTCGCGTTCCATCGACTGCCAAAATCTGACGGGTAAAAAAGCGGTTGTCTTTGGCGACAATACCCACGCTGCGGCCATGACCAAGATTTTGGCCCGCGAGATGGGCATTCATGTCGTCATGGCAGGCACCTATTGCAAGTACGATGCCGACTGGTTTAGAGAGCAGGTCAGCGAATACTGCGACGAAGTGCTGATTACCGACGACAATGCTGAAATTGGCGACAAAATTGCGAAACACGAGCCATCGGCCATCTTTGGCACCCAAATGGAGCGTCATGTTGGAAAACGGCTCGATATCCCCTGCGGTGTCATTGCAGCGCCCATCCACATTCAAAACTTTCCCGTTGGCTACCGCCCGTACCTAGGCTACGAAGGCGCCAATCAGGTCGTGGATTTGGTTTACAACTCCTTTACCTTAGGCATGGAAGATCACCTCCTCGAAATCTTTGGCGGTCACGACACCAAGGAAGTCATCACAAAAACCATGTCTGCCGAGACGGATCTGGGATGGACACCGGACGGGCAGGCAGAGCTGAACAAAATTCCGGGGTTTGTGCGCGGTAAGGTGAAGCGCAATACTGAAAAGTTTGCCCGCGATCGCGGTTTTGCCGAAATCAATGCCGAAGTCCTCTATGCGGCAAAAGAAGCCGTGGGCGCTTAGCAAACAATATTGTCTTGCTCAAAAAGGGGTGGCCATCTAGAGCCACTCCTTTTTTACGGGCATTCATTGTTCGAGTGCGACCCGCGCACATTGTAGGAATGCGCGCGCAATCCGAGACTATCCCGAAGCTGCAGACTGGACGAATAGCGGCAATTGCTGCTTTGATAGGAGGATGATATCTAATCGCAAAACGCTGCGGCGATAGCCGAGCAGAAGGTCTGAAAGCTAGCTTTGCGTCCGAGTATGAAAAACGTCGATCTTTCCAATTATTCGTACAAAATCTGTTGTGTGGTTTCTACAGCCATCCGTAATTGGTTACGAACAAATTCACCATCTATAAAATTCTTTTAGGACAATGCTTTCATCATTGAGTTCGTTCGCAATCTACGCGTGACGTCCATATGTAGACGATCGAGGCGATTTGCACAGGGACATCAATCTGACCGATAACAATATTAACGATAGTGTTTTAATCTTTATTATGACTGCAGTATCTTTGAATTGCAAAAGATTTCTTAAAAAGAGCATTTTATAGAAACGCGAATGGGTTTTATTATTGTTAAAGCAGCATCAAGAAATGGATCTCAATAAACCGTTACTTGTTTACACGCATGGTGCCGGAAGACTTGGAAATCAGCTATTTGCCTATGCCCATTTTGTAGCATTTCTTAAAGAGCATTCCGGCCAGTACAACTTTATTAATTTTGCTTTTACGCCCTATGCAAAGTTACTAAAATATACTTCAACACCGTTGGGCTGTACGTATCCGACAGTTCATCGGCAGCTGGCAACGCTTCAGAATCTTGTCTCGATTCTTGAGGTGCGACCTAAGACCGGAGCAACTGCTGTATTACAAGAGAAAGCGCTGGTCAACATTGCGCGATCGCTCCATGCCTATGCCGATCTGATACCTAACGCTCAATCTTTAGTCGCAAAAGATATTTATTATTGGTCCTTAATTGCGGGCCAGCGTTTGTCTTATCTAGATTTAGCGCTCCCTCAAACGGTGGATCTGCTGAGTTCTAAGTCTTTGAGCGTGCTGGCAGGATGGGGAATTCGCAGTTGGTCTTTGCTCGAAAAACATGGAGATTTCGTTCGCGAGGCACTGGCATTCCACCCTCAGTATGAAGGTGCAGCTAGTACTTTCGTAAGAGATCTGCGCCAACAATACGATTACTTAATTGGGGTCGCGATTCGTCAAGGCGATTATCGTTCGGCTGCCGATTTTAAGTGCTTTATGTTCGAAACCGATCGGTACGTAGATTGGATCCGTCAGGCGCAAAGTACGTTTTCTCACAAAGGGACCGTCGGCTTTATTGTGACGGCTGACGAGCCTCAAGATATCGATCGGTTCGCAGGGTTAAACGTACATTTTGCGACTGGAATTGCCGGAGGGTCCGGACACTTTATTGAAAGCTTAATCGAGCTGTCTCTATGCGATTTACTGATGACCTCGGGCACGACCTTTGCAGGATGGGCCGCTTTTTGGGGGAATATCCCCATTCTTCCGCTCTACGAATCCAATCAGAAAATTCGGGCTGAAGACGGGCAACACTACCTTGAGGCATTTAAGCGCTTTGATGCCATGGGCAATAAAATTTTATGAACTCAACTTTTATGAACTCAACTGAGTCCGTGTCGCCACCTTTCTAGCTTCCTCTTGGCGGCAGGGTCTAAAGAATGAGACAGCAAGCGCGCGGACGTTTTTTTGTTGGACTTCTGCTGGCGCTGAATCCGGAGGGCAATGCCTTCGATATCGCTAATGAGCTGTTGGGCAGACATCCATTCTGCGCCGTAGCCGAGGACAGTCAACTGCTGGGCGCGGTCGTTCGTGGCGACGATAAGGCGATGCTGGGACGCGCGGCTTTGAAAGCGCGCTCGAGCGCAAAACTGCTCGATGTGGCTATCAGCGGTCTCGCCAAATTCGGTGTAGAAAATTTCGAGGGCGTCCGTAATCAATTCGGAGTTGCCGTAGGATTCGCGGCGTTGATGGGCGTCAAAGATAATGCGGGTTTGATAGCCTTGAAACGCACTATAGTTGGCTAACTCCCCAATGAGTTCTTCGCGAGCTGCTTCTAAACCATTGCGATCGCGGCAAAATGCTAGGGGCGTCCAAGCCCCAATGATGTTATATCCATCGACGAGAAGCGTCACGTCTGGGGAAGCTGCCATAAAAAATGCCGGGTGAACTGCAGCAAGCTTTTCTTATTGTTACATTTTGCTCCATATTCTTAACATTTTGCGATGAATTTGACAGGCGACCCCGTTCCAATCGACGTCTTGATTCTCTCGAACGGGCCGGGAGAGGTGATGACTTGGGTGCGTCCGGTCGTCAGGGCCTTGCGATCGCAATTCTCTCCCGAGGCTTTCGCGCTCAGAATTTCGGTCGTGCTGTCCCCTTGTCCCCACGCCAGCGGTCGGGAGGCCGAGGTGTTGAAGGGATTTCCGGAAGTAAATCGAGTTCAGGGGCCTGATGCATTTTGGCCGTTTTTGCTGTGGGGTAAAACGGAACGGAACTGGGATTGGCACGGCACGGGCGCAGTCGTGTTTCTCGGCGGCGAACAGTTTTTTGCCGTCGCAGTCGGGAAACGCTTGGGCTACAAAATTGTGACCTATGCCGAATGGATGCCTCGCTGGCTGAGGTGGATTGACGGTTGCGGCGTGACCCAGGAGAGCGCGGTGCTCAACGCGCCCGTACGATTTCGCGCCAAGGTACGGGTCGTCGGCGACTTAATTGCTGAGGCGCAGGTGCTGGATCCCGCAACTCAAGCGATCGAGCCTGCGCTCGGCCTTCCCTTGGGGGCGGAACTCGTGGGTCTGCTGCCCGGATCGAAGTCCGTCAAGCTATCCCTATTGATGCCTCTGGGGATGGCGATCGCCGACCGTTTGCATCGAATCCGACCCCAGACGCAGCTCGTCATTCCCGTCGCGCCGACCCTCACCCTTGCTGAAATCAGCCGCTACGCCGATCCAGCTTCAAACCCCTACTTTGAGGCGGTAGGGGGCTGTCAGGCGACGCTGATGGAACCTGAAGCGGAATTACCCTATTTAGCGACGGCAAATGGCGCGCGCGTATTGCTGTGGTCGCGCGTGCCGGCCTATGACCTCCTAGCCCAATGTCAGCTTTGCATTACGACAGTCGGAGCCAACACCGCCGAACTGGCCTCCCTCGCCGTCCCGATGCTGGTGCTGCTGCCCACCCAACAGCTCGACCTGATGCGCGCCTGGGATGGCATCCCAGGATTACTCGCAAACCTCCCATTCCTAGGCACGGGGTTCGCGAAGCTCATCAATGCCTGGGTGCTCGAGCGAGGGCTGGGGTTGAGGGCATGGCCCAATATCTGGGCCGGTTGCGAAATCGTGCCGGAGTGGGTTGGGCACATTCTGCCGCAGCCTGCGGGCGATCGCATCGCGGGTCTGCTCGACAACCCCACCGAATTGGACAAAATGCGCGCGGCCCTCAAACAAGTTCGCGGAGTGCCCGGTGCCGCTCAGCGCCTAGCGGCGCTGGTACAGTTAGTTTTAGAATAACGGGCTCGCTTCTATCGCTCGATCCTACTGAGGCTGAACGGGCTGGCTGCTGCTAGAAAGGTAGCCCGGTTGCCGCTGAGCGGTATACATCGCCTGCAAAACAACGGCTGGATCGACCAGCTTACCTTGATATTTGAGGGTCCAGTGCAGGTGGGGCCCCGTCGTACGACCGGTCATGCCCACGCGACCGATGCGCTGGCCCGCTTGTAACGATTGACCTTCATAAATCTTGAGTCCGCTCTCGCCATCTGTCATGAAGCGCCCCTGACCGTCTCGGCCAACATAGCCCATCATGTGGCAGTAAACGTGAATCCAAGAACCAGACTGCACCCGAATCGAGGTCCCGCAGGCCGTATTATCGGAGACCTCAACCACGCGACCGTTCCACCAGCCGCGAATGTAGCTGCCCACCGGAGCTGCGAAATCCAGCCCGCTATGAAATTCTCTCGTATATCCGCCCGTTGGCGAGCTCCGATAGCCAAAGGCAGAGGTATAACCCTGAAAGTTTTCGACCGGGAAGGAACCATTGCGCCAGATCTCTCCCCCTTGTTGGGTAGGGTTGTTATCTTCAAAGGCTTTACCAACTTGGGGGAAAAGGCTCAGCGCTAGAACGCTCAGCCCGAGTAGGGACAAACAACGGTTCCGCTTCATCGTAAAAATTCCTCAGCACCTGAAAGGGTCGCTTCGCGATGGACAAACCTGGGAGTGACCAGGGCAAAAATTATAAAAAGCATGAGTTCTCTTATACCCATCTATAGGACTTCTGTCAATAGGCTTACGGCCCGGATCTCACGACCTCCGCTTTGCCCGAGATATTTCATTGCGAGCGAGACATTAAAAGTATTGCTTAGGGTTGTATGCCATCCCGCTTTTATCTGTATATAGATTGCACCAGGCAGCCGCTCGATCTGACAGAGCTTTTAGGTAGAGATGAAAAAAATCGATAGGAGTATAAAAAGACGCTGCCTGAAACCAGACAGCGTCACAACCCGATTGTTGTTAAATGAACGAGAACGCTACCCGTTAAGGGTAGGAGCCGTCAGCGCGACGGGAACCGCTTCGCTAGAAGCTAAATCGAGCGGAAAATTGTGCGCGTTGCGTTCGTGCATGACTTCAAAACCAAGATTGGCACGGTTGAGCACGTCTGCCCAAGTATTGATCACGTTTCCTTGGCTGTCCACGATGGAGTGGTTGAAATTGAACCCGTTCAGGTTGAACGCCATCGTAGAAATGCCCATTGCCGTGAACCAAATTCCCACTACAGGCCACGAACCCAATAAGAAGTGCAGAGAGCGGCTGTTGTTGAACGATGCGTATTGGAAGATCAGCCGACCGAAGTAGCCGTGGGCTGCAACGATGTTGTAGGTCTCTTCTTCCTGACCGAACTTGTAACCGTAGTTGGCAGACTCTACTTCAGTGGTCTCTCGCACGAGGGTAGAGGTGACCAAAGAGCCGTGCATCGCGCTGAATAGCGAACCGCCAAACACGCCCGCCACGCCCAACATGTGGAATGGATGCATCAGGATGTTGTGCTCCGCTTGGAACACGAACATGAAGTTGAACGTGCCAGAAATACCCAAAGGCATTCCATCAGAGAAAGACCCTTGTCCGATAGGGTAGATCAAGAACACGGAGAAGGCAGCGGCCAAAGGCGCGGAGTAAGCCACGCAAATCCAAGGACGCATGCCGAGGCGGTAGGATAGCTCCCACTGCCGCCCCATCCAGCAGCAAATTCCGAGGAGGAAGTGGAAACAAACCAACTGGTAAGGCCCGCCATTGTAAAGCCATTCGTCTAGGGATGCGGCTTCCCAAATCGGGTAAAAGTGCAGGCCGATCGCGTTGGAGGATGGAACGACGGCACCGGAGATGATGTTGTTGCCGTAAAGGAGCGACCCAGAAACGGGTTCGCGAATTCCATCGATATCGACGGGGGGAGCGGCAATGAAGGCAATGATGAAACAGATGGTGGCGGAAGCGAGGGTCGGAATCATCAAAACGCCAAACCAACCGACGTAAAGGCGGTTATTGGTGTTGGTGACCCAATTGCAAAAACGCTCCCACGCACCTTGACCTTCGCGTCTTTCTAAGGTGGTAGTCATGGTTGAATGTATGAATTACGACAATGAATAAGTTAAAAAGTTCGGGCACGTAAAGTACTGACCATGCTCAATTTGGCACAGTCTTCGTAAAACGAACGTATTAAAAAATTAGACAAAGCCTGACGTTCGCAAACACCTCTACGTACTCACCACTCTAAGTCAAAAATTAATGCGAGCAATCAACGGGCGAAAATAATTCAAACAACTTCACAAACATGAAAAATATTTTTAAGAAAGATAAACGAAATTGCTTTTTTTAAATTACTTTAGATCGGATTTATGGGGAAAAGTACCCGAATTCAGTCGCAGTCGAGCGTCAGGATTCGACAGCGACTTTTTGAGATTTTTGACGGGTGGATTCTCCCTGTTTCTGTACGATTCTGACCTCAACGTTTGAGGTAAAGCGCGCTATTGTTACAATAGAAAGTAAAGTTTTGTATTTCATCCATGAACTATCCGCGCCGTACGATTCAGCGGGCCAGGCGGGCGATCGCCTGCAGTCCGTTTTGCAAGACTTTATTTGCAACCATGGCGCTGCAAAGCGTGGGATTGGCCGAGGTGGCCGGTGCTTCGGGGGTGGCCCATCGCTATACGCGCAAGCCAGTTTCGGAAGGAGCCGCAGAGCGATCGCTGCTGTGGTTGATCCAGGTTGGGTTGCTGCGGCGCGAAGTAGACGGCCAGGGCTTGACCGACAGTTTTAGGCTGACGCCTTTGGGACGACTTTCGATCGAGCAATGGCAGCAGCAGGGAGAGACCTTTCGGCGGGTGACTTGGGGCGATCGCCTCCAGGATTTTTTCCATCGCCTGCTCGGCGGAGCGGTCTGAGTGGCAAAATCCATCATGGTGGTGGGCACCACGTCCCATGCGGGAAAGTCCATGCTGACGGCAGCGATCTGCCGTATGCTGAAGCGTCGAGGTTATCGCGTGTCGCCCTTTAAGGGCCAGAACATGGCGTTGAATGCCTACGTCACCGACGAAGGGTTGGAAATGGGCCACGCCCAGGCCGTGCAGGCTTGGGCGGCGGGGGTAAAACCGCAGATCGCGATGAATCCGATTTTGCTCAAGCCCCAAGGGAATATGACGTCCCAGATTATTATGAAGGGCCAGGTTGTGGGGCAGGTTCAGGCTGCGGACTACTATCGGCTGTACTTCGAGCGGGGATGGCAGGCGATTGTAGAATCCCTCGAAACGCTGCAACAGTCCTTTGACTGGATCGTGTGCGAGGGTGCGGGCAGTCCAGCGGAGATCAACCTCAAGCATCGCGATTTGACCAACATGCGGGTAGCAAAGCACCTGAACGCGCCAACGCTGCTCGTGGCCGATATCGATCGCGGCGGGGTGTTTGCCCATATCGTAGGTACCCTCGAGCTGCTGGATCCCGACGAGCGGGCGTTGATTCAGGGGTTTGTCATCAATAAATTTAGGGGGCAGCGATCGCTCTTGGAATCGGGCCTCACTTGGTTGGAGGAGCGGACGGGCATTCCGGTTGTGGGGGTGATTCCATGGGTGGACGAGGTGTTTCCTTCGGAAGACTCGCTGAGTTTGCTAGAGCGTCCGGTCCGAGGTGAGGTGAGGGATATTAGTATTGCGGTCGTTCGCCTGCCCCGCGTGGCAAATTTTACGGATTTTGACCCCCTTGAAGCAGAGCCGACGGTACAGGTGCGCTATATTTTGCCAGGGCAAGCGTTGGGCAGTCCCGACGCCGTCATTTTGCCCGGTTCTAAAACCACGATCGCCGACATGCAGGTGCTGCACGAATCCGGACTGGCGGCCCAAATTCAGAGCTTTGCCAAAGCTGGAGGCATGGTGCTGGGCATTTGCGGCGGCTTTCAGATGCTGGGGGAGGCGATCGCCGATCCGCACGGCTTAGAGGGAGAAGCGATCGCGGTTTCGGGCTTGGGGCTGCTGCCGATGAAAACCGAGATGGCACTTGAAAAAACGACGCGGCAGCGAACCACTCAGTCCCGCATTCTCTCGGAGCATTTCAGCCAATTTAGCCGGGTCTGCAAGATTTGCGGGTATGAAATCCATCAGGGGCAGACGCAAATTTTAGATCCTTCCACCCTGCTGTCGCTGTTCGACGATCCGAGCTTGGGGGTTGTCAGCCTAGAGAATGGCGTCATGGGCACCTACCTCCACGATTTATTCGGCAATGGCCCTTGGCGCAGGATGTGGTTGAACCAGCTCCGCGATCGCAAAGGACTTCCTTTACTGGAGACTCAAATCCCCCCTTACGAAATCCAGCGCGATCAACTTCTGGATCGCATTACCGATGCAGTTTCCCCCCATTTAGACCTCTCTACCTTAATGGCCGACCCATTAGAGCCTTAAAACAGCCACTGAGGAACGGTCGGGAAGTGGGAGTACAGCGCTTTAAGGCGATTGGCATCGTGGAAAAACCACTGCTGCAGCCACGCTCGATAAAATGCTCCTCCTTCAGCCGGATCCAGCCCCAACTGCATCGCTTTCGCGATCGACTGTCCTGCCATCATGCCGGACATCAGCGCTCGCAGCACGCCATGGGAAGAGGCAGGGTCGAGCGTCGCCGCCGCATCCCCAATAATGAAATAACCGGGGCCGGCAGCTTCCAACGCAATGCGCCAAGTGACCTCAGCAGAGCGGGGAAATCCCACGGGTTGTAGCTGGCGAAAGGCTTCAGGTTTCCAGTCCGCACGGGATTGGGGCTCCGTCAGCCACAGACGAGTCCACTGGTAAAGGTGGGGGCGCACCCTCGCCGTCCAGGTCCAGCCTTCCGCATCGGCGCAGATGAGCGGGCTGTCATCCCTGGCAGGGCATTCACCCTCTCCGTAACCGTAGCGGACGATCCATCGAGGGGTCAGCGTTTGGACTTGGAGTTTGAGATGGCGCTCTAGCCAACGCGCGCTACCCGATGCGTCCGCGACATACCGCGCCGCGATCGTTCCTCGATTCGTCTCGACACCAGTCACTTTGCCCGAAGCGACAACGGGGCGTAGGGCCTGACAGGGTTGGAGGACGCACGCACCCGCGCGTGCGGCTCGTTCCAGCAAAATTGCGTCAAAGTCGGCTCGCCAAGCCTGAAATCCGAGCCAATCGCCGGACGCGTCGGCACCAAAGGCTTCAAAGCGCTCCGCGTCGAACCACCGAATCGAATGTCCCCGATGCCTGAGAAAATTGGCCTGTCGCACGGCATCCCAAGCCTCAAGGGTTTTGAGGATGGGTTCTACGCCCGGATGGAGCGTCTCGCCGGGGTGCGGGCGGGGGAAGGGCGATCGCTCCAGTAATGCCACCTTTAGCCCGGCCCGCGCGCAGGTAATGGCAGCGGCTGACCCGCCCGGACCGCCGCCGACTACAGCAACATCAAAGTCCGCCATGACTTCCCTCAATTCCGCTGACGTCGCGTTATTGGACGGAGGACGATTTTTTGGGGTCGCATAGTTGGGGTAAGAGGTTCAACAATTCTGGCGCGGTAAAAGGTTTTGCTAAAAATGCTTGAATCCCCTCGCGCATCGTTTTTGCCACGGACTCGTGGGTGACCAATCCGCTCATGGCAATAATCTGAACCTGAGGGTTGAGTTTGCGCAGGGTGCGGATGGCGGTGATGGAATCTAATTCGGGCATCATGAGGTCGATCAATACGACGCTGATTTCATCTTTGCGCTCGGCATAGAGGGCGATCGCCTCAATCCCGTTGTTAGCGGTTACGACCTTGTAGCAATAGGCTTCCAGGGTGGCCTGGGTAATTTCCTGCACCGCAACTTCATCGTCCACCACTAAGATGAGTTCGCCCCGGCCTAGGGGAGGTTCGGTGTTGACAACCGCCTCTTCTTCAGCGGTTTCCGTCGCGGGCAAGTAAACTTTGAACTGAGTGCCTTTCCCCAATTCGCTGTGAACGTCGATCGACCCCCGATGGCTTTTGACAATGCCCAGTACCGTGGACAGCCCCAACCCCGTTCCCTTGCCGATCTCCTTGGTGGTAAAAAACGGATCGAAGATGCGGTCTAGAATTTTGGGCGGGATGCCCGTTCCCGTATCGGCGATCGTCACGACCACGTAGGAACCCACTTGGGCATCCAAATGCATCCGAGCGTAATGTTCGTCAATCTCTAGATTTTCGGCAGTAATGTAGAGCGTACCGCCGTTGGGCATGGCATCGCGGGCATTGACGCAGAGATTCATAAATACTTGATGCAAGGCGGTGGCATCGGCAGCGATCTGCCATAGATCCTGAGGCAACTCCGTGGAGACTTCGATAGTTTTGGGAAAGGTTTGGCGAATAATTTTGTGAATTTCCCAAAGTAAATGGCTGACTTGGGTGTTGGTCGGCTTGCCTTCAACGCCACGGGTAAAGGAGAGAATTTGCTTGACCAAATCGGCCCCCCGATGGGTGTTGGTCCCCAGGATTTCAATTAACTGCTGCGTTTGTTCGTCCATATCGGGGACTTTCAGGGGCAAAAGTTCCACGATTCCTAAAATGGGGGTCAAGACGTTGTTGAGATCGTGGGCGATGCCGCTGGCCATGGTGCCCAGACTTTCTAAGCGCTGGGCGCGCAGAAATTGCGCTTCCAATTGCTTTTTTTCGGTAATATCTTCCGCCGTTCCGACATGGCCTAAAAATTGACCTTGCGTGGAGTACATGGGGCTGACCAGCGTGCGAACCCAACGCACCTCGCCTTGGGGGGTCAAGAGTCTGTGCTCGCTCACCCAACTTTCCCGCTGAGAGACCGTCCGCTGCCACGACTCGATCGCCGAGTCGCGATCGTCGGGGTGAATGGCTTGAAGCCAAACGTCGCCTAAACTCTCTTCAATCGATAGTCCCGATATCTCTTGCCAGCGGGGATTGACATAGACATTCTTGCCCCGAGCATCGCAGTGAAAAATTCCCAGCGGAGCCGACGCGCAGAGGGTCTTAAACCGATCTTCGCTGATGGCTAGAGCCTGTTCGGCACTGTGTCGCTTTTGGCGCTCCTCAGACTCGCGCAACTCCCGTTCTACAGCGGGGACCAACCGAGCCAGATTGCCTTTGAGGAGATAATCTTGGGCACCAGCCTTCATAGCGGCTACGGCAGTTTCTTCGCCAATGGTACCGGAGACGATCAGAAAAGGGAGATCCAACCGTTTGCTCTGAAGGATTTTCAGGGCATCTAGCGCGTTAAAAGCAGGCATCGTGTAATCCGAGATTACGATGTCCCAAGCGTGCTGTTCGAGAGCATCCTGGAGGGTATTTGGCGTTTCCACGCGAACGTGATGGACGTCGTACCCGCCCCGACGCAGTTCGCGGAGGATCAAAAGCATGTCGTCTTCGCAATCTTCGACAATCAGGACGCGTAAGGAAGAATTCATTGGGACGGATCTCCTAAAGAGGAGGCGGTTCGTTCATCAAGAGCCAATACATTCCGAGTTGTCGGATGGCTTCCGAGAACTGAAGGAAATCCACGGGTTTGCGGATGTAGCTATTACAACCCAAGCTATAGCTGTCAAGCATATCTTGTTCTTCGCTAGAGGTGGTCAGAACCACAACGGGCAGAAGTTTAGTGCGCTCGTCGGATCGGATGCGTCGCAGTACTTCAATTCCATCTATGCGGGGCAGCTTTAAATCCAGCAAAACTACTGTCGGCTTGACAGTCATATCCCGTCCGGCATAGGTTCCGGTCCCAAATAAATAATCTAGCGCTTCAACGCCATCGTGGGCCACGATCACCTCGTTGCCAATGTGGTGGCGCTTAAACGCTCGGATGGCCAGCGCCTCATCGTCGGGATTGTCTTCTACCAGCAGAATACTTTTGGTACTTACGGTCATAGACTAGCGGCCTCTGGTTTCAACGTGAAGTAAAATGTGGCACCTTCTCCCACGGCACCCTCTGCCCAGACTTTCCCTCCATGACGATGGGCGATCCGTTGGACGGTAGCCAAGCCAATTCCATTGCCGGGGAACTCGATAGCACTGTGCAATCTCTGAAACGGCCCGAATAACTTGTTGGAAAAAGCCATGTCGAAGCCTGTCCCATTATCCCGCACAAAGTAGACCGGAATATCGGTTTCGGCGGGCATCATGCCAAACTCAACGCGCGCGAGAGGGTTTTTAGCACTGAATTTCCAGGCATTGTTCAGTAAGTTCATCAGCAACACTTGAAGCAGCCGAGCGTCTGCTCGAGCGGACAATCCCGGCTGCACGACAAACTCGACTTGCCGTTCTGGGTGGCTGCGCTGCAGCTCCGTGCAGATACTGCTGACCAATAAACTGAGGTTCACGGGCTCCAGATTCATTTCGGTGCGCGTCACCTGGGACAGGTTGAGGAGATCGTCAATCAAATTCCCCATGCGCTGGGTTGCGTTGCGAATGCGACGCAGGTAGTCTTGACCGCTGGCATCCAGTCGATCGCTGCAATCTTCTAAGAGCGCCTGACTGAACCCGTCGATACTGCGTAAAGGCGCGCGCAAATCGTGAGAAACCGAATAGCTAAAGGACTCCAGTTCTCGATTGACGGCCTTCAAATCCACGATGGCTTTTTGCAGTCCTTGGTTCAGGGTTTGAACGGCTTGCTCGGCTTGCTGCCGTTCGAGGACTTCTGCCCGGAGGTCGGCCATGAGTTCGGCATGTTTGAGGGCTACCCCCAAATGGTTGGCAATTTGCTGGACGAATTCGATTTCTGTGTCCTGCCAGTGGCGGGGCGCTTGGCATTGGTGAATGCACAGCAATCCCCACAGGTTTTGGCCCTGTAGGAGCGGTACGGCCAGGTTGGCCTTAATCTGAAATTGGGATAGAACCTCGATATGACAGTCGCTTAAGCCTGCATTGTGGATATCTGCAACGACCTGCATGCGTCCTTGCTGGTAGCGGGCAGAAAACTGTTCGCCAAAGCAGTGGTCGTGGATTTTTTGCGCCATTGCCGATGGAAATGCCGGATCCACATCTTCAGAGACGAATTCGCCGTCGTCCCAGCCGGAATCTGGATAGAACCGAAACATCCCGACGCGATCTGCCGACAGGAGCTGGCGGACTTCCGTTGCAGTGGATTGAAAGATGGTTTCTAGTTCTATGGGTTCGCGCAGGCGGGTGATGACGCTGAACAAGGCTTTCTGTTGCTCGACCTGATGTTTAGCGCGATCGATTTCTCGTTCTAAGGGCTGAAGCTCTTCCGTCAATGTTTGCTTGAGCTGCTCAAAGGCTGCTTCATCTCGACAGAAGGTCCGCAATTTTGACAAGATGTTGGGGTTCATTCTTCTAGATTCTAGAGTCTATCTCGGTTAATGTTAGCGCTATCTTTCAAGGAAGCTGGCTACCGGGATTCCCCTTCAATATCGTTGATAGCACCGCACAGCTCGGACAAAAGGTTTAACAGGTCCGTTCCAGTAAAGGGCTTTGCTAAGAACGCTCGGACGCCTTCGTCCAACGCTTTGGCGGCGGCTTCGTGGGTTGCCAATCCGCTCGTGGCAACAATCTGGACCTGAGGGTTGAGTTTGCGCAGGGTGCGCGTGATGGTGGCGGAATCTAACTCGGGCATCATCAGATCCAACAATACGATGCTGATTTTATGTTTGTGCTCGGCGTACAGGGCGATCGCCTCAATCCCGTTGCTGGCGGTCATGACTTGGTAATGATGGCTTTCTAACGTTGCTTTAGTAATTTCCTGAATCGCGACTTCATCGTCCACCACTAAAATGAGTTCGCCCCGTCCCATGGGAGATTCGGCCTTGACGACCGTTTCGAGCGCGCTGGTCTTCGCGGCGGGCAGGTAGATTTTGAATCGGGTACCGTTGCCGACTTCGCTGTAAACGTCGATAAATCCTTGGTGGCTTTTGACAATGCCCATCACCGTGGACAGCCCCAACCCCGTTCCTTTGCCGATCTCTTTGGTGGTAAAAAACGGGTCGAAGATGCGGTCTAAAATTTTGGGCGAAATGCCGATTCCCGTGTCGGCGATCGTCACGACCACGTAGAAACCCACTTGGGCATCTACATGCATCCGGGCGTAATGTTCGTCAATTTCTAAATTTTCGGCGCGGATAGAGAGGGTGCCGCCGTCGGGCATGGCATCGCGGGCATTGACGCAGAGGTTCATAAACACTTGATGCAAGAGTGTGGCATCGGCGGGAATGAGCCATAAATCTTGAGAAAGCTCCGACGAGAGTTCGATGGCTTTGGGAAACGTCTGTTGGATAATCTTGTAGACTTCGCGCAGTAAATGACCGACCTGAGTGTTGGTTGGCTTGCCTTCAATTCCACGGGTAAAGGAGAGAATTTGCTTGACCAAGTCGGCACCGCGATGGGTGCTCTCGTTGAGAATTTGCAGCAACCGTTGGGTTTGTTCGTCTAGGTCGATCACTTTGAGGGGCAGCAGTTGCACGATTCCAATAATGGGGGTCAAGATGTTATTGAGATCGTGAGCGATGCCGCTGGCCATGGTGCCCAAGCTTTCTAACCGTTGGGTTCGCAGAAATTGCGACTCCAGTTGCTTCTTCTCGGTAATATCTGTATCGACGGTGAGGATGGATTTGGGCTGTCCCGCCTCGTCCAGCATCAGAGAACGGCGACTCATGACCACGACTGTTTCATCTGCCTGGGTGATTTTTTTGACTTCTCCTTGCCAGGTTCCCCGATCGAGGATGGTTTGGAGAACGTGTTCCATCTCCGATCGCGCTTCCTCGCTTAACAGGTGCCGCCAATCCCGACCCAGGATTTCTGCTGCTTGCCAGCCGTATAACCTCTCTGCACCTTGGTTCCAGAATAGAATGCGGTTGTCGAGATCGTGGACGAAAATAGCATCCGTGGCGATGTCTAGTAAGTCAGCCTGTTCGCGAATTTTTCGATCGGCCTGTTTGCGATCGGTAATATCTCGGAAATAGATCCCTAACCCAAGCTCTGAGGGATAAGCATGCACTTCAAACCACGATCGGGTTGCCACATCTTCAACTTCGAGATGAACGGCCACGTTCTCTGCCATCGCCTGTCGATACGCGAGATCGAGCGGTTGCCCGATCGTCTGGGGAAAGAGTTCCCAATGGGTTTTGTCCCACATCGTGACGAGATCGATCCCGAGCATTTGATACGCTTTTAATGCCTCGGCATTGGCATAGGTCGTTTTCCACTCGCGATCGAGGGTGACATAGGCATCGGTCATGCTTTCCCATGCGGTAACGATTCGCCGATTTAGCGATTGCAGGTCTTTCTCAGTTTGTTTGCGATCGGTAATATCAATCCAGTAACCGACAATTTCTAAGGGATTTCCGCTGTCATCCCGCACCAACTTAAGCGCATCGCTGACCCACCGATAAGTGCCATCTCGGTGCAAGAACCGATACTCATGGAGGTAGGTATCGGTTGCGAACAAATGTTCGAGTCCGGCAAAGACGCGGGGCGCATCTTCTGGATGAATGTGGCTCGCCCAAAATTGGCTGTCTTCTAGAAAATCCCGGCTCTCGTAGCCCATCATGTCAGAAATATTCTCTCCGATGAAGGTCGCTGCGAAATTGCCGCTGGCCTGAGAGGCGTACAGCACGGCAGGGCTGGTGGTCAACAGATAGCGCAGGCGGGCTTCCGTGAGATGCAGTTGCGTCTCAGCCCTTTTGCGTTCTGTAATGTCTTCGATCGCGACCAATGCAGCGCGCTCGCCGTGCAAAGAAAAGGCTTGTGCGGTAATCTTGACGTCAATCGGAGTGCCATCTTTTTTGAGGTGCTTCCAACTGCCAATGTAGTTTTGCCCTAGCTCGAGTCCGGCTCGAATCGTTTGGAGGGTGGGGACGTCTTCGGGCGGGTGGATATCGGCGATGGTGAGCTGCAAAAATTCTTCCCGCGAATAACCGTAATGCGCGATCGCCGCTTCGTTGACCTCTAAAAAAGCCAGGGTGTCTAGATCGGACACCCACATGGGATTGGGGTTGTTTTCAAAGAGCAGGCGATACCGAACTGCCGATTCCTGCAGTTTCTCCTGGGCTAGCTTGCGTTCGGCTTCGAGCTGCTTGCGATCGCTGATATCGAGCAACACCGAACGACTCATCAAAAACTTCCCGGCTTCATCCCGCACCGCAGTAGCGCTCAAACTGGCGGGGAATACCGTCCCGTCCTTGCGAAGCATTTGAAACTCTAAGTCTCGAATCCAGCCTTGAACCTTGAATTTTGGAAAATTAGCTCGAAACGTTTGCTGGCTTTCTGGGGTCAACAGATCGGAAAATTTCTTTTTGCCGATTAGCTCCTCCCGAGCGTACCCCAACATCGCGAGTTCGGTTTGGTTGATGCGGACAAAAACGCCGTTCTTGTCGAGGGAATGATAGCCGCAGGGTGAGTGCTCGTAGAGTTGCTGGAACTCATCCATCTGCTCCCAGAAGTGTAAATTCGCTTCTGAAGCGTTATCTCCCTTAGACTGAGGATTGCTGAGCACGATCGATCCGCTCCATTACAGCGCTAGATGCTGAGCTAAGCCCTATTCTAAGGGGATGGAGCTTAAAAGTAACCCTTTTCAACTTAACGAACGATCGCCTAAACCTCAACCGACTCGATCTCGGTGTCTGCCTCGGGCGAAAGAAAGGGCAACTCTAGCTCCGGTAGGGAGCCTTGAATCAGACTTGCGACGGCGGGCATGTCCGCTGCCGCGCCGCACAATAACAGGCGATCGCCCTCTGAGAGCACCGTATCGCCCGTAGGAAAGCGAATCAGCTCGCCCTTGTGGCGCAGGGACTGAACTTGCACGCGGTATTGCTGGTTGGCATTAAGCGTGCCTAAGGGTTGGCCTTTGATGGGGCTGCTGGCCCGAACCATGACCCACTGGCAGGATGCGTCGGTAATGGGTTCGGCCACTTCCCCTTCAGCGAGTTCGGTAAAGGCTTGAATTTCTTCAGGTTGACCGACGAGTAAGAGGCGATCGCCCTTCTCCAGCACCGTCGTCGGGTCGGGATAATCTAGTTCTTCCCCGCCAGCGCGGCGGATGGCCATAAACGCCACCCCCGTCAGCCGACGGCAGTCCGTTTCGGCAATGCTCATACCCAGTAGCGGCGAATTCTCGGGCAGCGAGCACCATCGGTTATTGAGCTCTCGGGCGGCAGTGCGCACCTCCCGCTGCACCGCAAAAGAAGAGCGTTCGGTGCGGAAATCGGTGTATCGGCCTTCCCGGATGAGTTGGATCTGCGGTTGAATGGCGGATTCGTCCAGACCCAGCCGACTCAGCAAATGGGAAGACAGTTCTAAACTGGCCTCAAACTCTGGCTGTACCACTTCTGTGGCTCCCAGTTGGTAAAGCAGTTCCAAGTCCTTATCCTGGGTGGCGCGGGTGACGATGTCCAGATCGGGAGAAAATTCTAGCGATCGCTTCAGGCACAGTCGCGTACTCATGGCGCTCGGCAGCACCACAGCCATACCCCTCGCTTGGGACACTTGGGCTTTCTCTAGCACTTGCGTACTCGCCGCATCTCCGTAGACATAGGGAATTTTTTCTTCGCGGAGCTGTTGAATCGCGCTTTCTGCCTGATCGATCACCACCACCGGGTAATGGTAGCTTTGCAGCACCTTCACGATGCTGCGTCCCATTTGCCCGTACCCGCAGACAATTACGTGATTCCGAAGCGTCACGTCTGCGCCGCTCAGCTCCGGCTCCGCAGGAGTGGAGAGCAGCATCTGCTGGAACTTAGGAATTTGTTCGGCCCAGGCAAACGCCTTCGGTAAGGCTTGAAAGACAAAAGGCGTGACCACGAGCGTCACCGCCGTCGTACCCAAGACCAACAGGTAAACCTTTTGGGAAATCAGCCCTAAAACTTGACCCTTACTCACCAAGACAAAGGAAAATTCCCCAATTTGAGCCAGCCCAAAGCCCGCAATCAGTGCCGTTTTGAGGGAATACCCAAACAGCCGCACGATCGGCGTCACGATCGCAAACTTACCGACAATGACAATGGTCACCAGCCCTAAAATCAGCTCCAGATGCTCCCACAAAAACACGGGGTCGATCAGCATCCCGATCGCCGCAAAAAAGAGCGTCGCGAAAATGTCCCGCAACGGCTCCACGTAGGCCAGGGTCTGGTCGGCGTACTCCACCTCCGAAATCATCAGCCCCGCCAAAAAGGCCCCCATTTCAATGGACAGGCCAAAATGCTCCGTCAAAAGGGCGATTCCCAAACACAGCGCCACGACACCCAACAAAAATAGTTCTCGGCTCTCCGTCCAAGCCAAAAACCGCAGCAGACGCGGGAGCACCCATACCCCACTGGCGATCGCCCCCCCTGAAATAATGGCAATCTTCAGCAGCGCCCACCCGACCGCAATGCCGATCTGGTCCGGCGACTTATCTAAGGCTGGCAGAATGGCCAACATCAAGCCCACGGCCAGATCTTGAACCACCAAAATCCCCAGCATCACTTGAGCGTGGGGCGTTTCCGTTTCATTGCTTTCGGCCAGACACTTTAGCACCACCGCCGTAGAGGACAGAGACAGCACCGCCCCTAGAAAAATGCCTTGGGGCATGGAAGTCACCCACCCCACCGCCGTCGAAATCAGAGCCGTTACGGCAATGGTCAGCAAGATTTGCAGGCTACCGCCCCCCAAACTAATGCCCTGTACCTTGCGCAGCTCGCTAATTGAAAACTTTACGCCCAAAGCAAACAAGAGAAACGCCACCCCAAACTGGGCTAGGGTTTCCACCTGAACCACTTCCTTAATCAACCCCAGCCCAGACGGACCGACAATAATCCCTCCCAGGAGATACCCCAGCAGCACGGGCTGTCGCAGCAAAGCCGCCAGCAATCCACCGCCAGCGGCGGCCCCCAAAACCGTTACTAAATCCAGAATCAGTCGAAAGTCTTCCTGCACAAAGCGTTCCTAGTCGTGGCTCGGACAATAAATAGCAATGCTTTTAACCACTTTACTAAGTTTTTATAGTGCGGGCTGAAAGATCTGAGGCCGTAAGGGGATTAATACTAGAGAGTGCTAGCCGATTTGGACTTAGATGAGCCTATTTTTTTCCCAAATGCTGCGTTCTGAGTCCAAGTCTGTGTTTTTGGAGATTGTTTGTATTCACTTCTTATAGCAAGCTATACAGACAACCTAAGACAGCATTTTCATTAGTATTGAGTTTGCTTTAGGCATCGCACAATCGGAAAAAAGACTTCGTTTTTCCTTCCGAGTTGGGCAAAATAAGACCAAGTAAGTCTGGAGACAGCAAGGGAACGGCAAGATGACCATTCAAGAAATCGTTGAAGTAGCCCTAGAGAACGGGTATCTCACGCCAACCATGGAAGCTGAGGTAGGTCGCATTTGCGATAATGCCGCAGATTTATCGGTGGATGAATATCAGGCTCTAGATAAGCTAATGGGGGCTTTGTTGACAGGTCAGGTCGTGGCCGTGCCCCGGAAGCAGTTTATTAACGTGATGGAAGAGCTGGTGCTCACGGAGTCCATTACTCGGGTCTCGGACATTGAGTCCCGCAACAACATTACCCTCGATATTGGCGATATTGCCGCTTACGCGCTCAATCGCCTGCCGCCCCTCTATGCGACGACGGAAGAAGGGGCAAACTATCAACGCAAGCGCGCTCAATCGGAATTGAAAGATTTAATTGCCCAACAGGTCAATGCGGCAATTTCTCGCAACCAAGACCAGCCGGAGTTCTTCCCGGAACGCCGCGCGATCGCCCAACCTTCAGGCCAAAGCCCCGATTTCCTCTCGCAGATGAGTTCTCTGCTTCAGGCCCACGCCCCTGACTACGAGAAGCCCGTCGAAGTTCAGTAAAGTTCGATACAGTTCGATCGAACTGCTCGGGCATCGCTCTGAGATCGAACTTTCATCCGAAGCAGCGATGGGGTTCGATCGGCATTAGAGTGAGGGGTAGAAGAGGTTGTCGCTCTGTTTACCGTTTGACTCGAATGCAGCAGTTTTCTGAAACTTACAAAAATTACGCAGTCGATCTGATTCGCCGCTATTGCGATCGGGTTGATTTTCTAGCAATTCGGCTTGAGCAATCTGAAGCAGCGACCATTTTACTGCGGGGGACCAAGGTCGAAACGTTAAGCGAAGAGTTTGCCTTGGGGGGACAGGTCCGCGCCTGTCACCGAGGCGGGTGGGGATTTACAAGCTTTAACAGCATCAACCTGCTGCAGGAGCGCATTGAAGAGGCGATCGCCGCTGCCAAGTGGGTCGGAACCTCAACTACCCAGTTGGCAGCGGTCGATCCCATTCAAATCTCTATTCCACTTCAAATCAGCGGCACCAATCCTAGAGAGATTCCACTATCTCAGAAAAAAGCGTTGTGCTCGCACTACGCATCCGTGCTGCGGGAAACCTCGCCAGATATCGCAACCGTATCGGTACGGTATTTAGACAGCCTTCAAAACGTCTTATACGTCACCTCAGAGCAAACCGCGATCGAACAAACCTGGGTGGATATGGAAATGCGGTTTGCCGCAACCGCCAGACAGGATCAGTGCGTACAGACCGGACGGGAAACGACAGGGTCTCGAAAAGCCTTTGAAGATCTCGAAGGTTTAGAAAACCAGGTGCGCCAAGCGGCGCTTAGAGCGGTCGATGCCCTTGACTTGCCCGCAGTCAAGGGCGGCACTTACCCGGTTGTCATCGATCCCGTCCTGACGGGTTTATTTGTCCATGAAGCCTTCGGCCACCTCTCCGAGGCGGACATGACCTACGAAAACCCCGAGCTTTTGGAAGTGATGACGATGGGCAAACCCTTCGGCCCCGCCTCCCTCAACATTTACGATGGCGCGGCGATCGCAGGGCATCGAGGCAGCTATGGCTACGATGACGAGGGCGTGCCTGCAACCATTACCCCCCTCATCGAGTCGGGCATTTTAGTCGGCAGGCTCCATTCCCGCGAAACAGCCGGGCGGCTGGGCGAACAGCCTACGGGCAATGCTCGCTGTCTCAACTATCACTTCCCGCCCATCGTGCGGATGAGCAACACCTGGATCGAGCGCGGCACGACCTCCGTCAGCGATCTCTTTACCGATATCAAAGAGGGAATTTACGCTCGCAATTGGCTCAGCGGCATGACCAACGGCGAAATGTTTACCTTTTCTGCGGGAGAAGCCTGGATGATTCGAAACGGGCGCTTGGCAGAACCCGTTCGGGACGTCACCCTCTCTGGAAACGCATTTAAAACCCTCAAACACATTGAGGCCATTGGCGACGACTTTGGCTGGGATGAATCCGGCGGATGCGGCAAAGCCGAACAAGTCGGCCTATCCGTAGGCTGCGGGGGGCCAAGTCTGCGGATTCGCAATGTCGTGGTCAGCGGAGAAGCCTCCAGCGAATAGCGATCTGCAGACTCTCGAACTGCCTACAAAAAGCTCCTGCAAAATACGCAGGAGCTTTTTGTTCGATCGTTTTAGGGTTTAGCGATTGTTGCAGAATCCGCCTCTAATCCAGAGCTGGGCTGTAGACTCTGGAGATCGATCGCCTTTGAATAGCGGCTCGGCAGGGAACTCTGTTCCGGCGATTCTACGACGGCTGGTTTGTCCCTATCCTCCCCAGGCTCTAAGTTCAGAAATTTTCGCCACGGCCTTTCAGAGGTCTTTTCTAATGCAGGGGTCTTTTCCAACGGCAACGACTTCTCCTTTGACTCAACGCCCGAGCGAACGACATCGGGCAATTCGACCTTAGGTTGTACTGGAGGTTTTACTGGCGAAGGCGTTGGAAACTTGGGTTGAGTTGGAGCGGGTTTGATGCTCTCAGCCTTACTGAATGCTCCCGTTCCGGCTGTGGGTTCTATCTGTTGGGGCAATGGCAATTGAGGGGTTGGCGAAACGATATCCGGCTGCCGAAAACGCTTTAAATAAGATTGGATGGGATTCTCGCCAGCGGGAACTGGCTTACGCTCGTCTTTATCAAAACCTTTGGAGGGAGAGCTGAGTTCGCCAGCAGGCGGCTCGACTCGAACCGCTTCCAGTTTTCGTGCGGGAACGGGCACAATGCGTTCCTGGGGTTTAGGGAGGCTCGGCGAAGGCAGCTTGACCGGAACCGGAGCCTCTGGAATTGCGACGGGACTGGGGGAAGGAATAGGAGGTAAAGAGACATCCGACTTTGGTTCTGTCGTCGGTTCCGGCGCCTTAAGAACGGGAGCGGGTTTTGGAGCAGACAAAGCCTCCAGTTTCTGCGCCGCACGGCGCTGACTGGCTTCAAGACTCACCATTGGCTCCGCGTCTTCTACACTAAGGTCCCCTCGCACTAGCCTAGAGAGCGCGTCGCTTCCTCCTGAATTCAGAGTGACGAGCCGAACCGTCTCGCTCAAATCATTGGGAATCGCTTTGCCGCTCGGACTCAGTAGCTCGACTTTGACCCAATTTGCGCCAGACTTGAATCCTTTTAGATAGAGCGGCGGCTGTTCTTCGGTTATGAAGCTTTTACCATTTACGGTCACCTGCACCTTTGGGCCGGACGATACCGCAGGTTCGGAACCTTTGGATTCGCCTGAAGGCGAAGTAATCAGGTAGTCCAGCAGAATGGGCTCGGCACCATACTCGCCATGGGGTTGGCTGTAAGTCAGTAAGGGTCGATCTGAGGTAGGACGATGGGTATGAGTTGGAGCAAAAACGTGGAACGTCACGAGATCGAACGCGCTTGGCGCTTTAACGATCTCATGCCAAGGAAGACTGGCAAAAACCCGGATCGTGTGGGTTCCAGGCTTTAAGTCTGAAAACGCGATGCTTTGCTTGGCATCGTATACGTCTGCATAGGGCTGGTCGTCGAGCAACACGGTCAGATGAGGTCCCAATGCAAGTTCGGGATCCTTAAATATCGGAAAATCTTCTACGTCAAACCGAATGCTCGCCGTGGTTTGGTCGATCGTTTCGTCGGCCTTTAGGCCCACAATCTTGACTTGCGGGTCGCGACGAGACAGCGATCGCTGCGCGTCAAGAGTCCGCCGCAACTGTCGGATCCGATCTGGCGGAGACACCTCCTCCAGATTTGGACCTCGAGCAAATATCCCCTGAGGCATATCGACAGCTTGGGAATTTGGGGACGACGATCGAGCGCACCCAGATAAGCCCAAAAACAAAATCAAACAAACCGCAGAAACTGCAATACGTTTGCCTATTTCTTGCCAACGTCTGCCCATCACGCTTGCCATACTCCTTTCATCACGCTTCAGCCTGCTCGAGATACGCAAGGATAACAGACGCTTTGCTTCACTTAACCTTTAACCCTATGTCGGCTTACTGATAAAGCGCCTCTACCCTCTTAACGGAACTATAGCGGAAAAGACTCGACCTACTTCGCAGACATTAGAAACGTCCAAATCCGAAACTTGAAAGAGATTACAATTTGTAATCGTCAACATGAAAACTCTTTATTCCAAAACAGCCCTCCCAAAGCAAAGTTAAGAAACCTAACTTTGCCATTCCCGCGCCAGAGGTCATACTCAAGATTTAGCTGAAATCAACCTTCAAATGCCCTAGAAACAGCTAATCCTCGTGCTTTTCAACCAACGGAACAAGTTCCTAGCTCTCCTAAGGGAATATCAAAAGACGACTTGTCAAGCATCAAAGATTAAAAAATATTAAGTTTTGAAATAACTCTTAAAATAATTACTGCAATTGTTGCATTTGATGCAGTCCGATTCAGTCCATGTCAGACACCTTAATTATTGTTAATTGCCTTAAAATGCCTGGTAGGACACCTATAATTCACTAGTGAGAACTCTTCCAAGGCTGATACATATTGAGAATCAGTCGTTCTGCCGCTTCTCTTAGATCTCTCAATTTGGATGAAGCGAGTTGCGGTTGCTCCGGTCGAGCTTGACTGCCTATCGCAGCCAAGATTGGTCTCGGCACCCCGGCACCTTTCCTCCAAATCAGTGGTTTTTCGCTATAGCGATTCAGAACACGGAAGACGGATCCTCGTTCCTTGCTTGCTCAAAGAGAGGAGAGTCTCAATGACGATTAGCCCTAAGGAGCGAGAGTCAAAGGTTAGAGTGATTGTCGATAATAATCCCGTTCCCACCTCATTTGAAAAGTGGGGACAACCCGGACACTTCGACCGCACCCTAGCTAAGGGCCCCCAAACCACCACGTGGATTTGGAACCTGCACGCTCTTGCTCATGACTTCGATACACATACCAGCGATTTAGAAGACATCTCTCGCAAAATTTTCAGCGCTCACTTCGGCCACCTCGCCGTCGTGTTCATTTGGCTGAGCGGGATGTATTTTCACGGTGCTCGATTTTCAAACTACGAAGCCTGGATGGGTAACCCAACCGGCATTAAGCCCAGTGCTCAGGTCGTCTGGCCGATTGTCGGTCAAGGCATCTTAAACGGAGATGTGGGTGGCGGTTTCCACGGCATCCAAATTACATCTGGTTTGTTCCAGCTTTGGCGTGCTTCCGGCATTACAAACTCTTATCAGCTTTACTGCACAGCCATTGGTGGCTTAGTCATGGCTGCTCTAATGCTGTTTGCCGGATGGTTCCACTATCACGTGCGAGCTCCAAAACTGGAGTGGTTCCAAAATGTCGAATCGATGATGAACCATCACCTAGCTGGTTTGCTGGGCTGCGGTTCTCTCGGTTGGGCAGGTCACCAGATCCATGTTTCCTTGCCTATTAACAAACTTTTAGATTCTGGCGTTGCGCCCAAGGATATTCCCCTTCCCCATGAGTTCATCCTGAATAAGGACCTTATGACGGAGCTATATCCGAGCTTTGCTCAGGGCTTAACTCCTTTCTTTACCCTTAATTGGGGTGCCTATTCCGACTTCTTGACCTTCAAAGGTGGCCTCAACCCCGTAACCGGCGGTCTGTGGCTCTCAGATACAGCCCACCATCACTTGGCCTTGGCTGTTCTGCTCATCATTGCAGGGCACTTCTACCGCACTAACTGGGGTATTGGCCACAGTTTCAAAGAAGTTTTGGAAGCGCACAAGGGCCCCTTTACTGGCGAAGGCCATAAGGGAATGTACGAAATTTTCACGACCTCTTGGCACTGCCAGTTGTCCTGGAACTTAGCCTGGATGGGTTCTTTATCCATTCTGGTGGCCCAACACATGTATTCCATGCCGCCCTACCCCTACATTGCGACGGACTATCCGACTCAAATCGGTTTGTTTACGCACCACATGTGGATTGGCGGGTTCCTAATCGTGGGTGCAGCAGCACACGCAGCTATTTTCATGGTGCGGGATTACGATCCGGCAACCCATCAAAATAACTTGCTGGATCGCGTTCTGCGCCATCGGGATGCAATTATTTCCCATCTAAATTGGGTTTGTATTTTTCTAGGCTTCCATAGCTTTGGTCTGTACATCCATAACGACACCATGCGTGCCTTGGGTCGTCCTCAAGACATGTTTTCCGATACGGGTATTCAACTTCAGCCCGTATTTGCTCAGTGGATCCAAAATCTGCATACTTTAGCGCCCGGGACGACTGCACCCAATGCAATGGCTACGGTTAGTCATGCGTTTGGCGGTGGCATCGTTGCCGTTGGCAATAAAGTGGCGATGATGCCCATTGCGCTGGGTACGGCGGACTTTATGGTTCACCATATTCATGCCTTTACGATTCACGTGACCGTGCTCATTCTGCTCAAGGGCGTGCTGTTCTCTCGTAGCTCTCGTCTGATTCCAGACAAGGCTAACTTGGGATTCCGCTTCCCTTGCGACGGACCCGGTCGAGGCGGCACCTGCCAGGTTTCTGGTTGGGACCACGTCTTCCTAGGTCTGTTCTGGATGTATAACTCCTTGTCAATTGTGATTTTCCACTTTAGTTGGAAGATGCAGTCCGATGTATGGGGCACCGTAGGCGCAGACGGTTCGGTCTCTCATATCACTGGCGGTAATTTCGCCCAAAGCGCCATTACGATTAACGGCTGGTTGAGAGATTTCCTTTGGGCGCAAGCTTCTCAGGTTATTAACTCCTACGGTTCGGCACTGTCGGCCTACGGTTTATTGTTCTTGGGAGCGCACTTTGTGTGGGCCTTTAGTCTCATGTTCTTATTCAGTGGTCGCGGCTACTGGCAAGAGCTGATCGAGTCTATTGTTTGGGCGCACAACAAGTTAAAGGTTGCCCCTGCAATTCAACCTCGCGCTTTGAGCATCATTCAAGGCCGTGCGGTTGGGGTTGCTCACTACCTTCTTGGAGGTATTGCAACCACCTGGGCATTCTTCCATGCTCACATACTTTCAGTAGGGTAAGGGCGAGGAGGACCTATAAAACTATGGCAACTAAATTTCCTAAGTTTAGCCAAGAGCTCGCCCAAGACCCGACGACTCGTCGTATTTGGTACGGGATTGCTACGGCTCATGACTTTGAGAGCCACGATGGCATGACGGAAGAAAATCTTTACCAAAAGATTTTCGCCTCCCATTTTGGTCATCTCGCAATCATTTTCCTTTGGACTTCCGGCAACCTGTTTCACGTTGCTTGGCAAGGCAATTTCGAACAATGGATTAAAGATCCGCTCCACGTTCGTCCGATCGCCCATGCAATTTGGGATCCTCAGTTCGGGAAGGCAGCAGTGGATGCCTTTACCCAGGGCGGTGCAAACGGTCCTGTAAACATTGCTTACTCTGGGGTATACCACTGGTGGTACACCATCGGGATGCGCAGCAATGCAGAACTGTATCAGGGTGCGATCTTCCTGTTGGTTTTAGCCTCTGTCATGTTATTTGCAGGTTGGCTTCACCTTCAACCAAAGTTTCGTCCCAGTCTGTCTTGGTTTAAGAATGCCGAGTCTCGTCTGAACCACCACTTGGCTGGTTTGTTTGGGGTTAGCTCTTTAGCTTGGGCAGGTCACTTGATTCACGTGGCCATTCCTGAATCTCGCGGTCAGCATGTCGGCTGGGATAACTTCCTGTCTACGCCGCCGCATCCCGCAGGGTTGACGCCATTCTTTACGGGCAATTGGGGCGTTTACGCTCAGAATCCCGATACGGCAGGTCACGTTTTCAGCACGTCTGAAGGGGCCGGAACTGCAATTCTTACCTTTTTGGGTGGTTTCCATCCTCAAACGGAAGCGATGTGGCTGACGGATATCGCGCACCACCATTTGGCGATCGCCGTTCTGTTCATCGTTGCGGGTCACATGTACCGAACCCAGTTTGGGATCGGTCACAGCATGAGAGAAATCTTAGATGCCCACCGTCCGCCGGGAGGCCGTCTCGGTGCCGGTCACAAGGGTATCTATGACACCTATAACAACTCGCTGCACTTCCAGTTAGGCTGGCACTTGGCCTGCTTGGGCGTGATTACCTCCTTGGTCGCACAGCACATGTATTCGCTGCCGTCCTATGCCTTCATCGCGAAGGACTATACGACGCAAGCCGCGCTGTACACCCACCACCAGTACATTGCCATCTTCTTGATGGTTGGAGCGTTTGCTCACGGTGCCATTTTCTTGGTCCGCGACTACGATCCCGTTGCAAATAAAGACAACGTATTGGCACGGGTACTGGAGCATAAAGAAGCCATTATCTCTCACCTGAGCTGGGTCTCTTTGTTCTTGGGCTTCCATACCCTCGGACTTTACGTCCACAATGACGTCGTCGTTGCTTTTGGAACGCCTGAAAAGCAGATTCTCATCGAGCCAGTGTTTGCTCAATGGATTCAAGCCGCTCACGGTAAGGTTTTATACGGCTTTGATACCCTCTTATCGAATCCCGACAGCGTTGCCTACACTGCTTTCCCCAACTACGGAAACGTGTGGCTCGGCGGTTGGTTGGATGCGATTAACAGCGGTACCAATTCTCTGTTCTTGACCATTGGACCTGGCGACTTCTTGGTTCACCATGCGATCGCCCTAGGCCTGCATACCACCACTTTGATCTTGGTCAAAGGCGCGTTGGATGCCCGCGGTTCCAAGCTGATGCCCGATAAAAAGGACTTCGGCTACGCCTTCCCTTGCGATGGTCCCGGTCGGGGCGGTACTTGCGATATCTCTGCTTGGGATTCCTTCTACCTGTCTCTGTTCTGGGCGCTCAATACCGTAGGATGGGTGACCTTCTACTGGCACTGGAAACACCTCGGGATTTGGCAAGGTAACGTGGCGCAGTTTAACGAAGGCTCCACCTATCTCATGGGTTGGTTCCGAGATTACCTGTGGCTCAACTCATCTCAGCTCATCAATGGCTACAATCCCTTCGGGATGAACAATCTCTCGGTCTGGGCTTGGATGTTCCTGTTCGGTCACCTCGTGTGGGCTACGGGCTTCATGTTCCTGATTTCCTGGAGAGGCTACTGGCAAGAGCTGATCGAGACCCTTGTCTGGGCGCACGAGCGCACTCCCCTTGCGAACCTCGTTCGCTGGAAGGATAAGCCCGTTGCACTGTCGATCGTTCAAGCTCGCGTGGTCGGTCTAGCTCACTTCACTGTTGGCTATGTCCTAACTTATGCGGCCTTCTTGATTGCCTCGACGGCCAGCAAGTTTGGTTGATAGTTTCCACCCTGCAGCTTGATTAAAGCTAAAAAAGCCCCGCAATATTGCGGGGCTTTTTTTATCGATCTATTTAGCTCGTCGCAAACCTTTCTAAAGGATGACACCTGAAACTGAAATGTTTTTCTCTGGACAGAAACAAAAAGAGCGGAAGGCCGTCAGGGTTGAGAACAATTTGTTTTAGGGTTAATACAGGATGTCAAAAATTCTAAAGCCAATAGCTGGAGCGTTTTTGGCATATTTTTCAATGTTTAGTCTGGACATGTCGCCTTGTTTGGTACAGCCAAGTTGGGCCGGTTCGAGGGCAAACCAGCGTTATGCGTATCAGCCTCGGCAAGTGGGATCTTTGCGTCAAATGGCTCTAGATTTAGCAAATCAAGATCGCGCTCGCTATGGACTATCTAGACTGAGGCCCAATGCTTTACTGTCTAGGGCCGCACAGATGCACGCAGAAGATATGTTGCGCCGTAACTATTTCAGCCATTACTCGCCGGAAGGCAAGGCTGCATCGGAACGTTTTGCAATGGTTGGTGGGCGGGGAGGTGCGGCGGAAAATCTGTTGATGCTCAAGGATTCGTCCCTGGTTGGGGCAAAAATTGGCTACGACAGGCTGGCTTTCTTTCAGCGGGGATGGATGGGTAGCCCCGGCCACCGCAAAAATCTCCTGGATCGGCGCTACGGACAATTCGGGTTTGGAATTGCAAAATCTGGTAGTCGGATTTACGCAGTACAGCTCTTCAGTTTTTCGAATTAGATCCGACGAAAGCGATCGCACAAATTGACCTTACCCCACCAAAAAAGTGAACAGGTAGGTTAAGCTGCCATCGGGCGATCTAGAGTGCTCCAGTCATCCTGTTCAAATTGAACAGGGGTGAGATATCCAATCGATAATATAGATACGTTGATGGTTGTAAAAGACTTCGATCCATTCTGCGCCGATCGTTCGGGCGATGGATCTTGATAAAGGTTAGTTGGGCAACTAACACGAGCTGCCTATCGCTGCGATCGCGTCAGCTAAAATAAAAGATTGCTCTTTGATTTGATATTTGAGTGAAGCACAGCAGGGCGTACCATTGCTTAGAGAAAGCCCAACACCGATGGCACGAGCTAAATCGCCGTCAGAGAGGGTGTTGCCGCATAGCGGGGATTGGAATAGGTTTCCTGCTCTGCATCAGAGCATTACCCTACCTCGCTCCTATCCGCTCAGAAGCGCTGCGCCAAGACGATCGAGCCATCGAATTCAGCGATCGCCATAACCTCCCCCTAGGCACCCTCCTCACCCGCGACCAAAACCACACCGCCACTGTCCCGCTCGCGGAAGTTTCGCCCCATTTCGTTCGTGCCATTCTGGCGGCGGAAGATCGGCGCTTTTTTCAGCACGGCCCCTTGGACTTACAGGCAGTCCTAAGGGCGATCGCCGAGGCCGTCCAAGCGCGTCGCATCGTCAGCGGAGCATCTACCATTACGATGCAGTTGGCCAGAATCGTCGATCCGACGCCCTCTACCCCGACGGGAAAACTCCAGGAAATTTGGACCGCTTGGCGATTGGGAGCAGGTATGAATCGCAGAGAGATTCTTCAGGCTTATATCAATCGCTTGCCGATGGGCGGCAATATTTACGGCGTTGAAGCCGCCGCTCGCGTTTATTTTGGCATCTCGGCACGGGATCTGAATCTGGCGCAGGCAAGCCTGTTAGCCGCACTTCCCAACGATCCGAACCGACTCAATCCCTACGATCGCATGCCCGCACTCAAGCGACGGCAGCGTTACGTCCTAGAGCAGATGATCCGCGATCGCGCCATTACCTCAGCGCAAGCCCAGCAGGCATCAGCCGAGTCAGTTGCGCTGCAACCCCGGCAGCAGGGTATTTTAGCAGCCCCTCATTTTCTCTTTTGGGTATCGCAGCAATTACCCAACGAGCGACCTGCCCAAATTCGCACCACCCTCGATCGTTCGCTGCAACAATTTATCGAAGCCCAAACCCAGCAGATTGTTCGAACCCTAGCACCTCATAACGTCCGTCAAGCTGCTGCCCTCGCGATCGAGAATAAGACAGGCGAAGTTCTGGCCTACGTGGGTTCGACCGACTATTTTTCGTCCGCAACGCAAGGCCGCAACGATGGCGTGCAAGCATTGCGCCAACCCGGTTCGACCCTCAAACCTTTTCTGTATCAGCTTGCCCTAGAACAAAAGCAAATCCGCCCCAACACTATCCTGGCCGACGTCCCGATCGCCTATGCCATTCCAGGGGCGCGGCTCTATCGCCCCGTCGACTACAACGAGCAATTTCAAGGCCCCGTTCGGGTTCGCATTGCCTTGGCGAATTCCCTCAACGTCCCTGCCGTAAAGCTATTGGAGACGGTCGGCGTTCCTAACTTTCTAACGTATCTCCGTCAACTGGGGTTCGAACACCTCACCCATCCCCCCGAATATTACGGCCTCGGACTCACCTTAGGCAGCGGCGAAGTCACGCTCTGGGAACTCGCACGCGCCTACCTGACCCTTGCCAACCAGGGAAATCCATTGGATTTAAAGGTCATTCCTGCAATACCCAAGAACGGTGCAGTAGCCCCTGTCTCGACCTCGCAAAGCTCGCTCGAACCCAATGCTGCATCTTGGGCGTTAGTGACAGATATGCTGAGCGATCGCTTTGCCCGCGCCCGCGCGTTTGGGGTCGATTCGCTGTTGAGCCTCCCATTTCCCAGCGCTGTCAAAACCGGAACTTCTTCAGACTTTCGCGATACCTGGACTGTCGGCTATACCGCAGACTACACCGTTGCCACCTGGGTCGGGAATTTCGATGGCGAAGCAATGCAAAACGTGTCGGGCGTGACGGGGGCGGCCCCGCTGTGGAATCGCATCATGCTCCATTTACACGAACGTCGCGAACCCAAGGCCTTTCCCGTCCCGTCGGGGTTGGTCGAACGCCCCATTTGCGCCATTTCCGGCAAGAAACCGACGCCCGCCTGTCCCACCGTCGTTCGGGAATACTTCTATCCCGAAGACTTAGCAGCGTACCAACGCCAGCCGGATGATTTTTTCAAGGCGATCGCGCCTTCAAGTCCGAGCAAACCGCCTCAGTATCGCCTCGATCTTCCGCCAGAGTACGACGAATGGCTGGCCTCAAAACCCGAAGCCAAGCTTGCTTCTAGCACCCTCAGAATCCTGTCACCCCGCAATGGCGATTACTTTTTAACGCAAGACCCCACGCAGGGCAAGCAACCCGAGCGATTAGAATTCAAACTGTCCAGGACGGACGGGCAACCCATAGAATGGCGGCTCAATGGCAAACCTCTCTCTACCGCATCCACAGCTTCGCTGTTTTGGCCGATGCAACCGGGCAAATGGAGGCTCGAAGTTAAATCCAGACAGCTGACGGATCGGGTCGACTTTGAAGTGCAAGTCGCCCAACCCTCTCCCCTTCGGCAGGGTTTCTCGGTCAGAATGCCTTAAAGCGCGCGAGTTACTGAATTTGAGCGATCGCCAACCCTGCCATCTCAGCAACCTGCCCGACCTCGTCGTGGCTCAAGCTTTCTGCCAGAGCCTTTGCTTCAGCCCCGCCCAAATTTCCGAGAGCCTGCGCCACCCGGTAACGAACCTGCCAATCTTCGTGGGTTGCAAAGGGACGCAGCAGCGGCACCGCCTCGGGATTCCTAAGTTCGCCCAGGGAACCGATCGCCGCCCCCTGCACCAGCGCCTCCGGCGAAGCAAGCGCATCTTTGAGCAGATCGAACCCGCGCGGATCGCCGAGCTCGCCTAGGGTTGCGACAATACTCATCTGTAACAGCCAATCGTTCGTGCCCCGATAGCAGGTTTCGAGATCTGGGTAAGCCTCCGTGAGCTGAAGCGCGCCGATCGCATCGGCTGCTGCCGCCTTCACATCCGTTTCAGAATCGGTATAGAGACGAGCGATCAGAATCTCCAGAGACTGTTCTAAATCTTCGTGCCCCAAAGAACTCATCTGACTCACCGCTGCATAGCGCACCCGCGAATTACTATCGCCAATCGCCTGCTTCAGCAATCCAAAGGCTGTAGCGCTGGGAAGCACGCGCAACTGATTCACCGCCGAGAGGCGATCGCCCAAATCTTCCGACCGCAATGCTTGGGCTATGCTTTCAGGAGTGATGCTCATAGGGTTTGCAAACAAAACGCTAGGGGATGTCCGTAAAAGATCCTACGTCATTGCGAGCCTGGGATCTCAAACCACTAGGAATCAAAACATTTTGCAGCGCGCGTCGGGGATCGCCGATCCCCGATACACCCCCGCTTTCTCTAACTCAAAAAAGGACCGAGAAATCCTGTTACATTAAGTAACAATAAGGTTCATCTATAACATCATGGCAACCGACCCGACTCAAGCCCCAAGTTCAGCCGCCCCCACTCCCAAAGACAGCTACGTCAAATTAGCCATGCGAAACATGGTGCGGAAGTCCCGCCAGTCATTGGTTCACTTTGGATTGACGAGCTTAGGCTTAATTGCCGTACTGTTAGGCTTAGCGTTTCTGACGCACCACTAAAGCTCGACAGGCTCAGATTATGGTTCAGGTAGATTTAACCTTACAAGTCCAACCACACACCGCCAGTGCCACCGATGAAGCGGGGGAAACGGCGATGGCCGGGCTATCGGAAGCTCAGTGGCAGACCTACTTCGAGCAGTGGATCGATGCCTTGAATCCCCAACAATCCAAGATCGGTGCCTATGAAGTCAGCCTTTTGCTGACAACCGATGCAGAAATTCAAGCCTTAAATGCCACCTACCGTCACCAAGACCGAGCCACCGACGTCTTGGCCTTCGCGTCATTGGAGTGGGAAGGCCCCCACAATTCAGCCCTCGACGATCTTCCCACCCCCCTCGGCGACATTGCCATATCCGTCGAGACCGCAGCGCGACAGGCAGCAGAGAACGGTCACGACCTATCCCAAGAACTGCTTTGGTTGGCCAGCCACGGACTGCTCCACTTACTCGGCTGGGACCATCCGGACCCATCTAGCCTCGATCTCATGCTGACCGAGCAAGCTCGCCTGATTCGCAAGATTGGCTTCCTTCCGCCCTCCTGGTCGGCAGAAGAGCTAGGGTACTTCTAGAGCACTTTTTAAAAATTGAAGTTTATGGGGTTACAAAGTTATTCGCAGGGGTATGCTAATACTGTGGATTAGAGGGGGAATGCTAAGCTTGCTATCAACCTCGGTGTGAGTATACTTATTACTTGTATGCCTGAAAAGCTCTTGCAATCTCTCCATAGCATTTCAAATCGTACTGCCAAACGCTCATCCGGGCGACGAGAGCACTCCTTTCAAATCGCCCAAAATTTATGGGTTAGCTTTCAGTATGCTGGAGCGGGTCTGAAGTATGCATTCGTCACCCAGCGCAATTTCCGCATTCACGCCGCGATCGGCAGCGTTGCCATTAGCTTGGGCTTGATGCTGCAAATGCTTCCGGTAGAGCTGGCGCTGATCGGTCTCACCATTGGATTAGTGCTGACCCTAGAGTTATTAAATACAGCCATTGAGGCAGTGGTAGACCTCGTGGTGGACACCCAGTATCACGAGCTGGCCAAAATTGCTAAAGACTGTGCCGCTGGTGCGGTTCTGGTCTCTACCCTCGCGTCCCTGGGCGTAGCGGGCTGTCTGTTGCTGCCGCCCCTCTGGAAACTTGCGGCCTTAGCCTTAATGGCGCGCTAAATACGGCGAATGAAATGTCTGTCAATTGATAGACTACAAACAAAGGCTTTGAGGAGCGATCGCGTTGATTATCGTCATCGATAACTACGACAGTTTTACGTACAACCTGGTGCAGTACCTCGGAGAGCTGGGGCAGACCCATCCCGTCGCGTCCGATTTACGGGTGTACCGCAACGATCGAATTACCCTAGATGAAATCCGCCAGCTGGCTCCAGATGCGATCGTCATTTCTCCGGGACCCGGACGGCCAGAGGATGCGGGGATTTCTCTCGATGTCATTCGCGAGTTGGGCGCAACCGTGCCCATTTTGGGTGTTTGCTTGGGCCATCAGAGTATCGGTCAAGTGTATGGCGGGGATATTGTCTCGGCCCCGGAACTGATGCACGGCAAAACCTCCCCGATTTTACATTTGGGCGTGGGCGTCTTCGAGCAGCTCGAAAACCCCTTTACTGCAACTCGCTACCACAGCCTCGTCATCGAGCGGTCGACCTGCCCTGAAGTCTTAGAAATTACGGCTTGGACGGAAGACGGCACCATTATGGGAGTGCGCCACCGCAACTATCCCCACTTGCAGGGCGTCCAGTTTCATCCAGAAAGCATTTTGACCGAATCGGGCAAGCTGTTGCTGCAAAATTTTTTGGTGCAATTGCCGACCCCAGCAACCGTTGCACCCTAGCCCAGATCGTCTGAAACTCAGGAACAAAGGCTCGATCTAAAGGTCTTTTTGAGGAAAGTGCCGTTGGCAGGTACACTCAATACTAGATTTTGAGCCGCAGCGCTGCGTCGCAGCGGCGGTTTTCAGACCTCGAACCCCTTAGACTTTGCACCATTAGGAACACGAAACGCATGACTATGAGACGGAGGCAGTTGCTGCGCTACGCCCAAGGGGGCCTTATTGCTAGCCTTGGGATGGGCTTGGTCGATCGTTGGTATACCCCTAAGGCAGACGCTGCCCAGTCGCTTACCATTCAATTTTTGGGACATACCTGTTTTCTCATGAGCGGGAGCGGCGTGCGGGTTCTGGTCAATCCTTTTCGCCCGACCGGGTGTACGGCAAAGATGCCAGCCCCCAAGGTGGGAGCAGACTTGGTCTTAATTAGCAGTCGCCAGCTCGATGAAGGAGTGGTAGAAGGGTTGCCCGGTAGACCGAAACTGTTGTTCGATCCGGGACCGTATCAGACCAATGGATTGCAGTTTCAAGGCATTCGCACCCTCCACGATCGCCAGAATGGGTATCGGTTTGGTACGAATACGGTCTGGAAGTGGAAGCAGGGCGGCCTCAACTTGGTACATTTAGGGGGGATTGCTTCTCCCTTAAACATCGAACAAAAAATCTTGCTGGGTACCCCGGACGTGCTGTTTATTCCAGTGGGAGGCACGGACGAAACCTATACGCCGGAAGAAGCAAAAGGGGCGATCGCCCTCCTTCAGCCCAGACTAGTAATTCCAACCCACTACAAGACAGGCGCGGCGGATCCGGCCCTCTGCGAGCTTCAGCCCGTCGATAACTTTTTGAAAGTCATGGCGGGCACCAGCATCCGGCGGGGCAAGGTTACGACCCTCAGCCTCAGTCCGGGCAGCTTACCGAAGGGACCCGTCATCCAGGTGATGGGTTAAATCCAGTTGCCCACCAGCACGTAGGCGGCCCAGTGGAACGGATGGCGGTAGTCGGGATCTTCAAGCAATCGAAGCTGGGCTTGCCGCAGGGCTTCGGCCTTGGTGGTGCCGGGTTGGGACAGCGCGTCGTAAAAGTATTTCATAAAAAGGCTGCTCGACTCGTCATCGACCGTCCACAGCGTCGCGACGGTGCTGCGGGCGCCCGCCTGAACCGCCACGCCCGCCAACCCTAAGGCGGCCCGCTTGTCGCCAGCGGCAGTTTCGCACGCGCTCAGGACTAATAGGTCGATGGCTTTGCGAAAGGGCTGCTGGCGTTTTTCGATCAGATCTTTGAGTTCGTGGAGCGTAATGGGTTTATCCCAGGCCAAAATGAAGGTCTCATCCACGTTGGAGCTAAATTGGCCGTGGGTGGCAAAATGCAGGACCGTGGCCTCGGATTCGTCCACAGCATTGGCGATCGCCTGACTGGTGAACTGCTGGTTGAGCAACACGTTTCCCGGCAGCGTTTGCACGATCGCCTTGAGTTCGCTCGGCACAAAGGCGAGGGGGGCAAACCCGGCGCGGCTGTCCGACAGGCCCGCGACAATACTGCGGCTCGGGCCCGTGGGATTCAAATCGGGGGTCACGAGCTGGAGGCTGGGGGCGATCGCCACGGCATAGCGCTCGATCGTAAAGCGTTTGCCATCGTAGAGGGTGGTGAGGGGAATATTTCGCAGAACGCCATCGGGCACGAACACCAGGGTTTTAATTTGCTGCTGCGCGAGCAACGCCTCCGCAGGCTCCACAAGCCAGCGATATAGCTCCAAGCCCAGCGTCTTTCCCTCCGGCGCCGTATAGGGTTTTTCCAAAGCAACCCGCAGTTCTTCTACGAGGGTTTCCACCTTTGCCGCCGCTACGGCATGGCTCGTCAAATGCAAAGAGCCATCCGGCAGGCTCAGCAGCGTTGCGATGCGGTCCTCTAGCACGATCGGGTAGAGCAGCGCCGTACCGGGCCGAATCTGATGGGTCAGGGGGCGACGGCGATCTTCGAGGCAGGACGAACGGAGAAAATAGGACAGTTCGGCTAGGCGCAAGGACTCGATCGCCTGTTGTGCCAGCTTGAGAGATTCTAAGGCGGGGGGCCGACCGCCGCGAGATTGGAGCAATAAATCGACGTACTCGCGGTAGACCGGCTCCACGCGATCGCGGAAGGAGTATTGCAAGTCGCTGCCGATCGCCACCAAGTTCTGGCGCAGTCCTTGCAAAATATCGACGGACTCGCGGTAGAAGGCCAAGGCGGGTTTTGTTTTGCCTTGGGCGCGCAGAATGCGACCTAGCTGCCACTTCCAGCGGTAGCAGCTTTCATCGGAGCGGGCCTGCTTGGCCAGATCGAAGGCTCGAAGGGTGGTGGTTTCTGCCGCTTGCCACTGCCGCTTGCTTTCGTAAAGACGGCCTAAATAGCCGACGGCAAAAGACTCTAGGCGCAAATCCCGGAGCTGGGCGGACTGCTGAATAGCTTGCTGGAGTCCTCGGGCAATTTCCAAGGCAGATGGTGTTTGAGCGGCCAGATAGAGGTCGAGCTGACTGTCGGCAAGCTGAAGCCGCTGCACGAGATTTCTGCGACTGGCTGGCTGGCGATCGAGCGCGGGGGCGAGTGCCGCTGCCAAGGTTTGAGCGGCTGGCCATTGATGCTGGGCAATGAGGACGCGCAGGCGATTGAGATTGGCGTCGAGCTGGGTTTCGGGACGATCGCTCTGAAGCAATGCCTGTTGGTAGGCCTCCAGGGCCGGAGAAAACGCCCGTTGCAGGTACGCTAAATTGCCTTTCTGGATGGACAGCGCAGCAGCCTGCTGACCGATGTTGTTTTGTTGGGCGATCGCCTGAGCTGAGGTCAAAACTGCATTGGCTCGATCGAACTCGCCAATGTTGGTGAGCATTTGCCCTAAGTTGAGGGCCAGGGTCAGGCGGAGGTCGAGGTCCGCTTGGCGAACAACGAGCTGTTCGGCCAGGCTCAGGGTATTCCGGGCGCGCAAAAAGTAGCCGAGGGTCTGTTCTGCTTGGGCTTGGTTGATCAGGCTGCCCGCCTCTCCGGCGCGATCGTCGAGTTGGCGGTAGGCTTTTGCCGCACTTTGCCAACTTGCCAGGGCCGCTTCCGGTTTGCCCCGAGCCAATTGCAGACTGCCCTGGGTATTGAGCAGCCGAGCGAGCGCGGCACGACTGTCTCCAGCGCTCGAAGCGACCAGCTTCAGCCCTCGGTCGAGGGAAGCCTGTGCCGTATCGGTCTGACCGAGTTCCTGATAGGCCAACGCGAGATAGTTGAGGGCGAGGGCTTCAGCGATCGGCGATCGCTCTTGCCGAGCCTGCTGGGCGGCCTGCGCCCACGCTCGAGCGGCAGCATCAAAGTTGCCGCTTTGATAGAGCGATAGACCTTGCTGGATCTGAGGATCTACCATTGCAGGAGCATTTTGGGCGATCGCCCCCGCGCCATGCAGCCCCATCCACAGCAGCAGCCCGATCCAAAAGGCGATCGCTCCCGCGCGCCACCGACGAAACCTTGTTTTCTGCCCTTTCATAGCGTTCAACTGCCAGGAGCAGAGATTAGCGGTTCGTTAGGATCGGGGCCCTGGGTTGTCTGACAGGGCTGAGTCTGGCTGAAGTGGGCAGGATGAGTAGAATTGGCAGAATTGGCCACCAACCGCACCGAGCCATTCGGCCCGAAAACCCATCCCCGCGCTTCAACGATGGGGGTTGTGGGGATCGCGCTTGAAGGTGGATTGCTCGGGCGGCGATCGCCGCTATTCTCCTGAGAACTGGGCATTGGAGCGGGACGCAGATCTTGCCAGATACCGCTACTCTGGGCTGGGTCGGACGGCGTGGCCGGCAAGCCCCCGAGACCGGAGTAGATAAAACTATCGCGATCGCTACGGCGGCTGTCGAAACAGGTCGTTTCAAGGATTTTCCGATCTAATACTGCGGGGAGAACCGCAAAATTGACGACCGGATTTGTGGAAAGAATATTGGTATCGATCGTTCCATCCACGCCAAATCGAGAGCGAGCCGTAATATCGCTGGAATCAGGAAAATTTTCGGTATTGGGGTAGATTCCAAATAGACCTTGAGTCGTAATGTTAATACTGCCACCATTGCCAAACACTGCATCAGTACTAATGTTGCTGTCTTCTGTGGGAACAGCAGCAATAACACCTACCAGAATATTGATGTTGCCACCATTGCCTGTTGTGGTGCTAGAGGTTGAGATATTGCTTTGGTTGCGAAGCACTAAGGAATCGCTTAATGTCAACTGAATATCTCCCCCTATGCCAGAGTTAGAACTCGCATGAATTGACGAATTATTATCCAGCACAATTGATCGAGAAAAAATTTCTATAGTTCCAGCTGCCCCACTTCCATTTCCACTAACAGAACTTGAAATTTCCGATCCTTGATTCAGCGATAGACTTTTTGCGTTGATTTCGATTTTGCCAGCCGATGCCGATGAAAAAGAAGAGGTTGAAATTAGGCTCTGCCGATCCAGAAAAACTCGATCAGCTTGAATCGAAATATTCCCTGCTTGACCGAGATTAAAAGCATCTTCAGCATTTGTTGAGGCATTAATGAAAGAGTTTTCCTTTAAAAAAAGTTGCTTTGCCTGAATTTTTATACTCCCTTGTGCAGTAGAGCTGAATGTTACTGGCGAGATATTACTGTCTACTAACTCCAGAAATTCTGAAGCATTAATAGACACAAAGCCACGCTTCAATCCAGGATCTATCGGCCCGCTCACCTGTACATTGTCCGACAATCGGATTTGTCGTCCCTGTAAAAAAATATCCGAAAAATCGCTGCCTAAAATTAGGCCATTTCCAATTTCGAGATCTTTAAAGTTGTTAACCTTAGAGAAATCTAGCACCAAGCTCTGTTGGTCACTTATAGTATTAAGCGCTACCGTGGCTCCTTCTCCAACGCTTGCAATCTCCAGCCGTCCATCAAAAGCAGCTAGGATACTAGGAATGTCAAACCGATTCAATCGGTCAACTTGATGCCCTTGTAGACTTATGGCTCCCCCTACCAAAGCCAAGGTTTGCTTTTCAGAGGCGAGAATTAATCCAGATCCAGGCTCTGTAAATTGACCCACAATGGGGCCTGGATTCGCTCCAAACTGTAGGCCAACTGGAACTCCCAAGGTCAGCACTGAAGATGGGGAAGCAGAATCCTTCATGCCAAAGCGATAGCCACTTGAAAAATTAACACTTTCTGCGGTACTGGCGATAAATGAACCGCTCAGATCCAAGGTTGCATTAGGGCCAAAAATTATACCGTTTGGGTTAATTAAAAATAAGTTAACTGGGTACCCTACATTGTCAATTGCGAGGGTGCCGTTGATGTTTGAGACATCAGCACCAGTAACACGGGCAATAACATTCAAAATGTTGGTATTGTTTGGCAACTGAAATCTAGCAATCCACCCAGTTTTAACTGAGAAATTCAAAAAGCTATGGAGCAGATTTCGGTCAATAGAACTGCCACCTGAAATTTGAAAGAGCTGCTCCATAGCGTTAGCACTTACCTGAGTTCCGACGGTATTGTCCGGTTGGATATCTGCATAGCAAGGCATAACTCCAGTAACATGAATTAAGCCAGCCAGTACAGCCCCAGCAGAAAAAATACCGCGTTGACTTAGCATGCTTAGTTATTCCACAAAATCACTTTTGTTTTATTTAATCTTCCGCTTTAATTTTGCAAAAGGCTAAACGGCAACCCAATCCACAAATCTAGCAAGGGGTACAAATCCATTTCTTCTGGATCGCACTGTAAATCCAATACCCTCGACCAGAGGGTATAGAGCACTCCCCACATCCATTGACAGAAAGCGCTTCTTGAATAGGTCGAATTTGACTTAGGAGATCTTGAGGTTGCAAAGTAGCAGTGTTAATGGATTCTGATAGCGAACTAAATTGAGGTTCGACCTTTTTAAGTGCATCTGGATTTTGAGCAAAATAAGCTTTTAATATCTCTATTGCCTTTGCATTGTCTCCAAAAGCAAGGTGGACTTGAGCTTCTAAAAAAGCCTTTGTTTCCGTCTTAGGCATTGTCTCGATTGCTTCATCTACGCTCAAATGCTGATCTGTCATTATTAACTCCATAAGTGCTGATTTGTTTGAAAAAATTTCAAGCCCAAGAACCTAGATATTATTACCTGCTCCATCGGGAGCTATCAGTGCTAAAAGTTATTTTTTTGCAGCTTATTATAAAAATTCATGCTTTTTGCCCACCGCTATTCTGGCTACTGTTCTGTGGGCAAAAGTAATATCTTCTCCACAGCAGTATTGTGAAACATTATTGACCCCCCTACCTCAAGTATGACTGAAGTAGGTTAAGCGCAAGAGTTAGTAAGGTAGCCCCCATTGACAAAATATATTAAAATCGTTATTTTAGAGCTAGGCTGAATATGTTTCAAACAACGCACATAGTGATCATTTTTTTCTTGCGCTTGCCTGGTAAAAAATTTAATTTTCCAAGCTCAAGCTAACTAGCAAGGTTTACAGATTCTGGTCGTTGGATTGATAAATACAAATTTTCCTCGAACACCTCCAGTGGAAACACACTCTCCACAGAATGAAATACTTACAGTTGTTGAGCGTGACTTTACAGGTTGTATTGAAGTACTCTTATCAAGAGTAATCGATTCGTGAAGGTCAAATCTGCTTTGCCAATCCAATCCCGAACTATTTTGAAAGTGGCTCTTTGAAAACTCAATCGTACTAGCTTTACTAGTAATAAGAGGTGACTCAGATTGGAATAACACTTTTCTTTGCGGAACTAAATTAAACGATCCTGATGTATCTAAAGCTTCATCCAACGTCGATGGACGATCGCTCTTGTTCATTGATCGACACATATGACTTTGACTAACCAATACGTGCGTGGAGATTGGAGCAGCGTAAAGCCAAAACATAAATATACAGCCTCATTAATACATTGTAAGTATCTTCATAAACAGCCTAATTGCTATAAAAATTTATAAAAATTCACGCTATGCCGCCCAACGCCATCCCGGCCACTGCTCTGTTGGTAAAGGTAGCGCCTCTCCCGCAGCGGTATTGCGCAACAACATCGCAAACGCTCCCGCCCCCAACTGCGCCTGGGGCCAGATTCGGTAACAAGGAATGTCAGTTAAATGCGATTGGTAGGCAGCCAGATGCTCTACAGGTCGCGGCTCAAACTGCGGAAACTTGCGCAACAGCCATTGTCCCACCTGCTCGTTTTCCTCGGGGGAAAAAGTACAGGTTGTATAAACCAAATATCCACCTGGAGCCACCAACTGAGCCGCATTCGCTAAAATCCGTTTCTGACGCTGGGCGTTTTGCTTGACCGTAACCGGATGGAAACACCCCTCCGCCTTTCCGCCCTTTGCCAACAGCGACTGCCCGGAACAAGGCGCATCCACGACCGCCAAATCTGCCGTCTGGGGAAGCCGCAAGGCTAAATGACTGGGATCGGTGCTGAGGGCGATCGCCGGACTCACCCCGCACCGTTTCAGATTGCCAATCAACATCCCCACCCGCTTGCCAATGGTTTCATTGCAGATCAGCTGCTCCGGCTCGAGCAACCGCCAAGCAAAAATACTTTTGCCCCCCGGCGCAGCACAGACATCGATCGTCACCCTCGGACGGTTCGGCAGCGCCATCAACACCGAAGCCGCAAACACCGACGAAAAATCGAGACAATAATAGTGCCCCGCTTCGTGGAGGAGATGAGCGCCAGGGGCAGTCCCCACCGCCAGGCGATCGACAAACTCAGGCTGCCAAGGTAAGGGCGGCTCTACTACAAACGGCATCGTCTCAGGACGCGGTTTCAGCCATAGAATACAGGATGGGTAAGGTTGAGGGTTGACCAGCGCCTGGACAAAAGCGTTTCGGTCCAAGGCATCGTCAAATAGCTTTTGGCTGAGCTTAAGCAGCAACTGAGACGCAGACGGCATTGAAACCCTTTATAAACAAAAGTTTTTTAATCTGAGATACGCTATCTTGATCCACCTCGAGCGACTGCCGCGTTCTGTTTTGGCCCTAGGGGTGCCTCTGCTCTTTTTTGCGATCGCCCTTTGGGTCATGCCCATCGCCGACACCCTTCAGTTTGACCCCGACGAAGGCATCGAACTGGCCAAAGCTACCCTCTACGGTCAAGGCTATCAGCTCTACGACCCCATTTGGAACGATCAGCCGCCCTTATTAACCCTGCTGCTTTCAGGCTGGCTGAAGTTATTTGGCCCTCAAATTGTAGCGGCTCGGCTGCTCGTTTTAGGATTTGCGACGGTTCTGGTCGGCTCATTTTTCAATACCCTGGCGCTCATCCTTGGCCCTGGCTTTGCGCTATTGGGCACGGTTGGCCTATGGCTGACCCTAGATTTTTTGCGCCTGAGCGTATCGGTCATGCAAGGACTACCCGCGCTTGCGCTGGTCATGCTGGCTATTTACCTCCTCATGCGGGTGTCGTTCCCCCGAGAAAGCGGCAGCGCTATCGGCTCCAAACCTCGAACCATTGCTCCTATCCTCTGGAACAATCTGGGACTGATTGCCTCTGGCATTTGTTTCGGTCTGTCGCTCCAGATTAAGCTCTACACAGCCTTACTGCTGCCCGCCTGTTTTTTGCATTTGGCGGCAGGCTCTTCCCTTCAGGATTGGCAACAGTTCAAGGCGCGTCGGCTCCGCTCGGGGCTGGTGTGGTTAGCCGCCTGTGCCCTGACGGTTCTAGTCATCGGCCAGTTGACCCCTTCGCTGCCCCTGGATCAAGTGCTGGGCACCCATTTTGACGGGGCGTCCCAAGTCAGCCTTCAGCGCGAACCCAGTTGGCTACTCTTGCTCATGTTTCTGGCCCAGGATCTGGACTATACGCTACTGGCCGGGGTTGGGGTTTATCTGCTGTTCAAACAGAGACCCTCGTGGCCCCTACTGCCCTTAGTTTGGCTAGCCAGCGTTTGGATGGGGCTGGCCTACTACCAACCCCTGTGGTATCACTATTACCCGTTAATCTCGGTTCCAGTCGTTTGGCTGGCGACCTACGGCCTGACTCAAGCCTTTTCGTTCTTTCGTCAAAAGCAATGGTATCGAAACTTCCATTGGCGAACGCTCAAACATCCCACAGTAAAGGGCATTGCAGCAGGGTTTTTAATCTTTGCGATCGCCCTGACGCCCGTCAAACTCGCAGTCAACGCATACCTCAACCATCAGTTTGTCGCAGAATCCAAACCCAAACTTGAAGTCATCCGGCAGGTGCGGGCATTGCCATCCCCCACCCGTTGGTTATTTACGGATTTACCTATTGCGGCTTTCTACGCGGGTCTCAACGTCCCGCCAGAGCTGGCCGTGTTTTCAACCAAACGCATCGCCTCGGGCAGCCTGAGCGACGCAGAACTGACGAGAATATTGCAAACCTATCGACCGGAACAGGTATTGTTGGGTCGCTATCCTAAGGTGCAGGCCGCGCTAGAACCCTATCTGAGCCAGCATTACGTCAAACGGTACGAGAAAGAAAAAATGACTCGCTACGTTCTTAAATCATTGAAGTGAGTTGCTTTGCCTGTCGACTTGGAGAACCTGAGCGGCAGTGAGGTCTAGGGCGGGAAAGGTTTGGGAGATAGGGCGATCGCCGTCCTTAAACGCAGTTTCTTCGTACCGTCCTGCAATGAGCGTGATGCCGATAGGTTAGCCTAAAGCAATGGCTTTACTGCGGAGAAACATTGAGGAGATTGAGTTCAGCACGACAAAAGATTAAAGCTGGATTGTTGGACTCGACCATCAGGTTCAGCTTCATGTAGGAAGCATTCCGGGCAGATATTTTGATTTCAAACGGCGTGAGTTGGGAATTCGACACAGATTCGATGGTCTGCAAAAGAACCTTTCCATCCTTATCTAAGGTTGATAGTTTTAAGGATATCGGCTCGGAGGAGTTGGGGCATTTAGAGATGGATAACAGACCCGTTACTTTTGCCTGTTTTGGAATTTTTCCGTAGTAAAGCAAGGATGCGGGTGTTCGATTCGTAATTTGCAGGCGTAAAACCTGGACTAGTTTTACAAGCGGGTCTTTTATAATTGCACTCGGCTGACCCGATTTCAGATCCAGCCAAAAGGGCTCTTGTCCCGGCACGCGAGACACCTGCGATCGCATCGCAGCAAGCGTATCAAGTATCGTCGGAAAGGATGTAGGCCGGATGCGTTCGTAAATCCGAACTGTGCTGCCATTCTCTAGCTTAAATTTGGCGGGGAGCGGTGCAAAATCCTGGGCGATCGCCCAATTTTGCGTAAATGCATCCACGACAACTTTTATAACCGTTTGCTCTTTCGGATCGACATGATACTGAAAAGGGAAAGCGACGACTACATAACGAGCCTGCAACAACCCATTCAGGGGATAAAAATCTCTCGAATCTATATTTGCGTTGCGAGCAATGGGAAGGATAGACTTCCCAAATAGCTGTTGTTCGGCAACGGTAAATACACTATAATTCAAACTATAAGAAGAGGCCGCAACATAAATCCTTTTCTCAGAAGAGGTTTTGCTTCTAAGAAATTCTACAAGAGTTTTAATCGTATAGTAATCTTTCCGAAATAATGGGGGTTCTTGTTTCGAGAAAAAAGATGAGAATCCAGAAGATAGTTTAATAACAGGAGAGAATGCAAAAATAGAATTAAGAATTAATATAAAAGCATTAATCGCTAAAACAATAATTGACCAAGACTTGAATAAACTTTTAAATAGATTCCAGATCAAGATATAGTTTCCAAAAACAATAAACGGAAGAAAATGAGTTACATACTGGACGTTAATCTGCTTGGCAAAGAAAATCCATTGAAATATAGAAACAACACTAAATAGAGCCAGAAAATTGATTCGTCTTCGACTCGTTAAAGCGCTTAAACAGCCCAGCACGAAACCAGTCAGAGCAAAGCTCAAGAGAATTAATCCAAAAGACTGAGCATAATATTGAATATTAGATGCTACCGATGTTTCGTAGGAAGCATATAAAACACGGTAGTTGATCGAGAGCGCTTTTAGAATCACAATAAATGCAAAAGCTGCGAACAAAATTAAAACATAAATCAATCGAATGCTAAATATTGTTATATACTTTAAAGCCCGAGACAAATTCGATTTGTATTTAAGTAAAATTTCACATATTTTATAAATAAAAACGGCAATGACAAATGCTCGAATGCTATATATAAAATGACGTCTAAACAGAACCGTTATTGCAAATAGAATAGCGATCCAATATCTCTGACGAGAATTTTTAAGACTTGAATTCTGCCAATAGGTCAAAATAGCCAACGATATCAAGGTCGAACCGCCAATATCAGGAAATCCTCTAAACACAGAAATCCAAACTGGAGGAACGAGCAACGTAAAAAAAGAAGCTGTCCAAAATACAGACCTCGTGTTAAAGAGGATCGCTTTGGACAGCATTGTCCCCATGACCAAACAAAAGGGAACGATATAGGCTAAGACCAAACTGTAAATAAAGCCAAGACGCGACTCGCCAAATATTATTCTAAATGGAAGCATTGGAAGAGAAGGAAGTTGGGTATAATCGTCAAATAAAGAAATGATGAATAATCCAATACCTTCAAAAGGAGATTTCTCAAAAGAGGTAATTAAGTCGCTAATTTGTTCAGAGCTTCGCGAGTAGTCCCAGTAATAAAAATATTGCTCTTTAGACACGTAGAAAAAAGTAATCGTCACTGAAAGAGCTATCAGCAGAATAAAGAATAATATATCTATCGGCTTAATATATTTCTCGATCGATTTAACAAACATGAATGGTTAGAACTATTTTTGACGATCGTCGGTCTTATTCACAAAACAGCGTTTTACGATCCAGTCGTTTTGGCTGTATAAGATAACATTCTTATTGCAGAGCGATTCTTCTCCAACTCTTTGCAGAAAAATAAACGATCGATCTCGATTCAGATCGGGATCGTTCTTATCAAAATAAAACCTTCCAAAATCCCTAACATTATAGATTCCATCTTTATCAAGGCTATATTGACTATCTTTTTGAAAATCAGCAGGCGGATACTGAGTAAAAAACAATGCATATACATAGGGTAATTTAATCCGATCCGTCACAAGAATCTTTTCAGATAGCCTAGATTGGGTAATGGCTCGATCGAAAGCATTCTCTAAGCCATAGTTAAATGCGATCGCAGCAGTCGAAGAATAAAAGAAAAAATAGTTTGTGACAAACAAAAAACTGCTAACTAAAACCCAGATTGTAATTATTTTTTTCAAGATTTTCTTTAAATCGATATCTTTTATCCCCTCAAGAAGACCTTCAAATCCAATCGCAGCAATGACCAATACAGGAATGAAAACAGCATTAGCACGATTTATATTTAAGCTAGATATAAATACCATCGGCAAACAGGAAAATAACCATACTAAAAGCAAACTAGCTTTAGCTTTTGATTTCCATTCATCCAGAAGAATCTTAATGCCTATACAAAGAAATGGAAATAAAATCATGTAAATTGGAGGAAGCCCTGAAATTCGATTCCAGATTTTATCATCCTGAAAACCATTAAATATAAATTCAAGATTAGTTTGAGGATTAATTGCCCTGAAAGGTGTAGAGGTGAGCAAAGGAATGCTAAACGGCAAATATTTCTCAAAAAATAAACCATTCCTAAATATTGAATTCTTGACTGTAAATAAGAGGATCGGCAAAGATGTAATGGCAAAAATTATGACTGAAATTAGCCATTGACTTTTCTTCTCTAAAATCAATGGCTTGTAGTATTTAAATAGCAATAAAAATATGCCGAACAATATAAAGTAGAATGTGCCATAGGCATACAGTGCGATCGCCCAAGGAACCAAACAAAACGCTCTCTCTTTCAAGGAAGCTTTAGAAGACAAGGCTCTATGAACAGTATAAAAGCCCAATAAGACAAAGAAAGGTAATAAATTAGATTCCAAACCCCATCGAGATAGCATCACATGCCAAGGACTAACAGCTAACAAAAAAGTAGAAATACAGGCTATTTTTCTCGAAACAGTTTTTTTCGTGAATTCGTATAGCAAAGGGATGGTTAAAATCCCAAAAATAAGATTAACGCTACGAACAGCCTCTACCGTTAGCCCAAAGAAATGAATGACTGGAATCAATAAATAGGAATACAGTACATTTTGCCCTGCTCCCCATGCGATAAAGTATGCCGGCCAAATATTGCCCCACTTATCTTTACCCGTTAAAAGGAGGGAGTAAGCCTCATACCCTGCTGCCGCTTCATCTTGATTCAGTCCGGGGGGAATCTCTCCAAATAATATGACTCGCAATAAAATCCCAATGCCGCATAATAGAAGAACAAAAGCTAATTCATTTTTTTTGAGATAGTTTAAATAGTATTTTTTGCTCAAAAATCGCATTTAATTTTAGTTTGATACGACTAAATGATTCAATGAAATCGTGCAGTATCTTTGTGTCTTAGTGCTATTTTTAAATTCCAAATTTAATTCCAGGAACCGCGCGTTTTCTCCGTTTAGCTCCAAAGCAAACGGGACTTTAGTTGTTGGAATATAAGTTAAATACTTTTCTTCAATTGTATTTCTGTTGATATCCAATGTTTTTGAGCGCAGTAGAATTGGATCGCTTTGAGAGCAGTTTGACATTATATTAATTTGTCCGTTTATCCTTGTTTTAGGAAAAAGTTTGCCAAAGTATAAAAGGGAGGCTGGAGATCGACTTTTCACAGATAGAGGAGAAACATGGGCCGTTTTAAAGAGCGCATCTCTTTCAATTACAGTCAATTGGCCCGATTCTAAGGTCAGCCAATCGGTTTCACGCCCTGGCTTACGATCGATTTTTTGCTCCATCCATTGGAGAGTGCTGAAGATTGTCTCTAGCGATGTAGGTTTAACTCGTTTATAAAGATAGGCCGTTACTCCTTCTTGAAAGGAAAATTGCTCCGAAACTTGTTCGAAATCCTGAGCGATCGATTGCTTATTTCTAAACATATCGCCCACAATGGTAATCACTTTTTGCTGCTCTGGATTAATGTGATATTGCATTGGATCTGTCACAACAATGTAACGGGCATTCAGCAGTCCGTTGAGGGGATAGAAATCGCGGGAATCAATATCGGAGGTACGGATAATGTTTAGTTTTTGCTCTTTATATAATTCTTTCTCTCCTTCTTCTATGATGCTTTTATTCAAGATTCCATAGGAAGAAGCTGCAATATACGTGGAATCGTCTGGCCCGCTGTTCTCTTTAAGATACTCGATCAAACGAACCACTTCAGAATAATCGGAGCGAATCAATGGAGCCTCGCGCCTAGCCAACAGTTGCTGAAAAGGTTGAATTACAAGACTTACATGACCTAATCCAATATTAAAATTAAGGGCTAGTAGAAATACTTCAAATAAAATAACGATTGCTACAAAATAATATCTAAATTTATTTCCTACATATTTAAATGTACTATCCGTCGACCATATTAAAGTACTAATCCCTAAAATCATAAATGGGAGAAAATGCGACGCGTAGTGAACGCCAAGCTGTTTTGACGAAAACACCCATTGAAAGATAGTCACTATACCTAATAGACCCAGAAAACCTAGTTTCTTAGAATCGAATCCCTTCTGGCGCAGACCGACAATAAATCCGATCGCCGCTAATAATATAAATATCAGTCCAAAAGATCCGGCGTAATATTCAATATTTTTTAATATCGATTCTTCATAGGAAGAATAAAGTTCTCTATAGTTGAAATAGAATATTTTAATCGATAAATGAATAGAAAATATCAAAAATAAAATTAATACAAGTATAGCTCTTTTTATGATCTCCAGATCGAGCTTATACTCGTTTATACGATGTATCTTCTTGCGTCCTATTGCTATAAGACTCTGAAGTATGATTGTAATAATAAAACTTCTAAATGCATAGGCAAAATGTCTCCGAAACACAACTAAAACCGACATTATCCCTGCAATTTTGAGAGGCTGACCTTTTTGTTTCAAGCTTGTATCTTTCCAATACACCAATATCCCAGCCATAAAGAGAGTCACTCCCCCAATATCTGGATATCCCCTCAAGACAGAAATCCACACAGCTGGAGTCATTAAAGTTATAAAGGTTGCCAGCCAAAATGCAAGCCAGCGCTTTTTAAGCGTTAGATTGCTAAATATAACTCCCATCATTAAGCTAAACGATGAGATATAAACAATAGCCAGACTAAATATGAAGGAGAATCTAGATGTTCCAAATACTAAATAGAATGGCAGAATTGGGAGACAAAATAGTTTAGAGTAATCGGCAAAGAGCGCATTAATAAATTCCAAAACCCCCTTCAAAAAAGATTTCTTAAACTCCCCAATTAATATGTCGGTGCTTTTTTGATAGCCAATATAGTCCCACGAATAAATAAATTTTTCTTGGCTTACATAACTCTTTGTAGTGATATAGATAATCGAGATTACAAGAGTTAGCAAAAATAGATTGACATAAAGTTTCGTTCTATTTTTTTGGAGATTTTCTATTCTCATGTCTATTTAATGCTGCAAGTATTCTTTGGCCTGACTTTAGCCATTTCTAACGATCGCGAACGGACGCTAATTCAGCGTTTCGTAGAGAACCCATCAAATAATATCAAGTCCTGTCGCTTCCCTACGAAAGTGTTGTCTATTTTATGGGAGTCTAGGATTGCTAGACGAGCGGTCTTCCCTCTCGTCGATATTCTTGATGGGGACATTCGACCTGCTGGCGATGGATAGCGAAACCCTTTTACTCTGACTTTAGACGCAAAAAAAGCCCAGCCGTTTCTCAGGAAAGGACTGGGCTTTAATTTTTAGATGGACTGTAGCCTAGCTAGGCGATCGCCGCCATGGTCACATCGCTGGAGTTCAGAATCCCCTGAAGCTCTTCCGAGTCAACGGTTTCCTTCTCAACCAGCATGTCAGCAATCTTGTCGAGCACTAGCTTGTTCTTGATTAACACATCCTTAGCGCGTCGATAGGCTTGGTCTACTAGGTTGCGGACTTCATCATCGATGGCGGCGGCTGTCTCGTCGGAGAAATCGCGCTCTGCCATGATGTCTCGTCCCATAAAGGGATTGCCTTGCTGGCGACCGAGGGCGACAGGACCCAGGCGATCGCTCATCCCAAACCGAGTCACCATCTGTCGCGCCACTCGCGCCACCTGCTGGAGGTCGTTAGAGGCACCCGTCGTCACTTCGTCTTCGCCAAAGATAATTTCTTCGGCAATGCGACCGCCTAGGGCAACCGCCATTTGATTTTGGAGGTAAGAGCGGCTGTAAAGGCCAGACTCCATTTGATCCTCGCTCGGGGTAAACCAAGTCAGCCCCCCCGCACGACCGCGAGGGATGATGCTGATTTTTTGAACCGGATCGTAGTCCGGCATCAGCGCGCCCACTAACGCGTGACCTGCTTCGTGGTAAGCCACCAGCACCTTACGCTTCTCGCTCATGACGCGATCTTTCTTCTCAGGCCCAGCCAACACGCGATCGATGGCGTCGTTGACCTCGTCCATCGAGATTTCAGTTAAATTGCGTCGAGCGGCGAGAATAGCCGATTCGTTAAGAAGGTTTGACAAGTCCGCACCCGTAAAACCTGGGGTTCGGCGGGCAATCTTTTCAAGATCCACATCCTTACTCAGCGTCTTGCCGCGAGAGTGAACGTTGAGGATTTCGAGACGGCCCTTGTAGTCGGGGCGGTCCACCACCACTTGGCGATCGAAGCGACCGGGACGAAGGAGAGCGGAATCGAGTACGTCAGGGCGGTTGGTCGCTGCAATGATGATAATGCCCGTATTGCCTTCAAACCCGTCCATTTCCGTGAGGAGCTGGTTGAGCGTTTGCTCGCGCTCGTCGTTCCCACCGCCGAGACCAGCACCCCGCTGGCGACCCACAGCGTCAATTTCATCGATAAACACGATACAAGGCGCGTTAGACTTAGCCTGCTCGAATAAGTCGCGGACGCGGGACGCACCCACACCCACAAACATCTCGACGAATTCAGAACCAGAGATCGAGAAGAACGGTACGCCTGCTTCTCCAGCGACAGCTTTAGCCAAAAGGGTCTTTCCAGTCCCAGGAGGTCCGACCAACAGAACACCTTTTGGAATTTTGGCTCCTACGGCGGTAAAGCGATCTGCATTTTTCAAGAAGTCTACAACTTCGCTAAGTTCTAGCTTGGCCTGCTCGATGCCCGCTACATCGTTAAATGTAACCTGAGTCTGAGGTTCCATCTGGACTCGCGCTTTGGATTTGCCAAAGTTCATGGCTTGGTTCCCAGGTCCGTTCTGAGCTCGACGGAATAGAACAAACAATCCCACCAGCAGGGCGATCGGGACTAAGAACGTGCTGAACGCGCGCACCCAGAACCCTTCATCGCTAGGAGGTAGTACGTTAATGTCTACCTTGTTTTCGGTCAGGATATCGATCAGCTGCGGATCGGGGGGAAGGTTGACCTGCACCCGAGTTCCATCGGCAGTCACGACCTGGGCTTGGCTGCGGTCGGCACTCAAGCCAATCTTCTCAATTTGCTGTTTTTCTACAGCCTCGATCAACTGACTGTAGCGCCAGCTTTCTTTGGCAACAGGCTGCCTATCCAAGAGCGACGTTGCCAAGGCTAAGACAACAATCCCTAATAGGACGTAAAGTCCTGCATTTCTCCATCGCTTGTTATTCACGGAATCTATGTCCTCCTGGCTGAGTGGGGGCCGGATGTGGTTATACGGTTTTATTAACTAATGTTAACTTATCTCAGAAAGACGCTGCACAGCAATGCATGCAGATCTTTTTTAAAGAGGCAGCTTGAAAGATACAGTTTGGTTAATTGGTTCGAATCATGCTGCCCTCAGGGTTGATGAGGCGCAGGAGCTTTTGCTTGATCTGCGTGTCGAAGACGCTCCATTTGAGTTTGGCGTACTCAGAGTTTTCGTTAAGACCCGACAAAAAGCCCATTGGAATCTCAAACCCACCGGCCAGCGATCGCCCACCACCAAAGAACCGACCTTGCGCGTCCTGTCCGAATGCTTCTTTGATAAATTCATCGGGGTCGAGGGTAATCTTAGTGGTCCGCAGAGAGCCGACCACTAACTCTAGCTCTTCATCTTCGTCGTGGGCGATGCCGTAAACGACCGCTGTATGGACGTTATCTTCAGTAATTAAAAAGTCAGCGGCTTGAGGGATGGCATCGCGGTCGTCGTAACGCAAAAAACCTACCCCAGCAATGCTGACGTTGTTCTGAATAGAACGGTTCTTCAGCGATCGCTCGATCACATCCATGACCTGCTTGGAGCGGGTCGATTGCAAAACTGTGTTGAGCATCTGCGCGTCGTAAAACCGACTCAGGTAAGCTGCGGCCAAAAAGTCTTCTTCTTGGGCCTGTCGCAACCCATTGGTATCGGATCTGAGCCCGTGCATGAGCGCCGTCGCGCATTTCACGTGTTCGCCAGTGTTGCTGTCGAGATTGAGCAAACCAGCCTGGAGATACTGGGTCAGAATGGTGGCTGTAGCGCGGGTGTGGGTGCGAATATCTACAAATTCAGCTTGAAGATCGTCCTGAGTGCTGTGGTGGTCGATGACAACCAAAACCGGAACTCGAGCCTGTTGGGCCATCGGTAAAAGCTGGCTGGTCGTCCCTTGGTTGTCGATCAGAACGCAGCCTTTGTAAATCGACCAGTCCTTTCCCTTAGCCGTGGGGCAGTTCCAGCGCTGGATGGGAAGTCCGGTCAACTTCACGAGGGCAATATTTTCCTGATGGCTGAGGGTGCCGCCATAGACAATATCGGATTGGATATCAAAACGCTCTGCGATCAGCTTGTAGGCCCAAGCTGAAGACAGCGCATCTGGGTCTGGAAAGTCTTGCAAAATAACAAGATGTCTCTCGCCTCGATGTTTATCGAGGACGCGGATCAGAGCGTCTCCACGGTTATCGACAACGCGCTGGGCTGGGTTAGGAAATCCAGACCGAGACAGGATTTTCTCGCTGTCTCCTCGCAGAGTCTCGACTGGGTGTAGTTCCAACAGCGGGTCAACATCGACAGAAGACAAAGAACTCGGCACCATAGGACGCTCAGAAGTATTCAGAGGGTGAGGGGTTGACAGTTGAGGGATGACGTCTAGCCGCGCTAGGTTCTAGCGCGGAGCAATGGCAACCTCAATCCTTCGATCGTAACTGATAGACCCACAAACCCGCACACCTCTTACGAGAGTAGCGCGACGATCGCGTCGTTCTTCCACATGGGCTAGAGTTTGGGTCATAACCCGATCATATACTTGCGCCACTCTTGATGCCCGCCATTCTGAACCTGTTTGTTAACTTCAAAATACAAACTGCTAAAAGGCCGTCTTGGATTTTGGCGCAGGGGCATGCGCGCTTCTTGAGGGGTACGATTCCCTTTTTTGACGTTGCACTTGACGCAGGCCGTCACGATATTTTCCCAGCTATCGCCACCGCCCCGCGATTTTGGCATGACGTGGTCTAGGGTCAAATCTTCACCGCTATAGCTACAGTATTGGCAAGCGTGACCGTCACGGTTCAGAATATTGCGGCGGGTTAAAGAAATCTCTTTATGGGGTAGGTGCACGAAGTGACGCAGGCGAATCACTGTCGGCAAGGGCAGATCGGCATACACGCATTTCCCGTTATGCTCGACTTGTTCTGCTTTTTCTTTGAGCAGTAAAACAATTGCACGACGCCAGCTTGTAATGTTCAGCGGCTCGTAGGAGGCGTTAAGAACCAAAACTTTGCCCATAAAAGCTTGACAAAGAGCTTTTCTACAAATATTAACACAGCTCCTATGAGAGCTAGCTTTTGCCCCATTCACGCCCGTACAGATCGAAATCGCCCGCTTTAGCGTTGCCGCACGAGGTCGCAACCGATTACGGTAGGTTCGGTAAATACGCCTTAAGCTTTCTGCGTCAGAGCGCCACTATAGGAAGGAGAGTGCAGGCGATAAGCCAATTTAACGATCAAGGAGCGAGAAACGTCTTATGGCAAAAGTGGTTGGAATTGACTTGGGTACTACAAACTCCTGTGTTGCGGTAATGGAAGGGGGTAAACCCACGGTAATCGCAAATGCCGAGGGTTTCCGCACAACGCCTTCCGTCGTAGCTTTTGCAAAAAATGGCGATCGCTTGGTAGGTCAGATTGCCAAGCGTCAGTCTGTCATGAACCCAGAAAATACCTTCTACTCGGTGAAGCGCTTTATCGGTCGTCGAGTCGATGAAGTGGGCACTGAAATGACTGAAGTGTCTTACAAAGTTTTGAATGCGGGCGGCAACGTTAAAATTGACTGTCCTGCAGCAGGGAAGCAGTTCTCTCCTGAAGAAATTTCGGCTCAGGTCCTGCGGAAGCTGGTGGACGATGCCAGCAAATATTTGGGCGAAAAGGTGACGCAAGCCGTCATTACTGTTCCGGCTTACTTTAACGATTCCCAACGTCAAGCCACCAAGGACGCGGGCAAGATTGCGGGGATTGAAGTGCTGCGGATTATCAACGAGCCGACGGCAGCGTCCTTGGCTTACGGCTTAGACCGCAAGAGCAACGAAACCATTCTGGTTTTCGACTTGGGCGGCGGTACCTTCGACGTGTCTATTTTAGAAGTGGGCGACGGCGTATTTGAGGTCATGTCCACCTCCGGTGACGGGCACTTGGGTGGCGATGACTTTGACAAGAAAATCGTAGATTACTTGGCCTCTGAGTTCCAAAAGGTAGAAGGCATCGACCTGCGCAAAGACCGTCAAGCCCTCCAACGCCTTACGGAGGCGGCGGAGAAGGCCAAGATCGAACTGTCTAGCGTCACTCAGGCTGAAATCAATTTGCCGTTCATTACGGCAACCCAAGACGGTCCGAAACACTTGGATACAACCCTGACCCGCGCCAAGTTTGAAGAGCTGTGCGCCGACCTGATCGATCGCTGTCGCGTTCCGGTCGAAAATGCGGTACGGGATGCCAAGATCGACAAGAGCGCGCTTAACGAAATCGTGCTGGTGGGCGGTTCCACCCGGATTCCTGCGGTGCAGGAGTTGGTGCGTCAGGTGCTCGGTAAAATGCCGAACCAAACTGTAAACCCCGATGAAGTGGTAGCGGTCGGTGCGGCGATTCAGGCGGGCGTGTTAGCTGGTGAAGTCAAAGACATTCTGCTGTTGGATGTCACGCCGCTATCGCTGGGCGTGGAAACCTTGGGCGGGGTGATGACCAAGCTCATCACGCGCAATACCACCATCCCCACCAAAAAGTCAGAAACCTTCTCGACTGCTGTAGACGGTCAGACCAATGTAGAAATCCACGTCCTTCAGGGCGAGCGCGAGCTGGCCAGCGACAACAAGAGCTTAGGAACCTTCCGGCTTGACGGTATTCCTCCAGCTCAGCGGGGCGTCCCTCAAATCGAAGTGACTTTCGACATCGATGCCAATGGTATTCTCAACGTCGCTGCCAAGGATAAGGGTAGCGGCAAGGAGCAGTCTATTAGCATCACGGGCGCTTCTACACTATCCGATGACGAAGTGAACCGCATGGTTAAGGATGCCGAAGTCAATGCTGAAGCGGATCGCGAGCGTAAGGAAAAGGTAGAGGTCAAAAACCAAGCCGATACGCTGGTCTATCAAGCTAAAAAGCAAGTGGCCGAGTTTGCCGATAAGGTTCCTGCTGCGGACAAGGATAAGATCGAAGGTCTGATCGGGTCTCTGGAAGAGGCGATCGCCGCCGACAACACGGAGCAGATGAAGTCCCTCACTGGAGAACTTCAGCAAGCTCTCTACGCGATTGGAACGAGCATGTATCAGCAGGCTGGGGCAGCAGGTGCGGCACCCGATTCAGATGCTGGTGCGGGCGGACCTGAAGCCTCTGCGGGTAGCTCCGGTTCTGAAGACGATGTGATTGACGCTGAATTTTCAGAAAGCAAATAGCTAGAAGGAAGGCTTACCCCAGTCAATGCTAGGGTAAGCCTTTCCTGTGGATCTATTGCCGTTGCAGATTGCTCCTTACAAGTCCCCCCCCTGATGCACTCTTTTTGCAGGGGGGATTTTTTGTAGGGGTTCGCGCGTGCTTTAAAGGAGGTTACTGCGCGTTACTGTTCGTCTTCAGTATCAATTTTTGGCAAATAGGACGGACGCTCTTTGCCTTCCCAACCGACGGGACGCTTGGAGTTATAAAAGGCGATCGACCCTAGGGAGACGGCAGCAAAAAAACCGAGGGCCAATACTCCATAGAACGCATAGAGAGAATGCGAACCCGTTCCAGTTAAGGTCGTCAGGTTGAAGGCAAAAAGCATAGGAGCAGTATCCAGTAACGAAACATTAAAGATAAGGATTGTTTCTAGAATACTCGCTTTTTCAAGGCGGTACTGGGTTGTTTTCCCCATCCAACGGCATTTTTTCAAGACTCGGATTTTCTGATGCCACGACTTGACACCATAGAAGAGCGATACTAGACTTAGCGGGGGTTAGATTGTTCTGCTTAGCTATGGCGCTAGATATAGAACTCTTTCCTCGTTACATTTAGCTCTAGAGATGGTCCTATGGTTGTATCTCAATCCCCTCGCGTCGAACTCAGCGAATCCCAAAGAGCGGTTTTACAAAAATATTTTGTCAATGGCGAATCCACCTGGGAAGCAGTGGTGGAGCGCGTGGCTCGGTTTGTGGCCAGTGCGGAAACGACACCGGAGCTGCGCGACTACTGGGAAGAAAAGTTTCTGTCGATTTTGATTCCGATGAAGCTGGTGCCGGGCGGGTCGATTCTGGCCAACTGCGACCACGGCACTAGAGGTCTGCTGAACTGCTTTGTGCTGTCGGCAGAGGACAATATCCACGACATTACTAAGCTGGTCTCCGATGCGGTGCTGACCACTAAGTTTAGGGGCGGGGTGGGCATCAATATCGGAGCGGAAGGGCAAAAGGGCTACATCCGTCCGAAGGGTTCGCCATTTCAGGATGGGCGAGCGCTGGGGCCTTGCGCGGTCCTGGATATGGTGTCGGAAAATTCTAAGAAGATTACGACGGGGAATAAGGCGCGGCGCGGTGCGTTTTTGTTTTCGATGGATTGGAAGCACCCCGACATTTTGGAGTTTATTCAGGCCAAGACGCAATCCACGATCGATGCTGGAGTCACGAAGTCGGTCATCGAGCAGATGGCTCAGTTGGTGCAGAGCGATGTGCCGTTGGCGGAAAAGCAAGAAAAATTCCGCGAAATTAATCAGCAGCTCGCAACGGCTTGGGTGGAGACGCATTTGAGTCCTGAAGGAAAACGCGATCGCCGTTGGCACAATGCCAATATTTCCGTACAGCTCGACGATGAGTTTTTCGCGCAGTTGGATGCGGGAGACGGTTTTGCTCACGAGCTATGGGACAAGATTGCCAGCAATGCCCACGCGACGGCTGACCCTGGCCTGCTGTTGATCGACAACGCCAAGCGCCGCAGCCCCATCCGCGATTTTGTGACCTGCACGAATCCTTGCGTAACAGCAGACACTTGGGTGCATACGGGTGAGGGACCACGTCAGGTCAAAGATTTAGTGGGGCAACAGCACAGCACTTACGTGAATGGGGAGCTGTTTAGCACTACGTCTGAAGGTTTCTTCTCGACGGGGGTTAAACCTGTACTGAGCCTTCAAACTCAGGAAGGGTATCGGCTGCGGTTGACGGGAAACCATAGAATGCTGAAAGTGACAGCGCAGACTCGGTATCGCCAGTACACCGAATGGGTGGCAGCAGAAGATCTTCAACCGGGCGATCGCCTGATGCTTCACGACCACCGTGTTTCGGAAGGTTGGGAAGGCGCTGGTACCTTTGATGAAGGCTGGCTGCTCGGTAGCCTAGTGGGAGATGGAACCTTTGCGCTCAATAATCAAGGCGAGATGCAGGGCATTCTTGGATTCTGGGGCGATGATAATCCTGTAATGATGGGTTATGCAGTCAGTTTGCTCAATCAGATTGAAAAGAAAAGTAGTGTTGGTCGGGTTTATTCTGTAACGGGTACTCAGGCGATCGCCCAACAAAAGAGCATTGTGGCAACAACACGGCTGGCCGAACTGGCACAACGATTTGGCATTAGCAGAGGCGCTAAAACCGTAACGGCTGAAGTTGAGCAAGCTAGTTTTGCCTTTTATCAAGGATTCTTGCGCGGTCTATTCGATGCAGATGGGAGCGTCCAAGGTCATCAAACAAAGGGAGTCAGCGTTCGTCTAGCTCAAAGCGATCTGGCAACCCTTGAAGCTGTACAGCGCATGCTGGCTCGGATGGGGATTGCTTGTAAGCTTTATAAAAATCGGCGAGAGGCTGGCGATCGCCTTCTTCCTGATGGCAATGGCGGTCTTGCAGCATACTTCTGTAAAGCACAGCACGAGCTGATTGTTGCTGGGGACAATTTGGGTCGGTTTGCAGAAACGATTGGATTTCAAGATCCTGCCAAGGCAGAAAAACTTGAAATGCTGATGGGTCAGTATGTGCGGACTCCTAACCGAGAACGGTTTTCTGTGACGGTGGCGGCGATCGCAGCCGATGGTATTGAAGAAGTCTATGACTGTACGGTACCTGGGCCGCATTGTTTTGATGCCAATGGCTTAGTGGCTCACAACTGCGGCGAGATCTTCTTACCGCCCAACAGTGCTTGCAACCTTGCTTCCCTAGTGCTGACGAAGTTTATCCACCGTCAACCCAACGGCGAGATCGAGATTGATTGGCAGGACTTGGCGGAAACCGTAGCTATTTCGACTCGATTCCTAGACAACGTCCTGAGCGTGGCGGAATTTGCCACCCCCGACCAAAAACACAATGTACGGAACGTGTTCCGGCAGTTGGGACTGGGCATCATGGGCTGGGCCGATTACCTCAAGCAGGCGCGGATTGCCTACGACTCCCCCCAGCACCTAGACGAAATCGATCGCTGGGGCGGGTGGATTGCGAACTATGCCTATCGCGCTTCGGAGGCGCTGGCGGCAGAGAAGGGAGCCTGCGGCGTGTGGCCCCAGATCCAGGATGTGCGGACGGGCAACATTTTTGAGCGCTGGGTGGACAGCGAAGGCAATCAGTACAACGGCGAAGAAGCCCTTGCCTCTCATCGGCAGGACTTAACCCAAGTGCCGCGCCGCAACTCCACGGTGCTGTCCATTGCGCCGACGGGCAGTATCGCTCAGCTTGCGGCCTGTTCTTGGGCCTTTGAGCCAGACTTTGGGCTGACGATGTGGAAGCAGGTGTTTGTGGATGCGTCTAAAAACGAGCAAAACTGGATTCAAATCCTGAACCCGTATTTGGAAGACCTAAATCTCTCGGAAGCGGATGCGGAAATTGTGAAGCGATCGGGTTCCCTCAAGGGCACTGAATTTGCGAAGCAGCATCCCGATATTACGGCAGCGTTTAAGATTGCGCGGGAAGTGCCACCGGGCTGGCACATTCTGGTGCAGTCTAAATGGCAGGACTGGATTGATTCTTCTATTTCTAAAACGATTAATCTGCCCAGTCATGCCACGGTGGATGAAATTAAGCAGATTTATCGTTTGGCGGCGAAGGCGGGTTTGAAGGGAGTGACGATTTATCGTTCTGGGACGCTGGAGTCGGAGCCGATTAAGGTGGGCGATGCGGAGAAATCTGGGAGTTAAGAGAATCTCTCCCCTAAGTCTCCCTGTTTCAGGTAAGGCTAACTCATTGAAGAAAGAATCATCCCCAATGAGCTGACCAAACCAAAAAAATACGAAAAGTCTAAGTTGGGTGAGCGAAGCCGAACCCAACACCTCCGCCGATGCTGGGATTCGACTCCGCTCACCCAGCGATGCAAATGATTTGGTATTTAAACAATGGCAAGTACACAAGCTTTATTGACCCTAGTCGATTCTTTCCCTGAAGCGTTTTTTGACCCGGAGGGGGCGCAGGCTAGCGTTAGCACAACGCAAGGGAACCAGCGCCAAGAGGCAGTTCGGATTCAGGCGCTTTTGGATTTGGCAACGGAATTTCCTGAAGCGTTTGCTGACCCAGAGGCACCCGTTGCAACGTCTGCTGTGGCGACGGCTCCTGCACCGGAGGTTCAACCTGTGGTGGAAGAGGTGGCGGCTCCGACTGCGCATGCAAGTTTACCTGCTGGGTACGAACTTTCGCTCAACCGCACGATTCCAACGTTTACTTGGGGCAATATTGAGGCGCACTTAAGCTATTCGACGGCGGGGCTAGCGTCGCTGTGGCTGGTGGCGGGCAAGTCGGGGACGGAGATTCAGTCGCTGTGCGAGGCGATCTGTCGGTTGACGAATTTGCTGTTGACTTATCAGGTGCCTGTTGCGGAGATTGTACGGCAGTTGCGCGGCATTCGCGGGGCGGATTCTGAAGGGCTTGGCCCCCATCGGGTGTTGGGGTTGGCGGATCTGATTGGCAAGGTGTTGCAGGAGGCTCCGGCGACGTTGGCGGTTGGGGCTGCTGCTCCGGTGGCGGTGGAACAGGCTGGGACATCCGCGGCGACTGTGCTGGAACCTGCGAAGGTTGAGGCTGCGATGCCTTTGGGCAATTCTCAGAATGGCAAGTCTGTAGTGAAATTAGGTAGCGAGTTGTTATCGCCTTCGTTACTCGATTTATCGGAGAACAATCATCGAATGGGTCTTTGTGCTGAATGTGGCTCTGAGTTGCAGGCAATGAATGGTTGCTCTGGTGGGGCCTGTCTGGTGTGCGGATTCAGTAGCTGCTCTTAATTCGGTTAGGTATAAGCTTCTTTTTAGAGGCATTTCTGTAACATTTTCAAGAGTGGCGTTAAACGTCTGAAAGAATTTTGATGAATTACATAAAAAATATGTTGCAGGATCAGAAAAAACCAGAAGAGGTTTTTACTCCGAGGGCTTCAGATGTCAATGAATCAATGTATGTAGACCGACCAGAGTTGGAATCCGCATTAACGAAAGGTCTACGCAGTGGTATGCATCTGTTGATATCTTAGTGGTGCAGAAAACTTTTTAGGCCTATTTAGAGCGGATTTACCATAGGCTCAAGCTACCTATTTCCGTTAATTTTTTGTATATTCTCAATAAATGGCCTTGTTGAGAATAACGAGTTTACAGGGTTTCAGGAGTTTTCTGCACCACTAAGCTGTTGATATATGGAGAGAGTGGCAGTGGAAAGACTTGGTTATACAAAAAAGTTCTGAAGAATCTAGGTGTTAATGTGTATATTGCCAATTTGGCAAATGCATCTAGACTTAAATCTATTAATGCTGAGTTCTCAAATTTAGTAAACAGAGAAAAACAAGCAAGACAAACTGGTTATAGTGAGACAAAAAAAGCAGATTTGAGTGCGGGCATTGCTTCCGGAGGGTTACAGCATCAAAATCAGTATAGTTTTAGCGAAAAAGAACCTTTTGAAGCGTGTCTAAGCCATATTCGCAGCTTGAGCGGTGATGGACAAGCAATTCTTGTGCTTGATAATCTTGAGTCTATTAGATCTGATCAAAATCTTTTGACTGAGTTAGCAAACATTATAACCCTACTGGATGATGAACGTTATGCCTTTTACAAAATAAATATTTTAATAGTTGGTGTGCCTGGTGATCTGCGCGAGTATTATCAAGCAACGCCAAATCTAGCTACTGTAGCCAATCGGATTAGAGAGTTACCTGAGGTTTCAAGGATGACCTTAGAGCAGTGTAAATACCTTATTAATCAAGGTTTTATTCAGGAGCTAAAATACTCGATTGATAACATTAGTGATCTTGAGTCCCATATTTCCTGGGTAACTGATCGTTTGCCTCAGAGAATACATGAGTTTTGCTTAGAACTTGCATTTCTTGGAGAGAAAGTTGGTCGCAGAATAGAATTTCGTTTATTAGATGAGGCTGATAAATTCTGGCTCAATCAATCTCTTGCATCAAATTATACAGTCATAGAGTCAATGATGAATGAGCGTAGTACTCTTGTTGGCAGAAGAAATCAAACACTGTATTCACTTGGTCTGATTGAAGTTGAGGAGTTTAAATGGTCTGATGTTGAATCTATTCTTAGAAGAGAATTCCCATCGTCTACAAATAATTTAACCTTAAATATTCCTCAGATTTTGAGTGGATTGTCAACTCAAGATAATCCAATAATTAAGCGATCTCCTAAAGGTGATGCATATTGTTTTTCTGATCCAAAGTACAGAATGTGTTTGAGGGCCATGCTAAGAAAGAGTACAAATTATGATTCAGTCGAAAAACTGCCTATTTCTGATATGTAACTTTGCCTAAGTGAGGCTAGTTATTGTAGGTGAGATTGAAGAATGAAACCTAATCTCCAGAGTTGGTTAGCAATGTTCCGAGAGCATTGATGGATACAGTTCCACATCTAGCCAATGACAAATAAGCGTAGAGTATTCAAAGTTTGTCTAGCCAGTTTGTGAATGGGCGATCGCCTTGCCCAAGACTTTGCTAGAGCGGGGCGATCGCCCTGTGTGTTGGTCGTTCGAGGGCGATCGCGCATAATAGAATCAAGAATCCTCAAGCGCCATCATCGATCGCCCAAAAGGTCAGAATTATGAACATTAGCCTAGAGTTACCGTCAGACCTAGAAAACGAGCTGTCTACCGAAGCAGCCCGACTAAAATTGCCCTTAACCGAATACGTTCTCCGTATCCTTTCCCTGCGCCCCGACCTAGAAAATCCACCCAAAACAGGTGCAGAACTCATTACTTACTGGGAAAAAGCTGGCGTCATCAACTCCCGTCCAGACATTCTGAACAGTCAAGACCATGCTCGCAAAATACGCCATCAAGCCGAAACCCGCGAGCAATCATAACAATGTATTTGCTCGATACCGATATCCTCATTGATATTCAGCGAGGTCACACACCCGCGATCGCCTGGTTCGCCAGCTTATCCGAAATTCCAAGCATCCCTGGATTTGTTGTCATGGAATTGATTCAGGACGCGCAAAACAAGCAGAAAGTCCGCCAAGCATTGCAACTAGTGGCACCATTGCCAGTCGTCTGGCCTACCGAAACAGACTGTGCCCGTGCCCTTTCCGACTTTACGGTTTACCACTTGTCAAACAACGTTGGGTTAATTGATGCCCTAATTGCAGCCTGTGCCGTTGGACGCAGCGCAACACTTTGCACTTTTAACATCAAGCACTATCGAATCATCCCCGAACTTAACATAGAGCAACCCTATAGTCGTTGAACGCTGGGTGGCAATTCAACACCGTTGAACTGGTCAGAATCGATAAGCAGACTGGTAACTTATACGTGCTTGCTGGAGATAGCATAGACTTCGAGATCAAGCCCGCTGGAGGGTATGAGCCATGACAGAAGCCAACCTTGAGGCAATGAGCCTTAACGAACTACGTCAGTATATCCTAACCCATCGCCAAGACCAAAAAGCCTTCCATCTCTACGTCGATCGCTCAAAATCATCAGATCGGATGATCGCGATCGACCCTGGCGATCCAAATTGGGAAAATACCCTGGAGCAAAAGATTCAGCAAGTATCCACAGGCGAAGCTGGATCCAACTAGTGAATCAAACATATTTTCAGAATGCCTGATATTTTGGGTATAGGGAGCGCCTTTCCCGAAGCCGAAAAGCGATCGCCTAGCCCAAGATTTTCCTTGAGGGGGGCGATCGCCCTGTATGTTGGTGGTTTAAGGGCGATCGTGTTGTCCGAGGCTTGGGTTGAGCGGGGCGAACTAGTGGTCTGGGTGCGGACTTTTGGTGCATGGCGGTCGCGCCAACTCACAAATAACCAATCATTTCAGTCAGAGTGGCTAAAATTAGAACATAAGTATCCTAATCCATTTTATCGTTATGACCCTACATGAACTTCAAGAACAAGCCATGAGACTGTCCGTGGGAGATCGTCAACAATTAATCGAGATTTTGCAGCGATCGCTCCAAACCAAAAAACAACCCGCAGTCAAGCCGAAGGGCTTAGCCGCAAGCCTCATTGGTATTGCCAAAACAGACGCACCGCCACCCACCGATGAAGAAGTAAAAGCCATCCTGGATGAGCGGTTAGCGCAAAAGTATTTGTAATGCGAGTTTTATTTGATACCAACGTGCTCTTAGATGCATTACTGGCACGAGAACCTTTTGTTGAAGATGCTGCGTTCCTCCTGAAGGGCATTGAATCAGGTCAGATTGAAGGGTTCATGTCTGCAACGACAGTAACAGATGTTCATTATCTTGTTGGTCGTCAAACTAGAAGTCCTGAAACAGCAATCACAGCCGTAATCAGGTTGTTAGAACTGATGGAAATCTGCACAGTGGATCGCAATGTATTGAACGAGCGATCGCACTGGGATTTTCAGATTTTGAAGATGCCATTCAAGTCGCCTGTGCTATGGCCCTAGAGTTGGATGAAATTGTCACTCGTGATGTTGATGGATTCAGAGACTCACCCATTTCAGTCCTTTCTCCTGAAGAATTAAGAACTTATCTGGGGTAAGGTCAGACGATCGCCATGCCCAAGATTTTGCTTGAGCATGGCGATCGCCCTGTGTGTTGGTAGGTTAAGGGCGATCGCTGGGGCAAGTGGAGCGATCGCTCAGCCATAATAGAGAAACATCGAAACACCAAGAGGGCACAACCGATGTTAAGCGTCAGCGTCTCCCTACCCGACCACCTCAAAGACTTAATTGAAGCAAAAGTACGAGAAGGTGGGTATAGCGATTCCAGCCAATATCTTTACCATCTGATCTGCCAAGATATTGCCCAAGCCATGCCAGAAAACCTAGAGCAACAGCTATTGGAAGGTCTAGAAAGCGGTACACCTGTTGAAGTCACCGATGAATGGTGGGAGCAAAAACGCGCTCAGCTTCTAGAAAGCCGCTAACGTAACCAGGTATGACCAAACGCATTGTCATTACACCCAAAGCCAGTGCAGATCTAGACAAACACTTTGAATACCTGGCCCAATACAACATAGAAGTAGCGCTGAATTTCTTTGATGCTGCTCGTCAAACGTTTGCTCAGATCGCTCGGACTCCTGGTATCGGTAGCCCTTATATCGCAAAAAATCAGACCTTACAGGGGTTACGGAGATGGGCAGTCAAAGGTTTTAATACCCAGTTGATTTTCTATTTCGAACGCGATGACTTCATCGAAATTATTAGAGTTCTCAACGCTGCGCGCGACATTGAGACCATATTTACACAAAAACCTTGAGGCCAGTGTCACATACGATCGCATTTCTAGCCGACGGAATAGCGATCGCCCTGCCCAAGATTTTGCTTGAGTGGGGCGATCGCCCTATGCGTTGGTCGTTCGAGGGCGATCGCATTGCCCGAGATTTGAGATGGGAGACAGCTGCATCGCTTTTGCTGAAAAGCAGAGAGGGCGATCGCTTTAATGCATCATCAAAAATGACTTTGCAGACCTCAACCAGCAATTCTCGTATCGCTAACCGGGGCAATACTCAATCGAAGGCCAAAAGGCTCAAGCAATCGATTCAGCGTTTGCTGAGTGATATTAGAACTAGGCTTAAGCGCACGGCTAAGATTAGAACTAGGCAAATGAATTTCTGCCGCAAACTCCTTCAGCCCGTAAGCACGAATAACCTTACCTAGCGCTTCCTGAATGGGAATATCTTCCTCTACTGCCGCTAGTAAAAACTCCCGCGCAAACTCTCGATCCTGAAGATCTTCAGCCAACCCTTCATTCCAATCTCTGCTTCTACCTCGCTTAGTCATCTTTCCCTCGCTTTCGATAATCATCCCAATATTGCTGAGCCTGCCTAATATCCTTTTCCTGAGTTCGTTTATCTCCTCCAAGTAAGAGCAGCAAAACAGTATGGCCATCAAGAGCAAAGTAAATGCGATATCCCGCTCCAAACATCAACCGAGCTTCCCAAACCCCATCAACTAAAGGCTTCGCATCCCCAAGATTCCCTCTCTCAAACCGCATGACCCGTGCTTGAATTCTGGCCCTTACCGTTTTATCGAGAGATGATAACCAAACCCGATAAGGGCTTTCATTTTCCCGTGTCAGATACTCACGAACTATCAATGAATCCATTATGATATAATATCATATATGATAAATTAAAGACTGCGGTTGTCTCGCATATTTGCAAACCCTAAGCTTGCACCAAGAACCCGCACTTCGAGCATCCTGCAAATGCGATCGCTGTGATTTGTCGGTGGGGCTGTGGCGCTTCCCTTGCGTGCAGTAGTTTAGGTGCGATCGCCTTGCCCAAGATTTTGCTGCAGTGGGGCGATCGCCTTGTGTGTAGCTAGGTTGAGGGCGATCGCGTTGTCCGAGACTTGGGTAAACAGACGCACCGCCTCCCACCGATGAAGAAGTAAAAGCCATCCTGGATGAGCAATTAGCGCAAAAGTATTTGTAATGCGAGTTTTATTTGACACCAACGTGCTATTGAATGCATGACTGACGCGTGAATTAAAGATTCATTAAAGCTCTAGGTAAATGCACTCCAAGATCTAACCGATACATGAATGCTTTGCGATCGCATTGGACCGCGATCGCGAGGGTCGCAGGTTCTTCAAACGCAACAGCAGTTATTTCGCATCCAGCCTCCAGCGGGAGCTGCGCTTGCGCTACAGTCCTCCCTCGACGGTTGAGACAAGCAAAACTACCGCTGCGATCGCCCAAAATATAGCCCCAACGTGCAGCGCAAACCCAATCCGCACAAACATCGAGGGGAATTCGCTTAATCTTGAGCGGCGACAGTTGAATGAGCATCCCCATCGATGGTTCTGCTTCGATCGCAGCAAAGAGATAATTTCGAGCAGTGCTGCCAAGCGTCGCTGCCTTGATAACGCCTTCGAGGTCGTAGGCCCAGTAAAAGTGCCCGCGTCGATTCCAAAACTCCAATCGCTGAAATTGATTGGGAAATTCCAAAGAACCCGATATCAGCGTGCGGGCCACGAGGAGATGGCGGGAACTGACAACCCAAACCCGATCTGCCGCGCGCTCCAATGCAACGGATTTTGCAGCGCTAAGGTGGGAGAGCTTGCAAATCTTGAGAAAACTGGGCTGTAGCGCGCTATCCAGCAGAGCCGGATCGGATCTCGATCCAGAGGCAGCGTTGCCGCCATAAAGCATTGCCAGCCAACGACCTTGGGGTTCGATATCAACCCAAACGCGAGGTGTTTTGCCGGAGGGGTCGCGCGGAATGGGTAGCGTTCCCAGGGACTGGATTTCAGTCTGGGATTTAAGCCAAAGGGTTAATTCTTCAGGCGATTGGGTCGCGATCGTGCAGCCTTGGGGGTGGGACCAAAGCCCGCAGATGACCCGATCGAATTCACAAGACAACTGCAGGTGTTCCGAGCGAATTTGAAGCTGTCTGATGAAAGTTGAAGAATTGATATCTGTGGCGATCGCGCTAGGAAAAGCAGACTTAGGTAGGAGTTGCCGCTGCGGAGAGTATGTCGATTGCGGACCGGTAGAGGGTGGATCTGCGTGACGAAGACTGACAATGACAGCTTCAAGGGCAAGCATCATCTCCGTGGCCGAACTGTAGCGATGCTGCGGTAGCTTCTGCAATGCCTTGCGGATGATAACCTTCAACAGCGTTGGGAGCGGCTTGGGAATGCGTAAAGGCTGGTTCAGATGAGCCTTCATCACATCGGCAGGCATTCCAGAAAAGGGCCGCTGTCCCGACACTAATTCGTATAGCAATACCCCCACCGCGTACAAATCCGACGCGGGGGAATAGCGACCGTAGAAACGCTCCGGAGCCATATAAGCGGGCGATCCCGTATCGCCCGAACTGGTATTGCGCGCTTCTGGGTTACCCGTGAAGCGCGCAATACCGAAGTCTGCAATTTTAGCGCTCCAGCCTTGAGCTGTCGCGTCTAGCAAAATATTTTCGGGCTTGAGGTCGCAGTGAACGATCTGGTGTTGGTGGATGTGTTCGATCCCCCGTAAAGTATCCTGAACCAGACCTAATTTTTGTAGAAAAGAAAGCTCGGTTTTAGACTCTAAGAGCTGCCGCAAAGTGCCACCCTGGCAGTAATCCATCACAATATAACGCCCGGCATCGCGATACTCGACACCGCGAAAACTCACGATATTGGGATGATTTAGCCGTACTAATATCGCCAGCTCTTTTAAAAAATTGTGGGTCGGAAACCGCAGGTGATCTAAGCTTTTGAGGGCCAAAAGCTGGCCCGTACTGCGATCGTACCCGCAAAAAACCTTGCCGAATTGACCTTGCCCGACTTCCCCTAGAATTCGGTAGTGCGAGTTTTTCATAGAGCTGGCAGACAATGGAGGGCATCTTTCAAGAGCGCGGAGCACCAATTTTAGATTGGATTAAAACGAGCGAAGTCAATCGTAATATCGCACGTTAACGCTTAAGATGCCCATCATTGACCTGACACTATGCATATAAACGCATATTTTTCAGAATTTGCGATGTAGGATAATCGGTTAGTGTCCCTAGTTTTTCGCCACAGATTTGAGACGGTCATGCTTGGTATGGTCACGCTGTAAGACCAAGAAGAAAATGGTCAAACAACTGTCTTCATTGGGGAACGCACCAATTTCATCGGACTTGTTCCTAAACTCTCGAAACAATCGTTCGAGCGCATTAGTGGTTCGGACGAGTGGATATAAGGATGGGTTCAAATCATAGAAATTAAAGGTCAAAACAATATCTCTCAAAAAGGAGCGGATGGCATTAGGTTCAACAGACTGCCAAGTCTCGACAAAGACCACCAATCGCTCAATGGCTTCCATCCAATCATCGGTTTTATAGATGTCATAGGCGTCAGTCTTAATCTGGGTATAGCGAAGCTTCTTTGCTTCTGGAAGGTCTAGGGTCTGACCTTGCGCATCTTGGATGGATAAATTCTCATAGCCCAGATGACGCAGCATTGCCCTGATTTTATGAGTGATGCACAGTTGATGCTGGGCCTGAGGTACCCAGGCTTTGAGCACAGCGGGCAATCCATTGGTCCCATCACTGACGACAACCTCAACCCCATCAAGCTTCAATCCACGCTCCTGTAAACCCTTGAAAAAAGACTCCCAGGCGAATTGAGATTCACTCTCGGCAATCTCATAGTGCAAGATTTCACGAGTGCCATCTGGATAAATGGCCATTGCCACTAAAACAACCCGTTCTTCGGCTTGACGCAAGGCGCGCACATGTCCAGCTTGGTCTTCAAAGGTTTCCCCGCTTGCATATTGAATTCTCACCCAAACACCATCGACAAGCAAAATGGGTACAGCAGTGGTAATTTTTGCCGTGCGCCGTTGATTCATCTGCTGTTGAGCGGCTTCTGTGATTCGGTTGATGGCATTGACCGATAATACAGCCCCGAGTAATGGATAGAGCGCTTCTTGCAAGTCTCGCAAGGACAGGCCCATGACATACAGACTTAGACAAAAGTTTAATAGACTGCCAAGGCCCCGTTGATAGCGCCCCAAGATTTGCCAGTCTCGGTCTCTGTTCCCATGGCGCAGCTTGGGTACCGACAAGGATTCGATGCGCCCGTATTCGCTATCAAGGACTCGCTTGAAGTAGCCAGACCGACGAGGTCGTTCTCCCGCAAGCTGATTGAGATGCTCTTGTAATTCTTCGCACAGAGCTGCTTCTAAGACGCTTTGCGTAACCCCCAGAACCTCTGTATTCAGTTTTTCCTGTAGGACTTCGTTCAACTCTGGATATGGATTTTGGGTTTGAACCCGCAGTATTTGGGCTTTGCGTGTGACGATATCCATTCTCTGTTGGCCTGAATCTCTTATCCTCAGACCTTTTCACGCTTTGGCCTCTATGGCGAAAAACTCAGGACACTAACGATAATCGCGCCGGGCTAGGCAGGAAAGTGAATTACCCGACGTTCACCTGAGTACAGGTAGAACGCGGGCTTCCCAGCTCAACCGCAACAGCCTCGACAGTAGTGGATTTGCGTCCATACCGCTTTGGTCTTACATCGCGTCCTTGGGCAGTAGCGCTGATTCCCAACGCCAAGATCCGTAAGCCTTCATTTCTGATATTGATGGCTGCATTCACATCTCGGTCATGACGCTCATGACAATAAGGGCATTCAAACGACCGAACAGACAAATCCATCTTTGGAACTGGCAGCAACGTCAAATGACACAAGTGTGACGATGGGAAAAATCGCCCAATCTCTAGGTAGATTTTTCCGTCAAATTCAGCCTTGTATTTGAGCATGGTACAAAATGTCGCCCAACCTGCATCGCTGATTGCTTTAGCAAGATTGTGATTTTGGACCATATTTTTGACTGCCAGGTTTTCTACAACAATAACTTGGTTCTCGTTCACTGTCTTACGGGACAGCTTGTGTAGAAAATCAGCGCGCACTCTCGCAATTTTAGAATGCACTTTTGCCACTGCAAGTTTTGCTTTGCGCCGCTTGTTCGTGGTTTTATCCTTTTTACGGGATAGTTTGCGCTGTTTACGTTTTAAGTTGCGCTCATGTTTTTGCAGATGCCTGGGATTCTGATATTTTGAGCCGTCTGATGTGACAGCAAAATCAATTAACCCCAAATCAATCCCAATCGCCTTCCCTTCACTACTGGGTTCTGGCTTTTCAATGCCATCCTCAACCAATAGAGAAGCGTAATAGCGACCATCTGGCATTCTGGATATCGTCACCGTTCTCAGCTTCCCGGAAACATCGCGATGCACCTTAGCCTTTACAGTCCCTAGATTTCCAGGAAACTTAATTTCAGTTTGGCTGAGCACTTTGACATTTGCGGGATATTGCAGGGATTGACGATCAAACTTACTTTTGAAGGTTGGGTATTGGGCTCGACCATCAAAGAAGTTGATGAATGCCTGAGACAAATTCAAAACGGATTGCTGAAGACATTGAGAATAACAAGTTTTCAACCAATCATGCTCAGCCTTCCACAACGGAATTTGTTTCTTCATGTCAAAGGCAGAAACCCCTTTCCCCGTCTCTTTATAGGTCAAGGATATGACTGCAAGAGACTGGTTCCAGACCCAACGAACACACCCAAAGGCTTGAGCCAAATGAGCTTGCTGTGCATCTGTGGGATAAAGCCTGATCTTCACTGCTTTCAACATATTCACATATTATCACACTCATTAAATTGCGATAATATAAAAATAAGTGATTTTGCGAGACATTATTTGTTCGTCTCGGCACTGTTACCTTCTCTCGCCTCCGGCATTGCTCAGGCAACGTACCTCGACTCACGCGTCTCTCATCCCGTCGCTCGCCTGGATACAGGTAGAGCGCGGGGCTTCCCGCCTACAAGCTAAACAAACAGTTCGTCCACGGCAAGGCGCTTGCCATTGTCTGAAGAGGGTTCGGGAGAGGCGAGCTTGGCTGCGGGCTCGGCGATCGTCTCTCCAGCATGGACGGTTTCGCTGAGTTCGCGGGCGGCGTGATAGTTGTCCAAATCGCCACTTTCAAAGAACAGCTTGGTGGCCGTTCGCAGGTGGGCGATCGCCTGTTGTTTTTGTCCCGAGTTGGCATAGGCAGACCCTAACTGCATGTAAGCTTGGGCGTAGTTAGGATTGACGCGTAGCGCTTCGGTGTAGGCTGCAATCGCATCTTTGAATTCTCCGCGTTTTTCTAGCTCTAACCCGCGACGGTAGTAGCTTTCTTCTAACGTACTTTCTAAAAGCTCCGACTGCTTTTTGACCAGCATTGCCGACTGCGCTTCAAGGCTACCGATTTGGGACTGAAGCTGAGCCAGCGTGTTGTGAACCTCTTCGATTTTGTTGTTTGTGGTATTAAGCTGGATCATTAAGATGCGATCGGTGCCTGCAAGCGCTTCAGCGTCTTGCTTCACTACTTGCAGGTTTTGGTCCTGACACTCAATGGTGAGCATGATCTGCCGCTGGAGATCGGACTGCATGCGCTGGCGATTGACAAAGCTGAGTGCGGCAGCCAAGGAAAGCGGCAGCGTTGATAGCATGACGGCACTCTGACCCGTGGCGATCGCCGCGCCAACAGCTCCTGCGATGGATGCACCCTCTAGCCAACCCAACCAACTGGTCTGGGTCTTATTGTTCTCTTCGTTTTGAGACATAACCATTTCTCGATATCCTTAGTACAGATCGGCCAACAAAATGAAAGAATGGGCGTCTTATCGTGCCAACGGCGCAGATTCAACCTACCCAAGAATTGCTCGAATTAATCCAACCACCGGCGACATCAACTTGTATTCATCGGTGGGTAAATACTTGCCCATCACGTTCGGCCATACCTGGCAGGCCACCTGAGCGGGTCTCTCAACGCCAAACGCTTTGATAATCGTGCGATGCCAGAGCAGCAGCCCTTCGCGCAGGAAATCCAAGTCGTTAAACAACATCGCTGCCGACGCAACCCGCAAAATGTGCTTCTGATCGCGCTTGAAAAAGTTAGAGACGTCTTTGGTCCCTTTGAAAAGAGAACTCCCATCAGAGTTCTTAACCTGACTGTGCAGATCTTCTAACAGAAAAGCCTCATTATCTCTGACGGTTTTGTAAGCCCGAGCGCGCTGGTCAGCCGTTTGCAAATAATCTTTTAAGAACTGAAGTTCCTCGGCGGTCGCGTATCGGCCATCCGCGTCAAGAGCAAGGCGGGAAAGTTGTGTCAACATAATGTATCCAAAAATAGGGGGCAAAAAGTTTTGACTTTATATGCTATTCAGACTGCGAGAGAATCTTAGAAACCTCTCCCTGAGTATCTTTGAGCTGGCTGATCATAGAGCGCGTAATGAGCTTGCCTGTCTCGACCAGTACCGTGCCGTAGATCGGGTGCAAAATATCCTGCTCGGCTCGTTGACCGATGAGGGACTCAATGTCTTCCACCTCAGTGACATACATCCCAGCAGGTAGCTCGACAACCACGCCCTCTCCCACAACGCGAGCTTGACAGGCCAACCGAGAGTTCTTTTTGCAGGTCGTAATGACCTCAAGGGTGCGCTGCTCCCGACGGCTCATCGGAGAAAGCTGCTCCATCCCATCGGTGATAAAAATGTGGCAAGTCGCGCACATTCCGCGCCCGCCGCATTCCTGGGAAACTTTTAAATCTTTTTTTATGAGCAGAGAAAGAAGATTATCGTTCGTTTCAACGGCAGTTTCTTCGTTGATAGAGTTAATTTTGACAGTTTTAGCCACAACTTCAGCCCCTTACATCCATGTTGATAAGTCTCGAAAAGCCAACGCCTAATAATCAGACGCTAACGCGGCGCTCTACCTGCCCCTGACACAGCCGATCCATAATAGCGGCGTGGTCGTGATTTTCTTGAAGCCAAGCCTCAGCCCGCCTGACTCGATCGGGCAGACCCAGGACAAAATGATTGCACTCGGCACCCATCGATTCGCAGGTGGTCTGGATGCAGTGAAGTTTCTGCCCCGTCAATCCGCTAAAGAAAGAGCTGAGCAACCCGGATTCTACAAAACACTTGGGTTTGCCGATGCTAGGGCTGCTTTTTGCAAAAGCAGAATTCCAAACCTTAACGACGATGAAACCTTGCTGGTAGAAATCAAAATCAAGATCGATTTTGCCCCAACCGTGGGTTTTCCAGCTTTGCTTGAGACATTGCAAAAACTCGATCATCTCAATATCTGCGATCGGCTTTTGATGGTGCTGGCTCACTTCTTCAGCGAAGCGTCGGTAGAAGGTTTTCCCCCACCAAGCACCGCATTTGTACAAAACAGACTCGGAGGCGGCTCCGACTTCTTCGGCTAACCCTTCGTAGATCGCGCGAAGCAAAGCGTCTGGCAGTGCCAGCAGACGGGCACCATCTCGGTTTTCAATCAGACCAGCCTCTAGGTCGCCCTGAAGGTATACATCAGGGGCAAAGTAATTGCTGGGAAGATGGGATTCTCTAACTAACTCTTTGACTGAAATCATTAAAATACTTCCTTGTAGGGTTTGCCCAGAAGGACTAGGCGGACTTTTGCAGGGCAGGCTTTGCGTTTAGGAGAACGGCGTAGGCGTCTTCGAGATAAGGCTTAATGAGGGCCAACTGCTCTGGAGACAGGCTGCTTTTGAGTTGGGCCTGAATCAACCGGTACAGCGCCAGCTCGATATCGCGAAGTTGGTACGCGTCCACAAGTTCCGGCAACCATTCCAAAATGCGGCGGCTCAGGTATTCCGAGTTGTTCGTCAGCATTGCCATCGAGGCATACCGCAAAATTGAGAGCCAGTGAAGAACGGCGCGCTCCAATAACTTGGGGTCTGCGCTGAGAAATTCTTCGGTAAGGTAGTCGGCGGCAGGCTGCAGGATGGACAGTTCGCGATCGCGCAGGTACTCGTACGCTTCAATGCGATCGCCTAGAGCCTTAACATCCTTATTAAATCGATCCAAGTCGGCATCACTGAGATAGTGATCGTCCGCTGCGTAAATTAAAGATTGCAGTGCAGTATCCATTCCCGTTGCTTTATCCTAAAACAAGTCCGATAGGTCATTGAGGCTGAGTTCAGGCACTTTGGCTTGGCTGACATTCAGCTGGGGCACCGCGCCAATATGAGGACGCCCTTCCCACGAAAAATAGCTAAAGAACGACTGAACCGGCAGCAAATAAGAAAGGTCTTGCGGTGTTTCAGTATGGGTTTGAAACTCTAGCAAGCGTCCGTCCCAAGCAATATTGGAAAAGAAGCCGCGAACGCTCAGTTGTCTCCAATCCAGCAGTTCTGCCGTTTTGCTGGAGGAAGCCAATGCCGTTTCGCTACGCCAGGGAACTGAACCTAAAAATGTTCCAACTTTTATCGTCAGCCAATCCGCAGCAATGGTCATCCGAGGTACTCCCCGTGCTGGAGTCGTTTCTCAATGTCGCGAGCCGTTGCGCCTTCGGTTTGCCAGAAGGTGGCAGAATCGATGCGGTCCTGTTTGCCTAGGAGAAATTTACAGTAGGTTTCGCCCATGGCATAGCACTGAATCTCAATGCAGTTGAGCTGCTTTTGAATCAGACCGCTAAAAAAACCAGAGAATAAACCTGCATAAATGTGACAGACGGGCTTGCCCACATCGCCTAAGGTTCGAGCAACGGCGGAGTCAAAGACATTGATGAACATAAAACCATTCTTTTGTTCGTCTAGGTCCACTTCCCAGTTTCCCCACCCTTGGCTGGCAAACGGCCACCACCAGGTTTCTAAAATAAAGGACAGGCTAGATTGCTTGACGTCGAAGCCGAATTCCTTAAAAAACCAAATCTTAAACGCTTCGGCATCTCTTTGTCCCCACTGTCGCCCCATGCTGTACATCACAACAGAAGAGGCATTCCCGACTTCTTCTTCTAGTCCTTCAATCAGGGCCACAATGAAATCTTCTCCTGCAAAAATATTGCGAGAGTCGTTCCAGTCGATGACGCTTCCAGTTTCGGGCTTAAAAGAAAAGAAGTCGCTGAAGCGGTAGTGGTGGTGGCGTTGAGGGTACTTCTTCTTCAGAAGGTGATCGACCGTCAAAGAGTAGTCGAGGAGGGGGCTAGGTTGTTCAGAGGTTGTCAAAATCACAGTAAATGTCCCCCCGATGGATTGTCGTGTGCCATAAATTCAGCCTGGTTAGCAGTGGATTCAACGTTGGGCGATCGTCGTGTCTACGTTATTCTCAATATGCCCACCTGCCTGAACGAATGAGTCATCGAAGCACTCAGTAGTTCTACGGATTTTCGATCGACCTTCGCCCCAATCGTTGCATTTTTGTTGAAACCGTGCTGAATCTGGCTAGCGCTGCATTCCCAGCTTTGGTAAACTCGTATTTCTCACGCTGGGTTGAGGTGAGATCTGAAAAAGAGGGCAAAGATGCGTTAGGGCGATCGGAGCAAAAGTTTTCATCATGACAAATGATGGAGTGCGAGAATGGAATGGGCTTAATGAAATACGGATGCATTTTTTGAAGGTCTGATTGTAAAGTCTGGATAGGATTGCCTCCGAATCGGTTGCACCAGCCTCTCAAAGCGCAAATGTTGCGAATACCCCAAATTTTTCTGAAGGACTCCCCCTAGGTTTTGATTCAATATGAGTTTGTCTAATAAGCTTTCTCCCATGGCGAGCTACTACGTGCGGCGTTTGATCCAGTCGTCCAGAGAGCTTCTGCTACAAACGACGGCAGACTCAGCCCTGTCGCAAATCATTACGCTCGAACCGGAGGAGATCCTCAATCGCTTGGTTGCAGACTCTTCAGAGCATTTCCAACGAATCAACAACTTAGAAATTTTGGCTCGCGCCTATCAGAATCTATCTTCGGAAGGAAAACACCCGCAGCAACTTCAGGAAGTTGAAAAGCAGATTGTACGTCTGTTGGGATTTCCAGATTCTGCCAGTACAGCACTGCAAGACAGCCCTCAGCGCGTGGCCGTCTCCGAAGGCTTTGTCCGCAGAGAATTTACCGTTGCTAAAGTTGTTGAAATCCTAAAAGCTTTATTGAAATGCGGCGAACAATATTTAGGGCCGAGGATTTCAAAGGATTACTTCGTAAGTTCTTGCCCTCAGTCGCTGCAGCAGAACGGTTTTTCTTTCCAAGAAGATTTTCAGCTCAAAGTCAGTCGTTCGATGACGGATACGTTGCAAGAATCGGAAGTAGAAGACTTTAAGGAATGGATAAAGGCATACATTAATCGATGTTCTAATATCATTCACGGATTCGATAATTTAGTCAATCAAGAGCATCTCGCGTACTGCTCTATTTCAAGGCAAGAGATACAACTGGCTCAATAGATCTGAACGCAATAAATCTTGTCTTTACCTGACTTTTTGAAATACTATTGCGGTTAAATATGGAAGATATTCTATATAGAGGCTTTAAGTATTTATATCGCTACAATGGCTGGATTGTTTGGAATCTATTTTTAGCATTTATTCCGCTCTTCATCAGCTTTTTACTATTCCGAAAATCTTGGGCTTTAAAGTACTTCAGTACTGCTTCGCCAGCAGCTTCTTTGACGGCCTCCCAACGCGCGTCCAAACCCCACAGATCGGCGATGTGGTGGGTTTTCTTTGCCGTTTATGCCGCGTTTTTACCCAATGCGCCCTATGTATTGACAGACATCATTCATTTAATTCAGGCAACTTGGGCGACACCTTCCGTGTGGGTTATTACATTGTTTTATATCCCGCTGCATTTGGGAGCGATTACCCTTGGTTTTGAAGCTTACGTGATTTCCTCGATCAACCAAGGCGCTTATCTGCGCCGGATAGGATTGCAAAAGTATATTTTCGCAGCCGAGCTGTTGACGCACTTTTTATGTTCTGTAGGAATTTATTTAGGACGCTTTTTAAGATTTAATAGCTGGGATCTGGTGACTGACCCGCATAATATCATCCTAGCAACGCTGAATGACTTGACGGGCAAGCGCCCCGCGATCGTGGTGCTAGCAACAGCGTTTATTCTGGCAATTTTTTATTGGATAATGAAGCAAGTCACCATCGGTCTTTTACTGCGAGCGAGAGAGCTTCGCAAAGGCAAGCATACCTTCGATTGACCCCATGGCCTTGTGCCCTAGACCGTAAAGCTCGTTTCGGCTCCTTGAGCTGCTTGCCAACTGCGGGCATCGTAATAGAGGTCTTCCAGCGTAATGCCGTACAAGACAGACTTGAGATGTTGCCCCAACCGCTTCCAAACGGCGGCTGCAACCCAGTCTTCAGCATTGGCGAGGGCATCTTGGGCTGCAATGGGAAATGGCTCGTCCCATTCGCCGATCGCCTCTAAAATTTGGCCCAGGGAAATCTGGGCGGGCGATCGCGCCAGTCGATATCCGCCTTGAGCGCCCCGCACCGATTGCACGATCTCAGCTTTTCTCAGCTCGATCAGCAGCTTCTCGAGATAAGGAGCGGGCAGAGACTGACGCAGCGCAATATCGGTCACAGAAGCGGGACCGTAGCGGGGTTGAAGGCTGAGGTCTAGGAGTGCCTTGACGCTATAATGCCCGCGGGTGGTTAGCTTCATGTAGATTGCGCTGGCGATATGAAAGAATGATGGTAGGTGGGTAGCAGACTGAACCCAAAATCGGCTAAAGTCAGGCATCCGTCTGTTTCCGTCCTTTTTATTGTAAAGCTTTAACCTTGAGCGATCTTCCTTTGTCCATGTCAGACTCTTTTCGTCGTACTAAGATTGTTGCGACCGTCGGCCCCGCTATTTCAACGCCAGAAATGCTGAGAGCCGTGATTGAAGCAGGCGCTACGACCCTGCGCCTCAACTTTTCCCACGGTTCTCACGAAGACCATAAGTCTTCGATTCGGCTCATTCGCCAGCTCTCCTACGAACTCAACCGCCCCGTCGCAATTTTGCAGGATTTGCAAGGTCCGAAAATTCGGCTGGGTAAGTTTGCCGACGGGCCGATTTCGCTCCAAAAAGGCGATCGCTTTATCTTGACCAGTCGAGATGTGCCGGGCACCCAAACCATCAGTTCCGTCACCTATCCGCCTCTGGCAGAAGAAGTGCCCAACGGTGCGATCATTATGCTCGACGACGGTCGCGTCGAGATGAAGGTGGAGGAGGTCAAGCCTGCGGAGGGCGAACTCCACTGTCGGGTCGTCGTGGGAGGACCCCTGTCAAATGCAAAGGGCGTGAATTTCCCTGGGGTGTATTTATCGATCAAGGCGCTGACGGACAAAGATCGCCGGGACTTGGTTTTCGGGCTGGATCAAGGGGTGGACTGGATTGCCCTCAGCTTCGTGCGCAATCCTGAAGATGTGATTGAAATCAAAGAACTGATTGCGGCAGCGGGCAAGTCTACACCCGTGATCGCGAAGATTGAGAAGCACGAGGCGATCGAGCAGATGGAAGAGATTCTGCGCCTGTGCGATGGGGTCATGGTGGCGCGGGGAGACTTGGGGGTGGAGCTGCCTGCCGAGGACGTTCCCATGCTGCAAAAACGCCTGATTGCTACGGCCAATCGCTTGGGGATTCCGGTCATTACCGCCACCCAGATGCTGGACAGCATGGTGAATAGCCCCCGTCCGACACGGGCTGAAATCTCCGATGTGGCCAACGCTATCTTGGATGGCACCGATGCGGTCATGCTTTCCAACGAAGCGGCGGTGGGTAAGTACCCCGTCGAGGCGGTGGCGACGATGGCACGGATTGCGGAGCGCATCGATCAAGAGCGTCACCTCTGGCCTAACTGGATGACAGAAACGCCTTCGGAGCGATCGATTCCCAACGCCATCAGCGCGGCGGTCGGTCAAATTGCGGTACAGCTCGGTGCAAAGGCCATTTTGAGCTTGACTAAGACCGGAGCAACGGCTCGGAACGTCTCGAAATTTCGGCCCAATATTCCAATTTTGGCCGTCACGCCCCACGTCGAAATTGCGCGGCAGCTCCAGATGGTATGGGGGGTGCAACCGCTGTTGGTGCTGAATCTGCCCTCTGTGCGTCAAACCTTCCAAGCGTCGATTAATGCAGCCCTAGAGAAAGGCTTTGTCAAGGAAGGGGACTTAGTGGTCATGACGGCGGGAACGCTGCAAAATGTATCCGGCTCGACGGATTTGCTGAAGGTGGAGATGGTCACTGCCGTGATGGGGCAAGGGGTCGGGATCGGCCAAGGGGCCATCAGCGGTCGCGCTCGCATTGCCAACGGTCCAAACAGCCTCAAAAACTTTAACGTCGGCGAAATCTTGGTGGCGTCGTTCACCGAGGCGGTCCATGTAGATGCCATTCGCAAGGCGGGGGCCATTATTACCGAAGATGGCGATCGCAACGGTCATGCGGCTGTACTCGGTTTGCGCTTAGGAATCCCCGTTATTGTTGGGGTAGATGGCGCAACCGAATTGATCCGAGACGGCACGATCTTGACCCTGGATATTCCCAAAGGGCTGGTCTACTCCGGCAGCTTCGATAACTATCAAAAAGTTTCAACGCTTTTAGTTTAGGTCAGATGATTGAGGCGACATGAAGCTACTGCAAGCTACTGAATAGAGGTCATGGCGAATACAACCCATCACCTGAACCAGAGGCCTAATCTTTGACGACATTTCAGGAGAAAACAGCGATGGTACAACGTTTTGCGACCACAGCAAGGCCAGAAAATTCAATGGGTGAAGTCCGCGTCAAAGTAAAACTCACCAATGCGATTGATGAAGCCCTCATTCGTCGCGGCCTGTTGAACCCTGACCTTTTGCGCACCTGCGAAACCGAAGCACTCATCGAAACCGGAGCCGTGAGAACCGTTTTACCTAAGGCAATCATGGCGCAACTCGGCCTTAACATTCGCAACCAACAAATCGCCCAATTTGCCAATGGCACCGAAGAATCCGTAGGCGTAACCGAACCCGTCCTCATCGAGATTGCAGGCCGAGAAACCACCGAAGCCACCCTCGTGACAGGCAAAACCGTCCTCATCGGCCAGACCGTTCTAGAAACCCTCGATTTGCTGGTCGATTGTAAAAATCAGCGCCTCATCCCCAACCCCGAACATCCCAACTATTCCGTCCTCAGAATTTAGTCTCGACATTTTCTGCAAACATCCCCTCAGCACCCTGACAGAATGAGTGCCTTCCTCAAAAAAGTCCGCACTCTTCGACTGACAGCTTGAGGACTATGGCACAATAGAGCGGGTGAACTGGGACAGAGGCCGTCATGACAAAATTCGTGTTTGTAACCGGAGGCGTCGTTTCCAGCATTGGAAAGGGAATCGTGGCCTCTAGTTTAGGGCGGTTGCTCAAGTCTCGAAACTATTCGGTTTCGATTTTGAAGTTAGACCCTTACATTAATGTCGACCCCGGCACCATGAGTCCTTTCCAGCACGGGGAGGTTTTTGTGACCGACGACGGAGCAGAAACGGACCTCGACCTAGGCCACTACGAACGCTTTACGGATACCGCCATGTCTCGCCTCAACAGCGTGACGACGGGTTCGATTTACCAGTCGGTGCTGAATAAAGAGCGGCGGGGCGACTATAACGGCGGTACGGTCCAGGTGATCCCCCACATCACCAATGAAATTAAAGAGCGGATTTTCCGGGTGGCGCACGATACCACGCCAGACGTCCTCATTACTGAAATTGGCGGCACGGTGGGGGATATCGAATCCCTCCCATTTTTGGAAGCCATTCGCCAGTTCCGCAAGGATGTGGGACGGCAAAACATTTTGTACATGCACGTCACGCTCATTCCCTGGATTCCAGCGGCAGGGGAAATGAAAACCAAGCCAACCCAACACTCTGTCAAAGAACTCCGTTCCATTGGGATTCAGCCTGACGTACTGGTGTGCCGCTGCGATCGCCCCCTCTACCCCGGCATCAAAGATAAGCTCTCGGAATTTTGCGACGTACCCGTCAAGTCCGTCATCACCTGTCAGGATGCCAGCAGCATCTACGAAGTGCCGCTCATTTTAGAGCGGGAAGGTTTAGCGCAGCAGGTTTTGAATCAGCTCAACATGGAAGATCGGCAACCCGACCTAACCCAGTGGCAGATCTTGGTCGATCGGCTCCACCAGCCGACAAAGCGAGCCGATATTGCGATCGTTGGAAAATACGTGCGGCTCTCGGATGCTTACCTTTCCGTGGTGGAGTCGCTGCACCACGCATCCCTAGCGGCAGGGGTTGCAGTAACCTTACATTGGATTAACTCGGAAGAGATTGAAGAAAAGGGAGCCGATCCATTTTTAGATCGGATGCACGGCATTATCGTGCCGGGCGGGTTTGGAGTGCGCGGGGTGGATGGCAAAATTGAAGCCATTCGCTACGCTCGCGAGCGCCGCATTCCATTCCTGGGGCTGTGTCTGGGAATGCAGTGCTCGGTAATTGAGTGGGCGCGCAACCTGGGTGGGTTTCCCGATGCTCACAGCGCTGAATTCGACCCCGATACGCCCAACCCAGTCATTAACCTCTTGCCCGAACAGCAGGATGTGGTGGACTTGGGCGGTACGATGCGCCTCGGACTCTATCCCTGCAAAATTTTGCCAGACTCCTTGGCAGAGCGTCTCTATCAAGAGCCAGTCATTTACGAGCGCCACCGACACCGCTATGAATTTAACAACGCCTACCGCAGCCCCTTTTTAGAATCGGGTTATCTCATTAGCGGCACCTCTCCAGATGGAAGACTCGTGGAAATGATCGAGCGACCCGATCATCCCTTCTTTATTGCCACCCAGTTCCACCCCGAATTTTTATCTCGCCCCAACACGCCTCATCCGCTGTTCCGAGGGTTTATGCAGGCCGTCCTCCGTCAGGATGAAATGGCATTGGAGAAACAGGACGACGAGCTCGATCGCGAACCGATTGCAGCCTATTCTCTGCCAAGCTAAAATCTAACAACTTCTGCAGTCTCGACCCAAAAATTCGCTACACCGCAGCGCTCTGCAAAAGGTTGTGTCCTGCATCGAGGGAAGCTTGTCGTTGGCGTAGCCCCGAGCCTGTCGTCGGCGTTGGGGTGAGGCTCTTTTCAGCTTTGTCAGTCAGCGATCCTGCAACACCCTCTGAATCCCCATGATTTACTCACAAAGATTTACGAAACTGAGGTGTACTCTAGAGAGCAGTGCTCAGCCCTATAGGCAAAAACACTACCTTTAGCGTCAACGAACCGTCGAGGCCAGACCATCGGGTCGCCTCAGTTACAATCCGCTCGTGGGTCATCAGGACGATATTCAAAGGGTATTATTTTGATGCAGGAGACGATCGAGCCATGACGCCATACCGCAAAGACAAGCCCGAGATGGGACTAGAACGACAAATTCAAGGCATTCAAGTGCGGTTGAATGCACTGCGGCAAAATGCTGAGAGTGTGTCGGTTCCGTCTCGGACTTTGCTGGAAGAAGCGATCGCCGACCTGAACAGCACTTTAGAAGAGTTGCAAGCGACGGCAGAGGAATTATCTCAGCAAAATATAGAATTGCTAGCCACGCGCCAAGACTTAGAAGCCGAGCGCCAGCGCTACCGAACTTTATTCGAGCTGGCTCCTGACGCCTACTTGGTCACGGATGCCAAAGGCATCATTCAAGCAGCAAACTGCGCGTCAGAGATTCTATTTCAGCTCCATCGCGATTTGCTGGTCGGCAAACTCCTGGTCATGTTTGTCCCCCCAGCAGGACGCCCGTTGTTTCGAACCCAACTAGAGCGATTGACGGAATTAGTCTCCCAAGACTCCACCCAGACTGCCGAGACCGGGGAGAACGATCGAGGAAGTTGTACCACACTGGTTCGACATCTGAGTCAAGATTGGGAAATGCAATTCCAACCGAGGAAGGGTCAAACTTTTTCTGCCGCGCTCTCGATTTGTGCCAAATACGAACCGGACAGCAGAGCAATTTCCAGCATTCATTGGCTGATTCGAGACATCAGCGATCGCAAGCGAGCTGAGGAAACGCTGAAACAGTCAAACCAGCAGTTGGAAACCCGCGTTACCCAACGCACCGGAGAACTGAGCCAAGTCAATACCCAACTGCAACTGGAACTGAGCGATCGCAAACGCGCCCAGCTTGCCCTGCTGCAAAGCGAAGAACTGTTTCGCAATGCCTTCGCCTTTGCCGTCAATGGTTTAGCCCTAGTCGGACTCGACCGTCACTTTTTGCGAGTCAACCCATCTTTGTGCAGGTTATTGGGTTATACAGAAACAGAATTACTGACCATGACCTCGGACCAACTCATCGAAGATTCTGAAGCGGAACGGCAACGCAGTGAATTAAATCAGCTCGTATTAGGGGAAGTGCAAAGCATTCAAACCGAGCGACGCTATTTTCACAAGCTTGGCTATCCCCTGTGGATCGTCGCTAGTACCTCCTTAGTTCGCGACTTCCAAAGCGAACCGCTTTATTTTGTCAAGCAAATGCAAGATGTTACCGAACGTCGCATCGCCGAACAGGTCAAAACCGATTTCATTGCGATCGCGAGCCACGAATTGAGAACGCCCCTCGCCTCCATTCGCGGATCCTTAGGACTTCTCGCCTCTGGAAACCTCGACACCAAGGCGGAATCGTCCAAACAGATGTTAAGCGTAGCCGCGCTCGAATCCGAACGCCTCGTGCGGCTGGTCGACGATATCCTTTCCCTCGACCGTCTAGAAGCGCAAAAATTACCACTAGAAAGGCAACTCTGCCGCGCAGCCGATTTAATGAATCGAGCGACTCAATCCGTACAATCCCTTGCAGAAGAGCGTAATATTGCCATAACCCTCATTCCAAATGAAATTGAAGTTTGGGTCGATCCAGATCGAATCATTCAGGTCCTTATCAATCTCTTGAACAACGCCATTAAATTTTCACCGCCCCAGAGTAGCGTTGCCTTAGGGGTTCAAACCCAAACGGAGCAAGTCTTGTTTCAAGTTCGAGATCGGGGGAGAGGTATTCCTGCCAGCAAAACAGAAGCTATCTTCGGACGCTTTCAACAGGTTGACAGTTCAGATACCCGTCAGATAGGCGGAACCGGGTTAGGCTTAGCCATTTGCCGGACTATCGTGCAGCAGCATGGCGGGCACATTTGGGTTGAAAGCATCGAAGGAGAAGGAAGCACATTCTACTTCACGTTGCCGATTATGTAGGTGTTTCATGTCTAGCAAACGGATTCTGCTCATTGATGACGAAAAAAGCATTAGCCTAGTGATTCAAGTGAGTCTCAGCCAGTTAGCCCATTGGAACGTGTTGACGGCCAACACGAGTGCCGACGGATTGCGCCAAGCCGAAGCAGAAAAGCCCGACGCCATTCTCCTGGATTTGATGATGCCTGAGATGGACGGATTTACCGTCCTCAAAAAACTCAAAGAAAATCCCGAAACGTCCGATATCCCAGTGATTCTATTGACGGCTAAGGTGCAGCCTATGGGTTACGACCAATCAGAACAGTTGGAGCTTGCAGGCATTCTCACCAAACCCTTCGATCCGCTAACCCTTGCCGATCGAATTGCTGAAATTCTAGATTGGCAATGTTAGTCAATACCCGTAGCACAGTGCGGTAGACTGAGGCGGTACCCCATACTGTGAACGGTTTCGATCGTATCTTCAGAGGCTCCAGCCGCTTTGAGTTTCTGGCGCAACCCTCGGATGTGAACTTTCACGGTATGTTCCTCGGGCGGCGACTCTAGGGACCAAACGCGTTCGATCATTACGCTCCGACTCAGAACTCGACGACCGTTTCGCAAGAGCAGTTCCAAAAGCCCGTACTCTTTGGGCGTTAAGTGAACCGGAGACTCCCCATAGTGGACTTCGTAGGTGCTGGGATTGAGGCGCAGATCGCCCCATTCTAAGATAGGCAATCCGGTTATGCTACCCCGTCGCAGTAAGGCGCGGATCCGAGCAAACAGCTTTTGTAAATCGACGGGCTTCACCACGTAGTCATCGGCCCCGACGTCTAGTCCGGTGACTTCATCGCTGATGGTGTCGCAGGCCGTCAGCATCAGGATGGGCAACGTGTGACCGTGCGATCGCAGCCGATGGCACAGGCTAATGCCATCGAGTTCGGGTAGCATGACATCAAGCAAAATCAAGTCGTACTCTAGCGCTTTGACTCGGTACCATCCAGATTCTCCATCGGTCGCGATATCCACCACATAACGCTGATCCGTTAGGGCTTCTGCTAGCGTCTCTGCAAGGCGCTCATCGTCTTCAACGAGAAGGATCCTCATGGTAAGAGGCTGAGAAAGGGTTAAAACATGAGGCTTGGCAGTTATGGCCCGCCTCGACCTATTTTGTCGAGGCGGCAAGGATGACTCATCTTCACGATTTTACGAGAAATTGACCCTCTACAAACGTCGCGCTTGGCTCGTTTGGGGCGCGGGAGATCGGGATGATGGAGGAGATGGCCTTGGGGGTGGGTGGGACAGCCTACCGCTACCCTCGTTCGAGCGGAAGAGTCTCAAGATTTGTTACTTATGCGGATTCTTTCCGATTTCTTTCCGGTTTCCTAACCGTTTTCCTTACGGGTGACGTGGGATTCTCAATTCAGTCAGATCGAAAACTTAAGGAGATCTACAGTGTCCATTCCTTTATTAGAATACGCACCCGCCTCCCGAAATCATCGCGTGGAAGGGTTTGAGGTACCAGGGGACGAGCAGGCTCGGATTTTTACAACCGAAAACAAACTCGCGGGTTCGGCCATGGACGAGCTGATTGCGGCGGCTTATCGCCAGATTTATAACGAACAACAGATGTTGAGTCGCCACCGTCAAGAGGGTTTAGAGTCTCGGTTGCGGTCCGGTCAAATTACAGTCAAGGAATTTATTCGAGGCTTAGTTCTCTCGGATTCCTTTCGACGGCTGACTTACGACAGCAATAATAACTACCGCTTTGTCGAGATTTGCATTCAGCGCGTTTTGGGTCGCAACGCCTACAGCAATCGCGAAAAACTGGCCCGGTCGATCGTGCTAGCCACCGAAGGGTTGCAGGGGTTTGTCGAGAGCTTGCTCAACAGCGACGAATACCGGGATGCGTTTGGAGATAATACCGTTCCCTACCAACGACGGCGCATTCTACCCCAGCGGAGCAAAGGGGAAACGACCTTTGCCCACACGGCACGGTACGGCACTGACTATCGGGATAAATTGCCGAAGCCTAACTTGCAGGCATTATTTGGAGCTGGCTTCACAGGCCCATCCATGTCTTCTACGCGTTGGGCCTGGCAAAAAAATCCACCCCAGGGTTTGGTGCAAGCGGGCAGGGCAATTACCTTTGGGGGAGCGGCCTTTATCGTATTGCTGTTTCTGGCCGTGCTGCTGGGCTTCTAAAGGGTATTCTCGAATGGGTCCCGTAGACTCTTCTGGGGGAGTACCGCTGCGCTTGGCTCGTGCTTTTATCGATCTCTACCATGAGTGGGACAAATTCAATCCTCGTTGCAATGAGCTTGGGCGTTCTGGGCCTAGCGGCTGCATTCCTGTACTTCAAGCAGGAATTGGCACGGCGGCGCAGCGCTGAAATGCTCCTGCTCCAGCAAACCCAGCGGGAACGCTTGGTTGCAGAAATCGCCCAACACATTCGGCGCTCTCTCGATCTCGACGAGATTCTAGCAACGACGGTTGAAGAAGTTCGGCGCTTTCTGCAAGCCGATCGCGTCTTAATTTATCGCTTGTGGGACGACGGGACGGGCAGCGCCATTCACGAAACGGCGCTCTCTCCCTATCCTAGCGTTTTAGGCCAAACCTTTCCCGAGGAGGTTTTTCCGCTGGCCTATCACCAAGCCTATGCCTCAGGGAAAACCCGCGCCATTCCAGATGTCGATCGGGCCGATGTGGAAGCTTGTCTGGCTGATTTTGTGAAGCAGTTGGGCGTTCGGGCCAAGTTGGTGGTGCCCATCATTCAAGAAAATCGGAACGACGCATCCAGCGGTAATGCAGCCGCTGCCGATTCTAAGCCCTATCTCTGGGGACTGTTAATCGCCCATCAGTGCAGCCGTCCGCGCCAGTGGGACGACTGGGAGGTAGAGCTGATGAAGCAACTGGCAACGCAAGTGGCGATCGCCATTCAACAGTCGGAACTCTACAATCGACTTCAGCAGCTCAATACCGAGCTAGAACAGCGGGTGGGGCAGCGGACGGCAGAACTGGCCACTGCTAATGAAACGCTCCGAGCCGAGATTGCAGAACGGCAGCGCACCGAACATGCGTTGCGCCACACCAACAATACGCTGCAAGCCTTAATCGCGGCTTCTCCCCGCGCCATTGTGATGCTAGATCGCGAAAGTAGAGTCAAGATTTGGAACCCGGCAGCGGAGCGGATATTCGGCTGGACCGAGGCTGAAGTCATTGATCGCCCCAATCCCCTCCACCTCGCCAATCGAGAATCGGACTATGCTACCTTACATGCCAGCGTTCTCCAGGGGGCTATCTACAACCGTCTGGAGTTTTGCCAACCTAAAAAAGACGGCACGCTCATCGACATCATTTTCTCCGCCGCCCCTCTCCCCGACAGCGAAGGAGACATTAACGGCGTAGTGGCAGTGATTGCCGACATTACCGAACACAAGCAGCGGGACGAGCAACTGCGTCTCCTCCAGTCCGTCGTGGTCAACACCAACGATGCGGTGATTATCACAGAAGCGGAACCCGTCGACGCGCCCGGGCCTCGGATTCTCTACGTCAACGAAGCCTTTACCCGAATTACGGGCTACCGAGCTGAAGAAGTATTGGGTCAAACCCCCCGCCTCCTGCAAGGTCCCAAAACCGACCTCGCAGAACTCCAACGAGTCCGCACTGCCCTAGCGCGCTGGGAACCTGTGACCGTGGAGGTCATTAACTATCGCAAAGATGGTTCCGAATTTTGGAACGAATTTAGCCTGGTTCCCGTAGCCGATCGCAAAGGGTGGTACACCCATTGGATTGCCGTACAGCGGGACACGACCGGACGCAAACGGGTGGATGAAATCCGCCTAGCTCTAGAACGCGAGAAGGAATTGAGCGCCTTAAAAATCCGCTTCTTTTCGATGGCCTCCCACGAATTTCGCACCCCATTGAGTACCGTCCTCGCCGCCGCTCAAGTACTCGAAAACTCCCAAGCTGAGTGGGACAACACCGAAAAACGATTGCGGAACCTGCACCGGATTCAAGATTCCGTCAGGAACATGGTGCAATTGCTAGACGATATTTTGACTATCAATCGCGCCGAAACCGGGAATCTGGCCTTCAATCCTAAACCCCTCAATCTGGAACTGTACTGCCGTCATTTTGTCGATGAAATGACCCTAAATATTGACGCCCGCCATACGCTTACCTTTACCTGTCAGGGAACTGCCATCCCGATCTGCTTGGATGAAAAACTGTTGCGCTCTATTCTGTCAAATCTGCTGTCCAACGCCATTAAATACTCGCCCAAGGGCGGCAATGTCGAACTCTCGCTAGCGTATCAGCCGGAAAATGTATTGCTGCAAGTTCGGGATCGAGGCATTGGCATCCCGCCGGAGGATCGAAAGCATTTGTTCGAACCCTTCCATCGCGGTAAAAACGTCCGCTCGATTTCAGGCACCGGATTGGGTTTGGTCGTGGTCAAAAAATGCGTGGACTTACATCAAGGCACGATCCATTTCACCAGCGAAGTAGACGCGGGCACCACTTGCTGGATCGTTCTGCCTCTGCAAACTTCCAATGCGCCTGCCATCCCCAATCCCATCAACAACGCTAGCAATTAGCATTGGCTGCTTTACTCGACGCTCTGCGGCCTCAGGTCCGCTCCACCTCAGATCCTCGCGCTTCGCGCAGCAGCGCCACCAGAAGGTGGCGCCATCATTGGACATAGATATAATAATTGAATAGATATTTTCTATCCATATCTTTAGAAGAAAAGAATGTTAGGAACATTGCCAAATCGCTCTAACTCTTTCCAGCGAAGAACTTTAGTGCTTATTTTCCTGTCTGATACTTGCGAGCCTCACATAGAAATCAATTCAACAAAAATCTATCTAAATAGGAATTATCTATATACAATGGAGATAAAAGCGATCGCGTTCGTGTCCTAGGAGAAAAACATCGTGAAGCAGGCCACCCTACATCAACTGCAAGTCTTTGAGGCGATCGCCAAACATGGCAGCTTCACCCGAGCGGCAGAAGAACTCTACCTGACTCAGCCCACAGTTTCCCAGCAGATGAAACAGCTGACCAAGGCGATTGGAATGCCGCTGTTCGAGCAATTGGGAAAGCGCCTTTACCTCACCGAAGCAGGCGAAGAAGTGCTCAAAAGCAGTCGCGATATTTCGAGTCGGTTCTCAGATTTAGAAATGACCTTGGCCAACCTGCGCGGCATGAAGCAGGGCAAACTTCGGATCTCCGCCATCACCACGGCTAAATACTTCGTTCCGAGGCTGCTCGGTCCATTCCGGCAGCTCTATCCCGGCATTTCGATTTCCTTCCAAGTGACGAACCGACAGCAGGTTCTAGACCGATTAGATCAAAATCTCGACGACCTCTACTTCATCGGCCAGCCCCCGACAAGCGCAGACATTTGCGTGCGTCCCGTCATGGAAAATCCGCTCGTAGTGGTTGCGCCCCACAACCATCCCTTGGTTCACGAGAAGTCTATTTCGTTGCAACGCATGGCAGAAGAGCCCTTTATTATGCGAGAGCCGGGGTCAGGCACCCGGATGGCGGTGGAAGGCTTTTTTGGCGAGAACCGGGTTGAAATGAACGTGGTGATGGAAATTGGCAGCAACGAGGCGATCAAGCAGGCGATCGTGGGAGGGTTGGGCATTTCAGTGCTGTCGCGCCACTCCCTTGCGCTAGAGGGAATCCACGGCCCGCTGACCGTTTTGGACGTAGAAGGCTTTCCGCTCCAGCGCCACTGGTACGTGATTTATCCCGAAAGCAAGCAGCTTTCAGTGGTGTCTAAGTCCTTCTTAGATTTCCTTTTTACAGAAGGTCGCCAGATTGCGAAACAGGCCGACATGGACTTCGTTGCGTCTGAGTCATAAATAGATTTTACCTGTCTTTATCTTTATAAAAATTGATACATTCTATGAGCTTGGCGATCGCATCCGGGGATACGACGAGCCGTCCCTTTTGTTGCAATCCCTTCTATCTCGTGACGAAGCAGAGAATTCTTCAGCCGATTTATCAATCGATCCCCCTTTTGCCTTCAATCTTTTCGCCCATCAAACATGCATTCTGTCAATGCGTCGCCTTTGAAAAATAAATAGGTTTTATCTATCGGTATCATTCAAAATCTAGTCTTTTAACAATAGATGAAAGGCGATAATCTGGACTCAATCCATAGATAAATAGATATACATTCTATGCCCCAGTTTTGGATTGAGACCGTTTGGTTAGTCCCTTGCTACTCCCTCTTGGGAGCCCTGCTAACGATTCCCTGGTCGCCAGGGATCTTGAGGCGCACGGGGCCGCGCCCTGCGGGCTATATCAACCTATTGATGACGTTTTTCTCGTTTATCCATAGCGCGATCGCCCTTTCCAAAATTTGGGGACAGCCCGCCCAACAAATCTCTTTACCGTGGCTTCAGGTCGCCAATCTAGACCTGACTTTGCCCCTCGAACTCTCCGCCCTTTCCATTGGTGCGATGGCGCTGGTGACGGGTCTGAACTTTTCAGCGCAGCTTTATGCTGTGGGTTACATGGAAATGGACTGGGGCTGGGCGAGATTTTTTGGATTTCTGGCCTTCTTTGAAGCGGGGATGTGCGCCTTGGTTCTGTGCAACTCCCTCTTCTTTAGCTTCATGATTCTAGAAATTCTGACACTGGGGACCTATGTCCTCGTCGGGCTGTGGTTTAGCCAGTCGCTGGTGGTATCTGGCGCGCGGGATGCTTTCTTAACCAAGCGGGTGGGAGATTTACTCCTGCTGATGGGATTGTTAGCACTCTTACCCTTAGCAGGAACCTGGAACTTCACGGAACTGGCGCAATGGGCCGAAAGCAATCCCCAGTTGCCAACTGGGACGGCCACCTTGTTAGGACTTGCTTTAATTGCGGGACCGATGGGGAAATGCGCTCAGTTTCCGCTCCATCTTTGGCTGGATGAAGCAATGGAAGGGCCGCTGCCCAGTACCATTTTGCGGAATTCCGTGGTGGTTGCGACTGGGGCTTGGGTGCTGATTAAGCTGGAACCCGTGTTGGCACTTTCGCCCGCAGTCTTAACAACCGCGATCGCGATCGGTGCGGTCAGTGCCGTGGGCGGGACTTTAATTGCGATCGCCCAGATCGATGTCAAACGCGCCCTTTCCTATAGCGTATCCGCCTACATGGGCTTGGTGTTTATTGCCGTGGGGACGCAGCAAGATGAAGCCGCGTTGTTGCTGGTGTTAATTCACGCGCTTGCAATGGCCTTGCTGGTCATGAGTACCGGAACCATCGTTTGGTCCAACATCACCCAAGACCTCACTCTACTGGGGGGGCTTTGGTCTCGCCGTCCCATTTCAGGGATTGCCTATATTGCGGGCACCTTAGCCCTAATTGGATTCCCTCCCTTGGGTGGTTTTTGGGCCTTACTCAAACTCTTAGATGGGCTGTGGGACACCAATCCGCTATTGGTCGTCGTCGTCTTGCTTGTCAATACCTTGACCGCCTTCAGCCTCACCCGCGAATTTGGCCTCATTTTTGGCGGTAAACCCAAGCCCATGACGGTCCGCGCCCCAGAGGTATTGTGGCCGATGGTGATTCCCATGACCCTAGCTTTAGGCGTGGTGCTGCACTTGCCGCTCATTTTGCTAAACCTCGACCTGCTGCCAGACTGGGCCGCTCTGAATAAGGATGCGGCTCTGGTTTTGACTTGGTCTAGTATTTTGGGGCTGAGTTTGGGTGCTGTGGTTTACTTGAGCCCCCTCATTCAAAAACCCATCAAGCTTCCGGTGCAGGCGCTGCAACAGCTGTTGGCCGCAGACTTCTATACCCCTCAAATTTATCGCTCCACCATTGTCCTCGGCGTTGCCACGCTCTCACGGATTGCGGACTGGGTCGATCGATTTATTGTGGATGGCTTTATTAATGCGGTGGGCTGGGTTTCTATCTTTGGGGGCGAAAGTCTCAAGTACGGAAATTCCGGCCAATCTCAGTCCTATCTCTTAACTATTGTGGTAGGAATGTCGATTTTAGGGTTAGTTTTGGCTTGGTCCATTCTTCCCGGTTAATTCTATGTGTGTTGGAGTGAAATTTAAAACAATGACTCATTCTTCTTTAAAATCAAACGTTTCTCGTCGTCGCATGTTGCAATTTGGCGCGGGTGCTGTGGGCGCTAGCGTGGCCACTGCAACACTGGGACAAGCGATCGCACCGACCGCTCCGGCGATCGCCCAAAACAACATCACACCCGATCAGGCACTACGCCAGTTAATCGACGGAAATACACGCTTTGTTGCCCAAAAGCGGAAATCTCCGAATCAGGACGTCGTCCGGCTCAATGAAGTTGCAAAGGGTCAAAAACCCTTTGCTGCAATTCTGGGGTGTGCCGACTCGCGAGTACCTTCAGAACTTGTGTTCGACCAGGGTTTGGGCGATCTGTTCGTTTGTCGGATTGCAGGTAATATTGCGATCGCCGAAGAAATTGGAAGTTTAGAATTCGGCGCGGCTGTCTTAGGAACGAAAGTCATCATGGTAATGGGCCACGAGCGCTGCGGTGCGGTGGATGCAGCCCTCAAAGGAACTCCAGTTCCGGGGCAAATTGGCAGTTTATTAGACGCCATTAAGCCGTGTTTGCCCAAAGCTAAAAATCTTCCTGGAGACCCCCTGGAAAACGCCTGTAAAGCCAATATTACTTACCAAGTAGAGAAACTAAAAGCGTCTCCAGTTTTGGCCGAACTCATCACTGCAGGCAAGCTCAAGATTGTAGGCGGTTACTACGACCTCGATACGGGTAAAGTTTCTCTCGTCGGTTGATATTTTGTAGATGTAAACGTGCAGTTGATACCAAGGGTTTGAGATGCTCAGTCTTTTAATTTGGCTACCCGTTCTCGGAGCAATATCGATCGGGTTTTGGCCGCAAAACCTATCCGATCGATGGGCGAAACGCTTTGCCCTGATTGTAGGGAGCGTTTTGGTCGCTCAAACCCTGTGGGTCGTCAGTCAGTTTGACCTCAGCCATTCTGGCTTCCAAATGGGCGAAGTCCTAAACTGGATCGAGCCGTTGGGCTTAACCTACCGTCTCGGGCTGGACGGACTGTCCCTCCCCCTTGTGGTGCTCAACAGTCTGCTGACCTGGATTGCCATTTACAGCAGTCCCGCTAAAATCATCCGCCCTCGCCTGTATTTCGCGCTGGTATTGCTCGTGAATGCTGGGGTAACAGGCGCGTTCTTGGCTCAAAATCTCCTGCTGTTCTTCTTGTTTTATGAAGTAGAACTCATTCCACTCTATTTACTGATTGCCGTCTGGGGCGGCGCTCGACGGGGTTACGCTGCCACCAAGTTTCTCATTTACACGGCAGTATCTGGCATTTTGATTTTAGCGGGCTTTTTAGGTCTGGCCTGGTTGGGCGATGCCACCAGCTTTGATTACGATGCCGTACAAACGGTTGTCAGTACTATTCCGCTGGTGTTTCAAACCTTATTGCTCGGCATTCTCATTTTTGGGTTTGGCATCAAAACGCCCCTAGTACCGCTGCATACTTGGCTGCCCGATGCCTATGTCGAGGCATCTCCGCCCATCGCCATTTTGTTGGGCGGGGTGTTGGCAAAGCTGGGAACTTACGGACTATTTCGGTTTGGGTTAGGGTTGCTGCCAGAAGCGTGGAAGAGCATTGCGCCATTGCTGGCAGTGTGGGCCGTCGTAATTGTGGTGTATGGAGCGCTGGCGGCGATCGCCCAGCACGACATCAAACGCATGGTCGCCTATAGTTCGATCGGGCACATGGGCTACGTACTGCTGGGCGGTGCGGCGCTCACGGAGCTGAGCATTGTGGGCGCAGTCTCTCAAATGGTCGCCCACGGCTTTATTTTGGCGCTGCTCTTTTATCTGGTCGGCATTGTTGAAGCCAAGATCGGCACCCGCGAGCTATCTGCACTGAACGGGCTGATGAGTCCGGTACGGGGCCTGCCCTTAGTCAGCGCCTTGCTGGTCTTAGGGGGCATGGCGAGCGCTGGGATTCCTGGCATGGTCGGGTTTGTTGCAGAGTTTTTGGTCTTTCAAGGCAGCTACGCCACGTTCTCCTGGCAGACCCTCCTGTGCGTTGTCGGAACGGGATTCACAGCCGTTTACTTCGTCATTTTGCTCAACCGGACTTGCTTTGGGCGTTTAGATAATGCTTTAGCTTACTATCCCAAGGTGCTGTGGTCGGAGCGATTTCCAGCATTGCTCTTGGCCGCTGTCATTCTGTTTCTGGGCGTCCAGCCCTACTGGTTGGTGCATTGGAGCGAACCGACGACGGCTGCCATGGCTCAAGTGGCAGCAACGTACGATCCTTCGCCAAAGGACTTTGCATTCAAGCAATCGGAATCGGTAGGGGCTGGGTTGGCCAAAGCTGTATAACTCTCACCTACGTTAACATTCCGCACTTCAACGTACGCCTTTATTAGTATTAGAGATATGTCGCCATGCAGACCCTCGAAAGACCCACGACACTCCCACCCTCTACCCACGAATTTGCTGAAGTCATCCATCGCTTAGAGGCGGGCGGCGCAATGCTGCCAGACACCCCCGAAAACCTGATGCAAATTATCGGCATCTATAAAGCTTATGCCGTGCCCATGGACTTCTACTGGCGCGACTTGCTCTACATTGCCGAGAATGTCTTTCTCAATCCCCTCCCGTTTTTCAAATACTTCCTGCCTCAAGAATACCTAGACCTGCACAACCATTACGCTGGAGACGACGCCGACCTGCGGATTTGGCGCGGAGAAGCCACAGCGCATCCAGAACTGCTGGAGTTCATGGAGAAAGGCGAAACAGGCAAACTTCCCAAACTCCTGCACCATTGGTTCCACGATCGCATCAACATGGAATTTGCTGAAGCTTGCATGCAAGCAATGCTCTGGCACGGTCGCGATATGGGCTGGGGGCTATTCGACGGCTACCTCGACAGCGACGAGTATCGCACCAACGCCGATCGCGCCATCAAAGCCTACTTCAAATACAACCCGCCCATGCTGGCGCTGTACAAACTCTTCCCAGACATGTTTTTAGAACAGTGTCGGATGATGTCCTACACCGCCAACCTAGGCTTATTCTGGGAAATCATGGCTCCCGTCTTCTTTGAAATGTCCGATATTTTCGATGAAGGCGGCTTCAAAGGCATCCCCGATGCCATGAACTTTTTAGTGAACGGGATTTTTGCAATTGCCGGACGCCCCATCTACCACCACGTTTACATTCGCGGCGAGCGGTTTGAAATCATTCCCAAATCCAAAGGCTTCATGTGGCTCTACGAAGCGGCCCTTCCCTACGTCGAAGCCGTCTTTTACCGCACCGCCCCCTTCCGAGGCACCAAATCCTACAACGCCCAAGCCGGACAAGTCCCTACAGAACAAAAAGACTTCCACTATGGCATTTTGTACGCCGATGTCTTTCCAGTCGGCTCCGCCGGAATTCCGCCCACCTTGTTGATGCAGGACATGCTGCATTTTCTGCCGCCTTATCTCGTGGAGTACTACCAAAACCACTGTCGTGGCGAAGACGATATGCTCATTCAGCTCGGGATTACCTTCCAGCGATCGATGTACTGCGTAACCTCCGCTGTCATTCAGGCATTGCGTCAGGCACTGCTGTACCCTTTAGACGATCCAAATCCAAAACATCTCCAGGCCAACCGCGCCTTCTTCGAAGCTCAGCTCGATCGGTTCAAGCGTCCCGAAGCGCGCCTGCGCGATATTCAATCGCAAAATTATCGGTAAATAGCATTGCATTTGGCAAAGAGGGCGCAAAGCCTTGCGCCCCTACAGCATCTTGGATTGGTGAAAAATCCCTCTCTTCAAACATCCCGATCGCCCTTCTCTCCCGCCTCCCACCCCTGCACACCAAAACCATGCCCACCATCGTAGACATTGCCGTCAGCAACCCCGCCTTCAGTACCCTCGTCACCGCCGTCAGCGCCGCTGGACTCGTCGAAACCCTCCAAAGCCCCGGCCCCTTTACCGTCTTCGCCCCCACCGACGACGCCTTCGCCAAGCTCCCCCCCGGCACCATCCAAACCCTCGTCCAAAACATCCCCCAACTCACCCGCATTCTGACCTTCCACGTCGCATCCGGCAAGTTTACTAAAGACGATTTGGCAAAAATGGGTATAATTACCTCTATTGAAGGTTCTCCCATCAAAATTGATTGTTCCGATGGATTTGAAGTTAAAAACGCAACCGTTGTTGCCGCTGACATCGAAGCCGATAACGGCATCATTCACGTCATCGATACCGTCATCTTGATGGGTTAGCCCTATGGGCGATCGCCCCAAAATCGATTGCTGTTTTGCCTCACTCCTCCCATGCTCCTCACCACTCTTCACACCCTCAGAGCGCGTATCAGACAGTTTCGCCTTCGCCTCCCCCTCCTGTTTCTAATTGCCCTGTTGTCCACCCAAGGATTGGCCCAAGCAACCCTCCTATCGTCCCAGCGCACCCCTTCCGATATCCGAGGCGTGTGGCTCACCATCAACGACAGCGTAATCTGGCGCGATCGAGCAAACACCCAAAAAGCCGTTACCGATCTCGCCCGACTCAACTTCAACACGATCTATCCCGTAGTTTGGAATTCCGGCTACACCTTATACCCCAGCGCCGTAGCCCGACAAGCCAAAATTCAAGATTTTGTCCCCAAAGGCAAACAAGGTCAAGATACGCTTGCAGACATTATTACAAAAGGCCACCAACAAGGATTGCGCGTCATTCCGTGGATGGAATTTGGGTTCATGACCCCGCCCAGTTCCGAACTCGCCCTCCAACATCCCGACTGGCTCACTCAACAGGCCAACGGCAATCGAAACTGGGTCGGAGCCGCAGGCGAAGTGGTATGGCTCAATCCCTTTCATCCCGAAGTCCAGACCTTCTTCTCCAATCTAGTCACAGAAGTCGTTTCCCGTTACGACGGAGACGGTATTCAGTTTGACGACCACACCAGCTTGCCGAATTCCTTTGGCTACGACCCCTACACGCTCAGCCTCTACGCCAAAGAAACCAAAAAAACAGGCATGCCTCACCCCAACGATCCGCATTGGGTGAGCTGGCGGGCCAACAAAATTTCGAGCTTTATCGAACAGCTCAACAAACGCGTCAAAGCCATCCGTCCCAACGCCGTGTTTTCCGTCGCACCCAACCCCTACGACACCGCCTACAAGGGCTATTTGCAAGACTGGTTGGGCTGGATTCGCAAAGGCTGGGTGGATGAGCTAATCGTGCAAATCTATCGACCGACGCTAGAGAGCTTTATGGCTCAGGCCACTCGTCCAGAATTAACAGAAGCAAGACAAAAAATTCCGACTGGGGCGGGGATTTTGACTGGATTGCAAAACCAAAAGATCTCCATGGCGCAAATTCAGGCCCAAACACGCGCCGCACAATCCATTGGATTGGGGGTTACTTATTTCTATTACGAAAGCCTTTGGGACGAAGCCCCAGAGCCGATCGCCCAGAGACAGTCGCAGTTTCAAACCTTGCTAGCAACCAATTCTTTACAATCTCGGTCGCGCTAACCTAAGGTGAGTTTCAGCCCAGCGAGAGATAAAATCGCAACCTGAAACGATGACAGGTAGAATTGATTCGTCCGTTGCGGTCTCATCGACTCAGTTTTACCTCGGAGGTAGCATGATGGAAAATTGGTCTGCGATCGCCGCCTCTGCCATCTTTATCAGCGTATTTGCCCTCATCATCAGCGAGAAAACCCACCTGATGATTGCAGGGTTGCTGGGAGCCTTACTCCTAGTGCTGCTCAATATTCTGTCACTACAGGAAGCCATTAACTACATCAGCCGCAGCCACGCCACCCTAGCGCTCTTTTTTGGCGTCATGGTCATGGTGCGCGTCTTCGAACCCACCCGCATCTTCGAGTACCTCGCCACTCAAATCGTCATCCTGGCTAAAGGTCAAGGGAAACGCCTGCTGATCGGCATCGTGGCAATCACCACCCCCGTGTGTGCCGTACTGCCCAACGCCACCACCGTTATGCTGTTGGCTCCCCTAGTGCCACCCATGGCGGAAGAATTAAACATTAACTTCATCCCACTGCTGATTTTGATGGTCTTTGTCGCCAACAGCGCCGGACTCCTCACCATCATCGGCGACCCTGCCACCTTCATCGTGGGTGATGCCGTCAATATCAGCTTTTTGGACTATCTGGGAAAGCTGAGCCTAGGTGGGGCGATCGCCATCATCACAATCCTCTTACTGCTGCCCAGACTGTTCCCCAGCATTTGGCGCACTCAGCTAGAACATCCCGAAGAACTCCCCAAGATTAAAATTCAGCATCCCCGCATCTTGGCACCGGGCGGCATCATTGTCGCGCTTGTCCTGCTCTTTTTTGCGATTGGCGAGCTTTTGCCCACCCCCATTTCCCCGGCCACGATTGCCCTCTTGGGGGCAGCCTTGTGTCTGCTCCTCTGCCATCACAGCAAAACCGATTCCGTTTCAAATATTCTCAAGGATGTGGATTGGAGTACCCTAATTTTTTTCATGAGCATCTTCGTGCTGATTGGGGGACTCGAAAAAACAGGCGTAATTGGCAGTGCCTCCGGTATTCTGGCAGTCATCCTAGGGAAAAATATTGCGCTGGGATCCATAGTATTGCTGTTTACCGTAGGGCTACTGTCTAGCCTGATTCCCAACATTCCGCTCGTCGTGGCAATGGTGCCTCTCCTGAAGCAGTACGTCGTCACCGTCGGCTTAGCCAGCCCTGCCATCTTGGATCCAAATTTTGAAGGTCAGTTCCCACCCGAAATCCTGCCTTTGTTTTACGCGATGATGTACGGCGCAACGTTGGGCGGCAACGGCACGCTAGTGGGAGCATCTTCTAACATCGTGGCGGCAGGTATTTCAGAACAGCACGGCAAGCGCATTTCCTTTAAAACTTTCTTGAAGTACGGCATCCCCGTAACAGTGTGCCAGCTCGTCGCAGTCTGTCTGTACGTCGTGGTGCGGTTTCTCATTTTTCGCTAGTTCGGGAACCCGTACAGGTCTACAATTGCGAACCCTAGCGGCATTCCAGTAAATTAGCACTCGGGAGTAGAGAGTGCTAAACTTCACATCCCTTGTCGTTAGGAGAAAAATTGATATGGCAGCAGTAACCCTAAGCGTATCGACCGTCAAACCCTTGGGCGATCGCGTTTTTGTAAAAGTCAGCGCTTCCGAAGAAAAGACCGCTGGAGGCATCTTACTTCCCGATAACGCTAAAGAAAAGCCCCAAATCGGCGAAGTTGCCGCCGCAGGTCCTGGCAAGCGCAACGACGACGGAACGCGTCAAGAAATGGAAATCAAGATTGGCGATAAGGTTTTGTACTCCAAGTACGCCGGAACTGACATCAAGCTCGGTGGCGACGAGTACGTCCTCCTGTCTGAGAAAGACATCTTGGCCATCGTGGACTAACAATCCGCAGAATTGCGCGTGCGAAAAACGCTGACTTGTTGAAGTAAAGACGATTGACTAGAGCACCAGAGGTTGAGTTTGTATGGCTAAGCGAATTATTTATAACGAGAACGCGCGTCGCGCCCTCGAGAAAGGGATGGACATTTTGGCGGAAGCCGTTGCCGTTACCCTTGGACCTAAGGGTCGCAACGTCGTCCTGGAAAAGAAATTTGGCGCACCTCAAATCGTCAATGATGGCGTCACCATCGCCAAAGAAATCGAGCTAGAAGACCACATCGAAAATACCGGCGTTGCCCTGATCCGTCAGGCTGCTTCCAAGACCAACGACGCAGCAGGCGACGGCACCACCACTGCAACGGTGCTGGCCCACGCAATGGTCAAAGAGGGACTGCGCAACGTTGCCGCTGGTGCAAATGCTATCTCCCTCAAGCGCGGAATTGAAAAGGCCACGGGCTTCTTGGTCGACAAGATTGCAGAACATTCCCGTCCTGTGGAAGACTCCAAGGCGATCGCCCAGGTTGGCTCCATCTCCGCCGGAAACGACGAAGAAGTGGGTCAGATGATTGCCAATGCGATGGATAAGGTCGGCAAAGAGGGCGTCATTTCCCTTGAAGAAGGCAAGTCCATGAGCACCGAACTCGAAGTCACCGAAGGGATGCGCTTTGACAAGGGCTATATCTCGCCCTACTTCGCCACCGACACCGAGCGGATGGAAGCTGTCCAAGAAGAGCCTCTCATTCTGATTACCGACAAAAAAATCGGCCTCGTGCAGGACTTGGTGCCCGTCCTCGAGCAAGTGGCTCGGGCTGGACGTCCCCTGCTGATCATTGCCGAAGACATCGAGAAAGAAGCCCTCGCAACCCTCGTGGTGAACCGCCTGCGTGGCGTCCTCAACGTTGCAGCGGTGAAGGCTCCTGGCTTTGGCGATCGCCGTAAGGCCATGCTGGAAGACATCGCCGTCCTCACGGGCGGTCAGCTCATTACCGAAGATGCCGGTTTGAAGCTAGAAAGCACCAAACTGGAGCAGTTGGGTAAAGCACGTCGCGTCACCATCACCAAAGACAGCACGACCCTCGTTGCGGAAGGGAACGAAACCCAAGTCAAGACACGGGTCGAGCAAATCCGCCGTCAAATGGAAGAAACCGATTCTTCCTACGACAAAGAAAAGCTCCAAGAGCGTTTGGCTAAGTTGGCGGGCGGCGTGGCCGTCATTAAGGTCGGTGCTGCCACCGAAACCGAAATGAAAGACCGCAAACTCCGCCTGGAAGATGCCATCAACGCTACCAAAGCGGCAGTTGAAGAAGGTATCGTTCCTGGTGGCGGTACCACCCTCGCCCACCTCGCACCTCAGCTCGAAGAATGGGCCACTGCCAATCTGAGTGGCGAACAGCTGATCGGTTCTCAAATCGTCGCGCGGTCTTTGACAGCACCCCTCAAGCGGATTGCTGAGAACGCTGGCAAAAATGGCGCGGTGATTGCCGAATACGTGAAATCTAAGGAGTTCAACGTCGGCTACAACGCTGCTGTGGACGAGTACGTCGATATGTTTGCCGCTGGTATCGTAGATCCTGCCAAGGTAACGCGATCGGCGCTGCAAAACGCAGCCTCGATCGCCGCTATGGTGCTGACGACCGAGTGCATCATCGTCGACAAACCCGAACCGAAGGATGGCGCACCCGCAGGTGCCCCTGGCGGCGGTATGGGTGACTTTGACTACTAATTTGTGACTGCTAATTTTGTTGAATTGATTTAGCCCAGTCGTACAGACAAAGGGGTAGCTACTGGCTACCCCTTTGTTGCTTTAAAAAATCAAAAGCATCGCTCAAACAACAAAAATACGATGTTGTTTAGAAAAAATATTTAGATTGCTAATTCAGCCAAGGCCATAATTTCTTCTAGAAAAGAGGTAGTTGGCTTGCAGTGCATTGCAAAACCATTTTTTTGCTTGTTTCTATCTTTAGATGGAGCCGTCAAAGCAGATCGGGTTTTTAACTATTCAATCCAGTAGTTTGTTGACTCCTTCTTTAGCGTGAGGTAATTGCGAATTAAAGACATTAGATTACTGGTATAGCCTGAAAATGTCTTGCACTTTGGATACAACCGTAACTTTAGGTAAAGCATTAACAAAGCCTAAAAATCAAAATTAATAAGCTGCAACCAGATTGCAATTTGAGGATTTAACCCATGAAAAAGATTGTTTCTTTAACCCTTGCCTCTTTAGTGGTAGCTGCGTTGTTGCCTAGTGCCGCCCGCGCTCAAATGTCTGAGCCTACAACCAGTCCAGCTAGTCCAACTAGCCCCACTAGTCCAACTGCTCCGGGCGCGACGCCCGATGGAACGACTGCTCCTAGCACTGCACCTGTAGCTCCAAGCGAAAGCTCGCCTTCGACAACCACCGCGCCTGCAGCGGGTGCTAAAGGGTTGTGTGCGGCACCGATATCCAGTACTGGAACCTCAGGTACGGGTACGGCATCGTCTACCACGAGTTCCACATCGTCTACTACAACCACAACTGGCACGACGAACTCCAGTACTTCGACGACCGAAACTAGAATAGCTTCTACCAGTACGACGCCTTCGTCTGCTGCTCCTAGTGAACCGATCGCCTCTCGTATATTAAATGCAAGCAGCGACCAAGTTGAATACAACAATCTGGTTGGTCCATCTCACTACATCAAACTTGCGGTTGGTAACAGCCCGCTCTGCTACGTAAGTGTTTCGCCACTGCAAGATGTCGAAGCTACAGATAGTATTAAAGTTTTAGACGGCTCTGGCAATATTATCAATGCGAATGTTACGAAGCAGGATGACGGCAGTGCAAAAATTTCTTTCGAACAGCCCCTCGCTGCTGGTTCGACGCTAACTCTCGCGCTGCAAGGCGTAGAGTACTATTCGTCTTTAAATCCCACTACAGTGCAATATTCTCTCGCTGGAGGCTTTGCGGACTATTCTCAAGAGATTCCCTACGGTATCGCTCAGGTTCAACGATTCCGCCGTTAGGGACAAAGAATATAGCTGTGGTAGCTATACTCCTAGTTTTTACCCACGATGTAGAGCTACGCGATCTGCTCATTTTGCCCGTAAGCAGTCGAGCCTAGAATAAAAGATCGCTTAGCGTAATCGCCGATTCATTTACCCTGTAGGGTTTGAGTCGGCGATTGCGTTTGGGTGGATCGAACGACAATAAAACCTGAGTGCCTCGATCGCGTACTCCGTCCAGACACCAAGTCTTAATTGGCCTTAATTGGATCGTGTCCGGGATTATCCTGAGATGCTGCGACGTGATGTCCTTCAGTCTCCATAGGAGAAGTCAGTTTTTTAATTACTTCTCCAGAGATTTGACCTTGAGAAGATTTCCACTCGACTTTATCGCCCTTTTTGTATTCATCAGTCATAAGAAATGCTCCATTTTTTTACATTAATTGGTTTGCCAATGTCTTTCTACTCAAGCGAACAACCATCAATCCATTTATAGATTGATGATCGTAGGTTTATTTGCTTTAAATCTCGCTTTTGCTCGTGGTGTCCCGATCTAGACTTCTTCTTCGATCACGGTGTTGCGATCGAGCAGTAGCAACTGCCGAAGCTGGTCGGTTCCCAACTCTGAAAGCCAGTTCTCCCCTGCACCTACCACCTGATCTGCCAGCGCCTTCTTGCTCTCGATCGTGTCGTGGATGCGTTCTTCTAAAGTGCCGCTGCAGACAAACTTGTGTACCTGCACGTTGCGCGTTTGCCCGATCCGAAATACCCGATCCGTCGCCTGATTTTCCACCGCCGGGTTCCACCACCGATCGAAGTGGAATACATGATTCGCACGGGTCAAATTCAGACCCACGCCCCCCGCTTTAAGCGACAAAATAAACAATCGCGGCCCTTGCGGATCGTTCTGGAATCGATCGATCATGGCTTCCCGCTTAGGTTTTGTTACGCCGCCGTAGAGCAATAGCGTCTCGCGGTTGAGGACTTGCTGCAAATACGCTTGGAGCAATTTCCCCATCTCGGCAAACTGCGTGAAGATGAGCGCGCGATCGCCCTCCGCCAACGCCTCCTCCAACATCTCCTCCAACCGCTTCAGCTTGCCAGAGCGCTGGGGGATTTGCTTTAAAGCTGCCTCTTTGAGGTACTGAGCGGGATGGTTGCAGATTTGCTTGAGTTTTGTGAGGGTCGCTAAAATTACCCCGTGGCGCTGAATGCCCTCGGCTGATTCTACGGCCTCTAAGGATTCCTGAACGGTTTTTTCGTAGAGCGCAGCCTGTTCTGGTGTGAGGGGACAGAAGACCGTCATCTCCTGTTTCTCCGGGAGATCCTGAATGATAGTGCGATCGGTTTTGGTGCGCCGCAAGATGAACGGTTGAGCCAGCGATCTCAGCGTCTGCAAAGAAGCCGTATCGCCATACTTTTCGATCGGCACCGCAAACCGCTTCTGAAAAAACGCCTTGGAGCCGAGGTAGCCCGGATTCAGAAAATCCAAAATCGACCAGAGTTCCGTCAGTCGATTTTCGAGGGGCGTTCCGGTCAAAGCAATGCGGTTTTTAGCCTGAAGCTTGCGGACCGATTGGGACTGCCGCGCCTCAGGGTTTTTAATATTTTGGGCTTCGTCTAGAATAATGCCCTGCCAATCGATCGCCACCAGCGCCTTTTCATCTCGAGGAATGAGGGCATAGCTGGTGAGTACGACATCGTGTCGGGCGGCAGACTGAGCGAACGATTTTCCTTGCAGCCGTCCCGTCCCGTGATGCATCAAGGTTTTGAGCGTGGGGGCGAAGCGCTTGATTTCCCGCTCCCAGTTTCCCAAAACCGAGGTGGGACAGATCAGTAGCATCGGTCCGCTCCACCGCTTTTCCGCTTTTAGGTGGAGCAAAAATGCGATGAGCTGAACCGTCTTGCCCAACCCCATATCGTCCGCAAGACAGGCGCCCAAATTCCACTGTTCTAGGAAAGAGAGCCAGCCAGCGCCGAGGGCCTGATAGGGACGAAGCGTTCCTTCAAAACGCTGAGGTTGTTCGATGGGCTGTACGGTTTGGTTGCCGCTGAGCGTATTCAGCAACTGCTCCAACGCGCCTGTGGCCTCAAATTTTACCACCGGAAGCTTATCTAACGTCAGCACGTCGCCCGTATTGAGCTTGAGAGCATCTTCTAAGGTGAGTCCTGCTTGTCCCTGACGGCTGGCAAAAAACGCTTCAGCAGACCGGATATCCTGAGGTCTCAGCTCCACCCACTCGCCATTCACCTCAACCAGGGGAGAATTGAGGGAGACGAGATGGTCGAACTCGCTCTTAGATAAGCGCTGCCCGCCAATCGTGAGTTCCCATTTAAAGTTCAGCAAGCTGGTGAGGCTAATGGCAGCGGCTTTCCCTGCCGCAGGTGCCGCTGCGCGGACTTGCAGACCCAACCGATTGGCCCATCCTTCTCGATTGGCCAGCTTAGGCGGTACGACTACGCCGAAACCGCTATCCTCCAAGCGCCACGTCGCGGACTTGAGAAAGTCGTAAGCCTGAAGCGGGGTAAGGGCGTGCTGGGTGGGACGCGCGGTCTGAAGGCTGTCTTCGATCGCCGGATACACCCGCGAGGCCAAACCCAAGCCCGCCAGCAGCGTCTCTTGGGGGTGCTCTAAGGTGCGTCCTTGAATGGAAAGGGACGAGGCCGTCGTAGCCCAAATCTGTTCTGCACTTACCCAGCAGTTCGGATCGTCCGCAGCCTGCAAGCCATAGCTGACCGACCAGTTTTGAGAGGAGGGGAGGGGCGGCGCTAGAGCGAAGGCAGCGCGGAATTGCTGTTGGGTGCGGGCCAGTTGAAGGGGTTGGATCCATGCCGCGAAGGCCGCGAGGAGGCGATTGCCGTTTTCCTCAGACAGGTTCAATTGACCCGTCGGGCGTTCTAGGGCAGATAGCCATCCAGACAGGCTTTTATCCTGAAGCTTCGCGAGGGTGGCGGCACTTCCTTCACTGCTGAGAATCCGACGCACCTGCCGATCGACCATCTGCTGGAGCGATGCCAGCAGAATTGCTTCGGCAGAGGGCGGCAAGTCTAAAGCTGGCGGTCGATCTGCGGCGGCAGATGCCGTGTAGCACTGACAGACTAATGGCATTTGGGTTTTCATCTGGCGCAAGCGCGTCCGATCTAAAGCGCTGTCCAGGAGCGGTTCCCAGTAAGCGGCCATCGAACGGTCCGAGGCTTGCCGAACGGCTGGGAGCACCTTGGAACGGACCAGCAAATCCAAACTCCAGCGAGAAACGTGGCTCCAGTAGCGCAGATCCGGGCCGAGGGGATCTTCGACTTGGAGGTCGGAACCCAGGGGAATGGCGAGAAGGAACTCGGTGGCGATCGCCGCGCTCAAGCACAGCCCGCCCACCCGGAACGGATACAGACAGACCTCCTCAGTCGGCTCGATCGCAGCGGCGGAGTGTAGCGGCAACCATCCCGCATCCGTCCGGCGGCACAAGAGACCTAAAGCGCAGTCCTGCCATCGCTCCGTCGCAACAGACGCAGGTTGTTTTTGCCCTTTCTCCTGGAGCAGGGTCTCCAGAGCTGGAGGTAAAACCAAGATCTTCGACCGATGTAGGGTCAGGAGATAGCTGGAAAGTTCGTCGGCCGACAAACTAAAGGGATGCAGAGATGCGGGGCTAAAGGGGTCAACGGCGGTCGTCGAACTGCGCCAGGTTTCTCCCCACAGAAAGAAAAAACTTTGGGAATCGGGTTCTGGAACGGCAGGCATTGCCTGGGACTCGCAAAGCCCAAAAGAAGGATGAATCCAGCTACCGTGCAGTAAAGCCATAGGCGTTTTACTCAAGCTGACGCAATGCAGCGTTTGGGGAACATGACTCGGCCAGCAGTCTATCGATCTATTACCAATAAACTAACAAGCCACCGCGCCAGCGAGTTTTGCCGACACAGCCGATTGGATGCTGTTTTCTATGCTATTGCAATTTTTACCGTTGCGATTGATGGGCGGCTGTTTTGCCAAACGCTATTGCAAAAATATTAGGAAGCGCGATCGCGAAAACATCCGCGCGAGTTTGAACGACTCATTCAGAAAATCTCAACGGTTATAGATGCTGAGAACCTAAACGCGCGCTCCCAGAGTCTAAGTCGCGCGCTAACGACGTCGCGCCAATCTCCAGGCCCAAAAACCTCCTGTAATGGCCGCATAGGTATGAGATGAGCTACTGGCTCCCGCACAGCCTCAGGTTTTCGATACTCGACGATGCATTATGCCGCAAATCCCAATTCGTGTAAGGGGTCTATTTCTCAGTTGCAATAATGTGTAAGTCAATATGCTGCTGGTGAATCAGCCGCATCAGCCTTTGGGTAAAGGAACCTCTCAGGAGATGTTTCCAGCGAGACTGCTGGCTTTCGCCGATGATGATTTGCGTGATATGGTGCGTAGCCGCTACTTCGGCGATCGCCCCTGGCACGTCGCTATTTCTGACCCGAAAAAACTCGCCTCCAAATTCTTTGCATAGCTTTTCGCAGGTTTCAATATGGAGGCTTTCGGATTTGGACAGGAAGCGATCGGAGGAATCCACAAAGACGGCATAGAGGGGGGCATTCATATAGTTCGACAGCCGCGCGCCGCGCCGCAAGAGCTGAACTGAGTTGGGATACATTGAAATACACACCAATACCCGTTCGTGGATATTGCAAACCTGACCGACAAGGGGCAACCCATTGGCTTCATATTCGACGGTATCTGCCACTTCGCGCAGGGCCAATTCTCGTAGCGCAATGAGATGACGGCGCTGAAAGAAATTGGACAGGGACTGCTGAATTTTTTCGGGCGCGTAGATTTTACCCTCCAGCAACCGCTGCTCTAGGGTTTCTGGGGTGACGTCTACCACTACGACCTGATCGGCGGCTTCTAAAACGCGATCGGGGATGCGTTCGCGCACGATGATGCCTGTGATGCGGGCAACCAAATCGTTCAAGCTTTCGAGATGCTGAATATTGACCGTAGAGTAAACGTCAATGCCTGCATTGAGGATAATTTCAACGTCCTGGTAGCGCTTTTCCCGTGCGGAGCCGGGGACGTTGGTATGGGCGAGTTCGTCAATGAGGACGAGCTGGGGCGATCGCGCTAGTACGCCTTCAGTATCCATTTCGAGCAGTCTCAGTTCTCCGACGGCGATTCTGGGGATTGTTTCTAATCCAACTGCTTTATCAGCCGTTTCTTTACGTCCGTGGGTTTCTAATAAGCCGATGACGACATCAATCCCTTCTTGTTTGAGCAAATGGGCTTCTTCGAGCATTTTGTAGGTTTTACCCACACCCGGAGCCATACCGATGAAGATTTTGTGCTTGCCACGACGGGTTATTTGGAGATAGAAGGGGTCGGGGGATGAAGGATGCATGGCTGATAGGCTGTTGGGGTTGGACTTTTAATCGCTCCAGCAGGTTTTGACGTAAGCGATCGCCTCTTTCACGTTTAGCTTTTAGCAAAGCTAAGCCAACCAAACAACTCTCCTAGGGTTAACGGCCAATCGCCCAACAGCGACAAAACTGGCAATACATCAGATTCCTCTTCCAGCGCGATGGGTTGCTGATTGGGTTGGAATATAATCACCGTTTTTTCTTCAGGGTCAATCAACCAACCTAGTGTTGTCCCGTGATTGAGACAAAACAAAATGTTATTAATGACTCTCGTAGGACGCTGGTCTGGAGACAAAATTTCAATTATCCAGTCAGGATAAAGCGAAAACACATTCTCGACTTCGCCTGCGGCACTAGTCGGAATCCTGTTCCACTCAAAAACAGTAATGTCTGGAACAATAGAGCGTCCCCCAAAAGTGCAGCGTAATTCCGTAAAAGCATGGGTAATACGTTTCGGGACGACCAATTGGTTAATCGCAGGAGCAAAGAGAGTTTGAAGTAAGCTATGTTTTCCTTGAGGCATGGGTTTTTGGTAAATTCGACCGTCAATAAATTCGCTGGCAGGTTTTGTCTCCGGTAACTTCAGGAACTCTTCTAACGATATGGTCGGCGGTGCTACGGGCGATATGGTCATACAACGTTCCTCGTGAATTACCCGACGTTCACCTGAGTACAGGTAGAACGCGGGCTTCCCAGCTCAACCGCAACAGCCTCGACAGTAGTGGATTTGCGTCCATACCGCTTTGGTCTTACATCGCGTCCTTGGGCAGTAGCGCTGATTCCCAACGCCAAGATCCGTAAGCCTTCATTTCTGATATTGATGGCTGCATTCACATCTCGGTCATGACGCTCATGACAATAAGGGCATTCAAACGACCGAACAGACAAATCCATCTTTGGAACTGGCAGCAACGTCAAATGACACAAGTGTGACGATGGGAAAAATCGCCCAATCTCTAGGTAGATTTTTCCGTCAAATTCAGCCTTGTATTTGAGCATGGTACAAAATGTCGCCCAACCTGCATCGCTGATTGCTTTAGCAAGATTGTGATTTTGGACCATATTTTTGACTGCCAGGTTTTCTACAACAATAACTTGGTTCTCGTTCACTGTCTTACGGGACAGCTTGTGTAGAAAATCAGCGCGCACTCTCGCAATTTTAGAATGCACTTTTGCCACTGCAAGTTTTGCTTTGCGCCGCTTGTTCGTGGTTTTATCCTTTTTACGGGATAGTTTGCGCTGTTTACGTTTTAAGTTGCGCTCATGTTTTTGCAGATGCCTGGGATTCTGATATTTTGAGCCGTCTGATGTGACAGCAAAATCAATTAACCCCAAATCAATCCCAATCGCCTTCCCTTCACTACTGGGTTCTGGCTTTTCAATGCCATCCTCAACCAATAGAGAAGCGTAATAGCGACCATCTGGCATTCTGGATATCGTCACCGTTCTCAGCTTCCCGGAAACATCGCGATGCACCTTAGCCTTTACAGTCCCTAGATTTCCAGGAAACTTAATTTCAGTTTGGCTGAGCACTTTGACATTTGCGGGATATTGCAGGGATTGACGATCAAACTTACTTTTGAAGGTTGGGTATTGGGCTCGACCATCAAAGAAGTTGATGAATGCCTGAGACAAATTCAAAACGGATTGCTGAAGACATTGAGAATAACAAGTTTTCAACCAATCATGCTCAGCCTTCCACAACGGAATTTGTTTCTTCATGTCAAAGGCAGAAACCCCTTTCCCCGTCTCTTTATAGGTCAAGGATATGACTGCAAGAGACTGGTTCCAGACCCAACGAACACACCCAAAGGCTTGAGCCAAATGAGCTTGCTGTGCATCTGTGGGATAAAGCCTGATCTTCACTGCTTTCAACATATTCACATATTATCACACTCATTAAATTGCGATAATATAAAAATAAGTGATTTTGCGAGACATTATTTGTTCGTCTCGGCACTGTTACCTTCTCTCGCCTCCGGCATTGCTCAGGCAACGTACCTCGACTCACGCGTCTCTCATCCCGTCGCTCGCCTGGATACAGGTAGAGCGCGGGGCTTCCCGCCTACAAGCTAAAACAATCCTAACGAACAAATCATTTGCGGTTCTCGCTGCTGCTCGTCTTCACGCACGAGGCACAAGCGGTCGTCGATTCGGAGGGCGATCGCCAATTCTACCCGGATGGATGATATGGCTTTAGGGTTTAGTTTGCATCCTATCAAGCGCGAGATTGAGCTTCAAAACATTGACCCCTGGTTCGCCAAAGATGCCTAAAAATCGACCATCCGTATGTTGGGCGATCGCAATTTCAACGCGGTTGGTGGCTAGTCCGCGCGCCTTGGCAACCCGCTGGATTTGCGCTCTGGCTGCTTCTAGCGTGATGTGAGGATCCAAACTCGATCCAGAGGTATAGACTAAATCGGCGGTGGGTTGAATCCCTGCGTCTTTGAGTCTGGGCAGGTCGCCTGCGATCGCCTTGTTCGGGTCAGGATCTGCTTTCCCCCTAATCCGATCCAACAAAGCAGGATTACTGGGGGCCAGATTACTTGCTCCCGATACGCCCGTTTTGAGCACGCCAGCGTCGTCTTTTTTAGGGTCGGCGGTGCTGTAGTTGGTGGTGCTGGGGCGGCTGTTGAAATAGCGATCGCTCGCAAATGGCTGACCGATCAGTGCCGAACCCACGACTTGACCTCGGGCATCGGTCAGTAGGCTGCCATTGGCTTGAAAGGGAAATACAATTTGCCCGAAGGCGATCGTCATAAAGGGATAGATGATGGCTGTGAGCACCCACAAAACTAAAGTGGCTCGGATAGCTCGACTGACTTCACGCGCAAAACTCATCAGAATTTCTCCGGTACAAACATCACAAAGAATAGGTAGATGGAGAGGGCGACAGTCACTAGACCTAACCCAGCCAGCCAATACGCTTGAACCTTAGACAACTCGCCCCCCGTTGCGGCAAAGACGGCAGGAGCCAGCACCAAGTTGAAACACAGCCCTAGAAATAAGTACAGCGGGAATTTCTGCTGTCGCCAGCGTTCCCAAATCTCAGTAGCGGTTTCTAGAACCGTTGTTAAGGCGTGTGGGAATAAGTTCGGTTGGAAAGCGTTGCGTTTCATAGCAGTTCTGTTGGAGCAAACAACGTTAAGCAAGCGGAATCAGCACGTCGATGATTTTGATAGCAATAAATGGTGCAATCACGCCGCCTACGCCGTAGATCGAGATATTGCGGAGCAAGAGCCGATCGGCAGTCAGCGGTCGAAACTGAACCCCCTTGAGTGCTAAGGGAATCAAGGCCGGAATAATCAGCGCGTTATAGATCAGCGCCGAAATAATGGCAGATTGCGGACTTTTTAGTCCCATGATATTCAACGAACCGATCCCCGCCGCTGCGAAAATGGTAGGAATGATGGCAAAGTATTTGGCAATATCGTTGGCGATCGAAAAGGTGGTCAGCGCTCCCCGTGTAATCAAAAGCTGCTTGCCGATAGTAACGAGGTCGATCAGCTTCGTCGGATCGGAATCTAAATCCACCATGTTGGCCGCTTCTTTGGCAGCTTGGGTACCGGAGTTCATCGCTACGCCCACGTTGGCCTGGGCTAGGGCAGGAGCATCATTGGTGCCATCCCCCGTCATAGCAACCAGTTTCCCTTCAGCTTGCTCTCGGCGGATGACGTCAATTTTGTCTTCCGGCGTGGCTTCCGCAATGAAATCATCGACCCCTGCTTCTCGAGCAATCACCGAGGCCGTAATGCGATTATCGCCCGTGAGCATGATCGTTTTGACCCCCATGCGGCGAAGCTGGTCGAAGCGTTCTCGCAGCCCTGGCTTTACGATGTCTTTGAGGTAAATAACCCCGTAGATATCGCTATCCTGACAGACGGCTAAGGGAGTGCCGCCCAACCGCGAGACTTTCTCGTAGGCTTCGTCTAACTGGGCGGGGATGGTGCCACCCCGCGACCGAACAAAGCCCTTCACTGCTTCCACCGCACCCTTGCGAGACTCTTTCCCATCGGGAAGATTTGTACCGCTCATGCGGGTTCGGGCTGAGAATTCTACGCCTTCCGCTTGGGCTATATTAAACGTCGTTTTGGCCTGATGCTGTTGTTCGGCAAGCTGCACGATGGACTTGCCCTCTGGGGTTTCGTCAAAGACACTGGCGGCTAGGGCAATTTGTGCCACTTCCTCAACGCTGCGCCCGTTCACCGGAATAAACTCATTTGCTAACCGATTGCCCAGGGTAATCGTTCCCGTCTTATCGAGCACTAGGGTATTGATATCGCCGCAGGCTTCCACTGCCCGACCTGACGTGGCAATCACGTTAAACTGCGCCACTCGATCCATCCCCGCAATGCCGATCGCGCTTAGCAGCCCGCCGATGGTGGTAGGAATTAGAGCCACCAGCAGCGAGATCAGAATGGCGATCGTGGTAGGTGCCTGCACGTAGTTGGCGAGGGGCGATACGGTTGCGACCACAATCAGAAACACCTGCGTCAGTACCGTTAGCAATACCGTCAGCGCAATTTCATTCGGGGTTTTACTGCGCTCGGCTCCTTCCACTAGGGCGATCATGCGGTCAATAAAACCTTGGCCTGGGTCAGAAGTAATATTGAGAATTAGCTCATCAGATAGGATGCGCGTTCCTCCGGTCACCGAGCTGGAAATATCCGTTCCTGGCTGCTTGAGCACCGGAGCGGATTCTCCCGTAATTGCCGACTCATCCACGGATGCGACGCCCTTGATGACCTCTCCATCAGCAGGAATCATATCGCCTGCAATTACCTTGACCCGATCGCCCCGTCGCAGTTCTGTAGAGCTGATTTCCTGAATAGTGCCATCGGGAAGCAGTTTACGGGCAATAGTATCGGAGCGCGTAGACCGCAGAGAATCGGCCTGAGCTTTCCCGCGCCCTTCCGCAACGGCTTCGGCAAAGTTAGCAAATACGACCGTGAAAAAGAGGATTAGCGTAATCAGACCGTTGAGGATGCGTTGAGAGCCTGCATCGGCGGACACAGTCCCAAATAGGTTTGGGTCGAGGGTAACGAGTGCAGTGACGAGAGTACCCACCCAGACAATAAACATGACTGGATTTTTGACTGCATTGCGCAGGTCGAGCTTAATAAACGCTTCGCGGACGGCTCTTGGGTAAAGTCCGCTCGTGTTGACTTTGGGCGTATGTTTGCGAGTGGCGCGCTTACCGCTGGGCATACGCCGAACTGTAGAATCTTTTGGAGCTTGCATGGTTTATCCAATCCCTTTGGCAACTTGAAAGGCTTCGGCAATGGGGCCAAGGGCCAGAATGGGGAAGAATGTCAGGGCACCTAGAATCAAAATGACGCCTCCTGTAACGCCAATAAAGAGTCCGGTATCGGTGCGAAGGGTGCCTGCGGTCATGGGAACGGGTTGCTTGCGAGACATGCTATCTGCCAAGAGCAGTAGCGCAGTGATGGGGATATATCGACCTGCCAGCAGGCTAAAGGTGGTGCTCAAGTTCCACCAGAGGGCTGTCGCGGTGGGTGCTGTACCAGCAGCGATCGCAAAGGGCGATGGCTGGGAATCCCCTAGCCCTTCAAATCCAGAACCGTTGTTGGCGGCGGCTGAAGCATACTCGTAAATCACCTGTGCCAGCCCGTGAAACCCAGGATTGCTGATACCGCCCAACTGCTCGGAAAAGGCCAGCGTAATTGCCCCTGGAATCAAAATGGCAATCGGGTGAACCAGCAGCAGCAAAAAACTGGCGAGGACCACTTCGCGCTTTTCAATCTTGCGACCCAAGAACTCCGGCGTGCGACCTACCATCAGCCCCGTCACGAATACCGCCAAAATCATATAGGCAAAGAGATAGGCCGTCCCCGTGCCCTGTCCGCCCCACACGATCTGCAGGAACAGATTAGAGAGGGTCACAAATCCCCCGTTAGGCATAAAGGAATCGTGCAGGCTGTTGACCGCGCCCGTCATCGTCCCCGTCGTCGAGGCGGCGTACAGGGCAGACTGCGCCCAGCCAAACCGGACTTCTTTGCCTTCTAAGTTGGGTGCCTGACTGCCCAGGAACGCATTCACCGCAGGGTTGCCTTGATACTCGCCAATCGCCGTCACAATAACGAACGCGATATAGAGAACCAAGACCATGACATAGATTAGCCATGCCTGTTTGCGGTTGTTAGCAAACACGCCATAGGTATAAATCAGCGATGTAGGAATTGCCATCAGCCCTACAATTTGCAGCAGATTTGTAAACGGACTGGGGTTCTCGAAGGGATGGGCTGAGTTGATCGCAAAAAATCCGCCGCCGTTTTCGCCGATCTGCTTGATAATTTCAAAATGGGCGACAGGGCCACGGGCGATCGCCTGACTCACGCTTGGGTCTTCAAGGGTAGGAAGCACCACAGGCCCAGCGAAGGTTTCCGGGACGCCTGCTGCAATAAAGATAATGGCCCCCACAACGCTGATGGGCAGAAGAACCCGAGTAATCGAGCGAATTAAATCGACATAAAAATTCCCCAAAGGCCGACCCGTCAGCCCTCGGATAAACGCAATTCCTACGGCCAACCCGGTCGCTGCCGACGTAAACATGGGGTAGCCCAAAGCCCACATCTGGCTGCCATAGCTCAGGTAGGTTTCGCCAGAGTAGTGCTGCTGGTTAGTATTGGTCATAAAAGAAATCGCGGTGTGCAGGATCGTATCCCAGGTTGGGGCACCGACACCCGTGGGGTTGAAGGGCAGCCAACCTTGATTGGCAATAATAAAAATAATCAGCGCAACCATCACAAGATTGCTGTACAGAATTGCCCGTGCGTACTGCCAGCCCGTCATAGTTTCCTGCACTTGTAGACCCACCAGCCCATAAATAACGCGCTCAACCGGATTCAGCATCCGATCCAGAAAAGACCGTTCGCCCAGGTATACGCGGGCCATGTACCCGCCTAGGAGAGGGGTGACTGCCACAACAATCAGCAGTGTCAGGGCAATTTGAAACCAGCCTTGTAGCATGAATGTAAAACCGCCTGAAGGGTTTTGATGGTTTAATCTCACTTTCTATCAAACAGCGATCGTCTAGCAAAGAGAAGGTATAGAACGATATAGATTCGCGTTTAGATTTCTAAACGGTATTCAGGAAAGTTTGGGAAAGTGCTGAATGCTATCGGTACCGTTCTTTTATGATTGAGGTATGCAGATCTGAGCGCCAGCCTTACGAACAATGGTCAAAACTCCGCCGCAGTCAAAACTGTTATTGCCGCCCCTTGAAAATGGCGATCGCCTGAATCGCTACGAATTTGAGCGGCGCTACAGTGCCATGCCCAGCCTCAAAAAAGCAGAATTAATTGAAGGAGCCGTTTACATGGCAGCGGCAGCCCTGCGCTTCAAAAGTCACGGTCAACCCCACGCTCATCTGATGGGTTGGCTGTGGACTTATGAGGTCGCAACATCGGGGGTTGCGTTAGGCGATACGCCCACAGTCAGGCTAGATTCTGAGAATGAACCCCAACCCGATGCAGTGCTGCTTATTGAAGAACGGGCAGGCGGACAATCTCGAATCAGTGTGGATGATTATGTAGAGGGAGCACCGGAATTAGTCGCAGAGATTGCAGCGAGTAGTGCGGCGATTGACTTAGGAGATAAAAAGCGCGCCTACTGCCGTAATGGAGTGAAGGAGTACATTGTCTGGCAGGTATTTGACCAAAAGCTAGACTGGTTTTACTTGCAAGAGGGCGAGTATTTGTCCTTGCCTACCGATACAGATGGAATAGTTTGCAGTCAGATATTTCCAGGTTTATGGCTGGCAGTTGAGGATCTATTGGCTGGGAATATACCTCGCGTTTTAGCGATATTGCAGGAAGGGTTAGCTAGCCCAGAACACGCCATGTTTTTGCAGAAGTTAGCGAAGCCTTAGGCAAAAGTTGCTCGCCATGCCATTGATACTCGAAGGGGCAATCGCGCTAGCATAGCCTCAGGTACAGCCTGCACTATGCGTACAGACGCATGTAAATCGAGTAATGCACCATCCTAAATGCCAGCACTCAAACTTACTCCGTCCACTTTGAGCCTACGCTCTGGCATCCCTTGGCTGATTACCGTCTTATTTGTCGGCATCTTTACCCTGGAATTTTTAACCCCACCCAATTATATTTTTGGTTATTTCTACATCGGCCCCATTCTACTTGCCAACTCCCGCCTCGGACGCAAAGCCGCCATTATCGCGACAATTACCGCTGTCGTCCTCACCCTGCTCAACCTCTACATACCAGGCAACGAGATCGTGGAACCCTCGACGATCGCCAGCCGCTTCATCGCCGCCATTGCCCTCATCGTCACCGCCCTCTTGAGCGATCGCAACCGCCATTACGAAAGCGCGATCGCCCAGCAGCAGTCCAAACTCCAGTCCCAAACGCAATTAGCCCAACTGCGCGAAGACTTTGCCTCCACCCTTACCCACGACCTCAAAACTCCTATTCTAGGCGCGATCGAAACCCTCAAAGCCTTTCAAGTAGAGCAGTTTGGCGCAGTACAGCCCGCCCAGAAAAAAGTACTAGATACCCTCACCCGCAGCCACCAAACCAGCCTGCAACTATTAGAAACCCTCCTAGATGTCTACCGCAACGACGCCGAGGGACTAAAGCTTCAGCTTGCGCCCCTCGATCTCATCCCCCTCGCTGAAGAATCCGCCAGTACGCTCCTAGACTTAGCCGCTGCCCGTCGCGTCCATATTGGCTTCAGCTACGGCGCGTCGGATTTCCGTCAATCGCTGTGGGTCAATGGCGATGCCCTTCAGCTTCAGCGGGTGTTTGTCAACCTGCTGGTGAACGCCATCAACCATTCCCATCGCGGCGATCGCATTGAAGTCGTGTTGGAATCTCAGCCCTCGCACCAAGTTGTCAAAATCCTCGATACGGGCGCGGGGATTCAACCCGATGAGTTCGCCCACCTGTTCGAGCGATTTTATCAGGGCCGTGGCGATCGCCACGCCAAAGGTTCGGGGCTGGGTCTATACCTATCGCGTCAAATCATTGAAGCTCACGGCGGTTCGATCTGGGCAGAAAACCGTCAGTCCCATCCAGGGGGCGTTACCAAAGGCGCAATGTTTGGGTTTCGGCTCCCGGTTTACTTGGTTTAAGCTTTGAAATTACTGGCTGATTAGCCCTCAGGAATCAGCGATACTAAGATAAAGTGGCGGAGGTCAGACCATGCCAAAAACCGTACAAGAAGCAATGGGAAGAATCATTACAACATTAGTCATTACCAACCGTGTGGATGAAGGGCTATCCGAACGGGGATTTGTGCCAAAAGAAGAAGTACGTTCCGTCACGCTGAAGAATGTCTTAATCGATACTGGAGCCACGACCCTTTGTTTACCCGCTGACGTTATCGAACAACTTGGCTTAGAAATACTCAGAACGGTAGAAGTAGAGACAGCAACGGGCATCAACCAAGCTCGAATTTTTCAGGATGCCAAAATTTCGCTCTTGGGTCGGGAAGGAACGTTCGAATGTCTAGAGTTACCGGGCGGTCAAAGTCCATTACTGGGCGTGATTCCGCTGGAGGCGCTAGGAATTGAGCTAGATTTACAAAACCAAGCCCTCAAAGTGCTACCGATTAGTCCCACTCAAACGTATTTGACCATTCTGTAAGCTTAGGAATTACGAGCGCTCAGTGGAGACATTCAGCCAAAAGAACGTAATGACCCCTAAACCCCTTCGGATTTTGCTGGTTGAGGACGACGAACTCTTTCGCCTAGGGCTATGCGTCAGGCTCCAGCAAGAGCCAGATTTAGAAATTGCAGCAGAGGCTGAAGATGGCGAAACCGCGATCGCCTCAGTCAACCAAACATTACTGGACGTCGTTTTACTGGATGTGGGGCTACCGGGCATTGGCGGCATTGAAGCCTGTCGTCAAATCAAGCAAAGGCAGCCTCATTTACCCGTGTTAGCGCTCACGTCTCACTCCGAATCGTCCCTCATCGCCCGTCTGATCGAAGCGGGAGCGCAAGGCTACTGCCTCAAGGGAATTGCAGCGGACACTTTGGTTTTAGCGCTCCGTTCCGTCGCTGCTGGCGCATCCTGGTGGGATCGGGCCGCCACCAAAGCAATTCATTCTGCCTTTGATACCCAGGCGATAGCTGCGCACCAAGAGTCCGCCTCGACGCATCCCCATCATCCAACAAACAGTCCGCTGACTCAGCGAGAACAAGAAATTTTGCTGCTGCTGGCAGATGGAAAGACCAACCAGGATATCGCTGAAGACCTGTACATCGCTCCAGGCACCGTGAGAGTACACGTCCACGCCATTTTGCGTAAGCTTGGAACGCACGATCGCATCCAAGCCATCCAGGTTGCAATACAGCGGCAGATCGTTCCCCGCTAGGGTTTGCTGTCACGGGTCTATCAACTAATGTTAGGATCGCGACAGGAAAAAAGAGGAAAAAGAAACCTGAATGTCAGAAATAATCAAGTCAATATCCTTTGATGGACGGGATATTCGGCTCACCATTGGACGGTTTGCGCCACAGGCGGGAGGAAGTGTCCTAATTGAGTCGGGTGATACATCAGTTTTAGTCACAGCAACGCGGGCAAGCGGTCGAGAAGGCATTGATTTTTTGCCATTGCTCGTCGATTACGAAGAGCGGCTCTATGCCGCAGGTCGGATTCCAGGAGGTTTTTTACGTCGGGAAGGGCGTCCGCCAGAGAAGGCAACGCTGATCAGCCGTCTCATCGATCGCCCCTTGCGCCCCTTATTCCCAGATTGGATGCGCGACGATATCCAGGTGGTGGCCACGACCCTCTCGATGGATGAGAACGTCCCGCCGGATGTGTTGGCTGTGACGGGGGCATCTCTAGCCGTCCTACTGGCAAAGATTCCATTTTACGGGCCGATGGCAGCCGTCCGGGTGGGCTTGGTCGGCGATGACTTTATCATTAACCCGACCTATGCCGAAATTGAAGCGGGCGATCTGGATTTGGTGATCGCGGGTTCTCCCGAAGGCATCGTGATGATCGAGGCTGGAGCCAGCCAAGTCTCTGAAGAAGACATCATCGAGGCGATTGAGTTTGGCTACGAAGTCGTCATGGATTTGATCAAAGCCCAGCAGGAGATCGTAACCGAGCTGGGTCTAGAAGTGGAAATGCCGCAGCCGCCTCAAGAGGATCCAACCCTGGAAAATTTCATTCGCGATCGCGTTACCGCTCCCGTCCAAGCCGTGCTGGGTCGGCTCGAAAAAGACAAAGTCGTGCGGGATGCAGCCCTGGACGAGGTGAAAGCAACCTTGGTTCAAGAGATTGCCGAACTGCCCGACGAAGATGCGGTGAAAGTTGCCGCTACAGCCAATGCTAAGGCGGTTGGTAAAACCTTCAAAAGCATTACCAAATCTCTCATGCGCCGCCAGATCGTGGAGCAGGGCGTGCGCGTAGATGGTCGCAAGCTGGATGAGGTGCGTCCCATCAATTGCAGCGTGGGGGTATTGCCCCGGCGCGTCCACGGTAGCGGATTGTTCAATCGCGGGTTAACCCAGGTGCTCTCTTTGGCTACCCTCGGTACCCCTGGCGACGCTCAAGAGATGGACGACCTCCATCCCGACGAGAAGAAACGCTACCTCCACCACTACAACTTCCCGCCGTTCTCCGTCGGCGAAACCCGACCGATGCGATCGCCCGGTCGCCGCGAAGTGGGCCACGGTGCCTTGGCAGAGCGGGCCATCACGCCCGTACTGCCCACTAAAGAAGAGTTTCCCTACGTCATCCGCGTCGTGTCCGAGGTACTCTCCTCCAACGGTTCTACTTCCATGGGTTCCGTGTGCGGCTCTACCCTCTCCTTGATGGACGCGGGGGTTCCCCTGACGAAGCCCGTGAGCGGCGCTGCGATGGGGTTGATTAAAGAAGGCGACGAAGTTCGCGTGCTGACGGATATCCAGGGCATCGAAGATTTCTTGGGCGATATGGACTTCAAAGTGGCCGGAACCGATACGGGCATTACCGCCCTTCAGATGGATATGAAGATCCAGGGTCTAGCCCTCGATACCATTGCGAAAGCCATCCATCAGGCCAAGCCTGCTCGGATTCATATTTTGGGCAAGATGCTAGAGGCGATCGCCGCGCCCCGCGAAAACATGTCGCCCTTTGCCCCAAGGCTGCTGACCATCCGGATCGATCCAGACCAGATTGGTTTGGTGATTGGACCGGGCGGTAAGACCATCAAGGGCATCACGGAGCAAACGGGGGCCAAGGTCGATATCGAAGACAGCGGCCTCGTCACCATTTCGTCCATCGACGAAGAAAAGGCCGTGCGGGCAAAGAACATGATCCTGGGCATGACGCGACGGCTGAATGCGGGGGATGTGTACCTGGGCAAGGTGACTCGCGTGATCCCGATCGGGGCCTTTGTGGAAATCATGGCCGGAAAGGAAGGCATGATCCATATTTCTCAGCTTGCGGACTACCGGGTCGGCAAGGTGGAGGATGAGGTGAATGTGGGCGACGAAGTCGTGGTCAAAATCCGCGAAATCGACGGTCGCGGTCGCATCAACCTGACGCGCCTTGGCATCCACCCTGAAGAAGCCGCTGCCGCTCGTGCCGGTAGTGCAGCGGAGTAAGACGCCGTCTCAATCGGTTGCCCCGATGTCAAAGGTCCGATGTAAAAGATCCAATGGTCTTTTACGTCTTAGCCCTCTGCCATTGCAGAGGGCTTTTCCAATCGGCACAATCTTTCAGAATCGAAAGATTGTGCCCATTCGAGCTTCGGTATGCGTTCTCTCAAACGATCGCCGGATTTGCTGCTGTCATTTGGAGCGCGTAGAGGTTGGCGTAAATCCCCTGCTGCGCCACCAGCTCGGCATGGGTGCCCTGCTCGACGATATTGCCTTGCTGAACGACCAAGACCCGATCGGCCTGCGTTACCGTACTGAGGCGGTGAGCGATTACAAAACTGGTGCGGCCCTCTAACAGACGGGCGATCGCCGTTTGCACCAATACTTCGGTCCGCGTATCGATGCTGCTGGTGGCTTCGTCCAAAATCAAAATGCGGGGGTCGATCAGCACTGCTCGGGCAATACTAATGAGCTGGCGCTGACCTTGGCTGAGGGGCGCGCCCCGTTCTCCCAACTGCGTGGCATACCCTTGAGGGAGCGACGTGATGAACTCGTGAACGTTTGCCATTTGGGCAGCGGCTTCAATTTCAGCCTGGGAGGCCTCGGGCATTCCAAACGCGATATTTTCAGCCACCGTCCCGCTGAACAAAATATTGTCCTGGAGCACAATGCCAATCTGACGGCGCAGGCTCTGCTGGGTCACGCTCCGCACGTCGATTCCGTCGATCTTGACGGCACCGCCGGAGACATCGTAGAAGCGCAGGATCAGGTTGATGATGGTACTTTTGCCCGCGCCCGTCGGCCCCACTAGGGCGATCGTCTGACCGGGGTGCGCCACTAAATTAACCCCTTTGAGGACCTGTTGCTCGGGCGTATATCCGAACTTTACGGCTTCGAAGACAACTTCTCCTTTAATGGCAGGCATCTCTGAAGCATCCGGGGCATCTTGCAACTCTGAAGGTTCGTCCAGGAGCAGAAAAATCCGTTCCAACCCTGCAAAAGCAGATTGGGCTTGGGTATAAAACTGGCTCAGGATTTGAATGGGCCGAAAAAACTGCTGCACGTACAGCAAAAACGAAGTCACCACCCCCACCGTGGCCGCGCCCGTCACCGCCAAATAGCCGCCGTAGGCCAGGACCCCTGCCGTCGCTAAGGTGTTGAGAAAATCGATGGACGGCAAAAAAGCCGAGGTGATGGCAACGGCCTGCACGTTTGCATCTCGATTGGCTGCATTGAGCAGGTCGAACTCTTCGATATTGAGCTGAACCCGATTGAACGCTTGGGCTTCGCGCACGCTGCCGATGTCTTCTTCGAGCTTGGCCGAGAGGTCTCCGATGGTTTGGCGCGTGACCCGAAATCTAGCTCTAGCCCATCGGGAAAACAGTCCCGTGGTAAAAATCATCAGCGGTACCACTAGGTTGCTCAATAACCCCAACTGGAGGTTGATGGCCAGCATGGCAATGACAATACCTACCAAGCTCAACAGGTTACCCAGCATTTGAGCTACGGTTTGCCCGAAAGCCTGGTTGACGGTATTCACGTCGTTGAGCAGGCGGCTCATTAAGTCCCCGGCTTCGCTGCGATCGAAGAAACTGAGGGGCAGGCTCTGAATTTTGACAAAAATATCTTGGCGCAGTTGGGCCAACAGCCGCTGCATAATGGAACCAACCCGCAAAATTTGGCCCCGAATCGCCCAAATCCCCGAGATATAAATGAACGCCAGCAACAGCAACAGCAACAGCAATCCCTGCAGGTTGCCTTGGGCGATGACATGGTCGATCGACCATCCCAACAAAAACGGCCCGATGGCTTGAGTGGCTGCCCCAATTGAAACCAGGGTCAGGGCGATCGGGATTTCTGTTCGGTAAGGGTGCAGGTACTGTAGAAAGCGCCGCAGGGTAGAGCGCTGGTTCTGTGCTTTTCGATCCGAGACTATCATGGGGCCAATACTTCTCATGGGTTCTCATTCTCTGCTCGCGACCGCGATCTCGCGAGAACGACGGCTATAGCGCGGCGGTCGATCCAGGTGCTTGTTTGACCTGGGATTCTAGAATTGCGCCGTAGAGGGGGCTATTGTGCATGAGTTCTGTATGGGTGCCCTGTCCGACTAAGCGACCTTTATCCATGAGTAAAATGCGGTCGGCATTTTGAACGGTGCTGATGCGCTGCGCGACGACAAAGGTCGTACAGGCTTTTTGACGCATCAGACCGTCGAGTGCCGCCTGAATTTGAACGGCGGTTTGGGCATCCACGGCGGAGGTGCTGTCGTCCAAAATCAAGATGCTGTAGTCGGTCAAGAGGGTACGGGCGATCGCCACGCGCTGCTTCTGTCCTCCCGATAACCCCACGCCCCGCTCTCCCACGATCGTTTCGTAGCCGTCGGGCAAGCCCATAATAAAGTCGTGCATTTGAGCGGCCTTGGCGACCTCTATCACGCGCTCGAGGGATGCGTTGGGGTTTGCGTAGGCAATGTTTTCGCGAAGAGTGCCGGAAAATAGGGTGGTTTCTTGAAACACGATGCCGATGTGAGATCGCAGGCTCTTCAGGGAAAAGTCGCGCACGTCTGTGCCATCGATCCGCACCGATCCGGCAGTGACATCGTAAAAGCGGGGGAGCAAGTTCATGATGGTGCTTTTGCCGGATGCCGTCATGCCCAGGACCGCAATCAGCTCCTTGGGCTTGGTTTCAAAGGAAACCCCTCTGAGCGCTTCGACGGTCGCGCCAGGGTAGCGGAAGAAGACATTCTCAAAGGTGATGCGACCCGCACAGGCACTAAAGGGGACGGCATGGGGGCGATCGCGGATTTCGACTTCGGCATCGACCACTTCATAGACCCGTTCGGCGGAAGAAGCGGCCTGGGCGATCGCGGGGGCAGCAAAGCCGATGAGCAGAATGGGTTGCAAAATGAGCAGCAGGTAAGCGTTAAACGCTACCAATTCGCCCACTGAAAATTGACCGCCGATGACCTCGGACCCGCCGTAGCCGAATACCGCCAGCGTCACCAAGTTACTGAGGAGAAACACAAACGGAAAGGTATTGCGGATGGCGCGGATGGTCCTCATGCTGGTTTCTACGAGGGCATCGTTCATGACGGTGTAGCGCTTTGCTTCAGCGGCTTCGCGCACGAACGCTTTGACCACCCGAATGCCGATCAAGTTTTCCTGGAGCACTGCGTTCAGGTTGCCGAGTTGTTCCTGAACTTGCCCGAACAGTTTGCTATTGGTCGTAAAAAACCTAGCCAGCAACCACCCTGTCATGGGCACCACCGTCAGCGTGATCAGCGCTAACCGCCAGTTCATGACCAGCAATACGATGGCGATAGTCGCCAGCGTCACTAAAGAGCTAATCACCTGAACCAGGCTAGTCCCCACAAAGGTACGGATTTGCTCGATGTCGTTGGTGACGCGGGTGAGCAGTTGCGAGGTTTGGGCTCGATCGTGATAGCTAAAGCTCAGGTTTTGGATTTTGCTAAAGATCCGGTTGCGCAGGTCGTAGGCAACGCCTTGGGAGGCGGCTTCAGCCCAGAAACTTTGACCGAAGTTAAAGAGCCCGCGACCGATAGCCGCCAATACCATTGCACCGGCACTGTACAGTACGACCTGGAGGTCTTGTTTTTGAATCCCCCGATCGATTCCCCACCGGAATAACTGCGGAGTGATAGCATTGGCTGCCGTCAGACAGAGCAAACTGCCCAAAGACCCGAAGGAGAGCCAACGATAGGCCGATAAACTCTGAAGCACTCGCAGCAGCGAATGCATGGGAGAGGAATGCGGGCGTTCGGGATGCTGGAACAAGGGAATCTAGCCTTGGAGGGACGAATTGAAAGGAAGAGTCTCTCTGGTTTTAGCGTATCTTTGACCCTGAGGATTGCAACATCTTAAAATTAGCGAGCGAAAGAGGCGACAGTCATTCGTTCGTCCCTAGACCTATTTTCTTGTTTTTAGCCTAAATTCCTCAATATCCGGCAATATAGGCACTTTTTGAGATCTTCGACCGTTGACGACAGTCTGAAAAAAACGATCGCTATACGTCTGGATTTAGGTCTCGATCTGCGCGTTGCTGGCCCAGTCGCGGTTCGGTGCCAGCCCATAGCCGTTGGATATTGCTGCGGTGACGTATCACGACATAACTGCCTCCCACAAGGCCCAGAAGTACGTAGGCCAAGGGTTGGTGGAGCGCCACCATCAGCAAAGGCACCGAACTCACGCTCAAGATGGAACTGAGAGATACAGTTCGAGACAGGGCAAGCACTACGGCAAATATTCCAAAGGCCGATAACCCTACCTGCCAATTGAGTGCCAGCAACAGTCCCAAGCCCGTCGCCACAGATTTCCCCCCCGAGAATTTCAGCCACACAGACTTGCTATGCCCCAACACCGCCGCAAGTCCTGCTAAGACTGCAATCCAGGGGAACCATTGGGTGGGGTCAACCGTTGAGGGGGCCCAAGTCAGGAAGGAAGAGCTGGGTTGGTAGACCAGTTGAGTGAGGGCGATCGCCGCTGCCCCTTTGAGCATATCTACCGCTAAAACCGTCGCTCCAGGTCCTTTGCCCACAACCCGCAATACATTGGTCGCCCCCGTCGAACCCGACCCGTGGTCGCGAATATCGATGCCCTTGAGCCAGCGGCCCAAAATGTAGCCTGTAGGAATAGACCCTAGCAGATAGGCAGCAATCAATAGGGCAGCATTGCCCAAACTCCAAAGTGCAATGAGCGGCATGAGGGGTTCCTAACGCTTACGATGATGTCATCCTATTCTTTCATAGGCTGGACATCGCCGTTTTGGGATTGAGCCGAGAGCGTTGCGAAGGCATGCTCTATTTCCGCTTCTTTCCTTTGCTAGAGGCTTTCATCGCTCCTCCAAAGCCTCCAGCCGATTCTCTAAGTTTTGTCGCTTTAGCCTCTAGGTGCTCGGCATCGACATAGTTACGAAGCTCGTAAACGTCCGATCGGGAGAGCGACCCTAACGCATGCTGCACCTCTATCCAATCCCCAGCCATTGAAGTATCTACTCGCTTGGCAGAAAAGGCTGCTTCAATGAAGGGTGCGGCTTCTCTCGCTTCAAGGTCAATGAGCGCACAGATGAGCGCGCCATTCAGCTCTCGGCTGTTTTTGGAGTATTGACCCAACTGCTGAATCAACCCGCTGAGACACTCGTCGCGGGCTGAAGGATGTTTGTGTTCCATTTGGACGAGAATCTCAGCACTCATCCATCTAGACGAAAACATATTCTTGGGGTTAGCCAAAAACTCGGCCACATCTGGAATAGCAGTTGGGCCGATCGAACTAAAAACCTCTGGCATCTCTTCGCGAAACCAATCGCTATCGTCCATTTCGTTGAAAATGGCTATAAGGGGCTTAATCGCAGCTTCGGCTTTCAGTTGACCGAGCGATCGCCATGCATGGACGGGTGCCCAGACTTCTAAACTCTCGGAAGCAGCCCAATTCAAGTCTGAGTCGGTCGCCATCCGAATCAGCTCTGGAATATCTGCTGCTGTCAGGTTAAATTGCGTCAGGTAATCTGCCCACTTTCTTCCATGGGGTTCTCCGACGCTGAGGAGTGCATCAACTGGTGCGGCGTAAGTTGTTTGAACCATCGCTATTGATTCCTCTTTGGTTAAACTTACAGCGACGAGAGAGCTTTGGGCTTTCTCGTTGCAGAAAACCAACTGTGGCTAAGACTTCATTTTGAAGTTCTTCCGCTTGCTTTTCAGAGTATTTTATCGGAAGACTGCTGAAACTCTAGCAAAACTGGGACACCGTCATGAGCGCATGGAACTTCTGCTGAACGAGCCAAGCATTTTTGATGAATCTGCTTCGTCATGACGGTTCTGAGCATTGAGAAGCTGGAGCGTCGTCATGCGGTAGAGCAATGAGACTGCGGCAAGGAGGCTCTCAATCGGTTCTCGATCTAAGGCGATCGCCCCAATCTTTGCTTAACGTCGGCAAACATTTGCCTTTGATTTGGCACCAGTTGCTGTATTTTCAATATTGAAATGGAGAGGTTGATATAGAGAATTAATGGCTCGGCTTCCCGAAGAAATAACAACCGTAGTGCTAGAGCTACAGCGAAGGCTGTTAGGAATTCTTCATCAGGCTACAGCATTGAGTTTCCTGATTTTAGAACGGTACGGCGAGACAGAAACAACTCTCACCGACTTAGAACAACTGGATAACACCAGAGACCGAGCAGATGCTTATTATTCCCGATTTTTCACGATTCTGCGAAGAATTTCCGAAGCCCAGCCCATAGTCGACTCTGCTATGCTGGATTTACTGATGGTTGCCGCAGAAGAACAGGTCACAGTTAATGCTTTAGAAGCAACCCTTGCAGAAACAAAACGGGATTGGAATCTTCTATGACTCAGCAGATCTCACCACCAGATCTTGAAACCGTAAAACAGCGCGCGGCTCAGGTTCAAGACATTTGCACACGGGCCGATGCAAGCATCTTGATTTTGGATGACCTAATTGCCCAGTTAGAGCAGAATATGCGTTCTTCTTCAACCTATCGCTATCGCTTGAATAAAGCAAAGCATCTCCTCAATCTATGATCTGAATTTAGAACGAGCTTTTCAGCTCAGCTAGCACTCTGCGATCGCCTTCTTCGCGCGATCGGCTCCACCTCAATCTCTGTGGCAAAGGATCGCATAGGGTCTTTTGCTGGAGAGGGAGAAAGGCGGAAACCGTCATTCTTCGTCAACTTAACCGATGCGTTGGAGAGATTTCGCCCGCACTGCAATCTCAGATTCAATCGTTGACCCTCGATCGAGATCGATTGCTTTAGGCCACCTTAGGCTTTACAAAGTTTTCAAGTCCATCAACCACCTTCGCCGATACAATCTTGTCGCCTTCTTTGATTTCGCCTAACACCTCTTGCCCCGACACCACGTAACCAAACACCGCATAACGACCATCTAAAAGATTGCGCCCTGCTGGGGTCAGTTCTGGCTCAAACAAAAAGAAGAAAAACTGCGAAGACGCTCCATTGGGGTCCGTATCTGGCGGTGCCATCGCCACTGCACCGTACGCGGAAAAGGGCAGCACCGGATTGTCTAAATAGCGTCCCGCTTCCTCCAAAGTGGATCCGTAAAACGGAACCTTATCGCCTTGGACCAAAATTTCCATCGGGATAGATCGATATTTCCCGCTGGTGGGGTCTACAAAGCCAACCTCAGGACCTTGAGGGTCGCCAGTTTGCAGCACGTAGGATTCTTCAGACCGGGTAAAGGGAAGACCATTGTAAAAACCGCGCTGCACTAGATCCACAAAGTTGCCCGCCGTGACCGGAGCGCTATAGCCATCGGCGACGACAGTGAGGGTTCCTTTGCTGGTTTCGATGGCAACCGTCGCTCTTCCCTTAAGCTGGGGGAAGGTGTCGTAAGCTTTTGGGACTTCGTAGGGAAATTTTTCGACCATGGAAGCTTCTAAGGTGCCGATGGTATCCAGCACCTCATTTTTCTTCTCGTTGAGTCGTTCGCCATCCTTGGCCTCCGTAATGGATTTCAGATCTGTCAAACCCGTCGATATTTTGTCAATTAATTCCGTGGCCTGCGATCGCCGCGACTCCGGAACGCTAGCTAGAATCTCGTCCTTGTGCCGGCTCAGCGTGGTTGTGGCCTTGGCGACATCGCCATTAATGGCAGACCATCGCCTGGCCCGGATCTGAGGGGTAATATCTTCAATGCTGCGCTGAACTTGGCGAATGGAGTCGTTTTCAAAGGGCAACGCCAGCCGCAACAGCGATCGCGGATCGGTCACGGCATTACCAGGGGGCAGGGCCGCCACCAAAACTCCTGCCTGGGCTGGCAGACACAGCGCAAAACAGAGTCCAAACACCAGACAAGCATAGGAGCCGAGCCGAACTGCTCGTTTTAATCCGTTTAAAGTAATCATGGGATGAGGCAAATCTCTCGTTAGCGTTTGCGGCGTGCATTAAGCACCTCAGCAGGACCTTTCGTCCCTCAGATCCACTCTAAACCATCGAGTTACCCAGACCGCTACTATTTATTGAGAAGGTTTACCTAGAAAGCGTTTCGGCAGCCAAAATCGCGCAAAAAATCGAGGGCGATCGCCTCTTGCCTTCCGCCGCCTCAGGGCCAAGACAATTCCCCTTAACCGCCTCTTTTGGCGCACCAGATTCGTGCCTGAAGGTTTATATCATGGTTTCCACACAATCCTTAAACTGATTGTTTTGTATGGCTTTCAGACAATCTGATGTATCCTTTTCCCAGCAATGACCGGAGGATGTAGAACCGCATCCGCAATCCTACGGACACCTGAGCGGATAAATCCTCTCAAAGTCTCGTAAATTCTCGGTTTAACCCACGATGGATAAGACCCTATATTGAATTCATTGATTGGGCTGTCATACCCCCCGTATAGCCCACGTAGTCCCCGAAAAGGCAAGTTGTTCCGAAAGGACAGCGCGCAAAATAGCAGACCTAAGCCAATAAGCATTAGGGTATGGATGCTGCTAGTGTCGAAGGGACTTTCCTTCTTCTCCATCCACGAACACGCAAGCCCTGACTCGCTTCGTTGTTCTCCATAACGACAAAGGCGGCAAGCACCCACAGATTGCCGATCCAGAATCCGATCGGTGCAGTCGTTACCTTCGGTTTCGTCATTGAGTCGCTATGCCCCTAACACCCCTGGATTTGGACAACATTTTGGCGATCGTGCCTGTGCTCGACGAAGCAGAGACGATCGCCGAAGTCGTTCGTCGGCTACAGGATCGGGGTCTAAAGCATATCAGAGTCGTCGATAATGGCAGTACCGACGACAGCCCACAGCAAGCCGCTATTGCCGGGGCAGAAGTCTTAGACGAACCCGAAGGCGGCTACGGTCAGGCCTGTTGGCGGGGACTCCAAGCCATGCCCGCAGAAATTGAATGGATTTTATTTTGCGACGGCGATGGCAGCGACGACCTCAGCCAACTCCCGCAATTTTTCGAGCACCGCGATCGCCACGACCTCATCCTGGGCGATCGCACCGCTACGGCCCAAGGCCGTGCCGTCCTCACCCCCGTTCAGCAATTTGGCAACCGCCTAGCCACTCAGCTCATCCAGTGGGGATGGGGGCATTCCTATCGAGATCTCGGCCCCCTGCGCCTGATCCGGCGATCGGCCTTAGAACAAATTGCCATGCAAGATCGAGCCTTTGGCTGGACCGTAGAAATGCAGGTGCGCGCCGTAGAACTGGGGCTGCGGATCTGCGAATTGCCCGTGGCCTATTCCCCGCGTCAAGGCGGACAGTCAAAAATCAGCGGCACGTTAATCGGCAGTTTTAAGGCAGGCCGCTTTATTCTGGGCACCCTCGCGCAGCTCTACGGACGGCGTCTGCCCCAGTTTCCCTACTGGCTTTGGCTGAGTACGCTATTCCTAGTCCTAGGCTGTATTTTGATGCAGCCCTACGGCAATTTTAGAGAGGTCGCAACCCTGCATCGCTTCTGGATTGGGGCTGGAGTCATGGGATTGGGGTATATGCTGTCCTGGCCCGTAAAGCACCTTTCCGCCGGATGGTTTTGGGGTGTTGCCCTCCTCGCGCGGCTGCTCTTGTTTCCCATGGTCCCTGGGGATGACCTATGGCGATACCTCTGGGAAGGGCACATTCAAAATCTTGGATTCAATCCTTTCCAGTTGGCACCCAACGCGCCAGAACTGGAAGCTTTTCGCACCGTTTGGTGGCCCCAAATCAACCATCTCGATGTATCCGCCATTTATCCTCCCCTTACGCAGTTCGGCTTTCGCTGGCTGGCCGCGCTTTCCCTCAACGCGAGTCTCTTTAAGGCGGCTTTTGTGCTGGCAGATGTGGGGGTCTGTTGGCTGCTCTGGCGTCGGTTTGGCGCGGCAAAATCCCTCCTCTACGGATGGAATCCCATCATCCTCTACAGTTTTGCGGGGGGAGCGCACTACGATAGCTGGTTTATTTTGCCGCTCGTGGCAGCTTGGCTGGTCGCCGATCGCAATCCGCGTGCATTGGACTGGCTCTGGAGTGCGGTGCTCGTCGGGGTCAGCGTGGCGATTAAATGGATGTCTCTACCGATGCTGGGATTTTTGATTTGGCGATCGCTCTGGGAACGGAAGCTTTGGCAAACGGTCTGTATTGGGCTGGCTGGCCTTCTGCCGATGGCCTTGTTTGCCCTACCCTTTTGCAGCGTTAACAGTTGTCCGCTCGTTCCGACGGGTTCTGTCTTTGTTTCCTACGGGCGCAGTGCGGAGTTTATCCCCCATTTTGTAGCCCAGGTTTGGCCGTACTCCCTGAAGGCGAACTGGATTTTTGGGGTGCCTTTGGCGTTCTACGTTATCTGGTTGGGGTTGCGGTCGAAGCGGTTTCTGTCGTTTGCGGAAGGGTACTGGTTTGGGTTGTTATTGCTGACCCCAATCGTCCATTTTTGGTACTTTACCTGGATGATTCCCTTTGCGGTGCCCAGCCAAAATTGGGGCGCGCGCTGGGCGAGTTTATCGGCATTTATTTACTTCGCGTTGCCGTCCCGTCTCCCCGATTGGCGCTTGACGGAGCCAGAGCGGCTTCTGCTGTGGCTGCCCTTTGTGTTGGGATGGCTCTGGAGCGCTTGGAAAACGAGCCGCGATCGCCCGAAGATATTGGGAGCGAATGAATTCGAATTGCGATCGCCATCTTCATGACCGCTGGGCGATCGCCATGCACCAAGAGTCTGCACTTTCCAACACCGCCCAATTTAAGACAAGTCTGCCAGTCACTTTCTCAAGCTTGACTTGTTTGTAACCAATTCCTCAAATCGGTAAGGGTTGAAAAATCCAGCAAGGCATCGGCAAGGGCTTCAAGCTGATAGAGGGTCAACGATTGAATCTGAGATTGCAGCTCGGGCGAAACGTCGCCAACGCGTCGAGCGAGGAGCCGAAGAATGACGGTTTGCTCTCCTTCAAGTTTGCCTTTAAGGATGCCGCGTTCTTCGCCTTCTTGTTGAATTTCTTGGTAAATCACGGATTCGCGCATAATATCCTCCCGAAATACTTGACGAATCAAAGTTTTGTCGAACCGTAAGCCTGCCAGTAGCTGGACATAGGCAGACGCTTCGCGGCGCTGCTGGACTGACTCTATTGTACTGACCCGTTGAGCGACTTGATTCAAGAGCTGCTCTGGGGATTGAGCGGCAGCTAGGATTGCAAGGGGCAGTAGCGCGATGTCTTCTAGGAAGATTGATGGGTCTTGCTCCCACATGCATAGGACTTGATATTCATGGCGGGTTGTCCCGAGCACAAAGGCCGATTCAATAACTGTACCTTCGGCAGGAGGGCGCAAGAGTACGACAACTTGCCGGATGGGGAGGCGGTAGAGCCGATACAGTCTGACCCAATAATCCAGCATCCGCAGGGGAAGGGGCGGTTCGGAGTCGAGTTTGACCTGAAATTCTAGGTGCAGGATTTGACCTTGCAGCTTCAACAAGATGACGGAATCTGCACGGATGGGTTCGATGCTGAGTTCGGATTTCAGGACTTCAGCGGATTCGATGGGTTGTCCTAAAACCCAAGAGGCAAAGCGGACAGGGTGTTTTTCAGCGAGCAGCTTACAGAGGTTGTCGAAAGCCATTAAGAATTAGAGGTTAAATGAATAAATATCGTAAGAATTCAGGTCTGGGTTGGAATGAGAGATAAGGCGGTTGGGTCAATCAAGGCTTGACGAAAAAACTCCAATGCAGATTTGCCCTGGGCTTTACAAGTTTGAATCACCGTTAGTAGAGCTGCTGTATTGTCCAACCCATTCATTGAACGCGACCCGCCACAAACCTTACGCTTGGTGACGGCGAGTCTGAGATTGCGTTCAGCTCGATTATTATCTGGTGGTACATTCGGGTCTTCTAAGAAATACCACCACTGTTCGCTTTTATGCTTGAGCGACCGCAGTAACTTTGCGGCTGAGTATCCCACTTTTGGCATCCAATCCGTGATGGCTTTGCTCACCTTTTCCTTGAACTTGTGTGCCCACCGAACGTATTGTGCATCATCTTGGCTTGCTTGCCACTTTCGATAGCCCCTAAAGGCTTGGTCAATCAGATTGATAAAGACTCGACCAATGTTTTGTTGCGATTTTGAGACGAGCTTAAGAAGCTGCTTAAAGTGCCGCCGCAAGTGGGCTAAGCACTTCTGCTGCCGTTCTACGCCATAACCGTTGTAGACACTATAGTCATCACTGCTTAACACGCCCTCAAAGTGCTCACCGAGCACTGCCTCTAGTTCTGCACGGCTGCGGGTATCAGCACCGCGATATAAAGCATATCCCGCTCCACTAAATGACCAAAGCCATTCTTTGACGCCTTTGACGGGCCAACCTGTCTCATCGACATGGGTATGAGGCTGTTCTCTGATCCAATCTGCTAAGGCTTCGACTTTGCCCTTAATTCGCTCTGCCACTCTTTCTGTCGTTGCCGCTAAGGTGCCGATGCCAATTTTCTCTAGACCCATCTGCATGAGCCATTCTTGCTGCTTCTCATAGGACAGATGCCCATAGGTGCCTAACCACACCAACATCCCCTGTAAACTCGCTTCGAGGTCTTGTTCTGCGATGACCTCTTGGGGCAGTTCGCCCCAAACTATCGTTTCACAATTTTGGCAGCAACATTGCTGCTGTTGGTATGCTACGACTTCTATCGGCTTTTCGACTAATCGCGCGCACTGTCTTGTTTTTACGCCCATATCGATCCAAGACTGTCCCCCACATTTGGGGCATTCTTGCGGCTTCAATACTTCAAATCTATCGACTCGGCCAAATCCTTTTCTCGTTGTCCCCCGATGTCCGGGTTGCCCACCCGCTTTTCGCTTTCCCACCTCTGCTGTCTCTTCTTTGGCAAGCTCTGATTTTTTCAGAAAGTCGCTAGACGGCGGCTTGGAGGAATCACTACTATTGCGATTGAGGATTGCCTTGAGTCTTGCTACTTCCTCAAATAATTGTTGTATTGCCTCCTGTTGGCGCAAAATAACATCCACCAGAACTGGCTGGCTCATTCGCTCTAGCGCGTCTCTCTCAAACTGCGGCGGTTGCTTCATGTCAATACACTAGTCTGCTTTTCTTGTTTGTCAACCCCGTACCTGAATTCTTACTAAATATCATAGCTTGTTGTCGTAATTGAACTATCGAAAGAGATATCAAACACATTTAACCAAGATGAATATTGAATAATTTTTCATTCAGAAGTAAAATTTAAATGCTTTTAAATACAAAATTCCTAAGAAGCAAGCGAAAATTATATTTCATCGATCTAGGCCTTCAAAATTATTATCAAACTTGAATCACAGCTCTACTTTTAAGATATCATTTATTACATTAGAATATATTAAAAAATTCAAATTAATTTTGACTCAAAATAATTACGTTGAATGTGTTAGAGAGCATGAACATTGGTTTCATATCATTGTATGATTTAACAGTTGACACGGAAAAGTTAATGAGTTTGTCAATAGCGATCGAAGAAACAATAAATTAGGATTTAATATGTAGAGAGTTGAACAAACATGAAATTTGGCCACACAATCATTTATGTCCCAGACGTAGCAGCTTCTCTAAACTTCTTTGAAAAAGCTTTTGGGTTTTCTCGTCGCGTCTTGCACGAGTCAGGCACTTACGGCGAACTAGAAACTGGCGAGACCACTCTTGCTTTTGCCGCCCATGAACTTGGCGAACTGAACTTCCCAACAGGCCATGTTGCCGCTCATGACTCGCCTCAGCCACTTGGGATAGAAATCGCCTTTGTTACGCCCGATGTCCCTTCCGCTCACGCTGTCGCAATAAACGCTGGAGCGGTTGAGCTTGCAGCGCCTAAAGAGAAACCCTGGGGCCAAGTTGTTTCGTACGTCCGCTGACGGCACGCTCGTTGAATTATGCACTCCTGTTGGCGAGTAATCTCAGGACATATTAAGCAAAAGGAGCGAAGGATTGTAGCGATCGCTGCGCACTCTTCCAAAACCTGAAACCAAAACATTGAGAGAGCGCCATCTTCATGACCGCTCGGCGATCGCCCAGCACCCAACGGTCGCACTTTCCAACGTTAAGGGCCGCACGACCGATTTATGAATTCGATGCATCAGAACTCTGGCACTTTTGTTGAAGCACTCAAAGCATAAAAAAATTTATACCCCGCTAAGCTTTGATGGATATATTTTTACCCATCTATGTGCCTGCCAGGAAATCAAATCTAAAAAAATCCCGACTCCCTAGTCTTTCTTTGAACATTTTGAATCGTTCGCGAGCGGTGAACTCAAATTGCCTGTTGTTTTTGTAGTAATGCAACCATTCGCTCGGAACAATTGATTTTGTCCAATCAACACCCTCATCCAGAAACTTATAATGCAAGAAATTATTTTGATTTACAGACCTAGCAGCTTGACGAGTCTCTAATCGCAAGCGAATCTGTTCCGGGTCTCTATATTGATAATGACGGTTCGGAATTTTGTAGGAACTTTTTTTCAGCTTTTTATCCCGCATCGGGATCATATATCCCCTGGGATGTAGAGAATCTACGCTCTCAGACCATACTAAATCTTCACTGACGCGAAATAAACGCTGCTCGATATTGACGAAGCGATAGTAGCGTCGGCGTTGGGTAATTGGGTTTTCGCGAGAATCATTTCCAGCGTGGTAAGCTTCTAAATCCTTATCTGTGAAGTAGAAATTGTACTGTAGTGTATTGATTTGTTCTGCGCCTTCCCGCTCTGCAATCTTAATGGCTTTACGAGGGTCCTCCGCCAATAATTCATCCGCATCTAAAATATAAATCCAATCCCCAATAGAGCAACTCGATCGGATGGCGTTGAAGACTTGAGCGCGCAAGCCTACATAAAAAGGAACTTCTTCGTGCCTGAAAGGCACAACAACAGAGTTGTTGATTTTCTGAACTTTTTCCCAGCTACCATCTGTACTACCAGTGTCGAATACATAAATCTTATGGCAGAACTGACTGGCATGAGATAGAGTTTGAGCGACAACATCTTCTTCGTTTTTGACAAGGCAAATTCCGTGAATTTTTACCACGATCGCACTCCAGTCAGCGGTAATCTACTGCAATAAGCTCTGAGACGGACTAGTTTGCTTGACAAAAAATCAAAATTCTTATCACTTAACCATACATGAATTAAGAATTAATGTATATAAAGATACTTGATTTACGATTTCTAGGGCGATGCCAGCAAATTCTTTGAGAAGAACTCTCTTTGCAACCTAGCTCAGCCCCACGCAATGGCTGTATGAATGCACTGCCCGACTGAATGCAAACGCTACGGCTGAACGAAGCTTCATGGGAACCTCAATCTGTCGATCCACGGGCTGCGCCCAGAAAACAGACGAGTTTTCAGGTTCGATCGCCCAGACAAAACATTTGAGAAATGAGAGCATTATCATAAAAAAAGACAGCATAGGTTCTCAGAGCATTGGGCCTGTGCGATGCCGAACATTCTCAAAAGGACAAGCCTGATGATTATTGCCATGAAAAGCGGTACCCCTGCTGAAGAAATCGAGCGCCTCTGCGAGGAGATGTTGAGCCGAGGGTTCACGCCAGAGAAGATTGTGGGCCGCCATAAAGTGGTGATCGGGCTAGTGGGTGAAACCCAATCGTTAGACCCAGATCGCATTCAGGAGGCAAGTCCGTGGATTGAAAAAGTATTGCGAGTGGAAAAGCCTTTTAAGCGCGTCAGTCGAGAGTTCCGCCACGGCGAAGCCAGTGAAGTCAAAGTACCGACCCCCAACGGGATCGTTACCTTTGGCGAACACCATCCCATTGTCGTAATCGCTGGCCCTTGCTCCGTGGAAAACGAGGAGATGATTGTTGAAACAGCGCTGCGGGTAAAGGCTGCGGGGGCTTCCTTTTTGCGAGGTGGGGCCTACAAGCCGCGGACCTCTCCCTACGATTTCCAAGGCCACGGCGAGAGCGGGTTAGAGCTATTGGCCGCCGCTCGCGAGGCTTCCGGGCTTGGCATTATTACAGAAGTCATGGACGCAGCAGACCTGGACAAAATTGCGGCAGTGGCCGATGTGGTGCAGGTGGGTGCCCGCAACATGCAAAATTTTTCGCTGCTCAAGCGGGTGGGCGCTCAAGACAAGCCCGTACTGCTCAAGCGGGGGATGGCAGCCACCATTGACGATTGGTTGATGGCAGCAGAATACGTGATGTCTGAGGGCAATGCCAACGTCATTTTGTGCGAGCGCGGTATCCGCACCTTCGACCGCCAGTATCTTCGCAATACCATCGACCTTGCCGTCATTCCCGTCCTGCGGACCCTCACCCACCTGCCCATTACGATCGACCCCAGCCACGGAACTGGATGGTCTGCTTACGTGCCGTCCATGGCCAAAGCGGCGATCGCAGCAGGTACAGACTCCCTCATGATCGAAGTCCATCCCAATCCACCCAAGGCACTGTCCGACGGACCCCAGTCCTTGACCCCGGATCAGTTCGACCGTTTGATGAAAGAGCTGTCCGCGTTCGGAAACGCAATGGGCCGTTGGCCAGAAGCAGGTGCCAATTTAGCCCAAAGCACGCGGAACGAGCAACCGACAGCGCTGCTATAGTGCGGGCATCAACAGTTTGGGCATCGACAAACCCTAAATTCCTTGGAGCCTGCGACCATGACGCTAGCACTGCGCTTTGCCGTTGTGAGCGATCTGCACATCGGCCTTCCCCATACCCTTCAAGACCATCCCACGCGATTTCACCTGGTTGAGGTCAGCATTCCCGCTTTCGAACAGGTTTTAGAGCAGCTTTCTGAGATGGATCTGGATTTTCTGCTCCTTCCCGGCGACCTGACCCAGCATGGCGAACCGGAAAACCATGAATGGCTCTCTCAACGATTGGCAGAGCTCCCTTTTCCCGTTTACGCGATTCCCGGCAACCATGACGTTCCGGTACCCGTCGCGGACGGTACGTCAATCGGCTGGAAAGACTTCCCCAGTTACTATCGCCATTGCGGCTACGGGCTCGAGCAGACCCTTTACTATAGCGCTAGTCCTGCCCCTGGCCTGCGGCTGATCGCCCTCAATTCTAACCAGTTCGATGCTGAAGGGAAACAAATTGGCTGCTTAGACGAACAACAGCTCGACTGGCTGGCCGATGTCCTCAGCCAATGCCGGGACGAGCTGGTTCTAGTCATGGTTCACCATAACGTGTTAGAGCATTTTCCCCATCAGGCTCGCCATCCGATCGGACGCCGCTACATGCTGCAAAATGCGCCAACGCTGCTCGAAATGCTGCGGGCGGCCAAGGTACAGCTCGTGTTTACAGGCCATCTTCACGTTCAAGATGTGGCGCATCAAGACGGCATTTTTGATATTACGACGGGTTCTCTCGTGAGCTATCCCCATCCCTATCGCGTGGTCGATCTCCATCAGGATGCGGGCGAGATCGACCTCTCGATCGCCTCGCCTCGCGTCAAATCAACGGCGAACTGGCCCGACTTACAGCGGTTCTCCCAGGAATGGATGGGCGATCGCAGCCTTCCCTTCATGACCTACATGCTCACCCAACCACCCCTGAATTTAGACCCCAAAGCAGCAGCAGCAGCCGCACCCATGCTGCGGTATTTCTGGTCTACGATTGCCAACGGCGATCCAGAATTTGAGTATCCAGACTTACCAGAGGCACTGCGGCATCACTTTGAAGGCTACAGCCACCGCCACTCTCAGGAAATTAAGCTGGGGCTGGGGGACAATCAACTGGACTTAACCCTCCCCCATCCGTCTTAGCTTTTCTTCTCAGTCGGCTGCTGCTGGGTTGTTGCAGTCAAGCGAGCCGTTTGGAGCGCCTTGGCTAACTGGGTTAGGGTAGATTGCAGCTCCATGCCAGGATCGACCGCAACCATCCCTTCCGATGTGGCCTGAAGCGTTTCAAAGTGGAGGTGAGGGCCAGTAGAGTTGCCCGTGCTACCCACCAATCCGATTACAGTCCCCTGCTGTACCCACTGCCCCGGCTTCACAAAGACTTCCGAAAGGTGAGCGTATCGGGTTTCTTGTTTCCCTTCGCTATGGTCTAGCAATACCGAAAGTCCGTAGCCGCCCAAAAACTCTGCCAAACTCACTCTGCCGGAATAAGCCGCCAGCACTGGCGTTCCCATGGGCGCGCCGAGGTCTGTACCGGAGTGGAACCGCCATTGACCCGAAATGGGGTGTACCCGCCAGCCAAAGACAGAGGTGATGTCCACTGGAATTGCCAGCGGAAAAATCATGCGTTCCCCATTTAGAATCCACTTGAGCGGATTGGCTCCGGTGAGGGGTTTGACAGCCAAATTACGGGGCGGTACTGCGGAATATTGCAAGGTACTGCGGATTGCCTGAGCGCTGACGCCCGCTCCACTATCTCTGCCGATGGAATTTGCAGAGGCCCAGGCAGGGGGCTGCTCGATGTATTGAGATGAAGGGGCGGTATCGTTAAACCGAGCTGCTGGCGCACCGCACAAACTAGCAGAGACGACTTGACTGGCAGACAGCGTAGCTTGACAGCCGGAGGAGCGCTCGTTCACGACAACTTGCTCGGGAGGCGTGTAAGGCTCAGTTGCGCCAACGCTATAGTCTTTGGTGTCGATGTAAGGTTCGGAGGTTTGGATGGGCTCTGAAGGAGCCGCTGGGGCAACGGGTTCTGGGGCGATCGACTCCGACGAAAACGGTTCCGGTGCGGGTGCGACTGCTGCGGGTTCCGGCTCTACTGGGAGCGGTTCTGGTACGACTGCTGCGGGTTCCGGCTCCGCGGGGACCGGTTCTGGTACGACTGCTGCGGATTCGAAATTTGACGCTGCAGGTGCGGACGGTTCGGCAACGGTCAGTTCGGATGCCGCAGACCGGGTAAAGGCTCCTAGCCCTACCAAACCGCTCAGTCCCATCCAGACGCTCAGCATCAGTAGAGACTGAACCCGGCGTTTTTGGAGCGGAGCTTGACATGCAGGGTATTGTTGCTTCATCGGACTAATCCTCACGGGCTTCGAGTCGTAACAGTCAAGACTGTCGAACGCAAAATAAGTTCGATGGGGTTGACTGCGCTTTTTCTATTATGGGGAGCGATGGAAAATTTTGCTGCGTTGCGGCAAACTTAAAGTCGTTCGGTCAAGGATTTGACTGGCCGTGGCGCTTTTGATGCCACTGCCAAGCATGCTCTAGAATCGTCTCGATCTTGCTGTATTGAGGATCCCACCCCAGCACCTTACGAGCCTTTGTAGCGCTACCGATCAGAATCGCGGGGTCTCCAGCCCGCCGCGGCCCTTCCTCAATGGCAATGCTCAGACCCGTCACTTCCTTGGCCGCTGAAATCACCTCTTTGACTGAAAATCCATCTCCGTTGCCCAGGTTAAAGACCGAGGTTTCCCCATCATCCAAGAGGTACTGCAACCCCAAAACGTGAGCGTCCGCCAAGTCGGCGACGTGGATATAGTCTCTAATGCAAGTGCCGTCGGGCGTTTTGTAATCCGTCCCAAATACAGTAATGTGTTCCCGCTGCCCTAGAGCCGTTAGCAGCACCAGGGGGATTAAATGGGTTTCTGGGGAATGATCTTCTCCCAAGCGTCCCTGGGGGTCTGCACCCGCTGCGTTAAAGTATCGAAACCGTACCGATCGCAGCCCGTAGGCTCGGTCGAAGTCTTCTAGGATTTGCTCCACCATCAGCTTGGTCATCCCGTAAGGATTGATCGGCGACTGAGGGTGATCTTCAGGAATCGGGATCTGATGGGGAATTCCGTAGCTGGCGCAGGTCGAAGAAAACACGATCTTAAAGACTTCTGCCTGCACCATCGCTTCCAGTAAAGTCAGGGTGCCCACCACGTTATTGCGGTAATATTTCGCCGGGTTCGCGACCGATTCGCCCACGTAGGCATAGGCCGCAAAGTGCAAAACGGCATCGATGGGATAGGTCTGGAAAACCCGATCGAGGAGAGGGCGATCGCCGATGTCCCCCTGCACGAATTCAACGTCCAAGACCGTCTCGACAATATCTCGGTGGCCGTAGACCAAATTGTCGAACACCACCACTCGATAGCCCGCTTCTTTAAGCGCTAAAACCGCGTGGGAGCCAATATATCCGGCACCCCCCGTCACCAGAACCGTAGGCTGCTTGTCCATTAGATCTGTCGATAACCTCGCGTATTTTCACTTGTCAACCACTCCATGACGCGATCGCCGCATCGCACCCCGTCCAGTCGGTCGATCTCTCGGATCCCCGTAGGACTCGTGACATTGATCTCGGTGAGGTAGCCCCCAATGACATCAATGCCAACAAATATTAGCCCATTTTTTTGCAGCGTCGGGGCAAGCCGAGCACAAATTTTTTGCTCTCGTTCTGTTAGGGAAGACTGCTCCACCCGTCCCCCTGTCGCCATGTTGCCGCGAAATTCGTTGCCCGTCGGAATCCGATTCAGCGCTCCAATGGGTTCGCCATCCAGCAAAATAATGCGCTTATCGCCCTCCTGGGCTTGGGGCAAATACTCCTGCACCATCACCGGGAGCTGGCCCTGAAAAGTACTGATTTCGACCAGGGAATTGAGATTGCGATCGCCCGCCTGCATCAGCAAAATTCCCTCGCCCGCCTTTCCGCCCAGGGGTTTCAGCACCGCCAAACCTTGAGCCTCGACAAACTCTCGAATCGTTTGCTTGTTTTGCGTCACGATCGTTTCAGGAATGACATCTGCAAACTGAAGCGCAAACATCTTCTCATTGGCCGCCCGCAACCCTTGGGGACGATTGACCACTAGCGTTTTGGTCGGATCTACAAAGTCTAGTAAATAGGTCGCGTAAAGGTAGGCCGTCGAAACTGGCGGATCTTTACGCATAAACACCGCGTCCATCTGTTCTAGGGGCAGCCGCACGGCCTCCCCGAGGGTATACCAAGGCTGAGGGATCTGCCAATGACCGTCAATCGAAGGCATCGACTGGAGCGCGATCGGCTGCAAAATAGCCCAAGCTTTCCCATTGAGAACCTTTAGGTCTTCGGCTTGGGCAATCCAAACCTCATGCCCTTGATTTTGGGCGGCTTCCATCAGGGCAACGCTGGTATCGTGGCCGGGATCTAAGCGCTCGACGGGATCGATAATAAATGCGAGTTTCACAGGGTCAATCCTTTAAAGGCAATCCTCAACCGCGAAGTAGGCCATCGAGCTTGCCCTTTCGATCCAGCGCGTAAATATCGTCGCAACCGCCCACATGCACGCCGTCGATAAAAATTTGCGGCACAGAGCGGCGGCCATCTCCCCGCTGAGCCATCGCATCGCGGGCGAACTCGTCGCCATCGACGCTGTACTCGATAAAGTCCACCCCTTTCTTAGAAAGAAGGTGTTTCGCACGAACGCAAAACGGGCAGGTTGCCCAAGTATAAATTTCAACTTTTGCAGCCATGCTTAAAATTCAGCAACAATAACAACGCTCTCAACAAATTCTAACTCGAGCCTCCTCTCCCGGAAGAAGGAAGCTCGAGTGCGTCCCTTAACCGAACAGTCCGGCCATGGCTCGACCCATATTTGAGGGCTGCATGGCATCCATTGCCGCTGTTGGTTCGTAACCGCAATGCACCATACAGTCTTGGCATTTCGGATTGCCGCTGGTGTGTCCGTATTCTTCCCAGTTCGTTTTGTCTAACAGCTCTTGAAAGGTTTCGTAGTAGCCTTCATTGAGCAAATAGCAAGGCTTTTGCCACCCTAGGACGCTGTAGCTAGGGCTACCCCAAGGGGTGCATTCATAGTCTTTGTCGCCCGTCAGGAAATCTAAGAACAGGGGATTGTGATAAAACGCCCAAGATTTTTTACCTGCTTTGTAGGGTGCCAAAATCTCCCGAAACAGGGCTTTGGTATTTTCGCGTTGCAAGAAATGTTCTTGATCCGGCGCCCACTCGTAGCTGTAGCCGGGAGAGACGTTAATGCCGTCCGTACCCAGCTCGGTCAAGAAGTCAAAGAATTCCTGCATGACTTTGGGATCGGTCCCGTCGAAGACGGTCGTGTTGGTGCTGACGCGGAATCCCTTGGCCTTAGCCGCCTTAATTGCGGCCACTGCAACATCAAAAACCCCTTCGCGATCGACGCTCTTGTCGTGGAGTTCGCGGGGTCCATCGAGGTGAACCATGATGGTAAAGTAAGGCGACGGCTTAAACTTGTGCAGGTTTTTCTCCAACAAAATGGCGTTGGTGCACATGATTACAAACTTGCGGCGTTCGATCAGCCCCGACACGATTTCGTCAATTTGGGGATGCAGCAATGGCTCTCCACCCGGAATAGATACCACGGGCGCGCCGCATTCTTCCGCAGCGGCAAAACATTCTTCTGGGGTGAGGTTTTTGCGTAACACTTCAAGGGGGTGCTGAATCTTGCCGCAGCCCGTGCAGGCCAAGTTGCACCGAAATAGCGGCTCCAGCATTAACACCAACGGAAACCGCTTACGACCCATCAGTCGCTGCTTGACTAAGTACGATCCGATTTCAACTGCTTGCTTGAGCGGGATGCCCATTATTCCATACTCCTTACAACCACAATAACCAAAAAACGCAAACCTCGCAGTCACTATATCACCTACATTTGCAAGCAAATGCGACTGCTTGACAGTAAAGAGAACTGTCCATCTCAGACCATCAAGGAAGGTTTGCCTCCACAATTCTTAATTTACGTTCGCGTATCTTTAGGATAGCTGCTCCAGCCGAAGACTGGCATGTCAGCCCGCATCAGTCTGATTCAGCAGCAGATGGCGGTTCCGGCAAGGTTTCGAGGTGCTTCTCTGAAGGCACCGCAGCCGTTTTTTTGGCGCGCGAACGGGAGGAGGGGTTGAGCTGCGCTGAGGCAGTCTCGTCCAAGTCAGCAGGCGCTTGGGGATGGGAGGTTGCAGAAGGACGAACTCTGGGCGCGATGCGATCGCCCGTCGAGTACCGATCTGCATCTGAGGCTCGATCGTAGCGAGAGCGGCGGTTAGGCTTAGAGGAAGGTTTTGTGAAGGTTTTCCAGGCGGCCCGAACGCCAATCCAAAAGCTTTGCGTCGTAATGCCAGCTTCTTTGACTTGACGCTGGGCGACTTGCAGGCCGCGATCGACCTGCTTGACTACATTTCCAGCACTCTCGACGCCATCGCTGAGGTCGTCGGTCAAATTGCTAATTTCTGAGCCAGTCAGGCGAATAGCCTCAAGGGTCGGTGGCAGCTCTCGGTACAGTGTATCGAACAGTTTTTCAGCGCTGCGGGAAGCGCGCGCGAGTTCTTTGAGTGCGGGGATGGCAGTCACTAAAACTGCTGTCAAGCACACTGCTACTAGCAGGAGCGAGCAAACAAGCCAGAAGATGGGTTCAGTCACGGATGCCCCAGTACGACACGATCGAAAAACACGTTTATTGAGGGAGCAGCTTGAAAAATAAACGTTTCAAGATGAGAACCATTCGAGCTTAAAACCTTACAAAATCAGTCCATCACCCTCAATACTCTGCCATCCTATCAACGGATCGTCTATCGAGTTCGGTCTTGAGAATCCTGCCTTTGGCTCTGGATTGCAAGCCGCTGCGCGTTTGCTGCTTCAACCCCCGCACGGATGGCCTCGCTCAATCTTGCTAAGGTTCCCTCCCATTGATGCACTGCCGACTCCGATAACCGATCCGCCTGAAATTGCAGGCTGGTCGATAGATCTTCAGCCAGTTCGGGCAGGGTATCCGCCGACTTTTTGAGGAGCTGGCGCGTCTCTCGACCGGCCCTTGGCGCGTAAAGCAAACCTGCCACGGTTCCGACCGCAGCGCCGACTAAAAATCCGCCTAAGAGCAGTCCCGAACGTTGCTTTGCCATCGTTTTACCGTGCAGTACTAAGCTTTTCACTAGAATAATACGCGTTAACGCTTAACCCAGCAGTTTCGCCCGAGGGGCTAAGCGTCTTGGAATCGGTTGGAGCGGACGTCGGCCCATCCACTGAAGCAGCTTTAGGAGAGCGGCAAAGCGGGCAATTTGCTGCTGTAGCGCGCCGAGTCCTGCTATTTGTCCGCGACCGTACTGTACGCCAGATTGCCCTAACAAAATATGGTACGGCGCTCTGCTAAGCACTCGGCTGGTATTCCGCTCCGCATTGACAAGCCAGCGGGTCGCTCGCCGCAGCGAGCGTTTAGCTTGACGCAGTTTCCAAGCGATGCCCAAACACAGCGCCGCTAAGGCTATATTGAAACTGATAACCGCTATGACCATAAAATACTCGAGTTGTGAGATTTGACTTTGTTAGCGCGCGACAATAAGAGATTGGAAATCTTGGATTATTTGAAGTCTACTAAAAAAAATCTAGATGTACAGCAATTGGGCTTGTTTGAGGATGGCGCGCGCTAAAGCTCGAGAACAAGAAATCCACTTTAGCCGCAAACCCGCAATTGTAAGTCTTCAATGACGGTCTGGAGGCTGATTCCTCTTTGGGAAGGTCGAGGGCAGATTCAGATGGCTGTCGATCGATGGCTGTTCGATCGATGCTATCGAGGGCTGCATCCTCCGGTTCTGCGCTTTTACGGCTGGACTCCCGCAGCAATTTCCCTCGGCCAGCATCAGCGCGCGTGGCCGCCCCATTGGCAAGCGCTGCGATGGCAAGATCGACCCATCGATCTGGTGCGGCGACCGACGGGCGGGCGGGCTGTTTTGCATGCGGGGGACTTGACCTACTGCATCGTGCTTCCCCATCAGTCTGGGCATCGCCGTCAAACCTATGAATATCTCTGCGAATTTTTGATCCGAGGGTGGCGATCGCTGGGTGTCGAACTTCAGTTTGGCACTGCCGGACGCGGTTACCAGCATCAAGTCAACTGCTTTGAGAGCGCGACCGCTGCCGATTTAGTGACCTCTGACGGGTTCAAGTTGATTGGGAGCGCCCAGGGCTGGCAAAGGCAAACGGTGCTCCAGCACGGATCGATGCAGCTCCAACTCGACCCAGATTTACAGCGCCAAGTGTTTGGGGAAGGTGCGGAGGCGGGGGTTGCGGCGATCGCCCATCGGGGAACGCTGCCGAGCGCCGACGCCATTGTCGATACGCTTGCGCGGGCCGCAGCAGCGCACTTTGAGGCGGTGTTTGAAGTGAGCCCTTTAACTGCGTCTGAATGGAAATCCATTCAGGGCTATCTCGATCCTCCAGGCTGATACCAAATCTACTTGTCGTAGCTACATATCAAGATCCACCTAAATCCTCCTTAAAAAGGGGGAATATGAGTAGATTCCCCCTTTTTAAGGGCGTAGCCGCTCTGAAAGAGCTAGGGGGGATCGGATGTGTAGCGTGATTTTGCAAAATTGGTATCAGGACCGTAGATGTTTGAGCCACTTCTGACTCAAGAGCGGTCTGGGCGGCGGATCGGAAGGTGGATGGGAGGCTATCGATTGGCGGCGCTGCTCCAATACCCGTAAATGCTGCTGTAAAATCTCCTGCTGCTGGAGTAACTTGCGGCGTTGACCGATCAACGTTTTGTCTAAAAGCCTTTGGCGCTCTTCTTCATCCACGAGCTGCACTTCCAAACTCAACCGCTCGTACTCGCTCGCGGCATGGCGATGGTATTCGCGGGCTGCGTTGAGCTTCTCATGCATTTCGCGTACGGTCTGGGACTGGAGGCTGAGCTCTTCTTCTTGTTCTCGCACCAGACGGGCAGATTTGATCCAGTCTTTCTGTAGGGTTTCGATCGTGCCTTGCAGTCGATCGAGCGGTATTTGTTCTAGGGAATCGTTGCGATCGGCAACTGGCCTGTCAAGTTCTTGAAATGGAGGTTGGGACTCTAATCCGTCGGATCGCAACAGCTCCGATCCAGAAGACTTTGACGTCGGATCGCTTTGAGGAGAGGCAATGAAGTAGTAAGGATCGGGCTCGTGAATGGGCTGCACTTGATTGAGCACCAGCCCCAAGGCAGGCTTGCTCATTTGAGCGAGTACCTGTTGCACGAATACAGCACTGTCGATGTCAATTTTGCCAGGTCTTGCAACCAGAAGGATGCCATCGACCAGTTGAGCCAGACGCACGGTGTCTGTGCCAGTTTTAAGGGCCGCCGTATCTAAAATGACGTAGTCGTAGCGATCGGATAAGTCTGCTAGCAAGGCAGCCATTTGGGGAGAATCTAGCCTGGAGATGGCCGGACCGCCAGAATTGCCGGAAAAGATGAGATCCAGGTTAGGAAAAATTCGCTGTACTACGGTGTGCCAGGGGGTTTGGTCTACTAAAATATCCCCCAGACCTCGGTCGGCGGGCCAGGCCCAAATGTATTCCTGAATCGGATCCTGAAAATTGGCCTCGACCAAGATCGCAGATCGCCCATTTTGGGCTAAGGCGATCGCCAAATTTGCCGCTACTGTCGAGGTTCCCTCTTGGGCCAAGGTGCTGGTAATCGCCAGCACCTTACAGGGGCGGGCTTTTCCCAAAGACTGAAGGTTGCTCTGAAGCAGCCGATAAGCCTCGCTCGCTTTACAATCGGGAAAGTCTACGAGATAAAGGGTCGGTACGGCGTTTTCAACCGTTGCAGAGTGAAACAACCGGAACGGTTGCTGCCCGACAAAGGGAATGACGCCGAAAATGGGTAAGTTAAGCTGCCGTCGCACTTCCTCTATCGTCCGCAGCGACTTATTCAGCGATTCAAGGCCGTATAGGGTCAAAAATGCCAGTACAGACCCTAAAATAAATCCTGTTGCAGCATAGAGGGGTTTGCGAGGGGTAGTGGGCCGATCGGGAACGACGGCTTCGGCCACGATTCTGACGTTTCCTTGAGCTTGATTGGAAGCAACCTGGGTTTCTTGAAATTTTTTAAGGAGGGTTCCGTAAGAATTTTGGGCAACATCCAATTGACGTTCCAGTTCGTTCTGCTGCTGCTCCAAGGTTGGAAGCAGCGCGACCTGCTCTCGGTAGGACCTTAAATTCTCGGATTGGGTTGCGATTTCCTGCTGAAGTCCTTTCCTGGATGCTTCGAGACCGACTAATTGAGCTGTCAGGTCTTGCCGGAGCTTACCGATCAGGCTATCTGGATCGAAGGCAGCGCTAGACCCCGAAATTTTGGCTGCCTTCTGGGCGAAAAGCTGTTTGAGATCCTCTAAATTGCCCTCTAGAGAGACAACGGTTGGATGGGAAGCGGTCAATCGGTCTCGGCTCAATACCAGTTGCGATTGAGTCTGCTGAATCTTAGCCAGCAGATCCTGTATTTCCGGAGATTGACTCAGGGAGGAGAGGGCAACAGCCTCTTGCGGGTTGATGCCGAGTTTTGCGATGACGACGTCTGCTTGAGCTGAAGTATTGGCAAGTTGAGCTTGGGCATCGGCAATTTGTTTTTGGAGGCCGTCAATGCGAACCTGGGCCGAGGTGACTTGCTCTTTGAGCGTCAAAATCTGATAGGTTTGCTTAAATCGGCGCAGCTTGCTTTCAGCAGCCTCGACCTGCTTTTTGGCAGTCGGGAGCTGAGCTGCAATAAACTGACGGGCAGTATTCACTTCTCCTTGGCTGGAGCGAACGCCGCTTTGCAAGTACACCTTCATGAGGGTGTTGACGGCCTCGGCTGCTTTCTTGGGGTCGCGATCCTTAAATTCGATTTGGAGAATGTCTGCGTCTTTAACGTGGTTGACGCTGAGTTGTTTGAGAAATGCGTCGGTTCCAAATGGCTTGCCGTCCGGTAACGCCCAACCCAGTTGCTGAAGGGTTTGCTCGAGAATGGGCTGGGACTGAATGACCTGGGTCTCGGTTAGGACGGGATTGCTCGTTTCGGTGACCGAGGCCATGTTGTCGATACTTTTTCCCAGGTCAGTTAGGGATGAAACGGGATTTTCTCGGTTTAGCTTGAGTTTGCTTGCGGCAGTATAGGTTGGCTTTTGGACGTAGGCCATGACAATGGATAGCGTCAAAACGGACAAAAAAACGGCTCCCGCAGGCAGCCAGTGGTATTTAAACAGCTTTCGATAGTCGCTAATGCCTGTAGAAGGTACGCTTGGAGTTTCCATTACAAGGTCTATGGGAAGGATGGATCGGTCGATCGCGAGTTTTCAATAGAGGTACTGCGGCGATCTTTGAAGCGAAACGCTACATTCGATGGCCGCGCTCCACTGGGGTGGCCGCAGGCGCTTTAAGTAGGGTGAGCCTATTCTACTGAAGCCATCTGGAATTGTCGCTGAATTGTTGCAACGATTCGATTGCGGTCGGTCTGGGTCAAACTGGACCCAGATGGCAAGCATAACCCACGGGTAAATAGATCCGCTGCAACTCGACCCCCAATGACCTCGCAATCTTTGAAAACAGGCTGGAGGTGGAGCGGTTTCCAAACGGGTCGGGATTCGATCTGCTCGGCGGCTAGGGCGAGCCGGAGCTGTTCGGGGTTGAGTCCGCTGCGGTCTGGGTCGAGGGTAATGCAGCTCAGCCAGCGGGTGGAGATTCCGAAGGATGCCTCTGGCATAAAATCGATGCCGGGAAGGTGTTGTAGGGCGTCGCGGTACATTTTGAAGTTATGCCGTCGCGCTGCAACTCGGTCGGCTAAAACCTGAAGTTGACCTCGACCGATGCCCGCTAAGACATTGCTGAGTCGGTAGTTATAGCCCACCTGAGAGTGCTGGTAATGCGGAGCCGGATCGCGCGCTTGGGTGGCAAGATACCGAGCTTGGGCCGCTAAGGATTCATCTTCCGTTACCAGCATCCCCCCGCCAGAGGTGGTAATGATTTTATTGCCGTTAAACGAAAAAATGCCGAGTTTGCCAAAGTTACCGGGCGATTTTCCTTTATAGGAGGCACCGAGCGCTTCGGCTGCGTCTTCGACGAGCGGAACCTCGTACTGAGCGCAGGTCGATCGGATGGGGTCTATATCTGCACTTTGTCCGTATAAATGGACTAACACGACGGCCTTCGGTAGCTTGCCCCGTTTCGCGCGATCGGCTAAGGCCTCGGCCAGTAATGCCGGGTCCATATTCCAACTGCTGCGATCGCTATCTATGAATACGGGCGTTGCACCTTGGTAAAGAATAGGGTTCGCGGTCGCCACGAAGGTAAAAGTAGAGCAAAATACCTCATCGCCGCGCTCAACTCCCAACAGTTGCAATGCCAGGTGTAGCGCTGCCGTCCCAGAACTGACCGCAGCGGCGTGACGGGCACCGACTATTTCACAAAATTCCCGTTCAAAGGCTTCTATATGAGGCCCGACCGGAGCAATCCAGTTGGTTTCAAAGGCTTCTTTGACAAACTCTAGTTCTTGAATCCCTAAATGGGGTGGAGAGAGCAATATCGGTCGATTCATGAGGTATCAGTAGAGCGCATCCAAAGATTTGGGCAGACATGATGATTTTGTCTACCCTGAACGATAGGCAGGAAAAAATCCTGACTCCATTAAACCCTGCGGAGAAGACTGAATTGCCCGAGCGCGTTGCTCTATTAAAGAGAGATAGAGAGGCTGATTCGCGATCGCCTTTAAGACGGCAAATCGGCTGCGGAGGGGAGAAAAGCCAGCTTTGAATTCAAAGAGACTATCTTTTGCGCTCCCCAAACCTCCGCCCAGATGGAAGGCTGAATTTCCCCGATTTTTTGCCCAACTTCGCACAAAATCTAACATGAGCTTGCTGGGGGCGGGTTTTAAAAAGTCAGGGTGGGTGCCGCTCAAATGAAATTGGACGGTGCCGCAACATTCCAAAAACAAGCCCGCGCAGGCAACGCGGCTTTCTTGACGCACGAGGCAAAGATGAACCTGGGGAGAGGCTGCTAGTGCCTCAAAGTAGGATTTGTCAAAGTAGTAGGAAGAAGTCGCAACGACGCGATTCATGGTGGCATGGTAAATCTCGATAAAATCATCGAGATACTCGAGCACCGGAACCATTTGGGCACTGAACCCCAGACGTTTGCAGTGGTTAATCCGATTGCGATGTTTGGCAATGGTTTGCGACCAGATCTGTTCTTCAGATTGGGTTAAGTCAATCCAGACGGTTTCTCCGAGGGGCTGGTAGATTTGCCCCAGAACGGACTCGTTAAGCGTCGCGTTGAGGAGCGGATGTAAGCGAATAAAAGCAGTGCAAATCCCGCGATCGCGCAGGATCTCGATCAGCGCGGAAAATGCCCGACGGATGAAGTCAGAATGCGCCAAAGCGACTGAGTTGAGTAAGGGGCCGGGATAACCATAGGGGGAAGCAATATCCCAGGTATCTAGCTCGGATTGAGGTTGCAAAATGGATGCACAGGAACGCCGGAGATAAGGTAAAAATAGAGCGCAATCTCCTTCAGATAGATAAATCGCTTCAGGGGCAGCATTTTGCCGATCTGCTTCGAGCTTTACGTAGTCGGGCAAGTGGTAAAAATCATACTTAAATTGTTTGAGTGCTTCAGACCACTGAGTATCATCCGAGGTTAAAAATTTACAATCCATAGGTTAATTGGCGCAATTTTTGAATGATATATTGACCTGTTACTTCAGGAGAACACTTGTTTCTCCACCACATCAAAGCTTCGCGATGTTTATTAAACATAAGTTCCCTATTCTCCATCAATTCTTGCACCACCAAACCTAATTGATGCCAGTTTTTTATGGAAACAGCAGGCGATTTATCGTAAAACCATCGGGAAGGTAAAGCCTCTGAAATAACAACACAACCATACCGCATCGCCTCAAAAAAACGATAGGTTTCAAAGGAAGTTCCTCTCGGAACGAGACATATTTTTGAATTCATGAGCTGTTCTGAGTAGGTTCTAGAATCAGATGCTTCAGTTGAGAAAAAACCGGGGGTTAACGAAAGGCGAATATTTAATTCAGGGTGTTTAGATTTAAGGCTGTTGAGATTAGAAATCATCTGCTTTCGCGACAAGGTTTTGGGCGGCTTGAGCCACTGAGTTATTCGATCTTTCAAAGATCCTTTAATATAGGTATCGTTGTCAACGCTTCCGGCAAAGAAAATATCGTATTGACGTGCTTCAAATGTTTTGATGGGCAGTTCTAGCTGTTTGTAATACCCCAGCGGAATGGTAAATAAATTATTGCGATAACTCCGTCCTAATCTCAGGCGATTTAGGCCAAAATTCCATAGCCCAGGCAGGCAATTAATCCAACTCTTGAGAAATTGAAGCAGACTCAAGCAATTAATATAAGAAGGATTTAAGAACGGATTACAGCCCAGAAATGGCTTTGTTCCATAGGGTTTAAATACCGCCAAAACTTTGTAAAAATACAGCGGAATACGACAGGCTTCATCACCTACCATAATGACGACTACGTTTTTTCCGTAGGAGGGCAATTCATCTAGTCGATCGAAGGTTATGTAAAAGGTTAGATGCTTGAATTCCGATGTTTTCTCTAAAACTTGCAATACTTTGGCACAATAATCGGATTGAGTCCAAAATAGTTCGGGTTCGGCGCGCGGTTTGGGATCGAAAATATTCCATTGAAGGGGAGCCTGCCCGTTTCTGAGAAGATAATACTGACTCGTGAGTACCTGGTTCATGGGGAAACCTTCCTCGATTTACATGGGGTTGTTCGAGTTTACAAGTTTGGGATCGACTATCCTTCCCGGTTTTGGACGGCTGAGGGGTCTGTGCTGTTACCCCAAAACTCTGGCATGGTGGCGTGGTCGGGCGCGGAGATGCCGTCTTGTTTTAAGACTTTGAGCGCGGTCAAACCTAAGATTTTCAAATCTAGGCCGAGAGACCAGCGATCGATATACCAAATATCGAATTTGAACTTTTCCTCCCAGCTAATGGCATTGCGTCCTTTAACCTGCGCCCAGCCTGTAATTCCAGGTAGCGCGTCGTGGCGGCGGGCTTGTTCTGGGGTGTAGCGATCGAGATAGCGGATTAAGAGCGGGCGCGGTCCCACAAAGCTCATGTCTCCTTTCAGAACGTTCCATAGTTGGGGAAGTTCGTCGAGGCTGGTTTGCCGCAACCATTGCCCGAAGGGTGTGATTCGTTGCTCGTCCGGCAAAAGTGCGCCTTGGGAGTCTCGGGCATCGGTCATGGTCCGAAATTTATAGAACTCAAACACTTTTGCCCGATATCCCGGTCGAGCCTGCGTAAAAAAAACTGGACGGCCCATTTGAATGGCGATCGCCAAGCCAATCCCCACCAATACAGGCGATACCGCAACCAGCAAAATAGCTGCAAAAACGCGATCGCACGTCCATTTAATCCAGCGACTCAATCTCATGCTACCTCCTCAAGCACGTCTGCATATATACCATCATGCAGGCTCAAGATTTCGTATAGGTCGTACCTTTGGATCTGTTGGCGACCTTGCAACCCTAGCATTCTTGCCGCTTCGGGATTGTCGAGAATCCAAGACATTTCCGCCGCAATTGCAGTACTATCGCCCACTTCTACGAGCTTGCCAGCCCCCTCCTTTAATAAATCTTCCGTACCCCGAATTCTAGTGCCAATTGCGGGAACACCCATGGCCATTGCCTCCATGATGCTGCGAGGCAGTCCCTCCTGCTCGGATACGAGCAAGACAGCCGTAGCTGTATAGATAAAACGAGGGATGTCGGGACGAAATCCTAAAAAGTGAACCTGCTCGGCAATACCGAGCTGAGCGGCGAGGGCTTTGAGCTCTGGCGTCAGGGGACCCTCACCTGCCAAAGCTAGATGAGCGGTCGGTCGCTGAAGTTTTGCGAGCGCCAAGAGCAAATCTTTAGGGCGTTTGCGCGGGATTAGTTCTGCGATCGCCAGAAACAAAACATCTTCCGGTTTTAAGCCTAATTCCGTCCGCGTTTGGAAGCGATCTGCCTCGGTAACGGACTGCTCGCTGTAGTGGCTCAAGTCCACGCCAATGCCGGGGGTGTAGTGAAGGTGGCGGGATGGCACGATCCGGTGGATGAGGGCGGCGTCCCGATCGTCTTGATTGATGACAATCAGGCGATCGCACCAGCGTCCGGCCCATTTTTCTAAGGTTAAAAATATGCCGTTCCGCAGCCGCGATCCGTTGCGATGGAAGTGAAACCCGTGGGCGGTATAGATCGCTTTCAATTTGCCTTGACGGCGTAACTCGCGCAGCGCGAAGCGCGTGACAAAGGCGGCCACGGGCGTATGAACGTGGACGATATCGTAGGAGCGGGCGATCGCGCGAAGGCGCTGAGGGGCCGCCACAAAATTGAGGGGGTTGAGGGGATTGCGCGACCATTTAACATCCCAGACTTGATTGAAGGCTCCAACGCAGGCTGGACAGCTCGAAATACCTCGAGCCATGGCATCTACCGTCCACCCTTTCGCGCGGTAGCGTTCCGCCCAGGGAAGCAAGAACCCGCGAACCGTTTCGGGAACCGTCGCAACAATTAAAAGGCGCGTCATTGGGGAACAATATCCTTCGATTCAGTCGATTTTCTCATGCCAATTCCCTTTGCTCTGTCACGACGATAGCTCAATTGAATGCGTTGCACCAGTTCTGGGTTTTGGGCAACGCTCAAAACTTCTTTAATGTTCGATCTTTATTGCATGATATTAGTCATGTCAGTGTAAGAGATTTATTGTTATGGACTTTCAAAGCCCGGTTCAAGAAAAGCACTATACAAAAGTTTCCGGCTGGATGCGACCTTTATTTGGCGATATCCCGTGGGAAAAGTTAGACGAACCCGGCTTTGGATTGTTTATGGGTTCTGCGTGGGTGGAAGTGCGGATTTTGCCCTGGAAAGAGGATACGGTCGTCAACGTCCGTTCGACCGTGGTGAGCGATGCGACCCTGACGGCGGATCTGCTCAATTATCTTTTGCGCGAAAATCATGAAATGCGGTTTGGTGCATTTTCAGTCTCCAAGGATGGAGATATTCTCTTCGAGCATACGATTGTGGGTTCTACTATCGATAAGAGAGAACTGGAAGCCTCCGTCATTGCCGTTCTAGAGATTGCAGATAAATACGACGACGAAATTGTGGCGCGTTGGGGCGGAAAACGCGCGTTGGATAAAGCGCCCTAGGATTTTCAGTTCGCCGCAACTATTCCCTGAAGCTTAGAAAGGGGGATGGGGTATTGAGAACAAAAATCCCTAGGGATGTTGGGAGAGCCACGCTTCAGTTTGCTGTCGCAGCGCTCGATAAAACGCCGTTCGCCGATCTTGAATGCAATCTTCGCGGAAGTCTTGCGCCCGATGCAAATTCCGAGCCGACATCTCTGACAACCGCTGAGGATCGCTCACCATTTCTCGAATCTTAGCCGCCAATGCCGAGACATCGACAGGCGGTACCAGATCTTCCGAGGGCAGTAATTCCGGCATCCCGCCTACGGTGGAACCCAAACAGGGCAGCCCCCGGGCCATGGCCTCTAGCATGGCCCGAGGTAGGCCCTCCTGACGCGAAGGCAGCACAAAGAGGTCTGCGCGATCGAGCTGCTGCCGCACCGCCGCACCCGCGGTCAACGCTCCCAAGAAAAGACAGCGATCGCCGATGCCCAACTCCGCCGCTTGCTTCTCTAACATCGGGCGGTATTGTCCGTCCCCTACAAACACCAGCTTTAAATCCAGTCCTTGCTGCGTGCAACGGGCGATCGCCTCAATTAAAATATCCTGCGCCTTATAAAGCTGAGACATGGCTCCCACCGTGACGAGCATCCAGGACGTCCGATCGGGCGCAAAAGTTTTGGGCTGCTCGACAAACGTATCTTCGGGCAGTTCTGCCATAGAGTAATGGTCCGTGTAAGCTGCGGGCGAAGGCGGATACTGTTTCTGAAGGGCCGCTTCCGTGATGTAGGCTGCCGCGCTGGCCCCGTAACAGAGCGATCGCAGTTGGCGGGGAACCGACCACCGAAAAAACGGGCGGAGTTTACTGCGGACAGCCCCAGGCGAAAAGACATCGTAGGGATCGGCGATGATGTAAACGCCGTAGGGATAGGCGGAGGCTCGCAGCTTGTTGCGGAGGGCAAGGGCGGGCGGGCTTGCAGAGTAAAACAGGACTGCATCCCCTACCGTAAAAGCATTCCGAGCGCTATTCAAAACCCTCTGCCGTCGCAACAGATATTCCCAAGGGCCGATGTAATGTGGCAATGGCTCCACAGAAATGCGATCGGTATTGACCCGCACCCAGTCAGGAGAGGCTTCAGCGACAGGTCGGACGCGGGCGACAATTTTTACTTCCTCAAAAACCTCAAAATATCGCTTCCAATAGGAGGGTGCAAACATGGTTTGGGTCCAGATCGCTCCATCGGCCGTGCTGTGGAAACGATGATCGATAACGACTAATACGCGCATGTTTCTTTTTACTGAATTTGATATAGGTAAACTGCTTTCGGTGGCAAGGTTAGGACCACCGTACCGCCCGCATTTTGTTGGACCATCGGCGAACCGAATAGCGGCGCGATCGCCCGACCTTGCTTTTCCCGTACGAGGGCTTGCTGGCTGCGATCGACAGAAGTATTCGCGATCGCCCACAGCGACTTTTCCCCCTTCGTCCAGATTCCGCCTTTCAACGGCTTCGAGGAAAAGGTAAGGGGTTCAAAGGTGCCATCCAGGAAAAAGGGCGATAAAGACTGTACTTCCCGATTGAGCGCTTTGAGTCCTTGCCAGAGTTGCGGGCGATCGGGCAGAAACCAAGCTTCATCGTAGTAGGTGTAGTACAAAATGCCTTTCGCTCCTCCTAGGAGTGCCTGATAGGTCATGTTGCGTACTTCTAGGGTGTCGGGGACCGTTCCCCGCTCGGGAGGTCCCGCTACTTCCCAAGGAAAGGTTTGTAAGTTAGCAAATAATGCCTGCTGCGGTGCTGTTGCTGTTATTTCCGCGATTTCGGCAATTTCTGAGTGGGTTTTGGAGAGTTCGTCCGTGGTGTGGTTGCGGATGGGGTAGGATTGCCGACCCAAGATGTCGGCGCACCGGGCAAATTTCTGTAAGTCCTTAGAGTAACCGCTAATGTAAGTCAGGTGATTTGGATCGGCGGCCCGAATTTTACGGTTCAGCGCCATCACTTCCAGGGGAGTGCGTTTCCCATTATCGACATCGTCAGCTAAATTCCAAGCCAGGACGGCGGGTTCGTTCTTGAAGCGCCGTACGAATTCGAGGGGGTCTAAATGATGTTCGCTCACTACGTAGACCCCAAGCCGATGGGCACGCTGCAAAAGTTTTGCATGACTCGCCCAGTCATTTGCAGAAACATGAACGGTATTGAAGCCTGCGGCGGCAATATCTTCAAGGTGCCGGATCTGCCGGGCTGAAGAAATTCCCCAAGAGACGTGGTAAAAGCCCATCGGAAAAAAGGGGCGACGATCGATGGCCAGGGAACCGTTCGGGCGAATGCTAATCTGCGAGGGCCGAGCCTGCGCGGCGCAAACGGCTGGCGGAACTGCCGAACAACCCGCCCAAACAGAACTGGCGATCGTCAACAGCGCCGTTAGGGGTCGAGTTAATGCTGGAATACTGCCCATCTTCTCTCTCGATTCTTTTGCAATTTAGCCCAACCTACTATTCTGCTGGGGTCGGTACAGCATCAGACCAATCGATAACAAGTAGGCGATCGTCAGCCCTCTGCCCAAGGCCCCAAACATGCTTTCCGCCATCGAGACGATCCAAAACAAAATGCTGACGAGCAGAGGGGCGATCGCGTAGGGATTGACAGCAGATTGCTCCAAGAAGAAGCGATAGGCCGCATAAAAGCTCATCAACGCGAAAATAACCATTAGATAGGCTGCAATCAAGCCGTTTTGACCCAAAATATCAATTAAGGAGTTATGCCCTCCCAAGTTGAACTGCTGCATAAAATAATCGTTACTGCCATAACCGAATAACCGAGCATCTTGAAAGGTTTTGCCCCAGATATAGCTGCGTCCGTTAAACGTATCGTTGGACTCCAGCTTGTCGTCGTACCCGGCCTCAAGACCCTGCACCATCGCAGACAGATCGTTTCCCCAATACAGCATCAAAGTTCCCGCTAACCCCAACCCAAACAGCAAAAGCCGCGCTAAATTTCGAGGGCGCTGGAGCGTCAGAAAAGCCGGATAAAGCGCTACGCAAAGACCAATTAACCCTCCGAGTAAAGAGGTGCGGGAATTAGAGATCGAGATAAGTCCGAAGGTTAAAATCAGCGCGCCGCTCAATCCAAAGAGGTTGAGGGTTCTAAAGGGCCGGGGAGGATCCAGCAAGGTTTTGTTCAGCAAAATCAGCAACCCGCAGCAAATTGTCAGCATCGTGATACCGAGCTGATTGGAATTGCTAAAAACACCCGCGTACGGAAGGCTGGCGGGGGGAGATAGCACCACGGATCCGATCGCGTAGGGGACGTGACCTAAAATGAGTCCCCAAGCCATGACAGCTTCCATCGATCGCCCTGCGGCTCGCGGTAGGGCATAAAAGAAAAGACAGGGCACGCCAATTAAAAGCCAGACCCCATCGTTGAGCGCTTTCGCATTTTCATTGACTAACCCCGATAGAACGGCTGCCGTTCCAAAACACAGCCACAATAGCAGCAGCAATACGAAGCGCGGTTGAAGAATGCTAGCAGGTTTGAAGATTGCGGTGGCGATGAAAATTACTAAAGGAATTCCCACCAATCCGTAGCGGACCCGAAACCAAATTGGATCTAGAGGATGGTCGTAACTCCCCAATGCCACAATGGAAGCTCCGCCCATCAGCATCGCAAGCAATACGATGAGACTCATCTCTCCTAGATGGATGGCTGTTTTGGGATGGACGGCGATCGCTGCGGCGGTCGCGGGGGACTTTCTATTGATTTGCGGCGGCTGCATAGAGAGCTTCCAAAAGCGGAACGGTGTTTTCCATATTGAAGGGACTTGCTTCGAGCGATGGAAGCGTCTCTTTGACAGATTTCCGAGGGGTATTGCGACTGTGGGTCAGGAGCGCATTCGCCCACTCCACGGTCGAGCGCGCGAGCGACAAGCGTCTCACTAAACCCGGTACCACGTCAGCTTCTACGGGAACGACATCTGAGATCAGGCAGGGCAACCCCGCCGCCTGCGCTTCCACAATCGCGACACCTAAGCCTTCATGAATCGAAGGAAACAAAAAAGCATCCATCCCTCCCAGCAAGATTGCCGCAATATCCGAACGCGGACCAGTAAAAACGACGCGATCGCCAATGCCCAGAGCTCGCACCTGCCGCTCGATTTGGGGCTGCAGCGACCCCTGCCCGACCAACAGCAGGTAGCTATTGGGGTGCTGGTGCATCGCTTCTGCTGCCACTCGCACCAGAAAGTCGTGATTTTTTTGCGGCTCAAACCGTCCCACATGCCCGATAACCCAAGCATCCGCCGGAATCTGCCACTCCTGACGGACGTCGTCGGGCGCAACCTCTGTGACAAAGGGATGCAAATCCAGGCCGCTAAAGAGCAGATTTATCCGTTCGTCTTCAACCCAGGCAGGCCCGAATAAATCGAGGGCAGCTTGCTGGCTAGTGGTCAAACCGTGGGTCATCGAGCGCGAAATCGAACGTTTCATCAGACTGAGATAACCTTGCCTCAGCCAGTTTTTCGAGCGTTCTATCGCGCGGTGGTCGTTGTGACTGTGGGCGATCAGACAGGGAACTTTGGCCGCCTTAGCAATTTGCAAGACATATCCGCTAAAGAAATGGACGTGGCTGTGCACGACGTCGTAAGGACCGTAGGCGCTCAAAACCCGCTTGAACTCCCAGGCATAGCGCCAAGGCTGCGTCAGATAGGGACATGGCAAGATCCGGCAGCCCAGCGCCAGAACCTCTGGATCGTAATCCCCTGCTGCTTGGGAGTGAACCATAATATCGATTTGAAAATGCTGGCGATCGATCGATCGCAAAACGCGCATCAGCCACGTTTCCAGACCGCCGCGATCCATTTTCCCCACCACATGTAAAATTCGCACGGGATGTTTGGCTGAATCCGACAGCTCAGGATGCTTCTGCATGGGCGCGTTGAGTTGAAATGGCATGAACGATCGCTCCTAAACTCATACAAAACTGCACCCCCGCCGCCAAAATGAGGGCAAAGGCCGCACCCATCAACCCCTTAGAGGGAATCAAACAGTAACAAGCGATCGCCAAGCTGACGGCGCTGATCGACAGCAGAGGCACCTGAGTCTTAAAATATCGAGCTGCTGTCAACCCATAGCCCAAGAAAGACGCCATGTACTGCATCCCAGAAGCGACCATCAGCGCGATAAATAAGGGTTTTCGCTCGCCATAGTCCGGGCTGTACAGCAGACTCAGTAACGTCCCGCCGCCGAGCGCCGCGATCGCGACGGCTGCCGCACCCAAGACAAACCCGATGCCGACCAATCGAAACAGCAGCAAACTATAGGCCGCGCGATCGCCAGAGGCATAGTGTTTCGCCAACCGAGGACTGGCCGAATCGCCCAAGGCCCCCACAATAATGTTGCCAGCAACCATCAGATAGGCGATCGCATTAAAAATGCCCAGTTCTCTTTCCCCCAGGCTTGCGATCGTAAAGTAGTTCGGCAAATTAGAACTCAACGAAGACAACATCATCACTAAGCCCAACGGCAATGCTAGCTTGACTAATGGGAAAAGTCTCTTAATGTTCCAATTCGGTTTGAGCCGCCCTAACTCCATCCAACGACGTGGGCTGTTCGGCCCTTCAGCCTCTAGCAATCGCAACGCATTGGCGAGGTCATACCCGATTAATACGATCCCCCAGGCCAAAATTAGTCCCAATACGCCCCCAATGGCGCTACCGCTCGACCAAACGCCCAACCCCAGAAACAATAATGCCAACGGCCCCCTCATCATCAACGACAGGGCAATGCGATCCATGCGTTCGTGCTTTTGCAAGAACCCATAGCAAACATCGCTGATGGATTCCAGACATTTGGCGAAGCCCAAGAGCATCACCACCACCATCGTCTGCCAACGATAGCCTGAGAAAAGGGCGATCGGCACGACAGCTAAAACCGCCAATTGACCGGATAGCAATCTCAGCCCTAGATAATCTCTAAACTGGTAAAGCTGTTTGGCATCCGTAGCTTGAATTTGACGCAGTTGAAGATTGGTCAGCATAAAGATGGGAGCCGTCACCGCTAACCCTAGAGTGAACTGGCCCACCATTTCTGGACGCCCCAACTTGGTAAACACCACCAGGATGCCCCACTGGGATCCGGCATATACCAGATTCCCCATCATGGTCCAAGAAAAGTTGCGTTTGAGAGAAAGAGAGACTGCAGGTTGTGCCATCTAGCCGTTCGACAAAATATGCCCGTTAAAACGCCTAATTCAAACTTTGAACTTGGAGAAGTGTCTGAGCCTGCGCTCCATTAATCGGTCTTAGGAAAAAGTAACCTTGACCGTACTTGCATTGAAGATTTTTGAGTTGCGTTAATTGCTGGGGCGATTCAATTCCCGTTGCGATCGTATCGAGTCCCCAACTTTTGGATAAATCTAAGACTGTTTGAAAAAAGTCTAAATTATCGGCATTTTGGGATAACTCATGGATGCGGGAACGATCGATTTTTAACCCGTCAAATATGTGAACCCAATCCATGAGGGGCGATAGCTGCTTCAAGGGCGAAAATCCGAAGTTGTCCAGCAGGAGCCTCGCCCCCAATCCCTTCATCTTGAGAAGCGCGGCGATCGCCGCTTCAGGATGCTGAGTAATAAACTGTTCGGGAATCTCAAAACACAATCGACTGACGTTCGCTTGGGTTTCCTGAAAAATAGCGCCCAGATTTGCAATAAAGTCGGGATGGAGAAGCTGCGAACTCGACCAATTGACACTGATTGTAAAGCTGGGATGCAGATTTAAGACTTCGAGCGTTCGCAACTGCAAACAAATTTCGCGCATCCCCCACAACCCAATCGCATGAATGTGCTGCGTTCGATCTGCAATCTGAATGAACTGACTGGAGCGCATTAACCCGTGTCTGGGATGCTCCCAGTGGAGCAGGGCTTCAAACCCTGCTACCACATAATTTTTTTGAAGCATCAAAATCGGTTGATAGAGCACCTTAAAATCTCGGGTCACTACAGCAACGGACAACTCTTGGGCGAGTTCGTCGCCGCGGCTCGGGTTGGGCGCTGGACTTAAAGGATTGGGACGACTGCTGATGTGCGGCTGCGGTTTTCGATCTCCCTTGAAGGGGTTGAACTGGGCAAGGCGGAGCGATCGCTGCGTCGGAAAAATACTAGACCCAGAATTCGATCGCAAACCTGGAATCAAACGCTTGAAGTAAAACCGAATCATTACTTCGTTATGATCCAGTGCCGCCTGAAACAGGCCGTGCAAGCCTTCTTCTAAATGGGTAGGGATTTGAGAAACCGCATTTTGAACCACAAATAGATTTTCGTTTTCAGTCGGTTTGCAAGCTTCCTCGGCTAGAAAAAGCTCTTCGTGGAGTTTTTCTCCAGGGCGCAGACCGGTATAGATAATGTCAATATCAGTCCCTACCTCATACCCAGACAGTCGAATCAGATCTCGGGCTAAGTCCACAATCTTGATGGGGCGTCCCATGTTCAGCATAAAAATTTCGCCCCCTTGACTGATTGCCTTTGCCTGCAACACCAAATGCACGGCTTCAGGAATCGTCATAAAATAGCGCGTTACGTCGGGATGGGTAATGGTAACGGGACCGCCCCGCTCGATCTGCCCCTTTAAGGTAGGGACGACGCTGCCCCGGCTGCCGAGGACGTTCCCGAAGCGCACCACGCAAAACTGCTTGTGTTTTTGCTGTGCTGCCCTCAGAACGATTAGCTCGCCGACCCGCTTGCTCGCCCCCATCAAGCTGCTGGGATTGACCGCTTTGTCCGTGGAGATCATTACAAACTGACTGGTATTGTGAGCCAGAGCCATTTCTACCAAGTTCTTGGTCCCCAATACATTATTCATAATGGCTTCAGAGGGATTTAGCTCCATCATAGGCACGTGCTTGTGGGCCGCTGCGTGAAAAACCACTTCGGGCTTGAACTTCTGGAACGCATACTCTAAGCGATTGTGGTCTTTTAAATCTGCAATCAAAACGCTCAGGCGGATCGACAAATGCGGCTGAGATGCTCTCAATGCTTGCAGCAGTTGATTCAGTTCCTGCTGGATCGAGAACACGGAATTTTCGCCGTGGCCCATTAGAATCAGCTCTGCTGGATGGCACTGGAGGATTTGCCGGCAAATCTCGCTGCCGATCGACCCCCCCGCCCCGGTCACTAAAACTCTTTTGGAACGCAAATTTGGAGCGACCTTTTCGAGATCCGAGCAAATGGTGTCTCGACGCAGAAGGTCTTCAATTTTGACGTCCCTAACGCTTTTCAAATTGACCTTGCCGTCAATAATTTCATGAATGCTGGGCAAGGTACTGGTTGCAAGATTTAGATCTCGACACAACTGCACGATTTCGCGAATAGCAGTCCCACCTGCTGAGGGAATTGCAATAATTACGCGTTTGACATCCAAGCGAGCGACCAAATCCGGAAGCTCTAAACGAGAGCCCAACACTGAAATACCGCGAATTTTAAGGTCGAGCTTTTTAGGGTCGTCGTCTATGAATGCTACGGGTTCTAGAGCAGAGCGTTCGCGCCGCTGAATAGCGTCAACTAGGGCAACGCCAGCAGTCCCCGCCCCATAAATAATAACCCGCTCGCGGGGCTGCCCCGACCGTCGCTGGTGCAAGGATTTCTCAAAAGCTTTCACGCTGAACCGCGCTGCTCCAACACCCGTAAAGGTCAACAATCCATCGAGTAATGGAAAAGAGCGAGGCAGTAGAAAAATATCCGACGCGCCGTAGAAATAAGCGATCGAGAGAATAAAGCTCTCTGCAAAACTAATCGCAGCACAGGCTGCGGCGATTTGAAGTAAGTCTTCCGTACTGGCGAATCGCCAGCAACGCCTGTAGCTACCCAAAAGATTTAGGCACAGAATTTTTATAAGCGTAAATAAAGATAGGGCGACAAAAAGTCCGCTAGTAAAATTTTGAATTGAGTGCCAGTCGTCCAGACGCAGCCACAACGCTAAAAACGGCGTAACAGCAAATATACAAATGTCGATCAGAAGAAAATTAATATTCTTTATCTTAAAAACCCTTTGAGAAAACCGAAGAAATATCGAGATTGACATACTCCTACAAGACCCTCGTCCCACCATTTTTTATTTGAAAAAGAGATAAAAGAAAGCAAAAAAAATCTTAGAGATTGCTTTTTCCTGCATCATCCAGCATTTTAGTCATACTCAAGCATTCTATTGTTTCAAGCAATGCAATTAAAACCTAAAATGAAAAGGAAGTATTTTATTCCAGAGCTTAACAACCCGCCAGATATCTTCATTCTTATTAAAACAGAGAAGAAATTGAAGCAACAAAAACTACCTAAAGAATAAAGATCTAAAATGTCGTCAACCAAACAATACCTTAATAGATTAATGCCTACCTAAAGTAAAAATATTCTGCAGCCATGTCCAAAGCGCATGAGAAATATTGAGAGATTTTAACGAGCTTTGTACTTGATTTATTGAGGTCTTCCTAGCTTATCACACGCGAAGGCAAGATGAGTAGTGGTAGTTTGAGCTAAGCGACCTCAAAAACTCCACGCTTGGGGATGTCAATGATAGGCAGAATAATCTGATGCTATTCCACTGTATAAACACTTTGTTTTATCCGTCCTTAATTTTATTTAAAGGCTATAAGACTCTGGATTGCATTTGCCTCTTAGTAAAGTATTCTCGCTGGCATACTGTTGCCACTCTCACCTGAGCTAAAGCGTGTAAGCTTTGCTGTATGCATTTATCGTTTCGATCGGGTATCTTATCAGTAGGGAATTGTTTTTTTAATTTCTCTAGCCAAAGAAATTAAAAATGTGTCTGCATTCCTCACCTTAATCCGAACTTAATACACCGTATAGCTCAAAGTCTTTGATGACTGACTGGTTGAGCAGGTGCATTCCACCGCATAGGAGTTTCTGGATTAGATAGAGGAGGAGGCTTAAAATTTGCCCCTGCATTCGATGAAACGTTTGAGTACTCATCAGAATATTTTCTCCATTAAGCATTGCAGATTATAACGACGCAGAAGTTAGGTGAAGTTTGATTGTATATAGATTTCAGGCTTCTTTCTAGAAGTGTAGATAACAACTCCCGTGAATCCGCGATTTCTTTGCTTTTAACCGGAATAGTAAAGACACACACAATCCATGCATACATTTATACAATATCAGACTCAAACAGAGCAGCCCCTCTCCATTAAAAGCACTTTAAGATAATATGTATGTATTCGAGATGACTGAGATACGATCGAGCCTCAATATAGAAGATATGCAACTGGGTCGATGGCGTAATTTAGGGATTGCAAGGTTTCATAAGATTTTTTAAGTAGCGTTTACAATTCTTCGAGTCTCGGAAAGCTTCATTATTTTGGGCGGAATTTTCGCGTCAGCGACATCGGTTTGCAACCGCGCGCTTTGTGCTTGACCCAGAAAAATATCGAAACCTAGTGCATTTGAGGGCGCAGATGCTTGGCGTTTCTGCGACTCAACTGTTAGAGACGAACTTTTTTCCGGACGATCGACAGGGATAGGCCATCCTAACTGGGTGGGCTGTTGGTAGATTCGCTTGAGAGTATTGATGTCTCGGGCCGAAATGACCGGCGGGTTGCGCACTTGGGCGAAGTACATCACGTCGGTTGGGTTTTGGCTGTGGCCCCAGATGCCCAGCCCGTGACCGAGTTCGTGGCGGGCTGCTGCGCTCAAGTATTGGATGGTTTGATTGGGGCGGATATAGATGCTGATGCGATGGGCTAGGGTGGGGCGATCGCTGGGTGCGGAGCGGAATGGTGCGGAGCGATCGCCGCTCGCGTAAAGCTCGAACCGGGTCTCGGCGGACCGCACCCGCGCGCCGCTGCGCTGCTGAGGAGGGTTGGCCGAAATAGCAATGTCGGCTTCGGTGGGGGATGAGGTGAGGCTCAAGGGTAGATAAGGCTGCCAGTCTTTAACCCCTTGAAGAATTGCATTATGCCAAGCCTCAGGCTTAATTAACGCTCCTTGGGGCGGAGGTGCAATGTAAACCCGGATAGGCCAATGACTCCAGATCAAAAATCCGGCTCGCGATGGCTTGATTTGGTCGAAATAGTCTCCCTGAGCGTTTTGAACTGCATCCCATCGCGCTAAGGTTTGGGGTAGCGGATGGGCTTGAGCGGGCGGGAGCGTCGATGAAGTTTGGCTGGAAATCTTCCCCGCAGAGATTGTTAAGGCAATTGCTACAACGGCAAAGAAGACTGTAAGAAAACGTTTCCACGTTTTCCCGCTGAAGTCGTTCTTTCGTCGTCGAGCGATCGGCATTTAAACTGCGGGTGCATTAAATTGACCTGCTGTGGATTCTGCGGGTGGGGACTCTACCGGTGTCGCCATTCGAATTTCCGAGCAGAAGGTTGTAATGCAAACCGTATCGTCCTTCTTGATACTGCTGCTGCGCAAGCGCAAGTTGGGGCTGGCAAACCAGATCCGCTCTTCAGAAATAACGTTCGCGTCCTCAAGCCGAAGGGTGAGTGCTTCATCGGTCCCGATGCTGTAGGTGCCCGTTACGCCATTGGCAGAATTTAAGCTGCGCAGAAGCTGCCCGGAGTGCGGGCTGTCCGAGGCGATCGCCACCAGCAATGCCATTCCTTCCTCCTTAGGCTTGAAGCGACTTTGGTAAGCTTCCGTCACTTCGCTCCAGCGCAGCCTTAGGCCGCATCGTGCCGAAGATGGATCGACGTCGAGCTGTTGGCAAAGGGCTGCAATCTCGCCATGGCTGCCTTCTAGGATTTCACCCCATAGATCGGAACGTCCGCTCTGGTTGTTTTGGTCGATGAGGTGATGGGTAGTGCGCTGAGAAATCCACTTGCCATCGCAGAGCTGAAAAAAAGATTGGATATCCATGGAGCTAGTGACAGAGTACGCCGAATCCTTTCTATTTTAAGGGTTGAGGTGACGGGCGTGAAATTGAATGTGATCCTCAATAAAAGTGGCAATGAAATAGTAGCTGTGGTCGTAGTGAGAATGTTCTCGATAGGTGAGGTCGCGTTTCGTCGCTCGACAGGCTTTTACGAACAGTTCCGGACGCAGTTGCTCGCTCAAAAAAGGATCGGACATTCCCTGGTCGATTAAAATCGGGCGCGAATCGGCTGGGAGCGTTGAAACAATAGCAGTGGCGTCGTAAAGATCCCAAGCAGTTCGATCTGCCCCGAGATAACCCATCAATGCCTTTTGACCCCACGGGCACTGACTGGGGGCTGCAATGGGCGCAAATGCCGAAATGGAACGATAGCGATCGCCGTTCCGCAACCCGCAGACTAACGCGCCGTGCCCGCCCATCGAGTGCCCGAAAATCCCCTGTCGCGCTACATCTGCCGGAAAATACTCGGAAATGAGCGTGGGCAGTTCCTCCACCACGTAGCTGTACGTTCGATAGTGCTTGTTCCAGGGCGATTCCGTTGCGTCCACGTAAAACCCGGCTCCCGCGCCAAAGTCCCAATCTGCCCCTTCCCCAGGAATTCCCGTATTGCGAGGGCTGGTGTCGGGTGCGACCAGAATCAGCCCCAACTCAGCGGCATAGCGCTGCGCGCCAGCCTTGGCCATGAAGTTTTCTTCCGTGCAGGTGAGTCCTGCCAGAAAATAAAGGACGGGTAAAGGCGTTTGGCTGGCCTGCTGGGGCACGTAAATTGAAAAATTCATCGGGCAGTGGCACACTGCGGAGAAGTGGCTGCAAAAGGAAAGCGTGCCATCAAAGATGGCGTGCTGTTTGAGAATCTTAAGCTGGACAGTCATGGGTCATCGTTACACTGGTCTGACTATCCATCAATTTTGCGATAAAAACAAATTCTGTTGTGATTAATGGCCGAAAGAAGGCTGCTTCGCAACGATTTTTAAAGCGCGCTGGAGCCGATCGCTCAAAATCTCCGCGTATTGTTTCATTTGCGCGTCTTGCTTCTTTAATGCCTGTCGCTTGAGGGTGTTGAGGCTGTTTTGGGCTGACAGAAGATGCTGGCGACAATCTTGAGGGTCCTTTGCTGCTCGAGCTTGCAGCACGGTTTCTAAAATCTGCGCTGTAAGGACAAAGGCATCCTGAAATTGCTGGGCTTCGCGTTGGCGGCGTTGGCGATCGGCTTGGCTCATCCAGTTGTGAAGCGTACCTGCCGCCAGCAGTCCGGCACCCAATACCGTTGCAATTCCAGCGGTTCCCGTGACTGCATGGGCGATCGCCGCTTTAGACGTTCCCAGGGCTACTAGCTTGGAACTCAAGGCCGTGATGCCCGACCCCGCCAGCAATCCCGTCGCCGAGCCGACGCCTACTGAGGCTGCTTTGATGAATAAATCTGCCTTCAAGCCTGCTTCCTGTAATTCCCGCTCTCTGAAGAGGTGGTGCTTCGCAAATACGCTGGCTAAAAATTCGTCTTTGCGAAGGGCGATCGCTTCGTCGAAGAGCTGCTGGCGCGCGCGCCGAAATTGTCGTTCTGTCGTGAGGGACGAATTGAGGCGATCGTCTAGAGGCTGCTTCAAGAATTGTGTTGTCGTAATATCGATGGATTCCAGCAGAGCATCTTTCATCGTACGGCGCGGGTCGGACATCCAGGCGCGCAGCGCCAGCAGCTTTTCTTTGCTCGTATCGAGGGCGTACATCAGCCAGCCCGTTTCTTCCTCTTCGCGATAGAGCGTCACGGCCTGACGGAGATTTTTCTCGGCTTCCCCCAGTCCGTAACGACAAAGTTCGAGGCGGTCTTGCTTTTCGTAGGTTTGCTTGCGCTTGTCAGCAGCATTCGACAGCAACCCCGCACTCAGCCCGACCCCCGCTGCGATGGGAATGAGAAAGGGCGCTTCTCGGTCTAGGGCGTAGACCGTTCCGCTGACGCCCACAACGCCCGCAAATACCCAAGCCGCTCCGTGTTGCTGCCATCGGTACCGATTCGGTTGTCGGGAGCGGTATAGCGCGATATCTAAGCGATCCTTCGCTAAGTTGCGTTCTAGCTCGGCTTCGGTCGCCTGCTGTTCGAGGGTGCGGACCAGTTGAGTTTGCTGCGGGTCAACCATGGGTTTGCGTCAAAAGTTCCCTACTTTTATTATGCCCTGATGCTTCAATCGGTCGCTGGCGCGCTACACCCATCCGCTGCACCGATACTAGCTGCACCTATACTAATGGAAGTACGCATGGAAGACGTCCCGAGTCCCTAGGTAAACTTTTATGATTGCAGCGACACCTCCCCGTCATTGGCAGCCGATCGTCCAGGCGCTAGAGGCCATTGTGGGTCGCAATGCTATCATCAGCAGTCGCGAAGAGCGCTCGGTCTACGAATGCGATGGGTTAGCCAGCTATCGAGAATTGCCTGGGCTGGTGGTGCTGCCCCAAACCACTGAAGAAGTGGTCGAAATCGTGAAGCTCTGCGATCGCCTTAACATCCCCTTCGTAGCGCGCGGGTCCGGCACGGGGTTGTCGGGGGGTGCCATGCCGACGGAAGATTGCCTGCTGATCGTAACGGCCCGCATGAACCGGATTTTAGAGGTAGATTTTGAAAACCAGCGGGCCGTCGTGCAGCCTGGGGTCATTAATGCTTGGGTGACGCAAGCGGCGAGTGCCGAAGGTTTTTACTATGCCCCGGACCCCTCCAGCCAAATTATTTGCTCCATTGGCGGCAACATTGCCGAAAACTCCGGCGGGGTTCACTGTCTCAAATACGGCGTGACCACCAACCACGTTTTGGGGATGAAAATGGTCTTGCCTGACGGCGAACTGATTGAGGTGGGCAGCAAAATTGCCGAAACCCCCGGCTACGACCTAACTGGTTTGTTTGTCGGCTCGGAAGGAACCCTCGGCATTGCGACAGAGATTACCCTCAACATCGTCAAGACGCCCGAAGTGGTGGAGGTTCTGTTGGCGGACTTTACCAGTATGGAGGCAGCGGGGGAAACGGTTGCGGACATTATTGCAGCGGGTATTATCCCCGCAGGCATGGAAATTATGGACAAACTCAGCATCAATGCCGTGGAGGATGTCGTGGCAACGAACTGCTACCCCAGAGATGCGGCAGCCATTTTGCTGGTCGAGCTCGACGGACTGGGTGTAGAAGTGAAGGCCAGCAGCGATCGCGTCCAAGCGCTCTGCCGCAAAAACGGCGCGCGCAATGTTATTGCCGCCAAGGATGCCGAGGAACGGCTCAGGTTTTGGAAAGGTCGAAAAGCTGCCTTTGCTGCGGCTGGCAAGCTCAGCCCCAATTACTTCGTCCAGGATGGGGTCATCCCTAGAACGCAGTTGGTCTCTGTTCTCAAAGAAATTCAAGCATTAAGCGATAAATTCGACTACCGCATTGCCAATGTCTTCCATGCGGGAGACGGTAACTTGCATCCGCTGATTTTGTACGATGAATCCATACCGGGAGCCTTTGAGAAGGTGGAAGAATTGGGCGGCGAAATCTTGAAGCTGTGCGTGAGGGCAGGGGGCAGCATTTCCGGCGAGCACGGCATTGGGGCGGACAAGCGCTGCTATATGCCAGAGATGTTTTCTGCGGCAGATTTGGACACCATGCAGTGGGTTCGCGCTGCTTTCAACCCTAAGGAATTAGCAAACCCCGGCAAAGTCTTCCCCACCCCGCGCACTTGTGGGGAAGCGGCCCACGCCCACCACCACGGAACGATGGAAGGGGTAGATCTCTTTTGACGCAAACCTTAAAGCGTCAAGATAAACTGTCGTACTGCATAAATTGGCAATGGCTACACATGAAGATCTCTCTAGCTCTTTCAGAGTGGCTCCGCCAAGAATAAGGAGGAACTTCAGGCTTTAGCGTTTTTGAGGCTATAACTAACAAGATTTTTCAAATGCCCATTGAAGACGTTGGGAGCTTGAAGAAGATAAGAGAAAAGTAAAGAACAAAAAAAATCCGCTAAAGAATAATTGAACAGTGCGTTAGTGTCCTGAGTTTTTCGCCATAGAGGCCAAAGCGTGAAAAGGTCTGAGGATAAGAGATTCAGGCCAACAGAGAATGGATATCGTCACACGCAAAGCCCAAATACTGCGGGTTCAAACCCAAAATCCATATCCAGAGTTGAACGAAGTCCTACAGGAAAAACTGAATACAGAGGTTCTGGGGGTTACGCAAAGCGTCTTAGAAGCAGCTCTGTGCGAAGAATTACAAGAGCATCTCAATCAGCTTGCGGGAGAACGACCTCGTCGGTCTGGCTACTTCAAGCGAGTCCTTGATAGCGAATACGGGCGCATCGAATCCTTGTCGGTACCCAAGCTGCGCCATGGGAACAGAGACCGAGACTGGCAAATCTTGGGGCGCTATCAACGGGGCCTTGGCAGTCTATTAAACTTTTGTCTAAGTCTGTATGTCATGGGCCTGTCCTTGCGAGACTTGCAAGAAGCGCTCTATCCATTACTCGGGGCTGTATTATCGGTCAATGCCATCAACCGAATCACAGAAGCCGCTCAACAGCAGATGAATCAACGGCGCACGGCAAAAATTACCACTGCTGTACCCATTTTGCTTGTCGATGGTGTTTGGGTGAGAATTCAATATGCAAGCGGGGAAACCTTTGAAGACCAAGCTGGACATGTGCGCGCCTTGCGTCAAGCCGAAGAACGGGTTGTTTTAGTGGCAATGGCCATTTATCCAGATGGCACTCGTGAAATCTTGCACTATGAGATTGCCGAGAGTGAATCTCAATTCGCCTGGGAGTCTTTTTTCAAGGGTTTACAGGAGCGTGGATTGAAGCTTGATGGGGTTGAGGTTGTCGTCAGTGATGGGACCAATGGATTGCCCGCTGTGCTCAAAGCCTGGGTACCTCAGGCCCAGCATCAACTGTGCATCACTCATAAAATCAGGGCAATGCTGCGTCATCTGGGCTATGAGAATTTATCCATCCAAGATGCGCAAGGTCAGACCCTAGACCTTCCAGAAGCAAAGAAGCTTCGCTATACCCAGATTAAGACTGACGCCTATGACATCTATAAAACCGATGATTGGATGGAAGCCATTGAGCGATTGGTGGTCTTTGTCGAGACTTGGCAGTCTGTTGAACCTAATGCCATCCGCTCCTTTTTGAGAGATATTGTTTTGACCTTTAATTTCTATGATTTGAACCCATCCTTATATCCACTCGTCCGAACCACTAATGCGCTCGAACGATTGTTTCGAGAGTTTAGGAACAAGTCCGATGAAATTGGTGCGTTCCCCAATGAAGACAGTTGTTTGACCATTTTCTTCTTGGTCTTACAGCGTGACCATACCAAGCATGACCGTCTCAAATCTGTGGCGAAAAACTAGGGACACTAACGAACAGTGCTATCCTAAGTGACCATGGATTCACGATCATGTCACATTATATGCAACATTTATTCATGCATAGCTGTTGTTGAGCGATGCATATTACACAACAACAAGAACAATTTAGCAAAGCATACCTCCGTGCCATTTCAGCTATCGCAGGATGTACTTTAGCTGAGCCAGAAGTAGACGACGATAGTATTGATATTACACTGTCGAGCAAGCGATTCCCTAGAAAACCAAAGTTGGATATACAGCTAAAGTGTCATATGCGGGACACTTGCATTGACAAATCTGGCTTGAGGTATGGTCTAAAAAGGAAAAACTATGATGACCTAAGGGCAACCGATGTTCTTGTACCGCGTCTTCTTATGGTAGTCGTGGTGCCAAAGGCCATTGAGAATTGGTTGTCTCAATCTGACAACGAAGCTATGATAAGATACTGCGCTTATTGGGCTTCATTAAGAGGGCTACCAGACAAAGATCAAGGCGAAATAACTGTGTTTATGCCTCAGGCAAACCGAGTGACTTCAGAAAGCCTTAACGAACTGATGCAAAAGATTGCATTAGGAGACGAGCCATGAAAGCTTTTATCCAGGATTCCGAAACTCTCAGGAGTCTAGACCCTAACCAGATTCTTGTATATTTACAAGAAAAAGGTTGGGAACAAGATGATTATATCGAAGACAAAGCATCCATGTGGACGCTAAAAGAAAACGGTTCTGAAATTGCAGAGATTTTACTGCCTGCACATTCACGTTTTAGAGACTTCCCGCTTCGGATAAGTGAAATTCTAGAGACTCTAGAGGAAGTAGAAAAAAGATCGCAAATTGAAATTTTTAATAATTTAGTGAATTCACTTTCTGATGTCATAAGAATCAAATTGAATCATCAAGAATTTCATAATGGAACGGTTCCACTCAATAATGGTTACAATTTAATTCGATATGCCAGGGAAATGATGTTGTCAGCAGCTTGCTCAACTGTAGATTCTAGAAGGCATTTCGAAAAAAAGAAACCGTCAGAAGCCAATGAATATCTCAGAAAAGCGAGATTTGGACAAACTGAGAAAGGGAGCTTTATCTTAACTATTATCTCTCCTATTTCTTCAGAAGTAATAGGACATTTCTCTGGCGATCCATTTGAAAGAAAAGTTATAAAAACTCTTTTTAATTCGTTAGAGCTTGCCAAGGAAGCTGCTCAAAGTATTGATGTTTCGAGAATTGATTTTGAATTACCCTCTAACTATATTGAAGAAGGTATCAGCTCTAACTTGTGTGATGCTCTTGTAGGTATATATCAAAGCGGAAAGAGAGAAGATATTCATATAAAACTTGATAGTTCTCCTGCGATTTCTATGCCAGACAGCATTTCTACTAGTATAAATTTTCCTTCTAAATTGATGCCTGCTATTCACAGAATAGGGAAGCGCCTCAAGGCGAATATAACCCCTGATTTTCAGGTTATAGGCGAAGTTATTAAACTAGAAAGACAAAATAGAGAACAAACTGGGCAAGTGACTCTATTTGGAAATCTAGGTAAGCAAATAAAAAAAATCAAGGTTCAACTTTCTGATGAAGATTATGCCATTGCCGCAAAAGCTCATCAAGATAGAGTTTTTGTAAGTTGTTTTGGCTCTCTCATAAAAGAGGGACAAATCTATTCACTTACTAACCCTAAAGATTTTTCAATAGTAAATAAAGTAGAAGAGTGAATCAAGTGTCGTTGAAATTGCAGGTTTAACAACCTTAATTTTGGGCTGATGCAGATGGCGTTTGCTGTTTGAAATGCTTCGGCCAAATGCGATCGCAGAAAAACAGCGTACCCGATGCAACGCAGAGGGGCACTGTAATGAGATTCAGCAGCGGAATGCTGACCAAAAAAAGCGAGACCAAGCCAAAGCTAGCGGTGGCGGGAAGCGTCCCGTAAATTAACCCTAGCTTTTGACGAAACTTCAAGCGGCGGCGTTCGAGGGGAGAATCTAAAAAATCGAGGCAGACCAGCGTCGAACCCAAGGAGAATCCACCGATCGTGGCGATCGTCGAACCCAGCCCTGGCAGCGTATTGACGATAAAGCAAGTTCCCCCAACCACCAGCAAGAGCAGGAGCTTTTTGAGTTCGAACAGCACCGCCCGCCGAACTTCCTGGATCGGTCCGATTTCAACGATCTCCATCTGCTGGGTTTTGAACTGCTCGATCTTTTCCGAGAGCTTGCCATACCACGGCGCGCCCAGCAGCGTCCCAAACTGGGCCAGCAGCAGCCCGATGAGCAAAAATAGCCCCAGACTCAGCGCGATCCGAAACACCCAGCCCAGCCCAGCCCCAACTTCATCTAAAAAGCCCAGCCAAGGCGGCAATGTCCCCTCCCACTGAGCCAAAAAGGCATTGAAATCGCTGAGTTCGGTGTTAATCCACTGCCAGCTTGGAGCAAAGATGCCCAGGTATAGCCCTATCCCAAGCACGACATTTAGCAAGAGCGGAAAAAAGAGGTACGTCAAAAAGGCTGGCTTGCGCAGAAATAGTGCCAGCGCGCGAAAAGGATAGGTTCCGCCCGCAATCAGTCCCGTCATAGGTAATAATATTGGCCCGTTTGCAATGGCTTAGGATCGATTTTCGGCAAGGGGCCGAAACAATGCAAAGACGGCGGTGTACCCGTGGAGGAAGGTGGCGCTACCGATCGGTCCAATCTCTCCCTGACAGAAAAAACCGCCGATGGGTGTCTCGCCCACGTACTGACGAAACAGTTGAGTATCGAAATTAGGGCGGTTGTAAAATCGTTCGCCTCGACCCAAACAATCGAATAGCAGCGCTCCCGCAGGCGACGGGTTTCGCTCGTTTTTTTCTTGATAGTCGATCAGCAGCATTTCCAAATCTTCGGCAGAGGCATCCGCGTCGCGCAGGTGGAACTGAACCCGCTGTCCTGGCCGGATGCGATCGCCAATGGCAATCGCCCCAATTCGGGGATCTACTCCAATCAGATTCCGAATCAAAAAATCGCCCGTCTCTACATTCGCCTTAAACGCATCGCGGACGATCCCGATCGAGAGGGCATTTTGAGCCTTCGTCCGATCTTCTTCGTCCAGGGTATCTAGGGCGCGATGCAGGGCTTCAAGGGCCGTTTGCGCTTTAGTATCCACTGCTGCCGTCTCCCAGCGTTCGCCTTCCGGGTTCGCTTCGACCCGCAGCAACACGTGTCTGTCCGCCTCTGCCACCCGCAGCAGCGGGCCAACCGGACGACAGCCCTGGGCCACAATGGTCTCGACCGAAATATTGCCGCTGAGCGCGACGCCAATCGTCCCTTCCCGCAGCAATCGCCCTTTACAAAACAGGCCGCTCCCCCCCAGAGCCGAGACACCAGCGGTCAGCCCGCCCACTTTAACTGACTGAGGATAAGCGTAGTCTAGACCCTGAAGCAAGTCGTTGATGCGGGCGCTCATCGAATCGCCCAGCAAAATAAAATGCGGGTTGTCTGCCGGATCGACCCCAAGTAGATTGACCCATCGGTCGGGAGAGCTGTCTAAATCGGGAAGTTCCTCTGGACGCAGGTGAAAGGGATGGACCTGCACGTCCGGTAGGGCGGCCAACGTGAGGGCGATAGCGGGTTCGTCTTCAATTTCCAAAGGGCGTCCCGAGGCCGATTGCGCGATCGCGCCGCCGCACCCGCAGCCTAAAATAGGAACGGATCCGAGTCGCGCTTGCAGCAGCGGCATTAACCGCGAGTACTCGCTGGCAAAGGCTTCAGAGATGAACACTAAGGCCAAGTCAGCCGCCTGGCCCAAGGCCGTTTGGGCCTTGTCTGCCACTTCAGTGACTGCTGCCTCTAGAGAGGGACGAGTTGAGAGCGCACTAGTCCACTTCATCGAGCCTCCTTCCGCCAATACTGCTGGGTGAATCCCATCGATCGAACCTATTGTGCCTATTGTGACACTCTAGCCCCTAAAATGCAGCATTGGTAACAGTCCTCTATGGGTCGATCGCTGCGGGTTCGCGATCGAGCGAGCGATTTCGTTTGCCCGTTGCAGCCTGAAACGCACTAGAGTGAATGATAGTTGCCAGAATCTGGATTTGGATCTACTGAGGAGACTTTGAATGCCCACGCCTGACGATTTTTTGACCTATACCCAATGGAGCGGCATTGCGACGTTGGCCCTTGCGGGACTGACAGCACTGGCCTTTGCGATCGGTTGGGGCTTCCGCTTTCGGCTGGTGGGCGCGACGGGGTTCGTGGGGGTGTTGACGGTGGGCCTGCTTTCCCTCAGTTTTGTGCCGCTGACGCAGACTGTTATTCCCAATGCAACCAAGTATTCTTTGGTCTACGATACGGGCGCTGCCGAAGTGGTGATTGCAGTCGCACCGGACATTACGCGGCCCCAGCTCGAGGCGACATTAGAGCAGGCTGCTGTCAATCTCTTTTCTCCAGGGCGGCTCGGTCGCGGTAAAGCGCAGCTTACCGTCAGGGCCAGAACGGTCATTCATCCTGAGGAGGGCGTTTCCGTGCCGCTGTATTTAGGAGAAGCGCGGCGATCGCTCTCTACCCGCGATGACAAAAACCTCGAAGTATCATTGTTCGAGCAAAATCTGGCGCTGCTGCCCCAGCTAGCAGCAAGCTAAATAAAATCCTTAACCTTTTGCACGGCTACCGTTAGCGCCAGCATTGCGATCACAAAAAAGGCAAAGGTCGTGAGATGGGACGCGACATTCACGTTATACGCCTGACCGAATTTTTCGTAAAGGCCGTTAATATTTCCCTCCGCTTCGCTGATGGCCCGATTGTATTTGAGGTTCCAATCTTTATAGACCTCATTCCAGACCTCCATTTTGTCTTGGTAAGTCGCAATCTTTTTTTGATAGGCCAACTGCTCTTCCAAGGAAGCGTTGCTAGACAACTTCGGCTCGTCGGGCTTCTTCGGTTCGGCTTGGTCGATCTCGGGGACGTAGAATTTACCGATTCCTGCAAAATTACAGGTCTTGAAGACGTTTTTGCCCATGCATTTGCAGTCTTTTTTATCTTCATTTTTGAGGTCTTTGCGCTGTTCTGGCGGCAGCTGCCAGCATTTATCGGTCGCCACATCCTTGCCGAATCCGGTCAGCGTCACCAAGGTTTCAAAAGGCCACTTGGTGAGAGCCAGGGTGTTCAGCACTTTCCCCGGCGGGCCGAAGGTTTCGATGGGCAAGACGCCACCGCCGAACAAAATCTGCGGGATCAGCAGCAGCAGCACGATCATGGGCGCAACGCTCTGGTTGGGCGAAATGGCCGAACCCAAGAGTCCCATCATCATGCCGCCGAGGGTGGCTAGCAGCAGGGTCAAAAACATCCCACCCAAAAACTCGGGGGTGCGGGGCAATTCCACGGCTAAGGACTTAAACAGCACGAAGATAACGGCCTGATAAATCGACAGCAGCAGCGCCACCCACACCTTAGACAGCACGTAGGGCGCAATGCGGATGCCAATCATGCGCTCTCGCTTAAAGATGTCGATTTCTTTGACGATCTCGCGCATGGTGGCCAAGCTGCCCACCATAATGGCAATCAAAATGGAGGTGAACAGCATCGAAACCGTGAGGCTGGGGTTCCCGGTTTTGACGTTCAGAATGGTTCTGGGCCAAGCGGAAAAGTCGAGCAATCCCAACAGGGGCGCGACGGCCAGCATCAGAATCAGGCTAATGCGATCGCGAGCTAATATGGCTAAATTCCGCTGGGAGAGCACCAAAAACTGCCGAAAGCTGGAAGCGCGCTTGATATGCGCGCCAGACTTGACCAAGCGTTCTCGTTTTTTCGTCCCGCGTCCGTCTTCTGCCACCTTCAGCGTCTGCTGGCGACCTGCAATGTACTTGTGGAAGTAGGGCGACTGGAGATACTGGGCCTGCCATTCCTCCGGCGATCGCTCGTTTTCGACTTTCCGGTAAATTTCGTTAAAGCGCTGGACGCCAAAATACTTCAGCGCGTCCTGGGGCGGCCCAAAAAAGGCTAGATTGCCGCCCCGCGCCATAAAGACCACCTGATCGCACAGCATCACGTTTTCCGTGGCGTGGGTAATCAGCAGAATGGTGCGACCCTGGTCGGCCAGCTCACGCAGGAGCTGCATGAGTTCGCTTTCCATGCCGGGGTCTAGCCCCGAAGTGGCTTCGTCCAAGAAGAACAAACTGGGCTTGGTCAGCAGCTCTACCCCGATCGAAACCCGCTTGAGCTGACCGCCGCTCAGGGATTTGATGGGGACATCGCGACGCTGGATCAGCATGAGTTCCCGCATCACCTCTTCGACCCGTTGGTGGCGTTCGGCGGGGGTGGTATCGACGGGCATTCGCAGCTTGGCCGCAAACTGGAGCGCGTCTTCGACGGTTAGCTCCATGTGAACGATGTCCTTTTGAGGGACGTAGCCAATTTCAGTCCGGTAGGCGTTGAAGTTTTTGTACAGGTCGATACCGTTGATATAAACGTTGCCGCTGGTGGCGGGACGAAACCCGTTGAGGGCATCTAGAAGCGTAGACTTGCCGCCGCCGCTGACCCCGGCGATCGCCACAAACTCGCGCGGCTGGATCGACAGAGAAATCCCGTTGAGGAGATTGAGTCCCTTGGCAACCACCTTATTGAGGTCGATCGCATCGATGCGAAGATTCCCTTCCTCGTTGGTTTTGATGAGGGTTTCGTCTACGTTAAACACGAGCTGAGCGGGACCGATGCGGATCGTATCTCCCACCTTCAGGGCATGACTGCCTGAAATCAGCTCGCCATTGAGGAAGGTCCCGTTCGTGGAATTGAGATCGTAGAGGGTATAGTTCCCCTGCTCCAGCTTGATTTGGCTGTGAAACCGCGACGCTGCGGGGTGGTCGATGACCATATCGTTGGTGGGGTCGCGCCCGATGTTGAGGAGGTCTCTTCCCCGCAGGTTCATGCGCTGGGACGTCCCTACGTCTCGATCGGGCAGCGCGTCGAAGGGTAAAACGGTCGTTTTTTCGGCAGGCGGTAGATTGGGCGACAGTGGTGGAGCTTCGGGGCCGGATACCGGGTACCCAGGCGCCTTTGGATGCGTCGCGATCGCCTCCGTTGCCTTAAAGGTAAACTGACAGACAGACCCGATTGAAATCCGATCGCCATCCCTGAGAGCGTGCGGCGTATAAGCCTGAATGCGCTGGTCGTTGAGATACGTGCCGTCGGAGCTGCCGACGTCTGTTAGAAGGTACGTTCCGCTCCCTAAAGCAATTTGAGCGTGGTGCCTCGAAACCGTCAGGTCGTCACTCAAGCACAGCAGGTTATCCGGGGCGCGACCAATGGTTACAATCGTCTCGTTGAGCCATAAATCTTGAAAAAACTGACCATCGCTGTGAATGACGAGCTTGGCGTTGGTTTGGGCCATTGGGGTCTCGGTACCTTTAACACGATCGTTTTGACCCCTAAACAGGAGTGTTTGGGGGGATTCGTTGAGTTTATCTTGACAGAAGTGCGCCTAAATGGGCACTGAGCTATTCTTGCACCTTCAGGCGGTCCTTAAAACTATAGGGTTGAAGGGAAAAGCGGTAAAAATCTTTACAGCAGTCCGGCAAAGATCGGCAAACAGTGTTTAATGGGTTTAACCTCGACCTCTTCCTGTCTTTGAGACTCTTTGAGACGTTTAATGACGGCCAGCCTTGCCCGACTGCAAATTCTGACGGACTCCGGCTCCGATCGGCGTCAAATCCCGCTCCACCCTCACACTATTACTTTAGGTCGCGGCTATGATAATCACTTGGCGATCAACGAAACAACCGTATCGCGCTATCACGCTCGGATCGATCGGGGAGAGCAGGGCTACACCATCACCGACCTCGGCAGCGCGAATGGCACTCTGGTCAACGATCGCAAAATTGCGGCCCAAGTGGCAATCCCCCTCAACCACGGCGATCGTATCGAGATTGGCGCGCTCAAGGTTTCCTTTTTAGTCAGCGAAACCGCTCCCATCGAAGACTCCACGGCCCAGCGCACTATCTTAGCGCCTGGGGATATGGGTCCTGCGATCGAGTTGGGAGTCCCCCCCGAAACCCTATCTCTGCGGGGCCGCGATGCGTTTACCATCGGTCGCGATCCCAAAAACGACTTAGCGATCCCGCACCCCGTTGTTTCCCGCTTTCATGTCAGGCTCGATCGACGGGATGGCAAATTTGTCATTACCGATCTCAACTCCAGCAACGGCACTTACGTCAACGGCAAAGCCGTCCGCGGATCGGTGGCCCTTCGCGCCAGCGATACCATCCAGGTCGGGTCGTGCAGCTTCGTCCTGAACCTCAACGAAACTCTAACGCAGAATTTTGAAGAAGGGAATCTGCGGCTCGATGGGATTCACCTCAGCAAGATTGTCGGCAAAAACGTAACGCTCCTCAACGATGTTTCCCTGTCCGTTTTGCCGAGGGAATTCGTGGCACTGTTAGGCTCCAGCGGTAGCGGTAAATCCACATTGCTGGATGCCCTCAACGGGCTCAGACCCGCCACCAGCGGCAAGGTGCTGGTCAACGGGACAAATCTGTATAAAAACTTCCAGGCTTTTGCCACGCAGATGGGCTACGTGCCCCAGCAAAACATCATCCACACCGATTTGACCGTAGCGCAGGCCATGTCTTTTGCCGCCCAGATGCGGATGCCATCGGATACAACGCTCGCCGAACGCCAACAGCGGATCTACGAGGTTCTAGAGGATATCGGATTATCTCATCGACGCGAGGTGCAAATTAAGCTCCTCAGTGGCGGTCAACAGCGGCGCGTTTCGATTGGCGTAGAACTGCTCAATCGGCCCAGTTTATTCTTCTTGGACGAAGCCACTTCGGGGCTGGACCCCGGTACTGAAGCGGACATGATGGTTCTGCTGCGACAGCTTGCCGACCAGGGCCGCACCATATTGCTCATCACCCACGCCACGCAAAATATTCGACAGTGCGATCTGGTCCTGTACTTGGCCGAGGGAGGCCGCATTGCCTACTATGGGCCGCTAGACAAAATTCTAGAATACTTCCGCAACGCGTTCCCCCGCGAATGCGAAGGATTTGGGCTAGATGATTTTTCTGGAATCTATCGCTTCCTGGACCCCGAGAAAAACTCTCAGGCTCCCTCTCCAGAGCGATTGGAACGGCAGTTTCGCGACTCCCCTTTGTACCAACAGTACGTCATCGAACGCCAGCGCGAAGTGCAGCCCAACGATGCGGAACGCTCGACGAAGGTGCGTCCCAAAATGACCAGGGCCAAGGTCCAAAACCGCATTTCGGGCTGGCGACAGTTTCGGATTCTGTCTGCGCGGAATTTGGCAGTCTTGGCCAAGGATAAAGCGACATTGGCGCTGATGTTTGCGATCGCCCCTCTTCTGGGCATGTTGGACTTTATCACCTGGAAGTCCGACCTCTTCAGCGTCAAAAATGGCAGCGCCACCCAGTCCGTCACGATGCTATTTGTGAGCGCCCTGATTGCGGTGATGATCGGCGAAATTACGACCATGAACGAACTGGTCAAGGAAGACGAGATCTACCGTCGCGAGCGGCTGTACGGCTTAAAAGTCACCCCCTACATTTTGTCGAAGGTCTGGATTGCTTTTTTGTTCTCGGTGTATCAGGGGGCGGCGTACCTGCTGGTCAAGCTCATCGCAGTTCGGTTTCCGGGGGGTTGGGAGGTCTTGCTCAATTTCTACCTCGACTTCACCATCGCAATTATGGCAGGGGCCATGTTGGGGCTTCTGGTCTCGGCGATCGCCCCCAACCAAAGCATGGCGCCTTTGCTCATGATTATGGTGCTCGTGCCCCAGATTATCTTTAGCGGCGGCATCCAGCCCGCCAGCAACTTCGGGCCACCAGGGCAGCTCTTAAATCGCGTCAATGTCATTAAATGGCCCTTTGAACTGTTAGTAACGCATTCTGGCCTGGGGCAAGACGTGGCCAAAGATCCCTGTCTCAAAAAGACCGATGCAGAGCGCGAAAAATTGACAGACGCGGAGCTAAAGCAATGCCAGTGTTTTGGTCCGAATGTCTTTAAGGGCTGTCGCTTCCCTGGCATTTTAACGAAGTACGTTCCTGAAATCGACCAGCCCGAACCCGTGCAGCCCAAGCTGGCAAAGCAACCGAGCGATCCCTCTCCCGAGGCTCAGCTTGCCTATCAAAAAGAGGCTGCCGCGTTTCAGGACACCCTTAAAACCTGGCAAGCAGACTATCAAAACTGGCGGCAAAAGCGCCAAAAGGCCATCAGCGAAGCGGAGGGAATTATTACCAAAACCTACGATGAGTTGGGCTACTTGTTTGACATCAAGCCGCTTGCTCATTTCTGCGTTCAGGGGCTGCTTATTTTAAGTATCTTAATAGCACTGCCTTTTGTTCAAAAACGTAAGGATGTGGCATGAAAAAATTGGCATGAAAAAATAAAGAGCCAGTTGTTTCTTCAAAACTCAAGATGCCACACGCCACTGGCAATCCATTTCCCGTCATACTCCTGAATCTTTTGAGGCGTCATAAAGTAGGCCCAAGCAAAACCCAGCGATCGCCCGTCCTGCCCAAACACTTCCGCTTCCCGCCGCTGATACTCATTGTGCGCTTCAGGTCGCTGAGGCTGATAGTCTTCTAGGCGGTCTAGAGCGAGCAACGCGGATTCGTCGGCAAATTGCAGCAAATAGCCCTGTACCCAAGCGTCACCGGACGTCATCCCCGGATATCCGAGGGAAAGGTGAAAAAGTCGACCCCGAACTTGGGCGGGCAGGGCCTGGAGAATGCGATCGCCGCAATAGCGATCGTAATTTACCTGTCCGGGTTTCAGCGTGCCGTAGACAAATACCCTCAGCATTGCTACTCGTCTGCCATACCCGCATCCACTGCTTTGAGGGTCGGGACGCTGCCGATCTCAAACGTAATAACATCGGGGTGATCGGAGTACCTCAGTTCCCCCAATCCAATCCAGCCTTCATGTTGCAAGACGTACTCTTCGCGGTGGATAAAGGCTTGGCTCCGATCCTTTGCCACAATAAACGTCCCGTTTGTGCTTTGGTCGACGAGCACGAACTTTCCTTTGCGGAAAATAATTTGAACGTGGTGCCGAGAAGTGTAGTCATCGCAAATGACCAAATTGTTATCGGCATTGCGGCCAATGGTAAAGCCGCTCTGCTCGGGTCTGAGCTGTACGACGCGATCGTGGTGTTTGAGTTGGAGAACGCTGGTATGGGTGGAAGTCTCCGCCAAGTACGTTCTGGCCGTGGTCAGTTCTCGCCGCTCCCAAATAATTTGATAGAGACTGATGCGTCCGGTTTGTCCGGGACTGGGAATGCGTTCCATCAACCGCGTCTGGGCCTGAAGCGCAGACGATAGCGCCTGAACGGTTTCTTGGCTAGTAATAATTTGACCGGATTTCGCAAAAGCCACCATCCGCGCGGCGGCATTGACCGTAGTCCCAAAAATATCTTCATTTTCGGTAATGATCGGACCGAAGTTTAAGCCGATCCTGAGTCCTAACTGAAGATCGTTGGCAGCGGCATATTGCGTAATATCTTCTTGCATGTGACAAGCAGCCTGAACCGTCTTATCCGCGTAGGGGAAAAGCGCCATAATCTCATCGCCAATCACCTTGATCGTTTGACCTTGGTGCTGCTGTACGATCGCGGTAAGGCGCGTGAGACAGCTTTCTACGATGGTTTTGGCAGCCTCATCGCCCAACACTTCATAGAGCCTAGAGCTGCGGCTGATGTCAGCAAAAAGAACGGTTTGGAACAAGCTCATAGCCAGATGACGCGCGTACGCTGGCAAACGTTAGCTCCCATAAGTCTATATCGCCATTGGAAATGGGGGCCACTTTTTCGGGTGAATAATCTGAGATGAATGACCTGCGCAGCAAAGGAACGATTCGCGACTCGATAACCTAGAAAACAACAGCCGATCCGCTTGACCCGCGCCAGCAGCCCGCTCCGTTTTACAATCCCTTGACAAGATCTTGAAAGACGCGCCCCAGAATGGCGATCGCCTCCTCTACCTCTGCTGCACTCACGATCAACGGCGGGACAAACCGCACCACCTTCGGCCCTGCCGGAACGAGCAACAGTCCTTCGTCCATTGCAGCTTTAACGACTTCTGGAGCGGTAAGGGCCGCTTCAGCACTGATTTCCAAGCCATTGATGAGTCCCCACCCGCGAACTTCAGCAACGAGAGAGGGGTATTGATGGCCGATTGCCCTTAATCCCTCTCTCAACTGTTCGCCCCGCACCCTCGCGTTTGCGAGCAAATTGTCTTGGGTGAGGGTTTGACAGACCGCTAGGGCAGCAGCGCAGGCCAAGGGATTGCCGCCAAAGGTACTGGCGTGGTCGCCGGGAGTAAAGACGTTACAGGACGCCTTGCAAAGCATGGCCCCAATGGGAATACCGCCCGCCAAACCCTTAGCTGAGGTGAAAATATCCGGTTCGATTCCCAAGTTTTCGTAGCCCCACAGTCGACCGCTGCGGCCAATGCCGACTTGAACTTCATCCAGCAGCAGCAGAATGCCCTTTTCGTCGCAGAGCTGGCGGACTTTTTGGAAATACGCCGCATCTCCGGGACGCACGCCGCCTTCGCCTTGAAGCGGTTCCAGCAAAATGGCTGCAACTTGGCGCTCGGAAACGTCGAGCTGGGCGATCGCCGTTTCTAGCGCCGCAATGTTGTTGTAGGGAACGTAGTGAAACCCTGGCACGAGGGGCGAGAAGTTTTGCTGATATTTAGGCTGAGCGGTCGCGGTGACAGTGGCCAGGGTCCGACCGTGAAAGCTGGCGTTGGCCGTGATAATAACGGGATTGCAAATCCCTAAAACAGTATGGGCGTACTTCCGCGCTAACTTGATGGCCCCTTCGTTGGCTTCGGCTCCAGAGTTGCAGAAAAACGCGAAATCGGCGCAGGAGTTTTGCACGAGCCACTGGGCCAAGTCGCCCTGCTGGGGAATGTAGTACAGATTCGAGACGTGGTGGAGGGTTTGAATTTGGCGCGCGACGGCATCCACGAGGGCCGGATGGGCGTGACCTAAGGTGCAGGTAGCAATGCCCGCCACGAAGTCGAGGTAGCTATTGCCCTCCGTATCCCAAAGACGGCACCCCTCTCCCCGGGCGATCGCCAGCGGAAAGCGCCCGTAGGTGGGCATCACGCAGCGATCGAAATCAGCAGCATCAAAGGTCGAGGCGGATGCGGTTGCAGCAGGAGAGAGGGTTTCAAGACTCACGAGACGGTCCTCAATTGAAAGGATGGCAATATACTTCAATCGTATTACACGCGTAATACAATTCGCAAGATCGGCTTTGGCCGAGCGGAGTGTTTTTTCGAAAAACCTGAAGCGCGAAGAAGGCGATCGCCTTTACGGTTTGCAGAAAAACGATGGTACCCCGATTGTCTCGCATTCTTCCACATTTGGGCAGATTGAAATAGGGGAGGCAAACCTAACGCCCATCGCTGGGCCATACATGTTTATTTATGAAATGAAACAAAACCAGTGAAAAACTTTATATTTGTCCCTGTGCTTAACAATTCGTAATCAGGGTATATTAGGTAAATATTCCTAGAGAGGAGAGCTATGTTTCGCTCTACACGTCAGGATCTCTTGAGACTTCAGCGATTTTGGCAAGGGCAATCGTAGCTGCATCGATCGAAGACATCTGTTAACGATTGATACAAATGATTGAGTTTCGATAACTTTTAGACTTTCGCCCCATGGGGTTCTAAACAATGGTCGATCACTTTCCCTGGCTCACAACGCTGATTGCATTTCCGGCGATCGCAGCGCTCCTGATTCCCGCCATTCCAGACCGAGACGGCAAAACGCTTCGTTGGTACGCTCTGGCTGTCGGTCTGATAGATTTTTCCCTGACCGTCTGGGCCTTTTGGCAGCACTACGACTTTGCCACGCCCGGACTTCAATTAGTCGAACAGTACCCCTGGATACCGCAGCTAGGACTCAATTGGTCGGTTGCCATTGATGGCCTTTCGATGCCTCTGATCGTCCTGACGGGATTCATCAATACTTTAGCGATTTTTGCAGCCTGGAATGTGTCTCACAAGCCCAGGCTTTTTTATGGCCTCATGCTGTTGCTGTACAGCGCCCAGATTGGGGTTTTTGCAGCGCAGGATATGCTGTTGTTCTTTACGCTCTGGGAGCTGGAACTGGTTCCGGTTTACCTGCTCATCTCGATCTGGGGCGGCCCGCAGCGCGCTTACGCCGCCACCAAGTTCATCCTTTACACGGCCCTCGGCTCTATCTTTATTTTGGTCGTGGGTCTGGCCATGGCATTTTCAGGCGACGCGGTCTCCTTCGATATGGCGACCTTGGCTCAGAAGCACTACTCCCTCGCCTTTGAAATTGCGGGCTACATTGCCTTACTCATTGCTTTCGGGGTCAAGCTTCCCATTTTTCCCTTCCATACCTGGCTCCCGGATGCCCACGGCGAAGCGTCTGCTCCAGTTTCTATGGTGTTGGCTGGGGTGTTGCTTAAGATGGGCGGCTACGGACTCATCCGCATGAACGTCGAGATGTTTCCCAATGCCCACGTTTATTTAGCGCCTGCTTTAGCCGTGCTGGGCGTTGTCAATATTGTCTACGGAGCGCTAACGGCCTTCAGCCAAGGTAACTTGAAGCGCTGTCTGGCTTGCTCTTCAATTTCCCACATGGGGTTTGTGCTGATTGGGATTTCGGCCTTGACGGAAGTTGGCTTTAGCGGCGCAGTCCTCCAAATGCTCTCTCACGGGCTGATTGCGGCAGCGCTCTTCTTCTTGGCTGGGGTCACTTACGAGCGCACCCACACGCTGGTCATCGAAAAGATGGGTGGCATTGCCAAGGTCATGCCCAAAGCCTTTGCCCTGTTTACGGCCTGCACGATGGCCTCGCTCGCCCTACCTGGCATGAGCGGGTTCGTAAGCGAACTGACCGTTTTCTTGGGCGTGGCTAGCAGCCCCATCTACAGCGCGCCCTTTAAGGCGATCGTCACGCTTCTGGCAGCAGTGGGGCTGATTTTGACGCCTATCTACCTGCTGTCCATGCTGCGACGCGTATTTTACGGTCGATCTTCCATGCCGGAACAGGCGATCGCCCCGGCCATGGATGCCCAACCCCGCGAGATTTTCATTGCCGTCTGCACGATCGCACCCATCATCGCGATTGGGTTTTACCCCAAACTCGCGACCCAAACCTACGATGCAACCACCGTGGCCGTTGCATCGCAGCTCCAGGAATCCATTACGACGATCGCTCAGGTTCAGGGATGGACTGCCATTGCGAACGGTGCCGAGACAGCGCCAACTGCTTTTCTAGGGTCCTATCGTCCTCTAGTCTCTAGTACGACCGCGCCAGTCATTCCCTGATAGGCAGCTCAAGCATCATAATAAACAGGGAGTCTGTTTACGCCTCCCTGTTTTGTTGTACGACCTCTTTCATGACTGAGCTTGTGACTGTTTCAGAATCTACTCGAAATTCTTATCTCCATGCTGCTTTGCCCCGTCTCTCTTGGCAGTGGCGGGGCTTTGACCTTTGCTATACGGTACTTGGAGAAGGGCAGCCCCTGCTGCTCATTCACGGGTTTGGCGTTACCTACGCCCACTGGCGCAAAAACATTCCAGCGCTGGCAGAGCAGGGGTATCGAGTTTATGCCATCGATTTGTTGGGTTTTGGCGCTTCAGAAAAGCCCGCGCTGGATTATTCCCTCGAGTTATGGCAAGAAATGATTCGGGACTTTTGGCAAGCGCAGATCCAGCAGCCCATGGTGGTGGTCGGTAACTCGATCGGGGCGTTGCTCGGTCTCATGGTTTTAGCCCGGTACCCCGATATGGCCGTAGGCGGCATCTTACTCAACGTGGCAGGTGGGCTCAACCATCGCCCTGACGAGTTCAATTTGCCGCTGCGAATCATCATGGGCATTTTTGCAGGAGTGGTACAAAACCCCTGGATCGGACCTATCCTGTTCGATCGAGTCCGTCAAAAACGCAGAATTCGCAATACCTTGAAGCAAGTCTACGGCAATCCCGAGGCCATCACCGACGAGCTGGTGGAGATCATTTACGAGCCGACCTGCGACCCCAAGGCGCAGAAGGTTTTTGCCTCTATCTTAGGGGCACCCCCTGGCCCGCGCGTTGCAGAACTGCTCCCGTGCATTCAACAACCGTTACTGGTGCTGTGGGGAGAGGCAGATCCCTGGACGCCCATTCAAGGCAGTCAGGTCTTTCAGGAATGGGCAACGGACAGGAAGGAATCTAAGCTTCAGGTCGTGGCAATTCCCGATACGGGTCACTGTCCCCATGACGAGCGACCGGAAATTGTCAATCCTCTCATGATTGACTGGCTTAAAACCTTGGTGCGGCCCTAGAGTAGAACGAATGTACAAAATTGTCGTAGTGGGTGCCGACGGGCAGGTCGGTCGAGAGCTCCAGCACAGTCTTCGTCCCCTTGGCGAGCTGCATTTATTGAATCGTCATTGCCTCGATCTGAGTCAGCCAGACACTATTGCTGGCGTCTTAGGGCCGCTTCAGCCCCATATTATTGTCAATGCCGCAGCCTATACTGCCGTGGATAAGGCAGAATCCGAGCCGGACTTGGCCCGTACCATCAATGCAGTGGCCCCCGCGCAGCTTGCTAAAGTTGCCCGGTCTCTTGACGCGCAACTCATGCACATCTCGACAGACTACGTCTTCGACGGCACGAAAGGCTCCCCTTACTTGCCGAGCGATCCGACCCATCCTACGAGCGTCTACGGGCAATCGAAACGAGATGGCGAGCGGGAGATTCAGGCCAACTGCGATCGCCACTGGATTCTCCGTACCGCCTGGGTCTACGGCAGCTACGGCAAGAGCAACTTTGTCAAAACCATGCTGCGGCTGGGGGCAGAACGCGCTGAAGTGAAGGTGGTGGCCGATCAGATCGGATCGCCGACTTGGGCGAGCTCGATCGCAGAGACGATAGCCGCTCTGATTCGCACGCTGGAAGGTCAACCCGCGCCTTCGGGCATTTATCACTTCACCAATAGCGGCGTCGCGAGTTGGTACGACTTTGCGATCGCCATTTTTGAAGAAGCCCGCTGTCTGGGCATTCCCCTCAAAATCGAGCAGGTCTTACCGATCTCCACTGCCGACTATCCCACGCCCGCAAAGCGGCCCCATTATTCGGTGCTTTCGCTCCAGGATATTACGCCCGTTCTAGGCCAGCCGCCGCTCCATTGGCGGTCCGCACTTCGGCTGATGTTGAAGGAGTACCAAGCTTTGATGTAGCGCTGGCTGTCGTGCAACTCAAAATCTCGGGCATCTATAAACCGCCCTAAAGCAACCCTAACTCGATCTCCTCGATCGCCTGCAATCCGCTCGGATCGCCTAACTTCAGTAGGGCGCTTTTAGCATCTTCTTGGACGCCCAAATCTGGATCGGACAGCGCGTCAATTAAAGCAGCGATCGCCCCGCGATAGACCTCACCAACTGGAACCGCCTGACACAATTGACCGATCGACCACGCGCAGTTGCTCCGCACTGCCGGGAGCGGATCTCGTGCTAGCGCTTTCGCGACTGCCGGGATAGACTCCGCCGCCGTTTCGGCATCCACATCTGCCATTTGCCCCAGGGAGCTAGCGGCCCAAAGTCGCACCGCAGAAATATCGGTCTCGAGAGCTTCGACGAGCGGAGAGAGAGAACGGCGATCGCGACAGTTGCCTAAAGCCCACACCACGCCTTTGCGAACGTAGCCATTCCAGTCGCGATGGTATTGCTGAATTAAAGGCTCCACAGCATCGGTGCTGGGGTTGCGGCCTAACGCATAAGCCGCGCTCACGCGCACCAACGGGCAGCCATCGGCCAAGAGTTGAATGAGCTGCGGCGTTGCCCGTTCGTCCTGGAGCTCGCAAAACGCCCGTGCCGCTCTCATGCGCTGGGGCACCTCTGCTGAGGACAATAAGCCCAGCATTTCTTCTACATCGGGCTTGTCCGCCTCAGCCGCCGGATCGTCAATCGGAGCTAAGCGGTCTAGCGGACTTTCCAATACGGCGTCCGCATTGAGCAGGTTTAGGTCGTCGTCGTCATACATATCTGTAACTTTACAGCACTCTGCTGGCGGGTTTGACGCGACAGAGCAAATAAATTTCGATGCTTGATTCGAGCGTCTGCGATGGGTTGAAAGCCACGGGCTGACCTAGCACAACTGCGATCGCCTTTCAAAACTGCTTTGGCAAAAACAAAACTCGATCGCGGGGAATATTTGCGCTTTTGAGCTAAGGTCAGTTAGCGCAACGATCCGTACTGGAGAAATACACATGGGTACCACAGCTTTCATTCAAGACGAAGCCGAATTGGACGCGCTGTTGGCTGCGGAGGCTGTGTTAGTCATCGACTGTACGGCTACCTGGTGCGGACCTTGCAAGCTTGTCGCACCCTTGATGGATCGACTGGCGGAGGAATATGGCGATCGCGCCAAGGTGTTCAAGATCGATCTCGACGTCCACAAACCCGTCGCCAAACGCTTTGGAATCAGAAGCATCCCAGCCGTGCTGTACTTTAAGCAAGGCGAGCGGGTTGAAACCATCGTGGGGGTTAAATCTTACGAAGAGTTTAGCAGCGCCGTACAGCGGTCGCTGTAGGCGTTCTCAGAGTTTCGACCCATCAAGGTAAGGCGCCCCACTTTAACAGAACGCGAGTTTTTCAGGGTGTCGGTAGTCCCCCAAATGTAAGGATAAGATCATAAAGACCTCTTTAGCGCCTTACGATCAATGCCAAGTTGCCCAAGCTGCGAATCGACAAACGTTGTCAAAAACGGTTTTATCCATAACGGGAATCAAAATCACAAGTGCAAAACTTGCGGTCGCCAGTTCGTTGAGGCCCCTAAGCAAAAACTGATCTCTCAAGTGACCCAAGACCTCATCGATAAACTCTTACTCGAAAAGATACCGCTTGCCGGGATTGCGAGGGTTTGCGATGTTTCCGAAACATGGTTGCAGGACTATGTTAACTGCAAATATGAGTCGATTCCTCGACAGGTCAAAGTGTCCTCTAAAAAAAAGGGCCGTTGACCCTTCAGTGCGATGAAATGTGGTCGTTTGTCGGCGATAAAGGCAACAAACAATGGATTTGGCTTGCTCTGGATGTCGAGACCCGCGAAATTGTCGGGGTTCATGTCGGCGACCGCTCTGAACAAGGAGCGAGAGCGCTTTGGGCTTCGTTGCCTGGGATCTACCGTCAGTGTGCAGTGGCCTACACAGATTTTTGGAGTGCCTACGCCCTTGTGTTCCCTGATAAGCGTCACAAGGCTGTGGGCAAAGAGACAGGCAAAACGAGTTATATTGAGCGTTTCAACTGTACGATGCGCCAACGAGTCTCACGATTAGTGCGTAAAACCCTCTCTTTTTCTAAAAAACTGGAAAATCACATTGGAGCCATCTGGCTCTTTGTTCACCACGACAATGCATCCTTACTTGTTTAGGACTACCCAGGGTGTCTAGGGTTGAGAAGCCGAGGAAACCAAATTAGGTGCAGGCAGCTCGACCCGATCTGCGGCTGCAACGTCTGGAGATAGCTCGGGGCGATTTTGCGCCGAGTCAGCCGAAGTGCGATCGGTCTGCAAACTGTGCAGTTCTTCAACAAAGTCTCGAATCCCTTGAAACTGTCGGTATACCGAGGCAAATCGGACGTAGGCGACTTCGCTCAACTGCTTGAGAGATTGCAAGACCGCTTCGCCTACCTCCGTACTGGCGATCTCTCTAACGGAGCGCAGCTGCAGTTCTGCTTCGATGTCATCCACCAACGCTTCCAGCCGTAAGGCAGTCAGCCCCGTTTTCTCGCAGGCCGTGACAATGCCCCGCAAGAGCTTCGAGCGATCGAAGGACTCGCGCTGCCCGTCTCTTTTGATGATAGTAATGGGGACAAATTCAATGCGCTCGTAGGTTGTAAAGCGGCGGCTGCAACTCAAACATTCGCGGCGACGGCGAATACTATGCCCGGATTCGGCAGAGCGCGATTCTAAAACTCGGCTGTCGGTATGCTGACAAAAAGGACACTGCATAATTCATCCGCCAGAGAAAAAAGCCCAAGGGAACGACCTGGTAACGTTAGCAACCCGTAAAATGGAGTTCCTCCCCCTCCTTTCAAGCGTACCGCAACGCCGATAAAAACGGCCTCTCTTCGGCTATTGCGGCTTTGCGATTTCGGACAGAGTGGGGCGGTAGCTGAGGTAAAGCACTAAAAGAGCAAAGATGACCGTTCCAACCAAATATTTCAAAGAGGAGGGCACCACTGGAGAGGGCGAGAAAAATCCTTCGATAATTCCTGCCACAAACAGCATGGGCACAACCCCAAACATAAGCTGAATCGCCTTCCCTCCTAGAATCTTGAGCCGATCCACCCGTCGGTATTGACCGGGAAATACAATCGCCCGTGCTAACAGCAGGCCTGCCCCGCCGGACATGAAAATGGCAGGCAATTCCAGGGCTCCGTGGGGGAAGACAAAGGCCCAAAAGGGGTAGGCCAAGTGATACTTGCCCACGAGGGTGGCGATCGCCCCAATGTGCAAGCCGTTGTTCCACAACAAAAATAAGGTCCAGGTTCCTGCCAGCATGCCGCCCGCAAAGGCAGAGATGCAGACGCTGATGTTATTGCGCATGATGGCAGAGGAAGCCATTGGTTCGATGCCGACGATGGAACCCATCCAGAGTTCGCCTTTATTCTGCACCAGATCCAGGATATGGGACGGAACGACAATTGATAAGAATGCGGGGTCGCGCCAGCCATACCACCAGCCGATTAACGCGCCGATGAGGAACGCGATCGTGGAGATTACCGTGTAGGGAAAAGTTTCGCGCACCACAGCCGGGAACCCTCGCAGGTAAAACTCCAACACGTCGCGCCAGTTTTGACGGCGACCGCCCTGATAAATTTGGGTATAGCTGCGCATGGTGAGGTTGGCGAGCTGCTCGATCGCCACAGCCCCAACTTCATGGGTGCGGGCGCGGGAGAGGTCGGAGCTGACCTTGCGGTAGAGACTGCTGAGTTCTTGGACCTCAGCGGCAGACAACCGCTTCATGCCCTGCTTCTCAGCGCGATCGAGCAGCGCGATCAGCCGTTGCCAATTCGGCTCTTGGCGACTCAACCACTGTTTGACATCCATGACGCTCGGGTTCCTCAGGGCAGGTATCCATCGGGCATTGACGGTTCGGATCGACAGCAGTCGCGACCGCAAACGCCTTTTGCATTATCGTCGATCTGGCTGACCCAACGTCAACGACTTGAGGGCAGAGGGTTCTATAATGGTGAACTGTTTGGTTATCGATCGGGCGTTGGTATTGAGCTGCTGCCTAAAATTTTGTAAGCGACCGATTGGAGTCTCCCATGCTACGCCTGGAACGTGTCAGTAAGATTTATCCCACGGGGGAAGTGCTCAAGGATATTAATTGGGAAGTCAAAACGGGCGATCGCATCGGCCTAGTGGGGGTCAACGGTGCGGGGAAATCGACGCAGCTCAAAATTATTGCGGGCGAAATAGAACCGACGGCGGGGGAGGTGATTCGCCCCAGCAGCCTCAAGATTGCTTACCTGACGCAAGAGTTTGAGGTAGACCCCACCCGCACGGTGCGCGAGGAGTTTTGGACGGTCTTCCACGAGGCCAATGCGGTGCATCAGGCCCTCACGGAAGTGCACGGTAAAATGGAGACGGCAGATCCAGCGGCGCTGGATATCTTGATTGACAAGATGGATAAGCTTCAGCGCAAGTACGAGGCGCTGGATGGCTATGGCTTGGATTCCCAGATTGAAAAGATTTTGCCAGAGATGGGCTTTACCTCGGAAGATGGCGATCGCCTCGTCAGCGCCTTCAGCGGCGGTTGGCAAATGCGGATGAGTTTGGGCAAGATTTTACTGCAAACCCCAGACCTGCTGCTCCTGGACGAGCCGACCAACCACTTGGACCTAGAAACCATCGAGTGGCTGGAAAATTACCTGAGAGGGCTGACGACGCCGATGGTCGTGGTGTCCCACGACCGCGCCTTTTTGGATCGGCTCTGCAATCAGATCGTAGAAACAGAGCGGGGCGTTTCCACGACCTACCTGGGCAATTATTCGGCCTACCTGTTGCAAAAGGAAGAAATGCAGGTAGCTCAGATGAGCGCATTCGAGCGCCAGCAAAAAGAAATCGAGAAGCAGCAGACCTTTGTGGATCGGTTCCGGGCCAGCGCCACCCGCAGCACCCAGGCCAAAAGCCGCGAAAAACAGCTCGACAAAATCGAGCGAATTGAAGCGCCGACGGGCAGCGTGCGGAGCTTGCGGTTTCGGTTTCCCGACGCGCCCCGCAGCGGTCGGGAGACGGTAATTATCGAAAATTTGGTCAAAAGCTACGGCGACAAGATTTTGTTTTTGGATGCCAATTTGCTGATCGAGCGGGGCGATCGCATTGCCATCCTCGGGCCGAACGGGGCGGGTAAATCCACCCTCCTGCACATGATGGTGGGACTCGAGAAGCCCGACGAAGGCACCGTCAAGCTGGGCGAGCACAACGTCATCATGGGCTACTTCGAGCAAAACCAAGCCGAAGCCCTCGACCTCGACAAAACCGTCGTAGAAACCATCCACGATGAAGTCCCCAAGTGGTCGAACGAAGAAGTTCGGACCCTACTGGGTCGCTTCTTGTTTAGCGGCGACACGGCCTTCAAGCGGGTCGAATCCCTCAGTGGAGGCGAAAAAGCGCGGCTGGCCTTGGCAAAGATGCTGCTGCGCCCCGTCAACCTGCTGATCCTAGACGAGCCGACCAATCACTTAGATATCCCGGCCAAAGAAATGCTGGAAGAAGCATTGCAGAACTATGAAGGCAGCGCCATTATCGTTTCTCACGATCGCTTTTTTTTAGAGCAGGTTGCTAACAAGATCGTCGAGGTACGGGATGGGGAACTGCGGTTGTATCGGGGGGACTACCATTACTATTTAGAAAAGCTAGCAGAGGAAAAGGAGCAGGTGAAGCTCGGGAAATTGGCAGCCGCGAAGACGGCCAAAGAGGCTGAAAAACGCGCGAAGCAACAGGAAAAAGAGGCGGCAAAAAAGCAAAAGAAAAAGACGAAGGCTTAGTCTGGCTGACGGCAAATAAACGTAAAGAAGCGTCGAGCCGTTCGGAATAAATTTGGAAGACGAACTGCCATGGCATACAGTAGTTTTACTCCGATTGAAGTCAATCAAACCTTTTTTTGGCTCCTTTATCGGACAAAATGATTCCTAAAGAGAGTCTTTGGCCGAATGCTCGAACCAGACCCACGAGATATCACTGCATGGATGGACAGCGGATTGCTCCACCTTCGGCATTTTGAATATGCCGAAGCACTGAACTGCTTCCGCCAAGCGCTGATTCTAAATCCTAACTTGCCAGAAGGGTGGCTTCAGTACGGTTCCGTGTTAGAAAAGCTGGGCTGCTACGGTGCCGCGATCGCCGCCAATAACAACGCCCAACGGCTTTACTCTACCCCTGGATTGAGCTTGGAACCCCCCGACTCGGAACCTGGCGATGCCGTCTCTGCCGCTCTTTCCTTGCAGGAATCCAGCGCGGATTATTGGCTGCAGCGCGGCCACGCGCTCTGCGACGAAGGGAGTTTTGAAGAGGCGATCGTCAGCTACGATCGCGCCCTCGCCCTTCGGCCTGAAGACGCGCAAGCGTGGTTTGGGCGCGGCAACATGGCAGCAGCCTTGGGTTGCTTTGAAGATGCGATCGCCAGCTACGACCGGGTTGTGGAACTCCAGCCCTCGGACTATCAAGCCTGGAATAATCGGGGGTATTCGCTGCATCGGTTAGAGCGGTACGAAGCGGCGATCGCCAGCTACGATAATGCCATTGCTTCCAAGCCAGACTGTTACCCGGCCTGGAATAACCGCGGGTATGCCCTGTACCATCTGGGTCGTTATGAGGCGGCGATCGCCGAGTTCGACCGGGCGTTAGACCTGAATCCCAGCTATCCCGAAGCCTGGAACAATCGCGCCAACGCGCTCAACGCCCTGGGGCGCTTGGAAGAAGCGATCGCCAGTTACGATAGCGCGATCGCCCTCAAACCGGACTTTCTAGAGGCCCAGCAGAACCGCGATTTGGCCCAGCAAGCCTTACTCCAACCCAAAGCCACGATTCCCCACATCCCTCAAGCCGAACCGGCTATCCAACCCAGGACCTTAGAGGACTATCCCTTTGAAACATTTCCTGAAGAGCATCTAGAGATCTTACTCGCGCTATCGACCGCGTTTTGTCGGCAGAACGATTTCTCTGCTGCGGCACCCTTAATCCAGCAGGGTATCGAAAAACTAGAGCGCCTGCTGCAAAATTCAGATCTCGAACCCGGTCAATTCACTGCATTCGATGCCAAACAGGCTGGGTTTGAGCAGCTTCAGGTCGATTTGCTGGTACCGGACGACCCGGTACAGGCCCTAGAACTGGCCGAAGCGTGCAAAAACCGCGATCTCAATCGGGTCTTCAACTGGTCGTCCTTAACGCCGCAGATCGACTATCCCAAAATTCAATCGCGCTTGGGTCCCCGTACCGCAGCGATTTACTGGCATCTCAGCCCTGCCAACCTCAATGCTTTTATCCTGAGGCAAGACTGTCCGCTCCAGGTAGCGTCCTCCCTTCATCAAGGTCAGCGATTTGAAGCATGGATGCAGCAGTGGCAGCAAAATTACGAGCAATCCCGCATGCTGTCGCCAGAGACGGCTGCCGCGTCGCTCTGGCGACAAACCATGCCGCACAGCCTGGAACAGCTCTCTGCAATTCTCGAAATCGACCTGCTCGGTCGAACCTACCTTCAGGGCATCGATCGGGTCGTTCTCATTCCCCATCGGGCGCTCCATTTGCTGCCCCTCCACGCCCTCTTCCCCGAGAAGCTACAGGTAGCCTATCTCCCTTGCGCTCAATGGTTATACCTTCAACCGCGCGCTTTGGTGCCAATTCAGCGGTTGCTCAATATTGAGGCCTCCGATCCTGACATCGATGGCGCCAGCGGTCCCTCTATTGAAAATCTGTCAACTGCAACTACCATTTTACTGACCCGCTGCTACGGTCAGGTTAAATCGCTGACCCTCTCGGGTGCTGAAACGACTCAATCTAGGCTGGTGGCAGCATTAACGCTCATGTCCGACTGCCTCCACATTTCAGGACGCTGCCAATCTCCTCAAGATGCCGCACAGCCCGTGCTAGCGCTATCCGATTCCGAGATGCTGACCCAAGAACGACTTGCGGAATTGGATTTGAACGGCTATGCCGTGGTTTGCCTGCCGAATTGCGAGGCTAGAAAGCTGGATGGCCGGGGGATCGTTCGAGAGTTCGTTCCAACTGCCAGCGGTTTTCTTGCTGCCGGAGCGGGACACGTTATGAGTACCCTGTGGGTGGTGGACGAGCTACCCAGAACCATTCTGATGGTAGAGTTTCATCGATGGTTGAAGCAGTCATTTACACCCACGATGGCTCTTGCTAAAGCACAGCGGTGGCTCCGGACCGCAACCCCGGACGATTTAAGGAAGTGGTGCCAATCTAAATCAGCAATGCTCTCCCGCAGAGGCCTAGACGACGAGCTGTTGACCTGGCTCAGAGACAGTATTGCCCCCACCCACAACGGCAACGCAACTCCCTATCCTTTCGCTCATCCATTTTACTGGGCTGGCTTTACGGTAACGGGCCAATTTCCACTCCAGTCTCAACTTCCTCAGGACCATACTTTACACCTGCAAGCCTTTTTAGAGGCGATCGCCGCGCACCGAGAGCCCGCGCCTCACGTCGAGCGAGAACTACAGGCCGACCTCGAACGCGTCACCGATCGGATTCAGCAGATCGTCCAAAAGTATCCATCGCTTCAAAAAGATTACGATGCCGCGATCCAGAAGCGGCTTCGAGGCCGATCTAATAAAGTCTAAACTTCAACCCGCATCTGCCATTGCTTCTTGGCGGACAGTCACCGCTAGCGATGGCTTAATGCGTCGGGCAGACATCGTCGCGCGTTCGCTCGATTGCTGCCTGGACGGAGGAGCGAGCAGCGCCAAGCTTTCTTGGATTGCTTTGCCTACCAGGGGACTCGTTTCTCGACAGGCCAACAAATGGAGGTAGTCTAAAGCGTGCGATCGCTCTAAAGCACTGATCTGGCCCCGTGCCGTCAAAGCGGCCAACTGACGCACCGCCATCAACCGTCGCAGCTCGTCTCGATGGAGCAATCCCGCCACGCATCGGTCAAAGGAGTGGGGCGGTTTATTTTGACGCGCTGACATCAGCCAAACCGCCAGACCTAGCACCCCCAAAAAGCCCATCTCCTGGGTTAAAAGCATCATTGCCAGCCAAGGGCTGTCGAGATCTTGCCAGACGGCTAACGCGCCATAGGAGAGCGCCAACATCCCAATGCCGCCGCCGATGCTGAGGACGATCGGGGCATTGGGGCTCCTGAGCCACTGCTCGAGCTGGCGCGTTAAAAATTGTCGCTGGGCCATGCGGTAGACTAGTATACTGCTGCCGCCACCTGCTGCAAGGGCTAGCAGGAGAGACGCATTCCAGCACCAGAGAGCGATCGCGCCGGACAGAACCGCCACCGGAAGAACGACATTTGGATAACGAGACCCGCGATGGCCGCGCGTAGAGCGTCGCGCCAATGCCGTCAAAATCTCCGCCCAAACCGAAAGCTTTGCCAGCATCAGCAAATCGCCCTCCAGCCAATGTCTGAAGTGGGTTGTTTTTGGAGATGCCTTCATCACGGCGTTAATGTTCCTTCTCGAAACCGCTGAAAATACGTCGAACCTTCAAGCTGTCTAGAACGGGGTCGCACTGTTCTAAGCCATTCACTTTTATAGTGTAATGGACGGATAGTAGAGTACGGAACGCCAGCGGCGACAGTTACGAAATTTATAATCAAATGTAGTGCCATCCGATAGAACCCATGACCTCTTCTTCTGAATTACCCGCGTCTTCGGTTGGAGACACCGACCTCGCCCCTTTTAGCACCGAAGAGGCAGAGATTGCACCGCCACCCATTGACCCGGACGATTTGGTCGATGATGTGGAGATGTCATTGTTCGACCATCTCGAAGAACTGCGCCAGCGGATTTTCTATGGGTTGCTCGCCTCTTTGGGCGGTATAGTACTGTGCTTTTGGAAAGTAAACTTAATCGTCAGCGTCTTAGAAAAGCCAGCCCAAGGCGCTAAATTTTTGCAGCTCGCACCGGGAGAGTATTTTTTCGTTTCTATTAAGGTGGCTGGGTACAGCGGCCTACTGGTTGCCAGCCCGTTCATTTTGTATCAGGTGATCCAGTTTGTTTTGCCGGGATTGACCCGTAAAGAGCGGCGCTTTTTGGGTCCCATTGTCTTTGGCTCTTCCATTTTGTTTGTTTTGGGATTGGGGTTTGCTTACGTCGCGCTGATTCCGGCAGCACTGAACTTCTTCATCCAGTACGGCGGCGATGTTGTCGAGCAGCTTTGGTCCATCGATCGCTATTTTGAATTTGTCCTGCTGTTGTTGTTCAGCACGGGGCTTGCGTTTCAAATTCCTGTCATTCAGATTCTGCTAGGGCTGATTGGCATTGTCTCTGGCAAACAAATGCTGTCGGCTTGGCGGGCGGTTTTGTTGGGGGCGGTGGTGTTGGGAGCCGTATTAACCCCCTCCACCGATCCGCTGACGCAAAGTCTGCTGGGGGGAGCGGTTTTGCTGCTTTACATGGCGGGCACGGGACTAGTCTTGCTCTTGGGCAAATAGTCTGAGGTCGCTCTGCGGAGGGCGATAGCTGCGCACCAAGAGTCCGCCGCGAGTCTGGAGTCCGCCCAAATTTGAGCCAGCGGATCTCGGATTTTGGATAAGATGTGGGGACAGTATTACCCTGCCCTATGAAAGCGCGCCGAACCCGCAGTCAAGATACAGTGCTGCGATTTATCAAACAGTTAAACCGAGAGATTTCTGCCCAAGAGCTTTACGTCGAACTCCGTCAAGCCGACGCGCCGCTGGGGTTGGCAACGGTCTATCGCGCCCTAGATGCCCTCAAGCTGTTGGGGGCCATTCAGGCACGGGTTGTGGGGAATGGAGAAACGCTCTACAGCCAAGCTAAGGAAGACCGCCATCACCTCACCTGCCTGCAATGCGGCGTGTCCCTTGCCATCAGCGAGGCGGATTGTCCCGTACATGCATTGGAGAAGCACCTGCGGCAATCGGCTCACTTTGAAATTTATTATCATACCCTCGAATTTTTTGGGCTATGTTCTCCCTGCCAGCTTCAGCAAGCTAATCTGCTATAGCGCTTCAAGTCGTCGCGCCGCCGCAACTACGGTCAATTTTTCATAGAGATCCTCTAAAATCTTCACAAACAGCGTGGAGGGAGTTGACGAATACCCCTGCAATAGTGAATGATAGTGAATCGCAGCAATACGCTGTTTGTCCGCGCGGAACTGGCGGAATTGGTAGACGCGCATGATTCAGGTTCATGTGCCGCAAGGCTTCCGGGTTCAAGTCCCGGGTTCCGCATCTATGGTTGTATGTTAACCAGCCTCCAAAATCCTCTGGTCAAGCAAGTTCGAAAGCTTCGCAGCTCGAAGCATCGGCGTTTGCAGGGCTGCTTTTTGCTGGAGGGAACCCATTTGCTCCAGGAGGCGGCGTTGGCGCGCTGGCCCCTGGTAACGCTTTTCTATACGGAACGCTGGCAGGATAAAAACCCGCAGCTTTTGTCCGATTTGCAGGGCACGGTACCTCGCTGCGAATTGGCAAGCGCTGAGGTACTGGCGGCGATCGCCACTACCCTCAATCCAGATGGCGTCGTTGCCGTGGCTCAGTTAGCCTCGCAAAGGCCTGTCACGATCCGACGTTTAGGACTGGTGCTCGAAACCCTTCAAGATCCGGGGAATGTGGGCACTTTGCTGCGAACGGCAGCCGCCGCAGGGGTGGAGGGGGTTCTCTTGAGCGAAGATTCTGCCGATCTCGAAAGCCCTAAGGTATTGCGCGCTTCGGCGGGGGCTTGGTTTAAGGTGGCTGCGGCTCAATGCGCCAATGTTCTGGAACAGGTAAAATACTACCAATCTCAAGGATTTCAGGCGATCGCCACCACGCCGCGCGCGACGATCGAATATTGGTCCGTAGACTATACTCAACCCACGTTAATTTTGGTGGGCAATGAAGGGGCAGGGCTATCGGAGGCGCTCCTTCAGGTCTCGGACGTACGGGTTTCGATTCCGACGAGTGCCGGGGTGGAATCGCTGAATGCGGCGATCGCCACTGCAGTCCTGCTGTACGAAGCAAAACGACAGCGCGCCCACGCTTTAGCGCGCAACCGATCGTGATGACACCAGAAGAACCCTTATTGCCGCCTCAACCGCTGCCAGAACATCTGTGGGGGGATCTGTGGCAATTTGCCAGCCTCCCCGCCGAAGATCTGGAATGGAGACTTTGGGAACGTCCCATTCCCTTTCGAGAGGCGGCTGCCATCGCACTACCCAGCCAGCAAAATCTCAGCTCTACCGCCCTCGTTCCGGGAATTGTCATCAACGCAGGCCGTCAGGCGATAGGACTGTCTCGCTGGCTGTCCGAGCGCAAGCCCAAGCAAATTTCGGTTGCGAATCTAGAATTAGGTGCAATTATTTTAACGACAGCTCAAAAAGAACGATGGATTTTAGCCACCTATCAAGACGATGCCGTAAGGGAGGCAGGCCAGGGCTTTGAAGGTCGTAAAGGCCCCAGTAAGGGTATCCATTTTCTGCTGATTCAGCCCGACGATAGCGGTGTCACCCATGCTGGCTTGTGGATTTTGAAAGACGATCGCTTCTGGAGCGATCGCCAAACGAACGGGAGCGCTCAAGTCGTATAGACATTTTCCAGCGCCAACCAGTTTTCGTCTTCAGACGGATCGTCGCTAGTAGGTGCTTCCCAGTGAAGAGTGGGCAAACTTTTGAAGGATTCCTTGACGCAATCTTCCCAGGATTTGCGGATGCTTTCCAAGTAAGGATCGCCCTTGAGCAGTTTGCGTCGATACTGAATTTTCAACGTATCAGCCTCGTACAGGACGATGTTAATGGGCGGCCCGACGGAAATATTAGACTTCATGGTGGAGTCTAGAGACAGGAGCGCGCATTTTGCAGCTTCTTCCAAGCCTGTGGTGCGAAATTGAATGACGCGGTCTAGGATGGGCTTTCCGTACTTAATTTCGCCCACCTGAAGGTAGGGGGTTTCTTTAGTGGCCCGCAGGAAATTGCCTTGGCTGTAAACCAGGTACAGTTCGGGGGATTCTCCCTTAATCTGCCCTCCCACCAAAAAAGTGCACCCCGCATCAATGCCATCTTTTTTTAGCCAAACTCGATTTTCATCCAAAACTTGACGGGTTAAGTTACCGATGTATTGAACCACCTTGTACATGCTGGGCAAGGTATTGATGTTATTCTCCGCTCCTAGCTTTAAGTCCTGCGCCATCAGCATCAATACATTTTGCGTCATGGACAGATTCCCAGCAGTGCAGATGAGGATGACGCGCTCTCCGGGGATCGAAAAGTCAAACAGCTTCTGCGAGATTGAAACGTGGTCTACTCCAGCATTGGTGCGGGAGTCGGCGGCCATTACTAGGCCAGCCTGGGTTAAAATTGCAAGGCAATAGGTCATCGCGCCGACTCTTTTGGGCTTTATTGTATGACGTGCTGAAACCTAGAAGCAATGACTTGAGAAAGGCTGCTTTTGCAAAAATGCTGCCTTCCTTCAAATGGGGGGGGCGATCGCATCTCAGAATCGGAGCGGCCACCTGTTGACAAGCTTCTCCACATCCGAGATACTAGGTAAGTACTAAATGTGCGGGCATAGCTCAGTGGTAGAGCGTCACCTTGCCAAGGTGAATGTCGCGCGTTCGAATCGCGTTGCCCGCTTTCTAAAAACGATCGGCTCCGAGCTAAGCTGAGGGGAGGGAGGTTTTCCTCTTGGGGTTTTCCTGCGGGCTTAGCAATTATGGCTATTACAATTCACCATCTCAAGCAGTGGAAGCAAGACGGTCGCCCTATTGTGGCGCTGACTGCATGGGATTACCTGCTGGCAAAAACTTTAGACCAGGCTGGGGTCGATGTCATTTTGGTGGGCGACTCTTTGGCGATGGTCGCGTTGGGGTATGAAACGACGCTCCCGCTGACGTTAGAAGAGATGTTGCACCATGCCAAGGCCGTTGCTCGCGGGGTTTCTAAGGCGTTGCTGGTGTGCGACTTGCCGTTTCTCAGCTATCAAGAAAGCCCGCAACAGGCCCTCAGCGTGGGGGGCCGCGTCCTGAAGGAGACTGGAGCGCAGGCGGTCAAGTTGGAAGGGGGGTACCCTGCCATGGCAGAAACGGTCCATTTTCTGACTCAGCGGGGCATTCCGGTAATGGGGCACGTGGGGCTGACGCCGCAATCCGTCCATCAGTTTGGCGGCTATCGCAAGCAAGGCAAAGACGAGCGCGATGCAGAGCGGATTCTGGAGGAGGCGATCGCCCTAGAGGCTGCGGGTGCCTTTGCGATCGTGCTGGAACACATTCCAGATGCGTTGGCCGCAACCATTACTCACAAGCTCGGCATTCCTACCATTGGCATTGGAGCGGGGTCGGACTGCGACGGACAGGTTTTAGTGACCGCCGATTTACTGGGACTCTCCGACTGGCAACCCAAATTTGCCCGTTCCTACGCCAACCTCCGCCAAACCGTCACCGATGCGGTGCAGGCCTTTAGCAATGAAGTCCGCACCCGCAAATATTGAACGCAGGGCAACCGCCAACCTCCGCTTTTGCGAAGATCGACCTCCGCTCAGATAAGCTAGAGAAGCAACCTACGACCTCGGGCGCAAAGGAGACACTCAGTGGCTAATATTGCCGTCATCGACTACGACATGGGGAATCTCCACTCGGCCTGTAAAGGGCTAGAGACAGCAGGCGCTAAAACCTCCGTAACCGATCGAGCCGCCGACTTGCGCGCTGCCGATGCAGTCGTTCTACCCGGCGTAGGGTCTTTCGACCCGGCCATGCAGCATCTTCAAGAACGCGGTTTAGTTCCCATCATCCAGGAGATCGTTGCGAGCGGAAAGCCTTTTTTAGGAATCTGCCTTGGGCTGCAAATTTTGTTTGAGAGAAGCGACGAAGGCCAAGAGCCGGGGCTGGGCATTTTCCCCGGCACGATCGAGCGGTTCCGATCCGAACCGAACCTCACCATTCCCCACATGGGCTGGAACCAATTGGACTTCACCCAGCCGAATCTAGCGCTGTGGAACTCTCTTCCGGCTAATCCGTGGGTCTACTTCGTCCATTCTTACTACGTGGTCCCCACGGACCCGACCTTGACCGCAGCGACCGCGACCCACGGGAGCCAGACCGTGACGGCAGCGATCGCCCGAGATAACGTCATGGCGGTTCAGTTCCATCCAGAAAAGTCTTCCGATGCGGGTCTCCAAATTTTGGCCAATTTTGTCGCGATGGTGCAGCAGCAGCAGCTCGTAGGCGCTGTTTAGCGGGTTAGACCAGTGAGACCTCGAGGCAAGCAGACCATCCAAAGCGTTGCAGGGCCGGACACTCGGCCCACGACATCCCGCGTGCGCGAGGCTGTCTTCAATATCTGGCAGTTTGAAATTGCCGATTGCCGCTGGCTGGACCTGTGCGCTGGCACGGGTGCGATGGGGGCTGAAGCGCTTCGTCGCGGAGCGTCGATTGTCGTGGGGATCGAGCAGGCCGGACGGGCCTGTGCTGCGATCCAGCAAAACTGGCGGAAACTAGCCCGTCCCGAGCAGCAGGTGCAGATTTTGCAGGTGGATGTCCTGCGCGGGTTAGGGCAATTGGTCGGTCGGCAATTCGACCGGATTTATTTCGATCCCCCCTACGGCTGCGATTTCTACGAAGCGGCGATCGCCGCGATTGCGACCTACGACTTACTCAGTCCTGCGGGCGTATTGGCGGTGGAGCATCGTAAATCCAGAGGACTGCCAAGCCTGTCTGGAACGTTAATCGCCACTCAGACGCGCAACTATGGCACTACGGCATTGACGTTTTATCAAACCGCCGCACGTTTGACAACTAAGGGCTAGCTCGTGATAGAAACCCTCTCCATTCAGTTGAAGCGTCTAGGGCACTATGCGGTCTATCGATCTATTGCATTGCCCCTTGGAATACTGTTTGTCATCCTCGTCTTGACGATCTCTCCTGTCGGCGAATTCCCCCTCAACGACGACTGGATCTATACCAAAACCGTCCAGCATTTGTTAGAGACGGGTCAGTATCGAGCGCATCCATACATTAATGCGACCCTTGTTGCCCAAAGTTATTGGGGGGCGCTCTTTTGCAAAATTTTTGGCTTTAGCTTCACCATCCTGCGGGTTTCAACCCTGGTGTTGGCTTTTGCGAATGCTTGGGCCGTGGCTAAAAGCGGCATCGTTCTGGGATTTTCTCGAAATCTAGCACTCCTGTGCGGAGCGGTCGTGGCGACCAGCCCCTTGGTGCTGCAGCTTTCCTATAGTTTTATGTCGGACGTACCGTTTTTGGCCCTGTCAAACCTCTCTGGGTTGTGCTTTTTGAAGGCCCTCCGCCAACCGAAACCTCAGTGGGTGGCTTGGGGAAGCATTGCTGCGGCCTTAGCCTTTCTCGTCAGACAATTTGGCATTCTGCTCCCCGTTGCCTTTGCCATCGCGATCGCCCTGCTCGTTTGGCGCAAGCGCTACGCGCCCTCTAAATCCACGATCGCGGCCTTGCTCCTGCCTTGGATTGCGGTAGCTGGCATCTACGTCGTTTGGGGCGATGCTTTGGCTTCAGATACCCCACTGCTAGAAACCAGTCAGTCCTTGGCCGGTCCCCTCCTCGATAGCGCGCGCCACATCCCACTTGCACTGTGCTATGTGGGCTTGTTTGCTCTCCCCTTGGGGGTCGGTCGGCTGATTCAAATCGTTCAAAAGCAAGAGTGCTGGACTCCCAGGCAGCGAACGCTCTGGATTGGATTTTGCGGGGTTTCGCTGTTTGTATTTTGGCTGCCCCAACTGCTCTATTGGATTGCGAAGCTAGCCTTTGGGCGCGAAGCCCTGTGGCTCCGCCGATATCCGTACCGCATGCCATTGACCCTTTATAAATCGCTTTTAGACCTTGGCTTGGGGCCCCTCCAACTTCCCGATCCGCAGTTCCAGCCCACCGTTCAGATCCGCGAGTGGTGGTGGCCGATTACGTTGGCGGCTTTGTGCGTGGCAGGGTTGCTGTTTGTCTCGGTGGTGAATCGGTATCGACAGCAGCAAGATTCGGAACAGACCCAATCCCTCGAACGGCAAAATCAAGATTTATTTTTGCTGGTCTGGGCGTTGTTGTCCCTTGCCGCTACCTATAATCCCTTTCGAGCCGTCATGGTAGATCGGTACCTGCTGGTTCCCCTGGTTCCATTTATCTTGCTACTGGGGCGAGATCTGATGCAGGTCGAAGCAAAAGTGTCCTTTAAACCGATGGCGATTAGCGCGCTGGCGATCGCTTTATTTAGCGTCGGCAGCCTTCAAGAATACTTGGCCTGGAACCAGACCGCATGGATCGCCCACCATCGCCTCGAGACGAAGTATCGGGTATCGTCCCAAGCGGTAGCGGGGATTGACACATTCAACGGCTGGTTTAACAGCGAAGCCTACATGCAGCGCTACAATACGCGAAGCTGGTGGGATGTCGGCAAACGGGGCGGCAGTCCGTGGGCGCTAGACGATCAGTATGCGATCGCCAGTGTCGAACCTCGAGCTGGCTATGAAGTTCTAGAGCGGATCCCTTACTTCTCTTGGCTGGGCATGAAACAGCGTTCGATCGCCATCTTCAAACGATCGAGTTTTAATCCGCCAACGCTCGGCCAGCCCCGATCCGGCTAACCTTTGCGGCCTAAAAATTTGGGGTCGAGGGCCTTTCTCCCTTGCGAGTCGGCCCATGCTCCATTCCAGCTTTTCTTTTCATTGTCGTGGAGTCATTGCAGCGTGAACGTTACATTTGTAATTCCCCACGACAGTTTTGCGGGCGGCGTGCGAGTGGTGGCCGTTTACGCTCAGCGGCTTCAGCAGCGGGGACATTGCGTTACAGTCGTCTCCGCTCCGCTGCCGCGTCCGAAGCTGCGACAGCGGTTGAAAGCATTCCTCCAACCCCAGTCCGTTCCTCCTAAAGCTGAAGGTTCTTACTTCGACTCGATTGGCGTAGACTGCCGCTGCTTAGATCGGTACCGTCCGCTGCGCGATAGCGACCTGCCGGATGCCGATGTTGTCGTCGCCACTTGGTGGGAAACTGCCGAGTGGATTGCACCACTATCCGCTGCAAAAGGAGCAAAGGTTTATTTCATCCAGCATCACGAGGTATTCGAGTATCTACCCAAACGTCGCGTTGAGGCGACGTATCGCCTGCCGTTTTATCGAATCGCCGTGGCGCAATGGTTGGTCGATATTCTGCGCGATCGCTATCAGGCGCAGCAGGTCGCTTTAGTTCCGAATGGGGTTGACTTAACGCGATTTTACAGTTCGCCTCGCAGCAAAGCACCCGTCCCAACTGTTGGTGTTGTCTATACCGCAACGCCTTGGAAGGGAATAGATATAGCATTACAGGCATTTCAGCGCGCCCTTCAGGATCTCCCGCAATTGCGATTGGTGGCCTTTGGGACGGAACAGATCGCTGCCGAACTGCCGCTGCCGGAAAATGCCCAATATTTTTTTCGACCTGCCCAGGAACAACTGAAACATATTTACGCCCAGTGCGACGCATGGCTCTTTAGCAGTCGGACGGAGGGGTTTGGTTTGCCCATTTTAGAAGCAATGGCCTGCCGCACTCCAGTCATTGCCGCACCCACTGGTGCGGCACCAGAACTGTTGAGCAATGGCGGCGGCCTTTTACTGGACGGGAACGATCCCGCACTGATGGCTGAAGCGATTCGCCGTATTTGTACCCTTGATGTCAAGGAATGGCAACAGCTTTCGGAAAAGGCGTATCAGACAGCCTCTCAGCAAAGTTGGGAAAACGCGACTCGCGACTTTGAGACAGCACTCAAGGACGCGATCGCCCAGCCGCGACAAGACGACAGCCGCTCCAAAACCGATCGTCTTCTGCCATAGACCATCGGACGCGCCACGCGATAGATTGAAACAACCGAAACTTTCCCGATCGCGACGATCTGAAAATATACATTTTTCTTTTGTTACAAAAAAGATAGGAAGTCAAACCCGTCCAAAGTAAGGTTGACGGATTGGGCTTGGCTGTATCAACATTCTTATTTATTCCCGGTAATATTGCCCCTATCTGTTAAGACGATCGATGAGTTTGGGTAGATTAAGTGATATGCCTGAACTCATCCGATATCGAAACCTGCTCAGATATGCTCTCTATAGATATGGTCTATTAGATCGGTAAATTCCTGGCACGAACTGCACTGTCAGGTCAGTGAGTTTTTATTTAATAGAAAAAAATATCTTCAATCCCACCGGGGTAGGAACCTTTGTCAGCGATGAAGTCGTTAGAAAACTTTCAGAAGCCACGTCCCGCATACCCTGCGCATCTTCTAAAGACCTCAGATGCTTCCTACGAAGACAGGCAGGAGAAGGAGAGATTACCTCTACTGGTTTCTCTAGTCATTCCTGCTTACAACGAAGGCAATATTTTACAAGAAAACCTAGATCGGATCGAGCAATACACGCTGCAAGAGAATCGGTCTTTCTGCTGGGAGTTTGTAATTGTCAATGATGGCAGCAGCGACAATACAGGAGCTATTGCGACTCAGTTCTCCCGACATAAGTCTAACGTTTTAATCGTTCACCATCCCTGCAACCTGGGTTTGGGACAAGCTTTAAAGTCAGGGTTCGCATACGCCCAAGGGGACTACATTATTACATTGGATGTAGATCTGAGTTACGCTCCATACCACATTGAGATTTTGCTCGAAAAAATTGTAGAAACTCAAGCCCAAATCGTAGTGGCATCTCCTTATATGGAAGGGGGACAAGTTTCAAACGTTCCGTACCTCAGAAAAGAACTGAGCGTTTGGGCGAATCGCTTCCTTGCCACAACTGCCAAGCACAGTCTCTGTACGTTTACCGGAATGGTGCGCGTCTATGAAGGAAATTTTTTAAAGGGCCTCAATTTAAAGGCCAACGGGATGGATATCAACCCAGAAATCATTCATAAAGCACAGCTTCTGGGTGCGCGTATCGAAGAAGTTCCCGCCCATCTAGACTGGTCTGCCGAACGCCTAGAGTCCATCCAGAGAAGGCCGCGAAAGTCAAAAAGCCGGGCCTCAAGCATGAAAATATTTCGCCATACTTGGGCCATTCTTTTCTACGGGTTTATCTTTCGACCCGTCATGTTTTTCATTCTGCCCAGCCTTGTTTTATTTTTACTGTCGCTTTATGCCAACGCATGGGTTCTGATTCACTGCTGGACGAATTATCAAATCCTGGCTCAATCCACTCCTTATCCCGACCCGACGGTGGCTGTAGCCGAGGCCTTTCAGCAGGCACCCCATGCATTCGCGATCGGAGGGATGACGTTAATGCTGTCGATTCAGCTGTTTAGTTTGGGCATTCTAGCCGTTCAAAGTAAAAGCTACTTTGAGGAGATATTTTATTTGGCTAGCGCAATTTATCGTCAAAATTCCAGTTCGCGGTCGAACAAAAATTAAGATGATGAATTTTAATCTAAACACGAGTTAAATCCGGCATTTGGCAAGAGTTTTGATTGATATACAACGGACAAAAAAGGATATTGAGATGGTCGTTCAAAATTATCGCTTGACGTTGCCTTCCGACCAAGATACATCGGGTCGCACCCTCGGAGCGGAAGAGATTCAGCTGCTCGCGCAGGCAATTGGCAGCGGGACGCTGACCAGTACCAAGGGGACTTTTGTCAAGCAGCTCGAGCGAGACTTTGCCGACCTGATTGGCGTCAAATACGCCTATGCTTGCGCGTCGGGATCGGCTGCGGTCCATACGGCGATCGCCGCCATCGACCCCGAACCCGGCGATGAAATCATCACGACTTCGATTACCGATATGGGCGCTTTAACACCCATTCTTTATCAGACGGCCATTCCAGTGTTTGCCGACGTGGACCCGCGCACTTGGAACGTGACAGCAGAAACCATTGAGAAATGCATCAGCGATCGCACCAAAGCAATCGTCGTCACCCATTTATTTGGCAACCCCTGCGAGATGGCGGAAATTATGGCCCTTGCCGACGCGCGAGGCATTCCGGTCATTGAAGACAGCGCTCAAGGCTTTTTAGCGACCCATAACGGCCAAGCCATGGGCGGGATCGGGACGATTGGCTGCTTTAGCCTCCAGCAAGGCAAGCACATCACCACGGGAGAGGGCGGGATTGTGACCACCAACGACGAAGCCTTTGCTCGGCGGATGTTTTTGTTCGTCAATAAGGCTTTTGGATACGGCGATCCCAAGCCGGACCATTACTTTATTGCGCCCAATTACCGCATGTGCGAGTTGCAAGGCGCGGTGGCAGTCGCCCAGCTTTCCAAGCTGAAAGATATTGTAGCCAGACGCCAGGCCAGCGCGCGAAAGCTCACGGAACAGTTGCAGGGAATTGCTGGTATTGAAACCCCTTGGCAGGATCCTCGCAACACTCACGTTTACTGGAAGTATTGCCTGAGCGTGGACGCCCAGTTCATCCATGAGGGAGCCATCGGTTTGGCCAAACGCCTTAAGGAAGACTTTGGCATTTTCTCGGCACCGAGGTACATCCAAAAACCCGCCTTTCAGTGCGAAGTGATTCAAAATCAGCGCACCTTTGGCAATTCGCGCTTTCCGTTTAACTTAGCCCGTCCAGAAGCCGTAGATTACAGCCCGGAGAAATTTCCCGGTACGTTTGCGGGCTTAGAGCGGGTGCTGGTTTTGCCCTGGAACGAAGCCTATACCGACGAGCACATTGACTATATCGCGCGGGCCATTAAAACGGCGATCGCGCAATTGTCCAGCCAGTCGTAAGAACAAGCCCAGCAATTCATCGATGGGTTGACCTTGGCAACTTTGCCAATACCTGCTCTGACCGACCGATCCGTTTGCATTATTCAATCGTTAACTGAGGGGAATCGAGAATGTCTGAAAAAACGATTAAATTTGGGCTGGTAGGAGCGGGCGGCATCGCGCAAGCCTACGTACAAGCCTTCGGGCAAAGCGAGGTGGCTGAATTAGCGGCGATCGCCGACGTTCGCGCTGAGGCGGCATCCGCGATGGCAGAGACGGCGGGGTGTCGATCGTTTCGGTCTCATCAGGAGATGATTGCCAATACCGAACTGGATGCGGTGGTGGTCTGTACGCCCCCTTCAACCCATCCCGATATCTGCATCGATTTGGTGCAGCAGGGCAAGCACGTTTTGTGCGAAAAGCCTTTCAGCATCACGATTCAGAGCGCGCTAGATATGAAAGCTGCCGCCCAAGAAATGGGCGTGTTGTTGACCATGGCTTCTAAATTTCGCTATGCCGAAGATGTGATTCGAGCGAAAAGTATTGTCGAATCCGGCATTTTGGGCGAAATTGTTTTGTTTGAGAATGCGTTTACCTCCCGCGTGGATATGTCCGACCGTTGGAATGCCGATCCTGCCATCAGCGGTGGCGGGGTGTTAATCGACAACGGCACGCACTCGGTCGATATCATGCGATATTTCTTAGGCCCGCTGTCAGAAATTCACGTCGTTGAAGGCAAGCGAACTCAGCACCTTGCAGTGGAAGATACGGTGCGGATTTTTGCCCAGAGCAAAACTGGAGTGATGGGCAATGTGGATTTGTCTTGGAGTATCAATAAGGAACTGGATTACTACCTGCGAATTTACGGGTCTGAGGGTACAATTTCTGTCGGTTGGAAGGAGTCTAAGTACCGTCAAAGTTCCAGTCAAGGTTGGGTGGTATTTGGGCGGGGGTACAACAAAGTCCAGTCGTTCCGCAGTCAAATCGAAAATTTCTCGAAAGCGATTCTGAAACAGGAACCGCTGCTGATTGCGGTAGAAGATGCGATCGCCTCGGTGGAAGCGATAGAAGCAGCCTACCGATCTCTCGATCGAGACCACTGGACTCCCATTTCCTCGTTTATGGCGGAGAGTGCGATGGCATTCGCCTAATTTCCAATAAGTGGTTGGGATAGGTCGTGGTTCGGCAAACCTTACCGAACCACCTTGGCACATTATTGAGGTATATTGCAGTCAATAATCCTCTAATCTTGTTTCGCTAATTTTCTAAAAACCTGCCAGAAAAATGTAATGGGCGAAACCGCGATCGTGCCAATTGCCAATAGCAGCCAAACGATCGAAAACAACCCAAATTGCAGCTTGCCTTTCATGCCAAACCTCACTAACGTCTCCATCCAGTACCGCTTGTTTAGGGCGGAAATTGCTGGCGGCCTAGATGCGACGGGAAGGCCAGCCTCTTTTAATTCTGGAGAATAGAGAGGATCGTCGGGCAAAAGATTGAGTTCGCTGGCGATCTCGCTGGCTTGCTGTATTGCTGAGAAGCTCTTTTGGACTTTGCCATTAAATGAATAGAGCGAAGCTAAAGCTTGCAACGTGCCGATCGCACCTCGTCGATCGCCTGCTTCTCGTTGCAGGACCAATGCTTTTTCGTAGCTGACTTGCGATTGTTTGTATTGCTTGAGGGAGAACAGCGCGCTGCCGCGCAGCGCCCAAGCTTCATGGGTATCTGAATTGATTTTAAGCGCTCGATCGAAGCTGATAACGGCTTGTTCGTATTGTTTCGCATCATTCTGCGCTTTTCCCGCTTGATAACAACTGTCGTAGCTATCAGGTGAAGAGAATGGTTGCTCGATCATGATCAACTTTTAACGAAAGCTCTCGGCCTAGTCGCACGGGTATGAGTAGCATCTTACTGCTTGCCATAATCTTGGGATAATAATTTTTCGAAAGCTGCTGTTCGGACCTGCTTGCTTTAGTCCTCCACCCTCGCTCGTACCGCGCTCCTGAAAAGCGTCCTAAACAAGGGGGCAACGACTACCCTCACTCAAGCATGACTGACCGCCGTTTCCCGTTCGGGGTTGTATTCTCCCAAGGCCGCAGCGCTATTCAACTGAACGCGATGTAAAAGTACCTTTTGGGCCGCAGCGACATTAGCCTCCTGTCCCATCCAGGTTTGCATTGCAGCTTGCTGAAGCGCGCGACCGTAGGAGAAGGTCAAAGTCCAAGGCAATTGACCCTTGAATTGCTGATTCATGGCGTTGAGGTGAGCCGTTGCCAGTTCGTCGCTCTGTCCGCCGGAGAGAAAAGCACAGCCGGGAACGGAAGCCGGAACCCGATCGCGCAGGCATTGCACCGTCGCCCGCGCCACTTCTTCTACGCTAGCCTGCTGGGGACAATCCACACCTGCAATGACCATGCTGGGTTTCAAAACGATTCGATCCAGGTGGATGCCGTATAGGTAAAGGCGATCGAATACGGCGTGCAGGACTTGGTGGTGCACCGCTAAGCTTCGAGCGATCGCGTGTCCTCCATCCATCAGCACTTCCGGTTCGACGATGGGAACCAACCCGCCTTCTTGGCAGAGGGCAGCATACCGCGCCAGGGCATCGGCATTGGCTTCAATGCAGTGCCGCGAGGGAATGGTATTGCCAATCGTAATGACGGCACGCCACTTCGCAAAGCGAGCGCCGAGGCCGTAATACTCGGCAATGCGATCGCGCAGTCCGTCCAGTCCCTCGGTCACGAGTTCGTCAGGGGCACCCGCTAGGGGTTTTGCGCCTGCGTCTAGCTTGATACCTGGGATAATTCCAGCCTCGGCCAGTACCGTCGGAAACGGCACGCCAGCTTCGGTCGATTGGCGGATGGTTTCATCAAACAAAATCGCGCCGCTGAGAAATTTGCCAATGCCCGGTGCCGTAAAGAGCATTTCGCGATAAGCGCGCCGCATTTCTACCGTTTGGGGGATGCCCAACTTCTGAAAACGTTTGTTAGCCGTTCCAAAACTTTCATCGGCGGCTAAAATACCTTTGCCTGGTGCGACCATTGCCTGAGCCGTTGCTTTCAGTTCTTCTGTAAACGTCATGACAGCGCCTTCCTAAAGAATGAATGGTTCGGAGAGCCCGATAACTTTACTAAGGATCGAGGATTAAATAACCTCCAGAATATAGGAAGCGTGATAGCTTGAAGATCCTTTCCTTATCTGTTTTTAGATGAATCCCTACCCCTTCGCTATTGAGCAGCAAATGCAACGGCTTTACAAGTCCTTAAATCAAAAGGATCGTCGTCGTTATGGGGCCATCGAAGCTGCGAAACTGGGATGGGGTGGAATATCGTACATTAGCGCTCTGTTTGGGTGTGATTATTACACGATTCGATTGGGGCTATCAGAGTTAGATGATTTAGTGGCCATGAATCAGGCGGGGATTCGGGCAAAAGGCGGGGGACGCAAATCAGCCTTTGAGACCGTCGAGGGACTGGATGAAGTCTTTATTGAGGGGCTAGAGGCGCACACCGCAGGGTCGCCGATGGATGAGGGGCAGAAATGGACAAATCTCAAGCGTCAAGAGATTGCTCAGTTGATCGAAGTTGACGGAAAAGCCATCAGCGTTACCCTCGTTGACCAATTGCTTAAAAAGCATCATTATCGCAAACGCAAAGCTCAGAAACGACTGTCTACAGGAGAAACCGCCCATCGTAACGAACAGTTTGAAAACATCAGGAATCTTAGAAAAACCTATCAAGACTCAGGTCATCCGGTTTTAAGCATGGACACTAAAAAAAAGAGTTGATTGGACTCCTGTATCGAGAGGGTCGTTTGTATACCCAACAAGAGATTCAGGTGCTTGACCATGATTGGCCATCCCTGGCAGAGGGGGTTGCCATTCCCCATGGACTATACGACTTAGACCTGAACATCGGCTATGTGCAGATTGGGGTCAGTCATGACACGGGAGAGTTTGCCTGTGACTCGATTCGCTACTGGTGGAATCATTACGGTTCCATGGAGTATCCGAAGGCCAGTTCTATTTTGATCCTCTGTGATGGAGGCGGGTCTAACAGTTCACGCCACTATCTGTTTAAGCAAGATTTACAGACATTGGTCAATGAATTGGGGATTGAGATTCGCATTGCCCACTATCCACCGTATACCTCAAAACACAATCCCATTGAGCATCGTCTGTTCCCTCATCTGACACGGGTGTGTGAAGGTGTCATTTTTGAGTCGGTGGAAACTGTTAAAGATTTGATGGGTAAAGCCAAGACGAAAACGGGTCTGAAGGTCTTGGCGACGGTATTAGATAAGGTGTATCAAACGGGGCGAAAAGTCACCCAGGCGTTTAAGGAATCAATGGAAATCGTTTTTGATGCTTACCTGCCAAAATGGAATTACACCGCCAAGCCTCAAAAAGCTTAATTCTGGAGGTTATTTAATCCACGATCCTAAGACATAGAGGGTTAGGTGCCCGGAAGTGCCAAAAGTCTGGCATTGAGATGCGCGCGATCGCCCAGTCGCTCTAACAGCGGACCGTGGGTTCCAAACCGCACGACGCTAACCGAACCGACGAGGGTATTGATGCGATCGCGGTATCGCCCCAGATCGATCCCCAGCAGCGCGCAAAGGATGATGCGAATGGTGGCCTTATGGGAGACAACCAACACGTTGCCCGCTTTATACATCTCCTCAATTTCGGCAATGACAAGGGAAGCCCGGCTGGCAAGCTGGACCGCCGTTTCGCCCCCCGTAGGCGGGTTCCAAGCAGGTTCGGCCAGCCAGCGCATGTAATCGTCAGCGTGTCGCTCTTTGACAAATGCTTCCGTTTGCCCTTCCCATTCACCATAGCGAATTTCTTTTAATCCCTCTCGCAACTGCATCTCCAATCCGATGGCCTGACAGAGGGGCGTTGCCGTGGCGATCGTGCGCTTCATGGGGCTGACGTAAACCGCATTCCAGTCAAGCGCGCGATATGCTTCTGCAAACGCTTTTGCCATTTGGACGCCATCGTCCGTCAACTCGGGGTCGAGATCGCCGCAGTAGCCTCCCGTTTTGCTGTAAACCGTTTCTCCGTGGCGGAGAAGATAAAGTGTGAGGCTCATGGACAAGCTTTCCTCGTTTTGGAATACTGCTATCGCTGAGGGCTGTTCTTCATGATAGCGGGCCTGACCTCAGGCTCAATGTCGTTTATCTGTCGAGAACGACGGGATCGAGCAGCTTAACGAGATCGCGATCGGGATCGAGTAACCGCGCTACAACTCAAATCGGATCGGTGTAGTAGGATTGGCATGATCCACCAAAGCGCAGTTATTCTTGAATTTATGAATCCAATCTCCCCTACAGACCTATTAGATGCTCTTACTTGGCGTTACGCCACCAAAAAATTCGACCCGACCAAGACGATCGCCTCCGAAACTTGGTCTGCTTTGGAAGAATCTCTCATTCTCACGCCTTCCTCCTACGGCTTGCAGCCCTGGAAGTTCTTGGTCGTCACCGATCCAGAGCTGAAACAGCAGCTCCAGCCCTTGTCCTGGAACCAAGCCCAGGTCGCAGACTGCTCCCACTACGTCGTCTTCACGATCAAGAAAAACCTCACTGCTGCCGATGTCGATCGATTCGTGGCGCGCACTGCCGAAGTGCGGGGGGTTCCGGTCGAATCTATCGCTGGCTATCGCGGCATGATGGTGAGCGATGTGGTGCACGGTGCCCGCAGTTTTAACGTCAACGAATGGGCGACCCGACAGACCTACATTGCCCTGGGCAACTTTATGACCAGCGCCGCGCTCTTAGGAATCGATACTTGCCCCATGGAAGGGATCGAGCCAGTGAAGTACGATAAGCTGCTGAACCTGTCTGAAGCAGGCTATGCCACGGTAGTAGCCTGTGCCGCTGGGTACCGCGCCGAAGACGATAAATATGCGGAACTGGCCAAGGTCAGGTTTGCAAAATCTGAGGTTGTCGAAGTCCGCTAAATCGCGGCTCTTGAGGGGCAGACCCGATCTCCCGTAATCCCTATCGCCGATAACGCGATGGGGATTATTTCGTTGAGAAATATTGAGTTGTCCTCTGCGGGGAGACCACATTGTATTAAATTCGAGGGTCAAACGCGATAGAGAACAAAAATGGCTCATACTCCGCTATTTCGGAAGTTGGTACGCGCCCTTCAAGAGGCTCGTCGCCTCAACCTACAAGCAGAAGGCAAACCGCTGCCCGTCCCAAAATCAAACCTGCGGTGGACCCGCCGCCGCTTCGTGCGATCGCTTACCTTAGCCAGCGCTTCTGCCCTCGCTAGCGGTTCGCTTACGCGGATGGGAGGAGCTTGGAGTAGAGAAAAGCAACCAGCGATCGCCATTATTGGAGCTGGGCTGGCTGGCTTAAATGCGGCCTATCGCCTCAAAAAAGCGGGTATCAAAGCCACCGTCTACGAAGCCAGTACTCGTCTAGGCGGGCGGGTTCGATCCGTCCGAGATGCCCTCGGACCCGGCCTGGTTTCAGATTTGGGCGGCACCTTCGTGAATACCGACCACGAAGACATGTTAGCGCTCGTCAAAGAATTTAATCTCAAGCTGTTCGATCGCAGTCAATACGCCAAGCAATTTTCCTTGCCAACCACCGCGTACTTTTTCAACGACAGACTGCAACCCGAAGCAGAAATAGCCGAGAAACTGCGCGCCCTTGCCAGCCAAATTGGCAACGATGCAGCCCTCCTCGATCGAGACTTCGAGAAATTTGCGCCTCAGTTCGACCGACTTTCCGTCGCGCAATATTTAGATCGACATGCCGATAAAATCCCCGAACCTTTGATTAGAAGGCTGATTGAAAATACCGTTCGCAGCGAATTTGGCGTCGAACCCAGCGAATGTTCCGCCCTTCAGTACGTCCAACTTTTGCCGACGGTTGAAGGACAAGCCGTCAATCTAGTCAGCGATAGCGATGAAGCCTTTACAGTAGAGGGCGGCAGCGGCAAGATTATTGAGGGGTTGGCCGCTGCCCTACCAGGGCAAATTCAGACAAAAATGCAGTTAACCGGACTTCAGGCCAAGCGCAGCGGATTTCGACTGACCTTTGCCAACCAATCTGCGATCGAGGCAGATTACGTCATTATTGCAATTCCCTTCTCCATTTTGCGAACGGTCGATTTGCAAGTCGCGCTACCGCCGACGCTCAAACGCTTCATTGCAGAAGGCAATTTGGGCCGCAATGACAAATTATTTGCAGGTTTCTCTCAAAAAGTTTGGGAACGCAGCGGCGGCTTTACGGATGCAATCTGGACAGATCTGGGATTTACAGAGGCTTGGGACGATACCCAACGCCAAACAGATCGCAAAGAGGGTGCGTTAAATTTCTACTTTGGCGGAAACGAAGTCAAAGCATTGGAAACGGGCAGCACTCGGGCCGCAGGCCGACAGTTTCTCGAGCGCTTTGAAGCAGCGCTCCCTGGGGCTCAATCCGCATCTACGGGAAAATTTCTACGGACCCAATGGAGTAGCAACCCCTTGAGTAAAGGCGCGTATGCCAACTTTAGACCGGGCCAGCTAACTGCTTTTCAGGAATTTTTCTACGTGGAATCTGACGAGCCTTCAGAGCGCCAGGATGTACGAGTGGGCAACCTAATCTTTGCAGGGGAGCACCTGAGCGATGAATTCTACGGATATATGAATGGCGCGGCTCAGACCGGACGCTTGGCCGCTCGAGCCGTCCTGGATCGGATCGCACACCGCAAAGGAAGGTGATTCGGCAAGCTATAAGGGTCTAGCACTTGTATCGCATTCCCAAAGACTCGCCACCGAGTTTAATGAGTAAATATAGATAAATGTGGCTAATATTACTGAATTCTCAAAGCAACGATGCCGATCAGTACGATTGCCCCCAGCGATCGCCGGAAGTAGTTTACGCCATCAAATAGTTCCATCCAGGCCCAAGCGAACAAGGCACCCAATGAAATAGCATCTAAAGCGGTATAGACATTGCCGCTTGTAAAAACGAATTCTTTGAGTAAGGTCGATCCTACCCCCACTAAAAGGGGTAGATTTGGAGGCTGAACGATAATAAAATTGCCTTCGCCATCTCGGAAAGTTTTATCGAACAAACTAGCTTGCATGACTTGATTACCGATTTACTTGTCAAGAGCATACTTTGCAAGACCTGCGCGGTTTTCATCCATTGGTCGTAATCCCCTCAACCGTTGAGGAAGATTTATCTCAACTGCAAAGTAAGTGGATCGCGGCTTTAGAACGGACTGTCTGGGATTGTGAGAAAATAGAGTTATAAATTAATTGATATCTTCATGACTATCATTCGCGTGCTGGTTGCCATTTTCTTGCCGCCCCTTGCAGTTTTTCTAACGGTTGGGATCGGACTGCCTTTTTGGATAAATCTTGCCCTTACTTTTCTGGGCTACATTCCGGGAATCGTTCACGCCATTTGGGTGATTGCCAAACGCAGCTAGGTCGCCTCCCAACCATCAGTCTCTCTTTCCTGCGATCGCCCCCCGCTTCGATCTCATTCCAGTGGCCGCGCTAAGTTTTTTAAAACCTCTACAAGCGCTGCGACCGTTTATTTCGCAGCCGAAACTTTATCTGTCACTTCGATCTTGCCATCGCTGCCGACCTTCCAAACATCGTAAGTTCCAGACACATCCCCATTCTCGTCAATGTCTACATTGCCGCTGGCACCTTGATAGTTAATCTTTTTGCCAGCTTTGAGTAGCGCAAGACCTTGGCAAACGTCTGTAACTTCCTCTCCAGGACCGCCGGACACGTTTCGAAGTTCCTTAGAGATTGCTTCACCTGTATTTGACTTGGCAGCCTGTGCTGCTAAGATCAACAGCGCGCCTGCATCCCAAGTTTGCGGAACGTAGGCCCCTGGCAAAGTATTATTCTTCGTCTTCCATAGCTGAGTTAGGGCGTTCAGCGCTTTCCCATCTGCACCAGGGGCCGTACCAATAGCACCCTCGATGATGAATCTGCCCGCTGTCGTCTTCCCCACCTGCCGCGCGAAATCATCGGACTTTACTCCGTCCGCAAGCAAAAGCTGTACGTTTTGGGTTAGCCCCATTTCATAGGCTGCTTTGAGAAACAAACTGCCCGATTCGGCGTAGAGCACGGCTGCCACGCCATCGGGCTTTCCCTTAAACGTCGCTGCGGCCTCGGTATTGAAGGAGACCGTTCTAGGATCGTAGCGAGTCGGCTTTTGCTCGTTGACGACAATGCCCCCAAGTTGCTTGAACGTGGCGACAAATGCTTTCTCAAACTCTACGCCATAGTCATTATTAATCGCCACGGTAGATACGCGCTTGAGCCCTTTATCGCGAGCCAGCTTTGCTAGGGCGCGGGCCTGATAGGTGTCGGATGGGGCAGTTCTGGCCCAAAATCCTTTGAAGTCTCCTTTTTTAGCCCGCTCGGTAAAGATCGAGCTGGTACTTGCGGGAGATACCATCATAATTTTATTGCGAACGGCAATATCCACCGCTGCCTGGGAAACGCTGCTGGCAAACCCGCCTACGACTGCTGAAACGCGATCGACCTCTGCCAGCTTGGTCATGGCAGCATTTCCTTTGTTCGGATCGGTTTCGTCATCGGCAGACACGAGTTCGACGGGTTTGCCGTTCGCGCCGCCGCATCGATTGACGCGATCGACCAGCAGCGGTAGGGTTGGCGCAATGAGTTGCCCCATGGGCGCTAGGTCCCCCGTAACGGGAAACAACGTCCCTATCTTCAACCCTTCATCTGAGGAACTGTTCGGATCGGACCGACCGCAGGCCCCCAGAAGCGCGATTCCAGCTAAAGCAACAGCTTTTTGGAAATCGAGGATGAATTTGGATTTTTGATGAGTCATAACAACCGGGAGAGGAACTGTTTGAGTACATTTATACATTCAATCGCGTTCTGAGAATCCTAAATGGATGCTTGCATCGATCGAGCGCGAGACGATGCTTTACTCGGGGTATAGCGGGCATTTTGACTGTTGCCTTAAAATAGAGCTGTACCCACGGTGGCACCGCCTTCGCGCGGCTGTCATTGGCTGCTACAGAAGTAGAACTAATCTCACCATCGCGACCTCAAGCGCCATTTGTCATTCAAGGACTTACTCATGTCCAAAGACCCTTCCGTAGAAGCAAAACTCAAGAAGATGATGGCGCAGCTCGATCGTGAAAGCCATCCATTAAGATCTCAAACGAAAGAAACTCTCCCTCGCTCTCAGCCCAAAACCAGACAAGGACTTAAGTTTGGTTCTACCCATTGGAAGAGCAGATTTTTTATCCCCCTTGCCATTCTCTCGGTTCCCTGGACTCAGCACATTGTTAACACGCTATTTTTTGGGGGACGGTGGGACTTCCCAATCTATCCCAGATCTGTTGAAGGAATCCCAGGTATCTTCCTATCGGCGTTTTCTCATGGAAGTTGGGGGCACCTGATCGGCAACACTATTGCGTTTGCTATTTTTAGTTGGTTGATTCTCGCTAAAAATGCGAGGGACTTCTGGATTACTTTTGCGATCGGGTGGCTGGGCGGCGGTTTGGCTTGCTGGCTGCTCGGACCTCAAGCCGTTCATGGATTGAGTGGAGTTGTATACACCTTGTTCGGTTATTTGTTGGTCATTGGCTGGCTGGAGAAGCGATTTCTTCCGCTGGCGCTCTCAGTCTTTGTCGCGGTCAACTTCAGTTACGTTGCCTGGGGAGTATTCCCGACGGATGCAAGAGTGGCTTGGTGGGGACATCTGCTCGGATTTTTGCTGGGTGTCTTTTCTGCCTATGGCGTTTATCGCGAACCAAAACGATCCGGCTGAGGAATTCTTAGGACATATCTTCTCGACAGAGTTCTTTTCCTGCAATATCTCAGCTCTTCCCTTTAATAGGGTCCGCCTTTAGCTCAAAACGAGCCAAACGGTCGCAAATGTCTGCAAACAAAGGACGCTGAGAGGGAATCGGGTGGATACAATCTTGCTCGATGAGACGAAGCTGCTCGATAACCTGCGATTCGGCCATTAAATGCTCGTCGCAACGATCTAACAAGTCCTCTAACAAACAACCAAAGGCCCTGACCTCAAGTCGCTCCAGTGCCGCTCCAGTTGCGACATCGCTGCGCTCGTAAAAGGAAGCCGCGCCAAAATCGCCCAACAAACTATCTCCTTCATCGTTCGTCAGAATGTTATGGGCGTAAAGATCGCCATGCATAATTCCTTGGCGGTGTAAGTGGGCGGCGGCGGCAGCAATTCCCCGAGCGATGCGGAGGATAGAGGGTAAAGAAAACGAGGTTTCGGGTGCGTAGGTATCTCTCGTACAGGTGTCCAGGCTAGGCGGTCCGCCCAGATTGCTGTAGTCTGGCGGAATCAAGGACAGTACCAGCCCTGACTTGTTCTCAGGGTGATTCTCTACCTTGCCCAGTACGTTCGCTAGATTTGGGTGAGATCCTGCCGCAAGGCAAGCCTGCATTTCATCCGCAGGTAATCCGTCGCTCGTAACCCGACCTTTAAAAACCTTGATGGCAACTCTTTGCGTTTCGGTCGAGGTTACCTGCCACAATCCCTCAGAAATCACACCAGAGGCACCCTCTCCGAGGGTATTCTCAAGAGCCAAGTCCTGCCAATCAATAGTGGAAAGGGGCGATCGCCCCTCTACTTCGCGCGCCGCACAAAACGGGTTGCCCGCATACGCCAACCAAGACAAGCGTGGAAGTGCGAGCAACCACGGCGGCAGTTCTGTCAGGCAATTGGCGGAAAGCCGAATCAGCTCTAGATTCTGACAATTGGATATTGATTCGGGAAGCGACCTCAGACGGTTGCCAGCAAGCATGAACTTCTGCAAATGGGTGAAATTGCCGATCGACTGCGGCAGCCGTTCGAGCTCGTTCTGGGTCAGAATCAACCAGCTCAGGGTTGGAGGCAGGGCAGTTTCGCTAATGCACCGAATTCGATTGGACTTGAATCCAACGATCCTGAGTTTGGGACATCGGGCGAGAACCTCCGGGATCTCCTCAAACTCGTTGTTGATAAAGAAAACAGCCTTGAGGTTTTGCAACCGTTCGAAGTCGTCGGGTAAGGCCTTCAGACTGTTGTTCGACAAATCCAACACTTCCAACGATTCTGCCAGATCGAAAACCTCTGACGGGACTCGGGTTAACCCGCAGGCCAGCGAAAGTTTTTGGGTGCCCGTAAGCTGGCCCGCGCGCAGCAAGTCGAGCGTTTCTGTACTCAAAATAGCAAACCCCTTGCGAATTCAGTTTGGCCCCGTTCGATCGCGCGACTCTCAAGCTGAGATCGCTACCTCCACTTAAGATACTATGCAGATACCATTCAGTACCCCATCGTTCTTAAAACCGAGCAACGCACTGAATCCTGTTGCCAACCCCTTTAATTCGACGTCAGATCCTTAGCAGTACGGGCTGATATCTTCGCCGCAGTCATCCGCCAGATAGCAAAGCGCCCGAAACCGCAGTGCAACTAACTCCTCAAAGAACGGATTCAGCTTGCACAAAGGGGGAATATGGGCGATTTTGCGTCCGAAAAGTACGATATCTCGCTCGAACGGACATTGAGCGGGCACAAATCGGCAAATGCGGTGAGCGAGTTCCCTATCCCGAACGGAGAGCCGATCGATCCACCGACGAATGGGGCGCAGCGGCGCAAAATTATCGCAACCCTTTGGAGAGTGGATGGGTAAAACATGTTCCATAGAAGCAAGCCAAAAACAAGGCCCAAACGTTATCTACTGGGAAATGTAACAAGAAATTTACAAAACTGGCATGGGGGGAATAACCTATCGCTTGTAGAGATTTCCGCCGATCCGATCGAGAGCTTGTAGGCTAGAAAAGTCGATTCTTCGATTCGCCGCCATTTCAACTATGCAAAAGACTCATGCCTTCGCACTTCTAGCCCCCGTACCAGAGGAGCACCTCATTTCTGGATTGGAAGCGATCGCCGCCCAGTTAGACTCTGATGACTTACCAGCAGACCACGTCCCCAAAATTGCCTTTGGGAGCATGGCCTTTGAAGTGCTGGCGGAGGTCGAAAAACTGCGGGCTGGGAAATCTGTTGAGGTTTTAATTTATGCCTCTCACGCCAAAGGAGAGCAGCCTCTGAATCCAGAAGCGACTTGGCGGGGGCTGTACGTGGGGTGTGTGGGGTCGCGTCGAGGTCGTTATCCAGGAAAATCTATTTTCCGACCTCAAGCTACGGCAACCGACAAACTCAATTGGGCCGTGTTTTGGGAAGTGCAGGAGCTAGAACGGCTCAAAACATCAATACCCATTGGGAGTTTGACGGGGAAGGGAAAAAAGACGCCCTATCAATCTCGATTCATCCCGGAAGGTCCGGTTCAGATTGACTATCCCGCTTCTAAAGGAAAGCAAAATCCGTAAACAAAAAATCAAGTCTACTCTTCGAACGCATTCAGCTCGGGCATTAAGGCCATTGCTTCATACATCCACGTAGACCGTGACGGCAGCGATCGCCACGTACATGTCATCGTTTTTGTCATTCAATTCAGCAATGGCCCTGCCCTCCACCACCATGCCGCCCCGCTCTACTGTCAGGGTCTTTTCTCCAAAAGGCAGTACCGCCAACACCTCCGCCTCGCGCACGTCCTCCGGGAACGGCACCGCTACTTTTACTTCAATACTCATTTCGTTGGGGTGCTCTAGCCCCGCAACCTCCCAGATGCCGGGGAGGGCGTTATGGGCGATCGCGTCGCGCACCGCGCGGGCCGCCGCTACCGTAGGGTCTTGACCGTGTTGGTCCACCCCCATCCCCATCTCGATCGCAAAACGTTTGCGCGCCATTTCCCTATCCTTCACACTGTAAATTACACCGAGACTCGACGAGGCAATCCATGCAGCTCCACCTCTCCACCTGGCCTGAAGTTGAAGCCTACCTGCAAACCTCCCAAGGCATTATTCTACCGATCGGTTCTACAGAGCAACACGGCCCCACGGGCTTGATCGGCACGGATGCCATTTGTGCCGAGGCGATCGCCAAGGGGGTTGGCGAAGCCACTCAGGCTTTGGTAGGACCCACCATCAACGTGGGGATGGCGCTCCACCACGCGGCTTTCCCCGGCAGCATGAGCCTTCGTCCCAGTACTTTAATCCTGGTCGTTCGCGATTATCTCGTCAGCTTGAGCCGTGCTGGCTTCCGCAAGTTCTTTTTTATCAACGGCCACGGCGGCAATGTCGCCACCCTCAAAGCCGCGTTCTCGGAAGCCTATGCTACCCTGACCGATTTGCAGGTGCCAGAGGGCGATCGCGTTCAATGTACGGTTGCCAACTGGTATATGTGTTCTGAGGTATATCGCAAAGCCAAGGAACTCTATGGCGACAAAGAAGGTTCCCACGCCACTCCTAGCGAAGTGGCGGTGACGCAGTTTGTCTATCCTGAAGCCATCAAAACAGCTCCTTTGGATCCAGAGGTTGCCAAAGGCCATTCCATTTACGGTGCCGCTGATTTCCGCCGTCGCTACCCAGATGGACGCATGGGTTCTGACCCCTCCCTCGCTACGCCAGAACAGGGCAAAGCGTTGTACGACTTGGCTGTCAATAGCCTGACGCAAGACTACCTTCAGTTCGTCCAACAACCCTAACGGTCTGCCGATCTGGTGCGCGCTCATTGTTGAGGTCGCGCGCTGAGAGACCGTTAAGTTTTCGACGCATAAAGTTTTACAAAACAACATCTCGTGAAGGAAAGATCGTAAAAGTTGCATTTACCCCGAAGGCTTGCTATACCGGAGATATAGAGCGCACTGGCTCCCTTCACAGGCTTCCTTAGCGCTTAAATAAATTTGAGATTTCACCATGATGTCGTCCGGTGCTGCGATCGTTCAATGGGGACGTTGTCCTCAGTTTGTGTGTGGGGTTTTAGCTGCTTCCATCTTTTTGGCTGCAAATTTACCAGGACTGACTCAAGCTCAAGAGACCGCAAAATCTCTCAACGCTCAACTTTTCTTCCTGCAGGCTGCTCCTGCGGCGCAGCAGGTTTCCGTACCGCCCAGCCCTCTCCAGAGCGGTGCGGCGGTAAGCCGTAAAGATCCGCTGAACAGTGCCTATCCCATTCCTTGGGACTCGATCTGGGCGCACCAGCACCAAGCCAGCCAGGCTGGTCAAACGGTAACAAAGCGCTATCTAAGCGCGGCACTCCTCTCTCCAGACGGCCAAACAAAGGTCCATTCAGAGATTCAACTGCATCTCAACCCAGAGATGACCGACAGCTATATTTCGAGTCAGCTCGTCATTTCAGACCCGCGCGGAACCGTTTTGCAGAGCATTCCTTCAACCTTTCACCTCGGCGATGGCCCCGTGAAAGAAACCGCCGCCCGTCAAGATGGCACCCTCAGCATTTTAATGCCAGCCGCTTGGTCTAAAGACGGTCAACAGCTCTTGGCCCGACAATTTGAAGCAGTGTTTGGGTCGGATGTGTCTTCCGACTACGCCCTCGTTTGGAATCGGAGAAACCAGCAGGCGAGAATCGTCGCGCCGACACCGCTGAGCTACGATACCGCCGTTCTTCTGGGTTGGAGCCACAGCAATCCGGACCAAATTTTGTTTGAGACTTCTACGCTAGGGGAATCCAAAACCACCACCCTTGCAGTCAGCCACGACGGGACGACCATCGCCTCTCCCAGCGATCGCCCGCTTCCGATCGGACAGCGCGTGACATTCCCGACGCCCTCCCAAGCAAGGCGATAGACAGATCGCGCCCATCCATTGCCCATTGCGGGGATGGGCTTATCGGCTGCTGGGAGTAAGATTGACGTCTTTGACTTCGCCGGGCTTGCCCATCAGTTTTGCAGGCTGGCCGTTGACTCCAAGCATGACGCCACCCGCATTTCCAGCAGAGATCTGGATTGACTGCTTTGCGGTAATGGTCCTAGCCGTTCCGGTCTTGAGAACGCCTTCATAACTGGGCTTGCCATCTACGCTAATGTCAAGGTAGGAATCTGCCTTGAGGTTGAGCTGCGCCTGAACGGGGGCTGCTGGTTTCGGCTTGGCTGCGGCAACGACCTTTTTGGGGGCCGCCGCAACGGATGCTTTCGGTGAAGGACGGCTCGCGCCAACCGTTCCAGATGTCGAGTCTGCTGGCTTAAACAACGCGTACAGCAACGCCACGGCTCCAAGGACTGCCGCCAAGTAAAGGACGTAGAGATGCCAAGGCCGCAGCGCGGTGCTCCCCGCCCCTAACATTTTCGCGTTAGCACTGCCTACGTGCGCCTTACCCAGCGGAAACGACTCAGACAGAGAAACGCCATCCAGGCCCATCGCTTCCGCAAAACGACGAATGAAGCCACGCACGTAGAGCGGTTCGGGAAGCACTTCGAGGTTCCCCTTTTCGATCGCCTCTAGAAAACGATGCTGAATCATCGTTTTAGTGGCAATTTCTTCTAGGGACAGTCCTTTTTTGGTGCGATGGCTCCGCAAATGGGCACCAAGTTCCGTTAGCTTTTGAATCTGCTCTGGGTCGAAAACGGTAGGGCTGCTCATAGAATGGTTTCCTTTTGGCGTGCGGCGCGGGCCTCGATCTTGATAATAGGACGCAACGCATCAATTTCAGATAAAGTCAGAGATCGATATTGACCTGGGCTTAATATACATCCATAAGTATCCACTAGGGCAATAGGGCCAATGCGGGTGCGGTGGAGCTGCAAAACAGGATGCCCAAGGGCTTTTGCAACGAGCCGAATCTGGCGGTTGCGCCCCTCCTGTAAAATAACCTGAAGCTGCGTTGAGTTTTGCAATGCATTCGGCGGAGCGAGCACTTCAACTTCGGCGGGCAAGGTTAGCCGCCCCTCTAGGAGAATACCGCTGCGCCACCGATTGAGGGTGGCGGCAGTGGGGGTTCCGCGCACCGTTACTTCGTACGTTTTGGTAACGCGATGGCGGGGGTGGGTTAGGGCAAATGTGAGCGCTCCATCGTTGGTGAGCAAAAGCGCTCCTGTGGTTTGGGTGTCCAGCCGCCCCACGGGGTGCAGCCCCGCAGCCCGATCCTGCGGCGACAGCAGATCTAAGACCGTCGGTCGCCCCTGGGGGTCGGAACAGGTGCTCACAACGCCCAAAGGCTTATGGAGCAACAGGTAAACGGAGGATGGCCGAGGCGATCGCCCGATCGCTTTCTCCTCTACTTCGACGAAATCGACATCGGGGTCTGCCTTTTGACCCAACGCAGCAACGCAGCCATTCACCCGCACCTTGCCGTCTAAAATGAGTTGCTCGGCGTGGCGGCGAGACGCAATGCCCCGTTGCGCTAGTATTTTTTGCAGTCGTTCTTGCATATCGGATCCTAGCTGCCCCTGTTAAAGCGGCAGTACGAGCTGGGCAGCGGCATTAAAGCACTGTTTGGCTAACCCCTGCACCACCAAAACCGTCGTCAGCAGCGTTGAAAACGCCAGCATAAACATAATCAACATTTGGTAAGAAGCCGCATCCAGAGGATTGATGCCGCTCAGTAACTGTCCCGTCATAATGCCGGGGAGCGTCACCACTCCCACCACCATCATGGCGTTGAGGGTGGGAATCAGTCCAGTGCGGATGGCAGCTTTGCGGTAGGCGGCGATCGCCTGCTCTGGCGTTGCCCCCAGACAGAGGTGCGTTTCGATCTCGGCGCGGTGCGTTTGGACCATCTGCATCAGCCGTTCGCCGGCCAGCGCCGCTCCGTTCATCACGTTGCCCAGTACGATCCCGGCCAGCGGAATGAGGTATTGAGGGTCGAACCACATTGCGGGGCGAATCACCAGAACGGTGGTGTAGGTCAGCACGATCGCCAAACTCGTCGCCATCGAGCCGCCCAGCAGCCATAACTCATTGGGGATGCGTTTGCCGATGCGGTTGCGGGTTTCCATGGTGGCGATCGCCAACATTCCCGCAACGACCGCCAATACTGCCCCAGGATTTTTCCAGTCAAACACAAACCACAGCAGATAACCGACGACAACGAGCTGAACGGTCGTCCGGGCCGTTGCCACCATCAGCTCTCGTTCCAAGCCGAGTCGCTGCCACCTCGAGAGGGCTACGGCGATCGCCATCATGCCTACAGCTCCGAGGAAGTCAGCGGGCTGAAGCGGAATCAGGTCGATCGCAATCGCATAAAAATAAAGACTGGTTTGGAACATCTGAACCGATCGCGATACATTAAGGCTTGTGCTTTATATTTACTACAAATGAGGTTGCTTCCAAATCCTGCTGGCTTCAGGTCGTGGCGCAACTCCATCCCTCCCCAACGGGTATAAGGCTTGCATTGTACGAGGTTGCCCCCTTTTTGACTGTTAGGATAACGACTGAGTGAACACAATCCCCCCCCTCGATCTCGGGCGTCAGTATCGAGCGCTTCAAGACGATATCAATGCGGCCGTTCTAGCGGTGTTAGCTTCAGGTCAGTATATTGGCGGGCCGCAGGTTACCCAATTCGAGCAAGCCTTTGCGACCTACATCAATACCCCTTTTTGCATTAGCTGCAACTCCGGCACCGATGCGCTCTACTTGGCGCTGCGGGCCTTTGATATCGGCCCAGGGGATGAGGTCATCACCAGTCCGTTTACGTTTATTGCCACCGCAGAAGTCATCAGCATGGCAGGCGCCACGCCGATTTTTGTCGATATCATCCCCGAAACCTTCAACCTAGATCCCCAACAGGTCCAATCTGCCATTACCCCGCGCACGCGGGCAATTATGCCCGTCCACTTATTCGGACAGCCAGCGGACATGACGCAGTTGATGGCGATCGCCCAAGCCCACGCGCTGCCCGTGATCGAAGACTGCGCCCAAGCGACGGGGGCGGTATGGCCCGATGCGACCGGTCAGCCGCAAAAGGTCGGCAGCATCGGACACATCGGCTGCTTTAGCTTTTATCCCAGCAAAAATTTAGGCGGCTGCGGCGACGGCGGGGCGATTACGACCCGCAACAGCGATCTCGCCGAAAAAATGCGCGTTTTGCGCGACCATGGCCGCAGCAGCGGATACATCCACGAAGCCATCGGCACGAACAGTCGCTTGGATGCCGTGCAGGCTGCGATTTTATCCGTCAAGCTCCGCCACCTCGATCGCTGGAACCTGCAGCGAAAAGCTATCGCGGAACGCTACGGACAGCTCCTCGGCAACATTCCCGGCATTACCGTTCCCCCCGATCGGGGGGATAGCGTCTGGAACCAATACACTATCCGAGTCGCCCACGAAGGCGACCTGCAATACCTGCGCCGAAGCCGCGATCGCGCCCTTTTATCGGAAGCTGATTTTGTCCTGAGAGCCCGCGGCGTCGAACCGCCCGCACCCCGCCGCGATCGCGTGCGGGTCGCGCTGGCGGAGCAGGGCGTTCAGTCGATGGTTTACTATCCATTGCCGCTCCACCTTCAGCCCGTGTACGCGCATCTGGACTACGAGCTGGGCCAATTGCCGATCGCAGACAAAGCCGCCCTAGAAGTTTTGTCTTTGCCCATGTTTCCCGAGCTGACCCCACCCGAACAAGAACGCATTCGCAATAGCCTCAAAGAGGTGCTTCCCTATTGTTAATAAATGGGCTGTTAATCGTTCTCGAACTCAGACTTTTAGGTTGGCTTGCATGAGATGTAGAGCCTCTGTGGTTTTTTGTCGTTCTAGAGCCCTGGATAAAATATTTGCAACGATTTCAAGAAATTTAATCTCTTCTGGAGAGAATGATTTGTGCCGGGTTGAGTAAGCCCCTAATACGCCATAGGGTCCGTCGTCGGGCAAGTTGATAGGGACGATCGTACCGCTCTTAATGCCATGCGCTTGCAGCAAAGGGCGATCGGTATATGGATGTTCTGCGCTCAAATATTGTGCGATCGAAACGGGTTCGTTGGATGCAATCGCAAGTTCCGCCAAGGAACCGTGTTGGTCGATCGACGCGCGTCCGACGAGACCTTCGTTCCAACCTTCACCTGCTTTAAGCAATAAAGCATTTCCAACGGGAAGCAATTCCAAAATACCGCAAAGTTCGATGTCCATATTCTGAACGATAGATCTTGAAGCTTCCTGCTGTAACTCAACAAAATGCGTTCCATCCAGGGCTGACAGAGCGAGCTGGGCTACAGCAGATTCGCGATCCAGTTGAAAGGTTAGCTTTTTCTCGATGAGCGTAAAATTACGATCTCGTTCGGATTTAGACACAAAAGAACTACTTACTGCACCTTCACCCACTTTTTCTGAGGGGAGGTGAATTTGAGATTTCACCATCATCTGCTTGATAGTTCGAATGCGCTCTAAATAGTTGATAATTCTCACAATAAATTCTGGGCCAATAATAGGCTTGTTGATATAATCGATCGCTCCCAGATTGAATACTTGATTGACAATATCAGCATTGTTATGAACGGTCAGGAATAGTATGGGTAAGTCGTCCCAATTCGAGTTACTGCGAATTTGCTCGCACAGCTCGATACCGCTCATTTCTGGCATTTCAACGTCGAGCACTAATAAATCTGGAACGCTATGGGAGAGTGCTTCCAAACATTGGCGAGGATCGTTCAGAGTGATGACCTGAATCCCCCAGGGGCGAAGGAGAGAACTGAGTACTGTCAATAATGTAGAATCGTCGTCGACCACTACAATTTTCGCTCGAGTTCGATCGGCTTGTTTCCAGGTTTCAACTAAGGTGTCTAAAATCTCGGGAATGGGCTTTTCTTTCTCTAAAATCATCTGTCCGCTGAGGAAAGAAAATTCCGGGTGATTTTGAAAAAGCTCTCGATCGGCAAAGAGAACGATCGGAATGGGAGGAACTTGTTTGTTTAGCTCGGCCCAAAAGCTCAAAGTATCCTCGGAAGAATTAAAAGCTAGAGGGTCAAATAAAATGAGATGGGGCCGATTGAATAAAATTTTATTTCTTGCGTCGTCTAAAGTATGGGCGACTTGAGACGCAAAGCCAAAATTTTTCGATTGGACGAGTAGATCGCGAATAGAATTAGTTGGGGTATCGATAACGAGCAGAGAAAGGTGTTCTACGTCACCTTGAAAAGATGGCAAGCTTTGATGCTGTGGGGGTCGATCGATCTTCAGGCGTAAAGCGTCGATCAGCGCGCGAAGGTCCCCTCTGTTTTTTGAGTTTGCAACATCGTCTAAACGCAATTTTTCCTCAATATTACGGGCCAGTTCGGTGGCTTCAAAAAGACCAAAGGTACCCAATGTGCCCGCTAGGGTATGGGCTTCTTGCTGTGCCCTTTTGCAAAGTTCGCAATTGAGTTTTTGGTTCGAAAGGCTGGCCGCCGCCTCTTCCAATATTTCTATACGTTCTCTGACTCGATCTTTCGATCGATACCAAATACCATCTAGCAAACCTTGCGTTTCTCTTTGTCGATCTTCTCGGCGATCGAACGTATTTTTTTTCTGGCTGTCGTTATTTTGTTTGTGCTGCGGTTCCGCTGGCAGCAGTTCTATCGGCCTCAATCGGTAGCCGATGCCGTAGACTGTCTCGATTAAATCCTGGGGCGCTCCCGCTTTTTTTAATTTCTGTCTCAGCCCTTTAATGTGGGTGCGAATCGCTTCTTCTCCAGGCATTTCTTCAAATGCCCAGAGGTGCTCGAGAATCATGCCGCAACTGAAGACCCGCTTACCGTTACGCAGAAACAGTTCTAGTAATGCATATTCTTTTGGCGTTAATGGCAGCAGTTTGGAGCGATAGGTCACTTGACAGCGGCTCGGGTCGAGGGTCAAGTCGCCCCAATTTAAAACGGGCTGAGATCTGAGTTCGCTCCGTCGCAATAGGGCGCGAACCCTTGCAACCAATTCTTCTTCCTCGAACGGCTTAACCATATAGTCATCCGCTCCGGCATCCAAACCAATGGCCTTTTCATGACTGCTGTCGCGCCCGGTCAGCAGCATGATCGGAGTTTGCAGCCCTTTTTCCCGAATGCGTCGGCATAATGCGATCCCGTCCAATCGAGGAAGGGCCAGATCTAAGAGAATGAGGTCGTATTCAAAAGATTCGATTAAGTCCCAACCGACCTGGCCGTCGTTTGCAATTTCGACGGCATAGCGACAATCATTCAGCATGGCTGAGATTGCTTCCGAAGTCAGCCGATCGTCCTCAATGACAAGAATTTTCATAGCGCGGACAAACTCTAGATTCAACGGGAAACCAGGAAGTGCAATGGGAAGGCTATTTTGTCGGATCGATGCCTGCCTTCTAGTCTAACGGCATGGGAGAATGTAGCAGCGCGATCGGTGCTCTCAAAGAACGTCAGAAACCCGCTCGCGCCCTGCACGATGACAGCGTCAAATTCGGAACCCGACCATGTTGCCTAGCGATCTTTTGATGCATCGATTGAGCGGGGAAACGCTGATCCCCAAACGGTTGCCGCTGGAGACAGGGTACGGGGCGATCGCCGCCGAACTGATCGCGCTTTTTCGCGACGCCCAGGGCAGCACGCGAGGCGAGGTGAACCGCCAGCTCTTGGAACTGGAAGGTGAAGATACCGACTACCGAACCAAGCGCGGGTTAGCCCACCTGCTGGCTCAAAACTACAGCACCTTTGAAATTCGCAGTCCCCTAGATCCGCAATTGCTGCGCCAGCGCGCCTTCAGCCTAGCCGCCCGGTATGCCCCCACGCCACTACGGGCCGCTCAAACGCTCCAAACCCTAGCCCAACAGCTCACCCAAGAATTGGGCCATGAGGTTTTGCCCGCACAGCTTACCCGAGGGCTATATGCCGACCTCAACGAAAATCAAATCCTGACCCAGTTTGAAGAACCGACCCCTGAAGCGCTACTGCACCGCTATAACCTGTCCCAAGTACAGGGCGTGTTTTACCGTGCCAGCGATATTGTCATCAACGCCCATCGTAACGATCCGGGAGAATACAAGCTGTTATTTCGGTACCTGAAGCTCTTTGGCCTCATGACCTACATTGAGGGGGATACCGAACACGGATTTACCCTTACCATTGACGGACCCGCGAGCCTATTTCAAACCAGTACCCGCTACGGGCTGGCCCTAGCTAAGCTTTTGCCCGCACTGCTGCACGTGACCAAATGGAGTCTGACCGCAACCCTGAAAGTGGAGGATGCCTATACTGGCTCGACGAGTCTGAGGCGTTTTGCCCTCGATTCAGGCTGCGGATTGGTGAGTCATTACCCGCCGGGAAAAACCTTTGACAGTCTGATCGAGGCAGGTTTCGCAGAGCGCTGGGCCAAGACGAAGACAGACTGGCATCTAGAGCGGGAGGTAGACTTAATCCCGATTCCTGGGAGCGTGATGATTCCAGATTTTCGGCTGGTGCATCCCGACGGACGAACTGCACTGCTGGAAATTATTGGCTATTGGCGACCGGAGTACCTCAAGAAAAAATTTTCTCAGGTGCGTCAGGCTGGACGCAGCGACCTCATTTTAGCGATCTCAGAACGGCTCAACCTCGAAAAAGCAGGGGTTGACTTTAAAGATACGCCTGCTCCGCTAGTTTGGTTTAAGGACAAGCTGCTGCCAAAAGCCGTACTGAATCTTTTAGAAACATAAAGAAACGCGTCTGGAATCCTCGTGTCAACAACCTCAATCCAACGCGCGATCGGCCATCCATCTATGGGGATGACTGGTTAAAACCCATGCGAAGTCCTGTTCTAAAACGATCGTTGTAAGTTAGAATGCTAGATCTAGCACTAAATTTAGCTAGGGTGAATTCGGCTTTAATCCATTCGGCAGGCTTCATCAAGCACTCCCCCACGTTCGGTGTTCGTCTAACATCAGCAGGAGGTGTCAATTCTACGGAGGATATCTAGGAAATACTAAGCATGGTCAATCAGAAAACAGAAGCGCCAAACGTTGGCTTTACCCACGAAGATTTTGCAGCCTTACTCGATAAATACGACTATCACTTTAACCCTGGCGATACGGTGGCGGGGACGGTGTTCAGTATTGAGCCAAGAGGCGCTCTGATTGATATTGGTGCAAAGACCGCCGCTTATATTCCCATTCAGGAAATGTCGATCAACCGCATTGACAATCCTGAAGAGGTGTTGAATTCTAACGAAACTCGCGAGTTTTTCATTCTAGCGGATGAAAATGAAGACGGTCAGCTGACGCTCTCCATTCGTCGGATTGAGTACATGCGAGCTTGGGAGCGCGTCCGCCAGCTTCAAACGGAAGACGCAACGGTGCGTTCTGCAGTATTTGCCACCAATCGCGGCGGCGCGCTGGTGCGGATTGAGGGGCTGCGGGGCTTTATTCCTGGGTCTCACATCAGCACCCGCGCGGCGAAGGAAGAGTTAATCGGTGAAGAGCTGCCGCTCAAGTTTTTGGAGGTGGATGAGGAGCGCAACCGTCTCGTACTGAGCCACCGTCGAGCGCTGGTCGAGCGGAAGATGAACCGCTTAGAGGTAGGTGAAGTGGTGATCGGCGCGGTGCGCGGCATCAAACCCTACGGTGCGTTTATTGATATCGGCGGCGTGAGCGGTCTGCTGCACATTTCTGAAATTTCTCACGACCACATCGATACGCCCCACAGCGTCTTCAATGTGAACGATGAAGTCAAGGTCATGATTATCGATCTGGATGCAGAACGCGGACGCATTTCGCTTTCGACGAAGCAGCTCGAGCCGGAACCGGGGGATATGGTCAAAAACCCTCAGGTGGTTTACGACCAAGCTGAGGCAATGGCGGCAAAGTATCGCGAGCAAATGGCTTTAGCTCAACAAGCGGCTAGCGATGCAGCGGCTGCGAAGGAAGTGGCGGCTGCGGCAATCGACGAGGATGACGCTGAATAGGCGATCGCCTTTTGCAATTAATAAAAACGCCTTGGCTGGTTCGAGATAATGAAGAACGGCCAAGGCATTTTTGTTGGCAGCTTTCATGCTCTATTGCGTACCAAATAATGGCGATCGCCCATCAATCAAAATCGGCGTATTGAGGCGGGTTAGCCCCAACCCGCTTCGCAATCTTGGGGTATTTGCCGCTCGGGGCATCTTCCGTTATTGACAGCACGTCAATCTGATGCCACCAGTCATCGCCAAAGTCAAACCAATAACCAAAGGACTCATCTTCAGTCAAGCCGAGTTCGCCAAGCGTGGTAGTAGATACATCGCCCGCCAGCTCATCGTCGGGGTCTGAAAAAGCCTGTTTTAATCCATAGCGTCTAGCGTTGGAATCGTGGGGGCCGCGACCGCCCACTTGAAACTCGTACAGATGCTCCTCTTCTCGGCCAAATGCCTTAAAGAGAATTTTATGAAGATCCTCTAAAGTGTTGCTGGCTTTAATTTCAATGGTGCGCGAGATCGTTGGATTTTTTTTGGCAAATGCTTCCGTTATTGGCCCATCCAATATGAACGCCTCTAGGACTAGCAGAGCCTTCGGAGAGGTAGGAGCAGGGGCAGCCGCTTTTTTCTTAGGAATTGTTGCGATCGCGGGAGCCGCAGTCTTCGAGCGATCGTCTCCAGGGACGTACGGAATTAAGCCTTTTGCGTGGGCTATCTCTTGAAATTCTCTAGGCGCAGATCTGGCGTCTATAATGTACCCATTCACAGAAATCATCCAGGCCATCGGATTGTCGTCTAACTGACTGGGCAGACACCAATCGGGATCCATCTGATGCATTTTGAGCGTATCGCGCACCAGTTTTGACTTGGCTTGTCCCGTGCTGGCACTAACTCCAAAGCTCTCGTACAAATCCGTTGCTCTAATATGCGGATCTTGGGAAGCGTCAAACAGAAAATTGACCATCCCGATGGCGTGGGTGATGCCGCAAGCCCAAGTTTTTTCAGTCCCGCTGAGAAGCGGCGAGGGTCTTTTCCGACAAAGCGCTGCGGTTGCAAAACGGATAAACTCAGCATACTCAGCGTTTAGATGTTGCTGGGCAAATTTATCCGTAAGGGCAACAATGCGAGCGAACTTTTCTTGCATTGCCTTGGGGACATCTTCTGATTTCTTCGCGCGCGCCATCCTGATTCCCTCGAAGTAACGCTTTTTATCCGGGTAGTGCGAGTTTCATCCTCAAAACACGAGCGCGATCGCCCTCCATTTCACCCGCTAGAATACCGATCTACTAAAAACTTTAATACAAATGTATTTTTAAGTCATTTTACTTCCGATAATCTAGTCTCTACCTATCCGTACGCCGAAGTCGTCAAGCTCATCGATCCCACTACAGTCTGAAAAAATGACTATTCCCGCTGCCAAACTCATGCCTTCCCCATCGCCATCCTTAGCGCTCACAATCGGCGACCCAGCCGGAATTGGGCCGGAGGTCGTACTCAAAGCGCTGGCTCGCGGATCTGACGGTATTACAATTTTTGGCGATCGCCTCACTCTCCACCAAACCTATCGCCAAATCGAACGAGCCCAAGGCACTGACTACGTTCGCACCCATCTCGCCCACCCCGACACCCTGACCGTTGTCGAACCAGAGCATGACGTCGGAGATTGGAGTCTAGGATCTCCCTCAGCCCAGACCGGTGCAGCCAGTTTTGCCGATCTAGAGAGAGCGATCGCCCAAACCCTAGCAGGCCACTACGCGGGTATCGTGACGGGACCCATTGCAAAATCCGCGTGGAAAGCGGCGGGCCATCTCTACCCCGGTCAAACCGAATTGCTGGCCGAAAAAGCTGGCGTCAGTCGATTTGGCATGATGTTTGCGGCCACCTCGCCCGTTACCCAGTGGCAGTTGCGCGCGCTCTTGGCCACCACTCATATTCCTTTAGCGCAAGTACCTCAGGCGCTCTCGCCCGAGCTTTTGTCCTTGAAACTAGACTTGCTGATCGAGACCTTGCGAGTTTTATTTGGAATTGATTCGCCGACCATTGCGATCGCCGGACTCAACCCCCATAGTGGAGAGCAAGGGCAACTCGGCACTGAAGAAATAGACTGGATCGTACCCTGGCTGGATCGAATGCGCGATCGCTACCCCCAGGCCACCCTTGAAGGCCCCATCCCGCCCGATACGATGTGGGTTAGGCCGGGACAGGCGTGGTTCGGGCAAGCGCTCGGGCAAGACCGACCGCCCCACGATGCCTACCTGGCGCTGTATCATGACCAAGGACTCATCCCTGTCAAGTTGATGGCCTTCGACCGCGCCGTGAATACCACCATCGGTCTGCCGTTTATTCGGACTTCCCCCGATCACGGGACGGCCTTCGATATTGCAGGGAAAGGGATTGCCGACGCGACGAGCATGAAAGCGGCGATCGCCCTCGCGCGAGTCCTTGCGAGACCTGCATCGCTCGACCCAATTCCCCATTGACCGAACGTTCCTCAGGAAACCCTTGATATTGCCATCTGCTTTTCATCAACTGCATTGCCAGAAGGATCGAAATGAATCGAATGCGTCTTAAGCCACACTTGCTCTGGGCGGGATTAGCAGGATTCGCTACCCTCAGTGGATGGAGCTTTTTTCAACAGCGAGATTTGCTGCAAGCACAGTCTAAACCGCCCGTCTCCTCTCCGGCGATCGCGCCTAAACCGCCTGCGGTCAAACCAAAACCAGCGGCGAGTCAGTCTAAACCGCCATTGAAGCCTGGGACGAATCAATCTGCTCCTGCGGCGGTTGCAGACCCGGTATTGGTGGGTGCGGGGGACATTGCAGACTGTACTAAGTCAGAAGACGAACTGACCGCGCAGTCGATCGATAAAATCCCCGGTACGGTCTTTACGGCTGGAGATGATGCCTACCCTCGCGGAACCGCAGAGGACTTTCAGAACTGCTACGAGCCAACTTGGGGCCGTTTTAAGGCTCGCACCTTCCCAGTCCCCGGCAATCACGAATATTATTCTCCCAATGCCGAGCCTTACTATGCCTACTTTGGCGCTAAGGCCGGAGTTGCGGGGAAAGGTTACTACAGCTATAACTTGGGCAAGTGGCATGTGGTTGCTCTCAACAGCAATATCGATGCCCAGACTGGCTCAGAGCAGGAGCAGTGGCTCAAGGCCGATCTGGCGGCCCATCCCAGAGCCTGTACTCTGGCCTACTGGCACCATCCGGTATTCAGTTCCGGCGTCCACGGCAACGACCCCAAGATGCAAGATATTTGGCAAACGCTGTATCGTGCTGGCGTAGATGTTGTGGTGAACGGCCACGATCATCACTACGAACGCTTTGCGCCTCAGAACCCCGACGGAAAAGCCGACCCCAAGCGCGGTATTCGTCAGTTTGTGGTGGGAACTGGCGGAGCGGAATTGCGCGAATTGGCGACAGTCCGCCCCAACAGCGAAGTTCAAAATACAGCAACCTACGGAGTCATCAAATTTGTCTTGAGTCCGAAGTCCTATCGGTGGGAGTTTATCCCCATCCAGGGCCAAACCTTCACCGATCGCGGGACGCAAGCTTGCGTTACCTCGTGACTGGGTTCCCACGAGTCTATTGTCCGAGGCAAAACGATCGGAATTTCAGCAGCTTACCCAAACTTAGGAGAACAACACTATGACACGACCTCTTCCAAGCCTTAGCTTTCCCCCGGCAGGAGGGAAAATTTTGGTTGGTGGCGGCATTCTGCTTCTGGTCGCGCTGTTTTTTCGGCCCTTTGCGATTGTCAATGCAGGAGAACGCGGGGTTGTCATGCGGCTGGGCCGGGTGCAGGATGAGGTTTTGGATGAAGGATTTCACTTTATTTTGCCGTTTGTGACGTCGGTTAAAAATATGAGCGTTCGGGTGCAGCGCAGTGATATTAAGGCCCAAGCGGCTTCTAAAGATCTACAAGATGTCACGACGGAATTGGCGCTGAACTGGCATGTCGATCCCGTTAAGGTCAACACGGTTTTCCAGCGAATTGGGGATGAAACTCAAATTTTGCAGCGGATTATTAGCCCGGCAGTTTCTGAGGTTTTGAAGGCGGCAACCGCTAAAAAGAATGTCGAAGAAATTTTGACCAAGCGGACGGAACTGAAGAATGAAATCGATCGGGAGCTTAAAACGCGCTTAACCCCTTACGGCTTGGCGGTTGACGATGTATCGCTGGTCGATTTCCTGTTTTCGCCAGAGTTCAATAAGGCTATTGAAGCGAAGCAGGTGGCCGAACAACAGGCCAAACAGGCTGAGTTTGTGGCGCTCAAGGCAACGAAGGATGCGGAGGCTGAGGTGAATCGGGCGAAGGGGCAGGCGGAAGCTCAGCGGCTGCAAAGATCCACCCTCACACCCGACCTATTGCAAAAACAGGCGATCGAGAAGTGGGATGGCAAGTTTCCGACCTATATGGGAGGAAATGGCCCGCTACCGTTTATTAACGTGACGCCTGGTGCAAAGTAATACCAGTTCCAGGAACAAAGCTTACCGCTGGCTTCGACTCCGCTCAGCCAGCTAGAGACTGCACTCCCCGCTTCAGCTCGCTGCCACTGGAATTGCGTGCAGGCAAGTCTGAATCAAATCCCCTGGGCCTCCACCCACTTGGTAAATGGGGCAGTGTAGTATGGCTGAAACCTGCTCTAGGGTCATATCATCCAAAAATTGAGTGGTGCCATGCTTGAGCATGAGGGTCGGCACCAGCAAGCCATCGCCTAAGTCTTTGCCCTTCAAAGCACGAACGATATCGGAACCCGTCAGCAACCCCGTCACGGTCATGGTCTGACCCCAATATTCGCTGTGGAGTGCTGCCATTTCAACGGTCAAGCCGTTTACGCGATTCAACGTCTCTAAAATACCCTGGAACGCCTGTTCGACAGTATTGCCGACAACCCAGGTCAATCGGCGGGGTGGGGAGATCTGGGCGGGCAGCGATCTTGCTGCTCCTTCAAACTGGGTCAAAAACAACCGAATGGAACCCACGCCGTTGTCAATTTGGGGATAGGACTCATAGTGTTCTGCGGGGGGCAATTCCCGACGGGCAATCAAAAACCATTCATCTGCGAGCCAAACAAAGGTCGAGCCGAACTCGCACTGAAACTGCGCTTGGAATGCCTGGACTCGATCGATTATTTCGCGGGCTTTCTCTGTCGTGACTGGAATGACCTCGTTCAGATCGGGTCGAAAACGGGTCAGTCCCACGGGCACGATCGCCACGGAAGCTACTGTAGGGATATCGCCTCGATGGAACCGGGCTAGGTCGCGTATCGTTTGCGCCAAGTGCTCGCCATCGTTAATGCCGGGACACAGCACCACTTGGGCGTGAATCTGCAGCCCTCGCTCTTGGAACCATTGGAGCTGGTCTAGAATTTTGCCCGCTCTGGGGTTTTTGAGCAAGCGGGTGCGGATTTCTGGTTCTGTTGCGTGGACCGAGACGTAGAGCGGAGAGAGTCGCATCCGTTCGATGCGGTTCCACTCGCGATCGCTCAGATTCGTCAGGGTTAGATAGCTGCCGTAGAGAAAGCTGAGGCGATAGTCATCGTCTTTGAGGTACAGGCTTTCCCGCTTGCCGGGGGGTTGCTGATCGATAAAGCAAAACGGGCAGCGGTTGTTGCACTGAATTAAGCCGTCGAAAAACGCGCTTTCAAACTCTAGCCCCAAGTCTTCGTCGCATTCTTTTTCAATCTCAACGGTGTGGGGTTTTCCTTCCGCATCGAGGACTTCTAGTTCGATGTATTCGTCCGCGCACAGAAACTGATAGTCAATGAGATCCCGTAGGGGTTGACCGTTAATGGCGACCAGACTGTCGCCCACCTCAAAGCCCACCTCGGCGGCGATCGACTCGGGCAGGACTTGACTGATGCGGGCGGGACGGATGGCAGAATCACTCATGGAGCTTTTTAAGAGAGGAAAGGAAGCAATCTGAAATCCTCTCTTCAATTTATCTTAGTCCTGAGGGCATTACCTATCACCTGTATCTGAATTACTCTGGCACTCCCTCTTGCCACGTCCACGCTGCTGCTGAAGAAATGCGATTGCATTACCGCTTATTCCCCCGCTAATCGAAGAATGTCGCCAATAATCTTATCGGTCAACCACATCCCTTGGGTACGAAGCTGGTCAATCACTGGGGCGATCGCGTTAAGATGTCCTGATTTTTTAGCTTTGATCAAAACACCTAACGTTCCTGTGTATTTGAGCTGATAAAGATCGGCAATACGTCTACCAAGACTGTCATCCAGAATTAACAAGCTTTCAGGGGATTGAATCCCTAAAGCAATGACTTCAGCTTCCCCTTGGCCTAGGTCGGTCACATTAGGGACAAGAGCTGGGGATGAAATGCGGACAACTTGAATCCACTCAACCAAACTGATGATAGGAACATCCACACCTTAGAAGTAGACCGACTTGTAATTCTTCGCAAACGGCAAATGGAACAGTGATTTTGTTATAAAGCTTTTGGAGTAGATCTAAGCAGCCTACTTGATGTAGATACTGTAATGGCGATGTATCGACAATGACCGACTGTTTAGGCATTGTCGATATCATGCTCTAACTCTTCAGCGGTGAACGCAAATGGCGAAACATGATACTGACCAAGGACATTCAAAAATTTGACTCTTGACATTCCTGCCAATTGAGCAGCTCGTCCTGAAGAGAGTTTGCCTAATTCAAACAGCTTAACGGCTGCCAGAATGGATAATTCCTGCGATATTGTCTCAGGAGACTCTTTCAAACTAATCAGGACTTCATTCGGAACATCGATTTGAACCATGCTCATAAAAAAGTTGCTCAAAATGAGAGGCTAATTTAATTTTAGGGCAGATGACCTCAAAAACAGATCCACGAACGCCAGGCTGTTGAGGTAGGTAGGCGATAGCTAGCTCTTTCAGAGCAGTGACGCACCCAGAGTCCGCAGAACCAGCTCAAAGAAGCTGCAAAGACGATCGCCCAGCCCCAAAATCGCGATCGCAGTCCTAAACCTCGAATTGATTGAGATATTGGCGGAAAAGTCGGTCATCTGGATGAATTGTCAAGCTAAACCCTCTAAAATCATAGGGATATGTCGGTTTAGAGCACATGGCAAAACTGGGGCAAGGGACAACAGAAATCATCAACCGACTGAGACAAGAAGCTTTTGAGATTGTTGATGAAGCGACTGCGCTTGAATTCAAGATTTTCGATCGGTTTGGGGAAACGGAACAAGTGTTGTCTTACATGGATGAGATGAAAAATGTGGCGGAGGAGGCGATCGCGTTATTATCACGGCTGTCTACGCTGCAACTCCAAGTTGCGCAGTCTCAACCTACTGCTGCGCCTGCTATGCTGGAGCTGTTAGCCTGCATTATTCACGAGGTGTATGAGGAGTTGTAAGTTTCACCAAAATTAGAGCTATAGGATGAGATGAAAAGTAAAAGTAGGCAAAAAAGCGATACAAATCGGCTCAAAAAGGCTAAAAACACCTATATTTCCGACAAATAGAGACAAGAATCCTATGACGGGCTTGGCCTACTCAAATTTGAGGGACTGGGACTGGGATAAGTTCCGAGAAATTTGACGCATCTCCTGGGCATAAGGGCAAAACGCAGCCAACTCCACCAGAATCCGTCGGGTAGAAACCGTTACCTTGGCAGCTCCTTTAATGAGCAACAACCGTAGGCGTTCCACCTGAGCCGTTGCCAGTTGTGTTCCATGGGCCGCTTGGCGAATTGCAATCATCAAAATGTAAGCAGCTTGAGCCAAGAGCAGACGAAACTGATTGGCAATAAAAGTGCTGCAACTGAGACGATCTGCTTTGATGCCGAGTTTGAGTTCTTTAATGCGATGCTCGCTGTCGCCGCCGCGTTGAACGTAGAAGTGGTCGTACAATTCTTGAGGCGGTTGCTCCAGATTGGTCACCACAAATCGAGGATTGGGGCCTTGGTCGAGCCATTCTGCCTTCATGACTAATCGTCTGGGTTCATCCCACGTCCGTGCCGCGTAATAGACATCGTCAAACAAGCGAGCCTTTTGCTGGGTTTGGATGTGTTGCAATCTTGCCCGTTCGAGCAAATCGGCAATTTTACGCTCCAATACCGCATTGCGGATAAAGCCAAGGGCATAGCCCACCTTGGAGCGTTCGCAAACCTGCATGATTTCGGGTAAGGAGAATCCCGCATCGCCTCGCAGAATCAGTCTCACAGACGGCCAAACGCGTTTGAGTCGCCAAAATAGCCAGCGTAAAATGCCTGCGACGCCTTTGCCTGAATGACTATTGCCCGCGCGTAACTGCAAAATCAACGGATACCCTGTACTGGCCTCGTTGATGAGCACTGGAAAGTACATATGATGACCGTAGTATCCATGGAAACAGCTCAATTGTTGATTCCCATGGGTTGGGTCGTCCCAGCCATCGATATCCAACACGATTTCGTCGGGTGCGCTCTTGTAGCGTTGGATGAATCCATCCACCATTCGGCTGCGCATGGCAGCGACTTCTGCTTTGCCAATGTGGTTCTCAAGTCGAGTGATGGTGGGTTGGCTTGCCAGTAAATCTGTTCCGACACTCGGCGATCGTCCGCAGGCAACCTTGAAGATGGGGTCGTGGCGCAGCACGTTACTGTCATTGGCATCTTCGTACCCTCCCACCATTTGATATACGCGTTGACTGACCAACTGATGCAGGTTATGGGTGATTTTGCTCGGGTCGCGCCAGTCCTGGATACACGCTGACAATCCTCGACACACTTGAACCTGCTCTTCTGCTTGTCGAGCCAGCAAGATCCCGGCATCTGAGCTTAATTCTAGATCTGAAAATCGAACGACTAAAGGGCGTGGCGTGGGGAAATTGTAGGGCAGGTCCGAATGACACTCTGTCATGGCACAATGGAGATACTAAAAACTCTAGAGAGCCTGATTCTAAACCGTTTCAGGCTCTCTTTTCTTGTGTTTTCCTATCTCTCATGAATTATCCAGGTTAGAGCAGGCGATTCAAAGAACCCTTGTTAGGATTCCAGCGTTAGAACGCAGCATTCAAGAAGTCAAGATGGAATGGAATTTTCTATGACTCAACAACCGCGCATTCCCGATTCGGCAACCTCGAAACGACTTTTGGATAATTTGCGTCGATCGCGGTTGGAGTTGGCTGAAAGCAATTTGGAACTGGCTGAAATTAGTGCTTTGCTGGAGAACGATCTGAGGCAACAGCAGTTAAAAAGGGTTAGGGGTTCGCTCCAGAATAATACTGAACGGGTCTAATGAGGCGATCGCCTAGTTATGTTTTTGCTTGACAGACGAGATCGCCCAGCCCCAAAAATGCGATCGCAGTCCATAGCTCCAAACCCACGATCGCCTCCCCAAACTCCAAATCGATTACAATCTTGGCGAAAAATTTGGTTGTCTGAATAAATTGTTAAGCTAAGTATTAAGTTTTGGGAAAGAAAAATAAACTGAGCCAAGCTGTTGGGCGATGTTCAATCAATGATTATGGTAAACCAGATAGCCATGTTGACTGCTAATCTGCTCGCAATGCCAAATGTCTGCTTGGCTGAGGTGGGCGATCGCAGGCGAGGGCATTCGGTGCAAATTTGGATTGAACGTTATTGAGTATTACAGTGGATTGAAGCTATATCATTAAACTGAATTAAACCATCAAATGATAAAGTAGTGTTATGTCCAAATATCCAACAAGTTTGTTCGTTTCAAAATGTATCTGCTTAAACACTCATTTAGTGTTAACTTGGTGAGTTTGCTAGTTGCATAATCTGTAGAATATTAGTGTTGCCCTATATGAGAATTTATGCTTAATCTGGATTACGCAAACCTTGTTCAGGTTGCTCAGCCCTATAAAGTTCCAGGCCGCGAAGAAGCCAGTGCCTTTTTAAGTTGGTTTCTAGTAAACATATATAGGTTAGATATTATTGAAGTCCAGGATATTGTTTGTGATGGTCATGGAGACAAGGGAATTGATGGAATTTACGTCAATGAAAGTGAAGAATGTATAGATATTTTTCAATCCAAGACCGTACAGAATCCTGGTAAAACGTTGGGAGATACTCAACTCAAAGAATTTGTAGGAAGCCTAGAGCAACTAGCAACGCTTGAAGGCGTGCAATCAATGATTTCAACAACGGGGAACTCGCAGCTTAAGAATTTATTGATTGAGTATAAAGATCTTCTTATATCTTCGAAATATACGATTCGAGGAATTTTCGTCACTAATGCTGTCAAAGATTCTAATGCCGAGAGTTTTTTAAGAGCCACTTCCCCAACAACTCATCTCAAGGTGTGGGATAAGCCTCTTATCATTCAAATGTATGTACCTAGTGAGAAGGCAATACCAGCAACATCAGAAATTTCTTTTGACGTTTTTGGATATGACTATGTTGAATACAATGTTAGTAATACTGCAAAAGTTGTAATTGCTCCAGTATCAGCAGTTGACTTGGTTCAGATGGAAGGTATTGAAAATCAACAGCTTTTTGATTTGAACTTGAGAAAAGATCTGGAGAAAACGAAGGTTAACAAGGATATTGGGAAAAGCATAGATAATGCTTCCGAGCACGGAAACTTTCTGCTTTATCACAACGGAATAACTATCATTTGCGATAAATTAGATACTTCAGATAAAGGTAAAGTAAAAATTCAAGGATATTCTGTAGTAAATGGTTGTCAAACGGTATCAAGTCTCTATAGAAACAAATCTAAAGTCACTCAAGATCTAAGGATATTAACTCGAATTATTCAAGTTAATTCTAATCAATCAGATCTAATTTCAAGAATTACTTATAACAGCAATAATCAGAATGGAATTAAGGCTAGGGATTTCAGATCCAACACACAAACTCAGGTTAGACTTCAGCAAGAAATTAATCAATTTTATCCAGATTATTTTTATGAGATTAAGCGTGGAGACGAGCCTGAACAGCGAATAGTAATTGAAAATACGCTTGCTGGACAAATTTTACTGGCCTTTGATTTGAAGCGACCTTGGGCTGTTCAGAGATATAGCAAGATATTTGACGATTTACATCAAGAGATCTTTGCTCGTCCAGAAGTTAGTGGAGGAAGAATCGTAGTTTTATTTGATTTGTATAAAGAAATAGAAAAAGATCTGCCACGGATTGAACCTTCACTATTTGGTGGTTATCAGATTACTAAATTCTTCTTGCTTTATCTTCTTTCGGAGGTTTTGTCGGATGATGAAGTTGGGAAGATTTTCTATAAGAAGCCAGAAGATTTTTATAGAGAGACTGCTCAGAAAGAGAATCTTCTCAAATGTATTCATATAATCTTAGGTGATTTAATTATCGATTTGAATGGTGAATTCAAGGAGGCAGGTGGAGAGAAATTTGACTTTAAAGCAACATTTAAAGCCCCAAATTTGTTGCGGAGCTTAACGAACAAAGTGATTGCATCTCATAAAAAGCTTATTGCTCGTGAACGTGCAGAATCATTCTCGCAGTTGTGGAATAAATTAGAGAGTCAAGTGTGACGTCCATATAGCGGTTCCGGCTCCCGTGAGGTACAGATTGAAGCCTGAAACCTTTATGCAGTCTTGTTCCACGTGTACCTCATGTCGCAGGGAACCGCTATATTCCATATCAAGAACTGTTATCCCGATCTAGTGTTTGTTCGAAATGCCCCATTCTTTCGTCTACTTTTTCTCAATGTTTAGAACTTATGAGGGTGATTTGTGTGCTCACGTTTCAAATTTAGAAAGCTTACTCCTTCTACAAAAAATATATTCTTGAATACAGATAGAATAAAGCTGAAATCTATAAACTGTTTTGCTCAAGCTTAAATTGGCACAGCCAGTTGTACGATCACCTCTATGTATGACGACACCTGCCGATATCTCGCCGAACACTCGATTCTAGAGATTTATCAGCATGGGCGATCAATTCGCCCTTCATTGATTTATATTTCCCGATTGGTAAGAAACTTGAGATTTTGCAACGCTTTGACCGCTATTTGCTATATTGCAAAGTGGGATGAGTTTTACACATGAATTTTGAGTGGGATGAGCTAAAAAACGAGCGTAACATTGACAAGCACGGCTTCGACTTTGCTGATGCATATCGGATTTTTGACTTGCCAATGGTAGTTGACCTTGATGAGCGCAGTGACTATGGTGAAGATCGATGGATTGGGACAGGACTTCTAGATGAACGAGTCGTCGTCGTCATCTTTACCGAACCAGATCAAAAAACAACCCGTATTATTTCACTAAGAAAAGCACTCTCTCATGAAAGAAGGCGTTATGAGCAATACCTCAAGAACCGACTGGTCTAGAATTGACGCGATGACAGACGATGACATTGATACGTCTGATATTCCGCCTCTGACCGACGAATTTTTCTCCAAGGCAAAATTACGGATGCCATCATCGCCGATCGCTACAGTTTCTGTACCTGTAGATTCTGAGACCTTGAAATGGTTTCAATCAAAAGGTGAAGATGCCGAACAGCATATGACTGCCGCACTAAAAATTTATGCAGCAGCGCAGCAGACATCTGCCGCCATGCGTCAGTCAGCTTAAATTGGCTCAGCCAGTTATAGAATCACGTCTATGTATGACGATACCTGCCGATACCTTGCCGTCTATTTAAGGAAGGACATCATGCAAGAATCTACCGTTTATCGTTCAATCTTGGCAGAAGGCAAAGCAGCAAAACAACGGGAGATTGCGATAAATCTTTTGTGTAGAGGAGTAGCAATCGATATCATCGCCCCTTCCACAGGCTTATCAGTTGAGGAAGTCCAACAACTTCAGCAGCAACTGAACGAATCTCAGCAAAACTAAACAAAATCGGTATGGCGTTGGTAGAGACCGACTTCTTGGAGGTCAGTGCTTGACTTAAGCGATCGCCATAATTTTCTCAGCGTCTCAAGATACCAGCGTGAAGTTATTCCCTTGCCATTTTCCCCATTCTTGATAAAACTAGCAACCTTTGCCAGAATGCCCCTCGATTCACCCGATTCTTGACGATCGCCGCAAAAGCAAGAGATTCTAGAGATTTATCAGCCTGGGCGATCGCACTTCTAGGCAAAAATATCCTTAAGTGATGTATGATTATATACATCACTCTGAAGCGCCACATCATGCACCGAACGCAAATTTATTTGCCGGAAGACCTTCATGAGCGACTAAAAATGCGCTCAAGAGCAGATGGCCTAAGCATCTCCGAATTAGTCCGTCGTGCAGTCGAAAAAGACCTTCAACAGGAATCTTCAACCCGCAGCGCACGTCAGTTTTTTGAAACCCTGAAACCCCTCGAAAGTTTTGCAGACTGCGAACCAGAGCAATACGTGCGATCGCTACGGGATAACAGCCGCATCCTCAGGGACGAGCAGAATATCAATGGCTGAGCGCTTACTATTGGATACCGATGTCATCATCAACTTGCTGAAGAAACATCCAGACACCGTTGAGCGCTTCATAGAGCTGTCAGAGCGCGGCACAATATTTTTGCTATCGCCCATCGTTATCGCAGAAATCTACGCAGGCGCATTCAAACACGAACATTCTCAGATTGAAACCTTCTTTAGCTTGTGCCAACCCCTAACCCTTGACGGAGAAGTTGCGCGTACGGCAGGACATTATGCCAACCGCTATCGAAAAGCATTTCAAGGGATTTCCTTAGAAGATTATTTTCTTGCGGCCACAGCCCATCAGCAACACTGCCCATTGTGGACGGGCAACCGCAAGCACTACCCCATGGATGATGTCGATCTGTTTCCAACTCAGCGATCGGTGTCGTAGGTAGTTGTTGTTGTCTTCATCGAACCCATGACCTCAAACAGGCTGACCTAGCAGGAATCGTTGGTTCTCGCGACGTTGTCTCTGAGGTCGTTAACGGGAAGAGAGACACTAGCAAAGCCCAAGCTTCAGCCCTCGCTCGGCTTTTTCATGTCGATGTGGGGCTTTTCATGGCTTGAGGGATGGCAGGAGCGATCGCTTGTCTTAGCCATATTTAACCCGCTTCGCTGTAGACAACAATTTACTTGAGTTGCCCTGCAAAGACCGCAATCAGAAGCGCTACCCCCAACGCCAGCCGATACCATACAAATCCCCAAGTGTTGTGATTGCGCAGAAATTTGAGGAGCCAGGCAATGGAAAGGTAGGAAAACACGAAGGAAGAAGCGGTACCAATTAAAAGCGGTAGCAGCATATCGTGCTGCCCGAGGGCGTCTTTGCCTTGGACGAGGGTGGCAATGGTGAGAGCCGGAATGCCCAATAAAAAGGAAAACCGCGCTGCCGTATCGCGCTCTAGACCTAACAAGAGCGCAGCCGTTAACGTCGAACCAGAACGGGATGCCCCCGGCAGCAGGGCAATCATTTGGCCCAAGCCCACCAGAAAGCCGTCTTTGACCTCAAGCTGGTCGAAGTTGCGCTTCCGGCTGCCGATTTTCTCGGCTAAGGCCAACAGCAGGGACATAATAATGGCCATTGCGGCAATGAGCAGCGGGCTTTCTAAGGAAACATTCAAAACCTTTTTAATAAACAAGCCCACCGCTAAGGCCGGAATCGTCCCGACGATAATGCCAACCGAAATTTTCCATTCTTCCCGCTGCCAGTCTTTGGCCCGGAATGCGGCGATCGCCCCGGTCACAATCTTGAAAATATCCTGCCAAAAGTAAATGACCACAGCCACAACGCTCCCAAATTGAATAGCGTCGGTGGCTTCCTTGGTCCAAAGGGCTTTCCATCCCAGAATATCGGTAAAGATGAGGAGATGGGCCGTACTGCTGATGGGCAAAAATTCGGTAATGCCCTGCACGATGCCTAAAATAACGGCCTGCACCCAAGTGAAGAACCCAATTTCGGCGGAGGCTGTGCCGGAACCAGGCAGTCCTGCGATCGTGTGGGAAACAAAATGTCCGAGGGTTGGGATGTCTGCGATCGCCACGGGGTTGCTCCATGCCATTAACTCTAAAAGTTTAGCGCCAAGACGGACATTTACTAGGAGCCGGGGTCCCTAATTGTTTGGCTTTTGGAGAATGAACGCGGGATCGCTTTTTCCCGCGAAATGCGGCGATGCCCCTAAACTGCTTCCCTATGACCTAATTCCTCTGCCGTCAAAACCTCCGCAGCCGTCAGTCTTAAACTGGGGAAGGTTGCCGATGCGATCGCCTCCACTTTTGCGACACAAATGGCGATCGCCTATGCTAAAAACATCCTCATCTCATAAGTAGACCAGCATAACCGAAGTCGCCCTCAACCTCCTGTAGCCACTGCTTGCCCGTCCAAATTTTTTTCGCATTGTCGAAAAATGGATCGAAGAAGACCCAACAAAATTGACATTTCCCCAATCCCATACAGTAACGATTCGCTCAACTCTTTATTAACCTCTAGTCGATAGAATTTCCAGCCCTCGCCATTAGTGACAATGCCATAGATATCAATGATTTTTCCCAATTGTTGACAGATCGATCGACAGGTCTGCATCTCCACCAAACACTGAGCCGCCCCCTGTTCAAAATCATCTTTTTTTGCCTCAATTACGCACACAAAGGGAGCTTCTAAATAAGCCCGACGCTCAGCAATTAAGTAGTCTGCATTGCCACAAACATCATCCCCTTCCAAATAAGCACCCTTCCAGACCTTGAGGCGATCGAATCCCTCTAATCCCTCCTCACAGATGGCATCAATCAACAACGTCTTAGACACTTCTAGACTTTCTAAGTCAAATCGTTGTAGCCTCTCTAGTCTTTGTCGAAAAAAGTCGCTAATGGGAATAGGCTGTGCCTCAATTGCCCAGCGCTTGAGATCTGTTACCCCCAAGTACTTAAATGCTTCCCGGTAAGTGAAGCTAGAAAAAGGTTTTTTTCGCTGTTGGATTGCCTGGACCATAGGGATTATCCTGCATCTCTAGGTTTACTACAATTATGCTCTGTCCTGTCAATGAAGGGCTAATACAGCTTCCATCGAATCGTAAATAATGGATGAAGCCATCCATCGCAGATTGCGTGAGCCATGGCCTGTATGAGCATTTCGACCCAACTTCGACAAAAAGTAATGTTGACGCGCTCGCCCTCTTCACCCCCACTTATTCCGCCACCATCAAAATCTCCACTGCCAATAGGCTCAGTTCAGTGGAAATTGTAGATGCGATCGCCACAACTTTAACGACACAAATGGCGATTGCTGACGCTAGAAATATCCTCATCCCAGGGTGGTCCAGCAGGACCTCGCCCCTTCAAGCTTCCTATTCCGCCTCAGCCTGTTCTTCAAAACGGCCTTGACGAGCGTGCTTAAGACATTGTGAAAAAGCACGGTCAGATACCCCCATGGGGGATATTGCGTGTTATCGTTACATAGATACACAAAGACCTCATACTACTTTGTCAGCAACCATCTCGCCCCCCGTCATTTCTGCCAGCGTGCAGACCCCAGCAGCAGCACCTATGGTTCAAGACGTCGGCCTCGGCTCTCGGCTGAGCTGGCGTTTTTTTGGACTAGCCGCTTTCTTGGTTTCGATTCCAGTATTTATTCAAGCGCCCTTGGTTCGCCAGTGGCCCTGGGTGAGCCTGGTGCTGACGCTAGGCTGGATTGCCTTTGGATATACGCTTTGCCGCAAGTCTAGCAACCCCCTCTACGGCGATTTGGTTTTGGGATTTACCTGGAGTTGGTTTGCCGGATCCATCTATTGGGGATGGTTTCGGTGGGAACCCTTCATTCATTTGCCGATCGAGTCCGTGGGCGTCCCCTTTGCCCTTTGGGCGCTGATGCAGCAGCGGTATCGGGTCGGCGCATTCTTTTACTTAGGCTCCCTGTGGGGCACGGCCATTACGGATGGCTATTTTTATCTTTTAGGACTCATTCCCTTCTGGCGTCAGGTCATGCAGGTTGAGGTGCGAGACTCCTTGCCGATTTTGCAAACGGCGCTGCTCCAAATTCAAACTGTCAGCGGGGCGCTGTGGGCAGGTGCGCTAATCCTGGTGTTGTGCGTCAGCGGTCTCCTGCCCTTGGTCAGCCGTCGGGTATGGCGCGGCCAGCACGAAGCGCTGCACTGGTGGGCATTTATGGGAGCGGTCTTAAGTACGCTGGTGGTAGACGGCCTGTTCTGGTTCGCCGTGCGCTTTGCCTAAACGGTAGGGAGCGATTGCAGTTGTGACTCGATCTTCCGATATATTCCCTACAGTAGCGGCCAAAAAAGCCCTGCGGAAGCAGCTATTGGCCCAACGTCGAGCATTGACGGCTGACGCATGGAAATTCAAAAGCGACGCAATTTGCCTGAAATTAGCCCAATCAGAATGGGTGCAGAATGCTCAGACGATCTTGGTGTATTGGGGCGATCGCCAGGAACCGGATCTCAGACCGCTTTGGGAGCACCATTTCCCAGATAAACAGTGGGGGCTGCCCCGGTGCGTCGAAAAACAATTGGTGTGGCACCGATGGCAGCCAATGGAGGCAAATCAGCTTCAGCCTGGCCCCTACGGTATTTTAGAACCGCTGCCTACGCTGCCGATTCTGCTACCCAGCGCCGTAGATTTGATTCTGGTACCTGCGGTGGGCTGCGATCGCCGGGGATTTCGGTTGGGCTATGGTGGCGGATTCTACGATCGGCTGTTCGGCGATCCAGCCTGGGCCAACATCCCGACGATTGGAATTGTGTTCGAGTTCGCTTTCCTCGCAGAACTGACGCCCGATCCGTGGGATTATCCCCTGAAAGCGGTTTGCACGGAACTCGGCATGACGTTGTCGCGCTTGCGCCGATAAAGGTCGCAAACATTGCATCGTAGAGCGTCTTTCAGGATCCGTGCCAAAGCGATACGCGGAACGATCGTCCATTAACCGACTCTGCGCTGAATGTCAGACAACTGCTCGTAAAGCAGTTAACGAAACGCTTTGCAAAGATCGGGAACCTGCTAATAGATCGAGCATTCTGGGGAATCATAACCCCCAACACTGCCCCTTCATCCAATGAAAGCAAGTCTTCCGATCGGTGCAAACTATTGGCGCGCGGCGATCGCCCTCACCCTCGCCCTCACCCTAGGCAGCAGCGTCCGCGCCCAACCGTCCCTAGAGCGAGAAGCCATCGCCCTGCGCCCGCTGGGTCCCAAAGGATTGCAACAATTCCTCAACGCCCACAGCAAAGAACTCGCCGCAACCCTACCGCCCAAACCCCTCCGCGATGCCCTCGATCGCCTCTGCCAGCAGCGCGACTGCTACGCCTCCCGCCTCTACTGGTTCACCGACCTCGACCGAGCCAAAGCCGCAGCCGCAATCAGCGGCAAACCCATCCTCTCCTTACGCCTCCTGGGGAACCTCGATCGAGACCTGAGCTGCGCCAACAGTCGTTTCTTTCGGGTCGCGCTGTATCCCAATGCCGAGATTTCTAAAGTCTTGCGCGATCGCTTCATCCTCCATTGGCAGTCTGTCCGTCCCGTCCCCAAAGTCACCATCGACTTTGGCGATGGCCGCAAACTAGAGCGCACGCTTACAGGCAATAGCATTCACTACATCCTGGATGCCTCCGGTCGCCCTGTCGACGCCATTCCGGGGCTTTATGGACCTCAGGCTTTTCTGCGCCAGTTGCAGCAAAGCGAGGGAGTTGCAAAAACCATTGCGACCCAAACCGATCGAGATCGCAATATTACGCTGAAGAACTATTACGGCGATCGCCTCAACGCAATCCAATCGCAATGGTCGACCGATCTCGCTCAATTGGGGCTGAAAGTGCCAGCTCGTCTGGCATTAGAAATGCCGAGCAGCGATTCGGGGATTCTGCCTAGAGCCGATCGGGCCGGAACCTTTGCCGCCGCTAAAATGGCAGTTGAAAACCCGATCGTTTCATCCGCGCTGAATCAAAGAACCTTGGCTCAAATGACCGATCGGGTAACCTGGGAAAAATTGGCCCAACGCTATGCCAGCGATGCAAAACTAGATGCTCGCAGTCTGGATCTCATTCGAGCCAAGCAAGCGGCAGGGGCGATCGCCGCACCCCAAACCGCCGCTCAGTCCAGATCTGTGCCATCCATCGCGAGATCCTTCGAGTCCGCAATGGCCCTAGATACGGTTAGGAACGAGTATTTGCTGCACGCTCAACTTTACAGGTGGTTCCTGCAAGATCCTAAAACCCAGAATGCGGACGCGCTGAATGACAGGGTATATGCAGAACTGTTTTTAACGCCCAAAACAGATCCCTGGCTGGGATTGCTGCCGGGCGATAGCTACAGTGCGTTGGACAATGACGGGATCTCAACGCGCTGAAGGTTGCCGATGGGTTCGCAAGTCCAGGCGCTTTGGATGTTTCAGCTCCGAAATAATCGACTGTAGAGCGTTTCATGGGCCATACTCGCAAGTGAAAGTCCCCAACCGCAACTTTCTAAGTTCTCGTCGGGTAATTGCAAAATCTCTTCAGCAGAGGTGTGAATTGCGAACTCGAGATTTAAAAGGAGTTGCTGCCCTGCGGTTTGCCCGAGCGGGATTAACTTAATTCCCGCACTTGTGAGATTGGTCGCCCAGCTTTGCAAGTAACCCAGGAGTGCATCGGTCGGCTCGATTTGCCATGCTGCCGCAACAATACCAAAGGCAATCGCAAAGTTACATTCTCGGGCAAACAGCTCGTGCAAAATCGGCCAGGATTTATCCGCCCTATTGCCCTGCATCGGATCGTCTAGGTCCAGCAGCAGCCGCAATAGCGATCGCCCCATCTGCCAGCTTTGCAAGCGCAGCTCCTCCGTATCGCGAGCCGCCGACCACCAGTCATTCCAAGCCAACAGCGCAGGACCATCCCGATCTTTTGCGACGCGACAGGCCCGTAACATCACGCCCGCCTCCATCCGCATCGCCCCGCAGCGCAGTTCTTGCGTCATCCAATCTTGAAGCGCAGCAGCAGAATCGATGCATCGAGACTCCACGAGAAATTCCAACCCCTCGGAGTAGCTGTAGGCTCCTACGGGAAGGGTCGAGCTTGCAAGCTGAAGGAGTCTCAGCAACGGAAAAGAGGTCGAACTTGGATTCAGCAAAATTTTGTCGCCCATCCTTAGCTTGCGAATCAGAGGCATCCTCAGCTTACCGCCAGAAGATCGTTCGATCCACGAACGCCTCGCCACCCCGCACCCTCAACATCAAACTTTCTGAAATCGATCGCCCTTTTAGCCGTCGCGGCAAGTTCCACACGAGAATCGGGTATCCTCACTGCTGAGGGCAACGCGCGATCTGTACAGACAGACTCGACCTGGCGAACGACTAAAGCCTAAGGGCTATAAGAAACGTCGCGCTTCGCGTCCTTCTCTCCGCCAATGTCCTTCCCCAAAAGCTGCCATGGACTCTCATAAACCCGTGCCTCTGACCGCCACCGGACAGCCAGCCTTCAGAGATATCTTAGGACCCCTCGCAGCAGGCTTTTACGCCCTATTCGCGCTGCTGCCCGACAGCAGCAGCCTCCTGGTATCTTGGCCCTGGGTCTTCGTGTGGCAGGTGGCTTTACTGCTGCCCTGGTTCTGGTTGCTGCGGCATTGGTGGGTTCAAAATCAAGTAACAAAGTTGGGCTATAAGCTCGACTGTGGCGTGGGTTTAGCTGTTGTGGGGCTGCTAGGCTCCTCGCTCCTCGCGCCATTTCCGCAGCAAGCGCGCTGGTATGGCTGGGCGGCCCTCTGCGCGCTGGCCGCTCTCTACGCCCTCAATGCTTGGTGTGCTAGCCCGGAACGCAGATTGAAGTTACTGACGGCCCAAGGCGGCTTGAGTATTGCGTTTATTGCAGTCAGTCTGAGCCTTTGGATCGGTCAAACCCTTTTGCCAGAACTGAGCCGCCTCAACAATTTACGGGTCGCAGGGTTAAACCTCTCCTACGATTTTTCGGTGCTAGAGCTGCGCAATTGGGCACCCATTGGGCATCAAAATTATGTAGCGGGCTATCTCGTCCTCAGTTTGCCCCTGCTGTTGGGGCTAACCCTAATTTCCAAAACTCAGATGCGCTGGGTCTGGGGAGCAGGCACCCTTCTGGGACTGGCGGATCTCTACACGACCAGTTCCCGTGGCGGCTGGTTGGGCACTGCGCTGGTGGGAGTATCGGGTGGATTATTGCTGCTGGGACATCGCCGCCTGCCGCTTCGGGTTCGCTGGACGATCGGGCTGGCGTTACTGGCGGGATTGTTCGGCATTGTCTTGGCAAATAATCGGCTGCGATCGCTGTTCTTTGCTGCCACGTCCGATAGCGCGGGCGGAGAAACTGCCTTTCGCCTGATTACCAACGCAACGGGCTGGGCGATCGGGCTGGCGCATCCGTTTTTTGGGGCTGGGCCGGGCAGCGTCCCGCTGCTGTATCAGGCATACCGACCCGCCTGGGCTGGTCGAGAAGCCGAGCTGGTCTATCAGCTCCACAGCACCCCCGCTCAGATTTGGGCAGAACTGGGTGCAGTTGGGATGGGGCTGAGCATTGCGATGGTGGGCTGGCTGGGTTATTGGGGCGTTAGATTGTGGCGCGCGCAACCTGCTGAGTCGAACGGCGATCGCATTCTAACCTGGAGTCTTTTGGCTGGATTGGCTGGGTACGGTGTCGTCAGCATTACGGACTACCAACTCGATATTGTTTGCATTAGCGGCACGCTCGTCGTGTATCTGGCTGGCTTCCTGTCTCTCCTGCGTCAATATCTGCCCTCTAGTTCGGGCGATCGCGCTGTAAAAACAGCCCGCATTGCGTGGCTGTGTTGGGGAATTGTTGGATTGCTGATTGCCGTGGGGATATGGTTAGCGCCTATCCATCGGGCTTGGCAGCTCTCCAGCCTGGGTTTTGCTGCCCTCAGCCAAAAACAAATCGAACCCTTCCAAAATTATCTAGAACAAGCCCATCGGCTTGCCCCCTGGGAACCCTACTATTCCTATCAACTCGGCTGGAATCTGAGTACTGCCACCAGCCAGGATGCACGAGTCAATCGCACTAGGCGCGATCGCGGTCTCGAATTCTTCAAACGTAACGTTCGGGCTTCTCCCCATCAGGAGGCGGGAACGAGCAGTTTGGGGTGGCTCCAGATGTTTAGCCGCCAACCGTCCCTCGCAACGGCATCGTTTCTCCAATCGACTCGCTTGATGCCTGCTAAGCGCGGCGTCTTTTACAGCTTAGGAATCAGCCTTTTGGGTCAGGGGAAAACGGACTTGGGCGTTCAGGCGATCGCCTTAGAGATTGTTAGAGATCCGCTCTTTCTCACGAGTCCTCTTCTAAGAACTTCACAACTCAATTCAACTTATCCCAAAATTCAAAATGCAGTAGTAAGTCTTTACCAGCAAATGCTGAAGGCTCATCCCCAGCAAGATTCCTTCACGGCTTATCTTCATCAATGCCTTGGCGGGGTCTACTGGTGGCAGGGGAAGTTAATCGAAGCAGATGCAGAATGGCGCAAAAACGGATCCAGCTTGAGTCAGACCGTACTCGCGATATCCAAAAACAATAAGCCCCCTACCGAAGTTCCAATCCTCAAAGCCTGGTTAGACCCTCAAAATCGAACCCAGTGGGTTGCCAAAGCATTGCTGCAAACCCGGCAAGCATTGCCCGATCCGAAGGAGGTGCAGGTTATCCAAACCGGAATGGATCGGTCTAAATCTTTTGATATGTGGGTCAAACAAAATGCGCCCCTGCGGCAATCTCCGCGAGAGCGGGCTGGCTTTGGCGTACTCAGCCGCCACATCGACGGGCCAGCGCCAACCGACTTTTTCCCTATAGTGGAGAACGTGGCAATGACCCAGTTTTTGGCAGAGCTGTTGCCCTCCCCAAGCTATAGCCCCGATCTAGATAACGCTTTGCAACCCTTTCGAGGAAAACTGTGGCAGTCGATTGCGCCGACCCAAGCCAAGCTTTAGCGTCAGCAAAGGAATGGGCTTGTGCTATGAGTAAGGCAGTGAAATTTTGACTTGTCCAGTCCTGTTGTCAGGGGAAGATGTGTGGCCTGGATTTGAACTGACGATCGATTAATGCTCGCATTTGCATTATAATAAATATTATAATTTTGGGTGGACTCCAGGTATAGTTAGTCACCCGTAAACGAGCATTGGGGATCGCACTATGCAAACAAAGCTTAGAAAAGTTGGAAGTTCGCTGGGGGCCACATTGCCCAAAGACGTTATCGATCGGCTGGGGCTGAGGGAAGGAGATCGGTTGAATATTGTTGTTACATCTGAAGGAATTATGCTCTCCCCTTACGATCCTGATTTTGAAGCATTTCTTGCGGCTGCGGAAGAGACCACTGCTGAGTATCGGGATGCATTAAAAGCTTTAGCTTGATGAACGAGCCAAAGTGGGTCAGACGAGATGGCGTGTTGGTGGTTCATGACCGTCAAATAGAGCTATTTGGCGGTCAGTACGGTTTGCGAGATGCAGGTTTACTTGACTCGGCGATCGCACGGCCTAAAAATTTTTACTGTTATGAAGGCGCTGACATCATTCGTCTAGCGGCAGCCTATTGCGGTGGAATTTGTCAAAATCATCCATTCATTGATGGCAATAAAAGAACGGCTTTTGTAATCATGGTTGCATTTCTAAAAACCAATCACTATCGATTTCACGCAGAACAAGTCGAAGTAGTAAGCATTATGGAGCAACTAGCCGATGGCAAAATTTCGGAAGAAGAATTGACGGACTGGGTGAGAGCAAAATCTGAAATGCTGCTTTGATGCTTTGGCTAACTTCAAAAGGCTCCGTTCGCAAATAAAACAATCCGAATCGTTTCAACTAAAATTTCAAAGTCCAGATTCAAGGTCCAGTTGTCGATGTAATACAGGTCTAGCCGCGCCGCCTGGTCGAAATCATCGATGTGCGATCGCCCGGAGATTTGCCAGAGTCCGGTAATGCCAGGTAAGACCTGATGGCGAATGTGATGCCAGGAGTTGAAGCGCTCGACATCGCGGATGGGCAGCGGCCTTGGCCCTACGAGGCTCATCTGGCCGACTAGCACGTTAATGAGTTGGGGCAGTTCGTCGATGCTGGTGCGGCGCAGAAAGCGACCAATCCGCGTGCGGCGCGGGTCGTCTTTGATCTTGAAGAGGATGCCGTCTTGGGATTCGTTGCGGGCTTCTAGAGAGGCTTGCAATATTTCAGCATTGACAACCATCGTCCGAAATTTCCACATATGAAAGATTTTGCCGTGGAGTCCGACGCGTTCTTGCCGATAGAAAATGGGACCTAGGGAGGTGAGTTTGATGGCGATCGCAATGCCAATCAGGAAGGGGGCGAGGACCAATATCCCTAGGGCGGCGGCTGTAATATCGATATAGCGTTTGATGCGGTAGTCCAGGCCCAAGAGCATGGGGGGGGCTGCGCGCAGGGTGGGCATTCCGGCAAAGATTTCAGGAATGCCGCGACGGTGGAGGACTTCTACGCTGGAGGGAATCAGCCGGAGAGTAATGCCCAAACGTCTGAGCTGCCAGTAGAGGGTGGAGGCGAGTTCGGTGGGGGGCAGTCCTTCGACGATGACTTCTCGGGCTTTGGAGTTGAGGATGGCGCTCAGGGTCACTTTGGCGTTGGCCGTGGAAGCGAGGGCTGCACCGACGACGTGGTAATGCGATCGCTGTTCTAATAATTTCGACAGGTGGGGTAGGCGTTCTGCGGTGGCGATCAGGAAAATACCGACGGTGGGTTGGCGTTGTTCGAGCTGCTGGAGAACTAGGGTGGAAATGAGGCGAAACCCGATGATAAAGGCCACGCTGAGGGACCACGCGCTGAAGAAGAGCGATCGCGGGACGTCCAGTTTGGGGTCGTAGAAGTAGCTGATGACGAGGGCAAAGAGATAGGCAAGGCTGACGAGCTGAGCGGAGCGAACGTAGTCTTTCCAGGCGGTGGCGCGGTTGTACAGGCCACCGCCCGCCAGGGTCAGCAGGGTGATGGCGGAAAAGATCCAAAACAGGCTGGGTAAGCCGAGCCAAGTCCACCATACCAACTGAGGCGGAATGGGAGAATAGAGCCGATTGAGCTGGGCTGCAATTTTCCACGCGCAGCCGAGGGCTGCAAAGTCTGCTACGACCAGAACGCTGATATTGAGCCACTGCTGCCGATCGTTCCGCCAAACGTTGACGGAATGAATGGCTCTAATATCTTGCGGATGAGTTTTTTTTTGAGTGGGTGGGTTCACAACTGGCCGACTAAGGGTGATGCGCGGGCGCTATGTTTATCCTACCCAGGGATGTCGCGATGGTTTGCTCGGGCTAAACGAGAATGGTCGTACGGTTACAATAAAAATTGAAGCTAGGTTGGGTTTTATTCGCCATGACGCTCTCAATGCACCCCCCTTTAAGCCCTGTTGCAGAGCAACGCGTTCTTTTATCTGGGGTGACTTGGCCGCAGTACGAGAGTTTACTCGAAATTTTTGGAGATCGTCCTGGGCTGCGATTGCTTTATTCCGAAGGGATGCTGGAAATTTTTATACCTTCTTCCGAACATGAAATGCTCAAAAAGGTAATTTCAAGACTCCTAGAGCGCTATGCGGAAGAGGTCGATATTGTAATTCATGGCTATGGCTCGACGACGTTCCGCAGTGAAGCAAAGGCTCAGGGGTTAGAGCCGGATGAGTGTTATTGCGTGGATACCCTTAAGGAGGAAAGACCGGATTTTGCGATCGAGATCAATTTGATGAGTGGGGGTATCGATAAGCTGGCGATCTATCAGGGGTTGGGGGTGCCAGAGGTGTTGATTTGGCAGAATAATGCGCTCGCGCTTTATGGTTTGCGAGGCGAAATTTATCAAGAGGTGCCTTGCAGTCAGTTTTTCCCTGGTTTGGATTTTGGATTGTTGGCTCAATACGTGCAGCCTTACAATCAGCCCCAAGCGGTCAAGGCGTTTCTTGAGGCGATTCGTTTGCGGCAGGAATGATTTAAAGTTTGAAGCCAAGCTGAATTTTGAGTGCTTTTTCCAGGGCTTGCATGTCTGAGCTAGACAACTTGCCAAACAAACTTTTACATCTGCTTTTATCCGCTGTTGTGATTTGATCGGCCATTACCTTGCTTTTTTGACCGTCTACAGTGACGATCGCCTCGCTGGGGTAAAGCCTACCTGTATTACTGGTGAGTGGAACGACTTGAACTCGGTTTAAAGCTGCATTAGATGCGTTATTACTCACAATTACAGCAGGTCGAGTTTTTTGAATCTCTCCGCCTAGAGATGGATCGAAGTCTACCCACCAGACTTCACCGCGTAGCATCAGCAACATCTCCAATCAATGCATTGCTCCATTCCAAGGCTTCTTGTTCGCGTTCAGTATCAGCAGCCATGGCTTGATAAGCGGAGGCAAGGTCATCCTGCATGACGTGGGGTCTTGCTAAATCTTCTAGGAATTGGCTAATTTTGCGCCGCCCAATAACGCGCACGAGTCCGTCGTAAACGTCTTCATCAAGGGTGATGGTCATTCGCTTGTGCATAATTCCAAAACTTATCGTATACGCACATGCATTGTATCAAAACTTGGCGTTGGTATGGGCGATCGGGCTTACTTCCCAAGCGATCGCCCATCCAACCAAAGTGTTATGTCAAAATAATAAAAAAGCGCTTAAGATTTCAAGTAGTGCTTGACTTACAGACCTATGACATTAGCGCCCGCCCCAGTAAAACAATACATAAAGCAACACGATCGAGGATATTGGATTGAAGACACCCGTATCTCTCTTGATTCAGTCGTCTATTCTTTTTTGAACGGGGAGTCGCCTGAAAGTATTGCCCAAAATTTTCCGTTGCTTTCATTGGAACAGGTGTATGGGGCGATCGCGTTCTACCTTGCTAACCGTGAAATGGTTGATGTCTATTTACAGGAGGGTGAGGCAGAATTTCAGCTTCTGCAACAATCTTTCAGAGAAAAGAGTCCCCTTCTGTATCAAAAACTCAATGCTGCTCGAGTTCAAAAGCAGAGTTTGACGTGACCAAAGTTCGATTTCAAGCTGATGCTGACCTCAGACAGGCGATTGTATCTGGCGTCATTCGCAGACAACCTAAACTTGATTTTCAGTCCGCCAATAGAACTCTTGCATGAATCCTGGAAGCCGTCCGAATGAATTCGGGGCTACAAGAACAAAGTCTGCCTTCGCAGACTAAATCTGGATTTCTCTTAAGTCCGCGAAGGCGGACATCGTTCTTGTAGCCGCGATTTTAATCGCTAGGATATTCGTGCAAGAGGTCTAATGAAGCAGGGCTTGAAGGGATAAAAGATGGAGCTGTGTTAGCTATTGCGGCGCAGGCTGGTAGGGTTCTGGTCACACACGATCGTAAAACGATGCCGACTGAGTTTGGCCAGTTTGTTTTATCGCAAACCAGTTCTGGAGTACTGGTTCTTTCCCAAAGTCTCGCGGTCAGCGATGCAATTGATGCACTCATTTTAGTTTGGGAAGCATCTATGGCTGAGGAATGGATCGATCAAATCATGTCTTTGCCGTTTTGAGAAACGGCATGTTCTTTTTCCCAAACAGGATAAGACTCAGTGCGGATGCTTAAGCCCGGAAGTGGGGGTAGCAAGTGCTTGCGGGTATAGCGCACCATGCTTTTGAGGTGTAGCCACGTGTAAAGGCTCCAAAGCTTTTTATCGCTGACGGCGATGTGATGGTGAATGATTCGAGCGGTGGGGACGTAATAGACCTGCCAACCTGCGGTATGCATACGATGCGCCCAGTCGATGTCTTCGACGTACAGAAAATAGCCTTCATCTAGAGGGCCAACGGTTTCTAGTACTTCACGACGGATAAACATACAAGCTCCTAACAGCCAGTCTACGGGCTGCGGCTGGGTGCGATCTAAGTCCTGCATGAGGTGATGCTGGTTGAGGTGAGATTGCTTCAGAAATACGCGAAGCGGGGTGCGGCGGGCAATGACTGAACCGAGGGTTGGGAAGCGACGAGGGGAGGGCTGAATTTGACCGTTAGGAAACAAAAGCTGGGCACCACACATGCCAACTTGGGGATGGGTATCCATAAATTCGATGAGCTGCGATAAGGCTCCGGGCTGGATTTCTGTGTCAGGGTTTAGCAGCAATAGATAACGTCCGGTTGCTTTTGCCATGCCAAAGTTATTATTGGCTGAAAATCCCTGACGTTTGGTATTGATATGGAGTTTGACGGAGGGGTATTGTTGGGCGATCGCAGCACTCTCATCATCAGATCGGTTATCCACCACAATGACTTCACCGCCGAGTCGTTTTACTTCTGGCACTAGGGCAGCTAAACATCTCTCAATATATTGAGCATGATTGTGGGTTACAGTGATAACGGAGATTGATACTTGAGTCATTTTATATTGAGAAAAGATTCAACAAATGAATTAACCAAGTAGTTTCTTATAAATAAATTCTGTTTTTTCCGCCAATTTATCCCAAGTATAATTCTGTTTTACCTTATTTTTCCCTGCTTCACCCATTGCTTGAGCTTGAGTGGTGTTTGATAATATCTGACAGATTCTATCAGCTATTTCATTGAAATTCTGCGAAATTAAGTATCCATCAATTCCATGAGTAATAACATCAGAAACCGCAGGAATATTACAGCCAATAACAGGTTTAGCAAAGCTCCATGCTTCTGTATAGACACCACCAAAACTTTCTTGATTTGAGGGAACGCAAAGCAATGTACAGGCAGCTAAAGCGTTCGTTTTTTCCTGTAAATCTACTGTACCCAATCGATGAACTCGTCTGTCTTGGAGACGGGCAAAATCTTTCTCTGATTGAGCAACTGGAGGGCCGATGAAGACAAAGTTGGCTTCAGGAAATTTTTTCCATACCATAGGCATTGCTTCTAAGAGTTGCCGATAGCCTTTATAAGGGTAGTGCTGTCCTAAAAATAAAATAATGGGTTCCTCAATTTGATAACGCTGTATAAAGACTTGAGGTTCTGCTTTTTCAGCCAATATTGGGCCTATGCCTGTAATGTGAATTCGTTCTTCTTTCACGCCTAAACCGATCAGCACCTCTTTCTCAGCTTTGGTAAGCGCTATAACTGCATCGGCTTGTTGATACAACTTTAAGTATTCACGGTAGCGCCATCCAACCCAACGAGGATGATGAACGGCAGTCAAGACAAATGGGATATCATATTTTCTTGCCATTTTTAGAGAAGCATAACTAAGACCTTCTCGACCTATACGAACGTTGTGAACCAAATCTACGCGATCGGCAAAAATCTCTAAATGTTTCGCAATCACTCCTGCAATTATAGGCAATGCTATCCTCATTAAAGGGTAATACAGCGGAAGAATAGGTGCCAAATAAAATTTCTCTGAAATCTTTAAGCCAAGACGATGAACTGGAATATTATCAATGTAGTAATCTTGTGGAATCATAGGCGCATTGAGAGTTGTTCCTAGTAACCAATCTGTTCTATTCTTATTCCAGTGGCATACAACCTGAACAGCGTGTTTTCGGAGCATTTCCTGTCCCAATAAATGATGATGAAGCTGGGCACCACCAATAAATGGAGGATAAGCTGTAAGAGTATATAAACAACGCATATAATTTAGAATCAACTAGCATCCACAACGGTTCGATAAACTTGCACAGTCTGCTCAGCACAATAAAGCCAGCTAAATTTCCGCGCACGATCTAGTGAAAGCTGGGATAACTTAGACCGAAGAAGACTATCACTACCTACGGTAAGAAGGGCCTGGCAGAGGGCATCTTGGTCTAATGGATCGATCATTAATCCAGCATTTCCAACAACCTCAGGCAAAGAACTTGCAATTGAAGAGATAACCGGAACGCCGCATTGCATAGCTTCTAATGGTGGTAAGCCAAACCCTTCATAAAGAGAGGGATAAATAAAAGCAGTGGCACCACTATAAATTGCACTTAGGTCAACATCAGGAATATATCCTGTAAAAATAACACGAGATTGTAATTCAGGAATTTTCTGAATAGCATGAAAAATATCTGTATTTTTCCAGCCATTAACTCCAACTAAAACAAGATTAAAGTCTAAACCAGGCATTTCTGCGAGCAGTCGGCCAAAGCAATTAATCAAAAAAGCTAAGTTCTTACGAGGTTCTAAAGTTGAAAGACTCAGGAAATAAGGTTTATTCGGAATCCCATAGCGGCACAACACTGAATTAATAATTTCCCTTTTAGATACAAAATTAAAATGATTCGCAGCCGCTAGAGGAATTACAAAAATTCGTTCGGCTTTAATATTAAAGAGTCGGAGAATATCTTGTTTTGTAAATTCAGAATTGCAAATAACCCAGTCTCTATCAACATCAAGGCTTTGTAAAATAGTATCAAACAGATGAACTTTACCCTTCGTCATCCACTCAGGATGAATTCTAGGAATTAAATCATAAATTGTGAGTATTCTTGGAATATTACCTATAAGATCTCGATCGGGCAGAGGATGATGAGGCGAATGATAAACGTCAAATAATTGAGAAGTTTTTTGCAAAGCTACATCAATTTTTGCTATATAATCAAAAGGAATACGAATTGCTAGAGACCCTTTGTAAAAAAGAGAGTTATTGTTAATGTATTTTTGAATAAGTATTTTTTGGGTTTTAATTGCTATTTCATAGATAAAGTCTAAATGAAATTGGCTAGTATAGTGCTCAAATAAAATATTATCTTTATCGGAAAATTGTTCAAAATACAATCTAGTACTGATACTGTCCCATATCTGACTTGTTTGATTAAGTGTAGTGGCGACTAGTTCTACCGACTGCTGGTCAACAATAGTATTAAAAAGGGATTCTACAGCTCTGTAAATTCCTGTCCTAGCTTTAGGATTAATAAATCCTAAGCCAAGCATAGTCACGTCATATGCAACTCTCATATATTTAATTAGCTATTATAATTTTCATCCGTATAAATTATTATTGATTAATATTCTTTAAATATCCTAGCTTTTCTTCAATCATCATTTCTATAACTTCAGTCATGGAACTTTTTGCTTTCCATCCTAGATGTTGTTCTGCTTTAGCTGGGTTCCCTTTGCCAAACGCGATGTCAGTTGGTCGTAGGAGGCTTGAATCGACAACAACATGATTGCTCCAATCCAAATTCAGCTTTGCAAAGACACTATGCACAAAGTCTTCTAATTTATGAGAAATACCAGTTGCAATAACATAATCATCTGGATTTTCCTCTTGAAGCATTAAGTACATTGCTTCTACATATTCAGGTGCCCAACCCCAGTCTCTCTCAATCGTAAGGTTTCCTAAGGATAACTTATGGTCTTGAAGCCCTAATGCAATTTTACAGGCTGAAGTAATAATTTTTTGTGTAACGAACCGCTCTGGACGTAATGGAGATTCGTGATTAAATAAGATACCTGAACAAGCAAATATATTATAAGCTTCGCGATAATTAGCTACTTCCCAAAATGACGCTGCTTTTGCAACTCCATATGGACTTCGTGGACGAAATGGGGTATTTTCATCAGCCGCATGATTCCCACTATTCCCAAAACATTCGCTAGAACCAGCATTATAAAATTTAATTGGTTCACCTAAAAAACGAATAGCTTCTAAGAGATTAAGCGTACCTGTTGCTATGCTTTCTAAGGTCTCTACTGGTTGTCCAAAAGATAAACCAACAGAACTCTGACCAGCTAAGTTATAAACTTCGTCAGGTTTAACTTTTACCAGAACTTGTAAGACGCTCCTAAAGTCATTAAGTGCCATAGACTCCAACTTGACTTTCTCAAGAATTCCAAGTCGAAATAAGTTTCGAAATGATGACATCTGTGCATCACGAGAAGTCCCATATACGACATAGCTTTTATTGAGAAGCAATTGAGTAAGGTAGGCTCCATCTTGTCCAGAAATTCCACAAATCAAGGCAGTTTTCATCATGTAAAAACCATTTTTTCTTAAAAATCAGCTATAGCAGGTCAATAAGCTTTATCTTTATACTCTAAATAGCCAAACTTATTTATCGACTATTTAAAACTTTTTTGTACACTTCCACAGTATCTGCTGCACACTTTGACCAACTAAAATTTTTGGATCGAATTAAGCCTTTATATCGAAGTTCTTGAGCTAGATCTTTATCATTCAGCACTGTTAGCATTGCCTGACAAAGTTCATCTTCATCCGCAGGATTGACCATAAGACCTGCATCTCCAACAACTTCTGGTAATGAAGTGACATTCGATGTAATTACAGGTGTTCCGCATTGCATTGCTTCTAAAGGGGGTAAGCCGAAACCCTCATATAGAGAAGGAAAAATGAAAGCAGAAGAACCGCTATATAAAGCGCTTAAGTCGGTATCTTCTACATAACCTGTAAATATTACGCTCGAACTAAGTTTAGAAGAAGAATCAATGCTATTAATTATTTCCGCTAGCCTATAATGTTTTGAACCTGCTAAAACAAGTTTAACATTTAGATTAGGTTGCTCCTCTTTTAACTTATAAAAACAACGAATAAGATGAATAAGATTTTTGTGTGGGGCAAGATGGGTAGCAAGGCTAAGAAAATAATTTCCTTCGGGAATCCTATAAAGTTTCCGAACACTGTCTATAGCTTCAAGATCTTTAACTGGATGGAAATGCTTTGCCGCTGCCAAATGAGTAACAAAGGTACGTTCTAAAGGAAATCCCGTGTACTCACAAAATTCTTGCTTTGTATGCTCAGAAATACAAATAATCCAATCATCCTTTAAATCAACACTACTAAGTGTGTCTTTAAATGCCTTGTTTAAGGATGGAGCAACAAGGTCAGGTTTAACTACTGGGATTAAGTCCTGTATCGTCAGAACTCTAGGAATTTTTTTTGTTATTTTTTTTGAAGGGAGTTTATGATACGTAGAGTGTATTATGTCTACACTCTGCCAATCAATTTTTTGGTAAGCATCAAACAGTGATATTAATTGGAATATTCCCTTGTTGTAAGCTAACTTCAATGAATGGTTATGATCGATATTAGATTCTTCTGGATGATTAAAAGAATAATATTTTTCATAAAATGATTTAATTCCTAGGCGACTCTTAAATACATCAATGTGCTTATATTTTGCCCAAGTTGGCTCTTTCTGGATACATGATAGAAATTTTACGGAGTTAAATATTAAGTTTTTTTCAATACATATGCATGACAAAAATAATTCGATACCACCTTTATTCCCTAATGCATGCATTAGTTCCTCAGTCTCTCTAAAAATACCAGATTTATGATCTTGCCGTTTAAGTTCTTTAACTAGAAATGAAATATCATAAGCAACTTTTATTTTCATAAATATTTAATAAACTTACTTAACAACCTTTGTTCTTTTCTCTAAAAACTACTTTTTAAAGGGTTAGTTAACAGAATCAAAGATATTGACGACTATCTTATTCTTCAAGCGATACTTTATATGCTTCGATTGTTTGATTTGCACAATTTCTCCAATTAAACTTTTTAGCTCTTTCAATTGAGGCTATACACATTTGCTCTCTTGTTAGGGAACTATTATATATTTCAAGGATATTCTGACATAAGCTATCCTTATCTAGTGGATCTAACATTATTCCAGCGTTTCCAACTACTTCAGGCAGTGAAGAAGTATTTGATGTTATGACGGGAATTCCACATTGCATAGCTTCTAATGGTGGCAGGCCAAAGCCTTCATAAAAAGAAAGATAGGTAAATACCAGTGAGCCACTATATAACGCTGCCAAATCTTGATCGGCAACATATCCTGTAAGAATTATTCGTTTTTTCACAAAACTATGATTTTCAATCTCTTCAAAAATACTTTGATAACTCCACCCTTTTACACCTACTAGAACAAGATACAGATCCGTAAGATGTTCTTCTAGAATTAAATTTGCAAAGCATCGAATAACGTGATCAATATTCTTTCTAGGTTCTAAAGTACATATGCTTAGCACATACTTAGCATCAAGAGGAATATTGTATTTAAGTTTTATAGACTTTAATTTTTCTAAATCTTTACAGGGATAAAATATATCAGTATTAGCAGCTAAGTAAGTTATAAATGCCTTAGAAGGATCGAAATCTTTTACGTAATTGCACAAATCATTTTTGGTTGACTCTGAAATACAAGCTACATAACCGTCTCTACCCACACTTTTTAAGACAGACTTTATGAAATCTCTGTTATTTGTGCCTCTACAATAATGTGGATGCAAGATTGGAATTAAATCATAGATTGTTATAAAATTTTTAATTTTTTTTGATTCTTTTATGATGGAAGGTATTGGATAACAAGGTGTATGAAAGATATCTGCTGCGTTTAATATTTTCTTATCTATAGTACTAGGGAAAAACTTATTACTGTACCTAAGCGACTTTCTTAGAACCTTCAGTAAAAAGCGTTTTAATCCTACTTCATTATAAATTTTACCATTCAAGTAATCAATTCTTTTTCCGACAAACTTCTTGGTATCAGAATGTCCCACAAGCGTATTATTAAGATCGGGATTTTCCGACAAGTATTTCAAACATTGTAGTAAGCAATCTAGCTGTGAAGTTGCGCTAAAAGTAAGATCACACTCACCCATTTTTGCCAGTTCATATACTAGGTCTTCTACAACTCGGTAGATGCCCACCTTATTTATAGGATCATTGTGCCCTATCCCTAGCAAGGATATATCGTAAATTACATTCATTAGTCCACCAAAAATAATTAAATTGTACTAATTAGTCTGTAGTATTCAAGAAGTGTCAATATAAAATCATGAATCCTCTACGAATAAAACTTTCTAACCCAGAAACATCATTTATTGAGAGCACTAGCGCAAGTAAAATATATTAAATTTATTTTCTAAATTTCATCATTAATAAGTTGCAAATCGCATTTAAAGAGTCAATCGTGACACACATATTTTAACAGGCAAACGACATCCTCCATAGCCTCGATCTCCTACTAAATCACTAGAGCTAGAAGTAGATTCCCAAGTTAATGTATCATTGATTGCATCTAATGGATAAGTATTTGAATGTAATGCTATAGCAATTGAATAAAATCCAGGATGAAGTGGATTCCTGTCCAAATAAAAATTTATATCATGCAAACCAGTCCCTATATTTAAGGGTGGTTGATCGTGATCGGAGTCGAGAGTCATAACTCTTGAACCTGTTATATTATCAAACCCGATTCCGACCAAGAGATTGTCTATTTTTTGAAAACAGTTGATTGTAAATATCAAGCTTAAAGGCTTTCCATAACTAAATTCGGTACCTTGAGATAATCTCAAGGAAAGTAGTCGTGCTTTTTCCCCAAAATCATTCTTTCTAGGAATAGAATTTAAGTCAACACAATAATTTGTGCGAGACTCTTGGCTAGAGTAAATCTGAATTGCTTCTTCAACTGTCGAAACTTCTTCGACTTTTCCTTGACTAAAATAGATTGCACTAGAACATAAACGCCTAATAGCTTGCATATTGTGACTAACGAATATAACAGTTCTGCCTTCCTTTGCAACTTCTCCCATTTTACCTAAGCATTTTTTCTGAAATGCTCCATCTCCTACCGCCAAAACCTCGTCAACGATTAGAATTTCTGGTTCTAGATGGGCTGCAACAGCAAATGCTAGTCGTACATACATTCCCGAAGAATAGCGTTTTACAGGTGTATCTAAAAATTTCTCAACTTCCGAAAATTCAACAATCTCATCAAAATTTTTGCTAATTTCTAATCGGCTCATGCCCAAGATAGCTCCGTTGAGAAAAATATTTTCTCTTCCCGTTAATTCTGGATGAAAACCTGTACCTACTTCCAATAGGCTAGCTACTCGTCCATTTAAGGTAACTTCACCTAGGGTTGGCTCTACAATGCGGCTCAAAATCTTTAGTAGTGTTGACTTCCCCGCACCATTGCGTCCAATGATGCCAATGCGATCGCCCTGCTTCACCTCAAACGACACATCCTTCAGAGCCCAAAACTCCTCCTGTGTCGAACCCATTGCAAGATCTTGCTTAGAACCAGAAAGATGACGACCTATAGACTTGACCCCATCAGCGATAACATCCCTAAGCGCCGTGTACTGCTGAGCCTGTTGGTGCCTGATAATATATTTTTTGCTAAGATTTTCGACCTTGATTACCGTATCAGACATAATCAATATTCACCTTCCTAAATCACATCAGCGAAGGTTCGTTCCATCTTGCGGAAATACCAGATCCCGCTGCAAAACAGCGCCAGCACAACCGCCATCGAAAGCAACGTTGTCCAGCCCGACAAAACACTGGATTGACCCGTAATAGCCCACCGAAACCCGTCAATCACTCCTACCATTGGATTCAGCGAATACAGCAGACGCCACCTCTCCGGTATCACACTACTGCTAAACCCGACAGGCGATAGGTATAGCCCAAACTGGATCAAAAAAGGCACCACAAACCGAAAATCTCGATACTGTACGTTCAGCGCGGCCAGCCACAGCCCCGCGCCCATCGAAGCCAAAAAAGCCATTAACGTAAATACAGGTAGCGCTACAATCCGCCAAGACGGTAAAAAGTTATACCAGGCCATCAATCCTAACAAAATCATCCCAGAAATCAGAAAATCGACAAAGCTCACGATGACAGAACTTGTGGGAATAATTAGCCGAGGGAAATAAACCTTAGACAGTAAATTCGAGTTGCCAATCAAACTATTGCTGCATTCAGCTAAAGCATTGCTGAAAAATTGCCAAGGTAGCAACCCCGCAAACACCAGAATCGGATAGGGCACCCCATTCGACGGCAGCTTGGCGATCGCCCCAAACACCACCGTAAATACGATCATCGTCAGCAAAGGTCGCAGCAACGCCCACGCAATCCCGATCGCCGTCTGCTTATAGCGCACCAAAATATCGCGCCAAGCCAAAAAATAAAATAACTCGCGATAGCGCCATAAATCCTGCCAATACAGACGCTCAGACTCCCCAGCGCGGATAATAAGCTGCGGTCGAGAATGGGTCATGCTAAAAACCTAACGCGCGATCGCATTTTGAGTAGACCTTTCCTAAAGAGTAAGTGAAGCTTTGTCCTAGACGTGTAGAGTCTCAACAAGACTATGAATACACTCCAATCCTCAGTATGCCCAAAACAGGCTTGCAGCGATCGCAAACTTCACAAACCTTCTGTCTTGCGGGCTAACCCATTCCTTACAGCCACAGCCGAAACCAGCTTATTGGCAGAATTACAGAAAGAAAGTCTAGAATTAATCTCTAGATATCCAGTATAGAAACTATGGCTATCAATATTAAAAACGCCGAAGTGGATTCCCTCATCAAGCGACTGCGCGAATTAACGGGTCAGGGTCCTACAGAGATCGTGAAAGCAGCCTTAGAGCGCGAATATCGAGAACTGCGGCGGCAACGGCGGCAAACTCAACTCGCAGAACATTTATCGGCCATTCAGTCTGCTGCCTCTCAGAAAGCGAATGACTTTGTGCCAGATTCGCTCTACGACGAAGATGGCTTGCCGAAATGATTGTGGATACCTCAGCGGTCATGGCGATCGCATTGCAAGAACCCCATTGGGAAACCCTTTACCAACAGGCGATCGAGGCACCAGAATTACTGATGTCTTGCGGCACATTGCAAGAACTCACGATCGTGGCCCTACGCAAAGGGTTATTAACCGAGGTTGAAGCATTGCTAGCGCATTTAGACCTAGACTACGTTCCCGTCGATCGGACTTTGGCACTCAAGGGCCTAGAACTATACCAGCGCTACGGCAAAGGAGGCGGTCATCCCGCTCAACTCAACTACGGAGATTGTTTTGCAGCGGCAGCAGCCACAATTCATAAAATGCCCCTGTTATATGCGGGAAAAGACTTTCAAGCAGCAGGGTTCTAGACAACGCGATCGCCTTGCTCCTTTGCCCACTGACGCACCGCCTTAGCCCAACTGGTTTCGCCCATCTCCTGGGCACGAATCAATAATCTTTGCACCGCCTCTACCGTGACCATCGGCAGCGCGAGAGATTGACATTGTGGAATGTACTCGGTCGCAGTCAACCCCAAAATCTTGAAGCTTTCTCCATCAAACTGCCAAACCTCCGGCACGCCCAGGGCCGCATAAATTGGCAATCGGGGCAAAGAAGGATTGCTGATATCAATTTCGATGGCTAAATCCGGCGGCGGGTCGATCGCCAGATCGATTTCCATTTTGCCCCGCACAATTGCTTCATTCTGAATGTAATAGCACTCATCCGCCTCAACCCCCTTGAGCAGATCCTTTCGACTCCAAGTCGAAGCACTCAAACTGCGGATTTCTAGATTCATCTCCTCCGTCACAATCTCAACCAAACGCCCCAACAACCGTTTATAGGTCTCATGGGGCGGTAAAGGCATAAAAATCTCCAGTACGCCATTGTCATAGGTCAAGCGCTTGGCAGGCTGAGATTCCAACTCCTGCACGAGAGACTGGTAAGTCTGCCATGTGATGCCTTGCAGCATCACTCCAGAAGAATGCTGCGGGCGATCGGGATGGGTGACGGTAAGCATAGCCAATTTTCTCAATTCTTGAATCTGGATCGCACAAGTCTCCGATTCAGTAATAACAGTCTAACTTTATCGCTCATCGCGGCTAAACCCGGCCTTGCGGCCAAGGGTAAAATGGATTGTCGTAGCAGGAATCCCCATGGCCCTCGCGTTCTCAGAAATCGATACGGCGCTTTCCCAGGCTGAAACGTGGGACCAGCCGACAGCAGCCTACGTGCATATCCCGTTTTGTCGGCGGCGCTGTTTTTACTGCGATTTTCCGGTTTCGGTCATCGGCGATCGCCTTCGAGGAGAAACCTCTCTCGGCATTCAGCAGTACGTAGACTGGCTGTGCCAAGAAATCCGCGCGACGCCGTCTCAAGGTCAACCGCTCCAAACCATCTTTTTTGGAGGCGGAACGCCTTCCTTGCTCGCAGTAGAGCAAGTCCATCGAATTGTAGAAACCCTCGGCCAGCAATTCGGATTGGCAGAACGGCCAGAGATTTCGATGGAGATGGATCCTGGGACATTTACCTCAGACCAAATCCAAGGCTATCGGCAGGCTGGGGTAAACCGCGTCAGTTTGGGTTCGCAAGCCTTTCAGGATGAATTGCTGCGCGACTGCGGGCGCACCCACCGGACGCCAGACATTTATGCAGCCGTAGATCTATTGCGGCAGGCGGGATACGACAACTTGAGCCTGGATCTGATTTCAGGACTGCCCAACCAAACCCTCGCGCAGTGGGAAGACTCGTTGAACGCGGCGATCGCCCTAGCCCCGCAGCACCTTTCGGCCTACGACCTCGTGTTGGAGCCGGGCACCGTCTTCGGGAAGCGGTTTGATCCAGGGGAAGGCCCGCTCCCCAGCGATAACACGACGGCTCAAATGTATCGATTGGCCTCCCAAGCCCTACAAGCCTCTGGGTACGAACACTACGAAATTTCGAACTACGCCCGGCCTGGATTTGAATGTCGCCATAACCTGGTCTACTGGCGCAATGCATCCTACTACGGCTTCGGCATGGGAGCCGCCAGCTACGTGCGGGGGCAACGCTTCAGCCGCCCCCGCAGCCGGGAAAGCTACGCGCAGTGGCTGGTCAACTACATCGAACAGGGCGGCCCGATCGACGCACCCGTGACTTCGGCTAACGATCGTCTGTTTGAAACCTTTATGGTGGGTCTGAGGCGCACCCAGGGCGTTGCCCTCAACGCCTTAGCGCAAAACTTTGGTACAGCATTTATCGAGCCGTTACTGCAACGCCTGAAGCCCTATCGCGATAATGGATGGGTGGAACTCACCCCTAACGGCGACCTGCGGCTGAGCGATCCCGAAGGGTTTTTATTCTCAAACGCTATCCTAGTAGCGTTGTGGGAAGCGATCGCCGAGGAATGAACGGAATGGGTCAAAATGGCGGTATGGGTCGACCGCAAAACATCAGGAGGTTGCCATGCCTTTAATCAGAATTGTGCTTGTCGCGCTGTCGATCGGCATTGCTGCTGCTCTAGTGCTGCAAAATGCCGTGCCTTTAACCATTACGATTCTGGGGATACCCACTCAACCGATTTCCCTCGGGCTGGCGTTACTCCTCTCGGTATTGCTCGGGCTGCTGGTTGGCGCGCTTTTACAGTATCTGTTGCAGGGCGCGCCAGCATTGCGAACTCCCCGACGTCCCTGGTTTCAGCGCTCCGCCCGCAAGGCCAAAACGCGCCGATCTAAAGCCTCTACCTATCGGTCTTCTCGGACTGCCTCGCATGCCAGCGCGTCGGACTGGTATCAACCCGCCGCGCGAGATTGGCACGGCAGACCGTCCAAGGTTTCCGCCACGGAGTATGACGCGCGAACCCCTGGTGCGAAGCTTTCGCCGGAAGAAGAAGACTACGACTACGACGATACGCCGCAACAATCGCGCTGGAGCCATCTGTTTGAAGAAAATGAGAATGGCTCGGATTCCCGCCGCAGGGAGAGAAAACAGCCCGGCAGCGATCGCGTGGTGGATGCAGACTATCGCGTGATCCGACCGCCCAGTCGCCCCCTGACCGATCCTGAATGGGACGATGAGTTTTTTGAAGACCGGCCATAGCTCCCTAACATCCGTGCAGCCTTTGCGATAGCAGTTCAGCATAAGATAAATAAGCTGCTATATCGCTTTGAGATCGAGGAACAAACTGCACTATGGTTCAACTGACGCCCAACCCCAGCTACAGCATTACCGTTCAAGTTCAAATCCCCAATCATGCTGGAATGCTGGCGCGGGTGGTGCAGGCCGTTGGCGAAGCCGGGGGCAGCATTGGCGATATTGAAGTGGTGCAGCGCGATCGCACTTCTGTCACCCGCGACATCACGATTGATGCTGCCAGTCAAGAACACGCCGACGCCATTGTGCAGTCCCTCAAAGACCAGCTCGAAATCCAGGTTTTATCGGTTCGAGACCGCACCTTCGAACTGCATCAGGGCGGCAAACTCATTACCAGTAGCAAACTGCCCCTCCAAGGTCAGGACGAACTGGCCATGGCTTACACCCCCGGCGTGGGTCGGATTTGTATGGCAATCGCCCAAGACCCCGACCGCGTTTACGAACTCACCATCAAACAAAGCACCGTGGCCGTCGTCACCGATGGCAGCGCCGTATTGGGGCTGGGCAACATCGGCCCGGAGGCCGCCTTGCCCGTCATGGAAGGCAAAGCGCTGTTGTTTCGGGAGTTTGGGCAGCTCAATGCATTCCCTGTCTGTTTGGCCACCCAGGACGTGGATGAAATTGTCGAAACCGTCAAGCGCATTGCGCCTGTTTTTGGCGGCATTAACCTCGAAGACATTAGCGCTCCCCGCTGTTTTGAAGTGGAAGCAAGGCTCCAGCGCGAACTAAACATCCCTGTGTTTCATGACGATCAGCACGGTACGGCGATCGTCGTGCTGGCGGCGCTGACCAATGCCTTCAAGTTAGTCGGGAAGTCTTTAGAAAACGTCAAAATTGTCATTAACGGCGCAGGCGCGGCGGGGGTTGCCATTGGGCGGCTGTTGCGCAAAGCGGGGGCAAATACAATTTGGCTGTGCGATCGCCAGGGAATCATCAGCACCTCCCTCCCCAACCTCACCCCCGAAAAGCAGGAGTTTGCCGTAGATGCCACGGGCGATCTCGCCACAGCGCTCAAGGATGCCGACGTGTTTCTAGGGGTGAGCGCACCAGGGGTGTTGACGCCTGAGATGCTGAAACGGATGGCAAAGGACTCGATTGTCTTTGCCATGGCGAATCCGGTGCCCGAAATTCAGCCGGAGTTGGCGCAAGGGTTGGTGGCGGTGATGGCGACGGGCCGCAGCGACTACCCCAACCAAATTAACAACGTGTTGGCCTTCCCCGGCATTTTTCGGGGTGCGCTCCACTGCCGCGCCGCAACCATTACCGCGACGATGCATCTGGAGGCGGCCCATGCGATCGCTGCCCTCGTCAGCCCCCAAGAGTTAGCCGCAGACCATATCATCCCCTCTGTCTTCGACGAGCGCGTGGCAACAGCAGTCGCAGCCGCTGTAGAGCAAGCCGCCCGCGAAGAAGGCGTCGCCCAATGTTAGATCGACAATGAAACGGACCCCCGAACCAGACCTGATGAACGGCTTGGAGCAGGCTTACGCCTACGCTCGTGCAGACTTCGAGGAGCCTCACAATTACTGCATTGAGCTACTGCGGCAATCGTTGCCAAATTTGCCCCAAACTGGCACGGCTTTAGACCTCGGCTGCGGCCCCGCTGATATTGCCATTCGATTTGCGCGGGCTTTTTCCGATTGGTCTGTAGACGGTCTAGATGGTTCCCCAGCGATGCTGCACTATGGTCGCGAGGCGGTGCAAAAGGCAGGCTTAGATGGGCGCGTTACTCTGAGCGAAGCCTACTTACCAGCGGGAAACGCACCCCGCGATCGCTACGGTTTGATTTTTTCTAATAGCCTGCTCCACCACCTTGCCGACCCCAAGATTCTATGGCAGTCGATCCATCGATGGGCAAAGCCCGATGCTGCCATTTTTATAATGGATTTGATGCGTCCCGACAATGCTGAAGTCGCTGCCCGACTGGTCGATCGGTACGCTGCCAACGAACTCGAAGTTTTGCGCCAGGATTTTTATAATTCGCTCTTAGCCGCGTACAGCATCGATGAAGTCCTCGTTCAGCTCCAGCAGGCACAACTGGAATATTTGGCAGTGAAGCTGGTGAGCGATCGCCATTTCATCGTCTCAGGAAATTACGCGGGATGGTAATAAAACGAAACCCCCAGCAATAGATAGGTCGCTAGCAACAGTGCCCCATCCAGCCAATTCGAGCGACCGCCAAAGCTGACCAGATTCGTGACCGTCACGGCGATCGCCAGAGCCACCACCTCAAAAGGATTGAAATTGAGATCGATGGGCTTCCCCCATAGCTCTCCTACGAATACCAGCACGGGTGCAATAAAGAGCGTAATCAGCAAGCTATCCCCTGTCACAGTAGAGACAGCCAGATCCATTTCATCTTTGAGCGCGAGACGGGTAATGGTAACGTAGCCTGCTACATCGCTGATCAGCGGCAGCAGAATAACCCCCGTGAACAACGGCGTTAAGCCCAACCCCTGCGTGGCCGACTCCACCACCCCCACAAAGAGATCGGACTCGAACGCAATGCCGATCGAGGCCGCCAGTAAAACTGCAATCCAACTGCCCAGCGCGGATTTACGAGAAGCCAAAGTTGCTTCGTCGGGCGCAATTTCTCCCTCTGCCAGACCGACATCGTAAAGATAGCTGTGAGTTTTTAAAGAAAACAACAGCGTTAGCCCGTACAACACAATGAGAACCGTCGCAGTCGCCATCGAAATATGGCGGATGGCACTAGGGTCTACGATATTGGACGTATAGGTGACAAGCGTAGGGAGGGCGATCGCCACCACCGCCAGCGTCATAAACGACCCGTTGACCCGCGCAAAAATCGGCTTAAAAGATTGCTCCTTATAGCGCAAGCCCCCCGTTAGCATGCCCAACCCCAACAACAACAGCAGCGCCCCCAAAATGCTGCCCGTGATACTGGCCTCCACAATATCGACCAACCCTGCCTTGAGCGCCACCAACGCCAAAATCAACTCCGTCGCATTCCCAAAAATGGCATTCACCAACCCACCCAGGGAAGGACCTGTCACCACTGCAATCTTTTCCGTCGCCGTACTCAAAATAATCGAAAGGGGAACGATCGCCAGCACCGACGTACTGAACACCGCAAAGTCTCCCCATTGGAGAGACTCAGCAGCCCAAGAGAGCGGCATAAAGCCCAAACAGGCAAAGACGAGCGTTGCCTTGAAAGACATGAGACCCTTAAGGTCGAGCTTAAAACCGAGGCCATCCATAGAAAACCGATGAGGGGGCAAAACTCCTATTGTCGCAGAGGCTAAGGGTTTCTGGACAGGATGCAGCATTCCGCCATCCCAGCGAACGCGAACCCATTTATTTACAATCTAGAAGCAGGCGTAGCCCTAATATCGACCTTAGACTAATCTACCGATCGAGCATCCCGCTCTCTATCCATCAATAGGCTGCTCTTGAATGAAGCACTCCTTGATAAGATTATGTCGATAGGCTTACAGGGCAAGTTGCTTCTGCGCTGCCGCAAGGTCTGCGGTTTAGCTAAAGCTGAAATCTGTCTAAAGCGCTGAGTTTCACGCTTTTCCAGATTTTATTCTCATCATTGTAAAGAGGATCGAACGTCATGGCTTACGAATTTCCAACTTTGCCTTATCCTGAGACTGGTTTAGAGCCGCATATTTCGGCCAATACATTACAGTTTCACTATGGCAAACACCACGCCGCCTACGTTACCAATTTCAATAATTTGGTAAAAGAAACACCCCTTGACAGCCTTCCTCTTGAAGAAGTCATTAAAACAACCTCTGGCGATAAGGATAAGGTGGGTATCTTCAACAATGCCGCCCAAGCCTGGAATCATACCTTTTACTGGCATTGCATGAAACCGAACGGCGGCGGTGCGCCCTACGGTCCCTTGGCAGACAAAATCAATGCCGACTTCGGTAGCTTTGACGAGTTTAAAACGGCGTTCAAGCAAGCGGGCGCAACCCAGTTTGGCAGCGGTTGGGCGTGGCTTGTTTTGGACAGCGGCACGCTTAAGGTGACCAAAACCGGAAATGCAGATAATCCGCTCACCCAAGGGCAAGTTCCCCTCTTAACCATGGACGTGTGGGAACATGCTTACTACCTCGACTATCAAAATCGCCGCCCGGACTACATGGAAACCTTCCTCAATAGCCTGGTCAATTGGGATTTTGTTGCCGAGAAATTTGCAGCAGCCTAGAAGATTTTAGCGACCGTTCCGTAGGGGTGCGTGCTGGCGTGCTCCTACGGAATGTCGGGCATTCAATTAAAACAATGCCATTTTTTTGAGAGGAATTCTCGCTACGGCTACCTAGATTCTGACTGGGGCAGCCCCGCAAGTTGTCGGCTAACGCGACGCAGAACGCCGTTCACAAACTTGTGTCCGTCTTCAGTGCTGTAGCGCTTTGCCAATTCCACTGCTTCATTGATGGCAATGCGCTCGGGCACCTCTAAAAAGTGGATTTCTGCAACGGCAATTTTTAGAATGTTTCGATCGATCTGCGCCACGCGGGTAAGCTGCCATTCAACTAAAGAAGCCTCTAAAATTGCGTCGATTTCTGGAGCGCGCTCGTGGAGCGACCGCACTAACGCAAGCGCGTATTCTCTGACGTCGTGCTGGCTGGCAATCTGAATCAGCTCTGGCAGATCGACAGCGGTCCCAAGGCGATTAATAGCAGTCTGGGCTAATTCAAGCGAATCGGAGAGCATTGCCTGAGCGCTTTGAATATCTGCCGAGAAGACCCTGCTTTTTTCCAGGCGATCGCTGCTTCTCTTCAGCTCTAGGGAGGCGGTTTCTATCGCATCTTTGACTTCTCCGACCAACGTTCGCACCGCAGCCAAGACAAACGATTGCAGTTCTTGTGCGGAGAGCTTTACAGAATTCGAGGGCATTTGACTGGCGCTCAGTAGCGCTAACTCACGGGCAATGCGACGAGGTTGCATGGCAGATTTAGTTGACGAGGTTCAGCGACGGCTTGCTCATTCTATCAGTCCTTCACGGCCCCCATTTATTTTGCGGTAAGGGAAACCTGAGATTCCCATTCTTCGTCACTGACCGTTGAACTGGCTCGATACCCTACGATACGGCATGAATTAAAGCATGAATTAAAGAAGAATTGTCTTTTTTTATGGCTGTGATATGGATCTCACGCTGTGGTGACCAATATCATAGGCTTAAGTAATAACTCAAACCTAATCTAAAGATTGCTGAGCCAGCTACCGCATCTTTCTTTATTCACCTCTACTGTTGAATTCACTCTAGGAGCACAACATGGCTAACCCCATTCCGCTAATGTCTGGTTTAATTGTGACTGTCGGGTTAGTCGGTGCCGCTTTAACACCGTTCTCGGCAGTTTCTGCAGCGCCGTCAACCCCTAACTCATCCGCTAAGACGGCCTATAAATACAGCCCGACATTGATTAGCCGCTATACCACTGGTTGCTCCGAAAAACTTCGAGCCAAAGGAAAGAGCGCCGCTCAAGCCCAGCAGATGTGTCAGTGTTCCATGAAAAATATGCAGGCGCAGCATACGCAAGGGCAGGCCATTGGCATTTTAATGAAGGCCCAGTTTAGCGGTTCGACGGATCCCAGTACGGGCTTGCCCACTGCCCTCACGAAGTATTTTGAGTCTTGTCGAGCGGCCACATTATAGCCAAGATTTTGCTGGCGGTTGAAACCGCGCCTACAAGAACGATGTCCGCCGACGCGGACTAAGAGTGGATTTCAACCTGCGCAGGCAGGTTTTGTTCTTGTAGCCGCGATTTTAATCGCTGGGGTTATTTAATCCACGATCCTTAGCACCTAAACCAGGGGATTACAGTCCCTGGTTTAGGCGTTTTAAAGCGCTTGCCCAACGATCGCACCTTCGGTATTAATAGGAATCTTTCTTAAAAATAAAAATCTTATATACTTTTATAAAAATCAGATTTAGTGCTAATACTTCTCATTACTGTGTTTGTGAGTTAGCGAGTTCGCTCATCATGCCAAAGCCAACAGAGCCAGATAAGCTCGCACCGAATCGCCGTCAATTGTTGAAATGGGGTTTATTAGCTGGGGTTGGGAGTACTGGAGCGATCGCTGCCCTCAGCCAACTGAAAAATATCAAGCCGCGATCGACCGTCACCGTGCCGCCATCTCCCGATCGCGGGCCGATCGCCGGACAAGCCACAACGCCGCTCGCGATGCTGCGGGATTTCGATCGCGGCACGGTCCGCCGAGAGAACGGACGAACTATCAGAGAATTTCGCGTAGAAGCCCAGACCTCTTCCATCAAACTGGATGCCGCCCATTCCTTCATTACTTGGAACTTGAACGGACGAGTGCCAGGGCCGACGTTTCGGGCAACGGAAGGCGATCGGATTCGCGTCATCTTTTACAACCGAGCGGGGCGCTCCCACTCGCTCCATTTTCATGGCGTGCATCCAGCTGAAATGGATGGGGTCAAACCCATTCGCAATGGCAGCGTGGCGATCTACGAGTTCGATGCCAAACCGTTTGGCGTTCACCTTTACCACTGCCATGTCGCTCCCGTCACCCGACATGTGGGCAAAGGTCTATACGGCATGTTTATCATCGACCCGCCACAGCCGCGCCCCCCAGCAGACGAAATGATCCTGATCATGGCGGGCTACGACGTGAATGACGACAAAAAAAACGAGCTGTATGCGTTTAACGGGCTGCCGCACTACTACATGCACCATCCCATTCCCATCCAGCAGAATCAGCTCGTTCGGCTGTATGTCCTAAACATGATTGAATTTGACGCCGCAGTTACGTTTCACCTTCATGCCAATATGTTCCAGGTGATTCGGACGGGGCGATCGCTCCAGCCCAGCGAAGAAACGGACGTGATTACGATGGGGACGGCGGAGCGACATATTTTAGAGTTTAGCTATCCCTATGCGGGCAAGTATATGTTCCACCCCCATCAAGATGCGATCGCCGAAGCGGGATGCATGGGTCTGTTTGAAGTGGTGAGCAATGAGGCCAAAATCTAAAGCTAGATTCTAAAGCCAGAACTTTTGTGAAAATGTCCTGCATCTTATTGACATCTATTCTTAAACAAGGAAATAATGGCCTATCCAGCGATAAGTAAAAATAGTTTGCATTAGGCAAAAGTAGCCTGGTTTTATAGGCTGCACGATCTACAACGTAAAAGTGTGGAAAATTTTTACATGTCTAACCGTCGCATCCTTGCCTTAGGACTCTCAGCTGTGGGCCTATTGACCTTGGCTGCCTGTAGCAGTCAGGATCCCACTGCCCCCGCGCCCCCTACCGCATCCTCTCCCATGAGTTCGGGAACGAACCACAGCGCCATGGGTGGCAAAGCGATTAATATCAACAACGCAATTTTGTCGGAGTTGGATAAGCTCGAGGATAAGTTGGGCGTTCCGGCCTTATCCGATAAGATCCAGGCCAGCCGTCCCTACGGCAACGTGGAGGAATTGGTTGCGAAAAAAGTCGTCACCCAAGCGCAGTTCGACCGCATCAAAGACATGGTGACCGTCGAAGACGTTCGGCTTACGGGTGAGGCTAAAGACATCGATTACATGACCAAGTTGGGCCTCATGAAGGGGCATCTTTTGGTTGCCAAGGAATTACTCGATCTCAAGAAGCCCGATCGGGCTGAGCCGCACATCGGACACCCCGTCGAAGAAATTTATGCGGATGTCGAAGATCAGCTCAACGAGCGCAAAGTCAAAGAATTTAAAACTTCTCTGATTGCCCTCCAGGATTTGGTCAAAGCAGGTGCCAAAGATCCCGCTAAAGTGGACGCGGAGTTCAAGGCCTCCGTGCAGTCCGTTGAAGGGGCGATCGCCAGAGTGCCCGACGCCCAGCGCAAAGATCCCAAGTTTGTTTTGCAGGTTATCAATGGCTTATTAGATACGGCAAACGCAGAATATGGTGCGGCCATTGCCGACGGCAAAATTTCTCAGGAAATCGAGTATCAAGACTCTCGCGGGTTTGTCGCGTACGCCAACGAACTTTATAAAGGCATCGCAACGACACTGGCAAAAGATAGCCCAGCAGCGCATAAAGCCATTACCGCCTCAATGGCAACCTTAAGCAAAGCTTGGCCTTCCCCGTTGCCTCCCGCAGCTCCAGCCATGACAGCGGATGAAGTTTCTAAGCTCGTTAAGACCATCGAGGTAAACGCTCAAAGATCGAGTCAGCCATCTTAAAAAGACGATGGATGAGTCTCGCCCGACGATCGGTTCCCTGGCATCATGTCGAGCGCACTTTTTGGCTATACTCAGCGGCTATACCTGTTAGGCAGACAGCTACGACATGTTTTCGATCGCAGTTGGGGGTATCTATTTCCAAAGTTTGACGGGGCGGATGGTTTTTCCTGTTTTCAAAAATCGAGCGTTTGCTTCAAAGAAATCGCCATCCCAGCTACATTAAGGAAGCAGTCTGAAAGACTCGACCTCAAGCATCCCTAAAACTGAAACGATGAAAGATCTAGATCGAGATAAAACCATCTATTTGCTCAATGCCATTATGGAGGCAGAGCTTGCTGGGGTGGTGCGCTACACCCACTACTCATTAATGGTGACAGGCCCAAACCGCATTCCGATCGTGCAGTTTTTAAAAGGGCAGGCCAGCGAGTCCTTAATGCACGCCCAGCAAGCAGGCGAAATTATTACAGGGTTAGACGGACATCCGTCGCTGCGCGTGGCGCCCCTTGAAGAAACCTTCAAACACTCGATTTACGACATTTTGCTCGAAAGCCTCAACCACGAAAAAGCAGCTCTCGATTTGTACAAGCAGCTTTTAGATACCGTGGCGGATGCCAGCGTCTATCTAGAAGAATACGTGCGGGGCATGATCGGTCAAGAGGAACTGCACGGGATGGAGCTGAGAAAAATGCTGCGCGATTTCAGTCCAAACGAAGGCTAGAAGAACGCTATTTTCATAAAAGATCGGCAAAGTCGTCTTTTTCCTTCACATCCTCAATCTCGATAAAGGCGCAGGGATAGGGAATGAATAGGGTTCGCTTCTCGTTCCAGATGCCACCTTTTTCGGCAACCACTTGCATGATGCCTTCGACATCGCCGCTCCCGACGTGGATGGTGATGGAGGCGGAGGCAGCTTCCTGCTCTCCTTTCTTAAAGGTGGGGCTGTAGAAGGTGACTTTTCGGCCTTTTGCCATGCGAAGGAGACTCCTTGGGGTTGAGACGAGCGGTGTGTTAGAGCAGTGGCGATCGCAGCGATCGCCACCGCTAAGTCTCAATCTTAAAGCCTAGAATGACGAGATCTCGATCGATGTTATCCAGTAAACCTACACCGGGCAAGAACCCCCATTGCTGAAAGCCAAATTTTTGAAATAGGGCTAAGCTCGGCTCGTTATGTCCGAAAACGAACGCCAGCAGTCGGTCTAAGTTTAAGCAGGGCGCGCAACGGATCGCTTCCGACAGCAAGTAAGTGCCCAGCCCCGTTCGACGAGCAGACGCATCGACGTACACGCTCAGCTCCGCAGTGCGGTTGTAGCCTGGGCGACCGTAAAAATCAGAAAAACTCAACCACGCCAAAATCTCATCGTTTGCTTCGACAACCCACAGCGGTCGGGTATCGGGTCGGTGTGCGTGGAACCATTGGATTCGGCTTTCAACCGTCACGGGTTCGAGGTCTGCCGTGACCTGCCGAGAGGGAACCGTAGCGTTGTAAATTTCAACGATGCGGGGCAGATCGGCAAGGGTGGCTGTACGGTGCGATCGCTCCAAAGAAATGCCAGTTCCGAACATACGTACCTAGCTTTAGGGTTGGTTCTTCATTCACTGTTTTAGTATAAAGAACGACTTTTGCTCTCGGTCTAAAGGACATAACTGGCGATCGCCTCAATAAAGAAGTCATCGATCGCTTTTTAAGATTTTTTTAATGGAAATATAGGAGTTTTTCTGCGGTGCAGGGCAAACTAAGGACAGACAAAACCCGAGCGGGTTTGTAGAATGAAACTCTCATACACTCATTCATGGGTTGCTCTTGAGCGATAAACATAACCTTATTCAACAACTTTTTACTTAGTAAGGTATTGGCAAAATGTCAGACAAACGGAATTTCCTCTTTCCCCACAGCCAGTACCGGGGTCCTGTCAACCCGGAAAACCTAGTTTTCAACGCAAATCTTCAGGAATTTGCCCAGCGCGTGAGCTATATTACGTGTCTAGAATCCAACGGCAAAATTACCCCTGAAGACTCGTACCGCCAAATCAAAACGCTTTGGAAACAATTAAAACAATCTAAGAAATCCCTTTGCATTGGCAAAAATCTGTTCGGGCAAGAAGGGTCGGCTTAGCAACCCAGACAAGGCTTGGAGCGCGCTGGTTTTGGCTCTAAACGCCAGAGGCTTCTAAGTCGGCGTTAATAGCCCCCTCAAGCGCTTCCAGAGTTTGAATTCGACCGCGACAGTCTTGAAGCATTTGAGTAACCCAGTTTCGGTCTTTCCCGTTGGCAATGAGATGAACCAGGGGTTCGTCGGCATCGGGTAGAACCAAAATCCAATGATCCAGAAGGGTCGGATGCTTGATTTTTACGCCATCGATCAGCTCGATTTGCTCGATTGGGTAGATTTCAACTAAATTCCGCATGAGCCTCCCTTTTTGATTCCAAGGACAGCGTACGGTGAGGGTTTGGTAATGGATCTGCGGCAGATCTGCCATGAGCTGCTGGAGCGTTTGTCGGTGAAGGGTCAGCATCTCAATGAGTTTGGCGATCGCAAACATGGCGTCAAACCCTGGGTGGAGTTGCGGAAAGATAAATCCAGTTTCGGCACTGCCCCCTAAGACAACGCCTAAATTTTTGCGGCAGGTTTCCATCAGCGCCGTCGGGTTGACCTTCGTGCGGATCGCTTGGCCGCCATAGCGACGGGCAATCTCATCGACTGCACTAGAAACGTGGGCGGGAACCACCACAATTTGATGGGGATTGGCGCGAAGACTGATATCGACCATCAGAGCGGTCAAATTTTCGGAATGAATGGCCGTGCCCTCGTCATCGACGAGAATGAAACGCTCTCCATTCGCCGAGACCTGGACGCCAAGGTTAGCCTTGAGCGCCTTCACGACAGCTCCTAATTGGCCTAACAATTCTTCGCGTTCTTCAATGCTGGGAATGCTTTGGCGCAGGCTGGCGTTGAGGACGACGACATCGCAGCCAAACTTACTCAGCAGGTGCGGCAGTACGGCTCCGGATACCGCATAAACGTAATCGACGACGACCTTAAAGGGCTTGAGGCTGTTTCCCGCAATATTGAGCAATTTCTCGAAGTCTGAAGCGTATGCATTGAGCGTTTGGCTCGGGTAGGTGATGTCTCCAATATCGGAGATCGTCGCCCGGCGAAAATCTTCTTTAAAGAACGCTCCTTCAATTTTCTTTTCTTTGGTTTTCGATAAATTGATCCCCTGATCGTCAAAGAACTCGATGAGCACGAAATCCGGTCGCTCGGGATGGATGCGAGTGTGGATGCCGCCGCTGACGCCCAGGGTACGGGCGGCACAGCGAGAAATCGGCAGGGCGATCGCCTCTAAGTTTTGCACCTGGATTCCGACAGACATCAGCCCAGAAACCAGCGATCGCGACACCATCCGCGAAATACTGCGCTGGTCGCGGGACACCATCACCTGCGATCCGGGAGTGAGGGTAGAGGCATAGGCTGCTCCCAGCCGCACGGCAAACTCCGCGGTGATGTCTACATTGGCTAGACCGGACACTCCCTGCTGCCCGAATAAGTGGCGCTGGGCGGTGTTGCCCCACACTAAATTGATATTGAGCGTCGCGCCCGCCTCAATTCTTTTGCTAGGCCAAACTCTGATGCCAGCGCTCACTTGAGCCTCTTCTCCGACGGTAGACAGCGCTCCAATCACTGCCCCATCCAAGACCCTGCCCCGTCGATCGACCCGCGCGCCCCGCGCGATCGCGCAGGCGCGCAGATGGGCTTCCTCGCCAATGATGGCTCCATTCCAAACAATAGAGCGCTCGAGTACGGCCTTCGCCCCCACAATGACATTGTCGCCGAGGACTGTCCCTGCGGTAAGGATCGCTCTCGCACCAATGCGGCAGTTCCCCCCGATTAAAACCGGAGGGTGGATCTGAGCTTCGGCATCGATGAGGGTATTTTCCCCGATCCAAAACCGATGCTGGCGTTCGGGGTAAGCCATATCTAGGCAGACTTTACTGTGGAGCGCGTCGTACTGAGCTTCGCGGTACTGATCCAGGCTACCGATATCTCGCCAGTAGCCCTCGGCCACGTAGCCATACATCGGATAGCCCCGCTCCAACAACAGCGGGAATAGATCTGTCGAAAAATCCGTTGAGGTTTGGGCGGGCAGGTAGTTCAAGACTTCCGGCTCTAAAATATAAATCCCGGTATTGACCGTATCCGAAAAGATTTCGCTCGAAGCAGGCTTTTCTAAGAACCGCTGAATGCGCCCCTGACGGTCGGTCATGACCACCCCAAACTCCATGGGGTTGGGCACTCGCGCGAGCACGAGGGTCGCTTTTGAGTGGCGCTGGCGGTGGAAGGCGATCGCCGCTGAAAGGTCGAAGTCGGTCAGGCTATCGGCGCTGATGACCAGAAACGTATCGTTGAGCAACGGCGCGACGTTTTTGACGCAGCCTGCCGTTCCTAAAGCCAATTCTTCTTCGACGGCATAGGTCAGCTTGACGCCAAGGTCGAAGCCATCTTGAAAATAATCGCGAAAGACATCCGGCAGGTAAAATAATGTTGCAATGATGTCAGTAATGTTGTGACGCCGGAGCAGGTTGATGATGTGTTCCGCAATAGGTCGATTGAGGATAGGCACCATGGGTTTGGGCAAATCGCAGGTGAGGGGTCTCAAGCGAGTTCCCTCGCCCCCCGCCATTAACACTGCTCTCATAGGACCCTCCGCAATGACTTGACAGATTGGGAAGGGCGCGAGACTTCTCGCGCCCCTACAGTGCCTCTAGCGAACTTGAAAGGTTACGGGCGCGTTCTGCACGGCCATTGCTTCCACTAAGCTGCGCACGACGGCAATCATGGCCACTTCGCTATTGAGCTGGTTGACCGCAGAACCCACTCCAATGCCGCTGGCCCCGGCGGCGATCGCCATGGGTGCTGTCACGGCAGACAACCCGGACGCGCACAGCACTGGGACAGAAACTGCCCGCGCGATTTCATAGGCTGCGGCTAAAGTCGGCGCTGCTTTTTCGATGAGTCCCAAAGCGCCAGCATGGGTGGGCTGGCTGCTGGTGCCGCCTTCGGTCTGAATGAGATCGGCCCCTGCTTCTACGAGGTCGATGGCAAGCTGAACCTGACGGTCGAGTTCTAAGGTATGGGGGACCGTCACCGAAAGCGCGATCTGAGGCAACAAGGCCCGCGTCTGACGCGCGAGTTCCAAGACTTCAGCGGCGCTAAACAGGCGACCTTGGCTGTAAAAACTATCGAAGTTGCCGATTTCAATTAAATCCGCTCCGGCTGCCACTGAGGCGACGAACTGCTGGGGATCGACCGCCGAGACGCAAATGGGAAGATGGGTGAGGGATTTGGCGATCGCCACCAGCCCCGGATCGGCTGCGATATCCACAAACGTCGCACCGCCTCGATCGGCGGCGCGCACCACTGCTGCCACTCGTTCTGCGTCAAAGTTATGGAGTCCGCTGATAATTTTAAGGGCGCAACGATTTGCAAACGCCGACTGTAAACTCGGATGCATCATAGTTTATGTTTTCCTATGTATTGGATCTGCTGGCAACGGTGAAAGGCTCGGGGCAATGAATACTTGGCTACATGCCAGCCTGCAATACATTTAATGGTACTTCAACCCCGTCCCACGACCCAACTGCTCCCTCGTTCGCAGAAAATCTACGGCAGCATTCTCAGTCCGTTCCCTATCGTCCTTTCCTCTCCTTAATCCCCCATTAATCCCTATGAGCGAAGCATCCGAAACCCTCTTTAGCAAGATCGTCCGTCGCGAGATTCCTGCCGACATCGTCTACGAGGACGAGTTGGCGATCGCCTTTCGAGACATTAACGCCCAAGCTCCGGTTCATATCCTGGTCATCCCCAAGAAGCCCATTCCCAAGCTATCGGATGCAGAACCGGATGACGGGGCGCTACTGGGCCACCTGCTCCTAACTGTCCAGCGCGTCGCCGCGCAAGAAGGGCTGACCCGAGGTTACCGAACCGTCATCAACACAGGAGAAGATGGGGGGCAAACCGTCCACCACCTCCACCTCCATATTTTGGGCGGACGTGCCATGAAATGGCCTCCCGGTTGAAAAACGAGCGACGCTTCAAGCCTGTCGATACCGTCATAACCGTCCGGCTCGCCATCAAATCTTAAGGAAACCTGTAGAACTTAACAATCCGCAATAAAGGCAGTAGTATTGAATCAGGCGAGAGTCACACAACTCAACCCTACCTATTATTTCTCAATTCTTTAACGCACTCATAAAACCATGACAACCGTACTGCAAAGACGCGAAAGCGCCAGCGCATGGGAAAAGTTCTGTAGCTGGATCACCAGCACCGACAACCGACTCTACATCGGTTGGTTCGGCGTCTTGATGATTCCTACCCTTGCCGCTGCTACCATCTGCTTCATCATTGCTTTCATCGCTGCTCCTCCTGTGGACATCGACGGCATCCGCGAACCCGTGGCGGGTTCCTTGATGTACGGCAACAACATCATCTCCGGTGCTGTTGTGCCTTCTTCTAATGCAATTGGTCTTCACTTCTACCCCATCTGGGAAGCTGCTTCCTTGGATGAGTGGCTTTACAACGGCGGTCCTTACCAGTTGGTCGTCTTCCACTTCCTCTTAGGTTGCGCTTGCTACCTCGGACGTCAGTGGGAACTGTCCTACCGTCTCGGCATGCGGCCTTGGATCTGCGTTGCTTACGCCGCTCCTCTGTCTGCTGCCACTGCTGTGTTCTTGATCTACCCGATCGGTCAAGGGTCTTTCTCCGATGGCATGCCTCTGGGTATCTCTGGAACCTTCAACTTCATGTTCGTGTTCCAAGCCGAGCACAATATCCTGATGCACCCCTTCCACATGTTGGGTGTGGCGGGTGTCTTCGGCGGTAGCTTGTTCTCTGCGATGCACGGTTCTCTCGTTACCTCTACTCTGGTTCGCGAGACGACTGAAGTGGAATCTGCCAACTACGGTTACAAGTTCGGTCAGGAAGAAGAGACCTACAATATCGTTGCAGCCCACGGCTACTTCGGTCGGTTGATCTTCCAATATGCTTCTTTCAACAACAGCCGAAGCTTGCACTTCTTGCTTGCTGCATGGCCTGTTGTGGGCATCTGGTTCACGAGCTTGGGCATCAGCACGATGGCGTTCAATTTGAACGGGTTCAATTTCAACCACTCCATCGTGGACAGCCAGGGCAATGTGATCAATACTTGGGCCGATGTGCTCAACCGCGCCAATTTGGGTTTTGAAGTGATGCACGAGCGCAATGCTCACAACTTCCCCCTCGATTTGGCTGCTGGTGAGTCTGCTCCTGTGGCGATGTCTGCTCCTGCTATCAACGGTTAATTCTTTCCCGATTGGGTTGAATTAGATTTTTGGAGCGCCGCCCCTTGTAATAAGGGGCGGTGCTTTTTGGTGGAGGGTGTCGTCTAGGGTTATGGGTGGTGCTTCGGGCTTGGTGGGTTCGTAATATTGGGGGTGTCTTCCCCCAAGCCCCCGCTGAGGGACGGCTGCGTCCCCCAGACCCCCTCCAGATGGGATACGGGTCATACGTTTGGATGTTTGGTTTGGGAAGGATGAGTGGATTGCAAATTTTGGGCAACGCGATCGCTCGCTTCGCATTACATTAAAGATTGGCAGGGCAATGTCCTAGTCTTGACTCTACAGAAAGGATTTCAGATTCGGTATGACTCGTCAAATTCCCGTCATTGTCAATGGAGCGGCAGGCAAAATGGGCCGCGAGGTCGTTAAGGCTGTCGCTGGAGCGAAGGATCTGATGCTGATCGGAGCGGTCGATCGCGATCCTCGGATTCAGGGGCAGGATGTTGGTGAGGTTTGCGGTCTCGAAGCCCTCGAAATTCCGGTGCTGAGCGATTTAGAGTCGGTGCTGGCGGCTGCGGCACAGGAGCCGCAGCTTGGGGTTATGGTGGACTTCACTCACCCCAGTTCGGTTTACGAAAATGTGCGGGCGGCGATCGCCTATGGAATTCACCCTGTGGTAGGCACGACGGGTCTGAGTACCGCTCAAATCGAAAGTCTGAGAGCTTTTGCAGATAAAGCTAGTACGGGATGTCTCATCATTCCTAACTTTTCTATTGGCATGGTGTTGCTCCAGCAAGCGGCGATCGCTGCTTCGCAGTATTTCGACCACGTCGAGATTATCGAGCTGCACCACAACCAAAAAGCCGATGCCCCCAGCGGTACGGCCATTCAGACGGCTCAAATGCTGGCCGAACTCGGCAAAACCTTTAATCCGGCGGCGGTCGAAGAAAAAGAACATCTAACTGGAGCTAGGGGAAGCCTTGCCGACGAAGGTATTCGGATCCACAGCGTGCGGTTGCCCGGTTTGATCGCCCACCAAGAGGTGCTGTTTGGGGCGCCGGGACAGCTCTATACCCTGCGCCACGATACTAGCGATCGCGCGTGTTACATGCCTGGCGTTCTGCTGTCTATCCGCAAAGTCCTTCAACTCCAAACCCTCATCTACGGGCTCGAGAAAATTTTATGACCGCCGTTAAGTTTGACCTGCAAGGCACCAATATTTACCTGATCGGCATGATGGGAGCGGGGAAGAGTACAACAGGTCGCCTCTTGGCCCAGCACCTCGACTATCGCTTTTTCGATACCGATGCGGCGATCGTCCAAGCGGCAGGCTGCTCTATCTCGCAAATTTTTGCTGAGTCTGGCGAATCTAGCTTTCGGCAACTGGAAACCCAGACGTTAGGGCAACTGTCTGCTTATAAGCGCCTGGTGGTAGCGACGGGGGGCGGCATCGTCATCGAGCGGATGAATTGGAGTTATTTGCACCACGGGTTAGTCGTTTGGCTGGATGCATCGCCCCAAACTTTGTGGCAGCGCCTCCAAGGCGATGCGGCTCGCCCGCTCCTACAAGCAACGAATCCGCAGCAAAAACTTGAAGAACTGCTCCTCCAACGCACGCCCCTCTACGCTCAGGCAGATCTCCGCATTGCCATAGAGGCCCGAGAGGATGCGGAAACGGTCGCTCGTCGCATACTGAATGAAATTCCTAAAGTTTTAAAGCCCGAACGGCTGGCGCAACCTCCTGCGCGGGCTGAAAAACGCAGCTAAATCCGCTTCAGAATGCTCAATCCATGGCTGTCAGTCCCGCAGCTGGTGAGTAATCCGTAGGCTTGACTGAGTTCGAGGATGCGCTGGGTTTGGTCCGGGCTGGATTGCCAAGGATCGATATTACCGTAGCAATAGTAAGCTTCAACGCCATCGATCCCCAAGCGAACCGCAGCTGGAATCAGATCCGCAGGGCCTAATTTGTAACGGGCTGGATGGGCCAAAACCGCAAGCCCTCCCGCCTCCTGAAGGGCTTGGATGACCTGGACTGCTTTAGATGCCTCCCCTACGGGAGATTGTCCGTATAAATAGGGCTTAATCGCGGAGTGCTCTAGGTCGAATCCGTATCCCAAAATATGGACTTCAGTCCCCAATAATTGAGCTGTTATTTCAACCCCAGACCACAAATAAGGCTCTAAATGCTCCCCTGCGGACTGCAAGCTCCACCGATCTAGCCAGCGCCGCGCGGCCTGGTAGCCCGCGACCGTATGGTGGTCGGTAATGGCCAAACCCTTTAATCCGTAAGAAACGGCCTGCTGCACCAGCGCTTCTGGACGCATCTGACCGTCGGAATAAACCGTATGGAGGTGGAAATTGTAGATAGAGGGGCAGCTTTCAGGAGTAATCGACTGAAAGACTGATTTAAGGGACGTTATGGAACCCTGTAAACCTGGATTTACAACCATCGTGGCGCTATCCTACGCGTTGCCCACTGCGATCCTAGTATGATTTTTAGAATGCTGCTAGGATTCCTAAGGACTTTATGCGGTCGTTTCGAGCTTTAACCGTCTGACATCGAGCGATTTCGCGTCCAGAAGACACAAATTCGAAGCTAAGCCTCGGGTTCGGGCGTTGAGGGTGTGGTGAGAAAGTAGCTTAAAAAAGCGCCCAGAAAACCGATTCCAAACCCAGCAAAATTCCGAAAAATAGGAAGCCAGTCCTGCGTGCGCACGAGCACGGGTCCCAAGCCAAAGGAGAAAAACAGCATTCCCCACAGCGGAGAGAATAGCAAAGCCCACTGCCAAGCAAACACTTGGCCCGCTTTGCGAGGTCGTCCGGCAAAGCCGCAAATAATTCCCCCGATCGCAGAAGTGACCAAGGTCAAAATCCATTGCTCTTGGGGCAGTCCGGGGACGACGCTACAGCCTCCTTTTCGCAAGCATCCCTCCACAGAGGCTAACGCTTGAATAATCGCCCGATCTTCGCCGTTATCTCGGACAAAGTATTGGTTGCCAAATCGGGTCTGTAACTCGATCCAAAAGGTGCGCGGCAGCAATGGATAAAAATCGTTGCCGACCGCAAAGCTTAAAATGTTGCCGCCTTTTCCGTCAGCGACCAAGACCGTACTTTTTGCGTCTAATTTCCAAAAGTCGATGACTGCTCTGCCGGGCGTCTGCTCGAATTGGGTTAAAACCCTCAGCCTCCAACCAGTCTCAGCCTCGAAGGCTTCGAGTTCTTTGACAAGATTTTCTCTCTGAAGGCTGGTCAAGACTTTTGCTAAATCCACAACTGGAGTCGGCTCTGCAGGCAAAAGCTGAGGATTGTTGTAGGCTTTTGCATCTGGACTCAATACCCACAGCCCAAATACGATCGCCACAACCAAACTAGCCCGAATCCAACGCATCACGAGAGGATGTTTCATAGCTTTACAGAAGGAGTACATCGATAAATTGCAACTCGTTGCAAAACAAGTTGACAGCTCTTAACACTTATTTACGTTTCTCTAATAATACTACGACTTCAAGCTCAACGGGTTCGCGCCGCAAGAAGAATGCAGTCCTGCGATTCTGCAGGAGGCCGATCGCAAGGTGGCATTGCCCTTGGGCGATCGCCCGTTCTAGACAGCGCCAAGATCGACTGCGATCCAAATTGCCAACCTCTATCCATTAGTTGAGGTTTTTCTCAGAAAGTTTGGGTACACTAATCTGAAATCTTGAAGGAATGGGCGATTGGAAACCTTTTTTAGCCGCAAACAGTCTATTAGCCCTTCATGTCGCGCTCGGTTCGACTCCTCCAGCGGTTTGCTTTTAAATCGATGCGTGCCTCTGGCCAAACGCTAGGGATGCGACGACCGACAGACCATTACCTCCTCTTAACTTAAGGGATCTTTACTAAAGACCAGGTACGGACATTTACACCTTTCTTTATTTGGTGATAGCTAGAGGGATAGCTTATGATAATTTCATGAACTCATACTGACTTCGTTTAGTCCGGTTATACTGAACGGTACAGTTCTTAGCCGGACTTTTCGGCCAGCGTATATCTGTTCATCGCAATCCCGTCCTGTATTGAGGGGGATACTGAGGATCCATGGCAAAAGTGACTGACAAGAAAGCATCGACTCCCGCTCCAGCAGGCCGCGATATGGTTCGGACCTATCTTCACGAGATCGGTCGCGTTCCGCTCCTGACCCACGAACAAGAAATTGTTTTTGGCAAACAAGTGCAGCAGATGATGGGACTTCTGGAAATCCAGGAGGAGTTGACCCAAGCTTTGGGTCACGAACCGACTATGGCGGAGTGGGCGCAAAAATCTGAGTTGAGCGACTCGGAGTTAGAGCTAACGTTGAAGCAAGGCAAGCGCGCCAAGCAAAAGATGATCGAAGCGAATTTGCGCTTGGTGGTGGCGGTTGCGAAGAAGTACCAGAAGCGCAATTTGGAGCTATTAGATCTGATCCAGGAAGGAACTTTAGGTCTGGAGAGGGGTGTTGAGAAGTTCGACCCTACCCGAGGGTATAAGTTCTCGACCTATGCTTACTGGTGGATTCGGCAGGCTATTACGCGGGCGATCGCCCAGCAGGCCCGTACCATTCGGCTTCCGATTCACATTACCGAAAAGTTGAACAAAATTAAAAAAGCGCAGCGAGAGCTGTCCCAGAAGCTGGGTCGCAGTGCCACTCCGGCTGAAATTGCGAAGGAATTAGAGTTAGATCCGACTCAAATCCGAGACTTCTTAATGATTTCCCGCCAGCCCGTCTCTTTAGATTTGCGCGTCGGCGACAATCAGGATACCGAGCTGCGCGATCTGCTGGAGGATGACGGACAGTCTCCCGAACAGTTCACGACGGGAGAAGCCCTGCGCGAAGATGTCAATCAACTCCTCGGGGAGCTGACCCCCCAGCAGCGGGAAGTGTTGACCCTGCGCTTTGGCCTGCATACGGGGAAAGAGCTCTCCTTGGCGAAGGTGGGCGAGCAGCTCAGCTTGAGCCGAGAGCGCGTGCGCCAGCTCGAACGACAAGCCCTCGATTACTTGCGACGCTGCCAGCTCGATGTCCGTCAATATCTTGCCAGTTAACCGTCGTCGAAAACTGTCGAAACCTTCTAAATTCGCCAGCGAATCTTCCTCCAACGGAAAAGGCCCCTCTTTCAGGAGGGGTTTTTCATGGGGACCGAGTTGGACTTCACTTTGCCCGCGCGTGCCCTGTTATGATTCCAGGAAACGACGGGCGTGAGGGTTTAGGGTTTTTATGATCGCGTTTGACGCAAGACACATTTTCGATGCTTCGAGGCAAGGGATCGCCTATGAAGCAATTCGACCGCTGAATTTGTACGATTCGCCCGCCCTCAATGCTTTAGCCACCCAAGCCCAAGCTGGCAGACAACTGCGATTTCAGTCCGTCGGCGCTGCGGAGGAGGGGGTGGCTCTGCCGATGGTGCTTTGCGAGGATGACTACCCTGGTTGGATGGGCCGATCGGATTTAGCAGCCCTTCAACCTGCAACTGCCGCCTACGTTCCCTCTAGCCTGTCATTGGCAGAGATTCAGGCGCGGATTCCGCTGGCGATCGCTTTTGCACGAGCGGCCATGGCCCAACCCAACTGCTATCTTTGGGGCGGTACCCTTGGCCCCAATTACGATTGCTCTGGGCTAGTACAACACGCGTTTTCAACCCAGGGGATTTGGCTCCCCAGAGATGCATACCAGCAAGAAGCTTTTGTAGAGAGAATTGAGAATCCAGGCGATCGCCCAGAAGCGCTTGTAGATGTTCTAGAACTTGGCGATCTCATCTTTTTTGGGACGCCTTTGAAAGCCACCCACGTTGCCATCTACTTGGGTGGTGGAGACTACATCCACAGTTCTGGGAAAGACCGAGGGCGCAATGGCATTGGCATCGATTCCTTGGTCGATCTCAAAGAGACGGTCAGCCAGAACTACTACGCTCAAATTCGCGGGGCGGGGCGCGTCGTTCGCAGCTACGCACCTCGGTCGCTCTCTTAAAGATTGCTATCTCAAGATAGAAAGCTGATGCTCTGGCGGGTCGAAGCCGAGATGCTTCCAGGCGGCTGGAGTGGCCACTCGCCCCCTAGGAGTGCGGTTGAGGTAGCCAATTTGCAGCAGGTATGGCTCGTACACTTCTTCGATGGTTTGGGAATCTTCTCCCGTCGCGGCGGCTAGGGTATCGAGTCCTACGGGTCCGCCGCCATAGTGTTCGATCATGACGCCGAGCAAACGGCGATCGGTCCAGTCTAGGCCGCAGGGGTCTACGTTAAATAATTCCAGTGCTTCGACGGCGATCGCCCCTGTGATGGGACGGACTTGCTTGACGGCTGCGTAGTCTCGGACCCTGCGCAGCAGGCGATTGGCAATCCGGGGCGTACCGCGCGATCGCCGCGCGACTTCTTGGGCTGCATCGGGGAGGATTTCGACGCCTAGGATGGTGGCGGTGCGCAAAATAATTTGGTCGAGTTCGTCGGGTTCGTAGAAGCGCAGCCGTTGGATGAAGCCAAAGCGATCGCGCAGGGGTGAGGTTAGGGCACCGACGCGGGTTGTGGCACCGATGAGGGTAAAGGGCGGGAGGGGGAGGCTGCGAATGCGGGCGGATTGGCCTTTGCCGATGGTAATGTCGAGACGATAGTCTTCCATTGCGGGATAAAGCAGCTCTTCGGTCATCCGCGATAGGCGATGGATTTCGTCGATAAATAAGATGTCGCCCTTTTGGAGGTTCATGAGCAGCCCGACGATATCGCGGGGGCGCTCTAGGGCGGGGGCGCTGGTCACTTTACAGTTAACGCCCATTTCGGTGGCTAGGATGAGGGAAATGGTGGTTTTACCCAACCCTGGTGGGCCGTAGAGCAGGAGGTGATCTAGGGGTTCTTGGCGGGATTGGGCGGCCTGAATGGTGATTTTAAGGACGTCTTTGAGTTCTCGCTGCCCGATGTATTCAGATAGCTTTTGAGGCCGCAGTTTTTCGTCATTTTGGCTGCGTCGTTCTTCTGGTGCGGCTTCCGGTCTGACGAGGGAGGGCGTTTCGGCGATGGGCAGAGCGGAGCGGTCTGGGGTAATTTCTGATGCGGCTTTTTGCTTTTGGGATGGCTTGTCGTCTGGCTGAGACGGTTGAGCCTGGGAGGATACGATCGCCATGGTGCTACTGATACAGAGCTACTCTTGAGTGTAGCTAAATCTGAGATCGACGGCGCTGTTTCTAATAGCGGTTGGATCGAGCGGAGATACGATTAAAGATAATTTTCACGTAATTTAATTTCTGAGCCTCAAAAAGGATAATAATGCCAGAAACACCATATAGTTTACAATTAATAGATATTGATAATTCACGACAAGATCTATATACGGAGAAGGAGCTTCTACTTGATGCAATCTTTTTCGATATTTGAGCGATTCTAAACCTATCAAAACAATTGATAAGACATAAAATAATATTATTGACTCATTTTTGAACTTTTCCCATCCAAAAATTAAAATTACCAATCCTAAAGATATCAAAAATAGGCTCTGCAGCGATACTTTCCAGGCAGGTATCTTATTTACTTTTTCTCGATCCTCCTCATCAAGACTGTTACGTTCTTTTTGCATAGATGAAGCTAGAAAACACATGAAAATAAATTGAAGTATAGCGGCACCAAAAATTATAGTATTCATTTATAGTTTTACTAAAATTGCAGCTCTACAAGTAATTCATGAAGACGAAGATTAAGATAGAATTAATTGCTTTTATCTATTGCCATGAGAATTCCGTTTGGATTCAATTAAAACGCACAAGACAAGCAAGTAAACATAATTTCATTCTGCATTGAAGCTGCCCTTAACTGCTAGTCAAACAATATAAAGAATGAATAAATTGAAAATCCTAAAATTTTTAAGATTTGAGCTTTAAGCCAGATTGAAATATACGAAGGATGAAATTCATTCTTTCCAAGCTCTCTATAGTTAACTAATGCAACAGACACAAAAAACACAATTGAAGTTATGTAGAATAATACAAATAAGTGATATTTAAAAGCTTGCCAAACAATCGCGGAAATGTAAACCAGGCTTATAGTCAATAAAAATAGCATAAAAGTAGGCCATTTGAATTTATGTATTTGCTTAGCTTTTAGTTGATTTTCGGGATCGAGCTTATTAAGTGCTTCCTCTTCTAAAGAACTTGAACAAATCGTAGTTACAATCCAAAATAACGTTGCTACGTAAAACATCTGCTGATTCTCTTGAAATAATTTTTCTCGATTAAATTAATTACAAAAAATATTTTTTCGCGAAGTCGAGCACCTATTGAATGACAAATGAAAGCTTGGGGTGGAATACTTTACATTCTTTAGGTATATGCCTAGCATACTTAAGGGACAATGTATTTTATTTGCTTTGAAAACCGCAACATTTATTAATCCAAAAAACACTTTAAAATCCGAGGATAAAGCAATACAATCTATTGCAAAATAACACCTTCAAAGGTTGTATTGCTCAAGTCTGCACCTTGAAAAAATGTTCCAGGCAATGTTTTTAGATCTGAGATCAATTTCAAAAGCTGATACCCAGAAAGCCAAAGCGAGCTCGCGCCCACCCCGGACAGCCCCAAAGCCAGCAACACATTTGCCGTACTCCACGCAGCGATCGCCCACATCCCCACAAAGAATGTAAACCCGTAAGTCGCGCTCGCGCTGGCCGTTGCAACCCCTAGCTTCAGCCAAGGGCGATCGATGGCAACCCGAAGCAACAATCCCATCGAGAGCAGCCCCACGATCGCGCCAAAAGTCGCATTTGAGGGATTCGAGTTAGAGAAATATCCCCCGTAAAAAAAGCCAAACAGCATTCCATTGAGAAGACCTGTCATCCATTGGCCTATCTGCTGGAAAGGACGGGTTGCAAAAAAAGTAATGGCCGAAAAAACACCAATACCAGCCAAAACGCAATGGAGGAGAACGACATAGAACCAAGCTGGGTCTTCCCACGTTTTGCCGAGCGTCCCAAACACCATCCGCGAAACGGCATCGATCGTCACCGCAGCAACGCCAAGGATTACAGATAGCCTCAACCCAGTTTGAAATCGCGAGCGCCCCATCCGGGCGCGATTGAAGTTTGCGCCGATCGCACAAGCCTTGCGAAAGTCGCAACCTCTGAGGTCAGCCCCGCTAAAATCCGCTCCCCTCAAATCTTGTCGGGCAAAAGAGCGATTTCGCAAATTCTGTCCGGCAAAGCTACACTGGCTTTTGTCTCTCATTGAAAGCAGTTTTTGGGTTTTACTTTGGCTGTGAAGCGCGCGCTGCAATTTAAATAGACGCTAGAAATGTTTAACGGAAACGGTATGATGTCTTCCGATTTAAAGCTTAGGTCATTTTGGCCTTGGGCCTTTGTCATAGGTCTATTGAGTCTTCCGATTGTCCTTTGCAGTCCATCGTATCTGCATCGCCCTCCGCAACAATCCCAGACAAAACGCCTATTTCAGGGCATCGCTTACCAACGAACCTTTCGCTCAACACCTCGCCCCATGATGGTGCATGTCGTAGCTCTCGATTTGAAGGCACCCGGTCTTACAGCTTTCGTGACTCCCTCCATTTCCGTCACTCCCTCCGCTCGCTCTAAACGCCCATCCCATACCTTGGCGCGAACCACCTCCGTTTTTGCCAACGAATTTGGACTGCAACTGGCAATTAACGGAAATTTCTTCTATCCATTTCATGAGGACACCCCGTGGGATTACTATCCGCACCAGGGCGATCGCGTATGGGTTTCGGGCAACGCAATTTCTAATACCAACCCCTACCCCGTCGGAAAAAACAAATTGCCAGCCATTTGTTTTACGAAGCAAAAGGCTGAAATAGTTGCAGATGGCTCCTGTCCGACGAAGACGGCTCAGGCGATCGCTGGGAATGAAATCTTTGTAAACCACGCTCAGCCATTGCAGCATCCATCCCGACAGGCTAGAGATTGGGACAAACCCTACCCGCGCACTGCCATCGGGCTAGACCGTTCGGGGACGAAAGTTTGGCTGATCGTGGTTGATGGCAAACAACCCTTATACAGCGAGGGTGCAACCATGACAGACCTGGGGGAGATCGCCGCCCAGCTAGGTCTCGAATCAGCCCTCAATCTAGATGGCGGCGGCTCTGTTACCCTGGCGATCGCTACTGCCAAGGGACCAATGCTGTTGAACTCGCCCATTCATGCCAAACTGCCGACCGTAGAGCGCCCTATTGCCAACCACCTCGGATTTTATGCAAATCCCGTTCGGTTCAAGAACGACGGGTAAACATTTGCACCGCAAAAACGCGTCCGCTGCCGGGATCGATCGCGAGTCCGTAACCAAAGCGCTGGTAGTTTGGATTCATCAGGTTCCGGCGGTGGGGCGCGCTGGACATCCACTGCCGCTGAAACGTTTCGAGGAGTTGGGCCTTAATGCGCTTCACCCTCGGGTCTTCCCTCATCCCTATATTTTCAGCCGGGAATCCGCTCCCGCCCGCAGCGGTGAGGCGATCGGCGGGCGATTCCCCTTCGGGAGAGTAGTGATCGAAGTAATTGCGCCTGAGCATATCCTCCGCGTGGCGCTGAGCCGCCTGGGATAGCTCTAGATCCTCCGCCATCGGGGGAAGACCGTCCGCAACGCGATCGCGGTTGGCCAAGTCCAGCGCAAATTGCCGTACATCTGGTCGGTTTAGCTTTTGAGGGGCGAAGGCTAAAGGCTCCTGCCCGCGAGGGGCAGCCCATGCAGCATCAGAAACTTTGTTTGAGATCGTCAATGGAAAAATAGACGCGAAAGAAAGGCTCAGCCAGACAAGCCGGGATAAAAAGAAAGGGAACGCAAGCTGCATGGGGATTGTTAACTTAAATTAAGCCGAGCAAAAGTAGAGTGCCCCGCTCGAGCGCCCAGTCGATCGGCAATCCCAAATTTCCCGCCCCCTGCGTTAAGGCAGCGGGCAGCAGCGAATGAAGGTGAAGCGGCGAAAATGCTAACCAGCAGGGCGATCGCCAAAGTGCTGAAACCCTCGATCTAGGCTGAGCTTCAGATCCGGTTGAGAACCGCTGGCATCCTTGAGGACGACTTGTGGGTCGGTCGCGATCTCTCCAATGAGGGCAGCCTTTCCTCCCAGTTGGCGGACGAGTTGTCGGGCGATCGCCTCTGGCAAGCACAGGACCAGTTCGAAATCTTCTCCCCCGTACAGCACCCAATCGAGACGGTCTTGGGCAGAGAGAACGGTCCCGAACGCATCGGGAACGGGCAGGCATTCTTGCCACAGACAAGCCCCCACGCCGCTGGCGCGACAGATCTGAAGCACCGCGTCAGCTAAACCATCGCTGCTGTCCATTCCAGCGACGCGGACAGTCGGGTCGATTTGGCGCAGGAGCGGCGGCACGTCCAAGCGCGGGGTAGGGCGTTGATGGGCGCGTTTGAAATTTTGGCGCGTTTCCTCGCTCCAGTCTTGGCCCCATTCGGGATGGAGCAGCAATTCCAGCCCTGCCCGCGAAGCCCCGTGCAATCCCGTTGCGACAATGGCATCTCCCGGTCGGGCGGCGGAGCGCAGGATTTGACGATCGGGCAGGACTTCCCCTAAGGCGGTAATGGATAGGGTCAAGATCGGCGATCGACAGAGGTCGCCGCCCAGAATGGGGGTGTGATAGCAATTCAGGCATTCGGTCATACCTTCGTAAAGCTCGTCGAGCCAGCGGACAGGTGTTTCTGAGGGCAGTCCCAGGCTCACGGTGATGCCCAGCGGATCTGCTCCCATGGCTGCTAGGTCGGAGAGATTTGCTGCCGCCGCACGCCAGCCCGCATCTGCCGGAGAGGTCGTGCGAATTGCTGGGTTGGCTAATCCCAGGCTGAAGTGGGTGCCGTCCACCAGCATGTCCGAGGTGACGACCAAGTGGCGATCGCCCCGCGTTGGCAAAACGGCAGCATCATCCCCCACCAAGTGGGCGGGACAAAACCGATAAAGGCGCTGTAAAAGCTGCTGTTCGCCGATCTCGCTGACGAGGCAATCGGGACTGAGGGAATATTCATCCATTGGACTTGGTCCTGTGATACGTGCGATCGCCCCTAAGGTCCATCCGAGCAGAGAATCTCATTCTTTAAATAACGACGATTAAACTATGACAGTATGTTGAACGTTCGGTATGGGAATGTGGCTAAAAATCTGTTCGACCAGTTCTCCAAGCTACTTCTCGAAGAGGTGCTGTCTCCGTTTGGCTCAGTCGAAACAAGCTGTGAGGTATCTGGCGAAGCCCAATTTGTAGATGTTTATTTTGAGCCAAGTCCATCTCCTACGCTTGCTGCCCGCGAGCTAGGGCTGTCGGGAAAAATTGCGCAGACGCCCTGCCTCTTAGAGCCGTTCAGAAATCAGCCCACACCTGCTGAAGTTCGCAGTTGTCTGCTGAAGCTCTATCAAGTGCATGGGGACTATCAACGAAAAGCAAGGCGGGAACAAGAAAGCATTGCGGAAGAGGCTTTGCCCCAATTATGGATTTTGGCTTCTTCTGCATCGGATGCTTTGCTGAGTCGATTTGGAGCTACGCACAATGATGAGTGGGGTGCTGGGGTCTATTTTCTAGCAATTGGTCTCAAGGTAGCGATTATTGCCATCAATCAGCTCCCGCTGACTGAAGAGACAATTTGGCTAAGATTGTTGGGTAGAGGGCAGACTCAAAAACAGGCCGTCACAGAAGTCATCGCGTTTGATACGAGGGATCCTAGGCGGTCAACTATACTGAGGTTACTAGCAAATTGGAAAATCAGTATTGAGCTTACGGATCGAGTTGAAGCTGAAGAGGAGTTGATGATGGCTTTATCGCAAGCTTATTTGGAATGGGAACAACAAACCGAACAAAAGGGTAGAGCTGAGGGCGAACAGGTAGGCGAAGCAAGGCTAATCATGCGACAGCTAACCCGTCGATTAGGGCAGGTTGCACCTGAGATTGAAGCTCAAGTTCGAGCGCTTTCTCTGCCCCAGCTCGAAGCTTTAGGTGAGGCACTGCTGGATTTTTCTGGGCCTAATGATTTGGTGGACTGGCTGCGATTAAATTAGGGTCGTCTTACGAGGTCGGCCCCCACGCTTGCCATTCTCTTTAGAAGCTTTCGCCTTCGCGGCTGATTTCGCTTGCCCACCCAGCCGTCCTAACTCAGACATCCAGTTTTTTGTGCCAAAGATTCCTGCAACCAGTTGCGGCACCCCTAAATCCACGTCCAGGCTTCTCCAGTGCAAGCCATAACCAGACGGTGTGACTTCAACTTCGGCAAGCTGTTCGGCGATCGCCACCTCTAAGCCTTGCAGCAGCTTATAAGGAAAACCCATTACCACACCACTCTGGAGTTCAATAAAAATTCTTTCTGAATCTATTTCATACCAAGCCTTTACAGCACGAGGTTCAGTTTCTGCTAGCGCTTCACCCGCTTGACGAGCCCGATCGATTTGCGATTGCAAAACCGCATCAATTTCAAAATTACTGCTACTCATGAATTTTTCTCCATTGGGCTAGTAAATCAGCCTGATGTTCTTTAACGAGGCAAAGCGATTTGACCACGTCCTTGTCACTAATTTGTCCAGTAATTGTCATTAGAGTGGGAGAAGTGTCTTTACCTCCCAAATTGATTCGCACTTCACCACTTCCCTTAAATATATGGACGTGGCAAGGGAGGTGGTCGTTGGGATAAATGACCACCCGAAAGCCATTGTGTCGAAGAACCTGCGGCATAATCATTCCTGCACACCCTCAATGTAACCTAACCGTTAGGATATTGCAGCTTTATCCAAAGCGATCGCCCATCCAAGCCACCCACGCCGAGATCCATTAATCTGGAGAGAACTCAGCTAAAGCGCAATGCAGCTATGTCTCACCACTCCCACCTGTTCTTCGACACCGAAACCTCGGATCGCAAGCGGTTCGACCTCCCCGGCGCGCGCCCCCACTACATCCCCGATCGCCCCGGACAGGTCGAGCATATCTTCCTAGACCTTGCCTTAGATTTTACCAACCAGCGCTGTACGGGCACCTGCAACATTCGCCTCAATCCCATCCGCAGCGGCATCGAGCAACTGACCCTAGATGCCGTAGATCTAGACATTCAAGACGTGCGGATCGGGCGCGCCAAACAGGGATTTGACTGCGACGGCCAGCAGTTGATCGTTACCCTCAAACAACCCACCGTCATCGGCAAAACCCTCAACCTCAGCATCGCCTACACCGCCGATCGCCCCCAACGGGGACTCTACTTCGTACAGCCGGACGAACATTATCCTAAAAAGCCCGTCCAAGCCTGGACCCAAGGGGAAGACGAAGACTCCCGCTACTGGTTTCCCTGTTTCGACTATCCCGGTCAACTCGCGACCTCAGAAGTGCGCGTGCGCGTCCCGCAGCCCTACATTGCCGTTTCTAACGGCGCTCTGGTCGATAAATCCACGGACGGCGACGACGCCATTTACCACTGGCGACAGAATCAGGTACATCCCACCTACCTCATGACCCTTGCGGTGGGAGACTTTGCCGAACTCGCCGATGAGTGGAAACACCCCAACGGTTCTGCGATTCCAGTCCTGTACTACGTCGAAAAAGGCCGCGAAGCCGACGCCCAGATCAGCATGGGCAAAACCCCGCGCATGATCGGATTCTTCAGCCAGAAATACGGCTACCCCTATCCCTATCCCAAATACGCCCAAGTCTGCGTCGATGACTTTATCTTTGGCGGCATGGAGAACACCTCCACCACCCTCCTGACCGATCGCTGCCTCCTGGACGAACGCGCCGCCCTCGACAACCGCTCCACGGAAACCCTCGTCGCCCACGAGCTGGCCCACCAATGGTTTGGCGACCTACTGGTGATCAAACACTGGTCCCACGCCTGGATTAAAGAAGGGATGGCTTCCTACTCCGAAGTGATGTGGACGGAGCACGAGTACAGTGCCGACGATGCGGCCTACTATCGCCTTGAGGAAGCCCGCCGCTACTTTGGCGAAGACAGCAGCCGCTACCGCCGCCCCATGGTGACGCACGTGTATCGCGAGGCGATCGAACTCTACGATCGCCACATTTACGAAAAAGGCTCCTGCATCTATCACATGCTCCGCGCCGAGCTGGGCGAAGACCTGTTCTGGAAAGCAATCCAAACCTTCGTACGGGACAACGCCCACCAAACCGTGGAGACGATCGATCTGCTCAGGGCGATCGAAAAAGCGACGGGGCGCAACTTGGCCTTTTTGTTCGACCAGTACGTCTATCGCGGCGGGTTTCCAGAATATAAGGTGACCTACAGTTGGGATAGCGATGCAAAACTGGCCAAAGTAACCGTCACCCAAACCCAAATAGACGATAAAGATCCCGAACCCACTCGCTTCGACCTCAAAATTCCGATCGCCTTTAGCGTCCTGAAGCAGAAGAAAGCTTCAGTCCTGCAAACCCTAACGGTACGGGTTCGCGAGAAAGAACAATCCTTCTACTTTCCCCTTCCCGAAAAACCTGCATTTCTCAGCTTCGACGCGGGGAATCACACCCTCAAACAAGTCACGCTAGAGTATCCCTTGCCCGAGCTAAAGGCTCAGCTTCACCACGATCCCGACCCCGTCTCGCGGATCTATGCGGCGGAGGCGATCGCCAAAAAGTCCACCCTCGAAGCCGTCAAAGCCCTCTCCAAAGCCCTCGATTCCGACCCGTTTTGGGGAGTGCGGGCGGAAGCGGCCAAACAGCTCTCTACGATCGAGCTGGATCAGGTCTTTCATGCGCTCCAGACGGGGTTGAAAGACCCGGAAGCAAGGGTGCGGCGTGCCGTGGTTGAGGCGATCGCCGCGTTCAAGACCAGCGACAGTTACAAAGCCCTGAAACCGATGACGGAAAAAGGCGACCCCAGCTACTACGTGGAAGCGGCAGCGTTGTCTGCCCTAGGGGCGATCGCCGCCTCGCCCTTGCAAGACAAACCGAAGGAAGAGAAAGCCATCAAGCTGTTTAAAGGCGTGCTGAAGGAGCGCGGGGGCTGGAACGAGACGGTGCGCGGGGGCGCGATTTCCGGCCTCAGTCAGCTGAAGTCTTCTGCGACGGCCCTCGGGATTTTGCTGGACTACACCGGGGTGGGGACGCCCCAGCCGTTGAGGTTGGCCGCGATTCGGAGTCTGGGGGCGATCGCCTCCGGTCAAGCTGCCGCCCAAGTGGATCGAATCTTAGAGCGCCTGTCTGGGTTGGCGGACGAGTCTTTCTTTCTAACCCAAGTTTCAGTTGTCATTGCCCTAGGGCAAATGGAAACGCCTAAGGCGATCGGGATTTTGCGGCGATTGGCTTCTCGTACGCCTGATGGACGGGTGAAGCGGATGGCAGAGGAAGCCATCAAAAAAGTGCAAGGTGCGCTTGGGTCCGACCAAAACCTTAAATCCATTCAAGGCGAGCTGGAGGAGCTGAAGAAATCGAATCAGGAACTCAAAAGTCGTCTAGCGGAGTTAGAGGCCAAGGCAAAGTAACGTCCTCCAAGTCAATTGGCGTATTTTGCCTAAATCGTCAAAACTAAGAAGAGACGGTATGTCCTTTTGCCATAACTGTAATGCCTGCTTCCGCCCCGCCCGCGCTGCAAAATCCAACCTGCCACCAAACTGCCTCAGGTTTGACCGTCATTGCCGAACAGATGCCCATCGAGGCCGTTAACTTTAGCCTTTGGATTCCCATCGGCTCTGCGGTCGAAACCGACGACATCAACGGCATGGCTCACTTTCTCGAACACATGGTATTCAAAGGTACCCAAGCACTGGCTCCCGGTGCGTTCGAGCGTCAGGTTGAGGCGTGCGGGGGCGCGACCAATGCCATGACCAGCCAAGACTATACTTGCTTCTACATCAATACCGCCCCTCAGGACTTTAAGGCGATCGCCCCCCTTCAGATGGACTTAGTCCTCAACGCCGCCATCCCCGAGCTTGAATTCGAGCGCGAGCGTCAAGTCGTGCTTGAAGAAATCCGACGCTCCCAGGACAATATTCGCCGCTGTGTATTTGCGCGGGCGATGGCGTTGACCTTTGACCGCCTTCCCTACCGCCGTCCCGTTTTAGGTCCGGCAGAAGTCATCGCGACCCTCACCGCCGAACAAATGCGGCAATTTCACCGCCAGTGGTACGCGCCGTCCAACTTAACCGCCGTCGTCGTCGGCAACTTACCCGTTGAAGTCATGGTGGAAACGCTGGAGCAGCAGCTTAGCTCCCATCGCACCCCTGCCGTAAAGCCAGTGCCAGCCCCGCTCTTACCAGAACCTATTTTGACCGAAACGCAGCACCAAGAGGTCCGGGACGACCGACTGACAGAAGCAAGGCTCATGCTTCTTTGGCGCGTCCCCGGTCTTGAAGATCGCTGGCAAACTTACGCCCTCGATGTGCTAGCGCGAATCTTGGGTGCGGGTAGAACCTCGCGGCTGGTCAAAGATCTCAGAGAAACCCGAGGGTTAGTCACCCACATTAGCGTTAGCAATCTCACCCACGTTGCCCAGGGAATCTTTTGGGTTTCGGCTCACCTGCCCGTCGAAAATATCGACGTTACAAAGGCCGCAATTTTAGAGCATATCCGGCAAATTCGCGAAGATTGCGTCACTGCCGCAGAACTGACCCGAGTGCAGCGACAAACTGTCAATTCTTTTATTTTTGAAAATGAAACCCCCTCTAGTCGGGCGGGCCTTTATGGCTACGCTCAGGCCATTGCGGGAGATCTAGCGACGGGACTTAACTACGCCAGCTGCATTCAGGCAGTGGATCGAGTGGCGGTGCAGAATGCCGCCCAAACGTTTCTATCTTTAGAGGGGTATCGAACTTTGGTCATGTACCCTTAAACCGTTGTCACTGCTAGAGCGAGGCTTGAAAGGAGCGGAGCTAAAAAAGCCAGACGATCGAAGAAAGCCCCCTGCAGTAGCATGAGTGAAGTCCATTCCGCAGACAGGTAGGTGCTATGACCGTCGAACCCGCGCAATCCGTCGCCGAACGCGAATGGTGGGCCCAGCGATGGATTGACGTCCTGGAATCCTTTGGCTGGCGACGCCGCCTAGAGCGCGCCAGAAACTACGTGCGCGAAGGTAGAGTGCTGGCGCTCAAATTCCAAGGACCGCAAGTCCTCGCCCAAGTCCAAGGAACTGCCCCAGAACCCTACGAGGTTTCCCTGGGCCTAGACCCTTTCACCGACGAGCAGTGGAGCTACGTCATCGAAGAACTCTCCACGCGAGCCATCTTCGCCGCTAAGCTGCTGGCAGGCGAAATGCCCCAGACCATTGAAGAGGCTTTCACCGCCAGCGGGCTCAGTCTATTCCCCTTCAGCAAATTCGACATCCACAGCACCTGCGACTGTCCCGATCCGGTCAATCCCTGCAAGCACATCGGCGCAGTGTATTACCTTTTGGGCGACTACTTCAGCCAAAATCCGTTTATCTTATTCGAGCTGCGGGGCCGGACTAAAGCCCAGATCGTCGATTCCTTGCGCCAGTTGAGAAGCACCCCGGAAGCCGCTGCTGAGGTCTCCGGCGATCGCCTCGAACGCCCGTCCGTCCTACCCGATCTCGCCCAGCGATTTTGGCCGTATGCCGCTCAGCTCGACTCGTCTCTCGTCGTCATCGCGCCTCCGCCGACTCAAGAAAATGTCTTGGATCTACTGGGACCGTTTCCTCTAGAGGAGCCTGCGGGGTCAAATGGCGGCAACTTAGAAGGGCAGAAACTCCTCGAAGCCCTGCGGCAGATGTATCAGCAGGTGCATTACCAAAGCCTCATGAATGCCATGATGGCGCGGGAACGCGAGTAGATTTGAGGGTGGAGCTAAGCTTGAGCAGAACTCGAGCAGTTGCGACTCGAAACCCAACTCCTCTGCTCTTTCAGCGCGGCCACACGCAGAAAAGGGGAGAATCTCAATTCCCTTTGAGCCCATTGCGATGGGTGAAAAAATTGAGATTGTATTAGCTGTTATATTCAACGCTTGCAACAACCGGATAAACTGACCCACAACAGCCTCATCCAACCCGGACTGATGAGTCGCAATACTCAAAAGCAAAGTGCAGCTAGCAGCAAGTCTAGTAGAGGCAAACAATCGTGAAAATTCTTCAAACCAAAACGCTTCGCGGACCAAACTACTGGAGCATTCACCGGACAAAGCTCGTTCTCGTGCGTCTGGATGTGGAAGACCTGGCCGATAGACGCTCGAATACCCTTCCCGGCTTCTACGAGGGCCTCGCTAAGACTTTACCCAGCCTCAGAGCGCACATTTGTACGCCCGGTTGTCGGGGCGGGTTCCTGGATCGAGTCCGGGAGGGCACCACGATGGGACATATCCTGGAGCGCGTGGCGCTAGAACTGCAAACCTTGGCTGGAATGCCCGTGGAGTTCGGTCGCGCCTGCGAAACGGCAACAACTGGCGTCTATCAGGTGGTGGTTGAGTATCAAAATGAGGCGGCAGGGCGCTATGCGACAAGAGCGGCGCTCCGCTTATGTCGGAGTATTGTCGAGACAGGAACCTATCCCAGAGGCGAACTGGAAAAAGATTTAGACGATCTGGCCCGCCTCAAGTCTGAAGCCTCCCTAGGCGCGAGCACTGAAGCATTGGTGCGCGAGGCGGAAGCCCTCGGAATTCCTTGGATGCATCTAGAAACCTGCGACCTGTTTCAGTTGGGCTACGGCAAATTTCAAAAACGGATTCAGGCTTCGCTGACCTCCCACAGTAACGTTCTGGGGGTGGAACTCGTTTCCCATAAGGAACGGACTAAAAAGATCTTGCGCGACATGGGAGTGCCAGTCCCTTTGGGCGAAGTAATCTACGCCTTCCGAGAGTTAGAAGATGCGATTCATCGACTGGGGGGCTATCCGATTGTCATTAAGCCCTTGGATGGCAACCACGGTCGGGGTATTACGATCGATATTCAGTCTTGGAAGCAGGCGCAAGTCGCCTACGATCGCGCTAAAGATGTCTCTAGGGGAGTCATCGTAGAGCACTTCTACCAGGGCCGAGATCACCGCATCTTGGTGGTCAACCATAAAGTGGTGGCGGTCGCGGAGCGAGTCCCCGCCCACGTCGTCGGGAACGGACGATCGCCGATTTGGGCGTTGGTAGAACGAGAAAACCAAGATTCTCGTCGCGGCGAAGGGCACGACAACGTGCTGACCCACATTCAACTGGACGATGCCACCGATGAAATGCTGGCCCGTCAAGGCTACACCCTCGATACCGTTTTGCCTTCAGGTCAAACCTGCTACCTGCGGGCGACCGCCAATCTGAGTACGGGCGGGATTGCCATCGATCGCACCGACGAAATTCATCCCGATACCGTTTGGCTGGCGGAACGGATTTCCCGCATTGTGGACTTGGATGTCATCGGTATTGATGCGATCGCGACGGATATCTCGAAACCGCTACAGGAGGGGGGTGGCACGATCGTAGAGGTCAACGCGGCACCGGGGTTGCGGATGCACGTGTCTCCCAGTCAAGGGATGGGGCGTAACGTGGCGGCGCCCATTCTCCAAATGCTGTTTCCCCCCGGAACGCCGACGCGGATTCCGATTGTGGCCATTGCTGGCACGAATGGCACAGCAACTCCAACGCCGCTGATCGCCCACATGTTTGCTCAGGTTTACGAGGCGGTGGGCTTTACCACCGCCGATGGCACTTATATCGAAAATCGCGGCGGACCGAGCGTTCGCCTCCTAGAACGGAGCGATGCCGCCAATCCCCAACGCGCCCGGATGATTTTGCAAGATCCGACCGTCGAGATTGCGGTCTTAGAAACAGCACCGGATGAGATTTTGAACTCGGGGTTAGCGTTTCAAGACTGCAATGTGGGCGCGATCTTAAATGTGGCGGCGGATCGGCTGGGGGCTAACGATCGCGCTACCGCCAACCCAATGGCAAGGACGAACGCGGCGATCGCCAAAATGGTTCGTGCGGACGGCTATGCCGTCCTCAATGCCGACGACGAGCGCGTTGTCGCGATGGCCGGGCAGGTGATGGGGAAGGTTGCCTATTTTTCTATGGATGCGGACAATCCCTTAGTGCGATCGCACGTTCTGCAAGGCGGCATTGCCGCAGTCTACGAAAAAGGACACCTTTCGATCTTGCAGCAAGATTGGGTTCACCCGATCGAGCGCGCAGAGAGAATCTCGATGGCTTTGGGAGGGTGCGCGCCTTTGACGATCGCCAACGCGCTAGCGGCTAGCCTGACTGCCTTCGTTCTGGGGGTAAAGGTAGAACAGATTCGAACGGCTCTGCACAGTTTCTCAGCTTCGGTTTGGCAGGCTCCGAGACAGATGCCAGGACAAATGGAATTGTTCGACCTCGATCGCTACAATTTCGACCCGCTCAAATCGCATCTGGATTTCAAAGACGAGCAGGTGGATTTCAAAGACGAGCAGGTCGAGATCCGAGGTGAGCTGGACCTTCAGCCTGCATCGCTAAGATCGAGCGCGCTTGACGCGTCGGCGATCGCCCCTCGGAACGGGCTGCCGCACCAAAACCAAGATCGGGCGATCGGGCAGGAGCGTCCGCTGAAAGAGCAGGTGTTAGGGGGAAGGTCGTATTCCGACGTTGAAGGCTACCCAACCCGGCAATTCATTCGCGATCGAAATTATTCTGAGACCCAGACGGAATTGAAAGATCGCCCCCCTGAAGTCGCGACCATCGCTACTACTCCGACCGAGAATAAACCACTCGATGCTCCAACGTTCGAGGCAAACCATACCGAGTCCCCCACGCAGGAAAGGTTCACAGCACGGGCAGCCGATCGAGGTACCCCAGTCAAAAACTGGGCTGAGGCACGAGGACCGGGTTTCAAGCAAACGGCCCTCAACAGATTGCGCGAGACTGCCACACAGGTATTCGACATCGGGGAAATTATCGCAACCGTCGCGCTCGCATTCGGCAGCGTCGCGGCAGAGATGGCCCTTCAGAAAGGCAAAGAACTGGGAGCGATCGCCTGGGGTAGATGGATTGAAGCCAAGAGCGTCCAACAACCCGTCAATCGGAATTGCTAGAACAGCTCAAAGCTCTTTAGTGCCCGCCGACAAGCAATGCCGCCTTTAGGTACAGTTCCTTCAGGCAAAATCTGGCGTTTGAAGCCCATTAAACTTGGGCTTTGCGACGCACAGTGATATTATGCAGCTCTTAGGGGTATTTTATGATTGAAGGAGAACCTCTCCTAGCTCAAAGTCTATGGCAATTTCAACCCATTATCCAGTAATGGTGATTGGTGGAGCAGAAGATAAGGTCAACGGGTCCAGTATATTGACCGCTTTCTTTCAAAGTGCTGGCGGGTCGCTGGCTTCAATCGGCATCATACCCTGCGCTTCGCAAGAACCCAGCGTCGTTGGCGATCGCTACTACCAAATCTTCACGAAAATGGGCGCTCGGGAAGTTCAAATCCTCGATATCCGCCAGCCCAAAGAGTGCGACGAGGAGAATTGGCTGAATGTTTTGAGCGGCTGCACCGGGATCTTTATGACCGGTGGCGATCAGTTGCGCCTTTGCGATTTAATGGGCGGTAGCGAGTTTATCGAATCTGTCAAAACAAGGGTACGGCTGGGCAATCTCGTATTGGCAGGAACCAGCGCTGGCGCTGCGATCGTGGGTGAAAAGATGATTGCAGGCGGAAGCAGCGGCGAATCCCCCAATCAACTTTTGGTCGATTTGACGGAGGGTTTGGGCATTTTCCCAGAACTGCTGGTCGACCAACATTTTCACAATCGCAATCGCATGGCCCGGTTGATGAGCGCGATCGCCGCCCATCCAGACAAGCTGGGCATTGGTATCGATGAGGATACCTGTGCGGCGTTTGACGGGGATGGAACGTTTGAAGTGCTCGGGAAAGGAACTATTACCATTATCGATCCGGGCGGTTTGACCCATACGAACTACCCGATAGTGAAAGAACTCTCTCCCCTCAGCCTGCACAACCTTACCGTTCACGTCCTGAGTCAGGGCGATCGCTACAACTACCAACGCCGAATTGTTTTGGTATCCTGAGGAACGAGCAGGGGCCAGACAACCCTAACGATGGCTGGGAGCAGCTTGAAGCCATTGATGGAATGTAGCAGCTAATACAGAATTGGAGATTCAATTTGAAATTAAGTAAAGGTGAATCCCCCCAGCGCCTCGATGCAAGATTTGCAAATTTGGATGGATCCCCAGGCTGAGCTTTTTCGAGCTGAGTTGAAAGGTCGATATTGCATCCCACAGATTGTCCTCAAAGTTATGCGGAATTAGCAGAGATCGTCTCTAACGCCATGAAAATACTCCAAACCCAGACGCTTCGCGGTCCAAACTACTGGAGCATTCGTCGAACAAAGCTCATTCTCGTGCGATTGGATTTGGAAGACTTGGCCGATAGACCTTCGGATACCCTTCCCGGCTTCTACGAGGGCCTCGTTGGAGTATTGCCCAGCCTCGAAGAACATTTTTGCTCGCCTGGCTGTCGGGGCGGGTTCCTGAGCCGAGTGCGAGAAGGGACCATGATGGGACATATCCTGGAGCACGTGGCGCTCGAGCTGCAAACCTTGGCCGATATGGAAGTGGGGTTTGGACGCACTCGCGAGACGGCTACCCCCGGGATCTATCAGGTTGTCATCGAGTATCAAAACGAGGCGGCAGGGCGCTATGCCGTCAGAGCGGCGCTGCGGCTTTGCCAGAGCGTTGTCGAGACGGGGACCTATCCCAAGGACGAACTGGCCAAAGATTTGGGCGACTTGGAGCGGTTGCGCGCCGAAGCCGCCTTGGGTGCCAGCACTGAAGCGCTGGTGCGGGAGGCGGAAAACCTCGGGATTCCGTGGATGCAGCTAGAGACCTGCGATTTGTTGCAATTGGGCTACGGCAAATATCAAAAGCGAGTTCAGGCGGCGCTGACCTCCCACAGCAACGTTCTGGGGGTGGAGCTGGCTTGCAATAAGGAAAACACCAAAAATATCTTGGCCCATCTCGGGGTTCCGGTCCCCCTAGGTAGAACGATCTACTCGTTTAGCGAGTTAGAAGACACGATTGAGGATTTAGGCGGCTATCCGATCGTGATTAAGCCCTTAGATGGCAACCACGGTCGGGGCATTACGATCGATATTCAGTCTTGGGAGAGCGCGGAAGTGGCTTACGATCGCGCCCGCGAAGTATCCAATGGCGTTATCGTGGAGCATTTCTACCAGGGCCGAGATCACCGCATTTTGGTGGTCAACCATAAAGTGGTGGCGGTCGCGGAGCGAGTCCCCGCCCATGTGGTCGGGAATGGCGTCGAGACGATCGCCGACTTGGTAGAGCGAGAAAACCAAGATTTCCGGCGCGGCGAGGGGCACGACAACGTGCTGACCCACATTCAACTGGACGATGCCACCGATGAAATGCTGGCCCGTCAAGGCTACACCCTCGATACCGTTTTGCCTTCAGGTCAAACCTGCTACCTGCGGGCGACCGCCAATCTGAGCACGGGCGGGATCGCCATCGATCGCACCGACGAAATTCATCCCGATACCGTTTGGCTGGCGGAACGGGTCTCTCGCATTATCGATCTAGATGTGGCGGGCATTGATGTCATCACGACGGATATCTCGAAACCGCTGCAGGAGGCGGATGGCACGATCGTAGAGGTCAACGCGGCACCAGGGTTGCGGATGCACGTGTCTCCCAGTCAAGGGATGGGGCGTAACGTAGCGGCACCCATTCTCCATATGCTGTTTCCCCCCGGAACGCCAAATCGGGTTCCCATCGTAGCGGTGACGGGAACCAACGGTAAAACGACTACCACTCGTCTGATCGCCCATATATTCGGTCAGGTTTACGAGGCGGTGGGTTTCACCACCACCGATGGCATTTATATTGGCGATCGCCTCATTGAAAAGGGGGACACCACGGGACCGCAAAGCGCCCAGCTCATCCTGCAAGATCCGACGGTCGAGGTTGCGGTTTTGGAGACGGCGCGGGGCGGCATTTTGCGTTCGGGTCTGGCATTCCAGCACTGCGATGTGGGCGTGGTCTTAAACGTAGCAGCGGATCATTTAGGCTTGGGCGACATCGACACGATCGACCAAATGGCAAAGGTCAAAGCGGTTATCGCGGAGGCGGTTAGCCCGGACGGCTATGCCGTCCTCAATGCCGATGACGAGCGCGTCGCGGCGATGGCCGAGCGCGTCCCTGGGAAGGTTGCCTACTTTTCCATGGACGCGGACAATCCCTCGGTGCGATCGCACGTTCGGCGAGGCGGTATTGCCGCTGTTTGCGAGCAGGGCTACCTGGTCATTTTGCAACAAGATTGGGTGCATCGCATCGAGAAAGTGGAACGGATTCCGCTGACGCTGGGCGGGCTGGCTCCCTTTATGATTGCCAATGCCCTCGCGGCCAGTCTGGCCGCCTTCGTCCAAGGGGTAAAAATCGAGCAGATCCGAGCCGCCCTGCGGACGTTCCGCGCTTCGGCCCAGCAGACGCCGGGGCGGATGAATTTGTTCAAGCTCGGCCACTATCACGCCTTGGTGGACTACGCGCACAATCCGGCTGGCTACGCTGCCGTGGGCAGTTTTGTAAAAAATTGGTCTGGGCCTGCCATTGGGGTCGTGGGAGGGCCGGGCGATCGCCGCGACGAGGATTTGATCGAGTTGGGAATGCTGTCGGCTTCGTTCTTCGAGCAGATTATCGTCAAGGAAGATGACGACAATCGGGGTCGTCCCCGCGGCAACGCAGCGGAATTAATCGTCCGAGGAATTCAGTCCGCTGCGGACAATGGCGCTCCAGTCGCTCATACGATTCAGTTGGAGGAAGCCGCAGCGATCGAATGGGCATTGGATAACGCACCGGAGAATGCGTTGGTGGTCATTTTCCCCGATAGCGTGAGTCGGGCGATTTCGCTCATCATGGCCCGCAATCCAATTCTGGATGATACAGAAGCTGCACTGTCTCCAGACTTAAAATCCGAGAATTGGCCGCTGTTTGCGACCACTACAAGCAGTAACGGCAGACAAAACATTGGGTAGCTCGAGGAGATGGGTCAATACTGTTTGGATAAGAAGCAAAGACATTGCACCCGCCCACGTTCGGCTGAGCTCACCGTCGAAGCCTCACGTCGAAGCCTAAATCCCCCAATTCTGGGGGACTTTGAGTTAGAACCCCCCAGAATAAAGCCCGGTAGGGCTATAAGAAAGGGGGGCTGGGGGGCGAATGCAGGGATGAATAGACTTAACCGAACAGTATTGAGAGATGGATTGATGCTTTTTTGACCCACAAGAACGCAGACAATGCAGGTAATGTCCCCATCTGATGGTCGAACTAGGCTTTGATTCAACGGCTAATCCCATTGATTCTACACAAAGATTTTAAGCAAACTGGCTGAGATTGAGGGCCAGCAGCGCCAGCGCGATTGCAATTCCATAAAACGTTGCAACCACGCGGGATTCCGGCCATCCCGACTGCTCGAAATGGTGATGAATGGGAGCCATCTTAAACAGTCGCTTGCCAATCCCGTCCGGTCCTTTCGTCGCTTTGTAATAACCAACCTGGGCGATCACAGACAGCGACTCCGCCAAAAACAAGCCGCTCACCATCAGCAATACCCAGAGCGAGTTACTAATCAGGCCCACTGCTGCCAGCGCGCCACCCAAAGCCAAAGAACCCGTATCGCCCATGAAAACTTTTGCCGGGTGATGGTTGTGGGCCAGAAATCCCATACAGCTTCCGCTCATACAGGCGCAGAATAAAGTCAGCCCCGGCCAATCTGGCGCGACGATTTGGCCCAGACCGAAGAAGGCGATCGCCGTCGTACCTGCTGCCAACCCGTCCATGCCGTCGGTCAAGTTCACCGCGTTGCTTTCTGCCGCCACGACAAAGACAGCCAAAAACAAAAATAAAATGCCAATCGGCACTGCCAGCCCAAAGGGAAGGACCAAGGTTGAAATATCGGGCCTTGTCAGCAGCAGCCAAAGGGCAAATAAACCGCCCGCCCCAAACTCGATCGCCAAGCGAACCCTTGCGGACAGTCCCTTATTCGACTTTTTGCGCAGTACCTGCCAGTCGTCCAGCCAGCCCACAAAGCCGAGCGCCGCAGTCAGCAACGCCGCTGCCGTCACTTCAAGCCCTTGAATCCCCGCCATCCAAGCCCAAGCTACACCCAGCACCAGGGATGCGGGGACGAAGAAAATTCCCCCCATGGTGGGCGTCCCCGCCTTCTTGAGGTGACTTTGGGGTCCGTCTTCGCGAATCACCTGCCCCGCCTTCAGGCGTCTCAGCCAGGGCACAGCCCAATACCCCAGAGCGCTCGCAAGCCCAGCGCTCGCAACAAAGGGCAGCGTAAAGCAGCTCAAAGGCTGACTCCATCGATTTGCCGCGATATCTGAGAGCATTGCGCTGACGAGCAATCCAGCCAGAAGCAGCACGTACAGTCGTTTGCCAGACCAAAAATCGATCTGCGCGGGAGAGGGACTTTCGATCAAAATAAGGTCCCCTTAGTCTTCCGGTTCGTCATCTGAATCGTCGTCGTAGTCTATATCGTCGGTGCCGAGCAGCGCGCCGCTCAGCTCGTCGTCTTCTTCAAGCAGACTGGGATCGATGGGGATATCCCGTTCCATCAAGCGACCCGTACCCTCCAACCAGCTCAGGATAGAGGCGTCGGAACTCGACTTCAAAATTGAAGCGTGTTGCTCTCGCGGCTGCGATCGCAAAGAAGGGTTATTCATAACTGCGGTTGTACTTCGAAGAAATGACCGATACCATCTTACTGGAATCTCTACCGAACTGGTGCAGATCGAGCGGACGCAGATCCGCGTTCGGCCCTTTGCCGATAAAGCTAGACCGACGGTACGGAACCCGAAGTGCGATCGGATAGAATAACGACAATTTAGACAACTTTCCAATTTAAAATTGGCGAATGCGCGATATCGTCATCGAACCAACTGCCATCAAAAATTTCCTTAAATTGGGTGTCTCCATGATTGGCAAAACAGAGCTGCTCGAACAAATTTCCGGCGTAAATCGGGGTCTCTTGACCAGCGAGAACGATCGGATTGCAATTAATGCGACGATCGCTCAACTCGAAGATCGCAACCCGACTCCCCGTCCAGTGGAAGCTGCAGAGTTACTCCAAGGCAACTGGCGACTGCTCTATACCACGAGCGCTGAATTATTGGGGTTGGGACGCTTCCCCCTGGTGCAGCTCGGGCAAATCTACCAGTGCATTCGGATTCGCGAGGCCAAGCTTTATAATATTGCCGAGGTTCAGGGCATTCCGTATTTGGAAGGGCTGGTGACGGTTAGCGCCCAATTTGCACCCATCACCGAAAAGCGGGTTCAAGTTCAGTTTCAGCGATCCATTGTGGGGTTGCAGCGGGTTCTCGGCTACCAATCGCCTTCCCCATGGATCGAGCAAATCAATGTTCAGCCTAAATTGAAGGCGATCGACTTCGAGATCGACCCCCAGCGGACGCCGGGCTGGCTGGACACGACCTATTTAGACTCGGATCTGCGCATCGGGCGCGGTAACGGGGGCAGCTTATTTGTACTCACCAAAACGCCGGGGTAAACAGAATGGGCCGTCCAAGCTTGTATGTTGCCATTACAAATCATGGCTTCGGTCACGTCACCCGTACTGCTTCGGTCTTAGCAGAGCTGCAGCACCGCTGTCCCGAGTTGCACCTCATTGTGGCGACGACGGCTCCCCGCTGGCTGCTAGAGGCTTACCTGTCGGCAGATTTTATCCATCGCCCTCGCCAGTTAGATATTGGCGTCATTCAGAGCGATAGCTTGACCCTAGATCCAATCGCCACGCTTTTGGCCTTGGAGGAACTTAAAGCCAATGCGTCTGAGCTGATCGATGCAGAATCGCGCTTTATTCGCGCGCAAGGGGTGCAGCTCGTCCTCGCCGATATTCCGCCGTTGGCCGCGCCAATTGCCAAAGCGGCAGGAGTCCCTTGCTGGATGATGGGCAATTTTGGCTGGGATTTGATTTACCAGCAGTGGGGAGAAAAATTCGACGAGATGACGCAGTGGATTCAAGGCTGTTTTGCCGACTGCGATCGCCTTTTTCGCTTGCCTTTCCACGCACCTATGCCGGGATTCCCGGTCGTCGAAGACATTGGCCTCACGGGGGGGCAACCCCGCTTCTCTGCCGAAGCGATCCGCACCAAGTTGAACCTGACCGTGCCGAAAGAGCGAGTGGTATTGCTCACCTTTGGCGGTTTGGGACTCAACTATATCCCCTATCACCATCTCGAATATTTCCCGGACTGGCAGTTCATCACCTTCGATACGAAAGCGCCGACCCACTGGACCAACCTCATTAAGGTCAACGGTAAAGCCTATCGCCCCATCGATTTGATGCCTGCCTGCGGTCTGATGGTGAGCAAACCGGGCTACGGGACTTTTGCCGAAGGGTGTCGCGTTGGAATCCCCATTGTCTCCTTACCGCGTGCCAACTTTGCAGAGGCCCAGTATCTCCTAGCCGGACTGCAGCAATATTGCTTCCATCAAATTTTGGGGGTGGGAGAATTTACCGCATCGAGCTGGGAGTTTTTGAACCGTCCCATGAATCCGCCCCAGTCTGCAGAGCGCCTCAGAACGGACGGCAACGAGGCGATTGCCCGGAAAATTGTGTCGTTTTTCGGCTATTGAATGTCCCTCGCATCGAGCCAGGGGCGCGAGACCTCGCACCCCCATAACGCGCGGATGGTTTAGCCGAACAGCCAGCCCAACAGCCGAGAAAACAATCCTTTTTTTTGTTGGGCTTGCAATTGCCGGAAGTCTTCTTGAAGCGCCTCATGCACCGTCCATTCCACCTTGGACTCGGCTACAGTCTGCCACTCGCTCAGATCCCGCTGGAGCTGGTGGACGTCTTGCCTGAGCTCTCCAATGAGTGCTGTTTTGTCCGCAATGCTCTGTTCTAGAGCCTCGTATTTGGCTGGTTCTATCTTTTGGGCGGCGATCGCAGTCGTTTCTTGGAGCTGCTGTTCTAGCCGCTGCACGATCTGCTGAAGCTCTTGAGCCTTTGCCGTTTGGGTGTCGAGCTGCTGCTGAAGCTGGACGCGCTCCTGCGGGTCGAGCGCCGATTCGGCTCTGTCTTGCCAGTCTTTTGCTCGCGCTTCAGCCTGGGCCAACCTCGCCTCTAACGGCTGAATCCGACCCAACTGGGCTTCTAACTGCTGAATTTGGCGGTTCAGTTCCTCCTGTCGGTCGGCGTGAAGTTGGGGATCGATCTTGGCTGCTGCCATGCTTTGCAACGCAACAATTTGTTCTTCTTTCGCTGCCACCAAGCTCTGCAACGACACGATTTGTTCTTCCTTAACCGCCGCAATGCTTTGCAATGACATGACCCGGTCCTCGAAGCTCGTGACCTGACGCTCCAGATCGTAGATTTGGGTTGCCTGCAGCGCGATCTGGCTTTGGAGTTCGTTTTGACGAGCCTCTGCCTCGATCGTTTTTGCATCAGATGCCATTTGTAACGCCTCGATCTCTGCGATTAGACCACCCGCCCGATCGCGCAATTCCGCCAGTTCTGCTTCTAAAGGACGGGCCAGTGGAACGGCATCGGCGATCGCGGGCGGATCCTTGCGGTCCGTCGTGCCAATTTCAGGCAGTTCGGAGGGAGGTGACGGCTCAGTTGGAGGAGAGAAGGCGCTCAGCAGCGATCGCTCGACAGCAGCTTGAAGGTTTGGATCGATGGCTTGCAAGCGGTAAGCGTCTAGAGGAATGGCCGTAACGGGTTCCAAAGAACCGATCTCTGAATGGTTCGATACATCCAATAACCGATAGAGATTGCCGGACTCATCGGCGTAATAGGTGCTGGCAGCCGTTGCGTAATAGCCGGGGTCTAAGTTGCGTTCTTCTTGAAGGAAGAGTTCAAACTGGGACAAAACTTGCTTGACAGTCTCGCATTCGGACCGAGTGCCCCAAAAAATTCGCCCGCAACCGAATTCATCCCATCGCTCCGATTCAATGTCTGGCAGTCCGGCGTTGCGAATAGCCGCTCCAACTTCTGCCATGGGTGTGGTTTCTGCCTCTGGCTGCCCACCCATTCCGTCGCTGTTCGACTCGAAATCAAAGCCGATGGCGAAAGCGTACTGTTCGGACATAGAAACTCCTCAGTTCAAAAAATTGTAGGTTTTCGATCGGCCATTCCGATTGAGGGCGTCCGATTGAGGGTGTCTAAATGCTAACGCCTCAATGCATGAAAGTAACGCCAATCGGGGCAACTTGCCAAGGCGGTCAGTGTATTAATTTAGGACGGGCCGTCTGCGGTTCCGTCGAGGCGTGTGAGATGGAAGGGACATGCAATATTTCAAGCTTAAAGCCAGTCTAACCAGTTTAATTTTAGAACGATCCTATTGCGGTATGGCTCACTACGGTTACTCGATAAGAACGCGTTCGAGCTTCAGCGCCAGTACCGTTTTCCCCTCCAGAAAACCCCTACGATCGTGCCGAGGATGTGGATGTAGTGGATTTCAACCAGACTCAGCCCCGCGATGTCGAGATGCTGAAAAAGCCACAAGCCGACCAACAGGCACAGCACTAAAGCCCACAGGGTAGAGCTGTAAATCGAGCTGCCGCGCTCGAATCGCTCCAAGAAAAAGACTCCCAGACTTCCAACCGCCAGCCCCGCACAAGCATAAATGAGCGTAAAGCCCGACCGAGTCAGCAAAAGCCCGATCAGGGCGGAGTGACTGTCCAGGCGATTGACTGCACTACCGGCGATCGCGTCAGCGATTTTGACCGCAACGACCCCCAGCAGCGAGGCTAAGAAAAGCGATCGCCACGGCAAGTATTTAAGAGAATTCACAGGTCGCTATCCTCGTTCAACGTCAGGTAGATTCCCCCTAGAGCATCGGACACGATCGAAGGCAGGATGGGCTCCAGCCGATCCGCTTCTGCCTTCCACCTTTAGGACTTTACCCTAAGACATGAACCGTGAAGGAACCCGAACGATCGTCAAATCTGTCGGCCCAAAGCTTCCATGGGACCCTCCACGCTACCGCTCAAAAACTGGTGAAGGTAAGGGTTATCCGATCGATCTAAATCGCCTGCGGAGCCTTCCCAGCAAACTTTTCCCTGATACAGCAATATCAATCGCCGTCCCGTGCGGCGAATGGTGCTGTGCTGGTGGCTGACGATCGCATAGGTTTCGCAGCCCGAGGTTTTTTGGAGTCGCACGATTAAATCTTCGATCACCGTTGAAGCAATGGGGTCGAGTCCTGCAGTCGGCTCGTCGTACAACAGGATTTGAGGGTCGTCAGCCGCATCTTCAGGATCGTCCAAGACAGCTCTGGCAAAGCTGACCCGCTTGCGCATCCCGCCGGACAGTTCCGCTGGATAGAGGTTTGAAATCCCCGGCAACCCAACCAACTCCAGCTTTTCTTCTACCAACTCTCGAATGCGACGGCGCGGCAACCTCGAATGCTGATAGAGGTAAAATCCAACGTTCTCTGCCACAGTCAAGGAGTCGAATAAAGCGGCCTGCTGAAACACCATGCCCATGCGGACTGGACGCTTGGGATCGTCAATGGCCGATTGACTGAGCTGTCCGTTGAGATAGACCTCTCCCGAATCTGGAGCCAGCAAGCCCGCCATAATGCGCAGGAGAGAAGACTTTCCCGTACCGGAGGGGCCTAGAATCGTCAGGGAGTCGCCAGGATAGATCTTCAGATCGACCCCATCCAGGACAATACTGTCTCCAAATCGCTTCGAGATTCCCTTAAGTTCGATCAGCGGTGTTGTCATGGCATAGGTGAGATTGGCGAGAAAAGCGCCGAAATCGGCTCAATTAAATCATGTTTCGAAAAAGGCGTTATTGCAAATCTAGCAGAGTACCATTGAAGTGGGTTGATTAGAAATAGCAATCGGAGCCAACCTAAAAATCAGAACTTCATATCTTTTTGCGGTTTAATGGCAAGCTCTTGTGACCTGGATCGCACCGTCCTTGAGAGACCTATGAAATGCTGAAAGCAGGGTTGTCTTAGCGTTTAAGTTTAACCTCCGTTTTGTGAGGAATAGCCATGATGAATCGAATATTAGCGAGATTGGGCAGCGCGGTCGTGCTGAGCGGCGTATTAGCGATCTTGAGCGGACGCGGAGCGGCCCAGGCGATTCCAGCGGGTCTAAAGATAGCCAGCATTAACGCTCGAGATTACGCGGAACTGCTGCGGGTCGTGCCGAAGACGGCTGAAGATTACTACAACCAAGGTCTGGCGCTCCACGGACGCGGTCAGTTCGCGGCGGCCATTGAAAAATTGAGCCGAGCGGTGGAGTTAGAGCCGGATAATGCCGATTTCTATTTCAGTCGCGGTCTGGCCTATGCCGATTTAGGCGATCAGAAACTTGCCATTCAAGACTACGGTCAGGCGATCGCCCTAGACGGTCAGCTAGCCTCTGCTTACTACAACCGAGGGAGAGCCTGGTTTGCCCTGCGGCAGCCCGATGCGGCGATCGCCGATTTCTCCGAAGCGCTCGCCGTCGATTCCGGCTTCATCGCAGCCTACTACGGTCGCGGGATGGCCTACTACGACAAAGGGGATCTGAAAATGGCGCAGAGAGACTACGGGCAAGCAAAACGGCTCAACCCGCAGCTCGCTGAAGCGTTCTACGATAAAGGCTTTATCCGCCCGTTGGTGGGGGGCGATGCCAATTTCCGCTAAAGCAGGCTAGGACGGTTGCCAGTCAGGCGATAGCGACGGTAGTCTTCTAGAATTTGGCGGTGGTCAAAACAGAGGGGGGTCGGCAGGGCCGAGAGGTCGAACAATCCTACGGCCTTGGCATCGTCTGCTGCCTGGGGCGTTCCGGTGGCTGCGGCAATAAACACCACGCTGAGGGTATGGAGTCGCAGGTCTCGCTGGGGGTCTGAGTAAACGTAAAATTGCTCCAGGAGACGGACGTCGAGGCCCGTTTCCTCTGCCGCTTCGCGGACGGCAGCGGATTCTACCGTTTCGCCATAGTCTACAAATCCGCCTGGGAGCGCCCACCCGAACGGCTCGTTAAGGCGCTCGATCAGCACCACGCGATCGTTCAGCTCGATGATGATATCGACGGTCGGGACGGGATTGCGGTAGGCCATACAGTGTCTCGGAACGATGCCTACGCATCCGCAAAGATATAGCGGTGTAGCTCGCTCGGATCGGGTTCGGGGCTTTGTTCGGCAAACTCGACCGCATCGTCCACCAAGTCCTGGATCTTTCGATCGATGCCCCGCAGATCTTCCTCGCTGGCTAAATTTTGGCTCAACAGGTAGCGCTCGAACTGCTGGATCGGATCCCTTGCCAACCACTCGTCTTTTTCGTCCTTGGAGCGCAACTCATCGGGATCGGCCAAGGAGTGACCTCGGAAGCGATAGGTGAGGCACTCGATTAACGTGGGGCCTTCTCCGGCACGGGCGCGGGCCACGGCTTCCTGGGCGATCGCCCGGACCGCCAGCACGTCCATACCGTCCACTTCGTATCCCGGCATCCCAAAGACGCTGGCCTTTTGATAAATCTCAGTTTGAGACGAAGCCCGCTCGTGGGCCATCCCGATCGCCCACTTATTATTCTCCACGACGTAAAGAATCGGGAGTTTCCAAAGCGCTGCCATATTCAAACACTCGAAGAACTGACCGTTATTGGTGGTGCCATCCCCAAAGAAGGCTGCCGTCACTTGATCTGCAGTTTTGTCGCCCAACGCGTGACGGCGGTAGTGCGTCTGGAAAGCCGCTCCCGTCGCAATGGGAATCCCCTCGCCAATAAAAGCAAAGCCGCCCAGAACATTGTGCTCGGCGGAAAACATGTGCATCGAGCCGCCTCGACCCCGGCTGCACCCCGTTTCCTTGCCAAAGAGTTCCGCCATGACCTGCCGAGCGGGCACCCCCGCGCTGAGGGCGTGAACGTGGTCGCGGTAGGTGCTGCAGACGTAGTCATCGGAGCGCATGGCCCGAAGCACGCCCGTCGAGACGGCCTCTTGTCCGTTGTAAAGGTGGACGAAGCCAAACATTTTGCCGCGATAGTACATTTCGGCGCACTTGTCTTCAAATCCCCGACCCAGAACCATATCTTCATACAAGACAAGGCCCTCTTCGCGGGTGATTTGGGCGGGCGGGGCAGAGATTTTGGGGAGAACGCGATCTTGGACCATGAATTATCCTTCGTGGAATGCCTTACGGAATATGACGCAGAAACATCAACACAGTACTAAACAGTACTAAATGCCCTCGGATGGGGGACGCTTTGTAATTTTTATAAAAATTTCACACGCAAAAATAATAGATTTCAAGCTAACTTCTTATAGAGTATACGGTTGGTTCGGGCTTGCAGGTTATGATATTCCCAAATTGTTTTTTCGATCTGTCTCTGCTTTTGGTTTAGATTCAGACCTTATATAATGAGTCGCCTGCTGTTTATTCCTAGTATTGTTTGCTGCCAAGGACTTCAATTGTGCAAATTTCCTTAGACTTCTACAGAATTCTAGGTGTACCGACTCGGGCAACGCCCGACCAACTTCAGCAGGCGTTTGAAGATCGGTTGCAGCAGATGCCTCGGCAAGAATACTCTAGTGCCGCGATCGCCACCCGGAAGCAGCTCCTGGAAGAAGCCTTCGTCGTGCTTGCCGATCCCCAAAAGCGAGAAGCCTACGACAAAAAATGGTCGGAGCAAGAAGCCGCTTCCGAATCCGAAACTCCTCCAGATCTGATGCTGGACATTTCCGATGCAAAGCTATCGGGTGCGTTGCTCCTGCTGCAAGAGGTGGGGGCCTACCAGCAAATTTTAGATATTGGGGCGGCTTACCTCCAGCGACCGATCGACTTGAACAAGGTCCCGACTCGCGCGGGGGCGCTGGAGGACGATATCATCTTGGCGTTGGCGCTGGCGAACTTAGAACTCGGTCGCGAGCAATGGCAGCAAAGCCAATTTGAATCCGCTGGCGATTCGCTTCAGAAGGGATTGACCCTTCTCGAACAAGAACAGCGCTTTCCAGACGTGCAGGCCGAAATTAAAGGAGATCTCTACAAACTCAGGCCCTACCGCATTCTAGAGCTGCTCAACAATCCAGAATCCTCGGCGGAGTCGCGCGCTGAAGGGTTAGCGCTTTTGCAATCGATGTTAGACGATCGCGACGGTATCGATGGAAATCAGGACGACCAGTCCGGGTTGAGCGTCAATGACTTTTTACGGTTTATCCAGCAATTGCGGGAATATTTGACCGTGGAGGAACAGCAGACGCTGTTCGAACGAGAAGCGGCCCGTCCGTCGGCGGTGGCGTCCTACTTGGCCGTCTATGCCCTGATTGCCAGGAGCGTTTCCGAAGGGAAGCCCGAACTGGTGAAGCGAGCTAAGGCGCTGCTGGTTCAGTTGGGCGATCGCCAAGATATTGCAATCGAACAAGGCATGTGTTGGCTCTTGCTCGGTCAGCCGGAAGCCGCCCACCAGAGCGTTATCGCCAGCCAAGATCGAGAGTCTTTGAGCTTTATGCGCCAGTACTCTGAAGGCGCGCCAGACTTAATTCCAGGGCTTTACCTGTATACCGAAAATTGGTTGCAGCAGGAAGTCTATCCTTATTTTCGAGATCTCGCAGGTCGTTCGGTCTCCCTGCAGCACTATTTCAACGATCCGGCCATTCAGAGCGTTCTGAGCAGCATTGAGTCGGCAGACATCGGGAGCAGGCCTAAAACAGCCGCATCGGGAGCCGTTTCTCCCCCCGCAGCAGTTCCCTTTCCCGCTAAGCCCTCAGCGCCCAAGTACGACACGCCTCTAGAACCTTCCTACAGCGCTTTTGCTGGCGACGTCGAATTGGGGAGCGGGTCTTCTAGCAATCGCTCGCCATCCTCGGCCCAGCCGAAGAAAGGGCCGCGCAGTTCTGAAGCGCGGCAGCAACCCACTTCGACGAGAAACCAAAGCGCTCGTCGAACTGCATCGCCGCGCAGCAGGGACGATCGGGTGGCTGTAGGCAAAAGGCGTTTCGGTTGGCCTGTTTGGATCGTCACGTTTTTGCTGGGCCTTGGCTGTGTTGCAGGGGCCCTTGCCCTAGGGCGGTTGTTCGGTCCGAGGTCCGTCCCTAGCGGTGCTGAATCGCCGCAGCCATCGGCGGTTGCGTCAGAGACAGGACCCAACCCTACTACCAGTGCGAGTCCATCCTCAAATCCGGCAGGTTCGTCTAGTGCTTCAGGACTGCCCTCGACGGCCCCGACGACGCCCTCTTCAAGCGGCAGCCCCAAACCGCCGTCCCCTTCCCCTGTAACGAATCCAGACGTGCTCTCCAAACCTGAAGCAGATCGGCTGGTGAGGTCTTGGCAAGCCGCAAAGGCAGAAGCCATGGGCGAGCAGTACGCCGTCGCTAGCCTTCAGGCCGTTTTGGCAGAGCCCGTTCTCTCGGAATGGAAAAGTCGAGTCGATCGAAATAAGGCTGCGAACGGGTATTGGAAATACACCCTCGACCAGCTCGAAATTCAAAATGTCGAGTCCTTGGGCAAAGGTCGCTCGGCTATTAAAGCGCGAGTGAAAGAAACGGCTCAGTATTACGAGCGCGGCAAACTGGTTGCAGGTCAGTCGTACACGGATACCTATCCCGTGAAGTACACGGCAGTGCAAAAAGACCAGCAGTGGCGCATCCAGGAAATGCAGGTGTTGTGATTATCGGCTCCACAGACTTTAAAGGGTTGGTGCGCCAGCTCGGCCTCGCGGAGGGACAAACGAGTTTGGCCCGGAATCCTCACCTCAATCCAACGGTAACGGGGGTGGCAGCGATCGACCGAGCGCAGGAGGGCGCGGTTTCCTTTATTGAGAGTGCGGCCCTAGGGCATTGGGTGACGACGACCCAAGCCAGCGCGGTGATTTTGCCACCGCAGTCCGAGGAACTGTGCCGCATCGCAGACCAGCGCGGGATCGCTTGGATGGTTCTAGAGCGCCCGCGCCTGGGCTTTGCCCGCGTACTAGCGCTGTTTTATCGACCCTGGCAACCTGAGGCAGTCATCCACCCCACGGCAGTCATCGATCCGACTGCGACCCTAGGGGCTGGGGTAGCGATCGCCGCTCGCGTGACGATTCAGGCTGGGTGCGCGATTGGAGAAGGGGTCTGCATCCATCCCAATGTGGTCATCTATCCCGACGCGCGCATTGGCGATCGCACCGTTCTCCATGCCAATTGCACGATCCACGAGCGCGCGGTCATCGGGCAAGATTGCGTCATCCACAGCGGAGCCGTCATCGGTGCGGAAGGGTTTGGCTTCGTCCCAACCGAGACGGGCTGGTTTAAGATGCAGCAATCCGGTCGCGCCGTCCTCGAAGATGGGGTCGAAGTGGGATGCAATAGCGCAATAGATCGTCCTTCTGTAGGAGAGACGCGCGTGGGCAAAGGAACTAAAATCGACAACTTAGTCCAAGTCGCCCACGGCTGTCAGATCGGTCAGCACTGCGTTTTGGTCAGTCAAGTCGGGCTGGCGGGGGCCGTGCATTTGGGCGATCGCGTCACGATCGCGGGGCAGTCAGGCGTGGTCGAAAAGGTCAAGATCGGAGCGGGGTCGATCGTCACGGCCAAAACCGCCGTTTTTAAGGATGTCGCCGAGGGCCAAACGGTTTCCGGCATACCCGCCATGCCCAACAAGCTCTGGCTGCGAACCACCGTACTCCTGCGCCGCCTGCCCGAGCTGTTCCGCAAATCCGCGCCGCCCCAATAACCTCCCCTTTTTATCGCTATGATTTCCGAACCCGCTCTGGACCCTTTGGTTGCGATCGCCCGTCAGTTTTCGCCCCGCGCGGCCATCGATCGGCTTCAGCCCTTTGGCAACGGCAACATCAACGACACCTTTTTGGTCGCAACCGCCGCCGAGCGCGAAGGTCGATTTGTCCTTCAGCGGATTAACACCCAGGTCTTTCGCCAGCCCCAACTGGTGATGCAGAACATGCGCACCTTGACGGATCACGTGCGCAACCGCCTCGCCTGCGATCCGCTCAGTCCGGGTTGCCGCTGGCAGGTGCCAAAAGTGATCCTGACCGAAGAGGGCCAAGACCATTGGATTGACGAACAGGGGCAATTCTGGCGCGCGATCGGCTTTATTGAAGATTCCAAAACCTTTGACACCATTCAAGATTTGGACCACGCTCAGGAGATGGGTGCGGCCTTGGGGCGGTTTCACGATCTCGTGAGCGACCTCCCGCCGGATCGATTGGTCGATACCCTTGAAGGATTTCACATTACGCCAAGCTACCTTCAGGTCTATGATGGAGTACTGGCAACGCGAGGTAGCCTGCCGCAATCCCCCGAGGCAAACTATTGCCTGCAATTTGTCGGCGATCGCCGCGCTTTAGCGACCGTGCTCGAAAATGCCAAGGCCAAAGGCAAACTCCCCCTGCGCACCATGCACGGGGACCCAAAGGTCAACAACGTCATGTTCGACACGGCCACCCGCGCCGCCATCAGCATTATCGATCTCGATACGGTTAAGCCAGGTCTGGTTCACTACGACATTGGCGATTGCCTCCGCTCGGCCTGCAATCTCCTCGGAGAAGAAACCGAGCAGTGGGAAAGCGTGCAATTCGAGACCGATTTAGGCGAGGCGATCCTGCGGGGTTACTTGGCCCAGTCTGGCAGTTTTCTCACCGAAAACGACTACGACTACCTGTACGACGCGATCCGCCTCCTGGCCTTCGAGCTGGGCCTGCGCTTCTTTACCGATTATCTGGCAGGCAATGTTTACTTTAAGGTCAAACATCCAACCCACAACTTAGCGAGAGCGCTCGTCCAATTCAAGCTGGCCGAAAGCATCGAACTTCAAGCCCCGACCCTCCGCACCCTCCTTCAGGACCTGAGATGAACGACCAGATTTTTTCGCTCCAACCGTTTGGGAAAGACCCGACGCTCCCTAACTTAGAAGTCATTGGCACCATCGCTCGCCGCGATCCCTTTCTTCTCGTGCAATACACGCTGCTCGGCGAAATCGACCGGGTCATCGTCCCCGCGCCAAACAACAAACCGACCCGCAAAACCGAGCTGTGGGAGCAAACCTGTTTTGAGTTTTTCCTGAGCATCAGAAATTCCCCCGCCTATTGGGAATTCAATCTTTCTCCTACGGGAGATTGGAATATTTATCGCTTCGAGGACTACCGACAGGGCATGCAGGAAGAGACCGCCTATACGGAACTTCCCTTCAGCACCGAAACCGAAGCCGATGCGTTTTCCCTATCCCTCAGGTTAGATCTAGACGAAATTATTCCCGTGGGGCGGGTGTTGGATGTGGGCATCAGTGCCGTAACCGAGCTTGAGGGCGGCAAAATTACCCATTGGGCCTTGAAGCATCCCAGCACCCAAGCCGATTTCCACCGACGAGAAAGCTTTACCCTGAAACTATAGGGGTTTCTAGCAATAAATCGGGGGCGATCGCCCTAACGCCGCTTTTCAGTAAATTGCTGGCGGCGGCTTCATCGAGCGGCTTTGCAAAGAAATAACCCTGGGCGTATTCGCAGCCCATTTTTTGGAGTAATGCTGCCTGGGATAGGGTTTCTACGCCTTCAGCCACGACCTCCATCTTGAGATTGTGGGCTAGGTTGACGATGGTTCGCACGATTTCCAAACTGTCGTTCGATTCCATCTGACTGACAAACGAGCGATCGATCTTGAGCGTGTCGAGCGGGAAAGAATTTAGGTACTTGAGGGATGAATAGCCCGTCCCAAAGTCGTCGATTCCCAAACAAACGCCTAAGGTTTTGAGCGTGTTGAGCTGCTGGGCCACGAAAGCCTCGTGCTGCATGATCACCCCCTCGGTGATTTCAAGCTTGAGGCTGCCGTAGGCGAGTTCGGTTGCGCAAAGGACGTCGCGGATTTTGCCAACAAAATCGGGTTGAGCGAACTGCTTGCTCGAGACGTTGACGTGAATGGTCAGAGGAATTGCGGAGGGATATTGAATCTGCCACAGTCGCATTTGACGGCAGGCTTGTTGGAGCACCCAATCCCCTAGAGGAAGGATAAAACCAGTATCTTCCGCCAAGGGAATGAAGTCCGACGGCGGAACTAAACCTCGTTCTGGGTGCTGCCAGCGGATCAGGGCCTCGAATCCCGCAATGTTGCCTGTTGCAAACGACACGATCGGTTGGTAGACCAGGAAAAACTCCTGCCGTTCGATCGCCCGTCGCAGGTCGCTGTCCATTTGCAGCAGCGCTAAACTTCCGGTGTGAATATCGCCATTGACAATTTCATAGCGAGAAATTCCAGATCGCTTGGCGCGGTACATGGCGGCGTCCGCATCGCGCAAAATATCTTCGGGATTTTGGTAATGCGGACCGCTAATGGCGATGCCGATGCTGGCCCCGGTAAAAACTTCTTGTTGTTCGAGAAAAAAGCAGGTGGACATTTGCTGTTGAATCCGCTCCGCGATCGCCAGGGCATCATCGACGGATTCGATACTTTCGAGCAATATTACAAACTCGTCGCCCCCAAACCGCGCGACGATGTCGCGATCTCTGAGGCAGGTTGTAAGGCGTGCGGCAACCTGCAACAGCATTTCGTCTCCCAAGAGATGACCTAAGCTGTCGTTGACGACCTTAAATCGATCCAAGTCTAAAAACAGCACGCCATACCGAGCGCTCTCAGGCATCTGATTTCTCGCAAACGCCTGTTTGAGGCGCATCATGAATAAATGGCGATTGGGCAGTCCTGTCAGCGCATCTCGGAGCGAGTCTTCTAAGAGCTGCTGCTTGACGGAGTAGTAGTCTGTAATGTCCGTCAAGGAACCCGAAAGTCGATAGGGCGCTCCAGACTCGTTGCGTCGAGCTAATCCCCGACAGCGGAACCATCGGTACTCCCCCAATCGAGTCAGCAATCGGAACTCGGTTTGAAACTGTTTTGCCGCACCCGAAAGATGAAATGCTAATTGCTCTCGAACCGTCGGTTCGTCGTCTGGATGCAGGCGACCGAACCATTCCTCCGGGCGATCGCCGATGTCTGCTTCGTCGTAACCCAGCATGGCTTTCCACCGGAGCGAAAAGTAAATGCGGTCCGTACTCAAATTCCAGTCCCACAACCCGTCGTTGGCTCCCTCCGCTGCTGCTGCGTAGCGATCCTCGCTCTCGCTGAGGCGCTGTTCGGCTTGGATGCGTTGGGTGATATCGACGAGGTAGCTCCGCACGAGATTGCTTTCGATCAGGTAGTGAATGACCTGCTCGAAGATCGATTCGCCCACGCGAACCTCTCGCGCGAGGTGTTTTTGGGGGGTTTGCAACTCTAGAGACAGTAAATTTTGCAGCAGCGGGTGCTGGCGATCGTGCTTCAGGTCGGGGAACTGTTCGATAGCGGCAGGATTGAGATACGTAATTTGGCCGCTCAGATTGATTTCAAAGATGGGGTAGGGAATCAGTTCGATAAAGGAAGAGAGCCTGATCAGCGCTTGGTCTCCCAACATTTGCAATTCTTGACGGCGCAATTGTCGGTGCGCGTCACGATCGCGATCCTCAGGAGGGCGCAATGCGAAGCTGGTGGGATCGATATCGTTGCTGAAGGAAGCTAAATTGCAGTGATACCTGGCTTGAACTTCTGGGCCAATATGAATTACATCTTGGTCTTGGAGGTCGTGGGAGTGGCAGCGATTGCCATTGATCCAAAGTCCGTTGCGGCTGCGACTGCCCTGGAAATTGCCGTCGATAATGCGAAACGCATAGGTTTCGTGGGGAAGGCCATTCAGCCTGAGTAGAATGGCATGCTGGCCGGAGACCGTATTGTTGTTGATTACAATTGCATTGCCGACGTGTCGTCCGATCGAGTAGGTAGCAGCCTCTAGCGGAATGGTTTGGTTAATACCAGGCCCTTCAATGGTCAAATAATGATTTTCTGCAGGCGTGTTGGGGTAGAGAGTGCCGGAAAAGTCCAAGGATTCAAGCCCCGGATCGTTCAGGTGAGGTGGAACCTCAGACTTTTCAGTTGTAGCGTGATGCTTTAACTGCGGCTGCTTTTGACCGTTAAGGTTGTTTTGCATCGACTCCATCGCCTTTTCTGACTGTAGGAAACACTGCCAGTAGTAGGGCTTTAAGGGCTGTCTATTGGCGATGTACCTAGAGTGCCTTCTTTAGGCAGTAAACCTAACAACGTGTATTGATAGGTTGAGAACGATGGGGGTTCTGGTTTACCTGACCTTCCCGAGGCGCTTGGCTGCGGGAACTGCTGCCGCGCGCGACTCCAGCTGAAATTCTGGGATATCCTCGAGCTGGCGGTTTTCTAGGCTGTATTGCTCGCAGACCAAGCTGAGGCGATCGCCCCCCTGGGTCACGGTCCGGACAGAATGGGTCAAATCTCCCTGAAAATGCAGTAGCAGATTGGTTTGAGGGCGAATCTGTCCCACTTGCCGCTGGCGCGATCGCAGAATCAACTCGCCGCCTTCCAAGTCCTCGGGCACCGAGACGTAGAGCACGCTAACCACCGCAGGCGGCTCGATGGTTTTGCAGTAGGAGCGCAGGGAACGATCGATGTGGGGGTCCACCCGCGAACCCGCGTGGAGCAGCAGTGGATTGAGGTAAAAGGCATTGCAATCGGGTAGGAGGGCTTGCGCCAGGTAGCGCTCGAAGTAGGGAAATCGTTCCGTCACTGTGGCGAGATGCGATCGCCGAAAGACCACCGAAAACCCTTTGGTTTTGACAAAATCGCGATTGAGGTTATTGACGGCAAAGTAAGGACAGTCTAGGATGCGCCGCTGGAGCTTGGTGAGGTAACTGTCGGAAAAGGCTTGGGCGGACTGGCGGTAGTAGTTCAAGGCGAGTGGGGAGTAAGCGAGGCGATCGCATCCTAGCACTCCTCGCTAGCCGACGCTCAGCTCGTCGGGCGGCGGGCATTCTAGGTGCATCGGTCGATGGGTGCGCGGGTGGGTGAAGGCGAGGCGGTGGGCGTGGAGCCAATAGCCGCAGTCGCCGGGGACGGGTTGTTTTGCGGTGCGGTCTGCGGAGAAGGGATGCGGGATGCCCCCCACGCCGTAGAGCGGATCGCCCACCAGCGGAAATCCTGCGGTCGCTAAATGGATGCGGATCTGGTGCGGTCGCCCCGTCACGATCGCGACGTCTAAAAGCGTCGTCCGATCGCCCCGCCGCAGGACTCGTACCTCGCTGCGGGCAAAGGGACCATCAGCGGTTGCACCGTAGAGGTAGCCCAATTGCGCGTGAAAAATTTTGCCCATGGGTTGGGTAATGGTAAAGCAATCGGGCATCTCGCCCGCTCCGACCAACGCGCGGTAGGTTTTGCAGATCTGGCGATCGCGCATTTGCTTGCTCAGATGGGATTTGGCGAGGGGCGATCGCGCCAGCAACACCAGTCCCGAGGTGCCGCGTCCGAGCCGATGAATCGGGACGGGCGTCTCTTGGGGATAGCAGCGCCGGAGTTGATGCAGGAGGGTGTGTTCTAAAAAGCCCCCGCCTGGCAGGACGGGCAACCCCGAAGGTTTCGCGACGACCAGCAAGTCGGAATCGTCGTAGCGCACTTCAAAGGACAGCGGCACCTCCGGCTCGCACCAAGGCGGACGGCAATAGGCGAGTTGTTGCCCCACCTGGAGTTGCGTTTCGGCAGTCGCGGGAATGCCGTCGAGTAAAATTTGTCCGCCCTCGATCCGACTTTGCCAGTCCGCCGGACTCGAATGGCGATACCGATGGGTGTAATACGCAATCACGGTCTGTCCGGCATCCGCCCGCCCCACCCGATCGCGATAAACCCAACCCCGATTCACCGCTCAAAGCTCCGCAAAGCGATCGCACGCTTCGATCAAGGCGCTGCGGATGCCCGGTTCGGTCATGGAATGGCCCGCATCTGGCACGACGATGAGTTCGGACTGGGGCAGCGACTTGTGCAGTTCCCAAGCCGAAACCATGGGGCACACGACGTCGTAACGCCCCTGCACGATGACCGCTGGCAGGTGACCGATGCGATCGCAGTGGCGCAGCAAGCGATCTTCCGTCTCGAAGAAGCCCTTGTTCGTAAAGTAATGGCATTCAATGCGCGCAAACGCATCGGCAAAACTATCTTGGGCGAAGCGCTCTTGAAGCCCCGGATCGGGAATGAGCTTGCTCGTGCTGCCCTCCCACACCGACCAAGCGCGCGCGGCCACCGCTCGAATCAGGGGGTCGGGACTCGTCAGGCGGCGGTAGTAAGCAGAGACTAAATCGTGGCGTTCTTCCGGGGGAATGGGTTTGAGGTAGGCCTCCCACGCATCGGGAAAAAGATTGCTAGCGCCCTCTTGGTAAAACCAGCGAATTTCTCGCTCGCGCAGCAGAAAGATGCCGCGCAGCACTAAGTGCGAGCAAGCATCGGGATAGGTTTGGCTGTAAGCCAGGGCCAGCGTGCTGCCCCAACTGCCGCCGAACGCAGCCCAGCGTTCGATCTCCAAGTGTCGCCGCAGGGTTTCGATATCGCCCACCAAACTCCAGGTCGTGTTTTCGCGCAGCTCTGCGTGGGGGGTGCTGCGCCCGCAACCGCGCTGGTCGAAGAGTACGATCCGCCATTTGTCGGGATGGAAATACTGACGGTAAAAAGGTTCGATGCCGCCCCCCGGCCCGCCGTGAAGCACGACAATCGGTTTTCCGCGGGGGTTGCCTGCCTGCTCGTAGTAGAGGGTATGCAAGTCTGAGACCCGCAGCATACCGCTGTCGTAGGGGTCGATTGCCGGATAAAGTTCGCGCATGGAGACAGAAGGGGGGAACAGCGACCTTCGCGCGATCGCGAGAGCCGCAGCGGTTTCAAAATCTTAAGGGGGCAGTTGTTTTGTCGCGCAGTAGGGTAGCGTCTTCAAACCTACCACAATGCGATCGCCCTGCCTAAAGGCCCTCCAGCATGGGAAAATGATGGGGGCTGTATTTCACGGATTTCTTTAGTATGCAATCGCCCCAAGACGTCAGCGCCGCCGTGGCCAAACTCTACGACACTTACCCGTTTCCCCCCGATCCGCTCTCAGACGATCCGCCCCCTGGCTATAACTGGCGCTGGAACTGGAATACGGCCTATAGCTTCTGCACGGGCCAAAAGCCCGCCCGGCAAAATATTCGCATTTTAGATGCGGGTTGCGGCTCTGGCGTGAGTACCGAGTACCTGCTGCACCTCAACCCTCAAGCAGAAGTGGTTGCCATCGACCTGAGCGCGGGCACTTTAGCCGTCGCTCGAGAACGCGCCCAGCGTTCCGGCGTAGCCGACCGGGCCGCGTTCGAGCAATTGAGCTTATTTGATGTCGCGCAGCTCCCAGGAGAATTCGATTTGATCAACAGCGTGGGCGTCCTCCACCACACCGCTGACCCCATTCGAGGCATTCAGGCGCTCGCCAAAAAGCTGGCTCCCGGCGGCATCTTTCATATTTTTGTCTACGGTGCGTTGGGGCGTTGGGAAATCGGTCTGATGCAAGAGGCGATCGCCCTGCTCCAGGGCGATCGGCGCGGCGACTACCGCAACGGCGTGAGCGTCGGTCGCCAGCTCTTTGCCGCACTGCCCGACCAAAACCGCCTCAAGAAACGCGAAACCGAACGCTGGTCTCTGGAAAACCATCGCGACGAATGCTTCGCGGATATGTACGTCCACCCCCAGGAAATCGACTACACCATTCCGACCCTGCGGGAACTCATCCAAGCGTCGGGACTGGAATTTTTAGGCTTCTCCAACCCCAAAATCTGGCAATTGGAGCGCTTAGTGGGCAGCAACCCCGATCTCGTGGAGCAGGCCGCTCGCCTAGACGAATGGGAACGCTATCGCCTGATCGAACTGCTCGACCCGGAATCCATGACCCACTACGAATTTTTCCTCGGGCGATCGCCCCTTCCTCGCACCGACTGGTCCGAGGATAAAACCCTCCTCGCCGCCATCCCCGAACTCAACCCCTGCCTCGATGGATGGCCCAGTCATTGCCTCTTTAACAGCGATTATCAAATTATCAATCTTTCCGAAACCGAACATGCCTTTCTGAGCGCCTGCGAAGCCAACCTTCAAGATCCGCGTCGTTCCGTCGCCCAGCTCGCGAGCGAGCATGCCATGACCCTAGAGGAAGTGCGATCGCTCTTAGAGCGGCAACTCGTACTGCTGTCCGCTGGCGACCCGCAAATGTAAAATTCCTATTAAGTATTGTTACCCTCGCGTGATATTATTAACCGTGGCCTGCCGTTTAGCACCTTAAGCAGCCAGCCTGTGAACCCAGCCAATTCGCCGATTCAACCGCCGCCTCCCGATGGGGAGGCCGTAACGACTGAATCCGAGTCGTCCAATCGCTCAATGGATGAATACTATCAACTCCGTCAGGAGCTGCTAGTGACCACCCTTGTTTTGATGGCGATCGCTGTTGGCCCCATCTGGTGGTTTTATTCCCTTAAAGTCGCCCTAAATTATTTAGTTGGGGCGTGCACAGGTGTGGTTTACTTAAAATTGCTGGCAAGAAACGTTGAACGACTTGGAACGCAAGAACAGAAAGTAGGAAAAAGCCAGCTCGCCGTCTTTGTTGGGGTCATCATTTTTGCAACCCAATGGGAACAGCTTGAGGTCTTGCCAATTTTTCTGGGGTTTTTAACCTATAAAGCTGCGATCCTAGTCTACACGCTAAAAATTGTGGCCAAGTCTCAATAAATTATACGACTTTCACAAACGTCGGGTAATTTGAGGCATTTTGCGTAAAGTTCCAGTGAGGTTGTGCAACCTATGCACCTTGGCAGCCTTCTGCTCAATTCTTTCGACCTTCATTCTCTGCTTCCAATCGCAAAATTGGAAGTGGGACATCACCTTTACTGGCAGGTGGGCGGCCTCAAAGTTCACGGTCAGGTATTTATTACCTCTTGGATCGTGATCGGTCTGCTGCTCATTGCGTCCTTCGCTGCCACTCGAAGCGTTCAGCGAATTCCTAGCGGTATTCAGAATCTCATGGAGTACGCGCTGGAATTTGTGCGGGATTTGACCAAAAATCAAATCGGCGAAAAAGAATATCGCCCTTGGGTTCCCTTTGTCGGAACGTTATTTTTGTTTATCTTTGTCTCAAATTGGTCTGGCGCATTGGTGCCATGGAAGCTCATCGAATTGCCGGAAGGCGAACTCGCTGCGCCCACCAACGACATCAACACGACCGTTGCGTTGGCGTTACTGGTTTCCTTGGCTTACTTTTACGCTGGGTTCAAAAAGAAAGGACTGGGCTACTTTGCGAAGTACGTTCAGCCAACGCCCGTTCTTTTGCCAATTGCGATTCTAGAAGATTTCACCAAGCCGCTTTCGCTCAGTTTCCGACTTTTCGGAAACATCCTCGCTGACGAGCTGGTCGTGGGCGTTTTGGTGCTGTTGGTTCCCCTCTTCGTGCCCTTGCCCGTGATGCTGCTCGGTTTATTTACGAGCGCCATTCAGGCTCTGGTGTTTGCCACCCTTGCGGCTGCCTACATTCATGAGGCGCTCGAAGGCCACGGCGAAGAGGAGCACGAGGCGCACTAGAGCCAATCTAGCGGCCTCATCCAAACCGTCCTACTCGTTCCATCTGGGTCCGGCGTCAGTCTTTCGTCTGACCTTTCAATCCAAATTTTTTTAATCTGTCCTCGTACTTGAATTCGCGAAAAGGAAAAGCATCATGGATTCGTTAGTTGCTGCTGCTTCAGTTATTGCTGCTGCCCTTGCTATTGGCCTCGCTGCAATCGGCCCCGGTATCGGTCAAGGGAATGCATCGGGAAGTGCTGTAGAAGGGATTGCCCGTCAGCCTGAAGCTGAAGGCAAAATTAGAGGAACGCTGCTATTGACCCTAGCGTTCATGGAATCCCTGACCATTTACGGCCTGGTCATCGCCTTGGTGCTGCTCTTCGCAAATCCTTTTGCGTAAATCAAGGTCGGCCTTTTGTCGTCAGGAGGCATCCAGACAGGTGCTTCCTGGTGGCAAAAGGCTTACTGCAATAGGAGAAAGAAAAGCATGTTCGATTTTGATGCCACTTTGCCCATGATGGCAATTCAGTTTTTATTGCTCACTGCCGTTTTAAACGTGGTGTTCTTTAAGCCACTATCCAAGGTACTTAACGAGCGCCAAGAATACGTCAACGGCAACAATACCGAAGCCCGCGAGCGTCAAGACAAGGCCAAGCGCCTCGCTCAGGACTATGCAGAGAAGTTATCCTCCTCTCGCCGTCAGTCCCAAGTCATTTTGTCGGACGCGCAGGCAGCGGCTCAAAAGCAGGCCGCCCAGCAGGTAGCTGAAGCTCAACGTCGCCTTCAGGAGCAGACCATGAGCGCTCAACTGGTGCTGGAGCAAGAAAAACAAACGGCATTCGGCCAGCTCGAGCGGGAAGTTGGGTCTTTGAGCCAGCAAATCCTCAAAAAGCTGCTGGGTTCCGAGTTAGCCCATTAAGCAACAGCTCCCCCGCCTTTAAGAATCGCCTCACAATCACCAGCACCGCAGTTACGGAAAAAGAACATGGGGATGTTTTACTGGCTAGCCATCGAATCGGGTATGGCTGAAGTTTCAGAAACGGCTGAAGCCCACGGCTTTGGCATTAATACCGATATTTTTGAAGCAAATCTAATCAACCTCGCCATTGTGATCGGCGTGGTGGTTTATTTTGGCCGAGGCTTTTTAGGCAAAGTTCTGTCTGAGCGTCGTTCTGCGATCGCCGCCGAGATTAAGGAGTCTGAGACGCGCAAGCAGACCGCCCTTAAAACCCAGTCCGAGCAGGAGCAAAAGGTGGCACAGGCGGAAGCAGAGGCGCAAAGGATTATAGCCGACGCGCAAGAGGGGGCGAAAAAGACCCAGGCAGAAATTTTGGCCCAGGCCATTGTGGAAATTCAGCGTCTTGAGGCCAGTGCCTCCCAAGATACGAACTCCAGCCAAGAACGGGCGATCGCCGAACTGCGCCAGCGCGTTGTCGAACTGTCTCTCAAGCAGGTCGAGCAAGAGCTGCAGGCTCAGTTGACCAACAATGAAAACGCTCAGCGCCAGCTGATCGACCGGAGTATTGCCCTACTGGGAGTTGACGCATGAATACTGCTACTGCTGGAATGGTGGATCCCTACGCCGAGGCGCTGATGGCCCTCGCTCGAGATTCGGGCTTGACCGACGACTTCGGGAATGATGCCCGCTCGATTCTAGAGATGGTCGAATCTTCGCCCGAATTAAAAGACGTACTGGCAAACCCGTTTGTGAAAGGAGATGCCAAAAAGAAAATTTTCAGGCAGCTTTTAGAAGGAAAGGTTCACGATTACTTTCTAAACTTTCTCCTGCTGCTGGTCGATCGCCGCCGCATCTTCCTGCTAGAAGACATCTGTCGTCAGTACCGCGTGCTGCTGCGCCAGCTCAAAAATACGGTGTTGGCTGAAGTGACCGCAACCCTCGAGCTGAACGAAGGCCAACGGGACGCCGTCATTCAAAAAGTCAAAGCCTTGACCAACGCCTCAGAAGTCGAGCTTGAGGTCAAACTCGATCCAGAACTCATCGGTGGCGTCATCATAAAAGTGGGGTCTCAAGTGCTCGACGCGAGCATTAAAGGCCAGCTCCGACGCATTGGTATTTCGTTGCTAACCGCGACGGCCTAAATCTTAACTTTCTTGATTTGCCCGTTTCAATTCGATTAACCCAGAACCCAGATTCAGAGCAAGCCCATGGTAAGTATCAGACCTGACGAAATCAGCACAATTATCCGCCAGCAGATCGAGCAGTACAACCAAGATGTCAACGTCGAGAACGTTGGCACCGTTTTGCAAGTCGGTGACGGTATCGCCCGGATCTATGGGCTTGAAAGAGCCATGTCCGGCGAACTTCTAGAATTTGAAGACGGCACCATCGGCATCGCCCTCAACCTCGAAGAAGATAACGTGGGCGCGGTGCTGATGGGAGACGGTCGCGAACTGCAAGAAGGCAGTACCGTTAAAGCCACGGGCAAAATCGCTCAGGTACCTGTGGGCGAAGCCATGATCGGTCGGGTGGTGGATGCGTTGGCGCGTCCCCTCGATGGCAAGGGCGCGATCGACACCAAAGAATTTCGGCTGATTGAATCTCCCGCCCCTGGCATTATCGAACGCAAGTCCGTCTACGAACCGATGCAGACCGGGATTACCGCCATCGACTCCATGGTGCCCATCGGTCGGGGTCAGCGGGAACTGATCATTGGCGACCGTCAAACCGGAAAGACCTCCGTGGCCATTGACACCATCCTGAATCAAAAGGGTCAGGACGTGATCTGCGTTTACGTGGCGATCGGTCAAAAGGCTTCGACCGTAGCCAATATTGCAAACGTGCTGCGCGAGCGCGGTGCTCTCGACTATACGGTTGTCGTCGCGGCTAACGCCAACGACCCTGCGACGCTCCAGTACCTCGCTCCCTACACGGGCGCGTCGATCGCCGAGTACTTCATGTACACCGGCAAGCACACCCTGATCATCTATGACGATTTGTCGAAGCAGGCTCAGGCTTACCGTCAAATGTCGCTTCTGCTACGCCGTCCGCCCGGTCGCGAAGCATACCCTGGCGACGTGTTCTATCTCCACTCTCGCTTGCTGGAGCGCGCCGCGAAACTCAGCCCCGAATTGGGCGAAGGCAGCATGACCGCGCTTCCCATCGTCGAAACCCAAGCGGGTGACGTTTCGGCCTACATCCCCACCAACGTGATTTCGATTACGGACGGTCAAATCTTCCTCTCTTCCGACCTATTCAACTCCGGCCTCCGTCCTGCCATTAACGCAGGGATTTCGGTTTCTCGGGTCGGATCTGCGGCGCAGATCAAGGCCATGAAGCAGGTGGCAGGGAAACTGAAACTGGACTTGGCTCAGTTTGCCGAACTCGAAGCGTTTGCTCAGTTTGCATCGGACTTGGATAAAGCGACCCAAAACCAACTGGCGCGGGGCGCTCGCCTGCGGGAACTGTTGAAGCAGCCTCAATACTCCCCCATTCCCGTTGAAGAACAGGTGGCCGTGATCTACGCAGGCACCAACGGTTACTTAGATGAGATCGATGTGGAGAAGGTGACGGCCTTTGTCGCCGGACTGCGAAGCTACTTGCATAACAGTCAGCCCAAGTATGGCGAAACCGTACGGGCAGCCAAGGCGCTCACGCCTGAGGCTGAGGGGATCCTGAAGACCGCTATTGCCGAGTACACCAAGACCTTCACCGCAGCCGCATAGGGGATTTACGATGGCCAATCTAAAATTCATCCGCGATCGCATTCAGTCGGTGAAAAATACTAAAAAAATCACTGAAGCAATGCGTCTCGTGGCTGCTGCTAAGGTGCGTCGCGCCCAGGAGCAGGTTATTGCAACGCGACCCTTTGCAGATCGTTTAGCCCAAGTGTTGTTCGGACTTCAAACGCGCTTGAAGTTTGAAGAAGCCGATCTGCCGCTGCTCAAACAGCGCCAGGTCAAAAAGGTAGCGCTGCTGGTGATTACGGGCGATCGCGGTTTGTGCGGCGGCTATAATTCCAGCATCATCCGCCGCGCCGAAGAGCGCATTCAAGATCTCAAGAAAGAGGGAATTGAATATACGCTCGTCTTGGTAGGACGAAAAGCAACGCAGTATTTTCAGCGTCGGGAACAGCCGATTTCCGAAACCTACGTGGGACTAGAGCAAGTCCCTACGGCAGCCGAGGCGGCTAAAATTAGCGACGAGCTATTGTCGCTATTTCTCTCGGAAACGGTGGATCGGGTGGAGCTAATTTACACGCGCTTTGTGTCGCTGGTGAATTCCCGTCCTGTGATTCAAACGCTGTTGCCTTTAGACCCGCAAGGTCTAGAAACCCCCGATGACGAAATTTTTCGTCTTACGACGCGGGGCGGACAGTTTAAGGTGGAACGCGAAAAGGCTCCTGCTGAAAAGCTACAAGACTTGCCTCAAGACATGATTTTTGAGCAAAACCCTGTAGATATTTTGGATGCGTTGCTCCCGCTGTACCTGAACAACCAACTCCTCCGCGCGTTGCAAGAAGCCACGGCTAGCGAACTCGCAGCCCGGATGACGGCAATGAATAATGCCAGCGACAACGCTAGCTCTTTGATTTCAGCACTGACGCTGTCTTATAACAAGGCACGTCAAGCCGCAATTACTCAAGAGCTGCTCGAAGTTGTGGGTGGTGCGGAAGCGCTGAAGTAGTTGCTTTCAATCGATCGAAAAGCCGATGTTGATGTCATATCAACATCGGCTTTTTTACGGGATGAGTGCTCTATAGAAGCGATGTTGGAAATGGCTCGCCAGTGTTGTCGATATAGGCCAACTCCAAAAACAGACGCGATCGCCATCTTTCAGTTCATTCGCAAAGCGATCGCCTTAAGTCCCGGCTGACAGAACTAGGCGATCGCTGTATTTTGGACTGCATGAAACAGTGTAAGTACATAACTCGCTGGAGTAGCGAAAGTGGTGACTTCTCATTTCAACATTGCCCCAAAAAGCATACTTTCCAGTAGCCTTTCTAGGCTTCGTTTGTTTGTAACCAGGTTCTCAAATCGGCAAGGGTTGAAAAATCCAGCAAGGCATCGGCAAGCGCTTCAAGCTGATAGAGGGTCAACGATTGAATCTGAGATTGCAGTTCGGGCGAAACGTCGCCAACGCGTCGCGCAAGTTGACGAAGAATGACCGTTTGCTCTCCTTTAAGGATTCCGCGTTCTTCGCCTTCTTGTTGAATTTCCTGATAAATCACGGATTCGCGCATAATGTCCTCCCGAAATACTTGACGGATCAAAGTTTTGTTGAACCGCAGCCCTGCCAGTAGCTGTACGTAAGCAGACGCTTCGCGGTGCTGCTGGGTTGACTCTATTGTACTGACCCGTTGAGCGACTTGATTCAAGAGCTGCTCTGGGGATTGAGTGGCAGCTAAGATTGCAAGGGGCAACAGCGCTATGTCTTCTAGAAAAATCGATGGGTTTTGCTCCCAAATGCGCCTTGGCGATCGCAGTCTCCCAAAGATATGAAAGACGATTGCACCAAATTTCAAACCCAAAAATACACTCATCCAAAAAAAAAGAACGATCTTTCTCCTAAAGACAGAAATGGTGGTCACATACTTCATTGCCCCTCACGTCATTTTTAAGCAATTCTGCTGTAAATAAGGTCGAAATCGCAGTGAGTATCATCTAACATACACTATAATTATTTGCAGCTAATGCTGAGAACTGTCAAAATTATTTTTCAATATATGCAAATAGACAGATCTAAATCGTCTCAAAAAGAAAATGATTCTACCCAAGCTTTATTTTCTTTAGTTTATGATTCATTTTGAATATGACAATAGCAAAAGCCAATCCAACCTCATCAAGCACGGAATTGATTTTGTTGAAGCTCAAAGACTTTGGAGTGATCATAATTTGATAGAAATTCCTGCTAAAGTCCAAGATGAGCCGAGATTTCTAGTTATTGCTAAAATAGATGACAAGCATTGGTCAGGAGTTATCACCTACCGTAATCAAAATATTCGAATCATATCTGTTCGTAGATCTCGTATACAAGAGGTTGAATTTTATGAAAGCTCAGGAATTTGACCAAAAATTTGATACTGGGGATGATATGACCCAAATGCTTGATCTCTCTAAAGCTCAACGTCCCTTGCGAGATCAGAAAAGCATCATAAGCACAAAAACCAACACGAAGTTCTTTGAAAATACAAATCAAGATTCAATCAAGATCGAAATATTACAAATTTCTGGATGGCTAAAATTATTAGAGCCATCATGGATAAATTTAGGAATCATGTCCAGTTTTTTGGGAGGGCTAATATTTTTAATTTATTTTGTCCATATCAAATATTTTCCAGAGCTTGATTCTCAGTCACTGCTATTTTTTATTGTAGCAACAACACCTCTAGGGCTTTTTTTGTTTTTGGCATTAGCTCTTTTATTACTTTATCCAGGATTTATGTGGACAAGCATTTTGAATTTAGATGTTTCCATATATCCTTTGTTTTCAGACAATAGAATCATGATTCTAAAAGAAATACCGAGAGAAAAGATCAAGTCGGAAAACAAAAACTATGTTTTAGACAAGGATTATAAATTCAGCAAAAACAACTATAATTTTAATAATTTTAAAATATTCATAATTTATGCGTATACATTTTTTGCTGGATTTCTATTCTTTAATCTGTATGCGTTTTTCATGCTAAAAAATGCAGTCATAAAAACAATAAATTTGACAAAAGAAATTAGATTTGATTTGACAACAAAAGAAATAGCTTATGTTTCCTTGAGTCTATATATTTTTATGTTTATTTTTATGATCTTAGTGATTCACAAGAATTATTTCAAGATCAGTAGTGGATTTGAAAGAAAGGTAAGTATATTTCAATCAAGCTGGATAGTTATAAGGTTGTTTTTATATTCAATAGTTAGTTTTTCTTTGTCCTTAATTTGTTGGTCTATAATTACTTACTTCTTTAGCCGATCTACAGATGGATCAAATTATTTTTCGCCCCAAAGTGAGCTGCTATCCATAGTATTTGCAACACTTATTTCTTTCTTGACAACAAACTTGATCGTGGTTTGTAGATATCCTAAAAAACAATTTTCATTTTTACTTGATTTTGGCATTGGTTCTATGATTCTAGTATTTCTAATTGTATCTCTGGACAAGATGCTAATTATACCTGGAAAAATCATGAATATTTATGGATGGGGAAATATAGATAATGCTTCCATAGTTGTAAATCGTACAGGATGCCAAGCGATTGAAAGTATGAACATTAAGATAGCAAAATCCTGTTCAGAGAAAGACAGAACTTACAAAGTCGAGAGAGTATGTATTCTGTCTTCTATAGGGAAAAACTACTACCTTAGATTTCCAAAATGTAATCTTCAGAAGGGAGATCCTATGCCCACAGAGTTTGCTCTTGAAAAGACTAATATAATCTCTTGGTCAAGGCAGAATTTGAATCAAGAAAAACTTAAAAAGCCCAAATAGCGTAATGTTTAGTGAAGATTTAATAATGATTTTTAGGAGCTGATAATACTTATGACAATGGCATTTGCGTCTAAAATTAGATCAGCCTAATTAATGATTTGGTCAAACGCCAGTGTTTTGCATCAGACTTAACAAAGTAGATAGTTTCTATAAGGAGCCTATCATGGTTGCTAGCCTCGGTTCTCGTTGGGACTTATCAGTAGACAACCGCGCGGGTCAGCTTGCCCTAGTGGTGGAGGTCAAGCGCAAAATCGGTGCATCGCCCCAATGGGCCGCAAGCCTCCGAAGCAATATTCTTGCCCATGGCACCTTCCCAAAAGCGCCCTACTTCCTGATGGTCTTTCCAGACCAATTTTATCTATGGACTGGTGCTGACGCGCAATTAGATCGGAGTGAGCCTACTTACACCACAGATGCACGTCCCATTCTTCAGCCTTACCTCGAACGAGCTGGGGTAACGGCTGAAAAAATCAGCAGCCAAAGCCTTGAACTCATCGTTGAATCTTGGCTTAGAGAGATTATTTACTCCGAGAACCCCCATGAAGACCTTGATGAGTCTCAGCATTGGGTAATTGACTTAGGACTCCATGCTGCCTTAGCCGGAGGCAAAATCGAGCATGAGGCCGCTGCGTGAATATTTATTATGTTGATGAACTCCAGCAATTGAACTGTCGGATGATTCCACGATTTGAACATGGGTATAGCTTTCTTCAGTCGCAGCGATCGCCCTAGAATAAGGTTTCCATTAGTCAAAATATCAAGATATTCGGATCGATCGTGGGGGGTAGAGACATACTCAGCAAATCCTCATCAAAAACTTAGGTCAGAGTCAGATTTTTTTCAACAATATGCTCCATAACAGATAAAGACCCACAAACTCAGCGGTTAGCCATGCTCAAAACCCGATCCTTTGTCCTCATGGCTGCGATCGCCCTTCTCACCAGCTGCACCAACACCCCGCCCTTGGCCCAAAGCGTCAACCCATCAGCAGCAACCGCATCGGCTCAACCGCTGTCCTATGACACCTACGGGACTGTGTTGAAAACCTACGTCAACGCCAAGGGCTTAGTTGATTACCCAGCCCTCCAGGTCAATCCCCAGCCCTTAAAAACCTTCATCGCAAACCTTGGGGCAGTTTCTCCCAGCACCTATGCCGCCTGGAGCGAACCCGATAAAATCGCCTTCCTCATCAACGCCTATAACGCCATTACCTTAGAATCCATCATCGACCAGAAGCCGCTCAAAAAGAGCATCAAAGATATTTGGGGCGTCTGGAACTCAAACAAACATACCCTCCTCGGCGAAGCTAAAACCTTAGACAACATCGAGCATCAAATCCTCCGAAAGCAGTTCGACGAGCCGCGCATCCATGCCGCCCTAGTCTGTGCCGCCATGAGTTGCCCGCCCCTGCTTCCAGAACCCTACACAGGCGCAAAACTCAACGCTCAACTGGACGATCGCGTGCGGCAGTGGTTATCTTCAACCGGATTGCAAATCGATCGCACCCAAAACAAAGTCAAGATCTCAGCCATCTTTGACTGGTTTGGCGACGATTGGCAAAAGCAATACAGTGTAGAAGGCAAATTTGCAGGCAATGCCAAACAACGCGCCACCCTCAATTTCATTAGCCGCTATGTCAGCGCCCCAGATCGAGACTATCTCGCCCAGGGCCAGTACAAGCTGAGCTACCTAAACTACGATTGGTCGCTCAATCGCCAATAAGGTGGACAGCCGCGAAAGCCGCACAGGCAGAACCCCAACGGTTCTGCAAACCGCCCACGATTTAACCTTCTATTTTTACGGAAACCGCCTGCATGAGTTACCTCGAAACCACCGCGCAATTTTACGCCGATGCCGCCGAAACGCCTCAAGTGGGTCTGTGCTGCGTCACCGCGCCGCCGATCCAGTTGCCAGGGCTAAACGTACCGGACATCATGCAGCAGATGAACTACGGCTGCGGCTCTACAGTCCATGCCGCAGAGTTATTCGGCAACCCAACGGTATTGTACATTGGCGTGGGCGGCGGTCTAGAAGCACTCCAGTTTGCCTATTTCGGACGCAAGCCCGGTACCGTCATTGCCGTCGATCCAGTGCCAGAAATGCGCTTCGCCGCGCAGCAGAATTTAGCCCTAGCCGCAGAGCAAAACGATTGGTTCGATCCCGCCTTTGTCCAGATTCTAGAAGGGGATGCCTTTTCGTTGCCCGTCCCCGATGCTTCGGTGGATGTGGTGGCTCAAAACTGCCTGTTCAATATTTTTGAGGCCGCAGACCTACGGAGAGCGTTACAAGAAACCTACCGCGTCCTCAAACCAAGGGGGCGGTTGCTCATGAGCGACCCCATTGCCAATACCCCCATCCCCGTCCATCTCCAGCGGGACGAGCGGCTGCGGGCGATGTGTCTATCGGGGGCGATGACCTACGCCGAATACACGGAATTTATCGTGGATGCGGGGTTCGGGCAGGTTGAAATTCGGGCGCGACGGCCTTATCGCCTTCTAGATTGCCATAACTATGAAATCGAAACGCCCCTCCTCCTGGAAAGCCTAGATTCCGTTTCCTATAAAGTGCCCATTCCCGAAGACGGAGCCTGCATTTTTACCGGAAAAACGGCCATCTACACGGGCGCAGAAGCACTGTACGACGACAATGCCGGACATGTTTTACACCGAGGTTTACCCGCCGCAGTCTGCAATAAAACGGCAGCAAAACTTGCCGCCAAACGCCCTGAGGATATCCTCGTCACTCCTTCGACTTGGCACTATACGGGCGGAGGTTGCTGTTAGGATTACTATGCATAAATCGCAAACTATCGCTATCAATTTGCCAGAAAATACGGTTGTTACGCCCTTCTCAGAACGGCTCGAAGCTCCGCTCAAGAAGGCACCCATAAGCGTCCTGCAAATTAACCTGGGTAAGCGCTGTAACCTTGCCTGTACCCACTGCCACGTCGAAGCAGGGCCAAACCGGACAGAAGAACTATCGGCAGAAGTCTGCGATCGCTTAATCGCCTTAATCCGTCAATTCCCGCAGATCGAAACCGTAGATCTCACGGGCGGTGCGCCAGAGATGCTCTACGGCTTTAAGCCGATTGTGGAGGCAGCGCGTCTGGCAGGCAAACAGGTCATGGTGCGCTCCAATCTCACCATTTACTTTGAAGAGGGGTTTGGAGATATTCCAAACTATTGCGCCCAGCACCAAGTGCATATCGTCGCCTCCTTGCCCTGTTACTTAGCCGATAACGTCGATAAAATGCGCGGCCACGGCGTGTATGATGCCTCGATTCGGGCGCTGCAATGGCTGAACCGCTTGGGCTACGGACAAGATCCAAACCTAAAGTTGGATTTGGTCTACAACCCGCCCATCCCCACCCGCGATAGCTCCGCACCAGGAGTCCGCCCGTTTTCTCTCACCCCCGACCAAAACCAATTGGAGCAGGATTACCGCGTATTTCTACAAAAACACTTCGGTATTTCCTTCAGCCATTTATTGACCATTACAAACCTGCCTGTGGGCCGGACAGGACAATATTTGGAACGCCAACAGCTTTACCAACCCTACGTCCAGTTCTTAGCCGACCATTTCAATCCCCGCACCGTGGCAGGACTCATGTGCCGCAACGAGCTATCGGTGGACTATCGAGGCTATGTTTACGACTGCGACTTTAACCAGATGGCTGAAATTCCCGCCAGAATGGCAGATGGAGAGCCGTTAACCGTCGCCAAACTTCTGGCCGCAGGCACTTTAGATGTCATCGACGAGATCCAGACCGCTCCCTATTGCTATGGCTGCACCGCAGGCTGCGGCTCTAGCTGCGGCGGGGCGCTAACCTAGCAAGAGAAGTAGTATCCAAGTCCTTTGCTTCCCATCGGTCTACCGCGAACAGGTTCTCCCCCTCAACAGGTCTCATGGCGCTCATGCATCCCTTGCGTTCCCTTCTTAAACTCAGGTTTTGGCTGCTGCTGGGGCTGGCCGCTGCGGCGGCGATCGCCCTCTACGCCTTCAACCTTCAGGGGACGCTGCACGCTGGCTGGCTTTGGCTCATAGAGGTAGGGTTCTCGGATCCCCTCATGTTCATCTTCTTTTTTAATCTCGCCACCCTCCTTTGCGTGCCCGCTTCTTTACTCGCCATCAAGGCAGGGTTTGTATTTGGACTAGGGTGGGGGTCGCTCTATGTTTTAATTGCCGCCATTATTGGGGCAACTCTTGCCTTTTTGATGGGGCGTCATCTAGCCCATCAGTGGGTGTGGCGCAAGGTCGAGCATAACGTGCGGTTTTATGCGATCGCTCAGTCTGTGGCTCACGAGGGTTGGAAGATCGTGTTGCTGACGCGACTATCGCCGCTGTTTCCCTTTAACCTCACCAACTACGCCTTTGGCGTCACTCAAATTTCCCTCAGGAATTACGTTCTAGGATCTTTAGGCATCTTGCCCGGCACGGTTTTGTATACCTACATGGGTTCTCTTGCCAACGAGTTAAGCATGACCGAATTCTCCGGCGCATCCATGCCGTTAGGGATTCAGATAGCGCAATGGGGAATGCGGCTGATTGGACTGGCAGCAACGGTTGCAGTCACCCTCTATATCAATCGAGTTGCTAAAAAAGCCTTAAATCAGCGCGTGGCTGCGGTTCCGCCGCAGGGGAGTCCGCTCCAGAAGTAGCTGGCTAGGAGTGGATTTCAACCCGCGTCGGCGGGTTTTGTTCTTGTAGCCGCGATTTCAATCGCTGGGTTTTATTTAATCCACGATCCTTACTTAATTGCTATAACTTGAGGCAAAACATCCATCGCGATCTTCAGAAAAACTCTACCCGCTTTCATCTGTCATTCATATTGGCGCAGTAGGGTTAAACTCATGCTTCTGCAAAGCACGTAACCATACAACTGAAACGTCGCCCCCCTTAATTCCCGTCGTCAGCCCTACAACGCCATGCCCTACAAACACCCATTCGCGATTCATCACCATCGCCGGATCTTGCCCTTTCTGGCCTGGATCGTACTGAGCTTTGGCCTTGTGTCCATGTTGACCGACTCCCCAGCGATCGCCCAAGCCGCCGTTCCGCAAGCCGCTACCGGATTTAACCCGCAAGAACTCCTCCGTAACGCCCTGGAATGGGTGAATGGACTGGGTGCTGTGGGGGCGATCGCCTTTATTGCCCTCTATCTGCTTGCTACGGTCGCCTTTTTTCCTGGTTCAATTCTGACGTTAGGTGCTGGCGTTATCTTTGGCGTTGGACTAGGGTCGCTGTATGTCTTTATCGGCGCTACCTTGGGCGCTACTGCCGCCTTTTTAGTGGGGCGCTATTTAGCGCGAGGCTGGGTTTCTCAAAAAATTGCGGGGAATCGTAAATTCCGCGCCATCGACGAAGCCGTCGGTCGGGAAGGATTCAAAATTGTATTGCTGACCCGTCTTTCCCCCATCTTTCCCTTTAACCTGCTGAACTATGCCTACGGCGTCACAGGCGTCTCCCTCAAAGACTACGTGCTTGCCTCCATTGGCATGATACCGGGCACCATTATGTACGTTTATATCGGCTCTTTAGCAGGCAGCATTGCTACCCTGGGGACAGGCGCACAACCGACTAATCCAGGCGTGCAGTGGGCCATCCGCATCATTGGATTCATCGCCACTGTTGCGGTCACGGTTTATGTCACTCGCGTTGCCCGTAAAGCTTTAGCAGACGCCGTTCCAGACTCTGAAGGAGAAATACATGTCTAATTCAACCGTCGAACCCGTCCGCATTTTGCCGATGGATGAATACAACCAGACCCTGGTGGCCGCCGTACATCCCAACGATTGGGTCAATCCCACGCCCGCAGCAACCTACGATCTAGTCGTGATTGGGGCGGGCACTGCGGGATTAGTGGTCGCCGCCGGAGCGGCGGGGCTAGGGCTAGGGTTAAAGGTGGCGCTAATCGAGAAACACCTGATGGGCGGGGATTGTCTCAATGTCGGCTGCGTTCCTTCCAAGTGCGTTATCCGGTCGTCGCGCGTCGTAGGGGAACTCTGGGAAGCCAAATCACTAGGGATTGAGGTACCTGAGGCGATCGCGATAGATTTCCCCGCCGTGATGGCGCGGATGCGACAGGTGAGGGCGGGGATTAGCCACCACGACTCCGCCACCCGATTCCAAACGTTGGGCGTTGACGTGTTTTTAGGCAATGGACGCTTTAGCGGCAGTTCCACGATTGAAGTGGGCGGTCAGACCCTGCGGTTCAAAAAGGCCGTCATTGCCACGGGTGCGAGAGCGGTACGACCCAACCTCCCAGGTATTGAAGACGTCGGATTTTTAACCAATGAAACGGTTTTTTCTTTAACCGAACGTCCTAATCGCTTAGCAGTCATTGGCGGAGGCCCCATCGGCTGCGAGCTGGCTCAGGCATTTCGGCGCTTAGGATGCGAGGTGATATTGTTTCATCGCGGCAACCATTTGCTCAATAAAGAGGATGCCGATGCTGCCGAGATCGTGCAAAAAACCTTCATTCGCGAAGGGATTCAGCTCGTACTGGGCGCACAAATGCAGCGGGTCGAAAAGACCGATGCCGGAAAGGTTCTTTACTTCCAGGTCGAGGGCAAGCTGGAGTCGATCGCCGTCGATGAAATTCTAGCGGGTGCAGGCAGAGCGCCCAATGTGGAAGGACTGAACTTAGAGACTGTGGGAGTAGATTTCGATTCTAAAACAGGAATTAAAGTGAACGACTATCTGCAAACCTCTAACCCTAAGATCTATGCAGCGGGCGATATTTGCATGAACTGGAAGTTCACCCATGCAGCGGATGCGGCGGCCCGCATTGTCATCAAAAATACCCTGTTTTCGCCCTTTGGGTTAGGTCGCGCCAAGCTCAGCGATCTCACGATGCCGTGGGTGACGTTTACGGATCCTGAAATTGCCCATGTGGGACTTTCGGAAGCGGAGGCCCACGATCGCGGAATTGCGATCGACACCATTTTAATTCCCCTGAGTCAGGTCGATCGGGCGATCGCCGACGGAGAGTCCGCAGGGTTTTTCAAAATCCATCACGAACGGGGTTCCGATCGGATCGTAGGCGCAACGATTGTGGCGCGCCATGCTGGGGAAATGATTTCAGAAGTCACCACGGCGATCGTCGGGAAACTCGGTCTTAGCACCCTGAGCGGTGTGATTCATCCCTACCCCACCCAGGCAGATGGCATTAAAAAAGCAGCAGATGCCTATCGGCGGACGTTACTAACGCCCAGAACAAAAACGCTGCTGAAATGGCTGACGAAATTTTCTTGAATATCCATGGGAGAGGGTTCGACGCACAATCGAGAGTTATCTCTGTGGAGGGGCGATCGCCCCAGGCAAAACTGCTGGTGGGCGTTTCCAAGGAGATCGCCGCCCAGTTTGTGAAAGCGTTAGATCGCGCCGAACGAGAGCAGCCGCTCACGGTAGAGGCCGCGATGGCGATCGCCCAAAAGCATAATGTGCAAATGGTTGCCTAGAAGCCTCGCGCCAAGCCACAGCAGCATGAGACTTGACCGATCTGCTATTAGGGAGGATCGATCGCTTCTTTGACGACTTTGTCAGAAACAATCTCCGATCCAAATAATCCAGGAGTTTTACCATGGCTGAAATCGAAATTTACAGTGCAACGCTCTGTCCTTTTGCCCACAGATCCCGTTTAACCTTACTGGAAAAAGGGGTTCCCTTTAAGTTAATTGAAATCGACTTGCAAAATAAGCCTGCCAACTTTCTAGAAATTTCTCCTTACGGCAAAGTGCCTGTCCTCAAACATGGCGATCGTTGCGTGTGGGAGTCTGCCATCGTTAACGAGTATCTCAACGACGTCTTTCCGGAACCCCCGTTGCTTCCCCAAGACCCGATTCAACGCGCTCAAGCTCGGATTTGGATTAATTTTGCCGATACCCGATTGTTTGCTGCCACTGGCCAATTGTTATACGGTCGGGATTCTCAACCGCGAACGGCAATATTAAAAGAGCTGACTGAACACTTGCGATTCATGGAATATGAGGGTTTGCGAAAAATTTCCGCTCGCGGGCCTTATTGGTTGGGCGCAGAACTGAGTCTCGTCGATCTGACATTTTATCCTTGGTTTGAGCAGTTGAGCGTACTGGAACAGTTCCGAGACTTTCAAATGCCGTCCGGATTGGATCGCCTTCAGCAATGGCAGGACGTATTAGCCCAACGGGAATCCGTGCGATCGATCGCCAAGTCGCCGGAATTGTATCTGGAGCATTATGGGCGGCTGGCTTACGCAAGCAGAAATTAGGCTACCTTAAGCCGTTATTTTCCCATCGGTATATGATTACGCTGCAAACGATGGATGGAAAACTCGCACAATCAGAGGAGATTATGCGATGAAAGCGGAACAATTCGAAGACGTTTTGCAGTTCTGGTTTCCTAACCTACCCAGTACCGATCCAGCCGCGCGGGTACGGCAGTGGGAATGGTGGTTTCGCGGGGGCAGAGATGCTGAAATCATCGAGCATTTTCCGCCGTTACTTGAACGAGCAATCCGGGGGGAACTCGACGACTGGTCGCAGGAACCGCGATCGCGACTGGCTCTAATCCTTGTGCTCGACCAATTCTCGCGCACCATCTATCAGGGTACGGCTCAAGCCTTTGCTCAAGACAAGAAAGCTTGCGAACTGGCGATCGCAGGGATCGCAAACGGTCACTACGCGGCGCTAAAAACCCCGTGGGAGAAAACCTTCTTCTTCTTACCCCTGGGACATACCGAGGATCTCCAGCATCAAGACCAGGCGATCGCCCTGGCCGATGAGCTAGTGCATGAGTCGCCTCCAGAATATCGTTCTTTACTGGAATTCTCCGCTGCCCAAGTCCGCCGCCATCGACATATTATTGCCCAATTTGGGCGACACCCGCATCGCAATGAGGTTCTAGGCAGGCAATCAACCCCCGAAGAACTGGAGTATCTCGCGAGGGGTCAGCTCGTTCATAGGCACCCGTTTCCGCCTGATTTAGCACAGTTTCTTTCATGATTCAGTCGTTCGGTTCGCACTTTCAAACTGATAGGTTCTTGTCTTACAATCGTTCGTTGAGGATATGACTTACAGCCTCTTTATATCGTATAGGAATAGGAAAACTCATCCACGCTGGGAATAAAGGAAAACGTGGTTAGTGTCCCTAGTTTTTCGCCACAGATTTGAGACGGTCATGCTTGGTATGGTCACGCTGTAAGACCAAGAAGAAAATGGTCAAACAACTGTCTTCATTGGGGAACGCACCAATTTCATCGGACTTGTTCCTAAACTCTCGAAACAATCGTTCGAGCGCATTAGTGGTTCGGACGAGTGGATATAAGGATGGGTTCAAATCATAGAAATTAAAGGTCAAAACAATATCTCTCAAAAAGGAGCGGATGGCATTAGGTTCAACAGACTGCCAAGTCTCGACAAAGACCACCAATCGCTCAATGGCTTCCATCCAATCATCGGTTTTATAGATGTCATAGGCGTCAGTCTTAATCTGGGTATAGCGAAGCTTCTTTGCTTCTGGAAGGTCTAGGGTCTGACCTTGCGCATCTTGGATGGATAAATTCTCATAGCCCAGATGACGCAGCATTGCCCTGATTTTATGAGTGATGCACAGTTGATGCTGGGCCTGAGGTACCCAGGCTTTGAGCACAGCGGGCAATCCATTGGTCCCATCACTGACGACAACCTCAACCCCATCAAGCTTCAATCCACGCTCCTGTAAACCCTTGAAAAAAGACTCCCAGGCGAATTGAGATTCACTCTCGGCAATCTCATAGTGCAAGATTTCACGAGTGCCATCTGGATAAATGGCCATTGCCACTAAAACAACCCGTTCTTCGGCTTGACGCAAGGCGCGCACATGTCCAGCTTGGTCTTCAAAGGTTTCCCCGCTTGCATATTGAATTCTCACCCAAACACCATCGACAAGCAAAATGGGTACAGCAGTGGTAATTTTTGCCGTGCGCCGTTGATTCATCTGCTGTTGAGCGGCTTCTGTGATTCGGTTGATGGCATTGACCGATAATACAGCCCCGAGTAATGGATAGAGCGCTTCTTGCAAGTCTCGCAAGGACAGGCCCATGACATACAGACTTAGACAAAAGTTTAATAGACTGCCAAGGCCCCGTTGATAGCGCCCCAAGATTTGCCAGTCTCGGTCTCTGTTCCCATGGCGCAGCTTGGGTACCGACAAGGATTCGATGCGCCCGTATTCGCTATCAAGGACTCGCTTGAAGTAGCCAGACCGACGAGGTCGTTCTCCCGCAAGCTGATTGAGATGCTCTTGTAATTCTTCGCACAGAGCTGCTTCTAAGACGCTTTGCGTAACCCCCAGAACCTCTGTATTCAGTTTTTCCTGTAGGACTTCGTTCAACTCTGGATATGGATTTTGGGTTTGAACCCGCAGTATTTGGGCTTTGCGTGTGACGATATCCATTCTCTGTTGGCCTGAATCTCTTATCCTCAGACCTTTTCACGCTTTGGCCTCTATGGCGAAAAACTCAGGACACTAACAAAACGTGGCTTATATCGAATCGTAAGAATATTGGGTTTCGATAGCTCCCAATTATATGACTTTATCCTTCGCCATGAAATGAATCTGAAGTAGGTACCCATGCAGATACCATTACTTCTGAATTCGGTTTTACTCAATCCTTGAGATATCAAAACAATATACAGAGACAGCAACAAAGCAAGGTCAGCTACTTTTTTTATCACTAAACTGGCGTACTGGGGATTACTCATTGAAATTTGCTTGAAGAATGACCAAGCATTGAAGCCTACAAATATCACCCCAGCCAAACCCAGTAATACTTGAGTTACCCATAAGTCCTCATTTTTGCCAATATCAAGTAATAAGATGCCAGCTTTTTGCTTCCGAACATACCAACCCAGCGACAAGGCGACAAAGGCTATAGCACCACAAAATTGAAGCCCATAAAGACCATAATCTCCTAACAAATAATAAATCAAAAAACAAGGCAAAAAATAGATAGGAATTGACAACAAAAATAAAATAAGGAAATCGCGTATTGACCTTTTTGCGACTTCATGTCCCATCATTTCGACTGTCGATATATAAGTTATTCCTAAAATAAAAGCTAAAGAAAAGAGAAGGATGCCCAATAACTTAAAAAAAAATCATAACATCTTCCTCATCTTAAGAGATGCCTAAAAACACGACTTTAATTAATAATTCCTAAATCAGTAACATTCCTGACAATCAAAAGGAGCGTCTAAGGGACTGTTTGAGAAGTCCCATTCATCCCTGCATTTGCCTCTCAGCCCTCCTAAACTGGGAGTTCTGAATAGCTCAAAGTAGATCAAAGTCCCCCAAAATGGGGGATTTAGGGGGCGAGTGCAACGATCTTGCAACTTTTCAAACCGTCTTTAAGCCAAACCAGTCATATTCGTGACGATCTGGGGGCGATCGCTCTCAATCATCTGTAAATTGATCGATCTGCAAGATAAATCCGGGCAAAACTGATTCTCCAGATAGGAGAGTAGGAAGCGATCGCACTTCTTTCGCTTGCCCTTGGCGATAAATTTCTGTCTGTTGATCTTGGGGATTAAACAGCCAGCCAAGCTTTACGCCACTGTCCATATATTCCTGCATTTTTTCCTGAAGCATTGACAAGCTATCCGTTCGCGAACGCAATTCGATTACAAAATCCGGCGCAATCGGCGGAAACTTCTGACGTTGTTCGGGGGTGAGGGCTTGCCATCGAGAGTTTTCTACCCAAGCCACATCGGGAGAACGGTCTCCTCCGCCTGGAAGCTTAAATATTGTGGAAGAGCTGAAAACTTCACCCAGTTTGGTTTGACGATTCCAGATATTCACGTCGGTAATGAAACCTGCTTCTCGTCTGCCGCTATCGCCGCCCACAGGTGGCATAAAAATCAAAATTCCTTTGGCGCTGCGTTCGATATTGAGGTCGGGATTGGCGATACACAGTTGATAAAACTGCTCATCGCTTAAATGAACGTGATTTAGATCGACCGTGAGGGGAAATGTCAGCGCGGTCATTGACCTGGCTCCGAAAAATCAAGCGGTTTGTTTACTTTACAGAATAGCGGTACTGAGATCTGGCGTAGCTGCTTCTATGGAAATTCCTGGAAGTGCAACAGCTCGCACCTCAGGCGTAAACCCAAGGCAACCCCGCGAAGAACGGGCAAACTGCTCGGGGCTACCGCTGACAAAAAAGCGGGTTGAGGGATGGCGTTTGCCACTTTTAAGGTTGAGCAGCTCCAATTCCTGAGTTGCCGCTGCCGCCATGTGCACAGCCGGATCCACCAGGGTAATGCGGTTTGGCAACAGGTCCTGAATGACTTGAGAGAGATGGGGGTAGTGCGTGCAACCATAAACCAGCGTGTCGATACCAGCCTCCACGAGGGGTTGGAGGCGATTCCACACAATGCTGGGTGTCTTGGGGTCGGCAACTCGATTGGCTTCAATCAGCGGCACGAATTCGGGACAGGCAACCTGAAAAACCTCTACCTCAGGATCGATCTCTAAAATCGCTTTGCGATAGCAGTCGCTGCCGACCGTCGCGGGGGTTGCAATGACCCCAATACGTCGGCCTTGCTTCACCGCTGCTTTTGCGCCAGGTAAAATGACACCCAAAATTGGAATGCTAAATTCGTTGCGCACTACATCTAATGCCACAGCAGAACTCGTGTTGCAGGCCATAATTGCCATTTTGACAGGCTGCTGGACCAGCCAATCTAAAATCTGACGCCCCAAACTTTGGATTTCGTGAGGGGGGCGATCGCCGTAAGGGACGTGGGCCGTATCGCCAAAATATAGAAAAGACTCCTGGGGTAGCTTCTGCTGAAGTGCCTTCAAGACCGTCAAACCGCCCACACCGCTATCAAAAACGCCAATCGGTAAATTCTGAGACGAGATAAAAGATGACTGACCGGGTGCGTATCCCGGCCCAACTCCACGATCGCGGCGACTCAGCACAGCTTCAGATTCCTTACACACTCACACTGAGTACGTATTATTACTGATAACTTCTAAAATGTCCCTATTTCATCGGTGAAATTTTAGATTTTGCCGATCTACTCTGCAAATGCATCGTTTTTTAAGACATTTTTGGGCGCCTGAGCTACAGCAAAAGACGGCCCTTAGGTCAATTAAGGGCCATTTATCCTCAGGAGCGATCGCGCAAAAGCAGCACCAGATAAAACGCCGCCTTCAAGGACCTTTCAAGGAGATGGACGCGCGGCGAACTGGCACTGAAGAGCACTATAGGAGCGCAAAAATCTAACCCCCCACAGAATATAGACAGGAGGTCTTTTTCACAGCGGAGATGGGCCTAATCTTCGTGATCTTCGTATGGATCGTCTAGCTGGGTTGCAGGCGGACCAAAAGCGGTGTAAACTGCAGCGCCAGTGATGACCACAAAAACTAGACCGAGGCTAATGCTAAGAACTGTTGCGGGGTCAGATAGAGACATAATTTTGAAATGACGCTTCCCTATATAATATTACGGAAAGTTAAAAAACTTCTGTTGTTGCTCAGTATTAAACAGGTGACGTATGGCAAAGCAGACCTGGCTTGGTAATGTCCTCAGGCCCTTAAATTCAGAATACGGTAAAGTCGTGCCAGGCTGGGGGACTACCCCGGTCATGGCCGTTTTTATGGCATTATTCTTAGTTTTCTTGCTCATTATTCTGCAAATCTTCAACTCCGAGCTAATTTTGGATGGCGTTGACGTCGATTGGGCACGCCTCACCAGCTAAAGCATCCGCTGACTTTGGGCTGCATGTATCTTTCATTCCATTCAAAAAACTTAAGTTGAATTCAGGCCTGGATTTTTCCAGGCTTTTTTGCGTTCGCGCTGCCGCTCCTCAACGGGAGGGGCATCTTACGGCAAGATAGGAGAATAAAGCCGAGCAGTACGGATGGCGTCGAACGAGGTTCTTCGGCCCCCTGTATTGCATTACAACGACTGCTACAGCAACCCATGAGGAAAGCCGATGAATATTTTTGGGATTGGTTTGCCTGAAATGGCCGTCATTATGGTCATCGCGCTTTTGGTGTTTGGCCCCAAAAAGCTACCGGAGATCGGTCGGAGCTTGGGGAAAGCGCTCAAAAGCTTTCAGGATGCGTCTAAGGAATTCGAATCCGAGCTCAAGCGGGGCGCGGCGGAATTAGAAAGAGCCGAAGATAAGCCTATGGAAGCCCGCTTAGAGCCGTCTGAGCCAGCCCAACTGGTTCAAGTAGCAGAGATTACAGAAGAGATTACAGCGCCAGCGGAATCGTCCGCGCCTTCCAATCCGGGTTAGAGATGGAGCTAGGCATAAGCTATTGGGGATTGGGCCACAGTTCGGCGGCCCGGTAGGCGGCGGGTGGAAGTCGGTATCGACCTAGCGTTCTTTCTAGAGGGGGTAGGGTCTGCATCCAGAGCAGGGTGGGCGGGGCGTCCGCATCTTCAACGACCGTTAGGTGCGATCGCCATCTCCCCAATTCCGGCAGCGGCAGTTCCAATACAGGCTGCTGCTTGAGGCTAAAGCGATCGCTGGGTGGGGGTAACGCAACATTCGCCAAGGGTCGTCGGACTTCATAGCGAAAGATAGCGGGGTTCCAAATCTGCGTTAGGGTGTCAGCCGCCACGAAGCGGTAGGGAACTTCATCACCCGTCCCGGCTTTTTCAAAAAATAGTCCCCGATCTACGATCGAAACAACGTGGTCGAGATATTCCCGCTGACCGTGGCGGTGGGACAGTAACAAAATATCGCCAGGTTGTTGGTCGTTGGCTGGAGTTGAAATCGCCCGCAGAGTTTCTAACATGGGCTGTGCGGCAGTGGCAAATAAAACAGGGGACTCCACGCTGGGCCGACGGGCTAACCTCAGCACCTCGTAGACGGTACCCCAGCAGTTCGTTGCGAGCTGAATTTTGGGCGAGGACGATCGTCGCGCGTCGAGCATTCGCGCTTGGGCGTAAAACCGATGTCGATCGAGGGCCTGAAGGGTGGGCGGCATAAAGTCCAGCAGCTCGTAGTTTTGCTGAGGGTTGTAAGGCGCTAGCAGTTTTGCATTGTGCCAAGCAGCATAAGTCTGGGTCAGAATCTGCCACTGCGATCGGGATAACCGCCCAAACTGAAACCCCAGAGAATTTCGCCAAAAAGGTAGCTTAGCCGTCTCATCCACCCAGCGAACGCACCGATAGGGGATTTGCTCTATTCTGGGAAGTCGAACAGAACAATTTTCAGTCCGGCTTGCTAAAATTTTGCGAAACGCTCCCTTTGCAGGTTCCGCGTCTAAAATCAGGAAGATAAGGAAGCCTAAAAAAATAATAGATTTATTCATTTTCCCTAACCCCACGCGGCAAAGCTGCCCGTATTACCATTAAACTTAACGATGTAAGTTGCCATCGTCCAAAGGCTGTCCACCAAAATAGCTTTTTTCAGAACTTAAGTTGCTTTGATTATGGATATCGCACGGTATTTAGCCAGTTACAAGAAACTGAACGTTGGAAGCCCGGAATACAACGACTTCATGAACAAGCTAGAAAAATTAGGAATAGTTGGAATCCCGCTGCCCACACAAAAAATGCCAAGGTTTACACCGAAATACTACACCGCTCAGTTTGTGGAAGAGAGACAAGAAGAGCTAGGGGAAGATGTTCTCAAAGCGTACTTGGCGATCGCAATTCAGACTTTAATTCTAAAGCGTAAAGTCGAAACACCTCAGTTTGAGGCGATCGAGGGGTCGATCGTGGATGAATATCTCAGAACGTTGGAAAGCGAATTTGAGCCGATCGACGATAAAACATTAAACAAGCTCTACGTCGAACTCACTCGAAAACCTAGAAAGCAGACTGAAGACACTGAAGACAAAGAAGAAAGCCTCGATACTCCACCTTCTCCAACTAAGGGGAAATGAAGTTCGCCGCTCTTTTAAAAAGTAAAAAGCCCCTCGCCCCAGACGCTAACGATCCATTCCGCGTAAAAGAGGCCTGCAAGATAACTTACAGGCCCCCATCGCTCGGCACTTTAAGGATCGGGGTTGCTAGGTTTGGCTAGCGACCGATCCCCACATACTGGAATCCAGCTTGCTGCAACTTGGCTTTATCTAGAAAATTCCGCGCGTCGACGATCACGGGGTTTTCCATGCGCTGTGCCATCATGCCATAGTCAAGGGATAGGAACTGCGCCCATTCAGTGACCAAAACCAACGCGTCGCACCCATCGGCCAGATGACCTGCATCCATTTCAACAATCAGATTGGACAGACCTTGGCCGACACCATTTTGAGCGACCAGCGGATCGTAAGCTTTAACCCGCGCGCCCAGTCTGGTGAGTTGTTCGACGAGGGTCAGCGCGGGGGCATCGCGCATGTCGTCTGTATCCGGTTTGAAGGTCAAACCGAGCAGCCCGACGGTTTTACCTTTGAGTACCTTCAACGCGTTCTGAAGCTTTTCAAGGACGATCGTGCGCTGATGCTCGTTGACGCTGACCGCTGCTTTGAGTAACTCAGCGGTATATCCATAGTCAGAGGCAGTATGAATCAACGCCGAAACATCCTTGGGAAAGCAAGATCCGCCCCACCCAATCCCAGCATTGAGAAACTTAGTCCCGATGCGCGAATCTAAGCCAATGCCCTTCGCAACTTCGACCACATTGGCTCCAACGCGATCGCAGATATTTGCAACTTCATTAATGAAGCTAATTTTAGTCGCCAAAAACGCATTTGAAGCGTACTTCACCATCTCAGCCGAGCTCAGATCCGTCACCACGACTGGGACCAACGGCAACGATTGGTTTTCTGCATGCTTGCGCTGGACGATCGGGGCATAGAGCGACTGCATTTGCTCGATGGCCTTAGAGGAGTTGCTGCCCAACACAATTCGGTCCGGGTTGAACGTATCGTAAACGGCTGAACCCTCGCGCAAAAATTCAGGGTTGCTCACAACATCAAATTGAGCTTCAACAGCCGCCATCGCATCGGACTGTTCGGCAGCGATTTTCTTCCGATCGGCAAAGCCATCTAAGATGAGCATTCGCACCCAGTCTCCCGAGCCGATCGGAACGGTTGACTTGTTGACAATCACCTTATATCCAGAATTTAGGTGACTGCCAATGCCGCGGGCAACTGCCTCTACATAACGGGTATCGCTTTCCCCATTAGGGAGTGCGGGGGTGCCTACCGCAATGAATAAAATCTCGCCGTGGGCGACACCTGCTGCTAAATCCGTTGTAAATTCAATCGTCTGATTTTGAATGGCCGTTTGTAAAATTTCAGGCAGTCCTGGCTCGTAAATAGGGGATTGCCCTTGCTGCATCAGCCGAACCTTTTCTTCGTTGTTGTCTACACAGATGACGGAGTGACCGATATGGGCCAAGCAGGCACCCGTCACCAACCCGACATACCCCGTTCCAATGACGCATACTTTCATATCTTTAAACCCTTAAAATTGCAGCAGAGTAAAATCCGGTTTGAGCGAGGCAGAGTAAATACAGAAACGAACAAACCCTCAGATCGAGCTCGTTTCTATACTTCCACCAAAGGAACAGAGGATGGGAGTTTAGTCTGCGATTCAATGCGGTTTCGAAAGTCCTCAATCGTTCGCTGCAAACCATCCGTCAACGAAATGGTGGGTTGCCAACCTAGCTTTTGCTTCGCGCAGGTAATATCGGGCTGGCGGCGACGGGGATCGTCTTGGGGCAATGGCTTAAACTGAACCTCTTCGCCGGAGCGAATCATAGACTGAATTTTCTGGGCTAGCTCCAACACCGTATATTCTTCAGGGTTACCGAGGTTGACGGGGCCGATATAGTCGCCATTCATCAGCCGAATCAAACCCTCAACCAAATCGGATACGTAGCAGAAGCTGCGGGTTTGCGATCCGTCTCCATAGACCGTGACCGGATCGCCCTTGAGAGCTTGGACCACAAAATTGCTGACGACACGACCGTCCTCTTCGAGCATGCGAGGGCCGTATGTATTAAAAATTCTGGCAACGCGAATATCGACATGATTTTGACGGTGATAGTCAAAGGCTAAGGTCTCAGCCACGCGTTTACCTTCGTCGTAACAGCTTCGCGGACCGATCGGGTTAACATTTCCTCTATAGTCTTCAGATTGAGGATGAACCTCTGGATCTCCATAGACTTCAGAGGTAGAAGAGAGCAAGAATCTAGCTTTTACTCGTTTCGCCAATCCCAACATATTCATGGTTCCCATCACGTTCGTCTTGATGGTTTTTACTGGATTGTGCTGGTAATGGACTGGAGAGGCAGGGCAGGCTAAATGGTAAATCTGATCTACTTCGAGGCGGATAGGCTCCGTCACATCGTGGCGAATTAGCTCGAATTTTGGCGAATTAAACCAGCGAAGCAAATTATCCTTTCGACCTGTAAAAAAATTGTCTAAGCAAATGACTTCATGATCTAATTCCATCAGTCGATCGATGAGGTGCGATCCAATAAATCCAGCTCCGCCTGTAACTAAGATTCTCATTTCTAATAATTGGTAATGCTTTCTAGAGGATAGTCATTTAGCCTAAACTGAGTACGTGCGCTCTAAAAAGGTGCCAAAGATAATGAATCTAGGGCACTGTACTTTTCAAGCATTGCAGCACTAAGGTTCATAAATCTAATATGTTGTTCTAAGCTTGCCTTCTGCAACCCTAATGTGTCAAGTAAGGTTCGATGTAAAGCAGAACCTTTGATTCGCAGAGGCTTTCAGGCTCTAGTCTTTTCCTGTGGGGGTAGATTTTACGGCAGTCAAGGCTTACTTGACCAGTTCTGCATTGACTTCATTAAGGGGGCGACGTTTGAGTTCGACTGATTCCGTGCGAGGCAATAAATCGAACAATTCCCTAAGGGTATCGTCAAATTCATCGAACGTTCCTTTGCCCACGACCTCTAAAACTTTTTTGCCGGAGGCGTCGAACAAAAGGGTCTGTGGAACTTTGTTTTTGTAGTAGAAGCCAGGTTCTTGCGGGGTGTAGCTTGCCTGCATGGGAATAGAATCGACATTGACGGGAATGAAGTCAATGACTCGCCCGTAATAAGCTTGCAGTTCGGAAATCACGTTGGAGAATTGCTTGCAGTCTCGACTATCTTCAATATAAAACGTCAGTAGCGTGGGTCTCTCGTCGCTGAAAGACTGAGCGAGCGTGACGCGAGGGGGGATGAGCGAGCCGTTGCCTGCGTACAGCGCAAAAATATTGCCGTCAAAGCGATCGTCTTGCAAGCTGGCTCGTGCAATGTCGGGACATCCTACGCTTAGGGCAATCCAAATCAATCCAGTGACGACGATTAATGCCGGCCTAAAGCAGACTTTAGGTAGCCCGTGTCGTACTTTGCCTGAGTGATGTCTCAATTTTGAAAAATAGCGTTGAAAATAAATCGCCATAGGAGGTTTAGTAAAACAAAAAAAGGCTCTAAAGCAATGAAAGTGAGTTGAAACTCGCCGTCTGTTCGCGCTACGCTTCAAATCATCTCTAAAGGAGTCCGAGCGTGCGTTGAAGCCATATTATTTTATCAAAGATGCTTTGCATCCTAATGTTTGCAGTGACGTAGTTTGGCAGCTCAGTTCTAGAATAGCGAGTGCGATCGCCCAAAACACCTGAAAAAATGTCAGATATTCTGGTCTAACAATACGTCTTCCTGGTGGGTCAAGATGACGCAATTTGAGCGCGGACAAGACTGGCAGGTCAAAATAAATCCTGCTGCAATTTCTGCTGGTTTTAGAAAGACGCTCTTTTGTTCTACTTCGCCCTCGAGCAAACGACTCACGCAGGTAATGCATTTGCCTGCGTTGCAGGAAGCGGGTAGCGTTACACCTTGATCCTCTGCCGATTCCAAGATGTATTCATCGCTTCCAACCTGAATCGTGGTGCGGATCGCTCGGTCTGGATTGACCAGCGTAATACTATAAACCAGATCGTCAGCGTAAGCCATTCCTGCGCTCGTTTTTGCCGTAGACCGCCATTAACGGTTTTTTCTATCTATATTCTAAGGATTCCCTGCATATAGATTGAAATCAACTTGGCGGATCGGTCTCAAGGGTTTCTTTTAACCTCACTTTTAACCTCAGGCGTCGGACTGGAGGCTTGCAGCCGCTCGATTTCTTGCTGCAATCGGCTGTAGTCTTGGCTATTGCCTTGTTGCTGATAGAGTTCGGCTGCTTTGCGGTAGTCGGCGAGCGCTGCCTCTGCGTTTCCTTGGGCGGAATGGAGTAAAGCGCGATTGTTGTAAGCGACGCTGTGATTGGGATCTAGCTCTAAAGCGCGGCTGTAGTCGGCTAAAGCCTCTTTTTGTTCGGTGGAGCCGCGCAGGTTAGCGCGGTTGACATAGGCTCCGGTCATTTTTGGATCGAGGGCGATGGCTTGGGTATAGTCAGCGATCGCGGCCATATTATCTCCCTTAGCGCTCTGAGCAACGCCCCGTGCGAAGTAAGCCGATGCATTTTTAGGGCTGAGCTTAATGGCTTGGGTATAGTCGGCGATCGCCTCGGGGTAGGCTTTTTGGGAAGAGTAAAAAATGCCTCGATTGAGATAGGCGCTCGTGAAGCCTGCATTGAGCTGGATGGCTTGGGTTAGGTCGGCGATCGCCGCTGTCACATTGCCCGTTTTACCTTGAATGAGGCCGCGTCGATAGAACGCTTCGGCAAGTTTGGGTTCGAGCTGGATGGCCCGCGTAAAATCTGTAAGGGCTTCGGCGTCTCGGCCTTGGGCTGCCGTTGCGATCCCGCGCCCTACGTAGGCGGCGGCAGTGGGTTTGAGGGCAATGGCCTTGGCAAAATCTTGCTGGGCAGCAGCGTAGTTGCCCTGGCTGGCGTAAATTTGCCCGCGCGTTTGATAGGCATCGCCGAACTTCGGATCCAATTGCACGAGACGGTTGAGGTCAGCAAGGGCTTCTGGATAGCGGCTTTGGGCAGCATAGATATTGCCGCGTCGGAGATAGGCTTCTTTGGAGGTCGAATCGAGAGCGATGGCTTGGGTGTAGTCGGCGATCGCGCTTTGAAAGTTGCCGAGGCCAACTTGAGCGTTGCCGCGATTGACAAACGGAATGGCATACTGAGCGTCTTTTTTGACAGCTACGTCGTAAATAGCGAGCGCTCCCCTATAGTCGCGTTTCAAATATTTAGTATTGGCCCCATCCATCAGGACGTTGGCTTCGCGACGCGCAACCCAGTTCACCTTATCGGTGCCTTTGGCGCTGCTTGCGGGCGTCGGCTGTTTGGGTGACGAGGTTGCAGCTTTATCAGCAGAAGGCTTGGTTTTTGCTGTTTTGGGCTGTACTGAGGCATCCTCTTTTTTCTTTGGCTCGGGCTGCGCTGTTTTGACGGAGGGGACGTCCTTTTTGGGTTTCGGAGCGGGTTGTGCTGTTTTGGCTGGCGGTGCGTTCGTTGTTCGAGCAGGGGGTATCGCGCCAGGGACTTCCGGTGCGGGTAAGTACTCAATCTCAGGCGGGGGCAAGGGATCGAGCTGAGCCGAGCTAGGTAAACCAGCTACGCCTCCTAGGGTTACAGCCCAAACGACCGGGTGGAGTGCCCCGACAGCGCATCGCCGAATCAATTGATTTGCGTTCATACGGTTAATTCACACAAAACGTCGAACTTTCTCGAGAGCGTAGATGAATCCATACGTGCCTTTTGCCCTAACACCATATTTAGGGCACCTCCTTAGACTGTCAAGGGTTAGGTAACGCCTTCGTTGCTATTTTTGAGGCTTACGACTTTATCAACTGTTTACTGGGTTATCCATTAGCCGCGTTATTGGTTTCAGAAACGATGTCATAGAAGGATTCCACGGAAAGCCGATGGAGTGTTTCTCTGCGCCACTCGGCATCTAGAGCGCGATCGCAGCCTATTTCCAACACCCTAATCCCTTCCGCTGGCAATGGATTGAGTAAGGTTTCTAGCGCCTCCCAGGATTGAATTTGGATATGCTCTACGCCGTAAGCCGCGCAGAGTTCGGCAAAATCTGCCTGTTGCGGGGTGGCAAAAAAGGTTTCGAAGGGTGGCTCAAATTGGGCAATGGGGAGCATTCCAAAAATGCCGCCCCCGGCATTATTGATTAACACGACGGTCAAATGACCTTGCCAATGGGGCCGAATCAAAAAACCGTTGGTGTCGTGGAGCAGGGATAAATCTCCAGTCAGTAGGACGCTGCTTCGATGGCGATGGACCATGCCTAGGGCACTGGACAGGGTTCCGTCAATGCCGTTGGCACCGCGATTGAAATAGGGCTGCACGTTTAAGTTTCCTGGCTGCCAAAATAGCTCTACATCCCGCACGGGCATGCTGTTGGCGATAAAGAGGGGGGTTCCAAGGGGAAGGGTTTGGGAGAGGAGCCAGGCAACTTTACTTTCGCGGAGGGGTTGGGTGGCGCTTAGGGTGCGGTGGAGGGATTTCTGAAGGCGGGTTTCGAGGTCGAGCCAGGATTTTAGGTAGGGAGATGGGGACGATGGGGAAGGAGTGGGGGCGATCGCCTCCAACGTAACGCGATCGCCGCTTTGCTTCAAGCATTCTGCGATCGCTTCGATGGAGGTTCTGAGGTGAACGCTATGGCTGTGGAGCGGATCTACATTTCGGTCGGAGGGTTCGACGATCCACTGGGGGATGGGCAAGGTTTGGAGCCATTGGCGCAGGGTTTTGCTGGTGGGCAACTCCCCGATGCGGATAATCTGGGCGGGCTGAAGCTGGGCGGTTACGTCGGGATTGCGGAGGGCGATGTCGTAGGTTGAGATTAAATGGGGGTTCAGGGCTACATGGTTGCGGAGGGGAGACAGTCCTTCGGCGAGGACGGGCCACCCTAGGGTTTGGGAGAGTTGGGCGATCGCCTTACAGTAGACGACGGCATCGTGGGGGATGGCTGGTCCTGCAACGATTAGGCCGCGATCGCAGGACAACCAGGTCTGAAGTGGCAGAGCGTCAGGGGGGAGTTGAGCGTTGCCAACGGTCAGGGAACGCGGCTTCACCATTTGGAAAAACTGCGCTTCGTCGAACTGTCGGGCAATGGGGTCTAAGGTCGGATCTGGAATCGGTTCTAGGGGTTCTCGCAGCGGAATGTTGAGGTGGACGGGACCGGGGACGGGGAATTGCGATCGTTCCCAAGCCTGAACGATCGTCTGCCGCAGATAGGCTAGCAGGGGCGGATTCGTTTCAGGAAGCGCCAGCTCCGTATACCAGTTGGGGTAGGTGCCATAGAGATGAATCTGGTCGATCGCTTGCCCCGCATGGCAATGGCGCAGTTCTGGCGGGCGATCGGCGGTCAAAAGGAGCAGCGGCACGTGACTTTCCTGGGCCTCGATTACCGCTGGGTAGAAGTTCGCGCCAGCGGTACCGGAGGTGCAAATTAAGGCCACGGGGATGCTCGAACGACGGGCTAAGCCTAGGGCAAAGAAGGCCGCCGATCGCTCGTCTAGAATCGGGATGGATTCGATGTGCGGGTGTTGGGCAAAGGCGACGGCTAGGGATGCGGAGCGGGAGCCAGGGCAAATAATAGCGGTCTGCAAACCCAGTCGATGTAGGGTTTCAGCTAAGATTGAGGCCCATAGCGTGTTGGTGTTGCGAAAGTCCAAAGGCATGGGATTGAGTTTTTGGTTCGCAGTTAGAAGGGGAAGAGATGGAGGTGGCCAGACTGTTGAGAAGCTGTTTTAAAAGCCTCGTTCATCCCTGCATTAGCCCCCCCGACCCCCCAATTCTGGGGGGAGAAATCCGAAGTACAGGGCCAGTTCCCCCCAGAATTGGGGGGATAGGGGGGCCAGTGTAATGTCTATGAAACTTTTCAAATCGTCTCTGAGCTAGGTCTAGATTTATACTCATTCCTCAAATTTTTATTACACATGATCCTCTATATCCCTCTCTTCTAACGACCTAGAGTTGAGCTAATACACACTGGGTGTATATCAGAAACAGTCTCATTTTTTATTCCGACCCAATGACTGGGTATGAATCTTTGTCAGGGTCGAATTCTCCTATCAGCTCTTTCAAAGGGCCAAAGGTTTGGGGCGGACTTGTAGGGGCATCAGGCTCTAAACCTACAAGTGTCCAGCAATCAGAAAGTCCGTCTTCAAAGCAATGACCTCCCTCTAGAATAGACATCAACCATTCAAGCAGACCAATTTGGAATTCTCGAATTACTGTAGTGATGTCGGCAGGATTTACTCCTGATGCTTTTATATTTTTCAAAGCTCCTAAAAACTCTGGCATTTCTGGCATAAATCTTAGAGCATATAAATCATCACGACCAGTCCGATTTTCTAGATCCTCAATTGACTCATCAATCCAAGAAATATCTGATTTACGAAGAATAGGCTTCCATGCTTCTCGCAAAAATATTGCTTTAGCTAAAACTGCAAGATCGTAATTATCTGCATCTTCAACCCATTCGTGAGGATTAGGAATCCTCGCTTCGTCTAGAATTTTTCTGAGGATTTGTTCGTCTTCAGGCTTCATAACGTTAAATTTAGATATTTCTGCCTAACTCTCCTCTCTTCCCCATCTTCATTCCCTGCATACACAGCCACCGCCAATATTAATCAGCGTAGGCATCTACGGGTAAACAGCTACAGACCAAATTGCGATCGCCAAAGGCATTGTCAATCCGTCCCACCGCTGGCCAAAACTTGCTCTCCCGCGTCCAAGAGGCTGGGAATGCCGCCCGCTGGCGGGAGTAGGCATGAGTCCACTGGTCGGCAGTCGCGACCGCAGCGGTATGGGGCGCGTACTTGAGGGGGTTGTCGTGGGGATCCGCTTGACCCGCCTCAATTTCAGCAATTTCAGCGCGGATGGCAATCATGGCTTCGCAAAAGCGATCCAGCTCGGCCTTGGATTCGCTTTCCGTTGGCTCGATCATAATAGTGCCTGGGACGGGCCAAGACACCGTAGGCGCGTGGAACCCGTAGTCGATCAAACGCTTGGCAATGTCTTCGACCTCAATCCCCGCCGATTTCTTGAGGTGGCGCAGATCTAAAATGCACTCGTGGGCCACCAGCCCGGACGTGCCCTTAAACAGCACTGGGTAGTACGGATCTAGCCGCTGAGCCATGTAGTTGGCATTCAGAATTGCGATTTTGGTGGCATCCGTCAGGCCGTCAGGCCCCATCATGGCAATGTACATCCAAGAAATCGGCAAAATACTGGCACTCCCCCAGGGCGCTGCGGAAACCGGGCCGAGGCTTTGGTCGCCACCCACGGTCGTAAGGGGATGGTTGGGCAAGAAGGGAATCAGATGGGCCTTTACGCCAATCGGTCCCATCCCCGGACCGCCGCCACCGTGGGGGATGCAGAAGGTTTTGTGCAGGTTGAGGTGGCACACATCCGCCCCAAAATCCGCCGGACGGCAGAGACCGACTTGAGCGTTCATGTTGGCCCCGTCCATGTAAACCTGACCGCCGTTGGCATGAACGATGTCGCAAATATCGCGGATGCCTTCCTCAAAAACCCCGTGGGTGGAAGGGTAAGTCACCATCAACGCCGCCAGATCGTCGCGATGGGCTTCTGCTTTGGTTTTGAGATCGGCCATGTCGATATTGCCATCGTCATCGCAGCCCACCACCACCACTTTCATGCCCGCCATGACGGCACTGGCCGGATTGGTGCCGTGGGCGGAGTCGGGGATGAGGCAAACGGTACGGTGGCGATCGCCCCGGCTTTCGTGGTAGCTCCGAATCACCAGCAGTCCTGCATATTCCCCTTGAGACCCCGCATTGGGCTGAAGAGAAATCCCGTCAAATCCCGTAATTTCCGCCAGCATTTGTTCGAGCTGCCGGAAGAGAACCTGATAGCCCTGGGTCTGGGAGACGGGCGCAAAGGGATGGATCTGACCGAACTCGGGCCACGTCACCGGAATCATCTCCGCCGTGGCGTTCAGCTTCATGGTGCAGGAGCCGAGGGGAATCATGGAGTGGGTGAGGGACAAGTCCTTCGATTGCAAGCGCTGGATATAGCGCAGCAGCTCGGTTTCCGAGTGGTACTGATTGAAAACCGGATGGGTTAGATACGCGCTCGTGCGGGCAAAGGGCGCTGCGTAACCCGACTCAAGCGTGTCGATTAGAGTCTCTAGGGTGAAGTCTAATGCGGCATCTCCGGCAAAGACCGTCAAAATATCCCACACGTCCTGCACCGAGACGGTTTCGTCGAGGGAAATGCCGACGGTCTGTTCGTCCACGGGACGGAAGTTGATGCGGAAGGACTGCGATCGCCCTGCCAATTCGCTCCAGGTTGTTGCGCCCAAATCCACCTGAATCGTGTCGAAGAATCGTTCTGTTTTGACGGCGTAGCCCAAACGGCCCAAGCCTGCGGCCAGCAGACAAGTCAGCTGATGGGTCCGCGTGGCAATTTGCTTGAGTCCCGTCGGCCCGTGATAGACCGCATACATACTGGCCATCACCGCCAGCAGCACCTGAGCGGTACAGATATTGCTCGTCGCTTTATCTCGGCGGATGTGCTGCTCGCGGGTTTGGAGGGCTAACCGCAAAGCGCTATTGCCTTGCGCGTCGTGGGACACGCCCACAATCCGGCCTGGGATTTGACGCTTAAAAGCATCCTTCGTCGCAAAATAGGCCGCGTGAGGCCCGCCGTAGCCAAAGGGAACGCCAAAGCGTTGGGTATTACCCACGGCAATATCCGCCCCAAATTCGCCGGGCGGGGTCAGTAAGGTCAAACTCAATAAATCTGCGGCGACCGTGACGAGTGCGCCGCTCGCATGGGCTTTTTCGACAAACTCGCGGTAGTCGTATACGGTGCCGTCGGTTGCAGGGTACTGGAGCAGTGCGCCAAAGGTCGGCACGGCAAAGTCGTAGGTTTGGCGATCGCCCACCACTACCTCGATGTTCAAGGGCACTGCGCGGGTGCGGACAACGGCAATGGTTTGGGGATGGCAGTCTTGGGAGACAAAAAACGTCTTGGCTTCTTTCTTTTTGCTGAGGTTGAAGCACATGGCCATGGCTTCAGCGGCGGCGGTGCCTTCATCCAGCAAAGAGGCGTTGGCAATTTCTAGCCCCGTCAGGTCCGTCACCATCGTCTGATAGTTCAGCAATGCCTCCAGGCGACCCTGGGCAATTTCGGCCTGGTAGGGGGTGTATTGGGTGTACCAACCTGGATTTTCGAGGACGTTGCGCTGAATGACCGGAGGCGTGATGCAGCCGGAGTAGCCCAAGCCAATATAGGAGCGGAAGACTTGGTTTTGGTCGGCGATCGCCCTCAACATCCCCAGCGCTTGGTGCTCGCTAGCAGCAGGCTCCAGCTTCAGAGGCGACTTCAGCCGAATGGAAGCGGGCACGGCTTTGTCTGCCAGATCGGCCAAGGAAGCTAGCCCTAGCGTGTCTAACATGGCCTGAAGTTCTTCGGAATTCGGTCCAATGTGACGCTGGGCAAACCCGATCGTCTGGGCGAGCTCTATCGCGTCGTCGCGCTTCGCTGCGTCGGGGGCAACGGTCGGAGGATGGCCATTAACTGAACCGTGGAGGCTCTCAACCGGTGACAGCGATGCCTGAACCGAACTATCTGTCATAGGAATTTATTTGCTTGAAGTTAAGGGTGGGTGAGGCTCGAATTTAGTTACATTTCATAAGATTGCTTAAAATTTTAGCAACAGTTTCCCGTCTGCGCATCTCTTCAACGGACAGAATCTTCAAAACCTTCCTAGGGCAGAGCCTATTGTTTGCTTATGGTTCCAAAAACAAAAGCATCGCGATTCGATCGCGATGCTTTATCCCAGCGCTAAAATAGGCTGCTTGGAGACTACAGCTCTGCTACAGCTCGTTCGATCAGCCGCCGTGCTAGGGTCTGGACCCCAGTATGGGAATAGTAGTGGGCGGTCATGTCTAAAAACGCGCCGAGGTAATCCAGCTTGTCCTTAGACACCTCCACAAACTTGGTGAGGTTGTCCACAACGCTCTCCGGGGTTAACCCGCGCGAGTCTACAAAATCCGTCATCCAACCTTTTACAGAATCGACGCTGCTGGTTATAAACGAAAGCTGCCCGGCGGAATCACCCCCTGGAATCAGCGATCGCACGCCCTTGAAGGTGTTGTTCTCCTCCAATTCCTTGGGCTGCATGTTGTTCAAGGTAGAGAGCCCCTTGAGGGCAAAATCCGGCCCGAGGGGAACTAACCCGTCAAAGCAAACCAAGGCTGCCATCCGCATCAAGGACTCGCCGCCGTAGTCGCCCAAGGCCGCCAAGAAATCTCCGATGCTGTCGCCAGGGATGCCGTTAATTTGACAGAAGGCGACTAACTCAACCACCAGCTTGACGGAGAGATCGATACTTTGGGCTTTTTCCGGCTTGGGCGTCAGGTTTTGCAAAAATCCTAGAAAAGAGATATCTTGGCCTACTTTATTGGCCATGGCCGCCGCCCCCAGGGCACCGGAGGCGCTGTCTACGGTTTGATAGAGCCAGAGGGCATTTTGATAGCCTTGAGACTTATCGTTAAAGAGCGCGACGGCTCGCTCTCCAATGGCCTGCACCATGGCAGGATCGGACTCGCCCGTGACGGCAGTAATGGTGTTATTGAAGCCAATCAAGTTTTGCCATTCGCCAGGAATTACAAAATCAAGAGACCTTAGCGCCATGACGGTTACTCCACCATTGGGGAGTTCGTCAACCAGTTCGTAAATGGGTTTGCTCATAGGAACTCCAAAGGTAGGGGGACTGAATTAACGGAGCTTCGATAGTCCGTTGAGGTCGAAATTCTGAATCCAGGCTTGGCGCTCGGCCTTTGTAAAGGACGGATCGCGGGACAGGACCTTGACCTGATAGCGATCGCCCACCAAAATCCCCGTTTGGGTGGCACCAATCTCTAAAGAAGGGAATCCCGCAATGTCTGTCGTGCTGCTGGCATATTTTTGGGCCGCACTGGGCAGGCTCTTGGTATCCGAAATCGAGAGCATGGCTACATTTTTACCATCTTTGTTCAGCTTGGCTTCGGCAAAGCCCTTTTTCTCCTGGACGTAGACGCGCTCGTAGCCATTGGCAGACTTTGGAAAATATTTATTAAACTGGCTCCCTTGAGTAGCGTCTTTTGCAATAGCCTTCGGTGCCCCCCGTTGAGTGGTCTCTTGCTGCACCTTAGCGTAGGAAGAGGGTGGCTGGCTTGCACAGCCCGAGCTGAATAGCAGTAATCCACAGAGGCAGATAGACAATAAAATGCTGCCCCAACGTTTCATAACGGGCATAATTATTTCCTCAATCGGTATTGCAGAAAAAACATCGCTATCCTGTAATGTAAGCTGCTGTCGGAAAACTTGCGGTCGAGATGCAGTTTATTTTATGTTTATTCACCTAGTGTCAGCGCGCCTTCCGGTAGAACGGTTGGGACGTGATATAAATAAAACCATTGCAGAGCGTATTGCTTTGCATTCAATCCTTCGCAAATGCAAATGCAAATTCAAACTGATTAAATAAGGATCCATCTCATGGCCGCTCAATTCTCGATCCGACTAACCCCGGCTCCGATTGAATTTGGTACTGATGGGTGGCGGGGGATTATTGCCGGAGATTTTACCTTTGAGCGGCTGGGCCAAGTTGCGCCCATTGCCGCCCAAGTCCTAAAGCAAACCTATAGCGCTGAAACCCGCGACAGCAATCTCATCGTTGTGGGCTACGACCGTCGATTTCTGTCCCCAGAGTTTGCTGAAGCCGTGGCGATCGCCGTGCAGCAGGCGGGCTTTGACGTCATGCTCTCCAACACCTTTGTCCCCACCCCCGCCGTGAGCTGGGCCGTAAAGCAGTACGGGGCGTTAGGCGGCCTGGTCATTACCGCCAGCCATAACCCAGCAGCCTACTCTGGACTCAAGGTGAAGGGAGCCTTTGGTGGGTCCGTCGCGCCCCATATTACTCAAGAAATACAGGCCCAGCTCGGTCAGCCCATGGTTCCGGCCCAGACGTCAGGCACCTTGACACGCTTCAATCCCTGGCCCGACTACTGCGCGATTTTGCGTTCCAAGGTGGATTTAACCGCGATTCAGGATGCCATCGCCAGCGGTCGAATTACAGTCTATGTCGATGTCATGCACGGGGCCACCGCCACAGGCTTGGAGCAGGTCTTGGGCTGTCCCGTCCGCGAACTGCGTTCCGCCCACGACCCCCTCTTTGGCGGAACTGCGCCGGAACCACTGGCCAAGTACATGCCGGAGCTATTGCAAACCATTCGCGATCGCGCCGCTTCTGGAAAAGCCGAGGGCGTGACCGTGGGGTTTGTCTTTGACGGCGACGGCGATCGCATTGCAGCGGTGGACGGTCAAGGCAATTTCCTGAGTTCGCAAATTCTGATTCCCATTTTGGTGGAGCACCTCGCGGGCAATCGCGGCTTGACGGGAGAGTTTATTAAAACCGTGAGCGGGTCGGACCTGATGCCCAAGGTGGCGCAGTTGTTTAACTTGCCCGTCTTTGAAACCCCCATCGGCTATAAATACATCGCCGATCGGATGCTGCAAACGGGCCGCGTGCTCTTGGGCGGCGAGGAATCCGGCGGCATCGGCTTTGGCACTCACATCCCCGAACGGGACGGGCTGCTGTCGGCGCTGTACGTCCTGGAGGCGATCGCCATCAGCGGCAAAGACCTCAGCGAACTCTACCAAGACCTGCAACGCCGCACTGGATTCAGCAGCGCCTACGATCGGATCGACTTGACCCTTTCGAGCGATGCCACCAAACAAGCGCTGATTCGAGAACTCAAGGAGCGCCCATTCACAGAAATTTTGGGCATTGCCGTCAGCGAAATAACCGACCCCGACGGGTTCAAAGTGCGGCTGGCAGACGGAAGCTGGGTTTTGATCCGCTTTAGCGGGACGGAACCCGTGCTACGGTTATATTGCGAAGCCGCAACTCAAGCGGAGGTAGAAGCTCGCCTAACTTGGGCCAAAGAATGGGCGATCGGTCATGAGTCATAAATCCCCCGAAAACGACGGGCCTCAGGAGCGGAGCAACGCTGCGGGGCTGGAGCGATCGCTCGGACTCATCGCGATTCCAGTACTGTTGGGACTGGTTGCCCTGCGTCAAGTGGAACGTCAGTTGACGCAGTTGGGTCAATTTAGCGAGAGCCTGCTGCAGGGCGAACGGCTTCCCATTTTAGACAGAAGGTGTTCGGGCGTACAGAATAGCGATCGCCCTAGGGCGGTACGATAGTGACGCGTCGGGAAGTTGGCAACTTTTGCGCGGGTAGATGCGGGTCTCCTTCAGAAAAAACGCCAACATAGAGTGAGGTTCCTTTCTAAATCCAAAGGATACCCCTAGAATTATCGAGTAAGCTTGCTGGGCTGAGTGCATCTTTGCGTATGAGTTCTACCCTAAATCGTGCCAATCGAGATCTGCTGTCCCATGCCAGCATCGACTTACTGCTGCAGCATCGGATCAAGGTCATCGAAGACCTTCTAGAAGCCGTCTTGCGCGAAGAATGCGGTCAAGAACTCGTGGATTTACTCCAGCAGTTGCGAGCGATGTGCTCGCCTGAGGGGCAAGCCCCGACCATCCCGCAAACCGAAGTTCTGAAAGTTGTCGAGAAACTGGCGCTGGAGGAAGCCGTCCGAGCCGCGCGCGCCTTTGCACTCTATTTTCAGCTCATCAATACCGTCGAACAGCATTACGAACAAGAAGACAGCATTATCCGCACCCACAGCCCCGGTCAGCCATTGGAGGACTCAAGCCACATCCTCAAAGAAAGACCTCGGCCAGAATCTTCCTTGAGCGGGGCCAACGCGCTCCATTTTGCAGATTCTCGCAGCGGGCAAAAAGAGCGTTTAGAAAGCAGCCTTTACGATCGCCAAGCCTCATCTGGCAAAAACGCCGGAACATTTTCGTCGCTCTTTCCCAAGCTGAAAGGGTTGAACGTTCCTCCCAAACACATTCAGAAGCTCATTGACGCGCTGGACGTAAAGCTCGTCTTTACAGCCCACCCGACGGAAATCGTGCGCCAAACGATTCGAGACAAGCAGCGCCGCATTGCCAAAATCTTGGGACGGCTCGATAGTGTCGAGGCCGGGCTGGCCGCTCACGTGCGCGCCAGTTGGGAGGTGGATGCCCTGCGCACCGAATTGATGGAAGAAATCCGGTTTTGGTGGCGCACCGACGAGCTGCATCAGTTTAAGCCCACCGTGATGGATGAGGTGGAATACAGCTTGCACTATTTTAAAGAGGTGATGTTCCATTCCATCCCCCAACTGCATCGGCGTTTGACCCAATCGATCCAGCAATATTTCCCGAAGCTGAAACCCCCCAGCTATAGTTTTTGTCGCTTCGGGTCCTGGGTGGGGGCCGATCGAGATGGAAACCCCTCGGTCACGCCGGACATCACCTGGCAGACGGCCTGCTATCAACGCAATGTAGTCCTGGAAAAGTACATCGAGTCGGTCAAAAAGCTGGTGACGCTGCTGAGCCTGTCGATGCATTGGAGCGATGTGTTGCCCAGCCTGCTGGAATCTTTAGAACAAGACCAGCTCCTGATGCCGGATATCTACAACCTCTTGGCGATTCGTTTTCGCCAGGAGCCCTACCGCCTCAAGCTGACCTACATTCTGGAGCGGCTCAAGAATACGGGCGATCGCAACCAGCAGCACGTCACATCCCAAAGCCCCCTTGTCACGCCCCACACGGGCGCGCCCCCTGCCACCCAATCCCCCTCGACCATCGGACTCCAGCCCCACTTTTATGCTTCGGAGCAGGAGTTTTTAGCCGAACTGCGGCTGATTCGCGAAAACCTTCAGGAAACGGGTCTGACCTGTCGGGAACTCGATAACCTGATCTGTCAGGTCGAGATTTTTGGGTTCAACCTGGTGGAGTTAGACGTTCGCCAAGAAAGCACTCGTCATTCCGATGCCCTAGCAGAGGTCGTGTCGTACCTCCAAATTTTGCCCAAACCCTACAACGATCTCTCCGAGGACGAGCGCGCGCTCTGGCTGGCGACAGAACTCCAAACCCGTCGGCCTTTGATTCCGACGGAGTTGCCCTTCTCCGACACTACGAAAGAAACCATCGAAACCTTCCGGATGATCCGACGGCTCCAGGAAGAGTTTGGCGTCAAAATTTGTCGCACTTACGTCATCAGCATGTGCCACGACGCCAGCGACCTTTTAGAGGTGTTGTTGTTGTCCAAAGAAGCGGGACTTTACGATCCGGTGACGGGTACGGGCACGCTCGAAGTGGTACCACTGTTCGAGACAGTGGACGATCTCAAGCAAGCGCCCGGTATCATGTCCCGGCTGTTCGAGCTGCCGTTTTATCTGGGTTATCTGGCCTCAGACAGGCGATCGCCCTCTTCTTCCGAAGCTCCTCTCCAAGAAAACCCTGCAGAGGAGCCTGCCTCCTATATTTTGCAAGAGGTAATGCTGGGCTATTCCGACAGCAATAAAGATTCCGGGTTCCTCAGCAGCAACTGGGAAATTTATAAAGCGCAGCAGGTCCTCAACCTAACCGCACAGCGCTATGGCGTCACCCTGCGAATCTTCCACGGACGCGGCGGTTCGGTCGGGCGCGGCGGCGGGCCTGCCTACGAGGCCATCCTAGCCCAGCCCGGCAACAGCGTGAACGGTCGCATTAAAATCACCGAACAGGGGGAAGTGGTCGCGTCCAAGTATTCTTTACCGGAGTTGGCGCTGTACAACCTGGAAACGATTACCACAGCTGTGATTCAAGCGAGCCTCCTGCACTCGACCATTGACTACATCGAGCCGTGGCACGACATCATGGAGCAGCTGTCGGTGCGATCGCGCGATCGCTATCGGGAGCTAGTCTACGGGCAAGAAGACTTTGTCGATTTTTTCCATCAAGTAACGCCCATCCAAGAAATTAGCCAGCTTCAGATTAGCTCTCGCTCCGCTCGACGCCCCAACCAACCCCAGCAGAAAAAAAGCATCGAAAGCCTGCGGGCGATTCCTTGGGTCTTTAGCTGGACCCAGAGCCGTTTTCTGCTGCCCGCCTGGTATGGTGTTGGCACTGCCCTCAAAGATTTTTTAGACATCAACGAAGCCGACCATCTTTCGCTGCTGCGCTACTTTTACTTCAAATGGCAGTTTTTTAAGATGGTGATTTCGAAGGTTGAGATGACGCTTTCTAAAGTGGACCTCCAGATTGCCCACCATTACGTGGAACAGCTAAGCGACCCTGAAGATGTGGCGCGCTTCGAACAGCTATTCGAGCAAATCTCCCAAGAATACTACCTGGCGCGGGACCTGATCCTGAAGATTACGGGCCACCAGCGACTTTTAGATGGGGATATCAACCTACAGCGATCCGTACAGCTCCGCAACGGCTCCATCGTACCGCTTAACTTTCTACAGGTTCTTCTCCTAAAGCGGCTTCGAGAGCATCACAATGCGGTCACCTTTGGGCCTACCACCAGTAAAGCCGAGCTATTGCGCGGCGCGCTGCTCACCATTAACGGAATTGCCGCTGGAATGCGCAATACGGGCTAAGAAAAGTGATAGGGGAGCAAGGCAAGGCCTTGCTCCCCTACGAGATGCTGCTCGACGCTAATCCAGGAAACCCATGAGTTCGTAGGGATCGTCAATTTGGTTCGAAGCAATGGGCCGATGGTTCGGCAAAGACTCTGAGTTCGGCAGAGGAAACTTAGACGCAACCACAGGACGGTGGTTCGGCAGCGTGTCCGTATCTACAATCACGAGACCCGACTTGACGACAGGGCGCTGATTGGGCAAGGTTTGGTCGTTGATCACTACGAGGTGAGCGGCGCTGACAGGGCGGTACCCTGGATAGCTGGTATCTTCCTTGACAATATCCAACCCCGACGATGCAATGGGTCGCATGTTTGGAAGAGAGGAAGGCTGGTAGAGTTCGATGGCCTTTGACTTAGCCGCGCCGACTTTGCGACGACCGGCAGTTTTGCTGGTCGTGGTGGCAAGGGCAGCCGTTTTGCCGGTCGCCAGTTGAGAGTCGGATGTGCCGTTGTTATCTGCCGCGTTATCTGTGGCGTCTGACGTTGTCATGACGATTTCCTATCGTAAATCTTTAAGACGATCATTAATATTTTCATCATACCCCGATAGGTTCGCGCTCCCATAACAGAAAGTATCGAGATAAGTTGAGTAAATCTTATGGAAACGTCAGCGATTCGTTATGACCTCGCAGATCTTTTAGCGCCGAACGGAACGAGTCTGGGCGATCGCCATCGTGACAACCCCCGATTCTACGGCGCGTCGAAGGATTTGCTTCGGTACGAGGATCGAACAAAGCGCATCCGGATGGGTCTGGGCCGCCGCCCTAAGGGCAGCAGCTTCGCAGACGCTGGACACCCCGATTGCGGCCTCGACCGCCGTAGAAGGATGGGGTGCGGCACAGGTCTGCAGCTCGGTTCGAGTAAAGAAAATCAACGGCCAGCCTCGGGTCGCGCAGAATTCCAACAGTCCGGCTTCTGTCTGCTTTACATCCAAAGTGGCTGCCCCGGCGATCGCCGTCACATCGACTCCAAAGCGTTCGCAGGTGGCGTTGATGGCATCGTCGAACAAAGTTACCGAGGCTCCGCGCCGGCAACCCAACCCCATCCATAGCTGTCTTTCGTCTGGCATCAGCGAGCCGAAGTTTCACAGCAAGGGAGCTGGTGCCGCAATCGGCTGAAATCTCTCATCGTCAAATCCATTTTGATGGTCCAAAACGCTTAAAAGAACGGAAATATACCCTTTAAGAGCTTGCGAATCCGTAGGAGGCCGACCGTCAGCTTTAGCTCTGGAGACAGTTGCGGGGGGACATCCGTCACCGCCACTTGAAGCTGCTGCTGTTCTCGGGCATAGGTTGCCGCATCCTGCGGAAGACCTGTCAGCTGAGAATTTGCTCGCACCTCGATCTGTAGCTGCAATACCTCTTCGGGAATATCTTCGGACAAGGAAATCGTTTGAGCGCCACTCGAGAGACAGCCGATCCCCACAGTCCAACCCGTACCGATACAGAACAGAAATAGTTTGACTGGCATAGCTAAACCATTAATTTACGTCCGACGGGATTTACGGATGGCCTATCGCGCGGTAGAAGGATTGATTTTTAGGGAGTTGTTTAATAGTTGCGATGCTAAATTTTAGGTTAACTCAAGCTCAAGCAAAATGTCCCGACAACGACCTCAAGGAAGAGGATTGCGGGACATTTAACGCCAGGCTGCCAGTGGCATTGCCTGACTGTTTAGAACGAACAATTTTCGATCGAAACAAGGGATAGATTTTTGAGATACGCGACAAGCCCCCCTAGGGCCGTCTTGCAATCCTAAATGAGTTAAGGAGACTTAGGAGACATCGCGGGAGAAGGAGAAGGAGAAGCAGTAGCAGTGGGAGAAACAGTGGGAGATGCTGCTGGAGTATCGGTGGTGCCGCCGCCGCAGGCACCCAAGGTTGCGGCAATACCTAGCGCAAGAATAGATCCTAAAACTTTAACGTTCGTCATTATCAAACTCCTCATTACAACAAACTGGCCATTACGCACATTCTACAGAAAAGCCGATCGAGCGATCGACAACCGCATACAGGCAGGTTAAGGCGACTTGGGCGACGCCGCAGGAGAAACAGCTGGCGATGTTGGAGCTGCTGGGGACGCTGGGGACGCAGCCGGGGATTCCGCTGGGGTTTCCGAACCCGAACCACAGGCTCCTAGGGGTAAAACGAGACCCACAGCAGATACGATTGCAAGAAACTTTAACTTCATAGACTATTTATTAAAACCACAATGAACATAGATTCTCTAGCGATCGCCCCCGTTCTGTCAATCTTTTAATCTGCAATCGTATAATTTTACAGCGCTAAATTGAGGTTAACCGTTAGCTTACTTTAGCGTGACGCGCTTGGTGAAGGTAGTCGAAAACCGTTTTATCGCCGACGTCTGGAGGAATGCGCTGCGTGTCTTTATCTAAGGCAAACCACAGAAATAGAATCGCCCAAGCAACGAGCAAACTTTTTTCGACGGGGACGGTCAATACGCCCAGCCAATGTCCCAACAGTAAAGAGGGCACTAGCAATATTAATGCTTTAGCCTGCAACCGATTGAAGCAAAAGGCTTCTTTGACAAAAAGTCCTGTCAGTGCGACGAAGACAAACCCTACACCTATGAGTTCGAGGGCAAAGGGGGGGTAAAGCGTCGCGAGTAAAGGTTCAGGTTGAAGGATCGAAATGGCCAGCGCCGCCGCACACCCGAGGCCCCAACAGAGCTGAAGGGCAATGTGAAGGGGTTTGAGGTAAATGTGAATGGTCCAAAGACTGAGTCCCAGTGCCGCACAAAACAACGCAAACAAAACATTGAGGACTGTAGTAGCTAAGCCAGGCTGGAGACTCCAACCTAGGGTTAATACGGTTCCGATGCCAAACGCTGCTGCCGCAACGGTCAACCCAACTCGGTATAAAACGACACCCAATCGGTCCTGGGCTGTCACGGTAAATTCTCCAAACTGCCCTTGATAGATCTCGCCGGTCTCTTGCAACCATGCAACCATGGAGCACCTCTTTAAATATTTATTGGAGTGGACTTCTTTTAGGTTAGGTCATCCCAGGAGAACCGAGCTAATGCAGTTCGACGCGATCGCCAATCTTTATCTCGGAGCGTCGGCTGGCGCTGACACCGTTGAGGGCAAGCTCGACCCAGATCCGACGCTCCTTTAGGGCGATCGCGCAGGTAGTCGCTCGGATTAAAGTCCGTTAAAAGCGCGACAATACCGTTGGATTTTAGGGAGATTTCAGTACATTCACGGATGACCCTTTTGTTTGAGCGCAAAACAGGGCATTCATAAATTTCTTTTTAGAAAAAAAATTAATTGAGCGGAGCGGAGTAGGTCAAAAAGAGTCTCAAACAGGGCAACCTAAAAAAGAGCGCGGGATGAGAAGACGATGGAGTAGGCGTCTTGGAACTGTGGCACGTCAGCGACTCGGCTCGAATATGCATGTATGTGAAATTACTTAAGTAATTGTGCGGAGAAGTTTCAACACGCTTCTCCGCCAAAACCCGTGTTTTAACGATGGTTCTGAGTGCGAGGTCTGCCGATAATTGGACGTAATGGTTCATCAATGAAAGCGGACTCCCATTATGGCTTACCAAACTTCTTCTCATTCCCAAACCATCGAACTGCTCATGGCTTATCGCCAGCGTCCGTCCGTTCAGCTGCGCAATCGCCTCGTAAAGCTCAACCTGGGTCTGGTCCGGAAAGTAGCCCATCGCTTGGCCCATCAGTGCGCCGAACCCTACGAAGATCTAGAGCAGTGCGGTTATCTGGGACTCATTACCGCAATCGAGCGTTTCGACCCGTCCCAAGGCTATGCGTTCAGCTCCTTTGCCGTCCCCTACATCCGGGGCGAGATTTTACATTTCCTCAGAGATCGCGCCAATACCGTTCGAATTCCGCGCCGTTGGCAGCAGCTCAGCCGCGATGGAGAGAAGGTAAGACAAGCGCTGACGATGGAATTGGGTCGCCAACCCAACGATCGAGAAATTGCAGCGGCCTTGGAAGTGAACTTAGACGAATGGCGCTCCGTGAAGCTGGCCTCTTCGAACCGGGTGCCGTTGAGCCTTAACGCTCGCGTGCCCTCCAGCAGCCACCAACAGGCCGATTCAGCCATGACCTTAGGCGACACCCTCATGGACGTCCGTACTTCAATCCAGCAAGGCAACGAAGAAGAGCGTTTGGAGTTACAGCACGCCCTCAACCAGCTTGAAGAAAAAACCCGCGAAATGATCGAGTCGGTTTTTCTACACCAGCATTCGCGCCAAGAAGTGGCGGCTCGGATTGGCGTCAGTCCCGTTACGGTAACGCGTCGCATTAAGAAAGGCGTTGAAGAACTCGTCGGGTTGCTCCAGCAGCAGACATCTCTAACGGTTTCGATCGAAGGATAACGGCTCCATCCAGACGCATGTTGTCAAAGTCTGACTTCGCAGTAGACACGAATGCAAATTGGCTTAGATAATAAGCGCAGACCTTGGGTTGTTTTTTAAGATGAGTCTGCGTGTGAGCGATCGACGTCTTCCCCATACTACGGCTCACGTTCGCGTTACTCGGCATTCTTGGCAAGACGGCCAGATTGCGGGAGAGGTGATTGCGAGTCAGTACGTGTGGCAGTTTCAGTGGGAGTTTAAGTTAGGTAAGCTCTGGGTTTCTCCTTCCTTGGGTCGGGCTCTGATTCTAGAACCGCTCGGGCGATTTTTGGAGCAGCAAGATTATCGTCTAGAACCCGGTGGCGATTACTCGTTCCAAATTCGGTCTCAGTTTTAGCTTCACTCGATCGCTCGGTCGGTCGGCAGCAGCGCTCAAAGCGTCTCTGCAACCTGCTTGAGTCGCAGGAGCTGCGCTTTCATATCGGCCTGGGTCCACCGGGCGGCAAATGTCTTGAACCCAAAAGCCACGATAGGATTGGGAATTTGGAACTCAAAGCGATTGGTAAGGCAGGTCCCATCTTCGGTGGAGACCGCTTCCCAGCGATCGCGTCCCGTAAAAAATCCATCGAACTCCCACACGATTAACCCCAAGCGCCGCTCGACGACGGTGCTGAGGAGGGCTGGATGGAGGAGCGGCACTTGGATGATAAAGCGACTTTTGGCCCCCAGATCGCTACTCCACTCTCCAATCGGATCGCAACGCAGGGCGGGATTGAGCCATTGATGCATGAGTTGGCGATCGACGATGGTGCGATCGACGGCTGCGAGGGAGGCTTGAATGGCAATGGTTTGCTCGAATATTTGGGAATGAGAATTCATCGAGACTGTCCCCTCGACACGACACCATTATTTATCCTCTGAGCGCTAGGACGATTTCGTCCGCTGTAACGCCTCGCCCAGAGCGCTAATGAGATTCTCGCGGGTTTTGGCATGCTGTCGCTGTTCTTGGGTTAAGGCTGCCGCCAGTTCGTCGTGGGACTGGATCAGTTGAGCTAGCTCGTACTTTAAGCGCTCGACCGTATTGGCTTGACCGTCCCGAGCGGGAAGCAAGGGCCGGGGTGCGGGTGCGGCAGGACGCGCGGCAGGACCAATCTGACAAAGCTGCGAGATCTCTGCCCGCAAATTGCGGATGGTCGCGTCCGCCGCTGCCGTTTCTGCTTGGCGCTGCTGGGCTTCTGTTTCGTAACGTCGCCGCCATTTAGCAGCGTCCTCTAGGGCGCGATCGCGCTCTAGCCGCAGTTTCTCAAGCGCGCCAAAAGGTTCGTGGAGCGAATCATTCATGAGAGTAATAAAACAATCCTAAAACCTGGAAGCGGGTTTAATAGATTCAAGGGACATTGCAGGCAAAAACCGCGCTCAAACGGAAACAACAGCCTGAACCGCCGTTTCCTGAAAACCTTGAGGATGAATGGCAGGGTTGTTCGAGGCGCTAAACAGTCGATTGAGCGCGTTCAAGTAGGCTTGCGCCGACGCGACGATAATATCGGTGTTGGCCGCATGTCCTGAATAGATGCGGTCTTCGTGCTGAATCCGAATCGTAACCTCGCCCATGGCGTCAATGCCAGCAGTAACCGACTGTACCGAAAACTCGATCAGGCGATTGGGAATTTCGACGAGACGATTGATCGCCCGATAAACCGCATCCACGGGGCCAGTACCCACGGCAGCATCGGTGAGTTCTCGACCGTCAGGCGTCCGCAAAGTAATAGTGGCCGTGGGACACGCGCGATCGCCGCAGGACACTTGCACTCGCTCTAACTGATAGCCGAGACCGTATTGAGCCTGGGTTTCATCCTGCACGATCGCCTCTAGATCGCGCTCTGTAATTTCCTTTTTCTTATCGGCAAGGTCTTTAAAGCGCACGAAAGCCTTGTTCAGATCCTGCTCTGACAGTTCGAAGCCCAACTCTTTGAGGCGGGAGCGAAAAGCATTGCGCCCGGAAAGTTTTCCGAGGACCAATTGATTGTCGGTCAATCCAATGGATTGGGCATCCATAATTTCGTAAGTAAGGCGGTTCTTGAGGATGCCGTCTTGGTGAATGCCAGACTCGTGGGCAAAGGCATTGGACCCCACGATCGCCTTGTTGGGCTGGACTAACATGCTGGTCAGGTTGGAAACCAGCCGCGAGGTCTTATAGATCTGGCGCGTGTCGATATTGGTCAAGGGCGCTTCGGAGTCTGCGGGACGCCCTATAAAAGGATTGAAATATTGACGGCGGACGTGCATGGCCATCACCAATTCTTCGAGGGCAGCGTTGCCAGCTCGCTCGCCGATGCCGTTGATGGTGCATTCTAACTGACGGGCACCGTTTTTGACGGCTTCTAGAAAGTTAGCCACCGCTAACCCCAGGTCGTTGTGACCGTGTACTGAAATGACAGCGCGATCGATATTCGGCACGTTCTCCTTGATGCCGCGAATGAGATCGCCGAACTCTCCGGGCGTCATGTAGCCCACTGTATCGGGGATATTAACGGTCGTCGCTCCAGCCGCAATGACCCGCTCCAAAACGGCGTACAGGAACTCTGGCTCCGAGCGCCCCGCATCTTCGGGGGAAAACTCGACGTCGGCAGTGAAGGATTTGGCATAGGCCACCATTTCTGCAGCGATCGCCATGACTTCAGACCGCGTTTTTTTGAGCTTGTATTTGAGATGGATGTCCGACGTTGCCAAAAAGGTATGAATTCGCCCCCGCGCAGCAGGCCGGATCGCGTCAGCCGCCGCTTTAATATCCTGACGGGTGGCGCGGGCGAGGCCGCAAATGACCGGACCGCCTTCTATGCCAACGGTCTCGGCAATCCGCTGCACTGCTTCAAAATCGCCAGGACTGGCGAAGGGAAACCCGGCTTCAATGATGTCTACACCCAGGCGGGCCAATTGTCGAGCGACGATCAGCTTTTCTTCGACATTGAGGGTCGCACCAGGAGATTGTTCGCCATCCCGCAGCGTCGTGTCAAAAATGAGGATGCGATCGCCATCTGGAGTTCTTCTTCCTGACTCATTCTGAGCCTCCTGCTCTGACTCGACCTGACTCGGCTGGTTTGTCATGGCAAATGTTTCAAACCTCGTTGCGCTAAAAAATTAATCGGATGCCCGCAAGCCGCAGACGCTCACCCCGACTGAGTTGAAGGTAGATGTCCTTAGGTCTTAACGATCCACCTTCAATTCTAGGATACGTCCTACCCATTCGCAGCACCTTCCAACATGCCTTTCAATCCGCCGCTCGCGGCCAAATCGCATCGGTAGCGGCAGATGAATGCTGCAGTCGATTGCTTCGGGACGAATTCAGCCCTTAAAAGTCCGATTTTTCGATTTCGCTGCGGAGGCTGTTTAAATCGATATATTGATCGGAGACGTTCCGCAACTCTCGGGCAATCATACCTTCCGTCGATACAACTGTAATATGAGTATTTTTAGAGCGCAATAACTCGATCGCGCGCTCAAAATCTCCATCTCCGCTAAATAGAACGACGCGATTGTATTGCTCGACCGTATTGAACATATCGATGACAATCTCAATGTCAAGATTGGCCTTTTGAGAATAACGCCCGGAATTATCGTCGTAGTATTCTTTCAAGAATTTTGTGCGTACCGTATAGCCCAAGCTGATCAGAGCGTCTCTAAAACCGCGTTGATCCTGATAATCTTTAAGCCCCGTATACCAAAACGCATTGACAAGTCGAATGTGCTGCTCGCGCGTAAAATATTCTAAGATCTTTCTAGGGTCAAAAAACCACCCATTTTTTTGCTGCGCATAAAACATATTGTTTCCATCCACAAAAATGGAAACATAATTAAATATATGATTCATAGAAAGTATTTTTTAAGCGTTTAAATCTATAGAAAAATAAAAGCCGATTAAATATAAAAAGACTTTAAGGGAGGTAGCTTTCAGTCTAGCAAGTTTATTCAGGATTTAACAGGAGCATCGCTCATTTTCGGCGGTGAAGGGATCGAATTTGACCTTAACCGATCCTCAATCTGGGCGTTAACTTCAGATCGAGCAGGATGGGACAGCGTCGAACCTCGCCCATCGATCCAAGCGCGGCTGTACTGAGCGACACGTTATCGGTCTACATCTTCATAAAATTGGAGGCTATCGGCGGGGAAGCCTTGGAGCATCCGACTTGCCTGCCGAATCAGCAATTCCGTTCCTTGAGCGACTAGCAAGTATTTACCTGCCTTAAGCCGCTTGTGAAAGGGCATTTTCTCTCGATCGATCAAAAATTGCCCTCCGCCTCCAAAGGTGAAGCCGCCCATGGCACTGGCGATCGCGCCAAAGAAACCGCCAATAATATGGTTTGCCAAGGCAGAACCTCGCTCTAAGATCGCGAGGTGCGTAATTTCGTTGAAGCTAAACCCCGCCACAAACCCAAACGGAACCACCCAATACAGCATGCGCGTGGCCTGCTGCCATGCAACTTGGTTGGGGTCGTAGAGATTTGTCTCCTGCAGGGTTCTATAACCCGTCCCTAGCAAATCGATCTGCCCGAGGGCTAGGTCTGAGCTTTTGAGTTTTTCGTAAGCAGCCTGGGCTTGGGCGCGATCGCTAAAGGTCATTACCAGATTTTGAGGCATAAAAAAGACACAGAGGAAAGTGAGTTGGAGAAAGCGAGCGCTTCTGACGCTCTCATACTAGCAGCACGCTAGCCCCCCTTTTATCCTGAAGTGCTCCCACCCCAAGCGATGACCGATCGATTCCGGCAACAGCAACAGTAAATATTTTTAATAAATATTTTTAATTGCTGCCAAACCACTTTTGAGCGTTTAAGCGCTGAATCACACCAAAGACTAACAAGTCCAACGTAATTTTGCGCTCGTCTCCTAAAAATGGTTCTAGAGTGCTAGGCGCAGCCTTACCAGTCGCGCAGGAAAACGCTCGCGCAGCGTTGAGGTTGGGCTGGGCAAAGTAAACGGTGAATCGCCTTTGCCCGTCTAACCACTGGCCCGACACTTGGTTATCGACAAAGGATAACTCGAGATCGGAGACATTTTTTGCCGCAAATGCTTTCTCTAGGGCTGGAAGGTAATCCTGAGAAATAAAATCTGGAAAAGGTTTATCTTCTAACGTTTCTTTTTTTGCGGCCTTCGCCTTGGGGGCTTCAGCTCCTTCTGCGCCTTCGACTGCGACCTTAGGCGCTTTTGCGGCTTTCGCTTGTTCTGTCGCTCCAGCTTTTGCGGCCTTCGCCTGAGGGGCTTCGGCTCGCTCTTGGGGTTGAGGTGCGGTTTCGTCTGCCATAATGGTTACGTATCGGATCGCCCCCCTGCGATCGCAGGGATAATGCTGACTTCATCCCCATCTTGAAGGGCTGTACTTTTGCCTTCCAAGAAGCGGATGTCTTCATTATTGACATAGAAGTTGACGAAACGGCGCAATTCGCCTTGCTCGTCGCACAACCGCGCTTTAATGCCGGGGCAATTTTGGTCGAGGTTTTCTAGCAGATCGGAAATGGTGCCAGCCTGACATTCGACGGTGGCTCGATCATTGGTTAGCTTTTGAAGCGGTGTGGGAATTAAAACTTTGACGGACATTAACTTAGATTCTCAACAACGTAAAGATTGGTTTGAGGAACGTTGGGCGGCGGGCAAATTAGACCAAGACGGGTTCCCAGTCGAGGCGCTCTAGGGTGCGGGAGCGCTCCAAGGCACGCTCGAAGCTATCGAGGTTGGCCTCAATGGTGAAGGGTTCTGAGATATAGCCCTGAACCGCTTCCATTGTTTTGAGTCCGTTGCCAGTGATGTAGACGACGGTTTTTTCGTCGGGGTCGATTTTGCCTGCTTCTACTAACTTTTTGAGAACGGCAATGGTGGTGCCGCCTGCGGTTTCGGTAAAGATGCCTTCGGTTTCGGCCAACAGCTTCATTCCGGCAATAATTTCGGCATCGGTGACAGACTCGACCTGTCCGTTGGTTTTGCGAGCGATGTCTAGGGCATAGACTGCATCTGCGGGGTTGCCGATCGCCAAGGATTTAGCGACGGTATTCGGCTTGACAGGGTTGATGAAGTCTCGACCTTCTTTGTAAGCTTGCGCGATGGGCGAACAGCCTTCTGCCTGAGCGCCGCTAAACCGGACGGACTTGCCTTCGATCAAACCGACTTCAACAAACTCGTTGAAGCCCTTATAGATTTTGGTGAACAAAGAACCAGAAGCAAGCGGCGCGACGATGTGGTCGGGTAATTCCCAGCCGAGTTGTTCGATGACTTCGTAGCCGAGGGTTTTGGATCCTTCGGAGTAGTAAGGACGCAAGTTGATATTGACGAAGCCCCAACCGTGGGTGTTGGCCACTTCAGAACACAAACGGTTGACTTGATCGTAATTTCCGTGGACTGCCATGAGCGTGGGCGCGTAGATCAGCGTACCGATCACCTTTCCGGCTTCGAGATCGGAAGGGATGAAGACGCAACAGTCGAGTCCGGCATGGGCGGCGATCGCTGCGGTAGAGTTTGCCAAGTTCCCCGTACTGGCACAGGAAACCGTCGTAAAGCCCAGTTCGCGAGCGCGCGTCAAGGCCACAGACACCACCCGATCCTTAAAGCTCAAGGTGGGCATGTTGACCGCATCGTTTTTGATGTAGAGATTTTTAAGGCCCAGTTGACGGGCCAAACGATGAGACTTGAGCAGCGGCGTCATGCCAGTGCCCATATCGATGGGGTTGTCAGTTTCGACGGGCAGAAACTGACGGTAGCGCCAGATAGAGTTGGGACCGGACTCGATATCTTTGCGAGAGATTTTACCCTTGAGCGCGCTGAAGTCGTAGTTGACCTCTAAAGGCCCAAAACACATCTCGCAGACGTGAATGGCCTCCGCTTTATATTCCGTACCGCACTCTTTACACTTCAGTCCTTTGAAGTAAGCGGTCTTGTCTTGGGTGAGAATGCTTTGGGTCATTGCGCCTGCGTCCTTGCCTCGAAGCTCAGTGATGACAGTTTGCCAGTCGGTTCGTTAGATACTAGCACGCACAAAAACAAGCGTCAAACATACCCGACTTAAAAAGTCGGGTATTGATGAACTATATGCAGGCAGAGGTTTTCAAGCTTTTTAACTGTTTTTTTAGGATTTAAGTTCTGGAAAATTATTTTTTATCCCTCGGTTAAATTTTGCCTATAGGATCCGAAAATGCTGGATCGTTTGTTCGGCGGCAAAATCGCGATAAGGATGGAGCAATCTCCAATACCCAGAAAAAACCGCCACGCTCGTCAGAGAGGCTCTCAAGTCTGATGATGGCAGTCTTGATTTGCAGTCTCACGATCTCGACGCAAACCGCTTAGAAGTCGAGCGGTTCGATTGGTTTGCCATCAAGCTATTTATGATTGCTTCGTTCGCGGCGGCAATGCAGCCGCGCATGACAACGGGGCCGCGCAAAGCTGGCGGAAATGGTCTCCCCGGTGTTCGAAGCTTCGGTATTGGTCGAAACTAGCGCAAGCGGGCGATAGCAGGACGACCTTCGCTCCATGCTGTCGGGCGAATTCCGCAGCCCGAGGAACCGCCCGTTCCATTGTTTCGACGATTTCATACTGAAGATAGCCGCTTTCGTGGAGGCGCTTGGCAAAAACTGGGGCAGCTTTGCCAATCAACAACACAGCGGCAGCTTTTGCTCGAATGGTTTGAATCCAGAGGGTATCGTCGCCGACCTTCGGATCGCCACCTGCAATCAAAATGGATGGAGCGTCTACCGCATCCAGTCCTGTTTGGGCGGCATCGTAATTCGTAGCTTTACTATCGTTGATAAACGCAACTCCATCGTGAGTGCAGATATATTCCAGGCGATGGGGAACGCCGGGGAAGGAGGCTACCGCTTGAGCGATCGCCGTTTTGTCAATCCCGGCAAGATGGGCGACCGCCACGGCGATCGATAAATTTTGCCGGTTGTGCAGTCCCGGCATTCGCAGCACGTCAACGTCCACGATCGGTTCCCCTAGAACGCAAACCCAACCCGAATCGATATAGGTGTGGACGGACGGGATCGACTCCAATGTGCGATGAGTAGAAGTCCAGCAGACATCAGGCCAGCGCTGGGACAGGTTCTGACGGAGGTAAGGATCGTCGCCGTTCAGTATCCGATGTTGCGAGTTTTGGAGTAAGCCGGCCTTGATGTCTCGATAGTTCTCTAACGTGCTGTGGCGCTCTAAATGATCTGGCGTGAAGGTCGTCCAGACACCGATGCGGGGGGCAAGGGTTGGAGAAGATTCCGCCTGATAGCTGCTGACTTCAGCAATAATCCAATCTACAGGCTCCCCAGAAAGTGCCACCTCGCAGGCACTATAGCCAATATTGCCGCAAGCTGGAGCTTTTAGCCCAGCGACCTGAAAAATGGCAGCGACCAGTGCGGTGGTGGTCGTTTTGCCATTGGTGCCCGTAATGCCGACCCAAGGAACGTCCTTGAGATAGCGCCAAGCCAGTTCCAACTCCCCCATTACTTCAACGCCCTGGGCGCGAGCTTCAATAAGGGCGGGGAGTTGCCACGACACCCCCGGACTGACCACAAGGCGATCGGGTCTGGGAAGATTTTCTCCTGCCAGCGCCAGTAGGGTAAAACGCCAGCCCAGCAATACCGGAATGCCTTCTGCGGCAAGGGATTGCTGCTGCTCTAGGAGTTGTTCGGAGCGTCCCGCGTCGCTCGCCGAAACCTCCCATCCATCTCGTTTGAGCAGATGGGCAGCAGCAACACCAGAGCGACCGAGACCGATAATATGAGCGACAGGCATGGGAGAGAACGCGTACAGACTTTTGCATCCCTCATGGTACCGTCTGATGTGGCACGGTATGTCTGTGCGCTTTAATTTTTCTGGGCCTTCTCACCATCGATGGCGATTCTGATTGAGAATGGCAACAAGGTCATGAATGTTGAGGTCGTCCGCAATGCAGTCCACGAGTCCGATGACAACGGCGCGAGCCCGATCGATTCTCGCTCCTTTTAATTGTCTTGAGGTCAAAACCATTGCCGATTTAGAGGAAAAAATCGCCGTGCGGCAGGCGGTTTTGCATTTGGCAAGCATCGCGGATACCCACATGTTCGGGATTTTAGCGGCGGATTGGGACGAGGCGATCGCCGCGCTCTACAGCTACGCAAAAGCTTTTGGCGAAACACCTCCAGCGGTTGCGAAACCGTGCGATGGTGCCGTCTACATCAAGTTCAACCCGCGTTCTGGATCGTGCTATGCCAGCCCTTATCTAGACGATCGTCGCGGCATCCTGATTGCCTTTCAGTCCGATTTTGCCGATGGCATCAACGAAATGTGCGGTCACCTGCCCCTCGATCTTTTTGACGCGCGCGAACGTTAAACGATGACCACCTCAATGCCGCCTCAAGGTTGGCCGCTCGCCGAACTGCCGGGGATGAGCGCCCAAGATTGTCAGAAACTCTACGATCTCGAGATCGAATCGACGACGGCTTTACTCAAGCGCACCCAGACCCCTGCCAAACAGCGTCAGTTAGCAGAAAAACTGCAAATGTCCGATCGCTGGGTCCGCAAATGGATAGCGCTGGCAGAGCTATCGCACCTGAGCAGCGTTGGCTGCCAGTATTGCGGGCTATTGCTCCATGCGGGAATCACGTCCGCAGCCCAGCTCTCTAACATGAGTCCGTCTATGCTGCACCGCCATATTTTGCGGCTCCAGGTTTCGACAATGCAACGGCGAGATCTCTGCCCGAATGCAGGGGTTGTAGCGCGATGGATTCAAGAGGCGAAAATGGCCGTTCGAGGATAGCGAGCGCAGTTTTACGCGATTCGCTATCGGCTCCCTCAGCCAGCAGATCGACCTTCTGGGATCCGTAAAACCTTTGAACGCCCAGAGACCGGGGGCCAAATTAACTGTGGAAATTACTGCGGGCATTTGGCGCATTCTCGATAAACTTGGGCACCTTAGATAGCGAAATGCTTTTTCAACGCACGCTATCCTCGGGGGGCAATCATGGCAATTATTACGGTTACGACTGCAAACGATAGTGGGGTGGGGTCTCTCAGAACGGCGATCGCTTCGGCTCAGGCGGGCGACACCATTACCTTTGCCTCCGATCTTGCAAACCAGACCATCGCCCTGACAACGGGTGAAATTACCATTACTAAAAATGTGACGATCGATGGATCTGCCGCTCCCAACCTCACCATCAGTGGCAGCGATCGAAGTCGGATTTTCATGATTAACAACCTGCTCGACGTCTCGATTGCAGGATTGACATTTATCGACGGTCGAGCGGTGGTAGAGGGGACTGGGATTGGTGAAGGAGGTGCCATTAAAGTCCGAGGTTCCAGCCGTTTAACGGTTGAAAATAGCACCTTCAAAGATAATGTTGCCGAGCGAGGCGGCGCCATTCAAATAGGTTATGGCAGTTCTGCAACCGTCCTCAATAGTATTTTTGACAGTAATGACGGCTCTATTGCTAGCGATGGATTTAGCGCTGGCGCGATCTCCACTTACGGGGCGGGAGGTCCGAACGGGACGGGCAAGCTTGAAATCGAAGGTAGCACGTTCGCAAACAATAAGGGTGTAAATGGCGGTGCCGTCTACGTTCTACTGGCTCCGCTGAGCATCGAAAACTCGACCTTTAGCAACAATCAAAGTTTGAAGCAAGGGGGTGCTGTTTTCACGGATGGCGCCAGCGGCAGTCAAGCCGATACATTGGGTGGAACTACTACCATTTCGAGCAGCCGATTTGAAGGAAATCGATCGGTTGCTGGCGGGGGCGCACTCTACCTGTGGGGGTACACCAACGACCAATACATCGTCAAAGATAGTACGTTGATTGACAACTCCGTAACGCGGGGTGGGAAATACAATGTCGGGCGAGGAGGAGCGATCGAGCACAGTGGCGGCAGTCTTACCCTTGATGGCACGACGCTTGCCCGCAACGTCTCCCCGGGTCAAGGAGGAGGATTGTGGGTCAATAACAACACCGCAGCCGTTACGATTACAAATACCACCATTTCCAATAATACGGCACAGCAAGATGCGGGCGGGGGAATCTTTTTGTTGGTGCCAGATGGAAGACCTGTTACGATTACAAATTCAACCCTTGCGGGCAATATTGCCGGACGCGATGCAGGCGCAATTTGGACGAGTGGTTTAGTCCGAGACGTGACGCTTAAAAACACCCTGTTTGCTAAAAATACAGCGACGCAAACGAGACAAGGAAATACCAATTTTCAATTAAAGGATGGTGGCGGCAATCTTGTTGAAACTTTGACAGGGAATAAAGGACCCAAGGTTACTGCCACAGCAACGTATGTTAGCGATTTAAAGTTAGATACGCTACAACAAGTTGGCAGGAATTGGGTGCATCCCTTACTACAAGGCAGTCCTGCCATTAACAGCGGCGTAAGTGGGGCACCCGCGACCGATCAGCGCGGCATTTCTCGCGATAAAGCGCCCGATGTCGGTGCTTACGAATTAACCTCTAGCGACATAAGCGCTGTATCGAGCCCTATCGCGCTCAGGAGCTTTACCAACAGCGATTCCATCTTCGGCGGTATCGGCAACGACATCTATTACGTCTATAGTGCGGCAGCCTCCATCGTTGAGGAACCAAATGCTGGTATTGATAGAGTTGAAGCCTCGGTCAGCTGGACCTTAGGAGACCATCTAGAGAATCTCACCCTCATCGGAACTGCGGCCATTGACGGCACGGGTAATGCTCTCAATAATTCACTTGTCGGTAATGCTGCTGCCAACACCCTCTCAGGAGGCGATGGCGACGACCTCATGAAAGGGAACCATGGTGATGACCAACTCCTAGGTGGAGCTGGAAATGACAAGTTGCTCGGCGGAAGAGACAATGATTATCTGATGGGTGGGTCAGAACGGGATACCCTCACGGGCGGATTGGGCAAAGACCGCTTTGATTTGACGACCACTCGGACAGAGGGCTTTGACACTCTCAGAGACTTCAATGGCATTGACGACCAAATTCTAATTTCCAAGTCGGAATTTGGGCTAGATCAACAGGCGGGTACGCTTCTGCAAGCAGATTTGTTTAGACTGGGCGCTAGCGCGACAGCGGCAACCGATCGTTTCATTTATGACAGCGCTACGGGCAAGCTGTTCTTCGATCCAGACGGGTTAGGCGGTGCAGAGCAGGTTCAAATTGCCACCCTCTCTAACAAAGCGGAGCTAAGCAGCAGCCATTTAATGGCGATTGCATAGGGTGAAGGGGGCGTTACGGCGCGCCTTAGCGTCCCCCAATTTCCCCAAAAACCGTCCGAGGAATCTGAACCGATTTGCAGACCGCACGATCGCCCTTTCTGGAGTGACGCCATTGCAGTCTGTCGCTCTATAATAATCGAGCAAGCGTTGTTTCAGAGACACCCTATGGCTCGATCGTTGCCTTACAAATTCATTCTCAGCCTGTGCGCGATCGGTCTATCTTTCACGGGTTTTAGCGAAGCCACCGCCCAGGTGCAGCGTCGCGCGCTCACGCTGCGGGCGGACATGCAGCAAGCCAATGCGAAGACAGGGGTTGTAACGGCAAATGGCAACGTTCAGCTGAACTACCCAGCCCGCAAGATTCAGGCGACGGCAAATGCAGCTCAGTACTACAGCCGCGAACGACGCATCGTTTTGAGTGGCAATGTCTACGTGTTGCAAGATGGGAACAGCTTGAAGGCGGATACCATTACCTACCTGGTCGATGAGGGGCGGTTTGTGGCAATGCCGCTCGATCGACGTCAGGTGGAAGCAACGCTTTTAATTCCCGATGATGATACGCCTGTAACGAACAATTGAGGTTAAAAGGGCTTCGCAGTGCAAGCGATGGGGTCGAACTCAAAGCGAGATCGCGGTTGAGTATCGCCATAGATCTGAAATGTCAGCGTGGGTTCGGCGCCGATGGATTCGATGGAATGAATAGCTTGGGGCGTAAAGCTAATAATCTCGCCAGGGCTGAGAATTTTTTCGCCGACGGGCACGACTCGGTCGGGCAGTTCCGGGTCGTGGGTGCGCCGCCAGAAGGTATGTTTTTCTAGGCCTTTGAGGACTGCGACGACACCCCAGGTGCCGTGATTGTGGAGCGGCGAACTGACCCCTGGCAGAAAGATGACATTTTGGACGGTGAGCGGATAGCCAATCTCGTCGTAGAGGGTTTGAATGGCAAAACCAGTTTTGGGGCAAGGGTCCGGGCATTGGGTTTGCACCCAGTAGGAATTCGCCACGAGCTGCCGCACCCGCATCCGAATTTGCGGGAGATAATCCCACTCTTCGCTTTCGTGAATGGCCCGATCGAGCAAATCCGTAATTTCAGTCAGGAAGCGGTGGAAATAGTAGCGATCGCGAATTAAGTCCCACTCGCGGGCAGCGGGGCGGAGCTGGCACTCCCCCGCATCCGTCACGAGCCAGTCTCGGCCTTGCAGGGTTCCCTGGGGTTCAATCATCATCTCTTGAGACGCAAGGCTTGCGCCCCCTCAATTAAAACAAAGTCATGAGATATAGCAGGCTAAACAAAACAATCCAAATAATGTCCACGAAATGCCAGTAGATTTCCAATCTCCGCAATCGCCCCTACCGTGTAATACATCTTTATGCATAGAATCCGATCGATCCTGCATTCGCCCCCCTAGTCCCCCATCTTGGGGGAAAATTAGCCCTGTTTTCTGGATTTCTTCCCCCACAATGCCCGTCTGTGTCATCGCCCTTGCGGCGGCGGAAGCGAATCGCAAAAAGAAGGATCGCCCCTTGCACCACAATAAAAAGGGCCGTGGCGATCGCGATCGTCACATTGAAAAAGTTATCCACCAAAGCGGCTTGCTCAGAAGCTTGCTCCGGCAGGAGAGGGTGATTTTGACCCACCCAAAAACTGACGAGCGCGATTAAGACACCCGCCACTAGCGTGAGTAGCGAAGTCGGTATTTGCTTCATGACGAAAAACTGAAAGGTACGGTTGGACCGTCGCCTGAAGGACAACTGCAAATGAGACACCTGATACGAAAACATTGAGAATGGCGGGCTGTCATTCCAATGCTGCGATCCCTAGTTCCAGTTCCCTGCAATTACCATACAACACTTTGATGGCTCGCAATCTACCCAGCCGACAGTCTAAGTTAGGAAATCAATACTTTTGCCTTGGACTTAAATCGCGATCGAACTCAACGCGATCGACACACCCTCTCATTGCGACATCGCGCGCGGTATTAGTAGTGATTTGAACAGTTAATCCAAGGCTCTCCCTGTAAGCTTTCCTCAGTCAATGAATCTCTCCAAGAGTCTAACCCACGACCGTCAAGCGCTCCTTTGAACCATAGAAGACCGACTCCCATGCAATGTATGGCTAGATAAGGAAGTGTTGCGATGAAACCATTACTCCACCGCACCAAGATAGTTGCGACCATCGGCCCCGCCAGCGATTCTTCCGACATGCTGCGCAAGATGATGCTAGCGGGAATGAATGTGGCCCGCCTCAATTTTTCCCACGGTAAATACGACGAGCACGCCGAGCGGATTCGACGGTTGCGTGCGGTTGCCGCAGAGCTGGACTTGCCGTTAATGCTCCTGCAAGACTTGCAAGGACCCAAAATTCGAGTCGGCGAGTTGCCGGCAGAGGGAATCGTGCTGGCCGCAGGCGACCCCCTCGTCTTAGTGCCGATCGCCGACTACACGGGCCAACCCCATACCGTCGGCATCGACTATTCCTACGTTGCCGAAGAAGCCGAACCCGGCACTCCCATACTCTTAGACGACGGCCTGCTGGAGTTGCGGGTCGAGAAAATCGACGGCACCGCAGTTCTGTGTCAAGTCGTGGAGGGTGGGGTACTCAAAAGTCATAAAGGTGCGAACTTTCCAACGCTCAACTTGCGCCTGCCTTCAATTACCGACAAAGACGTGCGCGACCTAGACTTTGGCATCGCGCATGGGGTCGATCTCATTTCCCTCAGCTTCGTGCGACAACCGGAGGACATTCAATTGTTGAAAACATTGCTCCAGGCAAGAGGAGCCGACATTCCGGTCCTCGCTAAGTTAGAGAAACCCCAGGCGATCGCCAATCTAGAGGCGATCGTGGATGCGTGCGACGCCATTATGGTGGCGCGGGGCGATCTGGGGGTTGAAATGAGTCCAGAAAAGGTGCCGCTGATTCAAAAACAGATCGTCCGGCTCTGCAATCGCAAAGGGGTTCCGGTCATTACGGCCACGCAAATGCTGGATAGCATGATCCGCAACCCGCGACCGACCCGAGCTGAAGCCAGCGATGTCGCCAATGCCATCATGGACGGCACCGATGCCATCATGCTTTCCGGGGAATCTGCCGTGGGCGATTACCCCGTGGAGGCGGTCAAAATGTTGGCTCGCATTGCAGCGGAAGTCGAACCCTCCATTCAATTTGTCAACCACCCGCCCAATCGCGCGGACGATACCGATGCCATCAGCGAAGCCTTGCATGCCATCGATCGCACCGTCGATCTCCAGTGCATCGTGGCCTTTACCGAAACGGGCTATACGGCACAGCTCGCCTCTGAAGAGCGGCCCAAAGCCCCCATCGTCGCCTATACCCCGGACCCCAAAATTTACCGCCAACTCAGCCTCAATTGGGGGGTCAGGCCCATTCTCTTGGATCGGGTCGAGTACGACCTCTCTACCGTCCTCGATCGAGTCGAGGCCGATCTCATGCAGCGGCAGTTTGCAGCCCCTGGCGATAAGGTCTTGGTCATGGGCGGCATCCCGTTCGGTAAAGCTGGCAGCACCAACTTCCTCAAAATTCACACGATCGCCCAGCATAGAGAACGAGATTGAGTTGGGAGGTGGCCATTCAAATCCGCTGCGATGATGGTTGCTCCTTCAAACCTCCAAATTCTAAACGCGTTAAAATTCTGTGAGACTTCATTTCTCAGCGTAGGTTTTCAACAGCAAGTATCATGCTGGAGTATCTTCCCCCGCTCAACGACCACAATCTACCCTACCCCGACACAATTCATCCCATCGTGGTGCATTTCGTAATTGCCATGGTGCTCTTCGCGGTGTTGTGCGATGGCATTGGCTACTTCACCCGCAACGCTCGACTATATGAGGTGAGCTGGTGGAATTTATTTTTTGCAACCATTTCCGTTTTTATTGCCATTATTTTTGGGCAGATCGAAGCGGGATTGGCCGGACCCTATGCCGTAGCGGAGTCAACCTTGAATCTGCATACTATTCTGGGATGGTCCTTGTCCGGCATCATTGCAGCGGTTACGGCTTGGCGCTACGTTCTGCGATCGCGCGATTCTAAAACACTGCCCCCCTTATTTTTAGTCGTCGGTATACTACTGGTAGGGCTAGTTTTAGTCCAAGTCTATCTTGGTGACTTGCTGGTTTGGGTGTACGGACTGCACAGCGTTCCAGTTGTAGACGCGGCTAAGAAAGGATTGTTGCAATGAGTCCCGATTTAATTGACCCGCTCAAAGCACAGCTCGGGGCCAATGGATTGCCCTACGCCCTACCCATTCATCCTAATCTCGTGCATTTGACCCTGGGATTGTTTATTGTGGCGATCGCCTTTGATATCGTCGGCGTGCTCTTCCCTCTCGAAAAACCCATCTTCAAATTTCTCGCCATTCCCGCCACCCGATCCAACTTTTTTGATGTGGGATGGTACAACATGCTGGCAGCGGCGATCGTTACCTTTTTCACCGTAGCAGCGGGCTTCTACGAAGTCATGCTGGCCGAACCTGCCACAGGTGTCAAAAGTGCCTGGGGCTTGGAGGCAATGGACACAATGCTCTGGCACGGCTTGGGGGGCATTTTGCTGTTGATGGCGATCGTAGGGATGACCGTTTGGAGGGGATTTCAACGGTTTGTCTGGCGCAAAGAGATGGCCAGACAAGTGCAGTGGGGCTATCTCTGGGCCGGGTTGGCAATTTTTGTTTTGATGTTCGCGCAGGGCACCTTGGGCGCGCACTTAGGTGGGGACTTTGGCGTCCATGTCAGTGCCGATCGCCTGTTACAGCTGGGCGAAGATCCAAACGCGCTGTTGTAAGGATAGAACCCATGAGAATTCGCACCGTTTTAATCTTAGGTACGACTGCGACTGTCCTCGCCCTCGCCAGCGTGTGGATGGGACAGCAATCCTATAGCTGGTTCCCGCCCCAGGCGTCCGCAGAATCGCAACTGATCGATCGGTTGTTTAGCTTTTTGGTGACGCTGGGGACGTTTATCTTTTTGGGCGTGACGGGCGCGCTGACGTATTCGGTGTTGTTTCAGCAGGCGGGTAAGTACGATACCCGCGATGGTCCTCCGATTGAAGGAAATGTGCCCTTGGAAATTGTCTGGACGGCAGTTCCCTTTGTATTGGCCGTTTGGATTGCCTTTTACAGCTACCAGATCTACACGGAGATGGCAATTCTAGGGCCGATGGAACACGCGCACGGGAAGAGCATGTTGGCGGCATCGGCGATCGCAGACCCCCTAGAGAAGGTCCCTGTCGTCCCACCTGCGGATGCCATCTCCCCCATTGAAGTGCGCGCTCGCCAGTGGGTATGGGAGTTTCGCTATCCCGATCGCAACGTCACCAGTACGGAATTGCACCTCCCTGTCAACCAACGGGCAAAGCTCATGCTGCAATCGGAGGATGTGCTGCACGGCTTTTACGTGCCAGCCTTTCGAATCAAGCAAGATATCATTCCCGGTCGCACGATCGATTTCGGATTTACGCCCATTCGGGAAGGGCGGTATCGGTTGCGGGATTCTCAATTTAGCGGCACCTACTTTGCTGCAATGCAAGCCGATGTCGTGGTGGAGTCTCCCGAGGCTTATCAGCAGTGGTTAACCGAGGCAGCCGCCCAGCCGCCGACTCCAGCCTACAACCGCGCTTTTGAAGAGTATCGTTTGGCTCAGAATCCCATCAGTACGGGTTGGAAAACTGTCGAGCCAGCCGCCCCTCCCCTCGTCAACGTCTCTACCGGTCCTGCTAACAACCCTCCTAGCGATGAAGCGAGCAAACCATGACGAATCTCTCCGTAGAGGCGATCGCCCAAACTGAACAACCCCTTCCCGGTGCGCCCGATAACTGGAAGCGATTCTTCAGTTTCAGCACCGATCACAAGGTGATCGGCATCCAGTACCTAGTGACCTCGTTTTTCTTCTTCTTGATTGGCGGCCTTCTGGCCATGATCATGCGAGGCGAGCTGATCACGCCCGAATCCGACCTAGTGGATCGGGCCGTGTACAATGCCCTGTTCACCATGCACGGCACCATCATGCTTTTTCTGTGGACGTTTCCCTCCCTAGTAGGGCTGTCCAACTATCTAGTGCCCTTGATGATTGGGGCCAAAGACATGGCTTTTCCCCGACTCAATGCCGCAGCGTTTTGGATGGTGCCCGTTTTTGGGACGATCTTGATGGCCAGCTTCTTCGTGCCGGGAGGGCCTTCCCAGTCAGGCTGGTGGGCGTATCCTCCCGTGAGCCTCCAGAATCCGACGGGCAACCTCATCAACGGACAAGTGTTGTGGCTGCTGGCAGTTGCACTCTCTGGCGTGTCTTCGATTATGGGAGCTGTCAATTTTGTGACGACCATCGCTCGCATGCGAGCGCCAGGGATGACCTGGTTTCGGATGCCCGTATTTGTCTGGACGGTCTTGTCGGCGCAAATGATTCAGCTCTTGGGCCTGCCTGCGCTGACGGCGGGTGCTGTGATGCTGCTACTGGACCTTACCGTCGGCACTAGCTTTTTCGATCCTGCCAAGGGTGGCAATCCAGTGCTGTACCAGCATTTCTTTTGGTTTTATTCCCACCCAGCCGTTTACGTCATTATTCTGCCGATCTTTGGCGTGTTTTCGGAGGTATTTCCGGTTTACGCCCGTAAGCCTCTGTTCGGTTACAGACTGGTGGCTACTTCTTCTTTGGTCATCACGGGCTTGAGCACCCTGGTTTGGGTGCATCACATGTTTGCAAGCGGCACGCCGGGCTGGATGCGGATGCTATTCATGGCAACGACGATGCTGATTGCAGTCCCTACCGGAATTAAGGTATTTGCCTGGGTGGCGACCATTTGGGGCGGTCAGTTGCGATTGAATACCCCCATGCTGTTTGCCTTAGGCGGCTTGGTTATGTTTTTATTTTCGGGCATTACCGGAGTCATGCTGGGATCGGTGCCCTTCGACATTCACGTCAACAATACCTATTTTGTGGTCGGGCATTTTCATTACGTGGTCTACGGTGCCGTGGTGATGGGCATGTATGCCGCGCTGTATCACTGGTTCCCTAAAATAACGGGGCGGATGTATTCCGAAGGGTTGGGCAAGCTCCACTTTGCCCTCACGTTCCTCGGCACGAATCTCAACTTTTTTCCCATGCATCCCCTGGGACTGATGGGGATGCCGCGACGGGTGGCTTCCTACGATCCTGAATTTGCCTTTTGGAACGTCATTGCCAGTTTGGGAGGATTTCTGCTCGGCATGTCTACCCTGCCCTTTCTTCTGAACACGATCGGCTCCTGGGTGCAGGGCGAAAAAGCGCCCAAGAATCCGTGGCGGGCGATCGGATTGGAGTGGTTGCTCTCTTCTCCCCCCACGACTGAGAACTTTGAAGAATTGCCGATTGTCATTGCCGAACCCTACGGTTACGGTAAATCAGAACCCCTCGTTTCTAACCCCGATGCCTTGGAGGTCATCCATGAATCCCGCTGAGATCGATCCTTCCTCGAACGCTCAAGGCGTTCTCCAACAGCCTTTAGAAGTCCACAGCATCGCCGATCGGGGTCACGAGGACCATCGGATGTTCGGGTTCGTCGTGTTTCTGCTGTCCGAAAGCGTTATTTTCTTTAGCTTTTTTGTCGGCTATGCCGTCTACAAAACCTCAGCCTTGGAGTGGCTGCCCCCCGGCGTGACCGGGCTAGAAATCCGAGAGCCTGCCATTAACACCGTCGTGTTAGTTTCTAGTAGTTTTGTCATCTACTTTGCCGAACGCTTTCTCCATGCCAAGAATCTTTGGGGTTTCCGAGCTTTCTGGCTGCTGACCTCGGCCATGGGCAGCTATTTTTTATACGGTCAGGCGGTGGAATGGCGCAGCCTCCCCTTTGGCTTTACTGACAATACATTTGGCGGCACTTTTTATCTGTTGACTGGATTCCACGGTCTGCATGTCATGACGGGGGTACTGTTGCAGCTCATCATGCTGGGGCGCTCTTTCCTTCCGGGGAACTACGACAAGGGCGAGTTTGGAGTGGCAGCAACCTCGTTGTTCTGGCACTTTGTGGATGTCATCTGGATTATTTTGTTCGTGCTGATCTATATCTGGCAGTGAGGCAGCGTCATGATTATCGACGACCGATCCTACGACATCATCATTGTGGGTACGGGAGCGGGGGGCGGCACCTTGGCCCAAAAGCTGGCTCCGACGGGTAAGAAAATCTTGATTTTGGAGCGGGGCGATTTCATGCCCTTGGCGGAGCAGAATCGCAGTAATGTAGATATCTTCAAACGCGAGCGCTACCACGCACCGGAACAATGGTACGACCGCGCCGGAGAACCGTTTTCGCCTCAGACGAACTACGCGATCGGCGGTAATACTAAAATCTACGGTTCTGTCCTACAGCGATTCCGCGAACGGGATTTTGAGGCGGTACAGCATCAGACGGGCGTTTCGCCAGAATGGTGTTTGAAATACTCGGATTTCGAACCTTACTATACCGAAGCCGAAACCCTATACAAGGTTCACGGCGAAATCGACAAGGACCCGACCGAACCCCCGCACAGTGCCGAGTATCCCTTCCCATCTGTGGCGCAGGAACCGCAGATTGAGGAGATTGTAGGGGCGATCGCCCAGCAAGGACTTCACCCGTCTCCCTTGCCCCTAGGACTCACGCGCCAAGCGGACGACCCGACCAACGATGCTGAAGTCAGCGGGATTGTGCCGGCCTTAACCTATGCCAACGTCACTCTAAAAACTGGGGCGAGGGTCGTGCAGTTGCATACCAATCCGTCCGGTCGGGCGGTCAAAGGCGTCGAAGCGGAGATTGCCGGAGAATCTTTCCTGTTTTTGGCGGATATTGTCGTACTGGCCTGCGGTGCGATCAATTCGGCGGCGCTGCTGCTGAAGTCAACGAGCGATGTCAATCCCAATGGCCTAGCCAATCGTTCTGGATTGGTGGGGCGCAATTTAATGAAAAGCCTGATTACCGTAGTCGTGCAGCTCAGCACCCAACCCAATTCCGGCACGTTCCAAAAGACGGTAGCGGTGAATGATTTCTATTGGGGCGACACTGACTTTCCCTATCCAATGGGACACATTCAAAACTCCGGCGGACTGCTAGCAGATATCATTTTTGCGGAAGCGCCTCCAACGTTTTCAGTCCTGGCAAAGTTTATGCCCGGTTTTGGGTTGAAGCAGCTAGCGACCCATTCTATTGGTTGGTGGGCGCAGACGGAAGATTTGCCCAAACCCAACAATCACGTCCGGATCGAGGGTCAAAAACTAATCGTAGACTATACCGCCACTAACCGAGAGGCTCACGATCGCCTGATTTACCGCTGGACTGACGTACTGAAAACGGTCGAAAAAAACCTACCTGGCTTTCAGCAAGGGGTCGCGCATCCGAAGGGCGAAAGCCCGCTTCAGGTATTAGCCAATCAGTGCGGCACTTGCCGCTTCGGAACCGATCCGGCTACGTCTGTACTAGACCCGAACTGCCGCTCTCACGATGTGGAGAACCTGTACGTGGTCGATAGCAGTTTCTTTCCGTCCAATGCTGGCGTCAGTCCTGCCTTGACCGTCATGGCCAACGCGCTGCGGGTGGGCGATCGCCTGATCGAACTGTTGGGGTAGAAGTCGGAGATGGCAGGGGCTAGCAAATTTGGGGGCTAGCAAATTCTCGGAAGTTGTTCGCCGCTGAGGTAATCCAGAATTCGGGTGCCTCCAATGGCATGGTGCAGCTTTACCCATCCCTGAGAAAAGCTGGAATGGCTTGGGGGGATGCAGTCCCGCACCACACCAATTTGCTGGGCCGCTAGATCGGATGAGATGGGTGAGGTATCGCGCAGGATTTGGAGGGCAGTATCGGCTTCTGGCTCTGGCACGAAGGCGACAAAGCGACCCTCGTTAGCAATATAAAGCGGGTCTAATCCTAGAATTTCGCAAGCCCCTCGGACGGCTTCGCAAACGGGAATCTGCTGCTCTTGGAGCGCAATTTCGACCTGGGCGGCGATCGCAATTTCGTTCAGCGTCGTTGCCAACCCGCCCCGCGTGAGATCCCGGAGGCAATGAATTTCAATTCCGGCAGCAATTAAGGCTTGAACCGGGGCTGCGAGGGGCGCTAGATCGCTTTCTAACGTCGTCTCAAACGCTAAGCCTTCCCGTTGTGCCATGACAGCGATTCCGTGACGACCGATATCGCCGCTCAGGATAATTGCATCGCCAGGTTTCACAGATTTAGGGGTAATGTGCCAGGGATGGTCGATCGTACCGACCCCAGAGGTATTGACATAAAGTCCGTCCCCCTTGCCGCGCTCGACCACCTTGGTGTCGCCCGTGACGATGTGAATTCCAGCGCAAGCTGCCGCTGCTCGGATCGATTGCACCACTTTCCAAAGGATTTCCATCGATAACCCTTCTTCTAGGATGAAGCCAAGACTGAGGTAGAGAGGTTTAGCGCCGGCCATGGAGAGATCGTTGACGGTGCCGTACACAGCCATTGCGCCAATATCGCCGCCGGGGAAAAACAAGGGCGAGACCACGTAGGAATCCGTAGTGAAAGCCATCCGTCCGTGGGGAAGTTCCAACCGCGCTGCATCGTGCTGCCAGTCCGGTTCCGAGCCGAAGGCAGGCAACAACATTTGGTCGATGAGTTGGTGCATGAGTCTGCCGCCCCCGCCGTGGGCCATGAGGACGTGGGGGTATTGTTGCAGGGGGATGGGGCATTGGGCGAGAAAACGAACAGAAGTCATGGGGCTAGCGCGCTGCGACAGCAGGCATCTGACGATAGCGGTAGTAGGCAGCACAGGCCCCTTCCGAGGAAACCATCGGCGCGCCGAGGGGGTGGTTGGGGGTACAGCGCGTCCCAAAGGCCGGACATTCTTGGGGCTTGCGGATACCCTGCAAAATCTGGCCGCTGATGCACTCATCGGATGCTGCCGCAGCAGGTGCTGCGACGGGTGAAAGCAATGCTTTGTGGCGCACGTCGAAGGCTACAAATTCAGGTTTGAGTCCCAGACCGCTGGCCGGAATTTCGCCAATGCCCCGCCAGGTCTGGGGCACGATCTCAAAGACCGTTTGCAGCACAGCTCGAGCGGTTTCGTTGCCTTGTCGGCGCACCGATCGCGCGTAGCAATTTTCAACGGCGGCTTCTCCGCTTTCGAGCTGGCGGATGCAGCGGTACAGTCCTTCTAGAATATCTAAGGGTTCAAATCCGGTCACGATAATGGGAATTTGGTACCGAGCGGCGATCGCCTCGTACTCCCGATACCCCATCACGGTACACACATGTCCTGCTGCCAGAAATCCCTGAACTTGACAATCAGGGGAGGATAGAATCACTTCCATAGCTGGGGGGACTCGCACGTGGGACACCAGCAAGGAAAAATTTTGTAAGTTCTGCTGTGCAGCTTGATAGACCGCCATCGCCGTGGCTGGAGCCGTCGTTTCAAAGCCTACTGCAAAAAATACGACTTCTTTGTCGGGATTGGCTTGAGCAATTTTCAGCGCATCCAAGGGGGAGTAGAGAATGCGAATATCCCCGCCCGTTGCTTTAACGCTGAGAAGATCTCCTTTCTCAAGGCTTCCAGGGACGCGCAGCATATCGCCAAAGGAGCAGAGGATGACGTTGGGCAGGGCCGCCAGGGCAATCGCCGTGTCGATCGTCTCAGCCGAGGTGACGCACACGGGACAGCCGGGGCCGTGAATCAGAGCGATTTCAGGAGGCAGTAGCTCGTCCAGGCCGTATTTGACGATCGCGTGAGTTTGACCGCCGCAGATTTCCATGATCGTCCAGGGGCGGGTGACGAGTTGGGCGATCGCCTTAGCGTAGTGCCGAACGGCTTCTGCGTTGCGGTATTCATCGACGTACTTCATCGCGTTCCTCCACTGCTGACCAATGGGGATAGTAGGTTTGCAGCGTCTTCATATACTGTACCCGTTCGAATTGACTGGGGTCGGGACAATTTTGCTGGCTCATGGTGCCTCGCAATTGCGAGACGGATGCATATTCGTGTTCTTCGAGCCAGGTTTCGAGATCCCGCTCGATGCTGCGCAAATGACCGACCCCGTGGCGCAATAGAGCGGCCACAATTTGTGTCGCAGCAGCCCCTGCCATCAGCAGCCGCACGACATCCTGGGCATTGTGAATCCCGCTGGTGGCGGCTAGATCCGCTGGAATGCGACCGTAGAGAATCCCAATCCAGTGCATGGGCAGCCGTAAGGCTTGGGGCGTACTCAGCAACAACTGAGGCCGAATTTCCAAGGCTTCGATGTCGATATCGGGTTGGTAAAAGCGATTGAATAAAACCAGCGCATCGGCTCCCGCTTCGCAGAGGCGTTTGGCCATATTGGCGGTGTTGCTAAAGAAGGGGCTGAGTTTGACCGCGACTGGAATAGTCACCTGGGCTTTCACCTGTCTCAGAATTTCCAGATATTGCGCCTCGACCTCCGCGCCGGAGAGATCCGGGTCGGTGGGAATCCAGTAAATATTGAGTTCGATCGCATCGGCTCCAGCTTGTTGGATGTTTTGGGCGTATTCCACCCAACCACCCAGGGAGGAACCGTTCAAGCTACCCATAATGGGAATGTCTAGGGCTGCTTTCGCTTGCTGAATCTGCTCCAGATAATGTTCTGCCCCGACGTGGAAGATTTCGGGTTCTGGAAAGTAGGTGAGGGCTTCGGCAAAGCTGTTCGTTCCGTATTCGAGATGGTGGTGCAATTCCAAAACATCCCGCTGGATCTGTTCTTCAAAGACCGAATGCATGACGATCGCCGCCGCTCCGGCATCCTCCAAGCGCTTGAGGGTATCGAGGTCTTCGCTAAGGGGGGCGGCAGCTCCGACGACGAGGGGCGATCGCAGCGGCAACCCTAGATAAGTTGTGGTTAAATCCATCAGTTTTCTCCGTTTTTTAAGTCTTTAAGGTCTGAATCCAAGCAAAATCGCGATCGCTAACGGGAGGAATTGGTTGCTGGGTATAGTCAACGGTCAGATTTAACGCAGCCTCTCGATAAACTGTGTCTAACAATTCATGCAGATTAATAACAGGTTCTTCATCCTGCGATCGCAGCGGTAATGGAAACAGCGGTATCGCATCCCTCAAATTAAACGCGTACAATTCTGCGGCAGGACGGCGATCGGCTCGGCTTACTAATATTCGATAGTCTGATTGGATCCCTCCTCCCACGGGTTTCGGATCCCCAGTTCGCAACAGATCCACCTCAACCAGATTGGCATCGCTGCTCAAAATCTTCTGACGTTTGGCATCGTACTTCTGCTTGCCCTCCCCCGCTCGCTTATTTTTGGGCGATAACACTTCTACGACGGTCACAACCCTTCCAGTGCCGACCTCGCGGATTTCTAAATATCGCTCTTGCACGTCTTCAGTCATGGGCACGGTGACGGCTAGCGGCTCGCTTAGAGTTGCTGTTGCGAGATTTGGGCTAGCAGCGTTCGTGCCTTTTTGAAACACTGACACATCTGGAATCCCGACCAGTAAGGCGTCTGAATACACTCGCTTTTCTACAGCCGCCCGATACTTGGGTGTAATGACGGCATTGAGCGATCGCGCTAACACTGCAATCAACCCAAAATGTACCTCAGACCATAATTCTGGATTTTCTAGATAAGGGTTCATTCCTGGAAAATCTGGAAAGTTGAGCGTCATTTGCGCTACTCCCATAACACGATACGAATGTGTTCTCGAAAGAAGTAGAGGGTTAACTAGGTACCCCCATCCCAAATTATTTAGGTTGTTGTTCGAGGGTGTGGGGCGATCGCAACCATGTTAGATTTCCTGTCTATCCATTTGCATTGTAAACGCTCATTCTCATTGACTGCGCAAGAGGTTTTACATCCGATTTGTCAGGAGACATGGAGAGGTGCTGCTCAATAGTGCTTCTTATCATAAGATTGCGCCGCATTTGGTGCTGATGGCTTTTCTTTATCGGGTGGTTAATGGAAGGGGCACGCTGGAGCGGGAGTATGCGATTGGGCGCGATCGCATGGATCTTTGTTTGCAGTATGGCTCTGTTATTGTGGGGATTGAGGTTAAGGTGCAGCGGTTGGGGTTGGATTTTGGCTGGTCGGTTATTTGCGATCGTCGGAAGACGGTGTTGCCAATTGCCACTCGGCTGCGGTCTGAACGACATCAAACTGATTTAGGCCGAACGATTGAAGTTATTTATACTTGATCTAAGTTCCGCGAAATCTGATGCAAATCTTGAAAACGATGCCCTGATGCCATGCTAATGGATCTCAAAAACAGCCAACCTCACGTTTTTCATAAACTCACCCCCAAGGGCTACACAATCCGGCTGATTCTCACTGAATCTAATGAAGTCACACGGCCAAATTTTCTCACCCTTTTGCTATCTTTATCCATGATTTTGCCATCTGTTGCATAAATTTGTTCTTTGGCAAAAATAGAAACAACCTAAGTTGAGGGACAGATGATGTCGGGAAAGAAATTTTTGGAGATGTCGCAAGAGGAATTGTTGGAGATTATTGAAAAGGCTCAGCAAAGTGGACAAACAGGACTGAGATTGGAAGCAATCCAAGAACTGCCCCCAGAAATTGGTCAGTTAATCAATCTCAAGTCCCTTGAAATCGGCTATAACAAACTGACAGCATTACCAGAATCCATCGGACAGTTAACCAATCTCACGTCCCTTCATCTCCGCAATAATCAATTAACGATGTTGCCAGAGTCCATCGGACAGTTAATCAACCTTACGTCCCTTGATCTCCGTAATAATCAACTGACGACGTTACCAGAACCCATCGGACAGTTAACTAATCTCACATCCCTTGAAATCAGCTATAACAAACTGACAGCGTTACCAGAATCCATTGGACAGTTAACCAATCTCACGTCCCTTGATCTCCGCAATAATCAACTGACGATGTTGCCAGAGTCCATCGGACAGTTAATCAACCTTACGTCCCTTGATCTCCGCAATAATCAACTGACGATGTTGCCAGAGTCCATCGGACAGTTAATCAACCTTACGTCCCTTGATCTCCGTAATAATCAACTGACGATGTTGCCAGAGTCCATCGGACAGTTAACCAATCTCACATCCCTTGAAATCAGCTATAACAAACTGACGATATTACCGAAATCCATCGGACAATTAACCAATCTCACGTCTCTTAAAATCAACCATAACAAACTGACGGTTTTACCAGAATCCATCGGACGGTTAACCAATCTCACGTCCCTCGACCTCTGCAATAATCAACTGACGACTTTGCCGGCATCCATTGGACAGTTAACTAGCCTTATGACTCTTGACCTCCGCGATAGTGGACTAACCTCGTTACCAGATGTTATTGGACAGTTAACTAATCCTACTACCTGCCACATCCGTTTTGAGCAATTTATGAAATCGTCGGATGCAATCGTTCAATTACCCAATTTTACATCCCTTGACCTTAGCAATAACCAACTAACGACATTACCAGAATGGCTTGGTCAGTTAACCGATCTTATATACCTTGACCTCAGTAATAACCAACTGACAACATTACCAGAATGGCTTGGTCAGTTAACCGATCTCATATACCTTGACCTTAGCAATAACCAACTGATGACATTACCAGAATGGCTTGGTCAGTTAACCAATCTTACATCCCTCAACCTTAGTAATAGCCAACTGACGGCGCTACCAGAATGGCTTGCTCAATTAACTAATCTGGTAGCTCTCGACCTCAGCAATAACAGACTGACTAGTTTGCCAGAATGGCTCGTCCAGCTAACAAATCTTAAGATCTTCTACCTCCGCTCCAATCAATTCATGACTTCACCGGATGTGATCGGCCAGTTAAGCAATCTGACAGCTCTCGTCCTTAGCGATAACCAACTGAAAACCTCACCAGAATTAATCGGCCAGCTAACAAATCTCACCATCCTCGATCTTAGCAATAACCAACTAAAAACTTTGCCAGAATTAATCGGCCAACTAACAAATCTCAAAATTTTTGAACTTAATGGAAATTCATTCAGCGAAATTCCTCCAGAAGTTGTCAGAAAGGGAGGTCTCGCAGTTCGCGATTACTACCGCCAACGTTTAGAAGCGAATACAGATTACATTTACGAAGCAAAACTCCTAATTATTGGTGAAGGTGGAGCCGGAAAAACTAGCCTTGCCAATAAACTGAAAGACCCTAACTACACCCTTAAACTCGAAAGTAGCGCCACTCCCGAAAAATCTACCGAAGGAATCGATGTACTTCGCCTCGATTTCGATCATCTTAGCGGCAACCCCTTCCGTATCAACGTTTGGGATTTCGGGGGTCAAGAAATCTACCACGCCACCCACCAATTTTTCCTCACCAAACGCTCCCTCTACCTCCTCGTTGCCGACACCCGCCAAGACAACACCGACTTCAACTACTGGCTGGAAGTCGTCGAACTGCTCAGCGAAGCCAGTCCCACCCTCATCGTTAAAAATGAAAAACAAGAGCGCCCTTGTCAAGTCAACGAAAATCAACTGCGTGGTCGTTTCCCCAACCTGGAAAAAATTTTACCCACCAACCTCAACACTAATCGAGGTTTGCTCGAAATCCTTGCTGCCGTCCAACACCACATCAGCCAACTCCCCCACATTGGCACTCCCCTCCCCAAAACTTGGGTCAATGTCCGCAAAGTATTAGAAACGGACTCCCGCAACTACATCAGTCAGGATGAATTTCTGACTCTCTGCGACACCCACGGTTTCAAGCGCCACGAAGACAAACTTCAACTCAGTGGCTACCTCCACGATCTAGGTGTCTGTCTACACTTCCAAGACGATGCTGTATTAGAAGAAATTGTCATCCTCAAACCTGAATGGGGCACAACTGCCGTCTATAAAGTCCTCGACACCGCCAAAGTACAAGAAAATTTAGGTTGCTTTACAGACAACGACTTAGCCATTATTTGGGCAGATAGCCAATATGCAACTGTACGCCGAAAATTACTTCAGTTGATGATGAAGTTCAAGCTCTGCTACGAAATTCCTCACCGTCCCAAAACCTACATCGCCCCCCAACTTCTCTCCCCCAATCAACCCGAATATGACTGGGATGATACCAACAACCTCATCCTGCGCTACCACTACGAATTCATGCCCAAAGGGATGCTTACCCGCTTCATTGTCGAAATGCATAGACTCATTGACAGCGAACTCGTTTGGAAAGAAGGTGTCATTCTCAAGGATGAAAATGCCCGCGCTGAAGTAATCGAAGCCTACTACAAAAACGAAATCCGCATTCGCATTACTGGCAAACTCAAAAAGCCCCTTCTAGAGAGTATCCGTCACGAATTTCGTAAAATACACGAGTCCTACAACAAGCCAGAAGACTCACCGGAGAAGCATCGTCTCCGTTACCAAGAATTTATCCCCTGCAATTGTTCATATTGCAAAGGCACCCAAACCCCCTTCTCCTATTCCCTCGATCGCCTTCAAGCACGGTTAAAAAGCGATCGCCGCCAAATTGAATGCGACATCAGCTATGAAATGATTGATGTTCGCAGCTTGATTGACGATGCGATCGGTCACAGTGCAAACAGCCTGAATCGAGAAAAAGATTCTGAGCGATCCCGCATTAATATTCACATTGGCGATAAAATCGGTCACGACAAAGTGGGACAAGATAAGATTCAAGGCGACAAACCCGAGCATTTGTAGGCGCAATCGAGAATGGAATTTGAATGGGATGAAAACAAAGCCAGCAGCAACCTTACAAAACACGGCATCAGCTTTGAAGAAGCCAAAACAGTTTTTCAGAACGATGTCAATTCCATTACCTTCTTCGACCCCGACCACTCATTCGACGAGGAGCGCTATATTGAGATTGGACTATCCGCCAAGGGTCTACTGCTCGCCATTGTTTACGTAGAACGAGAAGGCTATATCCGCATTATCAGTGCTCGTAAAGCAACGCTAAGAGAGATAAAACTCTATGACCAAAGCTGATCGAACCCGACCAAACCCTAACATGGACGAAGACGATATTCTGCCAGAGTACGATCTGAGTAAGATATCGTACGTTCGTGGCAAACACGCCCATCTAGTCGGACAACCTCACACCGTAACCATCCATCAAGGCGATGGCACCGCTACCGTTCAAAAATTTGATAGCACAGGCAACATGACCAGCGAAAAACACAACGTTTGGATCGGCGATCGCATTGCAGGCGATAAAGTCGCAGGCGACAAAGTCATGGGCAACAAAGTCCAAATTGGCACCGTTCAAGGGGATGCCGTTGCAGGCAACAAAATCGTCAACGCTCAAAATCTAACCGAGGCTGCCAAAGAAATTCAAGACCTAATCGAACAACTCGCTCAAACCTACCCTACCGATACGATGCCCGCCAAAGTTAGCTTTGCCAATGCAATCGTTCAGCGCATTGATGCCAACACCTCCCTCAGCCAACGAATCCTGAGCGCAGGCAAAGCCGGAAGCATTGCCGCCATCGGCCAAGTTCTCAATCATCCCTTAGCGAGTTTTGTAATTGCTGCGATTGAAGATTGGCAAAAGAGTAAAAACGCTAGCAATATTGCATAAAGCCAGCACTAGAGGCTTTGTATCGAGCATTGTGCTGACTTTATGAGTGTTCTCCTCTCCCCATCCTTATGCCGCCACATCAAACAGCAGCAGTTCAGCATTAAGTTTGCTTTCGTTCAACTGAGTCCACAATATCGAGCGTGGCTTGTTGTAAAGGCGATCGCACAGATTTTTTGTAGAATGAATAGAACAAAACCTGCATTTTTAGGCAACGATCGTGACTCAGTTGCAAATCCAAACGCCACTCAACACATGGCAGCCCGCCTCCTGGGAAGAGTTTGTCAAACTTGCCGACGACCCAGCTTCTGCAAAGCTGAAGTGCTATTACTACAGCAGCCACATGAGATTTGAACCCATGTCTACGGGTGCTGACCATTCTAAAGACCATGCTTTAATGATGTTTGCGTTGTCCTTTTTTGTGGCACATCAAGGGATTTTAGCGACGGGGCATGACGGTTGTTCCTATCGAAAACCTGGGTTTGATGAGTTTCAGCCAGATATTTCCTACTACATTGGCGAGATCGCGAATGCGATTCCTTGGGGAACCAGAGTCATTGATTTAGAGCAATACCCACTACCCAATTTAGTCATTGAAATATCAGATACCTCTTTGGCAGACGATCTAGGGGCAAAACGGTTTCAATATGAGGGGCTTGGCATTCCTGAATACTGGATTGTGAACGTGCAAGCAATAAAAATTATGGCATTTGCGATCGCCTCCGATGGCAGCATTCGGCATATTCGAGAATCGCAGGTATTACCAGGTCTGAAGCTAGATATTTTAGAAGAAGCCCTCCAGCGCAGCCGTCAGGAAAACCAATCGGCAACCACCACCTGGTTAATGGAGAAATTTCGAGTTTAGTTTCTCCCTGAGAAAAACCGTAAAGACGTTAGGTACGCTTTGCATCGCCTCTAACCCAATGACGAAATGCTTTCAAAGTGGCATTTCTACCTGCCGTTTTACTGTGCGCTAAATATTGGGGAATTGCTTCGATGAGAGGGAGTCCTGGAAAAATTGGACTCTCAGAAACTTCAACATACTTTCCGTCCCGTAAAACAGCAATCAGCAACACCCCTCTGTCAAAGCACCATAACTCAGGCACCTTCAAGGCTTGATAAAGATCGGGATGGGTGCGTGAAGTTACGTCAATTTCGAGGGCTAAGTCTGGTGGCGGGTCGATGGCTAAATCTAATCGCTTCTTACCCCTCACACGGGCTTCGTTTTGGATGTAAAAGCATTGATCGGGTTCGAGACCTTGTTGTAAGTCTGGATCTTTGAATGTGGTTGAACCGAGAGTCAAAAACTCAATGTCTAATTCTTCCAATAACGCTTTGAGGAGATCGCCGACAATTTCCTTATCGTATTCATGCTCTGGCAGCGGCATCGTAATTTCTAAGACTCCCTTGTCATAGGCCAGCCGCGATCCTCGATGGTCTCCTAAATCCTCTAGAATGGCCTCAAATTCTTGCCAGCTTACCCCATGCAGCAATACATGCTGTCCCGGTGGCACATCAATCCGTTTGACGGGAATTTGGACAACCATTTTTTACCGTTCATGCCTGAGCTATAGCTCGATGTTAACCGATCTAGCACTTCTAATCTACGGATTAGATGTTGCAGGTCGAGCAGCCAGATATTGATACATCTGCCAGCGCGTATTCACCTCCGCTTGAGCCTCCTTGAGCAATCGCTTCGCATCCTCCGGGCTACTGCGCGAAAGCATCTTGAAGCGGTTTTCGCTGTACATCGCCGTTTCGACCGGGAGTTTGGGCGATCGCGAATCCAGCAACAGCGGATTTTCGCCCTGTTCCGTGCGGCGCGGATCGTAGCGGTAGAGGAGCCAGCGCCCCGAATCGACCGCGAGTTTTTGCTGCTGCATGCCTTTTTGCATATCGATGCCGTGGGCGATGCAGTGGGAGTAGGCAATAATCAGCGAGGGGCCGTTGTAAGACTCCGCTTCCAGGAACGCGCGCAAGGTATGTTCGTCCCGCGCGCCCATCGCGACGCTGGCGATGTAGACATTGCCGTAGGTCATCGCCATGAGGCCCAGGTCTTTCTTAGGTGCAGGTTTACCGCCAGAGGCAAATTTAGCGACTGCTCCCTTAGGTGTGGACTTAGACATTTGGCCGCCCGTGTTGGAATACACCTCCGTATCCAGCACTAGGATATTCACATTGCGACCGCTGGACAGAACGTGATCGAGGCCGCCGTAGCCGATATCGTAGGCCCAGCCATCGCCGCCGATCGTCCAGACGCTTTTTTTAGCTAAATAGTCGGAGAGGGTTTGGAGGCTGGCGATCTGCTCGCTGAGGTTGGGAAGCAGGTTCGGCTGATGGAGCCAGTTGGCGAGATACCCCTTCAATTGCGCGATCCGCTCCCGTTGCTCGAAGATATCGGCTTCGTCGGTTTGTTCCGCGTTTGTGAGGGCGGTTGCTAATTCGGCGGGGATGGGAGAACCCTCATGACGCATCAGCTCCTGAAGCAGGGCGATCGCCTGTTCGATGTGCTGATCCAGCGCAATGCGGAAGCCCAACCCGAATTCGGCATTGTCTTCAAACAAGGAATTCGACCAGGCAGGGCCGCGTCCCTCGCCGTTGAACGTCCAGGGAGTGGTGGGCAAATTGCCGCCGTAGATCGAAGAACAGCCCGTCGCGTTGGCAATTAACATGCGATCGCCAAACAATTGCGTGGCCAGTTTGATATAGGGCGTTTCGCCGCAACCTGCACAGGCCCCCGAAAACTCGAAGAGGGGTTCTTGCAACTGCTGCTGCCCGATTTTATTGAGGTTGAGCTGGCTGCGATCGGGGTTCGGCAGGTTGAGGAAAAAGTCCCAATTCTCCCGTTCCTGTTCCCGCAGGGGCAGTTGCGGTGCCATGTTGATGGCCTTAAGGCGCGGTTCGAGTTTGTTTTTGGCGGGGCACACGTCCACGCAGAGGGCGCATCCGGTGCAGTCTTCGGCAGCAACTTGGATGGTGAACTTGAGATCGTGCCAATCGCGATCGCGGGCTTGGGTGCTTTTGAAGGTGGCAGGGGCATCGGTCAACTGCTCCGGTTCGTAAACTTTGGCGCGGATGACGCTGTGGGGGCAAACCATGACGCATTTGCCGCACTGGACGCAAACGTCTGGGTCCCACACGGGAATTTCGGTGGCGATGTTGCGTTTCTCCCATTGAGTGGTGCCCGTGGGGTAGGTGCCATCCACGGGGAGGGCGCTGACGGGCAGGTCGTCGCCGTGGCGCGCCATCATGGGGCCTAACACGTCGCGTACGAAGGCGGGCGCTCGGTCGGGGACGGGGCTGTGGGATGCCGCTGCTGCAACGGCTCCCACGGCGACGGGCGCGCCTAGGGGTACTTCGTGGAGGTTGTCGAGGGTGCGATCGACGGCGGTCAGGTTCATTTGCACGATGGCTTCGCCCTTTTTGCCGTAGGTCTTGCGGATCGCTTTTTTGATTTGGGCGATCGCCTCTTCCCGTGGCAATACACCCGCCAAGGCAAAGAAGCACACCTGCATGACGGTATTGATGCGACCGCCCATGCCTGCATCGCGAGCGACCTGGGTGGCATTGATGGCGTAGACCTTGAGCCGTTTGGCGAGGACGATGTCCTGAAGTGCGGCAGGCAGATGTTGCCAGGTTTCCTCAGCGCTGTAGGGACTGTTGAAAAGAACCGTGGCTTCCGGTTTGGCTTCCTTCAAGACCTCAAATTTTTCGACAAACTCCCACTGGTGACAGGCTACAAAATTCGCGCGCTCGATGAGGTAGGGGGCGCGGATGGGGTCGGGGCCAAACCGCAAGTGAGAGACCGTCACCGAGCCGGATTTTTTGGAATCGTAGACGAAGTAGCCTTGGGCGTAATTGTCCGTTTCTTCCCCAATGATTTTGATGGAGTTCTTGTTTGCACCCACAGTGCCATCGGAGCCTAAGCCGTAGAAGATGGCTCTGACCACGGAATCCGGTTCGATTTGAAAGCTGGGGTCAAATGCCAAAGAGGTATGGGTGACATCGTCCACAATGCCGACGGTGAAATGATTTTTGGGTTTAGCTGCCATCAGATTGTCGAACACGACCTTGACCATAGCGGGCGTAAATTCCTTGGAAGAAAGCCCGTAGCGTCCGCCCACAACCCGAATGCTGCTGCGTTCTGCTTCGGCGAGGCTATTCACGACATCCTGATAGAGGGGTTCGCCCAAACTGCCCGGCTCCTTGGTGCGATCCAAGACGGCGATCGCCTTGACTGACTCCGGCACGGCAGCCGCAAGAGCATCCAGACTCCAAGGGCGATAGAGCCGCACTTTCAGGACGCCCACTTTTTCGCCTTGCGCCATCAGGTAATCCACGGTTTCCTGAACCGTCTCACAACCCGAACCCATCAGGACAATGACCCGCTCCGCCTCTGGATGGCCGTGGTAGTCGAACAGGCGATAGGCACGACCTGTCAACTGGGCGAAGTCGTCCATGGCGGCTTGCACGAGTCCCGGACAGGCTTCGTAGAAGGAATTCACCGTTTCCCGTGCCTGGAAGTAGACATCCGGGTTTTGGGCGGTACCGCGAATGACGGGACGGTCGGGGGTGAGGGCGCGGTGACGATGGGCCAGGATCGGGGCGGCGGGAATAAACGATCGCAGGTCTTCATCTGCGAGCAATTCGATTTTTTGGACTTCGTGAGAAGTGCGGAAGCCGTCGAAGAAATGCAGGAACGGAATTCGCGAATCAAAGGCGGCACGGGTGGCGATCGCCGCAAAGTCCTGGGCTTCTTGAACCGAGCTGGAACAGAGTAAGGCGCAGCCCGTAGCGCGGGCGGACATCACGTCGCTGTGGTCGCCAAAAATGGAAAGTCCCTGGGCGGCGAGCGATCGCGCGGCAACGTGGATGGCAATGGGCGTCAGTTCCCCAGCAATTTTGTAGAGGTTGGGAATCATCAGCAACAGCCCTTGGGAAGCGGTGAAGGTTGTGGCCAGCGATCCGGCTTGGAGCGCGCCGTGAATGGCTCCGGCGACGCCGCCCTCGCTTTGGAGTTGGACGACGCTGGGAATCGCGCCCCACAGGTTTGGCTGCTTCGCAGTCGCCCAGGTATCGGCCCACTCTGCCATCGTTGAGGAGGGCGTGATGGGGTAAATGGCGATGACTTCATTGAGGCGATAGGCGATCCGGGCTGCGGCCTCATTGCCATCTAGGGTTTCGAAGGTTAAAGATTTCATGAGATCGCTCCCAATTGGTTCAGGTCTTTGAAGGTGGCTTGCGCCTCATCTTCGTCCAGGATGCTGAGGGCAAAGCCAACGTGGACGATGACGTAATTGCCGACGGTGGCTTCGGGTACGTAGGCTAAGCTGACGTCTTTGACAATGCCGCCGAAGCTGACTTTACCCGTGCGAAAGAGCGCGTCGTTCTCCCGGTCGGGGGAGGGTTCGGCAATGCTCACAATTTGACCGGGAACGGCTAAACACATGGCGCGCCTCCTGCGTTGCTATGTTCTAAAACCCAGTGAGCGCCCAGGATCTGCCCGACCGCAAGGCCGCCATCGTTGGGCGGAATCCGATGGTGCCAATGGGGCGCAAACCCCTCGTCTCGCAGCCGCCGGATCGAGCGTTCGAGCAAATAGCGGTTTTGGAAACATCCCCCCGTCAGCACGACTTGCGCGATTCCAGCTTGATGGGCGATCGCGGCGATCGTCTCTACCAGCGTGTTATGGAATTTGGTTGCGATTTCTCCGATGGGGTGAGGGGGTTGGATATGTTCCGTAGCGCTTTGCACTCGCCCCCTAAATCCCCCGATGCTGGGGGACTTTGAGTTCGGAGTTTTTGCCAGATCATTTAGGATGCTGACTAGCATGGGTTGCCAGTTGACGATCCAAGTTCCAGTTGCATCTTGCTCTAGTTCGTAGGGGTAGGTTTCAGGGGTATGGATACCTTCCAAGGCGCTCTCCAGTTGCATGGCGGCTTCTCCCTCAAAGGTAGATTGGTGGCAGAGGCCGAGTAGGGAGGCGATCGCATCGAACAAGCGTCCCATGCTGGAAGTTCTGGGCGAATTGATGCCTTTTTGCAACATTGCTCGGAGTAGCTTGAGTTCTTGCGGTTGAAAGGCTTTTAGAGTAGGAGCATCTAGATCGAAAGCTGCTTCTCCAAAGGCTTCGTATAACAACCCTAAGGCCGCGCGGCGCGGTTCTCTGGCTGCGCGATCGCCCCCTGGCAACGGAAAAGTGCGCAGATGACCGACTCGCTGGAATCCTATGGAATGAGAAATATCTAAAAACTCGCTGCCCCAGAGAGTGCCATCTAGTCCATAACCCGTCCCGTCCCAGGCAATTCCCAAAACAGGCGGCTCTAGGTCGTTATCGAGCATCCCAGATAGAACATGGGCATAGTGATGCTGAATGGGAAGTACCGGAATCTTGAGGGACTGACTCAAGGCTTGAGCAAATTGGGTGGAGGCGTAGTCGGGGTGGGCATCATGGGCGATCGCCACGGGGTTTGCGGCGTACAGATCCAGAAGTTGGGCGATCGTTGCATGAAACCGCTGAGCCGTTTCAGCCTCGTCCAGATCGCCCAAGTGCTGGCTGGCGAGGATTTGACCTTGAATGGAGAGTGCGACGGTATTTTTGAGATGACCGCCAACCGCGAGGATACAAGCAAGCGAAGCAGGTTCAAAGTCCCCCAGAATGGGGGATTTAGGGCTTGCCGCGAGCGGAGCCGAACGGGGCCAATGCAGGGATGAAAGCGTAGGTGCAATCTCTTTCTCTGCATTCGACGCAGAAAGGGGAGATGGCGCATACCCCCGCGATCGCCGCAACACCATCGGACGATCGCCCATGACCCTGACCACTGAATCATCCACAGGTTTCGCAATAGGACGGTTATGCACTAGAAAAATATCGGCAATCGCCCCCAATTCCTCGATCGCGTCTCGCTCGTCCGCACAAATCGGCGCGCGAGAGTGATTGCCACTAGTCGCCACAATTGGAAATCCCAGTTCTGCCAATAGCAAATGGTGCAGGGGCGTGGAGGGCAGCATCGCACCCACGGTCGCCTGATGGGGCGCGATCAATGCCGCCAGGGTCGATTGCGAAAGTTGCTGAAGCAAAACGATCGGGGCAGCGGCGGATGTCAAACAGTCTGCCTCTGCCGGAGAGACTCGGCAATCTTGACGGATCGCGTCCAAGGTCGGATACATCACAGCGAAGGGTTTGACGGGGCGATGTTTGCGATCGCGCAGCCGCCGCACTGCTCCTTCATTGCGCGCATCGACGATCAGATGAAACCCGCCTAACCCTTTCAGCGCTAGAATCTCTCCCTGCCGAATCCGATCCGCAGCAAGGGTAATGAACTCAGAGGAAGAAGATCCTGAAGCGATCGCCTTGCCCTGGCGATCCCATAACGCCAAGCGAGGGCCGCAGGCAGGGCAAGCATTGGGTTGTGCGTGAAAGCGGCGATCGCGCGGATCGTCGTACTCCCGCTGGCAGTCGGGACACATGGGGAAGGATTGCATGGTCGTGTTGGGGCGATCGTAGGGGAGCGCCGTCAGAATGCTATACCGAGGGCCGCAGTGGGTGCAGTTGGTGAAAGGATATTGATATCGGCGATCGCGCGGATCGAAAATCTCCCTCAGACAAGCAGGACAAGTGGCCAAGTCGGGCAAAATCCAAGCCGACTTGACCGAAGAATCCGGGGCAGAAGCCTGAATCTCAAACCGTTCGTAACCGCAAGGGGCCAGCCAATCCGTTTCCAATTGGGACAGGATAGCGTGAGCGGGGCGATCGCGTTCCAAGCGTTCCACAAACGCGGTCAACCCAGACGAACTTCCTTCCACTTCAATATCCACACCGCTGTCATTGTTTCTGACCCAGCCGCCCAACCCCAACTCCGTCGCCAAGGTATAGACAAAAGGCCGAAACCCTACGCCCTGCACCATCCCCCGCACCTGCAAATGCAGGCGTCGAGACAGGGGATGGGACAAGGGGACAGGTCGGATCATTGGACGACCTCCACGGGCAATTTCCCTCGGAATAGATTGCGTTGGGCTTGGAGATACATCAGCCACGCATCCATCCCCGCGCCCGTACGGGCGGAAACCTCAAACACCATGGCATGGGAAGCCATCCGGCGCACGTTGGCAATCGCCGTTGCGCGATCGAACCCGACGGCTTCGGCAATATCCGTCTTGGTCAAGAGCACCGCGTCTGCCGACTGAAACGCCGTGGGATATTTCAGGGGTTTATCTTCGCCCTCGGTCACGGACAGCAGGACGACCCGCAGGGTTTCGCCCAAATCGTAGGCCGCAGGGCAAACCAGATTGCCGACATTTTCGATGACGAGAAGATCCAGGTTCGCCAACCCCAGATGGGAGGCAGCATGGGCCACCATATCGGCTTCGAGGTGACAGGCCGTTCCGGTGGTAATTTGCAGCGCCGTTGCCCCGGCTGCCCGGATCCGCTGGGCATCGTTTTCAGTGGCGAGATCGCCAACAATGACGCCCACTCGATCGGCGCGATCGCCCCGGACTTTGGCCATGCGCTCGATCAAGGCGGTTTTCCCTGCCCCTGGAGAGGACAGAATGTTCAACACCAACAGGTCATTGGATTGAAAAACCTCCCGATTTTGCAGCGCAAAGCGATCGTTCTTCGACATCAATCGCTCGCGGACTTCGACAGTACGGGCAGGAGAGGAATGGTCATGGCCGTGGTGGTGGTCATGATGGTGATGGTGATGGGGGTGGGGGTGAGATTCGGTGGCGCTATGGAGCACAACGGAATCTACTTCGTTACATCCGCAATTAGTACACATTAGGACACCTCCAAGGATGCGAGTTCGAGTTCTTTGCCCTGAAGCACGTAAGTACTCCAGGTTTGACAGATCGGACACTCATATCCCAGTTCCGTAGGTCTAAATTCCCGCTGACAATTATTGCAATAACAAACCGTCGGACAGGTTTCGATGTTCAGTTGCGCTCGTTCGGCGATCGTGCCCTGGGTGACGACATCGAAGGCAAACCGCAGGGCGTCGGGTTCTACGCCAGAGAGATCGCCAACGCGCAGTGCAATTTCATGGATGCGAGTGGCATGCTCGCGGGTGGCATAATCGAGGGCGATCGCCAGTGCGTTTTCCATTAACCCGACTTCGTGCATAAAGCCTCCTTCCAGCGAGTCGATCGGGGATTGGCGATATAGTCTTTCAGCGTTTCTAAACTCCAAGCCGCTCCCTCAAGGGCGATCGCCGATAGCGGTGCGCCGTAGTCGAATCGAATGGCTGGAATCAGAATTTGATAGGCCGCTGGATCGGCGTCGTAGAGCGTGTTGGCAAGGTGCAATAGGACGCTAGGACTCCAAAGATGATCGAGTTGACTCCTTCCTTTTTGGGACGCTACGGGTTCGAGGCGAGCCTGCGTTCTTCCTCCTGCGATCGTGCAAGCATCGATAAAAAATACGACTTCTGCTTCCGCCATCTCTGCGGCTAATTCAGGCGTCAGTTGGTGGACGGACAGCGATCGCACGTCCGGCAAGTTCCAGGCAGCGACTCGATCCGCGACCCAGGGGCCAACGCCATCATCGCCCCGAAGGGAATTACCGTAACCGATCGCTAAAGTTTTCATCGGTATACCTCATCCAGTAAACGACCATCGGCGGCAACCAGTTGCAGGTGGAGGGGCATTTGTCCTGCTGCATGGGTGGAGCAGGACAGGCAGGGATCGTAACAGCGAATCCCTGCTTCCACGCGGTTGAGCAATCCTTCGGGAATGTCGGAACCGTGGATGTAATGTTTGGCAATTTGAGCCACAGTTTTGTTCATCGCCAGGTTGTTTTGTCCGGTGGCGATAATCAAATTCACCTTCTCCAGCAACCCGTTTTCATCCACTTGGTAATGGTGGAATAGCGTGCCCCGTGGCGCTTCGCTAACCCCCACCGCATTGAGCTGATTCACTCCGCCGTGGGCGCGACAGCGCGAGGAGAGCACATCGGGATCATCTACCAATTCCTGGATTTTTTCCAGACAGGCCAGAATTTCAATCAGACGAGCGTAGTGATACAGGAAGGAAGACGTGGGAACGCCCCCAGCGAGATCGCGCAATTCCTGCAACTCCCGATCTGCGCCTTCCGTGCCGATGCGATCGCAGACATTCAGCCGCGCCAACGGCCCCACGCGGTAGATCCCATCGGGGTAGCCTAGGGGTTGGTAGTAGGGAAACTTGAGGTAGGACCAGGGTTCCACAGCTTCTCCGAGGAACGCGTGATAGTCGTCCTCGCTAAGTCCATCGGCGACGATGTTGCCTTGGCTGTCGGTGAACCGGAGTTTGCCGTCGTAATGCTCCCACTCGCCGTTTGGCCCGACTAATCCCATGTACAGAGTGGGGAACTCGCCAAAGATATCGATTTCGCTTTTAAGCTGCTCGTCCAACATTCCCTTGAACAATCCCAACGCCAGATTCGCCGTCTCGAAGGCTTCCGGGAGGCGATCGACGATCCACTGGCGGCCTTCTGGGGAGAGGGGCGATCGCACTCCGCCGGGAACCGTCCAAGCTGCATGGATCTTGCGTGCGCCTAGTTTTTCGATAACAGTTTGACCGAACTGTCGCAGTCGAATTCCCGCCCGTGCGAGATCGGGGTTAGCTGCAATCAAGCCAAAAATATTGCGTTGGGCTGGATCGCTATCCCAGCCCAACAGAAAATCGGGACTACTTAGGTGAAAAAACGAGAGGGCATGGGATTGAGTAATCTGTGCCAAATTCATCATCCGCCGCAGTTTCTCGGCAGCAGGAGGAATTTTGACGGCTAGAATTTTGTCCCCGGTTTTTGCCGAAGCGAGCAGATGGCTCACCGGACAAATCCCGCAAATCCGAGCAGTAATTCCGGCCATTTCCGTAAAGGGACGGCCTTCGCAGAACTTCTCGAAGCCGCGATATTCCACCACGTGAAAGCGGGCGTCGGAGACTTCCCCGGCATCGTCCAGGAAGATGGAGATTTTGGCGTGACCCTCAATGCGGGTGACGGGATCGATAACAACAGTACGTGACATCGGCATCCTCCCTATCCAAACTTAATCATGTCGCGGCCTTCCATCACGGGCATTTCTCCCCGCAATAAAGGCTCTAGGGTCGCCCGAATGCGATCGGCGGGAGGCGGACAGCCCGGCATGTAGATATCCACATCCACCACCTGATGCACGGGCACGACTTGGTCTAACAACTCCGGTACGATGCCCGGTTCGTGGGGAAGTTGCGGCGAATATTCCGCCAACTCCAGATAACCGCGCTTGAGTACCGATTCCGCCCCGTCTAACATATTTCGCATCGCGGGGACATTGGCCGTGACGGCACAATCCCCAAAGGAAATCAGGATTTTGGTTTGCTTGCGAACTTTCTGGATCAATTCCAGATTGTCCTCATTAGCAACGCCCCCTTCCACCAAGCACACATCCACGTTTTCGGGATAGTCCTTGATATCGGAACCCACGGGGCTAAACACCACATCGGCGTGCTGGGCCAGCTCGATCAACCACTCGTCCAAATCCAGGAAGGACATGTGACAGCCGGAACATCCCGCCAACCAGACCGTTGCAAACCTTATCTTGTCCATTCGCGTTTCTCCCGTGCCGTCACTAAAAATTCCAACTTGGCGCGATCGCGTTCTTTCTCGCCCGTGGTACTGCCCTTGCGGAAGATGGCCCCCGTGGGGCAAGCATCCACGCACTTCCCGCAGGACGTACAGGCATCCACTTCGCCCCAGGGTTGATGCAACCCAGACACGATGAAGCAATGTTCGCCCCGCTGGGCCACATCCCAAACGTGCGCCCCCTCAATTTCGTCGCAAACCCGGACGCAGCGGGTGCAGAGAATGCAGCGATTGTGGTCGATGCCGAACTGTTCGTGGGAGACATCCACATGCCGATCGGGGAAGCGATAGGGAAAGCGCGAGTGATCCATGCCGACCGTAATGGCCATATCCTGCAACTCGCAATTGCCGTTGGCCACGCAAATCGCACAAACGTGATTCCCTTCCGCGAAGAGCAATTCCACATTCATGCGGCGAAAGTTTTGCAGCTTAGGCGTATTGGTTTGAACTGCCATCCCTTCTGCCACCTCCGTGACGCAGGCGGGCTGAAGTTTAGAACTGCCTTCAATTTCGACCATGCACATCCGACAGGCGGCAGCGGGCGTCACGCCTTCCAAAAAGCAAAGGGTCGGAATTTTAATTCCCGCTTCCTTCGCGGCCTGGAGTATCGTTGCACCCTGTTCGATCGCAACATCCTTCCCGTCAATTTTGAGCGTTTTTACGGTCATGACTCGTGGTTCTCCTCACGGAACGGTCGAGGTTAGGGGATGGCGGCTGCGTCCTGACGCAAGAGCGCCTCGTACTCGCCCTTGAAATACCGAAGGGTACTCAGCACCGGATTCGGAGCCGATTGCCCCAACCCGCACAGGCTCATTTCCTTCACCATTTGACAGAGCGCTTCCATTTTGTCGAGGTCCGATGCCGTGGCCTGACCCTTGACAATTTTGGTCAGCATTTCGTGAAGTTGCACCGTTCCAGCCCGACAGGGCACGCACTTGCCGCAACTTTCGCCCCGGCAAAAGTCCATGTAAAACTGAGCAATTTCCACCATGCTGGTGGACTCATCCATCACGATCATGCCGCCGGACCCCATCATGGTACCGAGGCGTTGCAAGGACTCGTACTCCACGGGCGTGTCGAAAAATTCCGCTGGAATACAGCCCCCCGAAGGCCCCCCCGTTTGCACCGCCTTCACGCGACCGTCCGGCACGCCCCCGCCCATCTCTTCTACGATCTGGTGCAGGGTCGTCCCCATCGGCACTTCCACCAACCCCGTGTTCTGCACCTTTCCGGTGAGGGCAAACACCTTCGTGCCCTTGCTCTTTTCCGTACCGATGCTGCTGTACCAGTCCGCTCCCTTGCGCAGGATGGGCGTGATATTGGCATAGGTTTCGACGTTGTTGATCAAAGTCGGACACTCCCACAACCCCGCTTCTGCCGGATAGGGAGGGCGCGGGCGCGGATTGCCGCGCCCTCCCTCAATGGAGTGGATCAAGGCGGTTTCCTCGCCGCAAACAAAGGCTCCGGCTCCAATCCGAATATCGATTTTGAAGTCGAACCCAGACTCGAAAATTTGACTGCCCAGCAATCCGTATTTCTTCGCCTGCTGGATGGCTTTATTCAAGTGCTGAATTGCCAAGGGATACTCGGCCCGGACGTAGATAAATCCGTGACTCGCACCGATCGCATATCCGGCGATCGCCATCCCCTCCAGCACCCGATGGGGGTCGCTTTCCAGCACGCTGCGGTCCATAAACGCCCCCGGATCGCCCTCATCCGCATTGCAGATAACGTACTTCTGATCCCCCGGCATTTTAGCCACCGTCGCCCACTTCAGCCCCGTAGGATAACCGCCGCCACCCCGTCCGCGCAAGCCGCTTTGAGTGATTTCCTCCACCACCTCGGCGGGGGTCAGCTCGTAGAGCGCTCGGTAGAGGGATTCGTAGCCGCCCGCTGCGATGTATTCCTCAATCCGTTCGGGATCGATTTGACCGCTGTTTTCCAGCACGATGGGTTGCTGTCCGGCAAAGAAAGGCTGGTTTGGATCGCAGGGTTGTGCCTTCACCGCCCCCGTTTGAATCCCGGCAGCAAAAGAGGGCGCATCTTCCGCCGCGACCTGCTCGTACAGCTTGCCGTCGGGATCGGTGGCGACCAGCGGGCCGCGCCCGCAAAAGCGCAGACAGCCGACGCTAGAGACTTCCACGTCTTCCGTCAGCCCTGCGGCGGCAATTTCGTCCTTCAGCGCTTTCAGAACGGCTTCCGCCCCAGAAGACTGACACCCCGCCGCCGTGCAACAACGGATGCGTTTCGGCTTGCGGCGATCGCGCTCTTCGGCGGCAATGCGGTATAGCTCTGTGATATCCATCCTGCAACTCCTCTCTAAACCAACGTGCTACAGAAACCAACGTGCTAGAGCCAATCGGTCGGGATAAATCTAGATTTCGGACAACGTTTTGGACAACGCTTGCACCTTTGCCAACGATTCTTCCGGCGTGAGCTTACCGCCGACGACCCCATCGAACACCACTGCGGGTGCAATCCCGCAGGCCCCGATACAACGGGCAGAGAGCAACGAAACCTGTCCGTCGGGAGTGGTTTCGCCCATCTTGATGCCCAGTTCAGACTCCAGCCGTTCGACAATCTGGGTTGCGCCTTTGACATAGCAGGCCGTCCCCAGACACACCACGCAACTGTGGACGCCGCTGGGTTTGAGGGAAAACAAATGGTAGAACGAGGCAACCCCATACACCCGACTCAGCGGTAGCTTCAACTGACGGGCAATGTAAAGCAACACTTCCTCCTCCAGATACCCAAAGGATTCCTGCGCTTTATGCAACACCTCGATCAGCGCGTCGGGCTGATAGCGGTTGCGCTTCAGCGTCATGTCCAGGGTTTTGTAACGGCGATCGCAACTCGTTGCGGATCGAGCCATTGATGAACTCTCTGGCTGGCGAACCTGGGAAACTTGAGTATCGAGTGTTGGCATAGGTCACCTCTGCGAAGCGGGCAGGCTCTCTTGACCGAAAATGCTACAGAAGATTGGAGGTCTCAGAAATAACCTCGCTAGTTCAATAATAAAACTTTTAAAAAGCTTCGTATTTATCATCGAAAATTAATTTTTCGGACGGTCAAAGCCCATGAATTTTAGCTCTGAGTTTATTCGAGCCGACTTAAATTGGATAACTGAAGCTCCCTTTTTAAGGGAATTTTTAGATACTCTAGAGGCAAAAAAAGGAATTAAACCAATCAATTTAACAATCATTATGTTGTTTTAATTCCTGCCTCTATTCATACCTCTATGCTAGATCGAAAATGAGTTTTCGATCTACGAAATCGAGTTTTTTTGTATTTAATCCAAGACATCTGCCTAGGGTAACTGAATGGATGCCACAACGAGTCGAGGCGATCGCCTCAGCGCAAATCCAACCTTCTCGGACACCCGTTGCATGGCTGTATTTTCGGGCAGGATTTCCGCCGAAACCAGATCCAGGTGTTCGTTGCGGGCCACGTCCAACAAACGGCGCAACATTTCAGTCCCGAGTCCCTGGCGTTGGTAGCGATCGCTCACCATCAGCGAAAACTCCGCTTCGTTGACGCCGTGCAGTTTGCTCAAGCGGGCCACCGCCAGAATTTCGCGATCGCCCGTTTCGGGATTTTTATAGTCTGCAACGAGGGCCATTTCGCGATCGTAGTCAATGAAGCAGAGGCGCATGAGCCGTTCGTGGGCGGTACGCTGGCTCAACTTCATCAAATGGAAGTAGCGAAAATACACGCTTTGTTCCGAGAGGGTTTGGTGAAACTTCACGGCCAAAGGTTCGTCCTCCGGTCGGATGGGACGGATCTTGACCGGGGTGCCGTCTCGCATCTCCCAAGTCCCCACGTATTGGATGGGATAGGGCTGAATGGCGGGCTTCGGCAGCTCGTGGAGCGCTAGCGTCGGATCGTGGAGGACCACCCGCGCGTCCAAGGCGATGAACGGCGATCGATTCCCATCTGGCTCCGTTGTCACCAGCAATGGATTAATATCGATCTCCTTAATCCAGCGCTGTTCCACGACCAACTGGCTGAAGCGAACCATCAGCTTCGCTAAGGCATCCAAATCCACAGGGGCTCGCCCGCGCACGCCCTTGAGGGCTTTGTAGATTTGGGTTTGCTCCATCATCCGCCGCGCCAAAGTCGTGTTGAGGGGCGGGAGGGCGATCGCCCGATCTCGATACACTTCCACCAGTTGCCCGCCGCTGCCGAACAGCAACACAGGCCCGAACTGTGGATCGATGCTGCTGCCCACAATCAGCTCGTAGGCATCGCTGAGACGCACCATGGGCTGCACCGTCACGCCCTGGAAATGCTCCGGCCCTACCCGTTCGCCAACGGTTTTGACAATGGATTCAAAGGCCCGACGCACCGCCTCGCGATCGCCGAGATTGAGCTGCACCCCGCCCACGTCGGTTTTATGGGTAATGGTTTCCGACCAAAGTTTGAGCACCACCGGATACCCCAGGCCGTCCGCCCGCTCCATAGCGTCCTCAACCGTAGAGGCCGTAAGGGTTTGAACCGTGGGCAAGTGGTAGGCCGCTAAAACCTGTTTCGATTCCGTCTCCGTCAGGAGGGTGCGCCCCTCCGCCCGCGCGCAGTCCAGAATCGCCGTCACCGCCTCCCGATCGGGCGATCCGTCGGCATCGTCGGCGAGGCTGGGGGTTTCGTACAGGGCTTGGAGGTTGTAGCTAGACTGCCACATATAGTTAAACACCCGCGCTGCCGAATCCGGGTAGGCATAGGTGGGGATGCTGGCGCTATTCAGGATGGCCTCCCCCGCCAGCACATCGGCCCCGCCCATCCAACTGGCCAGGATCGGTTTGGGCGATCGCCCCTGCTGGGGGTTTTGTTCTAAATAGGTCTTCAGCTCCTCCGCAATCTGGGTGGGTTCCGTCATGGCCTGGGGCGTCAAAATCACCAGCGCGCCATCGCTGTTGGGGTCTTGCAGGACGGCATCCACGGTTTTCAGGTAACGCTCCGGCGTTGCATCCCCCAAAATATCCACCGGATTGCCGTGACTCCAGAAGGGGGGCAATACCTCATTTAAACGCTCCGTCGTCTCTGGCGAGAGGGTCGCTAACTCCCCGCCTGTAGTGGCTAACATGTCCGTCGCCAACACCCCAGGACCGCCCGCATTGGTGATAATCGTCAGGCGCGGCCCCTTGGGGCGGGGTTGCTTGGCTAACACTTCCGCCATATTGAACAGCTCCGAAATTCGCGTCACCCGTAACACGCCGCAGCGCCGAAAGGCCGCATTCAACACATCGTCGCTCCCGGTCATCGCTCCAGTGTGGGAGGCCGATGCCTTGGCGGCTGCTTCCGTACGTCCGGCTTTAATCACGATAATGGGTTTGGCAAACGCGACCTCCCTCGCCGCCGACAGAAAGGAGCGCGCATCGCCGATGGATTCCATGTAAATCACGATGCTTTGGGTGTGGGGATCGTCGCCCAGGTAGTAGATTAAATCTCCCCAGCCCACGTCCAGCATGGAGCCGATGGAAATAAAGGCGCTAAAGCCTACATTTTCCCGAAAGCTCCAGTCCAGAATGGAAGTACACAGCGCCCCGCTCTGGCTGATAAACCCCACATTCCCAGGGCGCGCCATGGCACTGGCAAAGGTCGCATTCAGTCCCGAATGGGGATTCATGAGACCCAAACAGTTGGGGCCAATAATCCGCAGTCCATTCTGCCGCGCCTCCGCTAAAATTTGTTGTTCCAGGGCAATCCCCTCCGGCCCGATTTCCTTAAACCCTGCCGAGACAACAATGGCGCTTTTGACCCCAGCAGCAACGCATTCGCGCACCAGCCCCGGCACCGTTGCAGCGGGGGTAGCGATGACGGCCAGATCTACGGCATCGGGAATGTCCGCTAAGCAGGGGTAGGCTTTGATACCCATGACGCTGTTGCGTTTGGGATTGACGGGGAATACCGTTCCGCCAAACGGGTTTTGAATCAAGTTCCGTAGGAGAGTCTTGCCCACGCTCCCCGGCGATTCGCTGGCACCAATCACGGCGATCGATTGCGGTTCGAAAAAAGACTTCAGCACCTGACGTTCCGAACGCAGAATGTCGTAGGCGGGATCGGTCATCCAGGTCTCGGTCTTCAATGTCATGGGGATACCTCTTTTCTAGATTGGGTGGATGGGTCGCGCGCGATCGGCGGTACCAATTCAGCAACTGGACGAGGATACTACCTTGTCAGGAAGCGATAGAAACCTCAAGTCTCCGATTTGACCGTACTTTAGAAGTCACAGAGATAATCCCAAAGTATCTCTAAGCGTGAATTCATTCTAACTAAGCGTGAATTCCAGAAATATATTGCTTATTAGGCATGCAGGCGTACTGCGGCTCGAGCGCATCTACGCAAATTCGAGCGCATACCAACTTCCTGCACTGACACGCGCAGAGAAGTTGGGGTCTTTTCTTAAAAGATCGGTTACGGCTAAACAGCGCTTTACATCGTACACCTGCGAATCAGAAAAACATGCAGCGCGCAAAACTGAGGCAACTTGTTGCCACCGCAGTTTAATATTTTCTGTTCCAGTTCCCTCCCTACAAGCTACTACACTTTACTTTTCCGAACAACATAACAGATCCAACGCAGATCCAAGGTCGAGCCAAAATCTTAAGAAAAGATAAAATGCGCGACTCGATACAGTTCTGGATCCTAGTAATTTAGTAAATATACTCATAAGAATTCTGAAATCGAGGCAAGGCGTCCGTTTAAGGTTTAGTTGTCTCGTGAATTCGAATCTTACAGATATATCCCATCGGCGATCTGTGGTGAGCGAGAGAATCGGTCTATCCGGTTGAGATTTTTATCGCTCCGTAATGAATGCCATCGTTCAGTCTCTACTCCCGGTCCAGCACACTTGAAGTAGCGAGGTAAGATCGTGGCCCAAGCCATTACCAATGAATGCGATCGATGCGATACTTGCGCGCCGTTATGCCCGGTAGATGCCATCAAAACAATCGACGATCGGTATTGGATCGATCCCACGCTCTGTAATGACTGCGAGGGTTATGCGGAAGAACCCGTTTGTGCGAGCAGTTGTCCTATCTCGGTACCCGTTCCTTGGCAAGCCAAAAAAGGGAGGCTCAAAGCAGACGAGCGCCCGATCCGGCCCGATCTGTTTGCGAATGGGAAGAACCATCCGTTTGCATCGTCAATTGTGTCTTGGGAGTTATGCAACGTATTGGCGCAACGACAATCGCTACCCTGGGAAACCGATGCGGACGGAGCGATGGTCTATGGCCGTCCGATCAACCAAAATCGCGGGCACCTTTCCTTTCAAATTGCAGAAGCCCAGCCGACAGAAATTGTCAAACCGCTTGCTGGGAAAAAGGCGCGCGATCGCATTAACGCCCTAGATATCCGAGCCGCTTGTTTGCATCTCCTCTATGCAGCCTATGCCACTACTCTGGAAAAACCTTGGGAGGAAGTGTTCGAGATCGACGATCGAACGATCGAAGCTTACCTCGGCCTCGACAAGCGCAAGGATCTCAGCAAAATTGACAAACTAGCGCTCGTCAAAGAACTGGTGCAGCAGCCCTGCTCGTTGCTTACAACGATGCACTGGCCGCAACAAGGAAAAATCCAGGCTTTTGAACTCAAGAACAGTCGCCTCTGGCACCTGCAAGAGATCGCACACCACTTTCAAGAAGACGAACTGGGTTACCAACATCTAGTGGGAATTACCGTCAGCATTAAAGCAGGTCAATGGACCCAGTATTTCCTCAACCGCAAAGACTGCAAGGAAAGGACGGCATTTTACCAATACAGTACCCTGCCGAAATCCCTCCTGACTGCTGCGATGGGCCAATGGCAACAGCACGAAGGCGCAGTGCGGATGATGTTCTGGCTGCTTTTTAAGACCAAGGTGGGCAAAGATCAGCGCATCACTGCACCCACGCTGATGCGGGTGGCCTATGGCGCGGATAAAGTCCAACGGGCGGCAACGTCGCGCGAAGATCGAAAACGACTGCTCCGCTGTTTTGAAAGCGACCTGGAAGTTTTGAACCACTTCGGCCTCAAACCCATGTTCGATCCGGTGACGTACCCAGAGGAGATTCAACCCCTCTGGGCAAAACTGTCCGAGCTGCCCGACGATGCGGAAGCGGCGCTGGAATTTTGGACGAACGACGGAACCCTGACCAATCGGTTGACGGACGCCGGGCCGCGCGGCAAGTGGAACCGACTCATGAATGCTCGTTTTAGCTACTTCCATTTGCCCTCTGACTGGGAACAAGTATCTCCCAAGCCCGAACCCAAGCGATCGACTCGGACGAAGAAGCAAGTTCAAGAGCCAATTGTTTTAGACAGCCAACAAATTGTAGAAGCTCGAAAAAGTTTGGGTTGGAGCCAAAGAGAGCTGGCTCAGAAAACTAAAAAAAGCCAAAGCTGGATTCGAGATCTTGAAAACGGACGATTTAGCGCCAAAGCTAAGGAGCGGACGTTGCTCAAACAGCTTTTAGGGATTGACTGAACGTCTCTCGAGGGTTCAGGCGTCAATCGACAACTCCAGCAACTGCCCTAACCCAGGCAAGCTGCTAAATCTGCCTCAGGTGTAGAAATTGCTTGCGAGCGATAGGTTTGCAAACTGAAAGGGTTTAAACGCGGCCAAGGGATGCACGATCGCCAATGCGATCGCCTCGAGCAGCAATCTCAACTCTTCCAACCCCAAGCGCCAGATCCAATCTAACCGTTGCCAGCCAGTCCTCAACCATGCCTCAAGCCCAAAACAGTATTGATATTAAAGCCGTGCTAAAGCGCTACGACAATATTCAGGGTGCCCTGTTTACCTAGGTTTAAGCAATTGCAAGGAATCGTGTCCTACCATCGGGGCGGCAAGATTACTATCTTGGATGGGGAAGGGTTGGAGGCGATCGCTACGGGTAAAGGCGATCGCACTCCAGACCCGTCTCTATGAAGGCTGCGCATCTGTGGGTGTCGGAGTTGGAGTCTGAAACACCGCCGGGATGGCCCGCAGGGCAAACACCACCATTGCCAGCGCGCCAAAACTGAACAGAATATCCCCTGGGATTCTCAGCCAGACGGTCCACTGCATCCAGGGACTCCCGATCGCCTCAGCACTACGGGCATACCAGGTGCCATGATTGACCGATTGCACGAGTTGGTAGAACCCGTTGGGAATCAGCCCAGTCACCAGCATAGCGACCAATCCTCCGTTTAAAGACCAGAATGAAAACCGCAGCAGCTTTTCATTCCAAGCCCGATCTGGCACAATTTCACGCAGAGCGAATAGCATCAGAGCCAAGGCCAGAGACCCATACACACCAAACAGAGCCGAGTGAGCATGAATTGGAGTCGTGTTGAGTCCTTGGGAGTAGTAGAGAAAAATCGGCGGATTAATCAGAAACCCAAAGACCCCCGCGCCAACCAGATTCCAGAAACAGGTGGCCAGAAAAAATCGCAACGGCCAACGATAGAAGCCTTCTGCTTCCTGAGATAGACGTAAAGTCTTGACGACTTCAAAGCCAATCAGAGTCAATGGCACCACTTCGAGGGCCGAGGCCACGGCTCCCATGGCGGCGATGAACACAGGCGTTCCCGCAAAGTAGAGATGGTGCAGGGTGCCAATTACACCGCTACCGAGGTACAGAATGGTGGTTAAATAGGTGGCGCGCAAGGCAGAAGACTTTTTCAGGAAGCCTAGTTCGCTACAGAGGTAGGCGATCGTCACGGTGGCAAACACCTCAAAAAATCCTTCCACCCAGAGATGCACCACCCACCAACGCCAGTATTCCGCCACACTCAACGGGGTGTGATTGGTATACATCAACCCCGCCGAGTAGAACAGCGGGATCGTAATCGCGCTATAGAGGAAGAAATGATTGAGTCCGGTGCGATCCGCGTCGTGCTTCAGGGCAGGCTTGAGCGCCCGGTACATTAGCCAGAGCCAGAACACCATCCCGCCAATCAGCAGCAGTTGCCACACCCGACCCAGTTCCACATACTCGTAGCCCTGATGCCCCCACCAGAAGCTGTATTTACCCAAAATTCCCTGAATCCCAGACCAGGAACCAGCTAAAGAGCCGACCACAACCACCGTTAATGCCGTCAGTAGCCCCGCATTGCCCCAGGCTTGGCGCTTGGGTTCATGTTGACCGAAGCGCGGGGCGAAATAGAGTCCAGCCGCCAACCAGCAGGTGGCAATCCAGAAAATCGCTAATTGGAGGTGCCAGGTGCGCGATGCAGCATAGGGTAAGTATTGTTGCAACGGAATCCCGTAAAAGCCATCCCCTTCGACCGCATAGTGAGCCGTCACCATGCCCATGACGATCTGGACTAAAAACAAGGCCATGGCTACACCAAAAAAGAGGCTGGTGACTTTCTGGCTCGGCGTCGCTAGACGAATAGCAGGCCGTTGGGCCACCGTCAGAACTTCATCGGCTTCGGTTTGGGTGAGATAGAGGGTGAGGAAGAGGGCGATCGCCGCAATCAGCACCACAACCGACACAATGGACCAGACCACAAACTGTCCTGGGGGTTGATTGCCAATCAGGTCATCGTGGGGCCAATTGGCGGTGTAGGAAAACGGCGCATTGGGGCGATTGGCTGCTGCTGCCCAAGAAGTCCAGGTAAAAAATGCGGTGACATCATGAATTTGCTGGTCGTTTTGGAACCAGCCATCGGGAATGGAGTGGATGCGAGAACCATGAGCCAGCAGTTGTTTATAATCCTGAAAAACTTTCCGCAAACCCTGGGCTTGGACTGCGGTCAAGACTAGTTCTCCAGTCTGTGGGTCATAGCGGTTGGTTTTAAATTGCTCGCTCACTTGCGCTTGCAAACTGGCTCGTTCTGGCGCGGTCAGGGCTTGCAGGTCAGCTTCGGAAAATTGCGGATTGTTCTGGGCTAGTACCCCCGCTGTGGCCAATCCCCAGCGATGCAAGACATCGGCAGTCCAATCGGGAGCCAGGTAGCTGCCATGCCCCCAAATGCTACCAATATGCTGGCCACCTCGTCCCAAATAGGTTTCTTGCCCATGCTGGATATCTGCCTGAGTGAGAATAATTTCCTGTTGGGGAGAACTCACAGTTACCGGAATGGGCGGCGCATTTTTCCAGATGGCGGCTCCGGCACCGATCAACACGGTAAAGGTAATGATGCAAATTAAAACCAACCAAGCGGGCAAACTGAGTCGTCTCGGTCGGCTAGGAATTGGAATATCTAAGGTTGAATCGACCATCGCTGTCGCTCCCAGATTGAGTTAGGGCAGAACGTTATCGTGTTCGGAAAGGTTTTTAGGTATGTAAGAACGCGAGATTTTCCAATGCTTGCAGCGAATGGGGCGTATAGGCAGGCATGTAAACGAATACGCCCGGTTCCAATGTAACTTCGCGACCGTCAAGGGTGAGGATGCCTCGTCCTTCGATGACGGTCACCGTCACATTGCGGGGGGCGGTATGTTCAGCGACGTGAGTGCCCGCGCTTAAGCACACCAAACTGAATTGCCCCTGCTCGTCTTTAACCAGGGATGTTCTCGAAACGCCGGATTTAGTATAATCTGCCCGATCGCGGAGCTGAATAGTTAATGGCGCTGATTGAGTATGGGTTGTCATCTGGATTCTCCTTGATTAAATGCGTGTGGCACACAGAACGATGTAGCCCAAGTCTTGCCGATATTGGCGGAAGGCTCGGCGCATCCCTAAAACTCGTTTTCGCAGGTTGGGTTGGGTGAGGATATTCCCGAAAATCCGAACGGTATTCACCAGCCCTTCATCCTGAATCATTCGACCAATATTTAGCAGTCCTAGGGGGCCAGTTTGGTGCTGATGAACGGCTAAGCCCGCTGCTATGCAAGCTGAAATCCAGTTCGCCTCGGATAACGGCGTAGAGTTAGCTCGGATGGTTTGCGCTAAAAGCTGATGAATTTCTTCCTCATGGGCTTGTGCCAAGAGTTCGTGGGATAGAAATTTACCGCCCGGTTTGAGGCGATCGCGCACTCCGCTCAAAATCTTGGCCTTTCCGGCGGGAGATTGCAGGGTCAGAATGGCTTCTGCCAAAACATAGTCAAAGGTGTCTGGAAGGGTGTCTAGCTGGAAAATATCTCCTTCAATCAGAGTAATCTGTCCTGATAATCCGGCGGCCTCCACTTGGGCACGAGCCCGCTGAACGCTGTCAGGATTTTTCTCCATCCCGACGACGTTAACGCCAAATCGCTGGGCTAGGGCGATCGCACTTTCGCCAAAGCTGGAAGCTAACTCCAGAACGGTGTCGCCGGGTTTAAACTCGGCCCACTGGAACAATTGCTCGGTGGCGAGTTTTCCGCCCGGTCGCAAAATCTTCTTGCCCGCTGAGGCTAAGACCTGATGTCCTGTTGCAGTCTGGACGTTGAGCAAAGTGTTGGTCATGGTCTCGACCTTCCTGCTTGAGACTGTCCTGCTTCCAGTGTCTCAAGCATTCTGATATCGGTCTATGAGCTAGCTCATAGTTGGATGAAGACTGCTCGATTTTGGCGATCGCTCGTTTTGGCAATCCGACGAATATAGCTTTCAGTTGGGTAACGATTATGATGAACGTAAGCCTAGATCAATGCCCCCTATGTCACTTGCGATTACAGAAGCAATTACCACGCTCGCCGAAGCAGAACGACGATTCAATCTGTCGCGAACGGAGGATGAGTCGTTTTTCTTGGAGTGGCAGACGATGTTGCCGGAGCTTTCATCGGTTGAGACATTCGCGTTAGATGACGTGCGACGGCGTTATTTATACCAACGGTCTGAGGGGCAGTTGTTAGAAGGAACCGTAACTTTGTTGCTGGCTTCGCCGCTGCTGGCGATCTCAGGATTTTACGATCCGCCGTTTCGGGTTCGTGCTGAGGAGTCGATTCAATTGAGACTGGATGATGGTGAAGAGATCCTGCAAGGGCGAATGGATGTATTGGTACTTTTGAATCAATTTTGGGTGGTGGTGTTGGAGTCCAAGAAAACGGCTCTGTCGGTTTGGGTGGCTCTGCCTCAGACGATGGCTTATCTGATGGCTAATCCTCGGCCTGAGCAGCCCAGTTTTGCCATGGTGACCAATGGGGACGATATTTTGTTTGTGAAATTGGTACAAGCTGAGCCGCGATGCTATGCACTATCGCGTATTTTTGCACCGTTTACTTCAGGTCGAGAGCTTTGTGGTGCTTTGCAGGTTCTAAAACGGATTGGTCAGACGATTGGAGCGGTTGCGGGGTAGGCGATCGCGATTGCGGCATAAAAATTCGCTCAAAGGATTACTTGCGGTAGCGTCGATAAATATCGAAGTCGCTATCTAATGTGGCGATTGCAGCAATGTCTAACCGTTCAGGAATTTCAATTAAACTCGGACTACTACCAATTAGGCTGAATGGTGGATAGGTCATGGGTGCCGTTGTTTCAGATAGGCGGCGATCGCCTTTTTGCGAGTTGCGCGTTCGGATAAGTCGGGCGGTGCATCCTGCAAAAGATGCTGAGGATGTCCTCCCCGTCTTTCGATAAAGGTACTGTCTAGATTAAGAGCTAACCATCGTTCCCGAATCAGACGTGTAACCAGTTCACTTCGGTTAATATCCGTTTCATGGGCGAGGATTTCAGTCAACTGTTGTTCTGTTTCAGGATCTAATCTGACGGTCAGCATAACGGTAATACTTGTATGACACGTATGACAATCATAGCCAATTCTTTTGCGTTCAGCCGTGTTGTCTTCATGCGATCGCCCTCCTAAAGCGTCAGCAATTTCCGCCGCATGGCTTCCATACAAAGGGCAACACGGGGACTGGTGTGGTTTTCGTCGAGATAGTCGATGTCGAGTTTGACTTTGAGATGTTGAACGCAATTTTGGACGGTTTTGAGAGAGAGGTTCATGTGCTGGGCGATCGCTAAATTCATTTCAACTGCGATCGCCCTACTACTCATAATGCGACCAAACAGACACAACCCTAATCGTTTTCGTTTCCTCATCAATCGAATAAACCAGACGATGTTTAATATTGATCCGCCTCGAATAATATCCTTTTAGATTGCCAGATAGTTTTTCATAGGGAGGCTCGTAAGGATCTCTTTTGAGAATATCGAGTAAACTGCTAACATTGTCCGCCAAATTAGTAGCCTTCAATTTTTTGGCATCCTTCAGTACAGCTCGACTAAACTCAATCTTCCAACCCATGTAATACCTGCATAAATTCTTCTTCAGACCCCCAATCGTCTAACTTCTCTGCTTCTCCGATCGACTCCACAAAACCAGGGATAGACTGTAAATAAAGCGTTTCCTGGATACTTTCCCAATCATCTTTAGACAGCAAGACCGCATCTCCCTGGCGACTCGTGATGACTCGCGGCGAATGATCTTTATTCACCTGCTCAACTAAGCTAAATAACTTTGCTCTAGCTTCACTCGCACTTAAGATTTCCATGGACATCCTATACTCGTACCACTCATTGTACCACTTTCATGATTGGGCTAATGTATCAGCACGATCTTAACGAGAGCCAAGCCTGTACCTAACACCGTCACCCCGGACAGAGGCAGATGACGAATCCATAACATTATCCCTCCAGTCCAGTGCCGATCGCATTTCCAGAATCGTCTTAGAGGATAATGACAGCAGCGTAAAATTTTCATCCCACTGAATTGCACCATGACCGCTACCCAAGTTCTGACCGCCGGACCCGAATCGCGATCGATCCACCATCAAATTGTAATTGTCGGCGGCGGCGCGGCGGGCCTCACGGTTGCAGCCCAGCTCGCCGATCGAGATTCAGCCTTAGATATTCTGATTCTTGACCCCTCCGAATCCCATTACTACCAGCCCGCTTGGACGCTGGTTGGCGCGGGCTGCTATCGCTACGAAGATACCGTTAAGCCGACAAAAAGCGTTATCCCTGCGGGCGTACAATGGCGGCAGGATGGAGTCGTTTCCTTTGACCCAGAGGCAGATCGACTGCAAACCCAGCACGGCGCTACCATCACTTACGAAATCTTGATTGTCTGTCCGGGCATTCAGCTCGACTGGGACAAGGTGGTCGGTCTCAAAGAAGCCCTCGGCAAAGATGGCGTTTGTAGCAACTATGCCGTCGGGGGTGCAAACTACACCTGGGAACTGCTGAACGACTTTAAAGGCGGCAATGCTCTCTTTACCTTTCCCGCCACGCCTATCAAATGCGCGGGCGCGCCTCAGAAAATTATGTACTTGGCAGACGATATCTTTCGTCGCAATGGAGTGCGATCGCAAACCAATCTCAGCTACTGTACCGCTGGCCCTAAAATTTTCGCCATCGAAACCTTCGTGCCACCGCTTACGCAGGTGCTAGAGCGCAAAAATATTGCAATGAAACCGAAACACAACCTCAAGGAAGTTCGCGCCCAAGCAAAGGAAGCCATCTTTGAAGTCGCGACGGCAGACGGAACGGATACCGTAACGCTGCCCTACGATATTCTCCACGTTGCGCCGCCCATGAGCGCGCCGGACTTTATCAAGAACAGCCCGCTGGCGATCGCGGGACCGGGGGGCTGGGTGGACGTGCACAAGCACACGTTGCAACACAACCGCTACCCGAATGTTTTTAGCTTGGGAGATGCATCTTCATTACCCACATCTAAGACCGCAGCAGCCATTCGCAAAGAAGCGCCCGTTCTGGTCCAAAACTTGCTCGACTACTTGAGCAAAAAACCTTTGGAAGCCCGCTATAACGGTTATAGCTGTTGTCCCCTCATTACGGGTTTTGGTAAAACAATCCTGGCAGAGTTTGACTACGATGGCAAACCAGAACCTAGTTTTCCCCTAGACCCAACCCAGGAGCGCTACAGCATGTGGATTCTCAAGCGCCATGTTTTACCCTGGGTCTATTGGAATCGCATGTTGAAAGGAAAACAGCATGAAGGAGAACCGATCCGAAAGTGGTTGAGAGCGTGATGGATTCAACCCGATACTTTATCTTCTCTGTATCTTCTCTGTCGTCGGGATTAACTCGGACCAGGCCCAAAATGTTTGGCGATCAACTCGGGAACGTGATGCGGCTCCACCTTGTTGTATAAATGTTTCCCAGGCATCACCATCAAACTGGGTGCTGTAGAACAACGCTTCTGACAACCCGTGTACTGAATATCAACCCGATCGCACAAATTGCGATCGCGCAGGGCCTTCTCCAATACCCGATCGAGCGCGCGCCCGCCGCGTTTTTGGCAACCCGATTTGTGGCACAACTGAATTTTGAGGCGAGAGGTAGGTACAGCATCGTTGACTAGAGCGCAATGGGCGGGAGCGGCGATCGCCGGGAGCGGCTGGCTGGGCATCGCACTCGCGCGCAACCGCACTTCATTCGCCTTTAACTTAAGCGTTCCTTTGGATGGGTCGAATTCGCCTTGCCCCGTGACTTGGATGGGATCTTCCAGCGCCAGTCCGGCCCGCAAGGTCAATCGCAAGTGTTTGGGTAACTTAACCTGGAAATTCTCAGCAGCGAGACCCACGTTCAGGTACTTTAGCTTGTGCCCTTCGGCAGCAAAGCCTAAGAACCGCCCCTCAATATTGAATTCAAAGCGTTGGCCGTTTTGGATGGGTTTCATGGGTCAACTCCTGAGTTACCTACAAACAACTTAAGCTAAACGTCGAGCCTCAAAAGTTTTCGGCAGTGTTAAAGGGTCGTCGAGATCGGCGATCGCCAGTTCCCACCCGTTAGCGAGCGTGAAAATCGTACCGTCCTCGGCGAGGGTTTCTTTCACCACTTCTTCCTCCAGATCTTTCTTGGCCACGTAAGCGACCAGATGGCCTACTGCATTGTGGCGTAGCATCACTTTCATGAGAGTTCCTCTGCGAGTTCGAGTTCTTTGGTGCGGCAGCCCACCACGTAGCCTTTCTCAATAAAGTGAACGGCATAAATGTAGGAGCTTTGAAGAAAAGTGCCAATGCTGACCACATAGCCCACTTCTCCCTTTTTGGCGAGGGTTGCGCCAATATCTTGACCGGGAAAGGTCCCGTCGTTGCGGATGAGCTTCCGCACCCGCACCTTTTGACCGATGTCAAAGCAGGGCGGGTTATCGATTTCAATTTCATCGGAGGACATGGGCATACCTCTGGGTATGGGCGAGATTCAACAATTCGTCAACAGTTAGACTGCGCTTTGTCTCTGTAGACTTCTGACGGACGGCATCCAGAACCGTTTGAACTTCATCGGGGTCTAAAAAGATGCCGTTCTGTTGCAGCAGTTGGGCGATCGAATGCCGCCCCGAATGCTTGCCCACTACAAAGCGACGCTCCCAACCGACCTCCTCAGGCGCAAAGGGTTCGTAGGTGATGGGATTTTGCAGGACGCCGCGAGCGTGAATTCCCGACTCGTGGGCGAAGGTATTGTCGCCTACGACGGCTTTCCAGGGCGGTACGGGGCAGTTGGAGGCTTTGGCGACCAGTCGGGATAGTTCCAGCAAGCGTCGGGTTTCGATAGGCACGGGGACTTGGTAAATGCGCTTGAGAGCCATGACGACTTCCTCTAGGGCTGCATTGCCAGCCCGCTCGCCCAGGCCGTTGACGGTGGTATTGACCGATTGCGCTCCGGCTTTCAGACCCGCCAAGGCGTTTGCGGTAGCCAATCCCAGATCGTTGTGGGTGTGCATTTCCACTGGAATTTCGAGGGCAAATACTAGTTGCCGTACTTTGTGATAGATCGCCAGCGGATCGAGGATGCCGACGGTATCGCAAAAGCGAAATCGGAAGGCGCCCCACGCTTGGGCCTGCTGCGCTACGTCCATCAAAAAGCTCTCGTCGGCCCTAGAGGAATCTTCACCGCCGACCGCAACGTCTAGACCGCGATCGCAGGCGAAGGCCATGACTTCCCGCAGGCGTGCCAGCATGACGCGCCACTGCCCGTGGAATTTTGCAGCAATTTGAATCTCGGAGACGGGGATGGAAATATGCACCCGCTTGAGGCCGCAGGCGATGGAGGCTTCCAGATCGCTGCGAACGGCTCGATTCCAACCCAGAAGTTTAGCCTTGGGGCCGAGATCGACTACGGCGCGAATGGCCTGCATTTCGGCAGTTCCCATGGCGGGAATGCCCACTTCCAATTCCTGTACCCCAATGGAGTCGAGGAATTGGGCGATCGCCACTTTCTCTGCCACGTTGAAGGCAACGCCCGCAGCCTGTTCGCCATCGCGCAGGGTGGTGTCGTTAATGTGAATGGGATGGGGGGGAAGATTGCTCATGGTTTGATGGGGGTGGGGTAGATCGGTTTGGACGCTCGATCGGATGGGATATGTCTGCAAACAACGCTTTCAAGAAGAATTGATTTGCCGCCCATACCATCGCACCAAAACTGAGCACGGTCAGGGTAGAAGTTACCATAAACCCTCCTGAGGGAACGAGTCGTTGGGTCGCGATCGGAGTTTGGGTTATGTGCCTTGAACGAAGGCGAGCGTTAAGCTATCGTGGGCGAGGAAGTGGGCTAAGTGAAAGGCCCGATCTTCCGTTTCCAGTAAGATTTTTTCGTAGAGATACCGGGTGGCGCGATCGCCGATACTTTCGGCTTGGGCGGCTTGGCTGCGCAGGAGTTTGATGATGTCCTGTTCGGCAGTTAAGTCGTGCTCTACCATTTGACGTTCGGGGTACGCACCGTCCGGTTCTGGGGTAAAGCAGCAGAGTTCGGCGAGTTTGGTAAAGCTGGCGGCAGGGGTGCCACCCAAGCCGTTCAGTCGCTCGGCGAGGTCGTGAACAGCCTCCTGAGCTGCACCGTAGCTGTCTTGAAAGAAGGAATGCAGGGCGTAAAACTCGGATCCTTCGACGACAAAATGATGCTTTTGGTATTGCAGGTAAAGGGATTGAAAGCTGGAAAGGGCTAGGTTGAGTCCTTCGCAGACGGGAGCGGTCACGTCTCGCTCGAGGCCGACGGGGTTGTCTAGAACTTCGCCAAAGGGTCGGAAGATGGTTTGTGGCATGGGAGGCTCCTTGTGGGATGAATGGAAAGATGGGGGAGGGGAAGACACTTTAGGCGAGACCGTCGCTCTGCCAACAGCGCTCTAGCCAATCCAGTAGGTCGCGGCGCGAGGCGGTGAACTGCTGAATCGTACTGCGCACTAATAGAAGGGCGATCGCGTGATCGACTGCGACGCGCAGGGTGCCGTCGGCGGGGCAGGTACAGGGGATCTGCAGTTCCCGCAGGCGGTAGCAGACCTGCCATCGATCGGGCTGGGCGATCGCCACGATTTGGTCGGCGCTCGACTCCCGATGGAAGGGCTTAGTGAGGGGTGTGGGTATCATGGGACTGGCTCGCAGGTGGGGTTAGGGTTTGCAGTTGGCGTTCGAGATGCTCGATCCGCTCTAGCAGCATCCGAATGGCTGAGGCTTCGGCATCGGGCATTTGGTTGTGATCTAAGGGACAAAATGGCGTTTTGGTCCGGCAGAGGTTGCGACCGGGCACCCCCACTACCGTGCAATCGGAGGGGACATCCCGCAGGACGATCGAACCCGCACCGATCCGCACGCAGTCGCCAATCTCAATATTGCCGAGGACTTTAGCGCCCGCACCCACGACGACATGATTTCCTAAGGTGGGATGGCGTTTGCCGCTTTCTTTGCCCGTCCCGCCCAGGGTTGCACCTTGATAGATCAGCGCGTAGTCGCCCACAATCGCGGTTTCGCCAATGACGACGCCCATGCCGTGGTCGATAAATACGCCCTGACCGATCGCCGCGCCGGGATGAATTTCAATCCCGGTCAGAAACCGTCCTACGTGGGCAATGAACCGAGGCAGGACTGGCAGGCGGAGATGGTGGAGCCAATGGGCGAAGCGATGGAGCGTGAGGGAATGAAAGCCGGGATAGCACAGCAATACTTCCAACCAGTTGCGGGCGGCAGGGTCGCGCTCGAAAATAATCTGAAAGTCGCTGACGATCGCCTTGAGTCCGCTGAAGAGGCAATCGCTTGCGGATGCTCTCTCAACGGATTCCAATGCGCTGGGAGTCGTTCGCCTGCCGAACGGAAGGCTCGCAGCCCAGTTCGGAGGGAGATTCAAAGATAGAAACTTGGAAGACTGCACCATTGGAGTCGGAGAGATGCGAAAGGTATCTATTGCTTATAGCAAGTCCCTTCCGTCCCGCCAAACGCAGCGGCGCGAATAGAATTTATTGAATTACTTAAAAAGGACTCACGGCCTCAACCCCTGTCCCAATTGGGATCTTCAAAATTCCTTGGGGGAGGGGTTCTAGTTTTAAGCTTAGGGGGTGCAAGTATTAATGGGAATGGGGAATTGTATTGGATGTACTCACTGGAAACCAAACGATCGTCAGGCGTTGACCGAATTTTTTGACCTCATTTTGCAAGCGAACAATGTACTCACACTTCAACTCGAATCTTTCGATTAATATTGTCGCACAACTTTCTGTGTCGTTCGCTACAGTTTTTATTTTAGAAGTAGAATTTGTACGATCCACTTATTTTTAATATTGTTTTTGGTTTTCAAAGTCCCCTTCGACTGAGAGGCGGCCTGATGGAGAGCAAAAGACTCTAAACGCTTTCTGGGAAAAGATTTAAGCTTAAGCATCAAGGCTTCCGCTCCTGTTTAAAACGGTATTATAGATAGCAGTTTTTTGACAAAATGATAATTCTGATACAGAATCGAACAAAGTAAGGTCTTGTCAATCTAGTTCAAAAACCTCAAATTTTCCTCGCTGGCTTAGGTTTAGAGTTGTCCAGAAGGGGGCATTGCGTTGAGGATTGAGTACAAATACTTTTGAGTCTTAAAAATACGAAAAAAGACCTCCATGTCCTGCTCTGTCTGAACTTGAGTTGAGTACAATAATTTCTGCCGCCACGGCCCAACAATACTCGTACCCTACCCCAATAATACTCGTACCTCCACCTCATCCATAAAATGAAGTCCCCAACTAGTCGGGTGTGGAGGGGTTGAGTGCATTCCTAAGTAATTCAATAAATCCTATCGGCGACGGTATTTTCCGTCGCTTTTTTGCGGCTTGGTATAACGTTCTCATCGCTCATCGCTCCGCCGTTCTAACGCAGAACCCGAACCCATACCGTTCTCCACCTGGCGGTCGAGCAGTATGAGCGCCATTCCAGTTCCCTTGGATTGTCAGATGAGAAGTTGCGTCTTCGCTGCATCTCCTTGAAGAATACCCGCGATCGCAGGTCGGTCGAGTTTAGGGTTTCTCCCCTGCGCAGGCAGATCGATTCAGGACAGACGCATCTTCTTCATCTTCTCTCTTCTCTTCTTATTCTTGTTTTCTTATTGAAAGTTAAATAGAACGGTTCTCCTCGCCAACCCTTGTAACCCTGGAAAGTACGCACATGACTCCCCCACCCGACTCGGCACTTCTAGATACTCCGGTTAAGGATCTGACCATCACAAAGTCAACCGATCCAGCGAATCCCAAAGCTAAGAAATCTGGCGGCAATTGCGGCTGCAGCACCAACGAAAGCGCCAAACCCGCGCTCGACCAAAAAATGATGGATCGGATTTCCAAGCACCCCTGCTACAGCGAAGAAGCCCACCACCACTACGCCCGGATGCACGTCGCCGTTGCCCCGGCCTGCAATATTCAGTGCAACTACTGCAATCGCAAATACGACTGCGCCAATGAAAGCCGCCCCGGTGTGGTGAGCGAACTACTGACGCCAGAAGAGGCCGCCCACAAGGTATTAGTGATTGCGGGCAAGATTCCCCAGATGACGGTCTTGGGGATTGCTGGCCCTGGCGATCCGCTGGCAAACCCAGACAAAACCTTCCGTACCTTTGAACTGATTGCCGATAAGGCCCCTGATATTAAACTGTGTCTCTCGACCAACGGGCTGATGCTCCCCAATCATGTGGATCGCATTAAAGCCCTCAACGTGGATCACGTCACCATCACGATTAATATGGTGGATCCAGAAATCGGAACCAAGATTTATCCCTGGGTGCGCTACAACCGCAAGCGTTACACGGGCTTAGAAGCAGCTCGCATCCTCCACGAGCGCCAAATGGAAGGACTCCAAGCGCTCAAGGAAGCCGATATTCTCTGTAAGGTGAATTCGGTGATGATTCCAGGGATTAACGACGAACACCTGGCGGAAGTAGACCAAGTGATTCGTCAGAACGGGGCATTCCTCCACAACATCATGCCCCTGATTTCTGCTCCAGAACACGGCACCCACTTCGGGTTGACGGGTCAGCGCGGTCCTACTTCTAAGGAGCTCAAAGCGCTTCAAGATAAATGCGCCGACAGCAACATGAAGATGATGCGTCACTGCCGTCAGTGCCGTGCCGATGCGGTGGGCTTGTTGGGTGAAGACCGCTCCCAGGAATTCACCAAGGACAAGTTCATGGAAATGGAGCCAGAGTACAACGCCACAGTGCGTCAAGTGGTGCATTCCACCATTGAGCAGCGGCGCATCGAGCAGCAAGCCATCAAAGCTCAGGTGAAAAAGGCTCCTGCTGTTGAAACGCCCAAAATTTTGCTAGCTGTCGCGACCAAGGGCGGCGGATTAGTGAATCAGCACTTCGGTCATGCCAAGGAGTTCACGATCTACGAAGTGGATGGCAGCGAAGCTCGCTTTGTAACCCACCGCAAGATCGACCAATACTGCCAAGGCGGCTACGGCGAAGAAGCCACCTTGGAAGGGGTAATCAAAACCATCGCGGATTGCAAGGCCGTGCTGGTTTCCAAAATTGGCGATTGCCCTCAGAAAGAGCTGGAAATGGCGGGCATCCAATCCGTGGAAGCCTACGATGTCATCGAAAAAGTGGCCCGAGAGTATTACGACCAGTACCTGCAAACCCTGCAAGGAGGGTAGTCATGGCTTTCCAAATCACTCAGAAGTGCATCAGTTGCGATCGCTGTCGTCCGGTCTGCCCGACGGGAGCCATCCAAATCCAAGACAACCGCTACTTCATCAATGCCGATCTCTGCAACAACTGCGAAGGACATTACTCAGTACCGCAATGTCGCGCGGCCTGTCCGGCCAACGGCGGCGGATGCATTCCGGTCTTCCAAGATTATTGGGACTGGTGGTTTGCTACCTACAACCGCCATATCGATCGCCTCAAAGGCACGGCTTCCGCAGACTATTGGGAGCGCTGGTCTGAAGTCTATTCCGCAAAAATTGCTGCCCTGATCCATCCCGCCCAGTCCGCAGGAGCACAACCATGACGGTTATTTACCTAGACAACAACGCCACCACCAAGGTCGATCCGGAAGTGGTTCGAGCAATGCTTCCATTCCTCACGGAGTTCTACGGCAACCCGTCCTCCATGCATACCTTTGGTGGCCAAGTGGGCAAAGCAGTCAAAACCGCACGATCGCAGGTCGCCCAACTCCTCGGCGCAGAGGACTCGGAGATTGTCTTCACCAGTTGCGGCACCGAGGGCAACAATACCGCCATTCGCGCTGCGATCGCCGCCCAACCCGACCGCAAACACATCATCACCACGGCAGTAGAACACCCCGCAGTGTTGAACGTGTACAAGCAGCTCGAAAAGCAAGGCTACACCGTCACCTACCTCTCGGTGGATGGCAAAGGTCAGCTCGACCTCATGGAACTCGAAGCGTCCCTGACGGGCAATACCGCCTTAGTTTCCACCATGTACGCCAACAACGAAACGGGGGTTGTCTTCCCCGTGGAGCGAGTGGGACAACTGGCCAAGGAATACGGTGCCGCCTTCCATGTGGATGCCGTCCAGGTCGCGGGGAAACTTCCCCTCGACATGAAGACCAGCACCATCGACCTGCTGACCATTTCCGGCCACAAGCTCCATGCTCCCAAGGGCATCGGCGCGCTCTACGTGCGTCGCGGGTTCCGCTTCCGTCCCTTCCTGCTGGGCGGTCACCAAGAACGCGGTCGTCGGGCTGGAACGGAAAATGTTCCTGGCATTGTGGCCTTGGGCAAAGCTGCCGAGCTGGAATCCCTGCACATGAAAGAAGCCATCGCGCGGGAACGCCAACTGCGCGATCGCCTAGAGCAAAGCCTTCTCAAGGCCATTCCCGATTGCGAAGTCAACGGCGATCGCAAGCAGCGCCTGCCCAATACCACCAACATCGGCTTCAAGTACATCGAAGGCGAAGCTATCCTGCTCTCCCTCAACCAGTACGGGATCTGCGCCTCCTCTGGCTCCGCCTGCACTTCAGGATCGTTAGAACCCTCCCATGTGCTGCGGGCCATGGGTTTGCCCTACACCATCCTGCACGGCTCCATCCGCTTCAGCCTGTCCCGGTACACCACCGAAGCCGAAGTCGATCGCGTCCTCGCCGTGATGCCGGGGATTGTGGAACGCCTGCGCGCCCTCTCCCCCTTCAACAGCGACGCCTCCGACTGGCTCCAAGGCCGCGAAGAAGCCGTCCTCGCCACTCGCTAACTTCCCCATCTTTTGCACCCCTTTATCCTTAGGAACACGGCCATGTGGGACTACACCGAAAAAGTACTAGACCTCTTCTATAACCCCCAAAACCAGGGCGCTATCGAAGACCCGCAAGAATCGGGCATTGCCGTGGTCTACGGCGAAGTGGGCAGCATTGCCTGCGGAGATGCCCTCAGACTTCACCTCAAAATCGAGGTGGAAGCCGACAAAATCCTCGACTCCCGCTTTCAGACCTTCGGCTGCACCAGTGCGATCGCCTCTTCTTCGGCCCTGACGGAGCTGATCAAGGGACTGACCCTGGACGAAGCCCTCAAAGTCACCAATAAAGAGATTGCCGATTACCTCGGCGGTCTGCCGGAAGCCAAAATGCACTGCTCCGTCATGGGCCAAGAAGCCCTCGAAGCCGCCATTTATAAATATCGCGGCATTGAAGTGGAAGCCCACGACGAAGACGAAGGCGCGTTGCTCTGCTCCTGCTTTGGCATTACCGATGCCAAAATCCGTCGGGCCATCATCGAGAACAACCTGACGACCGCAGAACAAGTTACCAACTACGTCAAAGCCGGGGGCGGCTGCGGCACCTGTCTCGCTGATATCGAAGACTTGATTGCGGCGGTTCAGGAGGAAACTGCGGCCACTGCGACCAGAGTCGCGGCTGAAATTTCCATTGCTCAACAGCGCGCCCAACAACCCCTGACCAACCTCCAGAAAATCTCCCTGATTCAGGAAGTCCTCCAAGAGGTGCGTCCCGTGCTCCTCGCCGATGGCGGCGATGTCGAACTCTATGACGTCGATGGCGATCGCGTCAAGGTCGTCCTCAAGGGTGCTTGCGGCTCCTGTAGCAGCAGCACGGACACCCTCAAATACGCCATTGAAACCAAATTGCAAGAACGAGTATTACCCACACTCCAAGTAGAGGCTGTGATATGAACGCCATTCAACAGAAGCTGACCGTTGAGCGATCGCCGCCCAACCCAATTCGGGAGGGACTGCAACACTGTCCTACCCGCTGCCAACCTATCCCGAATTGATTGAACCCTCTCAACACCTCTAAGGAGAAAATCCATGACTGACGAAAACATTAGACAGATAGCCTTCTACGGCAAAGGTGGGATTGGTAAATCCACCACCTCGCAAAACACGATCGCGGGGATGGCTGAACTCGGTCAGCGCGTCATGATCGTGGGTTGCGACCCTAAAGCAGATTCCACCCGCTTGATGCTCCACAGCAAAGCTCAAACCACCATTCTCCACCTCGCAGCCGAACGCGGCGCAGTGGAAGATTTAGAACTGGACGAAGTGCTGTTGACCGGATATCGCGATGTACGCTGCGTTGAGTCCGGCGGTCCCGAACCCGGCGTCGGTTGCGCGGGACGAGGCATCATCACCGCCATCAACTTCCTAGAAGAAGAAGGCGCTTATGAAGACCTCGACTTTGTATCCTATGACGTATTGGGCGACGTGGTTTGCGGCGGGTTTGCCATGCCTATCCGGGAAGGCAAAGCCCAAGAAATCTACATCGTCACCTCTGGCGAAATGATGGCCATGTACGCGGCCAACAACATCGCACGGGGCGTTCTCAAGTACGCTCACTCCGGCGGTGTGCGTCTCGGCGGTTTGATCTGCAACAGCCGTAAGGTCGATCGGGAACTCGAACTAATCGAAACCCTCGCCAAGCGGTTGAACACGCAAATGCTGCACTTTGTGCCTCGCGACAACGTGGTTCAACACGCAGAACTGCGCCGGATGACGGTGATCGAGTACGCCCCCGATAGCCAACAGGCCGAAGAGTACCGCACCCTTGCCAAGAAGATCATCGACAACAAGAACCTCACCATCCCGACTCCTATCACGATGGACGAACTGGAAGATCTGTTGGTCGAATTCGGTATTCTCGGCGGCGAAGAAGAGTACCAAAAGGCCATTCAAGAAGGCACCAAAGCTCCCGCTGGCGTTGTCTAGCGGCGGCAGGCGAATTGCGCCCCCTTGATGCCTTTAGAAGGGGGGATAGGCAACGGGCGATCGGTGCTCTGATCGACAACCGCTTATCCCCTCTGCCCAATCCCCCCTTTCTAACCCCTATCTCGATGATGAGAGGAAACTATGACCTACACAGAAGACAAACCCGACATGGCTGAGGTAGACAAAAAACAGCTCATCCAAGATGTCTTGGAAGTCTATCCCGAAAAAGCGCAGAAAAAACGGGCCAAACACCTCAACGTATTCGAAGAAGGCAAATCCGACTGCGGCGTCAAATCTAACATCAAATCCGTCCCCGGTTCCATGACCACCCGTGGCTGTGCCTATGCAGGGTCTAAGGGTGTGGTCTGGGGTCCAATCAAAGACATGATTCACATCAGCCACGGCCCCGTAGGCTGCGGTTATTATTCCTGGTCTGGACGCCGCAACTACTACATCGGTACCACAGGCATCGACTCCTTTGGCACCATGCAGTTTACTTCGGATTTCCAAGAACGAGATATTGTGTTCGGTGGCGACAAAAAGCTCGCCAAACTGATTACCGAACTCGACGAACTTTTCCCCCTCAACCGAGGCGTGTCCATCCAGTCTGAATGCCCCATCGGGCTGATTGGGGACGACATCGAAGCGGTTGCCAAGAAAGCAGCCAAAGAAATTGGCAAAACCGTGGTTCCAGTGCGTTGTGAAGGCTTCCGGGGCGTGTCTCAATCCCTCGGACACCACATTGCCAACGATGCCGTACGGGATTGGGTTTTCCCCCAATACGACAAGGAAAAGAAAGCAGGCAACATTCCCGATGGCACCGAGTACGATGTTGCCATCATCGGCGACTACAACATCGGCGGAGATGCCTGGTCGAGCCGGATTCTTTTGGAAGAAATTGGGTTGCGGGTTGTCGCCCAATGGTCTGGAGATGGCACGCTCCATGAAATGGTCAACACGCCATCGGTGAAGCTGAACCTGGTTCACTGCTACCGCTCGATGAACTACATCTCCCGCCACATGGAAGAAACCTACGGAATTCCTTGGCTGGAATACAACTTCTTTGGGCCGACGCAAATCGCTGAATCCCTCAGAACGATCGCCGCTCGGTTTGACGAAACGATCCAAGCCAAAGCGGAGGAAGTCATCGCCAAGTACGAAGCTCAAACCCAGGCTGTCATTGAAAAATATCGCCCTCGACTAGAAGGCAAAACCGTGGCGCTGATGGTGGGCGGTCTGCGTCCTCGCCACGTCGTTCCGGCCTTTTACGACTTGGGCATGAAGCTGATTGGCACTGGGTACGAATTCGGTCACAACGATGACTACAAACGTACCACTCACTATGTGGAAGACGGCACGTTGATCTACGACGACGTTTCGGCTTACGAGTTTGAGGAGTTCATTAAAGAACTGAAGCCCGACCTAGTGGCTTCTGGCATTAAAGAAAAGTACGTCTTCCAAAAGATGGCGTTACCGTTCCGCCAAATGCACTCCTGGGATTACTCCGGTCCCTATCACGGCTATGACGGCTTTGCGATCTTCGCCCGTGACATGGATCTCGCCCTCAACAGCCCGACTTGGGGTCTGATTGGAGCACCGTGGAAAAAAGCAGAGGTCGCCACTGCGTGAGACACAACGCGATGGGGGGATAGGGGCATGGGGTCGCGGAGTAATGAGAACCCCTGCTCCCCTCTTCCCCGCCTCTCTGCCCCTCCTTCCCTCATAACCTTTGGAGAATAAGATCATGGCTCAAAATAATATCGATCGAATCAAAGACCACGCGGAACTGTTTCACCAGGATGAGTATCAAGATCTGTTTGCAGGTAAGAAACAGTTTGAAGGCGGACACGACCCCGACCTAGTGGCCCAGACGGCTGAATGGACCAAGAGCTGGGAATATCGCGAAAAGAACTTTGCCCGCGAAGCCCTGACGGTCAATCCGGCAAAAGCCTGTCAGCCCCTCGGCGCAATTCTTGCAGCGGTTGGGTTTGAAGGAACACTGCCCTTCGTTCACGGCTCCCAAGGTTGCGTGGCCTACTTCCGCAGCCACTTTACCCGCCACTTCAAAGAACCCTTCTCGGTAGTTTCTTCTTCGATGACGGAAGATGCGGCAGTGTTCGGCGGTCAAAACAACTTGATTGACGGTTTAGCCAACAGCTACAGCCTCTACAAGCCCAAAATGATTGCCATCTGCACCACCTGCATGGCTGAAGTCATTGGGGATGACCTCCAAGCCTTTATCACCAATGCCAAAGCCGCCGGATCGGTGCCGGAAGAATTCCCCGTGCCCTATGCCCATACGCCCAGTTTTGTCGGTTCCCACATCACGGGCTACGACAACATGATGAAGGGCATTCTGAGCAACTTGACCAAAAACCAGAAAGCTGAAACCACCAACGGCAAAATCAACTTTATTCCTGGCTTTGAAACCTACATTGGTAACCTGCGGGAAATTAAGCGGATTGCATCTTTGGTGGGCGTCGATTACACCCTGCTCGCAGATAACTCGGACTACCTAGACTCTCCCAACACGGGCGAGTACAACATGTATCCCGGCGGCACGCCGTTGGAAGCAGCAGCAGACTCCATCAATGCCGAAGCGACGATCGCCTTCCAGTCCTACTCCACCACCAAGACCCGCGAGTATATCGAGAAGGATTGGCAGCAGCCTACCTCCGTGGTCCGTCCGGTGGGCATTCGCGGCACCGATGAGTTTCTGATTAAGCTCTCTGCTCTGACGGGTAAACCCATTCCCAAAGAGCTGGAGGAAGAAAGAGGTCGCGCGGTGGATGCGCTCACTGACTCCCAGGCTTGGCTGCACGGCAAGAAAGTTGCCATGTACGGCGACCCGGATTTGGTCATCGGACTGACTCAGTTCCTCTTGGAAATTGGTGCAGAACCCACTCATATTGTGGTCACCAATAGCAACGAAGTGTTTGAAGCCGAATTGCGAGCCTTGTTAGATTCCAGTCCCTTTGGGGCGGGCGCGACCATCTGGGGCGGCAAGGATCTGTGGCACCTGCGATCGCTCCTGTTCACGGAACCCGTTGACTTGCTCATCGGCAACTCCTACGGCAAGTACCTCTGGCGCGATACCCACACGCCCCTCGTGCGGATTGGCTACCCGATCTTCGATCGCCACCACCTGCACCGCTATGCCACTTACGGATATCAAGGCGCGATTAACTTGCTCAACTGGATTGTGAATACGCTCCTCGACGAGTTAGATCGCAACACGATTATCCCTGCCAAGACCGATATCTCCTACGACTTGATTCGCTAGATCCTCCCCGTAGGGTGGGCGCTGCCCACCCTACCCACTCCTCACAGGTGATTCCCATGGCTACTGCAACCCACGACCATTCCCATTCCTTTATTCCGAGAGAGCCTTCCGACAATAAGCTGTTAGCTCCCCTGCGGCGATGGGTGGATGGAATTGAAGTGGGCGATCGCCGTTTTGCTCACCTGCTCTGTAAAATCATTCCCTGCCAATGCGCCTTCGAGCGAGACATTTCTCTCTTTGGGCGCAAGTATCACATCCCCGCCCTGTGCAAACTCAACCCGCTCTACTACGAAACCATTGGACTCCGGTTCAGAGCCTTGAGCTACCTCACGGATGTCTGCGGCGAAGATGTCACCTGCTACATTTGCTGATTTTTCTCGAACCATTTGGTTGGACGTTCCCCTCTACTTCCTTTATTTGGGACATGAGCCATGAAAATCACCCAGGGCAAAATCAACGAACTCCTCAGCGAGTCGGCCTGCGAACACAATCATAAAAAAGAAGGCAAGGGCAAAAATAAATCCTGCACCCAGGTGGCTCAACCCGGTGCAGCTCAAGGGGGATGCGCCTTCGATGGCTCCACGATCGCCCTCGTGCCCATCACCGATGCCGCCCATCTGGTTCACGGCCCGATCGCCTGTGCGGGCAACTCCTGGGGTAGCCGGGGTAGCTTATCCTCCGGCCCCATGCTCTACAAAATGGGATTCACCACCGATATTACCGAAAACGACGTCATTTTTGGGGGTGAAAAGCGGCTGTACAAGGCCATCCAGGAAGTCCACCAGCGCTACAGCCCTGCTGCGGTTTTTGTCTACGCCACCTGCGTCACGGCCTTGATTGGCGACGATCTAGATGCCGTCTGCCAGAAAGCTGCCGAGAAAACTGGGATTCCAGTCATTCCAGTCAACTCTCCTGGGTTTATTGGCAGTAAAAACCTGGGGAATCGAGTGGGCGGCGAAAGCTTGCTGGAGTACGTCGTGGGCACGGTAGAACCGGAAACCACTACCCCCTACGACATTAATCTCATCGGTGAGTACAACATTGCTGGCGAACTCTGGGGCGTGTTGCCCTTGTTTGAGAAGCTAGGCATTCGCGTCCTCGCCAAAATTACCGGAGACGGTCGCTACAAAGATATCTGCACGTCCCACCGCGCCAAACTCAACGTGATGATCTGCTCCAAAGCGCTGATCAACATGGCCCGGAAGATGGAAGAGCGCTACGGTATTCCCTACATTGAAGAATCCTTCTACGGCGTGGAAGATATCAACCGCTGTCTCCGCAACATTGCCCTGAAACTGGGCGACTCCGAGTTCCAAGCGCGAGTTGAAGATCTGATTCGGAATGAAACTGCAAAATTAGATCGAGAATTAGCCTCCTACCGCGCCCGTCTCAAAGGTAAGCGGGTCGTACTCTACACCGGGGGCGTCAAAAGCTGGTCGATTATTTCCGCCGCCAAAGATTTAGGTATGGAAGTCGTCGCCACCAGTACCAAGAAGAGTACCGAAGAAGATAAAGCCCGGATTCGGGAATTGCTGGGGGCCGACGGCATCATGATGGAAAAGGGCAATGCCCAGGAACTGCTGCGGGTGATCGATAAAACCAAAGCCGACATGTTGATTGCGGGCGGGCGCAACCAATACACCGCCCTCAAAGCTCGGATTCCCTTTTTAGATATCAACCAGGAACGCCACCATCCCTACGCCGGATACGTCGGCATGGTGGAAATGGCCCGCGAACTGGATGAAGCGCTCTACAGCCCCGTCTGGGCTCAAGTGCGTTCGGCTGCCCCTTGGGATCTAGAGGAGGCTGTGTAATGGCGACCGTAAACCTACCGAAGAAATCCGTTGCGGTAAATCCGCTCAAGCAGAGTCAGCCCCTCGGCGCGGCCCTGGCGTTCCTGGGACTGAAAGGCATGATGCCCCTGTTCCACGGCTCTCAAGGCTGTACGGCCTTTGCCAAGGTAATGCTGGTGCGCCACTTCCGCGAAGCCATTCCTCTCTCCACCACCGCAATGACGGAAGTGAGTACCATCCTGGGGGGCGAAGACAATGTGGAACAGGCAATTCTCACCCTGGTGGAAAAATCCAAGCCGGAAATCATCGGCCTTTGTAGCACGGGATTGACGGAAACGCGGGGCGACGACATGGAAGGCATCCTGCGCCAAATCCGCAAGCGCCACCCCGAACTCCACGACTTGCCCATTGTGTTTGTCTCTACCCCCGACTACCGAGGCGCGCTCCAGGATGGGTTTGCCGCAGCGGTGGAAAGTATCGTGCGGGAGTTACCCATCGCCGGAGAAGTGCGTTCCGACCAGGTAAATCTGCTGGTCAGTTCGGCCTTCACACCGGGCGACGTGCAGGAACTCAAGGATATTCTGGCGGCCTTTGGGTTAACGGCGATCGCCGTTCCCGATCTCTCGGCATCCCTGGATGGACATCTGGAGGATGCTTCCAGTGCGGTCACGAGCGGCGGTACCACCCGCGCCGAGCTGCGGGAAATGGGCAGTTCCGTCTACACCCTCGCCATCGGCGAGAGTATGCGGGGGGCGGCTCAAATTCTGCAAGATCGCTTCAAAATTCCCTTTGAGGTGATTCCCCATCTCAGTGGCCTGGGTGCAGTCGATGAGTTCTTGCAGGGACTGTCGGATCTGAGCGGTGTGGCTGTCCCCGCCCAGTATCGCCGTCAGCGCCGCCAGTTGCAGGATGCCATGCTGGATACCCACTTCTACTTCGGTCGCAAGCAGGTGGCTTTGGCGCTGGAGCCGGACTTGCTCTGGTCTACCACTCAGTTCTTGCAATTGATGGGGGCCGAGGTGCAGGCTGCGGTGACGACCACCAAATCACCACTGCTCCAGGATCTGCCTCTGGATTCCGTCACCATTGGCGACCTGGAAGACTTCGAGCAACTGGCAGTTGGGGCCGATCTGTTGATTACCAACTCCAACGGCGCGGCGATCGCCCGCAAGCTGAAAATTCCTCTGTATCGCCAAGGCATTCCCGTCTTCGATCGGTTGGGGAACGGTTCGGCTTGCAAGGTGGGGTATCGCGGCACGATGCAGCTCTTGTTCGAGATCGGCAACTTGCTTTTAGAACAAGAGGAAGTTCGGGCCAAACACTAAGTTTTTTTTGGAACGACCGAGGAGGATTTACCCATGAAAATTGCCTTTACGACGAGCGATCGCGTCCACATCAACGCCCACTTTGGATGGGCGAAAAAGATCGACCTGTACGACGTGAGCGCCGAAGGGTACAAGTTTTTAGAAACCCTTACCTTTGAGGGCGACCTCAAGGAAGACGGCAACGAAGATAAGCTTCTACCCAAAATTGAAGCCCTCTACGGCTGCACCATCGTCTACGTGTCGGCCATTGGCGGAAGCGCCGCCGCACGGTTGATTAAGAAAAAGATTACCCCCATCAAAGCCCAGTCCGAGGAACAAGAAATAACCGATATCTTGACCCGACTGGTGCAAACCCTGAAGGGCAATCCCCCGCCCTGGCTCCGCAAAGCCTTATTGCAAGCAAATTCTAGTTTTGACGATCTTGAAGTAGAGGAAGAAGTAACCGTATGAGCACCACCGTCACCGAAACCGCCCCCGTTGTCGTTGCCGATTCGCCCTTTTTGAAGGCGATCGCCCAGCAAATCCGCGCCAACGACCCCTACGGCACCTACCGCAATTGGTCCAATGAGTTACTCCTCAAACCCTATGTGGTGAGCAAAGCCCAAAAACGGGAGATCTCCGTGGAAGGCGAAGTCGAACCCTTCACCAAAGGTCGGATTTTGGCCTTTTATCGGGCGATCGCCGCCTGCATCGAAGAAAAAACCGGAGCGCTGTCCCAGGTGGTCATCGATCTGAGCCACGAAGGGTTTGGTTGGGCACTGGTCTTTTCCGGCAAGTTGTTGATTGTATCCCGTACCCTGCGCGATGCCCAACGCTTCGGCTTCGAGTCCCTTGAAAAGCTCGCTGCCGAGGGGGACAAGCTGATTGAATCTGGCATTACCTTAGCCGAGCGCTTTCCTGAAGTTCGTCAATTGTGAGGTGTCTATGGTCGTCTCGACCCAATCCGAACCCGTTGCCCTGACAGCGGATGCGCTGAAAACCCAGATCAAGCGCCTGAATAGCAAAGCAGGCCAGATGAAAATGGATCTCCACGATCTCGCCGAAGGTTTACCCACGGACTACCAAAATTTAATGGAAGTCGCCGCCCAAACCTACGAAATCTTTCGCCAAATCGACGATCTCAAACAACAACTCGTCACTCTGGAGCAAAAAACATGAAACGAACATTAGCTGAATTCGATCGGATTGTGGATGCCGAGCAATACTTCGAGTTTTTCGAATTGCCCTACGACCCGCAAGTAGTAAATGTCAACCGCCTGCATATTCTCAAAAAGTTTGCTGAAGCGATCCGCAATATCGATGCGGCCTCTACCGCCACGACCGAGGGCGATCGCCTCGACGAATATCGCGCGGCGCTGGAGTCTGCCTACGAAGTCTTTTTATCCTCCAATGCCCTGGAGCAAAAACTCTTCAAGGTCTTCAATCAAAAGCCGCAAAACGTCGTGATGTTGAAGGATATGGTCATCGTGCACTAGTAACTTGTCGGCGATTCCCCGCTCCTAAAAAGCTGCGGTATACGCACGAGTTTTAGAAACGCCGAAGACGTTGCACTCGCCCCCCTAGCCCCCCAAGTTTGGGGGGAAATAAACCGAGATCTTGCATTTCTCTCCCCAGAATTGGGGGGCAGGGGGGGCTAATGCAGGGTTGGAGGGTTTATCAGTCCCTGGACCGCAGCAGCCCAGTCTAGTTGAGAGGAGAAGTACCGTGGAACCCCTAAACCCTATCGAACTCGAACGCTACCGTCGCCAGATGATGCTGCCTGGATTTGGCCGAGAGGCCCAAGAACGCCTGAAAGCCTCAACCGTTCTGGTGACTGGCGTCGGCGGCTTGGGCGGAACCGCCGCCCTTTACTTAGCGGTTGCGGGCGTGGGTAAGCTCATCCTGGTGCGGGGCGGCACCCTCCGGCTGGACGACATGAATCGCCAGGTCTTAATGACCGACGATTGGGTAGGTCAGCCGCGAGTGTTCAAGGCTCAGGAAACCCTCCAGGCCATCAACCCCGACCTGGAAGTGGAAGCAATCTGCGAGTACGTCACCCCTCACAACGCCGACGACTTGGTGCGATCGGCAGATCTGGCCCTCGACTGCGCCCATAACTTCCCCGAACGCGACTTGCTCAACGCCGCCTGCGTGCGCTGGGGCAAACCCATGGTAGAAGCCGCCATGAACGGCATGGAAGCCTATCTGACCACGGTGATTCCCGGTCAAACCCCTTGCTTATCCTGCCTCTTTCCTGAAAAACCCGACTGGGATCGGCGCGGGTTTGGGGTGTTGGGCGCAGTATCCGGGACGCTGGCCTGTTTGACGGCCCTGGAGGCCATCAAGGTGATTACGGGGGTAGGGCAATTTTTGCGATCGCAACTGCTCACCATGAACCTAGACAGTTTGGAGTTTGCCAAACATCGCACCTACCACGACCCCGATTGTCCTGTCTGTGGATGTAAACCTCAGCCCGTAGAGTGCCTCGAACATACTCCCGCGCTAGTGGCAGTCTAGATAGATCTGATGGAAATAAAAGTAGAGTCCTTGTTAATTGTCCACTTTTTGATTTAGGAGAACTTCCATGAGCCTCACCCTAACTGAAAAAGCAGAATTTCGTCTCCGGGCCTTCCTGCAAGGCTCCGCTGACAAAGACAATCCCCACCAAGGGATTCGCGTCGGCGTTGCCGATGGCGGCTGTAGCGGTTACTCCTACACCCTCGATATTGCAACGGCACCCCAAGCCGAAGATCTCGTGGTCGATCGAGGCAGGGTTAAGGTTTACATCGACCCCCAAAGCGCTCCCTTACTCAATGGGGTCACGATCGATTATGTCGAAGGATTAATCGAAAGCGGATTTAAGTTTAGCAATCCCAATGCCACCGATACCTGCGGCTGCGGTCAATCCTTTACCGCTGGCGATTGTACCCCTGCGGCAGTGCCCTGTAGTTAAACTGCAATTCCTATTCTCTCATCCCTGGATTTTGGAGGTTCCAGCCATGACGACCTATCAAGTACACCTCATCAACAAAAAGAAGGAATTGGATATTACCATTCCTGTCGAAGACGACACCTATATCCTGACTGCCGCTGAAGAAGCTGGGATCGAACTGCCCTTTTCCTGTCAGTCCGGTTCCTGCTCTAGCTGCGTCGGCAAAGTGGTTGAAGGCGAAATCGATCAGTCAGATCAAGTCTTTTTAGACGACGAACAAATGAGTAAAGGGTTTGTGCTACTGTGCGTGGCCTACCCGCGCTCCGACTGCACGATTCGCACCCACCAGGAAGCCTACCTCGTCTGAGTGCGATCGCCCTCGCGTCAGTCCACGGCCACCATGACATCGCTGGACTTGATGACGGCGTAGACTTCCTTCCCCTCAGCTAATCCGAGGCTTTCTGCCGAGGACTTGGTGATAATTGCAACCACCGTAACCCCTGGGGCAACTTCGAGCGCGACCTCCGTATTCACAGCCCCCGGTACCAGTCCAGTCACTTTGCCCTTGAGGGTATTTCGAGCGCTAATTTTCATGCTGCATCACTCCCGCGAGACGACAGACGAATGGAGCCATCCTAACGAATGTCTCTCAACCCAAACCGTATTGGAGGAAACGAACCATGGCAACACTCACAGGGTTGACACTCGGTAGAACAGCCTGGACGCCTCAGTTTGTCCGGGAAATCAATCAGAAAACCTGCATCGGCTGCGGGCGCTGTTTCAAAGCCTGCGGGCGGGATGTACTCATGCTGCGCGCCCTCAATGAAGACGGCGAATTTGTCGAAGATGACGATGACGACGAGATCGAACGAAAGGTTATGTCTATCGTTCACCCAGAATATTGCATTGGTTGTCAGGCTTGTTCGCGGGTCTGTCCGAAGAACTGCTACACCCACGCTCCCATGGAGGACGCTTAGATGTACCTACCCACATTTACCCGCCGTTGGCGATCGCCCGCTCCCGACGTCCAGCAAGCAAAGATCGCGCCGAAAGATCGCGCATCTTTTGCCCAGCAGCACTTCTACCACCGCTGCGATCGCTCCTTGCAGAACCTACTCTCTCGCTGCGATTGGCGAATTGTATGGCGCTCTGAAGTGCCCGTGCTGACCATTAGCTGTCCCAATACCTTCCTGTACGGCCAAATCCTGCACGAAATGGTCGATATTAGCCGCGCTTTGCAATCCTTGGGCTGCAACGCCTGTAATGCAACAATCCGCATCTATCGCCCCCTGGGCGGGATATTTCCCTTGAAATTGCGGGCGAAAGATCTGTTACCCCATGCAGTTGTAAAACAGTGCGCTACAGTGAAGGACATCTCATGTCAATTGCTAACCCGCTGAATTCTACTGCCCCAATTTCAGAATTCGTGGGGGATTGGAATGCCTTGATGCTTTCCGTATTCGTTGGTGTGAGGAATAACGCAGAATGAAAAGACGAAAAGTTCTATTGCTGATGGCGATCGCCGCAGGAGCGGGTCTAGTGTCCATGGCGATCGCCCCACGTTTGTTTGGCCCCCCATCGGCCCAAGCCAATAGTACCCTCCTCGTTTCAGCAGCGGCCAGCCTGCAAACAGCGCTCAAAGCAATAGAACCGCGCTTTGCCCAAGCTAACCCCAGCGTCAAACTCACCTATAACTTTGGTTCGTCCGGCGCGCTCCAGCAGCAAATCGAACAGGGCGCGCCCGTCGATGTTTTTGTGTCGGCAGCCCAAAAACAAATGAACGCGCTCCAGGGCAAAGGGCTAATCCTCAACGGGACGCGTCGCAATCTCCTTTCCAATCGGCTGGTGCTGATCGTCCCGCTCAATTCCACGCTGGGTTTGAGTGGATTTCGGCAACTGGTTAAGGCCAACAAGATCGCAGTCGGCGAGCCGCGTAGCGTCCCTGTCGGGCAATATGCTGAGGAAGTATTCAAAAACCTGGGCCTTCTAGGCCAGCTCAAATCTAAACTCGTGTTTGGCAATAACGTCCGCAGCGTTCTGTCGGCAGTCGAGAGTGGCAATGTCGATGCGGGGGTTGTGTATAGGACCGATGCCAAGCTGTCCAACCGCATCAAACAAGCGGCGATCGCCCCTACAAGGTTACATTCGCCCATTATCTACCCAGTGGCGGTGCTCAAAGGCAGTAAAAATGCAGCGGCAGCGAAAGCCTACGTGCAGTTTTTGTCGAGCGATGCCGCCAAGACCGCGTTTAGAGCTTACGGTTTTGGTACGCCCTAATCTGACGGAGCGATAACGCTATGCCCTCCGATCTCTCTCCCCTATGGATTTCGCTCAAAACTGCATCTCTAGCCACCCTCATCACCTTCGGGTTGGGGCTAGCAGCAGCCTATTGGATGCTGGGCTATCGCGGAAAGGGGCGATCGCCGATCGAAGGACTCTTCATCTCGTCGTTGATTTTGCCGCCTACGGTGGTCGGTTTTGTGCTGCTGTTGCTGTTAGGCAAAAACGGTCCCCTGGGGCAACTGCTGCCCGCCGATTGGGCGATCGTCTTTACTTGGTATGCCGCCGTGGTTACAGCAACTGTAGTGGCCTTTCCATTAATGTACAAAACCGCACTCGGGGCCTTCGAGCAAATCGATGCGAACTTGCTACGCGCTGCTCGCACGCTCGGCGCCTCGGAAGTGGAGATCTTCTGGCGCATTACTTTTCCTCTAGCGCTACCGGGAATTCTAGCGGGCACTACCCTTGCCTTTGCTCGCGCCCTAGGGGAATTCGGTGCAACGCTCATGCTTGCAGGCAACATTCCCGGCCAAACTCAGACCATTCCGATGGCAATCTACTTTGCCGTGGAAGGGGGCGCATTTCAAGATGCCTTGTTTTGGTCGCTGGTCATTATTGGTATTTCTTTGTCTGGGATTATCGGTGCCAATTTCTGGCAGGGACGGCGTAGGTCCGCGATCGAAAGACCTTTCACCTCCGGCCCCAGAACTCGTCTCAAGCCATCGCTGGCCAAAGACTCCGGTTCACCTGCACGAAACGATGCAAGTCTGACGGTCGACATTCGCAAACAACTTGCCGACTTTGACTTAGAGGTCGCCTTCGCAGCCGACCAGCAAACCTTAGGACTTTTGGGCGCGTCGGGTGCGGGGAAAAGTTTGATCCTGCGCTGTATTGCCGGAATTGAAACGCCAACGACCGGACGCATTGTCCTCAACGGGCGCGTGTTGTTCGATGCTCGACAAGGGATTAATATCCCTAGCCGCGATCGCCGGATTGGTTTTTTGTTCCAAAATTACGCACTGTTCCCCCACCTCACTGTGGCTCAAAATATTGCCTTCGGTCTGCCCAAAGGGCTACCAAAGGCCAGCATCAAGCAAGAAGTCGCCGCACAACTGGTTGCCGTGCAACTCGAAGAGCTAGGACAGCGCTACCCCCATCAACTCTCTGGCGGGCAACAGCAGCGGGTTGCCCTCGCTCGCGCCCTCGCCAGTCGCCCGGAAGCGCTTTTGTTGGACGAACCCTTTTCAGCCCTCGATACTCACCTGCGCGATCGCATGGAAAAGCTGACGATCGCCAATCTGGCTTCCTATCAGGGTGTATCGCTGTTTGTGACCCACAATCTAGAAGAAGCCTATCGGGTTTGCGAGGAGTTATTGGTGTTGGAGGGCGGACGGGCGATCGCCCAGGAACCCAAGCATCGAATTTTCGAGCATCCCCAAACGGTCAGCGTGGCGCAATTAACCGGGTGCAAAAATTTTTCGCGAGCGAGAGTGCGAGATGCATGCAGGGTGGAGGCGGTGGATTGGGGCTGCACGCTGGAGGTAATAGAAGCGATTCCAGAGCGCCTGGTTCAGGTGGGGATTCGCGCCCATCAGATTGTGTTCTTGGAAGCACCGGGATACGGTCAACAGTCCTTACCCACTTCTGCGATTCAAGGGTTTTATTGCGAAGAAGCACGGCATTGTCCCAGTCGTTCTTCAGATGCTGGCGAGGCGGAGACTGGCAGGACGGAGGTTGGCGATCGCGCTGACTTGGAAGGTCGCAAACCTTTACCGCCCAATATATTTGACTGCTGGTTAGCGGGAACGAGCGAAACGCCGCACCGCATGACATTGTTTCTCAAAATCCTGTCCGAACCGAACCATCCGAGCGATTATCATTTACAGGCGGAGGTCTTTAAGGAAAAGTGGGTTTTACTCAAGGATCGACCGTCACCCTGGCGAGTTCACCTCGATCCGATGCGGCTGTTGTTGTTGGAGGAGTGAGGGGTTGGGGCGATCGCGAGTTGCAGAGCGATCTAGGAAAAAGGAGGGCGCGCGGGAGAGAGTGCGGCAACACATGGGTTTGGGGTGGCGATCGCTCGCAGAGTTATTTAGTTACTTCCTTCTTGGAAGTAGGCTTCCTCGTAAGGTTGCAAAACGACCCAGCCATTCCCCTCAAACTTCAACTGAATTGCCTCCCCACTACCGCGACCTAAAAAAGTACCCAAAGTAAAATCAGTCACAATTTCTGGTTCCAGCGAACCCGCCCAAGCTACCGTTGCATTCGGGTCGGAGAACACGGGTATACCCGGTCTAACCTTCAACGCCAATGGCTCGTAATGGGTTGTAATTGCAACCATTCCCGTGCCCGACAAGCGAATGTTGAAGAGTCCACCCGTCGCCATACCTGCAATGCGTCGCATTAGCTTGATTTCCCACTTTATCGAATTCTCCATTGCCAACACGTCATTACCATTCACAAAAATGGTTTCATTTTCAAGATTCAGGATGTGAATTCGTTTGCCTTTATCGGCCAAGTAAATTTGTCCCGTGCCATCCATTTTCATGAGAGACATCCCTTCGCCGGAAACCATCTTTTTCATCAAGTTTCCCAATCCGTGTTCTAGAATCCCTTCGCGCTTAAACGTGACATTTCCCCAGTAGCCAATCATCGCTCCTACCTTTGTCCAGACTCTGCCCTTTAATTTCACCTCTAGCAAATGCGGGCTTTCCAGTTCAAAAGTGCCTTGTCCGCGATCCTTTTGAGACGAGGTATTGAGAAATTCCTGAATAGAGTATCGAGACATAATAGATTTTAACGAACTCAACCCGTAGCTTTTACAGCATAACCTCCGCAGTCACTGGGTTACCACCGTCGATCTTCCACGTCAAAACGCACGATCGCAACATGTAAGAGGAACCCTCAGCTCCCGCAACCCAGCCAGAAGAATCATTGCTGTCGAAGCTGTCATCTTCCCATTCGACTATTGAGATGCACGCCAAAGGATGGATGCTCAGCATAAATATCAGGTTATAAGATTAGTTCATTACAAAGTCCAAAAGGTGTATTAGTAAACCAAAAGCAGTATTATTCTTCTGCACAATTAGAAGATCGAAGATTGCGAAGATTCCGTGGTATTTTTGGACAGAAAAAATCAGATTAAATTGCATTATTTTGTGTTGAGATTTCCTCAAGCATTTGCAGTGCAATTGGCCTATCATGGAAACATCTCGATTGCGAACGAGCGGTAATTATCGTTACCCTGCAAACGCGATCGCGCCAGTCATATCTTTCGGAATAACCTGTATGACTGACGGCTAGAGCATCCAAACTGTCTTAACTTCCGCAGTTCGCGCGTCTTGTCCAGTTATCAAGCTGAGACAGCTCTCAATTGTGCGGTAGATCGAGTCTTAGAGTTTTTAGATGCGATCGCGCACTGGGCGATGAATCGCAAGTATCACACGAAGGTTTCGCCACTTTTTAGCAAAATTTCGGCATTAGTACGGATCGGTAACTCGTCACCGATCGCGCCAGATATCAGCCCAAGCAGCTTTCCATTATCAACATTAATAGAAACTTTGCAGCTCTTAACATGAGGGAAATTTAATGCAACAGCGCTCAAATGATTTTTTAAGGAGAACGACGACCCTTAAAAAACAGATAAACGAAAGTTCTAGCCATGAATCGCAAGTTCCTTCTTCTGAACGGGCCCCACTATTATATAATAAAAATTCATTCACCTCTGAAGCGCTAATCCTTACTGTATTTAGCTTAACCTTTTCGCTATTTGGAATTGCATATAGAAAAATAAAGCGCTCGAAAGATACGCGAGTTCTATCCCAATATTCCTCTAAAATTCCTTGCGAACAATGTCAATTTTATTCAAGAAATTCTTATTTGCAATGTGCTGTCAACCCTTCTGTTGTTTTGAGAATTGAGGCCGCTCAATGCAATGACTTTTCCCCTCAACCCGAACGTCCGTTCCACGAATCACCTTTTTAAGAAAGTCTTGAAATAATTTATTTTTTAATATTTTATGTATGAAAACCACCAGCAACTAAAATAAGCGTGGTGGTTATTTGATGGATCGAGATAAGTTTGTTCCTATCGCTCTTAAGGCTTTTGCTACACCAACACTGCGATAAAGCTTGAAGAACGATTCAAGATCGAATCGAGTAACCGGCAGCAGTCACTGCTTGCCGAATGGATTCTTCAGAAGCCACAGCCATATTCGGATCTTTGGGCTGAATTGTAACGGTCTGAGAGGTCAGATCGACGTCTACATCTAGGGTTGGGTCGACGGTATTAATGGCGTTTGTAATGCCTTCCACAGAACCAGGATCGATAGTATTAGAAACCTTAATTTTTAGTGACATGCGCGAGTTAAATATTTAGTTCTTCCTTAAGAGGATAAATCCATCCTTCGTAAAGGCGCACCCGCCAAAAGAAATAATTCGGTTACTTTCAGTAGAAAGCAATACAATTGCGTTGCCCTTGATATCCCTCCAACCCGTCTTTCACTGCAGCTCGAAGCGACAGCTAAGGTTTTCAATTGCTCTGTGCAGATCCGTCGCTTCCAGATTTGGGCAATACCGAGCGTTGCCGATCGAAGGTACGATCGCTGCTGCTGCTCCCAAGCAACCTAAATGCCTGAGCCTGGCGTTCAGATCGGAGCAGCCAGAGAAAATTACTGCGATCGCCATTAGCTCGAGATGCTTTAGCATTACAGCAACCGTAGCCTTAGAACCTTTAAATAACTTGACTTAACTCGACGCCCGTTCTAAAGTCTTTAGCTAGAACGACTCATCGCATTATCTATATTTTCTTAACTCGTTCACTATCATATTGCATTTTTTTTACTTACCCGGCTGACGCAAGGCGATCGCAGAGGCTATGAATGCACCAGAGATTTATACCTCCCATCCAAAACGTCAGATCGTCCAGCCAGTTTGCGGGCAGCTCAAAATTCAATATGAATGGACGCATAAAAATTTTGTACCAGTTGCCCCCTTCCCCAAAGGTCTAGCCCGCTCTGACAAGAACCCCATCTATCGCAAACAATAATGTTCGATCGGTCATTAAAGATGGAAATTAAGAGTCGGCGAGAAGAATTTGAGCGGCAGGGCTATATCTTTTGTAAAGATTTTTTCTCTAAAGATGAGATAGATAACTTATGGGAAAATATTAAACTTTCTGACATAGAGGAGAATACTTTTAGATGGGACCAAAATCGATTGCAGTTTCACACTCACTTTCTAAATCGCAATCATAAAATTCGAGACTTAATCGCCCAGTCTAAGGTTGTAGATTTACTGTCCCAGATCGTTGGAGCCAATATTTGGGTGCGATTCGATCAGGCAATATCTAAAGATCCAGGCGCGAGTATGATGCCATGGCATCAGGATAATGGATATACTCGACTCAAACATACCTACTATCAAGTATGGATTCCGCTGACAAAAATGACCCTTGAGAATGGCGGGCTTTTAGTTCAGTCAGACAACTATTCTGCAAATCAGAAGATCTTGCCCCATAAATATGTAGACGGCTTCTTTGTCTGCGAAAAACCTCCCAATAAATCTCTTTTTATCGAAGCAAAACCAGGCGATATAGCGATCTTTTCGTCATTGCTGCTACACTGTACCACTCCCAACACCTCTAATGAATCTCGCTGGTCGTACGTGGTTGAGTGCTTGCCCTTAAACTGCTTCGATCCGCTTGTAGAGCCGCCGTATTTTGTGATGGCTCGCGATGGCAAACCTTACTCGAAGTTCGTTCGCTTTTTCCCGCAGCGTTTGAACCCCATTAATGTTTTGAAGTACGGATGGTTTAAACTAAAAAATGTTTGGTACTGCTGGCTGAGACCTGTTGTAAGACACATTCTTAAAATTCAAAGTTGACAGAGACACGACCTTTGTAGGGCGATCGCCGTGACCGACTCCGTTAAGATACCAGAAGATTTACAGCAAGAACTAGACGCATTAAGACACGACAACGCCCTTCTGCTGGGGCTGATGGCAGGCGGCTATGCTTATTTTCTACGTCAGTTGATGGTCGGCCATCAACAAGGGTTGAGCCCAACAGCCTGCGAACAAACCATTGTTGACGCCTTAAAACGCGTGCTGTCTACCCAAGAGCGTTTTGGCTGCGAATACTTAGCCGAGATCGAAGCAGCGCTGGCCAACATGACCCAAACCGTTCCCTTGGAATCCTATCTCAAGCAAATTACAGCAGCGCGATCGGACAGCAAACTCGAAAAAAAGCCCTAAGCGGCAATCACTCGCGCACCTTCGGACAAGCCGGGACTGCAGCTGCCGTGACGCACTGCCCGATCAAGCAAGGCTGATGGTAGGCCGCCTCGGTTTCTAGAGGCGGAGGAAGCTGCCCAAACGCCATCTCGCAACTGAGATCTTCAAAATTAGGCGTCATCGTCAGCGGAATCCCAAATTCTTGGGTAAAAAAAGATTGGGTGGGCAACTTACACATGTTGATGCACATTCCCACGCAGCCGCTTTGCTCCAGGTATCGACATTTTTTAATGTGAACCCCACTGCGCTGCGATCTAGGCCGACCGCTCTCGTCTGTCACATCAACCGCCCTAACTTCGCAGGGCCCTACGAGCCACTCGAATAAAACCGTTGCAAACCAGGCATTCAACTCGCAGACAACCTGCGTAGGCGAGAAAAAAGTCCGAATCAGTTTCAAGACTGGAGCCGGCACTAAAGATCTCAAAACGACAGATACGACCTCCTGTTGCTGGGCGGCATTGCGACCTCGCACGATCTGCTGCGACAGATCGACAAAGCCGTCATAGCCAGACTTCACCGTCCCCGTTCCGATGGCGATCGCCATTTTGCGCGAAAACAGCCAAATAAATAACCGATCGAAGAGGTTGTCGTTGTAGCTTTCCTTCACGGGAGTCTCCCAAAGATGTAGCAGGGAAGGGACGCCAACGCTAGAGCGCGGAGCGCTTGCTGGATCGCAGTTCCCCAATCATCTTAACGCTAACCCCCCTTGTCCCACTCGAACAGCGCTCCCCCATCCGCCAAAAATCGCTAGAGCCGAGAAAAACTCGACCCTAGCGATGGTGCTTCGGCCTAGAAATAGCGCTTACTTGCTAGAGAGCGTCGAACTCGTAAAGGCATCTGCAACAACGAAGCCAGGCGTACGCTGGGTGTAATCTGTCTCTTGACCTGTAAAGGATGTCGCAAGTCGCTCGAACGAAGCCGATCGCCAGTTGCGTTCGTGAATGGGCTTGGTCTGTTCGCCTCGGAAGTAGGCTTGAGTGCCTAGGATCGCCGCAGCGGCCCAGCCCAATACAATTACCGAAATTAATAACGTCATCATAATCCTGTCTCCTGAGTTTTCGAGTATTTATCTGAGCGATTCAACAAATTCAACGGATTCAACGAATTCAGCTAAGCCAGCAGTCCTAACTGCTTTCCGTGGTTCTTTGCCAAGCGAATGAGGTTTTGACGGTAGCTACTGTCTACCCCAAAGCGATTGCAGACAGCTGTAATAACCCGAGCGTGAAGGGCGATCGCCTTACCGCGCGTGCGATCGAACGCTTTAGTGCCGAGCCAGTTTTTTAACGCAATCACAATAGGGGCAAACATCGAAATACACCTCTCAATATTTTCATCTGCAATGTCAGTCAACTTTCAGCGGCTGTGCCTTAGCTAACCGCTAGCGCTATACCCAGAAGCGTTCCTACAAAAGCAATGGCCGCAACCCCTTGAATCCAGTATTGGCGCTGCTGCTCGCGCGAAGGAACTTCAGCAAAATAAAGGGTTGGCTCAACGGCAAAGTTATTTAACAGGCCACGTTCGTCTTGGGTGGTGTGCATTGGCTTCCTCGTTCTGCGTTTTGCAGGCTTTGTAAACTTTCATGAAATTAATGTAACAAGATTGTAAAGTTTTGTCAAATAAAATTGACAAAAATCTAGAAACTCTCTCTAGGTCGGGGCTTGGCAAGGATCCGATTTTGCCAGGACCGCAAGATGCTCTAAGTGTCCGACCCATTGCGGCGCGATCTTCTTCAGGGCTGGGGCGATCGAGCGAAAGTAGCGGGTCGAGGACCGAGGGGATCCAATTCAAAAGAACCTTCGCCCTGCGAGTACAATAGAGACTGAAAGCAGCCGATATAACGTACCGCTATGGCTATTAAGAAAGGCGATTTAGTCCGCCTCCTCCGCGAAAAATTTGAGAACAGTATCGAAGCTCAGGCCAGCGATCGCCGCCTCCCCCCCTACGTCTTTGACGGCACCGGGGAAGTGGTAGAACTCAGCGGCAACTACGCCCAAATTAAATTCTTGGTGCCCACGCCTACGGTGTGGCTGGCAGTAGATCAGCTCGAGGCCGTGAAGTAAGAGCGTGCAGCGGCGATGGCGACTGAGCGCTGCGATTCATCCCATCCGAATATCCTGAGACGATCGTCATGACCGCAACCGCCTCATTCTGCTCCCAATCCGCCCTTGTTTCCATTATTGGGGCAGGCAATGTCGGCAGTACCCTAGGTCAACGCCTCGTCGAAAAAAACCTGGCCGATGTCGTTCTGCTCGACGTTCAGCCCGGACGCCCCAAAGGCTTAGCCTTAGATCTGATGGAAGCCCGCGGTGTCGAACGACACGATCGCACCATTCTCGGCACCGACGACTATACCCAGACCCAAAACTCCGACCTAATTGTCATCGCTGCCGGAATTGCCCGCAAGCCCGGCATGAGCCGCGACGACCTGCTCAAAATCAACGCTGGTATCGTCGTGGATGTGGTGAAACAGGCGATCGCCCATTCCCCCGAGGCGATCGTGCTCGTAGTGACGAACCCCCTCGACGTCATGACTTATCTGGCCTGGGAAGCCGCTAAAATTCCAAGCCATCGCATTTTGGGAATGGCTGGAGTGCTAGATGCTGCTCGATTTGGTACCTTTATTGCCCTAGAGCTAAACGTCTCGATCGTAGACGTCAATGCGATGGTGCTGGGCGGCCACGGCGACTTGATGGTTCCGCTACCACGCTACTCTACCGTCAGCGGCATTCCCATCACAGAACTCATGAGTGAAGCCACGATCGAACGTTTGGTGGAACGCACCCGCAACGGCGGAGCCGAAATTGTCAGTTTGATGCAAGCAGGTAGCGCCTACTTCGCGCCAGCGTCCTCCGCCTGCGCCATGGTGGAATCTATCCTCTACGATCGCGCGCGCATCTTGCCCGCTGCCGTTTACCTCAATGGAGAGTACGGACTTTCCGACCTGTTCATCGGCGTTCCGGCTTGCCTGGGTCGCGGCGGGGTCAACCAAGTTTTGGAGCTAGAACTCTTAGATCGCGAGCAACAGGCGCTCCAAGCATCCGCAAATGCCATTCGCCAAAGCATTGCAGATGCTAAAGCACTTTTAGGTTAATTTTCCCGTCGCAGCGCCCAGACGCGAGCCTTAAATTTTACGCTAGGATTTGCTGACTGCATTCCTGGACCTGCGATTTTTTCCATAGAAAGGATGTGCTTCTATGGCAAAGCGCAGCCCTCGCCAGCGACAGGCGTGGTTGTAACACTGATATCGAATGACGGGAAAAACATAGCTGATCGCGCGCTCGATGGGTTTGCGATTCGCCCGGTGGAGCGGCTGCTTACAAGAAGGGCAGGGTGACATAGTTGACTCTTTATTAGGTGCAATTGGTCATTGAGCCTAATCGATCCCCTCTGCGATCCCCATTCTACTCCTAAGGGGTAAAAAACGACAAAATAGGATGCGGTACCGATCGTTTGCCGGATTTACGGCAATAAATGTTTACGCTTTAAATTGGATCTTAAAGTTGAGTTGCATTGAATGAATCTTCCTCAAACCATTTTTTTTGATGCCGTGGGGACCCTGTTCGACGTACGCGGAACCGTGGGTGAAATCTACGCTCAGTTTGCACGTCAGGCCGGAGTTCGTGTCGATCCCCAGCAACTCAATACCGCTTTTATCCAAAGTTTTCGAACTGCGCCCCGCGCGGCCTTTGCAAACGCGTCCCCCCAAGCATTGCTCCGTTTAGAGTACGAATGGTGGCGCGCGGTGGCCTGTCAGAGTTTCGAGACCGCGGGCGCGCTGTCAGGGTTGGAAGATTTCGACGCATTTTTCCAGCCTCTTTTTACCTATTTCGAAACGGCAGCGCCTTGGATTTTATATCCAGAAACGTTAAAAAGTCTTGAAAGAGTTAAGGCCCTTGGCATCGAAACGGCCATTATTTCAAACTTCGATAGCCGTCTTTATGCCGTGCTTCAGGCCCTAGAATTGGATTCGTGGTTTCAATCCATCACCCTTTCAACTCAGATAGGCGCGGCAAAACCAGATCCTGCCATCTTTGAGGCGGCCCTCGAAAAACATCGGGTTCTGCCGACCCAAGCCTGGCATGTGGGCGATAGCTGGACCGAAGATTACGCAGGGGCTACCGCTGCCGGTCTGCGGGGAGTATGGCTCAATCGCAAGGGTGCCCAACCGGATTTAGGCGCGCAAGCGATGGTGGCTGCGCGCTTGGAAATTTCCGATCTAGCGGCGTTGGAGGGAATACTGCAGGCCCAAAGCTAGACCCATGAGGATTGCGGGCAATAACACTAAAACCATTGCGACGGTCGGGGTTTTGGGTATTGCCAGTTGAGGCCCGATGGCTTTAATGGCGAAGGAAATGAGGCCCGAAACGATGACTACTTTGCCAATAAAGCGATAGCTGCTGGCTTGCACGGTCGAATCCCTTTACGTTCGTTGGGTGTTGGATGAGCGTCTCAAAACACTTATCGTAAAATTATCGTATGGTTTCTGGCTTCAGGGACATAGAGGGCGATCGCCAAGTTTATGGCTATTCTTCTGGTAGATGACGAAGTTGAACTCACGGAGCCGCTCTGTCGCGCGCTCAAGCGAGAGGGCTATGCCGTAGAGGTTGCCTACGATGGCGAAACGGCCCTAAAAATGATTTGGCAACAGCAGGACGATGCAACGCCCTACGAACTGCTGATTTTAGATTGGATGCTGCCCAAGCAGTCGGGGATCGAGCTGTGTCAGAAGGTGCGATCGCGAGGAGATACCACTCCCGTCTTATTCTTAACCGCTAAAGATACCCTCGACGCGCGGGTGCAGGGATTAGACGCAGGTGCGGATGATTATTTAGTAAAACCCTTCGAGCTTCGGGAACTGCTCGCGCGGGTACGGGCGCTTCTGCGGCGGGGCGAGCTATTGGGGCTCAAAAACGGCGGCGGCGATATCATTCAAAATCAGCGCATTGTTGCCGAAGGCTTGGAACTAGACATCGAAAACCAAGTGGCCTACCGCAACGGGCGCGCGATCGCCCTATCAGAGAAAGAATGTCGGCTGCTGGCCTTTTTAATGTTGCACCCGCAGCTCCTGACCCATGAAGAAATTTATCGAAATGTGTGGCCCCTTGAGGAAAAACCGACCAGTAACGTCCTAGCGGCCCACATTCGGCTCTTGCGCCGCAAAATCGAAGATTCTCAGGAGCTGCCATTGATTCGCACCATTTATGGAAAAGGATATCGGTTTGGCACAAATGCCTCAGAATAACTTCAGCGATTGGCCTGATAGAGCAGCCTTCCCCCAATCAGAAAACCTGCAATGGTGGGGAGCCAGGCCGCAATAAAAATTGAAAGCACGCCCGCTTCTCCCAGCGATCGCGCGATAAACGAAACGGTATAGTACCCAAAAATAATCGCGAGACTCAGGCCAAATCCCTTCGAACTGGAACGCTGCCGTTGCTGTAGTCCCAATGCCGCGCCCACCAGCGCAAACACCACGCAAATAAAGGGAAACGAAAGCTTCGTCTGAAGTCGCACCGCAAGCTGGCGGGCATACTTAACTTCCCCCGTGCCTTTAATCAAACGCCAATAGTCGTAGGTATCGACAATGCTCATTTCATCGGCAGAGCGAGTCTCGGTGGCTAAATCGAGCGGAGCGCGAGAAAGGGGAAGCGTGGTTCTTTCAAAAGTATCGATGGCCTGATAGGTTTGGGCGTCGGCGCTCAGAGCGTAGGCCGTTCCATCGAGCAAATCCCAGACTTGGCTTGCAGGGTTCCAATGGGCCGCTTCTGTAACCAAAATCTGAGTCAACATCCCTTGGGTGAAGCTCAAAACGGTCAGATCCTGCATGAGGTCGCCATCGAATCGTCGGGCATAGAAGACTCGCGATAGCGAATCGCGCTCGAATTCCCGATAAAAAATATTTTTATCTCGAAAGGCCGGTCTGACTTCATGGAGCGCCCGATCCATCAATTGCCCCGCTTGAAAATTGGCGGCAGGCACCACAAACTCCCCCAGGGCAAAGGTCAGAAACGTCACCCACAGCCCCAACAACAACCCCGGCACCGCTAGCCGAATCGCACTCACGCCAAGGCTGCGAAACGCTGTAATTTCGTTGGTTCGTGCCAGGCGGTTATAGACTACCAAGCAGGCCAGCAACATCGCCATCGGCAGCGCTAAAGCGAGAAAACTAGGGACTTTTAATCCCAAAACCTGGACCGCAACCGATAGGGGAAGACCCTTCTCGCTGACTTGGCGCAGCAAATCGAAGAGCGATCCCAATGTCAAGCTAATACCCAGAAACGCGCTGACGCCAAATAAAAACGGCATCCACAGCGCTTTGAGCAAATAGCGATCGAGGGTTCCCCAAGTCAGGATATAGAAGCCTGGATCGGAGATGTCCCAGGAACCCGTATCAGGGGGTGGTATCTGGGTCATGAACGTCAGTCAAAACCTTAAAGCGGATCGAGACTGGATGCAGGTTGCTGTCTCCAGACCCCCATTCTAGTTCTAGCGTGTCGCCGGTCAGCTTCTCCAGCGACTGCAACAGCTTTCGAAGGTGGGGAGTGCTCGCGCCGCTATCGACATAAAGGCGTTCGGAGAGTTTGCCCAAGCGCTTCCAAGTCGTGTGGAGCTTTGCCATGGTCTGCTCGAGTTGGGCGGCCTGATGTACCAGATCGGCAGCCGAGTTGAGACAGCCCACGCGCAACGCTTCTTCTAAGGCCTGCTCCAGATCTATCCCGCTATCTTCCAGGGCTTGGACGTGGGCTGCCGAGTCTAGATACTTGGCTAAATATTTAGCCTCTGCCGTCACCTGCTTGAGGGTTTCGACGTCAGGGGTTTCGGATAGCTCTGCTTGCAAAATGGTTTGATGTTCGGGCGGGAGTTTTTCGAGTTCGCGGGCAAGGGGCGCGAGGTAGCGGCTGGGAATCGTATTGTTGGCAGCCTTGGTTTTAATTTCTGCTGGAATTAACCCTGAAGACATTGCGGTCCAATCATCGGAGAGCTGGCGCACTTCGCGGCGAGTAATGCGCTTGCCATCGCGGGCTGCTTCAGTAATCAGCTGCTGCACTTCTGGCTCGGCCTGAGCGGTTTCTAAAAAAGCCGACTTGCTAAAGAGATTCATGGACTCTAGTTCTAGCGTTCCAGCACTGAGGAAGCCGTCGGCGTTGGTTGCCAGCTCCATCAGCCGATAGGCCTGAGTTTTACTAATTTCGTGATTTTGCAGCCAGTTAAGAAAACCAACCCCTCGACCTTCGCCGCCCCGCTTTTCGCGATCGCGCACTGCTTTGAGAATGCGCCCGCGCCAAATTTCGGTCTGGAGGTCAAAGCGATCGCAAACTTGCCAAACCGTCTCAACCTGTTCTAAAAAGTCATGGTCCGTGATCGCATCGTTGTCGGGATCGGGAAGCTGAAGCTGTAAATTATCTGGACTTGTCGCGAGGGGATGAATCAGGGTAGAAGGCAGGTCTGAAACAGAAGCCATAGCCAACAGCAACATATTGAGTAGGGACGCTTCATTATGCCACGTCTTTTAGGATGGCTGCCGATCCGGCAGGTACGATTGTCAACCCTTCAAACTGCCAGCAGAAGTCGAAACAGTTTCTTGCCTGCGTCCCAACCAGTTGGCCTGCAGCACATCCGTCGCATCGTCTACCGAAAGGGGGCGGTCGAACAAAAAGCCTTGGGCTGCTTGGCAGTCTAGCGATCGCAGCAAATGAAGTTGCTCTCGCGTTTCTACCCCTTCTGCCATCACCACGAGATTGAGACTCCGCGCCAACGAAATCGAAGATTGAACCATTTCAGCGGCTCTCTCATCGAGACCGAGCTCGCGAATGAAGCGCCGATCGATTTTTAAGATATTCAAAGGCAACTGCTGGAGTTGCTTCCGAGGAATTCTGCTGACCCCAAAGCGATCCATAGCAGTTTGAACGCCCAGCGCTCGCAACGAGCGCAATACCGATGAGGCAGCGGAAAAATACTGCATGACTGTCGCTTCCGAGACTTCTATTTCAAGCACCTGAGGCTCTAGCTCCGTGTCGCTTAAAATGGTCTGAATCATTCTTGCCAAATGGGGATGATAAAACTGCGGTGGAGAAAGGTTGATCGAGATGTTGAGCGGATGCAGTCCCATACGATGCCATTGTTGGAGCTGAGCGCATACCGTCTTAAAAACCCATTCGCCAATTGAGAAAATCAGATCGCTTTGCTCTGCTAGAGAAATGAATTCCAATGGATAAATCAACCCTTTTTCTGGATGCTGCCAGCGCAGCAGCGCTTCCATACCTATAATATCGTTGGTCTCAAGCTCGAACCTGGGCTGGTAATATAGTAAAAATTCACCTTGTTCCAGCGCTCGCAGCAGATTTTGCTCCGACTTAAACGATCTGGGAAGCTCAAATTTGGTTCTTTTTTCTAGCGGTTTTAAGTTCTGCAATCCCTGCTTTTTAAGATGGGTAAGCTCGGCAGGTTCGGATTCGGAGGGGTTGACCCGCCCGACGTGAATGGATATTCCCTCCCAATCGCATCGGTAATAGCTGCACTGAAACCGCCCGATGGGGAAAAACAGCAACCTCCCCCAGAAGCGATCGAACGCACTGCGTTTTACCCTCGCCAAGGCATACCCGCATTGAGGACAACTCGCTCGGTTCAACCTAACAAACAGCAAGAAGCGCAGAATTACTAAAGTAATACTGATGATGAAGCCAATCTTTAGCAGAACCATATTGTTAAGAGAGCGACGTTGAGAAATTAGAGCGGACTTAAAGCGACTACCTTTGAATTTTGTGAATTTTGCTGTACGGCACCCTCCCCCAAACTAGAAACTTGTTTAAAGATACCCCTTGTTTAACAGATATTCTGCTCGTAGGCCACATTGAAACGCTGATAAACAGTCGTTAACCCGCTCTCATCTCCGACATTTCCCGGAAACAGAACCACAGGCAGATTTGGGAATAGGGGATGTTCCGAAGCAGTTTGCACGACCGAACAGCCGGGGACGATCTGACCTAGCAGACGTGCAGTTCGAAGATTCAACCCCGTACTCAAGACATCGTTGGATGTAATGCCGCCTTTACTGACCAAGTAACCAATGTCCGCCGGCAATCCTTTCACAATATCCATCAACAACGCTGAAACCATCTCGCCAAACTGAAGCCGCGTTTCCGGTTCTGCAAACTGAAGTTCTTGACGGCTGGTATACACCACTGGGGTTTGTCCTCGTTCGCGATGCATCTGCACTGCTGCGATGGTTTCTTGAAGCAAGACTGGGTAAGCATCGGCTCGATCGTGCAGTCGGCCTACTTCGACTTCAATACCCGCAATGCCCTCCTGCTTCAGCAGATGCGCGAGTTGCTCGGTGGTCTTTTGGACGTGAGAGCCAACCACAAAAGCACCTGCCTTTCCTCCTCGCACGTACTGGGCCATCTGTTCTGCTGCGATGGGTTGAGGGGGGAGTTGTGCCAGCGCTGTCAGCAAACTGGCGGCGCTGCGAAATAAAAAGCGTTTGCCGGCGGCGGCAGCGGTCAATACGTCTCGCGCAAATTTATCTAAATCCTCCTGCTGTTCTGCATCCACGGCAACGCACGAGTTGGAAGCCAACCCCATCAGCCGCTCTAAACAACCTGACTGCAGGTCCGCACGCAAAAAGCGCTCTACGCGCTCGGCGGGAATTGCGCCTGCCGTTTTCTCTGCCACGTAGTCGGGTAAATAGCTAGACCTGTAGCCAAACACGGAATCTTTAGCAAATTCGGTTTCGTGCACGGGTGTGGGTACCCCGTCGATCGTTAGATAGTGAACGCTATTTCGGGTAATCCGTCCGCCTTCGAAAAAGGCAGGCACTAAAAAATGAGCGTCAAAGGGTCCCAAACACTCAGCAATGACGTCGGTTTCGATGGGGTAATGCCCTCGCAAGGTCGAGTCGGAACGGCTCACGACCAGAAAATCTGGGATGGACTCGGCGGCGATCGCCACTTTCAAGTTCTCGCAAACCTCTCGAGTGACCCGAACTGCCGCATCGGGCGCTAGGGCGCGGGTATTGGTCAGGATGAAAAAAATTGGAGCGGCATCGGTCAGGCCGATGCGGAGGGTTTCAACATCCCAGCGCGTCAGGAGCAAGCAACTGTGAACTGTCTGGGATCCGGTGGGATCGTCGTCGAGCACGATGATTTTGGGCCGCTGCGTCATGGGTTCTGTACCAGTTGAAGGGGAAAATCGGAAGAGAAAGATCGCAATCTCTCGCAGGTGCAGAGATCCCCATTATTTTAGGGGGTTCGGGGACGCTCGAGCGCTTCTGGGAGATAAGTTGGCAAGCCGTGGAGGCCGAACAGAACGGGCGGACTCTCACGCGCGGCAATCGCTCCCCATAAATGGACTCCCCATGAATGGGACGCAGGTGAAGTTTACTAAAGGCTGAATTAAGTCTGTATAAAACTTAGCCATTTTGTTGAATTTTTAGGGGGTATGCAATAATATCTCTGCTAAGTAACTTTACTCAGGTCACTGAGCATAAACTTACAATCAGATAGAGTAGGACAAAAATAATGAACCGTTTTAAAGCAACCTTAGCCATTGCAGCATTTAGTATTTTTGCGCTGACCGCCTGCGGTGAAGAAGCGACAAAAGTAACTGAAGGTGCCAAAAACGCTGTGGACCAGACGGCCAAAACCGCGACCGAAGGCGCTCAAAAAGCGGGAGAAGGTGCCATAAAAGCGGGAGAAGTTGCGATGAAGACCACGACCGAAGGCGCTCAGAAGGCGGGAGAGGGTGCCATGAAGGCTGCTGATTCCGCTAAGGGTGCGGCCACTGGCTTAGTCGATAAGGCAACCACGGGTGCAGCAGGTTTGATGAGTTTGAAAGATAGCATTCCAGGGCTCAAGGACGGTGCCGCTGCTGCCCTGACTGCTGTTAAGGCAGGCGATTTTAAGACTGCACAAGCAGAAGCCACCAAACTCCAAGAGTCTTGGGGAAAAGTTAGCGAAATTGTTAAAGCCCGCTCTGGGGGAAGCTATGACAAAATTAGCGCTACGCTCAAGACGGTCCAAACCGAATTGAAGGCGCCAAGTCCAGACAAAGCTAAAATCATGTCCGACCTTCAGTCGCTTTCAACGGAAGTGAAGGGATTGGTGGCAATCAAGTAGTAGTAGTTCGTTTCGTTCGTCCGCCGACAACAGACAGGAGGGGTTGGGGGAATAGACCTCCTCCTGGATTCAGAAACGAGCCTAATTCTCAAATAGCGCGGCGCTCCAGCAAAAAAGCTGCCGAAAGACAGCAGCTTGGAAAAATTTCAGGGAAACGCGCGTAGCGCTAGGCAGGGATCCTTTAACGAATGACGAAGGGTCGAATTAATAGGCCAGGGTTTCGAGAGTCTGACGCAGGTACAGTTGAACCATAGCGTCCAGCGTTCCTTCAGGACTCTTGGGTTCGATTTTTCGATCTAGAACCCAACGCTTGAAGCCCGATGTATTAGCGATCGCCTGGCTGAGTTCGCACCAGTATTTTCCGTCTGCTCGAAAGGCTGTAACTTGAGGAGAGATCGTCTTGTGCTGAGTCATAGTTTTTTTCCGCTCAGAACATGAAAGAGTTTGAAGACGTAACCCTCACCTAAGGCCGCTTGCAGGCAGAATAATAGACCTGCTGAATCGCGCTTAGTGGTAAAGGATACTTTTAAGAGTGTAGACAACTCTTCACCATAATACGACCATACTAAAAAACTGATTTGACGTTTGTTGCTAGGGATACCGAATTTCGATCTTTGGAAAGGCAGTCACGGTAAAGGCTTTTTGACTCTCGTACCTGGGAATAATACACTCGCAGTAGCGCAACCTAGACTCCCGTCTTGAGACTTCTGTCGAGTGCCTCCCATAATAAGCAAATCCATGCCGAAAGACGCGTCCGAAGGACCAAACAGCACCGATCGAGGTCCGCTCTCTTCTCCGCTTTGGGTCGCGATCGTCAATTACAAAACAGCCGCTTTGACGTTGGATTGTTTGGCCTCCCTCATTGCGGAGCATCGACGCGGTCTCAAAATGACAGCTGTGGCGGTGGACAATGCGTCTGGAGACGGTTCTCTAGAAGTTTTGCGCCAAGGACTCGAGGCGTATCGAAATCCCGATTGGATTCGCTTGGAGCAATTGCCCAAGAATGGCGGGTTTGCCTACGGAAATAATGTCGTGCTCCGTCAAGCGCTGGAAGCGCCACATCCTCCCGACTATATTTTGTTGCTGAATCCCGATGCCACCGCGCGCGAAGGGGCGATCGCCCCGCTCGTTCGTTTCTTGAACGAGCATCCTAAGGTGGGGTTGGTCGGCAGTCGCCTAGAAGACCCGGACGGGACTCCCCAAACCTCTGCCTTTCGGTTTCCCTCTATTTGGAGCGAGTTAGATAACGGACTGCGTCTGGGGATTGCTTCTCGGTTGATGGGGCATCGGCGCTTAGCCTTGCCGATCGCGGCGGAACCCCACCCTGCGGATTGGTTGGCGGGCGCCAGTCTGATGATTCGCCGGGAGGTGTTGGAAACAGCCGGGTTATTTGACGAGGATTATTTTTTGTATTTTGAAGAAGTCGATTTTTGCCATCGCGCCCAGCAAGCGGGCTGGGAATGCTGGTACGTGCCCGAAAGTCGGGTGGTGCATTTGGTGGGGCAAAGTACGGGGGTGACGGATACGCGGCGATCGCCCCAACGGATGCCGCAGTACTGGTTTGAGTCGCGCCAGCGCTATTTCCTAAAGTTCCACGGCGCGCGCTATACTGCCATTGCCGATTTGCTGTGGATGGTCGGATTTGCCCTTTGGCGGGTGCGGCGCTGGTTGTTTCGCAAACCAGACTCCGATCCGCCCTATTTTCTGCGGGATTTCTTCCGCAATAGCATCTGGGTCAAACGAGGTCAGTCGTGACGGATTCCTCCCGCGAACCCCTAGGACTGTGGGCGCAAATTCGCGAAGATTGGGTGGCCCACGGTCGGGACTGGACTAAGCCGGGCTTTCGGGCTGTCGCAACCCATCGGTTTGGTGCGTGGCGAATGCAGGTGCAGCCGATGGTCCTGCGCGCGCCGCTGAGCCTGCTGTATCGCGCGATCTATCGATATATTCGGAATGTGTATGGGATTGACTTACCCTATACGGTGCAGTGGGGGCGGCGCGCTGTCATCGAGCACCAGAGCGCGATCGTGATCCACGGTCACAGTCGGGTTGGAGATGACTGCATTTTGCGGCAGGGCGTCACGCTGGGCAATCGCTATCTGGATCGGCCTTTGGAGGCTCCAACCCTGGGCAATCGGGTGAATGTGGGGGCAGGGGCTAAGATTTTGGGCGGTGTTACCCTCGGCGATGATGTCAATATTGGGGCCAATGCGGTGGTGCTTATCGATGTTCCGGCGGGCCAAACGGCGGTCGGTATTCCGGCTCGGATCTTGAAGACCCAGGATGCTTGATGCGATGGAAAAGGTCTCCCAGTTTGGCATTGTGGCGATCGGTCGGAATGAGGGCGATCGCCTGGTGGCTTGTCTCAAGGCGGCGATCGCGCAATCGCCCTTCGCGGTCTATGTGGATTCCGGTTCGACAGATGGCAGCGTGGAGAATGCGAGATCCCTTCACGTTGAAGTTGTAGAACTGGACTTGTCCGCACCGTTTACTGCGGCCCGCGCCCGTAATGTCGGATGCGATCGGTTGCTGGAACGATATCCCCACCTGGAGTACGTGCAGTTTGTGGATGGGGACTGTACGTTGATCGAGGGATGGTGCGATCGCGCTTTGGCGATCCTGCAAGCCGATCCAACTTTGGCGGTAGTATGCGGGCGGCGACGGGAGCGATTTCCTCAAGCCTCAATCTTTAACGCGCTCTGCGACTTTGAATGGAATACGCCCGTAGGAGAAGCCCTTGCCTGCGGGGGGGATGCGCTGATGCGGGTGGCTGCTTTCCAAAAGGTGGGGGGGTATGCACCCTCTCTGATTGCTGGGGAGGAGCCAGAGCTATGCTTCAGACTGCGGCAGCAGGGCGGACGGATTTTAAGAATCGACTGGGATATGACTTGGCACGATGCCCAAATGCTGGCATTTTCTCAGTGGTGGCGACGGGCAATTCGGGGGGGCCACGCGTTTGCGGAGGTGTCTTGGCTCCATCGCCGCGATCCTGAAGGGTTTTGGCAGCGAGAAAGCCGCCGCATTTGGCTTTGGGGTGCAATTGTCCCGTTGCTGAGTTTTATTTTGCTGCCCGTTACGAATGGCTGGAGCGGGTTGCTCTGGCTCCTCTATCTGCTCTTGGGGTTTAAAACCTACCGCCATGCTCGATGCCAAGGTTCCGTTTCCCTTGCGTTTTACTATGGAGTATTTTGCACGCTGGCAAAATTTCCAGAACTTCAAGGTCAGCTCCGGTTTCATCTGAACCGATTCAAGGGCGATCGGAGTGCTTTGATCGAATACAAGTAACGCGCGCTCTGCAAGAACGCTAGCGCGTACTAGGTAGGAATCAGTTCTCCAGGTCGGAGTTTGGCCCACTTGCCCATCTCGGCTTTGAAGCTATCGCAGCCCACTACATCCCACTCCAACTGAATTTCTTCGGCGGCGCTGGTGCGGATGTTGACGTTAATGGTCGGGTTTTGCGGTTCGAAATGAGGGGTTTCGGTCAGGTGCGGCTGTTGGTGTTGACCTTCAACGGCGTGATAGGTCTGGCAATCATCAACGTAGTGACAGTTAATGCAAATACACATGGGTTGAATCCTCGTGGGGATGGAGTCAAGGGTCGTCGGTTGGGCGACGTTGTACTGCGTACTGCCACTCTAGCGCATCTGTTGGGAATGGTTGCAGGGCGATCGCCTTTGCCAACGCTCCAGTTTTTGCCGCGCTGGCTCTGGCAATTGAGGGGAGGGCGATCGCGGTTCTTAATGATGCCCTCGCAAGAGATGACCGTAAAGGTTATCGCATTTTGGGCCTAATTCAGATTGCTGAAGCAGGCTTAGAATGGAGAAAAGGTGGTCACGGAGCACGTATGACGACTGAACAGTTATTACTGGAAAAATGGCGATCGCTTCCGCGAGAGAAGCAGCAACAGGTATTGGATCTTGTTGAAACGTTTTGCGGGGAGCAAAAGTCGCAAGATCCTGTGGCTTCCTATACGCCGAAAACATTGTTGGGAAGGCGGTTGAAAGAAATTCGGGCCGAAATTTTAGCCTCTGGCGAACCGCTTCTAGACTGGGAAGGTATTGAGCGCGAAAAAGCTGAAAGAAGAGGAGGATATCAGGGGCACATTATCCAATCTTCAATTTAGTTTCGGCGATCGCAGTTCTCAAGCAGACGAGGGGCGATCGCATTACCCACGCTTCGGACGGATTGGGGCGATCGCTCCAGTACTTGAAAATCTTGAAATTGGACGCTGTATTGGCAGACTGCGTATTATAGAGACACACCGTTCGAGTGGCTTTTACGCCATCTTTGCATGATTGAACCTGGGGATTTTCAGCCCTATATCCAATCCATTCTCGATTCTTCACATAAAGATGGGGATTGGGGCGATCGCTATATCCTCACTCAGGCGGAATTGCCGCTACGGGTGCAAACCTATGAGTCATCCTCAAATGATCTAGAGCAATCCCAGTCTACAGAGAAAAAACAACGAGAACAGTTTGCTGTACTGGATGGATTGCGAAAATATGCACCGGAACAGGCTTTGCTGGTGGGTAAACCTGGTTCGGGGAAATCGACGGCATTGCGGCGGTTGCGATGGGAGGAAGCGAATCGATGCGCTCAGGCCATTGAACAAAATCAGGAGGCGATTCCGCCAATTCCAGTGTTGCTAGAGTTGCGTAGTTTGGGCGGCTCGGTGTTGGAATTGCTTCGAGAGACTTTGGAATGGAGTGGGGTCGATCTGGAGGAAAGGGCATTAAAGGCGCTATTGCGAGAGAAGCAATTTTTGCTGCTGTTGGATGGGGTGAATGAGTTGCCGCATGATGCGGCACAGAAGGCAGTGAGTAAGTTCAGGCAGTTGTGTGCTTCAGCGAGGGTTCCACTGATTTTCACAACGCGGGAGTTGGGTGCAGGATTTGATTTGGGCATTAGTCGCAAGTTAGAGATGCTGCCCTTATCTGAGCCTCAGGTTCGGGAGTTTGTGCAAAAACAGTTGCCCGAACACGGGGATGTTTTGCTGCGGCAGTTGCAGGGACGATTACGAGAGTTGGCGGAAACGCCGCTTTTGCTGAAGCTATTGTGCGAGGTGTTCCGACACAATAAGCATCAGGTGCCTCGGAGTCGAGGCGAGTTGTTTCGTCTGTTTGCGCGGGACTACGACCAGATTAAGCCATGGGATACAGTCGCAGCTTCGCCAGGATTTCGAGAGTTTCGGGATGAGTTGTTGCGAGAGTTAGCGGCGGAGATGATGCAGGGGGTGCAACCGACGGGATTGCGATTGCAAATTAGTCGCGATGAGGCGGAGCGGATTCTAGAAAAGGGTTTGGCTGGTCGGGTAGAAGCGGCGGGGCAAAAGGCAAAGGAATGGCTGGAGGATCTAATTAAATATCATTTGTTGCAAGTGGCAGCAGACCCGAACCAGATTGAGTTTCATCATCAATTGTTTCAGGAATACTATGCTGGGGAATGGCTTTTTTTACAGTTAAAAAGCTTGAGTGATGATGAACTAAAGTACCAATATTTGAATTATTTAAAGTGGACTGAGCCACTGGCAATGACTTTCTCTTTTGTGGAATTTGAGCAGCAAGCTGAGCATCTAGTTCAACTAGCGCTTGCAATCGATTGGAGTCTGGGAGCACGACTGTCAGGAGAAGTAAAAACAGAGTACCAAGAGAAAACTACTCAGTTGATTCAAAAATTAAAGACTACTACGCTTGTAAAAATTGCCTTGCTGGAGAAAGCTCAATCAGAAAAGGTGCTTGACAGCTTTCGAGAACTGCTGACGCACACTGAAGTAAATATTCGCAGAAGAGTGACTTGGGCATTAAAGAGTATGCCTGAAAGCAAAGTAATTCCTCTAATAGAGACTGCCTTGAAAGATTTAGACTCAAGAGTTTGCGATGATGCAGTTCACGTCATGAAGCAATTAAAAAGCTTGCAGCCAGTGTCACTATTAGACAATGTCTTGACAGAAAATTTCTCTGAAAATTCTTGTATTCAAGCAGTATTTACATTGCAGAATATTGCAAGCAAAGAAGCAATACTTACATTATTAAAGACAACTTTACATTCAAGACATAATGTAAGAGTTATGGCAATCGAAGCACTCAAAAAACTATGCAGGGAAGAGGTTATATCAACTTTAGATATGGCTTTAGCAAGTGAAGATCCATTTGTTAAAGTTAGCTCCGTAAAGATGTTTATAAATCTGGAGGACGAGACAGTAGCTCCGTATTTATACAAAGCTCTATTGGATTTAAATGAAAAAGTAAGTATGGAAGCAAGAAAGGGATTAAATCTAATACAAGAAAAAGCTATATTAAACGTGCAAAAAAAGATAGAGTCTGCTCGTATTGATCCAGAATTAAAAAGAAGAAAGACGATTGAGCGACATATCAAAGATGTGGAATTTGGAAATTCTATACAGCAACGGAATGCAATGATAAGCCTATATTGCTTGGGTGAGGATATACTACCAATAGTAATAAAGCACTTAGATAGTCCAGATATCGATAAACAGTTTAACGCATGTAATATGCTCTCTACTCATCTAGTGAGAAGATTTCCTGAAAAAATAAATATATTTAAAAAATTAATTCCAAAATTACTTAAGATTCTTGAAAATAGAGAAGATTCTCTACCTCATGCAGACGCAGCATCTGTGTTGGGACAAATCGGAGATCAAACGGTGTGTCCAAATTTATTGCAAATAATGAAATACAAAGAATCTGATACTCGAATGGAAGCAGCAAATGCACTCGTGAAGTTAGGTTGTCAGGATGTAACACAAGATTTATTTGCAGCAATACAAGATCCTGGATTTTCTGTCCAAAACTCTGCTGTTCGAGGACTTGGAGTTCTTCAATGCAAAGAAGCGATTCCAAAGCTGATTGATTTATTTGAGGATTCGCTTATTGAGACTTCAGTATATGAAGCATTAAGTCAATTCCATGGAAATACTGCTGCTGAATATCTACCCAAGCTGGTTGAACTTATTTCAACTCAAGCAGGCGAGAAGATATTACAAGCAATAGCTATCATCCAATCTAACTGTAAATTTTATGATTACAATATTGCTAAATCTTCTCCACCAGAAAAAAATATTAAAAAGCTAAAAAGAGGAGTTACATATATCAATATTAATTCCCCAAAAACTCAAATCTTTGAGCAGGTCGATAATTATATCGAAAATAATATTAATCATAAGGATAGGAAGTCAAAGCCATGACTCAAGAACTCCTGCAAAATATTGCTACTGAAATTCAACTCTTCAACACGCTAGAGCAAAAAGAAAATTTTCTCATTATTCTGGGTGCTCTCACAGCGCGGCTCATCAGCCTTAAGAAAGCTTCAGAAGTCCTAAACCTTGAACCCGAAGCCTTCCTGCAAATATTAGATCTAATGGGTATTGAATTCTCCTACCTGACCGAAGATGATATTGCTGCCGAGAGAACCTGGTAATGAAAGTTGTCCTCAACACATCGCCACTCATTTTCCTGACTCGGCTAGAACTGCTAGAGATCTTTCTTTCGCAATCGGGAGAATACTTCACGCCCCAAGCTGTTTTCGATGAAATACAAGCCAAAGAAGACGAGGTTAGCCTGTCACTGAAAAAAATTTTTGCCAACCAGAAAATTGAGATTAAACCAATCCAGATGAGCGTCTTAGCCAACAGCTTGAACCAGCGCCTAGGACGCGGCGAATCCGAAGCAATGACCCTCGCCCTAGAACTCAACGCCAACTACATCATTCTGGATGACTTCGCCGCTCGACGAGAAGCCAGTCGTTTAGGTTTACAGGTCAAAGGCACTTTGGCAATCATCAAAAAACTCCACCAAGAAGGGCAAATTACGATTGACAACCTAGAAGACCTGTATCAACGCATTATCAGTATTGGATTTCGAGTCAAGCGCTCAATTTTCGACGATATTTTTGCATAGGAGCTAAAACCAATGCCAGACAGCTCAAAATACAACTTCCCCAAAGCCGAAAAAGTCCAAGTCTTCGAGCATGTCAAAACCTATATCGAACACAATCACGTCGCTGATGAACCCCTCAAGCAACAAATCAAAGACCTGAGCACCCTCATCAACACCCTTCAAACCACCCATCGCCCCACCACCGAAACTGAAGCCCTGACCATCATCAATGCCGAATTTTGCGAAATTCAAACCACCCAGCCCACCCGTTGGCAAACTCTCCAACATCAGCTACACCTGCTCAAACGCCAGCTCCTGAATCCAGAACGTCACTTCAGCGCAGGCAAAGCCGCCCTCAACGAAGTTGCGAAACATTATTTAGAAGACAGCGTGGTCGCCAAAGCCATCTTGACCTATCTCGAAACCATGAGTGAAGATCCTAGCTAAGGAGAATGAACCCATGCAAATCGTTATCGAACTTCCAGACGATATCGGCGATCGCCTCCAACTAAACCCCACCAACCTCTCTCACCGCATTCTGGAACTCATCGCAGCAGACCAATATCGTCAAGGTCGTATTGGCGCAGCAGAAGTGCGGCGAATGCTTAACCTGTCATCCCGTTGGGAAACCTATGAATTTCTAAAGCGCGAAAAAGCCGACTTGCCTTATACCGTAGAAGATCTAGATCGAGATGTTCGTTCAATAATGAGTTTAGCGAGGCTGCCAGGTTTTGATCGCTCTGCCCATTAGCGCCGCATCTTGATAGGGCGTATTAAAAGAACGCGACTTCAACACGCTGGACTTTGCCGACCAACCTTGGCACGGATCGAAAAGTGTCAACTCTGCCTTCTGCCCTTCAGTCAAAGGAGTAGACGCAATCCCTAAAATCTGAAGCGGTGCAGTACTGAGTTTCTGCCACAAATCTAAAGCACTCCAGCGCCCAGACTCGACAAACGTCTGCCACAGCAGCGGCAGCGCAAACTCCAGCCCGATCGCCCCCGGCGGTGCCTCCGCAAAAGGGACCGTTTTTTCTTCGTAGGTGTGGGGCGTGTGGTCAACGGCGATCGCATCTAAAACCCCAGTTTCCACCCCCCGAATCAGCGCAGCCTTGTCTTCAGGATTGCCAAGGGGTGGATCGAGCCGTAGATTGACATTATAGGAGCGTAAATCTTCACTGTCCCAAAGCAAATGCAGCCACGTCACGCTGGCCGCGATCGGTACACCGCGTGCTTTAGCTGCCTCAATTAGCGCCACGCTGCGCGCTGTAGAGACGCGCATAATGTGAACGGGGGTTTGAAGCGCCTCTACCATTTCAAGCAGCGCTGCCAGCGCTGAAGTTTCTGAAATCACTGGGTTTTCGAGGAGTCCGGTCTGGAGGGCTTGGACGCCTTCGCGGATGACACCCTTAGTGGCAAGACTGCGATCGCAAGGCCACAAAGCAATGGGCGTTTGGACCGGGTGCAGGTACTCCAAAATCCGCCGCACCAGCATTGCGGAATTGAGGGGCTGACCGTCGCTAAAACCGCAGATCCCAGCTGTAGCCAGTTCGGCGAGTTCTACCAGCGTCGTGCCTTCTAGATTTTGGGTTAACGCGCCCCATAGGTGAAAGGCGACGGGCAGATCGGCAGGGCAATGGGCCAGCATCCAGTCCACCTGTTCCGGGCGATCGATTGCCGGATGGGTAGAGGGCAGCAGCGCCACGCGGGTAAACCCGCCCGCCACAGCCGCTTCCGCCATAGAATGGAGGGTTTCTCGAGCTTCAAAGCCCGGTTCGCCAACAGTGCTGTAGAGATCGACCAACCCCGGCCCGAGCACCAGTCCGGTACAGTCCCGCACCTGGGTATGCTCGGGCCATTCCTGAATCTGAGGAGCGATGCGGCGAACGGTCCCGTCAGCCCCGATGAGCGCATCAGCCACCCGATCGGTTTGCGCGAGCGGGTCGAGGAGCCGAACTTGTCGAAGCAGTTCGTCGGTCATGATGCCTGTCGCCCTCCGCTCACGACTAGAGCGCGCCCGCTGCGGTGCGGTCTAGGACGCCGCCCAGATGGGTGGTGATGTTCATGGCTTGTAAAATGGGCGGCCCTTCGGCGGGATAGTCGATGACGCTGACCGCGCCGTTCCCTTGCTTGAAGCTCCAAAACTTTTCGGCTCCCGCCCCCACCACATGGCTCAGGATGACCTTATTGATGGCATCGTGGGCCACAACCAACCCCACTCGAGTCGTGCCGTTAAAGTCAGACCGAGCCGATTCGACGAGATCGTTCCAAGCGGTGATCGCCCGATCCCACACCTGCTGAAGATTTTCGCCCTCCGGCATTTGTACCACCTCCGGCTGAGTGCGCCATTGCTCTAGTTCCCGAGCGTATTCCCGAGCAATTTCCGACTCCAGCTTGCCTTCCCAAGTCCCGTGACCGATCTCGCAGAAGTCGCTCTGCAAGGCCAGCGTCACGGCGGGGTGGTGCTGCAAAATCGCCTCGGCGGTTTCTTTGGGGCGCAGCATAGGGCTAGATACCGCAAAGTCAATGGGTTCCGACCTTAAAAACTCGGCAGCCTGCTGCGCCTGCTGGTGGCCCGTGGGGTTGAGCGGCACATCGATCTGGCCCTGAAATCGGCCCTGACGGTTCCAGTCCGTTTCGCCGTGGCGCACCAGCAGCAGCCGCAGCGCGTTTTGAGCTTTACGAACCTTGGGGACGGGTAGGCCCAAGTGGCTGGTGACATTCAGCGACTCCAACTGAGCGCTGCCCAAGCTGCCATCGGGGAAATTCAGGATACTGATATTGCAGTTGGCCTGCTGAATCGATTGATACTGGGTTGGCGGCAGGCCCAGGGCGGTACAGATCAGCGTCCGGTTAATGCCGCTGTGCCCTACGAGCAAAACAGTTTGGTCTGCGTGGTTGGGCAGCAGTTCTTGCCAAAGTTGTCGGGCCTGCTCGAAGAGGGCGGGAATGGGATAAAACGGTTGCGTTTGTCCGTCTGCAGCAGGCACGTCCATCTTGAGCAGATGGGGCGCGGTTTGCCACTGCTGATAGGCCGCCGGATCGGTTGCCTTAATGTCGTCAAATAAGACCCCTTCCCAAAGCGGCAGGCTGATTTCGATCAACAGAGGATTGACGACGAGGGCAGGAATTTTGCTACCGTTTTGAGTCAGCATCTCTAGAATCGTTTGAGCCGTCTCTCGAGCGCGGGTGAGAGGACTGTGATAGAACGCGTCGATCGGAAGACCCTGGAGGGTTTGACCCACAAGCCGAGCGTCGGCAAAGCCCTTTTCGGTCAAATTTGAAACGTTGAGATGCCCTTGAACGCGACCTTCAACATTAAAACTGCTCTCGCCGTGACGCACTAAAATAACACGAGTAGCCAGGGTTCTATCCTCCGCTAAAGCCAGATGCATTTTACCCCGTCCCGCTTGTTTTACTCCATCGCACTGTCAGGGATGATGGTGATAGCAGTTGGAAACGCTTTCCCAAACCACATTCAGCTAGAAAGGATCCTTCAGGGGCATGAAAGTTTATCGACCGATTTTAGTCGCGCTCGCGATCCTAGTGGGTTTGCTCGCGAGCAATCAACTGATTAGCAGTTGGACTAAGCCGCAGGTGCAGAGTCAGCTCAATCTGTACCAGTCCGATTTAGTCCTCAGTGCGTCAGAGTGGAAAGTACTGGATCGGGAGGTTCGGGGAGAGACGTCTTTACAAAAATCTTTCCTGGGCGAAAATCCGATCGAGGATGCCATCAAAAGCTACAAAACGGTTCGGGTCTCGGCGCAGAAAGAGGTCGGCCAGCTCGATCCGGGCGCGACTAAGCCATCAAAACCGACTGCGCGAAGTACGCCGGACGCGAACGAACTCCCTAAAACCAACGTAGAGATGGAATCTGGCGCGCCCATCGCGCGATCGCCCCAAAATACCCAAGGTCAACTCGTCGACGCGCTGGATCTGCGATTGGGGCTGCTCTACAGCAAGGCCGGAGAATCGGACAAAGCGCTTCAAACTTGGACTGAATTAGCTGCCCGCCCGAAGGCGCAAGCCAGCACCCAGAAGATCGTACCGACAGCTCAAGTCTTACTGGGCCTTTGGAGCGATCCGCCGCGCCTGTTGCCCAATGCCGAAGCAATCTTAAACAAAAATCTCAACGGCTGGTTCCGGGTTCAGGCTTTATCTAAGCTCTATAGCCTCCAACAGCGCCCCGATGCCGCGCTAGAACTGGAAACGGCAGCGCAAAACACCGCCCGCAGCGCGTTTTTTCGGCTGTTAGTGGTGGGAGCCATGCCCGTACTGGGCAGTATCGTCGGCGCGGCGATTTTACTCATTTGGGGAATTCGTACCGTTTTCAAGCGAGAGAAACCTGTCGAGTTCGACTCTCCGAGTACTTCCGCTGCCAAGGTCGCACCGCTGGCTGAAGCAAGCTCGACCGAGACGGCGATCGCCGCGCGCTCAGAGCCTATCTTAGATAGCGGGACTGGTGCCGTAAAAACGCTGCCAGGGTCTGTCTCGTGGCCGACCGAAACCATCTGGCAGGTCATGGTGCTGTGGTTCTCAGCCTTTTTCGGCGTGAGTTATATCCTCGTGCCCACCGCAGTCGCAGTGTTAGGGCTAAAACCGGAAACCTTCGACGGTCGCCTTCAGGCCTATTTCTCTCTGTTTACTTACGGATGCTTGATGGGGGTGGGGTTCGGCATTTTGCAGCTTTCGCTCCAGCCTTACATTCCTAATGTCCTGCGGTGGCTGCGGCTGAAGTGGGAAGGAAATTGGCTTGCTTGGGGGGTAGGGGGTTATTTTGCAGCGTTACCGCTGGTGCTAATTGTGTCCTTACTCAATCAAAAACTGTTGAAGGAACAGGGAGGCGGCAATCCGATTCTAGAAATCATTTTGCAGGGTCGCGATAAATTCACCATCGCGCTGCTATGGTTCTTGGTGGCGGTGTGCGCCCCGCTGCTTGAAGAAACCCTCTTTCGTGGATTTTTCTTGACATCGCTGGCGCGATACATGCCAGTCTGGCAGGCGATCGCCCTCAGCGGCGTTGTCTTTGCCTTAGCTCACTTCACCTTGGGCGACGTACTGCCGCTGTCGCTCTTAGGCGTGGTGTTGGGCGTAGTGTATTGGCGATCGCGCAATCTACTGGCTTCCATGCTGCTCCACAGCCTGTGGAATAGCGGTTCGTTTATCGGCCTTTTGGTCTTGGGCAGCGGCGGTAACTGAGACCGCGTTAAGACCGCGCTAAGACCGCGCTAAAAAAATCTCAAAATATTGCAATGCGCTTAAGAATGTTTTAATGTGTGTAAAGAGAAGTTTACAAGCGTAGCCTTACCTATGTGGGAAACCGTTGTTACTCAGCTCCTTAGCTTTTGGTTAGTGGCCTGTGCCTTTGGTTGTTACTTCACCCTGGAAGACCAAAGAAACTCTTAGTCTATTGGCACGATGGCGCTCGAGTGGCGCTTTACTACGTTTGTCGGTTTGTTACAGCAAACTCAAAGGATCTACATCTATGGTCAGGCGAGTGTGGCGATTGCAGCAGTCGTGCATCTCCTGAATCGGTAGCTTCCATTGATGGAGATTCCCCTCAAGATTGGGCGGCAGCTTTAGCAGTAACTGCCAGCGAAACCGACCCGCAACCCGCAAGATATTAGCAGGGGCTGGTCCTAGCACTTCTACAGTTGCAGAATCGCGATTGATGGCAGCCTTCAATACTGCAGCAATGCGATCGGCAGCTTTTTCAACCGTTTCCATTTCTGGGCCGCTTATTCTGAGCGAAATCAATTGTCCGTAAGGCGGGTAGTTGAGTTCTGCCCGCAGCCTTAACTCGGCATCCATGCAGGCTTGAAATTCATAGCGCTGCACCGCTCCGATCGCTGGCGTTTCCGGGCAGTAGGTTTGCAGGATGACCTGTCCCGGCGTTTCGCCCCGTCCGGCGCGGCCCGCAACCTGAAGCAAGGTCTGCACGGCTCGTTCGCTGGCGCGGAAGTCCGGTAGATTGAGGAGTCCGTCGGCGGCAAGTACGGCCACGAGCTGGACTTGGGGCAAATCGATGCCTTTGGTCAGCATTTGGGTCCCGACCAGCAGGTCGGCTTCCCCTTCCGCAAACTGCTGGAGTAAATCGCGATGGGCACCTTTGCGACGGGTTGTATCGCTGTCAAACCGCAGCAGGCGCAGTTCGGGAAATTCTCGGTTCAGGGTTTCGATGACGCGCTGGGTACCCGTACCAAAAAATCGAAAATAGGGGGACGTGCAGGCAGGACAATCTTTCGGTTGCTGCTGGATGAAGTTGCAGTAGTGGCAGCGCAGAAACGGATTGCGCTGGGGCGACTCGTGGTGATAGGTCAGCGAGACGCTGCAATTAGGGCAGTCCATCACGTAGCCGCAGCTGCGGCAGGAGACAAAGGTGCTGTGGCCCCGACGCTGGACGAACAAAATCCCCTGCTGCTGCTGCGCCTTCATCTCGCGAAGCGCTTTTTGCAGGGTTTGGCCGAACATGGAGCGATTGCCGTTTTGCAACTCTTGGCGCATGTCCACTACGGTAATGGGCGGTAAAGGACGGGACTGCACGCGTTGGGGAAGGGAAAGGTAGTAGCGCTGTCGAACATCCTGCATCGCCGCCCTCCCCCCTCCCTTGACAAGGGGGGAATCTAGAGATGTAATGCCCTTACCTTGCCCAGAGGTGGGTGGGGTGGGGTAGTGCAACGTGTAGGTCTCTAAAGACGGCGTGGCAGATCCCAAGATCAGCGGGCAGTCGGAGAGCTGCGATCGCCATCCCGCCACCGTGCGCGCGTGATAGCAGGGCGCGGGTTGTTCTTGCTTATAGCCTGAGTCGTGCTCTTCATCTAGAACGATCGCGCCCAGGTTAGGTAATGGCGCAAAGACGGCAGAGCGGGTGCCAATGACGACCTGAGGTTCTTTGTTGAGCAAATAACGCCAAGTATCGTAGCGTTCGCCGTCGGAGAGGGCACTGTGGTAGACCCGCACCCGCGAACCAAATCTGGCTCGGAAGCGATCGGTGAGCTGAGGGGTCAGCCCAATTTCCGGCACCAATACTAAGGCCGACTTGCCCTGCTTGAGGATAGGGGCGATCGCCTGTAAATACACCTCCGTCTTCCCCGACCCGGTTACGCCGTGGAGCAATACCGTCGCGCAGCCCGACAGGCCGCGAATGGCAGCCAATGCCGCTTGTTGGTCTGCGGTGAGGGTAAGGGGCCGATCCCTAGATACGGCGCGTTCTTCAAGGCGCAGGCGCTCTTCGAGCGTAATCGCAACGCACCCGGCCTGGGCGATTTTTTGCAGGGTAGGGGCTGTCGTTTTACCGTACTTGAGCAAGTCCTGAAGCCACAGTTCGCCGCCGTTATGGGCGAGAACGGCCAAAATTTCTCGCTGGCGCGGGGTCAAATCCTCCCCGTCTTGGTTCAATAGCGTTACTTTTTGCTGGCGTTTGGGCTGGGTAGAATGTGCGGGCGGCTGGAGTGTCATCTCCACCCACCCCAATTGCTTTAGCTCTCTCAGCCCTTTTGCCGCGCCCTCGACCCGCTGCTGGATGTAGCTCCAAGCATAGTCGCGGGTTGCAGAACCTTGAAGGCTCTGCACGATCTGCCGGGCGGGGACGCTCAGGGTCTTCAGATCTAGCATTTCAGAACGCAGCAGGCGCACCCGTCGCTGCGATCGCTGCAACAAACCCGGTGGCAGCGCCACCCGAATGGCGGTCATGAGCGGCGTATAGTAGTAGTCCGCTACCCGCTCCAGCAAGGCCCAATAGCCCGGCGGAAACAGACTATCGCTGACGGCTTCGGCAACTTCGCGGATCTGCTCTGGCGCTAAGTCTGGGGGTGGGGTGGCGGTGAGGCGAACGGCGATCGCCCCCACCTGCCGCGCTCCAAAATCTACGCTCAAAATATCCCCTGGCGCAATGGCAACCCCGGCAGGAACCCGATAGGTCAATAGCCCGGTATGGCCGGGGCAGTCTACCAAAACCTCGACGTAGGACGGCATCAACTCGCTTTCTGGCTCCATCCTCGATCCATTGGGGCACTCCGCATTTTAACAATCTCCCTTCGATCGTAAGATCTCGACCTGAATCTGACCCGAAAAATCGGGAATCGGGGGCTTTTTGACCAGACAAACCTTGACCTGCTCCACCATCGGATACTCCAAGACCGCATCTGCAATGACGGTCGCCAAGCGCTCGACTAAGTTAAAGCGCGATCGCCGAATAATGTCCTGCACCTGCGCGATCAAGGGACCGTAGTGGAGCGTGTCTGCCAGCACATCGCTCTGACCTGCCGCCCTCAAATCCAAATAAATTTGCAAACTGACCTCATACCATTGCCCAAGCGTTTGCTCCTCCGGCAGCGCGCCCGTATAGCCGTAACCGCTAATTCCCCGTAAATGAAGACAGTCCGCCATATCATCGCTCCTGATGTGCAGAATACTGCTATCCCAAACCGCTCTCCGCCAAAAATGACCGCAGACTTATCCTAAAACGCTCGCAATCTAGGCGTGCTTGCCTGAAAAATGGGGCATACTGAGAGCATTAAACCTCTTTCGCTTCAAGTGCTGAAAGGATCCCCATACCGCCTTCTCAATTATCCGGGAATGCACTTGCCCCACCTGAATGCTAAATGATTCTTCCAGACGCATTGTAATTGGCGACGTGCACGGTCACTATAAAGGACTTCAGCACCTTTTTTCGTTACTCGCCCTTGGCGACCGAGACGCTGTTTATTTTCTCGGCGATCTCATCGATCGCGGGCCGGAAAGTTCTCAGGTTGTAGCGTTTGTCAGATCCCATCAGTATCCTTGCCTGATGGGCAACCACGAACAAATGGCAGGCTTTGCCTTTGCCGAAGATACGGTCGGTTTTGCCATGGATGCATGGTTGGCTGCGGGAGGCCGGAGTACTTTAGAAAGCTATCAAGACTTAGAGACCCAGCTCGAAGCAGACTTAAACTGGTTTTCAACCCTACCCAGCCATTTCGACCTCGGAGATTATTGGCTCGTGCATGCGGGGGTTCACCCGCGGATACCGATCGAGCAGCAATCTTCTCAAGAGTTTTGCTGGATCCGCCAAGAATTTCACCAAAGTCAAACCCCGTTCTTCGAAGATAAAACGATCGTGACGGGGCACACCATTACGTTTACCTTTCCTGGGGTCGAGCCAGGTCAAATTGCCAAGGGTGCGGGCTGGTTAGACATCGATACAGGCGCGTACCACCCCAGAAGCGGCTGGATGACCGCCTTAGATCTCACCCAGCAGCAGGTCTATCAAGTCAATGTTTTGAGCGGGGCTGAACGGGTCAGATCGCTGGCAGAAGCGACTACCCCCATCCAACCTTCGCTCAAACGAGAGGGTCTGTTTTCCAGAAGACTGATTTCGCGCAGCGCCTAGGGCAGTTTTGCGAAAAAGATCCGACTTAAAAGCGGCACCGAGGAGCTTCGGTGCCGCTTTTAAGTCGGATCTTATGGAAGTTTTCTAGACCGTCGCTTTAACGGGAGTATTCTTGGCCATAAGGGTTCGGTAGGTCGCCCGCATTTTCAGGCCCGCTAACACTTGAAACAAACCCGACCCATTGTTAGAGCCTGGGGCATCTCGGTGCTTGAGCAGCAGTTCGGTCATCTCGCCCGTGTAATCTGCCGAAGTGTTGCTCAGGTGGCTTTCGACGTAAATCATTTCATCGAGACGCTCGAACTGCCCGTCAACCTCTAGCACGGAAACGCTGTTGCCGTAGTATTCGTCAGGACCATAGAACATCTTAATGCCGGGATACGAGCAGGTGAGTTTGCGACCGCAAGGCACCCAGTTGATGGTAGAACCTTCGTCGAACAAATAGACCGGAGCGAAGTCGGGCACGCCCTCTTTCTGAATCAGGCGAACCCTTAACAGGCTACCGGGCTTTTCTTCTTTGGGTACGAGCTGGGTGGGCAGAATTTGAATGACGACATCGGCGTGCTTCTTTTGGGGGTCGATGTAAGCTTCAAAGTCTGGCTTGCGGGCGTTAATGGCGGCAAGGACATCGTCATAGGTGTGACCCCGCTCGGCCATATCCCGCTGAATCTTCCAGTTGATTTTAACTTCGTCGCTAATGTCGAGGTAAACGCTGAAGTCGAGCAACGATCGCACGCGCTCGTCGTAAAGGGGGTGCAGCCCCTCAATCACCACCACGCGGTTCGGCTCGACAGACTCCGGTGGATCGATCAATCCGGTTTCGTGGTTGTAGATGGGCTTATCGATGGTCTGCCCCTCTTTCAAAGCCTTGATTTGCGCGTACATCAAATCGAAGTTGTTGGCGCGGGGGTCTAGCGCCGTGATGCCGGTTTCTTTGCGCTGATAGCGATCCAGACTGTGGTAATCGTCCAGGCAGATCACGGTCATAAAGTCTTCCCCAAACAGATCTGCCAATCGGCGCAGGAACGTGGATTTACCGCATCCAGAATCTCCGGCAACGCCGATCAGTACCACGCGGTCTGGCTTACTGCTCATAACTAGGGTTTCCTCTTAATCATTCTCTCAACAGCACGGGTTTTTGGAGGTACAAGCAAAAATGAGAAAGCTTTACCCATCTTTGGATCGCATCACCCCTTATTGATATTACAAGGCGTTTGACCACTCTGGATACCCATCTTAAGGAATCCGGCAGAGGTTTATCGCTCGAACTCTTTTTCTTTGCCAAACCGAATCCTTTGCAGCGATCCCCTCGAACGATGGTTGCTCAACCAGAGATACCACTTCTCTACGACAAATCTTTAAACGATTTAGGTTTTGGAGTGGGGGGGTGATGCGGGCTGTATCGCTAACTTCAGGGCTAACGCCACGAGGCCGATCGCCACGAGACCAAAAATTCCAGTGCCCATGGTCATGCTGCCGATGACTAAGGTGCGGACGGCAGCGGAGATACCCAGCACGATGGTGTTGTGAGAGCTGGTGGGGTGGGCCGCAAAGGACTGCACCACAGAGGTCGTGAGGCGGTAGAGCAGCACGGCCATCACGCTGGCGATCGCCGCGCCTGAAAGCGATCGCAATGGCGTAAGGGGCTTCGGATCGCTCTCGGGGGGAGAAGAATGCGTCATAAAGAATAATACGAGGGGAATGACTTGAGGGCCAAAGATAAGACGGTCGCGCAATTTGCCCTGCTTTACCATACCAATCAGAGCGGGCGATCGCGAAGGGAACTCCAGGCGGCGTTGTTAGAATGGAGCGGCAATTCTGAGAGCGCCTACCTTAATTCTGAAAGGTTCGCTTAAAATGTGAGAGGAATATGTAAAATTTTGTAATCTTTCGTTTGAATATCCCTCCAGATAGCAAACTCCATGACCTCAGTAACCTCCCTCTTTGCACCAGTTGAAGCCGACCTCGACCAACTGGTAGAGAATTTGAAGCAGCTTGTTGGGGCTCGGAATCCAATCTTATATGCCGCTGCCGAACATCTGTTTCAGGCTGGGGGGAAGCGCATGCGGCCCGCCATCGTATTTTTACTATCGCGAGCAATTTCGACCGATGGGGATATTTCGGCCCGCCATCGCCGTTTGGCAGAAATTACGGAGATGATCCACACCGCCAGTCTGTTCCACGACGATGTGGTGGACGAAGCAGACGTGCGCCGCGGGGTAGAAACGGTCAACTATCGGTTTGGCAACCGCATTGCGATTCAGGCGGGAGACTTTATGTTTGCCCAAGCGTCTTGGTACCTGGCAAATCTAGATAATTTGCAGGTCGTGAAGCTGCTGTCGGAGGTCATCAAGGATTTTGCTGAAGGCGAAATCCAGCAGGGCTTGAGCAGCTTCGATACAGAGGTATCTCTAGAAAGCTACCTGGAAAAGTCTTACTACAAGACTGCATCGCTGATTGCCAATAGCGCAAAGGCCGCTGGGGTCTTGAGCGATGTCTCCGCCGATTTGCAAGAAGATCTCTATCAGTTTGGTCGCGGGGTGGGGCTGGCGTTTCAAGTAGTAGACGACATCTTAGACTTTACGGGTACCACGGATGCCCTCGGCAAGCCCGCTGGCTCCGATCTCAAAAGCGGCAACTTGACGGCTCCGGTGCTATTTGCGATGGAAGAAAAACCGTATCTTCAGGTGTTGATCGAGCGCGAACTCACGGAGCCGGGAGATCTAGAAGAGGCGATCGCCCTTATTCACAACAGCCAGGGCATTGCCAGATCGCGGGCGTTAGCGGAGTCCTTTTCGGCTCAGGCACTCCAGCATTTAGAAAAACTGCCCGCTTCGCCGTCCAAGCACGCGCTGGAAGAGTTGACGGACTATATCATTAAGCGGATGTACTAGTAGGGCGTCCACAGGCATGACAAAGGAAACGATTGAGGCGTCTGTCCCCTCTGGCTCGAAGTGGGGAAGGTTTTGGCGATCGCAGAAGGACAATATCCTGACCGTTTTGGTGGCGATCGGCTTGGCGGTTTTGATTCGAAGCTTTGTGGCGGAATCGCGCTACATTCCGTCGCCGTCGATGGTGCCCACGCTGTATCCCGGCGATCGCATTGCGGTGGAAAAGCTATCCTATCGATTCCGAGACCCACAGCCCGGCGAGGTGGTGGTGTTTTACCCGCCCAGCCAGCTCCAGATGGCGGGCTATCCTGCGGATCAGGCGTTTATCAAGCGGGCGATCGCGGTGGCGGGGCAGACCGTGCAGGTGCATGAGGGCCGCGTTTACGTCGATCGAGTTCCCCTCACCGAACCCTACATTGCCGAACCGCCGTCCTACGAAATGCCTGCCGTGCGGGTGCCTGTGGGAATGCTGTTTGTGATGGGCGATAACCGCAACAACAGTAACGATTCCCACGTTTGGGGCTTTTTGCCGAAAGAGAATGTGATCGGACGCGCTAACCTTCGCTTTTGGCCGCCGGGAGAGATTGGCTTCATTGCAGATCCTGCATCGCCCAAAATTGCAACGAAACAGCCGCTTTGAGGTAAAACGCTTATTGCGACTTTAGCGTTAGCTTCATTTTGGTGTTCGTTGTCATATACATCATCTTGGGGGAGTTAGGAGAAACCATTTCAGAGCGAAGCTGAGCGGTCATATTTGAATCGATCGGTATTAAACGATCCAGCTTCACGACAGTTTGTCCCTGCCCGGTTCCCACGAGGGACTTCAGGTTCAAAATTTTACCGCTTGGGAGCCCAGTCGCATTCATCTGCTGAGGTGATGCCTTCTGATCGAGCGTGACGCGCAACGTCATTCCCCCTTCTTGAAAACTGAGCAGTTCGTAGGTTGCGACTTGTTTGAGGGTAATTCCATTAAACTTAGGCGCAGAAATAACGCGCCACTTTGCTCCCACGCCAAGCGCAGGTTCTGGCACGGGAGAAGACAACTGCTCCACCGAATTGGTAATCTGCTTGAGCATTTGTTTGTTCGCGCTATCGAGTTCGGTCGACAGTTCGAATTTTCCTGACTTGGTTTGTCCCCGGTTATCGGCTACAACCCTCCCGCGAATCCCCTTCAGCTTTTGAAGCTGAGTGCGAAGCTTGTTCAGTTGCTCGGAAGGCAGTTTAGAATCTTCAACCACATCGACGTTCGTGTATTGAAACTGATAGTGGATATCTCCGTTGGGGTCAATCCGATCCACGAGGGTTTCAAAGGTCATGACCGTACCGGGCAACTTGTATATCGGCACGGGCTGACCTGAAATGGCCAGTCCCATATCCATTCCCATCGTCATGGTGGCAGTCTGCTTGGTATTGAGCGCTGGCTTAAACCGCAGGACCTGTTGGGGCGCTCTCCCTACGGCCAGCAATTCTAAGTACGGGCGCGGTGGAGGTGCCTGCTTGGGGACGACTGGCTTTGACTCTGGGGTCGATGGCTGGGCCAAAGCTGCTACCACGCTTCCGCCGCATAAGAGCAGCGCGCTTCCAATTGACAAAACTTTTTTCATACGCTCAAAGTTAACGACTTAGGCTCAGCAATTTTCATTCTGAAGGATTTGGAGTTGATTACAGCATAAGTTGGACTGGGATGATATATGGCACAATGAAGTACGCCAGATCATCTAAAACTCAGGTATTTTTTGTGAGCGCAACTGTCAAAACTCCTCAGCGAGCGGTCTATCCCTTCACGGCGATCGTGGGCCAAGAAGAAATGAAGCTGGCCCTCATCCTTAATGTCATCGACCCCCGCATTGGTGGCGTGATGATCATGGGCGATCGCGGGACGGGTAAGTCCACGACCATTCGCGCGCTGGCCGACTTGTTGCCGGACATTGAAGTGGTGGCAGACGACCCCTTCAACAGCCATCCCAGCGACCCTGAAATGATGAGCGACGACGTTAAAGCCCTCGTCTCTGCGGGGAAAAAGCCTGCCCTTGCCAAAAAGAAAGTGCCCATGGTGGACCTTCCCCTAGGCGCAACAGAAGACCGCGTGTGCGGCACCATCGATATTGAAAAGGCGCTGTCTGAAGGGGTAAAGGCATTTGAGCCGGGACTTTTAGCAAAAGCCAATCGCGGCATCCTCTACGTCGATGAAGTCAACCTGCTCGACGACCACTTGGTCGACGTTCTGCTCGACTCCGCCGCATCGGGCTGGAACACCGTCGAGCGCGAAGGGATTTCGATTCGCCACCCCGCGCGGTTTGTGCTAGTGGGTTCCGGCAACCCAGAAGAAGGAGAACTGCGCCCCCAACTGCTGGATCGGTTTGGGATGCATGCCGAAATCCGAACCGTCAGAGACCCCCACCTACGCGTCCAGATCGTGGAAGAGCGCACCAGCTTCGACCGAAATCCTCAGATTTTTTTAGAAGACCACCAAGCCCAGCAGACGGCACTTCAAGAAAAAATTGTAGCGGCTCAGCACGCCCTCAATAACGTCAAACTCGATCGCGACCTGCGGGTTAACATCTCTCAAGTCTGTTCCGATCTCAATGTAGACGGACTGCGCGGCGATATCGTCACCAATCGAGCCGCAAAAGCCCTTGCTGCCTTTGAAGGGCGCGCTGAAGCCACCGCAGACGACATCAAGCGGGTGATTACCCTTTGCCTGCGCCATCGCCTCCGTAAAGATCCGCTAGAGTCCATCGACTCCGGCTACAAAGTCCAAAAAGCATTCAACCAGGTGTTTGGCCTCAGCGAGGACGACGAGGGCGATACCGCTCAAAACAATAGCGCGATCCCCTCTATGGCTGGAGCTGCAAGGGTTTGACCTGAGTCGTTCTTCCTCAGTCAATCCATATCGAAAAAACTCAGATCGATCTCGTCGTATTTAATGCGGCCATCGGTCATGGTTGGTGGTGGGGGAAATCCAGAATGGTCTTCAGTCGGCTGCGAGGTCGCTTCAGCTGGCTGACTCGTGGCTTTGGACAAACCTTCGCTTTCTAAAACAGCCTCAATGGTTTTGACCAAATCCTTGAGTCGAATTGGTTTGACCAGATAGTGGAGCGTCTCTCCAGCCTGCTGGGCGCGCTCGATCGTGGCGCGATCTGAAAATGCGGTGATGTAGATAACGGGCACCGATTGCTTTTGCTGGATTACTTTACTGGTTTCAATACCATCCAAAGCCCCTTTGAGCATGATATCCATCAGGATAATATCTGGCGGCCTTCGGAGCACTGCATTAATTGCTTCATGACCGGAGCTGACAATACCAGCGATCGTATAGCCTTTGCGTTGCAGATCCAGGGCCAAACTTTCAGCCACGATAAGTTCGTCTTCAACAATCAGAATTGAGGCTAGGTCTTGAGTCAGCATGGAACGTTAGAGGTAGGGACAGTAGAACACAAGCGAAACAGGCAGACAGGGTGCCTAGAGGCGGGCTTCGTAAGCCAGCTCCGAAAAAGTAAGGCAAAAGCAAGTACCTTTTGTATCGGCAGTTTGGGTCAGCGTTGCATCGAGTTGGCGGGCGAGGAGTCGCACCAAACGCAAGCCTAAGGTAGGGCAGTTGTGCCAATCGATGTTTGGCGCAAAGCCCTTGCCGTTATCTTGCACGATCAGTTGGAGTTCGCGGGCGTGGCGCGTGAGGGAAATGGAAATTTTCCCCGGTCTGCCGTCCGAGAATGCATGCTTGAATGCGTTTGTCACGAGCTCGTTGAGAATTAACCCACAGGGCGTTGCAGTTTCGAGATTTAAATCGATGTCGGGAATGTCGATACACAGCTCTATCTCAGCAGCAGTCGCGCTTTGAGAGGCCATAAAGAGGTGGTTGACCAGATCTTTGACGTAGTCTGCAAAATTCAGCTGCGCCAAGTTTTCAGACCCATAAAGCTGTTCGTGAATCATCGCCATCGTGCAAATACGGCTCTGGCTGTCGATGAACATATCGACAATGGTGTCGTCATCGACGTAGCTCGCTTGGAGATTGAGCAAGCTAATAATAACGTTGAGATTGTTTTTGACGCGGTGGTGGATCTCCTGGAGCAAAATTTCTTTCTCTACCAAGGATGCCTTGAGCTGCTCCTCAATTTCTTTGCGATCGCTGATGTCAACGCAATAGCCAATCCGCTCTAAAGGTTTGCCACTCTCGTCATATACGACCTTTTGCTGGTCGTAGAGCCATCGATAGGTGCCATCGCTATGCAGAAATCGATATTCTTGATTGACAATAGGGCGATCGCTCAGCACCTGTACGCGGGGTCTGTCCTCGGGATGAATGCGATCGATCCAAAAATCGGTTTCGATCGTATCGAGCGAGCTATAGCCCAACTGCGCGTGGAGATTCTTTCCAAAAAAAATTCGCTGGCCGTTATCTTGAGCCAAGCAACTGTATAAAATTCCAGGACTAGAAGAGAGCACGTAGCCGATCTGTTCCTGCTGGACCAGCAGGATTTGCTCTGCCCTCGTACCGATCTCTAACGCCCGCTGCCGCCTTTGATTGAGTTCGGCCTGCTCGATTGAAATTGAGACGTGCGCTGCAACTTGAGTCAGAAGATCCAGCTCAGGTGGATTCCAGGCGCGAGTTCCAGAACACTGATGGGCCATAATAAATCCCCAAGGCGTAGATCCGTTCAAAATTGGGACGATCGCCGTCGCTTTTGTACCCAACGACGTCAACGCTTCAAGCAGGGGAGGATTGACCGTTTGGTACGCCTCAACAACATCTTGGATTGCTTTGTAGGGCAGCTTAATCAGGTTTTGCTGACATTGCGGCGAAAATAATGCGGCGGGGAACTCAGCCCCCATCGTCGAGGGCCAGCCTGGCGCGACGGACTCGGCTATTACCTTACCGTCGCCGTTGGGGTTGACGCGGTAAATGAGAATGCGGTCTGTTTGGAGGCACGACTGAATTTCCGAGGTGGTCGTGTAGAGAATCTCCTCCAGATCCAAAGACTGTCGGATTTTAAGAATGAAATCCTTTAAAATCTGAGACTTAGTAGTCTGAAGCTCCAGATTGAGATAGCTCTGTTCGAGTTCGGCAATTTTATGTTTGAGTTGAATATTTGCCTGAAGACCTGAAAGATTTTGTTGACTGACCAAGGTCTTAAGCTGATAGTTTTTCTCTAGCAAAACCTGTTCCGATCGCTGAAGATCGCGGATCTGCTGCTGTTGCTGTTGAGCCTGGAGCGCGCGCCCGAGCGCGCAGGCAACATGTTGGCTGACTCGTTCGACAACCTGAATCTCTAACGTTTCCCAAAGATGCGTGCGGGCGCAGTGATGGGCAACAATTGCACCTAAATCTCGGCCTTTAAAGGTCAGAGGCATCATCAAGCAAGACTTTACCTGCTGCTGACTTAAAATAGCGCTATAGCCTTCGACAAAAGAAGCTTCTTCAACCCGATCGATGGCTTGAGCGCTAAAGCGTCTCTCTTGCCGCGCGCCACTTTGCAAGGCAAAAATACTCTCCACCTCCATCCCCAACGCAGCACTCCATCCTGCCCTCTTGCATTCTGCGGTAATCGCACCCCGAGCGTTTTCATCAAACTGATAAATCGCAACGCGATCGACGTCTAAAAGTTTTTGTAGGGACTGGGTTGCAATATTGAGAATCTCATTGATAGATAGGGACTCTGCAATTTTTAGGGTAATTGAAGCTACGGAACAATCCCACGGACTATCTGACAATCTTTGGCTTAAAAGTCGATCGTTATTACTATTTAAAGCCTGCATAATCGTTTATCTAGTAGATTGGTGCATCAGTCAAAAATGGGCTATTTCCCAGCTTCTGCGCCGTACAGTTCGAACCGTAACCCAGCCATAGAGCGCTCCCCAGTTAATTTTCAGTCAACCGCCCGCGCTTGGCATCCGTAAAAAACCTGAACTTTTGAGTTTTCTATCTAAATCTAGACGCGGAAGGCAGTAAAAACTCGGATTTTACCCTTACGCTGACAACGGGTTCTCGATCGCCTTCTAGCTTTTGCACTGAAAGCACGCGGGATTTGTTCGAGTCCGAGAGGGTTAGGATAGGATTCTAAGGAGTACTCGTTCTAAATCCCATCGAAACTGTTGCCCCCATGTCAGAATCTCCCACGATTGCCGTCGCCCATCTAGGCTGCGAAAAAAATCGGATCGATACCGAACACATGCTGGGCCTGCTGGTCGAAGCAGGGTATGCGGTCGATACCGATGAAGAAATGGCCGATTACGCGATCGTCAATACCTGTAGCTTCATTCAATCGGCGCGCGAGGAATCGGTGCGTACGCTGGTAGAGCTGGCTGAAGCCAATAAGAAAATTATCATTACGGGCTGCATGGCCCAACATTTCCAGGAGCAGCTCTTAGAAGAACTGCCAGAAGCCGTGGCGCTCGTGGGGACGGGGGACTATCACAAAATCGTAGACGTGATTAAACGCGTAGAATCCGGCGAGCGCGTCACGGAAGTGAGTCAAGAACCCACCTACATCGCCGATGAAACGACCCCTCGGTATCGCACCACGACAGAAGGGGTCGCCTACCTCCGCATTGCAGAAGGCTGCGACTATCGCTGTGCGTTCTGTATTATCCCCCACCTGCGCGGCAACCAGCGATCGCGCTCGATCGAATCCATCGTGGCCGAGGCCCATCGGCTGGCCGCCGAAGGGGTCAAAGAGCTGATTCTGATTTCCCAGATCACGACGAACTACGGCACGGACCTGTATGGCAAACCCAAACTGGTCGAGCTTTTGCAAGAATTGGGCAAAGTAGACGTGCCCTGGATTCGGATGCACTATGCCTACCCGACCGGGCTCACGCCCGAAGTCATTGCCGCCATCCGCGACACCGACAACATCCTGCCTTACCTAGACCTACCCCTCCAGCACTCCCATCCCGAGGTCCTGCGGGCCATGAACCGCCCGTGGCAGGGTCGCGTCAACGATGCCATCATCGAGCGCCTCAAGGCCGAACTGCCGGATGCGGTTCTGCGGACGACGCTGATTGTAGGGTTTCCCGGCGAAACGGAAGCGCATTTCGAGCACCTGTGCGCCTTTATCGAGCGCCACGAATTCGACCACGTGGGCGTCTTCACCTTCTCTGCGGAAGAAGGCACGGCTGCCTACCACCTGCCGGACCCAGTTCCCCAGGACGTGATGGATGCCCGACGCGATCGCATCATGGCCCTCCAGCAGCCCATCTCTCTGCGTAACAATCAGAAACAAATTGGCAAAACGGTTCGGGTTTTAATCGAGCAGGAGAATCCCGGTACGGGACAGTTGATCGGACGTTCGGCCCGGTTCTCGCCGGATGTAGATGGATTGGTTTACATTCAGCCCAACCCAGCCGACGGTCAACCCGCTTCCGCTCGGCTGGGTACCATGGCCCTCGTTCAAATTACCGATGCCGATCCTTACGACTTATATGGGCATTTGGTGACAGTCCAAAATCTCTTGAATGTGCCCCAGACTACAAAGTTTTAGCGGCTTTTCAAGATCTTGCGGCGCACAAGTCGAGAAATCCCTACTCTTAAATTATTCGCTTTTTGTAACGGTTTGTTGCAGAATAGAGAAGCGCACGGTGGATCGTTTGCATGCGACCGTTATAGAAGTGCGCATTTGTTTTAGTGACGCTGCTCTGCTGAATTTCAGTTTACGGACAGATGAACGGAAAGCTTGGCTTTTTACTTCATCTCTGTGGATGAGTCTGCTGTTTGCCTGATGAGGGCGAGTTCCGTGCAGACCTTTTCAAATTTGAGCGGCGGCACATTGTTGACCCGCTATTAGGAGAATACATGACCTCATTGTTCAGTCAGCTCGGTCTGTCTCAACAACGCGTTCAATGTCTCGAGAAATTAGGTTTCTCAGAACCGACACCGATTCAGGTACAGGCCATTCCAATTCTATTGGAAGGTAAGGACATCATTGGACAAGCACAAACAGGGACGGGCAAGACGGCTGCGTTTTCGCTCCCCATTCTCGAGCGCATCGACCCCAAATCTAAGGCGGTTCAGGCGCTGATTTTAACCCCAACTCGCGAACTGGCGCTTCAAGTCAGCCAGTCGATTCAGAGTTTTAAGGCAAATCCCAGCATTTTCGTATTGCCTATCTATGGGGGGCAATCCATCGATCGCCAAATTACCCAGATCCGTCGCGGCGCGCAAGTTCTCGTCGGCACGCCCGGACGCGTTTTGGATTTGCTCAATCGAGGCGTCTTGGTCCTCGATCAGCTGATGTGCTTTGTATTAGACGAAGCTGATGAAATGCTGAACATGGGTTTTATTCCAGACGTTCGGCTCATTTTAGGTCGCGTCCCCGAAACTCGCCAAACGGCCTTTTTCTCGGCGACGATGCCCCCGGAAATTTACCGGCTCACGAAGCAATTCTTGAAAGATCCGGTTACGGTCAGCATCAAGCAGGCCCAGGCCAGCCCCCTTCAGATTCGCCAGATTGCCTATCGGGTCCCGAGACTGAGCGCTCGCGCCGCTGTCCTCCAGACGGTGTTGGAGCTAGAAGATCCCGATACGGCCATTATCTTCGTCCAAACCCGACGGGAAGCTGCCGACCTAACCAATCGTTTACAATCCGCAGGCTACAGCGTAGACGAGTACCACGGCGACCTCAGCCAGAGCCAGCGCGAACGGCTCCTGTGGCGCTTCCGGCAGAAGCAGGTGCGCTGGGTGGTCGCGACAGATATTGCCGCCCGTGGTATCCACGTGGACGACTTGACCCACGTCATCAACTACGACGTGCCCGACAGTCAGGAAAGCTACGTCCACCGCATCGGTCGTACGGGTCGGGCGGGCAATGAAGGGGTGGCGATCACGCTGGCTCATACTTCCGAGCGTTGGAAGATGCGCCAGATCGAGAATCACGTCCGTCAAGAAATTCCAGTCCTACCGACGCCGACCCGAGCGCAAATTGAGGAACGACGCCTCGAGAAGCTCACGGGCGAAATGCGCGAAGCCTTGATGGGCGAGCGGCTGGCTTCTTTTCTGCCGATGATTTCTTCCTTGAGCGAAGAGTACGATATCCGGGCGATCGCCGCTGCTGCGTTGCAGATGGCCTTCGACCACTATCCTGCGATTACGACTCAACTCGAAGAAGAGTTAGAAACCGCCAGACCGATCAAAAACAACAAAGTCATCAAAGTCGATCGGCCTCAACAGGTTTCTTCGACGTCCCAGCGCTAGCGCTAACGTCTCGTCTGAATTGACTGAAACGGGTGAGGAGTCTTCTCTAAAGGAGACTCCTCACCATTTTTTGTTACTGTTGACGTAAGACAGCGAGGCAGGGAGATCGGGCAATTCCGCATTTCCCGCACCGCCATTCGAGACCCCCATCAGAACCCCTCATTCGAGACCTATAGGTTTACACCATTGGATAGCCAGACCTCCGTCGAACCGCAATCCTGGCAGCAGGGTCAGTTTATTGAAGTGCCAATTTCAGATCTCAGCGCCACGGGGGATGGAGTGGGCCACTGGGGACCAGACCGCCGCGTCGTATTCGTACCCGATACGGTACCGGGCGATCGCATCTCTGCAAAGCTCGCTTTTGTGAAACCCAGTTACGCCCACGGCGTGCTGGTAGAAGTGTTAGAACCCTCTGCCCATCGCACCAAACCCCACTGCATCGTGGCCGATAAGTGCGGCGGTTGTCAGTGGCAGTTTGCGACTTACGACTATCAGCGCTCGGCCAAGCGCAACCAAGTCATTCAGGCATTAGAGCGGATCGGCAAATTTTCCAACCCGCCCGTCGAAGAGGTATTGGCCGCGCCGTCCCCCTTTGGCTACCGCAATAAATCCACCTATCCTCTGGGGTTCGCGATCGACAAGGGACAGCGCAAGGTGCAGGCGGGCTATTACCAAAAGCGCAGCCATCGCTTAATTAACTTGAACCAATGTCCCGTTCAAGACCCGCGCTTAAATCCCATCCTGGCCTTCCTGAAACAAGAGATCCAGCAGCAGGATTGGTCGATTTACAACGAACAATCCCACAAGGGAGAACTCCGCCATCTGTCCCTGCGGGTGGGACGCCGCACGGGCGAAGTCTTAGCGACGCTGGTGGCCCGCACGGGAAACAATCTCGCGGGCATCGAAGAGCAGGCCAAGCACTGGATGAAAGCCCATCCCGAAATCGTAGGGGTTTGCCTGAATGTAAACGGCGATCGCACCAATCGCATCTTCGGCACCCAAACCCGACGGGTCGCGGGTCAGCCTTTTTTACACGAGACCTTTGCGGGACTGACGATTCAGGTTCACCCCAACACCTTCTTTCAGGTCTATACAGAACAGGCTGAAGCGCTATTGCAGGCGATCTTAGAGCACCTCAACCTGCAAGGCTGCGAAACCGTCTTAGATGCCTACAGCGGCATTGGCACCCTTACCCTACCGATCGCCCGCGTTGCTAAATCCTGTCTGGGGCTGGAGGTCCAGGCCGATGCCGTGGAGCAGGCCATCCAGAACGCCCGGCTCAATGGCATTACAAACGCAGAATTCCAAGTGGGGACGGTGGAGCAAAGCCTGATAGAACTCGAACTTCAGCCCGATGTGGTCCTGCTCGACCCGCCCCGAAAGGGCTGCGAAGCGGGAGTTTTACAGAATCTCATCGAGCGTAAAATACCGCGCATCGTTTACGTGAGCTGCAACGCTGCAACCTTAGCCCGCGATCTGCAAAAACTCTGTCAGGAAGGACCTTACCGACTGGTCCGCGTCAAACCTGCCGACTTTTTTCCGCAAACGGCTCACGTAGAATGCGCCGCCTTTTTAGAGTGTGAGGCAAGCTAACACCGCCCATGACCGATGCATTATTTCACGCCTACGCATCGTTATGCATCTGGATGAGTCTGGGGGTTGTTCTCTATCGAATTTTGCCCGATCGGGTGCCGAGGTGGATAGGACGAGGGTTGTTTTGGGCGGGCATGCCCGTCGAGATCTTTACCTTGGCGCGACACGCTGATTTTTCCCGACCGATCTGGCTGGCGCCGACCGCGACGGTTTGTACGTTGCTATTGGGGCTGGGGATTGCCCTGGGTTTGTTACGACTCAGCCAACGCTGGCCTCAGGACTGGCTCGGCTTGCAGAGCGGGCCGCGTAAGGGCAGTTTTGTGCTGTCCTCAATGCTCGGAAATACGGGCTTTGTGGGACTGGCGATCGCCGCTTCCGTCCTCAATCCCGAAAATTTGGGTCTGGCGGCCTTTTTTACAGTCGCGCACAATGCCACGGGGCTTTACGGCATGGGTGTTTTAGTGGCGCATCACTTTGGAGAACGAGAGCCAGGCGAGGGTGAATCCAGCGATCGTCCTTGGTGGACGTCTTTGATTGCCGTGCTTAAGGTACCATCGCTGTGGGCGTTTCTGCTGGGGGCTTCTACGCAATCCGTGATGTTTTCAGAAGCGACGGAAGCAGCGCTCGCTCGCTCGATTTGGGTTGTGATTCCCTGCGGATTTTTGCTCATGGGAATGCGGCTCAGCCAGCTCAAAAGCTGGCGCAGCCTTGTCTGTGGCTTGGTACCCGCCGGGATCAAAGTACTGCTAATGCCTGCGATTGTGGCGCTGGTAACGCCTTTCTGGGACATTGTAGGCGAACCGCGCTTGGCCCTAGTGTTGATGGCGGGCACCCCTACGGCGTTGACCGCTCTCGTCTTGGCAGAGGAATATAACCTCGATCGCGAGCTAATTGCCAGCAGCATTGCGCTGAGCATGATTGCCTTAATCCCGCTCGTTCCCCTTTGGCTGACGATTCTAAGCTAACAATAAATTTTTCAGTTTTCTGAGATTAATGCAAGGTTAGCTTTTGGTTAAAGTCATGACCTTAAAACCGTTGTCCGAAGGTCGAGTGGTAGGATGATTCTGGAAATAGAGCAAACGTCTAATCCCTATTGAGTTGCAGTTTATGCTGTCCACAATGGAATCTGCCTTTAATAAGGCTTCAGCGATTGAGGCATCTACCGGTCATATCTTATTGGTTGAAGATGAAGAAACGATTCGGGAAACCATCTGCCTCACCCTGCGCGGGGAAGGCTACTCTGTCGTAACTGCAGCCGATGGCCGTACCGCCCTAGACCTCATCCGCACCTATTCCGAGCAACCTCAAGGGGGGGATTTACCGCCTTTAGATCTGGTTATCCTCGATATCATGCTGCCCGGTATCAATGGTTTGGACCTGTGCCGTTTTCTGCGCCGCGAAGGATCGGCGATCCCCGTCCTGATGCTGAGCGCGAAGGGGACGGAAGGCGATCGCGTGGTGGGCTTAGAAGTCGGAGCGGATGACTACTTGACCAAGCCCTTTGGGATGCGAGAATTGGTCGCTCGCTGCCGCGCCCTGCTGCGACGCCAGCGCTTGTTAACGAACGAATCGGCAAACGTAATTCGCTGTCGCGATATCAGCCTGTATCCCCAAGAATGCCGGGTGACGGTGAACGATCGAGAAGTAAACCTTTCGCCCAAAGAGTTCCGCATCTTGGAGCTGTTTATCAGCTACCCCCGGCGCGTGTGGCCCCGAGAACAGCTCTTAGAAAAAATCTGGGGACCCGATTTTATTGGCGACAGTAAAACAGTAGACGTGCACATCCGCTGGCTGCGCGAGAAAATTGAGAAAGATCCGAGCAATCCCGATTATTTAGTGACGGTACGCGGGTTTGGGTACCGCTTTGGGTAGCGAACTGAGATGCAGTGGTAGCGATTAGCGATTGGATTTGGGAATTTGGCGGGGGCCTGGCAACGGGATTGGGGCTGTGGGGATGGTCTTCTTGGCGCTGGCAGCGGCAGTTGAGCCGGATGGTTCGACTGTTTCCCACCGAGTCTTACAGTACGACCATGCCCCTTCAAGTGCGGCTGCTGAAGGCGGTCCAGTTTCAGCAACGCTCAGAACTATCTCTACATCAACGCCTGAATGCCTGGCAGACAATTTTGCAGGCAGCCCCTATCGGCTACCTTGAAGTCGATGCGGAAAATTACGTGTACTGGCACAATGCCAAAGCTGCGGCGCTGCTCAATATCGAACCGCGTCGCTATGGTTCCGTGCTGAAGCGATCGCTGCTTCAAATGGTCCGCTCCTACGAATTAGATCGGCTGATCGAGTCTATCCGACAGCACCAAACGCCCCAATGTCAAGAATGGACCTTTCATTCCATTCAAAGTTCGCCTGCGAAGGATTTACCTCTGCGGGGATCGGGGTTTCCGCTCGAAGGAGGGAACGTCGGCGTGTTCCTCGAAGATCGGTGGGAAGCCGTACAGTTGGCGGAGGAGCGCGATCGCTGGACGTCCGATGTCGCCCACGAGCTCAAAACGCCGCTGACATCAATCCGCCTCATTGCCGAAACCCTTCAACGCAGCATCGACCCATCCCTGAGAAGCTGGGTGGATCGGCTGATCCAAGAAACAGTCCGTTTGAGCGTCCTAGTGCAAGATATTCTGGAGCTCAGTCAGATCGCGTTTCAGAACCCCAATGCCCTCAATCCGATCGAGGTGGACGTGCCCAAGCTGATCCAGAATGCTTGGATTACCCTGGAACCGTTGGCCCAAGCCAAAAATCTATCGCTGTACTACGAAGGCCCAGATCGCCATCTCCTGCGCGCGGATGGCAATCGCCTGTTGCGCGTGTTTCTAAACCTCATCGACAACAGCATCAAATTTAGTCCCGTGGATGCGGCGATCGCCATCTACCTGCGCCCCAACGTACAGATCCCGCTCGCCACTGACGCGGAAGCGACGGAAGAATGGACTCAAATCGAGATCTTGGATGCTGGCACGGGGTTCCCGGAAGACAGTCTCAGCCACGTCTTCAAGCGGTTTTATCGCGCCGATCCCGCTCGGGGTCGCGCGACAGAGGTACCGGAGCACTTGCCGACGGGGGGCGGGAGTGGGTTGGGATTGGCGATCGCCCATCAGATCGTCACCGCCCACGGGGGAACGATCTCGGCCCAAAATCACCCCACCCGAGGCGGTGCTTGGATCCGGATTTCCCTGCCCGTTAACCGTCTCAAAATATCTTCACCTGCGCCTCCAGCGGGACCTGATAGACTAGAGTAAGGCGTTGTTTCGCCTCGAACGCTTTAGACACTTCAGTTTAGCGAAACCGATATGCCACGTTCCCAGCGCAACGATAACTTCATCGACAAATCCTTTACCGTAATGGCCGACCTGATTTTGAAGGTCTTGCCCGCCACCAATCGCCAAAAGGAAGCTTTTGCCTACTATCGCGACGGCATGTCAGCCCAAGGAGACGGAGAATACGCTGAAGCCCTTGACAACTATCAAGAAGCGCTCAAACTTGAGGACGATGACTACGATCGCAGCTACGTCCTTTACAACATGGGGCTGATCTACGCCAGCAACGGGGATCATGCTAAGGCACTGGAGCTATACCATCAGGCCCTCGAACTCAACGGTCGCCTGTGTCAGGCTCTCAATAACGTCGCGGTGATCTATCACTACCAGGGAGAACAGGCTGCGGAAGAAGGCCGTCCCGAAGATTCCGAACAGCTCTTTAACATGGCCGCCGAATATTGGAAGCGCGCGATTCGCGTTGCCCCAAATAACTACATCGAAGCCCAAAACTGGCTCAAGACCACGGGTCGCTCTACGATGGATCTGTACTAGAAACAACCCTTATGATCGACCGAGACCAAGTCCATAAAGTGGCCGTCCTGGCGCGTCTTGCCCTCACGCCCGAAGAAGAGGTGCAATTTACGACCCAACTCGGCAGTATTTTGGATTACTTCGAGCAGCTCAGCGAGCTAGATGTCGCGAACGTAGAACCGACGACCCGCGCCATCGACGCGAGCAATATTACCCGTCCCGACGACCTGCAACCTTGGGGCGATCGCGATGCCATTTTGGACAACGCCCCCGACCAAGACGGCGATTTTTTTAAGGTCCCTAAAATTATGGAAGATGTCGGTTAAATTGGGATGCGAGTCCAATACTGTTCGGATAAGAAGCAAAACCTTGCACCAGCACACGTTCGGCTGAGCGCGGTTCGGCTGAGCTCACCGTCGAAGCCTCACGTCGAAGCCTAAATCCCCCAGAATTGGGGGATTTTGAGTTCAGAACCCCCCGAAATAAAGCCCGGTAGGGCTATAAGAAAGGGGGGCTGGGGGGCCAGTGCAATGATGGATAAGACTTAACCGAACAGTATTGCCTTGCCGCCCATCCTTCAGTCTCAGGATCCAAATGCGATTCTGTTGAAGTTTCTATTTCAGTTAAAAATCCGTATAACAACCCGTACAGATCTTTGCTTTGCAAAGGAACAATCCAAACCACAATCCTTTCTTAAAAGGTGAGCGCTAGCCTTAGCTGTAGATAGACTCCTCATTTATTTCTACGGGTAATTGCTGATAGGCCACCCGAGTTAGAACGTGCAAAAATCCGTGGATTCTCCCATGTGGTCTCAGGAGGCGCTGGGCATAATAAAGCCATGAACAGGTTCGTCACTCGTTTTTTAGCAGCGAACCGCCTCAAACTTTAAGACCGAAAGGTGAGAGTATGTTGTCTTTTCTTGCGTCTCTCGAACTTCAAATTATTGGCATCTGGGCAGTGTGTTTCCTGTTCGGTTTCTATTTACTCGTCGAAGAATCCAACTAAAACGACAACCCAATCCAGGGAAGCGTCTTTACCCTTAGTCTTTGGTATCAAAGTATGACGATCGATGCGACAAGCCTTACTTCTATGTCTGCTTCAGAACACCCCTTTCTCGCACAAGTTTCCTTTAAGCGTCTCGTTCAAAAGCTGTTCGTCCCCGCATTCGATCGCATTCAAATGAACGATCGCCAAACGGCCCATTTGATTTGTCGGCTCATTCCTGCCAATTGTCCGTTCGAGCGCGATATCTTCTTCCTAGGCCGCAAGATCGCGCACATCCCCGCCATGTGCAAACTCAATCCCCTCTACGATCAGTTTGTCGAACTGCGGTTTCGAGCATTATCGTTCTTGGCCGACGAATGCGGCGAAGACATTACGCCCTATTGCCATTAGATTATCGGTAAACTGTCCGTAGCAGATTGAGGTTCGCTTGCGCGAAGCGTTAGTTGGGTTGCCTGCGCCGTTGCTCGATCGCGTGTAGCGGTACGCTCAACACGCAGGAAAAGGTCAAAATATAGGAGAATAGCCCTAGGACGCGCAGGCTACAAGCTAGCCCCTGCGAGGACGACGCACAAATTTGCTCTCCCCAGTTAGAAGCGCAATAGACCAGCCAATAAACAAACGACAAACGAACCAAGGTTTCGTGGGCGGCTTCGGCATCCGTGGGATCCTCTGCCTGCGATCGCCCGTAGAAGTAGAGTCCGGCGACTGAAGCAAAACAAGAGACTAAAAGGATGGAATCGTGCCAGGATAGCGTTTGCATAGGTGGCAATCTACAACAATGAGGATTTATTGCAACAGCTAGTTTAAAAGACGTTCGCACCCCCCCTCCTCAAACCCTCACAAATCTCAACTTTCACCGGAATCTTATCTCGGGGTCGAATTGGTAGAATGCTTGAAAATCGAGCATTTTTGCCTATTAAGTTTTATGGAGCACCTGCCCTTCTTACAACTGTCTCAAGCGCACCTCCAAGTATTAGAAACCTGTCCTCGCAAGTTTCAATATTTATTTTTAGACAGTTTGATGCTCCCACAGCCTTCCCTGGTTTCCGAAAATCAGGTCTTAGGCCGCCAATTTCATCAGCTCATGCAGCAAAGAGAATTGGGTCTAGACATCCAGCCGCTCCTGGACGACAATCCCAAACTCCGGGAGTGGTTTCAGTTCTTTCAAGACGCGCCGCCGCCGCTCCTGACGGGGCAGTGGCGTCAGAGCGAGTATCAATGCACCTTAGAACTGGAGGGGTTTACGCTGATTGCGGTCTACGACCTGCTGATCCGGGACACCAGCACAGCGCAAATCGTCGATTGGAAGACCTATCCTCGCCCGCCCCGCGTCCAATTGCTCCAGCAGCACTGGCAAACGCGGCTGTATCTATTTATCGCGGCAGAAGCCCTGGGTTACCCGCCCGATCGCGTTTCAATGCTGTATTGGTTTGCGGAACTGCCAGAACGGTCTGCCAGCCGCAGTCGCGAAAACTGGCTGTCGATTTCCTACTCCGAAACCCTGCACCGACAAACCCGCGAAACCTTAACGAAACAACTGACGAATCTGCGCGGGTGGGTCAAAGATTTTATAGAACATCGTCAAGATTTTCCTCAAGTTCCCCTTGCCGACCCGAAATGCGGATCGAACGCTCAACCCTGTTCGTTTGCAAGCGCGTGTCAGCGCTATCCAGACCGCCCAGACCGCAGCAATACTGCCCTTGCAGACTTGACCGATCTAGCTGCGATCGCCGAACTGCCGCTCGATCCGCCCATGGGGCCGCCCATGGGAACCCCATCGATCGATTAGCCCAGCATTTTTTGCTTCAATAAGAGCCAAATAAAGGGCACGTCGTTGATGAGATACCGCTTCCACAGGCGCTTGGGTTCCATTGCTAAGCGGTAAAGCCACTCCATTCCCATCTTGCTGGCGATTTGAGGCGCGCGCGGAACCAAACCCGCCTCAAAGTCAATGGTGGCTCCGATGGCAAAAATAATGTTGACGGACGTCAAATATTGTCGGTACTGACCGATCCATTTCTCCTGCTTGGGCGCTCCCACGCCAATCGCGAGAACCGTCGCACCCGACTGATTGATCCGTTTGACGATTCGCAAAGACTCTTCTTCATCTTTATCGAAGCCCAAGGGAGGCGAATAGGCATCTACTACGATATTGCGATTGACTTTTTGATTGATTTTAGTCTGAGCTTGTATAGAGGTTTTTCCCATCCCGCCCAACAGAAATATGGTGATATCCGGGTTATCACGATGGTGCTGATAAAAAGCAGGAAATAAATCCGACCCGGATATTTTTTCAACAATGGGCGATCCTAAAAATCGAGAAGCGAAGAATAGGATTTGACTGTCGCAGAGTTTGTAGTCGGCGATACTGTAGGCCTGCCCAAAATCTTTGTGTTTTCTAACATTCATTAAATGATCGACATTGGGCGTAAATACGGTTCCCTTCTCTAACTTCTGCAGCAGGTCATCCATAGAAAGGTTGTCAATGGGCACCCCCAAAATATCGACCTTCCCAGTCAGGCAAAGCTCTGGGCTGGGCGGCTTGAGGTGATAGCCTTGAACTGGACCGGCGCTGAGCTTCTCCAAAAACATGGAGATATCGATCGCATCGATCGACTTTGCTACGACCATCTGATCCAGAGCGCTGCCCACTTCAAAAATGGATTGGAGCAGAACTTCTGAGGTCGGATCTCGTGTCGATTCCTGGATCAAATCGCCTCGGATTTTCACAAAATCCACATTCAGTCTTTCCCACTGCATAAAGGTGAGATAGTCATTTGCAAAATTGTCCAAGACAACCGTGCAGCCGATTTGCTTGAGATCTCGAATCAGAGAAATATAATTGCTAATATCTTTAGATATATTTTTCTCGGAAAATTCGAGGTGGATCCTGCTGGCCTCAATTTGGGAATCATGAATTAAGTCGTAAATAAATGTCGCAATTTGGCGATCTTCCAAGACTTCTCGCGACAGGTTAATCGAAAGCGTCGAGCGAGGATTGCGATCCAAAATATCTGCGGCACTGTCCAAGACAAATCGATCTAGCCATTTCTCTAAACCTCCTTCAAAAATGAAGGGCATAAAGTCCCGAGGACTTCTGAGCGTACCGCTGGGCGATCGCCATCTTAGTAAAATTTCGTTATGCAGCACAGTTCCGTTCGACAAGTCATAGACCGGCTGATACCACAACTCAAATTGCTTGGTCTTTAGAGGAGAAGCTTCGTGCCGAGGGAAAGTTTGCATTTTTTAAGCGAAGTTTTTTTGGGCTGAGGAGAGAAAAATAGATGAATGGATACAGGCAGGCAAGAAACATCTAAGCATGAAATGTTCTTGCAAGCTTAACCGTTACAAAAAATACCATCAACTATCAATAGGGTTCCCAAAATTCAATAAAGTATTTCTTTTCTCGGGGAAAAAAGCCGCGCTATATTGCAGCTTTTTATTAAGCCTTCTCAAAAGTTAAAAAATATATCTTAAAGATCTTGTTTGGGAGCCGCATTCAAGGTGTGCGAGCGTTCGGCTTAGATCCCGTGGCTTTTGCCAACCATCCAGTGGCGGCGGAAGAATTTGGAAAGAGTTTGTTCTTCTAGACGGAGAAAAATGGGACGACCGTGGGGGCAGGTGCGGGGTTGTTGGGTTTGCTGCCACCGATCGAGCAAAATTTGCATTTCGCTGAGGGTGAGGGTTTGCCCGTTGCGAAGCGCGCTCCGACAGGCGGTAGCCACGAGGGCGGGTTGCGGGTCTGTACAGTGGCTGAGTTCGTAAAGTGCTTGGAGGCAATCCGATCGCCGGGCAAGAACTTTGGGGACGGTGCGAACCGCCCATAAATCTGGTCCAAAGGGTTCGGCAGGGAATCCAAGCCGGGCTAGATTTTGAACTTGGCGATCGCTGAGACGATGCAGCGCTAAGGGCGTATCTAGATCGATCGATTGCCAGTCTTGGCAAAGTTGCTCGTAAAGCACGCGCTCGTGGGCGATATGCTGCTCTACAAGCCACACGCCTGAAGGATGTTCGGCCACGATGTAGGTCTGGTGGAGTTGGGCGATCGCGCGCAAGGAACCTAACTTCAAGCTGTTTGCGTCTCGCGCTTCTAATTCATCGTCGGACGAGGCATGGGGCAGTTGGGCAGAAAGGTTCAGGGGAGCTGCTAAAGCATAGCGACCCTTCGCCTCAGCAGTTTTTAAGAACTGACGGATCTGCAACTCCGAAGCATCGGAGGGCGTTGAGAGATTCAGGACCTGCTGGATGCATTGAGTAATTTGCTGTTTCCACGTTTCGATCTCGTGGAGGTAAATGTGCGATTTAGAGGCGGTTCGGTTCCAGTCCACAAAGCGCGCGGGAACTTTAAGGTGAATCCAGCAAAGGGGATGCCGATGGCGCGGCAATACCTGACGAAAGGCATTGAGAATGCTGTGTTCTAGAGGACCCCATCGTTCCGCCGCAGAGCATTCGTTGACGGAGACGCGGCGACCGTTAACCGCCACGCGCACCCAAGCGGGACGGTGGCGGTGGTAGCGATCGGGGAGTCCTGCCAAAACTTCCAGCGTGGCGGCGGGAGGGCGATCGGGCTGAATTTCAGGTGCGGCGCAGCCTTCGATCGTCGCGTCGGGTACCTCGATGGCAAAGACTTCGCAGCGCAAATCCTCGGGAACGAGTTTGCCGATGATTTGGAGGATTGCATCCTTCGCGCTGCGCCCCGGTGCGAGGCTGAACCACGGTCGCCGATCGCGATACACCTGCCAGGTGACTTGGGGATGGCAGAGAGCATATTCGCCGATTGCAGCCTGAATGGTGGCGAGCCATTGGGTTGCCTTGGTCGTAGCGTCCTGCTGGCGGGAAGGCCAAGTTTCAAAGAGGTGGGTGACGGTGACGGTTGTGCCTGCTGCCATCGCAGTTTCTTCAGCCACTACGACAGCGCCTTTGAGGTCGTAACGGACGCGCCAACCCGTGGATGCAGCTCGAGCGCGGCTGCAAATTTCGAGCCGACCGAGCTGGGCGAGACTGTAAAGAGCTTCTCCGCGAAACCCCAGGGTATGGAGTTCGCTCAGGTGTTCGAAGGCGGATATTTTGCTGGTGGTGTGGGGAAGCGCAGCTTGCTGGAGATCGGCCCAAGTCAGCCCCATCCCATTATCCGTTACTTCAACGCTGCTCAGGTCTGGCCCCAGCGATATAGAAATGCGGGTGGCGGCGGCATCTAGCGCGTTATCGACGAGCTCCCGCACTACGGCTCCTACAGAGTCTACGATCTCCCCGGCAGCAATACGGTGGATGAGTTCGGTATTCAGCGGCTGGATGGCATTGCCCATACCCTCAGTTTAATGGACTGAGCGGCGGCGGGCGGCGTTGCCGCTTTTTTTTGAGGGTCGGGTCTTCCCGGAGGGATGCCGAAACGGTTTGGATGGCTTGCTCTAGAAGCGCGACGGGCAATTCCGTATCGGCTTCGAAGGCGATCGCCAGTTGACGGTCCGCTGACAGCGGGACCAGGTAAAACTCCAGATAAGACATTCCGGCATTGTTGGGTCGTATCAAAACATCGCCAGTCACAGACTGACCCATAAATCGACGGGTTTGATGGTACTGGGGATTGGCAGTGATGCCCCAAAAGCTAAAGCGAACGTACTCCGAGAGTTCCCGCGCGCCGAGGGACGCAATCCCCAGAGCGCTGGGCTGTATTTCAAGGAGCCGGATGGATACGTGGCGCGATCGAGCGGCAGCAGCCGGGTAAAGGACTCCGACGGTTTTGCCACCCAAGGGCTGTAAAGGGGAAAATCCAGGAGGCGTTTCAAACATCACCCCCTGGGTTTGATAGAGCTGGCGCTGAGGAGTAGGGGCTGGGAGTGGGGCTAGTGATGGAGATGGCGGTGAGGCTAGCGATGGAGCTGACGGCGGAACTGGCGATAGAGATGGAGCTGGCGGCGGGACTGGCGATAGAGATGGCGACGGGGCTGGCGATAGAGATGGCAAAGGCGCAGGTACATTGCGCTGCGAGACGATCGCCGCAGAAGCATTCACCTGAGTCAGAGGAAAGCTACCGCAAAGGTTGCTGGCGATCGCGACAGTAGAGAGCGCAAAAACAAGAGACATCGGGATGATTCCTTGAAATTTCTCCAATTCAACCGGGCTGGCTTCCAGCAGTTCGCGCAGAGGGATTTAACCTCAGGTTTTGATGTTGGGGTGGGTCATGTTTTCAGGGCGCACCGCCCGATCGAATTCCGCGCCCGTCAGATACCCCAACTCCACGCAAACTTCGCGTAAAGTCTTAGCTTCAGCGTAAGCTTTTTTAGCAACGGCAGCAGCGGTATCGTAACCGAGCTTGGGCGTCAAGGCCGTCACCAACATCAAAGATCTCTGCACCAGCGCCTCAATTTGAGGGCGATTGGGTTCTAGCCCTACCACCAAATGATCTGTAAACGAAGCGCACGCATCTGCCAGCAGGCGGATAGAGTGCAATAGATTGTGAATCATGACGGGCTTGAATACGTTGAGTTCGAAGTTGCCCTGACTGCCAGCAAGGGCGATCGCCGTATCGTTTCCCATCACCTGCACGCACACCATGGTCATGGCCTCGCACTGGGTCGGGTTGACCTTCCCCGGCATAATGGACGACCCCGGCTCGTTGGCGGGCAGAATCAACTCTCCCAACCCGCAGCGAGGTCCAGAACCCAGCCAGCGCAGATCGTTGGCTATTTTGAGGAGGGACGCCGCCAAGGTTTTGAGCGCGCCGCTGGCCATCACGACGGCATCGTGAGCCGCCAGCGCTGCAAATTTGTTCGGCGCGCTTACAAAAGGCAGTTGGGAGATCGCCGCAATCTTAGCAGCCGCGCGCTCGGCAAACTCTGGGTGGGTATTGAGCCCCGTCCCCACGGCAGTGCCGCCCAGCGCCAGCTCGTAAAGATCGGGCAGCACATTTTGAAGGCGAACCAAGTTTCGATCGAGCTGATGCGCGTACCCAGAAAACTCTTGTCCTAGCGTCAGGGGCACTGCATCCATTAAATGGGTGCGGCCAATTTTGACAATATCCTCATACGCCTTAGCCTTTTCGTCTAGAGCCGTTCTGAGCTTTGCGACCTTTGGAAAAAGCTGATGGTGGATCGACTCTACCGCCGCAATATGCATCGCAGTGGGAAAGACATCATTAGAAGATTGAGATCGATTCACGCAATCGTTGGGATGCACGGGCATTTGGCTGCCCAGCACGCCCCCTAAAAGTTCGATCGCCCGATTTGCAATCACCTCATTGGCATTCATATTACTTTGAGTGCCGCTGCCCGTCTGCCAGACTCGGAGCGGAAAGTGGTCGTCCCAACGTCCTTCCAGCACTTCCCGCGCCGCCCGAATAATGGCCCCAGCGAGAGGCTCCGGCAACAGATTTAAATCTCGATTGGCTTCTGCCGCCGCCATCTTCACCATCCCTAACGCTCGAATCATCTCGCGAGGCATCACGTCGCAGCCGATCGCGAAATAGGCAAGCGATCGCTGGGTTTGAGCGCCCCAATAGCGATCGGCAGGGACTGCGATTTCTCCCATCGTGTCTCGCTCAATTCTTGTATTTTGGGGGTCTTGCGCCGCAGACGCCATAATTGCTGCTCCTGAAGGGAATGGACTCTACCCTTCACAGGATAGAGATATTGCCAAAGTGGTCAACCGATCGTCTTGAGGCTATCATGGGTCTACTTGCAACAGTTCGCGCTTTATTCGGCTCGGGGAAAGGTTTCTAGTCTGACAGGATTGGCTTTGAATCCATTTTTCTCTTGCAGAATAAAGGGAGGAGCGACAGCCGAAAAATAATATAACTTTATTTTGGATGCGGTTGTTTGCCTTTGCGATATTGCTCCGATGGATATTTGTCGATATTTGGCTGGCGGGGGAAAGCTGGCGGGGGAACATAGTCAATCTTTTGAGCGACCGAGCAGCGTTACCGCACTTGCAGTCGTCGGTTGTTCTGGGGGGTAAAAGAGCGGTGCACCGCAGGTGCATTATCCTTAGGAAGAATGGATAATGACTTAATTTTTGAGGTTCGGATTAGGTTCGCTGACGCGTCGTTTTCGTTCTCTACAACCCCTATCGCCCATGTTTTACGATCGCAGACTCTCACAACTGGGTTTTACCTTAGCCGAAACGCTAGTAGCGATTGCCGTTTTGGGGATACTGACGGCGATCGCCGCGCCCGCAATTCGATTTGGGACTGACCCGCTCAAGGACGCGAGCGCCAATATTGCAGGCAATCTCAAGCTTTTGCGAGCCAAGGCAGTCTCTCAAACCTCTGCTTATCGCATGCGACCTGTTGCGACAGCAGTTGGAATCAGTCTTGCCGTTGAATCCGCCGAATCTTGTTCCAGTCCCGTTACGGCCTGGAGTCCCGATCCGGGATTCGCCCTTGAAGATACGGCTTTAGATACCAGCACGTCTGCCGTCGGACAGCGCAAGGGCGTACAGATCGCCCAAGTTTTAATCGACAGTGTGGTTCCTTCTCCCAGCGATAACTGGAACATTTGCTATAACAGTCGCGGTCTGACGAATCAGACCCTAGAACTTACCCTTAAGAACGATCGAAACGCCAAACGCAAAATTACGGTTTTTCGAGGAGGAGGAGTCGATGTTAAAGTGCTTCCCTAGGCAGCAACATGGCTTTGACGCACCATCCACGGCAGGACTGACGTTGGTTGAAACGATGGTTGCGCTGCTCGTCTTCTTGGCAACCCTAGCCGGGGTGGTGCCCGTTTATATGAGCTATCGCCTTCAGACCCTAAAAAATCCAGTCAGGACAGGTGCGGTTGCGGTTTCTCAAAAGATCATGGACGAACTTCGCCAAAGCGAGATCGATACACTGCCGAGCAGCGGCGTAGAACAAACCATCTCTCCAACAGGCGCTACGCTGACCAATATTGATGCTTATGATAAGAAATTCAACGCCAAAATCTACTTTTGCGAGAAGCCCGAGGCGAACCTTTGCGATGCAAAATCTCGGCATATTCGCGTGGCGGTTTTCCAAGCGTTTAGCAATGGAACGGTAGGAAACCAACCCGTATACGAAGTATCTAGCATTTTTACAAAGTTCGATCTGAAGTAGGTTTTTGCAATGCCGCCCTTTAAAAATCTTTTGAGGCACCAGCGCGGACTCTCTCTATTAGAGCTGTTGGTTACGGTGGCGGTCTCGACTGCGATTTTGAGCGTTGCACTGGGCCTCATCGTGACGCAGCGGCAAGAATATCTCGAGCAGCAGGCCAATACCGATGCCAATCAGACAGTTCAGTCGGCCATGGATCTGATCGGCATGGATATTCGCTTGGGCGGAGAACTGGTCGGCGCTGGTTTGAGTCTCCCCGTCATTCGCATCGTAAATGGCAGCGCAGGCGGTCCCGACAACCTCATAATCCAGCGGAAGCTGCTGGCAACGAGCCTGAATGTTTGCGAAGACGTCACGAGCAACCCGACTGAAATTTCGGTCGCCACCACTACGGCGGTTGAAGGCTGCTCTTTTTCGGATGGCAATGGCGATTTTATGCCCGATGATGTTGAAGACTGGCGCGACTATCGCTGCAGTCTCGACTCAGTGGCCGACTGTCAAGATTTAGCCTTACCTTGCCAACAAATCGACGCAACCAGTGCTAATGCTGAATGTTCTTGGGCTTACATTTACAATCCCAGACTTGGGGCAGGCGAGTTTTTTCTTTATTCCGGCGAAAAGCCGAAGGGTGGAGTAAAGCCAGCAGGCAAGAAAAAAGGAGAAAAAAAAGGGGCGGTAAAAGAAAATATTTATCAAATTGAAGTATCGAATCCTAACTTTGCAAATGATTATCCAGTCGCAGATCGGCCCAAGCTTTATATTTTGGAGCAGCGAGAATATTTCTTGGGCAATCCGGATACAAGCGGCGATCGCATTTTGACGCAGCATCTCGTCGACTCAAAACTCAACACTTACGCCAGCCAGGCCCCTTACCAAATTGTCAATCGCCTCCGCGATCTCCAAATCAAGGCAATCATGGCAAGTGGAGAAATGGATGGGTTTAATCCAGGCGCGCCTCCCTATACCGATTGGCAGACGTTGCAGGCCATTAAGGTAAGCTTTTCCGTGGCAAATGCCGGCCCTGACGCCCAACCGACCATTCAGACCCTTACTTCTCAGTTTCTGCCCCGCAACAGCATATCAAGGCCCTAGACCATGAAGTTTCAGCGCGATCGACCCGAGTCGTTTTTACTAGTCATGCTGATTCGCCTTCAATGTCGCAGCGGCAGCGATAGCTACGCGCTAGGAGTATGCCAAGGGGGCTACACCCTCGTCATTACCATTGCCGTACTGTTGATTTTGTCAGTGCTGTTATTGACCTTTGCCATCACGAGCAGGGTCGATAACGCCAGCTCCAATGCATCGGCAAAGGGTAACACGGGCTTTTATGCCGCAGAGGCCGGTCTTAACTGGCGTGCGGGGAAAATTCGGGAAAAATTTGACGGATTCAATCGCCCTTCCGGCACATCGCCCAGCGACTGGAAAGCCTGCCTAGACCCCACCGCCAACAAAGGAACTGGAGACTTTCAATGCAGAACCAACACTGACATCAGCTCCCAAGCGGTCACCACCTATGTTGAAGACCTAACCGCCGATGGGCCGATTCCGGTCGTCATTCCTGCAGGAGAAACCAACGAAGGACTGTCGGCTCAAGAATATCGCTATAACGTCATCGCCGTGGCGCAAGACAAACAAAACAAGCCCACGGCCATCTCCGAAATACGCATTAAAAGTCGACTGATTCCGCTCTTTCAGTTTGCGGCATTCTACGACCAAGACATGGATACGAGCCTTCCGCCGAACATGACGCTCAGCGGGCCGGTCCACAGCAACAACGATTTATACCTCAATGCTTTTGGCAACCTCACCATTAAAGGCCAGGTGACCACCGCCAACAAGCTTTACCGCGGTCTAAAAGACGAAAATAAATGTTCCGGCACCGTCAACATTTACGATGCAACGCTTGCACCCCGTAATTTTGGCAGCGCCCCCTGCTCCGGGGGGCGCACCGAATTCGATGCCGCAGCAGTAGCCCCTTGGAATGGGAAAATTCGCGTTGGCGTGCAGACTTTAAAGCCCCCTCCTCCTGGCGACTTTGATGCAGCCCCCGGCAAGCTCTATTGGGACAGCGCCGATCTGCGACTCGTTCTGGATTTAACCAATGCCTCTGCTCCAGCGCTACAGGTGAGGAGTGCGGGAGACGCCGTGCTCTCCACAGAAACCGCAGCTCTCCTCAACAGCACCGCCTGTGCCCCAACCCAAACTCAAGCAACGGCTGCGACGACCAACACCTTAACCGTAACCCCTGGAACTGCTGGAAGCTTTGCGCCCAACGATTTTTTGACTGTGGGCATCGACCCCCACCTCTACTTTGTGGAGTCCGTAGCCGGAGATACGATCGCGATTAAAGGCTCCTTCGATCCCAATTTTGCCGCCGTACCAGCAGGTGCCATTGTCCGAAAGCCCATCGTTTCTTTCTCTGATAAAACTTTTAGAAACTATCGCGAAAAGCGAGGAGGCACGGGCGTTGATGCCCATACAAAGATCCAGATGCTCAATGTTGACATGCGCGGTTTGCTGGGATGCGCTAAAACCCTCATGGGCAAACCCTTAAACGAAGACTCTGAAGGCGGTTTAGTTTGGTTTTTGACGATAAAAGGGCCTGACTCTGCAACGATTAACGACTATGGCATTCGCGTGTATAACGGCCAGGATTTAGTGACGCCCGTCGATCCGGTTGCGGCAGAAACGCCAAAGGGACTTTCCATCATTTCCGATCAGGCCGTTTACATGCAGGGCAATTACAACTGCGGATCCGCTTGTACCGCTACTTCCTTCGAAGCACCAGCCAATAACGGGCAAAGGATTCCTGCCGCAGTCATGGCAGATACGATTAACGTGCTGTCTAATAGCTGGTCGTTAGATGACTCGACTTCGATCGGCAATGTATTTGTGACAGACCGAAAAACGACCGAAACAACCATCAATACCGCTTTTCTGGCAGGCATCGATATTACCGGCGGTATCAACCGTGGCGGTCGGGATCTGGATGATAATACTGGCGGCGGATTAAATAACTATCCTCGCTTTCACGAAAATTGGGATGGCATCCCATTTAACTATCTGGGCTCGCTGGTTTCGCTATCGGCACCTCGGAAGGTCAATGGCATTTTCTGCGGGAGCCACCACACAAATCCCACCTGCAATATTTACAATCCGCCTACCCGCAACTGGAGCTACGATCCGACATTCAACGATGCGGCCAACCTACCTCCTCTGACGCCTCGCGTGGTTTCTCTGAAGCAAGAGCTGTTCTCGCGGAGCTTCGATCGGGCCACGCTCCCGACTTTTACGCCGTGGGCGCTATTAACGCCTCAACGGTTGTTTAGCGCCCTGGGAACTTTAATACGAATACATCCCTAGCTCGACAGCAAGATTTATACAGGTTTAGGGCAGCGTTTAGGGCGCTTTAGCCCTTAAGTTTGGTCGGTCCTGAAAAAACCGATCTCTAAATTCAGCTTTAATATTGATTTCTCTACGATGTATCTGCAAATCATGAGATCATGCGAATGCATCTATTCACCTACGCCATCTCGGAACGGCTATATGCATAACGCCTAGCAAAATGATCGACCGCTCTATCAATTTGGGTATTATCCCTACAGGGTCAACTTTTCGGTCGATCCTTTCAAATAAGGTCTTTTATTAATTTACTTCGCCAGAGATAAATTAATTGCGTCTCTCAACAGACGTCGGCCAATGCATGACATGCAGCGCCAGGATCGGTTTCAGTTGGCTATTGCTCATCCAGCGAACAGCGGTTAAGTCTGTGGTTACTTCACTCAACTTTTTTTCTAAAACTAGTCAGCGCTTGGGGGTGGAACTCACGCCCGAACGCGTTAATATTGTCCAGCTCGAGCAGAATAAAAAGGGGATTAAGGTCGATGCCTTTATCTCTCTTCCCTTACCGGAAGGCGCTTATCAAGATGGACGGATCGCTGACCCCGATGCGATCGCAGACGTGATTCGCCAGGGCCTTGAAAGCAAAAAAATCAAAGCTCGAAAAGTCGTCAGCGCCATTCCCGTCGGAGAAGCCGTCATTCGGCTCATTCGGCTCCCTGCCGAGCTAGACGACTTTGAATTGAGGGACATGGTGCTCAATCAAGAAGCAGCCCTTTATCTGCCCTTTTCGCGCGAAGATGCGGACGTCGACTTTCAAAAGCTAGACACCGAAATCGACGAAGATGGCATCGAGCGCGTTGAAGTTCTTTTGGTGGCAACGCCCAAGGACATCACAGACACCTACCTCAACGTCTTCGAACAAGCGGGGTTGCAGCTAAAAGTCTTGGAAGTAAGCAGCTTTGCCCTCCTTCGCACCCTGCGCAATCAGCTTTTGCAGTTTGCCACAGGCGAAGCAGTGGCCCTAGTCAATATAGACTGCGACGGCTCCGAAATTAGCATTGTCCTAGACGGCGTGCCCCAATTCAACCGTAAAATCCCCATTGGAACTTTACAGCTTCAAAGCGCCTTGAGTCGCGCAATGAACTTGCCTAGCTCAATGGGAGCCGATCTGTTGCAAGGCATGAGCGTCCCCTTAACCGTAGGGGCGACTGAAACCATGGCTGGAGATACAACGAACCCAAGTGCAGCCGCAATTTTACGGATGCTGGGCGATCTGTCCGACGAACTGCGACGCTCCATCGATTTCTATCTAAACCAAGGCGATAACCTGGAAATCAGTCAAGTATTTTTGTCTGGAGTGGGTGCGGGCATTGGCCAAATCGACGAATTCTTGTCCATGCGGCTGGGCTATCCTGCTATTTTAATCGACCCCATCGAAAACCTTAACATTCAAAGTTTTGGGGATATTCCTGCGGCGCAGCGCCCTGCCTTAGGAATTGTGATGGGTCTAGGATTACGAGAGGTTTAACATTATGTATCAGATTGATATTAATCTTCTCAACGATCGACCCGAACTGGGTACAGGAACAGTTATTCAAGGAACGTTTGCGGGTGGCGGCGAGAGTAAAATGCCGCTGTTCTTGGGTGGAGCACTGGCGGGTGGGCTCGTAGGCCTTGTATTGCTGCTGCTCGGAGGGATAACGCTTTTCAACCAGCAGTTGGCCAGCCGCGAGCAAGCGCTACAGTCAGATCTCGATAAATTAGCCCCTGGTCTATCGAAGGTAGATGAGCTACAGGCTAAGGAGAAAGTCATCCTGGCAGAGACTGCGGCTCTGGCCACCATTTTCAATCAAATTAAGCCGTGGTCTGCTACGCTCCAAGACCTGCGCGATCGCGTTCCGCCCACCCTCCGCATTACCAAAATCGAGCAGACTGCCACAGCGGCCCCTGCACCTAGCCCTTCGCCCAGTCCGGCTGCAGGCGGTGCAGCTGCACCGCCTGCAGCGCCGCCGCCCAGCAGCAACCTAAAAGTGAATGGAAATACCTTAAACTTCAGCGATATCAACGATTTTGAGCTAACGCTACGCAAGTCTCCCTTCATGAAACCGGACAAAACCCAACTCGTAATGTCGCAGCGGGAGGCTGCCAACGCTCAAACAGGCGTTTCATTGGTTCAATACGAACTGCGCACTGAGTTGAGCGACGTACCGGCTTCCGAACTCTTGCAAGTCTTAAATGCTAAAGGCGCTTCAGGATTAGTGTCTCGGATAGAGGTTCTCAAGCGACAAGGAGTAATGAAGCCATGACCGTTTCAGATCGATTCTCTCCCGGTAGCAGCGGTCCAGACGCTTCCGCCTACCCAACTGCATTCGGCGTAACCTTTACTCCAACCGTCAGCGGCATTCTAATCGCCTTGGCCGGTCTTGGACTGTCTGGCTGGATGGCCTTTAACTTGATCGGACCAAAGCTCTCTGAAATGCAGGAGCTGCAGAGCAACATCGCTCAAAAACAGCAGAAGCTAGATCAGCAGCAAAAGACCGTGCAAGACATTCAAAAGATCGTAGCGCGGGTCAACCTAGCCATCGACAAAAACAAACAGGTCCGAGGCTTGTTTTCAACTCAGCAGGCGCTAGACACCTTGTTGCTCGATCTAAACCGGATCATTGTTTCGAGCAATGCGCAACTTCAAAAATTTACGCCCGATTACGGCTTATCTGGGGTAGTTGCCGATAGCTCGGTGGGAGTAGAGCTCAACAACAAGATCAAACGGCAAGTTACCGATGTCTCGTTCGAGGGAACCTTTAACCAGACCCTCGCCATTATGCGAACCATCGATCGGTTCCAAACCTTACTGGTCCTGAGGGACTTCAAGATGGAGCTAAAGCCTGAGAATACGTCTACGCCAGGAGCGGCGCCGACCAACCTCGTGACTTGCAGCTTTAAGCTTTATGCCTACGTCCCGCTCACCGAGGAAGAATTGGCAGCGCTCCAGAAACAGACGGCGGCGGCTAGCCCGGCTAAACCTTCAGGTCAAGCAGCACCAGCTCAGTAAGAATTTCTCGCTTTTTTACAGCTCTAAACGTGTGTATTACAAATAATAGGAGTCAAGGGTGAACTGGGATCTTAAACGCTACGGATTTGCATTTGGCACTGCCGCTTTGGTCGCAGCCGTGCATCTACCTGCTCGAGCGGCACAGACAGAAATTACGGGGGCACAGCTAACCCCCTCAGGGAAAGGATTTGAACTGACGCTCACGACTCAGGGAAACAACCGTCCTCCAATTTTTACCGTCAACCGGGGCAATTCATCGGTTGCCGATATCAGCAACGCGCAGTTGCGCTTACCGAGCGGGCAAACCTTTAGCCAGCCAAAACCAGCCCCCGGTATTGAGTCCATCGAAATGCGCCAGCTCGATGCCAATACCGTGCGGATTACAGTGCTGGGTAGCCAATCCGCTCCAGTCAGCGACACTATCCGTCGAGATGAAAGCCAAGGTCTATTGGTCCTGCGCTTTAATGCCGTTGCAGTTGGAGAAGGGGTCGGACCGTCAGCTAACGCTACTCCTAGTTCCGGTCAGTCGCCAAATGCCGTGCCGCCGTTCAGATCTCGGGCGATCGCACCTCCTGTTGGAGACATTGCCGTCGGGGCCATCAATTCTGAAGCTGACTCTGTAGAGTTAAACAACGCGCAGATTATCCCCAAGCTACTGCTTCGCAACGCGCCCGTACGGGAGGTTCTGACGCTGTTGGGTCGGTCTGCCAATGTCAACGTTGCCTTTGCAGAAGGCGAAAGCAGCAGCGACCCGGCCAAACCCGGCGCGGGCGACTCAGGCTCTACCATCTCGCTCGATATCGAAAACGAGTCGGTGCAGGATGTCTTTAACTATGTCCTGCGGTTATCTGGACTGCAGGCCAATAAGGTCGGCAATACGATCTTTGTCGGGAAAAACCTCCCTGGAGATGCCCAGAATCGCATCGTGCGCACCCTGCGTCTGAACCAATTGAGGGCTAGTGCCAAGGTAACCCTTACGACCGAACTGACGAGCAAGTCAGAAATAGGCGGATCGATCTCCAGCACTTCTGCCACCGGTACTTCATCTGGATCGTCGGCCTCTAAGTCGGATTCTTCCATCAATCGACTCACCAGTACCAGCGAAGAAGTAACTGAAAAAGGCGCTATAGAAATCCTTGAGTCCTATGGCGCTAACAATGGCGGTGGAGGAGGACAAGATGGAGGGGTGTCGGCTGACTTACTAAAGGGTTTGCAGGTTGTCGCGGATGCGCGGCTCAACTCGGTCACGCTGATTGGGACACCTCGCAAGGTTGCGGTGGCAACCAACATTATTCAGCAGCTTGACCTGCGTCGACGCCAAGCCGCTGTCAATGTCAAAATTGTAGATATTAACTTGCTTAAAGGTAGGAACTTTGATTCTAGCCTATCGTTTAATCTAAATGGGGCGAATAGATTTCAGTCAGGCCCGGCTGGAAGCATTGGTAATGCCTTAGGTATTGTCTTTGGCGGTGGTGGTGGTCCTGTGAGTATTACCAATATCGCTAACAGCATAGTAGGTAGTCTGATTGCCAATGTAACTAATGATAACGCCAAAATTTTGACGGATCCTACGCTGATCGTGCAAGAGGGGAGTTCAGCTCAGGTCAACCTTACAACTGAGGTATTCTCAGGCTTTGAACAATCTTCAACACCACAATCAGTACCTGGTAGTACAGCAGCAGCTGCAACGGTCACGGTTAAACCCATCATTCGTCAAGCTGGTGTTATTTTTAACGTAGCAATTGATCGCATTGATGACAATGGGTTCATTTCTTTAAACGTCTCACCTGAAGTCAGCTCTATTGCAAGTGAATATAGCTTTGTTTTCCCTGGCACCAGCGATACACAGCGAGGCTCACTTTTGAACCAAAGGCGTTTAGAAACAGGAAAGGTTCGTTTACGCGACGGTCAAACCTTAGTTCTGACAGGTATTATTCAGGATACGGACAGAGCTACCATTAGTAAAGTGCCTATTTTAGGAGACATTCCTCTTCTTGGCCGTTTGTTCCGTCGGGAAACAGGTACGCGCGCTCGCAGCGAGCTAGTGGTGTTAGTAACCCCTAGAGTACTAGATGACTCTGCCCAAGCTGGAACGGGATATCAATATTCTCCGAGTCCTGACGCGCAAAAGCTGTTGGAAAAGTAAGCAAACGCTCAAAACAGACAACGCCGAACTGAGTTCGGCGTTGTGGCGTTCTGGATAGTCTGACTCAAACTCGCAATATCTCTCAGATCGAAATTTGTAAATCGGACTTCTGCTGGGTTCGAACTTAAGGCTCTACTTTAAGCTTCGGTCTCGCCCAATGTATCCTTAAGAACGGTACGCGCGGCTAAATGATTGCGCGTGGAGGTCAATATTTCTACCTCTCGCTCCAACCGCTCCGCAGTATTCTGCATTTCCAGCAATGCTTGTTGCTCTGGCGCAACGCCGTGGAAATTACTGGCAACCCAGTAGGATAATTCCGTAGGCAGATCGGGTAAATCGTCGGGCAGGGAGATGTCCTGCTCCGTTAACTTAGCCGAGAGCTTGACGACATCGCCCAGTAAGTCTTGGACTTCTCTCGCGAGAGATCTGAGATCCTTGGGTTGGGGAAGATCTTCGACCCATTCTACTAAACCGACCCGATAGGGTTTTTCGCGGGTATAATCTAACACTCGAAATCGCTGCTGCCCCAAGCACACCACCATCATGCGATCGTCAGGCATGCGCTCGAACTTGACGATCTCGGCACAGCAACCCACCGTTACGGCTCGACCTTGAACTGGATCCCACATCAGCACCCCAAACCGGCGATCGCTGTCCAAAATCGTATTCATCATGATGCGGTAGCGAAATTCAAAAATATGAAGCGGTAGCGGACGGCCCGGAAATAGAACTACCTCCGGCAAAGGGAAGATAGGCAGTTCGCGAACGGCAATAGATGAGGAGAAAGCCATGCTAGAAGCTCTATTTTTGAATCCGTAGGGGTATATTCTCTCCTACTCTAGCCCATCTTTCGGTACCGAGGGGACAGGATCGATAAAATGCCGGATCTTTAAGATCTCTGAGGATAAGAAGACTCAAAACGACAGCCCAGAACCCTTTAAAGTTCTGAGCTGCTGTGGCGTTTGGAACCGAAGGCGCTGGTTGCGACTAAAGCTTTACTTCAATATCTACACCAGAGGGAAGATCGAGCTTCATCAGCGCGTCGATCGTTTTAGGAGAAGGTTGGTAAATATCGATAATGCGGCGGTGGGTGCGGGTCTCAAAATGCTCTCGCGAGTCTTTGTCGACGTGGGGCGATCGCAGGACGCAGTAAATGCGGCGGCGAGTCGGCAAAGGAATCGGCCCGACGGGGGTGGCCTCAGTACGCTTCGCAGTTTCTACAATCTTTTCGCAGGATGCATCCAGCAATCGATGGTCGAAGGCTTTCAAACGGATTCGAATCTTTTGCTGTTGCAAAGTTGACGTTGACATATCACCAAGTTCTCGTTTTGATTTTCAAGGTTCGGAGGAAAACGCTGCAAAACAGCTTTTAGGCTGCTTCGCAGCGTCTTTTCATATCGCTTAGCCCATCCCGAACGATCGGGCCGGAACGTTTTAGCCGGAACGATCTGGATCGACTATTTGATAATTTTAGACACGACGCCCGCACCAATAGTACGGCCACCTTCGCGAATGGCAAAGCGCATCCCTTGCTCGATCGCGATGGGGTTGATGAGCTGAACGGTCATCTTAATGCGATCGCCCGGCATGATCATTTCAGCTTCGCTGCCGTCATCGGCAGTGAAGGTGCTGATGGTTCCGGTTACATCGGTGGTGCGCACGTAGAATTGAGGGCGGTAGCCGGGGAAAAACGGGGTGTGACGTCCGCCTTCTTCCTTCTTAAGCACGTAAACTTCAGATTCAAACTCAGTGTGGGGCTTAATCGAACCGGGCTTAGCAATGACCATCCCGCGCTCGATATCTTCCTTCTGAATCCCCCGCAGTAGAATGCCCGCGTTGTCGCCTGCCATTCCTTCATCCAAGGACTTCTTGAACATTTCAATCCCGGTTACGACACTCTTGCGAGTATTGCGAATCCCGACGATTTCCACTTCGTCTTGAACCTTAACTTTCCCGCGCTCGATCCGACCCGTGGCAACAGTACCCCGACCCGTAATCGAGAACACGTCTTCAATGGCCATCAGGAAGGGCTTGTCCACATCGCGCTCGGGAGTGGGCACGTAGGCATCCACTTCTTCCATGAGCTTGTAGATCTTATCGACCCACTCATCGTCGCCAAGCTTCAGCTTCGTGTTGGAAGTCAACGCTTCTACGGCTTTGAGGGCAGAACCTGCAACGACCGGAATGTCATCGCCGGGGAAGTCGTAGCTGCTGAGCAATTCGCGAATTTCGAGTTCGACCAACTCGAGGAGTTCGTCGTCATCCACTTGATCCTGCTTGTTCATAAACACGACCAGGCTAGGAACGCCAACCTGCTTGGCTAGAAGGATGTGTTCGCGGGTTTGAGGCATGGGGCCGTCTGCCGCAGATACCACCAAAATCGCCCCATCCATCTGCGCCGCACCCGTGATCATGTTTTTGACATAGTCAGCGTGTCCGGGGCAGTCCACGTGGGCATAGTGACGATTGGCCGTTTCGTACTCAACGTGGGCCGTGTTGATCGTAATCCCACGCGCTTTTTCTTCGGGAGCCGCGTCAATTTCGTCATACTTTCTGGCCTGAGCCTGACCGATCGCAGCCAAAGACATGGTGATCGCTGCGGTCAAGGTTGTTTTCCCGTGGTCGACGTGACCGATGGTTCCAATGTTGACGTGGGGTTTATTTCGTTCAAATTTAGCGCGTGCCATGATGACTCAACTATTCCTCTTCGATGATTATGCGTTCCCTTTGTTTTTCGCGATGATGGCTTCAGCGACACTTCGAGGAATTTCCTCGTAGCAACTAAACTCCATCGAGAATATGCCGCGACCCTGGGTCATAGACCGGATATCTGTAGCATATCCAAACATGGTGGCTAAGGGTACCTTTGAAGTAATCTTCGCCAGCCCTTGGTCTACGGTTTGGCCCTCAATGTGGCCGCGCCGCGAGATGAGATCGCCCATGACGCCACCGAGAAAGTCTTCGGGCACCTCGACCCCAACCTTCATCATCGGCTCCAGCAGCACTGGAGATGCTTTCATGACTGCTTCTTTAATAGCCATCGATCCGGCGATCTTAAAGGCCATCTCAGAAGAGTCTACATCGTGGTAAGAACCATCCACCATGGTTGCCTTGATATCGATCAAGGGGTAGCCCGCTAGGATACCAGACTCGCAGGCTTCTTTCATACCCTGGGCAGCAGGGCCAATATATTCTTTTGGAACGGTACCCCCTACAATTTTAGACACAAACTCAAACCCAGACCCAACTTCGCCGGGTTCGACTTCGATCACAACGTGGCCGTACTGACCTTTGCCGCCGCTTTGACGAATGAATTTACCTTCTGCCCTGACAGCCTTGCGAATGGTTTCGCGGTAGGCAACTTGAGGTGCGCCTACGTTCGCTTCCACCTTAAATTCTCGAAGCATCCGGTCGATTAAAATTTCAAGGTGCAGTTCGCCCATCCCGGCAATGACGGTTTGGTTTGTCTCTGAATCTACGCTCACGCGAAACGTAGGGTCTTCCTCCGAGAGCGATTGGAGGGCTTTAGACAGCTTCTCCATATCTTGCTTTGTTTTTGGCTCTACCGCCACCGAAATCACTGGCTCCGGAATGAAGAGGGATTCTAAGATAATGGGGGCGCTGTCGTCGCAAAGGGTATCGCCGGTAAAGGTGTCTTTCAGCCCCAAAGCTGCGCCCAGATCCCCTGCCCGAAGCTCGTCCACTTCAATGCGATCGTCTGCCTTTAGCACGATCAACCGGGAAATTCGTTCTTTTTTGTTTTTGGAAGAATTCAGAACGTAGGTCCCTTTCTTGAGGATGCCAGAATAAACGCGCACGAATGTCAGGCGACCGTAGGGATCGGCCATCACCTTAAAAGCAAGGGCAGACAGAGGTTCCTCGTCATCGGCATGGCGCAAAGCCTCAGCGCCATCTTCCAGCATCCCGACCACAGGGGGAATTTCAAGGGGAGACGGAAGATAATCTAAAACTGCATCCAGCAAAAGCTGAACGCCCTTATTTTTGAAGGCAGAGCCGCACAACATCGGTACGATAGTGCCGTCAATGGTCCCTTTTCGCAGCGCCTGCCGAATTTCCGCCTCTGTCAGAGCTTCCCCTTCCAGATATTTTTCCGTCAGGGCATCGTCGGTTTCAGCAACGGATTCGATCAGCTTGAGCCGAAAAATTTCTGCATTTTCTTTGACTTCTTCGGGAACGTCAACTTCCGAAATATCATTGCCGATGTCATCGTTGTAGAGATACGCCCGCATCTTGACGAGATCCACGATGCCGCGCAAATCGCTCTCCTGACCGATCGGGATTTGGATCGGGACCGCATTGGCCCTCATGCGATCGCGGATTTGCCCGTAAACCTTATAAAAATCCGCTCCCGTGCGATCCATCTTATTCACAAAGACAATCCGGGGCACTTTGTAACGATCCGCCTGTCGCCAAACCGTCTCCGACTGAGGCTGAACCCCACCTACGGAGCAAAATACGGCGATGACCCCATCCAAGACCCGCATCGAGCGCTCCACCTCAATGGTGAAGTCCACATGTCCTGGGGTATCGATAATATTGATTTGATGGTCTTTCCAACTGGTGGTAATGGCAGCAGCGGTAATGGTGATGCCCCGTTCCCGCTCTTGCTCCATCCAATCGGTTACGGTGTTGCCATCGTGAACCTCGCCGATCTTGTGAACCACGCCGGAGTAGTAGAGGATGCGTTCGGTTGTCGTCGTTTTCCCCGCATCAATATGAGCAGCAATACCAATATTGCGCACTTTGTTTAACGGGATCGAACGGGCCACCTCTACCTCCTAGTGTCTTGGCAGATCGATTGACACAAAAGGATCGAAAATCCTCTTAGACTAATTCTAGTCGGTCTCTCGAGACCGTTGCGACTAGTAGCGATAGTGGGCGAAAGCTTTGTTTGCCTCAGCCATCCTGTGAGTTTCTTCGCGCTTCCGGATTGCTCCGCCCGTATCGTTGGCAGCATCCATCAATTCGTTGGCGAGTTTGGCAACCATGGAGCGACCCGACCGCGCGCGCGAATATTGAATAATCCATCGCAGTGCCAGCGCAACACCGCGATCGGTCCGAACTTCCATCGGCACTTGGTACGTTGCACCACCCACGCGACGGGCTTTTACCTCTACAAGAGGGGTTGCTTTGCGAACCGCATTTTCAAAAACCTCTAGCGGATCTTGCCCCGTTCGTTCTTCAATGACTTTAAGAGAGTCATAGAGCACCCCTGAAGCAACTGACTTCTTGCCGCTGTACATGATGCGACGAATCGCCATGTTAATCAGGCGGCTATTGTAAACCGGATCGGGGGGGACTGGACGCTTCGGGGCACGGTTACGACGAGACATGGACGACCTTCAATTTATAATCTACAGGTAATAATCAAGCACAGACGTCAAAACGAGAGAAGAGCGAGCGCGCTCTTGAACCTCAGGCAAAAAGTTAAATATTTGAGATTCGAGATCGAAGCAACCGAGAAATTGCTTTGGTGTTGTTTTGGATCGAACGTTGCGCGATGGCGGACAAAACAGCGGCGATCGATCGATGCGACTATTTACTTGGCTTTGGGACGCTTTGCACCATACTTGGAGCGACCCTGCTTGCGATCTTTCACACCAGATGTATCTAAAGTACCGCGAATAATGTGATAGCGTACGCCAGGCAGATCCTTGACCCGACCGCCGCGAATCATAACAACAGAGTGCTCTTGTAGGTTATGCCCGATGCCAGGGATGTAAGCCGTAACCTCAAACCCTGAAGTTAAGCGAACCCGAGCAACTTTACGCAAAGCTGAATTAGGCTTCTTTGGCGTTGTCGTGTACACACGAGTGCAAACCCCCCGACGCTGCGGGCAACTCTTAAGAGCTGGTGATTTTGTTTTCTTGATCGCTTTTTCGCGTTCGCTGCGAATGAGTTGCTGAATGGTGGGCATGGGTTAGGATTGGCTTATCTCTCAGAGGACTGTTTTTTCTTCCAAATGATAACTATATCGAGCTATGTATCACTCTGTCAAATCGGCGAGCAGTCGATCTCGGATCGAGCGGACAAGGCGCTTCTTGCACGAGACCCTATCCCGTCAGTCCTGGTAGATTCAGGCCGGCGGTGAGGTCTTCCATTCTTTCGCGCATGGTATCCGTCGATTTGACGTAAGCATCTTTCATCGCAGCAGACACTAAATCGGAAAGGATTTCCCGACCCTCGGCATAAGCTTGCTCGGAAATCTCGACGCGAAGAGGTTCTTGATTTCCGCTCATCACCACTTTGACTAACCCACCGCCAGCTTCGCCTTCAATTTGCATCTGTTCTAGATCTTCTTGAAGCTGTTTAGCTCCTTCTTGAACTTTCTGCGCTTTCTTGATCGCGTCCGCAAGCTCTTTCATCTTGCCGAGGCCGAATCCAAATCCCTGTCCTTGTGACATAATTCGTTGTCTTTAATGGGGTTGATACGAGTCTTAAGCGTTCTTCAACGCGGCAGAATTTCTGCACGAGACTTTTTCTATGATACTTGGACTTGTCCTAAGCCGCTCGATCGAAGTTTCCTAAAATCTTGACTTCGGGACGAAGCTTCAAAGCCCAACGATTTTCGATTTGCGTTTGGATGTGGAAAATCAGGGCGTAGATATCGGAAGCTGTCGCATTGCCGAGGTTGACAATGAAGTTTGCGTGCTTTAGGGCAACTTGAGCGCCTCCAATCGTAAAACCTTTCAAGCCGGAATTTTCGATCAGCCAACCGGCTGTTTTGGGGAGTGGATTGCGAAAAACGCTGCCGCAACTGGGAAGATCGTAGGGTTGCGTGCCCAGGCGATGGTTGAGGTGCGATTCCGTGGTTGCCTGCACCGCTTCGGCGGATTGACCTTGCTGAAGGGAAAAGGTTGCACTCAGAACGATGGATTGCCCGCCCTGAAGCGTTGAGGAACGGTAGCTGTATTCCAGTTCGGCATTGGAGCGTTTGCGTTGGGTTCCATCCGGTTCGAGGACGATCGCCTCTACCAAGGAGTCCGATATAGATTCGCCGTGAGCCCCTGCATTCATCACAACCGCACCCCCAATCGTTCCAGGAATGCCGACGGCCCACTCCAGTCCGGCCCAGCCCTGTTTTGCGAGCTGCCAGCAGAGCCGGGGGAGGGGTTTGCCTGCCGCAACCGTAATGGTTTGGGTTTCTTCGCAAAACGTCTGGTCGCGCAGGTGGCGCGTTGAAATCACGAGGCCCGGCAGTCCGCGATCGCTGATCAGCAGGTTTGAGCCTGCCCCCAGCACGGTAATGGGAAGCCCTTCGCTGGAGGCCCACTGAACGCTTGCCTGAAGTTGGTCGAGGGAATGGGGTGCAATAAACCACTGCGCAGGCCCACCGACGCGATAGGTGGTCATTTCTGCCAGCCTAAAATTTGCCTCAAGGTAACAGTCGCCTGAGGGGATGTAGAGGCGCTCCGGGTGGGTGAGGATCATCGCAGGGCTACCTCGGCGCGGTCTGCTGCGGTCTGTTGAAAGTGGACGAGCACCTCGGGAATAATTCGGTTCAGATCTCCAGCACCCAAAAAAACGACCAAATCGCCGGGCTTGAGCGTTGCTTTGAGGTAGGCTGCAACATCGACAAGCGTTTCTTGATAGGACACGTTGCCGTGATGTTCTGCGATCGCCGCTGCAACGTTAGCGCCATTCATATCGGCAGGTTTGGCCTCTCCCGCACTATAGACATCCATTGCAATCACGCAATCTGCATCGTCAAAGGCCCGACTAAATTCTTCTAGAAATGTTTGGGTGCGACTGTAACGATGGGGTTGAAAAACGGCAACCACCCTTCGATTGGCATCCCGAGCGGCGGCGCGCAGCTTGGCGGAGGCGAGCGTAGCGCGAATCTCGCTGGGATGGTGGGCGTAGTCGTCGATGAAACTGATGCCGTTGGCTTCGCCGCGATGCTCGAACCGACGCCTTGCACCTTCAAAGGTTTGGAGCGCGGTCGCTATGGTTTCAAAGGATAGACCCAAGCGCCGCCCGACGGCGATCGCCGCTAAGGCATTGCTCAAGTTATGACAGCCCAGTAGGCTAAAGGAAAGCTGCCCCAAAAGTTGGCCTTTTTCATAAATCGCGGCGGTCGTTTGGGCAGAACCGTAGACTATCGAATCTGCTGTGTAGTCAGGGTTTAGCTCCCGATTCAGGCCGTAGGTTGAGATCGAACCGCCTGCCGAGTTAGGCTCGATGCGGGTTCGAGTCGTTTCGCAGTCGATACAAAGCACCATGTGGTGAGAGCGATCGACAAACGCCTGGAAAATTTGAACCACCTCATCCAACGTTGAATAATGGTCTGGGTGATCGAGTTCTATATTGGTAATCACGCCAATGTGGGAATGAAACTTAACCAAAGATCCATCCGACTCATCCGCTTCTGCAATGAGATAGGGGCTTTGACCGACTCTAGCATTTCCTTCCCAAGCGGCAACTTCTCCGCCCACTATAATTGTGGGATCTAGACCCGCTTCAACCAATAAATATCCAATCAGGCTACTCGTCGTCGTTTTACCGTGGGTTCCAGCGACAGCAACGCTTTTTGCCGATTCGCCAATCAGTGCCGCCAACACATCGGAACGATGAAAAATAGGGCATCCCAGCCGAACGGCAGCTTGATACTCTAGATTGCTGGGCTGAATGGCTGTCGAGCAGATCACTTGGGGTAAGACTGCCGTCTCTGTCGCCCCAGCTTTTTCGGGATCGGAGGTCGAAGACAGAACCTGCTGAGGTCGCTGAAAGTAATCTAAGTTTTCAGCATTTTGTTCCCAGAAAATTTGAGCGCCGAGGGTTTGAAGCTTTTGGGTAATGTGCGTATTGCGAACGTCCGAGCCTGAAACGGGTAAGTGGCGCTTCGTCAAAATATAAGCTATGGCAGACATGCCGATCCCACCGATCCCGATAAAATGAAAAGGCCGACCCTCTAAGTCAACGGCATTCAGCATTCTGTTGTCGCTCCTTCAAACACCACAAATGTCCGCAATGTATATAACTTGGCCCCCGCCCTAGACTTTTGACAATCTACCGTTTCACTTCTTTACGGATCGCCCACCCGACAATAAGGCTGAGCCTGCAATGAATGGAACGTTTTTTTGACGCGCTGAGGCTATCGGCTCGATTTGATTGAATTGTCTAAATTTTCACCTCACAGTTTGAGGTTTTTCGGCTGTTCTGTCAACTTGCCGACAAAATTTAAAAATTAGGCGCATCCTTGCTTCTGAAAGAAAAACTTTGACGACCCTCTAGTCACAATGAGCAAGGATATATAAAATGAGGGTCTCAAGCGCTATCTTTGCTGGATAGCGTCTTATATTCATTGTTTAGCGTAAGATTGCCAAGGCTTGGTTTTAGCTGAGCGATCGCAATCGGTGACGGTTTAATGGGTTTGTAACTGTTTCGTTCTGGGTCATTGAGTGGCCCGTCTGTGCCAAAGAGTAAGGAGATAGCAGTAGTGGCAGAATACGCTCGAAAACCCCTCAGCGTTGGACAGCGGCGGCAGCTTTTAAAGCAGCGACGGCAAGCTGCCCAGAAGCGAGTGCGCCAGCAGTCGCAAAATCTGCACCCGCAAAGCCTGCGGCCAAAGAGTCCGATCGCAAAGCGGCGCGCGAATGCAACCTCAATCCAATCGCCAGAGGGATTGGTAAACCCGCGAGCGCAGCAGCGGTCGGTTCAGCTCGGTCTCCCCACCAGTCGAAGTTCGGCAACGGCGCGCAGAGACAGTCAGTCGTTCGCTTCAGACGGGCAAAGGACTGACCAGAAAGCAACGCCTTCTCCTAGAAATCGAGCGCGGACCAGTCGACCTCAGCGGAAGCCGAATTGGATTCAAAACGTTTTGAGGCTCGGCTTTTTAGGGTTGGGAATGTCAGCGATGGCTGGCACGGCCCTTGCTATTTTGCACCCCGAACCCCCTTCAGGAACCTTAGCTGGCAGCAAACAGGCTCTCAATCTGCTCAGTCCATCCAACCTAGTTTCTGGCGATCGAGGAGCGAGCGGAAGCGCAGGGATCGCAAACTTTGGGGCGACGGTACCCGTTCTGAATCCTGGCAAAGAGCTTACAGAGGCGAAAGCCAAAATTCAGGCCCTTGCCGCAGCGCAAAAAGATTTAGAGGCGGGGATGTTCTTCTACAATCCCGAGAATGGTGCTTACCTCGACGTCGCTGGCGATCGCGCCTTTCCAGCAGCCAGCACCATTAAGCTCCCCATCCTGGTTGCGTTCTTCCAAGCGATCGATGCGGGACAGATCCGCTTAGATGAAATGCTCGCGATGCGGAAGGAGCTGATCGCCTCCGAAGCAGGGGTGATGCAGTACCTGCCAGTCGGCACTAAGTTTAGCGCTCTAGAAACCGCCGACAAGATGATTACGATCAGCGACAATACCGCTACCAATATGATGATCGATCGGCTTGGCGGTATGACGGCCCTCAACCAGCGTTTTAGAGGTTGGGGGTTGACTCAGACCAGCCTACAGAACGTATTACCAGATCTAAAAGGTACCAACACGGTTACCCCAAAGGATCTCTCGACCCTCATGCTCAAGATCGGCCAAGGCGACCTGCTCACGCCCCGCAGCCGCGATCTCGTTTTAGATACGCTGCGGCGAACTGTAACCAATACGCTCTTACCCCCCGGCTTGGGCGAAGGCGCGACGATCGCTCACAAAACGGGCGATATCGGCTCGGTGGTGGGAGATGCGGGATTAGTGGGGATGCCCAACGGACAGCGCTACGTCGCCGCCATCTTCGTCAAACGCCCTCACAATGACTCCAGGGCGCAGGAACTCATTCGTCAAATTTCCAAGGTTAGCTACCAAGCGCTGTTGAGTTCTAGTAAAACTGCCTCCCCCCCTCCAACTGCTGCAAAAACTGCGCCCTAGGGCGATCGTCGCTCTCTTCTCTAAGAATTGCTTCAAAACGATCGGCAAACATCCTGTCGCGACAGACAGAGGGTTTGTCGATCGTTTTTGTTACAGGCGGTTGGAAGCTACTATAGATTAGGAGTATCAAGCTCAATTCGTCCCAAGTTTGTTGCAGCCGATGGCAGTTGTCCGGTTGCGCGATCGTTGGGCCTAAGGAAATTAATTAACTGCAATGCGTTTTATCGATCGAGCTGAAGTCTATGTCAAAGGTGGGAAAGGTGGGGATGGCATGGTTGCCTTTCGTCGCGAAAAGTACGTCCCTGCGGGCGGGCCTGCCGGTGGAAATGGCGGACGGGGTGGAGCGGTAATTTTTCGAGCCGTGCCTAACCTGCAAACCCTTCTCGATTTTCGCTTCGTCCATATTTTTGCCGCTCAGGATGGAACGCGGGGCGGGCCTAAGAATTTGACGGGAGCTGCGGGCGCCGACCTGATCGTGGATGTGCCTTGCGGTACGGTTATCTATGACAACGATACGGACGAATGTATTGGGGACCTGACCGAACCGGATCAGAAGCTTACGATCGCCCAAGGCGGAAAGGGCGGGCTCGGCAACAAGCATTTTCTATCCAATCGAAACCGCGCGCCAGAACACGCCCTGCCGGGGTTGCCTGGAGAAGAACGCAGTCTCCGGCTAGAGCTAAAACTGCTGGCAGAAGTGGGCATTATCGGGCTACCCAATGCGGGTAAATCAACTCTGATCTCGGTTCTATCGGCCGCGCGACCCAAAATTGCAGATTACCCGTTTACAACCCTCGTTCCAAATTTAGGCGTCGTCCCTCATCCCAGCGGCGATGGCGTGGTGTTCGCCGATATTCCGGGACTGATTGAGGGTGCCCATGCCGGAACTGGTTTAGGGCACGAGTTTTTGCGGCATATCGAGCGAACCCACGTTTTGGTCCATCTGGTCGATGCGACAGCCCCCGACCCCATTCAAAACTACCGGGTGATTCAGCAAGAGCTTGAAGCCTACGGGCACGGGTTGGAAAAACGCCTCCAAATTGTGGCGCTCAACAAGACCGATGCGATCGCCCCGCAAGTGCTAGCTGAAATCCGTGCAGACCTTCAGTCTTGTTGCGGGCAGGACGTGCTGGCTATTTCTGCGATCGCCCAACAGCACCTCGATTCCTTGTTGCAAGAGGTATGGAGTTCATTAGATCGCGCCAAGCAGCAGCGCGCCGAGCAACAGCGCGTCGAGGAAGAGTCTATGGCAACCCTTCAGCCGTTTTTCTAGCGGTTTACTTTAGGATGCTGACAAAAACAAAGCGGTCTCAGTAATAACGCCCAGGATAATGAGGGCTTTTTGGGTTAAGCGGGTATTCTAAGCGTAGCTAACGGAATAGCGAAACATTTATCGATTCAAATTTACGAAAAACGTAGAATTTTTGACCCGTCGCTGTGCCGCGACAAAGAAAAACCATACACTAAAGATCGATATCGCTTGCCTCGAGTCAACTAAAGCACTGCAATTTTCTGCGGAACCTCTAAAGAATGGAAGCCAACCACGCCACCGAAACCAGCACGCTGCTGTTGATCGATGACGATCCAAACCTAGTCCTCCTCGTCAAGGATTATTTAGAGCTGAGAGGATACATCGTCATTACGGCCAAGAACGGTCGAGATGCGCTAAAAGTCTTGGAAAAAGACATTCCCAAACTGATTATTTGCGACGTGATGATGCCGGAGATGGATGGGTATGCCTTTGTTAAAAAGGTCCGGGAAAATCCCCAGACCAACTGGCTCCCCATTTTGTTTCTATCGGCAAAGGGGCAAATTCAGGATCGAGTTGCGGGCCTGAGCAAGGGGGCAGATGTATATATGGTGAAGCCCTTCGAACCCGACGAACTGGTCGCTCAAATTGAGGCATCTTTAAATCAAGCGTCGCGGATGCGTCAGATGCAGGGACCGAATGTCGGCAGTGCGGTTTCGGTTCACGTCCCCTTTGATGTGGAGCTTACCCCAACGGAGCAGCGCGTCATTCAAATGGTTGCCAAAGGCATGGCCAATCGGGAAATTGCGGAAAGCCTCAGCGTGAGCCAGCGCACGGTCGAAAGTCACGTCAGCAATATGTTGGGCAAAACCGGATTGCACAACCGGACGGAACTAGCCCGCTGGGCGATCGAGCAGCGCATGATCTGAGGTCGTTTGCATTGCGGGAAGCGCGTTACTCAGAAGAGCCGTCTCGTCTCCAGAGCCAGACTAGACCAATCCCCACGCCGACCTGCAACAGAAGGTTGGGCAGGGTTTCGACTAGGTTCTCTCCGGCGATCGCCTTCATTAAAAACACGAACGCTCCCAGAAACGCCGAACCCGCGAGCGCAACGTAAAAAAAGCGTCTGAATCCCCTGCCGGGAGCCGCGGCCTCGGAACGCAACCGGGCCATTTGTTCTTCGTCCAGCGGTTGTTTTTGCATAAAAAGTCGATCGGCAATCCCTCAATGTTAGAACTCAATCGAACCCCGCTATTCCACAGCTGCCGCGACGGGATCTGCGTTTAGGGCTGGTGCAGACAGCACAGGTTCGACTCGATCCAAAATCTCAACCAATTCTTGCTCGAAGGCAATTTGAGCGCGGTTCGTCCGCCCTCCAACGTAGAGGATGCCACCTTCAGTGAGCGCCCATACCTGAGAGTGAGAGATATAGCTCATGAGAACGCTCAGCATCAGCAAGCCAAACCCAGTATAGAGAAAGGGAATACCGGGATCTGCTTTAATTTGCAACCCCGTACTCCCAATAATGTCAATGAGGGAGAGTTCGACGCCTTCCACTGTTAGCTTCATGCCATTTCGCAAAGAACCGACGAGCTTACCAGCCGTGTCGTAAATGACCACAGTACCTTGAAGGTCCCGCGCGATCAGCGCCACTCCGGCACTCATGTCTGGCTTGATGGGAACCCAGGTACCCCAGATCCGACCGTCAGAGACGGGAAGACGCGCCATGGGAAGCTGAAAGATGGGGCTATTGTTGACGCGGACCTTGACAGCGGCGATCGCCCAGTCCGTTTGATATACCGTCACGCCGTCGTGCTTGAGCGGCTGATTGACGTGAATGGTTTTGCGATCGACTTCTCGACCCCGAGCATCTAGCACCGATAGGTCCGAGTAAAACTGATCGATATCGCCGCTGTTGGTGTAATCGATCCAAAACCGATTCACCTTCATCGACCAGTCTTTTGGAATGCGAGACTGAGCTAGAGCGCCAGCTTCGACAATATTTTTAACACTAAAAGTTGCGCCGCTGGGGACCATCTCCTGTGCCATAAAACCCGTAAACGATCCCCAAATGGAACCCAGCAAAATTAAGATCATGCTGGCGTGAACCACAATAGGGCCGATCCGTCCGGCTAAACCCTTGCGAGCGTAGAGCGCGTTGTCGGCTTGAAATACTTTGTAGCGCTTTTGCTCGAGCCCCTGCACCAATCCAGCTAAAGACGCTGACGGAAGGGTCGTACTCAGGGCCAGTTTTTCGAACTGGCGCGGGCGATCGTAAAATTTCCAAGCGCGCGCGGCTTTGAGGGCCGGAATCTGACGGCTGTAGGTACAGGTCGCAAGGCTCAATCCAAATAGGATCAGCAGCGACAAAAACCACCAGGTGGAGTAAACATGGTTGAGACCCCAGTTGAGCAGCACTTTCCAGCTTAAAAAGCCAAACAAAGCCGGATTCTCGGGATAGTTCGCTTGGTAAAACGAGACGGGCTGTCCCTGTTCGATGACGGTACCGGAAATGCTGAATAGGGCGATCGCCAACAGCAGCACGATCGCCAGACCGAAATCTGCCAGAAACGGCAACAGGTCTTTGCGGAAAAAATTCACGATTGAAAACGCGCGAACGGTCATGTCATTGAACCCCTAGATCGCAGAAGGCAAAAACCTCGTCATCAACGAAAATACGCCAAACCCGACCAGCAACGCGCCGCTGGCCGGATTGATCCAGCCCGACCAGCGACGAATCGACAGAAACTGCTTGAGGGTTGCTGTAAACGTTCCCACCACGATAATCGGCAGTACGTACCCGCTGGTATAGGCCAACAGCAACCCCGCGCCCAGCATTGGATTTTGCGTGCTAGAAATCCAAGCCAGGAGGGTCGCCAGTACCGGGGTACTGCACGGTGATGCCACCAGCCCAAAGGTCAATCCCAGCAAAAAAGCACGAATTCCTTTAGGAACGGCTTCTAAATTCCAATTTTGGCCGAGGGAGAGCGCGGGCAGTCGCAGCGGCAGCGCCTCTAGCAGATAGAGCCCCATGAGAATGGCGATCGCGCTTACGGCCAAGCCTAAGCCCGTTCCGACTTGCCCGTAGACTCGACCCAACAACGCGGCCCCAATTCCCAAGCCAGCCAACGTTGTCGAAAGGCCGAGGGCAAACCAAGCGGACTGAGCCATCCCCTGCCAGCGGCTCTGAGCTTCGTAGCCCCCAATGTAGCCCACCGTAATCGGGAGCATGGATAGCGTACAGGGCGTAAAACTCGTCAGCAAACCAACCCCAAACAAAAGTGCGAGACTGAGAAGGTTTAAATGGCTGAGTTGCTGCTCCACTAAAGTATTGGCCCACTGGTCCAGCCCATACAAGCTCAATTGAATGCGCTCAAAAACGGTCATTGCAGCAAGTATTGACCCAGTTAATAATGTATTAATGTATTTCAATTCTAACGAGCGTTGCGCAGCAGTGGAACGACATTGGACTCTTCACTTTCGCGGGCCACCCGAATTAGCAGTCCCGAAATAACTAAGCTGGCAATCATGGAATTACTGCCGTAGCTGAACAATGGTAAAGGCAGACCAGTTGTAGGCAACACCCCGACTGCCACGCCAATGTGAAGGAAAGACTGTCCTACCATAAAGATCATTGCCCCAATTGCAATTAATCGGTAAACCGGGTGAGGGGTTTTGAGGGCTACTTTCAGCGCTAAAAAACTATAGAGCATGAGCATCAAGATCAAAAAGATGCTGCCGACCAAGCCAAACTCCTCGCTAAAAATTGAAAAGATAAAATCCGTATGCTGCTCCGGCAGATAAGACAGCTTTTGTTGAGACCGCCCAAAACCCGCACCCCAAAGCCCTCCGGAACCCACAGCTAGCAAACTTTGAATCAGCTGATACCCATCCTGCATCGGATCGGCCCAAGGGTTGAGAAACACCAACCGCCGCCTTTGATAGGCAGAAATGCTCACGCTCGTGACGGCAACGAGAATACCTGCCAAGGCTGTTCCGCCCAGTTGAAAATAGGGTAAACCTGCCGCTAAAGCCACCAACCAAAGTGTAATGCCGCACAGCGCAGCGGTACTCAAATTAGGCTGGATCAAAATTCCCAGTAGCGTTAAGGCAAATAAACCCAGCCATAGCATTTTTTCCTGTAGCGTCAACCGAGTCCATCGCGCAAAAATCTGAGCGCTTTGCAAAACCAAAATTGGCTTCATGATTTCCGTCGGCTGGAGCGGAAACGGACCGATCTGAATCCAACGCGTGGCTCCATTGGCCGAAGTGCCAATACCGGGCAAACGAGTGATAAAAATAAGCCCCAGCAGGATAAAGAAAAGAATTTTCGCAGCCATCAAAAACCGCTTGAGCGGCATCCGCACCGCTAATGTGAACCCCACGAGGCCAAACAGTACCCCTATCAGCTGCCGTTTGATATAGAACAGACCATCCTCAGACCTCACCAACCCCGCATGATACGAAGCCGAATAAAGCACCGTCAAGCCAAGAAACAGCCAAATAAACGTGAGCCAATTGAGAACGCGGGCCTCAGTCGCCCACTGTTCTATAGAAGGATCTAAAAATGGAATAACGCGGCGAAGGTTCACAAGCAAAGCACCGGAGCCAAATCGTTGTCAGTATAGCGGATTTATTCCGAAAAGACGCTAGCTAGATATCTCTTCATGGGTTGAAGTTTCTCGACTGGCGCGTCTCGTTTGTAGAAAGGCTTCAACCAAGTTGTCAAACGCATTAAGGGAGATCGGCAACGCCAACCTCCCTCATCTAGCAAACATGTGATGTATTGACCCATCAAAGCACTAGAGCAAACCAGTATTCGCTCCGGGCTTACCGGTTGCCAGCTCGACCTTCACAATTTTGCCGCCCATCTTCATGATGCGCTGCTGCTCGGTAAACCAGTTATCGTAAGGAACTAATTTTGTAAAGTAAGTATTTTGTAATTCCCGCTGCGTGCGAATCCGGGTTTGGCTGGGCACACAAGCTGTCACCTTAAACATCCGCATGATCTGACTTTCTCCTATCCGTCTATTCGCGTTGTAAAGTTTTCTGCCTTAAATGGAGCGAAGGTCTGGGAACTCAAGATAAAAACCAGACTGTCAAAACCAACCTCTATATTGCTACCTGAGATTAGTCTTTAACAAGCTAGCCTTCACCCTCAATTTCCCAGACCCCTACTGAATCGAGATGAGATTTTGCAATCTCAAGTGGCTTAGCTCAAGCCAGAGCAAATGTAGCTGAAGTACACGCCCATTTCTTTGCCAGCATCGGGACCCACGAGTCCGGAAGTGACCTCACCCATTGCTTGGATGGCCTGTACCGTTGCGGTAACGGGAACGCCCAAGGAATTATAGGTTTCTTTCAAACCGTTGAGAACGCGCTCGTCCAAGATGGAGGCATCGCCAGCTAGCATGGCATAGGTGGCATAGCGGAGGTAGTAATCCAAGTCGCGAATGCAAGCTGCATAGCGACGGGTGGTGTACATGTTGCCGCCGGGACGGGTGATGTCTGAATACAGAAGGGACTTGGCAACTGCTTCTTTGACGATGGTAGCGGCGTTAGCGCTGATCACAGAAGCAGCCCGAACGCGAAGTTCGCCGGTCTGGAAGTAACCTTTGAGTTTGTCGAGTGCAGAAGAGTCTAGATACTGACCCTGAACGTCAGAGGCGTTAATAACTGCGGTAATGGCGTCTTGCATAATTTCGTTTCCTAATCTACCTTGAAACCTTAAATTCAATCGTTATTAGAGCGATCGCAGAAGAAGAAAAACCCACTACTGCATTGCACCGATGACGAAATCGAAGTAAGCGCCAGCTTCAGCAGCATCTTCACCAGATAGTAAAGAAGCAGAAACGCTCTTCATAGCGCGGACGCCTTCAGCGACTGCGGGGATGGGAGTACCCAAGGAATTGTACATTTCCTTGACGCCCACAATCCCAATTTCTTCGATGGGGGTAACGTCGCCGGAAACCACGCCGTAGGTGACGAGACGGAGGTAGTAGTCGAGGTCGCGCAGGCAGGTAGCGGTCATTTCTTCACCGTAGGCATTGCCGCCGGGAGAAACGATGTCGGGACGCTTTTGGAACATTTGGTCGCCAGCACCCTTAACGATGCGCTCGCGGTTTTCGGTGAGAACTTGAGCGATCCGAAGACGACGTTCGCCAGAGGTGACAAACCCTTTGATCCGATCCAATTCTCCGGGGCTTAGATAGCGGGCTTCAGCATCCGCATTCACGATTGACTTCGTGACTACACTCATTGATGGATTCCTCTAGTTAAGAAAGATCGACAAAACTATCTTAAGGGACTTTACGGTATCGCTACGCGCAGGAAGTCTCTCTGCAACGGATGGGAACTTTCGGCTTGCTCGCGTTCGAGCAAACGCTCGCCCGCACCTATCGCCAACCGAAAACAATGCTGTCTTGTGAGTTCGATGAAGTAACTCAGAGCCAGCTCCCTACCGCAATCATTTTCCGGCATTACGGTAACGATCCCGATAAAGCTGTAATACTTTTTAAAACTCTGCTTTCAGCTTTAAGATTTTCTGTGCGAAAACCAGTCCCAGCAGGCCTTAGAAAATATCGGACAGAGCTTCTAATGTAGCAATATTTCTTAAAAAAAGCCCGAACGCTTCTCAAAATGAGGAGCGTTCGGGCTTTTTTTAAGCTAAAGCTGTACCGAAAAGCGAACTTTTGTAACCAGAACGTTACACCTGAGAGAAGCTAGGGACCACAATGCTGTCGTCCTGCTTTGTGAGCTGGTTGTACAGCCGCTCGGTATTGGGGAAGTTTGCCGCAGGTAGGGTCGGGAAGCGACGATAGGGTACCGTATCTTCGCCGAAGACCTGGGAGTATTCCGCGCTGTAGACCATGGCTCGGATAAAGGCTTTAATCCCATCCTTGGCCAAAATCTGGTTGTAAAGCCGGATTTCAGCTTGGTCGAGGGGTGCGCGTCCTAGGAAGTGTTTGGTTCCGAGTTCGATCACCTTGGTGTTGGGGAATGGGGTATAAAATTCCTTGACGTAGAGGGGCGAAGTCCCGATACCTTCGATAAATTCTTTAACGGAGATATCGTTGTTGCTGAGTTGGGTTTCGAGAACGGTGAAGTCGTTCTGGATGCTGAACGGATTGCGATCGCGCTCGAAGATTTGCCGATAGGCCGCTTGGGTCAGCGCCTTGAGGTACGTCTTATCGACGTTCCTGGTCAGCTTGAAGACCTTGGTTTGCTCTCGTTGCTTGCTCACGCCTTGGCCGATTCGACCCTGAATCTGAGATTCGGCGGGTTGATTTTGCGCCACTCCCAGCTCGATAAAGCGAGGCGTGGGTTCGGTCTGAGCTGCCTGAGCCATTTGAGCGGCGGCGCTACCGCGAACGGTGCGCATGGACAATCCGGCAGGGGTGAGATAGCGTTCGTGGGGTACGGTATCTTCGCCGAAGGCCATTTCGTACTCTTTGCTGTCGATGAGGGCGTCGACGAGGGCGTAAAAACCCTTCTTGGCGCACAAATCGAAATAGCGGTTCATCTCCTGACGACCGTAGGTTGGGCGCCCCAAGATGCGACGGTGGATGTACTCGATCGCCTTACAGACATACAGCGGCGTCCAGTACAAACTCCGGAACACGTTGGACTTCGCCAAGATGCGGACGAACTCTTTAAGAGTGATTTCACCATTTTCGAGCTTAATTTCCGCCACCTTTTGACGTTGACCGTCATAGAGATCGCGTCCGAAAATCTGGAGGTAGGTGGCCCGGATAATCGCCTGAGTCGAGCTTTCCGAAAACTTAACGCTGACGCCCTTGTTAGTCGCCCTGCGCTTCCCAATTTTTTGATTAAAGCTCGGAACCTGATCCAGCTTAAAGACCTTAGGACCTAGGGTACCCGGCGCAACGCCACAAGCATCGGGGTTGCTCAGCTGGTTATTGATTCCCGGCCCGCAGTTAATCAAAATCCGGCGGGTATCTTTGCCGAAGGGGGCAGGGGCAGCAGAAGGCGTGCGGGTTTCCTTCGGAAAGATAGCACCAAACTGAATTTCCAGCGGGTCGTGACCCACGCCGTAGACGTGCTGGTCTGGGAGGGGCTGGTCTTGAGAGGCAAAAACCGTTAAGAATTCAGGGTTCTTTCGGAAAGGCGCGCTGTAGCGGAACAGATTTTGCTGAGCGCCCCAATTCCGACATTCTTGAGCCTCTTGTCCCAAACCGCGCAGGTAAGGGACCGTTTCTTCGCCAAAGTAATCAGAATACTCTTGGGAGTCGACGAGGGCATCGATCAGTGCGGCCAAACCGCCGGAAGAAACAATGGAGAAGTAGCGCTGGACTTCTTCCCGGCTGCTGGGACCGCGACCCAAAACGTGACGGAAGGCCAGTTCTAAGGCACGGCTGTTGATAAAGGGTTCGTAAAAAAGTTTTCCGTAGAGCGGAGATTTGCACAGACGCCGAATGAATTCCTTCATGGAAATTTCGCCGCCTTTCACCTTGGTCTCTAGGTAGGAATTGGAAAGACTATAGGCTTTGGTAATATCCCGCTCGAAAACCTGACGGTAGGCGGCTCTGATGACTTCATTTTTTTCTGAAGTAGACAGCCCCGTCTTCATGACGAATTTGGGACGGCGTTCTGCAGAGAGAAAATAAATTTGTGGTAAGCGCAACCCTTGCTGATCGGTAGAGTTACCCTTGCGAACTTTATCGGAAGGGGTGGCAGCCTTAAATTCGTTGATTAAAACTTCAAAGTATTGCAGAACGAGCGCTTGAGCATCTGCATCGCCATTGAAATAGGAGATTGCAGCTCCGCCCATTTCTTGCAGTGCTACTAGGGTCGCATCGGTCGAGCAGGCATTCTCAATGACTTCCCGCAGGCCGCGGACGTTAACCGCAATAATATTGGGGTCCCCTGCGACGATTGCATAGCTGGTGTAGCGCAAGAACCAGCTTAGGTCGCGCAGGGATTTCTGCATTCGCTCGGGGCCGTAGCGCGAAATATTGATCTGTCGGAAACCTGGGGGGGTAGGGCCGCCGATCGCAGAGGAGCGAAGGACAGACCGAAACGCGCTGCCGATAGAACTACCCCTAGATTCGACGTAGGTTGTCATCCCCATTTTCTGGGCTCGGGCAGCATCGCTGCCGCCGCCAACAAAAGCCAATTCCCGTTCGGGAGGCTTTTCTAGATAAGCCATGGGCGAGCCGCCCACAAAAATACGGTTGGCAGCACGAGAAACGATAACCTCAGCATTTTGAGCCAAGACTGCTGCTATCTCGAGGCGCTTAAGACCAGAGCTGAGATAGATCGACAGCTCGTTAAGCTCGCCCTGCTGTAGAAAGCGGTCTTGCTGCTCCGCTTGAATGATGGTCGCAACGGGGACAGTCTGGTACAACTGCGGGCGTGCGACTGAGCTTCCTCCACTTGACTTTACAATCATCTGCTTTCGAAGGCTCCCTTCAAATTACTGCGCTATAAATGACGATGGAACGATACAAGTTTCTTAATCAAACGCACTGAAGGATTTCAGCGAATCTGAGAAGGTCACTGGGCCAATGCGGTTGGGATTTTAAGAATTTAACTTTTACATTAAAACGATTCGCGCCCCTATTCTTTGTTCATTAACAAATGTGTAGGACTTTTCTGAAGCATTGGCTGGAGGCTCAAACCTTACTTTTTAGAGCTCGACCAAGTCCCCCTTTAACTTAGTAACCTGTTCCGAAGTGCCGTAATATTACGAAGTGTAAAATCACTGTTAAGTTTAATGACGTCGATCCGCGCGCTCGCCTGCGGCGCAAGGGTTTGAGTTAGCTATCGAGTTCTTGAGCGAGGACGGTGGAGATCGCCGTTTGGGTGCGATCGCGAAACTCTGACACATTTACTTTGTCGAGTAAAACGACCGCTGACAGCATCAGCAGCGCTTCGACGAGAAAGACCAGTCCGTAGGCCCACAGGGTTTGCGCCCCAAACAGCGAACGGCCTAAATCCAGGAGAGCGCCGCCTGCCACCGTTGCGCTGGCTTGGGACATAGCTTGGGCCAAGCCCCAAGCGCCAATAAAGGTTCCTGCCGTTTCTGCTGCCGTCAGGTCCAGCATCAAGCTCACGGCGCTATTGGTCACCAGTCCGTAGCCCAGTCCTAAGCCAATCATAGCCAGCTGGAGTGCAGGTTGAGACTGGGTGAATCCCACGGCGATGACGCCGAGAAAACAAGCCGCGACCGCTTTACAGCCAAAGCGCGCCGTGGCCTGTTTCCCCCAGCGCGGCACGATCAAAAACCCCGTTGCCGTAATTCCAATGAGGGTGCCGATGCCCCAAAAGGCGTTGAGCTGCGTGCTTTGGGAAAGCGTCATGCCAAAGACTTCGCCGCCATAGGGTTCTAGAATGGGCTGCTGGAGAAATAAGCCGAGGGTCATCAGGACCAAGAAGCTAAAAAATATCCCCGTTTGGCGGCTGGCGGTGAGGATGCGGAAGGCGGTTTTTAGAGTGATTTGGTCCTCGCGTCCGGCGATCGCCGATCGATACCCGTAGCGGGAGTAGCGGTTTTCCACGCCAAAGGTCGCAATAAAGGCAAATCCTAAAACGCAGGCGGGTAAGACGAGAAAGAGCCTGTTAATCGTAGATTGCAGCGTTTCTGGAGTCAGACCCTTGAGCAAAATGCCGCTGGTTACAGCGCCAATCACAATCCCGACCATGAGCATAGCCCACACCACGCCCACCACTTTGGAGCGATTGTCTTCATCGGAAACATCGACTAGGAGCGCGGCAAACGGCGTCGAACTGGCGCTCACGCAGATTCCGTAGAGGGCAAAGGTTAGGCCCAGCAAGCCCATCCAGCCGTACGTATTTGCCGTCCAGCCCTCCAATTTGATGCTATCTGCCAGCCGCCAGATGACCTGAACCGCAGCAAAGGCGCACAGGGTAAACATCGCCGTGCCCAGCCGGACATACCCGGTCCGATGGTAGCCGAACAGCGGTTTTGAGTCGGAGAGCTGCCCAAACCAGACCCGGATCGGCGAAACAAACTGGTACATGGCCAAGGCTCCCCCGGCAAGGGTGGCGGGAATCGCCAGAAAAGCCGGATCGATGAGCACTCGGTTCAGCACCCCTAGGGTCAGAATCGACATAATGCCCAGCCCCATCTGAAATAGCCCTAAACGGAGGATGGTTCGGATCGGGAGCTTGGGCGGCAACGTCTTGGATGCAGTTACGGAGGGCAGAGTGTCCATGAGAATCCAAAAATGGCGACAATCGGTATTCCAGTTAAGCCTAACTGAGCAATCGGTCCTAAGTCGATCCGGCGATGCAACTTGAGTTGTCTCTAAAATTCGTGCAAAGCTAAAGAAGCCAACGGCGGCGATTCGGAGTAAAAACGCATGTCTGTCGAGAACCAACCCATTTCATTGCCAGAGGGACTCAAGGCGGCGATCGCCTGTTTAGATCTGTCTTTAGAGTCAGAACTGGCGCTGTATCGCGATCGTCAAAGCCAAGCGGCGAGCGCGCTTGCCTTGCCCAGCGCCGATCCAGACGATGCAGTATTGCCCTCCTCAGATTCAACGCTAGAAGCATTCCTCGCGACGGACGATGCGAGGACGTTTTCTGCTGAGGCAAACAATGTCAGCGACGAACCAGAAGCAACGGAAGGGGAGCTAGATCGGGTTACTGCGGAGCTAGAGAGCGAGGATGAGAGCGAGACGTTACCGGAACCTTACGGTGCCGAACTGACGGCGCAGCCAAAAGCCTTCGATCGATTCTTAGACCCCTCTATTGAAGATTATTTAGAATCATCGGAGGCGCTGCTGAAGCATTTAGACGAACCCACCGAAACCGAACCTTCTCCGGCACGAGAACCCGCACCACCCGCTTCGAAGCAACGGTGGGTCGTCGGCGCGGGAATTGTATTGCTCGTTCTGGGCGCGATCGCACTGGCTGGGCTGTTTGTGATGTTGGCGCAGCGATGGTTTTCAGCCAAGCCCTCTGCCCCTGCGGTAACGCCTCAATCTTCCGCATCGCCGCCATTACAACCGACTCCATCGATTTCGCCGCTGTCTAATTCGGCGATCGCCACGGAGGCTGTCTCCGCCAACCTTGCCAAAACGGGCGCGCTTCCCCCCCGTCCCTCAGCGACGCCAACGCCATCGCCAACGCCATCGATTGACCCTAACGCAGCAAACTACATCGTGTTAGCGGCCAACGGCAGCGCTGAAACGCTTCGCAAAGCCCGGCGGCTCGTCCCCGATGCATTTGTGACCGATGTGAGCGGCCAAAGGCGAATCCAGTTGGGGTCCTTAGACAGCTTGCAGCAGGCGCAGCAAATGGTGAACGAGCTAAAAAATCAGGGATTTCCAGCATCTATTGTGGCTCAGAACTAGACTCCGAACAGCATTTAGGGAGAGAGTAGTTCTTTAAGAGCAGTTCAGCAATCGTAAGTAAAGCTAAAATGGTGGCGTGCATCTCGGCTAAAGTATCCCGTCTCAACATTTGGCGCTTAAAAATAGGCTATCGAACATTTTTTTGATGAAGGAAGAGCAACATCATGGGCTTATTTGATCGAATCGGTCGAGTTCTTCGCTCTAATATAAACGCAACGGTCAGCGCGGCTGAAGATCCAGAAAAAATGCTGGAGCAAACCGTGAATGACATGCAGGAAGACTTGGTTAAGCTCCGCCAAGCGGTAGCAGGGGCGATCGCCTCTCAAAAGCGGTTGGAGCAGCAGTACAACCAAGCGCAAACCCAGTCGGACGAGTGGTACCGACGGGCGCAACTGGCCCTGCAAAAAGGGGATGAAAGCCTCGCCCGCGAGGCGCTAACCCGCAAGCAAACCTTTGCGACGACTGCCACAAGCCTCAAGCAGCAGCTCGACCTTTCCACTAACCAAGTGGAAACCATGCGCAAGGGCTTGACGGGCTTGGAAAGCAAGATTGCCGAAGCCAAGACGAAGAAGGATATGCTGAAGGCTAGGGCTAGATCGGCCAAGGCCACCGAGCAGATCACTCAAGCGATGGGCCAAATTGATACGGCCAGCGCTCTGAGCACGTTCGACCGCATGGAAGAGAAAGTCTTAGAAATGGAGGCTCGGTCGGCAGCCGTTGCAGAACTAGCAGGGGATTCCCTCTCCGATAAGTTTGCTGCTTTAGAAGCCGGCGGCGACGTAGATTTCGAACTGGAGCAGCTCAAGGCGAGCTTAGAACCCAAGTCAATTGCAGGGACGCCTCAAGCACAAGGGGCGCTTCCTGCTGCGGATGAGGCTGCGGCCAACATTCCCGCGACGGCCATGGATGCGGAGTTCGAAAAGCTGCGCGCTGAAATCAAGCAGCCTCCGTCTTAGATGGGAGACGTCTTAGATGGGAAGCAATGCTTGAGGCGATTCACCCGAATCCTTTGCAGCTCCGTTGCGAACAGTTCGGGCAAAGGTTCACTCTGAGTTTGGGGCACGAACCCGATATCCGCATGCAGTTATCCAATCGCCTTTTATCCTTCAAGTCCAATGTCTTTGCCGAGATGGATCGAGCAAAACAGTTGGCGCGCGGTAAAGGGCAAGACATTATCGATCTCTCTTTAGGCTCCTCCGACCTGCCCGTTTCGCCTCGAATTCTGGAAGCGATTGGGCGATCGCTCTCTGACCCGAGCACCCACGGCTACCTGCTGTTCCACGGAACGCGCGCCTTTCGCGAAGCGGCAGCAGCTTGGTACGAGAAGAAATTTGGCATCGCCGTAGACCCGGAAACGGAAGTTTTATCCCTGATCGGATCTCAAGAAGGCACTGCCCATTTACCGCTGGCCATTCTGAATCCAGGGGACTACGCGCTGCTCCAAGATCCGGGCTACCCGTCCCATGCGGGAGGGGTCTATTTAGCCGGGGGGCAAGTCTACCCCATGCCGCTGACAGCCGAGCATCGCTTCCTTCCGGTTTTTGAAGATATTCCGCCAGACATCGTGCGGCAAGCGCGGATGATGGTGTTGAGCTATCCCCACAATCCCACCACGGCGATCGCAGACCTCGACTTTTTCCAGCGGGCCGTAGACTTTTGCCAGAGCCATGGCATTGCACTCGTCCACGATTTCCCCTATGCGGACCTGGCCTTTACCGAACGGCCCATGCCTTCAATTCTTCAGGCAGACCGCGATCGCAATTGCTCCATCGAGTTTTTTACCTTTTCCAAGTCCTACAACATGGGTGGGTTTCGGATCGGCTATGCGATCGGCAACGCCAACCTGATTTATGGACTGCGGCAGATTAAAACGATCGTTGACTTTAACCAGTACCAAGGCATCTTGGCCGGAGCCACCGCTGCCTTAACCCTCTGCGATGACGAAGTGCGCCAAACCGTCGCAACCTTCAAAACGCGACGGGATACGTTTATCGACGCGCTGAATGCAATAGGCTGGATGGTTCCCACGCCAGAGGCCACGATGTACGTTTGGGCGCAGCTTCCCGAGCCGTGGCAGCAGAACTCAATTGAATTCTGCAAAGCACTGGTAGCCCAAACCGGAGTTGCGGTTTCCCCTGGCGCTGGATTTGGACCGTGCGGCGAGGGATACGTCCGCTTTGCGCTGGTTCAAGACCCCCCTACTCTGAGCGTTGCGGTTGACCGAATCGCAGGCTTCCTTCATACTTGATGGAAATTTTAGGCGACTAGGAACATCGTTCGGGATTCAAGCATCCATGAGCTATGTCCCATAGCTTAAAATGTCAGCGCTGCACCTTCGGTTTAACCGAACAGTTGTTCCCCGCTTCATTCTCACTTAAAACACATTTCACTCAGAAAACATTCTTACTATGACTAATCTGCGTTCCTTCCGTCGCTTAGTAATTGGTGTTACGTCGGGCTTAGCGTTGTGCGGCATTGGGTCGATGGTCTCAGCCGAGGCCGGGTGGAGTGCCGATAAAATCACGATGAGATACGGGCCAGTTTACCGCTCGATCGCAGTAGCCGATCTCAAGGATTACGCTCAAACGGGGAAACCTTCTGCCGAGCTGGGGTCTTTCTTAGGATTGATCAAGGATAAAGATAGAGAATCTCTGACCAAAACCCTCAACATGAAATTTCCGTTCAATGTGGTGCAGGTCGATAAGCTGCTGAAAACCCCCGCCGCAGATGGACTGCTCTCAGAGGTGGCGGGCGCGACCATACTCCCTGGAGAAACCGAAGTGGTAGCTTTAAGAGGGGCACTTTTAATTGCAGCCTCTTCAAAAGAGGGGTTAGGCACCTTGAGCCTGTTAGAGTCTTACCCTACGCCTACATTGACGGTCGACCTCAAAAAACTTTTGGCTTTGATGAAAAACAGCAAGTCCTTCAAAGGACTGGGTTCCATGATGGGATCCTTTGGTGGCGCATCGGGAAGCAAATAACCCGCGCGTCTGAGAACGGTCCGATCCATCGAACGAGGCCACAGGTAAACGTCTGTGGCCTCTGTTGTCGTACCTACTATTGCTGCAAAATCCCCACTGCTTTACGGTGGTGTTGCTTACTTTTATAGACTGTATAAATTCTTTATTAGCATTTTTTGCTTCTGGAGAACGGTCAGGTTGCTCTGTTAAGAGATACCTTGGGGTATGCTATGCCATGTATCCAGTGCTGTCATGCAGTATTAAAGATATTTCAGTGGCTCTGCGGTCAGTTACGGGAACTTTTATTTATCCACCATGAAATTATTTGTCTATCACACCCCCGAGGCAGTACCCCCAACGGGCCCTTTACCTGACTGCGCGATCGCAGTGGATGTGCTGCGAGCTACTTCGACCATTGCAACGGCTTTAAATGCTGGGGCGGCGGGGGTTCAGGCATTCAGCGATTTGCAAAACCTTCTCGACGCGAGCGAATCTTGGGATCCTAACCACCGCATCCGCATTGGGGAGAGAGGGGGCAAGATGGTAGAGGGGTTTGACTTGGGCAACTCTCCTCTAGACTGCACCCCGGATCGTGTGAAAGGTGCCCGCATTTTCATCAGCACGACCAATGGAACCCGAGCACTTGCCTGCATTCAGTCTGCCAAAACCGTACTGACCGCAGCTTTTATTAATAGAGCGACCGTCGTTCGCTACTTGCTTCAGCAGCAGCCAGAAACAGTGTGGATCGTCGGATCTGGATGGGAAGGCAATTTTTCCCTTGAAGATACGGGGTGTGCTGGTGCGGTGGTTGAAGGGGTCCTAGCGGCAGGAGCGGTCTCCCTCGACGATCTGGCAGGAAATGATGAAGCTGTGGCGGCGGTGATGCTATACCGCAGTTTTCAAAACGATTTGGTATCGCTTCTCAAGCATGCGACTCACGGCCAGCGCCTCCTGGGTTTGAAACTTTACGAAGACTTAGAATACTGCGCCCAAATCGACGCGTTGGGAGTATTGCCGATTCAGCAAGAGCCAGGGATTTTAGTAAAGCACGAAGCGTTTTGAAAGGGTCTAATTGCTAGCGACGGCAGGAGCGGATCGAATAAAATGGCTCGGTAGGGAGCAGGTTTTGCGGAATCTGTACTGGTATATCCAACACGTTTCGGCAAAACCTGCATCGATCGAGTTTTAGGTAAGAATGCTTCAGCGATGCGAGAAGCGCGGAGCGATACTTAGAGCCAAATGACGATTCCCGTTCGATTGACGGGCAACTATCAGGTCGCTTTGCATCTTTAGGGGAAGTTTTGAGGGTTCGACAACCACGACATTACCGCTCTGAGTACTTCCTCCCAGCAATCCGCCTAGGGAATCATTACTACCTCCCAGTAATCCGCCTAGGGAGGAACTATTGCCACCGCCTAAAACGCCACCCAGGATAGAACCTAGATTGATACCACCACCAAAAATGCGTCCTAGCAACAATCTACCTGCAAGGGTAGAAAGACCGCCTCTGACTGAGTTAGGAGATATGGATTCTTTAGGAGTGGGCGCGAGGGGGTCTGACGTAATACTGACTGTATAGGTTTTACCGTCAACGATCAGCCGATCGGCAAAATATTGGCTACCTGCAGTTCCACTGATATTGACCGGCTGAAATCGTCCCTGGATTTGGCTGCCGACTGGGATAAGCGTCGTTCCGCTGGCATTGGCAACACTTTGGGCAACCTCAAGGTTAGTCTGCACGGTTTCGCTTGAAGCCACAATGAGTTTCACATCGTTGCCACCTGGGTATCTTGCCGTCAATGCCGTGCCGCGCGCTACGAGTTTATTGTTTTGAGAGGTGCTCGTGTTTTCAGTGGTGGTACTAGTAGTTGTGCTGTTGGTACTAGTGGGACTGCTCGAGCTGGCAGTTTGATCTTTGGCGGCATAGTTGACGATGTAAGCGACTGTTTTTGACTCCGCAGGTAAGGCAGGCAGGTTTCCTTGTTTGACGAGCGCTTGGTAGACTGCTGCGGCAACGTCTGCTCTGGTCACTTCATCGGTTGGGTTCAAAAAGGAGGTTTTAGGGTAGTTGACGACCAATTTATTTTCTGTAGCAGCAGCAATGCCGACTTTAGAATCTTCTGAAATTTCGGTACTGTCTCGATAGAAAGATAGTGCCTTGCTGACAGATTTTGGTTCGGGAAGCTGCAACCCGTTGGACAAATAAACGAGGGTCTGAGCTTTAGTAATTTTTAGATCTGGCCGGAATGTGTTGTCGGGGTAGCCGGACATAAAACCCGTGGTGTAGGCTTTATCGATGGCAGCCGCAGCCCAGTGTTTGGCGGGCACATCTTTAAAGGTTCGGCTCCTGCGAACTGCATCTTCGCTGAAGGCGTTACGCAAAATGGTCGCAAATTGGGCGCGGGTTACGGTTTGCTCGGGCTTAAAGGTACCGTCGGAATAACCGTTAATAACGCCTTCTCTAACCAATCGTTCGATGAAGGGTTTCGCCCAGTAGGAGTTTGGAACGTCGGAAAAAAATGTTCTTTGGGCGATCGCCGAACTCGGGAATAGGCTCTGTGCAACAAGGCTAGCTCCCAGAACTGTTGCAATGGAGGTATTTAAGGGTGTACGGAATAGAAACATTGTCATTTTTAATATCCTTCGGCTGAGGGGAAATGTCGAACAAATTCAGAAACCCGATGCGATCTGTAAACCATTCACGGCTCCCCCACGGATCGGGTCATTCCCACGCTGAACGTGGATTTTTATATGACTTTAGTCTGTATTGATACTTTATCAAAGGGTTTTTGCCAATCTATGCAGTCTTGGGAGAAATTTAAGAATTCTAACGATCGAGACTGTTCGATCGTTAAATTTTGCTCTCGTCACGTTCTAGGAAGAGAGGCTATAACAGATTGAAATACCGATTTATTTAATATCGTGACGATCCAGTCAGACTATCAAATCACCTTGCCAGAGTATATTGACGGCGGTCAGGCCATAAATAAAGCTAGACTTGCTAACCCTTGGATGTTGTGGGGAGTTTCAAGAGGAGTCCCGATTTTAGGGTTGCTGACCGCATTTTTCAGCTTTTGGATCGGAATTTTTGCCTTGAATCACCCGAGCGGGACTGGAATCGACAATCAGCTCCTCGTTTGGATGCAATTCGATCGACTGTCTGGAAATGATGCAGCCACCTATATTGCTCTTGGCTGCATCAGTCTTGTGGCATCCATAGTTAATTCCGTATGTCTTCACCCAAGTGTTTTCATGCGAGGGCAAAGAAAAAGCTGCGAACGGACGTGGCAAAAGAATCCTTTAATGGGCGAACGCAGGACGCTAACTGCAACAGAAATCGAACTCAGCTTAAATTCAAAATCACTGCAAATTACTTGGGAATGGGCTGCCTTAAATCGCGTTATAGAAAGCCAGATGGTCTTTATCGTCTATTGGTTTACAGGGGAAAGCAAGATGATTTCAAAACAATGTTTTGCCAGTGAGGATGAACTCGATCGGTTTCGCGACCTCGTTCGGCACCGCGTCAAAAATTACATCGATCTCACGCAAGACTCCGTACGATCTGTATGAACAGCCAACCGATCGCGATCCTGAGTTATCAACTATCTGCAAACGACTACCTGCGCGCAGCAGAAATAGCTTCTTCCAATAAAATACTCTCTCTCCTAAGTGTTACTACCTTGACGTATGGTGGGTTGCGCGATCTCTTGCGAGCCGTGCAAATTCTACCAGATGTATCTTATGAAACGATGTCAGCAAGCGATTACTGGCTTTCGAGTTTAGTGTGTCTTCTAAGCTCTTTTCTGTTTTTACACCTAGCCTTCCCGAGGTTTAGCCCTACTAAACGCTGGACTATCGCACGAACTTGGAAACGTACGATCCAGATGCAGCAACCCATTACCTTATCTATCGCTGAAGCGGGAGTAGAGTTTCAAATTCAAGGGTTTCGAGATTTCAGACAATGGCAGCACTATACTGGCTTTCGCGAAACCAAAGAGATGTTTTTACTCTTCTACTCCGGATCGCTCTATCGCATTCTCCCAAAGCGGATATTCAGCAGCCCAGAACAAATGCGCCAGTTCCAGGACTTACTCGATCGGAACGGCGTAGCATCCCAAAAGAATAGCAACATGGATTGAGAAAAGCGCAGTACAGAGCCTTGCTTCCCATGGACGCGAGGCTCTGTAGTAATCGCACAGATAAATTCGTCTAGAAACTAAATCGACGCCCTAACTTCCAGCAAATTCTTTAGAACTCCAAGCTGTTCGACATCATTTCCATTGCCTGTCTGCCACCTCCGCGCCGACGATGGCCGCGATGTTCCTGCATCAGTTGGGCTGCTTTAGCGCGCTGCTCTGGGGTCAGAACCTTCCGGATTTGAAGCATCGTTTCAAAACGGCGATCGCTGGCTTGCTGGCGCAGTGCCTGGATTTCCTTGTATTGCTGGCGAAGCTGCTCGTCGCTCGCGCTACCCGCCATGAGGGACTTTTGCTTTTCGACGGCAGCCCGCATTTGCTCGCGCAGCCCTTCAGAAGCCGATTTTTCCCCATCGCGAATCTTCTGAATTTGCGCCTTTTGATCTGCGCTGAGACCGAGCTGCTCCTGCCACTTATTTCCCCAGCCTCTTTTTCCCCAAGATCCCGGCCTTGGTGAATCCTGAGCCACGACGGCAGGAGATTCTGCCATTGCAGTTTCGTGCAGAACAGCTTGCGTCAGCGCAAATCCACCGATAGGTAACAGGACGGCAGCGCCGCTTGCCAACAATACAGAACGTAGTTTCATTTCATTCACCCAAGTATCTTAAGGAAAAAGCGACCCGTGAAAGGGAGCTGTCTTTACTCGCTCTTTCATTTTAGGAATTGCACCTATCGATCGGCTCGGATCGAAGTTCCCAACCTGGCTGTATCTAAAGACCTAACTGAAATTAGGACTTTGGTACTAGACTCAGCTCGAACAATGCGAAACCTCAGATCCTACTGAGGGTCGAGCGGCCTGGTTTATATTAAAGGCTTTAGAGACTCCTGCTGTGGAAACTGCGACTGCCCTACGACGCTGGCCTTGGCTGAAACATCCGTTTCCGCTCTTGCTTTACCTGGAGTGGGTTCTGCTGGGCATTGCAACATTGACGGCATTACCCACACCTTTTCCAGGCAGAAGGCCTAGGCTGCGGCGAACTCTAGAGGGTGGATGGGGCGGCGAACATCTTCCCCTTGGCGTGTTTCTGTGCATTGCAGCCTTGGGAATTTTAGGTCTGCGGCTCTCTTCCCAGCGATCGCAAACTCAAAAAATCCTGTTTACAGCTTTAGGTTTTGGATTGAGCTGGCTGACGATCCTATGGGGCGGACAAAGAGGGAATAGCTTTCCGGCGTTGCTGCTGGTGGTGGTGGTCCGCGCCTGTCTCTTATTCCCGTGGAAGGGACGATTAGTCACTGCAACCTTGGCCTTCGGTTCTTTTGTATTGAGATTGCTGTTGGGCTTGCGCCGCTTTCTCGACCCCGATCTCGCGCGCCCCGAGCGCATGCCGCGCAATTTATCGCCGGAGCAGGTGCAGGGCGCGGTCTTTAACTTGACCCTCAATTCGGCCCTGCTGTTTGGGTTGGTATTGGTCTTTGTCCTGATGATGGTGAGCGCTATCTTGACCGAACGCCAGAGTCGCGATCGCCTTTCCCTCGCCCATGAAAAACTCCGTCGCTACGCCCTGCTGATTGAAAATCAGGCTACGCTACAGGAACGCAATCGCATCGCCCGCGAAATCCACGACTCCGTCGGCCATTCGCTGACTGCCCAAAGCATTCAGCTTGAGAATGTGGCACTGTGGCTGTCAGAAGATCGGCAACGGGCGGGAGAACACTTACAAAAGGCGCGCAGGTTGGGCAAAGAAGCACTCCAAAACGTCCGGCAGTCCGTCGCAACCCTCCGCCAACCACCCCTTCAAGGGCAATCCTTTCGCGATGCCATCCAAAAGTTAATGCAGGAGTTCGAACGCACGACGGGAATTCAGACCGCGATTCACCTGCCCGCAACTCAGCAACTGCCGACCGAGATTGCGATCGCCCTTTACCGCATCGTGCAAGAAGCCATGACCAACGTCGCCAAACACAGCCAAGCCACCGAGGTTAGCCTTACCTTGACCCAAAGTTCCACCGCATTGGAATTAATCATGGAAGATAACGGTCGAGGGTTTGACCCCACTCAAAATACCACCGGCTTCGGGCTTCAAAGCATGCGGGAGCGGGCTGAGGCGCTGGGCGGATCGTTCGACCTCACCAGCCAGCCCGGTCGCGGATGCCGCCTGCATCTCAACATTCCCCAGGGAGGTTTTCGATGATTCGGCTTTTGCTGGTAGACGATCAGGGCATCATCCGCGAGGGACTTCGCAGCCTGCTAGAAACTAAATCAGACTTGACCGTCGTAGGCGAAGCTGAAAATGGAAAAGCCGCCGTCGAGTTAGCCCTTTCCCTGCAGCCCGATGTGGTGTTAATGGACGTGCGGATGCCGATTATGGATGGGGTTGCGGCCACCCGCGCCTTAACGGAACGAGCGCCCGATATTAAAGTTCTCGTCTTAACCACCTTTGACGACGATGAATACGTGACCCAGGCGCTCCGCTGCGGAGCCAAAGGTTACTTGCTCAAGGACACGCCCTCCGCTGAACTGGCCGATGCGATTCGAGCCATTCACCGCGGCTATACCCAGTTCGGCCCAGGGCTAGTAGAGAAGGCTTTTTCCGGCACTCCCGCTCCAGAAGAACCGCCAGAAGCCTATACGCAGCTGACCCCGCGAGAGCAGGAAGTTTTGCAGCTCATCGCGACCGGATGCAGCAATCGCGAAATTGCCGAGCAGCTCTATATTTCAGAGCGGACGGTCAAAAATCACGTCAACAGTCTGCTGCGACGGCTCCATTTGCGCGATCGCACCCAAGTGGCGATCCTCGCGGCAAAGTGGTCCCTCAGGCATTAGACGGAGACGGGATCGGGACGGGCGACTTCCAAGGGCGGCGCAAAAGCGGCCTGCTGTTTTTCCGCTTTCAGAGCTGCTAATTGGTCGTACAACTGCGCTCTCACTTCATGGCGGTACATGAAAAAGTGTTCCCCTGCGCCTAAGGCCACCAAGTAATCGAACAAGAGTTTGGGTTTGAGAAGGGCGATCGCCATTAGCTGCCCCCAAAACCGAAATCGGGTAGAGCGCAGCACCCCTTGCCGCCAGCAGATTGCGAAGAAAAGCCGAAGTTCCGTCCAAGTTAGCTTGCGACGAGTGCTGCCGCGCCAGCCATTCATGCGCGTAAAGTGACGAAACGTGCGCTTCAAGTAGGGCATCGGCTCGTAAATGTGCCAAAACGCCTCGATATACTCTTCCGTAATGTCCTCCAGAGGGCGGGTCGGAATAAAGTTCATAATAGCTCCCTGATGGAAGGTGCCAAATCCATCCAAAAGCCGACCCTCCCGCTGCAAGCGAGTCCACAGGGCCGTATTCTGAAGGGCGTGGAGCATGCTGAACTGACACTGCGGAATACCAGTTTCTTCAATGAAGGATTGAATCCTCTGTCCCGCTCCTGGCTTTTCGCCATCAAACCCCATAATGAACCCAGACATAATTTGCAGCCCGGCTCGGGTAATTTTATCGCAGGATTCGAGCAGGGACTGGCGCGTATTTTGAAGCTTGTTGATGCCCACCAGACTGTCGGTATCCGGGGTTTCAATGCCCATAAACACCATCGTAAAGCCCGCCTTTACCATCAGCTCGATCAGTTCGTCATCTTCGGCTAGGTTCAGCGAAGCTTCAGTCAGCAAAATAAACGGATAGCGGCGAGCCTCCATCCAAGGAATGAGCTGTTGCAGCAGCAGTTTGGCATTTCGCTTGTTGCCGATGAAGTTATCGTCTACGACAAAGACGTAGCGATTCCATCCCATTTGGTACAGCACCTCCAACTCCGCGAGGAGCTGCTCTGGAGTTTTGGTGCGCGGTTTTCGACCGTAAAGGTTGATGATGTCGCAAAATTCGCACTGAAACGGGCATCCGCGCGAAAACTGAACGGTAATTGCCATATAGGCGCTCAAATCCAGCAGATCGAAGCGCGGGACGGGCGTTTGGGTCACATCCGGTTTCTCTGCCGAGCGAAAGACACCCTTCAACTCGCCTCGACCTAGCGCTTCTAAAAATAAGGGAACGGTCAATTCGCCTTCGTCTAAAATGAGATAGTCAGCTCCACACTCCAGCGCAAAATCGGGAACTGAAGTCGGGAAAGGTCCCCCCACCGCCACCTTTTTTCCGAGCGATTTTCCCTTCTGGATTAAAGCGCGAAAGTCCTCTTTTTGAATGATCATTGCTGAAATAACGACCAAATCGCACCATTGCCAATCCGCTTCAGTTTCGTGACGCACGTTGCGATCTGCAAAGCGGATTTCCCAATCCGAGGGCAGCATAGCAGCGATCGTAATGAGTCCCAGCGGCGGGTTGGTAGAGCGCAGGCCAGCCAGCGCCAGCGTTTCTCGATAGGACCAAAAAGAGTTGGGTAAAAACGGCCACAGTAGCAATGCTTTCATAACTACTCCAGGAAAATTTCGGTAGGGTGTAGCGTTGAGTCGGATTAAATCCCCACGAACAAGCGTTTGATGCTTCAGAATAACGCTTGTTAAAAATTTTTAGGCGTACGTCCTATTTTACGCTGAATTTTAAGTCCGACTTCAATCTTAAGTTTTGCAAAATCAAGACCGCTCTCTAACAACCGAAACCGCTCGATCCGCGTTCGATTTTTGCAGCATTAGACCAAAGCCGTAGCACCTTTTCAGCCCCCCTTTCAATCTCCCCTCTCATCGCGTAAGACACCTTAACAAATAAGGGAGGATGATTCAGAGGTGTAAGATCGTAACAACAGTGAAGCGCTCAATAGAATTTGAAATGGAACAATACCAGAAACCAACTGCCATCATTACGGGTGCCTCTTCAGGGGTCGGTTTGTATACCACTAAAGCGCTTGTCGAAAAGGGATGGCATGTCGTCATGGCCTGCCGCGATCTGCGCAAGGCAGGAGAAGCGGCCCAATCCATCGGACTACCCCAAGGCAGCTTCAGTCTGATGCAGATTGACTTGGGCGACTTAGACAATGTGCGGCGTTTCGTCCGGGAATTTAGCGCTAGCGGCAGACCGCTCGACGCTTTATTGTGCAATGCTGCCATTTACATGCCGCTCATTAAGGAACCCCTCCGCAGTCCTGAGGGCTACGAGCTAACCATGACGACGAATCACCTGGGTCACTTTTTGCTCTGCAATCTCATGCTGGATGAATTCAAAAAATCTACCGCTATCGACAAGCGGATCGTGATTTTAGGCACCGTTACCCATAACCCGGACGAACCAGGGGGTAAGGTCTATCCGCGTCCAAACTTAGGGAATTTTGAAGGTTTTGAAGCGGGCTTTAAGGAGCCTATCTCTATGGTGGATGGCAAAAAGTTTGAGCCTGTCAAAGCTTACAAAGACAGCAAGGTGTGTAACGTCTTGACCATGCGCGAGTTACACCGTCGCTACCACAAGTCAACCAATATCACCTTCACGTCCCTCTATCCGGGCTGCGTGGCCGACACGCCTCTATTCCGCAACCACTATCCGCTCTTTCAGAAGCTATTTCCACTCTTTCAGAAATATATTACGAAGGGCTACGTGTCTCAGGAACTTTCTGGAGAGCGGGTTGCTGCTGTGATGGCAGATCCCGAATACAAGCAGTCTGGAGCCTACTTTAGCTGGGGCAACCGTCAGAAGGAAGGACGCAAGTCGTTCGTTCAGAAGGTATCTCCGCAGGCCCGCGACGATGCGAAAGGCGAGCGCATGTGGGAACTGAGCGCTAAGCTTGTCGGTCTGACGTAGCGGGCGCAATCCTCAGATTCTCCGCCTTCAATCGACAATGTCGAATCAAATATTTTGAATTAAGTGTTTAACCGTCTCTAGCAAGGTGGAGGAATCGTACGGAATGGTGAGATAGTCTGCCGCGCCTAGTTTTCGAGCGAGTTGGCGGTATTCATCGCTAGTGTGGCTGCTTAAAATCAAGACTGGAATCCGACTCCAGCGCTCGTCTTGCAGGCGTTGGCGCAAAAATTCAAAGCCGTTGAGGTTCGACATTTCCAGATCGGAAATGGTGAGGTGGATCTCCGGTTGCTGCTGTAAATGGGCGATCGCCTCCTGGCCATCCTTCGCCTGCATGACTCGATAACCCGCCTCCTGAAGGGTCGCGCTTAAAATCTCGCGCACGGTTTTGGAATCGTCTACGACCAAAATGGTCTTCGGAGTCGTTTTGGCGGGGGGTGCGGCGAAAACCGAGCTGCCTGAAAGCACAGCCCTACGTTCGTATTTTGCAACGAGCGGAACGGCACGGTCGAAATCGATCGCGGGCAGATCTGGGAGCGGACGGGACTGAAGCAAGCCGTTGACATCCACAACTTCGATCCAAGCACCGCCCTCAAGGCAAGTCCAGCCATACCGACATCGGTGGGGCGTAAAGGTAAAGCCATCCGGTTGACCGAGGGGGAGTTCTGGCTCCACGATCAATCGCTCGACTTCTAATGCCAAAGCGAGGGGCTGAGGCTCGTGTCTGAGGACTAAAATCAGTTCCTCCGGCGGCGCGTTTTCTCGTCCTAGAACGGCGGTTCCTCGCGGCGGCCAGAGATCGACAAATCGGTGGAGGACCAGCAGGCGATCTTGCCAGCGAAGGTATTCTTGCCCGTCCCGGTGCAGTCGTTGGTCGGGCTGGGGTAAGACGATTTCCGCGATGCTTTGGGTTGCAACGCAAAAAATAGCATGACGGGCTAGACCTGCTAAATGCTGGCTCAGATCGAGGGCGGCAGCGGACGATCGTTCCAGGAAATCAGTGACTTGCGGTTCGGTCGAGCGCGCCTTAGAGGATTGCGCTAGTTCCGGTTCGGACGCGCTCAACCGCTGGAGCGTCGCACCGTTGGCAACCTGAAAGCCTGCCAGCGCGACGGTCGCGATCGCGTTTGCCGCATGAGGAAACGCGGCGATCGCGCTGAGGGTTGCTTCGGCGATCGTCTTCAGCTCCGCGAGATCGAGCGAGTTGCTCCACCACTGAATCCACTGAATTTGCTGCTGCAAAAGCTGCCGCTGAGTTTTAGCTTGAAGGGGCTGGGCCAAGATCAGCTTGACAATCTCTAGCGCTTTAGGCACCAAGGCATTAAGGACAAACTCTCGTCGATTCGTGCCCTCAACGCGATCGGGCGTGGAGCGATGGACGATCGACGACCACTGGAGGCTATCGCAAAAGTGGTGGAGCAGATCCGAAACGACGGTCTCGCGGTCGGGATCTTCCTCGTAACCTTCCAAAAGCGAACCCAACCCCAGGGCTAAAAGCTGAAGGTCCACCAGCCCGACCTGACCCGCACCCTGATAAATGGCTCGGGCGATCCGGGCAATCTTTTGCAAATCGAGGGGGTTGGTTTCGCGGGTTAAAAGCAGCAGCCCTTCTTCAAATTGCTGGCACAACTCCCCCGCTTCCATTAAAAATAGCGCCGTAGCCTGGTCATCCGTTGGGAGGTCAGAGGTCATGGGCGTCTCAAGCATTCTCGCCGTCGGATAGGGACGAAAGCCGATCTAAAGTGCTGGAAAGAGCGATCGCCTGTTCGGACGCTTGGTTGGCCCGGGAAGCCACGGCCAAAACCACCTGATTGGCTGCTGCGGACGACTCGGATTGGCGTTGCGTCGATTGACGGACGGACGCGAGCAAAGTCTGAATGCGATCGTGGGCCGCAATGACCTGCTCGAAAGTTTGCTTGGTTTGCTCCAGCAGCTGCAAGCCGGGCTGGATTTGCTGTGCTTCTTGCTGCACGGCATCCACCGTCCCAGAGAGATGCGTTTGGAGCGTCCCCAAAACAGTCGTCAAGTCAGCCGTTTTGGTATCCAACTGACGGGCTAAATCCAGCACCTTCTCGCCGATGTTGGCAAAGTCCTGGGCAGAATCTCCCATGCGGGTTGCTTCTAGAGCCGCATTCATGGCCTGAAGCTTCATCTGAGACGCGATCTGATGGATGAATTGCGTCGCCTCCGAGAGCTTCTGGGCTGGGTCGCTGAGCTGCCGAACTTTTTGCGTTGTCGCGTTTAAGCTGTCCTGCGTTGCGGATAAATGCAGCTCCAGGGTTTCGACCAGACGATGCCCTTGCTGGAGCATGTCTTGGGTGCGATCTCCGCGAGCGTCTTGCTGGGCCAGGGAGGACTGTAAGGTTTGGGTTTCGGTCATCATCAGCTTGACGTGCTGGTAGAGCGCCGTCACGCTTTCCATCTGCTGGAGCATTTGAGCCGACAGCTCCTTTACGACGGGGTCGCTGTGCTCGAGCCAGTCCGAAACCTGATGTTGAAGGGCCGCGCGCTGGTGGCGCTGTTCTTCGGAGGCGGTTTCGGCAGTTTGATAAGCTCGCTCCACTTGGTCTAAAAGGCGGGCGTGTTCGAGGGCAAAGCCGACCTGCACCGCGATCTGAGAGAACAAATCGATTTCAGAGGGCTGCCAATCTCGCGGTCCAGAGCACTGATGGGCGATCAGCAGCCCGAAGAGCTGCTCGTCCTTGAGAATCGGCGCGACGAGGTTGGCTTTGACGCCAAACGGTTCGAGTTGACTGAGATGACAGCGCGTTAACCCCTCCGTCTCAATATTGGCAGTCGCCCGCACCCGCCCATCGCGATACTGGTCGACATAGCCCTCCGCAAAGCAGGGGTCTTTGATTTTGGCCCACAATGCCTTGGGGTACCCCGGCACGACCGCCTCCGCCACGACAGTGCCGTACCACTCTTCGTCAAAGCTATACACGATGACGCGATCGGCCAGAAGCACCCGACGCACTTCTGTCACTGCGGTTTTAACGACGTCCTCTTCAACCAAAGAGGTGCGGATTTGGCGCGTGATGTCAGCTAGAGCCTTGGATTGAACGCTTTCGATGCTGACCTGCTCCAACAGCCGCGCGTGGTCGATAGCAAATCCCACCTGCATGGCAATTTGGGAAAACCAATCCACTTCGGCAGGCAACCAATCGCGCGGCGCGGAACATTGGTGGGCGATCAGCAGCCCGAAGAGTTGCTCGTCCTTAAGAATGGGGGCGACGAGGTTGGCCTTGACGGCAAAGGGTTCGAGCTGTTTGAGATGGCATTGGGTCAAGCCCGCGTCGAATATATTTGGGGTCGCCTGCACTCGCCCATCTCGATACCGATCGACATAGCCCTCTGCAAAGCAGGGGTCTTTGATTTTGGCCCACAATGCCTTGGGGTATCCCGGCAGAACCGCCTCTGCAATGACAGTGCCGTACCACTGCGCGTCAAAGCTGTAGACGATGACGCGATCGGCGTTGATGGCTTTGCGCACTTCGCTGACGGTCGCGTTCAGAACGTCGTCGAGGTTGAGGGAGGTGCGAATCCGTCGCGTGACATCGATCGAGAGCTGCGATTGCGTCGCGCGCCGATCGAGGTCTCCCAGCAGTCGCGCGTAGTCTAGGGCAACTCCCACTTGCGATGCTATTTGGGCAAACAGATCGATCTCGACCGCCTGCCAAAACCGAGGCCCAGAACATTGGTTGGCAATGAGCAGCCCGAACAACCGATCGTCCTTAATAATGGGGGCAATTAAGTTGGCTTTGACGGCAAAGCGATCGAGCAGACCGATGTGGCAATCGTTCAGTCCGGCGTTGTGGATATCGTCAATGGATCGGACCCGGCCCTTGCGGTATTGCTCCAGGTAGTCGGCCAGGCAAGGATCGGCTAGGGTCGCCCACAGCATTTTGGGCCATCCCGGCGCGACCGATTCTTCGACGATCGTCCCATCTTCAGCGGAGTCGAACCGGAAGAAGGCGACTCGATCGGTCCGAAACACGTTGCGAATTTCTTCGACCGCGACCCGCAACACCTCTTCTTCAGAACGCGCTTCTCGCAGGCTTCGGGTTATCTCCATTAAGATTTTGAGCCGTTCTGCTTCCGCTTCTTGGCTCGAAAGCAGTTGGGGAAGCTGTTCGTCCAGTAATTTCAAATTGGCGTTCAGGGTTTCCAGCTCGTTTTTAGCACCCGCCCGATCTTGGAGGGAAAGGTCTTCTCGGCGCAGGCGGTTGATGAGAGCGTTAGAGGCGGTGGCGGCGGCCTCGATCTGACGGGTGGCGCGGCTGGCGAGGAAGGTTGCGATCGCCCCGGTCGCAACGGCCAGCCCCATTGCACTCAGACCCAGGGCCGTGCTGTTGCGCTGAATCTCTTTGACGGGAAGGGTTCCTCGAGCGGCGCGATCCTGAAAAGACTGACCGCTCCCGTAGAGAATACCGCCCAAAACCAGCAGCGGCAAGGCCGTCGCGGCAGCAGCGCCCAACGCGACTTGGGTGGAGAAGCTCCAGCCCGCTGCCTGTCGCACGGGCCGATCGCGCGGGCTTAAATCCCGAGCCTCTGAGGTTTCCTCTAGACGACGGGCTGTGTCCGAAGGGTTGGGGGGTTGGGGGTTGTCATTCATTTTTTGCAACAGCTCGTTGAATGCTGGTGTCCCGTTGGAAGATGGCTCCAAGGGCGGGATGGAGGATCGGGTCGTCCGAGGATCTGGAGCAGAGGGCTGATTCATGGCGATCGCCTGATTTCAATAGACTCGGACAGAATGCTATCGACCGTGCGGACTAAACCACTTGGCACATTTGAATCGATCGCATAAAGCCTTAATTTTTATCCACTGTAGCGCCAGTCTGTCCCTTAAGACTGAAAATCGCTCAAACGGGAGCAGGCTTTGAGGCGCTCCATTAAAGTGACAAATCCCAAACGCCACCATCCGCGAACGTCCTGCTCTACCCCCTGGCGATTCAACGCATGGATGCAGCAAGTCGGCAAATGTCCCAATGGCGCTCGATCGGTAAAGGTGAGTTCGGCATAGTTCAGCCAGCGGCGGTCCTCGCACCAGCCGACGCGATTGGCAAAGGTTTGCCATAGGGGAAAGTCAAACTCGGCGGTGCCGCCCAGTTCGCGATAGAGCTGTTGCTGCACGCGCAGGCCGAAGCGTCCCTGGCTGTGGGTCTGCCACAGTCGATCTAATGCATCCAAGACGGAGCAGGGCAGCGTCTCGAGAGCGTCGAGGTTGAGACAGCCCTGGGCGATGCGGTGGGTCAATTGAAGCAACAGCCGCCAGGTTTCACCATCGGCCTCCCGATACTGTCGGGCCGCCAGCAAAGTTTGCAAGTGCGTGTAATCTGGCATCCAGTCTTCGACAGGAGGGCCTGCGCGTCCGGCAAGCGGCACGCGACAAATTTCAGCAGCGGCGGCCAAATCTTCTAACGCAGCTTGGGCCGAAGCATAGCGATGGCTCGCATCGGTCTGGAGCAGGTTCTCAAAGACTACCGCTAACCCATCGCTCAGCCCCTGAATGGCATTGTCCAGACACCACTCCCCCCGATCGTTGAGGAGCGGGTCCGCTCCATACTCGTCGGGAAAGCTCCCAGTCAACAGCCGCAGGCACGTCAACCCCAGACTGAACAAGTCGCTGTTGGGGTAGACCTGTCCTTTCATTTGCTCTGGCGGAGCGTAGCCTGGGGTTGCCGTTTTGGGCGTGCGGCGATCGAAGAGGCGGGTATAGGACTGATGAGAACTCCCAAAATCAATCAGCACGAGCGTTCCATCCACTTTGCGGATGATGTTGCTCGGTTTGATGTCGCGGTGAATGACGCGCTGGTCGTGGATGAATTGCAGCACTGGTAGCAGCGACTTGAGCATTTGGATGATTTCGGCTTCGTCGAAGCATCCCCGCTGCTCGAATTCTCGCCGGAGGCTGCGCCCTTCAATGTATTGTTGGACGATATAGAGGCGACCGTCCTGTTCTAAAAAAGCTTTCAGCTCCGGGATTTGAGGGTGATTGCCCAAGTCCTTCAGCAGGAAGGCTTCTTGGGTAAAGAGGTCGACTGCTTTTTGATAAGTAGGGTTATCTTGCTGCTGGGGTAAAAATTGCTTGATGACGCAAGGGGTTCCCAAGCGGTGCTCGTCAACGGCCTTAAAGGTCGAAGCAAAGCCCCCCACTCCAATGGACTGAACGGCTCGGTACCGTCCCGCCAACCGCAGGTCCGACCCGCAGCGCTGACATTCGTCTAGGTGCCCTGGATTAGAAGCCAGGCAGTTTGGGTCCAAACATTGGCTGAGATTTAAGGCAATCACGTTATCGCGATCTGCGTATAGATCTGTCTTAGCTTCCCCAGCATTAAAATGAATGGGCGTTCGAGTCATACGATCTCCCCCCTAAAAAAGCAAACTGCTTAACGCATTTATCCTACCGTCCTAAATTGGGTTAAATGCAATCTTAATCTCAGCAAATAAACGATAACGAGCAAATTTTATAAGAACCTCGAAAGAAGTTCCTCAAAATCATAGCGGATGGGGAGAAGTAGCACTGTTTGCTATAAGACCTAATTTACAGAGATTAACGGTACTTATCTGAGGTTCATCTGGAGGAAAGAGTCGCGATCGCGCGTCCGAACCCAAGCAGAAGACCCATTATGTCTGCATTGCTAGCGTATTCTCTCGTTCCTAACGCTTTAAAAATTGGCATATCAGCCGCCAACCCAACCGCGACCGCACAGTAGTCTAAAGGATAATTCTGCTTTGAGGTCGGTGTTGCATGACCTATCCCGAACCCGAACGCTATATCCCGGTCCAGCTGCGGTTGCTGGCGAGCCATCCCGCCCTCTTGGAGGGGTTAGACAACTGGCTCAATTTGGGGCTGATCTCGGATCGAGAAGTGCAGGTTCTTTGCCAACGCTATCTCACTTGCGTCCTCTCAGAACGGAAAACTGCCCCATCCACCCCCGCCAGTCGGCCCGCGATCGCCGATGCAGCGACAACCCCAGCGGCGATCGCCGAGCGGCAAGTGGCGATCGCCGCCCCTCAAGCCTCCGCCCCTCCTCCAATCCCCAAATCTCAAGGCTGGGTCAGCCAATTTTTGCAGAGCCTCATCAACGAAGTCAGCGTTATTTGGCTGCTGTGCTTAGGCGTATTTCTGGTCGTGGCATCCTCAGCAGTCCTGGCAGCAAACCAGTGGAACAACCTCTCGCCAGCAGGACAGTACGGAATTCTCTTGACCTACACCTTGGCGTTTGCCGGATCCAGCGTGTGGACTGCGACAAAACCCCAGCTTCAAATCACGGCCCGAATGCTGCAAGTCGCGAGCTTACTCCTCATTCCGGTCAATTTCTGGATGATGGACGGGTTTCGATTGCTGCACGATCCTGGAGGAATCGCAGTCGCGGCGATCGCCGCTGTGGTGCTATCCGCAGCAGTCCTGCTTCTCATGCCGCGACGCCTCCATCCACGTTGGATTGCCGCTAACGTCCTCGGATTGAGCTGGCTGCATTGGGGCTGGGGTTGGGAGGCCGTTCCGGTCGTTGCAACCTATATCGGCTGCGTGGGGACGGCAGCGGTGCTCTTGGGACAGCAGCGGGCAGAGCCGACCGAAGATTCGCAAACGGCTGGGTGGAGCAGAATTTCTGCCGCCAATATCGCGTTGCCCTTTGCCGTATTGCTGCTGCTGTTTCGAGCTTTCGCGATCGCGAAGGTCCCGCTCGCACAATTGGGGTTGGCCTTTGGCCTCTGCGGTTGGCTGCTGTGCCGACAGACCCGATTCCAGCCATCTCAACGGATTTGGGCCTCGATCGGACTGGGGTTACTGGCGATTGGATGGCTGGTCTGCGTTGGGGCGGCGGTGCCTTGGCAGGCGCTGCTGGTCTGCGGGTTGGGGCTGTGGCTGCTGGGCGATCGCCTCCTGCTCCATCGCAACCCTGGGGATCTGATCGGCATTTTTGTCGTAGGGTTGTTGGGCCTGCACAGCCTGGTGGGGCTGAATCCTCTCGTGCTGCGGGAGGCGTTTGTGGCAGTCTGTACGAAATGGGTCGGACCTCAGGGGCTTCCGGCAGCGCTTTGGGGCGTGGGTCTGTTTCCCTATCTCTGGGGATTTTTGAGGCTCGCTGCTGCTCTGCGCCGCGCTCGACAGCCGCACCTCGTGCGGGTAGCTTACGGGCTGAGTTGGGTGCTGGGCGTTTGCCTGGTCGGATTGAGTGCCTTGAATCCCACCTTGCGATCGCTCTCCCTCTGGCTGGCGCTGTTGACCTTGGGCGCGACGGTACGCCGACAGCCCGTTCGCGAGGTTTTGGTCTACGTCAACCATTTGTTAGGGGTTGCAGCCGTTTTCTCGACGCTCGATAATATCGCGCCCCAGCTCGCGATGTACCAGTGGGGCACAGCCGCAGTGGCGGGGGCGATCTTGGAATGGATCGCACTGCTGGCCCTCGCCCGACAGCCGCTTTGGCAGCGGAGTGCCTGGTTTGTCGGACTCGGTTTGGCTGGGTTGGGTTACGTGCTGGCGATCGTATCCGTCGAGCCAGCACCTGGCCTGTGGGGCAGCGCAGCATTGGCGATTCCCACTGCTTTGACCGCGCTGACCTTTTTTCCTCAGTTCGGGTGGCCCCGTCAAGCCATCGGCCTCGGCGCTATCAGCACGATCGCCGTTCAACTTCTGACCTTTGAGACGCTCGTACCGCGCTTGGTCGGACTAGCTTTGGGGATTGTCCTTACAGCCATTCATACGGCCCGCATGCCCAATCCTTTATTCGCGGCGCTGAGCGTGGGCTTTGGTCTGACGTTCGGCTACGCGGTGGGCTGGGAAGTATTGCCCCATACGTTCCAAAACTGGATGTTGCTCTCGGTGGGGTTGTTGTGGAGCGCGATCGCCCTCCGTCACGGGCTATCCTACGGACGCTGGAGTTTCAGCCTGCCGTTTCAACTGGCGCTGGACGGTTGGGCGATCGCCCTCACCGTCTGGATTAGCTTTCCTCTCGCGGCCCTCAGTCTTTGGGTGACGCCAGGTTCGAGCCTGTGGATTGCACCTCAACTCTGGGCCTATCCGCTCTCGGGCGGGCTGATGACAGCCGCTTCCATTTATCGCTACGCGCAGGCACCCGCTCAGGGTTGGTGGGTGGGGATTGCCTGGACGGCGGAAGTGCTTTTACTCAGCGTTCTGAAATATTACTTGCAGTTGCCGTTCTACAGCGTGGCGATCGCCACGCTGGCCTTGGGTTTGCTGAGCGTATTGCTCGGAGAGTTCTGGGTCCGGCGCGCGGGGCAATCTTACCGTTGGAGTTGGAATTTAATTCCCTTGGGTTACGGCGTTGTGGGATGGCTTTTGGGCCATACCGCTTGGACGGCGGAGACAGGTTTTTACACCCTGGCGCTGGCAGCGATCGGGCTGGGCGTGGGTCGCCGACAGCCACCGCTGCTGCCCGTTACGATTTTGGGCGTGTTGGGCGTTTCGCTGGGCGCCTTCGAACTCGTCTTATATCCGCTCCTCCAGGCTCGGGGAGGACAGCCTGGAGATGGCTTGGTCGTTTTGAGCGCTGTGGCGCTGGGACTCGCTTTGGTTTACCGCGTCAGCCATCGATGGGGGGAGCGGTTGCTCAACCTGCCGCCCGGCGGACTCGCAATTTTGGCCCACGTTCATTGGGGTGTGGGGACTTTCCTGGCCACCATCGCCCTGCCGGAGTTGAGCGGGATGGGGGAACGGCTTTGGGGGGCAGAGTTGCTGCTCTTGGGCGGATACGCGCTTTGGCAGGGGAGGCAGCAACCCATCTGGATTTATGCAGGTCTCGTTCAGGTGCTGATGGCTCTGGGTCAGACGCTCTACGATTGTTTGCCATCGGCGCAAGTGCTGCCGTGGGCGGGGGCGATCGCCAGTGCGGTCGCGCTCGGCATCTACAGTTTGCCGTGGCAGCGCTGGGGCTGGGCGCAACCGCCATTTACTCGCGTGGCGATCGCCCTTCCTGCCGCAGTCGCCCTGACGAGCGCGTTCCAAATTAATACCAGCAGCCTGCTCTCGATCGGCGGCTTTTACGGTTGGATTGCATTCGCCACCCAGATCGCGCGACTCAGCTATCTCGGTCTACCAGCCGCCAACTGGGCTGCACTTAAATTGTTGGGAGAACTTCACTTAACGTCCCCGGTCTGGACGGTGGGCTTAGTGGGCCTATCGCTGTTGTTTGTTGCCCAAATCGACCCTGCCTTTCAGGCAACAAGCCGACGAGACGTTCGACATCTTTTGCGCTGCTTTGCCGTCGGATTGGTCAGCGTGACGGCGTTGTACGAGTCGGATGTTTATTTCTGGTCTGGGGTTCTGACGATTGGCTTTAGCTTGGGGCTGGTGCTATTGGGGTTAGTCCTGCGGGTGCGTGCTTTTCTCTACGTGGGCACGCTGACGTTTGTCTTCAAGGTGTTGCGGCTGATCTGGTTGTTTGTGGCTCGCGAATCCCAAACGCTCTGGATTCTGGCTTTTATTCCAGGGCTTCTGATTATTTGGATTGCGATGACGTTTGAGGCGCGGCGATCGCAGGTAACGGCCCTGCTGCAATATTGGGTAACGGCGCTGGAAGAGTGGCAATAATTGTTTTGAGGTTTGCAGTCAATTACGATGGGAGAAGCCCGATTAGTCAAGAAATTTCGTCAATGGGTCAAAGAGCGTGCGACTCCGTAACCCATTTGCAGAAGGGCGGTCAGGAGTCTCAGAGATTGTTAGGATTTGAGGAGAACTGTTTGTGCCTTCAAGCCCTGAGACGCTGTTGTAATGCCCGCAAAAACCCTTGAGCTACTAGAATGGTCTCGACTGACGTATCACGTATCTACCTTTGCGGCCACTAAGCTGGGAAGTTTGGTCGTCCAGCAGCTAGCACCGCCGCTGGAAATGGCAGACAGCCAACGCCTCCTCCAACAAACCCAAGAAATGGTGGAGCTAGAGTCTCGCACGGGGAGCTTGAGTTTCGATGGCGTTCGGGATATTAGCGCGTCCTTGGAACGAGCGGGACGGCACGGCATCTTAAGCGGCATGGAACTGCTCGATATTGCCACTACCCTCGCGGCAGCCCGTCAGCTTCGACGGGTCGTAGACCGCTTTCCTGACTTAGAGACCATTAACGCCCTCGTGTCTGAGCTGCGAACCTTTCCCGAGCTAGAGCAAGAAATTCATCGCTGCATTGACGACCAAGGCGACGTAGAAGACCGCGCTAGCGAAAAGATTGCCGAAATCCGCGATCGCCTGCGGAAGAGCCGCCAGCAGGTGCAACAAATCCTCCAAAGCATTTTGCAGCGCAAGGCAGGCGCCCTTCAGGAACTCTTGATTACCCAGCGCTCCGATCGTTTTGTACTGCCCGTTAAGGCGGCGCAGAAAGATGCTATCCCTGGAATCGTCCACGATTCTTCTGCCAGCGGCGTGACTTTGTACGTCGAACCGCAGTCCACAGTCAATCTCAATAACCAACTGCGTCAGCTCGCCCGTCAAGAACAAGTCGAGTCGGAACGCATCCGACAGGCACTGACGGAGAAGGTGGCAGCAGTTTTGCCAGAGTTAGAGTTGTTGCTGGACATCGTGACTCAGCTCGACTTAGCCGTCGCCCGCGCCCGCTATAGCCTTTGGATTAACGGCAACCCGCCAATCTTCGTCGATCGCACGCGTCAAGCCATCCATCTCCGACAGCTGTACCACCCGCTGCTGCTGTGGCAGCAAAAGCACGAGCAGGGTGCGGAGGTGGTGCCCATTGACGTGACGATTCGGCCCGAAACGACTGTCGTTGCCATTACAGGTCCCAATACTGGCGGAAAAACAGTCACGCTCAAAAATCTGGGTTTGGCGATCCTGATGGCTAAGGCAGGACTGTTCGTCCCTGCCAAAGAACCCGTCGAACTTCCCTGGTTCGATCGAGTATTGGCCGATATCGGAGACGAACAGTCCCTCCAACAAAACCTGTCTACCTTTTCGGGCCATATCCGCCGCATTCAAGCAATGGTGGAAACTCTCACGCCCAGTTCCCTCGTGCTGTTGGATGAAGTGGGCGCCGGAACCGACCCCTCCGAAGGCACTGCCTTGGCGATCGCCCTCCTTCGCTACTTAGCGGACCGCGCCCAACTCACCATTGCCACTACCCACTTCGGCGAACTCAAAACCCTCAAGTACCAAGACCCCCGTTTTGAAAATGCTTCCGTGGAGTTTAACGACGAGACGCTAGCACCCACCTATCGGCTGCTGTGGGGCATACCGGGACGCTCCAATGCCTTGGCGATCGCCCAGCGGTTGGGGTTGCGGGCTGAGATCGTGGAACAGGCCCGAGCTTCGATTCACCATGACAACAGCGATCTCAACGAGGTTATTGCAGACTTAGAACAACAGCGCCGCACTCAGGAAGATAAAAACAAGGCTGCCGGTCATTTACTCAAGCATGCGGAGTCGCTGCATCGAGAACTGGAGCGCAAAACCGCAGAGTTAAAGGCCCGCGAGCGCGATCTCAAGCAGCAGCAGGAACGAGAAGTTCAGGCCGCAATCCAGTCTGCCAAGGCAGAAATCGCCCAGGTGATTCGCACCCTTCAGCGCGGCCCGCAGACGGCTCAGGCTGCGCAGCAAAGTACGCAAAGTTTGGAAGGAATTGCGCAACAGGCGCTACCAAGCGCGGCCAAAAAGGCAGTTGACCCCAAAGGGTATATGCCGAAGGTGGGCGATCGCCTGCGGATTCCCAAGCTAGGCAGTACGGCGGAAGCAATTAGCCCTGTGACGGAAGAGGGGGAACTGACGGTGCGCATGGGCCTGATGAAACTGACGGTGCAGTTGGCGGAAGTAGAGTCTCTATCGGGCGAGAAGGCGGAGCCGATTGCCAAGGTCAAGCCCGCGCCGCCGCCTGCGCCAGAGCCGCCCCCCGTGCAGATCCGCACGTCGCAAAATACCGTGGATATTCGCGGACAGCGGGTGGCAGATGCAGAAGGGATTTTGGAAAATGCGATCGCCAGTACTCAAGGCCCGCTCTGGATTATTCACGGACATGGGACGGGCAAGTTACGGCAGGGGGTGCAGGCGTTTCTGACGAGCCATCCCAGAGTGGAGCGGTTTGAATTTGCGGAGCAGAGCGATGGTGGAACTGGGGTAACGATTGCTTATTGTCGGAGTTAATTTAGCGAGAGGGCGGAAATGGGAGTTATGGGACGATTCGGCGGTTGCCGAAGTAGTTCGCATGTTTTGCAAAGATCACTGTTGATGATGCTTCCTCACAGGTTCCTCAGAGTTAGGCTGTAGCTTAAAGCCAGAGCATTTAGGAACTTATTGTGCCATAAATGTACCAAACAGTTCGTGGAGGAACCTGTGGAACAATTTCCAGGCAAGGTTGTTCCATTTCGCTGAATCGAAAATGAAGACGCAAAAGTGCATGGAGTCTTCGGCATAATAGCAAAAGAGTCCTATGGATAGGGTCAGTTCGTCGACGGCACAACCATTTTTAACACCAGAAACACCGCCTGGAACGGTCTTTTGCGTCCGCAATGTTTCTAAGGTTTATCGGATGGGCGAAGTAGAGGTTCGCGCGCTCAGTTCTGTGGATTTAGAACTGTATGAAAAGGAATTGGTGGTGTTGCTGGGGCCTTCCGGCAGCGGAAAATCGACCCTGCTGAATATTTTAGGTGGATTGGATATTCCTTCGGCTGGACAGGTGTTCTTTCGGGGTCGCGAACTGACGTTTGCAGGGGATGCGGAGTTAACCCGTTTTCGGCGAGATCGTATAGGATTTATCTTTCAGTTTTACAATTTGATCCCAAGCCTGACGGCAAAAGAAAATGTGGCGTTGGTGACGGAGATCGTGCGCCGCCCGATACGTCCTGAAGCCGCTCTAGAACTCGTTGGACTGGGCGATCGCCTCGACCATTTCCCGTCCCAACTTTCCGGCGGCGAACAGCAACGGGTGGCGATCGCGCGTGCCATTGCGAAGCGTCCAGAAGTATTGCTCTGCGATGAACCAACGGGCGCTTTGGACTACTCGACCGGGAAACTGGTATTAGAAGCTCTCGCACAGGTCAATCGGGAGTTGGGAACCATGACGGCAGTGATCACCCATAATGCTGCGATCGCGGGGATGGCGGATCGGGTGGTGACGATGCGCAGCGGCGAAATTGTGCGGGTGGAGCAAAATCGTCGCAAATTGACTCCGGCGGAATTGGAGTGGTGAATGGTCGATGGGTCTGCTGATGAGTTTTGGAGGGGCGATCGCCTATCGTAGACGAAGAATCATTGAGCTTAGTAAGGTATAGATACTGAAATCGATAGTATTCAGACTATTCAGATTGTTTATGCTCAATAATTTTTTGATTCTCAACATTTGCCGCAACGCCAGAGACAGGGGCATTGAAGGTCATTTCAGTTCTAACCTGTGCAGTATTTAATCGTTCAAAAAGTGGCTCATCATCAATCATCCAAATACCTTTGCTGCGAATTGTTACATAGCGAAAGTGAATATCTTGAGCATAGCGCTTGGTTGTAACTTCTCCTTCTTCTTCCATAGGAGCTACAACTCGGACAACATCTGGAATGGAAATTCCTAAGCACTCACCAATAAATTTAGGGGTTACATCAAAGCAGTTGAATCGTTCAGGATGGCGAGCATGATATTGATACAGAATTGCCAGCACTGCTTGTCTTAAAGCGCGATCTGTTGCAGATTTGGCATCAAAGCCATCTATCGAAATGTACTCTTCTTTAGAAATATCCTTGTGAATTGGTCTAAACGATTGATCAATCAACCTTCTGCTGTCAAGCTCAAAAGCCCTAATGCCAGTATTCTAATCGATAAAAATTGGCGATCACTCCCCTAATCTGTTGAAAACTCCAGCAACGTCAAATAACTCAGCCTCAACCCCAGCATCATATTGACCTGAAAATGTCACAATGATATTCGACGGCCCAGTTTACAGAGCAGCCGAAACCAGCCAAGGAGACCAAACTATCCAACCCACCAAATCAGGAATAAACCCAATGACCACCTTAATCACCCTCGAACTATCAGACGATGTCGTCCAGCAGCTTCAAGCCGAAGCGCAGAAACAAAACACAACCCTAGAAAAACTTGCCATTCAGCGCCTCGTCCAACCCCACAACACCCATCCGCAAACCCAAAACTCACCAACCCCCACAGAAGGACATTTGGACCAAGATATCCCCCTCGCCCAGATGTGCAACCGAATTTACGAAGCCAATCAAACCGGACTAGATCGAATCCAAGCAACAGCAACCCCATTAACCCGTCAAATAGCGGACTCACTACTGCGCCAGAAAATCATCGATCGGATTGAGATTGATGAAATCCAAACCGATGTCATGACCTTATATCTGCCAGAGAAACCTTTGCCCACCCCGCAATTTGGCATCAAAAACTATCTCCAGGATTTCCCAACTGACGATCCAGAATTAATCCCCATTCTGCAAAAACTTCAAGACCCCGACCCCAACATTCGCATCCAAGCGATTAACGCATTGGGAGAGCGTTGCCGTGAACTTGCGTGAGAAAAACATTGCACTCTTTGAAAGCATTCTCCGCACCGATCCCGAACCGACAGTCCGAATAACTGCGATTCAAAGTCTCGTTATCCTGTGTTGCTACTATTCTTACAACCCTGAATCTCTCGCAAAAGCCGCCACTACAGACCCAGATCCTCGTGTCCGTAGTGCAGCAATCGAAGCCATTACATCCCTCTGTGTCCCCTCAAGCTCTATATCAGAGAAACCTTTAGCCCAGCCTACAGTTCAAATGACCTTCAACGCCCCAGTCTACGGTGCAGCAGGCAACATCGAAGGCAACCAAATCATCAACGTCTCAGATCAAAACTTTGACGCTCTCCTAAACGACTACAAGCAATTCTTCAACGACCTCCAGCAAAAATATCCTGCCCAAACTCCCGAAGCAGCCCTTCAACCCATTATCGACGCCGAATTCCTAGAAATTAAAAAAACTCACCCCCAACGTTGGAAAAACTTTCTAAACCTCAAACGCCTCTGGAACGGCGGTAAAAAAGCAACTTTCAAAATGGGCGAACACTTTACCGAAGAGAATCTGTGGGGCAAAATGGCGATCGCATTCCTAGAAAGCATCACAGAAGATTCGGAATAACGTCCCTAAACCTCACAGCTTCCTCAAAGTCGCTGTCTACGATCGATTGAGATAGAAACAGCTTCGGCTCCATCCCAATTCGACCTGTAGCCATGCGATCGCTCGACAAAAAACTATGGCGAGACCTCCTGCGACTGTGGGGACAGATTCTGGCGATCGCCCTCATCGTAGCCTGCGGGATTGCCATGTTTGTGGCGATGCAGAGCAATTATGAATCTCTGAAACTCTCCCAGGCCAATTATTACAACCAATATCGGTTTGCCCAAGTCTTTGCCTCCCTTAAACGCGCACCTGAAACGATCGCCGAACAGATTCAAGCGATTCCCGGCGTAGCGCAGGCTCAAACTCGGGTGCAGATGGACGTGACCCTGGATGTGCAGGGGCGATCGGAGCCTGCGATCGGGCGGCTGATTTCGATTCCAGAACAGCAAGCCCCGATGCTGAATGACCTCTATATTCGGCAGGGACGCTACATCGAGGCGAATCGGCGCGATGAAGTTTTAGTCAGCGAAGCCTTTGCCCAAGCCAATCGCCTGCGGTTGGAAGATACCGTGGGCGCGGTAATCAACGGACGCTGGCAGCGGTTGCGGATTGTCGGATTTGCCCTCTCGCCGGAGTATGTTTACGAAATCCGAGGCGGGGATGTTTTCCCGGACAATCAACGGTTCGGGGTGTTCTGGATGGGCAGAGAAGCCCTGGGCAATGCGTTAAATATGGACGGAGCATTTAACGATGTCTCTCTGACCCTACTACCTAAAACTAACCCCGCAGAAGTGATTTTCCGGCTCGATCGATTGCTGAAGCCTTACGGCGGGGTTGGCGCGATCGCACGGGAGGATCAGATTTCCAACCGTTTTCTCTCCGATGAAATTGTCCAGCTCCAAGGTCATGCTAAGATTATCCCCGCCATTTTCCTAGGAATTGGGGCTTTTTTGCTGCATATAGCCCTACGCAAATACGTTAGGACAGTTCTTAAAAGCGGCATCGACACAATCGCGAAAGCAGTCAAATTCATCCCATCGTTGCTTCATCCAGTTTTTGAGTACAAACCACCAATTCTCAATCTTGTTCAAGTCTGGGGAATAGGCAGGTAGATACCAGATCTCGCATCCTGCGGCTGCCACCATATCATCAATCGCTTGAGAGGAATGGAAGCTTGCATTATCAATGATGATGATATCCCCTTGGTTCAATTGTGGGAGCAAACAATCCTCTAGCCACATCTCAAATAAGTCTCGATTGCAGGTTCCATCAAAAGTCATTGGTGCAAAGATATCTTTTTGTCGCAGTGCAGCAATCCAACTGACGCGTTCGGTGCGCTTGCCTGATTTAAGTGCATGGAAACGTGCTCCTACCTCACAATACCCATAAGCGTAGTCTTCTCGATTATCTGTTCCTGCTTCATCGACATAGACGAGCTGTTGAGGCAGTGTGGTCTTTAATCGCTCCTTAAAGGCGTCTCGCTGAAGTTCATCGCGTTCTCGGTACCCGTAAGTCTTTTTTTTCGACTCAATCCAATCTTTCGAAGGGCATCACTGATGTTTTGCTGACTCACGTTGTCTCCCCAGAGCTTTGCCATTTGCGCTTGGGTCTTCTCTCCATGCTGTTTTGCAAATTCACGAAACCGTTCCCAGTCTGTGATTTTATGGCAGCAGCCTTGTTGATAATGGGTAATGGCGTGACAGTGACCCACTTCTTGTTTTCGTTTAAGCCATTGGTCCAGGGTATTTCGACTGATGTTCATCATCCGAGCGACTTTTGTTTTCCCTTCTCCTCGCTCCACCGCAGCGATCACTTTTTGACGAAAATCTTCACTGTAAGGGGATGGCATTAGTGCTCCTGGCTTTGCATTTTCTCCTAAGATACGTCCTTAGACGACCTCGTAGGGCTATATTGTCCTTACCCGCCTGATTAGTACCCAGCGGGATCAGATTGCTGTCCTGAAAGCCTTTGGCTATAGCAACTGGGCGATCGGTCGGCATTTTCTGAAGTTTGTTTTGGCGATTGTCTTGCTAGGGGCAGCGATCGGGACGGGGTTCGGATTGTGGTTGGGAAACTCCCTCACCCAGCTCTACGGTCAGTTCTACCACTTCCCCATCCTGCGCTATCAAGTTGGTTCCGCTACCATTGTGGGGGCGATTGCTATTAGTCTGAGCGCAGCCTTACTGGGAGCCTTCGGAGCCGTCCGACGGGCTGTGACCATGCCCCCCGCCGAAGCCATGCGTCCAGAACCGCCGACTCAGTTTCGCAGAACCTTGATGGAACGCCTGGGATTACAAGTGTTTTTATCCCCCGTAGGGCGGATTATTCTGCGCAATCTGGAGCGCAAACCCCTGCAATCTATTTTCTCGATTATTGGGATTGCCCTGGCGGTAGCGTTGCTGGTCTCAGGACGCTACTCCCAGGATGTGACGCAATATCTGATTGACGTGCAGTTTAACACCATCCAACGGGACGATGCCATGGTGACGTTTATCGAACCGCGTCCCGCCCGCACCCGCTACGAAGTTGCCCAACTTCCCGGCGTATTGTACGCCGAACCCTTTCGGGCAGTTGCGGCCCAATTGCGATTCGGTCATCGCAGCCATAAAGTCGGCATCCTCGGATTGAATCCCGGTGGGGAATTGCGTCATCTGGTCGATCGCCAGTTACAGCCCGTAGATCTCCCGTTGGATGGGATCTTGCTCTCGACCAAACTAGCGGAAATCTTGAAGATTCAGCCTGAACAAACCCTGACCGTTGACGTCTTGGAAGGTAAAAGGCCGTTATTGAAAATTCCAGTTGCCGGATTGGTGGATGAGTTAGTCGGACTCTCAGCCTACATGGATATTCAAGCCCTCAATCGTTTAATGCAGGAAGGCGAAACCATCTCAGGCGCATTTTTGGCGGTCGATGAGTTACAGCTCGATCCGCTGTACAAACAACTCAAACAAACTCCAGCAGTGGCAAGTGTCGCCTTGCGAAAAGCAGCGATCGCCCAGTTCCAGAAGACCATTGCCGAAAGTCAGGGCGTGGTTACGAGCATCCAGGTCATCTTTGCCTGCATTATTGCCTTTGGCGTGGTTTACAACTCTGCCCGGATTTCCCTGTCGGAACGCAGTCGAGAGCTGGCCACCCTGCGCATTATCGGCTTTTCTCGGCCCCAAATTGCGATGATTTTATTAGGAGAACAGGCAGCGCTGACCCTAGCGGCAATCCCCGTGGGCTGCGCCATGGGGTACGGAATTGCGGCCTTACTCTCCAAACTGCTGGATACCGAACTCTACCGATTGCCCTTGGTCGTCAGGAGTGCCAGTTATGGCTTTGCCGTCGTTGTAGTGCTCCTCGCCGCAATGATTTCAGGTGCGATGATTCGGCGAAACCTAAATCGACTTGACTTGGTTGCTGTCTTGAAAACAAGAGAGTAAGTCATGGTTAAACTGCTTCCCCATCTCTCCCATCTCCTCCCTAAACCCTCTCGCGACGGTCAACCCTCTCCGCCACCGGAAGCGCCGGAGCCCCGTCCGCCTCGAAAATTCCCCTGGAAGCCCGTTTTCTATACCCTACTGGGAGCAAGTATCTGCGCTGGATTAATCTGGGTATTTCGTCCGATTCCGATTCCAGTAGACACAGCAACCGTCGAGCAAGGAGAACTTCAGGTGACGGTGAATGCGGAGGGCAAAACCCGCATCCGCGATCGCTTCACCATTGCCGCTCCCATCAATGGCTACCTCGATCGCCTGCGGTGGGATGAAGGAGATTGGGTTCAAGCGGGGACAGTGGTCGCTCGGATTGACCCCATCGCCATGAGTAGTGCGGTCAACGAAGCGTTAAGTCAAATGGCCGAATGGCGCGCGCAACGGGCAGGGGTCGCCACACAGCGCCCTAAGGCCGCTAGCCTAGAACAAGCGCAACTGCGAATCCAGGCAGCCCAAGAAAGTCAACGACAGGCCATAGCCAGAGTCGCCCAAGCCCAAGCCATGCTGGCACAGGCTAAACGAGATCGCCAACGCGCCCAGGAACTCGCGCAAGCCGGAGCCATCCCCCGCCAAAACCGCGAAACGGCTGAATTGACCGAAACTACCCGTGCCAAGGAATTAGAAACCGCCATCCTAGCCGAAAAAACCGCCGCCGCCGAGGTAGACGTTGCGCGGGCCGCCCTGAACATCTTGCAGCAAGAAAGAACGGATCCGGACTACTTGCTTAAGGTCTACGATGCCCGGATTGCAAGTGTAGAAGCCTCCCTCCAAAAACTCAGAGATGAAGCAGGTCGCACCGACATTCGATCGCCTGCCAGCGGTCGGATCTTACGCATTCATCAAAAAAGTTCGCAATTTACGACGGCGGGGACGCCCCTCCTGGAATTGGGCAATCCCAAACAGTTGGAACTGATTATCGATGTGCTGTCTACCGATGCCGAACGGATTCGTCCCGGCGATCGCATCTTCGTCGATCGAGGCATAGAAAACAAACCCCTCCAAGCCAAAGTCAAACGCATCGAACCCTCGGCCTTCACAAAAATTTCTGCCCTTGGGGTGGAAGAGCAGCGCGTTAACGTGATTGGCGAATTCATCGATCCACCTGCATTCTTAGGTGATGCCTACCGGGTCGAAACGCGCACGGTGGTCTGGCAAACCGATCGCGCTTTGAAAATCCCTTTAAGCGCCTTATTCCGGTGCGAGCAACAATGGTGCGTGTTTGGCGTGAGAGCAGGAAAAGCGGTGCAGCACAGGGTGGAGATTGGACAACGGAGCGATCGCGCGGCTCAAATTAAGCAGGGATTAACCAAAGGAGAACAGGTGATTCTGCACCCGACGGAACAAATTACAGAAGGGATAGGAGTCAACCCTCGCTAGGGCCAGAAAACTAGAAATTCAGCACTACCTCAACTGACCGGATCGGAAAATTCTCAGCTCATGCTCTAGATCTGTTGGATTAGAATTAAATCTCACAACCAAACTCAAAGCGATTAATGAATAATCCAATCACAACATCATGCATTACAACTGATTTGGAAATGGCAAGTTGGACAGAGCACAGGTTCTACCACCCTTGGGATTGATGACCTCAGAGGCAGTTTGAAAAGTTTCTTAGACATTACACTCGCCCCCCTAACCCCCCAATGCTGGGGGGAAATAAACCTAGTTGTCGGAAATGACCCTAGTTTTCTGCGTTCTCCCCCCAGCATTGGGGGGCGGGGGGGGCTAATGCAGGGACGAACGAAGCTTTTAAAACAACCTCTCAGATTTTCTGACTATTATCTTCCAATTCCACAGATTTAGAACATGACTAGGTTTCATGAATTGAATGTGGTGATTCTCATGAAACCCTTTCCTGGTATCCTTTTGCAACCTTTTGTCCTGTACTAAGAACTATTGCATGCAAACGGCAATTGTTGAAACCCAACACCGAGCAGCCTGAAGGCTCGACGATCGCGTCTGACGCAGAATTCGACTGCATCCCATTTTCGGCAGTGATATTAGCGCCGCACGCTCCGAGGATCTAGGGCATCTCTGAGGGCATCGCCCAATAGGTTAAAGGACAGCACCGTCAGCACGATTAAAATAGCAGGCGGCCACAGCAGCCAGGGTTGAAATACCAAAATCGAAGCATTGGTGGCCAGAGAGAGCAAATTCCCCCAGGACGGATCGGGTTGCTGAATGCCCAATCCAATCAAACTGAGCACTGACTCCGCCCCAATAAAGCTTGGAATGGAAAGCGTGGCTGAAATAATGACAAAAGTCGCGGTCTGGGGCAAAATGTGGCGCGCGATGATATACAGCGGCTGCCCTCCCACGGCTCTAGCAGCCTGAACGAATTCCCGCTGCTTTAGAGACAGAACTTCGCCTCGGATGACGCGGGCTAGGCTCGTCCAGCTCACCAAGGAAGTAATGAGGACGATCAAGATAAAGCGATCGCTGCTGCTGAGCGTTTCGGGCAACACCTTCGCTAGGGCCACAATTAAGTAAATAGAGGGGATGGTCATCAAGACCTCCACCCCGCGCATCAAAACGCTATCGACGACACCGCCGAAATATCCCGAAATGCCGCCTATCAGCATCCCTAAAGGGAAAGAAATGGCGACGCCCAATAACCCGATGCTGAGGCTGACCCGACCGCCGTATAGCAATCGACTGAACTGATCGCGGGCTTGCTCGTCAGTGCCGAGTAAATTGAGTTTGCCGGAACCAAGAGTGCCAAACAGGTGGCGATCGCCCTTAAAACCGGGAAACACCACGACCTGGTCGATTTTGGGGTCCGACAGCGACCATTGGGTTGGAAGCGGGAGCTGAAGCTGCAAAAAATTGTACGCAGTCCCCTTGACAAACAGCCTGACCGGAGAAGGACGCGTTCGATCTTCCGCGATCGAACGCCTGCCCGTATTGACATCCACAGGACCTTGCGTTGTAGGGTAAACATGCGGTCCTAGGCCCCGCTCCGCAGTCCAGTAAATATGAGTGGGCGGCAACAGCGACCCTTCCAGTTGCGAAGCGTAGGGATCGTAAGGTGCAAAAAAGTCAGCCCCAATCACTGCAATGTAAAAAACCAGCAGCGTTAAAATGCCAAAGCGGGCAAGGGGATTCTTTTTAAGTCTTTGCCACCAAGTCATGCGCTTAAATCTAAAGGAACCGCTATGAAACTTTAAATGGAACGGCAATCCCAAGAATCAGGTTCGTACGCTGAGAGTAGAGCTGCTGAGATTCCTTGCAATGGGAAAAGCTCGTCGATCTGCGAAATCGCACCCGCCGCTCCCATCAATTAGACTCATTGGCATCCAAAATCCGCTGAAACAGATACCCCGTCCCCCGTGCCGTGAGGATCAGCTCGGGGTTGCTGGGATCTTCTTCCAGCTTGGCTCGCAACCGCGAGATGTGAACGTCCACCACGCGCGTATCGACATGGCGCTCTGGCGTATAGCCCCATACCTCTTGCAAAATCTCAGCCCGCGAAAACGCTTCGCCAGAACGGCTCACCAATAGCTCTAGCAGGCTAAACTCCATCCCTGTCAAACGGATGCGCTCGTCCCCTTTATAAACCTGCCGCTTATTGGTATCGATACGGATACTCGTGACCTGAATAACACCAGAGCTAGGAATCCCAGGACTTCCATTTTTAGTGACACGGCGCAGCACGGAGCGAATGCGCGCCTCTAATTCCTTGGGGGAAAAAGGCTTGACCACGTAATCGTCAGCCCCTAGTTCTAGACCCGTGATGCGATCTGCCACATCTCCCAAAGCCGTTAGCATAATGATAGGAACGTCCGATTCCTTGCGCAGCTCTTGACAAACCCCATAGCCATCTAACTTCGGCATCATGACATCTAAGACCACCAAATCCGGCACTTCATGGTGAAAAACTTCGATGGCCTCTTCTCCATCAGCTGCGGTAACGACATCGTAGCCAATCATCGAAAGTCGGGTTTCTAGAATTCGGCGGATACTCGCTTCGTCATCCACCACTAAAATTCTTTCTTTATGGTTTTCCAACTGACTTAACGCTCCTTAAAGTCTCGGCTGTTTTAAAGGCTAATTTTTCGACCTCTATGATTAAGTTACCATGAAGTTTGTTAAGAATAAAAATTCACAAAGCCTTTTGCATAAGAGGTTTGAGGGATAAAGGACTTTAATTTTATTTAAGATTTGCATGGCAAAAACGCGTACGAAATTTGTTTGCAATGAATGCGGAGCCGAATCGGCTCAGTTTTTTGGCAAATGCCCTGCCTGTAATAGTTGGGGTACTTTGGTCGAACAAGCGGTAGCGGCATCCTCGGGAGCGATGGATGGGGGGCGCCTAGGTTCGGCACAGCGGCATTCTAGCCGGAGCGGGTCTGTACCGGAACCGCAAGCCGCATTGACTTTGGCACAAATTGTCGAAGTCTCTACGCAGCGCTTTAATTCTGGCTATTCTGAGTTGGATCGGGTATTGGGTGGCGGTATCGTACCGGGTTCTCTGGTTTTGGTGGGAGGGGACCCCGGCATCGGAAAATCGACATTGCTGTTGCAAATGATGAATAGGCTGGCAACCCAGCACCGCGTGCTCTACGTCTGTGCCGAGGAGTCGGGGCAGCAGGTGAAGCTGAGGGCGCAGCGGCTGGGGACGGCACATTTGATGGCTGCGCCTCTAGCGACACCTCCCCCAGCAGATAAGGCCGATTTATACCTGCTGCCAGAAACCGATCTGGAGGTTATCGTGCAGGAGCTAGACGCGCTCCAGCCTCAGGTGGCGGCGATCGACAGCATTCAGGCCATTTATATGCCCACAATGACGTCTGCTCCTGGCTCTGTGGCCCAAGTGCGCGAATGTACGGCAGCGTTGATGCGATTGGCGAAGCGACAGCATATCACATTATTTATTGTGGGGCACGTCACCAAGGAAGGGGCGATCGCCGGGCCGAAGGTCCTGGAACATCTCGTGGACACGGTTCTGTACTTTGAGGGCGATCGCTTTGCCAGCCATCGGCTCTTGCGCTCGGTCAAGAACCGCTTTGGGGCCACCCACGAGGTGGGCGTGTTTGAGATGAGCGACAAGGGCTTGGAGGAAGTGCTCAACCCCTCGGCGCTGTTTTTAGGCGATCGCGGCGAAGCAACGCCGGGAACCGCGACCATCGTGGCTTGCGAGGGCACCCGTCCCATCGTGGTAGAGCTGCAGGCACTGGTGGCCCCCACGAGCTACGCGTCGCCCCGGCGCTCGACAACGGGGGTAGAATACAATCGCTTTTTGCAAATCTTGGCGGTACTGGAAAAGCGGCTCGGCATTCCGCTCTCGAAGCTGGATGCCTACGTTTCCTCGACGGGAGGGCTTAACGTGAGCGAACCGGCGGCAGATTTAGGCGTGGCGATCGCCGTGGCAGCCAGTTTCCGAGATCGGCTGGTAGATCCCTATACGGCGATCGTGGGCGAGGTAGGATTGGGTGGGCAGGTGCGCTCCGTCTCCCAGCTGGAACTGCGGTTGAAAGAGGCTGCCAAGCTGGGATTTAAGCGAGCCATTATTCCCAAAGGTCAAGCGCTAGCAGATACGGGCCTGGAGTTGATTCCCGTGGGGCGAGTGGCCGATGCGATCGTGGCGGCACTGCCCGCCCAGTCGAGGTCTAGCGATTAGCCTCAATCTTTCAGCCGATTTTTAGACGAAAAGTTACCGTGGGGGCGCAAGGCCTTACGCCCCTATAAAATCGCTGTACGACATCTAGGTTTTTAATCAATGGAAACGCCCCGCACAGTCGTCGGTCGGCGCTGTCCGGCCACTGGGGCTTTAGCGGCAACCCGTTCGCGCTGGCGGTGGCTCAGAAAATGATCTTGCCAGAGCGCTGGCGCATTGAGCGTTTCGCCGCCATGGTCGGTCAACCGCTGGCGGACTTGGCACAGAACGGGAGTATTGACGCAAAGTCCCGAGATAATCACTTGGCCCTTAGTCAAGGCCGGAAGTTCCTTGAGCAAATCGCGTCCAGCCGCTTCTACCCCGTACTTCAGGCTTTCTTGATCCACGGGATTGACGATACGCATAATAAACTGGCTCATGCACTGGGACAGCACGTCGGAATCCAGCTTGCCGGGGCGCTGAGTGATCAACCCCACCCCCAAGCCAAACTTTCGCCCTTCGCTCAAGATGGTGCGGATAACGGCCTTGCAGCGGGAGGGTTCGTGGGCGGGGGCGAAGCGATGGGCTTCTTCCAGCAGCACGAAGACCGGGTAAGGCAGATAATTTTCATCCCCTGGCTCGTGTTTTTCTTTGACCGTATTGACGCGGGCTTGGTTCGTCTGGCGCAAAAGAGCGGCGCAAATCACCTGCTGCTCGTCCTGGCTAATTTCATTCATTTGGAGCACCGTCACCTGTCCGGGCTCAAACAGATCCCTGGGACCGAGGTGCTCGAAGGCATGGAAATAATCTGACAGTTCCAACTTGCTCAGTTTCCAATCCAAGGCATCCGCAGAAGAGCCTTGCTTTTCATTGCCGTTATCGTCCTGCACGATATCGGACTGAAACACCGCATGGCGAAGGTCGTTGATATCCCAGCGATCGCCCTTCTTCGACTTGCGCATCAGGTTAAACGCCTTATTGAGGATCGACTGCTGCCGCTCGCTCATTTCCGGCAGCAAGGCCATGACATCGCCGTAGTCCAGCGACGAATAGCGGATGCGAATGTCTTGAGGGTGCAGAATTTTAACTTTGGGTTCGTAGCCATCCTCGCCCCTGAAGGCAGGATGCCCGCGCATTCCATCCAACGTGCCGTACTCGCCGTGGGGGTCGAAAATCATCACCGCCGCTCGGTTGTGGGGGCGCATCAATTCCTCAATCAGCACCCCTGCCGTATAGGATTTGCCCGATCCGGTGCCCGCCAAAATGGCCATGTGGGTGCTGACGAGCTCTTTTACATCCAGCGAGATCGGCACTGACTGTCCTTCTCTGAGCAGCAAGTGACCGACATGAGCAGAACCCACCGCACCCATGGGCTGCTTGTTGAGGATGCCCGTCAAAAAGCGATCGTCAGCCAAATAAACCCTAGCGCCGGGTTCGGGGGGGCGGCGGGGGTTCATAAAACCCAGGCTGGGATGGAAATAGCCAATCACCTCAACGGCCACTTCGTAGATTTCAGGGCTGGGGTACTTAAATCCAATCAGGGCAGCGATGGTACTGGGGTCTACTTCGCTATCGGCAAAAATGCGATCGGGGAGGTGATCGACTAGGCGGCAGGTCGAGATTTTCCCCAGAATGTTGAGAATTTCATCATCGGCACTGTCTAGGCGATAGTACACGAACTCGCCAATTTTAATGCGATCGGTTTGGGCGGTGATGAAGACGTATTGGTTTCCGCTTTCCCCTGGCCCTTTAACCGTGCCGATGACGTGCAGGATGTCCTTGGGCAGCAGGGTAAGCGTCATGAATTCTCCTCAAGCGGTACGGTAATCGATGTTGCCAGATAGAACGAAATCCCAAAATCCTTCGGTTATCGAACGTCGTAGGGCGTATCGTCTTGGGCCAGACAGTGTTTTAAGAAAGTCTCGTAGCGTTTCGCATACTGCGGATTCCGCTGCTTGGCCTTGCCGATCGCCGCGATCGCCGCAGGGAGGTCGCCCAGTTGGCAGTGGACGTAGCCTAAGCCGTAATAGCTATGGGCATCCCGATCGTCGATCGCGATCGCCCGCTGAAAGGCCGCGATCGCCTTATGATAATCCCGTTGCTGAATCAGCGATAGCCCCATGCCATAGTAGGCAAACGCATCCTTGGGGTCAAGGCGCGCCGCTTTCTGAAAAGACGATACCGCTCCCGCAAAATCTCGGCTACCATACAGCACCGCCCCGAGATTGCTGTAAAGGGTCGACTGAGTGGGCCGCAGCAGAATCGCTGCGTGCAGAGACGCCACTGCATCCTGAAAATTGGCAAGGCGGTACTGCGCGACCGCCAAAGCGTTCATTGCTTCCACGGAATTCGCATCTTTTTGAAGCACCCGTCTGAAGTTCTCGAGCGCGCCCTTAAAATTTTCTTGGTTTAGCTTTAGCAAACCGCGCTGGAGCCAGACCTGCGTCCAAGACCGATCCGAGCCAGATTGTACCAACGTAGTCTTGGAGGACTGAGGCGTTTTGAGGCCGGACGCAGACTGGACGGTCGTGAAGTCTTCCAGGAATTCGTCGCAATCCTGAGGTGGCTGCGACGGCGAACTCGCGGGGTTGGGCGACGGCGGTTCGCTGCCTGCGGGCGCATCGGAATTGTTCGCGCTTTCTAACTGGTTGGCTAAGGCTAAACCCTCCTTAAACAAGTGACTTGCTCCCACTAACGCATTTGGGTCTGAGCTACGCGCGATCGAGTAGAGTAAAGGCTTTTCTGTAATTTGAACTGGATATTTCATCGTTTTTACCTTACCCCGTGCGCGTCTTTAACTCATTTAAGCGATGCTGTGCCCGATGGATTTGTTTGTCCAGTTCGCGAGCCATCTCCATCAAAAGATCCCGTCCCAGTTGTTGACTTCGCTTTGCCTTCATTTGTAACTGAAAAATGTCCGTTTTTTCTAGTCCTTTAATTTTTTGCTCGATATTAGCAAGGCGCTGTTCGCTTTGAGCAATTTTTCGGACAGTACGAATCAGTTCGGCGGCGAGATCTTCTCCTTGAATCGATTCGGGACAATTCAACCACTCAAAGAACAGCTCCTGAAGTCGTTCGAGATCCCCACATTCGTAGGCTCGGTTGGCTTCTGCCATGAATAGCTCGCGTTTTGCGCGCGCTTCCGGCTCGGTGGCCAAGTCAGGGTGAATGGCTTTGGCCAGTTGTCGATAAAGCTGTTTTAACTCATGAGTCGGCTTAAAGGAATGGGCTGAGGCCAGATAATCCATATATTCTTCAATTTGAGCTTCGATGCGCTGCAGTTCTTGCTGCCGCATTCCCACTACCTGTAGGTAAACGCGCTCGAAAATATGGAGTTCGGCCTGAAATGTTGCCAACTCCAGCTCGCGTTCTGCTAAGCGGGTTTCGAGATCCGCTAATTCAGTCCGCTTTTTCTGGAGTTCTCGCTCTTCTGGGCTGGGTTCTCTAACTAAGCCTTCACCTGTCATTGCTCGATTTGCCCGCTCGACCCTCAACTAGTCTATACGCTCAACTCCTTTGCCAGATCGTCCAGTGCGGTTTGCATCGAACGGCGCACGTTTTCGTAGCAGTCATTCACGTAGTCTTCGTCTTGGGCCGCATCGGGTCCATAGCGATCGAACACGATCGGTGGGCAGACCCTAGTATGAATCCTCGCAGGGAGGGGTACATGGGGGAGGGGGCCAACGGCCACTCCCCACGGCAAACCTAAATAAATCGGACATACTTCTGGATCGATGCCGAAGAGCCAAGGGAGTCCGAGTTGCTGCCGCAGCGCCTGAACCTGAGGGTAAATATCGGTCAGGACTAAGAAGGTTTCGTGGGCGCCGCAGGAGATGGCCGGAACGATGGGCACTTCTTCCCGCAGGGCGAGTTTGACAAACCCTTGGCGACCGTTGAGATGGATGTCATGGCGCTGGGGATAGGGCCGAAACACGTCCTGAATGCCACCGGGATAGACCAAGACGCTGGCACCGGAACGCAGGGCGGCGATCGCCGTTTTGGGATGGGCCTGCACGGCACCGCCCTGCACCGCCAGACGGGCCAGCGCGGGCATTACCTGCCAAACCTTAGGATGCATGAGTCCGTAGACGGGCCGCTCTAGACCAAATCGCCAGTACCAGTCCACCATCATCATGAACATATCCGGGGCTGCCATCCCGCCATTATGGGAGCCGACGTACAGGGTTTTATCTCTGGGGGAAACGTGCTCCCAGCCGTCGGTAGAGACGCGAAAGTAGTAGTAATAGAGCCATTCCCACCAGGGCATGAGCTGCTCGATCGTATGGGGGTCGCGATCGGTCAGGGACCATCCCTTCAGTCGGTCTGGTGGAGTCTGTTCTGCTTTGAAATAGAGTTCGGAAACGGTCTTTAGCGCTGGAATGACGGAAAGAAAGGGAGGCCGCATGATTGATGCCAAGACGTAGTAAAGCGCGCGACAAGGATTAAAGGCTTCGCAATCGTAGCACGGTGGCGAGTTTGTCTCAGAGAGCGTTGGCCACCAAGGCTGCGATGCCGAGGCTCGCAACGATCGTGCAGGGCACCGCCGCCATCGCGCGAGGCTCGTCGATGTCGCTGAGCTGGGTGCAACCGACGTACAAAATTAAGACGCTGTAGCAAACGGCAACGATCCTGAGGAGGGCTCCGCCGATTCCCAACTGAAAACTGCTGCCTAGGGCCAAAACGGCCATGGGCAAAGCGGCAACCCCTGCCAAGAAAAAATCGGCTGCAACAGAGCCGCGCCCGCGAGCCAGCCGTCGGACGATCGCGCTAGCCAGAACTAGACCCAGGTAAGCGGCCATCCCGATCGCCCCAACCTTCCATAACTCATCTCTGACATATCCCAAGGGTGTACTCTGCTGACCTCCCCTGCTGAGAACGAGACTTCCCACTGCGCTGAGTCCGTAGAGCAGTCCCGTCCAAGCCGCTGGAGCGGGCGTCAACCTGGCAAAGGTTGGCAGCAGGTTGTCGCTCGGGTTAAAGATGAGGCTAGGGATGCCGCCCAAGGCTAATCTCCAGTAGCTTTTTGCAGGCGGGCTGGAGGCTGAGGGCTTTGGGACAGCAGCGGGGGTGGGTGGTTGTAAATCGCGCATCAGAATCTCCGCTTGCTGAACCTGGGTCCAATTTTGTTGGGCGCCGAACAGCTCGATGGCTTTGAGCAAGTCTGGGTAGGCCAAAGCAGCATCTTTCAGCTCGAGCCGCGCTTGGGCGCGGCGATAGTAAGCTTGGGCGAAAAAGACTTCTAGGGCGATCGCCTTGGTATAGGCTTCCACGGCACTCTGGGGATACCCGAGCCGCAAGCGCGCGTTGCCTTGATAGAGGTACGCCTGGGCTGAATTGGGGTTTCTCTGCAGGATTTGGTAGCAGTCTTCTAACGCCGCCCGATCGTCCTTCAGCGCGTCGTAGGCTTGGCAGCGGCCCAGATAGGCTTCTGTTCCCCCTGGAAACAGCGCGATCGCCTGGGTAAAGTCTGCGATCGCGCCGCGGTAGTCCCGCTGGGAGAGTTTGTCAAGCGCCCGCAAATAAAAGGCTTGAGAGGACTTGGGCTGCGGGGCTGCGGCGGCGGTCTCATCGGGAGGTACGGGTTCGTTGAGTTCCTTGCCGTCGTAACGCGATCGCCGTTGGGGGTCGCCGAGCACTTCGTAGGCTTCGGAGAGCTGCTTGAACTGCGCGGCTGCCGCAGCGTTATTGGGATTTAAGTCGGGGTGCACCTGGCGCGCGAGCCGCCGAAATGCTTTTTTGATTTCGAGTGGCGTGGCGTGTTTGGACACCTGTAAAACTGCGTAATAATCGAGACGTTCCGCCATGGGTTTAAGATTCAGCCTGCCATTTGCCAGATTTGCCGCCAGATTTAGACATCAAGCCAATGGATTCAATGGTAATGGCTTTGTCTAGGGCTTTCGCCATATCGTAGAGCGTCAGGGCAGCCACGGACACCGCCGTCAGCGCCTCCATCTCTACGCCCGTTTCGGCTTTAGTGCGAACTGTGGCCTGAATGGCGTACCCCGGCAGCGTTGGCTCGGAGGCGATCGAGACTTTCACGCCGGTCAAGGGCAATGGGTGACACAGCGGGATGAGGGATGAAGTTTGCTTTGCAGCCATAATGCCCGCCAGCCGAGCAGTACCGAGCACGTCGCCTTTGGGTGCGTTGCCTCGCTCTATGGCGTGGAAGGTCGCCAGACTCATGCGGACTTTGCCCTGGGCAGTCGCTTCTCGCACGGTCGATGGCTTTTCCGAAACATCGACCATATTGGCCTGACCCGTTTCATTGAGATGAGACAGGGATAAATCTCGATCGGAATCTTTTGCCATTGCGAACCAGTATGCTATAGTTTTAATTCTGGATGGGCTTGTAGCTCAGTGGACTAGAGCACGTGGCTACGGACCACGGTGTCGGGGGTTCGAATCCCTCCTAGCCCGTTTTTCCATCCTGCAAAACTATTATCGCACGCGATACCTGCTGCTTGAATGCGTTAGTTTTTTGACGCGTTTGAAAGGCAGGTTTAGTTTTTTGGAAGATCATTAAAGTAGGCTATTCCCGAAATAGAAACGACCAACCATTCTGTAGGGGCGTAAGGGCTTGCGCCCCTACGATTCGGTATTCTCTTTTCTAGAAATTACCTTAGTTGTGGCCTGCTGTTTGGTAGCCTACGGGCGGGCATATTTCGCTGAAACGCCGATAGTTTGAGAGGTATTTTTCGAGGCGAACGAACTGCATGATATTGAGGCTGTAGTAAATCCAACGGCCTTCGTGACGCGCGTTGACCAACTCGGCATCCTTGAGGACTTTGAGGTGAAAGGACAGCTTAGATTGGTTGGTATCGAGGGCCTCGCAGAGTCCTCCCACGCATAGCTCCTGTTGCTGAAGTAACTCTAAAACCTTGACGCGTATGGGATCTGACAGGGCGTGGAAGCCGCTGGAAATTTCATCAACGGGAAGCTCGTAAGTCGTTGCCATTAGTGGAGTATTAAAAACAGCTCTGAATCGATCGGTTTTATAAAAAAGGTTGAGGGCAAACACCCTACTCAGTTGTAACCTGAGTTATAAATTTTGGGTAATGCGCTCCAACAATTGAAAAATTAAAGGTCGGTCTTGAGCCTGAGGGATTTTTCCCAAGTAGTCCTCTAGGTCCTGGCGAGCCTCGACCCAGCGTCCTAATTGATAGTACAACACCCCGCGATCGCGGCGCTCCATCGCGGCGTCCGGGTCGACCAGCAAAATTTGCTCGGAGGCGGCCAAGCACTTGTGGAGATCTCCTCGGTTGAGGTAGATGTGCTTGAGATTGTTCAGCATCCGCACCAAAAACTGCTGGGGAGAGATCGGCTCAAAAAATTCGGGCCGCAGTTCGACAGGCTGCTGGTAGATCGTCTCCAGGCGTTTCTTGCAGTCCTCAGGAAACAAAATCTCGCCCTGATGGAACGGATCTACCCACAGCTCCATGTCTTCCCGGTCGGGCCGAATCAAAAAATGTCCTGGGAAATTAATGCCCGTCATCGGGAACCCAATGCGACGCGCGATTTCGAGGTACACCAAAGACAGGGTAATCGGGATGCCCGTGCGGCGATCGAGCACCTCGTTCAAGAAGCTATTGCGAGGGTCGTAGTAGTCCCGTTCGTTGCCGTAAAATCCGAGGGTTTCGAAGAGATAGCGATCGATCGTCTGCAGAATCTTAAGCGGATACGGATCTGGAGGAAGCTGTCGAGCTACCTCTTCCGCCATCGCGTCCAAGCGCTGGAGATAGGGCTGAATCTCTAAGTCGGGATACTCTTCCAACGCAATATAAAGCGCTGCCTCAGCCAAGCAAAAGGGCGCATCTCGATCGAGTTGGCGAAGGTACTGGCGCGTCTGGGAGAATTGCATGCTTCAGTTACAGCGTTGTAGGGGAAAGCCTGGCGCCACGACAGAATTACCGATGGGATTCATCTCTGAAATGGCTTTAAGCGATTGATGGAGAGGGTTACTCCTATTTTAGCCGCCCTGCGGTATTTCTCTTTTACATCGAATAGATCGAAGGACGATCGGGAGATCGAGCTGCAAAACCCAGGCAAGACGTTTTAAGATCGGCAAAGGTGCTGAAATAGAAGAGTCTCATAGGAGGTGGCGACGTGCCATGGTGATAGACGAAATCGATCCAATCCTCGCCTCTCTTTACAAATCGGGCATACAGGCGATCGAACCTGGACTTTGGCAAGTCGAAACATCTGCGTACCGTCTTTTGGTGCTCTTGTCCGAAGATCGATCCTGGCTGCGAATGATGGTTCCGATCGTGTCGGCAGCCGAGGCAGAACCGTTTTGGAAAGAGCTATTGGAGCATAATTTTGACGATACGGGCGAGGTTCGATACGGGCTGCATCAAGATGCGCTGTGGGCGGTCTTTCAGCATGCCTTTCCCTCGCTGACTGCGGAAGACTTTGTCGCGGCGATCGCCCAGCTCACCAATCTCCAGCAACGCGGACTCAACGACTGCTTCGATCGGTATGCCGACGAGCAGGTCGCGCTCATCGTTCGAGCTGCAAAACAGCAAAAGATGTCCTTAGACGCGACCGTCCAAAACCTAGACCGCTTCTACCAAGAGGGCGTGATGGGCGATCTGGACAGCACGCCTGAGGCTCGGGCCGCAACTTTAGAGGCTTGGCGAAATCGCCTGCAACGGTTGTGGCCTGAAATTGAAGGCTGAGAGACTTGGGATGAAAGACTTTGGATGAGACAACTTTAAAGTGCAGGAGTTTCAGACACCATGGATGTAAAAGCGGCGATCGCCCTAGAAGCAGGGCAGCCCCTCGTCATCGAGACCGTTCGGCTTGAGGGTCCTAAGGCAGGGGAAGTGCTGGTTGAAATCAAGGCCACGGGCGTTTGCCATACGGATGCCTACACCCTCTCTGGAGCAGATCCGGAGGGGTTATTCCCCACCATCTTGGGCCACGAAGGTGCGGGGGTAGTAGTAGAAGTGGGGCCGGAGGTGAAATCTCTAAAGGTCGGCGATCGCGTGATTCCGCTCTATACCCCCGAGTGTCGCTGCTGCGAGTATTGCCTGAGCGGTAAAACCAACCTATGCCAAGCCATCCGCGCAACCCAGGGCAAAGGATTGATGCCCGACGGCACCAGCCGATTTTCACGCAACGGTCAAATGTTGCACCACTATATGGGCACCTCCACCTTTGCCAATTACACCGTCTTGCCAGAAATTGCCGCAGCCAAAATCCGCGAGGACGCCCCCTTCGATAAAGTCTGCCTGATCGGCTGTGGGGTCACGACAGGAATTGGCGCGGTTATCAACACGGCCAAAGTCGAAGCAGGGGCAAGCGTAGTGGTATTTGGATTGGGTGGCATCGGCCTCAATATCATCCAGGCCGCGCGCATGGTTGGGGCGGACCAGATCGTGGGAGTCGATCTCAATCCCGCTAAAAAGGCCCTCGCCGAAAAATTTGGCATGACTCACTTTGTGAATCCAAAGGAAGTTGAAGGGGATTTGGTGCCCTACCTGGTGGATCTGACGAAAGGTGGTGCGGACTATAGTTTTGAGTGCATTGGCAACGTGGACGTGATGCGTCAAGCGCTAGAGTGCTGTCACAAGGGCTGGGGCGTGAGCACGATCGTCGGCGTTGCGGGAGCGGGCCAAGAAATCAGCACGCGTCCGTTTCAGTTGGTGACGGGTCGCGTCTGGAAGGGGACGGCGTTTGGAGGTGCAAAGGGACGCACGGATGTTCCTAAAATTGTGGACTGGTACATGAACGGCAAAATCGACATCGATTCCTTGGTGACCCACACCATGCCCCTCGATCGCATTAACGAAGCCTTCGACCTCATGCACGAAGGGAAGTCTATCCGCAGCGTTGTAACGTTTCCCTAAAGTGACAGAAGAATCCGACAGGACTGAGCTAAGGACAAAAAAGCTGCATGAATAAGGCCGCAAGAAAAGTACTTCAATTCTTTCTAATCGTTGGGACGGTGGCCCTTAGCATCTGGCTTTTACGCACTTATGGCTTTGACGTTGAGACTCTGCGCTTGAAAGTAAAATCCCTAGGGATTCTGGCTCCGCTGGTCTTTTTTGGACTGCGCTTTATCAGCGTTGTGATTCCAATCGTTCCAGGTACGGCTTTTGCCTTTGCCTCAGGGCTGACGCTAGGCTTAACTGAGGGGTTGCTAGTCATTGTATTGGCAGACTTTTTGTCGTGCAGCCTCAGCTTCTATCTATCGCGTCGCTACGGTCGAGGGTTGGTCGAACAGCTGATCGGCCAACGCTTCATGAATCGAGTAGATCGGTTGGGCCAACAGCATCTAGAGCGAAATTTTCCGCTGTTAACGGCCTTTCTGATGACGGGGTTTTTCGATTTTGTAAGTTACGGCGCGGGTCTAACCCAAACGGCTTGGTCGCGGTTTTTAGGGGCGCTCTGCATCAGTATTCCGATCGCCCACACTCCAGCGGTAATCGTGGGAGCAAATCTTTTGGAAAAACGTCAAAGTTACGGGTTGCTGGGCATTGCCCTTGCGATCGCCTTTGGCGTTGCGTTAATTACTGGAATGCTCCAGCGCAAAGGAGCAGCTTCCGACGAGCGATCGCGATAGAATCTGAACTTTTACGGACAGCAGCAGCAACACGATGAAAGCATTGCAGTCACAAAAAATACTCGCTTTATTTTTGGGCATTTTCTTCAGTACGGCCTTTGCCCTCAAGCATCCCGATCTCGTTACGGCAGCAGAGCGTTCTCCCTTAGCAGATGGCGGGGCTGGCACGGCGCGACCGATCGCGGCATCCCCTACAGCGGCCAAACCCGTGGGACTAGATGCGGTTCAGCTGGGGCGATCGCTCGATCGGGGCGATGTTGCTGGAGGCATCCAACAGATCGAGCTGGGCTGGAAGCGACAATTCGAAAATTACTATCAGGGCAAATTGACGAGCCGTCTTCTGAATGTCGAGCAAATCGTTCGAGTGCTAGAAAAAAATCATCGCGAATCAGGCCAAAAGGCAGCACTCATTTACGCAGTGCCAGCGACCAACCATTTAGAACTGATCCTGGTGGCTCCAGGCGGTCCTCCAGTGCATCGACGGGTAACGGCAGCCAATCGAGACGCGCTCGCTGCGATGACCAAGGCTTTCCGCAACGAGGTCGCAAATCCCTCAAATTTCAATGGCGCTTACTTGCCCTCTGCTCGGGCGTTGTATCAGTGGACGATCGCGCCGCTAGAGCCAGATCTCAAAGCTCGCGGCATTAACTCGCTTATTTTTTGCTTGGGTAAGGGGTTGCGGGGCTTGCCGCTAGCGGCGCTGCACGACGGACAGCAGTTTTTGGTCGAAAAATACAGCCTCTCTATTATTCCGGCCTTCAACTTGTTGGACAATCGCGTTTCTAAACTTCAGAATGTTTATGTTTTGGCAATGGGGGCTTCGGAATTTAAGGATAAAAGCGCGCTGCCAGGGGTACCCTTGGAGCTATCGACCATCGTGAATCGATTGGGAAGGGGCGAGCGCTGGCTGAACCAAGACTTTACCCTCGCGAATCTCAAGGCCCGACGCGACATTTATCCGTTTGAGATCGTCCACTTTGCAACCCACGCAAAATTCCTCCCTGGAGACGTCACCCAGTCTTACATTCAGTTTTGGGACGACCAGCTGAGGCAGGATCGGTTCAAATCGCTAGGTCTGCGATCGCCCGCGGTACAGCTTTTAGTCTTAAGTGCCTGCCAAACTGCCTTGGGAGATGCGCAAGCAGAGCTGGGCTTTGCAGGGTTGGCGGTACAGTCCGGCAGCAAAGCCGCCCTTGCCAGTCTCTGGGCTGTCAGCGATACGGGAACGCTCGCGCTCATGTCTGAGTTTTATCGCCAGATCCCCTCCGCATCGATCAAGGCAGATGCGCTGCGCAAGACTCAGATTGCCATGCTCAAAGGCAGATTGAACCTTCGCGGCGCCGCTCAGCCGTCCCCCAGCCGCACCGGACAAGCCCCCACTTCCGCCAACGCCGCTCCTGAGGTGGTTGACTACACGCATCCTTACTATTGGTCTGCCTTTACGCTGGTGGGGAATCCTTGGTAGTCCGCCAATACTTGGAGAAATTTGGGCGCTCGATCGCCTTCCCAAGGGCTTTAGCTACAATCAGTCTTTCTTATAGCCCTGTAAAATCTCCCCAATTTTTACAATAAGTTGTTAATGTAAAGTAACGAAATGTTTCAATCCTTGAGTAAGGGTTATGTCGATCGGGTTTGCCGAGGGTGCCGCTGAGTCATCTAATCCTGTCGGTGCAGGGGGCTATGGGTGTGGGGTATCGATGAATCTAACGGTGTTTTGCGATCTGGATGGACCGTTGATCGACGTTTCGCGCCGCTACTACAAAACGTACCAGTTGGCGATCGCCGAAACGCAAGCCTATTTCCAAGTCCAAGGGCGATCGCTGTTGCTGACACCCCTCAGCGAATCTCAATTCTGGCAGATGAAGCAGGAACGCATGCCAGATGAAGACATTGCGTTCTGCTCCGGGCTTCGCTACGAACAAATCGACCTGTTTTTGTCAAACGTTCTCGAAATCGTCAATCAGCCGATCTTGCTCCAAGAAGATCGGCTTCAACCTGGCGTGCGGCGTTCTTTAGAGCAACTGCGCCAACGCGGAGTGCGGCTGTCGCTGGTGACGCTACGCTGCCAGATGGAGGCGCAACAGCTTTTGCAAGAGCTGAACTTGGCCCATCACTTTGACTATATCTGCGGTGCGGAAGATCGATTTTCAGCCTATCAAAACTATGCGGCGGGGAAACAGGCAATCTTAGAAAACCTCATTCGCAATGCAAACGATGACTCAAGCCAATTTTGGGTGATTGGAGATACGGAAGCGGACGTGCTGGCAGGGCAAGCGCTGGGATTGTCGACTGTAGCGCTAACCTGTGGCATCCGCAGCCATGCCTATCTCCAGCGCCTAGAACCCACGACCGTGTTGCCCGATCTGCCCGCTGCCGTCTGCTACCTATTGGCCAATGCCAAGTAGAGGACAAAACCCCTACACTGGGACTTTCGATCCATCCAAGAGCGGCGATCGCGCCTGTAAAACCCGCTTTTTCACCCTGTCGAATCTTCTGCAAATTTTTCGAGCCGACGCGATCGCGTTTCAGTAATTCTTTTCCTACAGATCTGGAAAGACTTCTTGCACGGCAGGATGAACCAAGCGATGGTTTTTTACATTCAGTCCTTTTGCCAACGCGGCATCCGTGGAAAGCGCTTCGAGACCTTCATTGGCTAACTTCACGACAAAAGGTAACGTGCTGTTATTGAGAGCCTGAGTTGAAGTCCAAGGCACCGCTCCAGGCATATTGGGCACCCCATAATGCAACACGCCCTCTTCTACATAGACCGGGTTAGTGTGAGACGTGGGGCGGAGCGTCTCAATGCAACCGCCTTGATCGACCGCCACATCCACAATGACCGAGCCATTATGCATTTCCCGCACTAGCTTTCGCTTCACGAGGGTGGGCGGGCGCTGACCGGGCACGAGCACCGCACCCACCAACAAATCTGCCGTAGGGACCGCTTCGGCGATCGCGCTCGGATGGCTGTACAGCAGCTCCACCCGCGATCCAAACAGCGCTTCCAATTCCGTCAGACGGTTTACATTTACATCCAGCAGCGCGACTCGAGCGCCCATCCCCACTGCAATCCGCGCCGCTTCGGTACCCACCACGCCGCCGCCTAAAATAACCACTTTGCCGGGTTTTACCCCCGGAATACCGCTGAGCAAAACCCCGCGCCCGCCCTGCTGCCGCTCCAAAAATCGCGCGCCAAATTGAATCGAAAGCCGCCCTGCAATGACGCTCATGGGGGCCAGCAACGGAAACTGGATCCGCCCGCCCGCAGAAACTTCAACAGATTCGTAGGCGATCGCCGTAACCCCAGACTCGATCAACTGTTCCGTCAGCTCGCGATTGGCAGCCAAATGCAGATAAGTAAACAACACCAGATCGCCGCGCAGAAAGCCGTACTCTGCGGCCAGCGGCTCCTTCACCTTAACGACAAGGTCCTGCTGCCAGGCGATCGCCGCATCGGACGCGATCTGCGCGCCCGCTTGGACGTAGTCTGCATCTGTAAACCCAGCACCCAAACCCGCCGTCGTTTCGACCGCCACTTGATGGCCTTGCATGCAGAGCAATCGAACGCTGCTGGGCGTCAAACCCACGCGAAACTCTTGGTCTTTAATTTCTTTAGGAACGCCAATGTTGGTCATATTTTCTCAGCGTGCAGAACGATTAAGGCGATTCTATGGTAGACCGCTGCTTTCTCGAAAACAGTTGCCTCAGAACATCTAGCCGCGAACAGTCCCAGTAATCGAGGTGAGATCGAACCAAGCCCGTATCGTCGAGCGCGAGCTCGCTGCGGCCCGAGATTGCCATCTCCGGCTTCCAGGGCAGGGGAGCGATCCAGCGGAGCGTCCACGTCGTTTCGATGCATCGGTCCATCTCGTGGATGCTATGCAGCTCCATCTTCACCGCATCAAACCATCGCGCAATGAAATGAATCATCTTGCGATAGCGCGCCACGCCCTTAAAAGAAGTCAGCGGGTCTTGAAAAAAAACATCTGCCGCATACAGCTCGTAGGTTTGATCTTCAGGAAACCTGGCATAATCCGCTTTAAGGGCTTCAACGATATCCACTCGCTTATCCTGTTGAACTCTACATCCAGCCGTAACCGCGCTTAACTCTAAGTTAACGAATTTTCGATGAAGGTTTGCGTAGGACTCGATTTTGGTACCTCAGGCGCACGAGCGATCGCCCTTTCCCCCACCGCCCAAATCCTGAACGAACAGGCGATCGCCTACTCCACGCCCCAAGAGGCGCGCGATCCGCTGGTTTGGAAAGCGGCGCTGTTCGAGCTGATCGGCGGCATCCCCCAGGAACTGAAGTCGCAACTTGAGGCGATCGCCATCAACGGCACCTCTTCGACGGTATTGCTGTGCGATGTCCGAGGGCAGCCCCTCCTCCCACCAATGATGTACGGAGACAACGGCGATCGCGCCCTACTCCAACAGCTCGAGACGGTCGCGCCTCCCCACAGTTGCGTCCTCAGTGCCAGCTCGAGCCTGGTAAAGCTTCTAACCTTTCAAACCCAACCAGAGCGGGAAAAAGCTCGATATTTTTTGCATCAAGCTGACTGGTTGGCCTTCCTGCTCCACGGACAATTAGGCATCAGCGACTACCACAACAGCCTAAAACTCGGCTACGACCCAGCGACAGAGTCCTACCCCGCCTGGTTTGCAGCGCCGCTCCTTCAGCCCCTCGCCACCCTGTTGCCGAAGGTACTGCCCCCAGGAAGTCTCATGGGCAGGGTTTCTCCGGCGATCGCCGCGCGACTGGCGCTGCCTTTGAGCTGTCAACTTCGGGCAGGCACCACCGATAGCATTGCAGCCTTCCTTGCCAGCGGAGCCGTAAAACCGGGAGAAGCCGTCACCTCCCTGGGTTCCACACTGGTCCTCAAGCTGCTGAGCCAGCAGCGGGTAGACTGTGCCGAGTACGGCATCTACAGCCATCGACTGGGGCATCTGTGGCTCGCAGGCGGCGCATCCAATACAGGCGGTGCAGTACTCGCTCGCTTTTTCTCGGTGGAAGCCCTGACGCAGCTCAGCCAGAAGATCGACCCCACCCGCGAAAGTTTGCTCCATTACTACCCGCTCCTAACGCCAGGGGAACGATTTCCCGTCAACCAGCCGGACCTGCAGCCACAGTTAGAACCTCGCCCTGCCGACGATGTTGAATTTTTGCAGGGTCTGCTCGACAGCATGGCCCGCATTGAAGCGAAAGGGTACGCTTTGCTAGAGCGGTTGGGCGCATCGCCGCTGCAACAGGTCTTGACGGCAGGCGGTGGCGCTAAAAATGAGATTTGGCGTTTAATGCGGCAGCGGCATCTGAAGGTGCCCGTTTGCGCCTCGCCCCACCAGCAGGCCGCCTACGGAACGGCACTTTTAGCAGCAGGCCAAAGCGCCAGAACGTCAGAATAGGGGGTTGTTGCTAGCTCAACGCGCGGAATAAGGCACATTCGCTTTATTCTTCTGTTATAGACCTATCGGAAACGATCTAGATTCTTCATAGCATTATGCGCAAAACATATCCTTGCATTGCGTTTGTAGCACCCTGTGTTTTCGCCCTTGCAGCTTGTACTGGCAGCGGCCCTCAATCTGGGGGAAACAGCAGCCCTGGCGAAAGCGGCTCGACGGGGAAGGGCAGCGCAACGGCGATCGCCATTGGAGTTGGAGTCGCTCAAACCAGCAACGTCGCCCTCCTCGGCCAAGAGCAAGTCACGGGAGCCAAACTTGCGGAAAAGTATTTCAACGAAAAAGGCGGTATCAACGGCACCCCCATTAAACTCGTCTTTCAAGACACGGGCGGGGACGAAGCGGGCGCGATCAATGCCTTTCAAAGTCTGATCGGCAAGGATAAAGTGGTGGGGATTGTGGGACCGACGCTATCCCAGCAAGCCTTCAGTGCCAACCCCATTGCCGATCGCGCGAAGGTACCCGTTCTCGGCCCTTCCAACACGGCTAAAGGCATTCCGCAGATCGGGGAATTTGTCGCCCGCGTTTCCGCTCCGGTTTCGATCGTGGCTCCCAATGCTGTAAAAGCGGCGCTCGAGCTCGATCCCAAGATTAAAAAGGTAGCGGTCTTTTTTGCCCAAAACGATGCCTTCAGTAAGTCCGAAACGGAGATTTTTCAGAAAACCGTAAAGGAGCAGAAACTGGACTTGGCGACCGTACAGAAATTCCAAACCACAGACACCGATTTCCAAACCCAGGCGACCGCTGCCTTGAACCTCAAACCGGATTTAGCCATTATCTCGGGGCTGGCAGCAGACGGCGGTAACCTCGTGCGCCAACTGCGCGAGTTGGGTTACAAGGGCACTATTATCGGCGGCAACGGCCTCAATACCTCCAACGTACTGCCCGTATGTAAGGCCCTGTGCGACGGCGTGCTGATCGCCCAAGCCTACAATCCAGAGTATGCCAGCTCCATCAATCAGGCCTTTCGGAAGGCTTACCAAGCGCAATCTAAGAAAGAGCCGCCCCAGTTTAGCGCTCAAGCATTTACAGGGGTGCAGGTATTTGTAGAGGCGCTCAAGGCGATCGACGGGCAAAGTAAGGTCAGCCAAAAACCGCTAGCGGAACTGCGAGTCGCGCTCAACCAGCAGATCCTCAAAGGCAAGTACGATACGCCCTTAGGCGAAATTTCCTTTACCCCAGAAGGCGAGATCGTCCAGAAAGACTTTTACGTGGCCCAGATTAAAATGGATGCCAATGGCACCAACGGTAAGTTTGCCTTTTTGAAATAATTAAACTTTCCAGGCGGGGTTCGGCTTCGCTCACCCCTCAAACCTCGGGTTGGCGAGGGGTGAGCGAAGCCGAACCCCGCCGCACTAGTTCATCACGATCGATCTTTTCAAATGACTCTTACGCTGTTTCTCCAAAATATTCTCAATGGTCTGTCCGTCGGGAGCGTTTACGCCATCTTTGCCCTGGGTTACACCCTCGTGTTTTCCATTCTGGGCATCATTAACTTCGCTCACGGCGCGGTGTTTACCCTGGGCGCGTACTTTACCTACATCCTGATGGGCGGTGCCTTTGGGTTTAATGGATTGCTCGCTAATCTGAAACTGCCCCTAGAGCTGCCCTTTGCCTTAGCAGTCGCCATCAGCGGCACGCTCTCCGGCCTGGTCTGCATCGCGATCGAGCGTTTCGCCTTTCGTCCCTTGCGACGCCGGGGTTCGGACCCTCTCTTGACCGTGGTTTCAAGCTTGGGCGTGGCGTTTGTCATTGTCAACTCGATCCAATACCTGGTCGGGGCTGAAACCTATACATTTCCAGCCAATACCTACGGCAGCCTTCCGGCAGCGGTGAATTTCGGCACTGCCGAGAACCCCATCCCCATCCGCACGGTGCAGATTATTATTTTTGCCGTGTCTGCGGTCATTCTGACGGGGCTGACCTATTGGGTCAACGCGACGAAGTACGGCAAAGCGATGCAAGCGGTAGCGGAAGATCCGGTAACGGCCAGTTTGCTAGGCATCAACACCGATCGCTTTATCGTATTCACATTTTTTGCGAGCGGTTTTTTGGGCGCTCTAGCCGGAACGCTGGTGGGTTCTAGTGTCAGCATTGCGGGACCTTACTTTGGCATTGGCTTTGGTCTCAAGGGGCTTGCGGTGATCGTGCTGGGCGGGTTGGGGAGCATTCCGGGGGCTGTGGTGGGGGGCCTAGCGATCGGTATTGTTGAAGCCTTTGTGCCGGGCGATTTTTCTGCCTACAAGGACGCGATCGCCTTTGGGATTTTGTTTATCATGCTGTTGGTCAGGCCCCAGGGCTTGTTGGGGCGATCGCAGGTTCAGAAAGTGTAGCGCGCAGTGCCCGAGAGCAGGGCAGTATAATTGCCTTACAGTACAGCGAGCGATTATAGCTTGCGGAAGCGAACGATGACCCCTGCAAAAGCCAGCCTCTACAGCACAGATCGGCTTTTGAACGAAGATTTTTTGCCATGACATTTTGCCGTGTCAGTTAGCTAGAGAAATAGAAAGAACTCGTACTCTGGGCATCCTAAATAACGGCCTGGAGTTGAGCCGACGCAGATAGACTCTGGAACCTGGTTGACTGACAAAGGTTTGGCTTAGATCGATTAGAAGTCTTTTATAGCAAGGGTTACAGCTTTTGTTCGTCAACTTTATGTTTCTGCCGCTTGAAGTCTATGTCAGGCAACGGTTTCAGGGCCTTGGATTCATGTTTTGTCAGTCAACCAGCTCTGGAACTCAGCCGATTACTTTAATACGTTCGGCTCCAACGACTGGTTAGCTGACTGGCGCTGAGCAACCTGCATCAATAGTCGTAATGCCTCGTTTACAGAGTCTTCCGTAGGAAAAGCTTGAGCTACGTCAGAATCAAGAAGAACTAGATTTGTACCTGCTCGATAACGTTCAACATATTTTCCCCTTACGCCCCCACTAAGATGAGAGAAGTCATACTCAGGACGTAACTCATCTTCCATTTCGGCATCAATTTCCCTGTTCATAGAACCTCCTTTCTGGTCGAGTCGCTTTTCGGGCACTAATAATTCGTATTGTTTCTCCTCGGTCAGTATGAGCAACCATTAGAAGCTGTCCAAACCTAGATACACCAATAATAACGTAACGGCTCTCTCCTATCGAATGATCTGGGTCGGGAAAGGCTACTGATAGCGAATCGTTAAATACAGTCGCCGCTTCTTCAAAGGAAACACCATGTTTCCCAAAGTTTGACTCAGCCTTGTCTGGGTTCCACTCAAATTCCATGCGAAACCGTTCACTAATCCACCAACTAAGTCTACCAACTAATTTTTAGTCATAATCAAGATAAATTTCATCTTTACGCAAAACTCTTACAAAGCACCCTGAAACACGATCTAGCAAAACATCAAATTCGCTGTTTGGTATTCTCAGATCGAATGGAATCATATAAATTGGGAGTTCTGTTTGCCTTCCACCGTCTGCTAATCCAATACCAGCACAAAGAATAACTGTAATCTCTCCATTTCGCAGGCATCCTAGAACTCTTGCTGGATAACGCCAATATTCAGACATTTCTGATATCAAGAGAGCACCAAATGCAAGTAGAAAACTTCTGACTTAAAAAAAACTTCAAGCCATCAACCTAACTCCTGGAAGGAAGCCAGCTAACGGCCTGCGCGTCACCGGACGGCAGCACACTTTGTATCATAACCGATAGCGTATACCTCCGTTCCTGTGCACGTGCTGGTTAGGCATTTAAACTTTTCAGCAACTTCTCATGACATTGTCCTTCCACCATCTTGGTTCCGATCAAACCATACATCAGCAGACAGTTTAGTTGCAGGCTTAGAGCCATCATAGTAATTCACATCAACTGTCTCTCCCAAAAGACGAAAGCGCACTCGATTACCATCAACCTCAACAACCTCAATTATATTTTTATCTGTTCCTTCATGTTCACAGTAGTAAAAATTGGTAATCCAGCCATCTCTGCTTTCATCATAGGATTCTGGAATGACTGCCGTAAAACCTGGTTTTATTAATTCCACCTGCAAACCCTGTTCTACTAAATTGAGTTCCCAGTTCGGCTTGGCATGTAAAGGTTCTGTATCTTTCTGCTGCTTGATAGCTAGTCCCATAGATAAAGCAATCCACAGATTCATCATGCCATTTTCTTTGTCTTTGTAAAGATTCCATTCAGCAAGTTCTACTGGGTATATTTCAATCCCATTGAATCTTTCAAGAATGAGAACTGGATTTTCAGGCGATGATGCTAGCTTCATAACCGTTCTTTAGTCTTTTGCGGTTAGTGTCCTGAGTTTTTCGCCATAGAGGCCAAAGCGTGAAAAGGTCTGAGGATAAGAGATTCAGGCCAACAGAGAATGGATATCGTCACACGCAAAGCCCAAATACTGCGGGTTCAAACCCAAAATCCATATCCAGAGTTGAACGAAGTCCTACAGGAAAAACTGAATACAGAGGTTCTGGGGGTTACGCAAAGCGTCTTAGAAGCAGCTCTGTGCGAAGAATTACAAGAGCATCTCAATCAGCTTGCGGGAGAACGACCTCGTCGGTCTGGCTACTTCAAGCGAGTCCTTGATAGCGAATACGGGCGCATCGAATCCTTGTCGGTACCCAAGCTGCGCCATGGGAACAGAGACCGAGACTGGCAAATCTTGGGGCGCTATCAACGGGGCCTTGGCAGTCTATTAAACTTTTGTCTAAGTCTGTATGTCATGGGCCTGTCCTTGCGAGACTTGCAAGAAGCGCTCTATCCATTACTCGGGGCTGTATTATCGGTCAATGCCATCAACCGAATCACAGAAGCCGCTCAACAGCAGATGAATCAACGGCGCACGGCAAAAATTACCACTGCTGTACCCATTTTGCTTGTCGATGGTGTTTGGGTGAGAATTCAATATGCAAGCGGGGAAACCTTTGAAGACCAAGCTGGACATGTGCGCGCCTTGCGTCAAGCCGAAGAACGGGTTGTTTTAGTGGCAATGGCCATTTATCCAGATGGCACTCGTGAAATCTTGCACTATGAGATTGCCGAGAGTGAATCTCAATTCGCCTGGGAGTCTTTTTTCAAGGGTTTACAGGAGCGTGGATTGAAGCTTGATGGGGTTGAGGTTGTCGTCAGTGATGGGACCAATGGATTGCCCGCTGTGCTCAAAGCCTGGGTACCTCAGGCCCAGCATCAACTGTGCATCACTCATAAAATCAGGGCAATGCTGCGTCATCTGGGCTATGAGAATTTATCCATCCAAGATGCGCAAGGTCAGACCCTAGACCTTCCAGAAGCAAAGAAGCTTCGCTATACCCAGATTAAGACTGACGCCTATGACATCTATAAAACCGATGATTGGATGGAAGCCATTGAGCGATTGGTGGTCTTTGTCGGGACTTGGCAGTCTGTTGAACCTAATGCCATCCGCTCCTTTTTGAGAGATATTGTTTTGACCTTTAATTTCTATGATTTGAACCCATCCTTATATCCACTCGTCCGAACCACTAATGCGCTCGAACGATTGTTTCGAGAGTTTAGGAACAAGTCCGATGAAATTGGTGCGTTCCCCAATGAAGACAGTTGTTTGACCATTTTCTTCTTGGTCTTACAGCGTGACCATACCAAGCATGACCGTCTCAAATCTGTGGCGAAAAACTAGGGACACTAACTTTGCGCCAGTCAGAGTATCTAGAAATTGCAGTTTTCTACAAAATGTATGCCTAACTATTTATTCAACCGCGTACAGCGGTCTAACACACGTAGGTGACATGTTATCCTGCATATTGCAATCTAACTCCAAAATGCAGGATTTATACAGCTTTTGCAATCTAACTCCACGTCCAACGGAGTTAGATTGGACTTTTATCAATAAACCATAACCTCACTGGGTCAAAATCCTGCCAAACAGGGAATTCTCGAGCGCAGCGGTTTAACATTCCTCCATAGCGTATTATCTATAGTCAGTCACTTCATCTGAGTTCGATATTTGACGCACAAAAAATGCACGATCGAGAGAGACAAGGCATGAGAAGCTCAAATGAACACTCATACAGCAACTTCAATTGATGGCTGACTTTATTGCCACTTACGGCGCTCTTCTGATTTCAATGCTGCTGGGAGCAATGTTGGGTTTGTCCCTATACCTACCGCTAATGGCGGGCCAGCTTTCCCTCGCCAGCCCCGGCTTCTATGCTTTGGGGGGCTACGTTGCCGCCATTTTCTCCACCAGAGTGCCCCAACCCGCCACAGGCGAACTGTTTCCGCTGTACTGGCTATTCCTGGAAATGGCGATCGCCGCCATCCTCTGCGGCATCCTAGGCATTCTCGTAGGGGTTCCGGCCCTGCGGCTCAAAGGGATTTACTTGGCGATCGCCACCATCGCCTTTGTCGAAATTCTGCGCATCCTGTCGCTGAATCTAGACATAACAGGCGGAGCCGTAGGCATCTTCGGGATTCCGCAACCTTTTAACAGCGCCATTGAATACCTGTGGGTCGTGTTGCCCCTGTTGCTGCTGAGCGTAGCCTTTGTCTATCGCCTCGAAAAAATCCGCGTGGGTCGCGCCTTTGTCGCCCTGCGCGAAGACGAGCTGGCCGCCGATGCGATGGGCATTAATCCTACTTACTATAAGGTCTTGGCCTTTACCCTAGGCGCAATTTTGGCGGGCGTAGCCGGAGCCGTGAGCGCCCATTTCCTAAACACCTGGAACGCCCGTCAAGGCACCTTCGATGCCAGTATTATTTACCTAACCTTTGTCCTCATTGGCGGCTCCCGCACCTATCTAGGGCCAGTTTTAGGCGGAATGCTGTTTACAGCACTGCCGGAAATCTTGAGGGCGGTGGGCGATGTGCCGGGGCTGCCTTTATGGTTAGGGCAATTTCTAAAGGAGGGACGACTGATCGTGTTTGGACTGCTGATCGTGTTGGGTACAATTTTCTTCCCCCAAGGATTGGTTACGCCCGGACTATTTCAACGCCCCAAGCTCGAGCGGGAGCGGCAAAAATAATGTTGGAAGTACAGCAGCTCACGCGACGGTTTGGCGGATTGGTCGCGGTCAACCAGGTCTCTTTTAGCATCCAGTCAGGGGAAATTTTTGGGTTGATCGGGCCGAATGGCGCGGGTAAAACGACGCTCTTTAATTTGGTCACGGGCTTAATTCCACCGACAAGCGGTCGAATCATGTTTGATGGCGTGCCGTTGGATCGACAACAGCCCTACCAAATTGCCGCCAAAGGCATTGCCCGCACCTTTCAAAATATCCGCCTTTTCAAAGATCTCTCCGCTCAGGAAAACGTCTCGATCGCCCAACACGTCCACACGCGCAGCGGCGTACTGACAGGTGTTTTAGGGCTGTCCCCCGCCCCGCAGGAGGAGCGCGAGATCCGCATCAAGGCGACTGAATTATTGGAACTGGTGGGGTTGCAGGATCGCGCCCAAGAGAAGGCGCAAAACCTATGCTACGGCGATCAGCGTCGACTCGAAATCGCACGCGCCCTGGCGCTTCAGCCCAAGCTGCTGCTCCTAGACGAACCCGCTGCTGGCATGAATCCCAACGAAAAACAGTCCCTTAGCGCCTTTATCCGCGATCTCAGAGATCGGTTTGACCTGACGGTATTGTTGATCGAGCATCACGTGCCGCTGGTGATGGGCCTGTGCGATCGCATTGCAGTCCTCGATTTCGGGCAGATCATCGCCCTCGGAGAACCCGCTCGAGTTAAAAACGATCCTGCCGTAATTGCAGCTTATTTGGGAAATGAATAAACTCTCATCTTGACCTCCGAGAGACTCCCGACCACAGCGCGGTAGCGCTTGGCGGGAGAGGGATACTTCGACAGGCTCAGTAACAAGGAGCGGCAATGTAGCGAAGCGGAATTGCCAAACTCTTGCTGTATAATAACTTTGGTCGTTGACCCACCCGCGACAACGGAGACATAAAGCCTAACACCAAAGTTTTTCTGCACCCGCAGAAAACGGCGAGGAAAAGTTGGTAGACCGGGAAAAGATTGACGGGCAATGGTAATACATCCCCGATTGACGCAAAATCCATAAACATTTGTTTGTGACTCAATAAAACCGCAGGGCTTGCGGGGCTAGTCTGTGGAGCGAACATAAGACCAAAACTCCTAGAGGGTAGAGGCAGTTGCGATGAAGCAGAAACTCAAATCGTGAGGTTTGGGAATCCCCCACCACACCGTTAGGTTGGTGGCGGGAGGATGTCAATGTCTGGGTTATTCAGTCCGTGAAAACACTCAAACGATTCGGGTTGTTTCTGCGTGGTCGCATTACAAACTCAACTCAAGTCAATCGCGTACGGGAGCGATGCGTATCGACAAGCGGCTCGGATTCGATATCGCTTGTTTTATCAAGCGCACGACATTTCGTTTGAATCGATTTTTGACGCGCCGGAAGATCGAGATCTACATCTCGCGATCGTCGAACGTTCGAGCAATTGCGTTTTGGCCTACGGTCGGTTAAGGCAGCACAGTTTTAACGAATTCCAGATTTACCAAATGGTTGTCTTGCCAGAGTTCCAAGGGCAAGGACTGGGAGCGCGCATCCTTCAAGGCTTGACCGCAGCCGCAATCGATCGGGGAGCCGCGCTTTTGCGGCTCGACGCCAGAGTGGAGAAAGTACCGTTTTATCAAAAGTTTGGGTTTGAGTCTTTTGGCAACGTGTTTCCCTCATCTATGACGGGCGTACCGCACATTAGAATGCAGAAGAAGATTGCCCAGTAGCTTTTTTCACAGAATAATCCAGCTTGTGTGCAGCATAGATAAGCGCTACTTTGAGCTCGTCCATCTCCACGTCTGGTATTTCCTCTAGAATTTGCTCAGCACTCAAACCTGCGGCAAATAAGTCTCTAAGACATCGGAAACTCGAAAAGATCCGAGCCTAGCTAGCAGAAACGAGCAACCTAGCGTTCGATCGGTACTGCCTTCGGGACCTGAAAAAGCTGCGCGTAAAATCGCTCCAGACGATCGATATTGGTCGTCAGCGAATACCGATCTAACACTCGAGCGCGCGCCTTTTTGCCGAGTAACTCGGACATTTCGGGCTGGTGGGCAAATAAGGGGAGCAGCGTCTGAAGCTCGCTCCGCGCCCGCTGCGGGTTTAAAACGATTCCAGCCCCGCCGCTTAAGACCTCGCCATCGGCACCCACATCCGTTGCCATGCAGGCCACACCGCATCCCATAGCCTCCAAGAGCGACAGGGATAGCCCTTCCACAAAGGATGGCAAAATAAATACATCGGCGCCGCGCAAAATATCGATGCGGCGCTGTTCGTCTAGAATATTGCCCATCCACAAAATATTGTGCTCGGGGCCGTAAGCGGGCATGAGAGAGGTGAGTAAAGAACCATCCCCTACCAGCACTAGCTTGCAGTCGTCGGGCATTGCTGCCTGCCGCCACGCCCTCAGCAAAGCTTCGACATTTTTTTCGACGGCAATTCTCCCTTGATAGACAAAGACGCGGTTCGCATTGATTTCATCGCTAAACCGAGATGGCCCTGGGGAATACTTCTGGACATCGACTCCATTTGGAATGACGATCAGCCGTTCTAGGGGCACTCCCAAACGGTGCAACAGCTCTTTCTGCGCTTCGCAAAAGATAATAACCGCGTCGTAGTTGGCTAAAAAGGGCGCGTAGAGCTGGTACATAAACTGCTGCGTCCCCGAAGACAAGTTGCGATGCTTGTGGCTGAAGGGCGGGTGAAACGTCGCAACCAACGGCACCCCTAGCTCCTCGCAAATTTCCGGCAGGACAAAATCGAGGGGAGAGAGGGTGAGAGAGGCGTGCACCAAGTCTGGCTTTAGGTCCTGAAGGGACTGGGCCAACACTTTACTGGAGCGCAGGCTGGGGATGGTATAAATTTGAGACTTATAAATAAATGGCAGCGTCACTTCTTGACACTCTGCTTGTAAGGAACGAGGCGTGGGATCGTTCCCGGAAAATTCAACCTCTTCTTCTTGAGCAAAGTGAAGGAAACTGACTTGATAGCCCCGATCTAAAAGGGCATTCGTGACTTCTCGACTGTAGGTGACATTGCCGCAGGCAGGCGACCGTTTTCCAATCCAAGCAATATGCATTTAAACCTTAAGCAGATTCGCGGGAGGTTAATTCAGCCGTACCGGAAATATACCAGGTTAAGAGACCCCCTGTCACAACCAGCGCAGCTAAGCTAAGCAGCACCCACTGGAGGCCAAAGAAGGTTTCGGCAACGCCTGCCAGGGCTAGGGGTAAGCTGAGGGCAATGTTGACGGCATTGTTCTGAATTCCAAAAACTTTACCCCGCAATTCTTCTGGGGTTTGCTCTTGCATGGTGGTTTGCATGGGTACGCCCACCAGTGCGGCAAAAACGCCAATGGCGGATAGAAGCTCTAAAGAAAACCAGAGGTGCTGGGTTGTAAAAGCCAGCCCGAAGAATGCCGCTCCCATGCCTAGGGATCCGCAGAAACTCAAGATGCGGTACGAAACGCGATGGACGATCCGGTTGAGTACGGTGATGCCTACCACCATCCCAACGCCTCCTGCGGCCAGCAATATCCCAAAGTTTGTCGGATCTTCGAGTAAAACTTCAGCCATCCGCACGACCAGCACGGCGAGTGCGGCAAAAATTGAAAACAAGATGACGAGTTGGATCAGTGCGGCTTTGATGCGGCGGTGGGCGTTAATAAACCTCAGTCCATCTTTAATGTCAGCCCAGACCTGACTCATCTCCGTGACTTGGGGACGGCTGACTTCATTAGTGGACAAAAACACGAGCAGCAGTCCGGCGATCGCATAACTCCCCCCCACGACTAATTCGCGGCTGAAGGATCCCAGCCAGGGCAGATGGCCCAGCAGGGCTGTCGAAACCTCAAGCAGCGGATCGCCTGCCGCAAATCCCACGACCACCGCCAACATCATCGTAAAGGTATAGAGCGAATTGGCGCTCAGGAGCTGCGGTTTATCCACGATGAGCGGAATCGTAGACTGCTCTGCTGGGGCAAAAAACTGCGTCAGGGTAGACACCAAAAACGTGACCCCTAAAACCATCCAAAAGCCAAGGGGGACCTGTAAAAAGTTACCGTAGGACTTGACAGTCCACAGCAGCAAGGGCAGCACCAGCACCAGCCCGCCCCTGAGGACATTGGTGAGAATCATGGTCCATTTTTTAGACCAGCGATCGACCAGCACCCCGGCAAAGGATCCGAATAGGACTGCCGGAATGGTAAATGCCACCATTACAGACGAAACCCAGCCGCTTACGGTCTGGCCTTCTGCCTGAAACTGGGTTGTAATCAGCGCGATCATGAGGACGAGGTAGACTTTATCGGCGAGCTGGGAGAAGACTTGCCCCGCCCACAAAAATAAAAAGTTGCGGTTTTGGAGGACTTTCCAAAAACTGGGCTGAACCTCGCCGAAGGCAGCGTCTAAAATTGTATCCATAGGCGATTCAGAATTATGTCCGACCTCGCTGAGTTCTGCTTTGGTTGCGTTGCCGATCGTGCTCCTATTTGTATCGCTCGAGCCAGTTAGGGGAGGCCGGGACGCACCTGGAGCGCCATTGGGCGATCGCTGCGCCCCTGGAGTCCGCAGTGGCGAGTTGAGGGTATCTTGCTGGGAAGACGAGTCGGGCGCACGAGTCATGGGCAAGCAGCAGCAACGGTAATGGAGTCAGACTGAACCGAAAACGAGCGATTGGGGGAAGGCGGAAAACAGCTCTCCAGTAAGGCTGCCGAACGAATGGGGCGATCGGTGTGGTACTGCACGTAGTGTCGCAGTGCCTGTTCTACCTTAAGCCATTCTCGAGGAGAGTCTGCGAGGGCGAGGAGTTCGGGGGGAGGGGTATGGGCTTGAGGTAAGGCTTCCCGCACCCGAAAGAGTTGCTGCAGGAGCATCAGTTCCGGTGCTGAAAGGGTGAGGGCGCTACGCTGGGACGATGGCTGCCCGTAGGCTGAGGGTTGCTCTTGGGCGTTGAAGCTTCGAGCGGGTAAGACCTCATCCGTGGGCAGGACGACGCCCCCCGATAAGGGGCTAAAAACTACCCTACCACTCCCAATTGCTCCAGGATCGACAATCTGACCGGATAGGCAGCATCGATCGACTTGGGGCAGAATGCCACCCAAATGGAGCAGTTGGACGATGCCGTATAAGAGATGAACGAGGGGGGCTTGACCGGGTTCGCTGGCCGCCAGATCGGCGAGGCGCTGGCACAGCCAGTCGAATACTTCTCCGGTGGTGTCGTGGCTGGAGGTTTGGTTCAGGATCGTTTCGGCCCAGTATTGCCCGACCGTCAGTTTTGCTAAGTTGCGGCTTAGGGCAGGATAGGACTCGATGGTTTCTGCTTGGGCAATTCGATCGAGCGATCGCCCTTTGCTCAGCATCAAATGGTTTACCACAAACAGCTCGCCCCGCCCGCCTAGTTTAGACTTAGGCTTGCGAGCGCCGGAGGCCACTGCCCGAACCAATCCAAATTCGCGGGTGAGGATGGTCAAGATCCGGTCGGCTTCGCCTAGGGGAACGCTTTTGAGGTTTATACCTGTAGCTTTGTAGGTTTGACTCATGCCGAGATAGGGCTAACCTGCAGTTTGAGAATTTAGAGTTCGCGGTACTGTCCGCGATAGACGCAGAACCGAGGTTCGGATCGGCTCTCTCTAGTGTAGGTTAGGACTTACGCAAGCAGGTTTGTCTCGATCGATCTCTGAGCTGGGCTGAGCTCGAAGAGACGCCATATCAAAGATTGGCGAGTGGAGCGAGTTTAAGATTTTTCAATAAAAGCCGAGATATTTTGACGGGACACCCGCGCTCTAGCTGTCCCCAGATGAGCCGGGCTAGCTCGCTGAAATTGGTCAGCAATTGCCCCCCTTGCGTTTGCTCGGGCAAGGCGATCGCGGTTGCATCGATACGGGACCGAGTCCGGTTGGCGATCGCACTTCCTTTACTTTTGATAAAAAGGTTTTTGCTCGACCTTTCGGTTTGTGGCAGCGATCGACCCAACACCGCCTAGTCTTGCGTTCTGGAGCGAATCGTTTGCCGGGATTATTATCCACGAGGATATAGCTATGCTTGAGGTGCGCTCATATACTACATCGCTCAAAATTCTTGGATCGCTAATTGATTAAATTAGCAAAGATTTATGACTGAGCCATTATTACAGAGAATTTCAATTAGCCCAGATATCTGTCATGGGAAGCCTTGTATTCGAGGCTTACGATATCCAGTTGAGTTTATTCTGGAGCTTCTTAGTTCTGGGATGACCCATGAAGAGATTTTGGCGGACTATGACGACTTAGAGGAAGCGGACATTTTAGCAACCTTATTGTTTGCAGCTCGTCTTAGCCAAGTCAAGAGTGTTTATCGATTGGCATCATGAAGTTTCTTATTGATGCTCAACGCAACGGCTCCCTTCTCCTTGATTTAGAGTAAGTGGAGGTAGCTTAATGAACCCGATTCAGTTTCGGAGGTTACTAACAGGCTCAGTAGATCGAAAATTACGGCTTTCCCAGAAGATTGTTACACTCGATCCCCCTCAATCCCCTTAACTTCAAGCACTTTGAAGCAATCCCATAATACGGGAATCCCCTGAACTCAGAATGCAAGCACGGGCGACAGCCGACCGTTCTTTATCTGCTTGCAGCATCTCTCGAATGGCTGATCTGCCAGGAGTTGGTCTGCTTTTTTAAGAAGCTGTTTTACGTCGTTTGGGCTTGGTCTGCTTGGCTTCTGCGTTGGTACGCAAGCTTTTGATTCGCTCTAGCAAGACGGATGCGGGTTCGTCGTTAGGGTCTTGGGGGACTAGTTCGCCCTGAAAGGCTTTTTCTAATAGTGCTGGGGTGAGTCGATCGCATTTGGCACGAGCTTTTTGATAGCGGGATTCTAGGCGATCGGCGAAGGCAAAGAGTTTTTCGACACGGTGGACAATTTCCTTTTGTTCTTCAAGGGGAGGGACAGCCAAAGGATAAGGATTAAGGATTTCAAGTTTTATATTTGGCTGTCCGCCACCAGCGTATGAAATTTGCCGTAAATCTTCTTTTCGATGGCGCAGAAAAAACTCAATGTATCGATTGCTAATTTCATTACCAGTTTCAATGCCTACCATACTATCGGTAAAGCACATATCGTAAGCCAAAAGACCTGTGTTACCAATTGTGGCTCCTACGATAGCAATAACACTTAGTGGTGCAGAAAACTCAAAGGAGCTGAAAGCTTTAGAAGACAGTCACCTTGGCAAACTCAATGCGAGTGTTCATCGCATCTCGCTTCTTGAGAGAGGCATAAGCAGGTGGTGGATTACATCGTGGCAAATATCTCAAGGGTGGCAGCGGTAATCTTTGATAGCACAACTGATTAATCCGTCTTAGCCCGATTTGCAGAAAACTCAATCCCCTGTGAGCATGCCAATCAATGGACTTTAGTGCGCCTTGAGCGATCGTTTCAATGGCAACGCAAATGGCAATAATGGTCGCAGCCGCCAGTAACATCAGCAGTCGGCTTAAAGCATGGGCATCTCTGAGTTTAGAACGAGGCAGTTCAAAGGCGGCAGACTTGTAATCCTTGAAATGGGGTTCAATGCCACCAAAACGTTGACCATATAGCGCGAAGGTTTGCACAGAAGGCGATTTATCTGTAATCACAGCCCAAGCCTCCTGGGCGATGGATAATCGAGCGGTCGCCAAATGACAGTGGATATCTTCAAGAATCGTGACATCAGAAAATAGAAAAGCTTGTTCAGGCTCTGGCAGCAGGTCAGCAACCGACTCGGTTTGAGCATTAGACAACGTGACCCTCAAATCGGATTTAGCGCGAATTGCCCAAGACCATTGATGGCTCCGTAGCCAACGAATTAACTCACCATGCTCAAAGCCTCGGTCAGCCAATAGTGTGATTTGACAATCAGCGGGTAAGACCGTCTCAGCCACATCCAGCACTGAGCAATAGTCCGCAAAAGCGACCGTAGCACTGCCATGCTTGAGCACCTTTTGAGCCAAAGGAAAAGAGCGCCCTCCCCAGGTCAGACAGACCTCTATCAGGCAATACTCATCCCACAGCATGCTTGTATCCAGGGTCAATGTCGTCGCCATGCCCGCCCACGCTTGAAGAAATTGAAGCAGTAATGGAACATAGAATGTTTCTGAGGTGATCTTGGGATTATGAACGAAGTAGCTCAGTCGTTCCATGTGAGAGCGGGCTTTACAACGACGATGACTCAAATAAGTCAGCCAATGGCTTAAGCTGCCACTTTGGGCTTGGAGGATTGCAGCGATGTTTTCAGCAAACACAGTAAGGTGACGTTTATCTTTGGGTGTGACCCATTGACTCAGTTGAGTTTGCAGTTGACGATAGAGTTGAGGGGTTGACATAGGATTGCTCTGAGTTTGGGAACTTAAGCATCACATTGAATGCCCCTCTCTGTCACCTTTGACAGATTTGAATATTGCCTGCTGGTAAGGTCTTCATGACTTTTCTGCACCATCAAGGCAATAACAACTGTAGCTTTAGGAAATTTCTTGCTTACAGTTAGCCCTTTTTCATTAAGCGTCTGCTTGTGAGCATCGATCCATCCACCTTCGCTAGGAAGATCACCGATTTGAATGAATGGGTGTTTACCGTTGAAATAAGCCGGATCATTTCGAGGTCGGACAGAAAATCTTCCTCTTGAACATTGAGCGTAATTTCCAAGTGCGTCCCACTTCCAGGTTTCTGGTAATAACTGCAAGTTTTCGTCTGAATCAGCTATTTTGAATCTTTTCTCTTTGATTAAACTTTTTTCAGGCTCTACAACAGAATATTTTTCTCGCCAGTCCTCGGTCAGTTCTCCTGATGTTGCTGCGGCGAGGACAGATTGGCGGAAGCGTTTGAGGAGGAGGGGAATGCGATCGCATCTCTCCCGACAAGCATCTACCTTTGCTAACAGGCGATCGAGCTTATCCGCAATCCGTTTCTGTTCGTTGAGGGGGGCGAGGGGAATTTGGAATTTAGATATTTGTCCCAAATTCAAATTCTGAAGCCCCATCCCTCTCCGAATTGCTTGAATATTCTTTTCAATTAATGGAGAAGATAAAAAATGAGCAATATATTTTGGTAAAATTGGTGGAATAAGTCGAATGATGGATATTGCTTGATTAGTGTTAGAAGGAAGATCATTTTCATATACAATCGCTACTCTTCCTAATGTTCCAGCAATAGAGAAAAGTACATCATTTTCTTGAAGACGAGATCTTGATAAAGCCTCATCCGCATTTTTGTCAATAAATCCACAAAGTTTGTGATTAATGCGTTGAGCAGATAAACTTTCGACCTTGACAAATAAAATACCTTTAGTGGTAAATTTAAATCCCAAGTGATGTAGGCGTTGTTCCTTTTGTAATGCGATAAGTGATTTCATCAAGGAAAACTTCTTGCCAACCCTGAGGTAATTCTATAAATTCTTCTATCACGCTTCAATCTCCCAATCTTCAAGCTGCAAGCCCTCAACACGAATAAATTCTCTGGTGTTGTGGGTTATGAGGGTGAGATTATGGGTGAGGGCAATGGCGGCAATTTGCAGATCATTGGGGCCAATCGGAGTCCCTTTTGTCGCTAAATCTGCACGGATCTGTCCATAGGCGATCGCGGCTTCGTCATCAAAAGGCAAAGAAGTAAAACAATGGAAGAAACCTTGTTGTCTTTCTAAATTGCGAGTAGGATTTTTGCTTCGCATTGCACCATAAAAAAGTTCTGCTTTGACAACAGAACATACCGCCATCTCATCAGTTGGAGTAGCGAGGACACGATCTCTAATTCGCTCAGAGTGACCGTTAATATACATCACACAAACATTTGTATCTAGCAAGTAGAGCATTGCTAATCAAAAGCCCCTTCCATATCGTCATCCAGGGCCGAGCAAACCCCTCCATGATTGATCGCAAATTTGTCATCAACAACAATTGGATCATCTGCACAAATGCCATAGAAATCTGCTAATGATCGTTCAGTTTTTTGGGATGTCTGTACAGATTTGTAAGTCACCATCGCTTCTACTTCGCTCTCTAAAATTCCGATGGGAATATCGAGATGCAGAATCCCATCTGCCCCAACATGCTGACGCACCTTAATACTTTGCATCGTTTTACTCCTTACCATAATTGCTGAACAGGGTAATTCTCAAATTTGCCATCTGCATAAAAATCCATTCACTACATATACTAAACATCAATCATCCTGAATTGAGGTTACTTTAATATCAGATACTCGGTGCATTGGCTTGGTTCGTCGTTCAGTCGTCACCAATTCTTCAGCGCCCATAAGCAATGCTGCCGCAACATGCAGCGCATCTACCGCCGATAAACCATACTGGCTAGCAATTTGATACCCATCCTGAACCAGTTTTTCAAGGTCATTCGCCCAATACTGAACCGAATCAAAAAAGCTTTGATAAAACTCAACTTCATCATTCTTTTTGTAGCAAATAGCCTTTGGCAACACCTCCAAACGCACAAAAATGCTAGAAGCAAATTCCCTTGATTCATCTTCAAGAATAGTCAAAGCTCTTTCTGAATATAAGTCCGTACCTCGTGCAGCAGACACCAAAATTCCTGAATCGACAAACGTTCGAGTCACGTCTCAACTTCCTTGAATCGATTGCGTTGTTCGTCAATTTCCCTGTCAATATCTTCAGCCGTCAAAAGCGGCTCTCCAGACGCAACTATTTTTGCCCGCAGTTCTCGTAATCTCTTGCCCAAAGGAGTTTTGGGAACAGAAGACACTGACTCTACTTGAGAAGGGTTACTCGCTACGCTTGGTGTCAAAATAATCTGGTCACGATCTCGCCGAATTTCAACTGCTTGGATCCCAGTCAAAAATTCTTTAGGGATAATTAATCCTTGCTCAGTCACATTTACTTTCATACCTTTTCTCCTATGTTCTCGATTCTTGCTTATAAAATGATTTCCTCGCCCAATTCTGCCAAAATGCCCTGGAGTTCTGCGATCGCCGCCTCCAGTTCAATCACCGCCTCCTGAGCTAATGCTGTAGGTTCCGGCAACTCCTCAGATCCATTCTCGCTCTCATCCCGGAGCCAAGCAATGTCTAGGTTCTCATTGCGATCGGCAATCCAATCGCGCTTAAAACACCGGAATCGGCCTTGATCCCCCGTATCTTGGCGCTTGGCCAGACTGGCAGAGCGTCCCAGCGAATCGTCCCCAAACGCAGCCTCAAACTCTGCAAAATGTTGACGGGTCAATTGCGTGCGCTTGCCAAACTGCGGCATATTCGCCCGCAGGTCATACACCCAAACCTCTTTTGTATTGCCCCTTTCCGTCTCGCCACGGGTAAAAAACAACACATTAGTTTTAACGCCCTGAGCATAGAAAATCCCCGTCGGCAGCCGCAAAATCGTATGCAGATTGCACTTATAGCACTACGGATTTTGCTTAGGACGCACTGCTTAATCAAATCCTTACTGCTCAAAGCGGGCTATTTACAAACGTCTTAACATGCTCTCGTAGGGCTATATCCATCAAATCAGCGCGGATCTGTTTGCCCACATTGCCCTCAAACAGCACATTGTCCGGCAATACCACCGCAGCCCGTCCCCCAGGCTTCAAACCTCGATAAATATGTTGCAAAAAACAAAACTGCTTATTGCTCGTTGGAAACGTAAAATCTGTGCGAGTGGGCAACCCGCCGCCCTTTTTTGTCCCAAAGGGCGGATTTGTCAACATCAGCGTCGCACCAATCTCGCTCAGCGCTTCGCCATCAGAACCCAAGGTATCGCCATAGCGGATACCGGAAGCCTTCGGGTCAGAATCCAACCCATGTAGCATCAAATTCATCAACGCCAAACGGTGCGTATCTTGCACATGCTCCATCCCGTAGAACATACCGCGACGATACTTCCGTTGTTGAGCTTCCGTCCAGCTATCCGAGTCGCTGTGTTCGCGAATATAGCGATTCGCCGCAATCAAAAAGCCACCCGTCCCCGCCGCCGGATCTTGAATGATATCTTCTAGCGTCGGGCGCATCACCGCCACCATGCTATCGATTAAGGGACGCGGCGTGAAATACTGCCCCGCACCAGATTTCTTTTCATTAGCATTCTTCTCCAACAACCCTTCATACAGATCGCCCATACCTTCTTGACGGGCGCTGTACCAATCCAGCTTGTCAATTTCCGACACCAACGTCGAGAGCGTAGCGGGTTTGCGAATAAAAGAACTGGCATTGGCAAAAATTTCCTTAACCAACCTAGAGCCAGCACTGCCCAAGTGAATCAGCAGAATTTTGTAAAACTCCATCCGATCCGGTGCCGCTTTAATTTCTAAATCATTCCAGCGGTAGCCTTCGGGAATCTGATCCTCTGTCCCCGTCTCCTTTGCCATCTTCAAAAACAGCAGGTACGTGAGTTCGGTCACATACTGGTGATAGGTCACCCCGTCATCCTTGAGGATGTTGCAGAGGTTCCAGAGCTTAGCAACAATGTCGTGAGTGGTGGTACTCATGCAAACAGTAGGTATTGAGGACTTAAACTTCGGTCATGAGCCATACCTCGGAGATCCCCCTAAATCCCCCTTAAAAAGGGGGACTTTGAGTCTATTTCCCCCCTTTTTAAGGGGGGCTAGGGGGGATCTCCGAGACTTTGCGACATATAAAATCTATTTCAAACAGACTCTTAGAGAAATGCATCCAAACCCTCTGTCGGTTAATTGATCGAGCACAGCACACCTCCAGAACGAGTAAGGCATCTCACTCTATCGTTATCGCTGACCCTATTTCAAGCCGCAGGCGTTTGCCATAGCGAATCGTTAAAGGTTTCCAGTACCTGCTGGAGCTGACCGTCAAACATCCGATCCAGCCGCGTAAAACCGCCCCCCTCGCGCCGAAACACCAAATCAGGGTCATCCAACGCCTCCCGATCCACCACCAAATTCGCCTTTGTTTGAGCTGCAATTTTTTGCAACCACTGCCGCTGGGGTGTCGTCCAGGTTCTAGACGAGAGCATTCTTTGCAAAGCGCGATCGACCCTCTGTTCATAAGGCTCCAGTGCATCTCCGATCGCCGCCTGCCGAATATAGCCCACAATCCGCGCCGCGATATCCTGATTCGTCATCTCCCGCCAAGCCGTAGCCAAGTTGGTTTCCGTAAACCCCCGCTTATCCAACTCCAAAGCCAGTTCGCGCAATTGTTTTCGGGTCAAGTCTCTGGGACGGGTCAACACCGTCATCAACGCAGGCAGGGTATTGCTGTTACTGCGGATAAACTCAGTAAACTCCTGAAGGTAATCTTCCGGCTTTTTAGCCGTCCCATACCCCCGCTCGATACTGTGTAACGCATCCTCGTGGTCAGAAATAAAGATCATCGGAGCAGTCCCCTCGCCCTTACGATCTAAAATCTCGCCAAGGTTAGGATTCTGGGTAAACCAGGCGGCAATATTCGCCAAAGGCATCTGACGCAATTCCCGGATAAAGGCATCAGGCGGCATCCCTGCTACGGTTTCAAAGTCGTTCAGAGCCGTTTCGCTCAAGTACCGCTTCTTTCGCTGGAGCTTCGCAATGAACTGATCCCGCACCAGCGATCGCGCTTGGTCTCCAATCGCATCCGTCATCTCCCGTGCCAGTTGAGTAAACGAGATCTTAGGATCCACCACTACAGGCTGCATGGCAGTTACAGACTGAAGCGCCTCGTAGAGCTGCACGGCATCGAAAATACGAAATGCCTCCTTGCCGATGGATTCGCATAATCGAGTTGCGCGACCTAACATCTGGTCGTACAAAATACGGCTGTTGATGCGTCTCAAAAACACCAGATTGCAGATTTCCGGTACGTCAATCCCCGTCGTCAACAGATCTACCGTCACCGCAACATTGGGATTCCGTTCATTTTTGTAGCGCCGAATCAGTTGTAAAGGCTTGTCGGTATTACCCGTAATCTTAATCACGGCATCGTCGTCAACGCTTCCATACAGCGATTGGAACGCTTGCTTCATCAATGCGACGACTAAATCGGCATGGGCATCGTTGACACAAAAAATCAGCGTTTTCTGACGCGAACTCGGATCCAATTCCTGTGCCAAATGCTCGCAGACCACGCGATTAAAGGATTCCGTAATCACCTTGCGGTTAAAGGCTTCAACCTCAATCTGAATCTCGTCTGGCGTTGTAAACAAATCAAGCTGATTTTTCTGAACGTTGTAGACCTTCACCGCTTCACCAACCCGCCAATTGATGCCGCTGGTGGAGAGTTCAGTATGAATCCTGACGGGCGGCTCATGATCTACCAAATAGCCGTCAATCACTGCTTCCCGATAGCTATAGGTATAGACAGGAGCGCCGAAGACTTGCGACGTATGCAGTGCAGGAGTTGCAGTCAGGCCAATCTTAACGGCATCGAAGTAATCCAACACCCGTCGGTACTTGGAAATGTAATCATCAAAGCTACGGAAGGTCAGTTCTGCATCGCCCAGCTCGCGATCCAACAAATATCCGCGATGGCATTCATCGACAATAATGCAATCGTACCGATCGATGGGCGGCGGTGCTGTGTCCTCCCCAGCATAGAGAATGCGCTGAACCATGCCCTGCACCGTAGCGATATGAACGGCAGTTTCAGTATCTGGGGTTTGCTCCTCCAGTTCTTTGATTCCAAAAATATCGGCGAAGGTCTGTAAATTCTCCATCCGCGTATCTTTGAACGCATTTGCCGCCTGCTCGCCCAGCGCTGAGCGATCGACCAGAAAGAGTACCCGTCGAAATCGCTGCGCCTTCAACAATCGGTAAATCAGGGCAATGCAGGTTTTGGTCTTGCCCGTCCCCGTCGCCATCGCCACCAAAAGCTCGCGCCGATTTTCTGCAATTCCGGCCTCAATGGCACGAATGGCCGCCTGCTGGTAAGGTCGCAGTTGCAGGATATAGTCAAACCCCTGAGACGAGAGCGACTGGTGTGCCACCACCACATCTCGCTTCAGCAAAGAAACCAAACCCTCTGGGGTATACCAACCATCCAGGGCATAGGATAGATTTTCAGAACGGCGGACATCGCAGAACCAAATACCGCTATGGGTTTCGAGCTGCCGCAGATAAGGTCTGCCATTGGCAGAAAACGTAAACGGGATTTTATAATCGCCCCAAGTACCGCCAGGACTCTGATGTTCAGCCTCTAAGCGAAAATCTCGGCTGTAACGTTTTGCCTGCTGAAGCGCCCCGGATACGTTTGCATTTTGTCGCTTGGCTTCAACCGTCGCCACAGGCATCAACCCCACAAACAACACATAATCCGCAGGCCCGCTGCTCGTCGGCCACTCGGCGATCGCCTGATTTTTTCCCTTTTCCGGTCGAATCCCTTTTCTGTAGTTCAAAGTTACAGAATCGGCCTCCCACCCCGCTTGCTCTAACTGTTCGTCAATCAGTTCTCTCGTACTCGCCTCATCAAGCTGAACAGATTCCGCAGCTTGGTTTGCCGCCTGGATGTAGTTTTTTAATGATTTTCCGGGTTGGGATGCTGCAACAGTTTGCTGCTCCGCAAGACGCCGTTCGAGCTGAGTCTTAGCCTGCTCCGCTTCAGCAGCCATCTGCTCCCAAAATAGCTGTTCTTCCTGAGTGGTCTTAAGGGTGGCCTCCGTCTTGGTAAGGCGCTGTACCGTATCCTCATGGGTCGATTGATAATCCGCTAGAGTCTGAGCCAGACGAGCAAGCTCCATACGCAACTCTACACTTTCGTCTTTCGGCGCGGTAGGCGGAATAAAGGGACTAGACTTAAACGCCGGATTCTTAAAAGTACGGTGAAACCAAAGTCCAATCTGCCAAGCAATTTTGAGATTACCAAGGGCTATTCGGTGGTCGCCCATCAGGGCATGGTTAGCCGCATTTCCAGAACGCCGAATTTCCCCAAACAATTGAGCCACTTCACGTGGGAGAATGCCTCGATCCTGCAAACGGCGCAGCAGATCGTACTGAGATTCTTCTGCCGAAACAAACAAACCCACCCGCGAAGCCACAAGCTGCGCCAGAAGTTCGGCAAGCTGACGCAGTTTTAGCAGGCATGTGTTTGGATCTTCAGCAAAGTACTTTTCCGCCAGCATGCCAAGACGCAGAAGCTGTTCATCATGCTCTTGCAGATGGGCAAAGTTTGTTAGGGGAAGAGCTGGTTGCGATGACATTGGCTCAAATAACATTCTGAGTTTATTATTCCCGGTTTATCCCATCCCAACCCGCAAAGCAGTCGCCAATGTAGAGGAAAGCAGAGCTGCGAAGCGCAAGCGCAACAAAGCCTCGCATCCTCGCTTCTCTGCAACAGCATCCTGACCAGAACTGCAACCAATTCGTCAGAAAAGCTGGCGATCCTGGGCTTGTATAATGCGATTGAGTTTTAGCGATGAACACCTTCTAGCTGCTCATCTGCCACATCGTACAACGATCGCAGCTCCCTCAACTTCTCTTCATCGGGCTGCCAGAACCCGCGCCCATTGGCTTCCAGTATTCGCCCCACAATATTGCGAAACGCTTCGGGGTTGGCTTTCCTTAATTTTTCGGCCATTTCAGCATCTAAGGCATAAGTGTCTGCAGCTTGGTCGTAAACCCAGTTTTCATGGAACTTAGTAGTCCCGCTCCAGCCAATCAGGGCGGTCATGCGCTGGGAAATTTCGTAGGCTCCGCCGGAGCCTTGGGCGGCCATTGCGTCGGCCCATTTGGGATTGAGGAGTTTGGTGCGGTACTCCATCCGCAAGAGTTCTTCGAGTTTGCGCGGGGTGATGTCCTTTGAGAAACTTTCGACAAAGCTGGCGGTGACGGTTTTGTTTTGCGTTTGCTCGGCAGCGTTTTTGAGCGCTCCGGTATTGGCGTAGTATTCCTGGATGTCAGTGAGACCGTACTCCACAGAATCGATCTGCTGCACGATGCGTCCGGTACTTTTGAGAAGGGTGTCTAGGATTTCGGGGCGGAGTGTGCCTTTTTCGTTGCGTCCGTAGCTGAAGGCGTTGCGGCTTTTCCATGTGCCTCCTAACTCATCCCCAGTTTCCCAGCTAGAATCCGTAACGCGATCGTTCACCAGGGAGCCGAACTCGCCCGATGGATTGGAGAACAGTCGGGCGGAGGGGTTTTCGACGCCTTGGGCTTGGAGGGCGATCGCATGTTTGCGCACAAAATTCAGCTCCTCTGGCTCATCGGCGGCGGCAGCCCGTTGGAACAGATCGTCCAGTAGCTCGATGATATTGACAAAACTATCGCGGAAAATGCCGGAGAGGTTGGCGAGGATATCGATGCGGGGACGACCCAGTTCGGCAAGGGGTTTTAGCTCGTACCGCACGATGCGTCCGGTACCTTCTTTAATGGGTTCGGCTCCCACTAGCTCTAGTAAAATGCCGAGGGATTCGCCCTTGGTTTTGATGGCATCGAGTCCCCAAATCATGACAGCCATTGTTTCCGGGTAGGTACCGTGTTCTTGGAGGTGTTGGGCGATGAGCTGTTGCGCGATCTGGCGACCGCGTTCGTAGGCGGCGGGGGAGGGCATTCGGTAAGGGTCGAGGGCATGGATGTTGCGTCCGGTGGGCAATACGCCGGGACCATCGCGCAGGAGGTCGCCGCCAGGAGCGGGAGGAATGTATTCGCCGTTGAGTCCGCGCAATAGATTCGCGAGTTCGTCGGTGGTTTGGGAGAGACGTTCTCGGATGGCGATCGCTTCTTCCAATCTCTCTGATAACTGTGGGTCGATCTGCAATTTCGAACCTGGACGATCCAGATGGAATTGCGCGTGGAATGCAGCCAATGCCCCGGCGCTATTTTGTCCGTGGGCGATCGCCTCAACTGCAACTCCAGGCACATCCCCGCCAAAATAGGCATCCAAATAACTCAAAAGCGCTTCGGGATTGGGGGCCTCACCCAAAACATGCAAACCCGATGAAAAGAGACGATTTTCCAGCACTAGCAAGTAGTCGTACAGTTCTACCAAGTAATCTTGAAATGCATGGGCGCTAAACATCCGCGCGTTTTCAGGCGTAAACTCGATACCCAACCGCCTCGCTTCAGCAAAGGGACAATCGGCATTCATTCCAGAATCGACAATTTTTTTGCAAATTCCTTCTCGCAGCACGTCGTTCTTCGCTGGATCTTCGCGGTATTCCGAAATCAAATCCTTGAGCGCAGCCAATTCCTTGTAAAGATCGGCTCGCCCGTAGGGCGGTACGTTATGGGAGACTAAAACGCCGTAACCGCGACGCTTTGCTAAAACAGATTCAGAAGGGTTGTTGGCAGCATAAATATAAAGGTTGGGTAGATTCCCCAACAACACGTCAGACCAGGAGTAGCCCGTATTTCCGAGGGGCGATCCGGGAAGCCATTCAACAGTTCCGTGCATCCCAAAATGGATGACCGCATCGGCTTGGAAGTCATTTTGCAACCACTTATAAAACGCCGCGTACTGCGGATGGGGCGTCATATCGCGCTCGAACATCAGGCGCATGGGGTCGCCCAAGATCCCGAGGGGCGGTTGCACGCCAATCCAAACATTGCCAAGCCGCACTCCGCCGAGGTAAAAGTCTTCGTCAATGGTTTTGATACCCGTTCCAGTCAGGGTTTTCCATTGTTTTTCAATGCGATGGGTTAACAAGTACCCCAACCATTTCTCTAGCTTTCGGACATTGACCGTAGCAATATCTCGGCGGCGCTCAAAGTCTTCTACAGAACCGGGATGTTCGGTGTAAGCGTTATCGGCTTGCCGAACTTGCTCGATGAGATCTTCGCCATCTTCGGGTAAGTCGCCGACGGTATAACCCTGGGCTTTCAGCGCTTGGAGGAGTTTGAGGAGCGATCGCGGGACGTTCAAGAGCGCTGCCGTGCCCGTAGCCCCGTAGCCCGGCGGAAAGCCATAGAGCACAATCGCAATCTTGCGCTCGGAGAGAGGTTTTTGGCGGAGATCGATCCACTGCTTGAGGCGATTCGTCAGACGCTGAACCCGTTCGGGAATCAGATAAATATCGTTCCCGACTAGACCGCCCAAGGGAATGGTATCGATCGCGCCATCCAGTTCTGGCAAGGCGTACAGCACCACGCTCTGCAATCCGCCGATGCCCTGCCGCGTCCAGCTGTGGATGTCTTGAATCAGCAATGGAGCGGCGACAATGTAGGGAACGTTCTTGGCCTGAAGAATGCGAGTGGCAACTTCCACCTGCCGCCCCGCTTCCATCGAGCCAGCAGGGCCGCCCACCAACGGAAAGCCAATGGTCGAGACGATCGCATCCACGGATACCGCTTCTTCGGAGAGGGAAAGCGTCGTCTTAATGCCTTGGTTTCGCTGCGATCGCTCGAACGCCGTGGTCATCAAGTCCCGCACGGCCACGTGTCCTTCCACCCCATTGATAAAAATCGGCACGGGCAGAAGACGAGCGGCTTCCATCTGTCGGATGAGCTGCGGGATATAGCGCTGCTTGGTAATCACGTGCTTGCGGTACAGTAAAATTCCAACCGAGGCCCAAGTGCGAGACTCGGGTTTAGTTTGGCGATACCAGGCGAGATAAGCCTTAGGCGATTCGAAATAGCCTTGATAGTCGGGATGCAGCAACCCAATATTTGGCGTTTCGAGCAGGGGTGGAATATCCCCCACGGGCAAGTTCAGATACTTTTCCGCTAGAGTCCAGAACATCGCTGCTACATTTTCGGGACCGCCTGCATTCCAGTAACCGTAGATAATCAGCCAGTTACGCAAATCTTGAACTTTGCCAACGGGAATATACTTCAGCAACTTTGGCCCGACCTTGAGAAAGCTGATATAGCCTGCCAGCTTATCTTCTTCCCTGCCGTTGCCAAATTTATCGAGGATGAACTTGACGGGTTTTGGCATTCCTTTGGGTTTATCGCCGATCGCGAATTGGCCCAGTTGGGTCAGGCTCATCAGCTCCAGCGCCGATTCAAATACGAGACGGATGGGGATGTGCTGGGTGCGATCGCGCAGCCACAGGACTTGGTCGTAGTCGAACACCAAGCTGGCGAAAAACACATCGGCATTCTTCAGGGCGGCTTCGATGGCATCGGGGGTTGCGACAATATCGCGATCGCTGAAGATCCGAACGTCGAGATCGGGACAGCGGGCCGTAGCCAGTTCCGAAGCTTGACGGTACAGCTCGATATTGAACGACTCAAATCCTGCGATGAGAACAATCCGCGCCATACCCGTCGCCTGCAATATTTGTTTACATGCCGATCTTACTCAGATTCTAAGTAATGGAGGGGATGTCGTGCCTTCAGCGTTCTAATCCGGCCTGTTGAAACACCTGTTGAGCTGTAAGTTCTAAGCCAGGGAAAAGCGGATCTGTGAGGAGGCGATCGCCGCGATAGGTCACGGGTGCAGTGTCTGGGGCAAAAACCGTGATGCTTTTGGCCTTAGGGTCTACCACCCAAACTCTCAGAACTCCTGCATTTAGGTAATCCGTGGCTTTTTCAGCCATTGCTCCAAAGGTTTGGTCTGGCGAAATAATTTCAATGGCAAGTTCTGGCGGGACTGGACAAGGACCATCCTCAAATTCATCTAGGGTCAATCGCTCTTTGGAAATATAGAGTAAATCGGGCACAGGTACCCAATCTTTTCCATTACGGGTTAAAACAATGGCCCATTCGATGCCAACCTCCCCTTTGTCTTGTCCCCATAGGGTTAACAGAGTGAAGAGCGACCCTGTAGACCTTGAATGAAATCGTTGAGGTAGCACTTTAGGAACGGCTTCTCCATCAATCAGTTCGTTGTATGGCTCGCCTTCGGGGAGAGCGAAGAATTCTTGAAGTGTGAGTTTACGAGTGACAGCCTGGGTCATGATAGTTACTCGTCTACGGAGCTAGTTTTAGTTTAGCGGGGGATAAGGAAAGGCGATCGCGTGCAAGAGAATGGCAGAGTTAGATGAAAAGAGCAGCCTGATTTATTGAAGTGCGGAAATGGGAAGGGCGATCGCCTTGCAGAGAAATAGGGCGATCGTACTCCAAAAATCGCACTGCCCAGATTCATGTCTTGCGCTGAGAATATCGCGTTCGTGAATCCGATGCGTCAATATCTAGAACCCCTAATCCTGGAAATCTCCTCCGACGGCGAAACCAGGACAGCAGCAATAAGGCCAATCCGCGCCATGCTTGACCTGAAAGTGTTATACCTTACTAAATCTTCATCAGGTTTCCAGATCGGAGCTGAATCGGATTTCAAGACTTGCGAAATTGTGCATACATACATATGATGCAACATTGAAGACTGTCGAACGTCATTGAGCGTTGGTGAAGCCCTGCAGGGGATCCCATTCGCTCGCCGAAGACGCGAAGCGTCGAGCTAAAGTCTGAATAATAGATTTACAACGATCGATTGAGGAAGAATTGATGCTACAGACGCTTTGGGCTGAGGTCAAGCAAGGAAAAATCGAACTATTAGAGCTTGCCGATCTGCCTGAAGGCACAAAGGTTTTAGTTACCTTATTGCCAGCGTCTGAAGCGGATCGGTGGGTTCAAAAAACGACTACCGTAACCGATTCCATTTGGGATGATATTGAGGATCGGATTCAGATTCCTACCCGCTCGGAGTAGCGCCCCTGCATGAACTATCTCTACCTGCACGGTTTCGCTTCAGGACCGCAGTCCGTTAAAGCCGTCGACCTGCGCGATCGCTTTGCCGCACGAGGCATCGATCTAAAGGTACCCGACCTCAACCAACCCGATTTTTTCAATCTCACGCTCACTCGCCAAATTCAGCAATGCGAAGCCATTCTTGCCGCAGACTCCGGCGCTTGGACGATCGTCGGCTCTAGCTTAGGCGGACTAACTGCGACTTGGTTAGCCCAGCGCAATCTCAAGGTGGAGCGATTAGTGTTGCTAGCCCCAGCCTTTGAATTTTTAGCCTACTGGCAGCAGCAGCTCGGTTCGACACAACTCGAACAATGGGAGACAGACGGCTCCCTCGATGTTTATCACCATGCAGCAGAGCGATCGCTGCCTCTCGGCTATTCCTTTTGGGCAGATGCCAGCCAATATTCAGATGCAGAACTCGACCGAGCTACGCCAACGCTCATTTTGCACGGAACTGCCGACGAGGTCATTCCCCTTGAAGCCAGCCGTCGCTATAGCGCCCAAAGGTCCTGGTGCACGCTCGTCGAATTGCCAAGCGACCACGGTTTAACCGATCGACTGCCAGAAATTTGGGAAGCGACGCAGCACTTTTGCGGTGTGGTTTAGCCATACGCTTCCCGCTCTTTAACCAGCCAGAAGCGAGTGCTTGCATCCGGCATATCCTCTGGTGCAGTAGCATTCAATACGGGAATCCGGCATTTGGCGGTTGCGCTACAGCTTCATCCCAACGCTAGACTAAAAGAAAACGTACAGTCCGAAGTCCCCAGGGGCAAACCTGAGGCACTCAAAACCATACAGTCAGCCCCACTGAGCATCATGAATAAGAAATCTTCTTCAATGTTAAAAACCTTTACTCGGATTTGCCTATCCCTTGCGCTTGCGATCGGCTTGGTCTTTTCGCAGTCTCACTCGGCTCTAGCGGCTAGATCTGGAGGTGGCTTTGGCGGGGGTAGTTTCCGCAGACCCTCAGCACCTACTCGCATGGCTCCATCGCGTCAGCCAATATCGGGACCTTCTGGGTATGGCTACGGAGGCGGCTATGGTGGTGGGTTCGGCTTCCCATTTTTGCTGCCCTTCATGTTTGGCGGCGGCGGTTCGCTCTTTACGATTTTGATATTTATCGCGCTCGCCAATTTCATCTTCTCCAGTTTTCGCAATGCCGCTAGTTCTGAAGGTGGCGTTCCCGTCAGCGAGCAAGATTTAACCAACCCTCCAGTTTCCGTCAATACGCTGCAAATCGGGTTGCTAGCGGAAGCCAGAGCCCTTCAGACCGATTTAGACAGAATTGCGCTCAATGCCGATACGAGCAACTCTGCTGGCTTGGCCGAGGCTCTGCAAGAATCGACCCTAGCGCTCCTGCGCCACCCCGAGTACTGGATCTACGCCAGTGCTGAAGGCCAGCAAACTCGGTTGATGTCTGCGGAAGCAGAATTCAACCGACGCACCCTTTCAGAGCGCAGTAAATTCCAAGAAGAAACGCTCTCCAACTACAGCGCCCAGTTGAAGCAAAAATCCACTACCGCTACATTGCCAGCCGAGGACAGTGCTAGCGCTCTGCTCAAACAAGGCCCCGGAGAATACATTCTGGTAACGCTGATCGTGGCATCCCAGGGCAAGCTAGAGTTACCTAAAATCCGATCGGCTCAAGACCTGCAAAGGGCACTAGGACAAATGGGTGGAGTGGGTGCCGAAGATCTCTTAGCAATGAGAGTTCTATGGACACCTCAAGCCGAAGGCGACGCGCTTACCAGCGACGACTTACTGGCAGCTTACCCTAACCTTCAGCGGATTTAAGCAGTACGCTTGCCCCCAGGGAAGCCTCTCAAAGGGCAGTAACTCAAACCTAAACCCCCTTTCACCAAAAATGGTGGGAGGGGGTTTGAGGCAAGAAATCATGACTGCGATCTCGATCGCCAATAAAATGCAAATTTTTTACAGCGATATATTTCTGGAACATCAAACAGGCTTTGGCCATCCCGAACGTCCCGAACGCGTCAGGGCGGTGGCAAAACACTTGCAGCAGTCCCCCTGGGCAAACCGCCTGGACTGGAAGACTCCCACTAGCCTCGCGTCTCGCGACCCGCTGCCCTGGATTCTAAAAACCCATAGCCCTGACTATATCGAACGGGTCAGAAGATTGGCGGTGCAGGGCGGGGGAGAACTCGGCCCGGATACCCCGATCTCTCCCCAAAGTTACGAGGTCGCTTGCTTAGCGGTCAATGCCTGGTTAGATGGCATCGATGCGGTTGTAGCCTTGCAGCAGCCTGCTTTTGTGCTGGCTCGTCCGCCCGGTCACCATGCCTTACCGAATCAAGCCATGGGATTTTGTATTTTTGGCAACGCGGCGATCGCCGCCCTTTACGCCCTCGCCCAACCCGGCATCGCGCGCGTGGCCATTTTGGATTGGGACGTCCACCACGGCAACGGCACCGAGGCGATCGCGGCAGGTCATCCAGACATTGCTTATTGTTCGCTGCACCAGTATCCGTTCTATCCCGGCACTGGTTCGGCGCAGAACAACGGCTCGCGGCTGCTCAATATCCCCATAGCAGCAGGTAGCACGATCTCCAGCTACGAAGCCGCGTTTCAAGACCGAGTCATGCCTTTTCTCAAGACCTTCGCGCCCGACCTGCTGATCGTGAGCGCCGGGTACGATGCAGCGCAGGCAGATCCATTAGCCGAAGTGAACCTCAATCCAGTCGATTTCGGGCCGTTGACCGCCTACTGCTTGGCTTTAACGCCTAAAATCCTGTTTGGGCTGGAGGGGGGCTATCACTTAAATAGTCTGGCGGCGGCAGTGGAAGCAACTTTGGCCGTTTGCCTGGGGGAGGCTTAGAAAAAATTTAGGCCTTTATCAGGGGAAACTCAGGGCGATCGCCCACAATCGAAATCAGTCCAGTTCCGTTCATCGAAAAGATTTTTCGCGCAACTTAGCGTCTATTCCTGCCCTTCCCTCCGATCTTTGTAATGATATATTAAGAGCCTTCTGTTCCCCTTGGCAGCGGAGTCGCCTTGGCACGCTGCAATCTTGTTTTCATCCAACCCATGAACAAACGTACATTTTTAACCGCAGGCATTACTTGGCTTGGTTCCACCTTTATTCTCAATCAATGGTTTAGGAGATCGTCCGCTATGGCAGCCTCACAAAAACAGTTTGAAGTCACCAAAACCACGGAAGAATGGCGTCAAAGCCTTCCCCCAGAAGCTTTTCGCGTTCTCCGGGAACACGGCACGGAGCGTGCCGGGACTAGCCCTCTCGATAAGCAATACGGCAAAGGCACCTATGTCTGCGCCGGGTGCGGTCAAGCGCTCTTTACTTCAGATACAAAGTTCAACAGCGGCACGGGCTGGCCCAGCTTTTTCGACCCCATCGAAAATGCGGTAGAAGCTTCCGTAGACCGTGCGTTTTTTATGGTCCGCACCGAAATTCACTGCAGCAAATGCGGCGGACATTTAGGCCACGTTTTTGACGATGGCCCCGCACCCACGGGCAAACGTTACTGTATGAATGGCGTATCTATGAAGTTCATCCCTGAAGGCGAAGCCTGAGCTCGAACCCTCGGGAACGCTCCGCTAACGGGGCTACAGGAACAAAGTCTGCCTTTGGACTAAATTCAATTTCTCTTGGTCCGCGCTAGCGAAGCCAGCCGTAAGGCTTAGGCGGACATCGTTCTTGTAGCCGCGATTTCAATCGCTAGGATATTCGTGCAAGAGGTCTATTAACCTCTAATCGATTTGCGTGTTTTTCAGCAACTGAAAGGCAGCTTGGATGACGCCAGCCGCCTTTTGGTCGAGACGCATCCAATCCACCTCGCCAAAGGCATCGAATAAGCTGGCGTCTGGCGGTGCTGTGTCTAGGTCAATCTCTACAAAATCCGCCCGTTCGATCTGCGGACTATAGCTTCCCAAGCAGATCTGATAACACAACTCCCAAAGATTCATCGTCCTAGTCTTCTCGCCCTTCTCCAGATGCAAAAGGTAGACCGGAATCGGTTGGGGTAAGTCTTCTAACTGGCGCTCGATGTCCGCCCGATCGGCCTTTGCAGCTTCCTCCAGTTTGTCGTAAAGCCAAAGCACCTCTGCTTTCGTTTCAGGCGCGATATTTTCAGACCAAACATAGGTCGTTTCATAGTGCCCCTTCCAGTCGGATTCCTCTAGCATCCGGCGCAGGTGGTCCATCACGCGAATAAAGGTCGGCTGCATCAGCGCTGCGGCGCTTTGACGCAGAGGTAATTCAGGAGAATTGGCAGCATCGAAGGACATAGTCAAACAAAAGCTTCCGAAACGCATACCTTGAGCGTTGCATCGATGGGGTCTTCCCGTCAGGCTGCTTAGGAAAAGTTTGTTCTTGGTGCTACGATCTGTTCTAGCTAGGGGTGCTTGAGCAGTCAAGCTGAGATTACACCCTTAGAACCTGAGTCCGGCTAATACCGGCGGAGGGAAGCTGTTTATTCTAAGGAACTAAATATGCGAAGCGAATGGATCGCGAAACGCCAAGGGCACACCAATGTGTCCCAGATGCATTATGCCCGTCAGGGCACGATTACCGAAGAAATGCATTACGTGGCCCGGCGGGAAAATTTACCCCCAGACCTGATCAAAGATGAGGTAGCGCGGGGGCGGATGATTATTCCGGCCAATATCAATCACACCAACTTAGAACCGATGGCGATCGGGATTGCGTCTAAGTGCAAGGTCAATGCCAACATCGGCGCGTCGCCCAACTCGTCGGACATGAAGGAAGAGGTGGCTAAACTGCACCTCGCGGTTAAATACGGCGCAGATACCGTTATGGACCTGTCCACCGGAGGTGGGAATCTAGATGAGATCCGCACCACCATTATCAATGCGTCGACGGTGCCCATTGGTACGGTGCCTATCTACCAGGCTCTCGAAAGCGTCCACGGCAATATTGAAAATCTGACCGCCGATGATTTCTTGCACATCATTGAAAAACACGCCCAGCAAGGCGTCGATTACCAAACCATCCATGCTGGGATCCTAATCGAGCACTTGCCCCTGGTACGCAACCGCATCACGGGGATTGTTTCGCGCGGCGGCGGTATTTTGGCCCGCTGGATGCTCCACCACCACAAGCAAAATCCGCTCTACACCCATTTCAACGAAATCATCGAAATTTTCAAAAAGTACGATGTGTCCTTTAGCTTGGGCGACTCGCTCCGCCCGGGCTGCACCCACGATGCCTCCGACGAAGCCCAGTTGGCTGAGCTGAAAACCTTGGGCCAGCTTACCCGCAAGGCCTGGGAACACGACATCCAAGTCATGGTCGAAGGCCCCGGTCACGTCCCGATGGATCAGATCGAGTTCAACGTGCGCAAGCAAATGGAAGAGTGTTCCGAAGCGCCGTTCTACGTGCTGGGACCGCTCGTCACCGATATTGCGCCGGGCTACGACCACATTACCTCTGCCATTGGGGCTGCGATGGCGGGCTGGTACGGTACGGCCATGCTCTGCTATGTCACCCCTAAGGAACACTTAGGCTTACCCAATGCGGAAGACGTGCGGAATGGGCTAATTGCCTATAAGATTGCGGCCCACGCGGCAGATATTGCCCGCCATCGTCCGGGGGCGCGCGATCGCGATGACGAACTCTCCCATGCCCGCTATAACTTCGACTGGAACCGCCAGTTCGAGTTATCCCTCGACCCAGAACGGGCCAAGGAATACCACGACGAAACCTTGCCTGCCGATATCTACAAGACCGCCGAGTTTTGCTCCATGTGCGGACCTAAATTCTGCCCCATGCAAACCAAGGTGGATGCAGATGCCCTAACGGAACTGGAGAAATTCCTAGCGAAAGATCTCGATAAAGTTGCGGCGGCGGTTCCATCGCTCTAAAGCACTTTATGTCAGCATGAAAAAAGAGTAGCTCTTGACGGGCTGCTCTTTTTAGATGGGTTCTCGAGGTCAAATGGGCTGAGACCCTTAACCCTGACAATTGTTTGCTAGATTAACGATCTAGAGTGCCTTTTGCACCCTTTCCCAACTGGACACCCTACGTTACACGAGAGGATCGAGTTTTGCCTACTCTTGGAGTCAACATCGACCACATTGCTACTCTGCGTCAGGCGCGCCGTACCGTCGAACCCGATCCGGTGGCAGCAGCGGCGATCGCCGAACTGGCTGGCGCGGACGGGATCACCTGTCACCTGCGGGAAGATCGCCGCCACATTCAAGACCGAGACGTTCGGCTTTTGCGTCAGACCGTGCGCACCCGCCTGAACTTAGAAATGGCTGCCACGACGGAAATGGTGGACATTGCCCTCGCGCTGAAGCCCGACTACGTCACCCTCGTGCCAGAACGCCGCGAAGAAGTCACCACCGAAGGCGGACTAGACGTAGCCGCACAGCTAGAAGTTTATACCTCTGTCGTCAAACAGCTTCAGGCTGCTAGCATTCCAGTCAGCCTATTTATCGATGCCGATCCGATGCAACTAGACGCTGCCGCTAGCACTTCGGCTCAGTTTATCGAGCTGCATACGGGCACCTATGCCGAAGCCAAAACCGAAGCGACCCAGCGCAAAGAACTAGAAGTATTGGCCGCAGGCTGTCGTCATGCCCTCGATCGCGGCCTGCGCGTCAATGCAGGTCACGGCCTGACCTACTGGAATGTCCGTCCGGTGGCCGTTTTAGAAGGCATGGAAGAGCTAAATATCGGCCACACGATCGTCAGCCGTGCCGCCCTCGTCGGGCTAGAGCGGGCAGTGCGAGAGATGAAGCAGGCTATCCTAGGGCAAATTTGAGGTTGGCGATTAAAAATCCCTTTGCTTCGCGGGTATCGGACAGCCCCGCGAGTCCTTATAATGTAGGGCGAACCTGCGTTCGATCGCCAAGGGAATGACTGCGTGTTTGTTTTAAGCGGCTACGAATATCTTCTCGGATTTTTAATCATTTGCAGCCTGGTTCCAGTGCTTGCTTTGACAGCATCTAAGCTGCTGCGCCCCAGCAATCGCGGTCCCGAGCGCCGCACCACCTACGAGTCTGGGATGGAGCCAGTGGGCGGTGCTTGGATTCAGTTCAACATTCGCTACTATATGTTTGCCCTGGTCTTCGTCATTTTTGACGTAGAGACGGTCTTTTTGTACCCGTGGGCGGTGGCATTCCATACTCTTGGCGTGCTTGCCTTCATTGAAGCGCTTATTTTTATTGCCATTCTGGTCGTGGGTTTGGTTTATGCCTGGCGCAAAGGCGCTCTGGAATGGTCTTAGTAATCCACGATTCTATAGGGGCGAAAGGCCCTGCGCCCCTATCTATCCCTGAAGGAGCTGTGTTGTCATGATATCTGAAACGCCCGAATCCAAGCAGCCTACTAGCCCAGAAACGGCTATTGTTCAAGAAAGCCCGATTCAAGAAACGGGTCCCCTATCGCGGCGGCTGACAGCGGATGGATTTATTCACGAGTCTTTGGGGATCGACCATCTCGGCATCGAAATTCTGAAGGTCGACCGAGAGGTTTTAGTACCCTTCGCCACAGCCCTCTATGCCTACGGATTTAACTACCTTCAGTGTCAGGCCGGATACGATGCAGGCCCAGGCCAAGATTTGGTGAGCATGTACCATCTCATTAAAGTCAAAGACAACGTCACGCAGCCAGAAGAGGTACGCGTCAAGGTCTTTTTGCCCCGCGAGAATCCGACGGTTCCCTCTCTCTATTGGATCTGGAAAACCGCCGACTGGCAAGAGCGCGAAACCTACGACATGTACGGCATCGTCTACGAAGGCCATCCAAACCTGAAGCGTCTTCTAATGCCCGAAGATTGGGTCGGTTGGCCTTTAAGAAAGGACTACATCAGTCCAGATTTTTACGAGCTTCAAGAGGCGTACTAGGGTTAGTCGATTTGTACGACAGAAGGGGAGCGAGATCGATTTCGATCTCGCTCCCCTTTTCTACATTAGAACCCCTCAGAGCCGTTCCTCTTCCAACAACGCAGCGGCAATCGCGCAGCAGCCAAAAGCTGCCAGCAACGGCACGGGTGACAGCGTACGGACGGTCAGAAAAACGGATAGAAGCGACAGGCCAATCGAAGATAGGCTGAGCAGGCACACGTGGGGTGACATTTCCCGCTCGCTGTAAAATCCCTCCAAGGCATGGGTGGGTACGGGCACGGGCAAAACCGAACCCGGCGGGAACGCCCAAAATTGACGCTGTTCCACAAATAAGTCTGTCCAGCCATGCTCCTGGCACCACTGCTGAATGTATTGGTGAAGGACTCTAGGCATTGCTACTACTCGTCAAGATGATAGATGAGGTGCTTCTGCGGGACTGTTGCAACGATCGAATTTCGAACGTGAAAGAACGCAAAGCTACACGCAGTTCCCTTATCCTACGAGCCTAGCAGAGGCGTAAAACCTCGTCCCCGTCCCACAATAAATCTTAATTTCAAGGCGCTTCGGCTCGATTCAAACTGCTGAATCCAAGCCTTTAAAGACCTCAGCCCGCTTTAACGACTCAGCCAGCCTGCGCTCAAAACCACCGTCAAGGCCATAAACAAAACCGTAAGCGTCCAAGTGATGCGGTTTAGGGTTGTTTCAGCACTTTTAGTACTGGTAAAAAGCTGAGCTTGACCGCCAATTGCCCCCAATCCATCTCCCTTGGGGCTGTGGAGCAGCACTAGAACGATTATCCCGAATGCAGAAAAGGCCCAGATACCCTGAAGAACTTGAACGACCATGCTATTGCCTAATTAAACCGTGTCTTTAAAGGTTAACAGATGAAAGATTAACGGGCGTGCCAATCTCAGCCCTAATTCTTGGCGCAGCACGCGCTAAAGTCGAATCCGTACGGGCCCTTTATTGGAACGAATTTCTATTTCAGAAGACTGGAGTAAAGAATGTCCCGTCATTTCGTCCGGCTGGGGAAGGTGCAAAATTTCTAGAATCGTTGGGGCAATGTCGGCAAGGCAGCCGTCGGTACGAAGCAAAACGTCGGTTCCGTAGCCTGGAATCTTCCGCTGTTCGCCTTCCACTAAAATAAACGGCACGGGGAAAGTTGTATGGGCGGTCCAGGGATTGCCGGATTCGTCCCACATGTATTCGGCATTGCCGTGGTCGGCTGTAATGAGCGTGGTGCCGCCCACCTTAATGACCTGCTCTAACAACTGGCCGACGCATCGATCCACCGTTTCAATAGCCTGTACCGTCGCATCCATGTTGCCGGTATGTCCGACCATGTCTGGGTTGGCGTAGTTAATTACGACCAATGCATACTCCTGCTGCTGGATCGCTTCGGCTGCGGCGATCGTCACCTCTTTAGCCGACATCGCTGGGGATTTGTCGTAGGTGGGCACCATGGGACTGGGGACGAGAAATCTGTCTTCCCCCTCCAACGGATCTTCGATACCGCCGTTAAAAAAGTACGTTACGTGGGCGTATTTTTCAGTTTCGGCAACCCGAAACTGTTTTAAGCCGTTGTTTGCAATAATTTCACCCAAGATGTTATCCAAGCTTTGAGGCTCAAACGCCACTCGGATGGGCAGTTGGGGGTCGTACTGCGTAAAGGTGACAAAGGACAAGGGTTCAATTAAAGTTCGCTCAAACCCCTTAAAGTTAGGATCGACAAACGCTTGGGTCAACTGACGAGCGCGATCGGGTCGAAAATTAAAGAAAATGACTCCATCTCCCGACTCAACTGCGCCCGGAGCAATGCGCGTGGGGAGAATAAACTCGTCGGTAACTTTCTGGCTGTAAGCTTCTTCAAGCACGTCTTGGGGAGATGGCCCCAGTACTTCGCTATCTTGAGTCATGACCTCATAGGCCTTTTGAACGCGATCCCAGCGATGATCGCGGTCTAGGGCATAGTAGCGACCGCTCATCGTGACAATGCGACCCACCCCAACGTGGGAGATTTCGGCCTGAAGGCGCTGAATTTCTTCTATGCCGCTGGTCGGCGGGGTATCGCGGCCATCCAAAATGGCGTGAATGCAGACGTCTTGAATGCCATGCTTCTTAGCGAGTTCTAGCAGCGCGAACAGGTGACTGAGATGAGAATGCACGCCACCTTGGGAGCACAGCCCGATCAGATGAAGCTTCCGATGCTTTTGAACGACGGCCTCGCAAAGTTCGACAAGGGCTGGATTTTCGAGCAGGCTGCCGTCTTCGACCGCATCTGAGATCCGTACCAGTTCTTGCGGAACCGTGCGCCCTGCACCGATGTTAAGGTGCCCGACTTCCGAATTGCCCATCTGACCCTTAGGCAGACCGACGGCCTTCCCTGAGGTTTGAATGAGCGTACTGGGATAGGCGTGCCAAAGACTATCCATCACAGGCGTATTGGCCTTGGCGATCGCATTTCCGTCTGTTTCCTCACGGTAGCCCCAGCCATCCAAAATCACGAGGACCACCGGAGACACTGGAGTCGGAGCCATAGAGGTCTTTTTCCGTATAAGTTGTGTGATTTTGTTGCAATAATAACATTCCTCTTCCCCGTTCTCCTAAATAACGCTGAGAGATTTGTTGGGAATTGTAGATGTTTTCCCCTCTCGGGGTGCGTTGAGCGTTATAAGAAGAGAGCAGCAGTCGGCTTTTCGGCTATTTCAGCGCGTCTGTTAAATTCGCTTCTCTCTATTTTTAACGATAGGTTTTTCATGAGCAGCCCTTTTACCTCTTTGGGGAGACGATCGCGAAGTTTATGTCTGTGTCTGTGCCTTGTAGGGATGGGGCTGTGGATCGCCGATTCATCGCTGAGCCAAGCTCGGGCAGAAGCGAAGGAAGCGGCGATCCCGACATTCACTCGCGCTCAACTCGGGCTGCTTCGGAAGCTGCGATCGGCCAATATCATTTACCTCGGCGAGACCCACGACAGCGCGGCAGATCACGAGGCGCAGTTGGGGATCGTTCGGGCGCTCCATAGCGAGCATCCTAAAATGGCGATCGCCATGGAGATGTTCCAGCGGCCCTATCAGGTTTATTTGAGCGGTGCCTCAAGCGAGGAGGATTTGCTCGCCCAGACGGAGTATCGCAAGCGCTGGGGCTTTGACTGGAATTTGTACGCGCCTATCGTGCGGTTTGCCAGGGCCAAGGAAATTCCGCTCTTGGCCATTAGCGCCCCGACGGAGATAAGCCGCAAGGTGGCAAAGTTGGGGTTGGGGTCCCTCGAAGGAGAAGATTTTAAGTGGATCCCGCCTCGCGCGGAGATCGACACGACGAACGCGGCCTACCGCGCCAGAATGCTGAAGGTTTACGAGTCCTTCCATGCAGGCAAGGGCAAGAGCGATGGCTTTGACCGATTTTTCCAGACGCAGGTGCTCTGGGACGAGACAATGGCAGAGGCGATCGCCGAGTATTGGCTGAAACATCCCGACCGTAAGATTGTGGTGCTGGTGGGGCAGGGGCATGTGTTGTTTGGCGATGGGGTCCCGAGCCGAGTGGCCCGTCGTCTCAAGGCAGCATCGCGCCAAGATTGGAAACAGTATTCGGTTTTGATTAACCCACCGGAGGAAGTCAAAAATTTGCCTTCGCGGGCGGCGGATTTTTTCTGGTTTTCGTCAATTCCGAAGTGAAATTTGAAAACGAGTTCGGGTGCGTGACAGTATGCGCAACGATATCCGGCACGATCTGCAACCAACGTGTAAAAACGATTCAGCATCTGCCCTGTCCCCACCGAGGACTTGCGACATAACTCCGGATTCACCAGCAGAGCGATCGAAAAGTTCTAGACAAGAGGGTTAGCGGATCGCCCCTATTTTCTGTCCTGCATCGCTTGTAAGAGGATACCCCCTACAAGCTGGTCTGAATGGCTTGACGTAAATTGCCCTGACAGGTCGCCAACCGTTGCTCGCCCGTCGCTGCATCCAGCCCAGTCCAGTGCATGAGAAGGGCCAGTTTCACGCGGCGATCGCTCCTTTCCAGCAACGCCACAGCCTCCTCTCGATCCAGGTCCGTTAAATCTCGAATCATCCGCACCGCTCGATCGTAAAGCTTTTGATTGGTAACCGACACATCCACCATCCGATTACCGTAAACCTTGCCCAGCAACACCATCGTGCCCGTGGACAGAATATTCAACGCGACCTTCGTGACAGTACCCGCCTTCAAACGCGTCGAGCCTGCCAGCAACTCCGGCCCCACCAAAAGCCGAATATCTACATCTACGTCAATCTCGACCTGCGCTGCAGGCACGCAGGCCATAAAAATGGTGGTGGTTCCCTGGGTCCGGGCTGCCTGCAGCGCGCCTCGAACGTAGGGTGTCGTGCCCCCTGCAGTAATGCCGACGAGTACATCCTTAAACGTGATGCCGTGCTCTGCCACGGCTGCGGCTCCATCCTCCGCCCGATCCTCCAACGCCTCAGAACTGCGCAAGAGCGCAGGCGCGCCCCCGGCCAAAATACCTTGAACGAGTTCCGGCGGGGTACAAAACGTCGGCGGACATTCGGCAGCATCGAGCACCCCGAGGCGACCGCTGGTCCCCGCTCCAATGTAAAACAACCGCCCACCCTGACGCAGTGCCGCTGCCGTCTTTTCTAGAGCTAAGGCCAGCGCTTCCCTGGCTCCGGTAACTGCCGCCAAAACCTTGGCATCCTCTTTGTTAAACAAATCTACAATTTCGATCGGCGAAAGCCGATCGAGATTTTGACTGTCGGGATTGACCTGTTCCGTGAGTAAATGGCCCCTCTCTTGAAGGGGGTCGAATTCCGTCAAAGGTGTGCTCAAGGCTCCGTATCCGCCGCGCGATCGACAACACCCATTACCCTACCATGCAGTATTCCCAAGCCATGCCAATCGCAAAAGCCACACTCTAGAGCGCGACCTCGAACGATCCCCTTCAGTTTTTGGATTGCAGCTTAGAGATAGTACGATGACTCGACGAGATCGAGCTGTTGGCGTAAATTTTTAGGCAACGCAGCGCGCTCCTCTGGCGAGATTTCGTGGTACGCCTGGGCTAGCCGGATCATCTCGAGATTGTGCTGCGCCTGGAGTCGCTCAACCTGACGGTGAACCTGCACGAGCTTCTGAGTTGTTGCGTGAAGCGCCCGCTGAGAGGCATAGGGCGATGCTGTTTTTGAAGGATCGTCCCCCGTCAAAAGCACCCATGCTTTTTGGAGCCAGCTTCTGGCTTTAGGGCCGGACGAATCGATTTGATGATTGTCGCTAAACATGGCTAGGTCTCCCGCATTGGATTGAAGCTACCTTCCGCTTCTCTCAGTATGCCCGAGCTGCCTATCGGAGCGATCGCTTTACCCCCCAGAATCACATTAAGTATGCTTAAGAAGTAAAATAAAGTTTAAGACTCAAAATGAAGAACAGTATTTTAGACCTCTCTAAAATCTCAACCGCATTCGATAGAAGAAAACCGAACTTGCTAAAGTAGTGTGGAACGGGACAGTAAAAAGTATCAATGACAAAAGTCGTTGAAAGTCGTTTGCTCGACCGCAAAGTATCTTCAGCCCGTCTAGACCGCAAACCCTTGCCCCGGAGTTCGACTCAGGATTCAGAAATGGCTATATCTGAACAAGTTCAGCAGCGATCCGATTTAATCGGCACCCAGGTGATTACCCGCAATACCGGTAAAAAGCTAGGCGTGATCAATCAACTATGGGTCGATATCGATCGGCGCGAAGTGGTGGCCCTAGGGTTGCGCAGTACGCTGATCACCGGAGAGCAACGCTACTTATTTCTGGAAAACGTGCGTCAGATCGGGGATGTCGTTCTGGTGGACGACGACGATGCCATTGAAGCGGTAAATCCCCTCAACTACAGCACCCTGATCGGCCATGAAGTCATTACCGAAGCCGGAGAGGTTTTGGGTAAGGTGCGGGGGTTTAAGTTCGATACGGTCAGCGGCGAAATTACCGCCCTTGTCATCGCTTCCCTGGGGCTACCGTTGATCCCATCCCAGCTCATCAGTACCTACGAGCTGCCCGTCGAGCAAATTGTCAGTACGGGACCCGATCGCATTATCGTCTTCGAGGGAACTGAAGACAAAATGCAGCAAATCACCGTAGGCGTCCTGGAGCGCCTCGGGCTGGGCGGCGCCCCGTGGGAAAACGAGGAAGAGGACTACATCCCCACCCGCACCCCCACGAGCAACCAACTGGGGTCCGGGCAGCGCGTCGCGCCTTACGTTCCGCCTGCAACTGCCGCTCCCGCCCGCGATCGCTGGGATGAGGAGGATGAATGGGAGACCGTCCCAGCTGGCGGTCGCAAAACTGAAGAGCCAAAGCGCGCCTATGCCCCGCCCCCTGGAGACCAGAGCGAGGTAAAACGCTGGGAGGACGATTTGGAAAAAGATGCCTGGGACGATCGACCAGAGGAAGAATACAAAGCACCTCCGCTAAAACTGCCAGAACGCCAAAAGATTGCCGAGTACGAACGAGAAGAGTCCTAACGCACGCCGCTTTTGTTTAGCAATGTCTTTAATCGAGCAAGCCCAACGCACTCGCCTTGCCGCTCAAGGCTTAGCCACTCAGACGACCGCAGTCAAAAATCAAGCCCTAGAGGCGATCGCCCAGGCCTTGGAGTCCTCCAGTCCCGAGATCGTGGCCGCCAATGTCCGGGATTGCGAATTAGCCCAGGCGAACGGCCTTGCTAGCGCTCTCTATGCAAGATTGAAGCTGGACGCGGGGAAATTAGCAGCGGCGATCGCCGGAGTCCGCAGCGTGGCTGCCCTCGCCGATCCGGTCGGAGCAGTGCAGATCCATCGAGAACTCGATCGAGGGTTGGTGTTAAAGCGGGTATCCTGCCCCTTGGGCGTGCTCGGCATTATTTTTGAAGCCCGCCCCGATGCCGTGATGCAAATTTCGTCCCTGGCGATCAAGTCCGGCAATGGAGTTTTGCTCAAAGGCGGTCAAGAGGCGCTCCATACCTGTCAGGCGCTGGTAAAAGCAATTCAAGCGGGGTTGGCTCAAACCCCCATCGATCCGGCTGCGGTGGCCTTGCTAACGAGCCGCGAGGAGACGATGGAACTGCTGAAGCTCGATCGCTATGTCGATCTGATCGTTCCCAGAGGTTCCAACAGCTTCGTCCAGTTCGTGCAGGACAATACCCGCATTCCAGTGCTGGGCCACGCCGAAGGGATTTGCCACCTCTACATCGACCGCGCCGCAGATTTAGCCAAAACCATCCCGATTGTGGTGGATTCTAAAACCCAGTATCCTGCGGCCTGCAATGCCATTGAAACGCTGCTGGTACACCGAGATGTGGCCGCTGCAATGCTTCCAGAAGTCGCCCAGGCATTGATTGCTAAGGGCGTCGCGCTGCGGGGCGATGCCGAAACGCAAGCGATTGTGGCGGTAGAGGCCGCCACGGCAGAAGATTGGGCAACGGAGTACGGGGAGCTGATTCTATCGATTCGCGTCGTGGAGTCGTTGGACGCGGCGATCGCCCACATTAACACCTACGGATCCGGGCACACGGAGGCGATCGCAACCGAAGACGATCGAGCCGCCCAAACCTTTGCGGATCTCGTAGACGCTGCGGGCGTTTTCCACAATTGCTCGACTCGCTTTGCCGATGGATTCCGCTACGGATTTGGGGCAGAGGTGGGGATTAGCACCCAGCAGATGCCGCCGCGAGGCCCTGTGGGACTGGAAGGGCTAGTGACCTACAAATATCGACTTCAGGGGCAGGGCCACATCGTCGAGACGTACTCCGGTCAAAACGCTCGCGCCTTTACCCATAAAGCGCTGGATTGACATCGCGCATTACAAAACGTAATAGCCATTCTCAGAAAAGTCAGGCAAGATCTAGATAAGTACCATTAAGGCCAAGCGCTAAATGAGGGGTGAAAGCCATTGGAAGGGCAGTCCTTAATTTGTGGTACCTGCAATTCTAAGGAGGTTGGATCGTGGCTACTCAAGTCAATGCTGCACGGCTTCATAAAGAAATTTATGCCGAACAAGACCGTCAACTCCGGCTACAGGCCATCCAAGACCCTCAACGGTTTGTTCGCCTTGCCGAGCAACAAGGTTATAGAATCAACTCCAACAACTTGGCCAGTGAAGTTGCCAAACTTTCTGACTCGACGATCGCCGCAATCTGGAATCCCGGCATTGGCGATCGCCGTCATTTAGTTCGCAGATAAACGCGAGCCTCAACGTTTGCTGTCTCCAAGCAACCGCGATTCTCTTGAGAACGCGGTTTTATTGTTTTTACGATCGGGGCAAGCTAAGGAGAGAACTTGAGGATACTAGATCGTGGGATGGGTAATGGTATGCGGGGGGATTGTCATTCTTCTTTGTGCATTTCTATGGCAAACAAGCCGTAGGGCGCAGAAAGGGAACCTTGGCAAAGTCATAGACTATAGCGCCCAAAATCGCGGGAGCAGGCGTCAGCAATGGCAAAACGACTCTGCCAGCGAAGTGAAGCTAGAACGGCTCGTCGGGGCTAAAACCGCCGATCGTCTCATCGTCAGCCTACTGCTCGACCATCCACGTCGTTCGCGAGCGTGGTGTGCCGATAAGGCGCTGCAAGATTTAATGCGCGATCGCCAACGAGGTTAGTCTCGCATCCAAACTGTTACAGAGAACTCGAATCCAAGCTTTTCTCCTCGCTGATGGTTGCGGGTAGGTGAAGCCCGCATTCTTGCTTTATCCCCTGGAAACGGGTTTGGCGCTCGTGCTCGTCTTGCTCGGTCATGGGGCGGCTAGAGTGCCAATCCCCAACGGTGGCGTAACCCTTTTCTTTAAGGGGATGGTAAGGAAGGTCGTGTTCCTCAAGGTAACGCTGGACATCTGCCGTCGTCCAATTCAAAATGGGAAGCACTTTATAAAGCTGTTCTTGGCGCTCTAAGACGGCGAGGGTTTTGCGATGATTGGTCTGCTCGGCGCGCAGTCCTGCAAACCAAGCCGTTGCGCCAAGCTCCCGCAAAGCTCGCTGCATTGGCTCTACTTTGCGCATTTGGTCGTAGCGATCGAACGCTTCTACATCGTCCTGCTGCCACAGGCGACCGTGAATGGCCTCCATCCGGGCGGGGCTGATGGCGGACTGGTACACGTGGATATTGAGGTTAAGATCGGCAATCAGTTGTTCGGCAAACCGATAGGTAGCTGGCGGCAAATAGCCCGTATCTACCCAAATAACCGGAATGTTGGGAATCGCGCGGGTTACCAAGTGAAGCATCACCGCCGCTTGAATGCCAAAGCTGGTACTCATCACTACGCCGTCGCCAAAGGTATTGGCAGCCCACTCAATAATCTCAAGCGCGCTGAATGGTTCTAATTTTGCGTTGAGTTTTACGAGATCGAGGGCTTGGGGTTGGGTTAAGGTTTGACTAGTCAAGTGGAGTAACTCCTTTTCTGCCATTGCGTTGAAAGAATGCGGGGCGTGGAAGGTCAAACGAGATGAGGGCGATCGGCAAACAGCGAGATAAAACCCAGCGACGGGCGGTAGCGGGGATTCCCCCTATTTCTGAATAAGCATAGCCAAAATCGACTTTATTCGGCAGTCGCAATAACCGACAGCTTTTGAAGCTGGGGCAGTAAGGCGGCGATCGCCCTGCCTCTGTGGCTGATGTCTCGCTTCTGGTCTTTGGACATTTCAGCATAGGTCAGTCCCATGGAGGGCACGTAAAATACGGGATCGTAGCCGAATCCACCCCGTCCCTGCATTTCGTACAAAATTTCGCCGGGACAAATCCCCTCAACCTGACCGACAATCTCGCCGTCGGGACGGGCGAGAGCGAGGGCGCAGACGAACTGGGCCGAACGTTGGAGGGTATCGCCCAGCTCTCGCAGCAGCCGCGCGATGCGATCTGCATCGTCCCGACCGTACCGCGCGGAATAGACTCCAGGGGCACCGTTGAGGGCAGCCACCTCTAGGCCGGAATCATCGGCGATCGCCCATTGACCCAACTGCTTTGCGACTTGAGACGCCTTGAGGCGAGCATTTTCCATAAACGTTTGTCCCGTCTCCTCAACCTCAAGATCGCTCGGCATCATTTGCAAGCTCCAGGATAGGCCGCTGAGGTGATGCTGAAATTCTTTCAGCTTGCCGGGATTTTGCGTGGCAACTACAAGGGACGTCACGAGGGTTGGATCGATTAACAAATTCAAATAAACCAAACTCTAGTATCTCGCGTTGTAGCCCAACGTAGCGTTGAAAGTTGTAACATTTGCGTCACAATCGTGCTTCAGCGTCGATCGCGTCGAAAAACCATTCGATGTCAAAACCATTCAATGCCAAGGCTGCAAAGGTCTTGATAAAATAAGGCTAACTCATCTGAATCGGAGGACTACTATGAGCGGCTTCATCACCATCCTTCTACTAGCAGTGTATTTAGGGGGTGCCTGGAAATTCTGGACGGGATTTGGGCGAACCCACTACAGCCAATCTCGCCCCGTCTTGACCTTGCTTTGGCCGGTGCTGCTGTTCAGCTCTTCCTATCGGCAAAATTTCAGGCGGGCGCTCAAGGGATAGCTGTGAGTCCGCGAGGGCTGCCTTTCTTTGCTGGCTACTGCCCTAGATAAGCCTCAAGGACCTTGGCATTGCTTTGAACTTCAGCGGGCGTGCCATTCATCAAATTTTGACCTTCCGCCAGCACCCAAACGCGATCGCACAGGGACATAATCACTTCCATGTTGTGCTCGATCACCAAAAATGTAATGCCCTGCTGATTCCAACGTTTGATATGCTCGCAAATTTGTTTGATCAGCGTTGGATTGACGCCAGCGGCAGGTTCGTCGAGCAAAATCAGCTTGGGATCGGTCATTAGCGCGCGTCCCATCTCTAAGAGCTTGCGCTGTCCGCCAGACAAAGATCCAGCGTAGGCGTGAATCATGTGGCTCAGGCCCACGGACTCCAGAATTTCAGCCGCCCGCGTTCTGAGTCGCTTTTCTTCGCTTACAATGCTGGGCCGCTGGGCGAAGATCCAAGTATTACTGAGTTTCTCGCCCGTTTGGTGAGGCGCTGCCAAGAGCAAGTTGTCCAGCACCGAGAGCTTAGACAGGACGCGCGCCACCTGAAAGGTCCGTACCATCCCTTGAAGGCAAATATTGTGGCACGGCAGCGCGTGAATGGGCCGCCCGTCAAAAACGACGGAACCGCGATCGGGAGAGATGAAGTTACACAGCAGATTAAAAAGAGTGGTTTTACCCGCACCATTGGGACCGATCAGTCCCACGATCTTGCCTTGCTCGACCTCGAGATTGACATTCTGGACGGCGTTGATGCCGCCAAAGGATTTACAAAGGCCATTGGCAGACAGCAACGGTGGAAGCGAAGTCGCGGTCATAGGGTTATCGTCCAAGGGATAGCTCGTCTTTCTTGCCTAAAATACCTTGCGGTCGCCACATCATCAACACGATCATCAGCAGCCCGATGACCATGACGCGAAAGGCCCCCAGCCGCGCATCGTCTAGCTGCAATACGGCAGGGAGCAAAAATCGGGTTGCAGCATCGTAGGCCCAGAAAATCAACGCCCCTAGTAGCGTCCCGACGTTGTTGCCAGATCCGCCCAGCACGACAATAATCCAAGCTTGAAACGTCAACAGGGAAATAAATCCGTCTGGATTAATGAAGGTGAGCTGCCATGCATAGAAGGAACCCGCCAATCCCGCGATCGCCCCGCCAATCATCAGCGACTGCAATTTATAGCGAAATACGTTTTTCCCCAGCGCCTTCGCCACGTCTTCGTCTTCTCGGATGGCCTTGAGGACGCGCCCCCAGGGGGAATTCACGAGGGCCTGAAGCCGCCAGAATACAAGCGCCACGCTGACGACCAACAGCCACATCAGTCCGGCTTTATAGGTGTAGTCCCACAGGCCGATGACATTTGCCCAGTAGGCCATCATCGCGACGCCAAAGGTGAAGGTTGCAGCAGCGATCGCCAGAGGGGTGCTCGATGGCTGTTGCCGAAGCTGCACGAGAGGCTGTTTCAACTGAAGATACGGCATGCCTGCGCCCAACGCCAGCGGCACAATGCTGGCGAATAAAAAGCCAAAATCCACGCTAAACCCAAGCCAGAGGGTGACGGCCAGCAGCACCAGACACAGCCCGTAGCCCGAGAATGCCAAGATCGATCGGCTGCGAGACAGAAGGCGGACTGCGGGCGCAGAGCGGACTCCGGGGGAGGGGCGATCGCCCGTCAGCAATTGGCTCACCCAGCGCCAAAGGTGCCACAGCCCGAGGCCAAAAATGCCCGTGAGCACCCCAATCATCCCGACCTTGACGGCGAGATTCGGGTCTAGCTTATCGAGGGGTAGCGGATAGCCGTAAACGCCACGGGTTCCCTTGGTCAGCCATTCCTCGTTGAGCGCGATCAGGCGCACCACCTCCGCCACGCCAATGGTGACGATCGCCAGGTAGTCTTCCCGCAGACGCAAGGTGGAGAGTCCGATCAGCAGCCCTAAAAGCGCCGCGCAGAGTCCCCCAGCAAGGGTCGCTAGAAAGATGGGGACGCCATTGAGGGTCAGCAACACCGTCACGTAAGCTCCCAAGGTCAGAAAGGCGACGTGACCGAAGTTAATCAGTCCGGTGAAGCCCCACTGCAGGTTAAGCCCCAGGCTGAATAGGGCGTAGGTGGCAATAAAGATGGAAAGGGAGGTTAAATAGCCGACCATGTGTTTTTAAAAATTGCCGATCGCAAGCAGGGTTGCTCTAAAAGCATATTCGACATCAGGCCGCACCATCAGGCTACATCCAAAGCTCGGCTGCGCTGCTGAAGCCTTTGTTCTGCGAGGTAAACCTGAAGCTGCGCTTCGATTTGTTCCTTCACGATCTGACGATATTCTAGAAAGTGTTCGCCCAAGGCGCAAATGCCAATGTATGGCTCCCACACCTTTGGGTTGTGACGCAGGATGCCAATCAGATTGGCCCAAAACTGCCATCGCGTTTTACGCACCACGCCTTGGCGCCAACAAATCGTCAGCAGCGCTTTGATATTGACCCAACTCACCTCGCGCACGCGGCTGCGACACTTGGGCGCGCCCAATTTCAAAAAATGGCGATAGGTGCGATCCAGGTAGCTGGCGGGGTCGTATAGGGTCCAGAACGCCTCTACGTACTCCTTGGCAATATCCTCGAGAGGGCGGGTGGGGATAAAGTTCATGAGGGTGGTTTGGTTCATGCCGGAGTCTCGATCGAGCAGGCGACCTTCTTTTCTGAGGCGGTGTTCGAGCGCCGTATCCGGGAGGGCCTGAAGCATGCTGAACATTGCCGTGGGGATGGTGGTTTGCTCCACAAAACGCACGATGCGATCGCCCGCTCCCGCTTTCTCGCCGTCAAATCCAATAATGAAACCCGCCATCACCCGCAGCCCCGACTTAACGATGGCGTCTACGGAATCGGTCATGGAGTCGCGGTTGTTTTGAAACTTTTGCGTGAGGGCCAGGCTGGCTTCGTCGGGGGTTTCGATGCCCAAAAAGACGGCATTAAAATTGCATTCCACCATCAGCTCCATCAGTTCTGGATCGCTGGCAATATCGATGGAGGCTTCGGTGTTGAAACGGAAGGGGTATTGATGCTCTGCCATCCACGGTTTCAAGGCTTTGAGCAGCAATTTGACGTTGCGCTTGTTGCCGATGAAGTTGTCGTCCACCATAAAAATGCTGCGCCGCCAGCCGAGGTCGTAGAGGCGTTGGAGTTCGGCCAAGAGCTGCTCTGGGGTTTTGGTGCGGGGCTTGCGACCGTAGAGCACGATGATGTCGCAGAATTCGCACTGAAACGGACACCCCCGCGAAAACTGCACTGAAAGGCTGTCGTAGGCGTTAAAGTCGAGCAGATCGAAGCGAGGAATGGGCGTCGTCGTAACGTCCGGCTTCTGTCCGTCGGAGCGGAAGGTGCCGGATGCTTCGCCGTTCTGCACGGCCTCAATAAACAGCGGCAGCGTAATTTCGCCTTCATCTAAAATCAGATAATCTGCGCCGGAGGTGGCCGCTTCTTTAGGTAAGGCCGTCGCGTAGGGGCCTCCCACGGCCACCTTTTTGCCGCGCCGCTTTGCTTCTTGAATCTGCGCTAGAAAATCCTGTTTTTGCACGATCATGGCCGAAAGAATGACTAGATCGGCCCAATCCCATTCGGCTTCTGTGATAGAGCGGACGTTGTGGTCTACCAGCTTGAATTCCCAGGTTTGAGGCAGGATGGCAGCGACGGTTGCCAACCCGAGGGGCGGTAGCATGGCCTTACGCCCGACTAGCTCTAACGCTTTCTCGAAGGACCAAAAGCTTTTGGGGAATTTGGGGTATACCAGTAGGACTCGCATGAGCTTTCAATCCTTTCTTAAACGATCTGCAAGGGATGAGGCTGGGCGATCGCCCGCTTATCCACGCGTTTATCTAGCAAACACTAACATTGAGTGTGTTTATTATGGTGGGTGACGGTCATTCTGGCTAGCAACTGCTTGCCTAACGGAACATAATACCCCATCTAAATCAATCGGCGAGCGGTCGCGATTGGCATCGAGATCGGACGCGGCGATCGCCCTCCCTGCCCGTGATGTTGATGCGTTAGCCTAAGCCGCGAGCGCGAGGTTGCAACCCGAGGTGGCCGATCGGTTAAAACAGAAGAGTCAACCTGTGTTAGCCCGATATTTTTGGGAAGCCTCCGCGCGCCTGCACGAGCAATGCTATCGGCAGCTTTTGCAAGGGCGATCGGTTTCGGAAACGAGCGCGAGCTGAATGAAACAGTTTCAACAAATGGGGAGGTTCCGATGCCAGAACTGCGGTTTCAGATCGAGTGGCCCGATGGGACGCAGGCGGTTTGTTATTCGCCTTCCCTGGTCGTCAAACAGTACTTCGCACCGGACCAAAGTTACTCGCAGTACTTGAGTTAAGCGAGCAATTCGTCATCCAGGGAAGTCCGCAGAAACAACAAACAACCCCGATCGGTCTTGGGTTGGTGGACAGTACCAGGAACCGATGTAATGCGATCGCCCGGTTGGTACGAGCGATCGCCGATGTTCAGATCTCCCTCTAGGATGACGATTTCTTCATCTCCAAAATGGCGGTGTTTCGGGAAGGATGCGTTGCTCCAACTTCGAACAAAACACTGGATCTCTCGTTTTTGCAAATCGACCGAGAGGGTGCCCAATAAGGTCCCAGGCACGGATAAATAGAGCGCGGCAAGTTCGGCAAAATCGCGGTCGTTCATACAATTTCCAGGCCTACTTCAATTCTAGCGTTCCTCGTTCTAAATCAGAGATCCGTGCGAGCGATGCATGCGTATATCTGTTTGGAATACATTCGTCGAGCGTTTGGAGGATTGCGATATACCTTGGTTTACCCTATCCTGTCGCAACGGGACATGGCCCTCAAAGAGGCTGTTTGATGGAGCGGACACCATCTGCGGATAGCACGGCGCGCAGCGAACCCAAACTAGGACGTCTCGGCCTCCAGCGTCAACTTTAGCTTGCTCAAACCCAAGCGAACCCTGGTTTTAACCGTGCCCAAAGACAGTCCCGTCTGCGCTGCAATTTGACTCTGAGTCAACCCTTGATAGTAGGCCAGCTCGATCGCCAGTCGTTGTTCGTCTGGGAGGTTCTTCAGCGCGCTTGCAACGCGATCGCGACGTTCGGAAATCATCGCCTCTTCAATGGGCGAGACCTCCGACGCCGGGATCTGGATTTCATCCGCGTCGTTGAATGCTGGGGCAGACGCGCGATTCCTTTGTAACTTTCGCAGCCGATCTAAGACGCGACTGCGGGCTAGCATAAACAACCAAGTATCCGCTCTCCCCTTTTGCTTGTCGTAGCGGCCTGCAATGCGCCAGACTTGCGCAAACACATCCAGAACGACTTCCTCGCTTTCCTCGATCGACCTCAAGCTCTTAAATGCGACGGAGTGGATGATGCGAGCGTAACGATCGTAGAGCGCTGAAAGTGCGGTTTGGTCGCCTTTGGCAATTCTGGTCAGCAAGGAGGCATCATCAACGACAGGTAGAGGCTCCATCGATCGGGCAGCGCAAGCTTAGGAGGATTTAGGAATTGTAGTCCAATTTCTGAAGGAGACAAAACCCACGCCTACTGCCAGGTAGAAGCGTAAATATTTATTGAGCGCAGACCCTTTGCCGAGTATCTCCAACAATCTCCAGATGATAGTAGTTACAGCTCGCACGATAGTTCTTTGCGCTTTCAAACTCATTGACGATCTAGAAGTGAGAGAACATGAACCATCTTTCCGCATCGACCTCAATGACCCGCAGTCGCCGCCGCATTAACCCTCCGCACATCGCCACCTTGGTCATGCTCGGGGCAATTGGTATAGCGGGACTGGTGGTGGGAGGCTGGTTTGCAGGTCAGGGCACCATCCGCACTATCTTTGCCAACCTCAATCAGATGCAGCAGAACCCGCCCTTGTGGCTCGAAGCGCCCATGGCAGTGGGGCAATATTTGCTTTTCTGGACGGTTGCGTTGATGGTAATAGTTCTGATTGTGACTAAAATTTCACCCCGCCCTCAGCTTTGGTCTAGAACCCTAGTGGTGGGTATTTTATTGATACTTGCAATTCGCTATTTAACCTGGCGATCGCTCTCTACCCTCAACTTGAGTACGCCCCTCAACGGCGTGTTTAGCATCGTAACCTTGGTGATGGAGTTTCTGTTGCTTGGAGGCAGCATCATTCAGCTCGCCCTGCTGCTGCGAGTGCGCGATCGCCGAGCCGAAGCAGATCGGTTCTCTACCAGCGTCTTAAACGGCTCCTTTACGCCCAGTGTGGATATCTTCATTCCGACTTACAACGAAGCACCCTTCATTCTGCGCCGCACTATTATGGGCTGTCAGGCGATCGACTACGAACAAAAGATCGTTTACTTGCTCGACGATACCCGACGACCGGAAGTGGAAAAACTCGCTAAAGAGCTAGGGTGCGAGTACCGAACGCGTCCCGATAACAGCAATGCAAAAGCAGGCAACTTGAATCACGCCCTGACTCATACGCGCGGAGAACTCATCGTTGTATTTGATGCTGATTTTATTCCCACCCAAAACTTTTTAACGCGAACGGTTGGGTTTTTCCAAGATCCCCAAGTTGGCCTCGTCCAAACCCCACAGACTTTCTACAACCCCGATCCGATCGCCCGCAATCTGGGTCTTGAAGATGCGCTCACGCCGGAGGAAGAAGTCTTCTACAGACAAATTCAACCCATTCGGGACGGGGTGGGAAGTGTCATTTGTGCGGGAACGTCCTTTGTCGTGCGACGGTCGGCCCTGAACGCGACAGGGGGATTCGTGACGGAATCCTTGAGCGAGGACTACTTTACCGGAATTCGTCTGGCCGCGAGCGGTTATCGGGTTCTCTACTTAAATGAAAAGCTGAGTGCGGGCTTGGCTGCCGAAAATATTGCCTCTCAAGTTTTGCAGCGGGTGCGCTGGGCCCAAGGGACGCTCCAAGCCTTTTTCATCAAAACCAACCCGCTCACGATTAAAGGGCTGAATCCGATTCAGCGCCTAGCCCATCTAGAAGGAATTTTGCATTGGTTTTCCAGCTTTGCCCAGATTTGGTTCCTGTGTTTGCCAATCGCCTATGCCTTTCTCGGCGTCCTGCCCGTCCGCGCGACCAGTATTGAAGCCTTCTATTTCTTTTTGCCGTTCTACCTAGTGCAGCTTACGACCTTTGCCTGGTTGAACGAACGCGCTCGGTCGGCAGTATTGAGCAATATTTACACCATCGTGTTATCCGTTCCCTTGGCCATTACGGTGTTCAAGGTTTTTCTGAATCCCTTTGGCAAAGGATTTAAGGTGACTCCCAAGGGAAGTACTAGCGATCGCTATTCATTTAATTGGGGGTTGGCTGTTCCGTTGATCGTCCTGTTTGGTCTGAGTGCGTTCAGCCTGTGGGTCAATGCGGGCACTTATATGATGGTTGCGCCTTGGAGAGCCGATATGCCGTTGGACTGGGTCGTTCGTTGGAAAGGAGTAGGGCTGGGCTGGATTTGGAGCACTTACAATCTCCTCACGGTCGGGATTGCTTTGCTCATTCTGATGGATGCACCTCGGCCATCACCCTACGAGTGGTACGGTCTGCGACGGACCGTACGCCTTCAAGTCTCGGATCGAATTTTTTGGGGGACGACCACCGCACTTTCAGAAATTGGTGTAGAAGTCGCGCTGACCCAAGCTGACTTTCAGGACCTGCCCGACCGTTCGGCTCAAGTAGAACTACTAGAAGACTCCCTCGCGCTTCCAGGAAAGATCGTGGCAATGGCTGCGGGCGAAGATTGTCTGAAGGTTCGAGTGGCTTTTGACACGCTGACCTTAGATCGACAGCGTCGGCTGGTTGAGGTTCTGTATTGTCGTCCCGGACAATGGAAAAGTCGTCTTTCCCCCGATGAACTGACATCCTTGGGCTTATTGTTTAGAACCCTTCTAAAACCACGATTTTTGTTTGAAAGGAAGGCTGTTCTCAAACCGATTGCGGTCAGCAACTATGTTGGAGCTAGAGTGCAGGACAAGTCCCAAATGCATCTTTAGAATGGCTATACATCAGGATACGTTTGGAAAGTCTGAAAGTCTCCCCAGCGTTCTATAAGACTACCGAAGGTAGAAAATTCAACCCGCCTTGCTATTCGCTAGCGGCTCCTTTCCCTCATCGATCAAATAAGCTGCCCCCGCTCCAATTAACTCCGCCGCGATCGTCACCAGACGATAAACCGTCACGCAGCCCAACAACAAACTAGGCGATAGAGACCCGTTAAGAACCTGCAATGCAGAAGACTCAAACACCCCCAACCCTCCTGGGGATGGAATAACGAGGCTCAAAACCCAAGCAAAGCTAAATCCGCTCATCAGTGGTTGCAACAACCCCAAAGTAATGGGCGTAAAAGCCAACACAATACAGATAAAAGTTATACTTCGAAGCGCCATAAACGCCAACGCTCCCAATAATACCGACAGCGGATAGCGTCGCATTGCCCCCACAGTGGATTCTTTGCCCTGACGCCTGCACCAAAATCGCCAAAGTCGATTCAAAATGCGAGGATGCACCGCCAGCAAAATAACCATCAACGCCAAAATCAAAAGATTAGGCGCGGAACCGTGCCCTAGAGCCAATCCCAGCCCCCCCGCCATAATGAACAGCGGCTCCAGCATCACGCTCAGCGTGGCAAACTCCAAACCGATGCCGCGTCGCTGGGCTGCTCTGACCCGTCCGTACAAGTGCCAGATACTGCCAGGTACGTACTTAGCAGGCGCATTCTTCAAGAGCGTGATAATGGCCCAGCGTTTTGGGACGGGGTGCCGCAAAAGCTCCAGAATCAAACCCCAAACCAAAGCAGACCAAAGCTGCGCGCAGACCGCAATGACGATCGCCAGACTGACGTAAATCCAAGCCTGAGGCTGAAGGTGCAACTCGCTCACACCCTGCCAGTGCGTCAGGAGCGCCTTGCCCAAAAAAAGTCCCGCTGCAATTAAGATGCCCCATCGCATTACCCATTGAAGGATACGCCCCATGCGTTACTCCTTGTTGAAAGCTCTTTAAAGGTTACGTTTAGCATTCCCAGTAGCACAGCCAAATGACTGATTTAAGCCGGAAAGATATACAACGTGACGTTGCTTTAGAGATATTTGTCTCCATCCGCTTCAACTGAGCCTTTAGAATGCCATTTTGGACTGAGCATCTGACTCACCGCAACCGAACAGACTAAAGTTGCCAAAGCAGATTCGACCCTGACATTATAAAGAAAATATAAAAAAGGGAGTCTGACTTGCAGACTCCCTTTCTCATAAAACATTTAACTCAGCGATGAGCGATCTCTACCTTATAGTTGAGGCACAAAGGACTCTTTATCTGGTACGACCGTGTATTCCGCCACAATTTGACGGAATTCTTCTCCATCAATTGTTTCCTTCTCGATCAGCAAATCGACTAGGCGATCGATGACCGTGCGATTTTCGCGCATGATGCGGATGGCATCTTCGTAAGCATGCTGAATCAGTTCTCGCACTTGGGCATCGATCCGCGCAGCAATCTCTTCAGAATATTCAGAGCGGCTCATCCAATCGCGGCCCAGAAAGACTTCGCCGGACTGGCTTTCAAGAGACAGCGGCCCCAAATCGGACATCCCAAACCGAGTCACCATTTGACGCGCCATGCCCGTCACCTGCTGGAGGTCGTTCCCCGCTCCGGTGGTCACTTCCGAGTCCCCAAAGATGACGTACTCTGCGGCACGTCCCCCTAGAGCACCCACCATCCGCGCCATAATCTGCGATCGCGAGATCAGCCCCTGATCTTCTGCTGGCGTAAACCAGGTCAGCCCGCGCGCTTGACCGCGCGGAACCAGCGTTACCTTTTGAAGCGGATCGTGATTTTTGACTAGCGTTGCCACAATCGCGTGGCCGACTTCGTGATAGGCGATCAAGCGCTTTGCCTTGCCGTCTACCAAAGGCGTGCCTTCCATCCCCGCAATGACGCGGTCTACAGCATCGTCAATCTCCAGCATGGTGACCGCTTCCTTGCGACGGCGGGCGGTCAGGATAGCTGCTTCGTTGAGCAAGTTAGCCAGGTCAGCACCGCTGAAGCCAGGCGTGCGCCGGGCGATCGCCTCTAGAGAAATATCCTCAGCCAGTTTCTTGTCGCGGGCGTGTACCTCGAGCACCGCTAAGCGACCTTTAATATCCGGCGTATCCACCATGATTTGACGGTCGAAGCGACCGGGACGGAGCAGCGCGCTGTCTAGCACGTCGGCGCGGTTGGTGGCCGCTACGATAATAATGCCGGAATTGCCTTCAAACCCGTCCATTTCCGTGAGGAGTTGGTTGAGGGTTTGCTCGCGTTCGTCATTGCCACCGCCAATGCCAGCACCCCGCTGCCGACCCACAGCATCGATTTCATCGATAAAGATAATGCAAGGTGCGTTTTCCTTCGCTTTCTTAAATAGGTCGCGCACGCGGGACGCACCCACGCCCACAAACATTTCGACGAATTCCGAGCCAGAGATACTGAAGAACGGGACGCCAGCCTCTCCGGCGATCGCCTTGGCCAACAACGTCTTACCCGTCCCTGGAGGGCCGACGAGCAACACGCCCTTCGGAATCTTGGCACCCACGGCAGTAAAGCGCTCTGGCTTTTTCAGAAAGGTGACGACTTCTTGCAGTTCTTCTTTGGCTTCTTCGATGCCAGCAACATCGTCAAACTTCACGCCCGTCTTTGCATCCATTTGAAAGCGCGCCTTGGACTTGCCAAAGTTCATCGCCTGGCCGGGCCCGCCCGGTACGTTGCTAGAGCGACGGAACAAGAAAAACAGCCCCGAAATCAACAGCACGGGGAAGATGAGGTTGCCCAGCAAACCCAAAATTGCACCATTGTTGCGAATGGGATGAACGTCTAGATCGATGCCCAAATCCCGAAGCTTTGTAATGAACTGAGGAGTGGTACCGGGGAGGTCGACCCGCGCCCGCTGGATGCGATCGCCCAAGCCAGAGATATCTTTATCGGAGTTGGTTTCAACGATGGCGGTACGGCCCCCGTCAAACAAGTCAACCTTGTCGATGCGTCCTGCATCCAAATACTCTAAAAACCGCCCGTAGGTCATGCGAGAGTTCGCCGTGTTTCTGACGGAACTGTCCGCTGCGGGCACGGAGGCAAAGAAGCCTTGCCAAATAAAGAAACCTACAATTAGGACAGGCAGCGTCCACAACAGTGCCGTTTTCCAGGAAAATTTCTTCATATGTTCGCTGAACCTCTTTGATAATGACGCTTCTAGAGCTTGGACAAACGTACCTTACAAGAAGCCTAAACTTGCTCTAGCCAGCTTCGAGACCTCGATCTCGAAGGAGACACGGGATTTAAGCGCGTGGACTGGATGGCTCCAGTACTCCAAACAAAAATGTTAAGTAAAGTTTCTTAATTAAATTTAACTTAATTCTCAGATACAGAGCAACTAATTTTTCCGCCCTCCGCCCAAAAGTCAGGCTCAAGCTCTACCGACATCCTATCGCTAACCCGGCCTAGACGGTGTGGAGATAGAGTCCGGCAGCTCTGGCAACGCTCAAACGCGGCTCTCAATTTGAGTTGGGGATGGACCAAAGCCAACATTGGTGCAATGGGTGCGGCATCTCAGACAAGACACTGCGCGTAGAGTCTCTGGGGCGCAAGGCCTTGCGCCCTTACAGAATGTTTATTAGTTTTTATTTCGGGAATGGCTTTACCAAAGAATGTCAGACTGCGGTGCAGGCGAATTTACGTTTGCTGTAATGGGTTCAGCCGCAGGCGATATCTTTTGCGGCACTTCAACCTTTTTGAGAGCAGGCGTTGAGTTTACTTCTACGCGGAATTTAGATGAAGGGGTCGGTTTAACTGGCGAAGCGGTGCGGTCCTGGCAATTGTTCTTGACTGCGTAGGCCACATCGATCGCATCCGAGACGGACCAGCTTCCAAAGGGAATCGATTCTCCGCCATTGAGTGCAATCGTCGTCGAATGTCCTTGCCGCGCGGTGCAGGTCAGTCTGACTTCGCCCGCTCGGACTGGCGTCAGGAACGAGAGGGCCACCATCCCGGTCAAACCAACAGAGGCGGCGATCGCCCTTAAATTTTGAGTTACCATGACCGATCTCTCCTAACGCTGCAACGAGATAGACCTAAATTCCCGAACTTATCCCTACCATTTCATAAAGTTCGCATGGCAGGTGCGATCGAGATCGGCGTTGCGATGTGAGGCTCGTCACGGTCGATCGGATTTTTTGGCCCAGGGGAAGTGGAATCGGGTTGCAAAGCAGCAACGTCTCGGAGAAACGCGGGCGCTTTTGGAATGTGGAGCAGGTAAACAATGCGATCGTCGGCTTGCCACTCCTCATCTGCTCTAGCAAGCCGCAAATAATTTTGACGAATTACCAGCACGGGAATCAGCTTGCCAATTTTAGTTAAAGCATATAGATGCACGCATTGGCGCTGAAACTGTTCCGCGTCTTCTTCAAGCATCGCTTCGCCAATTTTGACTTCATCTGCTGCAATATATTGACTCCAATCTTTGACAGAGACTTGCGATGAAAAAGCTCGCATCACTTCCGTGCTAGAAAGCTTGCCGGTAGGGACGGTCAGTTGCGAATCCACGGGCGCTTCCGGCAACACCGCCAATACCCGTGGCGGACGAAATTCTTCTAAAACCCGCTGAGCGAGGACGGAATTGACCTCGGGATTGCTCGTCACGGTTAGAAAAGAGCCAATCCGCGCGACACCCGCTTCGCTGAGGGCTGCCATATCCAAAGCGCTGGTCAGCACGACCGACAGGTTTTCGGATTGGGCTTGAGCGCAATAGTCGGGGTTGGCGTCGATCATGACGACGGATTCCCCGCGCTCTTGAATCAGGCGAGCCACCGTCCGCCCCAGCGGATTGCAGCCCACAATCATCGCACCGGTTGCTTCAGTGGCCTGCACCTTCAGCCAAATCGCGACCCATCGCGCCGTTAAGCCTTGCAGAAACACGGTCAAAATAATGGTCAAAAATACGAGGGCTTTAATGGCATCGCCCCCATTAATGCCCGCTTTGGTGAGCGCAATGGAGAAGAGAGACGCCACCGAAGCCGCCACGATCCCCCGCGGCGCGACCCACGCGAGGAATGTTTTCTGCCGCCAGTTTAGATCGCTATTCCAGGTGGAGGCGAGTACGTTCAGGGGCCGTACGATCAGCATTAAGCCCAACACAGCTGACAGTCCCGGCCACCCTAAGGCCAAGACCCCGGCGATCGATAAATCTGCAGACAACAGAATAAACAACACCGAAACGGCCAGCACGCTCAGTTGGTTCTTAAACCGCCGAAGCAGGCGTTCCTCTGGCAACCCTGCCGATCTCACCACTACGCCCATCGTGACTGCAGTCATCAAACCGGATTCGCTAATGAGCGCTTGAGAGATACCAAAGAATCCCCATAGACCCGCCAGCACGGTTAGGTTTTTGAGATCGTCGGATAAAAATCGAGCTTTTTTGAGGACAAAACTGAGCGACCAACCGCCGCTCGCCCCAATCAGACCCCCTAAACTCAGCCGCGAGACCAATCCCCCGATCGCCACAACCGGATCGGCATTGCCGCGCAGCACTATATTCAACACCACCACTGCCAAAATCGCCCCAACGGGGTCGATCAAAACCCCCTCGCCCTCGAGCAGCGTGGCAATCCGCCGCTCGGCTCCCACCTGAAGCAGCAGCGGTGCTACGACCGTCGGTCCCGTCACGACCACCAGCGAGGCATAGATAAAAGCAGCAGACCACGGAAATTCGCCCAGCCAATGGGCCGCTGCACTACCGCCCAAAAGGGTGATCGAGGTCCCTAACAACACCAGATTGCGCAGGCTACCGGAAACTTCTTTAATTTCTCGGAAGGTTAAGTTGAGTCCCCCCTCGAACAAAATGATGGCAACGGACAAAGATACGATGACCTCTAATCCCTGCCCCAACAGGTGCGGATCGAGAACGCCTAGAGCACTTGGACCCAGCGCGATGCCAATGACGAGCAGAAAAACGATGCTGGGAACTTTGAGGTAGGCGGCAACGATCTGGGCGGCAATGCCTGCGGCCACAGTCATTACCATCAGCAGCGTCAGTTCGAGGTTCCCTTCCATTAATATCGAATCCGCAGGACTGTGTTGATTGTAGTGGAGCGCTGAGGTTCGATTAGACTCGAGTAGGTTGCAGCAGTACGGCATGCTTCCCCTAAGTCTGGATGAGAACAGCCAATCGAGTCATGCATCAGAACTGGGAAACGGCAAAGATTTCCGTCATCATTCCAATGCTGAATGAAGAAACGAATATCGAACTGGCGATCGCCAGCACCCGCTCTGCACCCGCAGTAGAAGTCATTGCGGTGGATGGCGGCTCTGCGGACGGCACCGTCGCGCTAGCAAAATCTCTGGGCGCGACGGTGCTCTCGACAACGACAGGGCGCGCCCGCCAAATGAATGCGGGCGCTAAAGCTGCCACGGGCGAAATTCTCCTCTTTCTGCACGCCGATACGCGCTTGCCCGTTGGGTTTGCCGATCTAGTCCGCGCGGCATTGGCTTCTGAGGGCGCAGTTGTGGCCGGGGCTTTTTCGCTTAAAATCGACGGCGCGCCGCGATTGCTGCGATGGATAGAGCGCGGCGTCAATTGGCGATCTCGGTTGTTTCAACTGCCCTACGGCGACCAAGCCATTTTTCTGAGGGCGGACACCTTCGATAAAGCGGGCGGTTTCCCGGAACAACCCATCATGGAAGATTTCGAGCTGGTTCGCCGACTCCAGCGCTCGGGCAAGATCGCGATCGTACCGGAACCCGCTGTCACTTCGGCAAGGCGATGGCTGCAAAGCGGGGTGTTTGCTACGACGCTCGTCAACCAGTTGGTGATTCTGGGCTACCTCCTGGGATGCGATCGAGAGCGTCTGAGACAACTGTATCGTCGCAAAAAATACTGGAGATTTTAATGTCCCCACCTTGGAGCGCTTTCTCGAGAAAGTCGCGGGCTTGCCGCAATTTATGCTAGACCGAACATTATAAAGAGGAATTTAGCCATGGTTCAAACCATTCCAGCCACTGAGGTCACCCTGCGCGCGCTAAAACAGGAGTTGGGGTTGCATCAAAGTCCAAATCCAATTTTTTTCCAAGAATGGTCTGAGACCCATGGCGTTTTGAGCGAAGCCGAACAACAGTTGTTAGATCGGGTCAGGGCCAATTTTATGGAACTGATGGAAGACCCACCGATGCTGGAAAACAGCGTCAAAATGGTCGTCCTCGCACCCCTGCTAGACCTGGCTGGTTTTTATCGAAAGCCGTTTCGGGTTGAAACAGAAACCAGTACAGATATAGACATGGAGGATGAGGGGCTGGTCATTCGGGGGCGAATTGACGTACTCGTGCTGAAAGATCGCCTCTGGCTATTGGTAATCGAGTCGAAACGGAGCGATTTTGCGGTAACGCGGGCGCTTCCGCAAGCGCTGGCCTACATGTTGAGCAATCCAGAGCTGTCTCAACCCACGTTTGGCATGATTACAAATGGGAATGAGTTTTTGTTTCTAAAAGCAACTCGCCAAACGACCGCTGAATATGCTAACTCCAGACTATTTTCTCTAACAAATCCCAATAACGAACTCTATGAAGTGTTACAAATTCTGAGGCGACTGGGAGGAGAGGTTGCGACTTCACCCAGTCGAACGTGACACAGCAGCTCGAAGGTCGCCGATCGTGGGACCGCATGTAGCTCGCTTCAAGAGGGGATGCAGGATGACTTACAGAGGATTGAGAAAGCCAGCTCCTGACTGCATCGCGGCTAGCTCTTGCCAGCCGTGTGAAGGTTTTATTAGAATTTCTGGCAAAAATAAAAAAAATTGTAACAATGTAACAAGGCGTTGGCTGCAGCATTTGACCGATCGCGTTTCAGTTAAATTTTAAAACCTGGCTTTTAATCCCATTATGTTAGAAGGTTCCATCCTCCAGAAGCTTTCAACCGCCCACGATCCCAAGTTATCGACCAAGCGACCGCTTAGTTTTGGGGTCTACTATAAAAACACGCTGGTATCCCTATGCCACGCTCTGGAAGATTGCATTCTAGACAGCACGGATCGCCCCCTCGTCGTAACGGCTTTTCAGCGCGGCAAATGGTATCTGCAAGAAGCAGACCGTTATGCAGACTTGGCTAGAAAAGCCCGTCAGGTCGGCATTATGGCTGCCGACGACGCGGGATTTGCCGAGCATCCCACGAGCCAGCTGCCGAATGTAGACACGATCGCCATTGACCCGACCGATCCTGTTTCTGAGGAATGGCACCTGATTATTTTTGGCCCAGCCTATGCTGCAATGGTGCTGTGCCAAGAGCTATCTCCAGCAGACTACGGAGCATCCGGCGTGCCTGAGGACGATTTGGCGCGCAAGTTCTACGGCTTTTGGACGTTTGAATCTAACTTAGTCGAGGAAACGATCGAATTGGCGATCGCCCACATTGGCCGCTACAACCCATCTTTGCAGGCTAAACTCGCCCAGCAAATGCAGTCCGTTCTAGCAGAACGCGCGACGCTACCGCCCCAGCCGCTTGAAAGGGTGGTATCAAAGGTGGTGGCTTACCTTCAGAAAGGACAAGATGACCTGGGGATCGATCGCAGCGATACTTTCTTAGACGACAATTTGCTCTCCAACGAGCTTCAAGCCTTTTTGCGGATGGCCCAAATCATAGATGGCATGTCTCCCGAAAACCCCAAAGCGCCGGAGGAAGTGGCTGCATTGGCAGAAACGCTCGGCCAGTTGTTAGATTTACCGGGGTGGCAACTCAAGCGTTTGAGACTGGCTGGCATCCTCCACCGCTTGGGCCCCATGCAGGGTGCCGAGAGTCTGTTTTCGCCTTCTAAGCCAGTTCCGACTGATTATCCGGCTTGCCCGCTCACCTGCGCTCTAGAGCCAGGCGCCCAAGCCCTGCGCACGATGCCGCGCCTGAGAGCTGTAGCGCAGATCGTGACCCACCAAACAGAATGGTGGAACGGCCAAGGCGCTCCTGCGGGGCTTGCCGCTGACGATATCCCTCTAGAAGCTCGCATTCTAGGGATTTCAACTTACTTCCAAGGGCTGGTAGGCTCTTTGGAGGTGCCGCAAAAGCCGGAAGCAAGAACGGTTTGGTTTGCGCGGCTGCAAGCGGCACTGGCCCAGTGCCAGCAAGAATCGGGTCGCTACTGGGATCCGAAGCTCGTAGAGTTGCTCGCACTTTTGGTATCGGGATTGCATCAGGGGATGGCGCTCTCCATTCAGTCTCCTAAATTTACCAACGGTCTGTGGCTGCTGGACGCCTTGCCGACCGAAGCCGATCCTTCACCCCACCGCAAAGCAGTAGAGGTTGGCTATGGAAATTGAGGCTATTCGCAAGGGGGAGCTCAAAGCATTGGCAGGAGCTAACCTCGAAGATGAAGATCTAGCGGGTGCGAACCTAGCGGGTGCAAACCTAGCGGGCGCTAAACTGGTTGGCACTAATCTCAACGGTGCGAATTTAGAGAGAGCCTATCTAGAGGGCGCAAATCTGATGGGCGCGCAACTGAAGGGTGCCGATCTCCGGGCTAACCTCTGGGGGGCCAATCTCATGCAGGCGAACTTAGTCCAAGCCGATCTGCGGGGAGCCAGCCTGCGCGGTGCGAATCTGATGGGTGCCAATCCCCACCAGGCCGCTTTCACTGGGGCTTCCTTATGTGGCGCGAACCTGATGAGCGTCAACTTGCAGGGGGTGGATTTGCGGCAGGCCGACCTGCGCGGAGCCAATCTCAGCAATGCCAATCTTCACGGTGCTGACTTAAGAAATGCCAATCTCCAGGGCGCTTTACTGACGGAAACAAACTTGGAAGAAGCTGACTTGCGCGGTGCTAATTTAGCTGGAACAGCGCTGATCCGAGCAAATTTACTGTGTGCCGAATTGGAGGGCGCAAATCTGAGCGGGACGGATTTCACCGATGCGTGCTTGGTGGGGACGAGTCTTGCTGCGGATTGAACGGCTGATGTGCGGACAATGAGGGAGAGAAAGCACTCAAAAGCCTGTTGCTATGGCTTATTATCTTGTGTCTTTGTCTTGCTTGCTTTGCTACTGGGGTGTTTGCTGCCAACGCAATGGCACTACCGCGCTCAATCGGACTGCAGTTACTCGATTTATATCAGCAGCGTGAACCACTTCCACGCAGAGGCGATCGTACCCGTGACGACAGCAGCCTTCGATTGGCGATCGCGCCTCTCCCTCTCCCAACTCGGCCCTAATGCAGATAAGTATCGATACCTCAGCTTTGGCTGGGGCGATCGCCAGTTTTTCATGAATGCTTCTTTCCATCCGATCGCGATTTTCGACACGCTGTTTTTACCCGGCCCTACGGTCATGCACGTGTGGGGGCACGCCGAGAAACCCGATCGGTTACCGCCTGCCTTTGAAGTCAAACAAATCTGGCTGAGCCGCACTGAATATCTAAAACTGATGCAGTTTATCGATGCCAGCTTTAAGCGCGATACCCAGGGTAACCCTCGGTATATTCGTCAGGGATTGTATGCGGACAGCGGTTTTTACGAAGCAATTGGCTCCTACTCGATCGCGCGAACTTGCAATACTTGGACAGCCGACGCTCTAAGACGAGCAGGTGTAAATACGCCTGTATGGACTGCCTTGGCTCCGGCCATCATGCATCACTTACGCAGCAATTGCAACGTTGGGTATTAAGTAAAGGTCTGTTCGATCTGCGTTGTGCCATTTGAATTGCTGACACAGTTCAGTGGTTTCACAGAGGGCAATGCCTGCTTCCACTAATTACTCTAGGAAAAGAATAATTTGTCTTGAAGGTCTCTGAAGGCTCAGGGTATGCAGGGGGTCTAGTGTTTTCATGGCGACAGCACAAATATTAGAAAAGCAACTCTCGCAACCGATCGACTTCAGCAGGATCACGCCAGAGCAGGATATTGGCAAGCTGAATTTAAGGGAAGCCTGCCAAAGATTTGCGATTGACAAGCAAGGAGATATTCCGCTGTGGGTTTGGTTGTTAGAAAATCCAGACAGCCCGATTGCGCTTCCTGGCAGTATCGATCTCCACGGTCACGACTGCATTCACCTCTTATTAAATCGCGGGGTAACCGCCTACGACGAAGCATTCGTGATCGGTTTTACGATGGGCAATGCGGATAAAGTCGAACCGCGACACATTTCTATCATTAAAGTCTTTTCGAGATTTGTTTACCCAAAGCTATTTCGGTTTAACCCGCTGCACCTGCACGTATTCGATTGCGGCGTCAAGTACGGTCAACGCGTGAAGTACCGCAACATTCACAAGGAAGTCTTCGACCGATACGAAGATTGGACCATTGAGGAAATGAGGCAAAAATTTGGCATCTCTTTAAGAGACCTGCATATTACTTGGATGGCGGAGCAAATCCTGTTTGTTAACTGATTGACGTAGCTCCAAGGTTCTGCGGTTTCAAAGTTTCGCCGATGATGTGAAAGGTCGAGAGAGAATCACGGATATAGGCGATCGCAAACGTCAGCCTATACCCACGTCGCCTATTTGGAGATTTGGCCACTCGAGAGTCGGCTCAAGCGCTTAAAATAGAACCGCTCCGAGGGGGCAAAGTCACGATTAGTTGTTGGGTCGCATCCGTATCGACCCAACGAACCTGGGCTTCTCCAAAGCGTCGGACTTTCAGTGGCTGCTGGGTTATTTCGCGAGGAATGTCGCAAACCGCCTGTTCTGTGGAAATACCAACGTTTATAGCAATAACGAGCACTTCATTATGCAATACGCGGGCAAAAATATAGACGGTCCCCTGGGCGTATAAAGGAATGTAGGCACCAATTTGGAGCGCCGGAGATGAATTGCGCAGCGCAATGAGTTGGCGATGGTAACTCAAAAGGTCTCGGTCCCACTGCATTTCTGGAGGAAAGCCCCGCCTGGAATCTGGATCTATGCCGCCCAGCAGCCCAACTTCATCGCCATAATAAATGCAAGGAGCGCCTGGAAACGTAAAAAGCAAGAGGGTTGCTAGTTTGACGCAGGTTCGCGATTCTTCCATCCCAGCACTGTCTTCTGCCCCTGCAATGGTCGGCAATCGAGCTGTATCGTGGCTGGCTAAGAGATTGAGCTGGGTAAGCTGAATTTCCCAAGGATATAGATTCAAAAGATCCCGAATCTTGGATGCGTACTCTGGAGCGAGCAACGGCGGGTAAGGTTCGTAGCTCGGCCCCTCCACGTACTTCATTTGGATGCGATCGCCAGCGACAAATGCAAGCGTCGGCCCGGTGAATAGATAGTTCATCACTCCATCAAACTGCGTGCCGTCCAACCATTGCCGCGCATCTTGCCAAATTTCGCCGACGAGGTAGGCTTCCGGGTTAATGGCTTTGACGCGATCGCGAAATTCTTGCCAAAATCCCGGTACCGTTATTTCAAAGGGAACGTCCAACCGCCAGCCGTCAACTCCTTCTTTTATCCAATATTCGGCAACTTCCATGATGTACTCGCGGACATCAGGATTGTCGTGGTTAAAGACGGGTAGCGCTCGATTCCCGACCCATCCTTCATAATTTGCAGGCAGTTCGCCGTTGTAGGGAGACAAGGGCCAGCCTTGAATCTTAAACCAATCTAGCCAGGGGGAGTAAGGCCCGTTTTCTAGAATGTCATTAAAAAAGAAAAAGCCGCGGCTCGCATGGTTAAACACCCCATCTATCACGATCTTGATATCTTGTCGGTGCGCTCGATTTAAGAGTTCCTTAAAAGCTTGATTCCCTCCTAATAACGGATCGACTTGATAGTAATCGTGCGTGTGATAGCGATGGTTGCTTGTGGATTGAAAAATAGGCGTGAAGTAAATGGCTGTAATGCCTAGATCTTTTAGGTAGTCCAGTTGTTCGATAACACCCCAGAGATCCCCGCCCTTATAGCCTTGCAATGTCGGCGGTGCATCCCATTTTTCCCAGGTGGGAGATCTGAGAAGGCGCTTTCGCGTCTGTTGACCGGACGTAAACCGATCGGGGAATATTTGATAGAAAACTGCATGTTTGACCCAGGTTGGCGTTTGAATATTCATACTGTCTGCAAGGCTGTTGGTTGTATTTTCGGCGGTTAGCGCTGAAATCAGCCTCTACCAAATGAAAGAATAAGATATGCGAAATCTATGATGGAACTACCAATCGATCGAGTTTAGGTTTGTTGCCAGAGCGATCGCGAGGATTAGACAATAAACTAAGCCGTTCCCTTCAACGCGACGATCGAGCGACTGCTAAGTTCAAATAAATTGGCTTGAGTAAAACCTTTCATGAGTAAGCACTTCTAATTATATTTATTTACGATCGAAGGCTTTGGCTCAATACATCCTTAAAGGTGGAGCAGTAAGTGGGTTGGTTGAATGTTTTTGGGCTGATGGGGTTGGCGTACTGAAAATGTCGGTAGCTGAGGCAAAAGTAGTCCCACGCACCCATGCGAATGTTAAACAGTCGGATCAGCACGTTCACCAGCCAAGGGTTGAGATCGAGCTGGAAATAAATGCGCTTTTGGGCAAAAGCACAGAGCGCGGCGATCGCCTCATTGGCCATCACCACCTCATTCCCAAGCACCAATGTCTGGGATGGTGCTAATTCTGGATGCTGCACGATTTGGAGCGCGATGGTGGCAATATCTTGGGCGTGGATGAAGTGAAAACTCCCCTCCATCCTGAGAAACCGGATCGCTCCCGCCTGCTTCAGCGCTTCAGGCAACCCCGATGCAAAATGGGAATAGGGTTTGCGATCGTCGCCCCCCACCACCAGCGTGGGAAATACTGTAAATACTGGAAAAGCCAACTCCATGGCCATCAACTTTTCGTAACAGATTGCCTTGGCTTTAACGTATTCAGTGCCCAGACTTTTGGCCTCAGGTAAGACCCGTTCGTCTCGGCCCAGGATGCTGGCTGTCGAAAAATAAATGACCTGCTGGCAGACCTGCGGGTCGAGCGCCTCGATCAGCTCCAGCGTTTTATCGATGTCTAGTTCCGGGTCGCCCCACCCGGTCGCGACGAGGACCGCACAGTGAATGGTCGAGAGTAAATCGCGCAGGGGGTCGAGGTGGCGCAGATCGGCCTGCACGATATGGACGCCAGGACGGCTATCTACCGGAACGCGCAGCTTTTGAGGGTCGCGCATCACTAAAAACAGCTCGTCATCGGCGTGCTGGATGAAGGTTTCGCAGAGATAATGTCCGATACAGCCGCTCGCGCCCGTAATTAAAATTCGCCGTCCTGCCACGTCTCTTCCTGGTACTGGGATGGGTTAAAAAAATGGACGCCTGCCCGGTGGGGAGACATCCATTCTAGTCGCGCTATTTGCCGTTAATAGCGGTATTGCTTCACCGTTTCAAAGAAAAATGCAGCATTTTCTTCAGGCGTGGTGGGCAAGATGCCGTGCCCCAAGTTCATGATGTGCTTGTGGTTGCCAGCTTTGCGGATGGTGTCGTGGATGCGATCGCGGATAAAGTTTTGCGACCCAAACAGCACGCCCGGATCCATATTGCCCTGCACCCCGATATTGGGGCCTAAAATGGCGCGGGCTTCGGCCATATCCACGGTCCAGTCCACGCTGATCGTGTCCGCACCGGAAGATGCCATTTGCTTCATCACCCCGGCGCTGCCGCTGACCAGCAAAATGAACGGCGTATCGGGATGGGTTTCTTTGACCTGCTGGATTACCTGCTGCTGATAGGGCAGCGCGAAGGTTTCGTAATCCTGAGGGCAAAGCTGACCCGCCCAGGAATCGAACATCTGCACCACCTGCGCGCCGCAGTCGATCTGGTAGCGCACGTAGATGGCGATCGCATCGGCAAATTTAGACAGGAGCTGATGCAACAGCGTCGGGTCGGAAAAAGCCATACCCTTGATGACGGAATAAGTTTTGGAACCTTTCCCCTCAACCGCATAAGCCGCCAGCGTCCAGGGTGCGCCGACAAAACCCAACACCGTCGCCTGGTTGCCCACTTCCTGCCGGAGTGCCTTCAAAATAGTTTTGATAAACGGCAAAGATTCGTCGGGATTGAGGGGCGTCAGGTTGTCAATTTGTGCTTGAGTGCGGAGCGGCGCGTGGATGATCGGCCCTTTGCCTTCGGCAATATCCATGTCGATGCCCATCCCTGGCATAGGCGTGACAATATCCGAGAATAAGATAACACCATCCGGCCCAAAGGCCCGCCAAGGCTGAAGCGACACCTCGATGGCTACTTCAGGAATTTCAGACCGTTCCCGAAAGGACGGATACTTTTCGCGCAGATCTCGGTAGGCTTTCATATAGCGCCCTGCTTGGCGCATCATCCACACTGGCGGACGGTCTACCGATTCACCACGCGCCGCCCGCAGCAACAACGGCGCATCTTGGGTCGTACTAACCATGAATTTTAAATCTCCTTCTCAAACACAGCTCGGCGAATCCACCCTCTTAGAACTCATGCAGTCAGATTTCAAGCCCGTCTTCCCATAAGCTCAAAACACTACAGGCTGTAAAAGTTCGCAGCACAGACCCCGCATTGTTTAGAGCGTATAAGCGTAAAACAAGCCTTGTTTTCACAAGGCTGACTCGTCACTGAAAATATTCGCGCCAGATCCAGTTTAGAATCGATCGCCGATCTTTATGCGGAAGGTTAACAATCTCAAGCACTCTCCCGATGGTGCGCCGGAGCGACCTTGCTTGAGAGAAGCATCTCTAAGCAGACTGAGCGGCGCTTATCTCCGAAGCACTGTGACGATAACCGTAAAAATCGACTCGGTAGTCTGTAATTTTGACGCCCGTTCGCTGCTCGATTTCTGCTACAAGCGCGTCAGGAAGCTGAATGTGAATATCTAAGATCTGATCGGTATCCAGACAGTTGATGTGACTGTGGGAATCGCTAACGTGGCCGTAAAGCCTGCCGTCAGAGCGTTCTACGCACTCAATGATGCCTTGCTGAGAAAGGGCTTCTAGGTTTTGATAGACCGAGGTGTGTCCGATGTCTTTGCCGTCCTGATTCAGACGGTCGTAGATCTGTCGTGCCGATAGATGTTCCTGCGCCTGCCACAATAGCTCTAAAATAAAGCGGCGCTGTCGACTGAGACGCATGCCCAAGGTCTGACACTTACTCAATGCATCGTCTAGCGACTGAATCGACCGAACAACACCCTCTTTTTCACTCAGCACAGCACTTTCCCAAACTCTTTTCAATGTTGTTTTGTTTTAATCCCATCATAACTAAACTCGAACCGCTTTCGCTTTGAAAGCTTTCGTTTATATATTGTCTATCTGCTTCAAGATACTTTAAGTATGACCTAGAAGGATCTTACGTAATCCCCCATGCCCACCGTCATTACCGTTAACGCCCAACACTTTGAGACGCTGGACCTATCTCCTGTGAAGGTCGTCTTGGAAAACTGGCTCCAAACCAAGACGCTATTCGAGGGCGATCGATCTCTCCAGTTTCAGATTGACTATCCTCAAGATCCAGAACAGGTTTTAGAATTGCCAGATATTCCTGAAATACGGCTGTGGTTCGTACGGCTCGACAGCATTTACCCTTGGATTCCCTACTGGCTCGATTGGACGTCCGGGGAGTTAGCTCGCTACGCTGCGATGATGGTGCCCCACGAATTTAGCAAGCGGGAGGGGATTCAATTTAACCCGCAGGCGTTGGATTTATTTGTAATGCGCAAAATTTTTACGATCCACCACTGGTTTCAGCAGAATGGCGTATCGCGACCCAATCGGCTGAAGCAAATGGCAGATCTGTTTGGCTACGAGCTAGAGGACTCGTTGTTTCAACTTTTAGACAAGCATCCAGCCTAGCGCTATCCCCCGCTCACTGGCGGAATCAATACGATCTCATCGCCGTCTCGAACGAGGGTATTGGGTTCGACAAAGGCTAAATTGATCCCGTAGCGCGTGATGGCAGCGAGAGGATGGAGGGCAGGAAAAGGGGCTCGGATGCGATCGCCCACTTTTTCCACCGTCATGTCAGAGGGCACCTCTAGGATGACCTCTGGTTTACCGTAGGCTTCTTGATAGGCTGCAAACAGCTTGACCGTCACAGTTGCCATAATATTGCGATCGTTTAGATACCACCTTCAATCGTAAAGGGGGTTGACCTGGAAAGTCGCGCTTGAAAACCCGAATCGGCGGGAACGGTTAGGAGTTGTTCGCTAAATGTGACCGTTCCGCCGGGGGGGATTGTTGCGGGTTGGGGTCTAGCAGATGCGGTTTGGGCTAACTCGCCGTTAGATTTGAGAATATCGACGTTAACGCCGGAGACTGTTACAGCTTTAGCATTATTGTTGGTAATCTTGCCCATCAGCTGAGATGAGCCAGGAAGACCCAAAATGGGAGACAGCTGTAGATTGCTGACTCTAAGTTTGCGTGCGATCTGTTTCTCTAATACCTGCGGATCGGTTGCGGTGGCGGTCGCGTCAGTGCCGGATGCTTCGCTTTTAGTTTTGCTGGCTGCGCCTAGGTTAATGAGCTGGTTCCAGTAGGACTCGTACTGGCTCCATTGACCAGGCGTTCCAATGCGGATGATATCCCCAGGCGACTGCGCCCGACTGACTAACGGGAGACCTGTAGATGCCACGAGGAAAAGCGATCCAACGACCCATTTCCAATTCGATTTGCGAAACCCCATCAACATGACTGCTAACTCTTGGTAGATATTAGAACGTTAAAACTCTTCGGTAGCAGGCTAGGCGTTCGATATCGCTTCGACGATGCGATTCGCCCAACAGACTACGGGCACGCTACAGGTACCCTAGTCTTAGGCTACCCTCCCAGCGGACAATTTGTATCTTTGCCTGTCGATGATTCTTTAGGATGGGGAAAGTTGCAAACCGCTTTTTTTCAATAAACCGATGCAAACGCTCATTCTCTATAGCAAACCGGGCTGTCATCTCTGCGAGGGGCTACAGGAAAAACTGGAGCAGGTGCAGGGTCTAAATTTTCAATTGGAGATTCGAGATATTACAACCCAGGCGGATTGGTTTGCTGCCTATCAGTACGAGATCCCGGTTTTATTTTATCGGCTGGATGCTCCCGACTCTGAAGAGAAACCGATTCCTAGACCTTCGCCCAGGCTTTCTGTCGGACAGCTCCAAAAATTTTTACAGCCTTATTTGGGGGCTTGATGTCCAGTATTGCTTTACAGAATCGATTGATTCGCCTTTTTTCTATGGCATCCACGGATTCAGGCTGGCAAGGTCTGTTTTTCCACGATACGAGGACAGAATGGCGATCGCAGGCTTTTACTCAATCGCCTGATGGGCAAAGGGGCGAGGATTTAGGGGCGATCGCTGAGGGACGCAACACCAGATGTGTCTTGTTCTCCTTGAGTTGGGTAAATGGGGCGATCACGATGTATCGAGAGTCTGCCGATTTCGCGATAGGATTTTGGACGTGCAATCCGAAAGTACCCTAAACAATGACTGACAGCGCTCCAGGGAAAACTCTTTATCTCAACGACCTCTGCCAAAATAAACCTGAACGCCCTGGATGGTCACTGACCTTTGGAGCTACTTGTGCTGATGCCGCAGCGGTTTGCTTAGAGGCGCAATCTCATCCGGTACAGGTTACGCTTCAAGTTGATGGAATGCAAACGCTAACGGTGGAACTCCAACGAAATACGGTTGATGATACAGTCCGCCGATTCAATGCCGATTTAGAGGTTGCGACTGAGTATGGAGCTTATGGGATTGCAGCGCTGCTGATGCCTCATTTGACTCAACTTACGGTAATTGAGCGCTCTATCAAGGGCAGAGGCTTTGGCTTTGATTTTTGGCTTGGCTCTATTGATGACCCACAAACGGTTTTCCAACGCAAAGCTCGTTTGGAGGTTTCTGGCATCCGTCAGGGTTCGCAAAGCATTCTTCAATCTAGGGTTAACATGAAGCTAGAGCAGATTAGTCCTTCGGATGCTTTGTCTCCTGGCTATGTCTGTGTGGTTGAATTTGGTACTCCACGCGCACGGATCGTTCAAAAATGAAGGACGTAGAAAGGCTTCACAGAGAGGCTATGGAACTGGTTGACCAAGCGGTTGTGGCTCGCCAGCGTGGGGATGTATCGGCAATTTTGGGGTTGGCTAGGGCGGCTTTTGAGAAGGAACGGGCGGCGGCTGACCTTGTGGCGATGCAGTTTGATTTGGAACCGACGCGCTCAGTTTTGCATCGGAGTGCGGCTGTTTTAGCGCTGGAATGCTCTGAGTTACGGGAGGCGGAGCGATTGATTGGTCGGGCGCTGGCGGGGAATCCTCCGGCGGATATTGCGAATGAGCTGCGCGATTTATTGCTGGAAGAGGTTTATTCTCAACGTCAGGCGATCGGGTTGTAGCTTTGGCGCTAAAGAACTCAGGGCAGGATTCCAGCTTGGGAGTGGGGCATTAAAAAAGTTAAAATTGAGTGGAATATCGGCAACAATGAGCAAAACGGCGATCGCTGAGGGACACAACACCGAATATACCTTGTTCTCCAAACGTTTCAAGTGAAGGGTGATGGAATGGTCTATTTTTGGGGAAATCCAACTGTTGATATAATAAGCGAGTTGGAGTAATGGCTCTCGCACCACCTAGGGGAAACATCATGCCCTTTGCCAAGTTTGAAGAAATTAAAGCTCAGTTTGATATCCATGATGAGCAGCTTTATTTCTATGCCAAAGATACTGGTGGGACGTTAAAACTGCGACAGGTCAGTGAGTATGAGCTTTTGGCTGAAGAAGGTCTAAAAGCTGTGTACGATGAAGAACCGGATGGGCTATGGGAAAAGTGCCTTGAAGGTTAATCAAACAGATATTGTTTTAATCAAGTTCCCTTTTTTAGATCTGAGTGGTGAAAAGGTTAGACCTGCGCTGGTTATTTCTAATCAAGGATACAACATCAAAAGTTTCAAGCTAAAACCTAATGTAAATATGGTGATCACAGTATTCTTCAAAAATACTTCGTCATTGCTTGCGAGAGTTTCTACTGAACTAAAATAAAATATTCTAAGTGCTTTAGATATATTGTAAGCTGAAGCTACTAAATAAAAAAATAAATCAAATTTAAGAAACAGCTAAAATCAAGATCTAGAAATGACAAGAAAAAAAGTTGAAATTGGTGCGCTAGGAATAAAGAATGAGCTTCAAAATTTTAAAATTCAAAGTGCTATTGCAGAATTTATATGGAATGGCTTTGATGCAGGGGCAAGCGTTGTCGAAATTGAATATCAATATAATGAGATAGGTTGTATTAGTGAGTTAAAAATTATTGATAATGGTTCAGGTATTTCGCTAGACAAGTTGGATGAAAAATTTCAACCTTATCGATATTCCAACAAGGTAATTGATCCTGATGCTACACATGAAGGGCCATCTGCAATTCATGGAAAAAATGGAGTAGGTAGACTAACATTTTTTAAGTTCGCTGATATTGCAGAGTGGGACACTATTTATAAAAATACTGAAAATAAATATAAAAGATTCACTGTGTTAGTTGATGAATCTACACTTGATACATATACACCTCATGATGAGGTTTGTTCAGACGGGCCAACTCAGACAATAGTAAAGTTTTCATATATTTCCGAGAAATTAAGTCATTACAATTTCAAAAATATCGAAGACTATTTAGCTACTGAGTTTGCTTGGTTTCTTGAGCTAGGTTCTCCATTTCCTAGGCATATAAAAATTAACGGCAAAATTCTCGGACATTCTTATTTAATAGGCGAAAATAAAACAAAAGACTTTAAAATCAATGATCTTACATTCAAGATGAAGTATATTCGCTGGAATGAAAGCTTAAGACGTGAGTATTCTCGTTACTATTTCATTGACTCAAATAGGTTGGAACGAGGCAAGAAAACAACTACCTTTAACAATAAAGGTGATAACTTTTATCACAGCTTATATATAGAGAGTGATTATTTTGACAACCTTGAAGATCTATACTCCTCTAGTGATTCAGATTTACAAGAGGAATCGGAAAGTATTCAAACAAGCTTAAGCTTTTCAAGCATAGATAGTGATGAAGTGTTATTAAGTCTAATTGAAAATCTTGAAAAATATCTAAAGCAGAAGCGATCACCTTTTATTCGAAAACGTGCAAATCAGCTTGTGGAAGAGTCTGTGGCTGATGGGTCATACCCAGATTTTGGGAATGAACTTTGGGAACAACATAAAAAGCGAGAATTAACACAAATTGTTACTAGACTTTATGAGGCTGATCCTAAAATATTTAATGGACTTAAAAAAACACAAAAAAAGACAATGTTTGGCTTATTCGCCTTGATCATGAGTTCTTCTGAGCGAGAAGATTTATTGTTAATAATTGAGAAGATTGTCAATTTAAATTCTAAAGAAAGAACTGATTTAGCAAAAATACTTGAAGTCAGTAATCTCTCAAATATTATCAACACGATAAAATTAATTGAAGATCGCTACAAGACAATTGAAAACTTCAAAAAACTAGTATTTAATCCATTATTTGATGCCAATGAACGCGATCATCTTCAAACATTCATAGAGCATAATTTCTGGCTGTTTGGCGAGCAGTATCATTTGGTTGCCAAGGCTGAAGATGATTTTGAGAAAGCATTGAAAAATCATATTTATTTATTGCATGGTGAAAATAATACAGTATCTATCGATCATCCTGACAAAAATAGAGAGATGGATGTATTTGCAGTGCGTCGATTACCTGCAACAAAAGAAATTAATAATATTGTCATTGAGTTGAAACATCCTACCGATGTGGTTTTAGGAAAAAAAGAACTTGAACAGGTCAAAGACTACATGTCAGTCATTTTAGACCAACCAATGTTTAATGGTTCCAATATGACATGGGAATTTTATCTGGCTGGCAAAGAATATAATGAATATATTAAAGGTGAATTAGAAAATTCGAATATTCATGGAGAAAAACATCTCGTTTTCAAACGTCCTTCAATTAATTACAAAATATATGTATTGACTTGGAGTGAGATAATAGTGAATTTTGAAATTAGACATGACTTTCTTCTTAAAGCACTGAAAGTTGAGAGAGATAAATTATCTAAAGGAGGCGAGTCGGCAGATGAAATTTTAATTCAAAGTCATAAGAACACAGCTATAATTCGACCAGTCAACAAGATTCAGAAATTAAATAAAAAACAAGCATCTTGATTGCAAATGAACTAGTATATGCAGCTTACTCTGTTGAGGTCTTATCTAGAATTCAAGCATGAAATTCAAGTAAATAGGTAAATGTAACCTTATGTCTGAAGCAATTACTCTACAAATCCCAGATCCCCTCTACCAACGCTTAGCAAACACAGCCCAAGCAACCCATCGTCCGATTGAAGAGGTCGTCCTCCATTCCCTCAAAGTAGGCAGTCCCCCCACATGGGATAACGTCCCAGAAGAATTTCAATCTGACCTTGCCGCCCTAGATCGCCTCGAAGACGAAGCCCTCTGGAAAATTGCCCAAGCGCGTAAAACAACCTCAGACATGACCCGATACGAAGCACTCTTACAGCAAAACCAAGAACACACCCTATCCGCCACCGACCGCGCAGAATTGACGGATTTGCGGACAGAGGGCGATCGCTTCATGTTATGCAAAGCCCAAGCCGCAGCCATCCTTCGCTGGCGCGGTCACTCAGTCGTTCAGCCTTAAACCTTCGTGTCCACCTACATTCCTGAAAGTCTGAAAATTCAGGTTGAACAGACCGATCGTCAACGATGCTGCTATTGCCTAACCAGCCAAGCAAACAGCGGCATCCCCATGACCCACGACCACATCCTGCCACGCTCCAAAGGTGGAGACACATCCTTTCAAAATCTCTGCCTTGCCTGTCGTACCTGTAACGAATTCAAATCCGATACGACACAAGCCAACGATCCATTAACGGGAGTACCAGTCCAACTCTTTAACCCTCGCCTACAAAAATGGACAGAACACTTTACCTGGAGTTTTGACAGCACAAAAGTCGAAGGTTTAACAGCCACAGGCCGAGCCACAATAGTAGTTCTACGCATGAACAACGTCATCATTGTTTCCGCTCGCTGGCGGTGGGCTATCAGTGGATGGCATCCCCCCATTGAATAACTGCCTGCGTCTGCATGAGCGATCACCCCTAGCTACAACCGCATCTGCCGTTATGGCGATCGCCTGCTCTTATGCCTGCGATCGCTCTGGGGTGTGGAGGATGGAACTGCGATCGCATCAAGTATTAGGGTTTTAGAAGGGCGATCGCGCCGAGATAATGATGGTGTAGAGATGGCGATCGCCATTTTACTCAAGCAGGCTTTCGCGCCTTGATGTTGGCCTAAAGAAAACCTCAAAAGTTACTCAACTTCCTGCGTTCGGGATTTTTGGGCTAAGCACTAAAGTACTTCGCCACTGGATGATACACAATCAACGCCGTTGTCGATTGCTCAGGATGAAGCTGCTCGCTCTCATCCATCGTCATCCCAATCCGATCGCATCCCATCAACTCCAACTGCTTAAACTGATCCGCCACATTGGGACAAGCTGGGTAGCCAAAGCTATAGCGCGAACCCTGATATCGCTGCGCCAGCATATCGCGGATATTATCTGGCTCTAGGTCTCCGTAGCCTAACTCCTTACGGATGCGGGCGTGGGACTGCTCTGCAACAGCCTCTGCCACCTGTACCGCTAACCCATGAAAATAGAGGTAGTCCGTATAGGCATTTTCGGCGTAGAGTTTTGCAGCAAACTCCGTGGCGATTTGACCGACCGTCACCGCCTGCATCGGGAATACGTCGAACTGGTTTTCGGCGATCGGGCGGAAGAAGTCGGCAATGCACAGTCGTCGGAGAGATTTTTGGCGCGGGAACGTCCAAGTCACAAAGGGAGTTGCCGTTTGAGGCGTTAACCTTTGTTCGATGACTGCTGGATCGTAAACATGTACGGTATTGCCTTCGCCCACGCAGGGGAAGTATCCGTAGACGAGCTGCGGATGGAGTAGGTTTTCTTCCACCACCCGCTTCTTCCAAGTTTCTAGAACCGGATATACCTTTTCTGACAAGAACGCATCGTACTCCTCGCGGGATTGCTCCTTGGGTTTGCGGAACTGCCATTGTCCGGCAATCAGCGCCTGTAAATCCATGTGCCAGAACAATTCCTCAAAGGAGAAATCTTCTGGCTTTAGAATCTTTGTACCCCAGAACGGCGCAGTGGGACGGAGAATATCTATATCTACGGCTTCCGATCGCACCGTATCAATCACTTCTGGCTCAGTAGATTCCGTTTTTTCGGGTGCGCCCCCATTCAGTTCGCGCTCGGCTTGTTCGATCGCCTTGCGTCCCTTCTGGTTGAATTCAGCAAACTCGCCCAGAAAGCCTTCCTCATCCTTCCACTGGGTTTCGGCTTTAGCAGGCATGTAGCGATCCATAAAGGTGAGATCTGCAAAAGCGTCTTTGCCGTAGATGACTTGGCCTTGATAGGCATTCTGACAATCTTCGTAGACAAACTTAGGCGTTAACGCCGCACCGCCCAAAATCACAGGCACCGAAATACCGCGCTCGTTGAAGACAGTCAGGTTTTCTTTCATGAAGGCGGTGGATTTGACCAGCAAGCCGCTCATGGCAATGCAGTCAGGCTTGTGCTCGTTGTAGGCATCCACGATCGCATCCACGGTTTGCTTAATTCCCAAGTTAATGACCTTATAGCCATTATTGGTAAGGATGATATCCACCAAATTTTTACCAATGTCGTGGACATCGCCCTTGACCGTCGCGATCAGGAATTTACCCTTGCCGGAAGATTCATCCTGACCTTCTACTTTCTCCATAAACGGTTCTAAGAACGACACCGCAGACTTCATGGTTTCAGCAGATTGCAACACAAACGGAAGCTGCATTTGTCCAGAACCGAACAGTTCGCCTACTACTTTCATCCCGTCGAGGAGGAAAGTATTGATGATGTGGAGTGGGGCATAGTTTTCTAGGGCAATTTTGAGCGCATCTTCTAGCCCAATCCGTTCGCCATCGATGATGTGCTGTTTCAGACGTTCCTCAATGGGAAGATCGGCCAGGGAGCTTCCCGCGCGGGCATCCTTGGCGCTGACCCCGGCAAACAGTTCGGTCAGTTTGGTGAGGGGATCGTAGATGCAGATATTGTTCTCGTCAAAACGACGGCGATCGTAAATCAGATCGGTACAGACTTGCTGATGTTCGGGGTCGATTTTGGCCAAGGGCAAAATCTTGGCCGCCGAGACGATCGCCCCATCCATCCCCACCTGCATGGCCTCATTGAGGAACATGGAGTTGAGCGTAATCCGCGTGGCGGGACTGAGGCCAAAGGAAATATTCGACACGCCCAGCATAAAGTGACAACCCGGCAGATTTTCCCGAATCATCCGAATGGATTCGATGGTGGCTTTGCCGTTTTCGCGATCTTCTTCAATCCCCGTTGAAATGGGGAGTGCCAATGTGTCAAAGAAAATCTCATGGGCAGGGATGCCAAACTCGACCGCAGCCCGATAGGCCCGCTGAGCGATCTGGAATTTGCGTTCTGCCGTGCGCGCCATGCCTTCTTCATCAATGGTGCCGATCACCACGCCCGCGCCGTATTCTTTGGCGAGTTCCAGCACTTTCATGAAGCGCTCTTCGCCGTCTTCGTAGTTGGTGGAGTTGAGGATGCATTTACCGCCTGCAACTTTCAGCCCCGCTTCCATTTTTTGCCACTCGGTGGAGTCCAGCATCAGGGGCAGCGTGACGTTTGTGACCAAACGCGAGACCAGCTCGTGCATGTCCCGTTCGCCATCGCGACCGACGTAGTCTACGTTGACGTCGAGGACATGGGCACCTTCTTTGATTTGGGACTTGGCGATCGCCATCAGTCCATCCCAATCATCTTCGTTCAATAACTCCCGCACCTTCTTGGAACCACTGGCGTTTAAGCGCTCACCTACAATTAAGAATGAATTGTCTTGCTCGTAGGGTTGGGCCGTGTAGATGGAGGCCGAGGCAGGCGTGTAGCCGAAGAGATCGCGTCCGCTGTGACCGGGGGTGAGCGATCGCCGTACTTCCCGTTCCTTGGGTTGCAATACCGCTCCAATTTCTGCCAAGGCTTGGATATGCTCCGGTCGCGTGCCGCAGCAGCCGCCAATGACCTGAACGCCCCAATCCTCAATAAAGCGATGGAGGGCCATGCGGAGTTCCATGGGGGTCATTTTGTAGTGGGCGTGACCGCCAATATTTTCCGGCAAGCCTGCATTGGGCACGCAGGACACCACAAAGGGCGCGTTCTCCGTCAAATATTTGATGTGATCTGCCATTCGATCGGGGCCTGTGGCGCAGTTGAGTCCCAAAACGTCAATGGGGAACGGCTCCAAAATCGACAGCATCCCGCTGATATCGGTGCCCAGCAACATGGTGCCCTGCACTTCCATGGTGACAGAGACCATGAGGGGACGGCGATCGCCTTTCTTCGCAAACACTGCTTCGATGGCGTTGAGCGCGGCTTTAATTTGCAGGACGTCTTGGCAGGTTTCAACAATAAACAGATCGACGCCGCCGTCAAATAGCCCTTCGGCCTGGACTTCAAAGGAATCCTTAAGCGCGTCGTAGGAAATGTGGCCTAGGGTGGGTAACTTGGTTCCTGGCCCGATGGATCCGGCCACAAATCGGGGTTTCTCTGGGGTGGAAAACTCTGCCGCACATTTTTTCGCCAGTTCGGCGGCTGCTTTGCTGAGGTAATGCGCTTGGTCTGCTAGGTCAAACTCTGCCAGCGTGATGGGGCTGCTGCCAAAGGTATCGGTTTCGATGACGTCGGCTCCCGCTGCTAAGAAATCGCGGTGAACTTTGGCGATCGCCTCTGGCTTGGTATGCACTAAATATTCATTACAGCCCTCGTACTCCGGCCCACCAAAATCCGCCGCCGTGAGATTTTGGGACTGGATATTGGTCCCCATTGCCCCATCGAATACGATGACCGGACGATTGGGGCTATGGAGGCGCTCGAGAAAGGGGCTTTTCATCATTGTTTAGGCGACGCGACAATAAGATAAAAGAGAATATAGGCCGACTTAGGTGGTTAAGCCTGCTAGATCGGCAAGATCAATACGGTCGTAAGTTTAATTAGCTCTATTGTGCAAAATTTTCTGAGTTCGGTGTTGATGGGGGCAGATGGACGACCCTATCCTCATTAAATCTACCTGTTTTACCCGTTTCCTCCAAGCGTCTGGACGAATCTTGGCTTGGGGGTAGGGTTAACGGGGTGCTCTTGTCAGATTTGGGGCTGGTTGGGTTTGGGCGATCGCCAGATCTACTCGTATCTTGCCTTTTTCGATTTGATGACTTCGATTACGTCATCATGTTTTTGTCCTTCGATAATATCCTTGAGATGAATTTCTCGATTGACGTATTGAACGTGGATACGCCAGCCTGAAGTTTTATCAATGTCAGCCCGATAAATGGCTTGTTTGATGCCTTTGACTTTATGCAGCCTTGTTTTTGGAAATGTTCTTGTTCTGTGACACTCATTGTCTTCAAGTTCTGCCAAGGCTTCAAGAAAATTGATTTTAAATTCGTTAGTTGGCAAGATTTTCAGAGCTTCATAAATAATGCCATATTCATCGCAGAGAGAAAGAGTTTGCGCCATAGATAAGTTTAGGAAACCTTTGCCATCTCTTGATCTTGGCGCAGAAAGTCTTGATACAAAACCTCTGCAATGTTTTTGTAGGCTTTATCAAGATTGCTGTGTTGAATAACTCGAAAAAGAGTGAAAACAACTTGCTCAAATATTGGATCTTCGTCAACTGTTAAAATTACCCTTAATGTTTGAGGAACCCTTAATACATAAAGTGACGAATCATACCCATTTAGAACTGATGGCAAAGAGAGCTGATGCAGTTGATGATAAACATTTGCCTTCTGTGTTGGAAAAAGTTCAGTACAGTGATTGATTCCTTGAATTACTCTCTTCTTTTCATCCTCGGTCAGATTTGAAAAATCTTTCTCAAAATTATGGGTTGACTCAATTAAAATATCCACAGCGTTAACCGCCAATTTTTGCTTGAATGACTTGACTTCTAAGTCTTATCATAGCCGAATGGCTATCCTATGTTGGCATTGACGATCACCACCCAATGCTTCAAGGCGATCGCCAGACAAAAGCATCAGAGCTTCTTTAGATGGATCCATTTATGAGCGATATGGTAGGCCGAGCGGGGGGAAGTGCGATCTCAAAGGTCGGCACTTCAATTATTGAGAAGCTGGCGGGTCAGACAATTAAAGTCATCAAAGATCGGCTGACTGAGGTCGATTTATGGAGCGAGTACGAACGTAGGTACATCGACCGCTACGGCAAGGTCAAACTAACTTTATCTGGAATGCGGGAAGCGGTCCCCTTGGAGCAAATTTATACGGGTGTTCGCTTTTTGGATGGGTTGAGCATTGGTCGATTTGCATCGATAGAAGCCTTAGAGCAAGGATTTCGAGAAAAGCCACGTCAATTTAGGCAACAAGATTGCCTGCCGCAGGATGGGATGGTGGTTGCAAATAATCATCGGTTATTGATGGTGCTTGGTGGGCCGGGTGCAGGAAAGTCTACCTATCTGCGTTGGGTGGGGTTAGAAGCCTTAAGGGTTAAGGAAAGTCAGTTCCAGCATGAATGCATTCCTGTGATGCTCGAATTGAAGCGGTTCGATAGCGGACAGATCGATATTAAAGCAGTCATTGCCGAGGAATTTAGTCATGTGGGCTTCGACTTTTCAGCAGAATTTGTGGAGGAAGCGCTGAAACAAGGCAAGCTACTGGTTTTACTAGATGGTCTGGATGAGGTGCCCAAGGCCAATCAAGATCGGGTCTGTCAGGCAATCCAGGACTTTGTGAGTCGATACAACAACAAGTATCAGGGTAATCGATTTATTGCTTCTTGCCGCATCGCCGCGTTTCGGAGTGGATTTACTGGCTTCACGGATATTGAACTCGCCGACTTTGACGATGAGCAGATTCAGCAGTTTATCCACAACTGGTTTCAGGGTGCTCTTGATGTTTCTAGCAACACTGCTGAAAAATGCTGGAATTTATTAAACAATGCCAGTTATCAATCGGCTAAAGAGCTGGCTCAAACGCCATTATTGCTAACCTTCTTGTGTGTGGTCTATGACCGTACCCAGTCGTTCCCAGCCAACCGCGCTTCCCTGTACCGCAAAGCCCTGGATATCTTGCTGGAAGAATGGGCAGCGGAAAAACGGATTCGCCATGAACCCATCTATGAAGGACTGAATACAGAACTTGAAAAAGTCTTACTGGCTGAAATTGCCTATCAGGGCTTTATCGAGGATCGGTTATTTTTCACAAGGGAAGAATTAATCAGCCATATTCAGAATTTTTTGGAGGATTCCGCCGATAAGCCAAAATATTTAGATGGAAAAGCAGTGTTGACAGCCATTGCTGTACAGCAGGGTATCTTAACCGAACGCGCTGAAGACATTTATTCGTTTTCTCATCTAACCGTACAGGAATATTTAACAGCTCAATATCTTAGTCAAAATCCGACCGCCTTGACTGAGACGTTCTCTTCTTATCTGACTGCGCAACGCTGGCGAGAAGTATTTTTGCTGCTTCCAGGGCTACTACCCAATGCCAATAGTCTGCTAAAACAGATGATAAGAATAGCGCAACAGAAAATTTGTTCTTCCAAGTTGTCTGCGTTGTTGACTTGGGCCGATCTTATAACAGGTGGCTCCGCCAACCCAGCTCCCGCTAAAAGAGTACTAGCTATCATCTTTGCCCTCAAACTCAACCCCATCCGCATCGAAATCATCCGCGTCTTTGAACATAAAAGCGTTTACGCTGGCAGCAGACTCGACCTTGACATCGTCCGCGTTCTTGACCACGCTCGCAACCTCGGACACAATCTCATCCGCGTCCGTGCTCATAATCTTGACCACGCTCGTGAACTCACCCGCGCCCGGAAATTCGCTTGCGACCTCGTCTACGCAAATATATTTAATGATTTTGCTAATTTGCCCGTTTTGATTCAAGAGTTAGAGGTATTGCAATATCAAGTACCTAATACTGAACAACCTATAGAGGTTCATCGAGACTTTGCTAATCGCATGATGCAAGTCTGGCATGAGGGGCTTGGGCTAGATCCAGAACTAATCAATCTTTCTGAAAGTGAAATTCAAGCATTATCGGATTACTTCTACATCTGCGAACTTATCGTTCAATGTAAAGAATCTGCCGTGCGTGTCTCACGGGATATTTGGGAGTCAATCGAAAACGCTATGGTCATGCCTACCCCTGAAAACGAATTATGAAAACCGCAATTCCCCTTCCTCATAACCAAATCTCTGACTTTTGCACTCATTGGCAAGTTGCAGAACTTTCCCTATTCGGCTCCATCCTCCGCGAAGACTTCCATCCCCAAAGCGACATTGATATACTAATCGCCTTTACCCCAGAAGCCAACTGGGGACTATTAGAGCATGTCCAAATGCAGCAAGAACTCAAAGCAATCTTGGGCCGCGAAGTCGATCTCGTCAGCAAACGTGCCATTGAACGGAGTTCAAACTGGATTCGCCGCCAAGAGATTCTTTCCACCGCTCAACCCATCTATGCCCAACCGTAAAGACATCGCAACCCTGCTCGATATCCAACGCGCATCACAAAAAGTGATCCAATTTCAGCAGGGTATCAGCAAAACCGACTTTATGGAAGATGATAAAACGCAATCTGCCATTGTCTTTCAACTGATGATCGTCGGTGAAGCCGTCAAAAGACTCTCTCAAGAATTCCGTACCCTACATCCTGAAATTCCGTGGCAGCTTATTGCCGGAATGCGAGATAAACTCATCCACCACTATGACGATATCGATTGGGCTGAAGTTTGGAAAACCGCGACGACAGACATCCCAGTGCTGCTGTCTCAAATCAATCCCCTCATCCCCCAACCACCGCATAGCGAAGGTTAGCCAAATTGGAGTCAATGGTGTATGTGTGACAATGCGATCGCCCATCTCAAGTCTTGCCAAAGTAGGCGATCGCCACTTCCATAGAACTTTGCTAGCATGGCACCATCGGATGGTTTAGGTTAACGATGGCGACAGTGCTTGCCGCTCCTCTCAGCCAAATTCAGCTCTCCCCAGGCGGGTCGATGAGGGTGGAACTCACTTGGGCAGAGTATCAAACGCTACTGCAAGAATTGGGCGAAAATCGAGCGATTCGGCTAACGTATGTGCAAGGCTGGGTTGAAATCAGAATGCCATCAAAGCTACACGAACTGGTTAACCGATGGTTAGAACGCATTATTGTTACGTTGACTGAAGAGTTGGGGATGAGCGTCATTTCTCTAGGTTCTACCCGATTCGATCGAGACACCGTAGGACAGGGCGTTGAGCCAGACTCTTGTTTTTATATTCAGAATGCGGATCGGATTGATATTGAAGCACCCCTCCCGGTAGATTTACCGCCTGATTTAGTAGTGAAAGTGGATATCTCCAGTTCGTCAAAATCTCATTTGGAGATTTATGGCGCTATGGGTGTTCCTGAAATCTGGCGTTACAATCCTCAGGGTTTTGCAATTCTTCAGTTACAAGCTGGCGAGTACGTGGAGTGCGATCTCAGTTTAGCTTTTCCGCAAGTTTCAACAGATTTTCTACAGGCTCTAATTGAGCGCGGCAAACAAGTCAATAACCAAAATGTAGTGATTCGTGAGTTACGGCACAGCCTAAACCATCTTTAGTTATTTTGGAACTCAACCTGCCATCAAAGGCAACATTCCCCTAGTTTCCAACGTACAGTCTGGGAATGCAAGCGGGGCAATCTGCATTGTTTCTTCCAAAATAGCCTCGCTCTGATAACCCCGAACGGTTGGCGATCGCAACACGTAAAGTTTGCGGAACTGCACGTCCAGCACCCAATAGTCGGGAATACCCGAACAAGCGTAAGCCAATGCCTTGGCCCCGAGATCGAACGCTAAGCTCGTATCTGCCACTTCAATGAGTAAAAAAATCTCAGACGGTTTGGGATGGCGATCAGCATACTCCAGCGGCTCCAACGCCACAATTGCAATATCTGGTTCTGGTTCAGAATAATCGTCCAGCTGCACGGGATCTCGAACCCTGACTAAAACCCGTCCTCCCAATCCTGCTTCTACGATCCTCCGCGTTCGAGCGGTTGCCGAACAGCGAGCGGTTCCCTTCGCTGCCATACTGATGAGGTTTCCATCCAATAACTCGACGCGCTCATCGGCGCTGAAAATCCCGATCTCAGCCATTCGATGATAATCCCGAACCGTCAGGCGACGAACTGCAATGGATGTCATGCCTTGAGCCTCAACGCAACCTCAAACCCATTTTGACAGTTTTCTCAAGTGTTGGATGATTCCTAGGCCGCTCCGTTTTTAGGGGTTTCATGCCTTAGTAAATCTGCGGATGTCTGAATTCAAGACTATCGCGATAATGAGAGTAACGGCAACGAGCACCCCCGCGATGATAAGTACAGTCACACCCCAAACCTACGAACGCGATACCCAGGCGATCGCCCAGAAACTCATTGCTGCCATGCAAGGTGGCGGCTCTTGGCTGACGCAACTGCGAGATCGAGCGCAGCTGGAGGATAAGCTGCTGACTTGGACGATGAGCAATCCAGGGCTGCGGGTTCAGTTGTTTCGGCTGATTGACGTTTTACCCACCCTCTCCAGCAAAGCGGAAATTGCCCGCCATCTCCAAGAGTATTTAGCTGTTCCCGGCGTCGAACTACCGAGCACTCTCAAGCAACTCCTCAACTTTGCCGCGCCGGACTCCTTGCCGGGGCAAGTCGCTGCCACTACCTTTACGGCGGCAGTCTCGGCCCTCGCCCATCGATATATTGCGGGCGAAAGTTTGCCGCAGGTGCTCAAAACCATTGAGAAACTCAACCGCAACGGCATGGCCTTTACCGTCGATATGCTGGGGGAAGCGGTCATTACAGAAAAAGAAGCCCACGGCTATCTCCAGCAGTATTTAGATCTGATGACCCAGTTGGCCCAAAACGTGCCAACGGGAACCGCTGGCGCGAAGGTACAGGTTTCCGTCAAGCTCACGGCCTTTTACTCGCAGTTCGACCCGTTGGACGGACCGGGTAGCCAAGCCCAAGTGAGCGATCGCTTGCGGACGCTGCTGCGCCACGCTCAGACCCTTGGCGTTGCCGTCCATTTCGACATGGAGCAGTACACCTACAAAACCATCACGCTGGAGATTCTCAAGGCGCTGTTGATGGAGCCAGAGTTTCGCGATCGCACCGATATTGGCATCACGCTTCAAGCTTACCTGCGCGATAGCTACCAGGATCTGCACGGCACGATCGAATGGGCCAAGCTGCGGGGTGCGCCCCTCACGGTCCGGCTGGTCAAAGGCGCGTACTGGGACCAAGAAACCATTCAGGCCATTCAGAAAGGATGGCCCCAGCCCGTCTACAGCCATAAAGCCGCCACCGATGCCAACTTCGAGCGCATGACGCAGTTGTTGCTAGAGAATCATGGAGTCCTCCATGCCGCCATCGGGAGTCATAACGTGCGATCGCAAGCCAAGGCGATCGCCATGGCCAATGCCCTCCAGATCCCGTCCGGTCGCTTTGAGATGCAAGTGCTCTACGGCATGGCGGATAAGCTGGCGAAAGCGTTGCACGACCAGGGACACCGGGTCCGGGTTTATTGTCCCTACGGCAAACTCATCCCTGGCATGTCCTACCTGATTCGTCGTCTCTTGGAGAACACCGCCAACTCATCGTTCTTGAAGCAGAGCAGCGCTGAGGGGGCGGCGATGGAAGCGCTACTGGCCCCGCCGGAAGTGCCAGCGCAAGAATTGGTTCTGCCGCGATCGCACTTCCACGCCGCCGACCCGGACTACGCCCAAGAAAATTTACGGCACCAAGCCCATCAAGCCCTCGCAAGCGTTAAATCGCAGCTCGGACGGCAGTATTGGCCGTTTATCAATGGCGAGGCAACCCTCACGGCCTCCAGCGAACCCTCGGTCAACCCTTCCGAACCCGCAACGGCGATCGGGCAAGTGGGCCAAGCCACCCTGGAAATGGCAGAGCAGGCCATGGCTGCCGCAAAGACCGCATTCCCGATGTGGGCAAAAACCCCAGTTCGCGAGCGAGCCGATCTGCTGAGGCGGGTCGCCGATCTGATGGCCCAACGACGACAGGAACTGGCAGCTTGGATGGTTTTAGAAGTGGGTAAAGTTCAGCGGGAAGCCGATGGAGAAGTGTCGGAAGCGATCGATTTTTGTCGCTACTATGCCGATGAAATGGAGCGACTCGACGCGGGCTACGACCGCGATCTCGCCGGAGAAACCAATGCCTACCGCTATCATCCGCGCGGCGTTGCGGTGGTCATTTCCCCCTGGAATTTCCCGCTGGCGATTCCCACGGGGATGGTGGTTGCCGCCCTAGTGACGGGAAACTGCACGATTCTCAAACCCGCTGCGCCGTCGGCAGTCATTGCCGCCAAGCTGGCGGAAATTTTGATGGACGCTGGAGTCCCGGCAGGCGTATTTCAGTATCTCCCCGGCTCCGGTTCGCAACTGGGACCTTACCTGACAAAGCACCCCGACGTCCATATCATTGCGTTTACGGGATCTCAGTCCGTCGGCTGCCGCATTTATGCCGACGCCGCCATCTTGCAGCCCGGTCAGAAGCACCTCAAGCGAGTCATTGCGGAGATGGGGGGCAAAAATGGCATCATCGTGGACCAGAGCGCGGATCTAGACCAGGCGGTCGCGGGGGTGGTGAAGTCGGCCTTCGGTTACGGCGGGCAGAAATGTTCGGCCTGCTCGCGGGCGATCGTGTTGGATGCCGTTTACGATACGTTCGTGCAGCGGCTGATCGAGGCGACTCAATCTCTCAACGTCGGCATCGCTGAAAACCCCGGCACTGCGATCGGGCCTGTCATCAGTGCTGAAGCGCGCGATCACATTCTCGGCTACATTGCCCAAGGCAACGCCGAAGCAACTCTCGCCCTAGCGGAACCCGTCCCGGAATCGGGTTATTTTGTCAGCCCTACGATTTTTACGGATGTGCCATCCAACGGCGTTCTGGCCCAAGAGGAAATCTTCGGCCCCGTGCTGGCAGTGATTCGGGCGAAGTCCTTTGAAGAGGCATTGGCGATCGCCAACAATACCCAATACGCGCTCACGGGCGGACTCTACTCCCGCACGCCTTCCCACATCGAGCGCGCGAAAGCTGAGTTTGAAGTAGGGAATTTGTACATCAATCGAAATACTACAGGGGCGATCGTCGATCGACAGCCCTTCGGTGGATTTAAGCTCTCTGGCGTGGGGTCTAAGGCCGGCGGCAGAGATTACCTGCTGCAATTTCTAGAGCCGAAAGTGATTACAGAAAACGTCCAGCGGCAGGGATTTGCCCCCATTGAAGGGATCGATCTTTAAGGCGATTTCTAGAAAAGAGAATACCAAGTTGTAGGGGCGCAAGGTATGTGCGCGCCTACTGCCACTACCTTGCGATCGAAATCGATCGATTCAATGCCACTGAAATAAGCTAAATCAATTTACTAGAGCAGCTTTGAGAACAGCACGAGGTTTATTCATTCGCGCAAATGGCTTTGGCCTACGTTTTAGCACTCTGGGTTCAGACCGAAAAACTCTCAAAGGCAGCAAGTCCTTTGCTACAACCTCCATTAGAACTCGATACAAATTTTGCTGTATCTTTTGCGTTGTAATTGCCAACAACCCTATTGTTTGTAGGAACTGCTGTCGAGTTCCCTGCAACGACAGTCGAGATAGGGCTTGTTCTGAGGATTGCGCTGTCTGGAGCATGACGGTTCGCAAGAGATTGTAGGCCAATAGATGTGCCCAGAGGTCTTTGCGCACCATTTGCGGGGTTTTGGCGCTGAGCATCTCCATACCCAAGGTGGTTTTGAGATGTCGTAAATTAACCTCAGCCGCCTGCCATCTCAGACCGTAGAGTTGACCTAACTGCTTGGCACTATAGCGTTTGGCATCGAGTAAAGTCGTGACAATAATGATTCGTAGGTCTCGAAAACCTGGACGACGGATTAGGATAGACACCTCGCGAACATCTAAAAACTTTGGCAACTGGCTAAAGTCTTCCTCACTCATGTGTTGAGGAGGTTTGGAAGGTTTATGCCATCGAACAGCATGGTCTCCAATACCCAGCTTCTGACCTCGACGAAAATCGCTATGACGGGCATGATGCTTACGAAACACCCCATCAGCGCCCTGGGCTTGGACTAAGGCCAGATCTGTAAAAGTTCCATAAGCTCGGTCGCCGAGCCCTACATCCCCAGGCACTAAGTCCGCATACAGCAGACGACTCAATTCCAGCTCACTGGTCTTAAAACAGCTCACGCAAGCCGACACAACCGCACCTGTCATTAAGGAGAAGACCACCACAAGCTTGGCGATGGGAAATCCACACCCTGGCTTTTGGTTACTGTGTTGAGGATAATCGGCTTGGTTGGCAGGCGTATCGCTCATCAGCACTGTGGTACCGTCATAGACCCGCACCCGAAGTCCACACCATTGTTCGGTCGAGGGAATCGTTTGTTCTAACGACTCCGCCGTATCGGGAATCAGACGCTGCAAGACGCTTTCGCTCAATCGTTGACGGGCTTTACTATAGGCTCCAGTATCAGGGGAGGGGCTGTCTCCGCCTGCCGCTCCCACCCAAGCCGTAATCCGTTTGACGGCATTGCTGAGGCTTTTATCCGGGTCTAAAACTTGAGACAGGAGTGCCCATAGCGTCACAATCGGCGTATACACACAGTTTCGATACTGAATATTTTCTTCTACTAAAATTTCTTCAATCCGCGACGCTGGCAATATCTTCAACCAAGGTAATCCAATACTCTGATTGAACTGCTGCTTGAGAATTTCGGCACGATTCAGCATAAGATAAGGAGGTATTATTTTGGTCTGTAAGGCTATGATGCTTCTAAATCATGCCTTGCAGATTTTTTTGTCTCCTTATTTCAGTGGCATTGATCGATCGATTCGTCAGTCAGACCGCAAATCTCATGTTTTGCGAGTGCGACTGCGTGAAGTTGATGCTTGCATGATGGTTGACATAATCCTAAAAAAGCCGAACGGCCCATTCATAATGCCTGCTGTTTTCACGCCGCCCATCATCGCGCCCATAATGCCGAGCGAAAAGGCATCGGCTCCGGTCAGGTATAGATTTTCAATCGGCGTTCTAGCTCCGACCCAAGGTCGATCCAACCGTTCGGGAATGCAGGGAATACCGTAGATGGAACCGCGATCGCTGGCGTCAAAATGTTCCACTGTTAGCGGAGTCGAGAGTTCGGCATACTCGATCGAATCCTGAAACCCAGGGTAGTGACTGTCCACCAGTTGAATCAGAGACTGGGTGATTTGAGTTTTCAGTTCGGTGTAATCGCTGTCTCGATGGCGCCAGCGTTGTTCCCGCCATTGCGCAAAGAAGTCGTAGCCAACATGAGCGATAATTTCTGCTGTATGCCCCTCCGCCAAAGGATCTTTGAGTGATGGAAACGAGAGATAGCCAAATTTAGGCAAACGATCCGAGCGGACGGGTGAATCTTGGGCGACTTCATCGTGGTCGTAAGTTCCGTAAATCCAGTGATTCTCACCCTGAAACCCCAATCGTCGCGCGCTTTCCTTTAATCCTAAATATACGGTCACCATACTGCTGCCCTTCGGAAACGCTTGAATTTTCTCGCGCTCGGCCAGCGGGTAATGAGGCGGAATCAGCTTCAGATACGTATTGACTGCCCCCGCATCGGATACCACAATGGGCACGTAGTAGGATTCCAAGTCGGAATTGGGCGTTGCCGCATTTTGGACTTTCACGCCTACCGCCACCCCAGACTCCAGTAAAATTTCGGTGACGCGGCGCTGGGTGATGACGGCACCGCCCGCCTCTTCGATCGCGGGGATGATGGATTGCGCGATCGCCTTTGCTCCGCCTACGGGATACCAGCCCCCATGGAAATAGTGGGTCGCAATTACACTATGAATGCCAAAGCAACTTTGAGAAGGTGGCAAGCCATAATCTCCCCACTGGGAGGCCAGCAATGCTTTGAGATGGGCATCTTCAAAGTTTTGGTCTAAATAGTGCTGAGTGGTTTGTCTGGCGATCGCACCAAACGTGCGGAGGATTCGCCTGAGGAGGGGATGCAGCCATACCGGAAATAGCTCTAGCATCGCATGGGCCCCGTACCAAAATGCCGCTTTTTGAAGATCCTTAAAATACCGCTGGATAGCAGCCTGCTCCAAGGGAAAGCGCCGAACTAAATCGGATTGAAAGCGATTGGGGTCAGAATAGACCTCAAAGGTAAAGTCTGGATAGACAAATTTCTCAAATGGGTCGGGCATTTTCTGCCATTTCAAGCGGCCATTTGTCAGGTAATCGAACACGGCTCTCCCAGTGTCCCCTTCACCCATCTCCCCCACGTAGTGCAACCCCACATCCCAATGAAATTTTCCCTTGCGTTCGAAGGTATGGGTGAACCCTCCCGCAGTGAAATGCTGCTCTAGCACTAATACTCGCTTGCGCTGGAGCTTAGATAACAGGGCGGCCACGGTCAATCCGCCTATCCCAGAACCGATTACAATTGCATCGAACGAGCGAGATCGAGTTGTCGCGACCATAGATCCTCCTAACAATGTATTCGCATGTTGTCGCTGTCAACTTTCAGGATAGACCGTCATGTTGGCGATGTCAACATATTGCGCTAAGCTTTTGTAAAGGTCCTCGAGCAAAAGATTTCATGGCAGTAGCAGCAAAGAACGCTTATCACCACGGAGACTTACGACAAAGCCTCATTGATGCGGCGATCGCCCTGATTGGTGAAGAAGGGATCGGCGATTTATCGTTGCGTCAGGTAGCTCGTCAGGTTGGGGTCTCTCACAATGCCCCTTATCGCCACTTTGAAGATAAAGAAGCCCTGTTGGCGGCAGTTGCAGAACAAGGATTTCAATCTTTGCGAGTTGTGATGGAGGCTGCGCGACAGGGCCTTCCACCCAACTCGCCTCAAGGCTTGGAGGCAATCGGGGTTGCCTATGTCCAGTTTGCGTTAAGGCATCCTGCCTACTACCGTCTGATGTTTGGCGAGTACCGCTGCAATTTCAGCAAGTATTCTGCTCTTGCTGAGGCTGCCCGGCGATCGTTTATGGTACTGGTGAACGCGATCGAGGAAGGTCAGAGGACTGGGATTTTTCGGGCAGCCGATCCGGTTGATATGGCGCGAGTTGCTTGGTCGCTGGTCCACGGTCAATCCATGTTGGCACTAGATGACAAGTTACAAGTACAGCAGGGCGAAGAATTTGAAGCGTTTTTAAAATTCTCGTCGCAAATGCTCATTCAGGGATTGGCAGTACAAGCCTAAGGCAACCACGGAAACTGACGAAAATCAGGATCGCGCTTTTCTAGGAATGCGTTTTTGCCCTCGGCGCTCTCTTCTACCATGTAGTAGAGCATTGTGGCATTGCCCGCTAGCTCTTGAATCCCCGCCTGGCCGTCGCAATCCGCATTGAAGGCAGCCTTCAGACAGCGGATTGCGAGAGGACTCTTTTGCAAAATTTCTCCAGCCCACCGAACGCCCTCAGCTTCTAGTTCCGCTACGGGCACTACGGTATTGACCAACCCCATCTCCAACGCATCCTGAGCCGAATATTGTCGGCACAAAAACCAAATTTCCCGCGCTTTCTTTTGCCCGACGACTCGGGCAAGGTAACTCGCCCCAAAGCCCGCATCAAAACTGCCCACCTTTGGCCCAGTCTGCCCGAAGACTGCATTATCTGCCGCAATAGACAGATCGCAAATCAGGTGAAGTACGTGCCCGCCCCCGATTGCATAGCCTGCCACTAAAGCAATGACCACCTTGGGGATCGTGCGGATCAGTCGCTGAAGATCTAATACGTTGAGGCGCGGCACGCCATCCTCGCCCACGTAGCCCGCTTCGCCCCGAATGCTTTGGTCGCCGCCGGAGCAAAAGGCATATTTGCCATCGGTGTGCGGCCCTGCCCCGGTCAGCAGAATGACGCCGATAGACGGATCCTCTCTCGCATCGATAAATGCTTCGTACAGCTCAAAAATTGTCTTGGGCCGAAATGCATTGCGCTTGTGAGGGCGATTGATGACAATTTTGGCTATGCCATCGGCTTTGAAGTAGAGAATATCGTCGTAGACTTTAACGGGCTGCCAGGTCAAAGACATTGCGGATCTCGGGCAAAGGTTCGGGCTGTATTATACCTGCCAGCGCTTTGCACCCGATATAAAGCATCAATTAGAAACTTCTGACATCTCAATTACCAGACCTTCGTAGGTCTTGACTAAAAAGTTGAGCGGGTCTTCGCGCCGGACTTTAAACTTAACGTAGCGGCTCTGAACCCGAAGCAAAATCTGCTCCAAACAGTCGCGATCGAAGCAAACGTGGCGCTGCCGATCTTTTTCGCCCAGGCTCGCCCCTCCAATCACGTGGAGCTGTACGTTCTTTTTAAGCTGATACCACAGTCCGTCGGTGGCTCCAGATGCGCTGGTCTTGGTTGCCGCACTTGAAAAATTGGTGGGCATATAGATGGGATCGATCGTTGACAGCCCTAAAGTCTGCTCGTAGTTGTAGTAGTAATGCAAGGGGACCTCTGCGGCGAGGAGCTGAAGGTCTCCTTCATAAAACTGTCGGGCAATCTCTAGATCGGACACCATCAGGGTATGCACCTTGGGCGCGCTCGACAAAAACATCCACATCGCGCCTGCATAGGCGACCAAGAGCATCACCATCACGCCTTGGGTGGACATGAGGCTGTCAAGGGGCAGCATGGGCCAAAAGGCAGCAGGGAAAGTCCAAAAAAAGGCCATAAGTGTGTCAGCAACTAAAAGCATGGGCGCAACGGGTGAGGGTGAAGCTATTGCGTAAAGAAAATACAGTACTGAGTTGCCCTAAGGCAATCTGGGTGCGAATATTTTCCCATTATATTGGCTGTAACTAGGGCTTACTGAATCTGAATGGGTCGGCGATCGCTGAGGGATAGGATGATGGGAGGAGCACGCCAATGCTAGCGGTTCGGCGATCGCTTAGCGGTTCTGGGGTTTTCAGCTTTAGGCTCATGATGTCAACTGCGCTGACAGAATACATCGCGCTCCATCACACGCTTTAGAACTCAGCTTGGTTCGTGTTGCAGGCCATTGGCTTTGCTATGCGGCCAAATTTCTAGATTGCCTAAGACCGCTCCCAAGAGAAAGATCGCCCTGGCTCCTCCCGGCTCCTCGGGATATGGCGAGAGTTAGCTCGTCATTGCTTACCCCCCAACCAAACGCCCGATTCCTCGGTTGAAGCAAAAGAACTCGATTATAAACATTCATGAATGAATCTAAACTTAGCTAACGCAATATAACGTATAATTCTGTACTCAATGTCATATTAAATGCACTTTGAAGATTTCTTGACAGTTTGTCCATCGCCTGACTTTGTTGATGAAATAGCGATTACAAGACAAATCTTGGAGAATTTCTGCATATTCTCTTGAATAAACCCTCTTTTAAGTCCAGCATTGAGCAGGATTCTGGTTTATGAGAATTTTAGTGGTTGAAGATGATGAACTGATTGCCAATGTCTTAGAGAAAACCCTTGTAGGTCAAAATTATATCGTTGACCTTGCTGATGATGGACTGGCTGGCTGGGAATTTGTTGAAGCCTTTGTCTACGACTTAATTATCTTGGATATTGTCTTGCCAAAACTGGACGGCATTTGCTTTTGCCGAAAGTTGAGAGAAAGTAATTATCATATCCCTGTGTTACTGCTGACAGCCCAAGACTCCAGTAATGACAAGGTGATGGGTTTAGATGCAGGAGCCGACGATTATGTGGTCAAACCCTTCGATCTAACTGAGCTATTGGCAAGAATTCGAGTTTTGCTGCGTCGGAGCAGTGCTTGCATTCCTGTCGCCCTGAACTGGAGAAACTTATGTTTCGATCCCGCACTATGTAAGGTTACGTATGAGGGGCAAGTTTTATCATTGACTCCCAAAGAATATCGGCTGCTGGAACTCTTCCTGCGAAACCGTCATCGTGTCTTTAGTCGAGGGGAGATTTTAGATCACCTGTGGCCCAATGAGCAAGCCCCTAGCGAAGAGGCTGTTACGGTACACGTTAAGGACTTACGCCAAAAAATTAAGCGAGCCGGAGGACCTGGGGATTTTATCGAGACAGTATACGGCCAAGGGTATCGCCTAAAGCAGCAGGAGGAAGATATTGCTCAAATCGAAGCCTCATCTCAGGTTCAGCCCATTCCAACGAACGAACAGCTTAAGACTGAATTGAGCGTGGTCTGGGAAAAGTACAAAGGTCTCAATCAAAGTCGCTTAGAGCACTTAGAAAAGGCCACCGATGCACTTCTGAACAATTGTTTGACAGAAACACAGTGCAAAGTTGCTTGTCAAATGGCTCATAAGTTGGCTGGTGCGCTAGGCGTATTTGGATTTTTAGAGGGTTCTTGTCTTGCAAAAGAGATTGAAATAGTCTTTAAAGACTACAAGATCGTAGGTTCTCTCGAAGCAAGTCATCTTGCTGAATCTTTAGGGAGTTTGAGAGAAATTTTAGCTCGATCTCAAGAAAAACCATCATTGCCCGCCCTCGCTTATCCTAGGCTTCAAACGCTGGGAATGTTAGATACGTCTACTGAAAACCACCCGCTATTACTCATTGTCGATGACAATCTAGAATTAGCAAATCGCTTTGCCGCTCTGGCAGAGATGCAAAGTCTTTCTGTGGAAGTCATAACCTGTTTGAAAGATGTTTTAAATGGTCAGTATATCTATCTTTCTAATGAGTCGAAGATAGCCGATATTGTGATACTGAATCTCTCTTTTAGTGCTGTCGAAGAAGAAGATCTAGACCGTTTGGCAAAGTTGGTGAACCAGACGCCTCCCATCCCAGTGCTTTACATGACCGCTCGACACGATCTGACAAATCTAGTCAAGATGAACCGATTGGCGGCTCACATGTGTTTTCAAACACCTGTTTCTCCAGAGAAGGTTTTGGACGCAATTATGAAAAGGCGATCGCAGATCGTCTCAACAACGCCAAAAGTTATGCTTGTGGATGACGACGAGACGGTTTTAACGGGAATGCGGGCTTTATTAGAACCCCTAGGGCTAAAGCTGATAACCTTAAGCGACCCGCTCCAGTTTTTGCCCGCATTAGAGAAAAACTCTCCAGATTTATTGGTGTTAGACCTCAAGATGCCCCATTTCAGTGGCTTGGAGCTTTGCCAAATCCTACGAAGTACGCCGCAATGGAGCAGGATCGCCATTCTGTTTCTAACCGCTCATACCGATATCTACACCACCAACCAGATCTTCTCCGCTGGGGCGAATAGCTGCATTAGTAAAAATATTGGACGATCGGTACTTGCCACACACATCCTCACCTCTCTGGAACGGACGCGGTTACACCGAAGTTTTGCAAACTGCGTGGATGGCTAATAGATTTAATGTGAACTTTTGTAAAGTTCGTCAAGGTCTTTAGAAGTTCTTTAGAACTATTGCCTATTCTCCTTAACATCGTTAACCATTTGTGAGTTGCTGCTGCAGAATTAGGTTTGCCGTTTCTCAGCAATCTCGCGTCAGCAGCCATCGAAACTTAAAAATTTTGAGTTTGTTGAGTTCATCAATCAAGCGGCAGGGTGTCGCTAGCATTGAGCTGCAATTTTTATCTTCTCATTTATCTCAATCATTGGGTTAAGGACTATGACAACAACTCTCCGACAACGTGGACTTACGGGCGGATGGGAGCAGTTTTGTAATTGGGTCACGAGTACCGATAATCGACTTTACATTGGCTGGTTTGGAGTCTTAATGATTCCTTTGCTGGCACTCTCTGCATGCGTCTTTACCATTGCCTTTATTGCGGCTCCCCCCGTCGATATTGATGGGATTCGAGAGCCAGTATGCGGATCGCTATTGTGTGGAAATAATATTATTACGGGGGCAGTTGTACCCTCTTCTAACGCCATTGGACTTCATTTCTATCCTATTTGGGATGCAGCCAGCATGGATGAGTGGCTCTACAATGGCGGCCCTTACCAAATGATTGGTGCTCACTATATTCCGGCTCTAGCCTGCTATATGGGTCGAGAGTGGGAGTTAAGCTACCGTCTGGGAATGCGCCCCTGGATTGCGGTTGCTTATTCTGCACCCTTAGCAGCCACTACCTCTGTGTTTTGGATTTATCCCATTGGTCAGGGGAGCTTTTCCGATGGGCTACCGATGGGCATTAGCGGCACCTTTAACTTTATGTTTGTGTTCCAAGCTGAACACAACATTCTGATGCACCCACTGCATATGTTGGGAGTAGCTGGGGTCTTTGGGGGGTCGCTGTTTTGCGCCATGCACGGCAGTTTAGTCACCTCCAGTTTAGTGCGAGAAACCTCGGAAAACGAATCGCAAAATCTGGGCTACAAGTTTGGGCAAGATAGTGAAACTTACAATATTGTGGCGGCTCACGGCTATTTTGGTCGATTGATCTTTCAGTATGCCAGCTTCAACAACAGCCGTTCTTTGCACTTCTTTTTAGCCGCATTTCCAGTGGTGTGTATTTGGTGTACGGCACTAGGTATCTGCATTATGGGCTTCAACCTAAATGGGTTTAACTTTAATCATTCGGTCCTGGATTCTCAAGGCAATGTCATTAATACCTGGGCTGATGTCTTGAACCGTGCCAACTTGGGCTTTGAAGTGATGCACGAACGCAATGCCCATAACTTCCCGTTAGATCTGGCGGGCGGTCAAGCTGTTCCGGTGGCAATGGTAGCTCCGGTCATTGCGTCTTAGGGGCAGCATTATTGCTAGCACAGTCGTTTCAATCGTTTTTACTTCAGTTAGGAGACGAACATGAGTATTGTGACGGAATTGATTCTGAATGCAGATAGCGAAGCCCGCTATCCGGCACCCAAGGAACTTCGGGTCTTTCAAGATTTTCTAAATTCCGGCGAGCAGCGCATTCGAATTGCGTCAATTTTGGCCGAAAACGAGGAAAAGATCGTGCAGACGGCCTGTGTGAAGTTTTGGGAGCAGTGCCCCGTGACGCCGAGCAACAGCGGCAACCCTCGTAAAACGGCCTCTTGTCAACGCGATCAGGGATGGTATATCCGGCTAGTGGCCTACTGCATTTTGGCGGGGAGCGAAAAACCCCTTGAAGAAATCGGCACCATTGGCATTAAGGAGATGTACAACTCCCTGGAAATTCCCCTCCGTAACTGGATTGTGGCACTGCGCTGCATTAAGGCAGAGGCGATCGCACTCATGAGTCCTGAAGATGCGACGGAAGTAGGGCCGTATTTCGATCTGATTATTCACTCGGTTTCTTAGTTGCAGCAATTGTTTCTGAAACCTATTCGAGGAGACACTCTCATGCAAGATGCGATTACAGTTTTGATCAATTCCTCTGATGTCCAAGGTCGATTTTTGGATACTGCGGGGCTAGATAAGCTCAGAGGCTACTATAAAAGCGGCGAACTGCGTGCAAGGGCAGCCACCGCTATTAGCGGCAATGCAGCCTCCCTTGTGACGCAGGCCGTAGCTAAATCCTTGATGTATACCGATATCACGGCTCCCGGTGGCAATATGTACACTTGCCGTCGCTATGCAGCCTGCATCCGCGACTTGGAGTATTTTCTGCGCTATGCAACCTATGCCATGTTAGCAGGCGACCCTTCTATTTTGGACGAGCGTATTTTAAATGGGCTTCGAGAAACCTACAACGCTCTGGGTGTCCCCATTGGCGGAACGATTCGGGCAATCCAGGCCATGAAGGAGGTTACAGCCGAGCTGGTGGGTGCTGAAGCTGGAAAGGAAATGGGTGTCTGCTTTGACTATATGTGCGCTGGTCTGAGCTAAGCCCTTAGTCGAGGGGCATTGGTATGAAGCTAGATGCAAGCCCTAGCTAATACAAGTGCCCCATGACTCGCCGTTTTTAGTCCCATAACCTATCTAAAATGATGAGCATTATCACGCAGTCCATTGCGATCGCCGACCGTGAAGCCCGCTATCTCAATCCGGGGGAACTCAGCGCCATCCGCGACTTTTTAGAAGCAGGCCAGCATCGCATCGGCATCGCCGCCACCCTGATGGCGAATGAAGAAAGCATCGTGTACAAAGGCACCCAAAAATTCTGGGAGCGCTGCCCTGTAACGCCCAGCAACAGCGGTAATCCTGTGTTTCAGTCTTCCTGTATGCGCGATCAAAGCTGGTATTTGCGGCTCGTGACCTACGCGGTGATTGCCGATGATGTAGAGCCAATTGAAACGGTGGGACTTAAAGGAGCCAAAGAAATGTATGTCTCTTTGGGCGTTCCCCTCAATAACATCGTGGAATGTATGAAATGCCTAAAGGACGTAGCCCTAGACCGACTGCCTTTAGAAGATGCGGGGGAAGTTGCCCCCTATTTTGATTATCTGATTCAGGGACTAAAACCCTAGGCCAGCAGCCTCTTCTTGCTGCCGAGTCGACCGTCCCCATTCATCCTCAAGGGAGCGAGTGAAGTTCTATGAATTCTCACCCAAAATGTCATGCTAATGGCGGTAGCCCTGTGGTTCATCCGCAGCAATATAGCACAGTCCCCAAAGCAATTATTTCTCAGGCAGAGCAGCAAGACCGCAGCCTCCAAAAGAGCGAGTTGACTGCCTTAGCCAACTACTTTCGTTCGGGCTCAAAGCTAATCCAGATTGCGGCAACGCTAACCCAGCACTCGGAGGCGATTGTGGAAGCGGCAGCCCATCGGATCTTTTACGGCGGAGTGCCGATGGCCTACCTGGAACCTCCCGCCAATCGCAAAGATCTGCCGGGGTATTCCAAGCCCCTCCGACAAAGGTCAGTGACGTCTCAGGAAGCGCTCAAGGTTCAGGCTCCAAAGTTTGGCAACTCCCTAGGCAACTTCCTTGCATTTTGGAAGACGCAGTTCAGCGCCAATCGGGAACCCATACCGGAGGGATTCCGCACGATCGATATTGGACGTTACGGCCCCACTCGCATGAAACGCTCGATGCGTGACTTGAGCTGGTTTTTGCGCTACGTCACCTATGCGATCGTTGCTGGGGATTCTAGCATCTTAGTCGCGAACGCCCAGGGATTGCGGGGGGTTATTCCAGAAGATGTCACTGAGGCAACGGTGGTGGCGATTAAGGAAATGCGTTGGAGATCGCTAGGTTACTTCAAGACCGACCCAGAGGCTACGGCTATCATTCAGCAACACTTTGACGACCTGGTTGCAGCCTATATCGTCGAGAAACCGCCGACCCTTTTGCGGCAGGGGTTTTCTAACGACCAACAAGGGCTGCAACTGCCTGAAAGCTATGCACTCTCGTCCGCCTCCCAGTCCAAATTTGTAATGAAGTCAGGGCAAGCGGTTACGGAGCAAAATCGCGTAATTCAGGCGGCCTATCGGCAGGTCTTTGAGCGCGATATTACCCGCGAGTACGGCATATCCCTAACAGATTTGGAGTCTAAGCTCAAGGGCGGTGAAATTTCAATGAAGGAGTTTATCCGTCGTGTCGGAAAATCGCGACTGTATCGCAAGGAGTTTTACGAACCCTTTACGATTAGCCGCGTCATTGAGCTGGCAATTCGGCACTTTCTAGGGCGGGGATTGAGATCGCCAGAAGAGTTTCAGCAATATTTTGAGCTGATGGCTCAGACAGGACTGCCAGCCTTGGTAGACACGCTGGTAGACTCCCAAGAGTATGCCGATTACTTTGGCGAAGAAACAGTACCCTACCTGCGCGGGTTGGGTCAAGAAGCTCAAGAGTGCCGTAATTGGGGTCCGCAGGCAGCGTTGTTTAAGTACAGTACCCTAGCCCGTAAAGTGCCTCAGTTTATTACGCTCTTTGGCGACTATCGGAAACCGTTGCCAAACCAGCATCCCTACGGATTGGGCAACGATCCGCTTGAAATCCAGTTTGGGGCAATCTTTCCCCATCAAGATCGTAACTTTGAGGAGCATCCGGCCTTATTTGACCCAGACAGTCGCCGTATTTTGATTGGCTGTAACGTGTCTAGTCGCTCACCTCATGAGACGACTTTGGGACAAGTGCCAGGGTCTACCCAACGGGTGCTCAAGCTGAATTGGCCTATCCGCCTCCATGGTCGTGGCAATGGTAAAAGCGTCGCGCAAGGTGCCAGCATTAATCTGAACAATCAGTCTACCTCGGCGTTTATTGATGCAGCCTATCGCCAGATCTTTGGACGAGATATTCTCGTCAGCCAACGGGTACCTGCGACGGAACTGAAGCTGAAAAGCGGCGAAATCCCAGTGCGCGAATTTGTCCGCCAAGTGGCAAAATCTCGTCTGTTCCGCCATCTGTATTGGGATGCGCTGTACGTTACTAAGGCTATCGAATATATCCATCGACGGCTTCTGGGACGGCCCACCTACGGACGACAGGAAACGCGACGCTACTACGATATCTGCGCCAGGAAAGGGTTTTATGCGCTCATTGACGCTATTCTGGACAGCCCGGAATATCTGAATGCTTTTGGAGAAGATACGGTTCCCTACGAGCGTTACGTCACGCCGAGAGGGTATGAAATGCGATCGCACCATCGGGAGAGCAGCAGTAACAATAGCTCAGTTGGCCAACCTCGCGTTGCGGATGGGACTTGGGTTAAAGCGGCGCTTCAGAGAGCGGGGCATCTCAGGCAAGATGGGATTCTAGCATTGCTTCCAGGTGCGGAGCCAGCAATGCTTTTACCTGCTCGGGAACCTAATGCTTTGCCGGAGTCTGAGGGCGAACATTTGGTAACAGCTACATCAGCTTCTACACCAGCTTCGGTTGCCGAAGACCCTGCAACTTTGTCAACGGCTTCAGCGCAACCTTCTGCTGCAATTCAGTCTGATTCCTATGGTTCCTATGGATCGGTGGCACTATGACACAACTCAATCAATCGACTCAATTTGAGGTTACTCAATATGAATCGACTCAATTTTTAACTCGCCCGCTCCCCCAGACCTCACGCGCACTCAATCTTGAACCTGTAACGCGGAGTAACCTATGGCAACGGCTCTTTCGCTATTTCCCTAGACCCCAGCGCAGACTCTATCTGGGCTGGTTTGGAGGGATACAAATTTACTATAAAGGGAGGCGACCATGAGCTTAGTTCAGCAGGTGATTCAAACTGCTGCTGAGGAATTGCGCTACCCCACCCCAAGCGAGATTCGTACGATCCAAAACTTCTGCGAAACCGGAGAACGACGGATCCGCATTGCGCAGATTTTGGCTAGCCACGAGCGGGAGCTGGTGGAGCGCGGCAGCTACCAGTTTTGGAAGCAGTGTCCCGTGACGCCTAGTAACAGCGGCAGTCTTCGTAAAACGGCTTCCTGTCAGCGCGATCAGGGGTGGTATATCCGGTTGGTGGCCTACTGTATTTTGGCAGGAAATGAGAAGCCCATGGCCGATATTGGCACCATCGGCATGAAGGAAATGTACAAGTCTCTAGGTATTCCGCTGGCGAACTGGGTGGAGGCCGTTCGCTGTCTCAAGGCAGAGGCGATCGCCCTCCTCGGCGAAGAAGACGCAGTGGAAGTCACGCCCTACTTCGACCACATTATCCAAGCATTAGCCTATCCCGGTGCCCCCTACTTCATGAACGAAGGCGTTCTGACGTACTAGCAGCGTTCTGACGTAAAAACTCGCAACTCGTCCTAAAACAAGGAGGATTGAATGACTATTGCAATTGAGCGCCCCGAACCGGGGTGGGCAAGAGGGTTAAAGCTCTTTGACGATTGGCTAAAGCGCGATCGTTTTGTCTTTATTGGCTGGTCGGGGTTGCTGCTATTTCCCTGCTCCTTCTTGGCCCTAGGTGGCTGGTTTACGGGAACCACCTTTGTCAGTTCTTGGTACACCCACGGCCTTGCAAGTTCTTATCTAGAAGGCTGCAACTTTCTAACGGTAGCGGTTTCTACCCCCTCGAACAGCATGGCACACTCCCTGCTGTTATTGTGGGGGCCAGAAGCCCAGGGCGACTTTACCCGTTGGTGCCAGTTGGGCGGATTGTGGACCTTTGTCGCCTTTCACGGTGTATTTGGCTTGATTGGCTTTTGTCTGCGCCAGCTAGAAATTGCTCGCCTTGTGGGGGTTCGACCTTACAATGCCTTAGCCTTTTCAGCACCGATCGCCACTTACATTGCCACCTTCTTAATTTATCCCCTCGGGCAATCGGGCTGGTTTTTTGGGCCGAGTTTTGGGGTTGCCGCTATCTTTCGCTTTATTTTGTTTGTCCAAGGCTTTCATAACTTTACCCTCAACCCCTTTCACATGATGGGCGTAGGCGGCGTACTGGGTGGAGCGCTCCTCTGCGCCATTCACGGTGCCACGGTTGAAAATACACTCTACGAGGATACGCGCGGCTTCAATACCTTCAGCGGTTTTACGTCCACTCAAGCCGAAGAAACTTACTCTTTTGTAACGGCAAACCGTTTCTGGTCGCAGATTTTTGGCATTGCATTTTCCAATAAGCGATGGCTGCACTTTTTTATGTTGTTTGTCCCCGTCTTTGGACTGTGGATGAGTGCGATCGGCATGGTTGGATTGGCCTTTAATTTACGTGCCTACGATTTTATTTCCCAGGAACTCCGTGCCGCAGAGGATCCAGAATTTGAAACGTTTTATACCAAAAACATTTTGCTGAACGAAGGTCTGAGGGCTTGGATGGCTCCGGCAGACCAGCCCCACGAACATTTTGTATTCCCTGAGGAGGTCTTGCCCCGTGGAAACGCCCTTTGATCCTGCCACTATTACAACGGTTAAAACAGCCAAAGGTATTAAGATTGTCACCCCTAGTGAAGGACGCGATCAGGCTTCCACTGGCTATGCTTGGTGGGCTGGTAATATGCGCCTTGCTAACATGTCTGGTCGGTTTCTGGGCGCGCACTTGGCCCATGCCGGACTGATGGCGTTTTGGGCTGGAGCCATGCTGCTGTTTGAGGTGTCTCACTTTACGCCCGATAGACCCATGTACGAGCAGGGCTTAATTTTAATGCCCCATGTTGCCACCTTAGGATTTGGTGTGGGGGCTGGGGGGCAGGTCATTGATATCTTTCCCTTCTTTGCAATTGGGGTCATTCACCTCATCGGCTCGGGAGTATTGGGTATTGCGGGGACGTACCTTGCCATTCGCGGCCCCGCAAAGCTTCCCGGTTTTTTAGATTTTGACTATGGCGACAAGGACAAAATCACCCTAATTCTGGGATTCAACCTGATTTGGCTCGGCGTTTTTGCCCTGCTCTTTGTCTGTAAGGCCATGTTTTGGGGCGGGATCTACGACACTTGGGCACCAGGGGGCGGCAACGTGCGCCTGATTACCCATCCCACCCTCAATCCGCTGACGATTTTTGGTTACTTGGTTCGAACGCCCTACGGTCAGCAGGGATGGATTATCGGCGTCAACAATATGGAAGATCTGGTGGGCGGTCATATCTGGGTGGGTGTCCTGCTGATTGCAGGTGGCATCTGGCATGTTGTCACCACACCCTTTAAATGGACGCATAAGATTTTTACTTGGACAGGGGAAGCCTATTTAGCTCAGAGCTTAGGCAATATCTGCGGGCAAGCCTTTATTGCAACGGCGTTTATCTGGTTTAACACGACGGCCTATCCCAGCGAGTTTTATGGGCCAACTGCAGCGGAAGCTTCTCAGGCTCAGGCACTCACGTTTTTAGTGCGGGATCAAAATCTTGGTGCAAACGTGGTTTCTGCGCAAGGGCCTACGGGCCTCGGGAAATATTTGATGCGATCGCCCAGCGGAGAAATCATCTTTGGTGGAGAAACCATGCGCTTTTGGGATTTCCGAGGGCCTTGGCTAGAGCCGCTGCGCGGCCCTAACGGGTTAGACCTCGATAAAATTCGCCACGATGTCCAGCCCTGGCAAGTGCGACGCGCAGCGGAATACATGACCCATGCACCCCTCGGTGCCCTTAACTCAGTGGGCGGAGTGGCCACCGAAATTAACTCCGTCAACTTCATGGCAACCCGAACGTGGTTAGCAGGCTCTCACTTTATTCTGGCCTTCCTGTTTTTAGTGGGGCATCTCTGGCACGCCGGACGGGCCCGTGCGGAAGCAGCTGGATTTGTGCGGGGCATTAATCGCGATCGCGAACCGGTCAAGGCCATGGCTCCCCTAGATTAGTCCCTAGATTGATACAGAGGTGTTCGGGACGGAGGATGCTGCAATTCCCTTCAGGCATCCTTCGTCTTTTCCTAACTTACTTTCTCTTTCCATTGAAATTCTGTTCGTAAAAGGAGTAAAACCCAATGGGACTCCCTTGGTACCGCGTCCATACAACGCTCATTAACGATCCAGGACGGTTGCTGGCGGTGCATTTGATGCACAATGCCCTCTGTGCCGGATTTGCTGGTTCCATGCTTTGGTTTGAACTATTTTCCTATGACCCTAGCGACCCGATCCTCAACCCAATGTGGCGACAGGGCTGCTTTTTGATGCCGTTTGTGGCGCGTCTCGGCGTAACCCATTCTTGGCAGGGCTGGTCGATTACGGGCGAAAAGCTGGCAGATCCGGGGTTTTGGACCTTTGAAACGGTGGCGATCGCCCATATTATCTTTTCCGGCTTAGAGTTTCTAGCTGCCGTTTGGCATTGGAACTACTGGAATATTTCCACCTTCTTCGATCCGAAGACCAACAAACCCGCCCTCGATCTGCCCCGGATCTTTGGGATTCATTTGCTGCTGGCAGGACTGGCCTGCTTTGGATTTGGTGCATTCCACCTGACGGGGCTGTTTGGCCCAGGAATGTGGGTTTCCGACCCCTACGGCTTGACGGGGCACGTCCAGGGTGTCGCCCCTGTCTGGGGGCCAGAGGGCTTTAATCCGCAAAATCCAGGAGGAGTAGTGGCCCATCATATTGCCGCAGGCATTGTTGGAATTGTGGGCGGACTGTTTCATATCTTCGTTCGTCCCCCAGAGCCACTGTACAGAGGGCTGCGCATGGGTAACATCGAAGGAGCCCTGGCCAGCGGGTTAGCCACCTTCTTTTTTGCGGCCTTTATTGCTACGGGTAGTATGTGGTACGGCACAGCTACCACGCCCATTGAGCTCTGGGGGCCCACACGCTATCAGTGGGATCAAAACTACTTCAACAATGAAATCAATCGGCGCGTCCAGGGAAGTTTAGCCGCAGGGAAGAGCCTTTCAGAAGCCTGGTCTGCGATTCCAGAAAAGCTGGCCTTTTACGACTATGTGGGCAATAGTCCCGCAAAGGGCGGACTATTCCGAGTAGGCCGCATGGTCGATGGGGACGGTGTGGGTCAAGCATGGCTCGGTCATCCTGTCTTTAAGGACAATCAGGGTCGAGAGTTGTTTGTGCGGCGGATGCCCAACTTCTTTGAAAACTTCCCTGTCGTGATGTCCGATGAAGACAATATCGTTCGTGCAGATGTGCCGTTCTTCCGAGCCAAGGCCAAATATAGCGTCGAGCAGACGGGGGTAACGGTCAGCTTTTACGGCGGTCAGCTAGACGGTCAAACCTTCGACAATCCGCCTGTTGTCAAAAAGTACGCCCGTAAGGCCCAACTGGGCGAACCCTTTGAATTTAATACTACCATCCACAATTCCGATGGCATCTTCCGCACCAGTAATCGCGGCTGGTTTGCCTTTTTCCATGCCTGTCTTGCCATTCTTTGGTTCTTTGGACACCTCTGGCATGGAACCCGCGCCCTCTTCCAAGATGTCTTTGCTGGGATCGATCCAGATCTAGATGAGGAGCAAGTCGAGTGGGGCATTTACCAAAAACTGGGCGACAAAACCTCGCGCAAGAAGCCAGTGCTTCAACCCGCTTTGTCGGCGTTTCCATCTTCTCAAGAGGGTTCGTGAGATTTGTGGTAGCTAGGTTTTAGATTTAACCCTTCTCCCAACTACGGTGTACACACAAGAATTGGTTATGTCGTTTCACACTCTAGATCCCCCTAAATCCCCCTTAAAAAGGGGGACTTTGAATCCAGTCCCCCCCTTTTTAAGGGGGGCTAGGGGGGATCGAATGCAGGGTTTCAAGGTTCTTCAGACTTGTGTGTACACCGTAGCCCAACGGGGAGAAGGGTTGCGATCGAAGGAAGAAATTTATGCAAGAGATTGAATATTTCAATGGAGTAAGCGATGGAAACCACAAAATATCCTCCCAAAAAGATCGCTCCCATCCAGTATCTGCTGAGAAAACTAAATTCTAATACTGGCATGGTGGTTCGGGGTTGGGGTACAGCCCCCGTCATGGTTGTTTTAATGCTGCTATTTTTCTTGTTTTTACTCATTATTTTTGAAATTGCTAATTCATCCATTCTGCTGGAGGGCATTAACATCGATTGGTCAGTCCTCGATCGATACAGTGGCACACCCGCAACCCAAAACCCGTCTTTTGCGACGACGGGAATTGGAATCTTTTTGGGGCTACTGGCATTTGGACTATGTTGCGCTGCGTTCATCGTCTACGGATACCTAACCTATCCAGACGACGCCAAATAGTGCCATTATCATTCTATTAGGTGCAGGTCATGACGCAGCGCTTAATTAACATGCAGTCTGATGATGCTAGGCCAAAGCCGTTCGATTCCTTTGCACCTTTTCCCCAAGGGCAATTAGATTCGTTTGCGCTGTTGCTGCACCGAATGATCGATCGCATTCGGCAGTCTTTAGAACTTCCAGAAATTCTAACTGCCACGGCGGCAGAGGTACGAGATTTTCTGCAAACAGATCGCGTGATGGTGTATCAGTTTCATGCCGATGGGAGTGGGGAGGTGGTGGCGGAGTCTATTCAAGACCGGAAACTGCCTTCGCTCTTGAGGCACAATTTCCCCGCAGAAGATATTCCGGCTGAAGCGCGATCGCTATTTCTGAGCGCCCGTCAGCGATCGATTGTGGATGTTGAAGCGCAAGAAATCGGCGTGAGCCCCTTAGACAGTGGATCGGTTGGAAAAGCATTGAGGTGCGATATTCGGTTTCGTCCGGTCGATCCCTGTCACGTTGAATATTTAACGGCAATGGGAGTACGGTCATCCTTGGTCGTGCCAATTTTGGTCCAAAACCGCCTGTGGGGGCTGCTGGTATCTCACCACAGTAAACCGCTCCGCATTACAGAGCATTCACTTCAAGTAGTTCAGCTGGTTGCCGATCAGGTCTCTATTGCGATTTCCCAATCTGACCTCCTCCTCCAAACTCGCTTACGTGCCATTCAAGAAGCCACCGTCAATCGAGTTACGATGTTGCTCCACGCCACGCCAGAGATGCAATTTCAAGCTGCCTTAGAACAAACGATTGCGACCCTGCATGGGACGGGAGGCAGGCTTTATATTGCTGCGCCGAATGCCCATCAAGTACCGCAGCTCTTTACCTACGGCAGTCAGCCAGCAATGACAGATTGCAGCAACGGAGTTGAACGTATTGAGCAGCATCTCCACTGGCAAACATGGCTGGCGATGGAAGACGCCGTTGTTAAAGAGGCTGGGATTTGGGCGATTGCCGATCTATACCAATCTGTCATGCCCTCCGATCTCGCGATGGCTTTTCTAGAAACACCTGTAAGAGGGCTGCTAACGGTGCACCTCTGCTATCGCAAACTCACCTTAGGTTACCTCAGTATTTTTCGACGTGAAATCGACCTAGAACGCATTTGGGCCGGACAAATCGATCCAGACGATCCGCGTCAACAGCGGCCTCGTCTGTCATTTGAAACCTGGCGAGAGCAAAAAAAAGGTCAGGCACAGCCATGGACTGCCGCAGACATCGATCTAGCCAAGGAATTAGGAGAGCATTTCGCTGGTGCGATCTATCAAGGCGAGCTGTACAAGCAAGTTCACGCCCTCAATGCCAATCTCAAGCTAGATATTCAAAAGCGCAGGCAGGCAGAACAAGAGATTGTTGCCCTTAATACAGAACTTGAAAGCCGCGTACTAGAGCGTACCGCCCAGCTTCAGCAGGCCAATGAAGATCTTGTGAAAGAAATTAAGGAACGGGAGCGGATTTGGGTAGCGCACCAGCAAGCAGAAGCCTCCCTAGAGCGTCTCAGTCGTCACAATCAACTCATTTTAAATTCTGCAGGCGAAGGGATTTACGGTCTGAATCTCCAGGGCAAAATTACCTTTGCCAACCCCGCAGCGGCCAGAATTTTAGGCTACGAAGTCAATCAGCTGATCGGGCAGTGGATGCACACTCTGCTGCATCACTCCCAGCCCGATGGTAATCTGTATCTTCTCCCAGAAAACCCGATTTATGCCACCCTACGGGAGGGCAAACTTCAGCAAATAACAGGCGATCTATTTCGCTGTCGAGATGGATCGATGATTCCCGTAGAGTATGTTAGCAGCCCAATTCGGGAACGAAACAAAATTGCGGGAGCTGTCGTTTTGTTCAAAGACATCACAGAACGACAACTGATAGAAAAAATTAAAGATCAGTTTGTTTCCATTGTCAGTCACGAACTCCGTACCCCACTCACTTCCATCCGCAGTACCTTAGGGCTACTCTCTAGCGGCTGGCTCAAAAGCCACCCCGAAAAAAGCCAGCGCATGCTGGACATCGCGTTTTCCAATACCAATCGCCTGGTGCGACTCATTGGGGACATCCTGGATATTGAGCGCATGAAGTTTGGCAAGGTTGCGATGGAGAAAACGCACTGCAATGTTGCTGAGGTGATGATTCAGTCTGCAGATGCGATGCGGGCTATGGCCCATAAGGCTGACATTACGCTGCTGGTGGAGCCAGTAACGGCCAATCTCTGGGCTGACTCCGATCGCATTATTCAAACGCTGACGAATTTACTGAATAACGCCATCAAATTTTCGCCGCCCAATACCACCGTCCGGCTGAAAGCGGAATTGCAAACCCACTCCCAAAGGCCTCAGCGTTGCCGAACCCCCTACCTTTTGTTTCAAGTCATTGATGAGGGTATTGGCATCCCAGAAGACAAACTGGAATCCATTTTCGATCGATTTCAGCAGGTAGATGTCTCAAACGCCCGCAGCCAAGGCGGAACGGGACTAGGCTTAACCATTTGCCGAGAGATTGTGGAGCAACACGACGGTCAAATTTGGGTTGAAAGTCAGCTCGGTCGAGGCAGTACATTTTATTTCACACTACCGGTGAGCGATCGTGATTAAGCATATTCTCATCATTGACGATGAACCGGATATCCGAGAGGCAACCCAGGTTTGTCTGGAAGTTTCTAAGGGATGGAGTGTCACAACTGCCAATTCTAGCAAAGAAGGTCTGGCAATGGCAGCATCCGAACAGCCTGATGCAATTCTTTTGGATGTGATGATGCCGGACGTGGATGGATTGGCGACGTTTGAGCTGATGCGAGCCAATCCTGAAACGCAACATATTCCAGTCATTTTACTCACAGCAAAAGCTCAACCCGACGATCGTCGCCGCTTTATGGAGCTTGAAATTACGGCAGTGATCACTAAACCCTACGATCCGTTAACTTTAGCCGATCAAATCGAAAAAATCTTAAGTTAATCCCTAATGAATACCTAGGGGTGCAAGTGCATACGCAGTTTGTTTACCCAAGTGTGTACTTTTCTGAACGACGGCGGTGTCTTTAGAAGTTCTTTATTTTTTTTGTTTATTGTCCAGAGAATAGATAACTCAGTCTCTATAGCGATTAACCCGTCACAACCGATCTTGCAATCTCTGCGACGGGTTAATCTATACTTTGCAAGAAAGGAGCTATACCTTTTATGATGACCCAATTCGATCGGGCGATGTTCGATCAGGCGATCGCCAGCGATCAAATTTGCACCGATCGAGTCTCTACAAGGAATGCTTTAATTCAGCGTCAGAATCCCCTATCTTGGGAGCGATTTTGCCAATGGGTAACCAGTACCGAAAACCGCTTTTATCTAGGGTGGTTTGGGGTGCTGATGATACCCACACTCTCTACAGCAGCGATTGTTTTCGTCATTGCCTTTATTGCTGCCCCTGCGGTAGATATCAACGGCATTGGCACTCACCTGTCTGGATCTTTATGGGATGGAAATAGCCTTTTAACCGCTGCGGTGGTTCCCACATCGGCTGCAATTGGACTACATTTTTATCCCATTTGGGATGCGGGTTCTGTCCAAGAGTGGTTGATCAATGGCGGCCCTTATCAGCTCATCGTGCTGCACTTTGCAATTGGCATCATCTGCTACCAAGATCGAGAGTGGGAGCTGTCCTACCGTTTGGGCATGCGTCCTTGGATTTCCATGACCTTCACTGCGCCCGTTGCTGCAGCGTTATCCGTTTTAATTATTTACCCGATCGGTCAGGGTGGATTTGCGGAAGGGATGCCCCTCGGAATTTCCGGTACTTTCCACTTTATGTTTGTGTTTCAGGCAGAACACAACATTCTTATGAGTCCCTTTCACCAGTTGGGGGTTATAGGGGTCTTTGGGGGCGCTTTTCTTTGTTCTGTACATGGGTCTTTAGTGACTTCAACACTATTTAAAAAGACAAAGCCCCACGAACCGATTAATGCCGGATATAAACTGGGTCAAAAAGAAGAAACTTATAGTTTTAAGGCCACTCAGCGCTATCAACAGAAACTCTTTTGGAAAGGTCTGTTTTTTCCTAGCTCGCGCTCAGTTCATTTTCTGCTGGCGGCATTGCCCGTGGCAGGCATCTGGTCAGCAGCGCTAGGGGTTGATATTGCGGCCTTTAACTTTGAAAAACTGACCTTTGACCCGCCTGTCGTCATTGACAATCCATCAGGCACTATTCCCACGTGGGCCAATGCTGTCCGTAGCGCTAACGCAGGGCTGGCAATGGCGAGCGGACGGGATGGCAACCCCTTTCCGCAAATGTTGGAGTTCAGCGATGAACCCGTAAGGGTTACGCGCTAACCCAAAGATTTACCCAAAGATTTTTTATTCACCTAGACCGTATATCTCTCATACCTAAAAAAAGAGGAGAGTCTCCCATGACAAAAAGTCCTCCAGAGCAGAGGGCGAGGGTCACTGTCGATCGAAGTCCAGTCCCCACTTCTTTTGAGAAATGGGCATTGCCGGGACACTTTGACCGATTGCTGGCGAAGGGCCCTAAAACCACCACCTGGATTTGGAACCTCCACGCCAATGCCCACGATTTCGATACCCATACCAGCGATTTACAGGACATTTCTCGCAAGATTTTTTCAGCTCACTTTGGGCATCTTGCGGTAGTCTTTATTTGGCTGAGCGGCATGTACTTCCACGGCGCTCGCTTTTCGAATTATTCGTCTTGGATGGCGGATCCGATCCATATTAAGCCCAGCGCTCAGGTAGTTTGGCCCATTGTGGGGCAAGATATCCTGAATGGCGATATGGGCGGTGGTTTCCATGGCATTCAGATTACGTCTGGTTTATTCCAGATGTGGCGGGCCGCAGGTATAACCAATGAGTATCAGCTTTACTGCACGGCCATTGGTGGCTTGGTGATGGCAGCTTTGATGCTGTTTGCTGGCTGGTTTCACTACCATATCAGCGCGCCCAAGCTAGAGTGGTTCCGCAATTGGGAATCCATGATGAATCACCACCTGGCTGGGCTGCTAGGCTGCGGTTCCCTCGGCTGGGCGGGACACCAGATCCATGTGGCACTTCCCACCAACGAACTGTTGGATCGAGGGGTTGCCCTGAAGGATATTCCATTACCCCACGAGTTCATTCTGAATAAGGCGCTGATGCCGGAAATATATCCGAGCTTTGCGCAGGGATTAACGCCGTTCTTTACGCTGAATTGGGGCGCTTACGCCGATTTCTTGACCTTCAAGGGGGGATTGAACCCAGTCACGGGTGGGCTTTGGCTCACGGATACGGCCCACCATCACTTGGCGATCGCCGTAATTTTCATTATTGCGGGGCACTTCTACCGTACCAACTGGGGTATTGGTCACGACTTCAAGGAAATGCTGGAAGATGCCAGAGCACCCAAAATGCTCCCATTCCTGAACTTTATTGGCCCCGTAGGACATGGTGGTTTGGAGAAGATTTTTGAAACCTCCTGGCACGCCAATCTATCCATTCACTTGGTGCAGTTTGGCACGGCCAGTCTGCTGGTGGCCCACCATATGTATGCGATGCCACCCTATCCTTATCTGGCGACAGACTACGCCACAGTCACGTCCTTATTTACCCATCACGTCTGGATTGCAGGCTTCTGTATTGTGGGGGGTGCGGCCCACGCCGCTATCTTCATGGTGCGGGACTACAACCCAGCAGATCACGTCAACAATATTCTAGATCGCACCATTCGGCACCGAGATGCCATTATTTCCCACTTGGCTTGGGTCTGTCAGTTCTTGGGCTTCCATAGCTTTGCGATGTACTGCCACAACGACACCATGCGAGCTTTTGGGCGACCTCAGGATATGTTTTCCGATACGGGTATTCAGCTTCAGCCCATTTTCGCCCAGTGGATTCAGCATATTCAGACCGCTGCAGTGGGGGCGACTCAAGCGGCTCAACCCTTGGGCGATGTCTTTGGCGGGTTGCGCAATATCGAACTTGGGGGATTAGGGATGACGGCTCCGGGGCTGAGCGCGCCCGTCAGTTATGCCTGGGGGGGTGGTATTGTTGCTGTCGGTGGAAAGATTGCTATGATGCCCATTCCGTTGGGAACGGCGGACTTTCTGATTCACCATATTCATGCCTTTACCATCCACGTCACCGTTTTGGTGCTCCTGAAGGGAGTCTTGTACGCCCGCAGTTCTCGGTTAATTCCAGACAAGGGCAGTCTGGGTTTCCGATTCCCCTGCGATGGGCCGGGACGGGGCGGGACTTGCCAGGTATCCTCCTGGGATCATGTCTTCTTGGGGCTGTTCTGGATGTATAACTCCCTATCGATGGTAATCTTCCACTTCTTTTGGAAAATGCAGTCGGATGTGTGGGGCACGCTCAATCCAGATGGCACCATTACTCACATTACGGGCGGTAACTTTGCCCTGAGTTCAATTACCAATAACGGTTGGCTGCGAGACTTTTTGTGGGTGCAGTCAAGTCAGACGATCTTCTCCTACGGTTCTTCCGGTTCGGCCTACGGCCTGCTGTTCCTAGGCGGACACTTTGTGTTTGGATTCAGCCTGATGTTCTTATTTAGCGGTCGGGGCTATTGGCAAGAGCTGATCGAGTCCATTCTTTGGGCCCATAACAAGCTGGGCATTACGCCCGCAATTCAGCCCCGCGCCCTCAGCATCATTCAAGGTCGAGCAGTGGGAGTAGCGCACTACCTCCTCGGCGGAATTGTTACAACTTGGGCATTCTTCCTAGGACGCATGGCCTCCATTGGGTAGGGGGCGATAGGGAATCGTCTTGATTCTCCATCGCCCATTTTCACTAAGTTCACCACAACTGATTGAAAACTATGGCGACAACAAAATTTCCTAAGTTCAGCCAGGATTTGCAGCAAGACCCGACCACGCGGCGGCTCTTCTATGCGATCGCCACTGCCCACGACTTTGAAAGCCATGACGGCATGACCGAGGAAAACCTTTACCAAAAGATTTTTTCCTCTCACTTTGGTCATCTCGCCATTATCTTTCTGTGGGCATCGGGTTTGCTGTTCCACGTAGCCTGGCAAGGTAACTTCGAGCAATGGATTCAAGATCCGTTGAATATCCGTCCAATTGCCCATGCCGTCTGGGATGCCCAGTTCGGGCCAGGGGCAATTCAGGCTTATACCCAATCTACTGCCCATAACCCGGTAGATATCTGCTACTCCGGTGTCTATCACTGGTGGTACACCATTGGCTTGCGCACAAATAACGAACTGTTTGTCGGGGCGCTCTTTTTGCTCCTGCTCGCTTCGGTTTGTCTCTATGCAGGTCGGTTACACCTTCAGCCTAAATTTCGACCAACCCTAAGCTGGTTCAAAAACGCAGAATCGCGGCTGAACCATCACTTGGCTGGGCTGTTTGGCGTCAGCTCTCTGGCATGGGCAGGGCACCTCATCCACGTTGCGATTCCCGAATCTCGCGGGCGGCATGTGGGCTGGGATAACTTCCTGCAATCGCCCCCCCATCCTGCGGGTTTGGTGCCGTTTTTTACAGGCAACTGGGGCGTTTACGCTCAAAACCCTGATGCGCCAACGCATCTTTTTAACACTTCCCAAGGAGCAGGCACCTCAATTCTAACGTTTTTGGGGGGCTTCCACCCTCAAACGCAATCCCTGTGGCTGACGGACATGGCCCATCACCATCTGGCGATCGCCGTTCTGTTCATCGTAGCGGGACACATGTACCGTACCAACTGGGGGATTGGGCACAACATTAAAGAAATGCTGGAAGCCCTGCAAGGCCCAGGGCCTAAAGGGTTCTTCATTGCCCCCAACACCGGGCGCGGCCATCAGGGAATTTACGACACCTACAACGAGTCGCTGCACTTCCAGTTGGGCTGGCACCTTGCTGCTTTAGGCGTCATCACCTCTTTGGTGGCACAGCATATGTACGCGATGCCGCCCTATGCCTTTATCTCTAAAGACTTCACCACAATGTCGGCGCTGTATACCCACCACCAGTACATTGCGGGATTTTTGATGGTGGGAGCCTTTGCCCATGGTGCCATTTTTATGGTTCGAGACTACGATCCTGTGAGCAATCAGGACAACGTTCTCGCTAGGGTGCTGGCCCATAAAGAAGCGATTATTTCCCATCTGAGCTGGGTGTCGATGTTCTTGGGTTTCCATACTTTGGGGATCTACGTCCACAACGACTGTGAGGTCGCCTTTGGCGCGCCGGAAAAGCAAATCTTAATTGAGCCCGTGTTTGCTCAATGGATCCAAGCGACCCACGGCAAAGCGCTCTACGGCATCAGTACGCTGCTCTCCAATCCTGATAGTGTGGCCTCAACCGCATGGCCGAATCACGCCAATATCTGGTTGCCGGGCTGGCTGGATGCCATTAACTCCGGTACCAACTCGCTATTTCTGACCATTGGTCCAGGAGATCTACTGGTGCACCATGCGATCGCCCTCGGACTCCATGTCACCACCCTAATTCTGGTCAAAAGCGCCTTGGATGCCAGAGGTTCCAAGTTGATGCCCGACAAAAAGGACTTCGGCTATGCTTTCCCTTGCGATGGGCCGGGTCGAGGCGGCACCTGCGATATTTCCGCCTGGGATGGGTTCTATCTCGCCATGTTTTGGATGCTCAACACCCTAGGCTGGATTACCTTCTACTGGCACTGGAAACACCTTGCCGTCTGGTCTGGCAACGTTGCCTCGTTTAACCAGGGTTCCACTTACCTGATGGGCTGGTTCCGAGACTACCTCTGGCAGTATTCCGGCCCCTTAGTGAATGGGTACAACCCCAACGGCACCAGTGGCTTAGCGGTGTGGGCTTGGATGTTCCTGTTCGGGCATTTGGCTTGGGCAGTGAGCTTCATGTTCCTGATTACTTGGCGAGGCTACTGGCAAGAACTCATCGAGACGCTGATGTGGGCTCATGAAAACACGCCGCTCTCCTTCGGCTATCCCAAAGACAAGCCCGTAGCGCTCTCCATCGTTCAGGCGCGATTGGTAGGGCTAACCCATTTTACTGTGGGGTATGTCGCGACCTATGGAGCCTTCTTGATTGGGGCAACGGCCAGTAAGTTCGGTTGATTTTTGATAAGCAAAAGGAGCGTACTCTCCTACACTCCTTTTGCCATTACAAGCTTGAGACACTACTCTCCTCTCGTCTCATGAAGTCCTGGTCTCTGGGCTAAGTGACCAGGGCTTTTCCCATCATTTTAATTCAGCAAGGTAAAAAAATGACGGCAACTCACGAACTAGAACCGAGCGCGGTTGAGTACGAAGATACCTGGGTCAAGCCCTATCGGGGCGATCCGTGGCTCGGCAATCTCTCTACGCCGATTAATAACTCGCCGCTCGTCAGAGCCTACATCCAAAATCTGCCAGCCTACCGCAAAGGGCTACCCCCCTTTATGAGAGGTTTAGAAATTGGCATGGCCCACGGCTACTTTCTCGTTGGGCCAGAAGTCGTCGTCGGCCCGCTGCGAGAAACAGCCCACGGCGCTAACCTAAGCGGCCTCATCACGGCGATTTACATCACCGCCTCTGCCTGCTTAGGAATTTCTATTTTTGCTCTGGCAACCTTTCAGGGCAATCCCAGGGGTACCTATAACTCTCACTCCCAAGATGCCTTGAGGCCCCTCCGCAAAAAAGAAGACTGGTTTCAACTTTGTGGCGGTGTCTTTCTAGGATCGATGGGCGGGGCTATCTTTGCATTTTTGCTACTAGAAAACTTTAGCGATCTTGATGCCATTTTGCGTGGCGCAGTCAATATTAGCCAGAGCTTGCCAAGTTGGCTGTTTGGGTGATTCCCGCCAGCCGCCGCGACCCCATTCAAAATTTAATTGGAGTGTTCGTTATGGTAACAGACCTAACCCAGCTCACCGGAGAGTATGCAGCTTCCTGGCTCCCTTGGATCCTGATTCCTCTGGTATTTTACATTCTTCCGTTCCCTATCATTGCGCTTGTCTTTCTCTGGATAGAGAAAGAGGCGATGGAGGAAGAAAATTAGACCCGTAAAAATCCTATTTTGAGGAAAACATGCGATGCGACCATCTATCTCCCGCTTTTGGTTATTTGCGATAAGTTTGGCAATTGCCCTTTATCTTGCCCACCCTGCCCACGCAGCCAATCTAAATCTTGTTCCTTGCAGCGAATCAGCGGCATTTCAACAGCGTCAGAACAGCGCTCCAGAAGGCTACTACTACACCAAACCCTTTGAAGTTTATTCATCTGAACTGCTGTGTGGCGAAGATGGACTCCCGCACTTACCATTGGATCGTTTAGATCGAGCCGTGGATGTCGCGATCCCAATCGCATTATTTCTGTACGTTGCTGGATTTATTGGCTGGTCTGGTCGAGCTTACCTTCAGGCTGCCAGTAAATCAGAGAACCCAGCAGAAAAAGAGATTTTTATTGATTTGCCCTTAGCGCTTCAGTCTTTCATTCAAGGATTGCTCTGGCCTCTACTTGCACTACAACAACTCCTAAGCGGTAAGTTGACGGTTAAAGAAAGCGAAATTACTGTGTCGCCGCGCTAAGCTGCCTATTTTATTCAAAAAACTCCCGGAGTCTTACTCATGCAGTACTTTCTGAAATATCTGACCAGCGCTCCAATCATGGCGGCACTAACAATGGCCATCCTTGCGGGGGTCCTCATTGAGCTGAACCTCTTTTTCCCAGGGTTGCAGTACGGTACTTATTTTCACTCAGTTCCGTAATCTAATTTTAATCAGATGGGATAGTGGCACAATATTGGGGTCGAGTTCGAAGCATCCCTTTATGGTTCGGAGGTTCCCATCCGCATCCTTGGTTTAGACCCTGGCTTAGCTTCCCTGGGATATGGGGCGATCGCCCTTTCCCAATCCGCACCCGATCGAACGCCAGAGTTGATCGATTTTGGCATCATTCAAACGCCAGCCAAAACGCCCATCGGAGATCGGCTTTGCACGATTTGTGCGGACTTGGCTACCGTCATCGATCGAGTTCAGCCCGACCTCGTGGCGTTAGAAAAGCTGTTTTTTTACCGAATGGGTAACATTATTTTGGTTGCCCAAGCCCGTGGTGTCGTTGCCTTGGTGATTGCCCAGCACAAGCTGCCCCTGATAGAATTCACGCCCGCGCAGATCAAGCAGGCACTGACGGGCTATGGCAATGCTGACAAAACTGCCGTGCAAGAGGCGGTGGCAAGGGAACTAAACCTAAAGGCCATCCCAAAACCCGATGATGCTGCCGATGCTTTAGCCGTGGCTTTAACAGCGCGATTGCAGCTTTAACTGCGCTCGCAATATTTTTTTGCCAAAATAAAACCTAAAAAAGAACCAACGGCGTTCGAGATGGGCATCATGAGGTAGTTGATAAGCCATTTCACCCCTAGCTTTGATGCGACGCAGTGTTGGTTCGTTCGTTTGGCTATTGTCAGCCTAGCGAATTAATGACTAAGCGTCCATCGAGCTAGGGTTTTCTTGTGCGAAGGGAGCGATGGCGGGAGATTTGGGCGCGCTTAAACTGCGCCAGTAAAGGGTGCCAGCCACCGCCATGAAGACGAGATAGGCGATCGCTTGGCCTAGGAAAAGGCGATCGCGGTAACCCAAAAAGGTCTTCAGCAAAATACCGGGGAACTGACGATCTGGCAAAATCAGGTGTCCGTCCCACAATAACGGTCCCAAAATGCAGGAATCGGCGGATGGGATCGGACAAAGATTTGTGGAAACGAAGGGATTCAGGATCCCGAGGGCTGCATCGAGCTGTTTGGTCGCTCCTAAAACAAGGCCGCCGACAATCAGCAATAAGAAAATCCCCATGATCTGAAAAAACTGCTTGAGGTTGATGCGGATGCCGAGGGCAAAGAGCGCCCAACCGATTCCCGTTGCGCCTATGAGACCGGCGATCGCCCCCGCAACGGAAGACCACCCGCTCTGAAGTTGGGCCACGATAAACAGCGCGGTTTCGATGCCCTCTCGCAGTACCGCCACAAAAATGAGCGTCCAGATGCCCCATTCGGCTTTCCCGTCGGCGGCAATCATTTGCTTTACAGATCCTTCAATTTCGGCTTTGGCAGTGCGGGCTTGCCGAGTCATCCAGATCAGCATCCAGGTGAGCATGGCGATCGCCACTAGGCTAAAGCTCAATTTGAGAAACGGCAGCAGCACTGCTGCGTAGGGTTGCTCGGATGCTTGCAAGCTCTGGAGCAAGGCGCTGAGTCCTACACCCACGAGGACGCTCCCGACCAATCCTGAAGCTAAGCCAAAGTACACCCAATGCTTGAGTTGAGGCTGCTGTGCTTTCTGAAGCAGGGCTAGGACGATGCCGACCACGAGAGCTGCTTCGACGCCTTCTCGTAGGGTAATGACGAAGGTGGGAAGTGCGGCACTAATATCCACGGGTCTTTCTCAAGGGATGACGGCTGGAATCTCTTCTCTATTATGTCGAGTCTGAGATAGAGGGTGTATTTTTCGCTCGATAAATGGGTGTAGTAATGGTGCACGATCGTTACTTCGTCGCTTCAGATCGGGGTCGCATCGCGGTTGGCGAGGCAGTGGCGATCGCGGGTTCCAATCGCGACACGTTGAAACTGCATTTCAAGCATTTGATTGCAATGAAAGTTTGTCTTGGCGACCCCATCGATATGATGCCAATTACCCTGATACCTCGCTTAATTTTAGGTTTGGGACAGCGGAACTGTTGGATTGGCGCGATCGCCTAGACGAGCTGGAATCTAGCACTAATCCATTTGCGACGGTGGTAATGACGCATTTGAAGGTGGTTGAGACAAAACGCAATGTGGATCGGCGTAAGGCTTGGAAGTTTGCGTTAACTCGGGCGCTCTATGAGAAAAGCTACCAACGGCAAGAGATTCTGGATTTATACCGCTTTATCGATTGGGTTATGATTTTACCAGAGGCAGTAGAGCGTGAGTTTTGGCAGGAACTCCAAGTCTTTGAGGAGGAAAGAAAGGTGACTTATGTAACGAATGCGGAACGGTTCGGGTTTGAGCGAGGGATTCAGGAGGGGTTACAACATGAACGATCGCTTATCCTCCGCCTGCTTTCCCGACGTGTAGGGATTCTCTCTTCTGAGGTGCGATCGCAGGTTGAATCCTTACCCCTGGAACAACTGGAATCGCTGGGCGAGGCGTTACTGGATTTTTCTTCTGCGGCTGATTTGGATGAGTGGCTGCGGACTCTTGGTGCGTAGCTATCGCACTCGTAATACTGCGGCCTAAGGGGCGATCGCCTTGGATCGAGAACCGATTGAGAGCCTCCTCGCTGCAGTCGAATTGCTCTACCGCATGGCGACGTTCCAGCTTTTCAATACTCAGAACCGTCATGACGAAGCAGATTCATCAAAAATGCTCAGCTCGTTCAGCAGACGTTCCATGCGCTCATGACGACGGGGCGGCGCATCGAGCGCGGCCATAAAAGCAGTCCATTGTTCGGCATCCAGTCCAAAATGCTGCCGATCGGCCAGTGTTTCATCGGCTTGCGCCAAAGCACTTTCGAGCACGAAATCGCTGACAGAACGGTGGGCAGCGGCACGGTAGAGCTTTTGCTTGGCGGCAGGAGTCAGTCGCAAATCTAGTTTCTCAGAACGGGTTTTAGTTGTCACGGTATTACCCCGATTTGTAAGCTCATCCGAACATAAACGTCCGACAATGTCATAACATTCTTGTCGTTCAAAATTATTGCAATGTGGGTACAGAGGGCGTCAGCTTTTGCGGTGCAAGACGATAACCCATCGCCTTCAAAATTGCGTTCACGCTGCTGAATTGCGGATTGCCATTTTCCGAAAGGGCTTTCTGCAACCCTTTGCGGCTCAGGCCAGAGACCTCGGCAATCTGACTGACACCTTTGACACGGCTTACGATTCGCAGAGATGACAGCAGTGCAGCAGCATCGCCACTTTCCGCATACTCGTCGAACAGCACAGTAATGTAGTCATCAATTTCATCTGGATGCTTGCGAAGATATTCCTCTTCAACCTCGCCGATCGTTCTATGATTCCGCATCGCTCAGATACTCCCGCCAATAGACTTTAGCTCGTGTAATATCATCATCCTGACTGCTTTTATCCCCACCACATAGCAGAACAACTAGATCGTTGCCGTGTTCGCCGAAATAAACTCTATAGCCGGAACCGAAGAACATCCGTAATTCGCTTACCCCTTCTCCGACTGGCTTGCAATCACCATAATTGCCCTGCTGCATTCGTGACACACGGGCAAGGATACGCTTTCTTCCCATGACATCCCTCAGGCCATTCATCCATTCGCTGAAGGGTTCCTGTCCATCGGGTGTCGTGTAGACGATAACCCTTCTCGGTAATGCATTTGTCACGCTATTCTACTTTTCTTCCGACATTATAGCGAACTATAGTTCGCTATCGTTGCAAATGCAACAGGATCCCCTTCTGTAAGCACTTTGTGCAGACAGTATCCATCGCAAACAGTTCATCCGCATCATCCATGCTGAGGTCGGCAAAGACATTGCCACTACCTCGTTGAAAGGCAGGTTGTTCGTCAGGATGATGCATGGTTTGGGGTAAACGCTTGACAAAGCGATGGGCTAAGATCGCCACGCATCAAGAGTCCGCAAACACCTGACAGGGTATGAGTTGGAGCAGACGATCGCTGCTGTTAAGGGCAATCGAAAAGAGACACGCGGACGATTCAGGCGTAAAATTCTATGATTGATGGGGACTGCTGGAACTCAAGCTTTGGGGGGCAGGTCTATCCCAACAGTGCTTTAGCGTTCAATTCCCAACAGGTTTCACCATAAACGGGTCGCATGTCTCAATTTAATAGTGGTTTTACCCTGTTTCTCAGCCTAATCGTGGAGGCCATCCCCTTTTTGCTCCTAGGAGTGCTGGCCTCCAGCGTGCTGCTGCTGTTTGTCAACGAACAGCGTCTCATCGCGCTGATGCCCAAAAATCCGTTTCTAGGCGCATTGGCTGGGAGCCTATTGGGTTTCCTGTTTCCGGTGTGTGAGTGCGGGAATGTGCCCGTGGCCCGGCGTCTGCTTCTCCAGGGGGTATCGGTTCCGGTTGCGATCGGTTTTTTGTTGGCCGCACCCACCATCAACCCCGTCGTGATCTGGGCCACCTGGACAGCCTTTCGGGACCAGCCTGAAATTGTGGTGCTCCGGGTCGTGTTTTCCCTGATTATTTCGACGACCGTGGCCTGCGTCTTCAGCGTTCAAAAGGATATGCGTCCGTTTTTGCAGCCCGCCCTAGCCCGATGGATGCCGGATGTCCTCGTGCAGCCCAGCCTGTCCGACACGCCTGCACTGCTGCAAACGGGCACGTTTTTGCTGGGTCAGCCCAGCGGACAGCCCGTGGCCTTCGATGCAGTTGCCGCCGCCGCGCTCCGCCCCAATCCTAAAGCCAAGATTCCTTGGCAAGATCGACTCCCCCTCCTCCTGGAAAATATGGTGCAGGAATTGCGGGAACTGGGCGGCATTCTGGTGCTGGGCAGCCTTTTGGCCGCCGTAATTCAGGTGGCCGTGCCCCGCGAGTGGGTATTGAGTATCGGCCAAGGTCCCGTCACGTCCGTCATTGCTATGCTGATTTTAGGCGGCGTGATTTCCATTTGTTCGACGGTGGATGCGTTTTTTGCCCTATCCTTTGCCACGACCTTTACCAGCGGCGCAATCTTAGCCTTTCTAGTCTTTGGCCCCATGTTCGACCTGAAAAGTTTGGGGCTGCTGCTCACCATTTTTCGGCCCCGCGCCATGATTTATTTGGTTGTTTTGATCGTTCAGCTCACGCTGATCTTGACGCTTTTTATGAATTTACATGTCAGCTAACCTCCCAACCCTCGCTAAGCTTCGATATCGGTACGCAATGCCAAGGACTGAGATGCCATGAACCCAACACCTCCTCTCCCGCGCCAGCAATGGTCAAAGCTATCGGAGTGGATTCATACGTTTGCTCTGGGTTTGTGGGGCGCGCTGTTTCTGTTCTACTGGCACTCCGGTAAGTTGGGGCTGCTGATCCATCCCAATTACTTCGCCCTCAGTATTGGAGCGGGATTTGTGCTGTTGGCGATCGCCAGTCTCAACCTCCTGCGCATGATTCGCCGTCAGATGGGGTGGCGAGAATCGCACCAAACTCTCTTTTCACCGCTGCTCATGAGCTGCATTTTATTGGTTGCGGCCATCATGGGCTTTTTGATCGCGCCCAGACCCTTCGTGAGCGATACGGCCATTCAGCGAGGGCTTCAGGACAGCGCTATCGTGACGCGGGTGCGGCCTCAGTCGTTTCGCGTCAATCGCTCTTCGGAGTCGCGATCGCTTATTGACTGGATTCGGACCATCGATGTATACCCAGAACCGGATGCCTACGCAGGGCAAAAAGTCAGCGTGGATGGCTTTGTCGTGCGCGACCCTAATTTACCGGCAGGCTACTTTACCCTAACGCGGTTTGTGATCACTTGCTGTGCAGCGGACGTTTACCCCGTGGGACTTCCCGTGAGATTTACGCAGTCCAAAAGCGAAATTCCAGCCGACCGCTGGTTTAAAGTTCGGGGCAAAATGGCGACAGAAACGCTGAAGGGCAAACGTCAAGTCGCGATCCAGGCCAGTACGGTTCAGCCCATTCCAGAACCCAAAAACCCTTACGCCTATTAACTTTTTTTACCACTAAAACAACAATCTGAAGCCGCCGTCACAGCCCTCGGACAAACTGTGGAAATGGCTCTTGACAATCAAATGTATGGGCTTATAGTCTATGCAGACAAGTAACTCTTTAGCCTGGGTTTTTGAGTTGCGCTAAGGGTGTGAGGAACGAATGATGAGTCAATCTGGACTGCGGGTCTGGAGCCTTTGTGCTGGAGCTATAGCACTTTGGCTGTGGTCGAGCGGCAGACCATCCCAAGCCGTAACATTTAGTCAAGTTGAGGTGGACCAAAGCAAGTTTGTGGCCGTTGCAGTCCCTCGCGCTTCGGGCTATTACACCCTACTGGTTTTGGAACAGCGCTCTAATAAAAAGCCATGCTGGCGAGAGAGCAGTTCTAGCCCAACCCGCATCGATCCGTTGCTGCTGAATTTTAACTTTACGGGTATTTGCGGGCGCAGTACCGATAGCAATGGGTATTCCATCCGCGCTGCGGGCCGAGATTTGGGAATGAGTTACCAGCTCAGCCTGCAAAAACAGAAAAACGATCTGCTGTTACTGGGCGTTCCTTCTCGCTCTGGTAAAGGAAAAGGAAAAGTCATCGAGCTGGGCCGCACCCATGGAATTCGCTCCGGTTTTCTGAAAATTAAATTGAAGGATGGTTGGCGATTTGCAAAACGCACCTATGGGGGTAAAACCCTCGGTCATATCTATTTCAGTCGGGATACCGCACCCGCCGCTCGGGTGGCTTCTCGTCCAGAACAGAAACCTTCAAAGACTCCCAAACAGCCTTCAACGAGTCCCAAACAGGTCGTCTACAAACCCGCTCCTCCTTCCGCTCCTGCCTCCGATGTTTCTGGACGACATTCCTATTTGGTGATGGTGCTTGCCCCCACTCCAACTCAGCAAGCTAAAGTTCGCGCTCATCAGCCCGGTGCTTTTAGAACTTCCCATCGGGGTCAGTCGGTAATGCAGGTGGGTATTTTTAGCAATCGCACCAAGGCAGAATCGCTCAAGACGGCACTAACCCGTCAAGGGTTCAAGGTACTCATGGTGACCAAGACCGCTAGGGCGCTTTCAAGCCAGAGCGATGCGATCGCCGCGCGCCAAGAGCTTACCCCAGTCGAAGGATCGGCATCCGAGCTGACTCGAATTGCAGTACCGAAGCAAAAGTTGCCAATCGGTTATATTCGCGGAGCGCGAGGCGTCTACACGTCAGGATATCGCTTCCCCAAACGGTCGAAACTGCCCCCACCCCCACCATCCAGCGAGCTGAGAACTGAGATACCGCAGTGACTCCAACACGAGGCCGCACAGCTAGGGCAGTCGTCGGGCTGAGGTGAGGCGATCGCCCTTCCCTATCCCGGCTATTGCACGAGGGCGATCGCAGTCTGTCGCATAACCTCGACAGGGCGATCGCTCAATAGCCGATGTTGCTGGGGTTGAAGCTAGAGCGTAGCTAGAGCTTGATGGGCGATCTCGCTTTGGGGCTGGCTTTCCTCAAAGTCATTGGAGGGGCGATCGACCAGCGTGTGCTCAATATCGGAGGCTTTTTGCCAACACGAACATCACACCGGATGCCAACCAAGCGCCCACAACAATGCTGAGAATGCCAGCATCAAAGCTTCCTGTCATAGCCACAATCGTTCCTGGAATCAGAGAACCGCCAACACCACCCAACAAGACCGCTAACCCGTTGTAAAGCCCAGTCCCAGCACCAACGCGATCGACGGGTAAGATGCGCTGAACAATCGCGTATTCCTGAGCACCATAGGCACTTTGACAGAACACCGCGCCCGCGAAAAATAACACCAAAGGCACCGCCTGAGTTGTCGTGGAAGCAATGTAGACCATACCGCCTGCCATCAGGAAACCCATCCCTGCGAGCTGTATTCTCCCTTGGAGCTTGTCTCCTAAATATGCCATTAAGGCAATACCGAACATTCCTGCGGTATAGACCAGCGCAAGGGGCCATCCCAATTGTTCGAAATCGATCCCTTTGGCACGATTAAAGTAGGTTGGCAGCCAATTCAATAAACCAAAGGAACAAAATGCATTGAGGCTTCCTCCAGTCACCATGAGCCAAAACAAAGGATTTTGACGATAGGCAATCTGCTGTATTTTCTGCTGTTGTTTCTGCTGTTGAAAGTCGGTTGCGGTGACAACAGCATCTGGGCTAGCGATATGGGACGGCTCATCTGGTATGAGAAAGTAAATCAATGGAAGCGACAGCAGCATTCCGCCAATCCCTAGCCCAGCAAAGGTCGATCGCCAGCCCCACAGATGAATCAAAGGAACAATAATAATGGGCGCAATAGAGGTAGACAATAAAATGCCGCTTACCCAAATCGCATTGGCTCGCGATCGCTCGTCGGACAGAAACCAACGGCTGGTAATCGCACTGGCCATGGGGATATGGACGCCTTCGCCGAGTCCTAGGAGCAGACGCAAAACAATCAAGGCGGACAAGGAATAGCCCAATGGGGCGCTCAAAATCGTAACGAGAGAGAACGCACAAATGGTCATCATGACACTGCGTTTTGGCCCGAATCGCTCAGCAGCAGGACTCATTAGCATGTTAGAGAGGGCATAGGAAACATAGAAGGCAGCAAGTAACAATTCGCCCTTTGAGCCGACTTCGCGATCGCTCCAACCAAAATCTTGAGCCAGTCGAGGGAGCGCCAGAGAGAGGTTATTGCGGTTAAAATAATTAATCACAATAGTTACGGCGAGAACGGCAGGAATTTGCCATCGGGGTTGGAATATTTTGGGTTTAAGGGTCGGCATCAAAAATCTCTCCATCTGAAGCCCAGTTTTCCAAGAATACCTAGAGTTGAGCCATTGTGTGTAATAGGAAGCTAAATTCGATCTACCCCTAGGAGAAGACAGGGGTACGAAAGGCTTTGAAGCCGATAAGTTAGAAGGATGTTTGTCTTGCGAGCAAACCCCCGCCATACCCAAACCTCCCAAAAGCCGCTATAGTCATTGAAAACAGATAGTTGCCATTCCTTAGAAACGTCTTGTGAGGAAGGAAGCTGTCTGTCAAACGAAAATCAAATAGGAAGATGACTTATGGGATTGAGCGAGCAATTAGCGGATGAAGGAATCGCGTCGAGGATTGCGGAAGACTGCGCCAAATTAATGGACGAACAGGTGTCATGTAAGAGCGGAGTTTCTGGAATGGCATTTAAGGCTACTTATAAAGTTGTCAAGGGATTGAGTGCAGATTATATTCCTGGCGCAATACAGCGTCTGTTGCCGGAGGCGATTAGCGCGCTAGAACCGATGTGGGAAAAAGGGATAGAGTTAGGCGACCCAGTGTCATATCTGACACAAAACTGCGAACTGACCGCTGATACGATCCTAAGTGTTACGGATGCAAAAATTCAGCGTGCCAGAAATAAGCTGATCTGTACTTCATACAATCAACTACGCAAGTCTGTAAAAAGTGACATATCGGCAGCGGTTCCAGGCTTTGCTGAAATTTTAAGCAAACACGCCCATTATTGAGTGCTGCTAATCCGGCCATTCATCGAGCTGTGGGAACCGGCAATTAGAAGAGGGCACCCGTTGCACTGCTGCTGAACTGCCGCTACTGACTTTGGCGATCGCCTTCTCAGCTACCCGCTACTCAAACCAGCATCCGAGTAGCTGTAGCAGCGATCGCCCCTTCCCCTCAAGATCGAGCCAAACCCGATCGCTCAGCTCTAGCCAACCGAGGGCGTTTAGGCGAAAGCAAAGGCGAAAGCGGGGCTTCCGCTCTCGCTGAAGAAGACTATGGCAACAGGTTATCTTGGTGAGCCTTATCCAGTAGGTGTTTCAGATGTTGACCGATAATACCGACATTGGGTTCCAGTAAGATACCCAGATGATCTCCCGGCACATCGTAAACGGCCATGCTGTCGTTGAGATAGGGTTTCCAGCCCAAATTGGGATCGAGGGACATACTTTCGTCCGCTTGAGCATCGAGCGCTCGAAACATAACCGCCTGACCCCTGTAAGGTTTTGGCGTATAAATGCGTTCTGCTCGGTCAATGATCTCGCCTATGCTCAAGTAGTCAGTAGTATGAGAGGCTGGTTGTTTGCGTGTTTTCGCTGTGCGGTACTTTACCCACAGGTTGTCGCTTAGGGCGATTGTCCTATCAGTCAATGCTGTTGCTCGATCGATAATGCGATCGGCAACATGGCGCACGCCATGCTTGAGGATTTTTTGGACGTGGAATTGCAATCGCCGATATAGGGAGACTGGTTTGAAGGCAGAGGGCAACATGGCATCAAACAGGATTAACAATTCGGTTTCTTGTCCTTGAGCTACTAATTGTTGCGCCACTTCAAAGGCGACGATGCCGCCAAAGGAAAACCCGCCTAAATAATAGGGACCCGTTGGCTGTACTTTCATGATTTCACTCAAGTAGTAGGCTGCGATCGCCTCCACTTGGTTCGTAGGACCATTCACGCCATCCTTAAAAAGAGCGATTAAGCCATAAATCGGCTGGTCTAACCCCAAATATGGAATTAACGGATAGTAAATGGATGCACCTTCAAACAAAAATAGGGGTGGCTTAGAACCCTGCGTTTGAAGCTCGACTAGAGAAAAGTTCAGATTTGCGACATTGCCCTGGCGGATAACCTTGGCAAGTTGCTCGATCGTCGGAGCGTTAAAGATGACGGATAGCGGTAAGCTCTGGTTTAAGTGTCGCTCGATTTCGTCAGCCAACCGAGCCACGAGCAAAGAAGTTCCACCTAAATCCATAAAATTATCGGTGGTGCCGATCGGCTTAACATTCAGCAGTCGTTCCCAGATCTTTACGAGTTTCGCTTCTAGCCCATCAATGGGCAAAACGGCTCCACTATGTGGAATCATATCGGCAATTTGCGGTGCTGGAAACGCATGCCGATCGACCTTGCCATTAGGCATCATCGGGAAACGTTCCATTGCCACAACTGCCGCTGGAATCATATATTCCGGAAGTTTTCTTTGCAGAAATGAGCGCAATGCAGGCAACTCAATGCGCTGTTGATGCTTCGGAACGATGTAGGCCACGAGGCGCTTTTCGCCAGGTACATCCTCTCGGGCCAACACGATGCCTTGCTGCACGGATGGGTACTGTTCTAGATAGGTTTCAATCTCTGGTAGCTCAATCCGAAAACCTCGAATTTTTACCTGAAAATCGATGCGACCTATGAATTCCAATGTGCCATTCGGTAAATAGCGGGCAATGTCGCCAGTTCGATAGAGCCTCGCGCCAGGGCGATCGCTAAATGGGTTAGCAATAAACCGACTGGCAGTATGCTCCGCTAAGTTGAGATATCCCCTCGCAAGGCCTGGACCGCCAATATACATTTCGCCCATCTCACCGTCGGGTAGTGGGTTCAAGTCCTTATCTAGGATGTAAATCTGGCTATTGGGTAGGGGGCGACCGATTGGAATTTCTGCCTCACTGGGGTTATAGCCTTCCGCCGTCGGGTCAAAAATGGTTGTTGTAACAGTAGCTTCTGTGGGTCCATAGGCATTGAGCCAGCGAGGATATTGCCCTACTAATTGCAGCCACTCTGCATAAACTGCACGAGATGCTTTTTCTCCGCCCACAATGACTAACCTCACCGCTGGCGGTAGGCGAGCATTGAGCAATCCCAGACCGCTGACGAGTCCATGCCAAAAAGCAGTTGGGATGTTCAGCACTGTAATTCGTTCTTGCTCGATAAACTCTAGAAAGCGGCGTGTAGAGCTGATACTTTCCTCCGTTCTGAGTACGATCGTCGCACCGCTGACTAAGGTGGGAAATACTTCTTCAACGAAGATATCGAAGCTGATGCTAGAGAATTGCAGGACTCGATCGCCAGCCTGAAGGGCAAATATCTGGACGATCGCCTGACTGTGGTGAATCATGCCTTGGTGAGCGATCGTGACCCCTTTTGGTTTGCCCGTCGAGCCTGAGGTATAGATCGCGTAAGCCAACTGCTGCGGCGTGGTCAGCATCGGCGGATTTTCAGTGCTGTAGGGTGCGATGTCATGCCAGTCAGTATCGGGGCAGATCGCGCAAGCCTCATGGTCTGGCAAAAGTTCGACTAAACGCTTCTGAGTCAAGATGAATCGCACCTTGGCATCTCGCAACTTATAGGCGCGACGTTCGTGGGGATAGGCTGGATCGATCGGCACATAGGCTCCCCCTGCCTTCAGTACCCCTAACAGGCAAATTACCATTTCTATGCAGCGGTTCATAGAGATGGCAATCAATTCATCGGGTTGCACGCCTCGTGCTTTGAGATAATGAGCGAGTTGGTTTGCCCGTTGATTCAGAGCATGATAGGTAATCATTTGCCCTTGAAAGGATACGGCGATCGCATCGGGGTTTTGGGCAACTTGCGCTTCAAACCACTGATGGATACTCACGTACTCAGATTTAGGAGGTAAAGTTTGAGGCTTATGGATGCAGGAGTCACTGTGGCTGGATATTAGACCAGCAATGCAGAAATCGTAAGTACGATCGTGTAACGTAGCCTGCTGGCAAAGTAGATCTGCATTCCTACCCTTTAAAGAATTCTCAGGGGTCTTCATTGATTAAAACTGAATTTAGCTAGGTATGAACATCATTAGCAACCAACATAAGCGTTGTATCCCCTCAATAAAATGCTGGCTCCCTTTACTTATGAGGGAAAGCCAATCATAGTCACAATGCCGTCAACTCACAGTGTCACTTAAATTAAGGTACCCAATTTTAATTTAAGGTAAAGCTGTGAGGACAAAAAAGGCTGGGATTGATGCTGCTCAAAGGTAAGAAAATCAATGTCAAAGCGTTAACGCAACGGAATCCGTAACGTGCGACTCACCATTTTGGCGGGAATATGGACGCGCAGACTATCAACTTCTTCCCTCAGCAATCGCTCCAAATTTCGCCCTGTATTTTGCATCTCATTAATCACCACTTCAAATTGGGCGGTTGGCGGGTGTTGAGGCAAATTATTGCCAGTCTCAGTAGATTGAAAATTACGGCTTTCCCAAGCGCCCTAAGGTAATGTGCTCAACGCCCTACGGCATCAAAGGTTTCGGCACGCAGGTTGAATTGCGTGCGGTGGAAGGGGCAGCAGTCTGTGTGCTCAACGCCTTACAGCATCAAAGGTTTCGGCACATATAGATTTTCTTTATCCTTGGACTTGGGCGCATGTGCTCAACGCCTTACGGCATCAAAGGTTTCGGCACCGGCACAAACCCCGCCAGCAGATCGACAACCCGTTCGTGCTCAACGCCTTACGGCATCAAAGGTTTCGGCACATTCATACGCCGTCTGTAGCTCCAAAAATGCATCTTGTGCTCAACGCCTTACGGCATCAAAGGTTTCGGCACAGAAAGCTTGACAAAATGTTCCGCTTTCTTCTAAAAGTGCTCAACGCCTTACGGCATCAAAGGTTTCGGCACGTCAGGCTGACCTGAAGGGATACCCTCTATTTCTGCCGTGCTCAACGCCTTACGGCATCAAAGGTTTCGGCACAACCCGCCCTCCTCTAAGTCTGCGATTGCTTCGTCGTGCTCAACGCCTTACGGCATCAAAGGTTTCGGCACACTGACCGAGAGGATTTACCATTGCCAACACTAACGTGCTCAACGCCTTACGGCATCAAAGGTTTCGGCACACCACGTTTTTAGCCGACAATCCCGGCTATAGCATGTGCTCAACGCCTTACGGCATCAAAGGTTTCGGCACCCCAAAAACTTTCACATTCAAGTCAAACCCAAAGAGTGCTCAACGCCTTACGGCATCAAAGGTTTCGGCACGTATCGCCATAGTTGCCAGCATCAAACCGTCGAAGTGCTCAACGCCTTACGGCATCAAAGGTTTCGGCACGACGAAAGAGGTGAAGACATGATGCAAGCAAAAGGGTGCTCAACGCCTTACGGCATCAAAGGTTTCGGCACCAATGATTCCTGAATTAGAAAGAATGATCGCCGATGTGCTCAACGCCTTACGGCATCAAAGGTTTCGGCACTCCCAGCCCGACGCTATGACCTGCCAAGCGGCCTGGTGCTCAACGCCTTACGGCATCAAAGGTTTCGGCACGTCAAGTATCACGTCGCCAGTATTAAGCAGAATGCCGTGCTCAACGCCTTACGGCATCAAAGGTTTCGGCACGCCCACCCTGCGGAATCACCCACCAATTCCTTCTCGTGCTCAACGCCTTACGGCATCAAAGGTTTCGGCACGAGTGGATAGTATAGTGTCATCGTCAGTAGACATAGTGCTCAACGCCTTACGGCATCAAAGGTTTCGGCACAAAATCTCACCTATTTTTGCGGTAAGACAAATATGTGCTCAACGCCTTACGGCATCAAAGGTTTCGGCACGAATTAGGGTTCCCGAGTCTGTCGTAATGGAGCCTGTGCTCAACGCCTTACGGCATCAAAGGTTTCGGCACATATTGCCCCGCTGCCAGTCCACCGGAGCCAGCGCTCGTGCTCAACGCCTTACGGCATCAAAGGTTTCGGCACTTTTCCTCAATGGATAATGGGCGGTCTCCAAATGGTGCTCAACGCCTTACGGCATCAAAGGTTTCGGCACGACTGCTTCCTCTACAGCATTCCCGGTTGCTTTTGCGTGCTCAACGCCTTACGGCATCAAAGGTTTCGGCACATGGTAAATTACAAAACGAATATCTTCAATACCTAGTGCTCAACGCCTTACGGCATCAAAGGTTTCGGCACGGCAGTCGCTAGGACCCTTGCGGGGCAAGGCTCCAGAAACAACCTTGCAAGCAGGATAGAAAAAAACTTCTGCAACAGGAAAACAGTTATAAAGTTGTATGACACATTATCCTGAAACATAAGCACCATAGGCATTTTAACATCTTGCGAGCACCTTTCTACCCCTGCAAAAGCTAGAATCGCTTACACCATAAAGCTTATAGCCTGCTAGTGCTAGTCCTTCCCGCTCACAACCAGCCCACCCTGCAACACCAGCTCTCAGAGAATCCTGAAAGACTCCAGCTCAGTCGGCCACGTTTCAGGACGGTTGCAAGCCACCACCCTTTGCACACAGCGATCGCATATTCCCGCAATCAACAAACTATCCTCCTGCGTCAAAATCTTCTCCAACTCCCAGCGCAAGCGTTCCCGCTCCCGTTGAGACAACACGCATCTAAAAATCGACAACTGCAAAGACTCCCCATAGCCCTGCAAAAACTTATACGCCTTCCGCCAGCGCTTTGGTTCGCGGATATCGTAACAAATCAGATACCAATTTTTTGCCTGAGCCATAAATTCCCCCTACCGTACAACCAACTTCGCAAACAACCCACCTTCCCCCATCCATTCCTTCTCCAAAAGCCGCACCTCCAGCTCAAACAACCTGCGGTAAGACAGCGAATAGCCCAAAATCGGATGCTTCCAACTTTCATCCTTACGGCGCTCGTAAAGCCCAATAAACTTACGAATTCCCTCATTGCTCAGCCATACCTGCTGCCCCCGCACCTCAAAATCCTCATCCGCATCCCACTGCCCGCGATTAATCGAAGCCACAATCGTCATATCCACCAACGGCACCCTAAAAATTTCCATCAAATCCAACGCCAGCGGCGACGCTTGAGTCCTCGGCTGATGGTAAAACCCCAAAGCAGGCTCCAACCCCACCGTCAAAATCGCATTCATCACATCCTTCAACAGCAGCGCATAACCAAACCCCAACAACGCATTAAACCGATCCTTCGGCGGACGACGATTGCGATCGTTAAAATGCAGCAACACAGGCGCATCCTTAGAAACTAGATGAGATAACACCCCAAAATAAATCGCCGCCAACTTCCCCTCCACCCCCAGAAGCGAAGGCAGAGAATCCGCATACTTCACCTGCTTCAAAAGCGCCTGCATTTGGGCGATCGCCTCCACCAATTCCTCGCAGCGATTGCCCCGCTGCCCCCGCATCAAAAACTTCCGCTGACTTTGCCCGCGACACTGCACCAACTGTTTCGCCATCGTCAAGCAAAACGCCGGGTCGCTCAAAGCCCCATACTGCCTAATCCGGCGCTGAATGCTGCCCTGGCGTTGGTCAAAACTGCCAATATAGCGCCCACCCCCAGACACCAGATGCACCCCCACCTCATACTCCTTACAGAAATACAGCGCCTGGGTTGAAATCTGAGAATAGCTGTGCAGTACCACCTGAGACACCTGCCGAATTGCCATCTTCTCCACAGGCTTACCCTTCCGACCCACCTTCAATTGGTCGCCCGATCGTCCCACACAACTCCCAGGCTCCAAAACATGCAACACCTCCCGCTCATCGTCCGCCGGAAACAATCGAATCGGCTGCCACTCGCGATCGTGGGCCAGCCGCGCCTCCTCCGGCAAACAAACCGGAGCCAAAGAGCATCGCGCACACAGGCGTTCGTTTTCCGTCACCGGAGGCCGGAAATTGGAAGTTCTTAGCTCCCTAGCACGGGCAATTGCATCCTGTACCGCCTGTCGCCCTGCATCATCTAACGGCACATGCACCAAAACATTATCGGCATGGTAGCGAATGCGGCCTTCACCGATCTGGATACCCAGCGCAGATTCCAACAGACATGCATAGGAAAGGATTTGGAGGCGATCGCTTTCCCAAGCCTGCGGTTGATTTTGCTCGTCCCGATGGCAGCGTCCCCGCTTATGCTCGTAGGGAATCGTCTGTCCATCGCGGGTACGCAGCGCATCTACCCGACCGCGCAGACCCAGTTCGGGGCTTTCTAGAAAGAGTTCTTCCCAATCTTCCTCTTCTTGTTTTTCTAGCTCCGCATGGAGCCTACGCCCTGCGAAGACAGCAGCATCTTGGGTATAAAGTTCTTCAACTTCTTCGAGGTAGAACAATCTCTCACAATAGGCCAGTGCGTGGAGCGCAGACACTCGAATCGTATTTTGCGTTTGGGCAGGGGATTGTAGAAGGGTAGACATTTTGCTTTATGCTGATTGACTTCTGCATCAATCTGGCATGGGTACCCTGCAAAAACGCTTCCGGGTTGGAGGGAGTCTTCAGAATTTTTTTATCGTTCGTATCGTCGAAGAAAATCGGCTTGTAGCTCGCGTAATTCTACGATTCCAGTCGTGTTTGCAGCCACTTGCTCGGCGTTTGCGGCAATCTGCCTCCCATTAGCAGCGATCATCTCAGAGATTTCAGTGAACCGTTCAGTATTAGCGGCAATCTGCTTGCCATTAGCAGCAACTATCTCAGAGATTTCAGCAATCCGTCCGGCGTTAGCGGCAGCTATCTCGGAGATTTCAGCAATCCGTCCGGCGTTTGTGGCAGCTATCTCAGAGACTTCAGCAATCCGTCCGGCATTAGCGGCAGCTATCTCAGAGATTTCAGCAATCCGTCCGGCGTTTGTGGCAGCTATCTCAGAGATTTCAGTAATCCGTTCGGCGTTAGCGGCAATTTGTTGAGAGTTTACAACTTGTTGCTGAGCGGTTGCTGCTTGCTGCTGAGCGGTTGCTGCTTGCTGCTGAGCAACCATTCGTAATATTGCACGAATTTCGTTAAACTCTTCTGCATGCTGAGCCACTGATGCTTCGAGTTCTGCCTGAGTCATGATTGTCTATAGGGGAAAAATGATACTTAGGATCGAGGATTAAATAACCTCCAGAATATAGGAAGCGTGATAGCTTGAAGATCCTTTCCTTATCTGTTTTTAGATGAATCCCTACCCCTTCGCTATTGAGCAGCAAATGCAACGGCTTTACAAGTCCTTAAATCAAAAGGATCGTCGTCGTTATGGGGCCATCGAAGCTGCGAAACTGGGATGGGGTGGAATATCGTACATTAGCGCTCTGTTTGGGTGTGATTATTACACGATTCGATTGGGGCTATCAGAGTTAGATGATTTAGTGGCCATGAATCAGGCGGGGATTCGGGCAAAAGGCGGGGGACGCAAATCAGCCTTTGAGACCGTCGAGGGACTGGATGAAGTCTTTATTGAGGGGCTAGAGGCGCACACCGCAGGGTCGCCGATGGATGAGGGGCAGAAATGGACAAATCTCAAGCGTCAAGAGATTGCTCAGTTGATCGAAGTTGACGGAAAAGCCATCAGCGTTACCCTCGTTGACCAATTGCTTAAAAAGCATCATTATCGCAAACGCAAAGCTCAGAAACGACTGTCTACAGGAGAAACCGCCCATCGTAACGAACAGTTTGAAAACATCAGGAATCTTAGAAAAACCTATCAAGACTCAGGTCATCCGGTTTTAAGCATGGACACTAAAAAAAAGAGTTGATTGGACTCCTGTATCGAGAGGGTCGTTTGTATACCCAACAAGAGATTCAGGTGCTTGACCATGATTGGCCATCCCTGGCAGAGGGGGTTGCCATTCCCCATGGACTATACGACTTAGACCTGAACATCGGCTATGTGCAGATTGGGGTCAGTCATGACACGGGAGAGTTTGCCTGTGACTCGATTCGCTACTGGTGGAATCATTACGGTTCCATGGAGTATCCGAAGGCCAGTTCTATTTTGATCCTCTGTGATGGAGGCGGGTCTAACAGTTCACGCCACTATCTGTTTAAGCAAGATTTACAGACATTGGTCAATGAATTGGGGATTGAGATTCGCATTGCCCACTATCCACCGTATACCTCAAAACACAATCCCATTGAGCATCGTCTGTTCCCTCATCTGACACGGGTGTGTGAAGGTGTCATTTTTGAGTCGGTGGAAACTGTTAAAGATTTGATGGGTAAAGCCAAGACGAAAACGGGTCTGAAGGTCTTGGCGACGGTATTAGATAAGGTGTATCAAACGGGGCGAAAAGTCACCCAGGCGTTTAAGGAATCAATGGAAATCGTTTTTGATGCTTACCTGCCAAAATGGAATTACACCGCCAAGCCTCAAAAAGCTTAATTCTGGAGGTTATTTAATCCACGATCCTAAGCTCTGATAGATTATAGAGCGGTCGATGCATCGCATCAAGGCAAATGAGATCTAGAGAAGATGCGATCGCCCTTGGGTGGGGGAATGGTGGGGCGATCGCTCTCCAATTAGGACTTCAAATCATGAGGATCTATGCAGAGATTGGCTCAGGCTCTTTGGGAGACCACGTCCAAGCTAGGATTGGTGGCTCAATAGATGGTGAGGCGATCGGGGCAAATAGATAGCTCGTGGTTTTGCTGTTATCAAGGCGATCGATGCCGACTGTCAAGCGTTGCGATCTCTTACGGGGTGCTGAATCAATTTCCATCTTTTCATACCAGTGAGTTAACGGCGGGCTGTCGATAATATCAATGCGATCGAAGAGAAAATTGTTATCCCCAGCAAAGGGTAGACCATAGCGGCGATCATTTAGCTCACCTCGCAAACCCTGCCGGATGCGATCGAATAAGCCCTCAAATTCTTGAATACCGATAATCATATCCAGTCCAACCAGTAACTCTCTTCGCACGGGAACAATCCAAAATTTTGCACCTTTGGTTAGAGGCTTCAAGGTCTCTTTACCAGAATTGCCAACTGGATAACTATGAAGCTGCTGATAAAGAGTACATACTTCAATTTCTGAGCCATCAACTGCACCGATCGCTAGCTGCAAATGGGGAATATCTTCACGAATCTGGGTTGTTGGTTTATCCAGCCCAGTACGCATTTCAATTCCTGCAAGATTTAGAACCAAGCCCAAAGCAGCAGATGGTGGCATAATCGGCATCGTCGAGCGATACACGCCAGCCTGAAAACCGCGATAGGCAGCAAAGGGCGCACGAATACGCAACCACATACAATTCATGATGCTCTCCTAATCTAAAAAGTCGTTTGCAAGGTCAGCAAGCAACTTTTGCGGATTTTCATACAGCTTAGCGCCAGCATCTTGGAAGCGTTTGCGTTCCTCTACTTTCATATTACGAACAATCTCACCACCTACCCAAAACTCACCAGCAGGCAAATCGTCAGATTTCAACCGTGACAATTCGGGGAAATCCCCATTTTCATCAAATCCGTAGGTATTAAACCCTGCGACAAGACAAGGGGTAAGTCGCGCAACAATGCTCTTGGGAGCCATTTCGTAATAGCTTCGTGCATGACCACCTGCTACATCTGAAAGCTCACTAATTGCTTTGAGTAAAGCTTTCACCCAATCAGGCTGACTCTTGCAGTCATTATAAGCGAGTGCAAAAGGATATTGATAAGCCGTGTGGGAAATCTCACGGTGTAGCAGCGCAGAGTTAGCCGAGTTTTTCCAAGGACTAACTCCTGCATTTTGGGGAGATTGGTGAAAAGTCGCATCAAATCTATAGGGATTTAAAGCTAATGCAATATTCATTCGCAGAATACTATCGCGCTTAGGTGGCATTCCTTTATTCTTTTTAATGGCATCATTATCGGCAACCATGAAGCCAAACAAGAAATCATCAGCATACTTTGCAGCATTTGGAAATTCTTGGAACTCAACGGCAAGTTGATCTTGATCGTGTAAACGTTTTCGATTAGATGGTACGCCTGCGGCGATCAGCATTTCGCGCAACGCATTTCGCATCGATTCTGGGCTAATCACCGTATATTCTTTTTTGTCTTTGGCAATTTTCTGGAGAACTGTACGATTCTCTTCGCTTTCACCACGATAGTTAGAGCTTGGTGCAGCATAAGTGAGAACGGTTGCAAATAAATTCTTGTTAGTCATTGATTTTTCCTGTGATCAAAAATTAGCTGTTAGCAGAGAGAGCAAGCATAGTCAAAGTACGCACTTTGTCCGTGTCTTCATAGAGATCGCGAGTTAGTTTCTCAAAACTTTCCTCGTTCATTCGCTGTGATACAGAGCAAATCGTAGAGGCAAAGTAATTGATAAAGTCAGATTTTTCAGTACGGCTGCGAACATCTAGAAAAGCAGACTTAGCAATTTTAGCCTTCTTCTCGCGATACTCCTTCTCTTTCAGCGATCCTTGTACCTCTTTCCACTTGAGTTGATATTTGCCATCCAATTTACTTAGGACATAGGACTTAACCAAGCGTAAAACAAGTTTTTCGCAAGAGTATTCAACAACTTCAACATCAGAATTTTGTTCTGTTTCATCGGTCATATTTTCTACCTCATATTTAAATGATTCGCGAACATCATGACAGAAATATTCATTTTCCATCGTTTGCTCCGAGGCAATGGTGCATAGGAGCGAATCAAATCCCATGTACCAAGCTTTGTTACTCACCAGATTGAGTAATCTTTGGCGGCGAAATGTAGCGTGCCACAAGTGTTCTCGAATTTCGCGATACTTATCAATCCATTCTCGTTCGGGTGGATCGAGCCGAGTGGTACCGAGAAGCCGAACATTATTGCCTTGCTTTTCGGTGTGAATCACAGTTAGTGTCCCTAGTTTTTCGCCACAGATTTGAGACGGTCATGCTTGGTATGGTCACGCTGTAAGACCAAGAAGAAAATGGTCAAACAACTGTCTTCATTGGGGAACGCACCAATTTCATCGGACTTGTTCCTAAACTCTCGAAACAATCGTTCGAGCGCATTAGTGGTTCGGACGAGTGGATATAAGGATGGGTTCAAATCATAGAAATTAAAGGTCAAAACAATATCTCTCAAAAAGGAGCGGATGGCATTAGGTTCAACAGACTGCCAAGTCTCGACAAAGACCACCAATCGCTCAATGGCTTCCATCCAATCATCGGTTTTATAGATGTCATAGGCGTCAGTCTTAATCTGGGTATAGCGAAGCTTCTTTGCTTCTGGAAGGTCTAGGGTCTGACCTTGCGCATCTTGGATGGATAAATTCTCATAGCCCAGATGACGCAGCATTGCCCTGATTTTATGAGTGATGCACAGTTGATGCTGGGCCTGAGGTACCCAGGCTTTGAGCACAGCGGGCAATCCATTGGTCCCATCACTGACGACAACCTCAACCCCATCAAGCTTCAATCCACGCTCCTGTAAACCCTTGAAAAAAGACTCCCAGGCGAATTGAGATTCACTCTCGGCAATCTCATAGTGCAAGATTTCACGAGTGCCATCTGGATAAATGGCCATTGCCACTAAAACAACCCGTTCTTCGGCTTGACGCAAGGCGCGCACATGTCCAGCTTGGTCTTCAAAGGTTTCCCCGCTTGCATATTGAATTCTCACCCAAACACCATCGACAAGCAAAATGGGTACAGCAGTGGTAATTTTTGCCGTGCGCCGTTGATTCATCTGCTGTTGAGCGGCTTCTGTGATTCGGTTGATGGCATTGACCGATAATACAGCCCCGAGTAATGGATAGAGCGCTTCTTGCAAGTCTCGCAAGGACAGGCCCATGACATACAGACTTAGACAAAAGTTTAATAGACTGCCAAGGCCCCGTTGATAGCGCCCCAAGATTTGCCAGTCTCGGTCTCTGTTCCCATGGCGCAGCTTGGGTACCGACAAGGATTCGATGCGCCCGTATTCGCTATCAAGGACTCGCTTGAAGTAGCCAGACCGACGAGGTCGTTCTCCCGCAAGCTGATTGAGATGCTCTTGTAATTCTTCGCACAGAGCTGCTTCTAAGACGCTTTGCGTAACCCCCAGAACCTCTGTATTCAGTTTTTCCTGTAGGACTTCGTTCAACTCTGGATATGGATTTTGGGTTTGAACCCGCAGTATTTGGGCTTTGCGTGTGACGATATCCATTCTCTGTTGGCCTGAATCTCTTATCCTCAGACCTTTTCACGCTTTGGCCTCTATGGCGAAAAACTCAGGACACTAACGAATCACATCTACGCCCATTACCAAATCGCCAATGCTAGTTTCTGATCTGGAAACGCGATCGCGCAATCTAGCCATCAGGTCTAGCGCCCCTTCCACTGCCAAATCGACTACAGCATCACGGGGACGATAGCCTGTGACTTCATTACCACGTTCTTTCAATAATTCTAGAAATTCATCACAGAATAGTTCTAACTGGGCGATATCAGGAATAGCAATCGCATAGCCCACAAAATCGCGCTTTCCTTCGTTATTGATGACGGCTGGTACATAAACAGCAGCAGCAAACACCCAAAAATGCAGAAGAAATTGATACCTTGCGCGATCCTTAAAAGGCACATTTTCAGGATTGCTGGCTTGTGCTCCAATGTAATAGGTACTGGGCAGATCGACTCTAAATCCAGCAGGTTGTAACAGCTCTTTCCATACCTTATCGGCATCATCAGTATAGTTACCATTCGCTCTTGACTCGTAGGGCGATCGCGTAGCTGGGACACCACGCAAAATGCTCCAAAGCAGATCTCGCCACAGTTTAATCCATCGACCGCGATCGCCATCAGGATCGATATCAGCAATAAATGCACCCTTAGGAACGACGACCTGATAGATATAAACTTTTTTCTTGATGGGCTTACCTTTTTTATCTATCTCATCTTTTTCCTCTTCGCGTAAGTAAGGAATAACTTCTTTAGTACGAGCATTTTTGAGAACCTGAGTTCGCTCTTGTTCTTCCCAGCTAGCATCATAAACCTGATTGAATAATGCTTGCAAACCTAACTGATTAACTCGTAGGGTGACTGAGCGATCGCTTAAATTCTCGATCTCGCAAATAGCAGAACCATCTTGTTTCCATGCATCAAAACGATGCAACCATCGAACCATCAAAACCAGTCCAGCCAAACCAGATCGATGCTGTGAAGATGGCAACTCAGCTAACGTATAGTCCAGTGTCAATACATCATTCTCTAATAGAAGAGATGTCTGTTTAGAACTTTTCTTAACCAAGATTAATCTCCTCTATTTTTTTTGTTGAAAATCCCGATCTCTCATCATAGTTACCTTCCCACTGAGCCACACCTAAATATTTTGGCAACCAACTCGGCTTATCATCAGATGAATTTATTCCCTTGCGCGGGACATTAATAATAAATCCGTCGTATGGTTTCTTAGGTCTAGATTCCGCAAGTGTCTTAACTTTTTCTAGGTCGCGATCTAGCACGCAAGGAACGGCATACTCATCGGTATCACGAAAACTGCCCATTGTAGCAAAATAACCACTCGTAAAAAATGATGGTAGTCCATCTGCCTTTCTCTCCTCATTGGCAAACTTTTCTAAAGCAACTGCTAAACGCTTTTGGCTGATGTCACCGATGCCTAGCTCGTCAAGAAATCTTTTGGCGATTTCAAGCTCTTTATGCTCGTAGGGTAAATCCTTCGGTGGCTTGTAAATATGCAGCGTAGCCCGAAAATTATCGCCTCTAGCCAGATGACGGTTAGCTCGTCCAAAACGCTGAACCAGCGAAGAAATTGGGGCAAATTCGGTAATCAAAACATCGGCATCTAAATCGAGAGACATTTCACAAACTTGAGTCGTTACCGCAATCGCGGGTTTGCGATCTCGACCTTTTTGAAAAGCAAAAGTCTTAACAGTATCGGCATGAACTTTCTGGCGATCCATCAATCTAAAACGACTGTGATAAGTCAACACGTCCACATTAAGTTTATTCGCAAGCCTCTTAGAAATTTCCAAACAACGATCAACCGTATTCACAACCCATAAAACTCTTTCACCTTGTCTATAAGCAGCTACAGCTTTTGCAAAGGCTTCATCAAAACCCTCCACAGGTTGGATTTGATAGCGTGGATGATTTTCTTTGATTTGGAGGTCTTTGAGGCTTTGGTAATCGCTTTCAGTCGGGTAAACCTGTAACCCCAAATCCACAAGCTGTTTGCGCCTTGATGGGGGCAAAGTCGCAGTCATACAAAGCACTGGGATATGAAAATATTTCAGGAAGGCAATCAAGCTATCAAACATCTTCAAATCGAAACTATGAATCTCATCGATGATTACGACGCTATCAGCTAAAGCAGGTAAGAGGCAGATGCCACCATAGCTATGTTCCATAAAGCCCAAAAATTGATCGACCGTCGCACTAAAATATCGCCGCGACCAAAAGCCCAGAGAGAATAAGTGATCGTCAGTTGTAAAATCTTTTTCTTGCATCGAATCTGGCGGATTATCTGCCATTGCCTCCAGTTCATAGCGTGCTGTTCCTGTTACCAATGCTGCATCAGCTTCAGGTGCCCAACTCACATAATCTTTAAAACCCTCTGTAGCTGTACCGCGTGTAGGATAAAGAAAAATAACTTTCCCAACCTTGTAATGTTTAACCTGCTCCTCAGCCCATTTCCAAGCTGCCAGAGTTTTACCTGCACCACAAGCCGCCAAAAGCAAAACCCGCGATCCCTGCTGCGCCGCTAGTTTTTGAAAGTTATGCAATTCAAAAGGTGTTTTAGTGATGGCAAAGATTTGGGCTGCACGTTTGTCCAAAATGTTTTCAGTAATGTCTACGCTAGCGATCGCATCGCCATGCACAACATCTTCAATCCACTCATCAATATTTTTATCCTCTCTCACTAGCCCTGAAGCCGCTGCATCAGAAATAATCAGCCCTGCTTTAACTGCTAAAAGAAGACTTCTTCTTTCTTCAGTAATGTCACGCATCAGTTTCTTTGCAGTATCGATTCCCTCCTTCCATGCTTTGCCCCACATCGCATCTTGAGAGAATGTAGAAAGATTTAGTTCAGGTGGCACATCAAGAACTGCAATATTAGCGATTTCCAGCAAGATACTTTTAACTTCATCATGGAGTAAATAAAGCTGAACAGCTTTGCCACGAGTTCCTTTACGCGGACTTGCCCATTGGCGATCGCCTTTCTCAGAAGCTTTCAAATGATGAGATAAAACGGCTGCTGTAATGACTTCAACATCTAAAGGTGTTCTATTTAGCCAAGAGCGCACCTGAGACAGATGCAGTATCAAAGCGCTGATATGTTCGTGCCGAAAAGTCTGATCGCATTTTCCTGTAACCGCTTGATAAAATTCTTCATTCGCCTTGCCAATGTCATGAAACAATGCCGCAACGCGCAAATTCAAAAGAAATTTCTGTTGTTCCTCCTCGGTTATCAACTTGAAGAAACGACACCAATTCTTTCCCCAACGTCCATCTAAGCGAAAAATTTGGCGAGCAGATTTTTCGGTGTCTGACAGATGCTCTTGCAAGGTGACTGGTGAACGATCTTTAAGTCTACTTTTTGCTAATAGTTGCTTTGGTAAGATTGTCATTCTTTAAAGCTCCTTCATTGGTACAAATACGCCACACCCCATGCGGTGCTTACCACCCAATCCAGAAATCTGTAACTTGATCGAGTCCTCTTCACTCAAACCAGATACCTCCAACCCAAAACCCACCACTGAATAAGTTTTGATTTTGATAGTTTTTCGAGTAGGATTACCCTCCATATCCAAAGGGACGATCGCATCCCCTACAACGCCCAAAGCAGCTAATTGCCCCCTTGCTGCTTCTAAAAAACTCTCAGTCTCCTGATGGTTTTTAATCGTTACAATCCGAGCACGTAATCTCGACCCAGGACGTAACATAAAAATCTGCGGAATTGCCAACCGAATTGAGTGTGACCCAATACTGAGCTGTTTTCCTGCAAGGTGATAGACCATGGGCATACAGTCATAGGGCAAGCGAATGCGTAAGTGCGATCGCTCCGTCAAAACAATCTTGCCTTTTCTATCAGGAATTCCTGCGATCGTTAGAATGCTCAAACCTTCTTGTTCGTGGACTTGAGGACAAAGATGGGCGATCGCACTGTACAACCCATACCCATGATCCGCTGGTAGCGTTTCGCCAATCACCCCAAAACTCAGCTCCACATAGGGCAAATTCAAAAGCTCTTGTGTATTTGGCTTGTGTTCAATCAGAACCATGACTTGCTCCTTCATAAAGAACCTTCATTTGCGTAACCTCCTCCCGCACCAACTCCACTAATTCTGGTGGCTCCAGCGCGATCGCCCCCTTCCCATAAAACAAAACCCAACGCTTCAGCTCATTCAACCCCCGCACCGTCATCCGTAAAACCAACGCACCATCTACCTCCTCCTCGATCGACTGCGTCGGATGCCAGCGCCGCTCTCGGATATAGGGAGCCGTCTGCGCGTCAAACCAAATCGCCACCTCATGAGCCTGCTCCCCCACCTCATGTTGAAACACATCCTCAAAATGTTTTTGCCGATCAAACATCGGGTCAACCTCAAACCGCTCCTTCAGTAGTTGGATCGATCGCACCCGATCCACCCGAAACCACAAAATGGCTTGCCGCCGATGACAAAAGCCCGTCACATAAGGGTTATTGCGCGTAAAGTGTAGCAAATAGGGGTCGAGCTTGCGTTCCGTCTCCTCATTGCGCCCCGCCGTGTAATAGCGCATCAACACCCGTTGCCTCAGTTGACAAGCCGTTTCCAACACCTGCCATACCTCAGGATCCAGATCTAGCTGCGCTCCCACTCGAAACAACACATTTTCATTTGCCAACTGCTGTAAATCCACCCAGCTTTGCTCAGGCAAGCGTTCGGCTAGACGGGCGATCGCCCCCCGCAACTCCTCCGCATAGGCAGACCCCGCATAGCTCTCCAACATACGCGCCCCCAACGTCAGTGCAAACAGCTCACCTTGGCTCAGCGTAATGCTTGGCAACCGCCAGTCTGGGTCAGTATAGTGATACCCTTTAGCTTTTTTGTAGAGCAGAGGTGCACCCAAGCGATCGCGCAGAAATGCCAAATCATTTCGCACTGTGCGATCGCTTCTCTCCACAGCTTTAGCCAAGCTCTCCACCGTATAGCGGTAGTTTGAGCGAATGAGAGTATCCAGTTGGAGTAGTCTTTCTAGATGCCGCGACATGTAATTTTCCTTTAATCTCTACAAGACTAATCACTCAACCCTGCAAAAAAGCTGCCGAGTTGAAAGAATTGAAGAGAAAATTTGAAATTTTAAAGTTGGTGGGTCACTACATCAACGGTTCTGTTTTAGATGCTTCAAGTAGCGATTCCTAAATGGATGTATGGATTCTCGCCCTTCTCTAAGGGCAAAATAACCGTGTAATTACTGAATTTTTGAAAATAAATTCAAGGAAACCTCCAAGAGGTTGCACACTATTTATGCAAGCAAATCCGTCCCACTCAACTCAAGCATCGCCACAGCAATCGAGGGCGATCGCGCAATGTGCTGTCGCTGAACTTTAGCCGCGATGTTGAGGGGGCGATCGCCTACACACCTATTTGAGCGGGAGCAAACTCCTGCTGGGCCGTGGTACTGGCAATCATAGGCTTGGGAGACTTTGTCGCAGTCTCCACCGTCCGGTCTAAAGCTGAGGTCAAGCGCTCGTTACCATGTAGGAGCATCTGTCTGCCGAACATCCAATTCGACACCGTTAACCAACTTATGGCAAACCCTTTAAACCGCACGCTGAACGGACCTCCAGAAACTCCATTCTGGCTCCGTCAACTCTGGGGGCTGCGGTTCATCTTTCGCCCGCTTGAGACGCTGGAAGCCCGCACTCAAGCCTATGGCGACAATTATCGAATCACTTCGCGTACTTCCAAATCTGCCTTAGTCTATTTCAGCAGTCCAGAAGCCCTTGAAGCCATTTTCACGGCAAAACCGGAACAACTGAGTGCGGGTCAGGGGAATCAAATTCTCAAATTCCTCTTGGGCGAGCATGGCATTGTCCTGCTCGAAGGCGAAGCCCATCAGCGGCAGCGGCAGCTTTTGATGCCTCCTTTTCACGGCGATCGGATGCGCTCTTATGCCCAAATCATTTTGGATATCTGCGATCGGGAAATAGGGCAGATTGCGCTCGGTACTACGTTTGCAGTGCGTCCGGTCATGCAGTCAATTTCCTTACAGGTCATACTCAAGGCAGTATTTGGCGTCAATAGCGGACAACGCTACGATCGGTTGCAGCAGGCGCTCAGTCAGATGGTAGAAGGCTTCGGTTCGCCCTTCGGTGCGATGTTGCTGTTCTATCCGTTCTTGCAGAAGGACTGGGGAGCTTGGAGTCCCTGGGGGCGGTTTCTTCGGCTGCGGCAGCAGGTTGACGAATTGCTCTATGCCGAGATTGACCAACGCCGCAGTCAACCCGATGCCAGCAGAACCGATATTTTGGCTTTGCTGATGTCGGCTTGCGACCCGGAAGGACAACCGCTGAGTAATGTCGAATTGCGCGATGAATTGATCACCCTGCTATTTGCCGGGCACGAAACGACAGCGTCCGCATTATCCTGGGCACTGTATTGGATTGCCTATTTGCCAGACGTGCGCGCGAAACTGCTGGCAGAACTAGACACATTGAAACCCAGTGTCGAACTCGATCCAGCGACGATCGCCCGGCTTCCTTACCTCAGCGCCGTTTGCCAGGAAACTCTACGCCTTTATCCGATCGCAATTAACGCTTTCCCGCGTGTGGTGAAGCAGTCGATGGTGGTAGCGGGCTATGCTCTGGAACCAGGAACGGTAATTATGCCCTCGATTTATCTGGCGCACCACCGCGAAGAAACCTACCCCGAACCGAAGCAATTTAGACCGGAGCGGTTTTTAGAGCGACAGTTTTCGCCCTATGAATATTTGCCCTTTGGTGGGGGCGATCGGCGATGCATTGGTTCTGCTTTTGCGTTGTTTGAGATGAAATTGGTTTTATTTCAGCTATTGTCAAACCGCGATTTGGCTCTAGTCAATGCCAGGCCAATCCGACCGATTCGTCGTGGCCTGACCGTGGCACCGTCGAATCAACTCAGGATGCAAGTTACTGGCATTCGGTGTGAAAAGGGTGCTGAAAGTTAAGTTCTTTGTTATGTATTTATGTAACTTGAGCTACTTCTTAAAGTCATTGCCGCTGCCTACAATACGGCGACCGAGGCTTTAAAGTAGTTGTAAAAAATTGGGAGGAGATCGCACCACAATGACGCAGCAAGATAATATTGGCACCTCACAGTCATTGGAATTACCTGAAGCTCAGGCGCTTCCATCGCTATCGACATCAAGCTCGGAACTAATTTACAAACTTTATGACCGACCACCTGTACTTGAGTCGATTTTTGTGGCGGTACAGCACGTTCTCGCTGCGTTTGTTGGTATTGTGACTCCTCCACTCATTATCAGCACTAGTTTAGGGCTGGATCCAACCAATACCAGTTTTATCATCAGCATGTCACTGCTGGCTTCCGGCATTTGCACTTTTATTCAGTGCAAAACTTTTGGTCCCGTCGGTTCCGGCTTACTCAGTTTACAGGGGACTAGCTTTGCGTTTCTGGGTGCTATTGTGGGCGTCGCGGGGACGGCCATTCAATCTGGAAGGACACCGGAACAGGCACTGGCGTTGATCTTTGGTGTTTGCTTCTTTGGTGCCTTTGCCAATGTCATCTTGAGTCGCTTTTTACATTTGCTGAGCAAAATTGTGACGCCGATCGTGTCTGGAACCCTGGTGATGCTGATTGGGTTGAGTCTGCTCAAAACTGGCATTACCAGTATGGGCGGGGGGACGGCTGCCCTAAAGAACAATACCTTTGCCAGTCCTCAAAATATGCTGCTGGGTTTTGGTGTATTTCTCATCGTGATTGTGTTGACCCTGGCTAAGAATCAATACATTCGCATGGGGGCGATCGCGATTGGTCTGCTGGCTGGCTACATTGTCTCTGCCTTCATGGGCATGGTGGATTTTAGTATATTCAGCAAGTTGCCATTGGTCAGTCTGCCGATACCATTTCGCTACGGCATGAGTTTTGATTTCAGTGCCTTGATTCCATTCTTGATTCTGTACCCATTGACCGCGATCGAATCGGTGGGCGACATGACCGCCACTTCCGCCGTTTCCAAAGAGCCGATTTCAGGTCCGGTTTACGTTCGTCGCATCAAAGCCGGAGTGTTGGCTGATGGTTTGAATTCTTCCTTAGCTGCGCTGCTCAATACCTTTCCCATCACAACTTTTAGCCAAAATACCGGTGTCATTCAGATGACGGGTGTTGGCAGTCGTTATGTTGGCTTCTTCGTGGCTGGTATTCTCGCCCTGCTAGGACTGCTGCCCATCGTCAGTGGAGCCTTCCAATCGATTCCGCAGCCCGTTCTGGGTGGAGCCACGACGGTGATGTTTGGGGCGATCGCCGTAGCAGGAGTCAAAATAGTGGCCTCTGAGAATTTGGATCGTCGCGCCACCATCATCATTGCCGTTTCGTTAGCACTGGGGCTAGGAGTGGTGTTTGTACCGGAGTTGTTTAACAATCAACCTGCTTTGATTAAAAATATGTTTGCCTCTGCAACCTCGACGGGTGGTCTGACGGCTATCCTGCTTAGTTGGTTGCTGCCCCAAACTCCCACATCGAATGAGCCAGTAGTGTCAGACGATGGGGAATTGGTAGATATTTGAATGGTGACGATAGAAAGCCGAACAATTCTATTAACCAATCATCCCATTGGTAGACCGATATTGTAGGGAATACAGAGACCTATTGCAGAGCGAAGGCCGCAGAGCCAGGGCATTCGTTGGGCTAAAGTGAGGCGATCGCTCTTTCCCTGTCCGGCTATGGCGCAAAGGCGAAAGGACAACAGTGCGTGCGTACCCGCCAAGTAGAATAGGAATATGACTCATCCCTCTAAGATCGTTGTTTGGTTTCGGCGGGATCTACGTCTTAGCGATAATCCTGCTTTGGCCCAAGCTGTCGCTGAGAAAGCTGAAATTGTCCCCCTCTTTATCTTCGATCCCTACTTGCTACATCATCCAGAAACTGGCTCTGGAAGAGTACAGTTTTTGCTGGGTTGCTTAGATAGCCTGCAAAAGAATTTAGAATATTTAGGCTCCACCCTTGTTCGGCGATATGGGGAACAACCTCAAGTCTTAGTTCAGGTCGCAACCGAACTGGGTGCTGATGCAGTGTACTGGAATGAAGACAGTGAGAGGGAATGGCGCACAAAAACTGACTGTTGTGCGATTGAGACATTGAAAGAAGCCGGCATTAAGGTTCGATGCTTTCAATCCGAGGCAGTGTTACCGGCGGGCGGGAAAGAATCCTACGACCTCAAATTTTTTACGCCTCAGTGGTATAAGTTTTTACAAGGACCTATTGCCTTGAGGCCCACCCACCTCCCATTCCTGCAATTAAGCGAAAGCACTAGCTCGCTAAAATCATTGCAGGATTTAGACTTGCCCATGACTGCTCAAACCGTACCCGTTGCAGGAGAGCGAGAAGCGCATCGGTTATTGCACGAGTTTCTGGATCGTAAGGTATCTCGATACCTCAAAAGCCTGAGTGTGGCTACACAAGCGAGTCAGTACACCAGTCGATTGGGTGCCCATATCAAATTCGGAACGATTTCTGTTCGCACTATCTACAGACAAGTTTTGCTGAAGCGACAGTCCGCAACCGCTTGGGAGAAAAAAAATCTGGACGGTTTTATCAGTCGGTTATTCTGGCGAGATCATTTTGCACAGAAACTGCGAAATTTACCGCGCTGCGAAACCGAGTCATACCTTGAGGCGTTCGATTCAGTGCCTTGGAGTCAAAACGATCGGCACTATCGAGCTTGGTGCGAGGGAAAAACAGGGTACCCCCTCGTCGATGCTGCAATGCGCTGCCTGAATGCAACCGGATGGCTGCCGTTTCGGCTGCGAGCATTGTGTGCCACTTTTTTCTGTATTGACTTGTTCTTGCCCTGGCAGTGGGGAGCCAAACATTACATGCAGCAGCTCATCGATGGAGATGTTGCCATTGACCATTGGCAGTGGCAAAGTCATGCAGGGGTAAGCAATAGGGGTCGTTCCTGGTTTAGAGTTTACAATCCCGTCAAGAGTATTGATAAGATCGATCCTGATGGCAACTTTATCCATCAGTGGGTTCCTGAATTAGCCAACACATCTGTCGAGGCATTGAGTCTGACTGGTCGTATGAATTTAGATTACTATTCTCCTATTGTTAACCATCAGGAAGCTCGTCGTCGAGCGTTAGCACTTCTAGAGCCAATTAAACGTAAATATCAGCAGCTTTAGCTGTGTTTTGTGTAGACTCAGGGTGCTAAGCGATCGCCCTTCTCCAACCCTAGCCACAGCAAAACCAAGAGGGTACCGGAGTCACTGCCATTTCCGGCGAATCTACTGCCATGCGAACTCTTGAAGCGCTAGCATCGCCCATCCAGGCAAGAGCGATCGCCCTTCTTCAGCCGCCCTGCGATCGCCCCTGCACCCGCTTGCACCCGCAGCAAGAGGATCCCATCAAGAGCCAAATCTTTCCTCGCAATACAGAGTTGCATTTGTCTAGTTGGATTGGGCTTGGCAGGGCGATCGCTCCGTAAACCATTACGCGGCAGAGTCATACCGCGTTTCTCTATTGTGTCGGCCAATCCTGCCTAGCTCCGTAATGAGCCGACACCTTGACTGCGGGCGAAGAAGTTTCGTATAACTAAATACAAGCAAGACAAAGTATTGTTACGATATCGCATTTCTTTTTTTACATTCTGTATATTTTGATACTGTTTGCAGTAGGATGGAGTTTGAACTCTAGAGTTATAGATGTAAGTAATTCTAGGCGTAAATCATTTTTGGATTTCTGTTAACTATCAAAAAGGACGAAAAATGAAAGTAGATCTCGAGTACTGGCAAGAAGATTCTGAAACCATTACCGTTGAGCCAAAGAATTTTGAGGCAAACTCGATAATGATGAATCAATTTCCTGTTTGTAGAAAAACCAAACTATATACTTCTTATGTATCTTTTGGTTCTCTACGTTGGATCTTCCCCTGTGATTCTTCGGTATTACATGAATTCTTGAAAAATACTGAGTTAAACTCACAAAAGATTAGTCAAGAGCTTAGTCTCAGCGCTAGTTATTGATCGTGAGTTCGATTCCATAACTGCCGATCTATTTTTAGACATGAATTTATTCTTTTGATTAAGATGATGATTCATGATAAAAATTACAGTAAAATAGGAAAATCCTCTGAAATAATTTTTATAATTTATTTCAGAGGATTTCTAATAGGAATGATGAGACGTTTTGTGCGATCGCCTTCTTCAAGCTGCAGCTCGGGCAAAACCCAGTAAGGTGCTGGAATCACAGTCATTTCTAGCAAAACTACCGCAGAGCGATCGCCACCCCTCATAAAATCACATATATCCTGCATCGGAGGACGCCGATGTAGATGACGTTAGCCAAATCTGGTCTTTGACAGCAAAGACTATCGAAGCAATATATTAGCGTTACTCATGGGTGTGAGATCGTCTGACAAAAGCGGTAAGGACGATCGGCTACAGAGTTAGATGTATTGCTGGTAGCAGTTTTCCACTACAGCAAGCCTAAAAAGAAGGAGTGCTATGGCAGAAGATAAGAGTATCCAAGAACGAGACTGCATTTTGGGTGTTAGTAAAGTGCAAGGTGCGTCTAGGTAAAAAGGTTACGCTCTGTTTTTTTGCCAACCCGCATAAAAATAGGCCATTGAACTGTTCGCCGAAGGCTGTCCTGCGCGTTCCAATGGGTTGAAATCTGCTCAAAGACTTGTTGAATATAGCCTATCCCTTCAGATACTATGAATCGCTGGGTTGCAGACCAAGTTTGTAAATACCCCGTCAATTCACTAGCATCCCACTCAACGGTCATGAAGAACGCTGGCGCATTGAGCTCAGCGAAAGGAAAAGAAAGCGTTGCATAGCGATCCTCAACCAGTTGCCGTTCGGGAGGCCAATAAGTCTCGACGCGCTGGTAGAAATCTTGCAGGACCTGCTCTAGTTGTGGTGAAGCAGTCGGAATATCAAACCGTCCGTAGCACCAGAGCGCTAGAATGCCGTCTGGCTTTAGCACCCGTTTTGCTTCCTTGTAAAAGCGATCGGCATCAAACCAATGAAAAGCTTGAGCGACTGTAATCAAATCCACTGAAGCCGAAGGCAGAGATGTAGATTCTGAAGAGGAAATAAAGTATTCAATGCGTTCATGCCCCATAGCCTGCTCAATTTGCTGTGGGCTGGCATCTGAGGCATAAACTCGGTCAAAAAAATCGACCAGACTCAAGGCAACTTGTCCGTTGCCTGTACCGCAGTCCCAAGCGGCATGATGATTCTTTGCCAGACTGCTTAAGAACTCAAGAAGCAGGCTTGGGTAAGAGGGACGGTAACGCGCATAATCGCTAGCATGATTCGAGAAGTGGTCTTTGAAACGCATACTAAAACAGCTCGCTTCTCTCAAAGTTTAATCGATGCAGTCTCTGGTTCAGTTTGTTGGCCTCCCATCTAGAGCGTTTTGGCTGATGCAGGCGATTGGCAATTATAAAAAGATATCGGAGCGAGTCAGACGATGAACTCGCAGCGCAAAATCATTCACGTCGATATGGATGCCTTCTACGCCTCTGTAGAACAACGCGATAATCCCAAATATCGAGGAAAGCCTTTGGTCGTAGGCGGCAGTCCCGATAAGCGAGGGGCAGTCGCTGCTGCCAGCTACGAAGCCCGTAAGTTCGGCATTCATTCTGCCATGCCATCGCGCGCTGCAGTTCAACGCTGCCCGCACCTCATCTTTGCCCCGCCACGGTTTGAGGTCTATCGAGAAATATCAGAGCAGATCCGGTCGATCTTCTTGAACTACACCGACCTGGTTGAACCGCTAGCCCTAGATGAAGCCTACTTGGACGTGACTGAGAACAAAAAGGAGAACCCTTCAGCCACGGCGATCGCCCGCGAAATCAAGCAAACCATTCTGCAAAAGACGCAGCTCACATCATCGGCAGGCGTGTCGTTCAACAAGTTCCTGGCAAAGATTGCATCCGGGATGAATAAGCCCGATGGCCTGACAGTCATTCAGCCCGACGAAGCAGAGGCATTCATCGAGGCATTGCCGATTGAGGCGTTCTACGGCGTGGGTCGTGCCACAGCAGCCAAGATGCAGGAGTTAGGCATCCGCACCGGGGTCGATCTGAAGCAGCGCAGCGAACGCGAACTGATGCATCACTTTGGCAAAGTCGGATTGTTCTACTACCAAATTGCCAGAGGGATTGACGATCGCCCGGTCAATCCGAATCGAATTCGTAAGTCCATCGGTGCGGAAACGAGCTTTGACCCGGACCTTCAGGGCCGAGCGTTAATTGAGGAAAAATTGGAGGCAATCGCCCAGGAAGTGCAGGAGCGTCTAAAGCGCAACGGAGCTAGAGGACGAACGGTCACGCTGAAAGTGAAGTTTGCAGACTACCGCCAAATCACGCGCAGCCGGACAATGCTCGAATACGTGTCGAACGAGAGTCAGATATTGGGGAGAGCAAAAGAATTACTGAGGGGTGTTGAAGTGGAAGCACAAAAAGTCAGGTTGCTAGGGATAACCCTGTCAAACCTAGACACCGAGACGGATGAGCCGATTTACAGGCAGATGGAGCTAGAATTGCAGTTGGCACTGTCGCCGACAACGTTGGAGGAAGGTGTTGATTGGAGCTGAAGATAACTCCCTCAGTTGAAAGCTCAACAATACTTCAGGGGGTCACAACCTTGCGCTGACGTTGAAGCATCGTTCCGAGCAATTCCACGAGAACCGCGAATCCATTTTTGAGGAGGAGGAACAACCCTGTAAAGATGCAACTGGTAAAGAGCAGCCCTACGGTCTCTAACCCTTTAGACTTAAAGCCGACCACCTGCCGAGGCATGAGCGACATGACGCTCAAGATCAGGGTGTTTGCAATCAACGCACCCATCAATACATAGCCGATCCCCATCGCAACCCAAGACCCCTTCAAGACAAAGGGATGAATGAATAACAAACAGGCGATGACCCAACCTAAACTAAACGGCGACAGCCATCGACAGAGGGATAGGTCTTTTGTGGAACTCTGAAGCATGTAGACGCTGGCGACGACGACAGCAATCCAAGTGGGGCTATCGGCTTCAAACATGGTTGTCTTACTCCTCAGCACTGTCGATAGCCTACCTGTCTATCCATACACGTCAAGCCTATTCAATTAATATTTACAATTTTTAATCTTGAATACAAGAGCAATGATTGTAGACGAAAGCGCTAAACCTAAATCTTCTATATGTAAATATTTGTATACTTTTGATGTCGTAACATTACAGAGGTTTTCTCCGTAGTTGGGATGTAAATTCTTGTTCGCTGAATCATAAACTATTAGATTTCTAGATTTTTATGTTGATTGAGATTGATTCGAGGGAATACTAACGATGAGGAGTCTAACTTTTCTAGAATTCATATCCACTCTGCCTCTATCCGATCGGCAATTAAATGCACTGCAATAAGCCGCGTATCAGCTATCAGTACCTATATATTAGTATGCTCTATGCTGAATCTCTTTAATCTTCCATTCAATAGCTTGTCTGCTAAGGCTCCAACAAAACTGCAGTCTACAGTATCAGCATGGCCCACATTGTTGGCTGCAACTACAGTTGCGATCGCGAGTACTACTGCGATTTATCAACTGAACGAGGTAGCTGAGCGCAATAGCCAGACAAGAATTCTCTTGACCCAAGTAAAAGAACAAGTGAGCAGACTTAATGCTTTGGAATGGGAAGGAATTTCCAAAGGTAAAATTGATGAGAATTTAACTGAGGAACTTACCGAACATCAGCAAAGAACTGATAAGATTCTGGATGAGCTTCGACAAATCGATCGACTTGAGCAACAAAATGACCTAGAGAAAATTTTTAGTTTCTATACACGCTACCAAGCTGCAATCGACGATATACTTACATTGGTCAAACAAAGTAAAATCAAAGAAGCGATAGAATTTGATGCAGATGGTATTGATAAAATTTATGATGCGCTATATGCTGAAGTCGCAACTTTAGAAGAAAGCTACATACAACAACAAAAACAAACCAGGAGATTTGCAGATATTGGAACTGCTATTTCTTTAATATTAAGTGCTGCTGTCATTAGTGTTTTGTCCCATCAGTATAGCAAAAAACTATGGAATAAAAATCAAGATCTAGAGGCTACTCTTAAAGAGCTTCAACAAACACAGAATCAATTAGTTCAACAAGAAAAAATGGCCGCTCTTGGGCAACTCACTTCTGGAGTAGCTCATGAAATCAATAATCCCCTAGGTATTATTAAAGCATCAGCAAGCAACACTAACCAAGCACTGCAAGAAGCTCTTTCTGAACTTCCTTACCTATATCAACATTTGAATTCTGAGGAGCGAGAGAGTTTTTTTGAACTTATTGCTCGAGTGCAGAAAGATCGACCTTTCGTTACCTCTCAACAAAACCGCAAGCTGAAGCGCGAACTTACTGCGCAGCTTAAAGAGCATGACATAAAAAATGCTAGAGACATAGCCGATCTCATGATGGATATAGGTATTTGTAGAGATCTGGAGTTTTTATTGCCTCTCTTAAAGGGTGATTATGGTGAATGGGCTGTTCAGCTTGCATACAACCTGACTTCCTGCATCAACAACAATCAAATGATTTTAAATGCAGTCGATCGCTCATCTAAAATTGTTTTTGCGCTCAAAAGCTATTCTCATTTCGATCATAGTAGCAAAAAGCAGTTGATGAAGGTGACTGAAGGGCTAGAGACCACGATCGCACTCTATCAAAATCAACTTAAACGAAACATTAATTTGCTCCGAGATTATCAGGATGTACCCGACATTTTGGGATATCCCGATGAATTGATTCAGATTTGGACTAACTTAATTCACAATGCCATTCAAGCAATGCCATCAGGGGGAGAGCTAACCATTAAAACCTGTCAACGCGAACAGGGAATTGAGGTAAGCATCACGGATACTGGATCTGGTATTTCTTTAAAGATACAACAAAAAGTTTTTGATGCCTTTTTTACCACTAAACCTGCTGGGGAGGGAAGCGGTTTGGGGCTGTACATTAGCCAGAAAATTATTGAAAAACACCAGGGACACATACAAGTAGAGAGTCAACCCGGGCATACCCAATTCCGAGTTTGGTTGCCCATAAAGTCTGTTTAAAGAATTGGAGGAAGTTTAACCATGTCTGATGCTGCAATTCTTTGTGTCGATGATGAGGCTTCAATTTTGAAGGTGCTCAAGGAACAATTGAAACGGCACTTCGGCAATCAGTATGTCTATGAGGTAGCCCAAAGTGCTGAAGAAGCCTGGATTGTGATTGATGAGTTAGAACAGGAGGGAATCAAAATTCTCACGATTGTCTCCGATTGGCTGATGCCAAATATCAGAGGAGATGAGTTCTTGGCTGAGGTGCATCGACGATTTCCTGATGTGGTTACTGTGATGCTGACTGGACAAGCGGATGAAGCGGCAATTGAGAGAGCTAGACAAAATGCCAATCTTTTTGCCTGCATCTACAAACCCTGGACTGAAGAAGAGTTGTATCAGGTTGTTTGTACAGCGTTAGGTGAATAGGTAATGCGATCGGTAATTGTTTGTGTTGATGATGAGTGGGATATTCTTAGGAGCTTGGGTAATCAACTCAAGCGCTGCTTTGGCAAAGATTATGACATTGAACTTGCCAATGGAGGAGAAGATGCCCTTTTGCTCTGTGCAGAATTGACTACAGGAGGAAAAGACATTGCTCTAATCATTTCCGATCAGAAAATGCAGGGTATAGAAGGGGATGTTTTATTGATTAAACTCCATGCTCATTATCCCAAAGCGCTAAAAATCATGCTGACTGGGAATGCTGATGCTAATTCTGTTGTAAAGGTGGTGAATGGAGCTGCCCTATACCGATATATTTCTAAACCCTGGGATGCAACCGACCTGATTTTAACCGTTTCGGAAGCCTTACGACGTTTTCAGCAAGAGCAGCAATTAGCCGAGCAAAATGAATTGCTCAAGAAAACCAATAACAAGCTGAACAGTTCTTTGGCATTGCTGTTAGCGACCTTAGAGGCCACAGCCGATGGCATTCTGGTGCTTGATGATGCTGGAAAGGTTGTCAGCTTTAATCAAATGTTTGCTAGCATGTGGAACCTTTCAGACTCAGATTCAACTGCTCATGAAGACGATCTGCAAGATATCATCTTAGACCAGTTAATTGAGCCCGATGCCATTATATTTCAAGCATTGTTCGCCCAAGCTAACACGGAAAAGCGCGATGTTTTGAGATTAAAAGATGGAAACATTATTGAGTTTTTTTTGCGACCTCAACAGCTTATGGGTGAAACTGTCGGTAGGGTCTGGAGTTTTCGGAATGTGACTCGGGAAAAACAAACAGAAGCAATAATGAAGCATCAGGCATTGTATGATGCTCTCACTAACATCCCGAATCGGATCTTGTTTAATCAAAAATTTGCTGCTGCATTGAGCGATATTACGGACGGTTCAAGCCTCTTTGCTATTATGTTTTTGGATTTAGATCTGTTTAAAGAAGTGAATGATACGTTAGGTCACTCAATAGGCGATTTCTTGTTACAGGAAGTTGTCAAGCGTTTTAATGGTTGCCTCAGACCAACAGATGTGCTGGCTCGTTGGGGAGGGGATGAGTTTGTACTACTCCTACCTCAAATCCACTGTCGGGAAAATGCCAGTGAAATTGCGCACAGATTCATTGAAGTACTTCAGCCTGAATTTCTTCTAGAAGGACATAGTGTACATGTAACGGCTAGTATGGGAATTGCTGTGTATCCTCACGATGGTTTAGATAGTAGCACATTACTCCGAAATGCTGATGTGGCATTGTACCAAGCAAAAAAAAGTGGACGAAATAACTATCACTACTATTGTGCTGACTCTACAGTCTCAAATTAAGTCTTGCGCGTTTTGCGCGATCCAAGACTGGATTGCAAAACCCTGTTGCCAATTGATTTGCTAGTGCAATACGTTTATGCAACATACAAAGCCCATCTTTCTGGTTGGATTTGGATCGTTGTATAAACGCTCGTTTGTGCAACGATGGAGACCTCGATAGGAATGGGGCCATTTCCATTGTTTCAGGGAGCAAAGAAAAAGGCTGTGATGCCATTCGCAGTACTTTAGATTATTGTCAGAGGTAAAATTAGGGCGTTCTGGGGAGTATTATCTCTCTTTTATCACTTTCGCCGGAGTAAAATAGGAATAAAGGCTGAAACTAAGGAGGGGGCTATGACAGCGCCTAGAGACCCCAAACCAACAGTTAACTTTATCGACGTTTATTGTGCGTACTACCAAGACCTATTTCCAGAAGTAAGAAGTTTTGAAAATTTTAAGGCTCTGCATTTGGGAATGCTTTCAGAGCTAAAGCGCAAAACACTGCCTGAAATTGCAAAAGTTGCTGGATTAGATAATTCTCAGTCATTACATCATTTTTTAACTGAATCTCCTTGGGATGTTGAAGACTTAAGACATCGGAGATTAAATCGAATCTTACAAGTTTTAGAAGGTCGTTCAATCATTAAAATGATTGAAGAAACTGGCGGCCCGAAGGCAGGGACATCCACAGACTATGTCAAACGTCGATACCTAGGAAATTTAGGCAAAATTGATAACGGGATAGTTGCCGTAACAGCATATGGCATAATCGAAGAGATGACTGTTCCTCTGACATTTGAAATCTATAAGCCACACGAGAGACTAAAACCAGGGGATCGATATAAGACGAAACCTCAGATAGCATCAGAGATGATTCGAGAGTTGCAAAAGATAGGGTTTAAGATTGAATTAGTCCTTGCTGATAGCCTGTATGGAGAGAGTAATAGTAGTTTCATCCGTGTTTTAGACGAATTCAATCTAAACTATAGCGTAGCGATTCGAAGTAATCACGCAGTCTGGATGCCATTGGGAAAGGGAGTCAGATCTAATAAGTGGAGAAAGTTTGACCGAATTTTCTCAAACGGGAGAACGGAGCTTCGTTATATTCGAGAGATCGTCTTTGGCACTCGTAGCACAAAATGTTACTGGCAAATAGCAAGCGATTCTCTAACTTTGCCTGAGGGTTCAACCTGGTGGGCGATGACAAAAATTCCAGGGATAAAATACAAAGAAATTGGTAATATTTTCGGCTTAAGGACATGGATTGAGTACGGACTGAGGCAAAGTAAAAATGAGTTGGGGTGGGCAGATTTTCGTCTGACTGAATATCCACACATTCAAAAATGGTGGAAAATCGTATGCAGCGCTTATCTTCTAGTAAGTTTGTACTCAGAGCACTTAAATCAAGGTCAAAGAATTATACAGAGGGTATTTTCAGAACACCCCTGGTGGAATGAGAAAAAAGGGTGGAAGAATCTACTTAATAATTGGAGTTTAGACTAAACAGGAAGTACGTTCACGAGAAAGTAACTCGAAAGCATTCAGCATTCGAGACCGAGAATCAAAGGGAAGAAGTTTAAGGTTTAGGCTGCTGTATCAGCCGTTTCCTTGGGCTTGGCAAACCTTTTTTTGACCGTTGGACAGAAAGGACGACGGCTCCTAGGTTTACCTGTAGGCCAACCAAGAGACTTTCCACGAGGTTTCGGGTCAGAGGCAGGAGAGCCAATCCTAGCTAAAAGTGAAGCAAATGAATTTGCAATGCGTCCTGGGGTCAATTTGGTCATGGGTTTGTGCCAGGGCAAAGGGGAATCTTCCACGACCTCACGAGCGAGCCATAATTGCCAAGTGAGCAACGGCATTAGGTCAGACCAAGTTTCCATCTGTTTTGGGGTAGACAGTTGAGGCACCGTCCAATGGAACCGTTGTCGAACAAATCGATACCAATGCTCAATGGCAAAGCGACGCAGGTACTTTTGCCAGATTTGACCCAGCACAGCCTTCTGTTGTCCCATCCAAATCAGCCACAACGGTTTTGAGTCAGGGGCATCAAGTCGTTGAACCAGAATCAGGTCAAAGGGAGCGTCGGCAGCTTGTCTTAAATGAAGTGCTTCCCATCGACGCACTTTCACTCGTCCCAATTTGGGGTCGTGGGTCGTCATCTCTTCTTGAGCGACTGTCCAAGTATCGGGCGCTTGGAGGCTAAATTTTGGGCCATGTCGATGGGGTCTGCCCTTCCCCTGATAGGGCTGTGGGGCATGATAGAGCACTCGATTCGGTCGTAACCTCAGCAGCTTGTCGCAGGGGATGTCTGCGGTCTGTTTGAGAAAGGGGGCACACCCATACTCTCCATCTCCTAAGAACAGGACATGTCCTGGAATTTGAGCGCAGACTTGGCGTAACTGAGTTGCGGCTTTGCCAAGGGGGGTATCAAAGCTGGTGATCCGTTCATGGCGCAGGGGTAAAGCCCAACTGCCTTGCTCCTGGGGTATCCAGGCGATCGTGCTATACCCCTGACCGACGGCAACGGGTTTGCCTCCAGACAGCACCGATGGTTGGTGTTCATAGGTAGGGCTTGCTGAAAAAGTCATTTCAGACTGAGATTGGCAACGCGATCGCCAATTCAGACATAGCTGGATATGAATGCTCAGTAATGGACACAAAGGACATCGATTCTCCCATCGTCAGCTGAGCGGCTTCGTCACGCTCCATCCCGCCATGAAGGACTTGCAGACACAGATCGAAAAGCCAAAAAAGCAAGGCTAAGAGCCCAGCGAGCCAACGCTCCAAATTGAGCACGAGAAACGTAATCGCAATGGCACTTTGAGCCGTGTGGGCCAATTTCGCCATCACCCGTGCCAGAGAAAAGCGTCGCTTGGCCTGACCAAACTTACCTTCAATCCAGACCCGGACTTTCTCATCTTGACGCGCCTGTCGCTTGAGTTGAGCCTGCACCGATGGGTCTTGCTTCGGCCTGCCCAAAGGCGGGCCACTCAATCGGATACCACGCGCCTTACACCAACTGCGATTGGCGCGAGTGCGATAAATCTGGTCGGCATGAACCGACTCGGGATAGCAGCCAAACCGAGCCCGATAAGCTTCCACCTGGTCTTGGAGATGGGTCGACTCATTGAAATTGTCCCAACTGAGCCGGTCTAGAAACACACAGCCGTTGATACAACTGACCGATAGCTTTGCACCAAACTCCACGGGCACGCCTGCTTTGCCACGCACAATGGGCCTCACATGGGGCTGGGCGATGCTCACAATCCGGTCATCGATGCGACGGATGTTGGCGTCAAACATGGCTCGTTGTTGCCTGACGACTTCAGTGATGACCAACAGCAGGCGATACTGACGCCGACTCAGTTGTGCCAAGGATGCCCCAGCTGTTATGAGGATATCAATATGCTTGAGATTGCGACCCAGATAGTTGAGTTGCTGACGAATCCCTTTTCTCCTGAGTTGACGGCTGGGTTTTCGTTGCTTCGAGATGGATAGATACGCTTTGCGCGCGAGCTTTCGGTAGGTGCGAGGCTTGGTCTTAAATTGGTCGCTCACTTGGACGTAGAGGGCATCTAGGATGGCTTCGCTCTGCTCTCTAGCCTCATTCAATAAGCTCAAGTCGCTCGGGTAGCGAATATCCGCAGGGGCACAGGTCGCATCTAAGATGAGCTGCCCTTGATTGGGGGAGGGTGGCTCATCGTCATCACGGTCTGATTCAGATGCTGCTTCACTCGATACCGCCATCTGTGATTCAGTAGCTTCTGCCACTCCTTGCATCTTCTGCACGACGGCTTCGTTGACCTGACCCACTAGCTCCAGACTCAGGCGTTTGCGAAAGTGAACCAACAGGGATGAGTCAAATGGCGCTTCATCCCGATACTCGCTAAATCCCAAGAAGTACTGCAAGTATGGGTTCTCGCGGATCTGCTCCACGGTCTCTTCATCGCTGGTGCCGAGCTTCTCTTTGATGATGAGGGTTCCCAATGCGACTCGAAACGGTTTGGCTGGTGCGCCCATCGTGGCACTAAACTGGTCGGCATAACTCGCTTCTACTGTTTCCCACGGGATGAGTTTAGCCAGCTTTACCCAGCGATTGTCACGGGACAATTTGCCGCCGAAGGGCAGGTAGAAGTTCTCAAAGGACAGTTGGCCTGGGGGTGAAGTCCGATACATGCCGACTCAAGTGCAAGGGGTTTGACTATTTTTCGCCTTTTTTCTTGCACTTTTCAACCCCCTTGTTCGGACAGATGAACTGTAATCCCTACGTTCTATACTTTTTCAGCAAGCCCTAGGTACGGTCTTGGAGCGTTTTTGCATAGGGCCGTGACCACGCCGTATGGTCTCCTGCCAGAACCACCACTTCTGATGTAGGGATGTGCCGCACACATTCTTTCATCAAGGCTTGACGCGAGGGCCGACCATCTTGGAGCGCTTCATAGATGCTCGGCCATTCTCGACGAAAGACGGGACTTAATGACAGCTCTACGAAGGATGCAACGCTCCGGGTTGTCAACACTGCGTCCATCAAATCGAACAGCGCATCCCTCCCGTTTCCCAATAACAGATAGGTGCGATGGCGAAATATCTCAAGATTCTGCAAACTGGTCATGATGAAGCCGATATGTTTTCCAACTTTCAGCTTCTATCATCGAGTGGTCAGTCTTCTTCGGCTGACCGCTTTTCCTTCCTGTTTAGTCTAAAGTCCAATAATAATTTACGACTGATTATTCAGCCTTTTGTCTATTTTAATCTGATGAAGCCCTGGCAAGAAGTATTTCCAATTCCTCACTTGAAAAGTGTTTTTTTCTCGACTCACTTCTCTGATGAATCGTTTTGCTAACCGTATTGTGCCTCTCCTTTTTGTGCCAGAATTCGTATTTTCCTCTGCCTAGAGTGATAAAAGAGAGATTATGAAGAGCAGTTGTATTCAACATCAATTCAAAGAATGCCAGTAACTGATAACAACCTCACCCAATCCCTCATCACCCTGAAATCCCAGTACGAGCGATCGCTCGTGGAAGCAATCACGAATGCCAGCCACCTCCGAGAACAGCTTTCGCACGTCAACGCCCTGCTGCTGAATCAGCTATTGTCCAGCAAGGGAGCGTTGCCCCAACTGACTCAAATTGAAGCAGGTGTTTCGGTCGCTCAAGCGATCGCCCTAGCCCCTGCCCAATCCCTAGCTCCATCCCCAGCGATCGCAGAGGTATCCACCCCCGCTAGAAATAGCCCGAAGGCTAAAGCCCATCCTCTCCCGTCCAAAGCAGGTCCAGAATCAGTAGGCAAACGCAGCCCTCGCCCGCTGCTGCCTGCCTATCGGGGGCTGACGCGATTGCAGGCGATCGCCCGGCTATTGCAGACCACCCCCGGTCGAGATATGACGGCAGATCGAGTCAGCGAAGGACTGTTTGGTCCGTTGAGCGCAGCAGAACGTAAAGTCGAACGCAAAAGCTTGAATACCCAACTGTACAAAGGTCAAAGTCTGAACCTCTGGCAAAAGGGGACCGTTCCTGGCACCTTCACGATCGGCGCTCCGAACCCTCGCGACAGCGTCCAACCCGCTCCCAACTCCAAAGCGCCCGCCGCAAAAGCCAAGGCTCCACCAAAGACAATCACTAAGCGAACGTCGCTACCACTATTGCCCGCCTATGCCGAGCTGACGAAACGAGAGGCGATCGCCCAGATACTGGGTCAACATCCAGGCGAAGTGTTGCACCACGACACGATTATCCAGTCGCTGTACGGAGATCTCAGTCCTGAAGACCTCAAAGAGGAGCGAATTAGAATTAAGTCGGTCTTATTTGCCGGAGTGAAAGATGGGAAATGGCAAAAGGCTTCCGCACCATCCAGCTATTTTCTAGGAGAACCAGCCGCCGCTGAGTCCAAGCGTCCGGGGCGAACACCGAAGGAGCCAATACCCCCAGCCTGGACCAGTGGCTGAAGTGGCGAAAGCTCCAGCCTCTGCTAAAGCCAAGGTGGCAAAGCTGAAGCCAGGGCGTAAACCTGCGATCTCAAAAGCGAAGACATCGCAGAAGGCGGCGCGACCCAAACGACGTGAATTGGAGTTAGTCGCACTGTTGAGGAAGGCGGATATTCAGGTTTAATTTGTCTGATTAAGTCGCAATGAAACTTGACATCTCTCCAACCCTAAAGGGACGGGAAATGTCAAATTTAAGGAACTACCGTCGTCTGCTGGTTCTCAATATCGCTTTGGGGAGACAGTTATTCTTACCAGGACTAAGCGAATGTACGTTGTACAAACCACAGCAACCCGATTAGGACGATACCAGCAGAAATCCAGCGTCGGAAATATGGTTCCCACGGCATTTTTCGAAGCTGGCGCAATCCCAAAAACGCGATCGTAACGATCGCGACTTGACCTATCTCTACTCCTAAGTTGAAACTCGCTAACGATAAGGCGAGGTGGACGCGCGGGATATTTATCTCCTGCAAAATTCCAGCAAACCCGAGTCCGTGAATCAGTCCGAAGCCGAAGGCGAGTTGCCAGCGTCCCTTCACACTTTTACGCCAGAAGTTCTCGGCGGCAACATAGACGATCGTCAATGCGATCGCGCTTTCAACCCATTGCGGCGGAAGACTGACTAAATCTAGAACCGCTAACGATAGGGTCGCAGAATGGGCCACTGTGAAGGCTGTCACCATCTTGAGCAGAGACTTCAACCCTCCCCCCAGCAGAAGTAAGCTGACGAGAAACAAGATGTGGTCGTACCCAGTAAGGATATGTTCGATTCCTAGCCCTAGAAAGCTCCAAATCTGCTGCCAAGCCGAGGGCTGCAATGAAAACTCGCGATTGTCGGGAGAGAACACAAACGTTTGGATTCGCTGGTCTTGCCGAATTGTCGCTAAGCAACTAGCGGTCGAAACCCCTGGTAGAAATAGATTGTAGTTGACGGTTAGTGCTTGAATCGGCTGAGTCCAGGTATAGGTGAGCCGCAAGGTACTATGAGTGTCTGGGGCTATCGGTAGGTTCGTCGGCAGAGTCGCCTGAGCGGATGGCTGAGCATCGAATGGTTGAACGCTCGTTAAAGTGCCGTCTCGATCGTTGCGACTGACGAGACGGATTTGCTCGCTCAGGAACTTCTGGAGCTGGGACTGATGGGTACGAACCTCACTTGCCGATAATTTTCCATTGCGATCGTCGTCTGCGAAGGCAGTCAATCCAGTCGGAAACGTGAGTGTGAGGTCAGATTTTGTTTGACCCACCACAATTTCAGCTACAGAAAGGTCTGCCCAGTGGGACTGGCTGGGCGTTGCTGAGGCTATCCAGAGCAACAACGCACCCAGAAATGAGAGAAGACCTAGCTTTAAATATTGCAACCATTGTGCCTTCATTAGATTCGCCTCACAGTTGAGCATTCGGAGCGGATTCCAGTCCCAATCCCGCGATTCGTCGCGCTCGATCGTCGAACGTGGGATCGGTCTGGAGAGCAGCTTGGAAAAAGGTATTTGCTCGATCGACGTTGCCTAATTTCCGTTCGATTGCCGCCGCTCGATAGAACAGTGCCGCATCGCGAGTTCCCCACCGGAGCGCCTCTCCCATGGCTTGTTGAGCCTCGCGCCCGCGATCGAGCCGCAACAATGCCCAAGCGAACGTACCTAGCGTTTCAGGATCTTTCCGCAGCCGGACTTCTGCCTGCATCAGGGAGAGAGCTTCAGCCGCATCTCCGGGGAGATCGCGCTCTAGCAATAAATGCGCGAGTTCTCGCCTGTGTCCGAAGTTGCTTCGATCGAGATCTTGCCGCAGTTGGGCTTCCGCCTGATTTTGGAGTTCTCTCGCGCCAGAGCGATCGCCCTGTAACTCTCGTAATTGCGCTCGACCTCGCAGGACGATGCGATCGAACACTCGAGCCGTCGAGTCCTGGGACGTTGCCAAAACTTCCGAGTAGTGGCGCTCTGCCGCTGAATAGTTCCCCAGCCGAGTTTCGAGTTGCGCCAGATGCACCAATGCCAGCGGGTAGTGCGGCAGAATCCGCAAAGCTTCTCGATACAACTGAGCCGCCTTGCGAGAATCTCCTCGCTGAAAGTAAAGCCGACCGAGTAGCGTTCGCGTATGAGCCGAACTGGGTGCATCTCCGGCTTCTTCCGCCGCTAGCGCCTGCCGGAAATCCTGAATCGCGTCTCGATCCTTCCCCTGTGTCGTTTTGACTAAGGCTTGCAGCGTCAGCGTCCCTGTCGTCGGAATGCGATTGACTAAAGCCTCTGCAATCTGACTGGCTTCTTTCACGTTGCCCATCGCCAGATTTGCAGTTACTTTCTGCGCCAAAGCCTCCTCATGATTGGGCTGCGATCGCAAAACGCCATCCGCCAGCCGAATTGCTCCGGCAAAGTCGTGTTTTGCTTCGGCGATCCGCGCGAGTGCTAAAGCAGCTCCTGGGTTGTTAAAGGGTAAGTTGGTCAGAGAGCGACGGGCAGATTGTTCTGCCAGCAGATACCAACTACTTATTCCAGTCAAGCGAGCCATTTTTAGATAAGCGCTTGCAAGAGAAGCAAGATCCAACCCATCGGTCGGATTGCGGGCAACCCGCTTTTGATAGAATGCAATTTCTTGCTCAACTGCCGCAGATCCGGTTGCGCTATCCAGAGAAGTCCGAGCAAAACGGTAGCGATACGGGGCTTCAAGTTGTGCTTGTCCTAAACTACCGATCCACGAGCGCATCTCTGACGGATTTACCGCGAGCGCTATGCCTGTCAAGGGTAATGCGATCGCGATCGGCAACCAAAATCGGCTCTGAAACTTCAGCTTGCGCTTCAAATCGCAGCTTCTAATTGATTTCATGTGATGTCCTCCAGAAAGAAAGTCGCGATGCTAGTTCGGTAACGCTAGGTAGGGGAAATCTGCGGCCAGCGGATCGTGTCCTTGGGAAGGATTGCCCGGAGTGCCCTCGTAGGAAACGTTATCGGAAGCCTGGGGATTGTTGGTCAGAACTTGCAGCGTCGTATCCACTACATCGTCTTTTAACATCCGGCCCGTAATCGGGCTGAGCTTAGCGTTTACAGAGTTTGCGTCGGCCCTGTAGCCGCTGGGCTTTGCGGTATCGATCCGCATGACATCGGGCAAAAACGCACCCGCTAATGCTGCTACTCGATCGTCGTTATTTCCCAGTGCCTTTAGCGTTCTGACTGCTTCAGCCCGCACGGGAGCTGCCGCATTACTCAAATCTGCGCTAGGCGGAATTTGATTGAACGCATTCAGAAAATCATTCGTGAAAATCAAGCCTTCATTGATTGCTGGACGCGCTAAGCGCTCGAATTGCTGAAACCTGCCGATCGAGGCAAGCTTGCCGAGCTTTCCGGGAATAGAAATGCCGGGGACGGAAATGGTTTGCCAAACATCGAAGGTTTGAGCAGACGTGTCTCCCTGCAAGAACTTAATCGGCACTCGAACTGCGATCGCATTCACGTTGTATCCCGTGGCAAAATCGACTGCTTTGTCTGGGGGACGGAAACCGACCTGGGGACCGATGTTCAGAAGTCCTGCTCGAACTCGGAAAAATTGCTCCACATCGAAGAAGAACGGATCTTCCCGCAGACCCGCAAACACTGCCAGGTTTGCATCTCCCAAAGTCAACTGATTGACGATCGGTGCAGCACCAGGATCGGTATTCAGCGGCGTAGTGCGAAGGGTATTCCGACTTTCGATCGCACGACCGTCTCGAATGGCAGTGACTTTAATCGCTTGCTGTCGATCGGGGCTAGGCGGGCTAAATTCGAATCGCAGCACCACATCTGCTTTTCCGGTCGGGGTTTCGTCATTGTTCGCAACGCGCGCGACATTGAACTCATAGCGGGCATTGTTACTGAAATAGTATTGCTGCCGAGCTACCGAGCGCGGGTTTGTATTCATCACGAAGACCAGATCGGTGTCGGCAGCATTCGGATTTTGGTCTTTTTCTCGAAAGACGTATAGGTCAGTCAAGTTGAGGTTTCGACCTTTGGTATCGACCTCGCCGTCATCGTGGTCCGATGCTCTGAGCGATGTCGCCGTTATGCCCATTGCCCCAAGCAAACCAATCGCAAGAATGCTCAATCGTGCAATATGTTTTACGTTCATGGCTGTCATTTTCCACATCAGTAAGCAAGCAATTCAATTGCAGGTAGGACGGCAAAGAAAAACCGTCCTACCCTTTCTCAACAACTCCTAGCGAGTTGAATTCGCGATCGCTAAGCCAATAAGATCGTTTCTAGGAATGGTTCCAATCTGCTTAGCGGTTCCTGCATTTAAGTCGATGGCGTATAGCGTCGATCCAGAGACGGCAAAGGCATTATTCGTGCCCTTCGCATCCGTGAAGACATCGAATCCACCTTTTGGGCCGAAATCGACACCGAGTCCATTGCCAATGGTTTTCAGTTGTCCTGTCGCGGGCGGATCTTGCAGCGCTAGGACATCCAGAGCTGAATCGATGCCGTACAGTTTCGTCGCAGGCGCTTTGGCAATGTTGTTGTCGTAAGCGGCGGCTGTGATGTTGGGATCTTTGCCAGCATTGGGATCGCCAGCAATGTAAGCCAAGTTGGTCTGGCGAGTTGCGGTCCCAGCATCCACATCGATCGAGAAGTTTTGGTCGTCGCTGCCATTAAACCGCAGACGGTCGAGTTGCGGATTGAAGTCCAATCCCGACTTTTGCCCTTTGTTTGCACTGCTGGAAAGGGTTACAGGCTTGCTGGCTACGCCTGTATTCGGGTCGATAATGTAAACCATGTCCGTATCCGTCACACCATAAAGCTGACCGTTCGCGGGACGAAAATCGATTCCAACCAAATTGCCATCGACTCTTTTGACCTTTATCGGTTTACCAATATTCAGCCTGCGGCTCTCAAAACGAACGAGGGTGTTATTCGGAGCCAAGCCAATAAAGCTAAAGCGGTCGATCCTTGATTCTCCTGATAATTGAGGCTGAGATTCAGGTTGTTCGGCAGGTTGGGGTTGCGGAGCTTCAGCAGGTTGCTCGGCAGGTTGCTCGACAGGTTGTTCGGCAGGTTGTTCGGCAGGTTGGGGTTGCGGAGCTTCAGCAGGCTGCTCGACAGGTTGCTCGACAGGTTGCTCGGCAGGTTGCTCGACAGGTTGTTCGGCAGATTGCGGCATAGGGGTTTCTTGAGCAACAGTTACGGTGGCGGCAAGACTTGCAACACCGACCAAGACAGTAGCCGCGATCGCCGAGAATCGAATCTTCATGGGAGAGAGTTCCTTAATAGAATCAACAGACATAATCTGTATGAATTCATTGCTCACTTTCCAGACCGAAACCTGCCCAAACGGCGATCGCTCTTTGCCCACTTTTGAATGGGTCGCTTTTTGTAAAGAGATCTAAACGTTTTTAAATCCAAACCTCATGCATGCATCCACATTGGAAAAGCTGTCGTAGATCCTTTTATCGGACTGGCGCACATTTTGAATATGAGGTAGGTAATGCGATGCCGTTTTCTCTGTCAGAACGACTTCAAATCGAGCGCGATCGCTGGTTTACCGGACGCACTCAGGAATATGCCCTATTTCAGTCTGCCGTACGCACTCTATTGGATAGCGATGACAAGCAAAAATGCGAACTCCCCTTTCATCTGCTGTATGTATTCGGGGTTGGCGGTATCGGTAAAACCACCCTGCTGCGGCAATTTATTCGCTTCTGCGATACCGTTTCCATCCCATCGATTTATTTGGATGCTCGCAATCTAGAGCCTTCGCCCCAAGCATTCATGGATGTATTGCACGATGCGCTAGGCCGATCTTCATCCGAAGGCTCTCTTGAGTCATTAGCCGCTCAACTGAGTCGAACTGTTCTCCTCATCGACACGTACGAAACGCTAGAACCAATTGACGAATGGTTCCGCGAAACGTTTTTGCCTTGCCTGCCCATGAATACCCCGATCGTTCTTGCAAGTCGGCTGTCTCCGGGAGCAGCTTGGCGAACGGATGCAGGGTGGCGATCGCTCATTAAAATCGTGCCGCTCCGTAATTTGAGTCCGAGCGAAAGCGAAAGCTATCTGGCGCGCCGACAAGTTCCGATCGCAGATCGTCAAGCGATCCTAAACTTTACCCACGGACATCCGCTCGCCCTTTCTCTGATCGTAGAGGTGTCCGTCCAGACCGAAGATTCTTTCAGTTTCCAGACCGAACCCGAAATCGATATCGTCAAAACATTGCTGAAACGTTTCATCGAGGCAGTCCCCACTCCCACCCATCGTCTGGCATTGGAAGCCTGCGCCCTAGTCCGAATTTTAACGGAAGCGCTTTTGCAGGAAATGTTGCAACTCCCCGATGCGCACGACTTATTCGAATGGTTGTGCGGCTTGTCGTTTATCGAATCGAGTCCGATGGGGCTTTTTCCTCACGATCTCGCCAGAGAAGTGTTGATGGCAGATCTGCGCTGGCGCAATTTAGGATGGTATACCGAACTCCACGATCGCGCTCGCGCGTTCTATATTTTTCACTTAGGGCAAACGCAAGGGCAAACGCAGCACCATCGCGTTTTGTTCGACTATATTTTCTTGCATTGGAATAATCCGTGTGTGCGGCAGCGCTTCAGTTGGCATGAAAACACGCGTCTCATTTCAGATACAGTCCGAAAAGCCGACCGAGAAATCCTGACTCGAATGGTGATGGAGCATGAGGGAGAAACCTCTGCTCGGATTTTGGCGCATTGGTTGAATCGTCAACCGCAAGGGGCGATTGCGATTCGGAACGATCGACGACAGATTACAGGATTTGTCATGTTGGTCTCGCTGGATCGAGCAATGCCAGAGGATATCGAAGTAGACCCAGGTGCGAAGGCGTGTTGGCAATATCTAAAACAGTACGCGCTTTTACGCCCCGGCGAAGGCGCAACCCTCTTTCGGTTCTGGATGGCTGACGAAACGTATCAAGGTGTTTCTCCTACTCAAAGCCTCATTTTCATCAACCTAGTTCAGTACTATCGCAACACGCTAGGACTGGCGTTTACCTTTATCCCCTTTGCACAACCCGACTTCTGGCACGAGATGTTCGCCTATGCAGATTTCACTCGTCTATTGAAAGCAGATTTCGAGGTTGAGGGAAAAAGCTATGGGGTCTACGGACACGATTGGCGAGTGACGCCACCTGCCGCATGGCAAGCTCTGTTAGCCCGTCGAGAGATTGCAGCAATCAGCGAGGAAATCTCAGTCGCTGCATCGTCTCGGTTGACTGAACCCCGCGAATCTCTTTTAGTTCTGAGTCAATCCGAATTTACCGAAGCCGTGCAGTCTGCATTTCGTCAGTTTTCATCTCCCGTAGAATTGAGCAAAAATCTGCTGTTGCGATCGCGTCTCGTCGTTGAAGCAGCATCCATTCAAACCCATCCTGCCCCTACCCCCGTTTCAGTGCTGCAAATGCTCCTTCGGGAAGCCGCAGAATCGCTCCAGTCTTCTCCCCGCAAAAGCAAGCTCTACAGCGTGCTGCACCGTACTTATATACAGCCAGCCGCAACTCAAGAAGCCGCCGCCGAAGCATTAGATATTCCGTTTAGTACCTATCGCCGCTACCTCAAAGCTGGCGTCGATCGAGTCGCAGAATTATTATGGATCCGCGAAATCGGTTTTAAGACGTCCTTTCCGCCCTTGAACTACTGTGGCGGAAGTCCCCCGGAGATTTAGGACGGGGCTGTCGTCGTTCTCAGAGACGCTGCTCGGTTTGTTGCTTCGCGCGGTTGCAGCGCAGTATTCAGCACGAGTACGGCACAGCACGCGTGGTGGAGTACGTAATTGCTCGCACTTCCCAAGAGCAGTTCGCTAATTCCCGTCCGCCCGCGGCGGCCCATGAGAATTAAGTCTGCACTCCAATTTTGGGCAAACTCGCAGATTCTTTTGCCAGGATTTCCATAGAGCTGACAGAGTTCGGCACTCACGCCAGCCGCCTTTGCCGTTTCAATATCGGCTTCGAGTTGCCGCAGGCTCCGGTTTTTGAATTCAGCCCATTCTTCACGATATAGATTGAGCTGCGGTTCCGTTAGAGCTGCATAGAAACCGCCAGGATAGGCGGGGAGCTGATAGCCAACGCTATCCTCAAATGACAGCACGTTGAGCAATCTCAGTTGAGCGCCCATCATTTTTGCTAGGGAAAGCGCTTCGTCAAAAACGGGGCTAGAAGGTTCGGCATAGTCTAGTGCAACTACAATTTTGTGAAACATATCATTTGCCTCAATGTGGATTGTTTCGCGCAAACGATTCTAGTCAGGAAGTCTTTTGACCTTCTGCTTTTTCGATTTCTAGTAGCGTTTTGAGGACTGAGTCTGGATTTAAGCTGATCGAATCGATCCCTTGTTCCACTAAGAAATGGGCGAATTCTGGATAGTCGCTGGGGGCTTGCCCGCACAGTCCGATCTTGCGCCCGTGTTGTTTGGCCGCAGCGATCGCCATCCGAATCATGTGCTTGACGGCATCATTGCGCTCGTCGAACAACTCGGATACCAAAGCAGAATCGCGATCGAGCCCGAGGGTAAGCTGGGTCAGATCGTTGGACCCAATCGAAAATCCATCGAAGACTTGGCAAAACTCCTCCGCCAAGATCGCGTTGCTCGGTAGCTCGCACATTACGTAGAGTTGAAGGCCATTTTGCCCGCGAACCAACCCATGTTTCTCCATTTCAACCAGAACGCGTTTGCCTTCTGCCGGGGTACGGCAAAACGGAATCATCAAAATGACATTCGTCAAGCCCATCTCCTCCCGCACGCGCTTCATGGCCTGACATTCTAGGGCAAAGCCCTCCCGATAGCGATCGCTGTAGTAACGAGACGCGCCGCGCCAGCCGAGCATCGGGTTTTCTTCCTGCGGCTCGAATTGCGCGCCGCCGATGAGATTGGCATACTCGTTGCTCTTAAAGTCCGACATGCGTACGATGACGGGTTTTGGATAAAAGGCAGCGGCAATCGTGCCAATTCCGTAGGTCAGTTTGTCGAGGAAGTAATCTATTTTTTGCGAGTAGGATGCGGTTAGTTGTTCGATGGTCTGTTGGGCGATCGGATCTTCCAACTCGTCGAAGCGGGTCAGGGCCAGGGGATGCACCCGAATCTGGTTCGCAATAATAAACTCCATCCGCGCCAGCCCGACCCCATCGTTGGGTAAATTGCAAACCCGAAAGGCTTCCTGAGGGTTGCCAATATTCATGAAAATCTGAGTGCGGGTTCGCGGGAGTTCGTCCAACGTCACGTCTTCGACTTCAAAGGGAAGCAGATCGGCGTAGACCTTACCTTCTTCGCCCTCAGCACAGGAAACGGTGACATCTTGTCCGGGTTGGAGCAAAGTTGTGGCTTGCTCGCACCCCACAATGGCCGGAATGCCCATCTCCCTGGCGATGATTGCGGCATGGCAGGTGCGTCCGCCCCGATCGGTCACGATCGCGCTGGCCTTTTTCATGATGGGTTCCCAATCGGGGTCCGTCCGCGACGCGACCAATACGTCGCCCGCCTGAAAGGTCTGCATTTGGCTGACGTTTAAAATTTTTCGCACCTTCCCCTGCCCGATCGCCGAGCCGACAGCGCGTCCCGTCACGATCGGTGCGGGTAATTTTGACTGGGCAGGTACCGTCAAGCGGTAGGTTTTGAAACTATTTTCTATTTTTTGAGATTGAACGGTTTCGGGTCTAGCTTGCACGATGAAAAGTTCCCCGGTCTGCCCGTCCTTTGCCCATTCGATATCCATGGGCGTCGGGATGCCGCGAACTCGGGAGTAGTGTTCTTCGATCGAGCAGGCCCAAGACGCAAGCTGGAGGATATCCTCGTCGCCGAGGGCAAATTTTTGACGATCGCCCAGTTCGACGGAAATATTTTTCGTGAGCTTCGAGCCGCCCGCGTCGTAGACCATCGCGATCTCTTTACTGCCGAGCCGCTTGTCCAAGATAGAGCGGAAGCCTTGTTTGAGCGTCGGTTTAAAGACCAAGTATTCATCCGGATTGACAGCCCCCTGCACCACATTCTCGCCCAGACCGTAAGCTGCCGTGACCAGGACGGCATCCTTAAATCCGGTTTCGGTATCGATGGAAAACATCACGCCTGAGGTTGCCAGATCGGAGCGCACCATTTTCTGAACGCCGACGGATAGAGCGATCTCGAAGTGGTCGAAGCCCCGCATCTGACGGTAGGAAATGGCGCGATCTGTAAATAAAGAGGCAAAGCACTTATGGCAGGCTTGGAGGACCCCAATTTCGCCGTGTACGTTCAGATAGGTTTCCTGCTGCCCCGCGAAGCTCGCGTCCGGCAAATCTTCTGCCGTCGCGCTAGAGCGAACTGCTACATCGGCATTTTCTCCGTACCGCTGACACAGGTCTTGGTAAGCAGCGGCGATCGCTCCTTGAAGGTCTTCTGGGAATGGGGTGTTGAGGATTAAGTCTCGCGCTTGTTGGCCCACTTGGCTCAAGCTCTGGACATTTTCAGTATTGAGATTCTCAAACAAGAGACGCAGCGGTCGTTCGAGTCCCGCAGTTTGAATAAAAGTCCGAAAGGCGTGGGCCGTGGTTGCGAATCCATCCGGCACCAGAATGCCCTTTGAGGTCAACTGCTGCAGCATTTCGCCTAAGGATGCATTTTTGCCCCCCACCAGCGGCAGGTCTGCTATTCCTACGGCATGCAGGGGAATGACAAGCAAGGTTTCTTTAACTGCGTTAGGGATGGATTCAATGGCTGTCCTCTGTGTCATGCGGTCTTTTTCTCCAAAGTTGGGATTGAAGAGATCGACGAACCCTTGCAAGCAAAGCCCCACTTTGATGGGGGCTGGGAATGCTTGCGTATCTAAACCCTAGATACTACTGAAGATACTACTGATATAAATGTAAAACTTGAGGAACTTGTGGGGGAATTCTGCTCGACTCAGTATGACAAAATAAAGCTACAGGATACAGACCATTCACTTAAAACGGGTTACTTCGCCAGTATGGCCTATTGTCTATCGCGATCGCAGGCGATCGGTCTCGGAATGGGTTTAGTCGGTTTGACGACGAGCTGCGCGACCCATACGGTGACCGCGCCTTCGCCGTCCCCGCCCGCACCATCCCCGCCCGCACAATCCCCTGCCGTGCAGGTCCAGACCCCAGCCGCAGATGCGCCCAAACAGCCCGTCGCTAAAACGCCTTTACCTTCAGCTTCAGGGTCGCCTGCATCTGGGGCAGTCGCGGATCTAAATCCGGCATTACTCAAAAAAATTCGCAAAAATCTTTCGGAAAAGGTGGCGATCGCCAAGCAGGATACAGGCAAAACCTACCTCAGTAGCTTATTGCTCTCCCAACAGGCCGAGAAGCTGGTCCAAGGAAAATTCACGAGCGACCTCAAACGATTGGCCGCAGACGTCCCGATCGAAACAGAGGAGTATCGTCTGGAAGTGCGCCAAGCCGATGCTTCTAAAGCCATCATGGTTGCTCTTGCCAAACAGCCTGGTTTTGCAAGCTATACCGGAGCCGTCCATGCAGTGGAGGGCGGCATTCCCGTGACGAGTATTTGCAAAACCAACGTTCCCTCTCAAACACCGCCCGCAGCGCCGAAATTCACCTACTCGACGTTTATGTGTCCTCCAGGGTCCTCTTCTACAAACTAGGAGAGCGTGCCAAGTTGCCCTTTAATGTCCCTTGAACATACGGAATTGAAGCCCTTAAAACCAAGTTGAGATTTCCTTAAGATCTTCTTGAGAAAACGCGACTTCCGTTTCGACGACCTCTTCGAGGCGCGGCAGCGGAGTTGAGTTAGAAACAGGATTTTGGAGCACTTTTCCCAGTGCTTGAGAAACCGCAGCCTTGATGCGATCGTTAAATTCTGCTAGACCTCGCTCGTACTGAAGACCGATCCCTTCCTGACTGGACGCGTAAAGTGGGGGCACGCGGTTGAGCGCGTAGGTTGCCACTTCAATGCGGTTAATTTTCTGCGCTTCGGTTTGCGAATAGCTGCAAGTTTGCAGATCGATTTCGTTATCGATCAAAAGCTCCATTACATTTTTATAGCTATTGGCTTGGTACATATTCTCCCTTTGCCCAATTTCAGCAACGGACTGCATTTGTCTGTGAATTTGCTTATAAAACAGAATGCCCCAAAATTTTAGATTTTGAACGACCCCCAATATTAGGCATCGGACGCGAGGAGATCGAGAGTGAGCTAGGATAGCGATGCTCCTCTACCTCAGGCCGTCTGGCGCGTTTTGTCCGTATGAACTCCCTCGCCTCCCTACTCAGTTCAGATCGTTTGCGCCAATGGTGCGTAATGGGTGCGATCGCGGGCGGGATCGCCATCAACACCCTCTCCAATTTCTTTCCGCTGAACGGATTGAATGTGGGGCAGCTCTCCAATCAACTATTCGGTGCCGTCCGCATTATTCCGGCAAACTACGCCTTCGCCATCTGGGGATTTATTTATTTGGGGCTGATTGCCCTAGGACTTTACCAACTGCAACCCCGTCAGCCGCAAAACTCTGCGCTCGGGCGGGGCGGGTGGTTGCTGGTCATGGCCTCTGTCGCGCAGATCGGCTGGATTTATCTCTTTCAAGCACGCTTGTTCGCGCTGTCCACCCTTGCCATGGCGGGTATCTTACTGCCCCTAATGGCACTCTACCGACAGCTAGAGATCGGCAAACGAACGGCCTCTCGCCAGACGCAATGGTTGGTGCAGTATCCCATCAGCCTTTATCTCGCCTGGATTAGCGTCGCAACTGTAGTGAACGTTGCCATTGCCCTTTACAGTCTTAACTGGAACGGTTGGGGTATCTCCCCTGGCGTGTGGGCGACGATGATGGCGCTGGCGAGTGGGGCGATCGCCGTTGCGGTCGCCATCCGCCATCGCGACCCGGTCTTTCCGTTGACGATCGTATGGGCCTTGGTGGCGATCGCCCTGCGTCACGCGGACATTCCGCTGCTGGCCGCTACCGCCGCTGCTGAGGCGGCAGGTTTAACAGGGCTTGTCATAGCTCAACGTCTCAGACCTCAGCGATTGGAAAAATAAGAATACGTCAGACGAGAGACCGTTTGGACGTAATCGCGACCGCGCGGGTCGTCGTAGGGTCGTTTCAGCATCACTGCCGCAATATATTGCCTGCCGTTGGGCATGTAGATAATGCCAGCATCGCCGATCGCAAAGCCAATGTCTCCCGTTTTGTGGGCAATCTGAGCGCTGGGGCCGATGCCCGGAACCAGCAAGCTGCGGGTACGGCACGTTTTGAGGATGGCGATCGCTCGTTCTTGGCTGCTATTGGAGAGAAAGTTACCCTTGGCGAGCTTGGTCAACGTCAGGGCCAGATCGTGCGCGCTGACGGTATTCGTGCCCGACAGGTCCGGCAGCCAATTGCGGATGGCGGTGTCTTGCAGTCCCCAACTTTTAAAGCGCTGATTGAGAACCCGCGCTCCGCCCAGGCGCTTAATAATCATATTGGTTGCGGTATTGTCGCTGGTTTCAATCATCTTGCCGACGGTGTATTTGGCCGAATAGGACGACCAAGGCGCTAGGTCTTGCATGTAGCCCGAACCCGATGCAATCAGCTCGGGCCGCATGACCAGTTTTTCCGTCAGGCTGACTTTACCTGCGTCCACATCCTGAAAAAAGGCGATCAAAATCGGCAGCTTAATGACGCTGGCGGCAGGAAAGGCTTTGCCGCCGCCAACGTCGGCATAGTCCCCCGTACCGAGGTCTAAGACAAATAGGCTGGGACTGACGACCGGATAGCGACCCTGCACTGCGGCAAGGCGCTGCTGCAGCCATCGTAGTTCTCGGCCTACGGGCAGCACGCCGCCGATGCTGCCACTGCGGACTAGGTCGGGATGGACGGTTGGCACTGCAACGGGGGCTTCCAGCTGCAGTAGGCGATCGTTCCCGCTATTTTGTCCCGGCTCCGGCAGCACTAAAGACCAACTGCGTCGCGAATTCGCCTGTACTCTAATGCGTTCGGGGTTGACGGCATAACCAGGATCCAACTCGACGACTAAGCGAGTGATGTACGCATTAAACTGCCCAATCCGCAGCGATTTATACTTGCCGCTGAGGGCGCTCAAGATTTTGGGGCGTTTCAGTCGAATGCCGGGGAGGTCGATCACAACGCGAGTCGGGTCGCCGATTACCTTTGCGACGGGTCGGACTTCTGCATCAGTTGTAAAGCTGAGGCGATCGGTGTGGGGGTCGAATTTCCAAGAAGTGAGGGTGTTGGCGGTTGCGGGCGGCAAGGCAATGAAAAGGGCACCCAAAACCGACGTTGATAGGTATCTCAGCTTCATGAAAACTTCTCCATAAGAGGAATCGTTAATGATTGACCGCAGGGCGATCGAGCAGCTTGCACTCTGGCCCTCTCAACACTTTAATCAGTACGGGCGTCTTGTCAATCTTAATTTTTGCCCAGTTGGATAGATTTCTAAGAGTTGTGCGAGAAATCTACTGCTGCAACAATCTCAGCATATTTTGGACGGACTGATAGAGTGGACCTTCTGTAATGTTTGCTTTTTGAAAGAGGGTTACGACGGTTCGGATATCGGCAATCGCTCCTTGTTTGTCTCCCATTCCTAACCTTGTATTGGCGCGACGAACGTAAACAGTTGCCGTATTGATGTTGTTGGGATCTCGATCGATCGTCGCACTCAACAATCCTTCGGCCTTCTTAAAGTCCTCAATCGCCCCGGAAAAGTCCTTGAGGGATTGCCTTGCGAGTCCGCGAGTTTGGATTGCATCAGCGTAATCTGGCTTCAGGGCGATCGCCTGATTCAAATCCAACAACGCCCGCTGCGGATCGCCAGCCTGGATATAAAACTCGCCGCGATTGTAAAAGGCCGCAGCATTTTTAGGCTGTAGCTCGATCAGTTGGCCCATATCGGCGATCGCCTTGGGCAAATCTTTGGTGCGGGCATAGGCCAGCGCCCGTCCCATATAACTTTGGGCAATCGTATTTAGATCGGTTTTGCCAGGAATGTTTGCATTAATGGCGGCAGTCCAATCGGCGATCGCCCCATTGAAATCTCCTCCCCCAAACTTCACCAGCCCGCGACTCATGTATAGCAAAGCCTGATAGGGCGAAGCCGCTGGAATAAACGTAATGGCCCGATCGAGGTCTGCCAAAGCTGCCGGAGATTTACCCAACGCCGCATTCATCGTGCCGCGACCGATATAGCTAAAGTAGTCGTTGGGCTGTAGTTCAATGGCTTTGCTGTAGTCTCTCAAAGCAGCTTGATAATCTCCAGCGCTAAACTGCGATCGCCCGCGCTGCATGTAGGTATAGTAGTTGGGTTTGAGGGTGATGGCCTGGGTATAGGCCGCCGTTGCGGGAGCATGTTGCTTGGACTGAAACAGTAAATCGCCCCTCAGCGCATGCAAGAGGGAATCATCGGGCTGGATTTGAATGGCCCTATCAATAGCCGCAATGGCCTGGGGATATTGCTTCATCTGCTCTAGCATTTGAGCCTGCATTCGCCATGCTTCGTAGAACCGAGGTTCAATGCGAGTGGCGGCCTCGAACGCGGCGATCGCTTCAGAAAACCGATCTTGGGCCGAAAGCGCCATTCCTTTAACAAAAAAGGCTTGATGGAAATTTGGTTTGAGCGCAATGGCACGATCTAAAGCCACCACCGCTTCCTGGAACCGACCTAGCCGCCACAAGCGATTCCCGTACTTTAACCAGTCAAATGCCGTTGCGGAGTTGTCAGAAGGCTTTTCTAAACGATTAAAATCCAGCACCGCCTGAATTGCGCTCTGATTCATCGCGGGCGGGACTGTATTTTCAACCTTGAGCAGATTGGGACTGACTTGAATTTGGGACGCCAACCCTAAAAAGGTATGAATGGGTACCCCCAAACTGCGGCCTAAATACGTAGGGAAAACTTCCCCGCTGCTCTCATCTGTTTCCAGCTTTGTCTCCGATGCATTGTGAATGCCAATGACTCGGCCTTGCCGATCTAACACTGGCCCGCCGCTCATACCAGGTTGAGAAAACGTCGTGTAGACCAGCTCTCGACCGCTTGCCATCGAGTAGGCATTTTGAGCGGCAAAAATTGTGGTGCTGGCTGGAAACACAGTGCCCACAGCGAGCTGACGCGAAGCGCCACCGCCGCCTGGGAACCCAGATAAAAAGGCAAGGGGGCGATCTTCCAGGCCAATGTAGTAATTTGCTAAAGTCGCGACTTGATAAGCTTTTGGACTTGCGAACCGAACAACTGCCAAGTCAATGCCTTCTAATTTTTTAACCATTCCAGCATTGACGGGATATTTCTGCCCATCAGGAGCAGTTATGGAGTAGTTATCGGGTTTTGGAACGACATGCTCTGCGGTCAGGACATAATAAGTCGTTCCTTGCTGAGCCACAATGACGCCAGATCCCGTCCCGCTTTGCTCCGATTCAATCCGTACCGTAATCTTTGCAGCAACTCGATCGACGGTCTCAACGATTGAGGATTGCGCGAGCAGGAATGAAGGATTGGCGTTTGATGCGACCAGTGGATGAATTGGCGCAGACCTCAGTTGAAGAGGCTGAGATAGGAGCATCCCAGCATTCATCGCAGTCAGCATTAATATGCTGCCAACTGGAACGTGCCATGAAAACAGTGAGACCATTTGATTTCTCGTTCTGAAAGGAGTGGAGCGATCGCAAACCACACCAAAGAATGATGGCGAAACGCTCTGGTTTTGCATGTGGAAGGCTACTAAGCGGCTAAGCAGAGACTACCAAATCTTATTCCCATGCGGTGTAGAAGCAGGAGGGGTTATCGTTCCGCTTTGCTTTGGCAGGGTAACAGCTTCATCGTCAGCGGGCTGAGATGTTTCAATGGGTGCAGCATTCAAAAAATCTGCCATATTGATGTAGACCTGAGGCGCACTCTCGTTCAGTACTACTCCGGGTGCCCGATCTCGAATACTGAGGAGTCGCTGAAGCGTCCGGCTGGGATCGCTATTGGGCTTGAGGGTAAACAGTACGCCAGAACATGGGCCGTTGTTCTTTTGCGCTGCGCAAATGACGGGCTGCTGATTGACAATACCTGTTGTCAAGTAATTTAGCGTCCCATCGTTATAGAACGTTTGAAATTTTTCCGATACAACTTTGCAGCGATATTCTGGCGTATAGGTTTCTCCAAGGGTTGAAACCCAATGAATTACAGGTACAACACCACGGGAAGTTTTTGCCATTGTGGCGGGCACGTTTTTGCTTTGACCGCAGTAAAATTTATTTTCGGTCGTGTTGGCCAATACCCCAGTAAGATTGGCGACCAGATAAGCTGCTACGGGTAATGAAAATCTTGATAAGAAGAGTAATGGCTTCATAAACTGCAAATTCTATATCCATATCAAAACTCGTCCCACCTGTCTACCTCATTCAACATTAAGGCTGAACTGAGCGATCGCCCTACCAACCTTTCTTCCCACTAGGACTGCAAACTCAGGGCCTCAAACTGCTGCCAGCAGAGGTACAGCGCGCGCGGGACGTGAAAACAGCCCTTCCACTTGCCGCCCTTGAGGTTTAGCAGCACCTCTCCCCGACGATTGAGGTAGCCAAACCATTCGCCATACTCTGGGTCGGCAAAATGGGACCAAGAATAGTCGTGCACCTTCTGGAACCATTCCCAACATTCAGGCCGCTGAGTCAGGCGATCGCCCATGGACAGGGCCACGAGCGTTTCTAAATGCACCCACCATAGCTTTTGGTCCCACTCCAGTTGGTGGGGTGGATGTCCCTCTGCATCCATAAAGTAGTACAGCCCGCCGTAGTCCGAGTCCCAAGCAAAGTTGAGGATATTGAGCACCACATCGACGGCTTTATGAATGGTTGCCGTATCGCCCCGACGGTTGGCAATGTCCATAACGAACCACATGGCCTCAATGCCGTGTCCGGGATTGAGCAGTCGCCCATCGAAACAATCCAGGTGCGATCCGTCGGGCATGACATTTTCAAACATCAACCCCCGCACCGGATCCAAGAAATCCGCCATCACTTCCTGGACCGTCTCGGCCAGAACGGTGTCTAAGGTTTCCTGGGGCAGCAGCCAATCCATCTCCAAGGTCAGATTGGCTAAAATCATGGGCACCGCCAAAGACTTCAGCGGGCGCGTACCGGGATAACCCTTGGTATACTTACCCTTCGGGTTGTCCTTGCGGCGCAGCACGTTGCCGTAAGCTTGGAGCGCCACTTCCTTCGCCCAGTCCTCCCCGGACGCGAGGGCAAATTTACTGAAGGCCATGGCTGCAAAACAGTCCGAAAAAATGTTGTAGGGCTGCACCAAGGGCTGGCCGTCGCGGGTTAGCGCAAAATACCAATTCCCCTCCCCATCGCGACCGTGCTTTGCCAGGAAATTTGCGCCATTAGCAGCGATCGCCAGCCAATCTCGACGCGGCTCGATCTGATTGTAGAACGTCGAAAACATCCATACTTGGCGGTTTTGGAGCCAGATAAACTTATCGGTGTCGTAGACGTTCCCCGCTCGATCGAGACAGGTGAAGTAGCCGCCCTGCTCCCAATCCACGGAGTGATTCTCCCAAAACGGAATCACATCCTCCAGGAGTGCGGATTTATATTGTTGGGCTAGGGCGTGAAAGTCGCGTTCCATGCAGGTTCTCTAAGACATTGATATCGCTGCCTTTACTGGACTTCCCACCAGCCGAAACTCGGCCCGATAAAGCGGATGACGATCCAGGCCCCAGCTAGGACAAAGATGCCAATCCAAGCCCCGCGAGTGGTCCATTGCACGAACTTTTCGCTTTTCGCTTTGTCAAAGGACAGCCCCGGCAACCCTGGGAATTTAGATTTTTCCTGACCGTACTTTTCGCCTAACTGCTCTTTGCGTCGCTTTGCTTCACCCATCTCGCGCCTCCATCATTCTGCCATGCAGCATCATTGTTGCTTATCTATCAGTATAGAAGCCAAGGTGCTCGAGGATTTGAAGAAAATTTCGAAACGGCGATCGCTGCCTTTTCTGCAAGACTCTGTCTGTGAATCAGCGATCTCCAACTGCACCCAGCGCGTTTAAGGTTGCTGTTTGGGCTTCGTTAGGCTAAGCCGATGTACCCATGATGGACGATCGCCCAGTTCCGCGCCTAGGCTCATCAACCCTATGTGTGTTTGCCGAGGATTGGGCGATCGTAATAATGGTTATTATGGAAGGATGGTTCTCAGGAAAACCTAAAGGATGGAGTGTATGACATCCGCCTTACCCGCAACTCAAGTATCGCTTACATTACCTGACCACACTCAGTTGCCAGAGTCAGACGGTACCTTTGTGAAAAATTTTCAAGAACATCCTCAAAGCATTTTACTCACAGAATCACTTCGGCCTGTACTAGAGCAACGTCATCCCGATGGTCAATATTGCATCGGTCAAGACTCTGGCATCTATTGGCGTTTGGTTGACCCACCGGAAAAGGGGGCGGAATCACCTGACTGGTTCTATGTACCCAACGTTCCGCCTACCCTAGATGGCAAACTACGCCGTTCTTACGTACTCTGGAAAGAGTATGTTGCACCCCTGATTGCCATTGAATTTGTCTCAGGGGATGGAAGTGAAGAAAGAGATCGCACTCCGCCTTCTCAAAGTGAAGGAAATCGGGTTGGTAAATTTTGGGTTTACGAGAAAGCAATTCGGATTCCCTATTACGCAATTTATGAAGCGGAAAAAGCCCAGGTAGAGGTCTATCATCTGCAAGATGATACCTATCAACCCATTGCTGCCAACGAACGGGGACATTATCCGATTCCCCCTTTGGGGATTGAGCTGGGGATTTGGCAGGGCAGGTATCAGAATGCCGAACTAGCATGGCTGCGATGCTGGGATGGGTCAGGCAACTTATTATTGCATGGGGAAGAACAAGCAATACAGGAGCGGCAACGGGCAGAGCAAGAACGACAGCGGGCAGAGCAAGAACAGCAACGGGCAGAGCAAGAACAGCAACGGGCAGAGCAAGAATGGCAACGGGCAGAGCAAGAACGACAGCAACGAGAACGATTGGAGATGTTTTTGCGATCGCAAGGATTCGATCCAGATAAGCTCCCAAACTTTTAGGGCTGTTACAGGACTTGTAGGAGGGGCGATCGCCTTCCTTCGATTGAGCTGCAAAGCGATCGGGTTTCCATTATATTCAGCTCGAGTAACCGCAATCGCCTTGATTTGAGCTAAACCAGTGCTGGCGATCGCCAAGTTAACCCATAGCTGAAAGATTTACAGGATGCGTTCGCCTCCCATACTGCAACGACCTACCCTTACTAAACCGAACATTGAGGTGGTATCAGGATCGATTCATCCAAATAGTTCAGCCGCGCGTAGGGACCGAGGGCCGTCAGTACCTGCTGACCGTAGGTGCGATGCAGCACTCGGCTGTCAAACAAGGCCAGCAAACTCGACTGGGACCGCAGAGGGGCGATCGCCTCCTGTAAAATCCGTAACGCTTCTGGCAGTAAGTACAGCCGGAACCAATCCTGCCGCTGTTGCTTGTAGTAGGCCACCCGCCCCGCCACCTTCGGATTTTCGAGGGAAGGGAAGGGTAAAGTGGCGATCGCCATCAGGTTAGGGTAGGGCAAACTGCGCCGATGCTCCAGCCAAAAAGTCCAGCCTGAAATCAACACATCTCCCACCTGACAGTCCCCCTTCTCCACCTTCACCCGCGAACCGAATTCTGCGGCCAAAGTCGAAGCAATGCGAGATTTAAGGGGCAGGTCATCAATGATGAGCGCGCTAAAGGTATCGGCAGCAAACCCGAGCGTCAGCAAACACTGGAGCTGGCGCATCAATGCAGGCGCAAATTCCGGGGTATTGGGCATGGGCACCCCGTCCGGCAGGTAGAGGGAGAGCGCCTCATTGTGGCGATCGGTCGCAAACTGCACGCAGGTCAGATCTGCTAAACCGAGCTGGAGCTGGAATTGCTCCGACTGAGCGTCCAAGTCCACCACGCCGTTCAAGAGAATTTGAGTGCGGCCCTCCCAGAGCGGCTGCAGCGCAGACGCCACTTCAATCGGCGCGCTGTTGAGGCTAAAAGAACCCTGCGAGCGATCGAGAACGGCCCACACCAAAGTATTGGGCTGCAAGAGCGTATCGGTAAATTGCTGCCATTTCCCCGAAAAACTTTGTCCCGAGTCCTGCTGCAATCGATCGACCAGATGACCCAGCAACCTGCGATCCTCCTCCGCCACTATCAGGCAGCCGTAGGGATTGGGCGGATGCCGAAATAGCGTGTGGGTCAGCGCCGCTCGCGCGTCGCGAATGGTCTCGACCCGAGTGGGATAAGCCCAAAGCAGCGCGTCCCAATCTTGGGGTAAAAGCGTTTGGGTTAGGTGCGCGCGAGTCCAGTCTTCAAGGCTTTCAGCACCATCGATCGCGACGGGAACGCCTGGCGGTAAGGGTGCGTGCTGGGGCAGACGATGCTGGAGCCAGTCTTGAGGAGAGAAGAGGGCAATTCCAGAAAAATTCGGATCCGGCCAAGTTTGAGCGAGACAAACTGGCTTCGTCAGGCCGAGCCAGTCCCGCAATCTGGGCAGCTCGACATGGCAAAGCGAGTGCTGAACCTCAGCAGAAGCCACTAGGATTAACGGTTCCGGCCACAGTAGCAGCGACGCCAGATAGCTCAGCCGATGCTGTCCCTGGTAGGCAGCAGTACTGCCGATCTGCATGAGCGTACTGCGCTGAAGCCGCAGGGCGCGGGCGACCAGTCGAGCCACCGTTAGATGATGTGGCCAAGCGTTCCCCCCCTGTGCCCGCAACAAAGCTCTAAGCTGCTGGTGGACTTCAACCTCAATCACAAGCGTTCTGCATCCAGATTTTTTTCATGCCCCTCATTTTGGCACAGTCCCTTCAAGGAATACAGTGCGCGTTTTATCCAGACGGTCCCCCTTAGGAACCGGAGGGAAGTGCCGTCTGAGAAAAGCGGATCAAAGACTCAAGTTTGTCCCAGGCTGCGCCGCTCTCTAAAATCTGACGCGACCGCTGGACGCCTGCAAAATAGTCCGCGACCGCACCTCCCACAAACAACGCGAGGGCTGCATTGAGGGCAACCGCATCGGTTTGGGCCGCAGTTCCCTTCCCCTGTAAAACCCTTTGAAGAATCTGGGCGTTGTCCGCGACCGTTCCGCCCTGAAGCGACGCCAAAGGCGCTGGTGCCAAATTCAGTTCCGCTGGATTTACGACCTGCGTCTGAACGCCCCGATCGGAAACAACCGCCAGATCCGTTGCATCTCCTAAACCCGCCTCGTCCAGACGTTCTCGACCGTGCAGGACGATCGCCCGCTCCACGCCAAGCTGATGCAGGGCGCGGGCAACGGGGGTCAGCAGATCTTGACAATAGACCCCTACCACCTGCCCCGTCGGACGCAAGGGATTCACTAAAGGGCCTAAAAGATTAAAAATAGTTCTGATCTTTAAGGTTTGACGCAAGGGCGCGACGGCTTTCATAGCAGGGTGCCACCCCGGCGCAAACAAGAATGTAACGCCGACGGTTTCCACCGCCGCCTGAGCCAAGCTCAAGTCAGCGGTCAGGTTTAGCCCGAGGGACTCTAAAACATCTGCCGAACCGACGCGACTGGATGCCGAACGATTGCCGTGCTTCGCTACGGGGATGCCCGCCGCCGCCGCAACAAAAGCAACAGCGGTCGAAATATTAAACGTTGACGCGCCATCTCCTCCCGTACCGCAGGTATCTATGAGATGCAGTGGTTTTCGACCGACAGGCCAAGGTGCTGGAGATTGCGCTAACAATACCGACGCCATTCCCACGAGCTCGTCGGCAACAGCGCCTTTGGCCTGAAGTGCGGCTAAAATTGCGCCGGACAGGACTGGCTCGATGGCGCTATCGAGCCAGCCTTGCATGAGCTGCTCGGATTGAGCGGTCGTGAGGGATTGACCCTCCAAAATCTGCTGGAGTAAAAGCGGCCAGTTCATTGGGACTGAGGGGTATTTTGATAAAAAATGTCGTCCCTTCAGCCTATCACCTTGGCACGTCAACCCATGCTTTAGACTCGCGGGACGACGCTCTGAACTTGCAGGACCGGATTTGGCAGAACTGATGACTCTAGGTCCAGCCAGTCTCGCACCATCTCGAGGGTTACGGAAATAAAGGGATTGTCGAGGAGCGCTCGATCGATCGGCAAACTGCCCGATCGAATGGCTTCAACTAATTTGGCTTTAAAGCGCGAGTTATCCTTTGCTTTTTGCTGAATCTCCAAAGCAGTAACGCTCAGGCGCTGAGGATCGGTGGCATCTGGATAGCGCTGGGCGAGGTCGTAGAAGATGGTCGTCAAGATCGTGGCAGTATCGACTGCCGTTGCAGCGGCGGACGACTCGGGGGGGTAGATAGGGGTGGATCCGGGATTGTTTTTACGGAATTCGGTCCGAGAATTTGAGTTTATGCTGAGCTGAGGGCTGAGGAGTTCGAAAAGCTGGTTGATGGACTCTCGGGGATGCGTCCCATCCGTACTGCTATGCCCGAGCAGCGTATCGCGAGTATTGAGTTGACGTCGGTTTTCTAAAGTTTGTTTGGTTTCTTCATAGATTCGCATGAAGTCTCGGTGGATTTGGACGGTATCGATGCCGGGTGCAGTGCTGAGCTTTAGCAAAATAATGCCGTCGCCTTTATTCTCGATACTTTGGATCCCGAGCTGCGCGGCTTTGTGTTCTGCATTGAGGCGATTGATGGAGTGGGCAAAGGCAGTCCAGTTGACCCCTGCATGGAGCGTTAAGTTGAGAGTTTCCAGCGCGCTATGGAAGAGCTGGGCAAATTCTCCAGGCAAAAACTCGCCGGAATTGGGCCGACGATCTTGATTGTTACGTTTGAGGTAGACAAAATTGCACGTTACGCCTTCTAGCTTTGTGGTGCTGCTGAGCTGAGCGTCTTCGAGGCAAAGGCCCGTCAGCATTGCTCCGTTAAAGTTAGTGGCAGAAATTTTACTGCGGGTGAGGTCGGCTTGGGCCAGGTTGACTTGGCGCAGATCTGTTTTGGTAAGGTCGGCTTCGCTCAGGTCGGCTTCGCTCAGGTCGGCGCTGGTTAAGGTGGCTTTATTGAGGTTCGCACCGCTGAGTTTGGCTTCCTTGAGAATAGCCCGATCTAAGAGGGTCTTACTCAAGGTGGCACGAATGAGATCCACACCTGCCAAGTTAGCTTCGGTGGCGTCGGCTTCGGTGAGGTCGGTACTGCCCAGGTTGGCACGTCCGAAACGACTTTTGCGGAGGCTCGCTTCGCGCAGCGTTGCGCCTCGGAAGTTGGCTTCGATAAAAATGCCTTTGCTGAGATTGGCCCGTCGGAGGTTGGCCTCAATGAGGGAGGCAAAGCTGAAGTCTGCCTTATTCAGCCTGGCTTCGACGAGGTTGGCTTCGCGCAGGCTGGCTTCGCTGGCGATCGCTAAGCTGAAGTTACAGGCCCGCAGGTTGGCATGGTCTAGACAGGCCTCAATCAAAATCGCTTTTGTGAGGTTGGCATTTTCGAGATTGGCTTTGTTGAGGTTGGCGCGATTGAGATCGGCAAAGCTGAGGTTAGCCCCCGTTAGGACGGTTTCGATTAGGGTAGCGCGATTGAGATTTGTTTCAATGAGGGTGGCGGCGGTCAGGTCGGCAAAGCTCAAGTCTGCTTTCGTCAGATCTGCTTTGCTCAGATTGGCTTTCATTAAATTGGCTTCGCTGAGATAGGCGTTGCTGAGGTTGGCGCAGCTTAAAAACACGCTCTTTAATACAGTGCAGCTCAGGTTGGCTTTACTGAGGTTGGCGCCAATCAGATTCGCGCCGCTGAGATCGCTGCCGCTGAGGTCAGCTCCGCTAAAGTCAGGTTGTTCGGCAAAATGTTGCCTGCGCCAGCTATTCCAATGATCTACACCAAGCTTAAGTGCTTTGACATGGGCGTCGTTTGCCACAGAGCGTCCTTCCTTATATTGTTTAATGCCTGCTGCTGCATGGGACCCCCCTCCGTCTGAGTCCGCCCATTGCCAAAAAATGCCGTTATTCTAAGAATTTGCGAGAAGCCAATCCTTAAAAGTCAACTTCGCAAGTGTTCATACCGAAAATTGCATGTCGAGACTTATTAACAGCCTCTCAACGAGGATAGTCGATCGTTTTCAGGATGGCAAAGCCTATTCGAAACGCGAGGGAATTTTCAAAAAGTGCGTCGAGTATCGCAGTCTCTATCGGGTTTACTGCACAATAGGAGAATGTAAACTGTCCTTAACTTTGCAGTACGGCAATGCAAGCAGACTATCGGCAACGACGACAAGCTTTCATGGAAAAAATTGGCGCGGGCACGGCTATCTTTCGCAGCGCGCCGACGGCTGTCATGCACAATGATGTGGAGTATAACTTCCGGCAGGACAGCGACTTTTTTTACCTGACGGGTTTTGACGAGGCCGATGCGGTGGCCGTCTTTGCCCCCCATCACGAAGAACATAAATTCGTGCTGTTCGTGCAACCGAAGGATCCGGAAAAAGAAACTTGGCACGGCTATCGGGTTGGGGTGGATGCGGCAAAGGAACGCTACGGGGCTGATGAAGCCTATCCCATTGCAGAACTCGACGAGCATTTACCCAAGTACCTAGAGCAAGCCGATCGGATTTACTATCGACTGGGACGCGATCGCAATTTTACCCAAACGCTCCTGACCCACTGGCAGCGGCTGATTGCGAGCTACGGCAAACGCGGCACGGGTCCGACGGCAATTGAAGATGTGGGGTTTACGCTCCACGGGATGCGGATGGTCAAAAGCGAGGCCGAACTAGCGTTGATGCGAAAGGCGATCGCCATTTCTGTGGAAGCGCACAACGTCGCCCGCGAGATGGCCCAGCCGGGACGCTACGAGTATGAAATTCAGGCGGAGATGGATTACATTTTCCGCAAAAATGGCGCGCAAGGTCCCGCCTACCCGTCTATTGTGGCTTCTGGGGACAATGCTTGCATTTTGCACTACACCACCAATAACCGCCAGATGCAGGACGGGGATTTGCTGTTGATCGATGCTGGCGCGAGCTACGACTACTACAACGCCGATATTACCCGCACGTTTCCGGTGGGGGAACGGTTTACGGAGGAGCAGCAGATTCTCTACGCTCTGGTGTTGGCAGCGCAAGAAGCGGCGATCGCCCAAGTGCAGCCGGGGAATCCTTATAACGCCTTCCACGACGCTGCCGTCCGCGTTTTGACGGAGGGGTTAGTCAGGTTGGGGCTTCTGGTGGGAGAAGTGGATAAGCTGATCGAAGAGGAAAAATATAAACCTTTTTACATGCATCGCACGGGTCACTGGCTGGGCTTGGACGTTCACGATGCGGGCTTTTACAAAATTGGCAAAGAAACCTGGCAACCACTTCAGGCTGGAAATGTGGTGACGGTAGAACCGGGCCTGTACATCGGTCCTGACATTAAGCTTGCCGAAGATCAGCCGGAGGTTCCCGCCAGATGGCGAGGAATTGGCATCCGTATTGAGGATGATGTATTGGTGACGGCTACAGGCCATGAGGTTTTGACGGCTGCGGTTCCAAAATAGAGCATGCGCAAGCTGTCTCGTAATAAATTGTTGTGCAAATGCCTTGGGTTCAAGCTACCAAAATATTTCGGTCAGTAAAGCCTCAATATCGGAAGTGAATTACCCGACGTTCACCTGAGTACAGGTAGAACGCGGGCTTCCCAGCTCAACCGCAACAGCCTCGACAGTAGTGGATTTGCGTCCATACCGCTTTGGTCTTACATCGCGTCCTTGGGCAGTAGCGCTGATTCCCAACGCCAAGATCCGTAAGCCTTCATTTCTGATATTGATGGCTGCATTCACATCTCGGTCATGACGCTCATGACAATAAGGGCATTCAAACGACCGAACAGACAAATCCATCTTTGGAACTGGCAGCAACGTCAAATGACACAAGTGTGACGATGGGAAAAATCGCCCAATCTCTAGGTAGATTTTTCCGTCAAATTCAGCCTTGTATTTGAGCATGGTACAAAATGTCGCCCAACCTGCATCGCTGATTGCTTTAGCAAGATTGTGATTTTGGACCATATTTTTGACTGCCAGGTTTTCTACAACAATAACTTGGTTCTCGTTCACTGTCTTACGGGACAGCTTGTGTAGAAAATCAGCGCGCACTCTCGCAATTTTAGAATGCACTTTTGCCACTGCAAGTTTTGCTTTGCGCCGCTTGTTCGTGGTTTTATCCTTTTTACGGGATAGTTTGCGCTGTTTACGTTTTAAGTTGCGCTCATGTTTTTGCAGATGCCTGGGATTCTGATATTTTGAGCCGTCTGATGTGACAGCAAAATCAATTAACCCCAAATCAATCCCAATCGCCTTCCCTTCACTACTGGGTTCTGGCTTTTCAATGCCATCCTCAACCAATAGAGAAGCGTAATAGCGACCATCTGGCATTCTGGATATCGTCACCGTTCTCAGCTTCCCGGAAACATCGCGATGCACCTTAGCCTTTACAGTCCCTAGATTTCCAGGAAACTTAATTTCAGTTTGGCTGAGCACTTTGACATTTGCGGGATATTGCAGGGATTGACGATCAAACTTACTTTTGAAGGTTGGGTATTGGGCTCGACCATCAAAGAAGTTGATGAATGCCTGAGACAAATTCAAAACGGATTGCTGAAGACATTGAGAATAACAAGTTTTCAACCAATCATGCTCAGCCTTCCACAACGGAATTTGTTTCTTCATGTCAAAGGCAGAAACCCCTTTCCCCGTCTCTTTATAGGTCAAGGATATGACTGCAAGAGACTGGTTCCAGACCCAACGAACACACCCAAAGGCTTGAGCCAAATGAGCTTGCTGTGCATCTGTGGGATAAAGCCTGATCTTCACTGCTTTCAACATATTCACATATTATCACACTCATTAAATTGCGATAATATAAAAATAAGTGATTTTGCGAGACATTATTTGTTCGTCTCGGCACTGTTACCTTCTCTCGCCTCCGGCATTGCTCAGGCAACGTACCTCGACTCACGCGTCTCTCATCCCGTCGCTCGCCTGGATACAGGTAGAGCGCGGGGCTTCCCGCCTACAAGCTAAATTGCCACTCTGCTGGAAATTGGTCGCTTGGATATTCGGCTCGAACGGTAGACAAAGATCTTTGCCAAATGTCTGGGAAAGTCTTAATGAGGTGGTTTCGCAAACTGGGTGATTGTTCTAACAAGTCGCTCAACTGTTCGCGCTGTTCTTGAATCGTCAGTTCCCAACCGCGATAGTCTTGAGGGGCATCGACATAAAGACGCTTCAGTAAGTGCACGAGCAATACCTTTAGTCGATTTTTTAATTCGCGGCGATCGCGTCCGGCCAAACCTTCAATCTCCTCAATCAGGCTATCGATATCGATTGCATCAAAATCTTTGGCTTTGAGCTTGGCAATCGTATCGTTAAACCACGCTGCCAAGTCTTGCTCGTATAGCGTTTGTTGCGACTGAGTTTGCATAGATTGGCTCCTAAGTCTGCAACCCTATCCTAGACTGCTGCGGGTAAGGCTGCGAACTCGATCCTTAAAGACCGAAAATCCTAACGCGATCGCGACCAACACTCCGCCAGTAATGGCATAGACCTGGCCCAATCCAAGGGCCTTCGTCAACGGCTGGGTCGCGATCGGCGACAGAAATTGCCCCAAAAACATTGCCGTGGAAAGTCCCCCCAACATGCGTCCTCGCACCGCATCGGGGACTGCTGCGCTCAGCCAAACCGTCATGTTAGGCATCAAAATCCCCAACCCCAGCCCGGCGATCGCCAACCCAACCAAAACCTGCACCCAAGACGCGGACTGCCCGATTAAAAGATAGCCAATGCCCATCAATCCAAAGATAATCGGCAGAAAAGTCACAAACTCCAGACGCTGCTTGAGTTTGCCGTAGGAGACCGAGGCGATCGCGCTAAACAGCGTACAAAGGGCGATCGCCATCCCGCTTTGGGTTGGAACTGCCTTCACTAAGGTTTCTAAGAAAAAAGGTAGTTGGACGGGAATCAAATAAAACGCAATCTGACTCAGCGTCGTGAGTCCGTAGACAACGCACAGAACCCCTATGGGGATGGATGAAGGTGGAGTCGCTGCGGTTTTATCGAGGGTTGCATCCTTGCGGGCGGGTTCCCAAATCGAGACGATAATCAACGGTATCAATAGCCAAGCCAATAAATAAATTCCAAAGGGATAGCGCCAGCTTTGCTGGGCCAAGACACCGCCTAACGTCAGAAACAAAACGCCGCCCAAACCCATAAATCCGGCCTGCAAGCCCATGAAGGCAGCACGCGCAGGGCCACTGTAATAGTCGGCAATCAGCGTGGTGGCACTCACCATTACGCCTGCAACAGCAATGCCAAGAAAAGCCCGCCCCGCCAAGATAGCAGGCAAACTACCCAGGTACAGTCCCGAACTCCCAGCAAACCCGTACAGCACGGTACTGAACAGCAGCAGCGGCTTGCGCCCAAAGCGATCCACGATCGCCCCCGCGATCGGCGAACCCATCACGATAAAAAGCGCGGGTAGGGTGATGACCAACTTGACCAGCGTCGCGCGGGTATCGACATCGGCGATCGCCGACGCAAATACGCTCTGCATGGCAGGCAGTGCCGGAGACACCGTCGCGCCCGCCATGACCGTAAGACTGCTGGCCAACAGAAGGGTACTTTTTGTCAGCCAAGACTGCGGACTGGGCAGGGATCTGGACATGAATTTACCTAGCTTGTGGGCACATCGTTATATTGCTCGGGCAACGGCCAGATTGCGGATCTCTTTCATTTTGCTTATAAAATACCGCCATTCACCTGAATCGTTTGCCCATTGACCCAGCGAGCATCCTTAGAGGCTAGAAACGCCACCACATCTGCAATATCCGAGGGTTGCCCCAATCGACCTAAGGGTGTGGATTGAATTAAATGGTCCAGGGCATCGGCAGGCATGATTAGGCCATCGGTGTTGGTGACACCGGGTGCAATTAAGTTGACCGTAATGCCTCGGTGTCCGAGTTCCTTGGAAAGGGCATAGCAGAATTGCTCGATTGCCGCTTTACTGGCCGCATACACCCCACCTGTGGGAATACTTTGTCGCGTTGCACCGCTGGATAAACTAATAATGCGTCCGCCATCGCTCAGATATTGAGCTGCTGCTTGTAGAGCAAAAAACGTTCCTTTGGCATTGGCATCGAAGACTTTATCAAAGTCCGCTTCAGTAATATCTACGGTGGGTTTGTAAACCGCGACCCCGACGTTATTCACCGCAATATCGATTTTGCCAAAGGTTTCTGCCACCTGCTGAAACAGCGTGCGAGTGGCTGTTAAGTTGCTGATGTCAGATTGCAGGGCCAGCGCTTCTGCACCGTATCCTTGGATCGCGTTCACCACCGCTTCTGCCTTCTCCTTATTGCCAGCATAGGTAATGGCAACCGTAGCACCTTCTCGCCCCAATCGTTCGGCGATCGCCTGACCAATCCCTCGCGATGCACCTGTAACAATGGCTACTTTTCCCTTTAATGAAGACATCGAATTTCTTCCTTGAATGGATAAAAGACAAGTTTGAATTCTCAAGGTATACTGCTACCAACTTTTTAGGAAGTACTTACTTTTTTGTAAGTCTCTATTTGCCCCTAATGCAGCACTGCAATGAACGTAGAACCCACGGATGGCACCCCATTTGTTCAGGCCACGCTGAAGGTCTTAGGTGGGAAATGGAAACTCTTGATTTTGTGGCATCTCAAAGATGGGGCAAGGCGATACAGCGAATTGAAGCGGCTTATACCGGAGATTACTGAAAAAATGTTGATTCAACAGCTCCGTGATTTAGAGCAAAACGGCGTGCTCAGCCGCACCACGCTCTCGGTGATGCCGCCCAAAGTTGAATATGGGTTTACAGACTACGGTAGGACGCTGATTCCCGTACTTCAGCCGCTCTGCGATTGGGGTCAAGAACACCTAAAGCGAATCCACGCGAAGGAGACTCAGGATGAACGCTAAGGTCGCGATCGCCAGACGTCCGCCAAACAAGAACCAACCCGCAGAAGCGCAGCGAGAGACATGACAGGTGCGCGCAGTCGAAGACAGGCATTTTTTTGTGAGAAACTGATAAGGCATCATGAAAAACGCCAACATAAAGGCACCCCTCCCCTGCTGGCCCGATTGATTTTGGCCTAGAGCATTTCCTTTAGCGCAAACAGAATTCATGCCCAACAATCTGAACAATAACGATCGCGTCCGAGTCCTGAGTGAGGCGCTGCCCTACATTCAAGCCTTCGTCGGAAAAACCATCGTCGTAAAGTATGGCGGCGCGGCCATGAAAGATAGCGCCCTTAAAGCGCAAGTCATTAGCGATATTGTTTTCATGGCTTGCGTGGGCATTCGGCCCGTGGTGGTGCATGGAGGCGGACCGGAAATCAACCACTGGCTGGGCAAGTTGGGGATCGAGCCTCAGTTTATTAACGGCCTGCGCGTCACCGACGCAGACACGATGGACGTGGTGGAAATGGTCTTAGTGGGGCGAGTCAATAAAGAGCTGGTTTCATTGATCAACCAAGCAGGCGGTTCGGCAGTGGGGGTTTGCGGCAAAGATGCAAATTTGATATTGGCGCGACCCGAGGGGTCCGAGGAAATGGGCTTCGTCGGCGAAGTCACCAGCATCAACGAAGACCTGATTGCAACCCTGGTAGACAATGGCTATATTCCCGTGGTGTCTACGGTCGCGACCGACGAAAACGGTCAGGCGTATAACATCAATGCCGATACGGTCGCCGGGGAAATTGCCGCTGCCTTGGGAGCCGAAAAGCTCATTTTACTGACGGATACCCCCGGCATCATGCAAGATTTCCACGATCCCTCCAGTCTGATTCACCAGCTGGATATCAATCAGGCCCGCGACTTGGTCAAATCCGGTGCGGTATCGGGCGGCATGATTCCAAAGGTGAGCTGTTGCGTGCGATCGCTGGCCCAAGGCGTGCGAGCCGCCCATGTCATCGACGGTCGCGTGCCCCACGCGCTGCTCTTAGAAATCTTTACCGATGCGGGGGTTGGCTCGATGATCGTGGGTTCTGTTGCTTACAACAATCGGATCCCAGCCGCATTTTGAGCTTTTCCCTAAGGCACGATCTTAGGGCTGAGGGTTGAATCTAGCGTTGGTGCTGCGGCCTTCACCTGCTGCTTCAGCCAGCCCGAAAACAGCTCCGTCAAGATCTGAGATCTCAGCGTTTCAGTTAACGCGGGAGAAACGATCGCTTCTACCCATACCAAGTAAACCTGTTTGCCCACGGCGATCGGTTTGAGGAGCTGCGGCGGTTTTGCCGCAAATATAGCTGCCGATAGTTCCGGCTTTAGGTCCTTTCGCGTCACCAGACCTCGATAGCCGCCCCTGCGTCTCATTTCTAGTTCTTGGGCGTACTGCTGCGCGATCTCCGCAAAGGTAATTTCTCCCTCCTGAAGGGCGTAAAACAGCTCCATTGCTAGATCGAAATCGCTCAAAACTACTTCGTACAGCACAATTTGCGTGTAGTCTAGCTGCCGTTCCGTAAAATAGGGTTTTACTCGATCGGCAAAGAGGCGATCGGCCAGCTTCGTCGAGAGCACCGTGTGATAGACCAGCGCCTCTAGATCGTCCAAGGATAGAGCGTGGCATTCGAGCCAGTCTATAGTTTCCTGGGCGGTCACTAGATTATTTTTTAAGCGAAAACTATCGGCAGCTTTTTGGAGCTCGGCTGTTTCGACTGTCAGTTCTAGCTCTTGAGCCTTCTGGGATACAATTTTGCGCTCTGCAATGGCTCGGACAAGCGCTGGCATTTGGCAAGATAATTTGACCTGCTGAAGGATTTCGTCCTGAGAAATGGGCGGCATCTTTGGCATTCGGTTGTCTGAAGGCATGAAGGCGTAGAGAATAATCGTAATCTAAGACCGAGGACAGGGATCGCCTACTACAGCGCCAGCCCGTCTTTTTTGAGTTTCCTAAACGGATCTAGAAATAAATCGATGACTCGCCGCTTTCGGATGATGACCTCTGCCGTGGCAGTCTGTCCGGCTTTGAGCGCGATCGCCTTGCCCTGAGCCTCAATAAACGGCTGCGCTAGCTCAATTTCAACTTCAAAATTGCTGGTAGTATTCCCAGGAGTCGCCGTTGGGGACCCCATCGGTGCCGGTAGGCTAGAGGTCGGAGAAATCCAGTTCACGCGTCCCGGCAGGATACCGTAGTCTTGGAACGGGTAGGCATCGAACTTCAGCTTGGCAGGTAGCCCTACCTTGAGAAAACCCGTTTGTTTATTGTCCATCCGCGCCCTCAGGACCAGCCGGGCATCCTTGGGTGCAATTTGGGCGATGGTTTGACCGGGCTGTACTACCGCTCCAGGGTGCTGGACGAGCAACTGAAAAAGGGTACCGCTAGCAGGGGCATAGAGTACCCGCTGCTGTCGCTGATACTGAAGCGATTTAATCAGGTTTTTGGTTTGGCCTGCTTCAGATTGGGCGTCGATAATTTGAGACTGGAGTTCCTTCACCTGCTTGGTTTTGTCGCTGAGACTCAGCTCTCCGTCCCGCAAAATCCGCTGGTACTCCTTGCGCTGCTTTTGGACTTCGGCTTCGGCCTGCTGGACATCGGTTTGAGCCTTCTGAAATTGCTGGTCGTTCTGGATCGCAATGCGCTCGGCATCTTCCACCTGCGATCGGGCAATGGCCCCTTGCGCGCTCAGCTTGCTTAGCTGTGCGATCCTCGCCTTATCTTTAGCCTGGATATTTCGAATGAGTCCGATAGACTCCTGAAAAGCACTTTTCTGCTTTTGCACCTTATCGATAGTGGCTTGTTGGCTGGCGACTAGGGCCAGAACCTGCTGTCTTGCGGTGCTGAGGCTGCTCTCTAAATCGGCTTTAATTGCCGTAAGCTGCGTTTGTCGATTCAATAAGCCTTCTAATTTAGCCTGCGCCTGCTGTAAATCGGCATTCACCACATCGGACTGAAGCTCCATGAGAGGCTGTCCTCGCTGGATCGCCTGTCCCTCTTTAACTTGGATTGTCGCGACGGTCCCTGCCACGGGCGCGTCTAGGCGAATGGTATTGCCTTTAGGCTCTAAGCGACCCTGTGCGGTTCCCACCTCATCCACCTGTGAAAAGGCAGCCCAAGGCAGCACTACTACGGTAAAGGCCAGCATCAGGTATAGAATGCCCCGCGTCCAAAGCTTGGGTAGCGTGTTGATGGTCTCGTGGGTCGCCACCGACCAGTCGAGGCCGTGCGACGGTGGCTCTAGGAGTGCCGAATCTTGGGGGGCAAGGGAGCGAATGGATGGTGCGAGGGGCAGTATGGCTTCCTGAGGGGGTGAAACGGCTACTGGGTATGGGTATTGTTCCAGTTTTTCAAATAGCCCCGGTCCCAGCTGGAGATATCCGAGCTGTACGAACCGAATCGCGTGGGCTAATTCCTCTGGCGGCGTATTTTTTAAGAGATAGCCCCTCGCTCCGGCTTGGAGCGAATCTCGGATGTAGTTTTCATCGTCATGGCTGCTGAGCATCAGCACCTTTGTCTGGGGGTAACGATCGCCGATCGTGCGAGTGATGTCTAGACCGTTCATTCCGGGCATTTCAATATCTACCAAGGCAATGTCGGGACGCAGCGCCTCAATTTGGGACAGAGCCTCCGAGCCGCTATTGGCCGTTCCCGCAATTTCAAAATCTGCCACAGAAGCTAAAGAATACTGAAGCATTTTGCACACAAAATTCTGATCGTCCACAATCAAGATGCGGATGGGGTGGGACGCGGGGGTTGCAGGAGCGGGACCTGCATTATCAGGAGAAATCGTGGGGTCGAAAAATTCGCGATCCATATCCATCGAATGAAAGGCTCCACGGATTAAACGGCAGCGTTCAACTGTTGTTGATTCAAATAGAAATACTGCCCTCGACGGGCCATCAACTCATCGTGAGTCCCTTGCTCGACCAACACCCCGCGATCTAAGACCAGAATGAGATCGGCGCTGCGAACGGTCGAAAGCCGATGGGCGATCGCGAGGGTGGTTCGATTGTTGAGGATGGTCTTGAGGTTGGTCTGAATGATGCGCTCGGACTCGGTATCGAGGCTGCTGGTGGCTTCGTCTAAGATGAGCAGGCGCGGGTTGCCCAAGAGGGCGCGGGCGATCGCCAGTCGCTGTCGCTGTCCGCCAGAAATCATACCGCCGCCTTCACCAATGGGGGTTTCGTATTTGAGGGGAAGTTCGTTGATAAACAGATCGGCTCCGGCTTGTCGCGCGGCTTCTCGAATCTCTTCCATCGTGGCACCGGGGCGAGCGAGGCAGATATTTTCGCGAATGGTACCTCCAAACAAAAAAGTTTCTTGATCGACCACGCCGACCTGAGGGCGCAGGGAAGATTTGGAAATCGCGCTCAAATCGTGACCGTCAATCAGAATCCGACCGCTGTTCAAGGGATACAGCCCCAGCAGCAGCTTGGCTAACGTCGTCTTGCCGGAGCCGCTGCGTCCCACGATCGCCACGGTTTGTCCGGGTTGCACCTCAAAGGAAATATTCTCTAAGGTATTGCGATCGCTCTCAGCGTTATAGCGAAACGTCACCTGCTGAAACGCGATGTGCCCCCGTACGGGCGGTAGCGAGGGCATCCGCAACGCCTGCTCGTCTTCTTCTGGAGGGGTATCGAGCACGTCATTGAGGCGTTCCACAGCAATGGCGACTTCTTGAAAATCGTTCCACAGGGCAACCAACCGCTCAAAAGGGCTAAAAACATTACCTAGAAGCATGTTAAAGGCAAAAAGCTGACCGATGCTGAGCTGGTCGTTAATTACCTGCCAAACCCCAAACAAAAAAATGAGCCGCGTTCCCGTGTTTTCCAGAACCTCATTAACGAGCGTGAGTCGTTCGCGCAGCAGTTGCCCTGAAAAGTTCGTTCGAATCGATTGATTGAAGAGTTCCTCCCAGCGCCAGCGCACGAGTCGCTCGATTCCGAGGGATTTAATCGTCGTTACCCCCGTCAGTGCCTCAATCAGATAGCTTCCTTCTTTCGTTTTAGCGTTAAAAATCTCGCGAGACGCCTGCTTCAAAAATGGGGTCGTAATCAGCGTGACGGTTGCCAAAACCGGAAAAAGCACCGCTGCCGTTAATGCCAACTGCCAGCTATACCAAAACATCAGCCCGAAGTAGACAAATACCATGAGCAGGTCGATGAGGGTGAGAACGGCATCGCTAGACAGAAACCGGCGAATGGTTCGGTTTTCACCGACCCGAGAGGTAATATCGCCCACGTAGCGGGTATCGAAATATCGTTGGGGCAGTCGAAACGCATGGGCAATAAACCCCACGGCCAGGGACAAATCGACGCGATTGGCCGTATGAAACAGGAGATACCGCCTCAAGCTCCGCATGAATATCCCAAATAGACTGAAAATTAACAGCCCCGTCCCCGCTGCAAAAAACGTCGAGGTGCTGCGCTCCACCACCACTCGGTCTAGCAAGATCTGGGTAAAAATAGGCGTACATAATCCAAAGACTTGAATCAGCAGCGACGCCAGCAATACTTCTACAAAGACCCATTTGTAGGGCTTCAGTAACGCGACAAACCGCCATAGGTTGGACTGGGCTTCCGGGGCGTGCTGAAAGGCTTGGGTGGGTTGGAGTAGTAGGGTATAGCCCGTCCACCCTTTCTGAAACTGCTCGCGGGAAAACTTGCGCCGACCCAAGGCCGGATCCGAGACCGTCACGCTATTACGATTGATGGCGTAGACCGCAATGTAGTGGTTGCCCTCCCAGTGGACGATCGCCGGAAGCGGCTGCTTTGCCAGACTTTCCAAACTCCCCTTCACGGGCCGCGTGGCAAACCCGATACTTTCTGCTGCTGTCACGAGGCCCAACAGAGAGGCCCCATCGCGATCGACGTTGGCTAAAGGGCGGAGCTGATGGATGCTAAACTGCTTGCCCCAGTAGCGACCGACCATCGCCAAGCAGGCAACGCCGCAGTCCGACATGCTTTGCTGCTTCACAAACGGATAGCGTTGGGTGAGTTGCTGCCACCAATGTCCTAGCTTCACCGCTGGACTGGGGAAATAAACCTGAGGTACCCGATCCTGCGGGAGCGCCGGAAGCGTCGCTGGGGTAGAGAATCCGGCGAACGGAGCACTTACAGCAGTATCTGCCGCTGGCGCAGCCAGACTTGGCAGCGGCTGTGCTTGTCTTGGCGCTGCAGATGTCTCGCGATCGCGCATCTGCTCGAGGACTTCGCTCGGCAAGCGATAGAGTTCTGTCGGTCGGACCACCTGCCACCGACCGGAACCTCGCTCGGCACCGTACAAGCTGCCGCTGAGGAGACGCTGACCGGATGGCCCCGCTATTTCGCCTTGGCGAATCAGCCAGATCTGCGCGGAGTCGGCCAATGCAGTGAGATGGGTGCCAGGGGCCAGCATTTCGCGCTGGAGAGCGCTGAGTAATTCCCATAGCTGCGATCGCGATAAATCTCGAAACTGTTTGTGCTGGAAAAACAACAGCAGCAGATCTCGATAGCGCGCTTGCTCGCAGAGGCGATCGCGAATCTGCGGGTATTGCTGCCAAAGCTGCTGCAAACAATCCTGGGTTAGATATCCCAATTGCGCGCCTCGAGCGGCCCGCACCCCATAGGGCTGTAGGTTTAGTTCTGGGAACAAAGAGGCTTCGCCCAAAGGCGTACCGCTGGCCAGAGAAATGACTAAATTTCCCTCGCCGTCGATCAGGCGAACCCTCCCCGACAAAATAATGTATAGCCCGACCGGCCCGACCAACGTTTCCCATAGGATCTGGCCTGCGGTCGGTTCCGTGCGGCGCATGGATTTCAAGCAAAATGCGAGGTCTTCTTCAGAAAGGGTTTCGCCTAAAGCTTCGCAAATTTGCACGCTAAAGTCTGACACTGGCACAAACGCTTTCAACCCTCAACCTTTACGTCTTTCAACAAACGGCCAGTTGAACTCTGGAATCGTCGCTGGGTTGAGATCCCGAATCAAAATTTTTGAGGACCGATGACTCTCCCCCTTCTCGGCTGGCGTAGCATTTGCCGTTCGCGTGGATAGGCCCATTTGCTGAAGCAGTCGATTGATGTGGCGATCGCTCACCTCAATACCCAACTCTTTGGCTAAGTGGTACCGCAACCACCCCGCCGTCCATCGCTTAAACGGGTAACCATAAGTTTGAGGGCTTTGTTTGACCAAGTTACTTAGATAGGCTACGTACTCATCTGTAATGACCTTGGGCCGTCCGATTGGCTGCATATTCCAAGCCAAGGTCTTTGCTGTTTTTTTCTGGCGTTTCACTGAAGCAAATCTCCCATAGAATAGCCCTACGCCCCCTTCGTCTCAGATATGGCTATCTTAACCGCCTCTTAGAAGATAAGTCACAAACAAGCTGGAGCGAATTTTTCAACGTGACTACTTTTTAAGTAAGACGCTTGTTTGTCCTCAACAAGCTGTAGCAAACGATCGCAGTCCGTAATAGATACAAATCCTTGGAAAACTCTTTGAAGGGGATATATACCAAAGCTTGAATCGTAGCAATGTCAAGCAACGAGCGGGCACTGAGTCCTGTCTTTATGTCCGAGTTTATGTCCGAAAAAGAGTTCGAATGGGCTTGATAGATCTTGGTTGAGTGAATACCATGCAGCATACAGTTCCATAAATTACGAGTCTTTTTCCAGAGTGGAAAGGGGATCGGCTGATTTTAATAGGAGAACTAAAAATGGCTAATATTACACTTGTCGATTTGCAACTTGCAGGCTCTGGGTTGTTTTCAGGTTCTGAGAGCTTCATCGATTCTATGCAAGGTCTATCGGAAAACGAACTGAAGCTGACGTTAGGAGGCAGCGGAAAGTACGGTAGAGGTAGCGGCAGTGGCAGCGGTGGCGGCAGTGGCAGTGGCGGCTACGGCAGCGGTAAAGGTAGTGGCAGTGGCAGTGGCAGTGGCGGCTACGGCTGTGGCTGTGGATACCACTGCTAAACGTCAAAATTTTTGTATAGCACAGTAAAGGGCTTTGGCTCTTTACTGTTTCTTTGTTAAACCCTTTTTACTCGGGAAATATAAATATGTCTGAGATTTCTATTCATGACTTGAGGATTGCCGGTTCGGGCTTATTTGCAGATCCTGAAAACTTTATTGGCTCTATGCAAGACCTATCAGAAAATGAGCTAAAAATGACTCTTGGCGGAAAGAAGGCTGGTAAGAGTAAAAAGTCGAGCGGCCATAGCAGCAACAGTAACAGCAGCAACAATAATTGTTATTGCTGTTATGGCGATGGTGGCACGGGCGGCGGTCACACGGGCGGCGGTCACACGGGCGGCGGTCACACGGGCGGCGGTGGAAACTAAGCGTTTTTACCAATAGATTGCTGTAGCTTGCCAGCAAGCACCTGAATATTAGGTGCTTCGTTTCTATTCATGAGAGCTGGCGCTAAACCAAGCCTCTATTTGAAAGAGCCAACCGCCCCATGACTTTTCTATTGAGTTCGGAAAATATATTTGATTATCTCGTCCGGTTCAACCTTTGTGCGGTGGAAGATCGTTCGGCGATCCAAGTGACCGCAAAGGAGTATAAAAACTTTAATTTATTGGTCAATCTAGGAAATCGACGATCGCTCCTAGTCAAGCAAGAGCGTCCGAACGCTCAGAAGAACGAGCGCAATGCACTCTGGCATGAATGGCGCGTTTGCGAGTTTGTTCGACATTTTCCAGAGCTTCAACATCTCGAATCTTCGCTTTCAGAGGTCGTTCACTTTGATTTAGAGAATTCTATTATCGTTCTCAATTATTTTGAGAACTACAGCGACTGCGCTCGGTTCTATGCCGATCGCCAAAATCAATTTTTTCCAACGGCGATCGCCGCCTCTCTCGGTACGACCCTTGCAACGCTTCACAAAAGTACCTTTGCATCCCAATCCTACCGAGCGTTTTTAACCCAATCTCCCACTCCTGGAGATTCCGCGAACGTTCGGACTCCAAATTTTTTAAGGGGATTAGAGCGAGTAGGACCCGGTCTTTTTAGCAGAATCTCGACCGATGGGATTGAGTTCTGGAAGCTTTACCAGCGCTATGAAAGTCTGCATCAGTCGATGGTCGGCCTTTGCGAGACGTTCGATCCGTGCTGTCTCACCCATAACGATCTGGGGCTGCGGAATATTTTGATCGATCTCAGTTGGAATACCTCTCCTGCAGAATCGCCAAACTCCGCTCCTATCGTGCGGCTGATCGATTGGGAGTTTTTTAGTTGGGGGGACCCTGCCTGCGATCTGGGAATGGTGTTGTCTGGCTATCTCAAAATTTGGTTGCGCAGCCTGGTGGTCAGTCGCGCGATCGACATTCAAATGGCACTGCGGCTTGCTACGACGCCCTTAGAAAAATTACAGCCTTCGATGGTGGCTCTCCTCAAAAGTTACACGACCAGCTTTCCAGAAATTCTAGAGCGACATCCTAACTTTTTGAGCCGAGTCATGCAGTTTACCGGACTCCTGCTGATCGAAAGAATTCAAGGAAAGCTAGAGCAACTCGATCCGTTTGACAACACCGGTATCTGCACGCTTCAGGTCGCCAAGGCGCTTTTGTGCAACTCAGAGCAATCCATCCTCAACGTTCTGGGTATCGCCAGTGCAGAAGCGATCGCGCGACCGATTCCGGCTTAGCGGGATACCCCACCCAACCGAGCATTGCCATACCTCCCTCGCTCGAACATCGATAACATCAGACAGTTGACCCTAGGACGCTCCAGCAAAATGCAATGCAACGACCGAATTTTACCGATCGAACCTTCAATGCTCCCGCAGATCGGGTTCTCCAAGTTTTAGAGGATATTGCAAACCACGTTCGGATTCTGCCTAATTTTCACTTCAGTCATTCTCGCTACACTCCTCGAGCGCTCGAACCCGAACTTTTTAACAGCCTTCAGCAACTCTCAACGCAACACCAAGACGATTATTTAAGATGGCGGCTGGGGAGCTATCTGTTTAGCCTGTACGAAGGCGGAGGTAATCCCCTCCCGATCGAGCCGAGGGCCGAGGCTGCGAGTCTTTCCACTCCTCAGGATAGGCCATTTCAGAACGCCGCATTGGGGGTGCATTCCCCCTTTTACGAGCGCCTGCACGCACGCAATACTGGCAAGGGATACTTTGACCCTAGGTGGCAAGTCCTGCGTCAAGAGCGGGACGGGCTTTTTGCCGTTCGCAAAGATGGACTGACGGTGCACGTTGGAGATCGCCACCTTCAAACGTCCACCATTGCCGCGGGCAATACCGTATCGATCCGCCTGCCCTCGAACTGTATAGAAAATGGATGCTATGTCGCGATCGGCAACGCGGGACCGTGTCAAAAAGACAGCTCAAACCCTGCCCCAAGGGTCGATCTTTTCTTCAACCTGAACCTTGAGGGCGTCATCGACGGCATGCAGTATTTCACAAATGCCCTTAACGACCTCAATTTGCCCTTCACCTTTGCCGTTCCCTACGACGAAGAACGGTGTAGAGAAGCCCGTATTGCTGCCACCCTTACAATTCACAAGGGCGACTACCAAGCCATTCAACCCATCCTGGCTCGGTTTTGGATCGGTCACGCCGACCGATTTCGGCCAGAGGTTCCCTTGTTTAGCAAAACGCTAGTCCCTGGCCTAGCGCTAGCGGAACAGCCCCTCCATCCCTTTATTCCTCAAGAAAACTTTGGGATGAATCGGTTTCAAATTATTGCCGCAGGAGCGATCGACGCTTGGAGACAGAAAAAGACCTCCTCCTCAGAGCGAGAAGCTTTCATCCTAAAAAGCTTTCGCAACCATCAGGTAGACCTGCGTTATCCTTACCTCAACAACCCTTCCCTCAATCACGAGGAAGATGACGGTTATTCCTTCGCAATCCATTCCTGAAATCGCGCAGTCCTCGGCATTGCGATTTTTATTCTTTATGCGTTCGGGATCTCGGAAGGGCGCGAGTTCTCGCGCCCTTCCAATCCGCTACTTCGCCTCTTGACGTTCTTTGGCTTCCTTGATCACCTCTTCTGCCACATTGGCAGGGCAAGGCGCATAGTGACCGAACTCCATAGAGAATTGCCCGCGACCAGAGGTCATGGTACGCAGATCGCCAATATAGCCAAACATCTCGCTGAGGGGGACATCCGCTTTAATGCGCGCACCCATCGGGCCAGTTTCCTGAGATTTAATCATGCCGCGACGTCGGTTTAAGTCACCAATGACATCACCCATGTAGTCATCGGGTGTGAACACGTCCACATTCATGATGGGTTCCAGAATCTGGGGGCCAGCTTTGGGGATGGACTGACGGTAGCCCGCCTGGGCCGCAATTTCAAAGGCGATCGCCGAGGAATCCACAGGGTGAAACGAACCGTCCGTGAGCGTGAACTTCAAGTCAACGCAAGGGAAACCTGCCAAAACGCCTTTTACAATGCTGGACTTAAAGCCCTTTTCAACCGCAGGCCAAAATTCCCGAGGTACCGTACCACCTGTGACTTTAGATTCAAATTGGAACCCACTCCCCGGTTCTCCCGGTTCGACCACATAGTCGATGCGGCCAAACTGACCGGAACCACCCGATTGTTTCTTGTGGGTATAGCTGTCCTCAATGCGTTTGGTCACGGATTCGCGGTAGGCCACTTGAGGTTTACCCACCTCAACATCCACGCCGTGAGTTCGTCTCAGAATGTCCACCTTAATATCCAAGTGCAGCTCGCCCATCCCCTTGATGATGGTTTCGCCGCTCTCTTCATCGGTCATGACGTGGAAAGACGGATCTTCTTGCACCATCTTGCTGAGGGCCATCCCCATTTTTTCATCGCCACCCTTGGTTTTGGGTTTCACAGAAATGGAAATCACGGGGTCTGGGAAGACCATGGGTTCTAAGGTTGCCGGATTCTTAGGATCGCAGAGGGTATGTCCGGTCTGGACGTTCTTCATCCCCACGATCGCCACAATATCCCCTGCCTGCGCCGAATCGATTTCTTCGCGGGAGTTGGCGTGCATTTCTACCAAGCGGCTGACTCGCTCGGACTTGCCCGTGTAGGTATTGAGTACCGTGTCGCCCTTAGAGAGGGTGCCAGAGTACAGACGCGTAAATGTCAGCGCGCCAAAGCGATCGTCCATGATCTTAAAGGCCAGTGCCCGCAAAGGTCTGGTCGGATCCACGATCGCAAAATTTCCTGTTTCGTGACCTTCTAAATCCACTTCTGGTTGCGGCTTCACTTCCGTAGGGTCGGGAAGGTAATCCACGACCGCATCCAGAACCAACTGCACGCCCTTATTTTTAAAGGACGAACCGCAATAGGTCGGGAAGAAAGCCAAGTCGCGGGTTCCTTTGCGAACACAGCGCTTAATGTCCTCGATGGATAGCTCTTCACCTTCAAGATATTTTTCCATCAAGTCGTCGTCCTGCTCCACAGCCAGCTCGATAAGCTGTTCTCGGTAAGCTTCGACGTCATCTACCATATCGGCAGGGACTTCTTCGATCGTGTAATTCATGGGATCGCCGGAGTTGTCCCAGATCCAAGCCTTACGAGTGAGCAAATCGACGACGCCCTTGAGTTGGTCCTCAACACCAATCGGCAAAACCATCACCAGTGGTTTTGCTGCCAGAATATCTTCGACCTGCTTCACCACGCGGAAAAAATCGGCTCCCGTCCGGTCGAGCTTATTGACGTAGATAATCCGCGCAACCTTAGAGTCATTGGCGTAGCGCCAGTTGGTTTCAGATTGAGGTTCTACCCCACCAGAAGCACAAAACACGCCAATCCCGCCATCTAAAACCTTGAGGGAACGATAGACCTCGATCGTGAAGTCAACGTGACCTGGGGTGTCAATGATATTGAGCTGATGGTCTTTCCAAAAGCAAGTGGTGGCAGCGGACTGGATTGTAATGCCGCGCTCCTGCTCTTGCTCCATGAAATCCGTCGTTGCCGCACCTTCATGCACCTCGCCGATTTTATGAATTTTTCCGGTCAGCTTTAAGATTCGTTCGGTAGTGGTGGTTTTGCCAGCATCTACGTGGGCAAAGATACCAATATTTCGATAGCGGGTGAGGTCTTTCATGTCTATTCTCTAATTGGGCGCGACAAACCAGACAGTCTTTGAGGGTTACTCAAAGGGAATCAGAATTGCCTTTGTCGTCATGTGCAGTTCAAATGTTAAGCCCTCGCCGAACGGAGAACCTCTGTGTCTGCTAAGGGCAACAGTTTTAATTGTAAAGTGTCGCGATGTAAAGTTGAAAGGGGATATGTGCGGTTGTCCCTACCGGAAGGCTCGATCCGACCGTATCGCGCTAACGAGCGCTCGTTTCCAGGGCTTCTTGTACTTCTGAGGGCAGGTTTGAGAGGAAATCGTAGCCCGTGCGCTGCTCTAATTCCCGAACGGTCGTGCGGAATGTTTGCCATCGTTCTGCCTGGATGCCCTGCTGGTTGGGGATTAAAACTGCGATCGCCCGCGTTTTGAGGGTGATGCTGCTCGGTCCCAGTCCGGGTCGATCGTTGACAACGACGATCTTCCAAAAGGCGGCAGGCACGGTAATGGTGGCGTCTGCGGACGCCTGACGTAAAGCGATTTCCGTTGCTGCCCCCGCAGTCCCCACTCCTCCTTTTCCAGTCGTTCCGGCAATAATATAAAGCTCTTTCCCCGACCTCGCTAAAGTACGACAGTAGCTTTCTAAATCTTCCCACGGCCCCCGGTTGTTATCCGGGGCTTGCGGCGCAATGTTGGTCATGTAAAATACCGCCGCAGAGTCTGCGGGCGTGCGGTTGCGATCGGCGGCGGGCACGATATGTCCCCGATCGAATCCGCGCCCCGTATAGTTGCGGGGCGTTACTTTGTACCAGCGCGGCGGCAGGTCGGGATCGGGGGTGAAGGCAGGACGGTCCAGGGTGCCCAGCCAAGATGCATTGAGCTGCCAGCTCGCCCAAGCGGGAGTGTTAGTGGCGCGATCGTAGAGCAGCGCGTACTGAGGCCGGAGAAACAGGTGATAGCGATCTGCCGCGAGGGAGGTCCCATGGCTGGGATTGCCCAACATCAAATGAATGCTACCCGATGGGGGCGCTTGCACTATCGACTGACAGCTCCCGCACAAAACGGCGATCGGCAGAAAACTCAGCAACAGCCGTCTCAGCCTGACGCAAAAACGTTGAATTCGGAAAATGATATCCATAGCGTCGGATCGAGTTTAAAGTCCTGCCCTTAAAGCGCTGACAAAACGATGACTAGGTACTATCGTCCGCTAAAGTGGGTACTCTAAAACCAAAGATATTGGGTTTACTTTGTTGTTTTACTGGAGCGTTTGGGCGTAATGAGTTTTTCAGAACAGGCAACAGAAAAAGCGCGACCGGAGAGTAGCATCCTGGCAATTCGGCCCTTTAAAGCCCGTCGGCCTTGGCTGGTGCTGTTGACTTTGCCTGTCATTTTGTCAGTCCTACCCGCTTGGGGCCAGCGTTCTGTCTCGCAGTTAGAGCAACAGCTCCAAGCAGCAGTAGCCCAAAGCAACTGGGCGTCTGCCGTACAAATTGTCGATCGGCTGATTCCACTGGTGCCCGGTCAAGCCAGTCAGCTCAAGCAGTACCGCGCCCAACTAGAACAGCTCTCGCGCAATAGCGTTTCTAAACCGACTCAGCTTCAAACCGCCGCCCAACCTCAAGGATTAGTGCCCATTAAGCGCCGCAGCAACGGCGTGCCCGTGATCGACGTGATGTTCAACCAGCGCAAAACGTTTGAAATGATGGTCGATTCCGGTGCTAGCATTACAACCATCACTCGACCGATGGCAGCCGCTTTAGGGATCGGTACTGCTCAGATCACCCAATACGCTACCTTTAAGACGGCCAACGGCTCCACGAAGATGCCAATTGCGTTCCTCAAGGCAGTCACGGTCGGAGGTCTCACGGCCACCCAGATCCCCGTCGCGATCGCGGGGCCAGACATGGAAATGGGCCTATTGGGTCAAGATTTTCTCCAGCGCTACGATGTCAGCCTCCGGGGCAGCCGAATTGAATTTCACGATCGCCGCTAGGACAATTGGCCCGTCCTGGAAACTGCACCCTCAGCGGGATGGCTCCTATCCTCGCTAGCGCTGTTGCTGCCGGACCAGTTCCTGCTGGATCAAATTCATCAAGCCCGAGTCAGATTGGCTGCGCTGAGTCAATTCGTTGAACTCGCCAATGGAAAGATTGTTTCTGCGGATGATGTTAGCCGACTCATCGAAAAAAGACGAGCAAACGGACTTGACATTGCTGGGAAGTCGATCTTGCCGACAGACATCGTTGGGAAGATTGCCGTTCATCATCCGCCTGACGTCCTTGTAAGCCTTACGGCGCAACGGCTCGATTTCTAAAACCGCCTCCGCGTAGCTGCGAATTTTACTGGCAGATTGGGCGGCAACTGCCGAAGACCAGGTTATCTGCGCAACTCCTTGGCCCGACCAAGTCGGCACGATGCCAGTTAGCCATGCACAGCACGCAAGTAAAAGAATTCCCCATCCACGAGCAGCAGAAGCAGAAGCGATGGAGCGCGACAATGCAGAATGGATCATGTTAGCCGGTCACTCAGGCAATAAAGCTCAGTCTTTCTATTTATATTGAAGTGGGTCTCTGGTCAGAAGTTCCTGAAAATGTCTGAAAAACTTAATCTCCGACAGAATTATCGCGCGGTCCGAGCCTTCTTTTCAAGGCTGACTTCAGGGGGCAATCGCCAATTTCCCAAACACGATTGTATTAGACAGATCGGGGGGGTTGGCAGGCTCGACAGAGCTCGATGACCTTGGTTTGTAACGTCCCTTTCGCCTCTTGCCCCTGCTTTAAGGCCGCTTCTAGCTCCATTAGAATGACCAATGTCTGCTGGAGTTGAGCGCAAGAGAGCGCCTTTACATCTTGACTCAAGAAATACACGCGTTTTGGGTTGGCAATCTCTGCTGCCTTCGCGATCGCCCGCTCGTCCCGCTCTCCAGACGCCTGCATCAGCTTCACCCAAAGCCACGTCCGAAACTGCTTGATCAAAGTAGCCGAAATCCGCAGCGGAGGCTCGTTATGGCGCAACAAATCCTCCACCAGACCGAGCGCCTTATCCGGCAACCCTTGCCGCACCCAGTTCGCCAGTTCCAGACTGCTCTGCTGTGTGGTACCCACCAAGGCCACCACCATTGCGGGATCGACCGTTCGTACGGAGCCGTCAGACTGAGTCCCGTAAAGCTTGAGCTTCTCGAGTTCGCTATACAACTGACGAGTATCATTGCCCACCGCCTCTGCGAGCAAATCCAGCGCCGCATCCGTCATGGGTAGCTTCATCTGTCGAGCCGATTGCCGAACGGCATTCCGAATCAGATCGGTTTTCCAAGGAGGAGCAAGGGCAAATTCCTCAACAACGCCCTGCTGCTGCAATAATTTTGCGATTTTACTGCGACCATCGGGTTTACCCTCATAGGTAAAAAGCAGGTGAGACGTTGCCGGCAAAACCGCCAGCGTGCGTTCGAGCTCCGTCAGAAATACTGATGATTCTTGCCCGCTCAAAGGAGGGTCGACCAGCCATACTAAGCGATCCCCTTGCCCGAAAGGTGGCGTCACCGCCTGATTGAGGCCCTGCACGAGCGACTCCGTCGAACTGCCGTTTTCGACCTTATCGAGATTAAAACTTTTCCAAGTCGGATCGAGGACGCGTTCTATCAGCGCTCGCACTGCTTTTTGCAGGCGAAATTCATCATCTCCCCAGAACAAGTAAACAGGCATGGCGCGGCCTACTCCCTCAGTATCGCAGTGAGGTCGAGTGGCAAGAAGCGGCAGCAGAAATGAGGAAAATAGTAACGCCTGCCCCAGCACCTGTAAATTCCATTTCTTTCCTCGCTACCGAACGTTTTAAAGACTTAATTATGCCGCAGGTATCCACCTTGTCGCAAAACTGGACGAGCGATGAGATCGAGCCGCACGTTCTACAAATCGATCCAGGTTCGATGGTTCTTGAGAAATTTATGCCTTTCCAAAGCTCAATCTTCTCCCGCGTCGTCTTCAGTCACTGGAATCAAGTGAATGTGCTTGTAGCCCAGCCTGATTTCAAATTCATCACCTGGATTCAAACCCATTTCTAGCGTGTAAGTAGACCCGATTACAATTTGTCCGTTTCTGTGAACGCTAACCCGATAGGTCGGCTCGCGCCCTCGCCCGTCCTTATTTCTTTCCGGGCTGAGAGGAATCCCCTTCGCTTCAATAATAGCATTCAGGAAATCGCCAATATTAACGCGGGTCTGGTTGCTTTTAGTGACGCTACAATAGCCGCATTGACGAGCCTTTTCGCGACGGGATAGGTGTTGAAGCTCTTTAACTTTTTGCAGTAGTGCTTTCCCTGTTAAAGGGACTGTTTCTGTTTCAGCTGTCATCTAAAAAACGTCCTTTTATATTGTGCGGGCAAGAACAGTGCTAAACGAACGAACATCCTGAGTCTAGCTTTAGGCATAACACTCAGAACTCTCGACTTCTTCTTACGCTCAGTCTAGCAAACTATTCTCTCAAGCAAACAAATTTAGACACTAATTTTGAAGGAAATCTAATTATTTTTTGACGTCCCTAGGCGAAAACGATAGAACTTAAGATCGCGACGATCTTTCGAAGCGCGCAGATAGACGTCTAACGGGATGGCTCTCGGATTTGATTCTAAAGTTTTTAAGAAATCCAACGAAATAGCCTAACATTCTCCATTGGGGCGGAGCTTCTTTTAAAATGGGAGACAAATCTTCCATTCGTTCGATCCGAAGTACTTGGATAAGGCACTGATAAGCTGAAGCTCGATCGAGGAAGAACAACCGCATCCGTTAAAATATTGCCCTTCTCCTCCGCGCGCGTTTGAGGAAGGAACGTTAATTTAATTTTGTAGAGATAATCGAACGATGCAAATTTGCTTTCAAATTCAGCGTCAAAGTACGGAGCGATCGCCCTGGGTTGAAACCTACCTTCTGGAGGCGAGTCCTAATACTACCATTCTTGAATGTTTGAACCAGATTAAATGGGAACAGGATGGCTCGCTTGCGTTTCGCAAAAACTGTCGAAATACCATTTGCGGCAGTTGTGCCATGCGCATTAACGGTCGACCGGCTTTGGCCTGCAAACAAACCGTACAAACAGAGCTGAAGCAAGCTGCTTTAGCGCTTGCCATGCCTGACAGCCCAAATCGCGACGACCTAACCCCTGCGATTGAAATTCAGCCCTTGCAAAACTTCCAGGTTATTAAAGATTTGGTCGTAGAAATGGGTCCGTTTTGGGAAAATCTAGCGCAGGTCGATCCCTACGTCAGTACTGCCGCGCGGGCGATTCCAGAGCGAGAATTTTTGCAGCTCCCTTCAGAACGCGCGGCACTCGATCGAATGGGCAACTGTATTATGTGCGGGGCCTGCTATTCCGAGTGCAATGCCAAGTCCGTAACGCCAGAATTTGTCGGACCTCATGCTTTGGCAAAGGCCTATCGCGTTCTGATCGATCCGCGCGACGACAGCCATTCCGAGCGCGTTGCCAAGTACACGCAAGATTTATCGGGGGTGTGGGGATGCACGCGTTGCTTTAACTGCAATACGGCTTGTCCCATGGATGTTGCTCCTCTCGACCAGATCGCTCGAATTAAGGCCCAACGCTTGGCCGAGACAACCAGCGCAGAAATACGCGCGGTTCGCCACCGTAGAGTCTTGCTCGACCTCGTCGCTCGAGGGGGATGGATTGACGAGCGACGTTTTGGATTGAATGTGGTGGGCAACCGCTTTCGCGATTTAAAGGGATTGTGGAGCTTGGTCCCTTTGGGGCTGCGCGCGATCGCCAAAGGCAAGTTTCCACTGAAGTTCGAGCCATCTGAGGGCACTTCATCCGTGAGGGCGCTCATCCAGTCAATTAAAGTGCGAAAATCATGACGCAATTGATGAAAGGATTGTTTGCTGTGGACCCATCTTCTCAGAATCCCGATCGACCTGAGGCAAACAAACGCTCGGGTTCGGAATTAGCTCGACCAGAACCCAAATTGGGATGGACTGCTTATGCAGAACAAATTAACGGTCGTTTTGCAATGATTGGATTAGCGATTTTGCTGCTTTTAGAAGCGGTTACCCATCAAAGCTTTTTGTCATGGCTGGGCCTATAATCGCCACCGAGCGACGGCACGAGTGCAGTGCCAACAATGTCGATCGAGGCGCGGTTAGACGCTGAAACTCAACCGCTTCGATCGCAATGAGATGCTTTGTTTTTCAAGCGATACAAATTAGGATCTTGACTTCAAGCGCAATACTTAAGTAACCGCAACTACCGAAAGTCTGTTTTTTTTTTGTTAGTTTAAGGATCGAGGGTTCCAAATCTATGAAGGAAGTTGGATGTAGTGGGCATTATCCACATTCAAATCGTTGAGGGCAACCCGCATCTGCGATCGCTCCTCGGCTGGCACTTACAGCAAACTGGATACACGGTTCATCTAACATCTGGAGTGCGGCAGGCGCGAGAAGTGTACTACCGACAACAACCCGATTTGGTCGTTGTAGACTCCGATTTGGCCGACGGAGATGGCCTGGAATTTTGTCGCTGGCTGCACCGGCAACAGCGGCCCCTCATTTTGATGCTTTCGGCACTGGTTGGCGAGCTAGACGTGGTCAGCGCGCTCAAGGCCGGTGCGGACGATTACCTCAAAAAGCCCTTTGGGATTCAGGAATTTTTGGCTCGGGTCGAGGCGGTGAGCCGTCGGTGCCGCTCTGTTCTGCCGGTGCAGCTGCGCTACGGCGACTTGCGCGTCGATTTAGTGCAGCGGCGGGTACATTACAACCACGAGCTGATGGATTTAACCCCTCAAGAGTTCAGCTTGCTGTACGTCTTAGCCCAAGCTGAAGGCCTTGCCATGAGCCGGATGGAGCTACTGCAGAGAGCTTGGCCAGACAACATCGACAATCCCCGCACGGTTGACACGCATATTCTCTCCCTCCGTAAAAAGATCGAGCTCGACCCGCAACAGCCCCAGCTCATTCAAACGGTTCGGAACGTCGGCTATCGGCTTAACCTTGAATTTTTGACCAACAATAAACCGTCTCGCCCTTGGAGCGAGGCAAAAGCGGCTGAAGAATCTGCGGTCGCTCGCGAGGAGCGGCGCTTCGGGTACCGAGAGGAAGCCTCTCCTCAGGCTTCCCACGGCTAGTCAAAATCGTTCCAATCGGAGACTGCTGCTGCTGATTTTTTGGAAAGTACGCTCTGGACCTCTTCCCAGTCCATTTCCAGGCGCGTCTTGTCCTGTCGCAATTGGCCTCGATCGATCCAAAGAATGCGATCGCACAGTTTTTGAATCATTGCGAGCTGGTGGCTCACGATCGCGACGGTGCCGCCGATTTGTCCGAGGACGCGGATCAGCAGTTCGGTCTTGCCGGGATCGAGCGACGATGCGGGTTCGTCGAGCAGCAGGAGTTGGGGTTGCGCGACGAACCCGCGGGCCAAACTAACCCATTGGCGCTGGCCTGCTGACAGCTCCAAAGCGGACCGCGATCGCCATTCTTCCGGGATATCTAGACGCTGCTCCCAGCGCTCAATTCGCGCCGCCACTTCCGCTGGAGGAAATCCCTGGAGTTGGAGCGGGTAAGCCAGTGCCTGCTCTACCGTCATGCCCAAAAGCTGAGGCTCTTGGGGAACCAACATAACCTGCTGGCGTAACGATGGCACCGGATAGTGACTGAGGGGCTGACCCCGCCAAAAAATCTGGCCCTCTGAAGGCTCTGCAAGGCGATTGAGGAGCCTTAGCAGTGTCGTCTTACCGGCTCCCGAGGCACCGACAATCCCAATCTTGCAACCGGGCCGATCGACGGCAAAGGAAATGCGATCTAAGAGACGGGTATGGCCTAGATGGCTGACAACGCTGACTTGCTCTAGTCTCAGTTCTGAGACGGTCTCGCTTGAGTTGAGTTGCTCCATGCAGCGCGCTAACCCTGCCCAGCCTGCGCTAACACCGTCCAGATGACCCAGAGATCGGCGATCGCCAACAATCCCGCCACTCCCAGCAACGTCGCATACATCCAAGGCTGAGCCAAGGGCTTGACATCTCTCGTATCGATCCCTGTCTTAATCTGGATCAGCCTCAGCATGCGGCTAAATCCAACAATCCGCATCGGAAGCAGAAACCCACTGCGGTCCTTCGACACCAGATAATAAACAAGCCCGCCTTGCCCTGTAGAGCGCGCCTTGAAATCCTCAATGTCAGACCACGCTAGAGACCAATCGCGGCGCAGCGGTACCGGCACCCACCAGGGATAGCAAACGGCAATCCCCAAGTCATCCAAACGAACTCGCTCGCTCAGAACCATCTGCAGAAGAACGCCACCGCCGACCAACCCCAGACCCAGCCAAAGCATAGAAATCTGACTATCTGAGGGGTTTGCTACGCTGTTGAGCCTTCCCAAAAAAGGAAGCGGCATCGTCAAAGCAAGATATAAGCTCCAGAGGGCAACGCGCACCAACGGCGAAACCTCGAACGTACTGGGGACAAAAACGTCTCCCTTTAACGGAACCGTCGGCATCTTCATCGCAAATTTAAGAAGGAACAGTGATTCAAGGGCCTAACAGCATTCTATGTTCCCTGGTGAATTTTGGGCTACGCTGGGTCTGAGTCATTTAAGGTTAAAGCCACAAGCTGCCGCGTCCCGATCGACCCTTCAGGCTCAGGCTTTTTGGTTTGGCAATACCCTTCCGCCATGAATTGGAGCACCCCCTATGCGCCTTGACCGTCTGCTTGCCACGCTTTTGATCGTTATTTGCCTAGTCGCCGCAGTCGGCAATTGGCTCTGGGGAGCTTCTTTTCAAGAATCCGAACAGAATAAAACGGCTGACATTGCGCTCATTGACGTGTACGGCAGCATCAGCGACACGCCTAGCGCCGGGCCTTTTGGAACTGCTGGCGGATCCAGTGCAAACGCACTGCTGGATGCCATTCAGAAGGCAAGAAAAGACAAGGTTAAAGCCATTTTGCTCCGCATCAATAGCCCTGGCGGCACCGCCGCCGCCGCTCAGTCTGTCTATCACGAACTCATGCGCGTTCGCAAAGAAACCAGCATTAAAATCGTGGCAAGTTTGGGCGATGTCGCGGCCTCCGGCGGGTACTACATTGCCAGCGCCGCCAACCACATTGTGGCAAACCCCTCTACCTTAACCGGCTCCATTGGCGTCGTTATCCGCACTCAAAATGTCGCAGGTTTTCTAGAAAAACTTGGCGTCCAGTCGAGCACCGTTCAAAGCGGCCAGTTCAAAGATATTTTGTCTCCGTTTCGGAGCGCCACCGCTGACGAGCGCCAAATCATCCAAAGTATCGTATCTGACTCCTACGAACAGTTTTTAGCTTCTATTGTGGAAGGACGAGGAATTAGTCTTGCAGAGCTCAAAAAGCTGGCAGATGGTCGAATTTTCACTGGCGCTCAAGCTAAAACAGTCAAACTGGTGGATTCTCTGGGCAATTATCAAGACGCAGTGCGGCAAACCGTCAAAACGATCGCCCTTAAAAAAGAACCCAATATCCGTAACTACACTCAAGGCTCCTCAGGATCCCTTTTGGGGAGACTGATACAGCCTTTTTCGATGGGACCGGATGGCGCGAGCGAGCTGAGCGTGCCATCCGCCGGAGATTGGAATAAAGTTCCTCTAGCCCTGATGGAATAGAGCTTATGTTAGACACGTTTTACGCCATCTTTTTTAGAGCGGACGCGACTCAACGCAACGGTTTGGCTGGACTGTCCCTAGGAATGCTTTCCTGCGTTGTTTTAGCCTTTAATGCAGCCGGACAACTGCACGTCGGGTTCCTGGGGCTACTGGGGTTGATGACTCTATTTTTAGGGCTGGGCGCGCTAGGGTGCTACTGGTACATGGCCTCCGTGCATCTTTTAAGCGCGTGGTTGGGTCAGACCTCGCGCCAAGCATCGCCGCTTAATTCTAGAGCGACCCGACCCTGGCTCTCGACCCTCCAAGGACTATGGCCCTTCATTCTATTAGGACCAGCCGTTTCCGTCCAACGATGGTGGACGGGGGTTGGAAACTTGATGACCTTGGGTATTCTACTTAGTAGTGGGTTCACACTCGTGTCTGCAATCCGTCGCGCCTATGACATTCATTGGATTCAAGCTAGCCTATGCTTGCTTTTGACCGTTATTTTGGGAGCCTTTGCCCTAATGGGATTACTGGGATGGCCCGTCATGTTCCTTTTGGGCGCAAAAAATTTTAGTATTGCCATACCCGTCTATACAAATTTCGCTCAAACTTTGGATATTTAGGACACTAGACAAAAGCCGATGACTAAAGTTGCTTTGATTTCTGGCATTACAGGGCAAGATGGAGCCTACTTGGCGGAGCTTCTGCTCGATAAGGGTTACGAAGTTCACGGGATAAAGCGACGCGCCTCCCTCTTTAACACCGATCGCATCGATCACTTATACCAGGATCCTCACGTTAAAGATCGGCAATTTTTCTTGCATTATGGTGACTTGACAGACTCGACGAACTTGATTCGAATCGTACAGCAGGTTCAGCCCGATGAAATTTATAACCTAGCCGCTCAAAGCCACGTCGCGGTTTCCTTTGAAACACCAGAATACACGGCCAATACGGACGGTATTGGCACGTTGCGTCTTTTAGAAGCGATTCGCATCCTGGGACTTCAAGATAAGACTAAGTTTTATCAAGCTTCAACTTCAGAACTGTACGGGCTCGTCCAAGAAATTCCTCAAACGGAAAAGACTCCCTTTTACCCGCGATCGCCCTATGCCGTCGCCAAACTGTATGCCTATTGGATTACGGTCAATTATCGCGAAGCTTACGGCATGTATGCTTGCAATGGCGTTTTGTTTAACCACGAATCTCCACTGCGCGGAGAAACCTTTGTGACCCGTAAAATTACGCGGGCCTTGGCGCGGATCAAGCTGGGGCTTCAAGACTGCTTGTTTCTGGGCAACTTAGATGCCCTGCGCGACTGGGGCCACGCTCAAGATTACGTCGAAATGCAGTGGCTGATGTTACAGCAAACTGAAGCGGAAGATTACGTGATCGCAACAGGTCAGCAACATAGTGTCAGGGATTTCGTCAACACGGCCTGTGCCGAACTCGACTTGGAGCTAACCTGGGAAGGAAAAGCTGAGGCGGAAAAAGGCTACGATTCGCAGGGACGCTGCGTAGTGGCCGTTGACCCGCGCTATTATCGACCCACTGAAGTGGAAACCCTACTGGGAGATGCGACCAAAGCCCACCAGAAACTGGGATGGAAGCCAAAGTTTACATTTGCGCAGCTCGTCACGGAAATGGTTAAGGAGGACCTCAATGCCGCTCAAAAAGATTCTCTCATTAAGGAGCACGGCTACAGCACCTATGACTATCACGAGTGAGGACTGCTCGCCCCACCTTGGCGGTCGAGTTTAATTCAACGCTGCGATCGCGATCGCCCATTCACAGTAAGGACGAGCACTGACGCTGCCACAAATTTTTGAGAGGCTGATGGAATCCGCACTATGGCGCTGTCTGCCCAACCCATCTCGTTTTTTGATATCGATCGCTGTTCTAACCTTAAAGCCAAGCGTTTATCACATTTAGCTTCATTGAGCCTTCCAGCAAAAGTCTTTGTCCTAAAAATTTCGTTTATATTTTGTGTACGAGAAATAATAGTAAAACTTTGTCTTGTTGCCCGATAGAGCAAAGACGAAGCAGATGGCGTGAGGGATCGAGATGACACATAATACCCATGGGCTGTTCCGAGAAAACGCATCTGCAATTTTAATCGTGCAGCGGTTGCTAGACCCCGTGGTCACCGTGCTGATGCTATTTGCGATCGCCTGGTTTTACGACCTTGGAATCAAGACGCCCTATATTATCTTGTCTGTAACATCATTTTTGTTGATGCTGCCGATCTTTAAAGGGGTGGGGCTGTACAGGCCTTATCGCAACTTGTCTCCAAGTACCTTGGGGCCGCGATTATTAACGGGATGGGTGATTTTACTCAGCACTTTATTGTTTTTGGGTTATCTCACCCAAACCTCTTTGGCCTTTTCGCGGGCGTTACTGCTCACTTGGTCCATTAGCGTTCCGATCGTGTTGATGGCGATCCACCTGACGATATGGCAACTGCTCCGAACCGTAAGAGCAGCAGGGAAAAATCAACGATCTGCTGTTTTGGCCGGGATGAATGATGTCAGCTATCACCTCGCCAATCAAATTCAGGAATCTCCAGAATTGGGCATTCGCCTTCATGGCTTTTTCGACCGACATTCCCTAGAGCCGCTCGGTCGCTTTCCCGGACGCAGGCTCATCGGATCTTTAGAAGAGCTTCCTAGATACGTTAGAGAGCACAGCATCGACGTCGTGTATATTGCCTGCACGACGGAAAAAGAGGACACGATCGCGACCCTTATCAAGGAACTCCAGGATACAACTGCATCCGTCTATTTTGTTCCTAATATCCTGATGTTCAATTTGATGAACGCTCGATCCTACGAACTGAACGGCATCCCTTTGATTGCGGTATGGGAGGTGCCGTTTTCAGAAATTCAGTATGTCCTGAAGCGCGCGATCGATATTGCGCTCTCCATTGCGGCGATCGCCGTTCTATCTCCCATCATGCTGTTGATTGCCTTGGCTATCAAGCTCACCTCTCCAGGCCCCATCCTCTTTAAGCAACGCCGCTACGGACTCAACGGGCAAGAAATTTTGGTTTACAAATTTCGGTCTATGAAGGTGATGGAAGATGATGAGAAAGTGAAGCAAGCGACTAAAAACGACAGCCGCATCACCCCTCTTGGAGCTCTGTTGCGTAAGACATCCCTAGACGAGTTGCCTCAGTTTATTAATGTTTTGCAGGGCCGGATGAGTTTGGTGGGACCTCGCCCTCACGCTGTGGCCCATAACGAGATGTATCGAAAGCTCATTAGCGGGTACATGCTCCGCCACAAGGTAAAGCCAGGGATTACGGGCTGGGCGCAGGTGAACGGACTGCGAGGCGAAACCGATACGTTAGAGAAAATGCAGCAGCGCGTTAATTACGACCTAGAGTATCTTCGGAATTGGTCTCTCAGCCTAGACCTTCAAATCCTCATCAAAACAGCCCTCGTGTTCTTAAGAGATCAAAATGCTTACTAGCGTCGACCGATCGTTAGGACTGCCCGGACTGACGGTCAGGTTTCTGCAAGCTGAAGTAAAGTAGGCCGTAGATAGCGAGCGTTAGAAGCACGAAAACGCTGGCACCGCTGGCACTGTGCCAGTAATGAAACTGCTCTGAAAATTGAGGCGGCGAGAGTATCGCTAGAATTGCGACCCGCACGCCATTCATGAAAAAACCCAGAAACACTGCGATCGCAGCAAAAAAGCAGCCATTCAATCGCTGCGGTGGAAAAACGCACAGAAAAATGATAGAAAGGCTGAGCATGTGGGTCATCAGGTTGATTCCAGAACAGGCGGGGACGACTTCTACGCCACCCTTTGGAACCTGAATGTGAATGCCCTGCAATGAGACTGGATAGCCTAAATACCACAGAAAAAACGCAGAAAACTTCGCAGTGAGGGGCGCTAGACCAAAGGCTGTATCCGGAACCAATTTGGGTATGCCAAATACGAGCAAAATACTGAATTCTTTAAAATAGCGTTTGCTTTCCGAAATCCCGACAAAGATCAGAAACCATCCTAAAAATGCAAATAGAGGAAAAAATCCCAATATTTTTTCTCCAGGGCGAACGACACAAAGCACTAAGAGTGCCGCCACTAAAATACACCCGAAGAAAAACGAGCCTTTATCTCGACTCTTTCTAAAATACGGGCGTCTGTCCCATAGCAGCAGACCGATCGCGGCCCAGAGAAGAAGGCTCATCATAAGATAGGCCTGCTTGCCAAGATAGATCCCTAGGGAAAAATGAATCAAAGACAGCATTGAAAGGCAGTAGAAGCTCGTCCTGAAATCGGTTTCGTTTTTGTCTGATCCCAGGAAAATCTGCTGCAAATGTTTCATGATTCGACATCGGGTTAGAGCTAAGAGGCAGTTTGAAAAGTTTCTTAGACATTACACTTGCTCCCCTAGCCCCCCAATTCTGGGGGGAAATAAACCTGGTTTTCGGAAATGACCCTAGTTTTCGGTGTTCTCCCCCCTTTCTTATGGCCCTTTCGGGCCTTGAATTGGGGGGCGGGGGGGCTAATGCAGGGACGAACGAGGCTTTTAAAACAGCCTCTAAGGCTAATCAAGTCGGCGCTGGTTCCAAGAAAAATTAAATGATATCTCAACTCATGGACGCCTACAAAAAAACCTCACGACAAACAAATCATCGTAGAGGCATTTTTTGCGGTGGGAGTTAAATTGACTGGGGCTGAGAAGAGCCAGATGGGATCTGAGGCTTTGTCCGCAGGGTGCAATCAAAACCAGCACTAAAGCCCTTCTAAAGATGCAAACATTCCAAATGTAATGACACTATTCTGTACGAACTGGTTGATCTGCTGTAGGTCTGAGTAGGGCATCTCTGTAAGCTGCTCGACCGTACCGTACTTGATTAGCTGTGGGACATCCCAAGATTTTTTAGTCTTCATGGCGCGATGAAATAGATATCCGATCCGAACGTAGTGTTCCCTTAATGACCCCCGATACAATCATAACCGTCTTTTTAGAACTGGCAAGAGCGATGCGGCAGATCGAAACGTTTAGAAATTTATGCCTCTTTTAGAACAGTAAAATCGAAGAAGCGGTTTGGCCTAATGTTTGCGGGCATGGGGCCAAACCACCGATCTCGATCGATCTTAAAGTTTTTCTCCCAAATATTAATGTTGCCTTGGTGCTTGCAAATGAATTGGCTTCGGATAATTCTCATTTCAGGAATCGGCGGGTTAGGGGCAATCCTGGTCGGCTGCGATCGCGCTTCGCTGCAGCGTACCTTTTCTGCCGACCCCAAGGCGAATCAGTGGAACACCTCTACAACAACCTCTACAGCAGCTAAAGTTCAGCTTCCAACCGATTTCCCGGAAACAGTTCGGTATCCTGGCGCCGTTCTAAAGGCGACTTCGCCATTGGGCGAATCGCCCAACGCAACCCCTAACTCCGCATCGCAGGGATACGAGACGCAATGGGTCACTTCCGACAGTCGAGATCGCGTTTTAGCGTTTTATCGGGAGCGCCTGCAGCAGCCGCAGTGGAAAGGTTTTAGGGAAGCGTTGGGAGATGGCGTCACGATTCTCTCTGCCCAACTCGGCGATCGACAGCTTTCAGTGTCCGTCCCTCAGGCTTCGACTGCTGCGTCTCCAGAACCTGCTTCTGCCGCAGCGATTGAGTTCGCGATTGTCAACCAAAAGATATCCGATGCCGTTGGGGTCGGCCCTGAGGCATCGCCAAATCGAGGGATTTTGGAGGTGGAGTCTCCCGATCTCTCTCGGGTTCCAGTCTCGCTTCAGCCTTACGTGAGAGATGTGGCTCAGCTTGAGGTTATCGCAGATTTGACGGCAACGCCCGACCGACCGATTTCACGGGCATTGTTTGCTCGGTGGCTGGTTGAACTCAACAACCGCATCTATCGCGATCGCCCGGCTCGGCAGATTCGGCTAGCGTCCGCTTCTCAACCCGCATTTGCGGACGTCCCCGCAACCCATCCAGAATTTGCCTACATCCAGGGTTTGGCAGAATCGGGTTATTTGCCCAGCCCCCTGTCGGGGGACAGCACCCAAACTCGTTTTCGTCCCAGCGATCCTCTCACCCGCGAAACCTTACTGTGGTGGAAAGTTCCCGTCGATCGCCAGCAGGTTCTCCCGACGGTTTCGGTCGAGCGCGTGAAGCAAGTTTGGGGCTTTAAGGATACGAGTCGGATCGCGCCCGCCGCATTGTCTGCGGTTGCAGCCGATCGCCAAAACGGCGATCTTTCCAACATCCGTCGCGTGCTGGGTTCTACACTGCTGTTTCAACCCCAAAAACCCGTTACCCGTGCGGAAGCCGCGGCTGCCCTATGGTTTATCGGTATTGAGGGCGACAGTTTATCCGCGCGGGATTTACTGCGCTCCGAACGGCAAGCTCAAGCTGCAGCAGAGGAAGCCTCCCCCGACGCTAAACCCACAGAACCCGTGCCCTAGGAGTGCGAACCACTCAGGGAGCGAGCTTGCTAAATATCCAGTTCCGCTAAGTTGAGGCGAGACCCGTAGGTTTCAATAAACTCGCGCCGGGGTGCGACGCGATCGCCCATCAAAATCGTGAAGATCCGGTCGGCTTCGGCAGCATCGTCGATATTGATGCGTTTGAAGGTGCGGGTTTCGGGATTCATGGTGGTGTCCCAAAGCTGCTGGGGCATCATTTCCCCTAACCCTTTGAAGCGCTGAATGGTGTAGTTGGCGTTGGCCGGAAAAACATTTTGCACCAGATGGGTTAGCTCTTGCTCGTTGTAGCAGTAGTGGTGAGAGCGGCCCCGTTCTACCTTGTACAGGGGAGGGCAAGCGATGTAAATATAGCCATCCTGGATGAGCTGGCGCTGATAGCGATAGAAGAAGGTCAAAATCAGGGTGCGGATGTGGGCTCCATCCACGTCGGCATCGGTCATGATCACGATGCGGTGGTAGCGCAATTGAGACGGATCGAACTCTTCGCCCTTGATCCCCAGTCCCAAGGCCGTAATCAACGCCTGAATTTCCGTGTTCTTGTAAATCTTGGAATCGTCGGTTTTTTCAATGTTGAGGATTTTGCCCCGCAGCGGCAGAATGGCCTGGAACTGGCGATCGCGTCCTTGTTTTGCGCTCCCGCCGGCAGAGTCCCCTTCCACGATGAAGATTTCCGATTCCCCAGGGTCGCGGGAACTGCAATCCGCCAGCTTCCCCGGCAGCGTGGAAGACTCCAGCACCGACTTCCGCCGCACCAGTTCCCGCGCCCGCCGCGCGGCTTCCGCTGCGTTGAACGCCTGTAATGCCTTATCTAGAACTAGGTCGAGCACTGCAGGCTGGAACTCAAAATATTCCGTCAGCACTTCCCCCACCAAGGATTCCACCACACCGCGCACTTCGGGGTTGCCCAACTTGGTCTTAGTCTGGCCTTCAAACTCCGGGTCGGGGACCTTGACGGAAATTACGGCAGTGAGTCCCTCGCGGATGTGCTCGCCCCCTAGATTGGGCGCACCTTCCTTGATTTTGTTGCGCTTGCGAGCCACTGAGTTGATCGTGCGCGTCAGAACTGCCTTCAGTCCTTCTAAGTGCGTTCCGCCGTCGATGGTGCGGATGTTGTTGGCAAACCCCAGCAGGTTATCGGTGTAGGCATCGGTGCACCATTGGAAGGCAACCTCCATTTGGATATTGTTGCGTTCTCCCGCCACATAAATGATTTCTTCATTCAGCGGCGTTTTGTCGCTGTTCATATAGCTGATGTACTCCCGAATGCCGCCTTCGTAGTAGTACACCTCCACTTTTGGCTCGTCTAGGCCTAAAAGCGTTAAGCGCTTATCTGTAAACGTAAGTTCGACGCCAGCATTGAGGTAGGCTAGCTCGCGAAAGCGGTTGGTCAGGGTTTTGTAGTCAAACTCAGTGCCAGAGGTAAAGATTTGCACGTCCGGCAAAAAGGTCATCTGCGTGCCCGTCTGACTGCGATCGGAGGTGCTTTCCACGAGTTCTGTCACTGCAATGCCGCGCTCGAATCGCTGGCTGTAAAGCTTTTTATTGCGCCAGACCTTAGCCTCCACCCATTCCGAGAGGGCGTTGACCACCGAAATCCCCACGCCGTGCAACCCGCCGGAAACCTTGTAGCCGCCGCCGCCAAACTTGCCGCCAGCATGCAGGACCGTCATAACTGTCTCTAGAGCCGACTTGCCCGTGCGCGGGTGAATATCGGTCGGGATACCGCGCCCATCGTCAGAAACCGTGACGGACCCATCCTCATTGAGGGTCACTTCAATATGCTTACAGTGGCCGGCCAAAGCCTCATCAACGGAATTATCGACAACCTCGTATACTAAATGATGCAGTCCCCGCGGCCCAGTGGTGCCGATATACATACCAGGGCGCTTGCGAACAGCCTCCAACCCCTCCAGCACTTGAATCTGACTGGCACCGTAGTTTTCAGTAGTGGTCATTAATTAACAGGCTCCTGTAAGCGGCGTAAAGCCCTTGTGACGCGACAAATAGTAAAACTTACCAAAATTTTATCACAAATAGGTCTTTGGCGACTTTGAACGGCGTAAACGAGAGAAATTAAATAGGGATGCTATCTAGTTTTTTAGGGGTTGTCAACTGGCCCGACGGAAAGGCCAATCGGTCGGCATGTCGGTCAGAGTCCTGGAATGGCCCTACTGCGTTCTTTCCGTTCGAGGCAGCTAGCGATTTTCTATGAAACCCGCGCTCATTGTCATTTGTGGTGCAACTGCCACTGGAAAATCCGATTTAGCTCTGCAATTGGCCGAACGGCTGAGCGCTCCCATTCTGAGCGCCGATTCTCGCCAAGTTTACCAGACGTTCGATATTGGGACGGCGAAGCCTTCAAAAGCAGACCGGGCGCGCGCGCCCCATTATTTGCTGGATTTGTACCCGCCCGATCGCTCTTTTACCATGGCGGAGTACCAATCCTTGGCCCAGTCTTTGATTGCAGACTTTCAGCGGCAGGGTAAGGTCCCCATTTTGGTGGGCGGGACGGGATTGTACATTCAGTCCGTGGTACAGGGCTTAAAAATTCCGCGCGTGCCCCCCCAGCCAGAACTGCGATCGCAGTTTCAGTCATTCTCTCAATCACTTCTGTATCGATGGCTTCAGCAGGTAGACTTTGCCAGTACCGCTAAAATTCACCCCCACGATCGCGCGCGTACCCTGCGGGCCTTAGAGGTGTTTTACGCCACGGGCGTCCCCCTCTCGGCCCAGCAGGGGAGCAACCCGCCTGCCTATCCGATTTTGCAAATCGGCTTAGAAATGAGCGATCTCGATCGGCACGCAGTCCTAATCCAGCGCAGAACAGAGCGCATGCTCGATCGGGGCTGGGTCGAAGAAGTCAAGCAGATTGTAGAAGCTTACGGCCCCGATTTGCCCCTGCTCCAAACACTAGGCTATGCCGAATTGGTGCGGTATCTGAAGGGAGAATGGACTCTAGAGGCGGCGATCGCCGCGATCGTCCTCCACACGCGGCAGTTTGCCAAGCGCCAACGGACTTGGTTTCGGGCAGATCCGGGAATCCAGCCGTTCGACGCACTGGACGAGCGACTGGGAGAAGCAGCCTGGATGGCCGTGAAATCTTTTCTCAGCGCTACCCAAACCTGCGATTCAGAGAGTTCGGTAAAAGATCGCCCAGCTTTGCTAAAATAGCGGCGTAGTTTCGGCAGAGAACCCCATTGAGCCAATCCATTGACCTGCCCCAAGTTGCCGATCCGAAAGTGGACGATTTCCTTCAAGAATTAGCCACTATTCAGCAGACAGGGGCTAAGCGTATTGCCATGCTGGGGTCTCGCCACGTTCCAATTCTCCACCAGCACGCGATCGAGATGCTGAGCTATGCCTTGGTGCTGTCTGGCAATCGCCTCCTCACCTCTGGGGCAACTGGAACGAACGCTGCCGCCATTCGCGGTGCGATGCGAGCCGATCCGAATTTGTTGACGGTCGTGCTTCCTCAGAGTCTCAAGCGCCAACCTGACGAATCGCGCGCCCAGCTCGAACAGGTCATGCATTTAGTCGAAAAACCTGAAAACGACCCGCTTTCTCTGGCCGAAGCCAGCGCCCTGTGCAATCAGGAAATTATTACGCGCTGCCAGCAACTCGTCTGTTTTGCTTACCACGACAGCAACACGCTGCTCCAAACCTGTCAAGAAGCGGAGGAGCAGCGCAAGCTCGTCACGCTATTTTATTTCGATTAGATTTTGCTGTGGATTTTGCTTTGACTGACCCCTGGGATTAGCCCGCAGATTTTTCAGCCGTGCTTTGAATTAACTGCCAGCCCTTGTTATCGAAGATTGCCTGGTTTAATTTTTCATAGACTTGAAAGCAATGATTGTTGGCTTGTAGGGGCAATTCCTCATTTTTGACCACCACACTCAGGTGCGTCGCTTCTTGCGTTGCTCGCGTGCTATCTACTAAAACTTCAACTGTAACCAGTCTGGAAAAAGGGACCTTCCCAGGAGATTCTCTTGCAATCAAGTAGTCTTCTTTGAAATAAAGAATTTCAAAGCTACAGGCTTCTAACACCTCTTTGATTTGCTCGTAGAAGTGGCTTAAGGAAACGGCCACTGTTAGATCGTGAGTGTATCGAGCCATACTCAAAATTTGAGCTACAACAGCAGTTATTTTGCTTATGATACTCAATATTGTTCGGTGTTTTCTAATTTGAGGCCAGATGGACGCGGGAAAGGGACGGTTCATCGTCTTTGAGGGGACGGAGGGGGTAGGCAAATCGACTCAGCTCAGGCGTTTGCGGCAGTGGCTCGCCCAGCGCCTGCCGCCTGGAGTTTTGTCTATCGCGGTCACCCGCGAGCCGGGGGGAACCGATCTCGGTCAGCGGCTGCGCGCGCTTCTGTTAGATAGCGCCCTCACAGAAGCGGAAGGTCTCCCCCACCTCACGGAGCTGCTGCTCTACGCCGCCGATCGCGCTCAGCACGTTCACACCACGCTCAAGCCCGCGCTGACCGAGGGGGCGCTGGTTTTGTGCGATCGCTATACGGGTTCGACGATCGCCTACCAAGGTTATGGGCGGGGGCTAGACTTGGCGCTGATCGAGCGGCTGAATGCGATCGCCACGGGGGGCTTAACGCCCGATCTGACCCTCTGGCTGGATTTAGACGTTCGGGAGGGGTTGCGCCGCGCCCGTCAGCGTCAGCCTGAAGCGGGCGAACTGGAGGGCAAGGATCGGATGGAAGCCGCCGAGCTTTCTTTCCATCAGCGCGTCCGGCAAGGCTTTGCGGCCCTCGCTGCCGCCAACCCGCAGCAAATCGTCCGCATTGATGCGGGGTTGCCCGAGGATCGAGTGAGCGCACAAATTCAAACGGCGATGGAGCAGCACTTACAGCAATGGTATCCGCAGCATTTAGCCTCCTCGTAGAGCAAACCCAGGCCGTCGAACTGCTGACCCAGGCCATCGAACGCGATCGCATCGCTCCGGCTTACCTCTTTGCGGGACCCGATGGTGTGGGACGCAAACTCGCAGCCCGATTGTTTTTGGATGCACTGCTCCAGCAGCGAGCCGGACATCGCCGACGCCAGTTGCAGGACAACCATCCCGATATTTTGTGGGTCGAACCAACCTACCAGCATCAGGGCAAGGCTGTGTCCGCCGCTGCCCTGGCCGAAAAGGGAGTCGCGCTCCCCAAGGGTCGCCCTCAAGTGCGCTTGGAACAGATTCGCGATATCGCGCGCTTTCTGAGCCAAGCACCCCTAGAATCTTCTCGGCTGTTGGTCGTTGTGGAGGGCGCGCAGACCATGGGCGAAGCCGCCGCCAATGGCCTCTTAAAAACCTTGGAAGAACCGGGGAATGGAACCTTGATTTTGATCGCGCCCACCCTGGAATCGCTGTTGCCTACCATCGTATCTCGATGCCAGCGGGTGCCGTTTTACGGACTGAGTGCTGCGGGCCTGGCGACCGTGCTGGAGCGTTTGGGCCTTGCTGCATTGCTCGGGGACGGTCCGATTTTAGCCATGGCCCAAGGCAGTCCGGGTCGGGCGACCCAATATTGGGAGAAATTACAGACCATTCCCGCTGAGGTTCTAGAAAGGTTCCAATTGCCGCCTCAGGCAGCCAAGGATTGTTTGGAGTTGGCTCGCCACGTGGATAAGGCGCTCGATTTAGAGACTCAACTTTGGTTGCTGGACTATCTCCAGCAGCGCTATTGGGCGATGGGTCGCGCGATCGCCCTCAAGCCTTTGGAGCAAGCCAAAACTTATCTAACCCAGTACGTTCAGCCCCAGTTGGTTTGGGAGGTCACGCTGTTGCAGTTAGCGAATCCATAACAGTGCGGGCGATCCCCGCTTCCATTAAAACTCGAGCGAACGGGCCGCTCTCTAACAGCCGCAATTTGCCCTGTGATCCAGATCGCACTGACGGGCATATCCTTGTTGTATGCTTTGCGGGATGGGGGTTGTGTCGTTTTTCGATATTTGCAAGATATACTTTTACAAATCTCTCCCGACTCGCAATGCATCACCTCCTCAAAAAACTTCCGCGATGGATAAATCTGCGTCCATTTTTAATTCATTGCTCGATCGCCTCAACTGCGATGGGATTGACGGCAGCTGCGGCGGTAGCTCAACCCTATGGCACTTGGCTTTCTAAGCCTCAAATCATGTTTCACCTGTCCAATTCAACGCTCGGCCCGGTCATGGACAGAATGAGAGCGCAACGCTATAGAGTCGTCTTCTTAGATTTTCGCAACGTCTCTAGCGAAGACCAGCAAAGGGTTGCCCAGACGGTCCGCCAGTACCAGCTCGTACCCATCGCTTGGATCCAGTCGCCGCAGTTTCGCACGCTATCGGTACAGCAGATTATCGATGAAGGCCGACATGCGGATGGCATTCAAGTAGACGATCATTTTTTCGCAAATTACTCGCGAGCGGATTTTTTTCAACTGCGATCGCAGTATAGAAAGCAGATTTATTGCAGCATTCAGCCGTTTCAGGCTGCCTTAATGCCCCCCACCGGATGCAATCAACGCGACGTTCAATGCTACGCACCCATCAATTTCAAACAATGTATGGGGCTAGCAGATAGGCTGAGGGCTGTCACGAGTCTATCCTCTCAAAACACCCTCGGTTATCGCGATCGAATGGGCGGACGGTCGTTTAATGTATTTTTGTGGCCCCACAGCCATGAGTTTGCCACCCATCCCCCGGCTCAAACGCTGGAAAGCACGACCTGGAATAGGGGTTTTTAACTGCGCCGCGACTTTGAGCGATGGCAGGGACGATCTTTCTGCTCCAACCGCTGCGAGCGATTGCGGTCCGTTTGGGGTGCCAAAGGTTGCGAAGCATTGCAATCCTTACTTCTGCCGAGTTATCGCGCAGAACGACTCAATTTTAGAGAGGCGATCGTAACTTTAAAGCCATGATTTTTTTCTATCTAAAAAAATCATCTGTAAAAAATTCTCTTTGTTTTGGTCTAGATCAGCTCTTATACTGGGAACTCAGATGCTCAGTCGCAACTGTGCCAAATTCATACAGGCAGCGATACGTTAGGGAGTAGAAACAACCATGGTTGGGGATGTGATTCGCATCTTGAGCGTCAGTATTGCAGGGGCTGTGTTGATGTTTTTAGTACAGCCCTGGCTCTTCCAGAGCGGCGTGGTGCCCATTACCCAGGTGGAAGTAGAAACCTGGATCTCCGAAAAGTATGCGGTCGGTGCTGCCATTGTGTTTGGCACCGCGTTGATTTCTACGCTGCTTTGGTACGTCAGCGCCCTCCGCGCTAGAGTAACCTCCTTTAACGAGGCATCGCCCCTGCGTTTGGTGTGGGGATTGCTGTTGCTGTTGCCCATTATTGGCATTTGCGTAGCGCTGTATTTTTATAACAACAGTAGCGAGGCGTTGCTGCCCCTCACGCTAATGTATGTCGTGGATATTGTCTGGATGTATTGGTTTTCCACCGCCATTAGTTCGCCGGGGCTGCTGAAGTTCATTCCGCCAGGGTCGTTTTCGGTTCGTCACCTTATAGGGCTGAAGTAATGTCTTTATACATCGTCTCGATTGGAGGAACGGGGGCCAAGTGCGTTGAGTCCATCATCCATTTAGCGGCAGCGGGGTTGTTGGGGACAGAAAAAATTCAGGTGCTGTTTATCGACCCGGATGAAAGCAACGGCAACTTGACGCGCGCGCGCGAAACGCTCGCGACCTATCAGGCCTGTCGGCGGGCGATCGCCCAAAGCACCCGTCCCACGTCTTGGATGCAGGCACCAATTGAGTCGTTGGAAGTATGGTCGCCCTTTAGCGGTAGCCTGAATAAATCGTTGGGTTCTTATTTTAATTACGAGAGCTATGCCTTTAACAGTCCCGGATTAGGGCATTTATTTGACGTGCTGTACACCCAAGGGGAGCGGGACGCGGAGCTAGACGTGGGATTCCGGGGGCGTCCGGCCATCGGTTCGGCCATTATGAGCCAAGTAAAGCTAGATACCACCAGTCAGGAACCGTGGCGATCGCTGCTCCAAAGCATCGAACTGGATTTGGGGGCAGGCGGCGGGTCGCCCAGACTTTTCATTTGCGGCTCTATTTTTGGTGGGACGGGCGCGTCGGGATTTCCGACGATCGGGAGGCTGCTCAAGAACAAGCTAGAGCGATCAGGGATGAGCGATCGCGTCAAGATTGGCGGCCTGCTGATGCTGCCCTACTTTCAGTTCAGCGTGCCCGTCGAACAAGACCCCGGTGCAATTTATGCCAGACCGGAGCAGTTTTTACTCAACACCGAAGCGGCTCTGCGCTACTATCAAGCGCAGCCGATTTTTGACAGCATTTATCTCTTGGGCGATCGGGAGCCTGCCTCTGTGGCCCAGTTCAGCATTGGCAAAAATACCCAGAGAAACGATCCCCATTTTATCGAGCTGTACGCCGCTCTAGCCGCTCGTCACTTTTTGGCCCAGACCGAATTAGAGCCAGTGGTGCTGCTCAGCCGCCAGAACGACCAGCAAGTGACTTGGGACGATATCCCCGACAAGGCCGTAGTGAAGCCTACCCTAGCTAATGCCGTGCGCTTTGCCTACCTCTGGGCCGCTAATCTATCGCCGGAGCTGAATGCGGGCAAAGGGAATATCAAAAATTTCCAAAAGGCCGCGCCCTGGTTCAGCCGCTTCTTCAAGCCCCAAGGTCTCTTTCTCGGCGGTCGCGGGATGCCGGACCTTAACGATGAGGTGGAGCAGGACACCCTTCAGTGCATTAATGCGTGGTGTGTTTCGTTTCTGCGCTGGGTCAGCCTGATTCACGGCTCCGGTGGCAGCAACCGCAGCATTCAGCTGTTTCGCCATGCTTTGCTCGTGGATGCCAACGGGAACGTACCCCCCGTGACGGAAAACTTCCCGAAGCTGGTGTTGGGGTCCGATAACCTAGAACAGTCTAGAGATGCGACGCCCCAAGCCATTAAAGAAAAACTGATGGCGATCGCACCCGACCCACCGCCGGGAGTAGCAGGCTTAGCCACAACCCTCTATTCCTTGTGCAAACCTTAATCTGTCCTTGAGGTATTCATGACCGAAAGCAGCAAAATCCCGCAGTCGTCTTACTTTTTCCTGCCCAAGCTCAGAGATGGCGGCGGCCCCCAGGAGGGCATTGACATCAAGCCCGGTGCGGTGGGTGCTTGGGATCGGCAGTCGCGGGCGGCCTTTCAGCACGTGGCCTCTAGTCTAGAGGTACCCTCGGCGGGGCGGGACGTCAAAAGCGTCAGCTCCATTCCCGATATGTGGGCGCGGCCTTTGTCGATGGAAATGGCGATCCACAACCGTCGCTATCCGATCCGCGCCCAGATGATCGAGCAATGGCAGGGGATGTTGGCGGCGATCGCCCTGGCTGAAGTGCGCGGCTTTCCCCTTAAGGCGGTGTTGGTGGAACTGGAGGCGGAGCAAGAGAAAGGCGATGCCTTTGCGCGATCGCTCTACGAACTGCGGCCCTCCACCCAAAATTGTCTGTATGCCCTCAACGGCAGGCATCCTTGGCAAGACGTATACGTGTTTCTGTGGAACGGGCGATCGATTGGGATGTCTTCGCCCAGTACCTTGGTGTGCCCCTCTGAAGAAGGGAACTGGGCGGGGTTGCCCTGGTGGTCTGGGGGGAGGTTGCGATCGCCCGTTGCACCTGTGGATCACCTCAATCTAGACGAGAAAAGCCAGCTCCGGCAGTGGCTCGAAATTGTGCGGCAGGAGCTGAACCCGCCTGGGGAAGTGGTGAGCAAAGCCGTTAACGAAGTCACGGCGCTGTTGGGGGAATTTCAAACCAGCTTGGGTAACGTGCCCAATCAAACCCTCAAACGCAGTAACGAGGCTCGCTTTTTTGGCGTCAATATCGTCCAAGGGCCGCTGCGCGCCCTCAATACGCCCATCCAGGCCAGTCCCAAGGACTCCAGCGTGCGGGTGCTGCCCAGCGTGGGTAAAACCCCAAGTCTGGATCTGCTGCTGATTCCCGAAGCCCACCAAATCATGCGGGAGTGGCGCGAACCAGCCCAGAGCATTTGGATTCACGGCACCATTAACCTCGCCGCCCTCAAGGCAGAAGACGTGCCCCGTTCCGGGGAGATACCGCGCTGGGGCGTACGGTGCCTGCGGGAGGCAGATGTGTTTCTGCCGGAGCTATCGTTTATTACCCAGGCGGGGGCGTTTCCGGGGGGATTGCTCCCCAAGGGCACCGACGCCCTTGCAGAGTTCTACGAGGGTAAGAGCATTACGCCGTTAGTTCCTCTCAACCCCCTGCTGATGGAGTACCTGACGCCAGAGGATCTAGTGGCGATGGTGCAGTTTCAGCGGATCGATCGCGCTTCCGGCCCTCAAGTAGAGGTCATTTTAGACCTGCGCCTGTCTGGCATAGATGGGAGCGGCACGGTCTACCGGATGGCAAAAACCTACCCACTGAGTAAAGAAAATGCGATCGCCGAAGTTCCGGTTCTAGAGCTATGGCCCAACTTCCGGTCGGCAACCTGGAAGGAATACTACGCCTTCTACTACGAACCCAATCTGGGCACTTTTCAAGTTCAGTTTGCGAAGGCGCAAGAGACTCATAGCTTTAAGGGAGTGGGTTCGTTCCACTATCCCAATCAATCCTTTCCAGACACTGAAAGTAACTGCCAGATCCTGCAACTTGAGGAGTTTCCAGCGTTTATTGACTGTCGCGACAAGAACCAACGGCCCATTGGCTTAATCTTGCTCAAAACGCCCAAGGAAGTGGGCACCACGACGGGCATTCCCTGGAAAGTAGGGGTTGATTTTGGAACTTCTTTTACCAATGTCTACGTGAAGCGCAGCGGTATTGTGGAACCCTTGAGTGTTGAGCCGCTCCACTATAAAGTCACGCAAAGCAGTGGTGAAATTCGGCAGCCCGCCCTCTACGAGTACTTTATTGCCAGCAGCATGGAGTTGCCGCTATCGACAGTACTGACCACGCGCGGCAGCAAGGGAGAAACGCTGCCCATTCTAGACGGACGCATTTATATCCCTCGCGATAGCACTACCTTTAAGCCCAACACCGATGACTGGATTCGCCCTAATCTCAAATGGTCGGCGGAAAGTCTCAACTTCAACCGTCTGTTTCTGAAGCACCTCATTTTACAAATTACGGCCCAGGCTGCTGCCAGCAGTGTCAAAGAAATTCAGTGGGCGCTCTCTTATCCGTCCGCCTTTTCTAAAACCGATCGCAATAAGTACGTCAAAAATTGGCGAGATTTAACGGTAGCCATTGAGGAATCGACGGGCTTGACTCAAAATTGTCCGACCCTCGACAACCCCAGCAACTACCGCACCGAAAGCTTGGCGATCGCTCAGTATTTTGCAGACTTCGAGCTACCCGGTCGCAAAAGTAAGCTGGATCTCGTCAACAGTACCTGTATTGACATTGGGGGAGGCACGTCAGATATTTCGATTTGGGAAGAAAATAAGCTGGTGCATCAATGTTCGGTACAGCTAGCAGGCAAGGACTTATTTTCCCAGTTCGTTCAAATGAATCCCAATTTTTTGGAGCGCCAATTCAAGATCAAAATTGACGAATGGCGCAAGCTTCAGGGCTTCCAGTTTTACGTCAAGCTAGATGTTTTCATGCGTCGCGAAAGCGAAGGGTGGCTCCAAAATCGCCGCGATATGGTGGCCGAAGACCCGGAGTTTCAAGGATTGCTGCAACTCATGACTCTAGGGGTTTCGGGACTGTACTACTACGTGGGCTTGCTTCTGAAGGCGCTCTACGCTGAAGGCAAATACAAAACTCCAGAAATTACACCCGTGTTTGCCGGGGGCAACGGTTCCCGACTGCTGAACTGGCTGGCCGATGGGGGCGAGTTCAACCGACACTGCGAAGCTAACGATTTGTTTAGCGCCATGCTCAGCTGCGCTTCGGGTTTTGAGGATATCGATGTCGAAACCAAACTGAGTCCGCTGCCCAAAGATGAAGTTGCTTGCGGCCTGGTTTTAGACGAGAGCCACCTCAAAGGACTCGATAAGCGGGATGAAGACCCCCTCATTGCTGGGGAAGCTTTTACCGTCAATGGCGAACCCCAGGATGGCAGTGCCAGAATGCGCCTGGGCGGCACCATTGAGGACTTTGCGGTCCCAGAACTCGCGGCCTTGGCCCATTTTATGAATAGCTATCACCGCACTCTAGATGCCCAGCGCGTCGAGAGCATTGCTCCCTTTAAGGGCTACGCGGTCAGCGACGCACCCGATGCCAATGCCGAACTATGGCGCGCGACCGCGCGGGAACTGAAAAAATCTTTGCTACGACTCAGGGGCAACGCAGACGACATCCGGGTAGAGCCGCCCTTTATTTTGGCTTTGAAGGCACTGTTACAGGTATTAGGAAATCGATGGGCAGACGAATGGAAATAAAATATTTACACAACCTTGCGCCTGCAGGCTTCCTCTTGATGGCGCTATTGCTCGGCGATCGCCCATTGACGCCAACGTCTAACAGCGCTTGGGCGCAGAGTGCCAACTCGCCATCCCCTGCCGAAACAGCGCCTGCTGATTTTGCCACACCTTCTACGCCGTACTCAGATCCTGCTCACTCAAATTCGGGACAGGAACCTCAAGATGCCACCAACGGGTCGGTTCCGGCTTGGCTGTGGTTTGCTTTAGGCGGACTTGGGTTGTGGAATTTGGCCCTCAGCTTTTTAGTATGGCAAAGCCTAAAAGACTCCAATGGAGCCAACCATAAAATGATGCGGAAGCTAAAGGAGTTGGATGCTAAAGATGGCGAACTCAACCAACGCATTAGCCGTAAATCTGCATTGATTGAGGAGTTAAGAGGGCAGCTTTCTTCCTATAAAAAGACGTTAGAGGTCGTGCAACTGCAAGCTCAACCCAAATCTGCAAGGGCGGATGATTTTGGCTTTGACGCTAGAAATCAACCCGCTCGCTACGGCAACGATACTCCATTTGCAAGTAATGATGTTCCTGCAAGCAAGGGCTACGACTACACCGCTCGCGTTAGCGCGCTCAACCAACCCGCTCCCACTGCGAGCAACCCTTGGGATAGCATCGTCCAAAATTACAATCTCTCCCCTCAAGTCTTAGAAAGCTCCGTTATCGAGCGGGTTTCCGAGACCGAAGAAAGCGTAGCCAGTCGGCGCAACGGAAACGCGGCAGTCTTTCTGAAATCAGCCAATAACTACAGCTACTGGATTTTTATGGGGGAAGATCGCAATTATTGGTTGACGCCTAAAAGCGATCTTAAAATTACGCCGATGGGATTCGACACGCTCCAAGCTTTATTTGAATGTCCTGAATATCAGCAGGGTTCTAAAATCCAAACGATCAAACCTGCTAAAGTTTCTCAAAATTCGCTTTCTGGTGGCTGGGATTTGCTTGAAAAGGGTCAAGTGCAATTTACGCGATAGCAGCACGGGTCAAATCCAGGGATTCATGCGTTGAGTTCTAGCGGTTGCGATGGCTATAGTCTCTGCCCCATAACCCTTTGACCATCATCCAAAGCGCTTTAAACGCGCCTGAGGGACCAAGCTGCCGAATCATAAGCTGCACGCTCAGCACAACGTTGAAGTTGTAGGTATAAGAAATTCCAGGCCCGCCAGTGCGATCGCTCACGACGAAGAACAGATCGAGAGGATGAGTTGAACGTAAAAATTCATCGATCAAAATGCGCTCTGTTTCGGTAAATTTGAGGGAATACTGAAATACCTTTTCTAACTCGCCTTCAGCACGGGCGACAATCGCGACAGCGGCAGGTCCAAGACTGCCGCCCATTGCCTTATCTGGCTCCATTGCCGCGATATTCGATGCTCGAGACTCGTGCAAATATGCCACCATTCGTTCGACCAAAGCATCTCGCTCTGCCGGACTCAACCGATCGGCATTGGGGTAGGGAGAAACAGCCAACAAGTCTTCCATGGGCAATTTAGGCCATTCAGAACGGGTGTTTAAAGGTTGTCCGATCGCCGATTTCAGCTCCGCTGAAGGTTCTAATCCAAAGGTTGCAAATAGCTCTGCAACGTGCGACTCATGGTTGAGCCGATCTAAGGTGCATTCAAAATAGGTAATGCCTGGAAACCGACGTTTGTAATCTTCGGCACGCAAATTAATTTCTTCCACGTACCACTGGCATAATTCGTAAGGATTGGCATTTTCAGCGGGTGCGCTCTGGTTTCTGACGTCTCCAGGCTTCAAATACCAGGTTCGACTCCATTCTGAAATACCCGGCACTTCGTGGACTCGGAGCAAGCTGGCGGCTGTATCGTCTGCCGCTCTACTCAAAATAATGACCCCTATCTCTGATTGAGGGATGTAGAAATCCGGTAGTAAATAGCCCCAACCCTTGATGTAAGAGTGATTGGTTTCGCAATAAACTTTTGCGCCAGTGCCGCGTTTTTTCTGAATTTCTTTAATCTTTAAGGGCATCAATGCATGAAGCGCGCGCTCATCTCCTTCATTAAATTGTTGCATTGGCAACCCATTCATGATTGGAGGTCCTTCGTGAAAGCTAACGGTATTTTTTGCCTTCGAAAGCAATTCTGTTAAGTAATCCGAACCCGACGTCCGGCATTGATGCAAAAAATATATCGAATCATTGTTTTTCTCTATAATATTTTTATAATGGAATTAATTTTTAGAAAATCTAGCTATAAAAATGCTGTTTTAAGCTTACCAATAATGCATAATCTGTCAACTTTATCTAAAGAGAAATTGTTTAGAAATATAGGGCGATCGCACAGGTCTATCATAATAATCCAACAGCCCGATACACTAGATGTAATGCTTTACTTCTAAATTGCCCCAAGCAAACCCATGACCACAGAACAACGGCTCCAGCGAATAGAAGATGAATTTGAAGTTGTCAAAGACCTGCTGGTTTCCGCAGCTCGCTATGCAGAATCTGCAAACCAAGAGCTAGACCGAGTTGTAGGTCTCATCGAGCGACTCACTGAATCGCAGGCAGTTTCTCAAGCTGTACTAGATGAGCGATTTAGACAAGTATCCGAAACGCAGACTGCGTCTCAATCCGCACTAGATGCGCAGCTTGGGCAACTGTCTAGATCTCAGGCTGAAACCGATATACAGCTCAAACGAATGCTTGAAGCTCAAGCTGCAACGAGCGCCCAACTAGAGCAAACCAGCCAACGGCTTGATGAATTTATCTTTCAGGCACAGCGGCTCTTGTCTAGAGATGCCGAACGTCTAGACAATGCAGAAGGCCGCATCGAACGCTTAGAGGCGATCGCCCAGCGCCTAGACCGCAACTACGAAGCGCAGCAGTCTCAGTTCCAAGAATTTCAAATGACCACCCGTGCGTCCCAAGATCGCCAAGAACGCATCTTAGACTATCTTCTGCGCCGTGACGGGGAAACCCGATAAAGTAACAGCGTTAGACCCCAAGTCAGCCCTATCCCGACGATGCAAAGAAATACTCTTCAGGAACGCTACGCACAGGGCGATCGCAATTTTCAAAAGGTCGACTTGAGCGGTGCGGACCTCAGCGCTCTAGATCTGCGCGATGCGGACTTTAGGGGCGCGGATCTCTACGGCGCTAAGCTCGTGGCTTCGCTGCTCAACCGAGCCGATTTTAGCGACAATGCCAACTTGGCCTATGCCAACCTCAACGGAGCCGATCTTAGGGAAGCCAATTTGAGCGGGGCTAATTTGGAAGGGGCCGATTTGGAAGGGGCGATCGCCCAAGGGACCCTCTACGACCCCACCACTGTGTTTCCCATCGGCTTCGATCCTGTCGCGGCAGGCGGCATTGCCGTACAAGAACTCGATCGTCAAAGTCGGCTTGCCAGCGTCGCTCAATTAAAAACTCAAGCCGCCCAAAATCCAGTCCCTCAACCCCAACCCATCGCCGAAACCGCGCGGGATTTCTCTGACGATCGAACCGCTTTCGGGACTTCCAATCCCGCAGCGATCGACGCCGACGATTCGGGTTTGTTTCCGTCTGCGGGTGTTGCTGCGCCGCCCACTGTCGCAGCGCCCTCTCCACAGCGCTCCAGGTCGTGTCTGGGGACATTATTGGGAATGTTTCTGGTGCTGGGCCTTGGGTTTGCGGCTCTAAACTGGTTTGACTTCTCCAAACGGTTTCAACCCTCTACGAATCCTTTCAATACAGTGCGGTACCCGCGTCCGGCCTGTGGCGATCCTTTACCCACTAGAGCTAAAGATTATCCGGTGAATTTATATCCCGTATTCGTTCGCTATTCTCCTGCTACGCTCAAAACCGTGACCCAGCAATTTTGTCGAGATGCCTTTGCGACCGATCGCTCGGGGTTGGGCGTTCGGTCGATTCAGGTGGCTTCTTTTACAAATCAGCAGCGCGCTACGCAATTTGCTCGGTTTATGATGCAAAAGGTTGGGAGTGGAGAGGTGGGCGCGTCCACTCGAATTTCCCGATGAGTCGATTAGAATTTTATGGATTGCTAATGCGGACACATGGACATTACTCAACTCAAAACGCAGTACAAGGCCGGAGAGCGGAATTTTCATGGGGTGCAGCTATCGGGTGTCAGCTTGGCTTGGGTCGAGCTAAAAGGGGTGAATTTTCGGGGTGCAGATCTGAGCCATGCGAATCTCAGTGGGGCCGATCTCAGCGAGTCAAACCTCAGTGGGGGAACGAATTTAACCTTTGCGGATTTAAGTCGGGCTGATTTGCGCAATACAAACTTAAAGGGCACCCGTCTGGAAGGCGCCAATTTGGAGAGCATTCAGCTTGAAGGGGCGGTTTATGACGAGAACACTAGCTTTCCCCTTGGCTTCGATCCGCTTAAGGCCGGGGCGATCGCTAGCGGAGCGCTTCAGCCCGCAGCAGTCGCGTTAGAAACGCCACAACCGACTAAGCCAGACGTCGATTTAGAAGAGCACGCATCCAGAGAGCGTCCAAAACTACGAGAGAAGGAGACAAAGCCTAAAAATACTCCCCCCCGAATCTTCGGTCCAAAACCGACGGTCGATACGGCCAAGAAACTCTTTCAAAAAGCACGTAGCGCAACGGTAGATACCATCAGTGATTGGCAAAAGACGGCCAAGGCAACAAGGTGGGTTTCTGCTGCATCTTCTGAAACCAGTCGTCCAGAAACTGATGTTTCCAATACTTCTGGTCGAGGGAAATCGGGCGTTGTCCCTGCCAGCATTAAAGGAAGCTGGAATTGGGGCGCGCTGTTGCTGCCCTGGTTTTGGTTTTTAGACCATCGCGTGTGGGGTGGTTTTTTGCTCTGGCCGTTAGGATTTTTGCCAGGGGTCGGAAGCTGGATTACGTTTGGATTTGCGGTTGTCATGGCCGCCAATGGCAATACCTGGGCTTGGCAAAACCGCAGGTGGGAGAGCGTTGAGGCATTTAAGAAACATCAGCGAGTTTGGACGATCGCGGGTATCGTTTTTTGGATTGTTTTCTATATTTTTAACCTCGCATCGCGGCGATGAAGGGATGGGTCGCATTCTTTCTTTGAGAGGCGCTTTCGATCGCGAGTCCGATGGCGCGGGCAATGAGGTTTTCAATGAGGTTTTCAATGGCGTGCAAAAAGGCAAATGCTAAGCTGTGGTTAACTGCATCCTGAGGCTGTTCTATGACTGCCCTGACGCTCAATTTAGACTCGATCGCCCATTTGACCCACGCACAGTTTCGCGAGCTTTGTCGAGACAATCGCGATGTTAGGCTGGAACTGACGGCTGAGGGAGAATTGATTGTGATGCCGCCAACGGGATGGGAATCGGGCAGGCGAAATGCAAACCTTACGATGGACTTGGGGCTATGGAATCGCCAAGTCGGTCTAGGGATCGTGTTTGACTCCTCAACGGGCTTTATTTTGCCCAATGGGGCGGTCCGCTCTCCTGATGCGGCTTGGGTTGCAAAGGAGAGAATTACGGCACTCAACCCCAACCCTGACGGGTTCTTGCCCCTCGCGCCAGATTTTGTTATTGAGCTGCAATCTGCGAGCGATCGCCTTAAGACGGTACAGCACAAAATGCAGGAGTACATCGACAATGGCGTTCGTTTGGGGTTTTTGCTGAATCCTCAAGATCGGATTGTTGAAATCTATCGACCGGGAAGAGAAGTTGAAGTGCTTCTGTCTCCTGCTGAGATATTGGGCGAGGACGTTTTGCCTGGGTTTGTGCTGAATCTGAAGGGGATTTTTGAGGATTGAAGGGGCGGTCGTATCCGCCCATTTTTGGGAAACGCTTATAACTATATCAATGAGTCAAACCTCAGAGCTTTTAACCGTTAAACCCAGCATGAAAGCTCAAGAATTAATTGAGAAATATAAAGTAGCATGTCAAATTTTTAGAGAGTATCTTTAGAAATGCACCTCATTTGAATCAACAACACTTAATGCAGATCCAATGAAATCAAAAGAACTCCTAAATCAATACGCTACGGGAAAAAGAGATTTTCAGGAAATCGACCTCTCAGGAGAAAATCTCGCTTGGGCTGGTCTTGCCGACATTGATTTAAGGGGATCTAATCTTCAAAATACAACGCTAAGCAGCGTAACTCTTTGCCGAGCAAACCTGAGCCAAGGAACAAATTTAGCGTTTGCAGACCTTAGTCGCGCGGATTTATCCGAGGCTGATTTACGGAGCGCAAATTTAGAAGGCGCAAACCTAGAGGAGACTACACTGAATGGGGCAATCTACGATAAGAAGACTCGTTTCCCAAGGGGATTTAACCCGTTAAGTATTAAACCTATACAGTCTTCACAAGATGCTGCACCCAAGAATCAACCTCAATCCGCCAGCAGTACACCTCAAACCACATCAAAAGAGTGGGAAAAAGCGATCGCCCAAAAACTAACGAGCAACCTTGCTGAAGTTCGTAAAGGAGAGCTTGCCATCGCTCAAACTGCCCGCGATGTATTTTGGGCGGAACGGGATGCAAAACCGATTGATGTTGCGTGGGTTGACGTAGAACAGACTCAGGCTCCACGCCCAAACTCAACCGAGCTGACGGCAACAGCGATCGCCTGGGAATGCCAACACACCCTTAAATCTCACAGAGCTGCCGTCAATGCAGTTGCCATCAGTCCCGACGGTAATTGGCTGGCAAGTGGAGGGGACGATCGCGCGCTGTACCTTTGGGATCTGAACGCTGGGCGCTATGCCTTCTCTTTTTTAGGGCAGTCTCAAGCAGTCACTTCAGTTGCTATCAGCCCAGATAACCGAGCGATCGCCAGCGGTTGCTTCGACCAAAAAGTGACAGCGTGGCATCTAGAACCGCGAAAGCTGATGCGAACGTTTATGGAAAGCGGCCTAGGCAAAAGCCACAACGGACCCGTCCATGCCATTGCATTTACGCCTACAGGCCAAAAACTCATCAGCGGGGGTGCAGACAAAACCATTAAAGTTTGGAACCTACAGACGGGTAGCTTAATGAAGACCCTGCGCGGACATGAAGCTGCCGTTACCGCAATTGCCCTCAACTCAGACGGTAAGACCCTTGTAAGCGGTAGTGTCGATAAAAAGATTGGCTTGTGGAACCTCGAAACAGGCAAACTGAGCCATTTGCTGACAGGACATGAAAATTGGGTTCATTCCGTAGCGATTAGTTCAGACAGCCAAGCCGCTGTTACCGCCAGCACTGATGGCATCATAAAAGTCTGGAACTTAAGGACAGATTCCTTGCTCTATTCCATTACCGCCCATGCCGCAGGCGTCATCTCAGTTGCCATTAGCCCAGACGGAAAAACCATTGCCAGCGGCAGCAGCGATCGCACTATCAAGCTCTGGAGCCTTGCGACGGGCCAACTCCTCAGCACGCTTGAAGGTAGCAACCCCGTTGCATTTTCTCCTGACGGCAAAAAACTGATTTCCGGTGGAGCAAACTACGCCCTTAAAATTTGGCAAAGAGTGACTTAGGGTGCGATATTTTTAAGATTGCGAGCAACCATCCATCCAGAGCAATTGTGAAGCGTGAAATTGACCTCCGACTTAAAGTTTCAACCTGGAAAAATCAAATCTTTAGTTAGCCTAGGCGCGATCGCCGCCATCTCTTTGCTCTTTGGATGCAGTCCCAGCCAGCAATCCATCTCCTGTCCCCAGCCCGCCTCGACCGCCGAAGCAGCCACTCGGCTCAAGCAAACGTCCGACCTCGAACTTTCGTTTTTAATCGATGGCACCCTCTCCATGCAGGGTTACGTCAACGACCTGCCCGACAGTCGGTACAGCAAAACCCTCCGACTCATGGATAGCGCCTCCTCCACGGGTTGGAACAGTGCAAATACCAAATACTATCGGTTTGGGACCAAAAAACAGCCCATCGATCGCGAAACCTTTCTCAAAGCGCAACTCCCGGTCTTTTATCAAAGCGGCAGCGACTTCAGCACCAGTCGCATCGACGCAGCCCTCGCCGACCCGGCAGACAATCGACTCAGCCTAGTCGTGACCGACCTTTACCAAAAAGATGCCGACGTCAGGCTCGTGCAAAATTTATTGGCTCAGCGCTACCTCGAAAAAGGCTACGCGATCGGCATTCTAGCCGTCAAAAGCGAATTCAAAGGCACCGTTTACGACGTCGGTATCTCCAACCAAAATTTTGGCTACTCGACCTCCGGTCAAACCTCACGTGCCTTTCATCCGGTTTACGTAATGCTGCTCGGCAGCTACGGCAACATCAACCACTTCTTCGACCAGCTCCAGCGCAACGGACTCAACGATGTCGAGCATGAATTCGTTATTTTCTCGCCCCAGCCCGTCGCAGAAGCTGCCGTCCTCAACGCCAACGAAATCAAAACAGCCCCACGCAAAGATATCCTTCAGCCCAAATCCCTCAACGACGGACGGCTTGTCGTCCGCAAACAACAGCCCGAAGATCCGGTGCAGTTTTTGGTGGTGACTAAAAAAACGGCCAGCCAACCTACAGATGTCGAACTTCCCTATCGCGCCTTAAAAGGAGTACTGCCAGTCGAACCGACGGCGATCGCCCTTACCCCAACCCTCGAAAAATACCAAAGCCAGTCCAAGCAATTTCAGCCCAGCAACACCCAGGGGTTGCAGCTGACCGATTGGAACGTCAAAGACGGATCGATTCGTTTCAAGGCAAAAATCCAGGCAGACCAGCTCGAATCGGGCATCTATCGCTTTCAATTCGACGCGTCCCCCACAGACTTTATCGAACCAGATTGGTGGAAAACCTGGAATGCCACAGAAGGCAACCTAGACGGAGCCAAAACCCACAACCTACAGCCGTTCCTCAGAGGACTGCGGCTCCGCACTGCCGAACTGATGAAACAGCAAAAGCCTGTTATCGCTCGTCTTTGCTACGCCGTTCAGAAAAAGTGAAATCGATTTTGGTCGCGAGGAACGGTCCGATCGCGGGTCAAACATTTTTCCCGTAGGTCGGTTATCCGGCCCGCTGAGAGACGTTGCTGAGACACCATTGATACAAATCTTTTCATACTATAGAAGAGTCGTGGTTATAGCGTTGGATGGTTCTTATGTTTCCATTTTGTTGTTTTATGGATGCCGCCACGCGGCATAACTATCGCAAAGCCCAACTTGACTTCCTGAAAATGTCGCGAGACGGGCTAGAAACCCGTCTGGCTGCCCTTAATGCGGCGATCGCCACTCTAGAGCAACAGCAGTCCCGTACTGCCCCTGGAGAAACGGCCCAATCCTAGATCGTTCCGTCGGTTCGCGTCGGGACGGGGTGCCGCACCGACGCCCCGCCCCCGAGCGAGTCCTTCGCTTCCAACCCCCTTACCGCCTTCTCTTGCTGCTCTCCATTTATTGCCCCATTTAGTTCTCCATTAGGTCCAATGTCTTCCGACCCCGTCCTAGAACAGCACTTCCAGCAACACCTGCGCGAACTGAGACCCCTGCTGCTAAACCTGCACAAAGCATTGATGGAGCAGGAGCGGAGCGCTTACGAGCAAGCCTACGGGCCGATTGCAACCAAAGGCGAGTATTTTCAGCTCGTTTTAGGGCACGAGCGCTTTAATTGGCTGCGACCCATCTCCCAGGCGATCGTCCGCATTGACGAACTGCTGAGTGCTAAAAAGCCAGAAACGTCCGAACCTGCCGAAGCGATTTTGGTTGACGTTCGGGGCTTGCTCAGCCCCCTAGCAGACGGTTCCATTGCCGAACAGCGCTACTATCTAGCGATCCAGCACAATCCAGAGATTGCCCTCATGCACGCCGCCGCCGCCCGAATCCTAGATCGGCCCTAAGGCCTCAAACGGGAGTCTGATGGAGCGCGACTGAGGCAAAGCGCGCAGTGATTCCACCGTCTGAGCTCCTCAAGGGGGGTAGGGCATTGGCAAATGGGACAGCGATCGTTGCCTTTCGTCCGTTTCTGCACGGCCACAGACCATCGCGAGAAAGCATCGCGCGCGTCTGCGGGCTGCGATCGCGCCTTTGGCTTTCCGCTCGCCGATTCCGCCGACACCAATTTCAAATCCAAGGCATAGCGGTGTTGAGGAGAAGGGCTGCGGTGCCAGTCTCGGGTAGAAAAATAAATATCTTTAACGGATCCATGCCAGGTCGCGTTCACTTTCTTTAAAATTCTGACCCTTTCGAAGGCCAAATTCTGCGCCCACGCACCGCCCGATACTGCAACGTGTAAAATTCCTTGGGTGCTGAGCTTGACGGGACGCGTTTGCGCGGCCACTGCGGCACCGACAATTTCGGGCCACAACCGCACAAACGCGTCAAAGGATTGTTGGTCGCGCCAATGGGTTTGCTTGAGCTGCGACAAAACAGCATTTAATCCTTCAAGGGGCATGGTCCGATCGGTAAGAGCCAGAGAGAGCTTGTTACGGCTGCGCGAAGACAGCTCTAATAAGATAGCTCAGCCAACGGTAAAACGATACTTATCGCTATAATCGTTCATTACCTGTCGCCTCTAAGCGATGAACGATCGTATACTGTATACTCTAATGATAGACAAGGGATATAGAACGCGCGCGTTAAACCTTAGAATTAAAAATGATTCCCATTTCTCCTGAAAGTATAGGAGTTTTATTTTGTCTTTGTCTTTGCGATCGCTCCAACGAAATCAATCCTTGCAAGAGCAAGCTTATCAAGCGTTGCGTTCCGCTATTTTGTCAGGGGAATTGGCTTCGGGAGCGCGGCTGATCGAAACCCATCTGGCTAAAAAACTTCAGGTGAGCCGAACCCCCATCCGCGAAGCATTGCGACAGTTGCAAAATGAAGACTTGGTGGTGGTGGATGGGGATAGCGTCTTGCGCGTCGCGACGTTCTCTCAAGCCGATGCCATTCAACTGTATAACTGCCGGATGGCCTTGGAACATCAGTCCGCGATCGAAGCCTGCGAAAACGCTACGGACGAGCAACTTTACAGCTTGAGTTTGATGGTCGCCCAGGCTGAAAAATTGGCACAAGAAAAAGCCTCTCAGCTCACTAATTTTCAGCTTTTAGATTTAGATTATCGCTTTCATCGCCTCCTCGCGGAAAGTTCGGGGAACTTGTGGCTGCGCTCCTTGCTCGATCAGGTCTTCGACAAAATGATGCTGCTTCGCATTCAGACCATGCAGCACAACCCCAGCGTCCTTAACATCCGCGTCGAGCATCGCCTGATCTACGAAGCTGTGGCCCAGCGAAACGTCAAGGCGGCCACGCAGGCAATTCTGAGTCATTTAGCTGCCGCCAAGGAACGGGTCATTCTAGAGATGAGCCACCTGCACTCGGACGGTAGCCTGATGTCCTCGCAAGAGGATTCCGTACTGGCCAAATAAGCCGTTTATTTTTATTTAGCGCCCTACCTCTATGACAATTTCCACCTCTGACTCCAAGCGCGTTTTTATTTGTGGGTCCGCGCTACGCGGACAGCCCGACCACCAAAATCTTCAGTCAGCCGTTTTTTTGCGCGAAGCTGCGACGCGGCCCAAGTATCGCCTGCATGCTGCGGTGGATGGGTGGCATCCTGCTATCTACGAGGTGGAGGACGGGGGCATTAGCATTCCGGGAGAGGTCTACGAACTCACCGCCGCCCAGTACGACTATTTGATCTCGACGGAACCGCCTCACATGTATCCGGGTGACATCGTGCTAGAAGACGGAGAAGTGTTGACAGCCATGCTGTATCCCCACGCACTGATTGTGGAGCACGATTGGCCCGATATTTCTAACTACGGGGGGTGGGCTGCCTATAAAAAGGCCGCGGCGATGGCGAGCTGAGCGCGCGAGTTTTTTGAGTTCGGTCGAGCTTTAGTTGTTTGAGGCAGTAACAGCCATGTCGGAAGCTTACCCACGGGACATGGTGGGCTACGGACGCAACGCCCCCGATCCCCAATGGCCCGGTCGGGCTCGCATTGCCGTCCAGTTTGTGGTCAATTACGAAGAAGGCGGTGAATCCTGCATTCTTCACGGCGATCGGGCTTCCGAATCGTTTTTGTCGGAAATTGTGGGTGCGGCCCCCTTTCACGGGCTGCGCCACATGAACATGGAGTCCTGCTACGAGTACGGCAGCAGGGCGGGGTTCTGGCGGCTTCATCGCTTGTTTGGGGCACGGCAGATTCCGGTGACGGTTTACGGGGTGGCACTGGCCCTAGCTCGGAATCCAGAAGCCGTAGCCGCAATGCAAGAAGCAGATTGGGAAATTGCGAGTCACGGCTATCGCTGGATCGACTACGCGTACTTCGATGTCGCATCGGAGCGGGAGCATCTGGAAAAGGCGATCGCCCTCCACACCCAAGTCACCGGACAGCGTCCCCTAGGCTGGTATACCGGACGCACGAGCGTCCATACGCGGCGGTTGGTGGTGGAAGAAGGCGGCTTTTTATACGACTCCGATAGCTACGCCGACGACCTTCCCTACTGGGTTTGGGACTATGGCAAGCCCCATCTCGTGATTCCCTATACCTTGGACAACAACGACATGCGCTTCGCGACGGCCCAGGGGTTTAATTCTGGGGATCAGTTTTTTACCTATCTGAAAGACGCTTTTGACCTGCTCTATGCCGAAGGGGAGACGGCTCCCAAAATGATGAGCGTGGGGCTGCACTGTCGGCTCGTCGGCAGGCCCGGACGGGCCGCCGCTCTGGCGCGGTTTTTAGACTACGTGCAGCAGCACGAACGGGTGTGGTTGTGCCGCCGCATCGATATTGCCCGCCATTGGCATCAATACCAATCGCCTGCTTGAGGACAAAATACTTGAGAACAAACTAGAAGTCTCTTTTTGCCGATCGTTGTTCATCTAAAAGGGACCGAGCATGGAACGCCTAAAGGTTGTAATTATTGGTGCTGGAATGGGGGGTCTCGCGACGGGGATTGCCCTCCAGCAAGCCGGCTACGAGGTTGAAATTTACGATCGCGCGAGCGAGTTGCGGCCAGCGGGGGCGGCCATTTCGCTCTGGTCCAATGGTGTGAAAGTACTCAACCGCATGGGATTGGGTGCGGAGATCGCTAAAATCGGCGGCCAAATGGAGCGGATGGCTTACTACAGCCACACCGGAGAACAACTCACCGATTTCAGCCTCAGCCCCCTCGTCGAACGCGTGGGGCAGCAGCCCTATCCCGTCGCCCGTACCGACCTCCAACAGATGCTGCTAGAAACTTTTGGGGCAGACAAAGTTTGCCTCAACGCCAAGTGCGTCAACATTCAGCAGACCCCAGACAGCGCGATCGCCAGCTTTGCCGACGGACAGATCGCGACGGGCGACTTAGCGATCGGGGCCGACGGCACCCATTCTGCAATTCGGCAGTACGTCGTAGGGCGGTCTGTAACGCGCCGCTATGCGGGTTACGTCAACTGGAACGGACTCGTGGAAGCCTCTGAAGATCTCGGGCCGCTCAATAGCTGGGTGCTTCACGTCGGCGAATTCAAGCGCGCCTCCGTCATGCCCGTGGGCGGACCCAATGGAGAACGGCGGTTTTACTACTTTTTTGACGTGCCGATGGCCGACGCAACCGAACCTCTCCAGGCCGATCGGCGGGAGGAGTTAGCGCGGCATTTTCAGGGTTGGGCCGATCCGGTGCAGCGGCTCATCCAGCGGTTAGATCCGGCTAAAATCAACCGCATTGCCATCCACGATGTAGAACCGTTGGAAACAATGGTACGCGATCGCGTTGCCCTCCTCGGGGATGCCGCCCACAGCACTTGTCCGGACCTGGGTCAAGGGGGTGCCCAGGCGATCGAAGATGCGTTTGTTCTAGCCAATTGCCTGGTGACGAATAATTTGGGCGTTGTCGATGCCTTAAAACGTTACGAAGCGCTCCGCCAAGCCCGAACGGCTGACATTATTTTGCGCGCCCGGAAGCGCTCCGAGCTGACCCACGGCAAAGACCCTGCTCGCACTCTACAGTGGTATCGAGATCTGAAACAGGAGGACGGTTCGGGTATTATCGACGGGATTTGCCGCACGATTTTAACAGGTCCGCTTTATTGAAATTGCCCTGTTGCACTTTGGCGGCTTAGATTTGGCGGCTTAGATTTAAAGACTTAAGCTGGCATCCGCTCAGCCGAATGCTGCGGGATTAAAATAGAACTTGCTCTGACGATGAGGACCCTACCATGCACACTCCAGTGCCGACATCCGAAGGCACCCAAACCTACGAATGGAAGTGGTCGAACCAGACCCTCAACATTGCCTACGATCGCCGTGGAGAAGGCTCCCCCGTTCTACTCCTACCTGCCTTCAGCACGGTCTCCAGCCGCAAAGAATGGGAAACAGTCGCCCAGATCCTAAGCGCTGCTTGCGAAGTGACCTGCGTGGATTGGCCGGGATTTGGAGAATCCGACAAAGCGGCGATCGCCTATAACGCGGTCCTCTACGAAGCCTTCTTGCCGGATTTTGCGACCGCTTGCTTCGACCGACCGCTGACCGTCGTTGCCGCAGGTCACGCTGCCGGATACGCGCTGCAATTAGCGCAGCGATTGCCCAAGCAAGTGGCCAGACTCGTCCTCGTCGCGCCCACTTGGCGGGGACCGTTGCCCACGATGGGTGCATCCGAGGCGATCGCCCGCAGTGTTGAAACGCTCGTCAGAACGCCATGGGTCGGTCAGTTGCTGTATTACCTCAACACGCGGCCCTCGTTTTTGAAATGGATGTACGGTCGTCACGTCTTTGCAGATGCTCAAAAGCTAACGCCAGACTTTATTGCTGCAAAATATGCCACCACTCAGCAGCGAGGAGCGCGCTTTGGCCCAGCGGCCTTCGTCACGGGGGGGCTAGATCCGGTCACCAATCGGGGTGCCTTTTTACAGCTTTTTTCGGGTTTGCGCGCCCGCTGTTTGGTCGTTATCGGCGCGGATAGCCCGCCCAAGTCTAAGGCTGAAATGGAAGCCATTGCTGCCATTGCTTCCGCGCAGATCCAGTCGCATCCAGGCTCCCTGGGACTTCATGAAGAGTACGGTGCTGAAGTCGCGGCGCTCATCCAGACGTTTTTACAACAGGAGTCTCGATCGTCAGCCCTCGGAGATAGATAGCGTCCCGCGATCGCCATCCAATGTCGCAAGCACCCCTACGGGTAGAGCGGCATTTTCGCCTTGGTGGCCGAAGGGCAGTTCTGAGACGATCGGGATGCCCGCGTCCGAGAGGCGATCGCGCAGCACCTCCTCCACCGTCAAACTGGCAATTCCCGCCGGAGCATCGCACTGGCTGAACCGACCGAGTGCGATCCCCTTGATCTTGGAGAGCGTGCCGCTCGCGCGCCAGTGCGTGAGCATCCGATCGATGCGGTAAGGAGCCTCAGAGACATCTTCAAGGGCTAAAATAACGCCGTCCAAATCGGGTTGGAGCGCGGTGAAGAGGCAATGGGTCGCCACGGTCAAATTGGCTGGGAGCAAGGGGCCCGTGACGGTGCCGCCGCCCCAGCCGTTTCCTTGGAGCGGCGCTAAAGATCGGCCCTCCACCCAATCGAATAAGCGCTCGACCGACCAAAGGGGTTCTTCGGCAAGGGTCGTCAGAACGGGACCGTGCACCCCGGAAATTCCTTGGCAGGCCAATCCCCACAGCAGGCTGGTGACATCCGAGAACCCGACCAGCCATTTAGGCTCCACCCTAGGCCAGTGCCAACCTTCCTGAAGCCTCGCACCGCCATAGCCGCCGCGACCGCACAGAATTCCTTTACAGGCAGGATTCTTAAGGCCATCTTCTAGGGCTTGCCGCCGCTCGGCATCGGTTCCGGCGAGGTAGCCCCACTGGCGATCGTAGGCGGGACACAGATCTATTTGGTACCCGCGCGATCGCCAAACCTCTAGCCCCCGATCGAAGGCCGTCGGCTCTCGGAGCGCGCCGCTGGGCATCGTCACCCACAGGCGATCGCCGGGTTGCAGCGGGGGGGGAACCTTGCAAACATTCATGCAATAGCCTCGATCGTGGGGTGGCGCAAGTCGGCTCGGTCCGTGCGGACTCGTTTAAAGGTTGAGATCCGCCACGGTGGGGTCGTCGCGGGACGAATCCATTATTTCATCCACCGCCAATAGCACGACCGTAATGTTGTCCTGTCCGCCATTTGCTTTCGCTTCCTGAACCAAGGCATCCGCCGCGCGATCGCAAGTGGGATTGTTCTCGAGCAACTGGGCGATCGCCTCGTCCTCAACCTCCTCGGTAAGGCCGTCGCTGCACAGCAGCAGCAGATCGCCGCTCTGGAGGTCGATGGGCTGGATGTCAATTCGGTTTAACTCGTCCCGACCCAAACATTGCGACAGGACGTGCCGCCAAGGATGGAGCCGGACCTGCGCTGGGGTTAAAATTTTAGCTTGGACGGCCTGGGCCACCCAAGTGTGATCTTCCGTGACTTGTTTGAGTTCGCCATCCCGGAAACGATAGAGGCGCGAGTCTCCAACGTGAGCGCACCAGGGAGAACCATCCTCGGCGAAAACGACTGCAACGGCGGTCGTCCCCATATCGGCCCGCTCTGGGGAAACTTTCTGGGTCTGCAAAATATGCTGATTGGCCCGCACAAACGCCTCTCTTAAAAGATCGGCAGGATCCAGTTCCGAACCCCAGTTCTTTTCTAAAAAATCTTGAATCGCAAAGGTGGCAATTCGACTCGCCTCCTCCCCACCCGCGTGACCGCCCATGCCATCTGCAACGATAAAAAAGCGGCCTTGAGGGTCGTCTATACAGTAGGCGTCCTGGTTGGCGGTCCGAACCGCCCCCCTATCGCTTAAGCCAGCAAACCGAAGTTTCATTCGTCTTATTACAGCATCCGTTCGTAGCGATCGATTCGTAGCAAGAGCCGCACGAGGGCAACGCCCATTCCGACTGCCAGCAGTGCGGCGATCGCCGCCAGCCAGACGTACTGGTTTACCAACAAAATAGTAGCCGATAGGGTGAAGGTTCCGATCAGCAGGGTATAGTTGGTTCCCATATTGACGCTGCTGATCCGCCGAAGCGCGCGATCGGTTTCGATGGAGCGCACCCGCACCCGAATATCCCCCTGCTCCAGCTTATCCAAGGTATCTTCTAAGCGTCGCGGGAGGCCGAAGGCAGAACTACCCACTTGGGCTGCCTGACGGCTAAGTTCTCCCAGCAACCCGCCGTTATCGTCCCGTCCCGATAAATTGCCGTTTGTCATAAGTTCCGCTGCAAAAGGTTTTGCAACCTCCATAAAGTTAAAATCTGGATCCAACCCTTTCCCAACTCCCTCTAGAGTGGAAAACGCCCGCATCACAAACGTGAAAGTTGCCGGAAATCGGAAAGGCTGGTTGTAGGCAACCTCATACAAATCATCGCTGATTTGGGTAATGGACTGAGTCTCAAACGGCTTGTCCATAAAATTATCCAGCATGTACTGGATCGATCGCCGTACGGGCCCCATATCCGAAACTGGCGCTAGCGCTCCTAAGTCGATCAAAGAAACCATGACTTGATTCGCGTCCCGCTGGGCAATTCCCATAAAGGTTTGCATCAATCGTTCCCGCGTGAGGGGCTGAATCTGACCCATCATACCAAAGTCGTAAAAGATCAGCTCTCCCGCTGAATTGACCGCAATGTTGCCGGGATGGGGGTCGGCGTGGAAAAAGCCATCCGTCAAGAGCTGATGGAGATAGGCTTCCGCTCCCATGCGCGCCACGGCCTTCCGCTCGATTCCTGCTGCTTCTAGGGCTTCGTAATTGCTGATCTTAATCCCCGGCATGTATTCCAGCGTTAAGACCCGCTTCGAAGCGTACCGCCAGAACACGCGAGGCACGTTAGCCCAGTCGCAAGCTCTAAAGTTGCGACGGAAGGTATCTGCATTTTTGCCCTCGTTGAGGTAGTCGATTTCTTCGTACAGGATGCGACAACACTCTTCATAAATACCAAGCCAGTCCCGGCCTGGACCCCAATCTGGATGGCGCTGGAAGTATTGGGCGATGCCTTTGAGAATTTTGAGGTCGATATCGAAAAGCTTTTTAAGTCCGGGACGCTGAACCTTAACAACCACCTCTTCCCCGGAATGAAGCTGAGCTTTGTGGACTTGCCCCAAACTAGCAGCCGCTAAAGGAATAGGATCGAAACTGTTGAAAAGATCGGGAATGGGTTTGCCAAACTCTTGGAAAATGGTGCGCTCGACCTGCTCGTAACTAAAGGCTGGAACGCGATCTTGAAGTAGGGAGAGCTCTTCGACGTACTCTGCTGGAAATAAGTCCGATCGCGTTGAAAAGAGCTGCCCTAACTTAATAAACGTGGGACCCAACTCTAAAAACGTTTCCCGAATCCAAATGGCCTGCGCCCGGCGTCGGGCGGCTTGACGCTCTGGAGTCATACCGCCTCGATAGCTCCAAGGCTTTGACATCAGCCAGCGGGCAGTCAGAAACTGAAAGACAAAAGCCCAAATATCGACAAAGCGCCGATGCCGAGAATAATTTTCTCGATTCCAGCGGTAGGCGCTACGGGTGTTTAGGGCAAGCGCCGTAGGAGAAGAAAGGGCAGACACACGGGTTCCTGGGCTAGTGGCGGTCAAGACAGTTTAAATTGTAAAAAAAAGCTCCCACTGAGGCACTTAGGACCCTGTTTTTTGACGATAGTCCTGGAGAGCGGCGCGGAGTTGAGCGATCTCCGCTCGCAGCTCGTCAATAATTTCTTGGAGATCTTGCTGCCCGCCCGTCGGGGGAGTCGCCACGCTTTCATGGCGGACTTGAGAGGCACTAGAGGCTTCTGCTTCGGCGCGTTCCATAACTTGTTGGGTGAACTGCCGCAACCGCTCGCGCTGCTCTGCGTCAAACTTGCCCACATTGCTCATTACGTCAGTTAGCCCGTGCTCTAGTTCTTCGGCAAGAACCTCAGCAGTGGCTCGACCGAGAAAGAAGGCGTTTACGAGGGGATTAGTCATGTCTGGGGTGGCCAAAAGACGATTATGCTTCGCAAAAATTATAACTCGCCTGCCCTATATTGTGCTGGCAGTTTTTTGCGTTTTGATGGGCCAGCTTCTGACTGGGCAACTGTTTCGACCGTTTTATAGCTCTACGCCCGAGGGCAGCGGGAAGGGTATCCGCTCCGCATGGCCCCAAAATGCTTCTAGGCTGTAGAACTGCCTTGCCTCTGGCATCATAATATGGGCGATCGCATCGCCGTAGTCCAATACAATCCAGTTTGACTCGGACTGACCTTCAATGTGAGCGGGCGTGCGGTGGCAAAGCTCCACGGCTGCTTTCTGCATGGAATCGGCTAGGGCCTTGACTTGGGTGCGAGAAAAGCCCGTGACGATCACGAAATAATCCGTGAGATAGGACACCTCCCGTACATTTAGGATCGTAATATCCCCACCCTTGCGCTCATCTGCCGCTGCAGCCAGAGTGAGGGCCAATGCTTTGCTAGAGGCAGGAGGTTGTTGTGGGTGAAAGTCAGACTGGTTCGCAGTTGTCAAGAAAGGATGCTCTGAAATCAAGGGCTAAACCAATAGGTGTGCAGTAGAATATCTCCAGCATATAGCAATTGCTCCGATCGGGGGCTGAGCTAAAGGTAACTTCAAATAAAGCAGCACCGGACCGAGCGAGTTGGCAGCCATAAAAATAAGGGGGCTAGAGAGAGCAAATCGCCGCTACTTGAGCAACGATAGTGAGGGGGTGCGTCGCTCTGACAACTTTGGAGGAACTTATATCTATTGGATTATTAAATATCTTTAAAATTTAGATATATTAGCTAGTGTAATTTCAAATCACTGCAACCAGCTCTAATGTCCGAACGATTTGTCTGCACGTCCTGCCAATAGAACCCTCCTGTACGAGTAATCGTCAGAGTTTTGATGGTTTGCTGCTAAAGCAATACCAATTTGGAAAAGAGCGCGCGGTAAAAATCTCGATCGGCACCGAACCTTAGCAAAAACTGAGGGCAGCAGATGGGTTTGTCTGTATCGCGCGGTTTGGATGAGGAAAGTTCGCGCAACAGCGCTTAGCTCAATCAATAAGACTGTAGAGTCATCAGTAAAAATGTTTTTTCAAGATCCGCTAGGGCTTTCTCGGCTTTTCTTAGACGGTTTGGGAACTCAAGTTAAACTAGCCCACTTAGATAGAATTCCTGAAAGCAGATCGATCTTGGTCGTGAGCAACCATCGCAGCTTTATGGACGCTCCCCTCTTAATGACAGCGCTCAGCAAGTCCATCCAATTTGCCTGCCATCATTACATGAGTCAAATTCCCGTCTTGCGAGAAACGGTCCAGGCGTTAGGGTGCTTTCCCTTAGAAGCGCCCAACCAATCCCAGCAAGGCTTTTTTGACCGAGCGAATTGCTTTTTACAAGCCCGAAAGTTGGTCGGTGTCTTTCCTGAAGGAGGGCAACGTATGGTGAGACCTAGCTCCCCGCGAGAGATCGCGCCCTTTCAACGCGGCTTTGCCCATCTAGCAATGCGATCGCCCGTGCCGAAGCTAGCCGTTCTACCTGTCGCCATTATTTCGCAAGACGAAAGTACCCATCTCGGCGTACCGCTTCCATTGCTGCACTTTTTCGATCCCTCTGAGCCTTTGTTCGAGCAAATGGGATGGCATCCGATAGTTGTCTATCATAAAGTTAAAGTTGCAATCGGGCATCCTTACTGGATTACTCCGACCCATAAAGCGCAGTATCGCGGGAAGCAGGGCAAAGCAATGGTCGGTCGGTTGACCCAGTATTGTCAGCAAGAAATAGCTCAGTTACTGCACCAAGAGGGGGTGTATTAATGACAAAACTCAAAAGTCAAGTTTGCTTTCTAACGCCTAACGCCCTTTTCCCAGACAAACCACTCTTCATTTTTCTGCCAGGGATGGACGGTACGGGGCAGCTTCTCCGAACTCAAACGGTAGGATTAGAAACTGGATTTGACGTCAGGTGCCTTGCAATTCCACCCGACGATTTAACATCTTGGGACGAACTGTCCAAACAAGTGGTGGCTTTGGTGGAAGCTGAGTTGGCTCGTCGACCTGTCGGGCAACCCGTCTACTTATGTGGAGAATCTTTTGGAGGCTGCTTGGCGCTGAAAGTTGCCCTGCAAGCACCTCATCTATTTACTCGCATCGTGCTCGTCAATGCAGCTTCTTCTTTTCATCGCCGACCTTGGATGCTGTGGGGAGGGGAAGTCATTCGGTGGTTTCCAGATTTTCTCTTTGAATTTTCAGCCGTCGGGTTGCTACCATACCTTGCGGCTCTAGAACGGATTACCCCAGAAGATCGGAGAACCTTTTTGAATACGATCAAAAAAATCCCTAAAGCAACCTCGGCTTGGCGATTGTCTTTATTAAAGTCTTTTGAGGTAGACGATCTCCCCCTGTATCGATTGACGCAACCTGTTTTAACGATCGCGAGTGGAAGCGATCGCCTTTTACCTTCGATCGCGGATGCTCGACATTTGGTCAGCCTTTTGCCTAACGCTAAGCTTTTCATTCTGCCCAACAGCGGTCACGCTTGCCTGCTAGAAAAAGACGTAAACTTGTATCGAATATTACAAGAACAAGACTTTTTGCCTCAAGTTAATGTAGATAGTCTTACTTCAGTAAAATAATTATTATGTATTCTAAATGAAAACTCTATACACATAAATTTCATTAACAAATCACAAAAAATTACGTACCATTTAAAGTAGAAATCCTCTCTTAAAAGAGAGGATTATTTTAAGACACGCATTGCCCGCGCGCGCGCCGATTTTAGCTTACCACCAAACTCTATTTCCGTTCTCATCGACGCGAGCCAGTCGAATCATGTCGGAGATTTCCTGCGCGTCTTTGACATGGTGAAGGACCTTATCGGGTTTGCCAGGTATTTTGAAGACAAAATAGGTAGGGACTTTGAGGTGCTCGCCCGTAATATCTCCAGAGTCGACTGCTAACTGATTTTTCTTTTCTTCAACAGTCTGAGGCTCGTCGGAAATGCGATCGCCAGGGTTAGCGGTCAGGTGTGCCTTGTTGACGTCGATTTTTCCATTCTGGGTCAGCAGATCGGAATCAACCCGATCGGGTTTCTGAGTTGATTTTTCAGGTTCAGATATATTCTTCATGGGAGCAAACCTACTGTGAGGATTGAACTCCCTTGAATCTAAAAGATAAGCATCATTGACGCGCTCGTTCGAACGAGAGACTTTGCAGAACCAGAAGTACGATTAGCACTTTCTAGGAATGAATTTCAGGATGGTTCGCGACGGCTCCCTCGGCCAACCACGCCTATTTTATGGCGATAGGCTAGTTCTCCTCCATACCAACCCGTAACACCCAGAATTACAGACACCAATATGGAAAGAACAATACCTTGCGGTATTACAGCTTCAACGGGGTTGCTGTACCGGAGAATCCAGTTTACCAAGGTAATGAGAAGCGCAGCTACATTCCCAAATAAATGAACCCACCCAGCACTCCGCTTGCGCACGCGGTCGATCTTTAGAAAGTCCAGTATGCCAGTCAATGCAGCAACGATACCAGTGATGAAACCAGCTCCGATCAACCATAATGAGGCTCTTGCCCAAAACGCATCGTTGCTCGACCAAAAGCCTATATCTGTTGCAGCCGCACCCACTAGAAAAGCAACTGGAAAGGTCACTAAAAGGGGATGGAGAGGATGTCCGGCTACCGAAACCGTACTGGTTATACCAGTATCTTCAAAGTCTCTAGGTTCGCTCTCGATTAGTGGCGGAATGTTAGGAACTTGTGTCACTTTCCTTCTCCGGTTTAAGTTTAATCCGTACACACTGCTATAAGACGTTCTAATCTAGATTGACTGCATCTATCAAAATACATATTTTATGTCCAGATTAGAATTTGTACGTACAAAGGTGTAGAAAAGTGAGTCTTTGTATTCATATTTAGTAAGAAGCTCGGGTCGAAAATCTATCTTAAGACGTTTTCTCTTTCAAGAGAAATTATCTAACCTGATCGAAGTGAATTTATAAAAGGAGGGCGGTCATGGTTCAAAATATTTTTCTAGATTCCAAACAATCAAACAAAAAAATTGATGTTTCAATTCTCACCAGTGCTCTTCTGATCGTTCTGGGCGTGTTGGGAATTATGCTTCCTGCATTTTCAAGCCTCGTAGCAGAAACCTGGCTGGCTTTGATTCTAATTTCTACAGGTGCGGCAAAATTTGTATATGCTTTGCAAGGTCGCCAAGAAAGTGGATTCGTATTAAAAATCTTGCTCAGCATTCTATACTTTTCAACAGGGATAGGGCTGCTGTTTTACCCGTTGCCGGGACTGTTGACGCTAACATTGTTGTTGGGGAGCTTCTTTCTTACTGAAGGAACCTTCGAGCTTTTTCTAGCCTTTCGGCTGCGACCCAAGTCCAATTGGACTTGGGTTTTGGTCAATGGAATCATCACGCTTTTTTTGGGAGGTTTGGTTTGGTTTCAATGGCCCTCCAACGCACCGTGGCTTCTTGGGACCTTACTAGGGGTTAGCATTTTATTTTCAGGAATTTCTCGTCTGATGTTGTCTTTAAACGGTCGAGATAACAGTATGGATTCTCTGGGGATGGGTCCCTCCAATTCAGAAATCGAGAGTACTGAATCAGATTCAACTAATCAAGGGGAGACTCCTATTTCTAGCTGAGTTTTCCTAAATTTTAATTTGCGATTCGATCGGGAGATATAGGCAATGGATAATACAGATATCAAAAATATCAATACCCCAGAAATCGATCCCACTGAAGTTGAAGATCCGAGACTTGCAATTGCAGACGAGCACCGTTCCTTTCTGGAAAAAGTCATGGTTGAAGGGGGGCTGGCAGATCCCTACGATGCCCGCGATTTAACAGAGGTCGTTTTTAGAGTGGTGCGCGATTTGATGACAACGGAAGCCTCCGATCGCGTTGAAGGCGAGCTCCATGAAAAAGCATTGCCCACGGATGAAAAGGCATTGCAGATGGAAATCTCGGATCTTTGGAAAGATACTAATCCAATCGTTGGGTTTTTAAGTCGCCTGCGTCCTCCGTTAAACGGTCCTGGCCTTTCAGGAATTGATGACAATCGCTTTTTATCCCGAGTTGCAAATGAAGGAGGAGTGCCACCGACAGTCGATCGCGAGAGGGTGGTCAAAGCTGTTTTTTCTGCAACTAAAGAGAACCTTTCGCCAGAAAGAATTCAAGAAGTTGAAAGTTTTTTACCTGGAAGGGTTCGGGAACTTTGGGTTGGGGCTTGAGACCGTCGCAGCGCGGACATCCATGCTAGTGTTTCATGGCTTTCGCGAACTCGCCCTGTTGGCATCGGTCTTTCGCCTCTGCGTTCAGCAAGTCGATAACCTCTGCAACCAATTGGTTAGGTTCGATAGGCTTTGAAACGTGTTTTTGGAAGTCCGCTGCAATGGCTTTTTGCCGATTTTTTTCACCTGCGTAGGCAGTCAGGGCGATGGCCGGGACCCGTCCTCCTTTCTCAGGCGGTAAAGAACGGATCATCCTGAGTAACGTGTAGCCGTCTACATCTGGCATACCAATATCGCTGATTGCAATATCGGGTCGAAACGACACCAAAGTCGATAGAAACTCGGCTGCAACGCCAGTAGTCCTGACTTCCGCGCCTGCTTGGGCTAGAACTTCCGCTGCGAGTTCGAGACTGTCTGGTTCGTCATCAATGATGAGGACCCGAATGCCGACTAAATTGCCCTTCCGGTCGATTGGATCGATCGGTGAATTCCTTAGCGGTGCTTCGGTTGACAGCGGCAGCCTGACCGTAAAGGTAGCACCTTGCCCTTCACCCAGGCTGCGAGCGGAAATCGTGCCGCCGTGGGCTTCGACCAGTTGATAGACGATCGCCAGGCCCAACCCAAGCCCGCCGTGTTTGCGACTGACAGACGCATCTTCTTGGCGGAAAGACTCAAAAATATGGGGCAAGAAATTGGGATTGATACCCTCCCCCGTATCTGTCACCGTAATCTGCGCTTGGCGTTCTATCTGCTCCAGTCGGATATCGATTCGCCCGCCGTGGGGCGTAAACTTAACGGCATTGGAGAGCAAGTTCCATACGATTTGCTGCAGCCGAACGGCATCTCCAGAAACTTGTCCGATATCGACCAATACCGGACAGATCGAAATTGATTTGGCAGTAGCAGCAGTCTGCACCGTCTCGATCGCAGATTCGACTGCTCGTAATAAGTTGACGGGCACTGCATTGAGCGTCATTTTGCCGCGCAATACGCGAGCCATATCGAGGAGGTCGTCCACGAGCTGACATTGCGCTTTAGCATTGCGTTCGATGGTGGCAAGCGCTTCGGCGACTTTAGCTTCGCTGAGTTTGCGAGTTTGGAGCATTTTAGTCCAGCCTAAAATGGGGTTGAGCGGCGAGCGCAACTCGTGGGAAAGCACTGCTAAAAATTCGTCTTTGATGCGGTTGACCCTTTCCGATTCTGCTAAAGCTGCTTGCTTTAGTTCGAGGATGCGATCGCGTTGAATTTCGGACTGCTTTTGGTCGGTAATGTCGATCGCAGCCAGAATAGCGTAGTTCGGACGCGGGTTGCGATTGGAACGGTCAAAAAATACTTGTTTTCGCACGCTCAACCAGCGTACTTCGCCATTTGGCCAAACCACGCGATGGTGGTGAGCAAACCAACCGGAGCCTGCTGGATCCAGAGCCCGCTCGATGATTTGCTCTAGCGCTGCCCGCTCGTCGGGGTGAAATGTCTCGTGGATGCGATCGCGAGCAACGATCAACTCATCTGGGGGAAGGCCATATAAAGCAGCGGCTTCTGGTGTTAGCTCAACCCTGTTTGAGGCGTAATCAAATTTAGCAAGGGCAACCCCTGCAACTTGAATCCCCAATTGCAGCCGCTCCTCACTCTCTCGCAACGCTTCCTCTGCCTGTTTGCGCTCGGCAAGCTCGTATTGGGCTTGCCGATAAAGCTCCGCTTGTCGAATCGCAACGCTGACTTGCGTTGATAATTGTTGCAGCAAATCAATTTCTAAGGGTTGCCATTGGCGAGGAGCGGCGCAATGATGAGCGATCGACACTCCCCAAAATCGATCTTCATGCAAAATAGGAACGACTAAATTTGCCCTGACTTGATATCGAGTCAAGAGCTGCACATGGCACGGATCGACATTGCCATCGCAAACATCTGCTCTTGCAGTCACCATTCCCTGTCGGTATTTTTCGATATAACTCTCGACAAAACAAGGATCGTCAATCTGCTCGGACAGTATAGAGACCCACTCTGACCCGACGGATTCCGCTTTCACGACTCCTTTTCCGTCAGACTCCCATTGAAAAACAACCACGCGATCGGTTCGGAGAAACTGTCGTACTTCTTCGACGACGATAGACAAAATTTCATCTAGATTTAGCGACTGATAAACCTTCTGGGTAATTTGCGCGATCACCCGCTCTCGCTCTATGCGATGTTGTAATCGATCGCTCAACTGTACGGTTTCGATCGTCCCATTTACCGCTACTTGCAAGCTCTCTGCAGTGATTTGTCCCTTGACGAGATAGTCTTGCGCGCCTGCTTTAATGGACCGAACGGCAATTTTCTCATTTCCCTGCCCGGTCACCACGATAACCGGTAAATGGGCCTGCGAGGATTGGGTTTGTAAAGCCGCCAAAAATTCTAGACCGTCCAAGTCCGGCAATTGGTAGTCTAGCAACACGATATCCAGCTGGTGGCGCTGCCACAGTGTCAATCCCTCCCGTCCCAGCTCTGCCGTCAGAATCGTATAGCGAAATTCTCGATCCTGTTTCAAATACCGCCGATACAGTTCTATATCTTCGGGACTGTCGTCCACGATCAAAACAGCGCGCTCGATTGGACTCATAAGCGACCGTCCTCCAATCCATCCAAAGGAAGCACTGTGATTTCCAACCAGTAACTCAGCAATGTTTGAATGCTTTGCTTTAACAGCTTAAAATCCATGGGTTTGATAATATAGCTGTTCGCACCTTGATGGTAGCAGGCTTCGATGTCTTTGGGATTGTTAGAGGTTGTAAAGACAACCACTGGAATCGCTCGCAATCGATCGTCCTGCTTGATGCAATGCAGCAGCGCTCGCCCATCCGTTCCCGGCAAGTTGAGATCTAGCAAGATCAGTCCCGGACGGGGAGACGTCTCGGGGTTCGTATAATAATCGGTGCGGTAGAGAAACGCCAATGCTCGATCGCCATCCGTGCAGCGATAGATCGGGATCGCTGAAGAATATTGCTTGAGACAGCGCTCGAACGCCTCAAAATCTTCGTTGCTATCTTCAACGATCAGTAAGGGCGGAAATTTCGAGGTAGAGAGGACAGAAGATCCAGTCATGAGTTTGGCGCTGCCGACAGGGTAAAGTAGAATGTGCTGCCTTCGCCGGATGTGGATTCCACCCAAACTTTTCCGCCATGGCGCTCTACAATTTTTTGAACGATGGTCAAACCCGCACCGGTACCCCCTCCATAAGCCCCTTGGGCGTGCAGTCGTTTGAAGATTTGGAAAACCCGTTCTAAATGCTGTTGGGGAATGCCAATGCCGTTATCGCGGACGTAAAAGGCATAGGGAATAATCCCTTCTCGCGGTGCAGTTTCCGATTCAATAAAACCAATTTCTACCCACTTCTCGGTTTTGTCGTTGTATTTAATGGCATTGCTAATCAAATTGGTCAATAACTCGTTGACTTGGGTGCGATCGCACTCAACGATCGGCAAAGGTTGGGGCAACCGAAACTCGATCGACTGCTGGGGGTGACCGATCTTTAAAGTATCGATCGCCTGCCTGACCAAATCGTTGAGATTGACGGGCTGCCGCGTCAGCTCGGTACGTCCTAGCCGAGAATAGTGCAGGAGCGAGTTAATCAAATCTTCCATGCGCTGGGTGAGGCGCACCAGCGTTTGCAACTTGGCAACGCCTTCCTCAGGAAGGATATCTGCATAGTCCTCCATTAAAAAATTAGAGTAGTTGTGAATTCCGCGCAGCGGTTCCTTCAGATCGTGAGAGGCAACGTAGGCGAAGGCATCCAGCTCGGTATTGCTGCGTTCTAGCTCGAGATTGACCCTTGCCATTTCATCGGCTTGACTCAGAATCATGCCGACAATTAAGCTGCGCAGTTCGGAGACGATCTCGATCTCGCAGGGTTTCCAAGCCAGCGCGCAACCCCGTACCGTTTCTTGCCATCGTTCGAAGGACTTACGCGGGGATAAATACACCTCGCCATTGGCCGAAACTTCCACTGGTTTGTTGGGATTGCCACCCCAGTCAACGATTTGAATCACTTCTGGACGGAACCAAAGAATGTAATTTTGGTTGATTTTGGATATTTCTAGGGCTAACAAGCCGCTAGCAACCGCCTTAAATGAGGCTGCCCTTGGATATAGCTCGGGTAACGATCGGGTATGTAGCAGATTGTATTGAATCTCAGTTACGACCCAGTTTCGTAGCGCAGATAGTTCGGCTTCCGGCGGCGTTTTGCCAATACAAATGATGTGCTCTCCGGCACAAATTGCTGCTCCGGTTGCCCCCACGAGGTCGAGCAGGTCTGAATTGAGCTGGACTAATCCATCTAAGAAATTTTTGGATTGAGATAGCGATGTTACAAACTGACTTTGCAACGACTTCAATTTCATTTTGTAGTCCAAGTCTTCATGACTTTCTTTGGTTGCCAATTCTACAGACACCACCTGGCCCACAAATTCGCAAATAGTGCGCACTGTGTAGGGTACGTAGCGAGGGGTAGAGTGATGGCAGGCAATCAGTCCCCATAATTTTCGATCCTGAATGAGGGAAATAGACATGGAGGCTCCCACCCCCATATTTTTGAGGTACTCCAGGTGAATTGGAGAGACGCTGCGCAGCACGGCTAAACTCAGATCCGTCGGGCGATCGTCCAACGGGTTGAGCGCGGGCAGCAATGCCACCGGCTCGTAGGCAGCGTCGGGAATCAGCCTCAGCCAGTTGAGTTTGTAAAGCTGCTTGGCTTGTTTGGGAATATCGCTGGGGGGATAGTGCAGGCCTAGATAGGAGGTCAAATGGTCGCTTCGATCTTCTGCAATGACCTGTCCGGCACCTTCCGCGTTAAATCGATAAACCATGACGCGATCGAATCCCACAATCTTGCGCACTTCTTGGACCGCGACCTCACACATGTCCAGGAGGGTGGGAGCTTTTTGGATTTTGGTAACTATCCCTTTTACGGATCGGTAAAATTCAAAGAAGTCCGATTTCTGGTTCGCCTGTTTGGGTTCTAACTCCAAAACAATCAGCGAATTGCAGCGATGAACGATGCCATCAAACAGGAGTAATTTGCTTTGACGCTCGATCGAAATATCAAGGGAATTGACGCGCTCGAAGTCTTCGCTCAAGCACTGCCGGACGGTTTCGACTTGTTGAGGGGAAAGTAGGTTTGATAGGGGCTTGTCTAATAAATCCTGGGGATGCTGTTCCAGCCATTGGAAGAGGTTGTTGCTGACTTGAACGATTTTGAAGTCGGGTTCTTGGAGAACCAACAGAACCCCATGGGGTTGAATCATGCCTGGAATGTGGATGGGTTCGCGATCGCAATTGGTCAGATCGATGGCTTGGGTGAGTTCAATCGCCTGATGGGTCATAAATCGTTCGCACTACTTCGAGTAAAACAGTTTACCGATCTTTAGGGAAAAAGCTCGCTAAACAAAGCACGGACGCCAGGTTATTTGATCCCTACCGCCTTTTATTCCTAGAACGGTTTTAGATAAAGCCACAGAATCTACCACAGTTTACCTATATAGGATCTAATACTTAATAGAGATTTTTTTCTACCCCTTTAGGATGATTTTAACTGGTTTGAGGCTAAGGCATCATTTTTGCGACCAAATCGGGTAGCGAGGCTTCGGCACGGGCGCTCGGCGTGCGATTGAGCGCCCGTGCCAAAGGCCAGATCGCGCTCAGATGAACGGGAGCTAGTGCAATGTCTGTGGAACTTTTTAAACTATCGTGGAGCAGTAAATGCTTGAGTTAAGTTATCAACGGTCAGTCAATAGTGGGAGTTGTAATGTCTACATTCAGACACAGGCTTGAGGCTGAGTAGCTCGTTAGACTCAACAAGAGTAATTAACGTTCTCTCGCTGAGCGTTCAAACAAAAAAGGAGATAGATCGTGACGAAAACTTCTAACCCTTTTAGCAGAGTCAAGCAAGGACTCAATAGTCTTACTCCTGCAACTTCAACGGTGTATGAGAAATCTCAACCAACCGATCTAAAAGGGCGTCTAGACTGGGGGGAACCGGGACTGACAATTTTAGACGTTAGGAGCCGGGCCGAATTTGACGCATCTCACATTTTGGGTGCCATGCACGCCCCTGTAGATCGCCTCCAGCAAGGCATCAACCTCGGTCTAGAACCCGAGCGTGACATCTATATCTATGGCGCGACGGATGAAGAAACAGCGATAGCAGCGGGTTACTTGCGAAGCGCTGGATTTTATAAAGTTTCCGAGGTGCAAGGCGGACTTGATGCTTGGAACTCAATCGGCGGTGCAACTGAGGGAATTGCAGTTGAAGAAGCCGGTCCCCACCCCGATTCGTTCAACGTGGTGACGCGCTTGAAGAAGTTTGAAGAGGAGAGAAAAAACGCGCGAGCGATGAAGGCCGTGAAAAAGCAGCAAAACGCACGGGTAATGCAATAGAGCTCAGCTCGTTTCGTCAACTTCGCAGTTTGATGTGCTTTAGACCCGCTCTCTGCATTCGAAAATATCTGTCACATTCGATCTAAATAGGGCTTGCTGAAAAAGTCATTTCAGACTGAGATTGGCAACGCGATCGCCAATTCAGACATAGCTGGATATGAATGCTCAGTAATGGACACAAAGGACATCGATTCTCCCATCGTCAGCTGAGCGGCTTCGTCACGCTCCATCCCGCCATGAAGGACTTGCAGACACAGATCGAAAAGCCAAAAAAGCAAGGCTAAGAGCCCAGCGAGCCAACGCTCCAAATTGAGCACGAGAAACGTAATCGCAATGGCACTTTGAGCCGTGTGGGCCAATTTCGCCATCACCCGTGCCAGAGAAAAGCGTCGCTTGGCCTGACCAAACTTACCTTCAATCCAGACCCGGACTTTCTCATCTTGACGCGCCTGTCGCTTGAGTTGAGCCTGCACCGATGGGTCTTGCTTCGGCCTGCCCAAAGGCGGGCCACTCAATCGGATACCACGCGCCTTACACCAACTGCGATTGGCGCGAGTGCGATAAATCTGGTCGGCATGAACCGACTCGGGATAGCAGCCAAACCGAGCCCGATAAGCTTCCACCTGGTCTTGGAGATGGGTCGACTCATTGAAATTGTCCCAACTGAGCCGGTCTAGAAACACACAGCCGTTGATACAACTGACCGATAGCTTTGCACCAAACTCCACGGGCACGCCTGCTTTGCCACGCACAATGGGCCTCACATGGGGCTGGGCGATGCTCACAATCCGGTCATCGATGCGACGGATGTTGGCGTCAAACATGGCTCGTTGTTGCCTGACGACTTCAGTGATGACCAACAGCAGGCGATACTGACGCCGACTCAGTTGTGCCAAGGATGCCCCAGCTGTTATGAGGATATCAATATGCTTGAGATTGCGACCCAGATAGTTGAGTTGCTGACGAATCCCTTTTCTCCTGAGTTGACGGCTGGGTTTTCGTTGCTTCGAGATGGATAGATACGCTTTGCGCGCGAGCTTTCGGTAGGTGCGAGGCTTGGTCTTAAATTGGTCGCTCACTTGGACGTAGAGGGCATCTAGGATGGCTTCGCTCTGCTCTCTAGCCTCATTCAATAAGCTCAAGTCGCTCGGGTAGCGAATATCCGCAGGGGCACAGGTCGCATCTAAGATGAGCTGCCCTTGATTGGGGGAGGGTGGCTCATCGTCATCACGGTCTGATTCAGATGCTGCTTCACTCGATACCGCCATCTGTGATTCAGTAGCTTCTGCCACTCCTTGCATCTTCTGCACGACGGCTTCGTTGACCTGACCCACTAGCTCCAGACTCAGGCGTTTGCGAAAGTGAACCAACAGGGATGAGTCAAATGGCGCTTCATCCCGATACTCGCTAAATCCCAAGAAGTACTGCAAGTATGGGTTCTCGCGGATCTGCTCCACGGTCTCTTCATCGCTGGTGCCGAGCTTCTCTTTGATGATGAGGGTTCCCAATGCGACTCGAAACGGTTTGGCTGGTGCGCCCATCGTGGCACTAAACTGGTCGGCATAACTCGCTTCTACTGTTTCCCACGGGATGAGTTTAGCCAGCTTTACCCAGCGATTGTCACGGGACAATTTGCCGCCGAAGGGCAGGTAGAAGTTCTCAAAGGACAGTTGGCCTGGGGGTGAAGTCCGATACATGCCGACTCAAGTGCAAGGGGTTTGACTATTTTTCGCCTTTTTTCTTGCACTTTTCAACCCCCTTGTTCGGACAGATGAACTGTAATCCCTACGTTCTATACTTTTTCAGCAAGCCCTAAATAGGAATTGATGCAGTAGGTGATATCATTTGCCTACTGCACTGTTTTTAGCAAGTTGTTGGCGCAGTGTCTAAGATGTCAAAACTGACCGCGCATCCGTCTACTCCTCATGAAGTACAGCTTCAAAAACTAACCCGCCTCAGAACCGTCAGCGATCTGTGGGATCGTGCTTTTGGCATTCCGGGTACACAGTGGCGAGTAGGGCTAGAATCGCTGTTAGGGTTGCTTCCGGTCGGTGGCGATGTTGTGGGCCTAGGGATTTCAATTTATATTCTGTGGCAAGTGGTGCAGTTCAATCTACCCAAGACAATTTTGCTGCGGATGGTCTTTAATATTGGCATTGACGCCCTTGTAGGGGCAGTACCGATTTTGGGCGATCTTTTTGACATAACGTGGAAAGCGAATACTAAAAATGTCAACCTTCTCGAATCGTACCTGCGGGAACCCATCAAAAGTCGTGGCGCGGATCGACGATTCCTATGGCTTTTATTTGGTGGGATGTTAACCGCGTTCGTTTTGCTATTGATTTTTGCAATAACGGTATTGGCTTTGATAGTGCAGGCTTTGCCAAACTGAGGCTGTCTCGCTAACATGACGTAGATCTCGGAACACTATATCCTGGCTGGGCCGACCGCATCTAGATTTTTTCCACTTAATTCTATTAATGTCCCCCTCAATCAATTTGAACTTCTACACAGCCTGGGACTGACATGCTGTTTTGAGACCTCTAATCTGTTAAACAGAAACCCGATGAATTTCTCATGCAACTTAACTTTCTAGTGTTTCGAGAAGATGCTTTGAAATTCATCTACGTAAAGTCTGGCTAAATTGGAGGTTCCAAATCATGCGGAAGAATATTTTCAGCCTAGGTCTTCTTTTGACTGCCGCCCTCAGCCTTGCGAGCACCCCTGTACGGGCTGACGAACAAGTCAACACTCAAGTCACCAATCAAAGTGCTGGAGCAGTTGGAAACGGTAACTACATCTATCAGCAAAGCGATCAGATGAGCATTCAGCAGCTCAAGAATCGCGGTCGCGGTGGTTCTGGTGGCACGCAAGATAACCTACAGCAAGTCGATCAAGCTGCAGCAACAGTGGGCGACGGAAACGGTATCGAGCAGCGTTCCAACCAAATTAACGTTCAACAGCGCATGAATAATCGTCGCATGCGATCCGGCGATGACTACTACCGTCGTTAAAGCTAGTTTCTAACCTCCTGATTTTGCTCGCTGCAATATTTGAAGATAGGTGTTGTTAAGAGACTCGATCTTGCGCTCTTAACAGCCCTATGCTTTAAATAAATTTACTGGAAATCTCTAGAAGAAATTTATGGATACTACCCTCACAGAATTCTAGGGATAGCGGAGGCATAAGATCGTGTTAATTCTAAAGACCATTCCACTCTTCATGGTTGCTACGCTAGCCTTCCTCCCTGGAATTGCAACAGCAGCCAGTGTAGACATCAAGTCCGGCAGCTCGCGAGTTGTCATCGATCGAGACGGTCAAGTTTACATTCGCAATAAAAAAGCAGTCCGCGACGCTTATTACGACGACTACGATTCTGATTTCGATGAGGATTTAGATCGAGTCATTCCACGCGTTTACCCCTACTCAACCAGACGGTATCGACCGAGTTTGCGCAATCGCTACTACCGGGGCTACCGCGGAAGGTGTAAAGGCTACAGCTATAGCCGCAGCAGTTATGGTTCGAGCACTTACAGTTCTTCAACGGTCTGTAACTAGCTGCCGCTTTTTCTTTTTACTAAGGAGGCAAACACGATGCATTTGAAGGGACTGCCTTTAAGTCTTTTAGGTTTCTTATCCATTCCCGCGATGTTTGCTGGATGGGCAACACCTGCCTCAGCTCAATGCGTGATGACCGATGTAGGCGTGCAGGTTGCAATCCGCGGTAAGAATCCTGCCAATCAACAAAATAACGTGGATATGCAAAGTCCAGGGCGCTGTAGCGGAAACGCTATCACGCAAACAGGCACCCAAGTTTATTCGGGAAATGCCGATCGCGTGAATCAAATTCGCAATAGTCGTCAAAGCGTGAGCGGAGATGATGGGAGAGGACCTGGGGGACCAGTCATTAAAGTCCCTGTCGGCGTAAAAGTTGACGTATACAACCCCGCTTACGATTCGGATTTCATGGATCGAGTTCGTCGCTAGGGCGATTTCTGAAGTGAAAACTGCCAACTCTGCCGTAGGGGTGCAAGACCTCGTGCCCCTACGAAGCAGTAGATTTCATTCTAAAAAAGCATGAGAAATTCTGTTGGCGGACTGAGAAAAGCTGCGTAGCGTACGCGGCTGCGTTAGTCGTTTGAGTTGGAATGAAATGAGTAAAGCAATCTATCTGAAATCTATTGCGATCGCCTCTTCTGCCTGCGTTTTGTTATCGATAGAATTGCCTGCGTGGAAGTTAGATTTTTCTCCCACAAAGGCTGTTGCCGTTAGCCAACAAATGCAATCGACAGCCATCAGCCTCAATGCAGCCGAGCTCAAACAGCCTCAGATTTTGAGCATTAGCACTTCTCGAGCGCTAACCCAGGTGACGGGAGGCATCAGACTCAATGGCAGGCTCATCAAAAAACTCGGTCGCACGCCTACTCGCATCAATCTAGCACCCAGCCTTAAAACAGGGAAGAACACGATCGCCATTTCGGGCAAATACAGTCCTGCGAGCAGTTCCGTCAATGTTGAATTGATCGGTCCTAATAACCGCGTCAGCCAACAGATGGGCGGAAACGGCTCGATCGACCAGGTTTTAGTCATACAGGTGCGGTAATAACTTAATTTAAAATCTCTACCATGCGTAACTTACCTCTTCAATTCGGCTTTTTCGGTGCGGGTCTCTTGAGCTTACTCCCCCTCTCGGCACAGGCCCAGCTGACTGTGAATGCGACTCAGAATGCGGCTATCTCTGGAGACAACAATCAGATCACTCAAGTTGTCAATCAAACGATTATTTACCGCTCTAAAAACACATCGAAACGGTCTTTCTTCAAGAAAGATGATGACGATAGAGAAGATCGGGGTCGCAAAAAAGGTTGGGGCGATCGCCATGACAAGTACGATAAAGGCCTTCATAAAGGTCATTACAAATAATTACGAATAAGGGGATTTCTAGAAAAGAAGAGAATACCGAGTCGTAGGGGCGCAAGGTCTTGCGCCCCTACAGCAGAATGATTGGTAGTTTCTATTTCAGGAATAGCTAAAAAAGGAGAGCCTGACGTACCGTCAGACTCTCTTCTTGATGAGAATTGAATTTTCTAAAGCGCTTCGGATCGGGCGAGTGCGGACTCGAGTACGGCTCGTAACGGTGCAGAACTTTAGTCGCAAGGCCGATATTTACAATCCGGGGCGGTCTGGGCCACTGGGCTGATATTGCTATTGCTGTTATTTGCAGCGGTAAAACGTACCGCTCCGACTGCAAGAAGCAGACTTATAATGATTCCAATCGATAACTTGAGTCTCATCTTGTGCTTCTCTGTCAATATAGAAACAATGGCGCAGACGATTAGGTCTATAAGCTCGTTCTTATTTATAGGTTAGCAGCCCTAGAATGAGATGTCAGTCTAACCCCATAGAGAAATTAGTCCCAAAGGTTGCTTTAAACTTTGCTTGATCGGTCGCAAAATAGCGAAACAAGTGGAAAATATGGGAGAGACGTCCGAACCAAAGGCACGTTTTGCCTATCTTCTTGTCTTCACCCTGGCCAACCCGTTAGCGAAGGCATTCCTAGAGGGGAAAGCGATCGTGGATCTGGCAGAGTGCTTTACGGGCAGGTGTGGGATTGAGTGTGTTTAGGGGGTAGGGGCTATATGAAACCGCAGGGCTGGGATGCTTTCCTAATGCAAATGGTCCTTGACTACCGACTCCGAGGGAAGCTCAAGGAAATCTTTTTGGTTCGGTTTGCCTACGAAAACTGGCGCAAACCGGATAAGTTGGTCTGGGAGCTGGCTGAGGCTGCCAGTTACGAGACTTACAAAAAGCACATGACGACCATTTACGCGCAGTTTTCTCAGGCGGATTTGGAAGGTTGCCCCGATCTCGATCTGCAAGGGAAAGGACCCGGCAAATTTAACATCCTCCGAGACTGGCTCAAGGAAAAGAAATACGTGGAGTGGCACCAAAGCAGCTTGCTGGCCACCAACCACAGTCTGAATCGATTTGAACTGCGATCGCCAGTCAATAGCGACTCGCCCCTGTATATCGAACGCGCGCCCCTTGAGGCCGACTGCTACCAGGAAATTTTGAAGCCCGGTGCCTTGATTCGGATCAAAGCCCCTGAAAAAATGGGCAAAACATCTCTACTCCGAAAAATTTTGCTCTATGCGGAGGGGAGCGGGAGCCGAACGGTGTATCTCAATCTCAGAGAAGCGGAAGGAGCCGTATTTTCAAGCTTGGATAAGTTTTTGCGTTGGTTCTGCGCCAACGTCAGTCGAGAGTTGGGCATTCAGCCTCTGCTGGATGACTACTGGGCGGAAGAGCTGTACGGCAGCATGATCAGCTGCAAAACCTACTTTCAGGACTATTTGCTGCGGAATCTAGAGGGGTCTCTTACCCTAGGGCTAGACAACGTAGACCGGGTGTTTGAGTACCTCGAAATCGCCCAAGACTTTCTGCCGATGCTGCGCTCTTGGCATGAGGAAGCCCACAGTCAAGAAAGCTGGCAGCAGTTTCGCTTGGCGATCGCCCATGCTACGGAAATTTACATCGACATCGATGCCAACCAATCTCCCTTTAACGTCGGCTGGCCCGTCCAACTCACGGGATTTAATTTCGAGCAGGTCAAAACCTTGGCCAACGCCTACGGACTCGATTGGACGACCGCAGCCGACCTGCACAATGCCAAGCTGCTGGTGGACATGCTGGCAGGCCATCCCTACCTCGTCAAGCTAGCGCTGAATGCGCTGGTACACCAGGAAATGACACTAGAGGCGTTGTTGGAGGAGGCTCCCACCCAAGGGGGAATTTACGGCGATCATTTGCGCGGTCATTGGGACAACCTTCAACGGCAGCCGGATCTGGCTGCTGCGATGAAACAAGTGGCGATGGCGGACCGGGGCGTGCAGTTAGGGCCAACTCAAGCTTATAAGTTAGACAGTATGGGTTTGGTAAAGCTTCAGGGGGATGAGGTCGCGCCGAGCTGCGAGCTTTACCGTCAGTATTTTCGAGCGCGCCTCTAGGGTAAAAGGCACCTTATGCAAACAGTCCCCAATCGGGCCAGCAGTTATAAAGTAGGGGGATGTCTCGGCTTCAACCATCCCACCTATGTGGAAAGAGAGGCGGATCGAGATCTCTTGGAGGCGCTGAAGGCGGGGCAGTTTTGCTACGTGTTTAACTGCCGTCAGATGGGGAAGTCGAGCCTGCGGGTTCGCGCGATGCACCTGCTCAAGACGGAAGGAATGCGCTGCGCTGCTGTGGATATGACCAGTTTGGGCAGCAATATCAACCCGCAGCAGTGGTACAGCGGCGTTATCTATCAGTTGTTTCAAGGATTCGAGCTGGGTGGCAAGGTCAATTTAAAGAGTTGGCTGCAAGAGCGGGATCGGTTTTCGCCCGTGCAGAAATTGAGCCAGTTTTTAGAAGAGGTATTGCTGGGGAGTTTCCCAGACCAAAAGTTTTTTATCTTCATCGATGAAATCGATAAAGTTCTGAGCCTCAATTTCTCCCTAGACGATTTTTTTGCCCTGATCCGATTTTGCTACAATCAGCGGGCCGAAAATTCCGCCTATGAAAACCTGACGTTTGCGTTATTTGGGGTGGCGACGCCTTCGGATCTGATCGAGGACAAAACGCAGACTTTATTTAATATCGGTCAGGCGATCGAGCTGACGGGATTTAACCCCATCGAAGCGCTGCCGCTGGCTCAAGGGCTGTCCCCAAAAGCGGAAGCGCCTCAGACGGTTCTGCGCGAGATTTTGTCCTGGACGGGGGGGCAACCTTTCCTGTCTCAAAAACTTTGTCAGTGGGTCGTCTCGTCCGAATCTACGATCGCTGCGGGGCAAGAGGCCGCGTCGATCGAAAACTTAGTGCGATCGCGGATGATTTTGCACTGGGAATCTCAAGATGAGCCAGTGCATTTCAAGACCATTCGCGATCGCCTCCTCAGCAAGCCCGAACGAACGTCGCAGCTCTTGGGGCTGTATCGCACGATTTGGCAGCAGGGCTACGTTCCTGCCGACAACAGTCCCGAGCAAAGCGAGCTGCGGCTGACGGGACTAGTGGTGAAAGGTCAGGAGCATTTAAGGGTTTACAACCGAATCTATCGGGAGATTTTCGACCGGCGCTGGATCGACCGGGAACTCAAAAAGCTGCGGCCCTATGCAGAGGCGATCGCCGCCTGGGAAACCTCCGATCGCAAAGACGAATCCAGGCTTCTGCGGGGGCTAGCCCTCCAGGATGCCCTCCACTGGGCGGATCGCAACAGCTTGAACGATCGGGATTATCAGTTTCTGGCGGCCAGCCAGGATTTAGACAAGCGGCTGGCGCTAGAGGCCGAACGACGGGCCATGGAGTTTGAAAAACTAGGAACGCAACTAGAGCTGGAGCGACGGGCAAAACAAAAGCTAGCCTTGGCCTACGAAAAAGCAAAGCGCCGCCTGAGAACGGCAGCAGCGATTTTGATCGTCTCTCTGCTGGGGGCGGCAATTTCGACGACCTGGCTGGGCTACGCGGTTCAAAAGCAGAAAATCGCCCAAGATAAAGCTCTAGAGTGGGCGGGCAAAAGCGCTTTAAAACAGTTTGAGTTTCAACAAATCGACGCGCTCTTAACGGCAATGGAAGCGGGACAAGAGCTAAAAGCCTCTGTCAAGACGGCGCAACCGCTTCAGAACTATCCTGCGACAACGCCCATCGCTGCCCTACAAGATATTCTCGACAACATTCGAGAGTGGAATCAGTTAGAGGGGCATCAGGAGGGCATCAATGGCATCAGCGTGAGCGGTAACGGACGGAGAATTGCGACGGCTTCGAGGGACGGGACGGCTAAGCTGTGGGACATTCGAGGCAAGGCGATCGCGACGTTCATCGGCCATCAAGGGGATGTTTACAGCGTCAGTTTTAGCCCCGACAGCCAATGGCTCGCCACCGCATCCAAGGACGGCACTGCAAAGATTTGGAATATGCAAGACAAGGCGATCGCCACGTTGAAGGGACATCAAAGCGATGTCTATAGCGTGAGTTTTAGCAAAGACGGTCAAACCCTCGCCACCGCTTCGAGAGACGGTACGGCTAAGCTATGGAACTTAAAAGGCAAGAATCTTGTTACGTTTGTAGGGCATGGGGGCGATGTTTATAGCGTCAGTTTCAGTCCAAATGGCGATCGCCTGGCCACTGCATCCAAGGACGAAACCGTCAAACTGTGGGATCTGCAGGGGAATTTGCAGCGTACTTTTGAGGGCCATCAGGGGGCGGTCAACAGCGTCAGCTTTAGCCCCGACGGAACCCGCCTTGCCACGGCTTCAACGGACAAAACCGTCAAGCTGTGGGGCTTGCAAGGGCAGTTGCAGGAAACCTTTGAGGGCCATCAAGGTGCGGTGTACGACGTTAGCTTCAATCCCAACGGCAAGCTGCTGGCGACCGCCTCGGAAGATGAATCCGTCAGGCTTTGGAACTTGAAGGGTCAAGAATTAGGTGTTTTACCGGGCTATAAGGGTGCGGCCTATGACACCAGCTTTAGCCCCGACGGCAAATTACTCGCAACCGCTTCGCGCGAAAAATTTGCGCGATTGTGGAATCTTCAAAACAATCCGCTTAAAGAAGGGCCGGGCGTTCAGAATGAGGTGGCGGCCCTCAGCACTAGCGCGGATGGCACCTGGACGGCAACAGCTTTAAAGTCGAGCGAAGTTCTGCTCGAGAATGAAAAGCAGGGAACTCTAAAAACGATTAAAGGGCACCGATCCACTATCTATACCATCGCCTTTAGCCCAGACAGGCAAAAACTGGCAGTGGGGTTCAAAGACGGTACCGTCAACTTGTGGGACTTGCAAGGCAAGCTGCTGGCTAAATTCAAGGGACATAAGGAAACCATTTATGGCCTGAGTTTCAGCCCCGACGGGCAGCTACTCGCCACTGCATCCCGAGACAAAACGGTCCGGTTATGGACCCTAAAAGGGCAGCTCGAGCAAGAGCTGAAAGGTCACCAGGATCCTGTCTACAGCGTCAGCTTCAGCCCCGACGGGCGGAACTTGGCCACTGCTTCAAGCGATAAAACGGTCAAGCTCTGGGATTTAAAGGGACGCCTACAGCAGACTTTCCAGGGACATCACGGCCCCGTCCACGATGTTGCATTTAGTCCTGACGGTCAACTTCTGGCAACGGCCTCAAGCGATGAAACGGCAAAGATCTGGAGCTTACGAGGTCAGTTACTGCGATCCTTTCAGCATTCCTCCGGGTTAGTGTTTCGGGTTAACTTCAGTCCTAACGGTCAACTCATTGCAACTGGGGAAAAAGATGGGGCCATTAGCGTTTGGGATTTAGAGGGAAATCTGATATCCAAGTTTCAAGGACATCAGGGATTGGTCGATAGCGTTCGCTTTATGCCCGACGGTCAATTACTAACTTCTTCCAGGAATGATGATTCAATTCGGAGGTGGCAGGTGCAAACATCGGCATCGGAGAAACTCGATCGGCTGCTCAATCGCGGTTGTAGCTGGCTTGACAATTATTTCTACAGCCACCCGAAAAAAAGGTTGAGTTTTTGTAAATCTACGTTCCGCTGACTGGCGAGGGGGAGACATCATTATTGGAAAGCTCGCTCAGATAGGAGAGAATTTGTAGACCGCTGGGAAATGGGAGATAAGTTCACCCATTCCAGGTTTCCGCAGAAAGCGGGAGTTCGTTAAGCGAGTCGCCGTTTTCGATTGAGGGTTTCGGCGGCTACTTTTCTCAGGGCTTCTAGGATTGCTTGGGTTTTTGGTGGCATGGTTGTCATGTTGCAGCCTCCTGAAGAAGTTGGTTGCATCGATCGTGGTTGAGGATTTCACGGGTTTCTCTTTGCTGAATAAAGATGAACAGATAAAACTGCCGCATATCGATCGAAGTGTTCCGACTAATTCCTCTCTCGCCTACATTCATTCCGACGTTCCTATGGCTCCTCCTCTTCATTGAGAATGTCGAGATAAGCCGTATAGGCAAAAACACGATTGCGCCGTTGCCCCGTCAGCTCATGCACCAAGCCACCTTCCACCAGAGTTTGCACCGCCTTAGCTGCCGTCGGGAAGCTCAACCCACTTCGGTTAGCAAGCTCCTTCAGACTACACAGCGGACGCTCCCGCAACGCAGCCAACACCCGCAACATACTCCGAATCGCTGCCGCCGAAACACCGCCTTGCATTTGGATGCGATTGACATCCTCAGCAAAAAGCCCTGTCAACCGCTGTACCGTAAGCACTGCCGCCGAAGCCGTCCGGTCAACCCCCTCCAGAAAAAAATCCACCCAAGCCTCCCAATCCCCCTCAACCCGCACGCGATCCAATAACTCGTAATAGACTGCACGGTGTTGCTTCAAATAAAGACTGAGATACAGCAACGGTTGGCTCAAAAGTTGACCGTGATACAGCAGCAAAACAATCAACAACCGCCCTAATCGTCCATTCCCATCCAAAAACGGGTGAATCGTTTCAAACTGTACATGTGCCAGTGCGGCCCGCAGCAAAGTTGGGATTCCGTCCCCTTGCCCATGCAAAAAACGCTCTAGCGCAGCCATACAAGCATCAACTTCCTGAGGGGGCGGTGGCACAAAACGCGCATTCCCTGGACGGGTTCCCCCAATCCAGTTTTGGCTGCGGCGAAACTCCCCCGGCTGTTTTTCACTCCCCCGCCCCTTAGACATCAGCTTCTCGTGCATTTCCCGCAAGAGCCGATTGCAGAGCGGAAACCCCTCCCGCAGACGTGCCATACCATGCTCCAGCGCCGCGATGTAGTTGCTCACCTCCTGCACGTCATCAAAGGGCACCCCAGAAGCCTCCTCCATCTCAAACAGCAGCAGATCGTTAAGCGATGATTGAGTCCCCTCAATTTGTGAAGAAAGCACCGCCTCCCGACGGATATAGGAATACAAAAAAAGCTGCGGATCCGGTAACAGCAGACAGACACTATCCAACCGTCCCAAGGCCAAGGTTGCCTTTTCCAGCAACTGCTGCCGTCCACCACTGAGATCCAGCACAGGTAATGGCGGCAAGGGATCCGGCACAAAAGCTCGGACAGTCTCACCCCCTGCTACACTGCTCGCATAGTATCCGTTAGAGTTGCGCCGCATGGTCGTCTAAGATCCTTTAATAAGAATCTTCGTTATTAAAGATTCTTGCCTTTATTTTAATAAGTGATGTCATTCATGACTATTTGACAAGCCCATCTTCTTAAGGCACCTCTTTACCCGTGTCGTTATTTAGGATAAATCCGACATTGCCGATATTATTGCCTACAGATTCTGGATATGATTTTTGTGCATCTCGAACCAGCAAGAGGCGAGGTAAACGCTAATGTAACGCGTTAAATGAGCCTCCCCATAACGCTCGTTCCGCTCGTTCTGCTTTGGCGTCTCAACAGGCGTAGAAACCTGAGCCAAGCTTTGGCAGGCGGATCGAAGAACGTAAAAATATCGCCAAATCCCACATTTGTCTTTTGGTGGTGGAGCCAATGTTGCTCTGGAGTCGTAACGTGCAAAAATTGGCACAACCGCAGCACTCGTTTGGGCGTTTGCCAATGGATGACGCTGGTATGCCTCCACCACACGTGGAGTTGACCTAAACCCAGTCCCGCGATGACCCCAAAAGGCGAAAGCGACCATAGGGGAATGGCAACCAGCAAATAAGGCAGCGCACCCAAGACACCGTCCAAAAGAACGTTGAAGTTAGCGGCAAGAATGGCATAGTGCCGGAACGTTTGTTTGGAAGAATGGTGGGTCTGGAGATGGAGACAACCGAAAACATGCTCCGGGACGTGATAGCAGAATGTAGACAAGAAATCTCCAACGCACAGCAGCAGCCATGCAGCGATGCTAGCCTCGAGCATTTTTATGCCTCACACGCGAAAGGTTTCGGCTGCGTCCCGCAAGCACGAAAAACTTACCCTGGCTTGCGGGTCGAACCGGAACTTAACAGATCGAGGGTCGATTTGCGTGTAGTCTGCCTTACCTCAACCGGATCCAATTCCATCGCCCCGCCAGCGCACCTCTGCGTTCTCCCGAAATGCAGGCGAGCTGAATCGAACTGTTGCTGCAGGCCCAGTGCGGAGCCGCAGGCCGCTTACAGCACGCCCTTAGAACTGGGAATTTCATGCTGTCGGCGAGGGTCGATTTCAACGGCCATCCGCAGCGATCGCGCAAAAGCCTTAAACGTCGCTTCAATAATATGGTGAGAATTGATGCCATCCAACTGGCGAATGTGGAGCGTCATCTGACTGTGGTTGACGATCGCCACAAAAAACTCCCGCACTAACTGCGTATCATAGGTGCCCACGCGCTGGGTCGGAATTTCTAGACCGTAGCTGAGGTGGGGGCGACCTGAAAAGTCCAACGCGACCTGAACCAAAGACTCGTCTAGGGGTGCAATAAAGTGACCGAAACGCTGAATGCCTTTGCGATCGCCCAATGCCTTTGCAATTGCTTGGCCTAGGGTAATCCCCACATCTTCATTGGTGTGGTGGTCGTCAATATGGATGTCGCCCGTGGCTTGCACGGACAGATCTAGGAGACTGTGGGCTGCAATCTGATCCAGCATGTGATCTAAAAAAGGAACGCCCGTACGGTTGTTAGCCTGTCCCGTGCCGTCCAGGTTGAGGGACGCCGATACGTCGGTTTCTTTCGTGGCCCGCCGGACGGAAGCGGTACGGCCAGTCGAGAGGGAGAGGGCGATGGGGTTCTCTTGGGTTTGCATGAATTAGAGCCGTTCGGTAGACCACTTTTATTATCGCTGGTTGGGGTCACCTAGAGGCTTTCTAAATGCGATCGCGGGTTAAAGCTGCGGTTTGCTGCAATCTTTTCGTAATATTCCCGCTCGAGGGCGCTCAATTCCTTCGGCGGCACGATCTGAATCTTGAGCAACTGATCGCCATTGCCCCCCTTCGGCAGAGGCCAGCCTTTTCCTTTCAGCCGCAAAGATTGACCGGACTTAATCCCCGCTGGAAGGTTGACTTGCACCATCCCCGTGGGGGTAGGAACGTCTACCTTAGTCCCGAGTACCGCTTCGTCCGGTGTAATGGGAAGCTCGCACGCGAGGCGATCGCCTTCAAACTTAAAAAAGGGATGGGGCTGGAGCTTAACGGTCAAGTAGAGGTCGCCCCGCGTTTGGGTCATAGGATTGAGTTGCCCCTTACCTCGCAGGCGGATGCGGCTCCCCGCCTTAGTTCCTGCCGGAATCCGCACCGTCAAATTTTCTTGGGTGCTCAACAGCAGGCGCTTTTCAGTCCCCTTCAAGGCTTCTGCAAAGGTGAGCGTAATTTCTGCCTCTGCATCGGCGGAGACATTGCCCTGAGGAACGCCTGCGCCAAAGCCGCCAAAATTATCGAAGCCAAAGCCGCTGCTGGGGCCTCCCGTTGAAGTGCGGGTTGAGGTGCGGTACGTGCGGGCACCAGGACCGCCGCCTGCCGCACCGCCAAATCCAGTACTAAAGCGACCCAGTAGCTCGTTGATGAACTCGTCAAAGTTGCCGTAGCGCCCAAAGTCTGTATCGAAACCGCCCGCGCCGCCACCTGGAAATCCGCCGTCCATCTGCCGCCAGTATTGTCCGAATTGATCGTATTTTTTACGTTTTTCCTTATCGGAGAGGACTTCGTAGGCTTCGTTGATTTCCTTAAATTTAGTCTCTGCACTCCGATCGTTGGGGTGGAGATCGGGGTGGTACTGGCGCGCTAGTTTGCGAAATGCTTTTTTAATATCAGACTCGCTGGCCGACTTATCCACCCCAAGGATTTGGTAATAGTCTTTAAAATCGGTTGCTGGCATGGGTTGAGTCTCCTTTAAGAGCAGTCGGTAGAGTTGGGGGGGCTACGGAAGAAGAGTTCTAACGCTTTATTAAAGATAGCCCATAGGCAAAGCTCTGCACCTCCTATTGCAGAAGGTGCAGAGCCTCTTCATCCGTTGATCCTAGGATGCACTCAATTGTCCGAGGACTAATTCAGTTCGACCTTAAAGGTCTTTTGCTTATCGCCTTCTGCTTTGGGTAGTGTCAGCGTTAAAATACCATCCTTATATTCCGCCTGGGTTTGGTCGTTAACCACGCGGGCGGGCAGCGGAACGATGCGCTGGAAGCGTCCGTAACGAAACTCGGAACGGGTCACGCCATTTTCTTCGGATTCAGTCTGGGACTTGCGTTCGCCGCTAATGGAGACGGACTTTGCCGAGACTTGAATGTCGAGATCCTTTGCATTCATTCCGGGCAATTCTAGATGGAGCTGAAGGGCCTCTGGCGTTTCTTTTAACTCAGCCGCTGGCATAAAGGCGAGGTCGTCAAACCCTCTAGAGCGAGAGGGGGTAAGGCCATCGAACAGGCGATTGAATTCCCGATTTAAGTTTTCAATTTCCGATAGTGGTGCCCAACGAACGAGAGACATAGACTTACCTCCTGTTTTTGGTTCTGCAATAGTTGCTCTGTTTCGTTACGTTTTTACTGTATCGGATGCCATTGAAAAGCTTGGTTCGGTTTGGCGTAAAGGATTCGGAGCAATAACCGAACTCAAAATCGTTCGCTCGATTCGGTCGGTTGAGGGTCTATGCAGCTCGTCACTTTAGGCCGCTATCTGAGATTTAGGATAGCGGCCCTGTCAAGCGTTGTCTCTAGAGCAGTCCTAAACGCCAACTCCGTATAGTTCTGTGAATCGTTTGAACAACTGCATTGTTTCGTGGTTGGAAACTTTGTCGAGTTCGATCGAGCGCTCTAAATTTCGCCTCGCCAACTTGCGGATATAGGGCAGATCTTCCAAGACAGTCAAACAAGAAGCAAGGTGAAAGACGATCTTTAAAAGAGGTTTGAATCGTTTTAGGCTGGAGTAGATATCGATAAATAACTCATGCCCGCGGTTCTGTAATGGAATGACGTTAAAGAGAACCGTTACTTGCTTCCCTCGATAAATGGGAATGGTTAACTCAACCGTATACGGATCGTGCAGCGTGAGATCCACTTCAACGACTGGCTGCCGCCATAGCCTTAGGATATTTAAAGGCGATCGTAAAATAGTTTTAAATCTAATCGTTCCGCCTACTTCGCTAGATTGGAAGTGACTGACCTGTAGGATCTCTAGATTATTCAGACTGAACCCGTGCACGCTCTCCAAATGCTTGAGGTTGAGCAAATGATAGATCTGGCAAAGATACGGAAACGGGTAGAAGTATCGCTGGCCGACCAAGTGATGCGCCCGCAATTCAGTCATTCTCGCTTCAATCGCGCGATCGCGAGGATTTATCGTTTCTACTTCGGTCGCGATCGCAGAAGAATTCTCGGCATTTTCTACGAGCGCTAAAGCATTAGATTGGCTATTTTGAATGTCCTGCATAATTTCTTATCAGTAGTTTGCTAGTATTCGCCAGTAGAAACAATCCCTCAAGCAAAAGTAGTAGGGCTTCCGCATGCCCGACGCACGCTACAGAAACCTCGTACGAATTCCAGGTTGAAGCCGAGGCTGTCGTTTACCAGCCTTAGCTGCAGATGAATGGGTCCTTTTTAATTAACGTCTCGCTCAAACTAGCGCTACCTCACTCAGCAACTGCCTTCGTAATAGCTCGCCGTGCAGTTGCTTCACCATCTATTGCTTTACTGCCCCTTAATCTTAAAGAGGCCACAGTTAAGGGGTATCTGTCTGAAGTCGTAATTTTTAAGAATCCTAAAGTTTTAGTTGACAGATGTCCCGTTATTCGATCTTTTTTGCCAAGCTCGGTTTGTGCGATCGATCTCCGTCCCTCTCAGCCATGGGAAGTTTTCTGGTTGACTCCGGTCCCATGAGATGAGATCGATTTTTGGGGTGTCGCTTTACGAAAACCGAACCTTTTTGGGCATATTAACCTAGGACATGTCCTCAGCCCCATCGATCGCCTTTGATTGCGATGGGAAGGGTTGGGAAAAGCCAACGGACTTAAATACCGTCGAGTTAGGCGGTTTGCGAACGCTTATCAGAATTGCGGAACTTCAAAATCTATGACGTCTCAAGATCGCAACGATCGCCAACAAGAATTAGAAAATCGAGAAAAAGCGCTTCAGGATCGCGAATTAGCCGTTCGCCTTAAGGAACTGGAAGCAAAAATTCATGAAAGAGATCGATCCCAAGAGGTTTCCGATTCACCCACTCGCCCGCACGCTGTTGCAGAGAAGCCGCTACAGAACCGATTTAAAAAATTCGTGAAATGGTCGAAGGTCATTGGGTTTTCAGTCCTCGGGCTGACAATTGCATTGACTGGCATGTTTGTTGGCATCTGGTTGGTGTTTGTAGCTCTTCTGGGTGGAGCTGGATTCATCTGCTATAAGCTGCTTTGGGAGTCAGATCGCTCGAAGCGCCCGTAAATAAAGCCAATTCACGCAAATGTGGCTGGGTTTGAATTTTATCCTTATATTGCTACGCGAGAGCATCGTTCAAGGCCATCAGCATCGATCGCAGGAAGCGGAGTTGGTGTTGTTGGGGACTGTCGGATTCTGAAACATCAGCCGATAGAGGACAATCGATCGCAGTTTTGGCATTCTTTTCATAGGTCTCCAAGGCTTGCAACGCAAGCTGACTCCACTGCATTAAGTATTCAGCAGCAGCGTTGCGGTAGATTTGTTCGTTGCGAGCGCTATCGGTGGGTGGCGCGGTATTTTGAGCCGAGGGTGCCATGCGGTTCAGCAGAAAACTGGCTCCGCCCAAGACGGCTGCGCCGACAGGGCCACCCATCACCAAGCCGAGTCCGGTGGCGATCGCAACGGGAGCGGCTTCGTCGGTTTTGGATGGCGGGGCTGGGGGCGTTTCGGGGGGCGGCGTTCCGAGAGCGGGTTCGGGCGGGAGAGAGAGCCAGAGGTCGGCGGGTTGGGGTAGGCTGAAGAAGTCGCAGGCTTTATGAACCCAGTGGGTGGTAGATTTGCGATAGTTTTCCCAATCTGGCCGGAACTGCTGAGTTTCCCAAATCATAAACGTGCCAGTCCGCAATGCTTCGCTGAGGGTTTGGCCGTAGTTTTGCAAAAGGTTGGGGTAGGCGAGCCAGTCGCGAACGCTTGCAATGCGATCGCGATGGCCTTTTTGGATAATTGCTTGGGCCTTACGCTTGACTTCTAACTGCTGTTCGCTCTGCTGTTGCGTTTGACCTTCGGTTTCCGCTGCCAGCCGCTCGATTTTGAGCTGTAGGGCTTCGCAGACTTTCAGGGCGATCGCCTTCAATCTCGCGCCCTTCGGCTGCCATCCCGCGTCGCGCTGGTGTTGCGCGATGGTTTGCAACGCAGCTTCAAACATGGGTAAACCCGCAGATTGGGCCGCAGCCATATCGCCCTTGAGTCTCGCTCGCAGGGCGGGGAGCGCATCCACGCGGTACAGATTGCTGACGCCAGGGGGTAGTTTAGAACGAAAGCTTTCCGCCACAAAGCGCATGCGCTGGGAAACCTGCTGTTGTTCTTCGGGTTCGAGGAGGTTCAGGAAGTTGACGACAAACACGACCGTTTCAATGCCGCGATCTTGCAACCAGTCCCGCAGGTGTTCGCGCTCGCCGAGGGTCATGAGCTTGCGCCCATCGAGGATCTGCACGATTAAATCTGCGGTCAAGAGCGAATCTCTCACTAAGGCATCCTGGGCTTCGCGATCGTTCGTGCCAGGGAGGTCGAGGAGTTCGACGCCCGTTTGGAGCCAAGGATGAGGGCACCACACCTCGACTGCCGCCACGTCTTCGCGCATGCGTCGCGCGTCGTCTAGAATGGCGTATTGCTGAAGCAGTTCGATCCCCTCCCCGACAATGATGCGGCCATCGACGAGTTGGATCCGAGTTTGGAGTTCCGGGCCATAGCGAACGGCGATCGCAGCTCCGGTGGTTGGAATCAAGTCCATGGGCAAGGTTCGTTCGCCCAACAGCGCGTTGAGGAGCGTGGATTTGCCATAGTTAAAGGGGCCAAACACTGCAATCCGAAAGGCTTCACCTCCGGTGCTCAACGCCGCAATCTCTCGCCGCAGCGGATCGCTCGGGGCTAATTCGAGTCCTCCGATCGCGGTTTGCAATTGCGAGAGTAGCGTTTGATAATCTGCCGTCATTACCCGCCTAGAAATGATTGGTATAGATCTTCAACCCGATCGCAATCCTCGGTCACAGACGCCTTCAAGCTTTGGAGGCGCTGAAGTTCCGTACTGCGATCGGTTTCTTTGGTTGCCTTCTGTTGCAGGAGACCTTCTAATTCTGCCTTACGGGATTGAATATCGTCTTGGAGCCGATCCATGACTTCGCGTTCGTAGGTATCGAAGCATTCCTGCACCGCACTCGTAATATCGGGGGAATACTGCTGGGCAATTTGGGGCAGATGTTTGACGAGTTCTCGCTTTGTGACCTTTGCGAGTTCTTTACGGGCCTGCTCTGCTTGGAACGCACCCAAGCCTAAGCCTACTAACGCTAAGGCGATGGGGCCGAGAATGACACCAAAGACCGAGGCTGCCACGATCGCAATGCCTGCCGCTGCAAAAATGTTCAGCAAAATGGCGTTGAAGTCAAAGCCTGCTGCGGCTAAAGCCGCCCCGCTGAAGTTGCCCGTTGCTAGAGAGAATAAGCCCATCGCCCATTTTGCCCAAGGGGGGCCGTCTTCTTCAATGCTCAGAGCAGCTCGCGTTTGCAGTTTCTGGCCTGTCAGCTTCTCCGTCATGCGATCGGTTACTTCTAGGTAAGAAGTCCCGTAGCGTTCGGCGGTTTTAGCCAGTTGAGCGAAGGCTTCTGTCAGTTCTTTCTCAGACTTTAGCGTCCAGGCAAAGAACTTATCGTTGACGTATTGTTGGAAGGCTTTCTCAAAGGCTGCGTTAAATTCAGCCCGTCGCCCTTGGTTGAAAAAGTCCAATAAACTCAAGCTGGGGGGCTGATATTTCAAAAAGTCTGCATCGAAGGTCTGCTCTAGACCCATTACATAGTTGCGAAACGACTCTGCGATCGCCCGTGCTTTGCGATCGCGCGTGGACTGAATCTCGCGGCGGAACTGTTCGCCGATCTCGTGGAGGGACTTAAACTCTGGCTCTACGGATGCGATCCGCTGCTGGAGTTCTTCCACCCCTTGCCCCAACAGATGCGTCCGCCGCTCGATCGACTCTTTGAGGCGGCTGGAAACTTGCCGAGAGAGCGATCGCGCTTGGCGGAGTTCCATAATGGCGCGTTCTTCTGTCAAAAATGGATTGAGGGCACCCATGAATTCCGGAAAGCCCGTTCCATCCAAGTTGGCATTGGCATCCTTGAGCCGTCGCCGCAGAGCCACCAGTGCCGAAATGGGGAAGACGCGCTCGTTGTAGCGATCGTAGCCTTCATGGGTGCAGTATTCCGAGAGATTGGCGCGAAAAACCTTATGGAGTTTGGCTTCCGCATCGACTAGCTCTTGAGCATCGTCCGGGTCGATCAGCGATTCGCGGACTTGATCCCAGGCGTTGATCAAGAAAAATACGGCCAAGTTGCGATCTTTGATGTAGTTATCTAGATAGCGCCGTTCGGCTAGGGTGCAGGGTTGGGAGGCCCGTAGAACGAACAGCACCGCATGGCATTGATGGATATAGCCCAGAGAAAGTTCGTTGCGGGCTTCGGTATCGTTGAGTCCCGGACTATCGACAATTTCAACCCCTTTCTCTAAAAGGGCCAGCGGGTATTCTACGACTGCATGGGTAACGTCAGGAAAGGCGAGTTCTTTGCGCTGTTCTAGCTGTTTGGCTTCCTGCGGGTCGATGGTATAGCGCTGCTTGAAGGTTTGAAAATCGATGCGTTCTGGCGATCTGCCATTGCTGAAATGCACGGTCACGGTCTTTTCGGGGCCGTATTTTAGGATGGTCAAGATGGCCGTACAGGGATTCACATCGCTTGGGAGCAAGTTCTCTCCCAGCAGGGCATTCAATACCGTACTTTTGCCCCGCTTCATATCCCCCAGCACGAGCAACCGAAACACGCCTTGCTGGAGGTAATCTCCCGTGCGGGTGACGTCTTCGATGTCGCGTTCTAGCCCTAGGGAACCGGAAGCGTTTTTTCCTTCTGCTTCGGAGGCTTTGAGCTTGGTGGCGATTTGTTTGAAGCAAGGGGCCATTTTGCGCCGCACTTGGGCGACGCGATCGAGGTCGTTGAGGAACCCTTGGGTTTCGAGTTTATTGCTCATGATGGGTTAATTCTTATAGGTTTTTAGTCGCAGCAATTCGATCGAGACCCGCAGCAAGCCGATCTTCCAAATCCCTCAATCGCGCAATTTCGGTTTCGCGATGGATTTCGTAGGATTCTTTTTGGTTGAGTAAGTTGACCAATTCCGACCGCCTTGCTGCAATATCGTCATTAATGTGTTCCGTCACTTGAGCTTCGTAGGTTTCAAAACAGCGCTTCACCGCTTGGACAACAGTTGGTGATTGTTCTTCTGCAAGTTGAGGTAGGGTTTTGGCAAATTCTCGTTTGGTCGTATCCAAAAAGGTTTGACGCACGATTTCAGCCTGCAATGCAATCAGTCCGACGCTTCCGATCGCAACGGTAAAAACATTCAGGGTCAGACCGGAAAACACCAGTCCGACAATCCGCAGCGCGACCACGATGGCAACATAGGCTAGGGCAGATTGAAACACGCGCTGCCAAAACAAACTGAATTGCGAAGCCGCCCCATTAAGCGCATCGGGGATGGATAAAAATAAATCTTGGATGACATCCGCCCAAGGGGTTGCCTTTGCACTCTGAAACTTTTGACCCGTTGCAATGCGATCGCCCACCAATTTCTGATTCATCGCATCTACGACCTGTTCGTAGTTGACGCGATAGGCATCCGCGCTCTCGTTCAATTCCTCAAAGGTGCGCGCGATCTTCTGCTTGGCCATGAACTCCCAGGCAGCAAGACGGTCGTTGATATAGCGCTCAAAAGCACGCTTGAAGGACGCAAAGAAGAGACTGCGATTTTTTTGATCTAAGAATTCTAAGAGCGATAGATCGGGCTGCGATGCGACAAAGTCGGTTTCAAAGGTGGTTTCTAGATTCAGAATATAGGCTTTGAACTCAGCCGCAGTTTCCTGAGCCTCGCGATCGCTCGTTTGTCTAATCAGATCCTGATACTGGTCGCGAATTGCCGCAAGCTGGTCGAATTCCTGCTGCACGGCTTCAATTTTGGCTCTCAGTTCGGATGCATCGTTGTCTAACAGCGGCACCCGCCGACCGATGGCCTCGCTGACTTGGGTGTAGGCGCGTTGTGCCGTTCGCTCTGCCCAATGCAGTTCCGCTCCAAGGCGTTCCGTTCCCAAAAATTGCGTCAGTTGGCTTAAGAATTGAGGCATACCTGTCCCGGAGAGATCCGCTTCAGGATGGTTGACTTGTTGGCGGAGAGCCTCCAGTGCAGAAATAGCAAAGACTCTATCGTCGTAACGATCCTGCCCGTCTACCCGGCAGTATTCCGCCAAATGGATTTGAAACATTTGATGGAGTTTGGCTTCTGCAGCCTGAAGCGCTTCCGCATCGTCTGGATCCACCAGTCCGCTTCGAATCCGATCCCAACCGTTGATCAAAAAGAACAGCGATAGCCCGCGATCTTTCAAATAATTCTGCAAATATCGCCGCTCGTCTAAGGTGCAGGGCTGCGCGGCACTCATGACAAACAGAACGGCATGACAGGTATAAAGATATTCGAGCACCGTGCGATCGCGGGTTTCGGTGTCGTTGAGTCCCGGCGTATCGATAATTTCAATGCCCGTTTCCAACAGCGGCAAGGGATATTCCACGACCGCATGACTGACCCCAGGAAATGCAGTTTCTTGCTTGTCTTCTAGGCGCTTTGCTTCATCGGCGGGGATGGTGTAGGTTTCCTGAAACGTCGCAACATCCATAACCTCGGGGGTGCGATCGTCCGTAAAATGCACCGTCACCCGTTTCTGGGGGCCGTACTTGAGGACGGTCAGCAATGCCGTACAGGGGTTCACATCGCTGGGTAAAACTTTCTCCCCGAGCAACGCATTAATAAACGTGCTCTTGCCCCGTTTCATATCCCCTAGCACCAGCAGGCGGAATACGCCTTGCTCTAGCTGCTGGCTCGCAGTCGTCAGTGCTTGAATATCTCGCTCGAAGCCCAACTTCCCCGATGCGGTTTCCCCTGCCGCTTCAGCACTCTCTAGGGCTTGCGCCATTTGTTGGAGGGCGATCGCCATTTGGGTGCGGGCCTGAGTTGCCTGGGCTAGCTCCGCTACTGAAAAATCTGCGGTCATGGTAATTTTTTCTCTAGTTTTTGCGTCTTAGGTGTATAAATTAACGTATGCCCGTGGAGGCAAAATACCGACGCATGACATACTCAAATTGATATAAATAAGCGGCACTAAAAATCCAAACGATAAAAGGTGGCGAGAACAAATATTTGAATTTGTTCAAGTCAGCCAGCATCATAGAGATTTGATAAACCACCTCGTAGGTGCCCGTCGATCCCCTCGCATTGATATGAAAAGGCATGAGCAATCCGCCAATTCCAAAGCAAAGAATGGTGGCTAAAATAATCGTCACCCCGCCGTAGAGACCTTCCCACCAGCTGGATAGCGTCGGCCAATAGCCACCCACGGCATCAATTTCAGAAGTGCGCGAACTCGGAAAAAACCGATCGATGCTCAGGTAGAGCCAATGATGTCCAAAGGCAATCATAGCAATCGGGGACAGGAGTGCCAAGGTGCCAATAAATAAATCTAAGTGGGGCGGCATTCGATCGAAAACGCGCGTAGTATTAGCCACGTTCGTCATGCCTGCAATGAGTAAACCAGAGGTGAAGGCCAATACCACGGCACTAATCCACGACTGAAGGTTTGGGAACCAAAGAGAATTACTTTTCATTGGATGGAGGCAACGATAGGCGAGATAAAATGAACCTTTCTTAGGATGCCCATTTTTTGCAGAGATGCGTGCTCGAAAATATGACTAATTTAGTAGGGCTTCAAAGTCGTTGTGAGCACCCTAAACAATCAACACTCTGTTTCAGAAACGGTTTTCTCGATATCATGGGTCATTACCCCATTGGATCGCTTTCTCCAGATTTATCCCGACAGGCGATCGCAGATGGCATCCCAGCAGGGAACATACCATCACATGTTTGATGAGAGAATTTGTTTTAATAATTTAGGCTTCAAAAATCCCTGCGATAAAATAAAATCGTTAAACTTCCGAACGTTAAATTGGTCGCCAAGTCTTTTCTCAGTTTGCGATCGCAGTTGTAAAAGCTGTTGAGACCCGTAGAAATAGGCAGGCGCTTGACCGGGAAATCTTGCCGTGTATCGCTTAACTTCTTGTTCGGCAAAGAACTTTGAAAAACCAGCATCTTGAGTCAGAACATTAAGGGCATCAGCAGTTGTAATCTTTCCTGATTGCAGTTCGGGTTCTAGAAATGCACGAGCAGCGCGAAGCAATTGAAACTGAAGCGACATAAATTTTCCTTCAAGTGGCATGTAGGGCTGCATGACCCCCTCTGCATAAGTTGCCCAGCCTTCAATATTAGTCGCGTTCTTGGCAAAATCAGTGCGCGCGCGCGAGAGCTTCTGGTCTTTAAGTGCGGCAAATTGCAGGTCGTGTCCAGGTCTTCCTTCATGCACCGTCAGCGTCCACGACATTGCGGGATTTGTAAAGTCATTATAAAGTTTCGCTTTTTCTCGATCGTGGAGGACTGGAATCACGAAGGTACTCGCAGAAGCATTGTAAAGCGGAACGGGAAAACTCTCATTTTCCTGAGCCGTCGCTAAACGAATTTTGAATTTATGCTTTGGAAGAGTAACTAAATGTTCGTTTTCAATAATCGTTTCAAGGTCTTTGGCACGGGTTTGATAGAGACGCAAAGTATCTTTCGCTGAGAGCTGTTCTTGCTTTAGCGCTCGAATGACATCTCGATAATGCAGTGCGTTGAGTCCTTTGGCTTGGGCAACCTGCGGCGCAAGCTCCTCCATCTGCTGCTGAACTCCAGCAAATGCAGCATGTGCTTGCCGTACCACCTCTTCGATGGGCGTTTCGATCCCTTGTTCTTCCAATTCAAGCGTATAAAGTTCGGCTGGAAGGCGAAAATTTTTCTCTGCTCTGCTTGCAATCTCGCGACGAACAAATACTTCATAATTGAATAACTGCGTTTTCAGTTGCGCGTAGGCTTCCTTATATCGCGGGATGTTTTGCTTCTCTAGAAAAGTTTGAATTTCATCGATCTGCGATGCATTGTTCTTTAGATCGGTCTCTAGCCGATCTTTATTGGGCAAGGCAACTTCTGGCTTTTGGAGCTGTGCTTGAATGTCTCGTTCCAATGAGGAAGCCAGTGCAATTTTCCCTGGCTCCAGTCCGGCATACTGGTTTAGCTTTGCGAGTATTGCTGCTTGGCTGGAAGACGATTTTGTTTCCTTCAACGTCGATTTGAAGCTTTCTAGAATGGCTTTACTCAGATTGACATAGGGCACGCGATATTTTTCGTCAAGCGCGTACGATCGCAAGCTTCGCTGTCCGACGTCGCGCAAAATTTCTAGATCGAGCCGGAGTTCGTCGTTCTTTTCCCGAGCAAGACTTTGCTCCAGGCTTTGCACCGCTTGAAGAACGCTCTGCTGCCTGCACGCCCTAAAGGCCGGATCGATTTCTTGCAAGCTTTTGCTAACCCCAAGCTTTGTCTGACAGCCCTCAGCCGCGATCGCCTTTTTTAGCAAATCGGCAAACCGATCGCTGCGAACCACCCAATCTGGCGATTTAGCGGTGACAGAAGGAACGACTGGTGCGATCGCAATGCAAAGGCAGCACGTCAACAGTGCGATCGCGCCAAACTTGATGTAGCGAATAACGGATGACGAAAGCACTAAAGATATCTTTGCTTTAGACATTGTTTCCTCGCCAAGCTTGGACTGATGGGTTCAACTGCAACGGTCTTGCAACGTTAAGCTAAAGGTCTTCAGTTTTAGACGATTTGACCGTAGTCTAACTTAATCAGGCGATCGCAGAGGTGGAAGTAGCGATCGTCGTGACTGATGACCAGCACTACCTTGCCCCGTTTCTTGAGTTCTGGCAAAATCTGCTGGTAAAACACCTCTCTAAAGAATGGATCTTGATCGGCGGCCCATTCGTCAAATAGATAGACAGGGCGATCGTCCAAATAAGCCGTCAGGAGGGCCAAGCGCTTTCGCTGCCCTTGGGATAATTCAGTCGTGGAAAGGCTTCCATTCTCGACCTGAACTTTGTGGGATAGCTGCAACTGTTCCAAATAAGCCTTTGCCCGAGCATCTAAATTATCGAGGGAGACCCCTAACAGACGCTCGAAGAGATAAAAGTCTGAAAAAACGGTCGAAAACAGTTGGCGATAGGTCTCGCGATTTTGATGGGTAATGGGGATTCCATCCAAACAAATTTTCCCAGAATCTGGAAGATAAAGACCTGTAATCAGTTTTGCTAAGGTTGATTTGCCGCTCCCATTGCCACCGACGATAAATACGATCTCACCAGGACTGAATTCAAGGTCGATGGGGCCAAGGGTAAAGGTGTTGTTTTCGCCTTCTGATTTATAGTGATGCGTGGCTTGAATGAGCGCGATCTGCTGGAAACTGACGACTGGCTGAGGGGATTGAAGTCCTTCTTCCGCACGGCTGGCTAGGGACAACCCTAGGGTATCGATTTTGCGGAGTGAGACTGCTGCTAGGGTCATGTTGGGCAGGGTTGCTAAAATATTCCCAATGAGTCGCATCATATAGGCAATGGTCAGAACATAGCCCGAGAGGACGGGTGCTGAGGTTGGCATGAGATGAGGAATGCCAAAGACCAATAACCCTAAAAGAATGAAGAATAGGAATTCACCTAAGGTATTGGTAAATGCGAGGATTTTTTGAGTTCTGACGCGGTACTTTCGCAAGGCGTCTGCTGTGGCTTGCAACTCAAACTCTAGAAAATCTTCTCTCCGTTGTTGGTGAAGTTTTAGTTCTTTGATGCCATCGGTAATGCCTCTGAAATGTTTCATTAAGGCATCGTTCTCTTCGCGTGCCATGACAAAAAGACTGAACGCTTTATTAATTAAAAGCTGTACGATCGATATCGCAACGGTCAAAAATGCCACTGTCGCGAGCAATATTCCGAATGATAACCATCCCAAATAGAAGAGACACCCCAAAATGAGGGCAGCATTGATAAACAGAGTGGGAACATTGAAGACCGTCATTGCAATGTTTTGAATGTCTTCGGTTAAAGTGGCCAATAACCGATTTGCACCTAGTTCTTCTAGATGTCGCAAGTGGGAGGGTGAACTACTCCCGACGCTGATGCTACGCATACAGCGCGGGCTTCTCTAGACCTTTCGGCTTTCGAGCTTTTTTGAGTGAGGCGAGTCCCAACCCCACTTTTTTAATCAGAATGGCAGCATTGATATCTCTATCCATTTCATTTTGACAATGAGAACAGGAATGCCAGCGCTCCGAGAGTCCTTTTGAAACTTTATTGAGACAGACACTGCAATGCTGAGAGGTTCCGTAGGGGTCAACCTTGATAACTCTCTGACCAGCTTTTTCAGCTTTGAAAGTGAGGATATCAATGAATTGGCTCCATCCTGCATCAACAATACTTTTATTCAGTCCAGACTTAGCCGATTGACCATTCGGAAGAAACTTGCCTGTCTCGTCTTGTTTAGACTTGACTCGTCTGGACATATTTTTGACCTTGAGATCTTCGACAAACACCACATTAGCTTTGTCCAAAACCTTGCCAGCCGTTTCAAAGTGAAACTGTTTGCGTTGGCGCGCAATCTTTTGATGTAGTCTAGCAACCTTGCGAACCAACAACTTACGGGCAAGGCTCCCCTTTTGGGATGCTGACACCTTCCGCTGTAAACGAGCAAGCCTCTCTTCCGATTTTCGGAAATGCTGAGGAATTGGCTCAAAGCTGCCATCTGAATCAGAAGCAAACTTTTCCAATCCAACATCAATCCCAATCGAGTTTTCCCAAGCTGGCTCTACCTGTGAGGTCAACTCAGGAACCTGTGCATCCTCCAGGGTGAGGGTGAGGTACCATCCATCAGCCTTTTTACTGATAATGGCGGTTTTCACAATAAATCCATCCGGCAAAGAACGATGCCATATTACCTTCACCGCCCCAAGCTTCGGCAATTCGATTTTGTTGCCGTCAATCCAGAAGAGCGAAGCTTGAGGGTAGGTAAATGAATGATATCTGCCTTGACCTTTGAACCGGGGCTTACCACTGCGCCTACCATTGCTGTCACCCATCAAGTAACGGTCAAATGAGAGTTTGACTCGCTTGACCATGTCTTGAAGCACCTGAGAATGAATCTCTTTGTACCAAGGTCTATCTTGCTTGAGCAAAACCAAATCGCGTTTCTGACTGTAGTAGTCAGGCTGATCCTTGAGTTCGGGGAGATGACAAACTATAGGGCAGGCATTAACCGGACTCCGGTTCTCTTCCCACCACCCAAAGCGCTCTGACAGCATCCAGTTATACTGACACCGCAACATTTCAAGCCACCGATTCAGATCGGCAGATTGTTGGGCGGTAGGCAGTAGTCGATACTGGTAGGCAATTCTCATGTCTCTATTATAATTGCTGTACCCTAAAATAGGCACACTGACAAAAGTAATCATTGTAAACTGTTGATGAAAGACGATTTTGTATCCAGTGGTAGATCCGTGTCCGACATGAAAGCTCATTTGGTGCTGACGACCAAGTATCGCCGCAAGGGTATCCGTACAGGTGGTTAGGTAAGTTTCAACGCAGAATTTGCTGGATTTTCAGTGGCAATAAAGATGGAGCATTTAAGCCCTGACGGTTGGCGTAACAAGCCTGAGTAAGGTACTCCAATACCGAGCGCTGTTGTCGCCTTAAAGAAGTTACCACCGTCAACATGCGTCCAACAAAAAGACTCCCTTGAGCACTCTGAGAACCATAGCTGCATTTTCTCCACAACACCGCAGGCCGGATGGCTTGCTCTGCGGCATTATTGGTCGGCTCAATCCCTTCCACCCTCACGAATAGCCAGAAGGCAGTCTCCACCTTTAATAACTGGCGACAAGTGCCCACCGTTTTTGCCAAAGGTGTTTTCTCCCCGTCTGCAATATCATAATCGGCGGTTTCAGTGAGCAACTGATGCATGGATTGACGAATGGGTTCAACCTCCAGGATAAATTGAGTACGGGCTAGCGTTCCATCTCGCACCCGATGCCATAACTTAAATAAATGCTCCTGATGAGTGAGCAGTTCTTTTCCTACTTCACGACTCACTCCGGTGCGCTCCGCAATTTTTGTGAAGTCACGTTTCAAATGCGCCCAACACACCTGCCGTTGCTCGATAGACAACCAGTTATAACCGCTGTAGCGGTCGCTGTTGACATAGCCCCTAAACACATCTCCGAGAATGGTTTGAGCAGCGGCTTGAGAACGACTCAATAGAACCTGAAAATAGCACACCAGTGGACTGACCACTACCCATAACCAGCCGTTGCGCTGCGTAGGATTCTGACCATCCCCATTGCCTTGACGGAAGCTCGTTTCATCCACACTGACTTGAGTTTGATGCTGCACATACGCTTGGGCTTCGGTGACGGGAACTGATACCGCGTCGCTGATACTTTGGCGCAACCGCCCGACGCTTCCCACTGACATTTCTATCTCAAAGATTTCGGCCAGTAGACGCACTACCATCCGATGGCTTTGGCGATACTCTCCACTCAATAGACCAACAAGGGCGCATAAGCGGTCGCCATAACGGCTCCCGTCCACCACTTCGGCATCGTAAGCACGAGTTCTCTTCCCACAACAATCACAAGACAAGGAGTGAAACCGATGCTCTATCACAATCGGACGCAGGGGCGGGATGTCTACAATTTGACACCGCTGCGGTTCGGCATCCGTCCCCGTTAGAATTTCTCCACAACTCCAGCAATGACTAGGGTAATGCTCTTCGACAGCCGCACAATCCGATGCTGCATACAGTTTCTGTGAATGGCCTTCATGACCCGATTGCCCACCCCGTGATTTCTTGCTCTTCTCTTTTGTTGGCTTAAACCCTTGTGGACTATCTTGGGAGGCTGGCTGAGATGAATTCTTCGAGTTCCGCTTGACCTGCTCTTCTAATGCTGCAATCCTCTCTCCTAATCGCGCGATCAATTGCTTGACGCTCTCTGGGGTCTTTTCCCAGTCTATCTCGGGGATCTCGGCGAGGAAATTGGCTGATACGGTTTCCATATCTCTCAGGCTATCAGAGTTTCCTTGAGTTGCCTACTTTTCAAGACCCACACCCTGTACGGATACCCGCAAGGTGCTCACAGGCGAGATGATTCAACGACTAGGTGAAGTGATGAGCGATTTATGTCAGAAATGGAACTGCAAAATCGTCGAGTTTAATGGCGAAGACAATCACGTTCATTTGCTGTTTCAGTATTTGCCGCAGATGGAATTACCCAAATTCATCGGAAACTTGAAGTCTGTCTCCAGTCGAAGGCTCAGGGAGGAGTTTCCGGCTGAAGTCGATAAAGTTTACTGGAAAAAGGTTCTGTGGAACGAGTCTTACTTCATCGCCTCCTGTGGTGGGGTCACAATCTCGGTTTTGAAGAAATACATTGAGGAGCAAAACACCCCTGAGTAGTCGCATAGATAATTTGTTCATTTCGGCACTGTTGCCTTCCCTATTGCTTCGCAAGGCGGTCAGGTAACGTACCTCAACTCACGCACCTTTCATCCCAGCGCTCATCCGAAACGGATAGAGCGCGGGGCTTCCCGTCTAAAAGCTAAAATCCAGCCGCTGATGCGCAGCCTCAGTTTGTAGATCGCACCCTGGGCTAAATCCACGAGTAGAAATTGTGAAGTCAGATTGGTAACCATTGTGATGCCAGCCAGTCCAATAAAGCCCCAAATCAATTGCGATTGAGATTGAAAACGATCGAGGTTCATCTGGCTAATGGCTCGATCGATCAGGGCAAGAAGGGAGGCACTACCAATCCCACTGATGAAACCGGTGATGGAGGCAACCAAAACGGCGATCCAGGACGCTTTGAGAAGAAACTCAATCAAGTTCATGGTGCTTTGCTCTGAGTTCTCTGACGGTTATCTCAGCCTCCATGATGCCATTTCTGGCAATGTGCTTGCTGTGAGTGTCAGGTTAAGGGGTTGTCCCCCTAAGGTTGAGTGAGGGTAAATTCATACAACAAAGCCTTATAATTGGAGCAATTGCTGTTCTCGTTTGAAACATTGCTAGGATCTATTCAGACAATGGTTCAGCCCTCTTCTTGGGTGGAATCTGGAGTGAAGCTCAGTAAGGTTAGGGATTTACATCTGTTCAAGTTTACAGATGAGCTTCAAGCACGGTTGGATGATTTAGCTGAGCGGAAGAAGGCTAAAGATTTGACTAAAGCAGAAGCAGCAGAATTGGCGGGAATTTTAGAACTTGATCGTATTTTTACGCTGTTGAATGCCAGAGTTATTCTAGAATGGAAACTATAGACTAAATCGGCGATCTAATAAACAGGTTTATTATGCCGTCGTTTTCCAAGGAACGATTTCACCTTCTCTGTTCGGCAAGATACAACGATTGATGTAATAGCCGTCATAATTCATTAAAGCTAGCATGGAAAGCTCAAGGTACCATAATCCTAGTCTACACAATTGTTTTTCAGCTTCGGGGTCTAGATTAGGATATTTCTTAATCGCATGGGCAACATCATTTCTAACTGCGGTTAATGCATGAGGCCCATCATCCCACTGATGATCAGAAGCACTTCTATGTAAGTCTTGAAACTGTGGTTTAGACATAAATGTACACGTTCTGTCCCCTCTTGAGATCTCTCGGATATCAAGCTCTGTCAGTGGAATGGGATGGTGTTCATCTTGTTCAAGGTCAAAATTGCTATTCTGTGAACCAAGCTCCAATAATGCGGCTGTTCCAGATAAGGATTTACGAACAAGAGAAAAAGGTGGGATTTCAACTGGAATCTCCAGTGAATTCAACAGTTCTCTAATTTTTATAGAGGCTGGGAAGTTGAACTGATTCTTCTCAAATAACTCTTTTACTATAACCAAATGTATCCATGCAGAGAGTTCCAGTGCTATCTGAACCAGCATTAATTTTACTTCTAAGGTCGAAACTGAATTAGCCTCTAAATACGTGTTTAGAACGATATTGGCATTTGCAGGATCTGTTTTTTCCTGCCAAAGTCGATACCACTGAAAGAAACCGGGAAATAATTTAGCTAAAGATCTATTTTCTGATTTTGGAAACCAAGAGCTAACACTTTTCCAAGATAAACCCAATCGAGATGACCAAAATTCCCAGACTCTGTTGTCGTCCTTGTCGTAACCGATGCAAAGCATTAGGGGGATGCGAAATCCTCTGGCAAACGACAAGCAATGGGAGCAAATATCGAGAAATTCAATGGCATCTTTCCCTCTGAAAGTATGACTATCTACCCGTTCAAGTTTTGCTACATGCGTAATTGCAAATCCTCCTTGACTTGAGATCTGTTTAATATGTTCGGTAGTGGTTTCTAGTTGATCTAGCGTAATCCTCCAGCCTTCTGCTTCCACAATGTTTCTTTCAATGCAACGAAAGCCATTCTCCGTCTTAATCCTTGCACAAGGTCTACCTAGCAAATCATGGAAATTTGCGACATGAAAGAGCACATATTGCAGATCATTATCTGAACCAATATTTATGTTTTGACACGATCCAGCCCCATAAAAATCATTTCCCTGATTTGTTCTGGATAAAGAGACAGAAACCTCAACTGGACTAGAAACCTCAACTGAGTTGGGAACGAATCTCAAACAGACATTATCACCATGTTGCAAGTATCCAACTGCATTAATTTTGAATTCAAAGGATACTTTTGGAGTCGGAAACCAATTAAAAGCGATCTTTCCTTGACCTTCAAAGGTTTGGGCATTTTTCTCAACTACTAAGGCCCCATCATGGAGGATAATAGCTTCATTGATTTCAGGTGCAGAATAAACAGGTCGTAATGCTGGCTCCAAGTCTTGCATTGCTGTCCAAGAATATTCCATTTTCGAATGTCCAGAGCAATCAAGCTCTTAAGATTCCCTCTTGAAGATACTATTGCCCATTTTGTTACATTTCTAAACTATGAAGAGAATCAAGCTCTGGGCTATTTTGACCAAGTTATGGCAAGTTAGGTTTGGTGACATAAGAATTAAGAAACAGCAATTGATTCATCATTTCTGAACTAGACATACTTGCAACCAATTTTAATAAACCTTGCAGTTGCAGCCCAATGGAATAACGCCCTTGGGGTGCCAAAATAATCCCAGCATGACTTCTCTCATTAATCAGAAAAGCGCTGTGTAGTCGGCAAAAATCTGCAACATTGTAGCTGTAGATTACTCTTCCCTAACTCGTTGCCCAAATCAGTTGATCTTCATCAGAGAAACCCAATCTTTGGACATCTGCAACTGTCACAATATCTAAATCGGCATTTCGCAATGCCCTTACCAAGGCAGTATTAATCGTATCTTCATCTAAATACAAGCGAATTCGGTTCACAAGACGGTTCCTGAACTAAGTTCAGCTTCAAAAGCCTGACAGTCCTGATCGTAAGCAGCGAATTCTTCATCCAGTGCATCTTTATTTGCATAGTAGTAAGCGATTGCACTGTAAACGCCAGCCAGCGAAAGAAAAGGCTTATCCGTCACAATCTCCTCAGGTGTAACGCCTGCCTTGATTTCATTGATAATGAACTGAACCGTAATCCGACTGCCTTCAATACGCGGGCGACCGCCGCAGGTTCCCAGCGTAGAAACAATCAACGTACCAATATCATTAATGGTTTGCATGATGTGCAGACAAAACCGTATTTTATTCTTCTATTTTCCTGTACATCACCGTTTTCTGCAACTTAATGCAAAATTTGATTGACCTTTGAGATGAGTTTCAAATCAAGCGATCGCCAGCAGTCTATCCCAGGCAAAGCGATCGCCTAGCCATTAGTATCCAGTGCTCGATTGGGGTCAATCCTTTGTGCTCACAATAATGCCTCCAGCCTATCTGCCCACTGCCGCTCCTGCTCCTCAGGCAATGGAATAGGAAGCTTATTCACGGTGCGATTGCCGCTCCATAGAACATTCAATCGGTAGCCAACTCGATCTCAAGGCAAACTCCCAACAACACCATTAACTTACTTGGTCTGCCCAGAATGCCCTGCAATATTACCCATCGGCTCAACACGTCCGCCGAGATGTTTGGCGAGAAAAGCCTCCGCACTGGCAAAAAAGTGCAGTCGATTTGCAGGGCGAACAAATCCATGTCCTTCATCCGGGCAGAGAATATACTCGACGGGTTTATTATTCTTGCGCATGGCTTCCACAATGCGATCGCTTTCCGCTTGCTTCACCCTCGGATCGTTAGCCCCATGACCGATCGGCAGCGGGCGTTGAATCTTATCTGCTGAGAATAACGGCAATCGCACCCACACCACCCTTTGGGCGCAACAGCATTTATCGTAACGCTGCAACAATCCAACTCGAATGCCCGTCATTTTTTGAATCTCTCTCAATTCTGCAAGCATTTGCGAATGCTGTTTTCAATTGTTAGCCTGACGAAAGTGCAAATTCACCCCCGCGATCGAGATAGCTTTGGATATCTACCGTCACATGATGCGACTGTTCCCGCGAATGCTTTTGCACGGGATAGGCTTGGCCCTACTGCTCCAGGGCGGGGTTGCCTGTACGCGCCCTGCTGACTCTTCCGCACCAGCGCCGAAAATTGCCCCGGCACCTGTCAATGCAGTCGTCGCCCTCGGTCGCTTAGTGCCAGATGGCGAAGTGATTAAGGTTTCGGTGTCCAATGCCCAAGACAGTCGGCTGAACCAAATTTTTGTCAAAGAGGGCGATCGCGTCCAGGCCAATCAGGTCATTGCGCTCCTACAGGGTGTTGACCGCCGCCAAGCCAACCTTCAGGATGCAGAGGCTGAAGTAAGACTGCGGCGGGCGGAGCTAGAACGAGTGCGACAGGGAGAGGCAAAAGTGGCGGAGGCGGAGGCGCAGAGAGCCGCCATTGCCGAACTCCAAGCCCAGATTAAGGGAGAGCAACAGCAAAAGGCCGCTTCGATTGACTCCGCTCGGGCGGTTTTGAAAGAAGCAGAATTAACCGCACAACGAAGGCGGAAGCTCCAGCAGGAGGGCGGCATCAGTATGGCGGACCTGAATGAAGCCGAGCGGGACCTAGACACTGCCCGCGCGACGCTCCAAGAACGACAGGCTTCGCTGAGGGGCACCGTGAATACCTTAGAAGCCTCTCTCAGGCAGGCAAAAGCAAAGCTGACACAGCTTCGAGAAGTGCGCCCCGTCGATCTTGAAATTGCCCGCGTTAAGCTAGACAAGGCGCTCATTGCCGTCAAACAAGCGGAGGCAGACTTAGACGATGCCAAGGTTCGCGCCCCGGTCTCCGGTCAGATTCTGCGCATCAATACCCGCATTGGGGAACAGGTCAACACGGCCAAAGGCATCGTGGAACTGGCGCAGACCCAGCAGATGTATGCGATCGCCGAGGTCTACGAAACCGATGTAGCCCGCGTGCGCCCCGGACAGCGCGCGACGCTATCGACGGAGTACGGCGGGTTTAAGGGCAAACTTCAGGGGACGGTGCAAGATATTGGCCGCCAAATTGGTCGCAAAACCCTCCAAAGTACGGCGGAAGCAGACGGCCCTAACGTAGACCAAGATGCCCGCGTCGTAGAAGTCAAAATTCGGCTCGACCCCAAGGACAGCCCCAAGGTTGCGGCATTTACCAATATGTTGGTGCAGGCCACCATTCAGACCCGTCCCGTTCCATCTAGCGCCCCGAACCCCTGATGAAACTGCCCGCATTCAAAACCCTTCGCGTCCTGTGCCAAAACCTTCCCTTTGAAGCACCTTTGGCCTGGTCGCAGCTTTCCCATCAAAAACTGCGCTTGCTCATTGCCCTCAGCGGGATTTCCTTTGCCAATATCCTCATCTTTATGCAGCTTGGATTTAGGGCGCTGTTTACCGAAGGTGCCACGCTCATTGCCGATAACTTGCGCGGCGATCTTTTTGTGCTCGGCCCGCAAACCAATTACTTGGGTGCGGGAAGCTTTCCAAGGGTGCAATTGTACCGAGTTGCTGCCATTGAGGGCGTGGAAGCAGTATTTCCCGTCTACGTGGCCTACGGGCGGTGGTCCTACTCCAAAAAAATAAAAACCTGGTCGGGACAGGTGATAGCCTTTAACCCGAGCCGTCCTGTCTTCAACCTCCCGGAAGTCAACCAGCAACTCTGGAAACTCAAGCTACCCAATACGGTCCTGGTCGATCGCCAATCTAAACCGACCGACTTTGGTCCAGTGAACCAGCGGTTCAAATCGGATGGGCAGTTTTCGGCATTGCTCAATAATCGGCAGGTGCAGGTGGTGGGGCTATTTAGCTTGGGCAGCTCTTTCTTTCGCAGCGATGGCAATATCATCCTCAGCGAAACCAACTACCAAGCGCTGTTTGGCGCAGATGCCCTTAGCAAAGTGAGCGTGGGCGTGGTGAAGCTCAAGCCTGGGGCTAACGTTGCCGCTATCCGGGCGGCGATCGCAACGGAGGTTCCGGCGGTGCAGGCGTTCGACCATGCAGAACTGGTGGCGAAGGATCTGAGTTTTCAAGAGCAGAATCCGGCGGGGTCTATTTTTGCCTTTGGGGCGGTGATGGGATTCATCGTGGGGGTGGTCGTGGTCTACCAAGTGCTCTACGCAGATGTGACGGATCACTTGCCGGAGTACGCCACCCTTAAGGCGATGGGTTATTCCGATGGAGCGTTGCTGATTGTCATTTTTCAGGAGGCGTTGATTTTAGGCGTGCTCGGCTTTATTCCAGGCTTTGTCACCTCTCTGTGGATGTATGAATTTTTGGCGGGTCTGACGCGGTTGGCGCTGGTCATGCGGGTGGATGTGGCGGTGACGGTCTTTGTGCTGACGCTAATGATGTGTACGTTCTCGGCGGCGATCGCCTCTAGCAAGCTCCGCTCGGCTGACCCTGCGGACGTGTTTTCCTGAGGCGGTGGTGTATGGCAGAACCCATTATTGCGATTCAAGATCTGACCCATTCCTTTGGGCGAGGCGTCCTCCGCAAGCCCGTGCTCTCTGAGATCTCTCTGACCATCGAGCCAGGGGAGGTGGTGATTTTAATGGGGCCTTCGGGGTGTGGCAAGACGACATTGCTGACACTGATCGGCGGGTTGCGATCGCTTCAAGAAGGCAGCCTGCGAGTATTGGGCCACGAGTTTAAGGGAGCGCGGCAGGGGCGGCTCCGCCAAGTGCGCAACCAGATTGGGTTTATTTTTCAAGATCACCATTTGCTCAAGTGCCTCAGCGCCCAGCAAAATGTGATGATGTCCCTCAAGCTGCATCGCCAGTGGTCTTTGCAACAGCGACGGGAAGCGGCGATCGCCATGTTGGACGCCGTAGGTTTGGGCGATCGCGTTTATTACTACCCGGATAATCTGTCGGGCGGGCAGAAACAGCGGGTGGCGATCGCGAGGGCGTTGGTCGCGCAGCCGAGGCTAGTGCTGGCGGACGAGCCAACAGCGGCGTTGGACAGCCAATCGGGGCGAGATGTGGTGACGATCATGCAGCGGTTGGCGAAAGAACAGCACTGCGCGGTGTTGATCGTGACCCACGACAACCGAATTTTGGATGTGGCCGATCGCATTCTTCAGATGGAAGATGGGCGATTGCAGTCTGTTCTGCAATAGCGCTAGTGCGGAATGTTTTTGCTATCCAAGCGAGCAGAGACAGCTGTGGCGATTTACTACGGGCTTTCAGTATTCTCATTGAGTGCTGCAAATTTGGCGAATACTTCTGCTTCTGTCAGATTCAAGGTTTGATTGGCAAATTCATAGTAACTCGGTTTCCTATCGATAAAGATTTGCTCCTCGAACTCAAACTCGACGCCATTCTGAAAAAGACCGACTGGAACAAAATATTCATTGGTGGCCAATAACCTGTAGAAAATATGCGTACCGCATTCGCCGCAAAAAGCTCTTTCAGCCCATTCTGATGACTTGTACGCCTTTAGTTTGTCGGCACCCTCTATCTGCACGTCCGATCCGCAGGCGATACCCAACGCTGGGCCACCGCCCCATCGCCGACACATCCCGCAATGGCAAGCATCTACGCTCTTTTTCTCAGGCGTTCTGATGATTATGTTTCCGCAAAGACACTGACCCTCCATTCCTGTCTCCTCCTTTTCCAGCAATTACCCTTTAATTTTGGCACACAGCTATTAGGCTCCTTACCCTACTTGTCAATGCTCAGCCCAAATATGAGGACTGTACCTAGCTCGCACGGTAGCATCGAAATACCGCCACAAGAAATTCAGCAGTTAGCACTCTAGTGCTGGCGGCAGTCAACAGTACTTCAGCCTTAGTGGTGCAGAAAACTTTTTGAGCTTCGATTGAGTCGAGCATTTGGCTCTAAATCAAGCCCTGAAACCTTGATTTTGCGTTGTCGATCAGCCATGTTCTCAACAACGGCAATCTTTTGACAATCATTGCCCTATAAGGGTTTCACGAGTTTTCTGCACCACCAAGGTACTTCAGCATTAAATCTTTATCTTTACTCCTAACTTTGCAGGTCCCTAAGAATGCGCGGTTTTATCGGCTGAGCACACGTCTTACTGGTTCCAGGCAGCTATATCATTCTAAGCTTTTGATAAACCAAGTGTTAGAATAAACTAGAATGCTCTTAAATGAAGCATATCCTGCATTCACATAAGTTTTTCCACTCTAAACTGCTTTAATAGTGCAAACATAACCCAGTCTTCAATCTGATACTACTTTGTATGGCTACTCCATACTTTATCCTACTTTTCCCCAACATTTGAGTATTGACATATTCATAGGAGAACTTACTATTGACTTATAAGTCAGAGCAAGCATCTCCGGCTATTTTTGAGACACCTGTATAAAACTGTCAAACCCTTTAAAAACACCAGAAAAGAGCCTAATCAGCCCATTTTCATGAATGAATCTAGGTGAGTAGATTCAGCATGACGAACTGTTTTGCATCCTACTGAGGTTGAAGCAGTAAATAATTTTTTATTGAATTACTTCATCCGCTGAGCCATAGATTTTGTCATAGGTTAATTTCTAAAAACTTAACATTGCTTCGAGTGATGGAAGAGATAAACAATACTTTACTCAATCAGTCTTTACTTCATTGATAATGAAGTTTTGTTGCTGACCAGAATTGCTGTGTAGGGAGTATTTTAGAAAAAATATTATATCGATTGCCTTCATTTTGTCTCTAATCTTCATCGTTATACCTAAGTTTTTCTGAGCATTTATATATTGACAGACTCATTGCCATTTACCATTCTTTGTAAGGATAGGAAATCTCTAAAAGCAAAGCGATTAAACAATTAAAGGAAGAGAGGAAACTATGCGTACAATTCCCTTTCAATTTAGCCACGGTGGGTATATTCGGCAGGAAACGGTGCAAAATACCGTTTCAAGGACTGGACTAGAGGCGATCGATGTCGAGACAGAGTTCAACTACCTTTTTCCAGATCTTGCGAACGATCCAAACAGCTTACTTCCCGCAGACAATCCCACCGATTTAATCGTCAAGCTCAAGGCTCTGGGTGCAGCCATGGCTGAAGCTCAAGGCGATCCTGAAGAGACTAACTCCATTATTCCTCCGGTCTATACCTACTGGGGTCAATTTATCGATCACGATATTACGGCGAATACAGATCGAACGGTAGCAGATCTCCAAACTGACATTACCAAGGACGATTTCACGCCACTAGCACCCAACGTTGTTGTCGATAAACTCAAAAATCTACGTCGCCCTACTTTTGATTTAGACAGCGTTTACGGGGATGGCCCTACCCTCGATCCTGGATTTCCCACAGAGGCAAAAGACTTCTATCAAGATAACGACCCGGTGAAGCTGAAGGTGGGTCAAAATGCGGAGCAGGATGCCAGTGGCAATCCTACCCCTGGAGCTAAAATTCCGCCAGAGGGTGACTTAGACCGAGATCTCCCACGAAATAACAGAATTGCTGCGATCGGTGACAGTCGCAACGACGAGAATTTAATCGTAGCGCAATTCCACACAGCCTTTCTCCGATTTCACAATGCAACGGTAGACTGGGTTCGCGCAAATGAACCGCAGAATGCCAGTAATAATCAGGATTTATTCACGCGAGCGCAAGATCTGGTGCGTTGGCACTATCAGTGGCTCGCGATCAATGATTTCCTCAAAACGCTTACCGTGAGCGGCACTATAGACAACATCATTCAGAATGGGCTTAAGTTTTATGCCCCGCGAAATGGTGAGCTGTTTATGCCGCTGGAGTTCTCTGTAGCATCCTACCGATTTGGACACAGTATGGTGCGGGCGGCCTATGACTACAACCGCAATTTCACAGACTCCCCCGAAGCCATTACTGACGCAACGTTTAGGTTACTCTTTTCCTTTACAGGCAAAGGTAACATCGGTGAGCGTGGAGGGCCAGGTGCGCATAATACGCTACCCTTTAACTGGATTATTGAATGGGATCGGTTCGTGGATAAAGGGCGTGCTGCACAACGCAAGAGAAACTCTGCTCGTAAAATCGATACTCATATTACCCCTCCTTTGACCGATCTGCTAAACGAAGGAGAAAGCGGAGAAATACCTCCGATCAAAGAGCTGCTCAAGCATCTCGCCAAGCGGAATCTACTGCGCGGCTATTTGCTCAGCATTCCGACTGGACAAAGCCTTGCAGAACGCTTGTGTGTTCCAAAGCTAACGGTAGAAGAGTTGAAGCGCAATAACTCAGCCGAACTGAATCAGGCGCTCGAACCCTTCCTAGAAAAAACGCCTACATGGTACTACGTCCTTAAGGAATCTGAAGTTCGTGCCGACGGCGACTCATTGGGAGAAGTGGGCAGCCGCATTGTTGCGGAAACCTTTATTGGACTGATGTTAAATGACCCCACTTCCTATCTCAATCAAAAAACCTATGACAACAGTCGTTGGAACCCCTCACAGGGTGTCAGGTTGCCGAATGGTGGCGAAATTCGTGGCATTGGCGACTTCCTAAAGTTTGCTGGCGTTATGCTTTAGGTTCAATCGGCTTATGCCGACCTCTAAAGCCTAGAATCTGCTCACTGAAAACACTGAATGAAAATTCGAGGCAGTTTCAGTGAGTGGGTTCTCTAACCGAATACTCATAACTATCGGAATTACTAAAGTTTATAAAACTAGTAGGAGAAAAATATTATGTCTATGAAACTAGATGCGGCGATCGCAGAAACAGGCACAAAATTCTTAATCTTTCCCCAACCTCGCTTCATTCCATTTTTTGAGCAGCCAGAGGTCGTACGTGTTTCCTTGCCGCCGGATCAAATTGAGGAGGGGCCAGCAGATGCACGAATGTATGTAAAGGATGCAGTCAACAAAAGGCCCTACGGCGCATTCAATCAACCGCCCTATCAAGGCCCAGCCAACCGTCCCGTTCTACCTGGCCCTGACGGACATTTCGACCATCTAAACCCAGACAGTCGAGAGTTTTCTTGCGCCACGATGTATGCAACCGTTAGACGCGTCCTCGATATCTTCGAAGACTACTTCGGTCGCAGGATCGAGTGGCATTTTCGGATGGACTTTGAAAAGTTGGAACTGATTCCGCTGATTAGTTGGGACAATGCCCAGTCTGGCTACGGATTCTTGGAATTCGGATTTGGGCGAACTCCAGCCGGAGGAATCGATACCGCCAGACCCTACTGCCAAAACTTCGATGTGCTGGCCCATGAGCTGGGGCATAGTATTATCTTTGCCGAAGTGGGCCTACCCAATAGCGATGCGACCAATACAGAGGAGTATGGCGGATTCCATGAATCTGCGGGAGATTTAGTGGCCATGATCTCGTCCCTCCACTTTAATAAGGTGGTCGATCGCCTGCTCGAAAATACAAAAGGGAATCTCTTTACCTCCCATGAGTTAGAGCGCATTGGCGAGCTATCCGAAAGCCGACAAATTCGCGAATTGTTTAACTACGAACGGATGTCTACGGTTAGTCGGGAACCCCATGACCTATCCTTGCCCTTAACGGGCGCAATCTTCGATGTCCTGGTCGAAGTCTTTCAGAAAGAGCTTGTCCAGAAAGGGTTAATTTCTCAAGATTTAGCGCAGCGTTCCTTGCACACCGCGGAGGTCATTACGGACGACGGTACGATCCAGTCTGAATTTGCGAGGGCTTACGGTCTGAATCCCCAAGGCTTCAAAGATGCGCTGTTGCAGGCTCGAGACTATCTCGGCACAGTGCTTGTCAATGTTTGGGATCGACTTTCGGCGGACAATCTGACCTATGTAAAAGTGGGTCTAGAACTATTGAGCGCTGACCGTAGCATTTCCGGCGGCCAGCATCAAAATACGATTCGAGAGTGTTTTGCTTGGCGCGAAATTAGTTTCCCAGCCAATTCGTTGGTATTTCAGATCAGAAAACTGGATGATTGCGGAATTCATACTCACGCCTGATGCAGCTATCTGCAAGCGCCCACCTGCACTCTAGAACTGTGGAGGTGGGCTAGGTTCCAATACTTTCGGATAAGAATCAAAGACATTGCACTGGCCCCCTAGCCCCCCAATTCTGGGGGGAAATAACCCTAGTTTTTGGCTTTCTCCCCCCAGAATTGGGGGGTCGGGGGGCTAATGTAGGAATGAAGAGACTTAACCGAACAGTATTGGGAAAGGTTCCATGCGGCTATTTATTTCTTAGCAAGATCATGACTTTAGAAAATCAAGTCAAAACGCGAGAAGACTTACTGTATCTTCTCGCGCAGGCATCGGAATTAGAACATTCCTTAGCCTGTCAATACCTTTTTACTGCCTTCAGTTTAAAGGATTCCATCGAGGAAGGGGTGTCTCAAGCTCAGTTGACGAAGATCGATCGCTGGCGGAAGACAATTAATGAGATTGCGGTACAGGAAATGCTGCATATGGCGATCGCCAGCAACCTGCTCACAGCGATCGGCGGCGCGCCCTATTTCCGACGGGCAAATTTTCCCCAAGCCAAAACCTATACCTCCTTAAAGCTTTCCTTCACACTAGCGCCTTTTAACGAAACCACGCTGAACCGCTATATCTGTTTCGAACTGCCCAACAATTTCGAGAACGAAGCGCAAAAAGAATCTTGGATTCCCTTTTGCCAGAATTTCCGAGAGACCGAGCAGTTCGCACTGGAGGCATTGCCCGTCCCGCTGTTGCCCAGAAAACTGGAATATAACACCATTGGCGAGCTGTACGGATTAATCCGTCAAGGATTTGAAACGCTTGGCTCTAAATTATTTATTGGCCCCCCTGAAGCCCAAGCCGTTGGACTGTTTAAGGAGATGATCCAGGTGACGGATTTAGCGTCGGCGCTCAAAGGCATCGATCGCATTATCATTCAGGGCGAAGGTTCTCCTAACCAAAGGGAAGATAGCCATTTTGCCGAATTTATTAAAGTTAGGACGCAATATTTAGCGGAATTAGCAACCGACCCTACTTTCAATCCCACTCGTCCCGTCATCGAAAATCCGCTCCTCAGCCTCCAGCAAGATAATAATACGCCTGGGGCCAATCTCATTACCGATTCCTTAAGCCGCGATGTCATCGAGATTTTTGCGGCCCTATACGAAGTCATGCTGCAAATCTTGCTTCGTTTCTTTGCACACACCGAAGAAAACGAGGAACAGCATTACGCACTCAAGAGCGCATTTATCAACCTCATGCCCTTCGGCATCTCACCGTTAGCAAAGGCCATTACCCAATTACCCGCAGGCGAGGAATTTGTTGGACTAAACGCTGGGCCAAGCTTTGAAGTGTATGCCGACGTACAATTGCTGCCCCAAATGAAGAGTGCCTGGATCTTTTTCCAAGAGCGTTTGCAAGAAATTGCGGCAGCTTGCGAAGCCCTGCTTGAGGATCCGAGAACTCAGCCCCATCCAACGTTACAGCCAGCTTTAATGCAAGTTGCGTCGGCACTGACCAATATTGCCCATACACTTTCTTTGGAAGCCAATGGTGGCACTTGGGCCAACGGGATTTCCCAGCTATTCTCGCCAATGGATGTAGCCCATATGAAGAATCAACCCAGGTTTCCAGTCGATCTGGGCGATTACGAGACGGTGAAGGCCAATGCCGATGCAATTTTAGAGTCTGTTTCCTCCCGGTCGATGCCAATCCTCCCGGAAGGGCCTTGGACAACAGACAGAATTAACCTCTTTCGACAGTGGAAAGAGAGCGGATTTCCCCAGTGATTTGCGAAGAATTGCGATCTAGAAAATATCGATCGACGCGTACCCCTCTATAAATCCATCTATAAAAACAAGGAAATATTAGTCATGACCAATGTTGCAGAATTACAATGGTTTCCGACCAACGCGCCCATCGCCAGTTCCAGAACGGACGATATTTGGTTTATCGATCCGATGGTGGGTTGGGCCGTCAATAGTAACGGTCAAATTATCAAAACAACCGATGGCGGCAATACCTGGGAGCAACAGTTTCAGGATGATATTTATCTAAGGTGTATCGGCTTTGCAACGCCTTTAAAGGGATGGGCAGGAACGCTAACTGAAGGAAAACGCTTCTACACGACAACCGATGGCGGCCAAGTTTGGACGTTAATCGACAATCTTTTGCCGGAACTGTCTCCCTCTGCCATTTGCGGCTTGACCGTAGTGAACGAGTCGGTGGTCTATGGGTCGGGAACGAACTTTCCCAATCGACCGCCTCGGATGGTGAAGACCGTCGATGGCGGCGCGACGTGGACGGCATGGGAGATGAGCGAACATGCCACTATTTTGATCGATAACTATTTTACGAGTCCAGAGCGGGGATGGGTGGTCGGCGGAAAGGCCGATCCAGCGATCGCAAACCCCAGTCGAGACGATGTGATTCCAGTAGTTCTGTATACGGAGGACGGCGGTAAAACTTGGGTCAACCGAGTTGAAGACATCAGCACCTCATTCCCGCTAGGCGAATGGGGTTGGAAGATTCAATTTCTGAACGATCGAGTCGGGTTTGTCTCCCTCGAAAACTTCAATCAAGGCGCAATTCTTAAGACTACGGACGGCGGCCAAACTTGGGTGCGACTTCGCATTAACGACCCTCAAGAAAATGCAAACCTTGAGGGAATTGGATTTGTGGATGAGAACCACGGCTGGGTTGGCGGCTGGGGGGATGCGGATTTTGTCGGCGGCTTCAGCAGCGAAACAACCGATGGGGGCAAAAATTGGCAAGATGCCAATCAAATCGGGCAGTTTATCAATCGGTTTCGATTTTTCGGAAATCCCGTCACGGTCGGCTATGCGTCGGGCAAAACGGTTTATAAGTACGCGACTGCACCTGTAGCAGCCCCTTTAGTAGAAGGTGTTGCGCCCCTGAGATTTTTAGCAACCAATACGCCAGAAAGGTTTGAGCAGTCCGTGAAGATTGAGTATACCTTGCCGGAACGTACTGAAAAAGTGGCGATCGATATTTGGAATCAGTTTGGCGGGTATGTTCGCAAACTGATCGACGATCGCAACCCAATCGCTGGCCGACAATCTGTGGTGTGGGACGGTAAAAACGACGATGGTAAACCGTTACCGTCAGGCGTCTTTATTTATAGATTGACCGTTGATGGCAATGCCGAAAGTCGAGTGATTCGTTTGACGAACAAATGACGAACGCATCAAACCCATGCGCGATCGCACGAATGCCAATGCATTACAGGACATTCACCTTACCCTTCTTAAAGGAAAAAATTCATGGCCAGGAAAAGTGTCTCTACGGAAATGCTCAAGAATTTTGTGCGCAAAGAAGCGCCTCATTTTCTGAAGCAAGAGAATATTACGTCTGTTGGCATTGGCTACAAAATCAAGGATAGTCAGCGTACTGAGACATTGAGTATTCAATTCACAGTAGGTCGTAAAGTTGCCCCAGAAGCCCTTGAAAGCATTGGTGCAGTGGAAATTCCCAAGTCCTTCACCATTGACGGGGTAGAAGTGCCCACAGACGTTGTTCCCCGCAGTTACGATCTCAGTGCCAAGGAGGTGAAGCTAGAAGTCATGCCCCAGCAACGCAAGGCGGCACTGAATCCAATTGTACCTGGCATCAGTGTGGGACATCCTAAACTTTCAGCCGGAACGGTAGGGTGTGTGGTCTACGATGCAATGAATGGAGAGCCTTTTATGCTGTCCAACTGGCACGTCCTTCAAGGCGCAGCGGGTAAAATCGGCGATGAGATCGTGCAGCCCGGTTCCCATGATGACAATCGAGTTAGCCGAAATATTGTGGGCAAGCTGGTTCGCAGTCATCTGGGCGTAGCGGGAGATTGCGCGATCGCCTCCATCGATCGCCGCCAGCTAGATCCGGAAATCTTCGATCTCAAGGTCGACGTAGCGCGGATCGGAGAGCCGGAGCTGGGCGATCGCGTCGTCAAGTCGGGCCGAACGACCAATGTCACCTACGGTATTGTCCAACGCATTCATGTCGTCACCCGGATGGATTATGCAGGGGTGGGTTCCAAAGAGATTGGCTGCTTTGAAATTGGGCCGGACTCCGCCAATCCAGCCCCCAATGGCGAAATCAGCATGGGTGGAGATTCCGGTGCCGCTTGGTTGTCGGTGGATGAAGAGACCACAACCGACATGATGCTGGGCCTACATTTTGCCGGAGAGATAGGGGATGAACCGGAAAATGCCCTGGCCTGCTACGCGGCATCGGTCTTCGAGAAGCTCAATATCAGTCCTCAACAACCTTCAGAGATCGTCCAAGAAGATATTGCAGGGCTGGGATATGCCGAGACATTTTTGGGCGAGGCGATCGCAGTGCCTCAAGCCGCAACCGATGCCGTGCGAGACGATCTGCTAGAGATTGACGGACAGACGGTGATTCCCTATACGCACTTCTCTCTGGCAATGAGTCGTTCGCGCCGTTTTGCCCGTTGGGTGGCCTGGAACGTCGATGGTGGAGCGCTCCAACGCATCAGCCGCAGCGGCATCAAGTTCAAAAAAGATCCGAAGCTACCCGCAGACGCGCAGGTAGGAGACGAGCTTTATCGCGATAATCCCTTAGATCGCGGTCACATTGCGCGACGGGCCGATCTACTCTGGGGTACGGAAGCAGAAGCTCGCAAGGCCAATACGGATTCCTTCTTTTTTACAAACATTACCCCCCAGCATGAAGCCTTTAACCAATCCGGCGCTAGCGGGATTTGGGGTGCCCTAGAGGATGCCATTTTTGCGGATGTCGATGTCGCAGATCTGCGGGTTGCCGTGATGGGCGGGCCTATTTTTGCAGAGAGCGACCCCACTTACCGAGGCACGCAGTTGCCAAAACAGTTTTGGAAAGCAATTTATTTCCGGGAGACCGGTAATTCTGACATCCAAATTAAAGGGTATGTCCTGACTCAGGCGGATTTGCTCAATAACTTAGAAGCACTTGAGCTGCCCGATTTTTCAGTCTACGAAGTACCGATCGCCAGTATTAGCCAGATGACTGGTCTGGTGTTGCCTAGCGGCAGTGAAGCTCCAGTCCGTGCAACGGGTCGCCGTCAGAGAGGACAGGCGATCGCCACGGTAGAAACTGTCAAACCACGGCGAATTACCTCGGTGGATAAAATCCTGTAGAGAACGAAGAGGTCTTTGCGCTTTTGGCGGTAATCAATAGAACTCAATGGGTAAATCATTTTTGGTGTTTTGACCTATGCCTACTTACAACGTTAGCGATGTCATAGAAATTATCAGAACTCTATCCCCTGAACAAAAGCAGGAGCTGCAGCGCGAACTCCCCAATGTCTTAGCTGCTGTTTCAGAGGGGACAGCAGCTCCAGCTAAAAGCCAAAATATTGGAGGAGTAACGATTACAGGTAGCAGTCAGATCGATCTGAACCAAATTCAAGCAGAATCGGGCAGCAATATCGCTCAGAATCAAACTCAGGCGAAATTACAGAATACTGATTTGAAAGAAGCCTTGATGTTATTGGAAAATCTAAAGCAGGCGGTTACTGCCGATAATACCCTTAATCCTCTAGCCAAGGAAGTAGTGGCGGAGAAAATCCAGGCTATCCAGCAAGAAGTACAAAAACCACAGCCTGACAAAAGCCTGGTGGATCGGGCAATTATGGCCTTAAAAAAGGGATTGGCAGGAGTCGAAGAACTGGCAGATCCGGTGATGAGAGTGGCTAGTTTAGTGGCTAAAGCCTGGATTGTAATCCCATGACACAGGAACTTCCCGCAAATTTAGACGAGGTTAGACACGAGCAGAAAGTTCACGATGTATCGGTTGTCAATAGCCAAAATGTTACGTTTAATCAGACGCAAATCATCCAAATCTCAGTAGAAGAGGTCAAGACTCGCCAGTTCCTCACGACATCCCCGTACAAGGGTTTAAAAAAATTCGAGTTGGAAGATAAAGATCGTTTTTTTGGACGGGATCAGCTCCTCACGGGATTAGTGAACGAACTGGATCGAACCAATTTGGTACTACTCTTAGGTGCGTCAGGAAGCGGCAAATCTTCGGTCATTCGAGCAGGTTTAATTCCTTGGCTGATAGAGCGACAAGGGAGTCGCGTTGTGAACCTAGTCTTCACTCCAGATCGAGATCCGTTTGAATCGTTATATGCTAGTTTGTCAGGAAAATATACCCAGTCAGAGGCACAGGTTGCTCGTACTGCCAAAGAAAATACGCTGGGGCAAGTCGTGCGATCGCTCAAGCAGCCAGATTCTTACTGGTTCATCCTCATCGACCAATTTGAAGAATTATTTACCACTACTCAGCCAAGCAAACGGGATGTTTTTATCGCCAGTGTAGTGCAACTGGTGAAAGCACTCGACAAGGCTAGCGATCGCTCTGTCAAAGTCGTGGCAACCATGCGGGCAGATTTCCTAGATCGGCTTAGTCCCTATCCAGACTTCATCAAGGTGACGGATAAGCATCGCCCAATGATTGCTGAAATGCAGTTGGATGAATTACGCTTGGCCATCGAGCAACCCGCAGCCCATCATGGCGTAGTGTTTGAATCAGGATTAGTTAAGCAAATCATTGACGATATTCAGGGGCAGGCTGGATATCTGCCTCTATTGCAGTACACGCTCAATTTGTTATGGGAAACAGAAGTCCAGACCCAGAGTATCGAAGATCGCACGCTGAATATCAGCAACTATCGTCAGTTGGGAGGGGTGCGGGGTGCCCTCCAGCAGCATGTAAATCAGATTTATAGTGCCTTGCCAGAAGACGAAAAACTGGCAGTGCAGCAGATTATGCTGAAACTAGTGGACATCGGCGGCGATGAGACATCGGGAACAGAATGGAAACCCGTTCGCAGACGCGCCCATCGATCTGAATTCAATGAGATCCTGGAACAAAAGGTACTGAAGCAGTTAATCGACCAAAACCTGCTGATCGGTAACCGCCAATCCCAATCCCAGGAAGCCACAGTAGAAATTGCCCATGAAGCGCTGCTTACCTCATGGGCGCGGCTTCATGACTGGATTCAAGGCAATCGACAGGCGATCGCGCTTCGCAATCGCCTTAATGATGACGTTTTTCGGTGGCGGCTTAAGAAGGTAGAAGATGAGTTGTGGAGTGGGTCAAAGTTAGAGCAGGTTCTAGAGCTTAGAAAGAACTCAACGTTTAATCAGGTTTTGGGTGGATTGAGTGAAGAGGCTAATCGGTTTATCGACGATAGTCTTAGCAAGCGCGATCGCCAACGTCGCCGTACCGTCGTTGGACTTTCTGGCTTTTCAGCAGTGGCACTGATTTTGGCTGGATTTGCAGGATGGAACTGGCAAAAAAGTGTTCTTGCACAAATTAAATCTCTAACTCAATCCTCAGTCACTTCACTTACTTCTCACCAAGAGATTAATGCACTGGTAACAGCATTAAAAGCAGAAAAATTAAAACCCATCTTCTGGTTCAAGTCAGATGCCCAAAAACAAGTGCAGTTAGCGCTACAGAACGCATTATCTGAGAGCAGTGAAAAAAATCGCTTAGAAGGACACAGAAATTCTGTCAGGAGTGTCAGATTTAGCCCCGATGGTCAGACTATTGCTACTGCCAGCGAGGATTATACAGTCAGACTGTGGAGCATTGAGGGAAAAGAACTCGATAGCGTTACTGTACAGAATCAACTTTTCAGAAATGTGACTTTCAGCCCGGACAGTAAAATGATTGCCGCCATCAGTGCAGACAATACTATCAAGGTTTGGCGTATTGATGGGCAAAAATTAAAAGAAGTCAGCACTGTGATTGGGCAAGGAGATGAAGGGGACTTTTTTATGAGTGGTATTTGTTTTGTCCCAGGGACTAACATAATTGCTGCTTCTGGTTCGCACGGTATTATCAATCTTTGGGATATTAGCGAGCCAATGCCTCAACAACCTGTTAAGTCCCTGGTGGGGCATCAGAATTCAGTTTGGAGCATCAGTTGCAGTAAAGATGGCAAAATTGTCACTGCCGATCGAGGGGGTTTTCTTGGTCTTTGGAATCAAGATGGAACAGAACTCAGAAAACCATTTAGGGCGAGTAATCAATCTATTTTTGGGGTCAGTTTTAGTCCCGATGGCAGGACGATTGCTATCGCTAGAGGAGATACTATAGTCGAGCTGTGGAGTCTTGATGGAAAAGAATTTAAGTCTGACAAAAAAAAATTCAACACACTTGGCAAACATGATAACTATGTGACGAGTGTTAGTTTCAGCCCTAATGGCCAAACGATCGCTTCCACTAGTGCTGACGCTACAGTCAAGCTGTGGAGTCTTGATGGAAAAGAACTCAAAACGCTGCAAGGTCATGGCGATCGTGTCTATAGTGCCAGTTTTAGTCCCGATGGCAACATGCTTGCTTCGGCGAGCGATGACAATACAATCAAGCTATGGAATCTTCAACAAAAACCAAAGACTTTCCTGGGACATCATGATTCTCTATGGAGCGTTAGCTTTAGTCCTAATGGTACAACCATTGCCTCTGCCGGAGATGGCGTTCCAGAGAAAAACCTCATTAAAATTTGGAGTTCTGATGGTCAAGAATTGAAATCTTTCAAGGTAAACAGCGATTGGGATTGGAACCGGGTCTGGAGCCTTAGCTTCAGTGCAAATGGCCGAACGATTGTCGCTGCTAATTGGGATCATACAATCAAGCTTTGGGACTTACAAAGTCAAAAACTTAGAACCTTCAGAGGGCACACTGATAAGGTTACTGACTTGAGCTTTAGTCCTAGAGATTCTACCCTTGCATCTGCGAGTTACGATAAGACAGTCAAGCTATGGAGTAGAGATGGTAGCCCTATCAAAACCTTTGATGGAAAAGCAGGCAAAGTACGGAGCGTTAATTTTAGTCCTGATGGCAACTTAATTGCCTCTGCCCATAACGATGGCACAATCAAGCTTTGGAACTCAGCAGGGCAAGAGGGACAAACACCAAGAACATTCAAAGGCCATAGTGCTTATGTCACAGATGTCAGTTTCAGTCCCGATGGTCAAATAATTGCCTCTGCCAGTAAAGATCGAGTTATCAAGCTTTGGCATCTGGATGGTCAAGAACTTAAAACCCTTCAAGGTCATACTGGCGAGATTACCAGACTTAGCTTCAAGCATGATAGCAAAATCCTCGCTTCTGCCAGTACAGATGGCACAATTCGCCTTTGGAATTTAACGAATGGTCAAGAGATCAAAACGCTGAAGAGACCTAGCGATCTTCTCTATGATGTCTATGATGTCAGCTTCAGCCCAGATGGGGAAAAAATTGTCTCTGTGAGCGATGATGCGCGTGTTGAACTCTGGAATGCAGAAATTCTAGATATTGAGCAGCTAAAAGCTCAAGGCTGCAAATGGTTACATGATTATCTCAAAAATAATTCCAAGGTAAAAAAAGCCGATCGACAGATCTGCGATGGGGTTTAGTGAAGAGAACCATTGCGCCAAGTGAAGGTGCTACCTAAAACTATTTGTTTCATTCAACATTTGTCCTGATAAAGCTACTCAAGGAGTTTCTTATGGATCGTCGTAATTTTTTGACTTGGGCTGGAGTGGGTTGTGTTGCCAGTTCTTTATTCAAAACATCTACTGCTCTCTCTCTTGAACCCATTGAGGCTCAAGAGTTAATTGAAAAGGCAATTAAAAAGGTGATTAAAGGGGTAATCAGTAACAATCGAAAGGCAACCTTTTATACTCAAGGAAGATATCTCTATGACAAACTTGGCAATAAAGTAATCCTGCGAGGGGTCAACAAAATGTCAGTTTGGGATGAAAAAGATCCCATCGGCGATATTTCTTTTCCAGAAATTCGCAAAACAGGAGCCAACTCTGTTCGCCTCCCCTGGGTGATTCGAAAAGATCTAAAACCTGGCATCTCGGATTCCGACCCCAAAATCCTTGATGCACTTATAACGAATGCAAAGAATAATCACCTCATTCCGATCGTCGACTTACATGATTCCACTGGCATCTGGAATCGTCTCCAGGATGTAGTAGATTATTGGGTTCAACCTACTATCGTTAGTATTATTCAAAAACATCAAGAATATCTCTTGGTCAATATCGCGAATGAAACTGGAGACGAACATGTGAAAGAAGAGCAATTCATTGCTGGGTATACCAACGCCATTCAAACGATGCGATCGGCAGGAATTCGTACTCCCTTAGTAATAGACGCCTCTGACTGGGGTAAAAATTTAGACATTTTGGATGCTACTGCAAGTACTTTACTCAACGCTGACCCAGACAACAACTTGCTTTTCTCAGTTCACCTTTATTGGCCTATCTCCTATGGTGCTGATGCTAATTTTATCCGCTCCAAATTACAAAACTCCGTCAATCTAGGCTATCCTCTGATCGTGGGTGAGTTTTCTGAATTTGGAGCCTGGGCGGGCAAAAACGTCAGCATTTGCAGCCCCGGTGGGAAAATCGATTATCAAACCATCTTGGAAGAATGTCACAAACATGAAATTGGCTGGTATGCCTGGGAATGGGGACCTGGAAACGACTTTAAAGACCCTCTTTGTTCTGTCATGGATATGACTCCTGACAGATTGTTCGACAATCTCAAACCTGGATGGGCCACTGAAGTAGCAATTGACAGTCCTTACAGCATTAAAAATACCTCGGTCATACCACCTACCCTGTAGAACAAGATTGGATTGAACGTTATTGAGAAGAGCTTTTCACTATGCTGAATTTTTATACCGTATTTATTCACTCCACTTATTCACCATAAAGGATTCAACCTCAAGGGTGTTGTGTTTGTATTTGATGCGATTAGCACCCAAAAAAACAGCTCAGACCATCATTAAATCTCCTGAGTCGATAATTTGTGCATAAGAAGTTTTACGGGATATTGTTGCAGGACTTCTTGAATCAGAATTTCTTGAAACAATGTGCTGTGACCTTGTGAGGGAATTGATAAGTAAAGTGTGCGATCGAGTTCTTTCTTACCCAGGGCGACTTTATGACAAAGGTATTGGCAAAAGGTAGTGTAGAAGTCTGTGATTTTAGAGGCATCTATAAACTCTAGAATGGCGATCGCCCTAAAGCCTCAGTCGATACCCTATACCGCGCACCGTTTCAATGCAGCGATCGCCCAATTTTTTGCGAAGGTGTCCGATATAGACATTCACGATATTCGTGCCCGGATCGCAATCATAGCCCCAGATGCGATCCAGGAGTTGCTCTCGCGTCAGCACCTGTTGGGGATGGCGCAGAAATACCTCAGTCAAGAGAAACTCGCGGGCGGAGAGATCGACCTCGCGATCTCCCACCCAGGCTTGTCGCGTCAGCAAATTCAAGGTAATTTGGTTGACTTTCAGAATCGATTCTTCCTTACTGCGCGGAACTTGAGAATTGCGCAACTGCACCCGAATTCGCGCCAGTAATTCTTCAAACCGAAAGGGCTTGGTAATGTAATCGTCAGCACCGCCTTCTAAACCCGCAACCGTATCGTCCAATCCATCCCGTGCTGTCAAAACGATAATGGGCAGCGGTTCGCCCTGTCCCCGGAGCGTCGCCAAGACATCGAGTCCATCCAGATCCGGCAACCCCAAATCGAGAATGAGCAAATCGAAATGGCGGTGGTCGGCGATCTTAACCGCCTCTTTCCCGCTATTGACGATCGTCAGATTGAAACTGTGTGCCTGGAGTCCGGTTTCCAGGAAGGCGCAAATGCGCGGGTTGTCCTCGGCGATGAGAATCCGATTCATAGGCTGCATCCGGGGGCGTCAACGGTAAGACAAGGGTAAAGGTGGAACCGTGGCCGATGCGACTGTTGACCTCAACCCAGCCGCCGTGGGCCTGGGCGATCGCCTGAACGATAGATAGCCCCAAGCCATGTCCTTCAACGGTTGCATTTTGCTTCGCAACACGGGCAAACCGCTCGAAAATGCGGCTGCGATCTTCCGGGGCAATCCCTTCCCCCGTATCCCGCACCCAGAGGTAAGCGCGGTCTTGCTTGACCGCCGAACCCAAGGTAATGATCCCGGATGGTGGCGTGTGGCGAATGGCATTTTGGACCAAATTCATGACCGCTTGGGTGAGGCGCTGCCGATCGACCAAAATGGGACTCAATCCCTTTGATTCTAACCGCCAATCGCGAGCGGCCATGGATCGGGCTTTGAGGTACAGCTCCTCCGTCAGCCAGTCCAGTTCCTCGGATCGCAGGTGGAGAAAGTGCGGGTGATCTGCCTTGGCCAGTAGGAGCAGATCGTTGACCAGCCGCGTCATGCGGTCCAGTTCGTCCATTACCAGGGCAAGGGTTGCGGATTGCTGCTGAGGCGGGGCGTACTGTAGGGTTTCGAGATGGCCTTGAATCACGGTAACGGGGGTCCGCAGTTCGTGGCTGGCGTCCTTGAGAAATTCTTTTTGACTGTCGAAGGCTTCTTGGAGGCGATCGAGCATTTCGTTAAACCGCGTGCCCAGTTCGGCAATTTCGTCCTCGCCGCGCATGGGAATCCGTTGGGTCATATCGGATTCGGAAATGGATTGAGCGGTATGGGTGAGCAGCTTCAGCGGGGCCAGAATTCTGCCGATCGTGACCCACGCCAGCACCGACCCAATCCCCAATGCTATTAAGGCAATTTGGGAAATGCGATCGATGGATCGATCGATGGATTGAAATTCTGCCGATGCGTTGTAGATTGCCACCACGTGGCCCGCTTGCCCACCTAAGGCGACTGGCTCAACGGCATAGCTTAGATACTGCTGCGTCGGCGTCGTCAAACTACCCCGCTGAGGTTGGGCCTTTTGTTTCCAACGTTCGAGGGTTGGAGCATCGACCAAATCCTTGGGAAGCGACACGCTCGATCGGTACAAATCCGTGCCGACAAACATCAAAATGTATTCGTTGGGGACGGGAGAATAGCTCGAAAGCAGACGATCGAACAGTACGGGCAGGGTTCGGGCGGCTGTATTGCCCTTGAAGCGATTTTTTTGGACCATGAGCTGAAATTGCTCGACCTGCTGATTGACGCCCTCTTGCGATCGCGCGTTGACGCTATTGCAAAGAATCTGTCGCGTGGCGTGTAGCGAGACAAGGGTCGTACCCGCCGCCAGCAAAAAATACCAAGCCAATAGCTTGGGGCGGATGCCAGTCAGGAACTTACTCCACCTCGATTTTGGCTGCATACGGGTGAGCTTGCGATGGGATGAAGCGTTCTCGATTTTCATTATGCCGAATTTGGGCGCGCCCGATGAATTTTTAAAATCTGGAGCTATTTCGCGCTCCTAGGCTGGTTTGCGCTTGGTCAGGACGAAGTTCTTGAAACGCCGCCAGTTAGCGCGAATCACTTTCCACTGGGCGATCGCGTGCAAGCCGATAAACGCGAGAAAAGTATAAGACAGCCAAAAATGAAGACCGCGCCCGACCTCTGCCATCGCTTCGTTTTGCGGAAATAGATCGGGGAGCGCTAGGCCAAAGAATTTAACATTATTGGCACGAAACGAATTCGACCGCAGAAATCCGGCAACGGGAACGGATACCATGAACAGATAGAGCGAGCTGTGGAGTATCGTCGTTCTAATCCAATCGGCAGTAAGCTTTGGCGATCGCTTGGTGTATTTCTTCCACCAAACTCGGAAGAGTAAGATCAGCCGCCAAGCGAGCAATATTACAGACAAGACACCGAAGGATTTGTGGAAGTCGTATAGCTCGCTGCGGAACGGCGCATTGCGATCGAGTTGAGACATAACGGTTCCCACCACCATCAGCATGAGATAAATGCCCGCCATCCACCAATGCACCGACATGAGCTGTTTGAAGGCAGAATTTAACCGAGGTTTGGGAGATTGTAATGTTGTCATTGCGGATACTCTTTTAGATCGGCGCGGTTATAGATGGTGGCAATGGGGATAGGGGAGAAATGCTATCAAACCTCAATCTTACTGGGAGGAGCGACGGGTGTTGGGGCCGCAGCTCTCTGACTTGGAACTGAGATTTTGCGCCCGGAAAAATCTCGCAGCAGGCCCATTAATGCAGGCACTACCGTCGGCGTGAGCACGGTGGAGAAGGCCAAGCCGCCCGTTAGAACAATGCCTAACCCTTGGTAGAGTTCGGCGCCTTGACCGGGGACGACCGCAAGGGGCAACATGCCCAGGATGCTGGTCCCTGCTGACATGAAGATGGCTCGGAGGCGATCGCGGGTGGCATCGTACAGCGAAGCATCGTAATCGGCGCCTTCATCTTGCAATTGCAGTGCCCGCTCTACGATCAGAATTGCGTTATTGACGACGACGCCAGTGAGGATGATGAAGCCGAGGGCCGTAATCATGTCGAAGGGGACTAGCATGCCGGGAATCCAGTTTGCAATGACCAAACTCAGCAACGCACCGCTCATGCCAATGGGCACCGTCGCCATAATGACGACGGGATATAGAAACGACTTGTACAGCGCCACCAGTAAGAGGTAAACAATCGCGACAGATACAGCAAACGCTGCCACGAGTTGGGATACGGTTTCCGCAAGGCGATCGGCAGAACCGGCCAAACTCACCCGATACCCAGGGGGTAAGCTGGCCCGGAGGGGAGCGAGGATCTCTTTCTGGGTGCGATCGACCAGCGTTCCGAGGGGGGCTTCGGGCGCCAAGGAAGCCGTTAGCGTGACCGATCGCTCTAAATCGACGTGGTTGATCGCATCGGGTCCGGTCGTTTCGCGCACCTCTGCAACGTCGCCCAACTGAACCTGCTGCCCGCCGCGCGTAAACAACGGCAGTTGGCGCAGTTGCTCTGGGGTTTGTACGGCTGCGTCCTCGAGCTGGACGACAACATCTAGCTCTTCTTTTCCGTCCACAAAGTGAGAGGCAAAGCGCCCGCCCAAGGCTGCTTCCACCAGCGAACCCAGATCGGATTCGGCGATGCCCACTTCTGCCAAACGCTCGCGCTGCGGGATGACTTGCAGCTCGCCCGCTCCCATGACGAAGTTAGAGCGCGTGCTTTTCACGCCATCGAGCGATCGCAACTTGCCCGAGATATCCCGATCCAATTGGTTCAGTCGGTTCAGATCGGGACCCACGATGTCGACCTCGAACTCTTTTCCCGGATCGCGAAAAATCGAGATGCGGGTCGGCACCAGAAACCGATACCCGGCAAAATTGTCGCTCTGTTCCCGCATTCGCTCGATCGTATCGGATAGGCCCTTGGTGCTGGCAAACTGCGGTTTCAGAATAGCTGCCACGCCCCGAAAGCCGCCGGGGCGATCGACAAACATCACGCGATCGATTTCCGGTTGCTCTCGCAGAAATTTGCGCAGGGGTTCCGATTGGGCGATCGATTCGGGAATGCTGGTGCCTGGTAGCGGTTCGGCCCGCCAGAACACTAGGTTGCGGTTGCCTTCCGGTAAGTAGTCAGCGGGGGGCAGCCACAAAATACTCACTACCAGTAAACCCAAGGGGACGGCCAGCACCAACAAACGACGCCCCACGCGCTGCCGACCGAGAGACCAACCGACCGTCTTGAGCACGCTCCGCTCGAACCGTCCCTGCCCGACCCGAAAGGCAGCGGAGGTTTGAGCGACTTTGCGGACAAACCAATTGCCGCCTGCGAACTGACCGCCCTCTAGCACCCGAACGGCTTCAGCGCGATCTAGGAACAACCCGGATAGCATGGGTACCAGCGTAATGGCCGCAATCATCGAAAAAATGGCAGCGGCGGTAATCGTAATGGTCATGTCGATAAAGAGCTGGGCGATTTCTCCCTTCACGAGGGCTAAGGGCAAAAATACCGCCACGTTCGTGAGCGTCGCGCCCAACAAGCCGCCAGCGACCTCCTGCGTGCCGTCGATCGCCGCTCTCATGGGGCTTTTGCCCTGCTGCATGTGGGTGAAGGCATTTTCCACCACGACAATCGCATTATCGACAACCATCCCAGAGGCAAAGCCCAAGGCCGCCAAGCTGATGATATTGAGGGTGCGATCGAACAACGCCATGGCAATAAACACCGTCACCATCGTGGTGGGGATGGTCAGAGCCACGACGGCCACCGTGCGCAGAGACCCCAAAAATAGCAGCAATACGATGACCGCCAATACTGCCCCGCCGATCAGGTTCTCCTGCACTAAGAGCGCGGATTGGCTCACGTATTCGTTCTCATCGTAGTTATAGACAAAGCGAATGCCTTGATTTTGGCGATCGAACTGCGCCTGCATCTCTGCAATAATCCCGCGCACCCCTTTGGAAATTTCGGGCACGTTGGCTCCGACTTGACGGATAATCCCGATCGCCACGGCAGGTTTGCCATTAAACATCAGCGCGCTGTCCTGGGGTTGGCGTCCCATTTGCACCCGAGCGACATCGCGCAAATAGACCGTGCCCCCCGCATCCCGCCGCAGCACAAAGCCCTCGAGTTGGGAGATTTCCTGCGATCGACTCACCGTGCGAACGCGATATTCCCGCCGTCCCACCACCAACGGCCCACCGCGAATGTCGCGGTTGTTCTCCCGCAGCACCCGCACCACATCCCCAATGCTCAGATTGCGATCGGCCAAGGCGCGGGGATCGACCCGGACTTCCACTTCGCGCAACTGCCCCCCGACGATCAGCAATTGCCCGATGCCCTGTACTTGGCGCAATCGCGGTGCAATTTCTTCCTCGGCTAAGTCGCGGTAGCGATTCGGATCGGGTGTGAACCCTTCCTTGGTGTCAAAGGGAATCCACATCATGGGCGAACTGTTGCCGCCCACCTGCTCGACGCTGGACTCCTGAGCTTCGGGCGGCAGACTGGGAACCTGCTGCAAGCGATTGATGACATCGAGCAGTCGCTCGTTGAGATCGCTGTCTGGCATGAATTCTAGGGTGATGGTGCTGCGCCCAGACCGAGAACTGCTGCTGACTTCCCGCAAGCCGATGACCCGCTCCATCTGCTCTTCAATGGGTCGGGTAATCAGATCTTCCACTTCTGCCGGACCCGCACCGGGGTAAACCGTGGTGATGGTAATTTCAGGGCGATCGCCACCGGGCTGGAGTTCCAAGGGTAAATTAACAAGGGCAAAAAGCCCCGCTAACGCCAGCAAACAAAATGCGACAAACGTTCCATGCCGCCAGCGAACTGCCGATTCAATTAAGTTCATGAGGCCGCTCCCTTTACGACTTTGACCGCCATCCCATCCCGCAACCCATCTGCACCCCGCGACACGATAGGCTGTCCGTTGCGAAGTTCCGGGCTAGATACCGCCACTTCTGGCCCCATATCCGAAAGTAAGTCCACTCTGATGGGTTTGGCTTTGCCATCGACAACAGTAAAGAGAAACCATCGATTTTGGCGCTGCGAGAGCACATCCCGCGAAACGACAAAACCAGTCCGATTGTTGGGTCGCACGAGCTGGGCTTCCACGGACATCCCCGCGAGCAATCCTTGGGGAGGATTGAGAAGCTCGATCCGCACGCGCTGCCGTCGCGAGGTTGTATCGGCAGAGGGCACGACACCCGTAATGGCGGCGCGCTGTTTCCACTGGCCTAAAGCCCGCGCCCTCAGTTCCACTATCGTTCCTGGTTTGACCTGACCGCTTAGATTTTCGGGCACTTCCAAGAAAATTTCGAGGCGATCGCCCGCCAATAACGTCACTAGTTCCCCGCCCCGTTGGATCAGATCTCCCTGGCTGACTTGTCGCGTTTGCACGATGCCTGATGACGTGGCTGTGACTTGGGTGCGCTGCTGCCTCAAGCGGGCCTGATTCAAAGCCGCGTAGGCCGATGCCACGTTTGCTCTCTGGGCTTGAATTTCCTCGCGGATGGGGCCTGCTTTGGCTTCGGCCAAAGCGGCTTCGGCCTCTAGGCGCTGGCTGTGGGCCGTATCGACCGCCGCGCGAACTTCTACGAGCGTGCGCTGCGCGATCGCCCCTTGAGCCACCAAATTTCGATTCCGTTGCAGGTTATCGCGCGCTTCCCGTTCCCGCGACTTCGCAGTATTCACGGCGGCTTGCCGTTGGGCGATAATCTCTGGGCGGGTGCCTGCTTCTAGACGGGCGAGGTCGCTTCGCTGCTGCGCCAGACGCGCGTTGGCTTCGGCAACGGCCAAGCGCTGGTCGGTATCGTCTAATACGGCGATCGCCATCCCCACCGTCACGCGATCGCCCGGTTTGACGAACAGTTGCTCGATCGTGCCATCGGTCTGCGCGCGAATGGTGAAGCGCTGACTGGCTTCGACCTGTCCCAATAATTTGACCCGACTCTCCCCCCGACCTGCGGTAAGGGCGATCGTCTCGACCGCGCGAGGTGGCGTGCCCTGGGACGATTGGGCGATCGCGGATGGGGTGCGGTTTGCGGGGATAGCTCGCCAAATTGCCAAGCCGCCGCCTGCAACCACCAGTAAAACCAGCCCCCACAGCCAATAGCGTTTGGGTGCAGGCTGGGGCGCTGCTACCGGAAAAAGCTGTAATTGTTCGAACTGACGATTTGAACCTAGCAGGTTGGAAGATTGAGGGTCGCTCGATTTCATAAGCCTGTCGCACCGCGCTCATACATGTTGAGTGTTGCGGGCAAACATAAAGCGAATATGAAAAAAATATAAAAAAAAATTTATCTTCGATCGTTCCCAGCAGGACTAACGACAGATTCGATCTGACCAGTCTTGCGCGCCGCGTCCCGCCTGACAGGTGTACTGCCGTCCCACCCACGCAACTTTCCAACTCTGACAGGCACAGAGCGAGTCCGAAGGCACCATTTCCACCCGGTACCGGATGCCCTTCACAGAATCATCCTCTAACCCTAGGTATGTAACCAAGGCGACAATTTGCGTTGGATTCGAACGATCTAATTCAACCTGAGGCAACCGCTTTGAGCCATCGACCGCAGCACTTAAGGCAAGCAGAGGCAATTGTGCCGGATCCCCGCTCGCGAGAGACCCTTTTAAGCTAGAAAGCGGAACGATCGCATACCCGCCCCGTGGGGTGTCGCCAGCCGATAGTGCCATCGGCTTAACGACACTTTCCCCAAATACTGGCATCGCAACCATCGCCATCATTCCGACAGAACCGAACAACACTAGAAGTATCGCGCGCATTGCGAATTAGCTCCACCCATAAAAGCATTGTAGATGCAATATCTGTCAGTGTACCCATACTGCAAGACGCATGAGACCTCAGCGATCGAACGAGTTCAGCCTAAATGTACTCTACTCTTAGATCGTCGGGAGCAACTGGATGTAATCGAAGCGGGCATGCTCCGAGCCATTCTCAAAGCCGTTCACCGTGAAGCTATCTCCTGGCGTGAGACTGATACCCGTGGCGATCGTCGGACTTACAAAAGTGGACGCATTAGCCACCCCACTGCCTAAATTGGCATTTAACAAAAGGCTACCGATTTGATTGGAGCTACTGGTTTCGACATCGTTGAGTACGACGGTAAATGAAGCCAAACCATCATTTTCGTCAAAGGTGCCAAGCACAAAATTATAGGTACCCGCCAATTCATCGGGTGTGTCGCCAAAGACAAAGGTAGCACTGCCACTTTCTCCACTCGCGCCACCCACGAAACTGAGTATCTGACCGCCAGAAGCCACTCCAATATTTTCAGTGCGGTAATTAATGATAGAATCTGCGGACTCTGCCTGAAAGCGTTTACTTGTAACGCTGCCGGCTGGTTCAAACCGGATAAAGTCGAAGCGGGCGTGCTCGCTCGCATTTTCAATCCCCGTAATGGTGAAACTATCGCCATTGGCAATACTCACCCCGCTGGCAACGGTCTTTCCAACCTTGGTGGTTGCAGTGACTGAGCCACTGCCCAGGTTTTGGTTCAGCAAAACGCTGCCGATGGAAGTACCATTTTTAGACACCTGCAAGGTCGCCGTACCATCGTTCTCGTCAAAGGTTCCCAGAATGACGTTGTAGTTTCCCGTAGCTCCCGTAAAGGCAAAGGTAGCCGTACCGATCTCGCTGCTGGCACCGCCTACCAGACTCAACATAGACCCGCCGGATGCGACAGAACTCGACTCTAGTCGATAGCCCGCCACATTGGCGATGGATTCGGCTTGGATAGTAATACCTGTCGCTGGTCCATCTTCGTCGTTAATGGCGACGGTAGCGGTTGTGTTGGCTCCCAGTACCACATCAGCAGCCCCACTTACGCCAGTCAGGGTCGCAATGACGCTTTCAGATCCTTCTACCGCTGAGTCGTTCAGCACTGAAACAGGAATAGTCGCAGCCAATTGATTGGCTGGAATGATAACGGACCCGCTCAATGCCGTGTAGTCGTTACCGGGCGTTGCGGTGCCGGCAACGCTGTAGGTAACAACGGTGTTGGTTGTTGATGCCTGATTGAGGCTGACGGTGAACAACCCGTTGCTATTGGGTTCGCTAGCATTTTGGGTCGTCGCAATTGAAACTGCTTTCTGACTGGCAAACTCGAGATAAATGGGCTGGGTGACAGGGCCGACGGAAAAATCGCCGTTGGCCGGGTCGATCGCACTAGCCACGAACCCTAGGGGTAACTGATTCTCTCCTGCAAAATTATAATTCGCAACGTCAGAGAAGTTAAACAGATTGGAAATATTTTGATTGGTCCCTGTGAGAACGACGTCGACCGTTTGGAACTCCACCGCATTATTGGCGGGGAAGGGTGTTGCGGCGAGTACAGCCAACTGGTTTGCTAAGAATGGCGCGTAGGAAGTCACGGGCTGGATGAAGCCCTTCGTCAGCACCACTCGGGCCGTCCTGCCAGCCGGACCGTTGACAATCACGCTGGGACCGCTTGCATTATAGGTTCCCACGCCTCCAGGACCTAGACCGTTCACCGTGAGGGAGACGGCTACATTGGGGGAACCCTGAGACGCTAATCCCTTAGAACCAGCCTGATTTTTCGCGCCTTGCAGTTGCCCCGTTGCTGTAGTGCCGTCCGTAAAGGTGACAGTGAAGGTCGAGCCGATCAGCTCTGCACCAGAGACGCCACCCACATCCCAAGACGGGTTGGAACCCCCATCTAATTGGGGTTTATTGGTACCCGCAACTGAATTCGGGTCCATATCGATCGAGAAACCAACCGTCTCTCCCGGATTGAATCCGCCATTTACGGCACCGTCAAAGTCAAGTTTTATCTTTTCATACCCTGCCGTTCCGCCAGCGCCAATATAAGACGCGGAATTAGGAGAAATAATACCCGTACTCCCATTCGTGTTGATGGTTAGTGGTTTGGCTACGCTATCGCCAGCCAAACCAAAGGGGTCGAAGACTGTATCTGGGTAAAGAGCTTTGGAAACATCGATCTCGACTTTGGTAATATTCTTATTCCCTGTATTTTTGACGAGGAAAGAGTTATTGCCAAAGTTCGAGATCTGAACGTTATTACTGTCAACCGTTACTTCTAAGGTTGCCTTTCCTCCCATAGCATCGTCGTCGGCGATGGTGACGGTAGCGGTCGTGTTGGCCCCCAGCCCCACATCAGCAGCCCCACTCACGCCAGTCAGGGTCGCGATGACGCTTTCAGACCCTTCTACCGCTGAGTCGTTGAGCACTGAAACGGGAACGGTCGCAGACAGTTGGTTAGCTGGAATGATAACGGACCCGCTCAATGCTGTGTAGTCGTTACCGGGCGTTGCGGTGCCGGCAACGCTGTAGGTAACGACAGTATTGGTTGTTGACACCTGACTGAGGCTGACGGTGAACAACCCGTTGCTATTGGGTTCGCTGGCCTGATTCGTTGCCGCGATAGAGACTTGTTTGCTGTTATTTCCTATTTGCAGGATTTCGATACCGTTAACCAGAGGATTTTCGACACCATGCAGAAACTCAACGTTGAGCGTCCCATCTGTAACCGCTACCGTATTGCTAATCATGCCGCCAACTAAGTTGCCAAACCGGGAAGCCAGGTCGACATTATCGAGGTTGCCGAGTACGCTGCCCTCAATGGCAACATCGAATACCCGCTGTCCTGGCGCGCCGGTACCCGTAAACCCATTGCCCATGTACAACCGCACTTCGTATAAACCTGGCGTGGGAACGCTGAATGCCCAAGCCATTTCGGGTGCTGCAGCATTGTCCCAACGCTCGGTATCGAAGATAGCGCCAGGAGTAGTTGAAGGCACATTCTGTCCGGGATTCACCGCTACAAAACCTGATGTATTGTTGCTGCCTGCACTGACGAGATATGGACTATTGGCACCAGTTGTATCTGCCGCCCAGGGAATGCCGCCATCGATCGCCGCAACCTGCGGACCGCCAGCATTCACCCGGTAGAGCACCGTTGATGAGGAATTGCCCGTCGCCGTAATTTCAACATCGGCAAAGACTGCCTGGAAGGTGTTTGTTGCCGACTGCCCTGCATTCGAAGAGAGGAGACCTACGGCCAGACCGCTGGTTTTGCCTTGGACTGCGTAGTTACCGAGAATGGCATTCAGAACTGCCGTGCCGCCTAAGTTAATGGCCGCGCCAGAGACGGTTTTAGTATTTCCGCCGCCAATCTCATAGGTAATCGTTGGCGTGGCCGTTGCTGCGCTGGGGTCAATTTCTAACTCAAAGAAGATTTTTTGGTCGGGGGGAACGGCAAACAGATCGTCGGCTTGGAGGAAGGAAGAAGTAATGACGGTGTTGTTATTCTCAAGTAAGACCTGAATTTCACCATCAGGAGATTTGATGGCAACGATCTTGAGATAATTGCTTTGATCGCCAGTGCCAATATAGCCTCCGATTTGCTGAGAGGGACCGATCAGGGCACTGACTGGATTGACAACAGTCCACTTAATCTTGAACGTATCGACCGTTGGGGAAATTGTGACGCCAGTATGGAATAAGTACTCACCGTTATTCCCGGTCGCAAAGGGATCGCCATTTGAGACCTTCTCGATAACTGTCGTACCGCCACCCGCCGCAGTTATAAATTTAACATTGTCCAGCTTGACCTCGCCGGGCACACCAGAGGGTTCGTTGAAAAATTGCTCGAAATCAGTCGAGCCATTAATCATGACGCCAGTGAGACCGCCGCCATAGCCATTGGCCCCCGGCAGGTTATTGTCCTGATTGGCATCGAAGTCCCACAGCAGTGTCTGACCGGGGAGTAAGGTTACAGCGCCGCCATTGGTGGCATCGCGAATGAACGGATCGTTGACGTTGAGAATGAGATCGTCATCGAAATCAGGGTCGTTTGGCAGTACCAAACTCGATGGAGCAAAAACTTTAATAAAGTCTCCTCCAATTTCAGCAACCCAGATCGTGCCATTGGGACCGGTAATAACGTCGAGGGGAGTGGAAAACCCGCCGATCAGGGGGTAAACGCCATCAGAATCGACGACGACATCGTCTCCGGTGCCAAGAATGCCGTCGTTGCCCGGATCCTTCAATGGTTCCAGACCCGTACCTGCATTATTGAGGTTCAGCACCGTCACGTTGTTATTAAACTGAGTGACCAACAAGGCTCCCTGAAGGGCACCGCCAAAAGCGTTGGCATCGGTATACTCCACCAACCCATTGCTGGAGGAACCAAGGCTCACGATCTTCGGACTGCTAGCAGAGGAAGCTGGAATTCGGATTCCGCTTTGCTGCAGCCGAGCTGCATTGCCTGTAAATTTACTGGGATCGATCAGAAAGTTGTCTGGAATGGCAACCGAATTAGGAACCAATGCCGACAGATCGGGAACGCTGTTGGGCGATAAGGATGGGTTGGCAGTGCCGCTATCGTTATAGACTGTCCAAGCTAGGTTCTGATTCGATCGAACCGGGTTGGGATGACCGTAATATCCGCCGTCCTGGATGAGATAAAGCGGCTCGGGGTCTCCAGTGCCACCGTTATTGGGTTGGTTTGTGGCCTCGCCGTTAACGATAATTGGGTTTCCGCCCAGGTTGCTGTTAGATCCATTATCAACGGTGTAGAGTTTGCCAGACTGACTGAGCACCAAGTCGTAGTTGTTTCGAAAGCCATCGGCATAAATGCGTAGCGGGGCATCAGCCGGCAGAATCGCCATGTTGAAGCCATCATTCCCTCCAAAGGGACCAGCAACATCCAGCCCATTGGCATTTTCTCTAACCCCATTGTTGGGCACCGTGGGATCGTCTAGGGTGGGCAGATCGTAAATGTATTGCCGCGATACGGCGTTACCTCCAACCTGGCCGCCATCCGCATCCGTTAGAATCGGTCGGCTGTTGATATCCGTAAGGTCTATTTCGAGCACCGTCCCCGATAGAGCGTACTCGCCAGTGTAAGCAAAGTACTGGGACGGTGCTCCATTATTGGTATTGCCGCCAACAGCCAGATAGAGTTTGGTGCCGTCCGCACTCAACACCATTCCGTTCGTTGAATGGTTCTCTTCCGAACGTGGCAGCCCTCGAACGATATCCACTGCATTCCACGTAGAGCCAGTCTTTGTGACCCGAGTGATAATGCCCGAATTGGTGTCCAGATTGGAATCGTTATTGGTGGCGATGCGCGGATCGCTGGAAGAGATGTAAAGAACAGGATTCGCAGCCGTTCCCGCAACTACAATTCCAGTGACCTGTCGATTACTAAGCGTACCAGTAGCGGAAGGTTGGTTGGCACCGCTATCATTGTGATTCATGATTGACTTCACCACCCCACCACCATTTGGCAGTGTCAATTCTTCATAAGCGGTGGCGATATACTGACCGTTCTGAAGGGCTACGGTAAAGGCACCGATCGCTCCATTCTGCTCGGCAACGTAGAGCCGACCGTCTGGACCAAAATCAAGGGATGTTGGGTTGTCCAGAACGATCGATCCACCGCTAACACCTTGGAACGCGCCGATTTGATTGAAGCTGATAGCCATATACCCAAAATCTCCAGACTAAAAAGAGAGAAAAAAATTAGATAAACAGAGATTTCTTACGTAAATCGGAAAATCTGCTTCAGATACAGCAAGAAGTTGAACCCTGACTGGAGCAAAAGCCTGCGATCGCTCGATTTAAAACTCATCCACAGGCTAGACAGATATCTTGAGAAGTCAAAAAAGTAGAGACTTCAAAAAAGTGCAAAGTAAAACCATTCCTCAGCGTTTGGCATCGCGCGCAAACTTGAAGAATCTTAAATACAGCAGGAAACTTTCCTGAGAAATACCCCGAGTGGGGTATAGCTAGGAATGCAATAAAGAACTGCCGTCCTTTTTTGTATCGATATGATTTTTGTGACTACTTAGATTGAAGAACTGGAAAAATAGGATTTCCAAAAAAGACCGAATTGAGCGCATCGGGAACACTGATGCGTCGCTCGAATAGACCGATTCGCGCTTCCCCACCGCTGAAGCAACGACTCGCCTTTCCGTTATACCTTACCACTCCGAGAGGTTGTCAATATGTATAAATTGACTTAATCAAACATACATTTGTACTCAGTAGGAGGGGAACACTTCTCCCGTGCCTGAGACTCCCTTGCGGCCCATTGCAAAGGGTACGAATCGTACCCTTGACGTAAGCCAGCTTTTCCCCCCAAGCGTGAATCAAACGAATCTTGGCTCCATCCATTTGTTGGTTGAGAGTATCTCGATCCGTTAGGTCAGCTTCAATAAAATTTCAATTGTTTTAACAATAGCATAACCTCAAACTAGGCTCCTTAAAAAATCACTAAATTTTAATCTAACGAGTCATTAAACTTTATAGAAACCCTATCCTTTTCCGTCTCTGTCTCGCACGTATCCTTTCGTCCTGCGGCAAACTCCCTTGCGCCTGCAGTCGCCCCTTCAAAAAGCATTTTGGTGCAGTATTTTTGTGCGACCTGCGCTACCAAATACAAATACGATTTTAAAAACAACGATTATTTGGGTTTGCGATCCGACGAGTTACTGGGTCCGTACCTGATTGACTGACAAAAGTTTAAGACCCTCACCGTTCGGCTGAGCGCGGTTCGGCTGAGCTCACCGTCGAAGCCTCACGCCGAAGCCCCCAACTCCTCTCCCAGAGAGGGAGAGGGGAGTTAGAAGTCAGAATCGTTCTTGTTCCCTTTATCCCCTTGTGGGGGAAAGAGCTAGAAGATGAGGGGTATTCGTTTTGTCAGTCAACCAAGGGTCCGTACAGGCATCCTTCACGGATCGCCTCTAACTACATCCGGTCGAAGCTCGAAACTCGCCCCGTTCCAATTTCTTCGAGGCCGCACGCGCCGTAGCAACCCGCATTCTGGCAATCTGCATCCCACCATCCCTATGCCTCGATTGCGGGAGCGAATACAATGCGGATCGAGGATTCAACGCGCGCTACCCCTTGAGGATGAGTAAAAATCTTGTGGAAAATCCGTTCGCAGCCGTCTAGAGTCGCACCCGCTTCCCGCCCCCAAGGCGTCGTCGGTCAAGCGAAGCATCGCCTGTTTTCTCCTTTTCAGCGTTTCCCGCCTCGCCATCTTTGGGTTCAAGGTGGGCTGCTGGCAGGGGTGGGGGTGCTATTGGGGCTGAGCCTCGCCCCTGCCCCGACGGGATGGATGGCTTGGGGGGCGATCGCCCCGCTGTGGACATCGACCGTCGCGGTTCCCACCCGCAAGCAAGCAGCGTTTTTGGGAGGATGCTGGGGGATCGGCTACCACGGCGCGGCCCTGTTCTGGCTTTTTGGGCTGCATCCGCTCACTTGGCTGGGCATGCCCTGGGTCGCCAGTCTGACCGTTACAACCTTAGCCTGGGGAGTAGCGACGCTATGGGGCGCTTGTTTGCCGATGGTTTGGGCTGCGAGTTTGCGCTGGATCGGTCCCGCTCTCGGTAACTTTTCTCGCATTGCGATCGGCACTGCGCTTTGGTGCGGGTTGGAATGGCTCTGGAGCTTGTCGCCCCTATGGTGGACCGATATTGCCAACAGTCAAAGTCCTCACAACACTTCCATTCTGCACTTGAGCCAACTGTCGGGGCCGATCGCCATTACCCTGGCGCTCGCGTCAGTCAATGGCGCGGTCGCGGAGGCTTGGCTGAGCCGCCAAAGGAAATTTTTGGGGGTGGCGATCGCCCTCTGCCTGGCGTTCCACGGCCTAGGTTGGAAGCTAGCGCAGGCGCCCTTAGCGAGCCAGCCAGCCGAACGCCTTTCCATTGGTATGATTCAGGGCAATATCCCGACGCGCTTCAAGCTCTCGTCAGCGGGAATTGACCAATCCATCGAAACCTATCGCCAGGGCTACGAAACCTTGGCAGCCCAAAAAGTAGACGCGGTACTGCTTCCCGAAGGAGCGCTGCCATGGCTGTGGGGGCAGTCCTTTGGGCAGGAGCGAGCGCTGGTGGCGGCGGTTCGGGCGGCAAAGGTGCCCCTTTGGGCGGGAACGTTCGTGCCCAAAGGAGAAGGCTATACCCAGAGTCTCTTGAGCCTGGGGGCAAGCGGCGAGGTCTTGAGCCAATACGATAAGGCCAAACTGGTGCCGTTGGGAGAATATCTGCCGTTCGAGTCGGTATTGGCGCCAATTCTGCGACGGCTCTCGCCCCTGCGGATGGGAATGGTGGCCGGAAGTTCGCACCAAGTATTTGAAACGCCTTTCGGTCGGGCAATCGTGGGGATTTGCTACGACTCGGTATTCCCAGAATTGTTTCGCGCTCAGGCAGCAGCGGGAGGGCAGTTTATCCTCAGCATTGCCAACAACGATCCCTATAGCGACCGGATGATGGCGCAGCATCACGCGCTCGATGTCATGCGGGCGATCGAGAGCGATCGCTGGTTGGTGCGCGTGACGAATACGGGACTGTCTGCGACGATCGACCCTCGCGGACGAACGCTCTGGAAATCTGCGATCGATGAACATGTAACGCACGTTGCCGCGATCGAGCGACGCAGAACCCAGACCCTTTATGTCAGATTTGGGAATTGGATGTTGCCTGCAATCGTATTTGGAAGTATTGGAATTGCGTGGAAGATGCGGATCGACGCTTAGATGGGTTTAGACATTGCTTTGACAATTCGGGTCGCAACGTTGCGGGGCACGAAACGCGTGCTTTGTGCCATCAGCCAATTCATCGTTCCTGGAATATAGACCCTCTGCCCGCGTTGCATTGCCCGGTAGCCCAAGGCAGCAACCTCATCCGCCGTCGGGAGCTTTTTGCCCTTAACCAGTGCAGAGCGCTGCATATTAGCCTTGTCTTGGAACCCGGACGCAGTGGCCCCCGGACAGAAAGCCGTTACGGTGACGCCGGTTCCTTCCAGTTCGGCGGCAATGGCTTCCGAAAAGCTCAGCACAAATGCCTTCGTTGCGTAGTAGATCGCCATGTAGGGGCCAGGTTGAAACGCAGCCGTTGAAGCGGTGTTTATAATTTTGCCTTGGGTAGAAAGTAAGTCGGGCAGAAACAGCTTGGTCAGAATCACAACCGCAGTCATGTTGACCCGCATCATGGCCAGCTCCTCCGGCAGCGAAGAGTCTTTGAACTCGCCAAAAAGCCCGTAGCCTGCATTGTTGGCTAGGGCGCTGAGCGTAAAGCCGCGAGCCTCGATCTCAGCATGTAGCTTGCTGGCACCTTCCTCGGATTCCAGGTCGGCGGCAATGGCCGTGGCTGCGATGCCATAGCGGCTCTGAAGCTCGATGGCGCGATTCTCCAATTTGCTGAAGCTTCGAGCCGCCAGAATGACATCGTAACCATCCTTGGCAAAGTTTTCGACGAGCGCTTTCCCAATCCCCGAAGAGGCACCTGTAATGAGGGCTGTTTTGCGGTTGCGATTCATGGTGGACCTGCTAGCTCTTCTGCTACTTACGCCTGGGAGGGGTTCAGAAATCGATTGGCCATGTTCAAGACATTCCCCAGATCGGCTCCGCCCTCTGTACCTCCGCTCAAAAACGCGCTGAGCAGGGGGTTTCCGACCGGTTGTCCGGGCTTGTTGGCACCCATATTCAAAAATCCCGTCACGATGGGTAGCAAGGCAGGCACGATCGACTGAAGAGTCGAAGCGTCTAGCCCCGTCTTTTGCGCGATTCCTTCAGCCAGTTGTGTCTGGACTTGGGGTGGCAATAAACTCTGCAAGGCCGAGTTGCCTAACATGCCGCCCAACGCACCCCCCATCAGCTGTTGTAAAGGGTTGTCGCCGCCTCCGGCCTTTTGCTGGAGTGCCGGAAGCAGCGCGCTACCCACAGCAGACAGAATCATCGGCATTCGATTGGACGGGACGCCGTGCTCGCTCGCGACCTTCTGAACCGCATTGGTCATGGTTTCAAGGTGCGAGATGCTGGCTTGCTGTTGCGGGTTATTAATGGCGCTCAATACGTCAAAAAACAGTCCCATGGTCTAATCTCCACTTAAATTCAACAGAAATTTGAGAATCGGGCACGCGTTGCGGGCAGACCTAATTGCTCCGCACCGAGACCCGCGCCAATTCTTATCGTCCTAAATTCGGACGACGGAGAGCGTTACTTCTCCTTGATTGTCATCGACCTCCGTATCGAAGAAAAAGGCTGATAGGGTAGCGGTTTCGCGCACGTGGAGGGTCAACAGATCGTCGTAACCATTTAAAGACGACCACGTCGATCCGACTTCCACCTTAGTTTTCTGATTCGTCACCTTACCGCCATAGATCCAAAGCAAAACGAGGGGTTCGCCCGTACTCTCCGGTCCCGAACGATACCCAAAAGTACCGCTTTGAATTTTGATCAGATAATCGCCTGGTTCGAGGGTTTGAGAGGCGGCTTTGTCTTGAATCCGTCTCATTGTCTCGGGATCGAGCGCGTAGCAGTTGCGCTGGCTGTGAACCTTCAAGTTCGCAATCGTACATCCTCCTGGGGAATCGATGGCGTCTGTTGAAGTGGCATCTGAAGTGGCATCATCGGGTGGGGCTGAAGCGCCCATTTTTTGCCCCAATCCCCCCACTGTTGCCCCTAGCCCAGCAGCAGCGCCCAATCCGGCAGCACCTAACCCAGCAACAGCGCCCAATCCGGCAGCGCCCAATCCGGCAGCTTTAGACCCCGCTCCTGCAACGGCACCGCTAACGTCAGACACGGCATTGCCGATTTTCGCAGACGCGCTGTCAACGGCTTCTCGCCCGGCTCTGAGTATGGTGTCTTCGGTCCCGGATGCGGGAGGCGCGCTCGACACGCGTACCGGAGCGGATTGAGCTACTTTGATCCAGCGTCCGTCCTCAGCAACATAGCCTAGCTCTGCCCTGTAATCGCGATCGGGCACTGGAATGGGGACGTGTCGGTCCTGAACCCGATCGTCCAAGTCATACTGTTGAAATGCTTGGGTAGAAAGGCTGCTGACGTCGTAGACTCGCAGTCCTAGCTTCTGTCCGCCCTGACTGCGAGCGTTTGCTTTGTCTGTCTCAGTGGCTTCCCAGTAGGCGTAGGCATGGCTAGAATCGCGGGGGGTTAGAATCATCCGGCTTTGACGCGCAGCTCGATTTGCGCCTGCCCTTGCCGCCGCTCCGGCTCCTAAAGCCGCCGCTCCGGCTCCTAAAGCTGCCGCCCCCGCACCTGCAGCACCTGCAGCACCTGCAGCCGCACCCCTAAAGGGAACGACTCCGCCTTGAGGTGGCGTTGGTGGCGTTGCAATACCTGCCGCACCCTTACCAGCGACGGGGGCAATCGGTTTTGCAGTTTTATCCCGACCCTTCAAAGCCCATAGCAGCAAACCACCTGCAATGGGAACTCCCAACAGCCAGGGCAACCAAGGCATGCCGCCTTCCAAGGACATGGTAGGAGAAGCCCCCCCACCCGTTGCTTCAGCCCCTGCAGCACTCCCAGCAGCTGTCGTTCCTGGAGAAATTGCACCTACCGCTTCGGCGGTCTTGACAGCCGCTTGTCCTTCGGGCGTCGTGGCAAAGCCGAGAAAAGACGATACGGCTTCGTTGGGTGCTCCTTTATAGACGTATCCGCGCGGTTGCGAGAAAGGATAGCGAGGATCGTCTGGCAGCGTATTGTGCATGGAGAGAATGCGAATTCCCTCGCGATTTAGGACTTGAGAAACAGGGGCGTAGCCGATTCCATCTTTTCCAAGGGCCTTCGCCATCGCTTCGGTATTGTCCTCAGCAATGGGTTGAGCGGTCGATCCAGCCTGAAAGGGAGCATCTTGGAAGACGGGATAGCGGCGAAAGGCGAGCCGAGTATCGCTCGTCTCGGGGCGATCGATAAACCGGATGGGTCCCGGCTCGCTTCCGAGTTCTGACCAGTCTGCAATCTCGCCTCGGAAGATTTTTGCAAATTGCTCGAAGGTGATATTGCCGTTGAAGGGATTCTCTGCCCCCACGACAATTGCAATTTTCTCGCGGCTGATGGGGACTTGCGAAAGCCCTCTAGCGGTCTCCTCCGGCACGAGCGGACGACCGATCGCGGCCAAATCGATTTCCCCTTTCTCTAAGGCGGTCAGCGCTGCATCCGTTCCTCGACCTTCGAGGGTGACTTTAGCAGTAGGGAATTTTTGAACAAAGCGTTCTTGAAGAACCTTGTTAATCGCAGACATACTAGCAGACCCGTCAATCTGTACCTTGGCATCGGCGGGCAGAGAGTCGGGGAGCGGAAATGCAGGCGATGCCGTTTCAGTTTGCGCTCGAGCCGATCCTGCAGTCAATAACGATGGTGTTAGCGCAGGCGCGGAAACCAATCCAAGCAGAAGCAGCGTTTGTAACGTAGCAGTCATTTTTCTTTGCAACATAAGGGCACACTATGAACGTTCGTAAGTGGGGAATGAAACAGGATTTGGCGATCGCACTTAAATGTCACTCGATTTTGATAGAAGCGCTACAATCCCAACCGCTCCCTGTTCCACGAGCGGATCGGGTTAGATTCTCACGACGGACAGCAAAATTTCCCCTTCATTGTCGTCAGGATGCGAATCGAAGAAAAAGGCACAAAGGATTGCAGGTTCTATCACCTCTAACACGAGGGAGTCATCGTAACCATTGAGGGTGGACCAAGTTGCGGCAACCTCAACGTCGGTTTTTTTGTTAACGATCCTACCGCCGTAAATCCACAGTAAGATTAAGGGCTCGCCAGGATGGCCCAATCCCGAGCGGTAGTTAAAAACACCCTCGCGAATCTTGACAATATTTGTCCCGACTTCCAGGGTTGTAGAAACAGAGGACTCCTCGATCGTTCTCATTTGCTCGGCTGCGAGTAAGCAACAATGCTGCCGACTGTGGACTTTTAGCTCTGTGACATCACAACCTTCCATACGCTTCCCTCACGCTTTTTTGCGTTTTAGTATCTCCTTTATCCCCCAGAAAACATCCGCTCCGATGTAAGGCCCCGATTGAAACACTTAGGGCAAGACGTGCCGATCTGCAGATTATTGCCTCTCTTTACTTCCTAATTGTGCATGTTTTTGCGACAAAACTCATCATGTTTGCAAGGGCGCTCAAAGATCGAATTTATAGCTTTTTTTTAATAAAGGTCGCATCCGGCTTAACTGAAAACAGATTTTGCTCGACACCGCAGCTGATTGGGAATCTTTTGAGTCAGATGCTTTAAGCGCAGCCGGAACGCTCGATACAGCTAAAATATTTAGATGGCACAATAATTTTTATAAAGATCTTAAGTTTTGCAACAAGTAAATTAATCTAAAGCTAGCTCAATTAGAAATGATTTGTTTGAAATTGGCTGCATTTCAATGCGACTGAATCGTCCCGAAAATTAGACCAGACGTTGCGATAATTTCAGATGGAGCGCTGTATTCGCACCTTAAAGCAAAAAATGAGCGGCTCGATTCTTTGGGCGGCAAGGTAAGCTATAAGTGCTGCGTTGGTGCGGTTCTGTCGCCGCTGACTTTGTCATCATCATTTCGCTTTCCGCAGCGGAGGCTGCCACCCACATTGCCGACAACCCTTTAACGTTCTCTTTGGATTCACGAGACTTTGACGATGAAGCTCAAACTCAATGAGCAACAAAGTGCAGCGGTTCGACAGATGAATCAATTTCTCGCTTCAGAGGCAGACTTATTTTTGCTCCAGGGCTTTGCGGGAACCGGTAAAACGACCACAATCCAGTCCTTTATCCGCGACGCTCAATTGAAGCAAAAGAGAGCTAAGGTCGCCTTTACGGCGCCCACGAATAAAGCAGTGAAGGTGCTATCGCGAATGGCAAGCGAGTGGAACCTACAATCGGTGGATGCGATGACCATCCATCAACTGCTAGGGCTACAGCTTAAGCCCAGTCGCGATGGAGGGATGAAACTCGAACCTAAAGGGATAGACTATCTTTCGCGCTATGACCTCATCGTTTTAGATGAAGCATCCATGGTCAACAACGAGCTGTGGACGCATATCATGTTCGGACTTGCCAATGGCAGCAGTGCAAAACTGATTTGCATGGGGGATCCGGCACAACTTCCTCCCGTTGGAGAAGAAGCCTCTCAGGTTTTTGGCATTACCGACGTAGCCGAACTGACTGAAGTGGTACGTCAAGCTAAAGATAATCCGATCGCAGAGCTGGTGGATGTGGCAAGGCAAGCTGTGTACGATCCATCGGTTGTCATCCCCAAACAGTCCAATCGGACCCTCGCGGAAGGCGTTTGGTGGATCGACCGTCAAGAATGGCTTCATCATTTGCTGGCAGCTTTTCGGTCGGAAGGGTTTCAACAAGATGCCGACCGCGTGCGGGCGTTAGCCTGGACCAACAGGGAATGCAATTGGCTCAACAACTACGTGCGGGCTGGCATTTATGGCGCGGATGCGAGCGCTTTTGTAGAAGGAGAACTCCTGATTGCCCGAGAGCCGATTTTTGAAGGAGATGAAATTGTTTTGCCAACTTCCAGTGAGTGTCGAGTGCTCGGTGCGAGCGAGTCGCTTCGAGACGGTTATCGATGCTGGAATTTAACAGTTCTCTCCGATGAAGGAGAGATGTACGATTTCGAGGTGTTGCACCGCAGCGAACGAAGACGCTATCTTCGCAACCTAGGCGAGCTAGAGCGTAAAGCGCGCCAGAAATGGACAAAGCGGAACTGGAAGGCGTTTTTTGAGTTGCAACAGCAGTTCGCATCCTTGGATTATGGATATGCCATTACAATCCATAAGAGCCAGGGCAGCACCTTTCAAAACGTATTTGTAGTGGACCGAGATATCGACTGCAATCCAAACCGCGCAGAGGCCGCTCAATGTCGCTATGTTGCGTATTCCAGAGCCGCACGGAGATTGTTCAACACTCTTTGATGAATTGAGCGCGCGCGAACCGCGCTGTCCAATGCCGGGTTTCTGAGGCGATCGCCCGGACTGAGGTCAAGGCAACCGTGCGTGCCGGCCAAGACTGCGAGTGCCGCTGCTCGATCGCGATAAGTTGTTCGTCCGGCGGGTGAAAGTACGACCAAATCGGGGATGATATTCAAATATTGTCCCATCTCGAATATGGACGAAACCCGTCTCAATAGGGTTCGGATGGGAATGAATTGCTAACCGTATTTTGTTCTGTAGAAGCTTATGAAATCTCGACGTCGGTCCATAAAGCGCATCGATCCCAGCACGATTCTCATCTACGTTCGTAACATTCTCCAAACCATCATTACCCTCGCGAGCGCGTCTTTGGGCCTCATTGCAGCCCTCGCTTGGAATGAAGCCATTCGAGCTACGATGAAGAAAATTTTAGGCCCCGATGACAGCATTCCCGCACTCTATATCTACGCTATCGTTGCAACCATTCTAGGCATTGTGGTGGTTTCAGGGCTGAGTTATGTGGCCTCCAAGCTGGGTGGGGAAGCCGTCATAAACCGCGAAGCGGAAGGATAGCGCGGCCCCAAAACCAAAAGGACCTCTTTCACTGCAATCGAGTCCTAGAGCTGTATTGAAAGCAAAAGCTCCAGGTCAATATTGCCGAAACAATAGGAGCATCAACCTGGAGCTTTAGATAGGCTAACAACTGTAGATGCAGCAGACCTGAGTATTAGTACGGAATTTTAGTTTTTCACGGTTTGAAGATCCACTCCAGCCGCAAAGGTGCAGTATCTAATCGATCTCGCCATCTTCGCCAATTTGCTTGAGGTGAATGTGCTTATAACCCAGCTTGATTTCAAACTCATCGCCAACTTTTAAACCCATTTTCTCTGTGTAGCTGGCCCCGATCACAATTTGTCCATTCTTATGAACGCTGACCCGATAGGTTGCCTCTCGTCCTCGTCCATCTTTATCGCCGTCCGAGTCCAACGATACGCCTTTCGCTTCTAAAACAGCATTCAGGAACGCACCGATGTTTACTCGAGCTTGATTTTCCTTTGTAAGGCTAGAGTAGCCGCATTCACGAGCCTTTTCACGGCGGGATAGATGCGGTATTTCTTTTAATTTTTGCAGCAATGCTTTTCCGGTCAAAGGCTGAGTCGCAGTTTTAGTAGCCATTTAGAGAAATACCCTGTCCTTCAATTGTTTCTACTGTGTTTCTACTGATGTCTTTATTTCGAAACCATGTCGATAACGGTGTCGATGGTGGCGTTCGAGACGGCATCGGCCTCTCTTTTGGTGACGTTTGCTTTGATGGCGATCGCATCCGCTAACTCACCCTTATTCATCCTAACTCCTCATTACACTGTTAGAGACTTTAACTTATTTTTATGTACATCAGACAATCTACCAAATTATTGAAAGATAGAGGAGAGCGATCGCCTTTTTTCTTTTTATCGCATCGACCTGTGTCAGCTTTTTGATGGCTTTTTATCCTATCATTGGGCATGGTGCAACAAATTTCAATAGAACGATAAATGAAAAGACTAAAATTTATACTCGTTGAATTCTAGCAGCTATTTTTATATGGGTTAGGGGACGCGGCGGCCTACATTCTTTACAAAAATAGATATTTGGCAGAATTTGTTTTCAGATAGATAACGCGGATTGCATCTTTGCAAAACTGCGGATGCCTCGTTCTTCATCCTAGGCATCCGCAGTTTTGCTGTGGCAGATGATTTTGCCGCTGCCTTCTGACCGAGCAGCGGCAATCTTTTACTCGATCGCCGCTCCAGTTGCGGCAAATAAATGAAGCTTGGTTTTATCTGCGCCCAAGTATAATTTAGAACTGTTTCGGATCTCCGGGGACGAAGGCAAACGCACGATCAAATGCGAAGGTTTATCGCTCGAGCCAGTTGCGCCCAAAGCGCTGTCCTCTGTTTGAATCGTATTGAAGGGCGACTCAGCATAGACAATAGCCTCATGTCCCAAAGCTTCCACGGTTTTGATATCGATCTCCAGACATTCCTCTGCTGGTGTATCGGCACGAGCGAGGTAAAACGCTTCTGGGCGCAACCCTGCAAAAATGGTTTGATTCCGGTACCGACCCAACTGCTGGTATCGATCGACCGTTGCGGGATCGAGCGTCAGGGTTTGAGGACCAAAATCGATCGCGAAGGAACCGCTTTCCAATTGATGCAGTTGGGTTTGAAAAATATTCATGGCCGGACTGCCCATGAATCCCGCGACAAACACATTGGCAGGGCGATCGTAGAGATCTTGAGGGGCGGCAATTTGCTGGAGTTCGCCTTTGAGCATCACGGCAACGCGATCTCCCATGGTCATGGCTTCAACTTGGTCGTGGGTGACGTAAACCATCGTGGTTCCCAGTCGCCGCTGTAATTCTGCAATTTCGGTGCGGATTTGGGTCCTCATTTTGGCATCTAGATTCGAGAGCGGTTCGTCCATCAAAAAGACAGAAGGATCGCGCACGATCGCCCGTCCCATTGCGACGCGCTGCCGTTGACCGCCGGAGAGCTGCTTGGGTTTGCGATCTAGCAGCGCTTCTAGTCCCAGTTGCTGCGCTGCTGCGATAACTTTATTCTGAATTTCCCCCTTGGAAAGCCCCAGCATGCGGAGCGGAAATTCTAGATTCTGCCGCACGGTCATGTGGGGGTACAGGGCATAGTTTTGGAAGACCATCGCAATGTTGCGCTGTTGGGGCGTTCGATCGTTCGCGATGCGATCGCCAATGCGGAGCGTACCGCTGGAAATGTCTTCTAGACCTGCCAGCATTCTAAGGGCCGTGGATTTACCGCAGCCCGAAGGACCGACAAAGACTAAGAATTCTCCATCTTTGATATCCAGACATAGATTTTTAATGGCTGCAAAGCCATTGGCATAGATCTTATTGACATTCTGGAATGTTACAGATGCCATAGCCGTTACTCCCTCAAACGTTTGCCATGCTGTCTACCCTTTAGTGCCAGTGGACGCGACGCCTTCAACAAACCACTTCTGGAAGACCAAGAACACGATTAGAATGGGTGCCACCATCATCGCGCCAAAACTCATGATGTCGCCCCATTGAAGCGGCGGTAGGGTTTGAAACGCGGCGATCGCCACGGGTAGAGGCCGCACCCGTTCGTCGATGGTGACCATGAGCGGCCAGAGAAAAGACCCCCACTGCGTCAAAAAGGTAAGAATTGTAACGCTGGCAAAGACTGGTAGCGAGACCGGAACGATGATTTCAAAGAAGGTACGAATCGTGCCAGCGCCATCCACGCGCGCCGCTTCTTCGAGTTCTTTGGGCAGACCGATGAAGAAGGTATAAAACAGATAAATGGAAAAGGCATTGGCAATAAAGGGCAGAATCTGTGCCGCGTAAGTATTGCGCCAGCCGAACAGCGTGACTTGGAAAAACAGAGGAACGGCGATCGCCTCTAGGGGAATAATCATCAGGGCCAGCACTAGGGCAAAGAGTAGCCTACGTCCCCGCCAGCGCAAGCGCGCAAAAGCATAGGCTGCCAGTGAATTGACCGGCAACCCCGCAAGGACGATCGCGCCCGTGATGAAGAGAGAGTTAAAGAAGAAGCGAGCAAAATCGACCCGTTCGAAAACATCCCAATAGTTTTGGAAGGAGGCTCGATCGGGTAAAAATGCTTTGAATGTCCCTGCTTCTAACAGCACGAGATCGTCGGGCTTGAGACTGCCAACGATCGTAAAAGCAATCGGCGCAACAAAAAGTAGGGCCAGAACCGCGAGCAACAAGTAGCTACCAAGGCTGCTCGACAACTTCCGAATTTGCTGCTGCGCTCCTCGCGCTCCTTTGATATTGTTTTGAGTTGTGTCTTCCATCGATTGACGTCCTATTCATCAATGACTTGCTCTTCCCTAACCAAGATCCTTTGCGCGATCGTAATCGCCAGCACAATGATGAAGAATATCACCGTCATTGCAGCCCCCTTTGCCATCTTTTGCTGTTCGAAGGCTGCTTTGACCGTCTCATACATCACTGTGGTGGTGGCATCGTTGGGACCGCCTTGGGTCATGATTTGCACCTGATCGAAGAGACGAAAGGACAAAATAGTGGTGACTAACATGACAAAGATGAGGGTGTTGCGCAGTTGGGGTAAGGTGACAAATCGGAATTGATTCCACGCATTGCCCCCATCAATGGCGGCTGCTTCATACAAGGAAGATGGAATCGCCTGTAATCCTGCCAACACGATTACCATCTGGAATCCCACTCCCTGCCACAGGGACAACAGCATGATAGACGGTAACGCGAAGACTGGATCGCGCAAGAAGTCTCGGGGCACCCAAACGCCAAAAGTAACAAAGTCCAAAAATGCATTCATCATGCCGTTGGCGCCTGGCGCGTAAATCACAGTCCAGATGACGGCAACCAGGGACATCGGAAAGACGACGGGCATGAAGAAGAGGGTGCGAAACAGGGCCATCCCTTTGAGGGGGCGGTTCAGCAGCAACGCCAGGCCGAGCGCTAATGTCGTTTGGACGGGGACGACGACTAAGGCAAAAAGGCCATTGTTGAGTAGGGCTTGGCGAAAACTGGGGTCGAGCCAAATTCTGCGATACTGCTCCAGTCCCAGAAATTGAAGGGGCAAGGGAGATCCTAGGCGCAGGTTTGTGAAGGATAGGGCGATCGCCAGCAGGAAGGGTAGGGCGATGAAGAGAAATAATCCTCCCAGTGCGGGGGCAGCCATGATGAGGGCCGCACGCGTATCGTCTTTGACCGTTGGAATTTTAGGATGGGTCATGCGTTGAAGTCCCAAATGACGGCAGGGGGTAAGGATTCCCGAGGGGGAATCTACGTAACGCTCAAGGGTTTCGGGCGACGGGGCTAACGTCTGGATAGCCTTGGTTGTCTTGAATGTCCAGATCGATGGTCGTTGCTGCTTTATCTAACGCTGTTTTGACTTCAAGGCCGTTGCGAATATCCGCAAAGGCTTCTTGAAAGGCCGATGTGATGACGGGATAGGCGGGGGTTTGGGGACGCGGGACGGTCTGGCCTGCTAGGAGTTGAGCGGCAAAGAGATGGAGCGGCCCGCTGGGGGAATAGAGGCTGGACTGCGCGATCGCCGTTTTCGTTCCCGGTACGGCACCGTTCGCGCTTGCGATCGCGAGGACTTCCTGGGGTTGCAATAAAAATTCGAGAAAGCGCATGGCGGCTTTTGGGTTTTGACAATTTGCCGTAATGCCCCAGTTCCAGGAACCCTGGCCCGTTCTGGACCCGTTGCCAAAATTAGGGAGCGGCAAAACCACGAGATCGGCTCCGACCGCTTTGGCATAGTCTCGATAAACCCAATGTCCCGCCCAAGAAAGGGCAACTCTCCCGTTTGTGAAGGCTGCATCGTCGATGTTGGGGTCTACATAACCGCGCTGAATCCACACCTGCACTTGCCTCATGGCTGAAACTGAGGCTGGATTGTTCAGGCTCCCACTTGCAGATAAGCCATTACTGCGCCGAATGAGATCGCCGCCAGCGGACTGAAGAATGGGCGAAAATCCATAGGTGAACCACTCGCCTCGATAGTTGAGCTTGAGGTCGAGGACTTGGCGATCGCTATCTTTTTGAGCCAGTGCAGCTAGAGCCCGATCGAATTCCGGGATAGTCCAGGCATCTTTGTTTCCTGCTGGAATTCGGATGCCTGCAGCATTTAATTGCTTGCGGCGAGCATACAAGCCGAGACCCGAATCAAAGGTGGCGACAGAATAGAGACGGCCTTTGTAAGTTCCCTGTTGAATAATGGAAGGCAGTAAATCCTGTCGAACGGCTTTAGAAATGAGATTGTCGATAGGGATGAGGTTTTGCTGCCAGACGTAGTTGTAGACGAACGGCCCGTCAAATTCCAAGATATCTGGCAAGTCTTTGGATAGCGATGCAGCTTGAACTTGAGCGTTGTAGGCGCCTTCGGGGATGAAGGTTACTTGGATAACAGGTGCTTTTTGGGATGCGTTGAACCGTTTGACCTGTTGAGCGATGACCTGACGTTCCGATGCTTGGCCAGCGTGAACCCAGAGTTGTAATGTCCCTTCTTTGGCAGCGGGTTTGCTGCAACTGCTCAGGGTTAGCAGGAAAGGGACCAGTAAACTGAGAGACGGTTTGAAAAATTTCACAGGCATTACACTCGCTCAATATTCGCCCGCGTAATGGGGTTGCACCCACAAAAACTCGCGGCGTTTGTTTTGAGGTCAAGTTTTGGAACTCCCTCGCGTCGCGCCTCTTCAATACACCGCTCTGCTTCCCGATACGCTTTATCTCGTGCCATATTCAGCGCTCTCGCTTACCGCTCTACAGCTTTAGCCACAGTATAACCATCGGCTGTTTTCGTTCGGGGATTTGGCAGAAAAGGTAATCCCGTCTAGACTCCTTCCCCAACACCGCTCACCCCCAGCCGAGTTAAAGTAACAAATATTTTCAATTCGCCAAACAATCATGGTTACTCTGGATCGATTGCAACGAGCGTCATCCACCTCCTTTGACATTCGCAAATGCCCTCCCCTCCTATATCCCTCGGCACAACTGAGTCGGTAACTGCTGCACCGATCGCAGAAAGGGAGATGGATCTTCCAACGCCTGGGACAAAACGAGCGCGCCTTGAACGGCGATCGCCGCATCTTCACCCCGCTGTCGAGCGAGCTCTCGATCCATCCCAGCTTCGACCAATACGGCGGCGATCGCATCGATCCACCCGCGAAACAGCGCCTTCACCTTTGCGTGAAACACATCGCGGGCCGAACCCAACAACAAAATTGCGAACACGCAGGGCTGCGTTCCCCCCTCATAGAGTTCGGTGAGGCGATCGCACATGCACCGGAACCGAGCGATAGCATCTCCAGGGCTGGCGAGGGGTTGCAGAATGTTGCGACTCAACCAGTCCTCTAGATGCTCCAAGACCGCCTCCACCATTTCATCCTTCCCCCCTGGAAAGTGGTGGTAAAGACTGGCCTTTCCCAAACCAGTGGCTTCAGAAATCCTTGCAAGGGTCGCGCCATCGTAACCGTACTGCCGGAATAGCTGCAATAGACACGGAACATACGTTGCTTTAGGCATGTTGGAAATTTAGAACGGTACTGATTGACAGTATACCGAACGAACGGTACAGTTAATCTATACCGAACGAACGGTACAGTTTGAAGAATTAGAAGAGGATTAAACATGATTGCGCTCTACGGTCACGAAATGTCTGGGAATAGCTACAAAGCGAGACTCCTGCTGGAACTCTTAAACATCGAGTACGAGTGGGTCAAAGTGGACTTGATGCAGGGCGAACACAAGTCGCCGGACTATTTGGCACTCAACCCTTTCGGACAAGTTCCTTTGCTGGTGGATGGGGAAATAAACATCGCAGATGCCCAGGCCATTTTGGTCTATCTGGCACGGCAGTACGGCGGGGAACAGTGGCTCCCGCTGGAAGCGCTTCCCCTCGCTCGAGTTGCGCGCTGGCTGTCGACCGCAGCAGGAGAGGTGCGTCAAGGGCCGGAAAACGCTCGACTTTACTACGTGTTTGGGACCACCAATATCAATATCGAACGGGCGCATCAGAAGGCAGCGTACATCCTCACCCAACTGAACCAGCATTTGAGTACCCGCACTTGGTTAGAGTTCGAGCGTCCCACCATCGCCGATGTTGCGATCTTTCCCTATGTCGCGCTGGCGAGAGATGGCAAAATCGACCTGGATGGTTATCCCCACGTACTGGCATGGATCGATCGGGTCAAACAACTCCCTGGATATATCCCCATGGCAGGACTGTAGGCGGCTTCTCCCAATTTCCCAACCAGAACGGAGCAAACACACCATGGCAATTCCAGGCTGGACGCACTCAGAATCCCCCTTTCACGCTGGAGAGCTAGCCATCCAATCTCGTCTGGGGGTGCGAGAGCGGATGGATAATCAAGGCCGACGCGTAATTCGAGACTATCTGCCCGAGCAGTTTCGGCAGTTTTTCGCCCAACTCCCCTACGTCATTGTCGGTACGGTGGATCGAGTCGGTAATCCTTGGGCTTCTATCCTGGTCGGGGAACCCGGCTTTCTCGCCTCCCCGGACGATCGGACGTTAAGCATTGCGGCCAAACCTCTGTTTGGCGATCCCTTGAGCGACAGTCTTGCAGATGGTATAGACATCGGTATTCTGGGCATCGAACTACACAGCCGCCGCCGCAATCGCCTGAACGGGACAGTCACCGCCACCCATGCCGATGGCTTTGAAGTGCGGGTGGGGCAAAGCTTTGGCAACTGTCCTCAATACATTCAGGCGCGGATGTTTGAACTCGGCCCCAGCGATTCGACCGCCCCCAAGCCCGTCCGTCCGCTCGAAACATTGGGCGAAGCGGAACGAGCCGCGATCGCGGCGGCTGACACCTTTTTCATTGCGACGGCCTATCAAGACGAATCTGCGGGTTCTGCAAGGGGCGTAGATGCATCCCATCGGGGTGGCAAACCCGGCTTTGCGCGCGTTGACGACGATCGAACGTTGACCGTGCCCGATTTCTCCGGCAATTATCATTTCAATACATTCGGCAACCTAGCGCTGAATCCCCGAGCGGGGTTGCTGTTTGTGGATTTTGACCGAGGCGATCTCCTCTATCTCACGGGCACTGCCGAGGTCATTTGGGAAGGCGCCGAAATTAGCATCTATGAAGGTGCTGAGCGATTGTTACGCTTCCATCTCGAGCGGGGATATTGGGTGGAAGGGGGCCTTCCCTTGCGTTGGTCTGCTCCAGAATTTTCACCTTTCCTCGATCGCACGGGTTCGTGGTAAATACGGCTATTGGCCTTGCCAACCTGCGTATTGTCGGTCAATCTCGATCTCAAACATCCTAATTCTCAAAATATTACTCTGACCTATGGAAACCAAGCCGCCTCTTCCTCCGTTTACCCTAGAAACTGCCAAAGCCAAAGTACAGGCGGCAGAAGATGCCTGGAATACCCGCGATCCAGAGCGGGTAGCCTTGGCCTATACCGAAGATTCCGAATGGCGCAATCGGGCAGAATTTTTCAGCGGGCGAGCTGCCATCAAGGCATTTCTCCAACGCAAATGGGCAAAAGAATTAGATTATCGCTTGCGCAAAGAACTCTGGTGTTTTGCGGACAACCAGATTGCAGTGCGATTTGAGTACGAGTGGCACGATGATTCTGGCTCTTGGTATCGCGCCTACGGCAACGAAAACTGGGAATTTGCCGAAAATGGCTTGATGAGGCGCCGATTTGCCAGCATCAACGACCTGCCCATTCAAGAGTCCGATCGCAAATTCCGCTGGGAGCGTACCCTACCGCTTTAGTGCGACAGGACTGAAAGGGACGAACAGGCGATCGATCCGGCGGTGCTAGCACCTTTTGCAGCAAGTCGCCCGTCAGGTCAGTACAATAAAGGCAAACGAGTGGAGGCAAAAGCGATCGACCTAGGTTCAACCGATCGACAAGACTACCCCATGATTTAACTCGTCAGCTCCTTTGCGAGGGCGTTCGGTTTCTCCCTTTAGAGATTTTAACGGTATCTATGCTCTCTCCTATTGAGTCCTCTCTAAATCCTGAAAGTCATTTAAGTTTAAATTCACTCAGTCAAGAACTATCCACCCCCCTGTTTTCAGGGGTAGCCAATGGAACCCCAATTTCAATCCGCTCCCGATTCGTAGGAGAACGCCTGAACCTCAAAACGTTAGAAACGACTGCTCCGCTCTCCTCCAACCCCTTGCTCATTCGTGCGGGAAGCGACGGTTGCGCGGTACTGTTTCGCTATGGGGTAGTGGTTTTATTTAACCTTAGCGCCATAGAAGAAGTTAGCTTTTTAGAGAATCTGAAGCCATTGATCTCAGAACCCGCCCAAACAGTGGTTTCCGAGCAAATTGAAGCGATCTTCGACGCAGAGGCGAAAGAACGGATCGGCAGCACCGCGATTTGGCTGCAAGACCGCAGCGTCGAACGCCTTCAGGTGGTTGCAGATATCTTTGCAAAAAGCGTCATCCTTGAATATTACGAAAATCAAATTGCTCGGCTATTCGAGCGCATTCGACCCTTTGCAGATGCCATTCAAAACCAAGGCGTGCGGCGCCCCAAAGACCGAGAGCTCCTGCGCCAAATTGGCGGTACTCTCCTCATTCAGCACAAGATGGTGGGCATCGTTGAAGTCGGCGAAAAGCCAGACCCGCTATGGGAGCGACCCGATTTAGAGCGCCTCTATTTGCGACTCGAGGACGAGTACGAACTGAGAGAGCGATTGCTGGCACTAGAGCGCAAGCTAGCGCTGGTTTCGCGCACAGCCGAAACGGCTCTAGAGTTGATGCAGCACGACAGCAGCCATCGAGTGGAGTGGTATATCGTCGCGCTCATTGTGGTGGAAATTTTACTTTCAGTTTACGAGTTATGGCTTAAGAAGGCTTAGGGAGCGTATCTCTCAGCATAGCGCTCGCACATCCAAAACATCTCAGCTAAACGTTCGTTAGGGCTTTTCCCGCTAACACCAGGGTTGGCGATCGCGCTTGGATGTCCCTCGCTCAGCGGGGGCTGCTTTTTCCGTCGAGCTAAACATCAGCACTTCTGTCACAAGCGTTTCCCCATCCTGTCGTTCCCGCCTTGATGCATTGCAGTCCTCATCAAGCCCCTGTTTCTCGCCAAAAGACGTCTGTTTTTGTCTTCTAGCCTGAGTTTCCCCTGCGATCGTGTTTTTCCCTCAAGGAATTTTATTCTTTACACCTTTGAAGCGCCAGAGAATTGACGCCTGCGCGCTCCATATCCTATTTATTAACTAAAGACCGATTTACTCGTCAATCTAACTCGTCAAAACGTTACGATTAATTACAGCATTAATCCATCCCATCATTTTCACGTTTTCACAATTTCTACGATCGAGCACTTAAGCTTATCTAAATTAATAGTTCTGGGGTAAAAACATGTCGACGACATTTACAATTATTAGCTTGGGAGCTAGGGGCGTAGGTAAAACAATGTTTCTAGCATATAATTGTGCAGAAATTTTACGTTCTAGCCCAAAAAAAGGAAGTACAGAAAATCTATGGTTTGAATGTGCAGACAAAGAAGCCCAAGAAAAGATTGAAAAATTAGTTGAATATATTATTAGAACTGGCAACTATCCGCCGCCAACCTTTAAAATTGAAGATTTTGTTTTCAGCTTAAAGGGGAAAGGACTGAAAGCCGATAAAACGCTGTGTCAGTTTCGCTGGTCAGATTTGCCGGGGGAGTGGTGCAATAGTCAAAACCCAGAGTTTCAATCTGTTTTATTAAAGTCCCACGGATGCTGCGTCTTTGTGGATGTTCATGCAATCCTAAATGATGAATCTTACCAGAAGACCGTTGAAACCATGATGAATCAGGTTGAGGCGATCGCCTCTCTCGCCAACAAAAATAATCTCAAGTATCCTTTTTCACTCATCTGTACGAAGTGCGATTTGGTGGACTTAAGTCCGGTCGGTCTAATTCAGATAGAAGAAAAGCTATTACCTATCCTTAGCCGACTAGAAGCAGTCAAAGCAAATTTTAGGCGGTTTTATTCTCCCATTCACACCCTTGATTCGCCTAAAAATGGAATTCTAGATTTCAAGAATGCAAAAGTTCCCTTATTGTGGTTAATTACCGAACTGCAAAAACTACACGGCTCAGATGTTCAACTCGATCTAGGCAACAGCCTAAATCGAGCAATATCGAGTTCGTTGAATGATTCAACAAATGATTCAACAAAAATCCCAAGCGGTAATAATCTCCCTGTCTATTCGTCAAAATCCTTTCTCAACTGGAAAACCCTGAGATCTCAAAAGACTGTATTAGCAATATTGTTAGGTTGCGGAGTCTTGAGCGCGATCTTAGCTCTATTCTTAAATTTAGATATCTTTCGCCCTAAGACGGCAGAGGCCACTGCAAAACAAAAGATTCAGCAATATGAAGATGTACTTCAAATAGATGCATCTAACCGGGATGCCATTACTCAAATCGTAGATGCATACTTAGAGCTAGGACAACCCGATCGAGCGATTACTCGCCTAGAAAAATTAATTGAAACCTCTCCCAAAGATATTAATACTTTATTTGAGCTTGCAGGTCTATACACTTTGACCGGACAAGATGACAAAGAAGAAAATACCTACGATAAAATTTTAAGTCAGGATGGCAACAACGTCATGGCGTTAGTAGGAAAAGCGAGCATTCGAAAGAAAAAAAATGACCTCAAAACAGCCAAGGCATTGTTTGAAAAAGCCGAAAAAATTGCCCCAACAAAAAAATCAAAAGAAACAATAAATTCAATTTCAAACTTAGGAAATAAATAGTTACTAGGTCAACTCTTCGATCGCTCAATAATATCAGCCAAAATCTGATAATGTAATAATTCAATCAAAATTCCTTTAAAAACCTCAAAGCTATCTATGGCAAGGAGTTTGGTTCTGTGGTTTCATTGCGCCGCAATCGTCCCCGTTCTCGATTTTTGTACCTCAGGCAAGCTTCCCCGATCTTTATAGCTTTAATGTTGTTCGGAACCGCGTGCGCGGCGATCGCGACTCCTACTGAAACAGATCTCTTAGCGGCAACCCAGAAAATGCAGCAAGATCTCAAGGTTATGGTAGACACCCTTTGGGTTGTCTTTGCCAGCAGTCTTGTATTCTTTATGAATGCAGGGTTTGCAATGCTGGAGGCCGGATTTTGCAGATCCAAAAATGCTGCGAACCTGCTGACCAAAAATTTAATTGTATTTGCGCTGACCACCGTCGCATTTTGGAGCATTGGATTTGGATTGATGTTTGGATTTGGTGGGGACTGGAGTAATCCCGCTGCCTCAGATAATGGCGTTCTCGGACTTCATGGTTTTTTCTTAAATGGAGCGGATAATAGCCCGCTCGCAGGTCAAGACTATCGAGGTGTGTATCGGGCGATCGGTTGGGCAGGAATCCCGCTTCAAGCCAAGTTTTTTTTCCAGCTCGTGTTCGCAGGAACCGCTGCAACCATCGTTTCTGGAGCAGTTGCCGAACGCATCAAATTTCTTGCTTTTGTCCTGTTTAGCATTTTCTTGACGGGCATTGCGTACCCGATTGTAGGCCATTGGATTTGGGGTGGCGGATGGCTCTTTAAACAAGGCTTTTGGGACTTTGCCGGATCTACCGTCGTCCATTCCGTCGGCGGATGGTCTGCCCTTATTGGTGCCATCTTATTAGGCCCTCGGATCGGTAAATATAAAGATGGAGAATCTCTAGCACTCCCCGGTCATAACCTTTCTCTGTCCACCCTCGGTTGCTTTATTCTCTGGTTGGGTTGGTTTGGATTCAATGCTGGTTCAACGTTGAGTCTAGAGCCGAGTACCATTACTCACATTCTTGTGGTGACGAATTTTGCCGCAGCGATGGGCGGCATTACATCAATGGCAACGGCTTGGCTGTATTTCGGCAAGCCCGATCTTTCCGTCATGATTAACGGAATCCTAGGCGGATTGGTGAGCGTTACTGCAGCCTGTCGATTTGTGAATATTGGTTCTGCTGCCTTTATCGGCTCGATCGCAGGCATTTTAATCATTATTGCGGTCGATATGCTAGACCGTTGGAATATTGACGACCCGGTTGGCGCTGTTTCAGTTCATCTAGTTTGCGGAATTTGGGGTACAGCTGCCGTGGGGTTATTTGCCGTGGGCGCTCGCAAAGAAAGTTCGTTTCATTTTGTGCCCTACTTGGAGGGACCCCGTCAAGGATTGTTTGTCGGCGGCGGACTCGAAGGGATCAATCAACTGCTCGTTCAGCTTCTGGGGATTGCGACTGTAGGACTGTTTACCGTATTAACCAGTTGGGCCATCTGGTCTTTGCTCAAGACCCTTGTGGGGTTGAGGGTGACGAAAGAATCGGAACTGAGAGGATTGGACCTGAGCGAACACGGGTTGCAAGCCTACAGTGGTTTTATGCTCAAAAGCGACATTACTGCAGAACCCTATGAGGAATAACCCGATGTGGATTAAAGCGACGGGCGTCAGATATCCTCATTCTGAGCTAACGCGTCTTCCTCTATAGGTCACCGCTGGGTTCAACGGCAATGACGAAGACGAAGGTGATTCTGGCGTATTGTTTGGACTAGGTTCCAGTCGTAACGGTTCAGCCTGCAAATCTGCGAGGACTAACTCATCGTCAACATTAGAGATGACTTCTATTTCTGTCCGCAGTTTTTTGACTGCACGGCTGACCTCGCCCTCTAACAATCCCATGGGCACTTTTTCCGACTTGATGAGGAGATATAGATCGGTACCGCAACTTCTAAGAATGATGTATCCTTCCTGACTGCAAACAGAGACGGCTTCAATGTCCTGCCAAAGCAATTCGTCCTGGGTATTTCTGAGTAGGTTCAGCATATTACCCGATAGAATGCCAGCCGTATTTTCATCAATTCCAATAGGAGAAACGATCGACTGCCCCTCGCCAGAAACTAGAGCTGTTCCTTGAATTCCAGGTTTAGTAAAAAGCTGCGTGAGAATAGTTGTCAGGTTATCGAGATTCATAGTCGTTTCTCCAAAGAACTGTCTAGGGCTGACAAGCGATTTGGACGGAAGCGGACGATCGAGGCTAGGATGCATCTCTTCAAGGGATGGTGAATACTCTATCGATGTTGTTTCTGGTATTGCGATAGAACGCGACTCTGGAAGCGAAGGGGATTGCTCGATCGATTCTGGTTCTGCATAAAACCAGTTTTGTAGGGTCTGCGACTCAAGCGCGCGATAATTTTCTACGCGCTGGCTCGGGGGCAATTCAACGCCCTGACGGGCGGCGCTGTAGTCTTGGATATTGTCCACGCTAATGGATAAAAGCCTGTCGGGAGGCTTCTCGAGTCGCTCGATCCATTCTACCGGACCTTTTTGCAGGCAGGTCAAGATTTGGCTTAGCTGTTTTGCTTCCAGCGGGGTTGGCAAATAATAAGCCATGAAGTAAGGCACATCGGCACGCTTCAATTCATCTTTTCCATCATGATAAAGCCAGCCAAATAATGCTCCTAATCCTGTAGAAAACAGATTGCAGAGATAAACGGCTCGGTAGCCCGGTTTTGGAGGAAAATAAGTATCCCAAGAGGCTTGCACGACCTGACTGACGAAAACGCGTTCGACGGTTTCTGGAACATCTGTACTTTTGAGTAAGACAAAACCGCTTTGATAAAAGCTCGTGTAGATTAGCTGCCCCATCTGTAACCCTTGATGAGCGATCGCCGATTCAACCGTCCTTGCATCCCACTTAGCCACGGAAAACCTCTGACTCCAAAATGCTCGAAATAGCTTTTTCCGATTGCGGATTTAATATAAAACCTACTTGGATGATAGCTGCTTTTATCAAACGATTCATCAGACCCTCAAGGATCCGGCAGTGCCTCAAGCCGAGAAGAAGAAAGGAATTGAACTGAAGGTGCAAGCAATCTTGCATCAGCAAATAGAGGATCCCCGCATCTTTGCGACAGGATTCGATTCCGCTATTGTTATAGATCGGAATCTATGTTGCACGAGAGGCTCTAAACAATTGCCTGCTAAATTACGGTGGATTATCGGAATATTGATTTTGATTTCAGGGCTATCAGCCGCTGGCAGTTGGCTCTTCAGTCAAATCTTCATTCGCGAAAATGCTGCTTCCGAACAGACCCATCAGCAACTTTTTTCAACTTCATCCATTAAGACGCTTACCAGCCAGAAAGGTGCCATCTATTCGCTCGCAATTAGCCCTGACGGCAATACGTTTGTCAGCGGTAGCGGCGATAATACCGTCGCACAGTGGGACCTTAAGACAGGGATGCTATTACGGACTTTTTTGCTGCACAGCCAGCCAGTCGTCGCCGTTGCGATCGCTCCTGACGGACGGACGTTAGTGAGCGGGAGCCGCGATCGAACGATTGGAGTATGGGATCTAAAAACGGGTCAGCGCTTGACAACCCTTCCAGGCGGGAAGGGATGGGTCAAGGCCGTCGCTTTTGGTCAAAATAGCGATCGCATTGCAGCGGGAAATGATGATGGAAGCATTGCATTTTGGGCGTTAAATCCAGAGAAATTTTTGCGGAACCTTCCGGCAAATCAGGACGGCATTGAAGCCATCGCTTTTTCGCCGGACAGTTCGCTCTTGGCAAGCAGCGGAGAAGACAATACGATCAAGCTTTGGGATCCAGCAGGACAACTGGTTCGCACGCTGACGGGTCATAAAACCCACCCAGAGGCGATCGTCTTTACGCCCGATGGCGAAAGTTTGATCGGCGGCGATACCAAAGATCTGCGGCAGTGGAATGTCCGCACTGGGACTGTAAAGCAGTTCTTTAAATCTGGGTCGCTGTCCGGCTTGGTTCGCAGTTTGGCCGTCAGCCCAGATGGGAAGTGGTTAGCGAGCGGCCATACGGACAATACGATAAGGCTGTGGGCAATTCAAACCGGAGAACTGTTAAGTACTTTCGCCGAGCATAAGGATTGGGTTTTGTCTGTGGCGCTCAGTCCCGATGGGAAGACATTGATTAGTGGCGGTCGCGACAAAACCATTAAACTCTGGAAGTTAAAACCAGAAGAGACTCAATAGCTGCTTGAGGAAGGGGAAAATAAGCTTAAAAAAATATATTGTTCTGTTCTGCTGCATAGGGTATTTGTTAAATGATTTCTAGAAAAGAGGATGGCGAATTATAGGAGTGTAAGGCTTTGCACCCTCTAGGTTAGGGCGGGTAGTTTTTGTTTCTGGAATGGCCTGACTCTATGAAGCAAAATTATAAACTGGTGTTTCAATAACACGAACTGGCTTCTTTTTGCTTAGAATGATTTGCTGCAAACTCTCAACAGTTGATGGAGAGAAAAACTGCTCACCCGTTTCTACATTGACGCGTGCAGGCACATTTTCAATTAGAAATAGTTTGCCATCCATCTCCAGTGAGTAAGTCACAGTCTGTTCCACGAGCGTTTCATCCCAGTCACTAGTCATTGTTGTCTCTCCTTTGGGTAAAATCATCGTTCCATTGTGTCAAATCAGGCTCGTATAGAGTAATTATTTTAATAACTGTACGAGAGGGATAGCTACATTGGACATGGATATTTCGGTTGGCCTGAGTTAGCCCAGAAATTAAACAGCTAGCTCCATATTTATCATCAGGATAATCTTCGATGACTTGTCCATTAGCAATTGCTTCTATGACCTCTTTTACTCGAATGCCTCGCAAAATTGACCGATCAACTGCATGTTTGGAAAACTCAAATTGACCGCAAACGATTTTTTGACGAATTTCTTCAATAAGCTTTGACATGCCACCATTATATCTGCTCGTAATATTTTAAATTCAGGTTTTGAGATCTAACGACTAAAGCCTCACTGAACGAACTTGCACTTTGCGAGATAACTGTAACAGATCGATATATTACGCAGTACAAGAGCTTGCGAACTATTTTTGGATAAGTTCAAAAGATGAAATTCCAACTCTTTGAGATAATATTATATCTTGAATTGCTTTTTCTTTCCATACAATGCCGAGTTGAGCAAGGAATGGATCATTTCCTACTCGACCTGAATAAATTCCAAGAAAACGATAGCCTTTTCCAAAAAATGTATGTTTTAGATCGAGCAATTCTATACCTTCTGGCACCCAAAAACCAGATTCTTTTGCATACACAGGGGAACCAGACATCCCTTCTCTAGTTGCAGTATCTATATACATTTTTGGCAAATCGTCAATATTAACATCTGGCTCTGAAGCAATACTTCCACGTTTCCAAATGGGAAAAAGACCACCTCCATTTATTCCTCGTGGAAATCCTAAAATAAAAACATCCATTCCAGGAAGCAACTTAAGCTTTTCCAAATTGAGTAAGTTAGAATTTGCTGTTATAGTAGCCGTTGGACTTGGCTCTTTAAGCTCAATTGCAATGATATCTACGGCAGAAGAATGATGGGGATGCTCCCACCATACTGGGTTTAATCGCTCATCATCTTCATACAGCTTCAAAACTCTTGGAATCCATTGAATTATCGATCTATCTTCGAATATTTCGTGATAAGGGAAATGGATAATAAGATTGTCTGGTATTGCAGCCTGTTTTGATATTAGAGAATAATCCCAAGGATGACGTCCTGTTACATTATGCCAATTTGTTATGAGATAATCTTTATTTTCATAGTTATAGAAGAATGAGGTGCCAATGCCTAAGTCTACCTCTTCGTATCTCGAAGTAAGGTGAATTGGAACGTAAGATAGTTGTGATTGGATCTTAGGACGCATTTAGCTAACTTATCACTGCCTATAAAACCCGTAGGAGACTTGCAATGCTATCCACGGCATCTAGGGTGCGAATCTCATCTAGGGCCGTATGAAAATCTCCCTCGCGCACGGCGTGGGTGACAACGACAATTTCCGCAAGCGAATCCCGCACGCCAGTCTGCACGAGAGACTCTAAACTGACCTGATGATTCCCAAAACAGGTACCCAGCTTGCCAATGACGCCGGGGTGGTCCTTCGTGAGAAACCGAACGTAGAATCGGGTAACAAGCTCAGAAATAGGCTCAACCTGACTGTAGGAATGATGAGAACAGGCCAGCAGCGGATGGACGGAGGGCGTATTGGGATTGGTTGCGGCCAAGCCAGCCTTGAGCAGCGCCGCAACGTTGATAATATCCGAGACCACCGCGCTAGCGGTCGGCCCCGCACCCGCGCCGGGGCCGAAGAACATCACCTGTCCCAGGGGTTCGCCCTCGATCAGGATGGCGTTGTAAACATCATTCACGCTGGCGAGGGGATGGGCTTTGGGCACGAGGGTTGCGTGAACGCGCACTTGAAGGCGATCGGGGATGCCCGCATCTGAAGGAGCGGTGTCGGGCCGTTTGGCGATCGCCAGTAACTTAATCGCAAACCCCAGCTTATCCGCATAGGCAATATCCGAAGCGCTCACAGCCCGGATCCCCTCGCGATGAACGTCGTCTAGCTTGATGCGCCCCCCAAACGCCAGGGAAGCCAAAATTGCAATCTTATCCCCCGCATCTAACCCATCCACATCGGCAGTCGGGTCGGCTTCGGCATAGCCGAGGCGCTGGGCGTCGGCCAAGATATCGTCAAAGCTTCGGCCCGACTGCTGCATCTGGGTCAGGATGTAATTGGTCGTCCCATTCAGGATCCCCATTACAGAAGCAATCCGATTGGCCCCCAGGGACTGCTTCATGGGTTGAATGACTGGGATGCCGCCTGCCACGGCTGCTTCGATCGTGACATAAACGCCCGCTTTGTTGGCTGCCGTAAAAATCTCGTCTCCGTGGCGAGAAATGACGGCTTTATTAGCCGTTACGACGTGTTTGCCGCGATCGATCGCCTTTAAAATCAAGCTCCGCGCGGGTTCGATGCCACCGATGACCTCAACGACAATATCAATCTCGGGATCCGTCACAATGGACTCTAGATCGGTGGTGATGCACTCGGCAGGGAGATCGACGGAGCGAGGCTTGGAGGGCGATCGCAGTCCCACGCGATGCAGCTCTAGCATTTGGAGGAGAGGATGCCGCCCATCGGGATTTTGCAAAATCGCCGCTACCCCAGTTCCCACTGTACCCAATCCCAGCAAACCGACTTTGAAACCCACAGCGTTTCCCCGCCTAATCTGTCTTTCCCATTGTGACATTTCCCGCGCTCTAGTAAGGAGTAGGAACTGGAGGATTTTCGTTACCATCCACAATACGATGCAACACATGCAATCGATGCGACACTGAAATCTATCAGCATCGTTGCAATCGGCTGTTATGCGAGTTCTGTTTGTCCATCAAAACTTCCCCGGGCAGTTCGTATATCTTGCGGCAACATTGGTGGCAAGGAATCACGAGGTTGTCGCGTTGGAGATCGAGCGGCGATCGCCTCTCCCAGGCATCAAAACGGTCTACTACAAGCCGCAGCGCAGTAGTAGTGTAAATCCATCCGTTTGCGGTGGACTTTGAAACAAAGCTGATTCGCGCGGAGGCTTGTGCGGCGGCGGCAGCTCAATTGAAGCAGGATGGCTTTGATCCCGATCGGATGCTGGAGATTCGGCGGCAAGCGCGGCGAACAATTGTAGAACAGTTTGATTTGCAAACGATTAGCTTGCAGGGGCAGGTAAAGTTGATTGAGGAATTGGGGTGTTGACAGTTACTAAGTACCCAGCGACAGCCTCAGACCGGAGCTGAAGCAGGTTTCAGGTTGTTTTCAAATTCTATAGAAACTATAATTCCTATAGAATCTATCGTAGGAATATTATGACTGGTAAAACCATCTCTGCCTACACCGATATAAAAACAGCCCATCGCATTGAATTGATTGCCCAGCAAGAGCATCGTAAAAAAGCGCAGATTGCTGGAACCGCTGTGAAGTTTTTTGTAGGCTTACCCGAAGAAGCACGCGCGGCTTGGCGGCAGATTGAAGCCCTTGGTACACCCGACGAGATCGAGCAGATCTCTCAAGAGATTGCCAAAACCTTACTTCACGCTCAATATGCGATCGCACACAAACAGGTTGTGCAAGAACTCCAAACTCAACAGCTTGGCGCGCTTGAAACAGAAGATGAGCTTTTAGACGCTGCGGTTTCTCTGACCCGCTAGACACACTATGTCTAATATCCTGCGGGTTTGCCTAGACCTTAATATTTGGTGTGCGGCTCTGTTGGCAGATGGTAAAGATAGAGAAAATACCGCATCCCAGAGTCTTGTAGCTATGATTCGCCAAGGCACTTGTTTATCTCGACCTGTCCAGCTTGTGATTTCCTGGGGAATGCTCAATCGTCTTCGCAAGGTGTTGACTCAAGATCTCAAGGTTTCGGAGCAAACGGCTGACTTTTACCTCAGTACGATCGCAGCCTATGCTCATCTGGGCGCTTTAGGAACCAGTCCTCAATTGACCTTAGGTGGTATGGGTGTGATTCCGCTGCGAGATACGGAGGATGCCCATGTGCTAGAAACGGCGATCGCCGGACGGGCAGATTTCCTCGTTACTGCTAATTTCAAAGATTTCATTATGGAAAAGACGGCGATCGTCAATCCAAATCGATATGCTCTGCATCAGGATCCAGAGGGTACCATTCATATTGTCCATCCCTACCTCATGATGGAATGGGCCCGCACTGGCAATATGCCTGACCCAATAAGGCGTCTTCAAAATCATCATGAATAATGCAGGTAGCATGGCAATTATGGAGATTGTAAGTCAGTCGGTGAAGGGGTGAGCGAGTTGCGGATGTTCTTCGGTTCTGGTTACAGGGTTTATTTCGGAGAATGCGGCAACGATCTAGTTGTTTTGCTCTGTGGCGGGGATAAAGGCAGTCAGGACACCGATATTCAACAGGCAAAAGTTTACTGGCAGAGGTATCTAAACGATGACCCACTATAGAACGCTTAGCGAGGTGACAGAAGATTATCTTCGCAAACGCCCTGATGAAATTGATGATTACATTACGGTGCTGTTTGATGAATATGCCGAAAGCGGTGATGCTGCTGCGCTACTGTCATCGCTTCGGATTGTTAGTCGCGTGAAGGGGGTTAGCCAGATAGCTGAAGTTGCTGGGCTGAGCCGCAAGGGACTACAAAAGGCTCTTTCAGAAAATGGCAACCCACAATTTAGCAGTGTGAATGCGATTCTGCACGCGATGGGCTACCACTTAACTCCACAAAAATTAGCCTCAACCAGCGCTGGATTGGAATAGCCTCGCGATCGCCTCCTTCCTCCCAGTTCCCCTTGACGGGGATTGCCCTTTATTGTGTCGTAACTGCCTGTAGTCGCAAAATAAAAATGACTTCTTGACGAAAAATGCATAGAGGGCAGAAATCCATGAACGACGTGCCTACTGGCGAAGCATTGACCCATGAATCTGCAACGGATTGGGAGCGTTTACGTAATAAGAGCGAGGAAGATATTCATGCCTCTATAGCGTCTGATCTAGACATCATCACTACTAATGAGGGTTTTTGAAAAACTGCTCAAGTGGTTTTACCGGAATGAACGCCTACAATCACAATCCGGCTTGATGCCAATGTGTTAACGTGGCAGAAGGATCAAGCCAAAGGCTACCAGATCCGCATTAATGCGATCTTACATGCTTAATAAATGCCCAGAACAACGAAGCAAGGTTATTGGGCTGCTAAAGTACAAGCAATTATTAATTAATAAAGATTTGAGACATGACATTGTACCGCACTTGATTGATGACCGCTATATCGAACAATCCAAAGACTTAATGAAGAGGCTCATCCAAAAACATGATTTTGAAATTTTTATGCACAATCATCAATTGCAGATATAGAATAATTTTTCTCTTTCGCATAAAGTTTTAAACTTCCCTTGTTAATAGGATATCCTTTTTTAGACAACCATCCATGATAATCATTATGTATTGTTCCTTTAATTACAATTAAGTTTTTTTCATCATTTACAAGAGACGGATCTTCAGATTTCCCTTCAATATGATGAACATGTTTTTCATCATTAGTAAAATCTTTTTGAGACAACTGACAAATCGCATGCTTTTTTTTGAGTCTGGAAAAGATTGAATCATTTTTTATTTTTTGACTCTTTCCTTCTTTCTGTGCAGAAAGTGCTAGTTGAGGGTGATTTGCAATTATAGTTGATAATAGTGCAAGGCTCGCTCTGTACTCAGTAGCTCTCGCAGGATTTTCTTTCGCAAGCTCTTCAAGCAAATTATATAAACCTACAGGATTTATTGCAGAAGAAACTTTATGTTTCGCAAATAAAATTGGTTCTCTAACTAAATATGCTTTTACTACGTCTGCATGATTATTAACGATTGTTTGGGCTTTTGCCTTGCTACTTGTAAGTAACACGCCATGAAGCTGATCAATCGGGACGTAAGCAGTCCCCTTTTCAATAATTAGATTGTCTACCAAGCCATTAAACTTAGAAACTTGTCCCGGAGTGAGAGAAGTTTCTAGTAAAAATTTTCCATCACCAAGGATTTCAATTCCTTTCATTCTTTATTTTCCTAGTCCATCATTCATTTCAACAAGTGTCATCATTTGATCGTAAAGATGCTTCAGGTTAGACATTTGCATATCTGTACCACCTTGGTCAGGATGATATTTTTGGGCTAGTGATTTATAAAACGACTTAGCAAAAGACTCAATTCTAGTTGCCTGCTCTGGGACATTAAAATCTGTGAATTTTGAACGTTCAAAATTTCCATCAATTAGCCAGAATCCAACTTCATCAAATTCTGTATTTTTAGATACAGATTTTTTTAGGGAATCATTCTCTCTGCGGAGAATTTCATTTTCTTTTTTTATTTCCGTTAATTGATCTTTTATTTGTTCGTAGGTAGGCAAATTAAGCTTTTCAATTAGAGTCTTCCAGCTATTTGCCTTTATTTTTAGATCTTCTTTTGCTATTTTTAAGGTTTTATATTTAGATTTGATTTCGTCAATATTATATTTTTTTTCGTTCATTTGATGTGCTCTTTTTGGCTTAGGATCTTTGTGGGTCAAGAATTACAATAAAAAATTAAATTTAACTAGGGATCTTAAAATCAAAATGTTTTTAACTATCCATAAAAGATTATAGACTTCCCCTATTACATAGTATTCCCAAATATTTCAAGTTATAGATCAGGCTGCAAGCTGATTTTTTTGATTTATACAAGGCAGGCTTTGTTCTTGCGGACGGGATTGCACTCACCGACTTTTATGTATAAAACCAAAAACAAAGGAGCGTCAATGTATTTGACGCTCCTTTATGATTTCAGATAATGAGACTGCTACTCTGCTGCGCCAGTCCCAATATCCTGCTTCTCTTGATCTTGGTCATCACCGCCTTCAGCGCGGTTGTCATTATTATAGAACCGACGACCATAGCGTCCGCCCGTCGAACGCTTGCGGAACTTCCGGGCATAGGCTTGATTTCGGAGTGCTTTTTCTTTCTTCAGGTTGCGGCGCTTCGCCATGTTGACCTCAACGTTTACTACAGCTCATACTGCCCAGGGCAGTATCGAATTTTTTTTCAAAGTGACCCGAACCTGATAGAGCTAGATCTACAGGCCCAAAGAAACATAGTAACATGGCTAGCATCCTGTTCCGGTAAAATTATTGCGGTGCCCATTGCCATGAGTTCTGCTTTAGAAATGGATGCTCTTACCCCTCGACTAGCGGCCAAGCTAGAGGCCATTTTGTACGTTAAAGCGCAGCCGCTATCGCTGAATGTGCTGGCGGAAGCGGCAGGGTGCGATCGCGAGGATGCCGAAGAAGCCCTCATCGAGCTGATGCAAGACTACGTCCAACGCGACAGCGCCCTAGAAATTGCCGAAACCGATGCGGGCTATAGCCTCCAGCTCAAGGAATCCTTTCAGCCATTAGTGGCCGCTCTGATTCCGACCGACCTCGGCGTCGGGATCCTGAGGACATTAGCTGCGATCGCCCTGAAAGGTCCCATTGCCCAGCCGGATTTGATCGAGCTGCGGGGTTCCGGCGTTTACCAGCACGTCCCGGAACTCGTCGAGCGCGGCTTCATTCAAAAGCGACGGTCCTCCAATGGGCGCACCTATACCCTCCAAGTCACCGAACAGTTTTATCAATACTTTGAGGTCGATCGGCTTCCTCAGGTTATAAAACGCGAGCCAGAACTCGATGCGCCAGAGCTTGGCGAGCCAGAACTCGATGTCCCAGAACTCGACGAACCAGAACTCGATGCGCCAGAACTCGATGCACCAGAACTTGGCGTGCCAGAACTCGAATAGAACCGCTACGCTAGTCAGTAAGCCAAGCACGAGGATCCGCTGCCCATGACGGCTGATGGACGCCAAGCACGAGACATCGACGAGTGGGAAGAATGGGATAACTGGGTTGAAGGCATCTCGCCCGTCGCCGATCCGGATGCATTCGAAACCGAACTAGACCAAACCATTCAAGGGTTTGACAGCATTCAGTCGGAGTTAAGCTATCGAAACGCCCAAGCTGCCCTAGATCGATTGGTTCGGCAAATCGACCTCACCGAACGAGAGCGATCGGGCTTAGAAAGCGAAATCCATCAGCTCCAGGGGATGCTGGAAAAGCTAGAGCATCAGGTCGTGCATATTGCAGTGTTCGGGATGGTCAGTCGCGGCAAGTCGTCGTTACTGAACGCCCTCTTGGGTCAATCCGCCTTTGAAACCGGACCCGTCCACGGCGTCACGCGCAGCAAACAGCAGGCAAGTTGGAGGATCGAACCCACCTCTGCCGATCTGACCGACGTCGTGCGAATTTCCTTAGCCGGAGCGGGCCAGTCGCGAATCGAACTCATCGACACCCCCGGCATTGACGAAGTGGAAGGGCAGGCGCGGGAGGCGATCGCCCGCGAAGTGGCGAAGCAGGCCGACCTGATTTTGTTTGTCGTGGCAGGCGACATCACCCGCGTCGAGTACGATGCGCTGACCGAGCTGCGTCAAGCCAGCAAGCCGATGCTGCTGGTGTTCAACAAAATCGACCAGTATCCCGAAGCAGATCGGCTAGAGATCTATCAAAAAATTCGAGACGAGCGGGTGCGGGAACTGCTTTCACCTGACGAAATTGTGATGGCTGCCGCCGCACCGCTGGTAGCTCAGCCCGTCCAGCGCCAAGATGGGACTTGGGGAGCTGAATTGGTAACAGGCCCGCCGCAAATTGATGACCTGAAACTCAAAATTCTAGAAATCCTAGACCGCGAAGGCAAAGCGCTGGTAGCCCTCAATACGATGCTCTACGCCGGTGACATCAACGAACAGCTCCTCGCCCGCAAGCTCGAAATCCGCGATCGCCAAGCCAACCGCATCATTTGGCAGAGCGTGACGGCGAAATCCCTCGCAATCGCCCTCAATCCCATCGCCGTTCTAGATGCGATCGGCAGCGCTGCCATCGATATTGCCATGATTCTTTCCCTCTCCAAACTGTACGGCATCCCCATGAATCGACGGGACGCCTTCGGGCTGCTGCGAAACATCGCGATCGCCATGGGCGGTGTCAGCATCACGGAACTCTTGACCAATCTAGGGCTGGGCTCCCTCAAAAGCATCATGGGCTTCGCGGCTCCCCTCACCGGTGGAGCCACCCTGTTGCCTTACCTGTCCGTCGCCGCGTCGCAAGCGGCAGTCGCGGGGATTTCTTCCTACGCGATCGGCCAGATTGCCAAACATTACGTCGCCCATGGCGCGTCCTGGGGACCCAATAGCCCCAAAACCATCGTGCAAGAGATCTTAGCTTCGATGGATCGGACCTACATTTTGAATCGGATTAAAACAGAGTTAAGTGCAAAATTGGGACCCACAGCCCTATAAAGTTACGTTGTTTGAAGTTTCATCGCAATTTTGTCAAAGCGGTAAAACCGCTGCTGTAAACTAAAACTCGTTATAGCATTCTTGACCACTGGGGTCACCTTTGAAAAGCATCCAACGGTGAGCCGTTAGATTATATAACTGGAGCTTTTATTCGATGTCACACTCTGTCAAAATCTATGACACCTGCATTGGTTGCACGCAGTGCGTGCGAGCCTGCCCGACGGACGTTCTTGAAATGGTCCCTTGGGATGGCTGCAAGGCAGGTCAAATTGCTTCCTCTCCCCGAACGGAAGATTGCGTTGGATGCAAACGTTGCGAAACGGCTTGCCCGACCGACTTCCTCAGCATTCGAGTTTATCTGGGCGCTGAAACGACGCGAAGCATGGGTCTAGCTTACTAGAAACGACTTCGACGCATTTTGGCACCGATTAATCCTATGTGTTGGGATCCTCAGAGGAAGCGCAAGCTTCCTCTTTTTACGTTGTATCGTCCGTTAATTTTAGGGAGGTTACGATGAATGGAATGAGCAAGATTTGGGTGAACGAGCAGATCGATCCGTCTGGTTTGCTCTACGCCTGTATTGCCTGTAAAAGCGAGCAACACGCGATCGCCTGTCACGACTCGTTTGAGAGCAATTTAACCGCGACCCAAAGGCAAGATGGATGGGTTGCGCGCCTGCGTACGGTCGAGTCCTGGGATGACGTGCCTGCAAGCGCGCTGAAGCTGAGCTACTAGCTCGCGCTGGAAGGACCGCCGAGTGCGACTTGGAATGCGCCTAGGATCTGGGAAGTCAGCCATCGTGAAAAACTTCGGGAGAAAACATGTCCCGAAGCATGTACAGGTAGGGAGAAAAGAGGTCTAACTGCTCCTTACCCAATCGAGTTTGAACTTCCTGCCCGATATACAGCAGCATTTGTCGAACCAGCTCCCAATGAACGTTTAATTTGGGATACAGCATGATACACAGCGGAAATAACTCATCTTGAATGATGGAAGGATTTCTTTCCAACAGACAAACGATGAGATATATCTGAAACATTGCCACGTCCCGCTGGCTGGAATTTCTGACAATGGGATCGCCGAGCAAGCCAGAATAGGTTTTGTGACCGGGGTAAAAGTCAATCACTTTCTGAACGACAACTTCAGACACTTCGGTACTGAAATCCAAGACCTGTCGCGCTGTGACCAATTGGGGGTCGTCCATTTTATACTTCCCCGCCGCGCTGTAGGCTCGATGCAAGGGCATGTAAAGGTGATCGTCGATCACCTTAAAGCAGTTTTCTAGCAGGGTTTTCTCTAAAGGGGACAGATGTCCCTGCAACATAGAACCCGTGTAATGAAACTGCAGGCTGACAAAGGCAATGACCCGTGGATCTGTTGCGGTATATTTTTTGCGAATGCGGGCAATGTCAGGCCCAATTAGGGCGGGTAGGCGGGTGTAGGTTGAGTTTTGAGTGTGAAACTCTAGGGCTTTTTCATAAATCTGAAAGGTATCTTGCGAGATTTCCCAAGGGTTGACGAGGCGTCGGTCGATTCCGTGGCGATGAAACTCATCTGCTAGCATCCCTTCGGTTTGAGACCAGGCTCGAAGGCTCACTTGCCGGAGCAAGTTTAACAATCGATCGGCTGCGCCCGCTCTCAGCCCTCGCTTGCTCGCCGCGGACTGAAGCGATTTATGGGTGACCGACGATAAATTTTCGACGTATTTCCGCGCCCACTGCTGTGCTAGGGGAGAAGGTTCTTGTAAAGACATGATTGGCACAGCCCCGTTCTTTGTCTGTTCTGTCAATAATAGCTTTAGACGGGAGAAGAGGGAAAAATCTAAAAAGTTCCCCTGACGGAAGATGTTAAGACGTTTCGATCGAGGCAACACGGACAAATTCGCTGCGGCTTCGGAGCGCGAATCGATCGTGTTTGGCGCGGCTAGACCGGGATACGGCGACGAACGGGTGGGCCAGTGGATCGAGCGGATGAAGCAGCACAATATTCAGCGCGTCTGCTGTTTGCTGACATCGGCTCAGCTCGATCGCTATTTGGATTTGCTGGGCGCTTATCGCCGAAGTTTCGGCACGGATCGAGTTTGCTGGGCACCAATTCAGGATTTTCAATGGGTCGAACGAGAATCCTTAACTCATTGTATCTTACCGTTTCTTACAAGTGCCGCTCGGCTTCAAGAGAAGGTCGTGGTTCATTGCTCTGGGGGAGTGGGAAGGACAGGACAGGTCTTAACGGCTTGGTTGGTTTACGGGAGAGGATTTTCTAACCAAACGGCGATCGCCGCCGTCAAACGCTCTGGCAGAAACCCCTACGAAGCCGCGATCGCCGCTGCGTTAAAAGGCCAAAACCCTTGGAAAAGTATTGCGAAATTCAACGCGCTGCTTGAAGATGCCCGTCAAGCGGGAGAAAGCTGTCAAACGCAATCGAGCATCTAAAAGCGCGTCAAACCACAGCATCACTCACCCGTCACCGAAAGCCCCTCCACCCAAATATAAGGACATACGCCCGACGGGGTGAGATGCACCTCTGGTTCCACATAAAGGATGGATTTCAACACTTCGCGAAAATCACCCGCAACAGTTGCGGATTCGACGCTGATGCGATCGCCCCCGTTTACCACCCAGCCATCGAAGGGCAGCGAAAACGAACCTTGCAAAGACTTTACGCCTGCATGGAGCGCCTGGAGATCGTCGACGAGCACTACATTTTCGGCCTCGGCAAGGCTGTAGGACTGCTGTCCGGGTTCTCCTTGAGAGACATGGTAAAAGTGGGGGCCAACCGTAATCTTAGAACCCATATTGGCGTGACCCGTAGGCTGCGCGTTCATCCGCTTTGCCGTTCCCGCGCTGTGCAGGAAATTTTTGAGAATGCCGTTCTCAATGAGAGAAACGCGACGGGTGGGGGTTCCTTCTCCGTCAAATAACGACTGGCCGACATTGGCAGGATGCAGCATGTCATCCGCCACCGAAAGCAAGGGGGATGCAATCTGGGTGCCCAGGGAGTCAGGAGTGGACAGGCTCTGCTTGTCTAAAATACTTTGGGCGTTGAATAGATTGGAAAACGCGCCCAGCAAACTCAAGAATGCCTCCGGCGAAAATACCACCGTATATTTGCCCGTAGGAATTTTTTGGTAATCGAGGTGGCTGATGGTTTTGTCGATCGTTTCTTGGAGGCACCCTTCTACGTCCAGCGTCTCGAGTTGGCGGCTCATCCGAAACGCACCCGCACTGCGAGGTTTCTTGCCCTCCTGTTCGGTTTTGCTATAGAGATAAATGGTGCTGATGGACTGGGCTTCGTGACGCAAGGCCCCTTCGCTGTGGACGTAGAACCGCTCCACATCCCGCTGGGACAGACTGTTGTAGGGAACGCCCACGATGGCTGGATGGGCTTCTAAAACCCTATGCTCTGCCTGGCAAAGACGCTCTAAGAGGTCGGAAATTGGCGCTTGGGGGACGATTTCGTTGGGGCTATCCGGCAGCGCTACTTTTGCTTCGGGGCTGAAATCTGGAGCGTGTTCCGTAATGCCAAAGGCACTGGCTTCCTGAGCCGTTTTGAGCGCCACTTCCAAACCTAGGGCGTCTACATCCGTGGTGCTGGCAATGCCCACCTGGTGCGCTTCATTCCAGACTCGGACGGTTACGCTAGAGCGGTTGGAAGCTTTGACCTGCTTGGGCGCGCCCTGGTCCACCTGCACGCTAGCGTCATCTACGGTGGAGCCGGAGAGGTCAAATTTATGGATGCCGAGTTGCTGGGCTTTGTCTTGGGCGATCGCCGCCAGTTCGCTGATGTTCAGCACGCGTAAAACTCCCTGAAACTGGATGTAGGTCTGTCTCTACTGTACCGATTCTGCGGGGAATGCTGCACGCTTTGGAGGGAGATAGCGCGGGTGCGGGTTGGCAAAGATTGGGTCGAGGGGGAAGGTTAGGGCGTGAGGATGGCGGTAAAATGCGGAGGTGACATTCCCCGCGTGGTGCCCTATGAAATTCAAAGCAGCTGATGTGCGAACTGGATGGGTTGTTTTAGCGCTGTGCTGCTTGATGCTAACCAGTTGGCTGTTTAGCCCCTCTGCGCTGGCAGCAGTAGACGTGCGCCTCTTCGATCTGTCCTACAAAGACTGCCCGCCGGAACTGGCTGCGGGAGCCGTAACGAGCGGCGGCGTTACCGCAGCGGCAAACTGCTTTTTGATTACGGGTAAGGCCGAGAATAAATCTGGCAAAGCCTTGCTGGATGCTGACGTGTTTGGCCGCATTTACGACGCCAACGGGAATTCCATTATGGAAAACAGAACGCGGCTCGGGTCCATTGAGACAGTACCTCCCGGCATCAGCGATTTTGAAATGCGGATGTCAATCCCAAAGGAGCTTCCGCCGCCCTTGACCCTCGAGCAGTTTAAGGCTAGCGGATTTAGTACCAAGGTTCGCTGACCCCTTGCTCAGCGGCTCAACGGGAATGCGGGCTACCGCACGCGCGGTCAAAGCCAACATTCGCGAGCTGCTCCACAATCCTCCAGGGAAGCAGTCTTGGTGTTGCAAACAATTCCCCCGTCGCAAAGGCTGAGTTTGGGGTTGCCTATGCTAGAGTCAGTAGCAGTTTAGGGACGTTTTGACGATCGCAATTGCGGGTGCTGGATGTCCGGCGATCGCTTTTCAGGTCGGAAGGGAAGCCATGAAACGCAAAATCTCGATTGTCTTAGGGACACTTGCCCTTGTTGCGGCGCTTCTGATGGGGAGCATCAAAGCAAGCTGGGCAGTACGGTCTGTGGCTGACTATGCAATTAGCAGTCCGCCAGGGGTTCTTTTAGCGCAGATGGTTAACAGAAATAGGATGCAGTCCTACGCGCGAGCTGGCGTGCCAGTCGTGGGATGTCAGCTCAGACCTAAGCTGTATCCGCCCCAGCCCAATATCGAAACGGCCTTTGTTCCGGGGTTCCTCACTGTCGATCGGTTTCGCGCGAGCACCCCTCAGGCATCCCTGACAACGCTCCCTTCCAGCCCGCAACGGTATCCTGTCGATCCTCAAAGGGATTCCGTCCGCCCCTTCATGCCGATCCAGCCGAGAGAAGAAGTTGCCCTAGCTCACCCGACCAACTTCGGCGAACGATATCTTCAAGATATTAACGGTCAGCCCGTCTCGAACAGTCCCATTATCGTGCTCCACGAAACGGTCAGTGCGGGCTGGCAAACCGTTAGGTTTTTTCAGACTCCCCATCCCCGCGATGAAGACCAGGTGAGCTACCATACGCTGATCAAGCGAGACGGTACGGTTTTCTATTTGGTCCCGCCCGACAAGCGAGCTTTTGGGGCAGGGAATTCTATCTTTGCAGGAGAGTCGGTTAAAACCAATCGGCTCTACTCCTCGTCGGTCAATAATTTTGCCTATCACATCTCTTTTGAAACCCCACCCGACGGGCGACATAATGGAAATACCCACAGCGGTTATACGGACGCTCAGTACAGGGCGGCTGCGTGGTTGGTTTCTAAGACGGGCGTTCCTGCCGATCGCATCACCACCCATAAAGCCGTGGATCGATCGGGAACCCGTCGCGACCCTAGAAGTTTCGAACCCGAAAAGTTTGCCCAACTGCTCGCCAGTCTTCCGAAGAGCCAAGAGATTAACATAGGCTGCCCTGTCGCCCAATCCGTCACAAATCCGTTCTAATGGGATGCCGCACTTTGGCCTAGCGAATCGGGCAAGAAAGGATCTATCCTGCAACCCAGGCCAACGGACGACGTTCTGGTCGCACCTTTTATAATGGGGAGTAGAGCGGTTCGTCTTTTCGCAAAAAATTATGTCTCTAAACCCTAAGGTTATTGCGGCTATCGAGCAGCTCAATTATCGGGTAACTGTAGGTGATGTTGCGGTTAAGTCGGGGCTAGAGCTACAGGTGGCTCGGGAAGGGCTCATGACTTTAGCTGCCGAAGCGAACGGGCATCTCCAAGTGACGGAAACGGGAGAGGTTGCCTATCTATTTGCCGAGAATTTCCGGTCTGCGCTTCAAGCTAAATTCTTGAAGCTCCGTTTGCTCGCTTGGTGGCAGCAAATTTGGAAGGTACTGTTTTACCTCATTCGCATTTCCTTCGGCATTCTACTGGTTGTCTCCATTTGCATCATTGCGATCGCCATTGTTGCGATCGCGTTCGCGTTGAGCAGTAAAGATTCGGAAAATGGCGATTCGGGACATGACGGAGGCTTTGGAGGGTTTCCCATCGGCTGGATCTTTACGGACTGGTACTACTTTTTTACCCCCAATCCCTACGGCAGTTCCCAAGGCACCCTCGCACCGACAGCAAAGAAAGAGTCGATGAACTTTCTAGAAGCGATATTTTCGTTTCTATTTGGAGATGGCAACCCCAACGCCAATCTAGAAGAGCGGCGCTGGCAGGAAATTGGCAAAGTCTTGAGGCAGCGCGGCGGAGCGGTTGCGGCAGAACAGGTCATTCCTTATCTGGAGCCGCCCGCCGCAGGACAATCCATCGACGATGCCATGCTGCCTGTGTTACTGCGCTTTAACGGACAGCCTGAAGTCAGCCCAGAGGGTGAAATCGTCTATCATTTTCCAGACTTGCAAACCTCCGTAGAATCCGATCGCAGCGCACCTGCGGCTCCTTTTCTCCAGGAATCCCCCTGGAAATTCAGCCGCGCTTCCTCGGGGCAAATTTTAGGAGCGCTCGGGCTGGGAAGCGTTAATTTTATCGGCGCGCTCGTCCTGGGCAAACTCCTCGGCGAGATCGGTCCCGCAGCCGGATTCTTAGGCTTGGTTCAGGCCATTTATGGAGCTTTACTCGCCTATGGCATTGGCTTTTTAGCCATTCCACTGGGGCGCTATTTTTGGATTCAGTCGCAAAATCAGCGCATCGCCGCCCGCAATCAAGCCCGCGCGCGCCAAGCCGAGTTACTCTACGAACCCTCTCAGGGCCTGACGCAAAAGCTAGCCTTTGCCCGTCAGTTTGCCCGCTCGACTTTGGTGGACGATCTCGATTTAGCCTACACCACCGAACAAGACTTGCTGGAGCAAGAGTTTGAAAATCAAGCCAAGATCGATGCCGATTGGGAAAAGCGATTGGGTCAGTCTGCTCGCAAGAATCCATAAACTCGGTGTAAAGACGATCTGAGGTGGGTCTCTACCGACCCTCCACCGCTGCATGGGGTTTAGGCCGTATTGGCTGAATCTTTGAGGGGAGCGCGCGATCGCCCCTTTGCCTGAAGCAGGCTATCCTCGTCATGGGCGAGAAGCTCGCGAGCGCTGTAATGGCCTAGTTTTTCTAAAGCAAGTAGGGCTGCGTATTTCAAATCCCAGATTTGAGTCCCCAAACAGGCAATCAACTCGGGAATAGCGTTTGGGTTGCCCAGCTCGCCTAAGGCGATCGCGGCGGCTGCCCTCGATTTTTGAAACTGCGGTTGGCGGTCGTGCAAGACCTCGACCAGCAAGTCATAGGCTGGAGAATGTTGGAGCCACCCAAATAACTTCACGACGTGAAAGTGGGCGCCGTAATCGCTCCGGGCTTCTTCTGCATAGGTTGAAAACAATGCAGCGGGTGCTTCTTCTGCATAGCGCTCCAAAATGGTTTGGGTTGCGAGGTAGCATCGGCCAAAATCCGTTTCGTAAAGCTGCCGAATTAAGGCGGGCAGCTCGGGAAGCTGCGCGTAAGCGTGAACCAGGCTTAAATCTTTGGGATGGTCGCGGAGCGTTTGCTCCAGATAGGGCTGTACTTCAGCAAAAGCGATAGAGCCGTCGGCCATGCCTGCCTCTGCCAATGCCCGAATCCCGCGCAGTCGAAAGACGAGAGAGACGGGACAGCGAGCAATATCGGGGATAGCACTGTAATACTTGGCATCCATTAAGTCTTGAATTGAAAGTCGTCGTGCGAGTACGTTGGGATGCTGCATCATTGCCACGACCTTGTCGATGGAGGAGTAATCTCGGGTCAGGCGGCAGACTGCTGTCATTGCGGCACTGGCTGTAGGCAAATCGGCGCTGTCTGCAAACCCTCGAATGCGCGCTAGGGCGGGTTGGTAATCCAAGTTTGCTAGGGTGCGGACGATCGTTCGATAGGCTTGTCCGGGTTTGCCGAGCAATTGCGCGACGGTTTCTAAAATTTCGGGATCTCGAGTGCCAATTTCGCCGATCGCCCAAGCTGCGTTTTCGACGGCGTAGCAGTCTTCGTCCTGCAGGCAGCGATGGAGCGCAGGGAGCGCTTGCGTTGCCCGCAGCCGCCCCAGTGTTTCAATGGCTTTGCGGCGCACGATGCGGTTGTCTAAAGCCGGATCGGTTTGCTGTACGGCTGCGATCAAGGCTTGGATGGATCGCTCCGTGGGAAAGTTGACCAAATGAGAAACGGCAATGTAGCGCGAATCTTCCTCGCCAATGCGATCTTGGGGCGTGTTGAGGAGAGCGATCGCCTGGTCTTCCGTTAGGTTGTAAAAGTTGAAAAATCGTGTGTCCATGACATTCGTACGGGGCTTTGCGCGACGGGCGATCGCAGTTATGGCCTTTCTTCAGCTCGGTTTTGGATTTGGGCGATCGCCAATTTTGCCAGGACTTGCACGACGGTTTCTGGATCCTGGAGTGCCGCCCGCAGGGGTTCTATGTCCGACGGATTGCCGAGCTTGCCTAAGGAACTGACCGCAGCTTTGCGAACTTCAATCTCTGGATCTTGAATGGCTGAAATGAGGTGTGGAATAGCAGGCGGATAGTTGACTTGCCCGAAAGTAGAGGCAGCCTCCGCGCGGATCGTCGGTTCTGGATCGCTCAGGGCGCAGACCAGCGCGCTACACGATCGATCGTCAGAGCGTTCCTGGGCAATGCGGGCGATCGCCCCAATCGCGGCACGCCGCACGTCAAGGCAATCTGAATCCAACGCTTTGTAAAGTTGTGCGGCGGCTTCCGGGCCGATAAATGCCAAAGCCCAAGCCGCATGGCCTTTAATATCCTCGGGCTGTTCCGGGTCGGACAAAATATCGAGCAAAGCCGGAACGGCTACTTCTCCAGTTTTAGCCAACGCGCCTGCAGCGGAACTGCGGACGACCGTATCCTCATCGTTGAGAAAAGAATGCAGGAGCGTTGGCACTGCACTAGCATCCCCAATAATCGTTAACGTCTTTGCCGCAGCCCGGCGCACGACTGCGTTGGGGTGGTTTGCCAAGGCTTCTCTCAACAGCGGCGTTGCAGGCGCGCCAATTTGACCCAGCGTTTCGGCAAACCGAAGCCGAATCAGACCGCGAGGGTCGCCCAACCCTTCTACAAGCTGTTGCAGCGTTTGCCGATCGGATCCGTCAAAGGTATCCAGCGCAACTTGCGCTCCAATGCGTTCTAATAGCGCGTCGTTCGCGGCTATCTGCAACGCTGAATCTTCTGCGACGCGGTGCGAGTCACCCATGAAGCGTTTCCTAACGATCGGGAATGAATGCTAACTCAGGTGCGATTGCGGGTCCGGCACTGCTTGCTGCTGCCGAAGTGCCTCGAGCTGGGCGTCAATTTGCGCCAGGTTTGGTTCTAAATTGGCAAGCGCTTGAGATTTCACGATCTTCGCCCGCTGTGCCATTGTCAGCGTGTCGCGCACCAAACGCTCTCGATATTGCTCGAGCTCGGCAATGATTTCCGCCAGCGCTTCGGGTGTTGCCGGTTCGATCGGGTTTTCTTGGATGATGTCTGTTGAGTCTGACATTTTAGTCCCCCGTTTCAATGTAGACCGTCGAGATTTGACTTCAATTTTCCCAGATCGAGCGTCTCATCGGAAACTCTTTCGACAAAGTTCTTCGATTTTGAGGGTCGAAACGCGTGCAAAAGCTGCCCTCTTTGGGTCGGTATTATTTGAGGGTAGGACGGGGCAGCGTTAGACTGGCTTTTACGCGGCTGTTTCGTGCCAGTTGTGGGCGCGTGCCTTTTACCCTACCTTTGCTGATGACGCTTTACCAACCTTTTCTAGATTACGCGATCGCCCTCTTGCAGGATCGTTTGGCGCTACAGCCCTACCCCATTCCGGTCGGGTTTGAATCGAAATCGACGATCGTCGGCAAGGGCAAGCATCGGGATGAAGTCCTGACGACGAGCTACGGCTATCAGGCTCCCAAGCTCCGCCAAATTCGAGCGGCCCACGTCCAGGGAGGCGACGCGCTCCAGGTGCTCAACTTCGTAATATTCCCGCACCTGAACTACGATCTTCCTTTTTTTGGCGCAGATCTGGTGACGCTACCGGGGGGACATTTGATTGCCCTCGATCTGCAACCGCTCTTTCACGATCCGGCATACCGCGCAAAATACAGCGACCCCATCCTGCCGATTTTTGAATCCTATCGGCAGCGATTGCCCTGGGGGGGAGACTTTCCAGAGGAAGCCAGCGCATTCTTTTCGCCTGCATTCCTGTGGACTAGACCTCAACAAACCGAGGCAGTCGAGACGGATGTCTTGGCCGCGTTCAAAGACTATCTCAATGCCTACCTCAGTTTTGTGGATCGGGCCGAACCCGCGACCGATGCTCGGGATTTAGCGGATATCGAGGCCGCCCAACTCCGCTATCTCCGCTACCGCGCCCAGAAGGATCCGGCTCGGGGAATGTTTGCCCGGTTTTACGGCCCGGAGTGGACGGAAGAATACATCCATGGTTTTCTGTTCGATCTCGAACGCCAGCGATCGCTCGAGGTCAATTAAGCGACAAAAACCTCACCGCTCGATAGAAAAAGGCTCGAGCCGAAACTCAAGCCTTTTTCTGTATTGAGGTTGGACCTCGACCGAATTAGGGATCGGTTGTCTTTTTACCAGAGAACTTAACGTTAATGGGGTTAGGATTTTCCCCAATCGAACGAGGCACGCTGTTGACGATGGCGCGACCTTCATTCACCTTTTCAGGGAAGACGCCATCACTGGGATGCAGCATTGAAGTTTCGCCGTTCGGCAAAACTCGATAAATTTTATAATCGTTAATTTTTTTGGCGCGGAGCTGGCGGAGGCCTAGCGCGAGACACTGCTCTTTACGAGCTAAGTACAGCAAATTCTCGCCAGAGCGCATCACCGCAGCACCGCCAGTCGGCATTTCAAAAACCTGCTCCTTTGGGCTAGTCCAGGTAATTGCATATTTCTCTTCAACATCGGCCTTGCTCAATAAGCCGCCAGTGCTGCCGCCAAAGAGCGGAGTTTGTCCAGTCAGTTGTTCTGCCATTCATTCTTCTCCCAAAACGGCACAGGTTTAATAGGCACTCTTTGAGGAGTAAGGCCAACAAGGCTGACTTTACCCGTACCAGAAGAGCGCTTTTGTTTGACGTAGCGATCTGTCTTTATAAAATTGCATTTAGCCAAACCTACAGGGCGCGAGGTCCCAAAGGCAGTTAAATGCAGGATCTTAACTATGGTCGAATCCTATCATCGCGTTTGACCGCATCAAACAAGTTTGTGAGGAACTGTAACAGTTCTTTAGCAGATGCGGCTGGAATTGCGGTCGCAAACGCTAGGACACCTCTTGCCGTCGGTTGCGCTGCCGCATGGCCCGGACTTGAGCGATGGCGCTCGGCAGGGTGAAGTGGAAGGTGCTGCCCCGATCTTTGCCTGGGGATTCGGCCCAAATCTTGCCCCCGAGGTGATGGACGATCTGACGGCAAATGGCAAGTCCCAGCCCGGTCCCCCCCGTCGTGCGGCGCAGAGCGCCCTCTTCTTGATAAAACCGCTCGAATACAATTTCAAGGCGATCTGGCTCAATGCCGCGTCCCGTATCGGCCAGCGTTACCTCGATCGTCTGAGCGTCCGTTTCACGACCCCGAATCCGAATTTCGCCGGGGGGAGTTGTAAACTTGCAGGCGTTGTCTAAGAGCTTTGATAGCACTTCTACCAGCCATTCGCCATCGGCCTGGACTAAGGATAGATCCTCGGGGATCTCGACTGCGATCTCGGGCAGCGCGCCGGGCTGACTTCGGGTTTTAATACTGCTGAGGGCTAGGTCTACGCACTCCTGAAGCGATAGCGCTTCGGTGTGCCATTCCACGCGACCGCTCTCCAAGCGAGACAGCGTTAGAAAATCCTGCACTAGCTTTCGCAGCCGTTCGGAGTCGGTCAAGGCGGTGCTCAGCATGACCTGCTGGACTTCTGGCGGCATGTCCGGTTCGTTGGCAAGGCTTTCTAGGCACACCTGGATGGTAGATAGCGGGGTGCGCAGCTCGTGGCCTGTAATGGCAATCAAATTACTGCGCGTGCGCTCTAGGGCTTCGAGTTGTTGGTTGAGATCTTCGAGTTCGGCGTAAGCTTGAGCTTGAATGAGGGCGATCCCGACTTGAGTGGCGATCGCCTCCACTAACGCAATATCCGAGTCGCTCCAGCGGTATGGCTCCAAGGGGTCGGTATGGTGCAGTTCCACAATACCCAACAAGCGCCCCTGGTAAAACATGGGCACCATCAGCAGCGAGTGCAGACCGATTTCGGCCACCCGATTTCCAAACGCTTTGAGTCGCTTCAGGCGGGGGTCGGCGGTGGCTGCTTCGATGTAAACCCACTCCTCCTGCTTGACGGCCTGGATAAACCAGGGATTGCGCTCTAAGGGCCACGCTTGGCCTTTGAGCGAATGCTGTCCGGGCTGGACGAACTCGTACTGAATGACGGCAGTTTTGTCGGCGGCCTGGCATTGGTAGAGCATGCAGCGATCGCACTCTAGCGCCTGTCCCAATTCCTGCACCGCCACGCTGAGCACCTGATCTGCATTGAGCGATCGCCGAATGGCCGAGGTCATGGAGTTAATCAGGCGTTCCTTCAGTTCCTGGGCCGCGATTTGGCGGTAGGCCTTAAGCTGACGATATTGACTGGCTTGGAGGTACGTGACCAGGCGATCGGCAAAGGGGGAGGGGTGGACGAGGGGAGATCCAGAAAACGCGGGACGAACGACGGTCTCTAGGAGATGTTGGTTTCGATCCTGCAGTTCGGGTCGGTACTGGCTGATGCGGTAGAGCAATAACTCCGCTGCGGTACAGCTCACCTGGCGGTCGAAGGTCCAAATCCCCTCAAACCGTCGCGACTGATCCATGTGGGGCAACTGCCCTTTGCCAGCAATTTGGAGATGTTCTCGACAAATCAAGCAAACGGCATACTCTTGCCCGATAACCACCAGATGCCACTCCTGACTGAGCCCATCTTCAGGGCTAAATGCAATGGTTTCGTGGACGCCCGAGGCATTTTTGAAATCCGTTTCTGGCGCTGCAAGGACGTAGACGTGGGGCGTTATATCAGCAATTCGTAAATAGCGATGGGCCTCCTGGCGGTAAAATCGTTCTCGCTGAAAACACGCGATCACCAACGGGCGATCGGTTCCGGCTAAGACTTGGTCTTCCATCGCATGGGACAGCGCGGTCAGGGAGGACTTAAAGTACATTTGAGACCGTAGCTGCGGCTGGGCTTCTAGAAGTTCCTGCAATACAGAAGTTGGAATCATCATCGACAATCGTGTCAGACCAGCGTTTAGCAATGCTGCCGAAGGGCTAGGATGCGAGATACAGACGTTTTTACAGCGTACTCGATTCCTACGGCACAAAGGCGGTGGTGGCGGGAATCTTTAATAAATTCGAACGATGGCGCGAGATTTTTATGTTGTACCCTTGGCAAACTGCGGCTGCGATTTCACACGCTCAATACCTGCTGACCAGCTTCCACCATTGGCTGGGTCGAGATTTACTCCCCGATTGCAGCGCCGATCCGGCGATCGCGGCCCATCAGCTGTTCGGTGCGCCCTTTGCCGTGCTCTCCCACGGCACCGAACCCGATCCGATCCTCAACTACGGCAACCAGACTGCTCTGGACCTGTGGGAAACAGACTGGTTGGATTTCACGCAGATGCCCTCCCGCCTCACGGCTGAACCGGATTTGCGAGAAGGGCGATCGCAGCTCTTGGCGACCGCCGCCCAACAGGGCTACCTTACGGGCTATGAAGGCGTTCGGATTTCTAAAACCGGACAGCGATTTCTAATCGAACAAGCGATCGTATGGAGAGTTTTGGATGATAAGGGCAATGGTTGCGGTCAAGCAGCCACCTTCGATCGATGGAAACCACTGGCCTGATCGAGAGGTCTGCGTATCGCTCATTTGCGAAGTAGATGGGGTCGTGTCTCTAGCATTCTAGATTGTATTTTCATACAATAAATTATGCGTACTTAATGCGCATTTAATGCGTAAGAGGTGGAGAGATGGCGACCGGAAGAGACAAAATCAAACTGAGTCTTGAGGTTTCAACCGAACTCAATGATGTTCTAGAGCAAATGGTTGAAAAGCACGTTGGCACCAATAAAAGCGAGGTGTTGCGCAAGGCGATCGCGCTGATGCAGGTTGCTGTAACGGCCAGAGAGGAGGGCAAAAAAATTGGAATTGCAGAAAAGGATCAGCGCTTAGCGACTGAATTTGTTGGCATCTAGGTTTGTGGAGTATGGCAACTGAAGACAGCCAAAATCCAGTTGACAACCATCAATTGGATTTAAATCAGATTGCCGATCGGCCAGAGTGGAAGATCGAGTTAAAGAACGAAGATCCGCTCGAGCTAAGGCATCGGCTTAGCATCGAAAGATGGGATGCCTGGTTTCGTCGTGGCGAAAGGGCTGTGGGCGTGATTACAGTACTCGCTGGCGTTAGCCTAATCGTTTGGCTCTGCTATGGCGTTGCCAGCAATCCTAAGGCATCGGCAGACGATAAACGCTGGTCTACATCAATCTTGGCCTCTATTGTTTCTCTGGGTGCCGGATACTTGGCTCCTAAACCGAAGTAAGAGGCCTCGTCCATTACTTCCGACAATAGCGTGCGAATGTTTTGAGTTAGCCAAACGGTTGGAGAACCGCTGCAACCTTGGCCGAAAACACCTCTAAGTTAAGCTCTTGCTCCGCTAGCTGGCGCGCGCGCTGGCCCATCATAGCGGCTTCGGCGGGATGGTCCAGTAAGTAGCCCAACGCCGCTTGCCAGCCCTTTACATCCCCTGCATCCACCCACAGACCGATCCCTGCCGCTTCAATATCCATCACGTATCGGCTTAAATTGTTGCGCGTCATCACGACGGGCTTTCCAAGGGCGATCGCCTCCAGCAAAACGGTCAGTCCAACGGCATTATTGGGTTTTTGAGGGTAATTCCCCAGCGGAATGGCCACGGCATAGGCTTTGCGGTATTCCTGCAACACCGCACGCCAAGGCAAAATCCCTTCGTAAAAATGGGCATTGGCGGGCAGCGAAAGTCCGGTCTTGACGCTTTCAATATCGAAACAGCAAATTTTGAGCTGGCAATTCAAGGATTCGATCCCTTTGAGGAGGGTTGCGTAATCTCGGTAGGTTTTGCCAGTGGACAAAATCAACGGCGGTGCCGAGGCGTCTGTTGCCACAGCAGACGCTTGGTGCGTCGCGATCGCTTCATAAAAGGGCAGATCGACGCCCCACTCAGCCACGGAAAGCTTCGCTTCAGAGAGGTGAAACTCATGGATTAGATCGGCTTTGAGCTGCGGGTTCAGACAAATGATGCGATCGTTGCCATCCACGCAAAGGGCTGTAAAGAGACGGCTGACCCATCCCGGTACAAAGGACTGGTAAGCGATCGCCACGAGCGGCGTTTTGAGAAGCTTCAGTTTTCTCAGCAAGGCGAGGAGCGGCGTCGTAAGGTGATGGGCTGAGTAGATCGCATCGTACTTTGACGCCGAGAGCAGTACCCTCAACTGCTGGTCGAGATCGCCGAGCACGTTGACTTTGCTCATAAGTTTTAGAAGCCCAAACTTTTGATAGGGCAGGATGTCAACCTCAATTCCATATTTGCCAAGGGTTGTGGCTCCCCACAGGTGTTCGGCCCGTGCCTGCTCGCCTTCGGCTTTCCACTTTGCATAAATGTCTGAAAGCTCTTGATTGCTGAGGATGAGTACTTTCATAGAAGGTGGCAAACCGCGATCGTCAAATCCAAACAGCCGCATGTCGAAGCGCCAACAAATCGAGCTGCTGAAGCTTGGCGTAAGCGCGATCGATCGATCGCGCCTGCCTTAGAAAACCCGTGTTGGCACCCGGACAGAGATACCGCAAAGAATCATCGTCAAAACGCTCTAAAATTTGCCGGACGCGATCGAGCTGGCGCGGCCAATGGAAGGTTTTGGCCGTCCGCAGCGGTTGAGGGCTGCCGGAGGCATCGGGCAGTAAATGACGACCGCTGAATAGAATTCCTTCGGGCCGATAGTAGACGCATGCCGAACCGGGCGAATAGCCGGGAGTCCAGAAAACTTGAGTGCTGGGCGTAATGGCTAAGCGCTCGGAAAACGTCGAAATCTTAACATCGGGGAGCAAATACGCCTCTTGTTCCTGCACCAATACCTGGCAGCCAAATCGCTCCTGGATGCTGGCAGCAGCCGAACTCATGCCTTGCCGATGGGTCAGCACGAGCCACCGAACGCCGCCATTCTGTTCTAAGAAAGCTCGAGTCCGATCGTCCCAACTGGGGCAATCGATCAGAATATTTTGGGGGATGTTTTGGGGATTCTCTACAATAAGATAGGCAGTACCACCCAAAGTGTCCCGATTAGGGGGAAACGCCCAAACTGAGTTTAAGACGGGCCTAGGCTCTTTGCTCATAAAGGCTCACTCCTGTGCGAGAGAGGCGGGGTTTGCTAGATGAACGACGATGACCGATCGTTGACCCACAACCGCGTATTTGTTCATTAACTCATGGTTTGGTTATTTGTTTTTCTACTTGGTTTGACGCTGTACTTTATCGTTCAGCGTAGCGTTGTTCGCGTGACTCGCACGCCGTGGTGGCAGCTTTGGCTGGCGTTAATGATTCCAGCTTTTACGATCGTGGGCTGGGCGCTCGCCCGTCAGTCTGTAGAAGCCATGCCCATGCCGTTACTGATCGGGTCTTTTGGCGTCAGCGTCATCCTCTACATCTTTCTCATTACCAGAAATCCGCGACTGCCCGCAGAATCAGAAGATGCGGCAGCGGCAATTTCGGGAGCGCGCGAAGCACCCCTCGATCCTAGCGCACCAACCCCCTTGAGTAAGGACGAACAGGAGCAGCTCCAAAGCTGTTTTCCGTGGTCCGTCTACTACCTGAAGAATGTGGATTTGCGGCCTCAAGCCGTCATTTGTCGGGGACAGCTCAGGGGAGAAGCAGAGGTGGCCTACCAAACCATTCGAGCTAACATTCAAGCTGCCTTTGGCGATCGCTTTTTAGTTTTATTTCAGACCAGCGCTGCCGAACAGCCGTTCTTTGCCCTCGTCAACAACCCTTATGCCAAGACCCAGCGATCGCTTTATCGACCGGGATTGGCCCTAGGTTTGCTCGTTTTGACCCTTGCGACCACAACCTTAGCAGGATTGGGACTGAGCGACCCGACCTTAGACCCCGAAACTCTTTCGAGCAATCCGCGAATCCTCGCGAACGGTCTGCCCTACGCGATCGCCCTTTTGGGCATCCTAGGCATCCGAGAACTGAGCTACTACTTTACTGCTCGGTCTTACAATATCGAGATTACCCTGCCCTACTTCATTCCAATCCCCTTTGCCTTTGGCACTGTGGGAGCGTATCTGTACAAGCGCAGCCCCATCCCACATCGTAAAGCGCTGTTCGACATTGGATTGGCTGGCCCTCTGACGGGTTTGATAATCGCCCTGCCGATCTTCATCTGGGGTCTCGCCCATTCCGAACTCGCGGCACTGCCCGACAAACCCGGCATATTGTCCGCGGATGCCTTTAATCCGAGATTTTCAATCGCCTTTGCCGTTCTCTGTCGCATCGTTTTCGGTCAAAACCTAACCTCGACCCTGGGCGTCGATTTTCATCCCATTGCCGTCGCGGGCGGATTTGGTCTTATCTTTACCGCCATCAAACTGATTCCCTTCGGGCAATTCGATGGAGGGCGCATCATCCACGCCATGTACGGGCAGCGGATGGGCCTGATCGTCAGCCAAATTTCTCGCATCCTCATCCTGCTGTTGTCCTTCGTGCAGCCCATTTTGCTGTACTTGGGTATTTTCTTGATGGTCGTTCCCGCTGCGGACGAACCCGCCCTCAACGATGTCTCAGAACTGGATAACGCTAGAGATGTTTTAGGATTGCTAGCCCTCGGGTTGATGCTGTTGCTCGTCCTGCCCGTTCCGGCAGCGCTAGAGCCGTTTTTGTTCGCCACAAACCCAACGCCATAGGGGATGCGTCGGACCTTGCTGCTGAATTCGCAAAAGCTGCTGCTGCAACCGCAGTTGTTCGTGTTTGGGCAGGCCAAACATCAGGTTGCGGCTGTGCCAGGTCATCACTGCGGCAGTCGCACCCAAACAGAGCGCTAAGCCCAAGGCCGCGCCTTGGTGATAGGCCAATCCATATCTCACCGCAACCCAGGTAAAATAATCCATCAAAAGCTGAATTCTAAAGCGCAATTGCCACAGGCTCAACGCCCCGACCGTCAGCCATAGCGCCAACACGACCAGCCAGCGTCCGTAAACGGTGAGTCGATGCAGCCGTTGGATTTCAACCTGGTGCGACGGCTTGAAGGATGAGTGCGGCAAGGGCATTCGCTGAGAATCCTGGATTTTTTGCATGGTCTTGCGGGTTCGGAGTCTGGGTAAATCGACCAAAGTGTTGACACGTCCGTAGGTGTCAAGCGCTGTTTGACAACCGCTTAACTGAGCGGGACTGACCGTCAAGAATTGGAGGAGGGATCGGGCGGGGCGGGGCGATCGCCGAGATCGATCGAAGCCGTATCTAATGCTGCCGCCTCAGGGCTGACCTTGGCTTGGGTGGACTCGCGCCACCACACCAATAGGGTACTGGCAATAAAAATGCTAGAGTAAGCCCCTGCCAAAAATCCAATAATGAGGGCGAGGGCAAAATACTTCAGCGTTGCACCCCCGAATACAAAAATTGCAACCAGCGGCAGCAATACCGTCAAGGTCGTATTGATGGAACGTCCGAGGGTTTGGTTGACCGCAATATCGACCGTTTCAGAAATCGATTCTCCAGGTTTGATGTTTTCGCGCACTCGATCGTAGATGACGACGGTGTCGTTAATCGAAAAGCCCGTGATGGTCAGCAACGCCACAATGAACAAGCTGTCTGCTTCGATGCCGAGCAGCAGCCCCAGAATGGAAAAAATCCCGACCGTAATCAAGATATCGTGAAAGAGCGCGACGATTCCCCAAAAAGCATAGTCAAGCTGATATCTGATGCTCAAGTACAGCGCGATACCGCTAAAAGAAACGAGCAGGGCGAGCAGTCCAGAGGTTAACAGCTGACGACCGAGGGTAGGTCCGACGGTATCGATCTGGCTCTTCTTAATATCGAAAGGACCGATTTTTTGGTTTAAAGCCGCTTCCACCTTGCCGCGTTGCTCGAAGCCGAGGGTTTTCGTGCGGACTGAAATGGCCTGTTGCTTTTCGCCCAAAACTTGGATGCTGCTATCCCCTAGCCCCTGTTCGGCCAAGACCTCGCGGACGGCAGCCGTATCGATCGGCGTGCGGCAGGCATTGGCATCTTGACAGTTGCGCTCAAATTGAAGCCGCGTCCCCCCTACAAAATCCAGACTCGGTCGCAAAGGCGCGCCGAATTGAATATAAGAGATAATCATCGACGCGATGCCCGCCAGGATGACTGCCACTGAAACAGTCCACCACAAGGACCGCTGCTTGCTTAAGACCAGCTTCATTGAGCAACCTCCGGTTTTTGGGGAATATAAAGCTGCGGTTTTCGCAGTTGAGGCGCGCTGATGGCCATAAACAGCAGCGTTCTGCTACAGGTAATGGCAGTAAACATGCTAATGACAACCCCTAGGGCGAGGGTCAAGGCAAATCCCTTTACCAACCCAGAACCCAGCCAAAACAGAGCGCCACAGGCAATTAACGTCGTGACGTTGCTGTCTAAAATGCTCGAGAACGCCCGGTTAAAGCCCGACTCAATGGAGCGGTACAGGGTTTTACCCGCCCGCAATTCTTCGCGGGTGCGCTCGAAAATCAAGACGTTGGCGTCCACCGCCATCCCAATGCTGAGAATAAACCCCGCGATTCCAGGTAAGGTCAACGTAACGCCCATCAGCACAAAGGCCGCATAGGTTAAGAGCGCATAGACGCCCAAGGCGATGTCCGCAATTACCCCTGGCAGGCGGTAGTAAACCGCCATAAAGACGAACACCAGAATCAGCCCTGAAATAGCCGCTACGATACTGCTGCGGATGCTGTCTTTCCCGAGCGTTGCTCCGACGGTGCGGTTCTCGATAATTTCGACCGGCACAGGTAAAGCGCCTCCCCGCAACTGGACGGCCAGGGTATTGGCTGACTTGGCGTCGAAGCTTCCAGAGATTTCGGCATTGCCCCCTGTAATCCCAGTCGCGGCATACTGGGCCGAGACGCCGGGATAGCTCAAGAGCTTGTCGTCCAAGAAGATCCCGAGGGTCTGCTTGGTGCCCGCAATGGCTTTGGTCAGGTCGGCAAATAGCTCGCCTCCCTTACCGTCAAAGCGCACGGCAATTGCCCAGCTATCGGAATTTGCGTTGGTGGGTTGGGCGAAGGCATCGGAGAGATTCGCCCCCGTGAGGGTAGAAGGTTCGAAAAGATCCCGAATGGCTTTTTGATTTGCCTTGATTTGCGGTTGAAGGGCGGCGATCGCCTTTTCATCTCTGGGGTTTGCTTTTTCTAGGTCGGCAAGCTGGGTATCTAGGAAATTTCGCTTTTGCAGCGCTTCGATCAGCAGTCCGTCGGTTCCCGGCTTCTGCTTGCGAAACTCAAGTTGAGCCGTTCCGCCCAAGACCTGCTCTGCCTGTTTTGGATCGTTGACTCCGGGCAGTTGCACTAACAGCTGGTCTTTGCCGGAAGTCTGCACCAGTGCTTCTGAAACCCCTAGCCCGTTAATGCGGCCCTCAACAACCTTTTGAACCCCTTCTAGAACTTGAGGGGTGATTTCCTTGACCTTATCTGTTGTCTTAACTTGAAGCGTTAATTGCGACCCGCCCCTGAGGTCCAATCCCAAGCGGGCTGGAATCTGGTTGATGGCAATAATGGCTCCCACCATCAACAGCAAAATAAAAGCGAGAAAAAACCGTTGTTTACCAATCACGAGACCATTACCCAAGAATGAACGAGCCTGTCCGTACCCCTACTCAAGACGGCATTTCGTCTCTACTGAGCGGCAAGTTTTGAGATCGCTGCCGATCTATAGCCATCCCATCTCGATCGCTATACTTGCAAGGCTACAACTTTTTGAACCGCCTCTACAATCTGAGCGGGCTGCACGATGGTCAAGTTCTCAAGGGTGCCATTGTAGGGGGTGGGAATATCTTGGGACGACATCCGCAGCACGGGACCGTCCAGTTCGTCAAAAAAGCGATCGCTAATAGAAGCAACCAGCTCCGCTCCAATCCCTCCAGTTCGCATGCATTCTTCCACGATAATGACCCGATGGGTTTTGCGGATAGAAGCGCCAATGGTGTCAAAATCTAGGGGTTTTAAGGACAGCAGATCGATGACCTCTGGATCGTAGCCTTGAGGGACGAGGGTTTTGATGGCCTGCATGACGTGATGGCGCATCCTAGAATAGGTCAAAATCGTAACGTCTTTGCCGGGACGCACGATTTCTGCCTTGTCGAGCGGCAGCACGTACTCTCCATCCGGGATGTCTTCTTTAAGGTTGTACAGCAGCACGTGCTCGAAAAACAGCACGGGGTTAGGATCGCGAATGGCCGCTTTTAGCAACCCTTTTGCATTGTAGGGCGTAGAGCAGGCCACAATTTTTAAGCCAGGGACAGCCTGAAAGTAAGCCTCTAGACGCTGGGAGTGCTCTGCTCCAAGCTGGCGACCCACGCCGCCCGGCCCGCGAATCACAATGGGGATTTTGAAATTGCCGCCAGAGGTGTAGCGTAGCATTCCGGCGTTATTCGAAATTTGGTTGAAGGCCAATAGCAAAAAGCCCATGTTCATCCCTTCAATGATGGGCTTTAGGCCCGTCATTGCGGCACCGACGGCCATTCCAGTAAAGCTGTTCTCGGCAATGGGGGTATCTAAGACTCGAAACTCGCCATATTTTTGATAAAGTCCTTTCGTGACTTTATAGGATCCTCCATATTGGCCAACGTCTTCTCCCATAACCATCACAGTGGGGTCATGGGCCATTTCTTCGTCAATTGCAGCCCGGAGCGCGTTAAAGAGGAGAACTTCAGCCATATCACTTTAGGGATGTACTAATGGATACGTTAGCAGAATTAGGACGCTCTCCTCTGGTTTCGGCAATCGCGATGGTGCTTCACTGCGATTGGGTTGAGGCTCGGGCGACCGATCCAGGCCCGCAGGCCCCGGCGATCGCAAAGGGTACAGTCCGCCCAAAGCTATAAGCATCCCCAGGCTCTTGCAGTTCGATGTGAAGGTGAGGCCCGGAACTCCAGCCAGAGTTACCGCTGTAGCCAATGAGCTGACCGATCTCGACCGTGTCTCCAGCCTTGATCTGCACTTGAGCGCGGAACCCTTGTTGGAGGTGCAGATAGGCGGAGCGATAGCCACCGTCGTGCTCGATGAGGACGTAGTTGAATTTAGAGATGTTCTCTGGCCCGCCACCCGTATCGGGATAGCGATCCTGCACCCCAATGACTCGCCCTGCCCGCATGGCATATACGGGCGTGCCGATGCTAGCCGCAAGGTCGTAGGCATACTCCATTCTGCCGCGATGGGTGGTTCCTCGAATGCCCTGAGAGAGGTATCCCAGCCCATTCAAAGGATGGCAGAATCCCGTTAAGGGCGAAGCGACTGTAGGCTCGGGGTTTGCTGACAGGGGTGTATGGAATCCTTTCTCGTCGGGCATTTTGAATGCCTGTAGGTTAGATGGCGCGTCTGTCTTCCATCGCAACCGATCGGCACCTCCAACCGCGCTATCGGTAGAACTAGCGCGAACGGCGGATGGATTGATGACAGCGGCACCGCCTGAAGCGATTAATCTTGGAGCAATGGGAATGAGGGTGCTCAGGGCAAATAAAGTCGCTGCAGTCCAATTGCGTCGCTGTTGCTCTGTGAGCGCGGATTTGAGCTGTTGGCGAGTCACAGCGCCTTGCCGGACTAAAACTTCACCGAGTTTTAGCTGCGTATTGCGCTGCGTTAGTAACGCCTGAGTCAGGTCATCTTTAGTAATGATGCCTTTTTGAACTAAGACTTCGCCGACGCGAACTTTATCAGGTACTCGCAAACGCCGATGGAACACAAGAAACTCCTGGCTATTCATCACAACAAAGGGACTTACAGGTAAAGCAAGCTGCTTGCAACTGCTTTTCACCGTTGAAAAAGATTGCGCTTCAGACTCGAGTCTGTATTGCCAAGTCAATACAGCCCTTTGAAGGTGCGATCGAACGGCTCTGTGAAATCAAAGCCCAGCTTCTATTCAGATGTTGATTGCTCTGATGCCTTGATGATTCCTTCAGATCGCAGCTCGATTCAAAATCGGCACGCCTCCTTTCATGGAGAACTTGATAAGCCAGAGTCAAGCGGTGTTGCCAACTCTTTTATAGAGTGCCCTTAAGTTATTGAATTACGATCGGCTCTCAATGAGATTTATATAATTTTTTAACTTTTTAGCGTCAAAAAAATCGGTTTATATCTGTACTAATTAAAATGCAGAAGAACGAATAACCAAATCGATTGATATTGATTTCTCGCTTGGGGGTGGGACTTTGAGCGAGAGATAGGGTGTATTTACATTGCCTGTATGGCTGCAATGAGTGGCCTAAAGCAAAACTTTTCGCTACTCTAGTTGAGGCACCTCGATGCGATTTACTCGATGCGATTTAAATGAAGCGAATATTGACCTCTGCTGCTTCCCCTTTGTGGGTGCGGTTGGCTGCTGCTGGCTTGGGTATAACCGTTTTGAGTCTGCCGACGATCGCTGCTGAAGGTTGCATGACTCAACTTAGCATGGCTAAATTCAGGGGAAGATCCTACGTCAATTTACCGAAAAACCTTTGCCCCGGCTACACCGACCTATTGCTGGGCCGTACCGATAAACAGAAAGAGTATGGCGGCGTTATTTGCGATCGCCCCGAAGCATCCTATATCCTGTTGCAGCGCTTGCTCCGGCATACCGATCGCGGTCAGGCTGTTTGGCAGATCGTGCAGGTTCAGTCTGTACTCAAACCCAACCCTCAAAGTTTGGTATTGGGCGTCGGTTGCCAACAACATCTCCGCAGGACTGCTTCGAGCGAACCTATTTTTGCCCTCGTCCAGCCGACCGCCAAAAAAACTTACAAAACCCTTGCGGCCTGGAAAGTAAGCCTGGCCCGAGAAACCTTTATAGCATTGGAACCGCAAAAGGTGGTTTGCGAAGACATCCTTCTCTGAAGCGAAGCGCTAGAGCGAACCGCCGATATAACCTACAACATTCAAATATCGACCCCTGAGGCCGGGCTGCCTACAGGGGTCAATTGGGTTTAATTTTAAGGGACGGTCAACCGAAAGACGTTTTCAGCTTACGAAAACGTTTTGCGGGTGCTGCGAAGACGTCGGCCATACCAAAGACCGATCAGTCCGAACCCAGCGGCGAGCGCCCCAGTTGAAGAGGGCTCGGGCACTGGCGTAGGCGTAGGCGGCGTGCCATTGTCGTCACCGTTACCACCGCCCAAGAAAGCCGGCACTAAAGCGGCGGGAAGGCCCAAAAGTGCCAAAAGGGGACTTGGCCCTCCGCCAAGCACCCCACCCCCAGTGGGAGGCGCTCCGCCAATTTCACAGGTTGTCGTCCCACCAATTTCGCAACAGTCGTCGGGCAACGCTTGAGCGACTAAGTTGCTAGAGAGATTCTCACCTCCTAAAGAAGGCGTCGTACTGTCGAGGGCAGGCGCATTGGCAACAACCGTAGCAGGCGCAACAGAACCCATCGCAGAACTTGCGACAACATCAGAAGCAGCACTGGAAGCCCCTCTCGTCGCATCGGGCGGAACGAGACTGCTTCCAGCGGGTGACGGCCCGCAACCCACAGCCACCCCTGAAGGAGAAGCTTGGATGTCGGGCACGACTGGCTTTAGGAGTTGACTGTCAGCGCCAGCCGCACTCTTCAAAGAAGCACCGTAGGCCATAGATCCTTGAACGATGGGGTAAGAAAACACCATGAGGCCCAAGGCAAGAGGCGAAAATTTTTGGATAACTTTATTTTTCATCTTTACGTTTACTCGCTAATCACCCGCCGCTGTACTGTCAAGCCTCAAACTAAACAACCAAGGTTAAAGTATCTATGCCCAAGGCGCACTTTCAAGGACTCAAACTTTACCACATCCCTCGAACGGGGGTTGGTGCGACAGGCGTACCGCCACCTTGAGGCACGGGCGTTGGCTCGGGAACGACGGGAATGTTGTTGACCGGAGCGGGTGTCTCAGTGCAGCAGATTTTGGTCGCCCAAGTCCCTTTGTAGGTCGATACTGTAAGCTCTTTGCCTGGTGTCAAGCCCATTCGAGCGATCGTGGCCGTCTCGACAGGAGTCGTCATCGTTTCGCCGCTGGGCGATTGCAAGGTAACTTGATCCCCATTGATTGCAGAGACCGTCCCTTTGAACTCCCGTTCGACTTCAGCAGGCTCGAGTCTGGTCACATTACCAGAGGCATCGGTATCGTAACCCACCAAGGAACCTCTCTGGAGACCGCTCGTCGATGCGCTCAATTCAGGTGGAATCGTCAATTGTTTGGAGGTCCCATCTAAGGTCCGTACTTCTAAAACCCCATTTCCCGTCGAGCGAACCATCCCATAATTTGCTGGCAATTTCTTTGCGGCAGCAGAACCGCCACCGCTAGCAGGCGTGATGGAGCTATCAGGTGTAGTAGAACCCGCAGGAGTAATAGAAGAATCAGGGGGAGTGGAAGAACCAGGCTGCTCTTGAGCCAAGATAGACTGAGGTGTTTGGCGGGAAAACTTTGACTGAACCTCTTTCGCGCTGCTAGACTGTGCGGCGCCAATCAATACGACTGCTGCAACAAGGGAGGGGATGCCCACAACTGTCAAGATTCTTTTCATCGGATCACCAAAATGCAACTAAGGTATAGGTCAAGTTTTTGTCCCCCGCTTATCGACCAATATTCTAGTCTAGCCTTTCTACGATTGTCTCTAGTTTTTAAAATTTAATTAAAACTGTCGATTGCAAAATCAAGGGGGAGAGCTGACGTTTGTCTAGAAATTGCCTATAAATAAGTGGGTAGACTTTAATTTAACATTGACGAGTACGAGTTTTAAGAAGCTTTACCGTAACATGGCCCTAGTATCAGCTCATTTAACTCGTTATGTCAATATTTCACAAGTCAGCCGTTTTACAGATGGTTTTCGGCACAACCTCACGCTCGACCTGATGAATATCAGCTTCACCCTAATAAAGGCTGAAAGCGGTTTAAGTCGTTTGGGCCAGCGGTTAGGTGCCACTTCAAAGGGTTAGATTCAGTTAGCAAGGCGCTAAATAAACCGCAATAATTTTTTAAGGTTTAGCATTTAGGTTCTGAAGTTCTCCGCAACTCCCACTAAGTTTTTTATTAAACTGCAAGTATCCCAAAAAGGTCATGATGCATCCTGAACAAGAGTCGGTCGATCTAGAGTTGGCGAAAAGTCATGAGGCCGCCGAGTATCTGGGCATGAAAAACTGGAGCGCTGGCGATGCAAATCAAAAGCGGGGGATTAACCTCAATCCGATAAAAAGGCTAATTCAGCGAAATGGGTTGCTGATTGGGATTCCTACCCTATTGGCGGCGGGCGCGACAACGGCGTTGGTCTTGCTCAGCCCTCAAACCTACTCAGGTAATTTTCAGGTGCTGGTAGAGCCCATGAGTACTGACGGCAAAGTCACCCAGCCTGCAGTTCTCTCCCCCGGTTCAGGCAGTACGACAGCAGAGCTTGACTACTTAACGCTGGTGCGGGTGCTAACGAGCCCTAGCGTTTTATCGGGGATTATTCAAAAAATCAAAGTTCAATATCCCGACGTAAATTATGCCAATCTAACCAAGCGCCTGACCGTGGAGCGGATTGAAAAAAATCCAGGCGAGAAAACGAAAATCCTCAACGTAGCCTATGAAAGTTCGGAGCCTCAAGAAATCCTGTATACCTTAAATGAATTAGCGGCAGGATATCTAAAGTTTGGCTTAGAGGATCGCAAAGCTCAAATTGGTGGAGGCGTTGCGTTTATCGAGCAGCAGTTGCCAGGACTCAAGCGTCGAGTTGAGACGTTAGAAGGTCAACTGCAAACATTGCAGCAGCAGTACAATATCAGCGACTTGGAGAGCGAAGGAGAGGCGCTGGCTCAGCAGTCGCGACAGGTACAGACGCAGCAGCTTGAGGCTCAGCGAGATTTGGCCGCTCAAAGGAGGCTGGCTGCCAACCTGCAGCAGCAGCTCGGCGGTATCACCCCCAAAGACGTGCTCAAGGCCTCTTCGTTAAGCGAAAACCCTCGCTATCAGGCGTTACTGGGTCAATTGAAGCAGCTTGAGTCTCAAATTGCCCTTCAGTCCGCTCAATTTCAGCCTGATTTTCCAGGATTGCAGACGCTTCAGGAGCAACGTAAGAGTCTCATGGTTTTACTCCAGCAGGAGTCGCAAAAACTGGTGGGGAGCACGACCGTTCCTCAATTTCAGGCTTCGATTCAGAAAAATCTGAGCCAGCAGCTGGTGGACTCGCTCAATCAAGTCCAGGTTTTAGACGTACGAAATCAAGCCTTGGGTCAGGCCAGCGCGGCGATCGAGCAAAAAACACAGCAGTTTCCTGAAATTAAAAGACGATCGAACGATCTGCAGGCTCAGCTCGAGATCGCCCAAAATACGCTCAAGCAACTCCAGCTCAAGCGGGAAAGTTTGCGGGTTGAGGCGGCCCAAAAAGAGGTGCCTTGGCGTTTGTTGTCTAAACCGGATTTACTGAAGGATCCTCAGGGCCAGTTAATTTCATCTTCTCGTAAGGGGTTGCAGAGAGTCTTGTTGGGAACCCTCGGCGGGTTCTTACTCGGGCTCGGCCTTGCAATTCTGCGCGAAAGGCGCCGAGATATTTTCTTTTCTCTAGACGATTTACAAGAGGATTCGCGATTGCCCGTGCTCGGCGTTTTTCCAGTGGAGACAAAAACGCTTCCGGCTGCGTCCGGCGTTCCGTTGCACGGCGAACATCGATTGGAAGAGTCTCCGCTCGCAAAGGCTGCTGAAGCGCTCTACACGAACTTGAGGTTCTTGCCGCTCGAACCTGGAGTCAAATCCCTGGTGGTTGCGTCTGCCAGCCCTAGAGACGGCAAGACGACAATCGTTACCTATCTAGCGAAAGCAGCGGCCAGTATGGGACAGCGGGTTTTGGTGGTGGATGCCAACATGACTATGCCGCAGATTCACTCTTGGTTGGACGTGCCGAATTTTGAAGGGCTTAACGAGGTTCTGACCAAGAATACGGATCCGAATCAGCTGATCCAGCGATCGCCGCAACAAACCAATTTATTCGTGCTGCCTTCAGGACAGGTATCGGCATCCTCTCGCAAGCTCGTCGCTTCTCAGCAAATGCAGCATTTGATGAGTCAGCTCCATACCATGTTCGATTTAGTGCTGTACGACACGCTCCCGCTCCAAAATCATGCAGATGCTAATTTCCTCTCGCGCAATACAGACGGGATGCTGTTGGTGGTGAGCGTGGGTCAGACCCGACGGTCCCTCGTGCTCAAGCTGATGAAGAAGCTTCAGGCTGTTAGAATTCCAATGCTGGGCGTGGTTGCCAATCAGGTTAAGGCGTTACCGTCAGCTCGAGATGCCGACTCGCCAGATTCCCTCGATCATTTTGAAGATGAGTTTGAAATGTTTCGGATTGCACCATCGCGAGAATAATTCAGTCTGGGGGAATACTAAGGACTCAATAGCCTACGATATCCATTTCGATCGCTCTCTATTTATGAATTTTAGCCCCACTACCCTCATAGCAGTTCTGAGCGGCATCCTGGCCGTTGCTTTAGGAGGACTGGGCTTGGTTCTGTTGGGCGAGGTTTGGGCGGCTAAAGCGGTTCGAGAAGACACACGGATTTTGAAGGCGCCCGCGCTGCTGCCTCGGATTGCGGTTTTGATTCCCGCCTACAACGAAGAGCTGAATATTAGCGCGACGGTTCGATCGTTGCTGCCGGAGCTACGCCCCTGCGATCGCCTGATTGCAATCGCGGACAATTGCTGCGATCGCACGGCTGAGGTCGCGCGGCAGGCAGGTGCGTTCGTCCTAGAGCGAACGGATGCGGCGCGCAAGGGCAAGGGTTACGCGCTGGATTACGGCCTCGAGTTTTTAGCCAATAATCCACCAGAGATAGTGGTGTTTATGGATGCAGACTGTACTGTAAGCCCCGGCAGTATTGAAATTTTAGCCAAAACGGCGCGCAAATTTCGGCGTCCGGTTCAAAGTACCTACTTGATGGAGCAGCCTGCAGAGCCTACGCTTCGCGATCGGATTTCGGTATTCGCGCTAACCCTCAAAAACCTAGTGCGTCCCCTCGGAATGAAAGCATTGGGATGGCCGTGTCTGTTAACGGGTTCTGGGATGGCTGTCCCTTGGGCCTTGCTCGCACCCATTTCTTTGGCAGGCAATCGCAACGCCGACGACATGCAGCTTACGGTCGATCTGGCGCTCCAAGGCGCGTCGCCGATCTACGAACCGCGATCGCGAGTAATGGGGCGACTGATGCTAGCGGAGGATGCCTACAGCCAACGCACTCGTTGGGAACACGGCCATCTCCGCATGATTTTGACCCAGGTACCTCGACTGCTGAAAGCCGTGTTGGTCCAGCGACGGTTCGACCTGTTGATTTTGGCCTGCGATATGGCCATTCCACCGCTCTCTTTATTTATGTTGCTGTGGATCGGTCTCGTTTTTCTCAACTTAGGCGCGCTCGGTATTGGCTTAGTCAATCCCTTAAGCTTCATTCTCAGCCTTTTAGCGGGGCTACCCATCGTCTTAGGGGTTTGGACGGCTTGGCATCGATTTGGAAGAACCCTGTTGCCGAGTCAGAACTGGATGGAAATTCCCAGCTATCTATTCTGGAAAGCACCCATTTACATAAAGTTCGCGATCCGACCTCAAACCCGCTGGCTCAAAACCGAACGGGATGCGGTCGAGCCTTCCGATCCCCTTTGAGACGAGGTAGTCTGGCCTCCCATGACCAAACCGATAGAGCTTTACACGCAGCGGCTGCGGCTGCGGCAATGGCATCCCGACGATAAGGAAGCCTTTGCTGGCCTCAATGCCGACCCGCGCGTGATGGAATTTTTCCCCGGCTGTCTGGCTCGCGCTGCCAGCGATGCAATGGTAGAGCGGCTTCAATCGCTCATCTCCGAACGAGGTTGGGGCCTTTGGGCCGTTGAAATCATGGGTACAGCGAAGTTCGCCGGATTTGTGGGACTTCACATCCCAACTGCCGAACTTCCGTTTTCCCCTTGCGTAGAGGTGGGTTGGCGGCTTGCCTTCGAACATTGGGGAAAGGGCTACGCGCCAGAAGCAGCAAGGGCCGCGCTACAGTTTGGCTTTGAAGTCCTCCATTTATCTGAGATTGTCTCCTTTACGGCACTGTGCAACCGCAGATCTCGTTCTGTCATGGTTAAGCTCGGGATGCGCGAAGATCCTAAAACCTTCGAACATCCCAGCCTTCCAGTCGGCCACCCTCTGCGCGAACATTGTTTGTATCGGCTGTCGCAGAGAGACTGGCACGGTGCCATTGCCTAGCATCGCGATCGTGCCGTTCGTCAAAGTCGATAATCGGTCCTTTGGGCACGATCTGATTGGGATTGATATCGGTCATGCTCGTGTAATAGCCGCGCTTGATGCAATCGAGATCGCACGTCGCCTTGAACGCTGGCCGCTGATAAAGATCCTTAAGATAGTTCCACAGGTTTGGATAGTCGAGAATTCGTCGCAAATTGCACTTAAAGAGACCGTGATACACCGAGTCGAAGCGATACAGCGTTGCAAACATGCAAATATCGGCTTCAGTCAGTCGATCTCCGCATAGATAGCGCTGCTGGTTCAGGACGGCTTCCCATCGATCTAAATTCTCGAAGAGTTCTGTTATAGCCCTACGAGAGCATGTTAAGACGTTTGTAAATAGCCCGCTTTGAGCAGTAAGGATTTGATTAAGCAGTGCGTCCTAAGCAAAATCCGTAGTGCTATACTGCTTCTTCGTAGGCCGCTTGCGAAGTTGCGAAACCAGCGCGATAGACACCCGCATTGATGGGCAGATAAATTTTATCGATTGTTTCATCCACAATCTGCTGGAGGTCGTACGGGTATAAATCTACGTTCTGGGTTGCCAGTTCGGCAAACTCTACGTCCAGCATCCGCATGATTTCGCGAGATTCGTTGTTGACGATGGTTTGAGTTTGCTCGTCCCACAATACCGGAACGGTGACTCGCCCCGTACATTTGGGATCGGCCTTTAGATAAACCTCTGGCAAATATAGAACGCAAGTTGCCGAGCTATCCGGGGCTTCTGGCGGTATCGAAAATCTCCAGCCCTTATCGCCCAAAACCGCATCGGCAATGGACACGGAGATGACCTCATTCAATCCCTTGAGTTCGCGCGTAATTAAGGTGCGATGCGCCCAAGGACACCCCAAGGAAACGTAGAGGTGATAGCGTCCTGCTTCTGCTTTGAATCCGCTAGATCCGTCGGCAGTGACGCGATCGCGGAACGTCGTCGGCATTCGTTCGAACTTACCGCTGGAATTCGATTCATTCCAGTTCGCTATCCATTGGCCTTCAACCATTATTCCCGATGCCATCATTCCCTCCCAACTCTAATGAAGATCTTCCTATAGGTCATTGCGGCGAGCTAAGCTGCTACCGCCGCTTGTATTGCTTGTTGCAGCGATCGCGGTTCCATGAACGAAAGATATTGCGTGACGATTTCCGGCGGCAAGAATTCTAACAGCAGTTGGTTTTCTACCCAGAATTCAATGACATCAAAATAATCGCCGCGATGACAGTGAACCATCCGCCAACCTTCGCGCTCGGCGATCGCCTGAATCTGAGCTTTGCTCGCTGGGACGGAAAGAGCCGCGTGAACGGCGGTATGGTTCGATGAAACCTGATGGGGTTGGAGCTGAACCGCTTCATCGGCTGCACTCCCCGGAAACAAAGCCCGTCCGATCGGATTCACTTCGATCATCGTTCCTTGAGGATCGAGGGCGAGGGCGACGTAACTTTCGGGATGACCGGGGAAGGGGATAGATTGTCCTTGCAATATCTCTGCCAATACTTGGCTGACATGTTGCGGATTATAGGCAGCTATCGAAATATGATGGATCATAGTGATTTCCTTAACGTTTACTTGGTAGCAGTTATCTTTAAATACGAGCGACCGATCGAACCTTTATGCGATCTCGGCAACAGTTTCACCGAGCAATTGCTTCAAAACATTTGGATCTCGCGCCACCGCTAAAAATCGATCGGTCAGTTCTGGTGGCACGAGTTCTAGCATCAGTCTGTTTTCTACCCAAAACTCAATCTCATCAACTAACCCTGCTCGACGGCAGCGGACGACTCGCCAGCCTTCCCGCGCCCCAATTTTTTCAATTTCGGCTTGACCGATCGGGACGAAAATAGAAGCATGAAATGCAGTAAATTGGACGGGTTGGGGATTTTGCTCAAAAGTGCATCCACGCTGCCCAGATCCAGGAATAATTTGCGTTCCGAGCGGGTAGACTTGAACGCAGGCCAAGTCTTTATCCACTGCCACAGCCATATAGCTGCCTGGATTGTGCGGAAAGGGTACGGCTTTGCCTTGGAATAGTTCTGCCAGGACTCCAGCAACATGTTGGGGGTTTTGAGCCGCGATTGAAATGTGATGAATCACAGCTGTTTTCTCCACATAGAAATTTCAGTCCTAAGACAAGCATAGAAAACGTAGCCCCATTACGCAGTCCGAAAAAGTCAGAAAAAGTGTGCAATCCAAAATTGGAGCAATGACGATGCCTGTAGAACATTTTTTCTGAAGTGCCTATACTGTAAGAATCTCAGAAAAGACCGGATCGCAGCGACAACAACTTCAACCCGCTGAGAACAAGGGGAAATATGACTGCAGAAGCAATCGATCGAGAAAGTGAAATCATCGCCCCATCCGTTGAGGAAGAAACATTTCAATGGACGAAGCAGTGGTATCCAGTGGCGGTAATAGAATTCCTCGATCCCGCTCAACCTCACGGGCTGCAATTGTTGGGCAAAGAGATCGCGATCTGGAGAGATGGAACAGGCAAGTGGCAATGCTTTGAAGATGCGTGCCCCCACCGTCTGGCACCGCTTTCAGAAGGACGGGTAGAAAAAGACGGGACGTTGCTCTGTGCCTATCACGCTTGGCGATTTGACGGCAGGGGAAACTGCAAGCACATTCCTCAATCGAAAGATAATGCCACTGAAGCCAAAAATTGCACCAATCCTAAAGCAAATGCGATCGCGTTTCCCACACAAGAACGTCAAGGTCTTTTGTGGGTCTGGGCGGAATCTGGCGAACGCGCGCGCGCGGAAAGTCAGTCCCGATCGCCGCGCCTCATTCCCGAACTAGAAGAGAATGCTTCTCCAAGCGCAGTGAAGAAGTTTTGGAACATTCGCGATTTACCTTATGGGTGGGATTTCTTCATTGAAAACGTGTCCGATCCCGCCCACGTTCCAGTGTCCCATCACGGCTTGGTCGGCAATCGATACAAAGATGCTCAGTACTACGACATGCCCCGGCTGCGGGACGTCTCCACGCAGGAGGGATTTGCATTTGGCGTCACCAGCGTCGAACCGAGTATAGTGCAAACCAAGCACGATTTTCAGCCCCCTTGCTTGATGAAAATCACGACGATTTTCAAAGATGAGGGCCAGCTAATTCTAGTGCTCTATGCCACTCCTACCCGACCGGGTTGGTGCCGTCATATCGGCTGTCAGGTGATGGTTAAAAATTCGTCGGGCGAGCTACCGAAGGGGCTGGCATTTTTTGCATTGCCAATGCCCACGTGGTTGGGACACGTCCTTGCGTCTTTATTTCTGCACCAGGATTTAGTCTTTCTCCACTATCAGGAGAAAGCGTTTGCAAAAAAGGGTGGCGATCGCTGGTCCGACTCCGTTTTTACCCCCAACCCTCAGGACAAAATGGTCATCACCTTTAGGCAATGGCTCCATACCAGAGCGGGAGGAGGTGTCCCTTGGGACGAAGGCTGCAACCCTTCCCTCCCGGCCCCGGAGCGAGACAAGGCGCGCCTATTTGACGTGTGGAATACTCATACAAAGGAGTGCTCCTATTGCCAAAACGCTCTGAGGACGGTAAGGCGGATTGAATTTTTAGCCTATGGTATTGCCATTTTCTGTTTCGGAATCGGTATCTTTTTTGACGCGCGATCGGTCGCGGCAAAGGCGCTAATCCTCGATCCCGCAATCAGAGCGATCGCGTTGCAGTCCGCAATTCCGAGCGGCGCGCTCTTAGGGGCCATGCTTGGGAGTGCCTTGTTCGGGACGGTTGGGTACGCGTTAAAAAAATTCGGTCGGTTGTTCTACGCGTATGAATTCAACCATGCTAAAAACGACTAGAAACGATCGCCGTTTCGGGTCCTTGAAGGCGATAGAAGGACGAGATTTCAGCCATCGCGCGGCGGGTGCCGATTAGAATGAGATACAGGATTGTCCGTCCGTTCGCAGTACGGATTCTTGCTGAAATACCGTTTTGTATGCCTGACGGATTTGCTCGACGCTCTGACTGCTGCGAGCGAATTTCTCAATGGGATAGAGCAAAATCAAGAGCTTGAAAGGTTCCCGATCGATGCTCCCACCCGAATCTTTGAACTGCCCTCGACCGGAAAGCAAGGTGAGTCCATCCGGGAAGCGAGGGGTTACTTCGCGACTCAGAAAGCTTTGAAATTCTGCTTCCGTGACTTCAGAACCGTTAGACTTTCCCAAGCCAAAAAACAGCTCCGTTCTGGCAAACACGCTATGAGACGGTACGGTTTTGCAAACCTGGCGATCGCCAGACTCAATAACCTGAGTTGTTTCTGCAGAGTGCGGTCGTTCGATGGCGGGAGACCCTCGGGTTGCAAAGCCGCCAAAATTTGCAGCATGGATTAAGGCTAATCCTGCAAGAATGAGGCTCTGGGTAAAAACATTCGTAATTTCCACGGTCTTTTTCCAGGGAGATGCGTTCGTTAGCTTGCTAGGCCGTACGACTTGGAAACTGGATGCGCTTGGGCGTAACGAAGGAGTTCGTGGGTCCAGGTTTCAAATAAGGCAAAAACTTCATCGACGACGTAGAGACAATGGGCTTGCGCAATTTCATTGAGCGGGATGTTGGCAATCTCGCTGCGATCGCTCCCAGCAGAATGGCCAGATTCTCGGTCGAAGTGAAACGCACCGCAGTAGCGCAGCTCGATCCCGCGACGGCGCTCGATTGCTTTTGCCAAGTCCAGCATGGTACTGAAAAGGACGTTTCCAGTCTCTTCAATCGCCTCGATGATGGCAATGCGTTCGACTGGATTCGCCCTTGAAATCAGGGCAGCGAGTCGATAAGTCAAAATGCGATTGTGGCGGGTTTCATCGCTCCAGAGAAAGCGCATCCACGCAGTTGGGGTGCAGAGTCGGTCGAAACCGAGCTTTGTAAAGTCTTCGAGATACCAAGGCCAGTGATGGTCGTCTTCGTAGGTATGAAGGTTGACTCGCTGTTGGTAAGGATCGGTTGTGGGTTCCTCTCGGAGCAGGTATTGGTTGATATCGCCAAAGCTCAGAATGAAGTGCGCCATGCACGGGTAAAATGCGAGTCGTTGCTCTTCAAGGAACCTCGAGTCGCGCATGTATTTGAATAGCGGCAAATTGGCATAGATTCGCTTGTTTTTCGAAATTCTTTTAAGTACGGTTTTCATAGGAAGTTTCTCCGAAAAAGATGGCAACGTCTGGTATTGCCTCTAGATTTTCCTCAAACGGCTACAGGCTCGATGGACTGGCCGAGAATTTGCGCGATCGCCTCTGGTTGCATTACCTGCATGTATTGCGGGACAAATTCCGGGACGAACAGCTCCAACAAAATGCGATTCTCGACCCAAAACTCAATGGCACTGAAGGGGGCACCCTCTTCCTGCTTGCGAGTCAAGACGCGCCATCCCTCGCGTCGCGCGATCTGTTCGATCTCTTGCTGGGTGAGAGAAACTGAAATCGCAGCGTGAATCACTGCAAAGTGGGTGGGTTTGGCCGGGCGGATCTGAGCGGATTCGGTATCGGTCCCCGGAACCCAGACATCGCCTTCTTTTAACACCACAATATGAGTGCCACAGTCATCGAAAGGGATCAGGAGGTAACTTCCAGGAATTAGAAATTTATAAACCTTACCGCTCAAAATCTCGGCTAGGACGCTAGCAACGCGTAACGGATTGCAAGCATCGATAGAAATATGGCGAATCATGAGAGTAACTCCATCAAGTTAAGATCCATCGGTAAACACCTAAACAATCGACACGGGTAAATAACGAAGCCGAGCAGCATATCATTCTGCGGTCTCTATCCTGCAAGCTGGCGATCAAAAGCTAGCCCGAGCTGATAAAATGCCCTTGGTTAACGCGCAAAGAGTACTAGAGAGTTTTAAGGTGTTGCTAGAAACTCTGACGCGTTTTAGTCGCAAAAATACTTGGCGCGCGGCTCTGATCTTCCTCATATACAAAGCATAGAGAACGTCGCGCGATCGCGCAGTCTGGAAAAGTCAGAAAAAGTGTGGCATTCAATTTCAGAGAAGTTCAGGTTTACAGTGACTTTCGCTCGATGATTTGTCGATCTTCCTTTTGGGGTCAGCAATTAAAAGGCGATCGGAAGCAATTGCTTCCGATCGCCTTCGAGACAATCGTTGCTGTCGTACTCGATCTAAATGCGGCCAAATCATACTAAGGCCAAACTAGAGCTTGCAATAATGGCAGCAGGTTCGGTCGATATTTTTTAGATATTAAATTAAACGGCTTTTCGAGCAGACTGCTGGCGATTTAACAGTTGAGGCGCGATCGACTGCAGGCTAACCTCGTTAAAATCTTGCAAGAGGACGATCCGACATCGACGCTGAATTAAGGTGCCTTGTTTTTTGAACTCGCCTAAATAGTGCGTGACTGTCTCGCGAGTTGCGCCGACCATTTCACCAATAGCATAATGGGGTAAGGGAATATCGATTAACAGTCCTTCAGGAACTTGTCGCCCAAATCGATGGCCCAGCCACTCTAGAAGACAAACCAGACGCTGGTAGACTTGCTTGTGACTCAGGACGTTCATCAGTTGAGCCTTCTGCTGAGCGTTATAAAAGATCGCTTCCAGGTACTGAGGCCACTCGTTACGGGACAGAATTCTGGCCTCTACAGGAGTAGCGCATTCGATTTGATAGACCGCAAGGTTAGCCAGGGGCAATCCCACCACATCGCCCTTTTTCCAATAACCCAATCCAGTGGTACTGCCACTCTCGGTGAAGGTAAACGTCCTTGCAATTCCTTTTTCGATGAGCCATAGTTTATCTTCAAGCGGCGGGATAGATTCTCCTTTTGCAAAAGTTTGACAGGTAAACGGGGTAATGCTACCGAGCGAATGTGGAGATACCTGAAAACCTTGAGTGCAAATCTCTTGAGATCCTAAAGGGAGCGCTTGACCATCTACTGCCCTTTGGGGGGTTGGGTTCAAAAAATGTGTGAATGGACGCTTTTCAGCTGTATATACAGTTGAGTTTGTTGCAGGCATATTTTGTAGATTAGACATAACGATCTTCTTTCAGTCATAAATTGGTTCTGTTTAGGAATCCGCACTGTAAATTCTGATTTCAGTTATGAGTAAATATTTCGCAAGATCGCGATTGGTGCAAGCTCTAAAATGCGGCATCGAGCAAAGCGATCGAGGGGTTCTCATCCAGAAGAACTCGGCCTCCTGAGAGCGCGTATTGCTCGTTACGGTTCGGCTGCGCGCGCAATCGAGAAATGCAGTCTCGAGCGTTCGGACAAGTTGCTTGACGGACGCGCGCGAGCGCGAGGCGACAGACGCTGAATCACTGTTACATTCCCCCCGACCAGTCTGTTAGAGCAATGTTTCCGCAATTGAAGACTTACTTATAGGATCGAAAACTGAAGCATTGGTTTGCTTCAGCATTTTTATGATAGATGATGTATGAATAAATGATTTTAGCTGCGATCGCCCGAGCGAGGTGTCGATTCTGACAGTATTGGTTTAAATAGATTTGATTTATAGTTCTAAACTGTTATAGCTTAAGCTTGATGGACTTATAAAGAACTGTCGATAAAGGAAAGTTACGGTAAAATTACGTTTTTGTTAAGGTAAGCGTATAGATAGACCCACTGTGCCGAACGCCATGACCTTTGAAGAAGCACTCGACGTTGTAGATGAAGCTGTTCTCCTCAAGGTTGGCAGACGGCTCAGCGAAGTTGAAGTTTTGGTTCTGAAGGGATCCTGGCAAAAACAAACTTACAATGAAATTGCCATAGAAACCCATTACGCCGTCAATTACATCAAAATTCACGTAGGTCCTGCCCTTTGGAAAATGTTGAGCGCCGCACTCGGCGAAGCCGTTACCAAAAGCAACGTCAGATCGGTTTTAGAACGTCGTTGGAGAGTTTTAGGGCAAGAAAATGGGGAATCTATAACTGAAACGCCGGAAAAAATTCTTTCATTATCTTCGCCTTGCCGAGAAGATTGGGGAGGAGCCCTTGATGGTTCTACGTTTTACGGACGCGCGGACGAACGCTCGATCCTCAAAGAATGGATCGTCCGAGATCGCTGTCGGTTGGTCGGTATTTTGGGCATGGGCGGGATGGGAAAAACAGCGCTTTCTATCAAACTCGCTCGAGAAATGCAGGATCGTTTTGAGTGCATTGTCTGGCGATCGCTTCAAAATGCACCTCCCCTTGACTTGCTCTTGGCCGATCTCTGTCAGAGTCTCTCCCCTGAATCGGAAAACCTCTCAGATCTGAGCGAGTCAGATCGCCTCCGACAATTCCTCAACTCATTCCAGCAATGCCGTTGTTTGTTGATCTTGGACAATGTAGAAACGATCTTACAAGGGACGCAACCGCCGCACGATTCAGAAAATCGCGCTGGATTATTTCGCGAGGGGTATGAGGGGTATGGAGCATTGCTGACCCAAGTGAGCGATCGCCAACATCAAAGCTGCCTCGTGCTCACCAGTCGCGAAAAGCCCCGCGAGATCGAACGGCGAGAAGGTCCGAACGCTCCCGTACGCACCCTTCTCTTGAGCGGGCTTAACAGCGCGATGGCTCGGGAATTCCTGTCTCAGCGCGGATTGTTCTCTGCCTCGGAGGCACACTGGGAAACCCTCGTCCAATATTATGCGGGCAACCCGCTCGCCTTAAAAATCGTAGCTCCTGTCATTCTGGATTTGTTCGGTGGCGATGTTTCGAGCTTTCTACGTACCCTCCAGCGCCGCACGCTCCTGTTTGACGATATCCGCATTTTGCTCGCGCAGCAATTCGAGCGCCTCTCGGCGCTGGAGCAAGAAGCCATGTATTGGCTAGCGATCGCGCGGGAATGGGTCGATCTAACCGAACTCCAAGCCGATCTGATTTCTCATCGCTCCAAACATCGCCTCCCCGAAACCCTCCAAGCATTGGGACGGCGATCGCTCCTAGAGCAGCGAAACAGACAATTTACATTACAACCCGTAGTGATGGAATACGTCGCAGAACGCTCGATCGACCAAATGCTTGAGGAGATTCAAACCCAAACTCTAAAGCTATTCAACAGCCACGCGCTGACTAAAGCGCAGGCCAAAGATTATATCCGCGCCAGCCAAATTCGCGTTCTCTTGAGCCGTCTTGCCGAACAATTAACCGATCGATTTGGGACTAGAAAAGAGTTAGAGTCGCAACTTCAAAACATTCTCCTCGTCTTGCACGCTCAATTTTCCGCCACACCGGGCTATGCCGCCGGAAACCTGATCGACTTAATGCGCTACCTCAAGTTTGACCTTGCGGGCTATGACTTCTCTCATCTCAATATACGGCAAGCCTATCTCTCGGGTATGACCTTGCATCGGGTCAACTTTACCCATGCTAATTTTACAAATTCCGCGTTCTCTCAAGCCTTAGGTAATATCTTGGCGATCGCCTTTAGCCCGGATGGGCAGCTGGTTGCGACGGGAGATGCGAACAACCAAGTGTGCGTTTGGCGGGTTGCCGACTGTCAGTTACTCCTAACCTGCCGGGGGCACTCGGATTGGATCCGCGCGGTTCTGTTTTGCGCGGACAGTCAAACCCTGATGAGCGGAAGCGACGACCAAAGCATTCGGTTGTGGGATATCAAAACGGGAGGCTGCCTCGCCATTTTGTCAGGTCCCTCAAGTCGGATGGCATCCCTCGCCCTGAATCCCAACGGCTATCTGCTTGCCAGCGGAGGAGAAGACGGATCCGTTCATCTGTGGAATATTTCGCAAGGTTCCTATCTGAGAGCGCTTCGAGGACACGCGCAGCAAACGTGGTCTGTCGCGTTCAGTCCTAACGGCAACCAGATCGCAAGCGGTAGCGAAGACCATACGGTACGGCTGTGGGACGTTCGAACCGGGCAATGCTCGAACATTTTAGAAGGACATGACAATTGGGTGCAGTCGGTGGCTTTCAGCCCTGACGGTCGCAGCCTCGTCAGCGGCAGCTACGATCGCACTGCCAAACTGTGGGATCTCGAAACGGGAGAGTGTTTGAGAATTTTTGCCGGACACGCGAATTGGGTTTGGTGCGTGGCGATTTCTCCGGAAGGCAACCTCCTCGCAACCGCCAGCGAGGACCAAACCATTCGATTATGGGATATCGCAACCGGTCAACTCCTCAAAATACTGAGAGGGCACACCAATCGGATTTGGTCGCTTGCCTTTAGCCCGGACGGCTGCCTGCTCGCCAGCGGGAGCGACGATCAAACCCTCCGGCTGTGGGATGTTGGGACAAAACAGTGCCTCCACATTTTCCAGGGACATACCCGTAAAATATTTCCGGTGGTTTACAGCCCAGACGGACAGGTCCTCGCCAGCAGCGGCGACGAATCTGCAATTCGATTTTGGGACGCGAACACCGGGGAATGCGTTCAAATGACAGAAAGCTACGGGAGTCGCATTGAGTCGCTGGCCTTCAGCCCTGACGGTCGCAGGCTGATCGGCGGAGGCGAAGATAAAATTCTGCGGATCTGGGACGTACAGACCCTTCAATGCCTCAAAATGCTCCAGGGAGAGACCAAGCAGATTTGGACCGTTGGCTTTAGTCCCAACGGTCGCACGATCGCCAGCAGCGGCGAAGATGGCAAGGTGCGGCTGTGGGATAGCAGCACGGGACAATCGCTGCAGGTATTGGAAGGCCACAGCAATTGGGTGTTCACCATAGCCATCAGTCCCGACGGTCGCTATCTTGCCAGTGCCAGCTTCGACCAAACGCTCAAACTTTGGGATATCAATACGGGAAGGCTCTTAAAAACCTTGGAAGGCCACAGAAATTCTGTGACGGGAGTTGCTTTTAACCCAGAGAGCTGCCTCCTTGCGAGCAGCAGCCTCGACCAAACCGTAAAACTTTGGGACGTTGCGACGGGAAACTGTCTCAAAACCTTGGAAGGCCACAGCGACGGCATCTTTCCGGTTGCCTTTAGCCCTCGGGATTCTATTGTGGCCAGCGCATCTCTCGATCGCGCGATCAAACTATGGGACATCGGCACGGGTCAGTGCTTGAAGACCTTGGAGGAACATGCCGAACTCGTCTACTCCCTTAGTTTCAGACCCGATGGAAGAACCCTTGCCAGCGGCAGTTGGGATGAAACGATCAAGATCTGGGATGTAGAAACAGGTCGATGTACGCGGACTTTAAGGAGCGATCGCCCCTACGAGGGGATGGATATCACGGGGGTTTCTGGCATTACCGAGGCCCAGAAATTGACCTTAAAGTTGCTGGGTGCGATCGAACGAGAGCCTTAAGGAACTGAAGAGCAATGGCGGCGCAACCCGTACCGCATCGGACGGTATCCACACCCTTAAAAGGTAAAAGCGGCTTTTAATACTTCGTTACAATTGAACTTAACGAAACAAAAACTCCTTCTACAGTTCGTCAAAGGTCGCTGCTATGAACGGCAACATCCGCGTCGGGAATCTCTTTGGCATTCCTTTTTACGTCAATCCTTCTTGGTTTTTGGTACTGGGTTTAGTAACGCTGTCCTACGGGAATGGATTGGCGGCTCAGTTCCCCTCTTTAGCTGGGGGCATTCCTTTGCTATTGGGCTTCGCGACGGCTTTGCTATTATTTGCTTCGGTTGTGGCCCACGAGTTAGGCCATAGCTTTGTGGCGCTGCGTCAAGGCATTGGAGTGCAGTCGATTACGCTATTTCTGTTTGGCGGTCTGGCCAGTCTCGAAAAAGAATCCGAGACGCCAGCGGGTGCATTTTGGGTGGCGATCGCCGGGCCGCTGGTCAGTTTTTTACTTTTTGGAATTGCCACGCTCGCGGGCGCTAGCCTTCAGTTAGCCGGTCCAGTTGGCGCTATTGTGAGTCTTTTGGCTTACGTCAACCTAACTTTAGGGGTATTCAATTTGATTCCAGGGCTGCCTTTAGACGGTGGCAATATTTTGAAGGCGGCTGTGTGGAAGATGACGGGCAATCCCTACAAGGGCGTTAAGTTTGCCAGTCGCGTGGGTCAAGGGCTGGGCTGGGTGGCGATCGCCACGGGTCTTTTGCCTCTGGCGATTTCCGGCAGTTTTGGCGGCATTTGGAATGTCCTGATCGGTTTTTTCCTGCTCCAAAATGCGGGGCGTTCTGCCCAATACGCGCGGGTTCAAGAACAATTTGCGGGGTTGACGGCTGCCGATGCGGTCACGCCCAACGGTCCGATCGTATCGGGTCAAATCGCGCTGCGAGAGTTTGCAGACAAGCTCATTCTCAGCCGAGACAACTGGCGTCAGTTTTTAGTGGTGGATGGTGAGGGGAAATTGCTGGGGGCGATCGCTGTTGATGCGCTGCAATCTATTCCGACAGAGCGCTGGTCTAGTCTCCGAGTCAGCGAACTGGCACAACCCGTCGAGGCGTCCAAGACCATCGACTCCGATCTGCCTCTCATGGAGGTGGTGAAGCAGCTCGAAGAGAATAAGCTCTCGACGCTAACGGTGATTCGCGAGAATGGTATTTTGGTAGGACTTTTAGAAAAGGCTTCTATCCTAAATCTCGTTCAGCGACGCGTGCAGGCCAGTCCTGCATAAACCAATCTCCTCACCCCATTCAAGCTCGCTGACGAGCTAGGCGACGACAAAGTGACTGCCTTCTAATGCTTTCAGCCTCATCAGAGTTTTCTGCACTACTAAGCTACTCTTATACTTGACCTCAATGCACAAAAATCAAATCTAGCTTTTTTTATAGATTGCAACGCCACATTTCAGGGCTATACGCTCAAGCTTTCGATCGAGAGTAGCGATCGCCGCACCCTCTCTCAGTGCTAACTCCAGATATGCTGCATCATACGCAGACAATTGATGCTCCCTAGCTAAAGCAGAAACAGTCGCTAACATCCTTTTAGGAACTAAAGGATCCACCACTATCGGCAACGCACTGAGTAGCGACAAAGCATGGGTAGTTTGAGCCTGAGTGATACGACCTCGACGTTCTGCAACGATCAACACATTTGAAACCTCAAGCTCCCATAGAGACGGAACAATCGCCCTATTTTCAGCTAGTGAATCCAGAACGGCTTCCGTATAGTCAGTTTTCTCATCCTCTAAAACCCATCCCATCGTGACAGAGCAATCTAAAACGAAATACTTCAACGTCGGCCTTCCTCGCGTAACGCTTGAACCGACAATCCATCTAACCGCATAGACTCTCGTAACGTTTTCAGTTGAGCGATCGTATTTTCAACAGGTTGAACCTCAAAGATAGGAGCTATCTTGGCAATGGGATGACCATGCTTAGTAACAGTCACTGTCTCACCTGATTGAACTTCACGAATAAGTTCAGTAAAGTTCGTTTTAGCTTCATAGACACCCACAACTTTCACGATGCACCTCTGATTCTGGTCTGTATCTAGTCTAGTTTGTCCAATCCAGATTTTGGAGATTTAAAAAATCCTTCATAAACCACCCACAATTCATCCGATCTCTTCCCCTGTGAAATCCTTAAAGATAAGAGAACCCCTGCCTCCGAACTTTCTGTTAAGTGTCCATCTTCCCTCAGGCGTCAATTTTGTGGATACACGATTGCTTAATGTTTTCTTTGATGGTTTGAGCAGCCAAGAGCCGTTATCTCATCTCATTGCCTTAAACCCCATCCCTTGCCATGATGGATAGAGTGCAAACGTTCTCTGACTCACCACACTGGGATGACCGTCGAGCCTGGAATCGCCACAACCCAAACCCCCACCCTTGAAACCTACCTCAAGCACTACTTCGGCTACGATACCTTTCGCCCCGGCCAACGCGACATCATCGACGCAGCCTTAGCGGGGCAAGATCTCCTCGTCATCATGCCCACCGGAGGCGGAAAATCCCTGTGTTTTCAGCTCCCCGCCCTCCTCAGACCCGGCGTCACCATCGTGGTCTCCCCCCTGATCGCCCTCATGCAGGATCAGGTCACGGCATTACAGGTCAACCAAATCCCCTCCACCTACCTCAACAGTAGTCTGGGCATCGCCGAAACCCGCGATCGCGAGGCCCAACTCCTGCGCGGCGACATCAAGCTGCTCTACGTCGCTCCAGAACGGCTCTTTAACCCCTCCTTTCTTGGATTCCTAGTCCAACTGCAATCCCGCGTCGGTATTTCCTGCTTCACCGTCGACGAAGCCCACTGCGTCTCAGAATGGGGGCACGATTTTAGGCCAGAGTATCGCCGCTTGGCCGAACTGCGCGATCGCTATCCCAACGTCCCCGTCATGGGCTTGACCGCCACCGCCACCGATCGCGTCCGCCAAGATATCCTGCACCAGCTCCGACTGCGCGATCCTTTCGTTCACCTGGCCAGCTTCAACCGCCCCAACCTTTACTACGAAGTTCGCCCCAAACATCGCAACCTCTACGACGAAATTTTGCAGTATATCCGCAAAACCGAAGGCTCCGGCATCATCTACTGCGCCAGCCGCCGCCAAGTGGACGAGCTGACTGCAAAACTCCAACGGGATGGCGTGAGTACCTTGCCCTACCATGCCGGACTCAACGATCGCCTCCGGTCCGAAAACCAAACCCGCTTTCTGCGAGACGACGTGCAGGTGATGGTCGCAACCGTCGCCTTTGGCATGGGCATCAACAAACCCGACGTGCGGTTTGTGATCCACCACGACCTGCCGCGCAATATCGAAAGCTACTACCAAGAAGGAGGCCGCGCCGGACGGGACGGGGAACCCGCCGTCTGCATCTTGTACTTTGCCCCCAAGGACATCCGTACCATCGATTGGATGATCGACCAAAAGGTCAATCCCGCTACGGGCGAACCGTTAGAGCAAGAACAGCGCATCGCCCGCCAGCAGCTCCGCCAGGTCATCGACTACGCCGAGGGCACCGTCTGCCGCCGCACTATCCAGCTCAGCTACTTTGGCGAACAGTTTCCGGGCAATTGCAACAACTGCGATAACTGCCGCAACCCCAAGCCCGTTGAGGATTGGACGGTCGATGCTCAAAAGTTCCTCTCCTGTATCGCCCGCTGTCAGGAGCGCTTTGGCATGAACCACATTATTGATGTCCTGCGCGGTTCCAAAGGGCAGCGCATCACCCAAAAAGGACACGACAAGCTTTCAACCTACGGCATCGGCAAAGATAGAACCGCAGACCAATGGCGGTTGCTGGGGCGTACGTTGCTTCAGCAGGGCCTGCTCGATGAGACCACCGATGGCTATCCGGTCCTCAAGCTCAACGCTCGCAGTTGGGAGGTCATGCGGAAGCAGCAATCTGTCTGCGTTGCAGTTTCACCCCAAACGGCGGATTCTGACAGCGATCGCCGCTCTCAAACGGCTGTTTCCGTAGATGCCGAGGCATTATTCCAGCGCCTGCGAGCATTGCGGAAAAAATTGGCAGACGAACGGGCGATCGCCCCCTACATGGTGTTTGCGGATTCCACGCTCAAATCGATGGCGCAGCAGCAGCCCCAGACCTTGGCAGAATTTGCCGCAATTTCTGGCGTCGGCAGCCGAAAGCTGCTTCAGTACGGCGACAAATTTTTGAGCGAAATTCACGGATTCAGGTCAGAACAGGGATTACCCGTCGCCCTTGAGCCTGAGGTCCCATCTCCCCCCTCCGCTCCCGAAAGCGATGACTTTACCTTAGCCGAAACGCTATCGACCACGCTGGCCCTCCTCCAGCAGGGATGCAGCGTCGCAGAAATTGCCAAACGCCGGCATTTAAAGTCAACCACCATCCTAAGTCACATCGTAGAGCTGATCGAGCAGGGGCATCCGATCGAGCTGGATGCGTTAGTGGCAGCAGATCGTCAGGAGAAGATTAGAGCAGCGATCGCCCAGGTGGGAGCCATCTCACTCACCCTCATCCGCAATCACCTGGGCGAAGAATATTCCTACGATGAGATCAAGCTCGTGCGAGCGGACTGGCATCGATCGCAGGAATAAGGATAGCTACCTTTGACTGAACTCAAGTTTTCAGAGATCCGCACCAGCCGCTATCACAATTCGATCGACCGTCAACGCAAGTTCAGGCAATAAGAGCGACTCGATTTTTTCAGTCCCTTTAAACTGTCGCAACTCATATTCGCCAGTCTGATTCAGGGCATACACTGAAACGATTGGCACCTTCGGCAAGCCAATATATCGCACTGCGCCGAGCGCCCTATAATCTACAATCCAATACTCAGAAATACCTAAATCTTCGTAATCGGCAAGCTTCCGTAAGTAGTCGTTTTTCCAGTTCGTACTGACCACCTCAACGGCAAGCTTAATCGAACTGCCCATCGTAATAATGGATTGTTTGGGCCACAATGGCTCCGCATCTAACGCCTGCGGGTCTACAACCAACAGATCGGGCTGGTATCCAGACTCCCGATCCGGCGATCGCACCAAGTACGTCTTAGGCATAGAGTACAGCAGGCTGCTACGCCGAATTTCGTAGCCAACCTCCACGGCCAGAAATCCCACAACGTTTTCGTGAGGGCCAGTCGGAAACATCTCAACTATCGTCCCGTTGATTAACTCATATCGCCCCGTTTCTGGATACCATTCCACAAAGGCGTCAAACGTCACGGTCTGAGCAGTAGATTGAACCATTGCCCTGCCATCCTAAAGGCTCAGTCGGATATACCTAAACCATAGCGAACCATAGCGCTATCTGCGTTGACAATATGGTCCGTTCAGAAAATACCCGACAATGCAGATCTTGCATTCTGGACAAAAGTTGACGGACTTTTGTCAAGGTTTGCCAGCGAAGGTGTAGCATATCGTAATGATCGCTACTTATAGGTTAGGGAATAAATCCTTAAGGTAGTGGGGATAGGGTATCCCTCTCAGTTTCATGTCCCTGCTAAACCAACTCAAATTCTGTTGCAGCTATAGGAGTTCATCATGATCGAACAACCCTCGCGTCATCGGGTTGTCATAGTGGGGGGTGGCTTTGGCGGGCTGTATGCAGCTAAGGTTTTGGGCCGCGCTCCTGTAGACGTCACGTTAGTAGACAAGCGAAATTTCCACTTATTCCAGCCGCTGCTGTACCAGATCGCCACAGGTACCCTTTCTCCGGCCCAAATTTCTTCGCCGTTGCGCAGCATCCTCAGTCGCTACCGCAATACTCAGGTTTTGATGGAGCACGCCATCGACTTAGATGCGACGGCGCAGCATGTGGTGACGCCCAATCGATGCATTCCCTACGATACGTTGATTGTCGCGACGGGCGTGCACCATCATTATTTTGGCAATGAAGAATGGCAGCAGACTGCACCAGGACTCAAAACCGTCGAAGACGCCTTAGAAATGCGCCGCCGCATTTTTATGGCCTTTGAGATGGCAGAAAAGGAACCCGACCCGGAAAAACGCAAGGCGATGCTGACGTTCGTGGTGGTCGGCGGCGGGCCGACGGGGGTGGAGCTGGCTGGGGCGATCGCTGAGCTAGCCTTCAAGACCCTCAAGGACGACTTCCGCAACATCGATATTCAGCAGACCCAGGTGCTGCTCCTGGAAGGGTTGGATCGGGTGCTGCCCCCCTACGCCGCCGATTTGTCGGAAAAAACAGCGCGATCGCTCCAGCGTCTGGGCGTTACCATTCGCACCCAAACCCGCGTCATCCACGTGGACGAATCCGGGGTGACGGTTCAGCAGGGCGATCGCACCGAGCCGATCCCGTCCCGCACCGTCCTCTGGGCCGCTGGTGTCAAAGCGTCGCGCATGGGCAAGGTTTTGGCGGAACGAACTGGAGCGGCGTTAGATCGCGTCGGACGGGTAATGGTGGACTCGGACCTGAGCGTGCCAGGACATCCCAATATCTTTGTGGTCGGCGATTTGGCCCATTTTGCCCATCAAGGCGAAAATCCTTTACCGGGCGTCGCGCCCGTGGCCACCCAGGAGGGCAAATACGTGGCCCAAAAGATTACCGCTCAGTTGGCCGGAAAGACGGTTGCGCCCTTCCGGTACAGAGAGGTGGGCAGTCTGGCCGTGATCGGCCAAAATGCGGCAGTCGTAGACCTGGGTTTTGTGAAATTCTCTGGGCCGCTCGCCTGGTTTATTTGGATTTTTGCCCACATTTACTACCTCATCGAGTTCGACAACAAGATGGTGGTTTTATTGCAGTGGGGCTGGAATTACTTCACCCGGCAGCGCGGCGCGCGGCTGATTACCGGGTCCGAAACGATCGTCTCCGAACCTCCAATCGCTGAGGTAGAGCAGCCCGAGGTTGCGAGAGATCGGGTCTCTGTCAACGCGAGCTGAACGGGTCGCGCTCAGAGGCCGGGTCGCGGCATGGAGAGGGGAGGTTTCTCGTTCCAGGGGGCAAACCAGGGCAGCAGCAGCAGTCCTGGGACAGCCGCCAACAGCGTGATCAGAAAAAACAACGCCCATCCCTGGCCCGTGGAACCTGCCAGAAACGGGTTGCTTTTGATTCCTGGGGTGACGGCAATCCACTGCTGGATGCCTTGAGCAATAATGCCGCTCGAAGGGCCTGCAATGAGGTCCCGTCCCACGGCCATGAGGCTGGAGAGGAGCGCGAACTGGGTGGCAGAAAAGCGAGAGTTGCATCGGCTCATCAAAAAGCCGACAAAGCCTGCGGTGCCCAATCCGCTGCAAAAGTTTTCGACGTTAATGGCCAGCACCATGGTGAGGTAGTCTTTGCCGACGACGGCCAGGATGTAGTACCCGATGTTGCTGACCGCCTGGAGACTCCCAAACAGCCAGAGCGATCGATTGACGCCCAGTTTGCTGAGGGCAGCACCGCCCATGAGCGTCCCCACAATGGTGGCAATGAGGCCCATGCCCTGGCGGATGTTGCCGATATCTCCGTCGCTGAAGCCAATGCCCTTGGCCCCCAAAAACGGGACCGCTAGCTTGGCAACCATGGCATCGCCCAAGCGAAACAGCACGATAAAAAGCAGGGTATAGACCGCAGGTTTCCAGCCCAACCGTCGAAAGAAGTCTAGGAAGGGCTGTACGACGGCATCGGCAAAGGTCGCGGGCGGCGTTTCGTCGCGGGTTGGCTCCGGTGCCCAGAAGGAGGTGATGGCTCCGACGGCAATCAGTCCTGCCATTAAGACGTAGACCCAGTGCCAACCCAATCGATCCGCGAGATTGAAGGCAATCCATCCCGTCAGCAATAGCGCGATGCGGTAGCCCAAAATATACAAAGAGGCCCCGGCACCCGTCTCGCGCTCTTCTAGGACGTCGGTGCGATAGGCATCAATGGCAATATCTTGGGTGGCGCTCAAAAAGGCAATGAGGAGAGCGGTTGCGGCCAATGCCTGAAGCCAAAGCGTCCGCGAGGGGCCATCCAGACCGGGAATGACAGACATTTGAAAGGCGATCGCCAGGACTGCCGCCACTAGCCCCATCTGCGCCACCAGCATCCATCCTCGCCGCCGTCCCAGAAAGGGAGGGACGTAGCGGTCTAGCACGGGCGACCAGAGGAATTTGAGGGAGTAGGGCAACCCAACTAAGCTAAACCAGCCAATCGTAGAGAGATTGAGGTCTGCCTTTGCCATCCAAGCACGGAATGCATCGTCGGTCAGGGCGAAGGGGAGACCGGACAGCAAGCCCAGCGTCAGAATGGCTGCCATTTTGCGGCTGCCAAAAACTTGAAGAACGGACGGGGCTTTTTTCACGGCACTGCTCGCTTGTGGCTAAGGACTGAGGCTTGAAAACGTTCGTTTTGCCCGATATCCCCTCCATTGGGATAAGGCTAAAATCAACCTCTCATCATGCCACAGTCTTGCTCTAGGAAGCCCTTCGATTGACATCCTCCCGCCACCAACCTAACGGTGTGGTGGGGGATTCCCAAACCTCACGATTTGAGTTTCTGCTTCATCGCAACTGCCTCTACCCTCTAGGAGTTTTGGTCTTATGTTCGCTCCACAGACTAGCCCCGCAAGCCCTGCGGTTTTATTGAGTCACAAACAAATGTTTATGGGTTTTGCGTCAATCGGGGATGTATTACCATTGCCCGTCAATCTTTTCCCGGTCTACCAACTTTTCCTCGCCGTTTTCTGCGGGTGCAGAAAAACTTTGGTGTTAGGCTTTATGTCTCCGTTGTCGCGGGTGGGTCAACGACCAAAGTTATTATACAGCAAGAGTTTGGCAATTCCGCTTCGCTACATTGCCGCTCCTTGTTACTGAGCCTGTCGAAGTATCCCTCTCCCGCCAAGCGCTACCGCGCTGTGGTCGGGAGTCTCTCGGAGGTCAAGATGAAGATCCCCTGCAGGCTAATGGGTGGAAATCGCAAAGGCGGGTTCTAGATCTTGAAATAGCGCCGTGCTGAGGTAACGCTCGCCAAAGCTGGGCTGAATCGCGACGATTAGCTTGCCTTCGTTCTCGGGACGTTTGGCCACCTGAATGGCCGCACACAGGGCCGCACCGGACGAAATCCCCGACAGCAACCCTTCCTCGCGGGCCATGCGGCGACCGTAAGCGATCGCATCTTCATCGCTCACGCCGATGACTTCATCGATGAGATCGGTTCGCAGCACCGGGGGCACGAACCCAGCTCCAATGCCTTGAATTTTGTGCGGCCCAGGCTTGCCGCCCGACAAGACAGGGCTGTTGGTCGGCTCTACGGCGATCGCCTGAAACCCCGGCTTGCGATCCTTAATGACCTCGGCAACGCCCGTAATGGTGCCACCCGTCCCCACGCCAGCAATCAAAATATCAACTTGGCCGTCGGTATCGCGCCAGATTTCTTCAGCCGTGGTATCGCGATGGATTTGGGGATTGGCCGCATTTTGGAACTGCTGAAGCATGTAGGCATTGGGAATGCGATCGACCAGATCTTGCGCGCGCTGAATGGCCCCCTTCATCCCTTCGCTTCCCGGCGTTAGCTCTAGCTGCGCGCCATAGGCCCTCAGCATCGCGCGGCGCTCGCTACTCATGGTCTCCGGCATGGTCAAAATGAGGCGATACCCCTTGGCAGCGGCCACCATCGCCAAAGCAATGCCAGTATTGCCAGAGGTCGGTTCTACCAAGACTGTTTTACCGGGATAAATAAACCCGTTCTTCTCCGCAACCTCAATCATGTTGATACCAATCCGGTCCTTGACAGAAGCGGAGGGATTCATGCTTTCTAGCTTGAGCAAAATCTGGGCCACACAACCTTCACTCTGGGGAATGCGGTTGAGCTGCACCAACGGCGTGCGCCCGATGAGTTCAGTGATGTCGCGAGCAACGTGCATGGCCGAATTCCTATCTCTCTAAAAACTTTGCGGTATGACTGACAGCAGCCTATGACTCATTAGATCGTTAGACTACGATTGAGCAAACCCTGCTGTCCTAAATGTAATACATTAGCTCCGCCTGTTTCTGGGCATCGCGGCGATCGCAGAGATCTTGAAGCGTATGCTTTTGGAGGATTCCTCGCATGGCTTCGCAGGATCCTTTCCAAAGATCTTTGAGAACCTTTTTCTCGGCTGTTTCAGCAGACTTGCTCCCACCAATCGCATCTGCATCCTGCCCTTCAATCGAATTCATGACCTCTAACACCGTAATCTGCCAAGGCTCCCGTGCCAGAATGTAACCGCCCCTAGCCCCCCGCTGCGATCGCACCAAACCAGACCGCCGCAGGATGGCAAGGAGCTGCTCTAAGTAGCGGTCTGGGATCTCTTGTCGAGCTGAAATTTGACGAATTTGGAGCGGCTCGTTGTCTTTAAAGGAATCTGCTAAAGCCATTAAGGCCAAGAGCGCATATTCGCTTTTACAAGAAAGTTCCACGATTTGCGTTGTCCAGGGCAGTAAATCATCTCATATCGATTATACCCCGGTTTATTACCGTAGTTTTAGTATTTTATAAAAACCGTCTGAGGGTTTGAAATTTCTAAGTTAGAGGGCGCGGTGCTGCAATACCATAGCCCTGGGCGTAATCGATGCCTAAGACCTTAATGCGCTCTAGAATAGCGTCGTTTTCTACAAACTCCGCAATCAGCTTCATTCCCATCACATGACCGATCCGCACCATAGCTTCTACCATGGCTTCATCCACGGGATCTTTAACAATATTGCGGATAAAGCTGCCGTCGATTTTGAGGTAGTTTACGGGCAGGTTTTTAAGATAGCCAAAGGAGGACATGCCGCTACCAAAGTCATCAAGGGCAAAATGACACCCCAAACGCTGGAGCTCATGAATAAACTGGCGGGCTTTGGTTAAATTGGCGATCGCCAAAGTTTCGGTAATTTCAAAGCAGATCAGCGGAGCCGGAATCTGATGCAGGGCAAACTGTTCCTGTACAAAATCCATGAATTGGTCGTCATTGATGCTTGCCCCTGAGAGATTGATGGCATACAGCGCATCGCAGCTTACTCCCTCCAACTGGCACTGCTGCCAGATCTCACGGTAATGGGAGCCTTGGGTTTTAAATAAAGTTTTGATAACCCAGCGGTCAATCAGATGCATCAGGTTATAGCGCTCAGCGGCTGGAATAAACGCCATGGGAGCTACCAAGTTGCCCTGCTCATCAATCAACCGCACTAAAACTTCGTAATGCTCGGACTGAGCGGGTGTCGTAACAGCAGCAATAGGCTGGTAATAGAGACAAAAGCGATCCTCCTCTAAGGCGCGCGATAGCCGTGAAGCCCACTGAATCTCACCGCGCTGCTGCAATAAATCCCGATCGTTGGGTTGAAACACGTGAACCCGATTTCGCCCTTTATTTTTGGCGGTATAACAGGCTGCATCGGCAACACTTAAAAGGCTAGACAGACTTTCGCTCTCTGCATCGATAGCCGTCAGACCAATACTCGCACCAATGGCAAAGGTTTGATCTTGCCAAATAAACCGGAAGGACTGAACGCATTCCCGCATCTGATTGGCAATGCGTAACGCTTGGTCTAAAGGACATTCATTCAGCAAGATGCCAAATTCGTCGCCGCCGAGCCGTGCCAAGGTGTCACTTTTACGCACTTGGGTTTGCAAAAGCACGGTAATTTGACGGAGAAGTTCATCCCCAGCGGCGTGACCGCAGTTGTCATTCACGATCTTGAAGCGATCTAGGTCTAAATAGCAGAGGGCATGAACCTGGTTTTGGGACTGGGCACTGGCGAGGGCTTGCTCCACCCGCTGCTCAAACTCCCGCCGATTGATCAGATGGGTTAGGGCATCGTGGCTGGCTTCCCAAGTGAGCTGCTGGGATAGACGCCGTGCTTGGGTGACATCGTGGAACACCATCACCGCACCCATCATTCGACCCTCGCGATCGCGAATGGGCGCTGCTGAGTCCTCAATGTGAATCTCGCGACCATCCAATGACATTAAGATGGTCTGATGGGGCAATCCCACTCTGTGTCCCTCCTGAAGCGCTCTTTCGAGCGGATTTTCGACGGGTTCACCTGTAACTTCGTTGAAAATCTTGAAGACTTCCCCAAAGGGGAGACCTGCTGTCTCTTGTGGATTCCAGCCCGTCAAGCTGGCGGCGACTGGGTTGAAGTACTTAATGCGGCCCTCTGCATCCGTTGTAATCACAGCATCGCCAATGGAGTGCAGCGTCACTTGGGCCAGTTCTTTTTCTTCAAATAGGTCTTGCTCGAGCTGCTTCTGAGCGCTGATATCCCGCACAACTAAGACAACTGCATCGGCGGACATGGGCGAAAAGTTGGTTGAGAAATGATGCTGTCTTCCCTCCATCTCCAGGCTGTACTCCCCTTGTACGGTTTGCTGTGTTTCTAGGGCCTGTTGAATATAGTTCAGCATGGCATCGGCTTGGGGGAGGGGAAAGGTTTCGTGGAGCGTCTTACCCACCATCGCTTCAATGGGCTGATAGAGTCCCTGCGCGTGGGTCGTAGCCACTTTTAAACAGAGACCCTGGGCATCCCGCACGAGCACAATATCTGTCATGGCAGCAAAGAGCGCCTGGAGTTCGGCTTCGCTCTGCTTTAGCGCATCTTTAGCCTGTTTCTGCTCGGTAATGTCTGAGAATGAGGCCACAACGGCGTAGGGCAGCAATTCATCGGGATGGAATAACGGTTGAGAATTAACCGAAATCCAGGTGAGGCGATCGTCTGGTTTGCGAATACCCATGATGACGTTGCGACAGGATTTGCCCGTACGAAGTGTCATTATGGTCGGGTGCTGTTCCCCAGGAAAGGGTGAACCGTCTTCATGAATGGCCTGCCATCGCGGATCGAGGGAAGACCGTCCCTTCATCTGCGCTAAGGACAAGCCCAAAATAGCTTCAGCACTGGCATTGCTGGCAAGAATGGTAGAAGCTGAATCCTGTAGGATGATACCCTCTGCTAGGGCTTCTATGACGGAACGATATCGTTCTTCGCTGTCTTGTAATGCAAGCAGCAGCGCATTTTTGGCCTCAAATTCTGATGCAAGCTGGAGGGAGCTTGCCAGAAACGCGGCAAGGAGCTGGAGCACCTGAACATCTTGGTCAGTGAAGGCATGAGGGTTTGAAGCCGATACCTTAAGGACGCCCTGATACCCTTCGGTGGTCTGAAACGGCACCACAATCATGGACTGAATGCCAATGCGGCGGCAGGCTTCAAGATCTACGTGCGGATCGGTAGCGACATCCTGACAGTGCAGAATTTCACCCGTTGTGAGGCAGTATCCAGACAGGCTGGCATTAACCTTCAGCCGCAGCCCAACATAGGGGGCAACCTGACCGCTAGCGGCTCGATAGACCAGCTCGTTGCCTTCAACCATTTCAATAATCGATCCGCTGGCGTGGGTAAGTTGTTGGGCGCGTTCGACAATGAGAGTCATGGCCTCATCTAAGCTAAACCCTCTTAGAGCAACCTCTTGCTGAAGTTGAACGATCTCTGAAAGACGTTGGGTTTCATAGCGCAGGATATCGGTTCGCTCTGTTGCCTTGAGATGCTGTTCGTTGGCCTGCTGTAGGTCTGTCTCGATTTGGATGCGCTGGGTTTCCATCTGATTCAGCAGTCTGGCATTCCACCACACCAAGCTGGAGAAGGCGATCGTCATAGCCATTACCACAAGGACATCATCCGTGGCATTGTCGTAGTGTCCAAGTGCTGTGCCCTGACGGACTAGCCAACTGAGACCCATCGGAAGGGCGATCGCCCAAGGAATTACCCGTCGGGCAATAATTCCACCGACTAGAGGACTGGTGATGTGCTGCATCAGCCCCTGACGAGGATAAGTCACCAAAATTCCAACGCATAGCGCCATAAAGGCCACACTGGTATTGGGCGCCAGCGTGAAGATGTGTGCGACCACCTTGAACTGTACGTCAACGCCAAATAAATGTCCGCAAAAGGCCATCCATGCAAGGAGAGCAACGATGCAGGCTAGAAGCTGAGCGAGGACAATCCGCCGCCGAGTTTTGGAGGTGAGCAACAGCAGCCCAACACCTAAAAGGACAAAATTGACGGCGGTGTTTATCCCCATACGCCCTGGATATAGCGTTGTTGCTGAGGGTTCGAGATCTCGAAACAGCCATCGATCGATACCCAAATCCCAACCCCAAAAATACTGCATCAGGGTAAGGGCACCAAGGGCGATCGCGCCCACCGCCATTGCCTGCGCGATGCGGCACCTTAGACGAGAGAGCCGCTTTCCTTGCAACAGCCCTAACGATAAACTCGATAACATCAGTCCCAGGGCTGTATTAGCCTTCATGGTCGAGATGTTGCCAGCCCATAAATTTTTTAAAAAGAAAATATGAAATTGCCAACCCGCTAAAGCTAGGCCAGAAATTAGGACTACGATCGCGATCGCCCCTTGAATAATTCGTCGATTCACCGTAGCCCCCCATTAGAATCGCTCTGGCTTCCCACTATACTAATGACGCTTAAAATTAGCTATTTCTCAACTAAGTATAGGCAAGAGCCAAGCCATACACCTCTTGCTCCCAGGATAAACTTGATGGGTAAATGCTTTGGCGACTAAGGTTCAGTAACTCACGCAGGATTGAATCGTTTTGTTTATGTCAGGTGCAACCGCAACACTTCTCGTAACCTGTCCCGATCGGCAAGGGCTAGTTGCTAAGATCTCTAATTTTATTTACGCTAACGGGGGCAATATTGTTCATGCCGATCATCACACTGATTTTTCGGCAGGTCTGTTTCTAACTCGAATTGAATGGCAGCTTGAGGGGTTTAAGCTCCCACGAGATCTGGTAGGGCCAGCTTTTGCGGCGATCGCCCAGCCCTTAGAAGCATCCTGGAAGCTGCAATTTTCAGATGTATGCCCCCGTCTTGCCCTTTGGGTGAGCCGTCAAGATCACTGCCTCTTCGATTTGCTGTGGCGACAGAAAGCCAAGGAATTTAATGCAGAGATTGCGCTCATCGTCAGCAACCACGAAAACCTCCGGCCCGTGGCCGAGCAGTTTGGCATTCCCTATCATTACCTTTCCGTTGCTCCAGAAACCAAACTGGAACAGGAAGCCAAAGCCTTAGATCTGTTGCAAACGCACCACATCGATCTCGTCGTATTAGCCAAATACATGCAGGTCCTGAGTGCGAGTTTTGTGGATCGGTTCCCCAATATCATTAATATTCACCACTCGTTTTTGCCAGCTTTTGCGGGCGCAAACCCCTACCAAAGGGCCTACGAGCGCGGCGTAAAAATTATCGGGGCTACGGCCCACTACGTGACGGCGGATCTGGATGAAGGCCCCATTATCGAGCAGGATGTGGTGCGGGTCAGCCATCGGGACGAGGCGGCGGATCTGGTACGCAAGGGGAAGGATTTAGAGCGCATTGTGTTGGCACGGGCCGTGCGATCGCATCTCCAAAATCGCGTTTTGGTCTACGGCAATCGCACGGTTGTGTTTGCTTAGGTCAAAGTAATATGCCCGCTCGCAAATGCTTTCACTTCGCCATTGCTCAAGCGCAGGAGGAATTGACCGCGATCGCCAATGCCAGCGCCCTCACCTGTAAATTTCTCGCTTCCCACGTCTACCGTAATGCTTTGACCCAACAGCGCATCGCGAGCGCGCAACGCGGGCAAGAGGTCATTTAACCCGCTACCGGATCGATTTTCTTTGAATTGAAGCAACCCTGCCGTCTGACGCAAATAATGGCGCAGGCGTTTCAGCAGATCTAACTCGCTCGGGACTATAGAAGAAAGCAGATCGAGACTGACGCTCTGAGGGGCGATCGCGGCCAGTGCTCCTTGTTGCCCTCCACAGCGATTAAGTCCAATCCCAACGACAACTCGCCCCGTAGCTTCCATAGAACTGGCTTCGCACAAAATACCAGCCAACTTGCGCCCTTGGGCCAGCACGTCATTCGGCCACTTTAAGTGCAGGTGGCCCTGACAGTCTGCGGCCAGATCTTCGATGGCATAGATCGCGGCTAGCCCTGCCGCCAGACTTAGGGCCGGAAGCTGCGCCGCAGGAATGCGGTCTAACACGAAGCTCGCGGTCAAGACGCCGGGAGGAGAATGCCAAATTCGGCCCTGCTGGCCCCTTCCGGCGGTTTGGTACTGGGTGAAGACCACGTCGCCATGATGGAGTTGGGGGGCGTTGGCGATCGCCCAAGTGTTGGTACTCGGACAAGTCTCCAGCCAATGGAGCCACTCTGGTACGGGGTTTTCAGATAAATCCATTCCCTGATATTAATCTGCTGCTAGCGCCCAGCAAAGGCGTTAATGGGGGACGCACGAGAATCTTGAGCTTGGACGCGAAGCAGGTCCCTATGTAAGATAGAGGATGTAAAAACTTCAAGGCTTCTAGGGTTCCGGTTGATGCGCGATGGCTCCGATGAGCAGGTAGCTGCCAAAACGTCTGGTCCGAGAGAAGCGAGCTAGTGGGTGGGTGTAGTTCTCTGCACAAACGCTAGTGACACGGCGGGAGAAAAGCCCGGGAGAGCAGTCCAAAAGGCTGGGGTTTCCTGGGCTTTTTGGCTAGATGGGAATGCACTTGATTAGGATAGGCAGCAATGACATCAAATTCAGAAAATCCGCTTTTTCAAAGTCCCGACGGTCAGTCCGAAGCCCAACGCGCCTTGGCTCGCGAAGCTCAATTGCCCCTCACCGGATGGCAGCAAGAAGTCTCTAAAGGGCTGGAGTTCGGCCTAGAGGGAGCTGCAAGCATCCGCGATCGCAGCATCCCTACGTTCTCTCGCGGCGAATTGCCCCACTATGCGGGCATTAACACCTTTATGAAGGCCCCCTACCTCGAAGACGTGCGCAAAGTGGGCGAATACGACGTGGCGATCGTCGGAGTCCCCCACGACTCCGGGACCACTTACCGTCCCGGCACTCGCTTCGGACCTCAGGGCATTCGTCGGATTTCGGCCCTGTATACTCCCTACAACTTCGAGCTGGGTATCGATCTGCGGGAGCAAATCACCCTCTGCGACGTGGGGGATATTTTCACCATTCCCGCCAATAACGAAAAATCCTTCGACCAGATTTCCAAGGGCGTGGCCCACGTCTTTGCCTCTGGCGCATTTCCCATTCTGCTCGGGGGCGATCACTCGATCGGCTTCCCGACGGTGCGGGGGATCTGTCGGCACTTGGGCGACAAAAAAGTTGGCATTATCCACTTCGATCGCCACGTCGATACCCAGGAAACCGACCTGGACGAGCGGATGCACACCTGTCCCTGGTTTCATGCCACCAACATGGCCAATGCCCCTGCCAAAAATCTAGTGCAGCTCGGCATTGGCGGCTGGCAGGTACCGCGTCAAGGAGTGAAGGTCTGTCGCGAACGCGCCACCAATATTTTGACGGTGACGGATATTACCGAAATGGGTCTGGACGCCGCCGCAGACTACGCCCTAGAGCGCGCTATGGACGGCACCGACTGCGTGTGGATTAGCTTTGATATCGACTGCATCGATGCAGGTTTTGTCCCTGGGACAGGCTGGCCGGAACCCGGCGGACTCTTGCCCAGGGAAGCCTTGGGGCTATTGGCACGCATTGTGCGCCGCGCGCCTATCTGCGGGATGGAGATTGTGGAAGTATCGCCCCCTTACGACATCAGCGATATGACTTCTCTGATGGCAACCCGCGTGATTTGCGACGCTATGGCGAATTTGGTGCTGTCAGGTCAGCTTCCGCGTAAGGGGAAGCCCAGCTACATTCATGCTGAAGCTAATATGAATGTGGATATGCCCTGGGAGTAGGCTCTATACAACGGGTTTCGGCTTCGCTCAACCCTCCAATACTGGATTGACGTGGGTTGAGGCTTCGACGGTGAGCTCAGCCGAACCGCGAAGTCAAAAACCGATCCCTTTTGGCACGGAACGGGAGGCGTATGGCAGATCGCAAACAGCTGCAAGTTCGATTGATGCAACCGCTAGAAGTACAGCTCGCGCTCGATTGGGCGGGTCGCGAAGGCTGGAATCCTGGCTTGAACGATGCGATCGCCTTTTACGCAGCCGATCCGAACGGGTTCCTCGTTGCAGAAATTGACGGGGAACCTATCGGCTGTATTTCTGCGGTTCGGTACGGCGATCGGTTTGGATTTATCGGACTGTACATTGTCAGTCCCCAATGGCGCGGTCGCGGGTACGGCATGCAACTGTGGGAAAGTGCTTGGAGTCGATTGTTGCATCGCCTAGATCCCGAACGAGCCAGTATCGGATTGGATGGCGTGGTCGAGCGCGAATCGACGTATCGTAAAGCAGGCTTTCAGTCCGCCTATCGTCACGTCCGTCATGTTTGCGATCCCGTCCCATCCGAACGGGTACCGGACGAAGCCATCCCGCTGACGAATCTGCCCTTAGACCTCATTGCTAGCTACGAAACCAACCTATTTCCGGCATCTCGCCCGCAGTTTCTGAAGCCTTGGATTCAAGCTGCTGAAGCGGCGTATGGAATTGTGGAATGCGATCGCTTATGGGGGTATGGCGTCATTCGCCGTTGCGTTCGAGGGTTCAAAATTGGGCCTTTATTCGCCGATACGTTTGAGATTGCGGAGATGCTGTTTCGATCGTTAATCCATCATGCTGAAGGACAGGCGGTGTTTATCGATATTCCAGATATTAATTCATCTGCATCTTTGTTAATCGAGCGTTATAACTTACAGCCAGTCTTTACGTGCGTGCGGATGTATTGGGGTAGCCAACCAAACCTAGACGTCGATCGAATCTTTGGTGTGACAACATTGGAGTTAGGCTAGCGAGGAATCGACAACTGAGACCCGACTTCAGGGATGAACTGGAATATTGTCAAATGGGAAAGAACGAGAAATAGACCATGCTGACCTCAGACAACCTTTATAGCCTGTATCGAGACTACAATCGTAGATTTTTTGATTCCGCCCTGCCAGCAGTAGAAATCGAATACTCAGAAAAGCTTGCGAGCGCCGCTGGCCTATTCAATGCAGAAAAACAGCAAATCAGATTGTCCGCACCGCTGCTGTCAGATCGAGAGCAAGAGACCAAAGACACCCTGCTCCACGAGATGATTCACGTCGCCCAGTCCGCGTTTAACATTGGAGAGCGCGCCCACGGACCCTACTTCAGCGCCCAGATGGAGCGCATCAATCAAGCAGCCCGAGGAGAAGCGAGCGTTACCGTCACGCATCACATTCAGGAAATCGCAGCATTTGAAGAAAACACAATGTTGGGGAAAATCAAAAAGCTACTAGCATTAAGCGAAAGCCCCAACGAAAACGAAGCGTACGCAGCGGCCCAGAAAGTTCAGGCATTGATGAGCGCCCACGGCGTAGAACAAGCAGACCTTCAGACCGTAGAAGTCGGCAGCGAGCTAGACGAACCGCTGGTCAACGAAATCATCGAAGCCACGGGCCAGCGAGTCATAGGATGGAAATTTTCATTGCTCGGCGCAATTTGCCGCGCCAATTATTGTAAATGCTTGGGGGGAGGACAATATGGAATCCGAGCCTTAGGGCGAAAGACCCATGTTGAGATCTGCCGCAGCTACTACGACTACTTCGTCCAAGTGGTCGAAAGAGAAGCATCAAAGCATCGCGGCAAGGGAAAAATTTATCTGAACCGATTCCGGGAAGCAATGGTCCGCACCATAGCGGAACGCTTACAGCAGCAATTCGAGCAAAGTACCCAGGCTGCAAACGCATCCGCCTCCCCATCCCCCACTTCAACAGCAGCGCTGAGTTTAGCCAGTCAATACAACACAGAGTTAGAAACCTACGTGAGATTGGTCTACCCGCGCATCAACCACGGACGGCGGAGCAGTTGCTGGGCAGACCCAAAAGCGACCGCTGCGGGAAAGAAAGCAGGTTCGAAGGCCTCTATTGCAAAACAGATCGTGCCCGCGAATCGAAGGTTGAAAGGAGACGGCGGGTGAAGCGATCCTATGGAGTCTAGAGAGTCAAAAATGGCAGAGCCGTCCAATATCCAAATCTGGGTTGACGCCGATGCTTGCCCGCATCCAATTAAGGAAATTCTATTTCGAGCCGCCAAACGGGTAGAGATTCTCACCACGTTCGTGGCAAACCAGGAACTTCAAATTTCGGCATCGCCCTATATAAAGGCGGTTCAGGTCCGTGCGGGGCTAGATATTGCCGACAATTATATTGTGGAACAATTACACTCTGGAGACCTCGTCATCACAGCAGACATTCCTCTAGCTGCTGCTGCGATCGCCAAAGGAGCCGTCGCTCTAAATCCTCGCGGAGAGTTTTACAGCGCGGGCAATATTCGAGAGCGCCTGTCCTTGAGAAATTTCATGGATGAGTTACGCAGCAGCGGCGTAGATACAGGCGGTCCCCCCGCATTCAGTCAGCGAGACCGACAGAACTTTGCCAATCAGCTCGATCGATTTTTGAGAAGTCTACCGTGAGGCGCTAGACGCTAGCCGAACGGCAATCCACTAAGGAGCGCGGATTTAATAACATCCAGATTTTGCTGGCGGTTGGGACGCGAAGCGGCTTCTCGAAGAAAACCGCGCCTACAAGAACGATAACGAGATCGCCAACCGCATCGTCGCCCCTTCGCCGACCGCTGCATCGTTCACAACAAACCCCGATACCGAATAAAAATCAAAACCACAGCCCACGAACCTAGCGCAACTTTAATAGCAACCAGAATATTGAGGATAGGCAGAATCCCACCGCTAAACAGCGCGCCCAGTTCGCCGTGGGGAAGTTCCAAGCCTGCTAGCGTAATTATCGACAGCACGATGAAAATAAGGACAGAAACCTTCTCCCAAGTCGCAGCGTGCCAACGTTGATAGACAGCTTGCATCCACTCTGGCGAAGACGTCATCGCAATCAAACCGATCGCCGTTCCACCTGCCACTCCCGCAGCAAATCCGCCTCCTGGGCTGAGGTGCCCGCGAATTGCCAGCTCGATGCCTACCAGTGCAGAAATCGTCGCGCCCAGACGGGCCAAGAGAATGGAAGAAGAATCGGTAAACTGATGAACGCGATCGAGGGGACGTTCGTTTGAGAGGAGAAAGTTAGCACCCATAATCGCGATCGTAAATACGATCACCTCAAAGATCGTGTCGTATAGCCGATTGCGAAGGATAATACCCGAAACGACATTGGGCACGCCACTATCTTGCAACACCGCATCGACGATCGAAAACGATAAGCTCGGCGCTGCATTGGGGATGAGGAGCATTTTGATATAGAACGCAACGCCCGCTGCAAGATAAACCCATCTCATAGACGCACCTCTTTGGATTCTGACGGATCGATATCGAGCGAGACTGCGGGCGACATCCATTCCGTTTGCAAGATCTCGTGGACGCGGCGCAGTCGGGTCGTCATGGGATAGGGAGGGGACAGGCGATCGCCAGCGAGGTCCGGTGCTTCTGATTCCGTGCGAGCGCAAGTGACGTGGATCTCCTCGTTCGCCAGCGCCTGTTTCAAATCGGCTTGACTCAAATAAGGCACCAGTTCAACCCGCAGGTGATATCGATCGAACAGCTTGCGGAGAGCGGCCACGTGTTGGTTGAAGGGACTGGACTGGATCGAGTCTGTCTCGCACTCCGCAGCAATGAGATCGTCCTTGAGTACGCCCAAACGCAAGATGAGGGACGATCGCACCGCTACGGCATAAAGCGAGATCGCCAGTAACGTGCCGACTAGAGCTTCCGTCAGCGCAACGTCCGCCGCTCCCAAAACTGCGTATATCATGGCAGCGACCGCACCTAGGATTCCCCGGAGAACCAAGGCATGATAGGGATTTTTCTGAAAAACCACCATGGCAGCAGCTAGCGGCAGCAGCGCTGTCAGTCCGTAGATGTAGCTATCCATTGTTGTCCTCGCGACTGGGACTGCTGCTGGAGCAATAGGCCAGGACATAACCTAGCATCGTGTTCCAGAGCGCTAAGGAAAGGATGGCCAGTAGCAATAGGGGCCATTCCCTGGGTCGCCTCAAGAGAAGCCCAAAAATAATCGCGATCGAGCCGAGGGTGTCCGATACGGAAAGATTGTGGAGTTTGAATAGCACCGATCGCCGGGTGAGGAGAACGGGCGTTCCCCAGAACCAGAAGACCAGTCCGAGCCCAATACAGCCATAACTCAGCAGATCGATCATGCTTCCTCCAACCGTTTCAAAATATGTGCCAGCAGCATAAACCCCGCATTGCCCACGCTCAAAACGATCGCGCCAAATACGCCCAGCATCCAATCATCCCGCAGCACGGAAATCGACAGTACGATGACGGACGACTTCGTGGAGACACTGGAAAGTGCCAGCATGGTCTGCCAGATATTGTTATCTCTGCTGGCCTGATAGAGCGGGATGAGCAGCGCTAGAATCATGGCAACGAGTGCCAGGTTCAAAATCGAGAGATTTGGAATCATGGCGTTTGCTTCCGTCGTACATGATGGACTTCGTACCAACCTTCGTCGCGGTATTTCAGTACGGTTGTTTTGGGGGTAAAGGTAATCAGAAAGATATCTAAAAAGACCAGTCCGGGCGATCGCCGAGACTTTACCCGCTCCATTACGATTTCTTCGTGTAAATGAGGTCGCAGGATCAGTTCGATCGCTTCTATATAGGCTTGAGGAATAGCAATCAGGATTTTACCAATGCCCCAGAGTAAATCCTTCAAACGTTCTGGCGAAGTAGAATTGCGCGGCAATAGGAATGCAATACCGATACCGATGATCGTATTGAGCGGGCTGAAATTAGCCGTGAGCAAAAACCAGAGACTGAGCCGGAGGATGAGATGTCCGATCATGCGAGTACCATCCAGAAGAGTAGGATTAAACTCAAGCTCATCACCCCTATTAAGTGCTCGAATTGCTCGAATAACCGAGGTAATTTAATAACGAGCTGGCGGAAAACCAACCAATAGGCGACCCAACCCAAGGCGATCGTTGCGAGGGGTTTTACAATATTGGCAAGACTGTACGCTTCGTAGTACGCAACATTGGCGACAACCAGCGCACCCAGCAACAGAAAGATAGCCGCCCAGAATCCTATCGATAAAGATGGTCGCTCTGCTTCGGGCTGAATCTTGTGGGGCAGAAAAATGAATTTAGCAAACGTGATTGCCGTTCCTAGCGCGGCAACGTTCATGCCGATGACCTGCCAGGGCAGCAAATTTTTCAGGGTCAATACTTTTGCCCCAAAGCCAGATAGTAAAGGAAATCCTGAAATCGAAAAACTGGCAATGGCAAGCGCGATCCAAATGGGCGCGTGCAGTGGCTGCTGCTGAAGTTCTTTGAGATTGCGACGGGGAAAAGTCCCCACAATTAAAAATAGGGAAGATTTTACCAATCCATGGGTGAGCGCGTAAAACCCGCCCACTTCTGGCGCAGCTAGGATAAATCCCAACTGGGAAACGGTACTAAAAGCCAGTATGCGCTTAGTATCTTTCTCGAAAACGGCGTAAAATATGCCAAATAACGCCGTCCCAACGCCAAATATTCGCACGATCGGCTCTATTTCTTCCAATAGCAGCGCGCAGCGAACCAGCGGCAAAACCCCCGCTTTCACGACAACGCCGGACAACAAAGCCGAAACAGGAGATTCTGACTCGGAGTGGGTCAAGGGCAACCACAGCCCTGAGACAAAAATTCCACCCTTGACCAGCAGTCCTAAAAAAATCAGCGCGACGGCCTCTGGGGGCGCTCCGCGCAATCCCACAAAATCGAAGGAATGATGGGCTTTATAAACCAGCACCACCCCCACCAAATAAAACAACATGGCAACGTTGCTGACAAATAAATAGCGCAGCCCGACCCAGATCGCGCGATCGCTACGGGGATAAACAATTAAGAGAAATGATGCAATACTCAGAACTTCTAAAGCCACATACAGGCTGATAAAGTCAGTACAAGCCAGTGCGGCATTGACGCTGCCGTGGAGAATTAAAGTCTGGGCGTAGAAGAAAGTCGTTCTATGGCTGCGCCAGCAGTAGAGAATGACTGCTGCTGTCACCAACCCATTGGTCAAGATAAAAAAACCTGCTAAGGGATCGAGCATTAAGCTGACCCCAAACCGATCGAGCAATCTCAGGTTGAGGGGCGATCGCGCGATGAATAACTGGGCGGCATAGGCAACAGAGACCAACGCTCCACAGAGTGCGAGAGATCGATCCAGCCGGGGAAGTAAGTAAATGACAAATCCGACTAAAAACGGGAAGGCAATCCAAATCAGCGTCAGAATTGTCATGGCATATTACTTTTCTCGATCTCGTTGCTTTCCAAAGTGGGGTTGTTCTGAGCTAGCTTCATGACCCCAACCAGCATGAGTGCTTGAATGGAAAAGCCAATGACGATCGCCGTTAAGATTACAGCCTGAGGCACCGGATCGGCGTAAGGGCCTTTGGAAACATCGCCCACAATTGGGGTAAACAATCCCTCGCGCGCGGCAAAGACGACGTAATAGGCAATTACCCCCGTGCTCATAACATCCATTGAGATAATCTTCATTACCAAGTTTTTCTTAAGGATGATGCCAAAGAAACCTAGCAATATTGTTAAAAATACAAGCGCTTCTAACATTAATAATTCGCTCGTTGACTTTACTGGAGGAGCGAAAGCTGTGGATTGTCTAGAGCCAAACCGAAGCTGGGTTCGTATCGGCTTGAAACCAGGAATAAATGGGCGATCGCGCGCTTAAATAGTTCCAAAATAGACCATCCAGTCCATCGCTCAATGGACGGCAAACTTCGAAAAACAAAAAACAACGGACATCATAACTGTACGCGACTCTCGATAGCATTGCGCGCATTTCACCTTAGAAGAAAGCTAATCTTTCCATAGAATTTATCTATATAGCGCGACGAGAAGCCGAACTCGATATCTTCGAGCGATGTATCTCTTTGTGCTTCCGTCGGACTGAAAATCAGCACAGAACTATCCAAAGAAATTGCAATTGCAACTTGAATTCCTGCCAATGGTATTTTGCACTCATACTGAAGGTCGAATCTGTCGCCCGTCGGCGCAGTGCGCGATTTGAGGCACGAGCGCGATCGTGCTTGCGACTTCTCACTCTCCAGGCTCCACCTCTACCCCTTCCCGAACACCCCCTCGAGTTGCAGCCTTATGCGATTTGGGTGCGCTCAAAAGAAACCACCATACCTCCAGTCCGATGAGTCCCAAGCCACCTGCGGTAACAGCTCCCTTGACCCACAAGGGCTGGTCGATGCGTTGGAATTCTTCGGTTTGTCCTGGGGGCTGCATGTTTTCGTGGGACACTTGGGCGATCGCCCTGCTAGACGTCTCGCCCAGCAACACGCTCAGGGTTGCAATGCCACTCAAAATTGCCGATCGATTCATCATCCAAATACCTCCTGCAATGCCGCCTGCAATAACGCCCAGTCAAAATCCAAAGCCTGCTACCGACTTCCAACTGGCTTGAAGTTCCGCAACCGCAATGCGTTCGTCACCACCGAAACAGAACTAAAGGCCATTGCCGCACCCGCGATCGTCGGGCTGAGCAGCCAACCGAAGAGGGGGAAAAGAATACCCGCAGCGATCGGGATTCCGGCCACGTTGTAGATAAAAGCAAAGAATAAGTTCTGCTTGATGTTGCGGATCGTGGCGCGGCTGAGCTGGATCGCGGTGACGATGCCTTGCAAATCCCCAGAAATTAAGGTGATGTCGCTCGCGGCGATCGCCACATCAGTTCCCGTTCCAATGGCAATGCCTACATCGGCTTGAGCCAAGGCAGGCGCGTCGTTAATCCCATCGCCCACCATTGCAACCAGTCTGCCTTCCGCCTGAATTGCTTTGACAGTTGCCGCTTTTTGGTCCGGGCGAACTTCAGCAAAGACGCGCTGAATGCCGACTTCGCGGGCAATGACGTTTGCGGTGCGTGGGTTGTCTCCCGTCAGCATCGCCACTTCTAAACCCATCTTTTGCAAGGCGCGAATTGCTTTGGCAGAAGAGGGTTTGACGGCATCGGCAATTCCCATAATGCCTGCAACGCGTCCGTCCACAGCAATCCAGACGACCGTTTTGCCTGAGTCCTCCAAGCGCTCCCACGCTTGCTGGAGAGCGCTGGTTTCAATGCCCAATTCATTCATCCAGCGATGCGTGCCGATTTGCACCCATCGACCGGAAACGCAGCCTCTAACCCCGCTCCCGGCGATCGCTTCAAACCCTTGGACACTGTCGGATAGAGGGATATCGCCGTACACTCCTACCAGTTGGGATTGGGCGTATTGCACCACGGCTTCTGCCAAGGGATGTTCTGAATTGCGTTCGACAGAGGCGACCCATCGCAATAAATCCAGTTCGTTTGAGTCGGCTGAGCCATGGACCGTAATGTAATCCGCGACCGTGGGTTTGCCCTGGGTAATCGTGCCTGTTTTGTCGAGGACGATGGTTTGCAGGTTGTGGGCGAGTTCTAGGCTGTCCGCTCCTTTAATCAAAATACCGTTCTCGGCTCCTTTCCCCGTACCCACCATGATGGAGGTGGGCGTGGCCAAACCCAAGGCGCAAGGGCAGGCAATAATCAACACGCCCACGGTGTTAACCAACGCCATCGTCACGTTACCCATTGCGTTAAACCAAAGGACGAAGGTGAGAATGGCGATCGCGATGACCGCAGGCACAAACCATCCGGTCACCCGGTCGGCGAGCCGCTGAATGGGAGCTTTCGAGCCTTGCGCTTGCTGCACGAGCTTGACGATCTGAGCGAGGAACGTATCTTTTCCAACTCGCGTGGCTCGAAACTGAAAGCTGCCAGTTTTGTTGAGGGTAGCCCCCACGACCTCATCCCCCGGCTGCTTTTTAACGGGCATGCTTTCACCCGTCACCACGGCCTCGTCGATGGTAGAGAAGCCTTCCACAATTTCGCCATCTACTGGAATTTTTTCGCCGGGGCGAACGAGAACGATATCGCCCACAACTACCTCGGCAATTGGAATATCCACTGCTCGACCCGCGCGAACGACCCGCGCTGACCTTGCCTGCAACCCCATCAGCTTGCGAATTGCTTCCGAGGTTTGCCCTTTGGCTCGGTTTTCTAGCAATCGCCCGAGCAGCAGCAAAGCAATGATGACCGCAGCCGCTTCAAAGTACACATCGGGTCTCAGCCCCCGAGCGATAAACCACTGGGGAAAGAGGGTGGGGAAAAGGGAATACACATAGGCGGTCCCCGTTCCGATGGCGACTAGGGTATCCATCGTGGCAGTATGCCGCTTCACTGCTTTCCAGGCATTGATGAAAAACCCACTCCCCGCCCACACCAAAACTGGAGCGGTCAAAACGAGCTGGAACCAAGGATCGTGGAGCCACATGGGTATCCAGGAAATCGTCAAACCTGCCATTGCCGGCAGCGAACCGACAACCAAAACCGCGCCGATCGCACCGCTCACCCACGCCCTGCGGGTTAACGTTCGGTTCTCGGCTTGGCGTTCTCGCCGTTCGGCATCGTCTTCGGGCGCCAACCCATCCTCTTGCTGGAGCAGCGCTGAATAACCCGCCCCGTCTACGGCATTCTGAATGGCCGCAACATCCGTCTGATCCGGGTCGTAGGTAACAGTTGCTCGTTCCACCCCGAAATTCACGCTGCATGCCTCGACACCAGGCACCGATCGAATCGCGCGTTCGATGTTATTGGCACAGGAAGCACAGCTCATGCCCCGCAGCTTCAAGGTTGCGGTTTCCATCCGAACCTCCTATCCAACCGTGTAGCCAGCATTGACAATCGCTTGCTTGATAGCTGCCTCTGTTGCTTGCGTTTCAACATCGACCTGCTTGGTGTTAGGGTCAGTCCGAACCGTAGCGGTAGGATCGATTGCCTCGATCGCTTTGGCAATCGCGTCTCCACAAGCAGAGCAAGCCATATTGGGAACAGTCAGTTGGAGAGTCATGCATCCAAACCTCTAAATTTCTAACTGCTCCCATTTTCGAGTCTCTAGTTTGCTGGAGAGTCAAGGGTGCAATTGAAGCGTCATGGTAAAGACTGCTAAAACGTTTGACCGTTCTCAATTCGTATCAAAAGATTGCTAGAAGCCCGCGCGGGCTAGCGCATCGCGGCTTCAATGGTTTCTACAGCGAGAGCGTCTTTGTCAGCCTGTGGAACCTCTACAACTGTCAGGTAGCCTGAGAAGTTTTTCCCACCTGCGGCGGTCAAGGCATTCAAAATTTTAGGCATATCGGCTTGCTGCAATCGGCCCGTTTTATCGTAAACTTCCAAAGCAGAAAGACAGCCAATGGTGGGATTCCACAGAGTAGCTGCCCCATCGCGCGGGAGCTTGCTAAAAAAACTGGGATCTTCGCCACTGCCGTGAATGCGAAACAGACCGCGCCCCAAGTATCCCGCCCAGTAGGTTTGCTGAATGGGCGCATAGTTGCGCCAAGAGGGCGGTAGCATAGACTCGTAATCCTTCAGATTGCCTGCAAAAGTCCCAGCACGTCCGGGTAGAAAAGATTTAGCTCCAGGCTCAAAGGGCACGTATAGGTTCACCAGAGGAAATCGCCCGAAGGCACGGAAGAATTCACTATCTGGCTGCGGTACAACACCTTCAATGCGGTAAATGCCTTGAGGAGTATCGCCCCGCGTAAAGTTCCAACCGAGTCCGTGCAGAGAACGCAGCAACAGTGGCGTAGACCACAACCGATCGCCTTCTTTGACAAACTGACCCTGACGATCTTTGAGAATAGCGGTGCAGAGGGCAGTACGATCGCGTCCGCAGATCGCAAACATCTGGAGTTGCCCTGGCGCAACGGCCCAGTTCAGCAAATCGCGCAGCGGCGGAACTGGCACGGGCGCAATTTTCTCATTAACATCCGCGAGCGTCGTGCGGAGCGTCACATTTTGCGACCATTGCGGAAAGCGCTGACGAGTCAGAGCGATCGACGTTTGGAGCCGAGCATGCGGTGGCGAACTCCTAGCCAAGCCTGAAAGCGCCATTGCGACAAACCCAGGACTGGAACTGGCCTCCACCGTTTCGACAAATTTTTGACCCAAATTACCGTATGCATTGGGATGATTGAGGTAAAGCTGCGTCCCAACCTGAAACGCCATATTGACGGTGCGGCGCTGCGACGCAGAAAGACCGGGGTTGCGGGCATAGAGAAGAATATTGCCAAGGGCCTGGGCCACAAACGGTTCTTGGGGTTCGACAATTGCTGTCGTCCAAAGAATATTGCGCCAGTGCTTCTCTTTAGCATCGGTAATAGGATGTTGGCGCAGGTCGTAATTTTCTATTCGAATTTGGCGAAGCTGAGCCTGTTTTTGGGCAATCCGTGCCGCTTGGGTGGCCTGAGGCTCTATCGGGGTCGTTTGGCTCAAGCGCATGGGGGGCTTAGTTGCCAAGGCAGGCGCAACTCGGAGAACCATACAGAGACTTGCCAGACTAGCAAGCCAAACAATTACCGCGCTCTTAGCCTTGGCCTGAAGTTTTAATGTTTGGGGATAGATCGAAGCATCCATACTGACTGCTACTTTATGGTCTTGCATGCTGCTGAGTCTTTTTAAGGGGCGCTAGCGACTTGGAGCGGGCGTGCGGGGGAACAAATTTCAGATAGCGGCGGGACAAGCGCGACCACATGGGGGACTGGCCGTGGCGTATAGCCTACTAAAGATTCTCCCTTATAAGCCAGCGAGGTACTGGCCCCAGAATCTAACATAACCGCATCCCGAAACCCCAATTTTGCTAGGGCTTTGCCTAAGTCTACCGAACCGATGGGCTCGTTGGAAACCCCGATTTGAGGCTGTCCTGCCTGATTGATGCCCCAAAATGCGCGGTGACGGGCGGCATCGAAGTCAAACAGCGAACCAAAGGTTTTGAAGGGCTGAGCTTCTCCATTTTTAACAAGCCACGCTGCCGCTACAAAAGCATCTGTAACTAGGGGCATCTCAGACTGAACTCCAACTAAAGTATTGTGCTTGTCCAAGCGAAACGGTATAAATTTCACCCTGAAAGGATTGATGAGTACGAGCGGACGACCGACGAGCTTTGAAATTTCGCCTGGATTGCCTGGAATAAATCGTCCGGTGTACTGACTGAAGACTGGGCCGATCATTTTGTTAGAGTCTAGCGACTCTAGGGAAAAGAATCCGCCGTCTACCCCTGCGATCGCCCCTGTCCCCGCCAATATTTCTGGCACTTGGTAGCGGGTTTTGGCGTGAATGGTCGTGGGGCGTCCCCCTAAAATCATCGTGAAGGGAATTGCGCCAATCGCGGTGTCAATTTGACGCACGGGAGCGGAAAAATCGAATCCCAGCCGCCATTTGGGTACTTCAGCTCCACCCCAAGCTTGAGAGATCGCTGAAGGGAGGCTCGACTGCCCAAAACGCTTTATGGCGAGCAAGCTTTCAGACTGACCCGCAAATCCCTCATTGTTGTCATCCATCGTGAAAGCTCCCCAATAGCCCGCCGCCTCGATCTCTTTGGTGACGCGGGCATCGTAGTTTCCCTCTGGATAGGTAAAGACGTGAATTTTAACCCCGAGACGCCCCTCTAACACTCGTTTGGATTGCCGAACTTCATACTGGAGCTTGTCGTCAGGAAGCTGACTCAGGTCTTTGGGATGCGTGACGCTGTGGGCCGATATAGTAACGAGCGGATCTGCAGCCATTTCCTTAAGCTGCGCCCAGGTTACCCCCGGTCGCCCGAGTTGCTTATCGATCTTATCCGTATAGATGGAAAACATTCCGGGGTACTGATACTTTTTTAGCAGCGGATAGACAAAGCTGTAGTGACCCGCATAACCATCGTCAAAGGTCAGCAAGATCGGTTTTTCCGGTAGAGGTAAGCCTGTCCGAAGATGGGTCAAAAGCTGTTCTACGCTGATGGGGGTTAAACCCTTCTTCTGAATGCTTTTTAGAGCCGCTTCAAAATCCTGAGGAGTGACATCGAAAAACACCTTTTTTTTGTCAGTGATATCGTGGTACATGATTGCGGGGACCCTTGCCTGCCTTGCCTGTCCGTTCAAATTCGGCCAGACGGATGGGGTGAAGTAAGCTCGGAAATTTCCTGCAAAATGACTGATGAATTCATCTAGCCCTAGGGAGGGTTGTTCGATCCAAGCAGCTACTTTGCCCAGGTTGTAATTGAGAAGGGAAGGAGGGAGCGGTTGAGTGGCTTGGGTGAGCGGTTGAGAACCCTCTAGGGAAGGTTTGGGCGTGTTCTGCAAAGGAGCTAAAGGATTGGCGCTCGGAGACGGGGAGGTCAAGGCTGACGTCAACGGGTTGGGAACGGGAGCCAATGGAGCAACGCTTGAGACCGGAGAGGCAGTGACAGGAGCCAATGGCTTAGTGTTTGAAGCCATCGGTTCGGCGGTTAGAGGAAAGGGTTCGGAAGGGGAGCAATCACTTTCTTTTAAGGGTTTCGCGATCGCCAGTTGAGGAAGAAATAGGCTTGCTAGTAGAAGCAAAGACAGCACGTTCCGACGATTGAGAAACATTGGCCCATTGCGCAAACTACGCAGCAATCTTATCCGTAGTTAAATTGTTTCCAAATATAGAAAACTACATCCTGCGAAGGAGGACTTGTTCGGCCACGCGAATTTGATCGATATGGAACCCTGCTTCGTTGAGGTAGCCCAAAAAAGAGCGATCGCGATAACGACTGTCGATCTGAAGGGCTTGTCGGTAAGCTTGGGTCGCTGAGGAGCGATCGCCCTTGCTCCAATGCGCGATGGCCAATGCTACAAAGGGATGGGGGTTGCTGGGTTCCAGTCGGGCTGCTTTTTTGGCAGTGGCGATCGCCCAGTCATACTGCTGAAGACGATGGTAAGCCAAGCTCAGATTATAGTAAGCAATTTCGTTGTCGGAGTTAAGGCCCAAGGCCCAAGAATGAACCCACACGGCATCGTCCAGCTTGCCCCGCGTCAGAAGCACAATGCCGAGGGCGTTAAAAGTAGAGACGTTGGATAAGTCTTGATAGGCAGCATTTAAAAGGGTTTGGGTGGCAGCGTCTTCTTGCCCTGCTAAATGCTGCGTCCAGCCCAGCAGCACCGAATTAGAAGGATTGGTGGGATCTAACTCAGCTGCTTTTTGGAATGCGGCAATCGCCTCTGGGTAGCGTAACTGCTCGCGATAACTCAATCCACTGGCACGATAGGTTCCGGCACTGACTGGATTTATGGCTGCGTCGGGATTGCCCGTCCAGCAGTCCATCGCCAAAATCAGAGTTGCGAGTTTGCAGAGAATCATGGCAAGGTTAAGTTCAAATCGCATTAAAAAGACAATAACGCGATCGCCAGAGAGATAGACCCGATCGGCAATCTGTGCCTGCATGACCCAGCCTGACCCCAATCGAATTTTGCGCCTCCTGCCTTTAGCCGTCGGCAGCTTTGGCGGGTTGTTGCTTTTGCTCAATCGACTGATGACGGCAGAACTCACCAATTCCCAGGCTCGATCTGACGCGCTGGGGGTAATTTTAAGCGCGCTGTTGATTTTGACCGGGTTGTTGTGGCAGCGCGTGCAGCCGCGAATGCCTGAATCTGTCGAACTGATTGGAGCGCAGGGTTTTGAACTAGATCCGACCCTCCCGGACGCCATTAAGGTGGAACTGGCTTGGGCTTCCCATAGTTTGCTGACCAATACTGTCACTAAGTCTGTCGTGGTTTGGTACGAGGGCAAAACGCTGCTGCGGCGCGGCGTGCTGGGGACCGAGGCGGAGCTAACGCCCGGCCCTATCGTCAAACGCGCGCTAGACACGGAAAAACCGATCTACTTGGTCGCCCTCAAACTGTATCCCGGTCGCGTTGAATTTCCCTATCTGCCGGAAAATACGCAAGGTGTCATCTGCCAGCCCCTGGGCAAACAGGGCGTGTTGATTTTGGGCGCAAATGCGCCGCGCAGCTATACCCAACAGGATGAAGCTTGGGTGGCGGCGATCGCCGATAAGCTGGCGGCAACCCTCGATCGGAACGTAACGGTTGCTTAATGACCGGAATGCTCTGTCGAGTGAGAGGGTGTCGTTGCCGAGCGATCGGGAGCGCGCGAGACGGGCCTCTCGAGACTTTCGGCAAAGACCTCCAGGGCTGCGAGGCGTTGCTCGATCGCCGTTAACCGTTCTGCGAGCGGCGGAATGCCCAGATAGGACTTTAGCGCTGCGATGACGACATCCGACTTGGATTGACCGGTTTCCCGCATTCGCGCGGCGATCGCCGCATCCAGTTCAGGGGTAATTCTCACCGCAATGAAGGGATTTGCCATAGTCTCAAACCGATTCCCCATCCTGATTGCGTCGGCAAAACGCAGGTCAACTTACCTTCAACCTAAATCTATTGAAGGCTGCACTCGTACGCTCATCGCTTGGGCAATTGGATGATACCAGCTTGCTTCAACCCCTCTGTCAAGGACGAAACTGAAGTTAATAGAACTGCCACAAGCCTTAACAATTGATAGCATCGAACATCGATCTAGGAACGGGATGAAATCCTTGCAGGAAGTCTGTTATCATTTGTTATCAGGACGCTTTAATAATTTTTCTGCCCGATGGGGGTGTGTTTTCACCCAATTGCCTGCGGGCAGCCAACAAAAATAAATTTGAAACTCATTTTAGAAAAGTGGGGCCATCCGGTGAGTCGCAAAAAGAAAATTTTAATTGTCGATGATGAAGCCATGATTCGGCGCATCTTATCTACGCGCTTGACCATGGTGGGGTATGACGTTGCTGTGGCCTGCGATGGCGCTGAGGCCCTTGAGGTATTCGCCCAGGAAAAACCCGACCTCGTCGTGTTAGATGTGATGATGCCCAAGCTGAACGGCCTGGAAGTGTGCGAGGAGCTGCGGAAATCGACTGGGGTGCCTATCATTATGCTGACGGCCCTTGGGGATGTGGCGGATCGGATTACAGGGCTTCAGATGGGCGCGGATGACTATTTGCCCAAGCCGTTTTCGCCGAAGGAGTTGGAAGAACGCATTAACGTGATTCTGCGGCGCGTCCACGGCAGCAGCATGACTGTGGCGACGGATAATCCGACGGCTGGGGTGTTGTTGGCAGGGCCGCTGCGGATTGAAGTCTACAAGCGCCAAGTATTTCTCAATGGCGAACGGATCCAACTGACGGGGATGGAGTTCGATCTATTGGAGTTACTGGCTGGAAATGCCGGCAAGACCGTCTCCCGCGCCGATATTTTGCAGAAGGTGTGGGGCTACAGCCCTCGCCACTATGCCGATATGCGCGTGGTGGACGTACACGTCTCGCGGTTGCGCTCTAAGATTGGCGACAATCCTAAAAATCCAGAGTTTATCCACACGGATTGGGGAACGGGCTATTTCTTCCAAGGCGTGACGGCAGCACCTTCCAACGCGCCCTCTACCCAGGTGGCGATCGCTTAGTCCTTCAATACAAGAGTTTTGGCTCCTCTGGCTGTGAAAGCGTGCTCCTTCACAGCCTTTTTTTGTTTAACTGTTCGGCGGGAAGTCCCGCGCTCTAATCGCTTCGATTGAGCGACGGGATGAAAGCCAGGGCGATGAGGAGTTCAACCCCCGAACAATTTTGACCAGCGCTCAAACAGCGAGCGGGGTTGGCGACGACTTGTGCTGAGCCTGTCGAAGTAATCGCCAAAAGTGTAAGATTGAGGAACACCAACTAATTACAAGGTTTTTCCACCCCTCCTTTTGTGTGTCGAGAAAAATATCACCCTCGAAAACGTAATGGTGACGCGCCAACGCAAGGAAGAAAGGAAAGCTCAAATCAATATTCATAAAGTCGGCGGGAGGTCTATCTCGTGGACTATAAACAAATTGCCTGCGGACGGGGCTCTGAACGGGGATTGTAAGTCTCTCGCGATCCAGGAAAGACCGGAAGATGTAGGAACTTCTCAAAGTGCGGTACTCCTTCAGTGGTGGTACATGAGCCGAGAAGCCCGCGCTGTATGTGTAGCATCAGCGTCGGGAGTATGTCACGATTGCAGTGAAGATTGCAATGCCCTACCTCTGCAACAACTGCTATGACTTTCGACCTCAGCCAGACTCGTGCTTTCCCTGCCGCTTTACCGCTGAGGCGACCGGAGCTATTGGCTCCCGCAGGGCACTGGGACTGCGCTAAGGCTGCGGTTGAGAACGGGGCCGATGCCATTTACTTTGGGCTGGAGCGCTTTAACGCGCGGATGCGATCGCAGAATTTCATCGAAGCCGACCTTCCCGAGCTGATGGACTTTCTCCATCGACGGGGCGTGAAGGGGTATATCGCATTTAATACGCTCATTTTCCCCAGCGAATTGCGAGAGGCAGAGCAATACTTGCGGACGATCGTGGCCGCTGGGGTGGACGCGGCGATCGTTCAGGATGTGGGGATTTGTCGGCTGATCCGCCACCTATCCCCAGACTTCCCCATTCATGCCTCTACTCAGATGACCGCGACCAGTGCGGCAGGGGTTCGGTTTGCCCAAACCCTCGGCTGTCAGTTGGTGGTGCTGGCGCGGGAATGTTCGCTCCAGGAAATTCATAAAATCCAGACACAGCTCGGGGCGCAAAACCTTTCGCTACCGCTAGAGGTATTCGTGCACGGGGCGCTCTGCGTCGCCTATTCCGGTCAGTGCCTCACCAGCGAATCCCTAGGCGGTCGCTCTGCGAATCGGGGCGAGTGCGCCCAGGCCTGTCGGATGCCCTACGAATTGATTGTAGATGGCGAGCGGTTGGACTTGGGCGATCGCAGTTATCTCCTCAGTCCCCAGGATTTAGCCGGACTGGACGTATTGCCGCAGTTAATTCAAGCGGGGGTCAGTTGCCTCAAGATTGAGGGACGGCTCAAAACCCCAGAGTACGTGGCAAACGTGACGCGGGTCTACCGTCAGGCCATCGATCGCGTTCTCGCCCAAGGCCCTGCCGCGACCGATTCCGATCGCTACGACCTTGAAATGGCGTTTTCGCGCGGGCTGCATACGGGTTGGTTCCAAGGCATCGACAACCAAGCGCTGATTCACGCCAGGTTTGGCAAAAAACGCGGCGTTTATCTAGGGGAGGTCGCCCGGATCGATGGGGAGAAGGTGAGGATTCGACTCGAAGCGCCGCTCAAACCTGGAGATGGCGTCGTGTTCGATTGCGGCCATCCCGAAGCGCCAGAGGAAGGCGGGCGGATCTATGCGATCGATCCGGTTGGACCGGAGGTGCTGCTGACCTTTGGCCGCGATCGCCTCAATTTCCGGCGCATCCACGTCGGCGACAAACTCTGGAAAACCAGCGACCCAGAACTCGATCGCCGCCTGCGTCAAAGCTACGAGGGCGATACCCCTAAATTTCAGCAGCCGATTTCCATGGAAATCCACGGCAGCGAAGGGCAAGTGCTGACGGCGATCGCCCGCGACCCGCAGGGCCACATCGTCCGAGTCGAGTCGGATGCGGTGCTAGCGGCAGCCCATACCCAACCCCTCACCACGGAAAAACTAGAGGCGCAGTTGGGACGGCTGGGCAATACGCCCTTTAAGCTGGGGACGCTGACCAATGCCCTAGAAGGGGACGCGATGATTCCGGTGAGCGCGCTGAACCGGATGCGGCGGGAGATTGTGGCGCAGATGGAAGAACGGCGATCGCGTCCCCAACCCTGGACGCTTAATGCCAACGCGACGGTTCGAGATTTACTGCCGGAATCGTCAAAGCCCTCTTCTGAAAATGCCGAGCTCATCGTACTGGTGCGGAAACTGGAGCAGATCCAGGCGGCGCTCAATACAGGCATTAATACCCTCTACTGCGAATTTGAAGATCCGCGCGCCTATCGCGAGGCCGTCGAGATATTCCGCAAGCACCAAACTACTGACGGGCAAACCATTTGGGTGGCTCCCCCTCGCATTATCAAGCCTGGCGAACAATGGATTCTAGAACAGGTGCGTCGCGCCAATGCCGACGGGTACCTGGTGCGCAACTACGACCACCTCGACTTCTTTGCCGACGATCGCCGCATTGGGGATTTTTCCCTGAACGTGGCCAATGCGATCGCCGCAGATTATTTTCGCCAGTTCGGCCTCGAACGCCTCACCGCCTCCTACGACCTCAATATCCAGCAGCTCGGCGACCTCTTGCAGAGCTGCCCCCCAGACTGGTTCGAAATTACGATCCACCAGCACATGCCCATGTTTCACATGGAGCACTGCGTCTTCTGCGCCTTTCTGTCCGACGGCAAAGACTTCCGCGACTGCGGCAGACCCTGCGAAACCCATGAAGTCAAACTGAAAGACCGCATGGGGGCAGAGCACGTCCTCCAGGCCGATGCGGGCTGTCGCAATACCGTCTTTAACGGCAGCGCCCAAACTGGCGCAGAATTTGTGCCGCACCTCATGAATGCCGGGGCGCGCCATTTTCGCGTCGAGTTTTTGCAAGAACCCCCGGCCCGAGTGGAAGAAACGCTCCGGCGATATCGACAACTGCTCCAGGGAACCCTCACGGGCACCCAGCTCTGGAAACAGCTCCAGCTCCAAAATCAGCTTGGCGTAACGCGCGGGACGTTAGGAAAGGTCTAGTGATGGGAACCAACCTCCCCAAAGCCGATGCCTTTTTAGTCTGTGGGTTGGGGAGTTTGGGACAGTCTTGCATTGCGGCGCTCAAAAGCTTTGGCGCGACGGTCTATGCCATCGATCTCGCGGTAGTCCAGTATTGGGAAATCCCTGCCTTGGCAACCCAGATCGATGGAGTTTGGCTTGGAGACTGCCGCCAAGCCTCGGTGCTAGAGCAAGCCCACATTTACAACTGTCGTGCCATTCTGTTGGTCACGAGCGACGATCGGGTGAATCTGAGTGCTGCCTTTGCCGCACGGGCATTGAACCCAAATATTCGTCTGATCGTGCGATCGCAGCAGCAGAACCTGAACCGCCTTTTGGGCCATCGCCTCGGAAACTTCATTGCCTTTGAACCTACCCAGCTCATTGCTTCCGCGATCTCCCTCGCAGGCTTGCAAGACGAAACCCTCGGATTTTTTCAACTCGACCATCGTCTGTTTCGCGTCGCGCAACAGACGATAACGCCCAGCCATCCTTGGTGCAACCAACGCCAGCTCTACGAACTCAATACCTCCACGCGCCGCGTTTTGAGTTGTACCCATACTGAGAATGATTTCCCGCCCCAATTTTATCGCTGGGAGCCTCAGTCCTCAGTTCGGGCAGGCGATCGCATTGCTTACCTAGAAATTGCAGATCGGTTGATATCTATGGAGGATGCTGGTTTTCAATCTTTGCCCGTGCGCCGCTTTCGACTGGATTTGCGTTGGGGAGAGCAAGCGCTGAGACAGGCCCTGAGACTGCGATGGCGATCGCGCACTCAAACAGAACGAGTGGCGATCGTCGGCATTCTGAGCATGCTGACGCTCGTCGTGCTTGGCACCCTCCTGTACAAACTTCACTATCCAGAGGCGACGTTGCAAGATGCCATCAACGTTGCATTGGTCCTGATCTTGGGCGGCTACGACAACCTGTTCGGGCAACTCAAGCTCCCATTTCCCATTCCAGTTTGGCTCCATTTCTTTAGCTTGGGATTGACCGTTGCAGGCACGCTATTTATTGGAATCATCTACGCGTTTCTAACTGAAAGGGTGTTCTCGGCCAGGATAAATTTTTTGCAATCCCGTCCGCCCCTGCCAATCGCCAACCATGTGGTTTTAATTGGTTTAGAGCGCGTCGGTCAAGAAGTCGCAAAGCTCCTGCACGAACTAAAGCAGCCCTGTGTCGGCATCAGCGCTGAAAATTTGGATGCAAACACCTTGCCTCATTTGCCGCTTGCCGTCGGCACGATTCGAGACGCACTGCTAAAGGTCAATCTCGCAACGGCGCGCAGCGTTATGATTTTGACCGACGATGAGATGGCGAATCTAGAAATTGGGCTGACGGTGCAGACCATCAATCCCGACTGCCCGCTCGTGTTACGCACTGCCGATTCGCAATTTGGCGATCGCATTGCCCAGCTTTTGCCCCACGCCCAAGCTTTTAGCGTGGATGCTCTAGCTGCCGAGGTATTTGCTGCCGCCGCCTTCGGCGAAAATATTTTAAGCCTGCTGCACCTCCATCGCCAGACGGTTTTGGTGACGGAATATCGCATCGAAGAGAAAGACACCCTCCAAGGACGCCTCATTGCGGAGGTGGCCTATGGGTTTGGCGTAGTACCTATCCTCCACGAACGGTCGTCGAAAGAATCTGCCAAGCTCATGCCCTCTGAGGATATTCGCCTAGAGGCGGGCGATCGCCTTGTGGTCCTTGCCACCCTAGAAAGTTTGCAAAACATTGAAAAGGGCATCATCTCGCCCCCCACTTGGCAAGTGCGCATCGAGAAAGCGCTGGCACCCAATTCGATATTTGAAGGAACGTCGATCCTCAGCAGAATCTCTGGGTGCGAGCTCGGTTTGGCCCATGCCGGAATGAACTGCCTGCCCGGAACGTTCGACGTGCCGCTCTACAAACCTCAAGCGCAGCGCCTTGTCCGCGCCCTGGGCAAGGTTCAAATTTTAGCCCGCATCGTTACTAGATCGACGGAAAACTGACACGGGCGATCGCAAGGTACGATCTGCCACATAGACCCTTGCAATTGCCAGTTCCGACTTCAGGAAATTCCGCTCCCGAGCAACGTTTTTACAGTTGGAGATGCCAGCGACTCGCGCAAAGCCTCTAGCGCCTGAGGCACGACGCGATAGTACATCCAGGTGCCTCGCCGCTCCTTGGTTAAAAACCCTGCATCGAAGAGCACCTTGAGGTGATGGCTTACCGTAGGTTGCGATAGCCCCAAAGGCTCGATCAGTTCGCAGACACAGGCAGCGCCAGCAGGTTGGGCTGCAATGAGACTCAGCAATTGCAGCCGAGAAGCATCGCCCAAGACCCGAAACATTGCCGCAAGTTGTTCTGCATCGCTGGACTTGAGATGGTCGAGCAGTAGCGGCGGGCAACAGTCTGAAAGAAATGGTTTCATACCTACTATATTGACAAACATCGATATGCTTGGCAACATATAGATATCGATAAATATTGATGTCTATCGATTTAAGGAGGAAATTAGATGTCGCGAGTTCAACTGGCTTTGAACGTCAGCAATATTGACACTGCTGTTGCCTTCTACAGCAAGTTGTTCGGGGCCGAGCCTGCAAAACTTCGCCCCGGCTATGCCAACTTTGCGATCGCAGAACCTGCCCTCAAGCTGGTGTTGATTGAAAATGCCGAAAAAGCCGGAACGCTGAATCATTTGGGAGTAGAAGTGGAAACCTCCGATGAGGTCGAGGTTGCCCTAACTCGGCTCGATCGGTCTGGTTTGGCTGCAACCCTTGAGAAAAATGTCGATTGTTGCTATGCACTCCAGGACAAGGGTTGGATTAAAGACCCAGATGGCGCACCGTGGGAAATTTATACGGTTTTAGAAGATTCCAGCATTCATCGTCCCAGTCCGCGTCTTAACCTGAAAACGGCCTGCGGTACTCAGTGTTGTTAATTGCAAACATGGGTGGCGATACAGGCGAGTGATGGATTGAAAGTCCGACAAACGCTCAAATAATATTAAAGGTGCAAAACCACATTTCGTAGGTTTTTCCATGAACATTAAATTTTCCAGCGCGATTCTTAGCGCAATAGGTTTCCTGCTAGCTGCCTGCGGTGGGCCAGAACGAGTTGCGGATTCTGCTCAGCTTCCGGTTCAGCTTACACCTCAGCTGCCGGATGCTAGCTTGACTGGCACGATCCAGATTGATGGTTCTAGTACCGTGTTTCCAATTACAGAAGCCATTGTAAAAGCGTTCAAAACCCACAATCAAAAAGTTCAAATTGACAGCAAATTTTCTGGTACGGGAGGTGGATTTAAAAGGTTTTGTAAAGGTGAAACCCATATTAGCGCTGCCTCCCGTCCAATTTTAGAACAAGAGATGGAAGTTTGTCGGCAGGCAGGCACCGCTTATATTGAGCTGCCGATTGGATTCGATGCGCTCACCATTGTCGTCAACCCTCAGAATAGCTGGGCGAAGGACATCACTGTGGCAGAACTAAAGCGGCTGTGGGAACCAGCCGCTCAAGGCAAAGTCAAAACGTGGCGGCAGGTGCGCTCTTCCTGGCCAGCAACACCCGTTAAGCTCTTCGGCCCCGGCAAAGATTCGGGGACCTACGATTACTTTACAGAGGTTGTAGTGGGCAAAGATGGCGCGAGTCGCAGCGACTACACTGCCAGTGAAAATGACAACGATCTGGTGGCAGGGGTCAGTAAAGATCCTGGCGCACTAGGCTACTTTGGGTTTGCCTATTTCGAAGCCAATCAAAGCAAGTTAAAGGTTTTGGGAATTGATAACGGTCAGGGAATCGTCGAACCGTCTCGCGAAACAGTGGAGAAAGCTCAGTATCAGCCTTTAGCGCGGCCCTTGTTTATCTACGTGAACTCTAAGGCGGCTCAAGACAAGCCCGAACTTCGTTCCTTTGTGAACTTTTACCTCTCTAGCGGTAAGAAATTAGTGAATGCTGCGGGCTACATTCCCCTCCCAGAAGAAGGGTATCGTCTCTCGCTGCTTCACTTTGAACGGGGTAAAGTTGGCACCGTGTTTGGAGGCACGCCACAACCTAACCTCACCATCGGTCAACTCCTTCGCAAACAGGCTGCGTTTTAGACGTCAAAGGTGGTGCAGAAACGGCAGCGTTCGCGTACATCAACTTGTTGCCAGCGTACTATAGCTACTCAAAACCCAATTAACCTTCATGATATCGTTCGACCATCCCCCCAGAATCTTGTTTTTGTATGGCTCCTTGCGGGAGCGTTCCTACAGTCGCTTGCTGGCAGAAGAAGCGGCCCGCATCATTGAGGACTTTGGCGCAGAAGTGCGATTTTTCGATCCGCGAGAGCTGCCCATTTACGGCAGCGTGCCCGATACCCATCCCAAGGTACAGGAGTTGAGAGAACTGAGCCAATGGTCTGAGGGTCAGGTTTGGTCTAGCCCGGAACTGCACGGGCAGGTTTCGGGCATTATGAAAAATCAAATCGACTGGATTCCATTGAGCATTGGGGCCGTGCGACCCACCCAGGGCCGCACGTTAGCGGTAATGCAGGTCAGCGGCGGGTCGCAATCATTCAACGCGGTGAATACGCTGCGGTTGTTGGGGCGCTGGATGCGGATGTTTACGATTCCGAATCAGTCTTCGGTGGCCAAAGCCTATCAAGAATTCAACGAAGACGGCACCATGAAGGATTCCGACTACCGCGATCGCGTCATCGACGTGATGGAAGAACTTTACAAGTTCACGCTACTACTGCGAGATAAGACAGATTACTTGTGCGATCGCCATAGCGAGCGTAAAGCGCGGGCAGCCAAACAGATTGCAGCAGTGGCCGACCGCGCCCTCGAAATTCCTGCCCGACAACCATCATCCTAACGATAGAGAGTATTGAATCCATGAAGCGCGTCATGTTTGTGTGCAAGAAGAATTCTGCCCGATCGCAAATGGCAGAAGGATTTGCCAAAGTCCTTGCTAATGGGAAGCTGGAAATCGTCAGTTCTGGACTGGAAGCCAGTCAAGTGAATCCGGGGGCGATCGCTGCGATGGATGCGGTCAGTATCGATATTCGCGACCAGACTTCTAAACCCCTCAGCGACTTTAAGGCGGAAGATTTTGATGCGGTTGTTTCCCTGTGCGGGTGTGGCGTGAATTTGCCAACGGATTGGGTGATGCGAGATATCTTTGAAGACTGGCAATTGGACGACCCTGCCGAACAACCCGAAATTTTTCCGAGGGTGCGCGACGAAGTAGAAGAGCGGGTCAAAACCTTAATCCAGCAATTAACCCATGAAGAATCTTCTGAGATTGCGTAGCCGAGTCAAGGCTGAAGCCGCTCGGCGCAGACCAAAGTATGGGTTGCGGTCAGCAGCGGCGATCGCCGAAGGAATTGGCACCTTCATTTTGGTCTTTGCAGGGACGGGCGCCGTGATGGTCGACCGCATGAGCGGCGGTGCTGTCACACACCTTGGAATTAGCTTTGTGTTTGGCGCTGTAGTTGCGGCTTTAATTTATAGCCTCGGCCATATCAGCGATGCCCACTTTAATCCGGCTGTGACGCTAGCATTCTGGGCCAGCGGATTTTTTCCGCGTCAGAAGGTAATGGCCTATGTTCTGGCTCAGGCTTTGGGCGCAATAGCAGCATCGGGACTGTTGCGATTCTCGCTCGGGAATGTGGCCCAACTGGGAGCGACGCTTCCCCTCCAAGGGAATTGGATGCAATCCTTTATCCTCGAAATCGTGCTGACATTTATTTTGATGTTCGTCATTTTGGGATCTGGTCTAGATCGCCGTTCTCCAGTGGGCTTTGCGGGCTTAGCCATTGGGTTGACCGTGGGACTAGAAGCAGCATTTATGGGTCCGATTACGGGGGCGAGTATGAATCCCGCGCGATCGTTGGGACCCGCGCTTGTGGGTGGGATTTGGCAGCATCATTGGTTGTACTGGGTGGCACCCATTTTAGGCGCGCAGTTAGCGGTACTGACCTATCGACATTTATCGAATAATTTTCAAGATATAGCGCCTTAAATGGACTGAGGCTCGATCTGAGTCGTTTCAGGATTTAAAGGGTTATTTTGAAAACGAAGCAGCATCTACAATAAGTACGAGAAAGCTGACAATCTCTCGAATCAAGGCTTTCATCGATCGCTCCTCCAACAAACCTCGATCGTTAATGCTGATTTTGAAGTAGCGTTTCAATAGCGATTGTGACAATAGGGTTAGATTGATGGCTGAAATGGCGATCGCGGTTGAGATACAGACGACTGCGATACCGATATTGTTACGCTCATCTTTAGAAATCACATCAGTAGACGGATAGAGCTTATTTGTATGGATAACGATTTCCTCAAGCGAATTATTTTAGAACGCGATTATAAAACTTCTCTCCTACGGGAGAATCTCGAGCTAGGTAATATCGATAAAGATATTTTATTCCAAAGTCTAAATGAGATAGCAACGCTTCAATATAGATACTTCGGGCACTTTGACATCATCAATATTCCGGCAGGTTCGACTATAGAGGAAAAGCTGAAATCTATGAAACAAAGCTTCTTTGTTCTCGAGAAATCAGTTGCGTTTGTTGATGGTATTGTTGCTGCACTATCCTCTGGCTCTATCAATAGGCATCTTTTGTCTCCTTACCATGCCAAAAATAACGAGATGTCTATTCGTAATAGAATCATCGTTAGCGGGCACAATGAAATTCTTGAGAGTTATGGCTTTCAACCATCGGATCTATAAAAATTTTACTTTTCGACTGCTTCGGCAACGACTTGTGGCGCGGTTGTGGCGCGGGGTCAATTCTCCTCTGGCTCAAACGACGAAACTCGCACGACTGCTTCTAGATTTAATGGCCCATACAGGTGGGGAAATGTACCGTGGCCGGGGACTTTGTCGTAACGGAGTTCTGATGTGAGGAGCGCGCGATCGATCTCTAGGAGCACCAATCCCGTCTGGCCTCGATAAAACTGATTTCCCACCCACGGGACTTGGTCTCGTTCTGAAAGGTGGATAAACCCTTCTGTCTGCAAGGATGCTGCCCGATAAATCCCTTCAGCTCGAGCGGCCTGCCAGCAAATGGCTTCTGTAATGTGAAAGAGGTTTGTCATGGGGCGATGTTGGGTACTGCGGGAATTTTACCCGAGAGTTCGCACCGACCCCAAACGGGACCCAGATGCTGTCGCTTTGCCCGTGAAGCTTTTACCCCTGCGATCGTCGCAATCGCAAAGGTTCAGACGTGTTTTTTTGGCTACGGCGATCGCCCCATCCCCCTAAAACCGATCGCCCCTCACAGCACAACATAGGATCTTAGAGGGATAACTCCATATACAGCCGCTCGCGCAATCCCAAACGGTCGTTCGGCTTTGGAAACAAACGCTAGACCAGGGGAAGGCTGAGACGATGGATTCTGCTGACTGGCTCTGAGAAGGAAACGCGATCGCCCCATACCCTATATTTGTCTACGATGGACATCAAGAGATCCGCAGAGAAAAAAGACTACGCACTGGGTAGCCAATCTTTATGTAGCCTAGAATTTAGATGGACTAAGCCATTTCAACCCGCCCTTGTCCCCCAGATGCCCAGCTCAATCTCAGTCTTTTCCGAACGCACCAATAAAACCTGATCTTAAACGCACGATCGTTTTATGAGATTGAAATTTTTGCAAGCCGAACGTTCCTCTAGGAAAAACCCATGACGATCAATATCAGCGTTACAGAGGCGGAGGCCAAAATCTCAGAGTTGTTTCAGCAGATCCGTAAGGGTGAAGAAGTCATCATTTTGGAGAATGGTCATGAGCTAGCGCGAGTGATTCCAAACAAGCAACTTAAGGCTCGTCGGATTCCTGGGATTGATGAGGGGAAAATTATTTTTGCGCCTGATTTTGAGGATCCGCTGCCTGAAGATATCTTGAAAGCGTTTGAGGGCCTAGACGTAGAATGAAGGCGTTGCTTGATACGAATGCTTTTTTATGGTCTGGGGAAAAAGGATAGGTTGACCGCTCAAGCCTACGAGATTATGCAAGATCCAGAGAATGAGATATTTTTGAGCGTTGCTTGTGTCTGGGAAATTATTATCAAGACGCGCTCAGGAAAGTTGACGCTTCCCGATTCGCCTGAGCTATACGTTCCTAGCCGGATTGCTCATTATGGGTTTCAGCTTTTGCCTATTGAGATCGGGCATGTTTTACAGTTATGGACTTTAGCGGAACATCACCGCGATCCGTTTGACCGAATATTGGTGGCTCAAAGCCAGGTCGAACAGCTTCCCATTATTACGTCTGACCAAACCATTCCAAAGTATCCTGTTCAAGTGATTTGGTGAGTTTAATGCTCTTCTGTCAGAAAGGATCGCCATGAATCCGCAGAGCTGGTTTAGGTTTGGCGATCGCAAAGCGTCTCTGAAAGAGAATCGCCCCCTACAAAAACCACCTCGCTGAACTGCGATCGCCCTCTACAACCAAAACATAGGATCGCAGAGGGATGCCCCAGATACAGTCGCCCACGCACCCCCAAACAGTCGTTCAGCTTTTGAAGCAAACGCTAGACCAAGGGGAGGCTAATGCAATGGATTCTGCTGACTGGCTCTGAACAAGAAATACGATCGCCCCAGCCCCTAAAAGCGATCACCCTTCACTAGCAAAGCTGACGATCGCAGAGGGACGGACAAAATCTACCGCGAAAGCAAAGGCTTCCCAAGAAAATGGGAAGCGAGGAGACCGACCTCTTAAGACAAAATCTTTGGTGTTGCGATGAGTGGGATGCTGGGGTAGACTATGATAACGTTCAAGTTATCAAAAGTTATGAAATTCTGTGAGTCAGTGGAAAGTTGAATTTTATAAGGTTCCCAGCGGCAACTCGCCCGTTCTTGAATGGTTTAAGGCTCAAGAGCCGAAGGTTAAGGCCAAATTTGGTCGGATTTTCGATCTTCTGCAAGAACAAGGTACCGCCGTTGGTAAGCCCTATGTTGCACCACTAGCAGACAAGCTGTATGAAATCCGCGTTGAGCAAGATACGAACATTTACCGAACCCTGTACTTTGCTTACACTGGCAAGCGTTTTATCCTGCTGCATGGATTTCAGAAGACAACCCAAAAAACTCCAAAGAAAGAACTGGATTTAGCTCAAGAGCGCATGAACGCATTTTTGGCTGAAGAGAAGTCTAAACAGGAAACTCCGACTAAAGATCCAAAACAGACAAAGGGTAAGAAACGATGACGACTACCAATACTATTTCCTGGGATTCTGTTCGTGCTGAGATCCTTGCCAAGCCAGCGGTAAAGGCTGAATACGATGCGCTAGAAACTGAGTTTGATGTTGCTCGTCACGTTATTGCACTAAGAAAAGCAACGGGTTTAAATCAGCGGGATTTTGCCGATCGCGTGGGGATTAAACAACCGCAATTGGCTCGAATCGAGTCTGGAAAGCAAATGCCAAAGCTAGAAACCCTAATGAAGTTGGCTGCGGGAGCAGGCTATGCAATTGAAGTTCACTTTGTCTCTGCTGACGAAAGCTCAGTCCCTAAAATTGACCCCTTACACATTCCATCTAAACCGCTAGCACACGCTTGAATTTAGACAGACCCCCAGAGTTTGCTTGGGGTTGGGCATCGCCCCCCACAAAAACCACCTCGATGAAACCCGATCGCCCTCCACAGCGAAAACATAGGATCGCAGAGGGATGACTCCAGATACAGCCGCCCACGCAATCCTAAACGGTCGTTCAGCTTTTGAAGCAAACGCTAGACTAAGGCGAGGCTGAGGCGATGGATTCTGCTGACTGGTTCTGAGAAGGAAAGGCGATCGCCCCAACCCTCCTAAATGCGATTAACCTCCACAACCAAGACATGTGATCGCAGAGGAACAAATTTCAGATACAGATGCTCACTCAATTCAAAGCAGATGCTCAACTTTTGAAACAATCCCTGGATTAAGGTGAGGCAGAGGTTATTGCATTACATTGTTAGGAGTAATTTTCTGCAACACGATACCTGATGCATATCTTGCCATTTTGCATCTTTATTATATTGAAATACCTAGTAAAACTAATTTATATGGAACCGGATTAGATCACCTCTTCCTAGATGTGTATAAATTAAAAACTCTGGCAAACATTGTTCCAAACGCAAAAAAATCTCAACATCCTGTTTAATATCTTGATTTATACATTGCAATACAAAACTGTTCACTTCTAAGTAAGCTCTACGTCTATTTTCTTTACTTAAACAAAGATATTGCCAGTGTGAACGGTTTGCCAAGTATCCATCTTCATTTAATACGTCCATCCCAAACTTATGAAAAATCTCGGATAATAAGTCATCAAAGTATGAAGTCCTAAGATTATGAGAAATAAAACTTGCCCAATTTTTGTGAACCGATGAATTTAATGCATAAGATAAATTATGTAAGATTCGCTTATAAAGCAGAAATCCTCTATCAATTGAAATTGGCAGAAAAGTAGAGAGAACTGAAAAACTTCCATTCTCAAAAAAAGCTTGAGCAATTGTATTGGAGTTTCCATAAATAGGCGATCCCCAACAACACGACATTATAACGAGAGGTATTTGAGGTAAATTTTTGATAATATCGGATCCAAATAATTTATCATTTCCAATCCAAATGTAACTTCCTTCTTCTTGAGTATCAAAATTTCCATGACTGTCTATTATCAATAGGTGTGGCTTAAATTCGTTTACAAGATTGAATAGTTCATTTTTTGAGCATACATGGACTGCAGTATACTCTAATTCTTCATGATTATCAGTTAAATGTATATTGAATTGAATTGAATTTTGAATTTTTCTAAGATTGGATCCCCATTCAATGCGCCACAAATAACTAGAGTTTTAGATAGTAAATTTTTATTTATTTTGAAGATTTTATTACTATTCAAATTATATTGCGCGAGAATACTTGTTGGGCCAGTTTCAGGGATACGACAATGATCACATAAAAATGATAATGGAACTCCATCGATTAACATCCATTCAAGAGGTAAGTCTGAAATTGAAAAAATACAGTGTATATCTGACCCTATAAAATCTAAATACTGTTTTGGGCAATTTATTGAAATGGCTTTTCCAATCTCATTAATATTCTTGCTTGTGGATAAATTTGAATTTGATTTTTTGTATTGCTCAGGCGACAGTCTGCTCAAGAAAGAATTTAATGTAGCACCTCTAGACGGAGTTCTAATATAAGATGATGAATTAAATGTTGAGTGCAAATATCCAACAAAATCTAAGTATCTAAGATATGCTTGTTTTATAGATAAGGTATGACCTACGGTGTCATCTAGTGTAGTAGATTCTGCTTTGTAAGTATAGTTATCAATTTCTTGCTCCAAAAATCTAAAGCTTTTAAACTTTTGAAGCTTCTTTTTTTCATCACATTTAAAATCTTGAATATATGTTTCTACTATTTTTTTATATTTTGGATTGAAATATGGATAAATAAAAATAAGTGTGTTTTCAGGCAAATTCACTAGCGTTTTTTCTAAATCCAGGAATTCATGTGTTTTAATCCACTCCGAAAGTTTATTCAATGCTAGTGAAGTTTTGATCAGAGAATCGACTCTACCACTAAATGGAATCTCTATATGTTCAATTAAATCTGCACAATCAATTCCGATAAACTGTTTAATATTAGCTATATTTGATCTGCATGGCAAAAATCCCGGTTCTCCTACTAGATCTAAATCTTTCAGTATTTCTTTGACTTTTTCTTTCCTGTCTTTTTGGTGTGACATAAATTTAGTATGGGAAACATTTAATTCTTTCAAGCTAAAGTTAGTGATTTTTCCATAGAAAGTATTTAGATCACCAAAGTATTTGTTACTTAAGTTCTCGGATTTCTTGATCTTGGATTGTATTTCTTTATTGTCACTATATATAAGGAATGACCTAGTTAATGAATTAATTTTATCAAAAATTAAATTGCTTTTGCTGAATAAAAATATTACAATTATTTTCCATTTCTGATTGAATATATTTTCATATTCTTTGCTTGCATAATCATCAAAAATAAGATTAAACTCAATGTTAGAGTATTCACCAGCTTTTATGCTCATAAGATTCCATAAAAGTGGATCGTAAACTTGAATAATACTTTTTGGAAGATCATATATAATGTCAATATATCCTAGAGTTAGATTTTTAGGAATTTCATAGTCGATTGAATCTGGTCTTTCCACTATTACGTAGTAACTAATCTTATGTATCTCTCTCTGCTTTAGAAATGCATTTATAGGTTTTCCATAGCTGGGATCCAACTTTTTTCGCCGTTTTGATTCGCCCATCTTAATAAAGAAGAAGTGATTAATAGATTTTTCCTGAATTTATTATAGTTCAGAAAAATTATATAGTTCAGAAAAATTATAATTTATTTTTATTTTTGCAGAATGATTGCCAATATTTTGATGCTGTCAGATTTTTTCGCGCTGCTACTTACTTATATTGTAAAAATGAATCGCAATAATAACGTAGTTTTCCAATTGATATGAGATATCCCCACAGTGCTTCAATTGCGATGCTTAACACAATACTTTGTTAATCTCCCTTATGATTTCATTCGCTTCATAATCTGCTCTCTCACCTGCTGATTAATCAAATAACCAAACCCGACCTTTTTTAGTCGCTTCACACTCATCCCGCATATTTTTCAACGTAACCGCCATCTCCACGAGATTCTTGTTATCTTTATTCAGTTCTATGGTTTACAGTAAAGATTAAAATTTCTCTTTGTAAATCTAGCAGCCATGATCGGAGCCCGTATTAAACTGGCGCGCAAAAAGGCGGGCCTCTCATTGCGGGGGCTTGCCGAAGCAATAGACAGCAAAGTATCAGCCCAAGCCATCGGTAAATACGAACGCGGCGAAATGACCCCTAGCTCAGAAGTTCTCATCGCCCTGAGCAAAGCACTGGAAGTCTCCATCCCTTACCTCATGGATACCCAAGGCATCAGCCTTACCGCCGTAGACTTTCGCAAAACCGCCAACACCACCGCCAAAGATTGCGCTCGTGTCGAAACCTCCCTGCTGGAATGGGTAGAGCGCTATCTGCAAATCGAAAAATTGCTCGACCTAGATAGCGCCGCCTGGGAGAAACCCATCGATCCGCCTGAGCAGGTTAAAACCGTCGAAGCAGCCGAAAATCTAGCAGAAGCCGTCCGTCAAAAATGGAACTTAGGATTAGACCCAATTCCCAACATGACCGAACTGCTCGAAGAGAAAGGGCTAAAAGTCCTAATTGACGACCTACCCGATCGCGTTTCAGGATTTACCTGCCTAGTCCAGCAAACCAATGAACTCCCAGAACTGCCCGTCGTCGTGATCAATCGGCATAAAACCCTAGAACGGCGGCGGTTAACCCTTGCCCATGAATTAGCCCATCGCGTCATCGATCCTCAACTCCTGTCAGAAAAAGAAGAAGAACGCTTCTCCAATCGTTTTGCAGGTGCCTTTCTAATGCCGCGCGCCCACCTCCAGCGCGAAGTCGGTCAACGCCGAAACGCACTGGGTTATCGAGAACTCATGGATCTCAAACGAATTTACCGAGTGAGCGGTGCCGCCCTACTGGTGCGCCTACGCGACATCGATATCATCTCCGACAGCACCTTAACCTACGCATTCCAGACCTTCGCCTGCGGTTGGCGCACCCAAGAACCCGAAGAAATCGAACCGCCAAACCATCGAGGCGAATACGAAAAAGAACGTCGATTCGAGCGGTTATGCTACCGCGCCCTCGCCGAAAAACTGATTGCAGTCCCCAAAGCAGCAGAATTGCTCAGACAACCCTTCGACATCGTAGAAGCCGGACTCAAAGGGCCTGCCCAAAGCAATGCGGATCGTTGTCAGTAATACCTCATGCAAGCCAGAGGCTGAACATGCTCAGAACCCTGACTCGAAATCAAACAGAGATACAATAGGCAAAGGGATTCATGCCACTTAGACCCTAGCGGCTCTCACCATGCAATCAGCACTCCACATCACAACCAAAGTATTACCTGGCAACCGAGTTGAACTTCAGCTTCCATCCGGTTCAGAAGGCCAAGAAGTGAACGTTTTTATTGTTTTGCCCACCTTGCCGCTTACCCCATCCAATCTTGCCGCTCAACTTGCTCAAATGGCTGCCGACCCAGATATTCAGTCAGAACTGTCCGCCATCGACTCAGAATTTGCGATCGCCCAAATGGATGGATTAGCCCCAGAATGAGTATTCAGCGCGGACAAATCTATTTTGTCAACCTCAATCCAGTCCAAGGACGAGAACAAGCCGGACAAAGACCCGTTTTAGTCTTCTCGATCGATGAAATCAATACCTTGCCGCTGGTTGTTACCGTTATCGTGGGCACCAAAGGAACCAATATTCGCCAAAATTATGCAACTAACGTGCGCGTTTCTCCAGAAGACAGCGGGTTACCACTAGAAACAGTGTTCCTCTGCTTCCAGATTCGTTCTCTAGATCCAAAGCGATTTACTAACGAACCCGTTGGGGTATTGACCGAAGCAAAAATGACAGAAGTTGAAACTGCCGTTCGATACTGTCTGGGATTGTAATCTTTCATGAAAATAACACAAGCAAAAATCTACGCAGGCGAAACCGTTAAAACAGGGAGCGGTAACGTTTTTGCCGATCTTGGGCTTCCCAACCCTGAAGAACGTCTTGCTAAATCTCAGCTTGTGCAACGAATCTCTGAAATCATCAAAGAACGAAAACTAACTCAGGCAAAAGCTGGCGAGATTCTTGGCATCGATCGGGCAAAAGTCTCAAAGCTCATTCGGGGACGACTCTCTGAATTCTCAACTTCAACCCTGATGGAATATTTGACTCGCCTCGATCAGGACGTTGAGATTGTGGTCAGACCAAAGCCCAGCTCCAAAGAAGCGGCCTCTCTACTCGTAATCATTCCCAACGCTTGAGTGTAGCCCTACCAAGTTCAACATAATGTCACCACCTACACTATTCCTTGAGCGTGCGCTGGGCGATCGCCCAAACAAACGCTACATGGGCCTATGATTCTGATGATTCCAGGGAGGTATGGTTCTTAGAGGGCGATCGCCTCTGAGGTTCAATCGATTGGCGAGATTTCTGCACGGCTCAAACTGCGATCGCCCATATAATCGTAAAAGCCCCATCCCGCAGTATTCGGGCTTTTTCAGCTTGAGAGGCTTCCGATGACTTACACCTCCGCCAAAACCCTCACCTTTGAAGAATTTTTAGCTCAATACGGCAACACCCCCCGTTACGAACTCATCGACGGAGAACTGCGAGACAGGTCACACACCGGGCCGCACGAAAGCGTCGCAGGTAACCTCGCTGGCCGGATTTTTATGGAAATTCTCCAAAATCGTCACCCGTGGATCGTTCCCAAAAATTGTTTGATCGAACCGCCCGCAGCAGAAGCGACCGCCCTACGCCCTGATGTAATTGTGCTCGACGAAGAAAAACTGAGCCAAGAACCTTTGTGGCAACAAGAACCGATTATTTGCAACGGCTCCACTGTAAAACTCGTAGTTGAAGTCATCAGCACCAACTGGCAAGACGACTACGCCCGTAAAGTCGAAGAATACGCATTCCTCGGTATCCCGGAATATTGGATTGTAGATTATCGAGCCTTAGGAGGCATCGCATTTATCGGCAAGCCTAAACAACCTACTTTCACCATTTGCCATCTGGATGGCGATGAGTACAGTCGGCACCAATACAACTTAGGCCAGCCCATTTATTCCCCTACCTTTCCGAACCTGCATCTTCGACTAGACGACGTTCTACCGCGATAAATTCCCCGACTGTCAAGCGGTTGAAGTGAAATAGTCTGCAAAGCTCGGGCTGCAAACTCTTGGTGCGTAGCGATCGCCCTTCTAAAGGATTGCCGGAGTAGGCGATCGCGCTAAGCTCGAGCCGATCGCGTTTCAGCCGTGGGAGTGTCAACCAAACCGTCCTGCAACGTAGTCGCGAGTGCTGGGCTGTTCTGCTTCTAAAAAGATTTGCGAGGTAGGACCAAACTCGACCAACTGACCTACGCGGCGCTCATCGACGCTAAAAAATGCGGTGTGCTCGGAAACCCGCGAGGCCTGCTGCATGTTATGAGTCACGATCGCAATCGTCAGCTTGCCTTTGAGGGCGTGGATGAGTTCCTCAATCTTCATCGTGGCGATCGGATCCAGAGCAGAACAAGGTTCGTCCATCAGCAATACTTTGGGATTGACTGCCAGAGCGCGGGCAATGCAAAGTCGCTGCTGCTGACCGCCAGAAAGTTCCAGCCCAGACCGATTCAGACTATCCTTTACCTCATCCCACAATGCCGCGCTGCGCAAAGCAGACTCAACTGCATCGTTCAGGACGGAACGGCTGGGACGGCCGATCGTTCTGATGCCGTAGGCTACGTTGTCGTAGATGCTCATGGCAAAAGGGTTGGGCTGCTGAAAAATCATCCCGACCTGACGGCGAAGCTGGTTTAGATTGGTACCCCGCGCGTAGATATTCTTGCCCTGCAACTCTACTTTGCCCTGAATGCGGAGATTGCTCTCCATCTCGCCGATGCGGTTGAGGGTTTTCAGAAAGGTAGACTTGCCGCACCCAGAAGGACCGATAATAGCCGTCACTTGACCTTGATAGATGTCCATATAGACACCTTCAACCGCCTTATGATGCCCATAAAAACAGCTCAAATTCTGGACATGAATGACTGGCACGAGCGGACGCTCTGCTGCTGCAGGTCCACTGGCGACAGAAACTCGTGCATCAGACGGGAGAGGATTTGGAGAAGACATCATACAATTTACAGAGTTTTCCAACGCTTACGAGTTGCCCACCGAGACAGTAAATTGGTGAGCAAGACAAGGCCCAACAGAATCAACGCTGCCGCCCAAGCTAAGTCTTTTTGCTCGGTGAAGGGAGACGTGGCGTAGTTAAAAATCATCACGGAAAGAGAGGCACTCGGTCCAGACAGGCTCTCTAGCCAGTTTTGGCTGAACAGTGCCGTAAAAATCAGCGGGGCAGTTTCTCCAGAGGCACGGGCGATCGCTAACAAACTGCTCGTCAGAATTCCCGGCAAAGCGCGCGCCAGCACGATCCGCAGTGTCGTGCGGGCAAACCCAGCCCCCAGGGCAGCGGAAGCTAACCGCTGAGCGTTGGGCACCAACTTCAGCGACTCTTCCGTCGCAAGGGCCACCACGGGTAGCATGATAATCGACAAGGCAAAGCCTCCCGCGATGGCCGAAAATCCCTTAAATGGAATCACGATGACTGCATAGGCAAACACCCCCACCACAATCGAAGGAGCGGCACTCAAAATCGTCACGAAAAACCGAACCCCATTGGCAAAAGCAGAGTTTTTGCCGAATTCCGAAAGGTAGATGGCCGTCAAAATCCCCAACGGGATGCTGATGGCAGAGGCGATCGCCACCATCACCCCCGTACCTACGATGGCATTGGCAAATCCATTGGGAACGTCTTTCATCCCAACGGGCGCGGGGAGCTGGGTCAAGACATCCCAGGACAAATGAGGAGTCCCCTTGCTGAGAATGGCCCAGACCATTGCCAGCAGGGGAATCAACGCCAAGATGCTGAGGGCAAACGCAAGGAAGCCCATCCCGAGGTTAAAGAGTTTCTTGGACAATGGCTGGGGAGAGAACAGTTGAGACACAGGCGGGCCTAGAAAGTGAAGGTTTGCAACTTAGGGTTGTGGCGTCAATCAAGTCGAGCGGGCGGAGCGGGTTTAGCGGATAGTGTATGGGATAATCCCGAAGCGCTTCAGCAAAACTTGCCCTCACAAAATTTTGGGTTTAATGCTGGGTTCTTAAGCATTTCGGTTCATGAATCGAACCATAAACACCGCCAGAGAATTGACCGCAAACGTGACCAAAAAAAGTACGAGCGCCAAATACATCAGCGCGCCAATGTGAAGCGTTTCCGTCGCTTCGGAAAACTGATTGGCCAGCAGAGACGGGATGGTGGTACCGGGGCTGAGCAAAGAAATATCGATGGCGCTCACGTTCCCAATCACCATTGCTACGGCCATGGTTTCGCCTAAAGCTCGACCTAGGGCAAGACTGGCTCCGCCAAAAATGCCAGGGGCTGCAGATGGCAGGACAATATAGATAATACTTTCCCATTGGGAAGCGCCGAGGGCAAAGGCTCCGTTGCGCAGATCGGAAGAAAGGGCCAGAAACACTTCCCGACCGATCGCGGCAATCGTCGGCAAAATCATGATGGCCAGGACAACGCCTGCAATTAACAAGCTAGGCCCAAAGGGTTCGGTGCCGAATACCGGAAGCCACTTAAAATTACTGTATAAAAACGCTTGCACTGGCAACAGCACCGGAATCAACACCGTTACGCCCCACAGTCCCACAATGACGCTGGGAATTGCGGCGATGAGTTCTACCAAAAAGGCAATGGGAGCCTGCACCCATTTGGGCAAGACTGCTTCGCTGGTGACGATCGCCACGGCTACCCCAACGGGCAGGGCCAAAAAAAGGGCGATCGCCGAGCTGACGAGGGTGCCGTACAGGTAGGGCAACGCCCCAAAAATAGATTCGTTAACGTCCCAATCCTGCTGCCAGAGGAAGGGTAAACCAAACTTTGCGATGGCAGGAGACGCATCGCGGAACAGCAGGATAACCACGCAAAACGGAACGGCAGCCGCGATCGATGCGGCCACGAACGCGATCGCCTGAAACCCGCGATCGCCGATCTCGCCCATTAAAGCCTGAAAAGGACTGAGCGGTACGACGGGGAATTCGCTCAAGGACTGAAGAGGGGGGTCGGTTAGAGAAGACGAGCCTGATGCATTTGCCATTGGTACGGGAATTGCAAAACTAATTCAATTAGGGAGTCTTAAAGTCATAGGTTGGGCTCGCCGTTTAGCGAACCCAACCTATAGAGAAACGATGGCGATCGCGAAAGCGGGCAAAAATGCACCGAGTTCGAGAGCGCAAGCAACTACTGCGCCTTAACGTTCGCTTCTAATTGCTGCAATACCCGAGTTCTGACGCTTGGGGGAATTGGAACGTAGTCGAGGGTTGGATTGATCTTTTGTCCGTCGTTGAGAACCCATCGCACCCAATCCTTAATGGCGGGTAGCTTCTCGGCATCGTATTTTTTGTAGACCAGCATCCAGGTCAATCCTGCAATGGGGTAGCCTGCAGCGGGATTCCCTTCAAATACGCGGAAGTTAGCGGGAAATTTAATATTGCTAAGGGCTTCTTGGGTGGTTTCCAAGGAGGGCATTACAAACTCCCCTTTCTTATTTTGGATCGCCGCCATTTGCATGTTGTTCTGCTTGGCAAACGCATACTCAACATAGCCGATGGAGTTAGGCGTTTGCTTGACGCTTTCCGCAACGCCAGGATTACCTTTGCCTTGGATAGGTTTTCCGCCCCACTTCGGAGCGCTACTGACGCCTACTTTCCCCTTAAAGAAGGGACTCATGGCGCTCAGTGCATTGGTGGTAATAAAGGTGGTACCGCTGGAATCGGCACGAACCACAAGGCGGATAGTTCGATCCGGCAAGCTCATGCCAGGGTTTGTCTTGGCGATCGCCGGGTCGTTCCACTGGGTGATTTTGCCGCCAAAGATTTCGCCTAGTGCGGACTGAGAAAGCTTGAGGCCCGGTGCGATTCCGTTATAGACAATCGCAACAGCGCCACCTGCCGTGGGCACCATCAATACGCCGCGATTTTGATGCAGTTTATCGATTTGCTCGTCAGTGATGGCAGAATCGCTACCGGCAAAGTCAACGGAACCAGCCTGCATCTGCTTGATGCCGCCACCGCTGCCAATCCCTTGGTAGTTGACGGTCACGCCTGGATTTTTGCTCTTGAACTCGCGAATGTAGCGCTCGTAGAGGGGAGCCGGAAAGGTTGCACCAGCACCGTTGAGGGTGACGGCTTGGGCGATCGCCGCAAACAAAGGAGTAACCGAAACTGCAAATGTTACAACAGAAGCAGTAAAAGCACGACGAACAACTGTGGAGTTAAGACCCATCACACTCTCCCAATTAAATGATAGTCAAAAATGTTGGTTTGGATACCCCACAATCATTCATATAGAAAAATAGTTAACCTTAGATAAAGAAACAAATAAGCTCGGTTTAAGGTCAGCTTAACTTACAGTATTTTTAACCTTTAGATTTTAGAGTGAAGGTACGATCTGCTAGGCGCTCTGAAGTAGTAAAAGCTTGGTATAGTGATTTTCAATAAAACTTCAAAATTTCCGATGTGAGATTTTTGTTAAATCATTGAATTTGAATGAAGTTAAAATGTCAAGGAATATCCAGACAGCGGTTTAGGTCAAGTTAGTTTCTTTCTTGTTGTCTTGTTTGAATGAATTATGGCTCGCACGCTGTCTCTTCCAAAATTTCTAAATTTCAAAAGAATCGAGCTCCCACCGTCCCTGCGTCCTTTTATGAAGCCTATGGTGCTGGCTTCTTTAGGACTCCATGCTGCAGTTTTGCTGATGCCAATCCCTGCACCGCCTGAAAAGGTAGCTTCTCCTCAGCCCAAAACCGTTAAATTAAGCGCGCTACCCCCTCTTAAAACGCCTAAGAAGCTCATTAGACCTCGTCCGATTCGAAAGCGGTCCGTGGCAGTTATTCCTCAAAAAGGTCTAGTTGTACCTAACTTACTCAAAAAAACGGCAGCGGCAGCACCGAATGGAAAAACATCTAAGAATTTACAACCCGAGAAACCCTCCGCCAGACCTGAAAAACCTGCACCAGATGTAGATAACAGCGATCCAATTCAAGACTTTCCTCACTACCCCAATGCCGTCTCAGGCTGTCTGAATGTTGAGTCCTGCTTCGATACGCAGCAGACCTTAGCTGCGGTGACTCAATTTTTTGAGAAACAGCTTCCTCTCAAGAAATATTCCATTAAACCTGCCGTCTCTGAAGAAAGTCGAAAGGTCTATCAAGTCGAGAAAAAAGGAGCTACTCAGTTTCTCAATATTTTTTGGACCGGAGATAGTGCAATTTACGCGCTCGCGCCGACGGCAATCACGTTGGCAGACCTGCAAAATGCCGTGCAAATTCCGTCTGACTTTACTCAAACGATCTTGGGTCAACTTCCGGGCGGGGGCGAAGCAAATGAAGCAACCATTTCGCCAGAGCAGTTGGCCAGTCCTGAGGCTTTTTACACTGAATTAGGCGGTCAGGATGCTCAAGGATTCGATATCTCGCCGACGCCAAATCCAGAAATCGAATCGCTAAAGCTAGTGCCAGGCCAGACCCCTGACCAGCTTTTTTCGGGGTATTTCAGTACAAGCTTACAAACCTCTGATTACCAACCTAGTCCGATTGCAGAAGGTTACGGGGGCGGGTTGCTTTATGAAATCAAGAAGGCATCGCTGAAGCCCTTTTACCTGAGTTTGGTACCGACCAAATCTGGTAGCGGCACGATCGTAGCCGTATGGCGGAGCAATCCAGCCGGAAATTGAAGCCGTTCTCTGTTCCAGCTTTCGTGCAGAATGGAAATGCACTCTTGAGCCGTCGGCATGACTCAACCTCCGCCAATGTCCGAGTCCTCGACCCAATCCGCTGCGATCGCTGAGGACCGACCCTTGCGCCGCCGCATTGCATCTCGCATCGCTGAATCGCCCCAACAGCGAGTCACCTTTGCAGCGTTTATGGACTGGGCGCTCTACGAGCCAGCGCTCGGTTACTACGCCGCTCAACGCCAAAAAATAGGCGCGGGGGGAGATTTTGTCACGTCCCCTCATCTGGGTGCAGATTTTGGAGAGTTGCTGGCAGAACAATTTCTAGATTTGTGGCTTTCTTTGGGACGACCCATTCCGTTTCACGTTGTGGAAATGGGTGCGGGACAAGGGCTCATTGCCGCCGACGTGCTGAACTATTTGCGCGAAAGCTCCCGCCAGTCGCCCGCATCAGACTGCGCCGCTTTCTGGGAAGCATTGCAGTACGTCATCATTGAAAAAGCAACCGCCTTTATTGCCGAACAGCGGTACAGCCTCAAGTCCTTTGAAGCAGACCGAAAACTCACCTGGAAAACCTGGCCAGAAATTCCCGACCGGAGCATTACGGGCTGCTTTTTTTCTAACGAGCTAGTGGATGCTTTTCCGGTCCATCGGATCGAGATTCAGGCAGGGCAAGTGCGGGAGATTTATGTCGCGATTGCCGATCCCGCTTCAGACTCCATTCGATTTGCCGAAGTCGTCGCTCCACCTTCGACACCAGCACTTCAAAAGTACCTAGAAATGCTCGATCTCGATCTCGCGTCTTACCCCAACGGCTACCGCAGCGAAATCAACCTAGCCGCCTTGGACTGGCTCAAAACCGTTGCGCAGAAGCTCGCCTGCGGATACATCCTCACCATCGACTACGGCTATACCGCCGCCCAATATTACAGTCCCCAGCGCAGCCAAGGGACGCTCCAGTGCTACTACCAACAGGCGCACCACGAAGATCCCTATTGGGCCGTCGGACAGCAAGACATCACCGCCCACGTCAACTTCACTGCCCTAGAACGGCAGGGCGAAAACCTGGGACTTCAAAACATTGCTCGCGTGCAGCAGGGTTTATTTTTGATGGCCTTGGGCCTGGGCGATCGCCTCGATCGCAACGCTGCTTCAGCCGTCAACTTCATGGAAATTCTGCGCCGGCGGGAAGCCCTCCACGCCCTCGCAAATCCACTGGGGCTGGGCGGTTTTGGCGTCTTGCTCCAGGGGACTGCCAAAACGCCTTGCCTCGATCGATACGCCTTCAAAGGTTTTAAGAAATTTTAAGCACTTGCGCTCAGGCAGCTTCCAGGCATTCCGAACCGGATAGATCTTTCCAAGCCTCGGCCACAATTTCGCTGAGCCATTGACGCGTCATCTGGTCCAACTCGGGATCTTCTTCTAAGACAAGGTCGGTCAAATCTTCCAAAGATTGACCTCGGGCGTAGGCGCTGCTGACGAGTCCGGCGATCGTCGCGGCAATCAACTCTTCAGTAATAGAGCCCTGGCTACCGTTCGAGGGCTCCAAAGCGCTAGGATGATCCATAACCCCCCTAGGTGTGTAAACTTTGCGTCAAGTTCTTTTTAGAACTGCACCCGGCAGTTTAACCTATTTTTAACGCTTTCTCCTCACTGCGGCCAAAATGCAAGAAATTTTTTACACTGAAGTCCCCACACCCGATACGAACAGCGTTAAAGTTTGGCTCCAACGAGATTTCCAACCCGCGTTTGGGGCAAAAGCGATCGCGTCAGAAGGTTGCCGCGTGAGGCTTTCGCCGGAAGTGGAATGGTCGATCTTTGTTTGGTCTGTCCAGCGTACCACTTACCTCAAAATTTTTCGATGGAGCAAGTCATCGCCTCTTAACGAGCAAAAGTTTCTCAAACAGCTTCGCAAAGATCTCGAACGAGCTTTTCCCGTCCGGTATCCGACCCCGCCCCCCATCGATCTCACCCAAACCTCTATCTTTGAAGGTTTAGAACAGCAATACCCGCTCACCGTTCGATATTTTCGGCAAATGCCCAAGGGCGAAGCCGACCTCGCGCGGGTTTATTGGTGGGAACAGCGTTGGCGCAATAGCGTGAAAGCCCCCCAGCAGGCTCCTCAAGTCATTTTTCAGGGAGATGCAGCAAACGCAGACGATCTGCCAACTTACGATCTGATTTATCTCGGCGGTGCTCTCGGCGTCATTCACGCTGCGGTTATGGCGCAGTTGGGCTATCGCGTACTGCTGATCGAGAGACTTCCCTTTGGACGCATGCACCGAGAATGGAATATCTCCCGCGGGGAATTCCAGAATTTAATCGACCTGGGACTGTTTACTGCCGCTGAGTTTGAGGGCTTGATTGCCCGCGAGTATGCGGACGGATTCCATAAGTTTTTTGATGCCAATAACCCGCCTCAGGCTAAGGCTGCGGTTTTACATACGCCCACGGTCCTCAACATTGCCGTCAATTCAGCCAAACTCCTGCAAGTCTGCGGCGAAAAACTCCGTAAAGCTGGAGGCGAAATTTGGGACTATACAGAGTTCTCCCGCGCGGACGTACAGCCACACCAAGTGAAGGTCCAAGGCACCCATTTACCCTCTCAAACCCTCAAAGAGGCGGCAGGAAAAATCTTAATTGACGCCATGGGGACTGCTTCGCCCATTGCCTGGCAGTTAAATGGCGAACGGGCCTTTGATAGCGTTTGCCCGACGGTAGGAGCGGTCCTGTCCGGCATCGATCCGGCGGTATGGGATTCCTCCTATGGGGATGTCCTCAACAGCCACGGTGATATCTCGCGAGGACGGCAATTGATTTGGGAATTGTTTCCCGGCCCTGGTAGCGAACTGACGTTTTACCTGTTTCACTACCACCAGGTGCATCCTGAAAATCCAGGGTCGCTCTTGGAAATGTACGAGGACTTCTTTACCATTCTGCCGGAGTATCGTCGCTGCGATCTCGATAAACTGACTTGGATTAAACCCACCTTTGGCTATATCCCCGGTCACTTCAGCGCCAACGATCGCGATCGCACCGTGGCTTTCGATCGCCTAGTCGCGATCGGGGATGCGGCCTCCATGCAGTCGCCGCTAGTATTTACGGGCTTCGGGTCGATGGTCCGCAATCTGCCGCGCCTCACCGATCTCCTGGACACCGCCCTGCGCAATAACCTTTTCAAGGCCCAAGACCTCAATCAAATCCGCGCTTACCAGAGCAACATTGCCGTCACCTGGCTGTTTTCGCGGGGGATGATGGTGCCCACGGGACGGCAGATTCCGCCCCAGCGCGTAAATTCTATGCTGAATACGTTTTTTGGCATCTTGGCCGGAGAAACCCCAGAAATCGCAGATGGGTTTGTCAAAGATCGCTTTGGCTGGCTGCCGTTTAACCGCATGGCCATCAAGGCCGCCTTTACGAATCCGGCCCTGCTGTACTGGATCTGGGATTTGGTCGGCCCGGCGGATATGCTGCGGTGGCTCCAAAGCTACTGGAGCTTCACCGTAGCAGCGTTTGTCAATGCCTTCCTCAAAAGCTGGTTTCCCGCCTTTGTTCGGCGGCTTCAACCCTATCTGGAACCGCGTTATCCCAGGCTGTGGCTATGGCTGCTGGCCCTGAGCTACAGCGTCACCTATTCCATGGGGAAAGCGCGAATCGAGCGATCGCTTCCCCATCTCCCCAAACCCTCGCCTGTGCCAGCCAAAGCCTTATGACACAGTAGAATCCATCTCAATCTAAGGATCGTGGATTAAATTAACCTAGCGATTGAAATCGCGGCTACAAGAACAAAACCCGCCTGCGCGGGTTGAAATCTTCTCCTAGTCCGCGTAGGCGGACATCGTTCTTGTAGGCGCGGCTTGATGGTGCAGAAAAGTCATGAAGACCTTACCAGCAGGCAATATTCAAATCTGTCAAAGGTGACAGAGAGGGGCATTCAATGTGATGCTTAAGTTCCCAAACTCAGAGCAATCCTATGTCAACCCCTCAACTCTATCGTCAACTGCAAACTCAACTGAGTCAATGGGTCACACCCAAAGATAAACGTCACCTTACTGTGTTTGCTGAAAACATCGCTGCAATCCTCCAAGCCCAAAGTGGCAGCTTAAGCCATTGGCTGACTTATTTGAGTCATCGTCGTTGTAAAGCCCGCTCTCACATGGAACGACTGAGCTACTTCGTTCATAATCCCAAGATCACCTCAGAAACATTCTATGTTCCATTACTGCTTCAATTTCTTCAAGCGTGGGCGGGCATGGCGACGACATTGACCCTGGATACAAGCATGCTGTGGGATGAGTATTGCCTGATAGAGGTCTGTCTGACCTGGGGAGGGCGCTCTTTTCCTTTGGCTCAAAAGGTGCTCAAGCATGGCAGTGCTACGGTCGCTTTTGCGGACTATTGCTCAGTGCTGGATGTGGCTGAGACGGTCTTACCCGCTGATTGTCAAATCACACTATTGGCTGACCGAGGCTTTGAGCATGGTGAGTTAATTCGTTGGCTACGGAGCCATCAATGGTCTTGGGCAATTCGCGCTAAATCCGATTTGAGGGTCACGTTGTCTAATGCTCAAACCGAGTCGGTTGCTGACCTGCTGCCAGAGCCTGAACAAGCTTTTCTATTTTCTGATGTCACGATTCTTGAAGATATCCACTGTCATTTGGCGACCGCTCGATTATCCATCGCCCAGGAGGCTTGGGCTGTGATTACAGATAAATCGCCTTCTGTGCAAACCTTCGCGCTATATGGTCAACGTTTTGGTGGCATTGAACCCCATTTCAAGGATTACAAGTCTGCCGCCTTTGAACTGCCTCGTTCTAAACTCAGAGATGCCCATGCTTTAAGCCGACTGCTGATGTTACTGGCGGCTGCGACCATTATTGCCATTTGCGTTGCCATTGAAACGATCGCTCAAGGCGCACTAAAGTCCATTGATTGGCATGCTCACAGGGGATTGAGTTTTCTGCAAATCGGGCTAAGACGGATTAATCAGTTGTGCTATCAAAGATTACCGCTGCCACCCTTGAGATATTTGCCACGATGTAATCCACCACCTGCTTATGCCTCTCTCAAGAAGCGAGATGCGATGAACACTCGCATTGAGTTTGCCAAGGTGACTGTCTTCTAAAGCTTTCAGCTCCTTTGAGTTTTCTGCACCACTAAGGTAGGCGCGGTTTCAACCGCCAGCCTAATTCTGGATCTTATTTAACCCACGATCCTAAGCGTAAAGCTGTAGATTCTTCTGAAGCGGTTTATAGTTGGGCAACACTCGATCGAGCTGAACGTCAGATAGCTTCAGGTGACGCTCTAACACAACAGCGATCGTATCCCGAAAATCCGTCGTAATCGCCAGATCTCGTTTCTCGTGCAGTCGATCTGGGGAGAGTCCCGGCCAGGCTCCGTAGACTTTACCGCCGCGCAAGCCGCCACCCATCACTCCCATAACATTGCCGTGCCCGTGGTCGGTGCCCCCATCCCCATTTTCGCGGGCAGTACGGCCAAATTCTGACATGACCAAGATCGTAGTGTCTCTATAGGCCGAGCCAAGGGCAGTTTGCAGCGCGGCTAATCCTTTCCCCAGTTGCTCTAAATTACGCGCCAGTTGTCCCTGGCTTGCGCCTTGATTGACGTGAGTATCCCATCCCCCTAATGCCATAAACCCCAGCTTTACCCTAGAATCCTTGACCATAATCTGAGCCAATCGGCGGGCATCGCTGGCAAACCCGTTGGGCAACGGTGCTCCATTGTTCGCCATTTTTGTCTCGGCATCCAGATTTGCCAATAGGGCTTTGCGGGCTAAGCGACCTTCTCGATACGCCTGACTGAGGGAATCATCGCTGCCGTACAGACTGTCGAAGGCAGCAGCAACCTTAGGCTTATCCAACGGTAACGGATTCGCTGCCTTGCGACCCGCAGCCAAGGTGGCGACAGGTACTCGACCCGCCAGAATCCGGGGCGTCGTACTGCCAACGTTAACGGCTTGAATGGGGTTGCGGCCAGCCATTACGCCCAGCAAGCGATTCATCCAGCCATCTTGTATCGTTGAAGTGCCTGGGATACCCCGTTCCATATTGTCCTGGGCCTCAAAGTGCGATCGCGTGGGGTCTGGCGAACCCGAGGCATGGACGAAGGCCAACCCCTTCTGCTGCCACAGCGGCATCAAGGTTGCAAGGGCAGGGTGGAGACCAAATTGACCGTCTAGATCCAGGGCACCGCCTGCTTTCCCCGGTTGAGGGATGGCAATTCGCGGTCGATTTTGGTAGTAGGCTGTTTCGCGGTAAGGAACGACCACATTCAATCCATCTACAGCACCCCGCAGGAAGATTACGATGAGGCGTTTGGGGTCCGAGCTGCGGGTTGAGGAAGTTTGGGCCAAAGAGCGGGCAACCCAGCCGTGGGTTCCAACAGCGGCAAAGATGGAAGCAGCGGCAAATCCAGTTTGTTGCAAAAATTGGCGTCTGTTCATAGCAGTTTTGGATGGAGATCGAGGGACTGGACTAGCGCTATCGCCGCATGAATTCTGGACTGCCGAGTACGAGCGCGGCGCGGAGTTGGGGAGGGCTGGCGGCGATCGCCTGTTGCGTTTTTGCAGAAAACGGATTGCCCAGTGTAAGTCCGAGCTGCGTCGCATCCAGAGGAGCCATCAGCGCAGAAGAAGGCTTTAGCGACTTCCGAAGCATCGGTCCCGCGAGGGTTAAGCGTTCCCTTCGGTTTGATGGGGGACGCTCCGAGGACGCCGCGCTCATAGCGGTTGTCAGCGGCAGCCGTCCGCTGGCAAGGGCAGTAGCAAAGCTAATTCTTCGAGTCATGGCATCGGGATTCAGCCAAGCCGCTTCGGTATTTTTATACCCATCGGGCGTCAGGCAGCCGTAGAGAGGCATGCCAGCCTGCTGTAAAAAGCCAACAACCGGACGAAAATTCGTCACCTCAGTCCCCGTCGCGCGAACTGCCGACAGGGCATATTGATAGGGCGTCTTGAATTTTGCCTTGTAATAGCGGCTATCCCAAAACTCCGGGCTGCGAAACAGCGCGCTCAAAACGGCCTGAATATTGCCGTCGGTAGACAGAAAGGTTTGAGAGAGGCGATCGACCAAGGGGTTGGGAGGTCGATCCGCGACAAAATACTGCGCCAGCTTATAGCTGATGCGACGAGCCGTGACAGGACTCCTCGCCAACATATCGAGGGCTTGTTCCCCTTCTGCCATACCGCTGCCCTGAATGGTACGCCCCATAAAAACCTTGTCGCTATAATCATGGCGCTGGGCATCGAAGTAGAATCCATATTCCCCCACGCCAGGCCGCGCAGATCGCCGAAACGTCCATCCCGTAAGAATTTTGGCCAGCGCAACAACATCCTGTTGGGTATATCCGCCATCTACCCCCAGGGTGTGCAGCTCCATTAATTCGCGGGCGTAATTTTCGTTCAAGCCCCGCGCCTTCCCGCGAGCGTTCGGTCCTGTCGCAACGGTATTCTGCCAGTTATCCAGGTAAAACAGCATGGCCGGATGGCGCGCGGTTGCTCCGACAAGGTCGCGGAAGCGACCGAAGGTATGGGGACGAATCGCCTCTCGCTCGTAGGCTCCCACTAAAAAGCGAGTGACACCTTTGCGATCGAAGACGTTGAAATGGTTGTACCAAAAGTCCACCATCACTTCTTGCAGTTGACGCGGGCTTTCGGTCGCTCGCAGCAAGCGCGCTTGCTCGGCTTGCTCTCTGACGTAGCGCATTTCTTGTTGATAGGCGCGCCTTTGCTCTGGGGTGGGTTTCTGTCCTTTGACCGATCTCGGCAACTCGATCTGCTCTAAAAGCTGCAATGAGTTCAGCTCTAAGGTTTCAAGTTGGGCGAGCCGTGCGTTCAGACGCTGCGATTCTGGGATGGCGTTCGGGTTGAGCTGCTGCTGGATGTAGCGTTCTATCCCCAGGTTTGCGGCACGCTCGATATCCCCCGGTTGAGGGCCAAAGCTCAGGCGGTCGAGCGCGTGCAATACTTTTGGATCTGGCGGTACGGCGGCGCGACTCGGACTTAAAAATCCAAATCCTACGGTTAGCGCCAGAATGTAAAAAGACTGTATGGAGATGTTTTTTTTCGCGTTCATAGCTTCTGTTTAAGAGGCAGTTTGAAAAGTTTCTCAGACATTACACTCGCCCCCCTAACCCCCCAATTCTGGGGGGAAATAAGCCTAGTTTTTGGAAATGACCCTAGTTTTCGGTGTTCTCCCCCCAGAATTGGGGGGCGGGAGGGCTAATGCAGGGACGAATGAGGCTTTTAAAACAGCCTCTAAGCAGTTTGCGTTCTGTCAGGTCTAAAGTTTCTCGTGCTAAGACGGAACTCCATTTCAATGAAATCTTTGGTGGCGAGTATTTATCGCCATTTGGCCTGCAAAGTTCTGTTGATTTAGACATTAATTTAGACAGCTAAGCGCTCCGAATATTTCACCATTACCTGCAAACTTTAAATGCGATTTTCGACGCGATCGCCATCCTACAATTCTGTAGGACAATTCTGTAGGGGCGCGAGGTTTTGCGCCCCGATTAAACCCAGACTTTAGTCGTGGCGATCGCGATAAATCGAGTTGGAGACGCGGTTTAAACGTCGATTGAGATGATAGCGTTCCTGCGCCGTGAAAGAACCGCCATCTCGCCTATCCCTTTTTTGCTGCAATTCGATAGAAAGCGATCGTCGTTGCAAATTGCGATACTCTTTAGGACCGATACTATCGTCTTGAACTCCATTGAAAATACGACGTTGTTGATTGGCTTGCCGCTGGTTGACGGTAGATGGAACCTGTTGGCTGGCCTGAGCTTCGAGCGGAGCAAACAGCGTTGCAACGCAAATGACTGGCATGGCAAAACGAAAGATAGAAATCATGATTGGAACTCCAAATAATGATAGAAATTGAGTGAGGGGGTTCGCTTCGATTGGAATCAATTCATTTTGTTGACTTCCAATCGTTAGACTGGAATAACAGGAGAAAGGTTCAAATTGTTTTGTATTTACTTAGACGTCTGAATGAAACTACTGCTGAGGTCTATTTAACAAACTTTTTCGTTGCGATTTTCCTTTGCGGTTTCCCATGCGATCGGCCAGTTGCTGCCGTTGAGCTGGGGTTAGCACCTCTCGCATTTCTAAAAGACTCTTAAAACGCAGTTGATTGAGCGATTGCTGTTTTTGCTGCACGTCCTGAAACTTAGAAAGCACTGTAGATGAAGGCGTGTCGCTGCCAAACATCTGTTGCATTGCTTGACGCGCTTCTCGAACGCCGCGCTGTCGATCGCGAATTCGATCTTTGTACTCCCGTCGAATAGACTTCAGTTTTTGGATCTGGTCTGGGGTTAGGTTGAGTCGTTGAAACATCTGACTCATCCTTTGAGACCGTGCATTTTGGGGCGGGTTGGCTGTATCGGTTTGCAGGGCAGCCGTTTCCTCAGGGAGACGCTCGCCAGAGGCGGATTGGGCGCTGACGGGGAGTTTATCGTTCGTAAAATGAGGGATGCTCAGGGCTACCGCAGCGCCGAGCGCAAAGCCCAAAAAAGTAAAGGCCGTGGGCCGGGTCAGTTGCATGAGCTTATTCCTGTCTTGAAGGTGAGCGGTAAAAAAGACTTGGACTTGAGGCAGATGGGGATGGTCCGGTTGTCGAATCCAGGTCGGAATCTCGTTCTGCTAGCCAAAGGGGAACATCCTCCGCATTTGCCACTTCGTCCCAATTTTGAAACCAAAAGTTCTCGATTTCGGCAAGGTCTCCAACGGGGCGATGGGGTGCGATCTCGACTCGGTACAGTTGCCACAGCGCGCACAACACGACCGAAAAGCCAGCCGCAACCGCCAGCCGTCTCGGCCAGCCGCTGCGGGTGGCACGAGCCGCAGGTGCAGGTGCAGCAGCGTTACCCGCAGCAGCCGCTTGGCGCACGGCGATTGCAGCCATCAACCGATCTTCAGCCCCCGCCACCACTTCAGGCACCGGAGGAGCGTGCTGCCGTAAAAACGCCACCAGATTTGCATCTCTGTCGTTCGGCTCGTCAGCGCGATCGGGGCTTGGAGGATTGACCTTAGTCATAGGGAAATGCCTTCTTGATGAAAGAATTGACGAAGCATTTGGCGAGCGTGAAATACTCTGGACTTCACCGTTCCGATCGGGATCTGCAAAATGTCGGCAATTTCAGCCTGGGGAATATCCTGGAGATCGTGGAGAACGATCGCAATGGCGTGGTCCGAGCTAATGTGCTGCAGCCCTCGACGGACCAAATCGCGATGGTGAATGTGCTGTAGGGAATTTGTAGCACTGTCCGTCGTTGCGTGCGCGATCTCTTGCTGCTGCATGCGTTTTCTTTTCTGGGCCATACTGCGTCGGTAGTCTGCACCCACATTCCACGCGATGCGGTACAGCCAAGTCGAAAACTGAGCGGACCCGCGCATTTTGGGTAACCCGTTCCAGGCTTTGATAAACACTTCCTGGACCAGATCCTCTAGCATGTCGGGGTCGCAGAGGTGCCCGAGCATCGCGCGGACCGACTTTTGGTGTCGTCGATACAGCTCTCGAAAGGCATCGGTCCTGCCACACTGACATGCCCCGACCAACTCCGCATCGGAAGGGGGAGTGGAGGAAGTATTAGCGGTCATTTCTCGCATGCTTTCCGGGCCAAGGATGACAGAACCTCAGGGACCATATTGCCAGACCTCTCGTTTCAATATTTGACCTTCCTATTGACTTAGACTCTCGCAATGCGAAAACGGTTCAATAGCGAACGCTTGCCTTTACAATGTCACTTCTTTATATTTTCTTTATAATCAATATGAAGATGCTTTAAGCACGTTGAGATTTTTCCATGGAACCGCTCCTGCAAGACCGCTCTCCTCGGTACAATGCTCTTTCTTTCATCCTCGATCCCATTCGTCACTGGCTGAACCAATGGTCCGTTGAAGACTTTAAGCTCGCTCACCGAATTTGTAAGCTCATCCCGCCGCAATGTCCCTTCGAGCGGGACATCAAACTCTTCGGTCGTACAGTTGCCCATATTCCACCCCTTTGCAAGCTGAATCCTCTCTTTGAAGAGGTGGTCGGCCTGAGATTTCGCGCGCTGTGTTATCTGGCCGATGAATGCGGCGAAGACGTCAGCCAATATTGTTGACCGTCGATCCCGATTCGCGTTGTTCCATGACATCCACCTCTTGCGGGTTGTGACGCAGTTTTGCGTCGGGGGCAAGAATTCTGTGGAGTAGATTGGCGCTCGATCGGGTCAAGATCGGCTTTAAAAGTAGAAATTGCACCTATTCCATATTCTAGATGGGCAGATCCTATGGGTCTGCCCTTGCGTTTTGGCTGACAATGCGGCATGATACCGAGCGGAAAAGCTGATGACTGGGGCCGGAGGAAACTAAGTCGCCCCCAAGACAGTCTTGAATGATGCCGCAACGTCTAGAGGATATTTATCAGGTGCGATCGCTGTGAAACTAAGCTGGCTCTTTCCCCTAACTGCGATCTCCCTTCTGGGTCTCATGCAGCCCGCTTGGGCGGGTAAGCTGATCTATTGGAAATTTAATAAACCGCTTAACCGCATCGAGTTTATTACCAACGAAGGCGTGCAGCCCCAAGCCAAATTCGTCGCGAATCCAGCGCGGCTGATTATTGACATCCCCGGCACCAGGGTCGAGAAATCCAAGCAAAAAAAACGCAAAAATGTCACCCGATTTATTAGAGAGGTGCGGGTGGGCCAATTCGATCGCGAAACCGCTCGCGTCGTCGTAGAATTGGGACCTCAGTACACCTTAAGGCCAGACGATATCCGAATTCGCAGTCTTTCCCCCAGCCGCTGGTTCGTGCAGATTCCAACTCCCGTCCTGAGCGAAGGGGCGATCGCCCAAAATGCAAGGCCCATCGACATCGATATCGACTCCGACGCCGATCTGCCTGAAGAGGACCCCTCCCCACCCGTCGATTCCGTTCCGCCCGGAAAGCGCATTCCCTTCCCGGACCTTCCTCCCGTCGAGATGCCTGCTTCGGCTGAACCGCCGAGTAGCGCCCCCATCAGAATTCCTACCAGAACTCCCGTTCGGACGCCAGTCAGAGCAGGCGCGCCAGTGGTCGTCATCGATCCGGGGCACGGTGGGCGAGATCCTGGCGCAATCGGCATTAGAGGACTTCAAGAGAAGGTCGTGGTACTGTCAATCGGCACCCAAGTTGCCGAGCAGCTCCGTCGCAGAGGAATAAACGCAGTTTTAACCCGTACGGACGATCGCGAAATCGATCTGCCCCCTCGCGTGGCTAAAGCTGCCCGCCTCAACGCCGATGTTTTCGTGAGCATTCACGCCAATTCCATTAGTCTCAGCCGCCCAGACATCAGCGGCTTGGAAACGTATTACTATTCCAGCGCGGAGGGCTATCGGCTGGCGCGGGCGATCCACAGCCGCATTCTCAGGGATACCGTCGTTCAAGATCGCCGCGTTCGTCAGGCTCGCTTTTACGTGCTCCGTCGCACCAAAATGCCCGCTGTGTTGGTGGAAACTGGTTTTGTGACGGGAGCGCAGGATGCCGCGCGCCTTTCGTCTCCAGTTCAGCGCGCCAAGCTTGCCGAAGCCATCGCTCAAGGCATTTTAGATTACTTGCAAAAGTGAGGGTGTCGCGATCCACCGAATTTACTGTAGGAGCGTCCTAACAACGCGGCGGGCGGTCAGGTCCCAAATCTTAATGGAGGGTTCGTCGCTCCCGCTGACGAGCATTTTCCCGTCGTGGCTGAATTTTAGAGTCGTAATCGTTCCGCCATGACCGACCAAGCTCCCTTCCAACGTTCCGGTGCGCGCGTTCCAGACTTTAATTGAAGGTTCGTTGGTGGCAGAGGTTGCAATGCGATCGCCAGTGTCGCTCACGGCAATCACTGAAATGGCCGAAGGTTGCTTTTGCATCCGCTTGCGCAGGGTTCCTTTGGATAGATCCCAAAGTAAAACTGAGCCGTCCCAGCCGCCGCTGGCCATCACTCGTCCGTCAAAACTCAGCGCAATGACGCTGATCGGCTCGAAGGGCGCCCCGCTAATTGCGCTTGCAAATGTTTTTGTCAGTTGTCCCGTCGCAGCATTCCAAAGCTGAAATTTACCGTCGCTGCTGCTGCTAATGACCGTTTTGCCGTTAGGAAAAACGGCCAAGGCCTGTTCTGAGCCGAGAGAATTGGAAGAGATCCGGATCGTTCTTCCGGTCTGAAGATCCTGAAGCAACAGAACCCCACCCCAGCCGCTGCTGGCAATGAGCTGTCCTTGGCGATCGGTTGCTGCCGTGCGAATCGTTCCTTCAATTCCCCAGGCGCTATTGGTTAACAAGCTGCGAAGGAGTTCCTGCGTTTTTAAGTTCCAAACTAAGATTTTGCCGCTGACGCTGCTGGTGACCAAGGTTTCTTTGTTCGTGCTGACGCCAACGGAAACGATCGGCTCGTAGTGGTCTGAAAACGTTTGCCGCAATTGTCCCGACGGAAAATCCCAGATTTTGATGGTCATATCTTTGCTGCCGCTAATCAGCAATTGATTGTCCAAACTGAGATCGAGGGCTGTAATAGAATCCCAGTGTCCGCCATGCTGTAATTCGGAGCTTTGCTGCGCGCCCGTTGCAGGTACAAACTTACCTAATTTTGATTTGACCTTCTGAGCGGGGGCCCCGAACCCTTGTGTCAGAGCTGCTTTGAGGGTCGCTCCACCTTGCTGGAGAATTTCTACATTAAAGTCGGGCAACAGTAAGATGGTCAGCCCGACCAACCCGATGGCGATGCAGCCCGCACCCCAAAGCACTGGGTTGGATCGGCCGATCCAGGAAAGGGCGGTCTGCGATGGAGGCTGTCTCATCTGCGTTAAAAGCGTCGCGCCCCTCTGTAGGGGGAACCTTCCCTGCCCCCCAGCCCCCATTAAGGTCGATAGGCCCGGAGACGTAGCATAGTTGGGGTGAGGGCGATAGCGCTTGGGAGAGACGGCAATCTTGCGAGGGGTGGGTTGAACCCGAGGGGGGGTAAGGGTGGGACTGAAAACGTCTAGGCCGACGGTCGAACGGCGATCGCACCAGTAGCACCGACCGTAGATGCGACTGTAGTAGTGGTTGTTTTCAAGGTGACATATTTTCAGGTCGGCGATCGCCAACTTAAGCGCTTCGCCCCACTCTTGGGCGGAGGGACGGGCTTGGGGGTTGCGATGGCCCTCGGTGAAGCAGCGCTGAAAGCACACCTGAAGCTGAGGATGAACGATCGAAAGGGGAATCGTATTCGGTCCCGGCTGCACCATGCTTTTGGAGGCATAGGGCCAGTAGCCTTGGCGGATGAGTTCGGCAGGCTGAGGAGACTCGCCCCGCCCAATCCACTTTCCCTTAAAGGGTTGGTCGCCAAACAGCAGCATAAAAACCATGACGCCCAAGCGAAAGCGATCGTGAATTTCGGTTTGATCTTGGGCAGAGAGTTCTTTTCCCAAAAGCTCGGCGGGCGTAAACCCTTCAGAACCCACCGGGCATCGATATAGCGTTTGCGTTTTCGGATCCCGTACCTGAAACGAATCCGTATCGATGACCGAGATCAAGGCCCGGCTGTTCACTAACAAATTTTGAGGCTTAATATCTCCTACCACATAGCCCTCCTCGTGGAGCGACTTCAGGGCAAGAGAAAAATTGAGGGCAGCGGTGTGAAGGTAATACCAATTAAAGCGGGGTGCTTTACGATTTCGCAGTTTGGCGTTGTAGACTAAGGAAAGTTTGACGCCATCCACAATTTCAGGCATCAAGAAGCCCAAACATTGTCCCTGCGCGTTTTGGAGCAAATCTTGCGGCCAAGCAAAGGTCACGTGGTGGTGGTGCCGCATCGGATTTTGAGGCGGATGGGCAATCATCACTTTGAGCTTGTCGATGCGATCGGGCGTGGGTGTATGGTACAGTTTCGCCAAAAAACCAGGAAAATCGGTCGTCCAAACCGTACCTTCCCCACTGCTTGCCAATTTTTTGATTAAAACAATCGAACGGCCAGAAATAAGAGAGGTTAAGACTGACCCACTCATGGCTCCTCCGGCAACTCTGAGCAGTGAAGACAAACCAGCAGGGTTTTATCGTCGTCGGTTTTAGCGTTGAGGCGTTCTGACTCTAGAAAGGTTTTGAGGTATTCGTACCGTTCTGCTTGAGTGGGCAGTTGACGCAAGCACGCTTCAAAGGGTTTGAAGAACGGCGCGTAGGGCTTCCAGTCTTGCAGGCGAATTGCAACCCGCTCCAGACCGTCGGTTGCCGCGCATAAAAATGGTGACAGAACCGACTTCACGCAGGTTCCCATATAGTCTGAAGCCTGGGGAGTCGTCACAAAGACGGTTTCGTTGATAAACTCGCCCTTGTCGGGTTCGAACAAGAGTTGGTACGGCGCGCTCTCATGGCCGCGCAAAATCATAAAGCCATCGCCGATCTGCATCGCTGCGACCCAATCTGGAGAAGCGACAAAGGCCAACAGCGTGCAACCCAGATCGCGAAGTTCGCAGTCGCTGGCGATCGTTTCCTGTTTCAACGCGTCTAAAACGTCGTCAAAGACCTTCATGAAAAAGTGAGGTGCGGCCTCTCTCATTTCGTCCAAGGACGGCATCTTGGCAAATTGATGCGCCAACAACTGAGAAAAGGATGTTAATGCCGATTCAACCGCGATTTGGGCGCCGACTTCAGCATGTTTGGCGCTGCCCGCGCCATCGGACACTGCCCCCAACAAGTAAGGGCCCTCCATGCGATAGCCGCCGTAGTCTTGACAGGGTTGACTGCGCTGTTCGTGACGAGTTCCCATGGCTGAATGAACAATCGCTTTCCAGGTCACACATTGTCCTCAATCGGGAAAAGGGAAATTGCGGTAAATTTCAAAAACGGTATTAAGTTGTAATTTGGCCCCAACCCACTGGCGGTAGTGCCACCATATCTCCCCCGACCGTACTGGTGGATACCCGCACCATTGAATCGCTGAGCCACAAAAACATCGATCGAAAATCCAGACCGTTTAGCATCAGCGGCGGACGCATCGGCGGTGCGATCTGGCTGAGGGTGTTCATGTCTGCACCCTGAACGCCTACAGCAAAAAAGGAAAGCTTTCGTTGATTCTCGGCATCCTGAAGTCGCTGGGCGGCTTGAAGCCAAGGCGACCCTGGATTGGGTGCGCCATCTGTAATTAAAAAGACCCAAGGGCGGTAATACTGAATGCCGTTGTTCCGATAGGTTACTTTGCGCGTTTCGAGCAGATCGAGGGCGAAGCTAATCGCTTCTCCGATCGGCGATAGGCCGTTGGCTACTAAGTTTGGCGGAATCATCTGATCGATGGTTACGAAGTCTTGCACCAACTCCACCGGTCCAAAGCTCACCACTGCTACGTCCACTCGCAGAGCGGCCTGCTCGTCTTGGAGAACGGCTTCCCGAAACGTTTTCAACCCTTCATTGAGGGCATCAATCGGCGCTCCGGCCATGGAGCCTGAAGTATCAACCAGCAAGATCACTGGGCAGCGATTTTCTGGATTTTCGACAAATTCTGGTTGTCCGACAATCATTTACGATCCCGATGATGGAGGCAATAAAGGCGCTGAAACGAAGCAAGTTGACTCAACGTTGCTCCCGCATTTAGTATGCTCTCTATTTTGGCAGCGGTGAGCCAAAAGTGCAAAGGATCGGATCGGATTTCAGTCCTGGGGCTGGTTGAGACGACGCAGGTTGAGGACGTCGCTCATCTTGCGCACTTGAGCGAAAACGAGTTCTAGCTGATCGTAGTGCTCGATATCTAAACCCAGTTGGATCAGCGCGGGGCGGCCTGGAAAGGTTTTGACCTGAGCGTTGTGAACGTTGACTTTACTGTCGGTGAGGCGCGTCAAAATATCTTTGAGCACGCCAACTCGATCCAAAACCTCAATTTGAATTTCGACGGGATAGGTGGGCCTGCGTCCGTTCGTTTGGACAGCGGTATTCCACCGCACCGGAATCAGGCGATCGCCTGGGATGACATCGACATTGGAACAGCCTTGGCGGTGGATCGAGATGCCGCGACTGCTGAGGGTGACCACACCTATAATCGGTTCGCCCGGAACCGGATGGCAGCAGCCGGCAATGTGGTGCATTAGTCCTTCGATGCCCAAAATTGGCGCATCGCTGGGGGCGCTCGGGGGAGAAACGTTCCGGTTGACGGCAGTAGACTGGGGCAAAAGAAGGTTGCTGTCTGCCGCAATACCTTCGCCTTTGAGCTCTGGCGGCTGTTGTTTGCGAATCGTTTCTCGGAGGCGATTGACCACTAGGTTGAGGGTCACTTCGCCATAGCCCAAGCCCGCAAGCAGATCCTCCGGGGATTGGTAGTTACATCGCTCGGCAACGGACTGCATGGGTTCCGACTTGAGCAGCGCGTCAAAGCCGCTCTTACCCATTTCCTTTTCCAACATTTCTCGCCCGCGCAGGACGTTTTCTTCCCGACGCGATCGCTTGTACCACTGGCGGATTCGATTGCGGGCTGAGGTCGTCCTGACAAAATTAAGCCAGTCCAAACTCGGATGGGCGTTTTTTTGCGTCAGGACTTCGACAATATCACCATTCCTGAGGGGGGTATCCAGGGTAACTATCCGACCGCTGACCCTCGCGCCGCAGCAGTGATTGCCCACCTCCGTATGGATGCGATAGGCAAAGTCTACCGGCGTAGCGCCCTGGGCCAGAGAGATCAGATCTCCCTTGGGCGTAAAGACGTAGACCTCGCTATCGAATAAATTGGCTTTAATATCGTCTAAATATTCCTGGGCATCTGCCTCTTTGAGGTCGCTTTGCCATTCCAAGAGCTGCCGCAGCCAAGTAAACTTATCGTCCTTGGCGTTCCATTGGCTGGGGAGCGAGTTGCCGGACTCTTTATATTTCCAGTGGGCGGCAATCCCGTACTCGGAAACGTGGTGCATCTCTAAGGTGCGAATTTGCACCTCTAAAGGACGACCGTTGGATCCGATGACCGAGGTATGGAGCGACTGATAGCGGTTTGGTTTCGGCAACCCGATATAGTCTTTAAAGCGACCGGGAATCGGACGAAAGCAGTCGTGCACCACGGCCAAGGCCCGATAGCACTCGTCATTGGACTGGACGATCGCGCGCACTGCCGCAACGTCAAAGATCTCGTGAAATTCCTTTTGTTGGCGCGCCATCTTCTGGTAGATGCCGTAGAGGTGCTTGGGACGCCCGTTTAGCTCTAAATATCCCAACCCTAAAGGCTCCAGTCGCTGTCTCAAGATTTGAATGACGTCCGCCAAACTGTCCTCGCGCGAGGTTCGCTTTTCGGAGACGAGCTGCTGAATGTGGCGATAGGAGTCCGGCTCTAAATATTTAAACGAGAGATCCTCTAACTCCCACTTAAACCGCCAAATCCCGAGGCGATTGGCTAAAGGTGCGAATACATCTCTGGTTTCTAAGGCAATGCGCCGTCGTTTTTCCTCGGGCAGATGCTCCAAGGTGCGCATGTTGTGCAAGCGATCGGCCAGCTTCACGACAATGACGCGAATGTCCTTCGCCATTGCCATAAACATGCGGCGAAAATTCTCGGCCTGACGTTCGGTTTTGGTCGAAAAGTTAAAGGTGGAAAGTTTGGTGACGCCCTCTACGAGTTCGCGCACCTCTTGTCCGAAGGCAGCCTCTATCTCGTCAGGCGTAATATCCGTATCTTCGACGACGTCGTGCAGAAAGCCGGCGGCAATCATCTCGGCACTGCCGCCCAAATCGTGCAGCAATCCTGCTACGGCTACTGGATGGGCGATGTACGGTTCGCCGGAAGCGCGGCGCTGTCCTTGGTGGAGCTGGTAGCCAAAATTGAACGCTTTGCAAATCAACGCTCGATCTCGATCCTCGGCAAGCGCCAAGTCGGATGAGCCGGGCAGCAGGCAGCGCTGGAGCCAGTCCGGGAGTTCAACGTCTGAAGGAGCAGAGTTAGCAGCAGCCGTCACATTCATGGCAGAGCGCGGGTTTTAAGGGGGTTGGCAAGCGATCGAAACAAGCAAATGGAGGCGGGTAATAAAATTAAATCTGAAAGGTCGATGCTAATCTGCGGATTCAGCAAAACGCTTTACATTTTTTATTCTATTAAAACACGGTTAACTCTTGCTGCTCGCTGCTGTATCGCCAACAGACCCAATATGACCGATCGCACCGCATTCGCAAGCTGGCAAGCCTTTAATGCCAAAATCGAGCAGGTACAGTGCCTCTGTCAAAATGATACTGGAAAATTAGCGCTCCCCCCCGAACTCTTCTCTTTGCTCGACGAGCTGTACGACGAGTTTCAAGCCCAGATAGCCGCTGGGTCGGAACCCTTCAGCCGCCTCGGAGCGGGGGCGCGACACGTCACAGAACTTCACCGCCTGCTGCGCCTCTCGCTGACAGACGCGGCCCTATGCCGGGCGGCGCGGTCCGAAGGACTCCAAAGACAGCGCCGCGAGCGCCTGCGCGAGCGCCTGTCTCAACTGCACCCCCATGCAACGGCGATCGCAGCAGCGCTTTCAGACCTTTAAACGAACGGACGAGGCACCGGCTGCGGCGATACTTTTGCTCTTATACCAATTGCCGTTGCGTTATCGTGGCCGTTTTCAGTATTGGCTAGCTCGATCAGTTGTCTGAGACCTTCCTCTAGTGGGTTTTTGAAATCGAGCAGCGGCATGAGGTATTGCTCTTGAAACCGCTCTAGAAGCTGGTTATCCGTGATCCCGTCCGAGCACAGCAAAAACACGCAATCCTCGGCGAGCGTCAGGCTGCGGACGTCGGGACGAAGCGCGTGATCGGGCCGCGGACCTAGAGCTTGGGTCAGTTGGTAAGCATCCGGGCGAGCGTAGGCAATTTCAGGTGCGACGCCGCGCTGAATCTCCCGCTGGCCGACTTCGTGATCCACGGTCAGCTGTTCCAATCCGTTGCGATGGGTGAGGCGGTAGAGGCGACTGTCTCCCACGTGGGCAAACCTAAACTGAGTATCCTGCAACATCGCCAGCACCAGGGTCGTGCCCATCCGGCCAGCCCCAAAGCGGGTTTGAGATTCATTGAGGGTATGGAGCGTTTGATTGGCCCAGTAAATCGCGTCTTTGACGGCTGCCTCGCTCGGCATCTCTTCTTTCCAATGCTCGGCAAAAAACAACGATAGGGTTTCAGCGGCCATCCGACTAGCCACTTCCCCTTGAGCGTGGCCGCCCATGCCGTCGCACAAAATATAAACTCCTCGGCTATAAACCTGAGTCGTTTCAGCATCCATAAGCTGAGTGAATCGGTTATCGATCGTAAAAAAGTCTTCATTGTGGTGGCGACTATTCCCGACATCTGTAATGCCAAAGGATTCCAACCCCATCACTCGATTGGGCAAAATGACCGTTGGGAAGTCTTCGAGCGGATCGTCCGAATCGTCGTCTGATGCAAAATCTATGTCGAACTCGTAACTCTCGCGCGCTTTTAAGTGGAACGTTTCAGGGTCAATTGACTGGCTTTCGAGCGCGTCTAGGGGTTGAGTCATAGTGTTCAAAGCCAATATTTAACCTCAGATCGAATCGAGCGGTTGTAACGGAGCTAAAGAGCTTCATTCCCGACCTAGCCCTGACGTAGCCCATCATTGCATAGCTCGTCAGAAATCGTATCCATGTCTGTACCCATGTCTGCGATATCGAGTGTTGCCGCTGACTAGCCCCACGCGTCGCCCAACATCATCCTAATCAGCGCTTGCGTTAAATCCATCCGATAAAATACGGAACTTTCCCTTCCCGTTCTATTGCGGCTTCAGCCCGATCGTCCGACAAAGCGTTTCGATTTCTGCTTGGGTGAGGGTGCGCCACTGTCCCGGCGCTAGCCCCTCCAGGCTGAGGTGGGCGATCGCCACCCGAATCAGCCGCAGGGTCGGCAATCCTACCGCTGCCGTCATGCGGCGCACCTGTCGATTGCGCCCCTCAGTCAACGTCATCTCTAGCCAAGCGGTGGGAACCGTCTGGCGCGCGCGAATGGGCGGGTCGCGGGGCGGGATGTCCGGGCGATCGCCCAGGCAACGGACCTGTCCGGGACGGGTGCGATATCCTCGGATCGTGACGCCCTGGCGCAGCGCCTCAAGGGCCGATTCCTCGGGCACGCCTTCCACCTGTACCCAATAGGTGCGCGGATGTCCGAACTGCGGGTTGCTGAGGCGATGTTGCAGGGCACCGCGATCGGTCAGCAGCAACAATCCTTCGCTATCTCGATCCAAACGACCCACCGGATAAACCCCAGGTACTGGAACGTAATCTTTGAGCGTGGGCCGAGGATTGTCAGAGGCGTCGCTAAACTGAGTCAGAACGCCATAGGGCTTATTGAGCAGTAAATACGTCCACTTCATCGAACGGTCAGTTTTCTTCCCATGGACTTCTCTCTCGATCGCTAGCGGATTGGCAATGCATTGCGAACTGTCGAGCGATAAACTGTAGAATTGGGGCGAAGGCTGAGATAGCGAGGGCAGACTCGACTCAGTCGCTCTTTTTGCCACCGATCGCTTTCGAGATCGTCTCCCGTTCAATCGTACCAATTAGGGATGGATTTATTACGCTCGTTGCCCTTGGGGTTTTATCTCGAACAGCCAATTACTTGGCTGCATCGGCTCGATCCAAGGGTAAAGCTGGCTTGGTTGATGGCATTTTTAGTCACGCCGTTGTTGGCCACTCTCCCCTGGCGCATTGGCATTGTAGTGGCCCTTTTGCTGCTGACGGTGTTGGCCCGCATTCCGTGGCGCGCGTTAAAGCAACAGATGGGCTGGATCCTGATCTTTTGCTTCCTGATTTTAGGTATCACTGCTGTCATGCCCGATGGCTTGGCCGTGCGATCCCAACCCCGGCTGCCTGCCGATGAATTCCAGATTCCCCGTGCTATCCCGCCCTCAACCGCTGCCGCAAACCGCCGGCAGTGGTACGACCCCTTCGGCTGGTTTCAACCCTCACCGCCTTTGACACAGAAGAAGGTGGCGCTTCCCCAGCCTCCAGAGAAGCCCTATCGATACGTGTTGCTCCAGCAAGGACCCGTTACGATTACGCGTCAGTCCCTGCGGTTGGGGATACAACTGGGAACCGGATATTTTACCCTCATTTACAGCACTACACTATTCCTGCTCGCAACCGCACCTGAAGAGATTACAGCAGCCCTCGATCGCCTCGTGCAACCCCTCAAGCGCTGGAAAATTCCGATCGTCGAAATTAGCTTGACCTTGACGCTCTCGCTGCGGTTTATTCCCCTCGTACTGGAAGAGGTGCAAAACTTAGTCCGTTCGGTGCAGACGCGGGCCATTAACTGGAAGAAGCTCGGCTTTCGAGGTGCGGCGCAGCTCTGGCTGACGGTGGCAGATCGGCTGCTGGAAAACCTGTTTTTGCGGGCCGAACAGATTGCCAGCGCCATGGCTTCGCGAGGGTTTACGAGTCCCAACCGCCACCAGGTGAAATGGCAGCAGCTTCGAATGAGATCGCGCGATTGGGTGGCGTTAGGGCTTTTATCTGCAGTTCTGGGCCTGCGGATCCTCATCGCCTTCGAGCCGTTCTAGTCGCCCATCTATCTATATATTTATGCAAGCTTTGCAGCCTTGGACCTGGCGATCGCTTCCCTTAAACGGCAAAAGCGGAACCGAAGTTTTTGCGGCCCTGTTTCAACATCAGCCCGTCGCAACGCTCCTCGAAAGCCCATCTAACACAGTCGATCCCCCACTGCCCAACAGCCGATTTTCAATCTGCGCGGGTTCGCCGCGCCATCGAGCGGGGAGGCAGTGCCTCTGGACGCCTGCCATCGGACGCGTGCTAGACTGCCTCGCTCGAAGGCTACAGGATGGACGAAGGCTTCCCGCCCCCGATCCGGCGATCGAGCATCTTCCCTTTATCGGTGGCTGGCTGGGCTGGCTGGGTTACGACCTCGCCTGGGAGATCGAAACCCTACCCTGGCTGCGTTCGGACGCGCTGCCCTTTCCCGTCGCCTTTTGGTACGAACCCGAAGCCTTTGCCGTTTTAGACCACCACCACCAGCAGCTGTGGCTGGCTGCTGGCGCGCCTTCAGATTTGGATCGGCTCGAAACCCACCTCGCTCGATCGCCCGCGCCCTGCGAGACCGATCGGGTCGTACAGCAATACAGCAACCCGTCCGTCGATCTCTCCCGAGCGGCCTTCGAACGAATGGTGCAAACCGCCAAACAGCACATCCAGGCCGGAGACGTGTTCCAAACTAACCTTTCCCTGCGGTTTCGCGCCGACGCATACCTGCACCCGTGGCACCTTTATCGAGCCCTTCAGCAGGTTAACCCTTCACCATTTGCCAGCTACTGGCAAACGCCTTGGGGCTGCGTGGTCAGCGGGACGCCAGAGCGCCTTGTCGAGTACCGCCAGGGCAAAGCGCAAACGCGTCCCATTGCAGGGACCAGACCCAGAGGCCAGACCCCAGAAACCGACCGAGCTTACGAGCGAGAACTTCTCAACAGCCCGAAAGAGCGCGCAGAACACATCATGCTAGTGGACTTAGAGCGCAACGACCTGGGCCGGGTTTGCCAGTGGGGCAGCGTCCGCGTCGACGAGCTGCTGACCGTCGAGTTCTACAGCCACGTCATGCACCTGGTCAGCAACGTCAGCGGCCAACTCCATCCCAATGCCACGCCGATAGACCTCATTCGAGCCGCGTTTCCAGGCGGGACGATTACGGGCTGTCCTAAAGTGCGCTGCATGGAAATCATCGAGACCCTCGAACCCGTTCGCCGCAGCTTGTTTTACGGTTCTTGCGGCTATCTAGACGTTCGCGGCCATTTAGATCTCAATATTCTGATCCGAACCTTGTTGGTGGCCGCCTCAGACCTCAAGCCCGTCCCGTGGCATCAACCTGCCTTAAAGCACGCGCAGCTTTGGGGGCAGGTCGGCGCGGGCATCGTTGCCGACAGCGATCCCACCCAAGAATGGTTGGAATCCCTTCAAAAAGCAAAAGCCCAGTGGACGGCCCTCAAAAAAATCGCTGAGTATTCCTGCTAATCTCTATTAAAGGCTGCTAAAGACTTTACAACAATCATCGCAATCCGCCACGCTCGGGCGAACCTACCCCCATCAATGATCACTGAAACGTATCTCAACCATCCAACCTTTGGACTTTTGTATAGCATCTGTTCGCTAGATAAAGATCGGGCGCTCTACACTACGCTTTATGCCCAGCGCCTTTTTTTCCTCGTCACCCAAAACAACGAAGGCATCAAATTTGAGCCGATCACCCGCAACGAAGCCCGTATCTTTGCCGAAAGCTCCTTAAGAACCCTTCGCCGAGAGGGGTCTCAGGCAGATTACGATAGATTGCAAGCCATTCATCGTCACACGTTTTAATGTCTGACTGGTCCGTTTTGTCTTCAGTCGCCGAGCGCGTTGCCCATCTGCGAAACCTCGTACCGCCGTCGGTTCGGACAATCGCCGTCAGCAAGACCGTCCCGAGCAGTTTGATGCGGGAGGCATATGCAGCAGGCATTCGGGATTTTGGGGAGAGTCGCCTTCAGGAGGCGATTTTGAAGCAGCAAGAGCTTGCAGACCTCAGCGACATCGCGTGGCACTTCATCGGGCACCTTCAGAGCAACAAGGCCAAACAGGCGCTTCAGCACTTTCAGTGGATTCATTCCGTGGATAGTCTGGCGATCGCCCAACGGCTCGACCTGCTAGCCGCAGAACTCCAGGTATCGCCCCAAATTTGCCTTCAGGTCAAACTCAAACCCGACCCCAATAAATTTGGGTGGACCGCTCCAGAATTGCTGGAGCAACTGCCGCTCCTTCAACCCCTCCAGCACCTTCGCATTCAGGGATTGATGACCATTCTTCCCCTCGGACTTTCCCCTGCCGAACAGCTCGAAACCTTTCAATCCGTCAGAGATCTCGCCCAAACCATTCGCCAACATCCCGACACCCCCTTACCCTTGACCGAACTTTCCATGGGCATGTCCTCCGACTATGCTCTTGCCGTTCGAGCTGGAACCACCATGATTCGACCGGGAAGAATTTTATTTGGCGAAAGAAAAGAAATAGCCCTCTCACAACCCGCCCAACCATCGGACTCCGACCCAGCTTAGCCCTTTGCTAGTTGTCGCTTGGATTGTTCAGAGCGTTTTTCCTCAGAAAAGTTGCTTTATAAAATTTTTATGTAATCTTTTCAGTATCGGCTTACGCATATCAAATTCTTGATGTACAATCTGGTTTTGAATTTGTCCTATAAGTGCAAACCATAAGCGTTGCTCTTTAATTCAACTTTGTATCGACCTATACCATCAGGGGCTAGCGCATTCGCGACGGTAAATAGTCTTTCTCCAAAATCCGATCGATTGGGAGATTTGTGGGTCGTTTTTTGATTTAATACATGGGTGCTAATAAGCCTAATCAAAAGGTTATGTGACCTCGAGCTGTTTACGATGGAGCCTGAGCTGTGAGTAATTTCTTTGGAAAATTGAAAGAGTTTGTCGGCATCCCTGGCGCAGATGAATTTGACGATTACGACGACGATTTAGATATGACCGGAGATGAATATGCCAGTGCCTACGAGCCGCCGGACGATCGGCCCATCGGCGAAGAGAGAGTTCAAACTCAGATGCCGTCGGATGCAGATCGGATGAGATCCGTGTCTGGCGCGGCGGGAAGCGGCATGAGCAATGTTGTCGGCATGCCGGGTGCGGGCCGCTATTGGGGCAGCAATGCGGCAGAGGTTCTCGTATTAGAACCTCGCGCTTTTGAGGAAATGCCTCAAGTGATTCAGGCTCTGCGGGAGCGCAAGTCGGTCGTCCTCAATCTGTCTTTGATGGAACCCGCCCAAGCTCAGCGCTCCGTTGACTTTGTAGCAGGTGCGACCTTTACGATCGACGGCCATCAAGAACGGGTTGGGGAGAACATCTTTTTGTTTACGCCCAGCTGTGTTGAGGTTCGAACCCAGGCTGGCGTGATTCACGAGGCACCTCAGACAACGGCAACTCCCTCGCGCATGTCTGCAAACCCTTGGACCGATCCCGTTTTAAGTGCGATTGCCCAGTAAGGAACGCTCTGCAGGACGCTCAGTCGGTTGAAATAGATTTTGCGGTCTGACACTCATCCTACAGCGAGATCTATTTCAACGCAGTTTCCCTCCCCAACTATGATATTGCCTCAGTTTCCCCATCACACAGCTCAGGGCACATCCAAGCAGCTCGGCATCATTGGAGGAGGGGTTATGGCTGAGGCAATTTTGTCTCGTCTCATCGCCCAAGAGATCTACCCTGCCGCCGAGACGATCGCGAGTGACGTTTCCAGCGATCGCCTTGCGGTTCTCCGACAGACTTACGGCATCGAAACGACGCCGAGCAACCTTGAGGTGGCTCGGGTTGCGTCGACTGTTTTACTGGCCGTCAAACCTCAGACGCTGGCTAGTATTGCGGCTGAGTTTGAAGGAGCAGAGGTTGCTTGCGACCTTTGGCTCTCTATTTTGGCGGGCGTTCCGCTCTCAAAGTTAGAGGGTGCTCTGGGGAATCGTGCCATCATCCGAGTCATGCCCAATACGCCAGCCCTTGTGGGTGCGGGCATTACGGCCCTCGCGCCGGGAAAATTCGCGTTGCCCGGCCATCTGGCCACTGCAGAAAAGATTTTTGCTGCCGTGGGAGAAGTCCTGACGGTCTCTGAGGCGTGGATGGATGCGATCACCGGACTTTCTGGCTCTGGACCTGCCTTTGTCGCGATCGCCATTGAGGCGCTGACGGACGGCGGCGTCGCAGCAGGTCTTCCCCGGCCCATTGCCGCGAAACTGGCGGTACAGACCGTGCGGGGCACCGCCGAGCTCATGATTCAAGACGATCTGCATCCGGCACTCTTGAAGGATCGGGTGACGAGTCCGGGCGGAACGACCATTGCTGGGGTTGCCAGTCTGGAAGCCTCTGGATTTCGCGCTGCCCTGATTCAGGCGGTGCAGGCGGCTTATCGGCGATCGCAGGAATTGGGCAGGTAGCGGGAGTTTCCCTAAGCTTGGGGCCACGAAACTTCACGAGCTATTTTTAAATTGGCAAGGAGCGCGCGGTCTTCGCTAATGTGGGGAATTTTGAGCTGATTTTCTCCCCTTCCTTGTTTGAGAAGGCGATGGCGCACGGTCTCGAAGCTGCCCCGCTCCAGAATGCGGAGTCCGGGAGAGGGCACCTGATCGCGGCGCATGATTTGATAGTGGCCGTTTTCTTCTTGTAGGACTTCGTCAAAGCGTTGCAGCAGCGCCTCGGGGCGATCCAGACTGGAGTCTGCGCTCAACTCGAGATTGACCCAATAATGGGCGGGAATCTCTCGCTCTGAGAGGGTGACGCAAAAATCTTCGAGGCCGATCCTAAATTCTTGCTGGAGGCGCTGCATGACTTGAATGACGTGAAACTCAGTCGTTTTTTCGCTCGTGGAGTTGAGCAAGCCCCCTAACCGATACCGGAATGCAATCAGTGGGGTTTTTTCGTAGAATCCAACCACTTCTACGACATCGCGAATATCGTACCGATAGAATCCGGCATCGTTGGTGACGAGAATTCGGTAGCGACTGCCAATTTTGACATCCGTCGCCATCAGCGTTTTGGGATGTTCGGCTTCCCATTCGGATTCGGGAATGAATTCGTAGAAGCCGCTCTCAAGGGCCAGGATGCAGCCATCTTCGTTGAGGGCGTGGGCGATGCCAAAGGTGGCCTCAGAGCAGCCATAAACGCCTCCAAATACGGGCGTTTGGCCAAAGTACTCGCCAAAGCGCTGAAAGTAAAAGTCCGACGTTCCGCCCCGTGCGGTGGAGACAAAGGCAAGGTGCGGCCAAGCCCATTGGGGGGTCAACCGCCCGTGGCGGTTGAGAAGCTGCTCTAGCTCCATTGCCCGTTGGGGGTGGGCCGTCCAATGCCGCGTCAATTCGGCCCGGCAGGCGGGGGTTAAATCTAAGGTTTGAGAGAGGGTGCCTGCTTTGAGGTCCTGAATGAGGGCCGCTGCATTCTCTTCTAGGTAGCGGCAGGTGCGCAGCAGCAGCATCGGAAAGTTGGAGGCCATGCTTTGCAGGTTGCGGTTGCGGAGTCCGTAGAGCAGGCAAAGATAGTGGCGGGTGCGGCTATCGGAAATTTGGAGCAAGTCGTAGGGTTGGGCGAATAAGGGCGCTGCCAATTGTTTGCTCATGCGGATGCTTCCGGTGCTGGCCAACCCCAGCTCGATTCCCCCCTCAGTTTTGCCCGCAACGTTTGCCGAATTAGTCACCAGCGCTTTTCCGAGGGAAAGCCCCCGCGCCTTGAGGGCTTCTACCAAAAAGCCGATGCTGACAATATTCGATTTCTGGAGGGCAGTTTGAAAGCGCGGCGAAACTGGAATCCATTTGCGCTGCCCCGTGGTGCCGCTGGTGAGGGTGATAAATCGAATCGGGTCTGGGGTGAGGACGTTGCGCTCTCCGGCACCAGTGCGCTGAATGTCTGATTCGTAGTCTCGGTATTGGGTGACGGGAAGGCGATCGCAAAATTCTTCTGCCGAGCGAATTTCGCCAATGCGGTAGCGTTTGCCGCGCTCGGTGCGACGGTAATGCCGCAGCATACCTTTGAGAAAACGTTCTTGGGTCGCGAACGGATCCCGAGTTCGATCGACAAATCGCGCCGCGCGCTGAGCCGCATAGCGCGTCAAAAGAGGGACATACCAATCAGTCATTCGCATGAAGTATTTAGAGCAAAGTGCCAGGACATTGAAGAGACCTACAGAATTAAACCTATTTTGTCCCTCGGAAGCAACTCAGTCTCTCCTTCGCGCTTCTCACAATTAGGGAATATAGTCTTAAAATTTAGTGAAATTTGCAAATCTCATCATAGAGCCAGTGAATGCATTGCTAGCCAATACTTTGTCAAAAACAACGGTTGTAGATGTACTCAGGCAAAGGGCAGACCGTCAGCCCGAGCAGGTGGGATATACCTATTTGGTGGATGGTGAAACCCAAACGGCAAGCCTGACGTATCGGGCGCTCGACCTTCGGGCTCGGGCGATCGCGGCCCACTTGCAATCCCTCAATGCCCGAGGTTCGAGAGCGCTGCTGCTGTACCCATCCGGATTAGCGTTCGTCGCTGCATTTTTTGGATGCCTCTATGCCGGGGTCACTGCGGTTCCGGCTTACCCGCCCCAACAAAATCAGACGAAACGCAGGCTTCAGTCTATTGCCGCAGACGCCCAAGCGACGTTTGCACTCACGACGTCTGCGTTGCTGGCGGAGAGCCAGACGCAATTTGCTGGCGCGCGAGGGCTTCCGCAACTTCACTGGATTGCGACGGATGACCTGACAGATTCGGCGGCTTCAGATTGGCAAAGGCCAACTTTGGATGACGGCGCGATCGCCTTATTGCAATACACGTCGGGTTCTACGGGAGTGCCGAAAGGGGTAATGATTTCCCACGAAAATTTGCTCCACAACGCCGCGACGATCCAGCATTGTTTCCAGGACGGAGAAGACAGCATCGGCGTCTCCTGGCTGCCCCCCTATCACGACATGGGATTGATTGGCGGAATTTTGCAGCCGCTCTCCATCGGGCGACCGATGGTTTTGATGTCGCCGATGGCCTTTTTGCGGAAGCCCGTGCGGTGGCTTCAGGCTATTTCTCGCTATCGCGCCACCACCAGTGGGGGACCCAATTTTGCCTACGAACTTTGCGTCAAAAAGATCTCCCCTGCCGAGCTTGAAACATTGGATCTCAGCAGTTGGCAAGTGGCCTTTAACGGGGCCGAGCCGATTCGCCCTCAAACCCTAGAATCTTTTGCCAAAACGTTTCAACCTTGCGGATTCCACAGCGCTGCCTTTTATCCCTGTTACGGGATGGCCGAAGCAACGCTCATGATTGCGGGCGGGACTAGAATGAAGCCGCCTGAGATTTGCACAGTCGATCCGGTCGCCCTTAAGGACAAGCGAGTCATTCCCGTTGCGGAAACGCTTCAAAAAGTACGCAAGGTGGTGGGTTGTGGCCGAGCCAGGCTCGAACACAGGGTGGCGATCGTCGATCCAGTCTCTACCGTACCGTGCGGGGCATCTGAAGTGGGCGAGATTTGGGTGTCGAGTGCGAGCGTAGCTCGGGGCTACTGGAACCAACCCCAAGAGACCGAGCGAGTTTTCAAGGCTTATTTGAGCGACACTGGCGAAGGTCCTTTTTTGCGGACTGGGGACTTGGGGTTTATGCGGGCAGGCGAGCTGTTTGTCACCGGTCGCCTGAAGGAACTGATTATCATTCGGGGTCGCAACCACTATCCCCAGGATATTGAATGGACCGTTCAATCCAGCCATTGCGCGCTGCGCGCGGGCGGCGGCGCTGCCTTTTCGATCGAAGCAAACGGCGCGGAACGCCTCGCGATCGTTCAAGAGGTGGAGCGCGGCTTTTTGCGGCAGCTCCCCGTCGCAGAAATCTGCGCTGCCATCCGACGGTCTGTATCGGAGCAGCACCAACTTCAGATTTCTGCGATCGCCCTCTTGAAACCGGGCAGCATTCCCAAAACATCGAGCGGCAAGATTCAGCGCGCGGAATGTCGCGCTCAGTTTCTGGCTGGTGGTCTAGACCCTCTGGCATCCTGGAGCGAGAGTACCGTTGACGTTCGACAGGTTCAAGCAGCGGCGGAAGCGATGCTCAAAACCTTGAGCGCGCGGAGTGGGCGATCGCCCGAATCGAGCGCGATCGAACTGCCGAGCCAGGCAAACCAGGCTGCGCTGGGCGTTCCCCCCATGCCAGAAGCCATTGAAACTTGGATTACAGCAAACCTCGCCCTCTATCTCAAAATCTCGCCGGAGGAGATAGACCTTTCGGAACCGTTCTCCCACTACGGGTTAGATTCATCGATTGCCGCGAGCCTGGCGACCGAGCTATCCAACTGGTTGGGTCGGGAACTAGACCCGACTTTATTCTGGGAATATCCCAGCATTGAGGCTCTAGCCCAGCACTTAGGCACCAGCACTTAGCAAAAGTCACGCTCCTCAAGCCTGACGAAACCGCCAGCGCCGCTCAGCGGATCGCGAACGGACGATCTCGAAGCTGCATCGCGAGATTTGCCACGCCTTAAGCTCCAAAATTCTCTCTGCAGGTGCTCCATAGCTTAATTTCAAGATCTAGTCGTTATAATGACGTAAAAACTTTGCCGGACAGAATCGCAATGCAACCTTCGGGCTTATCCTGCGTCATTGCGGTTCAGTTGCGGTGGAGGGGATGTGTCGTGTTTGACCAGCAGTATATTCTTATGAGAACAGTTCAAGTTATGAGACTGAAGAGATAGAGACCCCCTCAGTTGCTAATTTTTAAGTCTTAAATTTTTAAGGTCTGGTCGGAACAAGATGCATAAAGAACCTATTGCTGTAATTGGGATTGGATGTCGTTTGCCGGGGGCCAATAATCCGCAGGAATTTTGGAAATTGCTCCACGATAACGTGGATGCCATTTCTGAAGTCCCTCCATCCCGATGGGATCTCAATGCTTTTTACGATCCAGACCCAACCCAGCCTCACAAAATGAATACGCGGTGGGGCGGCTTTTTAGAAAATGTCGATCGGTTCGATCCGACGTTTTTTGGCATTACCCCTCGCGAAGCCAACACGATCGATCCCCAACAGCGACTAATTTTAGAAGTTGCGTGGGAAGCTCTAGAAGATGCCGGACAGGTCCCGCAGCAGTTGTCGGGGTCGAAAACAGGTGTTTTTATCGGCATTTCGAGTCACGACTATTCTTCTCTCGTCACCAGCGACGATCCCTACGCGCTTACGGGCAATGTAAATTGCATTGCAGCCAATCGGATCTCCTATGTCTTTAACTTCAGAGGTCCCAGCCTAGCAGTCGATACCGCCTGCTCTTCCTCCTTGGTTGCCGTCCACCTTGCCTGTCAGAGCATTTGGAATCAGGAAAGTACGCTGGCCTTGGCCGGGGGGGTGCAGGTCATTTTATCGGCGGATTTATCCGTGAGCTTTAGCAAGGCGGGTTTGATGGCACCGGACGGTCGGTGTAAGCCCTTTGATGCCAAAGCCAATGGCTACGTCCGCAGCGAAGGGGCGGGGACGGTGCTGCTGAAACCGCTCTCTCAAGCCCAAAAGGACGGGGATCGGATTTATGCAGTGATTCTCGGCACGGCGATGAACCAAGACGGACGCAGTAACGGTTTGTCGGCACCCAATCCAGAGGCCCAGGAAGCGGTAGTGCGAGAGGCTTACGCTCGCGCTGGGGTTTCGCCAGGGCAGGTGCAGTACGTAGAAGCCCACGGCACGGGGACGAAATTGGGCGACCCGATGGAGTTGAAGGCGCTTGGCGCGGTACTGGCCGAGGGGCGCGCTGCGGGCGATCGCTGTGTCGTAGGCTCGGTCAAGGCCAATCTGGGCCACTCGGAAACTGCGGCAGGCATTACGGGATTGATCAAGGTTGCCCTGGCACTCGAGCACCAGCAGATCCCGGCTAGCCTGCATTTTCAAGACCCGAATCCTTACATTGATTTCGACGCGCTCCAACTGCGAGTGCAGCAGACCTTAGAGCCTTGGCCCTATCGAGAGGGGGCGGCGATCGCCGGGATCAATTCCTTCGGGTTTGGCGGGACCAACGCCCATGCGGTCCTTCAGGAAGCGCCGAGCCAGACACCTGCGTTTAAGTACGCTAGCGTCAATAGACCCTGGCACCTGCTGGCGCTGACGGCCAAAAGCGAGCCAGCCTTGCGCGAGCTGAGTTCGCGATATCAAACCCTATTGGCTCAAAATCCGATGCTGTCCTTGGCGGACGTGTGCCATTGCGCCAATTTGCGGCGATCGCAGTTCAAACATCGACTCGTTGCGGTCGGCGCTTCCAGTGCTGACGTCCAGGCCCAGCTCGCGGCGTTTGCTGCTGGCGAAACCGAGATCGCGGGCCTCTCCGAAGGGCAGATCGTGGGGAAAAAAGCGCCTCGGATCGCCTTTTTGTTCTCGGGACAGGGATCGCAGTACGTGGGGATGGGGAAAGCGCTTTACGAATCTCAGCCGACGTTTAGGCGCATTTTGGACCGCTGCGACGAGATTTTGCGGTCCGAACTCAAGCTATCGCTGCTGTCCGTGCTGTACCCCGAAGCAGAGGGGCAAAGCCCGATTGACGATACCGCCTATACCCAACCCGCGCTGTTTGCGCTGGAGTATGCCCTGACCCAGCTTTGGCTTTCCTGGGGGATCGCACCTGCGGTAGTGATGGGTCACAGCGTGGGAGAATACGTGGCGGCCTGCATTGCGGGCGTGTTCAGCCTTGAAGATGGCTTAAAGCTCATTGCAGCGCGGGGCCGTCTGATGCAGGCACTGCCCCAGAACGGCGCGATGGTCTCCGTGCTGGCAGAGGAGGCTCGGGTTGCAGCAGCGGTGCGGCAGTATGAAGGGTCGGTGGCGGACTCTGGGTGCGTAGCTATCGCCGCCATCAACGGCCCCCAGAGTATCGTCATTTCCGGCGAGCAGACGGCCATTGCAGCCATCGTCGCGGCGCTAGAGGCCGAGGGCATCAAGACGAAGCCGCTTCAAGTATCCCACGCGTTTCACTCGCCCTTGATGGAGCCGATGCTGGCCGAATTTGCCCGCGTGGCTTCGGAGGTGGCCTACGCCCGCCCCCGCACGAGCTTGATTTCAAACCTGACTGGCGACCTCATCGGGCCAGAAATTGCGACGCCTGAATATTGGTGTTTGCACGTGCGCCAGCCAGTGCGGTTTGCGGCCAGCATGGAGACCCTCCAGCGCCAAGAGTATAAAATTTTCCTGGAAATCGGGCCGAAGCCCGTGCTGTTGGGGATGGGACGGACCTGCCTCCCCGAGGGCGATCGCCTGTGGCTTCCCAGCCTGCGACCGGGCCAACTGGACTGGCAGCAGATGCTTCAGAGCTTGGGCGCGCTCTACCTGCACAATGCAGGCGTAGATTGGGCCGGGTTCGATCGCGACTACGTTCGCCAGTGGGTGAATTTGCCCACCTATCCCTTCCAGCGCCAGCGCTACTGGTGGGCGGATGAAGATTTAAGGGCCGTCAGTTCCAACCGCTCGCCCGCACTCGCGCCTGCCGGGCAGCAACCGCTGCACCCGCTGCTCGGGGTTCGACTTCCCTTGGCCGGAACGTCAGAGCTGCGGTATCAATCGCAGTTGAGCGGGCGATCGCCTGCCTACCTCCAAGATCACTGCGTCTTGCAGCAGCCCGTTTTGCCAGCTTCGGCCTATATCGAAATGGCGGCAGCAGCGGCACTTCAAGTTTTTCAAGACAGTCCTTGGCAGATCGAAGACGTTACCATCGAGCAACCGTTGCTGCTCCATGACAAGGATCCGGTCGCGCTCCAACTCCAGCTCGTCCCAGAGGGGCCGTCCGGCTATGGATTTCAAATTTTTAGCCTGCCTCGCGAGCTCGATTCCGCCCAACCTGCCTCCATCCGCCATGCCGCAGGTAAGATCGCATTCAGCCCTTCGTCGGCTCAGGTTGAGGCTCCAGCACTAGACCAAGTCCGAGCGGACTGTCCTGAAGAGATCGCCATTGCAGGCTATTACCGCCATCTCCAGGACCGGGGACTCCATTACGGCCCCAGTTTTCAGGGCGTGCGGCAGCTTTGGAAGGGCAATCGGCAAGCGCTAGGCTGGATTCAGCTTCCTCAGGAACGAGGAGCAGAGGCCGAGGGGTACACCCTTCACCCCGCACTGCTCGATGCCTGCTTTCAGGTTTTGGGAGCGGCAGATCTAGACAGTCAGGAAACCTTCTTGCCCGTCAGTCTGGGGCGATTGCAGGTCTACAGTCGGGATGCCCGCGACGTGCTGTGGTGTCACGTCCGGTTGCGGTCTTTTGAGGCAAAACAGGTCCGGGCGGATTTGGACTTATTCGATGCGGCGGGGGTTAGGGTGGCTGCCCTAGAAGGTTTTACCCTTCGCTCCGTCAATCGCCGGATGCTGCAGCGGTTGCTGCAACAGGATGTCGATCTCAAACAGTGGCTGTATGAAATCGTCTGGCAGCCCAGTCCTCGCATCGAACCGCCTGCGGAAGCGTCCTTGGAAGGGCGATCGCCCAAAACCTGGCTTATTTTTGCAGACGATCGCGGCGTTGGCGCTCAGTTGAGCCATCAATTGCAAGCCCAAGGAGAGTCTTGCGTTTTGGCCTTTGCTGGCGATCGCTTCGAGCGGATCGACCCGCACGCCTATCGCATCGATCCGGCAAACCCCGAAGATTTCCGATCGCTGCTTCAGGACTTTCAGACTTCCGATCGCATGCTGTCTGGGGTCGTGCATCTGTGGAGCTTGACGGAGCCGACCGAACATCCTCGCTCTGCGGCAGATCTCGACGCAGCCCAGCTTCGAAGCTGCGGTAGCGCGCTGCATTTGGTGCAAGCGTTGGGTCAATCCAGCTTTGCAGAATTTCCCCGCTTGTGGCTGGTGACTCAGGACGCTCAAGCCATTGGTGCTGCGAGCGCGCCGCCTCAGGTGCAGCAATCTTCCCTGTGGGGCTTGGGACGCACCATCGCCTTGGAGTATCCCAATCTCCACTGCACGTGCCTGGATTTGGATTCGGATTTGGATCGCCTATCTGCCGTCGTCGCGGATCTTCGGTTCCCGGATGGGGAGGATCGGATTGCCTATCGCCAGGGCGAACGTCATGTCGCGCGCCTCGTTCGCCACGAGACCGATCGAAACGGCCCGCTTCAACGTCCTGACGGTAGCGCTGCCTTTCAACTCAAAATTTCGAGCTACGGCATTCTCGAAAACCTAATGCTGGCTCCCTCCAGCCGTCGCGCGCCTGGACGCGGGGAAGTAGAGATTCAGGTGGAAGCCGCCGGTCTTAACTTCCGCGATGTTTTGAATGCTTTGGGAATGCTTCAGGCTTATTTGGAGCAAATGGGCCTGTCCGATGCCGCAGATGTCCCCTTTGGCGGGGAATGTGCGGGGCGCATTGCAGCCATCGGAGAAGGGGTTGAAGGATTCGAGATCGGAGATTCGGTCATTGCCGCCAACGCGATCGGCAGTATGGCGAACTTCGTCACCGTTCCCGCCCAATGCGCGATCCGCACGCCGGAACATCTCAGCGCAGCAGAAGCGGCGACGATTTCGACGGCATTTTTAACCGCTTACTACGGTCTGCATCATTTAGCAAAAATTCAAGCGGGCGATCGCGTCCTCATTCACGCCGCAGCGGGCGGCGTCGGACAGGCAGCGGTCCAACTCGCGCAACGGGCAGGCGCTCGGGTTTTTGCGACGGCTAGCCCTGGCAAGTGGGACTTCTTGCAAAGCATGGGGGTCGAGCATACCTTCAACTCGCGCACCTTAGATTTTGCAGCGGAAATTTTGGAGCTGACCGAGGGGCAGGGGATCGATATCGTCCTCAACAGCCTCAACGGCGACTTTATTCCCAAGAATCTAGAGGTATTGGCCCCCCAGGGTCGATTCGTCGAAATTGGCAAGCTGGGCATTTGGGAGGCGTCCGAAGTTCGCGCTCAGCGGCCAGATGTATCTTATTTTCCCTTCGACCTGTTAGAAGTCTCGCTGCGCGATCCGGCTTTGTTTGCCTCCATGCTGCGGGATGTGATGGAGGCATTCGAGCGGCGGCAGCTTCAGCCCTTGCCCCATCAGGTTTTCCCCATTGAGGAAGCCGTCAGCGCCTTCCGGCACATGGCCCAAGCCAAACACCGGGGTAAGGTGGTGCTGTCCGTGGCCGAGCATCCCCCCACTAGGGCGATCGCGCGGGAGGACGGGACCTACTTGGTAACGGGCGGCCTGGGTGCGTTGGGGTTGCAACTGACCCGTTGGTTGGTGGAGCGAGGCGCAAAAACACTGGTATTGGTGGGGCGCAGCGCCCCTTCGGAAGCGGCACGGCAAGCCATCGCCCGCCTCGAGCAAACGGGCGCGCGCGTGCGAGTGTTCCAGGCGGATATCGCCCAACCGACCGCCGTGGCAGAAATGTTTGCAATCCTCCAGCAGTCACTGCCGCCCCTGCGAGGCATTATCCACGCAGCTGGCCTTCTAGATGATGGCATCCTTCAAGGTCAAACCTGGGAGCGCTTCGAACGCGTCATGGGTCCCAAGGTCGCTGGAGCGTGGAACCTCCACGCCCAAAGTCTGGATCTTTCCCTCGACTTTTTTGTCTGTTTTTCTTCCGTTGCAGCGCTGCTGGGTTCGCCGGGGCAAGGCAACTACGCAGCGGCCAATGCCTTTATGGACGGGCTCGCTCACTATCGCCGCAAACTAGGGCTACCGGGGCTGAGCCTGAACTGGGGTCCCTGGGGTGGTGCGGGCATGGCTGCCGAACTGAGCGATCGCGATGCGGCGCGCTTGGCCCTCAGCGGCATTACGCCCCTCGATCCAGACCTCGCGTTGGAAGCATTGGAAGAACTGCTGGCCCAGGATGCCCCTCAAATCGGCGTGGTGCAGGTTGAGTGGGCTAAATTCCTAGATCAGATCTCCAATGGTGCCGTTCCTCCGTTCTTAGAAAACGTTGCGGTGGCAGTGGAAACTGGCGCACAGTCTTACTCGGCTTTCCGGCTTCAGCTAGACGCCGCACCCGCCGAGGAACGTCTGGCTTTACTGACCCAGCACGTCCAGTCTCAAATTGCGAAGGTCATTGGCCTGACCCCAGAAGAGGTGGAACTCGATCGCAGCTTTACAGACTTAGGCATGGATTCTCTCATGGGGATGGAAATGAAGAGTCGGCTCCAGTCCAGCCTCAATTTCTCGTTCCCGATTACCTTAGCGATGGACTACCCTACGGTTGGCGCGCTGATTGCTTACATCGATCGAGAGGTGCTTTCTGCTGGGGCGGTCAGTTCCTCCCCTGGGCAGACACAGCCCAAATCGACACCTCAAAGCCCAACCGCAACGCCTTTAGGGTCCAAGAACGGATCTGTTCCTCAGTCTCGACCTGCGGCTGAAGCTCCGCTCGAGGCATTGGGAAACGGCCATCAGCCGCCTGCAACCCAAGCCAATGGGTCGGTGGCCAATGGGTCGGCGGCCAATGGATCGGCGGCCAATGGATCGGCGCAAACCCAGCCAGCCATTCCGCCAGAATTTTATCAATTCGAACGATCGCCGGAGTATTTGAACTTAAAAGAGTATCTGGAGCAGGGAAAGGAAATTGGCAATCCTTTCTTCACAGTGCACGACGGCATTGCAAACGATACGACGTCTATCGAAGGGCAAGCGGTCGTTAATTACTCCAGCTATAACTACCTGGGCTTGTCCGGGGACGAGGCGGTGTCGGAAGCATCCAAGGCCGCAATCGATCGCTACGGTACGTCTGTTTCCGCCAGCCGGGTGGTGTCTGGAGAGCGCTCGATTCACCAGGATTTGGAGCGGGCGCTCGCCGATTTCTTGGGGACGGAGGACTGTATCGTCTACATTGGCGGACACACGACCAATGTCAGTACGATCGGCCATCTGTTCGGCAAAAACGACCTGATCGTTTGCGATGCCTTCAGCCATAACAGCATTCAAATCGGCTGCGCGCTTTCGGGGGCGACGACCGTTTCGTTCGCACACAATGACGTGCGATCGCTAGAGCAAATCCTTCAAACCCGTCGGCATGGGTTTGAAAAAGTGCTGATTGCGGTGGAAGGCGTCTACAGCACCGACGGCGATTTAGCCCCGCTGCCCGAGATCGTCGAGCTGAAGAAGAAGTATAAGACCTTTTTGCTGGTGGACGAAGCCCATTCTATTGGTGCGGTGGGCCGTCAGGGGCGCGGGGTAGGCGAGCACTTTGGGGTTGCCCGCGCGGATGTGGAGCTGTGGATGGGCACTTTGAGCAAGTCTTTTGCGAGCTGCGGAGGTTACATCGGGGCTTCTAAGGCCATGGTGGAGTACCTCAAATATACGTCGCCCGGATTTGTCTACAGCGTGGGCATGACGCCATCCAACGCCGCTTCTGCACTAGCGGCGCTGCAACGGCTCCAGGCCGAACCCGATCGCGTCACCCGGCTTCAGGCGCGCACGGCGCTCTTTCTATCTCTGGCGAAGGCGCAAGGGTTCGATACAGGACCCAGCCACGATTCTCCGGTGGTGCCGATTATCGTGGGCGACCCCTATAAGGCGGTGGCGCTTTCCCACGCGCTGCTGGATCGAGGGATTAACGCTCAGCCGATGATCTATCCTTCGGTGCCTTACGATGCTGCTCGGTTGCGGTTCTTTTTGAGCTGCGATCATACTGAAGCGCAAATTCGTCAAACCATTTCCGTCCTGGCAGAGGAAATTGCCAAGATGAAGGGAGGGTCGAAGCACGATTGGCTGCACTATTTAATCCGATCGCAGTTCGTCACGCACAGGGCCGCAAGGCAGACAGAGCCATCGGTGTCGAGCTGAGGTCGGGTTGTTGATGGAATGTCTCTATGTCCTTCGAGCGGCATCATGCCATTATCACGGGCGGTTCGAGCGGCATTGGCAAAGCTTTGGCTCTAAAGCTGGCGCGAGCGGGTGCCCATGTCACGCTGATCGCCCGCACGCCTTCAACGCTAGAAGCGGCTAGGGCTGAAATCGAACTGGCACGGAAAGGAGTGGAGCAGCGGGTTTTGGCGCTGACTGCGGATGTGGCTCGTGCCGATCGGGTGATGGCTGCAATTGAAACGGCGATCGCCCAACTCGGCCCCCCGGATATGCTCGTCACCTCAGCCGGAATCGCCCATCCGGGGCATTTTCGAGAGCTGCCGCTGTCGGTCTTCGAGCAAACGATGGCGACGAACTATTTTGGGTCGCTTTACAGCATTCGGGCAGCGTTGCCTGCCATGGAAGCGCGACGCAAGGGCAGCATCGTGCTGATCTCTTCCGGGGCCGGACTGGTGGGTCTTTACGGCTATACGCCCTACAGTCCATCTAAGTTTGCGCTGCGGGGGCTAGCAGAATCTCTGCGGGGCGAGTTAAAGCCCTACGGCATTCACTTGGCGATCGTCTATCCACCGGATACGGATACGCCCCAACTTCAGGCCGAAAATCTGACGAAGCCGCTCGCCACTCAAATGATTACGGCTACGGCGAAAACCTGGACTGCGGATGCTGTCGCGGATGCAATTCTCCGCGGGGTTCGGCAAAAGGCTTTTGCCATTACGCCCGGTTTGGAAATGAGTTTGCTCGCCAAACTCCACAGCGCGATCGCGCCCGGTTTTCAATGGTACTGCGATCGCATGGTTGCAAAGGCAACCAAACGGGAACAGTAATTCTCACGATGAATGAGTCATTCAAACATCGGAACTCGTTTTAGAGATGGAAAGGGACAGCGCGATCGCGCAAATATTCAGCCAGGCGATCTCGCTTCAGCATACCCACTTTTTAAAAAAGGAAGTGTCGAACAGAACCTTCATGTAGATAGGTGGCTCTGAATGCGCTCCTCGCGGAGGTCGTCGATGAGGGTGTCAAGGTTGCCTAAGGGCGGGGTTTCTACAACTAAGGCAGTGCCATGACGATGAACGGTAGGTTTACTGCCAACTGGCTGAAGAATAATGCAGCCATTAGTCACCTCAAGCGTGAGCGATTGGGCAGCAGTGAGTCCTAGCTGTTGGCGGACTTCTAAAGGGATTTCTAATTTTCCGGCGTTGTCGATAGAGATGGTGGCCATAGAATTTTTTCCTGAAGAGGCATTATTCTTAGGTTTCAAAATTGGCCTAGGCCAATAGTAGTCGCGTTGCAAGACTACATCCGATCCTTCCTATTGACAATCGTACCCCAAGCGTCTCATGAGTCTTTTTTAAGACTGTTCAGAATTTTGTGTAAGCGGTCTAAAATCCCTACAACACAGGAGACCGCATTATGCCAAGAACAAAGAAAGAACCCAACCGTACAGATGAGCTGCTAGACGAATTGCTGTTAGATTATCGAACCCCCGACGACATCCTAGGGGAGGGAGGCTTACTCAAGCAACTGAGCCAACGTCTGATTGAGCGTGCCCTATCAGGGGAACTGAACCATCATCTCAAGCCAAACCCTTCAGCCCCCGAAGGCGCCGACCCGGGCGAACCGTCTCGTCCCAATAGCCGAAACGGATACTCCAAAAAGACCGTGCAGTCGCAGCATGGCGAAATGGAACTCTCTATCCCCCGCGACCGCAACGGCGAATTTGAACCTGTCCTGGTACCCAAACATCAACGGCGCTTAGCGGGCCTTGATGAGAAAATCCTAGCGCTGTATTCCCGTGGCCTGAGTACGCGAGACATCAGCGCCCAACTGGAAGAACTCTATGGAGCTCAGATATCAGTAGCGCTCATTAGTGACGTCACCGATAGCGTGAGCGAAGAAGTCAACGCTTGGCAATGTCGTCCCTTGGATGAGGTGTACCCGATCCTGTATCTGGATGCGCTCTACGTCAACCTCAAGGTATCTGGGCGAGTTGCCAAACGAGCCGTCTATGTGGTCTTAGGCATCAATCGCGAGGGCAATAAGGACTTACTGGGGCTATGGACTGGAGAAGCAGAAAGTGAGGGGGCAAAGTTCTGCTTAAAAGTCCTCACAGACCTCAAAAATCGGGGACTTCAGGATATCCTAATTGCCTGTGTCGATGGGTTGAGCGGCTTTCCCCAGGCCATTGAAGCACTTTACCCCAACACTCAGGTTCAACTGTGCATTGTCCATTTAATCCGTAACTGTTTGCGCTATGTGCCTTGGAAAGATAGCAAAGCGGTTGTGGCTGACCTCAAACCCATTTACCAAGCCGCTACCCTCCAAGAGGCAGAAACAGCACTGGATGCCTTTGCGGCTAAGTGGGATGGCCTGTATCCTGCTATCAGCCAAATCTGGATTCGGCATTGGGAAAATGTTATTCCTATTTTTGATTATCCGATGGATATTCGTCGGGTCATCTACACCACCAATGCCATTGAGTCTCTTAATCGCTCTCTGCGTAAGGTCATCAAGACCAAGGCCGTTTTCCCAGATGAGGAGTCTGTGTTTAAGCCGATGTATTTAACGATGAATAATATTGCCAAAAGATGGAGCCGACCTATCAAAAATTGGAAGGCTGCTCTGTCTCATTTTGCTATCCTTTTTCCAGGACGCTTCAATCACTGACCTTTTTCGCCCTTACACAAAATTCCGATCGCTCTCCAGCTTACCATTACTCGACTCAGATGAAATGAAATTGCCATAGTCTCAACCTCCTAAGTATTCGCGAATCGCTGCCTCTAGTTTGGCACCATCCATCGTTACTCTACGTTATTGAGTCGGTTAGACCTTGGGTTTCATGCTTCAACCCAAGCTACCACTGACTAGAAATAGAGGGCCGAAAGGCGATCGCGGATGGCATACAAATTCTGAGGCAGATCTTTCTTCAGGCGTTGCTCAATAGCAATCACCGGAATAGTAGCCTTCGCCCAAACCTCTAAAATGTAGGTCAGTCGGGTTCCGCCCCCATCCGTTTCAGGAACAGACTGAAGCAGCCACTCGCCCGAAAATGACTTGAAATCTCCCTCTACCATCGCAAAGCGAATTGCCGAGGGATATTCCTCCACCATATCTAGGACGACCCGTGCTGAAAACGTCACCACTTTAAGATTTTGGGTGCCGACCTGCTCCACCCGAATGCCGCCGTCTGGATGCGGGACGCGGCAGCTTTTAGCGAGGTTCGGGATAAAGTCTGCTAACGCCTCATAGTCCGTCAAAACGCCCCAAACCTGCTCGATAGGGTGGGAAAGGTAAATTGTGGCCTCAATGCGGCGTTGGCGACCCGCTAGTTTAGAAAGCGTTAGCAGGACTTCACTGCTCAGCGCTTCAGCTTGTTCGGCAACGAGAGGAAGGGTGTCAAGTTCTATCATGGTGGAATCGACGCACAAAGAAAAAGTAAGTTCGCGCAAAAACAGTAGATATACCTATTAGATTAAGGCAAAGACGCATAACTTTACAGGTCTTAACCTTCTCTACAGCTACTCTCCTAGTGTTCCCTGTTTGAATCTAAACCGCAGTAACCATGGTCACATCTTCTCGCCAGCCGCCGCCCCTCAACCGCCTTCTGCGTTACAGTCGTCCCTTTTCCCGCGAAATATGGCTGGCGAGCATTTGCTCCGTCCTCAATAAAGTGTTCGATCTGGCTCCCCCTGCCTTGATTGGGATGGCGGTAGACGTGGTGGTGCAAAAAGACCAGTCGGCGATCGCCCGATGGGGTATCCCGGATGTGGGCTGGCAGTTGGCGCTGATCTGCGGTTTATCCATCGTCATTTGGGGGTTGGAGTCCCTGTTCGAGTATTTCTACGCGCGGCTCTGGCGCAATTTAGCCCAGACCGTCCAGCACTACCTGCGGCTAGATGCTTACGATCATCTCCAAAACCTGGAAATGGCATTTTTTGAGGAGCAAAGTACGGGCAGCCTGATGTCGATCCTCAGCGACGACATCAACCAACTGGAGCGCTTTTTAGATGGCGGTGCGAACGAAGTCATCCAGGTCATCACCACAGTCATTATCATCGGCGGTGCCTTTTTTGTGCTGGCACCGGGGGTGGCGTGGGTGGCAATCTTGCCCATGCCCTTTATTATTTGGGGGGCGATCGCCTTTCAAAAAGTATTGGCCCCCCGCTACGCTGCCGTGCGGGAGCGCGTCAGCTTCCTCAACAGCCGCCTCTCTAATAACCTGAGCGGCATTACCACTATCAAAAGCTTCACCACCGAAGCCTTCGAGGCCGAGCAAATCCGCCGAGACAGCGAAGCCTACCGCCAGAGCAACCGCCATGCGATCGCTCTGAGTGCCGCCTTTGTGCCGCTGATCCGAATTTTGATTCTGTTGGCCTTTTTAGCCACCCTGGGCGGCGGCGGACTTCAGGTAGTGGCGGGCAATCTCACCGTCGGCACCTACAGCGTTTTGATCTATTTGATTCAGCGATTGCTGTGGCCTCTCACTCGCCTGGGCGATACCCTCGATCAATACCAGCGGGCGATGGCCTCGACCCAGCGCGTGATGAACCTGCTGGATACGCCGCTAGAAATTCATTCCGGCGCAACGCCGCTGCCCATAGCGCAGGTAGAGGGCGAGATTTTGTTCGATCGCGTGACGTTTGGCTACCAAAACGGGCGCGCCATTATTCAGGATTTGACCCTAAAAGTCCCCGCCGGACAGACGATCGCCATTGTAGGCTCTACGGGTTCGGGTAAAAGCACGTTGGTAAAGCTGCTGCTGCGATTTTACGAGATCCAATCCGGTCAGATCTGGCTAGATGGCACGTCCATCGGCGATCTGCGCTTGCAGGATTTACGGGCCTGCATTGGTTTGGTCAGCCAGGACATTTTCCTCTTCCACGGCACGGTTCGCGAAAATATTGCCTACGGTTGCCCAGACGCGGCAGATGAAGATATTATCATCGCTGCCAAAAATGCCGAAGCCCACGAATTTATCCAGCAACTCCCCCAAGGCTACGACACCATCGTGGGCGAACGCGGCCAAAAACTATCCGGCGGTCAGCGGCAGCGATTGGCGATCGCCCGTGCCCTGCTCAAAGACCCACCCATCCTGATTTTGGATGAGGCCACTTCCGCGGTGGATAACGAAACGGAGGCGGCGATCCAGAAATCTCTGGAATACATCACTGCCAATCGGACGACCGTAGCGATCGCCCATCGACTCTCGACGATTCGCTATGCGGACTGTATTTACGTGATGGAGCAAGGCAAGATTGTGGAGCAGGGCAAACACGAAGATCTTCTTGCCCACAAGGGAGTTTATGCGCAGCTTTGGAACGTGCAAACTGGGCAACGAGAATAAGCGCGATAAACGGATTGTCCGAGATACTGAAAACTTTCCCCGCCTGATTACCTGTTTTGTTCTTTAATTCAGCAAGGCATTATGAAACTACTAGACACCATGAAACTACTAGACACCGTAGCACTCCTAGAAAATATTCCAGATCTCAGCCTGTACAGGGGACAAGTTGGGACTATCGTAGAAGTATGTGAACCTGATAGTTTCGAGGTTGAATTTGTGGATATTCAAGGTCACACCTACGCTTTAGAAACCCTAAATTCCCAGCAGCTTATACTCTTGCATCATCAGCCTTTGCTTGCCACAGCTTAAAAGAAACCGTCTTCGTACTCAATAATGGGAAAGCGATCTCCAATCCAAGCATCTCTTGCAAACCGTCTTTTATCAGCACATCCATGTGGAGCACTTTTCTAAGACCGGAATGAAGCAATGGTCTTTCTGCAAATACGATAAATTGGACGAGGCGATCGCCTTTACAAAAGTCCCGTTTCAGATTTCACTGACAGACCTGTATAACAAAGTTCAGTTGGAGGCTAAAGCGATAGAAGGCGATCGCGCCTAGGATACTTCTCTTCTGCTCCAGATTCTCATAAAATTCAATTACCAAGCCCGAACAAGAACGATCGCAGCATCGTTGAACGCTAGAACGGAGCGGGCTTTATCGGCGGCCAAACCCGTTAGGATTGCCGAGAAACATACTTTTCAAACGTTGCTTGGGTCTGGTGCAGCAATGCCTCGCGGCTATCGCCGCTGCCGCTTAAAGACGGAACCAGATTTCTCGCCTGTAGCGTCATGTGGAGCTGAAGATTAGCGACGTAATCGCTGAGATCTTCGCGAAAGGCGGGTGGGGTAGCTTGCGGTGTATCGAATTGCAAGGGGATCTCCTTTCTGAACGCTGCGTCACGGTTTGACATTACAGAACCTACCACTAGGGCTGGGACAACTTTTTATTTTGCAATGAAGGGTTACACTTCACCGGAATATTGTTGAGAAGCGTAAACCTGAAGGACTGGCTTATGCCATTCAGTTTACCCAATCTTCATCCAATCCTAACTCACCTTAACGTTGCTAGGGGTAGGCACTGGATGCCCGCACTTCTGCGCTAATCTAGCAATGGCGTCGCTCGTACGTCGTTCTTCACTGTAGGCTTTAGACTGCCCGAACAGCAGGTTTGATATGGATTGCAGCCAAATTCGGCTCTGCGAAGGCCTAACGCCTCACCCCCCGGCAGAAACTACCCCAGCCGATTTAACAGCGCTTCAGGCACTTTTTCAAGTGGCAGCTTTTTGGGCGCAGAATCGAACGGTCGAAGACTTGGGCATCGCGATTGCCCACAGCAACCCCATCATCAGCGTATGGGACGACGACGCCCTCATTGGCTTCGCCCGCGCGACCTCCGATGGGATTTACCGCGCCACTATCTGGGATGTTGTCGTGCATCCCGACTATCGCAGCTCGGGATTGGGACGGCGGTTGGTCCAAACGCTCTTAGCCCACCCTCACCTCAACCGCGTCGAACGCGTCTATCTAATGACGACGCACCAGCAGCGGTTTTACGAGCGCCTTGGCTTTGAGTCTAACCCAAGCGTCACGATGGTGCTCGATCGGGAAAATGGCGTGCCGTTCACGCCTCTGGCAGCAGAAGTCAGTCAGCCTGCTTTATAAAAATCTCGAAATCGAACTTCCCGTCCTACGCTCCAATGCCCACTGGCTGCTTGTGGCTTTCGTTCGCTGCCTTCACGCAATCGATCGCCGCTCGGCTCACTCGCTTCCAGTCCGTCTGATCGTCGTAGGGCGCAAAGACCTGGCGATCGCCTTCGTACACGTTGCAGAACAACACCTCGGCGTTTTCTGTCGAGGCTTGCGGACAGATCGTAATGGGTTTCCTTAGGGCTTCAGGAGAGAGAGAAGCCAGCGCGCTCAACAATCCCTTACTAAAGTGGGCCGTTGCGGAGCTTTCTAGAACGTAAAACTTATCGGCTTCGATGTAGCAATGAAGCTTGTGGGTTTTCTCGTTGCGGCGAACGGTTTCCTTAAACTCCAGCTTGCGAATGTACCCCGTTAACGCGGGATGTTCGATGTTGACGGGCTGGCTTTGGTCGTTGAGGGTATACCAAATCCCGCCGTGCTTGCGATTGCAAAAGACATAGACTTGGGTTTTCGGGGCTGGCCCAAACCCTAGCGGTTGTTTAGACGTCTTTGAATCTGCAATTTGGCGTAGGGCTTCGGCGATCGCATCCAGCGCTGGATGTTCCATGATTGATGGTCTCCAAAATTCTTGAATGGTTCGGTTTTGAGTGCTATTTCTATTCTAGAAACCGATCTAGCAACTGAGACAGGCACTAAAGTCTGGCTGATACGCCTAACCCCTTCGGTTATCCCTAAAGGACAGATTGAGCGATAAGGTTCCCTGTTGCTGTGGGGACTCAAAGCTATGATGTAATTAACCTATCCAGCGTTTGCGACAAGACAAATTATTACTATGCTGACAAGGTAAGTACGCAGTAGGGTCAAATTTCCTTGGCGAAGAAACCGATCTGCTTTGCCAGGCACTGGCAGATAACGCCATAAAGCTATAAGGTAAGCCGCTAAGCCCATGAGTAACGCAGAACAAAATCCTCTAGATATCTACCTGCGCTTTGCTGCCTTAGAGCGTCGAGTCACAAAACTGGAATCCAGCCTTCAGGAAATTGACCGCATCGTCGACCCCCAAGGCTGGATAGGCGAAGCTTTTAATGTTCTAGAATCCCACGTCGATCGACGTTTCGATACCATCGACCATCGACTCGACTCGATGGACTCCAAGATAGATACCATCCTGCAACACATCACAGGCATAAACCGCACGAACGATTGAGAATAATTTGCCGTTAATTTTATCTATACCGCCCATGCTACCCGAATAAAAAGGCGAATGAATTTTGTCGCGCTTGCGCTTCGCTCCCGATCCATTCCCCCAAATTCCAGTCACAATGGAAATCGTGGTCCGTAATCTTCGGTGAGCCTGTGATTGCCCATTCGTTAACCCTTTCTGCTCTGTTAGACCGAGCCGCATCAGGCCGAGACCTTACCTCTCAAGAAGGCGAGCTGCTGCTGAAACAAAGCGATCCGGCAGCAATTCAAGAAATTCGGCAGGCAGCGGATGAGCTCCGGCGATCGCTGGTGGGGGAAACCGTCACCTACGTGGTCAACCGCAATATCAACTTCACCAACATCTGCGAACAGCACTGTGGCTTCTGCGCGTTCCGCCGCGATGAGGGGGATCGAGACGCCTACTGGCTCTCCCATCAGCAGATTCTAGAAAAAGCCTTAGATGGAGCGCTCCAAGGCATCACAGAAATTTGCATGCAGGGAGGACTGCATCTCGGCGCGAAGATTGGCGGGCGATCGCTCCCCTATTACGTTCAACTGGTGGAAACCCTCCAGGATAAATTTCCGAAGCTGCATCTCCACGCCTTTTCGCCCCAAGAAATTCAGTTTATTGCCCGCGAAGATGGCTTGAGCTATTGGGAAGTCATTGCTGCCCTCAAAACGGCTGGAGTACAGTCCATGCCGGGAACAGCTGCCGAAGTGCTTAACGATGAAGTGCGGCGGGTGCTGTGTCCGGAAAAAATCGATACCGCCACTTGGCTGGAGATTGTAGAAACCGCCCATCGCTTGGGGATGCCCACCACCAGTACGATGCTATCCGGCCACATCGAAACCCCGGAGCAGCAGATCGAGCATTTGGAACATTTGAGATCGCTCCAGCAGCGCGCCCAGGAACGCGGCAATACGGGCATTACCGAATTTATCCTGCTGCCCTATATCGGCCAAGATGCGCCCAAACCCCTGCGCAAAAAAGTAGGCCGCGACCAGCCCATTTTGCAAGATGCCCTCCATCTGACGGCGGTTGCCCGTCTCTTTCTGGGGCGCTGGATCGCAAACCACCAACCCAGTTGGGTCAAGCTAGGGCTGGCGGGTGCTACGGAAGCCTTGCAGTGGGGCTGCAACGATCTCGGCGGCACTTTAATGGAAGAACACATCACGTCTATGGCCGGGGCGCAGGGGGGCACCTGCATGACTGTGGCGCAATTGCAGGGGGCGATCGCCTCCTTAGAGCGACCTTGGCAGCAACGCAATACCCTCTACGAACGCCTTCCCTAAGCATGGGTCAGAAAACGCTATACTGAGCAGTCAGTTATTTGAGGTCATGTACGGACGCCCTCGCTCGGGTTTTACCTTACAGATCTGTGGTTAGCAAAGGTACAACAGCTCAATGAACACGGCGCGGCGTGCAGAATTACGAAATCAGCTCAGAGCAAAACGGATGCGATCGCTGGCCTTAACCCTGGGGGGAGCTGCCTTCCTCGTGGTAGGGGGGACTGCGGCTTATTTCTTACTCAATGGCCGTCAATCGGAAAGCGTTATTCCTTTCGGTGCTGCTGTTACCCCACAAACCGCGCTCTTGAGCCTAACCGCGTCAACCAACGAAGGCCCCTGGCGACAACTGGGAGAATTTGGCACTCCAGAAACTAAAACGCGTTGGAAAGGACAGCTCAAGAATATTGAAACCGATTTTTTAGAGCCTTTTGGCCTCTCTTACGACAAAGATATTCGTCCTTGGGTGGGCTCGCAGCTCAATCTCGTACTGCTATCTCCCGCGCCCGAAGATGTTGCTAAAGTCGGCGCAAATGCAGCAGTCTGGTTTCTACCGATGCGAGATCCCCAACAAGCGAGGTCTGTTGTGGATCGTGCGGCGGGCAGCGCGTCCCAAAAGCGGACTTATAAAGATGTCGAAGTTCAAACTTTTCAAGGTCAAAACGGCAAATCTCTCTCTGCAGTGGTCCTAGAGAACCGTTTGCTTGTCGTCAGCAACGGCAACAATACCCTCAACCAAGTCATCGACACCTATCGAGGTGCGCCCTCTCTCGCCCAGACGCCCAGATTGCAAGAAGCCATGAAAGAGGTAGAGGATTCCTCTGCTTTCGCGCAAGTCTACGTGAACCTGCCGATCGCCGCAGCGGGTCTGCTGCAAAATGCGGGTCGCGGTATTTCGCAATCCACCATTGGGCGCATCCAAGCGGTGCAAGGCATTGGCGCTTCGATCGAGATTGAAAACGACGGGCTTAACTTTAAGGCGATCTCCTGGCTGAAACCGGATGCCAAGCAGGAGGTAAAGGGGAGCAATAAAACCCAAACTCTGGCACGGCTGCTGCCTGGGGACACCCTTGCGATCGCCTCTGGCGTCAATTTTCAACAGGCTTGGCAAGACCACACTCAAGGGACGGAATCCCAGTTAATCGTGCCATTGAATCCCAGTAAAATTCAGGCGAGTTTGCTGAAGTCGACGGGCCTGGATTTTGAAAAAGAATTTGCGAGCTGGATGGACGGTGAATTTATAGCTGCCGTGGTGCCGACTGCCAATTCGTCTAAACAGGGGGTTGGCATGATGCTGCTAGCCAAAGCCAACGACCGCGCTAAAGCAGATCGAGCGTTTCAGAAACTGGATACCGCCATGCGCGATCGCCACAATTTTTTGGTCGCTGAATCTAAAGTAGGAAACCGCTCCGTGACCACTTGGAAGGTACCGCCCAACCTACCCTTGGCAACCCACGGGTGGTTAGATAACAACGTGGCCTTTTTTACCTTCGGCGCGCCGATCTCCGAGCGGATTTTGACCCCGCAAAATAATTCCCTTGCAGATGCCGCCCTGTTTCAAAAAACGCGGTCGTCGAACCTCACCTCTAATACAGGCCAGTTTTTTGTAGACCTGCCGCGCGCGGTCGCGACGATGCAAAATAGCCCTCTGCTGCCCAAGCTGGCACCCACAGCAAATCAGATTGCTCAAGCCATTGAGGGCATCGGTATGTCGACTGCCATTCACAACGCTTGGAGCACCCGTTACGACTTTACCGTGAAGCTCAAACGCCAATAGATGCCAAAGTTTTGTTAAAAATCCGGCAGAACTCCCGCACAACAAGCCGTCCTGTGGCTCAATTGAGGATAGCCCAGAATCAAAATCGATGGTGCGAGTCCGGTTTCTAGACTTGTCCGCAACTGCGTTGGCGTTGGGCCTGCATATTTCCTCGTCCGAGCACTATCATTGCTATGACTGTTTCTTCCGCCGCCGAATTAAGCTCGACTCTGAACGGTCCTCCATCTGACTCCAAGCAACGGGTCGTGAGCTTTTTGCGATCGCTCCAAGATTCCATCTGCCAAAAGCTGGAGGCCGTCGATGGCGGCGGTTCGTTTCAGCAAGATGAGTGGGAGCGGCCTGAAGGCGGCGGCGGTCGTTCGCGAGTCATGCGCGAGGGCAATGTTCTGGAGCAGGGCGGCGTTGGATTTTCGGAGGTTTGGGGAGAGCATTTGCCGCCTTCGATCTTGAATCAGCGCCCCGAGGCCGCAGGCCACAAGTGGTTTGCAACGGGAACTTCGATGGTGCTGCACCCGCGCAATCCTTACATTCCAACCGTTCATTTGAACTATCGCTATTTTGAAGCCGGCCCCGTCTGGTGGTTTGGCGGCGGCATCGACTTGACGCCCTATTATCCGTTTCTCGAAGACGTGGTGCATTTCCACAGCACGCTCAAGGATGCCTGCGATCGCCACCACCCCGAATACTACCCCACCTTCAAACGCTGGTGCGATGAATACTTTTATCTAAAGCATCGTCAGGAAACCCGCGGCGTGGGCGGCATCTTCTACGACTATCAGGACGGCACGGGCGCGCTGTATCGAGGTCCAGATGCCGACGGGCCAGCAGGGCAATACAGCGCCCAAGTCGGCGCGCCCGCCCAGCGGTCTTGGGAGGAGCTGTTTGGGCTGATGCAGAGTTGCGGCAATGCATTTTTGCCCGCTTACGTACCTATTCTCGAAAAGCGACGGAGCCAAGCCTATAACGAGCTGGAGCGCAATTTCCAACTGTATCGGCGGGGTCGCTATGTGGAGTTCAACTTGGTCTACGACCGAGGGACGATTTTTGGGCTTCAAACCAATGGCCGCACCGAATCGATTTTAATGTCCCTACCGCCGCTGGTGCGTTGGGAGTATGGTTACCAGCCCGAACCCGGCACCCGCGAAGCCCAACTTTACGAGACCTACCTGAAGCCTCAAGATTGGCTGTCTGGGACAGTTGCCCATTCTTAATCCGCTTACGCTTGGCGGCTCGGGCTGCCATCTCTGGGTGAGCGATCTGCGCTCGCCCCCTTTGCGTATCGGCACGATTCCCCTCGACTGGATAACCTCAACCCCATGACCGTTACGCCGTTTCGAGTTCCATTGATGCAAGACCCCAAGGCACTCTACGAGTGTCTGGCGACGTTTCAAGCATCAAGCTCGAACGACGAGGCGATCGCCAGTATTTCTTTGGCACTTCCGCCCCTCGATCCCCTCGCGGCCTTAGAACAGCTCGGTCATGCCACCCAGGCGCATTTCTACTGGGAGCACCCGACTGAAAAAACGGCAATCGCGGCGATGCAGCCCATCGCGCGGCAGTCGATCGACGGCGGCGATCGGTTTGCTAAGACCCAACGATTTATCTCTGAGGTTTTGCAGCGCACCGCCACCGCAGGCGAACTGCATTTACCGATGGCAGGGCCTCATTTTTTCTGTAGTTTTACGTTTTTTGACAAAGCCCACCACGAGGCGCAGCGGTTCCCAGCCGCGACGGTCTTTTTGCCCCAGTGGCAGGTGGCTTGCGTGCGGGGCCAGGGGGTTTTAGTGGCAAATTTGCCCCTTACACCCACCGCCAATCTCGCGCAGCTGACGGATTCTGTATTGCAGATCTGGCAGCGACTCCAATGCCGCAGCGCGATCTACCGCGATCGCTTTTCCCTACCGCTGCTCCACGTTCCCGAGCCTTGTTTGAGCCATCAAACTCGGTTTTTAGAGGCCGCCGAGGCGACCTTAACGCAAATTCGCAAGGGCGAACTGGAAAAACTCGTGCTGTCCGAAACCCTGGAGGTGAAGACTGCTACACCGCTGCCCCTGGCTCCGACGCTCCACAAACTGCGATCCCGCTATGGGGACTGCCAAATTTTTTCGCTGCGGGACGATCGGGGCCAGGGTTTTATTGGGGCAAGTCCAGAACGGTTGTTGCAAATCCAAGAGGGGCGGCTGACGGCGGATGCCTTGGCGGGTTCGGCCCCGCGAGGGCGGACGTTAAGGGAGGATGCGGCGCTGGGCGATCGCCTCCTCAAAAGCGCGAAGGATATCCACGAGCATCGACTGGTGTTGGCTTTCATTCAGCAACGGCTGCAAAGCTTGGGCATTGCGCCCCATTCGACTTCTCCAGCCCACCTATTGCAGCTCCCAAACATTCAGCACCTGCGGACCCTGGTAACGGCTGACTTACCCGATCGCATTGGGTTGTTGAACGTACTGGCAGCGCTCCACCCCACGCCCGCAGTAGCAGGCACGCCGCAGCACAGTGCGGAACCGTATCTGCGCCGTTACGAACCCTTCGATCGCCACCTTTACGCGGCACCCCTAGGCTGGGTGGACTACCGCGGTAACGGCAGCTTTACGGTCGGCATTCGCTCGGCGCTGCTCCAGGGCAATTGTTTGCGCCTCTATGCAGGTGCGGGAATTGTGGCGGGTTCCGACCCCCATCGCGAGTGGGCGGAGGTGCGGCTCAAGCTCCAGACGTTATTGCAAGCCCTTGTGGAATATAAAATGTAGACTCCGAATCGAGCATCTATATTTTTTGCAGCGACCATCAGATCGGAGGCCAACCGCACTGGTTTTACAGCAGCCATCTCAGGACTGAATCGACTAAGATGGTGATCTAAGGCTAGATCTATATCTCAGCCTCGTTTTTTACAATCTCCCAGAACCTATGACCACTGAACTTGCCTTCGATAAACGCAAAATCGACCATCCTCCTTACGAAATTCATACCTTGGGCGATCGCGTCCTGCGTCAGACGGCAAAACGGGTCGCGAAGGTAGATGCAGAGACTCGTCAGATTGTCGAAAATATGCTGAGAACGATGTACAGCGCTGACGGCATCGGGCTGGCCGCGCCTCAGGTGGCGATCGCCAAGCAAATTATCGTGGTGGACATCGAACCCGATGAAGCCGCAAATCCGCCGCTGATTTTGATCAACCCCGTCATCCGCAAAAAAAGTCCCGACCTAAGCGTGGCCCAAGAAGGATGTCTGAGCATTCCAGAGGTATACCTCGATGTCAAGCGGCCAGAAGTAATCGAGGTCGCATTTAAGGACGAACTGGGCCGTCCCCAGGCAATCCGTGCCAAAGGGTTGCTGTCTCGTGCCATCCAACACGAAATGGATCACCTTTCTGGGGTGCTCTTTGTGGACCGGGTGGAGAATGCGCTGCTGCTGAACCAAGAGTTAGACAAGCACGGTTTCTCTCAAAAGGATGTGAAGCCAGCTTGAGGGGTAGGCTGATAAACCGATCGAGCTGCGTATAGGGCTAATCAGAAAAATATGGTCATACCGACAAAAAGCGGAATTCTCTTACTGTTCTCTTGCGTTGCCTTTATCGCCGTCGTAGGGTGTACGTTCGAGCTATCTTCTGGCGAACCATCGCTAGGGCAATGGCCGACGATCGCTATTTTGGCGTTGAGCGTGCCCTTGGGCGTCTTTACCTTTATTGCAGCGGCGCGCGAAGCAAAGGCAAGTCTGAAAAGCTAAGCATAGAGAAAAGGGGAATACCATGACCCAATCGCTCTCAACCTCAACGGATGCAGTATCGCCAGAGTATCCCGATCTGGTGGTACCGGATATCAGCGATCTGGTCATTGAAGACGATACCCCTGTGGACAATCTGATCTCTGAAAAACAGCAGCGGCTTCTGACCGAGCCACTTTATAGCGCTCAAGATCTATTTAAGGGACGTTCCTTTTTAGCCAGCGCTAATGTGGGCGTATTTTATGCCCTCCGCCGCCCGCCCTTAGTGCCGGATGTCTTTTTAAGTCTTAATGTTGAGCCGCCCCAAGACTTTAAAGAGAAGAAAAATCGTACCTACTTTGTCTGGGAATTCGGTAAGCCACCCGATGTTGTAATTGAAATTGTCTCGAATAAAGAAGGCAATGAGTTAGGGTACAAACTGACAAACTACGCTCAGATGGGCGTAACCTACTACATCGTGTACGATCCTTTGCAACAGTTAGGGCAAAAGCTTTTGTACGCGTTTGGCCTGCGGGAAGGACAATATCTCGAACTAGAGCGCCTGTGGCTACCTCAAGTGGGTCTTGGTCTAACACTTTGGCAAGGTGCTTTTGAAGAGGTCCAAGGTGAATGGCTGCGCTGGTGCGATGAGACCGGAGCGGTTATTACAACGGGGGCAGAACGAGCGGAACAAGAGCATCAACGAGCAGAACAAGAGCATCAACGAGCAGAACAAGAGCATCAACGAGCAGAAGCTGCCGAACGTCGAGTGGCAGAACTATTGCAGCAAATGCAGACGATGAACATACAGCCCATAGCAGGATTAGACGAAGCCTCAGAGCGTTGATTTTTCCTGCTAAGGTATTGCCAGCTAAGATAAAAGACGTTGTTGGCACATTCATCAAAACATGCAAGAGCGGGCAGCTTGGTTAGCTTGGGCACAAATTTCAGGAATTGGGCCAGTGTCGCTACAGCGACTGCAAGAGCACTTCGGTAGCCTAACCAGAGCCTGGACTGCCCCTCTAGACGAACTTGGGTCGGTGAATGGCATTGGGCCGACCGTCCTAAAGGCGATCGCCGCCCAGCGCCCGCAGCTAGATCCAGATGCTTTTCTGAGCCACCATCTTCGAGCCAATCCCACCTTTTGGACTCCAGCAGATCCAGACTATCCGCGTCTGCTCAAAGAAATCCCCGATCCGCCTGCGGTGCTCTATTACCGAGGCAATCCGGCCTTACTGGATGCCCAAGGTCATACTCCTGTCGTAGCGATTGTAGGCACCCGCGACCCTTCCGACTACGCCCAGCGCTGGACCCGTAAATTGGCTGTTGTCCTGGCCAAAAACGACATCGCAGTGATCTCTGGAATGGCAGAGGGGATCGACACCCAAGCTCATTTGGGTTGTCTGGAGGCTAAAGGCCAGACGATCGCCGTTTTAGGCACTGGCACCGATATTGCCTATCCACCTCGAAATCGCGCCCTGCACCAACAAATTTTAGAGCGAGGGTTGGCCATCAGCGAGTATCCCGCAGGTACTCAACCGAATCGCGCTCATTTTCCACGTCGCAACCGGATGATTGCCGCCCTCAGCCGCGCCACTTTAGTCATGGAAGCACCCCAGCGATCGGGGGCGCTGATTACGGCTTATATGGCCAATGATTACGGTCGGGATGTGTACGTGCTCCCCGGCACTCTAGACAATCCCCGCGCGGCAGGCTGTTTGGGGCTGATGACCAAAGGCGCGCAGTTAATTTTGGGGGAGGGGCATCTCTTAGAACTGCTAGGAACCATCCCTACGCTCGATCCCATCCCAGTTAAATCACCTGGAATTCCTGTGGCTGCGAAGGTCGAGATGCCCGCGCTCAGTGCCGATCTGCAGAAAGTCTGGACGCTGGTGCAATCGCTCTACGAAGGCTCGGGACAGACGGCGCTATCTTTCGATCGCTTGGTTCAGGATGCCGCCCAACCTGCAAATGAGGTGTCGAGCGCGTTGCTTCAGTTGGAGTTGATGGGTTTGGTAACGCAGTTGCCGGGGATGCGGTATGCGGTGGCGATGTGAGAGGGTGGGAGACATCAATCTTGACGCTGATGCAGTCGAGGGAGATAAAGTGTTTGATGTAAAACTTGACGGTAGAGAAAAAATCTATGGATTTAGGTATAGAAGGGGCTGGAAAAGTACAGAATGCAAGATATGCGCTGTGAAGGAGTGTTAGACCGCTGTGCTCGGCGAAACGGCTTTGCTGCATGAATAGGGGTTTGCGGACGGTAGATGAATGCTGTAGTAATCCAAAACTGGCAAAGACGAGTGCTGATATAGCCAAAGCTGTTCTTAGCGATCGTCAATATCAACGCAATCATATTTAATGGCACCATCAAGGTTGGAAAGCGGAAGAAGTTATTGCTCATCCAATCGAGAAAAACTTCCGGTGCGGCTGACTGCCAAAACTTAACAACGAACAGTGCAATAAAGATAAAGGCACCAGAAAATAGGCTGAGTGCACTCACAGAGAGTAAATTTAGAATTCTTGCAAGATTAAACATGGGGTACTCCTTAAAAGACGTTACGCTGCGGCTCGGATAGGGTAACGCGAATCGTGATGCTGCCATCATTTAGATTTTGTTATAGATTGCAGTTTGTGAAGTCCATTAGCTGCTTTTACCTAAAGTTATTATGGGCGATCGCATCTACAATCCATACCACGGCGATCGCTAGAAACTAGCTCAACACTTCCCGCAAAGCTTCCCCACGCACAACATAACGCAATCTTCTGGACGGCCTCTAAACCCTCGAACTAGAATAAAAATATCGGATTTCGAGCACAGAGGTAAGAGTAGAATCTCAATTCTTAGAGAAGCGTTGTCGGTCAGTTTCTGCGCTCACCTCAGATTGGCTCTAGCTTTATATATTAGGAGGCTTGACTATGCTTTTCCTCCTCTCGGCGATCGCCCTCTTTGCCCTAGCATTTCTTACCTTGGGCTATATCGGCGTTCCCCTCTGGACTTGGACGATCTACGCTGCAACAGTCCTTTGGATCGCACAGGCTCCAGTTTGGCTTTGGATAGGCTTTGGCATCGCTGCAATTATTCTAAATATCCCTAAACTGCGCCAAATTCTTCTCACCTCGCCAATGGTGAAAGCAGTCCGAGCCTTAAAGCTATTGCCCAATATTTCTGAGACGGAAAAAGCCGCGATCGAAGCCGGAACTGTATGGGTCGAGGGTGAATTCTTCTCCGGCAAACCCAACTTCCAACGCATCCTCAACGAACCCTACCCGCAAGTCACACCTGAAATTCAAGCCTTCCTAGATGGCCCCGTCGAACAAGTCTGCCGCATGGCAACGGATTGGGATATTTACCAACACAAAGATCTCCCTCCCGACGTGTGGAAGTACCTCCATCAAGAACGCTTCTTTGGCATGATGATTCCCAAAGAATATGGTGGCTTAGGCTTTTCTAACTTGGCCTACAGCGCCGTCATGACCAAACTGGCCTCCCGCTCCTTCACCCATGTCGCCACCGTTGGCGTCACCAACTCCCTCGGCCCCGCCAAGCTACTCCTGCGCTACGGTACAACAGCACAAAAAGACTACTACCTCCCCCGCCTAGCCAGTGGCGAAGAAATTCCCTGCTTTGCCCTCACAGAACCCCACGCGGGGTCTGATGCGGCCAGTATTACCTCCCACGGTGTGGTATTTAGAGGTGAAGATGGGGAACTTTACTTACGACTAAACTGGCAGAAACGATATATTACCTTGGGAGCGATCGCCACCCTCCTCGGTCTCGCCTTCCGCCTCCAAGATCCTGAAAACCTCTTAGGCAAAGGCGAAGACGTTGGTATTACCTGCGCGCTCATTGCCACCAGCACCCCCGGCGTAATCCAAACCCACAGACACGATCCGATGGGCGTCCCCTTCTACAACGCACCCCTAGAAGGCAAAGACGTTGTAATTCCCATCGATCGAATCATTGGTGGCGTGGCTCAAGCAGGTCAAGGCTGGAAGATGCTGATGCAATCGCTTGCCGCCGGACGGGGTATTAGCTTCCCTGCTACCTGTACGGGCGTAGCCAAACTCGTCTCCCGCGTGGCAGGTGCCCATGCAGTGGTTCGCAAACAGTTTGGCCTTTCGATTGGTCGCTTTGAAGGCGTGGAAGAACCCTTGGCCCGCATTGCTGGACTGACCTACCTCATTGATGCCGTGCGTCTCTACACCTGCGGCGCAGTGGATCGAGGCGAACAGCCAGCGGTAGTCTCGGCGATCGCCAAGTACAGCACCACGGAACTTTCGCGCCAAATTATCAACGACGGCATGGATATCTTGGGCGGCTCCGGCATCTGTCGCGGCCCTCACAACCTACTGGCGAATATCTATACCGCTACTCCCATCTCCATTACCGTGGAAGGTGCAAACATCCTCACCCGCACCCTCATGATTTTCGGGCAGGGTGCTATTCGCAGCCATCCCTACATCTATGCTGAAATTGAAGCATTGCAGCAGTCGGATGTTGCCGCCTTCGATCGCGTCATTTGGCCCCATCTTGGATCGATGGTGCGCCACAAGGTTAGAACTATTGTGTTAAGCCTGACGCGAGGAGCCTTAACCCCCTCTCCCGTCCGAGGCCCCACCGCACGCTACTATCGCAAACTAGCCTGGGCCTCAGCCACCTTTGCCCTTTTCAGCGACTTTGCCATGCTGGTCTTTGGCGGCACCCTCAAACGCCGAGAAACCCTCACTGGACGGTTTGCCGATGTGCTGACTTGGTTATATCTGGGCACCGCGACCCTACGACGCTTTGAAGCAGAGGGCAGTTTGTCCGAAGATCTCCCTCTCGTCGATTGGGCCATGCAATATACCTTTGCCCAAATCCAAGCAGCATTTGAAGGACTATTTGCAAACCTCAGTCCAATTCTGCGTCCGTGGGCGATGCTCTGGCGACTCAACCCTATCGGCACCATGCCGTCTGATGCTTTGGGGGCTAAAGTCGCAGCCATTTTACAGACAGTCGGGACACAGCGCGATCGCCTCACCTCAGGGATCTACCTGCCCACCCACCCCGATGAAGCCCTCGGTCGGCTGGAACGAGCGATGGCGTTGACCCTTCAGACTGAACCCTTTGCAAAAACCATCAAATCCGCCAGCCTTCGCGGTCAGATTCCTCAAGGGAAACCAGAACAATTGGTAGAAGCTGCGGTAGCCGCAGGGGTAATGACGATAGAGCAAGGGGTTTTGATTAGGGAAGCAGCGATCGCCCGCAATGAAGCCATCCAAGTCGATGCATTTTCGATGGAAAATTATCGACAGGAATCAGCGATCGCAAGTCGATTGACAAATAGCTATGTCCCGATGCAACGTTAAATCAAAGGATATCCGGTACATTTTTTAGGGGCGCAGGGCTTTGCGCCCCTTCCGATATGCGGCATTGTATTCAAATTCTCCGCACCAGAATCGTTCCTAATCCACGTCGTGGGCAAATCGATTGTAGAGAAAGTCGAGGGCGTAGTTCCGCAGTTTGTAGTACTCCGGTAACTCCATAATCCGACTCCGATCGCGGGGACGCGGGAAGGGAATCGTCATAATTTCGCCAATTTTAGCAGCGGGGCCGTTGGTCATCATCACCAGTCGATCGGCCAAGAATAGGGCTTCGTCAATATCGTGGGTAATCATCAAAACCGTGCAGCGATTGTTGTTCCAGATCTTCAGTAACTCTTCCTGAAGTTCTTCCTTTGTAATCGCATCCAACGCCCCAAAGGGTTCGTCCAGTACCAACACCGCCGGACGAATCGAGAGGGCACGGGCGATCGCCACCCGTTGCTTCATCCCGCCGGAAATTTCCGGCGGCTTTTTGTCGGCGGCTTCCGTCAACCCCACCATCGCCAGGTGCTCGTGAACCACCCGATTTTTTTCAGCGCGGGTCTTTTGCGGGAAGACAGCATTCACCGCCAAAAACACATTGTCGAACACCGACAGCCAAGGCAACAGGGCATAGCCCTGGAATACCACCATGCGATCGGGGCCGGGTTTGACGATGGGTTGCCCTTGGAGGCGCACTTGACCCGCCGTCGGTTTGGCAAAACCGCTCACCATATTGAGGAGCGTACTTTTACCGCAACCGGAGTGACCGATCAGGCAAATAAATTCGCCTTGCTGAACCGTGAGATTGACGCCTTCAAGAACGGTGTAGCGATCGCCTTTGGGTAAAGGATAGACCTTACCCACATCGTCAATAGTCAAAAAGTCATCCTGCCGAGGGGCAGTTGCAGCGTTGGAAAGGGAGCTTTTACTGGTCACGGTAGTTTGCATAATTTAGGGGGTAAGAAAGGGGAATTGGACAAAACCCGTCATTCTGTAGGGGCGCAAGGCCTTGCGCCCCTACTAGGGCATTTTTCTACGCAGCACGGGCTACAGGCATTCCCAACGGGACTTCTGCCATGTAGATGTCGTGCTTGATTTTCAAGCTATTCAGATAGGCGATCGGGTCGTCGGCGGTAAACGTCGCGCCATCAAAGAGCTGGATGGGGCCTCGGCTGTAGGAGACATCCTCTAGCCCCAGTTCGCGCGAGGCAATACTAAAGGCGCTGACCTTGCAGATCCGCTCCAGAATTTCTACCCAATTGCGCGGGAACGGGACATCGCCCCACCGTGCGAGCTGGGTCATAATCCAGAGATTTTCGGTACGGCTGGGACGGTTGATGCCTTTGCCGAAAAACTGATGGTGCGCGTACTCGTGAGGAGATTTCCGAATACTGCACACGCGATGGTTGGCATCCCCCAGGTAGATGTAGTTTGGATCCATACTCAAATACTCCGCCCGCGACAGAATCTCTTGCACTTCGGCGTGGTTGGCGGGATTAGCGCAGTATTGGCAGGCTTCTAGCAAGGCTTTGATCAATGCCACATGGGTATTGGGGTAGGCCAAGGCCCAATCCTCGCGCACGCCCAGCACTTTGCCGGGATGCCCATCCCAAATTTCGAGGTCGGTGGCGATCGTATAGCCGAGGTTGTCGATTGAGGCCCGGACATTCCAGGGTTCGCCAATGCAGTAGCCGTCAATGTTGCCCGCCTCCAATTGAGCGATCATCTGAGCGGGCGGAATGGTTGAAATCGAGACATCGTGGGTCGGATCGACACCCCCCGCCGCCAACCAGTAGCGCAACAGCAGATTGTGCATGGAGGCTGGATGCACCACGCCAAAAGTATGCCGCTTGTTTCGGGTTTCGAGCAGCATGGTTTTAAGGTCGTCGAGCACCCACAATCCTCGATCGGCAAACTTTTTATCCAGGGTAATGGCGTTGCCGTTCCGGGTCAGGGTGAGGGCGCTGACGACGGGGACGGGTTTGCCGTTCATGCCGCCAACAGTCATCCAGACGGGCATCCCCGAAGGCATTTCGGCAGCATCTAGATAGCCGCCCGCAATACCGTCCTGGATGCCACGCCAGCTCGATTCGCGCACGAGGTTGACTTCATCGAGACCGTGGTGTGTAAAGAATCCCTTCTCCTTGGCGATCGCCAAGGGCGCGCAGGCCGTCAGCGGCACAAAGCCAATGTCTAGATTCACCTTTTCGAGGCCGTGACGGGCGATTGTGGTTTGCTTGCGGGCGCGAATTTTTTTGATTTGTTTTTGCTGGTTCAGGAAATAAATGATTTCGCTGCGGTAGCTGTAGTAGTTGGGATGGTTGACCACTTCCATCCGCTTGCGAGGGCGAGGAATGTCCACCTCCAAAATTTGCCCAATATTAGAAGACGGCCCATTGGTCAGCATCACCACCCGATCGGACAGCAGAATGGCTTCATCCACATCGTGGGTGACCATAATGGCGGTGACGTGGTTTTCTTCGCAAATGGCCATGAGCTGTTCTTGCAAATTTCCTCGCGTCAGGGCATCCAACGCCCCAAAGGGTTCGTCCAGCAGCAGCAGTTTGGGGCGGATGGCTAAGGCACGGGCGATCGCCACCCGTTGTTTCATCCCGCCCGAAAGCTGGTCCGGCGGCTTGTTGGCCGCAGCCCGCAGCCCCACCATATCGATGTGGTGTTCTACAATGCCGCGACGTTCCCCCGCCGGAAGGTGGCTCAACACATTCTTGACCGCCAGTTCGATATTTTGGCGCACCGTCATCCAGGGCAGCAACGAATAGTTTTGGAACACCACCATGCGCTCCGGGCCGGGTCGCAAAATTTGCTCGCCTTGGAGCATCACCAACCCTTCCGTGGGCAGATCTAGCCCCGCCACCATATTGAGCAACGTGGATTTGCCGCAGCCGGAGTGGCCGATTAGGGAAATAAATTCTCCCTGTTTGATGTCGAGGTCGATATCTTTGAGGGCAACGTACTTCGTGCCGTTGCGGAGGGTGAAGGTTTTTTCAAGATTATCAACAGTTACAAAGGCAGTCATGGCTTATCTCTTGAATGAAGAACGATAGAGCAAAACGGGTGAAGGCATAGCGCAGACCAAGACAGAAAAGCTGCACTTTGGGGCGATCGCTGGAATACTTAAGGAAGATGGAGAATGGACGCCGACAGAAGGAGAACAGAAGAGTCCTGAGCAGCCCCACTCTCCATCGATCGCCGCGCGGCAAAGCCATACCGCGCAGCAGACTTAGAGGCTCAAACGGGCCTAGCTGTGGCGTTCGGCTAGTTCCTCTGGCTTTGAGGAAGCAAGCGATTTTGAATCACACCCATGAGCCAATCCAGAAACCAGCCCACTAACCCGATATAGAACAAGGCCAAAATAATTTCGCTCACCTGTCCGTTCTGATAGGCATTCCAGATAAAGAAGCCAATGCCAACCACGCCAGACATCACGATTTCTGCGGCAATAATGGCCAACCATGCCAACCCGATCGCAATTCTCAACCCCGTAAAAATATAGGGCAGTGCTGCCGGAAATAGGATTTTAAAGAAATACTCAGAGCGCGGCAATTGCAAAACTTGAGCCACGTTGTTGTAGTCCTGGGGGATCTGCTTCACCCCAACGGCAGTATTAATCAAAATCGGCCAAACGGCGGTAATAAAAATCACGAAGAGCGCAGCGGGTTGGTTCTGCTGGAGGGCAGCCAAGGCGATCGGCACCCAAGCCAAGGGCGGAACCGTGCGCAGCACCTGAAAGATCGGATTCAGCCCTTTAGAGATGCGCGCGTTCAACCCAACCACAATCCCTAAGGTAATTCCAACGACTGCTGCTAGGGTATACCCTATAGCAACCCGTTGCAGGCTCGCAAAGACTTGCAAAAATAGACCTTTATCCGTACCGCCGCGATCGTAGAACGGGTACAGAATGAGCTTCCAAGTTTCTTGCACGACTTTCAGAGGGCTGGGTAGCGTCGCACCGGGCAAGGAAGTCCAGAGTTGCCAGATCGCTAATAAAATGAGTGCGGTGACTAAAGGCGTTAGGATATCGTCAAATTTTTCAATCCACTTATTATTTTGGAGGAACGTATTGAAGGCATTGTTAGAACGGCGGCGAGCTATAGTCATGGTCTTGTTCTCCTAGTTGTTAAATCGCAAAGTAGGCTTTTGATGGCGGAGGTGCGCGGGTGGCACCTACCGATTCAATCCAAATCAAACGCGCTTGATCTTCAAACTGTTCAAATAGGCTTCTGGCTTTTCGGGGTCGAATTTCACCCCATCGAAGAATTCCTCAACCCCCCGCGAAGTACTGGTGGGAATGTCAGCCGCCGCAATTCCCAGATCCTGAGCCGCTGCTTTCCAGAGATCTTCCCGATTCACGCTGTCGATCAGCGCTTTGGCTTTACTCAAATACTCCTTGGGCAAGAACTTCCAGCGAACGCTCTCGGTAATAAACCAAAGGTCGTGGCTTTTGTAGGGATAGGATACGCTCCCCTTGCTATCCTTCCAGTACATGACCGCCATCGATTTATCGTCGATCTTGCGACCTTCGCCCAGGTCGTATTTGCCCATCAGCGGTTCCATTAAGACGGTTTCTGGAACGCCAAAATACTGACGCTGAGAGAGGATTTTGGCCAGCTCAGTGCGATTGTCGAAGTTATCGCACCATTGCTGGGCTTCCATAACAGCTTTCAACAATGCCTTGGTGGCCTTCGGATGTTTATCGACCCAATCTTTACGCACGGCAAAATATTCTTCAGGATGGGCCTTCCAGATTTCGGCGGTCAAGGCAGAGATAAACCCAATTTTGTCGGCCACGATGCGGTAGGGCCAAGGATCGCCCGTACTAAAGGCGTCCATTGCGCCGCGCTTCATGTCCGCAACGGTCTGGGACGCAGGAATCGTTAATAGTTCTACTTGCTGCTCTGGATCGATACCTCCCGCTGCCAGCCAGTAGCGAATCCAAAACTCTTGATTGGCCTTCGGGAAGGTATAGGCTGCCTTAAACCGAGTCCCTCCGGCCATAATTTGGTCGAAGTAGGCTTTCTTGCCATCCAACTTCAGTCCCAATCCCTTCCCCTGATGCTTTCCGGCGATCGCAATCCCATTGCCTTGGGTATTGAGCTGAGCCAATACGTACATGGGAATGGCCTTGCCATCCGTAATCAGCCCCTCGGTAATGAGATAGGGCATCGGCATTTGCCACTGACCGCCATCGATACCGCCGCCTTGGGAACCAATTTTGACATTATCGCGGGCCGCCCCCCAGTTGGCTTGTTTATCGACCTGTACCTCCGGCATGCCGTACTTCGCAAAAAAGCCCTTTTCCTTGGCAATGATGAGCGGAGCTGCTTCCACAATAGGGATGTAGCCCAACTTCGCCGTTTGCACCTCCGGCTCCTGACCCGCTTTTACACCTGTACCGGGGTTTGCAGTAGGAGACGAAGCGGCTGTACCGCCTGGCGTATCCTCAGGCGGAGCGCCCAAGCAGCCTTTCAAGAAAATCGATGCAGCGGCAGACGCCCCTGTTGTAGCTAAAAACTTACGTCTTGAAATCTGCCGCAAATGATGGTCCATAGATTGTTCTCCTTGTTTTGATAAAAAAATCTATCCCGCCGACTAAAATCGGGGGTTAAATGGCTATCCGACACCGCTCGATCTTTGCCTCAAAAATGAGCAAAGACCGAACCAGAACGAGCTAAGCGATTTAAATTCTTTTCGGCTTATCGCCTAGACATTTCACCTCAAGGGAAAGAAAGCTAGATCGAAATTTGCTGGATATGAACTGTCAAGAATCACTGAAATGAATTGCTGACATAGATGCTTTGAATGCAGTTTCAACAACTCAAAGACTATAGTGATTGACTATGAAGATACTCGTTTACATAGAAGATGTCTAGATAGATCTCTGACAAAATCTCAAGATTTTATTGATAATTCTGATAGAAAATTTCTTTTTTCCTAGCCTAGTAAAGATTTTGGCCAATATCCGGGCATCAATTGCTTCGCAGATTAATGCATGATCTAACTATAAGTGATAGATAAAATCTATCAATTGTCTAGACTGTGTAAAGTTTTGAAAATGGCTTCTAGGCCCTATAAAAACATGAATGAATTGGAGTAAAGTAATCGCCTTAAAATAAGGGAGCTTTAGGATCGGCTCTAACAATGAAAAAAATAACTACCTCAAAGCCTTATGGTTTTCTGGCGTATAGCTTTTTACATCCCGTAGAGCAGAAAAGCATAAAGTTTATGCAGTTCTGAGTCCGAGGGATAAGCTCTTTTGAGAGTGGGATAGCAAGGAAGATTCATAAACTAGAATTATGAGGAGATAGAGAATAATGAACGATGTCCGGTATAGAGCGCATAAGATGAAAGGGTGCGAGCAAGTAAGACTTTAGGATACTTAGGCCATTTCCAGGAAAAAGCTAACCGCTGGCTTCGGCTCCGCTCAGCCAGCTAGAGACTATTCTCGGAGGGTATAACCTTTCCTGAAAATCACCTTAGTACAATAAAATAGGTCAACTTTGGCCCCATCGAAGATGGATGCAACATTGCCAAGCCTCATTCAGCAGATGCTCCAGTCGGACTTCTACCCCCATCCCGTGCTGGAACCCGTCCAACTGCTGCAAACGCATATTTCCTACATTCTTCTGACGGGGGAGTATGCCTACAAGATCAAAAAGCCGATCGACCTTGGCTTCTTAGACTTCACGAGCCCCGAAAAGCGTCGCCACTTTTGTCAGGAAGAACTGCGCCTCAACCGACGACTTTCGCCAGAACTCTACCTAGGAGTGCTTCCTGTCGTAGACAACGAGGATCAGTATAGCTTTGGGGTTGACGATACAGAGCAGCTCGTTGCAGACTATGCCCTTCAAATGCGGCAGTTCCCCCAAGACATGCTCCTGAGCCAGCTCTTTCAGGATGGCAAGCTAACGCCTGAAATGGTGCAGCAATTAGCAAGGCAGGTGGCAGCGTTCCATACGAGTGCTGGCACTAATCCCGAAGTAACCGCTTACGGTAGGGTTGCGTCGATCCAGCAGGTGGCAACCAATAACTATGCCATCAGTGCGGCTTTTATCGGAACCTCGCAAACCCAACAGCAGCTAGACGAAACCCGTACCTTTACCGATTGTTTTTTTGATCGCCATGCCGACTGGTTTGCACAGCGTCAAATCGAGGGCAAAATCCGCGAGTGTCATGGCGATCTGCACCTGAATAATGTCTGCGTCTACCGGGACAAAATCCAGATTTTCGACTGTATCGAATTCAATCAAGAATTCCGCAATATCGATGTTATCTACGATGCAGCCTTTCTCGTCATGGACTTGGCCTTTCGGGGCCGAGCGGACTTGGCGAACCTTTTCCTAAATACCTACCTAGAGCAAACCGGAGACTATCGCGGTGCGGCCTTACTCCCGCTCTATCTGAGTATGCGCGCCTACATTCGCGGCAACGTCAATTCCCTGGCTCTCAACGATCCGGCCATTTCCCCGTCCGAAAAGGCAGCATATCTTCAGCGCGGTCAGGCCTATTATCGCCAAGCTTGGAACTACACTCGAAAATCGCAGGGTCGCATTCTCCTCATGTCAGGACTTTCTGGCTCTGGCAAAAGTACGGTCGCCCGCCAGCTCGCCCAAAAACTCAATGCAATTCATTTACGCTCCGATGCAGTTCGCAAGCATCTTGCCGCAATTCCGCTCCACCAGCGCGGCGATCGCGGGGGTGCGGTCGATAGCGGTATTTACACCCCAGAAATGACCCAAAAAACCTACGGAATATTGCTAGAACTTGGGCTACTGCTCGCGCAACAGGGCTGGCCTGTCATTCTGGATGCGAAGTACGATCGTCGGGCTTTGCGTCAGTCTGTGTTAGAGGGGGCGATCGCCGCCCAAATTCCCATCACCATCGTGGAATGTACGGCACCTGTTGAGGTATTGCGCGATCGCCTCCTTCACCGCACCAACGACATTACTGACGCTACCGCAGATCTGCTGGACAGCCAAATCAAAGCGGCTGAACCTCTCACAGAGGCGGAAAAAGCTATTGCCATTGTCTTACAAACCGATCGGCCATTAGAACCTCAGCTAGATCGGATCTAGAGGAAAGCGATTGTTGTAGGGGCGCGAGGCCCTGCGCCTTATTTACTTGCGCTTTATCTACTAGACAACTGAGAGACTTGAGAACTTCGCTCTTTATTAATTTGCTTCAACGTTCCTTCTGGAAGCTCGTTGCCCAGTTTTATAGCTCGATCGAAGTACTTAACGGCTTCGGTCGGATTCTTTTGAAGCGATAGAATTTGAGCCTTTAAGTAAAACAGCTCTGGATTCTGAGGCGCAACGGCGATCGCCTTATCCACCGCCACCTGAGCGTTTGCGTAGTCTTTCGTGTCGCGGTAGACCAGCGCCTGTCCGCGCAATGCCAGATAGGGAGGGCCAGCCTTTTGGAAATTTTTCAGCGCCTCACTATGCTTGCCGAGCACCATGTTAATAAAACCCACAAACAGATTTATTTCAGGGTCATTCGGCGATAAGTTATGGGCCTTATCAATTTCTAACAGCATCGAACTGGCATAGGTTAGCGTTTTGGGCAGATCCGTCACGCTATCCTTCAAAAAATAGCCCTCTAACCCTTGGGCAACGCCTTTATAAAGATGCGAACGCGCCACATCTTTAGCCGCGATCGCCTTGGATGCGGCTCTAATCTTCGGCAGGGTGGTCAAAAACACGTCTTTTTGCTGATTCTGATAGGCTGTTGCCGCTAACAACGTGTAAACCAAAGGTTCGTTAGGATTTTCAGTTTGAGCTTTAGTCAGCTTTTGACCGGAACTCTGGTATCTGCCATACCGAAAAAAGTCTTCAAAGGCACTTTGCAAAGACGCCCCAATGGGCCTTGCCTTAATCCCCACTCGAAACGGGTCGGCGGCCAATGCCGAATTCGCACATAGTAGTACTGCAAGGGGCAATACAGTACAGCGCCGGATTAGGCTTTTCATCTTAGGCTTTTGTAAGAAAATTTGCATGGGACACAATGGAATGATTTCACACCAGGCATCCTCTATCTTAAGAGCAAATTTTAAGTGCCCTAGCCTATATTTAACAAAAGTTCTGTCAGTGCAGCACAGTTGTGAAGAAAATTCGATTTTCTACCCCTATTTTGACCCCGCTGCTGAGCAATCAACCCCTTTGCAGGGCGATCGCGGGAGCTTCAGCCGTTCATTTATCCCTAACCGCCCTGGGTTTGCCGAGCTGGCCCTGTCCGTTGCGCTACGGATTAGGCGTCCCTTGTCCGGGCTGCGGGTTGACGCGAGCCATCAAGTCCTTAGCTGTCGGACACTGGCAACAAGCAATGACCGTTCATGCCTTTGCTCCATTGGCATTAATCGTAGTGATGTCGGTCGGATACGCTAGCTTAGCGCCAGTAAATCATCGGCGTTGGATCGTCCGACATTGCCTTCAGGTCGAACGCAAGACAAGCTTATCGTTCATCTTAACGACGCTATTCCTAGCGTATTGGTTGATTCGATTGTCGTTCTTTCGTGAAGCGTTTTACTACTTAGTTTTGTAATGTGATTTTCTGAACGTAATCGAAGTTTCTAGCTGGCTGAGCGAAGTCTCTAGCTGGCTGAGCGGAGCCGAAGCCAGCGGTAAGCTTTTTCCTGAAAATGACTTTACTTCTGTGCAGAGAGATACGCCAGCAAGGCTTGAAAGCCTAGATAATAACTTTGCGCGCCAAACCCGCTAATTTGACCGATCGCGACAGAAGCCAAGTAAGAATGATGGCGAAATGCTTCGCGCTGATGCACGTTACTGAGGTGCACTTCAACTGCCGGAAGCTTCACTGCTGAAATTGCATCTCGAATTGCCACGCTCGTGTGGGTATAGGCAGCAGCATTGATCAGAATACCGTCGTGAACGCCAAGGGCGCTGTGGACTTCATCCACGAGGACACCTTCGTGATTCGATTGAAATGTCTTAATCTTCGCACCCTGCTGTTCTGCCAAATCGTTAAGACGGGCATCGATCTCGGCAAGCGTCACAGAACCGTAAATACCAGGCTCTCGAATCCCTAAAAGGTTTAGGTTAGGGCCATGAAGCACGAGAATGCTGACCAACAGCTAACCCTCAGGACTGGACCAAACCGTTCTTAACGAAAATTGCGATCGCGCACTGGCACGGGAATAGGTTCCATTTCTAGCTCTGGCTCAGATTCTGGGCCAAACAAAGCTTCAATTACCTTACGGGCCAGATGCTTGAGGGCATCAAGGATTTTTTCTATATGCTCCATTGAGGAAATGGCTCCTTGCCGTATAGTACGGAGTCTTTATTTTAATACCTTCACCAAGGTGAAGCACGTTTCTGAACTTCCGTTACTAAATCTTAACACGGCAAATTCTTGAGGGCACCCCGAACAACAGATTCTCTTAAGGATTTTATGCTCCGAAACTGCTGTCTGCTCGTCTTTCTCTCAAGAATACAAGCCTATTTTCAACGCAACGAGGTGGCGAGAGGGACCTTTTAAGCTCTACGGGACGCCGAGATTGACTCGAAGTTCTAACCCGAGTAAAAACTGCGGCTAGGAGAGCTGCAGTAAATGGCGTCGGAGAAAGTCAAGGGCATGGGACGCGCTGATATCTCGAATCCAATCTCGTCCCCGACCGCCACCAATGCGACATTCTTTGTGGGTAACCGTTCCTTCAGGCCCTGCAAGCCCAATATAGACCAGACCTACCGGCTTGTTCTCAGAGCCACCGCCCGGTCCTGCAATACCCGTAATGCTGACGCCCCAGGCTGTACCGAGCAACTTTTGTACCCCCACGGCCATCTGCTCTGCCACCTGAGCGCTTACGGCTCCCTGCGTTTCTAAAGTTCCACTATCGACGTTCAAAAGCCGAAGCTTAACGCGGTTGTCGTAGGCGATCGCGCCTCCCCAGAAGTAGGCAGAACTACCGGGAACCTCCGTCAGCTTTTGGCCTAACCCCCCACCCGTACAGGATTCGGCGACCGAAACCGTTTGCCCGCGTTGCGCCAGCAGTTTGCCTACGACGGTTGCCAACGTATCGCCATCGGTGCCGTAGCAGTCGAGTCCGCACAAAGCCTGAATTTGGTGCTGCACGCTATCTAAAGCCCGATCGGCCTCTGCGTGAGAAGCCGATCGAACCGAGAGCCGCAGGCGCGCTTCGCCTCGACTGGCATAGGGGGCAACGGTCGGAGAATCCTGCGCGAGAAAAGGGGCCACTTTTTCGGCCAGGCTGGATTCGGAGATTCCCCAAAACCGCATGTTTCGGCTGTAGATCCGAGCAGTGCCCCACCCCTGCGCCAACAAAAAGGGGATGGCCGTCTCGGCCCACATGGCGTAAAGTTCTCGCGGCACTCCAGGAAACGTCAGGACAGTCAGACCCGATCGAGGGGTCCATATCATCCCTGGTGCGGTTCCCACGGGATTGGGCAAAACTTCAGCTCCCTTAGGGAGCAACGCCTGCTTCCGGTTGCTAACACTGGGAACGATGCCGCGCGTTGCAAATTTTTGCTCAATATCCGCCCAAATGGTCGGGTCTTCAACCAGAGGCGTCTCGAAAAAATCGGCGATCGCCGCTGCGGTCAAATCGTCGGGCGTCGGACCGAGCCCGCCCGTAAAGATCAGAATACTAGAGCGCTGGCAGGCCAAGGCAATGACTTGTTTGAGCCGAATCGAATTGTCGCCCACCACGGTCTGAAAAAAGTGCGGGATGCCGAGCTTCGCAAGTTCTTGGGCCAAAAACTGAGCGTTTGAGTTGAGAATTTCTCCCAGCAGCAGCTCGGTTCCCACACAGATAATTTCAGCGCTTTGAGTCATGGGTCGATTTAGATTGCCTCAGGCGTCGGCTTGCAACGAGAACGTCAAAGAATGGGATAAAAAAGCGTACTGCCTCATTCTACGGAGGATTTATCCTGAATGCGACGCCATACCTGCCAACTTGAATACCCTAGCAATAATGTCGCCCCGATCGCGTAGGCTTTAGAGCCGGGCAATCCGGCAAAGGTGGTCGCAAGGCTACCCACCCAAAAGGCGATCGAGTATAGAAATAAAACGATACTGCGTTGAGATAGCCCGGCCTGGAGGAGACGATGGTGGATATGGCGCTTGTCCGCAGCAAAGGGCGATTTACCCTGACTGAGGCGCGCCAGCACCACCGCTGAGGTATCGACAATGGGCAGTGCCAAGATCAGGAAAGGGAGCACCACTGCCACCGTCGTAACGCTTTTGACCAACCCCACAACGCCGAGCGCTGCCAAAGTAAAGCCCATAAAATACGCGCCACCATCTCCCATAAAGATCTGAGCGGGATTGAAGTTATAGCGCAAGAACCCCAAAGCCCCACCCGCCAGCGTTGCCGCCAGCACCGCTGCGATCGGCTGGTTCATAAACAGGGTCACCATCAGCATAATGACGGCAGCAATCCCGGCAATGCCAGCGGCAAGACCATCCAGCCCGTCCATAAAATTCATGGCGTTAGCCATACCCACCAGCCAGATGACCGTAATAGGCAGGCTCAACCAGCCGAGTTCGACCAGCCCGTGAAAAGGAACGGTCGAAAAATCAATACTCACACCAGCGTACCAAGCTAAAACAGCCACGCCGATTTGCAATGCCAATCGCAAGAAAGGAGAGAGCGTAAAGAGATCGTCCAGCAGCCCGATGAGAAAGAAGCAAAGTCCCCCGCCCGTAACGCCGAGCAGCTCGTAGGCCGACGCTAAAGGCAGCTCGCTAAACCCCCCCGAAATCCAAATAATGATCCAAGTGACGATGTTGCCGATAAAAATAGAGATGCCCCCCAGTCGGACCATCGGTCTTTTGTGAACTTTACGCGGATCTGGCAGATCGACGTAACCGCTCCTAAGACCAATTTTTTTGACAATCGGGGTACTCCAAAGGACAACAAAGGCAGAGATTAAAAACGCAACCAGATGATAGGGCATCTGAAAGTTGAAACCACTGAAAAACAGCTCATGCAGAGTTTACACTACGCCCTTCAAGCTGTCACATTTAAAGGGCAAAAGGCGTAAAAACCCCGTAAAACGGCAAAAAACCGCGCGTACTCGCAGACTCAATCGCAACGGACCGTTCATCCGATAGAGATTGAAATCCGTACGTTCATCGTAAACGAACATGGTTGCGAACGGTTTCTACAAACCGTCAAAGGTTTCAGTCATGCCTACCTCGCCAATCGATCGGGTCGAACAATCTAACGCGCGGCATTCCTGAAAGTCAAAGCTCCTGATGTGACTCGAACACACGACTTCTTCATTACGAGTGAAGCGCTCTACCAACTGAGCTACAGGAGCATTTTTCGAACATTTGCAGGCATTGCGCCCGTTACAACTATATCAGTTGGGCGCTGAAATTCAAGCCATTCGATCGACAAGAACTGCAGCAATTGGGCTTTAGGCGGGTGCTGACATCCTCGGACGGGCAAAGATCATCCGGCCTGCGGAAGTTTGCAGAGCGCTGGTCACCACAACGGGTACTTCATCGCCGATGTAGCCGCTGCCCTCTTCAACCACAACCATTGTACCGTCAGATAAATACCCTACGCCTTGATCGGGTTCCTTGCCTTCCTTCAAAATTTTAAGGTCGATACTATCGCCTGGCAAATAGACGGGCCTTAGAGATTGAGCCAGATCGTTTACGTTTAGCACCTGCACTTTTTGGAGGCTCGCAACCTTATTGAGGTTGTAGTCGTTGGTCACCAGACTACCGTTAATGTCTTGGGCCAGACGTACTAGTTTTGCATCGACCGTGGCCACATCTTCATAATCGGCGGGATTGATCGCAATGCGCTGGGGGTGGTTTTCTTGAAGGCGATTGAGGATATCTAACCCTCGACGACCTCTCGTGCGTTTCTGATCGTTGGAAGAATCGGCAATCCTCTGAAGCTCCTGGAGGACGAACTGCGGCACTAAAATCTGACCTTCTAAGAATCCTGTATTGACCAGTTCTTGCACTCGACCGTCGATGATGCAGCTCGTATCTAAAATCTTTGCCGGAGTGGGTTTCAAGGTGCCTTCTGCAAGCAGGATTGTTTCTAGGGAGTTGGGGTTAATCAGCCGAAGCAGGGTGCGGCCATGGGTATCTGCCAAGGTCAGGCCGGAGTAAGAAAAAATCAAACTCCCAAACAGCGCCGTAATGGGTTTTAAGAAGGACAGTTCTGAAGGGATGGGCAATAAAAAGATCGGAGCCAGCATTAAGTTGGCGACAATCAGACCTAATACCAATCCCACGGCGCGGCCGATCAGCACGTCGGTAGGGAGTTTCTTAACGCCTCGCTCGAGGCGGCGGTACGCTGTTTGCACCACTAATCCCATTCCCACACCAATGAGACAGCCAAAACCAAGCGTGACCCAACGCAGTCCCTCTATATTGGCTACTTGAGAAAGGATGTCGAATGGGAGCAGCTCGACGCTTTGATACCCTATCGTCGCGCCGACTAAGATAAGAGTCAAAATAATGATGGCGTCAATCATTGCCGTTTGCGCTCTGAAGGTAGGAGATGCCCCGAAGCAAAGATTGAAACCCTTTGCAGGCTAGCGGGATGGAATAACCGGGAGGAAACATAGAACCTATTATACTTTCTCGGTTTCTGAGACTTATTAAATTACTGGCAAATGGAATTTTAAGGGCGGCAAACCTAAATTTTGTCAGACAGCACTTTAAACAATTGTTTCACTAATGCTAAATCCTTGTCTCCAGGCGATACTTCGACCCCGCTGGAGAGGTCGATACCAGACGGGTTGACTCGAGCGAGGGCGGCGATCGCATTTCCCACGTTCAGCCCCCCCGCTAAGAACCAGGGACGCTCCGGCGCAAACTGTTCGACCAATCCCCAGTCCCACGTCTCCCCCGTTCCCCCCAAGGCATGGGGGTTAAAGGCGTCTAATAAAAAAGTGTCTGCGGCACTGGCGTAGGTCTCGACGAGGGCCAAGGTGTCTGCTGTCTGCACTCGGAATGCTTTAACGAGCTCGATTTGAGGCAATTCGAGGCGCAGCGCCCGACAAAACGCTGGCGATTCTTGGCCGTGGAGCTGTACGCCAGTCAGCGCGCCGCGATCGACCGTGGCAACAATTTGCTCGAGGGATGCATTGGCAAAGACTCCAATTTTGGCAAGGGTTCCGCCATTGAGAGACTGTCCCGGCAACCTTTTGACAATCTCTGCGATCGCTGGGGGTGCAATATACCGAGGCGATTGCGGGACGCAGATAAATCCAAGGGCGTCGGCTCCGAGGGCGGCGATCGCCTCAGCTTGGTCGGATCGGGTTAGCCCGCAAATCTTAACGCGCAGTTTCCCCGACATAAAAGTTAGTCGTTTACCCGCCAATCTCGTGCCCTAATGTTAACTCTTTAAAACAAACCGCGAAGGGTGACCCAAGGGATTTTTATAATCCTGACAGTTCTTGCGGGATCGCGTTTGACCGTGTGTTGGACGAACTGCAATCCCACAGCTCTCATTTTTAAGACGTTGAGGAAACCGATTTTATGAACAGTACTTTATTGGCGGTCGTTGCTGCATCTCCTTCTAACTGGTCCGTTCAAGTTGGCATCATTATGATTTTGACCAACCTGTTCGCCTTTTTTATTGGGCGGTATGCCATCCAACACAAAGGCGTGGGACCCAGTCTTCCAGCGAATTTGCCGGACGTGCTCAAGGGGTTTGGGGTCCCCGAGCTATTGGCAACCGCCAGCTTCGGCCATATTTTAGGAGCCGGAATGATCTTGGGCCTTCGCACGACAGGCGCGTTCTAAAAGATTCGATTCCGAATCTATCCCGTCCGTTCTCTCAGTCCATTCTCTCAAAAGAGCAGCCGAAAAGATTTCGCGTCTGCTCTTTTGGGTTTAGATCCGATCGGTGTCGTACAGTTCGGGTACGGCTTCTGCAATTTTTGCCGACAGAAACGGAATGAGGGCTTCCGTCTCGCTGGCCTGCTTGCCCTCTGTAAACACCACCAGCAAATAGGGGTGCCGATGGGGCAGTTCGACGTAGGCCGCATCGTGGCGGGTGGCGCTCGTCCAACCCGCCTTCGACCAAACTTTGCCCTCTAGAGGAACGCCTCCCCCAATAAAGCCCGCGACTTGGTTTTCAGGGTCTTCCGCTAAGATCTTGGGGTCTAGGTCGCGCCGCATCAGATCGAGCACGGACTGCGATCGCCTTGGGGAGACCGCCACTCCACCGACGATGCCATGGAGCAGACGCGCCGTCGCGTCCGTCGTCAGTCGATTGCGGTTTTCTCGCTGAGCCCCTACAAACGCGCATTCTCGACCGTAAGGCCCATCCCCCCACGTTTTTTGATTGACGTTGATGCTCTCTAGCTCGACCCATCCCAACCCTTCAAAATAACGGTTGACGATATTGCGCTGCGCTTTCCACGTTTCAAAGGGGCCGGGCGGCAGTTCTGGCCCGCTGGTCGTCCCGGTGAGGACGTCCACCAAGTAACCCGTCGCATCGTTGCTAGAATCTACGATCGCGTCGCGCAGGGCGCGATCTAACTCCGTCGAGGGAGGAATCATCCCTTTCTCTAGCCATTCGTGGCAGGCCACCGCATAGAAAAGCTTGACCACGCTGGCTGGGTAAATCGGCTCTATCCCGCGATAGCTATAGCCCCGCACGGGGTAGCTCCAAAACTCCTCTGGCGACAGCGCGCCCCCCGTATTGACGGGAAACGGTGGGTCGTAGACCAACCAAGTAAAGGCGAGCTGATTGCGGGCGAGCCAGGGAAACGCCACCCAGGTCTGCTCCAGAATGCTCTGGGCCTGGGTGGAGAGGGTTTCGTCAAGTCGGTAAAACGCCATGTATTGTACCCTTGACCTAACGTGCCTCAGATTCGCCGGACGCCTGAAGCGTCTGCTTGTTGCGATCGAGCTTAAAGATGAGGGTGGACAGCGGTGGCAAACACAAGTCGAGGGAGTAGGGACGATTGTGGAACGACCATTCTTCCGTCCACTTACCGCCTAAGTTCCCCATGTTGCTGCCCCCGTACTGACGGGCATCGCTGTTGAGCAGCTCGACGTAAAACCCAGCCTCTGGAACCCCGACGCGGTAATGGCTGTGGGGTTGGGGTGTAAAGTTGCACACCGTCAAAATAAATTCGTCGGAGTGCTTCGTGCGCCGCACGAAGGAGATCACGCTGTGGCGATTGTCGCTGCAATCCACCCACTCAAATCCGTCGTAGGCAAAATCCTGAGTGTGGAGCGCCGTTTCTTGACGGTACAGGTGGTTGAGTTCTGCCACGTACTGCTTGAGCTGCTGGTGGGGTTCGTACTGGAGCAGGTGCCATTCTAGGTCTCCCCAAACGTTCCATTCGCCGCGCTGGCCGAACTCCATCCCCATGAAAAGGGTTTTTTTGCCGGGGTGGGCGTACATAAAACCGTACAGACAGCGGAGGTTCGCAAACTTTTGCCAGTCGTCTCCCGGCATTTTGTTGAGCATGTTGCTCTTGCCGTGCACCACTTCATCGTGGGATAGCGCCAGCATGAAGTTTTCCGTAAAGGCATACATGATGCTGAAGGTGACGTTGTTTTGATGGAACTGTCGGAACCAGGGATCCATGCTGAAGTAGTCCAGCATGTCGTGCATCCAGCCCATGTTCCACTTCAGGTTGAAACCCAAGCCCCCAACGTAGGTGGGCCAGGAAACCATCGGCCAAGACGTCGATTCTTCGGCGATCGACAGCGCGCCCGGAAAGTAGTTAAACAGCGCGTTGTTGAGGTGACGCAAGAAATCAGCTGCCTCGATATTTTCGCAGCCGCCGTAGTCATTGGCGACCCATTCGCCATCCTTTCGGTTGTAGTTCAAGTACAGCATGGAAGCCACCGCATCGACGCGGATGCCGTCAATGTGGTACTTATCGAACCAAAAGAGCGCGTTGGCGGTCAGGAAGTTTTTGACCTCAGGACGACCGTAGTTGAAAATCAGCGTGCCCCACTCTTTATGTTCGCCCTTGCGGGGATCGGCGTGTTCGTAAAGGTGGGTTCCGTCAAAGAAGGCCAGTCCGTGGCCGTCTTTGGGAAAATGCCCCGGAACCCAATCTACGATGACCCCAATGCCATTTTGGTGGCACCGATCCACAAAGTACATAAAGTCTTGAGGCGTGCCGTACCGCGAGGTGCAGGCATAATACCCAGTTACCTGGTAGCCCCAGGAACCGTCAAATGGGTGCTCCGAAACGGGCAGGAGTTCGATGTGGGTAAAGCCCAGGTCCTTAACGTAAGGAATCAGGCGATCGGCCAATTCTCGGTAGGTTAGAAATCGAGCATGGGGTTTGAGCTCGGCAACGCTCACGGAAATTCCCGGTTCGCCATTTTCGAGCAGGGGCGGCTCTGCGGAAGCACCGTGCATCCAAGATCCGAGGTGGAGCTCGTAGATCGAGACCGGTCGAGCGAGGGGATCGCTGTGACGGCGGGCATCCAGCCAGTCCAAATCGTTCCACTCATAAGCATTCAGGTCGGCAACGATCGAGGCGGTTTTGGGACGAACTTCTTGATAGAAGCCGTAGGGATCCGTTTTCTCGTAAATGTGTCCCGCGTCGTTTTTAATCTCGTACTTATAGCTCTCTCCGACCGCTAATTCTGGGATGAACAAATCCCAAATTCCGGTCGGACCTTTACGCATTTGATGCTTGCGACCGTCCCAGTAGTTGAAGTCACCAATGATGGAGACGTTACGGGCATTGGGCGCCCATACCGCAAAGTAAACGCCATTCACCCCTTCTACAGTGGCTGGGTGTGCCCCCAGCTTTTCGTAAATGCGCTGATGGTTGCCCTCGGCAAAGAGGTAGCGGTCGTATTCCGTCAGGAGGGGAGACTTAAAGGCGTAGGGGTCGTACATGACCCGTTCGTGACCTGCTTCGGTAACGCGGAACTGATAGGTGGGCAGCGCGGTACTTTCTAGGGCGCACTCGAAGAAATGGGGGTGATGGGCGGACTGCATCGGATGCTCGGAGCGCTGCTCCGGACAGACAACCGTGACGGCTTCTGCCGTTGGCATGTAGGCTCGAATTACCCATTTTGAAGTCCCATTCATTTCAATGGGATGAGGCCCTAAAACTTCAAAGGGGTCGTGATGCTGATTGGCAATAATGCGCTGGACCTGATCGGGCGAAATCGAAGCGGTCATGTAAAGTACCTATATTAAAAAATCCCAATCTAGTCAACAGTGACAGCCTGAGACTCAAACATTGAGTGTAGTGTTTGAGGCAATCCTAAGCTCTAAGAAATACTAGAGCAGCGCGAGGCTAAATTTTACGGAGCAAACTCTAACCTGTCTGAGCCTCAAGCGGAGGCAAATCTATAAAGCGTTGGAAATCATACATCTCATGCATTGAACCATCTAAGGCCGATCTTTAAAATTTCAGTCATTAATAGCTTAATAGGATTCGATCTACAAACTTTGCAATTAGTCGATTTGCATCTGGAGTCTCCTGAAGTGAGGCCAAAATTTGCTGGAGGCGATTGTCATCGTCGAAATAGCGACTTTGATACCGCTGAATGCGGGCGGCTAAGTCTTGGGGATTTAGCTCTGGGTGAAATTGAAATGCATAGAAGGGTTTACCGATCGCTTTAAGGGCATGATACGGACACCGCTCCGTTGAGGCAAGACATACCGTTCGATCGGGTAGGGTCAAGGCTCGTTCTTTGTGTCCAGAAATGGCAAGAAAACCATTGGAGACGTCGTGCAACAGAAGATCGTCCCGAGCGGCTGGCAAGAGCTGCATTGGGTAGACTCCCATTTCCATCCGGTCGGGATCGGCAATGACTTTGCCGCCCAGGGCTTCCACGGCTAACTGAAATCCGAAGCACGACGCAAATACCGGAATGCTCTCCCGTACACAATACGCTAGTAGAACCTTTGCATCTTCGACAAAGGGGTAGCGCAGGGGATCCAAGACGGAAGCGTCACTGGAGCCACCTACGAATACGGCATCGCACTCTGACGCTTTTTCTGCATAGAAGTTAGGGGTATCGAAAACATTTAGCGTGAGGAATTGGTGCTCCTCTAAGCCGCTGTAGGCAATAAATTCCTGGAGCTCCTCCGCTCGCGTTGCGCCATCTTCTCGAATTTGGAGGTAGAGGATCCGAAGTTGAGAACGCTTGAGGCCCATGGAGTTTAATAAAAACGAAGAATAAAGGTTTGAGAGCGAACAAAAGACGGGAGATCCTCATACCCCCAAGAGAGATCGGCCAGGACTTATCCAGTATCGGCGTTACGAGATTTGCGCCGAGGGCACGACCGACGACCGCCAAGGCCTACGCTAGTGTAGGCTTTGGTGCGCTCTTCGATCGGTAAAGCTTGGCTAATCGACCAAGTTAAGCTTAAATAACTTCATTATTAAAAATAATTTTAATTTGCTTTTAACTTGGCGCTATGACCTTTTCCTCTAGTTCGGTCGCGCGCCCTCAGGTCTTAGTTTGTGCCCTCACAAGGTCTGAGACGCTTTTTAGTCCCATCGATCGAGCTTTAGAGCGCTACTGTACGGTAGTGCTCAGTTCGGATGCGGAAGCGTTTTTCAAGACGGTCGTTCGGGACCGTTTCTCGATCGACTGCTTGATTTTAGAACAGCAGCCGGACCTCGAACGGATTATCGGTCGCCTTCATCGAGAAGCGATTGTCTTGCCTCTCGTGATTTTGACAGATTCGAAGACCGACCGCGCGAGGGGATTGGCGGAACCGTCGCCGATCGACTCGATCGGCGATACGAGCCGCTACCACACGGCAGAGGTGGAGCTAGCCCAATCCAAAATCCAAGAGCTGCCCCAATCTGTCGATACTGCGATCGCCAATTTTTTGAAGCTCTCTCCCCAGTCTCGGCTCCCTCACCAATCGGAGATGGAGTTCGGCGTGGAGGATCGGTCTGCCCTCTCGAGCTTTGGCGAAACCTTAGCCGCCCAGCAACAGCGCCTCTCAGACAAACTCCGAGAGCGCTTGGGATACCTTGGCGTCTTTTACAAGCGAGACTCGCAACTATTCTTTAGAAATTTCTCGTCTGAGGAGCGGGAAAGTTTTTTACTTGAATTAAAATCAGACTACAGAGACATCATCCTTAGCTATTTTCGCAAGGGCAGCGATATCAACCAACAAATCGATGCCTTTGTGTATAAGGTCTTCTTCGCGGATATGTCTGTATCTCAGGTGCTTGAGATCCATATGGAGCTAATGGATCGATTGGCTAAAAAGCTTAAGTTAGAGGGGCGCAGCGAAGATATTTTGCTAGACTACCGCCTGACGCTCATCGATGCGATCGCCCATCTTTGCGAAATGTATCGACGCTCGATTCCCAAAGAGCCTTAGGATTGGGTTGTCAAAACGAACCGTTACATTGTCTCCTTCTACCGTCCTTTTCTGCAAGAGAAATATTATGAGTGTGCGTCGAAAAACCTACGTCTTAAAGCTGTATGTTGCTGGCAACACTCCTAACTCCGTACGGGCTTTAAAGACTTTAAATACGATTCTAGAAAAAGATTTTCAGGGTGTCTACGCTCTAAAGGTCATCGATGTCCTTAAAAATCCGCAGTTGGCCGAGGAAGACAAAATTTTGGCAACCCCCACCCTCTCTCGGGTTTTGCCTCCCCCCGTGCGTAAGATCATCGGAGACCTTTCCGACCGAGAAAAAGTTTTAATCGGCCTCGACCTTCTCTACGAAGAGTTGACCGATAGCAATAACGAGTGGGACTCATCCCCTTGACAGGCCCCCTTGACAGGAAATAGACAGTTTTTTTGCCCTTTAAATTCGAACTTTCGATCGCCAATTACAATGACTAACATTAGCAAACTTAATAAGCCTGAAGAACCCTCCTCTCTCCGCGTAGAAGTTCAGAAAATTCGGACAGATATTGAAGGATTTGACGATATCAGCCATGGCGGGCTGCCTCGGGGACGCACTACCCTCGTCAGCGGTACTTCGGGCACTGGGAAGACGCTATTTGCGATTCAGTTTTTGTACAACGGCATCGTTCAGTTTGACGAACATGCCGTCTTTGTGACCTTTGAAGAATCCCCCACCGATATCATCCAAAATGCTTTGAGCTTTGGCTGGAACCTTCAGTCTTTGATCGACGAAGGCAAGCTGTTTATATTAGATGCCTCGCCGGATCCGGAGGGACAGGATATCGCTGGAGATTTCGATCTGTCGGCGCTGATCGAGCGAATCCAGTACGCGATTCGGAAATACAAGGCGAAGCGCGTTGCAGTGGATTCCGTAACTGCTATTTTTCAGCAGTATGATGCGGCTGGGGTGGTGCGCCGCGAAATTTTTCGACTGACGGCGCGGCTCAAGCTGATTGGCGTGACGACGGTGATGACCACCGAGCGCATTGATGAGTACGGGCCTGTCGCACGGTTTGGGGTGGAGGAATTTGTCTCGGACAACGTGGTGATCGTGCGGAACGTGCTGGATGGAGAGCGCCGCCGCCGCACCCTCGAAATTCTGAAGCTGCGCGGCACCAGCCACATGAAGGGAGAATATCCCTTCACCATTACCGGGGAAGGGATCAACATCTTCCCGCTGGGCGCGATGCGGTTGACGCAGCGTTCGTCTAACGTGCGCGTTTCCTCTGGCGTTAGAACCTTGGATGAAATGTGCGGCGGCGGGTTCTTTAAGGACTCCATTATTTTGGTGACCGGAGCAACGGGAACGGGCAAAACGCTCTTGGTCAGCAAGTTTATTGAAGATGCTTGCTCTACGGGCGATCGCGCGATTTTGTTTGCCTACGAAGAATCCCGAGCGCAGCTCTCGCGCAATGCTTCATCTTGGGGCATCGATTTTGAAGAGATGGAGAGCAAAGGTCTGTTAAAAATTCTGTGCGCCTACCCGGAATCGGCGGGATTAGAGGATCACCTCCAAATGATCAAGTCCGAGATTGCCGAATTCAAGCCCTCTCGAATTTCGATCGACTCCCTCTCGGCATTGGCGCGGGGGGTGAGCAACAACGCATTTCGGCAGTTTGTGATTGGGGTGACGGGGTTTGCCAAGCAGGAAGAAATTACCGGATTTTTCACCAATACCACCGATCATTTTTTGGGTTCCCACTCGATTACGGAGTCCCACATTTCTACCATTACCGATACTATTCTGATGCTTCAGTACGTCGAGATTCGGGGCGAGATGTCCCGCGCTATCAATGTCTTCAAGATGCGAGGATCTTGGCATGACAAGGGCATTCGGGAATATACTATTAGTGCAAACGGACCCGATATTAGAGATTCTTTCCGCAATTTCGAAGGCATCATCAGCGGAACTCCAACGCGCGTTTCCATCGATGAAAAATTGGAGTTATCGCGCATTGTTCAGGATGTGAAGGGGTTGACCGATGACGATCTGAAGTTGCTATAGCAGAGGTGCGGTCATGGATGACAACGACCCAAAACGAGACCCCAACGAAATTAACGCAGATCCTGCTACAGTGCTAGCCATTATGCTGGCTGTGCTGCTGGTACCGCTCCTTTTGGTCGGAATATTTTCTCATTAGGGGCGATGCCGACTAGTATAGATAAGTTGCAAAAGATAAGTTGCGAACGTCTCCGCTTTGCAATGGTGCATTAGGATGCCGCTTTCGCCCGGCCTACCGCTATAGCCGCATACTGTCGAACGTTGGGAGAATTTCTGTGTCTTCTGTATTACACGGTATCGATCGAGCCGCTTCGCAAACGCCTCAAGCATCGAACGCAGCAAGGCGTTCGCGCCACTGTCGGGCGTGGATCTGTCTGGCGGCGATCGCCGCAGCACCGCTCTCCGGGACAATGTCAGCGTTCGGTCAGCCCCCAGCGCCCCCTCCCGTCACCTGCGACCCCAACGCTCCCCTGCCGCAGATCGAGCGTCCCAGCGCGCCGACGTCTAAGGATTTGGGTTCGCTGCCCCCACCCGGCGGAACGAGCGGCAAGGCCGCAGATCTGAGCGCCCTCACCCCGCCTTCTAGCTCCCTTCAGGTGCCGAGCAAGCCAGAAGACGTCGCGATTAAGACCACTCAGTCTATTACCCTAGATCAGGCCATCGATCTAGTCCAGCGTCGCAACCGAGATCTTCAAATTGCCGCGCTTCAAGTCGAGCAGCAGCGCTTTGCCCTCAGACAAGCTCGGGCTTCAATCTACCCAACGGTCAGTACCAATGCGGGGATTACTCGCACGGATTCGGCCCAGTCTGCCATTACGGCCAAGCAATTGGGATTGCCCAACCGCCCCAATGCCAGCAATAACTTCAATGGCAGCGTCCAGCTCAATTACGACGTATTCACGTCCGGCCAACGCTCGGCGAGCATCCGTTCTGCGGAAGCCGCGCTGAGAAGTTCGGAGAAGGCCTATCAAACCCAGCTCCGTCAGGTGCGCTTGGATGTTGCCAACGATTACTACGATTTACAGCAGGCTGACGAGTCGATCAAAATCGCGCAGCAAGCCGTTGAAAATGCGGAAGAAAACCTGCGCGTCGCCCAAGCAAGAGAAACGGCGGGATTGGGGACTCGCTTCGACGTGCTTCAAGCTCAAGTGCTTTTGGCCGATCGCAGGCAACAGCTCATCCAAGCCCAAAATCAACAGCAGGTCAGCCGCCGTCAGTTGGCTCAGCGGCTTACCTTCCCGGAGACAGTTACGGTGGTTTCTGCCGATCCCGTCGCGATCGTCGGGGAATGGCCGCTGTCCCTAGAAGACAGCATCGTGCAAGCGCTTCGAACTCGCTCGGAGCTGGCTCAGGTTCTAGATCAGCGCGACATCGCGCTCCAAAACCGCAGGGTGGCGTTGGGAAGCCTGGGTCCGCAGCTTACCTTTAACGCGAATGTCGCGCTCGCGGACGATTTGGCGGACAATAACCTGGGGGCCTACGGCTACGGAGTCGGCGCGGAAGCCAGCAAGACGATCTTTGATGGGGGTGCAGCCAAGGCGATCGCCACCCAACAACAGCTCAATGCGTCTATTGCCGAAACTCAGTTTGGGAGCTTTAAGAACGTCATTCGGTTTCAGGTCGAGCAAAACTATTACACCCTCCAAGCCAGTCGGGAGCGCATCGGCACGACCCGTTGCGCCATCGAGCAGGCGGAGCAGGGCTTAAATTTGGCGAGGCTGAGGCGCGACTTTGGGGTTGGGACCAGCTTAGAAGTGAGCAACGCCACCACCGATCTAGCTCAGGCCAGAAACAACTATCTCTCTGCGATCGTGTCTTACAATCGCGCCCTGTCTGCCCTGCGGCGATTTGTAGACCTACCAGCCGCCCCTCAACCCTAGCGCCCCCGTCCCCCTTAGAGGGCAGGCTCGCGCGTCGGTTCAATTCGTTAAACTAGATTACTGGGTCGTCATTGGGAGAAATACTGTGGCAATTTTAAGGCTTGAAACCGGGCGACAGCTTGACGATCTCGTCAGTATCGGCGAATCTCTCGCGCCTTTGAACGTTCGGCTCGATCGATGGCCTGTGGGTCGAGATGCTGCCACCCATCAGCTTTTGGCGCAGCCGAGTTTAGATGAAGCACAAAAAGAGGTTTTATTGCGATCGCTAGACCATTACTTTGAGTCCTTAGAGAACTATCAGTCGCGGGATGCGATCGTCCTCAACCCCGAAACGCCAAATCTCGATGGGTTGCTGGAAAAGTTTAGCCGCCCCCACATCCACGCAGACGACGAAGTGCGCTACATCGTAGATGGCGAGGGGGTTTTTGGTTTTGTGTGCCCCGACGGAACGCAGATGGAGCTGACCGTCCAACCAGAGGAGTACATTAACGTCCTAGCAGGCACGGAACATTGGTTTCACCTGACGCCGTTGCGCCGCATTAAGGCGATACGCTACTTTATCGATACATCAGGCTGGACGCCAGAATATACGGGAACGGCGATTCGGATGCAGGCCGTCGCCGTATAAACCCATGCCCAAAAAACACGCTTAAAAAACATGCCCAAAAAACATGCCCATTGAAGTCGAGTATCGCTTCCCAGTCGGGGTAGATGCCCAGAAGCAAGCTCAGGTCATTGCCTTGGGACAGACCGTGGGCACCTGGGATGCATCTTTTGCCCATCGCGAATCTTCCTTCCTGGCTCACAAGGCCGAAGTGGTGGAGGTTCGAACGAGCGATTCGGACGGATCCTCCCTAGCCACCATACGTTTTCCAGCGAGCAACGTAGAGGGCGATATTGCCTCTCTGCTGACGATGATTTTTGGGAAGTACTCGATGGCAGGACCAGCCAAGGTGATGGCGATTCGGCTGCCCGAAGGGTACGGCCAGCATCCGAAGTTTGGCATTACCGGAATGCGATCGCTGCTCGACACTCCCTCTCGCCCTCTGGTCATGGCGATCTACAAACCTGCTTTGGGGCTATCCGCTGCCGATCACGCCCAGATCCTCAGTCAGGTTGCCAGGGCGGGGCTAGACATCATTAAAGACGATGAAATTATGGGCAATCTGGCTGTTGCCCCTACGCTAGAGCGATTGAAAGCCTGTCGCCCGGTCATTGAAGCAGCGCAGCAGCAGAATGGGCGATCGCTCCTTTACGCCGTCAACGTCACGGGCAGGGCCGATCGGCTCTTGACCCAGGCGAGACAATTGGTTGCAGCGGGAGCCAATGCGCTCCTGCTCAACGTGCTGTCCTACGGGTTTTCTGTTTTAGAGGCACTAGCGGCGGATCCAGAAATTTCCGTGCCGATTTTTGCCCATCCGGCGTTGGCGGGGGCCTGGTGCGGCGCGCCAGACCACGGGTTTAGCTATTCGGCTGTGCTTGGCACTCTATTCTCCTATGCCGGAGCCGATGCGGTGCTTTATCCGGCCCACTATGGCAGTTTGCCGTTTGAAGCTGAAGAGGAGTTTCGGATTCGGGATGCGCTGAGAAGCCGCAATGGGTTTCCGGTGCCGTCGGCGGGGATTCATCCGGGGGTGGTTCCCAAGGCGATCGCCGACTACGGCCAAGACGTCATCCTCAACGCGGGTACAGGCATCATGGATCACCCCGACGGCCCCGCCGCAGGCGTGAGGGCGTTTTTTGAAGCGCTAGATGCCGCCGAGCCGGGTCAATCCTTCGAGCTTTCGCAAGTGCCTGAAGGTCCGCTCCGTCGCGCGCTTGAAAAGTGGGGGACGCCGTGATTTTAGAGCGGATCGTTTTCTGCGACTTTGACGGCACGATTACGGCCCGAGAAACCTTTGTGGCGGTTCTCAAGCGGTTTGCACCGGAACTGGCAGCAGCGCTGATTCCTAAAATGTATGCGTTAGAGCTGACGCTGCGGGAAGGGGTCCAGCAACTGCTAGAGTCGATGCCGTCCTCGGCTTACGCTGAGATTATTGAATTTGCTGCATCTCAGCCCCTGCGGGCCGGACTGCCGGAATTTCTGGATTTTTTAGACGATCGAGCCGTCCCTTTTGTAGTCATTACGGGGGGACTCCAAGGCATAGTTGAAGCTGCTATCCCCGCTTTACTGCCGCAAATCCATGCAGTACACGGTGTGGAAATTAATGCGGAAGGGCCTTATTTGCAGGTGCGTTCTCCAGCGTTGGGGGACTCCGAGCTGGTTTCTAAAGTAGATATCATGCAGCGCTATCCAGCCCGGCAAACGATCGCGGTCGGCGATTCGGTAACGGATTTGAAGATGGCTTTAGCGGGGGATGTGGTGTTTGCTCGCGATCGCCTGGCTGAATATTTGGGCGATCGGGATGTCCCTTACTACCCGTGGCATGATTTTCACGATGTTCGGGAGACATTGGCAACGCTCTGGCAATAGCACCTCATTGATTCTGGATCGTCTAACCGCTAAGTTTGTAATCTCTAACTTTCAATCATTTATTAGCTTTTGAAGATTCTCCTCCGAAACTTCGATCGTGAATGTTCCACCGTTTTGAAGCGGTTGCCATCCTTCTTCAATTGCTTGACGTATCCACCTTGTAACTTCAGATGGACTAACTGTTTCTTTAAGAAAAATTCCCCATCCTTGTGGACGAGGTTTATCTGTCAAAATCATTAAAGTGCTGTGCGATCGCTCAGCATGTTCCACTGCAATATTGATGCAACTGGACAGTTCAGTCCGCTGACTGTAGGTCGCTTTTCTACGAATCAGCCAGCGAAAAGGTTTTCCATCAACGACAATTCTTCTCGATCCAGTTTTGAGTAATGACATTTTACTTGGCTACATAATTCATTATTAAGTTCCTATAAAATAATATTCCCCTATGCTTTGCTTTGGGTTTAAGAAGATTTCCGGGGCTTATTGGGGTACCTGAACTTTAGAGGCAATTACAGAACCGAGCCTAGTAAAATGTTTTGGATTTAGCGTCAGCAAAACGTCAGCCTGAGATTTGAGAGTTGCTTGGGCAATCAAAGCATCAAAAATGCCGCCACCAGGGATTTGGTGCCGCACCATAGCGTTAATAGCCTCAGTGTAGTCTTCAGCAGTAAGCGGGATGCACTCGAAAGTTTGCAAGTTATCGCGGATTAGGTTTTGGGCAAGAGCAGGAGAGATCTGGGTTTGAGGAATGCGCGTTAGTGCAGAATAGAGTTCTGCCAAAGTATGGGTGGAGATGAGTCCTTGGATTTGCTGAGACTGTGCTTCTAGAAGCTGGGGTAAACAGACCTTATGAGAACTGTGCCCAGTCAGAATGGCAGCAACGAGAAGATAACCTTAGTTCCATCTGGAAGAATGGTGTTGCGAAGGATAGCACCCTTAATTCTAGGATTGTCAATACCTCCAGGTAGTTCGATCATGGCCTGACTCAAATCAACATCAGTCAGATTAGCTTGAGTAAGATCGAACTCATAACCGATAATGGTACCAGCGAAAGTAGCTCCGCTGAGGTTGGTTTCGGACAAGCTACACGATTCAAGAATGGTGTAGCTAAGATCAGCCATCGTCAAATTAGCTCCGTACAAGACTCCATTAGATATGCAAGCATGGCTGAGATTAGCATGGCTAAAATCGAGCGTTATGGAATCGCAAAAATCTTGACGCTCGATCGACGCGACTTTAGGCTCTTCCGTCCTCAGCATTGTCAAGCTTTTGAACTGTTGCCCTAGCAGTTGGAAGTCGTTTTAGAACAAGTTCGCAATCCTCAGAACCCTCATGGAAAAACTCGTAGAGAATTTGTCGGAACACCTGCGATCGCCCTTGTTCCAAAACGGCGATCGTATTAGGGATGCCAATTTGGATTATCGACAAGGAGATTTTCAGCCTGAGCAATCGCAAGCAAACGGTCATCTGCGGTCAAAAAGTGGAACGAGGCACGGCTAGGAAACTTAATCTCATTTCGAATACTCAACGCCGCAGCCAGTTGAACCGCATCGTAAGCTCGAAGCGGATGCATTTTGACCAGTTGCCCCGCCAGCTCAATAATCGTTTTATCGATTGCAGCCGTAAAATACTGAACATCCCAATGGTCGCGAAACGCCATCAAAATTTGATTCGCATGAACGTCACTAACGCTGCCTTCTCTTTGACGACGAGCAACTGCACTACAAACTTCAACCCAGGTAACGTGTGCAACAAATAACAAATTTTAATTTTGCGGATCGGTAATAGACTGAACCCAATCTGTCCCGACCTCAGAAAAGTAGCGCTTTGCTTAAGCTCTGCTGTCTAAAAAATAGACATTTACCATTCACCTCGATCCTCAATTACCGTCTCTGACAACGGCTTGCCAGAAAATTTTATATTGCGGGTCATCTCTCGAAAATCTGCTTCTGAAATAGAGGCAACATTTTGAGAATGGCATGGTGGAATAATCCTACCCGAAGCTATCAGCGGTTGCAGAATGTCGTCATTCGCAACATCGAGCTGGATTGGATTTTGAGGCATAGCTGTCTGGAGACTTGCAAATCTTTCGCTCAGAAGATTTTGTTCTTCTAATGACAACGATGAGATAACCTGCATGAGTGATTCAACGAGCTGCATATTCATCGGTTTTACCCTTAGTTCAAACCATTCTGAGTTTATTCTAGAACGACGACTGACGGAATTCCGTATTGACTTAGTGCGTTACCCGCTCAGATGAGGTCAGGCCATCCCCCAAGTAGACGACACCCAAATCGACCTCAGCCTTACGGCCTTTATCCCCTTAGACTACATCCCCGACCTCGACCAAAAGATGAGTGCTTACCGTGCGGTAGCTTCTGCTAATTCCAAGCGCCTATGATGGAAGAAATGCGATAGCTGCACCAAGAGTGCGCTCCTTGAACCATGCAAACCGCAGCAGTCAAACCGCAATACACTCCGGCTGAATACCTGGCCTTAGAAGATCGGGCCGAATTTAGAAGCGAATATCATGATGGCGAAATCATCCCGATGGCAGGCGGCTCCTTTCCCCAAAGCGAAATTGTCACTAACCTTTGTAGCATCAAGTCTGCTTTACAAAGCAAAGGCTATCGGCTTTATTCCAGCGATGTTCGCGTATGGATTTGTGAATTACCCGACGTTCACCTGAGTACAGGTAGAACGCGGGCTTCCCAGCTCAACCGCAACAGCCTCGACAGTAGTGGATTTGCGTCCATACCGCTTTGGTCTTACATCGCGTCCTTGGGCAGTAGCGCTGATTCCCAACGCCAAGATCCGTAAGCCTTCATTTCTGATATTGATGGCTGCATTCACATCTCGGTCATGACGCTCATGACAATAAGGGCATTCAAACGACCGAACAGACAAATCCATCTTTGGAACTGGCAGCAACGTCAAATGACACAAGTGTGACGATGGGAAAAATCGCCCAATCTCTAGGTAGATTTTTCCGTCAAATTCAGCCTTGTATTTGAGCATGGTACAAAATGTCGCCCAACCTGCATCGCTGATTGCTTTAGCAAGATTGTGATTTTGGACCATATTTTTGACTGCCAGGTTTTCTACAACAATAACTTGGTTCTCGTTCACTGTCTTACGGGACAGCTTGTGTAGAAAATCAGCGCGCACTCTCGCAATTTTAGAATGCACTTTTGCCACTGCAAGTTTTGCTTTGCGCCGCTTGTTCGTGGTTTTATCCTTTTTACGGGATAGTTTGCGCTGTTTACGTTTTAAGTTGCGCTCATGTTTTTGCAGATGCCTGGGATTCTGATATTTTGAGCCGTCTGATGTGACAGCAAAATCAATTAACCCCAAATCAATCCCAATCGCCTTCCCTTCACTACTGGGTTCTGGCTTTTCAATGCCATCCTCAACCAATAGAGAAGCGTAATAGCGACCATCTGGCATTCTGGATATCGTCACCGTTCTCAGCTTCCCGGAAACATCGCGATGCACCTTAGCCTTTACAGTCCCTAGATTTCCAGGAAACTTAATTTCAGTTTGGCTGAGCACTTTGACATTTGCGGGATATTGCAGGGATTGACGATCAAACTTACTTTTGAAGGTTGGGTATTGGGCTCGACCATCAAAGAAGTTGATGAATGCCTGAGACAAATTCAAAACGGATTGCTGAAGACATTGAGAATAACAAGTTTTCAACCAATCATGCTCAGCCTTCCACAACGGAATTTGTTTCTTCATGTCAAAGGCAGAAACCCCTTTCCCCGTCTCTTTATAGGTCAAGGATATGACTGCAAGAGACTGGTTCCAGACCCAACGAACACACCCAAAGGCTTGAGCCAAATGAGCTTGCTGTGCATCTGTGGGATAAAGCCTGATCTTCACTGCTTTCAACATATTCACATATTATCACACTCATTAAATTGCGATAATATAAAAATAAGTGATTTTGCGAGACATTATTTGTTCGTCTCGGCACTGTTACCTTCTCTCGCCTCCGGCATTGCTCAGGCAACGTACCTCGACTCACGCGTCTCTCATCCCGTCGCTCGCCTGGATACAGGTAGAGCGCGGGGCTTCCCGCCTACAAGCTAAATATTGTAAGTTTACTTATCCTGACATGATGGTTATTCAGGGTCAACCTGTCTCTTATGAAAATAGAACCGATACTCTTATTAACCCACGGCTTATTTTTGAGGTATTGTTTAAGTCAACTGAAGAGTATGACCAAGGCGATAAGTTTAATACCAAATCTACTTGCTGTGGCTACACATCAAGATCCCCCTAAATCCCCCTTAGAAAGGGGGACTATGAGTAGATTCCCCCCTTTTTCTTGGCGTAGCCGCTCTGAAAGAGCTAGGGGGGCTAGGGGGGATCAGATGTGTAGCGTGATTTTGCAAAATTGGTATAAGTTCTATCGCTCCATTTCTGACTTGCAAGAATACGTTCTGATTAACCAATACGAGCTTGAGATTCAGCACTATGCCAAATCTGGCGGCGGTTTCTGGATTTATCGCGCCTATGAAGCCGCAGAGGATGCGATCGCGCTGACCTCTATCGAAACAGAAATAACCGTTGCCGATATCTACGCGGGAGTGTCCTTCAAACCTGCACTTTCGACTGCAAACAGGATAGAAAGTGAAAACAAGGGATAGGATATCGCGATCGTAACTCTGCTCTAACTGGTTCAGATTCTTGTATCGGATTGCTCTGTGCTTAGATTTTTGAGATGAATCGCGATCGCTAACGCCCGATGCTGAAAACGCGATCGCCTTCGCCCCAGAACGGCGATCGCTTACTCTCCTGTCTGCATTTAAAGTATAGAAAGGAGGAACGAGGGCAACTATACTCAACTTAAATCGCGCTAATAGCATCAAGGATAATATGTTTTCACTTGTTAGAAGATTGTTTCGCCAGTTAATTCATAGGTCTACGCATATCAATCATGAATCAATCAACAAAGCTAGCATCATAATTTTAATTTTAATAGATGTCTTTGTTCTCTTTAATGTTTTTGGCGGTCTTGAAAATATTGGTCAATTAATTCTCTCCCCTCAAGAAGAATTCCCTTGCTTCTCATCTCGAGAGACCTATCAAAACTCTAAACAGAAAGGAACTTTCGACTTCGATGCAAAAACCATTGAAAATTTAATCGATACTAAAGATCGATCGTTCCCACATGTAGAGTCAGAAAGCTCTAAACGAATCGGAAAAATTTCTATCCTTTGCGAAACTGAAATTCGTTTGATTAAAGAAATTAATACTACTAACAATATCAAACTAAAAACCGAGATTAACCAAGACAGAACTGCAATCTCTAACCTAAATCAAGAAATTGAGACGCTTCGGAGACAGTACGATTCGACATTGCTCGAAAAAATTGCGGGTCAATCTCCTCAGGACTCTATCAATAAAGCGTCTGCCGATCGTGTCAAGGCTAAAATCGACGAAATAGACGCTAAAATTTCTGTTAAGAAGCAAGAAATTGTTGAAGTTCAAAAAAAGCTAGTTCGGCAGCCTTATTCTGAGGCTTATCTAAAGCTCCTCAATGACACCACTAAATACAAGCAAGTCAAAGAAGCCTATAGTTCAGCTCGGTTTTGGTATCCCAACAAGCAGTTATTTTTACAAACTCTATTCCTGTTGCCTCTCATTATTATCGCCTATTTCGTTAACTTGTCAGCCACGAAGAGAAATAAAGCAGTACTTGCTCTGATTAGCTGGCATCTTCTGCTCATTTTTTGTATTCCTTTACTCGTCAAATTCTTTGAATTCATTCAATTTGGGAACCTCTTAGGCTTCGCGATCGAGCAGGTGACGATCCTTTTGGGTGGCCTGAAATTTATTGCCAATTACCTCCTCATCCTCCTCGTTCCTCTGGCGGGCTTTGGACTGATTAAGTTTTTGCAAAAATTTGTATTTAATCCAAAAGTGCAGGCTAGGGCTAGGATTCAAAATGCTCGTTGTATTAATTGCAGCTTCAAACTAGCTAGAGGCGATGAATTTTGTCCGTCCTGTGGCTTCAACCAATTGATGGACTGTCCTAATTGCAGTCGAAAAACCTATAAGTTCACTCGCTTCTGCAAGCATTGCGGCCATAGCTTGGAACAGATCTCTAGTCTAAAAGCCGATCGACGCCAAGACGGGTAAGTAAGCACTCCTGCTGGAATAACGTTGCGTTACGTTGTATAAAAGAAAATCAATTTTTAGAAACCTCAGATTGGCCGCGCGAATTTCTCCATAGAATGAAAGTGTAAAGCGGCAGATGGCGCACTCGATCTGTATAGGAGAATGACTATGACACTTCTAAAATCCTTAGTTGACAGTCTGCGATTCATCCTTGAAGGTGTGACAAAAAACTTTGCTCCCAATGAAGAGCAGTACCCAGCTACTGGAGTAGTGCCCTACACCGGAGAGCCGTACCACGCGAAGTAGTTATTCTCGGTTGTTTTTACAAGGTTCGTCGCTCGTGGGTTTTAGGGACTCTGCCAGCGTCTGGATGTATGTCTTGCCGACCTGTCCGCCGTAGAGTTGGATCGGGCGATCGCAAAGGGCACTGCATCTCGTCAAGCGGGCGGGTAGTCTTTGGGACCCATAAAATTTTAGAAAGCTTCGCAACTGTCAATGTTGAGAAGTCCAGCCTACAATAGGGTTTAGATGGACAGCACACGCGAAGGGAGTTGAAACCCGCTATGACCGAAGCCACCCAAACCCAACAAAAGGGCATTCTAATGTCCGACTCCGCCCTCCAGCACGTGCTAGAGCTACGCGCAAAACACGGTAAAGATTTGTGCTTGCGCGTTGGCGTCAGGGGCGGCGGTTGCTCTGGAATGTCCTACACGATGGACTTCGAAGATCCCAGCAACATCCAGCCTACCGATGAAATATTTGATTACGAAGGGTTCAAAGTTATCTCCGATCCCAAGAGCTTGCTGTATATTTATGGGTTGATGCTCGATTACAGCGACGCACTGATTGGCGGCGGGTTTAAGTTTACCAACCCGAATGCCGCTCAAACTTGCGGCTGCGGCACTTCGTTCTCTACGTAATGACTCAGTAACTCATGACTACGACTACCGTTGAAGAGCTGTTCCAGCAAGGGCTCGACCGCTACAGTGCTGGCGAAGCGCCTCAGGTGCTGATTCCCGTGTTTAAGGAAGTGTGCGATCGCGCCCAGCGCAACAGCCCCGCTCTAACCTGTTTGGCTTGGCTTTACCTGTTAGACGGCAAGCCTGCCTTAGCGCTCAAAGCAGCTCAAAAGGCAGTCAAGCTGAACCCGCAAGACCCTCAAGCTCGCATTAACCTGGTTATGGCGATGCTGGATACCGCGCAGAAAGGCGTGCGGCCACACATTGAAATTATTCAGCAGCTTTTGATGGTGCCAGAGCTGCGAGAAGAAGTCGATAAAAGTTTTGCCGATGGCCTCGAGCGCAACCCTGAGTGGGCTAGCTTGCTCAAAGTCAAAGCTTGGTTAGATTCGTAGACCGACCGCGCAAATGATGCAAAAACTTTTGGACGGGTTAAATACCGTATTGGTAATCAATACCTTCGTCGTGTTGGGTAGCTTTGCTTGGCTGGCGATCGCTGTTATAGGCCGGAGCGCCGGACTGTCTCTGGGACTAGACCTGTGGTACAAACTTTGGGAACCTGTTTTTACCCCAGCACTCGGCATCCTGATGGGTGGCGCCCTGTTGAGCGGACTCATCAGTCAAATTACGAAGCGGTGGCCTCAACGGGCTAAGTCAGGCTAGGAACCAAAGCGCGGTGAGGCGAGGAGCGGAGTCCTGCGAGGGGGCTACTTGAGGTTTAACTCATCTTCCTCATCGGCCCAGTCGTTCCAATCCTCTTCTAGGTCATCGTAGTCTTCTAAGACGGGATCGTATAGGAATGCATCTTGAGCTTCTTTAAGGCTGAGCCACTGACCCGAGTCTCTAACAGCAGCAGGAGGCGAATCGAAACGAGCGTAAAACCAAGGGGGGGAGGTTGGCTGGGTGAGCGTCGCTTTAATGCGATAGACCTCTAGGCGTGGATTGTTCCGATCTACAGGAATTTCTATCCAAACCTGCTGGCCGATCAGATCGTTTGGGGATAGCATGTCAGCACCTCCTCATAATGCAGACGTTTTGTGTTGGGTTGGGCAAAGCCGATACTTCACTTAAGCAACACTTAACTTAATCTTACTCAACTTAAGGGGACGTCTTCAAAAACCTATCAAATTTTTTAAGTTTAGGTATTTACACTAATCTTGTCACCTGCTTTATCCTGAAAAGGTACTTCTACAGAGAGATTTCCGCTATATCCCTGAGTTAGAGAATCTTTTATAGCCTTTTTAGAGCAAAACGAGAATTACTATGCAGCTTGATGCCATCGCTCCTCAGATCGGTACATCGTCTTATTGGGAATGGAAGGGATGGCGCATCCACTACGTGAAGGCCGGAACGACTGGGCCAAATCTAGTCTTGATTCACGGTTTTGGGGCCTCGACAGATCACTGGCGCAAGAATATCGAGGCTTTGTCCGATCGCTATTGCGTTTGGGCGGTAGATTTGTTGGGTTTCGGGCGATCGCAGAAGCCTAAAATCGTCTACAGTGCGGACCTTTGGCGCGACCAACTGCGAGATTTTTGCGCGCAGCTGGTGCAGGCTCCAGTCTTTATTGCTGGCAATTCCTTGGGCGGGTATGCGGCGCTGTGCTTTGCTGCGGATTGTCCGGAATGGACTCAGGGGCTCATCCTATTGAACTGCGCTGGGCCTTTTTCCGAAGATACTGCTGTCCATCGTCCAGCCTGGCAGCAGGCCGTAGGCGATTTGACTCGCAACTTATTCAAGCTGCCGGGGGTTATCGAAGTTGTCAGTTTTGTGTTGTTTATGCGGACCCGGAACCGCGATCGCATTCGCGAAATTTTGCTGAAGGTCTATAAGGACCCTACTGCCGTGACCGATCGGCTCATCGACGATATTTATCGACCGGCTTTCGATGAAGGAGCACTGGACGTATTTGCGGCAGTTTTCAAGCAGCCCCCCGGACGCAAGCTCGACGAGCTCCTCCGGTCTTTGAAGCGCCCTCTACTGCTCCTTTGGGGCGAGGCCGATCCGTGGATGACGCCTACTAAGGCTCGGCGTTTCCAGCAGTTTTATCCCGAAGCAGCTTTGGAATGGGTCGATGCAGGACACTGCCCGCACGACGAGCGGCCTGAGGCGGTCAATGCGGCGATCGACGATTGGATTGGGAAGACAATGGAGGGCAGTTCCGTTTCGGTCAGTTCGAATTAGGTCAAATTCTCGCTGCGTTCTTGCTTTGGAGCGCTGACCCGTTATGTCTCACTGGCAAACTTGGATAATGGGGCATTGGTCTTGGCAGCGCATCCTCAGGCTGCCCCTCATCGCCTATGGCACGATCGCCCTCTATGCCTACTTCTTCGGCGATCGCCAGCTTTTCCAGCCCCAGCCTGCCAGCTACCGCGACACCCCAGACATCCTCAAACTCGCAACGCCCACCGGGGAAACGATTTCAGCACTGTATCTCACGCATCCCGCCGCCCAGTACACGCTCCTCTACAGCCACGGTAATGCCCACGATCTCGGGGATATCCGCTCTATTCTTGCAGAACTGCGCGCCCTTCAGTTCGACGTTCTGGCCTACGACTATCGCGGCTACGGGACTAGCCAGGGCAAACCCTCGGAAGCCAATGCTTACCAAGATATTCAAACTGCCTACAATTTTTTGACAGAACGGAAGCAGGTGAGGGGCGATCGCATTATCTTGTTGGGCCAGTCCATTGGCAGCGGTCCTTCGGTGTACCTCGCCACTCAGAAGCCCATTGCCGGACTGATCGTCCAAAGCGGGTTTGTCAGCGCTTTTCGGGTTGCCGTGCCCTTTCCGCTATTGCCCTTCGATAAATTTCCAAACCGCGATCGTTTGCCTCAGGTTCGCGCGCCAGTTTTAATTGTCCATGGCACGCACGATCGGCTCATTCCTTTTTGGCACGCGAGAGAGCTTTATAAAGCAGCAAATCAGCCTAAAACTTTAATCCCCATCCAAGGTGCAGGCCATAACGATCTCTATGAGATGGGCGATCGCCAGTATCTTGAAGCAATTCAAACCTTTGGTCGATCTCTAATTGCTCCTTTGAGTATGGGCATCGATCGTCAATGCCCCTATGCTGAGGATTGCAAATCTATGGAGGAATCGCGATGATTCCGGCTTGGTTGGTCATTGGCGGAGTTGCCCTTCTCGTCGCGCTTGCCATCAATCTTCTTCTGAGAGGCGACCTAAAGTGGTTCTTTCAACTCCGGCGTCCGCGCTGGCTTACCTTTGAGCGAGCGATTCCAGTTATCTGGACGGTCATTTTCGTTTGCGGCGGGTGGTCTGCTTACATCGTTTGGGTTGCCGAACCCGGCACATCTCAGACTTGGGGCCTAATGGCGGGTTACTTGCTGTTAGAGATCGTGACCTTACTCTACACCCCGATTATGTGTAACTTCCACAGCCTCAAGATTGGGGCGGCCATTGGTGCGACGGGATTTTTCGTCTGCCTGATTTTGAGCTTGCTGGTTTTGCCTGTATCTGGCTGGGCGGTCGCGTTGCTGCTACCGTATCTCCTCTGGAGTCCGATTGGAACGTTTGTGACTTGGAAAATGATTCCGCTCAATCCCGGTGCTGCATAAAGAAATAGTCTACGCTTGACTCAACATTTGATTAACTGAGATCTTGCACCAGTTGTACCAACCGCCAGGAATTTATTTCAGGCGATGTCGAGCAGCACGATTAAGAATGGTGCAAGATTTGAGTTAAGTCCAATCTCGCGTACAACGCTGTGAGATCTCATAGCCTTGTTACCCTATAATTCTGTCCGTAGTATTGTTTCAATAAGGCCGAATTAGTAGAAGTGACTTGAATTTCTAGAACAAAAGATCGTCATCACATTCAGGCTTATCTGGTGCAATGTATATTACTGACGAAGGATTCTGTGCGAGTGATGCAGGCAATTTCTCCTGAGGAGCTGATTCTTTATCCAAAATAGGCTCTGAAATTGATGCAATTTTCTGAGAAGAATCGATAGAACGCCCATCAGAGGAAGGCGAGTACTTAACGGGTGGAGGTAGTGGAGGCTCATCAAGCTCCATGACTCGTCCGTCTGGGAAAATAACCTTATTTCCCTCTCGACGAGGAGGTCCAAAATCAGTAACTGTTCCATCTGGAGCCGTTACCTTTTTACCCTTAAATTTGAACTTACCTAGTCCTTCCATTTCAACTTCGCCTTCATCGGAAGAAATACGCTTAACTTTTGCTTTTACTTTCTTCACCTTGCCATCTTTATCTTCAAGCTCAACTTCTTTCGTTTCACTTGTAGGTTGATTGGAATTCAACTTTTGAGAAATCTTTACATCCGAATCAGTGATTTGGTCTTTATGTTGTGGTTTCATTGCTTTAGCTAAACAAGCAGGTTGACTTTTTTGACTAAAAGAGGTTTCTGAAATACTCAATAGCGATGAGCCTAACAGAACAAAAAAAACATTTCTCAGAAGTTTAATCATAATCTTCAATGCTTTTGCCTAAGGAAAAATATGAATTTTGTCCGCGATTAATATTTGGTGGGAGGTTGCCTCATTGAACCCGACAAAACTGCCATTCATTCTTTAAGAGAATCAAGAAAGTTATGGACTTGATTTATAAAGGTTTGCATAGATCCGAGTTTGCCAGGCTAGAACTTTGTGATAGAGAGACGGAAGATTTTCCAACCATTAGTTCAAACATGACAAATGAGGAGTTAAGGGCTGTTTTTGGAGAGCGAGGAATCGTTGTTGCTCCGCAAAATGATGTTGATGTAGACATTGAGGTTTACGAAGGCTCGCAAACACCTTCTGAAACCACTTTTGTAAAAAGCGGTCAAATTACGATCGGCAATCGAGGGATAGCAATTGGTAATGCACCAGATTATGATGAAGTTCCCTGGCCTGCTGGAACAACTCAGGTTTCTGTCTACATGGATAATGTCCTCTTTGGCTGGGCACGTAAGGTTGTCTTTACTTTAGAACACCAAGATTAAAAAGTCTCATAGGAACGTTTGAGACTTGCTCAGTTCGGGTGCTGCCTGAAGGGACGTTAAATTCTGCGGGGTTCAGATCGAGATCGATGGGTTGCGGGCGTCGGGTTCTGGCACAATTGAAACCGTAGAACCTTCGACCTAAGGCTGCTCCATGTTAACGGTTGCTTTGCCCAAGGGCGCATTACTCAAAGACAGTATTCGCCTGTTCCAAGCTGCGGGCTTGGACTTTAGCGCTTTTTTAGACTCTAGCAATCGTCAGCTTCAGATCCCGGATCCGACGGGTCGCGCTCAGGCACTTTTAGTCAGAACCCAAGACGTTCCCGTTTATGTCGAGTACGGCCAAGCCCAGCTTGGCGTCGCCGGCTACGACGTCCTCAAAGAGAAGCAACCCAAAGTAGCGCAACTGCGGGACCTGAGCTTTGGATTTTGCCGAATGTCCGTAGCAGTGCCCGACAGTAGCCCCTATCGCTCAGCCGCTGAACTGCCGCCCTACAGTCGGGTCGCGTCTAAGTTTGTGAACTGCGCGCGGGAATATTTCGATCGGCTCGATATTCCAGTCGAAATTATTCCGCTTTACGGCTCGGTCGAGCTCGGTCCGATTACGGGCATGTCAGAGGCTATTGTAGATTTGGTCTCGACGGGGCGGACCCTAAAGGAAAATGGCCTGGTGGAACTAGAGGTTTTGTACGAAAGTACGGCCCGCCTGATTGCCCATCCCCTCAGCTATCGGCTGAATACGGATGGGGTACAGGACTGGGTAGGGCGGCTGTAGCTTTTATCCGCCCAGAGAAGGCTGAAGGCGCTGCTTCAGCAGATCCGGCGGACCAGATTGGGCGACTTGACCCTGCTCTAACAAAATTGCGCCATTGCAGTAGGTCAGTTCTTCAAGGCGATGCGTCACCCACAGCGCCGTCAACCCTCGCTTTTGGACGAGCGCCTTCACGCCCGTCACGAGGTCAAATTGGCTTTCCGGGTCCAGCAGGGAGGTCGGCTCATCCAGCAGCAATACGTTGCAATGACGGGCGATCGCCCCTGCAATGGCGACTCTTTGCTTTTGACCGCCGCTCAGGGCGTAGATTGGGCGGCGGATCAGGTGCAGGAGGTTGACTGCATCCAAGGCTTCCTCGACGCGATCGCGGATTTGAGGGTAGGAAAGATTTTCTTCGACGAGGCCAAAAGCGACATCAGCCCCTACGGTAGGCATCACCAATTGATGGTCGGGATTTTGAAACACAAATCCTACGGGAGCCTTGAGCTGCACCTGACCGGATTGATGCTCCAATAGTCCTGCCAAGACCCGCAGCAGCGTCGATTTGCCGCTGCCGTTGGTGCCCAAGAGCATCCAGAATTCTCCCTCAGGCACCTTCAGCGCGCAGCGTTTCAGAATGGGCTGGCGTTCGTCCCAGCCAAAGCATAAGTCTTGGACTTCAATCCCCCATTGGGTCATGGGCTTTGCTATACTCCAAAGCCAGTAAATCCGCCCTTAGAAGGTCCCCCGCCCTTTTCGGAAACTTGAACCGCCGTAATTTCGCTGACGAGAACGCCAATCTTTTTATCGGTTTCTTTTTCGCAGGTTAGCTCTAGCAGGTTAGGCGCTGTGGTCTTCATCGAGTCCACAATCGTACGGTATAGCGTCTCGGCATCGCTCAGCTCTTTGCGCTGAACGGCTAAGGAAAGGGGCGTGCCCCGCAAAGTCACTTCAACGGTGTACATCGGATCTCCATCAGTGGGTCTGGTTCGGGGTCGGTCGCGGAATGCTCGACCCTCTGAATTTACTGTACCAACGAACTGGCTGTGTCCGCAGCGAACTGTCGATGCGTCGCCGCTCTAGAAATACTAGCTTGCATCCAGTCGGGCGTTACCCCTCACCCTTGGGTCAAGGAAATGGCCCTCACCTGAACGTCCCGGTCGAATAACGCCTTTGGATACAGGAGCGTTCTGAGCAAAATCCAAACCGACTGAACTTCGCCGGGGGTGGTGCGATACTGCCACTGTCCCGGACGGCAAAACAGCATTTCAACCAGGGCTTTTTCTTGAGACAGGGTCAATGGTTCGAAGGAGACCCGCAGCACTGGCAACCCATCCCGGCATCCAATATTCGAGATCTGGGCGCTGAGGGTTAAATCGATTTCTAAAATGCAGAGCTCGACTGGAACGTCGTCCGTCTCCGGTAGCTCAACGCCTGCTTGGGTGAGGATAATTTCAGCGCCGCCTTCGGAGAGCATGGTGGTGCTGCCCCAGTAGGTGCGATCGCCCACTCGGAGCCGTGCGGTCCGGCGGAGATTAAACCACTCGTAGAGGTCCGGTTTCGGCACGTCCAGCAAAATCAGCAGGGCGATGCCAATCATCAACAAGTTGTACGAACTCCAAACCCACCCCAATCCGACCCCTTTGACGGTTTGGGCTGCTTCGGGAGACACGGTTGCTTGCCATTCGCCCTGAATCATCGAGATACCCAGATTCCGCCACAGGCTGAACGCGGTTGCGACAAACATGACGATCAGAGGCCAGGCCAAACTCCAGTTAAAGCGATAGGAGGAGCGCGCCTGCCCCTTGGGGGTAACGTTAAAGCCGCGACCAAATGGGTTCACCATCACCCGCAATACGGTCAGGGATAAAGGAAATGCCAAAACGAGGCTGTAGATATCCGAAAGCAGGGCAGAACGCGATCGCCCGTTGAGCCAAGCAAAGGTAGAAAATTGCGCGACGGTGTAGGGCACAAAGAAGTAGAGCAATTCATCCATCGTGGCCCGCAGCGGAATCACGCCCAAAAAGGCATAGGCCAAAGGAAACATCAAAAAACCGACCCGCGAAATGCTGGTAAACCAAGTCAGCAGGCCTTCTAGGTGAGCCAGCCGCTGCAGGAGCGTCAGTCCTGGAATGGTAAGGGGGTTGGCATCGATAAAGAACGCTTGGAGCGTGCCGCGCGCCCAGCGCAGTCGCTGGCTGGCATGGTCGGCAATGGTTTCGGCAGCCAATCCCGCACTGAGCTTTTCGTCTAGATAGGCCAGATGATAGCCTTGGGCTGAAAGGCGAATGCCCGTGAAGTAATCCTCGCTGAGGGAATCGGTTACAAAGCCGCCCGCTTCCTTGAGGGCCTGTCGCCGCACTACAAAGGATGTGCCAGAACAAATCACGCTGCCCGCACCGTCGCGGATGGGCTGAACTTGGCGGTAGAACACCTCTTCTTCTGGCGTCAAGACGTCTTCAAGTCCTAGGTTGCGAGCGATGGGATCGGCGTTATAGAAGCTTTGGGGGGTTTGGACCAAGCCCATATCCGGGCGCTGGAAGAAGCCGACGGTGCGTTGCAAAAAGTTTTTGGTCGGTACGAAGTCGGCATCGAAGACCGCAATCAGGTCTCCCGCAGTACGAGCGATCGCCGCATTCAGGTTCCCCGCCTTGGCGTAGCGATTGTCGGGACGGGTGAGGTAGTGACAGCCTAGGCGGCGGGCCAAGTCTGCAACCGCTGGGCGGCGGGTATCGTCCAGGATGTAAATTTCCTTCGAGGGATAATCTAGCGCCTGACATCCTAAAATGGTGCGCTTGAGAATGTTTTCCGGTTCGTCGTAGGTGGGAATCAGCACGTCTACTGCGGGCACAAACGTCCCTTCAATAACGCTCTGGGCTAGATAGTCCGCTTCCTTCCGACGATCGTTGATCCGCAGCATTAAAAATAACTGAAGGGTGCCGCTGCACAGGAGCAGCATTTCCAGCACGAACAACAGGACGCTAAAGGAACCGTTGAGCGGTCGGTCCAGATTGAGCGTCGACAGCGCCCGCCAGGCAACATACCGCAGCGTTAGCGCCAGCAGGATACCCACAACCGCAATCCGCGACCAAGATCGCGGTCGCGGCGACACCCGCATGACTGTCAGGAGCGCCAACAGCAGCATCACGGTAGGCACCAGCAAAAACGTGCCCGTCACCATGGGTACTTCCAGCCACACGGGCGGATGCGCCTGAAGCACCTCTATATGCCTGACAATTTTAGTGATGGTGCCTTCCCCAGCAAACCAGCCCGTTACGATCGCCCCTGCGATTGCTAGAAAGCCAACCATGACTAATGTCGCCCATCGGGGCTGCCAAAGTCCTGGAAACGTCCGATTCGTAGCGGTTAACTTAGATTTCGACAGCATCAGGCGATTGCCCCACCCACCGGAATAACTCAAGAAATCGAATGCCTTCCGGCAATAGGTGTCCGACGAATTTTTTCTGAAATAGTGCCTCAGAATGATTTGTCTTTTCCGATCTGTCTTTTCAAAGCGAGCAAATTGCGCGAATGTCAGCCTATTACTATTCAGCCCGCTACTACCAGTCTTTCGGCAAATTCTCGTCCTCGATCGGCCTTAGACCTTCCATGGCGCTCGGATACAGCGGCTTTCCGCAGCCATAGTCCACCCAAGCGACGGTTGCGGCGCAATGCATGCCAATGCCGCGCACCGTTCCAATTTGGCCGACAAAGACCGAGTCGCACTTAGCGCGATCGCCCGCCCGAAATAGGACCACCGATTCTGCCAAGCCCCCGATTCTCAAACAACCGAGCTGTGGGTCAATTTTAGTTCGGTTTGGACGATCTCCACTTGTTCGTCGGTCAGCCCTGAAAACTCCAGCCAGTCCACGGTATGACGCAGCCCCATAATAAAGACCTCGCCGCGAAGCGGTTCGCCTTTGGGACTGACCGCCACTACTGGCTTTGCCAATGTTTTCTGAAGCTGGACGATGGCGATCTTTGGGTCGCTGAATCGTCGATAGGCGCACTTGTCAGACTGCTGTAATGGCTTGAGCAGTGGCAGGGTTTTGGCTTCGATAATTTCGATGCCCTTTTCTGAACTGATGCGGATGTGCTTCATGTCTGGCATATCTGATTTCCTTATTGACATGATTCCCTCTGGTCAGACGATATCTGACGCGATCGAGTTCGCTGCCCCGCGATCTGCAGCCGCCACCACCACCGTACTGTTGCTGTACGCACGTTGCGAACGGGGAGAGTATCCGCATAAACCCTGAGACGCCGATCTCGACTTTCCGCCAAATTTCCGTATTCGTCCCGTATTGATTTTGCGGTTTCCGTTGAATGATAAATACATCAGCTCAAACAGACAAAAACAGGGAGAGGTTATGTTGAACAGTTTACTTGCCGAAGCTTTAGCCGTAGCCGCTGACAACCTCAACATGACGGCTAGCGTTTTGGAATGCACTAGGGATGCTGCTGTCGATCTTAGCCCTGAAGCCCAGCAACGGCTCAATTTGATTCACATGGGTTTGGCAATGGCGCTCCAGGCCATGAACCACGACGAACTCTGTCAAATCATGGAACAGTCCGATAGCTACATTCCCGCTTGGCTGACTTTGAGTTAGGAAATCGAGACGTTTGCCGCTAGGCAATCTCGCGATCGCCCCACCGCCACAACAGAAGCTCGTCTCAAAACTGCTATATCTTAAAAAGAGACGCAGCTCTTTATTGATGGCTCGATGACTTTCTCCGAAGACAAGACAGGTTCGCTCAATACCTTAGACCCCAAGCAGTACGAGGGCTTGAGCGAAGAACAGTACCGCAAAAAAATGCAGCGGCGCAAAGAAGTGCAGGAGCAGCGCTTAGAAACGCGATCCAATCAAAAAGGTCTCATTATCGTCCACACTGGCAACGGCAAGGGGAAAACCACAGCAGCCCTGGGCATGGTCCTGCGATCGCTCGGCCACGGGCATAAGGTTGCCATCATCCAGTTCATCAAAGGTGGCTGGGAGCCAGCAGAAAAGTCGGTTTTGGGGCAATGGTCCGACCAGCTCCAGTTTCACGCGATGGGAGAAGGGTTTACCTGGGAAACCCAGGATCGCGCGCGCGATATTCTGAAAGCTCGAGCAGCTTGGGATCAAGCGCTAGAGTACATCCAGAACCCAGACTATCGGCTCGTCCTGTTGGATGAAGTCAATATAGCGCTCAAGTTAGAGTATCTTAACCTCGACGAAGTGTTGGCAGGCATCGGTCAAAAGCCAGAGCAGTCCCACGTTATTTTGACCGGGCGCGGCGCTCCCGCTCGGCTTATCGAAGCGGCAGACTTGGTTACGGAAATGACGCTAGTCAAGCATCCTTTCCGGGAACAGGGCATTAAAGCACAAGCAGGCATTGAATTTTGAGGCGAAGGGAACGATGACCGTTTGGCCGAGAATTAAGAAGACCGCCCCACAGCGCCCTCGAAAAAGCGCGATCGCAGACCTCGTACTGATCGCGCTAGTGGGAGGACCGCTGGCAGCCCCGTTTTTAGCGTCCACCTCACTGCCGCTGCTGCCGCTCATCGCCAACATCATCTACTTCATGGGCGATCGCGTTTGTCCCCAGCCCGAGATGGGGTTGGCCCTATCGCCGCCCCACATCATGGCAGTCTGCATGCGCTGCTATGGAACTCTATTGGGGCTGGTGGCGATGCGCTGGCTGATCGGCCGCAGTTCGGGACGCGAAGCGTACTGGTTAAATCAGTACGGTATTGCTGGTTTTTGCCTGACCGTATTGCTCTGCCTGGCTTACCCCGCAGAACTGTGGGCGCAATCCTGGGGCTGGTGGGGCTACGACAATGCGATCGTGACGGGATTTGGTTGGATCGCAGGATTGGGATTGGGCGCTTACATTATGCCCCTCCTGCACCCAAACCCTGCAGGCCGAATCGTTGAAGGCTGACGCTCGGGGACGATTGGCCAAATTTTTGTAACGGCACCCTATGGAAAAGCAGTGGAAGACATTTACCATGCATGAGTGCCCTATTTCTTCTGGAGGAGTCAAGAAAATTCGAGACATTCGATCGAAAAGTTTACCAGGAACATTCTCGAACTGTTTCTCGATTAATTTAAAAGAGGGGATCCTCACGCACTGGAAATTTTGTCTTTAGTCGCTCGACTGCGACTGCTGCCCACCTACACCTTCGCTACTTTTAGGTCATCAACACAATGAATAGAACCGAACTGCCTCCACAACAGGGCCTATACGATCCGCAGTTCGAGCACGATGCGTGCGGTGTCGGCTTTATTGTCCACATGAAAGGGCAAAAGTCCCACGACATTATCGAGCAGGCGCTCACTATATTGGAGAATCTCGAGCATCGAGGCGCGTGCGGTTGCGAGACCAATACGGGCGATGGCGCGGGTATTCTCATGCAGGTGCCGCACAAGTTTTTACAGAAGGTGGCAGCAGCCGAAGGGATCGTCTTGCCCGCAGCAGGGCAGTATGGGGTCGGCACGATCTACGGCTCTCCCGATCCAGCAGCGCGGGCGACGGGACGCAAAATTTTCGAGCAGATTGCGGCGGCAGAGGGGCAGCAGGTGCTGGGCTGGCGCGATGTGCCCACGGACAATTCTTCGATCGGAAACACAGCTAAGTCCAGCGAACCCTTCATGCAACAGGTGTTCGTGGGGCGATCGCCCGATCTCGCCGATGACCTTGCCTTCGAGCGCAAGCTTTTCGTGATCCGCAAGCTAGCCCATACCCCCATCCGCGCGGCCCAGGCCGATCCGTACTGGTATATCGCCAGCCTTTCCTGCCGGACGATGGTGTACAAAGGAATGCTGATGACGGCTCAGGTGGGGCAGTATTACCCCGAACTGCACGACCCGGATATGGAGAGCGCCTTGGGACTGGTGCACTCGCGATTTAGCACCAATACCTTTCCCAGTTGGGAGCGATCGCACCCCTATCGCTACATCGCCCACAACGGCGAAATCAATACCCTGCGCGGCAATATCAACTGGACGATCGCGCGGCAGTCGCTGTTCGAGTCGGAACTGTTTGGGGAGGACATCAAGAAGATCCAACCTGTCATTAACGTAGACGGCAGCGACTCGACCATCTTCGATAACGCGCTGGAGTTACTGACCCTAGCGGGGCGATCGCTGCCCCATGCCGTGATGATGATGATTCCCGAACCGTGGACGGCCCACGAGTCCATGAGTGATGAAAAAAAGGCGTTCTACGAGTATCATTCCTGCCTGATGGAGCCGTGGGATGGTCCTGCCTCCATTGCCTTTACCGACGGTACCGTGATGGGAGCGGTGCTGGATCGCAACGGATTGCGGCCTTCCCGCTACTACGTCACCAAAGACGATTTAGTGATTATGGCTTCGGAAGCGGGCGTGCTGCCCATCGAACCAGAGCGAGTCGCTCGTAAAGGTCGTCTAGAGCCGGGGCGAATGTTTTTGGTGGATATGGCCGAGGGCCGCATTATTGCGGACGAAGAAATTAAACATAAAATCGCCACCGCGCATCCCTACCGCGAGTGGATCGATCGGCACATGGTGGAGCTGGCCAACGTGAAAGCTGCTTCAGAAGGCGAAGTCGTGGAGTCTCAACCTTTGGTTCAGCGTCAGATGGCCTTTGGCTATACCTTTGAAGAACTGCGGCTCTTGCTGACGCCTATGGCGCGGGATGGCGTGGAAGCTGTAGGCGCGATGGGCTCGGATACGCCTTTAGCGGTGCTGTCCGACCGTCCGAAGCTCCTGTACGACTATTTTCAGCAGCTTTTTGCCCAAGTCACCAACCCGCCCATCGACTCCATCCGCGAAGAAATCATTACCTCCGCCGAAACCACCATCGGCTCCGAGCGGAACCTGCTCAAACCAGAGCCGGAGAGCTGTCACCTGATCGAGCTAAAAAGCCCCATCCTCAGTAATGAAGACCTCGCAAAGCTCAAGCACATTGATGAGAGCGGGTTCAAATCCATTACCCTTCCCATTTTGTTCGACCCCAAGGACGGCCTTCAGGGGCTAGAACAGGCCATGGCTGAGGTCTTTGCCCGAGCCGATCGCGCCATCCAAGACGGGATTAGTATCGTTATTTTGAGCGATCGCGGCGTCAATCCCGATCGCGCTGCCATCCCCGCCCTCCTCGCAGTTGCAGGGCTGCACCATCACCTCATCCGCGCGGGCACGCGCACCCGCATCGGACTCGTTCTGGAATCTGGCGAACCCCGCGAAGTTCACCACCACGCCCTTTTGATTGGTTACGGCTGCGGGGCGATCAACCCTTATTTGGCCTTTGAGACCCTGGAAGACATGATTCGCCAAGGGTTGTTAGTGAATGTCGATCCTAAAACGGCCTGCAAAAACTACATCAAGGCCGCCACAAAAGGGGTGACAAAAGTTGCGTCCAAGATCGGGATTTCTACCATCCAGAGCTATCGCGGCGCGCAGATTTTTGAGGCGATCGGGTTGAACAGCGCGGTGGTGGATCGGTACTTTACCCGCACGGCATCCCGCATTGAGGGGGCCGATCTGGAAACGATCGTCCGAGAGGCGATCGCCCGTCATACCCATGCTTTTCCGGATCGTCCCTCCAAGGGGCACACCTTAGAAGTGGGCGGCGAATACCAGTGGCGCAAAGAGGGCGAAGCGCATTTATTCAGCCCCCAGACCATTCACGCGCTCCAGCAGGCGGTTCAGGAGGGCAGCTACGAGAAATACAAGCAGTATGCGGATCTGGTCAACGAGCAAAACCAGAAATACTTCACCCTGCGCGGCCTCCTAGAGTTCAAAGCTCGAACGCCGATCCCGATCGAGGAGGTGGAGTCCGTCGAGTCCATCATGAAGCGCTTCAAAACCGGAGCCATGAGCTACGGTTCGATCTCCAAGGAGGCCCATGAGGCGCTGGCGATCGCCATGAATCGCGTCGGCGGCAAATCCAATACGGGTGAAGGCGGCGAAGACCCCGATCGCTATACCTGGACGAACGAAACGGGCGACTCCAAAAATAGCGCCATCAAGCAGGTCGCATCGGGGCGGTTTGGGGTGACGAGCCTCTATCTTTCCCAGGCCAAGGAACTGCAAATCAAGATGGCCCAGGGTGCAAAACCCGGCGAAGGGGGGCAACTTCCTGGCAAGAAGGTCTACCCGTGGATTGCCAAAGTGCGCCACTCTACCCCTGGGGTCGGACTGATTTCTCCCCCGCCCCACCACGATATCTACTCGATTGAAGACCTCGCGGAACTCATCCACGATCTCAAGAATGCCAACCGCAACGCCCGCATTAGCGTCAAGCTGGTTTCCGAGGTCGGCGTGGGCACGATCGCCGCTGGCGTTTCCAAGGCGCATGCCGACGTGGTGCTGATCTCCGGCTTCGATGGCGGCACGGGAGCGTCGCCTCAGACCTCCATCAAGCACGCGGGCTTACCCTGGGAATTGGGCCTAGCCGAAACCCATCAAACCCTGGTGCTCAACAACCTCCGCAGTCGGATTGTGGTGGAGACGGACGGGCAAATGAAGACCGGACGGGACGTGGCGATCGCCGCGCTTCTCGGAGCTGAAGAATTCGGGTTCGCGACCGCACCCCTCGTGACTTTGGGCTGCATTATGATGCGGGTTTGCCACCTCAACACTTGTCCTGTCGGGGTTGCCACCCAAGACCCCCTGCTGCGTCGCAACTTCACAGGCGACCCGGCCCACACCGTCAACTTCATGCGCTTCATCGCCCAAGAAGTGCGGGAACTGATGGCCAGCCTCGGCTTCCGCACCCTCAACGAAATGGTGGGTCGCACCGATGTCTTAGAGCCGAAAAAAGCGATCGATCACTGGAAAGCCAAGGGGCTGGATATTTCCAATATCCTCTACCAACCCGACGTTGGTCCAGAAGTCGGGCGTTACTGCCAGATTCCCCAGGATCACGGTCTCGACAAGTCTCTCGACATCACCAAACTCCTGGATCTCTGCCGAGATGCGATCGAGCGCGGCACCCCCGTCAAGGCGACGCTGCCCATTCAAAACATCAACCGGGCCGTGGGCACCATTCTGGGCAACGAAATCACGAAGCGCCACTGGGAAGGACTGCCGGAAGATACGGTGTGGCTTCACTTCCAAGGCAGTGCGGGTCAGAGTTTTGGAGCCTTTGTGCCCAAGGGCGTCACCCTGGAACTGGAAGGCGATGCCAATGACTACCTCGGCAAGGGACTCAGCGGCGGCAAAATTATCCTGTATCCCTCCAAACGCGCCACCTTTGCGGCCTCGGAAAACATCATTGCGGGCAACGTTGCCCTCTACGGTGCCACCAGCGGCGAAGTCTACCTCTCCGGCATTGTCGGCGAGCGGTTTGCCGTCCGCAACTCCGGCGTCAATGCCGTGGTGGAGGGCGTTGGGGATCACGCTTGCGAATACATGACGGGCGGTAAGGTCGTCGTCTTGGGCCGCACCGGACGCAACTTCGCTGCTGGGATGAGCGGTGGCGTTGCCTACGTCCTCGACGAGACGGGCGATTTCGCCACGCGCTGCAACCTGCAAATGGTGGGGCTTGAAACCTTGGAAGATGCAGAGGAGATCGACGATCTCTACCAGCTCGTCCAGCACCATGCCGAATACACTGCCAGCCAAAAGGCGGCTCGAGTCCTAGACAGCTGGGCGGATCTCGTGCCCAAGTTTGTGAAGGTGATGCCGAAGGATTACAAGCGCGTGTTGCAAGCCATTGCCGAGGCGATCGCATCGGGACTCAGCGGCGACGATGCCCTCACTGCCGCCTTTGAAGAAAACGCCCGCGACGTAGCCCGCATTGGCGGAAGCTAGACTCTAAAGAGCGCATTAGACGCAGACACTTGCTACACCTGTTGCAGAAGGTTCCATTTATGGTTTGAGCAAAGACTTAAAGTGCGGATTCCCGATCGTGCCAGTATTCCTGATGAAAAACTTACGCGCTATCTATTGATTTACAGAGCGAGGAATGATAAATCGAAATTTCTTGCTCAGGCTGGATTCACAGCGCAAAATGTAGAGTCGCTGCGAACAGCTATCCGAGCGCTGAGTCAGTCTTCTGAGGCTGTTGAAGATCGCACAAATGAGTACGGTACTTTTTACGAGGTTACAGGAGAACTGATGGGAAATAATGGAAAAACTTTGTTTGTGACTACCCTTTGGTTGCGAAGACAAAGCGACGGTGAATTTCAGTTTATAACCCTTATTCCTGCTAAGGAGCCTCGCTCAGATGCTTGAGCTGTATCAAGATATTGCCTTAACTCGCGATCTTCCCGAACATCATCTTAAAATTGGCGATGTTGCAACCTTAATTGACTACGTGCATCACCCTACCGATGGCGAAGAAGGCTGCGTGCTGGAGGTCTTTAATGCAACAGGGGACTCCATTGCGGTCGTTGCTGTCCCAGTCTCTGCTGTTGAAGCGCTTCGAGCAGATGAAATCTTGACCGTGCGTTCTCTCGAACCCGTCAGTTAATCAACTTTGAAAATCTATATCTATCTAAGACGCAACTATGGGAAAACCAACGGGATTTATTGAATACCTCCGTGAAGTCGCTGCTGAGGTTTCGCCGCGCGATCGCATCCACAACTGGGACGAATTTCACTTGCCCATGGATGAGGACAAACTCCGCACCCAGGGCGCTCGCTGCATGGACTGCGGCACGCCCTTCTGCCACACTGGAACCATCCTCAACGGCATGGCCAGCGGCTGCCCGATTAACAACTTGATCCCCGAGTGGAACGACCTCGTCTATCGAGGATTGTGGGAAGAGGCTCTCGATCGCCTCCACAAAACCAACAACTTTCCCGAATTTACGGGCCGCGTCTGTCCCGCTCCCTGCGAAGGTTCCTGCGTCCTGGGGATTAACAACCCGCCCGTGACCATCAAAAATATCGAGCACGCCATTATTGATAAAGGTTGGGAAGAAGGCTGGATCGTCCCAGAACCACCCGCTCGCCGCACTGGAAAGAAAGTTGCCGTAATCGGCTCCGGTCCGGCGGGGTTGTGTGCGGCGGCGCAGCTCAATAAAGCAGGTCACTGGGTCACGGTATTCGAACGAGCCGATCGCCCTGGCGGGTTGCTCATGTACGGCATCCCCAACATGAAGCTCGAAAAAGAAGAAGTGGTGCTGCGCCGCCTCAAGGTGTTGGAGCAAGAAGGCGTGACCTTTACCTGCAATACCGAAGTCGGCAAAGACCTGCCCGTCGAAACCCTCCTCAAGGAGTACGATTCCGTCGTGCTCTGCACCGGAGCCACCCGTCCCCGCGACTTGCCCATCGAAGGGCGAGATCTGAAGGGGATTCATTTTGCGATGGACTTTCTGACCGCCAATACGCAGTCCCTTCTGGATCGAAAGGTGGGAAGTAACTTTATCTCGGCCAAGGACAAGGACGTAGTCATTATTGGCGGCGGCGATACGGGAACGGACTGTGTCGGCACTTCCATCCGTCATGGCTGCCGCAGTTTGGTACAGCTTGAAATTTTGCCCAAGCCTCCCTCAGAACGCGCCGCAAATAACCCTTGGCCTGAATGGCCCAAGGTCTATCGCATGGACTACGGCCAAGAAGAAGCCGCTGCTGTCTTTGGCGATGACCCTCGGGGCTACCTTACAACCTCCACTCGGTTTGAGGGGGATGAAAACGGCAATGTGAAAGCCATTCATACCGTCCAAATCGAGTGGACGAAGAACGAACAGGGCCAGTTTGTTCCCCAGCAAGTCCCTGGCACAGAAAAAGTTCTTCCGGCCCAACTGGTGCTATTAGCCATGGGCTTTCTAGGGCCAGAACAGCCGCTGCTGGATGCCCTTGGCGTCGAACGCGATCCGCGCAGCAATGTCAAGGCAAACACGAGCGACTATACAACGAGTATTCCTGGGGTGTTTGCGGCTGGGGATTGCCGTCGGGGTCAGAGCCTTGTGGTATGGGCGTTTAACGAAGGACGTGGCGCGGCCCGCGCTTGCGATCTATACTTGATGGGAAGCACCGATCTGCCTTAGTGGCTACTGTCGATATCTTGTTTGAGACCGTTACTCGAAAAAGGAAAGAAGTATGCTTTTGGTTTCTCCTAAAACTGTCTACCACAATCTCGGGCGATTGGAGCAGGTCGATTCCACCACGGGTGCCTATTACCGCCAAATGGCGCAAGATGCTCTAGCAGATACGGATCTGAGCTTGACCTGGCGACAGGCGATCGCCAATCGACTCAACCAAGCCAACCATCGCCTTGAGATGCGGACGGCTACGGCTAACGACAGCTACTAAAACCCATCGGTTCAATTTTGGACTTGACTTAAAAGCCCCCGATTTCTTGTGCGGGGGCTTTTGTGTTTTTATAAACTTAGGGAAAACTGCGATCGCCTGGAATGGTTTGGGCTGCTCATCGGGTGGGAAGAGGCAGATGTCTCTTATTGGCAATGCAACTCTCTAAAAAACGCTGTGCCAAGTACGGCTGCGCCCCAAAGTGAAGGTGGGTGTAGGCCGCATGAACCCGATACTTCTGCCAGCCTTCGGGCGCGAATTGTTGCCCAGACTCGTACCCTTGAAGCGCAATTAACGGACGATCCGGCTCTCGATCTAACGTCGAGCGATGAAATTCGTGCCCCCAAAACCGATCGCCCTTCCTCGCCAAGCAACTATCCTGGAGCATTGTAGCCTGACGATAGCCCAGCGCGAGCTGCTTTCCCATCACCGCTGCTGTCGGAAAAATACCCGTCATTTCGTACGCATTTTGCTCGAAATCAACAATGCGATCGCACAGGTACATCAACCCCCCGCACTCGGCATAGGTGGGCATCCCAGATTGAATGGCTGCTCGAACTGCTTGTCTGGCCGATTTGTTATCGGCTAGCTGCCCTGCAAATACCTCCGGGAAGCCGCCGCCAAAGTACAGTCCTTGGATGTGTTCGGGAAGCGCGCGATCGCTCAGGGGACTCCAAGGCACCAGTTCCGCACCGAGGGACTGGAAAAGGTCGAGATTGTCTGCATAGTAGAAACTGAAGGCTCGATCTTGGGCGATCGCCAGCCGTACCCTCTTTTCTTCCATCTTTGTTTGCGGTGGAGAGGGGGCTAGGGCATGAGAATCGAGCAACGGCAATAACTTCTCCCAGTCAAAGCAAGTTTGCCCCAGATCTGCCAACCGCTCGATGACCGCATCCAGATTCTTTTGTTCTACCGCTGGAATGAGTCCCAGATGGCGATCGGGTAACGCAATTTCCGCTTGTCGGCGGAGAACGCCCAAAATAGGAAGGTCGAGCGGCTCTAGCGCTTGGGAGAGCAGTTCCAGATGGCGATCGCTCCCCACTCGATTCAGCACCACACCCACCACTCGCACGCGCGGATCGAACGTGCGGTACCCGTGGGCGATCGCCGCGACAGAACGGGATGTGCTACTGCAATTGAGGATCAGGATCGCGGGGACATCGAGCAGCCTAGCAACGTGGGCGGTGCTCGCAGTATCGTCTCTGCCGGATGCGCCATCAAACAACCCCATGACGCCCTCGATCAGGACGCATTCCGCATTTTGGCTATGACGAGCAAAACAGTCCCGAACGTAGGCTTCTGAAGTCAGCACGGGGTCGAGATTGCGGCAGGGACGACCGGTGATGTAGGCGTGGAACATCGGGTCGATGTAGTCTGGGCCGACTTTGAAAGATTGTACAGATTGGCCCCGCTGCCGAAGGGCCGCCAATAGCGCCAACGTCACGGTGGTTTTCCCCACACCGCTGCGCTCCCCTGCGATCACGATTGTCACTACTCGTCGTCCCCAATCCTAGAAAGCCTCGTGCCGTCCTGTTACTATAGCAAGCGCTCAGAGTCCCGAATCAACGCCATTAATCCTTCATGCGATCGAAAGCGCGCCGAACTCAGTTCGGCGCGCTTTCGATTGGGACTTGAAACAATGCCATAGGCTTAGACCCTCGGCACGGCAGAACTATAGATTAATGTCTGCCAAAATAGCATCTAGCTCAGACAGAGCGTCTTGCTTTTTGTCCGCAACAGGTGCAGCGGCAGCAACGGGCTGAAGCTGAGATACCTTCTGCTCGACGTGGGTTTCAACCATCTTCGGAATTTTCGACAGTTCAGCCGTCAGATGCTCCGTTAGATGAGCTGCCATATCCTCGATCGCGCCGTTGGTGCTGTTGAGTTGGTTTTGCAAACTCACCATCTGCTCGGCTTGCAGTTGAGAAACTTGAGGATCTGCGACGGGCAAACTGCTCAGCCGCTGCTCCAACGCCATCAGCTGGTCCCGGAGCGGGCTGATGACCGACTGCACTTCCTGCTGAACCCCTTCAGGATTCAGACCCGCAGCGGGCGCAGCAGATACATTTTGATGCACCGCTTCGACCTGCTGGTGTACGATCTGCATCCGCTCTTGGGTTTGTTCCACCGACTGTTGGAACCCGGCAATTTCCGCAGAGAGCTGGGCAACTACGCTGTCTAGTCTGTCATGGAGAGACTGCACTTGGCCGTGTACGGTCTGCAACGATTCGGAATCTCCTGTAGGCGCGCTACCTTGCGCGGCCAGCCGTTCTTCTAAAGAAACGACCTGCTGCTGCACGGGAGCGATCAACTGGGATAGCTCTGCTCGTAATGGTTCTGCATCGAAAGGTGCCGCTTCGCCGCCACTGGGCCGGGCGGAAAGCTGCGATTCGAGATGGACTAGATTTTGCTGAACGGGATGGAGCAAGCCTTGGAATTCCTGCCGCAGTCCGTCTAGATCGACGCTGGGAGCGGACGAACTAGATGACAAACTGCGGATCTGCTGGTTGATCGCTTCTAAAGACTGAGATAAATCGAGCTGGTGATTGCGCAACTGCACTAATTCTTCGGCAACTTGGCCGGAACCGGCACCCGTGGGGTCGATCTGCTGGAGCTGGTGCGTCTCTAGAGCCGCAACTTTTTCTGCTAGAGAGGCGACCGCCTCTTCAACTTGGCCCGAACTGGTCAGGCCAACTTCTCCAGCACCTAAAGGGCGAAGACTTTGGATCTCACTTGACAGTCGGCGCTGAACTTCAGCCACTTCAACGTGGGTTTGGTATCGGCTAATTTGGCCCATCCGCAACCGATTGAAGTAATTTAAGGCAATGGCAATGGTAAGCGGTGCGGCTGCGACGACAGCAGAATTTTTTAACACACCAAGGGCGATAGTGCCAGCGCCTGCTATTACTCCTGTCGCCACCTCAAGTTTTTCAAATAAGACGTGCTTGTTCAGCATATCTTCCAGAATTTCTTCTGGATTGCGTTTGCGTTCTGTCATACGTACCCCTATCCGGTCGATGTCCTATTATAATTCCCCGGTTGCAACTCAAGGTAACATCGACGTCCAATGTCGCGCGCGGACAGGCAGGTTGAGCCTAGCCGAAACGCCCCGCAATGTAGTCCCTGGTATAGGTTTCGCGAGGGTTTGTAAAGATATTGACCGTGTCGTCGTACTCGACGAGATAGCCCACCTTGCCTTTATCGGTCGGTTCTACATTGAAGAAGGCTGTTTTGTCGGAGACGCGGGAGGCCTGCTGCATGTTGTGAGTCACGATCACGATGCTGTAACGCTGCTTCAGATCGTTCATTAATTCTTCGATTTTCAAGGTCGAAATCGGGTCGAGGGCAGCGCAAGGCTCGTCCATGAGTATGACGTCCGGTTGCACTGCAATGGCGCGGGCAATGCACAGCCGCTGTTGTTGCCCGCCGGAAAGCGCGGTACCGCTTTGCTTGAGCTTATCTTTCACTTCGTCCCACAGGACAGCCTGCCGTAAAGATTGCTCGACGAGTTCGTCTAGGTTGCCTTTAAATCCGTTGATACGAGGACCGTAGGCCACATTGTCGTAGATGGATTTTGGAAAGGGATTGGGTTTCTGAAACACCATGCCAATGCGGCGGCGGACCAAAACCGGATCGACGTGACGGCTGTAAAGGTCTTGGTTGTCGTGATAGACCTGTCCTTTGATATGAAAGCTCTCAATCAGGTCGTTGAGACGATTGAAGCACCGCAGCAGGGTGCTTTTACCGCAGCCCGACGGACCGATAAAGGAGGTGATCTGATTTCGAGCGATTTTAATGGAAACATTCTTGACGGCTAAAAACGAACCGTAATAGATATTGAGATCGATCGCTTCTAAGACGGAATCTTCAGTCTGGTTGGGCGCTCTAGCATCCACGTGAGGAGAGTAACGAGTCATGACTTCCTGGGATTTAGTAGGTTTTGCGGCGAAGGGCAAGGCGGGAAACAATGCTGGTGGTTAAAACTAAAAGCACCAAAATCAAAGAAGCTGCCCAAGCGAGTTCCTGCTGATTCTTGAAGGGTACGGTGGCGAAATTGAAGACGAGTACGGCCAATGACGGCGTCGGCTGCGATAAACTGTTGGGCCAGAATTGCGTGAACAGCGCCGTGAAAATGAGAGGTGCTGTCTCTCCTGCGGCTCGGGCGATCGCCAAGGTCACTCCGGTAATAATTGTCGGCAGGGCAGCGGGCACCACAATCTGCATGACCGCTTGGTATTTTGCTGCGCCCACGCCTAGGGCAGCCCACCGAATCTCTTGAGGGACAATTTTAAGGGCCTCGTCCGTGGTGCGGATGATGGTCGGCAACATCAAGATGGAAAGGGCCACTGCCCCTGCAAAAGCAGAAAAGGTTCCCGTTGTAATGACCAAAGCAGCATAGGCAAAAACGCCCAAAATAATGGAAGGGACTCCGTTCAGAACGTTTGTGGCAAACCGAATCCAGCGCGCGGTTGTAGGGTTGCTGAATTCCGATAAAAAGATAGCTGCCCCAACCCCAATCGGCACGCTAATGACAGAGGCAAGGCCCACCATGATCAGGGTACCTACAATCGCATTCGCAATCCCGCCGCCCGGAACCATCGGTGGCGGCGGCAGTTTGGTCAGCAAATCCAGGTTGAGTCGGCTAACCCCTCTGACGATAACGTAGGAAAGCACTGCCAGTAGCGGGATGAGGGCCACAACAACTAAGGCTCCCGACAGAACCGTCATGGCGCTATTGAGAATCGAGCGGGCATCTGCGGATTTACGGGTCAGATACATAGCAGGCAACCAATGGGGACTTCTGGGGACTCTTTCGTGCGATCGATAACAGCGCGATCGCGCTTAAAATTTCTGAACCTTGAGAACGATCCACTGAGCGGCCACGTTCACCAGTAGCGTCAACACGAACAAAATAAGACCTGCGTACATCAAAGCAGAGATCTGCAGCCCACCTGCTTCGGCAAATTGATTGGCGAGAAGCGACGAGATCGTATTGCCAGGTGCGAATAAAGAAAAATTAATGGTGTTGGAGTTTCCAATCAGCATGGTAACCGCCATCGTTTCGCCCATTGCGCGGCCCAAGGCCAGCATGATCGCCCCGACAATGCCCGAAAATGCAGCGGGCAGCAACACTCGAAAAATCGTTTCCCAGCGGGTTCCGCCCAATCCAATCGAAGCCTGACGCAGCTCTGGCGGGAGCGAAGTGAGGGCATCCCGGGAAATGGCTGCAATGGTCGGCAAAATCATGATCGTGACGACGAGCGACGCAGGCAGCAAGCCGGGTCCTGCGGGACTGGTGCCAAAGAGCGCGAACCATCCGAGGTTGGCGTGCAGCCATTCTCCAAAGGGCCGAATCAGCGGGATGAGCACAAAAATGCCCCACAGCCCGTACACTACACTTGGAATGGCAGCCAGCAACTCGACCAAAAAGACGAGAACCGTTCGGAAAGACACGGGCAAAAAATCTTCGCTCAAAAAAATTGCGGATCCGACTCCGATGGGAATCGCCAATAACAGCGCGATAAAGGATGTCATCAGCGTGCCGTAGATCATGGGCAAGACGCCATAACTCCCTTTGACCGGATCCCAATCCTGCTGAAAAATAAATCCCAATCCAAAGGTTTGGATTGCGGGCAAGGCTTCTATTCCAACCTGAACCGCAATGAGCGCCAACACGCCTGCGATCGAGAAGGCACAGATGCGGGTGATCCAAATAAACGTTTTATCTAAGTTTTGTCCGAGGCTAGATTTTGCTTGAATGAGCGGGGCGGATTGCGAGAGTGATGAAGCCATAGTGCTCAAAAAAGAGGAGTGCGCAGAGGAGGGAGTTCGAATAGACGCTCGACAAAACCAGACGGAAGGAGGGTTGGGGGCTAGGAGAAGGATGTTCTCTTTCTTGGCGCTAGCCCCAACGCCTGCAGATTTAACGCTCTGCTGGTTTAGTTACTTGACAGCAATAGTATCGACGGCTGCTTTAACCTGCGTTACTACATTTTCTGGCAGCGCCACGTAACCTAGCTCGGGACTGACCTTTTGACCTTCGGTCAGCCCATAGTTCACGATCGCCTTTAGAGCTTTGACCTTGTTGGCGTCAGGATAGGTCTTATACGCCAAGATCCAACTGTAGGTCACAATTGGATAGGTGTCTTTTCCATCGGGGTCGGTAATGAAGACCCGCATGTTTTCAGGAAGCTTTGCTGCTGCCAAGGTCGCTTGAGCTGATGCATCGGTCGGCTCTACATAGGAACCCGCTTTATTTTCAAGAGCGGCGAAGGTCAGCCCATTTTGTTTGGCATAGCCGTACTCGATGTAGCCCATCGAACCCGCATTTTGTTGAACTTGAGCTGTGATCCCCTCATTTCCTTTGGCACCGGTTCCGGTAGGCCATTTCACGGTCTTTCCATCGCCCACTTTACTTTTCCACTCGCTGCTAATCGCGCTCAGGAATTTAGTAAACACGCCCGTGGTCCCGCTGCCATCGGAGCGATACACGATCCCAATAGGGGAACTGGGGAGCTTAGCGTCGGGGTTGGCCTTGGCGATCGCCGGGTCGTTCCAGTTCTTAACCTTACCCAAGAAGATATCGGCTACAGCCGCTCGCGAAAGCTTGAGGGGCGTTTTAAGGTCGGGTAGGTTATAAGCCAGCACGATTGACCCTGCGGTCATGGGCAGCATCAATACGCCTCTTTGCACTTGCTTGATTTCTTCATCCGTCATGGCAACATCGCTGGCTCCAAAGTCCACGGTGCCCGCAGTAAACTGTTTCACGCCAGCACCGCTGCCCACAGACTGGTAGCTTACGGTAACGGAAGGATTGGCTTGATTGAAGTCTGAAAACCATCGTTGATAAAGAGGTGCGGGGAAAGATGCACCGGCACCGCTCAGGGTTACTTTTTCTGTGACAACTGGTGAGGCAGCTCCACCGGGAGATGCAGTTGGAGCGTCGGATTGGCCTTGGCAAGATACTAACCCGAAGGTCAATGCCGCAGCAGAAGTGGCGATAGTCCAGCGAATTGCTCTAGAACGGAGAAACATCAGGTTTTTCTAACTTTCTACTTAAAAGATGGCATTGTAATACTACAGGCCGTTGGTAAAAGAGCATACAGAATTCACGTAAAGGATAGGTTAAGAGACCGCGTCTTTTCCTTTTGCTTCTAGATCTAGAACGAATTCTGGCTTAGGGGATACCCGTTGCTTCCCTCGTTAACCTAGCCTTTACGTAATGGGTATACTTTTGTAGTGGCTAAGAGCTATGGATCCATTGCAACGCGTTTTTAGTATGCACTCAGTCACTGTTAGCCATATATTATGAATTCTACTCAACCTTCTACCATGTCTGCGGCAACTCAATTCACGCTTCAGACTGAAAATCTTTCGGTCTACTATGGCGAAACCGTAGCGGTCAAGAATGTTTTTTTAGATATTCCCAAGAACAAGATTGTGGCGCTGATCGGCCCTTCTGGATGCGGGAAAAGCACGGTGTTGCGCTGCTTTAACCGCATGAACGACCTTGTGGCGAGCGCTCGGATTGAGGGCAATGTCTTGTTTCACGGCACAAATCTATACGACAAGCGGATAGATCCCGTCGTCGTTCGGCGGCAGATTGGGATGGTGTTTCAAAAGCCGAACCCGTTTCCGAAATCGATTTACGAAAATATTGCCTTTGGCGCGCGCATTAATGGATATAAAGGCAATCTCGACGAGTTGGTCGAGCGATCGCTCAAGCGAGCCGCCCTTTGGGATGAAGTAAAGGATAAGCTCAAGGCTAGCGGGCTATCGTTATCTGGGGGGCAGCAGCAGCGGCTTTGTATCGCAAGGGCGATCGCCATTAATCCAGAGGTGATTCTGATGGACGAGCCTTGCTCGGCCCTCGATCCGATCTCCACCCTACGGGTCGAGGAACTCATGAACGATCTCAAGGAGCAATACACCATTGTGATCGTGACTCACAACATGCAGCAGGCCTCCCGCGTCTCCGACAAAACGGCCTTTTTCAATGCCGAAGCGACGCCCAAAGGCGGGAAAGTCGGCTATCTGGTCGAGTACGACGATACCGTCAACATCTTTACCGATCCCAAACAGGAAATTACCCGAGATTACGTATCGGGTCGCTTTGGCTAAACCCAAACGCTAGGTCTCTCAGTAGAGGTTGCTGAGGGACACGCCTTGAAAGTAGTGCATCAAAATCTCTTGGTAAGGCTTGCCTTGGAGTGCGAGGCTGTAGGCTCCCCACTGGCTCAGCCCCAGGCCGTGACCCGAACCCTGTCCCACCACTTGAAACCCCACGGGTCTAGACACTTTATCGCCAGCCACCGCACCAAATTCAGGCTTCACGGTGAAGCGCGTACTTTTGAGTCCTAACGCGCGACGGACATCGCTCCCTTTCATCAGGAGAGATCCCCTGCTGCCTTGAATTTTAAGGGTCCTAATTCGTCCGGTGGGAGTGGTTTTCAAAGGCGTCACGGAAATAATATCCCCAATGCCCGGAATCCGCTGGCGCAGTTGCGCTGCGGTCAGCATCAAACTCCATTGAAATACGGGAGCCGACTGATCGAAGTCTGGAACGCCGCGCAGATACGGTACGCTTTTGACCCAGACATCTTCAGAATTTTCAGTATGCCCCCCAGATGCAGCGTGAAACACCGATTCTATAATCTTGCCTTGGTAGGTCAAAACCTGGCCCGCAGTGGTCTGGGTTGCAGTCTGAGTGGAGTTCGCTTCGCCGTCTAGCCCCGCGTAGACTTGGGACGTAGTCGTGCTCAGGACGTCGAATAGCTTGAACTTCGGGTGCTGTTGCTGGTAGATGGCGTAGGAGCGGGCGGCAACGGCTTGAGCCTTGAGCGCTTCCTGAGGCCAAGTCGGGTACATTTCTTTGCCAATGACGCTGGCAACGTAGTCTTCTAGATTGAGTTTGTTGACGACTATCAATCCACCCTCGCCGCTGACCAATCTCACCTGGCCGCGATACCAGCGCCCGCCAGAGGCCGTCCCGCGATCGCCCACGTAGGTCAATCCATTTTCCTTGGGCTTGAGCAGGATCTGCCATGCTTTTTTGCCGTTCAGGCTCACGCCACCCCGGACCGCAGTTGCATTGAACCCCTGCAAGGCCGGAAGCTGTCCGATGACGGTTCCCTTGCCATCTAAAAGGTCAGCCGTGCTGGAACTGCCCACAGTCACGGTTGAGGCTCCCTGACTGAGGCCAACGCGAATGTCCATCGCGCTGGCAGGGGCTGCGAGCAACAGCCAAAATAAAACCCAGGTGGGTTTGAGGCGATTCTCCTGGCCAGATGTTCTGCGATTCTCCTGCACAGACGTTTCGCGATTCTCCTGTGGAGACGCTTTGCGATCGCTCCGAGGACCTCGGCAAAACTCAGGTCGGCGAAACGGCCAAGTCATAGAACGATACTCCATTAGAATGAAAACGGCGGGCGGCGCGGCTAAATCAGATCGAAAATTGAGGCACTAAAACTGAGGTGCCGATTTGTCTTGGATCCGCAGTTTCTTTATCTCACCATTAAGTTGCTCCCCTCGCCGAGCGGATGGATGCCATCGACCCAAGCCGCGTCAGATTTGTTTCAGAGGGACGTCTGTTGCGAGGAGCGACAGCTCCTAACCCTAAAGTCAAGGTTTGACGAATGAGAGCATAACACCTTTCCACGATCCTGCAAGCATCCTGCAAGCGATCGATCCGGTCTTTAGCCCCAAAAATGGGATTCTTTGCTCGACCCACCGAGCTTCGAGCGCGTCGAATCCAAAAATAAGATGCTTCAATCGTATGATTGAAGGACAACAATTCCCTCAGGTTTTATTAGGATTAGGAATTTTGCAAATTACGTTCCTCGGTACTAGTTCCGGTGTTCCAACGCGATCGCGAAATGTTTCGAGCGTTGCCGTTCGGCTGGCACAACGCGCTGAGATTTGGCTGCTCGACTGCGGAGAAGGAACCCAGCATCAAGTGCTGCGCAGCGACCTAAAAATAAGCCAGATCCGCCGCATTTTTGTAACCCACATGCATGGCGATCATATCTTCGGATTGATGGGCTTATTGGCAAGCTGCGGGCTGGCTGGAAATGCAAGTCAAATTGACATCTACGGGCCAGCAGGGCTAGAGGGGTACTTACAAGCCTGTCGCCGCTATTCTCAAACGCATTTTTCCTATCCGATTCGCGTCCATACAATTCAGCCGGGATTGGTCTTTTCCGACGAAGAATATGACGTTTATTGCACCCATTTAGAACATCGCGTCACTGCCTTCGGCTATCGCATCCAAGAAAAGGATCGTCCGGGTCGATTTGATGTCGATAAGGCAACGGCTCTGGGTATTCCCTTTGGCCCTCTTTACGGCCAATTAAAACGCGGCGAAACCGTGACCTTAGCGGATGGCCGCAGCATTAACGGAGCGGAACTCTGCGGCGAAACCCAAATGGGTCGCGCGCTCGTCTACTGCACCGACACCGTCTACTGCGATGGCGCAGTTCATTTGTCTCAAGGGGCAGATGTATTGATCCACGAATCGACCTATGCCCATCAGGACGCTACAATGGCGCGCGAACGGTTGCATTCTACCTCCACAATGGCCGCCCAAGTGGCGCTCACAGCCTCGGTAAAGCATTTGTTTTTGACCCACTTTAGTCCCAGGTACGCACCGGGGAGCACCGTTCAGCTCGATGACTTGCTGAAGGAAGCTAGGGCTATTTTTCCTAAGACAGAACTTGCCCACGATTTTCTAACCTATGAAATTCCTCGACAGACTTAAAAACCGCAGGAATAAGCCAGTCGAGGGGGGAAATGACTATTGTTGCGATGAATTCTCAGTTTTGCTCGATCTTTAAGACCTTTCCTTGACCTTTAAAAGCTTTTCTAGCTTAGTAATGAGATTTCAAGCATTCGTCAGTCGTCGCTCGCCATTTTTGCAAGGGATATTTTAAGGCTTACTAATTCTTCAGCTTTTCTATTTGCTATATCCGTTAATTTGGATTTAAAGTAAAATAAATTAGTTAATCGTGGTAGTTTATACACCATGCTTAACTGTCTGCGAACGGCAGATAAAGTGCTTGGCTAGTGCAATACTTTACTTGGGATTGAAGACGAATGGCAACTACCACTAAAAAGAAGGCGGAATCTTCCCCGTTAAAGGGAGAAGCGTTACTCGCTCGGGTCCGAGAATTGGAGAATTTAACGAAAGAAGATAAGGCAAAAGAGTGCGGCTACTACACCGTTATGCCAGACGGTAGCGAACGCCTCAATATGATGAAGTTTCTCAATGCCCTTATCGATGCCGAAGGCATTGAGCTAGACGGTCGGGCTAGCAATGGCAACAGTCGCGGGGGACGGAGTGCTAGCTTTCGAATCAGCGTTCAGGCCAATGGCAATTTGCTGATTGGGGCTGCCTATACGAAGAAGATGGAGTTACATCCTGGGGATGAGTTTGAGATCTCTCTGGGTCGCCGCCATATTCATCTAAAGCAGGTTTCTTCCGAGGCTGAATTAGCAGAGGCTTCATAGTTTGAGCGTTTGCTTTTTAAGAATGATGAAGGTCGACCTTTTGAAGGATCGCTCGTAGAGGGCGATCGTTTGCGAGCGCGGTCGTGCGGCTGCGTGCGATAATCTAGACTCTATGAAGGGCGAACTAGTAAGGTTCGCCCTTTTATTTATTGCTAAGCCCAGCCAAATGGGTGCGAAGTGTGACTATCAAACGCAACAGTATGAAACTTTCTTCTAGACGGTCGTCTCGTCCCATCGATTGGGTGCGGCAAGGGTTGACCTACGCGTTATTGATTGCGATCGCCTCGGTCATGCTGCTACCGCTGCTGTGGCTCGCGAGCACGGCCCTGAAATCGCCTTCCGAAAATATCTTTCAGTTTCCGCCGCAGCTTTTGCCCGCCCATCCGACGCTGCAAAACTTCGTCCGCGTTTGGGAGAGTCAGCCCTTTGGGCGCTATTTCATCAATAGCCTGCTGGTGTCGGTTCTGACGGTAGGGTTTAACCTCGTCTTTTGCTCCTTAGCGGCTTATCCCCTGGCAAGACTTGACTTTGCCGGAAAGGACTGGATTTTTGCGGCGGTCATTTCCACGATTATGATTCCCTTTCAGATTGTGATGATTCCGCTGTACATTCTCACGGTGCAGATGGGCCTCAAGAATACGTACCTCGGGGTCATTTTTCCGGCGATCGCCTCGGCCTTCGGCATCTTTCTGTTGCGGCAGGCATTCATGACCGTTCCCAAAGACCTAGAAGAGGCTGCCCGCATGGATGGCTGCTCCGAACTGGGGATTTGGTGGAACGTCATGCTGCCCTCCGTCCGTCCGGCCTTAGTGACGCTCACGATTTTCGTGTTCATTGGAGCTTGGAGCGACTTTCTGTGGCCGCTGATCGTGCTAGACGACCCGCAGTACTACACTTTACCCCTTGGCGTTTCGAAACTGGCGGGCACCTTTTCTTTGGATTGGCGCTTGGTAGCAGCGGGTTCCGTGATTTCCATTGCACCCATTCTGCTCTTCTTTTTGGTCATGCAGCGCTATATTGTGCCCTCAGACGTCGGCAGCGGCGTGAAGGGTTAAAATCTCTAACGCTTTAGGCCGGAGAAGAATTGCAAAACCGACCTGCAGAACCTAAACTTAAAGATATATAAACTCCCTTTAAAATCTTGCCTAATCTAGGCTAGCGCGACAAAATCTATACCCAGTTGGAGGCTAATGTATTAGGCTCCTGGGACAGAAGCCTGGAGAGGGCTTTGTTCTTGTCAGACGAACCCTAGCGTCCCTGTTAGTCTCTATTTATTCAGTGCTATTTTGTCTCGGTTCACACTATGTCTGACTCAGGAGCGGGGATGATCTCAGTGCCTTCTCAAGCCCAGCAGTCTACGACTGCATCGCCACAGCCTACCGAAAATGGCACCCAGGCGCTCAATCGTCAGATGATTGCGATTTTAGATTTTGGGTCTCAGTATTCCGAGCTGATAGCGCGTCGCATTCGAGAAACCCAGGTGTATTCCGAGGTGCTCTCCTACCGCACGACAGCCGCTCAGCTTCAACAGCTCAACCCAAAGGGAATCGTTTTATCCGGGGGCCCTGGCTCGGTCTACGATCGAGGCGCTCCGGTGTGCGACCCTGATATTTGGCAGCTGGGGATTCCCGTATTGGGGGTTTGCTATGGCATGCAGCTCATGGTGCAGCAGTTGGGCGGCCAAGTCGAGCAGTCCGATCTCGCCGAGTACGGGAAGGCATCGCTGTACATCGACGACCCGACCGATCTCCTGACCAATGTGGAGAACGAAACCATTATGTGGATGAGCCACGGGGATTCCGTCACTCAGCTCCCCGATGGCTTCAAGACTCTAGCCCATACCGCTAATACGCCCTGTGCGGCGATCGCCCACCACGATCGCCGTCTCTTTGGCGTGCAGTTCCACCCGGAGGTGGTTCATTCGATTGGCGGGCAATCCTTAATTCGCAACTTTGTCTACCACATCTGCGAGTGCGAGCCTACCTGGACGACGGATGCCTTTGTCGAAGAAGCCATCCGCGAAATTCGGGCTCGCGTGGGCGATAAGCGCGTTCTGTTAGCCCTTTCCGGCGGGGTAGATTCCTCCACGCTGGCGTTTTTGCTGCACCGTGCCATTGGCGACAAGCTCACCTGTATGTTTATCGACCAAGGTTTTATGCGCAAGCTAGAACCGGAACGATTGGTCAAACTGTTTAATGAAGAATTTCATATTGCAGTGGAGTACGTCCATGCCCGCGATCGCTTTTTAGCGCGCCTCAAAGGCATCACCGACCCGGAAGAAAAGCGCAAGCGCATCGGTCACGAGTTTATTCAGGTTTTTGAAGAAGAGTCGCGGCGATTGGGACCCTTTGATTACTTAGCCCAAGGCACGCTTTATCCAGACGTCATCGAATCCGCCGACACCAACGTCGATCCCGAAACCGGGGAGCGCGTTGCGGTCAAGATTAAGAGCCATCACAATGTCGGTGGGTTGCCCAAAGATCTGCGCTTTAAGCTGGTCGAACCGCTGCGCAAGCTTTTCAAAGACGAAGTGCGTCAAGTGGGTCGCGTTTTGGGGCTGCCGGACGAAATTGTCAAGCGACATCCCTTTCCAGGGCCAGGGCTAGCGATTCGGATTATCGGCGAAGTGACGGCAGAGCGCCTCAATATTTTGCGCGATGCCGACCTAGTCGTGCGGCAAGAAATTAACCGCGCGGGCGTTTATCACGATTATTGGCAGGCATTTGCAGTGCTGCTGCCAGTGCGCAGCGTGGGGGTGATGGGAGACAAGCGCACCTACGCCTACCCCATCGTGCTGCGTCTCGTCTCTAGCGAAGACGGCATGACCGCAGACTGGTCCCGCGCTCCCTACGAGCTGCTGGAAAAAATTTCAAACCGCATTGTGAACGAAGTGGAGGGGGTCAACCGCGTGGTATACGACATTACCTCCAAGCCCCCCGGCACGATCGAGTGGGAATGACGGTTAAGAGATTTTTGATGCCCGCGGAGATAGACAAAGCTTTGCTAGGATCGAGGGCGAACGGTCGGGTCAAACGCGAACCACCGATAGTAGCCTAAGAGTTGAGATGATTTGAGTGCAAAAACAATCGCGACGCTGGGGAACCATCGCTGTTTTGGGGTTTTCTAGTCTGGTTTTCATCGGCCTTTCTATTTTTCCGCTGATTGGCGGTATCCTCAACCAGCAGCAACAGAAACAAACGACCGCCATTTCTACGGCGAAACCCGGTGCTGCCGATTCTGTCGAGACGCTCCAAAAAGAAGAAGAAGGTTATCAGCTCGTGCTGAAGCGCGACCCCGATAATCCAACCGTCCTCCAAGGTCTTCTGGAAACGCGGCTCAAGCTGATTCAGCAGGGCGTGCGCCAGCCTAAAGATGTCATCGAACCCCTCGAAAAGCTGACCAAGTTGAACCCCGGCCAACCGCTTTACTCGATTCTGCTGGGCCAAGCTCAGGAGCAATCTGGCAATGGCGCTGCTGCCGTTCAGACCTATCGCGCGGTGCTAGACCAGCAGCCGACCAACACCGAAGCGCTTCAGCGATACGTTACCCTTTTACTCCAGCAAAATCAGGCCGCAGCGGCGTTCGATTTTCTGCAAAAGTCGATCGCCACGGCCAAGCAAATCAACCAACAGCAGCCCAATAGCGCTGACCTGCCCGCAATCGAGCTATTGCTGGGCGACGTGTATTTGGCACAACAAAAAAGCGAAGCGGCGATCGCCCTCTACGACCGCCTCCAAAAGGAAAGCCCCAATGATTTTCGCCCAGTGGTCGCCAAAGGAATTGTCTTGAAAAATCAAGGCAATAATGCAGAAGCCTTGACCCTCTTTAAGTCCGCTCAGGCCCTTGCCCCCGCTCAAGTCAAAGATAAAATCGAGCAGTTGATTGTCAGCACTCAAAGCGGAGCGACCCCTTCGGCCAACCCTTTTAGTAGCCCATCGCCTCAAAACTCAGCTCCATAGTGCTATAAGTCCGTACAAAGGGCGACGTAGCCAGCTAATCATCATCTGAGAGGATCCTTTATGACTGTTGCTACAGCCAAACGATTCACCATTGATGAATATCATCAACTCATACAGCTCGGGTTTTTAGTAGAAGGCGGTGCTCTACGAGACGGCAAACACGAACGCATTGAGCTGATTCGCGGAGAATTGATGCAAATGGCAACAAAAGGCATACCGCATACATTTTGTACCTCTCGGCTATGCCGCCTATTGGATCGGTTATTAGAAGATCGCGCAGTCATTCGCGGACAAGAACCGATCGCCCTGTTGCCGAACAGCGAACCAGAACCCGACGTTGTCATTGCTCGAGGCCGCGACACGGATTATTTAGCCCATCATCCATACTCCGAAGATATTTTACTGGTCGTGGAAGTTGCCGATTCCTCCTTGGATTACGATCGAACAACCAAACTGACCCTCTATGCAGAATCTGGGATTGCTAACTATTGGATCGTTAACCTCAATGCTCAACAGCTCGAGCGTTACAGTCAGCCTTATCCAACCGCTCAGGGCGAGTTTCAATATCGCAGCAAACAGATTTCCCTACTCGATGAGTCTGTTCCCATTCCTGGCTTTGCAGATGCCCGATTAGACCTCAAGCAAATTTTCCCATAAAACAAGCTAGCGGCACGCCGAGCGTTCGCGCAACCTCAAGCTTAAAGATGGGCATACTAAGGGTTGCATCGCTAGGATAGATATCATTGGCTTATTGCCAGGAGTTCAGCACGATGGAAGATGTCCGAGACGTTTTAAACAGCCCCACCTTGAATCGCCTGGTGATGTTCGCCTACCTGGTGCCCGTCTTTGGCATGGTGCCTGCGGTTTGGATCCTCACCCGCCGGAAAAGCGATCGCCACCATCGCAATCTGAGCCGTCTGAGCGTGACCCTCGGTCTGGCCTGGATTCTAGGCAGCCTCGCGTTCAACGCATCCTTGGGCGCGATCGACGAAAACGCGATCGGCGCGCAGATTTGGATGACCTTGTTCGATAGCGTATTTTCCTCCAGCTATTTTGTCGCGTCCCTGTGGCTGATGGTACGCCTGTGGAAACGCCAAAGCCTCGACCTGCCTGGATTCAGCTCCATCGCCAAACATTTGCCATAGCGGCCTATGCGCGTTCCTCGGTTAGCTCTGCTTGCGATCGGTGCCAGTGCGGTTCTGGGCCTGATGCTGTGGCTGACCAACACGCTCCTTCAGCTTTACGCGAGCGTTGCTGCCACCTCCGTACTGCTGGCAAACGTACTGATCGCTGGCATTGCTGTCCTGTTTTTGCTTCTCATGGGCGTGCTCGTCTACTACGGCATTGTTTTCAGCCGCCCGCGCCGTAAAGATCGGGTTCGCAAAGCACCCGTCAAGCTACCCGAACAAAAATCAGCGGTGGTGGACCAAACCCTCCAAGCCGTTCGCCGTCAGGTTGCCACTATTCAGGATGAAGTGGAACGGCAGGCACTGCTGCTGCGATCGCAAGAACTAGAACGAAGCCTGAAATACCGCGAGCTGCATATTGTCGTCTTTGGGACGGGTTCGGCGGGTAAAACCTCGCTGGTCAACGCGCTGTTGGGCCGCGTCGCGGGAGCCGTTTCGCCCATCATGGGCACCACCACCGTCGGCGAAACTTACCAATTTGACCTCAAAGGCATTCAGCGAGAGCTGCACATTACAGATACGCCGGGGTTGCTAGAAGTAGGCGTAGCCGGAACTGAGCGAGAACGAGCCGCGCGCCAACTGGCGACAGAAGCCGACCTGCTGTTGTTTGTCGTGGATGGAGACCTGACTCAGTCCGAATACCAAGCCCTGAAAGCCCTGCAACAGATTGGCAAGCGGTTTATTTTAGTCTTTAACAAAATCGATCGCTATCCCGCCGCCGACCGCAATGCCATTTTGCAGCGATTGCAAGAACGAGTGCCAGATGCGGATATTGTGGCGATCGCCGCTGCCCCGCTCGCCCTGCGTCTTGCCACTGGAGAGACCGTTCAGCCGAACCCCGACATCGTGGCATTGCTGCGGCAGATGGTCCTCATTCTGCGCTCTGAGGGAGAGGAGTTGCTGGCTGACAATATCCTGCTGCAAGCAACTCGGCTGGGCGATGACGTGAAACAGCTCATGGACGAACAGCGTCTGCGACAGGCCAATCGTCTCGTAGATCGCTTCCAATGGATCGGGGCGGGGGCGATCTGGATTACGCCGCTGCCCGTGGTGGATTTGCTCGCAACCGCTGTCGTCAACGCCCAAATGGTCGTCGAACTCGGTCGCGTTTACGGCTGCGAGATGGACTTGGAGCGCGGCAAGGAATTGGCGCTATCCCTAGCCAAAACCCTCGCGGGCGTTGGCATTGTGACGGGTGTAATGGAAGTCGTGACGACGGCTTTAGAGTTGAGCGTGGGCGGCTATGTCGTCGGCAAATCCATTCAAAGCGTGAGTGCCGCTTACCTGACCCGCATTGCGGGCAAAAGCTTCATCCAGTACTTCCGAAACGACCAAGATTGGGGCGATGGTGGCATTACGGCGGTCGTGAAGCAGCAGTTCGAGCTGAATCGCCGGGATGAGTTCGTGAAGGCGTTTGTGAAAGAGGCGATCGCCCAGCTCCCCAAAGACGCGGTCAATCTCTTGAATCCTCAACGGTTGCAAAACGAACCTGAGAATTTGTAAAGAACGAGCGACCGATCGGATCGCATTCAACATTGAGAGAATAAAACAATGCTTTAATGTCTCCCAACGGCAAAACACTAAAGCATTGTCAATTCAACCCAAATCAGTAGCTTAACTGCGACCTGGCTATCGTTATGGATTGAGCACGCCAGTAAACAACCCTAAAAATAAAAGGGCGATCGGGATTCCCACAGCCAGGACAGAGGAAATAGTACCCTTTGAAGGAGTGATGTTTTGAGGTGGCTTGAGTTCGGATGGATTTGAATAAGGACTGCTCATGAAAAATTTTCCTGTAGGCATTTTTGGAACATTAAATTAAACCATAAACGCAGAAATGTAATATTTCCTCGTTCGATGGTATGACTCCAAGGCTTTAGAAATAGACCTATGGATATAATTCTACGAACGATACTTGTCAATACTACAAAGGTAGTAAAGCCACATATCACTATTGGTTTTCAGGTCCTGTATATTTAAAATTTCTACTTCTTCTTTCCAAGAATAAACTTTACATCGCTCGAACCAATCGCTTAGTTGATGAATCTGTTCTTTAGGCCTAATATAGTAAGTTTTGAGCCGGAAGTTATGAGATTCATCTCGGATGATAGCGCGATCGGCAGCTTCGATCTGAGCCAAGTTCGTCGGGCGGTTGACTAAACGCAGCAACAAGTACATTGCCAGATTGACGTAGGTTTTTAAAGGGTTGAGACTGAGCTGCTTTCTTATATTAAATTCATTTTCAAGGCTTTGAAGATTGTGACTTGAAAAAAAGAAAGATCCTCCATGCTTCCCTATTCTGTTGATTTCTTGGAAAATCTTGAGTCGATCCTGATGCGAAACATAATCTATGCCATTAAAGCTAAATAAAATAAAATCAAAAGAGTCATCTTCAAATTGACTCATGTCTCTGGCATCGCAGACTGCAAACTCCACATTCTGAGAAGATAATGCAAATCGTTTCTTGCAAGCCGAAATCATTCCGGCAGAATAATCAATCCCGATATATTCTGAGGCTACCTTTGAAAAATGTTGCGTGGTACGTCCGCCGCCAACACCAATGTCGAGCATTTTGATACTCGTAGACTGCTGTTGAAGCAGTTTGAGTATTGCTTTTTCTGCGGGCTGAAGCGCGTTGAGCTGAGCGTAATGGCGGACGATACTAGCGGTTGAATAGGTTGTCTGATTGCGATCGTCAAGCATTGCCAATGCCGCCTGAATGCGGCATTGACCCGCTAGCATGTTTGACCCCATCAGCGATCCATTGGGTTGACCGCCTTCGGCAAGAGTATTCCATATAGATTTTATTTTTGTTCTAAATGAATCAGAATTTGAGCGCGCGGCAATTATAATAATCCTTCGTGCTGCAGGACAATAGAACGGCACCAGACGATGGACGGGCCTTTCGCATTGAGAAATTTATGGCAATTTTGGCGCTCCTACTACCATGGATTTTGCTATTGACTGCCAGCGCGATCGCAGGGGCGCTCAATGGCATAGCAGGTGGAGGCAGCTTTATTTCGTTCCCTGCCCTCATTTTTGCGGGGTTGCCTCCCATTAATGCCAACGCAACTAACAATACCGGAACTTGGGTCGGATATCTCGCGAGTCTCTACGCTTATCGTCGCGATTTCGGGGTGCGATCGCCAGAATTATGGCGTTTGGTCTGCATCAGTTTGGCTGGGGGTGTCATCGGTTCCCTGTTGTTGTTGAAGACACCCCAGGCCGTATTCGCGAAGCTAGTGCCCTACTTACTGCTGGTGGCAACCCTTCTATTTGCCTTCAACCCGTTATTGAAGCGGCTGCAACGCAGGCGCTCCCATCCGGTGCGACGCTCTAAATTAGCGCTTGCGGGCCTCTCAGCGCTTCAGTTGGCGATCGCCATCTACGGCGGGTTTTTTGGTGGGGGCGTCGGCATTTTACTGTTGGCACTGTTTGGTCTGATGGGGATGGAAGATATCCATGCCATGAACGCGCTCAAAACGATCCTGAGCGCTTGCATCAATGGCATTGCGATGGCGACATTTATTGTATCGGGAGCAGTGCTTTGGCCCCACGCCATTGTCATGTCTATTGGCACGCTGGTGGGCGGATACTGGGGCGTTTACTACGTCCGCAAAGCAGATCCAAAATGGGTTCGCCGCTTTGTCATCTCGATCGGCTTGGGGATGACCGTCTACTTTTTTATCGAAACCCGCTGAGTTTGCCGCTTGCAAGATCGAGCTAACTCTTTGCGATCGCCTTTTCCAGCCTTTGTTGAGCGATACCCTTTTGATGCAGAAGCAGCCAGGTTTCGATGAGGTCAGGGCCGTGGACTTCACCCGTTAGGGCAGCTCGGAGGCTACGCATGACCAATCCTTTCTTGACTCCCTGTTGCTTCACGGCCTGATTAATCAGGTCTTTAGCAGCATCTGCTGTCAATTCAGGGGTTTCCTTAAGCTGGGCGGTAATAAAGGTCAGCACTTCTGGGACACTGGTTTGCTGGAGTTGGGCCAGGGCTTCTTCCCCAAGGGTCAAGTCCTGAGTAAAAAAGACTCGAGCTTGTTCCACAGCATCATTGAGGCGGGTAAGACTGGGAGCGAGGAGAGTTGTCAACTGCTCCAGCCAGGGTCGGTTCGTGGCTTCTGTGTCATAGCCTGCTTTTTGCCACACGCCGATCAGACGATCCGTGAGTTCGGGAATGGGCATGGCGTGGAGATATTGGCTATTGATCCAGTCCAGTTTGTCCCAGTCAAACTTAGCGCCTGCTTTGGTCACGCGCTGCATCTCAAAATCTTGGGCAGCTTCGGCTAAGGAAAACAGTTCTTTAGCGGGGTCGGTCGGCGACCAGCCTAAAAGGGTCATGTAGTTGACCAAGGCTGGAGCAACAAAGCCCATCTCTTGAAACTCGGAGATAGAGGTGACGCCATCTCGCTTAGAGAGCTTTTTGCCGGAGGGGCTGAGGATGAGGGGTGTATGGCTAAATTCTGGAACGATCGCTCCTAATGCTTCGTAGAGCAAAATTTGCTTGGGAGTATTGCCAATGTGGTCTTCCCCGCGAATGATGTGGGTGATTTGCATATCAATGTCATCGACCACGACCACCATGTTGTAGAGAGGCTGCCCCATTTCGGTACTGGAGGCGGCACGGGCGATGACCATATCGCCACCGAGGTCTTTGCCTTGCCAGGTCACTTGACCCCGCACCAAGTCTTTCCAGGAGATCGTGCGATCGTCTTCAATTTTGAACCGAATCACGGGTTTGCGACCTTCGGCTTCAAATGCGGCTTTTTGCTCGGCTGTCAGGTTGCGGTGGCGATTGTCGTAGCGAGGGGCTTCGTGGTTGGCTTCTTGCGCTGCACGCATTGCTTCTAGCTCGGCAGGGGTGGTGTAGCAATGGTAGGCAAAGCCTTTATCCAGAAGGGTTTGCACGGCACGACGATACAAGTCCATGCGCTCGGACTGGAAGAACGGACCTTCGTCCCAGGTTAAGCCCAGCCAGGTGAGTCCATCGATGATGTTTTGGGTATATTCGGGGCGCGATCGCTCTAGGTCGGTATCTTCGACGCGCAGAATGAACTGACCCTGATGGTGGCGGGCAAACAGCCAGTTAAAGACGGCTGTGCGGGCGGTACCGATGTGGAGATTGCCCGTGGGACTGGGTGCAATGCGAACGCGAACTGTCACGAAATTTTCCTGGACCATTATAGGGATTGCTCTTTGACTCTATCGCAAAGCCATCACCAGTGTAGGGAAAGCGCGCGCGCGACGGAAAGATCGGTATCGATCTCATCCACTTCTTTAAGAAATGTAAGTAAGATCGTCACTATTAACCGTTCTGGACGGAGTTCGTTCGGAACGGGAGTGTTCGGTTCAAATTGTGACGCTTTTTATTTATCCGGTTGACCATGCAAGACTCGTCCACTCATCCTAAATCTCTCCTCCAGTGGCTGCTCTTAATCGCACCATTTTTCTTGTGGGGGACCGCGATGGTTGCCATGAAGGGGGTCATGGATCGAAGCAGTCCGTTGTTTGTGGGCACCTTGCGATTAGTGCCAGCGGGCCTGTTAGTGATCTTGGCAGCAGCCCTGTTGGGCAAGGCCCAGCCCCGAGGCTGGAAAGCATGGTTGTGGATTGTGCTATTTGCCCTCGTGGACGCGACTTTATTTCAAGGCTTTTTGGTAACCGGACTCTCCAAAACGGGAGCGGGCCTCGGTTCTGTTATGATCGATTCCCAACCTCTAGCTGTGGCGCTCTTAGCTTGGTTGCTCTATGGCGAACAGGTCAGATTTTGGGGATGGCTGGGCCTATCGATCGGGATTGCGGGCATTAGCTGCATTGGGCTGCCCGATGAGTGGCTTCTCGATTGGTTTGGCGGCCATTTTGCCTGGCCGACTTTAGACCTTTCGCCGTGGGATAGCGTGCAGGCATTTTTGAGCCGAGGCGAAAGCTGGATGCTGCTGGCGGCACTCTCAATGGCAGTGGGCACTGTCATGATTCAGCGCGTGAGCAAATACGTAGATCCGGTGATGGCAACGGGCTGGCACATGGCGATCGGCGGCATTCCGCTCCTCATCGGTTCTCTGCTTTGGGAGAACGATCCGTGGCAAGCTTTAACGCTCCAAAGTTGGTTGGCGATGGGGTACTCTACGGTTTTTGGCAGCGCGATCGCCTACGGTCTGTTTTTCTGGTTTGCCTCAAAGGGAAATTTGACCAGCCTGAGCGCGCTGACTTTTCTGACTCCGGTGTTTGCTCTCATCTTTGGAAATCTGTTTCTAGCGGAAGTCCTCAGCCCCATCCAGTTTCTGGGCGTCTGTTTGACCTTGGTGAGTATTTATTTAGTGAATCAGCGCGATCGCCTGCCCAAGCTTTGGGAACGGCTACCCGCGATCGACGAAGCAGAGCCGTTGCCGCCCAGCACCTCGATCGCGATACCAGTTTCCGAACAAGATATGTCTGCCAGTGCTTCTCTAGGATCGGATCGGCAGAGATAGAGGCTGGGGGACGTTGTCTCAGCCCCTTTGGGTGTTGTAATATTGAGGTTCGAAGCAACAAAACCGGGATGTAGCGCAGCTTGGTAGCGCACCTCGTTCGGGACGAGGGGGTCGTAGGTTCAAATCCTATCATCCCGATTTGCTTGGGATATAGACTAGACAAGGGTTTTAGCGTTAGTGGGATTTCGCTTTTAGCCTGTTCTATTGTCAATAAGCAACCTCTAAAGGGGTTTTTCGGCTGTTGGGTACTGTTGTTTCGCTCCCGAACGGGAGCAAAGGACTTTACCCCTAAATGTCTAATGCTTGGATTGAAAATCATGATGGTCGGCTACGCATCCGATGCCGCCACAGTGGGAAGACTAGAACGATATCTTTAGGGATTGAAGACGGTAAGGCTCAGAGAGGCTATGCCCTATCAATTCTGGGTCAGGTTAAATTAGATCTGTCCCTCAATCAATTTGATGATTCTCTGCTGAAGTACAAACCCAAAACTGTAGGTACTCAGGCCACTGAGCTAAGCTGCCCTGAACTGTTTCAGCGATTCCTGAAGCATAAGGTTGAGCGTGGCTTATCAAATGGTGCTCAGCGACGATACTCAGGGGTACTGAGTCATTTGAGGCGATCGCTTAATATCCCAGCTCATCACGTTACAGAGGGCAAGGCTGGCAATTTTGCAGCGGTTATTCAGGAATCTGTCAGCAATCGCACTGCAAAAGATTACCTGTGGGTTTTGAATGGCTGTTGGGAATGGGCCGCAGGCAAATATCGAGTCAGCGAGCGCACACCTTGGTCTGAGCTAGCCAAAGATATCAAAGCCAATGACCGCGAGGAAATACAGCCCTTCAATCCAACAGAGATTAAGGCAATTCTGCAAGGCTTCAAAACAAGTCTGTACTATGCCAGCTACTATCCTTATGTGTTTGCGATGTTCAATACAGCGGCGCGGCCTGGGGAGCTGGCAGCATTGACATGGAATGATGTTGCGGCGGATTTCAGCGGCATCAATATCAGAGCCTCATTTAGTCGTGGCACTCGAAGGAATCAGACAAAGACAGGGCGATCTCGTCTAGTGTTCTGTAACCCTGCGCTCTTAGTGGTGCAGAAAACTCCTGAAACCCTGTAAACTCGTTATTCTCAACAAGGCCATTTATTGAGAATATACAAAAAATTAACGGAAATAGGTAGCTTGAGCCTATGGTAAATCCGCTCTAAATAGGCCTAAAAAGTTTTCTGCACCACTAAGTCTTACCCCAAGCGATTGCCCAGACCTAGTACAACCGTACCCGTGGGACTTTCCAGGGTATACACTGATTCATTTCGAAAAAGAAGGCGCAACATATTGGATCCGAACCGAGCTATTGCGGCCAATGCCGGATGGATAGAAGCCAGCCAAGAAACGGAAAGTCAAAAATTAAATGAGTCCTTGTAGACTACTTTCAAAGAATAGTGTTACACTAGAATTAGTGACTAATCAAACCTATTGGCAACGATGGCGCGATCGCAAAGACGGCAAGGTCGAACCATTGCTGTTATGCAATTGTGGCGCAAAGTTAATCCGAGAATCTACCAAAAATCGCGGCACTTGCGGAGCTTGCAATCGCAAAGCAACTGTAAGCGATCGCGTCAAAAAACATAGGGAGAGTAAAATGATAAATACTACCGACGAAACAACTCCTGTTGTGCATGTTTATAAAAAAGGATGGTATGCATTCCGTTTGCATCCCGAAAAAAGAGCGGATATGTCATCGTACCAACTCGACAAATATTATCGGATGATGCCAGATGGTACGGTCGATTTCAATGCGCCCTCTTACAAATTAAGACGGGAGATAGCGCAAGCGCATCCAGACGGCAATTTTATTCTTTAAGGAGCAGCATTGAAAACCAAGCGATCGCCCAAGCCAAGCACTAGTCCACGCGGTAACGGGTTTGCTCGAAAGTCCATAACGATAAAGCCTCTGGCGCTGGCGATTACAGGCGATGACATAGACGCTGCCATAGATGCCGCTATAGATGAAGCGGTGAAGATCTGCACCATGGACTGGGACGACACTCGCAGAACAAAGGCGCAAACCCTAAAACCATTGCTGCGTCTCTTTTTGCACCATTTTGTACAGGCGATCGCCGTCTTCCTGCACCCAAGTTTCGCACCACATTGATGGTGCGGATGCACCACATTCCGCACCACGACGATCTAATTGGAAACCGTTGATAGCAAAAGGTTTGAGTGTGTTTCGCACCATTTGCACCACTTTTCTAAGAGTTTTTTTGGAAAACCATTTGCGCAAACCCTCAACCCCGTTGCTGTGCCGCTGCAAGCCATGGCCACGCTAAACATGGGCGATCGCCATACCCGATTTTTTTGGTTCCCATAAATGACGCTGAGAGGCGGTTGCACTAACAATGCTTAGAACTGCCTCTGGTTTGCTCCTGATTACTACCGTTTACTAGCAAACCCATTTTGTCGTTTATGGTCGAGCGGCGGCGGGTTTGTCACTACTGTCACTACCCTTGTCACTACCTAGTGGTGACAGATGAAAGCTTTGCTCTTCAATGGTTTGAGTGTGTTTGTCACTACTGTCGCTACCATTGTCTAGAGAATAAAAAAAGCTGGCTGTGGTGCCAGCTTATCTCCTAAATTTTGAAGGGCCTTAATTATCCGATTCCTTGCGGCGGTCGATCAGGTCCATAATCTGACCCCGCAAGGAATCGGCAAGACCATGGATCGGTTTGATGTCGGTTCCGTCATAACCTGCGATCGCATAAAACAGAAGTGTGGCGGTGTCGTGGAGCTTGCTCAGTTCGCGGTCAACGTTGAGCGATGTATCAGGAGCGAGCGGTGTATTCGATTCGTTCATGGCTTTCCTTAAATTATGAGTAATAGAGCTGGGCAGTTTTTGGGCATAACCAGGCCACTAAGTCAGGCAACGCGATAGTCGGTCGCGAACCACGTATCGCCAAGAGTAGAGCAGAGGGCGCGGTTAATGGCCGCTAGAGATGAGTTCGGGCTGATTACAATAACCTCCAGTTTGTCGAGGACAATTTTATTGGCAACCGTGGCGACAAAGGTATACAGATGATCGGCTCTGTCGCTTTGGGGGTGACGGCAAACTATTTGATCGTCGCGGACTGGTTTATCGACCACGGGACGGTCTAGGACGGCAACGTTTGGCATAATGAACTGAACTCCTGTATTGGGGTTAGAGAGCGGTCTTTGCTTCCCGGCGTTTCCGCTCTCTTTTTGTTTGACTAAATCTAGTATCGCTGTATACCGTGTTAATTGCAATTGTCCAGCTATGATATTATCACTGTATACAGCGCTTTTGATATAAGCAAAAGTTATCACTGTATACTTTTGGAAATCACGAGTATACTGATGCTGTAGAGTTTGATTTGTGAGCTATGCCCAGGGGCAACCCTAATCCAGTACAGACCTCTGAATTTAAGGTCTATCGCTACAAGCGAACTGATGGAACGAATGAGCCTTTAGCTCCTAAGCAAGTACAAGTACGTCTTCCACTGAGCATTGATACTGTGGTTCAATCTCTACCCAACCGTTCGGCATGGCTGCGCCGGGTCATCACCGAAGCGGCAGTGCGGGAACTGATGAAGGGGGGCGAGTCATGACAGAGCGATGGACAGATGAACGGCTAGATAGGTTTGCGGCAACGGTTGAGCGCTTTATTATTGGCGCTGACGAGCGCATGGAGGAGCTGACGGCAGTAACTCAGGCCATCGGTAGAGATGTAGCGCAGTTAGTGACAACACAACAGCAATCTTCACAAGCCCTCAATGAAGCCATGATTCGATTGGCTGACACCCAAGAAGGCGTAGTTCGTCTGCTGGGTTCTCTGGATGAAGACCGACCGACCATCCTCCGAAAACTCAACACGATTGAGGGCAAGGTTGACAATTTACTACAGCGTCAAGGGGGTGAGGCATGACTCAAGCAACCGACATCGATATAAGTGAGCTTTGAAGCTGGCATTTTTCCCGCAAACTTAACTCTTGCCTCAAAGTGCTTTGCTCCCGATGGCGCTCCCGTTGATTTATTGAGAATGTCCAACAGCTTTGATTTTATTGACTTATAGCTTCTAGCGGATCCTCGTTCGGGACGAGGGGGTCGAAGGTTCAAATCCTTTCATCCCGATTCAACTGACCTAAAAGAATACCGAAGTCTGATTTTGGGCATTATAAAAACACCGCCTAGCTTTTTCATTTTTAATCGAACAGGCGAGAAACCCGCGATAATGCTTAATGGGAAAGGCTCAGACTAGGAAAGCATATTTATGACTCAGATCCACGACTTCACGGGAATTTCTTGGGGAGAAGAATTCGCAATCGATGCACCTCTGACAGGCATTAGCGGAACTATCACCGGGCAGGGAGAGCTAGCTGCTGGAGATCATATCCTTTTGTGCGTCAAGTGCAAAGTTGAAGAAGTTGAAAAATATCGGGACGCCTCGGACATTTGGCAGGCAAGGATTTCCGTAGAGATGCCTGTCTCGATTGAAGAGATGACGGAAGGCGATCCGCTGCGGCCAGTCAAAATGTTACTTTCAAAATGGCGCGGTACTTTACAACAGGTCGATATCTATCAACGGATCGAGCAGTTATTTATTGCCGATAGTCTGACCCAGGTTTCCAGTCGCAATCGATTTGAGACTCGGTTGGTAGATGAATGGAAACGGATGCTCCGCGAGCAAACTCCCCTATCGATCGTCGTCAGTGCGATAGACGGCATGGATCTTTACGAAGCAACCCATGGCAAAGAAGCTTGCGATCGCTGCTTAAAAGAGATCGCTCAAACAATCCAGAATTGCGCTCAACGGTCTTACGACGTTGTGGCACGCTATGAAGAGCACAAATTTGCAGTGCTGCTCCCCAATACCTCAACAGAGGGAGCGAAGTACATTACCGAACAAATCCGAACTCAAGTTGAGGCGCTTCCTGTCTTTCAGACAGACGGCCAACCTCCGATCGCATTGCGTCTTGCAGTAGCGACTCAGGCTCCAGATATAGAAAGAGAAGCGCACGATCTGACTCGAGCCGCGCTGAAGTCGTTAGATTAACTGAATTCCCAGCCTTAGCCATCCGATGCAAAATCGATCTATGGGTCAGAAGACCGACCGACGGACCTTTTACTTACGCTCTCGCTGCATGTTTGCCATAGTGTTTGAATTTCTGAATTCAAAGAAAATCTGTTTGGCAATAAGCCACAGAAATATAGGAATAGTTGTAGCGTAGCGCTTCCAGAGTCTGAGAGGCTCCTGAGCGAGTCTATAAAACCATTCGAGGCCTGCTTGACGGAGAAACCTTGGCGCGCGTTTATGAATCCCAGCATAGACCGGGAAAGCGCCGCCTAATCCAACCATGACGGCAAATATTTTCCCCTTATGTTGCGACATCCAAGTCTCTTGCTTAGGACAACCCAGGGAAACAAAAACAAGTCCCGCGCCACTCTGATTTAGAGCTTGAACTAGGGTGCGATCCTCTTCAGAGGTTAAAGGACGAAAAGGAAGAGGAGTCATTCCGGCAATCTTAAGATTGGGAAATTCTCGTTCTAATCTGACTCTCATTTTTTCAAGAATGGAGGATTGAGACCCTAAAAAATAGACGCTCACGCCATTTTTCTCGGCACGCTTGCACAAGCCTTCTAACACATCTATACCCGCCACTCGATCTTGGCGAACCGCGCCCAAGAAACGTAACATCCAGACCAACGGCATTCCATCGGGTGTAACAAGGTCTGCATTCCGAAGAACTGCTTCAAAACGAGGATCGTTGTGTGCCTCGATCAGCATGTGGACGTTAGCAATACAGACAATCTTGCTGAGATTGCTTTTACCCCACTCCAACATCGTATCGATCTGTTCGTTACAGGGGAGGGAGCATATTGAAAAATCAATAATATTTTTATTTTCCATTGCTTGTCTGTAAAATACTATCTAAATTAATTATCAATACACGCATTAATTAAAAGGTCATCAGCTTTCTGAAGAAGTAGCCATTGTAACTTCAAAAACTTTAAAAATTAAAAACCTTATCTTCTTTCGTTTAAGCAAAGCTTCGCAGAGAGATGTCCATCGTCTAAAGCGATAGAAACCATTTCAAACTTATATGTGACCAATACATAAAGTGTAGTTAGCACGGTAAGCCAGATCTGGAAGTTAAACGACAATCTTAGAAGCAACTTTTATAGATATATGTGATCCGGATCACTTACGGCCTTGAAATATTTAAAGTGTTGATGTTTTGATAAGATTTCCCTCCAAAAGCGCTTAAATTGAGTCGTTCCATCGAAGCGGAATTTTGGCCAAAAAACAACGAAGTCAGTACATACATACTGAAACGCATATTAGACTTCGATGATTCTTGAATCTTAGCTTTGGCTAAACCTACGCCTTCCGCTAGTAAAGGCGTTTGCAGTACGGGCCCTGTGGGTTGACGGCGATTCTAAAGTGCAGTTTAGCCGTAAATTTTATACCTTTTGTTCCCTTTTGGGTTGCTTAGCCGATTAAAGCTTAGATTCAATACCCCCCCAAAAGTGCCAAGAACTTATCTACGAAATAGCATCGTTTCAGGCATATCACTCAATATATAATGCCGTTATAGCATTTGTCGATTCGTCCAACTTCTTTGAAGTCTTTGAGGATCCACAAGTTTGGATGTTACGCGAAGCTATGCCAAATTGGGAGTAAGAGAGCGTAAGCTTTAACCTTTGCAATGAGGATTCTGGAGATTGGCCCTATGGACGCTCGCTTGCTTACCCAGTTGTCTTATTTTTCTAAAAGCTTTAATCGATGATTCGTGCGTTAACGCTACCTCTTTTTAGAAGAGAAGTGTGTCAGTTCCAACCCTATCATCCTGGTGCAATCCACAAAATACCGGAATCGAATGAGACTAACGAAGATATTCTTTGCAGGCGATCGCCCATTTCAAGCGCTCTTCGTTTTGTAGGGCAGTCGTTTGCAAACGTAGGGCCAGCAGGCGCAAGGCAGCAAAACCCTGGTAGATTGGTAAAGTCAAACGCCTAACCCTTGCCGTCGGAAGAATTGGAATGGATGTAGAACTCGCGCAACTCTTTGTAAACGGCATTGCGGTTGGCTCGATTATTGCGTTGGCGGCTGTTGGGCTAACGCTCACCAACGGCATCCTGCGCTTGCCTAACTTTGCCCACGGCGATTTCATGACCCTGGGGGCTTACCTAGCACTCCTTTTCGATACTCAGCTTCTCAACTTCATCGCGATTCCAGAGCAGAAAATTGGCGCGGCGATCGCCCTTGGCAGCATCCTCACCATTGCTTTTTTTCTGCTGAGCGAATATCTGATCTGGAAACCCATGCGGAATCGTCGTGCCAACTCAACGACGCTGATTATTATTTCGATTGGGTTGGCCCTCTTCATTCGCAACGGCATTATTTTTATCTGGGGTGGCGGCAACCAGAACTACGACTTGCCCGTCCAGACTGCCCTGGACATTGTGGGGCTAAAGATCCGCTACAACCTCATGATTGCGATCGGATTGGCCGTGTTGTCAGTTTTGGTGCTTCACCTTCTCCTGCAATACACCAAAATTGGTAAGGCCATGAGAGCCGTAGCCGACGATCTCGACCTTGCCAGCGTATCCGGCATTAACGTACAGCGGGTCGTGTTGTGGACGTGGATCGTTGCGGGAGGGTTAACGGCGCTCTCGGGAGGACTTTATGCCCTCGTTCAGTCCCCGCGCCCCAATATGGGATGGTTTTTGATTTTGCCCATGTTTGCCTCGATTATTTTGGGCGGCATTGGCAACCCCTACGGAGCCATTGTGGGCGCTTTGATTATCGGCATTGCCCAAGAAGTTAGTACCTACTGGATCCCAACAGAATATAAATTAGCCATTGCACTGGTCGTGATGGTTTTGGTGCTGCTCGTGAAACCGCAGGGTCTATTTAGAGGAACGGGTTAGATCCGCAGCGGCATTCTAGTTTTGAGGGAGTCGAGCTGGCTGCTAGCTGTAAACTTTTACCAAAGAACTTTTGTAGTAATCTAATGAGGGCGCAGAGGATGCCTTAGATTTTCTCCAGCGCAGCGAATCCAACCCTATAATCCAGATGGGTGTCGGTTCGATGCTCTGGAGTGTTTTTGTGCTTTCATCCGCTCTTTAAAGTCGGCCAACCTTCTGGCATTTTCCTGCCCCTTGCTGAACCTAATCTGTGCGAGCCTATGCCCCGTCGTAACGATCTTCACAAAATTCTGCTGATTGGCTCTGGTCCTATTGTGATCGGTCAGGCTTGCGAGTTTGACTATTCGGGTACCCAAGCTTGCAAAGCGCTGCGAGATGAAGGCTATGAGGTGATATTGGTCAATTCCAATCCAGCCACCATTATGACGGATCCGGAAACGGCGGATCGCACTTACATCGAGCCGCTGACGCCAGAAATTGTCGAGAAAATTATCGAGAAGGAACGCCCCAATGCGCTGTTGCCTACCATGGGGGGGCAAACGGCACTCAATTTAGCGGTGACGCTGGCCAAAACGGGAGTGTTGGAACGCTACGGCGTGGAGTTGATTGGCGCAAAGCTTCCGGCGATTGAGATGGCGGAAGATCGCAAGCTGTTTAAAGAGGCCATGGAACGCATTGGCGTGGGGGTTTGCCCGTCTGGTTTAGCAGAGACCCTGCAAGAGTCCCGCCAGATCGCCCAACAGATCGGATCCTATCCGCTGATCGTTCGTCCGGCTTTTACCTTAGGCGGTACTGGGGGCGGCATTGCGTATAACCAAGAGGAGTTTGAGGCGATCGCCCAGTCTGGTTTAGACGCCAGTCCTGTCTCCCAAATTCTGATCGAGCAATCCCTCATCGGCTGGAAAGAATACGAGCTAGAGGTGATGCGGGATCTGGCCGATAACGTGGTGATTATTTGCTCCATTGAAAACATCGACCCGATGGGCGTACATACCGGTGACTCCATTACCGTTGCCCCCGCTCAAACCTTAACCGACAAAGAATATCAGCGGTTGCGGGACGCTTCTATTAAAATCATCCGCGAAATTGGGGTGGAAACGGGTGGTTCTAACATCCAGTTTGCCGTGGATCCCAAGACAGGTGATACGATCGTGATCGAGATGAACCCTCGGGTTTCGAGGTCTTCGGCCTTGGCGTCGAAGGCGACGGGGTTTGCGATCGCCAAAATTGCCGCAAAACTCGCGGTCGGCTACACCCTCAACGAAATCCCCAACGACATCACTAAGAAAACCCCTGCCAGCTTCGAACCCACCATTGATTACGTCGTCACTAAAATCCCCCGCTTTGCCTTCGAAAAATTCCCTGGTTCGGAGCCGATCCTGACCACTCAGATGAAGTCCGTGGGCGAGGCCATGGCCATTGGGCGAACCTTTCAGGAGTCTTTTCAAAAAGCGCTGCGCTCTATGGAAAACGGACGCTTTGGCTGGGGCTGCGATCGCCTGGAAGAAGCGCCGAGCCCCGAGCAAATCCGCGCTGGACTGCGCACGCCCAACCCCGACCGCATCTATACCTTGCGCCATGCCATGCAAACCGGGATGAGCGTAGCGGAGATTTACGAGATCACCGGAATCGATCCGTGGTTCCTCAACCAAATGCAGGATCTGCTGGAAACCGAAACGTTTTTGAAGCAGTCCCAGCTCGCAGCGCTAGACAGAGAAACCCTTTGGTCGATCAAGCGGCAGGGCTTCAGCGATCGCCAGATTGCCTACGCCACCCACACTGCCGAAGATGAGGTGCGCCAGTATCGCAAATCCCTGGGTGTGATCCCTGCCTACAAAACCGTAGACACCTGCGCGGCAGAGTTTGAGGCATTGACGCCTTACTATTATTCCACCTACGAAACCGAAACCGAGGTGCTGCCCTCCACTCGACGCAAGGTGATGATTTTAGGCTCCGGTCCCAACCGCATCGGTCAGGGTATCGAGTTTGACTATTGCTGCTGTCACGCTGCCTACGCCCTCAGCGAAGACGGCTTTGAAACGATCATGGTGAACTCCAATCCCGAAACAGTTTCGACGGATTACGATACTAGCGATCGCCTTTACTTTGAGCCGCTCACCAAGGAAGACGTGCTCAATATCTTAGAAGCCGAAAATCCCGAAGGAATCATCATTCAGTTTGGCGGTCAAACGCCGCTCAAGCTGGCAGTACCCCTTTCGGAAGCCAAAGCTCCCATCTGGGGAACTTCGCCCGACTCGATCGATACCGCTGAAGATCGAGAGCGATTTGAAAAAATTCTGCGGGAGCTCGACATTGCCCAACCCGCCAACGGCATCGCCCGCAACTTTGAAGAATCCTTAGCGGTTGCGCGACGAATTCAGTACCCCGTTGTCGTGCGTCCCAGCTACGTTTTGGGCGGACGAGCGATGGAAATTGTCTATTCCGATGCGGAACTGGAGCGGTACATGACGTATGCCGTTCAGATCGAGCCGGACCATCCCATTTTGATCGATAAGTTCCTTGAAAATGCCATTGAAGTAGATGTGGATGCGATCGCCGACTGCACCGGAGCCGTTGTTGTGGGCGGCATCATGGAACACATCGAGCAGGCCGGAATCCACTCCGGCGATTCCGCTTGTACGTTACCTAGCCTATCGTTGAGCGATTCGGTTCTCGACCGAATTCGCACTTGGACGATTCAGCTGGCCAAGGCGCTTAAGGTGATCGGCCTGATGAATATTCAGTTTGCGGTTCAGGGGGAGCAGGTGTTCATCATTGAAGCCAATCCCCGCGCTTCGCGGACGGTGCCCTTTGTTTCTAAGGCGATCGGGCTACCTTTGGCTAAAATAGCAGCGCGGTTGATGTCTGGGAAAACGTTGGCTGAATTGGGCATTACGGAAGAGATCGTTCCCAACCATATTTCTGTTAAAGAAGCCGTCCTTCCCTTTGAGAAATTCCCTGGTACCGATACGATTTTGGGGCCTGAAATGCGCTCTACAGGCGAAGCGATGGGCATCGATCGCGATTTCGGTCGCGCCTATGCGAAAGCGCAGCTCTCGGCCAATCAAAAGATTCCGCTGTCTGGGACGGTGTTTGTGACGATGAACGATCGCGATAAGCAAGCGATCGTGCCGGTGGTCGAAGCGCTGATTGAGATGGGGTTTAAGGCGATCGCCACGACGGGTACCCGCAAGGTATTGCAAGATGCAGGTTTAGCGGTGGAGCTGGTGTTCAAGCTGCACGAAGGTCGCCCTCATGTATTGGACTGGATTAAAAACAGTGAAGTTCAGCTCATTTTGAATACACCTTCTGGGGAAGAAGCGCAAGCGGATGGTCGTTTGATTCGGCGATCGGCTCTCACTTACAAAGTCCCTATCGTGACTACTATTGCAGGGGCAAAAGCGACGGCTGCTGCGATTCGAGCTTTGCAATCCGCCCCGCTGGATGTGAAGGCGATTCAGGATTATCACAACGGCATTCTTTGATTGATAGATTTTAGATGTGTACGCCAGTCGGTATGGATCCGATCGCACCTCCTTTAATCGATTCTTTAGGCCGAAGTCCTTCAAATATTGGTAATGGGTCGCGATTCGAATGAGGGTATATTGCAGCAGACCAAATTGTACTTTCTAATGTCACAGTTTAGACAAGGGTGCCACAGTAACGATCGGTGCTTTAAGCTAAAAAAGCGATAGAGGGCTTAACTTAAGGCAATGACGCAACTCACCCTGGAAATACCAGATCGGCTAGCCGAACAACTGAACGTGTATTTGAAAGAACATCCAGAAGAAGATTTAACCAGCTTAATTCAGGATGTTTTAGAAATTAAGTTGATGCCAAAAGATGGTTTTAGGCTCCTTGAATTGGCTGGGATTGTAGTGGAAGCCCCACGGGGGGCTTCGGAGCATGCTGAGGATTTTAATGGCTTGACTATTGAGGCAGGTCAAGCTGCTGTCGATGCAGCCCAAGCAAGTGTTCTAGAAATCAGGAGGGATTGGGATCTGTGATGAATAGTGAGGCCAAAATACCCGATCTAGAGACAAGGCAACGGCATGTTATTAACACTCAAGCGGCGTGCCAAAAGCTAGAGGCATTTACTTTAGCGTTAGATGATTTAATTGCTCACCTAGAAGCGGAAATGCATCTCCAGTCGCGCCGTACAAACGCGCGCTAACTTGGGAAAATGTAAAGAAATTGGTGAAAAAAGGCCATCGCCCTCCCTTTCTCTGCAATCTGAGGCGATCGCCTAGATCGCGATACTGTTTTCAGTTGGTTCACAGCAAAAATTATTTTCTCTGAGAAAAGCAAAACTCAGTGAAAATTTTGATGTATTTATGGGAATTTTAGAAATATGTCTTTAGAGCTTTAGCCATTCCAAGGTGTATAAAGAGTATGTTAGCCCTTCTCATCAAGGATTAGTCGAGGTATACCCTATGGCTTCTGCAATTGAAACTAAAGTTCAAGAGCTTGTTGCTCAACATGGGTACGACGCTCAGATACTGCTTGACTTTGTTGAATTTATTCAATCTCAGCCAAAGCCTCGAAAAAATACTCAAAAACCTTCAAATAAAAAATCAACTACAAAAGCGAAAACGTCGAAAAAAGATCTTACAGTAAACGAATTACAGGCTGCTGTAGCCGCAGCATTTAATTGCGCTGATGTAAAAGCATTAAAGAAGCAGGAAGCATTTAAACTTGCAACTGATGGACGAGAACTCAATCTCCGAACAAGAGAGGCTTGGCTTATCTTATACCGCGAGTGGGTGGGAGTGCCTGAAAATGAACGTCATGAGGAAGGTCCAAATTGTATTAATGGTATTGATGTTTTAAAAAACTTTCGTCCTTGGCATGTTTTTGGCCTTAACTCTAAAACAGCTACTGCTGACGACATAAATTCAGCTTTCCGTAAGCTTGCTAAGCAGTATCATCCTGATTTAGGGGGGGATCGATTGGTGTTTGAGCAGTTACAGAAAATGAGAGATTCAATTTTGGCCTTCCGATAGAATAGTTGCTCAATAATGGGGGAAATTGAATGGGAACTAATAAAAAATACGAACTACTTTCTGCTGAGGAAGCAGCTCAAATTCTTGGAATTAAACTTCCAAAGCTTTACAGAATATGTAAAATTTTTGATCAGCGTCATGACGATGAATGGGAATTAATTGAGGGCGAGCATCTTAGTGGTGCAGAAAACTCAAAGGAGCTGAAAGCTTTAGAAGACAGTCACCTTGGCAAACTCAATGCGAGTGTTCATCGCATCTCGCTTCTTGAGAGAGGCATAAGCAGGTGGTGGATTACATCGTGGCAAATATCTCAAGGGTGGCAGCGGTAATCTTTGATAGCACAACTGATTAATCCGTCTTAGCCCGATTTGCAGAAAACTCAATCCCCTGTGAGCATGCCAATCAATGGACTTTAGTGCGCCTTGAGCGATCGTTTCAATGGCAACGCAAATGGCAATAATGGTCGCAGCCGCCAGTAACATCAGCAGTCGGCTTAAAGCATGGGCATCTCTGAGTTTAGAACGAGGCAGTTCAAAGGCGGCAGACTTGTAATCCTTGAAATGGGGTTCAATGCCACCAAAACGTTGACCATATAGCGCGAAGGTTTGCACAGAAGGCGATTTATCTGTAATCACAGCCCAAGCCTCCTGGGCGATGGATAATCGAGCGGTCGCCAAATGACAGTGGATATCTTCAAGAATCGTGACATCAGAAAATAGAAAAGCTTGTTCAGGCTCTGGCAGCAGGTCAGCAACCGACTCGGTTTGAGCATTAGACAACGTGACCCTCAAATCGGATTTAGCGCGAATTGCCCAAGACCATTGATGGCTCCGTAGCCAACGAATTAACTCACCATGCTCAAAGCCTCGGTCAGCCAATAGTGTGATTTGACAATCAGCGGGTAAGACCGTCTCAGCCACATCCAGCACTGAGCAATAGTCCGCAAAAGCGACCGTAGCACTGCCATGCTTGAGCACCTTTTGAGCCAAAGGAAAAGAGCGCCCTCCCCAGGTCAGACAGACCTCTATCAGGCAATACTCATCCCACAGCATGCTTGTATCCAGGGTCAATGTCGTCGCCATGCCCGCCCACGCTTGAAGAAATTGAAGCAGTAATGGAACATAGAATGTTTCTGAGGTGATCTTGGGATTATGAACGAAGTAGCTCAGTCGTTCCATGTGAGAGCGGGCTTTACAACGACGATGACTCAAATAAGTCAGCCAATGGCTTAAGCTGCCACTTTGGGCTTGGAGGATTGCAGCGATGTTTTCAGCAAACACAGTAAGGTGACGTTTATCTTTGGGTGTGACCCATTGACTCAGTTGAGTTTGCAGTTGACGATAGAGTTGAGGGGTTGACATAGGATTGCTCTGAGTTTGGGAACTTAAGCATCACATTGAATGCCCCTCTCTGTCACCTTTGACAGATTTGAATATTGCCTGCTGGTAAGGTCTTCATGACTTTTCTGCACCATCAAGGGGCGAGCATTTTGAATGGCTTAGTAAGAAAATGGAGACCCGTCGTTTTTATGAATCAGGAGCTATGGCTATTGCTAAATATATACAGGAGACTACTACTGCAAATCCTGTTTCAAGTTTTATTGATACGGTTGTCGAACGTATAACCCATAGACGAGAGCGTACCCGTCGTATGTTAGTTCGGCGGCGCATCATTCATGAAACGCAAGATCTCCAAGGGATCGTCGTTCGTGGAGAATTAGTCTTTATCGAACGACCTCAGGTGATTCGAATCCTCGATACAAATGGAAAAGGCATAAATTTTGCTGCCAGAAGAGAACAGGATAACTGTGAGTTACAGGGCCGCGAACAAATGAAGCCAGGCGTTCACTTCGAAGATGTGGATAATGTTCAATACTGGAGCCAAAGAGGGATAGTTCGTCTTGCTCAAAATATGTCGGAGAACCTTGGAAATAAAAGCGCTTCTAAGTCACGAAAGACTTGGACTGATGCAGTTGCTGAAGTTGTTGAAGATGCTATTGAATATCAAAAAAAATATATTGAATCTTTTGATGCCAGAATTACACGGGCAATGAATCATGTGAAGTCGCAAGCAGACAAAAAATGTCAAGTAACTCATGAAAAGCAGGAGCCAGCTGCGCCATTTGATCTACATGTTCATCATTTATTCGACCGTGCAACACGTCCAGACCTAGCTGATTTTCAAGATAACTTAATCGCAATACATGAAAATCTACATCGAAATTTTCATGACTGGCATGGCAGTGCTAGCTGCGAACCTAAACACTTTATTGACTACCTTACTACAGTTGAATCTTGGCGCTTTGAGAAACCTAGAATGACAACTCATCTACAGCGATTAATTAATCGGCTTGAAAAATTACAGCTAAACCATGAAAATCATCGTCGTTTATAGCTGGGTATCCTCCGTCTACCGCGATCGCAATCAGACGGAAGCTAACTGAAGCCCCGCAGCCTCAAAATGCAAAACGATAAGTTGACAGGCTTTCAGGGGCAACATTGCATAGGTTCTTCCCCGATCGTCACTGAACTCAATCAAAAAAGTTTCAGGCGCTAACGCTTCTACGACCGAGCCAACTTGTCCCCGAAGCAGGCCCTGCTCAGGCAGATCTTCGGCTAACGCCACAACATCTAAAAGGGCAACCATATCTTTCTTGTTTCCCGATCTTGATTTTAGAGTAATGCGATCGCCTACCTCAGCCAAGACTGCGATCGCCACAATAAGTTAACCTCTCTGACATAAGCGACAATGCAAATAAGCCTGTTTCCTGCCTCGGAGCTTAGCCATGCAACCTATTACGCTTCACTCTCGCGTTCAATCAGATGGTCGTCTTATCCTACAACTGCCCGATGACTTTAAAGGCTACGACGTAACCGTTCAGGTGCAAGCCCAATCCACAGATTGGTTATCCATATTAGAGCAAACGGCTGGTTCTATCCCTGACCTAGAACGTCCCCCCCAAGGCGATTACGAAGTTAGAGACCTTCCATGATTTACCTGCTTGATACCAACGCCTGTATCCACCATCTTAAATTTCCAGGCTCTCCCGTTACACAACAATTACGCACTCATCTGCCCGTCTCAGCAATCTGTGCCATCACAAAATCAGAACTGTTTTATGGTGCTATGCGGAGTACCAGACCCACGCAAGCCCTCAAAAATCAACAGGATTTTTTAGCCCAACTACCCTGCCTCCCTTTTGATGCACAAGCTGCATCAATTCATGGCCGCATTCGTGCCCAATTGACCAGTCAAGGGACTCCTATTGGCCCCTATGATTCTCAAATTGCTTCAATTGCGCTTGCTTATGACCTGATTCTCGTTACTAACAACGTTGGAGAATTTCGCCGCGTAGAAAATCTGAGAATTGAAGACTGGCAGACAAACGGTTAAACCAACATCTAGCGATCGCCCACCTCAGCCAAAACGGCGATCGCCCCACGCGCCCCTATCGACAACTAAGGCAAATCTTTCTCAATAGAGAGCGGCGCTTCCGCCATCTTAGATAACTCGATCAACTCTCGCTCCTTCGTCTTAATCTTGAGCGGAATGCTCAGCGGCTCCGGTTGCTCCAGCCAACAACTGGCGATCGGCAGCGTCTGCTCCAGATCGTCCAGCGGCCTGGGAATCACCATCACCGCATTCAGCTCGCCAATCCGTTGCGCCTCATGCATCCCCGCCTCGATCGCCATCGCCACATCCGCCACCGAGCCGCGAATAATGACCGTACAGAGTCCCGCGCCAATCGTTTCGTAGGCAGAAAGCTGCACCTCCGCCGACTTCAGCATAATGTCAGCCGCCCCCACCATCGCCGGAAAACCGCGCGTTTCCAGCAACCCGATCGCCTGATTGCTGAGCTTGCTGACCGCACCATTTTGAGCCAACTGCATCATTCTGGCGCTGATGGGCAGCACCGCCTCTAGATTGGGCAAAGGTCTGGCTAGGATGAGGCTCGAAACATACTGACTGAACTTCCTGGCAGTTTCCTCACCCACCTGCACCGCAAGGCGCACATCTGCAATGCCACCGCGCACGATCGCCGTACAATGGCCGCTGCCCGTCTTCTCATACCCCACGAGCGTCACACCAGCAGACTTGAGCATCATATCTGCAGTCCCCACAATAGCCGGAAAGCTTTGGGTAGACACTAACCCCAGAGCAGTTTCCCGAATGGGGTTGCGGAGCGGTCGAGCTGCTCGCATTGGCGACCTCAATAGTTAATCTCCTCTATACTTTAGCCGCACATCCCGAGAACTGAATCCTCAAGAATCGGGAGATGGCGACATTTGACTGTTGCGGTTGGGCAAAAGGGTGGACAGCAAATCGTTGACGTAGGATTGCCCGTGCACTACATTCGCCACTTTTTCTGGAGCCGTTTTGTCGGATGCTCCATTGCTCTGTGCCGTTTGGTTGAGGCTGAGACTTGGATTTTCTGGATACTTAAATGGATTCGCGCCAATACTGGCAGGCTCTGGATACTTGAAAGAATTAAAACCGTTGCTCTGAGTTTCCGAGGACGGCGCAGAAATGGTTGGAATTTGGGGTTGAGACGTCGCCCAAGGATCGGGGGATAGGTCCGGCTGAGGCGGCGGTTGGGACGGACTCATCGTCGGTTGAGCCACCTCAGCTTCGATCTGAAGCTGACGGCTGCCGTCGCCCAAAATAGAACCTGACGGCACCAAGACCTTTGCCTCCACCGTCGTATTTAAGAGCGTACTCAGCGAGCCGATGCAGGCTCCCGGTCCGATCGCCCCAGCGCCAACGATCAGCACGCCCGCGCCAATACTCGCGCCCTCCCGAATCTCGATCGTCCCGTCGCAGGAATGCAAGACAGCACCCATACCAATGCACGCACCTGCTGCAACGACAATGCTGCTTCCCGGCGAAGCTTGGAGGAGAACACCAGGGGCGATCGCCGCATTCGGATGGATCGTGACATCGCCACTGATGAAAACCTGAGAATCATGCATGGCCTGAAGCGGCGGCGAGTACACGGATATCAAAACCTCTAAGGATACCGTTCGACAAACGAGGCATTACACCCGGATTAGTTCGGAGAACAGATTGGGAAGAACGATCGCGAGCTGTGGCGTCAAGGACAAACAAACCGTCAGGGACGGGCTATTTAAGGAAAATTGTTGCGAGGAGAGACTGGATAAGGCCGTTCTATCGGCATCGATAGCGTTCTGTGACAGCCTTACCAACAGTCTTCTCCTCGCGATACGGGAAACGATCAGCTCGGGCGCTGAATCACGGCTTCGAGCACGCGTCGCTTTGCCTTGGGGTCAATCCCAATCACGCGGACGTACTCGCCCGCATGCTCGGCAAGGCAAGTCTCAAGGGCGCGGAACACCTCGGCCTCGCGAGTGGTTGCGATCGGCGCGCAACTGTGCCAAGCATTGGCGCGGAAGCGGCGTTTGTCGGCATGTTCCGTAGAAATTTGGTGCCCTTGGGCCAAAAGTTGGCGGACTTGACTCACCACATCCGAGCTGAGCGGACCGGAACCCGATCGAGTCGCTGGTGCGGATGCAGGGCGCGCTGAAGGGGCGGGGGCAGAGTAAGAAGCAGGCGCTGGCATACTGCCGTTGCCATTGCCGTCAGGTCGCTGCACCACCAATTCCAAAACGCGCCGCTTGGCTTTAGGGTCAATGCCCACCAGCCGTACGTACTCGCCAGGATACTGCGAGACAATCGAGTTGAGTTCCGCAAGCGCGTCGCCATCGCGGCGGGCCGTCAAAGACTTGCCGCTCGTCCAAGCACTGGCGCGGAACCGACGCTTGTCGGCGTGCTCCGTCCCAATTTGATAGCCCTGGGCGAGCAAGCTATGAATGTGTCCCGCAACATCGGAACCCAAAGCCGCGCTACCGCCTGCAGCCGCAGGTCGATGAGACGATGCCGTCGATCCAGCACTCGCGACAGGTGCGCCGCCATTGCTATTGCCATTGCCGTCAGGTCGCTGCACCACTAGTTCCAAAACGCGTCGCTTGGCTTTAGGGTCGATACCCACCAGCCGTACGTACTCGCCAGGATACTGCGCGATAATCGAGTTGAGTTCGGAAAGCGCGTCGCCATCGCGGCGGGCCGTCAAAGACTTGCCGCTCGTCCAAGCACTGGCGCGGAATCGACGCTTATCGGCGTGTTCCGTCCCAATTTGATAGCCTTGGGCCAAAAGGTGGCGCACTTGCTGGGCCACATCGGCTCCAGCAGGTGTGGCACTGGGAGCAGCAGCAGATGCTTTGGAACTGCTCGCAACTCGACGCGGGGAGGGTGCAACACCGCTCGTGCCGTCGGGCCGCTGAATCACCAGTTCTGCCACGCGGCGTTTGGCTTTAGGATCGATCCCCACTAAGCGGACATACTCTCCAGCGTGTTCTGCCATACAGGCTTCTAGCGCAGCCACAACGTCTGCCTCGCGGCTCCCCAAAATTGGCTTGCAGCTATTCCAAGCACTGGCGCGGAATCGACGCTTATCGGCGTGCTCCGTCCCGATTCGATAGCCTTGAATCAGGAGCTGGCGCACCTGTTCTACGGCATCCGCACTGAGATAATTACTTCCTATTGCCACGGCGGCAGATCCTCCATTAACGCGAGATCCATTTCCAGCAGGTTCATTCCGAATCGGATCTTTTTTGGCGGCTCCCTTTTTAGGAGAACCCTCCCGAATCGGTCTGATACATTCAATGTCGTCGGCACAGCGGTAGCCCGAACGCAAAGATTGATTGATGCCAATCACATGACTGGCAAACTCCACATCGGCAGCTTGTACGTTGGGCAGGCGATCTGCCTGCTGCTGTGTGGTGATAACGGCCCCAGAAGGCACGTACTTGCCCGGCGGAATTTCTACATCCTGAATAAGGGCGTGCATCATGACAATGCAGCCCTTATTCACGCGTGCGTTGAAAACCGTCGAGCGAAATCCAATAAAACAGTTATCGCCCACATAAGCCGGCCCATGAATGAGCGCCATGTGGGTAATGGAGGTACTACCGCCAATCCAAACTGAATAGTCTTTTCCATCGTCCCCGATGACGCGACCTTGCTCTAGCCCGTGAATGACAACCCCATCCTGGATATTCGTACTTGCGCCGATCGAGAAGGGAGTCCCTTCATCGGCACGAATCGAAGTCCCAGGCGCGATCATGACATTTTCCGCAATCCGCACGTCGCCAATGACGTTGATGTCGGAGTAAACGTACGCCGAGGAATGGATTTGAGGTTTAGATAAGCTCTTAGACCAAGGTGTCGGGGGAGCCGCAAGGCCTCGGACAACCATGAATATTTCTCCTAACTGAATAATGAAACTCAGTTTGTAGTGGTAATCGATCGTTTGTGGAAGGAATCCGTCTGCCCCAGCCCCAAGCGCGTAAAACTCAAGAGGGGAAAGATCGGACGGAAGCTTCAGTCAACGCTAATACTGCTCTTTTTTGCTATAAAGCTTGCGATTATCGAGACTGACGGTGTCGATAATGCCGACCACGAGCGCGTCTAAAGGTCGCTTTTCAAAACCGGAGAGCTGACGAGCGGCGCTACCGCGACTCACCAAAACCCACTCATTGACCCCTGCCCCGACGCAGTCGGCAGCAACTTCGTATTCTGGAAGGGGCTGACCCTCTTCATCGATAAGCTGCACGAGTAAAAACTTGACGCCCATTAGGCTTGGGTCTTTTTGGGTGCTTACAACCGTTCCGCGAACCCGAGCAATCTGCATGGAGGGTTATGGTCTACCGATGGGGCGAATACCGCTGACGCTCTCGCGGAATTGCTCCACATCTTCAGTGTAACGAATGGGCAGAACGTACTCTAAGTTTTCGTGAGGGCGTGCGATGATGTGCGTGGAAAGCACTTGCCCGCCGTTGACGCGTCGAACGTTGTCAATCCCTGCAGCAACAGAAGCCTGAACTTCAGACACGTCGCCCCGCACGATGACCGTGACGCGACCGCTGCCGATCTTTTCGTAGCCCACCAGCGTGACTCGCGCTGCTTTAACCATTGCGTCTGCTGCTTCTACAACAGCGGGAAACCCGAGGGTTTCTATCATGCCAACTGCGATCGCCATAAAACCGTTCTCCAAAAAATAACAAACAAAACTCGAATCAAGACTGAGGCGCCCAGAACCTTCTCAGAACCTTAAGTTCTAAACTGCTCGACTTCTTCGGTGTAGCGAATGGGCAGGACGTACTCCAAGTTTTCGTGGGGACGCGCGATAATGTGCGTTGAAAGCACTTCGCCGCCGTTGACGCGCTTGGCAGACTCAATTCCAGCAGCGACGGAAGCCTGAACTTCAGACACGTCGCCCCGCACGATGACCGTGACGCGACCGCTGCCGATTTTTTCGTAGCCCACCAGGGTCACTCGTGCCGCTTTAACCATGGCATCCGCTGCTTCTACAACAGCAGGGAATCCCTTGGTTTCAATCATTCCAACCGCAATTGGCATAACATTCTCCTAACGTAAATTCGATCGCTTCACCTTAAACAAAAACTGAAGAAACCGCCCTGGGATCGCTTTTACACGGGAAGGGCCATCTTTCTATTTCATCAAGGCATTCAGGGTTATGAAACTAAGAATAGAGTTGCTGTGCTCCTTTTGACAATATAAGTTTCAATGATAGTTTCAAATCTAAGACATTAGCCAAGCTAATATTTTCTGGCGGTCGCGTCCCGACTCAAACCGGATGCATTGAAACTTTTACAGTCCCTTTATAAAAATATTATTAAACGGGTCTCATAAGTAAAAATTAGAGGGACGATTGATCGTTTTTTATGGTGCGTCTCTTTTCTCGGGTATCGTTGAGGTCTAAGCTGAGATTTAATCGCTTGCCCTGCGGCGATTGAAAATACGGCTTTGCGAGGCATGTCTGTTCGCTTAAGCGGTCGGTCAGTATGATGTCCGACAATCGAGCCTTGTGCGAAAGCAGCGGTTCGTGCCGTACTGTAAATGCGTTGGGTATCAATTTTGAGGTGTTTGGTAGAGGCTCATGAGCGGTTGTACCTACGGCCTCTAGGGTCCGTTGCACCTTAAAATAAAGGATAAGTTTTGTAAACGATTTGGTTAGGGCTGCGATCGCAATGGAACGTTCCCATGAATGACATCCTGGTGCAAACAAGTTGGTGGGTGCCCTGTTACGGGCTGTTGGGGGCATTGTTGACCTTGCCGTGGTCCATGGGATTGGTCAAGCAATCGGGCCCTCGCCCTGCCGCCTATTTCAATCTCCTGATGACGCTGCTTGCGTTAGTCCACGGCACGCTCGTTTTTCAGGGAACTTTGCATCGGGAGCCGATCCAGCTCGTGTATCACTGGCTCAACGTCGCCGATTTCGATTTGACGTTCCTGATCGAAGTGTCTTCCACGACGACTGGGGTCATGGAGCTGGTGACGAGCTTGAGCTTCTTGGCTCAACTCTTTGCCATCGGCTACATGGAAAAAGACTGGGCTTTGGCGCGGTTTTTTGGGCTGATGGGCTTTTTTGAGGCGGCGATGAGCGGGCTTGCCATTAGCAATTCGCTGTTTCTGAGCTATGCCCTCCTAGAAATGCTGACGCTATCGACCTATCTGCTGGTGGGGTTTTGGTACGCGCAGCCGCTAGTGGTCACCGCAGCGCGAGATGCGTTTTTGACCAAACGGGTGGGCGATATTTTGCTGCTGATGGGGGTGGTTACTCTTTCTGTATTTGCAGGGAGCCTCAATTTCCCAGATTTGTACGACTGGGCGGAGACGGCAACCCTATCGCCGCTAGCGGCCACGCTACTGGGGCTGGGTCTGATTGCGGGACCTTCGGGGAAATGCGCGCAATTTCCGTTCCACCTTTGGTTGGATGAGGCCATGGAGGGGCCCAATCCTGCCTCCATCCTGCGAAATTCGGTGGTGGTGTCTACGGGGGCCTATTTTTTAATTAAGCTCCAACCTATCTTGAATCTATCGCCCGTGGCGCTGACAGCATTGGTAGTCATTGGCAGCATTACTGCCATTGGCGAGTCTCTGGTGGCGATCGCCCAAATCGACCTGAAGCGGGCGCTCTCTCACTCCACGAGTGCCTACTTGGGATTGGTGTTTATTGCAGTGGGCATGCAGTGGACGAACGTGGCTTTGCTCTTGTTGTTTACCCACGCGATCGCCAAAGCTCTGATTTTTATGAGCGTCGGGGGACTGATCGTCACCACAAATACTCAAGACTTAACGGAGTACGGCGGAATATGGTCGCGAATGCCTGCCACGACCACTTCTTTTGTGGTTGGGGCTTTGGCCCTAGTCGGCATCTTACCCTTGGGCTGTTTTTGGGCTTTCGAGCGCGGCTTAGATATCTATTGGTACGACCAACCCTTGCTGGCGGCGATCGTGCTCGTCGTCAATTTACTTTCGGCGATTAACCTGACGCGGATTTTTAGGCTGGTTTTTCTAGGGCCGATTCAACCCAAAACGCGACGAGCGCCAGAAGTGCCTTGGACCATGGCGGTGCCGATGGTATCCATGATTGTCGCGACGCTTTTGTGTCCTTTGCTGATGTGGCGTTTATCCATCATCCCCGATCTGGCCTACATCAACAAAAGTGCGGCGCTTGCCTTGGTGCTGTCCGGTGTAATGGGCTGCAGTATTGGCGCGACGTTGGAACTGCAACGGTCGATGGCGCGCTCCATTCAGAAGCCGATCCGCGTCCTTCAAGATATCCTGTCCTACGACTTTTACATCGATAAGCTCTATCGCGTCACGGTGGTATTTGTAGTGGCTTCCCTGTCGCAGATTACGGCCTGGGTCGATCGCTATATCGTGGACGGGCTGGTCAATGCGGTCGGGTTGGCGTCAGTTCTGAGCGGCGAGGGGTTAAAGTACAGCGCCTCGGGTCAGTCTCAGTTTTACATGCTGACGATTTTGCTCGGCGTGGGCGTTTTGGGTCTATTTCTCACTTGGTCGTTGTGGTAGGGGAATATAAATGCTGAGCCTACTCCTTTGGATCCCGCTGGCTGGGGCGATCGCCCTGGCGCTGTGGCCCCAATTTCAGACTGTACGGCAGGTGAAGGGATTCGCCTTAGCGGTGTCCGTTTTGGCACTCGTCTGGACGGCGGCGATCGGGGTGCAGTTTGATGTCACCGCTGCCGGATCGCAATTTCAAGAAACCATCCCGTGGCTGGACGATTTAGGGTTGCGGTATCAGGTGGGCGTCGATGGCCTTTCCTATCCCCTGGTCGCCCTCAATAGCCTGCTGACCTGCATTGCCATCTACAGCTCCGATGACGAGATCGAGCGTCCGCGCTTTTACTACAGCCTCATGCTGCTCCTGAACTTTGGCGTGGTCGGCGCGTTTTTGGCAGAAAATCTGCTGCTGTTTTTCCTGTTTTACGAGATCGAGCTGATTCCGCTCTACTTGCTGATCGGGATTTGGGGCGGTGCCCGTCGGGGGTATGCCGCAACCAAGTTTTTGATCTATACCGCCGTTTCCGGCATTGCGATTTTAGGCAGCTTTTTGGGCCTCGTTTGGCTGAGCGGAGCCGATAGCTTTGCCTACCAACCGGATCTCGCCAATGCGCTCTCTCTGACTCAGCAGGTGGTTTTACTGGGCGGACTGCTCTTAGGATTTGGGATTAAAATTCCGCTGGTGCCCCTTCATACCTGGCTGCCCGACGCCCACGTCGAAGCTTCCACGCCCGTCTCTGTTCTGCTGGCTGGGGTGCTGCTCAAACTGGGTACCTACGGTCTACTGCGGTTTGGGGTGGGTTTATTCCCAGAAGCTTGGGCTGTGCTGGCCCCCTGGCTGGCCTCTTGGGCCGTGGTGAGCGTCTTGTACGGAGCCTTTACGGCGATCGCCCAAACCGACATGAAAAAAATGGTGGCGTTCAGTTCCGTGGGGCACATGGGTTTTATTTTACTGGCCGCAGCGGCGGCAACTCCCCTCAGCCTCGTAGCGGTCGAGCTGCAAATGGTCAGCCACGGCTTAATTTCAGCGCTGCTGTTTCTGCTGGTGGGTGTGGTTTACAAAAAAACTGGCACTCGCGACCTCACGGTCTTGAGAGGTCTGCTGAATCCAGAGCGGGGATTGCCCGTGATCGGCAGTTTGATGGTCGTGGGCGTGATGGCGAGCGCCGGAATTCCCGGCATGGTCGGGTTTATCTCGGAATTTTTGGTTTTCCGGGGCAGCTTTGCGGCCTTTCCCGTCCAAACGTTGCTGTGCATGGTGGGGACGGGTCTGACTGCCGTTTACTTTTTACTGTTGGTCAACCAAGCCTTCTTCGGTCGTTTGACGACCCGCGCCGATGGTAAGGTGGTGACACTGCCGCCTGTGGCGTGGAGCGATCGCTACCCTGGTATTATCTTGGCCATTTTGATCGTCTTGTTTGGCCTGCAGCCGAGTTGGATTACGGGTTGGACAGAATCAAGCCTCACCCAGCTAACCACTACCCCCACTTCGATTGCCGCCTTGCCCGATGCTGCTGACGGATCTGCGGTACCCGTGCCTCCAGCGTTAGCGCATTAATTGCCTTTTCATTAAAACTGCCTTGCATTCTTTGCCGAAGTCGTGCGATGACAAATTCCCCTCGCCTCAAATCCAAACATCCCTATGCCGAGTATATAGAGCGGATCCAGCAGGGCAAGACGTTGCTCCCCGATACGCCGGAGAACGTCTTGGAAGTAGTTGGCATTCTCAAAAGCTACGGCGTGGTGATGGAATCCTACTACAAAAATCTGCTGTATATTGCCGAATGGCAGTTCCTAGAACTCTTTCCGTTTTTCAAGTACTTTAACGGACAGGTGACCGTTGCCAAGGTGCTGCGCCACTGGTGGCACGATCGCATTAACTTTGAATATGCTGAATACTGCATGAAGGTGATGCAGTGGCACGGTGGCGGCGGACTCGATACCTATCTAGAATCTGAAACGTTCAGGAACTACGCGCAAAAGGCGATCGACGCTAAAACGCGCGGTAATTTTTTGATTCGGGGTCTCAATAAAGCCTTTCCTGAGTTTTTGCTAGAGCAAGTGCGGCAGTCCGTTTACTACAGCGTTCTGGGCCAGTTCTGGGATGTCATGTGCGAGATTTTCCTGACGCTGTCGGATTTGTACGATCTGGGAACTATCAAGACCATTCCTCAAGTGGTCGAACATGTAAAATCTGGACTGGTTGCGGCGGCCAGTAAGCCCATCGTCTATACCGTAGACATTCGAGGACAGCGCTACGACATCATCCCTAAATCGGCAGAGCTGACCTTTTTGGCAGATGCAGCCATTCCCTACGTAGAAACTATCTTTTTTCGGGGGACACCCTTTTTAGGTACGGTTTCTTACAACGCCCAAGCCCAACAGATTCCCTTCGACCAAGGCCGCTTTGCCTATGGCGCGCTCTACGCCGATCCCCTCCCCACGGGGGGCGCGGGAATTCCGCCTACGCTGCTCATGCAGGATATGCGCCATTTCATTCCTGACTATCTGCATCATGTGTACCAACAGACCATCCGCAAAGAAGATGACCTGCTGATCAAAATTTGCGAAAGTTTTCAAAAGTCGATGTTTTGCGTCACCAACGCGACCATTTTGGGATTGATGCCACATCCCTCGGACACCCTCGACCCCAAGGAGCAACGAGCCAATCTGATGTACCTCCAAGGGTGGATGGATCGATTGCAGTCGTCGCGGCTGGAGTCCGTTCAAATTGGCTCTGCTCCCTAGAGGCTAGAATTTGAGTTTATGTCTAGCTACGACACCTTCTAATGTTTAATTAAAGTTGAACGCCGTCCCAGAGTCTTGTATTGAAGCCACTCCAAGGGTCGACTAATGTTCGCATAGGGACTAATGTGTGGTCTTAAATTCACCCGCCCGTTTGAATAAGGTTTTGGTGGTTCTCAATGGCAAGGGGGGCGTTGGCAAAACCACAACCGCCGTTAACCTAGCGGCAATCCTATCTGCCCAGCGCAAAGTGCTACTGGTGGATGCCGACCCTCAGGGGTCTGCGTCTTGGTGGGCAGAGCAAAGCGATAGTAGCTTGGGGTTTGACATTGCAAAAGAAACCAACCCGCTGCTTCTGAAGGATTTGAGAGACGCAAAAGCCTATGGTGTCGTGGTGGTAGATACGCCACCAGCCCTGGCTTCCGACGCGCTGGCGGCGGCCATTCCAGCAGCAGACTACTTGATTTTGCCTACGCCCCCAGCGCCGATGGATTTGGCAGCTTTAGTGCAAACGGTCAAAAGTTCTGTCCTGCCCGCAGGAGTGATGCATCGGGTTTTACTGACGAAGGTCGATCCGCGCAGCATCAAGGAAGCCCATGACGCGCAGCAGACTCTTCAGGAACTGGGAATTCCGGTCTGTACTGCGTTTATTCGGGCTTACAAAGCCCACGAACGAGCGGCCCTAGAAGGGAAAACCATTCTGCAATGGCAGGGGGGGAATACCGATCGAGCTGGCTCAGACTACCATCAGGTTGTTGAAGAAATTGAAAAAGACTGGAGGACACGATCGTGACGCGCCGCAATCTCTCGGATATTCTGCGACAAGAGGTTCAAAAGGAAGCGACTGAATCAGAGTCTAAGCCTTCTGCCGCTCCGGAAAAGGCGGCGGCTAGTCGTACTCGTAAAGCTGCCGCAAGTGCTGTTCCTAGAAAAGACAGCGAGCCAAACGAGGGACAATTCGCAGCCCAAATTACTGAATTGAAGGCCGCTCTCACTCAAGGTGCGGAACGCGAAAAGGATCTGCAAGCGCAAATCGATTCCCTGCGAACTGAGGTGAAGCGCTACCAGAAAGAAGTGGGGAGTTTTGAGACCCAGGTCGCCCAAGTTTCCGTGCTGAAGACAGAATTGGCGGAGGCCAAGGAAGTCATCCTACAGCTTTCTGAGGCCAATACTGAAATGGGCAAAACTTTGGATGCCTTAAAAACGCCGAAGGCCCAGCCTCAGCGCAAAGCTCCGCTATCTCTGCGCCCTTTACCGTCCCACTCCGTTCAGCATAGTAAGGCTCCAACCAGCAATACAGGTCAGTCTAAGTCTGTAGACGTGGGCTGGATGGACTGAGGATAGGGGGGATAAACTGGTAAGCTGACTTTAAAGATAGACCCCGATTAGGGTCGATCTAGGAGGTTAACTTTGGCGCAGCGCAAGCAGTCGAAAGGAGCCTGTGCCTATTGCGGCAAGGTACTGGCGAAGGGTGCTCTGACGAAGCACCTTGGAACCTGCGGGAAGCGGTTGGAGGCGATCGCCCAGGCCGAAGCTGGCAAGGCTACCCCTGAAATCCTGTTTCATCTCCGGGTGCAGGATGTTTACCGCAGTGAATTCTGGCTGGATTTAGAGATGCGCGGTTCTAAGTCTTTGCAAGATTTGGATACCTATCTACGGGCGATCTGGCTGGAATGCTGCGGTCACATGAGCCAGTTTTCGTTTGGCGGCGGTTTTGCTCAAGAAGTCGGCAAACGACGAAAAATGAGCGATGTCTTTCAACTCGGTCGAGAACTCACCCATATTTATGACTTTGGGACTTCATCGGAAACGTTGGTGAAGCTGGTGGAGGTGCGTCAAGGGAAGCCTACGACCTCAAAGGCGATCGCCCTGATGGCCCGAAACCTCATGCCAGAGGAAAAGTGCATCGAATGCGGTAAACCTGCAACACATCTGTGCGTGGAATGTCTGTATGAAGATGAGACATGGGGAACGCTCTGCGACGCTCATACCAAGACCCATCCCCATGACAGTTATGAGGAACCCATCCCTCTGGTGAATTCGCCCCGTTTAGGGATGTGCGGCTATGACGGACCAGCGGAACCGCCCTATTGACAAGCGCGCGATCGCCAAGCGTTCGGTAACTCCACAGGTCAGCGAGACCTGCAGACAGACGTAAGCCGAGTCATATTTGCTATGAAACCTTGCCTGGATTGCCTCTAGACTAAGAGGAGGCAATAACGCCTGAGTCGCTTGAGAGCGATTTTGCCTCAAGCCAGGTCCTCTAAAATTCGGCGCTTCTATAACCCTTTCTTCTTGTGCTATGACCCTAAACACATTGACGCGCGGTGTCCAGAAAACCCTCTTAGACAACGGTCTGACGGTTTTGACCAAAGAAATTCATACGGCACCCGTGGTCAGCGTTCAGGTTTGGTATCGCGTCGGCTCTCGGGATGAGATCCCAGGCCAGAACGGCATTTCTCATCAGCTCGAGCACCTTTTGTTTAAAGGCACTCAGAGCCGCCCGATTCAGTTTGGACGGCTGTTCAGTGCCCTTGGCAGCGCTTTTAACGCATTTACGAGTTACGACATGACCGCCTACTTCGGCACCGTCAGCAGCAATAAATTAGATGCATTGCTGGTGTTAGAAGCAGATCGAATGCGTCACACGCTCATCAACGACGAGCAGCTCGACACGGAGAAGCGGGTCGTGATCTCAGAACTTCAGGGGTATGACAACAGCCCAGAGTATCGCTTGTCCGAAGCAGTCATGCGTCAAGCCTTTCCAGATCGCGCCTATGGGTTGCCCGTCGGCGGGACCAAAGCAGATGTGGCAAGCTTTACCGTCGAGCAGGTGCGGGATTACTACGGCAAGTACTACAGTCCCAATAACGCGGTCTTGGTCGTCACCGGAGATTTCGAACCAGACGCCTTGCAGCGCAGTATCGCGCAAACCTTTGGCGCTATTCCCTCAAACTCTAGCCATACTCGCGTCTCAAGGTCTCCGACGCTGGAGGAAGGCGATCGCTCCGCACCGAACATTCGCCCTCAACCCCCCATCCACTTAAAGCAGCCGGGCAGCGCGTCGTTGATTGAGGCGGTATACCCCATTCCCAACGTACAACACCCCGATATTCCAGCGCTGGATGTCATGGATGCCGTTTTATCGGTGGGTCGCAACTCTCGATTTTTTCAGACGCTGATCGAACCGGGGCTGGCCAGCAATATTAGTTCCTACTCTGCCGCCCTCTTGGAGCCGGGATGGTATAACATTTCGGTCTCGCTGATTCCCGATCGAACCCTATCTGACGTGGATCGCATTTTACTGCAAACCATTGAAGTAACGCGGACCGCTCCGGTCTCTACCGAAGAGCTAGAGCGTGCCAAACAGCAGCTCATGGCGCACTTCATTATGAGCAACCGTGAAATCGACAATCAGGCCAGCCAACTGGCCTACTGCGAAATTGTAGCGGGGGACTATCGTTACAGCGATCGCTACCTAGCCCAAATCCAGCAGGTCAGCGCTGCCGATATCCTGCGCGTGGCTCAAACCTACCTCAACGCAGCTCGCCGGACCGTCGGCTACTTCGAACCCACCCAGATCGATCGAGATGCCGAGACGGGAAGCGTTTCTGCCCAGCAGACCGTCGAAAACTTTGCCCCCAGCGAACCCGTCGATCCGGCAACCGTCGCCCAGTATTTACCGCCCCTGAACCCTACCCGAGGATCGGCATCCCAAACGCTGCCGGAAACCCTCGTCCTGTCCAACGGACTAAAGATTCTATTGCTGAGCGATCGCAGCTCGCCGACCGTGACCCTTAACGGCAATATCCAAGCGGGGAACGGGCTAGATCTTTACGCGAAGGCGGGGGTTGCTAGCCTGACCGCTGAAACCGTGATGGGTGGGACTGCGACTCGCGACGCTACTGCTTTAGCCAAGGATCTCGAAGATCGGGGCGTCAGTTTAGACTTTAGTTCTTTTCGAGAGGGCGTTGAAATTGAAGGGCATGCCCTAGCCGAAGATCTGCCCCTGTTGCTCGAAACGCTGGCTGAAGTTCTCCAGGAAGCCGCATTCCCCGAGGTCGAGCTAGAGCTATCGCGCAAACAAATGATTTCCAGCCTGCACGTAGAGTCGGACGATCCCGCTCGTTTGGGGCGCAAGGTATTGCAGCAAAAAATTTACCCTCCCGATCATCCGTATTACGTTTTTCCCACGATTGAAACGGTGCAATCCATTACGCAGGATGACGTCCTCGCGTTCTACCATCGGTGGTACACCCCAAAGCAAACAATCCTGGCCTTAGTCGGCGATTTTGATATCGCTCAAATCCAGGCCCAAATCCAAAACTGTTTTGGCAATTGGAACGCGCAAGGCGACGAGTTAACGCCTCCAGTCCCGGCAGTCGCCTTGCCCTCTGCCACCCACCGGGTCAAAGTTCCGCTGCCTGGTAAAAGTCAGGCTATCACCTACATGGGCTATCCCGGCATCAAGCGACGAGATCCCCGCTATCATGCGGCCATGGTCCTGAATCAAGTGTTGGGGGGCGATACCCTCTCTAGCCGCCTAGGGGCTGAAATTCGCGATCGCCAAGGGCTGACCTACGGCATCTACAGCTACTTTGCCGCCGGACAGCAGGCTGGCCCCTTTGCGATCGAGATGCAGACCGCTCCCGAAGATACGGAACGGGCCGTGCAAAGTACCGTAGCCCTACTCCAGAATCTGCGCCAAAATGGCATCTCCGCAGTAGAACTCAGTACGGCCAAGCGGACCCTGATCGACAGCTACCCCGTAGAGCTTGCAAACCCGGATGCCGTCGTACATCGGATGCTCGTCAATGCGGTGGACGGATTTGGGCCTGAGGAAATGCGCGACTTGCCAGGCAAAATCGACGCGGTCACGATGGAACAAATCGATGGAGCTATTCAAGACTTGATCCGGCCCGATCGCCTGCTGATCGTAACGGCTGGACCTACCGCCTAGAAAGTTTGAAGAAGTTCTGAACCTCTGAACTTCTAAGCTCTGTTACCCTAACAGAGCTTAGAAGTTAGACGTAGAGCTGTCGTCGTAAACGTCAGACCCCGGTGCGGGCACGACGGGGATTGCCACAGGGGGACGCTCTAGCACGATCATCAACGTTTTAGCATCTGCTGCTGGTCGCATTGCAACGGTCGAAGAAGCGTCAGGTAGCGGAACCGTCACAGAGGGCGCTTGAGGCTGCTGAGCTGTCTGGAACATACCGCCCTGATTGCCACCGGATAGCAACCCGGACAACGCACCAACCAGGAGCGCTGTTGCCGCGCCCAAGCCACCCCAGATCCAAACCTTGGGCTGTTGTTGTCGGTCTAAACGCTGCATGACTCGATTGACGAGCTGCTCTGTCGGTATGGAAGGCGCAACCGCAGGCATTGTCTTGAGTCCGCTTTGGAGTGCCAACATCTGTTGGTAGGTTCGCTGGAGTTCGGCATCTGAGGCGAGCCATTCTTCTACCTGTTGGCGCTCGACAGGTGACACTTCGCCATCCATGTAGGCGCTCAAAAGCTCGAATTTTTCAGAAAAGAGAGAGGTTGATGTATCCATGGGAATCACTTACTGGCCCGTTGAGGGGGATTCAGACTATTTGAAAAGCAAGAGATATAAGTTGCTTCCAGGATTGGAAAAGGAAGACATCGATTTTTGAGAAGGGGCCTTTAAAGCTTTATTTCACTCTAGCCTATGTTTCTGTGCAGAATCAAAGCGTTTGTACGGGAATGACAGGTTCAGATCTAAGATGAACCCTTTTCATTCCATATCGAACATTTTGCAAGGGTCTAGCTTTGCAGGTAGGACTGAAGTTGCGTCTGAAGTCGCTGGCGCGCTCTAGCAATGCGCGATTTGACGGTTCCCAAGGAAACTCCAGTGATTTCGGCAATTTCTTCGTAGGCCATCCCATCGATTTCGCGCAGCACGATGGTCGTGCGGAAAGCTTCGGGAAGGTCTGCGATCGCCACGTGGAGTTGATGGTAGAACTCGTTGGTGGTGAGGGAATCGTCGGGTCTGGGGTCTTCGGAGGCAATTTCCCAGCTCACTTCGCCATCGTCCATGGATAGCGGTGCGTCGAGGGACAGCGGGCTTTTGTGCCGCTTGCGCTTGCGAAGCTCGTCGTAGAACAGATTGGTCGCAATGCGACTTAGCCAGCCCCGAAACTTAGCGGGTTCTTGCAATCGACTGATATTGCGATAGACCCGAATCCATACTTCTTGGGCTAAGTCAGCGCGATCGTCCCAATCTGGCGCGAGGTGATACAGTACCCGATCGACATGGGACTGATGGCGGCGCAGCAGCTCGGAAAAAGCCGTGCGATCCGGTCGCAGTCCGCCAGATTGGCAAAACGCCACAAGCTCGTTGTTCGCAAGTTTATGGGGTGGAATTTGCACTGAAGGTACTGACCCCTCTACCCCTGACCAAGGTACAGAAAAACTGGATGTCATGGGATGGACTAGACCATAATACAGTTCTCTGTTCTTGACGCTAGGCCGAGCTAAAAGTTCCTGGGTTGGCAGTGGAGCCAACGGATGTTTGCTTGAATCCCGCTAATGGCACAGATGCTGCCAGTCTTTGTATTCCTGGCCTGCGTCGCCATCCTGCGAGCAAAACGCCAAATAGACGCGTTTATAAGGGCGCTAGCCATTGCGCTGCGTTTTTGACGTAGGTTTTGATGTCCTCTAGCGCCGTTGGGTGCTCTTGCATCCCATTGCCTGGCGGTTCTGCTACAAAGCTAGGACAGCCCAGCGCTATATTCCAGTTATAGTCTGCAAAATGATGGAATGTAGACTGAGCGATCGCTCTGCCGAGATGATTGCCGGAATTGTCTGGCCTGCGATCGCAGGCCACGACCAGATTAAAAGTTCGGCCTGTGACTTGACTCGTTCCGGTCGCGATGACCCTCGCTCCATCGTCCGCTGCTGGAACGCCAACGCCCCCTTCATGGGGGTGGGCTGGAAATAAGGAAATGCGTCCGTCTGTCGCTCCAGCCTTGTTCAGGAGGGCGTGAACGGGTTCGATGGGCGTAATGGTTTGATAATCGCCATTGCGCCCGGAGTGATAGTTGGGATATTCAATGGTGAGGGTGTGAATGTCGTCTCGACAGCAGCGTTCCGGGTCGGGATCGTTTTGCTGGGTGTGGAAATAGTGATACTTCCCTAAGGTGGGCAGCGCGCTCATGGAAAGGCCCATGTCCTGATGGTCGCGGGTGGTGAGAACGCCACCGCCCTGACGGTGAAAGCGATCGATCCCGGCACAATCTGCTGGGCTGAGTCCGTTGCCTACATCTAAGGCAAACAGCCAAAGCTCGTCAAAGTTTTGGCGGTCGAGATTGCTGAGGACGGGATCGTCGCCCTTGGCATCGGGGGTGCGATCGCGGGCAGTAACGGCGCACAGGGGTTGGTCGTCGTTGTCTTTTAAGCCTGCTAGGTATCCCTCCAGCAATGAAAATCGCCGGATGGTCCAATCGTCAGTCTCCGTCGGGAGTAAGGTTGTTTGCAGCAGAATTCGAATCGGCATGGCGCTTAGAGGTTCAGAGGGGAAAGGGTTCCTGTCGTATCTCTCGGGCTATTGCCAGCGTTAAAGTAGCTCGCAACTCGGCAAGGGTGCAAGGCATTGCACCCCTACGCAGCGCCCCTACGCATTTGAAACGGCTAATTCTTGAAGCTGTTGCTGTTGATCTTGCGAAATGCAGGACTGAATGATGGATTCCAGATCGCCTTCTAAGACTTTCTCTAGGGGGAAGTTAACATTCAGGCGATGGTCGCTGGCTCGGTTGTCTTTATAGTTGTAGGTGCGGATTTTCTCGGAGCGAGAACCCGTCCCTACTTGCGATCGCCGTAGGTCGGACACGGCTTCGTTTTGTTCGCGGAGCTTCATTTCGTATAGCTTGGCCCGCAAGATCTGCATGGCCCGCTCTTTGTTCTGAAGCTGCGATCGCTCTTCGGTACAAAAAATCCGAATACCCGTCGGTTTGTGGAACAGGTCGGCGGCGGTCTCCACCTTGTTCACGTTTTGGCCGCCCGCACCGCCGGATCGGGCCGTAGACATTTCGATATCTTTCGGGTCGATGTGAATTTCGACATCGTCCACCTCGGGCATGATGGCGACCGTGGCCGTAGAGGTGTGGACCCGTCCCGACGCTTCCGTGGCCGGAACGCGCTGCACGCGGTGGACGCCCGCTTCGTACTTGAGCTTGCTGTAGACGCGATCGCCCTGAATTTCTAGAATCGCTTCCTTGAAGCCGCCCATTTCTCCAACGGACTCGCTAATCAGCTTTACTTTCCAGTTTTGACTTTCAGCGTACTTCGAGTACAGGCGCACCAGATCCCCCGCCCAAATACTGGCTTCATCGCCCCCCGTCCCCGCGCGAATTTCTAACATGATGTTTTTGTCGTCGTTGGGATCGCGGGGTAGCAGCAAGACCTTGAGCCGACCCTCCAGATAGGCGAGACGCTCGGCCAGTTCCGAAACTTCTAAGGCGGCCATTTCTCGAAATTCTGGATCGCTGGCCGAGTCTTTTAAGATTTGCTGCGCCTCTTCCAACTCTGCCTGGGTCGATTTCCATTGATCGAACGTCTCGACCGTCTCTTCTAAGGACGAGCGAGCCTTGGCAATGCGCTGGATCTCCCCCGGATCGACTGCAACTTCAGGATCTCCCAGGCGGCGAGTGAGTTCGTGAAAGGTTTGCTCGACCGACTTTAATTTGTCAAGGAGATAGGCTTCAGCCATGATCGTTCAACTTCAGGGAATGAGAGACAGTAGGTTTTTCTAGCTTAGCCCGAAAACGATCGAGCCTCATGGGGATAGCTGCTGCGATGGTAGCTGCCGGAATCCCGCGCTGGGGAGACCCGTTCTGGGAGTTCGTGCTGGGGACTCGTGCTGGGAGACCGATCCCTCAGATCGCTACCCTAAGAATCTTGGCTCAGAAGCGATCTCGTTCGTTCTAAAGCCTGTCTGACTTGCTCGAATCCGGTACCGCCGTAGCTATTGCGCGCTGCGACGACCTGGCGAGGGGCGATCGCCTCGTAAATATCCGCTGCAAATTGGGGATGGATCGCTTGCCACTCGTCTAGGGTTAAATCCTTGAGCAGTTTTCCCTGGGACAGGCACACCTTGACCACCGTCCCGACGATGTTATAGGCTTCCCGGAAAGGCACGCCCTTCGCTGCCAGATAATCGGCCACATCGGTTGCATTGGAAAAGTCTTCGGCAACGGCACTGTTGAGACGGGCCGGGCGAAATTCCAATCCTTCTTCGAACAGGATGGTCATGGCCTGAAGGCAGGCCGTAACGGTATTGACGCCGTCGAAGATCGCCTCTTTATCCTCTTGGAGATCTTTGTTGTAGGCCAAGGGCAAGCCTTTCATCATCACCAAGAGTCCCTGGAGGTGCCCGAACACCCGCCCGGCTTTGCCCCGTACCAGCTCCGGTACGTCAGGGTTTTTCTTTTGGGGCATGATGCTAGAACCCGTCGCACAGGTATCTTTGAGGGTGACAAATCTAAATTCCTCCGAAGCCCACAGGATGACTTCTTCCGAGAGGCGGCTCAAATGCACCGCGATCAAGCTGGCTGCTGCCATGAATTCTATGGCAAAATCGCGATCGCTCACCCCATCCAAGCTATTGGCATACAACCCTTCAAACCCCAGAAGCTCGGCGCTGTAATGACGGTCGATCGGAAACGTCGTGCCTGCCAGCGCGCCGCAGCCTAAGGGCGAAAGGTTGACGCGGCGACGCACGTCTCGCAAGCGCTCCCAGTCCCGCTGGGCCATTTCCACGTAGGCCAGCAGGTGGTGGGCTAAGCTGAGGGGTTGCGCCCGTTGCAGGTGGGTATAGCCAGGGATGAGGGTTTCGACGTGGGTTTCGGCCAGGTTAACCAAGACAGATTGAAATTGGCGCAGATGAGCTTGAATTCGATCGATTCGATCGCGCAGGTAAAGGCGGATGTCGGTCCCCACTTGATCGTTGCGCGATCGCCCCGTGTGCAGCTTTTTGCCCGTATCCCCAATCAGTTCCGTGAGACGGCGCTCTACGGCAAAATGGACATCTTCTGCCTCTACGCCCGGCTGGAACGTACCGTTACGATGCTCTTGGCGAATCTGCTCCAGCCCCCGCACGATCGCCTCCGCTTCCTGAGGCGCAATAATACCCGTATGGGCCAGCATCTGCGCGTGAGCTTGCGACCCGGTGATGTCGTACTCGATCAGCGCGATATCGAAACCAATGCTGGCGTTGAACAGGGCGATCGCAGGGTGAAGCGAACCCTCAAACCGCTGACTCCACGGCTGCTGGGCCAAATTCGAGGGGGATAAAGCTGGATCCAAAATTTTACTCGCTCGCTGGTGCTAAGGGGAAATGGGTCTGGAGGCAGTTAAGAGGATGTAAGACCGCGAAAGAGGTAGCCCACGACAAATCCAATGCCGAGCGCCCAAACCTGACCGGATTGAATGAAGTTATTCCAAGATTGACCGACGTTATTGAACAGATCGTCTCTCACGGCTTGCGCGATCCAAATACTGCCAGAGATTAGCGGATAGGAGTCGATATCGAGGAAGAGAAAGCTCTGAAATCCGAAAGGAGCAGCGCTCTGGAGCAATCCAATATCCATGAAAATGGCTCTCTTACCGTCTGAGGATTTATACCGGGCTAGGGGAACATTATCATACCCCAAGGCCCAACTCCCATGACAGGGACCGTCGCTCGTCTATTTCTCAAAATCGTCCGCTAGAAAAACCAGCCGTAGGAATGCAGTCCTTTACCGAGCAAGTTAACGCCCAGATAGCAGATCCAGACCACCACAAACCCAATTGCTGCCAGGTATGCGGGGCGACGCCCCTGCCAACCGCGCGTAATGCGAGCGTGCAGGTAGGCGGCAAAGACGAGCCAGGTAATCAGCGCCCAAGTTTCTTTCGGATCCCAGCTCCAGGGGGCGCCCCAAGCTTCATTAGCCCAGACCGCACCGGAAATAATGCCGATGGTGAGGAGCGGAAAACCCAAGCCAATGACGCGGTAACTGAGGTTGTCTAAGGTTTCGGCTAGGGTGAGTCGCTGTAGGGTTAAGGTCGGACGGGAAGCAATGGGGCGATCGAGGACGGCAGTGCCTCCGTCTCCCGCGTTCGTAAAAGCAAGGGTGGGCGATCGATCTGCTTGAGGGTCGGTCCGCTTCAGCGAACGGCGGAAGCCGCCCGTCCCGACGGAGCTACCCTTGAGCTCAATGTCTCGTCCCAAGGTCGCGACGAGAAAGGCGATCGCCAACAGCGAACCCACCATAAGCGCGGCATAGCTCATCATCATGACGCTGACGTGCATCATGAGCCAGTTAGATTTGAGCGCGGGTACTAACGGTTCTGAAACCTGCATTTGTTTGGGCAGCGTTAGGGCCGCAAAGGCCGTAATGCCCGTCGCAACGGGGGCTGTTGCGACGCCCACCCAGCGATTCTGTCCCAAACGCTCTGCAACGAGGTGAAAGGCCGTAATGCCCCAGCACAGAAAAAATAAAGACTCGTACATGTTGCTGAGGGGAAAGTATCCGCCCTCCAACCAGCGGGCGCCCAGCAGGCCCGCAATGCAAAGGTTGGCGATCGCCATGCCAGCGGTTCCTAAAGTGCTGAGGAGAGGAATCTGAGGGAACGCTGCGCCGCTCCAATAGAGGAGCATGGTAATAAATAGCACTGCAAAGGATGTATTGTCCAAAGTGCCTTGGAGTGCGACCAAATCCATTCCGTTGATTCTCCCGTACCGTAGTGCTGTTACTATGGTACCGATTTCTCGGACAAGACTTTGCGTTACCTCTGTTTTTTGTAATGCTGCCTCGAGTTGGGTTTACCTGAAGCCAATCCAAACCCCAACTCGAAATCTTGCGCTGCTCTCAACACGGGTTAAGATATTGGAGACAAGCGGTTCGCTTCATGCAGTCGTCAACCTCTTAATTTCCCAGGCTTCTATGATTATTGCTCTGCTGTATCTCATCTTGAGTGGTGCTTACTTGCTCGTGATTCCGGGGTTGCTGTACTGGTACCTCAGCAAGCGCTGGTATATCGCCACGTCCTTCGAGCGCGCTTTCATGTATTTCCTGGTGTTTTTCTTTTTCCCAGGATTGCTGCTGCTCAGTCCGTTTTTGAACTTTCGCCCCCAACCTCGCCAAATCTAAGGCGCGAACGACTATGCGACGCATCGATGCCTTGGCGATTGGAGTGGCTGTCTTTTTGGCAGGCGGTCTGCTTTACGCTGGTTTGAGAGTGGCTGGTTTAGATTCCTTCGATGCAGGGATCTGGAGCCAAGCGCTCTTTTTGCTAGGCTTGTTGGGCTGGGTATCCACGTATCTATTTCGGGTGGTGGGCGGCAAGATGACCTACGATCGCCAGCGGGACGACTACGAAACCGCTTTCCTGCAAAAGCGTTTGGATGAGATGTCTCCAGAGGAACTGGAAGCTTTGCAGGCCGAGCTAGAGCAAGAGAAACAGGACAGCGCAAACCCTTCGTAGGATTGCCTCGCCGTCTCAGTAAATTTCCCCTTAACAATACGGTATGACTTCTGTTTCCGACTGTTTCAAAAACCTGCGCGATCGCGGGGAATGCGCCCTCATTCCCTTTCTCACGGCAGGCGACCCCGACCTCGAAACGACCGCAGCGGCCCTCCGACGCTTGGATGCCAACGGTGCCGATCTGATCGAGCTCGGCGTTCCCTATTCCGACCCCTTGGCAGATGGTCCTGTCATTCAGGCTGCAGCAACGCGCGCTCTAGGTAAAGGCGTTCGGCTCGATGCGGTGTTAGAACTAGTGCGGGGGCTTCAGCCGGAGCTGCGATCGCCCCTCATCCTCTTCACCTACTACAATCCGATCTACCACCGCGGGGTGGCTGCGTTTCTGAAGCAAGTGGCCCAGGCGGGCGTGAAGGGCCTGGTCGTTCCCGATTTACCCCTAGAAGAATCGGAAACGCTCCTTCAGCAAGCCGAAGCGGTGGGCGTTGAGGTGACGCTGCTGGTGGCACCCACCAGCTCCAAGGAACGGATTCAGACGATCGCAAAATCATCCCAGGGATTTATCTACCTGGTCAGCACCACAGGCGTGACTGGAGTGCGCTCCAAAATCGAGGATCGAGTGCAGGATCTGATCGTCGAACTCCAGGGCGTAACTGACAAACCCATCGGCGTTGGATTCGGCATCTCGCAACCCGACCAAGCCCGACAGGTGATGGAGTGGGGGGCCGATGCGGCGATCGTAGGCAGTGCCTTTGTCAAGCGCCTCGCGGAAGGTCAGCCCGCCCAAGGATTAGAGTCCGTTTCCGCATTTTGCCGATCGCTGAAAACAGCGCTGAAATCCGAAGCTTAGGAAACGACCGCCGCGATTGCGATCAGACCGCCTACTAATGCCGCAGCCACGACCCCCAAAATAATGTAGTTCCGCTGTTCCTGAGAATTGGGAGGCTCTGCCGAGTACATCTTCGGCTCGACTGCAAAATTGTTGATCCGACCGTCTTCGTCTTTGGTATAGCGCATCTTAAAAAGTTTTGTTACGAAAGCAATTCTGCTGATTCTATCAGAGGTTGGGGGGGTGCTGGGACAGCACCTCAACTGCCCGACGGTCTAGCTCGCAATTAAGCCCGTCAGGGGAGAACTCGCACTGGCATAGGCTTTGACCGGAATTCGGCCCGATAGGTAGGCAAGACGGCCCGCAATCGCGGCAAGGCCCATCGCGCGGGCCATCGCAGCAGGGTTCTGGGCTTGGGCGATCGCCGTATTGACCAGCAAGGCATCCGCGCCAAATTCCATTGCTTGGGCGGCTTCGCTGGGGGTTCCGATACCAGCATCCACCACGACGGGCACTTTGGCATTTTCAATGACGATCTGGATATTGGCCGCATTGCGAATACCTTGACCGGACCCAATCGGAGAACCCAAGGGCATAACCGTAGCACAGCCCGCTTCCTCTAGTCGCTTTGCCAGCAGGGGATCCGCATTGATGTAGGGCAGAACTGCAAACCCCTCTTTCACGAGCTGTTCCGCTGCTTGTAGCGTTCCGATGGGGTCGGGCAGCAGGTACTTCGCGTCGGGAATGACCTCTAGTTTGACGAAATTGTTATCTTCTTGGCCCAAAAGCTTCGCCATTTCGCGGCCCAAGCGGGCAACGCGCACGGCTTCTTCCGCCGTCTGACAGCCTGCGGTGTTGGGCAGCATCCAAAGCTTCGTCCAGTCCAGCGCCTCTGCTAAGCCCTCATGACCGGGAGCCTGAGTCTGCACCCGTCGCACGGCTACGGTCACGATTTCGCAGCCGCTGGCGGCAATGCTTTGGCGCATCTCGTCAAAATTGCGATATTTACCGGATCCGGTCATCAGGCGAGAGTGGAAGGTTCGCCCCGCGATCGTCAGCGGCGTATCTGCGGAGAGATCGGAGGAGAGAGCGGGCGGCAAGTCTAAGGTCTGCATGTTTGCTGAGGGATAAGGCACTTTCTCTATTGTCGCTCGGATTGGGGAGAACCGACACAGACCCATCGGCTGCTTCTCGGCGATCGCCCCATGCCTCCACTCCCCCAAGGTCGCTCCTGTCCAAATGAGGCTCATTCCAGTCGGGCGCTCAGACCAATGCCGTTTCTTCTAGAACGCGTTTCCCATCGGACTGGAGATAGTTAAAAAACGTGCGGGCCACAACGGAAAGGTGCTTGCCCTTGGGATAGACGATATGCCAGTGGCGCTCGATCGGAAAGCCCTCAACGTTAAGGATGACCACTTGACCGGCTTGACCTTCTAGCGCCATGCAGTGACGAGATAGCACTGAAATCCCCAACCCTCCGGCGATGGCTTGCTTGATGGCTTCATTGCTGCCCAACTCAAGGCGAACCCGAATGGAAATATTATGAGCCTCAAACAGTTGCTCCACCGCTTGGCGCGTTCCAGAGCCGGGTTCCCGCATGATAAAAGATTCGTTGTTGAGACGCTCTAGGGGAACATAGGGTTCTCGCGCGAGGGGGTGATTGCGGGACGCCAAGACGACCAGAGGGTTATCTAAAAACGGATGGCAGTGAACGTCCATATTCTCAGGCACTTGGCTTGGAATATAGAGGTCGTCGAGATTGTCTCTGAGCCGCTCTAAAATATGCTCGTGGTTGGTTACGATGAGCGCGACATCTATGCCGGGATATTGCTGGCAAAACGGTCCTAGCAGCCTTGGGATGGCGTATTTGGCCGTCGTGATCGCAGAAATCCGCAACTGCCCCTTCTTAAGCCCTTGCAGATCCGAGACGACCATCTCAAACTGGGAAAGCCGCTCGAAAATATCTTGACAGGTATCGAGCAATTCTTTCCCTGCTTCCGTGAGATAGAGGCGCTTGCCCACCTGCTCGAACAGCGGCAATCCCACCGCCTTTGTCAGCTGCTTCATCTGAATGGAAACCGTTGGCTGGGTTAAGAACAGCTCCTCCGCAGCTCTTGTAAAACTGCCTCTGCGAGCCGTAACCTCAAAAACCTTGAGCTGGTGAAAGGTGACTTGCTTCACGACATAGATGCCCTGCTGAGGTTTTCTATTGATAAAAATCTAGCACAGGGGCAAAAATAGTCCTATTTTATCTATGACAAATATTTAGCTCGTTGGAGAATGGCTGGTTCCGACGTGAATCGTTTTAACCCAGTTAAATCGCTTTGGCCGAATAGACATGCGCGCTGTAACGCTAGAAACCACAATCAGCCAATGGACCATATAGAGCGTGCCGAGGGCCGCTTGAAAGGTCATGGAAATCGGGCGGAAAGGCCGATCTTGAAGGTGGCGGATGCGATTGAGTCCGGCAAACATCCCGATAAAAGAAAGGCTGGAGGTCAAGATTGAAAGCGGTAACAAAACGGGCAGATGGCCGCACAAAGCCGCCATTAGGGTATCGGGAATCACAGCGGTGGGCAGAATGTACTGAAGGATCCAAAAAATGACTAAATCTAGGGTTTTGCGGTACCCCATGCGGTTGTTGAGCAAGAGAGGCCAGTAGTCTAAGTAGCGCTGATAGCCTCCTTCGGCCCATCGATTGCGCTGGTGCCACAGTCCGACGGTGCGGGTGACGCCTTCTTCTCGGACAAAGGGGAATGCAACCGAGGCAATGTTCCAACCGTCTAAATGAAGTCGAAAGGTGAGATCGAGGTCGTCGGTGATGGTGTCTTCGTTCCAGCCGCCGCAGCGCTCGAGGGCGGCGCGGCGCACGAATTGTCCGTTGCCGCGCAGTTCGCCAATGCCACCCAAGGCGCTTCTGCGTTCGTGCAAGAATGAGTCGAAGATCATCTCTGCGCTTTGACCCTTCGTCCAGAAGTTGACGTCTGCATTGGCGATCGCCTTGCGAACCTGAACTGCACCTACTTCGTCCGGGTCGAAGTAGGGCAGTACCGCGCGCAGCAGATCGCCTGAAACTTGAGCGTCGGCGTCGAACACGCCAATAAAGTCTCCTTCGAGCAACGGCAAAACTTGGTTGAGGGCGCCCGATTTGCCGCCCGCCGCATCTAAGCTGCGCCGAAGCCAGTGCAGGTTTGGGTAGCGCTGCGATAGCTCGGCTAAAAGGATCGGCGTGCGATCGCTGCTGTTGTCATCGACCACCCAAAGTTCGTAGCGCGTCGTCGGGTACTCCAGCGCGCAGAGCTTTTCGACCAAGGCTGCAATCACCGCTTCTTCGTCCTTAGCCGCCACCACGAGAGAGACAAAGGGGTGCGCTTCCGCGGCGAGATCGGGTGCTAAGGGAGAGGGGAGAGGGGAGAGACGGGTTCCCAAGAGTCTGAGCAGGTGCAGCGCGATCGACCCTGTCAGGCCAGCTGAAATCCAGATGCCCCTAGCGCTCAGGTGCAGCGCGACCGCGCTGCACCACACGGCAATTAGTAATAACGCCGCTTTCCGACGGCGGCCCTCGCCTTTAGGATAATCCTCTAGCCAATCGGGGTCGCTAGGCCACACTTCTTCTGACACCTTCAGCACTGACTAACCCTCAACCTCGCTGAAGAAAAATTTTTGGGCCGAACCTTGCTGCCCCAATTCGCCATGGCTTAGGTGCGAGACAGCCTGGAGAGTCAAAAGTTTTATGCCCCGAAATTGGCGATGGATGTAAGCATTTGCCTCATTAAGGGAAAAATTTAAAAAGCCGATGCGTCTCCTTATTTTCGGAGCCCGTTGGGGAGACAGAACGATCTGGGTGGTCATACTGGTGTCATGAAAGTTGCGGCAGGCAACGCATCGATCGGGCAGACTTTTGCAACGGGAGGAGCCATTAAAATTAGATCGTCCAATTAGATTGTCTCCATTCTCAACCCAGTCAAGTATGCCAATCCTACGGTTGCTATGTAACACCATACCCCAGATAGGCTCGCGCCTAGAGAAATCGCTGTCGCATCAAGCCTTTAGTCTTTTACTGCAGCGTAAACCCCAGGTACTCTAAATTAACTGCTATTTATCAGGAACGCACAAATATGGGCCAGCATCTCAGCACACTTCAACCCGCTCCAAACCGCGACGTGACGATGTACCTTCCGTATTACCAAGGCAGCAGGCGCGATATGCTGGCCTTAGCGATGTCTCTCTATCAATTTGGAAATTTTGAAGGAGAGCGCACCATCGAAGGCGGGAATAGCATTCCATTTTTAGCAACTTGGACGGTATTGCCGCTACCCGCTGACTTAACCCGCTGTCGGCTTCAGTTCAGTTCAGATGCAGATTTGAGCTATGAGGTCACGCTCACAAACTTCGAGTTTGTCGGCTTTCTCATTGATGTCCTCATCAATTACAAGCGCTCCCTAAGTGCTGACTTTTCCAAGTCCTTTTATCGCAAGCTTCTGAGAATAGAGGACTGACCTGTCAAGGCGCTCTTACAGCAGAATATGAGAGAATCAGCTGATGCTGGCCATCGTTCGTCCGCCGTATTGCTTGGCTGAGTGGCGGATTAGACCGATCTCATTGGGCTAAAGCTGTTACACTGCATCGTTGAGTGCTTTTTAGAGACGAAAGGAGTGAGGGTGTGCCCCATCTGGCAAAGCATTTGCTGATTGGTTCTCTGGTCGCTCATAGCGGTAAGTCTGCTGCTGTTTTAGGGCTAGGCCCTCAAATTTTGGCCAAAGGGGTTTCGTTCGCCTACGGGAAGCCTTTGAGCGTGAATTTAGATGCTTCTGCGCCGCCTGGCATAGATTTAGACGTTCAGTTTATCGTATCGGCACTCAACTTGACGCAGCACCAGGTCGTTCCGTCGGCGCTGACGGTCAATGCTACCGATATTCAGAAGCAACTCCAGACGGGCCGCATCGTTCCTTCCGGCCTGCCGTCGGTTGTCGAATCCGGTCTGGAAGACCGCGATTTGATTGTGTTCGAAGGACCCAGCAATCTGGCAGAGGGAGAGCTTTTTGGATTTTCGTTGCTCCAGCAGGCAGAACAGTTAGACGCTGCGGTGTTGCTGATGGCCCGGTGCCACTCGCTTGCAGTGGTGGAAGAGCTGTTGATGGCGCAGGTGCATTTGGGAAGTCGCCTCGGTGGGGTCATCCTCAACGACGTGCCTGAAAAGCTGGCACAGTCTGTCGTCGATTTTGCCATTCCGTTTCTGGAGCAGCATGATATCCCAATTTTTGGGTACATTCCCAGCCATCCTTTGCTGCGCAGCATTAGCGTGCGAGAAATGGTGCGTCAGCTCGATGCTGAGATTTTGTGCTGTAGCGATCGCCTGAATCTAATGGTGGAACAGCTCAGCATCGGGGCCATGAATGTCAACTCAGCGCTGCGCTATTTCAACAGAGCCAGCAATATGGCCGTGGTGACGGGGGGCGATCGCACCGATATTCAGCTTGCAGCCCTAGAGTCTTCGACCAATTGCCTGATTCTGACGGGACATTTCTCGCCGAATCCCATCGTGATCAATCGAGCGGAAGAATTAGAAGTTCCGGTGCTGTCGGTCGATCTAGATACTTTAACCACCGTCGAGCTCGTCGATAAGGCGTTCAGCGAAGCGCGTTTTAGCGAAACCATTAAGGTGGAGTGCATCCAGCAGCTTTTTAAACAGCATGTCGATGTCGATCGGCTCTTGAATACGTTGGAAATCAAACCCGCGCTGCGATTGTGAGCAAACAAAAGCATCCTTTTCTCCTGGGTTCTAAATGGACGGCGAAGGAGCCTACCTTTGGATGGCGGCACTTTGAGGTGGCCAGCCGTAAAAATGAAGGAAGCCTCGTTTTTGCCGAGCTGGTTTCGTCCTGCGATCCGTCCGTTCGCTTTTGGCTCAATGCAAAAACCCTGCGAGATAAAAACCTTTGGCTCCCTGGCTGGAAGTCTCTGGCGGAGCAAGGCCGACCCGCGCGGGACACAAAAATGTAAATTTATGTAAACATCTAAGTGTAAGGATTTAAGTATAGAGGCGTTCATGTCTGGTTTGCGGCGACTGCTTCGCTACGGTTTAATTGCGGGCGTGCTGTGCCTGATGCTTTTGCTCCCTACTGCTCCGGCGCGGGCTATGGGCGGGCAACTGCCGCTCTTGAACGAGCCAGCGCCAGGGTTTACGTTACCCACCAATGACGGGAAGGGGCAACTGTCGCTCGATAGCTTTCGCGGAAAATGGGTGGTGCTGTACTTTTATCCGAAGGACTTTACCCCCGGTTGTACTTTGGAGGCGCAGCGCTTCCAGCGGGATTTAGCAAAGTACCAGGCTAAAAATGCTCAGGTTGTGGGTGTCAGTGCCGACTCGGTAGATACCCACGCGGAGTTTTGCAACTCCGAAGGGCTGAAGTTTCCCCTGTTGGCCGATGAAGATGGCTCGGTGAGCAAGCTTTACGGATCTTGGATGGGCTATTTGTCCATGCGCCATACCTTTATTGTCGACCCGGATGGCGTGCTGCGAGAGCGCATGGTAAAGGTTGCCCCTGCGGTGCACAGTACTGAGGTCTTGGAGCGCCTCGCCGAGTTGCAAGCTTAGCGAGGATGAAATTCAAATGATAAGATTGGGAAATCCCAGAAGGCTGGGGCTGTAGCTCAGATGGATAGAGCGATCGCCTCCTAAGCGATAGGTCGAGGGTTCGAGTCCCGCCAGTCCCGTTCAGAGATGATAAAGTTTGTCCCGGTTGAAGGGATGCTACTGTCTCATGTGGATGGGGTATTGCATTAAGTCGTCGATGCTGTTGGCTGGGGTTTTGTCTTATTGCCAGTTTGAATTTATTGCTGCGCAGGCTGTATTGATTATTGAAAAATCGTATAGAAGTTTGCCTTGAGATTCGTTGGTTGTCACAGAAAAGACGCATTCTATGGAGATCGTTTCAGAGGCATAGATTGAACGTTCAAGGTAGCAATGCTAGTCAGTTTGAGATCGTTGCTCAGCAAGGTGGCATTAAGTTCAAATGCGGTTGCGGCAATGATAGCGTCAGGAAGTTTTAGTTAGTGTCCTGAGTTTTTCGCCATAGAGGCCAAAGCGTGAAAAGGTCTGAGGATAAGAGATTCAGGCCAACAGAGAATGGATATCGTCACACGCAAAGCCCAAATACTGCGGGTTCAAACCCAAAATCCATATCCAGAGTTGAACGAAGTCCTACAGGAAAAACTGAATACAGAGGTTCTGGGGGTTACGCAAAGCGTCTTAGAAGCAGCTCTGTGCGAAGAATTACAAGAGCATCTCAATCAGCTTGCGGGAGAACGACCTCGTCGGTCTGGCTACTTCAAGCGAGTCCTTGATAGCGAATACGGGCGCATCGAATCCTTGTCGGTACCCAAGCTGCGCCATGGGAACAGAGACCGAGACTGGCAAATCTTGGGGCGCTATCAACGGGGCCTTGGCAGTCTATTAAACTTTTGTCTAAGTCTGTATGTCATGGGCCTGTCCTTGCGAGACTTGCAAGAAGCGCTCTATCCATTACTCGGGGCTGTATTATCGGTCAATGCCATCAACCGAATCACAGAAGCCGCTCAACAGCAGATGAATCAACGGCGCACGGCAAAAATTACCACTGCTGTACCCATTTTGCTTGTCGATGGTGTTTGGGTGAGAATTCAATATGCAAGCGGGGAAACCTTTGAAGACCAAGCTGGACATGTGCGCGCCTTGCGTCAAGCCGAAGAACGGGTTGTTTTAGTGGCAATGGCCATTTATCCAGATGGCACTCGTGAAATCTTGCACTATGAGATTGCCGAGAGTGAATCTCAATTCGCCTGGGAGTCTTTTTTCAAGGGTTTACAGGAGCGTGGATTGAAGCTTGATGGGGTTGAGGTTGTCGTCAGTGATGGGACCAATGGATTGCCCGCTGTGCTCAAAGCCTGGGTACCTCAGGCCCAGCATCAACTGTGCATCACTCATAAAATCAGGGCAATGCTGCGTCATCTGGGCTATGAGAATTTATCCATCCAAGATGCGCAAGGTCAGACCCTAGACCTTCCAGAAGCAAAGAAGCTTCGCTATACCCAGATTAAGACTGACGCCTATGACATCTATAAAACCGATGATTGGATGGAAGCCATTGAGCGATTGGTGGTCTTTGTCGAGACTTGGCAGTCTGTTGAACCTAATGCCATCCGCTCCTTTTTGAGAGATATTGTTTTGACCTTTAATTTCTATGATTTGAACCCATCCTTATATCCACTCGTCCGAACCACTAATGCGCTCGAACGATTGTTTCGAGAGTTTAGGAACAAGTCCGATGAAATTGGTGCGTTCCCCAATGAAGACAGTTGTTTGACCATTTTCTTCTTGGTCTTACAGCGTGACCATACCAAGCATGACCGTCTCAAATCTGTGGCGAAAAACTAGGGACACTAACAGTTTTAGCCGATTTTGCTTGCGAAAAGCTATGGCTGTTTGCTTAATAGACTCTGTGAGATTAAGGATTTGAAGTTGTGCCAAAAACTGATGAATTTGCTGTTCTTCAGGCATTGTGAGGTTGGGATAGGACAGTAACTCTATTTCTGTGATGACTGACACAAAATATAGCCCTGTAGGAAGATTGCTTTGCAGTTGTCCGCCTAGGTGATACAAAGCGATATTGGTATCGAGGACAAAATTAGGGTTTATTGCCATTCGTTACGAATTTGTTGTTGGTAGGCGAGCGGATCGACGGTGAGAGAGATTGAACCCGCAAAGCTTGAAAGGTCTGTTGCTTGGCTTGGCTCAGGAAGGTTTTGCAGCATGGCTTCAATGTTTTGCCAATCGTTGTAATCGATGATGACAGCGACGGGGTGCATGGATTCGTCGGTGACGATTTGTTTTTTGATGGGGTGCATGGTGCGAGCCCTTAGTGGTGCAGAAAACTCCTGAAACCCTGTAAACTCGTTATTCTCAACAAGGCCATTTATTGAGAATATACAAAAAATTAACGGAAATAGGTAGCTTGAGCCTATGGTAAATCCGCTCTAAATAGGCCTAAAAAGTTTTCTGCACCACTAAGGGTGCGAGCCTCTAGTTTGTTCGGGAACGCTCAGATCTATTATCCCCTCAGAGGAGATTGGATTGCGACGATACTATCCACCCATACTTCACGCAGTCTGCTGTAGTTCAGCTTATTGCCAATAAGCAATACCCATTTCCTCTTGCCGGATGAGCAGTCCAAATCATTCCAGCCGATCGCAGTTTTCCCTAATGGTATCCAGTTTTTTCTGAGTGTTGCGTCCGGTGAATTGATGCTGGGGCGTTTGTCGCAACCCAATAGCGGAGCTAAGTCCCTCGAACTGTTGCCAGTTCGGGAACGAGTGCAGGCGATGAAATCTGCGGTAGCGAAAATCCTGTTGCGTAAAGATTGGGATTGGTTTGAGCAATTCGAACGTAAGACTGACGAACCTGGGCATTCACCGCAACCATCTTGGCATCGTAAACCTGAGTGGCGAGTTTTGGATAAACCCCTACGCCAATAATCAGCATTAAAAAGCAAACTGCAATAAACACCTCGCGCGGTTTGGCATCGATAAACGCAGCATCGGCAGGCAACACGCAACTCGTCCCAAAACAAACCGCCTCCTGGGCGCCTCGATTCTGAAACTGCACCTCCGCAATATCGCAAGACGGCAGAATATCGCAGGTTTGTACGCCCCCAGAATCGTAAAATACCTGTCGCAGCATAGACAGCAGGTAAATGGGTGTCAGAATTACGCCGACCGCAGAGAGAAACACCGTCACCGTGCGGAAAGCGTCGCTAAACACATCGTTGCTCGTCATGCCAATAAATACGGCCAGTTCGCTGACAAAGCCGCTCATTCCAGGCAGTGCCAGTGAAGCTAAAGCACTGACCGTAAATAGTGCAAATACCTTTGGCATTACCTGAGCTATCCCGCCCATTTCTTTCATCGACATCGTGTGGGTGCGATCGTAGGTTACTCCTGCTAAAAAGAACAATACCGAGGCAATGAGACCGTGAGAAATCATCTGAAGCATCGCACCGCTCATGCCAATATCGGCAAAAGACGTAATGCCCAACAGCACAAAGCCCATGTGAGACACTGAAGAATACGCCAGACGGCGTTTCATATTGGTCTGAGCAAAGGAGTTAAACGCGCCATAGATAATATTGACTACTCCCAAAATGGCCAAGGCTGGAGCAAAGTAGATATGCGCATCGCCCAGCAATTCCATATTGAGACGGATGAGTCCATAGGCTCCCATCTTGAGCAGCACCCCAGCTAGAATCATAGAAACAGGTGCCGAAGCCTCCCCATGGGCGTCTGGGAGCCAGGTATGGAGGGGAAAGATCGCTAGTTTTGCCCCAAAGGCGACGAGCAATCCGGCATAGAGTGGAATCTCTAAAGCTAGCGGGTAATGCTTGAGACCCAGTTCTGCCATATCAAACGTCATGTTGCCGCCATAAAGACCCATCCCGAGCGCCGCTACTAGAATAAAGACGGAGGCTGTTGCGGTGTAGAGCAAAAATTTAGTCGCAGAATACTGGCGGTTCGGCCCACCCCAAATCGAGACCAGCAAGTAAATGGGAATCAGTTCCAGCTCCCACATGATAAAGAGCAGCACCAAATCCTGAGCGACAAAAACCCCAATTTGAGCAGAGTACAGCAACAGCATGAGGCAGTAATACAGCCGAGGTTTTCGATCGACCTGCCAAGAAGAAAAAATGGAGAGCGTTGTTACCAGGCCAGCCAAAATCACCAACGGAACCGACAACCCATCGACCGACACTGCCCAACTTAGCCCCAACGTCGGAAGCCAAGCATATTTCTCTACAAGCTGAAACGAAGTGTTATGAGGGTCGTAATGCCTCCAAAAGACGTAGCACATCAGAATAAATTCTAGAATGCTGACTCCAAGGGCATACCACCGCACCGTTTTACCGTCTTTATCCGGCAAAAAAGGGATAGCTATTGAGGCCAAGGCAGGCAGCAAAATGATAGTGGTCAACCAGGGAAACGAATCCGCCATGATGTTGAGTAAAAATACTTATTTGCCAATGAAGCTATTTTATGAATAAGTGTGAAGTTTTATGCATGGAATTTTCATAAAGATGGGCATAGACAAGTTCTATTTGGCTCGTTCTGGCAGCATTTATCGATCGAAATCTCAGAAAACCGAGCAAAATCGATCGGTTGAGGTCAAGTAGAAGGCGGCGATCGCCTCTCAATCGCGCAGCACCAAACGGTTTTCCAGCCCAGCAGTGGAAAACCGTTTGGTGCATCTGTACTAGCAAAGGGCAAGAAATTTTGTACTCGAACAATCCTACCTTATCCTTACCAAGGATTGCCCACCATCGTAATGCCGCTCCAGTAGTAGGGGTGACTGAGGTCAGCACTTTGTTCTTGCAGCTTGAGCGAGAGGGGAATATTCAGTCCTGCTGCGATCAACTGGTCGTTTTCGACTCGAATTTGTCCCTTAAGCATCGCGACCTGTGCTTGTCGGAGAGCCTCGGCTTTGATCGGCGCTTGTTTTAAGTTGCTATAAAAGCTACTCATGAGTGCTAAGGTGCCGAGATCGCTGATATTCCAGAGACCGCCAACGGCAGTTTGCACCCCTGCCGAAACCGCCAAACCCGTAAACCCGAGTTCTGCATCTTGGTCGCCCAGAGCCGTGCGGCACGCGCTCAAGACCAGCAAAGAAACGGGGCTGGGTTGAGTCAACTCCAAGGATTGCATTTGTTTGAGGTTAACCTTACTGTTCCAAAACTGAATGTAGGATAGTTCTGGATTTCCGGCTTGGAACTCGCCATGGGTGGCTAAATGGACGATGCCATAGGGTTTGGAAGATCGCAGTTGCTTGAGTTGCTGGGGTGTAAACGATTCGTTCAGCAGCGATTGTCCGGACCAGATTTTTTCGATGGTGGATAGTTCTAACGGCACGGCAGGCAGCGCAGCTTGATCTTGAAATTCCGAGGCTCCCATTGCCAGCACCTGCGCGTCTTGAAGGTTTACCCGGCGGGTATCGGTTAGGGTGAGGCTGGGCATCACACCTACGCTAAAGCGCTCGACGACAAATCCGGTGCCATCGTGAAGGGCTGCGATCGGGAGCGCGCGCAACCCTTTATCCATCACAAAGACTAGGTTATTCACCTTCGCCGCTTTCAGCGCTTCCTCTAGCGGTGCGACCATCCAACGATAAAGCTGCTGAGACTGGGGCAGATACGTTTTAGAATCAGTCAATCTCTGGAGGCTTCCTTGCAGTCGTCTGACCGCCTTCACCATCGTGCCTCGCGTTGCCTCAGGAACCCGCTTGCGAATCACTTTTCCATCGACTGTGACCAGAACCAGAATGAGTTGATCGCTATCCCGTCCCGCTAGCCCTTTGGGGAACAAGCGATCCCAACCGCAAGAGTCAAACTGCCAGATGGGATCGGAGGGACTAGCAGGTTTTTCGGATAAACACTTTTCTTTTGACTCGATACCTGCGTCTTCTGCATTTTGCGCGACTGAGTTGCCTCGTAATACGGAAGAAGAGAGGTCCGTGGAGGCGAGTAATGTTGAGGGGCTGCGGAGGCTGTTTGCTACGGGTTTATTGGTTGATGGTGCAAAGTAAACGTAAATGAGGCTTGGATTGACCCCAGGAGAATCGGAAGAGACTTTACCTAAAACAGTTTGGGCCTGTTCGACTGTATCCGCAGGAGGATTGCTGCTCCCTAAATAGCTTGTTATGGCAGAACTAAAGTACCGATCCAATTCTGCAAGAGGTGCATCAGGTTGCGGCGGGATTATAGCTTTGGCGATAGTGACATTCCCCTGTGGGGGAGCATCGGCATTTTGTTCTTGCTCAAAAGCTAAAGGAGGTGTAACGGTTTCTTTGGTGATACGAGTAGGTTCGTTTGTGATGTCATTGGATGTCGGATTTGGACTAGGACTGGGAGAAGGAGAAGGAGAAGGACTAGGTTCTGGACTGGGAGAAGGACTAGGAGAAGGACTAGGGGAGGGTTCTGGGCTAGGTTCTGGACTGGGAGAAGGAGAAGGGCTAGGTTCTGGATTGGGAGAAGGAGAAGGTTCTGGACTAGGAGAAGGTTCTGGACTGGGAGAAGGACTGGGAGAAGGGCTAGGAGAAGGTTCTGGACTGGGAGAAGGTTCTGGACTGGGAGAAGGACTAGGAGAAGGGCTAGGAGAAGGTTCTGGACTGGGAGAAGGACTGGGAGAAGGACTGGGAGAAGGACTGGGAGAAGGAGAAGGAGAAGGAGAAGGACTAGGAGAAGGACTAGGAGAAGGTTCTGGGCTAGGACTAGATTCAAAAGCACCAATATCGGAAGTACCACCTTGAGGCCGCGCTGTCCCGCGCTGGTCTGTTGTGATGGATGGATCGGGGCTTGCTGCATCCAAAGCAGGGTTACCGGATAATAACGCTAGAGTTTGCGTGGGACCGCCATTATCTGCAAGTGGCCCTAAAACAGTATCGATCGAGCCAGCTAACACGATATCGGTCCCAATAGCGGGGAATCCACCTGCATTCCCATTTTGACCGACCAAATTGAACCCATTAGAGATAAAAAATCCAGCCCCTGCGGACGCTGAAACTTCCGCATCGGCAGGGGCGCTGTTACCCGCAAGGATGCTATTGCCAACGCTCAATGTATATGTGCTGATATCGTTACTGTCAAAGATCCCTCCGCCAGAAGTGCCGGCTGAGTTGCCGGAGATCGTGCTGTAAGTTATTTTCCCAGGGCCGTAGAGGTTGAAAATACCACCACCGGAAGTACCTGCTGAGTTGCCGAAGATGGTGCTGTTGGTTACCGACAAGTTGCCGTAAAAATTATTGGCTTCATCGTTAAATCCGTAATTGTAGATGCCGCCACCATCTGCGATCGCCGAGTTTCCAGAAATAGTGCTGCTACTCAATGTTAACGGACCAATATTGTAAATACCTCCCCCGGAGGACGCCGAATTCCCAGAAATAGTGCTGTTGGAGATACTCAAATTTCCGACGATGCTACCGCTAATCTCACTAGAATAGTAGCCAATACTAAAAATGCCGCCTCCAATACCATTGCTTGCAGAGTTTTCAGAGACAATACTATTTGTTAGCGATAAAGCACCAAAGCTAGCAATCCCTCCGCCAAAAGCGCCTCCTTCAGCAGTGTCGCTTGCAGAATTGCGAGTGATAGTGCTGTCAGTTATCGATAGATTATCGATACTGTAAATACCTCCCCCTCCACTGACTGCTTTGTTGTCATAAATACTGCTGTTCGCGATCGTGAAACTACCAAGCGAACTATTAAAATCACTGTCAAAGTAGCCAGAGTTATAAATGCCACCTCCAATGCCAAACCCATTTGCTGAGTTGTTGAATATGCTGCTGTTCGTCACTGCTAGGTTGCTGAATTCGTTATAAATACCGCCTCCCAAGCCTGTAGAAGTAAAGCCTTCTTCAATCTCTGCTCCTGTAGCTATATTGTCAGAGACGGAGCTATTGGAAATCGTCAAATTACTAATAACTTCGCCGTTTTCGCTGATATTGCCGCTGTTGTAAATACCTCCTCCAGAGTTTGCTGCTGAGTTACCAGAAACATTGCTGTTAGAAATTGTTAAATTGCCGACACCAATAGATTGAATTCCACCGCCGTTGCCCGATCCTGCATTGCCTCTGGTGATGGTCAAGCTATCAAGAGTTATTGCATTATCTCTAGCAAGATCGAACACTCGTCGAGTATTTTCACCATCAACGATCGTGTTGGCAGGACCCTGCCCTTTTACCGTGAGGTCTTTCCCAATAATACTGACGACCTGACTGCCCGTTCCTGTAAATGTACCACTACCGATATTTACAGTCGCTCCAGATGTTGCTACATCCACCCCATTTTGGAGGATTCCAGGAGCAGCTTGGTTGACATTAACAGTTGTTGCTTCCCCAGTTAGTATCTGACTGGTACCCAGTAAAATCGGTGCGTTGAGATTGACCGTGAGGTTTCCATCCAGGTTTTGGTCCTTAAAGGCAAGGATATTACCGTTGGTTTGCGTATTGCTGTCGATCGCTGCATCAACCTGAATCAACTGATTGGCCGCTAGATCGACGTTACCTTTATTCAGAGCATTAACAATTACACTTGGATCGATGGTGAAGTCGCCTGTTGGGGGTGCCAGTAATGTCGCTCCAGAGAACAATGCCAGCGTGTCATCGAAAGTGATGGATTTCGCAATAAATAACCGATCTGGATCCAACAGCCAAGTTCCACCCTTGCCGATACTAGCTCCCACGTCGATTTGAGCCGTTTGTGCAATACTCAGCCCTGTCTTGCCGGAGGTCTCGACAAAACCACCGTCACCACCATTGGGACCACCTCGGGCAAAAATATTGCCGTTCATCGCAGTAATGCCGTCCGACCAAACAACGACCGTGCCGCCCTTACCATTGTTAAGCGCATCGGCCTCAATCTGAGCACCTGCGTTGATATTTGTGCTGAATAACGTGGGGAGGCTTTCCTTATCTCGAACATCTCCGCCCACTAAGACAGTACCGCCGCCGCTATCTCCAGAGGCCAAAAGCTGAGCCGTTTTGGCAAGGTCGATCTGTTGACCCAACACCTGCACCGTGCCGCCTCGCTCTGCTAAGCCTTTGCCAGAAACATCCAGGGTTCCAGAAATCGAGACCGCTCCAGTACTTCCTCCTGACAGGACAATCTGGCCTTGGCGATTTTCTAGGGTACGGGCCAGAATCACTCCGTCCATGTTGATGGTATTGTCGATCGCCTTTGCCCCAGTTTGAGCGCTTAGCATCACGATGCTCCCATCTGCATTGATAGTACCGCTATTGCTCAGAAGGGTACTTAGGGGCTGACCGTTACGCCCGAGGACCTGACCTGCGATCGCAGGATCTACTGCAAAGGAAATCAACCCATCGCCGTAGAAATCGAGCGTTGCTGTCGTGCCAGATCCCAAAACGACCTGACCGAGACGGGCATTAATGATGCCGCGATTGGCAACGCCAGGTGCGACTAAAGCTGCAAATCCACCCTCTTTTACCGTAATGCTGCCCTGATTTTCAACAGTGCCGAGCGGCTTGTCCGGCATCTGCCAGAGCTTCAACGCACCGCTCATAAAATCCGAGTTATGGATATCTAGCGTGGTTCCTAAAATACTGCCGACATTAATTTGGGCGGTGGGGGTGAATAAAATGCCATTGGGATTGACTAAAAACAATTGCCCATTGGCGGTCAACCGACCTGCAATTTCCGAAGTAAAGCTTCCGGTAACTCGGTTGAGGGTAGCAGAGTTTGCTGAAGGTTGCTGAAAATTGACCCACTCTGAAGCCCCAATACTAAAGCTGTCCCAGTTCACTACAGCGCGATTGGAGGTTTGCACGACGTTCAACTTCTCCGCGCTCGGCTGCTGAATCTCAGCTTGTCCTGCGGAGACACTACCGCCTTGGGGAAGTGCTGCTCCTGGTAATGCCCAAACGATTGCACCAGTCGCTCCCAGCAGGAGACTGCGGGCGAATTTCCAGAGCGATCGAGATGAGAAATCGGTCTGAGTTGGCTTGGGCAGGACGGACGATGACAGCAAAGATTTGTTTCTGATAAGCCGACGATCCATACGTACAAATTCAATTGAAGACAGGAATGAGATGCAAGAACGCCAAGTCATAGTACACCTTGCTTAAAAGAAACCAGTGATGACAAAAAAGAGTCGAGGATCGTTCTTAAAAGAAACATCCGTTCGCTCGAAGGGAAACGCAAGTTCCAGTCCGACAAATACATTGGAATTAAAACTATGGCGCACTCCCAGCCCAACTGAACCCAACGCATCTGAGGAATTTTCTGCAGCTGTGGGCGCGTTGCGAAACACTTGGCCGTAATCGGCAAAAATATAAGGCTGGGTTGCCATGGGTAGTCCAAACCCCCGGTACAGAAAAGGGCGCTGTAGTTCTGCGCGCAGACCGTAGCCGTAGTCGCCTAAGAGGACATCCGGGTCAAACGCGCCGCCAAAGGTTTCTCCTCCCAGTCCAATGAGCTCTCTTGTCAAAAGCGCGTCCCCTGTAATCTGAGCCTTGCCGGACAGCAATAAATTAAATCGACTGGGGAGTTTCTGATTGCGCGTGAGGTTTAAATTGAGTTTGGTAAACACTGCGCTGCCTGCTGCTCTCGAGAGCGGCTCGGTAGCGGTGCCGGTCTCGGTTCCCCCCACGCCCTGGGAAATTTGAAACGAACCTTGGAACGCTCCTAACGGATCGAGGTTTTCGAACTGAACGCCCAACCGTACCACTGCAAGTCGATCTTGAGACAAAACAGCGTCCAGCAGCTCAGACCTGTTGCGACTGTCTGCGTAGTCAAAGCTGCCTTTCAAATAAATGCTGGTTTGACGGGAACGGACGATCGGATAGGTCAATCCCGCTTCTAGGGCAACAGTCCGTCCGTTAATGCCTAAATCGCGTAAATCGCCACGGGGGTTGACGCTAGTATAAGAGCCATCTAGATTCAGTTTTAGACCGTCATTCCCGATGGGCGCGACAACGTTGATGCTGCCTAGAGCCAGTTCGCTGGGGTTGCTGAGGGAGGTTGCACCTCGAACGGTAACGCGCTCCCCTTCTTCCAAAATGGAATTGAGGGAAACGCCAGCTTGAGCGCGGAGCGGGCCTACTTCTTCAGTGCCGCGATTGGTCAGCTCCCCAAAGACATCGATCGGATCGTAGGCTGCCCGTACGAGTAGGGTTGAGGTTCCCAAGCTGCTGCCTCGCCGCAACACCGCTCGGGCTTTAATCCCGGCTAAGTCATTGGCAAGAAGAAGCTGGCGTTCTAGATCCTTAACCTGAAGCGGTCGGGACGCCAAGATCTTATCGGTTATGGCTTGAATGCGATCGAGCTGCGGCTTTGGCGCGCCCTCTAGCTCGATTTTTTCGATGTAGCCTTCAATGACTTGAATGCGGGCTTTGCCGTCGACGATGGTCTGCTCCGGCACTACCGCAAAGGACAGTACGTAGCCGGACTGACGGTAAAACTGAGTGATTTTTGCGGCGATCCCATAGAGATCGGCTAGACTGACGTCTTTTCCGATCGACCGATCGTAGAAGGGCGCAAAACGTTCTGTTGAATAGACCGTCGCGCCTTCAATTTCCAACGATCGCAGCTGAAACTTCTGCCGATCTGTACCGGGGGGAACGGTCAGGTCTTCCTGTCGAGGGACAGAAATCTCCGGTTGAGGCGTCGGCGAACTGGGGGGAGGCAGTTGTCGCTCGATCCGACTCGGATCGTTTAAGGTCTGAGCTTCGCTATCTGGCAGTAAATATCCAGTTCCAATTGCACTCAACGCCACCGCACACCAAAATCGACCCCAAGGTCGACCTAAAACATAAGACCGCATGCTTTTTAAAGTTTGAACGAAGTTAAGTTTTTGTTTCAATCGTTGCATTTTCAGGAATGCAACTCAAAGCAATGGGGTCGTTTAGAGAGAATCGACTCGGGCACACAACTTTATAAAATCGATCGCAGCAGTTTTTGAATGGCTTTGACTGCAGCCCTTACATGTCACCAGTTTCTAGGTTAGAAAACTAGCAGCACTCGTCACTCCTGCCAGTGATTTAGGTCACATAAGGATAGAGCTTCAGATCGCCAGACATTTAGAAAATTATGGCATATTATCTTATTAAGAAGACAGAGTTCCTGAATCTTTGGCCTTTGTTTGTATTTCTTTATCTCGCTCGTCAATATCGCCTTTCCCTCGGAAACATCTATGAAATCTATTCTTCTCCAGGCTGCTGCCGTTGCAGCTCTAGGTCTAACTTGTGCCATGACGCGCGTCGTGCCCGCTCAAGCCGAGCCTCAATCCGGCAGTCGGTTTTTCTGCGGCAAGAGTCAGAGTTCTGCAGCAGGGGATGAAATCCCGACGACCATCGCGCGAACTCAACGGGGAAACGTTTTGATGATTCGCTGGAAATCGAGCTTTTTTGCCAACGGGCTCAATAACTACACGCCTGAAAGCCGCTGCCTAGAAGTGTCTCGGCGGTTTCAGACCTTTTACGACAGCGGAACCCTTGCCTTTTTGACCACAGGCAAAGCAAACGGACAAAATGTCATTTGCGTTGCGGAAGAATACGGCGGCTCCTGTAAGGGGTTGTTGCTAACCCTCGAACCCAAGGACAATCCACAACAGGTTTTGCAAGATTTAATGGACGTTCGAGTTCGCGCTCGCGGGCCTATTACGCGAGGTGCTGATTCGACCTATATCGACGTAGAGGAATTTCTCGACACCGCACCCGTTCAGGAAGATACGCTGTCTGTATCTCCTGCCGTTCGGGTTTCTCCCAAAAACTAGAACGCTCGAACGTGTCGGAGTTCGGCCAATACCGCAGATGGGTGTGAGGTCTAGGCTCTAGGGCCTAGAGGCGATCGCAAAACAACGAAGATCGAGCGGACGCTAAGCCAGATATTGAATCCATTGCGAGACAACTTCTGGCGAACCGTACCAACGATAGCCTTGCCCCCGATCGAGGGCGTCAGAGGTTTGGGGCGAATGTCGCACGTTTTCTAGGACCAGGTTGGTAGCGCCTTCTAAATGAGCCGCTTCGACGGGCGTAATGCCATCGCCCCAGCATTGTCCTATCCCGCCTGTGATTTGGTAGCTTTGGTAAGTAAACCACTCGCCCGGACGCAGGCTGGGTTTGCCATAGATGGCTTTGCCCGCAACGCAGACGTAGTTGACCGATTCGTAAAACGCGCCGGGGTAGGTGGTATTGACAAAATCCAGGTTGCGACGCGTCCAGCGTTCTTGGCTGGTGTGGGGCGTGCCCAAGGTCATGAGGGTACTGACTTGGGGCTGTCCCGCCCACTTTTGGCCGCAATAGGGTCGATCGCCCATGTAAATGCGAGAAATCCATCCCCCTGCCGAATGTCCGATGAGATTGATTCGATCGGCTTGGGTTTGGCTTAAAACCTGCTGAATCGTTCGGTCTAGCTGGCTTAAGATGGGCGTTACAGGCCGCCCGCCGAGCGTTACCCACCAACTTTGGCGCGTTAGCGGTACCGTTACGGTCGGGAAACCTGCTTGAGTCAGGTACTGCTCTAGGGCTAAATAGTCGCGGGCGGCGGCAAGATAGCCGGGTAATATCACAGTGGGGAGCGGCATGAATTTAGATCCCGTGGCAGCGATCGCACTATAAGTGAGAAAATAACAGAAGTTTATCAAGCGTCTTTGCGTTGTGAATACCGTCCGTACCGTTTCCGATACCAAAAGAGCCTTCTATACCTTACACACCCGTCCCGTTTCGTCGGTGTACCGACGGGTTGTGGAAGAGCTGATGGTGGAAATCCACCTTCTGCGCGTTAATGAAGATTTCCGCTACGACCCCATCTTTGCTCTCGGAGTGGTTGGCACCTTCGATCGCTTTATGGCTGGCTACGAGCCAGCGCCCGACCGAGACTCTATTTTCAACGCGCTCTGTCGCGCTGAGGAGATCGACCCCGCTCAGTTTCGGGCAGAGGCAGAGTCGGCAAAGGTAGCGGTTGCAGGCCGCAGTTCCGAAGACTTGCTGAATTGGGTGACGCAGTCTGCCTCTGCTGGGGGCGAAGGGCTAGCGGGGACGCTGCACGCGATCGCCGTCAATGCCAAGTTCAAATACAGCCGTCTGTTTGCCATTGGCGTTTATAACCTCCTCGAATCTGCCGACCCGGCCTTGGTGGCGGAAGAGGCAAAGCTCAACGAGTTTATTGAGAAGCTGGCAGCCCCGCTGAACCTATCGGCGAGCAAAATCCAAAGGGACCTCGAGCTATATCGGGGCAATCTCGATAAGTTAGAGCAGGCGCGCAAAGCCCTGGCTGAGTTCATTGAAGGAGAGCGCCGCCGCCAGCAGCAGCGTGCTGAGGAACTTCAAAAGCAAGCCGCCGCAGCGGAGGAAGTCTCTGTACCTCCAAACCCCGATTCGGCTCCTTCTACGTAAGCGCTTTCCATCGACCTTCTATCGCAGGAGCAATTCCATGCCAACGGTACCTGTTTCTTTGGTTCGCGCCCATAGCTACGGCGATCTCATTGCGCTGAGAACTGCAATAGAAGCGTTGCTCGACCCTCTGGGCGGGATGGGTGCTTTTGTGAAAAGGGGCGATCGCGTGTTGCTGAAGCCCAATTTGCTGACGGGCGCACGGCCCACGAAGGAATGCACCACTCGTCCTGAAGTGGTGTCCTGCGTGGCGCAATTGGTGAAGGAAGCAGGCGGCAAACCCTTCTTAGGGGATGGCCCTGCCTTTGGGTCAGCCTATGGGGTAGCAAAGGCCAATGGCTACCTACCAATGCTGGAGGAGCTAGAGATTCCCGTGGTGGAGTTCCATGGGGCGCGGTATGAGGCCGTGGGAGAGGCATTCGATCGTTTGCGTTTGTCTAAAGAAGCGATGGATGCGGATGTGGTGATTAATCTACCCAAGGTGAAGTCTCACGTGCAGCTAACGGTAACCTTAGGGGTTAAAAATCTGTTTGGCTGCGTCCCTGGCAAGATGAAGGCGTGGTGGCATTTAGAAGCGGGCAAGGATGCGGAGCGGTTTGGCGAAATGCTAGTGGAAACCGCCCGTACCATTAACCCAGATTTGACGATTTTGGATGGCATTATTGGGCATGAGGGCAATGGGCCAAGTGCGGGAGAGCCTAGGGATTTAGGCGTGTTGGCTGCTTCTGGCAATGTGTTTGCCCTAGACCGTGCTTTGGTTGAGATTTTGAAGGTAGATCCGCGTTTGATCCCGACTCAGAGGGCTGCAAGTCGTCTGGGGTTAAATGATGTTGAGATTAACTATCCGCTGCTGATGCCTCAGGATTTGGCGATCGATGGTTGGTTGCTGCCTGAAAAGATGATGCCCATTGATTTTGGCGCGCCGCGCGTATTGCGTTCTACCTTTAAACACCTCTATATCCGCTGGATTAAAGAGCCGATGGCGACCTACGCAAATCGTAGCGCTTAGTGCGATGTAGATCTGTACTATGGCGAAGCAGCTCTGTTTTGGAGAATCGAAGTGGTTGAATAGAGCGCTAAAGCAGCCCAAATCAGGCTAAAAGTTACAAGATGAGCTTGGGTAAATGGTTCGTGGTAGACCAGTACTCCTAACCCCAACTGCAAACTAGGGGCAAGATACTGGAAAAAGCCTAGGGTGGAGAGCCGCAGACGCTGGGCAGCGTTGTTGAACCACAGCAGCGGTAGGGACGTGATGACGCCAGCGCCGACAAACAGCAGTGCGAGCGTAGCATTTTGCCCAAAATGGCTGGCGTGCTGGGTGTTGAGAAAGGCGAGATAGGCGATCGCCACGGGGGACAGCAAACAAGTCTCCACGGTCAGCCCTACCAAAGGACTGACCGGAATCAGCTTCCGCAATAGCCCATAAAATCCAAAGGATACGGCTAGGGTTAAGGCTAACCAAGGCACCTGTCCCAGAGATAGGACGGAGTTCAGCACCCCCAGGGTTGCCAACAAGACTGCACCGCTTTGTCCCCAAGTCAGCCGCTCTTTGAGAATGAGCACGCCCAACAAGACATTTACCAACGGGTTAATAAAATATCCCAGACTGGTTTCAATAATCTGGCTGGTGCTAACCCCATAGATATACAGCCCCCAGTTTAGAGACAAAATGGCGGAGGTGAGCAACAGCGGCAGCCATCGTCGCGGTGAAACCAGCAGTTTTTTTAGCTCCGGTAGATTTTGCTGAACCGCCAGCGCCATCAGCAGTAAAAGGCTCGACCAAACCATCCGGTGGCCTAGAATTTCAAGGGCCGGAACGGTGCCAAAATGCTTCCAGTACAGCGGCACGAGACCCCACGATCCGTAGGCAAGAAGGGCGTACAGTCCCCCAATATGATTGGGCGTAAAGGATTTCACAATTGCAAAATGTCCGATTAAACTGTCTGGCGGTAGGGGCGGGTGGAGCTGCAACGCTTTGAGGGAAAGCAACCATCGCTAACGTTCCGGTTGAGCGGCAACCTATCGCTTTTGTCGCAACAACAATCAACCTTGCAAATCCGCTCCAGCTGGGTTGTTATGCCGCTGCAATCATAGAGAGCCACATTTCAAAAACACCTTAAATGAACGCTAATCTTGCTGAGTCTCCTCAAAAAACGTGATGAGGTTGCCATCTTCATCTAAAACGCCAAATTCAAGCGTTCCCCAAGGCTTTTCCTGTAATGGCGCATTGGGATGAATGACCCCTTTGGGTTGAAATTCAGCATACAGCGCATCAATTTCTTTGACATTGACACGACATGCAGTGTTTTCAGCAATGTGTTTTTCAGAACATGCCCAAAAATGAATCTGTACCGCATCACGCTGAACGATACCGTAGACTGCTGGCTCTTCATAAATTTTGGCAAACCCAAACACAGAGCAATAAAACTGAATCGTCTTAGAGATATCAAGCGAAGCTAAGACTGGGACAACCGAGTTTAATGTTGGAATACTCATTTCACCTCCTGCCACTTGACCTGGCTTGCAAGTTGCTACGAGCGCCCTACAAATAAGCTCAAACTACTGTCTCACCCACGAATTTGAGGGAACTAAGCCTTAGACAATAACAAATGGTTTTTATGAACTGTCCCCATCGGGAACTTGCGGCATAACAAAATGCTTTCCCATACGGAGCGATCGGATGACGATGTAACGCGCTTTTTTAAACCCAAACAGCCGATGAGCGGGATACCCATCGGCTGGCGTCGATCGTCCCCTGAAAGGGTGCAAGGTATGTGCGCCCCTACGAAATTTATCGGTCTACAGAACCCATGATGACGTCAACGCTTCCCAAAATTGCAATGAGGTCGGCGACTTTATAGCCCTGGACCAATTTTGGCAAGATCTGGAGGTTGTTGAAATCCGGGGCCCGAATTTTCCAGCGCCAAGGGAAGACATTATCGCTGCCGATCAGATAAATGCCGAGTTCGCCCTTGCCTGTCTCTACCCGCGCGTAGAGTTCCCCTTCGGGTATTTTTGCAGTAGGTGCTAGCTTTTTACCTAAAAATTGGTAGTCAAACTCATTCCACTTGGACTTCTTGCCCTCCAGCATCCGGTTGGCTTCGAGGTTTTCGTAGGGTCCGCCGGGAAGCTGCTCTAGAGCTTGGCGCGTAATCTTGATCGACTCGCGCATTTCGCGGATGCGGACGGCATAGCGGGCGAGGCAGTCGCCGCCCGTCTCCCACTGCACGTCCCAGTCAAAGTCATCGTAGGATTCGTAATGGTCGACTTTCCGTAAATCCCAATCTACCCCAGAAGCGCGCAACATCGGGCCGGATAGCCCCCAGTTGATGGCTTCGTCGCGGGTGATGGTGCCAATCCCTTCGAGGCGTTTGCGAAAGATGGGGTTGTTGGTGATGAGCCGTTCGTACTCGTCTACTTTGGGCAGAAAGTAGTCGCAGAAGTCGAGGCATTTGGTGACCCAGCCGTAGGTGAGGTCTGCGGCGACGCCGCCCATGCGGAAGTAGTTATTGTTGATGAACCGCATGCCTGTGGCGGCTTCAAACAAGTCGTAGATGAGTTCCCGCTCGCGAAAGATATAAAAAAAGGGGGTTTGGGCGCCCACGTCTGCTAAGAAGGGGCCAAGCCAGAGCAGGTGGTTGGCAATCCGGTTCAGCTCTAGCATGATGACACGGATATAGCTGGCCCGTTTGGGGACTTTAATATCGGCTAGTTTTTCGGGGGCGTTGACGGTCACGGCCTCGTTGAACATGCCTGCGGCGTAATCCCAGCGGCTCACGTAGGGCACAAACATGATGTTGGTGCGGTTCTCGGCAATTTTTTCCATGCCGCGATGCAGGTACCCGATCACGGGTTCGCAGTCGATGACGTTTTCGCCGTCTAGGGTCACCATCAGCCGCAATACCCCGTGCATGGAGGGGTGGTGCGGTCCCATGTTGAGCACCATCGGCTCGGTTCTGGTTTCAATTGTGGTCATAGGTTAAAACGCCTTTGTACGGAGGGCGAAGCGCGAGCGCGACGAAAGTCGTTTGCATGGCCTTAATAGCCCTTCTACATAGTACAGAAGTTTGCTTAAGTCCATCATGCAGAATCTTTTGACTCATCATTTATGGAGATTATGTTCGCTCCAAGACCGCTACGGAGTCCTTCATCCGATTTTTCGATGATGTCTTCGAGAAAGGCGATCGCAGATGAGGCTGCAACTCAATCTCCACCGCCATGCCGCATCAAACCCACGGTTTTCTCTTCTATGGTAGGCGATCGCCCCCCATGCTCCCCTTACAACGAAACCGTATAAATCCGCTGGGTTTCCAGATGGTTGAGCGCCGATTGCGTCAGATTATGAGACTGCACATCCTGGCGATCTAGCTTGATTTGGAGCGTCTTGAAGGGATCTGTGCCGGGAGAAATAAGAAACTCGAACAGCGCCGCCTGGGGCCAAGTCCTCAGGTCTTCCAGAATACGGGCGATCGCCCCCATGTAGGGATGCCCTGGCTGCGTAAACCAATCTGCATCTGCCACCTGCGGCTGATCCAGCCCCAAATGCACCACCAGCGCCGAGCGACCGAAGATTGCCGTTGCGACGGGACGGGTTTCTTCTTGCAGGAGTAAATGCTGCGTATCGGCTAGGTGGCGGAGCTTTTCGAGACGCTCGTAGCTTTCGTCCTCCGTCGGTGTGTCCTTCCATTGAATGCCAATCGTCAATAAGAAAGTTTGCAGCAGCATGTGGCCGAGTTTTTCAGCCTTCGTGTTGAGATACGCCATATTAAACGACGTTGCCTCGATCAACAGCGGCACTCGACCCACTACGTCCAGGCCATAACCCTTGAGTCCGGCAATTTTACGCGGGTTGTTAGTAATCAGACGAATATTGTGGATGCCCAGATCGTTGAGGATCTGCGCTCCTACACCATAGTTGCGCAAATCTGCTGGGAAGCCTAACTTCTCATTGGCTTCGACGGTATCGAATCCCTTATCTTGTAACGTGTAGGCTTTGAGTTTGTTGATAAGGCCGATTCCGCGTCCCTCTTGACGCAGGTATACCACCACGCCTTCGCCTACGGCATCGATCATCTTGAGGGCCGCCTGCAACTGCATCCGGCAGTCGCAGCGCAGAGAACCGAGGGCATCTCCCGTCAGGCATTCGGAGTGGACGCGCACCATAATCGGGCGATCGCCAAATTTATCCACATCCCCCTTCACGATCGCGACGTGGTCTGAATTATCGAGGGTATTGCGGTAGCCGTAGATTTGGAATTGCCCGAACTCCGTCGGCAACTCCGCGACCGTTTCGCGATGGACAAAGCGCTCGTGCTGCAGCCGATAGCTAATTAAATCGGCAATGCTGATGATTTTAAGATGGTGTTCGCGAGCGTAGTCGATCAGCTCCGGCAATCTTGCCATCGAACCATTCGGGTTCTGGATTTCGCAGATCGCGCCCGCTGGGTAAAGCCCCGCCATGCGCGCCAAATCCACCGCCGACTCCGTGTGGCCCGCCCGCTTGAGCACGCCCCCCTCGCGCGATCGCAGCGGAAAAATATGCCCTGGTCGCCGGAGGTCGGAAGGCTGAGTGTTGGGATTAATGGCCACCTGAATGGTACGGGCGCGATCCTCTGCTGAAATGCCCGTGGAGACGCCGAGTGCTGGAGATGCGTCGATGCTGACCGTAAAAGCCGTCTGATTGCGATCCGTATTGTGAGTCACCATCAGGGGTAAGTCCAAGGCATCCAGGCGCTCGCCCGTCATGGCAAGGCAGATCAGCCCGCGTGCTTGAACCGCCATAAAATTAATCATTTCCGGCGTAGTAAACTGAGCCGCGCAGACGACATCGCCTTCATTTTCGCGGTTTTCATCATCCACCACCACAACTGCTCGCCCTGACTGGATATCGGCGAGTGCCGCTTCAATAGAGTCAAATTGAAATCGAGGAGATGCCGCCGATTGAGAGGAATTCAAGGCACTTACCGTAACGTTTCTTAATGGCTATTCTCATTCTAAAGGGTTGCATCCTCGGTAGAACAGCCTTACTTCAGTTTACGAGTTTTTTGTAATTCAAAACACAAAAGGGCTGCGGCTCGAAGCCCCCGTGCGGAGAGGCACCGCACTGTCGAGCGAACTATGCCGATTTGAACTGCGGCATGCTATCAAACATGCTATCAAACCAGTACCCTTGACCGTAAAGACAGCCATTTGCCTTCAGCAAAGCTAACTGTTGAGCCGTCTCGACGCCTTCCACGATGACTTTCAAGCCAAGGTTGTGCCCTAAATGAATGATGGCCTTTAGAATTTCGTGGTGCGCTGTGTCTTCCCGGACCTGAGCGACAAACGATCGATCGATTTTCAGCATGTTAATGGGAAAGCGATGGAGATGGCTCAGAGAAGAGTAGCCGATGCCAAAGTCATCAATGCAGATATCAATTTGGCGATCGCGCAAGGCTTGGAGCACAGACACCGCTAGGTCGGGATTCCCAATCAGCGTGCTTTCGGTAATTTCTAATTTCAAAGATCGCGCGTCTAGCCCCGTCTGCTTCAAGGTCAGGTCAATTTGGTGGAGCAGGTGTGGCTGAGAAAATTGGCGGGCAGATAGATTTACGTTAACGGTCAAGGCAGATCGTTGCGGGCCTTCTAACTGCCATTGCTTGAGTTGCCGACAGGCTTCTTGAAGCACCCACTGGCCGATCGGCTCGATCGAACCCGTTTCTTCAGCGACGGCCATAAACGCGCCCGGCATGACCAATCCGCGCTCGGGATGCTGCCACCGCAGGAGCGCCTCAAACCCGCTGAGCTTCTGGGTCTGAAGGTCGACAATTGGTTGATAGTAGAGCCAAAACTCTTGGCGTTCTAGGGCGCGTTGCAAATCGTGCTCTAAATGAAGGCGCTCCAAGGCCGCCGCGTGCATCGAAGTATCAAACGCTTCGTGGCGGCCCGGACCTTGCTGTTTGGCTTTGTACATGGCAATATCGGCATCCCGCAGGATTTGTTCGGCTTGGGTATAGTGGAGCGCGCCCAAGGCAATCCCAATACTGACGCTGACGAACATCTCATGCCCTTCTAGATTGATGGCAGGCTTGAGGGTGTAGCGGATCCGCTCGGCAACTTCTAGCGCATCCTCCAAACTTTTGACGTCTTCTAACAAAAAAACAAACTCATCGCCGCCGATCCGCGCGATGGTATCCCCTCTGCGCAGACTGGACTCAAGCCGTTGGGCGACGACTTTGAGAAGCGCATCGCCTAATACGTGTCCCAAACTATCGTTGATGACCTTAAACCGATCGAGGTCGAGGAATAAAACAGCGACTTGCGGCAAATCTTTGGTCGAGTAACGAGCCGCCCGTCGTTGGTTCATGTCGAGGGCGTGCTGCAAGCGTTCGGTCAGCAAGGCCCGGTTGGGTAAATTCGTTAAGGGATCGTGAAAGGCGTGGTGTCGCAGTTGCTCTTCAACGCGCCTGCATTCTGCCAGTTCCGTCCGAGTGGTTTGGTACAGTTGGGCCTGATGCATGGCGATCGCGCACCGATCGACCACGGCAACCATGAGGGCGAGTTCGCCTTCGTTCCACTCCCGTTCGCGATCGCACTGTTGCAGGCACATGAAGCCGATGAATGCTTGCTGGTGCATTATGGGGACCAGCACGACGGCTTTAAACCCAAACTCAGCCGCTGTGGCTTGCAACGCCTCGGGAAGCGAGTCGTCTATCCGAGACAATGCAACACTTTGACCCCGTTCCAAAGCAGCTCGATACGCGACATACAAGGGACAACTGTAAGGCTGGCCGATCGTCTCGGCGCGATTGGGCATTGAATGGCTGGCGTAGGCAAGCTGCAATTGCCCCTCTGGCGACTGCCAAACGATAAAGGATTGGCTGATGCCAAGTGCATCCTGAATTTCTTCAGTCGTGACTTGCAGGACGTCCTCGAGCACTAAGGGTTCTCGCATGGCTTGAATGATGCGGTTCAAAATTGCTTCCCGCCAAGCCTGCTGTTTCAGTTGCATCATTGCACGATGCTGCTGTCGGCGCAGATCGAATTCTTTGAGGGCGCGCTCGATTGCCAGCGGCAGTCGAACCAACCGATCTTTGAGGATGCAGTCGGTCATCCCAGCCTTAATGCACTCGACGGCAGCTTCTTCGCCGAGGCTCCCCGTCACTAAAATGAATGGAATCTCTTGTCCAGATGCCTGCAAGCGCTGGAAAGCTTCGAGTCCGGTGCAGTTTGACAAACGGTACTCCGAGCACACAATATCGTAAGTTTGCCTGCGCAAACAATCTTCAAAAGTTTCTATATCGTCCGCAAGATCGTGGGTGAAGGGAAGACGGGCTTCTTTGAGAGTCAGCACGATCCGTTGTGCATCTTCCGCTGCATCTTCTAAAAAAAGACATCGCAGCGGTGTGGGAGAATTGATGGGGATCGGCTCTTGGGTTATCTGGGGCAGGTGCGACATAAGACTATAGCCTAAAGTTTAAAACGGGCCATTAATCGGCATCTAGTACAGGCGTATCTGTTCAGAAACTCGGGCGACCTCAAAGGTAAGCTGAATCAATTCAATGCCATGGGGTTGCAGCTATCGTCTTTTACCTATAAAGTTCAACGGGTCTGATGTTCGAGCCTTATCGGCCTAAATTTCAATCTTTCTAGGATAACTTTTCTATCACGAGAGAATTTATCTAAAGATAAAAAAAATGAGGCTATACCTCGATCTAGCTGATTCTTTGGATTTAGCTCATAACTCAATGTAATGACGTTTGATGCTGCGGCACGTCGCTCTCAACAGGAAAAATATCAATGAATTGTCTTCAACAAAAGCATCTTTTCGGTCGCGGGTATTGTGAGGATAGAGTGCAATAATTGCGGTACCGCAAATCTTCTGTGCGGAAGCGCTGGGGGTGTTTCTACAGCTTCGAGAAGAACCTTTTGCTACCTTCCCTCCTTCAAAATGGTAGATCTGGCGCGCGTTACACTACAATCCCTGCCGTTTGGTACTACAATGCATCAACAGTTCGAGCATCGAACGCTAAACCGAATCAGTAGGATATCTCATGGATACGGGGTCTCAGACAAAGGTACCAGTTGCGATCGTTGGCGCTTCGGGATATGGCGGGGTTCAGCTCGTGCGCCTGCTCCTGGACCATCCCAATGTCGAGGTAGTTTATTTGGGGGGGGACAGTAGCGCGGGTCAACCCTTTGGCGACCTATATCCTCATCTGAGCCATCGCACGAAGCTGGTCGTCGAACCCATCGATTTGGACGAGATTGCCCGCCGCGCTCAGGTGGTGTTTCTCTCTTTGCCCAATGGATTGGCGGTGCAGATCGCTGCGCCCCTCATTGAAAAAGGCTGTAAGGTTTTGGATTTGTCTGCTGACTACCGATTTTCAGACCTCAGCACCTACGAGCATTGGTACGGTCAAGCCCGCACGGACCGCGAAGTAGCGACAAAAGCGGTCTATGGCTTACCAGAAATCAATCGCAGCCGATTGGCGATCGCCCAACTGGTAGGTTGTCCGGGTTGCTACCCAACGGCCAGCCTGCTGGCGCTGGCCCCTCTCCTCAAGCAGGGCTTCATCGGACTCGACAGCATTATCATCGATGCAAAGTCCGGGACTTCAGGGGGCGGGCGACAGGGGAAGGTTCCCATGTTACTGGCGGAAGCCGATGGTTCGATTGGGGCCTATGGCGTAGCGCACCACCGCCACACCCCAGAAATCGAGCAGATTTGCCGCGAACTCTCGGGGCAGGACATGATGGTGCAGTTTACACCCCATCTAGTGCCCATGCCGCGCGGCATCTTAGCGACGGTTTACGCCAGCCTTCGCGATCCGGGATTGGTGGGGGAAGACCTAATCACCATTTACTCTGCGTTCTATCGCGCTTCGCCTTGGGTTCGGATTTTACCGACGGGCGTATTTCCGCAGACAAAGTGGGCCTGCGGGACCAATCTCTGCTACATCGGCATTGAGGTGGACGAGCGCACGGGCCGAGCGATCGTGATTTCGGCGATCGATAATCTGATCAAGGGACAGGCCGGGCAGGCCATCCAGTGCCTCAATTTGATGATGGGCTGGGATGAAACGTTGGGCTTGCCGCAGTTAGCCTTTTATCCGTAGCTCTTACCTTAGCTGAAGAGCGCAGGTTCTAATGCTGCCAACAGCCGCTCGATTTCCAAGGGTGGAAGGGGTTTAGCCAGCAGATAGCCTTGGGCAAAATCGCAGCCCAACGCTTTAAGCTGTCGGAGCTGAGATTCCGTTTCGACCCCCTCGGCGATCGCCATCATTCCCAGATTTTGAGCCAGCGTAATAATTACTTTGACAATTTCCGCATTGTCCGGGTCGGTTTCGAGCAGCCGAATAAACGAAATATCAATTTTGAGCGTATCGAGCGGCAAACTGTGGAGCATGCTCAGTGAAGAATAGCCGGTTCCAAAATCATCCACCTGAATTTGAATCCCTAAAGCCTGAAGCTGCGTCAGAATCTGAACCGCTGCTGGGGGGTTTTCAACAATCATGGTTTCCGTAATTTCAATCTTGAGCCGATGGGGAGGAAACCCAGTCCGATCTAGGGTGGCTTGGATCTGTTTGACTAAGTTGGTTTCAGAAAATTGCTTTGCAGATAAATTAACGCTGACCGTGAACGACCGCGCAGTCGGGAACTGGTTCTGCCAAAGGTGCATTTGGCGACAAGCCTCTTGGATTACCCATTGACCGATGGGTAAAATGAGACCCGTTTCTTCTGCAATGGGAATAAACTCGGCAGGTGAGATCGGACCTCGCGTGGGATGAGACCAGCGGATCAGTGCCTCAAAACCAGCGATCGCATTTGTGGCAAGCGACCAAATGGGCTGATAAAACAACTGAAACTGCTCTGATTCCATGGCACCGCGCAAGTCGGTTTCGAGCTGAAGAGACCGCTGTGCCTGTTGGTGCATGGTGTTCTCAAAGACTGCATACTGCGATTTCCCAGCGGCTTTGGCGCGATACATTGCAGTGTCCGCATCCCGCAGCAGATCTTCGGGCTGTTGGGAAAGGGAGAGTTGGGCAGGGCGGTCATTGAAGGCAATCCCGATGCTTCCAGAAATATAAACGGTATGCCCCTGTAGGTTAAACGGTCTTGCCAGCGCTTGGTTGATGCGCGTGGCGATATGTTCTGCATCTTGATGGGACTGAAGGTTTTCCAGCAGAATCGCAAATTCGTCGCCCCCCAATCGCGCCACCACATCTCCCGGTCTCAGGGAGTCTTCTAGGCGCTGAGCTACTGCTTGCAAGAGCCGATCGCCAATGGCGTGTCCTAGACTATCGTTGACGACCTTAAAGCGATCGCAGTCTAAAAACAGTACGGCCAACTGGTAGCCAGATTGACGTTCAATGCGACTAAACGCCCGCCTCAGCTGTTCTAGAAACAAGGCTCGGCTGGGAAGCCTGGTGAGCTGGTCGAAGAGCGCAACGTGATGGGTTAAGTCGGTTTGAGAACCCGCTATTCTGAGGATGCTCCCTCGGTCGTCGCGCACTGCCAGCCCCTGGCTGAGCACCCAACGGTAGCTGTCATCTTTGTGACGAATGCGGTACTCGCTCCGAAAGACCGCCTTTTCGCCAGACAAATGGCTCCTCAGCTCCACCTCAACCCGCGCTTTGTCTTCTGGATGAATGCGGTCAACCCATTCTTGGGGCGTTGGCCGCAATTCATGTAATTCATACCCCAAAATTGCAAGCCAGCGGGGCGAAAAATAAATGGTTCGAGTTTGCCAATTCCAGTCCCAAATGCCATCGTTGGAGGCCTGGGCAACCAGTGCGTACTGCTGCTCTTTTTCTTTTAGCGCAGCTAGGGTGAGCGCGTGATTGAGCGTATAGCGAATGGAGCGCTCTACCATTGCGGGGGTGATGTCTGCTTTGACGAGATAGTCTGATGCGCCCGCCTTCATTGCTGCGAGGTCAGTATCGCGATTGCTCTGACCCGTGAGCATAATGATGGGAACCGTTAAGTGCTGAGCTGCAGCAGCATTGAGCAGCTCGATGCCAGTGTTTTTGCCAAGCTGGTAGTCCGATAGACACACATCGAAGGCTTGGGTACGCAGGATCTCTAAAGCGGTTTCCATCGTCGTAACCCAGGTAACGGCGATGGAAACGCTAGAGATCTCCGAGAGCACGTCCGAGGTCAACAGATAGTCATCCTCATCGTCCTCGACTAGCAGTAGCTTTAAAGCATCCTTACCCAGCATTGTTTGAGTACCCTTCGCGCGGAAGCCGCACGACTGAAAACCAGTATTTGCCTAGTGTATTGAGAACGTCAACTAAAGCGTCAAAGGTGACGGGTTTAGTAATGTAGGAGTTTGCGCCAATGTCGTAGCTTCGGTAAACGTCTCCCTGCGAGCTAGAGGTTGTGAGTACCACGACCGGAATATGGCGCAGTTTAGGGTTTGCTTTAATTTCGCGGAGCGCTTCGCGACCGTCCTTTCGAGGCATATTCAGATCTAGCAAAATCAAGTCGGGTAGGAGCGAGCGGCTCGATTCGTCGGGTTCTAAACAGCGATTGAGGTAGTCGATCAGCACTTCTCCATCGTTCGCAAAGGTGAGACTATAGGGTAACCCACTTTCTTCGAACGCATCTTGGGCAAACATGCGATCGTCTTCGTCGTCGTCAGCCATTAAAACAACGAGTCGATGCTTTGGAACTGCGGTCATGGGGTGCGGTCTCCTTCACTTTTGGGCTGCTCGAGCGGCAAGACGACGATGAATGTCGCGCCTTGACCGGGGGTGCTTTGGGCCGTAAGCTGGCCGCCGTGACGCTCGACAATTTTGGCGCACACAGCTAAGCCAATCCCGGTCCCTTCGTATTCATTGCGTCCGTGCAGGCGCTGAAACACTTTAAAGATTCGGTCTAGATACTTTTCATCAAAGCCGATTCCGTTATCGGACACTGCGATACGACAAAAAGACTGCGCCGAGTCCGAGTTCCCTGAGCGTTCTTCGCTGCATTGAATGCAGATGATGGGCGGAACGCTGGGCTGCTGAAACTTGAGGGCGTTGCCGATCAAATTTTGAAAGAGCTGCCGCATTTGAAGCGCATCCGCCTCAAGGGTGGGCATGGGTCCAACGCTCACTCGAGCGCGGGTCTCCTGCACGCGCACTTCTAAGTCGCCCAAAACGTCCTGAAGCAGCGTTGAGAGCGATAGGGATATAAAACCCCGCGATTGCGTGGTAACGCGAGAAAAGGCCAGCAGGTCTTGGATGAGGGTGCGCATTCGACCCGCTGCATTTTGCATGCGCGCTAGGTAGTCGTGCCCTTGTTCGTCCAAGGTTTTATCGTACTTGCGCTTGAGGCGATCGCCAAAGGCTTCGATTTTGCGCAGTGGCTCTTGCAAATCGTGGGATGCAATATAGGCAAACTGCTCTAGTTCTTGATTGGAGCGGGCCAGTTCTTCTGCCTGACGGGCAAGCAGTTGGGCGGCAGCTTTGCGATCGCTGATGTCCGTCAGAGAACCCGCCATCCGGTAGGGTGTTCCTTGACTGTCCCGAACGGCTGACCCCCGACACATAACCCAGCACTCCGTACCGTCTTTGCGGATCGTCCGATGCTCGTGTTCGAGATAGGGGGTGTGCCCCTCTAAATGCGCTTTAATGGCCGCCTTAAATTCCGGCAAATCCTGAGCGTGCTGATGTCCAAACCACGCCTCTAAGGACTGCTCGAATTCTGTCTCGGCATAGCCCAGAATCTTTTCCCAGCGCGGTGAAAAGTAAACAGTATCGTTCTGTAAATCCCAGTCCCAAATGCCATCGTTAGCGCCGATGACCGCTAAGGTATAGCGTTCTTCGCTACTTTGAAGGGCCTGCTGCGCCTGTTGGAGCCGATCTAAGGTGTGATTAATGGTCTCAGCCAACTGCGTTAGCTCGTCCTGTCCTGGGAGATGGACCCGTGCGAGCAGCGTGCCTTGGGAGCCGATCGTGCTAACCCCTTGGCTCAGGTGGCTCAACCTGGATAAAATAAAGCGCTCTAGAAGAAAAAGCACAAGGGCACAGAAGGCAAGGCCGATGAGCAACGTAGACCAAAAGTAGTAATTAAGACTATTTAACCCCTGGACATAGATTTCGCGATCGTTTTCGGCCTTGAGCACCAGTGCGGGGTTCCCAAACACATCGTTGACTCGCACGTAGCTCGTAATAGAGTTCTCTCCTGCGATCTCGGCTGCGATCGCAGTGTTTTGAAGCTTGGTATGAATGAGCCTTTGAATTTCTTTGGGAAGCTGTGACTCTGGATAGGGGTAAAGCGTGACCGGAAGCTGCACGTTGTCAGACAGTTTCTTAAGCATGGGCGGATCGATAAAGCGCCCCATACTCAGCACCCCATTTTCTCGCCCCGTCCCTTCACTTTTAAGGATCGGCTGACTCGTAACCAGCATTGGCCCTGCCGATGAGGACAAAACCCCTAGTACTTTGCCCTGTCCAGAGCCGTTTAAGTCTTTGACGCTGAACGAAGTATATTTTATAAACTCTGAGGGCGGATCGATCGTGCTGGACGTATAAAAATCTAATCCCTTTTTTGCCAGCAGTTTGCCAGATTGATTTTTGATCGCGATTGTATTTATTTTTAAGCTTCCGAAGATAGTTTCGTAGAGCTGCGTTTGGACATATTGAGGGTTACGGCCTTCCGCAAAGCGATAGGTTTCATCCCATGTGGAGTAGTCCGTTGTGACATCATTGAGCCGAGCGATCTCGCTGGTCAGTGCACTTTGAAGGCGTGCGGCATTAGTGAGAGCGCGGTCTTCTTCAATGCGCGCAAAGTTTCCTAACAAAATGGTGCGTACCGCTGCAAATTGGGTCAAAAAAAGAACCGCAAAGCTTCCGGCCACAATGGATGTCACCTTCAGGCGAAGTCCCTCCCAATAATGAGGGGGCTTGCCTAACGATATAACGTTGGTCTGAATGGACTTCAGCGGTTCAGGTATGGCTTCTTGCATGCAGAGTAACTTTGGGGGCACTAGAGCTTTGCTTGGGCAACAACCACGGCAAGCTCATAATGTCAGTTTGCCCAAAATTACAGAGAATACGTGAAGTACCCGACGCCGATCTGAGTACAGTACAGCGCGGGGCTTCCCGTCCAGAAGCTAAAACAGGAAATACCGTTGGGCCATGGGCAGTACCGTTGCGGGTTCGCAGGTAAGGAGTTCCCCATCGGCACGGACTTCGTAGGTTTCAGGGTTGACTTCCATGTGCGGCATGGCATCATTAAGCTTCATGTCGCGCTTGGTCAGCTTGCGAATGCCCGATACAGCCACCGCCTGCTTTTGCAGGTTCAGTTTTTCAGGAATATCGCGCTTGAGGGCAGCCTTTGAAACAAAAGTCAGCGATGTTGCTGCCATCGCCCCGCCGTAGCTGCCAAACATCGGGCGCATGTGGACGGGTTGTGGCGTGGGGATGCTGGCGTTGGCGTCGCCCATTTGCGCCCAAGCGATCGCGCCACCTTTGAGGACCATCTCGGGCTTTACGCCAAACATGGCAGGTCGCCACAGACACAGATCTGCCAGTTTGCCCACTTCCACGGAGCCGACATGGTTAGCAATACCGTGGGTGATAGCAGGGTTGATAGTGTACTTGGCGATATAACGCTTGGCGCGGAAGTTGTCGTTGCGTTCGGAGTCTTGGGCTAAGGATCCGCGCTGCACTTTCATTTTGTGCCCTGTCTGCCAGGTGCGAATAATTACTTCCCCAATGCGGCCCATGGCTTGAGAGTCCGATGAAATCATGCTGAAGGCGCCTAGATCGTGGAGGATATCTTCGGCGGCAATGGTTTCGCGGCGGATGCGGGACTCGGCAAAGGAGATATCTTCGGGAATGTTGGGGTCGAGGTGGTGACACACCATGAGCATATCCAGGTGCTCGTCGAGGGTGTTGAGGGTGTAGGGTCGCGTGGGATTGGTGGAAGAAGGCAGGACGTTGGCTTCAGCGCAGACTTTGATGATGTCCGGGGCGTGGCCGCCTCCCGCGCCTTCGGTGTGGTAGGTGTGAATGACGCGCCCTTTGAAGGCGGCGATGGTGTCTTCGACAAATCCGGCTTCGTTGAGGGTGTCGGTGTGGATGGCGACTTGGACGTCGTAGTCGTCGGCGACGCTGAGGCAGGTATCGATGGCGGCGGGGGTGGTTCCCCAGTCTTCGTGGAGTTTGAGTCCCATTGCACCTGCTTCGACCTGTTCTTCGAGTCCGTCGGGTTGGGCGCTATTGCCTTTGCCAAGAAAGCCGATGTTCATGGGAAAGGCATCTGCGGCTTGAAGCATGCGGTGCATGTGCCAGGGGCCAGGGGTGCAGGTGGTGGCGCTGGTGCCAGCGGCGGGACCCGTGCCGCCGCCAATCATGGTGGTGATGCCCGAGGCGATCGCCACTTCGATCTGCTGGGGGCAAATGAAGTGAATGTGGGTATCGATGCCGCCTGCGGTGAGGATGAGTCCTTCTCCGGCGATCGCCTCGGTGCCGGGGCCGATGATGATATTGACGTTGTCTTGAATGTAAGGATTACCTGCTTTGCCGATCGCTGCAATCTGTCCGTCTTTGATGCCGATATCGGCTTTGACGATGCCCCACCAGTCCAGAATGAGCGCGTTGGTAATTACGGTATCTACGGCACCGTCTTTGTTGGTAATGGGAGATTGCCCCATGCCGTCTCGAATCACTTTGCCACCGCCAAATTTCACTTCGTCGCCGTAGGTGGTGTAGTCCTGTTCGACTTCAACGAACAGCTCGGTGTCGGCCAGACGAATGCGATCGCCGACGGTTGGCCCAAAGGTTTCCGCGTAGGCACGGCGACTCATGCGATAACTCATGAAAACTCCTCACAATTGAATGTCTGGGCGCAGGTTGGGGGCGATGCAGTTTTTTCTTTCCCCACAATAGAGGATTTCTGAGCTAAGGCTGTGCGCTAGAAATCAATTTCTCCCTAAAACGAGGAAAATACAATTTCGCGGTAAACTATGCCCTTAGTCTCTTTCCTCTGTACTCATGCCCTTTGATAACACCTGTAAATTTATTGCTGAGAACTTCAGCGTAGATATCGCAACTTGGTTATTGGGTGCTCCGACTGAGTTAACAAAACTGGAGCCTTCAGAATTGTTCGCCGAACCAATTCGGGCTGATGCAGTCATTTTCTTGGAGTCAAAAGATTTATTAGCCCATATCGAATTTCAGACAGATCCTGACCCTGAAATAGGTTTTAGGATGACGGATTACAGGCTCAGAGGATTTCGCCGCTACCCCAACAAGCAGATGCGGCAGATTGTGATTTATTTGAGGCCAACCCAGTCTGCAAGGGTTTATCAAACCCATTTTGAGTTACCCGGTCTGCGACATGAATTTGAAGTTATACGGTTGTGGGAGCAGCCAACAGAGATTTTTCTTTCTTCCCCAGGCTTATTACCTTTTGCGGTTTTGAGCCAGACCAATGAACGAATGGATGTTTTAAGGGAAGTGGCTCGGAGGGTGGACGAGATTTCAGACAAGCGATCGCAGAGTAATGTCGCGGCGGCGAGCGCCATTCTGGCTGGTTTATTATTAGAGAAAGCGGTGATTCATCGAATATTGCGGAGCGACGTTATGCGAGAGTCTGTGATTTATCAAGAAATTGAGGCTGAAGCTGAGGCTAGAGGTGAGGCTAGAGGTGAGGCTAGAGGTGAGGCTAGAGGTGAGGCTAGAGGTGAGGCTAGGGGCAAGATGCTAGGGGAACTCGATCTGGTTTTGCGGCTTCTTACCCGTCGTGTGGGCACGATCGCCCCTGAAGGTGAGGCCCAAATTCGATCGCTTTCGCTGACTCAACTTGAAGAACTCGGCGAAGCTCTGTTGGATTTCTCGCAACCCTCGGATCTGAGTGATTGGTTGCAATCGCAGATTTAGGAGAACAATGCGATCGTTCTTCCTAAGCCAGCTTGAAGTACTCGGTGAAATCCAGTTGGATTTCTCAAGCTGTCATATAAGGTGATGCAGGATTTGTCCCTGGCTATTAATCACATCGCGGACAGAGCCTTGCTGGTCGCTCAAGGCCCTGTCCGTCGTATTTTTGTCCTCGATTAAACGATTCAGGCGATCGTATTCATAGGTCGTTCGATTCTTCTCTGGATCCGTCAGCCAGAGCAAATTCCTGTTTGCATCGCAGTCATACTGGGTCAAACCCTTCAGCGGATCCGTTTGGGTAATCAGGCGATTAAGCGCATCATAGCCGTAGCGCGTGGTTTGATTGAGCGTCTCCGTCGTCGCGATCGCATTCCTCAACGCATCATAGGTCGTTGAACTGCGTTGATTTAAGTCATCGATCGCTTCCATCTGTCGATCGAGAGAAAATACTAAAATCAAGAAATGGCAGCATTCCTGGCCAAGGGACGATCGAAACCACTTTTTCTCTCAGGTGCAAAACACATGACCGCCACCATTGTTGAAATATTGAGCGATCGAGAGCTACGGCGCACGATTACGCGCTTGGCCTCCCAGGTGGTGGAACGCTGCCGTCAGTTAGATCGACTCGTGATTCTGGGCGTCCTCACCCACGGTTTGCCACTCGCCAAGCTTTTGGCACAGCAAATCGAGCACTTAGAGCAGGTTCGGGTTCCCGTGGGAGCCTTGGACATTACCTTTTATCGCGACGATTTAGATCGCATCACCGTGCGAACCCCCGGCAAAACCGACCTCCCCACGGATTTGACGGGCAAAACAGTGGTGCTCGTAGACGATGTGATTTACAGCGGTCGTACCGTACGGGCAGCGCTTAACGCCATCCACGACTACGGTCGTCCCAGCTTGATTCAGTTGGTTGTCCTCATCGATCGCGGACATCGGGAATTACCCATTCACCCGGACTTTGTCGGCAAAGTGCTGCCCACCGCACGCGATGAAAAAGTAAAGGTATTTCTGCAAGAAACCGACGGTCGCGATGCAGTAGAACTGGTGAGAGGTTAGCCCTAGAGACTGCATTCTAGGGTGGGCAATACAGCATCAGGATCGACCCTTCATACCCGGTCGCCCCCTTTAACTCCGCTGCAACTTGCTGAAACATCGCGGCTGAAGAAGTAGAATCCGTCCAATGTCGATCGCAACTCATCAAAGACTCGGTCAATTGCAGGTGGGCAGACTGAAGATCCGCGCTGAAGATAAAAAGGCGATCGCCCGGTTCAAACGCCAGAGTTGCCGCAGCCGCTCGAGCAGTAGCAATCTGCTGTCGGACTAACGCAAGCGTATATCCCCGCGCGACGTAGGAAAGCGCGCGGCGATCGTCCCCATGCAACTCCCCGTGAAACAGCCGCAACCTGTCCCCAGTGCCTTGAAGGTCGGGTTCCATCAAAGCCAGCGCGCGTTGAAACCGTTCCTGAAGCGAATTTTCTAAACTCAAGCCCTTGAAAAGCCCGCGAACCTCGGCCAGCAAAATCGCAGACAACGGCGAACCGGACTCAGAACGTGCCAGCGTCAAATGAAGCGTATCGGGACTGCAGGGTTGCCAATCGAACAACTCAACGCTGAAACTGGCAGAGGGTAAAGCGGCAAACTCAAAATGGGCGATCGCAGGCATTGACTCAGCCCACAGTGCGGACTGTAACTCCGCAAAGTTTGAGGTTGGGGGTAGCTGTTGAAGCTGGCGGAGGGCCAACTGCGTCTTGACGCGGGCCTGCACCTCTGCCCATTGAAACGGCTTCGCCACGTAGTCCGCCGCACCCACCTCAAACGCTTTGGTCTTGTCCATCGACTCATCCAACGCGCTGACAAAAATGACAGGTATTTCAGCCGTTTGAGGATTCTTTTTGAGGATCTCGCACAGCTCGTAGCCATCCATCTGGGGCATCGTGATATCTAGCAAAATCAAATCTGGCGGCTCGGCATGGATAGCAGTCAACGCCATCTCTCCACTGGTTGCTTTGCGAACCTTGTAACCCAGTTGGGACAGCATCGTCGCCAGCAAGCGCACATTTACAGGCTGATCGTCAACAACTAAAATGTCGCCTAGCGTACTGCTCATTTGCCCTCCAGTCCCAAACTTTGCATGAGTTGCATGATTAATTCAAATTGAAAGTTATTGACCCAATTCACCATCGTCCTTGCCGCGGCTTGGCTCTCCTCAGGCATTTCTACGACGAGCTGAAGCAGGGTGTCGTCATCGCCGCGGCAGGCTGCTTGGTAAACAGCCTGTTGCCAATCTAGGGGCATCTGCGCGACGAGCGCGGCAACGTCTGCCGCAAACACTGCTGCGGCAACGTCCGTTCCCGAGCTCGGCGTCGGTGTCGGCGAGGCTGCTTCATAGATATACTCTAGGCCTGTATACTCCGCAATTTTGGACAGCAGTAATGCCTCGCGGAAGGGCTTGGCAACAAAGTCATCGCAGCCCGTGTGCAAAATCAGATTGCGCTCTTCGTCAAAGGCGCTGGCGGTTAGCGCGATAATGGCGGGCTGACCGACAACGCGCAGCGCTTTGATCTGCCGCGTGGCTTCGTAACCGTCCATCACGGGCATGCGCATATCCATCAAAATTAAGTGGGGTTGCCAGGACTGGCTGAGATCGACTGCCTCTTGACCGTTTTCTGCCTCTGCTACCTCAAACCCCAGGGGGTCGAGCAATTTAACCAGAACCAAGCGATTTTCTGGCCGATCGTCCACGATCAGAATGCGACAGGTGGGTTGATGGGGCGCGATGCCGATAATACGGGGACCCGGGCGATCGCCGCTTTCTTTGAGAAACTCCAGTCGCGTTGCAGCAACTTGAAAAGAAAAAATAGTGCCCTTGCCGACCGTACTGCGAACCTGAAGCTGTCCGCCCATGAGTTCCACAAAGCGACGGCTGATGGATAGCCCCAACCCCGAACCCTGCTGGGATTTGCGGCCCGTCTCCGTCTGGCGGAACGCCTGGAACAACAGTTCTAGCTCTTCAGGCGCAATACCGGGACCCGTATCCTCAACTTCAACCCAGAGCCAGATCGAGGGTGCGGTTGCATCCTCTTCAGGAACCCTGTTTTGGCTGTTGAGGCGCACCGTAACGTGGCCGCTTTTTGTGAATTTAATAGCGTTTCCCATGAGATTGATGAGGACTTGACGCAGCTTCCCTTCATCGGCGCGAAGGTAGCAGGGCACCTGATTCGCGCATTCGATGTTGAGTTCAATGCCTCGATCGCTGGCCTTGAACCGAAACATACTTTCAACGGTCGCCAACAAGCGGCTGACGTCAAAGTCGTTTTCCTCCAAGCTCATGCTGCCCGATTCGATTTTGGACATTTCCAAAACGCTATTGATCAGCCCCAACAGATGCTCGCCGCTGCGGTTGATGATGTTGATGTATTGTTGCTGGTCTGGGTTGAGGGAGCTGTCTCGCTGCAAAATTTGGGTAAAGCCGATCACGGCGTTGAGGGGGGTTCGCAGCTCGTGGCTCATGTTGGACAGAAATTGGCTTTTGGATTGATTGGCGCTTTCGGCCAATTCCTTGGCCTGAGAGAGGGCGAGTTCCGCCTGCTTGCGATCGCGGGCTTCCAAGGCTAGCGCGATTAAGTCAGCTAGCGATCTGGCAAACCCTTCTTCTTCCAACGACCACTCGCGCGGGCCGCCACGCTCCTCCAGGCAGAGCATCCCCAAAAACTGGTTGCTCACGCTAATCGCAACCGCCAACAGCGCGGTAATCCGGTTGGGAATTAAGTAGATGGGAACCGCTTTTCCCAATCGCGGTTCGCGTTCGATGTCTGATGCTGCAATCCACGGCTCGGCCATAATTGCTTCGAAGAACTTCGGGCAGTCGGACTGATGCAGCGATAGGTTGGGGGTCTGAACCTGCATGTCGCCATCCTGTAGCAGCGTACAAGTGACCCGAGCGGGGTCTAGTTCGTACAACCAAATGCTGACGCGAGCGATGGCAAATAAATCGGCAGCAGTGTCGGCAATTTCCTGGAGCGCTTCTTGCAGGCGCCCCTCGCTCACAGCGCGGTTTTTGGCAAGTTGGACCAACGCTTCATTTTGCTGTCGCAGTTTTTGCTCGCTGTCCCGCAGTGCATCTTCGGCGAGTTTGCGCCGGGTGATATCGGTCACAATGCCTTCGTAGTACAGTAAATTGCCCTGGCTGTTTTTGACGGCGCGGGCATTTTCTGAAATCCAGATAATGGAACCATCTTGACGGTACACTTGGGCCTCGAAGGCCGTGACATGGCCCCGGACTTCTATATCGCGGACGAAGTCATTGCGGCGCTCTGGGTCGACGTAGAGTTGTTGGGGAATGTTTTGAATGGTGGCGATGAGAGCTTCGGCGGAGGCATAGCCATAAAGTCGCGCCAGAGCCAGGTTTGCGCTCTGATAGCGACCTTCAGGGGTGGTTTGATAGATCCCGTCGCTGGCGTTTTCAAAAATACTGCGGAATTTTTCTTCCGCCTGACGCAGAGACAGAGTCCGTTCTTCCACGCGCAGTTCGAGACCCTCAAAGGCGCTGCGTAACTGTTCGGCCATCCGGTTAAAGATGGCGGACAGGTTGGACATTTCGCGAATCCGAGACGGGACGATGGTGTAGTCGAGCTGGCCGTCGGCGATCGCCTGACTGGCCTGTCCCAACCGCCGTACGGCCTGCACGATTCTGTGAGACGTAAACAACCCCAATGCGACCGCCACAGCTAATGCAGCCAGCGAAACTAAAGCGATGTACAACGCGCTAGCCTGCATTTCACCGAGCAAATCCGACTCTGGGATGACAATCATTACCAGCCAATCGAGTCCAGCAGCGTCCTTCCAGGGAAAAAGCTGAATGTACTGAGTTTCTCCACCGAATCTAAACGCGAGTTGCTGGTGGGATTGAATGGAATTGAGAGAACTAAAGTGCTGTTGCAAGAACTTGGCAGCAGCGCTCATCAACGGATCGACGCTGGCTGTGGCTGGCTTGCGGGTAATTTTCCCTTTCAGGTTGAGGTAGGGCGGTTCCTTCTCCGAATTTGCAATTAGCATGCCATTGCGCTCTAGCACGATCGCCTTTGCCCGAGGCGTTTTCTTGAGATTGTGTAAAAACTCCCCGATCTGCGACAGGATTAAATCGACGCCTAATACGCCTTGCAACGCATTCGAGCGATCGTAAATGGGAATGCTGGCGGAAATGGAAAGGACCTCGGGTCGTTGCTGCCATTGATAAATGGAAGTCCAGATCGGTTTTCCGGCTTTGGCTGCTTGGGCATACCAACCTTCTTCTTTAACCGAAATGGGGTCGTAAGTTTCGTAGAGATCGAGCTTCCGCCCAGCGGTATCTAACTGATAGTTTAAAAACCGAGTGGGGTCATCCTGACGCGATTGCAGGAGAACAATTTTTCCATCGCTTTGACGTTCTGCGCCAATAAAGTGGTTCCGTTCGGTGGCGTAGTTGATATAGCCGACATGGGGAAAGGTTTGGAGCTGTCGGTGAAACAATCGGCCCAGTCGATCTGAATCGTCGAACTTTAGCGCGCCAATCTCCGTAACGGCAAGGTTGATCTGATTGATTTGAGTGGGTTCGGTCAGCATGTCTTCGAGGTGATGGCCGATCTGGCGCACCAACCCAAGGCGCAGTTGAGCGGCCACTTGTTTGACGGCATTCTGCCCTTGCTGAAACGAGAGCCAACCCACCAACGATACCGCTGCGGCTAACTGAACCACGTAGGGAACCACCAAAATAAACCGCAAGGGTACTTTTTGCCGAGCTTGGGTTGCGCTCGGCGTTGCAGGAACTTTGGCTGTTGGGGGAGGCTGATGATTTGGAGAAGATCGCAGGGCCACGGCAAACGTTACAACTGTTTGAGAATCGCCAGGGTCATACAATCTTAAACTGGATGGCTGTCAATATGCGATCGCTCCCATGACATGCCTCAGCGCCACGATCTCGATTGAGGTTTATTAAGAATCGACACTGTAAAGATACTGTTGAATGAACCTACGATCCGCTGTAGAGACGCTCAAAGCGAGGATCGATGCGATCGCCTTTGCTCAAGTTACAGCGCCAGCAAAGCGTATGCAGGTTGCTGAGGTCATTGGTGCCACCTTTGGCAAGGGGAATGATGTGGTCGATATGGAGATGCGTTTGCCGAGCCGCTTTTCCGCAGCTCTGACACTGGAAGCGATCGCGCTCTAATACATATTGCCGAGCTTCTGGCGGAATTGAGATTCGTGGCGTTTTACTCATGGAGCAATCATCACCGAGCTTCGGGTTCATCTAGTAAATTTAACACTTCTCGATCAATAGTTGCGGAACGTTCATCAGCTCTAGAGTTTGTAGTCCTGAAAACACTTTTATCTCTTAAATTGAATTATTGAATTGGCGCGTCCTCATCTCGAAATGCATCTAACTCCGATGGTAATTTTATCTCTTTATCAGGATCAAACTAAACGATAACTCGCTCTTTAATTCGACCTTTTTCCCACTGCTTTTCGCCAAGCCTCAAAATCTCACATTCAACACCTTGAGTCAATCATTGCTGTGAAGCAATGATTGACCTAGAAAGTGTGGTGTAGAAACCCTGCGCAGCTTCTCCATTATTTTTAATAGATTTACGACAGTTATTGTTGAGTTTGCTGATTCTAAAGATTTTATCTTTGTTTTCAAAAGAAATTAAATCTTCTTCATCAAAATCTTGAAGATAAGAGTGATCTTTTATTGAAATTTGCCTTATGAGTTAAGCTGCCTAAGTTCGTCAAGCACGGAGAATTCATCCTTTTTTAGAGACAAATCTTCCTGTATAGGTTCTACGTCTTCTACTTCAGTTAAAAGTTCAAAGGAGATTTTAATTTTGCCTGTTTGCCACCCACCTCCACTCTCTTGGAGGATTTCACAGGAATGTCCTCTATCGTCACAAATATTGCAGCTATATTGGGTTTTCTCTCGAAAAATAGTCTGAATATGAGCAATTAAATCACTAATTTTAAATGTTTTAGCTAAACCCAAAAAAATTTGGATTAATGTCACGCATTATGTCATCTTTGTTCAATTTTTTAATCTCTTGTCGCATAATTTGATTGCCTTAGTTTGCAAAAATTAAATTTCACTATCTCTAAATTTGTTGAGATCTGAATTTTCGTCTTTCAGTTCAGGAGAAAATTCAACCCTAATTCTTAAATGTCCTTGTTGCCATTCTTGACTGCCTAGCTGCAAGATTTCACATTTTATTCCATTCCTAAGTAAATCTTCATTGCCTAGGCCATAACGCTTTAAAAAGTCTTCTAATTTTTCTTGAAATGCGCTAAATTTATTCGTTCGAGATAACCCAAGTGGCTTAAAATCTTCAAACGAAACTACGTCTTTTTCAGACAGCTGAATTTTTACCATATAATTACTCTCCAAAAATACTTATGCTTCAAACCAATCCTGAATTTTGCGTTTCAGAATGAGTTTCTTAATGACTGTCACTGCCTTCACTGTTGCTAAAAGTTAAGGTTAAATCATGTTTTTGAATCTCAGGAAGCTTTTTGCGATCCAGTAGCATTTTCTCTAGGCAAAGATTAACTTCTGAAATAGCTTGGTTGTAGGTTTCGATATTATGTTCGACTGCTTCCTGCTGCTGCTGAATAGCTACAATTTTTTCCTGTGCTTCCTTTTCTAGTGTTTTAGCAAGGTACAGTCTTGCCTGCTCGTACTTTTGAATTACAGAGTCAGCCAGTTCTTCAGCCGTATCAAGTAAATGGCTGTTCAAGGTTTGGTTAATGGTTTGGCGAAAGGTAAACACCACCGTCTCCTTTACCTTTTGCTCAAAATCTAGCTTCAGTAGCTGACGAATCGCAGGTTCAGCTTCAATCATGCTTTGATAGTCGTAGCCCTTGCACGACTGCTGTAAAGTCTGACGAAGTTGAAAAATCGAAGCCGTACCTTCTGCAAAAAAATCGGGACGCTCACGCACATAGCGATCGCACTCCGTCCTCGCTTCATTTCGAATTGCGTGACAGACCTGCTCCTGAAGCTGATGCAAACGCTGCTCTATCCCGCTGTCATCCCCTAATATGCGATAAAGATCGCGGTAGTAGCCTTGTTTTTTAACTTGTGCCAGCAAATCTCGGAAGAAATTAGAGACAATTTCCTGCGCGGAATTCTCCAAGACCAGTTCTAGGCCATTGGCTAAGTAGTAAAAAGCTTCTGCCAAAATTCCCAACAGCGGCACTACCGAATTCCGTCTATGGCTGGTCTGAGCCTGCCGATGTACCGCCGCAACCGAAAACCCTTTCAGTAATTCATCAAGCTGCGCTACCATCAATGCCTGAAGCTTCCGAAAATCTGCCTCAAATGCCTGATTGAGATTGCTGGCAACCACTTCGTTTAGCTCTTGCTCAAGGTGAGTGCGAAACTCATCTCCTACCCGTTCAAGATCTTGGACGAGCTGCTGTAGCTCCTGCTCCTTCATCGCATCTATATCGCGGGGCTGGCGATCGCAGTATTGCCAAGCCTCAATATAGGTTTTACGAAGCGCAATACATAACGGCTGAAGATCGTCGGCTAAGCTAGCAAAAAGCTGAGGCCGCTTTTCTTCCGTAAGATAGCGCGTAATAGCAGATCGAAACGTTTCAATACCGCTATCTTTGATAAGTTCATCCACCAACGGCGTACCGCACTCTGACAAAATACGAACGTAGTTTTCATTAGGTAACTCATAACCGCGCACTTCTGGCCGTAGCGTACTGCCCACCAGTTTCCCAGATGCACAATAGTTGTTGAACTCCGTCACAAATAACGGCGCTTCTTCTTGTCCGAGCTGCCCGCGAAGTTCTTCGATAAAAATAGAGTCCAAACCAAAGCGATCGCCTCGATTGGTTTGCCGAAGCTGACTGCCGTAAAAACCCAATAGCCCACTGGTTTTATAAACTCGCGTTGTATCCTGAAACTGTTCGTGAATCAAGCTTTCCAGCCGTTGCCGTAACTGAGCGTTGTACCACGTCTTATCTACTCGATTAAAGGCGTAAAACACGCGATCGCGGATGCCAGCATTAGACTGCATGGTTTCTAAGAGGGCTGTTTCTTCGCTAGTCAGTTCTCCAGTTTCAGCCGCCTTCAGGACACAAATAACCGCCGAGGTATCGGGATCTTTGATTTTGTCATAGGTAAGTTCAGCATCGCGTTTGACGGGAGCATCAATGCCTGGGGTGTCAATCAAGACGTTGCCGTCTTTGAGCAGGTCGTGGTGACAGTAATATTCGATCCGCTTTAGCACCGCGCTATTGCTGCCGCGACGGGCATAACTGGCCGCTTCTTGGAGCGTACCGAAGTTGAACTGCTCCATCGGATAAGTCGCATTGCTTTGAGGCTGAATGCGATCGCGATTGTTCTGATAACCCTCAAGCAAAAACTTGAGCGCACTGGCCTGCTTTGCCAATTCAGAGCGGTTCTCTCCTCCTTCAGCCTGAATGATGCTTCCACACTGCTGCCTCAGAGAATTAACCGCATCATCTGGTTCAAGGCTACCTGCGAACGATAGCCCTAATCGTTGAACCAATACCGAAGCCTGTTCTACAATTTCAGTCCGACTCAAAAACGTCAGCACCACCCGCTCTCGATCAGGTTCGGCATAGGCAATTTGGCACTCCGTCCCAGTAGCATGACCTTCCGCACTGTAGAGTAATTTGCGTTCCAGCAGTGCGTTGATGAGCATCGACTTGCCTGCGCTGAAAGCTCCTGCAAAAACAATCTCAAATGTAGGGGAAATGACCTTGCGTAGAGAACTCTGGACGGTTGTGATGTCTTGCGATCGTAACGCAGGCTCTTGAACCAGCAATTCTAGAAGCGTCTGAACCTGAGACTGTAAATCCTGGCACTGAGACTGCGGCGGTGGAGTCATAATCGATCGAACGCTGCGGACAATAGTATTAAAATTCCCTCTTTTGCCAAGAAAACAAACAAAGTCAGAAAAAATGCATCTTGTCCGATTATTTTTTGCCAAAAAAATAAACTTTAATACTGAAACCCAGCCTCCATCATTTTTCCCTGCTAGAGTGTCTTTGACCGGGGCGATCGCATAACGGTGGTTCGTCGGGATGTTGGGCGATGTAGTCCTTGAGGCGATCGCAGCCGTAGTCAACCAACTGCTGCACGTCCCAATTCCAAGAATGCCACAATAGAATCGAGCCGCTCTCATCGGCAGACATTAGGTCATTTTTGGGACTAAAACTTGCCAGCATGACGGGCGCGCTGTGACCTTGCAATGTCTTAAAGAGCGTTCCGTCTCGCCTCCAAATTTTGACGGTATTGTCCGTGCTGGCTGAAGCCAGAAATTGACCGTCAGCGCTGAAGCTGACCTGTCTGACCTCCGCTTCATGGCCTTTCAGCGTTTTTATAAAGGCTCCCGAAGGTTGCCAAAGCTTGACGGTGTTGTCGGTACTGGCCGATGCGACGAGTTGGCTGTCCGGGCTGATATCGACATCCCAAATTTCTCCTTCGTGCGGCTCCTTTCCATCCAACGGCAACGCCGTTCCATCTGTTTTCCAGAGCTGAACCTTCTTGTCTCGACTGGCCGCCACGACAAAAGCACCATCGCGGCTGAATTTAACTTGGTATGCGGCTTGTTTGTGCCCCTCTAAATCCCTGAGATATTTGCCATCTGTCTGCCAGAGCTGAAGGCGTCCGCTGTCGTCAGCCGTTGCCACTAATTTGCCGTCTGGGCTAAAGCGAATATCCGTTATCGTGTTGGAAGCAACCCACTTCGCATCTTTGAGCGGTATAGAACTTTTTCCCTTCACCGGCCATAGCCTCGCATCCCCATTTTTCCCCGCAGTGGCTAACATCAGTCCGTCAGGACTAAATCTAATTTGATAGATCGCCCCAGACTGTTGGCCTAAGTCCTTCCCAATCCAAGTAGACCCCTTAGGCTCCCATACTGTCACTTTTCCCGTCTCGTCTCCAGTGGCAAGTAACAGATGTTCTGGATGGAACGCTGCGGCGATCGCCTTTGCTGCCAGCGGGAGTTGAACGCCGTCTCGCCATAGCTTTAAGGCGTTATTGTTATCGATGGAGGCGAGGTAAGACCCATCCGAACTAAAAGCCACGCGCTGCACGGTGGACTGATGCCCCACAATCCGCGTCACCAGCGTACGATCGATTTTCCAAAACCGTATTGTTTTGTCGAAGCCACCCGATACCAAAGTGAGGAGCTTTTGATGGGGGACGACTGCTACGTGCTTGACCCAATCCGTATGTCCCTGAAGGGTTTCCACAAAGGAACCATCTTGCTTCCAAAGCTTGATCGTTTTGTCGCGGCTACCCGTGAGCAAAAATTGACTGTTAGGGCTAAATGCAAGGGTGTCTACAATGTCGCGGTGGAAATCCGGGCCGCTTAAGGTTTGGATTAAGGTGCCATCTTTGCGCCAGAGATTGACAGACTTGTCATAGCCCGTCGAAGCGATCGCCTGGCCGTCAGGGCTAAACACCACTCTCGAGACGACGTCTTTATGCCGATCGAGGGTCTCGAGCAATTTTCCCGCTAACGTCCAGATGCGAATCTTGCGATCGGCTCCGGCAGTGACCAATACTTTTCCATCCGGGCTGAAGGCTAAATGCTTGACTGCGCCGTTGTGGGCTTGCAAGGAATTGCGAGCGGTTAAGGAACGCAGCAGGCGACCCTCAACCGTCCAAAGTTTGACGGTACCATCCTTGCTGGCAGTTGCGAGCGTTTGGCTGTTGGGACTAAAACTAAAGTAAGTTACCTCAGCGTTGGGCGTTGCCTCTGCGCCGAGCGACTTTAGGAAAGTACCATTTGCTTTGCGCAGGAAAACGCGTCCCCTGCTATCCGATGACGCCAAAAACTTTCCGTCGGGACTAAAACTGACTTCCCATCCTTTTCCATCGTGGGGACGATCCAGCGTCTTCACAGGCTGCCCGTCGGTATAGCACAGCCTCAGAATCCCCTCCTTGCCGACCGATGCTAAAACTCGACCATCGGGACTAAAGGCTAAATCGTACACGCCAGCTTGATTCCCCGCAAAACAAGTCCGGGACGAGCCATCTAGTTTCCAAAGTACGACTTTCCCATCGGAATCCGATGAAGCCGCATGCCGACCATCCGCACTGGCAACCAGGTCGTTAATGTAGACTGCATGCTTTTCTTCGACGCTATAGGGGACGTGGACGAACCCGACCGCGTATTGAAGCGTCGAGATAATCTCTTCCTGTAAATTCCCCAACGGGATGCGAGACTTGGCATACAGCCTGTGAGATTGCAGGGCGATTTTGAGCGCGTCGAATCCTTTGCCGCTGGCAAAGAGCATTTTGGAATTTGCGAGGGTCGCTCTAATCGTCTCTTTTTTGGCGACTCGATAGCTGTACCAGCCAAACAAGCTACTGCCAACCGCAAGTAACAATAAAGCTCCCGTCACTGCCAGCCCAACGCGCTGTTTTCGACTGGCAGATTCCAATCTAGCGCTTTCCTCAAGACCGCTCGTAATGAAATATTCTTTTTGAAGCGGATTCAGCGGCGGTTCTTTTTTGACGTTCTCCACCAACTGTTGGCGAACGGCGGCTAAGTCTTTGCCGCGCAATAAAAAACTTTCGTCCTGATTGCCGCGCTCCCAATCGAGCGCGCGCTGCAAGAGGCGGGCGTGGAGGCGAACGTAGGCCAAGTCCGTCTCGATCGCCCGGATTAAGATTTGCAGCGATTTTTGAAAGTCATCCGATTCTCTAAAATTGATACATTGGTGCTGCTCTATAGCCGGATGCAATAACTTAAAGTCGGGAATATTTTGATAAAGAATTGGAATAATTCGTTTTTGACACTCCTCAGCATAGTCAGCCTCCTTGCGGCATTCTTCGGAACTCACTGCCTCTGGCGTAATAATAAAAATAAATGTATTTGTTTTTTCAAGGGCTTGCCAAACTTCCTTGCGCCACTCGTGGGCTCCCCCAATTTTCCAGTCTCCCCAAGTTGCGTATCCATTTTGAAAAAGACTTTCAGAGAGCTTGCTGGCAAACTCAATATCTTCGTGAGCGTAGGAAATAAAAATATCTTCTAGATCCGTTGACCCAGGGATTTCCCGTTTCATTTCAAAGAAAATTCAAGAAAGGCTTTATATTTCTTTAAAATACTAGGTAAATATTTTTCTCTCGCCAGAATTTAAAGAATCTTTATTGTGGTCGTGGATGAAAGCTTTTGAGGGATAAAGTTTTATGCTTCTTTTGACTTTTCTTCTTCTTTTCGATCCGCTTTAATGCCCTCAGTGACAAAAATCTCCACATCTCTCTGGACGATGGCCTCTACCTGCTCGACAAAGATTGGAAAAGATTCTTGATGGGTTTTGTAGGTTCGATACTGCCCGCTTTTCTGGAAAAACTGCCAGCCATTCGTTTTGAGAAGTTCTGCCGATCGGCGGTAACTGTACCAGCGTTTGCCGTATTGATTGAATTCTTCCACTGCCGCGCTAATGGCAATAATGCTGCTCAGTACGACGGCGCTGCCGCGCAACAGTTTTTCGTTGACTTGGTCTTTGCCGACGTTAACCGTCACTAGAATGGGGACGATTACGCCTAATACAATGCTCGTAAGACGCAGCCGACGGTACCAGTTCCTGGCATGATTGGCCCGCCCGTCCATCCACAAAACCTGATCCAACCAGCGCGATTTCAAGTATCTCTTCTGCTGCTCGTCAAGTTCGAGGCGATCGATGACTTGAGCGTACTCCTCCCTAAGCTGTTGCGCGTAGTCTTTCTTGATATTTGTAGCGGCTGGGTCGAGCGGGTTTTGCTGACTTAAAGAACTCAGATCGCTAGAAGCCTTGTTGAACATGATGATGACTTTTTCGATACTGAAAAATATCTTCAATCATTGCAGATAATACGGCTTTGTTTTCTTTGAGATTTGTAATTTTAACTAGTCCTGACTGAATTAAAGAAGTGGCGCGATCGTCGGTATCTCGCCCGCGAGCGGCTGAAGCTAATAGATCTGCAGTTCTACCAGTTCCCTCGATGACAATCAGCTCGCGATCTTCGTCCACGTTAGCTCGAGCGTCTTTCCAGGTCACTTCGCCGCCATTGATCAAAACCGTCACTGAAGGGGCGTCCCCTGCTAGTGCTGTCGCAACTTCGGCGAGCCAGGGCGATTCGTCGCCCCACGCTTCGCCGGGAACCAAAAAAAAGTGCGTGTGATTGGGCTCTAAGCAGCCGTCTTTATTCTCTGGAACGTTTCTGTCTTGGGGGATGACGGCGAGATCGGCTGGGACGACACCAATGAGGGGGAACGTCGCCTTGAGTTCCGACCGCGCCTGCCCCATCAATCGCATCACGCCAGCGTTGGTGCCGCCATCGATTACGTTTGCGCCCCATTTTTCGGCCAGCGGCGCGAGGACAGTGATGAAGAGCTTGCGGACGCGCTCGTCGACGGCTCCAAAAAATTGCGCGCCCCCAATAATCACTAGGGTGGGTCTGCCGATCGCGAGGCCCATCTCCTGCAACGCTTGATGGAGGTCGAGATGGGGTTGTAAAGACAAGCCTTTTGCCTTGAGGTGAGCGTCAAAAACAATGGGGAATTCTGCTGAGTGCGTGTAGGTCATGAATTGGCGGTGGGTGTCGTTTAATTTAGGATGCGACAGGTGGCATCAAAATCTTCCCCCTTTGTACGGCTCGATTGAATTTGTTGGTTACATCATAGCGCTGTGAAATCGCGCTGACGGCTAAATAGAGGGAGAAGATAGGTTTCTCGAATCAATTCTCAGCCTTCAGAAGGAAAAGTGGCAGTTCTTGGATCGGTGCTACGCGATCGCCCCATACTGCGCCTCCGTAATCCGCTGGGTTTCGTAAAGCGTCCGAGAAATTTCTGAGAGCGTAAATACGGCATGGGCTTGGTAGCCCTGCGCCCGCATTTTATCCCGCACGCCGCCCTCGTGGTCGATCAAAACGACGATGTCAGAAACGCGCAGGCCCGATGTTTCGAGCTTCTGGATGCCTTCAAGGACGCTTTTACCCGTAATCAGGACGTCATCGATGACCAAGGCCGTTTCTCCCGATTCAAAGTGACCTTCCACCAAGCGGCGAGTGCCGTGAGCTTTCACTTCTTTGCGCGGATAAATCATGGGGCGGTTGAGCTTGAGCGATAGACCCGTCGCGGTTGGCAAAGAACCGTAGGGAATCCCCGCGATCCGGTCGAACTCGAGCGGCGCGCTCAACACGGCATAGGCTTCCAGCACCTGATGAAATAGTTGGGGGTTGGAAATAATGCGTCGGAGGTCGATGTAGTAGGGAAAGACCGCCCCAGAGGCTTGGACGTAGTTGCCAAACATCAGGCAGCCAATGTCAAAGAGCTGGACGATCAGCGCTTGGTGAAGATCGAGCGACGGTTGCTGGCGTTGGGGCAATAGCTCGCAGATGGACGGACCTTGGCTGAGCTGCTCGCGCAGAGTGCTGATGTCTTGCCGGAGCGCCCCCACGCGCTGCGCTAGATCGGGTTGCCCCAACCAGTCTTGAGGGACGGGCAGGAGCAATCCCGTTCCGGTTTGGTTGAGTCCCGCTTCTAGGATGGCTTTGAGGTCGGTGGATTCAGACCAGATACTGCGGGCGAGGATGGTGCGTTCGGGGGCGATCGCCCTAATCTGTCTCAACACCGATGGAGCTGCGGTTCCTACCTCCAATCCCAACCGATCGGCACTGCCCCAGCCTCGAACGGCCTTGACGACCTCTAAATATAGGGGCATATCTGGCGTAGGGTAAGACTGAATTGCTTCGGCGGAAGGATTGGAGGTATGGGTTAGCACGAACACCGCTCGGTCGGGGAAGAGTAGAAAGGGAGTCACGCTTTCTTGACCGACGTAGGGGTTGACGGTGACGGCATCCACCCGCCACCGCTCGAAAAACGTTTTAGAGAGTTGAGATGCGGTGTTTAGGTCGCCGTGCTTCGCATCCAAAATGATGGGGATATCCGAAGGAATGCAGCTTAAAACCTCCGCGAGCAGCTCCAAACCCTCTGTTCCCAATGCCAAGTAAAACCCAAGACTCGGCTTATAGGCACAAACCAGCGTTTTGGTTCGCTCTATAACGGCTTTCAACCAATTCCCGAGCGCGCGCTCGAGCGAATTGGAAGGCGGGTTGCCCGGAGGGGGAAGCATTTCGGGGTTGGGGTCTAAGCCGAGACACAGCAAGCTGGCATTGCGCTGAATGGCGGCATCGAGTTTTTCGGCAAAGGTCATTGCAAGCGAAAGATTTTAGGGAAAAAGGGGTACAACTGAAACAGTAGCTCAAATTGATTGCTTCAGGTTCTTATGATGTCTGTCCTTCAAGACCACTATGAAGAGTTGTTGGCTGCCTTTAGCCACCATTACCGGGCCGTCGAGCTACTGCGGCACCATCGTCCTTATTTTGAAAAAATTCCTAGCATTCGTCGGTCTGGAGAGAGCATCATTACCATTCCGCTGCCGATCGTGAAAGTGCGACAGCGCCAACCCCTCCAGGGTTCCAACCCCAATTACGACAGCCCAAACGAGCTGATCGCGCTCCCCTGCGACTTAGCCCTTCTGATGTGCGATCCGGAATGGCAAATCAAAACGGAGGTTGAAATCTTCGTCTTCATCCACCGTCCTGCTGAAGATCTATCCGATCTGCTGCGCCGCTGGCGCGAAACCCAGGTGCTGCTCAGTCGCGGCTACAGTTGGGAAATGCCGCTCCAGCACCAACACATTTTTAGCGAAGGTGCTGACAAACCTTATCCGCTGTTCGTACTTTCCACCGAGACGGCTGAGCGCATCAAGCGCGGTCTCAAGGGTGCGTGTTTGCCAAACGTGACAATGCCCGTCCATCGCGAACTCGAACATTTGACCGAAGCCGCACCGTTGGAATCTGCCAACCCCAACGCGCAATTCGACCTCAACTGTGAGGCCGACTCCGAGATTGGGTAGCGTTGACCTGTTGTAAAAAGGCGGATTCCGTATCGGCGATGGGGAGACAGGTCAATCCCTTGCAGACCAGTCCCATCGCCCGTTCTGGTAGTTGGGGGTCGATGGTATATAGGGCCACGGGCCAGTAGAACCGCGCCATCCACTCCCGGATGCGATCGCGACTGCTGCGGATGACGGTGGCGTTGGCATACCAATCCAGCGCTGCAAAGAGGCTGGGGCAGGCAGGAGGAGAAGACTGCATGGCGGAACTGAAGGTTTTGAGCGCCTGCTCGGCTCGGTCCAACAGGGTCAGGTCTTCTTGCAAAAAGGCGAGGCGGATGAGGTTGGCGATCGCCACTCCATTTGCAGAAGGGGTCGCGCTATCCATCCAGCTGCGCTCCCGCAGGATGAGTTCTGGGGCGACATCTCTGGAGGCATTGAAGTAACCGCCGCCTTCAACGGCCCAAAGGTAACTGTCGAATTCTGCCTGAGTTGCCAAAGCGGCGGTCAACCAAGCTTCAGCGGCTTCGGCGGTATCGACGGCCAAACTGGCCTGATGTAAATCCAAGAGCGCCTTAATGAAAAAAGCGTAGTCTTCGGATTGAGCGGGAATAGCAGGTTGCCCTTCGTAATAAAGGCGGTGCAGGCGTCCGCCCACCCAGTGTCGGTCTAGAATAAACTGCGCGGCGGCGGTTGCGGTCGCGAGGTAGGCGGGTTCGGAAAAGACCGCAGCGGCCCTGGCCAGTCCCGAAATCATCAGGCTGTTCCAGGACACGATCGCCTTGGTATCCGTCACGGGCGGGATCCGACCGGGCCAGTCGGTTTGTTTGGCTTCTGCATTGTTGCGGGCGGGCGGGAAGGCCGTCAGGCGATCGGGCAACGCTCCGTAGCGCACCTGAAAGAGTTTGGCGATCGCCCCTTCTGTCAGCTCGCTCAACGCTCCGGGCTGCTGGCGCTGGAGTACGATCGATCCCTGCTCGAAGTTGCCGTTGGGCTGAAGGTCGAAGGTGGCTTTGAGCGCTTCCCACTCATCCGGTTTCAGCAAGGATTCCAGTTCCGAGTGCTGCCATACGTAAAAGCGGCCCTCCTCGGGTTCGACATCGGTAAGCCGAACGAAGGTATCGGCATCCTGAGCGGCGTAGAAGTAGCCCTCCGGTGCGGTCATTTCGCGGGCGAGCCATCGAGCGGTGAGGGCGATCGCCCGTTCGAAGCTGGGTTCGCGATGTCCCGCGCTCCAGAGATCGGCCAAAAACTCGACGATCTGGCCGTTGTCGTAGAGCATTTTTTCAAAGTGGGGCACCGTCCAACTGGCATCGACGGTATAGCGATGGAATCCTCCGCCAACGTGGTCGAAGATGCCGCCTAGGGCCAAGTCCAACCCGCATCGGAGCGCTGGGGAGGGGGCATTGGTGGGGGGCAGGAGGCGCTCGCCCTGGAGCGCCAGCAGGGCATAGGGCATCATGGGGAAACTGGGTGCGGAAGCCGGACGGGCCATGATGGCCGTACTGGCCTCCAGCCCCAGGGCCAGCAATGCTGGATTTAACGTTTCGGCAGATTGCAATACCGTCGTATTTTGCAAAAACGCCATGAGCTTCTGGTTTTGCTGGATCAGCGTTGAGGGTTCGGTCTCGAAAAACTGACGGAGGGCTTTGAGCACTTCTAAAAATCCAGGTCTGCCGTAGCGCGGGTCGATGGGGAAATAGGTCCCCCCATAAAACGGCACTAAGTCTCTGGGCGTTAAAAACAAATTCATCGGCCAACCGCCCTGTCCCGTCATGGCTTGAAGCGCCGACATGTAGATACTGTCGAGGTCGGGACGTTCTTCGCGATCCACTTTGATCGGGATGAAATGTTCGTTCAGGTAGAGGGCGATCGCGTCATCGGAGAAAGCTTCCCCCTCCATAACCGTGCACCAGTGGCAGCTGGAGTATCCGACGGACAAGAAAATCGGTTTGTTGTCGCGGCTTGCTGCTTCTAGGGCTTCTTCGCCCCACGGATACCAATCGATGGGATTCTCTGCATGTTTGCGCAGGTAGAGGCTTTGAGAAGCGGCAAGGCGATTGGTCATGGCAACCTCGACGGAATGGGGCGACGGAATGGGGCGATACTCTGATGGTAGCTAGAAACGCTTGAGGGGGAGAGGCGCAACAGACCGTTGGAAGTCGAGGTTGAAGTGGGTATTCTACCCCATGCCAAATCCTCCGTCAGCAATTGCTTGACTTTAAGTCTGGGCATTTCTTCGATGGTGCCTCAACCAGAACTCTCTTTAGAAACGCTCGTCGCGCCCGCAGATCGAGCACTGTATCAGGCGAAAGAGGAGGGCAGAGATTGCATTTGCATAGACGAGCAGGCCACCTTTCCCATCGATCCCTAGTGCTATTCCAGATTTCTGAAATTCAATCGCGACGGTAAATCTCGTCCCCTTCCTTAGGAATTGACCTGCATCTTCCGCCCTCGCCCTGGTTAAGACGCGTTTGGCGCTCTGATAGAAGGGTTTCCAAATTGGGCCTGCCCGTCAAAGCTAAGCGCCAACTTGCCCATAGGTCGTATAGCTTGTTCGCAATAGGGCGGACGATCGGCCACTGAGTTGCGGCATAGATCCAACCCATACCCAGCGCTTCATACACTCGCCGGAAGACCTCCACGTCGCGAATGACTGTGCCATCGGGCAAGACGGCATGAATGCGCCCCATGGCCTCTGCAAATTCGACGCCGCCGTGGTCTGAGGGACGGTAGTCGAGGTCGGCGATATCGACAAAGGCAACGATACCCCGGCCTGCATCTTTCCGCGTCAAGAAATTCACTTCTCTCAAACACAGCGGGCATTGACCGTCGTAGAGCAACTTTATTTTCCAGGATGCAGTGAGATGGGCGGTATCGTCTTTAGAGTTTGGGGATTGAGTTTTGAGCGTAGGCATAAATGGCATCGCACAGCTAAAAGGGGATTGCTTGGGGGTACATTTACCCTACATTCTAGTCCTGTGAAAAGTCCTGTGAAAGGTGTTGTTGCGAAAGGGCGCGCGTCGTCGAGAACGAAAAGAGAGAGCGATTACCCCAATTTACAATGCGCTTCTCCACCCCGCTCGATCCACCCGCGAATGAGGCCAGACGTTGACTGGGCCGCAGCACAGTTCCCCGCCCCATCGATCGCGATCGCCCCGCCATCTCCATTCACCTTTCTGACTAAATACTCGATCCCCGCCTTCACCGCAGCGTCCGCATCCATTCCCCGAAACTGCACGAAATCAGAAATTGTTTTTGCCAGAACCGTGCGCAAAAACTGTTCCCCGTATCCCGTCGCCGAAACCGCGCAGGTTTCATTATCTGCAAACACGCCGGCCCCCACCACAGGCGTATCGCCAACCCGCCCCCAACGCTTGTTGACCAACCCGCCCGTTGAGGTGGCCGCCGCGAGATTTCCCTGGAGATCCATTGCCACTGCGCCTACGGTTCCCAGCTTTTGGGACGGCTTAATGCGCTCGTGGTCTAAGGTCATTCGTCCGGCGGCTTGGGCTTCCGCCAGCTGCTGCACGCGCGCTGCCGTGATGAAATAATCGTCCGGGTAGGTTTCCATTTCGCAGAATTGGGCAAAGGCTAAGGCTCCATCGCCCACCAGCAGGACGTGTTCGCCCCGATCTAAAACGCGACGCGCCAAGGCGATCGGGTTTTTAATGTGTTTCACGCAGGCTACCGCCCCCGCCCGCAGATCGCTCCCGTTCATGAGGGCCGCATCCATTTCCACCTTGCCTTCAGCATTGAGGACAGAACCCCGACCTGCGTTGTAAAGCGGGTCGTCTTCTAGGAGGGTGACGCAATATTCCACCGCATCCAAAGCGCTGCATCCTCGCTCTAAACGTTGACGGCCCCGTTCTAAGACTGCGGTAATGCTCTGGTGAAAGGTTGCTTCGCTGGCTTCATGTTTGAGATCTTCAAGGGCACCCGCGCCGCCGTGAATCATGAGGGAATAGGAATGAGACATATTGCAATTGATAATGAAGGGGTAGGTCGAGCGTGCTGAAAAATAGCATTCCATCTAACTGAACTAAGAGGATGTCTAGAAAAATATAAAACACCCTGCATTAGCCCCCCGGCCCCCCAATTCTGGTGGGAGAAGTGCAAAATCTCAGGCTATTTCCCCCTAAGTTTGGGGGGTTAGGGGGGCGAGTGTAAGATATTTTGCATTTCTCAAACATCCTCTAAGGGCGATCGCCCTCTGGAACCAGCTCCTCCAGTATCCTAAAGCGAATGTGATTGATCGCTAAATCTCCCATAGAGACGTGCTCTGGTTTGTCATCGGCTTTCATTTTTGCAAACGGAATTCCTTTGCCAATTTCCGTGTGGTACCAAGATAACCCCATGAAAAATCGTTCGGGATAAGGCCCGCGTTCCACCGTATCGTCCACGTTAGACTCCATCGGCAGCCAGCCCACGCCGGGAACGTAAAACTCCAGCCAAACGTGGTTGAAATCCGGCTCTAAAGGCAAATGACGGAGTTCGGGATGCTGGGGGCATTTGTAGCGTCCGATGGTGCGACAGGCAATCCCGTTGAGACGCGCTAAAGCCAGCAAAACCCCTACATATTCGCCGCAGGAGCCGATCCCGCGCGCTAGGGCGACATCGGGGGTATCGATCTTGGGTTGAATGCCGTAGGAGAGGCGATCGTAGACATAATTGCGAATTTTGAGCATCTTCCGCAGCACGTTCGTTTCCGTGCCCGCCGCCTCCTTTGCTGCTTGACGAATCTCGGGTGCATCCATCGCGAGGTCGTCGTCATCGACCAGATAGCGCTGCTGCAATTCCAGGGGAAGCGGCAGGTTGCTATCGATATCTTCAGGAGATAGAGAATACTTGAGACCGTACATCTCGATGATGGCTTTCCAACCCAGTAACCCGCCCTGATGGGGCTGCACCCGATCGAATTGGAAGACGGCAACCTTCTGTCCTTCTTGTTCTTCAATCGCAAACTCGTGCCCGATCGGTTCGACGTGGCGGATCCGTTGCCGCAGCGTATCGGAGGGCAATGCAATGCGCCACTGGACGTTGTTAAGCGTGACGGCTTCGAGGGGAAGCAGTTCTTCGACGTAGGACAGCTCCACTAAATACCCGTTAGAAAGCGTGTAGTGGCCCGCCGCATTCCAATGAAAGTAGAGCGGATGGATGAAGGTGCGATCGCGGAACGTCAGCTCGTAAGGAAATTCTGCGTTGGGGTCATCCCGAATGTAGGGTTCTTCATCGGCATAGCAGATATAGCAAAGGGGCGCTTGCCCCTCCTCGTCTGCGTAAAATGCAATGCCCGTCGGATCGCTAAAGGGGGTCAGCGCGCTGAACCGAACGGTTCCCGCGATCCGATCCAGGCAGTAGACCGTCTGCTCGGCGCGATCGCAGACCCACAGGTCACCCTCAAACACCGTCAATGTTTCTGTTCCCACGCCAGGATGCGGGAAGCGCCGGATCGGTTCTCCCGTCGTTTGCTCGAAAACATGGATATAGCCGGATTTCTGACAGCTCGCGTATACAGTAGATTCCCAGACGGCCACCCCGTCAACCGGATAGGGCAATCGCGTAAAAAGGGTGGGCGCGAGCGTTTGGCGATCGCACCAAAACACCTCCTGCCCCCTCGCAAACCAGAACGTATCTTGCCAAATCGATAACCCCGTCACGCCCTCCCAGTCTGCGACTTGGTGGGGATTCAGAACGATCGTGTTGTTGGTGTGGGGATCCACCCGCAGCAGATATCCCCGCACCCTATCCACTGCGAGCAAATGGTTGCCATCTGCCGCCAGCCCTGACAAGGCATAAACACCGATCGGGCGAATTGTAGAATGCGGCAAAGAAACATCGGATAACGGACTTTCAGACATCGGCATAAATCAACGACTCACCGCATTTACCCAACACTATATCTCTCAACGTAAATGCGAGTTTGCCTTTCCCATTTGCCAACGACCTGTATCTCAAATCCGAGGATGCTCGATAAAATTGAGAAAGATCTTCGATTTGAACCGATGTCGATTTTTTGTGGTCCACGATGCAGTTAAGTTACGCAATCTATGCCTAGGATGAGCACCGGAGTCAGACCTTGCGATCGGGAGATAAAAGTCACGGCATCATCACGCCTTACCTCGCGAGCAACCCGCCGACGAACCATAGGACATAGCATGGCATGAAAGTAGTTTACGACCCGGACAAAGATATTTTACAAATTGCTTTTATGGAAATGACCATCGAAGAAACAGCCCAAATTGCGCCGGGACTGGTATTGGACTACGACGTCGATGGCAATGTGATTGGGCTAGAGCTTAAAAAAGCATCCGAAAAGATGGATAACCCTTACGCTGTCTCCTATCTCGTGGGCGAGGCCAACGTCGAAAAACCCCAACCTAACGGAAAAGATTGAGCGGACGGTCGGACGGCTGGCTCGAGTTTAATCGCTGATCCAGGCCTCTTTTCCGGCCAGCTCGATGACCCGGTCTCTCAGCAAAAAGTTGTTTTCTGTCAAGAGCTGCTCGACATTGTGCCACTGGCGATCGCTGAAATGTCTGCTGAGTTCGTAAATACGCTGCTGGCGATTGACCAAACCTCGCGATACTAAAGCTCGAACTTCTTCCTGAAGGTCGGTAATCGTGTATTGACGAAGAATATTCATAATCTAATGATGTCCCCGCAGAAGATGAGAATGACGGTGAGGCGAAAGGGCGCGCGCTCGCCCAGACCAATGAAAGACAAAAATGCTGATGCCAAAGTCCCGGTCAGCAACAGCACGCAGGCTCGATAAAAAGTCAGTTATGTTCGACCTTCCCTCAACCCACAGTTCGCGCTGAGTTCAATAAAACCTCGTTCGCTCCCAATCGCTGGAAGCTATTTCTAGATCGACCTTTTCTATGAGTAATTGTACTCTATGCTACAGATTTGCCGCAACTTAAGCCGAAAAACTTCTCTCAATGGGTATGACAAAAAAATCAAATAATGCACAGCCATCAAGGGCTTTCAGCCAATGCAGCGCCGTTTGATTGCGATCGACCTGTGACAGACTTGGCTGAGTGCTGCGATCGCACCCAATCGTGCCACGCCTCTATGCCTTCTCCCGTTTTGGCCGAGACCGGAATAATGGTGGCACGGGCATTCATTTGACGCACGTTGGCGATAATCCGATCCACATCGACGTCGAGGTAAGGAACTAAATCTAGCTTAGTAATCAGAAGACAGTCCGCTTCTTGAAACATCACGGGATATTTCAGCGGTTTATCTTCTCCTTCGGTGACGCTGAGCAGGGCAACTTTGGCATGTTCGCCCACTTCAAATTCAGCGGGGCAAACCAAATTGCCGACGTTTTCCACCAGTACCAAGTCAAACTCTACCGGATTGTAATCGCGCTCGAGGCGGTGAATCCCGCCCGCGACCATTTTGGAGTCGAGGTGGCAGGAGCGTCCCGTGTTGATGGCAATGACCGGAACGTCGTGCTGGCGCAGGCGATCGGCATCCAGTTCGGTGGTCATGTCGCCTTCGATGATGGCAATTCTGAATTCCTGGCGGAGGGTGGGGAGCGATCGCTCTAGCAATGCGGTTTTCCCGGAACCCGGACTGCTCATGAGGTTGAGGCAGGTAATGCCCCACGCGTCGAAATGGGCGCGATTGTGGTCGGCCCCTTCTTGGTTGACGTGGAGTAAATTAATGCCTAAAGCCGCGTCAAAGGTTTGATGCACGATCGGCCTCGCGATATTCTATACGATCGATTTTAAGCTCTCGCCCGGAGCGGATGTCATCCATGGGGGATTGACAGGTCGGACAAGCATACTGGATGCCCATCTCGGGTCGGTATTCTTGCTGGCACCGATGGCAAAAGGCAATGAGCGGTGTTTCTTGAATGACAAGCCGAGCGCCTGCTAGGAAAGTATTGTGGGTTTGGGCGTCGAAGGCAAACTGCAACCCCGCTGGCTCCACGCATGTAAACTGTCCTACGGTCAAATGGACCTGGGAGATGGTGGGCCGTTCTGTTTGGGACTCCCACCAGTCCTTGACCGTGAGGATCAGCGCTTTGGTCATGTCTGTCTCGTGCATGGGATCTGCTGGGCAGCGATCTGCGCTGGGGATGGAGGCGAACGCTTGGCGCGCGATTGAGCTTAGCTCTTGCCATTATACTCGAGGCTTTGCCGGATTTTTGCGGCGGTGCGGGGGTCAGAGTTTAAGGCAGTGGCTGCATCGCCGCTGCCCACTTTTCTAGATCGGCAACGGGGTAAAGTGCCGAAATGGTCGTGTAAGGTATTCGGCTTCCCTGAGGCGTGATGATGTAAGGTTCGCCGTTATCCATCTCCTGGTCGATCGCGAGCTGGAGCTGCTTTGCCAGATTAAACCAGCGCCAAAAGTCAGCCGTCAGCGTTGGCGTCAGCTTGAGCTGCCCCTGGGCGTCAACCACGTAGGCAGCACCCACATATCCCGTGTTTTCGTACAGGAGCTGATGGATGTAGAGGTCCAACGCCTGTTCGTCCTGAAATTGGGGGCGATAAAAGTCCTTCACCTGCTCTTCTACCCCCAGCTCCTTGAGGCGAGCGTGAAGCGCCGTTTTTTCGCCCGCGAAGTAAGCTCTCCGCGCTTCTGCATCCTCTAAAAAGCTGACGAGAATGCGGACCGGAACCCCCTTGTAAGTCAGCGTGGGATAGGCAATCCACAGCCCCATGCCAGCGAGCAGCAGGCTTGCTGCGCCTCCGGCTAGAATATAAGACCACCTCAGGCGTTTTTTTTGATTTGTGCTGTGCTGTCTGACAACCACAGATTTACCCTCTACACTGTTGTAGTGATTTTACGAGAACTGGCTCTCGATTTTTAGTCATGTCCTCCCCCCGCCTTCACCCTGAAACTATCGAACAGGTGCGTCAGGCTGCCGACATCGTGGATGTGGTGGCGGAGCACGTGGTGTTGCGCAAGCAAGGCCGAGGATTTGTCGGGTCCTGCCCGTTCCATGATGACAAATCTCCCAGCTTTAGCGTTAGTCCTGAAAAACAGTTTTATTACTGCTTTGGTTGCGGGGCGGGGGGCAATGTTTATAAGTTCCTGATGGAGCTGCGCAAGCAGTCCTTCAGCGAAGTCGTCCTAGACCTCGCCCAGCGCTATCAGGTTCCCGTTCAAACCTTAGCCCAGGAGGAGCGTCAGGAGCTTCAGCGCCAGATTTCGCTCAAAGAGCAGCTCTATGAAGTCATGGCGATCGCCGCCCAGTTCTACGAGCATTCTCTGCATCAACCCAGCGGACAGCACGCCCTTGCCTACGTCGTACAAAAGCGCGGCCTCACGGAAGACACCCTCCAGCATTTTCAGTTGGGCTACGCGCCGGGGGGGTGGGAAACCCTCTATCGGTTTTTGGTGGACGGAAAGGGGCTAGCGGCTGAACTGGTCGAAAAAGCGGGCTTGATCGTGCCGCGCCAAAACCAGCAGGGCCATTACGATAGATTCCGCGATCGCCTGATGATTCCCATCCACGATCAGCAGAGTCGGATTGTGGGCTTTGGCAGTCGTACCCTCACCAACGAAGAACCCAAGTACCTCAACTCGCCGGAGACGGATTTGTTCAATAAGGGACAAATTTTGTTTGGGCTGGACAAGGCCCGTAAGGCGATCGTCAAACAGGATAAGGCGATCGTGGTGGAGGGGTATTTCGATGTCATTGCACTCCATGGTGCGGGCATCGCCAATGCCGTGGCGTCCATGGGGACGGCCCTGACCTCGGCCCAAATTCGGCAGCTTTTGCGCTATACCGAATCCAAGCAGATTATCCTCAACTTCGATGCGGACAAGGCGGGCCAAAAAGCAGCGGAGCGGGCGATTTCTGAGGTTGAAGATTTAGCGCTGCGGGGCGAGGTGCAGCTCCGGGTTCTGAATTTACCCAACGGCAAGGATGCGGACGAGTTTCTCAAGGAGCGCTCTAATACTGCCTATCAGCAGTTGGTAGAAGCGGCTCCCCTGTGGCTGGACTGGCAAATCCAGGCGGCGCTGGCGGGCAAGGATTTACGAGAGTCAGATCGGTTTCAGGCGGCAACCCAGACGGTGGTGCAGTTGTTGGGTAAGCTGCCCAACGCCACCTTGCGGACGCACTATATCCATCGCTGCGCGGAGTGGCTGAGCCAAGGGGATGCGCGCCAAACGCTACAAATTGAAGATGCGCTGCGCCAGCAGGTGCGGGGGCAGCGCTGGCATGGGCGATCGCAGAAGTGGCAGCGTCCTGCGGATTACAGCCTGCGCGAGGCGGCGGAAGCCCAGCTTTTGCGGATTTACCTGCACTGTCCCTACCACCGTCAGGATGTCAAAGAAGCCCTGCGGCAGCGGGACTTGGAATTTACTTTTTCCCACCATCGGTTTTTATGGCGGCAGGTTTTGGGTATTGAGGAGCGACCTGCAGAGGCGATCGAAAAGCTCGCGCATCCAGAATTAGACGCGAGTCCGGCGGATATCGATTTAATGGACGCGCTTCAGGATCTCTGCACGCAGCACGCTCAGGAGATGCAACAGGTCTACCATCTGATGCAGCTCAATGAAGCCACTGAGATTGAAATTCTCCGGCCTACCCTTTCAATTCGCACGGCGGTGGCGACGCTAGAACGGATCGCCTGCGAGAAGCGCTGCCGTCACGTTTTGGAGCTACTCCAAGCCGCGCTAAAAGAAGCCAGCCGAGAATATGAAGAGCGACCCATGTTGGATGCCTACCTCGCCCAGGTCTTGGATGAGGCGTCCGATGAAGCGGATGCGTTGATGGCGGAAGAAAATCGATGTTTTCAAGAACTGGACGAACTCAAGCGGCTTTACTACCAAGAGAAGCGCTATCTTCAGCAAATTGAGAATCAACGCTGCATCAGCATTAGCGAATTGGGGAATTCTAGCAGCGGGGCTTACTTACCGTTGAATTAGCGTTAGCAATAGATGAGGGCATGACAAACGGAAAATTACTGTTTTAGGTTCGCAGGTACGTTTTCTGGCACGGTCCAGTAATAAATCGTGCTTCCCGCCACTCGCTCCACTCGGTCCGGTTTCCAATCGCCCATATCAAAGGCATGGGAAACAATACGAGTGCCGGGTCTGAGCTCGCTCAATAGCTTGGGCCGCAGGCGCAGATTCACGCTAGACAATAGGTAAAGCGTGACCACAGAAGCGCCGCGCAGGTCTGTCTCAAATAAATCCTGCTGGCGAAACTCAACCCGATCGGTCACGTTCGCTTTTCGAGCGTTTTCATTGGCCTCGCGGATGCGCTCGGGATTGATATCGACGCCGACCGCTCGTTTTGCATTGTATTGTCGAACGGCTGCAATTGGAATTCGACCATCCCCACTGCCCAAGTCATAGACCACATCGTTGCGATTGACATTCGCAATTTGCAACATTCGATCGACCACTGCCCGTGGAGTGGGTACGTAGGGTACGTCAGGTACGCGCGCTGGAGCTTGCGTTTGAGTTTGCGCCGTTATTGAATTGGTTTGAGCGTCTGCTCGAAAATCGCGTTGTCGAGCGTAACCTACTCCTAAGCTTGCAAGCCCCAATCCAACTGCTAATCCGGCAAGTAAGCGTTTTACGTGCATATTTCTGACTCCCGATTGAGAACAATATTGAAACTCGTCAATGCAACCCAGCGTGCAGTTGTTTTAATCCATCAGTCGATCGCTCCTTACTCAATATTTCGACTTGCAGAATCGCGGGCGAATATAAAATAAGAGGGCCAACAAGAATGAATTCTTGCAAAACTAAATGCGCGTACGATCGGGTGAATTCCGATAGATGAAAGTAAATCTAAAGATTTAACGGTTGCGTTTTTATTGCGTTCAATACTTTACGCTGCGCATAATCAAGATAAAGATTTTCATATCAATAAAAATCCTACTTCAGTAGGATTTCAAACTCATTCCGAAGCATTAGGGTATCTGGCAGATCGTTCTGGATGGACTTGTGCAGCTCCTACATCAATAGTTTGGCTATCCTGCCATTGCCCAAATGTATATTTCAGTTGATGAGTATTACGCGTAGCAAGCATTACATTGTTTTTGTGCTAGTTCCAGCCAACTTTAAGTATGGATCGATTCGCGATTTCCGATCGCAGAACCGCTCGATCGAAGGGATCGAAAAATGACAAGATCGATAAAAGAATATTCTCAAACAAATGCTTTGCGTCAGTTGTACGCTTCTGAGATGCTACAGAATTTGTTGCAGCAGCATCCTGGCAGAACCATTCGCTTGGGAGAGTTAGTCCGCAGCTTGGGAAACCGCGCTTTTGGCCCGACCTTATTGATTTGTGCCTTGCCGGAAGCTTTGCCGATACCCATTGCGGGCGTATCGGCAGTGATTGGTATACCATTGATCGTATTTTCAGCCCAATTGTTGCTGGGCTTTTCATCCCCGTGGCTCCCCCCGTGGCTGGCAAATCGTACTTTTAAGCGCAAAGATCTCGAAAAAATTATCGAGCAGGTTCTGCGGTATCTGAAACGGTTCGAGCGGGTTATTCGTCCGCGTTGGCAGTTCGCCACCACTCCTCTGGTCGAGCGATTCCTAGGCTTGCTGTTTCTCGTTCTCGCGATCGCCATCACTTTGCCCATTCCCTTTGGGAACATGCTGCCTGCAATCGCGATCGCGACTATCAGCCTGGGGTTAATCGAAGCGGATGGCGTCCTCGTTGTTGTAGGGGCGATCGCAGCCTTAGTTATTCTTGTCGTGATGGCAGGCGCAATTGCTGCCCTTGTTTCATGGGCAGTTACTTTTTTCTCTAAGCATATCCGCATTGGTTGAAATACCTGATGGGTTTGCACTGGATTTCAGCAACTTCTAGAAGATTGTTTTGAATGAGCTTTGACGGTTGGCGTTCGTCCTGAGGGCTGCCGTCATCTAGCGTAAATTAGACTAGAGGCGGCTTCAGCAGAACGATACGTTCGAACACTCTCGGCGACGGACATGCTCGATCGCAGCTGATATCGCGGCGGTTCGCTGTATAGTGCAGTCAGGTTTTACGATAGAGAACACTATGCGGGCAGTTCTGTGCGGGTATTACGGCTACGGGAATGGCGGCGACGAGGCGCTGTTGGCGACACTGCTTCAGTTTTTGCCAAAGCATATTTCGCCCGTGGTGCTGTCCGGGAACCCTGCCCAGACCCAAGCCCTTCACGGCGTTGCTACCTGCGATCGCAACAATCTCCTCGCCGTCTTTAACCTCTTGCGCAGCTCTCAGGTCTTTATTTGGGGTGGCGGCAGCCTCATTCAAGACAGTACGAGTGCCCTCAGCCCCTGGTACTATTGCGGCCTCATGTTAACGGCTCGATTGCTGGGCTTAAAGACGATCGCCTGGGCACAGGGTATTGGTCCCCTGCACCGCGCTCAAACCCAGTGGATTGCCAAGCAAGCCTTCAAAAGCTGTACCGCCATCAGCGTTCGAGACCCTGGCTCGATGGCGTGGGTCGATCGCTGGCACTGTAAAGCGATCGCCGCCCCCGACCCCGTCTGGGCGCTAGATACCGTTTCTACGCCCGAACGAGAGGCGCTCCCGACCACGCGCATCGCAGTCGTGCTGCGATCGCACCCCCTTCTCACCCCAGACCGTCTGGACAATATTGCTCGGGCGCTTGAGATCCTGCACGAACAGACCCGAGCCTCGATCGTGCTAGTACCGTTTCAACACAGTCAAGATCTGGCGATCGCCCAGACATTACACGCCCAACTGACTGAAATAAGTCATATCGTGCAACTGACCGATCCGCGACAGCTAAAGGGAGTATTCCAGGGGGCGGACATGGCGATCGCCATGCGACTGCACGGCCTCATCATGGCAGCAGCAGAGGGCTGCCGATGTTTTGGGATTAGCTACGATCCCAAAGTCCAACGACTCATCGAAGAAATTAACTGTCCGGGCTGGGATCTCGCAAACTTCCCAGAAGATGTATCGGCAATGGCGCGAGAATGGATTCAGCTTTATCGCTCAACCCCAACCCTATCTCAGGAGAAGTGCCAGACATTGACCCAGCAGGCCAGACAACACCAACAAGTATTAGAAACTCTATCGTAAACTTCGCAGTACTCCAACCATAGCTGAAAGCTTGGTTGGGGGTGTAGCGGAGCGTATTTTGAGCGGCTCAATGTCGCGACAAAATAAAATCTACATGAAATATGTTAGCATGTAGACATGCTAAACATGACTTGGAAATTTAAGCTAGAGCCGACTGCTGAGCAGGTTTCAGAGATTGAACACACCTTAACAGTGTGCCGCAAAGTCTGGAATTTTGCCCTGCGGGAACGCAAGGACTGGCTGAGTTCTCGTAAGTCTCCCATCAATGCTTGCTCAATCCATCAGGAGTACATTCTTGCTCCTGATGAGCCATTCCCTAACTACCACGTTCAGGCAAAACGCCTAACTGTAGCAAAGGAATTAAGTCCAGAACTTAAGACGGTTAATGCTCAGATGCTTCAACAAGTTTTAAGAAGCTTGGACAGAGCATTTGAGGAGATGAAGTCTAAAGGTCGTGGATTTCCACGGTTCAAGAATCAGATCCGTTCTCGGTCATTTGTATTTCCTCAGATGCTTCAAAACTGCATCAACTCAGAAGGAATCAAATTACCTCAACTTGGGTTAGTCAAGGTTCGATGGTCGCGCCAAATCCCTGAACTTTTTCAGGTCAAGCAAGCCCGGATCGTCAGAAAGGCGTCTGGGTATTTTGTCATGTTGAGTTTGCAAGCTAACCTTGATATTCCGGCAACGATGCAACAGGGGCATCCAGTCGGGATTGATGTGGGCTTGGAGTATTTTCTTTCAACGTCTGATGGTGAGCAGGTCAAGCGTCCCCGCTTTTTTAACGAGCAACAGCGCAAGCTGAAATTGCTGCAACGTCGCCTCAAGAAGAAGCAAACAGGGTCTGCAAATCGACAAAAGCTCAACCGGAAGATTGCAAGGCAGCATCAACACATTGGCGATACTCGCAAGGACTGGCATTTTAAGCTGGCTCATCATTTGTGTGATGGAGCTGGCATGATTTTTGTGGAAGATTTGGATTTCCGCATTATGGCTAAAGGGATGCTGGGCAAGCACACCTTAGATGCAGGGTTAGGTCAGTTTAATAACCAGATCTTGCCTTGGGTTTGCTTCAAGCGAGATGTCTTTTATGGCAAAGTTGATGCTTATGGCACCAGTCAGGAATGTCCTGATTGTGGAGCCAGAGTCAAAAAGGATTTGAGTGTTCGCCTCAGTCAATGTCTAGAGTGTGGGTCAACCAAGCCGAGAGATGTTGCAGCAGCACAAGTGATATGTACCCGTGGGCAACGGGGAATCGAAAATGCCTGTGGAGTTGATGCGGCGGGGACTGGGGTCACTCAGTCTAGTTGGCAAGCGCTGAAGCAGGAAATCTTTGGGGCGACCCAAGGAATCTCCAATCATACCGTCAGGTTGCTTGGATGAGGATGTCAACGAAATAGTCAGTACGATCGGCACGATACGATCGAAAGATATCAACGTCCTATTTTGTCGCCCGTTCTACGCGAAGGCTTCTACGGCTGGAATTCTATTTTTCTGAGGCAACTTAAATCGGCCAATTTTCCAAACTCAAGCCAGGCATTTCCTCAAATTCACTCGTATTTGCAGTGACGAGCGTTAGGTCGAGGGCCAATGCATGCGCTGCAATCAGCAAATCGTTCGGTCCGATTGGGGTTTCTGCCCGCTCCAAATGGGTCCGAATCACAGCATAGTAGCGATCGACGGGTGGTTCCAAGGCAAGCACCGGGAGAACTTCCAGGATTTGCTCCAGTTGCTGGATCAGACGGGCAGAACCGCTTTTGACAGCTTCAAATCGCAGTTCGGACGACACGATAATGCTAGTGCAAACCCGGTCTTCTCCAACGGTAGCGATACGCTGAAAAATCGCTCCTTGAGGATGCCGAACCAGATCTGACAAGACGCTAGTGTCCAGCAGGAATTTATACGCCATCGAATCCACCTAAAGCACAATTTCATCGAGGGGAAGCAGTCCCTCATCTATGTCAGCAAAATTATCTGTAATGTCTTCTAACGTAGTCAGAAGGGAAAGAAGGGAACCGGGAGGAATTGAATCAACGATCAATCGGTTTCCTTCTTTGCGCAATAAAACCTTTGTTCCCGACAGAGCAAATTCATGGGGGATGGTTAGAACTTGCGTTTTATTCGGAAATAAGGAAGCGGGGTGCGAGTTTGGCATAGAGCATCTCCTGTTTTAATCACTCCAGAAAGTGCGTACAAACCTATAGCGATCGGAACTCACTTATAGATCGGACAATGAAACGAAACATCCACCTAAATAGGGGGATGGGACTTTCTAATATTCATAACCCATGCAGGATGAATGTATGTATATATTGAGACGTATTCATGATATTTACTCACTAAATTATTGAAATATTTATTTACCTGAAACAGTTTTAACCTTTTGAAGCTGTATAGACACTAAAGAGATGAGAATGCCGGATCGGTGCCGATCCGCAAACGCCAAACCGAGCGGAAGTTCTAAAAAATACCGACGAACGTATCTGCGATAAAACCAGATGCATGCGCCGTGTTATGTCGGTAACTCTGAATGTCGATCCCCGGACAAACTAGAGTGCGAGCCGTACCGATCGAGTCATGTGCTCAGCTTTGGCTCGTTCGCCCGCAACCGCTCAACGCCTGCCAAGAGATGTCCGATGCGAGCTAAAAAGCCGCACGCCAGAACGATCAAAGCGCTGCGATCCCATTGCGAGCGATCGCGACCGCCGAGCGAAAAGTTCTGCCACTCCGTTAGGTTATATATTTATGCTGTCGCAGAAGCACCCCGAGCGCAGACCTCTGCCCCTGTCATATTTTTTATTTCATTCAACAGGTGTGAAGTGCCGATTGCTATTTTTGAATTGACACGCGCCAGCCTTTGCGCTCGTTGTCTTCGCTAAGATACGAGTTGCTCCGCAGAGGCTGCGACCTTCTGTATTGCGTCGATTTTGCATATCTTTCTCCAGCATGGCGATACTAAGAATGCTTATATTGACTAAACAAAATTAGCTAAGGCGATCGCCCCCACCAAAGCACAGACCTATGTGGAGTATTATAGCCATGGCGAGAAGTTTTGAGCTGCTTTCTAGCCCGATGCTCGTGAATTCATCAAATTGCACCTCCGCCATCACAGTCTGGTAACGGTTGCCCGAAGCCTCCACCTCCTGGCGTTTCAATCGCAAATATATCGCCGGGCTGCATCTGGACTTCGGCTCTGCCGTCCAGCAGTTCGGTGTCGCCATTGCGGCGTTTTACAACGTTTCGGCCCACAGCACCCGCTTCTCCCCCCGCCAAGCCAAACGGGGGAACAATCCGATGTCCAGACAGAATCGCTGCTGTCATGGCTTCGCGAAACTGAATTTGGCGGACTACGCCATTGCCGCCTCTATGGCGTCCGTTGCCACCGCTATTGGCTCGGATCGCAAACGAGTTAACCAGAACGGGAAACCGCCATTCCAAGACTTCTGGATCCGTAAGGCGCGAATTTGTCATGTGGGTCTGTACGGCATCGGTTCCGTCAAAGGTGGCTCCAGCCCCAGAACCGCCGCATATGGTTTCGTAATATTGATATCGATCGTTGCCAAAGGTGAAATTATTCATCGTGCCTTGGGAGGCAGCCATCACCCCAAGGGCACCGTATAGCGCGTTGGCGATCGCCTGAGAGGTTTCCACGTTCCCTGCCACAACCGCAGCGGGATAGTTCGGATTCAGCAGGCAACCCGGCGGCACGACGATCTCGAGCGGCTTGAGACAGCCCGCATTCAAGGGGATATCCGCGTCGAGTAAGGTCCGGAAAACGTAGAGGACGACCGCTTTGCAAATGGCGAGCGGCGCGTTTAGGTTCGTGGATTGCTGGGGCGACGTGCCCGTAAAATCAATGCGAGCAGAGCGATCGCCCGTATGAATTGAAATCTCGACGCGGATCTGGCTGCCATCGTCTAACGGGTAGGTAAACTGACAATCTTTCAAAACCGCAATGACGCGTCGCACGGATTCTTCAGCGTTGTCCTGGACGTGCTGCATGTAGGCTTGCACCGTCTCCAAGCCATAACGATCGATCGTTTGGAGGAGTTCTTTGACTCCGCGTTCGTTGGCGGCAATTTGGGCTTGCAGGTCAGCAATATTTTGCTGGGGATTGCGCGCCGGATAAGGACCGGATGCGAGCAATTGCAGTAATTCCAATTCCCGAAACTGGCCTCGATCTACGAGGTGAAAATTATCGACGAGCATCCCCTCTTGCTCGATGGAGGTGCTGTGGGGCGGCATGGAACCCGGCGTAATCCCCCCAATGTCGGCATGATGGCCGCGCGATGCGACGTAGAACAGCGGACGAACGCGATCGCTGGGCGAGAAAACGGGGGTAATCGCCGTAATATCCGGCAAATGCGTTCCGCCATCGTACGGATTGTTCGAGATGTAGACATCGCCAGGTTTCAAAGTATTGCCTCGGGCGCGAATCAAACTCAGAACGCTTTCGCCCATAGAACCGAGATGGACGGGGATGTGAGGCGCGTTGGCGACCAACTGTCCGCGTCGGTCGAAGATCGCGCAGGAGAAATCGAGCCGCTCTTTAATGTTGACGGAGTAGCTGGTGTTTTGGAGCGTAACCCCCATTTCTTCGGCAATTGCCCCGAGTAGGTTATTAAAGATCTCTAGTAAAACGGGATCGGGTTTGGCCCGAACAGCAGATCGCGCGGGAGCTGCTTGCCGATCTGGCATTCGGGTTAAAACGAGATCGTCGCGATCCGTTATTTCTGCAACCCACCCCGGTTCGATCGCATTGGTGCCCGTCGGCTCGACGATCAGTGCCGCTCCCGCAATGCGATCGCCCACCCTCAAATCGCGGCGATGGTAAACAGGTGCATCGTGCCAGCAACCCTTGGTGTAGAGGGGTACGGTTGCGGCGGCTTCCAAGGGGGTCGTTCTTGGGGATGCGAGCGGCGCTGAGGTCGCACCAGCGGCGGTCGGCACGTCCGCCTGCCCGACGACTTCTACAGAGACGGCCTCCACGATGAGGGCTTTGTGCTCCATGACAAAGCCATAGCGCTGTCGGTAGGCGCGCTCGAACTGCGATCGCATCGTCTCCAGCGCGTCCATTGCCACAATCAGGGCCGAATCGGTGCCTTCGTAGCGCAAATGGACCCTCAGCAGCATTTGAATTCGAGCGGCGGCGACACCTTGCGCCACCAGTTCGGCTCGCCCGTTCTGGGTTAGCGCGTCGAACGCCTGCTCTAGTTGCGGCAAGGTTGCGGCAATCAAGGGCGCTTCGATGGCCCGTTCTTCGATCGATCGCAAATCTGCCAGCCCGATGCCATAGGCGGATAGAACGCCCGCATAGGGGTGCAGGAAAATCCGAGTCATTCCTAAGGCTTCTGCGATCGCGCAGGCATGCTGGCCTCCAGCGCCGCCAAAGCAGCACAGCGTATATTGCGTGACATCGTAGCCGCGCTGAATGGAAATTTTTTTGATGGCGTTGGCCATTTTGTCGATGGCGATCGCTAAAAACCCTTCTGCCACTTCTTCTGGAGCGCGAAAGTCGTCAGTGTCTTCGCCAATCCGCACGGCCAGCGCTGCAAATTTTTGCCGCACGATGGCCGGATCCAGCGACAGGTTTCCTGCCGATCCAAACACCGCAGGGAAGAACTCGGCTTGCAGTTTGCCGACTAAGACATTGCAATCCGTTACCGTGAGAGGGCCGTCCTGACGGTAGCAAGCCGGACCGGGAAAAGCCCCCGCCGACTCGGGGCCGACTCGGTAGCGGGAACCGTCGAAGGCTAGGATCGAGCCGCCGCCTGCCGCGACGGTATGGATGGACATCATCGGCGCTCGCAAGCGGACGCCAGCTACTTCGGTTTCAAACGTGCGTTCGTACTCGCCGTTGAAGTGGGAAACATCGGTGGAAGTCCCGCCCATATCAAAGCCGATAATTTTATCGAATCCGGCCATGGCACTGGTCTTCGCCGCTCCGACAATGCCGCCTGCCGGGCCGGATAAAATGCTGTCTTTACCTTGAAATTGGCGGGCGTCGGTCAGTCCGCCGTTGGACTGCATGAACATCAGCTTGCAGGCGGGGGATGACTCTAAGGGCGGTGACAGTTGAGCGGCGACGCGATCCACGTAGCGGCGCAAGATCGGAGAGAGGTAAGCGTCTACAACGGTGGTATCGCCTCGACCGATCAGCTTCATCAGGGGGCTGACTTGGTGCGATGTCGAAACTTGAGTAAATCCCATCTCGCGTGCCAGCGCCGCCACTTGCCGCTCGCGATCGGGATAGCGGTAGCCGTGCAGAAAGACGATCGCGCAGGACCGAATGCCTGCTTCGTAAGCCGCTCGCAAGTCTGCAATCAGCGCGTCGCTCACCCTAAGCGGGACGAGTTCTTCCCCGCGAGCGCTGTAGCGTTCTTCCACTTCGATGACTTGCTCGTACAGGGGTTCGGGCAGGACGATCTGACGGGCAAAAATGTTGGGACGATTTTGGTACCCGATTTTTAGCGCGTCGCGAAACCCTTTGGTAATCAACAACAGCGTGCGATCGCCCTTGCGCTCTAGCAATGCATTGGTGGCGACGGTCGTGCCCATCTTCACCATCGCGATTTGCTCTGCCGGAATCGGGGTGCCGCTAGGGATGCCCATCACGTCTCGAATCCCCTGAATCGGCGCGTCGGGATAGCGATCGGGGTTTTCGGACAAGAGCTTGTGGACGACGATTTCGCCGTTAGGGCGTCGGGCCACGACATCGGTGAAGGTGCCGCCGCGATCGATCCAAAATTGCCAGCGCGGGGTCGGCTCGGAATAGGTCAAGCGCTGTTCCTGCTCGGGGTCGAAGTCTGCCATTGCTAGTTCTAAAGTGTTTATCCCGTGAGATTGCGATCGTTAGAAACTGCGATCGCCGCTGATTCAATTCAGCCCCAAAGCAGCTTCAGAGATTCAGCCCTTTACAATAGAGCTAGTGCGTTCTGAGCAAACCCTATGACCTTCACGCCTGCTGTCGCAACGACCGAAACCGTCGTACTCGAACCGAGCTTTCGGCTGCCGTTGGGATTGGCGATCGCCTCCCTCCCCCTCGCGTTCCTCTCCCTTTGGGCTGCTATCCCGATCTTCGCGTTTGCTATTTTTTTAGGCGTGCAAGCTGCTACCCTGCGGTTGCATTTTACCAGCACGGCCCTAGAAATCTATCGCGGTCAGACCCAAATCCGCACCTTTCCCTATGCAGACTGGTATCATTGGGAGATTTATTGGCCCGCAGTCCCCATTTTGTTTTACTTTCGCGAAGTCAACAGCATCCACTTTTTACCCGTGCTGTTCGACCCAGCCACCTTGGCCCAATGCCTCGGCGATCGCTGCCCCCGCAAAGCAGAACAAAACTAGCCGCCAGCCATTCCCTTTCACTTGAACACTGCCAGACCCCAAAGCATTCATGGAATCGTCGAGTTTACCCCCTTTATCGCCAGACCCTGAAGCCCTCCGGCAGGAGGTTTTGCAGCTCAAGCTGGAAAAAGGCCAGCTTTTAGAGCAGCAGCTCCAGCAAACCAAAACTAAGATCGACCAGCTTTTTCAAGAAGACATCCAGCAGCTTGAAGAACGTAAAAAAGCGCTGCAAATTTCAGTGGAGCAGCTAGAGCGCCGCCAAGAGCGCATCCAAGCCGAAATGCGCTCCACCTTTGCCGGAGCGTCTCAGGAAGTGGCCATTCGAGTGCAGGGGTTTAAGGAATACCTCGTCGCAAGCCTTCAAGACGTGGCTGCGGCTGCCGAACAACTGCAACTCATGCCCCCAGCCGCAACGCCTGCTCCGGCTCAGGTCAGTGCCGAAGCGAAACCAACCCAAAAACGAACGCCAGAGCCAACCCCATCGGGACGCAGTACCCCTGCTTCCACTCAACCGCAGTTTGCCACCCAAAGCTTTCAAGAAGAAACGCGGGCCATTCGACGGCTCCTAGAGCAGTACCGCACCACTCCCAACTATTACGGCCCGCCCTGGCAGCTCCGCCGGACCTTCGAGCCAGTCCATGCCGATCGCGTGGCGAAATGGTTCTTTAGCCTGGGCGGTCGCGGAGCCGTCCGCAGCTTGGGGACGAGGTTGCAAAATATTTTGGTGGCCTCCGCTGCGATCTCGATCTTGAACGAACTCTATGGCGATCGCCTCCACGCGCTGATTCTGGCCAACGCGCCAGAGCGGCTTGGAGACTGGCGGCGCGGGCTTCAAGATTGTCTGGGGGTGGAACGCGCAGATTTTGGCCCCGATCAGGGCATTGCTCTCTTTGAATCGCCCGATTCTTTGGCGCAAAAAGCAGATCGATTGATTAAAGATGACGCCATCCCGCTGATTTTGCTGGATGATTCGGAAGAGACCGTCAGCTTATCGGTATTGCAGTTTCCGCTGTGGCTGGCCTTCGTTCCCGAACCGCAATTGCGCCGCGAACGACAACAAAACGACTGGTTTGAATGACCGATCGCGATGGAAATCGATCTCCGCGCCGCGATCGCATCGCTATTATTTTTTACCGTAGCTCCTGTCCGATGGTTTCTAAAGTTTTACTCGGTTTGCTCTGGCTGGGCTTTGTCGGCTACGCTTTTTTCCTAGCGCCGCCGGATCGGCCAGAAACATGGACGCTGATTCAACACCTCTCGACGGGCCAATGGAATGGGATCGATGCCTGGGTTATCGCGCTGTTTAACGTCATGGGCATTTGGCCGCTGCTGTACTTCGGCATGCTCTTTGCCGATGGCGACGGTCAAAAGGTCCGAGCTTGGCCCTTTGCGATCGCTGCAATGGCCGTCGGTGCATTTTCAATTCTGCCCTACCTCGCCCTCAGAACGCCTCACTCTGACTGGTCTGGCCAAAAAACTTGGGGGTTGCGAATTTGGGATGCGCGCTGGATTGGGGCGATCGCCCTTTGCGGTTCGGCGGCCTGCCTTTGGTTTGGATTGACTCAAGGAAACTGGTCGGACTTTACGAGGCAGTGGTACACCAGCCGCTTCATCCACGTCATGAGCTTGGACTTCCTCATGCTGAGCGTCTTGTTCCCCACCCTCCTGGCAGACGATATGTCCCGTCGCGGTATGGATCCGACAGGGCCGCTGCGGTTTATCGCAGTGGTGCCGCTGCTAGGTCCTTGTATTTATTTGATGGCGCGATCGCCCCTTCCTGACGGACGGCAACTCCCAGCATCCGCATCTCCATCCTAACCTCCGAGAGACTCCCGCCACAGCAAAGCTTGGCGGTGAGGGGGATGCTTCGACAGGCTCAGCAACAAGGAGCGATGAATAAACAGACTCGATGTCTGATTATTCATCCCTCAATCTCCTCAATCAGACTGTCAAGATCGATTTCATCAAACTGTCGCCGCTTGAGCTTGAGTGCAGTGTCGTCTAACCAGGCGACGAGATCGCGGGCGTACAGCGTTTTCTGAATTTGGGCTTGTGTCACGCCAATTGCTCCTGATAAGGTGCTGAGCTTATTTTAAAGCATTAAATTTTCAAACACGCCAGCCGCGCCCATCCCGCCGCCTACACACATTGTGACTAAGCCATAGCGAATGTCGCGCCGCTGCATTTCATGCAGAAGCGTTGCGGTAAGTTTTGCGCCGCTACAGCCCAAGGGATGACCCAAGGCGATCGCCCCACCATTTACATTCACAATGTCTTCATTCAGACCTAGCTTGCGAATCACCGCCAAAGATTGCGCCGCAAAAGCTTCGTTCAGTTCGATTAGGCCGATATCGTTCAGCGTCAACCCCACTTGCGCGAGCACTTTAGGAATTGCAGTGACAGGCCCAATTCCCATCAGTTCTGGCGCAACGCCCGTGACGGCATAACCCAGCAAGCGGCCCATTGGCTTTAACCCCAGTTCGCGGATTTTGCGATCGCTCATCACAATCGCTGCCGCTGCCCCATCAGACATTTGGGAGGAATTGCCTGCCGTTACGCTCCCGCCTAAGCGAAAGACGGCTGGAAGTTTAGCCAAAGCTTCCAAACTGGTGTCGGCTCGCGGCCCTTCATCCGTGCGGAATTCGGTTTCAACGGTTTGAGTTTTGCCCATCTCATACAGGGTTTCGCGCGCGGTCAGGGGAATAATTTCTGACTCGAAGCGTCCCGCCTGAATGGCCGCTAACGCCCGTTGGTGCGATCGCAATGCAAATGCATCCTGATCCTCGCGGGAAATATGGTACTCCCGCGCCACATTCTCCGCCGTCAAGCCCATGCTGAGATAGACCTGAGGTGATTCGGCCAAGAGATCTGGGTTGGGCAGTAGAACGTGGCCGCCCATCGGGATTAAGCTCATCGATTCCGCACCGCCTGCCACTATCAGATCGGCATGACCCGCCAGGATCGCCTGGGTTGCCATGGCGATCGTTTGGAGTCCAGAGGAACAGAAGCGATTCACCGTAACCCCTGGAACAGAATTGGGTAAGCCTGCGCGTTGGGCAATGACGCGACCCATGTTAAACCCCTGTTCTGCTTCGGGAAAGGAACAGCCAAAGATGAGGTCGTCAATTTGAGCTGGATCTAAGTTAGGGATAGGGGCGATCGCACCTTTCACTACCGCTGCCCCCATGTCGTCAGGGCGCATGTTGTGCAGAGTCCCCCGTGGCGCTTTTCCAACTGCAGTTCGGACACTGCTGACAATATAGGCATCTTGCGATTTCATAGATAACCTCTCTAATTCCGCAGGGGTTTCTTTGTTTTGAGCATATGGGCAATTCGCTCTTGAGTCTTTGCAAGACTTAGTAAGGGGATAAAGTTTTCTCTCTCTAGTTCGAGCAAGTAGTTTTCGTGGACGAAAGCTGGAGCAGTCAGATCTCCACCCGTCATGACGTAAGCGAGACGATTGGCAAGGTAGCGATCGTGTTCGCTGGCGTATCCGCTTTGCTCGAAAGTATATGCCCCCAGATCTAGCAGGGCGCGGGCCGGACGACCCAACACTTGAATTGCATTCAGTTCTGGTGGTGGAACGTAGTCAGACTCTGCTAAATGCAGCACCATGGATTTAGCAACGGCTAGGCGGCGATCGCCATTCATCAAAATCTGCGTCGTGGGTGGCAAAAATCCCAAGGCTTGCCCTTCATAGGCACTACTGGAAACCTTTGCCGTTGCGATCGTTTCAAAGGCTGCTTTCAGGAACGGCTGTACGTGACTGGGGTTTTCAGATGCGGCTCGTTCTGCCACCCGTGACGTCATTCGCATAATGCCGCCCGCTCCTGGAATGAGACCCACAGAAACTTCCACTAGCCCAATATAGGTTTCCGCTGCTGCCACTACATTAGGGCAAGCCATCACCAACTCGCAGCCGCCCCCCAACGCCCGTCCCTGCACCGCAGCAACAATCGGTTTCGGGAAGTAGTAAATGCGCTGGAGGAGCGTTTGAAACGTAACGATGAGATTCGCAATTCCATCCAGACTTCCAGATTGGGCCATCATCCCCATTTCTGCTAGGTTAGCGCCGCCCGAAAAGTGAGCGCTACTATTGCCAATGACAAGTCCTTTTAGATTATTGATTTCTAGAAGATCCAGGACTTCAGACAAACCTTTGACGACATTCAGGCTCAGCGTATTCCCCTTGGAGCGGAACTCATACAGCCCAACCCCATCGCCGATATCCAGCAGTGCCGCTTCGGAATTTTGCCAGAGAATATGGGTTGCATCGGCCCCGATCGCCTTTAGATCGATGTCAGAGTTCGGTGTGGATTTCACCAAGGAATCGCGAGTTCTTTCAAATATCTCCTTTCCTTCTCCAGTTCCTTTCAACGCTTCTACCCAAGCCGGTACGACCAGCCCCGCTGTTTTCATATCTGCCAGCACCGTCTCAAACCCGAGCGCGTCCCAAGTTTCAAACGGTCCTAATTCCCAACCAAACCCCCACCGCATGGCGCGATCCAGATCGGAAGGTCGATCGGTAATTTCAGGAATGCGGTTGGCGCTGTAGCTGAGGGTCTCTAGGATGAAGCTGCGGAACAAGGTTCCCGCTCGTCCAGTGTCGTGGTAGAGGGCGCGGAGGCGATCGCTCAGCTTTGGCATCCGAGCGATCGTTTCCAGTCCTGGCAAATTCATCGGCTGGGGCAGCTCGTAATCCAGCGTGGCAGGATTCAGCGACAGAATTTGAGACTTTTGCTTTTTGTAAAACCCTTGTCCCGTCTTTGCCCCCAGCGTTCCAGTTTCGACGAGCTTCCGCAGGAGTTCCGGCACCTCAAATACCTCGCGGCGCTCGTCGTCCGTGATGGCTGGATAAAGGTTCTGGACCACGTACGTCAAGGTATCCAGTCCCACCAGATCGGCAGTGCGGAACGTGGCGGACTTAGGACGACCGACGAGCGGCCCCGTCAACGTATCGATTTCTTCGATGGTGTAGCCCTTGTCGGTCAGAGCGCGCAATCCCAGGAGGGTTACGTACGTTCCAATCCGATTGGCAATGAAGTTGGGCGTATCTTTGGCAACGACGACTCCCTTCCCTAGATGAAGTTCTCCAAAATTCTGCATCCGTTCTAGAACTTGCGGAGCGGTATCGACGGTAGGGATGAGTTCCAGTAATTTGAGGTAGCGCGGCGGGTTAAAGAAGTGGGTACCTAAAAAGCGCTTGCGGAAGGATTCAGATCGCCCCTCAACGATCGCGTGAATCGGCAATCCACTCGTGTTGGTCGAAATCACTGCATCGGCGCGGGCGATCGATTCCAGCCGACCCATTAATTGCTGCTTAATAGCCAGATTTTCGACAACGACTTCGACGATCCAATCCACATCGGCAAGGCGATCGAGGTGCTCCTCAAAGTTGCCGAGGGTGACGCGGCGAGCGGTTTTTTCCGTAAAGAAAATCGGCGGCGATTGTTTCAGACCTTTCTTGAATGCTGACTCTACAATCGCGTTCTTATTCTCAGCGGTAGCGGCAATATCGAGCAGGTGAACCGTCAACCCTGCATTGGCGAGGTGAGCGGCAATTTGGGTGCCCATCACGCCTGCACCCAGGACAGCGGCGGTTCGGAATGGTTTTAGCATAGGTCGCACCTTACAAAGCAATTAGGCCAAAGCAATTAGGCCAAAGCAGTTAGGCCAAAGCAGTTAAGTCGTGAAACGAGGGTTGAGGGAGCGTGCAAAGGCCGGGCAAGCATCCTCTTCTAAAGATGGCGGCGCAGAAGGCAGTGGGGATTCCGGCTGCTCCGATGAACTGGAATGGCTGCCGTATAGCGCATCGATTTCTGACGCAAACCGCTCCAAAATCGCCGCGCGCTGAAGCTGGCCGATGGGCGCGAGCGACCCCTTCTCGACCGCCAGCGCGGTCGGAATGAGCCGGAATTGCTTGACGGCAGACCAGTAGGGCAAATGGCAGTTGGCGGCTTCGACAATGGCCTGATAGCGCTTCAAAATCCATGGGTGGTGCAGAAGATCCTCTGCCGCCAGCGCTAAGCCCAGCCGTTGAGCTTCCTGGCGCAGCATCTGCCAGTTCGGAAACAATAAGACTCCGCAGAACTTCCGATCCGCTCCCACCACCACAGCTTGAGCGACTAAAGGCGATCGCCGCAGCCGTTGCTCGATGGGCAGGGGGGCAATGTATTTTCCGGTTGCCAGTTTAAACAGATCTTTTTTGAGACCTGTGACTTTCAAGCACCCCCCCGTCGTAAAGACGCCCAAATCGCCCGTATGCATCCAACCCTGCGGATCGAACGAGCTGCGAGTGAGTTCGGGATTTTTGTAATAGCCAGGCGAGATCGACGGTCCTCGCACCATAATTTCGCCATCTGGGGCGATCTTCACTTCAGCCCCCGCAATCGGCTTGCCCACGGTGCCCGCGTAGTTCGCTCGCTCGCGGTTGACGCAGACCACCGCGCTGGTTTGGGTCAGCCCGTACCCTTGCAAAATGCGGATGCCTGCGGCGGCAAACAAGTTTGCAATCTTGCCATCCAGCGCCGCACCGCCGCTGAGGAGGTATCTCAAGCGTCCTCCAAACAGCGATCGCCACCTTGCAAAAATCAGCGGGTCTAACAACTTTAGAAGACAAGCATCCCAAAGCGAGGGCGTTCGCCCCAGTTCGTAACGTTGGGCCAGCTGCACGCCCAAATGCTGAAGCCAGCGCTGCAACCAAAAGCGCGAGGGTTTGCGGGCCGCTTCTAAGAGCTTGCTGTAGACCTTCTCTAGCAGCAACGGCACCGTCGTCAAAATGGTAGGACTGACCTCTTGGAGGTGCTTCAGAACGCGATGGGGCGTGGTGAAATAAATGCTGTGGCCGTAAGCCATGTGGCCGTAGAGGAGCGATCGCGCTAGGACGTGATTCAAGGGCAAAAACGAAAGGACCACCTCTTTAGAACCGCGCTTGAGACTGGGTAGGCTGCTGAAGGCAGAGAGCGCGTTGTGCGAGAGGTTCTCGTGGGTGAGCATTACGGCTTGGAGCTGACCTGCCGCGTCGGGAATGTAGATGAGGGTTGCCAGATCTTGGGGACGAATGCCGTCCCGCAATTGCTGGAACTGTCCTTCCCAACGGTGGCTTCGGCCTTGGCGCTGCACGCTTTCTAAGGACCATACTTGTATTCCTGCCGTGCAGTAGGGCCAAGATTGTTCGGATTCCCTGAGGCGAACCTCTGAGAGGGACAGACAAGCCGAAGGTGGAGGGACGAGCGTCAAATTTTGCGGCGCTTCGGGAGGCGCTTGCAAGTGCTGCTGCCCCCACTGAGCAGGCACCTGCGCCACAATGACATGCTGAAGTTGAGAGGCTCGACCTAAATAAGCCGAGACTTGGTTCAGCAGATCTAAATTGGAAACGATCAAAACCTTCGCCTCTGAATGCTGAAGCGTCGCAATGATATTCTCTATAGTCTGCGTGAGATCGATTGGGACATTGACCAGCCCCGCTAGCAGACTTCCCATGTCGGCGATGCAGAACTGCACGTCGCTGTGCATCAGCAGGGCAACGCGATCGCCCCGATCCAGCCCCAAGTGCAATAGCCCCAAGGCCAAATCTTCTGCCGAACTGCGAGCAAAGCGATTTGAAAAGGTTTGCCAGCCTAAGGTAGTCCATTGATGGAAGGCATCGGGATTGGGGGTGCGATCGCATCCCTCATCCAACAAGTCGGGGAGAGTCCGCCTTAGAAAACTCGGTTCGACAGACTCAGAAGTGCGACGAAACTTCTTCAGCCATAACATGCTTCCCTAGAAGAACTTGCGTTCTTCTCCTCATCTATGAATATTCGAATTCTAAATAGACTATTTGGATTCATCTAACCGAAGCATGGCAAAACGAATCGAAAAATTAAAATACTCGAACGAGAAAACACAATTCTGCGAACGTTATTCCTGCATCTCGCTAATGGTGAAATACTAACGCTTCATTAGGCACAGAAATCTTAATTAATTTGGATGTTTAAACTTCGAATGCGGCGACGCGTTCGGATCGTTATCGAAATCGTTCATTTCCCTAAAACTCCTTCCAGCTAGGGACGATCCTAGTCTAGCGAATAAAATAATAGACTGTTTGGTTTATATATTTTCGTTAACTTGAAAGTTAAGCTTAGAGCGCTCGTTCGGCGTCGCAATCGCGAGTGTAAGTTTGACGAAGATGGAGGTGATTGCTACACTCAAATACTTAGAGGCAAATCTATCTTTGCAACCAAAGCACTTAAAGGAAGACCTACGCGCTTCGACGATAGCCCCTTCTCTCCGCATCACGAGTCAGTGCAATAAGAATCATAAATGAGAATCGCCAGAAGGGCTACAGGACATCTATTCTGAGGATTATGGAAACAAAAGACCAGGATCTTCTCGCACCGATCGATGCACCTGGGTTTGACCCAGAGGAAAGAGTTGCGCGCTTTGGGCTTGAAACATATTTTAGAAAAAAACGTCACCTTAAACCGAGCCAGTCAGAATCAGAGACAGTTTGGGTAAAATTTAACAATCTAAGCCACTCGCGCCGAGAAAACACGCTTGGTCTTGCCGTTATGCAGTGGTTTCCCCGGAAGGTATGCCTGACTTGCAAGCAGGATCGTGCAGCTTATCGGGGTTGTCGTAGGGGATCGCTAACCCTTGAAGATCTGTACCCAATTCGACGTGTCGTTGAGGCCGTGTTTGGATCGGCGATCGCCGATCCGCTCCAACCCGATAGAATGACCCACTTCAAGGGGGGTAGGGCTTAGAATTTGACTGCGCTCAATAAGCCTTGTTTCTTACTGTGACTCATGACGATTAGGTTTAGGAAGTTCAAAAAAAATGAACGAATCTTCCCATAGCTGGGTGGCTATTCTCATCTTATACAATGAATCTGATGCAAAGAGAAATCAAAAAGAATCTGAGCCATATATCTTGTCTAAGAAAGAAGCGACTTATATTGGCCGCTCTCCAGACTGTCATTTTATTTTAAGTCCTGAATATTCGACTGTATCTCGATATCATGCAAAATTTGAGCTGGTCAAACAAGATGGTGAGGTAGTTTGGCAGGTTCAAGATTTAGGAACACCCAATGGCACTTTTGTTAACAATCAAAGAATTAAAGACTTTAAATACCTCAAATCCGGAGATTGCATAACACTTGGAAAAACCAATGGAGCAAATTTTCGATTTGAATGGAAATTCATAGAAGTTGAAGAGTTAAATGATGTTTTCAGAAAAAAGCGTTTGTATAATGAAACCGTGATTCCAGATGCACAAGAACTTGAAAGCTTGAATGAAGGCAAAACACAATTCTTCGATCAAAATGCACCTCAAGAAAAATTTCAAGATCGACAGGAAGATAATATCTATGCCGAGCTAAAACAAGTCGGATCTGAAATCAAACAAAATATAACTGACTCGAAATTAAATGTGGAGCACAATAATGATGCCAAGATTTTCACTAAAAGATGGCCTTATTTAATGCTGGCATTGTTGACTTTTTTAGCGCTATCTTTTTTGATTTACAGAAATCAAGACATATTTAGCACTAAGGAAGATCGAGATGAAGGGCTTAGAGCTTATATTGAAAATATATCTAGACTTTTACTGAACAATAAATTAAGCAGCCTCAACCCTTACGATCCAGATGCCCGCAAAGCTAGAGACTCTGCAAACGGGCAAACGCTGATTGAGTTGAAGAATTTAGATGGACAAGAGAAAGGCACACTCCTAAGATTTCTCCACGGCACAAACCTGATTAAGATTCAACCTCAGAAATTAACTAAGGAATGGTTTTCAAATACTTATACGAATTCTAATAAAAGCAAACTTCAAATATCAAATCTAGATTTGAGTCGCAAAGAATTATTTTATTTGAGGCTCAATCGGACTGAAAAACTCAAAGCATCGGCTCTCCCGTTCTTTTTGATGAATCAAACTGAATTCAATAGAAAATACAATAAAAAAACAGAGAAATGTGACTTCGATCGAGTCGATCGGGATATTTTGGTATGTGCCTTAGTGCTTCCATTTAAGGTACAGGCTTACGAAAAACCCATTGTTACCCCCATTCAGTTAAGTGGGTCCGATCTTACAGGTGTAGTTTTAAAGGATGCACCTTTAGAAGATATTAATCTTGAAGGTGCATATGTTTCATTTAAAGAATGCAAGCAAAATCTATCGGGAAATTTTGTTGAAGATAACTTTTATCGAAGGCCGATCGATTGGTTGTCCAGATATAAGTGCAGGGCAGATTTTAGTGGCGCTGGGTTGCAAGGTGCGCGATTATTTCAGTCTGTGTTGATGGGTGCAAATTTAAGCAATGCAAAACTAGATGATGCTGACCTTCGACAAGCCGACCTTCGCTGGGTAAATCTGACCGGTGCGACCCTGACCGGTGCGACCCTGACCGGTGCTTGTTACATTAAAGAAGAGTGGAAAAAGAATTTTCCTAAAACGGGCTCTAACGGACAACCCTTTAACCCAGATGCAGAAGGAATGATAGCAATAGCTATTCGTCAATCCAATATTCACGACCCTCTGAATTTTCAAGAATGCAAAAATTTTTCAGCCACTCAACCCGATCCCTCTCGTTAGAGGTGCTGCGAGCGATCGAGTTTAGAAAATAGCGTTCAGTTCAAAGCAAGGCATTGCAGCGGTAAAGAAAGTGGGTGCGATCGCCGACCGTGCTGCGCCATCCAGCTCGCAATATCGGAAATCACTTCCATGTAGTTCAGGTCGGCATGGAGATCGTGGTAGCTGTTGGGATAATGTCGGTAGGTTTTATCGACGGATTGAATGCTTTGAAAGAACGATCGACTGTGTTGGGGGGATGTAATGCCATCTGCATCGCCGTGGAGTAACAACAGCGGAACCTCGAGCCGATCGATATTTCGGTCGATCCAGCGCACGACCTTAAAGAACTCGGCGGACAGGCGGGCCGTGCCGTATTCGTGGCGAAGCGAATCGGTCGCGTATTCGGCGAGGACAGTCAAATCTCTGGAGCTGAGGGAATGGTCGATGCCGACTTTTAACCTAAACCGGGGCCAGAATCGAGATAAAACTTGACCTACGGTTAGTTTCCATGCAGGTACGCCAATCTGCCCCAAAGCGGGTGCAGAAAGAATTAAGCCCTGCAACGATTCGGGATAGTGCAGGGCGTAGTCTAGGCTGATGGTGCCGCCCATGCTGTGACCCCACAGAAAACAGGTTTCTACCTGTTCGCGAGTGCGGATGAACTGCAAGAAAGCTCGTAAGTCTTCTCGGAATTCCAGCCATTGTTGGATATAACCGCGTTGTCCCGGCGATCGCCCGTGCCCCCGCAAGTCCAGGGCGTAAACGCCGTAGCCCTGCGGCACGAGACAGCGCACGCCGTGCTTGAACAAATCGCTGTGGCCGCCAAGGCCGTGTACGACAACTAAAATTTCGTGGATGGGCGATGAATCGGGAAACCAGCGCTGGTAAAAAAGGGGAAGTCCGTCAAAGCCTTCGAAGTAACTTTGCGTGTGGTTCATATAATCCCTTTCAGATGAGGCAACGTAAAGAGCTGTCAAGCTTATCTAGCTTGGCTGTAAACGCCTCAATGCTATTTCTTTATTCTATCCTCACCTTCTGGGAGTGCAAGTATTCGATCCGACGAGCCGCGAAGTGGTTCTAGAAGATTAAGAAACTTGTCCGAGAGCGGCGATCTGCTCGCTTGCGAGAGCCACGGTCAAAGTCGTGGAAGATGTTGGTATTGAGGGTGCGAGCCGCTCTTTCTGCGAGGGTGACAAGAATCACCGTATTTTAGTTTTTGCGTTACAGCTTTGAATCGAGCATTAGCAGAAAATACCCTTAACGAAATAAGGGAGAACGCAAAATGCAACTAAGGAACTTCTTCAGGAAAACCCAAAAAGCACCCATCGTTAAACCCATCATTAACCAAACTTCCGATGAAGTAGATGAGGAGACGATCGATCGACCCAAGCAGCCAACAACTGAATGGGAGATGTACAACGATCTGTTAACGATGAATCTGTTTGCAAACTATTATCCGCATGTATTTCCAGACCAAAATATGTTCCGATAAGGTTTTTAACAAGTTTCATTTGACATTTCCCACTGGGAGGCAATGGGCATCCGCCAACCCGTTCCAAAAGCGCGATCCGTAATTTTGAGACCTGGGGCGGCTTGCTGGCGCTTGAATTCGGCGCGTTTCACCATGCTCAATACCCGACTCACGATCGCCGCATCGCGTCCTCCCGCTACGATATCTGCCTGGGATTGATGCTCGTCAATGTAACGATACAGAATATCGTCCAGCACGTCGTAGGGAGGCAGAGAATCTCGGTCGAGCTGTCCTGGCTTGAGTTCCGCGCTGGGGGGCTTGGTAATGATATGGGCTGGAACGATTTCGCCCTTGGCATTGGGCGTGAGTTGTTTGACCCAAGCTCGAGCGGCAGGACTGTTGAGCCATTCGCATAGTTTGTAGACAGTCGTTTTGGGGACATCGGCGATCGCCGCCAGCCCTCCGCTCATGTCGCCGTACAGCGTGCAGTACCCTACCGCCACTTCCGATTTATTGCCAGTGGAGATCAAGAGACGCCCGAACTTATTGGCGATCGCCATCAGTAAATTGCCCCGAATTCGAGCTTGAATATTTTCTTCGGCAAGACCCGATTCCGTTCCGACAAAGAGCGGCGCGAGGGACTGGGCGAACCCTTCCATCAACGGAGCAATGGGAATGGTCTGGGTTTCAACGCCTAAGTTTGCGGCTAAAGCCAACGCATCGGTAATGGAATGATCGGAGCTGTAGGGGGAGGGCATGAGAACGCCCAGAACATTTTCAGCCCCTAGGGCTTCTGCGGCGATCGCTGCCACCAATGCCGAATCGATGCCGCCGCTCAACCCCAGCACGACTTGCTTGAAGCCGCATTTACGGGCATAGTCCCGCACCCCCAACACTAACGCGCACCAGATTTCAGCCGTTGCCTCGGCAGGATGCGCTGGCAGGTGCCCCGACTTGATTTGATGACCGTCAGAATCGTAGTCAACCCAAACTAAATCTGTCGCAAAAGCCTGCCCTCGGGCCAAAATATCGCCCTGATGGTTCACCACTAAACTGCGACCGTCAAAAATTAAATCGTCGTTGCCGCCCACTTGATTGACATAAACGATCGGGCAGTCGTACTGCTGCGCCGTGTGATTCAGCATCGATTCTCGTAATGTTTGTTTCCCAACGCAAAAAGGCGAGGCAGACAAATTGACGATGAAATCAACCGATTGACCTGCCAATTGCGAAATCGGATTGACCCGATAGATCCGCTTGCCCCAAAAGGATTCTTCATTCCAAAGATCTTCGCAGACGCTGATGCCAATCCGCACCCCATCTAAAACCATGACATTATCTGACTGTCCCGGTGCAAAATAGCGATCCTCGTCAAAGACGTCATAGGTGGGCAACAACTGCTTGTGAAATTGGGTTTTGATGCGACCTGCTTCCAGCCAAACCACACTGTTGAAGAGCGGCTTATTTCCCGTCACTTCCGCTGTAGGGTTGCGCGCGCCTATCCCCACTAAAACGGCGAGCTGAGGGGGTAAGGTTTGGGCAAGGTCTAGCAGAACTTCCTCCATCGCGCCAATAAATCCTGGGTTTAGGAGTAAGTCGCGGGGCGGATAGCCGCAAAGGGAAAGTTCTGGCGTGAGCAGCAATCGCGCTTCAGCCGCTGCTGCTCGTTCGGCTACCGCTAAGATCTGAGCTGCATTTCCCTTCAAGTCACCGACGATGGGATTGAGTTGGGCGATCGCAATTTTCATGAGGTGCTGCTCTAATCTGCTGGACGGTGCAATCGGTCAATACCATTGGCCCTTATCTTTATTAAGGTAAACTATTGCGCCAAACGCGCGCTGAGGGCAAGGATGCTAAAAATTCGAGAGGGGTTGGGCGGGTGCTGCGCTTGGGCATTGCTCGTGCAGGTGGCTTCGGCCCAATCCCTATGTCCCACTCAACTTGGCCCTGCCATCGAGACGATCTTGCAACAGCCATCGCTGCGGTCGTCCTACTGGGGGATTTTGGTACAGGATCTGGACAGTGGGACTACGCCCTACGCCCGCAATCCAGACCAACTCTTCTTGCCGGCCTCAAATGCTAAGCTGCTGACCACCGCTGCAGCCTTAGCGGCCTTAACCCCCCAGTTTCAGCGCCAAACCCCTTTTCTGGCGATCGGTCAGCCTCCCACTCTGGAGACCCTTCGCGTTGTGGGACAGGGTGACCCCAGCCTCAGCGAAAAGCAGCTAGAGCAAGTGGCGATCGCCCTCCAGGCCAAGGGCGTGCGCAGCATTGGCACGCTAATCGGAGATGACTCACTTTTTTCTGGAAACCCGATCGAACCGAGCTGGGCCTGGGAAGACTTACAAGGGGGGGATGGTTTGCCAATCAATAGCCTAATGCTCAACGGGAACGTATTCTCAATGCAGCTCACGCCCCAGCAGCTCGGTCAGCCCGTGCGATCGCAGTGGCTTTCGGCAGGCGTCCCGAGCAATACGATCGTGCAAAACCGGACTTTAACTGTGGGGGCCTCTGTCCCAGAGTCTATCGAGACGATCTGGGAAGGCGATCGACTCGTCGTCAAGGCACAGCTCAGATCTGGATCGCCCTCCGAGACCATTGATGTTCCCATTACAAACCCTGGCATGCATTTTCTGGAACGGTTGCGGACCATTTTGGGCGCTCGCCAAATCCAGGTGCGTCGAGTGTCCCTCACAACGACCGCTTCGCCGCAACCCCAAGCCTTCCCCATCGCATCCATTGCCTTTCCGTCCCTTAGCGCGCTTATGGCCGAGATCAATCAAAACAGCAATAACTTCTACGCCGAAGCAGCATTGCGACTGCTTGCCAATTCAACCCCAAGAGATCCTTCTCAGCCGACCGCCCAAAAAGGATTAGCGGTTTTGACCCAAACCCTGACGCGTTTGGGTGTGGATGCCAACGGCTATCGACTGATAGATGGGTCGGGGCTGTCTCGCAAAAATCTGGTTAGCCCTAGGGCTATCGTGCAGGTGCTGCGGGCCATGGCCCAACCCCGGTATCGGGATTTCCGCGCTTCCCTGTCGGTGGCGGGCCAAAGCGGAACGCTACGACGGCGATTCTCAAGCACGGCAGTGCAGGGTCGCCTTTGGGGTAAAACGGGAACGCTTCAGGGAATTTCTGCCCTCTCTGGCTACCTCGATCGCCCAGGGGCGTCAACCGTGGCCTTCAGCATTTTGGCAAATCACTCGACGCAGCCGAACCCGGTGCTCCAACAAGCCGTAGATCGGGTGGCATTGGCGATCGCCCAGCTTAAACCGTGTCAATGACAGCAAGGCAATCCATGAAGCTGAAAATTTTAAATGATTTTTTATTTCATCAAGCGGAGGGCCTTAATTCTTTCTAAAGAGATATACATTGATCCCAGTGTCTTTGGATACCCTTAAGTTGACGAACGATTTGATCCCCGCAGTGAGTGCGACTTCCGTGCAAAACATTATTTCTCAGAAAATTCACATTTTGTCTTAAGGTTTTCAGCGGGATCGATTCAAATTCTTGAGGCAATATAGAAGAAAGGCTTATCTGTCATCTCTAAAATTTGCTTCAAAATTAAGTTGTATCCTCAGTTATTTCCAATCGTCTATGCTTTAACCTCATTTCCCTACCCCTCCGCTTAACATTACTTTTTACTCGAGCATGTGGCGGATCCCCTAACTGGCTTAGACGAACCCATTATCTTCATTCAAAACCATCACAAAAGAAAGAGGACTTTAAAATGACACATATAGAAGCAGTGCGTTGCCCCAATTGTGGCCGTTACGGAGAAAGACATCACATTGAGGAGAGCCACCTCGTTCGGACTCAATGCCCCGAGTGCGACTATCTACTGGTCGCCTGCAGCTTGACTGGCAAGGTGATTGAATGTTATGCCCCTGGCCTATCGGCAGCTTCCGTCATTCTTCACAGTAGAATCTCCTCCCCTCGAGCGACGGCGGCTCGTTAAATATTGCGTTAGTTAGCAGCTTGCCTCGAGCTGAATAAAGGTTGCACCCTTTAAGAAATCACTTTAACGCTAAGCGCAATTTTATACATGAAGTTAGCTTCAATAACATAAATGCCGCACCTTATTAAAGATGCGGCATTTAGTTTGAATTTGAAACCGGGCTAGGCTAGACGCCTCAGCAGAAGGTTACTCAACAGCTTGGGGCAAAAGTGCTGGAGTCTTTTCTGAATGAAGGACTGCAACCTGCCCGTCTTCGTTGACATCGACGACGATGCGATCGCTGTCTCGAATCTTGCCGGAGAGAATCTCTTCGGCCAAACTATCTTCGAGAAGGCGCATAATGGCGCGACGAAGAGGACGCGCCCCATAGCTGGGGTTGTACCCTTCTTCAACAAGCCGTTCTTTAAAGCGCTCCGTGACTTCTAGGGTGATATTTTTCTCTAGAAGGCGCTGGAACACTTCGGCCAAGAGCAGATCGGCAATTTCCTTCACTTCGGGCTTCGTCAACTGACGGAAGACGATGATTTCGTCGAGTCGGTTGAGGAATTCCGGACGGAAGTACTGCTTCAGCTCTTCGTTGACCAGGGAGCGAATGCGGTTGTACTGAGAATCGACTTCGCTCTCGCCAAACTCGAACCCGAGTCCGCCTCCACCCTTTTCGATCACCTTCGAGCCAATGTTCGAGGTCATGATCAGGAGGGTATTTTTGAAATCGACGGTGCGTCCCTTGGCATCCGTTAACCGACCGTCTTCCAGAATCTGGAGCAATAGGTTAAAGACATCGGGGTGCGCTTTTTCAATTTCATCGAAGAGCACGACCGTATAGGGCCGACGGCGCACTGCTTCGGTGAGCTGGCCGCCTTCGTTGTAGCCCACGTATCCAGGCGGCGAACCGATGAGCTTGGAAACGGTATGCCGCTCCATGTACTCGGACATATCCAGGCGAATCATGGCTTCTTCAGAACCGAAGAAGTAAGCCGCCAGCGCTTTGGTCAGTTCGGTCTTCCCGACCCCAGTGGGACCGGAGAAGATGAAGCTAGCGATAGGACGGTTCGGATTTTTCAGCCCGACGCGGGCGCGACGAATCGCGCGCGAAATGGCTTTGACCGCTTCGTCTTGACCGATGATGCGCTGGTGAAGGGTATCTTCCATGTGCAGGAGCTTTTCGGATTCGGATTCCGTCAACTTGCTCACGGGAACCCCAGTCCAAGAGGCGACGATCCCGGCAATGTCTTCTTCCGACACGATCGGAGACTCGTTGCCCTCATTGGTAAGGTCGGAGGCTTTTTTGTTTTGGGCGATCGCCTTGATCTCCGTCTTCAGCTCCATTTCCTTGTCGCGCAGCTCGCCCGCCTTATCGAAGTCTTGGGAACGCACGGCTTCGTCTTTGTCGCGTAGGACTTGACGGAGCTGCTGATCCAGTTCTTTGGCGGCGGGGGGAAGCTGAGAATTCATCAGGCGAACCCGCGAACCCGCTTCATCCACGAGGTCGATGGCTTTGTCTGGAAGGAATCGATCTGAAATATACCGATCCGCCAGCTTGGCAGCAGCCACAAGCGCTTCATCGGAAATTTTGAGCTTGTGGTGTTTTTCGTAGCGTTCCCGCAGGCCGTAAAGAATCTCGATGGTTTCATCCACGGAGGGTTCGCCGACGGTGACGGGCTGGAAGCGGCGCTCGAGGGCTGCGTCGCGCTCGATGTGCTTGCGATACTCGTCTAGGGTTGTGGCTCCAATGCACTGGAGTTCGCCCCGCGCCAAGGCCGGTTTCAAAATGTTGGCAGCGTCGATCGCTCCTTCTGCAGCGCCCGCTCCAATCAGCGTGTGAACTTCGTCAATCACCAAAATGACGTTAGAAGCTTGACGAATTTCATCCATGATTTTCTTGAGGCGCTCTTCAAACTCGCCTCGGTACTTAGTCCCCGCGACCAACAAACCGATGTCTAGGGTCATCACTCGTTTGTCTTCGAGGATATCTGGGATGTCGCCCGTTGCAATGCGCTGGGCCAGACCTTCGGCGATCGCCGTTTTACCCACCCCAGGCTCGCCGATCAGGACCGGATTATTTTTAGTGCGACGGCCTAGGATTTGAATTACCCGCTCGATTTCTTTTTGTCGTCCGACCACGGGATCCAACTTGCCGTCGGCGGCCATTTGGGTCAGGTTAGAGCCAAATTCGTCTAGCGTCGGGGTTTTGGTTCGCCCGCCACCGCCACCGCCGCCAGCAGAAACCTCAGCGGTTTCGCCCAACATCCGAATCACTTGAGTCCGTACTTTAGATAGATCGACGCCTAGGTTTTCTAAAACCCGAGCGGCAACTCCTTCGCCTTCGCGAATCAGGCCCAGCAGGAGATGCTCCGTACCGATATAGTTGTGGCCGAGCTGACGCGCTTCCTCAAGGGATAGCTCCAGCACCCGCTTCGCGCGTGGGGTGAAAGGAATCTCCACCGCGACAAAGCCCGAACCTCGACCGATAATTTTTTCAACTTCAATCCGAGCGTCTTTGAGGTTGACCCCCATTGACTTCAGCACCTTTGCCGCAACGCCAGTGCCTTCTCCAATCAGACCCAATAGGATTTGCTCTGTCCCAACAAAGTTATGCCCCAAGCGGCGAGCCTCTTCTTGGGCCAGCATGATAACTTTGATAGCTTTTTCCGTGAAGCGTTCAAACATGGCCTTTTCTCACTACCTGCTGGTAAACCCAATCTTAACACAGAGAAAAATTTACAAATGGGCCTGTCCCTAAGGGTTTAGGTATTTAATGCGGCGATCTCAAAATCCAAAATGGGATGTGGGATGGCACTTAACATTAACAACAGCTTAATAACCTATTGTAGGCGCATTGAAGGAGAACGGGACCATTATTTAGAGATAGAAAGCGCGGTTTTTACGACTTGTTCGATCGCGATCTCCGCCTACTGCCTGTTGCATTGCTGCCAACGCTGTCGCACGGTTTCCCAGTGAATGACCATTTGGTCTGTAAATTCAGCCGTTTGCAGGTCCGATCGCCACATGACTAAAGCATCTTCTCCAGTGTCGCCGTAGTAATTTCGACGCGTTCCCGCAGTGGTAAACCCTAGCTTGGTATAAAGGGCGATCGCTGCTTTGTTGGATGCCCTCACTTCTAAGGTGGCGTACTTCATCCCGCGCCGTCGCGCGGCCTCCAAAAGCTCGAGCAAAATCCCGTATCCCAAGCCACACCGACGATGTTGGGGATGAACTGCCATTAGTACAATGTGAGCTTCATCTAAGACTGTCCACGCACAGCCCATGGCGAGCAGCGATACCTTTCCTTCGGCTTCGGAGGCAGTCGACCGCAACCCCACTAGATCGCTGCTGGAACGGTTTAGCTCTTCTCGATAGGATTGAGCACTCCAAAACCCGCCCAGAACCTGCCGATCCAGTTCGACTGCTGCATTGAGACACGATTCAGTCAGGGGTGCGAGCGCGAACGGCATGATTTGTTTCGCAAAGCTCAACTTTAGAGCAAAAAGAAGCCATGCATCCAGAACCGCCAAATTGTACACTGAGGATATTGGGTTTGAGCGCCGTGCAAATATTTTTCCAAAGAAGCGAAATATTTTTTGCCGTTTTTAAGAATCCCATAGCCAATTTCTATTGTTAGATTGATTTAAGCTTTATGGTAGCTGTCCAAAATCCAGAGCGTCTTTTAAGCAGCGGTGTAGACTTCCTCGGTCAGCATCCTTCGCCCGCATCGACACCTTCTCCAAACCAGCAGCTACTCCCGCTGAGCGCCCGCGCAGAGGGAGACATCCTTGAAATTGGTGGGTGTAGCGTACCCGAGCTCGTCGGCCAGTTTGGCTCTCCGCTCTACATTTTGGACGAATCCACCCTCGTCACCGCCGCTCGGCAGTACCGTCAGGCCTTGAGTCGGCATTATCCGGGAGCCTCTCAGGTACTTTACGCCTCGAAAGCTTGGAGCTGTCTGGCCGTATGCGCGATCGTCAATCGCGAGGGTTTGGGGTTAGATGTGGTTTCGAAGGGCGAGCTATACACTGCGATTCAGGCGGGTGTCGCGCCTCGAGATATTTACCTGCACGGCAACAATAAGTCCATAGATGAATTGCAAGAGGCGATCGCCACGGGTGTGACGGTCATTGCCGATAACTGGCTGGAGTTGGAGTATCTGGCCAAATTAGCGCAATTTCACGACGGCCACCCCATTCGAGTCATGCTGCGGATTACACCGGGCATTGAATGTCATACCCACGAATACATTCGCACCGGACATTTAGACAGTAAATTTGGCTTCGACCCGAACCAGCTGGTGGAGGTATTTCAATTTGCCCGACAACACCCCGAAATTCAGTGGGTGGGGTTGCACGCCCATATCGGTTCGCAAATTTTTGAACTCCAGCCTCACCGAGATCTGACGGGGGTCATTGCGGAGCTACTGGCACAAGCTCAGTCCATCGGCTTGCCGATGGCGGAGCTAAATGTGGGCGGCGGTCTGGGAATTCGCTACACGGAGTCAGACGACCCTCCTAGCATTGAGGATTGGTGCGAGGTCATCGGGACGGGTGTGGCGGCAGCCTGTACTGCACGATCGATTCCCCTTCCCAAGCTGCTGTGCGAACCGGGGCGATCGCTGATTGGGACGGCCTGCGTCACGGCCTATCGCATTGGCAGCAAGAAAACCATTCCAGGAATCCGCACGTATATTTCTATCGATGGCGGCATGTCAGATAACCCTCGGCCTATCACCTACCAGTCCGAGTATCGGGCGCTGGTGGCCAATCGAATGCGAGATAAAGCAACGGAAATCGCGACTGTTGCTGGAAAGCACTGCGAATCGGGAGATATTTTGTTAAAGAACGCGCAACTGCCGGACTGTCTGCCCGACGATATTCTCGTCGTGATGGATACGGGCGCTTATAACTACAGTATGGCCTCCAACTACAACCGCATTCCTCGACCTGCGGCAGTTTTGGTCAATAACGGAGAAGCTACTCTGATTCTACGGCGGGAAACTAATGAGGATTTAGTTCGTCAAGACTGCCTTCCAGAACGGTTGCGGCAGTCCAGCCCGTCTGTGGCCGCCCAAAGCGCGCTGCAAGACGCTAACCCTTGAAACAACAGGGAGATTTCTGTTCTACCGTTTCGACTCCATCCCGTGCAGAAGGTTAAAACACAACCATGGAAGGGCTTAAGCACTGGCTGTTTGACCATCACTGGACTCAGTCTTTGCTTTTGCTAACGGACGTCGGTTTAGTGCTAGCACTCACCTACATCGTGTTGCTCGTCATCGCAGAGCGGCGCACGCTGTGGATGGTGCGAGGGTTTATTTTCTTAATGTTGGCAGCAGCTGTCAGTCAGCGCCTACAGCTCACGCTGCTGAGTTTTGTCCTCAATAATCTGGTGATTGGTTCTGCGGTTGCCATGGCTGTTATCTTACAGTCTGAGGTCCGTCGGTTTTTGGAGCAGTTGGGGCGGGGGGAGGTCCTGAGTTTGATGCGGCCCAGCCAGCAAACAACCCTCACCTCCGATAGCGCGATCGATGAAATTGTAGATGCCATCCGAGATCTGTCTCAAAGTCGAACGGGAGCGCTGCTCATTCTAGAAACAACCAATACCCCTATTGACGAGCGCGACTTTTCCGTGCCGGGGGTTCGTCTCAATGCAGAGGTCTCAAGGGAGATTATCCAGACCCTTTTTCAAACCTCTACACTGCTGCATGATGGTGCTGTGCTCATTCGAGGGTCTAAAATCGTGGCCGCAGGGATTATTTTGCCGATTTCAGATCGGGATGCTTCGCGTCAGTTGGGGACGCGTCACCGAGCGGCAATGGGCATCACCGAGCGGGTCGATCGCTGCCTCTGCATCGTGGTCTCCGAAGAAACCGGATCGATTTCCCTCGCCGAGAAAGGGATATTAAATCGTCCGTTGACTAGCAGTAAACTGAGAGAGCTTCTAGAGACCCGACTCATGTTTGCCATAGACAGAGAAGTAGTCACACCTGGATTATCCAGGTTCTTTCAACGGTCTAGGAAAAAGAGTCTAGGGGTATTGTCGCGCCTTCTGCATTTTTCAGTCACTCGTAAGAAAACATGACCGCGAATCCAGCCATTCTCCATAGTCTGCCTGCCGATCTCGATGTGTTGCGCCTTCCAAAGCATGTCGCTGTGATTATGGACGGGAATGGACGCTGGGCCCAGCGCCAGGGGCAGCCTCGGTTTATGGGCCATCGCCGAGGCGTCGATACGCTCAAAGAACTCCTGCGTTGCTGCAAAGATTGGGGCATTGGAGCGCTGACTGCCTATGCATTTTCTACGGAAAATTGGGGGCGACCTATGCCAGAGGTCGATTTTTTGATGACGCTGTTTGAGCGGGTATTGCGTCGCGAGCTCAAGGAGATGATCGACGAAGGGGTTCAAATTCATTTTGTAGGAGATTTACAGGCACTGCCTTCCTCTCTCCAAGAAGAAATCGAGCGTGCAATGCTGGCGACTCAACACAATGAAAAAATCAAGTTTGTGGTAGCCACCAATTACGGCGGTCGTCGAGAGATTTTGCAGGCCTGTCGGGCAATCGCCCAGAAAGTCAGCTCGGGCGAACTCAACCTTGAAGACATCGACGAAGGAATGTTCGAGCAGCATTTGTATACTGCTGGTATCAGCCATCCAGACCTGCTGATCCGTACCAGTGGAGAAATGCGGGTCAGTAACTTTTTGCTATGGCAGGTTGCCTACGCAGAGCTCTACGTCACCCAGACCCTTTGGCCTGACTTCGACCGCAAAGAATTCCATCAAGCGCTTTTCGACTACCAGCAACGACATCGCCGTTTTGGCAAGGTAAAGTAGCGTCGATCGTCCTTGCAACGCGCCCCGATCTAAGGTCCGGCAAAAATAGCGTCTTCAACATCCTGGCGGCTGAGAGAGTACTTAAACGTCCTGCGAACGCTCAGCGTCCGATCTTTCGGTGTCTCGTACAGTACCGACAGCTCTTCGATATCTAGCCGAATTTCAGCCGACCAAGACGGACCGTTCAGGTGCCAAAGATGCAGTTGTTCGACGTCCCGCTCGCAGCCATGCGCTCTGAGCCATTGCTCGATGTCTGGCAAAGTGTGGTTGTACAGTGGAGTTTCAGGGAGAGGTAACGAAGAATTCATGCCAGCTATGCTCTACTTGTGCATTGAAATAAGGGGTTTTCAGCCTTGTAAGGAACATTTTAAAATACTAAAAGCATTGATTTACAGTGGTTGTAAGACATTAGAGGCTTTCCAAAGATATAAGACCCGCTGTAAAGGGAAAAATCGAATCCCTTTCCTCTAAGGTGAGGGTCGATCGCGAGTTGAGGATTTTGGCGATCGCGGCGACCCTTCCAACGCTTTCGACCGTTTCAGCGAAGGAATGTTTGAAGAAAGGGACGCAGCCGTACCGGAAGGCATCTGCTGTAGGGCAGACACAACAGGCACAGAAGTCTGAAGCACCATCTCCCCTCTTGCTACGCCCAAGACGATCGCCAGTACGAGACAAACGACAAACGTTATCCCCAAGAGGAACACTGCAAAAATTTCTCCTGGGGATAGGGGACGTTCTTTTGGATCTAAATAAGCTGCAGAAGAACTTCTAAACCGATTATCCGAAGATGCTGTAGCATCGATCGGAACGTTGACGGGGGGCTTATCCCATTTTCCTGCATCATAAGCAGCACGGCGCTCGGGCGTATTTAAGACGGCATAGGCTTCCTTGAGTTCGCGGAATTTTTGGATAGCCACTGCTGGAGGCAAGGTTGTGGTATCGGGATGATAAAGCTTGCTCTTAAGACGATAGGCCCGCCGCACTTCCTCTGCCGTAGCAGAGATAGACAGATCGAGACGCTCGTAATAAGTAGGCATAGTCCCTAAACGCTTGGCAGAGCGTATCGGCGGATTATCCCCAAACTTGTCCTGAGTCACAACAGCCCGTCTCAACACATGGTTGCTATTGTAAACACCTAGCGATGTTTGTGACTAGGCCGTTCTTCATCGATCGAGCCAGTTGACGAACCTTTGCCGACCTGGGCCGACCGTTCCCCCGTTATTTTACCAGTTCGAAGACTTGGAACATGGGTAGATACATGGCTACTAGAATAGAACCGACCATGCCCCCCAAAACCACGATCATAATGGGTTCCATAATGCTGGTCATGGCCTTGACAGCCTGTTCTACTTCGTCTTCGTAGAAGTCAGCAACCTTCATTAGCATTTTATCGATTTCCCCGGTTTCTTCGCCCACGTTAATCATTTGGGTTGCCAGTACGGGGAAGACTTTTTCTCTCTGCAATGCCAAGCTCAGCATTCCGCCGCTTTGAACTTCCCGCCTAGCTTCGTCGATGGCATTAGAAATGATTTGATTGCCCGCTGTGTCTCTCACAATTTCTAAAGCTTGTAAAATTGGGACTCCAGAACGAGATAGAGAACCAAACGTTCGACAAAAGCGAGCGACGGCTGTTTTTTGAATGAGATCTCCAAAAAGCGGAACCTTCAAAGAGAATCGGTCGATGGTTTCGCGGCCCGTACGGGTCGTGTAGTACTTTTTGAGACCAAAGACGACTCCCCCCACAAAAATCAGGAATGTAATCCCGTACTGCGGCGTCCGCAGAAAGACGCTCAAGTTAACCAGCACCTGCGTAAAGACTGGCAGTTGACCGCCGAGCTGCTTAAAAATGCCGTCAAAGATGGGAATTAGAAAGATAACCATCCCGAAGAAAATGGTGACGGCAATTAAGCTCACGACCACTGGGTATGCCAACGCAGACTTAATCTGATTGTTGAGTCGCGTTTGATCTTCAAGAAGTTTGGAGAGTCGATTGAGCACTTCATCGAGCACCCCTCCGGTCTCTCCTGCTTGGATCATTGCAACGTAGAGCTGATCGAAGGCCTGGGGGTGCGATCGCATCGCTTCAGAAAGACTCATGCCCTGCTGTACGTCGGCATTGACCTGTAGCAAAATCTTTTTAAACTTCGGATTGGTGCATTGATCGGCCATCACGCCCAGACCGCGAACCATTGCAACCCCAGCGTTAACCAAAGCTGCGAACTGCCTTGAAAAGATCGCCTTATCCTTGATTTTAATACTGCCTAGAAAATCCAGATTGATTTCAAAATTGCCATCGATCTTGAGCCCTTGGTCTTCTTTGACGTCCATGACCTGAAGCCCTTGACGTTGGATCGTCGTGCGAGCCTCCTTGAGAGAGCTTGCAGTAATTTTCTGGCTGCTGCTTTTTCCAACGGAATTTCTGGCACGGACAACGTAGGTTGGCATATCTCAAATACTCTTAGTGCGGGTCGACAAACTAGATGCAAAGGAACGAATTGAAGGCAAAAACGAGAAATCGACGATCCGAGGCGGAACTGATTCTGCTTTCTTGCAGCGCTTAATGCCGTCGTTGGTTGCCAACTGGCTCAGCGCCGACGGGACCTGACCCCATTAAGCGCTGCAACTCATCCGGTCGAGAAGTCTTTGAAACGGCAGACTCGAAGGAAATCAGGCCACCTCGATAGAGATCGGCTAGAACTTTTTCCAGGGTGACCATTCCGACCTTGCCTCCGGTTTGAATGGCGGAGTAAATTTGCGCTGTTTTGCCTTCGCGGATGAGGTTGGCGATCGCTGGTGTAACCACCATGATTTCTTGGGCCAGTGTCCGACCGTACTCTCCAGGCTTCACGTTCTTGCGGGGCACCAGCGTTTGGCTGAACACGGCTACTAAGGAACCGGACAGCTGAACCCGTACCTGCGTTTGCTGTTCTGGCGGGAACACATCTACCATCCGGTCAACGGTTTGAGAGGCGGAACTGGTGTGTAGGGTACCGAACACCAAGTGACCGGTTTCGGCGGCGGTGATGGCGAGCTGAATGGTTTCTAAGTCCCGGAGTTCCCCCACGAGGACGACGTCGGGATCCTCTCGCAGCGCCGCTCGAAGTGCATTGGCAAAACTGCGGGTGTCTTCCCCTACTTGTCGCTGGTGGATGACGCTCTTGATCGGTTCGTATACAAACTCGATGGGATCTTCAATGGTCAGAATGTGTTCGGCTCGAGTCATGTTGATGTTGTTGATCATCGAGGCTAGGGTCGTAGATTTCCCCGAACCGGTAGGGCCCGTTACCAAAATCAAGCCCCTAGGCTTCTCCGACATCTCCCGAACGATATTAGGCAGCCCTAATGTCTCAATGGTCGGAATTTTAGAACTCAGCGCCCGCAACGCTGCGGCGTAGGTACCGCGATCCTTATAGACATTAACCCGAAACCGCGCTAGACCGCGCACGCCGTAGGAACAGTCCAGCTCCCAGTTTTGCTCTAGGTTTTTGCGCTGGGTATTGTTGAGCATGCTGAAGATGAGTTTTTGGCACTGCTCCGGTGACAGCGGATCGCGATCTGTAGGCGTTAGCTTGCCGTTGACTCGAATGTACGGGGGCAGCCCAGCCGAAACGTGGAGATCGGATCCGCCTCGCTCCACCACTTCTTCCATCAAGTCTTCAATCATGTAGTCCATAGCCTTAGAACCCCCAATTATGCGATTAAGATCGTGCCGTTAAATTTCCATCGAATCAGTCGAGTCGCGCTACTCTTCAAATCGGGATGTCATGCAGTACGGACAATCCAGCCACTCCTGCTTCACATCTGCGCTGCAAACGCGGCAGGTCAAAGATGTTTTCCTCCGAGCCTTTAGTTCTGCTTCTAGCCCGGAGTCCGTGAAGGTCACCCGCTCGACTTCTTCTAGGGTAGTCTCGCCTCGTTTGACTAAATTGAGGCTGTAGGCCAATAGCGTCTTCATGCCTTCCTCGACGGCTACCTCTTTAATGCGCTCTGTAGGCGCACCCTCAGTAATGAAGCTTTGGAGCGTTTCGGTCACGCGCATGATTTCGTACACCCCGACGCGACCTTTGTACCCAGCTCCGTTACATTTGATGCAGACGGATTGGCTAGTTTGCAATTCCTCGGGAGAAATTGTGTTGGCGCGATAAAAAGTGATTTCTGTCCCCGACGAGGCAGATAATCCAAATCGGGATAAGTCCGTCGTGGAAGGCTGATAGGGAATGCGACACTCGGTACAGACTCGTCTCACCAGGCGCTGGGCGACTACGCCAATCAACGAAGCGGAGACCATGAATGGCTCTACGTCCATCTCGGCTAGACGGGCGATCGCGCTGGCGGCGTCATTGGTGTGTAGCGTTGTCAAAACCAGGTGTCCCGTCAACGCTGCCTCAATGGCCGTCTTGGCCGTCTCCTTATCTCGAGTCTCACCCACCAGGATGACATCGGGATCCTGTCGCAGAAACGCTCTCAAAATAGAGGCAAAATCCATCCCCTTGTCCCGAATGACCTGCACCTGGGTCAGTCCGGGCAATGTATATTCAATGGGATCCTCTGCGGTGCTAATGTTTTTGCCCGGATCGTTACATTCAGCGAGGGCCGAATAGAGTGTCGTCGTTTTCCCAGAGCCAGTCGGCCCCGTCACCAAAACCAGTCCGAAGGGGCGGCTGACCATATCCCGAACGATATCCAAGCTCTCTGGATCGGTAATGAGCTTATCCAATCCCAACTGGGTTGAGGAATTATCGAGAATTCGCAGCACCACCTTCTCTCCAAAGCGGCTTGGCAGCGTACTCACCCGAAAATCCACTTTGCGTCCCTGGAATAATCGGCGAATCCGACCGTCCTGGGGCTGTCGTCGCTCTGCAATATCCAGCTCCGCAATAATCTTGAACCTGGAGATCACCGCCGCCACAATTTTTCGCGGTAAGGGCGGAAAAGCATAGCCCAACACCCCATCTTTGCGAAAGCGAATCCGGAGATTTTCTTCTTGAGGCTCGATGTGAATATCGGAGACCCCTTCCTGTAGGGCTTTTGCCAGAACCTTATTGACCAAGGCGATAATGGGGGCTGTTTCTGCATCCTGAAGGGCGGTCCCTAAGTCTGTCTCTCCCTCATCAACGGATAGCTCTTCAAACCCAGCAATATTTTCTAGGTCGTCGGCCAGATCGATATTCATCATCTGATCGGCTTCGACCTTTGCCTGTCGCGCGGCATTTTCATCCAGGTAACGCTGGATCAATTGCTGGTAGTCGTCTGCCGCAATCACCATGCGACGGAGCATCGTGCCTTCGGGGCGCAGAAGCCGATTGAGTCGATCCTGCGCCTCTAGATTGTCGGGATTGACCATTGCCACCAATAGGGTGGGAGGGTCTACCTCTTGATTGAGGCTAATGGGAATCAATTCGTAGGTTCGACACACATCTAACGGGATGTAACGTTCGATGAGCTCGCCCACCTGATCTGTCGGAATTTGGTTGACCTCTGGATCGAGAGAGTCAATGCCGTAAATAATTTTGAGTTCGAAGAGCTGCTGCTGCTTGAACTGACGCAATAAATCCGGTGGTAATGGCCGACCGGTCAAGCCCTGAAGGACCTCAACCAGCGACTTGCCCGACTGGCGGCTTTCTACAGAAGCCTTGAGCATCTGCTCTTGATCGATATATCCAGTCTGAATGAGCTTATTCCCAAAGGGAGAGAAGCTTTGTCGGGTAATCAGGGCACGCCGCGAAGAAGAAGAGTTGACCATAAGGCTCCAACTAGAATCTCAAAATAGAGACAACGTATATGGTTAGAGGATATTCCAATTTCTTAAGGCAAGAATGGAAAAAAGCATACAGATTGCAGTCTTTCTCATCGTTCCCACTTTTCAGTCGTTTTTTAGCAAGATGCTATTGGAATAATTCTGACAAATTGGGGAAGAATAGACTGGTGAGTCTATTTTGACTCATATCTACCCATCTCTAGTCAAACAGCGCGATCAAAATATACAGATTGACGAATCAGTGTCGTACAGACCGGGATTTCTATAAGCCGACTGGTTAGAGGGACAGTGCTAAGCTTAGTCTTAAACCTCTACAGTTAATATTTTTTAGTATCCTATATAAGGTATTGAGACACATTTGGCAGTTTTGTTCGAAACATACACCTAAACCCTTCCTTTACGTCTTGAGCCATTATTAACCCTTTCTGCTGCTGAGGTGGCAGAAACGAACTCCATCCAAAGGCTAGAAACTTTTAGACTATGAACACTGACCAAACGGAAACTGTTACATACACTGAGACCATCATGAGCGAGGAAAATCAAGGAAGAGAAACGGAGCCGTCTGCGAACAGCGATGCAGCGATGGATGTCGAGCGTTCCGAATCTGACGCAAATGACGAGGCGGTCAATCTAGGTTTAGAGCAACAAAGCCTAGAGGTTGAGTCCAGCACCGATGCCGAAAGTCTCGATCCGACTGAAGTCGCTACCCCAAGCGTTGAGACTTCTATTGATGCGGAAGCCGATTCCGAAGCGCTGACGCGACTCGCGACCGAGGTTGAATCTTTGCGGCTTCAAGTTGAAGAGCGGACGGGTCAATGCGTCCGAATTGCTGCCGATTTTGATAATTTTCGGAAACGGACAGAGCGGGAAAAAAGCGAACTCGAGCTTCGGGTCAAGCGCGATGCGATCGGCGAGCTACTGCCCGTGATCGATAGCTTCGAGCTGGCAAGAACTCAGCTTAAACCTCAGACCGAGCAAGAAGTCAATATTCACAAGAGCTATCAAGGCGTTTACAAACAGCTCGTAGACTGCCTCAAGAGAATTGGGGTGTCGCCCATGCGGGTGGAGGGTCAGCCGTTCGATCCAAATTTCCACGACGCGATTATGCGCGAATCTACAGCAGACCATCCTGAAGGGACCGTGATCGAGGAGCTGCGTCGGGGTTACTTGTTGGGAGACATTGTACTGAGGCATGCCATGGTAAAAGTTGCGGCACCGTTAGAAAATACGGAGCCTGTTTCAGAAACCTCGATCTCTGAAGTTTCTTCAGAAGCATCGTGACGAGCGATGGGTCGGCGTTACATTCCCCAATGTTGGTAGATATCTTCCAACTCGCGGAAATTTTAGGTTCGGTTCAGACGACTTCAACCTAAATCTATAAAACTCCGTGAAATGAGTGGTTGGCTTTAGAATTTTCCGGGAATATAAACGCTCGATCCAACTCGTTTTACCCTTCTCCGTCAACGATGTAACTGTTATTTACGTGCAAATTTTTTATTTGTTTACATTGGGCTATGGGAAAAGTCATTGGGATTGATTTAGGGACAACAAACAGTTGCGTAGCTGTTCTGGAGGGGGGACAACCCGTCGTCATTCCCAATGCCGAAGGAGGGCGAACGACTCCCAGTATTGTGGGATTTGGCCGCTCCGGCGAGCGACTGGTGGGTCAGCTTGCCAAACGTCAGGCTGTGACCAATGCTGAAAATACGATTTTTAGCATCAAGCGTTTTATCGGTCGGCGCTGGCAGGAAACCGATATCGAGCGATCGCGCGTCTCCTACGACTGCGTTTCGGGTCGGGATGAAACGGTGGACGTTCTGATTCGCGGCAAGGCTTACACGCCGCAGGAAGTTTCTGCAATGGTACTCCAAAAGCTGAAGCAAGATGCGGAAGCTTACCTTGGAGAAACCGTTACTCAAGCGGTCATCACGGTTCCGGCCTATTTTAGCGATGCCCAACGGCAAGCGACCAAAGACTCCGGCACCATTGCAGGGCTAGAAGTCTTGCGCATTATCAACGAACCGACTGCTGCGGCCCTTTCCTATGGTTTAGACAAACAAGACCGAGAGCAGCGCATCTTAGTATTCGACTTGGGTGGCGGTACCTTCGATGTCTCTATCTTGCAGATGGGTGACGGCATTTTTGAGGTTAAAGCCACGTCTGGGAACAACCACCTCGGTGGGGATGACTTTGACGAAGCCATTTTGCGCTGGATGATTGCTAACTTTCAAGATCGAGAGCAGATCGACCTTTCCAAAGATAAGATGGCGCTCCAGCGACTGCGCGAAGCGGCAGAGAAGGCAAAAATCGAGCTGTCCAGCACCATTACGACCTCCATCAATCTGCCTTTTATTACCGCAGATGAATCCGGGCCAAAACACCTAGAAATGGATTTGACGCGGGCTAAGTTCGAAGAACTGGTGAAGGCTTTGGTGGACTCGACGCTAGAGCCCATGGAACAGGCCTTAAAAGATGGCGATCTCGAACCTGCTGCGATCGACCGCATTATTTTGGTGGGCGGCTCCACGCGTATCCCTGCCGTTCAAGAAGCCGTCAAACGGTTCTTTGGTGGTAAATCTCCCGATCGATCGGTCAATCCAGACGAATCCGTTGCCTTAGGTGCGGCTTTGCAAGCTGGGGTCTTGGGCGGGGAAGTGAAGGACTTACTCCTGTTGGATGTCACGCCGCTGTCCTTGGGCATTGAAACCTTAGGTGGCGTGTTTACTCGAATTATCGATCGCAACACGACCCTTCCCACCAGCCGCTCTCAGGGTTTTTCAACGGCCACCGACGGGCAAACCTCTGTTGAAATCCAAGTATTTCAAGGGGAACGGGCGATGGTCAAGGATAATAAATGCCTGGGCAAGTTCGAACTGACCGGTATTCCCCCGGCTCCTCGGGGTGTTCCCCAGATTGAAGTTACCTTCGATATCGATGCCAATGGCATTCTAAACGTGTTCGCTCAGGACAAAGGTACGGGTCGCAAGCAAAGTATTCGGATCTCTAATACTGGCGGCTTGAGTTCCCTCGAAGTGGAGCGAATGCGTCAGGAAGCCCAAATTTACTCCGATTACGATCGCAAACAGCAAGAAGTGGCTCAACTGCGAAATCATATCGACAGTCTGGTCTATAACTACACGTCAACGATTCGAGACAATGGAACTGCTGTAAACGCCGAACTTCAGAAGAGTGCCGTAGCGCTCATCGAAGAGATTAAGGCGATCGCCGCACAGACGGACCCGATGCCCGAAATGCTGCGCCAAAAAACGGATTTGCTCCAGCAGATTCTGCTCCAGATTGGCTCTGCCGTGTATCAGAGCGCGCCGGGGGCAGCTGTTGGAAGCGCCTTCCCTGGTACGCCCTCGGCTGAAACTGCTAACCTAGGTTCTACAACGGAATCGAGTTGGAATAGTATTGGCAATGAAGAAACATTCGTTGGAGACGATATCGACGAAACGGTCATTACAGACTATGAAGTCGTAGACTAGAAAAGCTTGTCGCCCACGTTAGCGCTGTAACCTACTCTTCACCCTATGGCCCGTGACTACTATGAAATTCTAGGCGTTTCAAGAAACGCAGATGCCGATGAGCTCAAGCAAGCCTATCGCCGCTTGGCTCGGAAGTATCACCCTGATGTCAATAAAGCGGCAGAGGCCGAGGATCGCTTTAAGGAGATCAACCTTGCCTATGAGGTGCTTTCCGAACCCGAAATGCGGGCGCGCTACGACCGTTTTGGCGAAGCGGGCGTGAGCGCCAGCGCGGGTGCAGGGGGCTATCAAGATTTTACGGATATGGGCGGTATTGCCGATATCTTCGAGAGCTTTTTTGGCGGTTTTGGCGGCGCAGCCGGACAAGGCAGCACCCGTCGACGCTCGGCACCCACGCGAGGGGATGACCTGCGCTTCGATCTCAAGCTCGAGTTTCGAGAGGCCATTTTTGGTGGAGAAAAGCAAATCCGCATCGCGCATTTAGAAAACTGCGGGACCTGTCAAGGATCGGGGTCCAAGCCGGGGACCCGCCCTCAGACTTGCAGTACCTGCCAGGGTGGCGGTCAAGTTAGAAGAGCGACCCGTACCCCCTTTGGCAGCTTTACGCAGGTTTCGGTTTGCCCGACCTGTAACGGGACGGGTCAAACGATCGCCGATAAGTGCGATACCTGCGGCGGTAAGGGCCAGAATCAGGTTCCCAAAAAACTAAAAATCACGATTCCACCTGGGGTCGATACGGGGACGCGCCTTCGAGTGTCGAATGAGGGAGATGCCGGACAGCGGGGCGGCCCGACGGGAGATTTATACGTTTATCTATTCGTCCAAGAAGATCCCGAATTCCGTCGGGACGGGATCAATATTTTGTCGGACCTTAAAATTAGCTATTTGCAGGCCATCTTGGGTGCTGAGATTGCGGCAAAGACGGTGGATGGAGAGCAGGTATTGACGATTCCAGCAGGGATTCAGCCGGGCACGGTTTTGACGTTAGAAAACCACGGCGTGCCTAAATTGGGGAATCCCGTGAGTCGGGGCGATCACCTGATTACCGTCGCGGTTGAAATTCCGACCCGCGTCGCTCCCGAAGAGCGCGAGCTATTGGAGAAGCTCGCTCAACTTCGAGGGGACAGCACGGGCAAGGGTGGCGGAGTGGAAGGTTTCTTAGGCGGGTTATTTGGTGGAAGATGAGTGAGTTTTCTGCGCTCATGCCCGATGCAAAAATCGATTTGCGGGGGACGCCTTGTCCCCTTAATTTCGTACGGACAAAGTTAAAGCTTCAGCAGATGCAGCCCGGCGAGCTGCTGGAGGTTTGGCTGGATCCGGGAGAGCCGATCGAGCAGGTGCCGGATAGTTTGACGATGGCTGGGTACAATATCGAGCGCCTGGAGGAGAAGACGGACTTTTTTGTGCTTCAGGTGAGAGCGCCCCTTTTTGCTCCCCCGACCGCATGACCTCTGCGGTCGCTATCCAGCCGATTGTCGGTACGGTGTTGGCGGTACAGGCCAATTTTTATCGGGTGCGGTTAGGGTTAGAGGCTGGTGGAACGTCTTTTCCTCAGGTTGAGTTACTCTGTACCCGTCGCGCTCGGCTCAAAAAAATGGGCCAGCAGGTGATGGTGGGCGATCGCGTGGTCATTTCAGAACCGGACTGGCAGGGGCAGCGGGGTGCAATCTCTGAGGTGTTGCCGCGCCGCAGCGAGCTAGAACGCCCTCCTATTGCCAACGCTGACCAGGTGCTACTGGTGTTTGCGATGGCCGATCCCGTCATTGATGTGTATCAGCTCAGCCGATTTTTGGTGGCGATCGAGGGGACGCGTCTCAAGATTTTGATTGGCCTGAGTAAGGCCGATTTGGTGTCTACTGAGGTACAGAAAGACTGGTGCGATCGCCTTCTCACTTGGGGCTATCCTTCAATCCCCCTCAGCATCCGTACAGGGATAGGGATTGAGTCGATCCGCCAGCAGCTTCAGAATCAGATTACGGTTTTAGCGGGACCATCGGGAGTGGGGAAATCTAGCCTGATCAATACCTTGGCCCCGGACCTCGACCTACGGGTGGGCGAAATTTCAGAGCATTGGCGCAAGGGCAAACACACGACGCGCCACGTCGAGCTATTTGAGCTGCCCAATGGCGGCCTGTTTGCGGATACTCCAGGGTTTAGTCAGCCTACGATTCACTGTTTGCCAGAAGAGCTGATTTACCATTTCCCAGAGGGGCGATCGCGCCTTGCTGCCCACTCCTGCCAATTTGCAGACTGCCTGCACCGAGACGAACCCAACTGTGCGGTGAGGGGAGATTGGGAACGCTACAGCGATTATTTAGGATTTTTAGATGAGGCGATCGCCGCTCAAACAGAACGCCATCAGACCCGCAACCCTGAAGCCCGCACGAAGCGAAAAACAAACCGCATGGGCGCTGATAACGACGAACCAATGCTCGAATTCAAGCGCTACCGTCGAACCTCACGCAAAACTCAGCAGCAGTCTCTAGAGAAAATGTACGATGACCTTCAGGAATAGATCGCCAAAGATTGCAAATTGAAGTGAATTTAAATGGAGTTGGCCCTTAAAGGAAGTCTAGCCAGGTGGGGACTGTTGTGTTTTGGAGGCTGAAGTTATGACTGCTGAAGAGTTGTTGCAGCGATATGCCGCTGGGGAGAGAGATTTCAGTGGAACTCGTTTAAGCGGAGTTAATTTGGAAGATGCTGATTTGAGTGGAATTGACTTGAGTGGAGCTATGCTTCGCAGGGCTAGCTTGAGTCGAGCTAATTTTAAGTGGTGCCAACCTGAGTAATGCTGATTTGGCCAGCACCTGGTTGGAAGAAGCATTTTAGGAGACTGTTCAGAATTTTGTGTAAGCGGTCTAAAATCCCTACAACACAGGAGACCGCATTATGCCAAGAACAAAGAAAGAACCCAACCGTACAGATGAGCTGCTAGACGAATTGCTGTTAGATTATCGAACCCCCGACGACATCCTAGGGGAGGGAGGCTTACTCAAGCAACTGAGCCAACGTCTGATTGAGCGTGCCCTATCAGGGGAACTGAACCATCATCTCAAGCCAAACCCTTCAGCCCCCGAAGGCGCCGACCCGGGCGAACCGTCTCGTCCCAATAGCCGAAACGGATACTCCAAAAAGACCGTGCAGTCGCAGCATGGCGAAATGGAACTCTCTATCCCCCGCGACCGCAACGGCGAATTTGAACCTGTCCTGGTACCCAAACATCAACGGCGCTTAGCGGGCCTTGATGAGAAAATCCTAGCGCTGTATTCCCGTGGCCTGAGTACGCGAGACATCAGCGCCCAACTGGAAGAACTCTATGGAGCTCAGATATCAGTAGCGCTCATTAGTGACGTCACCGATAGCGTGAGCGAAGAAGTCAACGCTTGGCAATGTCGTCCCTTGGATGAGGTGTACCCGATCCTGTATCTGGATGCGCTCTACGTCAACCTCAAGGTATCTGGGCGAGTTGCCAAACGAGCCGTCTATGTGGTCTTAGGCATCAATCGCGAGGGCAATAAGGACTTACTGGGGCTATGGACTGGAGAAGCAGAAAGTGAGGGGGCAAAGTTCTGCTTAAAAGTCCTCACAGACCTCAAAAATCGGGGACTTCAGGATATCCTAATTGCCTGTGTCGATGGGTTGAGCGGCTTTCCCCAGGCCATTGAAGCACTTTACCCCAACACTCAGGTTCAACTGTGCATTGTCCATTTAATCCGTAACTGTTTGCGCTATGTGCCTTGGAAAGATAGCAAAGCGGTTGTGGCTGACCTCAAACCCATTTACCAAGCCGCTACCCTCCAAGAGGCCGAAGCGGCACTGGATGCCTTTGCGGCTAAGTGGGATGGCCTGTATCCTGGCTCGATCGTCTGCCTGTGATGCTCATGCCCAAAGGATTTTTGCTCCAGCCCATTCAAGCCAGGGAAGTTGCCAATCGCGTGGCGGAACTAGCGCTTTCAGCCCCTGCTGGACGAGTGACCGATATCGGAGGACCTGAAGTGTGGACAGCAGCAGAGCTTGCTAAAACTTATTTTCAAGCGATCGGGCGGAACCGGAGCGTCATCGAAATTCCTATCCCTGGCAAAGTAGCGCAGGTATTTCGGGCAGGCGTACATCTTTGTGCTGACCAGAAGTACGGCAACGTTCGCTGGAAAGAGTTCTTGAGTCAAATCTCCAACCCAAACTAACAGGAAAGGAAAATCCTTTATGAACAATCAATCCGATCCACATGGGGTACGTGGAAGCTGGTTTCAGGGGAGCTTACTGTTCTTGGCGATCGTTCCCCCGATCGTTGGCTTCTGGGCTTTTTTGCCCCGTCCCACTTTTATGAGATCTTCCCATTCCCTGGTAGAAATTGGATTTCCACCCTAGGTCCCTACAATGAACATCTGGTTCGAGACTACGGGGCAAACAACCTTGATTTCGGTGTGTTCTTGGCTGCAACAGCCGTTCTACTCGAACGACACCCGATCCAAGTTGCTCTGGGAAGTTGGCTTGCCTTTGCTGTGCTGCACTTCATCTTTCACCTAACGCAAACTCACCATTTCTCGCGATTTGATAATGTGACCCAGCTTAGCTCTCTAGGATTTGTGGTTGTATTGCCGATCGTCCTACTCTTTTTCGTGACAACTCAGAAGTAGTAACAAAGTGTGAGAACGTATCAGATCTGCCCTATCTCAGCGTCCAATCTCCGAACGGGGTTCAAACGCTAGGCAAACTTCTCCTGATGTAAGAAGTCGGAATCTAAATCGCGCTCAAGATCGAATTGTTCTACTGATATCTGAATCATGCCTTCCTACTTATTGATAGTTTTGCAGATTTTCCAGCATTCTCATGAGATTTAGCCTTAGCCATAGTAAGCGGGAGTCCCTTCTTAGGAACCCGACGATCTCTCATTTGAGCTTCAACAATGAAAATGCGGCCCAATTTCGTTAAGGCTAGCGCAGACGAGACATAAGATCGTACACTGGAGAGCCTGGGTCTTTTTTAGAAAAGGCCGAGTCTGACCTGCATTCTAAACACAGATTATGACGCAACGTACCCTAGGCGGCACCTGCCGCAAACGCAAACGGACCTCTGGCTTTCGTGCTCGCATGAGAACCAAAAACGGACAAAATGTAATTAAAGCCCGGCGTCGCAAAGGCCGTCATCGCTTAGCGGTTTAGAAAGCTGGGCGAGTTGGGAAATAGGTCTCAATGTTGCCCAAGCAAAATCGACTCAGAGCAAGGCAAGACTTTTCCACGGTTTACCAAAAAGGGATTCGGCTCAATCGTTTTGCCTTAGGTCTAAGAGCCTATCGCCATCCCATCGATGCTCGAGAGCAACCGCCCCTGCGCGTTGGGATCTCAATTAGCAGTAAGGTCAGCAAACGAGCGGTGGTGCGAAATCGCATCAAACGTCAGTTGCGCTCAGCCTTTCGGGAGCTTTTGCCCAAGCTTGAAAACGGCTGGGATCTCGTAATCGTGGTCTATCCCAATGCCCTTCAGTGCGATTATCCAGAATTTCTGCAACAATTAAAACAGTTATTGGCGCAGACGGAGATACTCCATGGGGATTAAAGAAGACGTTTATTTTGAGGGTGGCCCCCATGTTGGAGAGCTGATTTTTGGCCTTCTGCTGGGATTGACCGTAATCTGTCTGCCCATTACGGCAGGAGCCGTAGTCCGGGCGCTGTGGCTGCGCTACCGGATTACAAGCCGTCGCATTACGATAACGGGCGGATGGATGGGACGCGATCGCACCGACGTCGTCTATTCCCAAGTCGCCAAAGTCGTGTCCGTCTCCCGAGGCATTGGACTGTGGGGTGACATGGTCGTAACCCTCAAGGACGGCAGCAAGCTAGAGCTCAAAGCCGTTCCTAAATTTAGAGACGTAGCAGCTTATATCGAAGAAAAGGCAGGGATCGGCACTCCAATGGCCGCTGCCGCCTAAGAATTAAGATTGCCGTTGCGATCCCTTGGCTATAGTGTCGAAGGGACAAGTAAGATTAAGATTGAATGCCAGCGTACTGAGGTCAACTTTAAGCACAATGGATTTTGGGGTTGGATTTCTTTCTAATAACGTCATGCTGCCGATCCTGGATTTTTTCTATGGGATCGTGCCGAGCTATGGTCTAGCGATTGTCGCGCTGACGCTGGTGGTTCGATTGGCGCTGTATCCGCTCAGTGCTGGCCAAATCCGCAACATGCGGAAGATGAAAGTGGCGCAGCCGATCATGCAGAAGCGTCAAAAAGAAATTCAGGAGCGCTACAAAAACGACCCGACCAAAATGCAGGAAGAGCAGGCTAAGCTCATCCAAGAATTTGGCAACCCTCTAGCAGGCTGTTTGCCCTTGGTCGTTCAAATGCCGATCCTGTTTGCGCTGTTCGCAACCTTAAGGGGTTCGCCGTTTTCAGATATTAACTACACCGTCGATCTGCAGGTCGTCCCTAAAGAGCAAATCGAGCAGGTGGCTCAGGTGCAACCCGTCACGACAAAACCTCAAAATATCTACGTTGCCGATGGGGTCCACTTTCCAGTCTTGGCAATGGTTCCAGAGGGCAATAAGATTCCCGTCGGGAATTCAGCAACCTTAGATTTTCAGTCTGTTTCTGGCAAGCCATTTAGTGGATTGCTCAAAGAGTACTCCAATCCCGGCCTGCAGCCCCATTGGCAAGTCACAAAGGGACAAGACCGCATCAAGCTAAGCGATTCCGGTCGGATTACCGCACTTCAGCCCGGTGACGTCACCATTCAGGGCACGATTCCCGGTATTGCTTCTAAAACGGGCTTCCTGTTTATTAAAGCCCTTGGAGACGTGGGCGTGATCGACCCAGACGTTCCCGTCGCCGACGGCAGCTTCAACATCAACGCGGTTCGCTGGGATGTTTTGATCTTGGTCTTAGGGTTCGGAATTTCGCTGTACGTGAATCAACTTCTGTCGGGTCAAGCAGGCGGCGGAGCCGACGATAGCCCCGCGCAGCAATCTCAACAGGCCGTCAATAAGTTTCTGCCCGTTATTTTCTCGGGAATGTTTTTGTTCATTCCGCTCCCCAGTGGCGTTTTGCTGTACATGCTCATCGCCAATATTTTCCAAACCATTCAGAGTTTCATTCTGTCTCGGGAGCCGTTACCGGAAAACTTGCAGAAAATTCTCGACGATGAGGCAAAGCGAACGAAGAGTAGCAGCAGTGCGGACCTGAAAGCGCTCCCCTTTGAACCGAGCCGTTCTAAGAAAAAGCCGTCTAACTAGTCCCTTCCGTTTAGGTCTATGGCAGACAACACCTCGGCACAGACCGCCCAGCAGTGGTTGAGTACGTTACTCAACCACTTTTCTCTGGATGTTTCCATTGACACCACGCCTCCACAGGCCGCCCAGACGCGCTTGAAAGATTTTGGCGGGTATTGGCTGACGATTGACGCTCGAGCGCTCGCTCCAGAACAGGTGCAGTGCCTAGTGGGCGAAAATGGTGCGGTGCTCGATGCCATTCAATACCTCGTGAACGCAACCCTCAATTTGGGGCAAGATTCATCTTCTCAGGCTGCCTATACTGTCGAGCTGTTAGGCCGCCGCGAACAGCGCTACCTTCAGTTAGCAGATATGGCCGATGAGGTTGCAGCTCGAGTTCGAGAGACGGGTCAAGAGGTCGCAATGATGCCACTGCCGCCTGCTGAGCGACGGTTGATTCATACGATTCTGGGCGAGTTGGAAGATTTGCAAACCTACAGTCGCGGCCAAGAACCGCAGCGCTGTCTTGTGGTAGGACCCAAGCAACCAGACGCACCGAGCTAACCTATTGCTAACAGGCATATCGGAACATCAACGGTCATGGATCCAATTTTCTTACCTCAGTTAACCCGCGCCCCAGAGCAAACCGAGGTCATTTCAGTCAATTCTCCCTTGGTGGGGTTGGAAACTTTGACCCCCGTGCAGGGCCAAATTGAAGTCGTCCATCATGGTAACTACCTTCAGGTTTCCGCAACAGCTGAAACGATTGTGACCTTAACCTGCGATCGCTGTCTGCAAAGCTACAACCATCGGCTTTCAACTCAGACAGCGGAGCTGATTTGGCTCCAAGAAGCCGTCCTCGACGATGTTGTAGAAGGCATTACCTTCACCGGAGACTTAGAAGACCCCGCCCTCACTGAATCCATTCCCCCCAACGGGTACTTTTACCCTGAGGACTGGCTCTACCAGCAACTCTGCCTGGCGCTCCCCCAACGACAGCTGTGCGACGCGGCATGTCCCGGCATTGTCGTTGCAACAACCGAGGAAACAGAAAAACAGTCTCTCGATCGGCGATGGTCCGTTTTGGCCGACCTGAAACGCCAGCTCCAAAACGAGACCCCCTAGAGTGCGACTTTAATAAAGTCCTTTGGCAAGAGGAACTGCATGGGTTTGAGTATTATGAGGGTTAGATAGCGGTTTCAAACCCCCCAGCTCTTTGATAGTAAAGAGAGGGCGGCCCTTGACTTCTTCGTAGATGCGGCCAATGTACTCGCCTAAAATGCCGATGCAAATGAGCTGCACGGCGCCTAAGAAGAAGACGCCCATTGTAATAAGGGCAAATCCTTCGAGGCGATGGGAATTGGGAGAGCGGTCGAAAAAGCGCCAGTAAATGGTCAACACCATCATGAGACCTGCAAAGCCGGCTGAAAATAAACCGAGGTAGGTCGCCAATCGGAGCGGAATTTTAGAAAAACCCAAAATGCTGTTAATCGCCAGCGCCAAGGATTTGCGGAAGGTATATTTAACAGAGCCGGCAAACCGCCCCGGACGGTGAAACTGCACGGCAGTTTGCCGAAATCCAACCCAGGCCCGCAGCCCCCGAATATAGCGATTGCGCTCGGGCATCTGATTGAGGAGGTCCGCGACAGCTCTATCCATCAGGCAAAAGTCGCCGGTGTCGGCAGGAATCTCCACGTCCGATAGGCGATTGAGAAGCCGATAAAATCCATAGGCTGTCAGGCGCTTCAGCCAGCCTTCTTTGGTTCGGCTCAGGCGTTGTCCGTAAACCACGTCATATCCGGCCCGCCATTGCTCGCTCAGTTGGGCCACCACCTCAGGGGGGTCTTGCAAATCGGCATCCATGACGACGATCGCCTTGCCCGTCGCAAACTGCAACCCTGCCGATAGCGCAATTTGATGCCCAAAGTTGCGGCCCAAGCTCAGGTAGCGGACTCTAGCATCTTGCGCTTGGAGCGATCGCAGGATCGCCAAAGAACGATCGCGACTGCCATCGTCCACCAAAATCAGCTCGCTGTCGCCATCTAAAGACTCGAACAGGCGCGAGAGCTGCCGATACAGCTCTGGAAGGTTATCTTCCTCGTTGTAGAGCGGAATGACAAAAGAATAGGTAGGTTGCGGCACGGCTCAAATCAAAATTCGTCGCAGATGCGTCCTGGATAAACTAACACAACAATAGCGCGTTCGGAAGCGCTTGTATTTCTCGATCGTCGTGCTGTGAGAAAAAATCGAGAAGGCAGTGTCATTTACTGAGTACTCTCTGGGTCGATCGAGGGACGCTTCGCCGACAAGACTTCCAGGAAAGCCTATATGATGCGAAACAAATCTACATCCTCGATCTCGCAAACATCAATCTTTAACGTTGCGAACATTATAAAATTCGATACGGACTTTACCGCTTGTCTTAAGCCGCAATCCTTACAGAACAACGTTTCCCCTTCAGAGAACGCGTCCCTCAGTTTTCTTAAGCTCGACTGAGGATATGGAAAGGTTAAGAGGCAGTATTATTTTGTAGCCAAGGCTACATTTTTGTTTCAGAATAAATCCTTAAAATCACCCCGATACGTTTTACCAAAGCGGATCGACAGCGGATCCAAATTCACTGTTGCCGAACGTTTTACTAAAAAAGTGCGGAGTGCCATTTAAATGACTCGACCTTTCAAGAGACGCGATTTCCTACTGATGGGTTCCGCTGTCGCGGGTAGCCTATTGATTAAATCCTGCGGCGGTTCTCCAAGCGGAACCGAACCTTCTCCGGGCGGTACCGCATCGCCCAGTCCAGCAGCGGCAGGCGATGGCATTAAAGTTGGGATTTTACACTCCCTGAGCGGCACCATGGCCATTAGCGAAAAGAGCGTCGTCGATGCGGAGGAAATGGCCATTGAAGAAATCAATAATGCTGGCGGCGTGCTTGGCAAAAAAATTGTAGTCTTTAAAGAAGACGGTAACTCCGACTGGCCGACCTTTGCCGAGAAAGCGAAAAAGTTGATCGATCAAGATAAGGTTGTGGCTGTCTTTGGCTGCTGGACTTCTGCTAGCCGTAAAGCCGTGCTGCCCGTATTCGAATCTAAGAACCACATGCTCTGGTATCCGGTGCAGTACGAGGGTCAAGAGTGTTCTAAGAACATTTTCTATACAGGGGCTGCCCCCAACCAGCAAATTGAGCCTTCCGTAGACTGGCTGCTGGAGAAGTACAAGGGACAACCCTTTTTCTTGATTGGGTCAGACTACGTATTCCCCCGTACTGCTAATACCATTATTAAGGCTCAATTAGCTGCCAAGGGCGGTAAGGTGGTGGGAGAAGACTACATTCCCTTAGGGGGGACGGAAGTCACGCCTATCATTGCCAAAATCAAAGCAGCAATGCCCAATGGTGGCGTCATCTACAATTCTCTTAACGGGGATAGCAATGTAGCCTTCTTCAAGCAACTTCAGGGTGCTGGAATGGGACCGGATAAGTATCCTTCTATGTCCGTGAGTATTGCGGAAGAAGAAGTGAAAGCGATTGGAGTGGACTACTTAAAGGGGCATTATGCTGCTTGGAACTACTTCCAAACGGTTCAGAACCCTGCCAGCCAAAAATTTGTAGCAGCGTTCAAGAAAAAATACGGCGACGATCGAGTGGTTAACGACCCAATGGAATGCGCCTATAACGCGGTTTACCTGTGGAAACAGGCGGTTGAAAAAGCAGCCACTGCCGACGATCTAGAGAAGGTGCGGATGGCGGCGCTGGGCCAGACTTTTGATGCCCCCCAAGGCAAAATTACGATGGAAAACAGCCATCACCTCTCCAAATTCGTGCGCATTGGCGAAGTGGGCGAGGATGGGTTGTTTAAAATTGCCTATGAATCCAAAGCAGCCGTCAAACCGCAGCCTTGGAACCAATTTGTGGCCGATACAAAGGGCTTTGGCTGCGACTGGTCCGATCCTAAAAAGGGCGGGAAGTACAAGATCTCGTAGGTGAGTTCTATATTTTGGATCTTGGGCTACAGTTTTTCCGTAGTTCGAGATCCATAATCGCTACATTCATTCCGTCAATCACGTTAAGGAAGAGAACTTTGCTCGCAAACTTGCTGGATGGCCTATTCAACGGCGTTAGCATTGGTGCAGTCCTATTGTTAGCCGCTCTTGGGTTGGCCATTGTGTTTGGGCTGATGGGCGTCATTAATATGGCTCACGGCGAACTCATTATGCTAGGCGCCTACACGACGTTTGTGGTGCAAAACGTGTTTAAGGCTATGGGATCGCCTTGGTCGGACTTTTATATCTTTTTTGCGCTGATTGCTGCTTTTATCGTCACGGCACTGGTGGGTTTATTGCTGGAGCGTAGCGTCATTCGTTTCCTATACGGCAGACCTTTAGAGACGCTTCTAGCCACGTGGGGCGTGAGTTTGATTTTGCAGCAGTTTATTCGCAGCGTGAGCTGGCAGTTTTCGATTGGCGTAGGACTGTTCTGCGTGCTGTTTTTTGGCGCGATCGCCTTCATTGCCAAGCGCCCAGACTACGAGCAAATCCAGGTACGGGTCATTGCAGTTCTGCTGCCGCTCTCGGCGGCGATCGCCTTTATCGTTTCTAACCTCGTTGGCAACAGCTTCAAACTGGCGGTTACAAAACCCTGGTTTGGTACGCAGGGTGTCGATGTCACGGCTCCCAAATGGTTGCGAGGCGGGTTGGTGTTGGGCACCTCTCAACTCCCCTATACTCGTCTCTTCATCATTGCCCTAACCATTGTTTGTCTGATGGGCATTTACTGGTTTCTCAACAAGACCGCTTGGGGCCTGCGGATCCGCTCCGTGACCCAAAACCGAGGCATGAGTGCCTGCTTGGGAATTCCTACCCAAAAGGTGGATGCCATCACCTTTGCCATTGGGTCGGGGTTGGCGGGCGTGGCAGGCGTGGCTGTAGCGCTCCTGGGTTCGGTAAGCTCCAATACGGGCCAAGCCTACATCGTCGATACCTTTATGGTGGTGGTGATTGGGGGAGTGGGTAAGATCGTAGGCAGCATCATGGCCGCAGGAGCGATCGGAATCATTAGCTATATTGTGGGATCTAATGCTTTTGCACCGCTGGCAGCTTCGAGTCCCGTACTCTCCGGCATTCTTGAATTTTTCGCTACGGCTAGCATGGCAAAAGTGGTCGTGTTTGCACTCATTGTTGTATTTCTACAGTTTCGTCCGGCGGGGCTATTTCCCCAAAAGGGACGCACGGTGGAGGCTTAGGAGGTACGGATGACTGCAGTAGAAACCCAAACGTCCCAGGTTCCGTTAGAGACGAGTCTTCGCAAGCGCAAGTCATTGCTGCCGGAAATTGCAGTTGTTGCAGTCCTAGCTTTAGTCTTTATCTTTCTGGCTCCTCTATTATTAAATGCTTTGGGACAAGGGTCGCGGGTGAACCAGCTCGGGCGATTTTTGTCGTTGGCGATCGCCGCCCTCGGTATCGATTTGATCTGGGGCTACACCGGAATGCTGAGCTTAGGCCACGGTATCTTTTTTGCCCTAGGGGGCTATGCCTTTGCCATGTACCTCCAGCTCCAGCTTCCGGCTGGCCAAATTCCAGATTTTTTTAACCTGTACGGCGTCACCGAATTACCTGCATTCTGGCAACCTTTTTACTCCTTGCCTTTCACAGTTTTTGCAATCTTTGCCATTCCTACCTTGGTTGCAGTCATTTTGGGCTATCTGGTTTTCCGAAACCGCATCCGCGGCGTCTATTTTTCCATCCTGACCCAGGCAGCCCTCATCGTTTTCTTTAACTTCTTCAACGGCCAGCAAAAGCTCATCAACGGCACAAATGGTCTAAAAACTGACACTGCAACTTTCTTCGGTTCGCTCGTCAGCGATCCGAAAAATCAAACCGTTTTCTATGCCCTTAGCGTATTGTTCCTGGTTGGAGGTTACGCCCTATGTCGCTGGCTGACCAGCGGACGGCTGGGACGGCTGCTGATTGCGATTCGGGATGACGAACCCCGCGTCAGATTTTCGGGCTACGACCCAACCTGGTATAAGGTGTTTGTTTTTGCGGTGTCTGCTGGGTTGGCGGGCATTGCGGGCGCGCTGTACACCGTCCAGTCTGGGATTATCACCCCTAAGGCCATGGATATTGCTTTTTCAATCGAAATGGTGATTTGGGTTGCGGTGGGCGGTCGGGCTACCCTGGCGGGTGCAGTTTTGGGTGCCCTCGTCGTGAACTTTGCAAAAACCCTGCTCAGCGAGCAGTATCCCGAGGTTTGGCTCTTTTTTCAGGGAGGGTTGTTTTTGTTGGTGGTAACGGTGCTGCCCAGCGGTTTCCTGGGTTTATTCAATCGCAAAACCCTGCTGTGGCTTCGCGCTAACCTGTTGGGTCAAAGACCGAAGCTTTCTACGTATCCCAGCCTTGAAGAAGACCCAGAGGTAGACCATGAGCGAAAAAATATTAGAAATTGAAAACCTAACGGTTAGCTTTGATGGATTCAAGGCCATCAATAACCTCAACTTCAGTATGGATGCTGGAGAGCTGCGGGTGGTAATTGGACCTAACGGGGCTGGAAAAACGACTTTCATGGATGTGATTACGGGTAAGACTAAGCCCACTACGGGCCAAGTTACCTTCAAAGGGCGTAACCTCAGGCCCTATTCCGAACATCAAATTGCCCGGATGGGGATTGGCCGCAAGTTTCAAACCCCTCGCGTCTATCAAAAACTTACCCCTCGCGAAAATCTAGAACTTTCCGCCGCGCAGCACAAAAATGTGATGGCATCCTTAATGGGGCGGGCTGCTTCTGGCGAACGCCGCACCATTGCGGGCCTATTGGAAACCATTGGGCTAGTCCCAAAAGCTGATATCCCGTCTGAGCTATTATCTCACGGTGAAAAGCAGCGCCTCGAAATTGGCATGTTGGTAGCCCAGTCTCCCAATTTGCTGTTAGTGGACGAACCCGTCGCGGGTCTGACAGACGAAGAAACTGAAAATGTGGGCAATTTGCTAATGGCTCTTGCCCAAAGCCACTCCATTATGGTGATCGAGCACGATATGGAGTTTGTGCGCCAGATTGCCCAGCAGGTAACGGTACTGCACCAAGGGACGGTGCTTTGTGAAGGCACCATGGATGAAGTTCAAAATGACCCACGCGTCATTGAGGTCTATCTAGGCCACGAAGAAACCGAACATGCTGAATAGGTATTTGTCATGAGTCAAGCTCGCGGAGCCGTTACAACTCAGGATCCTGAAATTAGCGCTCAGCCGATGTTGGATCTTTCCAATCTGAATGTTTACTATGGCGAGAGCCACATTTTGCGGAATGTGGACATGGGGGTAGCCTCAGGCAAGATGGTCTGTCTGATCGGACGTAATGGGGTGGGTAAAACGACTTTACTCAAGACCATTATGGGGTTATTGAACTCTCGTACGGGCAACATTCAATTTAGGGGTGAGTCGATTAGCCGTAAACCGACTTATCAACGGGCTAAGTTGGGAATTGGGTACGTGCCCCAGGGACGGGAGGTCATTCCGCGCCTGACGATCGAAGAAAATCTGCTATTGGGGCTTGAGGCCCTACCAGGCGGAGTAGGTAAAAATAGGGACATTCCCGAGGAAATTTTTGAGCTGTTTCCAGTTCTTAAAACCATGCTCTCGCGGATGGGAGGAGACCTCAGTGGCGGGCAGCAGCAACAGTTGGCGATCGCCCGTGCTTTAATGGGGAAACCCAAACTGTTAGTTCTAGATGAACCGACTGAAGGAATTCAGCCTTCCATCATTTTAGAAATTGAAGCGGCGGTACGGCGGATCGTTCAAACCACTGGAATTTCGGTATTGTTGGTCGAGCAGCATCTGCATTTTGTGCGTCAGGCTGATTGGTACTATGCCATGCAGAAAGGTGGTATTGTGGCTTCTGGTCCAACCCGTGAGTTAAGTCAAGAAGTTATTCAGCAGTTCTTAGCTGTCTGATGAAATTTTCAGGCTAGGTATTCCTGTTTTTGAAGTGGAAAGTTTTCCCCTTATGGCTTTGTCTGACCGTTGATTCAACTTAGATCGAATGCTGCCCTCAAGGGGGCTGGTTTTGCCGTCGCAACAGCGTGTTTGTTCGGGACCAACACACCGTTGGCAAAGCTGTTTCTGAATGAAGTCCATCCTTGGATGCTTGCAGGTTTGATGTATTTGGGCGGCGGGATTGGATTAGCGCCATTTTTGTTGTTCCGTGGCAAGCAACTCTCGAGCTCAGCGCTCCGGCGCAAAGATTGGAAATCGCTGTTGGGTTCGATGTTAACAGGAGGGCTGGCTGCTCCGGTTTTACTAATGACGGGACTAGAGCACTCTCCTGCTGCCGTCGTCTCTTTACTTTTAAATTTTGAAAGCGTCTTTACGGCCCTGGTGGCTTGGACTATTTTCCGAGAACCGTGGCAATGGCGGGTCTTAATTGGAATTGCCATTATTTCCACGGGTGGAATTTTAGTGTCCTATAGCAATTCTTCTGGTATGAATTTGTCTTGGGGAGCGCTGGCGGTCTTAGGGACTTGTCTGGCCTGGGCGATCGACAGCAATCTCACGGCTCAGTTTGCAACTCGCGATCCGTTTCAGGTGGCAATGTTTAAGAGTGGCGGGGCGGGTTTGGTCAATGTGGCGATCGCCGCTGCAATGGGCCAACCTTTGCCGCCTTTGCCTTTGATGCTGAAGATTTTCAGTGCTGGCTTTATCAGCAACGGCCTCACGTATTGCTTTTTTGTAATGGCGTTGCGAAATATCGGCGCGGCGCGGACGGGTTCGTTTTTTGCTTTGTCTCCGATGGTCGGAGCGGCGATCGCAATTCTATTTCTGGACGAAACACTTACTCAAACGCTGGTCATTGCGGCAGTATTGATGGCTTTTGGCGCAACGCTCTGCGCGTGGGAACCAACGCAAGCATGACCGTGGCGCAGACGCGATCGCCTGCGCCCATGCAGCCTTAAGAAAAACTTCGCTTCCAATCTTGCTGCAACCGCTTGTTGTGCTTCTGGCTCAACCACAATCCTAGGAGCAGGCCAATACCTACCACTCCCGTAAGGTAAGCCAGGGAGATCAACCGAACGGATAATGGCGGCGCAACGCCTTCTACTGGAATCGTCTGCCCCACTTGAAAAGGCTGGAATTTCCGAGTTGCGCCGACTTGGGGTGTAACTTCAACATCGATCCGATGGGGGGCACCATCAAAGAATTGCTGCTTCCACACCAGTTTTCCAGTACTGTCTGGAGCGCTCTCGTAAGCAAATGCAACCCAATTATTTTCGAGCGCCGTTGTCGTGACCTTCAAGGCAACATCCGTGACGGGCTGCTGGGTCTTCGTATCGATAACGCTGACCTGCAATTGGGCAGGCCGACCCACCGCAGCCGTCGTATCGCCCGAGAGTTTCATCTCTAAGCCTTGAGATTGCACCTTGGAAGGCGGGCTGGATCGGGGTAAGTGTTCCCCACGGTCGTGAGACTCGTGGGAATGGGCAAATTCGGCGCTGAGGTTGACAAATAGGAGAGCGGCGATCGCCACGACAATTGCCCCGCTCATGAGGAGCCGCACGGGTTCGGGGACGATTTCTCCCGGCTGAGTCGGTTTCCTGCTCCCGATGACCCAACCGCCGCCGAAACCTGCGACTAACAAAATGCAGACTAAGATTCCAAGGTTCCGATATTTTGCTCCATGTTCTGGCACCGATAGAGCGATCGTCTGCTGCACGGGCGCAAAAGAATTGGGAACGATGGGTGTGACGTCGACCAGGAGTCGATACGTCCCCCGGATCGGCAAACTTTGTTTCACCTGAAACTCGCCCGTTGGTGCGTTCCCCTCAACGTCCAGTAACTTTGTTCCCTCTACGATCGGAAAATCCGTCGTAAACCAGGGACTTTTGGGAGGGGTCAAGATTTGCAGGCGAATCCTAGCATTCTTCAATGCCTGCCCCCGAGCGTCGATCGCCTGTAACGTCAATTGGACGGGAGACTGGTACTTCCCCGAGCCTAACGCTTCTGTCGCTTCCGCTTCAAACGGTCGAATTTTCTCGATGGTCGGATTGGTCGCGAGTCGCACCGAGGGGCGAGAAGTCTGGGAAAATCCAACCCAGCTATAACAAATAATGCCGATCGTGCAAGCAGCACTGATAAGCCCGTAAATTTTTCTAGGCATTTTTCAAACCGAACTCCTACACCGCAGGCACTGACATCCAAGCCCTAATGACAGCTAACCCCAGCTGTATGATGGCGGAGTGTATGTACCGAGTCGTGAATGGCAGGATGGGTAGAGAAACCAATCGTCCAGAGGGTCAGGGCGGTCAGCGAGAGGTAGAGTGCCAATTGAACCGGAACGGATAGCACCCGACGCGCGACTTGTTGGCGAGCTGATGCGTAAGATTGAGTCGTCATTTTGTACCTCGCAGATTAGACGATAGGGTGAGATCGTTCGGCAGGCGTTCTGACTTTGAGAACTGAATCTTGAAAATACAAATATCAAAACGCGAAAAGCAGGACCTTCAGGTTTTGGTGTTTGATTTCCAACGCTTCGCTCTCGTTCACAGTTGCGGGACAGCGGTAGAATCTCACTACACTTTCCCTCTTTCCTCCGACGGGTTTTCCCCGCCAGAACCGACTTGTAGACTTAGCATACTCGATTAGTGAGACCTTAGATAATGTTCCGAGCGCGATCTGCCTCAATTTTTACAGTTGAAGCTTGCTTGACATCTCGAGCGCGGGTGGATTTTTCGCTGTTTCTCGCCGCTCTAGCTACAGCGCTGACCTGCTCGCAGTCGGAGATCGCCCCTTCAAAATCCTCCGGTCGGTAGCGAGCCGCGCAGCGATTGCCATAGATATCTGGATCCTCGGGATGCAGTCGCGCGGTCCGGTCAAATGTGCGATGGCTCCCCGATCGTCGCACCAGTCGATTGCTCTTCCCAATAATTTGAGAACTTTTTGGGCGAGCTCATTACGTCAGGGAATGCCTTCAGCAGTAGAACGGATCGCAGTTTTGTATTTCAAAACACAATGCCGATTCTTCTGGTTAGAGTAATTTCCTTTAAGTGAAGATTATTCAGAAATAACTTTGCTCTAGTGCCAGGAAGTCAATTTTTAGAGGGGTTTTTGCGAGTTTCGAGAGGATATCTTTGAATTTGACCCATGCTCCCTCATTTATGCGGCGATCGAAATCTTGGTTTCAGCACTTTTAGGGATGGTTTGGCGTAGGGGGCGATCGCGGCAATAAGTTAGCGATTTGCTCGTTCAGATCGACCCAGTCCAGAGGGGCTAGGGTCATTATTGGGTGTGTACTTGTGAGGAGTCTGAAAAATGCGAAGTACGTTCTATGGGTGGCTGCTGCCACTCTCTTTGTTGGCTGGATTGCTAACTTCTACATCGGTGCGGGCAACTGAGCAGAACACCGTCGGGCAGGTGACATCGGTCTCTCAACTGTCGGACGTTCGACCGACGGACTGGGCGTTTCAGGCTCTACAGTCTTTGGTCGAACGCTACGGCTGTATTGCAGGGTACCCAGACGGTACGTTTAAGGGAAATCGCGCTGCAACGCGATACGAGTTGGCGGCAGCCCTCAACGCTTGCTTGGACCAAATTAGCGATCGCTTTGCCACAAAGGAAGATTTGGCGACGGTCAAAACACTCCAAGAAGAGTTCAAGGCCGAACTCGCGACCCTGAAAGGCCGCGTGGATGGGTTGGAAGCCCGCACCAAGACCCTGGAAGCACAGCAGTTTTCGACAACAACAAAATTAAGCGGGATAGCAGTATTCTCTGCTGCCTACGGAGATACCATCGGGAGTAAGACCTACATCGACCCGGAAACGGGTCTCGCTAGCTTGGAGGATACTAGGGCAACTGCGATCGCTGCGGTTCAGCTCAACTTTAACACTAGCTTTCAAGGCAGCGACTTACTTCAGACCACGCTATTTGTAGGAAATGCCGGCACAGATCTGTTTGGTACCGCAAACATCGGCGGCACTACGACAAATCCTACCTCCAGCGCGCAATCGCTCTTGGTTCCAGGGCAATACTATTGGTCGGGCTATCCCACGAATGTTGGGCTGTACCGTCTGGCCTACACCTTCAAACCGACGAAAAATCTGTCAGTTACGGTTGGCCCTTTATTTTACGCAACCGATATCGTCGATCTCAATAGCTATACTGCTCCCAGCAACGGTTTTAGTTCCTGGTTTTTCATCAACAACCCGCTGATCAACCCTTACCAAGTTAATTTCTTTGGCGGTGCGGGGGCTGGTATTAATTGGCAAATTGGCGGAGGTCCCTTTGCGTTTCGAGCCGTTTACATTGCGTCTAGCCCGTTTAACTCGGTGGCCAATAACTTCGGCGGCGGTTTGTTTGGCGATCCTTACCAGGGCACGGCAGAACTGGAATATGCCAAAAAATTTGGGAAAGCGGGTGCGAACAATTTTGCCGTGCGATTGCAGTACACCAATTCTGCAACGTCTAATATTTCCCAAAATGCGGGCGGTCTCGATGCCGAACTCAGTCTAGGTCGATTTGGTTTGTTTGCGCGGTACGGTATTGCTGGAGCAAAAGCCTACGGTGGCGCTACGCCACTGCCGTACGATTTCAGCAATGTGAGTGCTGGTGACTTTATCGCCCAAACCTGGATGGTGGGTGCTGGCGTTAAGGATGTTTTTATCCCCGGTTCTTTGTTGGCTGTGGCTGGCGGGCAACCTTTCATCAACGATCTGCCCTCGGCTTTAGGTGTCAACGATAGAACTCAGACTAACTTTGAAGCATTTTATCGCTTTCCAGTTAACGACAATATCTCCATTACTCCCATCGTGATGGCGATCCTGAATCCGAATAACAGCAGCAACACGCCTCCTCTCATTCAAGGGGTTCTGCGAGTTACATTTTCGTTTTAGCTGAATCTGCTCTGGCTCTACTCGCTCTCGGTTGTGGATGGAAGAACGACCTTCCATCCACATTTTTGGCGTTTTACTTGAGCATGCGCTCTAGAAATTGTTGGGCGCGATCGCACTTGGGCCGAGTAAAAAATTCCGCTGGCGGGCTATCTTCTTCTAAAATTCCTTGGTTCAGAAACCACACCCGATCCGAAACATCCCGTGCAAATCCCATCTCGTGGGTGACGATCGCCATGGTCATTCCGGTTTTTGCCAGATCTTGCATGACTTCCAAGACTTCCTGTACCATTTCTGGGTCTAGAGCAGAGGTGGGTTCGTCAAACAAAATGACTTCAGGATTCATTGCTAGGGCGCGGGCGATCGCCACGCGCTGCTTTTGACCGCCGGAGAGTTTGGAGGGATAGACATGGGCTTTTTCTGCGAGTCCCACTTTGCCCAACAGCTCCATGCCAGCTTCTTTGGCTTCTACAGGATGGATCTTGCTGACCTTGATGGGGGCGTAGGTGACATTTTCTAGAACCGTCATGTGAGGAAATAGATGAAAGTGCTGAAACACCATGCCCACTTTCTGCCGGATTTTTGAAATATTTACCTTTGGATCGGTCATGTCCCGATCTCCGAAGTAAAGACGCCCTTTGGTCGGTTTTTCGAGCAGGTTCATGCAGCGCAGCAGTGTGGACTTACCGCAGCCAGAGGGTCCCAAAACGGCAACGACTTGTCCCTTATGCAACTCGGTGGAAATACCTTTGAGGACTTCGAGCGGGCCAAAGGATTTGTATAACGATTCTGTCCGCAGTACAACGTCATTCATTGGAACCTTGTCTCCTTGTTTAGCCGTAATAGGTTTCACTCGCTGCGCTTCAGGCGTCGCTCTAGGGTCGATGCTGCTGAGGTAAGACCCATGACCATAAGGTAGTACAGCAGCCCTGCGGTCAGTAAGGGTTCAAAATAAATGTACTTGTTAGCGCCGACAATTTGACTGGCCCGCAAGGTTTCTACAACGCCTACAGTAGACACCAGAGAAGAATCCTTCAGCAGCGAGACGGTTTCGTTGACGAGGGCGGGTAGGATATTCTTCAATGCCTGCGGTAAAATCACATCCTTCATCATCATGGCGTAAGGCACGCCGAGGGACATGGAGGCTTCGCTCTGGCCCTTGTCTACGGCCTGAATCCCCGCCCGAATGGTTTCAGACATGTAGGCCCCGGAGTTGAGGGTAAAGGTGGTGACGCCTGCCTGTAGGGGAGTGATATCAAATCCGAAGAGCTGAGGAATGGCGTAGTAAATCAGCGAAAGCTGGAGCAGGAGCGGCGTGCCTCGAAAGACGGAGGTATAGGCATTCGCGAACCATTGGAGCGGTTTGAATCGGGAGATTTTGAGGAGGGAAAGGCCCGTTGCGGCAATGAGTCCTAAGAAGACCGAACTGAGCGTAAACAGGAGCGTGGTGGGAATGCCTTTGAGGATGAACAGGTAGTCATCCAGGCTGAGGCGACCGAAATTGATGTTGAGTCCGCCTTTTTTGGGCGCGGCGGCGGTGGCTTTCTGAGCGTCTAGGGCGGTGGTGTTTTGGGAAAACCATTTTTTTGCGAGCGTTTCTAACTCGTTGCTGCCCTTCATTTTATAGAGGACTTTGTTGAAGGGTTCGACGAGTTTGGAACCCTTGGGAAAGACGATCGCAGAGCCAGACTGCTCCTCTGAGGGAATTTCGACATATTCCAAATCTGGGTTGGACTGGATGAAGCCTTGGGCTACGGTATCTTCGACGATCGCCGCTTCGATGCGTTTGGCCCGAATTTCTTGAATGATATCGGGGACTTTGTTGAGCTGCTTGATTTGCATCGGCGTCTTTTTGGCGATCGCCTGGGCGTTTTGCTCTTGAATGGTCCCGAGCTGGACGCCGACGTTTTTGCCTTTGAGGTCTGCGGGCGTTTTGAGGTTGCTCCCCTTGAGAGAGACGATGGTATCTTTTGCTTCGTAGTAAACAATTGAAAAATCGACGTTCTTCTTGCGCTCTGGCGTGGGGGTCATGCCTGCCATGACGAAGTCAGCTCGGCCTGCCTGGAGGGCTGGAATCAGTCCGTTGAAGTCAGACTCTTGGATTTTGAGCTTAAACCCCAACTCGCGAGCGAGGGTATTTGCAATATCCACGTCAAAACCGACAATTTTTCGCTCTCCTCCTGCGGTGTTGTAGAACTCGTAGGGTGGGTAGTCGGGGGATGTAATCATCACCAGTTCGTCTTTGCCGACAGAAGATTGCGCGTTGCCTGGGAAAGTGTTGAAGGGATGGGCGATCGTCCCTACGGCCACCACCATCGCAAGGAGGGTCGGGAAAAGCCATTTTTTAGGGTTCATTTACTTTTTTATGACAATAAATCCCAGCTCATGTTGGATGACAGCGTATCTTGCCGAGCAATGTCGGAAATGTGTGCAATTTTACGGTTTGTCCCCTTTGGCTTGTCAGTGCATCGGCTTGTCAACGGCGATTTAGGTTCGTTCATGCGTTGGATGTGCTTAAATCTGATGCCGTAGATTGCGGAACCCATCTCAGGAAATATCGATTACCGCGTTGCTCTGTTATTTCTGCTCCCAATCGGTGATAGAAATTCAGCCCGCGAGTATTCCGAGCATCGGCATTCCAGGCAAGATGGGTGCAATTATTCTCTGCTGCAATTTCGGCAAGATGCTGCATCAATGCTGCCCCTGCCCCTTGGCTTCTCTGGGCTTCATCGACATACAGATCGTCGAGCCAGATGCTGGGTTGACCTGCAAAGGAAGAGTATCTAAAGTCGTACAATGCAAATCCGATTTCGCGTTCTGAGTGTTCTGCAAACAGGACGTAGGCAAAAGGAACTGCCCTAAAGAGGGTTTTGCGTATTTTTTCTTCAGAGACCTGAAGGACGCTAGAGAATGCGCCCACGCTTCGGTCAAACTCTGCTTTTCTCTGGATGAAGGAGAAAATTAACGACACATCATCAGGTGTAGCGGATCTGATTTTCACGGCTGGCCTCGCTGAATTGACAACCTTGACAAAATTAGGCGGGGATTGCTGCATCTATCGCACATCAAAACTTACGCATATTCAGCACATCGCTGAATATGCAGATTCTGAACCATAACGGCCCGATCTCCGCGATCGAGCGTTTTGACCCTACCTAAGGCCATGCCTTTAGCGCTTTGAAATAAAAAACCGACAAACTAAGCCAGTCTGTCGGTCTGCTGTGTGTTCCCCATTGATGGCTCAGTTTCCCGAACCACTTGTAGTATTGCAAGTTCGCCCGCTTCTCCCTGCGATCGCGATCGCGCGGTTGCGGTGTTCTTCGTCATGCGCGCTAATTTGCTTACGGCAGCGTCAGATTGCGAGAGGGGGGCGATCGCTGCCAAAGATCTCAGGACGTTTTGTTAACTAATGTGAAGCCCAAAGTATGAGTTGAGGATAATGGAGAGGCGCATACCTGAGAAATATCGGCATGGCTTATTTGTGCGAACTAGGCTCCGGCCACAATATTTATCTCGATAACCAAGGTGCCCAGACTACGATCACCACAATGGTCGGTGGCCCCGGTCAGCAGCAGCAGTCGAGCAGTAGCATTGGAACTGGAAGCTGGACGGCTCCGCCGGAAATGTATCGAATGCCCCAGGGTGTCATTCTCAAAATAACAACAGCCCAGGGCGAGCATTTTATTCAGGTACAGGGCAGCAGCACGAGCAGCATGAGCAGTGCTCCATCTCTGAGCAGCGCTCAACAAATGCAAATGAGTCAGATTGGGGGAATGCCTGCAGCTTCGTCCGTTCCTCCAATGGAACTCATGCAACCCATGAGTCCAATGGGATCTATGCCACCGATGCAGCCAATGCAGCCAATGAAAATGGGAAATATGGAAATGAGTTCGAGTCCGATGGAGATGCGGATGGGCAATATGCATCTGAGTATGAGTTCGGCTAGCGCGCAACCGACTCAGCCTCAGGCTAAGGTGCGGCGCTTCTGCAGTCAATGCGGTGCGGCGACGGAGCCGGAAGACCGCTTTTGTTCTAGCTGCGGACATAAGTTGGTGTAGGAACTTTGGATGCCTAACAGACCCAGGATTGGATGAATGCAGTCGTTATACTCAAGTAGTCCGCTTTCTCTGTAACACCCATGAGTTTGGTCATCTCAGATGAATTAGTCCAAGCCTCCGGCCTATCAGAAGTTGAATTACTTCAAGAACTCGTGCTGCTGCTTTATCAGCGCGAGAAAATTTCCCTAGGTAAAGCCAGTCGTATATTGGGCATCTCACAACTAGACTTCCAATCTTTACTCACAAACCATAATCTTTACATTCATTACGATGTAAACGATTTACACGAAGACGTTCAAAATCTACAAGAACTTGGTCTGCTGTGATTGTTGTCAGCGATACCTCGCCTATTTCCAATCTCATTGTGGTTGAATACGCTCACCTACTGCCTGCACTCTTCGGTACTGTCATTATTCCCGATGCAGTTTATCAAGAACTGCTTGCCAATGGTTCCCACCATCCAGTCACTCAATCTGTAAAAACTGCCAACTGGCTAGAGGTTCGTGCCGTTAGCGACCCTCAACGAGTCAGCGATTTAGAGCGCGATAGTAACCTTGACCCCGGTGAAGCAAACGCGATCGTCTTAGCGCTTGAGCTTCAGGCAACGCAGCTTCTCATCGACGAACGACTTGGACGCAAAGAAGCAAAACGACAAGGGTTAAGAATTACTGGAATCCTGGGTATCTTGCTTGCAGCAAAACGGCAAAAACTCATCTCCATGGTCGGCCCCATTATGGATGCTTTGATTTGTCAGGCTAATTTTCGGATTAGGCCCGATCTTTACGCCGAAGTTCTGAAATTGGCAGGGGAGCAATCTTAATGTTAGGCGATCGCCCAGCTCTACGCCAATCAAGACAAATGCTTCATTGGATCGTAAGCAGAGCGTGACCTCATTCGATATATTTAGAGTAACTTCATTGCCTTTTTCTTTACTCGGCTAACATTATGGACATCGCAGCTACCTTACATGAAATTGAAGCCTTAAGCATTGAAGATCGGATTAATCTCGTTCAGGCTATTTGGGATGGCATTGCCGAGGATAGAGCTTGTGCCGATCTAACGGACATGCAAAAGCAAGAACTTGACCGCCGCATTGCTGACTCTGACGACAATCCAGAAAATGTGATGACGCGGCAAGAGATTTAAGAAGCTGACTGATGAGCGGCTCAATTTGATAGACGGCTCAATTCTCGTCTAACCAGGTTATTAAGTCAGCAGGTTGAGAAAAATCCAGCAGGGCTTCTCCGAGGGATTCGAGTTGGGTGAGTGACAGGGTTTGGACTTTGACTGCTAGTTCTGATGTCACATTACCGATGCGGCGCGTGAGTTGGCGGAGGATAAGCGATCGTTCTCCCTCTTGATGGCCTTCTTGGTAGACTTTTGTTTCTCGGAGTTCGCTTAAGCCAAACATACGCTTAATTTCATTACGGCTGAGTTTTGGAAATTTGTAAACCACTATGGTTTCTATGATGTCCATTATCGCAGCTATTTTGGGATCTGTTTGAACCTGGTTTTGGGTCTTTGACAGCAGTGCTTGGGCTTGGGTGATGGCGTCATTGTTATCTGCCAAGATTAACTGCATCAAACCTATACCGAGGGATTCGGTAGCCAAGGCGTTGAAGTCTTCGAGGTCAATTCGGTGAACTTAGTCGCTGTTGAGATTGGCTCGATAGACATGTCGGTTAGTCGGTTCAATGCTGCGACGCGGAAAGATGACGACGGCTTGCCAGTCAACAGTTTTTGGATGGGGGTTTAGGTAAGAATAAATCTCGCCAAAGAAGCGCTGATAGAACAATGGGACATGCTGAAACTGTACTTCTAGAAATCAGATGGTCTGGTCTGCTGCGTTGGGTTTGGGCAGAAACACACCGTCGATTCTGAAGGCGACTTGTTTGATTTCTACGGAGCGAAAGTCGTAGTTTTGAGCGAGGTCGGGGGACTGACCCATTAGCTCAAAGAGGATGCCGGGGTCGGCCTTGAAGATTTGGAAGAATATTGAGTCTGTTTTCACGAGATTTTGTCTGTTGGCGCTTGAGCAATTGTACTGGATGCTGGTTTATGGCTTGCTCTGGTTTTGGCGGCTGTGTTTGACTCTAGCGATCGGCTTAGGCTGGATTGTTATGGGTGGGTTGGCTTATGGTGGTTGAGTGGGTGGGAATGATTGATCGCCAATTCCTACACTAACCAAGACAAATGCTCGAAATGGTTTTGTGGGGAGCTAAAGACAGGAATATACTTCAAAATCTTGGGCTTAAGCGCAGGATCTAGGTAAAAGATCCGTAATTATACGGTTATCTCTTGACGAGAGAAAAATGATGATGTTTTCTGTGTAACTAAAATAAATACTCATCTTAGGTTTGGTTTAAAAATTCAGTCTTTAAAGATGTTATGTGATTATAAGTCGTAATTGGTGATTTTATAGCTATGTTTTTGTGAGAGGGTATTCTGACTCAAGTAAAATATGTCTGCATGCACCAAAGTTTTTACATTTGGGCAACATGGGTTGAAAATAACATAATGGAGAAGAGCTGGGTGTGATGCTCTATAAGACGACGACAATATGCCTAGATCTCTTGCTTATGAACCTCACAACGCACTAAATGCGATTTGTCCGTACTTCACAATGTTCCCTTTGGAGTACCCACTGGAAATATTGAAGGAGCATCGAAAAGACTCGCCAATTGTAATGGATCCTTTCTGTGGGAGGGGTACAACCTTGTTTGCCTCTCGTCAACTCGGACTAGTGGCTCGGGGTATTGATAGTTCCCCAGTTGCAGTGGCCATTGCACGAGCAAAGCTATGTAAAGTAGATATAAAATCTGCATTGAAGTTAGCACGGTTGTATATTAATACCAATTCAGTGTTAGAATTGCCGACCTCCGAGTTTTTTCAGTGTGCATTTACTCCATCAGTTCTGAAGCAGGTTTGCGCTATTCGAAATGAATTACTTAAGGTTAAGCGAGATAATAATGCAACAGTACTCCTGAGGGCGGCGATGCTCGGTTGCCTTCACGGGCCAATGAGTAAGGGACTAGAGACACAGTCCTATTTCTCAAACCAGATGCCACGAACTTTTGCATCCAAACCAGACTATTCAGTACGATTTTGGAAAAATAAGGGACTTATACCTCCAGAAATTGATGTTTTGGCTGTATTGCATCGAAAGCTCTCTCGTATTATGGGTTCTGATCTGCCCAAGAGCGTCACGCTGGCTGATGCTCGCCTAGGAGACTCTAGGTTTACTAGCAGCCTTCCGGTTTCTAAACGAGATTTTTCGGTAGTGATCACTTCTCCCCCGTACTATGGGATGAGAACCTACGTGGAAGATCAATGGCTACGAAACTGGTTCTTAGGCGGCTCAGATTATGTCAAATATGGAGATACGGAACAAATTCAGCATACGGGGAAAGATATGTTCGCGAAGTCGCTGGGTGCCGTGTGGAGAAACATGGCTCGTACGCGTGCGGGAGATCTTCAAATGTATATTCGTTTCGGAATTATTCCATCGTCCAAGATAGATCCGAAGGAGTTAATTCTCAATTCGCTTGAGTCTTCGGGTGTTGAATGGCGAGTTATATCGATCCGAGATGCAGCGACCGCTGCTTCAGGCAAACGTCAGGCTAACCATATGTTGGCTGCTTCAATTGCTGCCACCGAGTATGACTTTCATGTTTGTCGAAAATAAGGAGATATGTAAATGCCATTGCCCCTTTCCATGTCCGCGAAAAAGATCTCAAAGAGCACTCTGTCGATGTTTTTGCGTACCCGCTGCGACAAGGAACTATATTTGTCACTGCATAACAAAGAAACAATGGGTGCAGCCGGACTTCCAGAACCAGTAAAGCGTCCTGGAATTGGTCGATTGTCCACTGATGGTCAAGAGTTTGAGATTGAGCGCAACGACCAATTAGTTAGGTTATTTTCTAACCTTATAAGGTATAATAAAGGTTCTAAATCTTATAACGATGTAGAGCTAGAAACCTATCTGTTGAGCGAAACTATAGCACCAGTTATAATATTACAAGGTAAGTTCTCTATCACATCACAAAAAACTCAGACCTTGCAGAACATAGGGCTATCACCTGCTGATATTGCAAATATTCCTGAAATTGCAGACTTCATTCCCGATGTTTTGATCATCCATGAGCCATATGATGGAGATATAGAAGTCTTAACGAATGGCTTCCGACAGGCTATCAATCAATCGCAAGAGCGTCGTTTAGGAATCGATATCTTTGATGTAAAGCACACGAGCGAAGCTAATCCAAGCTACTGCGCCGAAATCGCTATGTACGCATTAATGCTAGCAAACTGGCTTCATCATCATCCGGTATTAAAGGATCGTTATTACGTTACAACAAACGCATACCTGTGGACGCGGTTCAAACAGGGCGAAAGTGCTCTAGACCAACTCGAACAAACAGGCAGTGCTACGACTGAAGAGCTTTTGAAGGCTTTGGTAGCTGATTCCGAGGATGCAAATTTACGGTTCTATATTGCTTCAGTTCGCAGATTTTTAGAGGATGTGGCAAGAGTCATCCGAATTGGAGATAGTACATTGGGCGCATGGACAAATCTAGAATGGCACGTCAACAGTACATGCAGTAATTGTGACTGGCTGGGGGACAAGCGACACCTAGGCAATGCTCAGAAAGTAAGAGTCGATGCTAATCCTGCCCACTACTGCATGCCAGCAGCCAGCATGAGCGGACATTTGTGTCTAGTTCCTGGCATCACACGCGGAGCGAAGAAAATTCTTCAAAGCAATGCAGTATCAACAACAGGGGATTTGGCGAACGCGGCTGGACATTCTGCTTTACAGGAACATACTGTTCTCAAACGTGATGCTCGAAACTTACCTGTACGTTCGGTAGCAATTCTATCTGGTTCAATATCCAACGACCAAAATGCAGTTATTGCTTCGCTTGTACCAAGTGCCAATCTATTGTTATTTGCAAGTGTCAACTTCGATTCGAGTTCCGGCTTACTTACGGGTCTGGCACTATCTGGTGTGGCCACAAACTTTACAGCAGGTCAAAGTCCGAGGCGCTTTCAATCCGTTCCATACGTGGTTGATGAGAAAACACTCAACGCTGAGTGGGTTGCATTAGAAGCTTTCTTAAGCAACCTTGGAGACTGCATTAATACCGCAGAAAGTCTAGTAACAAGCGGTCTAAAAGGCCAAATTCACTTTTGGGATGAGCGCCAGTTCAAGGAGCTTTGTAATGCAATGGGGCGTCACCTTCCTCGTGTCCTTGCACTATCAATAAAGAAGGTAAAGTCGCTCGCCTGGATTTTCCCACCTGAGGAATTTCTTGCAAGACCTGAATCTTTGGAAGCCTCGACAGTTGTGATAGTTGAAGACATTGTACGGCGGATGGTATTCACGCCCACACCTCACGTCATTACACTTTTCGATACGGCAGAGCATTACCCATCAAACTACGTTCAGACCGAGAGGGACTCTTACTATCGTGAGTACTTAAACAATGGTATCCCACGCGAACGTATCTATGAAATATGGAGTAATACACCGCAACTTAAACGTGGTACGGCTATCTTCCCACGAAACACTTTGATTACAGCATTCTCAAATGCGCTTGCCAAGCAGTCCAAGGCACTTGAATCAGTTTGTGAGAGGCTTCGCACAGATTATAGAGGTCAATTCAAAGCGAAAGCAACATCTATTTCTACGACAATTCCACAGGGTGCTACACAGGTGGCATTCGACGGAAAACTATGGATTTGGTGGGACAGTCTCAATTTTAACGCTTCGCAACTGGAAGCGCATATTCGGTTGTCCTTAGATGGAGAACGTCTTGAAGCAACGTATGAGGCCATCGTATTGAAAAACGGAACACAATTGTCTCAGACGTTGTATGAGTTTGACGTAGCTTCAGGATCAACGGAGGCGAAATTCAAAGAAGATAGTATGCTCACCCTGGGTAAGCTTGGACGGCCTGGTATGCCACTTGAGCATGCAACGGCAATACTTTCATCAACGTCTCCTCCTTTTCTCGGAGATCCTAATGTTCTACATTTTCCTCTATGGTCTGTTCTCAAGGTTAAGCTCAAGCAGTTTGACCGTGTCCAAGCAAAGGCACATGTGGAGATTACTTATGACAACGATCCTCAGTTTGTTCCATACTTAATGGCAAATTCAAGTGTTGACCTTCTAGCAGATGTATTCTTATTGGAATCAAAAAGCCCCAAAAGTTTCGATTGGAGCATTTACAGCAAGGACATTCTAAAAGAAATTGGCAACCCAGCCATAGCAGTTCCCGACCAAAATGCAGCAGACGCAATGGGTCTCGCACCAACAGCTCGGCGTGGCGGAAAGAAAACCACCCCTACAACAATGGCTGCACACGTTTTATGGAACGCCGAAAGTCTTGAACAAAAAACAGTTATATCAAGTCCGGATTCTAACGCCATCGCATCCTACGTTACAAGGATAGATGGATTGAATCCCTCACAGACTGCTGCGGTTGAGCATGCGGCTGAACGTGCCTTAACCATCATTTGGGGGCCACCAGGCACCGGAAAAACAAACACTCTAGCTGCCTTAATTCACGGTCTCACTCAAGATGCCGTTGCCCAGGGCCAATCACTAAAGGTTTTAGTGACAGGCCCAACATATAAGGCCGTCGAGGAAGTGATGAATCGCTCGGCAGATCTTCTCTCTAAAGACTCGACAGCTAGTGGGTCGATGTATGTTGCATACTCACGCGGTCGAGCACTCGGAATAGTTCCCACGGGCTTATCAAATCATGTATCTTATACTCCAATAAGCATTGACCAATCAGATGTCAACTATCAGCAATTTCTTGCAGAGCTGAACAGCAGTTCTGGTGTTGTCATTCTGGGATGCCAGATTCGTCAATCTCGGCGCTTTCCTAATGAGCTAATGGGATCTTTTGTCCAGCCTTTATTTGACGTTGTCATTATTGATGAGAGTTCTCAGGTTCCAGTATCATATGCGCTTTCCGCACTGTGCGGACTTAAAGACGATGCTAGGCTCATCATTGCTGGCGACTACTTACAGATGCCACCGATCACTTCAATTGAGCCACCGACTGATGCAGCATATCTTGTTGGGAGCATCCAGACATATCTCCTTAAACGACAATTTTCACAACCCGTACAGGACTGCATACTAGAGACGAATTATCGTTCAAATGATCACATTGTGGAATTCGCCAAGAAAATTGGATATCCACCAACGCTGCAATCTCATTTCCCGAACACGGCTCTAAATATGATGAGTCCACTCCCACCAAAGTTGGTGTATCCAGCAACGCTCCCTTGGTGTGAAGCTTTTTCAGACATACTGACACCAAATCACAAAGTCGTAACGCTACTTCATGAGGATGATGTGTCTTCCCAAGGCAATCATTTTGAAGCACGAGTAGTTGCAGGTGCTGTTTGGATGTTACGCCAGTCTGTTAGTGCTGAACTCGACGGACGTGGTACGGTGAACCACGTTACTCCCACTCCAGAGCATTTCTGGGACAAGTGTTTAGGAATTGTAACACCACATCGAGCACAGCGTGCTCTCGTCATTCGCGAACTAGAGCAGCTATTTCCTGGAGAGAAAGACTTTATCGACAGTGCAGTGGACACCGTCGAACGCTTTCAGGGCGGTCAGCGGCACACCATTATTGTGACATTTGGCATCGGTGATACGGATGTAATTAGTGGTGAAGAGTCTTTTCTGATGCAGCTTGAACGAACAAATGTTGCCGTGTCTCGTGCAATGGCTAAGTGTATTGTTGTAATGCCCAAAACTTTGGCAGAATATATCCCTGAGGACAGGAAAGCCCTCGCGACTGCCTTTGCACTAAAGGACTATATTGAAGAATTTTGCAACATTAGAATTGAAACAACGCTATCTGATGATAAACAGACCCGCTGGGCACAGGTTCGATATCATCAGTAGGTGATGGTTGTTGCCATGATTGAATTCTTGAACATACCTTCTCTCAAATGTTAGGTGACTTAAGATCTGGGGGAGAACAGTAGCCTAAATCTTACTTATTGGGAGCATCAAGCTAGCTTCAATTTTATAGAGGTAAGATATAAGGTGTATCCTCACAAAGACTTATGACGCTAACCCTTAACCTCTCACCAGAACTAGAGCAATATCTTGTACGGGAAGCCAATCAGCACGGGCTTTCAGTAGAAGTCATGGCAATGCAACTTTTGACAAATTCAATCTCATTAAAGCAAAAGCAAACCGAAGCCGTTAACCTGCTCCAGTCCTGGATCGATGACGAAGATGAGTCAGAACAGCAAGAAACAGGACAGTACTTGATTCATGCCTTAGATGAAGATCGATTGTCTGATCGCAAATTATTTCCCCTTGAGATGAAGGGTATTACCTGGTGAGCCGAGTCATCCTGCTAGATACAGGCCCACTTGGCCTAGTCACCAATCCAAAACTGTCTGCCCAGAGCATTGCTTGCGCCCAATGGCTCCAGACCCATATCACATCAGGGAACCGCGCCATTATTCCAGAGATTGCAGACTACGAAGTTCGACGTGAGCTATTAAGAGCAAATAAGGCCAAAGGCATTGCCCGACTAGATGATTTAGCCAAAATTCTTGAGTATTTACCCATTACAACCATTGCAATGCGTCAAGCAGCTCAACTGTGGGCACAAGCTCGCCAGCAAGGCCAACCCACAGCAGGAGACAACACAATCGACGGCGATATGATTCTGGTTGCTCAAGCAATGACCCTATCAGCCTCAGATATTGTCATTGCCACAACGAACGTAGGACATTTGTCGAGATTTGTTGTAGCCGAGTTGTGGCAGAACATTACCCCCGCTTGAGCACCACCTAACATTTGATAATCTAAAATAAATTGGCACCAGCAGGCAGCACAAAAAAGTAGGGTGGGCATTTGCTCACAAACCGCGATAATAGGCGGATGTCCTCATCGCCACCCTCTACCGTTGCCGTTCGTGTCGCGTCACCCCCCACGACTGGCTCAATCGACCCAATCTGCCCCCAGCAGCCTCCCAATTCCTTAGAATAGCCAACAGACCGTTTTACATTACTGGCCTAACCCTGCTACGCTCCCAGGGCTAGAGAACTGCAAAGGCTATGACATTTTCCGCACTCGTTCGCTCCCTAGGCCGATCGCGCCTCACAGAAGAACTCCTCGCCAAACTCACCCAAACTCAGGATCTCCACCTGAGCGGCTTGGCACGTCTACCCAAAGGACTCGTCGCCTCCGCCCTTGCCCAAGCCCGCAGCCAACACCTGTGCGTCATCACCGCCACCCTAGAAGAAGCAGGCCGCTGGGCCGCACAGCTCGAAGCCATGGGTTGGGCCACCGTCCAGTTTTACCCCACCGCCGAATCCTCCCCCTACGAAGCCTTTGACCTCGAAGCCGAAATGACCTGGGGACAGCTCCAAGTCCTTGCCGAACTGCTCGACCCCAGCCAACCGATCGCCCTAGTCGCCACCGAGCGATCGCTCCAGCCCCATCTGCCCCCCGTGGAGGCATTCCGGCCCTACTGTCTGACCCTTCACAAGGGCATGGAATACAACCTCGAAACCTTGAGCCGTCAGTTAGCAACCCAGGGCTACGAACGTGTCTCCCTCGTCGAAACCGAAGGCCAATGGAGTCGGCGCGGCGACATCATCGACGTGTTCCCCGTTTCCGCAGAGCTGCCCGTGCGGTTGGAATGGTTTGGCGACGAACTGGATAAACTGCGAGAATTTGACCCCGCCTCCCAGCGATCGCTCGATAGCATTACCCAAATCACCCTCACCCCCACTAGCTTTCAACCCATCACCGTCGCCCACCTTACCGACGCCCAGCGCCAGCAAGTTCAAGAGCATCTCTCGCCTCCAGCCCAAGACCAACTGGAGAACGGCACCCTAGAAGGCGCGCGCCGCTTCTTAGGCATTGCCTTTAGACAACCCGCCTCGCTGCTGGACTACCTGCCCGAAAACACCCTCATCGCCATTGACGAACCGGAGCAATGCCAAGCCCACTGCGATCGCTGGGTGGAACACGCCGAAGAACATTGGCAGTCCCTCGATCGAAATGGACTGGCGCTCCCTAAAATCCATCAGTCGTTTGCTGATGGACTAGAACAACTCAGCATCTTTGAGAAAGTTCGGCTGAACGAGCTGGCGGTTGAAAATCAGGGATTGAACCTTGCCAGTCGGCCCGTACCTGCCCTGCCCCATCAGTTTGGGAAATTAGCAGAGACGCTGAGGACAGAACGCGATCGCAAGTTCCAAATCTGGCTAGTCTCGGCACAGCCCTCGCGATCGGTGTCGCTGTTGCAAGAACACGACTGTCCGGCACAGTTTGTGCCCAATCCGAGGGACTTTCCGGCGATCGATAAGCTCCACGAGCACAAAACCCCCGTGGCGCTCAAGTATTCGGGGCTGGCAGAACTGGAGGGCTTTATTCTGCCCACGTTCCGCGTGGTGCTGGTGACGGATCGGGAATTTTTTGGACAGCATACGCTCACCACGCCCAGCTATATCCGCAAACGTCGTCGGGCAGCCTCCAAGCAGGTTGACCCCAACAAGCTTCAGCCGGGAGATTACGTCGTCCATCGCAACCATGGCGTTGGAAAGTTTATCAAACTCGAAAGCCTCACCATCAATCAAGAAACTCGCGAGTACCTAGTTATTCAGTACGGCGATGGCCTGCTGCGGGTGGCGGCGGATCAGTTGGGGGCGCTCTCGCGGTTCCGCGCCACGACGAACCACCCTCCCGAACTCAACAAGATGTCCAGTAAGGCCTGGGAAAAGACGAAGGGAAAGGTTCGCAAGGCGATCAAAAAGCTGGCGGTGGATTTGCTTCAGCTTTATGCTCAGCGATCGCACCAAGAAGGCTTCTCTTACCCCATCGATCAGCCCTGGCAAGCCGAAATGGAAGATTCCTTCCCCTACCAACCCACCCCCGATCAGCTCAAGGCTACCCAGGACGTGAAGCGAGACATGGAAGGCGATCGCCCAATGGATCGGCTGGTCTGCGGCGATGTGGGCTTTGGCAAAACGGAAGTTGCCATCCGCGCCATCTTTAAGGCAGTGACAGCAGGTAAGCAAGTTGCACTCCTAGCCCCTACTACCATTTTGACCCAGCAGCACTATCACACCCTCAAGGAACGGTTTTCGCCTTACCCCATTGAAGTAGGATTGCTCAACCGTTTCCGCTCCGCCGAAGAACGCCGCACCATCCAGCAGCGCCTCCAAACTGGAGAGTTAGATATTGTGGTGGGCACCCATCAGCTCTTAGGCAAAGGCGTAAACTTCAAAGATCTGGGGCTGTTGGTCATCGACGAAGAACAGCGCTTTGGCGTCAACCAAAAAGAGAAAATTAAATCTCTCAAAACCCAAGTAGACGTACTAACTCTCAGTGCCACGCCCATTCCGCGCACCCTCTACATGGCGCTCTCTGGCGTGCGAGAGATGAGCCTCATTACCACCCCACCTCCCGCCCGTCGCCCCATCAAAACGCATCTTTCCCCCTACGATGCTGAAACTATTCGTAGTGCAGTGCGCCAAGAGCTAGACCGAGGCGGTCAGGTGTTTTATGTGGTGCCCCGCGTGGAAGGGATTGAAGAGATTTCTGCCAAGCTCCAAGAGATGGTGCCTAGCGCCCGCATTGAAATAGCTCACGGCCAAATGAACGAAGGCGAACTGGAAGCCACCATGCTCACCTTCGGCAATGGGGATGCGGATATCTTGGTTTGTACCACCATCATCGAATCGGGGCTAGATATCCCCCGAGTCAATACCATTGTGATTGAAGATGCTCAAAAGTTCGGGTTATCCCAGCTCTACCAGTTGCGGGGACGGGTCGGTCGCGCTGGCATCCAGGCCCATGCATGGCTGTTTTACCCCAACGCCCATTCGCTAACTGATGTGGCCCGACAGCGGTTACGGGCACTCCAGGAATTTACCCAACTTGGTTCCGGCTATCAGCTTGCAATGCGAGATATGGAAATTCGCGGCGTGGGCAATCTCTTGGGTGCAGAACAATCGGGTCAAATGGATGTAATTGGCTTTGACCTCTACATGGAAATGTTGCAAGAAGCCATTAACGAAATTCGCGGTCAGGCTATTCCCCAGGTAGACGACACCCAAATCGACCTCAGCCTCACGGCCTTCATTCCCTCAGACTACATCCCCGACCTCGACCAAAAGATGAGTGCTTACCGTGTCGTGGCTTCTGCGAATTCCAAGCAGGAACTCACGCAAATTGTGGTGGACTGGTGCGATCGCTATGGTTCTCCACCGCCTGCGGCCCAGCAATTGGTACGAATTGTGGAACTCAAGCAAATTGCAAAATCCCTAGGGTTTTCTCGCATTAAGCCGGAAGCAAAACAACACGTCATTCTGGAAACTCCGATGGAGGAACCTGCATGGAATTTACTTGCAGAGAATTTACCGGAACATCTGCGATCGCGGTTTGTATACAGCACGGGTAAAGTAACGGTGCGCGGCTTAGGCATGCTGAAAGCCGACCAGCAGCTTGAGCATCTGATTGAGTGGTTGGGGAAAATGCAGGGTGCTTTGCCAGAGACTGCGATCACATAGGCCTAACAGAAATCTTGTGTGGTTATATTTCTAAGGGGTTATTTTGTTAAAGTCGTCGTCTTTTAGAATCAAAAATCGCAAAAAATGCTAGTAGCATAGAAAATTTTACAATTCAAAAATACTAAATTTTTGAAAATCCTAAGCTCATAGACAAACTGAGATTTTACTTGTAAAGATTTTTCCATATCTCTGCATTCACCCTACACTTGAGAATATGACGTGCTTCTTCATCAAAATTTCTTAACTCTCGACATAAGAATTCATAGTTTGAGAATTTATGTCTTAGAAAATCTACGGTAGCATTGAGGCTAACAAAAGAAGTGTCATTATAATGCTCTTGAGCCTTTTGCTTGAGGTTTTCTGGAAATGGATTAAGCTCAATAGATGCCATCCTTGCAAACTTAACATCCCACATATCGTTCGGACGACGGGTCAGTCGTTTATTTTCCAAAGAAGATACTTCTACCTTTTTGTTGTTGTGAAACTCTTGCTCTAAATGTCTGAGTTTTTCTAATAACGCCTGATTTTCGAGTTTATGATTGTTTTTCTCTGTCGTTCGCTGCTTGATTTTTTGAGATAGCCTATTAAATTTTAATTCAAAAGTTTGACGATCTCGAATTAGTTTTTCTTCTAGCCCCTGGGATTTGATTTCATACAAAATTGCTTCATTCAATATTTCTTCACTTAATATTTCTATAGTTGATTTGGGGATATTTTTAAGTTTTTCATTCTCAGATTTGGTGAAATCTAGAAAGATTTTGAGTTCGTGATTTGCTTTCAGTAAATCACTCAATTCACCTTGGTATTTGCTCTTGAGTTTGGCTAGACTTGCTTGAATAGCTTCTATTGTTTTCTTTAATGAATCTTCTTCTGAAGTTCTTTTTTCCCAAAATCTCCGAACTACTACAGATTGAATTAAACTTATTAACGCAAAAATTAAGTAATGACTAAGACAAGACAAAAAAAATGGCTAGAGATAAACCAAAAAAAATAAAAGTCAGAAAACGAATTAAAGGGTGAGCTAATTTAAAGTGCCGCTGTTTAGCAATTATCATTTCTCTCAGAATTATAATGATATTTCTATCATTCCCCATTCAGTGTCAGCATGTACAGTGCTCGTGTCGGATAATTTTCCTCACTTTGCTTTAGCAATGTTCATTGGCTTTGCAGCAACAGTTATTGTCGAATTTTCTGAAAGTCAGTTCAAGGTAGCTCTACAGCAGGGCTGACCAACTCATTATGCGAAATGGATCTGATCTAGGCAAGGCATCGCTCCTCCTAGGCGATCGCCCTTGTCCCAGAACGGCGATCGCGCCCAAAACCTTTCCATGCTTTATGCTAAAAATATCTGCGTTCATGAGGATAGATTGCAAAATGCGTCAGACCCCAGAACCCTTGACCCGAGAAATCTCTCCAGACTCCCTCGGTCAACATGAACAACCAACGGTTCAACCCACCCCAGCCTGCTTTTGGGATAAAGCCGATCGCATTGTAGTGATGACCATTGGGGGCGCATCGATAGGCGGAGCAATTGGGCTTGTTCACGGTGCCATTGTTGGTGCTACTGTCGCGGCATTATATGGGTGGTATATTGGCTTTGCAAAAACGAAGTCTGAACCAACAAATTAAACGCCATCAAATTTTGTTCATATTTGGGTAAGCTTACTGATCGTTGTACATCTTGCTGCACTGCTCATTCGCACCATTAGAGGCCAAAAATCATTCAACCATGAAGACTTTATTGTTACAGAGTGAAAGTGAGGAAAACTAATATGACGATATCAAAATACTTAGAAGCTAAGTACCCTACTCTCACTCGTTTTGTGAACGAGATTGGGCGAGTTGAAATCGGGCTAGGGAATTATATGATTTCAGCTTTTGTAGTTGCCTATGATGAAGGTGGCACAGTTTATGAGGGCAAAGACGCCTACTCCAGTTTAGATGAGGCTTTACAAGATTTAGACGCGGGCATCAAAGAATATCTTGAGGAATTTGGCATCTAAAGCCATTATTTTCCCCTGAGGTTTGCAACCAGCAGTCTCTAAATTTTTCTGATCTGCATCATTTTGAGTCAATTCGTCAATATCAGGTTTGAGTGGAGAGATGATGTATGGCTAATTCTGAAGTTCAATGGAATCCTGGATCCAACCTGCTCGAACGACTCACTCAATTCGCTCAAAAGCGAGGTCAAACCACAGAAGCAGTTATCACAGAGGCAGTGCTCTCTTACCTCCAAATTCAAGCGCTTGATGACAATGCGATTGATGATGACCCTTTAGTTGGCCTGTTTGCAGGATCTCCCAACCTAGCAACTCAGTCTGAAGACATTCTGCAACAGTCAATTACTGAAACATCAGGATGGACATGGAAACAAGAGCAGCCATAGCTGACACGGGCTTTATTGTGGCCTTACTCAACCAGACAGATGCAAGACATCAAGATGTAGCCCCCATTTACAAGCAACAGCAGCCTATCTGGTTTCCTCAAACGGTTCTTGCTGAAGTCGCATATTTACTGGGACGCGATGCAGGTAATACAACAGTCGTTGCCTTTCTTAGAGGTCTTCCAAAAAGTCGATTTTGCGTTGTTGCACTAACCGAAGTCGATTTAATCCGCATCGCTGAGATTTTGGCACAGTACGCCGACAGCCGTATTGATTTTGTAGATGCCAGCGTAATGGCAGTGAGAGCGATCGGAATTTTGTGTAAGGGCGAAAAAGGTCAGTGATTGAAGCGTCCTGGAAAAAGGATAGCAAAATGAGACAGAGCAGCCTTCCAATTTTTGATAGGTCGGCTCTATCTTTTGGCAATATTATTCATCGCTAAATACATCGGCTTAAACACAGACTCCTCATCTGGGAAAACAGTCTTGGTCTTGATGACCTTACGCAGAGAGCGATTAAGAGACTCAATGGCATTGGTGGTGTAGATGACCCGACGAATATCCATCGGATAATCAAAAATAGGAATGACATTCTCCCAATGCCGAATCCAGATTTGGCTGATAGCAGGATACAGGCCATCCCACTTAGCCGCAAAGGCATCCAGCGCTGTTTCTGCCTCTTGGAGGGTAGCGGCTTGGTAAATGGGTTTGAGGTCAGCCACAACCGCTTTGCTATCTTTCCAAGGCACATAGCGCAAACAGTTACGGATTAAATGGACAATGCACAGTTGAACCTGAGTGTTGGGGTAAAGTGCTTCAATGGCCTGGGGAAAGCCGCTCAACCCATCGACACAGGCAATTAGGATATCCTGAAGTCCCCGATTTTTGAGGTCTGTGAGGACTTTTAAGCAGAACTTTGCCCCCTCACTTTCTGCTTCTCCAGTCCATAGCCCCAGTAAGTCCTTATTGCCCTCGCGATTGATGCCTAAGACCACATAGACGGCTCGTTTGGCATCAGAACAAACTCATGAAATTGTGTTGCTCTGAGAATAGTCCACGGGATCGAAGCTTGTTCGATCGTCTGTTCAACTTCATACTTCGCGGCATAGTAGGGATAGACCTGTTCTGCTGCTCGGAGCAAGCGTTTCGTTCCTTCGACATCGACTTGACGCGGATTCGTGGGACTTGACGCGCAGTGAACGATCGTATCCATTCCTTTGACAGCTTGCTCTAAGCCTTGCCCCGTTAGCAAGTCTCCTTGAACAGCGCCGGAACGTTCACTACGACTGAGAATCTGCACGTTGCGATCCGCAGTTTGCAGGCAATCGACCACAAGGGAACCCAGCGCACCAATCCCTCCTGTTACCAAAATATTGGATATATTCATTCCAAAACCTCCTTTGATATCTATCTCCTTAACCTCTCCCTTTCGGAATTTTACTCGCTCGGAATCAGGATGGAGGTTCTCCAACGGATTAAGGTAAAGGTTAGGTTTTATGGTTAGCCCATCGATCTTGCTCATCGAATGACAACAAAAACCGACGGAGCAACTGCGTGAAAGTTTGCAGTTCAGTCTGAGTGAATTGCTGGAGAAATTGCTTTTCCTTCGCAAACAAAATGGGCATGACCCGATCCATTAGTTCAATGCCTTTGGGAGTCAGTTGCACGCTGACGCTGCGCCGATCCTCTGCATCCCGAATGCGGACGACGACTCCCTCCTGCTCCAATCGATCGATTCGATTGGTCATCGCCCCAGAAGAGAGCATTAACAAATCATAGAGATCGGTAAGCCCCTCAATGGAGTTTTACAGGTGGCTTATTTGGAGCCTGGTACATTGCTTCTAGTGCTTACTTTGTCTCTACGCTGGGAGTTGCACTGACGCTGGGATTAGTCGTCGGTGGACAGGCGATCGTCGGTCTCATGACGGATCGCTTTGGTTGGTTAGGAATGCAGCGCCATCGCCTCACGCCTTATCGCCAAATTTCAGTTGGATTGTTAGCCGTTGCGCTCTTCTTTTTGACCCAATAACGACGTGGGACTGATACTCATCATGGATATTTTATTCGCGGTTCTTGGGGCAGGTTCAGCCGGAAGTTTTTTAGCGATCGGCTCGGCTGCCAATGCCCGCTTGAAACAAACACTCGACTCTCCGATCGCAGCCTCGGCAATAAATTTTCTGATTGGATTTAGTATTTTAATGATTCTGATTGTGCTCGGAGTGTTCCAATCTCCCGATTTAGAAAGGTTTATCGATGCCCCTTGGTGGGCATTTTAGGCGGTTTTCTAGGCGCAATGTTTGTCAGCTTAAGTACTGTAACGGTGCCAAAACTAGGGTTGACGACCTCTACATTAGCGGTTGTCTGTAGCCAGATGATCGTGTCACTGGCGATCGATCGATTCGGTTGGTTTGGTGTTCCAACACATCCTCTCAATCTATCCAGAGTTTTTGCAATTGCGTTGCTCATTGTGGCAATCGCGCTGACTCAACTCGATCGTCAGTCTTAGTTCGATGAACTGCAAACAAATTGACTGGAGAATTCCCATGAAACTACTCGAAATTCACTTTAGCGTGGGGTAAGATGGCTCTGTATCGTATATCCTTGTATAGCAAGTAAGCAATGCCGCCGTATAGGAGGAAATAATCAATGCAATGGTTGAATGAACCTCCCAAATGGTCACATTCAGGAAATCAGATCGTCATCAAAACAGCTCCCAAAACTGATTTTTGGCACATCACCCATTACGGTTTTATTCGCGATAGCGGACATTTTTATTTTGATGCGATCGCGACTGACTTCACAGTTTCCGTCAAATTCCGGGGTCAGTACAAAGACCTCTACGACCAAGCGGGATTGATGATTCGTGCGGATGAAAAACACTGGATCAAAACGGGGATTGAATATGTCGATGGGAGTCAACATTTGAGCGCTGTTGTCACTCACGAGTATTCTGATTGGTCGATGACTCCATTGGTCAATCCACCCGAAACCTTTCAACTTCGGGTAGAACGGGTAGGAGACGCAATTCACATTGCTTCCTGGAGTGAAGCGGCAGGCTATCAACTCTTTAGAATGACTTACCTGCCTAGCTTGATTCCCCTTCAAGTCGGCGTAATGTGTGCATCGCCAGAGGGTGACGGCTATGAAGTCGTGTTTGAAGACTACTGTATTGAAACTTCCGTGTGAAATTACTTTCAGGACTTCCCTATCAAATCCAGACTGCCTGACCCGTCACAACAATTCCGCCACTACTGGGGATATCCACATTAATTCGACTGGGGCGACCCATCGCTTCTCCCTGACGAATCAGGATAGTTGTCGGTGTCGTAATCAGCTTTTCTGCTCGAAGATATCCTCCCAAAGCTGCCGCTGCTGCACCCGTCGCTGGATCTTCAACCACACCACCGACCGGAAAAGGATTGCGGGAGTGGAAGACGGTAGCACTCTCCCGCCACACTAGTTGCAGCGTTGTCAGACCATCGCGAAGCATCAGGGTTTTAAGAGCCTCGAAGTCATAATTTAGGTTTGCAAGGCGCTGTGCTTCAGCAACAGCCAGAACTAAATGCCATGCCCCAGCATAAGCTCTGGCAGGAGGAATGGCACCATCGAGTTCCTCTCGCCTCCATCCCAAGGCAGTAAGAGCCTCGGTGACGAGCGCTTCAGGTGCAGCGGTATGCTTTGGCTCAACGGAGGTCAGGGATGCTTCATAATTCCCATCTCGCTTGCGGACGGCCACTGGTACAGTTCCAACCGTTGTTGTTAGCCTATAGAGACCATCTCCAACGCTTTCACCCAGTACGACTCCAGTTGCAATGGTTGCATGTCCGCAAAACGAGACTTCTGCTTCGGAGCTATAGTAACGAACGGTTCGTTCAAGTCCAATTGCGGGAGCCACAAAGGCGGTTTCTGAAAAGCCGACCTCGGCGGCGATACGTTGCATGATTTCAGGAGCTGGAAGTGTTTCTCCAATCCAAACGCCAGCAGGATTCCCTCCATTGGCAGTGGTTGTGAATGCTGTTAGACGATGAAGCGATCCCGAAGTCATATTTAATTCTCTTTCTCCAATAACAACTCTCCCAATTTTGGACTCCACCATCGATCTTGAGACCAGAAAAAAGCAACGTCCTTATGCCTTCCATCGGTTTTAGCCTTTAGGTCAGAACATCGCAGCATTTTTTTAGGCTGGCCGTCCTTACTGTAATAATATTCCTCCAAGGGCTTGCGGCAGACTGGGCAAGGAAAAGCGGTTGCCTGAGAAGGTTCCCGTACAGTCTTAGCGCGAGGGGTTTGCCATGCTTTCTCGCGATCGGACCAAAACAACACGAGATCTGCGCCCTCTTCAGTTTTACAACTTTCCTGTTCGCATTTGAGAAAGTATCCTTTTTTGAGCTTTTTGGTCGGAACTTTCAGGAGTGCTTGGCCGCAATTAGGACATTTTGTTCTAGATTTTTCCAGATCTCGCTTGGGATAGGCTTGAGCCGAACTTGCCGGAAGTTGTTTCTGCGCTCGATCGAGCGCGGGTTCAAAATACTCGCGGTTCCATGCCGTGAGGTAATGCTGCCATTCTTGCTGTCCTAGGGCGATCGCATCCAGTGCCTGCTCCATCTGGGCCGTAAAGTCAGCTTCAATCAGATCCGGGAGGGCGGTTTCCAAAAACGCATCCACTTCTAACCCTAAGGTTGTGGGCTGAAGTTTGTCTTTGAGCAGCGCCACATAGCCGCGTTGCTTGAGCGTGGCGATCGTGGGCGCGTAGGTGGCGGGTCGTCCGATGCCGCGACGCTCCATTAACTGGACCAATTTGGGTTCCGTATACCGAGGCGGCGGCTGGGTTTGCTTTTGCTCGTGGGCTGCGTTCTCTAAATGGAGCGATTGTCCTCGGTTCAATATCGGCAAAACTGCATCGGCACTTAAATCTTTCCAGTATTTTGTATAGCCCGCAAATTCCAGCACCTGTCCTCGCGCCTGCCACTGCAACCCACCGGATTCCGTCAAGACTTTGGTTTTGCGCAGGAGTGCTGGCTTGCACTGAGAGGCGATCGCCCGCATCCAGATCAGCACGTACAGCTTAAATTCGTCGTCCGAGAGCTGCAATTTTAGGGTGGCGGAAGCCTTGAAAATATCCGTAGGGCGAACGGCCTCGTGGGCCTCCTGAGCGTTTTTGGCGCTGCGCTGTTTTGCAACTTGCTTGGGAACGTTAGCTTGGTCGTGGGTTTCGAGCCATTGCCGCGCCGCCGTGCAAAACTCTGGACTGAGCTGCACGGAGTCAGTGCGCATATAAGTAATCAGTCCGGCTTCGTAGAGCTTTTGGGCGACTGCCATGGTGTGTTCCGGGCTAAACTTGAGCCGCGACCCAGCGGCTTGCTGGAGTGCCGATGTCGTAAAGGGGGCGGGCGGTTTCTTGGCAGTTTGCTTGCCTTCAATCTGCACGACGGAATGGGGGTGGGTCTGGGCGATCGCTACCAATTCCTCGGCTTGCTCGCGACTCAGCACCCGCGTCGATTCCGCGACTTTCTCCGCAACGCCCGCATCGTCCACGGTGTCCAATTCTGCGACATCTTTTTCAAGACCGCCGTGGTAGAAGGCGCGGAAGCCTTCGGCATAGTCTACAAATACAGACCAGTAGTCCTGGGGCGTAAAGGCCACAATCTCTTGTTCGCGCTGGCAAACCAGATGCAGCGTGGCCGACTGCACCCGACCGACGCTTTTAGCCCCATTATTAAGCCGCCACACGAGGGGCGACCCGCGATAGCCCACCAGTTTATCCAGTACGTCGCGGCAGCGACCTGCTGCAATGAGATTCATGTCTAGGGTGCGGGGACGGGCGATCGCCGCTTTCACCGCAGCCTCGGTAATTTCTTGATAGACGACGCGCTTCGGCTTTTTGAGACCCAACACTTCGGCCAAATGCCAGGCGATCGTTTCCCCTTCGCGGTCTGCATCGGAGGCCAAGATGACTTCCTTGGCGGCATGGGCAGCAGACTTGAGCTGAGCGATGGTTTGTTTAGCTCGCTCGTCCTTGGGCACGTAGCGACATTGGATGCGATCGTCTGTCAGCTCGAACCCCAGTGCATCGGCACCATCGTTGGCAAGCTGTCGAATGTGGCCTGCCGAGGCGCGGACATCCCAATCGGCTCCCAAAATCGACCTCAGCTTTTTAATTTTTCCAGCCGATTCTACAATCAGGAGAAACTTTGCCATTTTGTCTGTCAAAAACCCAATACCGAGAACCCAGACTCAGAGTCCCTTTAGGTAATCCTATGACCCATTCTATTCCGACGGACTACGGAGAACTATTGGGCGACGTTAAACAGCGGATTCGGTCTGCTCAATACGAAGCCCTGAAAGCTGTCAATAAAGAACTTATTACGCTTTATTGGGATATTGGACGGATGATTTGCGATCGCAAACAAACCGCAGGCTGGGGCAAATCCGTCGTCGAACAACTCGCTAAAGACATTCACGCTGAGTTTCCGTATATCAGCGGATTTTTTGCCGCTAATCTTTAGCGAATGCGGTCATTTTACCTTTAGCCGAACTTACATTGCATGTAGCACCAAAGGGATATCCCGCAAAACGATCTTCAATCCATCCCACTGTTAGAATACCCGATTCATTCCGAGCATCGTGTCCGACACCAGGTAGTCGTATCAATTGCACATTTTCTCCTAGCGCACATCGTCGTTTAACTTCTATCTCACTGAGTTCTAATGGAATCAGCGTATCTGCTGTGCCATGCGTAATCAGCAAGGGTACTTTTACGCGCCCACGAGGTGTATTTTGTTCAATAATTGTACGCCAAGGTTCAGTTTGGAGAAGATTTACACTCAAATATTCAGATGGTTTTAAGAGCGTACCAATGGTCAAAAAAGCAGCGGGAGTAGAAACACATGTTGTTGCCATACGATTGAACTGGGCGCGCTGCTGGGGCCTAATGATGTTATCTAAATTTGCATTTGGATAGTGATGTGCCCATGCATAGAGTGCTTCGCCAATAAAGACCCCACCACCTTGGTCATCCATTTTTGCTTTGATAATGCCTGCGAGATTGATGGCTGGCGCTGAAGCGGCTGCCGCGACCAACTTTAGCTCTGGTGCATATTCTGCCGCAGATTGGACTGCCCATAGTGCCGCTTGACCTCCTTGTGACGCACCCCAAACGACAAAGCGATCGCTAGCATTCACGTCCAACTGTCGTGCCGAACGGACAGAATCTAGAATAGAGCGTGCCGAGACATTTCCAATTAAGTAGGGATGTACGCCAGGTGTCCCCAGACCTGGATAATCAGTTGCAACCACCACAAATCCTTGGTTTACCATGAGGTCTACGACGGGAGTTTGTTTATAGGGATGTGGGGTGTGACTAACGCCGCACTGTGGCAGCACCCCAATGGTTCCATGCGCCCATGCGATGACTGGACGAGATGAGGGGCTTTTTTCTTTGGGGGCTACTACAGTCCCGCTGACCGCGATGGGTTTACCATTCAGATCCGTAGATAGATACAAAACTCTCCATGCAATCGCATTTTTAGGCAAATCGTCTGTCAGCAATTCTTTTCGGATGATTGTACCGGGTACACCTGCTGGAAGCACTTTCGGTGGAGTATAAAAAGCAGAGGGTTGAATTGCAGTTATTTTGCGTTGAAAGAACCCGTACCCTAAGCCAGCTAAAACGATAATGACGCTACAGCCTAAAATTAGCCGACGAACCCACGGATTGACTTTTTTCCATCGCCCCTTTACGGTTAAGAACATCACAGCCTCTCTTTGGCTTGTAAGCTATAGAAAGCAAAATCTCGTGAAATCACAGTTCTGAAGCGGACTGTAGCCTCTAGACTCCCCTAGACTATGGTATCTAGAGGCTCATTAGGGATTAATAAGCAAAAATCGCTCCCTTGCGATCGATTTCTAAGGATCTTTGTCCAGCACCTTTCGCTTTTTTAAGTTCTAAGACGATGGTATTCCTACCTTTGTCAACCGAAACTTTGTATCTAATGTTGATTTTATCCCTTGCGGGGTTGACGGCAATATAGGCAGGTAGAGGAACATTCGTTAATGTTGCAGTTTTGCCGTTTATGATTTGTCTACTACCTGTATGACCTGTGAGAGTGTAGTTAAAAGCTTCTCCAAAGCTATTAATCAGAACGACTGTAACGGGTTTCTTAGGATTAACTACAGCATTAGGTTGCCAGTCTGCACGATCTGGATCTGAAGCTCCATGATACACTTTTGCCAGAGCCGCGTTAGTAGATAGATAGTGAGCTGACAAGCCACTGCATAGCAGCCCTATGCTCAATAAAATCGAACCTGTTTCTCGAACATTCATCTGCTTTCTCCAATCACTCAGTATGATATTAAAAGGAAGCCATAAGTTTTTTCAAGTATACCCAGATTGGGAAATTATAATTACACTTCAATCAATACTATTCATCTTGTTTAAGGAAATATTTTGCTTAATAAAGCTATCGTATTGTATCTAATGCTGCAGAAACTCTCGATTTCTTTTGAACTAAACCACTCTGCACTAAAAGTGCAGAGGTTTCTTAAAGGGCTGAAAGCCTAAGTTAACCTATTCGAGCAAAAAATTATCGTAGTCCTGATTTGACGGGGTTCGATGATGTTCTAGATATTCTGCTACTAGCTCTTCTGTGATATTCCCCGATCCGCTGATTGAAATCTGATAATTTGGATTTTGAACTTATTTAGCCATATTCAATGACATGGTGCGTTTATCTAACGAAAATCCTGCCATTTGCATCATTACTATGTAAGTCGAAAGACCATACTATGTGGAATATGCCCTCCGCGATCGAATACACCGATTGGGGGTGCCACCTATCAGATAGTCTCACCTATTCCGCCAGAGCTGTAAGATCAGCTCCCGGCTACTCAGCAAGTTGCCAAACTCTTGGAAAGGTCGGATTGACAAGGACGCACTGAAAGCTATACTAACGCTCATCGCTTCTTCGAACTTGGCTCAGACTCATCTATCCACTACTTTCTTGCGTTCGCAAAAAAGGCTGTACCCAAATAGGTACAGCCTTAAGTAAAAGACGTTAGCTAATCTTTAGGCCTCTTGGGGCGCAACCCGACCGTAGAAAACGCCTTGAATTCTAACATCCTTGGGTTCGTGGGCACCCATATCGCTATCCGAAGGCTGCTCCGCCTCGAAGGTCCCCGCAATCTCTCCAGTGCGGCCATCCACCTTCGCCACTTGCATCGAAATGGCACCCTTGCCCACGATGAAGCGCTTCACATTGGCGCGGGCCACTTCTTCTTCGCCTTCAGCCACAGCAGGCCGAGCCACAGCATTGTCGTAGCCCGTGGTCAAACCGCGACCCTTCGGATCCAAAAAGTTTGAAGTCCGATAGGACGGGACTTCATACTCCCCTTGAAAATCCGTAGAGGCATTGATAGCCGTCAGTCCGCCCTGGGTTTCGGCAACCAGCCCTTTGAGCGTAAAGAGCATCGGCACCAGTTCCCCATCCGATAGCTTTACAGTAATGGCCTGGAAATCCATCCCATCTTCTTCGTAAAAAGTCAAACCGCCCTTTTCATTGGGTTTCAGAGTTCCGGTGACGCCTTCTAGGGAAGTGGTCAGACGGGTCATGACCTTACTAGGGACAAACTCTGCCTCGCGGCGAGCATTCTTGGGTTCCTCTTTAACAAAGAAATTAATGGGCTCAAGACATAAATCGGTTAGCACGTATTCTTGCCCCGACTCCAGCGGAAATGTCCCCCGAGTCGTCTGGCCTAAGGTTTGGCACTTATTCGCCAATCCCGTTCCTCGAATATCTTCGTAGGTTAGGCTGGTGCGGCTTTGGGCCAAAGCATTGCCGCCACCCAAAGGTAGAACCGTCAGACAGACGGCGAACAGTGCAATGATGAAAGCGCGGAATCTCATTGATCACCCTCGATATCAAAAGTATATAAAGACCTGTTAAACAGGGATATAGACGTTGGCTCTCGCAAAGCTTGAAGGCATTTGGGTAGAGAGCGATGTTTGTTAATCGGACGAGCTGACTGATTAACGGTATGCAGTTGGATTCGGAGTCCGCAGGGCAAGCCTAAACTCAGACATGCATAAGCTTAAAGTAAACCATAAGGCATGTTAATCATCATCTCAGAAAGTGCGGGCCAAACCACATTGTCAATGGCTGAGTTGCGATCGCCCTTTGCCTCGGATAGGATGAAAACGTGCGACTTTAGGGCATTTCACCGATTTCAGTTCGTCCCACTCTAAATGTTAAGAGACATCACGCTCAGGCGAACGTTCTGTTGAGCATTGTTCACAGTTTTGATTCATATGGCCGCTGTCAAGTTTTTTCTGCTTGGGCTGATTCAGCTTTATCGACGGTTAATTTCGCCGCTACTGCCGCCGAGCTGTCGCTATCAGCCTACCTGCTCGGCGTACGCGCTAGAGGCGATCGATCGATATGGGGCGATCTCTGGAAGCTGGCTAGCCCTGAAAAGAATCCTGCGCTGTCATCCCTGGAGTCCGGGAGGCTACGACCCGGTGCCATCCTGCAATTGCCACGAGCGCGAGCTTTCAAAGCCCCAAGATTCGATCCTTAAAACAAAAACTAAATTTTAGCGGTATTGAGCGGCCTGTCAATACCGCAGCCGCACTTTGAGCTAGACCTGCCTTTGCAGATTTTCCGATCGCGGCGATTTCGATTTCCAAGTTTTTGCTTCAATAAATTCCCCAGTCTTTAATTTCGCTAGCCTTTAAAATAGATTCTGCGCTAGAAATCTCATCTTTCGAACCTTCTACAATCATGAGGTAGTTCCCTTCAGCCAAACGATCGCCGTACTGCTTCGCTCGATCGTGGGAGATATCCTCTCCTAAGGCCGCACCCATCAGCGTACCTGCCGCAGTGCCATAAACCCCTCCAGTTGCCATTCCGACTAGGGCGGACTGAATACCCAGCACCGCAACCGAGCCAATGCCGGGGAGCATCAACGCTCCCAAACCCATCAACATCCCGGAAACGCCACCGACAGCACCTGCCGTTAAAACGCTTTTTTTGACGCCGGATTCCTTTTGATTTTCAACAAATTCCTCTTCAGAAATCGCCATACCTTCATCCTGAGATGCCACTTCTTGTTTGACAATGGTTACCCGTTCTGAAGGAAAATTGGATTTTTCAAGCATTTCAATCGCAGCTTCTACATCTTCACGACTTGAAAAGCTACCGACTCCGAATTTGGGTGTCCCTAAAAGCATTATCTTAAATTCTCCAAGCCGCTAAACTTTTATAGATATAATTAATTTTATAATTTACAAAATTGTTCGATCTGAGTTTCAGCCCGCCACACCATGCTTGAATACGAGCAACAGCGATCGAAGCGAGACTCATCTTGCTACTAGATTATAGGTTTCATCGTTGATTTTCCTCTAACTAAGGAGGTAGAGTTCTCAGTCATCATCTAAATATAATTATTGGTAGAGCAAAAGTGCTAAAAGTTAAAATTAGATCGCATTATTAACTATTAGAATAAAAGCTCCTACTATCGCTAAAGCAGTCCGGCAACTAAAATTGCAGCTGCACGAACGCGTTGCGTAGCGAACGAAGTCGCGCTCCTATATGAAACGCCAAGGGAATTTACTTCTCGATTCGTTTACTATTATTAGAAAACAGTCCTCAATCCTTAGTGCAAGAGGTCGCAGATGAATCTTAAATACGCATACACCAGATTGAATGTAGAGAACTACGAAGCCTGCAAACTTTTTTACAAGAATGTTTTAGGCTTAACGGCTCTGTATGAAAACGATGCAGAGGAATATGCCGAACTAGATGCAGGCGAGACTAAAATTACGATTCTCAATCGAGCGAGATTAAAAGAGTATATTGGCCCGACGGAGGCAGTAGCCTACGATTCCCACAATGCCAAAATTGCATTGACCTTTACCGTTCGGAATTTAGACGAGGCGATCGCCCATCTAAAATCCCACGGCGTTGTCATGATTAACGATCCTTGGCAGCGCCCAGAGGATGGACTCATGCAAGGTGGTTTCATTACAACGTGTTTTCGAGACCCGGATGGAAATCTCATTGAATTCGAGCAAATTTTAAGCTGAACCGCAAATCTGACGGTCGGATTCTTTATTTGGGGAGCTGATGGACGAGTCAGGCGAGATCTGTGCTCTCCATCAGCTTGCTAGAATTAACACAGGTCATTGAGACATAGCGATCTTTGGGGTTTGAGTACGACTAAAAAAATTTAGGATTGCTAGAATTTCAGCCAGTACAGTTCAGACTAGTCAAGAGAAATTGCGATCGCTCATCAAAAAGAATGCAAGGATCTAAACCTACTCATTGACGAGAGCCTTATTTTCATCAAACGTACGGGCGCTCTTTTCGGCAGTATTTGGATAAACCTCTCCCAACTCTTTCACTGCCTCTTTTGACTGTTCGGCAATCTTCTTCAATCGCTTTCCAGGTGCGTTTTTCGTTTCTCGAGCGTCTTGATTCCATTCCCCTATAGTCTTCGGGCGAACCGAATTATCTTGATGGATTGCGTTATCTACCCTTTGGCCCAAATCGTTGGGGGTACGGCTTGCAGCGGAACTGGGATTAGCGCAGCCAGTCCCCAACAGGAACAAGCTGCCCACTAAAACAAAACTTAGAACGCGTGTATTCAAAATCGATCTAATCCACGAACCTATACGCGCTCTAATTTCAAGCATTAAACTATTCATTGGAAACTCCTTTAATTTTCAAAATAAAGCCCTTTCAAAAATGCAGTATGCTTGACTTTTCATACAGAGTTGCATGCTGAATTTAGAAAGTAGCTTTAGTAGTACAATTGCTCACACAGAAACTCAACCTAAAGGATAAAACTGTTTTGTATTCAGGCAGGCTTCACCATAACCAGGAATCCATGCAAGCCATTCATCGCAAGAAACTTGATAAAGTAAGAGTGCCCTATCAAAGGAATTTGGCGAGGTCTTTTGCAAGAGCTTAACCCAAGCGTTGCTTTGGAGCTTGGGAGAATAACCGATCTGCATCGATCTGCGCCTTGCTAAAGAAGGAAGTGGAAGGAGGGTGCCCATAAGAACAAGCTGCTCTATGTTGTTATGCAATCATGATTGCAAGCATGACGATCGGCAGCCTCCTGCATTAGACTTATTTTTTAAACTCGGCCTACTGCCTATATCGATAAGCTTAGCGGGTGACAAGGCTACTCTAATGTAAACAGGCCAGAGGTTTGAGAAAATGGTGAGGCAAAAAATAAGGGGCCACAAGGGCTTCCCAAAAAACAAAATATTGCCCTTAACATACCAAACAACTCCGCACGCGCACCTCAACCTCAGTGTTTAACTTTGCAGCTTTTGGTATTGTTTCAGGCTCATCATACTCATCGTATTGATGGGCTGCTTTTTTATATTTGAAGTTTCTGATATTCTAATGAATAGAGAGTCTAACCATACCTTCATAAAAGGAAGATTTTTCTCTTAAGTCCTCGAAAACATCCTTTTTTGGGCATGGTTTTTCGGTGAATGCACCTCGAAAAAGGGTGCTTTCAAGCTTCGCAATTTAAATTTTCAGGCTTATATTTTTGTTATGAAGGTTAATAATATGAAATTCTTAGTCGGTCTTGCTTTAAGTTGTTCTGTTCTGTTCTCGGCGGCTGTCCCCGCTTGGGCGCAAGCCGTTAATGCTGGTTTAACGGGTGGCAAGCAGGTCGAGGGAAAAATCGTAAACCTGACCGATTCTGAAATGACTCTCCAAACTGCTAGTGGAACCCAGGTTTACAAAGTTAATGGAGATATATTAAAAGCGCTTAAGTTGAGTCAAGGGTCTGATGTAATCGTAGACGGTAGCTTGCTCCAGACGGGCCGAATCAGCAGGCTGGCGGCCTATAACGTCGAGGTAGAGTTAGACAATGGTGAATTTATTGACTTCGTGCTATCTCCCGAAGGCCGCCGTACGCTGATGGTTGGCGATCGGGTTGTCATTACTTCTCTCCAGACACCTTCACGCTGTCAGAAAATCTACAGATTAGAGAACTATACGCTGATGGCTCGGGATATTAAACCTAAAATCACCGTTGTTCCGACCGAGCCACCCGCCCCAAGTGTTAAGGAGCCAACTCCTCCTACTCCAGTACAGCCTGCACCTGTCCAGGTTGAACCCAAAGCGCCTGTTCGGGGACTTTGGTAGCTGCAGCAGAATGTTTGGGTAGAAGTATAGGCAACTTGGTGCGAGTTGCCTTACGGCTTTTGAAAACTTTTCAAGGCGACCCTAACAGAGGTTTGATTGCCGCGATCGCAAATTGAAAGAACTTTTCCTCTAGAATTTAAAACGATCGCGCCACAAATGCGCGTCAAAATGGAAGCTCAAACTGTCCGGTTTCTTCCCGAACTCTCGTAGAAGGCTTACCTTTGGGTGGCTTGGACTGACTGCTTTTTCTCAAACCCACCGCAATTTTACTGTGCTTTTCAATCTGGCCCATGACCTGTTTTGCCCGCTGAATTACTGTAGGCGGCAGCCCAGCCAAACGTCCTGCCTCAATACCATAGGAACGACTTGCCCCTCCGGGCTGGACCTGATGGAGAAAGACAATTCGATCTGGCATTTCTTTAACAACGACTTGATAGTTCGCTACATTCTCCACCAATGAAGCTAATTCGTTGAGTTCGTGGTAATGAGTTGCAAAAATGGTGCGGGCTTTGATTTCAACGGCCAAATATTCGGCAACCGACCAAGCGATCGCCAACCCGTCAAAGGTCGCCGTTCCTCGTCCAATTTCATCTAGCAGCACGAGCGATCGCTCGGTGGCGTGGTTCAAAATGTTGGCCGTCTCGTTCATTTCCACCATGAACGTGGATTGTCCGGTCGCGAGATCGTCCACGGCACCCACGCGGGTAAAAATGCGATCGCACACGCCCAAGCTAGCAACCCGCGCTGGCACAAAACTTCCGGTTTGAGCCAGCAGCTGAATCAGGCCGACTTGACGGAGATAACAGCTTTTGCCGCTAGCATTGGGACCTGTCAGGACCACGAGATCGGGCGCGGCATCTTCGCCGAGCAGGGTGGAGTTCGGCACAAAAAAACCAGCGGGCAACGATTGCTCTACGACTGGATGCCGACCCTCTTGAATCTCAATTCTGCGGTCTTTCGTAATATGGGGACGGCAGTAGCCCTGGTAAATCGCAACTTCGGCCAAGCCAGCCAGCACGTCTGCCCCCGCCACTGCTGTGGCAACGGTGCGAATCAGTTCGGCGAGCGCGCCCACTTCCGCGCGCAGTTGCCCGAACAGGTCGTATTCCATCTGAAATAAATCGGTTTGGGCCGTCATGATGCGGGCTTCGCGCTCTTTGAGGTCGGGGGTGATGTAGCGCTCCTCGTTGGTGAGGGTTTGTTTGCGGATGTAGTCTGCGGGGGCTTGGATGCTTTTCCCGCGAGAGATGCTGATGTAGTAACCGAAGGCTTTGTTAAAGCCGACTTTGAGGGTGGAGATTCCGGTGCGATCGCGCTCGACGCGTTCTAGATCGGTAATCCAGTGCTGGTCGGAGGCGACCTGCTGCCGCAGCCGATCGATCTCGGCATCCACCCCATCCCGAATCAGATCCCCCTCGGTCAAGCTGATGGGAGGCGACTCTACGAGGTGGGCGCGCAGTCTTTGGGCCAGTCGATCGAGGTCTGGCGGCACGGTTTGCAGCGCTTTGAGGTAAGGGGACTCGCTGTTGCGCGCGAGGTAGGCAATATCTGTCAGGCGCTCTAGGGACTCTGCTAAAGCGACCAAATCTCGCGCGTTGGCGGTACCGGATCCGGCACGTCCGGCTAGGCGTTCTAGGTCGTAGATGTTCTGAAGCTGTTGCTGGAGCTGTTGCCGGAGCTGGGTGTTTTGGACTAGGTCGGCTAGCGTGTCTTGGCGGGCAATAATTTGTTCGACAGCCAGCAGGGGCTGAAGCAACCAGCGGCGCAGCGCCCGACTGCCCATTGCAGTAGCAGTGCGATCGAGCGCCCACAGTAGGGAGCCGTGAAAGGTGCCGTCTCTCGAGGTTTGAGTAATTTCTAGATTGCGACGGGTTTGGTGATCTAGGACCAGATATTCGCTGAGGGTATAGGTCGTCAGGGGTTGAAGCGGAATGCGGGTTTCTTTTTGCGTATCTTCGAGGTACATCAGCAATCCCCCGGCAGCTCGAATGGCCAGGGGCAAATGGTCGCAGCCCAAACCTTCAAGCGATCGCAGCCGAAATTGCTCTAGCAACCGCTGTTTTGCTTCCGTAAGACCAAAGCTGAACTGCGATCGCAGCGTGTAGCAGAACTGATTTGGCAACCCTTCCGGCAGCAGCGGTGAAGACTCTCCCGGTCGCAGCAGTTGTTGCACGTCCGGCGCATCGGTGGGGAACAAAACTTCGGAAGGCTGGAGCCGCATGAGTTCTTGGACCAGCAGATCGCGATCGCCCGCCTGAGTTGTCGAAAATTCCCCGGTCGAAATATCGGCGTAGGCCAAGCCCCACCGATCGCCTGCCAATACAAAAGCGGCCAGAAAATTGTTGCTGCGGGCTTTCAGCATTCCTTCATCCAGCACCGTGCCTGGGGTGATCACCCGCGTGACTTCGCGTTTGACTAAGCCTTGGGCCAGGGCCGGATCTTCCACCTGATCGCAGAGGGCGATCGCGAAGCCTTTTTCCACTAAAATTCGACTGTAGCGCTCTAGGGCGTGGTGGGGGATGCCCGCCATCGTGACGCGACCGACTTCTTTGCCGCATTCTTTGCTGGTGAGCATGAGTTCCAATGCCTGGGCGATGGTGCAGGCGTCTTCAAAGAAGGTTTCGTAAAAGTCGCCGACGCGGTACAGCAGCAATGCTTGAGGGTACTCGTCTTTGGTTTCGACGTAATGCCGCATCATTGGGGTGAGCAGGTTGCGGTCTACCGTCGAGCGATCGCGGTGCTGCGCGGCATTTTTACCCGTGCGCTGGGTCAGTTCCTCTTCATCGGTTTTGTAGGGCGTAGGTTCGGAATGCATCGAAACGATCATGGGGCAATTTGCGAGCCAAGGTCTTTAAAGACTTTAGCGTGGCGATCGCCTCTAGAGCGCCAACTCGTTAGAATAAAACGCAAGGGCTTCAACAATTTAGATGGGCTAGCAGCCTTGGTAAAGTTCAAGGTCTTTGAATATGGACCGATAGGTTGAGCACGATCGCCCGTACTAATTCATCCGGCTCGATCGGTTTGGATAAGTGCTGTTGGAATCCCGCTTCCAAAGCCTGCTGTCGGTTAAAGTCGCCAGCGTAGGCCGTCAGGGCGATCGCCAAAACTTTCCCGCCCTCTTCCGGCGGCAGCGCTCTCACCTGCCGCACTAACGCATAACCATCCATATCCGGCATGCCAATATCGCTCAGCAATACATCTGGCGTTGTGCGAACCAAGGTCGCAAGTCCCTCGGCTGCGGTCGCGGCAGTTGTAACCCTCGCACCTGCTTGCTCCAGCACAAACGCGACAAACTCGCGCGAATCGATTTCATCGTCGATTATCAAAATTCGAACGCCGCTCAAATCGAGGGATGGCGCTGGCGAACTGCAATCTACGTTTGAAGTTGGTTCTAGGGGCATCAGCGGCAATCGGACGCTAAAGGTAGACCCTAACCCTTCTCCCTGGCTCTCGGCGCAGACTGTACCGCCATGCAGCTCCACGATCTGACGCGCGATCGCGAGTCCCAACCCCAACCCGCCGAACTTGCGCGTGGTGGCCCCATCTTCCTGACGAAAATGGTCGAACACGTGGGGCATGAAGTCAGGATGAATGCCCTTACCTGTATCGCTAACAGAAATGAGCGCCTGGTTCTCAACTCGTGCGAGCCGCACTGCGACTTGTCCTCCTGGGGGAGTGAATTTAACGGCATTGGACAGCAAGTTCCAAACAACTTGCTGCAGGCGCGTTGCATCTCCCGAGACGCGGCCTACCTCAGGATTTAAATCGGCAATGACCTCAATCGATTTGGCGTTGGCCGCCAAACTCACCGTTTCAATGGCGGCTGCGATCGTCGCAGCCAGGTTGACGGGAACGACCGTGAGGCTGAGCTTCCCTCGGAGAATGCGCGAGATATCCAGCAAGTCTTCGATCAGTTCCGATTGCAGTTTGGCATTGCGCTCGATGGTGATAATGGCTTCAGCAGCCTTCGCGGCATTCAGCTTGCCGCTTTGCAGGAGCTTAGCCCAGCCGAGAATGGGATTGAGGGGCGTCCGCAACTCGTGGGAGAGCACGGCCAGAAATTCATCTTTAATGCGGTTAGCGTTTTCCGCTGCTTCCCGCGCTGCTTGTTCTTGCTGTAAAATCTGCTCGCGCTCGCGTTCGAGTCGCACGCGAGCGCTAATATCGGTCGTGAAGCCCACGACACCGACCAATTCCCCTTGCGTGCCGTACTGCAAGTACCCCCGCTCCCACACGTCTACCCAGTGACCGGCTGCGTGGCGGACGCGGTATTCGTATTGGTAGCGATCGATTCGATCGGCAACGATTGACGAAAATCTCAACTCAATCTCCCTCAGGTCGTCGGGATGCACCCGTTCTCCCCACCACTCCTGCGTGGGAAGTGCGTCTTCAGCCCGAACGCCGATGAGGTCGAACAACCCCTCAGAACGGTAAATTTGCTGCGTTTGGAGGTTCCACTCAAAGACAATGCCCTCAACGGCCCGCATTGCCATGTGGAAGCGGGCGTTACTCTGCTTCAGATCGGCTTCATCTCGTTTGCGATCGCTAATGTCGTAGTTAATCCCGTCAAACGAGACGGGCGTGCCATCCGGGGCATAAATCGCCTTCCCAGCCGATCGGATCCATCGAACTTCGCCCGTATCTGGATTTACAACCCGGTGGTCGATCTCGTACAGGGTGCAATCGCGCAGCGCGCCCTCCATTGCAAGGCGAGTTGACTCTCGATCGTCGGGGTGGATGCGACTCCAGAACAGGTCGATCGTCGGCTCGGTCTCCGGCGCGATGAAAAATAGTTCCTTGGTGCGCTCGTCCCAATTTAGCGCGCCTAGGGGCAGCGAGTTCAGCCACAACCCGATGCCAGTCGTCCTCAGGACGAAGGCCAGTCGATCTTGGTTCAGTCTCAATGCTTCCTCAGCCCGTTTGCGATCGGTAATGTCAGTCACAAAAACCGTCAGACTGCTCGATGACGGGTAAAGCCGCAGTTCGTACCAACGATTCCAGGGAACGTAAATATCCTCAAACTGCACGGGCACTCGATCCTGCATCGCCCTATAAAAGCGATCGCAAGCCTCAGTTCCGACGACATCGGGCAATAACTCCCAAATATTGCGCCCCAGGATTTCTGCTTGAGACATTACCATCATTTCGCAGAGGCGCTCGTTGGCATAGGTAATACACCAATTGCGATCGAGGACGTAAAACCCATCATCGATACTAGAAAGTACGGTTTCGAGTCGTTTTTTGGCGGCTTGCTCCGCACGCTGAGCCAATTCACTAGCAGTCCGCGCTTCCCGCTCTCGGCCCATCGCCTCCTGTAACGCTCGCAAATTTGTCTTAGCGCTTTGGAGAGCTTTATACCGGGACTGATTGAGGATGCCGATCGACACTGCAACTGCAAGAAATACAGTCAGTCGAACCACCGCTCCTAGATTGTTTACGGTGAAAGAATAATACGGCTCGAAAAAGAAGTATTTGATGGCTACCGTAGATAGAACGATTGCCACCAACCCAGCACGCAAGCCGCCATACCAGGCACTCACCATAACTGCCATAAAAAACAGAGCTGCTGGGGTGGGATAGAGCCACGGTAAAAGCAACAGGGTTAGCCCCAGTGCCAAGGCAACCGAGAGGAGCGCCACACCGTAGAATCGCAGTTGAGTTGCGCTGGCGATCGCGCTGCTTGCTTTCTGGAGCGATGTCTCCAACACGGGCGTTCTCTTCAGCGTCATATCGTTTTTCTCACTCCAGCTTTCCTACGGCGTACGCGCAAATCAGATGAGCAGGACAGCGATCGCCCGGACCAACTCGTCTGGATCGATGGGTTTGGGTAAATGCTGCTGAAATCCCGCTTGTAAGGCTTGCTGTCGGTTTATTTCTCCGGCGTAGGCCGTCAGGGCGATCGCTGGAACTCGCGCGGTTCCGTCCGAGTTCGATCGAATTTCCTGCAAGAGCGCGTAGCCATCCATGTTTGGCATGCCGATATCAGACACTAAGCAATCCGGGCGCAGTTGTGAGATTGCTTCTAAGGCCGCGATTGCTGAAGGCACGGCCACAACCGCTGCACCTGCGTGTTCTAAAACAAACGCAACAAAGTCGCGGGAGTCGGGTTCGTCATCGACAACCAGAATGCTCAGTCCCGCCAAGGGTAAGGGTTGGGAAGGGGGCAACGCCTCAGCATCGATCTCTGGAATGCATTCTGAAGTCTGCCGCAGCAGGGGCAGAGTCACGGTGAAGGTCGCACCCCGATTTTCGCCCGCGCTTTCAGCGCAAATCTCGCCCCCGTGCAGTTCTATAATTTGACGGGCGATCGCCAGACCCAGGCCGAGGCCACCAAACTTGCGGCTAATCGCACCATCTTCTTGGCGGAAATGCTCGAACACGTACGGCAAGAAATCAGGCTGAATGCCTTTGCCCGTGTCGCTCACGACGACTTGAACTTGGTGCTCGACTTGGGCGAGCCCGACCGTTACCCGGCCCCCCGCAGGGGTGAATTTTACGGCATTGGATAAAAGATTCCAAATGACCTGCTGGAGGCGACCCGCATCACCAGAAACTTTTGCACCCCGTACCTCAAAAACAGTTTGAATCGCGATATTTTTATTTTCTGCCGCCAGCCAAACCGTCTCAATGGCAGAGGCGATCGCCGTTTCCAGACTGACGGGCGCCAAGGTCAAAGAAAGCTTGCCTCGCAGAATCCGCGACACGTCCAACAAGTCTTCGATCAGTTGAGATTGCAGTTTGGCATTGCGCTCGATGGTGATAATGGCTTCGGCAGTCTTCGCGGCACTCAGTTTGCCGCTTTGCAACAACTTCGACCAACCCAGAATGGGATTGAGGGGCGTCCGCAGTTCGTGGGAGAGCACGGCCAGAAATTCATCTTTAATGCGATTGGCTTTTTCTGCTGCCTCCCGCGCCGCCTGCTCTCGCGCTAAGACGCGTTCGCGATCGCGCTCGAGCTGAACGCGATCGCTAATATCGCTGGAAACCCCCACTAATCCAATGACTTCTCCTTCAGCATTGCGGTAGGGTGCTTTCATCGCTAGAAACGTCCGAATGCCGTCGGGAGATTCTTCCACCACTTCTGTCTGCCCGGATTCCATAATCCGCCGATCGTTTTGCGAAACGATGGCACCATCCTCGGGCGATGCGTAAATATCGCAGTCGCGATAGCCAATCACCTCAGAAGCTGGTTTGCCCAGCACTTCAAGGGTCGCTGGGTTGGCGTAAATAATACATCCTTGCCGATTTTTGACAAAAATTGGCGTTGGAGCGGATTGGTTAATTAGATCTAAGATGGCATTCTTCTGCCGCAGTTCTTCTTCAGTGCGCTTGCGTTCTGTGATATCCCGGCAGGTAATCACTCCGCCGTTAATTTCATTGCTGACATCAACGACGGGATAGCCGCTGATACTCATCCATCGACCTTCCAAAGCTGAATCGTGACGGACAAACACTTCCACATCGGTTACGGATTCGCCTCTAATGGCTCTTACCAACGGCAGCTCTTCATTGGGAAAGGGAGTGAGTCGATCTGGCAAAAAGATTCCGTGGGTATCAGACCATTGTTCGCAGGCTCGATCGCCGATTAGCGATCCAAACATATCCCGAGCGGCTTGGTTGACAATCACTATCTCCCCTCGCGGGTTAGCCAGAATCAACCCGTCGCCGATACTATCGACGATGACTTGCCGTAACTTAATTTGCTCCTGGAGGTCGATCTCCGACTGCTTGCGATCGCTGATATCAAAAAAGACGCCGACAGAGCGAACGGCCTCTCCTACTTCGGTGTAGAGAAATCGGCCAAATACGCTGAGCCATCGGATTTGATTGTTATCGGCGCGGACGATGCGGTGTTCTAAGGAAAAAATAGATTGGGTTTGCCTGGCTCGCTCCACCTCCTGTCCGATGCGCTCCACATCGTCAGGATGCACGCGAGAATGCCACATTTCTGAGCTACCTTCGCCCGTCACATTGGGAGGATAGCCCAAAATAGTGAAATGTTTCTCAGACCAAATTCTTTTTTCGGTCTGTAGATCGATATCCCAAGTTGCCATTCCTGCTGCTTCTAGGGCGAGGCTCAGGCGTTCTTCGCTTTGATGGAGAGAAACCTCAACTTGCTTGCGATCGCTAATGTCTTTAAAGCGGACGGCCACCCTGCGATCGGACGGCTCTCCAAAGCGGAACGCAAACACGTCGAACCAGCGGTTCATGACGGCGGAGCGCTCTTCAAAGCGCACGCATTCTCCTGTCAGCACCACGTTGCCGTAAATTTCAAACCAACGCTCCTCTAAATCGGGGAGGAGCTGGCGCGCGGTTTTACCGACTGCCTGCACCAATCCCGTATGTCTCTCAAAGGCCGGGTTGATTTCCAAAAAACGGTAGTCTATCGGCGCCTCATTTTCATCGAAGAGCATTTCAACGATACAAAAGCCTTCATCGATCGCATCAAACAACGCGCGATAGCGCTCCTCCGAGCGGCGCAAAGCTTCCTGCGTCTGTTTTTGAGCCGTTACATCCTGAAAATAAATGGCAAGACCGGAAGCAATGGGATAGGCGCGGACCGCGTACCACCTGTGATGGGGCGGGTAGAACACTTCAAAACTAACCGTAACGCGTTCCGCCACGGCACGACGGTATTCTCGCTCGATCCTACTCCCTACGGATTCGGGAAACACCTCCCAGTGATTCTTGCCGAGGATGCTCTCCGGCGAGCGGTTCAACAACCGCATCGCTTGAGCGTTGACGTAGGTGATTCGCCAATCTGGATCCAAACAACAGAACGCATCTGAAATATTTTCAAGCGTCTCTAATACGTATTGCGATCGCGCTAGAGCATCTCCAGGAATCGAAGATAGGCGTTGCGGCGAAGCAATTTGAGTAAAAGTAGTAACCACCGCATAGGGCGTCGATCCATTGGCTTGAAATAAAGGCTGGGAAGTCGCGTTCAACCAAGCCAATTCTCCGTTAGGAGTACAAATCCCCATCGCGACATCTCGGCAAGGTTGCCCCGTCTGCAATGCCACCATAGCCGGATGGGCCTCGCCCGGAAAGGGAGAACCATCTTCGCGGACGATTTGCCGCAAACCGTCGAGCGAAGTCAATCCCTGCATCTGCTCCGCACTCAACCCCAATAGCTCCTGCGCGCGCGCGTTACACGCCTGAATGCTGCCATCGGCCAACTGAAAGACCATGCCCTGCATTGCTCCAGACAAAGGAGCAGATCCATTACCAATTGGGATTGCATCCGTAGAGGCAAGACGAGAGTTTAGGTCTGAGGAAGGGGAAGCTTCTAACTCTGACATAGATTTGGCTTAAACTACTTATTGAAGTAGTGGCTTAGGGGTTTTCCAGACTCGCGACAGCATTCGCCTCGTAGATCGATCGCTGCTGTCTCAGTTTTGGTCGCAGCACCTCCTTCCGTCTTGGTAAGGCAGCCATCGCGGCGATGGCGATCGAGTTTACCTGAGGGGCTTCAATCCTTCTGCAGAACTCATCTTTCAACTTATTTTAATATCTAAACAATCTCTCTTGGGACGCTCAAAAATCTGTCATTAGGGGGATGTTTGGAGGCGATCGGCCGTAATTTCTTGTCGTTTAACTGATTTCAACTTCAACTCCCCTCTCCCGCTTTGGGAGAGGGGTTGGGGGTGAGGGTCTTAAACTCTTGTCAGTCGATCGGCTAGCAGACCTTCAATTTCATGCAAGGTTGCATTGCTGCTGAAGCAAAGCCCGAAAGACTATCTACTTAGGAATTAGCCTTTAATACTTTTTAGCATGACGGCAAAATAACAGGACCAAAAGGCCGTAAACCCCTATCTTTAAGGGTGAGAACACCGATCCAAGAAATCTCCAATCTCTCTTTACAATGTCAGTACGACCGTACCGCTTGGAGGCAGTACGGCTTACAGGTGCCACTGCTGGGAGGAATAATTATCTATGCAGCCTACAAACCCCAATCAATTTACCGAAAAAGCCTGGGAGGCCGTCGTCCGCACTCCGGATATTGTGAAGCAGGCCCAACAGCAGCAAATTGAAAGCGAGCATTTGTTCCAAGCGCTGCTGGAGCAGGATGGCTTAGCCGCCAGCATTTTTAATAAAGCAGAGGTCAACGTCCAGCGTTTGAGGGATCGCACCACGGAATTTATCAATAAGCAGGCTAAGCTCAGCACCCCTAGCAGTTCGGTTTATTTGGGGCGCAGCTTAGATATGCTGCTAGACCGCGCAGACGCCTACCGTCAAGAATTTGAGGATGAGTATATTTCCATCGAGCACCTCATTCTGGCTTACGCTAAAGACGAACGGTTCGGTCAGGGACTGCTGCGGGAAGTCGGGTTAGATGAAGCCAAGCTGAGAACGGTTATCGAGCAAATCAGAGGAAGTCAAAAAGTGACGGATCAAAACCCTGAAGGAAAGTACGAGTCGCTGGAAAAGTACGGTCGCGACCTCACCCAACTGGCCAAGGAAGGCAAACTCGATCCGGTGATCGGTCGAGATGATGAAATTCGCCGTACGGTTCAAATTCTGTCCCGTCGGACCAAAAACAATCCGGTCCTGATCGGGGAGCCGGGGGTCGGTAAAACGGCGATCGCCGAAGGATTGGCCCAGCGCATCATTGCCGGAGACGTGCCGGAATCCCTGCGCGATCGCCAGCTCATCACGCTCGATATGGGCGCGCTGATTGCAGGCGCGAAGTACCGGGGCGAGTTTGAAGAACGCCTCAAGTCAGTGCTCAAGGAAGTGACCGAATCCAACGGCCAAATCATTTTGTTTATCGACGAAATCCATACCGTCGTGGGAGCCGGGGCCACCCAAGGCTCCATGGACGCGGGCAACTTGCTCAAACCCATGCTGGCGCGGGGCGAGCTGCGCTGTATCGGAGCCACCACGCTGGACGAATACCGCAAGTACATCGAAAAAGACGCAGCTTTAGAGCGACGCTTCCAACAGGTCTTTATCGATCAGCCCACCATTGAAGACACGATCTCGATTTTGCGCGGATTGAAAGAGCGCTATGAAGTCCACCACGGGGTCAAGATTTCCGACAACGCGCTGGTGGCTGCCGCTACGCTATCTACGCGGTACATCAGCGATCGGTTCTTGCCCGACAAGGCAATCGACTTAATGGACGAAGCCGCTGCCAAGCTCAAGATGGAAATTACTTCCAAGCCGGAGGAACTCGACGAAATCGATCGCAAGGTCCTTCAGCTCGAAATGGAGCGACTGTCTTTGCAAAAGGAAAGCGATCGCGCGTCTCAAGATCGGCTGGTACGCCTCGAAAAAGAAATGGCGGATTTGAAGGAGCAGCAGTCTGCCCTCAACGCCCAATGGCAGTCCGAGAAACACGTCATCGACCAAATTCAGAGCGTCAAGGAAGAAATCGATCGGGTCAATATTGAAATTCAGCAAGCCGAGCGCGACTACGACCTCAACCGCGCGGCCGAACTCAAATACGGCAAACTCACCAGCCTCCAGCGCGACCTAGAGCAAGCGGAAGCGAACCTCACCCAAACCCAGACCACAGGCCACTCCATGCTGCGCGAGGAAGTCACCGAGGCTGACATTGCCGAAATTATTGGCAAGTGGACGGGCATTCCCGTCACAAAACTGGTGCAGTCTGAAATGGACAAACTCCTGCACTTGGAAGACGAACTCCACCGACGCGTGATCGGACAGGAAGAAGCCGTGACGGCTGTGGCGGACTCCATCCAGCGATCGCGCGCCGGGCTGGCAGACCCCAACCGACCGATCGCCAGCTTTATCTTCCTAGGACCGACGGGCGTCGGGAAGACCGAGCTGGCCAAGGCACTCGCGGCCTATATGTTCGACACCGAAGAGGCGATCGTGCGAATCGATATGTCGGAGTACATGGAAAAGCATTCCGTCTCGCGGTTGGTGGGCGCGCCTCCCGGATACGTGGGCTACGACGAAGGCGGTCAGCTGACCGAAGCCGTGCGGCGCAGGCCCTATGCCGTCATCTTGTTCGACGAAATTGAGAAAGCCCACCCAGACGTATTCAACATCCTGCTGCAAATCCTCGACGATGGCCGCGCGACGGATTCCCAAGGTCGTACGGTGGACTTCAAGAACGCCATCATCATCATGACCAGCAACATCGGATCGCAGTACATTCTGGATGTAGCAGGGGATGACAGCCGCTACCTTGAAATGCAGGAGCGGGTTCTAGAGGCACTGCGGACGAGTTTTAGGCCGGAGTTCCTCAACCGGGTAGACGAGCTGATCATTTTCCACAGTCTGCGCAAAGATCAACTGCGCAACATCGTGAAGCTTCAGGTCAAACGCCTAGAAGCGCGCTTGCAAGAGCGGAAGATGGCGCTCAAGCTTTCTGATGAAGCATTGGATCTGCTGGCAGATATCGGTTACGACCCCGTTTATGGCGCTCGTCCGCTCAAGCGCGCAATTCAGCGAGAGCTGGAAACCACGATGGCCAAAAGCATCCTGCGAGGCGATTTTGTTGACGGCGATACCATTTTTGTGGATGTTGCCAACGAGCGTCTCAGCTTTAAACGACTCCCGTCTGAGGTGCTGACAAGCGGATAATTGGATTTTTCGTCATCGATTGCGAACTAAAACGAACGGCCAGATTTTAAGCTTTACCAATGCTTGAGGTCTGGCTGTTAGTGTATGGATATCCCTATCCACTTAAAGTCTCATGATCGATCTTTACACGTTCTCAACTCCCAACGGTCGCAAAGCATCCATCATGCTAGAGGAAGTCAACCTTCCCTACGCAACGCACAAAATTGATATTACAAAGGGAGAGCAGTCTACTCCAGAATATATTGCGATCAACCCCAACGGCAAAATTCCCGCCATTGTCGATCGCGAGACTGGAATAACGGTATTTGAATCTGGCGCAATTTTAATTTATCTAGCCGAGAAAGCTGGAAAGTTTTTGCCGATGGAATCTTCCAAGCGCTTTCGCGTTTTAGAATGGCTGATGTTTCAGATGGGTGGCGTTGGACCAATGCTAGGGCAGTACAACCACTTCAATCGATTTGCCCCCGAAAAAATCGACTACGCGATCGCCCGCTACCGCACAGAAACGCTCCGCATCTTCGGCGTACTCGATCGCCAGCTCGCCGATCGCGACTTTATCTGCGACGAGTACTCGATCGCCGATATTGCGACATTCCCTTGGATCGCGTCCTATGAATTTATGGGATTGACATTGGACGCACACCCACATCTAAAGCGCTGGGTAGACACAGTACAGCAACGCCCCGGAGTCCAGCGGGGCATGGCAGTGCCAGCCTGAGTTTTCGGACAAATACTGGATAAATTCTCCGCGCTCTTTGCGCTTCACATGATTTCATAAGCTAGATAGGAACCGAAACTGCGAAGCTAAGAGGCAGTTTGAAAAATTTCTTAGACATTACACTTTCCCCCCAATTCTGGGGGGAAACAAGCATCGTTTTCGGAAATGACCCTAATTTTCGGTGTTCTCCCCCCAGAATTGGGGAGCGGGGGAGCTAATGCAAGGAAGAATGAGGCTTTTAAAGCAGCCTCTAGACCTGTAAATGAGCGCGCAGGAAAGCTAGCCCTAGCTTTTGAAGGGACAAAAATATATCTATTCAGACTTTTAATGACTCGATCGAGCCTGCCGCAGCTGCTCAGAACTGGGACTGGCCCCCCGGACTTGGCACGCGAAGAAATTTTTTCAGCATCTTTAGCAAGCCTAGGTCGCTTAGCCCGAGCCTGACGATCTCGCAACATCGGCAGACAGTCCCATGAAGGGACATAAACCCTAGTGTTTTGGTCTTTAAAAAGAGATAGAAGTCTTGATCGATAGCGGTTTAACCTAAGACAATCCTTATTAACCTCGATAATTCCATTGGAACTTCATCGAAGTATTGGAATTAACAAGTCAACCGACTTGGATAGTGTGTCTCCATATAAAAGCAAGACCTTTCATCGTCAGGCCATTGGTATTTGTCTTGCAGATGAGTGTCGCGGTCGGAAACAAGAGTGGCAGATCGCGCGATCGCCATCTCATCTCAATGCAGGAAGCTAAAGTAATGGAAAACACGACAGTCGAAAAAATTCCATTGTGTCCGAGCGCTCGTCCAACCGTCGATCGGAGCGTTGTTTTTGGCGTAGTCAACGGGACGGCAGATCGTCCGAGGGTGGTTTACCTCAAGCACGCCCAAACTGTTACGGAAGAACTCGTCGCTAAAGTTCACCCCGTCACGCCAGCGGAAGTCTTGCGGGCGGCCTCCCCGTGCGAGACCAAGGCTTGCCAGCACTTTGACGGCACAAACTGTCGCCTAGCAACGCGGGTATCCGCACAGTTGCCCGCTGTTGCCGAACAACTTCCGCCCTGTGCCATTCGTCGAGATTGTCGGTGGTGGCAACAAGAGGGAAGTGCAGTCTGTTTTCGCTGCCCTCAAGTGATTACGGATAACTCCAATCCTTCAACCCTGATGAAGGAAGTTTCAACGCCCGCAGTCTCATAAAGAAAAAACTTACGCTCACTGCCCCAATAGGAGAAAACCCATGGCGCACGAAAAACTCTCTTTACAAGTCCATAACCTCAACGAGGTTGACATGGATGAAGCCCTAGATTTAGCAATCGCAAATGCATCGGCTCGGCGAAGCGCTGCTGAAATTGAAATTTCCCTAGAAGAAGCAGAACAAGTGAATGGTGGCATCGGAGTTTCGACAACAACCATATCAAAAGTACCCTGCCCTATTATAACCGTTGGTCTGATCTACGAGCCTGATGCTTCTCTCATGTAAGTCGATCGCGCCATCTATCTAAAACGAGTATTAAAACCAAGGAGATATCGATGTCTTTACATCACAACAAGTTAGACCTATACGAGCTTGAAGAACTCGACGATCTAGGGCTGCTAGATGAGGCGATCGCAACGGCTACCGCTCGTCGAAATTCATCTTTAGAGCAGAGCGACGCTATCTCAGAACTAGATCCTAAAGAAGCAAATGCAGTGATCGGAGGAATTCGGCCTGGTGGTAGCACCTGCGGAATGATGCCGTGCGAGCCTCTTTAGAGGCTATCTCCGATTTTATGTTCTATTTCATCCATCGCTTCAATCTCTTACTTAAGGTAGTCCTATGTCGTTAGAAAATGTCAAAAAGTTTTACGCTCACTTAGCTATTGACGAAGCTTTCCAGGCCCGAGTCGCAAATGCGAACAGCAAAGAAGAATGCAGCCAAATTGTAAAAGCAGCAGGATACGACTTCACGACTCAAGAACTCGAAGAATATACCGCTCAATTGATGAATCCATCTGATGACTTATCGCCTTTAGACAAGGCCGAATTAGAAACGGTGATCGGCGGATTTACCGCTCTCAGAAAGCCTCTGCCGTGGATTCAGCCACTGTACGGCGTCATCTGGCCGCCGGATGAAAAGGAAATCATGTAATCAGAGAGATTTATGAATATCGTTCACTTATTTTTTCAACAGCTTTTTAAGGATGTAAATTTGCGATCGCAGCTTCAAAATGCCACTTGTCGGGCAACCGGCTGGGCGATCGCCAAAGCGGCTGGCTACGAGTTCACGATGGACGAGCTAGAGACCTATGCATCCCACGTATTGGATGGAACATTACCGCCCGTAGACGAAGCAGAGCTGAGCGCTGTCGTCGGAGGATTTATGACATTGATGAGGCCCATCTCAGGTGCCGTCCAGGAATACGGTTCGGTTCCGCCGCTTTTAGATTGATGCTATTCCCGAAATAAAAACTACCAAACATTCTGTAAGGGCGCAAGGTATGTGCGCCCCTACAACTCGGTCTTCTCTTTTCTAGAAATTACCTAAGACGCATATTAGAGCAATAAATTTATGTCTTTAGAAAATGTCAAATTGTTTTATGCCCGCGTAGCTGTAGACGAAGCTTTTCGCGCTCAAATCCAGCAATTGGAACGCAGAGAAGAAGGCTACCAGCTTGCGAAAGCCATGGGGTTTGATTTCACCTCACAGGAATTTGAAGATTACACGGCTCGAGTTTTAGAAGCAGATGTAAAAGACGAACTTGCAACCATAGATGCGGAGGAACTTGCTGGGGTTGTGGGTGGCATGTTGGGCGATCTCACCCTTCAGGACGTTCAAATTTATGGAAGCGTTCAGCCGGGTCGAGGCAATTCCTGGTCTATTGAGTAAATCCATCGCTCTGGAGTAAAAAGAGTATGTCGATTGAGGCCGTCCAAAATTTTTATCAACGACTGGCAAGCGATCCTGTTTTCTACAGCGAGCTTCAGCAGAGTAAAACGAAGGATGACTGTCGCGCTATCGTGCGAGCGGCTGGCTATGACTTTACGCCAACAGAATTGACGGATTACACTGCTGCTTTGCTCGAACCAAAGACAGCCAAAGCCGAGCTCAACCCACTTGGAGAGAGGGAGTTAGCGGCAGTTGTTGGAGGGGCGATCGCCCTGACCGTTTCGCCTACCGTCATGCCACCCTACGGTCACGTCCCTCTCCGTTTTTAGATCTCGTATCCATTCTAGAGGCTACTTCGATGAGTTATCGCAGAATTAGCTATGCAGTGTGGGAAATTACGCTGAAATGCAATCTTGCCTGTCAGCACTGCGGTTCCCGCGCAGGTCACGAGCGCGCCAACGAGCTTTCTACAGAAGAAGCATTAGATTTAGTCAGACAGATGGCAGACATCGGCATCAAAGAAGTCACGCTCATTGGTGGCGAAGCTTTTTTGCGCTCTGATTGGCTCGATATTGCCAGAGCCATTACCGATGCGGGGATGGTCTGCGGGATGACAACCGGGGGATACGGCATCACCCTAGACACTGCTCAGAAAATGAAAGCAGCGGGCATTCGGGTGGTTTCGGTTTCTGTAGATGGGCTAGAGGCAACCCACGATCGCCTTCGAGGCCGTCAAGGGGCTTGGCAGTGGGCCTTTAAGACCATGGGCAATCTCAAAGCGGCGGGCATTCCCTTTGGTTGCAATACTCAAATCAATCGCCTTTCTGGGCCAGAATTCCCGCTCATTTACGAAAAACTACGCGAAGCAGGAATTTTTGCGTGGCAGATCCAGCTCACCGTCCCGATGGGAAATGCTGCCGATAACCATGAAATTCTGCTTCAGCCTTCCGAACTGCTGGATGTTTACCCCATGCTGGCCAGGGTTACCGAACAAGCTCAACAAGATGGGATTCGGATCCAGGCTGGCAACAATATTGGCTACTACGGCCCCTACGAGCGACTGTTACGCGGTGCGGGCGACCCTTGGACGTTTTGGCAGGGTTGTACGGCGGGTTTATCTGCAATTGGAATTGAAGCAGATGGAGCGATCAAGGGCTGCCCTTCTTTGCCAACGGCAGCTTACGCAGGGGGGAATGTAAGAGACCAAAAACTGCGATACATCGTGGAAGAAACGGAGCAGTTGCGGTTTAATCTAGGGGCCGATACCCCCAAGGGCACCGAACATCTCTGGGGTTTTTGCAAAACCTGCGAGTTTGCCGAGCTTTGTCGCGGTGGATGTAGCTGGACCGCCCATGTCTTTTTCGATCGCCGAGGCAACAATCCTTACTGCCATCACCGCGCCCTCGCGCAAGCCGAGCAGGGCATTCGAGAGCGGTTGACCGTCAAACGCCGCGCGGAAGGCGTCCCCTTTGATAATGGCGAATTTGAGATTCTAGAGGAATCCATTGATGCGGCTTGGCCCGAGGGCGATGCGCTTCACTTTACCAGCGATCGCATCCAGTGGCCTGCGCGCTGGAAGGACGAAAAAGAGAGCGATAAAGTTTTGGCGATCGCTAGCCCGAGTTAACGCTGGAGAAAACAATGACTGAAAAACTCAATCCAACTCTAAAGCTATCGAACGGAGACAATGCAAGCACTGTCGCCCAAGAGCAGCAATACGTGCTGCCACGTCAGGCATGGAACGATCGGGTTGCATATTTTAGGGTATTGTTCAAAACAAAGAAGGCTTTAGATCTTATCGATCGAAAAAATGATATCTCTTCGATCTAAGCACAAAATTTCTAAGTGACAAAAATATTGAATTTTTGGCTCGACCGAGAAAGCTAAATTTATTGCAAACAGAATTTCAATACGATAAATTCATCATGGCAAACCGAAAAGACATAAATTCATCGTCTTTTCAAAAACAAAAACGCTTACTTTTTGCAATCAGAATATGTTCAAACTACTAATCGAAGATATCGAACATCTCTCTTCAGAAGAGATGACTCAGATCTCCAGAAATGACCAAGAGATGACTTTGGGCGGTTGCTGCTGTTGCTGCCCGCCACCGCCACCGCCACCACCGCCTCCTTGCAATCCAAGACTCCCACAGTGCGATCCAGCATTCGTTTTCTAAAGCGTTAGATTCAAAACAAAGCAGGACGACTCATACTTGAAGTCGCCCTGCTTTGTTTTAAACGAAGAATCCTACTTATAATTTTATTTAAAAATCAAACATCAAATTTGTAGGTCGATCTCAATAGAGTATATTATCTCAATTTTATACAGAATATCCATAAAGTGCTTTTAATAAATAAATAATGTCACTCAAGAAAATCATGGACTTTGGTTTGTACTCCGAGCCATAGATATTATCTTTAATAAGCTTAAAAAGCCAAAAACAACGATTCTTTTACTAACTGAAGATAATTTATGGCAACCTTGCTGACTCAAAACCTCGATTCAATCTCCACAAACCGTTCGCTCCAGATTCAAGACATTACTTCTGGGCCAAATGTTGTGCTCGATACCACCGAGTTCTTAGCCAGCGATCTAAGCACTGATGAATTAACCCAGGTCGTTGGGGGAGCAACGATACTTGGAGGAGGGCAGACTGCCCCAGGTCTTTACGAATATACTGTTGCTTCTGGTGGGCATGTCTTTTCGGTTTCGGTAATCTACAGTCCCTTCGACGGTTCTAGACAGACAATCGTTGAACACCTAACCGACCTATGTGAGTAGGTGAATCAAATTAAATTGAAATAGATTGAGATTAAACTTACAATGTCTGAAAATTATTGCAAGTTTAATTTTGTCACACTACTTGTTTCAAGATACTCGATCGGGAGCATCCCACTTTGGCAAAAGTAGCCTAGCGATTGAAATCGCGGCTATAGGAACAAAACCTGCATCCGCAGGTTAAGTCCAAAGTGTGAGTCCGCGCGGCGGGCATCGTTCTTATAGCTGCGTTGGCGTAGCCTGTCCGCAGGACTTATTCAATCGCCAGATTTCAAAGTGAGATACTCCCTACTCGATCCTCTTCCTTCTGACTCGGAAGATCGGACAATAAGCATTGTCTCTATCTTGAGATAGAGAGATAATGCTCTAGGAAAGCACAGCTAACAAAAAACATAAGATAAGAAAGTTCTATTTTATTTCTCATATTTTGAGAGTTCTCGCTTGAGCCATTTAGAAAACAAATCTGAAAGAATTGTATTCTGCATTTGTTCGCTTAAATTAGGAACAAGAATCTCCTCGACATAAATTAGATGAATTCCATCTGCAGCCAAGATGGGCTTTAGAAGCTGGGGTGGAGTACTTGCAAATACAGTACTAGAAATTTCTGCACTCAGCTCTGTTCTTTTTAAGATACCTCGATATCCTCCTCTACGCCGTAACTCTGCATCTTGAATATATTGCTGAGCAACTTCAAAAAACGTAATTTCTCCTTCCTTAAGACCGTAAAATAGTTCCAACGCAATATCTTCATCTTCTAAGACAACTTCATACAACGCCACTGCCATGTAGTCCAATTGATTTGAAGCAAAATAAGCTTCCACTCGATCTTCGAATAAATGCTTAGCCAGCTTAGATTGAAGCACCGAAAATCGAATCATTGCTTCAAAATCTTCAACGGCTAACTCTCGCTGCTGCAACCAAGCTAAAGTATCTTCCGCTCGTTGGAGGTTGTTGGCCTTGCGAAATTCGTCGGCAGAGGTCTGGATTTCTTCCGGTGTGACTTCAATACCTCTGTCTGCGGCGGTCGTTTGGATGATACGACGAATGGCGATCGCCTCCTTTAGCGCTGGTAGTTGGCCAGACAACTTAACGTGGTGCAGCACTTCCTCCGCAGAAATTGCGAGTTGTTCGGTCATGTAGGGCTCCTTTGCAAGTGATAGAAGTGAGACAGACTAAAGCAGCAGAAGGGGAAACCACGCATTGATGGCTACAGGCGCAAGCCGCCTTTCTGGAGTTTTTTAAATGGATCGAGCAAAAAGTCGATAATGCGACGCTGGCGAACGATGACTTCCGCAGTGACAGCCTGCCCTGGGGAGAGCAAAATTTTCTTAGTCGCAGTTTGAATGAAGGGCCGATCTAGCGTGACTTCCAAATCAAAAACCTCGGATTGAGCGCCGTTTGCTTGCACGACCTTAGAATCCGGCGACAACCATTGCAGCCGTCCTGAAACGACTCCATAATCTTGGAAGGGGTAGGCGTCAAACTTCAGCTTGACGGGCTGTCCCACCTTCAAGAAACCGCTGTTGGAACTGGGCACCTGCGCCCTCACAATTAACGGTGCGTTTTGAGGCGCAATTTGAGCGATGAGCTGACCCGTTTGCAAAAAAGCCTTTGGTTTCTTAACCGGGAATTCAAAAATGGTGCCCGCGACGGGCGATCGCACGACTCGTCGTTCTAGTTGTAGATCGAGCGCCTGCAACTGGCTTTGGCTTTGCTTTATGTCTGCCTTGAGCGCATTGGCTTGAGATTCTAGCTGTTTGAGCTGCTCCTGATTTTTGAGCAGTGCCAGTTCCCCAGATTTAGAAATCGTCGTTTGTCCGTTCTGCTGTTCTTGCAGCCTCAAGTCTGCCTGCTGTTGCTCGGCTAGAAGCTTTTGTTTGAGACCCTGATAGCTATTTTGGCGTTCGACCAAGCTTTTTTGGCCTTGCTGAACTTCAGCGGCAGACTGGTCGCGGAGGCGTCGGCTTTCATCGGCAGTGCGCTCTAGCTCGACCACTTTGACCGCAGGGACGACGCCCGCCGTTGCCAACACTTGATAGCGCTTCACCTCATCCAAATCTTTTCGATAGCGATTCTCAGCGCGAATCAAATCCGTTTGGGCCGCATTCAACCTTGCCTCTGCCTGCTCGACTTGAGCCAACTTTTCGGCTTCCTGAAGCGGCGCATTGGCCTGACTCGCCGACAAAGACTGGCGCGCTTGACCCACCTGGGATAATTTCTCCGATGCCTGGGCTTGATTTTGCTGGGCCTGCACGCTCAGGGTGCTCAGCACTTGAGTCTTTAAAATTTCGAGCTGGTTGAGCTGGCTGGTTTGCCCCGACAACTTTGCCTGCGCCTGCTGCCGTTCGGCTCGCAACACGTCGGCCTCCAGCTCTATTAAGACCTGCCCTTTGGAGACCGTTTGACCTTCTTGGACGCGAACGGCTGCGACGGTTCCCGCAGCGGGCGAATCCAGGCGTTGGGTCGCCCCTTTGGGTTCTATTCGGCCTCGGGCAACCCCCGTCTCATCCACGCGCGAGAGCATCGACCAAGGCAAGACGATCGCCGCAAAGATCAGCAAAAAATAGAGCAGTCCCCTCGTCCAAACCTGAGGGAGCGCGTTGATTCGATCTTCTGCATAGGGAGACCACTCTTGCTCGGACGATACGATCTCTGAGGGGACAGTCTCCGCCAATGGCGCTGGCACGGGAGCCGCTTCAAGGATTGTGGGAGCCGAAGAGGGCAGCAAGGACACCGCTCCCGCATCTAACTTTTCAAACAAGCCGGGGCCGAGCTGCAAGTATCCTTTTTGGACGTAGCGAATGGCATGGACGATTTCCTGGGCCGGGGTCCCCTTGAGCAGATAACCTCGCGCCCCGGCAGCTAACGCATCGCGGATATAGCCATCGTCATCGTGGCTGCTGAACATCAACACCTTCGTGTGGGCAAACTGCTCCGTAATGCTCCGCGTAATGGCAATCCCATCCATATCCGGCATTTCAATATCAACCAGAGCGATGTCCGGCTGCAACTCTGAAATTAATTTCAACGTCGCTTTGCCATTATCGGCACTGGCAATGACGTTGATGTCCGCTTCTGGTGTCAAAAAAGACCTCAGCAGTTCCAACACCGATGGCTGGTCGTCCGCCAGCAGAACCCGAATCGTCCGGCAAGACGTATCGGTCGAAATGGGCATCGTGCCAGATGGATAAACGATCGACTTGTTCAAGGGTCACACTCCACATCAATGGGGATTAAGGGACATTGCCAAACTGCTGCTGGGTTAGAAAGTAGTAGTAACCTTTCTTCGCCATGAGCGCGTCGTGGTTGCCGCTTTCCACCAGCACGCCGCGATCGAGCACCAGAATCAGATCGGCATTGCGAATCGTAGAAAGCCGATGGGCGATGACCAGAGTGGTACGCCCGCGCAAAATCTGACCCAGGTTTTGCTGGATGATGCGCTCCGATTCGGTATCCAGATGGCTGGTCGCCTCATCTAAAATCAGCAGCCGGGGGTTGCCCAGCAGGGCGCGGGCGATCGCCAATCGCTGCCGCTGTCCCCCCGAGAGCAGACCGCCACCCTCTCCAATCTGGGTTTCGTAGCCCATCGGCATCCGCTTGATAAATTCGTCCGCCCCTGCCAACCGACACGCTTCGAGAATGTCCTCTAAAGTGGCCTCTGGATGTCTGAGGCTGATGTTTTCGCGGATGGTGCCGCCAAACAAAAATGTATCTTGGTCTACCACCCCCACTTGCTGCCGCAATGACCGCAAGGAGAGGCTCGTGACATCGTGTCCGTCCACTAAGACCTGCCCTTCAGTCGGGGGATATAACCCCAGCAATAGTTTGGAGAGCGTGGTCTTACCGGAACCGCTGCGACCCACCAAAGCTGCCATTTGCCCCGGCTCGATCTGAAAACAGAGGTTTTGCAAAATGTTGACCTCGCTTTCCGACTGATACCGAAAGGTGACATTTTGAAAACAAATCTCTCCTCGGATGCGAGGGAGGGTTTGTCTGACCTGAATGCCTAAATCTTCTTCTGGCTCGGCTTCTAAGACATCGTTAATCCGCTCCACGGCAATCAGCACTTCCTGGAGTTGGTTCCATAACACCGTCAGCCGCTGAAACGGGCGAATGATATTGCCCAGCAGCATATTAACGGCCACCAGTTGGCCGATGGTGAGTTCTTTTTGAATCACCAGGTCGGCCCCGTACCACAGCAGCGTAGTGGTGGCGATCGCCTCAATACTGTTGCTAAAGATCTGTAGGCGATTGCTAATGACCTGACCCGTAAAGGTTTTTTGAATCGATCGGCTAAAAAACTCTTCCCACCGCCATCGCACGCTTTGCTCGACTGCCGAGGACTTAATGGTACGGATGCCCGTCAGCGACTCGATCAAATAGCTGCTTTCCTGGGCCATGGCGTTAAAGATTTCTCTAGAGATGCGCTGTAAAAAGGGAGTGGCCAATAGCGCCAGCAAGAAAAAAGGCGGGACGACCAAAAGTACCAGCAGCGCCAATCGCCAACTGTACCAGAGCATCAGACCGACGTAGATGAAAACCGTAAACAAATCCAGCAAAATGGACAGGGCTTCCCCGGACAAAAATCGCTGGATTTTACGATTTTCCTGCACCCGCGACACCAGATCGCCCACGTAGCGAGATTCAAAAAACTTGAGCGGTAGCCGGAAGGTATGGCGGATAAATCCAACGATCAACGCTAGGTCCAGACGATTGGCGGTGTGGTCGATCAGGTACTGACGCAGCCCCATAATCGCCACCCGAAACAGGCCAAAGAGCAATAGCCCCATGCCGATGGCCGTCAGGGTTAAATCCGAGCCTTGAACCACCACGCGGTCTAGCAACAACTGCGTAAACAGGGGCGTGACCAATCCAAACAGCTGAATGCAAATGGACGCAATCAGCACTTCAAACATGACGAGCTGATGGGGTTTGAGGAGATCGAGGAAGTGCCAGAACGTGGTCTTATCTTCTTTGGCTTCCTTGAAAAATGCTGAGGGGGTTAAGAGAAGGGTATAACCCGTCCAGTCGGCTTCAAATGCGGCATGAGTGAGGTTCCGCTGACCGATGCCAGGGTCTGCGACGATGACGTGTCGCGTTGTGACGCGGTAAACCACGATGTAGTGCTTGCCCTCCCAATGGGCGATGGCCGGCAATGACTGTTTGGCAAGTTGCGGGAGGGTCGCTTTGACGGGCTTGGTGGTAAAGCCGAGCATTTCCGCAGCGGTGGATAATCCCAGTAGCGACGCGCCGTTGCGATCGATGTTGGCAATCTCGCGCAATCGGTTGACGCTAAAGCGTTTTCCCCAGTAGCGCGCCACCATGACCAAACAAGCCGCACCGCAGTCTGAAGCGCTTTGCTGGGCAAAAAAGGGATAGCGCGCGGTGGTTCGCTGCCACAGGTGCTGCACCCGCTGTAGGGGCATCGGGAAATAAGAGCGACGTTTGGGCTGGGCCCGATCGCGGGGCGAGTTCGTTTGCGACAAAGACTTAGGCGGTCCGGGCAATCCTCGCGCGGCATCCCGATCGGAATGAGACGCGGGCTTTTGGAGTAGGAGGTTGCGAGCCTGGGCCGCTTTGAGCAAATGATTTTGAATGCTGCTATGCTGCTGCATTAAAACGGCGAGCAGCGTGGCCGGCATAAAACACAGCTCTACCCCCATCCCCGCTCGCATACAGTAGGGTAAAAACGCGCGATCGCTGAGGAATGTTAATTCTCCAAAGGCTTCCCCTAAGGACAGGGTAGATACTAGCTCATCCTTATCGTCGAGCAAGCGCACCTTGCCTGCAAGGACAATGTATAGCCCGGCTTTTGGGTCTCGACTGTCCCAAAACTTTCCGACCTTCGGGGTAATGAATTGAACTTGAGTTTTACAGGTATTCCATTCCGACGGGGTTAACTCGCATCCAAGCACTCGATCGAGAACTTGAGTCGTGAAGGAATCAGACGTTGAAATTACCATAAAGAAAGTCTGAATCTTTTTCTCACTGTTTCAACAGAGATGCAGCAAATTCAGAAGAAATTGGATTGCTCTCTAGGGCCAGATCGACGATTTTGAGATGAGTTGTAGGGGGTAAGTCAGTTGTCTTCTTGCTTTTGGCCGAACGATTGCCCTGGAGAAGCATTATTTCCGATTGAGATGGCTGCCCTGAATCGGTACTGGAATTCATGGACTCTTTCACTTGTTTGAGCAGACGCTTAAAATGGCGCAGGCTCACTTCAATGTCGCATTCTTGAGCGAGATGCTTGCGCAACCAGTCCGCCGTCCATCGGCTAAAGGGGTATTTATAATCTCTCGGGCTTTGAGTTAGCAACTCGCGCAACCGTTCTAGATAGGCATCGGTCACAATTTTGGGGCGACCTCGGGGAGAGTCTTCCCACAAATGCGCCATCCCGGACCGAGCCATGTGGATCCAATGTCTTGCGGTAGACGCGCAACAGCCCACCTTGAGACAAATTTCCGATTGAGACATGCCTTCGTCTGCCAGAATCATGATTTTGATGCGCTGACGGTTCAATTGGGAGAGCGTGTCTTCGTAAAGTTTTTTGAGAAGAAGTTTGCGCTGAAAGGGTGTTAAGTACAAATTTTCATGCTCCATATCTAAACCTCGCTAATGGCTTAACGTTCCAAAACGATGGAATCTAGGTCACCTTTGATGTTTTTAATGCGTGCTAGCAGTCGATCTATCGAGATGTGAAGCAAGGCTTAGAGTAAGTTCGAAAGACTTAAAATCAGGCAAATTTGACCTAAATAACGCCTCTAAAAATTCCTACCTGGAAATTTAAGCTAATCCTTCGTTTTTGTCCACTCGATTTGAGTTTCCTACGGTTAATGGCATTCAACAGCGATCGAGTAACATAAAAAGTGTGATTTATGTCACTGCTAAGATCGCCAAAGCGATCGCGCTAGGGAAGCCTCTGAAGCAATCGGAGCGAGCAATCAACGGCGATCGCCATCTGACTCAGCCCCAATGCCGTCATCCGATGGGCGGCTTCAGACAATAATTTCAGACTTCAATCGATTGCCAATTTTGTCCTTTGACGAACCAGTATCATGAGATGAGAAATCATGAAGCGTTGGTATGTCTGATTTGCAAACTCCAATAGGCGTCGCGTTAGTTGGCACTGGGTTCGGACAGAAAGTCCACCTACCCGCTCTTAAAGATTGCCCTCATACCCAAGTCGTCGCCGTCTATCATCGCGATCGCGCCAAAGCCGAGGCGATCGCCCAAACCCACCGCATCCCCCACGCCGCCGACAATCTCGAAACATTGCTGGCCTTGCCGGAAATCCAGGGCGTCTGCATTTCTACCCCGCCCTTTTTACATGCTGAGATGGCACGACAATCGCTTGAGGCAGGCAAGCACGTCTTCTTGGAAAAACCGACGGCTATGACCGTCGCCGAAGCCAACGCAATCTACGAACTATCTCGAAGTCAGAAGCTGCAAACCTCTCTTGACTTTGAGTTTCGCTTTATTCCTGCCTGGATGGCCTTAAAAACCCATCTCGAAAACTTTTATGTCGGCAAACCGCGCTCGATTAAAATCGATTGGCTCGTACCCGGTCGTGCCGATCCGACCCGTCCCTGGAGCTGGCACGCCAGCGCAGAAGCAGGCGGCGGCTCCTTAGGCGCGCTGGGTTCCCATACCTTTGACTACATTGCGTGGCTGTTCGGCCCCGTCAAACAGCTCTGCGGTCGGCTGGTTACATCCATCGGCTACCGCCCCGATCCAGTCAGCAGCATGGCCAAGGCAGCAGATGCCGACGATACTTGCTTCATTCTGCTAGAGCTAGCCGATGGCACGCCCGTACAAGTCAGCATTAGCGCAACGGCCTATAACGGTCGCGGTCACTGGGTGGAAGTTTACGGCGATCGCGGTACCCTCGTCCTCGGCAGCGAGCACCCAACAGACTACGTGCACGGCTTCAAACTCCGGGGCGCTCAAAACGGCGAACCACTGGCAGAACTGCCCATCCCAGAGCGGTACGAGTTTACCAAAACCCATCCCGATGGGCGCGTTGCCCCCGTTACCCGCGCCATAACGCACTGGGCCGAATGCATCCACAGCGGTCGGTCTTCTGCACCGTCCATTCGCGAAGGCGTTTACGCGCAACTGCTGATGGATTTAACCCACGAATCCCATGCAACGGGTTGCTGGGTTAATGTGCCGGACTTAGAGAGCTTTTTGAGCTGAGCCTCCACAGCGGAACAGAGGGCGATCGCAACACATCACTGAGTTGTACTGCTGGGACAACATAGGATTAAGACACCTTGAAACGACATCGATGGGCTTGGCGCAACAGACTTGCAGTTTACTTAACCGCCCTATTTGCAACCTTAGGGTTCATTCTCAGCCCTCAAGCTATTTCTAAAACCGCTCCCGCCCCAACTCAGGAACTCCGAGGGGTTTGGCTCACCAATATCGACAGCGACGTATTGTTTTCGCGCGATCGCCTCAAAAAGGGCATCCGCCGTCTGGCCAACCTCAACTTCAATACGGTGTACCCAACTGTCTGGAACTGGGGATACACGCTGTATCCCAGCCCAGTCGCAGCAGCAGCCATCGGCACGCCAAAACGGCTCTACCCCGACATGGGCAATACCGGACAGCCCGATGCCCGCGAAGCAGAACAGGGCGATCGCGACATGCTCCAAGAACTCATAGAACTGGCCCGCGCCAAAAACATGAGCGTCATTCCCTGGTTAGAATTTGGGCTGATGGCTCCAGCCAATTCAGACCTTGCCAAACGCCACCCCGACTGGCTCACCCAACGTCAAGATGGCAGCAGGATCGTGAAGGAAGGTCGGGATCCAAGGGTATGGCTCAATCCATTTCATCCCAAAGTCCAGCAATTGATTGCAGACCTGATGGTTGAAATTGTCACGCAATACGACGTAGAAGGCATCCAGCTAGACGATCACTTTGGCCTGCCCGTAGAACTGGGCTACGATCCGTTTACCGTCAAGCTCTACCAGCAAGAACATCAGGGAAAGAAGCCACCCAAGAACCCCCGCGACAAAGCTTGGATGCGTTGGCGCGCCGACAAAATCACAAACCTGATGTCAAATTTATTTAAAGCAGTCAAGGCTAAAAACCCCAAGGCATTGATATCGCTCTCACCCAACCCAGCAGACTTTTCCTACGAAGTACTGTTGCAGGACTGGCGAACTTGGGAGCAGCTTGGCTATATCGAAGAACTGGTAATCCAGGTCTATCGCCAAGATCGCAACCGCTTTTTAATGGAACTAGAGCGCCCCGAACTTCAGCGCGCGCGGCAGCATATTCCCGTCAGCATCGGCATTCTATCTGGCCTCAAAAATCGAGATGTACCGATGGATTGGATTCAGCAGCAGGTGGAATGGGTGCGCGATCGCAAATTTGCCGGCGTCTCCTTCTTCTTTTACGAAACCCTATGGACTTCAAAAACAGAATCTTTAGACCGACGCAGCCATACCCTTCAAACCCTTTTCGAGCAGTCGGTTCAGCGCCCAACTCTAGCAAAGAAAAGTTAGGCACGCTCAAAACAGGGGTAGAAAAATCGAGTAAAACGCGTATCCTAGTCTAGGAATAGCGATCGACAGGCAAAGCTTCTATGGACGCGCAAGAATTGCTGGCCCAGTATTCTCAAGGCATCAGGCAATTTTCTCAAGCCCAATTGAATGCTGCTCCGCTTTTTAATACAAAGCTCAGTTTTGCAGATTTGAGCTACGCCGACCTCAGTTATGCCGACCTGCGCGGAGCCGATCTGTTTGGCAGCAATCTAAGCTGGGCTAATCTCCGCCATGCTAATTTAGCAGGCACCAATCTCGGACGGGTCAACTTGCGCGGGGCCAAGCTTTTTTTTGCAGACCTTCGGAATGCCAACTTGCGCGACGCGCAGTTCCAAGGCGCGCAGTTCGACGAGACCACCCAATTTCCGCCCAACTTCAAACTAATCGTTCCTCGCAAGAAAGTCTAAAGGGTTCCTTAAGCCCGCATCGGTGGTGACTGAACCTGTCGCAGCGCGATCGCCGAGCTTGTCGAAGCAATTGCAATCGCTAGAATATTCGTACGAGAGATCGGCCAGGCTGCAATCCTGCGATCCATCAAACTCTAGCCTGCATTATTCACGAGGTGTATGAGGAGTTGTAAGTTTCACCAAAATTAGAGCTATAGGATGAGATGAAAAGTAAAAGTAGGCAAAAAAGCGATACAAATCGGCTCAAAAAGGCTAAAAACACCTATATTTCCGACAAATAGAGACAAGAATCCTATGACGGGCTTGGCCTACTCAAATTTGAGGGACTGGGACTGGGATAAGTTCCGAGAAATTTGACGCATCTCCTGGGCATAAGGGCAAAACGCAGCCAACTCCACCAGAATCCGTCGGGTAGAAACCGTTACCTTGGCAGCTCCTTTAATGAGCAACAACCGTAGGCGTTCCACCTGAGCCGTTGCCAGTTGTGTTCCATGGGCCGCTTGGCGAATTGCAATCATCAAAATGTAAGCAGCTTGAGCCAAGAGCAGACGAAACTGATTGGCAATAAAAGTGCTGCAACTGAGACGATCTGCTTTGATGCCGAGTTTGAGTTCTTTAATGCGATGCTCGCTGTCGCCGCCGCGTTGAACGTAGAAGTGGTCGTACAATTCTTGAGGCGGTTGCTCCAGATTGGTCACCACAAATCGAGGATTGGGGCCTTGGTCGAGCCATTCTGCCTTCATGACTAATCGTCTGGGTTCATCCCACGTCCGTGCCGCGTAATAGACATCGTCAAACAAGCGAGCCTTTTGCTGGGTTTGGATGTGTTGCAATCTTGCCCGTTCGAGCAAATCGGCAATTTTACGCTCCAATACCGCATTGCGGATAAAGCCAAGGGCATAGCCCACCTTGGAGCGTTCGCAAACCTGCATGATTTCGGGTAAGGAGAATCCCGCATCGCCTCGCAGAATCAGTCTCACAGACGGCCAAACGCGTTTGAGTCGCCAAAATAGCCAGCGTAAAATGCCTGCGACGCCTTTGCCTGAATGACTATTGCCCGCGCGTAACTGCAAAATCAACGGATACCCTGTACTGGCCTCGTTGATGAGCACTGGAAAGTACATATGATGACCGTAGTATCCATGGAAACAGCTCAATTGTTGATTCCCATGGGTTGGGTCGTCCCAGCCATCGATATCCAACACGATTTCGTCGGGTGCGCTCTTGTAGCGTTGGATGAATCCATCCACCATTCGGCTGCGCATGGCAGCGACTTCTGCTTTGCCAATGTGGTTCTCAAGTCGAGTGATGGTGGGTTGGCTTGCCAGTAAATCTGTTCCGACACTCGGCGATCGTCCGCAGGCAACCTTGAAGATGGGGTCGTGGCGCAGCACGTTACTGTCATTGGCATCTTCGTACCCTCCCACCATTTGATATACGCGTTGACTGACCAACTGATGCAGGTTATGGGTGATTTTGCTCGGGTCGCGCCAGTCCTGGATACACGCTGACAATCCTCGACACACTTGAACCTGCTCTTCTGCTTGTCGAGCCAGCAAGATCCCGGCATCTGAGCTTAATTCTAGATCTGAAAATCGAACGACTAAAGGGCGTGGCGTGGGGAAATTGTAGGGCAGGTCCGAATGACACTCTGTCATGGCACAATGGAGATACTAAAAACTCTAGAGAGCCTGATTCTAAACCGTTTCAGGCTCTCTTTTCTTGTGTTTTCCTATCTCTCATGAATTATCCAGGCTAGCTCGGGAACCATTTCGACCGTCGCAGCGTCTTAACCTACACTTCCTTGCAAAGCTTTAGGCCAACCAATCCTGCGCTGGCGTCTGGCTCCAATCAACAACTTCTCCCGAAGGACGGGTCCCATGAACACTCAAACCAAGCTTTTTACAGGTGCAGTCGCCCTCGCTCTAGCTGCATCGACGGTCTTGACGGCCTCCAGCGCATCAGCCAGACCCTACAACGACCGATACTACGATGACAGGGTTGTCTGGGAGGAACGCGATCGCGACGATCGATATTACGGCAGAGACTATCGATTTAAAAACCGAGGCGACTATCGGCGTTTCCATCGCCGGCTGAACCGCCGCAATATTTACATTTCTCCGCCCTACGGTCGCGCTAGAGGCTACTACGGCAACAGACTCGTGAGACTGCCAGACGGCTGCCGTCGCGTCGTGTATCGCGATCGCGTTTACTACACTCGCGACAACAATGTCTATTATGCCTACGACAATGACAGACGCGATTACTTCGTCGTAAACCTTCCCGGTATACGGATCGGATTTTAGCGCGCTCGCGCTAGGCAGTCTGGACAGGCCCTCAAACTAAGGGAAAACCTTATACACCAAGCGACTCTGGCCGTTGGCTTTGATTTGCCGGACCAGTTTTTCGGTTTCGTCATTGAGGGTTGCAAAATCCTCTGGCATATCCAAGAATGTCACGACTCCAAAAATGTATTCAAGTGGAGTTCCTCCCGATTCGAGCACTTCTTGGAGTGGGGGAAAGATTCGGCTAAGTGCCTGCTGCGCTTGGTTGTCGTCGGTTTGGGGCAGGATAATGGCAAATTCGTTATCGTCGAGACGGGCAACCACGTCGTTCGCTCTCAGCGCTTCGCTGAGCTGCTCGACAAATTGATACAGCAGTTCGTCGCCTAGGGAAGAACCGATGCGGCGATCGATCTCCTCGAAATTCTCAAGCTCGATCCGCACCAACGTGAGGGGGAAACGATATCGCTGGGCGCGGTTGAACTCTGCTTCTAGCAACTCCATGAAAAAGCGCTGATTGATCGCGCCAGTGGAAGCATCCGTACGGCCGAGCTGGCTTTCGATTTCGCTTGCAATTTTGACGCGATGCACCAAATCTGCTGCGATACTCCCCACCAACCCCGCTACGACGGCATTCCAAAGAGATAGCTCTACCTTGAGGGGGGGAACGGTCATTTGCCCGCAGAAGACCGCAATGCCGCTTAAGAATGCCATTAGAAAACCGGGACGCACGCCGACAAACCAAGTGGCGATCGCCACGGGCACCAGATAAAAAATCAGCAGCGATACTTCGACCGGAAGGCTATAGTCTAGGAAGCCAATAGCTGCCACTAAAGCAGCGCTGATGCCCACGACGACAGTCTTTGGCAATGCGTTGAGTACGGATATCGCAACCTTCATCAATTCAACCTAAAATACGTTCAATTGCCACCCCCATCGAGCGACTGGCCATCGCTCGCCTTTAGAGTACCCTAATTTCTCCAAGGATCTTCCGTCTTTGCACAATTGTGACGGTTAAGTGCATGGATGCAGCCCTCCTTTTGCGCGGACTCACCCACAACCTGTAACAAGCGCGAATTTAGCACACCTGCTAAAATCTCGCTAATGCATGTATCAGAAAAATAGGCCGCCTTCGTCGGTCCGCCGCAGCTAACCTATGACAGACTCAATTTTGACCGTCAAAAACCTAGAGGTTCATTTCCAAACGGAAGAGGAACCCATCAAGGCGGTCGATAATATTTCTTTTACGTTGGGGCGCGGACAAACGTTAGGAATCGTCGGCGAATCCGGTTCGGGCAAGTCGGTAACGGCGCTTTCAGTGCTGAGCTTAGTACCCAGCCCTCCCGGTCGAGTGGTGGGTGGAGAATTGTGGTTTCAAGCGGGTGAGGGACCACCCATTAATCTGCTCGCCCTTTCGGAGCGAGAGATGCAACATTATCGCGGCGGGCGGATCGCGATGATTTTTCAGGAACCCATGAGTTCGCTGAACCCGGTCTTTACTTGCGGATTCCAGCTCGTGGAAGCCCTCCAATTCCATCAGCCCATTACCAAGGCCGAAGCGGAGCGACAGGCGATCGCCCTTCTCCAAGAGGTGCGCTTGATTCCAGCCGACGCGGCGCTCCAGCAGCAGATCCTTGCCGAAGCAGACGATAGAAGCGCGGTATTGACCGAGCGACAACTGCTCGAAGCAATCCACGAGCGCAAGCGATCGTTTTTGCAACGCTATCCCCACGAACTATCGGGGGGACAGATCCAGCGCCTCATGATTGCCATGGCCATTTCGGGCAACCCGGCAATTTTGATCGCGGACGAACCCACTACGGCCTTGGACGTGACAGTGCAAGCACAGGTGTTGAATCTGCTCAAGGAACTGCGCGATCGCCGTGGAATGTCGATTATTTTTGTCACCCACGACTTTGGCATTGTTGCCGACATTGCCGATATGGTCGCCGTCATGTATCGCGGCAAAATTGTCGAGTGCGGCCCGACCGCGCAAATTTTCAACCATCCCGTCCATCCCTATACCCAAGGGTTACTGGCTTGCCGACCGCAGCCCGACAAGCAGCTCAAATACTTGCCGACAGTGGCAGATTTTATGGAAACTATCTTGGACGGGCAGGGGTACGCGGCAATCCAACCCAGAACATCTCAGAACAACGCCCGCTTCACCGCAGAAATCAGCGAGGCCGAACAGCGCGATCGCCTCAGGAAGCTCGAGCGCGAAAAACCTTTAGTAGAGGTCAGGGATCTCAAAGTTTGGTTCCCGGTGCGGGGATTGCTGGGTCAAACCAAGCGTTACGTAACGGCGGTCAATGGCGTCTCGTTTCAGATTTATCCCGGCGAAACCCTGGGGCTGGTGGGCGAGTCGGGCTGCGGTAAAACCACCTTGGGAAGGGCGCTGGTACGGCTGATCGAGCCGACGGGAGGTTCGATCCAGTTTGACGGGCAAGATATGACGCAACTCCAAGGCAAACGGCTCCAGCGGCTGCGCCAAGATTTGCAGATCGTGTTTCAAGACCCGTTTAGCTCCCTCAATCCGCGCATGAGCGTGGGAGACACCGTGATGGAACCGATGCAAATTTTTGCCCGGATCGGCGGCACCAAGCAAGATACGCGCGCGCGCGCGAGTTACCTCCTAGAGCGGGTTGGCTTGCAGCCCAGCGATCTGCGACGCTATCCCCACGAGTTTTCCGGCGGGCAGCGGCAGCGGATTTGCATTGCGCGGGCGCTGGCGCTGAACCCCAAATTTATCGTTTGCGATGAATCCGTTTCAGCGCTGGATGTTTCCGTGCAAGCTCAGGTGCTGAATTTGCTCAAGGAGCTACAGCAGGACTTTAACCTGACCTATCTCTTTATCTCCCACGATCTGAGCGTGGTGAAATTTATGAGCGATCGCATTATGGTCGTGAATCAAGGCCGAATTGAGGAAATCGGCCCTGCGGAGCAAATCTACCGACAGCCCCAGCGAGATTACACGCGGCAGCTGATTGCATCCATTCCGGCAGGTCTGCTGCCTCAAGCGAGCTAAAGGATGCGCCGATGCAAACTCAATCGAATTTATCTAAAGGAATCGGGATCGCGGTGCTGGGGCTGAGCGCAATTGCCGTTCTGCTGCCGCTGGCGATCGTGCTGGAAACGTCCTTTCTGCCTCCCGGCGCGGCTCTAACGCTGCCTTGGGCCAACGCTCGGTGGAGCATGGAAAATTACAGTCAGGCCTGGCGCGGCGGCAACTTCTTGCGCGCGTTTGCAAACTCCACCTTGGTTGCCCTGTGCGTCACGGGACTCCAGATCGTCACGTCGGCTTTGGCAGGCTACGCCTTGGCCCGCCTTCAATTTTGGGGGCGGCAGACTGTCTTATTAATTGCATTAGCCACCTTGGTCATTCCCTTTCAACTGTTGGTGATTCCCATTTTCTTGGTCCTCAAGTCCGCCCACTTGCTCAACACCTACGGCGCGTTGATTTTACCCACAGCAGCCAATGGCTTCGGCATTGTTTTAATGCGTCAGTTTTTTACGACCATTCCCGTCGAGCTAGAGGAGGCCGCCCAATTGGATGGGGCGACGAAGCTCCAAGTGCTCTGGCAGGTGCTGCTCCCCTTGGCGCGTCCGGCCTTGGTGACGCTGTTTTTGTTTACGTTTATCGGCGAGTGGAACGATTTATTCAAACCACTGGTGTTCACGACCAAACCAGAGTTAATCACCGTGCAGCTCTCTTTAGCCAGTTTTCAAGAGCAATTCACCAACAACTGGCCCTTGATGATGGCGGCAGCGGTCATTTCCAGCATCCCCATCGTAGTGCTGTGTCTGGTCGGGCAACGGCAGCTCGTGCGCGGCATTGCCGCAACGGGCCTGAAAAATTAACCGAAACTTCAAGCAGGTTTTATGAGGGAGTTGAGGACGATCGCCTGGGCCATCGGCATTTGACCGTAAGAAAATCCGTAGGGGATTTCCGGCGGCAGCAGGGGCAAGAACGCGTCGAGGGTATAAGGACTGCCATAAATGACTAAGCCGCGCAACAGACCTTTTTGCAGCAGTGCGTCGAACCAGTCTTTTGCCAGTTGACTCAACCCAGCGCTCCCCCGAAACGGATTTCCCCGAATAAAAAGCTGGAGAAGGGTGGGTTCTGGATGAGTCTCCACCAGGTCGCAGGGCTGGCTGGGGCTGTGGCGATCGACGAGATACAGCGTAGGATAACCGTGCATCTGCGGCAGGGCGATCGCAGGAGCCTTGCGGTTGAGAAAATCGCATCCGATGAGATCGTCCACTACGATCGCATTGCGGGCAAAGCCCTCCCCTTGGGAGAGCGTGCCTCGAAACTGAGAAGATTTCTCTAGAATCTGGACTGCTGCCTGCTGGAACTGAAATTGAGCCAACGCGTCCAGTTGGATCGGGGCGGGCGGGCGCTGCTCCCAGGCATGACGGTGAGATCCCTCATCGACTTTGAGGGTAAAAATCTTTTGCTTGGCTCGCCAGACCCGTTCCAGCGAAGCTTGGATGCGATCTGCGGTAATGCGCCCGCTCTCCACGGCAGCACAAATGGCCTGGATGGCTCCCGGCGGATCGAGGGGCATCATCAAGACGTCGGCTCCGGCTTCGACCGCCAGGACTGCGGCTTCGTCGGCCCCGTAACGGTCGGCGATCGCCCCCATCACCAGCGCATCGGTGACGATAATCCCATCAAAGCCCAGGGCTTCTCGCAGCTCTCCCGTCAAAATGCGAGGGGATAAAGTCGCTGGATACGTTTCATCCAGCGCCGGGATCGACAGGTGGGCGCTCATGACGCTATCGACCCCAGCGGCGATCGCCGCCCGAAAAGGCAAATATTCTAGGCGCTGAAGCCGTTCTAAGGCGTGAGGAATGACGGGCAGGTCCAAGTGGGAGTCTGTGGTGGTATCCCCGTGGCCGGGGAAATGCTTCGCGGTCGTGAGGACCGGATGTTGGCGCGCGCCCTGAATAAAGGCGGTGGCGAGCTGGCTGACAACTGCCAGGGTTTCGCCAAAGGCCCGCACGTTGATGACGGGATTTTGGGGGTTGTTGTTGACATCTGTAATGGGTGCTAAGACCCAGTTGAGTCCGATGGCGAGGGCTTCCTGGGCAGTCGCGGCCCCCATTTCAACCGCGAGATGCAGGGCGGTTTCGGGATGGGTCTTGGCGATCGCCGCAAGGGCCATGGGCGGTGGAAACCAAGTAGCTCCAGAAAAACGCTGGCCGACGCCTTCTTCGATATCGGCGGCCAGAAAGAGGGGTACTTTGGCCCAGTCTTGAAGTTGCTGCGATCGCAAGGCAATTTCTGCCGCGCTTCCACCCAAGACAATGACGCCGCCCACGGCTAAATCCTGAAGATAGTGGCGCAGCGTATCGGCTTTTGGCTCCCACGTCGGATATAGAATTTGATGGTCGAACAAATAGCCAGATGCGCGCACTACGAGCATTTGAGCCACTCGTTCCGCCAGGGTTAAGTCCTGAAAGTCGGGCAGCAAATGGGTCAAACCGATCGCCTCTCTCTAGCTAGACTTCAAGTTCTTTTGAATCGGACGATGGAGCGCCGACCTCAGTTTCAGACTCAGAAACGGGACGGTCTTGGGAAAGCTGTTCGATGAGCGTAATCACCCGCATTCCGCGCTCTAAAGACCGATCTTCTGCAAAACTAATTTCCGGCGTGCGGCGAAGGTTCACCCGATGGCCGAGCTGTCCTCGGATATAGCCCGCTGCCGAGTGCAGTCCTTCCATCGTGGCAGCTCTGGCTTCATCGGTGCCGTAAATGCTGACAAAAACTTTGGCATGTTGGAGGTCGCCTGAAACGTCCACATCCGTAACGCTCACCATGCCGCTACCCACGCGCTCGTCCTTAATGCCGTGAAGCAGCATCAGGCTAATCTCGCGCTTAATCAATTCCGAAACGCGAGAAACGCGTCGTCCTGTTGCCATAATGTTCTACTTCTTCGCCCTTACGATGGCGATGCATCAAAATTGTCGATTGCCCTAGACTAGTCTATCTCGCTCGCAAGGCAACTGAGGCATTCCTTCACGTTTAGACCGCATCGACGGACAGACCCAGCATGGCTTGCAGGGTCAAGGTCAGAAAAATGAAGCCGCTAATGAGGGCGCCGATCAGGGCGATCGCTGTCGTGGGGCGGCGCAGAAAGGGAATCAGCGGCTCAATCGCATTCCAAAAGACCCCGACCACTAAGGCAATCAAATAGCGGGGATAGCGAGAGACATTTTCAAAAAACTCTTGCATAGTCGTAAAGTAAAAAAATCTTTGCTGTCGCTTGGTTTGATTGTAACCCAAGCCGTTTCCTCCACTGCCCTACCCGACCCATCCACCTTGACTACTCCGCCAAGACCGTTCTTAAAGTGGGCTGGGGGCAAAAGCCGCCTCATCGCTCAATATCAGCCCTATCTACCGATCGACGTTCGAACCTACTACGAACCGTTTTTAGGCGGCGGGGCGCTGTTCTTTCACCTCAAGCCAGAGCGGGCGATGCTTTCGGATATCAATCCCGAGCTCGTCAACGTTTACACCTGCGTGCGGGATTGCGTCGAAGCCGTCATCGACGAGCTGGCGGATCATGCCGCTCGCCACAGCCAAACCTACTACTACCAAATCCGCGATCGCGAACCCGACTTACCTGCCGAAAAAGCAGCTCGATTGATTTATTTAAATAAAACTTGTTTTAACGGCCTTTACCGCGTCAATCGCCAGGGTCGATTTAACGTCCCGATGGGGCGATACAAAAATCCAAAAATTTGCGATCCAGAATTACTCAGAGCCGCATCTATTGCCTTGCAAACGGCAACCTTAACCGAGGAACCTTTCGATCGAATCCTAAACCAGTCGCCCTCCGCACGAGATTTTGTGTATTTCGATCCCCCCTATCACCCTCTCAGCGACACGAGCAACTTTACCGCTTACAGCCGCGTCGCCTTTGGGGAAACAGAGCAAATCCGTTTGCGCGATACTTTTGCCGAGTTGGCCGAACGGGGCGTAAAAGTAGCTCTGTCCAACTCCGATTGCCCCTTTATCAGAGATCTATATCAAGCCTTCCCCATTCATCCGATTGCAGCGACAAGGGCCATCAATTCGCAGCCAGCCAAACGCGGAAAAATAGCTGAAATCCTGGTTACTTCCTATCCAAAAACTCAATTTTTGACAAATTAATATCTTATATTTTGAGAATATAAAATTCTAAATCCAATCGCAGGCCCAGTAAGTCCGTAAAATCCTTTTTAAGGATAATATTCTTCAAAAATATTATCGGGACTCTCAGCGCGGGATAAGTTTTAGAAGTCCTGTCCGATTTCCTCTTGCACTCTGTTAAATGCCTCGGCTAAGCTTTAGGCAGCCGATTGGAGTATTGGACGATACGGTTTGTTTGAGCTTCCCTTCAGCCGCAAGTGTTCACCCTTGACCTAATTGTGCATGGCGATCGCATTAGCCCCTGAGCGTCAACAATTCTATTTCCCCAAGTGCTCTGCCGAACATCGGTTGATCCTGGCCTGTGCGAGATGTCAGCCAGATGAAGCTCTCATCAATCGCGTTCTTGACGATTGCGAATCGGCGCTAGACTGGGCGTCGATCATACAAACAGCAAACTGGCATGGCGTTTTGCCGTTAGTTTATCGAAATTTGTCCGGCATCGTGCCCGATCGCGTCCCGAAGGCAGTCTTGGGCCAGCTCATGAAGCGATACCTCACAAACTCGATACACAATCAGCGCCTGACGTCTACGCTCCAAGAATTGGTCGAGTTATTCAGAAGCCGCAGCATCCCCATCATGTTTTTCAAGGGGCCAGTTTTAGCGGAGATTGCCTACAGCAGCATTCATCTGCGCCGATTTAGCGATATTGACATGCTGGTTCGGGAAGGAGATGTCCCCGCCGTGCGTCAGATCCTGATAGAGCAAGGCTTTCAAACCAAAGAGCTCATTCTTGCGGCAATGCAAAAAGAGGATTCCGGCAGCGCAGCTCAGCCATCTTGGAATCGCAGCCTTTCGCCTCCAGAAACCCTCGCAAACGTCAGCCTTGCCAAAGCGGAAATGCGGCATTCTGGGGAGGAAATGTTTATCCACAAGCAGAGTTCCGTGACCGTAGACCTTCACTGGCAGCTCATGCCCAACTATTTCCCCGTCGCGTTTGACCTCGATCGAATTTGGCTCGCGCGCCAGCCCTTTATCGTAGACCGCACCGAACTGGAGAGCTTCAATCCCCAAGACTTGCTGCTGTATCTCTGCGCCCACGGCAGCAAAGAACTATGGCGGAACTTGATTTGGGTTTGCGATGTTGCCGAAGTGGTGCGGGTTTATCCAGATCTACCTTGGTTAGACCTGTGGCAAACAGCTAAAACGCTTGGCATCGAGCGGATGTTTCTCGTCGGCTTAGCGCTCGCCCACGAACTGCTGGATATGCCTTTACCGCAACCCCTTCAGGACCCAGTGCTCCATCGTGCTGCCATCCAAGATCTCCTTGAGATCTTTAAGCGACGTATTTTTACAGACATCGATACCCTGATCGAACACCAAGAAACCGGATTCTGGCTATTTCACAATCCGCTGCATCTCAAGCTGCGCGATCGCCTCCGCGACCGCATGCCTCAATACTGGCTGACCTTACGCTTTATCGTCACGCCCAACGCGGAAGATCGGCAGTTTTTGAACTTACCGAAAGCGCTCTACCTGCTGCATTACCTGGTGCGCCCGATTCGGATCTTGTTTAAATGGATGATGTTACGCAAACAGTCAACCCCCCTCAAAAACTAACGTCTAGCTCGGTTTTCCGCGCCCAACATCGCGCTAGTCGTGAACTGCCCCATTAGGCAAGATCGTGCCCGTGAGAATTGCGCCCGTCAACTTAACCATCACGCGATCGCCCGTCCCCATTTTGGCACCCGTCAGGTTGGCGTAACTCAAATTGGCCCCGCTGAGGTCGGCCCCGACCAAATTGACCTGACGCAGGTCTGCGTGGCTGAGGTTAGCACCCAGCAAATTTGCCCGAAATAAATTGGCGCGGCATAGAATCGCGTAGGACAGGTCGATATTGTGCAAAAACGAGTCCTGAAGGTTGGCTTCTGTCAAGTCCGCATGGCTTAAGTTGCGACCGGCCAGATCCTTTTCGCGAAGGTCGGCACCGCGCAAGTTGGCATTACTCATGTCCGGCGAAGCAGGTCTCTGATGCGCTGCCGCACGAGGGGGGGCTTGAGGGGGCGGACGATAGTAGGTGGTAGATTGCGCCCTAGGGGGCGGTTTGGGGGCAGCAGAACTGGCTGCTGGCCGCGAATGAGCGGCAGAACTGGCCGCTCGCGAATGCGGATGGGCGCGAGCCTGAGCGGCAGCAGGCTGGGGGGCCGCGCCGTTTTTATGATGCGATCGCAGGGCATCGCGAGCCGCATTGATTTCTTGCAGCTTCTGAAGAGCTTTTTGGTGGAGCCGTTCGTTTTCTTGAGGAATGCGATCTGGGTGCCAGATAAACACCAAATCTTTATAAGCCTGGTTGATGTCAGTCAGTGACGCGCCAGGCTGAAGCTCTAGGACTCGATAATGATGGTCTAGGGAGGTCATGCTTGATATTATGTCGCATTCGCAGCCAGCTCGTAAGGGCGCAATGCCTGAACCCCTATCTTTAGGATTGCAGACTTTGCCATCGCTGTTGCAGATCTGGAATGGCAAATAAAGCCTTGAAGTCCAGACCTGCTTCCTGATAGAGCTTTGCACCACCCTGCTCTCGATCCACCAGCGCCAATACCTGGCTCACCTCGTAACCGACATCTCGGAGACGATGCACGGCTTTGAGCGCCGACTGTCCCGTCGTCACCACGTCTTCGATGACGGCAACGGTGCTACCCGTTGGAGGTAATGGGCCTTCAATGTAGGCTTGCGTTCCATGCCCCTTTGCTTCTTTGCGAATAATCAGACCCGGTATCGGGGATCCTGCATAGGCCGACACGACACTGATAGCACTCACCATCGGATCGGCACCGAGGGTCAACCCCGCAACGGCCTGAGTCTGGGGCGACAGCTCTTGGAGCAGCAGACGGCCTAGGGCGATCGCGCCAATGGGATCTAGCGTCACCAGTTTGCCGTTGATGTAATAGGCACTCTTTTGCCCGGAAGAGAGCGTAAAATCTCCCTCCTTGTATGCCTTGGTACAGAGCAAATCCAACAAAGTCTGCCGGAGTTCGTCGAGAGAGGCGGTTGCTAGAGAAGCGCTGTTAAGTTGAACCATTCAAAAACGTACCTTGTCATGCGTCTATAGCTCACCTGAAAATGTTTTATCTGTTTTGCAGAATGGGTAAGCTAGGATCTATCAGATTAGCGTATAGGGAGTCAGGTATGTTTTATCAGCAGGCAAGTCGCTCGTTGTTTTGGGGTTTGGTGACCGTCGGCGCGTTCTCTTGCGTACCCGCGATCGCCCAAGAAGCGGTCGTCAGCCCAACGCTGAGTCAGCCCTCTGCCTTTGAAGCCGTCGATCGCGCGGCTAAAGCAGATACCTTCTGGACAGAAACCACCCTGCTCAACGATGCCAAAGATTCATTTTTTATCGAAGCAAATGAGGCTCGCATTCAAAAACGAGCGCGACGATTTGAAGGCATATACCTAGACCTCATGAAGCAACAGACCGAAAGCTCCCCGATCGTACGCACCCAAGATATTTCCAATACCTTCGACACGTCTTTGCTCGAACTCCAGAAATAGAGCGCGCGCCATCCCACCCGCAGAACGGAGAAGAATTGGCGCTTGCATTGCACGTCAAATCAAAATCCAGGGTGCAGGAGTTGAACCTGCCTTGCGCGAATTATGAGTTCGCTGCCTCAACCGCTCGGCCAACCCTGGGGGGCAGTCGTTTAGGGCGATGCTGCATTTCCCTCAAGCACGAGCGCCTCGCACCTCAAGGAGCAGCAATGTATCGTCGCACAAAACCATCATATCTGGTATAGTCCAAATTTAGCGAGACACTGCTGCTCGGGCAACAGGGTCTTCTAAGGCATCGACCGTATCATTTAAAAGTGGTTTTGAGTTGTGAAGGTAAACCAGCTCCTTCAAAAGGCGTCTTCTTCAGTCGGGCAACTTCGTCAAGATCCGTCCGTTCGATTGACGCTATACCTCTTGTTCGGGGTCGTCATGCTCGGGGTCCTCAGTGCTTTAGCCGGGTATCTATTCGGCCACGAATCGCTGAAGGGTGTGACTCAACCCAATATGAACCCTTTCACAGCCTCTGCTCAAGGGCAGTACCCTCGCGAAGGCAGCTATTTACTCAAGGAAAGCGACATTCTGGCTAAGGTAGAGCGAGAAACCAAGGGTATCTCGAAGGCGAGCGAGCCAAAGAAGCCGGAGCAAGCCAAGAAAGAGGCTAAGGCGTCCCCTTCACCCTCGCCTGACAAAAACCAACAGACGTCTCTGCCAATCTCCGTGCAGTCTGAAGGGATGCGGCTGGAGGTTCGCGCTTTAACGGTTGCAGGCGATGAGATAACGTTAGACGTGGGGATGCGGAATGAAGGCACAAAGGAAGTTCAGTTTCTATACGATTTTTTAGACCTTTCAGACGACCAGTCTCAGGTATTAAGTTCTGAGGTAAAGGGTTTGCCTACTAAGTTTCCACCCAAGAGCGAGACATATAGCGGTGTTATCAAGGTGTCTGGGGTGCCGCAAAATTCGATTAAATGGTTTTCTTTAGGGCTTGCAGATTACCCCGACCAAAAGGTCGAACTGAAGATTCCTAAAATCTTTATCGAGAAAAAGTAAGGCGATCGATGGGCAAAACAACCTCTTTTTTGCCCATCGTTACATCAGCAAGTAGGTATTCTGGGCGATGCTACCTCAATCCGAGGTGTTTTCAAGACTTTTAACTATTTTGCTGCTGATCGCAATCAATGCATTTTTTGTGGCAGCCGAATTTTCGGTGGTTTCTGTGCGGCAAACACGCATTCAACAGTTGGTGCAGGAGGGGGACCTTCAGGCCAGGACGGTCCAGAATCTTCAGCGCGATCTCGAACGGCTCTTGTCTACAACTCAAATCGGCATCACGCTCTCTAGCTTGGCCCTGGGGTGGATTGGGGAAAAGGCGATCGCCCAAATGCTGTTTGGCTGGATGAATGCGACTCGAATTGCGCCCGACATGCGGAACTGGGTGGCCCATGCCTTTGCCATTCCAGTGGCGTTTATGGCGATCGCCTATCTCCAGATCGTATTGGGAGAGTTATTTCCAAAAACCCTCGCCTTGGCCTACTCGGAAAAGCTGGCTAGGGTTTTAGGCCCCATCAGCCTCAGCATTTCGCGTTTATTTACGCCGCTGGTTTGGGTCTTAAACCAGTCCAATCGCCTTTTGTTGAGGTTATTTCGGGTGCCAGTCGTCCAAGACAATACCTTCAACACCGTGACCGCCAAAGAGCTTCAACTCATCCTCGAGTCGTCTTCCGAGCAAAGCGACCTTCAGGAGGAGGAACGGGAACTCCTCAGAAACGTGTTTGAGTCTGGCGAAGTCTTGGTGGAAGAAGTGATGGTACCCCGCACCAGTATCAACCCCATTGAGGCCCAATCGACCCTGCAGGAATTTTTAGAAGAAGTCTCCAAAACCGGGCATGACTACTATCCGGTGATTGACGAATCCCTCGACCAAATTCGCGGAACGCTCTACTACAAGGACGTCGTGCGCGAATTGCCGTTTCATTCCTTGGACTTCAACGCCTCGATTCAGCCTTGGATTCAAACTGCCTGGTTTGTCCCGGAGGGAACGCCCATCCAAAACGTACTGCAAATGATGCAGAAGTATAAGTTGGGCGTCATTATGGTCCGGGAAAGTGAGTTCAACGGAACGGCAGGCTTGGTGACGCTTCAGGATTTAATCCGAGCCATCATCGGAATTGAGGACGAAGCCCTTTCCCCTGAGGAGGAATCCATTACGGAGCAAGACAACCACACGTTCGTCATTCAAGCCCAAACGGATCTAGAGGCAATCAACGAACAGTTAGGCATCCAGCTGCCCATTCTAGAAGATTATCAAACGCTGGGGGGGTTTATTATGTTCCACCTCCAAAGAATCCCAGAGACAGGGGAGCTGTTTCACTACGAAAATCTTGAGATTAAAATTCTGTCGGCGCAGGGACCTCGAATCGGTCAAGTCCTCATCCACATTGCAGATCTCCCGGACACCTTCATCCCGGAATCGGACGTAAATTGAGATTAGAACTTTAGGCTTGCGCAACTCAACCGTAACGATAGGCTGACCTATCGTCGAAGAAAAAGCATCGCTCCTACTGCTTGGATTCAATCCCTTCTCGAAAACCGCTATTTAACAACTGCTATTTAAACAGCTCTTGCTCGATCGCCGCAACGAGCTCGGCAGCCTCAGGGCCTACGGCACTCTTAAACCGTCCTACAATTTCGCCATTCCTGCCGATCAAAAACTTTTCAAAGTTCCAAGACACGTCCCCTTTCGGTTCGGCTTGAATCAATTTTGCGTAGAGCGGGTGTTGCTCCGCACCGCGAGCGTGCACCTTATCAAACAATGGAAACGTTACGCCAAAGCGCGTCGTACAAAACTGTTGAATTTTTTCATTGGCATCGGGTTCCTGCATGCCGTAATCGTTGCAAGGAAATCCCAGCACTTCCAATCCTTGAGCTTTATATTTTTCGTATAGCTTTTGCAGGCCCGCATATTGAGACGTATGGCCGCAGTAAGAGGCTACGTTGACGACGAGCAGAACCTTTCCGGCATAGGCGCCGAGCAGTCGTTCTTGCCCGTCGATCGTCTTGACCGCAATATCAGAAATCGTCATGCTCATGCTTGTAGAAGCGTAGGGTAAAGAACAAAGGGCCAAACCTACCGTTAGGGTAGGATGCCTGACTCCAGATTTAGCACATCTTTCCGCATTACAAGCTAAATCTGGCAGGACGTCGCGATCGTTCTGCCAGATTCAAAACATTCATAGCCAGCGCCTTCCTCAGCGCCTTCCTATAGAATCCTAAAAATAAAGGGATATCGAAAGGGTTCGTCGGGGGTTGACAGGCATTTGACGATGGCAAAGATTGGAGCGATCCAGGCTAAGAACAAAACCGCACCGAGCACCCACAGGAGCGGCAGAACGACGATGGTCCACCAAAAGAATCCGATAAACCCGGCGATCGCCCCACAGAGCCAAATGTTGAAGTGAAAATTGAGAGATTCGCGCGCGTTGGTTTTGATGACAGGGTCTTCCGAAAGGAGAAGAATCCCTAATGGGATACCTGCTGTCAACACGAGAGGACTGAAGAAAATCGCGCCGTGGCAGAGGGCTGAAAGTAACTTTCGCTTGTCCTTATCGAAGGTGGTTTGCATGGCAACATCCCTGTAACAATACCGTTGCGGTTCAACTCTTATATTGAAGCAAGTGTTTCAGAAAAGAAAGGCGGTCTTGCCCACTTTTTGGGGAGAGCTATCCCTACCTGACCGGACGACCTCAGCGCTAAAAAGTGTTGAATATTTATGCAAAACGGGAGGCCGAGCAAAACACTAGACTAGGATTTGAGTGGCAAGGCCGCTTGGAGCGCGGCTTGCTGTCCGACTCTAACCCTCTTTGTCTTAGCCTTTCAAGTTTGGGAATCTGCCTCATGCCTGTAACGCCGTTGAAATATGCCTACTTTCCTGGCTGTGTGGCTCAAGGGGCTTGCCGCGAGCTAGATCTGTCTACCCAAGCCTTGACCCAGGCGCTGGGCATCGAGCTCGTGGCGCTCAAAAAGGCGACGTGCTGCGGTTCTGGGACATTTAAAGAAACCTCGCAGCTCTTAGAAGATACCGTCAATGCCCGCAATATTGCCCTAGCGGAAGAGCTAAAACTGCCGCTGTTAACCCATTGCAGCACCTGTCAGGGCGTGATCGGCCACGTGGACGATCGCCTCAAGGAAGCCAAGCAAAACCAGCCCGACTACTTTGACGAAGTCAACGGTCTCTTAAAGGAACAAGGTTGCCGCCCCTATCAAGGCAGTACGGAAGTCAAGCACCTGCTCTGGGCGCTCGTAGGAGATTACGGCCTAGACCGCCTTGCGGAGCGCGTCCAGCAGCGTCTCAGCGGGTTGAAGTGCGCTGCATTTTATGGCTGTTATTTGCTGAGAGCGCAGAAAACCCTGCCCTTTGACGATCCCGTACATCCCTCTTCCATGGAGCGCGTCTTTGAAACCATTGGCGCGACACCCATTTACTACTCGGGTAGAACCCAATGCTGCGGCTGGCCCATTTCCAGCTACGCGCCAGAACAATCCTTCAAGATGGCAGGGGGCCGGATTCAAGAGGCGATCGCCGCAGGAGCCGACTGTCTCGTCACCCCTTGCCCGTTGTGCCATCTCAACCTAGATTCGCGCCAGCCCGAAGTCGAGCAAACCATCGGCCAAAAACTGGGGCTACCCGTCCTGCACCTCCCCCAGCTCATCGGCTTGGCCCTCGGCATAGAACCAAAACAGCTCGGGCTCGAGCGCCACATCGTATCCACCCTCCCCGTCCTGCAAAAATTAGGAGTATCCCTGTAGGGGCGCGCATACCTTGCGCCCTTTTCGCATACACCGCCCCCACCCAGCCCTACCTACCATGATTCGGCTCACCCCTTTGCAGTGGATCGTTCTAGCCCTTCCTTTTGCGATCGTCGTTGGGTTTCTGCTCGTTGCCGCCGGCCAACAAATCCACCAGTGGCACCTGAACTGGATTTGGGCCGTTATTGCCCTTCTCTTCCTGGGATGGCGTTTCCTGCTCGTGCGCTGGTTGCGCCCCCCCGCCCTCGCCGCCGCCGAAGCCGCTCTCGCCGAACTGAACGAAACCCCCGATCTATCCACCCTGCCCCCCGACAGCAAAGCCGCCGCACGCCAGCAAGCCGAAGCCAAAATACAGCAGACCCTTCAGGCTGCCCAAGCCGATGGTCCGCCTTGGGAAAACTGGGGTTTATTTTTTCAGCATTGCCAGCAATTGGTAGAAGCGATCGCCCTTCTCTACCATCCCCAATCCAAACGCCCCTTACTCAATATCTACGTCCCCCAAGCCTACAGCCTCATCCGCGGCACTGTAGACGACGTAGACCAGTGGATGCAGAAACTCTCGCCCATTTTGGGACAAGTCACCATCGGCCAAGCCTTTGAAGCCTACGAAACTTATCAAAAGCTAGAACCCGCCGCGCGATTGGCACTCAAGGCATGGAATTGGGCGCAGTGGGTCTTTAACCCCCTCGTGGCACTCGCGCGCACCGCCACCCAAGGGTACAGCGCTCAAGCCAACCAGCAGCTCGTCATGAACCTGGGCCAACTGCTGCGAGAAACCACCCTCAAAGCCCTGGGAGAACGGGCGATCGCCCTTTACAGCGGCGAAACCCTCCAACCCCTTACTCTCAGCGAAGCCCCACCCGAACCCCAAACCCAAACCCTGCGCGACCTCTTTGCTCGAGCTGCCGCCACGACGCAGCAATCCGTTCAGACCCAGCCTGTGAATCTACTGCTGGTCGGACGCACGGGCGCGGGCAAAAGCAATGCGATCAACACCCTCTTTCAGCAGGAACTCGCACAGGTGGACGTGCTTCCCAGCACCGATCGCATCCAGTCTTACACCTACGAAACGCCCATCGGCGAAACCCTGATCCTGTGGGATACGCCAGGGTACGAACAAATCGCGCAGGCGCAGTACGCCCAGGACGTGCTGGACAAAGCTGCCGCCGCAGACCTGGTCCTGCTCGCAACGCCCGCCAACGATCCGACCCTCCAAATGGACCTGGATTTACTCAGCCAGATTCGCCAGCACAATCCAGCATTACCGATTCTCACTGCCGTCACCCAAGTCGATCGCCTCAGACCCCTGCGGGAGTGGGAGCCGCCCTACAACTGGCAAACGGGCGATCGCCCCAAGGAGAAAAACATTCGCGAGGCCGTCCGATACCGAGCCGAACTCCTTCAGCCCTTTAGTGCGATCGCATTGCCCCTCGCGACCGAAGATATCGCCCAAGGTCGAGTCGCCTGGGGCGTATCCGAGCTATCCCAAGCCATTCTGAACGCAGTCGAGCCCGCCAAACAGCTTCGCCTCAGTCGGTTTCTGCGCGATCTCGATACCCGCACCCAAACCGCCGCCGCGCTGATCGATCGCTACGCCTTCCAAATCGGCACCACTCAAGGACTGACCGCGCTGATCAAAAGCCCGATCCTCAAATTTCTCTCTACGATCTTGACTGGCTCTCCGGCCCTAGCGATCGTTCTGGCCGAAAAGCTGCCCCTCGAGCAGTCCCCCGTAGTCCTGGGCAAACTGCAAATGGCCTACGAGCTGTACGCCCTTCTCTCGCCCCCTGCCGTTGCCCTCTCCACAGAAATTCCGATCCTTTGGCCGCTGATGCTGACATCCTCAGCATCGGTTTCCCAGGAAGTTTGGGCCTTAGGTCATACCCTAATCGAGCGTTGGATCGGCAATAACCTCACCCCGTCCTCCGATCGCCCTACCCCCAGCATCCCAGAGCGCTATACTTTTTACCTGCAACAGGCCCAAAATCACCGCGATCGAACTTAATTTTACGCTTGATTCCCGAATATTTTGGGCAAACTAAAACTTGGATAAAGACTTTAGCGGTGCGCCATTGCGAGCTGTTCCGCTCTGCCGAGCCAGAAAAATCTGTCGAATCATCGCGCTGCATATTCACAGTATGCAGCCCGATGATTCGACATTGTTCGAGCCTGTCTGTTCTCCCTCGCCCTGCCCAAGCGTGACTCCTAAGATGCCATGAACCTAGAAAACATCGACAGCCACATTCTTATTATTCACGACCAGCCCGAACCGCGTCAGTTTCTCTTAAAATCTGCCACCTATTCGATCGGTCGAGATAAACACAACTCAATCGTGATTCCCAATCGAGCTATTTCGCGGCAGCACGCCCTGCTCTTGCGCATGCCGCTGCCCAACCGAGCGGGCTACCGCTACCGCATTCTAGACGGAAATGCCTCCGGTCAGCCCAGCCTGAATGGAATCAGCGTAAATGGCATTGAATGCACGCACACTGACTTAATACCGGGCGATATCATTCTCATTGGCGGGACGATCCAAATCGAGTATCAAGTTTTAAGCATTCCCAGCAGCGGCAAATATTTTGACTATCTCAAAATTCAAGACCCGACTTACCAAAGTATTAAAGCCAAACCGATCAATCCCAGCGAAACGTTTGTCAACATCGAAGAGTTTCAGGTGAGCGCGCTCTTAAATAGCGAGCACAATTTACTAGTTATGGATGATTTTGAGGATGACACCCCCGCTACCGAACTCTTTAACAGTCGCGTTTAAGCCCGTTTCTCTCCACTATCCCGATCGTGCCAACTCCCTTTACTGTGGTAATTGCGCCCATGTCCCTGACCGAGGCAGTTCGAACTTTAGTAGAACACCCAGAAACGGGGCGTATTCACAAGCTGCTGTACTGGGTTTATGCCGGTCGCTGGGAGAACGATAGCGCTCGTTTAAATCGTGCTGCTATCGGTCAAATTTTGCCAGAGCTGATCCGGCGAACGCCCTCCTATGACGATTTAGAGCGGCGATTGTATAAAGCAGCCTCTGTACTCACGAAACCAGACAAGTACGGACAAATCGCGACCGTCATTTTACAAACCTGCGCGGCGCTATACCCATCCGCCCAGTCTCCTACATCCTTGGCTTGCGAACCAGAACGGGTGCAAGGTATTGGAGCCACAGATTTTACCGAAGACGCTCTCCCCATCACTACCATTGCCCAACTCGATCGATTTGAACTCCGACGGCGGGTAATGCAGCAAGTGCCCCCCCTCAAGGTCAAAATTCTGCTGTTTTCTGTATTGCGGCATCCGTTTTCCTTTAAGTCGCTGGACTGGCAAGAATTGAAAACTCAATCTCTAGACGGTTGGCTTGCAGAACTCACGCAAACCTTTCCATCCTTTGAGATGTTGGAGGCCAAGCTCTTCGCTCAGGCAGACAACCTCAAGCAGCTCGACCAAGGCGATCGCGTTGCCGAGGTCGTCTTGCAAGCAGTCCGCCATCGCACTCCCTAGCAAAAGCCCCCCAGTATCATGAAATCTTCTAGCCCGCCTCAAATGCAGCCATCGGTCTCTGACGCCAGCGCCTTAGTGCAGATGTACCAAGAAGGGGTTAGAAATTTCCAGTTTCAATCTTTACGGAATTTTGAGCTGACGGGTGCGGATTTGATCGGGGTCGATTTTTCCCACGCCAACCTGTGTGGCACCAATTTCTCATTGACCTATCTGAATCGGGGAATTTTTCGCGATTGTCATTTAATCGGCGCGCAGTTCGATGGGGCAACGCTCAATCAAGCCAATTTAAGCCAAGCGAACCTACGCGATTCTAGCTTGCACGGCGCTTCGCTTCAGCATGCCATTTTATTCGGGGCAGACTTGGGGTTAGCCGATCTGACGGACGCCAATTTGATCGAAGCAGATCTGCGCGCGGCCAATCTATGCAACGCGAATTTGCAAGGAGCCTGCCTGCGCGGGGCAAATTTTAGAGAAGAATCTCTCGTCAACGGCACGATGCTCCAGGGTGCAATTCTAGACAATGCCGATTTGCGGGGCGCAAATTTGAAGGGAGCGAATCTAGAACGGGCCAGCCTCAAAAAGGTGAATTTGGCCCATGCCAACCTGCGGGGCGTTTCGCTGAAGGGCGCTAATCTAGAAGGCGCTAATTTGCAAGAGTCCGTCCTTTCCGATGTCGAAGCATCTCACGCAAACTTCTGCCGCGCTAATTTACAGGATGCAAAACTAGAGCGCATTACTCTCGATCGCGCCGATCTGAGTCAGAGCAATTTAAGCAACGCCAATTTAACAGATGCGAAGTTAAGTTACGCTAATTTTAAGGAAGCAAATCTCAGCAAAGCTAAGTTAAGCCGTGCCGATCTCAGCCATGCCTGCCTTCAGCTTGCCAACTTAGCGGGCAGCGCGCTCATCCGGGCTTATTTAGCGCGTGCCGACCTATCTCGCGTGAATCTTAGCGATGCGAATTTATTTGGGGCTGAGGTCAGCAGTGCGACGATGGTGCGGATTACTTTCTCAAACACGACGCTGCCAGACGGGAGCGTCTCGAGTCCTTAGGCGGTTTCTAAACGTCCGATTTGCTTGGAATCAAGGGAAGAGAGACAGCAGTTGAATTTGTCTTGCTTTTAGAACGAGTTTTCTAGGGCCAGAAGATGAAACATCTGGTATTGATTGGCGGGGGCCACAGCCACGCGATCGCCCTCCGTCAATGGAGCCTAAACCCAGTCCCAGGCATTCGCCTCACGGCGATCGCGGATGTTGCCGATGCCCCTTACTCTGGAATGCTGCCGGGCCACATCGCAGGACGTTACTCCTTTGAAGAATCCCACATTAACCTGAAAACGCTGGCCCAGTCTGCCCGCGCGGCGCTGATTCTAGACCGGGCGATCGGCTTAGACTTAAATCGCAATCGAGTCCTGTGTCTCCATCATCCGCCCTTGACCTTCGATTGGCTTTCCATCGATACGGGCAGTACCCCAGCCCAAAACGAGATTCCTGGGGCCAAAGACTATACGATTCCAGCCAAGCCCGTCCCTCAGTTTTTGGAGCGTTGGAACCAACTGTTACAGTCTTTAAGGCAGGACGATCGCCTGGTCCATCGCGATCGCCCCCTCTGTTTGGGGATTGTAGGCGGTGGCGCTGGCGGGGTGGAATTGGCCTTGGCGATGCAGGCCCGTTTGGCTGCAGAGAGACCCGCACTAACCCTAGAAGTGCATTTGTTCCATCGCGGCGATCTCCTCATGGATAAATTTCCCGCATCGGTCGGGTTGCTATTTCAGGATTTGCTCGCAGCTCGCGGCATTCAGCTCCATTTAGGAGAAACCGTGACGGCCATCGAACTCGCGCGAGACGATCGACGGATCGTGCGTTGCGAATCTGGGCTGCGGGTGCAGTGCGATCGCATTTTTTGGCTCACCCAGGCGGCTGCCCCTGACTGGCCGAGAGAAGCCGGGCTTGCCACCGATGCCGAGGGATTCATTCTGGTCGGGAATACGCTCCAGTCGGTATCTCATCCCCATGTTTTTGCAACGGGCGATATTGCGGCGATCGTCGATCGGCCCAGGCCGAAGGCAGGGGTATTTGCCGTGCGCCAGGGGAAACCCCTAGCTGAAAACCTGCGGCGGGTGGCATTGGGACAAACCCCAAACCCCTTCTACCCTCAAAAGCGATATCTGTCTCTGATTGGCACGGGGGACGGTCGAGCGGTAGCCGTATGGGGAGGGCTTTGCGTTGGCCCCTCGCAATTGCTTTGGGCTTGGAAAGACTGGATCGACCGTCAGTTTATGGCGCAGTTTGAAAGGCGATCGCAGTGAGAGAATATCTGCTATCCCTCTCTACAAACCGATGACCGCAACTGGCACCGTCGCGAAAAATTGTTTGATGATCTTCACCCGATACCCGGAACCCGGCCAGGTCAAAACTCGCCTCATTCCAGCCTTGGGGGCAGAGGGCGCTGCGACGCTCCATCGACGGATGGTAGAGCATACTCTGGCGCAGGCTAGAGCGCTGAAATCGATTGGAGGGCTTTCGGTTGAAGTGTGGTTTGCCAATGGCAGTATCGCGCAAATGCAGGCATGGTTGGGGGAGGATGTGGCGTACCAGCTCCAGCCTGAGGGAGATTTGGGCGATCGCATGGCCCTTGCCTTTGAGTCTGCTTTTGCCAAAGGCCACCAAGCTACCACCATCATCGGCACCGATTGCCCAGATCTCAGCACTGCTGTGCTGGAGCAGAGTTTTAGCGCGCTTCAGCAGGAGGCGCTCGTACTGGGTCCTGCGATCGACGGGGGCTATTACCTGATCGGGTTGGCGCGCCCTGTTCCAGAACTCTTTACTGACATCGCTTGGAGTACGGCCAACGTGCTTCAAGCGACCGTGGAGAAAGCAGCACGGCTGGGTTTAACCCCTCACTATCTCGCGCAATTGAGCGATATCGATCTGCCAGAGGACCTAGAACGGGATTCAGTTCGAGCCTTTTTAGGTTCTATTGCAGAAGTACATCCGTCGAAGTAAACGATTGGGTTTCGACCTCGCTCGACTGTCTTCAATCCAGGATTTGAGGGGCGCGCGCAGCCGAAATCCGCTGCATAGATGTATGCCAACTCAAACTGCCTCTGCCAGTTTTTGATTCAGAGTGGAAAGATCGATCTCATATCGCTGAAACAGATCGCTCAGCGTGGAATGACCCGTTTCAGACAACCGAACTAAGCCCCACAAAAGATGTTCCGTCCCAATCGACTTCTTCCCTCGAAGCCGTACGATTTGCAAGGCCATTTCCATTACAAACCTGCTCTGCGAGCTAATTTTTGGTTTTTCCTTAGATTCAAACGAATGTTCGCGGGTTTCGTGTAACCTCATCCCACTGGCCCCGAGCAAACGCGCAGAAGGAGCAGCGGGATCGGCCAACAAACCAGCGAGTAGATGTTCCGGCTCGAGCTTCGACGATCGCGCTTTTGATGCTTCAGATTGGGCAAACTTGATGGCGTCGATCGCCGATTCGGTGAATCGCTCAAACCCAAACTCGAACCCCAGGAAGGTTGTGAATCGCTCGACGAGTGTTTGCATGGGATCCTTTACCTCGTGAATGAAAATGTCTTGGATGCTCGCGCCGAACAAACCTGAAATCTTGAACGCCATGTCTAAGCTCGGGTCAAATTTTCCAGATTCAAACCCATTCACCGCCTGACGACTGATTCTTAACTCCCTGGCCAGATCGGCTTGCGACCATTGGCGCTGTTGCCGAAGTTCTTTCAGTCGGTTTTTCATGGCATTTTTCTGCTCTTCGTCAAGTAACACTTTACATCTGACAAGAGAAGACTGTCAAGTGCTGCTTGACACAACCTTTGGAATACGGCGTTATATTTGTATTCGAGGGTAAGAACCGAGCCAAGGCGACCGGAGTAAACGCGTGCGAGTAAAACTCGAAGACCAAATCCTTTTTCTCCATCAAGAAGACATCCCGCCGTTCAAGAAAGGGGGATCGGTGGTGCGCAATAGTTACTTCTGGGCGCTGAAGGCGATCGCCGGATATTCACCCCGTCATGGCGATTGGGAATACGAAGCGGAAGTTTGGGTAGCGCTCAAGCGCATATTGATTGCCTTTCAAGCGTCGGGATATCTAGGCTTAAGCGAAACCCAGCTAGAATTTCCCGTCGATCGGGTTGAAATTCCTGCGGCTTTGCGAGACGTCTCAACTTGGCAAGAGCTAATCAGTTAGAGCATTCCATTCGTCGTCTTGCAGCGCGACCAATTCGTCTCGCGATAAATCCACCCAACAAATCCAACCTTATTAAATGTTTGAGACCTCTAGACTTCATTCGGATCGACACCGAGTTCTCTAAGCTTTTCAGCCAATCGATCTGCCCTTTGCTGTTCGAGATCTGCTCGTTCTGCACCCGCGAGCAGTAAAGCACCCCGCGCATCCCACCATCGCAGCCAGGGCAGTTCCAAATTCTGATAGCGTCCTTGCCAAATTCCTAACTCAACCCCCATTGGGGGAATCTCATAATGCCCCCGCTCGTTGGCAGACACCCGCTCAAACCGATTCTCAACGTGTCTGTACAGTTCTACACTGGCTTTTTCAACCTCGTAAATACCGTAAAAGGCAGGTCGAATCACCTGTTCGTAAATCCAAAACTTGCCCGTCCACGGGGTGTTATCCCGTTCTTCGGAACCATTGCCAGAGACAAACTCTAAGACGATTAGCGGCGCAATAAATTCTTGCCAGAGCACGTAAGAGCGGCGAGGTTTGCTGTCAAGCGCTGCTGGGACATTGGGGACATAAAACCAATCTGGAGCCTCAGCGCCGCGCTCCGGCGGATCCATGATGCGCCAGTAAATCCCAGAATCCTGGCCGATGCAATAGTCTCCGTTAGGATGAAGCCCTCGCAAAACGGGAGTAATAGAATCCGTCAGAAGAATGCTCTGAGGATGTTCTTGAAAGTTTTTCACAAACGTGCCATCGGATTCTGGGAGCTGCGTATGGTCTGGCAGAGAAGTTTGGCCAGAAACAAACGGAGGAGAAACCATGCAATATTACCCCCTGAAATGGAGCGTCTACCGCCATCGTAAAGCACTTTAGAGCTTGGTTCGATACCCTCTATAGGGCACAGGCTCTCGCGTCCCCGCAAGATCCTGTAATTCATTCGATCGAGAGATGCCGTAAATGACTGGCTTAAGCTTCGCCAAGCTTATGACAACTCCTCATAAGGAATTAAAACTACTTTAGAATAGGAATGTTAAGTTATGTAAAACAATTCTGTGTCCTCCTCTGCCGAAAAAAAGTCTCGTTCATCATCTCGGATTATCGTCATTGGGGCGGGCATCGGCGGGTTGACTGCGGCGGCTCTGCTGGCGCGCCAGGGATATTCTGTCCTCATTGCCGATCGCGCTTGGGTTCCAGGGGGCTGTGCCTCAACCTTCAAGCGCAGAGGTTTTACCTTTGATGTGGGCGCAACCCAGGTGGCCGGACTAGAACCGGGGGGCATTCACCATCGCATTTTTGAGGCGTTAGATATCGCAGCGCCGGAGGCAACCTACTGCGACCCAGCCTGTGCGGTAATGCTGCCAGGGGAAGCCGAACCGATCCGGGTTTGGCGAGACCCGGATCGCTGGAGGCAGGAACGGCAGGCCCAGTTTCCAGGGAGCGAGCCATTCTGGCAGTTCCTCAACACGCTATTTGAGGCGAGCTGGGCCTTTCAGGCTCGCGATCCCGCAATTCCACCCCGCAATCTCTGGGATCTATGGCAAACGGCCAAGGCCCTCCGGCCCCGCACCCTCGTGACAGTCCCCCATATCTTTTCGACAGTGGGAACTGCGCTGCGGGCTTATGGATTGGAGAGAGATCGCCGTCTCAAAACCTTTCTCGACCTTCAGTTGAAACTTTACTCTCAAGTCGATGCCGACGAAACGGCCTTGCTCTATGCCGCTACTGCCCTCGGCGTCTCTCAAAGTCCCCAGGGATTGTTCCACCTTCAGGGAAGCATGCAGGTCCTGAGCGATCGCCTCGTTACGGCCCTCAAGCGAGACGGCGGCGATTTGCGAATGCGCCATTGCGCTAAGACCATTCACGTCGAACGCGGTCGAGCCACAGGCGTCACGCTCGAAAATCTCAAAACGGGAGAACTCTTTTTTGAGGCCGCCGATCGCATCGTTGCCAACGTCACGGTGCAAAACCTCGTAGACCTTTTGGGAGATCGCGCGCCCGCAGGCTATCGGCAGCGCGTCGAAAAACTGCCTCAATCCTCTGGAGCCTTTGTAATTTACCTGGGCGTCGATGCAGCGGCCATTCCGCCCGGCTGTCCCCCCCACCTTCAGTTTCTCTACGACTACGATGGCCCCATCGGCGAAAATAATTCCCTCTTTGTTTCCGTCAGCCAGCCCCATGACGGACGCGCACCGGACGGCAAAGCCACCATCATTGCCTCTTCCTTTACCGATCCCAACCTTTGGAACCGCGCGGAAGATTACGAACAGCTCAAGCAAACTTACGCCAAAACGGCGATCGCCCGCCTCTCTCAATACTTTCACTTGGACGAGCGGACCATCCTGCATCGAGAAACCGCCACCCCCCGAACTTTTGAGCGATTTACAGGTCGCAGTCTCGGTATTGTAGGCGGCATCGGTCAGCGGGCTAACACCTTTGGTCCGTTTGGATTTGCCAACAGAACGCCCATAAAAAACCTGTGGCTCGTCGGAGATTCTACTCATCCCGGCGAAGGCACCGCAGGCGTCAGTTACTCTGCCCTGACGACCGTTCGGCAGATTACAGCCTAAATCAATTTCAGTCCTGTCGATAAAAGTGCATCGCGATTGCAAAACTCCTGCTATGGTGAAATTCGAAAACGATGTTCAGAGATTTTTTTGAAGGTCCGACGGCATGGCAGACACATACTCTGATAACCGAGTCGTTTCAATCGATCGCCGCAAACAACTCAAGCGACAGCGCCGCTCTCAATTTTGGCAAGCCACTTGGCGCACCTCGACTATCTTGGGTTGTACCTTAGGATTGGGGTGGCTGTTTAAGAGTCCGGGATGGCAAGTCCAAAAAGCCAACCAGATTAAAGTTTTAGGCAATCGCCATTTAACGACTCAAACACTCGAAACCTTCATCCCCTTAACGTTTCCAACATCGCTCTTGAGGGTAAAACCCATGGATATCAAGACCATGCTGGAGCAAAATACCCATGTCGATCGGGTTACGGTTCGCCGACAACTATTCCCGCCTCGGATCTTAGTGCAAGTCCACGAACGCCCGCCCGTGGCGATCGCCACCTGTCGGAGCTGTCTGCTGGTCGGCAAAAAAAATTCAGCCGCCCAGCCCATTACCGTAGGCCCTGCCGATCTGTGGCTCCTAGACGATCGAGGCATTCCGCTTCCCTTCGAGAGCTACCCCAAGCTAGGACAAACCGACAAAGCACCAGAGCTCGTAGTCTCGAGCTACCTCAAACCGCTCGATGCCAAGCAGGCCAAAGCCGTTTCACTCAAAAATATTCCCGCACAGACCAACTTGGTCTTCTTAGATCCCAAGCGTCAGAAGGAATGGCAAAACCTGTTTGAGCCCATGCGCAGCAGCCCCGTCAAAATCCAAGAACTCGACTGGCAGAACCCCAATAACCTCAATCTCAGGACCGAATTAGGTGTCGTTCAGATTGGACCTTCTAGTGCCAAAATTTCCGAACAGCTAAGCGCGTTAGATCGGATGCGCGCTTTACCTCAAACCTTAGATTCCAAAAAAATTAAGTACATTAATCTAGAAGATCCCAAAAACCCCGTCCTAGAAGTAAATGCAGTGCCATCATCTCCCCAGCCCAAAGTAATGCCATAATTTTTGAGTATTGTATGTATCGGGCAATACAGCGTCTAATGAAAGCAAGCAGGATATGTTTTCTAAACTGTTTGTGCTTTATTTGATTGGTTTTCAGATAAACTTACCCTATAGTTGAGTTACCGAATCACCCCGGTTTAGAGTTTGTACCCTACCCAATGACGCCAGAAGATCAGAATTCCTTAAATCAGCTTGAGAGCCTATTTGGCCCTCGCAGCTCCGCTGCGGAGAATTTTCCGGGTCTACCCGGTAATTCTCCGAGCCCAAATCGTGCTGAAGGCGGTGGCATCAATCACGAGCATCGGGCAAACTCGGAGCGCTATGCAGGTGGCATATCCGCGCGGGAAAAGAAGCTTGAGGAAGTTTTATCTCAAGGGGCGGCCAACATCAAGGTCGTGGGCGTAGGCGGTGGCGGTGGCAATGCAGTCAATCGAATGATCGCCAGCAATTTAGTGGGCGTCGAGTTTTGGTCTATTAATACTGACTCTCAAGCTTTGGCCCAGTCAGAAGCCACCAAACAGCTCCAGGTGGGTCAAAAGCTGACCCGCGGGCTGGGTGCTGGGGGCAATCCAGCCATCGGCCAAAAGGCAGCGGAAGAGTCCCGGGACGAAATTGCAGCGGCTTTAGCTGGCGCGGACCTAGTCTTTATTACCTGCGGCATGGGAGGCGGAACGGGAACGGGTGCGGCTCCTATTGTGGCAGAAATTGCCAAGGAGATGGGCGCGCTGACCGTTGGCGTTATTACTCGTCCCTTTACCTTTGAGGGTCGTCGTCGCAGTCATCAAGCCGAGGAAGGCATGGCCGCGCTTCAAGGTCGAGTCGATACGCTCATCATTATTCCGAATGACAAAATCTTAGCGGTCATTCCCGAGCACACACCCGTACAAGAAGCGTTTCGCGTGGCGGACGACATTCTCCGCCAAGGGGTGCAGGGGATTTCAGATATCATTAACATTCCCGGTTTAGTGAATGTCGATTTTGCCGACGTGAGAGCCGTGATGGCCGATGCAGGTTCGGCACTGATGGGGGTAGGGATTGCTTCGGGCAAGACGCGGGCGAAGGAAGCGGCGATCGCCGCCATTGATTCTCCACTGCTGGAGTCTTCCATCCGAGGCGCGAAGGGCGTCGTTTTCAACATTACCGGCGGCAGCGATCTGACACTTCACGAGGTGAGCACCGCCGCCGATACCATTTACGAAGTCGTAGACCCCAATGCCAATATCATCTTTGGCGCGGTGATCGACGAAAAGCGTCAAGGCGAGCTTCAAATTACGGTCATTGCCACTGGTTTTTCTGGCGAGCCTTCCGTCGCAATACCCACGCCCAGTCGCACTGCAGCACAGCAACCATCTAATCCTGCAAAGTCGTCGTCGACCAAAGCAATGCCCCCCTCCCCCGATGGTGGGAAAAAGCTCGACATTCCCGAGTTTTTGCAGCGCCGACGTCCTGGCGGCAAGCCATCCTAAAATCTCTAGCATTACTTGGAATCCTTTCTCAGACCGGATTTAACCCGATTATTCGAGCAATACAGCGGAATTCAGCCTGAATTTAGCGTCTGACTGGACTTGCAATTCCGCCTGAACCCTTTCAAAAAATCTTAGAAAACGCGTTCAACGCCCAGTCTAGAATGTTAAGATTGCGTGGAAAGTGCTTCGGGACTCTGCCGTGATCCATCCTGCAACGCTGACCGTACCGTCTTCTTTACCTGTTTTTCCAGAGAATCATCGGCTCAAGCTTTTCTCTGGCTCCGCAAACCTCGAACTCTCTGAGGAGGTAGCCCGATACCTAGGAGTGGCCCTGGGGCCTATGGTTCGCAAGAGCTTTGCAGATGGAGAGCTTTACGTCCAAATTCAAGAGTCAATTCGCGGCTGCGACGTTTACTTGATCCAGCCGACCTGTCAGCCGGTCAACGATCATTTGATGGAATTGCTGATTATGATTGATGCCTGTCGCCGGGCTTCTGCGCGACAGATTACAGCAGTCATTCCTTACTACGGTTATGCAAGGGCAGATCGTAAAACTGCAGGCCGAGAGTCCATTACGGCAAAGCTAGCTGCCAATCTGATCACCCAGGCAGGAGCGAGTCGCATTCTCGCGATGGATTTGCACTCAGCTCAAATTCAGGGTTACTTTGACATTCCGGTGGATCACGTTTACGGGTCTCCCAGCCTGCTGCGGTATCTCAAACAAAAAAACTTACCGGATCTCGTCGTCGTTTCGCCCGATGTGGGCGGCGTCGCGCGGGCACGGGCCTTTGCAAAAAAGCTGAATGAGGCGCCCTTAGCCATTATCGATAAGCGCCGCCAGGCTCACAATGTAGCGGAAGTCATGAATGTGGTTGGGGACGTTGCGGGCAAGACGGCTGTCCTTGTGGATGACATGATCGATACTGCTGGCACTATCTCCGAGGCCGCGCGGCTGCTGCGAAAACATGGTGCGACCAAGGTTTACGCTTGCGCCACCCATGCGGTCTTTTCACCGCCAGCAACCGAGCGTCTCTCCAGCGGCGTGTTTGAAGAGGTCATCGTTACCAATACCATTCCAGTGCCTCAGGAAAAGCGATTCCCGCAGCTTACAGTACTGTCAGTGGCCGACATCTTAGGCGAGACTATCTGGCGCATTCACGACGACAGTTCTGTGAGCATTATGTTCCGCTAGGGTGCGTCAGGCTTTTGGCTGAAGGACTCGGGTTGAGACTGTCTTGCGAAGATTGCTAGATATCGAGGTAAACGAGCAGCATACTGAGCAGAGAGCCTACCTGCTCGTTTACCTATTTCTTAATATTATCTCTACTTTTAATATTCATTGTCACAGAGTCATTCGTACGATTATCCTAACTTTAGAATGCTAAATCTTTCTAAGTTAAAACGATGGCAAGAGGCCTAAAAAGGCACAAGCTTGAAATTTGATTTCATACAAAATGACTGACAGAGTTTAATCGATCTAACCTTTTTGAAACTTGTATTTTTTTTGAAGTTCAGATCGCGCCTAATCTCCATGAGCGCCAGAACAAATCATTGCTTGCAAACATTCTCTGTTCTTAGCCGCATCAAGACCGAACAAGCAGACAGCATGCATGAACGCTAAGTTCGCATTAAATTCATGCAGTTATAGCATCGCAGGGCTTAAAATGTGCCGATTTTTACAAAATCAGCGCGTTTTCCTTGTTAGCGTCTGAATCCTGGACCTAGCTTGAGTTTAATCGTTGAGCTTCTTCCAGCGTCGCAGGCATCAGTCTATCGACGTTCCAATTTAGGCGTGTTATGTAGTGAGTATCATTTCCATGAAAATAGTTGTGAGTGCGATCGCGAGCTTGCTAGCTGCGAGTTTGGGAAGCGCGAGCTTAACGGCCCGAGCATCCATACTGCAAGCCACTGAGATGCTACCGAGCCAAGAACGCACTTTTACCATTGCCCAAGCCGATCAGAGTGCTTTAATTACTGAAAACCGAGAACTACTGGTCAATAACCGAGCGCTTGCTCGAAAAATTGCTACCAAATTAGGGATTACCTCGACAGGCGAACTACCGACAACGGGAACCCCTCTGGAACAAAACCAAGTGCTGATTTTGCAAAATCAGGAAACCTTTAAGGCGATCGCCGAAAAAGTAAGCGCGACAGTTCCAGCACTAACGCCTGTAGAAGCCGCCGACATTGCCGAAAAGAATCACAAGTTGCTCTTGCAAAACCGGTCGATCGTTGCCGGCATTCTGGAGAAGCTGGCTATTCCCCTCACCCCTCCACCCGAACTAACAGGTACGTTTGTCGAGAAAAACAATACTTTGCTGAAAGGAAATGCAGGTGCCCTCGGCAAAATTGCCGCTAAGTTAGACGTAAAGTAAAATCGTTTGGAGAGATCCGGCACGATTTCTCTCAAAGAAGCGATCGCATTGTAAGGGCGCGAGATCTCGCGCCCTTACACAATAGCTGCCCGTTTTCAGGTCGGACATCACTTCGCGTATTAGACGACGTATTGACGATCAGTTTTTCAGCGTATAGGTCACAAAAATTTCGCGCGACAGCTCGACATCTGGTGCGGCATTCGGATCGTACTCGGAAGATGAATCCAAGGCAAAAGAACGGCCCGTCCCGCAACCGAGAAACAACAGGTCGTAAATGGGCTGAGCGACAGACGGAACCGGATTGAGCGTTGCGTTGAGGGCCGTCGCGATCGCCGTTGCCCGGTTGCGAGCGTTCTGTACGGCTGACTGGTAAACTGCCAGCTCTAGCGCCTGACAGTCTTTGAGGGCATAGCTCACCCGAACCCGCTTGAGCGCAATATCGGTTTTTCCTGTAGCAGCACTCCGCACAGTACTCGCAATTTTAGACAGCACGGCTTGAGTCGGCTGCGATTGCTTGACGACGATTTTGGCGCTAGAGATCGCGGCTTTTGAGGGAAACGGCAACGGAAACGGGAGGGGGTTTTTGTCGGTCTCGCCCAATTCCGCCGTCATCTGAATCCGATCCTTGGGCACCCCAATTGCCAGCAATGCCTTAAGAATGGACTGAAGCGCCGACTCAGAGACTGGGGAGGTTGCAGCAGCATAACGTTGCGAAAATGTTGTAGAGGATTCTTCAGGCTTACTATTACTCGGGTCCGCAGAGCCCCTATCGCGATCGGGCATCCCAAATTCAAAGGTCAGTTGGGCAAAATCGGCAGGGAGTTTGGCCTGACCTTTACCAATAACCCGCAACACTGGCGTTGGATCGGCTGGGGGATAAAAAAACTGCGCGATGGTTGAATTCGAGGGGTTAGGCGCAGCAATAGCGCGTTCTATAGCAGTGACCTGCGCCGAATCAGCGGGCACTGCGCGATGTGCGATGGCACCGCCCGCCCCCAAAACGAGGGAAGAGGCCAGCCAGCCCAATCCCCTCAAACAGCGTCGAACTCGCACTTGGGTTAAACGCACTTTAAAATCAAACCCCATCATTCGCCAAAGCCTTTTTCAGTACAGCCTTAGCTTACCCTGTCGCGATCGCATCCCTATCGCTCGGACCGGGGCGCTAGCGACGATTGAGAAACTCGATGATGCCATTGGCGATCGCCGCTGCCATCTGCCGCTGAAAATTCGGATCTCTGAGCTTGGGCGCATCGTCTGCTCCGGTCACAAAACCCGTTTCTACCAAGGTTGCGGGCATCGGCGTATTGCGAACCACGTAAAACCGGGCCGCACGCAACCCTCGGCTTTGGATATTGACGCTGCGGGTAATGCTGTTGAGAATCGTTTGAGCCAGTTCCCTTCCCGCTACTGCACCTGGCGCGTAGTAAGTCTCCGTTCCATTCACATCCGGTCGGCTCATGTTAATGGAATTGGCGTGAATGCTGACAAAGACGTCGGCGCGCACTTGTTTCGCCAGCGCCACGCGGGGCGGCAGATCCACCTCTCGGGATTCGTCGGAACGGGTGAGATAAACCTGCAAACCCTGCTGCTGTAAAAGTCGAACCACCTCCAGGCTCATGGCTAAAGTGATGTCGGTTTCTCGCAGACCGCCAATGCCGATGGCGCCGGGGTCTGAGCCACCGTGGCCGGGATCGATGACGACCACGCGGCGACCGTTGGGTCGAGGTAAATTGGGCTGCGGAAATTGGGCAGCATTCGGCACGACGTTCGGCTGAAAAATGGTGGCGGAAGGCGCAGCGCTGCTGCTGCCGGGGCGACTCAAGTTCAACACGATCCCCTGGGAGTTGGTTCGACCGATCGTGCCAATGCGGACGCCAGGCGCTGGGGTCACTAAAATGCTGGCATTTTGACCCTCCTGACGCAGGGCAATATCTGTGATGGCACTGCCAGCGCCAGCCTGCGGCCCCCGTATATTCGTAGACCACTGCGCGCCGCGAAATGTAATGCGGTAGCGCGGTCCTTCCCAGCCGACCGTGTAGGGAACGAGGCGATCGGCCTGAATTAACAGCTGGCTGCCGCCTAAAGCAATATTTTGCAGGTTTGCTAGGGACTGTCCCCCTAGAAAGGACGGCGACGGCTTAAACGAAGAATAATTGTTAGATGCGGCGGCGGTGACCGCGCGCCCGAGCAGCAAACTGATGGTTTCGGTCGGCTGGTTGGTGTTTGCGATCGCCGCAGCGCCTGCCTGGGGTCGCATCAGCATGCCGCCCAATTGACCGTTACCGATCGACCAATCCGGGCTATCGCGATCGACTCTGAGCGTTACCCGCGCCACTGGAGGCTGGACAGAAATCTGGCGAACCGAAACCCGACGAACGCCGTGGTAATTCATGCTGTAGTCGTTCCGGGCCAGCGAAGCCGCAACCCTTACTCCGTTCAAGTCCACAGAAATTTCTCGGCGGTTTCGACTGCGTGCGACCTGAGCCCCCGCAACGGGCTGGCGGATCTTGAGGAATAACCCCTCTTTTGTAACGAGCACGTCATCTAGCCAGCTACTGGCAAGCGTCGGTGCCGCTGGCGCGGGGGAGAAAGGCGCGGCAATGGGCCTAGCGCTACCCGGACCGCTTTCCGCTGGGGGCGCTAGGGGAGAACTGCTCGGAACGGTCGTATCGGGTGCATTTTGGACGAACTGGGGCGTTGGCAAATCGATGGACCACAAGCCGTTGGCGTTGACATTCACCTTTACCTGCTGCGGATCGACGGTATAGCCAGGAGACAACTCGACCACAATACGGGCCGTCTGAGCGTCGAACTGCCCCACGCGAATGGAGCGAACCGCAGCGCTGTAGGACTGGTTTAAGGTGGGACGGTCTAGCTTCACACCTGGCAAATCCACCACGAGCCGGACGGGGGTCGGCAAAAGCTGCACGCGTGGCTGGATCGTTTCATCCGTCGCAAATTCCAGCCGATTCGCATTGGCGTCAAAGCGCCAAGACTGCAATCGCGCCGCCACAGCAGGCGTAGCGGTCAAAAGGCCGAAGCCGACGACGCTCCCTGCAATGCCGCCCAAGAGGGCCATTACTTTATATTTCGATTGCTTTTGGCAAAATCTGAGAGATGCCCCCATCCGCGAGTCTCCGTCCTCAAACAAATGTTTCAACTAGGTTTAGGACGAGTCCCGATTCCCAGATGTTCGATCGTCGATCGAGTGCCTGCCGCTGCTAGCGCGCCCGCACCTAAAGTTAAAGTCCAATCGGCAGAGAGTGCGACAAAAAGCACGGCGCGATCGTCAGCCTCAACATCATAATGCCGCTCGACCGAGATCGTCACTTCTCAAACCAATTGTCTTGGTAAAGCTATTCCTTTGTGACGCAACAAGTCGGCTTTATCGTTCCCCGTTGCCCGTAATATTATCGAGCAGAACAATTCTGGCTAAAATACGCGATGGTTCAAGCTGGGCATTTGACGGCGCACTTGTTCGAGACGGCGCGGTTCGATCGTGGCGATCGCCATTCCCGGCTCGGTTCCGGCATCGGCCAGCACCACGCCCCAAGGATCGACAATCATGGCATGGCCGTGGGATTGCCTGCGAGAATTATGCTGTCCGGTCTGGGCGGGAGCGATGACGTAGCTCGTGTTTTCAATAGCCCGCGCCTGAAGCAGCACTTGCCAATGATCTTTGCCCGTAAAGGCAGTAAATGCTGCGGGGACAAATAATACGTTGGCCCCGGATTGGGTCATGGCACGATAGAGCTCTGGGAAACGGACGTCATAGCAGACCGACAGCCCCAAATTGCCAAACTGTTCCGAAGCGTAGACCGGAGCCTTTTTTTCTCCCGCCACAATCATGGTGGATTCTTGGTAGATGTTGCCGTCGGGAAGCTCTACGTCAAAGAGGTGAACTTTTTCATAGCGGGCCAACTCTTTGCCATCGGCACCGATCAGGAGCGCGGTATTGTAAACCTTGCCGTCTTTGACGGGGGCTGGAAACCCACCGCCCAAAATTACAATCTGGTAGCGTTGGGCTACAGTTTTGAGAAATTTCTCGCTCTCAGCCGCAATTTCAGCCGCCTGTTGAATTTTGGCTGATTCATTGCCTAAAAATGCAAAGTTTTCAGGCAAACCGACGAGTTCTACGCCTCTGCGCACTGCTAGATCGATCAGCTCTTCTGCTTGAGAGAGGTTATGACGTAAATCGGGAAGGCTAGTCATTTGAATAGCCGCAGCAAGATATGACTTCATGGATGCAGTACGGAAAGTCGGATGAGTAAGGGACGAAGGTTTTAACTGCGCTAGGTTTTCACGGGCGAACGCAGCGCAATGTCATGGACCCCAAAAGCCTAACATGCTTCCTGACTCTATTACACCAGACCCTTTTCTAGAAAACGATGGTGGTCTGTGGGGTTGCGTGGCTTTAATCAATGGATCGCAAAACATTGACAGTTGAATTCTATCCGTCTCAGAAAACTTTACTTCAAAGCAATCCTATCTCTCGGAAAGGTTAACGGAGAATGTTTGGGGTGCCGCTGTCGGCCAGAATGTATAAACCTAGCCCGATCGAGGCAAATGGCATGACGAACTGTCCGTAGCGCGCGAGGAGCGCGGCGATCGCCGTTTGCCGCGTCAGCCGCTCTGCAACCCAGCACCAAACCCCCACGAGGATTAAAAAAGTACTGACGGTAACCACAAGTCTGGGGAAACTGCTGCTGGCGAAGAGGGGAATGTAGAGTCCAACATTATCTCCTCCATTCGCGACAGTGACGGCAGCGACTTGATACGTTTGCGGGTTCAGTATGCTAGCGCAGAAAGACGTCGTAGCGGATTTGCGTCCAAAGGTCAGTTCGCTTGAGACAGCCTGGACCTCGGGGTTCCCCGCCTCTCTGTTCAGCAACTGTCTGATGCCAATCCAAATGGGGAGAAAGCCCAGCAGGCCCACCCAGGCTCGGGGAAGCACCAACCCCCCGAAGTAACCCGGAAGACTCGCAAGCAAAAGAACGGCAAACCCTAAATACTGTCCTAGGACAATATGGCGGCGGCGAAAGGTGGAGCTAACTTGGGAGAAAAAGATCGTCAAAATTACGATGTCGTCCAGATTGGTGGCAACGAAGGAGCTGATTCCGATCGAAATTGCGCTTAACAGCCGATTCATGGGGCGATTATTATTGGCTTCAGATCGAATCTATTGCTGCTGCACTCCAAATAAGGATTAACTCGAGGTCTTCTGCTGGTTGAATTTGTAAGTAACATAGTACCAAACGCCTACCAGCAAAAGAAAAACATCTGCGATCGCCGCTCGTAGCAAACGAGAACAAGCATTCAAAGGCAGAAAAAAGGGCGATCGCAATATTGCGATCGCCCTTTTCAATCTCATCGTTGTAAAACGACCGATGGCTTTCTAGGGATGGCGCTCATCTTCCAGAAGAATTCGAGCATCCAAAGCACGACCTACATCATGCCCATGCCGCCCATGCCACCCATGCCGCCCATACCACCCATGCCGCCCATGCCACCCATGTCAGGCGCGGCAGCTTGTTTCTCGGGCTTATCAACCACAATCACTTCAGTGGTGAGCACCAGTCCGGCGATCGAGCCAGCGTTTTGAAGACCGGCCCGAACCACCTTAGCGGGGTCGATGATACCAGCAGCGATCATGTCTTCGTAGGTTCCATCCTGGGCGTTGTAACCGATGGGGAAACCCTTAGATCGAACGTTCTCGACCACGACAGAGCCTTCTACCCCGGCATTGTCAGCAATCTGACGCAGGGGCGCTTCTAGAGCGCGACGCACGATATCGGCCCCGATCGCCTCTTCTTCGCCTAAGGTCGCCTTGATTTCTTCCACCTTCTTGACCAGGTGAATCAGCGTGGTACCGCCACCAGGAACGATTCCCTCGGCCACGGCGGCCTTGGTTGCATTCAGCGCGTCTTCAAAGCGTAGCTTGCGATCCTTGAGTTCGGTTTCGGTAGCCGCCCCAATTTTGATCACCGCAACGCCGCCCGCCAGTTTCGCGATCCGCTCTTGCAGCTTTTCCTTGTCGTAATCCGAGTCGGTTTCCGCCAACTGACGGCGAAGCTGCTCCACCCGCTTGTCCAAGTCGGGACGGTTGCCTGCTTCTGAAATAATGGTAGTGGTGTCCTTGGTGATGGTGACGCGCTGGGCCTGACCCAACATTTCTAGCTCTACGCGATCGAGGGACAGACCCACCTCTTCAGAAATGACCTGACCGCCCGTGAGCACGGCAATGTCTTCTAGCATGGCCTTCCGGCGATCGCCAAACCCAGGAGACTTAATGGCAACCACGTTCAGCACGCCGCGCAGCTTGTTGACCACCAGGGTTGCCAGCGCTTCGCCTTCAATATCTTCCGCAATAATCAGCAACGGCTCGCCTGCGCGGGCTACTTTTTCCAGAGTCGTCACTAGCTCTTGAATGCTGGATACCTTCTTGTCAACGATCAAAATGCGGGCGTTGACGAGATCTGTCACCATCCGTTCTGCATCGGTGACAAAGTAGGGCGAAATGTAGCCGCGATCCAACTGCATCCCTTCTACGATGTCCATCTCGGTTGCCAGAGACTTGGACTCTTCTACCGTGATCACGCCATCGCGACCCACCTTGTTCATCGCCTCGGCAATCATCGCGCCCACATCGGGGTCGTTGCCGGCAGAGATGGATGCAACCTGGGCGATCGCGTCTCCCTCCACAGGTTTCGCCATGGCCTCAATTTCTTTGACCAGCGCATCGATGGTGCGGTCGATACCCCGTCGCAGCGCCACCGGGTTTGCCCCTGCCGCGACGTTTTTCATGCCTTCGCGAATGAGCGCCTGAGCCAAAACCGTCGCGGTCGTCGTGCCGTCTCCAGCCACGTCGTTGGTTTTGGAGGCCACTTCGCGCATGAGCTGAGCGCCAGCATTCTCGAATGGGTCTTCGAGTTCTACTTCCTTCGCAATTGTGACCCCATCATTCACGATGTGGGGCGCGCCATATTTTTTTTCAAGAACGACATTCCGCCCTTTAGGGCCGAGGGTAATCCGTACGGCATCGGCTAGAGCATTGACGCCCCGTTCTAGGGCGCGACGAGATTCTTCATCAAAGACGAGCAGTTTGGACATTCTTACGCTTCCTCGAGATGGGCTGGTTGAACAATTGCCAGAGCAGAGCAAGACGCACAATAGGGCTGTGCAAGTCAGCTAGCCTGGGCAAATCCTTAATCTAAAAGGGATTAGCACTCTCTTAGCTGGAGTGCTAACTCTGAGCAACCATATTGTAGCCCGTTCAAATCCGCTTGCAGCGGGTGAGAATATCCAGATAACCGAACTTACCGGCACAAGTTTCATAATTTTGCGTCACCTCTAGGCAGCGATGCGCTGGTTTAGCTATGGGCGTATCCTATTAACGTGAAATGGCGTTCAAACGAGGCACTTATGGCACCGGATCTCAGAATGAAGTACGGGATTGTTCTATTGATGCTGGCGGGATGGGGGGCGATCGGCTCGGGGGCAAAAGCGCTTCCGGGTACCCAGCAAAATAGACCTCTTCCTCGCTTCTCGCATCTGGCACAAGCTACAGAGATACAGAATCAGGGTTCCGTGCTCGCATTTGAGGCCAAAACCTCGACAGACGAGCTGAAGCAGCTCCAAGTGCAGCTCAAGCAAACCGTCGTCGCGCTGCCTGTCGAGAATACGACGCTCGCATCCGATAACCTGGGCGCTGTAGTCCTGACTGGGGGGAATGGCGATCGCCAACGGATGGACGCCTACACTTGGACGGTTGCGCCCAATTCCAAGCTATACCTGGGTCGCAGCGGCTATAAGTCTTTTTTAGCGCGATATCAGTACAGAAAAGACCGCCAATCTCCCCAATACACCCTCGATATTTCTTGCCAGACGGTAGGGCTCAAAACGCAAGATAAAGCGGCCTGCTCTATGTTTGGAAATGGCCCGCTCTTGAAAGGCGAGGTGAAAGCTACCGGACGCTTGACCTTAGAAGAGGCTCCTGCCCCGGAGGAAACCGCCTCTGAACCGCTCGCGCCGCAGACCGTCAAGAGTCAGACCAGTGCGGCTGCCAGCCCAATACCGTCCTATCCGGGGCAAGGCGCTTTGGTGATGTACCCGTCCACGGCAAAGGCCAAGGAAGAACGATATGGCCTCACGCGCGTTACGGTCAGTACGGTAAAAAACGTTTCTCGTTTGACCCTCGTAGCTAACGAACCCAAGGCTAAAACGGTAGTTTTTCAGGGACAGCTCGAAGCGACCAAAAGCGGTCAGATCTTATCGATTACGGCAGTAGACGGGGTTCCAGGACAAGGCAAAATTTTTGTGGGCAACAACGGACTCCTGCGCACCACAGCACCTATTTTCGTGGGCGCTGAAGATCGAGAAATGACCGTTTACTTTCGCCCCAATTGAAGCCTAGGCGCTCAATAGCCTTGACGCGGTAAGGGCAAAGGAGAGCGGTCGATCTCTGCTGCCGAAATCGGGCGGCGATCTTTGAGCTGGCTCAACGCGCCCACTTGAATCACCCAGGCTTTGGACTCGGCCAGCGCCCTAAAGGGTTGAATGGCCTTGAGCTGCACGCCCGCGCGCTGAAGGACGTAGGCAACCAGCTTGACATCCGCTTCGCGGACATTTTTGCCGTAGTAGATGATGTTGATCGGGACATCTGTCACCGTTGGCGTTTGGAGCTTCAGGTTAAAGCCCAGTTTGGTTAAAGCCTGCTGGATCGACTGCGGATCGATGTCTTTGGGGTAGTATTCGATGGTGACTGGGGACGGTCGCAGGAGGATGGGGAATGGCGAACTGGAGGGGGTGGGAGCGGCACCGGGCCATAAATTTTCCGTTTCGCCAGGGTCGCTTGGAGAAGACTGAGGAATGTTGCTTTCTTCGCCTTTGAGTCTTGCAACCGTTTTGCGGTAGTACCGATCTGCTGCGCCAACTTGAGCCACCTGAGCGGTAAGGTCGGTCTGGGAACCGTCCAAGAGCAGTTGAATGCGCTCGTCCGTGAAGCCCGACTGTTTTAAGAAAGCAATCAACGCGTCGTTGCTATCGCTCAGCTCTCGCGCTCTTGCGTCTAAATCTCTAATTTGCGTTTGCAGGACTTGCGTTTGCTGCTTCAATCGAACGACCTCTTGCCAGGCGTGTCTGACGATCGCAAACGTGGATATTGCCGTGACCGTCAGGGTGACGGCGCTCAAGGCAATGATTCGTCGGGCTTTGCGTCCCGCTGCGGCGAGGCGGCGATCTGCGGTCTCGACTTCGCGACTTTTGGCCAGATACAAACGCTGAATTTGGGTCGCAGGCGGATCTTTGCCGGGCGATGCCGCCAACCATTGTTCGGCATTGGCGAGGTCTTGCCCCCGCAAAAGGAACCCGTCATCGCGACCGCGCTCCCACTCGATCGCTCGACCGAGGAGGCGGGTATGCATCTGGACGTGGGACTGTTCGGTGTCGATCGCGCTCAGCAGCTTTTGAAAAGCTGTGTCAAAGTCATCGCTTTCCCGGAAAAAGATCCAGTTAATTTCTGCCAGGGCAGGATGAATTCCTTCGGTGTCGCGGACCAACACTGGAATGATGCGCTTGTTGAGCTTGAGGGCATATTCAATTTCCACCCGGCATTCTTGAGACAGCACGGAGTCCGGGCTGATCGCGCAAATGACGACATCGGCGGCAATAATGCCCCGATGAATGGCTTCTCTCCAGAGTTCGCCCTCTTGAATATCTTCCCAGTCGATCCAGGGGTCGCGGTTGACCTGTCGAAACGCCCGATCCAGTTTTTGGACAAAACTTTTATCGCGGCGCGAGTAGGAGATAAAGATTTCGTTTGGCCTTGGATGCAAGGTGGTTTCGGCGTCGGACATCTGGACGTTCCCCTCAATGCTGCCGCTTTTAGCTCATTAAAGTTCGTCTCGCGCAATCTAGGATTAACTGTACAGATACCCGCTGCTGCAATCAAATAAATTCCACATCCAACCCCGATGAAATCGGAAAATCAAACGTCACACCATTGGCCTTAAATAACTGCGGCGTTAGAGGCAGACGGTTTTGTCGAAATCGCGAGACACATTCTCTGATATGTACGAACGAAAAAGGTTGACGTCGTAACGTCAACCTTTTTTTCAATCTTGAGAGGGACGGGTTAAAGCATCAGACGAGCGACCCGCATAGAAGCCATTACAGATTGGGAGGCAAAATCACCGTATCGATAACGTGAATCACGCCATTGCTAGCAGCCACATCCGCTTTGACCACCTTTGCGGTATTGACCGTTACGTTCCCGCCGCTAGTCTGAAGATTGACCGTGCTGCCCTCAACGGTCTTTACCGGACCTGGTTTAATTGCTGTGGAGAGAACCTTTCCAGGCACTACATGGTAAGTCAGAACTTTTCGCAGCTTTGCCTTATTCTCCGGTTTTAGCAATGTTTCCACGGTACCCTTTGGCAACTTGTCAAATGCCGCATTAGTAGGCGCAAACACGGTAAAAGGGCCGCGACTCGATAGCGTAGTTGTCAACTCAGCCGCCTTGATAGCAGCCACGAGCGTGGAAAAGTCGCTTATGCCAGACGCAACGTCCACAACCGTACCCGTCTTAGCTGGCGTTTTTTGGGTGGGAACTTTCCTCATCATCCCTGGCGACTTCATCATCCCTGGAGATTGCATTGTGCCTGAACCCTGAGTCATTTTGACTGGCGTTGTAGCTCGAGCTGCAACATTCGCCAAAAGCCCCAAGGCAAAAGCTAGACCTAAAGTAGCGGGCAAGAAACGCTGAGTAGTTTTGGAGATCATAGATTTTTACGTCGTAAGTGAGGGGACTCAACCAAATGTCGCTTTTTTTAGTTATTTTGTTCCCTGGTTCTGCTGTTATTTAGATTTTTCGCTCTGCAACAGGTCCATCCTGTAGAAGTATTGAGATAGTAATCGATAAAATCGATCCAGAACAGATGCATTATTGCAATATCGCAATGCATCAAAAAACGACCCTTTGGTTGAGGCAAAGAGCCGTTTTTTAGCTTAGATGGGGGCGAAGGGACTTGAACCCATACGACCTTGCGGTCAACGGATTTTAAGTCCGTAGCGTCTACCATTCCGCCACGCCCCCAGGCGCTTACCTAAGATATCATACGAGATTGACGCACTAAAACCATCCCTAGGACTTCCATGTGGCTCACCCTCGCAAACAGTTTGGTCAGCATTGGCTCCGCAGCGAGAAGGCATTGCACTCCATCGTAAAGGCAGCAGATTTACAAGAGGGCGATCGCGTTTTAGAAATTGGCCCCGGCACGGGCGCGCTGACTGAATTTTTGTTGCAAACCCCGGCCTCGGTCACTGCGATAGAGATCGACCGAGACCTTTGCCCGAAGCTGGTCGCGAGATTTGGCAAGAACGAGCGGTTTTTACTGCTACAAGGCGACATTTTAGAGATGGATCTGGGTGCATTTCTCCCACCAGCGTCCTATCCCAATAAAGTAGTCGCCAACATTCCCTACAACATCACGGGACCCATTTTGGATCGCGTATTGGGGACGATCGCGCAGCCGACAAACCCACCCTTTAACAGCCTAGTGCTGCTGGTGCAAAAGGAAGTCGCACAGCGGATTACCGCTAAACCGGGTTCTAGAATCTACGGCGCGCTGTCGGTCCACTGCCAATACTTAGCAGAGTGCGACTGGATTTGCGATGTAGTGGCTAAGTCCTTTTTTCCGCCACCAAAGGTGGATTCTGCCGTCGTGCGGCTGCGGCCCCGCCCGTACCCCGACCCTGCAGAGCAGCCTCAATGGTTTTCGACGCTGGTGCGGTTGGGGTTTCAAAGCCGTCGCAAAATGTTACGCAATAATTTCAAATCTATTGTGGAGCCAGACCGCTTAACCGTCATACTTGAGGAAATCGACGTCAATCCCCAAGCCCGTGCCGAAGAATTGGGCGTGGCAGACTGGGTGGCGTTGAGCCGCCGTCTGACACCTGCTGCCGCATCCTAGTTGCTGAAGTTTTATGCGCTCCTATCACCTGATCGCTCCAGCCAAAATTAATTTACTGCTCGAGATCGTCGGAGATCGTCCCGATGGATTTCACGAGCTGGTGATGGTGATGCAGAGCGTAGACTTGGCTGACGAACTGGAACTGAAGCCTTTAGGGGGCGATCGCATTTCCCTCCACTGCACCCATCCCCAGGTCCCCCTCGATGAGAGCAATCTCGCCTATCGCGCCGCAAAGCTGATGCAGGATTGTTTTCCAGGGCGCGGTGGCGTAGATATTACCATCCAAAAAAAGATTCCCATTGGAGCCGGGTTGGCGGGCGGTTCGGCGGACGGAGCGGCGGTCTTGGTAGGCCTAGACCTCATGTGGAACCTAGGGCTGACACAAGACGAACTTTGCGCGCTGGCGGCCAAGTTAGGCTCCGATATGCCGTTCTGCATCTCTGGCGGCACGGCGCTGGCGCTCGGACGCGGCGAAGAACTGTCGCCCCTTCCCGATCTCGACCGACTTTATGCGGTCTTAGCCAAATATCAAAGCCTCTCCGTCTCTACCCCCTGGGCTTACCAAACCTATCGGCACGAGTTTGGCGCGACCTACGCCAACACGCCCGCCGCCCAGCAAGAACGGCGACGCACCGGACCGTCTGTGGGCTTATTGGGGGCGATCGCCCATCGCGACCCGGCGTCCATCGGGCGATCGCTTCACAACGACCTCGAAAAAGTGGTACTCGGGCACCATCCCCAAGTTGGATTGCTGAGAGAAAAGCTGGCGATTCAATCGCCCCTCGGCGCGATGATGTCAGGCTCTGGGCCGACGGTCTTTGCCCTGGCTGCAACCCGAGAAGAGGCGCAACGCATCGCAACCCAGATCCAAATCGAGCTACCGGACCCCGATTTAGAAGTATGGGTGACAAAATTTATTGGTCGCGGCATTCACTTGGCCGAATCCGAACCCTAATCGCGGAGGAGTTGTCCGATCGAGTCGAGAATCCCGAACCGATCGGTGCGTATTACTGACTGCTGAGCCGACAACTACACTATATACAATAGACCTAAAGAACGCGTCAGCTTCAGCGACGTCAATCCACTAATACGCTGCTAAAAATGCAGAACCGACCATGAATCAGATCAAAACCGTTGCGCTTTTAGGTCTCTTGAGCGGTCTTTTGATTGCTGTAAGCACGCTCTTGTTTGGCAGCTCCTATGGCTCCCTAATTGGCTTGGGTCTGGCCGCCGCGATGAACCTCGGCTCCTGGTTTTTCTCAGACAAGATTGCTTTGGCAGCCTACGGCGCTCAGCCAATTTCCCCGGAGTCTCTCCCCTCCATCTATCGAATCGTGCAACGCTTGACCCAACGTGCGAATCTACCCATGCCGGGGATCTATCTGATTCCCAGCGATAGCATGAATGCATTTGCCACGGGACGAGATCCTTCCCACGCGGCTGTTGCGGTCACGGAAGGCATCGTACGCTTCCTGCCCGAAGATGAACTGGAAGGGGTGATCGCCCACGAGCTGAGCCACATTGCCAATCGCGATACCTTGACTCAGGCCGTTGCAGCGACGGTGGGCGGGGCGATCGCCTACCTCGGCCAAATGGCGAGCTACAGCATGTTCTTCTTTGGCGGCAGCCGAGATGGCGATCGAGGCCCGAATCCCATCGGCTTGCTGGTCACTATTTTTGTCGCACCCTTAGCCGCCACGGTAATTCAACTGGGCATTTCGCGCACCCGCGAGTTTGCTGCCGATGCCGGAGCGGCTCGTCTGACTGGAAATCCCAGAGCTTTAGCAAAAGCGCTCCAGCGTTTGGAGTCATCGGCAACGCAACGGCCCCTAGAGGGAAGTCCTGCCTTTGCACCGCTGCTCATTGTGAACCCATTGCCTCGAAACTTAATGCGAAGCCTATTTTCTACCCATCCGGCCACAGAAGACCGCATCAAGCGTCTCTTGGCCCTTGAATCGCAAGTGAGCGGCGCATCCTCTCGTTTTGCCCGTTAGTCGTTCGTCCGAGAATTTATTTTGCATCCCAGCAACAGAGAAGCAACCCAGACCAGTATGCTGGAAGGAGCGATCGCGGGCGGCAATGCCCCGATCCGCAAGACAAGGTTTGTGAGAATTCGATCTAGGGTTGCATGACAGAAGTTTGGGAAATCGATTTCTATTCTCGACCCATCTTGGACGAGCGGGGAAAGAAACTGTGGGAGGTCTTAATCTGCAATGCAGAACGCACCTTCGAGTTTGCTCGGTACTGCGCTGGCTCGGAAGCAAACGCGCGCTGGCTTCAGAATGCTCTAGAAGAGGCGATCGCCGCTTGGCACACCCAGTTTGAAGTGAGCGACGCGACCCGCCCCGAAAAAATCCGCTTTTTCCGACGCCCCATGACCGCCATTATCATGCGGGCCTGCGAAGGGGCTGGTATTCCGGCGCAGCAAAGCCGTCGGACCTACGCCATGGTGCAGTGGTTGCAGGAGCGATCGCAGTCTGTCTACCCAGAACATCCGGGGTATCAGCCCAACATGGCCCCGCCGCCCAAATTCGAGCCAGCTCCGGCCCTCCCCCTCCCCGACGCGCTGGTGGGAGATGGCTGGTCCTTTGTCTCGCTCAAATTTGGCGACCTCGCCGAAATGAACGAATGGGACATCACCTTCCGCGACGGCATTCCCCTCGAACTGCTGGCACTCGACCCCGACACGGCAGTCCCCGGTCTGGTCATCTTCTCGCGGCGGGCCATCCCCCTAGCAGGCTGGATGTCTGGATTAGAAGTCGCTTCGCTGTTCTACGAAGCAAAGCCAGCCCCCCGCCTCCTGCTCGAAACAGGCTTGAACGATCGTTGGGTGGTTGCCCCCCTTGGTAAAGCCGACTTGCAAAAAGAAGCAACTGACTTCGAACGGGCGAAGCAGTCGGCACAGCAGGTTCATTTCTTAGCCGTCCAGTCAGGCCCAAAGGAAGAATCGTTTGCGGGATTTTGGCTCTTGCAGACCCTCGACTTAGACTAGGGACGAGCCATGACGCAATCCGATGGTTCATCATTTGCAGAGCAACTGATTGATACTGCTTTACAAGCCGGTGCGGAAGCGGCAGAAGTGTTTGCAGTGCATTCTATCAATCGGCCTGTTTTATTTGAAGCCAATGTCCTCAAGCAGATTGAAACTCGAGATTCGGCAGGCACCTCGCTGCGGCTTTGGGTAGAAGGCCGTCCCGGACTGGCCGTCACCTATGGGAAGATGGAACCGATACGGTTGGTAGAGACGGCGATCGCCCTCAGTCAGCTCAACGAACCGGAACAAATTGAGTTAACAGCCATACCGCCCGAAATAGTCAGCGGGCAGTACGGCGAACCCGTGGAAGTTCGACAGCTCATTCACTGGGGAGAAAAAGCCCTGTCCGGCCTGCTCGCCACAGACCCCAAAAAAGACCTTCAGTGCGTACTAGAGCTAGACACCGAAACCTCCACCACCGCAATGCTGAATTCTAAGGGGTTAGCCTGTCGCTATACCAGCCACATGAATTCAGTTTACGGATCTGCCGAATGGGTGAGAGGCGAAGATTTTTTGTGCGTCGAAGCCGAGCAAACCCGACATACCACCCTAGATATTGCTGAATTTGTAGAAAGCATTGCGGCGCGCTTGCGATGGGCTAAATCTCGCAGCACGCCTCCCATCGGTAGAATGCCCATTTTGTTTGCCGGAAAAGCTGCCGACCTTCTCTGGACCACAGTCGAAGCCGCTCTCAGCAGCAAGCGAGTGATTGAAAATGCCTCGCCCTGGAGCGATCGCCTGTGCGAACCCGTCGTTTCCCCGTTGCTGACGCTACTGCAAGACCCCCACATTGGGCCGTTTGGATGCCCCTTTGACGACGAAGGCATCTCGACCCGGCGCGTCGAATTTATTCGAGAAGGCGAACTACAGCTTTTTTATACGGATCGCACGACGGGGCGACAGTTGGGGTGCGGCAGTACCGGGAATGGGTTTCGGCCTGGATTGGAGCGCTATCCCAGCCCTGGCCTATTTAACCTGATGGTTCTACCGGGAGACGACAGTTTTGAGGCCCTCGTGGCAGAGATCCAGGACGGCCTGATCGTGGATCAGTTTTTAGGAGATTCCGGCAGCATCTCTGGCGACTTTGCCATCAGCGTCGATCTCGGCTACCGGGTCAAAAAGGGCAAAATTGTGGGCCGGGTCAAGGATACGTTGGTATCGGGGAACGTTTACGATGCCCTCAATCAAGTCATCGCGCTCGGCAACGACGCCGCTTGGCACGGATCGTGCTACACCCCTTCAATTTTGGTGGATGGCCTATCGGTGACGGCTTAAGTCTCTATCCTTCAACTAAGATCGGGGGGTAGAGACTCAGAACACCCCATCGATTTTTGCCGGAGAAGACCTGTGGAGAAACAAACCGTTAACTGTATCGAAGCATGCGCAAACGGCTGCATTTTAGGCGACGACTGTCCCCATCGCGAACATTTAGCGGCAGCTTCAAAATTTATTCAAAACACATCTATAGATGAGATATTAGCGATCGCCGAAGAAAGTATCCGCAAAAAATTCACCCAAGCCCCAGACCGCTATCTCCCAGAGTGACCCAACCGATCGGACCCGCAAGGGATGCTAGCCCGCCTGACTCAGCCACCATAGCCCCAGTAGAATCGCACCGCTGAGTCCCAGGGCGACGCCCAAAAATCCGCTGCTTTCCTTCGGATCGATCGGTTCGAAGGGTTCGGTCGTGATGGACTTTGGTTCGGTCGGTTTGGGCGTGGCAGGCTGACCCAATTGTCCGGCGGCACTGTACCGACCCGTAGCCGCAGGCTGATTCAAGTCGGGAATTTGGGTGAGCCACTCGGGACGCGTTTGAAGTTTAGGCGCTTCTAAAATGTAGAGCAGTCGCTTACTTTGCTGGCGGGTTTCGAGATTGGCGTGGCTGGAGAGCTGACGGCACAAGGTCAGGGCGTCTTCCCCCTGTCCCGCTGCATCGTAGGCCGTCACCAACCAGAGTTGAATCGCGCCACCCAAGACAGACTGCTTGGGAATCAGCGCCAGCGCCCGATCGAACCAATCGATGGACTCTCGGTAAAGCCCTCGCTCGAAGGCCATTTGCCCGGTGCTGTAAGCCTCCATCGCCTCCGCTTCGGTATTGCGATTGGAAGATTCGCCAGCATTTGCAGGAACATTGGAACTCACTACAGCCGACCTCGTGCCTTTACGCGCAGGTATTGATTGACGAGTTGTTCGCTTACCTGTGGGGCAGGTACGTCTAACACTAACGTACCTTGCTGGCGGAGCTTTGCAAAGGCAACGCCGCGCTGGTGGAGGAGGTCGAGGGCGACGGATTGAGTGTAGAGGGTTTGAACGGTTTTGAGTTCGACGGAGCGGTTTTGCTCTAGAGGAGGCTGCGCTTGAGCGTCCACCTCTGGATCTCGAAGGGCGACGCAGAGGGGCAAAAATCGAGGACTTAAGCGTCCCATCGCCACCAGTAAATCTTGGGAGGCAATTTCATCCACAATATCCGTGAGCATCACCACCAGCGCCCGTCGGTGGTACTGATTCAAGACTTGAGCCGTAACCCCAACATAATCGGATTCAGTGCGCGCTGGCTCGATGGCGTTCAAGCGTTCCAAAATATGGGACAGGTGCCCCAGTCCCGGCAGCGGCGCAATCCAAGTGTGAATGGTTTTGTCGAACACCACCACGCCCACGCGATCGCCGCGTCTCAGTCCCGCCATGGCCAAAGAGAGCGCCGCATTAATCGCCCAGTCAAATCGGCTCAACCCAGCCACTTGGGCCGTCATGAGCCGCCCGCGATCTAGCAAAATCAGCAGCGGTTGCTCCCGCTCCGGCTCTAGCAATCGCACGATCGGCCGTTGGCGGCGGGCCGTGGCCTTCCAGTCCATCAACCGGATATCGTCCCCCACGGCATACTCGCGCAGCTCGGAAAACTCCGTGCCGCCGACTTTATGCCGTCGCTGGAGGTTGCCGCTGCTTTCCAGACTCAGCCGAATCGACAGCATTCGCAACCCAATTAAGTCAGGGTAAACGTCCGCAGTCGTCTCTAAGGGAGCCTGCCAAATCCGCCAGCTTAACCCCAAAGGGCCGCGCAGCCTAAAACTAACCAGATTCCACCGAAAAGTTCCCCGGCGAGGCGGAAAGACGGTGTACGTCAGTTCCGTCTCGAGCTGGGGCGTTAACGCCACCGAAAGCAGATCCGCATCGACGCTAAAGGCAGACGGCGTTCCATCCCGGAGCTGAAGCACTGTAGATGCCACACCAGGAGGCGATCCGGTCGCGCTTAACGCTAAATGAATGCTATTGTTGCGCCCGATAGAGAGTTTCTCTTCGCAGCGTCGCTCTAAGGCAATTTGCCACTGCTTCGCTTGACGGTAATCCCATAGAGCGATCGCCAAAACCACCGCATCGTAAATCCCCAAAAGGCCCCAAAGCCAACCCATGGAAAGATAAGGGGCTTGACCTAAACCCATCGGAATCAACAAGCCTAACCCGAGGATGAGATAAAGGCGTCCGCTGGGGACAAAGCGATCGCGGCGGGGGCGCTCCGGCGCTGGCGTAGCAATCATCGGGGGACCGGAATGCGGCTGAGCAAATTCCGTATCACCCGATCGACAGAAATACCGTCCAACTGAGCCTCCGGCTTCAGAATAAAGCGATGGCGCAACAGCGGCAGGGCAATTCCCTTAATATCGTCCGGGGTGACAAAGGTGCGATCGTCCAACCAAGCCTTCGCTTGCGCGGCCCGCAGCCAACCCACCGCCGCACGCGGCGAAGCACCCAACAACAGCTCTGGCTGGCTGCGGCTTCCCGTCACGAGATTCAACAAGTAATCGAGAATAGAATCTTCAACGTGAATGCTTCGAACTTCCTGGCGCGCCGCCAAAATCCGATCGCCGTCCAAGATAGGCCGCCCCGTCCACTGCGATAGATTGTGAGGCTCAAATCCGCCCAAGATGTTCGCCAGCATTTGCTTTTCTGCTGCCGCGTTGGGGTAATCCACCACCATCTTGAACAAAAACCGATCCAACTGGGCCTCTGGAAGGGGGTAAGTGCCTTCAAACTCCAAAGGGTTTTGAGTGGCGATCGTCCAAAATAAAGGCGACAGCGGCAGGGTTTCGCCATCTAGGGTCACTTGCCGTTCTTCCATGGCTTCCAGGAGGGCAGCTTGCGTTTTGGGCGGCGTTCGATTGATTTCATCCGCCAGCAAAATCTGGGTAAAAATCGGCCCTTTGCGCAGGATGAATTGCTGACTGGCAAGGTCGAAAATACTAGTGCCCAATACATCCGCTGGCAGCACGTCCGGGGTAAGCTGCACGCGACGAAACTCTCCCTGGATCAGAGTAGAGAAGAGTTTGACCAACAGGGTCTTAGCGGTACCGGGAACCCCTTCTAAAATAACGTGCCCCTCGGCCAAGAGCGCCACCAAAAGCGCCTCGACAACGGAACTCTGGCCTAAAATAACGGTACCGATCTCGGTACGGAGCTGTTGAAAGGCGTTCTTCAAGATAGTCCTCGCAAAATCGTGTCGGCTTGCTGAACCCAAACTAAGAGTTCGCTGTCCTTGAGCCGCGTTTCAGCACCAGATCGTTCAGCATTGGACTGCTTTAATAACTCTAGTAGCTCTGATGCAGGCCGTCCAGTCGCGGTCGCCCATTCTGCGGCGATCGCCCTATCTCCCTCCACCGAAGGAACGGCTCGGAGCAGACCCAAACGGGACCTCAGGCGATCGCGCAGGGACTGGCCCAGGAGCGTTAAGACGTACTCTGTATGCCCGTGGGTGTTTAAGGTATCGGCCAGTGCCTGAATGTATTGCTCGCTGCTGTTGCGGGGAGGCGGCGCGACTTTCAAGAGCGCTCCAAACCGCTGATTTTGACCCCACAGCAAGAGCAACAGCAGCAACAGCCCCTGGCCTGCCATCACCGCAATCGGGCGACGGGTAAGGTAACCCCATAAATCCCGATCTTTTACCTTGGCAACCGCTGGTGTTGGGACTAAATCCCGATACCCGTGGATCCATTCATCTACCCAAATCGTTCCCTTGCGCTGCGCGGCCAAATCGGCCAACACCTGAAAGTTCGCTCCTTTGTTGGCATAGATCCCAGAACCGAGCCAGGGATAAACGCTCCTCATTACCCGTCCCTGTTCGAGGGCATCCACCCCAACTGCCGCTCCAAACCCATCTTTTAGCAGCACGGTATCGAATTTTTTAGCACGGCGCCCGTAACGACGCGTGGTTTCAATCTGTACGGCACCCTTTGGCGTCGGCAACTCCGAGCGAAAAGGCGCGCCCGATACATTGCCGCTCCAGCTCAGCACAATCAGAGTGTTGCCCTGCTTCACCCATTTCAAAATCTCGGGAGATTCGAGGTTGGGGTTTTGAAAAACCTCTACATCCGCCACCTGAACCAACGTCTGTCCCTCGCCCTCAAGCCGACTGTAACTTTGTCGCCAGCGCCGAACGGGGTAATTTCGAGCCTCCATAAACTCGTACCATTGGGCGTATCCGCTCAAAGAGCGGTCGTAACTGGAACCCTTTGGATAAGACGGGGGAGCCGCCATTGTTACGATGACCGAAAGGCAGAGCAACGCAACCAACGCCCACCCCCAAAAGGGCACTCTCGATAGCCAACGGGAAGCGTTTGGAGCGGATTCAGCCATAGATGCTTTGCAAGGTGAAATTTAGATTCGTCCCTTAACGGGTCTCAAGGTACGGCGCAAGGCTGTCATAGGCCGCTCGACACCGCTCGAACTGGCTCTGCTGGAGCACCGTTCGACCAAAGCAAAGAGATTCGTGGGTTCTAAACAGCGTAACCCAAGCATCGCGCAGGTGCAGCGGTTTTTCAGCCAAGCTCCAAAGCCGATCGAGTCCCAGGATGTACTCGCGATCCGTCCGGGCAGAATCCTGTCGCAGAACGCCAGATTCGTGAAGCTGCACCAGCAATGCCCGGTAGAGCGCCTCAAAGGCGCGATGGTAATCTTGACGGCTCTGGGCCTCCTGGGCGATCGCCAGCCAATCCAACCGCGATCGCGCGGGTTCTGATGCTTCAGCCTGGCCGACACGGGCAATTCTGTTTCTCCATAGGACCAACCATTGCCCAATTTGTCGGACCAGCAAAAAAATGACTGCGACCAGTAAGATCGACCCCAGAATCCGGATCGTCCAAAGCAGAATCGGCAGCAGCCAACCCCACTGGGAAGAACCATCACTGGACGAGCTAGGCTTAAGCCACTGAGACAGTTGCCACTGCAATCCTTCCCAACCCTGACGCAAACGGGTTTGGGCAGTCCAACGCAACATGTCGATCGGATCGGCAGCTTTCAAAATCGAAAATGAGCCTTGAGGGTAGGCAGCGCTCCAGTGTCCAGTCTACCCCAGACCTCCTCCCTACCCGAATTCCGCCGTAAAATCCGTGGCGAGATATGATGGCTTTTATGCAGCGAACCCTTCTTCAGGCAAAACTTCATAACTGCACGCTCACGGGTGCCAATTTGGACTACGTGGGCAGCATCAGCATCGACCAGCATTTACTCGAAACCGCAGGCATTTTGACCTACGAGCAGGTCCAAGTCGTCAACCTCAACAACGGGGAACGCCTCATCACCTATGCCATTCCCGCACCTGCCCACTCCGGCACGATCGAACTCAATGGCGCGGCGGCCCGCTTGGGCGCAAAGGGCGATCGCGTCATCATTATGACCTACGCTCAATATGCCCCCGCCGAATTGCACCAGTACCGACCCACCGTTGTTTTAGTAGACGCACAAAACCGCATCGCCGAAGTCCGCTATTCCGTCAGCGATGAGGTCAAGAATCTTTGCATGACCTCAATTTGATTGGGGTCTGGCGAGGCATAACTGTGCTGGGATTTGACCAGGGCGATCGCATCCTCGAGCGGCAAACCTTGCTGGTGAGACACGTACAGACAGCACACCGAAGCCGATCGTCCCACCCCTGCCAGACAGTGCACGTAAACCACATGTCCCTTACGATACCAGCGCTGCAGGATCTGGAGCGCCTGAGCAAACTGTTCCTCCGTGGGAATGCCTCCCTTAAATCCATCGGGAATCGGCACCTGCTCCCACAGAAAACTGTGAGCGATTCCATCGGGAACCAATCGCTCGCGGTCTTCCGTCAAACTGAGGACGGCTGTTATGCCCTCTCGACGCAGCTTCGAAACCGAAGTTGTTGCGTTGGGGAAAGAGCCAACCGCTAGTTTTTGGGGCAAAATCCAAGAAAATCGTTCAGGCATAAGTTATGGTGGCGTGAAGGGTAGTGGTCGGGGAGGTAAAAGATTTGTTGTTAAAGCTTGACGAAAAAGGTAGAGTATTGTTGCTGTTTTCCTCAGAAACGCGATCGCTCAAACTGAGAGCTTTAAAAGAATACGCTTACACAGACCGCTAATTTAGTGTATGTTTCCTCAATATGTTACTGTTTAGCATCTTGTAGCAGTCCTTACGTCTATCGTGTCAGTCCTGTGCCTATCAGTCTTAATACAGCATGGAATATACAGAAGAGTATATTGACCTAAAGCAATACTGGCTAATTTTACGTCGTCGTTGGGTACCAGCGCTGATTGTAATGGGCGGCGTTACAACACTTACTGCACTCATTACGTTTTTACAAAAGCCAGTCTATGAAGCTGAAGGCAAAGTGCTGCTCAAGAAAGACAGCGGCATCACCTCGGCATTAGAGAGCAGCAATCTCGGCAGTCTTGGAGAATTGGCCGGTATTGGCGACAAAAGTAACCCCATTAGCACCGAATCGGAAATTATTAAGTCTAGGCCAGTGGTGCAAGCGGTCATTCAAACCCTGCGCTTGCAGGACGACGATGGCAAGGTTCTAAAGCTCAAAGATTTTTTAAAAAAGCTCACGGTATCCAACGCTAAAGAGACCGATATCATCAGCGTTGCCTACAAAAGCACCGATCCAAAAGAAGCTACAGCAGTTGTCAATCAGCTCATAGATGTTTATCGCGCCAATAACATCCAACGCATGCGCGTTCAGGCCACAACTGCCCGCAAATTCATCGAAACTCAGATTCCCGGAGCCGAGCAAGAAGTGCGGCGTTATGAGAGTGCCGTGCGTCAGTTCAAGGAACGCAGCAAGGTGGTGTCTTTGCAAGAAGAGGCCAAAGTTGCAGTAGAAGGTATTGGCGAGCTGCAAAAACGGCTCACGGAAGCTGAAGGTTTGTTAGCCAGCGCAGAAAATCGCTCCCGAGCCCTGCAAAGACAGGTGGGCTTGCCGCCCAAACAGGCGTTAGACGTCAACGCCCTCAGTCAGTCGCCTACCGTACAGAAAGCATTGGCGGAACTCAAAGACGTTCAACGCGCCTTAGCGACGACGAAAACCGAACTCCAGCCCGATCACCCCAGAGTGCTAGATCTTGAAGAAAGGCAAGCAGCACTTCAAGGGTTTCTGCAATCTCAGGTAGGCCAAGTTGTAGGAGCCTCTCTCGCCACAACGCCTGGGCTACCCACGCTACAAGCCAGCGAGACACAGCAGGGTCTAACAGATTCTTACGTCAAAACTGAGGTAGAGCGCCTAGGCATCCAAAACCAAGTCGACACATTGCGACAAGCTCAGGGTGTGTATCGAGAGCGGATGACGCTGCTGCCCCGTCTCGAACAGCGCCAAAGCGAGCTCCAGCGAAAACTGGGCGTTGCAAAGGCAACCTTTGAAGGTTTAATGAAAAGTCTTCAGCAGTTCAAGATTTCAGAAAATCAAAATGTAGGAAACGTTTTGCCCATTGAGGCAGCTGTAATTCCAGACAAGCCAGTATCGCCCAAGATTTTGCTAAACCTGGCAATCGGAACCGTCATGGGTCTGCTACTCGGGATAGGAACTGCTCTGCTGCTAGAAGCGCTTGACAACACGGTGAAGACAGTCAAGGAGGCAGAAGCACTCTTTGATATGACCGTTTTAGGCAAAATTCCGCTGCTTGAGGGAGAAGAAAAGATCAATCGCAAGAGCCTAGAGCGAGCTAGACCGAGATTGCCCGTTCGCGACAATCCAAGATCTGTCGTCAGCGAAGCCTATCGGATGCTTCAAGCTAACCTAAAATTCTTGAGTTCCGATAGCCCGCCCCGCGTCATGGTGATGACCAGTTCTGTACCACAAGAAGGTAAATCGACAACGACGGCAAATTTAGCTTTAGCTTTAGCTGAAATGGGTCACCGCGTTTTAGTCGTAGATGCCGATCTGCGGAGGCCCTCGCAACACCAGATTTGGGAGCTACCCAACTCGGTTGGCTTGACCAACATTTTGGTGGAGCCAGGCAAGTGGTTTAGCGTCGTTCGCTCGGAAAACGAGCAGCTCGATATCATTACCGCTGGCGTGGTTCCGCCCAACCCCGTACGGCTGATCGACTCTCACCGCATGATCAGTCTCATTAAAGAATGGCGCGATGTCTATGATTTCGTGTTGATCGATACGCCGCCCTTAGCAGTGGCTTCCGACGCGTTGATCTTGGCTCAAATGACTGACGGCATTCTCATGGTGGCGCGTCCAGGAGTACTGACGTCACCCTCTGCAGAATCATCAACGGAAGCTTTAGCGAAAATCAGCAACCAAGATAACGAGAAACGAGCCAATCTGCTCGGTTTGGTACTCAATGGCGTGATTCCAGAGAACGAACCGGACAGCTACTACTTTTACGCTAAAAACTACTATGCTGCTGCCGAGGTGGAATTCGATCCCTCAACTCGCAATGGCAAACCTCCAGCGCTAGATAAGCCCGTTGAATCGCCTCGCGTCTCTTCACCAAAGTCTTAGATCGAACGCTAGCCAGAACGGGTAACGAAAGAAGTTTCTTTGCATTGGATTATCAATTTAGGGTGGAACGGTATGCAGTCTACAAATGTTGTTTGGCATCATGCAACGGTGTCTCGCGAAGAGCGCGAGGTTCTGAATAGTCACAAAAGTGCAATTTTGTGGTTTACGGGACTGTCAGGCGCTGGCAAGTCTACCCTTTCCCATGCCGTTGAATCCCGATTGCATGAGATGAAGTGCCATACGTTTGTCATTGACGGGGATAACGTGCGCCACGGTCTCTGCGGGGATTTGGGCTTTGCAGCGGCAGACCGGACTGAAAATATCCGGCGCGTGGGAGAGGTAGCCAAGCTCTTTGTAGAAGCTGGCGTCATAACGCTGACGGCTTTTATTTCTCCTTTTCGCTCCGATCGCGATCGCGTGCGACAGATGGTGGGGGCCAACGAGTTTTTTGAGATTTACTGCAAAGCCGATCTGGCGGTTTGCGAACAGCGGGATGTGAAGGGGATGTACCGCAAAGCACGCTCTGGCGAAATAGCTGAATTTACGGGCATTTCTTCCCCCTACGAAGCACCTGAGGCACCAGAGTTAGTTGTGGAAACCGGAAGCAAACCATTGGAAGCCTGCGTTGAGGAGGTCATCGATCTGCTGATGCGCCAAGGTATCATCAAGCTAGACCTTACCAAAAGCGTTTCAATCGCTTGACAAGTGGTGTAACAACGATAAAACTTAAGCATATCTTTAGATTTAATGCCAAACAAGCGACAGACCGATCTCTAATCTATGAAAACTGTTTTGGTGACGGGTGGGGCTGGCTTTATTGGGGGTAATTTCGTCCTTCAAAAGCGCCGAGAGTCGGATATTAAGATCGTCAATTTGGATAAGTTAACCTATGCGGGGAATTTGGCAACGCTCGAGGCGTTAGACTCCGACCCTTTGCATATTTTTGTAGAAGGGGATATTGGCGATCGCCCCCTTGTCAGCGACCTCCTCAATCGGTATCAACCGGACGCAATCTTCAATTTCGCGGCAGAAACCCACGTCGATCGCTCGATCGATGGGCCGGGTGCCTTTGTCCAGACCAATGTTGTAGGGACATTCAATCTTTTAGAAGAGTCTAGGGCTTATTGGAAGGATTTATCGGAAGAGACACGAAGTAGCTTTCGTTTCCTACATGTATCTACCGATGAAGTGTTTGGCTCCCTGAAACCTGAGGACCCTGCGTTTTCTGAGACCACGCCCTATGCCCCTAACAGCCCTTATTCTGCCTCTAAAGCTAGCTCCGACCATCTCGTGAGGGCTTATTTCCATACCTATGGACTACCGACGCTGATTACCAATTGCTCCAACAACTATGGGCCGTATCAGTTTCCTGAAAAGCTAATCCCGCTGATGATTTTGAATGCATTGGAGGGTAAACCGCTCCCCGTTTATGGGGATGGGCAGAATATTAGAGATTGGTTGTATGTGGAGGACCACTGTCGGGCGATCGCTTTAGTGGCGGAGAAAGGAAGACCGGGCGAGACCTACAATGTCGGCGGAGCGGCAGAGCGAACCAATCTTTGGTTGGTGAAGCAGCTCTGCCAGATTTTAGACGAGCTGGTTCCAAATTCTGCCCATACCCCGCACATCAATCTGGTTCAATACGTGACGGATCGGCCTGGGCACGATCGCCGTTACGCGATCGACTTTAGCAAGCTCGAACGAGAGCTAGGTTGGTCGCCGCAAGAAAATATTAAGTCGGGGTTGCGGAAGACGGTGCAGTGGTATCTGGATAACCCAGATTGGTGTGAAGCAGTAACGTCTCAAAACTACGAGCGGGAGAGACTAGGGCTAACGGCCTAGCTGAGGCGCTGAGCTAACATGAGGTGACCTTCATAATAAGCAATGAGGCTGAGATAGTTCTTTGGGCGTGACATCAAAGTAAACGAGCGATCGAGAATTAAGTTTCCCAACCCTGGGAAAATGGGTGAAATTTTTATGGTGAGTGGTGAATGAAGGGAATTATTCTTGCAGGTGGATCGGGGACTCGGCTGTATCCGGTGACGCGGGTGATTTCGAAGCAGCTGATGCCTGTCTACGACAAGCCGATGATCTACTACCCGCTTTCAACGCTAATGTTGGCGGGGATTCGCGAGATTTTGATTATCTCGACACCACAGGATTTGCCGTTGTTTTGCCGTCTACTGGGAGATGGGAGCCAGTTAGGGATAAAGCTTGTATATGAAGAGCAACCCCGACCAGAGGGTTTGGCGCAGGCATTTATTATTGGTCGCGAGTTTATTGGGGATGATACCGTTGCGCTAATTTTGGGCGACAACATTTTTTATGGGGAGTCTTTGAGCGAGAAGCTCCAGGATGCCAGCCAGCTAAAAACCGGCGGCATGGTGTTTGGGTATCAGGTGAATGACCCAGAACGCTATGGGGTGATGGAATTTGATGCCCAAGGTAGAGTAACCTCCATTGAGGAAAAGCCTCAGCAGCCGAAGTCTAATTACGCGGTAACAGGGCTATATTTCTACGATAACCAGGTGGTTGAGATTGCTAGCCAGCTAAAGCCGTCGCAACGAGGGGAGTTAGAAATTACGGATGTGAATAAGGCATATCTGAAGCAAGGGCAGCTTAAGGTTGGGGCTTTGGGACGTGGCGTAGCGTGGTTGGATACGGGAACCCATGAGAGCTTGTTGCAAGCATCGGCTTTTGTGGAAACGATCGAGCAACGTCAAGGACTAAAAATTGCCTGTATTGAAGAGGTTGCCTATCGAATGAAATATATTTCTGGAGATCAGGTAGAGTACCTCAGTAAGGATTTACTAAAAAATGAGTATGGTCGGTATTTAGTGAAAGTGGTCCAAAATCAAGACTATCTACTATAGATATTTTAAGTCTATGTATATTAGAGTCATTTCAAACAGGTTCATGCTTCTAGTTGCATTCCTTCAATAGCAACCCTTGTTGTGTCATCATTCCCTAAGAGTTTCGAGATCGTCCTTGTATTTAACGTATTTAAACCGTTCATCATGAGTACATATAGCATCTTTACTTCAGAATCTGTTTCGGAAGGTCATCCCGATAAGGTGGCAGACCAGATTTCCGATGCAATTCTAGACGCAATGTTGAAAGACGATCCCCATTCTCGTGTTGCTGTCGAAACGATGGTCAAAACGGGCATGGCCGTGGTGGCTGGAGAGGTTCGCACCAGCACTTATGTAGATCTTGAAGAGATTGTCCGCCAGGTTATCTTAGGCATCGGCTATAACAGTTCCGAGATTGGTTTTGATGGGGCTTCCTGTGCGGTCTTAAACGCTATCGGCAAACAGTCTGCAGATATTGCGATGGGTGTAGATGAAGCTGAAAACAAAGATCTGGGTGCAGGCGATCAAGGGTTGATGTTTGGCTATGCCACGAATGAAACCGATGTTTTAATGCCAGCCCCAATTTATTACTCTCACCGTTTGGTCGAACGCCAGGCCCATCTGCGAAAGACTGGTGTTCTGCCTTGGCTGCGACCCGATGCCAAGAGTCAAGTCACGCTTCGATACGTCGATCGCAAACCTATGGCGATTGATGCTGTCGTCATCTCGACGCAGCACGATCCTGATATTAGCTTGAGCGATATCCGCGAAGCAGTGATGGAAGAGATTGTGAAGCCGATTCTTCCGAACGAATGGCTCCACGCTGGGACTCAGTACCACATCAATCCCACAGGCCAGTTTATTATTGGTGGGCCAGTGGGGGATTGTGGCGTAACGGGGCGGAAAATCATTGTTGATACTTACGGCGGTATGGCTCGTCACGGCGGCGGAGCGTTCTCCGGCAAAGATCCTTCCAAGGTAGATCGCTCCGCTGCCTATGCTGGGCGCTACGTGGCTAAAAACATTGTTGCTGCTGGCCTTGCTGAGCTGTGTGAAATTCAAATTTCCTATGCGATCGGCGTGGCCGAACCCACCTCGATTTCTGTCAATACGTTTGGGACGGGGAAAATTGCAGATGAGGCCATCGAAGCATTAGTTCGCGAACATTTCGATCTTCGTCCCCGAGGATTGATTGAGATGCTAGATCTTCGCAGACCCATCTACCAACAAACGGCTGCCTACGGTCACTTTGGCCGCGAGCTGCCTAATTTTACGTGGGAAAAGACCGATAAGGCTGCTGCGCTCAACGCTGCTCTATAAAACAACTTAAGGAATCTATGCCGACACAAGTTTTAACCCAAGACTATAAAGTTGCCGATATCAGCTTGGCAGAGTGGGGTCGCAAAGAAATTGCGATCGCCGAAAGCGAAATGCCTGCGCTCATGAAAATCCGTGCGAAATATCGCGCCGAGAAGCCGTTGCTGGGGGCCAAAATCATCGGCTGCATCCACATGACCATTCAGACCGCCGTCCTGATCGAAACCCTCCAAGAACTCGGTGCAGACGTGCGCTGGTCCTCCTGCAACATTTTCTCCACCCAAGATCACGCCGCCGCTGCCATTGCCGCAGCAGGTACCCCCGTCTACGCCTGGAAAGGCGAGACCGAAGAAGAATACATGTGGTGTATCGAGCAAACCTGCCGCACCCCCGAAGGCAAACTGTGGGATGCCAACATGATTCTGGATGACGGCGGCGACCTGACCGGGTACATCCACGAAACCTACCCCCAAATGCTTTCCACCATCCACGGCGTCACCGAAGAAACCACCACAGGGGTTCATCGTCTCCTCGAAATGCTGGAAAAAGGCGACCTTAAAATTCCCGCCGTCAACGTCAACGACGCCGTCACCAAAGCCAAAAACGATAACAAATATGGATACCGTCACACAGCCTCAACTACGCTATCAAAGGGGTACCGACCATCTCATGGCCGACAGGAAGCCTTCGTGATTGGTTATGGTGATGTTGGCGTGGCTAGATACGAGGACTCATGAGATTGAAGGAATCAGTTTTTGTTGTAGAGACGATTGAGCAGCGGCAAGGGCTGAAAATTGCCTGTATTGAGTGAGAAGGTGGCTTACTGAATGAACGATATTTCAGCACAGCAGATGATGCATTTGAGCAAGGAGTTACAGAAGAGAAGAATAGATGTGGATAACATATTAAAGATTATTTAAAATCAGAAATCCCTTTATTGAAATAATGCATCAGACATTATATCGACACTAAAGTCTGTAGATTTCCTACAGTAATCTGCGAAGAATTTTTGTGCAGTATTTTCAGTTTATAAAAACTTTAAAGACTAGCAGGCATGATTCAATATTTTTAAGGCCATCGTTTCAAAATTATATAAAATAATTATGCCGAAGGCTGATGAAAAAGAAATAACCAAAGGTCAATCTCTTGTTTGGAATACTCTTTATAGCTTTCTTGGACAGGGAGTACCTCTAATTGTTGCATTAGGATCCATGCCTATCTTAATCAGAGGATTAGGAACAGATCGCTTTGGAATTTTGACGCTCATCTGGATGGTAATAAGCTACTTTAGTCTATTTGATCTTGGTTTAGGCCGTGCTCTTACACAGATGGTTGCGGAGAAAACAGGAGCTGGAAAATATCAGGAAATTCCGCCACTAATGTGGACAGCTTCCTTTTTAATGTTAATTCTTGGCATAGTGGGCACATTTGTGCTTATTGCTCTAACTCCTACCCTTATCTATGGTGTATTAAAAATTCCTGCAGAGTTAAGAAATGAGACAGAAAAAACTTTTTATCTACTAGCTTTATCAGTTCCTTTAATAACAAGCACGGCAGGTTTAGTAGGTTTCTTGTCCGCATTACAGCGCTTTGACCTGATAAACATTGTGCGCATCCCAATGAGCATGTTTATGTTTGTTGGACCAATTTTAGTTATTCAATTCTCAAATAGTTTATTTCCAGTAACTTTAACATTAGTACTTAGTAGATTTATAAACTGGGCTATTAATTTGTGGCAATGCTTCAATGTAATGCCAGATTTAAAGAAGAGAATTGTCTTTGATAAAACACAATTACCCGCAATGCTTAAATTCGGCGGATGGATGACGGTCACAAATATCGTCGGCCCTTTGATGGTGTATCTTGATCGTTTTTTAATAGGAAGTGTGATATCAATTTCAGCTGTTGCTTTTTATACTACACCATATGAAGTTGTTACTAAACTATGGATCATACCCAACTCATTGATTAATGTTCTGTTTCCAGCATTTACAACAAGTCACCAGACAAGCGTAAAGAGTTCGAGCGAGTTATTTGAGAAAGCAATAATATATATATTCTTTGTTCTATTTCCAGTAGTGTTACTCACTACCACATTTGCACAAGAGGGATTATATCTTTGGCTTGGAGCAGATTTTTCACGCAAAAGCAGTTTAGTATTACAAATACTTGCAATAGGGATCTTTATAAATAGCTTTGCAAATATTGCTTACACATTCATACAAGGCATAGGGAAACCCAACATTACTGCAAAACTACACTTATTAGAATTACCTTTTTATCTATTACTTGTGTGGCATTTAGCTAAAATTCATGGTATCGTAGGTGTCGCAATTGCCTGGGTTTTGAGGATAGCAGTAGATGCAATTCTTCTATTCTATATCGCTGACAATTTTCTCACTGTTGTCGACAAGACCAAATCAAGAATGATACTAATTCTACTAGCATCAATGGTATTAATATTAATATCTATAAATCTAAAAGAACTCCAAGCCAAGATTATATTCTCGTCCATTTCACTCATCACTATAAGTTTGGCAGCTTATTACTCATTAGACCTAAAAAATATTTACAAGAAGATTTTCAAGCCTGGATAACTTAAAACCAAAATCAGTTTTTCATTGTAACTCTAATAAAAAATAGACGATATAGAAATTCACAAGTCAGTGTTCAAAATGGTCAGTCAATTAAATCTAGGATTGCAATGTCAAACTTATTAAGTATTATAAAAACAAACTCTGCAAAGTACTTAGGGGTAAGAAACTATCAACGTTTAAGGCATTTAAATAAACTAGTAATGGGCGATCCTTCAGTAGATAGTCTACCTGAAATATCACTAATTAATCCAAGGCCAGTAAACACAAACGAACCCAGAATCAATTTAGTTTTACCTTCAATAAATAAGAATCATATATTTGGAGGCATTGCAACAGCCTTATCATTTTTCGATCAACTCTCACTTTACTTTAAAGAAGCCAGATTGATAGTAGTTAGTTCAAAGCCTTCTAAAAGTGATCTTGAAACTTTTCGTAATTTCAAACTAGTCAAATCATGTGATGATTTTGGGCCTAGCAAACAAATAGTAATTACACACAATACAACTGAATCTTTAGCTGTTGGGGCTAAGGACATATTTATTGCCACAGCGTGGTTTACAGCCTTCAATGTTCAGCACATCATCTCATGGCAAAAAGAAAAATTTAACTTTAAAAAACCTAATCAATTTATTTATTTCATTCAAGACTTTGAGCCTGCTTTTCATCCTTGGTCCAGTCAATATGTTCTTGCAAACGAAACCTATATGTATGCAGAAGAAACCATCGCAGTGTTTAATACAGAATTACTGAAAGAGTTCTTCAAGAAAAATAACTATAACTTCAAACATGAATTTAGTTTTGAACCTAAAATAAATGCTTCTTTAGTTAGATTAGCAAAGCAAAAAAGAGAGAAGAAGAAGCAAATTCTAATTTACGGAAGACCTACAGTTGAAAGAAATGGGTTTCCTTTAATTATTGAAGCATTAAGAATATGGAGTAAAGAATTTGCAGATGCAGGTGAGTGGACTATTATTTCTGCTGGAGAAGATCATGGCTACATTAAATTATCTAGTAGGCTTAAAGTTAAGTCCTCAGGGAAATTAAGTCTTGAGGAGTACAGTACTATCCTAGCTGAATCATTTATAGGAATTTCGTTAATGATATCTCCTCATCCTAGTTATCCTCCATTAGAAATGGCTTACTACGACATGTTAGTTCTGACAAATAAATTTGCAAACAAGGATCTCTCTCTTACTCACAAAAATATTCACTCTATCTCAAAAATATCGCCAAAAAATATAGCTAATGAGCTAGCTTGTTTATGCAGCAGATATCAATCGAAAATTTTAGATCTTAGTTGTACTCCCCTTGAAAATGATGAAGATTCATCGAAACCTCAAGAGGGACGCTTTGATTTTATCAAAGAAATTTATCAGATAATTCTTCAGAGTGAGTCAATCAAAAGTTAACGGATAGAAATCAAGAAACTTATTATTTTTATGACCTCAATCCTTAACCATAAATATCTAAATCTTTGATCAAACGAATTATGAATACATGTATTATTTGTAGTGGCTTGCTTGAAGACAAAGTTTATACTGTCAGAGAAATGCAGTTTGGAACAAAAGAAGAATTTGTGTATAGGCAATGCACCAAATGCAACTGCCTGCAGATTAATGAGGTTCCAGAAAATATAAGTGAGTATTATCCAGAATCTTATCCTTCATTTCAATCTCGTGCATTAAATCAACCGAGCATAGGCTACTTCAAAGAGAAGATTAGACTATTTAGAACCAAGTTTTATCTGAACGAAAAACTTAGTCTTTTACATAGAATGTCTTCTTTATTTTTTGAAAAACCTATACATATAGAATGGATGCAGGAACTTGGCCACTTAGTTGATTATAAATCTTCTATATTGGATGTTGGCTGTGGAACGGGTAAGTTGCTGTATAACCTATCTTATCTTGGATACAAGAACCTTAATGGAGTTGATCCATTTATATTAAATGATATATTCAACTCCAGATTTAGGATCAAAAAAAATAGTGTTTTTCAGGTTAAACATGACTTTGACTTAATAATGTTTAATCATTCTCTTGAACACGTGCCAGATCCTGCAGCAATTTTTACACATTTGTCTAAGATAATGAAGTCAGGTTCTTACTTACTAGTTAGAATTCCAGTCATTGATTCATCTGCATGGGAAGAATACAAAGAAAACTGGGTTCAAATTGATGCGCCAAGACATATATTTATTCCAAGCAAAAAGAGTATGCAGGTTCTTGCTAAGTTAGGTGATTTCACTCTAATCAAGACTATATATGATTCTGATGAATTACAATATATGGGTAGCGAGCAATATAAGTTAGATATTCCATTGCAAAGTGAAAAATCTTTTTCAATAAACATAAAAAATTCACTATTTTCAAAGGAAGAAAGGTTAGGCTATCAAAAAAAAGCGAAGTATTTAAATACTAAGGGAAGAGGCGATCAAGCTTGCTTCTTCTTTATCAAGAACTAGACTACGGAACCAATAAAATGCACGGTTTATCTAAAGAGAAAAAAGAAAAAGTTTATATCATAATTCTGAATTGGAATGGCTGGGAAGATACAATAGAATGCCTTGAAAGCATAATGAAAATCGATTACGATCCTTATCAGATAATTGTATGTGATAATGAGTCAAAAGATAATTCTTTAGATAATATAATTAAATGGGCAAAAGGTGAATTAGATGTCAATTTCATTGGAGATGAATCCTTAAGGGATAAGGTTTTACCAGGATTTCAAAAACCAGTTTCATATTCAATTTACTCGCAGACAGAAGCTTTAGAACGCAAAATTAATTCTGGCTCAGATTCAAAACTAATATTAATTCGTAATAATGGCAATATTGGCTTTGCTGCTGGAAATAACGTAGGTATTAATTATGCTCTTCTAAACGGTGACTGCGATTATGTATGGCTTTTGAATAATGATACTATTGTTGACAAATATTCTTTATCTGAGTTGATTCAAAAAATTCAACTTAATCCTAGCGCGGGGATGTGTGGATCAACATTGCTATACTATGAAAATCCTTCTATAATTCAAGCCTTAGGCGGTGACTTTTACAACTCATGGACGGGTTTCAATCAACACATTGGCGGTTTAAAGACATACACGAAAGGTAATAACTATTCTTTTGTGAAGAGTCAGTTAAGCTTTTTAGTTGGGGCTAGCATATTAGTAAGAGTTTCACTTTTGAAAGAAGTAGGTCTGTTATGCGAAGACTATTTTTTATACTATGAGGAACTGGATTGGGCAGTCAGAGCCAAGAAAAAGTCTTACACCTTAGAATACGCTTCAAATAGCTTAGTATATCACAAAGTTGGAGCAAGTACTGGAGGCAGCAGTTTTAAGATGAGGCAGAAGAGCATAATTTCAGATTTTTACTTAATCAGAAATAGACTACTTATTACACATAAATTTTTTCCTTATGCATTGCCTACAGTTTATCTTTCGCTTGCGATCACTCTATTTCGAAGATTAATACGTTTTCAGTGGAATAGAATATTTATGATAGCGAGAATAATATGGACAAAAGGCAATTGTAAATTCGATTATAATTAAACTAGTATTACTCCCTACTATAATTTTGCTGTTCTTGTAAAGAAGATATCATTTCTGCATGTTTAATTTATTTACCTTTTGACTAACATCTGTTGAACATAATACCAGCTAAACTCCAATTATTCAAGCATAGAATGAACTACTTGGTCAATCAAAAAAAATGTTTAATACTTGGCGGAAACGGTTTTATAGGGCAGCACTTATCTAGGGCTTTATTAAAAAAAGGTTTTATTGTTCGTATTCTATCAAAAACAAAAAAAGAAATATCTTTAAGTGATTCATTAAGCCAAAATCCAAATATAGAATGGATTACAGGAGATTTTTGCGATGAAAAATTAATAATTGAGGCTACAAAACAAGTATCATATGTCTTTCACTTAATTAGCACTACGTTGCCTTCTTCCTCAAATTTAGACCCATATTTTGATATAGAATCTAATGTTGGGTCGACAATTAATCTCTTGAAAGCGTGCGTTTTAAATAAAGTTGAGAAGATCCTTTTCTCATCTTCTGGTGGTACCGTATATGGAATTCCTAAGTACTTACCTATCAATGAATCACACCCACAAAATCCTATATCTTCTTATGGAATTCAAAAATTAACTATTGAAAGATATCTTTATCTTTATAATCACTTGTATGAATTGAAATCGAGCATCTTGCGCATTAGTAACCCCTTTGGAATTGGACAAAATATTAATCGGGGCCAAGGCTTAATAACAACATTCCTTATTAAAGTGCTTCGTGGAGAGAATATTGAAATATGGGGTGATGGCTCTGTTATCAGAGATTTTATATATATAGATGATGTTATAGAATCTTTTCTTGCAGCGCTCGAGCACCCTCATAAATTTGACATATATAATATAGGTAGTGGCGTAGGTACGAGCATTCTCGAAGTTATCAAAGAAATCGAAATTGTTCTAAGTGTCCAAGCTAGAGTTAAATTTAAAGAACCCCGATCATTGGATGTTCCAGCCAATATTCTAGACATTACTCATTCTCAGAATGAATTGTGCTGGTCTCCTAAAATATCTTTAACCGAAGGAATTAAGATGATGGCAGCAGATTTAAAGAATAATTAATTATGATTTAAGTTTTAAAATCAAGAAATTATGGTTCTTCTGGAATCTCGCTGACAATTGTATAATAGACTACATTCTATCGTGTATTGAATGATGGACATTCACTTAGATCGCCTCCTCAATTTTCCTAATGTTACGGTACAAAGTTGCATTCATGAAGATGAAGGTATTCGCTTAGATTTAGGATTTATAAAGGAAGGTAGCCATTGTCCTAAGTGTAAGCATTTTAGTGATGATCTTCATCGAAATCGACCTAGCTTAATTCGAGATTTATCGATTTTTGGAAAACAGACTTATCTTCGTATCTATCGCCGTCAATACTATTGTTCAACTTGCCAAAGTTACTTTACAGAACAATTATCCTTTGTCGATTGGCATCGTCGCTATACTCAGCGATATGAGGCATATATTTATGAAAGCGTGCAACGTTCGACCATTGAACAAGTATGCAGAGAAGAAGGACTGACTTGGGATCAAGTTCATGGGATATTTAAGCGACAATATAAGCTAAAAAAACCGAAACTTGGAGTCCAATTACCCGCTTGAGTATTGATGAGATTAGTAAACGTAAAGGACATAAAGATTTTGTGACAGTGGTTTGTGATATTGAGCAGGGAAACTTGGTAGAGGTCATTGACAGTCATAAGCAAGATAAAATCATTGAAGTGCTTGAGCAACAGCCCTTAGAGATACGTGAGCGAGTTAAAGAAGTGAGTATTGACATGTGGGGTGGCTTTCCAAAAGTGATAGAAAAAGTCTTTCCTAATGCAGTAGTGGTCATTGATAGATTTCATGTAATGAAGGCAGTCAATAGCAATTTGAATACGATTCGAAAGCAATCTGGGATAAAGGTCAAGAATAATAAATTTATCTTGCTCAAGAATGGGATAGATTTGAGTGCTGAAGAGAATGAAAAATTAGAACTAATATTAAAGCAGTCAGACCGACTGAGAACGGCATATGAGTTAAAAGAGTCATTTCGAGCGATATACGAGTCAGAGCTAACTGTTGAAGACAGGAAAAAGAAGATAGAGTTATGGATGGATAAAGCCAGGAAAGTTTACTGTAAAGCGATTACAACGATCTCTAATCATATAGAGGGGATATGCAACTACTTTTTAAGTCGGACTACGAGTGGAGTAATGGAAGGAGTTAATAACAAAAGTAAACTGATTAAACGACGAGCTTATGGATTTGTTAACTTTGACAATTTCCGTATGCGTCTATTAGCTTAATTTTTTGATTAGACAAATTTATCAGCCTAAACCCAGAAGAGCCGAAATTATTTTATTAGATTCAACAATGAATTTATCATTAAGATTGAGATTATGAATATATTGATGATAACCGTTCGTGCAGATCCCGGTGGTGGGCCAGAGCATGTATATCAACTCTCGAAAGCATTATTAGAGACCTGCAGTGAAAATGTATCCTTATACATTGCTTCACCAGAAGATTATCCATACTGTAAAAAATATAGAGATTTAGTAGGAATCAGACAGGTAGTTATAGTTCCTCACAGAAAATTCAAAGCTTTGAAGTTTTTGAATCTTATTAAGTTTATTAGATCAAATAAGATAGACATTATTCATTCGCATGGCAAAGGGGCTGGAATTTATAGTAGATTACTATCTACTTTTACGCAAGTACCATGCGTACATTCATTCCATGGTGTTCATATTGGTGAATATAACTTTCTTCAGAAGAATATTTATTTAACTTTAGAGAGGATCTTATCAATTTTCACTTCGCAAGTAATTGCAACGTCTAAAAGTGAGTTCGAAATTTTTTCAACTCTTAAACTGTGTAAAGAGAGCAAAATATCTACTATATATAATGGTGTTCAAATTGATGAAAAAGCTAACTCCTATCATAAGTCAACTGTAAACTCAACCCAGATTATCTCTATGGTTAGATTTACTTATCAAAAGAATGTTGAAATGCAGATAAAGATAGCTAAATCTTTGTCTGAAAAAGAGTTAGCCAATAATGTTACCTTTTTAATTTTAGGTGAGGGAGAAACCAAAAAGCAATTCATAGAGGATCTTTATAATGAGAAGCTACAGGATTACTTTAAGCTTGAAGATTTTGTTTCAAATAGGTATGACCTTTTAGAGAACTCATTATGTTATTTATCGACATCAAGGTGGGAAGGTATGCCTCTTTCTTTGATAGAGGCAATGGCATGTGGCTTACCAATTATAGCTACCGCAGTACCTGGAAATGTAGATCTGGTCATTCATAATGAGACAGGTTTCTTATTTGACCAAGACTCGCCCGAAGAAGCAGCAGAGTACATCAAGTTACTCATTCAGAATCAAGAATTACATGCTAGTATGTCTGCGAAATCACGGGAAACAGCCATAAATCTTTTTTCATCTAAACAGATGGCAAAAAGGATGTATTCGTTATATTCAAAGTTAATTTTTGATGCTTGAAATATAATGGTTTGACACATAAGAATAACTGAAATATGATTGCTGCCAGACACACAAGAATCAGCACAAAGAAGACAAGAATATTTTTCTTAAGCATTTTATTCTAATTTTTCTTTCTCTAGAGTACCTCTTTTAGGTTTTGGTCGATAAGTTTTTCTAATCAAAATTTAACCTAATAGGCCTATGAGGAAACTGTTAAAGCTTGCAAATCCATAATCTCGTCGCTTAATCAATTTATTTTTATTATTAATTTTCTCTATTACTGCACTCGTAGTTTGATTTAGAGAAGAGGTGCATGTACACCCTATACTATTAGTGAGTGGGTTCTTCCGGATTTAAGATGACAAGAAAGACTAATGTACTGAGCTGTAAGCTTTCAAGCTTCATCTGCGAAGCTGTTTGTATCCTTGAATATATATTTCAGTAGAGACCCAAAAGATCTACAGCCATCCTAGATAGAATATGAACAACACATCTTTACAGTTCAAGTCTTGGAAGCCCTTCTGTGTTCATAACCAACTGAGGATAGCTGTAGGGAGTATTACAATTGTATTTCAGCAAATTTTCTGAATCAGTCTACCAAGATTGAAATAATAAAAGTACCAATAACTTTCTTTATAAAACTTTTGGATTTTATTTCTAAATCGTTCTGTATCGCTAAATATGTTTTCCATAAATCTTTCGGAAAGGCCTTATTACCTATAGAATTTGCCGTCTTATACCTATTTTAAAAATGAATGCTTCCATTCTCAAATCGAAACCTGAATACAAATTCATTATTTCTCTCTTAGTATTAACTCTCGTCATTATCCCTAAAGGAGGGATAAAAGTATCGTCGATACCAATAACATGGGGATATGTACTAACCTTCTTGATTTCATTTATCTTGGTACTTGATTTAAGAAATCTAAAGAAAAAATTTTCGATCAATAAACAAAGATCAATAAGCATTTTATCGTTACTACCATTTCAATTTATTTGTATTACTTCACTATTTTTTAATGGATTTACCGATCTTGGATTTGCAATTTCTCTAATTATAAATATAATTTTATTGCCATGGATCTATATAGTAGTTTTTGGCTTCTATTTTGATAAAATGAATTTTACATTTTTCTTTAGATTTTTGAAGTTTGCGATAATTTCCATTTCTATATACGGAATCTTTCTCTTTTTCTTTAAATTTTTTACAGGTAGCTTTATTGAGATACCTTTTGTCACAATTAATCAAGGAGATATAGGGAATATATCAGAAAAAAACATTGATAGAGGTGAGGTATTCAAGCTTATCTCGACATATAACAATGGAAATATTTACGGTGTATGCATGCTAATGCTTCTTCCTTTATATAGTAGCTTTGAAAAGAACCTACTAAAAACGCTTATTGTAAAGACCTCAATTATCTTAACATTATCTAGGACTGTATGGGCAGGTTTATTTATATACGAAATTATTTACAGAATCTATATTAGAAAAGCCTCACTTAAAAGTGTACTATACTTTATAGTAAGTATTCTGTTGAGCGTTTTTGCTGTACTTTATGTCTTATCTTTTGCAGGACTAGATATAAGTTTTTTGTTTGACTCTACTTTAGGGGGCAGAGATTCACAACTGAGCTATTTATCAAATCTACAATTTATATCCTATGAATCTTTCGCTTCTATTGGTGAAGTTGTCTATATATCTATAGCAAAATACTTTGGTATTCTAGGCCTTATTCTTTTTAGCATAGGAATGACTACACCGATTCTTCTCAATTTTATATCTAAGAAGAGATCTATTAAAAATAATCAAAGCACCATACAGAAAAGCATTATTTCAGGGTTGATAATTTACCTGTTCGTTTCTCTTTCAGATGGAGCTTTCTTACTCATACCAGTCATGTCATTTTATTGGTTTTTATACAGTCTTCTCCTATCTCAAAACCTTACTTTAGAGTAAAATCTTTCTTTATTACTCCTTATGTAAGGAGTAGGTTTGTAAAGATGAGAGGAGATATTAAAATAGAGTTGACTACCTGCTTGACTGACAAAATTTTTCCCTTGGCGGTTAAAACCACTACAAGAACGAAATCTACCTGTACGGATTGCTAGAACTCTTAATATATTAAGTCTACGTACTACCCAAACTTTGTTCTTGTAGGCGCGATTTCAATCGCTGACTTTAGAGAGAGATGAATGAATTGGGAGTTCAGGACTTTTGTAAGTCACCCAGGGTAACTAAACTAAACCTTGAGATCTCCTTATGCAAATACCACATGTATTCATTTTACTGACAAGAAGTTTTGTACTAATGGATGATTGGCATTGACAATATGGCAATCATCTTATGACCTCTGTCTCAGCATTACCTGTATTGCAAACAGACTTCAGTGATTAATAGTGACATAATGAGCTACTGGAAAAGGACTGTTTTCCCTAATCAGGAGAACAGGAGTTTTTAAGGTTCATGCAAGCAAACTACTTGGATCTGGAGCCAATACAATATCAGCAAAGTCCTGCAGCTTTCAACCGATTATTGATCTATTTTCAAAAACAGATTGAATGGGTGTTTAATAAGGCGCAAAATACAGGACGAAATCTGGAGCGATTGCTGAGGAAGAAAGTTGATGGGCGATAAATCCATATTGCTGCCAAAATACTGAGTCACACGTTACAGATTCTGTTGCGTCAATACTTGAGCACTAATATTTTGTCCTTTGAGCAGCATGAGCGCTAATCTTTTAAATCCTCACATAAAGCATTAAATCTTATTTTTTTATCAGGCAAGTCTTTCTATGAAGAGGAGAGCTTTGTTGATTAGTATCTTATTTGCACCTTTCTCAAGTGCAAAGAGCATAAATATAGTACTCATCAATATTTCGTCCACTGCTTTTTTAGCGAAATATTTTGATAACTTAAAGAAAGAAATAAATGTTGACTACTTCGGTGCTTTAGGTAATGGCTTAGCAGATGATACTGAAGCAATCAAAAAAGCATTTAATCATGCGTCAAAACATGGTTTTAAAATTATTAGTTTTTCTAAAGAAAAAGTTTATCGGATAACCGAGTCAATAACTTTATACTCTAATTTAACTGTTGAAGGGAGAAATTCAACCCTGTCACTTGACATTAAATTTGTGAGTAAAAACTCAAAATTCTATCCAATTTTTAGTATAGATTCAAAAAGCAATATTGCTATTAAAAATATTGTATTCGAATGTAATTCGAGCATTGCTTATGGTGTTGTTGTTAGCTCTAGCTCTAACATTAAAATCAGTTCCTGTAAAGCAAAAGGAGCCTCACTTTTCTATAGCGGATCAAAATCAAATTTAGGGTACTCAGAAATTTCTTCAAGTAATATGAGTTCTAATATTTTAGTGCAAGAATGTGAAGGAATTGGAAATAATGATTTCAAGGGGGATGGTTGCATATTTTTTTCTTATACAAATATTTTTTCTGCTATTAAAAATAATATAAGTGGATATACTCATGGAATTGTATGGTGGGGAGGTGACTCGAATCATCTTCGCGACGGCTCTTTATCCAATCCAAGAAAGTGTATTGCTGGTCATATTTCGCAAAACTATATTCATAGTATAAAAGGTGGTGGTATATGGGGAAGTATGGGGCATAAAATTGATGTTCTCTTCAACAATGTTTTAAATTGTGGTGATGTTGGAATTGACTCCGAAGGCTCTTTTTCTGTCTTAATTCGGAAAAATCTCATAAAAAATTGTGCTAATGGTTGTATTGCTACATTCTTTTTTAACAAAGATATATACATCACAGAAAATAGAGTTTATTCAGAAGTAGCCAGCCAATATCTTTTCAAGATTAACAATTCAGCCCAATCATTCGACAACAAAAATATTGCCATTAAAAATAATTTGTTTGTATTTCTTGGGAAAAAGGGACTTGCCAACTTTGGCGGCGATAACTTCGAAAGGATTTTAGTACATAGCAATAAATTTATAAACACATCTATTTCCTTATCTTCCAATAACAATCGTTACTTGAAACTAACCAATAATCTGATAGAATACACTCAGCTTCCGCAATCCAAACTTGAATATATTGTTATTGGAAATACTAACAGCAATGGATCTCTATATTTTTTAAAGAACAAACTAAGATGTATTTCTCATAATAGTTCCAAGATATTTGCCATACGTATTATTCAATCCGATTTCAACTCTGCTTCTCAAAATTTTATTCGGGACAATCTAATTTCTGGATTTTCTAATATACTCTACTTTCTAAATTCCTCTCAGAACCTTGGAATCATCCCAAAATTTTATGTAGAAAATAATATTTTTTCCATAGTCGACAATCAAAAACAACAAAATTGCAACAACAAAAAGATTCAACCATTAACCGAATGCAATCTATATCTTAAAAAGGACAAAAAAATATTTTTAGAGTGGCGAAATAATAAGCTTGACAATGGGGAAATTATATCTGTATAGTATTAGCCAAAGTTTAATTAATCAAAGTTTTTCTGCACAAATATTGTGATGATTTAGTAATGAAAGAAAATCTTAGAGTTGCAATTATTCATTATTGGTTGGTTGGAATGCGTGGAGGAGAAAAAGTTTTAGAATCTTTCTGCGAATGTTTCCCTCAAGCTGATATTTACACTCACGTTCTTGATGAATCTGCAATCTCCGAAATTATTAGTAAACACAAAATCTTCACCACTTTTATCCAGAAATTACCACAAGCCAAACGCAGATATCAAAAGTACTTACCTTTAATGCCAATCGCCTTAGAACAACTAGACCTCCGCAACTATGACCTTGTGATCAGCAGCGAATCAGGACCAGCAAAAGGTGTCATCACATCCCCCGAAACCCTCCATATCTGCTATTGCCACACCCCCATGCGCTACGTATGGGACATGTACCAAGACTACCTTGAAAACGCTGGACGCATCACTCGTCTCCTCATGCCCCCACTCATTCATTACTTGCGCCTCTGGGACTACGCCAGCGCTGCCCGCGTCGATCGCTTTATCGCCAACTCAGGCCACGTCGCAAAACGCATTCAAAAACACTACCGCCGAGACGCCACCGTCATTTATCCCCCAGTTGATACCGCAGCCTTTACCCAATCCGCCACTCCTGAGGACTTTTACCTCATTGTCGGTCAACTCGTTGGCTATAAACGCACAGACCTAGCCGTCGAAGCCTTTAATCGGATGGGTAAACCCCTCATCATTATTGGCGACGGCGAACAGTTCAATCAACTCCGCACTCAAGCCAAATCTAACGTCAAAGTTATGGGTCGCCAACCCTTTTCAGTCATCCGAGACCACTATGCAAAATGTAAAGCCCTAATATTCCCTGGCGAAGAAGACTTTGGTATCGTCCCCCTCGAAGCAATGGCCTCCGGTCGCCCCATCATCGCTTATCGCAAAGGCGGCGCTCTTGAAACAGTTGTTGAGGGTGTAACAGGACTGTTCTTCGAGCAGCAAACCCCAGAAGCCCTCATTCAAGCAATTGAACATTACGAAGAAACCCAACAACAGTTCATCCCAGAGCGCATCATTCAACACGCACAAAGCTTTGACAAAGAAATATTTAAAATTAAAATCAAGCAGTTTATTGAAGAAGCACTAGCCGAAAAACAGGCATTCTAGCGATCGATCGATGTTTGTAGCCTTCTGAGCCAATAGTGCGATCGCCCTCAACCCGCACTGCACATTCAGTTCTTCGCTGGAGATATGCGATCGCCGTCCTATCTGAGGTATGCGAAAGCCCTGCTTTGGCTGGGTTGTGCAATATCCTGCGATCGCCTCTCCGCACGAGACTGTCAGACTCAAAAAACTTAACCTTGCCAAAACCTGAGCATTACCTGCTATTGAAGTTACGGGGTTAGGGTAGTTACAAAGTATGAAGGCTAGTGAGCAATGGCTATTTCAGCGCTTGCAACAGCTACAGTTTCTACCGATTGGCGTCAGCTTCTAGAAGATCTCTATCGAGGTCGCAACGTCTCTACAATTCAAAGCAGCCAATTTATTGCAATGCAACCTCACGAGGTTTTAATTGTATGTCGCGGATTGGTTCAGCTCAGCACCCTATATCCCAACGGCGATGAGGGAATTTTAGGATTGGTCGGACCCTCTATGCCTTTTGGCATTCCTTTTTCTTTGCTCAACCCCTACGAAGCGATCGCCCTAACCGATGTAGTTTTGATGCGGGTTCACATTGTTGAAATAGAGCAGTCGCCCCGATTGGCCCAGAGTTTGTTTCGAGAGTTAATGCGCCGCCTTCAGCAAACAGAGACCCTGCTGGCGATCGCCGGATACCGCCGCGTCGACGATCGGCTGCGCCAGCTTTTAGAACTCCTGCGTCAAGAAATCGGTCAAGTTACGCCCGAAGGCACTCGACTGAGCGTTCGCCTTACCCATCAACAGCTTGCCGGATTAATTGGCACCACGAGAGTCACCGTAACGCGCCTGCTTAGAGAATTCCGAGATGAAGGCTCGATCGGCGTGGACGCTGCCAGACATATTTGTTTCCCAGCGTCTAGCTCGCATCCGCTCGTCAATCCTGTATGACCTGGATGGACTGCAAAGTCGGATCGGCACAGCCCGCGATGAGGCCCCCAGCCGCCTGGATTTGTTGGAGAAAGGCGATCGCTTCTGGAGCGATCGCCTCTCCCGGTAAAATTACCGGAATTCCGGGCGGGTAAGGGCAGAGCGTTTCCGCGCTAACGCGTTCGGGCGCTCGATCGATGGGGACGGAAACGCGCGGGGCAAAAAAAGCCTCGCGGGGCGATCGGGCCGGATGGCAGATGTGAGTTGTTGGCGGCCAACCCGCCAGCCGACTAACTTTGTGAGTGGCAAGCGTCGATTGCTGCGGCAAATGTCGGAGGGCGTAGAAGAGTCGATCGATGTCTTCACTGCGGTTGCCCAAGCTGACAATAAACGTCAGATGGCGGAGCGTGGGTAGCTCGGCAACGATGCCAAACTGCTCCGTACAGATTTCGTCGGCGCGAAATCCGTCCAATCCTAACGCACTGACATCGACGGTCAGGCGGGTTGGATCGAGGTCGAAAAAGCCTGCTGTAGGTGCCTCGGGCTTCTGTAAAATTGAAAGTCCGGCAATCTTGCCAATCCCCGCGCGCGCAGTACGGGCGATCGCCAGAGTTTGACTCATGAGTGCCGGGCCATCGGCAGACATTTGCTGGCAAGCCCCTTCTAGAGAGGCCAGCAATAAATTGCTGGGGCTGCTGGATTGAAGAATCTGAAGGGCGCTGCCGACCCGTCGCGGATCTACGAGGGAACTCTTTTGGTGCAACAGAGAGGCTTGAGTCAGGGCCGAGAGGGTTTTGTGGGTGGACTGTACTGCAAAATCTGCCCCCGAGGTTAAGGCGGCGGCGGGCAGGTCGGCGTGAAAGCCGAAATGGGCACCGTGGGCCTCATCGACAATGAGCGGGATGTTTTGCTGATGGGCAAGGTGGGCGATCGCACCCACATCTCCACAGACGCCGTGGTAGGTGGGCGATACCATGAAAATTGCTTTTGCATCGGGGTGTCGGTCGAGGGCGCGGGCGACGGTATAGGGCGTAATGCAATGCACTAAGTCCCAATCGGGGTCGTACTCGGGGTTAATAAAGATGGGATGAGCGCCCGATAAAATGAGACCCGAAATTGCCGAAGTATGAACGTTGCGAGGCAAAATAATCTTGTCTCCCGGACCGCAGGTGGCCAGGATAGCGGCCATCACGCCCACCGTCGAGCCATTGGCTAAAAACCAAGTTCGGTCTGCCCCAAAGAGTTGTGCGGCGCGGATCTGGGCGGAGGCAATGAAGCCCTCTGACTCAAACAAATTAAAGCCCGGTAGATCGGGTAAGTCAGCGCTGTAAGCTTGAGATCCCATCAGCCGCTCCATGGATGCCGGAATCGATCGACCGCGTCGATGCCCTGGCGTACAAAACAAAGTAGCATCGGAGTGCGAAGCAGCCAGGAGCGCATCTATCATGGACGGACTGAATCGATACACAAAAATCAAAACCCTGACTACACTATGTAAATCCTGTAGCGATTATATGCGCTTCGCTTCTCTAGGTTTGAGGTTAAAGCCGTGACGGTTTCTCTCGATCGCATCGAAGACAATATTCAGAGCCGCAAGGCCGACCACCTCAGAATTTGCCTCGACGAGACGGTTCAGTGCAAAACCGTCACCAGCGGTCTGGAGCGCTATCGCTTCCGGCATTGCTGTTTGCCGGAGCTGAACTACGACGACATCGCACTCCACACCCAGTTTTTAGGACGTGCCCTCAACGCGCCTTTACTCATTTCTTCGATGACCGGAGGAACTGAGTTAGCGAAGGAAATCAACATCCGCCTTGCAAAAGCAGCTCAGCATTACAACATCCCGATGGGAGTGGGTTCTCAGCGCATTGCCCTCGAGCAGCCCGGTCTGACCGATACGTTTGCCGTGCGCTCCATCGCGCCCGATATTTTTTTGATGGCAAACCTCGGTGCCGTCCAGATGAACTATGGATGCGGTGTGGATGAATGCCGTCGCATTATCGAAACATTGGAAGCCGATGCCCTGATTTTGCACCTCAACCCCCTTCAAGAGTGCGTGCAAAGCCACGGCGATCGCAATTTCCGAGGTCTCCTCCACAAAATCGCGGATCTCTGCCGGCACCTTGAGGTTCCCGTCATCGCCAAAGAAGTGGGCAACGGCATCTCCGGCCCGATGGCCCAACGCCTCATAGAAGCCGGAGTAGCGGCCATTGACGTCGCTGGGGCCGGAGGCACCTCTTGGGCTAAAGTAGAAGGAGAGCGGGCGGTCGATCCGCAACAGCGTCGGCTGGGAAAAACCTTTGCTGAGTGGGGGCTTTCGACTGCCGACTGCATCCAGGAGGTTCGCGCCCGAGATGCCGCGATTCCGCTGATCGCATCGGGCGGCTTGCGGACGGGGTTGGATGTGGCCAAGGCGATCGCCTTGGGTGCCGACCTTGCCGGAATGGCCTACCCCTTCCTGACAGCAGCCTACGAGTCCGAAGCAGCGCTGTACGAGCTGATCGAAATTTTGCTAGCAGAGTTAAAGACCGTCCTGCTTTGTACGGACAGTGCTTCCCTTAAGGATCTAAAGCATTCTTTAACGTAGTTCGCACTAGATATAGACCGGCGAATCCGCTACTCTAAGGTCACATTGATGGGGCGATCGCATGACTTTTGTCGGGCTACACATTCACAGCGACTACAGCATGCTGGACGGGGCCAGTCAGCTCAACGACCTGGTCGACCGCGCTGCGGAATTGGGGATGCCGGCGATCGCCCTGACCGACCACGGCGTGATGTATGGGGCCGTAGGGCTGCTCAAAGCCTGTAAGGGCAAAGGCGTCAAGCCGATTATCGGCAACGAAATGTACGTCATCAACGGGGATATTACGCTTCAGGAGCGCCGCCCTCGATACCATCAGGTCGTCCTGGCCAAAAACACCCAGGGCTATCGCAACCTGGTGAAGCTGACTACCATTTCCAGCCTTCAGGGCGTGCAAGGTAAAGGCATTTTTTCGCGCCCCTGCATCAATAAAGATTTGCTAGAGCAGTACCGCGAGGGCTTAATTGTCACCAGCGCCTGCTTGGGGGGCGAGGTGCCTCAGGCCATCATGGCAGGGAAGCCCGAGATTGCCCGTCGCATTGCCCGTTGGTACAAGGATCTATTTGGCGAAGACTACTATCTCGAAATTCAAGACCACGGGTCTCAAGAAGACCGCGTGGTAAATGTCGAGATCGTGCGCATCGCCCGCGAACTCGATATTAAAATTATTGCCACCAACGACTCGCACTACATCTCCTGCTACGACGTAGAGGCCCACGACGCCCTCCTCTGCATCCAGACGGGCAAACTCATTACGGAGGACAAACGGCTGCGCTACAGCGGCACGGAGTACCTCAAATCCGCCGAGGAGATGGCCCTGCTCTTCCGCGATCACTTGCCGGATGAGGTGATTGAAGAGGCGATCGCCACCACCCTAGAAGTTGCCGACAAAGTCGAAGCGTACGACATCTTCCGCGATCCCCAAAGTCCGGCCTATCGAGTACCGGAAGGGCACACGCCCGAAACCTACATGGAAGAGGTGACCTGGCTGGGGTTGCTCGATCGCTTTGGCGTGAAGTCCCGCGAAGAGATTGGCGCGGAATATAAAGAGCGCCTAGAGTACGAGCTGAACATGCTCGAACAGATGGGGTATTCCACCTATTTTTTAGTGGTGTGGGACTACATCAAATACGCCCGCGATAATGGCATTGCGGTGGGGCCGGGTCGGGGTTCTGCGGCAGGGTCTCTGGTGGCCTACGCTTTGGCCATTACCAATATCGATCCCGTACACCACGGCCTCTTGTTTGAGCGCTTCCTCAACCCAGAGCGGAAGTCCATGCCGGATATCGACACCGACTTCTGCATCGACCAGCGCGAAAAAATCATCGAGTACGTCACTCAAAAATACGGCGACGATCGCGTTGCCCAAATCATTACCTTTAACCGCCTTACCTCCAAAGCCGTCCTTAAAGATGTGGCTCGCGTGCTGGATATCCCCTACGGCGAATCCGATCGGATGGCAAAGCTGATCCCCGTATCGCGGGGCAAGCCAGCCAAACTCAAAGTCATGATTTCCGACCAGACCCCCGCTCCGGAATTTAAGGAAAAGTACGACAGCGACCCAAAAGTACAGCGCTGGGTGGATATGGCTATTCGCATCGAAGGCACCAACAAAACCTTCGGGGTTCACGCAGCGGGCGTGGTGATTGCGGCGGAACCCATCGACCAAGTCGTGCCCCTCCAGCGAAACAATGACGGCTCGGTCATTACCCAGTACTACATGGAAGATTTAGAATCTCTGGGTCTTTTGAAAATGGACTTTTTGGGGCTAAAAAATCTCACGATGATCCAAAAGGCTGCCGAGCTAATTCAGCAGAATCGCCACGAGATAATTGACGTAGACCAGTTGCCCATGGACGATGCCAAAACCTACCAGCTCCTGGCCAAAGGAGAACTAGAAGGCGTCTTTCAGCTAGAATCTTCCGGGATGCGTCAGGTCGTGCGGGATCTGAAGCCTTCCAACCTGGAGGATATTTCGTCGATTTTGGCGCTCTACCGTCCGGGGCCGTTGGATGCGGGGCTGATTCCCAAGTTTATCAACCGCAAGCACGGGCGGGAGCAGATTGAGTACCAGCACAAAATCCTAGAGCCGATCCTCAACGAGACCTACGGCATCATGGTCTACCAAGAGCAGATCATGAAAATTGCGCAGGAGATGGCGGGTTATTCCCTGGGGCAAGCGGATTTGCTGCGGCGGGCGATGGGGAAAAAGAAAGTTTCTGAGATGCAGAAGCACAGCGAACTGTTTGTAGAAGGGGCCGCCAAGAACGGCGTGACCAAGCAAGTAGCCACGGAACTCTTCGACCAGATGGTCATGTTTGCGGAATATTGCCTTGCTGCCGATACGGAGGTGCTGACGGTCGAGTACGGCTGGATCTCGATTGGACAACTGGTAAATCAAGCACTAGAGGCACAAGTCTATACGGTGCATCCCCAGGGCTACGTTTACACGCAACCGATTTGGCAGTGGCATCATCGGGGCTATCAAGAGGTGTTCGAGTACGAGCTAGAAGATGGCACAGTCATTCGGGCCACTGCCGATCATCAATTTATGACCGCGGACGGACAAATGTTGCCCATCGATCGGATTTTTGTAGAGAGGCTCGAGTTAAAGCGGGTCGAACTCTCGATCTCGACGTTGGCCGCCTCAGCACGCGCAGTTTTCTAGGCCTGCTTGCCGGAGGAATCTTCGATCGAGTCGAGGTTAACGGCAGAACCGTCAGATAGGCTCGCACTTTGAGTTTGGGCCAACAAGGTTTCCACAAATCCATAAAGTTCGTCTTCAGGCTGTTGATTCAGGACTCTAGTTTTGAGATCCAGCAGACCCTGCACTAACGTTTCGGCGGTGTCCCTGTAGTTGACATTGGCCACTAAAAAATCCGTAAAGACAGTGCGCTCGATATCTAGACGAGAGGGCAGCTCATCCTCCGTATCGATGTAGGTTTGAAATTCGCGACCGATCGCGTCGTACTTCAGCAAAAAAATGAGCGCTTTGCTCAGGTCTTGGAGGCGCGATCGTAGCGTTCGAATATCCAGATCCGAGCGATCGAAGCCAATGCTGCCGTGGATCCGCAGCTCCACAATCGCATTTTCCGTCTTACCGCGATCGGCAGCGGTCTGAATCGCGGCGATCGCCTCTTGCTCCAGTTCGGCAGCGGTTTGGTTTGGGTCGGACTGAAGGCTCAGCCGAACGATATTGCGCTGTTCGTAGTCTTGCTTCAGCTCTGCTTTTACACCATGGGGGGATAGCTCTACGAGATAAACCCCGCGCGGGTTTTGCTCCTGATTTTCAGCCACGCTGTTGGCTTCAATGGAGCCTGGGTTAAAAATCCAGTTTTCGAGGCTGTAATTGCGATGGATGTGGCCCAAGGCGAGGTAATCCACCCCTGCTTCTTTCAAAGGCAAGAAATCTTGATAGCGGAGCGCGCCGCTATAGCGAGCAATTTGCCCCTCTAGACCGTGATGAAACATCATGACTGTAAACGGCGGGCCGACAGGAAGCCGTTCGATTTCGACAGCGAGTTTCGCAATCGCTTGGGGGGCTGCGGCGCCATACCAGCGCGAACCGATGACACGGACCCCGCAGGGCAGATCGATATAGCCGCCGCTCATTTCGGCATCGGACCAGGGTTCTAGCCCTTCATGCTCGTTAGGCTCTAGCAGCTTGAGGACCCCCCAACTCGACAGATAGCGCAGCCAACTCGTTTGAGTTCCATAGGGACGGTAGTCGTGATTGCCCTCGATCGCCAATACCGGAATGCCCGCTTCTTGGAGCGGTGTCAAACAAAGCTGAGCTTGATTGAGGGTCGCAGGAAGCACCTGACGCTGCTCAAACAGATCCCCAGCAATGAGAACAAAATCAACTGCAGCCTCTAGCGCATGCTTTTGAATCGCATCCTGGAGAGCATAGAAAAAGTCCTTCGTTCGCTCAGGAGAGTCATACTTTGTAAAGCCTAAGTGAACGTCGGCCAGATGCAAAAACTTTGGCATGGCTAGACTTGATACAATAAAGAGGAACCTTTAAGACCCACGGGGAGGCCAGTATGTCTCAGCTAAAACCTGTGTTAAAAAGTGATGAAAGCGTTGCCGACATGGTCATTGTAGCGACCTTGATTTTTACGCTCCTAACTTGTTTAATTTTAATCGGAATTTTCTAACAGACTCGCAATACCGGAGGCATTTGCTAAAAGAGGCACATTTGATGTGCCTCTTTTGGTTGTTAGACATCAAAAGTAATTATTCAAATTGAGGGAGGCAGAAAGCGTTTTTGTCCTAAATTACATTTAGGACGGTATTGCAGTGCTGCTTTAACGTTAACCGATGATAGATGCTCTCTAGTCCCTCAAGCGTATGTTCTCAAAAAATCGGTGTGCTCTACCCCCTGCATCAGTAGGATTTTAGCTATCAGCAAATCCCTTCTCCAAAGTTTGAAAAAGCATCTCAAAGAACCCCTTGCAAGAAGACATTGGGATGCTCGGGTTAGAAGAGCGAATTCTCTCTTAGAATGAATTCTCAATTTCTTTAGCCTGCATAGGTAGATAGTATTACTTATTGCCACGAATTTAATCGTTGCGAAGTCTAGGTTTTCTGTCATCTCAACTGAAGAAATAGATTCAGATCTTCTGAGGATAAAATTTGTCCTAATTCTGGTGTTTTTCTAAGTAATTCAATTTCAGAATCACATAAATTTCCAATGATTTTCAAGAAATTGTCTCTCTGCTTACCTGGTTTCAGGTTTTTCAACATATGTACGGCAACTAGAATTTTTGATAAAGCTTCACCTTGCTTTCTCTGCTCCTGTATTTTCTCTAAATCAGCCTTCTTTTTTAGCTTAATTTCAACCGACTTTAGTAAGTCAATACTTTCAAAAGGCTTTGTCAAATAATCGTCTGCACCTAATTCCATTCCCTTCCTGATAGATTTTGTATCTGACATGGCGGTCAGAAAAATAAATGGAATCATTGCTGTTGTGGGGCTTTGACGCAAAGCTTCTAAAACTTCATGCCCATTGACCTCTGGCATCATCACATCACAAATAATCAAATCGGGGATATGTTCGGATGCCCAAATTGCCCCAATATAACCATTCTCCGCACAGATAGCCTCATAATCGTTAGCTTCAAGCAGATCGACAAGATTCTCTCGAACAGAAACTTCATCTTCAATTACAAGTATTTTAGTCATCCTTATCTCCTTTATATTAAAAAAATCACTATTTGACGCTACTATCTATTGGTAATCTAATCGTAAACGTAGTGCCTATGCCGATCTCACTCTCAAGATCGATATATCCACTATGCAATTCCACAGATCTTTTGATAATTGATAGGCCTAACCCAGTTCCAGAAATGCTTCCTACATTACTTGCCCTGTGGAATGACGTAAATACTTCATTTTTTTCTGTCAGAGGTATACCAATCCCTTCATCTTTTACACGGAAAATAATAAAACCATCATTGTTATTTAGCTCAAAGTAAATATTTTCCTTTCCTGGCGAATATTTGATTGCATTTGACAGTAAATTATTTAGGATATGTCTTAATAATTTTTGGTCCGCATTGATAACTTTATGCTGACTATTATCTGCAAAAATTACTGTATGGTTCTGAGTTGTAAGCTGTATATCTTCAATAATCTCTTGACAAAAGCAATTCAAAAAGATTGGAGCTGGATTAAATTCTAGTTTACCCACTTCAGCCTTGTTAACGAGCAATATATCATTTAATAATTCAGTCATGTGTCGAACTGATGTTTGAATGCGCTGGAGATGGCTATTTTTTTTCTCCTCACTCCATTTTTGTGAGTAATGTTCGATTAACTGCGCTGAAGATAAGATGGTAGATAGAGGTGTGCGAAATTCGTGGGACGCAATTGATACAAATTGAGACTTCAGTTCATTCAATTCTTTCTCTCGTTCTAATGCATTTAGTATTTCTGCTTCAGCTCGTTTTCGTTCGGTAATATCTCGAATAATTGCAATCACTTCTTTCGTAGAGCTTACTGCAATTCGAGCTTCATAATCTAGCAATTGGTCATTTAAATCTAGTTGGTATTCAATCATTTGAGCCTCATTAGTACTCAAAGCTTGGCGTATACAGTCCATTAACAAACCAGCAACATTCTGCGGTAGAACGTTAGAGAGGTTTTGTCCTATAAAGTCTTTTATTGGCAATGGTAATGGGCAGGTTTTTGGATCGTGGAAATTTACAATCGTCCCAACGCTGTTGATTCGAAACATCCAATCTGGCATAGCTGTTAATAACGCGCGATTTGTCGCGTGGCTTGAGCGTAGTGCATCTTCTGCCTGTCTACGACGCATTAATGAACCGATATGGATGGCAGCGGTTAAGATAAGTTGGATCATTCTCACGTCTTCTTGGAAATCTTCATAGCCAAAAAAGACGAGTACTGCCACAACCTGATCTTTGTCGATTAAAGGAATACTTAATCCTGTTTTTAAGCATTCCGGGCTTTCGAGCGTCAACAGATCCGCTTTCTCGTGCATGTCTCTGATTAATTCGGGCTGCTTGGAAACCCAAGTTCGCCCTGGAAGCCCCTCATTTCGTACAAAATTATAGTTTTTTCGGTAAAGCTGTAATTGATTGAGAAGTAGATCGTTTCGATGCCAAAATGAACCATACTGAAGATAACTTCCGTCATGGTTGGGAACCCATGCTTCTGCATAGCTTAAATCAGTAACTTCACAGATCATTTGGAGAGCAATTTTCAACGCTGATTGAAAATTTGAAGATTCACTGATGGCTTGCATCATTTTTCGAATGAATTGAATTTCTTCCTCAACCTTTTGACGCTCTGCAATTTCAGCTTGTAGATTCTCGTTCGCGGTCTTCAGTTCAGAAGTTCTTTCGTCTACCCTTTGTTCGAGATTATCATAGGCTTTTTTCAGCGCTTCTTCAGCAAGTTTACGCTCAGTGACTTCAATGATATAACTACGGATTAGCTCACTTTCTGCAAAGTAGTGGACGGACTGTTCGTAAATCTTAGAGCCAACGCTAACCTGACGGACATAAAATTTTTTGGTATGATTCCGTATATTTTCAATAATCCCCTGGATTAGAGGATGATTGATGCCCTCGTCTCGAATACCTGGAAATTCATTAACAGTTGCGGGATTCAGGTAGCTTAGTTTTCCAGAAAGATCGAATTCTAGGATGGGGTATGAAAATAGTTCGGGATAGGACGCTAACCTCATTAAGGAAGCTTCATTAGCATCTCTGATATTTTGGCTTAATAAACCCGATGTGGCAAGCGTTTGAAATGGATTTTGCATTGTCTGCAAAAATCCTGAAAGTTCATTGCTTTCACAAGAAATCAAAAAGTCAATATCAGCTCGGTTACCTGAAACGTAATATCTTGCTCTTACTTTATTCCCAAAAATAACTTCATCGCCATAGGAGAGATCGTAAGAAAAGCATTTTTTTCCATTGACGATGAGACCGTTACGGCTGCGAGTTCCCTGTAAGTTCCCATCAATGATTCGAAACAGATACCCATCAACATCAGGGCTTGTAGTACGCAACAAAAGGGCATGTTGCATTGAAACCAGAGGATTATAAAGGACAATCGTATTACTAGGGTCTCTTCCGATAGAGCAAGTTGCTTCTTTCAACACGATCATTCGTTTGCCGCGATCGTCTTCAACGACCAACAAATGTTGAATGCTATTAGGACCATTGCTAAACATGTTTTAATAATTATCTCGAATTAGAATTTATTTTTGGCGCAAAATTTTTGATTTAACATAAAAAATTCTAATCTAAAGATTAAATATTGAATAATATATAAAACGATTCAAAGTGCTGTCAATTACAGTTCGGCAGATTCTAATTTCTGCGGCTAGATTTTCTAAATAATCTAAGCTAAATTGAGTGTTCTCTATATAATTGAGAACCGCTGTATATCTTTTCTTATTCGTTCTCATAACAAATTTTTACACTAATGTTTAATCTTAAACAGTGAATGTCAAATAGTTTTGTTTAAGCACAATTTTTATGGATACGACTTGATTAGAACTTATGCGTAGCCTAGTGTAGTAGTAGTCGGGCTAGCAACCTGAACGCTATTTCAAGGAACCTGATTCAGAGTGTTTTGCATAAGTCCTATTGATTTAAGGATTCCCATCCTTTAAGAGGTTCGATCATCCTACGGACTGGAAGCCGCTTTGGCCACCTTTTTCTTCTGATTGAACCTAAATCAAATTTCTGCTCGTTGGCAAAATCTGCCAGGACTTATTCAGAAGAAACCCCCAGCCTGCTTGGCAAGCAGGCTGGGGGTTTAAGGAGGCACGTTAGACCAATTCTATTCAGGCGATCGAACGTTAGGGAAAGTTATCCTTTATTTGGATGGTAATACCTTGCCGATGGTCTTCGTTTTGCCATCCGCCTGCACTTGCCATACATCGTAAACCCCTACCACATCGCCATTGGCATCAATGTCTACGTTACCGCTGGCCCCCTGATAATTGATCTTTTTGCCCGCCTTGAGCAGTTCCAGCCCCTTACACACATCTGTCACCTCTTCGCCAGGACCGGCGGATACCTCGCGAATGTTAGCGGCGATCGCCTCTCCCGTATTGGCCTTAGCCGCTTGAGCCGAAAGCGCTAGCAGCGCCGCCGCATCCCAAGCTTGAGGCACGTAGGCGGGGGGCGGACTGTTTTTCTTAGACTTCCAGAGCTTGTCTAGGGCCGCTAGGGCCTTGCCGTCCGCACCGGGGACCGTCCCGATCGCCCCTTCCACGATGAACTTACCGTCCCTCGTCTTACCCACCTGCTGGGCAAAATCATCCGACTTCACCCCATCCGTGAGCAATAGCTGCACGCCCGAGGTCAAGCCCGCTTCATAGGCCGCCTTGAGCAACAAGCTTCCGGTTTCTGCGTACAACACCGCCGCCACCCCATCGGGCTTGCCCTTAAAGGCAGCTTCCGCCTCCGTATTCAGCGTCGTAGCCTTAGGGTCGTAGCGGGTTGGATTTTTCTCATTGGCGACGGTGCCGCCCAGCGCTTTAAAGGCCGTCACGAATTCTTTCTCAAAACTAACCCCGTAATCGTTGTTGATGACGACCGTCGAAACGCGCTTTAGCCCCTTATCCTTCGCGAGCTGAGCCAACGCGCGCGCTTGATAGGTGTCGGGGGGAGCTGTGCGCGCCCAGAACCCCTTGAAGTCGCCTTTCTTTGCCCGTTCCGTAAACACCGGGCTCGTGCTCCCAGGAGAGACCAACATCACTTTATTGCGGGCGGCCACGTCCACCGCCGACTGCGACACGCTGCTGGCAAAGGAACCCACCACCCCAGCAACTTTATCCACTTCCGCTAACTTGGTCATGGCGGCATTGCCTTTGACGGGGTCGGTTTCGTCATCGGCGGGCACCAGATCGATGGGTTTGCCGTTAACGCCACCACACTGGTTCACGGTTTCGACCAGCAATGGGACAGTAGCGATCATGGGCTGTCCGACGGGTGCTAAATCCCCCGTTGAGGGGAGCAGCGATCCTAGCTTGAGCCCGCCCTCGGCGGAAGGACCCGTTGCGGCGGTCCCGCAGCCTGCCATCAAGGCTGCCATGGAAAGCGCGATCGCCGCCCGGCGGTTGGGGGAAAATTGCAAAGCCTTTTGCATCAGATGTTTCATTAGATCGAACTCCTCACCTAAAATTTGAGCCAGTCAACGCGAGTCGTGCGGCAGCGCCCAAAACCCAGCAATGTACTCATTGGAATGCATTCTATTACTTTTGGGGTCAAAACATGGCCCTTGAGTTGAAAGACAATCTGTAGCGGCGTTGCCTTTTCAAGAAACAACCTGCAACCAAACCACAAAGGGAACGATCGCAGGCGTGCTTTGGCTATCTTGAGTAACGAATGTAAGGATTCGCACGGAATGCGAAACCCTTAGCCTCTGCATTCTGCGCGCAAAACGTCAGTTTTGTCGATTCAGAAAAGTTCAGGTCTTTTGCTCGAAAAGTCGGTTTTTTGCACTCATTTCTGCTTCAACCGCGACTGAAGCAGGCCGAAATAGATGGGCGCGATCGGGATGGTACAGGCGCGATCGCGCCCCCTTCGTTAAGGCTGGATTCAGCGCGGGACTGACCAAATAGAGGGTGGTGCGCTCTAGCCGCTGCGATCGCGTCACTGCGGCCATGCGATCCAACGATACGACCCAAAGCTGCTCGTCGGGCCAACCGAGCCGAAAACAGATGGCGACGCAGGTGTCGGGAGGGTAGTGGGCCAACAGCTTGGCCTGGGCTGCTTCAACGTGGTGGGCGCTCAGATAAAGACACAGGCTGGCTTGATGGGCTGCCAAACTAGCCAAATCTTCCGTCGCGGGGACGGAAGTGCGTCCGCTGATACGCGTCAAAATAATCGTCTGCACCAGTTCCGGCACCGTTAGCTCCACCTGAAGTCGAGCGGCAGCCGCCTGAAACGCGCCGATTCCCGGAATGACCTCAAAGGGGATCTCTGCGGCGGAAAGAGCCTGGATTTGCTCGTGGACGGCACTATACAAGCTGGGATCTCCAGACTGAAGTCGCACGACAGATTGACGGCGCGATCGCACCCGGTCGATCAGGATGGGCAGAATTTCTTCGAGGGTTTTACTGGCAGTTTGAATGACCTCGGCTCCTGGCTTGACAGCATCTAAAAGCTGCTGCGGAATTAAGGAATCGGCATATAGGACCACGTCTGCCTGGGACAACATGCGATGGGCTTTCAACGTTAAAAGCTCGGGGTCGCCAGGTCCGGCCCCCACAATGTAAACACCCGGATGGAGAGGTTCGCTCATGTTACGCGCTCGTTTTAACTGCCGAGAGAGGTTTGTTTGGGGACGTTGTCGGGGAGCGAGCGTCGGAGTAGGTACAGCCAGATCAACCCCGCACTGCCAAAGATGACCCCCACAAGGCTGACCATCTGCGCCATCCTGAGCGGTCCAAACATCAAACTGTCCGTGCGGAGTCCTTCAATCCAGAAACGCCCGCAGCTATAGGCGATCGCGTACACCAGAAATAAAGTCCCCCGTTTCGCTTGCGGAAATCGGATGAATAGCGCCATCAGGAGACCAAATACCATCAAATTCCACAAAGACTCGTACAAAAACGTGGGGTGATAGTAAGCGACTGACTCGAATCCAGGGAGTCGGCGGTCTGGCGGAATGAAGAGCTTCCAGGGTAAATCCGTCGGGCTGCCAAAGGCCTCGGAATTAAAGAAATTACCCCAGCGACCAATGGCCTGTCCCAAAATTAAGGAAGGAGCTACCACGTCGGCCAGCCGCCAAAACGAGCAGTGTTTGACGCGACTAAAGAGCGCGGCAGCGAGCATTCCGCCTAAAATTGCGCCATGAATGGCAATGCCACCCCGCCAAATCGCTAAAATTTGGCCGGGATGCTGGCTGTAGTAGTTCCACTGAAACAGCACGTAGTAAAGCCTTGCACCTGGGATAGCCCCCACGATCAACCAGACCAACAAGTCGCCCACTAAGTCCGGGCTGAGCTGGCGGGCCTTGGCCAGCCGTTGCGATAGGGCGAGTCCGATCAATACCGCACTGGCAATCAGCAACCCATACCAGCGGAGGTTGAGGGGCCCCACGGAAACCCCCGAGCCAGGGGAGGTAAATTCAAAGGCTGTCGTTAAAGTAGAGACAGAATGTTGCAGCATTCACAGTTAAAAGGAGTTCATCCACGCTTGTTAGTATCCCACTCACTCATCATAAGGGGCAATTTGAATGGCTTTGGGTTTTAAGACTGTTTCCGCAAGCCAGGGTTTCCTGCGGGACTGGAGTAGAGCGTGTCTGTCCTTGTCTCTAAGTTTGGTACTGCTGCTGACGGGCTGCAGTCTTCCACAAGTTAGCGCTGAGTCGCGTTTGTTTCTCAACCTATCCGCATCCTTAATCGCAGACCATCCCCTTGCTCAACCCAACTTCAACGGCACGACGGCGGGCGGTTTTTCTGCCATCGCCTACAGCGCTCAGAAAAATCGAATTTATACCTTAGCCAACGATGCAACGAACCCTCGTTTGTATACCCTGAACTTCAGGCCAATCAATGCTCCGTCGAGCCCGACCGACCTCGCGATCGAAGCGATCGCAGATCTCAAAGATCCGACCGAGGCTGACTCGCCCCCCAGCACCGCCCCTTCAACCAAAGAAGGTTTGGTACTGACGCGACGCGGCACGGCGTTTGTTGCCAGCGAGGGAAATCCTAGCCTCAACATTCCGCCGCGTCTGAGCGAGTTTCAGATTACCGATGGAACCTGGCAGCAAGATCTACCGCTGCCGAAACAATACTGGCCGCTGCAGCCCGATGGAACCTCGGGCTTGGGTCTCGCTTCCGGTCGAGGGTTGAAGTCTTTAGCCATTAACGAAGAGGGCGATCGCCTGTTTGCCGCCACTGCAGCTCCTCTCCAGCAGGACGCATCCCAACCCTACAGTCGATTTTTGCATTACTGGATTGGGGAACCCGAACCCATCCTCATTTCCGAACACCTCTATCCCCTGGATTCAGCCCCTACGGGTCCCTCTGAGGGTTTAATCGACCTCGTTTCCATTGACGGTGCCGGCCACTTTTTAAGTTTAGAGCGCAGCCATAGCAAAACCGCAGGCGACCGTACCGTCCTGTATCAACTGGCCACAGGCGTTGCCACCGATACATCGGGAATTCGGACGCTACCGCCCGATCTGAAGGGCATTGTGCCCATCCTCAAAAAGCCACTGCTCGATTTAGCAGAACTCGACATCCCGCTTCAAAATTTAGAAGGTCTGACCCTCGGCCCGCGCCTCCCCGATGGAAGCCGCAGCCTGCTGCTCGTTGGCAATAACAGCACTCATCCAGAGGTTCCAACCCAAGTGCTGACACTGAAGCTAGAGCGGCGATCGTCCCAGGTCGAATCTCGAAGCCCATCCAGCTAGCGCTTCCCGAACCGCTGGAGATTTCCCGTTCCCAGCGTCGCAGATTTTGGCGGGTGCCAGCAGATCTTGAATCTTTAATTCGTAAAAGTCGGGTGGAAGTCTGGCAGCGTTCCGGTTCGACCGATCGGCCAGAATCGAAATGAGGCGCGACCCACGACCTCTTCTTTCTTGACGAGTCCCCAGCAGCGCCCGTCGTAGCTATTGCTGCGATTGTCGCCCAAAACCAACACGCTCTCTTTGGGGATGATGACGGGCTTCGCCAAAAAGGGCAGCGGCGGTTCCCGATCGCTGTTTCCCGGTACGTTGCCACAGGCTTCGATCAAGGTGGAATCCCCGTTGGCTACGTAGGACTCCGACAGGCGGCGACCGTTGACGTAAACGCTACCGTCTTTAATTTCGACGCGATCGCCGGGGATGCCGATCACCCGCTTAATAAACGCATCGTGAAATCCTTGCGACTTGAGGGCCTGAGTGGGATTAAACACCACCACATCGCCCCGCTCCGGGTCGCGAAAATAATAGCTGATCTTTTCAACAATGAGGCGATCGTTAATTTGCAGCGTTGGCTCCATCGAACCTGAGGGAATCCAGCGAGCCTCAGCAACATAGGTACGAATGCCAAATGCCAGCAGTAGACTTAACCCAACGGTCTTGGCCGCCTCTAGCCACCAAGACTCTTCCTGAGATGATTTCGCCATAGATTCGTTCGATTGACCTTTTGTTACTACAAATAGAATTCCCGATTCAGACTACTTTAAAGATACCGCGATCGCCCGGTCTCTTGGGTCAAAGACTGGCGACAAGCGATCGTATTTAAACTGTACTGACGGGGACTCGCGTCCCTCAGTTCCGATGGCGCGGTTTGCCATTAGCGCTGTCCATGCAAGATTCTGCAAAAATAAAAAAGAAGACGCTTAGGAACTATATCCCCATGCCGGACAATCTTCGCAGCCAAGCCATTACCCAAGGAATTCAGCGCTCGCCCAATCGCGCGATGCTGCGCGCGGTCGGCTTTGGGGATGCCGATTTTACCAAGCCCATCGTGGGACTCGCCAATGGCTTTAGTACTATCACTCCCTGCAACATGGGCATTGATGGCCTGGCCGCTCGGGCCGAAGCCGGACTCAAAACCGCTGGCGCCATGCCCCAAAAATTTGGCACCATCACCATCAGCGACGGCATTTCTATGGGCACCGAGGGCATGAAATACTCCCTCGTGTCCCGCGAGGTGATTGCCGACTCCATCGAGACGGTCTGCGGCGGCCAGAGCATGGACGGCGTCTTGGCGATCGGCGGCTGCGATAAGAATATGCCCGGTGCCATGATTGCCATGGCCCGCCTCAACATTCCGGCCATTTTTGTCTACGGCGGCACCATCAAGCCAGGACATTACAATGGCAAGGACCTGACCGTCGTGAGTTCCTTCGAGGCGGTGGGCCAGTACAGCGCGGGTCGAATCGATGAGGCGGAATTGACCGCAATTGAACAGAACGCCTGCCCAGGGGCGGGGTCCTGCGGCGGCATGTTTACGGCCAATACAATGTCTTCGGCCTTTGAAGCGATGGGCATGAGCTTGATGTACTCGTCCACCATGGCAGCGGAGGACCCGGAGAAGGCCGACAGTGCCGAAAAATCTGCATTTGTCCTGGTGGAGGCCATCCGCAAGCAGATCTTGCCGAGCCAAATTCTCACCCGCAAAGCCTTTGAAAACGCGATCGCCGTCATTATGGCGGTGGGCGGCTCCACCAACTCGGTGCTCCATCTGCTGGCGATCGCCCACACCATCGGCGTAACGCTGACCATTGACGACTTTGAAACCATTCGCGGCAGGATCCCAGTTTTGTGCGATCTCAAGCCCTCCGGTCGCTACGTCGCCACCGACCTGCACAAAGCAGGCGGTATCCCCCAAGTTATGAAAATGCTGTTGACCCACGGACTCCTCCACGGCGACGCCCTCACCATTACGGGCCAGACCGTGGCGGAGCTATTGGCCGATGTTCCCGAAGAACCGAGGGCCGATCAAGATGTCATCCGACCCTGGCACAATCCGATGTACGCCCAGGGCCACCTCGCAATACTGAAGGGAAACCTGGCTGCCGAAGGGGCAGTGGCTAAAATTACGGGTGTCAAAAAGCCGATTATTACGGGACCCGCCCGCGTCTTCGAATCCGAGGAGGAATGCTTAGCGGCGATTCTGGACAAGAAAATTCAGGCCGGGGACGTGATCGTCATCCGCTACGAAGGACCGAAGGGCGGGCCTGGAATGCGGGAAATGCTAGCGCCCACTTCTGCCATCATTGGCGCGGGGCTAGGCGACTCCGTCGGACTCATTACGGACGGGCGCTTTTCCGGCGGCACCTACGGCATGGTGGTGGGCCATGTGGCTCCAGAGGCCGCAGTGGGCGGGGCGATCGCCCTGGTCCGAGAAGGCGATACCATCACTATCGACGCTCCCGCCCGCAAGCTAGAGCTGCAGATCTCAGACGAGGAACTCGATCGACGGCGAGCTGATTGGCAGCCCCGCGCCCCGCGCTATGTCAAAGGCGTACTGGCTAAATATGCCAAACTGGTCTCCTCTAGTAGCGTGGGTGCGGTCACCGACCTCCAGCTATAGCCGATACCGGACTGCGCCCTAGGACGCATTGGGGCGCTGGAACTTAGATGCAGGGGTGAAATCCAATACGGGTTGCCCCTGCATAGCGCGGCTCGTGAAATCGCGCCAGATGGGTGCCATAATGCCGCCTCCCGTCACGCCATGTCCCAAAGGAGTGTAATCGTCATTCCCAGCCCACACTGCGACTGAGAGCTGCGGCACGAATCCCGCAAACCAAATATCTCGCTCTGAAGAAGTGGTTCCGGTTTTGCCGGCAGCGGGTCTGCCAAAATAAGCCGCCTTTCCGGTCCCGCTGTTAACCACGGCCTGCATCGCGTCAACCAATGCGGCTGTTGCCCAAGGGTCCAACACGAGCTTGCGTTGGGGCGTGTTGTCCAACATCAGCCGCCCCGACCCATCTGTCACCTGAAGCACGGCGGTCGGGTCCGATTGCCATCCGTTGCTGGCAAACGTCGCGTAGGCAGAGGCCATCTCCAAAGGGGTCAGGTCGACAGAACCCAATGGCAGGGAAATAACTGGGGCAATGGGGCTTCTAATCCCCAAAACTCGGCAAATATCGATCACTTTTTCGAGGCCGACCTTCTGACCGAGCACGACAGCCGGAATATTGCGCGATTGCGCCAAAGCTTGACGGACGGTCATTCCACCCTTAAACGTGCGATCGTAATTTTGCGGGAAATAGCGCTCGCCCGTACCGTCATCGTAGCTAACAGGGCTGTCGCTGATAACGGAATCCGGCGTATATCTGCCCGAGGCAAAGGCCGCATAGTACACGAAAGGCTTAAAGGAGGATCCGGGCTGGCGCTGGGCTTGGGTGACGCGGTTAAAGGAGGTTTTGCGGCTATCCACCCCACCCACAATGGCCTTAATAAAATGCGTCCGAGGATCGACTGCCACCAGCGCGAGTTGGTCGGCTTGGCCCGCCAGCATTCCGCTGCCGTAGCGAATTGTATCCTCTGCAAGCTGCTGCAGTTTCCAGTCCACCGTCGACTGAACCCGCATTCCGCCCCTCTGAACCGATTCTTTGCCAAACTTATCGGTCAATTCTTTGATCACCGTGTTGGTCACAAAAGGCGATAGGCTTTGCTGAAAAGAAGTGACGTGGCCGAATTTAATGGGTTGTGCCTTTGTCGTCTCTGCCTCCTCTTTCGAAATCCAGTTGAGCGTCACCATACGGTCTAGAACGATCGCCTGCTGGCGCTTGGCGGCGTTGAAGTCAAAAAATGGGCTGTACTTTTCCGGCGCTTTGATAATGCCCGCCATCATGGCCGCCTCGGCCAGGTTCAGATCCGCCGCAGGTTTATTAAAGTAGCTCAGCGCGGCAGTTTCGGCCCCGTAGGTGTTGTGTCCCCAATAAATTTGGTTGAGGTACATCTCTAGAATTTCGTCTTTTTTGAAAAGCTTCTCGACCCGCATCGCTAAAACAGCCTCAGTCACTTTGCGGCTAATTTGCTCGCGGGGCGTCAGAAACAGGTTTTTGACCAGCTGCTGGGTCAAGGTAGACGCTCCTTCTACGGTGCGCCCCTCCCTGAGATTGACGAGGGTGGCCCGGAGGATGCCCACGGGGTTCACCCCGGAGTGCTGGTAAAAGTTACTGTCTTCAATTGCAAGAACGGCCAACTTGAGCTGGGGCGAAATTTTATCGAGCGGGACGACCTCTCGATTTTCTTCCCCGTGCAAACTGGCCATCACCTTCCCATTGATGTCGTAAATGTAAGTGGTTTCGCTGGGGACGTAGCCTTTGAGCGATCGCACGTCCGGCAGATTTCTGTAGCTCATGGCGAGTCCCACCAGCCCACCCGCCAAGGCAGTGAGTCCCAACATTGAGGTAACCAGAATGGTGGATCCCGCAATCTTTAGGGTAGAGGGCAAGAAGCCATCTTTAGCATTGGAAGCGGTGACAGCCCTTTGGTGAATTGCTTTAGTGGACACTGCTACTGTAATTCCTGTATGCAGAACGGCTGATAAGACTTGGGCAAAGCTAAGATCCCCGCAGAACGATTAAACCATGTCTTCAAAACATTCCAGACCTACCTTTAACTGTAGGACTATCTTCTTGATCGCTTAATCACAATTCTAAATTGCCGAACAGCATTCGCTTTAATTCTGGCTCGACTCGCGCCGCAAATTAGAATGGGGAACTGATAAACTTTAGTATTGCGTTGATCTGAAATCAAGTTTTTTCTACGGTCTTTTGTCCGACCCGGTAACGTTCACCTCTGGCTCAACGGATTTCTTCCATGACTTATTCTTGGTCGCCACTGCTACAGCGCGGCGTCAGCGACATTTTTCCCAACCTTCCCGACTCTCGAGATCCAGCCGAAAATATTGCGGCCAAGCTTCAGCAAGCGATCGGTCCCCTCAGAATTAAGTTTGGCATTGACCCGACGGGATCGGAGGTTCACCTCGGCCACAGCATTCCGATTCGCAAGCTGCGAGCTTTTCAAGATGAAGGCCATACTGCCGTTTTAATTTTTGGCGACTTTACAGCCCGCATTGGCGATCCTACCGGAAAGTCGGAGGTACGCCAGCAGCTCAGCGAGGCGGATGTAGCCGCTAATGTTAAAACCTATATCGAGCAAATTCGCCCCATTCTAGACTTCGAGACGCCAGGACGGCTAGAGATTCGGCATAATTCCGAATGGTTGGCTCAGCTCGATCTATCCGCCACCTTGCAGTTGCTGACGACCATGACCGTGGGCCAAATGCTGGCCAAGGAAGGTTTCTCAGAGCGCTACAACAAGGGAAATCCCATCTTTCTCCATGAATTTTTATATCCGATCATGCAAGGTTATGACTCCGTGGCCGTCCGAGCCGACGTGGAAATTGGGGGAACGGACCAAAAATTCAATATTGCCGTGGGCCGCGATCTCCAACGGATTTTCGGTCAAAAACCGCAGTTTGGGCTGCTGATGCCCATTTTGCTAGGGACGGATGGCGTGCAAAAAATGTCTAAGTCTTTAAATAATTATGTGGGCTTAGCGGAGAATCCCGTAAGCCTATACTCTAAACTGGAGAAAGTCCCTGACTCGATTATCGAGCAATACTTTGAGCTGTTAACCGACTTACCCCTCGACGAATTGCCGACAGCCGCGCGCGATCGCCAGAAGCTTTTGGCCCTAGAGATTGTAGGCCAGTTTTACGGCAAAGAAGTGGCCCAACAGACCCAGAAGTCGGTCGTTGCCATGATAAAAGAGGGGAAAGCCAGCGATACCGAGCTAGTCCCCGAGTTCTCGTTGACTCGGGTTCAGTTCCCAGTCAAGCTATTTTACCTGCTCGGCGCTTGCGGGCTTTGCCCCACGAGCAGCGACGCCCGCCGTCAAATTCAAGGAGGAGCCGTAAAGTTAGATGGTCTTAAAGTTTCCGAGGTGGATTGGACGGTAGCGTCTTCTGAGAGCCTCAATGGAAAAGTGCTTCAGGTTGGCAAAAAGAAGTTCGTGCGTTTTGTGTCTTGACCGTTGCCATTTAGCAATGGAGCAGGCGTTTCTTGAAGATCCGTATTTTCATGGATGTAAAAGATGAATTTTTTAGGCATGATTCAGTTTTACTCAGCCATCCATAAACCCCGTTATAGTGACAGTAGTTACAGTGGCGCCGTGGTTTTGGGCATACTTTCCATGGAGGGAGATACCTCAAAGAGGTTGTGCAAATGACGACAGTGATGGTTGTGGACGATAGCCCTACAATTCGGGCGATGTTGGTCAACTTATTGAACCAGCATGGAATGACAGTGGTCGAGGCCGAGGATGGGCTTGTTGCAAAGCAGCTCATGAAAGACAAGCGGCCAGACTTGGTAATCACAGACGTTGTGATGCCCAACATGAACGGCTACGAGCTATGCCGCTGGGTCAAAAACGAGATTCCAGGGGGTGCAGTACCCGTCATCATGTGCTCTACAAAAAGTGAGGCCTTTGACCGTCACTGGGCGATGAAGCAAGGGGGAGATGCTTACATTATTAAGCCATTCAATCCCGATGAAATGATGACTGCCATCCGGTCTTTATTGCAGGGCGTTAAGCCGTAAACCCCGTCCGAGCCAGCATGGGAACTGAAATAGAGCGTAAATTTTTGGTAAAAAGCAATGTTTGGCGTTCCCAAGCGGATGGCAAACTCTACCGCCAAGGATATATCGTCAAGTCAGCCGATGCGACGGTAAGGGTTAGGGTTGCCGGCGCTAGAGGCTTCCTCACGCTCAAGGGTAGGGCGGAAAACTTTGCACGACCCGAGTTCGAGTACGAAATCCCGCTCGCTGATGCCCAGGAGATGTTGGATCTGTGGTGCCATCCTCGGATCGTCGAAAAAATTCGATACTGCATTCCGGTGGGGGATCTGATATGGGAGGTGGATGAATTTCAGGGGTTCAATCGGGGGTTGGTTTTAGCTGAGGTAGAGCTGGATGCCAGCGATCGAAAGATCGATCTGCCCGATTGGGTGGGGGCAGAGGTCTCGGAGCAGGCTCGGTACTACAACTCCAATTTAGCAATCTATCCCTATTCCCTCTGGACTCCAGAGGAGATAGGATGAGTCCTTTGACGATTTGGCGCGAACTTAAACCGCCAAAGGACCGTACATTTCGCTAAGATGGCGATTGTCTCGTCGGCCCATTTCTTCAGTATTAAATCCCATGTCAGGGTTGCGTTTGTGTCATCAAGGCCACTCTAATCCCCTCAGCAGTCGCTATTGCAATCAGTGCGGCGTGCCCTTAAAGGGAGAGGACGATCCGATCGAGAAGGTGATGGGCGATCGCTATCGAATCGTGCGCGATATCGGCCACGGCGGTTTTGGACGAACGTACTTGGCGGAGGATATCAATCGTTTTAACGAGTATTGCGTGCTCAAAGAGCTGGCTCCTGCGGCTGAGAACCAGGATCTAGAGAAGGCCAAAGAACTTTTTGCCCGCGAGGCTGAGGTGCTCTACAAGCTGGAGCACCCCCAGATTCCGAAGTTTCGAGAGTGGTTTACCGAATCCACGCGGCAGTCGATGTTTTTGGTGCAGGATTACGCCGAAGGGCCGACCTATCAAGATATTTTGCGCGATCGCCAACGTCAGGGCCGCACCTTTGTCGAATCCGAAATCGTAACGCTGCTGAGCCAACTATTGCCGGTATTGAGCTACATCCACGGGCGCGGCGTGGTTCATCGCGATCTTTCCCCAGATAACCTCATCTGCCGCAATAGCGATCGCCTGCCCGTGCTGATTGACTTTGGCGGGGTTAAGGAGGTTGCGGCCAGTACGGCTAAGGCGCGCGGTCCTGCCGGAGAAGACCGGGAAACTAGCAACGTCACGCTTATTGGCAAACCGGGCTATTCTCCAGAAGAACAGATGCGGCGCGGGCAGGTTTCAGCGGCCAGCGACCTCTACGCGCTGGGAGTGACGGCCTTGGTCCTCTTGGTGGGTCAAGACCCCGCCGACTTCTACGATGCCTTTCATTTGACCTTTGACTGGCGAGATCGAGTCCCCGTGAGTCCGGGGTTAGCTGCCATTCTCGATAAAATGGTGGCCCATCGCGTTGCGGAGCGCTACACCACTGCCGAACAGGTGTTGGCAGACATCAAAGCCCTCAGCCACAAGCAAACCGACTGGGTTGCACCCCCGCAACAGCACTGGCCCACCGCCTCTGAACCCCAGAGCGCGCAGCAAACGACGGGCTCCTTCAAGACAGTGGTCGTGGCCCCTTTAGGCACGGCTGTGGCGACGTCTGCTGCCCTTCCGCGCAGAGCGGCTTCTCCTCTCGCGGGCGCGGCGCGGGGTCTCTCGGCTTGGATTTGGCAAAAGACTGCTGCGCTAGCGCGAGGGGCCTTAGTGGGGGCGTTGCTGTTGGGCGCTGGGGGACTGGGCTGGGCAGCAGTGCGCTGGTGGTTTCAGTCTCAGCAACCGTCTGCTTCCGCGCCCTCGGCAGCCGTGTCTGCGCCCTCAGTCCAGCAAGCGCGAGCTTTTTCCGCTTCCGAGCGACAGCGGAAAGCAGAGCTCATCAATCGGCTAGAGCGCTCGGGCGTATCGTCTGGTTTCTTTTACCGATTGGCTAATGAAGCTTACTACCTCCAATATCCCGACCAGCGCGGGCGACTGTTGAGCAACGGACCGGAAGACGAAGCCCTGCGCGCCAATTGGGATGGGGTGGCGTCTCAGGTGATGGATACCATCGAGCCATTGCGCCCTGCCGCCCGCGATCGCCTAGGTCGCTATACGGAGGGCGATCGGACCTCCTGGGTCGCGCAGCTGCGCGGAACGGGACGAGATCCAGATCGTTTCTTCGAGCAAGTTGAATCGCAGCTGACCGATGCACTCCCGATGTATCGTGGAGTTGACCTGCGCAGCAGGGCCGCCCTCCAACTCGCGAATGGCATCGCTGCCGATCGGATGGTAGAAACGGGACGGCGCAGATAGTTTGGGCCTCCCCCATCTTTCGCCGTTAATTCGGCGTCATCCGCCGAGATGCTGCACGGCCAACCCCCTGAGCACCATTCTGCACGGATCTGTGACAAGTTCCTCTGTCCCGCAACTCTTCTTGCCCTCAGACTCTCCCTATGCCACGACAGGGACGATCGAGCGTGGGTTTTGGAGTCCGATGAACTGGATGACTCGATTCTCATCTTCGCTGCCAGCGGGCTATTACTATTCTTTGGTCGGCCAAAAATTTTGGACCGTCGGCAGCAGTCCCAACTGCAAAATCGTATGTACCGACGACCAGATTTCGAGCCAGCACGCGTTGCTCATCGCAACCGCAAATCGCGAAATCTATTTTTGCGATTTACAGAGCATCAATGGCTCCTTTGTCAATCAACGACCCATTAGCTGTCCAGTGCTGCTGCACCACGGCGATCGCCTCAAAATGGGTCCGCTCGAGCTTGAATTTCAGTATTCTGGGGAACTCCCAGTTGCTCGACTGCCTGCGGCCCAGAAAACAGTTTTACTGGTGCAGGTTCGCGCCAATCAGGATGAAATTTGGCGCACCTTGCTTAAAACCTGCGGCGTATCCATTCATGAGGACAGCTATACCGATCGAACCCATAGCGAAGCCATTGAAACCCTATTGGAGCGCTTAGAGCGCAAACCCGACTTAATCGTGGCGGATTTGGAGGCATTAAAGCCAAACCCCTACGAATTTTGCCGTTGGTGCCGAGGTCAGCATCCCAGCCTTAAAATCATCCTGACCTGCGGGAATAGAGCCGATATTTTTTCGTCAGAAAGACGTTGGGTCAAACAGCAGGGAGCTATCGATTTATTGCCCGGATTTTCCCAGGAGAGCTTTTTTTCCCTCAGCTTGACGGACGCGATCGCCCGGTTTGAATGCGTCTTGCAGGCGCTGGACCTGCCGGCATCTCAAGTTTCTTCTCTAGAGCCCATGCTGCGATCGCTGATGTATCAGCTCAACGCTGCGGCTGACCCATTGCCCTAGGAGACCGCAGACGGCGGGGTTTAAGTCCATCGACCTTGTTTTAGACCTTACAGAATTTGCTACGCTCCATCAACAGGGTTTCCCGTTATGGTAAGGATAGGAAAGCTAATACTGAAGGGCGATCGCAATGCATACGATTACGACCCAAACTTATGTTAACGCTGATGGTTGTCTTCATCTTGAGATTCCGATGGGGCTCGATCTAGCAGGTCAAGAGATAGAAATTCAGATTGACTATCGCGTCCTCTCGCCTGAGATCGCAAAACCGATTGCCAGAACTATCGATCTAAAGGCAATTCAGAGAATTTGTGACGAAATATCAGCGCTGCCCATTCTGGATACCCGTTCACCTGATGAAGTTCTTGGCTACAACGAAATTGGTTTGCCTGAGTAATGGTTATTGATACCTCAGCTTTGATTGCCATTCTTTTTGCTGAAGAGGAAAAGGATATATTTTTACAGGCAATTGCGACCGATAGCGTGCGTTTGATGTCGGCGTCGACCCATACGGAAACATCATTGTTTTTGCCGTTCGGTATGGCGGAGAAAACCTACCCAAGCTGGATTTGCTGGTTGAGACGCTAGGGATAGAGGTTATTCCGTTTTCGCTTGAACAATCGACTGTTGCGAGAGCGGCCTATTTGAAATATGGGAAAGGCCGTCATCCAGCTCGCTTAAACATGGGCGATTGCTTTTCTTACGCTTTAGCCATAACGATGAAGGAACCCTTGTTATTTAAGGGAAGTGACTTTACTCAGACTGACGTACAGAAGGTGTTTTAGCGTCCTAGAAGATGCACCTTTGAAATCTCGATCTGTGTTCTATGTGTAGAAGGGCACTCCCCAAAGGCTGACCTTCATTCTTGTAAAGAAATGTAATTAAAGCGACTTGCTCACATAAATTTGCTGGAGTTGCGCTGTTATTTCATTAAAGTCATTTGGAGTAATCCCTGTAGCAGATAAACGGGCACCCGAGACGGTCTTGCAGACTGGCTCAGGCGACCTCAGCGATCGGCGAACAGAAACTCCGATCGACCTAGAATACTTGTGAAAAAAATCCCTTCCCTTTGACCATCCCATGTACTGGACATCCTTCACCTGCCAAGGGCTGCGTTAAAGGGAAATGGCCCTAGTTTTCGATCTTTCCCAAAATGTTTAAGATCCTCGTTTTACCTCAAGCAGCCGTGAAAAGTAAAATTGTGTCGTGGTGAGGGCGGTCCGCTCGACCGTCCAACCCAGCCCCTTAAACGTCTCTACAATGTCCCTCTCGCGATGAAGATAGGCGCGGGTAGCCTTGCTGGGGCCTGGGAAAAAGTCTCCAATTTTTTTGAGCAGGGTATAGATCGGTGTTTTGGGGGCAAAGCTCAGGATCAGCCGCTCCGTTGCCAGAGAACTCAAATGCTCGATCATCTGAGCAGCTTTGTCTTGCGGATAGTGAATCAAGACATCAAGACAAATGACAGTGTGGTATTGACCCGATAGGCTTTCGAGATCCTGGACCGTAAAGATAGGGTTGGCTGCATCGCTACCTTGAGTCACGGCAAGGGTTTTGGCTTCTTCCACCATTTTGGCAGAGATATCGCTGGCATAGACCTGGGCGCCCAGTTGGGCAAGGGGAATGCTTAAGCTACCGACTCCGCAACCCGCATCGCAAATAGTCAGCCCTCGAGCATTGCCGTCTGCCTTCAGCCAGCCAAGGACGGTATCTACCGTTTGCTGGTGACCCTTGCGGATATCAAGCTGAACTTTATTGACTTCGCCATCGCCATAAATGCGCTGCCAACGGTCGAAGCCCACGGAATTAAAGTACGAGCGAACAATGGTTTTATCGTCTGTGGTTGTCATGAGTAAGAAAGGATATACCAGCACTGCTCGAACGAAGGGCGCGCCTCGACGCTAACCATTTTGATTGTAGTCATGGATGCGATCGCAATCCAAGCCCACTGCAGAGAGATTGATGGCTGCGTCCCTGCCAGCAGTAGCATCGATTTTGGCAGCAGGATCCATCGGTTTTGAAAAATAAGGTGGAAAGGCACTCTTGTTTATTTTTGGGGCACCCTAATTTAAGTGGAATTGCTGAGGCGCGCCTTCCTCGTAGAGGAGTAGCAAATCTGTGCAGTTTGAAGTTTGAAAGTATTAACTATCCAGTTATTCGGGGGGTTCAGATGGATCTTATTGTCGGCAACGGAGATGGATTAAAGGCACAGTATTTTAATGGGACGGCTGATTCCTACGGACTGAAGGCACAGCCTCTCGATAGCCCTAGTTATGGCTACGGACTGCAGTCGCTCAATCAAAACGCGATCGCACTGAATCGCATCGATCCGACGATCGATTTCAATTGGAAAACTGGTGCGCCAGGCTCAAAGGTGAACTCAGACCACTTCTCAGCCGAGTGGACGGGCCAAATTTTGGCACCCACAACAGGTACGTATACCTTCACGACCAAGTCCGATGACGGCATTGCCGTTTGGGTGAACGGGCAGCGGTTGATCGACGCGTGGAATGACCATGCAGTGCGACAAGACAGCGGGACCATCAGCCTCCAAGCCGGACAAAAGTACGATATCAAGGTGAACTACTACGAACGCAAAGGCGAAGCCGTCGCACAGCTCTATTGGTCGGCACCCAATATTGCCCAACAGATTATCCCCCAGGCATATCTGTATTCATCGGCTGGAACTCCGGCGATCGCTTCCACTCCAGCCTCGATCGCTTCGGCAGGAAACGGACTGACGGGCAAGTATTTCAACAACACCAATCTCGACCCAAAAACCCTTGCATTGACCAGAACCGATACCAATGTAAACTTCAACTGGAATACTGGCACGCCGGACTCAAAGGTAAACGCGGACAACTTCTCAGCCCAGTGGACGGGCCAAATTCTGGCGCCTCAAACAAGCACGTACACCTTTACCACCACTTCGGACGACGGCGTAAGGGTGTGGGTGAACGGGCAGCAGCTCATCAATGCGTGGAATGACCACGCACCCAGACAAGACAGCGGCACCATCTCCCTCCAAGCCGGACAAAAGTACGATATTAAGGTGGAGTACTACGAACGAGGTGGCGAGGCAGTCATGCAGCTCTTATGGTCGGCTCCCAACATTACCCAACAGGTCATCCCGCAAGCTTATTTGTATGCAGCGGCTGCAAACCCAGATTCAAACCCGATCGGGACCCCAACACCGGATCCGATAGTCGCGCCAACGCCGCCTCCGACGATCGCTCCAGCCTTTGACGATTCGACGCTTCCCCATGAAGGCTTCCCTTCTGGCGTCCCTTCTAACTGGGATTGGGCCAAAGGGCCGACGGGAGGCTATGGAAATAATATTCCTAGCGGTTGGAATGCGTTTACGGCGTGGGGACAAATTTACGTCGAGAAGGGTTGGAATCCCCCAGCCAACAGCAACACCCGCGTGCAGATTACAAACTTAGACTCGTGGTATCTCAGTAAAGCGACAGGCAAGTGGATCCAGATTCAGCAAGCAGACACTGTTATGGGTGCAGCGTTTGTAGAAGATTTCAAGAATAATGCTGCTAAAGCGGCAGATGTAAAAGACGAATCTAAGAATGGTGGGGGAATTAGCGTTACGGCGGGTTACGGCTATAACTACCATTTCTGGACGGATCGGGCATCGATCGCCAATCCCAGCGACATTGACGGAATTTATACTAGATTCCAATCTCGGCTCGTTCTCAACGACCCTAATGGCGTGGACGATCGCGCTTCGGCTCGCTATCTCGCCAATGACGGTGCCGACTACTGGCGCGATATGACATCAGGTTGGTCTCCCGATTGGAGTACCAATGGCGGGGTCGGCGGAGGCCGCTTCAAGTTTGTCAAAAAAGACTGGCAGAATTTTACGATGACGACATTGCCCGTCGATCGGTTGTTGAAGAATCCGCCGCCCTACTAAGGAGAGGCCGAGTCTCTCTCAACGGTGCTGAGGTGTCAAAGCTCGCCCGTCGAACGGTCGCTCTGCTGCAACCCTTATTTGCAGCTTTATCCGCCCATGGATCTGCTTTTACGAACAGATCCGGTCTGAAGTTAGCTCGGTTCGATCTCGTTTAGGACAAGCCAACTTCAGACGAGGGCGGATATTTTCTGCGGCTAGTCTGCGTTAAGGAATACAGTATTTTTCGATGCAGCTTTGTAAGCTGCGAGGGTTAACTGTCGCAGCGGGGATCCGCTTGCGGCAGGCGGACGCGCACCTGCTTTAGAGTGAAACCGTAGCCCTATGCGATCGCTCAACCAACTGAGCATAAAATCCAAACTCATCGCCATGCTGTTGGGGGTCAGCGGCGTTTCAATTTTAGTGACGGCCTATTTGGGCTATCAAAGCGGTCAGGCCAACCTGACCAGCCGAGTATTCAGCCAGCTCACGAGCCTGCGAGCGTCCAAGGCCTATCAGATCGAGTCTTACTTTAAGAACATTCACCACCATACCGAAACCCTCAGCGAAAATCCGGCAGTGATAGCTGCCATGCAGGAATTCGCAGCGGCCCATCGCGAGCTGGAATCGGCCAAAGTCCCCGCCGCATTCGATCGAAAGCTCGCGAGCTATTATCGACAAGAGTTTCTGAAGCGCCTTGCCAAGGCAGAAGACGGCTCGCCAGTCCTAGAGTCCTACTTACCCACCGCCGCCGCATCCCGATACTTGCAGTACCAATACATTGCCAATAACGCGAACCCCGTTGGCAAAAAGCACCTCTTGGATGCTGCCCCAGACGGCAGCACCTACAGTCGCGTACACAGACGTTACCACTCTATTTTTCGCAAAATCATCCAGAAATTTGGCTACTACGATATGTTCCTCATCGATCCTCAGGGAACAGTCGTTTATACGGTTTTTAAAGAGACAGACTTCACGACCAACTTTGGCACGGGGGCCTATAAAACCAGCAACTTGGCCCGTCTAGCGGCTCAGGTGCAGCAGGCCAAAGAAAAAGATTACTCGAAAATTATCGATTTTGAAGGCTACGGCCCATCCTACGGCGCGCCTGCGGCCTTTATTGCGGCCCCCATCTTCGATCGATCCAAACTTATCGGGGTACTGGCCTTTCAGCTTCCAGTCGATGAGATCAATAACGTGATGACGGGCAACCGGAAGTGGGAGGAAGACGGGCTGGGCAAAACAGGCGAAACCTACCTGGTAGGGCGAGACTACCTGATGCGATCGGTTTCGCGCTTTTTAGAGCAAGACCCCAAGGCATACCTCAAAGGTCTGCAAACCGCAGGCGAGCAGGAGGATGTCATTCGGCGGATCGGTCAGTACAAGACCTCGATCCTGCAGCAGAAGGAGCAAACCACGGGAACCGCCGAAGCCTTGCTGGGGAGACAAGGCACCCGAATCCTGAAGGACTATCGCGGCGTGGCAGTACTCAGCTCTTACGCGCCCCTCAAGCTCGAGGGTCTAGACTGGGTCATTTTGTCAGAGATCGACCTCTCAGAAGCCTACGAACCCATCTACTCCTTCACGCGACAGGTCCTCATTTCGGCGACGCTGCTGATGTTGGTGCTGACGATCGCGGCCATGATCATGGCTTATTTGTTCGTCAAGCCCATCCAACACCTGATCGACAGCGCTCGAAAGGTGCAGGACGGAGAGATGGATGCGATCGCCCCCCTCAACCCTCAGGACGAGTTTGGCGAACTGGCACAGTCTTTCAACGGAATGCTGGATAGCCTGCACGTCCAAACCGCGTTGGTCGCCGAGAAAACCCGCGAAAACGAACAGCTCTTGCTGAGCTTTTTTCCGACGGCGATCGCCAAGCGCCTCAAGCAAGGCGAAAAAGATATTGCAGAAGAGATCTCGAACGTCGCAGTGATGTTTACCGATCTCACTGGCTTCTCAAAACTCGCTGCGGCCTCGACCGCCCCCGAAATGATCCATCTCTTAAACGAGGTCTTTGCCGCCTTTGACGACGCCGCCGACCGCTATGGTATGGAAAAAATCAAAACCATTGGAGACAGCTACATGGCCATTTGCGGATTGTCGGTTCCCTACCTAGATCACGACAAACGGGCGATCGGGTTTGGCCTAGAGCTACAGTCCATCCTGCGACGGCTCAACCAAGAGCGAGGCTTTCAGCTCGACATTCAGGTGGGGATCGACTCTGGAGACGTGATTGCCGGAATTATAGGCCGTCATAGATTGATTTACGACGTCTGGGGCGAAACCGTCAATATTGCTAGCAGTTTGAGAGAGGCTTGTCCCGCCGGAGAAATTTTGGTATCTGAGGCAGTCTACGAGCGTCTCAAGGATCTCTACGATTTTGAAGCTTGGATCGATGCGGAAGGGAGCGGCAAAGAAAAAATTCAGGCATGGCGCTTAAAATCGGCCCAGCCCTCGTCCTCTCCCAAAAGGCGCGCGTGATATGGATACCTCCGTCCTTCAAAATCTTTTGGTGTGGGCGATCGCCCTAATCCTGGGCTTTCCCATTCTGATCGTTCTGTTGGGGGAAGTCATCCATCGGCAGAAGCTGCGCGGTCGGCCCATTGCCGCTACGTTACGCGTCGTGCGCAATGTCCTGCTGCCCGTACTAGTCTTTTTGCTGTTCATGCTCTACGTGCTGAAAATGCACCCAGACCACCAGGCGGTTAAGAGCGTTCAAACCTTACTGTGGATTGTCGTCATTCACGCGGCGCTGTCGCTGCTCAACGTGGTAATTTTCGAGCAGGCCGGGGCCGATACGTGGCGCGCCAAAATGCCCAAACTGCTCATCGACCTCGCGCGGCTATTTTTGATTTTGGTCGGTTCGGCGATCGTGCTCGCCACCGTCTGGCACGCGGATGTGGCAGGACTCGCCACAGCTCTGGGCGTTAGCTCCATCGTGATCGGCTTAGCGCTGCAAGATACCTTGGGCAGCATTACCTCCGGCATTGCCCTGTTGTTCGAGCGGCCCTTTAACGTCGGAGACTGGCTCCGGGTCGGAGAATTGACGGGACAGGTCATCGATATCAACTGGCGCTCAGTGCGGCTGCAAACCTTCGACCGCGAGATGGTGATCATTCCCCACAAGGTCATCAGCGGCGAAATTATCCGTAACTTCAGCCGTCCCTTGCCACTCCATGCCGAGCGCATCAAGGTTGGTTTTTCCTACAGCGACCCGCCGAATTTAGCGCGCCACGTCCTTAAAAGTACGGCCCTGGCTACCCAGGGCATTCTCATCGATCCAGAACCGCAGATTTTTACCCTTTCCTACGATGACTCTTCCATTAACTACGAGGTGAAGTTTTTTGTAGAAAACTATGCGGACATCGAGGACATTCGCAGTCGCTTCATGAGCCGGGTTTGGTACGCAGCCCAACGCAATAACCTGAATATCCCCTTCCCCATCCGCACCCTCTATCATTTCCACGGCCCTACCGCCCGCGAAGGCAGCACTAACAAGAAATTTGCCGAAAGCCTCCAGTCTCTGCCCGCCTTTGTCCCCATCGACCGCGAACACGGCGATCGCCTCCACAGCAACGCCGAAGGCGTCACCCTCCAGCACTTTGGCATTGGCGAAAAGGTCATTCGACAGGGCTACCCCAGCAACTCGCTTTACATTATCGTGTCGGGCCAAGCAGCTTTATCGATCTCCGACAGCTCGGGCATCGAGCATCCGGTATTGTTCCTCGGCGCCGGGGAATTTTTTGGCGAGATGGTTTTGTTTTCTGGAGAACCCAGCCCCATCTCCATTACGGCAGTCAACGATCTAGAAGTGATGATGATTTCTGCCGATGAGGTCAACCAGATGATCGCGCGTCAGCCCAGCTTTGCGCGGGAGATCGGGCAAATTTTAGAAGTGCGCCGTCGGGCCATTCAGGCTGTCAAACAAACCGCCGGTACCCCTACCGTTCTGTAAAGATCTCGGCAGGAGAAAAACGCGCAGGCCGACGGCTGCAAACTATCGCAACTCAATATCGTAAATTTTTCATAACATTCAGTCGACTCAATCCGCTAATCTCGACACAGCGTCCTCATTTGGGCGTATGGTACTGCTTATCTTGAGAACACAGAATTAGTAGAGACGATGGTTGAGCATAAACGGATTGGGATTTTAACCAGCGGCGGAGATTGTGCTGGCCTCAATCCCGTCATTCGGGCGGTCGTGCGGCGGGCAGCGGGCACCTATGGATGGGAGGTTTTGGGTATCCGTCAGGCCACGTTGGGGCTGATGGCAAATCCTGCCAGCGTTTGGCCTCTGGATATCAAGACCGTCGATTCTTGGCTGACAGCAGGCGGCACCATGCTGGGGACCACCAATACGGGCAACCCCTTTGCCTTTCCGATGGCGGATGGGACGTTGAAGGATCGCTCGGAAGAAATTATTCAGGGCTACCACCAGCTGGGCCTAGACGCCATCATCGGTATTGGGGGCGATGGCAGCATGGCGATTCTGCGCCAGTTGGCCCAGCAGGGCAACTGGAATCTGGTGGGCATCCCCAAAACCATCGACAACGACGTGGGCGTAACCGAACGCTCGATTGGGTTCGATACGGCAGTTAACATCGCCACCGAAGCCTTAGATCGGCTCCAATTTACAGCCGCCAGCCACAGCCGCGTCATGATTTTGGAGGTCATGGGTCGGGATGCGGGCCACATTGCTATTAGTGCGGGGATTGCAGGCGGTGCGGACATCATTTTGATTCCAGAAATCCCGTTTTCCGTGTCCCATATCTGTAGCAAGCTGAAGGGCTGGCAGCGACGCGGCAAAAATTCCGCGCTCATTATCACCGCAGAGGCAGCCCGCGCGGAAGAGGGCATCACCATGATGCAAACCGATGCAGCGGGACAATGTCGCCTCGGCGGAGTGGGAGAGTATCTGGCCAATCAAATCTGCGGGAATAACATTGCCGAGACGCGGGTGACGGTACTGGGACACGTCCAGCGGGGCGGGATTCCTTCGCCGTTGGATCGCCTCATCGCATCCGCCTTTGGCGTGGCAGCAGTCGATCTGATCGCCCAAGGGAAATACGACCAAATTGTCACCTGGCAAAAACGGCAGGTGGTGAGCGTGCCGATCGCAGAGGCGATCGCCCAGTATGACAAGGTAGACATCCACGGGACGCTGGTCAAAACCGCGCGCGGGTTGGGGATCTATCTGGGCAACTGACCCTACCGCCACCCTAGCGGGAAGGTGAGGCCGTGGATCCACGGTCAAATCGGCACTGGAAGAGTCGCGATCGCGTGGTTTGGAGGACTGCGACTCTTCTAGGGGAGCTAGTCGGCCCCGAGTTTGGCATGAATGTCGTACCACCCAACGCGGTTTTCTAGAGCCACCATACACCAAGAACGATCGCCGTTCCCGTCAGCGTAAGGTTATCGATATCCCGAAACGGTAATGCTTCGACCAGGGTGGCCGCGAGGGCGATCGCCGCCACAATGCCTGCTGTCTCGTCCAAGGGAAGGGCCAACAGTCCGAGGTGCCCAAACCATGCCAGCATTCCCCACGCAAATGCAAAGCTGCCGCCAAACATAGCAGCAGAACCCGCCCAGCTTTTATCGGGACTGAAGGGCAGCTTGCGGGTGCCCCAACGGCGACCGATGATGTCTGCCAGCCCATCTCCACCGCACATCAGCATCAGGGCGACGATACCGACGGGCGAGGTGCGCCAAAAACAGATCGTGCAAAGGACAAAAACCAGACCGTAGTACAGCGGCCCTCGCAAAATTTCTCTGGGGTTCCCCGCGCGCGTCATAGCCGTGACTGCCGCCGGGTCCTGGAGCCAGCCTACGCCAATGGCAACAAACTGCGCGGTGATGCTGAGGGGCACTAAAGCTGCAAAATAACGGGCGCTGGCGGCAGCGCTAAACAACGGCCAACACAGCACGAACAGCGGTCCCGTCCCAATGTGAACGATCTTGCGGCTGAGTTTGGGTTCCAGCCAGCCTCGATGGGCGATCGCATCGATCGCCCGCAGCCACAACAGCGCGAGCGCGAGGGTGATGAAAGCGGCGATCGCATCGTGCCATAGCAAAGTTTGGAACAACGGCATCTCCTCCACCATTCAGCTATTTTTTCTTGCCGATAAGGTTAGGCGAAGCTGAGCGGTTTGAATCTGGTGGTCAAAATTAATCGCTTTCATGAGCATTAGACCTAAGTTTGAGCTGGGCTAGGGGCCATTCCGCAGGACGACCGAAATAATATCCCTGAGCATATTCACATCCAAACTCTCCTAAGGTCTGCACTTGAGCCGTCGTCTCTACCCCTTCAGCAATCACGTAAAGCCCCATGGTATGAGCCAGTAAAACAATGGCGCGCACCAATTCTCTACTGTCCGAGTCCCCTATAAAACAGCGGTCGATTTTTAATCCGTGGAAAGCTAAGCCCTGTAAACGGCTGAGGGAGGAATATCCGGTACCAAAATCATCAATGGTGAGATGCACCTGCAAGGCTCGAAGCTGCTTCAAAATTGCCGCTGAGTGCTCGATATTGGACATGATCACGTCTTCAGTGATCTCCAATGTGAGACATCTCGGATCTAGACCCGTTTTTTGAAGGATGGCTTGAACTTTACACACAAAGTCTGGCTGAGTAAACAGCCGACTCGATACATTAACACTCATCGTTAACAGAGGCGTTAGAGCAAACTCACGCTGCCATTGGGCCATCTGCTGGCAAGCCGTTTGCATCATCCACTCATCAATCAAGGTAATTAAACCTGTTTCCTTGGCAACGGGTAGAAACTCTGAAGGCAATAGAATGCCCCGCTGGGGATGATGCCATCGCACCAGCGACTCAAATCCCTTAGGCGCTTGGGTTAAAAGAGAAACGATGGGCTGATAGTAAACTTCAAACTCTTGCCGCTGGATTGCTTGATACAGCTCCTGCTCTAGCTGAAACGCATCTAGTTTGCTCGTCTGCATTTCCGAGGTAAAAATACGGAAACAAGCTCCACCGTGCCGCTTCGCTTGGTACATTGCTAAATCCGCGTCGCGCAGCAATTCTTCGGGCTGCTGATACTGGGCGTGACCCAAGACAATGCCAATGCTGGCCTGAATCATCACCTCATGGGTTTTTAGCCTAAACGGAGCCGCCAGCGCCCTTTGAATCCTTACCGCACAGGCTTCCGCCTCACTGCAATGATGGATTTCTTCTAAAAGAATGACAAATTCATCCCCTCCTAACCGCGCTAAGGTATCTTCCCGTCTCACGCAGGTTTGGAGGCGAGAGGCCATTTCCATCAGCACTCGATCTCCGGCGAAGTGGCCCAGGCTGTCATTGATCGGCTTGAACCGATCTAAATCTAGAAATAGCAAGGCAAATAATTGCTCTGGATGCCGCTGATAACCTTCCAGCAGATGTTCCAGACGATTCAGCAGCAACGCTCGATTAGATAGCCCCGTTAGGCTGTCATGAAACGCATCGTAGCGCATTTGCTTGGCCTGCTTGCGATCGCTAATATCCCGAATCAGCCAGCGCAGACCGACCCATTTTCCCTCTAAGTCTTCCATTGTAGAAATCGAGATTGATGAGGGGAATAGGTTATTTTCTCGCGTTCTTAGGCTCACTTCCCAGTCTGTTATAACCTGACTGACGGCCAACTGATTCAATTGAGTATGAAAATGGGCGCGATCCAATTCACTAACAAAAACGATTAACGGTTTGCCGAGCAGATGTTCGCGGCGCAGATTGAAAAGTTTTTCTGCCGCACAGTTCGCCTCCAGAATTACCCCTAAAGGCGTTGTCACCAAGTAACCATCTGGCGCAAATTCAAACAGCTCTAAGTAACGGAGTCTCTCGATCTCTAAAGATTGACGAGCGATCGCCAATTCCGCATTCTGAGCGTGGATTTCCTCAGTAGCGACGTGCAGTTCTTCTAACGCCACTGAAAGTTTAGTAATGGATTCGTCTTGCAGTTCTTGAGACGCGAGGGAGGAGTCCTTCGCACTTTGCTCCAGTATTTTCAGTCGCTGCTGTGCGGATTGAAGCTGTTCCTCAAAGTCGAGAATATTAAAATCAAGCCTTTTACGGTCTCTTGGATTCATGTTACTTCCTCCATTAAGATAATTACACCGCGTTGCAGAACTTCATTGCCATTGAGCGGGCTAAAGCTAAGATGACATTGAATGTCTCGCCCTCTCCGATTTCTGGCCTTGAGTACCAGCTCCTGTCGCGTTGCATTCCCTTTGAGACAGTTGAGCACGGGTTCTCTCAGTTGTTCGACGGGCAACCCAATTTCCAGTCCTAGCAGGGACTGTCCCTTCACTTCCTCTGCCCGTAGCCCCCAAAGATCTTCTACTCTAGGGTTCCAAGTGAGAATATTGAACTGGCGATCGATCGCAATTACGCCTAGGCTCAGACTCGCAAAAATAGAACTGACAAAAGCATTGGCCTCGTTGAGTTCATCCGTGCGTTGCTGTAGCTCTGCGTTGATAGTCTGTAATTCTTCATTGGTAGACTGAAGCTCTTCATTCATGGTCTCCAGTTTTTCATTGCTAGATTGAAGTTCTTCATTGGTCGTTTCCAGTTCCTCATTAGTGGATTGAAGTTCTTCGTTGGTGGTTTCTAACTCTTCATTGCTGGACTGAAGCTCTTCATTAGACGTTTCCAGCTCCTGATTAGAATGCTGGAGTGCTTCCTGGAGATCGTGGTAATGGGTGACATCTACAAAGGTGATGCTTACGCCCAGGAGTTCGTCATTTTCGTCTGCTAAGGGATTAAACTGCACATCTAGAGACTGGGCGCAATGGTCTGGAAAATTCCGCACCACATCATTGATGATGACCAGATGACGCTCTCGGTATACCTGGTCAATGTGCGAGCGTAGCTCTAGGGGACGGTACGAAATTTCTAAATCCTGCAAGGGACGACCCAGATCCATCAGGTTAAGCTTAAACATAGACCGTGCTGCCGCATTTGCTAGCACCAAAATGCCGTCGAAGTTGACAATAATCTGCGCCATAGGAAGCGACTCAAAGGCCAATTCCCGCAGATAGATGTAGTTCTCCAGAGCGTTGCTGGGTGGGTCTTCAAAGATCTGAACCTTCGCGAGAAGGGGGTCGCGTCGATTTTTCTGGGACACCCGACGAAAAATGCGGTGTTGCAGACTGATAGGGATGAACGAATTGGTATGGGTCAGCAACATTTCTGCCTTGCCCAAAAGTAAAACACCCGCAGAATTGAGGGCAAAGTGAAAACGCTTGAGAACCTTAGCCTGGGTTTCGGCATTAAAGTACATGAGGGTATTGCGGCACACCAATAGGTCAAGGCGAGAAATTGGCGCATCCTGGAGCAGATCGTGGCGACCGAAGATCACCGACCGACGTAATTCGGGATGGAAGATGTACTGGTCTCCCGCTGGCTCAAAAAATTGCGTCTGGAATGCCTGTGGGACAGACTTAATCTCTCTAGCGCTGTAGATCGATTGACGAGCATGCAAAAGAGCCTCTTCATCCACGTCTGTAGCATAGATTTTGACGCGCTGTCGGAATGATTCGATGCCCAGCATATGGGCAAAAATCATCGCTAGCGTATAGGCTTCTTCCCCAGAGGCGCATCCCGCACTCCAAATTCGAATGCGCGATTGGGCTGGCTTTTCGTTCAGGAGATGAGGAATGGTCTCAGTTTGGAGATAGTTCCAAGCGCTCGCATCCCGAAAAAAGGCAGTGACGTTGATCAAGATTGTATTGAAAAGCAGGGAGAATGCCTCTGGATGGACTTCTAAGTAGTCCTGATAATCTTTGTAATTCTCAAGCGCATGGAACTGCATTTGCCTTTGCACGCGACGGGTGAGGCTGGCTCGCTTATAGCCTGAAAAGTCAAAGCCCCGCGACTGCCTCAGGTAATCCAACAGCTCATCAAAAGAGCGGTGGTCGTCATTTATTTTCATTTCCTCGTATTCAACCAGCGTTCTTTTGCTAGGCTAGCTAGGATAAAATTTTGGCTGAGTAAAGATTTTAAGATTTGACAGCACTATTTTTTTATCCCGATCGCACCTCTATAATAGTCTCTAGCGCTATTAGTTTCTAACCTCAGAGACTATTGCAGTTACAGCATTATGACTTGAGCAAAGCCGATCGAAGAAGCGCAACCTTACAAAAAATCGACCTCACCGCCTCAAGCAAAATCCTACAGCCCTGGCGGGCAAAGAACCTCAGGCTCAGATGTTATTCTTAGAACATGCAGACCAAAGACATCAGCGCATCTGTAATTTGGGGGAGAGGTAACACAAAATCTACGAGTCCCGTTTGAATCGCAGCACTGGGCATCCCAAAAAACTCCGATGTTTCTTTATCTTGCGCAATTGCAATGCCTCCCATTTTGTGGATCGCCTGCACTCCTATGGCGCCGTCATTCCCAGTCCCACTCAGAACTACGGCGATCGCCCGGTCTTTGTAGCTAGCCGCCACGGACTCAAATAGTAAATCCGCCGAGGGCCGCAGAAAATGCACTAGCGCGGTTTGGGTTAAGGACAGCGTTTTATCTGGGCTAACCAGAAGATGGCGATTGGGCGGTGCAATATAAACGGTTCCAGGGTCGATCGCATCCCCTTGCTCTGCCTGCTTGACGTGTAGGGCTGTTTTCCGGCTCAGAATATCCGCCATGAGCGATCGATGTTGGGGGGCAAGGTGTTGCACAATGGCGATCGCAGCAGGAAAGTTAGCAGGCAAATTTTCCAGAATCTGGCCGATCGCGCTGAGTCCCCCCGCAGAGGCAGCTAACGCCACAATATCGTAGGCTGGCTTCGGAAAATTCATGGTTAGTCTCAAGGTTTTCCATCTCTTTTGACCCTAAACGGACAAACATGATGAAAATAAGACTTATGCTGTCTCAATGGACTCGTAAAAGCTGTGACTAATGCTATTCTAGCCTTCCCGATAGATTAGCTGCGGGGGATGCGTCCCTCTAACCCACCTCCAATCGCGCGCGCTTGCCCGCCCCTAGTGAGGACGATCGCCATGGCTCAGGTAGCTCGATCGCTGCCCGGATAGGATGCTTCCGGCAATATTAGGGAGCATAAAAAACCTTAAAAGGAGGTTTGAGTCATGAAAAAGTTAACGGTTGCGCTCATTTCGCTCGCAACCCTCGGGCTGGGGATAGCAGTTCCCCTTCAAGCGAAAGCCGAACCCTTCCACTTCGAACACTCTGGATTCTCGATTAACCTAGGTCATAGATTCCAGCGTCAGTACGACGTTTACTATCGGGATGACCGCTATGACGACGAATGGCGCTTTGCAGGCTCCTACCGATCTTGGAAGGATGCGAACTATGCCGCTCGCAAGCTCGAACGTCGGGGCTATATCGCTCAGATCGAACCTCGGTTTCATTCCCGTTGGTAGGGTTGCGCTCCCGCACTCATAGGTCTCTCAGGCAACCGATTGCCGCTTACTGTCCGACCAGTTTTAGCGCTGCGCTCCGTTCCCTTGAAGGGAATGCCACAATAAAAAGAGACCTATGGGGTAAGGAGCTATGACGATCGATAAGGTCCCCTTTGTAGGGTTAAAAGCCGACCAGTTTCGCCATCCCCTCGACCTTGAGGCAACCTTGGCCTTTAAGCAACTGCCTGGATGGGATTGGGTCGTGCGGAGCATCCTCGGTTCTGTTGCGGAGCAAGCATTGTACTTAGACAATATCGGCTCTGGATTGCTGGTGGGCAAGCAGCAGCTTCCAGAACTCCACCATTTGCTCCTAGAAGCCTGTCAGATTCTGGACCTAGAACCCCCGCAGCTTTACATTCGTCAAAATCCCGCGCCCAATGCCTATACGTTGGCCATCCGTGGCAAGCAGCCTTTCATCGTGCTGCATGCGTCCCTGCTCGATCTGTTGAACCCAGCCGAAATCCAAGCCGTGATCGCTCACGAGTTAGGCCACCTCAAGTGCGACCATGGCGTTTACCTGACCCTGGCAAACATAATGGTCGTAGCGGCAGGCCAACTCCCCTACTGGGGCGGCCTTATCGCTCAAAACCTGCAGCAGCAGCTCTTGAATTGGGTGAGGTGCGCGGAATTTACCTGCGATCGCGCGGGTTTGCTCGTCAGCCAAGACCCTAACGTCATGATTTCCGTGCTGATGAAACTGACGGGAGGGTCCCCCACCCTTGCGCCGCAGTTAAATGCGGATGCATTTCTAGCCCAAGCTAGAGCCTACACCCAAGCTGGCGACGATTTGAGCGTCCTCTGGAAGACGCTTCAGACCGCTCAATTAACCCATCCGCTCCCTGTGTTACGGGCCAGTGCCATCGATCGGTGGGCCAACAGCAAAGCCTATCGAGATCTGCTGTGCCGCTAGCCCCCAATCGATCCTGCAAAGGCACGACAGTCCTGTATTTCAGGAGCCGCCGCCGTCTCCAGCGCAGTTGACCCCAATAGCGGGGCATGATAAAACTATGTTCCTGGTCTCCCTGTTCGATCGCCCAAAGCCCTAAGGTTTGCCCTCTATGTACGCTCAGTTTAGAAGCCAATATCCGATGGGTAGCCTGATTTCAGAACTGCTCAACATCCACGAGGGCAAATACATCGTTAAGGCCATCATTCAAGTGGGCGGGTCTACTCTCGCAACGGGCCTATCGGCAGCAACCAGTATCGAGCAGGCCGAAGATCAGGCTCGGGTGCGTGCTTTGGTCGTGCTTGGAATTGACGATCGCCCCTATGCGACTCAGGCACAAATTGTCAACTCAGGGCCAGAAGAGCCTGCTGCCCGCACTCAGGCAAGGCTGGCAGCGCCCGCCGCTGAGTTTTTGCCCCTGAACGAAGCGACGTTTCAACATTCGGTGGATGTGGATTGGGCGATCGCCGATCGCGCTGCTCGGTCCTTCCAAGCGCCAGAACAGCAGCAGCTGGCCTGGTTCGAACGCAATGCCGTCGAGCCGGAACCGCATGTCCCGCAACGCTCCAGTCGGCACTCAGATCGAGAAATCGCTCCGCCCCAAGCTGAGGCTCCCTCACCTCCCGCGTTTGCACCTCAGCGAGAAAGCAGCCCTCGCCCTCGAGGAGAACGGCACGAGGCAGCCGCTGCAATTGCAGCACCAATCGACCTTTCCGACATCATTGCCCATACGGACGTCGAACTCAAGCGCCTCGGCTGGACGAATGCCCAGGGGCGTCGTTATTTGGAGCAGACCTACGGCAAGCGATCGCGACAGCACCTCAGCGATGCAGAACTCATAGAATTTTTAGATCATCTTAAAACTCAGCCTACTCCTGGAAAACCCTCGCTTTAAAACGCTATCCTGGAAGTCTAGAGGGAACCTTAAAATTTTCAGCTGCGGCGATTCAACCGTTAGACTGAGGACAGACTACCTTCGTCGTCAAACCAGATAAAAAAATTTACGCAGTGCAAAATGCGTTACGCTGTCACGGTCTCAAACGGTGTAAGATGCACGTCAACGCTTACATCCGGTCAATATAGGATAGCTTTAATAAACGGTTGGGGAGGCCATCATGAAGGACTGCGCTGGTAAGCAAAGTCTGAGGAGGCTAAATGCTCGATCGTTCCTTCCGATTTTTCCATCATTTCAGCAGTTCTCAATCGATCTCGTCAATCTACTCTCTCGCTAATCTGGAAGGGCCATGGAAGACAAGCGCATGAGCGAACAAAACCCCTACGTGAAACTGGAAGTTCCAGAGGATGCTTCCTTTGAAGAAATTCAAAGCGCTCGCGATCGCCTCGTCGAGCGCCATCCCAACGACGAACGGGCGCGCCAAGAGATCGAAGCAGCCTACGATGCCATTTTGATGGATCGGCTGCGCAAGCGCCAAGAAGGGAAAATTACGGTGCCGGAAGGCATCCGATTTGCGGAAAAGTTAGCCGAAAAGTCTTCTAAGACGGCGACTCTTGCCAAGGTCCCGGAGTCGCCCGCTTGGCTCCAGCAAACCCTCGATCGGCCCAGCGTGACGGAAGTTTTAGTCTCGGCTGGCTTTTTCACGACCTTAGGCACCATTGCGGTGTTGAATCCGGGTTCTAACCCCAACAAGCCTGAAGACTCTTTAGCCTTTTTGGTCGCGCTCGGCGTTGGCTTTACGATGTACTGGCTCAATCGCAAAGAGCAGCGGCTGGGTCGCGCCTTTTTGCTGACGATCGGCACGCTGATTTTTGGGGGATTGCTGACCGTCTTTCTCCTGCAATTTGTGCCGCCTGTTGGTCTCCCCTCCACGACCCTGGTGACTTTGGCGATTTTGTTCTTGTTTTGGTTGGTCAGTTCTTTTCTGCGCTAGCGCGGCCCGCGCTGCTAGTGCGAGGCAGAACCTTGCAAATGCATGGCTTGCCTCAAGCCTTGCAAGCTATACCAGTTGAGAAAAATCCGGGCAACTTGGTAGGCGATACCGGGCTGGCCCCGCCGGATTAACCATTCCATGAGCGGGCGCAGGGAACGTTCGTTGAGTCGTCCGCCCAGGGATAAGCCGCCCCACAGCAGCCAGTGCAGTGCCGTCATTTGCAGCATGATTCTGACATCCCAGGTGGGATGCTTTTGGTAGAACACCGCACCCATTTTGCCGCGCTGAAGTTCGCGATCGATGAGGGCGGGAAGTTGCTCGAGACCGAACGCCGGGTGCCAGTGGTAGCCGACAGCTTCGGGAACTTTGACAAGCTTCAGCCCCAGTTGTTTGAGCCGAACGCCCAGTTCCAGGTCTTCCCAGCCGTAGAGCGAAAACTGCGGGTCGAAGAGTCCGGCTTGAATCAGCCAATGTTTCGGGATCGTTACATTTCCAGTGGCAAAGTAGGCCGCTGAAAAATCTGTCAGTTTGTAGGATTCAGCGGTCGGGCAGTCGAAATTACTGGTGTTAATGACCGCACCGTAGGTAAAAAGGCGATCGTGTCCCAGCACTTTCTGCGCCTGAATTAAGGCGTCCGCATGGGATTGCAGGAAGGTTTCGGTTACCACCAAATCGCTATCGATAAAGACAATGGTGTCTCCGGCAGCCTGCTCGACGCCCAGATTGCGGGCAGCGGCGGGGCCTAAATGGTTTTGCAAGAGCAGCCTGACGTGGGGAAACGCAGCAGCCTGATGCCGGAGCCAGGGAATCGTGTCATCCGTGGAGCCATCGTCCACCACAACCACTTCATAGTCGCCGCGATAGGTCTGCCGTTCCAGCGCCCGCAAGCACTTTTCTAAGATCGGCTTGCGATTGTAAGTGGGAATCACAATGCTGCAAAACACGGGTTGACTCTCTATTCCTGCAAACTTTCCCAGTATAGAGACTCTGACGGCGATCGCGTAGCGCTTTGCGATCTGCGGAATTTATATTGTTTCTGCGGCAATCCGATAAACTGACAAAGGGGGAGCGCGTTACGGGCTTTACCCCGGTCGTTACGTAAAAGGATCTGCTGCATGGCTTCCCTCCGGGAGTTGCACCAACAATTGGTCAGTAAAGCGCGCTCGGCCACAGAGATTGCCCAAGAAGCGCTAGAGCGCATCCACCAATTAGAACCCAAGCTCCATAGCTTTCTGGCCATTACAGCAGATCGGGCCTTAGACCAAGCCCGGCAGGTCGATGCCCAGCTTGTAGCGGGAGAATCGATTGGACTCTTGGCAGGCATCCCGGTTGGTATCAAAGACAATCTTTGTACTAAAGGCATTCCGACCACCTGCGGGTCTTACATCCTCAAAAATTTCGTGCCCCCCTACGAGTCCACCGTGACTCAAAAGCTGGCAGCGGCAGGGGCGGTAATGGTGGGTAAAACCAATCTAGATGAGTTTGCCATGGGCAGCTCTACGGAAAATTCGGCCTATCAAGTGACGGCCAATCCGTGGGATACGTCGCGGGTGCCCGGTGGGTCTTCTGGCGGCTCGGCAGCGGCAGTGGCAGCCGATGAATGCGTCGTCGCCTTGGGTTCCGATACGGGTGGTTCGATTCGCCAGCCCGCTTCGTTTTGCGGGGTAGTGGGACTGAAGCCGACCTACGGACTCGTTTCGCGGTTTGGGTTGGTGGCCTATGCCTCTTCCCTCGACCAAATTGGGCCGTTTGGACGCACGGTGGAAGATGCGGCGATATTGTTGGGGGCGATCGCCGGACACGACCCGAAGGACTCCACGAGCTTGAATGTAAAAATTCCAGACTACACACAATTTCTCATCCCCGATCTCAGGGGCAAACGCATTGGAGTCATTGCGGAAACCTTTGGGGAAGGGCTAGATAGCGTTGTCGCGGAGGCCGTCCAGAAGGCCATCCAGCAGCTAAAAGACCTGGGCGCTGAGGTTGTGGAGATTTCCTGTCCGCGCTTCCGCTACGGGTTGCCTACATACTACGTGATCGCGCCCTCAGAGGCTTCGGCAAACCTCGCCCGCTACGACGGCGTCAAGTACGGCTTCCGCTCGGAAGAGGCCGAGAATTTGCTTTCGATGTATACCCAAACCCGCGCCCAAGGATTTGGTGCGGAGGTGAAGCGACGGATCATGATCGGTACCTACGCGCTCTCGGCGGGGTATTACGATGCGTACTACCTCAAGGCTCAAAAAGTCCGCACCTTAATCAAGCAGGATTTTGAAAAAGCGTTTGAATCGGTAGATGTGCTGGTGTGCCCTACCGCTCCCACTACGGCCTTTAAGGCGGGGGAGAAAACCTCGGATCCGATTAGCATGTACCTGTCAGACTTGATGACGATTCCGGTCAATTTGGCCGGTCTGCCGGGATTGAGCTTGCCCTGCGGGTTTGACGATCGAGGGTTGCCGATCGGCCTCCAAATTATTGGCAATGTGTTGCGCGAAGATTTGGTGCTGCAAGCGGCCTATGCCTACGAGCAATCGACGCCGTGGCACGAGCAAAGCCCGAAGGTGAGCTGAGCGCCTGGGAATCGCCGAGGTTAAGTGGGGCTTCATGCCAGCCAGAAGTCGCGAAAATTGCGACTGGGGTATTTTGCCGCGATCGCCAAGTCAAGAAGCGCGCGTTGACCTGCGTTGCAGTTATCGATCGAACGGCGTTATTCGGGGCTACTTCACCTGAGCGCGGAATCTTATAAATCCATAGGATTCTGCTGGAGAACCCGATGCCGTAGCGTTGGGAATCTCGCCTAAATTGACGACAATTGCGCCATTGTCTTCCGCTAAAGCGGGTTGCGTACAAGCACTGGGCAGGGTAGATCCGGGGGCATAGTATTGGGCAGCATCCCCATCGGCAACGTTGGTATAGGCGTAGGCGGTACCGCCTTGGGAGACAACAATGCCGCGATCGCCCGGTGGAGAAGCGGGTGCCGTATTGGGAGCGGCAGTCAGGCTATTGAAAGCATCGGGGACAAAGGTTTGGTGCGCGGGAATGCGATCGCAAATCGTCGCATTTTTGGCTGGCCCTGTCCCTGCGGATAAGTAATAAATGGTATAATCCACTCGATCTTCAGGGCGAACCTGACCGCCATTGGTAGCGCCCAAGAGATAGTTGGCAGGCCACTTGGCATTATTGTCCTCATCGGCGTTTGTCCCGTAATTGACAAACGTATTGAGTGCCGTATTGTCATTGGGATTTTGGGAATTGCCTTGAATGGCGGTAATGCGTTTGACCAAAAGCAGATTGGGCGTACTACTAATGGTGCCTGTAGTCGTGACAACGCTGGTTGTATTGTTAGAGGTGTCGGAATCTGGCGTCGCGCTATAGACCGTCGCAAAATTTGTAAAACTAGATCCCGCTTGAGATGTGACTGTTACGGTCAACGTTAAAGGACTGGAACTATTGCCGGGACTGAGTGCTGCATTGTAAGTACAGGTAATGTCCGAACTCGTTGAAGACGCGGGGCAAGTCCAGTCCGTCCCCGTCCCGGAAACATAGGTAAGACCAACGGGAAGCTGATCGACGAGCGTGATGGGTAAGCTTGGCGAAATTGGGCTGGCGGCACTATTTTTGACCGTTAATTGGTAGGTGGCAGTCTGCCCGACAATAAAGTCTCCCGCAGCAATCTTGGTGACAGAAAGATCGGCGCTGCTCGTAATGGTTGTAGGGTCAGTATCCGTAGCGGCAGCGGTAGCGCTTGTGCCAATGAATGCGCTGGCCGCGTTTGTGACTCCGCCTGTGGGTGGCGAACCCGTGGGCGTACTGGCACCCACATTTACGGTGATGTCAACAGCAGTTTTTGCCCCTGGCGCTAAATCGTTATTGGTCGTACAGGTCACTGAAGTCGTCCCCGTACAGGTCCAGCCATCGCCAATGAAGGATGTCAAACTCAGTTGGGACGGTAAAGCATCTTCGATGCGGATCGCATCCACAATCGTAGTGTTACCTGTATTAGCGACCTCTAAGGTGTAGGTTCCTTGCCCGTTGAGGGAGAAATTCCCCGCATGGCTTTTATTCAACGCTAGAGCTGCGATCGCTGTAGTCGCAGTGTTCGAGATCGTACTGCTGTTATTCCCTGAGTTCGGATCGGTGAGGGAACTTGAAACTGTTGCTGTATTTTCGATGGAACTTGGAGCGCTCGCGCTCGCGGCGACCGTGAGGTCAATGGTGGCAGTGCCTCCCAACGCTAAACCATCATTTTTCGTGCAAGTTACTGGCGAGCCATTGCAAGAAAAGCCTCCGCCAGAACCGGACACAAAGCTGAGTCCAGCGGGCAATGCATCGGTTACGGTAACCGCCCCAGTTACATTTGCAGGGCCATAATTTGTGACTTTGAGTTGATAGGTCGCGTTTTGGCCTTTCACAAGACTCCCTATCAGCGTTTTCTCAATGCCTAGGTCGGCACTTTGAGCTACACTGCTCGAAACCGTCGAGGTATTGTTGGCTAATTTAGCGGTGCTTTCGTTCGGAACCGTATCGACTGTGGCGGTATTGCTGATATTGGCTGCAGTTTGACTGCCGACCAAAACGGTTAGGGTTAGGGGAGGGGCTGCCGAGCCAGCGGCAATATCGCTAAAGTTGCGACAAAGAACATCTTGCCCCGTTGCGCTACAGCTCCATCCGGTGCCAGTTCCTGAGACAAAGGTCAGACCTGTTGGCAACGTGTCTCGGATCGCGATGGGGGCAACCGCAACCGTCGTGCCAATATTGCTTGCAGCAATACTATAAGTACCTGTTGCGCCTAAAGTCAGCGTGCCAGCAGTCTTGACGATCCTTAAGTCTGGATCCGGCGCGGCGATCGTATTTGTGACGCTGCCGGTATTGTTGCCAGACACGCTATCGCCGAAATAGGCCACAGTGGCACTGTTGGTAATGGAACCCGTTGCCGTGGGCGTGACGGTAATATCTATAGCGCTGGTTGCCTGAGAGGCCAGTGCGGTCGTGCTGACGCAGGTCACGACTCGGGTGCTTGAGTTGTAGCCACAGGTCCATCCCGAGCTACCCGTAGCAGAATTAGCCGAGACAAAGGTAAGCCCGGCAGGCAAGGTATCGGTCACGGTAATGCTTCCAGCAGTCGAGCGGGCAGCAGTGCCGGAAGTTTCATTTTTGACGGTTAACCGATAAATGCCATTAACCCCCACTACAAAACTACCAACATTGGTTTTAGCCAAGCTCAAATCTACGGGAATAACGGAGTTAACCGTATAGCTATTATCGACTGGCGCTTTATCTGCTCCAGAAGCAGATGAGGGGTTTGCAAAAGCGGTATTCGAGAGAAATCCATTAAAGCTGGAGTTAAGCGTCCCCACGATCGTAAATCGAACTTTCCCTCCCCCTTTACGCAAGCCAATCGTATTCAAGCTAATATTATTCCCCGAACCGCTGGCTCGGTATTTTGGCGTGCCGCTCGTATTGTTGGGATTGCAGGCATTAACGTCGTTCCCGCTTCCCCAGTATTTCTCAGGGCTTGGATTGCCGGTGTTGCCCCCTGGCACGTCATTTTTATCGAGATAATCGCAAGTCCATGACGAGACGGTAATGGCTGCTGGGACTGTGTCTGAAAAATAAATAGCTGAGTCATCGCCGTTCCCGCTAGAGTTGTTAATGACATCTACAGTATATTCAATGGCATTGCCGCTGCTCATTGATGCGGTACAGGTATCAATGGATGTAGCAGTGGTACAAGCAGGACTCGGTGCGGCGGATCCGACCTTCGACAGTTTCTTTATTACAGTCAGATCGATATTCCCTGGTGCAATAACAGGCGTCGTATCGCTGGCCGAATTGTTATTGGTGGTTGCTTCGCCGGGAGTTGACACGCTGACCGTATTCGTAAAGGGGGATCCGGTGGTACTCGCGGGAGCCTTAACTGTCAAGAGAATAGAACTGCTCTGACCGGGAGCGATCGGGCCGGGGTTAGTACAAGTAACCGTTGAGCCGGAGTTACTACAGCTCCAACCCGTACTGCCAGAAGCAGAGGTAGCCGAAATATAGGTGAATTCAGCAGGCAATGTATCGGTTACGGTAATTGCACCCGACGTACTCTGAATGCCGCTCGCATTACTATTGGTAACCGTGATGTTATAAGTACCATTGCTATTGGTGGCAAATGCTGCCCCATTATCGGTTTTGGCAATGGTTAAATCTGGGGCGGGCAGGGTGGCGGTGTTTGTCTTGGTGGCAGTATTATCAGCGGTATTCGTATCTAGGCTGCCGCTACTGACGGTGGCCGTATTGGTGACGGATGCGGCGACAGTCGAGAGGACATCTACAACCAGGGTGACTGTTGATGTACTGCCAGTATTCAAGCCGTTAGGGTTCGTGCAGGTCACATTTTGACCATTGGCACTACAGCTCCAATTTGTCCCGCTGGCCGAGCGGAAGCCTAAGCCTGCGGGGAGGGTATCGGTAATTGTGAGCGGGCCAGCAGCGTTAAATCCGCTCGAATTGCTGGCAGTTAACTGATAGGTTGCCGTGCCCCCTGCCAGAAAGGTGGCATTGCTAGGAACGGAGTCTTTGCTGAAGGAAATATTGGGGCCAATGATAAGGGTAGCGGGATCGCTATCCGTGTTGTTGGTCGGAGTGGGGTCGGTGGTCGAGCTAGAAACCGCTGCTGTATTGACGGTGTTGGTTGCGGCACTAGCGCTGACGTTGACCTTGAGTTTGAGGGTGGATGTTGCAGCATTGGCGAGGTCGTTGGGGTTGGTACAACTGACCGTCTGCCCCGTAGCGCTGCACGTCCAATTGGCGCTGGTACCGCTATCTAAGCCCGCGTAGCTGAACCCTGCGGGTAAGGTGTCCGTAACCGTAATGGGCGCTTTGGCAGCATCGGGGCCATTATTTGTGACAAATAGGGTGTAAATATTATCGCCTGCCGAAAAATTGCCGACGTGGCTTTTGTCGATGCTTAAGTCCGCTTTGCGATCGATGACGCTAATGGTAATCCCGCCGAGACCGCTACCGTAGTCAGAGTTGTAGTGGTAGCTGCCGCCAGAAAAATCCAGAATGAGATGATTGACTTGTAAGGTACTGCTGCTGGCACCAGTACCTGTGGATAAGATTTTGATCTTATAGGTTGTGGTAACGGTATCGCCAACTTTCCCACCCGTATATTGGTCGCCAACGGGACCGTCGCAGTTGCTAGAACTCTCGTGATATCCCGGTGTTGTATAATCAGCAATCCAGCCGCAGGCATCAGCGTAAATGCTGCTATTGGTGACTCCTGGGGTAGAATATTGGGTTGAAATATCAGTGAATTGAAAAACTGCATTCGGAAAATTCGAACTGACGGTTAATTGAGGATAGGCAGTTGCCGTTTTAGTCACTAGGGTGAAGGTATATTCTTCGCCAACATAGACGGAGGAAGGGCCAGAAAAACTTATAACTTCATTACGGCCTTGGGATAGAACTTTTTCGACGTATAGCTGTCGATTGGTAGGCGTTCTGACGCTCGCTGCATTGGAGGATGTCGCTGCAATGTAATACCGCTGTACGGTATTGTAGGCAGATGCGGTTCGCTGCACGACAACATTGTAGTAGGCATCAAAACAGTTGCTAGGGGTATGACTCAGTTGGTGATGGTCTGAGGGCTGCGTCCCTGGCGTCAAGCGGGGAATGACCAATGTATCGGTACGCGCTTCTCCCAAAGCGGTAACGGTAATGTAAGGGTTGGTTGCGCCTTCTTTAACAAATTTTACGACTGTATTGATGGCATCGCTAGCGCCGATATTGCAGACCCGCGCCCCAGTTAGATAACTATTTGGGCCGACGTTGGGATTATTGCTGTCTAACCCGATAAAATCCCAAGTGAGCGGCTCGATGTAAAGACTTGCCGTTTGGGCTTGGGCCGGATTCGTCCACCACGGGTTAATGCCGGAAAATTGCACCGTAAAGATAACGGCTAGTAAAGCTGTAGAAATAAACCGCAGGGTTCGGCGACGCGGCAGTTTAACGGGCGGAACCCTCCCAGGGCGGCGAGATCGGATGCGGCTGGAAATTTTGCGGGAGAAGGGTTTGGTGGCGATCGCCAGGAGCAATCGTACCAAAAACACAATACCCTTTGCCATGCCTTCAAAAATCCGAAATCGCTGTCGCTTCATATCGCGCGGGAGTGAGGTAAGAAGATAAAGTGAATAGATAGAAAAATAGAACTTAAATTTATCCAGATATAGACAGCATTCCCCGCTGCTCGCGTAAAGTATCACCTATACCTTAAGGATTGCGGCTTAAGGTCGTTCGATGGGGTCTAGGGATCGGGTTCCAATCGGAAATTTCTATGCCATCCCCAACGTCAATACTGCTACAGGGGACGCGATCTAATTCCTGCATCATGAGGGACTCTCCTGGGGCTCGGCTGTTGGTGTGGCTGTCGCTTTATCGACCTTAGGCGCTGGCTTTTTCAGGAATTTAAATCCAGAAAAGAGCTGGTCGAGCTTGACCGTGACCCCCAGGTAGGGACCGCTATTGGAACGGGCATTATCGAAACCAGCGTTACTGACGCTGCCCCAGGCGTAGCCCGCTGCCAACCGCAGATCTGGCGTGACGTAGTACCCCACTTCAGCCGTCGCGCCAAATTCTGTATCTCCTGTCGTCAGACCTTTGATGACCCGCCCTTCCGCCACCACATCCCAGCGATAGTCGAACCGATAGGTCGCCCGCAATTGGCCGAGCAATAACGCATTGGTGCTGACTAAATCGCTGGCGAGATAGGAGGTGCTTTGGCGGTAGCCCACTTTGCCGTACAGTTCCCACTGCCAGTTCGGCGCGTAAATGCCCTCTGCGGACAGCGTATGGTCAGTAGAGCCCGTTCCCCTGCCCAGCAAGATGGTCTCGGGTGTCGTGGCTGGATTCTGACGAAATTGGTAAGCAAATAGGCCATTAAAGCGATCGTTTTTGGGATTGCGATAGGCCAACCCCACCTTGAGGTCGATCGTGTCGCCCAGCATCCCGAGCAGTTGATTGGCCGCTCCGCCCTGCTGGTAGCGGACGAGTCCTGAAAGAGAGGGCGTGATTTTACCGAACAAATCCCCCCTCAAGACGCTATTGGTGCCGCTGGAGGAAGTGCGGTACTGGTATTGCAAGCTCGCCTTGAGATCGGGGTTGCTGGTGTAGTTTAACCCCACCGAAAAGTTGTGCCCGCTCTCTAGTCCTAGAGCGGACGCGCCGCTTCCCACGGCGTAGGGTTGGGAAAATTGGTTGCCAGCGGCGGTTCTCTTGGAAAATTGACCCATGACGTACTCGTAGGCCAAGTCCATGGAGAGGCCAGGGGTGACGATCCAGCGATGGCTGATGCCCGCAGTTCCCTGTCCGGTCATACCGCTAGGGTCGCCGAGGAGCGAAAATTGGCCCGTCAGTTTGGTATTTTTGGTGAGGTCGTACTTGACCTTTGTATCTAAGGTAGTGAGGGCGCGATCGCCGTACTGCCCGCCCCTCAAAAAGTGCTGGTTGAGGCTCATGGAGACATGGGAGTTAATATCCCAGGTCAACCCCAGCAAACTGCGATTGGTGTAGATGGGGTCGCTGCCGCTGAGGTCGAACTGGGTCAAGGCATGGATGCGAAGGTTATCGCGCAGGGCGTAGGCAATCTTTGCTTCCAGTCGATCGGATACGGTTTTGACATCTACGGCGGGAGCGCGATCGACGCGATCGCGGTGAATGTAGCTCAGTCCCAGGGTCGCCTTGCCGATCTGATGCTCGACCCCGGCCAAAATGGTGGTCAGGCTGTTATCTTGTTTTTCACCGGGCGTCGGGTTGCTACCGGGGTTGAGCAGCCGATCGAGGGTATTGAGCGCTAGGGGTGCAATGCCGATATTATCTTCGCGATCGTAGAAAAACCGCAGCCGAGTTTTGGGAGACAGGTTGCCGATTCCTTCCACGCCATAGCGGGTTTGTCCCGCCACGAAGCTTGTGGTGGCCTGATTGGCAAAGCCGGTGTCCGCGCGGCTGAAGAAGGCGCGCACGTTAACTTTATCCTTCAGCAGTCGTCCGGTTGCCTCGAGGCGATAGGCCGAACCGCTCACGCTTGAGGCTAGATTTTCGGCGCGGTTACTGGAATGGGCGTATTCCGCAATGATGCGGCCCTGGGTTCCGAGGGAAATTTGCGCGTCTGCACCGTAAAGTTCGAAGTTCCTCGCACCTTGATTTTCCTGCCAGTAGGTACCGCCCAACCAGCTTTCTTTGCCGGGAACGCGCGAAAAATGGTAGCGGGCGCGACCTCCGTAAATGCTGGTATTTCCGCTCGAGGAATCGTATTGATAGGTTGCCACAATTTTGCGGACCAGTACGTTCCCGTTTGCATCGGTCTCGGTGCGTAGAATCGGTTCTCGAAATAAAATCGAGCCGCGATCGTAGTCGATGGTATAGTCAACTCCTCGCTGTTGGGGCCTGACCTCCACCACCGTTCCGGGGCGATTCAGTTCCTCAAGCTCCAGGAAAATAACTTCGCTTCCGTCTAGGATGGGACGGCGGGAGAGAAAATAGAAACCGCTGGTTCCGTCCGGTGCGATGCTGTCGCGCTGAAAACCCTGGGCTGTATTGGAATACAGCGCGCTCAGTTGGAGATTGCCGAGGTTGTAGTTCGCCTTAAACCCGTGCAGCCCCCGTCCGATGGCCGTGAATTTCTGGGCGGTGGTGGCGAATTCTGCGGTATTGTAGTCGCCCCACATAAACGAGTCATTGCTGGCATATTGCACGGGAGAAGTGCGCTCGACCTTCAGGAATAAACTGTCCTGCGAGGGGGTCGTACGCGTCGAAGTGGATTCGTCTCCGAAGATGGAGTATTGCTGCTCGGAGGGTTTGACGGTCCGAAAAAGTCCGCTCGTGCCGTCGGCTCCTTCGTTGAGGGGGCGATCGCTGTTAAACGCCCCCGTAATCAGCCAGTCACCCACCGAAGCGGTGCCAAAGGCCGCCCCCTTGGCTGTAAACACGGTCTTTTCTCCGCCTTGGAGCGGTAAAAAATCCTGGTAGCGATCGTAGAAATTAGTGCCGCGCCCGCCTAAGCGCAAATCGACAACCCCGGTCATCAGCGGGGCGGGCCGCATCATTGTCGAAAGCTGAAATTGATAAAATGCTTCCAAATTGTTCGTCGCAGCGCGAATCCGCACGAATTGAGACGTAATGGCAGCCTGGAGTTGGGCTGAAAAGGTGCCATTCTGCGCTTCCACCTGAAAACCGGGGATGTCCGGTTGGGCATCGACGCCCAGAAACTCCCCCGCACTGGCCTCTAGCGTGACCATTGCATTCCAGTTAGAACGGTTGCCGCGACGATCTAAAATTTCGCCCTCCACGTTGGCAACGCTGCGGCCATCAGCAGGCAGGCGGGTCTCTTGGGTTTTGACGGTTAGCGATGCGGGCGAACCGCTCAGTTCTATCACCGTCGTTGCCAGAATTTGCGCTTCGCCCGCGCGACGAAGGGTTAGGGTATTTTCCCCTTCGCTCAAGGTAATGCCGTACCAAGTTTCCGTGACTCGGCCTGTCGTGCTATTGGTCTCAGTGCGACCGATCGCGTCTCGATCCACGGGGCTGCCGTTCAGCCAAAGCTCGACGGTGCTGTTGAGGGGATATTGCAGGGTGACCGCCGTGGCGGGACGATCCATGACCGTGCCCTGTATCGGCGAGAGAATGGCATAGGCGGCGGCGGTTGCTGGCGTGACTGTAGCGGGAGGGGGGACCGTCGCAGGTTGAGGGGCGGGCGGAGCGGCAGCAGGAGCAGCAGAATCGGGCTGGGGAACTGCTGGGAGCGGCGCCACCTGAAGCGCGGTTGGCGGTGAAACGGTCTGGGCGATCGCCCCATCGACCTCAGCCGCCCAAACAGGCCGCACTGCCGTACCTAGCATCAACGTCACCGTACCGCCCAACCACCATACCCCTCGGGCAATCGCGACGCGAGAGCGGGATTTCATGGCTTATCTCCCGCCGCTGGCATGACCCCAAAGTTCATTCTGACCATGCCCCCTGGAGCCAATCGCACCAGTCTGGAGGCACTATTGCGCTCGATAAAGTGACGATTGGGGGCGAGTCGGTAGTCTGGAATGCTGAGGGGGTCGAGCACCCCGGTATGGGAACCGGGCAGCGCGCACTTCACCGAAAAGAGACCGTTTTTATCGGTGGTGATGCGATTGCCGTCTTCTAAAAATACGACCGCATTGGGAATTCCCGGTTCGCCATCTTGCTGCTCTCCGTCGAAGTTGCGATCTTCAAACACGCGACCGAGGATAATGCCGCAGTTGGACACCAGTCCCGCACTGATGCGAACCGTATGAATGGCAGGGCCGTCTCTGACTTCAACATCGTTGTCGGTGCGCTGGCCGCGGACGTTTGCAGTATTTTTGCCGTTCCCCCGCAGGGCATCGGGAGTCAATTGAGTAGCATAGGCAATCGTGATGCTTTCTCCCTTCGGCAGAGCGAGATTGCCCAACCGAAAGCGAAGGGTTTGACCCTGCTGTTCGAGCGCGATCGGGACGGGTGCGCCCTTAAATTCCGCACGCACCGAATCTTTGAGCGACCGAAACCCGGCGGGCAGGACATCGGTAATGGCAATTTCATCCAGGTCGCCATCGGACGCATTCTTGACCGAAAGCCGATAGATCACCGTGTCTCCGGGCTGGGCCGCGCTGCGATCGCCCGATTTAGCAATCTGAATTTGATTTTGCTGGCAAAGACCGTTCCTGAGCTGAAACGCCAGCAGTTGCAGGCCGATGGCATCCGCGTCGGAAATGAGCACGACCGTCTGCTCGATCGTCATTTCCCCTTCAACGCCAATGGGCAACCCATCCATGGATGTGGCGCGGTATGCCACCACATCTCGTCCGGCATCGGGACGGATATCGATGATTTCTAGCTTGATCTGCCGCTCCTCGTAGAGCGACGAATTGCTCGGCGGTGCGACCACCAGAATGTAAACCTTCCCTACCGCAAGCTGGCCCCGCGTGCGATCGAGCAGGAAGCTGTAGCGGCCTTCATCGGCATTGCTGAGGGCGAAGGGATTTTGATTGGTGCTGTTGGGTGCAATTCCCTTAGGAATGCTGTTGCCGGGGATATCTGGCAGTTCGGTGCGCGTCAGGCTCAAGCGTTGGCCTAGGCTGAGGCTCGATGCCGGACTGGGTTCGTAGAGGGCAACCGTAAACCCTTCGTAGTTATCTAAAGGTTTGCCGCCGCAACCCAAGATCTGACCTCTAGGATCGGTCAAGGCGGACGTGTCTGAGGTGAAGAGAATCGAGTTGGTCGTACCCTTGACAGTTTCTCCGCTCTGGGGGTCCGTGAAGGAGTACTGGGCCTGGTTGACAATTTCCCTGACAGAAGTGCTATTTTGTGGAGAGGAAGCAGCATCCGCGATGGACTGGGCCAACACCGGGGCGATCGAGAGCGAACTACCCGCCCAAGCCAATCCCAAGAGGCTTGTCCTGATTGAGAACAAGGCTCGCGATGCTGGCTCGCAGTGCTTATACCATCGGTAAAAACGTTTCACAAGGGTATCAGTCCGCTCGAGAATTGCAGGTAAACTAGGGCTGGCAAGAGAAATCTTTCAAAAAAGCGCGAGGAACCTCTAGACCGCAGCAAGAACTAAGACACTTGCTGCGTCTGTGAGGGTTGAGGAGTTTGAAGTACCTCTCAATGCGGTAAGGAATTCAGATGGCAGCATGCGATGCTGTGCTACCATCTGAATTAAATGGCTGCTACTTCACGGCAACTTCATAGCTGTTGCGGAAGGCAGTGGCTGGCGCTAAAGCTTCTGTGTAGGACCAGCGCACGTTGGTATAGACTGATGCCGGAGCGGGGCGGAGCGCTTGGGTGCCATTTGCAAGCTTGACCGCGATTGTGGGCTGGGCAGAGAAAGTCTTACCGCCGTCAATACTAAACGTGAGAGCTGCTCCGTTGTTACGGGCCGATCCTGAGATATAGGTTGCTTGAGGGGGAATGGGCTGAGTGATGGACAGGTTGCGAGCTGCCTTTTGACCGGAATTTTGGGCGCTCACGCTGTAGCGCAGGATATCGCCAGGTTTTACGACAGGCTTATCGCCCAATTCTTTCCAGCTTGTTGTCGAGGTCCCATCCGCCTGCTTGGCAACGACTTTTTTGGCAACCGATAGCTTCATTTCAACCTTGGGCTTAAGCATCGGCAAGTTTTGCGCGATCTGCTGCGCGCCGTTCTGCAAGTTTCGAGCAATACTGGGGTTCGTGCCAATGAAAGGTGCTACTGCGATCGCAGCTAGACTAACCCCAATGGTCGCTAAACGTATGGTTGTCATGGAATCCTCGCTAGTCAGTAAAGATGAGTTGATGGCCTAAGGTTTGGTGGGGTTGGATAGGGGATATCCTCGTGAATACCCCCTACCCGCAAGCGCTTACTTGATCGCGCGCTTAAAGATCAGATTTCCGGTGTAGCCAGTCGCCGTCAGAGAAGACGATACCGGACCTGCTGGAGCTGCATCTAGCGTCCCTAGCGTGTAGGTTTGAATATCGTTTTCGCCGGAGGTGTTGGTTGCAAATACAGCGGAAAGGGCACCCGTTGTAGTCGTGGTTGCAGAGCCGGGGGCACCGGAGCTGGCCTTGGGATCGACCGTGGTATTGAACCAGGTGTTCGATCCGGCAAGGCCGTCCTCTGTAATGAGAACGCTCTTTGCTGTCAGAATGGAATTATCGGTACCCACCACAGCTTCAGAGATGTTGATGTAGGAAACGCGGTACTGAATTGTATTGCCAGACTTGACGTACTGCTGGTCGGCAGTAGAAATCGTTGTGAAGTAATCGGTCAGTGCATTGCCGTTGCTGTCGAGGATTTGGGCTTCCTTCAGGAGCTTTAAGAACCCGACATAGACGCGATCGATCGTGATATTGCCCGTGTCGCCCGTATTGTAAGTTCCACTGCCGTCGTTGTCGGTGAAGGCAACGATGGGCACGCCATAGCCTCGGAGAACGGAATCCGCCGTGGAGAGTAGCGTTCCATCCGGTAGATCGACCTTCGTGACGATCGGGAGATTGGTATCTGCCAAGATCGTTGGAATTTCGATGGGTGTCCCGGAAGTTAAGTCAAAGCTATAAACGCTAGTGGTTGCGTTCAACTTGTACTCGTAGGTTGCCGTGTTGCCCCCTACCGTAATTGTGACCAGGGTACCAACGGGCAGATCGGTAGCTGTAGCTGGGGCCAGAGGGCGCACCAGTACGTTGGTCAAGGAAGAGACGCTGGTATTTTTGATGGTGTTGTTGAAGGTCACTTCGAGCGGGTTGTTCGCGTCTGCGCCCGTTCCATACTTGGTTGCCAGGTTGGTGAAATCGTCGTTGTTGCTGCTGGGGCCGATCGCCGCAGGTTTGCCATTGGGTCCGACTAAAATGCTAGCCGCTGTGGTCACACCGCCAATGGTTACCACATTGACTTCCCCATCATCTCCAGACCCTTGGTTGTTGGCTGGGTTGCCGCTAGGATCTGTATCTGTACCTTGAGTGGTCTTGTTGGGGACACCTTCGCTGATGTCGGAATTGAGGGCGTTAAACGTTGCTGGCGTTACGTTAGAGTTTGTGCCAGCAGTGGATCCGTTGTAGTTATTCGGATTTTGGTCGCCCGATTCGTCATAAACCAGGTTCTGGGTTGTGCCAGAGATGGTTTGACCGAAGACCTGGGCGATGTTGAGTACTTCACCGCCCGCAGAAGGCACGTTGGTTCTGACTGTAAACTTAAAGGTAGAAACCGTCGTTCCCTTGGCGATCGGTCCGTTGCCTGGATCGGTTGCCACGCTGGCAGCATTTGCGTTGTAAATAAAACCGACGCGCTTCACAGCCTGGAATTCGGCTGGAGTAGTCGGAGCGGTCGTACTCCAGTCCACTTCTAGAGCGCTGTTGTTGGACGCCGTTGGGTCGTCATTGCTGTACACCACCGTCCAGTTTGCTGGGGCAGTGGGCGCAGCGGTTAGAGTGGTATTGGCTGGAATGACGTCCGATACTAAAATCTGATTGTCGCGGACGACCGTATCAACCGTGAGCTGCGTACCTTGGAGGTCGGCTGCCGTATACTGCGAGTCTGGCGAAGCGCCTTCAACCCTCAAGCTGAGGCTATAGGGAAGATCTACGTTGGGAGCGCTCCCTGTTACAGGCGCGCCGACCCCAGCTGTTTTCAGGATTGTGGCAAAGGCTTTTGGCGTGGACTGTAAGTACGTTTCGTTAAAGGCGCTGGCCTCTTGACGGTGGTTAGTTGTATCCCCATTGGCCGGATTGCCATTTTGCTCGTCCGTAATGCCATCGATATCGGCGTTGTCTTGGGTGTAGATATCGTAATTTCCAGTAATGGCTGGTGTGTTGGTGCTGACGCTGTAAGCTTGGTTTTGGGTCGTTGCCGAGTTGTCGTTCGCACCCGTATCCCCAAGGAGGACCCGAATGGGCGCACCGGACGTATCGGCAGTCACGTCTATAGCAACGCGGACGATCAGAGACTGACCGGGTGCAAAGGAGCCATCCGCAGCCGAACCCAAGAGCGTCTTTGTATCGCCACCGCTAGCAGGAACATCGATAGGGGTGGTAAATGGTGGAGCGCCTTTGGATGAAATAATCTGGATTTGCCCGGATTGGGTACCGCCTAGAATCTGCGCGGGTTTACCTGGGATGAAGAATTGAGTGGGGTCGTTACCGTCGTTGGTAATTTCAAAGTCGAAAAATAGCTTATCCCCAGTCTTGATGGGCGCACTGCCGCCCGTATTGTTGGTAATGCCTTTGGCTTTAACAGTAATCCCGGCAATTTCTGCCACAGTTAAGGTGACAACGTTAGATTTGCTGGTTAAGGCTTGACCGCCATCGTCGGTGTAGCTTGCAGTTGCTTCGTTGGTAATGCTAGTGCCAGCTTTGGGGCTGGTGGCAAAGGCCGGTTGGAGGGTAGGGTACAAAATCCCGCTGCTGACCAGCGCTGCGATTACAAGCGGGCGATACCCCGCTTTAGCGCGATCGTTTCGTTTCTTCTTGAAATTAGACATGAATGTGGAAGTTCCCCCGTAGAACGATGAGAGTTGGGTGCGATAGGTCGGTTTGGCAGCAGAATCCATGCCACCGTCTGACTGCGGGAGTTGGTGAAGGAAACCATTTGGCGATTGGTATCCAACCCTTAAAACTCCAACAATGGTTCGCTATGAGCCACGTAACCAGAGATAGTATGCACGTATGGCCAGACAGATCGGACAGCTATTAAAATTTTTATTTAGTCAAGAATCTGCCTTGGCCCTACCTCACCTAACGTAATGAACTCGGGGCCAATTTGTAATCAGTGATACCGCTGAACTCGTAGAAGTGCCTCGCCCGAACTCAAAGCCCGAGCAGCCTGAGATCGGCTCTGTCGGACCATCCAAAGTTCTCATTTAGGAAAAGAATACAAGTATATTTACTGAGAAAATTGAGGGATTGGCGAGCCATCAGTCCCAAGCGTTCTGAAGGTGTAGCCATTCTTCAGATCGATGGACGGGCATTACGATCGAAACCGCAGCCCCAGTTTTTCTTTGTATCCCGCATACATGCGAGTGCAAGACCCATTAAGTTGGGACATCAGTCATAACCCAGGATCACAAACTGTCACATCTTTAACGGCAATCTTCAAAATCTTTGGTCTATCTTATGAATAGAGCAATGCTATCGGCATACCCGCAAGCGTAATCCAAGCATTTAGAAATCCCAGTCTCGGTCCGCGGTTTGCATTCGCTTTACATCTCGTGAATATCTCCGAACACTCTTCACCTGCGGTGGCACGCAATCTATGAAACAAGGTTCTTTTCCATCTCAAATCCTCCGCGCGTTCTTCTTCGGCGGCGTTCTTGCAACCGCTACAGCCTTAATTCCTACGCGACCTGCCGATAGCCGCACGGACGGTATAGCCTTTAAGGATAGCCCTAAGGTGGTTCTGGACGAAGCATGGCAGCTCGTAAATCAGTATTACGTCGACAACACTTTTAATCGCAATGATTGGCAGGCCATTCGCAAAGATCTCCTGAGCCCGTCCTACAGCTCCAAGGATCAGGCTTACAGCGCGCTTCGCTCCGCGCTTAAAAAGCTTCAGGATCCCTATACCCGCTTTATGGATCCCGAGCAGTTTACGGCACTCACCACCCAAACGTCTGGAGAATTGTCTGGGGTTGGCATTCGCTTAGAGCTGAATAAAGTCACCAAAATTTTGACCGTCGTGGAACCGATGGCAGGTTCTCCAGCACTCAAGGCGGGCATCAAAGCAGGCGACCAAATCCTTGCCATTGATGGCAAGTCTACTCGCACTATGAATGTAGAAGCAGCCTCTGCGCTGATTCGCGGGAAGGTGGGCACCACGGTCAAGTTGCGCATTAATCGCGGGGGCACTCAAAATTTTGACGTCGCGATCGGTCGTCAACTGATCGAGCTATCGACCGTGACCTACTCGGTCAAAAAAGAAGCAAACGCCAACATTGGCTACATTCGCTTGGGCGAATTCAGCTCCCATGCAGCCAGCCAAATTCAGAAGGCCATCCGCGAACTGGACAAGCAGCAGGTTAATGCCTACATTCTCGACCTGCGGGGCAATCCGGGCGGTCTGCTCAATGCCAGCATCGATATCGCGCGCATGTGGCTCAATAAGGGTACGATCGTGCGAACCGTCGATCGCGTGGGTCAAGATGATTCCATCCTAGCCAATCAAACGGCCATGACTCAGTTGCCGCTAGTGGTCTTAGTCGATGGCAATTCCGCCAGCTCCAGCGAGATTCTAACGGGCGCGCTGAAGGACAACGGGCGCGCTACGGTCGTGGGGACCAAAACCTTTGGTAAAGCGTTGGTGCAGTCCGTCCATCAGCTTTCCGATGGCTCGGGTATGGCGGTGACGATCGCCCATTACTATACGCCCAATGGAACTGACATCAGCCACAAGGGCATTATTCCCGACATTCAAGCGGATTTGACAGCCGAGCAGGTCGCGCAACTGAATGCCAAGCCCGATCTGCTGGCCACCAAGGCGGACCCGCAGTACATGCAGGCTGTGCGCAGCGCCACTAAATTAATTCGGGCCTATCGCCCGGACGTTCGCCCCAATGTGACGGTCACTGGGGTAGAGGTCGTGCCACCTGCCCGAGCTGCTAGATAATAAGGTGATTTCCAGGAAAAAGCTTACCGCTGGCTTCGACTCCGCTCAGCCAGCTAGAGACTCCCCTTCGGCTTCGCTCCCTTCGGCAAGCTCCCTTCGACAGGCTCAGGGCATCGCAGGACACGGCAGGGCAACGCGCTCAGCCAGCTAGAGACTGGGGTGTAGCAAGCGGGTTAAATGGGCTAATTCTGGCAAAATCAGCTCCTTCATGCCCAGCTCGACGGCGTGAACCGAACCGGGCAGCGAAAAGACCAGCATTTGCCGATAAACCCCCGCTGTTGCCCGCGAGGCGATCGCCCGCGAGCCAATTTTTGGGTAGCTAAGGGCGCGAAAAATTTCGCCGAAGCCTTGAAGTTCCTTTTCCAGCAAACCGACAATGGCGTCGTAGGTGGTATCTCGCGGCGCAATGCCAGTTCCGCCCGTCAGCAGGACGGCCTGCACCGTCCCGAGCGCTGCCAGTTGCTCTAGTGTTTTCCGCACTGCGGCTGGCTCGTCGGGCAAAATCCGGTAGTCCGCGACGGTATGGCCTGCCGCTTCAAGCTGCGATCGCATTAAGTTACCGCTTTTATCCTCTTCAAAAGGCTCCGCGCGCGCGATGCGCTGCCAGCGAGAATCACTTGCGGTGATGATGGCGCAGGAAACAGAGACGGGTTTTGAATCGGCATGGGGGGTATGGGCCACGAGCACCCCTATTTTTTTAAAAACTGCTCATTCAGCGTCCGACTTATTTTGGACCAGCCCGTGGCTTTGCGCGTAGCGATCCATGAACCGAATAAAGCGTTCCCATTCGGCGGTACTCTTCATGGTGTAGGCCACCTCGATCGCCTTTGCGATGCCGTTGACAAACTTTGCATTGACATCCCGGCTGATGAGTTCTCCCTCCTCGTCTACCATGTACATCCCCAAAATTTCGAGGTTCCCTTCTAGAATTTTAGGATTGTCGAAATAAAAATAAGCGCGACCGTTGGTGCCGTCCTTCGCGCGCGTCAGCCGTACGTCGGGGATGACTGTTTCGTTTTCGCCTCGGACAAATTGAATCTCTGCCATGATGCTCCGTCCAGCTACTGTGTCACCTTAACCTAATCATCCTCACACGAAGCGGGACGCCGCACAAATGCCCCTTCGAGGCAGACCTCATTTCTAGTAGGGTAGAAAGGACTTCCCATCCACGTTTCCCATGCGGCAGCTTTATTTTCTGTTACCCGGCACCGATAAAAAATTTGCCTGCGGCGGGCTGTGGGCGGAGCTAAAAACCTTGGCCTTGGCCCGCGAAATTTGCCCCGCGCAAGTTGTCACCTACCGCCAGCGGGAGCCGCAAACGCCGTTTTTAGACGATCTGCTCCAGGAGCCGCATGCCCTCGGCGATGCCATTTTTGTGATGAGCTGGGGATTTGACGTGGCAAAGCTGGCTCCGCGCCTCAAGTCTTTTAATGCGGTGTACCACGCTCACAGTTCCGGCTACGGGTTCCGGTTGCCCGCGCGGGTACCGATTATTACCGTGAGCCGCAATACTTTGGGCTACTGGGGCCAACACGCGCCCCACTCGCTGCTGTACTATCTGCCCAATGAAATTTCCGAGCCGTTTAAAGACTGCCATCAGCCCCGCGATATCGACGTGCTGGTCCACGCCCGCAAATCATCTCAGTATCTGTTGCACGAGCTGATTCCGGCTCTAGAAGCGCAGTGCAATGTCTTCGTCATTCGCGGTTTTATCGACGATTTTGCCGCCTTATTCAACCGCGCCAAGGTTTACCTGTACGATTCCGCCGAGTACTGGGCGCTTCAGGGGGTGAGCGAAGGGTTCGGACTCCAGCCTTTGGAGGCGATCGCCTGTGGGTGCCAGGTGTTTTCGAGTGTCAACGGCGGGCTATCGGACTATCTGGATCCGGGGTTTAACTGTCACAAAATTGCGGGGTATTCTGCCAGCTACGATCTCGAGCGCATTCTGAGCTGCGTCCGCACCGATCCGCCAACCGTCGATCTGGCCTTTCTCGAGGAGTACCGTCGGGACAATATCTTGCTGCGTCTAGAAACCATTTTGAAGGACGTCAATGCTTTTTTTGACGCGCGCGACGGCCTTCAGGGCAGCATCGCGCCGCTGACGCCCCTGCGGATTTGGCAGATGCGATCGCAAACGTTGCTCCAGAAGGTGCAAACCAAACTACTGAGACGGAAGAAGAGCTGAATCTGCATTAATCTCGGCTCTGACCGTTTTCGATGCGGTCGAGTAAGTCGGGCTAAATGCGATCGTCAATCTGGGCTGTTTGATGCGGATGGGCGGGACTTTAGCCAGCGGGTCGAGTCTGCGATCGCCCCAAAGGCCAAGTGCTTCGGCGTATTGGCTGACCAGAGGGGATAGAATGACTGAATTGTCAACTTGACCTGTAGGTTCAATTAATGATTCTGCAACCAGTCCAATAAATCAGTAGGGCTTGAAAAATCCAGGAGAGCTTCGCCCAGATTTTCGAGTTGGGGGAGGGAAAGCGATTGAAGTTGGGTTTGTATTGCTGGAGCTACGGTACCGATTCGCCGTGTGAGCTGACGAAGGATGAGGGCTTGGGCTTCTTTGAGCGCGCCGCGCTGTTCGCCCTCTTGCCTGCCTTCTTGCCTGCCGCGTAGTTCGCCGCGTAGTTCAGTTTGCTGCTCCCACTCTAAGAATGCTTGCGATAAAGCCATCATTAGCTCCTCTTCTGCGTCAACTTGACCTGTAATCTCAATGCTAATTTTCCAATTTGCCAGTAATCCCAGTATAGCGGCACGTCTTGAATCTCTCGTATCAAAGGCAATGACCTGATTGATGGCCTGTTTTTGCGTTTGGCCTTTGCCCAGCAGCCGTAAGAGCAGGGTCTCTTCCGTGTTGGGCAGTTGATTGATAGCAATGAGTGCCGTTCTGAAGGAAGGATGGAAGCAGTAGACTCCAGCGCCCCAATCTTCAGTTAAGGTTCCGCCAAATCCATTGAGTAGGGTTTGCGATGCAAATGAGGCGAGAATCCATAAGAAAGGGAGGTCGCTGTCTGGAATGGATTCATGGTCTCGCTTTGCTTTGCGTTGAACGTTGCCATGAACTTGATACAGCTTGAGGAGACAACTGCGGATTTCTGATGGGGTGGGCTGATTGCGAAAGGGTTCTAAGAGAGATGGCTGTTGAGTCATACGTCCCAGCAGCCCTAGATCTTGCGTGTTTGCAGGTGGGGAGGTTGGCTCAAAAAACACATCGACAAATTGGGGTTCGCCAGGGACTTCAAGGCTTGTTTTGACGGCTCCGAAGGGGGCAAGCACTTCTTCAAGAAGTTGTTTGGAGAACTGGTCGAAGGGATTTTTAGCCATGTCTAGCTTGCGGAGGCGAGTGCTCAATCATCTTATGTCTGATGTTGTTCAAACGATGAGGATTGGTTATGCGATTTCTAGAAAAGGTTTTATAGCACTACGGATTTTGCTTAGGACGCACTGCTTAATCAAATCCTTACTGCTCAAAGCGGGCTATTTACAAACGTCTTAACATGCTCTCGTAGGGCTATATAGCACTACGGATTTTGCTTAGGACGCACTGCTTAATCAAATCCTTACTGCTCAAAGCGGGCTATTTACAAACGTCTTAACATGCTCTCGTAGGGCTATACCAGCCGAGATTGTACCCTTCGACTCCGCTCCCTTCGACAAGCTCAGGACACCGCAGGGCACAATCTCTAGTCTCTAGCTGGCTGAGCGGAGTCGAAGCCAGCGGTAGGTTATTTCCCAGAAATCACCTTACTCAAGCCGTTGTATTGAGTTCGACGCGGGGATACGAGGATCGCCCCTGCTCCAGTAATTCCAAACTCAAGATTTTTTGTGGCTGAAACCCCTTATTTCTCGTTTAGATCAAGCTTCATCGAAGGGGATTGAGAGGCTGAAATGACTCAAATCCGTTCTGAATTTGTTTTTACTAACCCTGACTCAAAAGCTTAAAGAAAATCATTTGGCCGAGGTGTTATGTTCATTGTTTACAAACTTTTGTGAATTTATGAACTAATTTAGTTCACAAGAATGGATGAATAAAAAAATTATGCCAATATTGAATTTAATTGAGTCAAGCTAGATAAGGCTTCTTAAAGATTGGACTCTAAAATCTCTTAAAAATTTAATTTCTGTGGAAGGGTTATAACGATAGCTCTTGAATAGAAACAATGTTGCGGGGGCAATACGATCGTGTTTTGCATAGCCAAAATTACATGTTCTGGTGCTTATGCCCTACGCTATAGATTTACGGAAGAGAGCCGCTATCACGAGCAGTTTTCAGCATAATTCGTCTTATTTAGATCTCTGATTGCCAAGATGAGTTCGTTTTGTTCTGTCAAAGTTACAGAACTCGTTTGAGGTGGCTCAGTATTTTGATTTGTTCTGGTCTTATTCCTCAAAACGAGAGAGTTATTTTCTAGGTTTATAGATTTTAACTGTATACATATTTAGGTTATACAGTCACATTGCTTGTGTGATTGTCAGGTATTCTGTCCAGTAATTATTGCTGGTCTTGCCTTGGTTGAAAGTTTGTAAATGCTCAGATTGCTAGATTTCAGATATTTAATAACATCATTCCACAATGAAAACTCAATATGTTCGGCTTGACGATCTTTTGGTAGCAACTTCCTTGTTTCTTGCTCCAGCTCAATTATCTCTTCTGGATCAAGCTCTAGTTTTCACACAAGAAAAGTTACAGGAATTTGCTAGGGATCCGGGCTTTGGGGAAAAGATAGCGTTGGCATTTGGCGCAGGAGCTGATGCTAATGCATTGCAGCTTGCTTGGCAAGGCGGGGATTTTAGTACTTTGCCAAGAATTGAGATTTTAACGGCGGATCAATTGAATGGGGCCAATGGGGCTTACGCGATCGCTACAAATTCTATTTACCTGTCTATTGATTTTTTACAAGCCCACCAAGATAATCCTGACGCAGTTACAGGAGTGATTTTGGAGGAAATTGGTCACTTTGTTGATAGCCAACTCAATGATGTTGATTCTCCAGGGGATGAGGGCGCTATTTTTTCAGCATTAGTGGAAGAAAAGTCTTTTCTTCAGAAGAAACTACAGAAGTTAAAATCAGAGGATGATTTCGCAACAATTTTATTGAATGGTCAAGCACTTCAGATAGAACAATCTTCTCTTGATGATGGAGTGGCTGCTTTGCTACCTCCAGGTTCTCCTAGGTGGCCAAGCAATTTTATTTTCCCAGGTACAACGGTGACCTACAATTTCATGCCTAGCTTACCTATCTCATATTTAGGCAAGGGTATAAATAACTTTATTCCATTTGATGATCTCCAAATAGCTGCCGCTGAAAATGCTTTAGATTTATGGGCTAAAGTTGCAAATCTAAACTTTGAGCGTACTGAAGATAAAGCACTTCAATTAGCAGACTTAATAGTTATACCTTTACTTAAGCCTGCCCTTGAAGCAATTGACGAATGGGATAACTTTGCAAATAAATTAGATAATTTTATTGGAAACTTAATTGGGTTTCCTGTAGTAGAAGGAGCAAATATTCGATTTGGAACAAGCAATCTTGGAACAGACAATCAAGGAAAACCAATCGATGGTCAGGCTTCGTATCCACCTGATGACTTGTTAGGACAGATTAATCAGATTAGAAGTTCAATTGCTGATTTTATTGATATATTATTAGAACCTTTTCAACTTATTGGGATGCCAGGTGGCCTTTCTCTGTTAAAGCTATTCAGTGTCAAAATAAATAATGATGGAGATGTTTGGATCAATAACCATGTGCAAACAAATGATTCTGATGTAATTGGTATTCCAGGATCTTATGGATTTCATACACTCATACATGAGATTGGACATGCATTAGGACTTAAACATCCTTTTGCTGACGATGTGGACAACGACCCCCCTTTTCTAGAAGCGGCTTATGAAAATCACCGCTATTCTGTTATGTCTTACAAAAAAGGTAAGTGGCAAGGAAATATTTATCCTTCTACCCCAATGCTTTACGACATAGCCGCTATTCAGCAACTATATGGAATAGATGAAGGTACTAACAGTGGCAACGATTCTTACTCTTGGGATCCTAATACTCCTTTTTTAAGAACCATTTGGGATGCCGCAGGGGTTGATACAATTAATGCATCGTATCAGGTAGCTTTCAATACCCCTACTGATGTTACTCAAAACAAAGAAGAATATTCTGATTTTGCCAAAAATTCGCCTGATGCGGTTATAAGACTCAATTCTTACGGCGTAGAAATCGATCTTAATCCAGGTAGTTTTAGCTCAATTGGCTCAACTGTTTTTACTTTGGAAAATGGAGATGTTATTAGGCATGCTACCAACAATTTAGGGATCGCCTATGGAGTAACGATTGAAAATGCGATCGGAAGTAATTTTGATGATGTCATTACAGGCAATGACGTTAGTAATACTCTTTATGGTGGAGACGGGAATGACACCATCAATGCTGGATTAGGGAATGATTTTGTTGATGGCGAATCCGGTAATGACTCTCTAAGTGGTGATATTGGAGACGATACTCTTTATGGTGGAAATGGAAATGACATTATCAATGCTGGATTAGGAAATGATTTTGTTGATGGCGCGTCCGATAACGATAATATCAACCCTGGATTAGGGTTGGATGTCGTAGATGGCAGTGATGGCAGCGACCTATTAATCGTCGATTACTCCAGCAACACCTACTCTGGAACATCTCCCAGTGCTGGTATGGTTAGCTCGATTGGCCGCAATGGTGCAGGCAGCTACGACGGCTTTTACTACGCCTACAACAACAACATTGGCTTTAACGTTGACCAAGTTGAATTTTCCAACATCGAACGCTTTCAGATTACGGGAACAGAAGCCAATGATGTCATCACAACAGGAGATAACAATGACACCATTAAGGGAGGGGCTGGTGACGACATCATTGATGGGGGATTAGGTGTCAACATCCTTGATGGCGGAGAAGGGCTAGATATCCTGGTCAACGGTAATTTTGGCGCTGCCACCACATTTTTGGTTTTCAACGAGACAGGCAGCACGATCATTGACTTAACCAACATCAACACCATCTCCAATTTTGAGCGCTTTCAGAATCTCACCACAGGCAGCGGGAGCGATTTCATTAATTTTACCGAGCGTTTCAGCAGCAATATCAATACAGGTAGTGGCAACGATAATATCAATCCTGGGTTAGGGTTGGATGTCGTAGATGGCAGTGATGGCAGCGACCTATTAATCGTCGATTACTCCAGCAACACCTACTCTGGAACATCTCCCAGTGCTGGTATGGTTAGCTCGATTGGCCGCAATGGTGCAGGCAGCTACGACGGCTTTTACTACGCCTACAACAACAACATTGGCTTTAACGTTGACCAAGTTGAATTTTCCAACATCGAACGCTTTCAGATTACGGGAACAGAAGCCAATGATGTCATCACAACAGGAGATAACAATGACACCATTAAGGGAGGGGCTGGTGACGACATCATTGATGGGGGATTAGGTGTCAACATCCTTGATGGCGGAGAAGGGCTAGATATCCTGGTCAACGGTAATTTTGGCGCTGCCACCACATTTTTGGTTTTCAACGAGACAGGCAGCACGATCATTGACTTAACCAACATCAACACCATCTCCAATTTTGAGCGCTTTCAGAATCTCACCACAGGCAGCGGGAGCGATTTCATTAATTTTACCGAGCGTTTCAGCAGCAATATCAATACAGGTAGTGGCAACGATAATATCAATCCTGGGTTAGGGTTGGATGTCGTAGATGGCAGTGATGGCAGCGACCTATTAATCGTCGATTACTCCAGCAACACCTACTCTGGAACATCTCCCAGTGCTGGTATGGTTAGCTCGATTGGCCGCAATGGTGCAGGCAGCTACGACGGCTTTTACTACGCCTACAACAACAACATTGGCTTTAACGTTGACCAAGTTGAATTTTCCAACATCGAACGCTTTCAGATTACGGGAACAGAAGCCAATGATGTCATCACAACAGGAGATAACAATGACACCATTAAGGGAGGGGCTGGTGACGACATCATTGATGGGGGAGGTGGCAGCGACTCGCTTCTTGGAGGGGATGGCAATGACCTTTATATCCTTGATGCTACAACCGCTGCCGGAAGCCTGATTCAAGATACTGGAAATATCGATGCCTTGCAGCTCAATCAGGCCACCCTTAATCTTACCCAACTCTCTACTGGAACAATTGGACTAGGGGTTTCTGGTAATAATCTCTTTATTGACTTGAACCAAGATGGACTAATCAGTAGTTTGACTGACCTGACCATAGTGGATTTCTTTGCAAACTTTGGAACAAGCATTGGAATTGGGTTTATTGAAAACCTTGATGGTCTCCTTGGCACCGATGTCTTCAACTTTCTTTCTGCAAAGAATAATCCTCCTCTTGCTGGTAGCGATAATTTCAGCACCGATGAAGATACGCCACTGCTCATTAATGCCATTACATTGCTAGGCAACGACACCGATATTGATGGCAATACCCTATCGGTCGACAGTTTCACCAATCCTAGTTCCGGCACCTTAGTCGATAATAATAACGGCACATATACCTATACCCCCGCTAACAACTTCAATGGCCCAGATAGCTTCACCTACACCATGAGCGATGGAAATGGTGGCAACAGCACTGCCACCGTAAACATCACAGTCAATAGCATTAACGACCCCGCCACTATCAGCGGTACCCCAACTGCCTCCGTCACTGAAGATGCCAGTAACCCAACCTTAACCGCCACAGGCACCCTAACCGTCAACGACATAGACCCAGGCGAAAACAAATTCGGCACAGCAGCAATCTCTGCCCCCAGCAACCTTGGTACCCTCAGCATCACCGACACTGGAAGCTACACCTACACCGTCGATAACAGTAAAGTACAGTATTTAGGCGCAGGCCAAACCAAAACCGAAACCTTCACCGTCCAATCCTTAGATGGCACCGCCACTCAAGATATCACCGTCACCATCAACGGTATAAACGATGCCCCAGTTGTCAATTCCAACCAAACCCTAACTGTACTAGAAGATTCATCCCCCACCCCACTCAACATCGCTGCCCCAACCGATAGTGATGGTGATTCCCTAATTATCCTGGTTGATACCATCCCAGACCCGAACAAAGGTGAAATCCGATTGGGTAACGGATTCATCGTTACTGCTGGTGCGTTACTCACCCCTGACCAGCTCGCAAACTTAATCTTTGTCCCCACTCCCAACGTCAACGGCAGTGCCGGAACCTTCGGTTACAGCGTCAGCGATGGACAAGGCGGCACCGCCAGTCAAACCATTACCCTGGACATCACCCCCTTCAACAATGCACCCATCGGATCGTCCACAGCAATCCTTGTTGCTGGAGCAGAAGATGTACCTTACACCATCAATACTTCAGACCTACTGCAAGGCTTCAGTGACGTGGATGGCGATCCCCTCTCCGTTGCCAATCCGATCGCCACCAACGGAACCTTGGTCAACAACAATAACGGTACCTACACCTTTAGCCCCAACGCCAACTACAACGGCACCGTTAACCTCAGCTACAACGTTGTTGATAGCAACGGTGGGAGTCTTGCAGCGAGCCAATTCTTCACCCTAGCCGCAGTCAATGATGCACCCACAGGTTCACCCACAGCAGTGCTAAGCGCTGGAGCAGAAGATACGCCTTACACCATAAACACCTCCACCCTTTTAGCTGGATTCAGTGATGTGGATGGTGATGTCCTATCTGTTGAAAACCTCACAGCCAGTAATGGAGCTTTGGTTAACAACAATAATGGTACCTACACCTTTAACCCTAATGCTAACTACAACGGTACCGTCAACCTGAGCTATAACGTCGTTGATGGCAATACTGGTAGTATCGCAGCAACCCAACCCTTTAGCCTGGCTGCCGTCAATGATGCACCATTGCTCTCAGGAGCAGCCGCAACGCTGAGTGGGGGAAGTGAAGATACACCATATATCATTAATGCTTCAGACCTATTACAAGGCTTTAGTGATGTAGAAGGCGATCCTCTCTCCGTAACCAATTTGACGGCTACAAATGGAACATTGGTTGACAACAATAACGGAACCTTTACCTTTACCCCCAATGCTAACTATAACGGTACCGTCAACCTGAGCTACAACGTCGGTGATGGCAATGGTGGAAGTACTGTAGCAACCCAATCCTTCAACTTGGCCGCAGTCAATGACGCTTCAACAGGTTCCCCCACAGCAGTCCTTACGAGTGGAACTGAAGATACACCGTATATCATCAATGCCTCAGACCTATTGCTAGGCTTTAGCGATATTGATGGAGATACCCTCTCCGTAGCCAATTTGACCGCTACAAATGGAGCGTTGATTAACAACAATAACGGTACCTATACCTTTACCCCCAACGCTAACTTCAACGGCACTGTTAACTTGAGCTATAACGTCGTTGATGGTAATGGTGGAAATCTTGCCGCGACCCAATCTTTCAGCATAGGAGCAGTTACCAACAATCCTCCGACAGGCTCTCCCACAGCAATCCTTGCTAGCGGCACAGAGGATACAACCTACACGCTTAATACCTTAGACTTATTACAAGGCTTCAGCGATGCGGATGGAGATACGCTCTCAGTATCTGAACTAACCGCCACCAATGGCACATCGATCGACAACGGGAACGGCACCTACAACTTCACCCCCATCGCCAACTACAACGGTCCCATCAACCTGACCTACAACGTCATTGATGGAAACGGCGGAAGTATCGCGGCCAACCAAACCTTCAGCCTCGCTGCGGTCAACGATCGCCCCACCGTCGCAAACATCAGCAAATCCGGCAACGAAGATACCCTCATCGGGTTCACCGCCGCTGACTTTACCACCGCCTTCAGCGACATTGAGAGCAACCCCCTCACTCAAATTCAAATTACCACCCTCCCCACCAACGGCACCCTAAAGCTGGGCAGTGCCAACGTCAGCCTAAACCAAGAAATTCTATCAACCGACTTAGGCAACCTCACCTTTACTCCAAACCCCAACTTCAACGGCACCGTCAGCTTCAACTGGAACGGCTTCGACGGCACCACCTACGCCGAAACCGCAGCTACCGTTAACCTAACCATCCTCTCCGTCAACGACCTCCCCACCGCCACTAACGACACCGCCCAAACCAACCAAAACAGCAACGTCATCATCAACCTGCTCGCCAACGACATCGACATAGACGGAACCCTCGTTCCCAGCACCGTCACCCTTGCCAGCAACCCCAGCAATGGCACCGTCACCCTAAAACCCACCACAGGCGCGGCCACCTACACCCCAACCGCAAACTACACGGGCGCGGATAGCTTTACCTACACCGTCAAAGACAACGAAAACGGCACCTCCAATCCAGCCACCGTCAACCTTACCGTCAACTCCACTGTCAACGTCGTTCAAGGCACCTCAGGCAATAACACCTTAGTCGGTACCGACCTCATCGACACCATCGATGGCAAAGCAGGCAAAGACACCATTACCGGAAAGAAAGGCAACGATACCCTCATCGGTGGCGGGAACAACGATAAATTCATCTTCAGTCTGGGTGACGGCACCGACACCATCGCCGATCTTGGCGGCACGGGCACCAAACCTAACCCGAGCGCCGCCATCAAAGCAGAAATCGATATCCTCCAATTCCAAGGCACAGGTCTAACCGCGCGCAACCTGTTGCTGACTCAAAACGGAAACAATCTAGAGATGACCTTTGAGGGCATCGCAAGCAACAAAGTCATCCTGCAAAACTTTGCCCTTCAAAATCTAGAAAACCTTGCCTCGAAAACTGGAAATATCATCTTTACCGGACAAACCTCTATCACCGACAGCTACGACATCTTTGACACCAACTCCACCCGAACCAACCTCTTCAACAAAAACACCGTCACCTTCCTCAACGACCTCAATAACAGCGTGAGCGGTTTCGACAATTCCGCTGACGTCATTAACGGTCAAGGTGGCAATGACACCCTTAACGGCAAAGGCGGCAACGATCTCCTCCGAGGTGGCACGGGCAACGACACTCTTTTAGGCGGTAACGGTAACGATATCCTTCGAGGCGGGATTGGCAACGACGCTCTGACGGGCGGCAACGGGAGCGATCGCTTTATCCTCGCCCCAGGCGAAGGCACCGACACGATCGCCGACTTTAAGCTCAGCTCAGACAAAATTGGACTGACGGACGGACTGAGCTTTGGGCAGATGACCATCACCCAAGGGACGGGCAGCAACGCCAGCAACACCCTCATCGCCAATAGCAGCGACAACGAACTGCTCGCAATTCTCAAGGGCGTTCAGGCTAACAGCCTAACCAGTGGGATGTTTGTTAACGTTTAGGAGCGTGGATTGAATAGAACCTGAATTTTTTTTGCTGGCGGTTGAAAGGCTGCTTTAAAAGCCTCGTTCGTCCCTGCATTAGCCCCCCGCCCCCCAATTCTGGGGGGAGAACGCCGAAAACTAGGGTCATTTCCAAAAACTAGGTTTATTTCCCCCCAGAATTGGGGGGTTAGGGGGGCGAGTGTAATGCCTAAGAAACTTTTCAAACTGCGCGGACTATGAGTAAATTTCAACCCGCGCAGGCGATCGCTGAGCTTGTCGAAGTGCGGGTTTTGTTCTTGTAGCCGCAACGATTTCAATCGCTAGGTCTCTTTAGCCGTAGATCGGAATAAAATGGCCGATCGCCTGAATGGGCTGGATCAAGACTGCCATCGCACCTCGCACGAACGGCAGACTGTCGATCGTCATCCCCAGACACAACAGCATCATATAAAGGATGGAAAACTTAAAAACCGAACGCGCAACCGTCTTGTCCTCAGGTGTTGCAATCAACTGAATCGCTTTCCTGATAAACCAGACACCCAACACAAAGGCGATCGCCCCATACAGCAACCCCGACACCCCGCAGGGATAGACCAGCAACAGCGACACGGGCAGCAACAGCAGCGCGTAATAAAAGATCTGCCACGCTGTAGATCGAGCACCCTCCACCACAGGCATCATCGGGACGTTGACCTTAGCATAGTCCTCCTCGATCATCATGGCCAAAGGCCAGAAATGAGGCGGCGTCCACACAAAAATGATGGCAAACAGCACCCAAGCTGCGAGACTCAGCTCGCCCGTTGCCGCAGCCCAGCCCACCAAAGGCGGAATTGCGCCAGCCGCACCGCCAATCACGATATTTTGAGACGAGTTGCGCTTGAGCCAGTAGGTATACACGCCAATGTAAACGGCAATACCAGACATGGAAAGCCACGCGCTCAGCAAGTTTACAAAGGAAGCCAGAAGGATAAAAGCAGTGGCCGCTAAGGCGATCGCAAACACCGCAGCTTGCCAAGGTTGCACCCGGCCCGCAGGCAGCGGACGCGTGCTAGTGCGCTCCATGATGGCATCGATATCGCGATCGTAGAGGCAATTAATAGTATTGGCAGAACCCGCTGCGCAAGCGCCACTCAACAGCGTGACGCAAAATTTCCAAAAATCCACCTGACCCTGAGAAGCAACCCACATACTGGCTGCCGTCGTAATCAAGAACAGCAAGATCAAGCGAGGCTTAGTGAGCTGATAGTAGTCGAACAAGCGAAGGCCAAAAGAAGGTCGGTATAAAACCGTTTCGGCAGACACGATTTTTAGCATAAATACTCCTCTACCAAGAAAACGGGCTAACTGCCCTTCACAAACGCGGACAGCAGTCGCTTCCAACAGAGCGTTGAAAACGCGTTGAAGCCCGTAAAAACCAACACTATGAAAGGGGTGAGGAGTGAAACGAAACACCAGCACCCGATGCAGCAGGAATTGCAAACAGATGGCGGTTGACTTGAGTGCGATCGCGCAGCGCGACGACGCTAAACAGCACCAGGGTTCCAAATAAGGCCGCACCGGCAACCTGATGGGACACCGTCAGCCATTCCACTTGGAGGTGAAGGCGCAGCGTCGAGACTCCAATTGCCACTTGAAGGGCCAAAAGTCCAACCGCCACGCGAGCCAAGTTTCGCAGCGTTGGGTGGAGCGCCGCCGTTCGCCAAGCCTTGTAGGCCACCAGCAGCACTGACAAGCTGGCTGGCACGGCAGTAAACATGTGGCTGTTGAGAACCTGACACAGTCGCGCAATGTCCAAACACTGATGCACGGCCCATCGCGAAGCCACTAATGCCCCCAGTACGCTTTGGACGTAAATGCAAAGCGCCGCCACCGTCCCGTACAGGTAAAGATTTCCGGCTACCCCCGTCCCCTGATAGGGCGCGATAAAGCTGCTGACGACCGCCATACTGCAAAAAAACAGCAGGCCTACGGCCAAGTGGGCGGTGACGATATCAAAGCGCAGCAACTGCGTTACGGTAAGGCCGCCCAAGAGCCCTTGGAGGATCGCGATGCCCAAACTGAGGGTGATGGAGATTGGCAACCAACCGGGCAGCGCTTTTCGATACCGCCAGCACGCTGCGGTCAGCCCCAGCACGATAAATCCAATCGAAGATGCCACCAACCGATGAAACCACTCTAGAAACACCTGTAAGTTCATCTGAGCCGAAGGAACCAGCGTGCCATAGCATAGCGGCCAGTCCGGACAGGACAATCCGGCATTCATGACGCGGGTCGCACTGCCTAGGGCCATCAATGCTAGGGTTGCAAGCGTGACGCCATAAACGACTTTACGAATAGCCGAGAGCGGAGAAATCGAAATTCGAGCAGTTCCAGCGCTTGGGGGAAAAGAGCTATCAGCCATGAGTGGATAAATGATGATTTTAAAGAGTCTGCTTCTAAAGCTAGCTGAGGCGGTCGATCGTCAAAGGTTAAAGGGGTTGCCCCAGGCACTCAAATCCAGAGGGAGGTATATCTACTCCCCCATTGTAAGGAATTCCTACAGAAGATAGGGGTAGATTTCGATACGATTGGCACAAAGATTTCCACGCGCGGGGCGTACGGGGTTCGAATTCAAACGATTCAGCCTTCAAAAAATGGATTTGAGGGGAAGGCGATCGCCATCCTTCGCGAGCCACAATAGGTATTAAAACTCAGGCAGGCCCTAAAATAGACAAGATCGGTTCCGTCGAAATCTCGAGCAGCCCTGAATGCCCGACGGATGGTCGAAGCTCGGTCAAAGGCCGATCCCGAAAAAAATCAGGAAAATTGTCACAACCTGTAATATGTCATGCCACTTCTTAAAGACCCTGGTTTACCTTAATAAGGGGTATCGACTCATCTCTATGAATGCAACCTAAATGAGCGAGAGCGCGCATTGGGGCCGTTAAGGCACCTCGTTCCGGCGATGCAAGGCATTCTGAGTAGAATGGGATGTAAGGGTTTGCGCCCTGCCGCCCGTAACGGACCCAAAATTGCTGGAAAGCTTTGAGGGTTTGCCTTGCGAGTGAGATGAAGAAAGCCAAGAGTCGTTGTTTCAGTACGGTCGAGGATAGCTGTGAAAGTTCCAAGTACGATAACGGCCTTAGTGGTTGGGATTATACTCACGTTGGTGAGCCTCTGGATCGGACAAAATCACGGTTTGTTGCCGTTGAGCGCGTCCGACGAGGCCAAAAAGATTGACGATTTATTTAACGCAATGATGGCAATCTCGGCGGGATTGTTCTTCATCGTGCAAGGGGCAATTCTGTATTCGGTTTTTGCCTTTCGCCGCCGTTCTGGAGACGACACCGACGCACTGCCCATTGAAGGCAACATCCCGCTCGAAATTTTGTGGACAGCCGTCCCGACCGTCATCGTGATGTGGTTGGCCGTCTACAGTTTTGATGTTTATAAATCGGTGGATGGCGGCAACGCGATCGGCTCTAACCACATGGCCCACGCCCACCATTCCCCGGAACAGATGGCCGAAATGCCCGGTTCTGCAATGGCGGCGACGATGCCGAGCGGCACTGCAGTGGCTCAATCGTCTTCATTCCTGACTGCGCCACCCATTCCCCCCAGTATCGACCCGTCAGTCAATCCGCTAGTTGTAAATGTGGCGGGTCTGCAATATGCCTGGATTATGACCTATCCTGAGACGGGCATTGTCTCGGGAGAATTAAGACTCCCCAAAGATCGTCCCGTACGCCTCAATATTTCGGCCAATGACGTGATTCATGCGTTCTGGGTACCTGAATTTCGGCTGAAGCAGGACGCCATTCCAGGCCAAGAAACCCACCTGAGCTTTACCCCCAATCGCATCGGAACCTATCCGTTGATCTGCGCTGAGCTTTGCGGGGCTTACCACGGCGGCATGAAGACCAGGGTGATCGTGCAGACGCCCGAGGAATATCAAGCCTGGGAAGACAGCCAAAAGACAGTCGCGCTCAAAGATCCGGTTGCGGTCGCTTCTCTCATCCACGATGAGGCCATGACGTCTCAGGTCAAAGCGATGGGGTTTGGTCCCGATCGCAGGGCGATGGATCGCCTGCACCAAGTCGCGGTTTCTGAGACGGCTGAAGTTGCCCAACTCGCTCGGTCTCTCTAATGTTTGGGGGTTAGGCTTTAACCTCCCGTACTCGTTTGTAAGTTTTTGAAGGACTGCTGTATGACCCAAGCCGAACTGTCAGACCCAAGACAGCTTGAACCCCTGCTAGAGGTTTCTCCTGGCTCGAATTGGCGGGAATATTTTAGCTTTAGTACGGATCACAAGGTCATTGGCATCCAGTACCTTGTCACTAGCTTCGTGTTTTACCTGATCGGTGGTGTTTTGGCGGAGCTGGTGCGCACGGAACTGGCTACGCCTCAGGTGGATTTTGTGAGCCGAGAAACCTACAACGCGCTCTTCACCATCCACGCCACGATCATGATTTTCCTGTGGATTATTCCTACCCTGACGGGGGGGTTTGGCAATTTCTTGATTCCCCTCATGATCGGGGCGCGGGACATGGCCTTCCCGCGTCTGAATGCGATCGCCTTTTGGATGATCCCTCCGGCTGGAGTACTGCTACTGTGCAGTTTTTTTGTGGGACCCGCCAGTGCTGGATGGACGTCCTACCCGCCCCTCAGCCTTACGGTCAATAAAGCAGGCGAAGCGATCTGGATTGCAGGCGTGATCGTGCTGGGAACCTCTTCGATTATGGCGGGGTTGAACTTCGTCGTCACGATTTTGAAGATGCGGATCCCTGACATGACCATGAAGCGGATGCCTTTGTTCTGTTGGGCCATGCTGGCAACTTCAGCCCTTCAGCTCACGGCAACGCCCGTCCTCTCCGGCGCGATGATTTTGCTGGGATTCGACCTGTTGGTCGGGACTGCCTTTTTCAATCCAACGGGCGGCGGCGACCCGGTCGTGTACCAGCACATGTTCTGGTTTTACTCCCATCCGGCGGTCTACATCATGATCCTGCCCGCCTTTGGAATGATCTCCGAAATCTTGCCCGTCCACGCCCGCAAGCCCATTTTTGGATACTTGGCGATCGCCTATTCCAGCCTTGCCATCAGCTTCTTGGGCTTGATCGTATGGGCTCACCACATGTTTACCAGCGGCACCCCCGATTGGCTGCGCATGTTTTTCATGATTGCCACGATGGTGATTGCCGTGCCCACGGGGATCAAGGTATTTAGCTGGGTCGCGACAATTTGGGGCGGCAAGCTGCGCCTCAACTCCGCCATGCTCTTTGCGATCGGTTTCGTGTCGATGTTTGTGGTGGGCGGTTTGAGCGGCATCATGGTCGCCTCCGTGCCCTTCGATATCCACGTCCACGATACCTACTTCATCGTGGCGCACCTGCACTATGTCCTATTTGGCGGCAGCGTCTTCGGGATTTATGCCGGGATGTACCATTGGTTTCCTAAAATTACGGGTCGGCTTCTGGACGAAACCTGGGGCAAGATTCACTTCGCCCTGACCTTTGTCGGCTTTAACATGACCTTTTTGCCGATGCACGTGCTCGGACTTCAGGGCATGAACCGCCGCGTTGCAGAATACGATCCTAGATTTGCCGGACTGAATCTGTTTATCACCATCGGGTCTTACATCCTCGCGGTTTCAACCCTTCCCTTTCTGGTTAACGCCATTTGGAGCTGGTCGAAGGGCAAAATTGCAGGCAGCAATCCTTGGGATGGCTTGACCCTAGAGTGGACGACGAGTTCGCCACCCCCAGTCGAGAATTTCCACGTCGATCCCATCTTGACGACGGGTCCTTACGACTACGGTCACGATAAAGAAAAAGAGGCTGAGGCTGCTTTAGTCTCCTGAGCGCCTGATGCGGATGGGTGAGCGAAGCCGAACCCATCCTCGATCGTTCGCACCTAAGATACCTGTCCCTAAGCAAGGAAAATTGGATAAACCATGCAAGGTTCAATCGCCGACCAAGGCTCGCTAGAGCTAAACCATTCTGAGGTTGCCACTTCGACCGCTGCGGCGTCCCACCACGCCGAACATCCCGATCTGCGATTGTTTGGGTTCATCTTGTTCCTGACTTCAGAAAGCATGCTCTTTTTGGGGCTGTTTGTGGCTTACCTGACCTTTCGCTCGGTGGCGACGAGCTGGCCTCCGGCTGGCACTCCAGAGCTAGAACTCCTATTGCCTGGGATCAATACCATCATTTTGCTTTCCAGCAGTCTGGTGATTCACAAGGCTGACGATGCTGTCAAAGCAAATGATGTGGCCGGGATGCGTCGCTGGTTCCTAATCACAATGGCGATGGGGATTACGTTCTTGGCAGGACAGCTGTACGAGTACAACCATCTAGAATTTGGCCTCAAGACAAACCTTTTTTCGAGTACGTTCTACGTTTTGACTGGGTTTCACGGTCTTCACGTGATGGTGGGCGTAATCCTGATGTCGATCGTGCTGTGGAGATCGCGCGTACCCGGTCACTACTCCTCTGAAAAACATTTTGGCGTCGAAGCTGCTGAAATTTACTGGCACTTTGTGGACGTTATCTGGGTATTATTGTTTTTACTGCTGTATATTCTTTGACCGAAGGAAAGTCTTTCCCCCATCACTCCTTGGATTGGAGGTCATGGGGGGTTGACAGAAGGTCTCAAAATTCGGTAGCTTAGTAAACGTTGAAAGTTACTTGCCCCCATCGTCTAGAGGCCTAGGACACCTCCCTTTCACGGAGGCGACGGGGATTCGAATTCCCCTGGGGGTACTTTCAAAGGAAGGTTCCAAAAGTTTGGAGCCTTCTTTTTTTGCGGTTGAGGTCAGGATTTCATGAAAATTGCTACTTGGAATGTCAACTCCATCCGCTCTCGACTGACCCACGTCCTGGATTGGCTGGAAAGTAGTGCGGTGGATGTGCTCTGCGTCCAGGAAACCAAGGTGCCTGACGAGTTGTTCCCGCGATCGCCGTTTGAGGAGCGAGGCTATCATCTCTACGTTTCCGGGCAGAAATCCTACAACGGCGTTGCGCTGATCGGTCGCTTGCCTATAGAGAACGTTGTCTGTGGCTTCGGCGAGGTCCTGGAAGGCACGGAAACCTTGGATGATATTGAGCAGTTCGACGAGCAGAAACGGGCGATCTCGGGCGTTATAGCGCCGGGGATTCGCCTCGTAAATCTCTACGTACCCAATGGGTCTTCCGTCGGGAGCGAAAAGTACGACTACAAGCTGCGGTGGTTTGGGGTGTTGCGGCAGTATCTCCAAAAACTTCAAGCCGAGGGCAAACCGATTTTGATGTGCGGGGATTTCAATATTGCCCTAGAGGATCGCGATATTTGCGAACCGGAAAATAAAGGGGACCACATTATGGCATCCTTTCTGGAGCGCGAAGCGCTTCAGTCTGTGATTGAGCTGGGGTTTGCCGATGCTTTTCGCAAGTTTACGGAGGAGACGGGACACTATAGCTGGTGGGATTATCGGGCGGCTTCGTTTCGGCGGAATTTAGGCTGGCGGATCGACCATCATTACCTGACGCCGGATCTTTACGAGAAGGCTGTAGGGTGCGTCATTGATAGAGCGCCGCGATCGCTCCCTCAACCCAGCGACCACACGCCTGTAATTGTGGAGCTGGCGCTATAGCTACAAATAGGACTGAGGATTGAGGATTGCTCGAAACTGCTAAAGGCTTGAGGCGATCGCCGCGTGCCAAGCGTCTGCACTGTCCGCCATTGCTCAAATAAAACTTGGCTTCCAGTCACCTTGTCAGCCTTGATTTGCTTGCAACCAAGTTCTCAAATCGGCAAGGGTTGAAAAATCTAACAATGCATCGGCAAGCGCTTCAAGCTGATAGAGGGTCAGCGATTGAATTTGAGATTGCAGTTCGGGCGAAACGTCGCCAACGCGTCGCGCGAGTTGACGAAGAATGACGGTTTGCTCTCCTTTGAGGATGCCGCGTTCTTCGCCTAGGCGTTCGCCTTTTTGTTCGCCTTCTTGCAGAATTTCCTGGTAAATCACAGATTCGCGCATGATGTCCTCCCGAAATACTTGACGAATCAAAGACCGATCGAACCGCAGTCCTGCCAGTAGCTGTACGTAAGCAGATGCTTCATGGCGTTGCTGGTCTGACTCTATTGTACTGACCCGCTGAGCGAGGAAACTACCAAACCTTGATGAATGAGGCATTACGAACGCATATTCAACAGCAGCATGAGTCTCTAGAGTCAACTCTAAGACGCGTATTGCGCGAAGAATTAGAGCGGACGAGCAAATAAACAATGATCGTCCGCTCTGCCTCATTTACAAATGAAGTCCGTTTACACTTCGCTCGCAACTTTCATCGCGTCAATCAAAATAGAGGCCACCTCAGGACGAGAGAACTCGGGCGGTGGGAGTTCGCCGCGTCTTAGCATTTCCCGTACCTTCGTGCCCGAGAGATGCACTCGTTCTTCTGGCAGGCTGGAACTGGTTTTAGACGTGGCCATCCCCAAGGACTTCTTGCAGTAAAAAGCGTGCTCGAACATCATCGGCGTAATGCCCAACGCCGCTGAGTCAACCTCATCAAAGATATATTGGGCGTCGTAGGTGCCGTAGTAGTCGCCCACCCCAGCATGATCTCGACCCACGATAAAGTGCGTGCAGCCGTAGTTTTTGCGCACTAGGGCGTGGAAAATCGCCTCGCGCGGCCCGGCGTAACGCATCGCGGCGGGGTTAATGGCCAAGGTCACGCGGTCGTGGGGGAAATATTTGGCTAGCAATACCTCATAGCAGCGCATCCGCACGTCGGCGGGGATATCGTCGCTCTTGGTGGCACCCACCAACGGATGCAAAAATAGCCCGTCCACGATCTCTAGAGCGCATTTCTGGATGTACTCGTGGGCGCGGTGGATGGGATTCCGAGTCTGAAAGCCAACGATGGTTTTCCAGCCCTTATCTCGAAATAAAGCCCGCGAGTCGGCAGGATCGATTTGGTACTTGGGGAAAAAGGGGTGAGGGCGGCGCTCCATCAGCCAGATCGGGCCAGCCAGATTCACAGAACCTTGGTCGTAGACTACTTTAACGCCGGGATGCTTTTCTTCGTTGGTCAGGTAAACCTTTAGCGCTTCGTGGTTTTTGTCGTAGGTATATTTTTGGGTCAATTCCAATACGCCGATAAAGGCCCCTGTCGGGTCGTCCAGCCGGATGGTGGTGCCGATGTCTAATGCATTGGCGATCGCCTCTTCCACAGACAGCGTAATGGGAATACTCCAGGGCAACCCGTTGGCTAATTTCATATGGTTGACGACCTGTTCGTAGTCGTCCTGGGCCATGAAGCCAACTAGGGGACTAAACCCGCCGATAGCAATGAGTTCTAAATCCGAGAGCGCTCGCTCATCTAACCGAACGCGGGGCAGCGTATCGGCCTGAGCTAAAAATTCTTGTCGTTGTGCTTCGGTCACGATTCGGTTGACCAATACCCCGCCGTGAGGGGCGATCGCATCCTGGGATAAACTCACAATGATGGTTCCTTTTCAAACTGCTCGTCATCCATCATAAAACACCGCTGCAAGGTTCCTTATGTGGGTTCTTGACATCTGCAACGCAGACTCGTTCCGTTTTGCGATCGCCTATTTCGCTCGGCTTGGAATGGTTGGTGCGGGGATATCTAGCGCTAAAAATCGATCTAGGGCCAGGTACATCCAATAAATTGAGGAAGGTGCATTCCGCATTTTTTGGAACCCCAAGCTGGCAGCCAGCGCTTCATAGGTTGGATGCACGATCATGGAGTACAAATCGCATGCGTTAGGGAAATCTTGTTTCATTTGATGCAGGATCTGTTGGGCATCCTGCAAAAAGCTGGCTTGGTATTGGGGAATGTAAGGCGCATCGATGACCCAACTGCGGATATAAATTGCCAAACAGTCCAGATCGCCAGGTTGAGCCATCACAAACGGGTCTATTTCGCTTTCGGAGCTGAAGTGGAGTCCTCGATTTGGGTCTTGGAAAAACTTGGCCTCCGATGTGCTCGCAACGGGATACAGCAGACAGAACCCGATCGGATTTTGGTTGTCCGTACGGCGCAGGACGCGCATTCCGGTAGAGTACTGCTGGCTCCAGCTTCTCAATAATTTCGCAATGCGGTGAGGCGTGGCGTGGAGATTGCGATTCATCCAGTTGTAGTTGGTGGCGAGCAACTGAGCCACTGGAATCGCGTCGCATCTGGGATCGAAAGCATCGGGTTTTACTGTGGCGATGTTCCGCGTCTGGGGCGCGCTCAGCAGTTCGGGGATGGGCAGAATTTCGATTCGGGTGGTATTGCCATCGAAAAATTTGCGGATCAGACCCAAGGCTGCGAGCTTGTCGAGCATGAGGCCCGCTGCGCGATCGCTCCCCCGATCTTTTTCGCTGTAAAACAAATTTGCGGCTTCGCGGTGGGTGCAGATTACAGGCTCTGTCAGGAGTTCTAGGCAAAGTAAGGGCGGTTTTGCCGTCGGGGTTTTCGCTTGAGTTTCCTTGACTAAAAGATAGATCCACAACCGAGTGAAATATTCTGCGCGAATTCGCGTTAGCCCTACCCGCTGAAGCACCTCGGTCGTGACGACGCGCTGTCGATCGGGCGGGAACCAGGTTTCTACAGGGATGTTGTCCATAGCGGCATGCGGTGCGATCGAGGGAAATAAAACATTGCATGGGATGCAGTCCGGGGAGGGTGCAAGGCCTCGCGCCCCCACAACGGTTGTTTGCGGCATTTACCTGAGGATACCCGCCCATATCTTACGCGGTACTTCACCCTGCTTCGCCGTTCTACGGTGCACTTTCGGTCGCTGGCACTGACTGTGGCCTTCTTGAGGGCGATCGCCTTTATTCGTCGCGGCTTCTGGGGTTCGACAGCCAGAATGCAGTTGTTGTGGATTGGAACGCAGGCAATGCAACTATTTTTGAAGGGTAGCGAGGATTTAGCAGGTCGGGTCCAGGGCAAAGCGACCTATCTGGGCACTAGGGCTAGGATCGTTCGGCTGGTGGATCGGTTTTTGTCGGTGGATGTGCTGAGCGATCGCCTTTCGGATTTGCCCAGTCAATTTTCCAGCCCGCACCAGCGGCCCTGGGAACCGATCGATTGGAAGCAGGTGAATGCGGCCCAAATTATTGGCATAGATCCCAATTTGTTCGTGCAGATTATTGGCAGTGCCGCCGAAATCGAAGCCCCGATTCGAGGCTATGCCCAGGAAAGCTGGGATTACCTGCACCGCTTTCATCCCCAGATGGCGCTATTTGTGGGGGGCGAGTTTAGCGCAGAAACCGGACGCCAGTCCGTAGGCATTTGGGAAAAGGAAGAGCGTCAGCACACGCCCGTAATGCGCAAGCTCTATCGGCAACTCACGGGTCAAACTTTCCAGCCCAAACCCAATGCAGTAGAGGGCTATCAGGAATCCAATAATCCGTCCGATGCGGTATACAGACACCTCTGCTCCCGTATTTCCACAGAATGGAGCGCGATCGCCGTCTATCTGTGGCTGATGGCCCACTCCACGGGAGAACTCCAGCAGGCGATCGCTCAGCTGTTGCAGGATGAGGTCAACCACCTCGCCAAGTTTTGGGGGTTCAGCCGTTGGGCCTTCGGACGTTCGTCATTGGGGCAGTTTGGGGTTGCGGTGGGGGATATTTTGGCGTTGGTAAAGCACCACAAGGGCGATCGCACGAACGGCCAGGAAATGCTGTCGCCCCGCCAGATTCTGAGCCAGCTTCCCCGCCTGCTCGAAATTGGCTTTACCTTCGTGCGGGTGATGATTCGGATTCATGCTTGGGATAAGGAACTCAGCTACAGCTACCTGAAGCATTTATTCGGTTCCCATCCGATGGCGATCGCGGTTTAGCGTTTGCCACGCCTGAAGGGTTATGCGACTTGCTGCTTTGCGTACAAATGTTCTTGAAAGCCGATGAATACAGCTCGGATTTTGGCCACATTACCTAGCTCTGCTAATGCGTCGCTGACAACATGATATTTGAGGGTTAGCAGATGCGGTAGTTTGGCTTGATCCAGTTCGCCTACGCCTTCTTTGATGTATTGAGAGAGAACAAAGTCCAGAAATTCAAGTTGTTTGCCTGTGTATTGAGCAAAAATTAGGCTTCTGCGGATGGCAACTCTTTCTAGGCGGCTGATGGGTGTGGCGGCATAGGCAATATAGGCTAATACATCGTACAAGTCGCTTTTCTCGGCGTCGATGAGGCGACTGATCTCAGTAAGTTGTTCGCTGCCGTAACCTTTCTCGGCGAGTCCTTCTAGTAAGGCTTTGCGGGTATCGGGTCGGCTCCACAGTACTCGTAGTTCGTCTTCGTTTTTGAATAGCTCTGGGATATCGCCAAAGAGGCGTTCTACGAATTCAGCAGCAGTCATGGGTTTGCCGTCTGGACTCCAGAAGCTAGTGGCTATTCGATGCTGAATGGTACGTTCTTTGCCATCTGCAAGTTTGATTTTAATGGTTTGGGGGCGACGAACGGTTGTGGCTTCGCCATTGGTCTCCGGCGTAGAAACGTCGTAGATCCCCTTACGCTCTTGTGGCCCTCGCGAGATGACTGGGGGCGGTTCAGCAGGTTCGCCGTCCCATTCTGGATCTTGGAAATGCTCGTAGGCTTTGACGAAATCGTAGATGGTGAAGTAGTCTTTGCCGTCAAAGAGGCGGGTGCCGCGTCCAATAATCTGTTTAAACTCGATCGTGGTGTTGATGGGACGCAGGAGTACGATGTTACTGACGTTGCGGGCATCGACTCCGGTGGAAAGTTTTTGGGAGGTGGTGAGGATGGTGGGGATGGTTTTCTCGTTGTCTTGAAAGGTGCTGAGGTGCTGTTCGCCGAGTTTGCCATCGTCGGCGGTGACGCGGACGCAGTAGTTGGGTTCTGTGCCGATCTTCATTTGGTTGATCAGGTTACGGACTGCGAGGGCGTGGTCTTGGGTGGCGCAAAATACCAGGGTCTTTTCGGTCTGGTTGATGGCTTCCATGAAAATCTGCACGCGGTAGCGTTCGCGTTCTTCAATTTCTATAATGCGGTTGAAGTCTGATTGGGTGTAGATGCGTTCTTCGTCTACGGCTCCTTCGATGAGTTCGTCTTCTGCGCTATAGAGGTATTCGTCGAGGGTGGTTTCGATTTGCCGAACTTTGAAGGGGGTGAGGTAGCCGTCGTTGATGCCGTCTTTGAGGGCGTAGGTGTAGACTGGGTCGCCGAAGTAGGCATAGGTGTCGGCGTTGTTGGCGCGTTTGGGGGTGGCGGTGAGTCCTAGCTGTACGGCGGGGGCGAAATGTTCTAGGATGCCGCGCCAGGTGCTTTCGTCGTTGGATCCGCCTCGGTGGCACTCGTCGATGATGATGAAGTCGAAGAAGTCGGGGGGATAGTCGCTGAAGTTGAAGGTTGTGGGTTGGGTTGTGGCTATTGCCGTTGGCAACGCTTCGCGAACGGCTCCGCTCAGCCAGCGGTCATCTTGTGTTGTTTGAGTAGCCTCTCCTGAGTTTTCCTCAGAATGTATTGCTGGTTGAGCGAAGTCGAAACCAGCTCCTCGAACAGTCATAAAAGTCTGAAATATGGTGAAGAAAACGCTGCCGTTTTTGGGGACTCGGCCTTTTTTGCGGATTTCTTCGGGGTCGATGCGGACGAGGGCGTCGTCGGGGAAGGCGGAGAAGGCGTTGTAGGCTTGGTTGGCGAGGATATTGCGGTCGGCGAGAAATAAAATGCGGGGGCGACGAGAGGACTGTTGGCTCAGGTTCCAGCGGCTTTGGAAGAGTTTCCAGGTGAGTTGGAAGGCGACGAAGGTTTTGCCTGTTCCGGTTGCCATGGTGAGCAGGATGCGGGTTTTGCCTTGAATGATGGCTTCTAGGACGTGTTTGATGGCGTTGTGTTGGTAGTAGCGGGCTTCCCAGGTGCCGCTGCGGTCTTCAAAGGGGATGGCGGCGAATCGATCGCGCCATTGATTCTTTTCGCTAAAGGTGGCGTCCCACAGTTCCTCGGGGGTGGGGTATTGGGTGATGTAGGCTTCGGCTCCGGTGTGCATGTCGATTTGGTAGATGCCGATGCCGTTGGTGGAGTAGGCGAAGCGGGTTTCTAGTTTTTGGGCGTATTTTTTGGCTTAGCCGACGCCTTGGGTGTCGGGGAGGTCGCGTTTTTTGGCTTCGATGACAGCGAGTTTTTCGCCTTTGTAGACGAGGACGTAGTCGGCGATGTCTGATTGGGCGCGTTTGCTGTTGCCGATGAGGCGACCGGGGGCGATGACTTCGCGACGGATGCGGCTGTCTGCGACGATGCCCCAGCCTGCGGTTTTGAGGGCGGGGTCGATGAGTTCGGCACGGGTTTCGGCTTCGTTCATGAAATTATGGATTGGGGCGTTCCGCTTCAGGTTCTGAGTTATTGGCTATTTGAATTTCTTGTTCGTATTGAGCGATCGCTGCTTCAATTTCTTCGTTACTAACATCGGAGAGATCGGACTTTGAATAAATGGTGGCAAGTATAATTTTTGTGTCAGTTTTTAGATAATAAATGACTCGATACCCACCACTTTTCCCCTTTTGAATGTTGCTGTTTTGAGACGAACTTTGAAAACTTTATATTTAGAGCCAGCAATTCGATCGCCAGGGATTTCACCTGCTTGAAGTTGGTCGATTAGACCTTGAAGGTCGGTACGAATTGAACGATAACGTTTGGCAAGCTCTCGAAGATCCTTTTTGAAGCGAGGTGTGAGAGCAATTTGAATAGGGGATGGCTCACTCTGCATCAATGCCTTCCCACATTGCTGAGAGGGGTATGGTCTGTCCCGTTAATGCTTCGCGTAATCCTTGATGAATCCCTTCAATCACAATTTCAGTAGGTGTTTCATCAGGATCTATTTCATCATCTTCAGAGATTAAAACAATCAGGCGAACGCGCTGCGGTTTGATCGATCCCAGCGATTTATCGAGTGTAAGTTGTCCGCTTTCATTAATTGTTGCTGTGGTTTCAATTGCTTTCATGGCTGGTTATAGTGTTATTAAACATTGAGCCAATTCAATTCACTCTTAGTCTAGTGCAGATATCAATTTCTTTATGATGGTTCGTCTTTTGAGTATGGCAGGCGGCGGCGAGCGGCGATGATTGCTTCATGCAGTTTGGCTTGGAGCAATTCTTTGGAGGGCAGTACGGTTAGGTATTCGGCGACGTGGATGCCGCTTTTATCGAGTTCTAGTAGTTCGATCTGCTCTTGTTTTTTGCCTGCACATAATATGATTCCCAAAGGGGGCTGTTCGTCGCTCTCTTGCTCGTATTTGGCGAGCCAGCGGAGGTAAAGCTCCATTTGGCTTTTGTATTCGTGGCGGAAGTTGCCGAGTTTTAGATCGATGACGATGAGGCGTTTGAGTTTGCGGTTGTAGAACAGCAGGTCGATGTAAAAGTCGTCGTTGTCGATTTGCAGGCGTTTTTGACGGGCGATGAAGGTGAAGCCTGCTCCCATTTCTAGTAAGAATTTCTCGATGTCTCGCAGGATGGCATCTTCGAGGTCTTTTTCGAGGTAATGGTCGCTCAGGTCCAAAAAGTCCAAAATGTAAGGGTCTTTCAGGAGTAGATTTGGGGAGACTTGCCGATCTTGGCGCAGTTTTTCTAAATCTTGGCGAATGGTTTCTTCAGGTTTGCGGGATAAGGCGGTGCGCTCGAAAAGCATGGAGTTGATGCGTTCTTGCAGTTGGCGAACGCTCCAGCGTTCGAGTTGGGCGATCTCGATGTAAAAGTTGCGTTTTAGTGGATCTTCCATGCCTATGATGAGTTTGAGGTGTGACCAGCTCAATTGCGCACACACTGTATGCGCAATTTCCCGATCGGGGAAAACCTCAGAGATTAAGACGCAGTAGTTGAGTTGTCGTTTGCTCCAGCCTTTGCCGTAGGTTTGGGTAAGGTGTTGGGAGAGCGCAACGATCACCTGTTTGCCGTATTCGGCCCGTTGACCTTGCAGGACTTCAGTTTGGATGCGTTTGCCGACTTGCCAATAGAGCAGGGTGATTTCGGCGTTGATGGCGACAGCGGCGCGTTGTTTGGCGGTATCGATAAGCTGACGAATTTCGCTAAAGAGGTTTTGCTCTGCGGCTTGAAGAACGGGGGCAGTCTGCGGGGTATGGGGGTCAGATTCGGTCATGTTGACTGATCCTCGTTTTGCGTTAAAGCGCTTTTTTGCTTGTTTTATAAGGGTTTGAGGTTTTTAAGGCTTGTCAGATCGTTTTGCGTTAAAGCACTTTTATGCCCAAAGAGAAAGCTGTCCAGATTGATGGACGTTTTGCTTAGTTGTCTCTGCACTGCGGAGACAATCTTTACTGATGCTACGATCCTCCTCAGCAGCTTCCATCGTCTGGTTAGCGGTGTCTGCGGTGAGTTCGCCTGTGAAGGCTTTCTGGAGAATGGATTGTTTGAGTTCGTTTAGGCTGGCGAGTTTTTTGTGGTAGATAGCTTCGAGGTGTTGGGTTTCGGTTTCGAGTTTATCTAGTATTGTGATAATTTCTTGCTGCTCTTTAATAGTAGGCAATGCGATCTGCAAATCTTTTATCATTCCTAATTTCAAGAATTTTGTGCCTGCGCCAACTGACTGCAATTTGAAGTCTTTAAGACTTTTAAGTATTTGAAAATATAGATATCTGTAGAGAATTTTATTTTCCCTATTGACAGTAATCACATATGTTCTTTGGTAGGCATTGAACTTGCCTTTGTAATACTTAACATTGAAATCACCAACAGCATTATTACCTGCAAGTAAAATAGCTTCGCAATCAAAGGCAAATTTGTCAATCTTATAGATTTCTCTTGAACAAGTAAAAAATGGATACTGACCATCTTCGGTTGCAGCATTCGCATCAAGCTTTCCAGTTCTAATATTAACTAAATTGCCAAGAGATTTTTTGTCCGCATCTAAGTTTCGTAGATAACTCTCAAAGAGTTCGTGGGCGTTGATGAGGTTCTTTTCGGTGTTGGTGATCGCCCTATCAATCCCCTCAAATGCCTCATCCAAGATCGCCACAATCTGCTTTTGTTCAGAGATTGGAGGAATATATAAGGGGCATTTTAGAATATCATCCTTTCTTAAATTAGTTTGATTTTCACTATTGTCAAAACTCAACAAGTAAGGATGTCTATTTAAATGGTAATAGAGGAATTTCGTATCAAATTCTTTTGAGCGAATAGCACAAATTCGTTGATTTAGTGAATATTTATTGTCCTCTTCAATAAGGTAGCATTTTGCTATTGCTTTACCTTTTGGCACATCACTCATTACCATCACAATATCGTTTTTGTAAAGAGGAAAAAGAGCATGCCTAGTTTTTTTGAATTTTGTGCCATCAGAAGATATGAATTTTGAGTTTACAACTATAAAATCTCCATTCTCGTCAATTTGATTTTCATGAGCTTTTCCATTATGGAATTTGCAAGATTCTCCAAGGGTTGTTTGTTACCAACGTTCGCTCATAAAAATTCCCCAATTCCAGCCAAGATCTCTGTGCTCTCTGTATCTAAAAGTTCGATACAAACAATGTTGCAAATTCTTTGTATTGTCCTTACAGAAAAAACATCACAACGTTTCAGACTGTACATGTAAGTCATGATTGACATCTTGGATGGGTTTTCGCTTCGACTCCGCTCAGCGAGCAACCTTGATTGCACTACGAACCAATCAAAGATTAGCTGGCTGAGCGAAGTCGAAGCCAGCGGTGCAGCCAACCGATTCCGAAATGTAAAACGATCATCACAACATTTCCCAATTTCCAACTTAATCATCTTCAACCTCCTGTCCATCCCAAAGTCGTAAGCGTTCCGCGATCTGCCCAGTCTTGAATTACCTTGACTCCGAATCCGGGCTTCGACTCCGCTCAGCTCTCAAATCTTCGACTGGTTGAGCAGATGTGTTTGCTGGTTGAGCGGAGCCGAAACCAGCCCCCCGATAATGCGACTTATTCTGACACTCCGCCAAGACATGCAGATTATCCCGGTTACCTTGAATCAGAGCCATTTTCTTTGCCCTACTCCAGCCCTGCACCTGCTTTTCACGATAAAACGCATCCGCCACATGCTCAAACTTCTCCGCATAGACCAACTGTACAGGCAGTCGTTTCGCCGTATGGTTAGCCCCCATCCCATTTTGATGCTGCCATAAACGGCGTGGCAGGTTCTTTGTACTGCCCGTATAGAAAGAACCATCGCAACATTCCAGAATGTACATGTAGGCCATGATTGACATCTTGGATAGGTTTTCGCTTCGACTCCGCTCAGCGACCACGCTTTTTTGCACTGATGTTGAGCTAATTAGCCAAATATAGCTGGCTGAGCGGAGTCGAAGCCAGCGACGCAGCCAACCGACCTAGAAGTGTGGCTGAAAACTAAGTGGATGAACATCTGGGATAGGTTTTCGCTTCGACTTCGCTCAGCGAGCAATCATGATTGCACTACGAACCAATCAAAGATTAGCTGGCTGAGCGGAGTCGAAGCCAGCGACGCAACCAACCGATCCAGAAATATACGCCCCCTTATAACATGCCTCCAATCCCAGCCAAAATCTCCGCACTTTCCGCATCTAGAAGCGCGATCGCCTCCAAAATTTCCAGCGGATCCCGTAACGGTGCCTCCTCCGCCTTATTCGGATTCTTCACCGACAGATCGAACGTTTCCGGGTCAACATCCGCCACATCCACCAGCCAAGACTTCTCCGACTCCGCAAACGTCGCCTGAAGCTCTACAAACTCCCGCAGATCCTCATCATTAAGCGAATTGGTTTTTCCCATATTCCGCCCTGGATCGAGCTGGTAATACCAGATCTTCTGAGTTTTAGTTCCCTGAGCGGAGTCGAAGGGAACTCCGCCGGAGGTGTCAGGTTTATCAAAAAACAGCACCACCGTCTTAACCCCAGCCCCAATAAACGTTCCACTGGGACAATCCAAAATCGTGTGCAAATCGCAATTGCTCAGAAGCTCCTGCCGCAACGCCCGCGAAGCATTATCCGAATTCGACAGAAACGTGTTTTTGATGACTACCGCCGCCCTACCGCCACGTCGCAAAATCTTAATAAAATGCTGCAAAAATAAAAACGCCGTCTCCCCCGTCTTAATCGGGAAATTCTGCTGCACCTCCTTGCGTTCCTTGCCCCCAAACGGCGGATTCGCCAAAATCACATCAAACCGATTCTTGTCCTGAATATCGCTCAGATTTTCCGTCAGCGTATTGGTGTGGATAATATTCGGCGCATCGATCCCATGCAAAATCATATTCATGATCGCAATTACATAGGCCAGACTCTTCTTCTCCTTACCCGTAAAGGTTTCCGTCTGTAACTGCTGCAACTGCTTCGTCGTCAGCTCATTTGGCTGAGCGGAGTCGAAGCCATGGCGCAAATAGTCATAGCTCTCGCACAAGAACCCCGCCGACCCGCAAGCCCCGTCATAAATGCGATCGCCAATCTTCGGCTTCACCACCGCAATCATGGCGCGAATCAACGGACGCGGCGTGTAATATTCGCCCCCATTGCGCCCTGCATTGCCCATATTTTTGATCTTCGCTTCATTACAGATGAGATAGCTCATGCTTCTCCTGCTGCGATCGAAACCGTAACTCATCAATATGTTCCAGCGCATCCCGCAAACTGTAGCCACTCTGGAACTTATTCTTAATCTCGCTAAAAATCTCGCCAATCTTGTACTCAATCGTGTCTGGACTCGTTGCCCGTCGCTTAAATCCCCGCAAAAACGGAAACAACTCATCGTTGACAAATTCAATCAGATCGTCCCCAATTAGCGCATTATCACGATCTAGCGTGCCATCTGCCCGCTTAGGAGCCGCCCACGTTGACCACTGATAGGGTTCATCGATGATGAAGTCATAGGGCTTTCCGACCAACTCCGCTTCTAGCGCCCGTTCCTGCTCCAAATCATCCAAATATTTTAGAAACAGCAGCCAAGAGGTTTGCTCCGTGTAGTCCAGCTCCGTCGTGCAGCCCGCTTCCTTCCAAAGGACGTCGTCAATATTCTTGAAGGTTTGCTCAAACATCTAGGATCTAGCTGAAGCCAATGAAACGAATCCTTTCCCAGTGTATTAAAGAGTTGGCTCAGTTTAGACGCGATCGCCTCACCCTCGCCCTTGCCTTTCTGTTGCCCATCACGAGTCTCTTTATTTTTGGGTTTGCAATCCGGCTTGAGGCCAAAGACATCCCCCTCGTGGTGCGAGACCTAGACGGCATTCTACTCAAAGGCGTAGGGCTAGAGGCACTATGGGGAAATGCAATCGTGCTAGGAATGGGCGTATCCCCCGTACTCTGCAAAACAGTACCCATCCCAGTACCATAGGAGATGGCGATTAGAGAAAAATTGGGAATTCCCAATGCTAAAAACCCTCAAGGCCGACTTCGACATCATTTTTGAACGAGACCCCGCCGCGCGCAACGCGTTAGAGGTGTTGTTCTGTTACCCTGGCCTGCAAGCATTGTGGTTCCATCGCTTTGCCCATTGGCTGCATCGCATTGGCGTGCCGTTTATTCCGCGTCTGATTTCCAACATCAGTCGCTTCTTGACCGGGGTTGAAATTCATCCGGGCGCGCAGATTGGCTCCTCGGTGTTTATCGACCACGGCATGGGCGTTGTCATTGGCGAGACCGCCATTATTGGCGATTACTGCTTGATTTATCAAGGCGTGACCCTCGGTGGTACTGGCAAAGAATGCGGCAAGCGCCATCCCACCCTTGGCAACAATGTGGTGGTGGGTGCGGGCGCAAAGGTACTGGGCAACATCGAGCTGGGGCACGACGTGCGCATTGGGGCGGGTTCCGTCGTCCTGCGGGACGTGCCGCCGGATTGCACGGTGGTGGGAATCCCTGGCCGCGTTGTCTATCGGGCCGGGGCCAAGGTGAACCCTCTCGATCACGCTCGACTGCCGGACTCTGAGGCTCAAGCCATTCGCTATTTGATGGACCGGATCGAGTCTTTGGAGCTAGAGTTGAAGTCTCTTCGGCAAGGGTCGGCGGTCCTCCACGCCCAAGCGATTACCGCCCACAATAGCTGCCGACTGCGCGATCGCGACATCGAAGAGTTTTTAGAGGGTTCCGAGGCAGCAACGGCCATCGAACCCGAACCGTTGAATCGCCTCTAAAGGTCAAAACGGTCGTCATCCAAACCCTAATGATTTATCGAACTGAAAGCTGAAGCATGAAAATTTCTCTGAACTGGCTCCGAGAACTGGTTGCGTTCGATGAGTCTCCTGAAGTCTTAGCGGAACGGCTCACCTTAGCGGGCTTTGAGGTCGAAGACATTGAAGATCGCCGCACTTGGGCCGAAGGGGTGGTGGTGGGCAAGGTGCTCAGTTGCGAGAAGCATCCCAATGCGGATAAGTTGCGGGTTTGTGCGGTAGACATCGGCCAGGCCGAACCCTCTACCATTGTCTGCGGCGCGCCCAACGTGGCGACAGGGCAGTTTGTGCCCGTGGCAACCCTGGGGACTTACCTTCCAAAAGTGGATCTCAAGATCAAGCCTGCTAAGCTGCGCGGCATTGCCTCTGCCGGAATGATTTGCTCGCTTTCGGAGTTGGGCCTTGCCAAAGAATCTGAAGGCATCTATCGCTTCGATCCCGAGGTGCAGTCTTTTGCGATCGGGGACGACGTGCGTCCGCTGCTGGCGCTCGACGATACAATTTTGGATCTCTCCTCTACGGCCAATCGTGCCGATGCCCTGAGCATGGTGGGGATTGCCCGCGAGGTGGCGGCGCTGACGGGGAAGCCGCTAAACCTACCGCAGGTTCCTACCCCGAAGCTGAAAGCGTCAAAGACGGTCTTGAACGTGGCCATTGCCGAACCGCAAGCCTGCACCGCCTACATTGCAACGCGCTTGGAGGGGATCGCGATCGCCCCTTCGCCCGCTTGGCTCCAGCGTTGCCTGGAAGCCGCTGGAATTCGGCCCATTAATAACGTGGTGGACATCACCAACTACATCTTGTTGGAGTGGGGCCAACCCCTCCATGCCTTCGATGCCGACGCGCTCGCCGCCTTGACGGGGGACGGTAAATCCCTCAATCTAGGGGTACGGTTTGCCCAGGCAGACGAAACCCTGACGACCTTGGACGGACAAGAGCGATCGCTGACAACCCAAAGCTTGCTCATTGCGGCCAACGATCGACCTGTCGCCCTAGCGGGTGTCATGGGCGGACAAGACACCGAAGTTCGCGAAACCACCACGGCGATCGTGCTAGAGGCAGCGCTGTTTAGCCCCGTGGCCGTGCGTCGCTCCGCCCGCGCCCAAGGGGGGCTGCGCACCGAAGCCTCGACGCGGTACGAGCGCGGCGTCAATGAAGCCCAGCTCGATATTGCCTGCAACCACGCCCTCGCGCTCCTCCAAGACTTGGCCGGGGCGCGGCTGGTGGCGCAGCAAAAGGCCGACTTGCGATCGCCCTCCCAACGCACCATCGAGCTGCGGCTGGCACGGGTGAACCAGATTTTGGGACCTTTGGAAGGCAACGGCGTGGATGAAACGCTGGACGAGTTAACTGCTGCCCAGGTGACAGCGCTATTAGAATCCCTCAGCTTTAGCCTGAAGCCCGCAGCACGAGAAAACGTGTGGTTGGTTGAAGTGCCACCCCACCGCCATCGCGACATCGAGCGCGAAATCGACCTGATCGAAGAAATTGCGCGATTGCACGGCTACGATAAGTTCTGCGAAACCTTGCCTGCCAAGACCGAGCCAGGATATCTTGCCATCGACGATATTTTGCTGCGCCGCGTGCGGGAAGTTTTTCGGGCCAGCGGCCTCACGGAACTGATGCACTACACTTGGACAAAACCCAGCGAGGCGGGTTCGGCAACGCAGATTAAGGTGGTCAATCCCTTGCTGGCGGAGTTTTCAGCATTGCGAACCGAACTGTTGAGCGGATTGCTGACGGCGTTCCAATACAACCTAGAACAGGGCAACGGTCCCCTCAATGGATTCGAAATTGGCCGCATTTTCTGGAAAGAAGAAGATGGACTGGCTGAAGCTCACGCGCTTGGCGGGGTTATTAGCGGCAAGCCGTTTCAAGGCAAATGGCTTCAGAAGGCTAAAACGGATACTTCGCTATCATGGTTTGAAGCCAAAGGCGTTCTAGAGCGCACCTTCGACAGGCTTGGATTGAACGTCGAGTACCAGCCCGATCGCCAAGAGGCTCGACTGCATCCCGGTCGCACGGCTTCGCTGTGGATCGAGGGCGAGCGCTTGGGGCGTTTCGGGCAGCTCCATCCCCAACTGCGACAGGAGCGGGAGCTACCGGAAGACGTCTACCTGTTCGAGTTGGATTTGGGGGTCTTATTGGAGGGAATCGAACGGCAGCAGCGGATTTCCTCTGCGTTCAATCCCTACTCCATGTTCCCCGCCTCGGATCGAGATCTGGCCTTTTTTATATCGACGGAGTTCTCGGTTTCCGAGATCGAGCGGACGATGCGCAAAGCAGCCTCTAGCGCAAACGGTAGCTTGCTATCCTCCATCGAGCTGTTCGACGAATATCGGGGCGATCGCGTCCCGGAAGGTCAGCGGAGCTTGGCATTTCGGCTTATCTACCGCGCTGACGACCGTACCCTCACCGATGAAGAAGTCAATCCGATCCATCAAAAGGTACGGGATGCGCTGGAAGAAAAATTTCGAGCGAGTTTGCGCAGCTAGATTTCAGGCGTTGCCTAGTTACAGACAGAACGAGCGATCGAATTGTCGTCTAGTTGACTGGATGTTGGAGCGATCGGGAGATAATGATGGAAGCGGTAGCGTCCGCTGTCAGGTTGTGGGGAATACTAGAAAATAGCGACCATCTACAACTCATTTATTGAGGAAAAGATCGTGAACCTACGTCATTCTGCATCTTCTGGCATTGGGTTATTAACCCTGCTGTTTGGCTTCATGCCCAGCACTCCCGCTCAAACTAGCCTTCCCGTTCCTCTGGTCCCAAAGCAAGGACAAGCAAAAGGAATAGACAAAACATCCTCTGGCTTGGGCGGTCCGATTACGCCTTCACACCCTAATTTTTTCTCAGACAGCGCCCCCCCACCCGCGCCTGCCCCCCTAGATCTGGACGATGACTTTGCAGTTCAGCCCTTAAGAACCCCTTCTAGCGCGCCCGTCGCTCCCCTCGTGGGCGATCCACCCCGGACCAACCGAGGTGGCCTCATCAACATCGAAACGGACTGAGGTGAAACGGGACCGTTTGCGTAAAAAATCTATCTTTAGAGGCGGCAAAAGAGACGGCAAAGCGGCATCGGGCTTGGAAAATCGTTGTTATGATAAGAAATGTAATGTATTGAAACGTTTCTTATTATCAATACGACCATGCAAACCGCTTTTGACTTTAACGCGATCGCAAACTTCAATCCATTAAAAACTGCCTATCAGGCGCTCCAGTGGAGCAAAAATATCTTTGGCTTGGCCCACAAAAACGCATCGACTCAAGTCGGCAAAACGCTGTTTCCGGCCAATTCAGTCGCGGAAGGGCAGGCGCGTCCGGTTATCGACGAAAAGGTGTTGGCATACCTAAAAATGCGCTACGAAGCTCTTTTAGAACAGGACTGGAACGACGCCCAAGCTGGGTTCTATCCCATCGATTTGCTGTTCGATACGCCTTGGGACGAGGTCGCGCGCTATTATCCGGCAGTCTGGCTGGATTTGCCCCTGCTGTGGCAACGCGCTCAAAGTAAGCGCTATCAGGATTTTTCTGCGGAGATCGATACCAGCGGATACCCAAAGTATTACCTTCAAAATTTTCACTACCAAACCGACGGCTATCTCAGCGATACTTCTGCAAAGCTTTACGACCTTCAAGTCGAGCTGTTGTTCGGCGGTATGGCCGATCCGATGCGGCGGCGGATCTTGCCTCTTCTCAAGCGGTTTTTTGCCCGAAATGAAAGGGGAAACTCGCCAAAAATTTTAGATGTTGCTTGCGGAACGGGCCGCACCCTGCGCCAATTGAGGGCTGCATTCCCTAAGGTCTCGCTCTACGGCGTGGATTTATCGCCTGCTTACCTTCGTAAAGCCAATCGATTGCTGTCTCAGAACCCAGGAGAACTGCCGCAGTTGCTTCAAGCCAATGCGGAGGCGCTGCCTTACCAAGATAGCTATTTTGATGCGGTCGCGAGCGTGTTTTTGTTCCACGAATTGCCGGGGACGGCCCGCCAGAATGTCATCGACGAGTGCTATCGAGTGCTTCAGCCCGGCGGTATGCTGGTCATCTGCGACTCGATCCAATTGCACGACTCTAAGGAACTCTCGCCCATGATGGAAGGGTTTTCATCCACTTTCCACGAGCCGTATTACAAAGACTACATCCATGACGATCTCACCCAGCGGCTTGAGTCTGCTGGATTTACCGACATTGCCTGCGAGGCGCATTACTTGAGCACGTACTTTACCGCGTGCAAGCCCCTTTAAGGATCGCGGATGAAATAACTTCTAGAGCTTTGCCCCTAGCATCGGCGATCGCCATTTGTATCGCCAAAGTTGCGGCGATCGCATTCCACCCATCCATCGACTGACATTTGCAATTGTGTTTTTGCAGGGCATCCATGCCAGATTGATGCAGACGTCAATCATCGGAGCAGAAGGTTTTTAGATGCGCGCGCTTAACGGGAGCGGGAACGGTTGCGTTGGGAACTCGATCGTTAAACACAGCCATTGCGTTCTGCCCGTAAGGTTTCTATATAATTAAAGTTCAATTCGATCGATCGCCGCTTCAGGACAGTGCAATGGCCTTCAATTGGTTTCGCCGACAGTTCAATCAGCCAGAAGACGCATCAGAATCGACCCTGGAAGATACAGCGCCCGCCAGCGCATCAGATTCTGAGACAACCGCTACAGATCGAGAACCCGCCCCCGAACCCGAAGCCGTCCAAGAAGACTATCTAGCTTGGGCAAAGGCCGCGTACCAAAATATTCAGCAGCGACAGCAAACCTCTACAGAACCTACAGAGGCAGTCGAGGCAGCTCCAATCCCAGCATCGGCCCCCGAATCCGTCGCGACCGACATCAGCGAAGAACCTGCGGACGCCTCGGCGCAGGAGGTTCGAGTCCCCGTTCCAGCTCCATCCGTACCCGTATGGGCCGCAGCCAACGCAGAGCGTCAAGCTCGCCTAGAACGCCTCAAAGCAACCGCCATCGAAGAGGTGGCCGTATCCGCTCAGCATTCCGCGCCCCCTATCCCCACAGCCCCAATTGCGCCCCCATCCCCTGCTGAGCCAGGTGTTGAGACGGAAGAAACGGCGGACTCTGGGCGCGCAGCGATCGCCTTTGACGATGGCTTCCTGTGGTCTGCGGAAGTATTGGCCGCCCAAGGGCGCAAACCCGAAGACATCTCTGTTGAAGAAATTTCGTGGCTGCAAAAGCTCCGTCAGGGATTGGGCAAAACCCGTCGCGGCTTTGTCAATCAAATTAAAGCCATTGTCGGTCAAGGGCCGCTCGACCAAGACGCGGTGATGGAAATCGAGTCGCTGCTGCTGCTGGCGGATGTCGGCGTTGAAGCCACCGATGCGATCGTAAAAGCGCTTCAGGCTAAAATGCGCGAGGAAACCCTGCCCCCGGAAGCCGCCTTTGCCTATCTCAAAACCATTTTGCGAGATATTCTGGATGCGCCGCTGAAATCTAAGTACAGTCCCGTATTTGCGCCAGAAAAAAACACGCTCAATATCTGGCTCATGACGGGCGTCAATGGCGCGGGTAAAACCACCACGATCGGCAAAATTGCCCACGTCGCCACTGAATCTGGCTTTAATTGCTTGGTGGCCGCTGCCGATACCTTCCGCGCTGCCGCTGTGGAACAGGTCAAGGTGTGGGCCAAGCGCAGCAATGTCGAGGTCATTGCAAACCCCGGACAGAATACCGATCCGGCAGCAGTTGTTTTTGACGCGATCGCCGCAGCCCAGTCTCGACAGACCGAGTTATTGCTGGTCGATACCGCAGGCCGCCTCCAAAACAAAAAGAATCTCATGGACGAGCTGCGGAAAGTGCGTCAGATTATCGACAAAAAAGCGCCCCACTCCAGAGTGGAGTCCTTACTGGTGCTGGACGCAACCCTAGGTCAGAATGGACTGCGGCAGGCACAGATTTTTGCAGAAGCAGCACAGCTTTCGGGCGTGGTTCTGACCAAGCTTGACGGCACCGCCAAAGGTGGCGTTGCCCTCGCCGTCGTACAGCAGTTGGGCCTGCCCATTCGATTTATCGGTGCCGGTGAAGGCATCAAAGACCTACGGCCATTCTCTAGCTACGAATTTGTCGAAGCCTTACTGAGCAGCTAATCGCGCACGGGTCGCTTCGCTTTTTGTTCGTCACGAACAGATCTTTTGTCCTCAAATCCCAATAAGTTAAATTGCACTGCACCTTTTTCGGAATAAGGGTGTTAAGCTATCTGTTCAGAACGCTGATGCTTAATCTGGCCCGGTCTTGGTTTTTGAATGGAAGGTGCGCACCCACCCTTTATGACTGCGGTTCCTACTCCCAGTCAACCCCCTGAATCTCTCGAGCAAACGCTCCAGGGAATGTCTTCAGGCGCGTCGGTGTCGTCCTTGAAAAAGCTGGTGGCGCGGCTCCAGCGAGAGCAGCGCAAAGTTCAAGATTTGCTCAGTTCCCTGAGCTTTTCATTACGCAGCTTCAATAATCTCAATCAATTTCTCGCGCTCATCCCGCTGATCGTGAGTCGCGTGACCGATGCGGATGCGGCGGCTTTGGTGCTGTTTCGACCCAACGGTCAAGCATCGGTCGATCAGCTCTTTTTCCAAGAGAGCAATCAGTCTCGAAAAATTCGCTACGCCCTAGAGTCCGCCGTCCAGGTTCTCAACGGCAGTGCGGTCTCCTCCACGAAGTATTCGGCATTGCTGGAGCATCAGTTGAAGCGTCTGTTGGGGGACGAGTACCGATGGTTTAGTACTGCGGTTCTGGTGCGACATGTAGAATTACAAGAGCGCGGGCGATTGTATCTATTTAGCAGCAGTGCAGACTACGAATGGACTGAAACCCGTCAAAAGTTAGCGCAGCTCGTCGCCGACCAAACTGCCGTAGCCATTGAGAACGACGATCTAAATGCCCAGGTGCGCAAGCAAGAGCGCCTCACGCGGGAGTTGGAGATTGGCGCTGAAATTCAAGCGCGGCTGTTGCCCAGTAAATGCCCGGACATCGATGGCGTAGAACTGGCGGCACTTTGTAAAACGGCCAGTCAGGTGGGGGGCGACTACTACGACTTCATTCCCGTCTCCTTTACCCATCCCACCCATCAGCCTTACCAGAATACGAACGCTGACTGTTGGAGTTTGGTCATTGGGGATGTGATGGGAAAGGGCGTTCCGGCGGGGCTGATCATGACCATGACGCGCGGTATGCTGCGCACGGATATCTTAAACCGCCACTCCCCCGCCCGGATTTTACAGGATCTCAACTCGGTCATGTACGGCGATCTCGAAACCTCCAATCGGTTTGTGACGCTGTTTTACTCGGAGTACGATCCGAAAACTCAAACCCTGGTTTACAGCAACGCAGCCCATCACCCGCCGTTGTTGTGGCGATCGCACTCCGACCGGATCGAGCGCCTCGACACGGATGGCATGCTGATCGGCCTGGATATCAATACCGAATTCTGCGAAAGCCAAGTGCAGCTTTATGCGGGCGACACCATCATCTACTACACCGATGGATTCACCGATGCAGCCAATCCCAACGGCGATCGCTTTGAGGAAGAAAACTTAGAGAAGGCCTTCTACGATGCCTGTCACCGCTGCCAGCACCCGCAGGATATCTTAGATTACCTCTTTGCCCAAGTGCAGTCCTTTATCGGACGCCAAGGCGTTCAGAATGACGATATGACCCTGATCGTGCTGAAGGTCAAGCCTAAGCCTGTGGAACTTCCAGTTCTATAGAGGGGGGTAAGATGCCTGGGAGATGCTTTCCACAAAGTGCTGTATTCTGACAAAATGGAACGCAAATTTCCGCCCGCGCGGCCCGTCAGATCAACCTAGTTCGCTATTTTTCTATGGATCCTCGCTTTAAGGTCGAAGTGATTTCGCAAACCCCCAACCCGCAGCGCATTATCTATGCGGGGATGCATCAAGATTACGCAGAAGGGTTTATCTACGACGAGATGGATCGGATCCCAGATGAGGTGAAAGCTGGCGAACTGATCGTCAAATATTTGCTCCAAGGCAATCGCGGCCACTATGGTCCGTTTGAGCATCCCCAACTCGTACTGAACTTTGGCTACTTCCCTCATAGCGTGATGCAGCAGGTGCGCACGCATCGGAACGTGTCCTTCGATGTACAGAGTGGACGGTATACAGGCATGAGAATTTTGGCTGTAGTGGAAGGCAAAGAAGACCTTGAAGATGTCTTCTATTTGCGTCCCGTGGGGAGTTACAGCGATCGCCAGGGGAAGAAGTACGAATACACCGCCGAGCAGCGTCAGGAAGACCTGGAGTGGTGTCTTCAGGGGTGCAAGCGCTACGCGGAGCGCATCGAGCAAGGGTTAGCAGAAGAACACGCGCGGGGCTTAATTCCCTTTGACGTGCGGCAGCACTGGGTGATGTCGGGGAATGCCCGTGCCATCATGCATTTGTTGGATATTCGGGGCAAGTTTGACGTACAGCCCGAAACCCGCGTCATGACAGAACTGATGTTTGAAAAATTCCAGCTCTGGATGCCGGAAGTTGCGGCTTGGTACGAGAAAACGCGTTGGCGCAAGGGAACATTGGCACCTTAGCGCCACAATCGATCGCCCTGTATTTTGCTGCCCGATGATTGATGTCCGATCGCGCTCTACTGCCATGGTAGAGTCTAACTCTAGTACGGCTTCCTTAATCTATGAAATCTTGGATAGTGACGGTGTTAGGGGCGGCAATGCTGACCCAGCCTGCTTTTGCCCAGTCAGCACTCAAGGTCGTTTATCCGCCGACCGATCTCGAAACAACTTCAGCTCGAATTTTTTTGATCGGGACGGCACCGGCTAATGCAGTTGTGACGGTCAACGGGCAGATCGTTCGCGATCGCAGCCCCTCCGGTCATTTCTCCCCCAGCATTTCGCTTCAGGTGGGCAGCAATACAATCACCGTCAAAGCCCAGGAACAAACCCTCACGCTGGTCGTGAAGCGGCTTTCGGTCGCGCCCCCAGCACCCAAAGGATTCGCCTTTGCCGAGGGATCGCTGACGCCTGCGGTAGATATCGCCCGACAGCCCGGCGAGCCGATTTGCTTTGGGGCGATCGCCCCTGCTAAGGCCCAAGTGACGGTCCGCCTGGGCCGCCAAGCGGTCGCGCTGTACCCGCAGCCGAGGGCCGTCACCCTTCCACCCAACTCAGCTGTATTGACCGCAGAAAATTCTCCTAGTCCAATGCTGCAAGGGACAGCCGCTCGGGCTGAACTCTATCAAGGCTGTACCGTACTGTCAGGTTCTGGAGAATTGGGTACCCCCCTTTTTGAACTGCGGCGCGGCAAAACGGCGATCGTTCGACGCGGCATTGGCAAGATCGCAATCTTGCCACCCCAAATCCTCCCCGTAACAGAAGTGACTGGCGACCCAGGAACGGCCCGTACCGGACCCAGCACCGACTACTCGCGCCTCACGCCGCTACCGAAAGGCACGCAAGCCTTGGTCACGGGAAGGGAAGGGGAATGGTTGCGCCTCGACTACGGCGGCTGGATTAAGCAGAGCGAAACCCGCCCCATCGTAAATGGTGCGTTGCCGCGCTCGATCGTCCGCAGCGTGCGCGTCCAAACGCAAGCCGATCGCACCAACGTTATTTTTCCGCTTCAGGTTCCCGTCCCCGTTGCGGTCAAGCAGGCCGATGGAACCTTCACCTTGACCCTCTACAACACCACCGCGCAAACCGATACCATCGCGCAAACCCCCGGCCCCGTATTGTCGCGGTTAGACTGGCAACAAGTCACGCCGGGGCAGGTCCAGTATCAACTTCACCTTAAAAACCAGCAGCAATGGGGCTATCAGCTGCGTTATGAGGGGACGAGCTTGGTGTTATCCCTCCGGCATCCGCCCCCATTCGCTTCGACCGCTGCCCCGTTAGCGGGCACGACCATTTTGCTGGATCCCGGCCACGGCAGCGCCAATGATAAAGGCTCGGTTGGGCCGACGGGCTACCCCGAAAAGGATGCGGTTCTTGTCGTCAGCAATCTGCTGCGTCGCGCTTTGGAACGTCAGGGAGCTAAGGTGGTTGCGACGCGCGAAGGGGATGAGGATCTGTATCCCAACGATCGCGTTAAAAAAATCGAGCAGGTTGTCCCGACTTTAGCCATCAGCCTGCACTACAATGCCCTCCCCGATGGGGGCGATGCTTGGAATACGAAGGGTGTCAGCACGTTTTGGTATCACCCTCAAGCTCAAGGATTAGCTGTGTTTCTGCACGACCATTTGGTGCAAAAGATGGGGCGACCGTCCTATGGCGTGTACTGGAATAACTTGGCCCTGACCCGTCCGGCGATCGCCCCGTCCATCCTCCTCGAACTCGGATTTATGATTAACCCCAACGAATTTGAGTGGATTACCGATCCCGATGCTCAGCAGCAGTTAGCTAAAACTTTAGCGGAGGGCATCGCGCTGTGGGTGCAAAAAAACAGGTTGTGATTGGATGGAAGCTTCAAGGCAAGGCATGATGGAAGAGAGAGATTGAGAGGCCCATTAAGATGCAGACTGTTACGGATTCCGCGCATCATCAACACCTGATGCTCAAAATCTTAATCGGTTCGGCTTGGGTGGATCGGCACCTCGTCCCGGCGGAGGTTACTTATCTCAATAAGGTGCTGGCGCGGTATCATCAAGCGCACGATCCAGAATTGCAGGCTTTACTGAGTCATCCCGTGTCGCTCGGTCAAACGGAAGGTTGGTTGGTAGACTACCTCAAAGATAGCCCTGACTCAGAGCGGCTGAAATTGTTGGCGGCGATTGGAAATCTTTTGATTTCCGATGACAAAGTATCTGACATCGAGCACGATCTACTCGATGAATTTCACACGCTCATGGCAAAAATCCCTTCTCCTCCAGAGCCACTCTTCGATATTAAGGAGCATTCCCCTACGATTTTGCAGCAGTTAGGAAAATTTTTCCGCCATGTATTTTCGGCAATACATGCCTAAGACGAATGACTTGACAACCTCGATTTAAGCGTTTGAGTACCCGAACTTTGGATTGAAGGATGGGAGGGGCTGGAGATATGCAGAATGCAGGATAATACGCTGTGGAGGAGCATTAGACCGCTGTGTTTTAGGAATTCCAAGTTTTGTGGAATTTTAATTCGGTGAAGTGATGGTTTATTGATAAAAGTGCAATCTAACTCCGTTGGACGTGAAGTTGGATTGCAAAAGCTGCATAAATCCTGAGTTTTGGAGTTAGATCGGAATATTAGGATAATATGTCTTCTACACGTGTTAGACCGCTGTACGCGTTTGAATAGATAGTTCTACTGCTTCATCTTAGCGATTAGCGAATAAGCGATTTTTCAGATGTCACGAATACGATCAACTTTAGGTTTAATTGAATCAGCTTAAGTGCCGTAGTTTGAGTAGAAAGAGAGGTTGATTGAGTGTCAAGCATTGAGGCTGATGAATTACTAAGACGCTACGCAAGTGGAGAGAGAAATTTTTCTGGATTGGAAATTGATGGTTCTGATGAGCTAGCTAGAGCGAATCTGAGTGATATCGATTTAAGCAATTCCGTGCTTGCTGAGATGTGTTTAGACAACATCAATCTGAGTCGAGCCAATCTGCAAAATGCTCATTTTGGGCTGTCGAGCTTTCATTCTGCTACGCTTCAAGATGCTGATTTAAGTGGAGCAAGTTTAGGGCATGCAGATTTTGTTGATGCTGATTTGACTAATGCTAGGCTCGTTGGGGCTTATATCGTCAGTGCGAGTTTTGTTAGTTCTAACCTGACTGGTGTTGATTTTACAGGGGCGACAATTGGCGAGTCAGGTATCTATATGAAAGGGTCTATTTTATCTAATACAACAATGCCGGATGGTGAAGTTAGGAGTGATAGTGTGCAGCAGCAGTAGAACAATCGCGCTGCACCGAGACGTTTCAATATGGTCGGTTAGTAGCAAAGGTCTTCTGCGTCCGGTGAGCGCGAACGTTAAGGAAATTCTTCCGGCATGGAATGTTAGTCTTAATAGATCCGGTACGTCTGTAAAATAGAAGAAAGAACTTGACCCAGCAAAACTGGAGATAGCCCTGAAATGGTACAAACACCATCCGCAATACTGACTTTAGAGGAGTTTCTGAAACAACCAGAAACCAAACCTGCCAGCGAGTATATTGATGGTCAAATTATTCAGAAACCCATGCCGCAAGGGAAACATAGCCGGATTCAAGGAGAATTTGTCCCCGCTATTAATGGAGTAGTCAAGCCTCAAAAAATCGCTTGTGCCTTTCCAGAATTGCGGTGTACATTTGGGGGCCGCTCAATCGTACCTGACATCGCAGTCTTTGTTTGGAATCGAATCCCACGGGATGAAACGGGAGAAATCGCCAATGCCTTTCTCCTCGTGCCAGATTGGACGATTGAAATTTTATCTCCCGATCAGAATCATACAAAAGTCACCAAAAACATTCTGCATTACCTGAAACATGGCGCTCAACTTGGGTGGTTAATCGATCCCAGCGAAAAGACAATCTTTGTTTACCGTCCCAAGCAAGAGGTTGAAGTGTTTGATGAGCCAGATGAACTGATCCCGGTCCCTTCGTTTGCCAAAGGGTTAAATCTAACGGTAAGGGATTTGTTCTCTTGGTTGTTGCTGTAGTTTGTGAAAAGTATTCGGTCTGTCAGCAGCGAGCGCAGGTGTGCAGCATTGGAGGACATCCGTCTTGATGGAAAAGTTAGGGTTCGACAGAGGGAAGTAGATCTTCATAGTGGTCGAGAACTTTTGCCACAGCATCCATGGCATTGTATCCTTCGGGTCCAACGCTATCGTGCAACACACGGTAGAGAGGCCCGTTTGGCCCGTCATTGATATTGATGTAGTAGTAGTCGCCGCTGCCAGTTGAGCACCAAGCGATAGGTATGTATCCGTCTTTTGCAACGCCGATGCCTGGCCAGAAATTTGTCAGTTCATCAATTGATTGTTCTACAGTAAGAAATTGCATGTCCGCACCTAGCGTAGATAAATCTGTGTCTTCATCCAAGCAAACAGACTTACCTATCAAGTGATGAACTTCGACAAATTGTAGCCAGTAGTTTGGAGGCATAGGCGCAAAAGCCTTAAACCAGTTGTGAATGAAGTTTGACTCGATCGCTAAGCAAGCTTGCGCTGAAGTAGGCGCTGGATGCTGACAAGGGCGATCGCATCAAACCCCGCCAACAATAACAGCGTCATCCCCAGGGATAGGTTGCCCCAGGGTGCCTGCATCACAATGCTAGAGAACGTCCAATCGCTATGCAGGTAAATGTAGCGAATCGGTTCGATCGCAAAGCTCAGCGGATTGAGACTGGCCACAATCTGAAGCCACGTGGGCATAAAAGCCAGTGGCACGAGGGCAGTGCTGGCAAACAGCAGCGGTAAGTTGGTAACAAAAATGACAGCAATCAGTTCGATGTGTCCTGGCAAAGCGAACGTCAGCCCTAGACTCAACGCCGTCACTCCCAATACCAGCAGCAGGACGATGAGCACCACGATCCCCAGCCCCAAAACATTGGGGAGCCCCGCGCCCAGCGCGTAGCTGAGTCCCATAATGGCAGCTGTCTGAATCAGACTCAGGGTAGTGATAAAAATAGCCGAAGCCAGCACGATCGAAAATCGCGAAGCCAAAGGCGCAACCAACAGACGATTCAAAAAACCGAACTCGCGGTCGAACATGACGGGTAAGCCCGCATTGAGCGCACCGCTAAAGGCTGTAAAAACGATCACTCCAGCGCTCAGAAACTGACCGTAGCTTTGGCTGACGCCAAACATGCCCTGGGGAACGTTCTTAAACAACGCCCCAAACAGCAATAACCACATGAGAGGCTGTACGATGCCCGCAATCAGGGTAGAAGGCCGACGCTGGAGTTGAATGAACAACCGTCGCGACAATGCCAGCGTTTCCTGCACGAATTCGGGGGAGAACAAGCTTGGCGGCTTGGCATTGAGCTGAGCTGACGCTTTGTCAGCTAAAGACTGAGGGCTGGATTGAGGTTTAACAGAGGTACTAGTCATTGCTTTAAGTCCAACGCTGTTCTGAAATCCTGCAAGAGGAAAAATCAAGAGAAAAAAGAAGGGTGCGACTCTAGCGCATGCTTTGTTTGCGCTCTACTTTGGGGTCTCGCTGGCTGGCTGCTGCCATTTCTGCATCTAAAAGCGTCTGACCCGTCGCAGAAAGATACACGTCATCTAGGCTGGGCCGCGCTTGAGCGATCCCAAAAATGGGCAGATTTGCCGCTTTTAACGCCTGCTGTAATGCCGAGATCGCATCGCTTTGGGAGGCGACCACCAAATTCAGAGAATTGCCTTGCGCGTTATTAATAATGACATCCTGAACAAAAGGCAGAGCAGCAGCCAAGCTTTTGGCTTGCTCCGCCTCCTCCAGAGAGGTGAACTCGCGAATTTTTAAGGTAATGCGATCGCCCCCCACCCGATCCTTCAACGCCGAAGGCGTCCCCTCGGCAATCACCTGCCCCCGGTCGATAATCGCCACCCGGTCGGCTAGGGCATCGATTTCTTCAAGGTAGTGGCTGGTGAGCAGTACCGTCGTCCCGCGATCGCGGAGCTGGCGCAAAAAATCCCAAATCACGCGACGGCTCTCGATATCGAGACCCACCGTTGGTTCGTCCAAGACCAAGACCGCAGGTTCGTGGAGCAACCCTGCCGCCAGATCGAGCCGTTTTTTAAGTCCGCCGGAATAAGTGCCCGTTTTTTGGTCGGCCCAGGGCGTGAGGCCCAGCCGCTCCGTAATGGACTCGATCCTGGGGGCGATCGCCGCCTTCGGCAAATGATAGAGCGCTGCCTGAAGCTGAAGCAGTTCGCGACCCGTCAGCACCTTGTCTAGGGCGACCTCTTGGGCGATGTAGCCCAAAAGCTGCCGCGCCATCTTCGGTTGTTCGAGCGCGGAAATCCCAGATACCTCAACGCGGCCTGCATCGGGTGCAGTGAGAGTGCAGATGCAGCGCAACGTCGTCGTCTTGCCCGCGCCATTAGGCCCCAGCAAACCGAAAATTTCTCCAGGCTCTACCTGAAAAGAGACATTCTTGACCGCTTCAGCGCTTCCATAGCGTTTCTGGAGCTGCTCGACGAGGACGGCAGGAGCCATAGACAGTCCATCTCAATAAATCTCAACATCTCTATTCTAAAGAGCAGATGAGACTTATGAACGCCCTTCTTCAGTAGATTCGTCGAGATCGATCGTTCAGGTGCGTTGAAACGCAGCCAGCTTAGGCCGCGCGATCGGTTGTCTGCAAGCTGGCGGACTCGCGCGCTTCAGCCGTTTGCTCCCGCAAGAGTTCTGCCAACTGATGCTTTTCTTCTAACAGCAGCACGTTGTCAGTCCCGTCTGATACTGCTCGATCGTGGCGATGAAACCGGATCCCAATCAAGGCATCGTACAAAAAGCCGCCAATATTTTTGCGGTTGAAAATATCGAGGGTTTGGGGGCTACCCTTCGTGTCAAGTAAAGGCTTGACGGCATAATAAGCAGGCTGAACCTTATACCAGGGCACCGATGGCCAAAGGTGGTGAATTAAATGATAGTTCTGACCCAAAATCAAAATATTAAGCAGCGCGCTCGGGTAGACCCGCGCGTTTTTCCAGCGATCGCGCTCTTGAAAGTCGCGGTGCGGCAAATAGTCGAAAAACAAGCCCAGGGCAAGACCCACCACCAGCGCTGGCGTAAACCAATAGTTCATGATGTAGCCCAACTGACCGTGGGAAGAGGCAAACCAGACCACGCTCACCATAAACAAACGGCTCAAGAACCATTCTAAGAGCTCGAACTTCCGCCAGAGCTTGCGGATGAAGAAAAACAGCTCGTGGTAGAAAAAGCGCGGTGCGATCAGCCAAAGCGGGCCGCAGGTCGAGACAAAATGATCGGGGTCGTTTTTAGGATCGTTAACGTTGGCATGGTGCTGCATGTGCACCCGCGTAAAGACCGGAAAGGCAAACCCCAAAATTAAAGCGCTGGCATGACCCATGACTGCATTCATAATGCGGTTGCGATGGGCAACATTATGGGACGCATCGTGAATGACAGTCCCCGCCAGATGAAGCGCCAACACGTTAAGAATAAAAACAACACCATGGGGGAGGTAGCCTAGAAAATACCCCAGCGTCGAGCCAACAATCAGAAAAATGGATGCTAATAGCATTAGCAAGGTGGGGTTAAATGCCCCTGGAGGACCCAAAAATTCATACGGAACCGTCCGGGGTTGAATTTCAGCTAGCATTAACCGACAATCCTTGCTTAGTCGCCATTATTCTCAAGGTAGTATACGACAGACCTTGCCTTATATTAAAGTTTTGTGACAGATTTCCGAGTTTATGGGCAGGTTTTCTCATAAAAAAGTTCGTCTGTGCGGAAGTCAAGTTCAAAAAAGCGCGATTTGTCGGGCATTGAAGCATGCAATCGCCCTAGGGCCGTTCTAAACCGCCCGAGGTGCTGCCTGGAACCTTGTTGCGGGATGAGTTGTCTTAAGTTACAACCATCAGTGTATACAACGGGATAAGTTCCATGGATAACGGTAGGAAGCGCCATCAGAAGGTTAACGCAGATTTCCGATTGTTGGGTTCTGTTGGGCTGGCGGGCATGATGGCGATCGCCTCTTCCAGCGCGTGGATCGGCCAAGCGCAAACCAGTTCTAGCTCTAGTTTGCCCAAGGTAGGTGCCGAAGCGACCGCCCCTGAAACCCAAAAGTCTTCTGCTGCGATCGATGGCACTGCCAAAAAATCCGACTCCACCAGCGCTGCCTCGCCTCGATTCTTTTGCCAGATCTGGAACGGTCAGTATACCGTCATGTACAGTCCAGAAAACCGTTCTAGCGAAGCGTTTCCGTGGGCCGTCCCCAAAGACTTAGGCAACGGCTGGGTGGCCGAGAAGCGCTGCAACGAAATTAGCCGCCGCCTCGAAGAATATCGCCCCGACGGGCTCAACGAGCTCAGCACTTCCACAGAAAACGGCTATAACATCGTGTGCGCGACGACGAAATCCAATCCCTCTTGCCGGATTGTATTTACGGTTCCGCCCGGACAGGATCCCGTGACGACGCGAAATTCCGTATTTCAAAATCTGACGGTTGCCGATGGCGGCACCATGACCCAGGGGGTCAATACCTATGTCAGCCGAGGAAACGGAAATGTCAACCTAACCGACAATTTAGTGAACCTAGGCTTATCGGTTTTGGGCAGCACCTCGGCTTGGTCGGGCAGCGATGCAGACCGCAATATTAACCTCAAACCCTACCTTTCTACAGCAGATGGCGGAACTGGCGTCGGGCTGACCAATGGGGTGCGGATTCAGAGAGGGCCGCGCTCAAACCAGCAGGGGCTTCGCCTCAATCCCGATAATTTCCGCTAAACAAACCCAGCAGTTCGAGGGCTTGAAGAAGTCCTCGAACTGCTGGGTTTGTCCCATCAAAAAGCCCTGTAAGAAACTGCTTTTGCTTCCTACAGGGCTTTTGGTTAGCGATCGGTCAGCTTTATGGCTGTAGATTCGGGGGATACATCGCGACTTTTTTGGCTAAGCCGAGCTTCTGCAACAGGGCGATCGCCCACCAGGTCACGTCCACCTCCCACCAACGGAAGCCCGACTTGGCGACGTGGGGGTAAGCGTGGTGATTGTTGTGCCAGCCTTCGCCATAGGTCAGGAGCGAGACCCACCAGAGATTTTGAGCGCCATCGTCAGACTCGAAGGTGCGGTAGCCCCACTGATGGGATGCGGAATTGACAAACCAGGTCGAATGCCACAGCAAGATGGAGCGCACAAAGATGCCGTACAACACAAAGGACCATCCGCCTAAGGCATAGAGCACGAGACCGAGGGGAACTTGCAGGAGTAAAAAGTTACGATCCAGCCAGCGGTAATAGGCGTTGCGCGTGAGATCTGGCGCAAATTTTTGGTAGCGGTTGGCGTCGAAGAATTCCGGTTGGGGGCTGAGAATCCAATGCATGTGGCTCCACCAGAAGCCGCGCCGCGCGGAGTAAGGGTCTTTCTCGAGATGTTCGGTGTGGGCGTGGTGCTGGCGGTGACCGCTCACCCAAAAGGTAGGCCCGCCTTGAATCGCCAGCGCGCCCAGGGTGACAATAACGTACTCTAACCACTGCGGAACCCGAAAACTGCGGTGACTGAGCATGCGGTGATAGCCCAGGCAGATGCCGATGCCGCCGAAGAGCCAGTGCAGCAGCAGCGCCACTCCGATCGCCGACCAGGAGAAAAACCAGGGGGCAACCAACAGCGCGATTGCATGAAACGCGCCAAAAAATCCAACATTGGTCCAATTGAGCGCAGACGAATGACCGCCCGTGGGGGCAGTAGGCATAGGGGTTGAAGTCATAAAAAATCCTTTCGGTAGGCAATGCAGCGAAGGGCTAAACCTTAAACCGCCAGAGCGAGACATCTTGCCAGATGAACAATCCTCGATTTTTATCGGCTAGACCGCTACAGTAGAGAAAGCAAGTAACGCTTGCATGTTGCCATGCTAGCAACACCCGCCTAAAAATGCAAGCGGCACTTACAATTAATTTTTGATGGCCCTATGACTTCAACCCGCGATCGCCTGATTCAGTCTGCTCTAGAGCTATTTACGGCCCAAGGCGTCGGGAATACGACTACGCGCAGCATTGCGGAGCGGGCCGAGGTGAATGAAGTCACCCTATTTCGGCATTTTGGGAATAAGCACGGGCTGCTGCTGGCAGTGATTGAGGAATCGTCGGCTTTCCGGCATTTAGGTGAATCGCTTCTCAATCGCGCAAGTCCCACTGACAATATCGGGCAAGCTTTGCAAGCTTATACCAGCGAATGTCTGGCAGCGCTGGAACGGGTGCCTGAGCTAGTCCGTTCGGTCGTGGGCGAGGCCGATCGGTTTCCGGCAGAAAATCGGCGTGCTTTAGGTCAGGGGTTAACGGCGGCGAATCGCTACGTGGCTCAGTACCTTGCAGCGGCAATGGATCGGGGGCAGCTGGCATCTTCTCTGCCGCCGGAAAAGCTAGCCAGCCTCTTGAACGGGATGATTCTGGGCTACGCCGTCATCGAGCTGACGAGCGAATTTCACGAGCTTTGGCAAGACCGCGCCGACTTTCTGGATGCGGTCGTGCAGCTTTTCCTCCAAGGAGCGGTATCGCCTGCTGGGGAGCTGGTCCGTTCGGAGCGTCACGGTTCGGCCCCAGAGGTTGCAGATTTGCCTGCAAATCTCGTGCATGAGATTCTCCAGCAGGCCAAGAAGAAGGGGGTGCAGGATTTTGCCCTGGCCTATGTTTTATTTGCGGCAGGGCTAACGCCTCAAGAGCTGCTGAAATTAGAGCGATCGCACTCGATCGGCGATGCCCATCAACACGTGCTGCGCGTTGAGGCGCGACAGGTGCCCGTGAATCAGTGGGTTTTGGGGAGACGCTACGGGTCCTATACGGCCAATCCCCTCACCCGGTGGCTCAAGAGTCGTAAAGATGGTCAAGCTGCTTTATTTTTGAATGCAGAAGGTCAACCGTTAGAACTGCCCGAACTTCAAGAGCGGTGGCAAACCTGGACGCAAGGGCAGGTAACCCCGTCGGGACAGCCGCCTCAATTGGAACAGGCGCGGCAAACCTGGTGCATCGATATGCTGCTGCGGGGCATCAGTCTCGAAAACCTGAGCATTTTGACCGGACTCGACCTGATGCAGCTTCAGCCCTATGCCCAACGGGCCAAAGAACGGACGGCGATCGCCCAGGCCACGCGCTTAGACCAAAAAGCGAGCCGACTGGAGATTTTGTAAAACAGTATCAAAACAATAGACCTTTTGTATAAAGTTGCGTAAAGATACCGAGGCCGGACTTGTCAATCCGTAATTAACATTGAATAAAGAATATTGTCTTTTTCAGTTATCTAGAAAGATGGGTCGTCACGCTTGCTGGAAACTGTCGGATAAAGGGGGATTTGCGCTGCCAGTCGTCCTGGCTTTCGGGTTTCTGATGCTTTTGGTCGGTTTGACTATGGTGCTTAAATCCCAAGGCGATCGGGTCACGAATTCCAGTCAAGATGCCACGGCCCAAAGTCAAGCCACAGCAGAATCAGGGATTGCCATCGTGCAAGGCTTTATTAATGCGAACCGTACCATCGCAACGAGTAGTGCCTGCAACAGTTGGAATACCAACGGAACCTGTGCCGATACAGCCGTTCAGACTTGGGCAACAGCGACGAATTCAAGTCTTTGGCCAACCTTGGCTTCCAGCGGCGCCAGCGCCAGTCCGGCAACCATCGCTGCTACAGCAACCCAGCAATGGAAAGATATCGACAGCTCTAATGCAGCTCAGGGTCAGTATCGGTTGATTGACTATACCTTTACTCCTGCAGTTAGTCCGCCCCCCGGACTGCTGGGAACAGGCACTCTAGTTGTGGAGGGTCGAGTCAAGCAAATAGGGAGTGGCAATACGGCAACAGCCAGTGCTGCAACAGCGACGAGCAGGTTGTCGGTGACGATGAATGTAAAAGCGGTAGCATCTTCGCTGTCATTTCCCGGATTGTGGGTTCAAAGTGGAACGGGGACAAAAGCAAGCGGCTCAGCTGCCGTCAATGCGGATTTTCGAGATTCCAGTCTTGACGGGAGTGCCACAACTAACTTACAGCCATACCTCAATGGGACGAATACTAAGACCCCCGGCTTAGCTTTTCCTTCCCTCCCAGGAGGGGGGGTATTTAATGCGCCGACCACCGGATCGGGGGTTTATAGTATCTCGGCCATCAGTTTATCGGGTTCGGATACGTTCGCGCTCCCGCAAACGGGCGATACAGCCAATGCAAGCAATGTCTATACCTACAGTATCGGTGAATCGGGGGGGAAATCGATCGCCCTCAGCGGGAGTTCGCAAATTACCGTTGGCAAAGGGACGGGCGATAAAGTTGCACTGTACCTGCAGGGATCGCTTTCAACCAGCGGCGGAACTCGAATTATCGTAACTCCCGGCTCAAAGATGACGCTCTACGTCAATGGAGATGTATCGTTGTCTGGAGGTTCTACGACAAATCCTCCGCCCATCACGAATAGCGGCGGCGCGGAAAATGCTCAGGTCTACGTTTACGGATCTCGAAAAATTCAATTAAGCGGCGGCTCTAACATGAGTGCCTTTATCTTTGGTCCAAACTCCGAGGTAAACACAATGAGCGGCGGTGCGAACGTGACAGGTTCGATTTGGGCAAACACCTGGAGCGCATCTGGCAATGCCTATATCAATCAAGCTACAGTCGATCAATCTCAGTTAGAAGTACAGCTTCCTGGTAGTGTCGCGATCGATCCCCCAACTTGATGGCACCATTACTAAACCAATATGGGAACCCAAACAAACCCATAGAATTTATCGGGCGATTTTTGGAGTGCTTTCAGTTCTAGCAATCCACTTTCGAGCGACCCTAAACGCCTGCACGCTCAGATTCACTCGTATGAGAAGAACGATGGCTTCCCCTTTTCCATTTCAAAGTACTGCTTTTCCGAGAGCAGTTTCGATTCCATCTGACGCAGGCTGGGATCGCGGCTTTACGCTGGTAGAGGTAATCGTTGCAGCCCTTGTCATGACGTTGTTAGTGAGTAATCTTTTGGCAATGGTGGTCTATGCCGGAATGTTTAGACTTAAAGCACGACAATCTGGTGTTTCCAGAGATTGGATACAGCAAGATCTAGAGAATGTTAAGTTCAATGCCTCCCAGTTTAAAATTGCCGCCTTAAGCGCCGACGCAGCGGCTGGCGCCACCTCGGTTACAGTTAATCGAACGAATGTTGGCAGCATCTCTATGGCACCCGGTGATACCCTCAAAATTGGAGACGACTCTGTTTTTCATACAATTTCCGGTATTAGCGGTACGACGCTCTCCTTTACTCCCCCATTAAACACAGACCAAATTAGCGGCGCTCAAGTATGGGCCGCCGGAGCTTCTTCCTCCCCCAAATTTTGCAACGCAACTTCTAGTACGACTGGTTTGGCCCAGGCGCTTGCAGCAGATTTAGCCCCAGTTCTTATAAGTTCAAAAACGATTTCAGGCACATCCTACACCCTGAGTCGGACTGCAACACCTGTTAATACTGCTCCGTATCAAACGTTGACATTGACCTATTCCGTGCTGCCCAGCGGTGGCGGTGCTGAAGTTCTATCCCTCCAGACCAAGGTGGTTCCCTATGCTGCATTTGGCTGTCCGTAAAAAAACGGGCTTCAGCCTCATAGAGGCGATGGTCGCGGTCGTTATTCTAGGGATCTTCGGCGCGATCGCCGTGCCTAGCTTCTCAGCTTGGAGCGACCGATATAAGCTCGATAGCGCCCTAGCTAAACTTCAAGGTGCCCTTCAAGAGGTCCAGCAGCAGTCCATTCGCACCAGTCAACTCTGTAGCGTCACAATCGACACCAGTGCGCTTACCGTTGCATCCACTTCCGGCTATGCCAATTGCCTCCCCACTGGCAGCAGAAGTCTCAATAATACAGGTTTTAGTTCGAATTCGAATCAAAGTGCCGGGTTTGCGATGGCAACCGATGCTGTAAATACCACACCTGCCATTGCTTTTACCTTTAGAGGAACGACCTCGAATGTAAACGTTTTTGTCATCTATAAGCCCAATAGCTCAATTCCCATGAAATGTCTTGCAATTTCCCAAGGGATTGGCATGATCAGAATCGGAAGATACAATAGCCCCTCCAATCCCCCCGCTTCAGTGTCGGCTAGCAATTGCGAAACAAAAGCACAATGAAACAAACCTATTGTTATTGGAGCAGAACTCGTTTTTGGAGCGGGTTTACATTAGTCGAATTAATGGTAACCGCGATCGCTACCGTGGCGATTCTTGGGGTGGCAGGCTATGGTTTAATCTCGATTCTAGGTTCTAAGAATACAGCGGATGCATCGTCCATTCAGCGACAAAATCTAAATCGGGCATTGAACTATATTACGGATGAAGTTAGATCGGCAAGTGCCATTAGTCCGTCCGGGAGTACGTCTGGAATTATTGGGTTTCCCACATTAACACCTGGGAGCCAAGTTGTACTCATTCTGACGGTTCCTAATTTGCCAAAGCCTATTGTGTATTATGTTGCCCCAGCACAATCTCCTTGGTTGGGACCGAATAACCTGATTCGTTGGGGACCCGATATCAATCCTGATGGCTCTTACAACACCAGCAGCTACAACTCGAATGTATTGGTCGATTCGATTAATACCTCTGGTCCTAACACTGCCTGTTCGACGGGGTTACCAATCCCTAGCGTATCGAATCGACAAGGCTTTTATGCTTGCATTGACTCGTCTGGAAAAGTTGCTGATGTTTACCTGATCGGCCTTTTTACTGATAGTTCGGGGTTATCGTCCACCTCTGACGTTAATTCAAGAATTTATTCGAGAAGTATCTCAAAATTGCGCTCTAATTAAGCTTCTTATTGCTAGGGTATCTAGCTTTGCGTATTTCTCTCCCAGAATACGCCCTCAGAATAGCCTTGAATCGAAGGTTCAGCTTCAGCGATTTGAAGGCGTTTTTCTGCTAAACAAGCATACATCTCATCCAGTTCCACGCCAAAATATCGCCGACCCAATTTCTTAGCAACCACAGCAGTGGTTCCTGAACCCAGGAAGGGGTCAAACACAACACCCTCAGGATTAGAGCTAGCGAGAATCATCTTCGCCACAAGCTTTTCTGGTTTTTGGGTGGGATGGTCTGTATTCTCTGGCATCGACCAAAATGGGATCGTTAGATCTGTCCATAAATTAGAAGGGTGAGTCAGACGATAGTTACCCGTTTCGGTCATCTCCCAGTCTTTAGGCATGCCATCTACGGTGTAGGGGGCACGCACTTTTCGTTTGAGTTTAACGGCATCCACGTTAAACGTATAGAGGTCAGAAACCGTACAGAACCAAATATCTTCTGACGAATTTTTCCAGTTTTGACTCGCTCCGCGCCCTTTTTCCCGCTCCCACGTAATGCGATTGCGGATCTGAAAGCGATCTTTAATGGCCTCAAACACTGCTGGAGAAGATTGCCAATCCGAGCAGATATAGACTGAAGCCGTAGGCTTTAGAATCGGTTCTACCCCATCTAGGCAAATCTTCAGCCAATCCGTATACGTACTCAGGCCAGTCTTCTTAAAGCTGTTGGAATTAAATGTTTTGTTTAGATTGTAAGGTGGGTCAATTAAAAGTAGATCGACCGATTGCTTGGGTAGAAAATCTAGAATCTGAAATACATCCTGGTGGATGATTCGGTCTATAACATTTTGCAGCTCAACGGGTTGGTCGAGCTGCAAAAGCCTGGTCTTGTACTCAGCTCGCTCTTTGGCACTTAGCGTAATGGTTCTATTCCGAGGCGCGCGTTCTTGCTTTTGCGGCATTTTTAACTCAGCCAGGATGTGTGTGAGTATTTAAAGTCCGTAGCGCTTTCGGAGTGCAGCTTCAGCTTCCTCGCGGTCGTCGAAGTGGACTTTTTCCGTGCCTAAAATCTGATAGTCTTCGTGACCCTTGCCCGCAATTAAAACGGTATCTCCCGGTTGCGATTGGGCGATCGCCTCTCCAATCGCCACCCGTCGATCCGCCTCGACAATGGGGTTCGTCTCGGCGGGAATCCCTGCGAGGATGTCCGCCAAAATCCGCTGCGGGTCTTCCGTGCGCGGGTTGTCGGAGGTAACGACTGCCCGATCGGATAAGCGGGCAGCGATCGCCCCCATTTGAGGCCGCTTGGTGCGGTCGCGATCGCCCCCGCAGCCAAACACGCAGATAATCTTACCCTTGGCAAAGGGTCGGGCTGCCCTCAGCAAATTCTCCAGGCTATCGGGCGTATGGGCGTAATCTACAACCACGCTAATATCCTGGTCGGGCTTGACCGTAATCTGCTGCATCCGCCCCGGCACCCCAGAAAAGGCAGAGAGGGTCTGCACGATGGTATCAAGTTCTAAATCGAGGGCTAAGCCAGCACCCACAGCCGCCAAGAAATTAGCCACGTTAAATTGACCCACCAGAGGCAACCGGAATGCGGTGCTGCCCGCAGGGGTGCAGAGCTGCCCTTCCACACCGGAAGAGCCATAGCTCAAATCGCTCGTCCATAAATCCGCCGTTTCGGATTGAGTACTGTAGGTCCACACGTTTTCAGGAGAGAGGGATTCTGCCAGCCTGACTCCGTAGACGTCGTCAATGTTAATGACGGCTTTGCCCCTGAGGTAGGCGGGCGTAAACAGCAGCGCCTTCGCCGCAAAGTAGTCCTCCATATCCTTGTGGTAGTCCAAGTGATCCTGAGTCAGGTTGGTAAAAATGGCCACATCGAATTCGCAACCCAAGACGCGCTTTTGGTTCAAGGCATGGGAACTCACTTCCATTACGCCGTAATGACAGCCCGCTGCCACAGCCTGGGCTAACGTGTGCTGGAGATCCACGGCAAAAGGGGTGGTATGGGTTGCGGTTTTTTCGTACCCCGGCCAGCGGGCGTAGAGGGTGCCCAAGAGGGCGGCTGGACGTTGGGTTTGATTGAAGAGATATTCGATCAGATGGCTGGTGGTGGTTTTGCCGTTGGTTCCAGTCACGCCCACGGTTCTGAGCTTGCGGCTCGGGGAATCGTAAAAGGTTGACGCCAATGCCGCACAGGCCGCGCTCATGTCGGTCATGGGAATCAAGAGCGCTTCCCCTGAAGCAGGACGTTCGACTTGGGTCGAGACGAGGGCTGCGATCGCCCCGGCGTCGATAGCATTCGACCAAAAATTTCCGCCATCGACGCGAGTACCGGGCATTCCAACAAACAAATCCCCCGGCTGGCAGGCCCAAGAATTGGTGGATAACCCCTTCACCTCTAGGTCAAGAGACGGATGACCCGACGATCGCCATTGCGAATCGGCCTCTAATCCTGAGGGCAAAAGCGCCAGTAAATCTCTGAGCTTGACCATACGCTTACCTCTAATCTTTCCTGCTCAAAACTGAAGTTATTTTAAGCGGCATCGGCTGGATTTTTCACGTCTCCAGATAAATATCGAGCAAAGAGATCGGTGGATGGACCTCCAGCTTTCGACCCAGCATGGAGCATTCGCGACCGTCCTAGCGAAAGCAAATGCGGGATAATCGCATCAAAACCCACAAATGCTAGGGAATTGGCATGAGAGTCCGGGAATAGAGCCAAAAAGCAAAGCGTTGCAGAGTTTTGCTTTTCATCAAGGTGGAGCGTCGGAGCATTTTGTTGCTAGCTACGGGCGCTCGAACGACAAATCCAGAGTTCTAAAGGTAACTTTGCATACTATCAAAAGCTAGTAGAAGGAAACGAGGCCAATAATTCCAATTCGTCCTAGAAAGCATCTAAAGTAACAAATTCAAACCATCCATATAGTGAGTTTCTTTTTAGGCGTCATTTATTGCTAGTCATATGCTTTTCCTTAAAATTCTGCGAAGATTTAATTTGTTCTTAAAAATATTTAAAGATAATTTGATTTAGATAAAACTTTAAATCTTATCTTTTTTTTAAATAAAAATCTGCGTAGTAGATAGCATTAATTTGTCTGTACTTTTGCTAGTCTATACGTATAGACTTAAGCGGGGTTCTCTATGCTTGCAACCAAGATTTTTGTTGAAAAAGAAACGATTAGCAATTTCTTAGGAGTTCAAATACCGACGCATATTTCACACCTATCTGACACCTTTCAAGACAAGATTAGAGAGCGATTAAACTTGGAAAGCTTGGATGGTGAATTAGAACTCTCAGCGAATCATAATTTTAGTTCTAAAGTGTATGAAAAATTAAATCAAAAAGAGATCTATAATCTTTATCCAGAACGCGAACCTGCTTTAAGAATTTCAAAAGCTGTGGTTTGCAATGTTGCTGGAGAGCACCTGATCTTAGCTCCATTTACAGTCACTCAAGAAATGTGTGCGGGTCACATGCCGGGGTTTCCAATTTTGCCCCTAGCTGAGGCCGGACGGACCCTAGCTCAAGTAGGAGCTATTTTAATTTCCTATTCAATCAAGCACGTGGAACGACGCGAAGGTTACTTCACACCGATGGTTTATAAGGTCGGAGAACTCATTTCAGGACAAAAAGGTTTTCTTCGTCCCGGAAATCAAGTCTTTTTAATTGCTAAAGCTCGCAAACTGCGCGGTCCGCTCTATACGGTCGAGGCTCATGGATATCTGGGAGAAGAGCATATTTTCTCGATGCCAAAAATACAATACTTTGCGACCGAAGAACCCTGCTTTTGGATGCAAAAAGATAATTCAGAAGAAGATTTGAAGTCTAGCTCCGTGTTTTTGACGTATTGGTTCAAAATTCGAGCCGAACGATTGGTTGAGTTTCAGACGTGGGCAACTACCCATGGCATGAGTTTTTGGGAAAAATATGAGGGTATTACGCGATATAGGACTTTTCGACCGTCGGCGATGCCAATTCCCCAGAACGAGCTGGCTGGTACGCCCGCTTCAATACATGGAGTTAGTCAAGTAGAAGCAAAAAATATAGAGGCAATTCGTAAGGTATTTGCTTCTGAAGAATTTCAGCTCATCCAAGAAGAGTTTATAACATTTCTAGAGCCTAGCTCGCTGCAATATGCTGTCATGGATTGTGCCTACGATTCATTCAGAAATTAAGGATGCTTTAGGTTTGACAGGCTCGCTTGAAGCATGACTCTCAATACTTCTAATCACCTGTTTTTTTAGGAGATGTAATGAAAATAGAAATAGTAAGAACATATTTGAGCCTGTAAATATCTCAATCTGTTTTTGCTATTTCTATTTTAATACAGTAGAAATTTTTGAGAAGACTAACTTCCTGTAGCAAAATATGGATGCTCTTGATGGCAGCGATCGCAAATTAAATTAAATGCATCTTCTGGCAGCATTGGCTTGCCCAATTGGTAGCCTTGTCCGTACTTACAGTTTAGAGAGGTAAGGTGAGTTAATAAATTTTGAGTGTCAATTCCCTCCGCAACTACATCAATACCTAGCTCTACAGACATCGTTAAAATTGCTTTAATGATTTCTGAATGTTTCTTGCCAAGGAGCATGTTCTTGATAAAGGAACGGTCTATCTTTAGAGATTTAATTGGAAAGCGATGTAGATAACTTAAAGATGAATAGCCTGTCCCAAAATCATCCATGCACAAATGAACGCCGAGGGTTTCTAGACTCGAAAATATAGAAGTAACTTGTTCTGTATTTTCTAAAAGTACGCTTTCAGTAATTTCAATTTTTAAGTCTGAAACACTTAGTTGATTTTTAAAGAGAGATTGCGAAATTTTTTCTACAAAATCAGGTTGGAAAAATTGTTTTGCCGAGCAATTGACGCTTATCTTTAAAGAGCCGTAAGAAGGGTCTAGTTTTTTCCAGTGGCGCAGCTGCCTGCAAGCTTCCGTTAAAATCCAATCTCCAATAGGAACAATAAGTCCAGTTTCTTCAGCGATTAAAATAAATTGACTGGGCAGCACTAAGCCCCGTTTAGGACAATTCCATCGAATTAAGGCTTCAAAGCCTTCTAAACGGTTTGTTTTTAGTTCGAAGATTGGCTGATAAACCAAGAAAAACTCTTGGTTTTTAATGGCTTGCCGTAAATCGTTCTCTAATTGGAGGGCATCTAAAACGCGATCGTGCATGGCAGTATCGAACACGACATGACATCCTCTTCCAATTGCTTTAGCTCGGTATAAGGCGATGTCGGCATTCCGTAGTAAATCTTCAGAGTCCCGATAATTTGTCGTACTCAACACGATGCCTATGCTGACACTGCTATACATCTCAGTTTCGTGAAATTGATACGGCTGAGATAGGGATTTAGCAACTCGTTCGGCAGTTTGTATTGCAACCTCTTCTGTCTGAAGATCTGTAAGGACGATAATAAACTCATCGCCGCCCAGCCGCGCGATAATGTCTCGATCGCGCACGCAGGTTTCTAATCTACGCGACATTGCAACGAGCAGTCGATCGCCGGTTGAATGTCCCAAGCTATCGTTAATGATCTTGAAGCGATCCACGTCTAAAAATAAAACTGCAAAACGATAGTTGCGATCTTGTCGAGCGTAATCTAATATTTGTCCTAGTTTCTTTAGCAAGTGATGTCGATTTGGGAGGTGGGTTAGCGAATCGTACATCGCATGATAGTGGAGCTTTTCTTCTGCTAGACGGCGCTCTGTAATATCTCGCGAATTTATGACGACGCTCGCTACAGATGGCTCGTCCACGAGGCTCTGTCCCGTCGCTTCTAAATAACACCAATCGCCATTCTTATGCTGAAAACGAAACTCAACCGTTGTTGAGTAACCTGGCTCTTGAATGACGCTTCTAAAAGCAGACATAACGCTAGGAGTGTCGTGGGGATGAATATAGTCGAATATATTTTTACCCACGAGTTCTTCTGGAGAAAACCCTACAATCTTTTTGATGGATGGGCTTTCATATTGAACTTTGCCATCTTGCGCGAGTAGCGTGATCATGTCCGAGCTATTCTGGATGAGCGATCGCCATTTATTTTCGCTTTTGGCCAGAACCTCCTGAATATTGGGAGAACATGCCAGCTCGGCTTCGAAATGATTGTCTGCTGTCGATTTATTAAGAAAAACGTAATCTTTATAAGAACTCTGCTTTGGAGCGCCAATCAAACAAACGAAAATATTGAGAGAGCTTTCTTCGTGTAAAATTGGCGTAATAGATAGCGTTGATTTTAATTTAGATCCATTTTTATGGTGTAAAAAACACTCGCGATTGTGTAATGGCTTTGATTCTTCTAAAAGATAAGTTTGAAAAATCTGAAAGGTCGATTGATTGACTAATTTTGATAAACAGCTACCTAAAAGATCTTGAGGAGAGTACCCCAGCATATCTGTCATGGCCGAGCTGATGTAGCATATACGGCTCTGTGCGTTTAGCAACCAAAACCCTAAATACTCTTTTGAATGTCCGTAACTGAGATCTCGATCCTCAATATCGGCCATTTAGTCTCCCTCTAGCTGCAATAAGTAAATACTGTGAAGCATTATGGATACGATTTTCTTGAAAAGTTTCTTAACTGACCTAGGAGGTAAGTATTACAACAACAATAAGGATAAATTGCACGAGAGCTATGTAAGCTTGGTTCGGCAAGGAGGGCATGCCAATTCGCTCTTTGAAGCTGTCTTTCGCAGCATGACTAGACTGTGAAAGCCAAACTGGTCTTCTAACACTAATACGTTTATGGACTATGTATTCGCTCATCTTAAGAACTTCAAAGATCGCGAGAGACATCGAGCTTTTTGTGCTCGTCGATACAGCATAAGCTTAGGGTCGAGACCCTCGCTGGGCGCTATTGACTCAGGACTTACCCTCCACTCTTCCATCCACGCCGGATTTCCCTATCGCGCTAGATTTATTCAGGCTACTCTTAAAAACCTTTAACGTTACAAACACCTGTCATTCTACAGCTATTGCATGCTATTCGAGAACGGTACAGGATCTAGAGATTCCAGGTTCGCCTTTGCAATCAGCTCGTCCCAGCCGCAAGATCTCAGGAATTTCGGCAGCTTTTGTTCCTTAGTACGGTATTTCTACGAAAATACAGCGGATCTCATATCTTTGGAACGTATCTAAAGTCTTATAACTACTGTAAATCAATACTCTTAGTATTCCTTAATTTGCAAAGGCAGGCTTTTTTCTTATAGGCGCGTCAGCGAAGCATTTCTGCAGGCAATGTCTATTCGCTGGCTTTAACAACGAATTCATAAGGATTTTAGGAGTTTTGTCAGTCAACTGGGTTCTGAACGATAGGCCATTGACATTTTGACGTCTCGCTCGCGCAATTTAAACCATCGCTTCTCTCTAAAACCTTAGCCAGCCATTAGGTATCTCCAACGATAGAGAAAGCCTCATCGATTGAAATAATTGCAACGCTCTTCTGAATGTATTCTCTGCAAGCCGCAACGGCTTCCTCAAGACTCAAATAATCCTTGTCGTCTATATAAGTCTCTCCCATAGGGCGACAGCACTCTACCGTCCAGTATTGCTTGTCGACAACTGCAAGGATTAACCACCCACAAAATAGTTCTTTATATATATTCAAAATTCAAAACTTTTGCAAATTTATTGCTTGCAATTCTATCATTTATCGCTGGCTTTTATCTGATTGTAAATACTAAGTTAAGCTCGTGCAAGCTTGTTGTAAAGATACGTTCTCCGAGCGTTTACGGCTTTGAACGACACCACTGTGTTAAAGCGATCGTCAACAAACCCAGCTTCCAGGAATGTCGGTATGATAGTCTATCGGGAAGCGTGACCGGAGGAAGGCTGTGACAAAACGCAGGGTCGGATTACTGTTTGGCGGATGTTCTGGAGAGCATGAGGTTTCCGTGGTTTCTGCAGGGGCGATCGCGCGGGCATTACAAGCTTCGCCGAACGTTGATAAGTATGAAGTGATTCCGTTCTACATTCAAAAAAATGGTGGATGGGTGACGGGTCGGGACGCCCAAACCGTCCTCAGTAGCGGTCAGCCCTTAAGCGTCGATGCATCGGTCGATCGCTGGCGATTTCCAGCAGCTGTTACGGACGTGGAGATTTGGCTCCCGATTTTGCACGGTCCCAATGGAGAAGACGGCACCGTACAAGGTTTGTTGCAGCTCATGCAGGTGCCCTACGTGGGTTCGGGAGTTTTGGCTTCTGCGGCTGGGATGGATAAAATTGCGATGAAGACGCTATTTGCAGCGGCAGGGTTGCCCCAAGTTCGCTATGCAGCCGTCACGCGTTCGCAGATTTGGTCCGACCCCTGCGTCTTTACAAAGCTGTGCGATCGCCTTGAAGCAGAGCTGGGCTACCCTTGCTTCGTCAAGCCCGCCAATCTGGGTTCCTCTGTGGGGATCTCTAAGGTGCGATCGCGCGCCGAACTGGAGGTCGCTCTCGACAATGCCGCCAGCTACGACCGTCGCATTATTGTAGAAGCAGGCGTAGCGTCGGCTCGCGAGGTGGAATGCGCCGTTTTAGGAAACGACAATCCCAAAGCTTCGGTCATTGGCGAAATTACCTTTGATAGCGATTTTTACGACTATGAGACGAAGTACACGGCTGGACGTTCCGCAATGGTCATTCCAGCTAAGCTGCCGCAGGGAATCGCCCAGCGGATTCAAGAGATGGCAATTCAGGCTTTTCAGGCCATTGATGGCGCGGGGCTATCGCGGGTAGACTTCTTCTACGTGGAGCAGACGGGAGAAGTATTGCTTAACGAAATCAATACCCTACCTGGGTTTACCGCCACCAGCATGTATCCAGAGCTCTGGGCAGCATCTGGCATCGCTTTTGCCGATTTGGTAGACACACTTCTGCAGCTTGCGTTAGAGCATCACGCGTCTCAAACCTCAGCCTAATCAAATGGAGTATCAAATTCTAGGGGTCGCTCTTTGGCTGGGTATCGTGCTCGTTGCAGCAGAGCTGGTCGCTCGGTTTAGCCCTCTAGGTGGGGAGGTGTCTCGCAAAATCGTTCATATTGGGGTGGGCAACGTGATTTTGTTGGCCTGGTGGCTTCGCATTCCAACAGAGGTGGGCGTTGCTGCTGCTGTTCTTTCAGGGGTTGCCACGCTGATTTCTTACTGGTATCCCCTGCTCGCGAGCGTCAGCGGTGTGGGTCGCAAAAGTTGGGGAACGTTTTTTTATTCCGTTAGCATTGGCTTGCTCATAGCCTATTTTTGGCCGCGAGGGCTTGAGTCCCACGCGGCCTTGGGCGTATTGGTGATGACCTGGGGAGACGGGCTGGCCGCGCTGATCGGGCAGCGGTTTGGCAGCCATCGCTACGAAGTTTGGGGTATGACCAAAAGCTGGGAAGGCACGGCGACAATGGCGATCGCCAGCACGCTCGTCAGCGGCGCGATTTTGATCTCGACCTACGGACTCTCTTGGCCCATCGGGCTCGTTTCGCTGCTGGTGGCGATTCTGGCAACGGGATTAGAAGCCTTTTCTAAGTTCGGGGTCGATAACCTCACGGTCCCTTTGGGCAGTGCCTTCATCAGCTTTGCCTTGGTGCAGTGGTGGGCTGGTTGACAACACCTTTGCCGTTACCCAACTCGACGATCGCTATTCCAGAACATCCATGCGCACGGACGAAACGCCGCTGCTCACGGTCCCTAGAATCTGAGCGGCGCCCCTAGACAGGTCTATAACGCGATCGCCTACAAACGGCCCGCGGTCGTTAATGCGAACCACAACTGAGCGACCGTTATCTAAATTGGTGACGCGCACGCGGGTGCCAAAAGGCAAATAGCGATGAGCTGCCGTGAGCGCGTATTGGTTGAAAACTTCTCCATTGGCCGTATAGTTACCGTCAAAGCCAGGGCCGTACCAAGAGGCCATTCCCTGAATTTGAAAGCGGATAGGACCCATCGCAACCGTTTGCACGTTCTTGGGCTTGGGCATTCCCTCAACGGTTTTGAGCGGTCCTGCATTGCCAAGCTGAAAGCGGAGCCGATTGGCGATCTGAAGCGCATCCTTGCCAGCATCCTTAGTGGAATTGGGCAGCAATGTATTGTCTTCTGTAACTTCAAGCAAATGCCGACCGTTGGCCTGAATCAAATAGCTTTGGCGTTTCTCGCTCCAGACGACTTTAATTGCCTCGGCATCCATGCCTGAAAGGGCCATTTGATTGAGCTTTCCGGCAATCGTCGTCGCGCGCCAGATCGGGTCAGCTACCGTTTTAGAAGAAGAATTCGCGATCGCCGCAAGCTTGGTTGGATCCAGTTCGGTGGTGGCAACCTTTACACCCTGAGGATTTGCTGCACTTTGTTCCGCACCCAAAAAGGTCACGACGGGAATATTGCGGACGTACACCGTTGTTGCTTGTCGTCCCTTCTTCTCGTGGACCATCACTCTTGCAACAACGGCTTCAGACGGCTCGGAAGCGGACTGACGCTCTCCTACCTTAGTTGCGCTAGCAGTCTGTACTTGAGCCGTTTTTGTACCTGCGGTCTGTTCTAAATCGACAGGTGTGGGAGCTGTGGGGTGTTCTGGGCTTGCCTCGCTAGTAGCAATTTCGCCAGCGACCGTTACGGTCAACGCTGCAGCGAGTCCAGTTAAGATTACTTGTTTCATAGGGATCCGTTGGGAAGGGCAGTTTTAAGAACCGAGTCGTGGCGTCCACAAGAGCGCAATTGCGCTCTTTTTAACTCGTACTCGTTCCGAATTCACTCTTTACTACCGGAACTGTCTTACAGTATCATGCCTTCCCCAACGTGGGGATCGGGGTATTCCCTTACGGGATCCAACTCGCCCAAAGGATTTGCCTCTGGGATCCCTTTAGCGTAAAGTCAGTCGACTGAGACGAAATCCCGTTGGTGGCTAATGTTGAGATGATTCTTAATAGTTGCTCATTCATTAGTTCATGTTATAGATTTCTTTTAAGTTGTTGTATTTTTAAATCAATTTCTCTGCCTTTAAGGAGTGGCTGACAAGTCATTTTGCGACTGAGATCGGTAGGTGAGTTCAAAAATGCGTAAATGTACGGTAATCGCCACAAAGTTTTTTCCGTAAATTTGCGGACTTAAGCTATGAAAGGACTGGCAGTACGGTAAAGTGAGAGCCGAATGTAGAAGCCGTCTGCAGATAAATGCTTTCTGGCGAATCGGGCTAGGCCGTCTGAAGCAGGATCGTCTCGCAACTTAAAATCTGGTTTCTATATATAGAACGTGTAAATCTGACTCATTTTAGTCCGCACATTATTTATGGATTATCGCGACGCTGGGGTAGACGTTGAGGCGGGAAGAGACTTTGTCCGTCAAATCAAAGGGATGGTGGAGCGTACGGCTCGCCCAGAGGTGTTAGGGGGGCTCGGCGGCTTTGGCGGTTTATTTCGCCTGCCCAAGGGATATGAAGACCCCATTTTGGTGTCGGGGACGGATGGGGTGGGAACGAAACTTAAATTGGCGCGCGAACTCGACCGACACCGGACGGTCGGGATTGACTTGGTCGCGATGTGCGCGAACGACGTGTTGACCTGTGGGGCAGAACCGCTGTTTTTTCTGGACTACGTGGCAACGGGCAAGCTAGAGCCGCAGCAGCTCGTTCAAGTGATTGAAGGGATTGCTAACGGGTGCGAACAAGCAGGCTGCGCGCTTTTGGGGGGCGAAACGGCGGAAATGCCAGGATTTTACCAGCCCAAGGAATACGATTTAGCCGGATTTTGCGTGGGTATTGTCGAGCAGCGCAATCTATTGGACGGCTCTCGAGTCCAGATTGGGGATGCAGCCATCGGGTTGGCTAGCAGCGGCGCGCACAGTAATGGATATAGTTTGGTCCGCAAAATTGTCGGGGATCGCGGTTTTAGCTGGAACGATCGCCCGGCCATCTTTGGCGGTCAATCTCTGGGGGAGGTCTTTCTGACGCCAACCCGAATCTACGTCAAATCGATTTTGGCCGCGCGGGCGTCGGGGTTAGACATTCACGGGATGGCCCACATTACCGGGGGCGGTCTGCCAGAAAATTTGCCGCGATGCCTGGAGGCAGATCGGGCGATCGCCTTAGATCCGTCCGCTTGGCCGACGTTACCCGTGTTTGATTGGCTGGCGGAAGTCGGCGGCGTCAAAGCTGCCGATATGTTTGACACCTTTAATATGGGGATTGGCTTTGTCGTCTTGGTGCCCGCATCGCAAGCAGAACAAACCATTCGCTGGTTTGAGTCCCAGGAGATTCAAGCCTACGCGATCGGACAGGTCATTGCTGGGGAGCAAAACTTAACGGGATTGCCCTAAATCCTGGAATTTAAGGGCCGTAGAAAGCGTTCGTCGCCCTGAAGAAGGGTAGAAACCTAATCGGATCCGTCCTTCCAAACCGAGGTCCAGTCAGGGCAGCTATCTCCTTCAGCACCGTAGGGATGTATCGCGCAAACCAGAACGTTGCCCCCGTAGGCTTCGCCGTGGTAGTTGCGACAACCGACGCAAACGGGGCGATCCTGGAGCACGGGCGTGACGGTCTGTACGAAAGGACGACTCCCATCAGCGACGATCTCTTCTACTTCGCCGATCCAGTCGAAGATCGGTTCGAGATAGTAATCTAGGGTCGCTTCCACCTCAATCGCAGTTGCTTCGATTTCTTTGGCTAAGGTTTCGCAACCTTGATAAATCAGGTCGCCTATCCATTCTGCTGTCCGATCGATTGCTTTGTAAAAGTCGTGCATGCTCAACACCTAGACGCTGTTAAGTTCGAGTTACAAAGAATTTAAGAAACTGCACGCTCTAAAGGGACTCGGAATCGCCGTCAGAATCTACGTCTTCAATCGATAAAATCTCGATTTTTTGAGGTTTGTCCGCGTCTGTCGGAGACTCGGCATCGCTTTGGGCTGGTGCTACCCATGTATTAAAAAATTTAGACGCTTCTTCTGTCGTGTCTTCGCCTCGACGAATGAGGTCATCTGCAAGGGACTGAGCTTTCCCTTGGATGTCGCCTACTTGTTCGCCAGCATAGGAGGCCAACCCGACACCCAAGTAAAACGCTTTTTTTAGGGTATCCGTCAGATTTTCCATGGGTTCGCTCAAATCTTCTCGACGAGTCTTAACAAAATGCCGGATTTGGAACGCTAATTCTGAGAGCGTGCAGCGGTCAAACCGTCGCTCGGCCCGAGCCACCCTTCAAATAAGGCGACCCGGAGTCCACGCCTGTTACAAGCATCCCGTATTGCTGCTACCTTCCGGTCCTGACAAAGTTAAGGCGTTGTTACCGCATGGGTCCGAGTCTTCACTTAGTTTAGCATTGTTCTATCGCTATCGTGAAGCGCTGTGCGGTGATAAAATGCCATGATTCAAGGTTAGGGGCAAAAGCGAAACCGCTCGCCGTCGAGAAGCGTTGCCCAGCTTTTTGAGGCGATCGCACGATAGATGTCGTCCATTCCGGCCTAGCTATAGCCCGCGATCGTACTCAGGGTAGACTAACACCGGTTCATCCAGAACGTAATGCCCCCATGACTCAACCTGCTAAAGACGAACAGGCCCTCTCTCCCCTAGATAGCCTGCTGTGGGCGATTATTGGGCTGTTGTTAACGATTAGCGGCGCTTTCATTGAGGTGGCGATCCCTCTCCCCCAACTCTCTTGGCCGCCTGCCTGGAGTCAGGTCGAAACGTATTCTTTGGGGGTTACGCTGCAAGTAGGCGCCATTTTGCTTGTAGGCTGTATGGCAGGTCGCAATGCAGCAGTTCTATCTCAAATTGCTTATTTGGCTTTAGGGTTGAGCGGTCTTCAGGTCTTCGGTCAGGGGGGAGGGTTAGGATATTTAAGGGAACCTACCTTCGGTTATCTGATCGGATTTCTCCCCGGCGCTTGGCTGTGCGGCACCTTTGCATTCCGAGAGCGGCGGCGCATTGAAACCTTAATTATGAGCTGTTTGTGGGGGCTTCTGGCCATCCACGTCGTCGGGCTCATCTATTTGAGCGTGCTGTCGCTGTTTAGAGTGACTGCCGTCAATTGGTGGAATGCGGTTTTGCAATATTCAATTTACCCGTTGCCCGGTCAATTCATTATTGTTTGCACTGTTGCAGTGCTGGCGTATCTTCTGCGTGTTTTACTATTTTACTAGCAGGGCATCAAGCGAATAGGGTCGTGAAATTAAAGAAAAATCCGATGTTTTGGCTGTCTGCCGCACTCAGTTTTTTGCTAGATCGCTTATCGAAGCAATGGGTTGTCGATCGCTTCGAGCTGACCAATCCCCCAGAGTCTTGGCCGTTGATAAAAGGGGTTTTTCACTTTACCTACGTGATCAATAAAGGGGCAGCCTTTAGTATGTTTCAGGGGGAAGGCTGGCTCCGCTGGCTATCGCTGATCGTGACGTTGGCGCTGATTTACTACGGCTTATTCGGTTCGCCCTTACGCGCTTGGGAGCAGGCTGGCTATGGCTTTTTGCTCGGTGGAGCTGCTGGAAATGGAATCGATCGCCTGACAATGGGCCACGTGGTAGACTTTTTGGATTTCCGGCTGATCGATTTCCCGGTCTTTAACATCGCGGATGTCGCGATCAACGTGGGTCTGATTTGTTTGTTCGTGGCGCTCTGGCGCAAACCTACCCCCAGTAAGCCGCCATCGATTACGGACTGAAATCGATCGAGATCTATTCTGAAGCTGGCATTTTGAGAGCGTGAAGGGTTTGGAGGAGTTCTTGAGCGGTGAAAGGCTTCGCCAGAAATGCTTTCACATTTTGACTCGTACGATTGGCCAGCGACTCATGAGTTGCCAAGCCGCTCATGGTAATAATTTGAACCTGCGGGTCGATCGTTTGTAAGGTACGAACGATCGTGGCGCTGTCTAGGGATGGCATCATTAGATCGAGCAGGACGAAGCGAATCTCCCGATGCTGCTCTGCGAACAATGCTAGGGCGTCAATGCCATCTTTTGCCGTTATGACGCGGTAGTTAAATGCTTCGAGGGAGATTTTGGTGATTTCTCGAATCGACGCTTCATCGTCCACCGTCAGAATTAATTCACCATTCCCCATCAGATCGGAGGAAGCTTTGGCAGATTGGCCGGGTTCTTCAGATTCGGCTGCTGGCAAGAAAACCTGAAAGCGGCTACCTACTCCCACCTCGCTGGAGACATTAATAAACCCGCCATGATTCTTGATAATGCCGATCGCGGTAGACAATCCGAGTCCGGTCCCTTTCCCTTCTTCCTTCGTCGTAAAGAAGGGGTCGAAAATGCGTTCGATCGTTTCTGGCGTCATTCCACTCCCCGTATCGGAGACTGTAATGACGACATAGGCGCCAACCTTGGCCTCTACATTCATCCGCACGTAGTTTTCGTCTGCCAGGAAATTTTCTGCACTAATACTCAACGTTCCGCCATTGGGCATGGCATCGCGGGCGTTAACGCATAAATTCATGAATACTTGATGGAGTTGTGTCGCATCGGCAGAGACCGTCCAAAGTTCCCTGGTCGAGATATCTCGCTCTATTTGGATCTGTTTTGGGAAGGTTTGTCGGGCAATGTTGACGATTTCAGCCAAAAGGTGCCCCACCTGCAATGCGACGCGTTTACCGTCCATCCCCCGTGCAAAGGAGAGAATTTGCTGCACTAAATCGCTGCCTCTCCTGGAGCTATCGACGAGCATTTGGACGATGCGTTGGTTGCGTTCGTCTAAGTGAGGTAGCGTCAGCGGCAGCAGTTGGGCGGCAGCCAAAATGGGGGTCAAAATGTTATTGAGGTCGTGGGCAATGCCGCCGGCAAGGGTGCCCAAGCTTTCCATGCGCTGGGCGCGCAGAAATTGCTTTTCGAGCAATTTTTTGTCGGTAATGTCTGTGTCTACAGTAAGGATGGATTTAGGTTGCCCCTGTTCGTCTCGCACCAACGTCCAGCGACTGGCAACAACGGTTGGGGTGCCGTCTTTCTTGAGCTTGACGAGCTCCCCTTGCCATGCCCCTTTCGCGACGACGGCCTCAATGGCTTGGGTCAGCGCTGTTGCTGGGGTGGTGTTCAGCAGTTCGTTAATGTTGCGATCGCGCACTTCTGCGGCAGTCCAGCCAAAGAGTCGTTCGGCGCTCTTATTCCAAAATAAAACCCGCTGGTCTAGATTGCGTACCGCGATCGCATCGGTGGCAATATTCAGCAGAGCGGCTTGCTCCAGAATGATGGTTTCTGCTTGCTTGCGATCGCTGATGTCTTCAACGGTCCCGACAAAGCCGATCGCTTCGTTTCTCTCGTTATAAATACAGGTGGCATTCGAGTGAATCCAACGAATCTCTTCGCGAGATCTCTCTACTCGATATTCGCAGGAATAATTGCATTTCTCCTGAACGGAGCGGTTCCACGTGTCGAGTACCATCTCGCGATCTTCAGGATAAATGGACTGAATCCATCCCTCTCCTAAATTGTCTGCCGCCGTCAGGCCGGAAATTTCCTGCCAGCGAGCATTGGTATAGGTGCAGCGTCCGTTGACATCGGTTTGAAAGATACCGATCGGCGACGATTCGCTCAGACTGCGGAAGCGTTTTTCGCTTTCTCTGAGCGATTCTTCAACGCGTTTGAGCGGGCTGACATCAAATCGAATCGCTAAGTATTGCAAGGGTTGGCCGTCCCGATCGAGGGTAGGCACGATCGTCGTCCAAACCCAGTAAAAGCTGCCATCTTTGGCCCTATTTTTAATCTCGCCTTCCCAGGTTTTGCCGCTAGTAATGGTCGCCCAGAGGTCTTGGAAAAATTCTGGCGGGTGATGGTGGGAATTAATAATGCGATGGGTTTGCCCGATCAGCTCTGCCTTGGAGTATTTAGAAATCTGGCAGAATTGGTCGTTGACCTCCGTGATGACACCGTGGCGATCGGTGATGGCGACGATCGCCGCTCGATCCAGCGCAAATTTTTGAAATTCCAGAGATTTCAGCGTTTCCCGCAGTGAAAGCTCGGCGCGTTTGCGATCTGTAATATCTCGCGTGAAACAGCGAGTATGGACAAACTCGCCATTTTCGCGCCGGACATTGGAGTCGATCAGGACGTGACGCAGGTCGCCGTTCTTACAGCGGAGTTGGGCCTCGTAGCCGTGCAATGTTTCATTGGCGGTCAAGCGACAAAGAATATCTGCGATCGCTGTTTGGTCGGCATGAAAATCAGCAATGGAGCGACCGATATATTCCTCTCGCGTGTAGCCCAGCAGATCGAGTTCGGCTTGGTTTGCCCACAGAATGCGCCCGTCTCCTGCAACCCAATGCATTCCGATGGGCGCATTTTCCACAAAATCAGTCAGATCTTGCTGATGGTGGCGCAAGGTTTCCTCCGCTCGCTGCCGCTCTTGAATTTCTTGTTGCAGGCGGGCGTTGGTTCTTAACAGTTCGGCAGTTCGTTCTTCTACCCGTCTCTCTAAGTTCAGTTGTTCTTGACGGAGCGTCTCTTCAACGTGTCTTCGCTGTCCGATCTCTTGATGCAAGGAGCGATTGGCAGCCTCGACGGTCAAACTCCGCTCCTCAATCTGGTCTTGCAAAAGCTCGACGGTATCGTAAAGTTCGACGGGGTCGAGGACTTGGAGCAGATGGGTCTGCGTCACAATGCCCAATAATTCCCCCGCGCGATTCTGCACGACCAGTCGCCTGATTCGCATCTGCTGCATTTGTTGATGGGCTTCCCACAGAGAATCCGATGGCTCTAATAAAAATAGGGGTGTACTCATGACCGCACGGGCCGGGGTGCGAGCGAGATCGAGTTCTAACACCTTAAATTGCAAAATATCGCGTTCGGTGACGATCCCGACGGGCTTGCCGTTTTCCAGCAGGACGACGCAACTGGTAGAGGAAGCATCCATCTGCCGCGCCAGCTCTAAGACTGAGGTGCTTTGATGGGCGCGAGCGACCTGGGGCGTCATGACCTCGGAGACGAGGCGGAGTTTGAGGAGGTAGACGGGCTGCAAAACTTGGTGAATGCTGTAGGGAGTCACCACGCCGAGCAGTCGACGGTCATCGGCAATAACGGGTAGATGCCGGATATTGTGCTGGCGCATGAGCGCTAAAGCGTTCATGACTGTTGGCGCGTCGGATTGGTGAAGGGCTACCAATTCTGCGGTCATGACCTCTGCAACGGTCGCGCCAGCCAAATCCAATCCTGCAACGGTCAACCGCACCACATCCCGTTCTGTAAAAATCCCGATTAATTTGCCCGCTTCGACGACCAGCGCGCAACTGTTCCAACCTGGCGCAATAGGGCAGTGTTCTGAAGATTGCTCGGCCCCCGCGACGTCGCAGTGCGATCCGCCTACCTGACTCATCCGGGAGATCGACTCCAATACCGAAGTCTCTGGCGAAAGTGTTAGAGGAGAGCGTTCGAGAACATTTTCTAAATCCGGGAGGGCTAATGCGGGATAGCTGGGCTGCATTGGAAACCTCTTCAGATCGGGACCGTTTCGATCAGTATTCCCATCTAGATGACATAAATCTATAAAAAGAAAAGCAATAAATTTAAATAATGCCGAGGGTCAGTTTGAGTGAGATGAGTCTTGAGTTTTAAGGGAGTGAAATTTACCCAATCTTAAGACAGCCCCCACAAGTTCCTCATCTTTTAATATTACTGTGCAAATAGAGAATAAGATTCTCGATTCTGGATCGCAGGGGTTTGCGGCTCAGGGGTTTGCAGCTTTAAAAGTCCAGACAAGCGTGAGGAGTTCGGCGAAATCGGCAATAAAATCGCACCTTAATATTTGTCACGGAGTTTTAAGATGACTTTAACTGTAGATAATCCTCAAAGCGCGTTAAGCGTCGGTTGGTGGCTAGAAGTAGGCACGACCCATCCCCTCCAAATCTCCTACTTCGGGCCGTTTGAAGATCGGACGCAAGCGGAATGTGCCAAGCACGAGTATCTTGAAGATTTTGAGACCGAAAAAGCAAATATCGTGTACGCTCGGGCTAAGCTCTGTCAGCCTCGCAAACGGTTGATTAATGAGAACGAACTAACGATTGAAGATTTGAGAGTGAGCCCGGTCACTTTCTTTGAAGCGTTGGTGATGCGCTAGACCTTTGGAGTTCTAAACCTTCCCCATGCAACCGCCAGAGATTCAAATCCGGGTAGAAGACGATCGCACTGGACTCAGTCAAGAAACGCTCAAACGGGCATTTCTCGACAATCTCTTTTACATCCAGGGCAAATTTCCCAGACTTGCGTCCAAAAACGATTACTACATGGCGCTAGCCTACACGGTACGCGATCGCCTCCTCAAACGCTGGTTGAGCACGACCGCCACTTACCTCGATCGCCAGCAGCGCTGCGTATGCTACCTGTCGGCTGAGTTTTTGATGGGGCCGCATCTGGGCAATAACCTCATCAACTTGGGGATTTACGACCAAGTCAAACGTGCTGTCGAGGATCTCTGTATCGATTTTGAAGCGCTGTTGGAACAAGAAGAAGAACCCGGATTGGGGAATGGGGGATTGGGGCGTCTGGCGGCTTGCTACCTCGATTCCCTCGCAACGCAAGAGATTCCGGCCTTCGGCTTCGGGATTCGCTACGAGTTCGGCATTTTCGATCAAGAGATTAAAGACGGTTGGCAGGTCGAAATCACCGACAAGTGGCTGCGCTACGGCAATCCTTGGGAAATTCCTCGCCCGGAGTGGTCGGTGGAGGTTCCCTTTGGCGGCTATACCGAACGGTTTAGAGACGAACGCGGACGCGATCGCATCCGCTGGATTCCCAGCCAAACCATCAAAGGCATCCCCTACGACACGCCGATTTTGGGGTATCGCACGAACACCGCCAACACCTTGCGACTCTGGAAAGCAGAAGCCTCGGAGTCTTTTAACTTCAGTGCGTTTAACGATGGCGACTACTACGGAGCCGTTCGCGAGAAGGTGATGTCCGAAAACCTGACGAAGGTGCTCTATCCCAATGACGCAAAAGTGATTGGAAAACAACTGCGCTTAGAACAACAGTTTTTCTTCGTCTCTTGCACCTTGCAACACCTGATTCGGATTCTCGCGGGCCAAAACTTTCCCGTGGCGCGATTCCACGAGAAGTTTGCCCTTCAACTCAACGACACCCATCCGGCGATCGCCATTGCCGAACTCATGCGGCTGTTGCTCGATCGAGAGCAGATGGATTGGGATGCGGCTTGGGCGATCGTGCAACAATCCTTTGCCTATACCAACCATACCCTCTTGCCAGAAGCCTTAGAGAAATGGCCGATCGCCATGTTTGGCAGCCTATTGCCCCGGCATCTCGAAATTATTTACGAGATTAACAGTCGGTTTTTAGATGAAGTGCGGCTCCGGTTCCCCGGCGACAACGATCGCTTGGCGAGGCTGTCGCTCATCGACGAAAGCGGCGAACGGTACGTGCGCATGGCGTATCTTGCTTGCGTGGGCAGTCACACCATCAACGGGGTGGCCGAACTCCACAGCGCTCTGCTCAAAAAAACCGTGCTCGCGGATTTTTATGAGGTTTTCCCAGAGAAATTTACCAACAAAACCAATGGCGTAACGCCTCGCCGCTGGTTGGTTTTGAGCAACCCCCGTTTGACTGATTTAATTACCGACGCAATTGGCAGCCGCTGGATCGAGCACCTAGAGGATCTCAGGCAGTTAGAATCCTACGTTGAGGATGCGGGGTTCCGCGCGCAATGGCGACAGGTCAAGTACGCGATCAAACAAGACCTGGCAGCCTATCTCGAAAAACGCTTGGGAATTCAAGTCGATCCTCAATCGTTGTTCGATATGCAGGTCAAGCGAATTCACGAGTACAAGCGACAGCACCTCAACATTCTGCACGTGGCAACCCTTTACCTCCGCCTCAAGCGCGATCCCAATCTGGAAATGACGCCGCGCACGTTCATTTTTGGGGGTAAGGCGGCCCCCAGCTATACGATGGCGAAGCTGACGATCAAGCTCGTTAATGCCGTGGGCGAGATCGTCAACAAGGATCCGGTCAGCCGCGATCGCCTCAAAGTCGCGTTCGTGCCCGATTTCAACGTCACCATCGGCCAAAAAATTTACCCCGCTGCCGATTTGTCAGAACAAATTTCAACCGCAGGTATGGAAGCCTCCGGCACGGGCAACATGAAATTTGCCATGAACGGGGCCTTAACCATCGGCACCCTAGACGGTGCCAACATTGAAATCCGCGAGGAAGTGGGAGCCGAAAATTTCTTCCTGTTTGGATTGAGCGCGGCGGAGGTCTGCGAACTCAAGGCGCGAGGCTATCGCCCGCAGGACTACTCCCAATCTAACGAGATGCTCCAGGCCGTATTGGACCTGATCGCCGATGGATACTTTTCCCACGGCGATCGGGATCTCTTCCGACCCCTCCTCGACAGATTGCAGTCTGACGACCCGTTCCTAGTGCTAGCGGATTATCAATCCTATATTGATTGTCAAGATCGGGTGTCTCAGGTCTATCGCGACCCAGACCAATGGAGTCGCAAATCGATTCTCAATACCGCCCGCATGGGTAAATTTTCCTCAGATCGCGCGATTCGGGAATACTGTCGGGATATTTGGAAGGTGGAGCCGGTCCCGATCGACTTGGCCGCATATCCGTTCGATGCAGGCAGCTGCCAAATCCAATGAGCGATGGCTGACGCGCGGGATGTTTTGGCGGTCTGTTTTAGTTTTTAGTTAGGGGATCGCATTGCCTGAATCCCCTTAAACGCTTGTCCGCGACGGTTGCGCTGCGGAATTCCGAAGGGCGAGGGGGCGATCGCGCAAATTTGCCCTATTCAAAAAAAATAGACGTCCTTAAAATGATTTAGAGTATCCTCAAGTTAACGCTGTAATAAAGAATAATTGCTCAGTATCCCTTTAAAACTGCTCATCCCCGTCGATGTACATGGGTTAAACTATGCCTTTGTCTGTTGAACAGCTGGTTCATACAAATTTTTCCGGTGTTGGCAGTAGAACGCTGACCAGCTCGAGGATGCCGGAAGCCATTCAACAGTCATTTATGCAGGCGATCGTCCTTCCGTACCGAAAAGATCCGGCTTTGCTCAGATCGCACACCCGAGTCGGATACATCCACCAGCTCGCGCCCGACGAATTGCTATTTGGTTGGGTGTATTGCGACGAATCAGTCCGAAACCCAGACGAGCTGATTTTTACTTTTATTTGTTACTACTCGACTCAACCCTTAGATGCCCCACAGCTCGAACTGATTTCTAAGTGCTTAGAGAACGGCCCAGCGACACCGCTCGATAGACTAGAAAATGGCACGCTTTTAGAATCCCTCACGATTTCAGACTCCCTCGATTACGACCCCACTAGAGCTGGAGTTCCCATTCCCTCAAGCACGACGGCCCTCAATCGCCTGCTGCTTTACAAAAAAAAATTGCTGCATTGCATGGTGCCGTTTGAAGAACCGCAGCAAAGCCAGACGCGTCAGAATGGCGATCGCAGTGTTGTGGCCCCAACGACAACCCGCGCTGTCGGCAACCCGCAAAGGCAGATGCCTCGGGATATCGAACGGAACGAGCCTAAATCTCCCTCTGTCCTCGAACGCTACCCCCTGCCCGAATCCTTTGTACCTCGCTTGAGCAGTAAATTTGCGCTCCTGATAGGCATCAGCGAACACGGGTTGGGGATTCAGCCTCTTCCCGGCGTCAAAAAAGATGTCGAGTCCCTCCGACAGGTGTTGTCCAACCCGAAGATTGGCAACTTTGCTGAAGTCGATACAGCCCTCAATCTCGACAGCCCAACAATGGCAGCGAGAATCGAACATTTTCTCTCCAACTCTCCTCCAGAAAGTTTGGCGCTGCTTTATTTTTCGGGGTATGCCATATTAGATCGCCAGGGAACGCTGTGTCTGAGTACGTCAGCCAGCCGAAGAAACGCCCAAGGTAAAATCGTTCGCTCGACGTTTGTTTCGACCGATTTTCTAGGAGCTGTCATGCAAGACTGTCCGGCGCGGCAGTTGGTACTAATTCTCGATGTTTGCATTACCAAAGAAGATCCCCTCCATCAGCCCGACCTCAGCAAGCCGTTTGAGACAGTGCGGCAGCAATTGAGTGGCCTCGGCCAAACTATTTTGGTCTCTTCAACCGGGATTCACGATACGGGCGTTCAAAAAGGAGTGCAATCTTCGGTCTACACTTACTATTTAGTTGAAGGTCTCAAAAGCGGCATTGCCGATGCAAAATCGACGGGTATCATTTCCCTAGGGGAATGGCACGCCTATGCGAAACAAAAGGTTCAAGTGACCAGTCCCGCTTTGCGCCCCACCCTGTACGGTCTCCTGGAGCAAAAACAGATTCAGATCGCTCAAGCCTCCCTGGACGATCCGAGGCTGTTATTTCGTCGAGAAGTCGAGCGTTTTTCGAGGAAGGGTCAAATATCTCTCGTCAATAAGCTCATTCTCGACGACCTGCAGAAAAACCTGGGTCTTCAATCTGTAGAAGCTTCCAAAATTAAGGCTGAGGTGCTCAAGCCTTATAAAGAGTATCAAAATAAACTTCGTCAGTACGCCCGTATTTTTCTAAGCCGCACGGACAGAGAAGTTCCTGCTAAAAGCAACAGCAGCAGTCAACAAATTTCGTATTTACAAGATTCCCTCGGTTTAACGGATGTCGATACAGAGCCGATCAGAGCCGAGATTCTGCGGCAGCTCAGTGCAATTCAAATCCCAGTCGCAGCTACCGCTGGCGCTTTGGCGCTGGAAGGGCGCAGGCCATCGCGCCAGCGAAGGTCGAGGTCCTACGCCCAAGCTTCTTCCGCCATTCAAGGGTCGCTCGCTCATCTTGCAAGCGAGGCAAATCGCTGGACGAACGTAGCGAGGCAGCGCTTAGCGACCCTTGAGACCCCTCATTTCACTTGGAATGCAGTGCAAAGCTGGGTGGCTGTAAGACCTGGAAAAGTTGCGGCGGGAGTTCTTGCCGGATTGATGGGGTTGTTTGTGGTTTCGACATCGCTCTTTAACGCCCGTCAAAAGCAAGAACAATCTCAGCAGCGGCAAACGCTAGAGACTTTAATTCAACAGCAAAAATACGATGAGTGCGAGACGTTTGGAAAAGCGCTGCCTCAATCGCTGAAATTATCCGATCCCGTTCAACTCTTGTTGCAGCAGTGTCAAACAGGCTTGCGCTGGAAAAATGCAGCGGTACGGCCTGTGGCGCAACCGTCAAGTGCGGTGTGGGCGCTTGCTTTTGCGCCAAAGGGTCAGACGCTGGCGGTGGGTAGAGAGGATGGCAAGATCCAACTCTGGAATGTTGCAACGCAGCAATTGAATTTTAATCTGCAGGGACACCCCGATCGCCTGTGGAGCGTGGCATTCAATTCTGATGGAACCCAAGTGGCCAGCGCGGGGGGCGATCGCGCGGTCAAACTGTGGGATGTTGCATCGGGGAATCGCATTCATCGATTTAAAGGGCATCAGAATACGGTTTGGTCCGTTGCGTTTACGTCCGATGGTAGCTTTGTGGCTAGCGGGAGCGAAGATGGTACGGTCAAGCTGTGGAACGCGGGCACGGGTACCCTGCACCGCACTTTAAATCCCGAATCTGGCGCAATCCGAGCGATCGCCCTCGGGCCGGACGGCAGGACCCTGGTTAGTGCCGGAGCCAGTAAAGACATTACCGTCTGGGATATCGAGACGGGCAAGCCCTCTCTAACCCTGACCGGCCATACCGATCGCGTTATTGCCTTGGCGATCGGCGGTAACGGCACGCTGCTGGCCAGTGGGAGTACGGATAAAACGATCAAGATCTGGAACCTTCAAGACGGAACGTTGCTGCGCTCCATCGATATCGGTTCTTCTAGCCTTCAAACGCTGGCTTTTAGCCCGGACAAAGAAACCATCGCTAGCGGTATAGGCAGTGCGGCGCGGTTGTGGAATGTCCAGACGGGTCAATTCATCTATCAATTTTCTGGTTCGCCCAGCAATGTAACTGCAACGGCGTTCAGTTCAGACGGGCAAATGCTAGCGATCTCCAGAGAGAACAAGTTGCTGAGCGTCTTAAAGCATTAATTGCACTGCATCGATTCTCTGAGTGCCTCGATCGATCCAGCGAAGATTACTGAGACGAACTGGGTAAACCCCACATCCGTTCCAAGCGGGCGGCGTAACTTTGCATCACCTCAAGGGCAAACATCGGGAGTTCCTGAACGGCAAAGAAGAAACGCTGCTGGTCTAGCGTCGCTAGTTTGCAATCCGTTTTGGCGATCGCCGCATACAACCTCGGCTCTGCTTCAATCAAAGCCGCAACGCCAAACACTTTGCCGGATTCAATGGTTTCAACGATGCGACCGTCAATGACTAAATCGACTGCACCATCGATAATGCCATACATGACATCGCTCGGTTGGCCCGTTTCGAAAATGGCTTGCCCGGCTTTAAAGGACAGAGGATCTGGCTGTTCCTGAAAGATCTTAAGCGTTGTAATTGGATCGATCATTGTTGTTTGCCTGTAAAAGCCCAGAGGTAGCTTAAAGGCAAACGGAGCGCGAAGAGATTAAGGGAAGGTTTAGAAAAGGTTAAAGTTTGGGCTAAACCCTAGCCATAAAACGCGTATCGAGTGCGATCGCGGGTTTACCCCTCGCCGATATTCCATCGCGGCTGCAAGACAAGCGCGCGTAATTGTTGGCGGAATTCAGGATTGAGGTACTTTTGCTGAAGGGGTTGCCATTGCTGCCATTGTTCTAAACGCTGCTTTTGTAAATAGCGTTCTAACGAAGGGATGGCTTTTTTCCAGTCCGAACCCGCTGCTTTTTCAAGGAAGTCGCCGAGCACTTGACTGTCTTGCAGTTGGCCTAGAAGGTCTTGGATGGCTCTAAATTCTAAAGTTTGCTCGGTATAAGCCGAATCGTAAAAGCCTTTAAAGAACTCCGTCTGGTAACGCACTCGCTTGATTTGCTTCCGCAGGTCGTGCAAAATCGGTCCGTACTCCGCAAGGTAAATCTCGACTTGAGTATCGGTTACTGCCACCTGGGAAGACCATTGCTGGATAGGCCCGGCTATCGCCGCCAACCAACCGGGATGCAAGAGCAGTTGGTCGATCAAGGGCAATAGTAAATCCGGCAGCACGAGCTGGATCGGCCATTCAGCTCCAGCCCGAAAACTGGGATACTTCAGCCATGTCTGAAATTCTTCCACAAATTGACGATATCGATTCCCCTGCAGCGTCGCGCGCATTTGCTTAAACTGCTTTTGACGCTGACGGTTTAAGCGCTTCAACGTTTTTTCAACTTTGCTCAACTCCTCTTCATCTAAAGTCGAGTCAGCGATAAAATCTTGAAACCATTGCCCTAAAACATCTAAATCCCTAACCCTTCCCAATCTTTTCGAAATCTTCGCAATATCGCGTTCCAGATCTTTGGAAAGCGCTACAAACGGGTCAAACACGATCGACGCCGTGCGCAGCCGTCGCATCCCCACCCGCATCTGATGGAGCGGTTCCGGGTCTAGATCTTGAAAAATATCTTCTTCGTGCTCGATCGACTTATGAAAATGTTTCCGGATAGACGCCAGAGCGAATTCTCCTAAGGTGAGCTTTTCGCGCTCAGGCGATGCATTTTCAACCGCGTTAGATTTTATCTCATCTGTCATATCGCCTCTCCTCCGGGAAGCGTGTGGAGCGATTCACCAGGAACGAAGCGCCCTTAACTGGGGCGATTTCTTGAGCTGGTGAGCCTGCATGCGGCTTAAAACATCGTCCAAGATAGTCACGGCCTCTACAATAAACGGCCCCTTATTGAGCATGACACATTCTGCCCGTTCTCCCATGGCCGCATCGGTCATTTCGGCTCGCGAAGGAATCCCTTTTTTAACTAATGTTTCTAAAACTTGGGTCGCCCAAATCACCGGAATATGAGCGGCTTCGCACAGCCAAAGAATTTCTTCTTGAATTTCGGCAAGACGCTGGTAGCCCACCTCGACGGCCAGATCGCCTCTGGCAATCATGATGCCGAAGGGTTGCTTGCCCGCTGCCTGAACGATCAGTTCCGGTAAATTCCGAACCGCAAGCGGGGTTTCAATTTTAGCAATAATGGCAGGGATGCGCGCATTCTTGGGCAGCAGCAGGTGTAACTCTCGTTGCAATAGTTCGATATCCTCCGGTCTTTGGACGAAGGAATATCCGACGATGTCGGCATGGGCTGCTACAAACTTCAGATCCTGTAAGTCCCTATCCGTTAGCGGACTGAGCCGCAGTTCGGTTTCGGGGAAATTGAGTCCCTTATCGGGACGTAGCTTGCTGCCTTTTAAGTCGGCGTGAGTAATCTGTAATAGAACCCCTTGGCGGTCGATCGCCTCGACAGTAGCCCCGATACGCCCGTCGTCAATCCAAACCGTAGTGCCAACCTGCAATTGTTCGAGCGCTGCGGGCAAACTACATTGAGCCTGTAAATACGCCGATTCATTGGTGGCAGGCAGATCTGATGTCAGCAAGAGGCGATCGCCTCGGCGGACGCGCTGCTGCTCGGCATTGGACGAAACTGCCATGCTCAGGCGAGGTTTCGGGCCGCCTAAGTCCATCAAGATTTTGCAGGGATTGCCCGTTTCTGCCTCGGCCTGACGGATATTGGCAATCATTGCCGCCCAGATCTCGACATTGTCGTGCGCGCAGTTAATGCGCGCGCAGTTGGTTCCCCGCTGGAACAAACGCCGTACCAACGCGTAATCGCTAGCCGCCCCAGTCGGCAATGTGACCATAATCCTGACGCGGCGGTGGGAGAGCGTTGGGCCGAACAACTCTTCCGTTTGCTCCAGCAGCAGGCGATCGCCCTCGAAAAAGTCCTCCACTGCGGGATGTTGAGGAAGATGGGCCGAGGCGGTTTGACACACTGCCTCTAAGGTGGCAATAACGGCATCTAAATTGGGCAGCACGCGGGACTCGATGCGTCCCAAAGATGATAGACCCCAAGGCATCAGCGCGGTTTGGAGCGATCGTAAGTCTCGATGCCGCAGGGCCAAGTAATAAGCCAGATTGAGACTGCTTTTGAGAAAAGCTTGGCGATGAATCTGCGATCGCCACTTCGTAAAGATGTCTTGGCCTTCCCGCACGACTTCAGACCTGAGCTGTTTCAGCACGCTCAGCAAAGCGCTAGGAGAGGAAAGAGCAAAGGTAGACTCGCGCTCTCCAGAGGACGGATCTCCCTCAAGATTTTGCACTAACATGGGCATTCCTTAACCGGACCGCAACCATTGATTAGCATCCGATTTGAGGCTAAGCGATTTACGCTCTTTTTTCAATCACGATCGTCAAGTGAGCGACCAGCGCGCCGATCGCGCCCACTGCGGCAACCACGGGAAAGAAAGCAGCACCCAACACTCCGCCGACAACTCCGACCGTCAGTGGAATTTCAATCAATACCCGCCCTTCTTCATTTTTGATAATAATTCGACGAATATTGCCTTCGTGAACGAGTTCTTTCACTTTAACGGCAAGATCGTTCCCGCTGATTGTAAATTCTTCCACGGTCACTTTTTCTTCGGTTTTGGCTTCAGATTCCACCGGGGTCACATCAATAGTCACCCGTTCCCCTAGTTCGTCTTCTCGATCGGTTGGCGAGTTCATTGCAGCACTCCTTATTCTTAGCCCTGACTCTAGGCTAAAGGGTAATTCTGAGGAAATTGTGAGGAGCGAGGCTGAAACGCGATGCCCTTATCCCTCCAAATATCGGCCCGTCTCGGCCTTGGGTCGGCCTCACGACTTCCTCATGGGGGGCGATCTAACTTAAAAATGGGGCAAGTTTTATCTATACAGACCCGGAAGCAATCCGTTTGTTCGCTCAATGATGAGACATACAACCTGGTAGCGAATCGATGCGCATGCGTAGGCAAAGGAGCGAAGTGCGTGCTGAGAAGCCTCCAAGTCTTAAAAATGCTAGCTTTGGGGATATTTTTTGCTTTAGCTGCTCCGCGATTGAACGATTTCCTGATGGCGGTCAGTCAGGAGCGCGGGGAAGGAGGCCAGGCGATCGCCGCGCTGAGCAACGGGGATTACCAATATTGCAGCAAACCCGACCCGATCGATGGGAGAGACGAAGATGGGGTTTGCTTCATCTTAAAAAAAACGGACAAAACGATTGCAGGCTATTACGGCTACCCCAACTCTGACAATTACATCTGCATCAGAGGGACAGCAGATGCAAACCAGATCCAGGGAGAGGGATTGGCCCTTTCCTGGCCGGGAGCCTATTGGGCTAAAATTCCCAATGTTGAATTTACCTGGGATGCGGAGGGGCATTTAAAACTTTCTAAAGGGGAAATTATTCGCTCCGCCAACGAGGGGACAGAACGTCTCGATTGGGTCCGATTCCATAAAGCAATGCTAAACATTCGCAATTTCTATAGGTACCGATCGCCGCGAATGACCTCGCCTTCGCAGCTGTGCGACTGGCCGAAATAACGCCCTTTTAAGCGTGAAATCTCTCAAAATGCTGGAGTAGGGGGATTGTATTTCAGAGATACAGACCCTTTTCTGAAAAACAGGCTAAGATACTTCCAAGTGAAAATTCAATGAATGCTTTAGGCCGTTTAACTAGCCCTTCGCCTATCTTTAATAGGAGCGTTTGCATTTAAAATGATTTTTCCTATGTTTTCTCTCGGATTATTCAGTCAAACCTTCCAGCCGCGACTGGCCTTGCACGTCCCGGATGGCTTTTTAAACGGGCCAGTGCTGGCGATCGCTTGGTTGATTTCGATCGGGCTGATTGCGTTGGCGCTGAGACAAGTTCAGGCTGAATATCGAGACCGGGCCGTTCCCCTCATGGGCGTTTGTGCGGCATTTATATTTGCGGCTCAAATGATTAACTTTCCGATCCCCGGCGGCACCTCAGGCCATCTTCTGGGCGGTACTTTAGCGGGTGCGTTGCTGGGTCCTTGGGCGGGATCGCTGGTCATGGCAGTGGTCTTTATCGTTCAGGGCGTAGTGTTTCAGGACGGCGGTATCACGGCTATGGGGGCCAATATCTTCAATATGGGCTTGATCGGCACCTTTGGCGGGTATTACGTCTTGCGGACGATTCGCAACTCTATCGGACGAGATAAGCTATCGGGCATGGTTGTAGGGACGGCGGTTGCCGCTTGGCTCAGCGTCGTCGTTGCCTCTGTCTTTTGCGCGTTGGAACTGGCAATTTCAGGTACCGTGCCGCTCAATCTAGCCTTAGGCGCAATGGTAGGCTGGCATATTTTTATCGGCATTGGAGAAGCTCTGATTACCGTTGTGACCTTGACCTTTATTTGGCGCACTCGACCGGATTTACTGTATCGATCCCCGCGAAGGGCGACAGCTACTTCCCCCCGCTCGCTTTTAACTCGTTAGACTGTTAAACCTAACGTTTAGATCCTCGCAAAGCCTTTAGAATGTCATGACTCATCCTTCTTCTGAGACGCGCAATCGAGTTTTTGTAATGTCAGGCTTGGGGATTGCGATCCTGATCGGGGTATTTCTGTCTCCTTTTGCCAGTCAAAAGCCTGATGGTCTAGATCGGGTTGCCGAAGATCTGAAATTTGATGAAAAAGCCGTTGTAGAACATGCTGGTCGCAAGCTTCCCTTTTTTCAAATCCTTGATGGGTACAACCTGCGGGGCGTTCCGACAGAAATCGCAACGCCACTTTCTGGGCTTTTAGGCGTTCTCGTAACCTTCGGTGTTGCTTGGGGTGTGGGCAAGTTGGCCGTACGCGGTTCTTCTCCCTCTGATGAAGCCTCCCCTGAATAACGGTTTCATTGCAGAGGAATTTCAATTAATGTTGCTGCACATTGGCGCGTTTCATTTAGATATTGATAGCCAGCAGCAGACTCCCTGGCATCGTTTAGCGGCCCAAACGCGCATTCTTTGCGTGCTACTGTTGCTATTGGCTACGGTGCTGACGCCCAACGGGCAATGGCTGACTTGGTGCGTTTACGGCACGGGTATTTTAGGGATGTTGCTCGTCAGTCGGGTGACGCTATCGGTGCTGTGCAAGCGCGTTGCTGTCGAGTCTGCGTTTGTCAGCGTCGTGCTGTTGGGAACGCTCTTTCGAGCGGGAGGAGACGTGTTGTGGCAGTGGGGCTGGCTCCAGATTGGCACAACTGGACTCACCATTCTAGGGAGCGTTAGCTTCAAAGCATTGCTGTCGCTGCTTCTGTTGAACGTGCTGACGCTCACCACTTCCGTCTCCATGCTGTTGTACGGCCTTGCGGTTCTCCGCACCCCACCCTTACTGATTGCAATTTTGGCTTCGATGTATCGCTACCTTGGGGTACTTATTGAAGAGTTTGATGCCATGCGCCGCGCCGCGATCTCTCGCAATTTGATGGGGAGCAGCCACTGGCAGCGCTTGGTACTTGGCAACACGATCGGGGCTTTATTTATTCGGACTTACGAACGCGGCGATCGCATTCATCAAGCCATGCTATCGCGGGGGTATCAAGGTCTACCGCCTGTTGCAGAGACGATTCGATTAGAGCGGCGAGACATTGCAGCTCTGACGCTGACGCTCGTTTTCGTACTGCTGGGGCAATTTATCAATTTACTCCGTTAACTTTATATCGCTGCGCTGAATGCACCACAATCCTATTTCGATTGAGAATTTGAGTTATATCTACCCCGACGGAACGCCAGCGCTCAAGGATGTAGCGCTACACATCAAGGCAACGGAGCGGGTCGCACTCGTCGGCGCGAATGGATCTGGCAAGTCAACGTTGCTGTCCCACCTCAACGGTATTTTGTTGCCCCAAGAGGGCACGGTGGTGGTAGGCGAATATACCTTAGAGTCAAAACACCTCAAGGCCATTCGAAATTTTGTCGGTCTAGTCTTTCAAAACCCCGACGACCAACTTTTTATGCCTACGGTCTGGGAGGACATCGCTTTTGGCCCCACGAACCAAGGCTGCAAGGGGGAGGCTCTGGCCCGTCGCTGCTTTATGTCCATGCAGGCTGTCGGTTTAGACCCAGAACTGTTTCGGGATCGCATGACCGGAAACCTATCGGGAGGCCAGAAAAAGCGCGTGGCGATCGCCGGGGTGCTGGCCATGCAACCGCAAATTTTGGTGCTGGACGAACCTTCCGCCCAACTCGATCCGCGATCTCGGCGTCAGCTGATCGAGCTATTGCGCAGTTTGCCCATCACGCAGCTAATTGCCACTCACGATTTAGATTTAGCCTTGGAACTGTGCGATCGCACCGTCGTTCTCAGCCACGGCCGCGTCGTCCGAGATGGTCCGACCGCTACAATTCTCAGCGACGGCGATTTTCTAGCGCAGCATCACTTAGAATTGCCCCTGAGCTACAGTCGGCCTTACTGCTCCCTAGAGCACGCCCCCACAGCCTACGTTACGGCTGGCATCAATCTTTTATCGTTAGGACGCGGTTGAAGATCGTTCTGCGCGAGCTCGCGTCAGCTTGCTAAATCTACCAGGGCATCTCGTTGAAACCGAATGACCCGCGAAAGGGAAAGTCGATAATGCTCGGAAGGACAAACCGTCAGGGCAATGCTGCCCTGTCCCGAATTGTCGACTTGCCTAACCGTACAAACCTGCTGCTTGTTATTGCAGTAGGCCACAATGCGATCGCCCATTCGAATTTCTATCGCCTGAATTTTTGTCATCGTTCTTCCTTCGTGCTAACCCTCAACCGATCGGTCTCCAAAAAACGAGGTCAGCTCAAGATCGGTGCGTCCAGCTTCGCCCCTTTCAAGGTGGCCAAACCCTCTGGCAAAGTGGCACCGTGCAGGTACGTCCGATCCAGAATGGCCTCCTTCAGATCGACGCCACTCAAATCCGCCTTTACAAAATTTGTTTCTGTCAAATTAGCTTGGGCTAAATTTGCCTCAGTCAAATTGGTATAGCTGAAGTTAGCCTTGGTTAGATTGGCCTTCGTCAGAATGGCCCCGCTCAGGTTCGCCCCACTGAGATTTGCGCTTCTGAGATTTGCCGCAATGAGGTTGACGTTTTTAAAATCCCGCTGCCCTGCTGCATAGCGACTGAGGAGTTCGTTAGTATTCATAGAGAATCCAACCTAAAAGATGAGTTTAATTGTGAAAGTCAATTACTGCACCACAAACATGGATGACGGTTTGGCTTGGTGTTGAAAAAACGGATTTCAGAACGGCTGAGGCGCGGCTCGGGCACCAAAATCAAAACCGGAATCGTTTGCGGCGTTGCTTGTGTTTTGCAATCTCCTTGCGCTTGCGCTTTTCGATGGGCGTTTCAAAGTGGCGATGCTTTTTCATATCTTGAAAAACACCTGCTTTAGAGACCTCTCGCTTGAAGCGACGGAGGGCTGACTCAATTCCTTCGCTCTCGCCAGGAATGATGTGGGTCATTAAAATATTTTCCTTAGCAGTGAGGTCTTGGGGGGCCGATTCAAGGTTTCAATTTACCTCAACTAAAAGGGGGCAGACCCAATGGGTCTACCCCGAAGACCTTAGAGTTTAGTCTTTTATCTGAAGCCTATTGAACGTTCGTTCGATAAGCGCTTAGTAGCGGCGACCGCCGCCGCCACCGCCACCGCCAAAAGAGCCACCGCGATCTTCACGAGGCTTGGCCTTATTGACCTTGAGGCTGCGCCCCATCCATTCAGCACCGTCTAAGGCTTCAATTGCAGCGGTTTCTTCCGCATCGTTTGTCATTTCGACGAAAGCAAACCCCCGTAAGCGGCCCGTTTCTCGATCGGTCGGCAGTTTGACTTGCTTGACCGTTCCGTACTCTGCGAAGGTTTGGTTCAAGTCGTCTTGAGTGACTTCGTAGGACAGATTACCCACATAAATTGACATAAAGCATTTCCAGAATCAAGGTAATGAAGAGAGTTAGATTCGGAGAAACGCTGATGGAACGAATTACACAGCCGAAAATAATCTATACTCTGCATTCTAACACGATCGAGCATTTGACGCTTGCAGCCGAGATCGAGCGAACCGCTAAAATTCAAGGCTTTTGGGCTTTGGGCTTCCGCAAAACTCTCTAGGACGAGTTTAACCGATCCAAATTCATCGGTTTGTTGCTTCCACAGGTTCCCTCGTCTACGCTAGCTGTAGCCAGTTTGATACTTCGGTTTTCGGCAACGGTTTCGAAAAGTAATAGCCCTGTCCGTAGTCACAGCCCATCTCTTGCAATAAATGCATCTGCGCGACGGTTTCAATTCCTTCTGCAACTGTGATAATGCCCAACGTCTTGCCTAGTAGAATAATGGCACGGACAATTTCTAAACTCCCTGCGTCAAGGTCCATTTTGCTCACAAATGAGCGATCGATTTTGAGACTCTTGACTGGAAATCGCTGCAGATGGCTGAGGGATGAATACCCAGTCCCAAAATCGTCCAAAGATAAACCAACGCCCAAGTTTGTGAATTGTTTCAGGGTTTTCGCAGCTAATTCCGGTTTTTCAATCAGCGTGGTTTCCGTAATCTCTAAGGTCAAACATTTTGGGTCAATTTCCGCATCCGACAGGATTTGAGAAATTTGTCCGATCGAATTGGCCTGAATCACCTGTTTGGCAGAGAGATTTACGTTGAGACAAAGGGTAGACCACTCTGAACTCTGTTGCCATTGATTCATCTGAGTGCAAGCTTCTTTTAAAATCCACCAGTCTATTAACATACACAATCCCGTTTCCTCTGCCATCGGTATAAACTCCCCCGCAGACAGCATTCCCTTTTGCGGGTGATTCCAGCGAACCAACGCCTCAAAGCTGACGGTTTTTTGAGTAGTTAGAGAAACAATAGGTTGGTAGTAAACTTCGAGCTGGCCTCGTTCTAGAGCATGCTGCAAGTCCTGTTCCAGCTTGGAGGATGCCACAGCCTGATCTCGCATGTGTGCGTCAAAAATCTGATAGCGGCCTTTACCCTGTGCCTTAGCTCGATACATGGCAATATCTGCATCTCGAATTAACTCTTCAATTTGCTCGTAGCCGGCGGAACTTAAAACGATGCCAATGCTCGCATTGGTGAAGACCTCCTGTCCTTCTAAATGGAACGGCGCGCTCAACTCGTGATGAATGCGTTGAGCCACGGTGAATGCCTCCTGCTCCGTTTTGAGGCATTCTAAAAGGATTGCAAATTCATCTCCCCCAAGTCGAGAGACGGTATCGACCGTACGGGACGATCTGAGCAATCGATCTGCTACCGCTATTAGGAGCCGATCGCCTGCTAAGTGCCCTAAACTATCGTTAATGGTTTTGAATCGATCCAAGTCTAAGAGCAGCACTGCAAAGAGATAGTCTGATTTTCGGTTAGACCGCTCTAGGGCATCCGTGAGCCGTTCTCTAAACCAAGCCCGGTTGGGTAGATTGGTGAGACTGTCATAAAAAGCATAGCGATGGAGCTTCTTGGCGCTGAGCCGCTGTTGGGTGACATCCCGGAAGATAACGACGGCTCCTGTAATATGACCTTTACCATCCTGAATGGGAACAGTTCCTCTATAAAAAGTAATGGGAGCAACGCTATCTTCGATGGGGACTTCAGTCCTGTCTTTGCGGACCAGGATGGTCAGTGCAGGAATGATCACCGTTTTTCCAGTACTGAGGGCTTCATCGATAGGGTTGCTGACGGTCTTGCGACTGGTTTCGTGAATCAGCTTAAAAACATCTGTGGAAGGTCGGCCAAGGGCTTCTTGGCAAGACCACCCCGTGATGTTCTCCGCCACTGGATTGAGCATGGTGATACAGCCCTCTACATCGGTGGTCAGTACGCCATCGCCAATGCTATTGAGTACGGTGGAGAGCCACTGGGCATTTTCTTTTAAGCGTTGCTCCATCTCGTGCTTGTAGAGCGCTACTTCAACGACCGCGCGCAGTTCCCGTTCCTCAAAGGGTTTAATGAGATAGCCATAGGGATGGGTCAATTTTGACCGCGTGAGGGTGTTGTCATCAGAGTGGGCGGTCAGATAAACAATCGGGACATCGAGCCGCTCTAAAATAGCCTGCGCTGCGGCAATGCCATCCATTTCGCCGAGCAGGCGGATATCCATTAAGATGAGATCTGGCTGTAGCTCGGAAGCTTTTTGGATCGCTAGCGATCCGGTTTTTGCGATCGCCGGAACCGCATACCCTAAATCTTCTAATGCATACTGGAGGTCGCGGGCCACAATATTTTCATCTTCAACAATTAATATACTGGTAGACATAAAAACTGATTGCGCTTGAGTTTAGGTAGAAATTTCTTAAAAAACGTCCAATCAAAGAGGGACGCATTTTTATTATGCTTCAACTCAAAACTTAAGTGGGAAATTCCACGTTTTTTCTCTGAGAAAAGGTAATTGTAAAACAGCTCCCACAACTACCGTTCACGTCTAACCAACCGTCAAGCTGATCCGTCAAGTCCTTAACCAGACGCAATCCTAGCGTTCCTGGATTGGTGCAGACTATATCAGCAGGCAAGCCTTTGCCATTGTCTTGAATACTCAAAGCGATCTGCTCTTCGGCGATCGCCATTGCCTTAACCCAGATTTCTCCTGGTTCATTGGGATTAAAGGCGTATTTAAGTGCGTTAGATACCAACTCTTGAATAATTAAACCGCAGGAAATGGCGCGATCGATTTCTAGATAGAGACCCGGATCGATTTCAAATTTAGAGGAGATTTGTGAATTTTTTGGGACATAGACGCGAAATAAATATTTCACTAAATCGCGTACGTAGGCGCGCAAATTGATTTTAGAGAAGTTATTGGACTGATAAAGTTTTTCATGAACCATTGCCATAGAGCGCACGCGATTCTGCGCTTCTTTGAGGTGTTGTGTCATAGCTGGATCGCTGAGCGTGCGGGCCTGCAGACTCAGCAAGCTACAGATGACCTGCAAATTATTTTTGACGCGATGGTGCACTTCTTTGAGCAACACTTCTTTCTCATGGAGAGATTCTGCCATTTGAAGTTCAGCGTTTTTTCTCGCTGTAATATCGTTGCCAATGGCCTGGAGCACCGTTAATGTTCCGTTTCGTTCAAAAAATGCTTGGTTGTTCCAAGTCATCCATCGCATTTCGCCATTGGGCAAAATGACGCGGTGTTCGTGATTGACCGTGGGTGTTTCAGCAGAGAGTAAAGCTAAATTTTGAGCCACCTTTTCCCGATCCTCTGGCGGGATAAGAGGCAAAAAAACTTGCCCCATCAATTCTTCAGGCTTCTTGTTGAAATAGCGGCAGTAAGCTTCGTTGACAAATAGGAGCGTACCATCGGGCTGAAAGCGGCAAATTAATTCAGTTTGGGTTTCAACAATGGCGCGGTAACGGGCTTCGCTCTCTTCTAAGGCTTGCTGAATTTTTCTGCCCTCAGTAACGTCTTCGACGATACATAAAAACCGCGATCGCCGGGAAGGAGAAGCAATAACGTAGAGGGTTGCAACGAGCCATACCACCCCCCTAGCAGTTGTGTGGCTATACTCAAATTGAACCGTTTTTCGATCGCGCGCGCTCTGCTGACAATGCTCGACCCACTGCTGCCGCAATGGTGCAGGTACCCCCAGCTCGCGAGACGACCGATTCTCCAAGTCTGCGGTCGTCAGTCCCCAAAAATTTGCCCCTGCTGCATTTGCGGAGACGATTAAAAAGTCGTCTTCAACAAGCTCGACTATCCCTATCATGATATCGGTACTGTCATAGAAGCTCCGTAGCTTTGCTTCGCTTTCTAGAAGGGCTTTTTCTACCAGCTTTTTTTCGTTTACGTCTCGATGAATCCCTACCATCCGCAGCGGTTGCTGCTGCGGATCGCGCTCAATGACTTGTCCGTAGTTGGCAATCCATTTCCAGTCACCCCATTTTGCTCTAAGGCGGTAGCTAAATTGGTAGGGGAGTTCGCTATTCTCTAAGTGCGCCGTTAAGGTTTCTGTCACCCAAATCTTATCGTCTGGGTGCATTAAGTATTCCCAGGCGCTAACGTGTCCGGGAAGGTCGCCTGGATCGTATCCCAGCATTTTGAGCCACTGGGGACTCAGGTACACCGCTCCAGTGGCAATGTCCCAGTCCCATATCCCATCGCCCGAGGCCTTCAAGGCCAGATTCAATCGTTCTTCGCTTTGCTGTAGCGCAGCCTGGACTTTCTCCGCGTCAGCCACCTGTTTGCTCAGAGACACATTCAGCGCCAAGAGCTGCTGGGTTCGTTCTGCCACCCGTCGCTCGAGGTCCAGATTAGTTTGCCTGAGAGTTTCTTGCTGTCTAAGTACTCTAAATCGACTTTGCTCCGCGTCTCGACGGGCAGACTTTAGCGCGACAATTGCGATACAAATCATTCCGTTTTCTAGGACGAACAACGCGAGTTGTAGACCTTGCCCCAGTTGGTAAATGGCAAAGTTACTGGATGGCGACAGAAAAAAGTAATAGTTGATGAGCGCAGCCAGAAAGGTTGCAATCAGTCCCGACCCTCTAGGGCCAAAGTAAGCACTGACCAGTACTGCGCCAAAAAAGCCTAGAAACGGACTTTCATGGATAACAAACGGGGCAAGCAAAAGCTTAAGGGCAAAGGCAACAGCCACAGTCAGGAATGGAATTCCATAGCGTCGCGAGCGCCAGATTGGCAAAAAAAATTGTCTTAGCATGAGGCTTCAGAAACCCGCATTGCCTGAGTCCATTAAGTCTTTACTATAGTCCTTGGATACCAGACAACACACGTTAAAGCCGACCGTTTTGAATCCTATGCCTCGATTGGACTTGCAATTCCTCATAATGGAGAGTGCACCTGTCTCCAACCCCGAACCATGAAAGTTACGTCCGTCACTCCCCCCATTCAGTGGTATCCGGGGCACATTGCCAAAGCCGAGAAAAATCTCCTAGAGCAGCTCAAGCGCGTCGATGTGGTCTTAGAGGTGCGAGATGCCCGCATTCCCTTAGCCAGCACCCACCCTCAAGTGCAGCAATGGATCGGCGAAAAGCCCAAGATTCTGGTTCTGAATCGAGTCGATTTAATTAGCCCCAAGGCTGTGGAACTTTGGCGAGACTGGTTTAGGACCCAAGGGGAGAAGGCCTACTACACGGATGCCCAGCACGGCAAGGGGATCGATCTCCTCACAAAGGCCGCTCAGGCGACTGGCGAAAAACTGAACCAACGCCGTCGCGATCGCGGGATGAACCCCCGCGCCGTGCGTGCCGTGGTCATCGGGTTCCCCAATGTAGGGAAGTCGGCACTGATCAATCGCTTGCTGAATCGCCGCGTGGTGGAGAGCGCGCGCAAACCCGGCGTTACCCGCCAGCTGCGCTGGGTGCGAATTTCACCGGAGCTAGATCTGCTCGACGCCCCAGGGGTTTTGCCCGGAAGGCTGACGGACCAAGCTGCGGCCTACCGCCTAGCCATGTGCGACGACATCGGGGAAGGAGCTTACGATCGCCAATTGGTCGCTGCTGCGCTCGTCGAGCAGATTCAGCAGATGGAATGTTGCAATCGGCAATGGCCGCACTGGGTCCCGTCCTCGCCGCTCCAAACGCGCTACGGCGTGGAACTGGATGGCCTTGCCGGAGATGAATATCTCGCCGAAGTGGCCCAAACCAAGTTTCAGGGCGATGTGGAACGCACGGCCCATCACATTCTCAATGACTTTCGCAAAGGGCTTTTGGGGGCGATCGCCCTTGAAGCCCCTCCCCTTGCTCTGGAGTTGCCTGCGCAGAATTCTGAGAACCTCTAAAGTGTTTCATTTTGTAACAAATGTCTGCAAAAGCCTACTGTCAGAGGGTTTAGGCCTGGTGCAATCTATAGATGTTTCGTTATGATTAACATAAGTTTACAAAGTTAATCAAACGGAGTTAAAGCGACAGATTATGGCAGAGTCTTTTTTTCTAGACCCGGATGAGGCAAAATCCATGGGCAACATTGACTACATGAGGACTGCCAGAAAGGTGAAAAAGAGCTATCCAACGACCAAGGCTTGGGGCGCTGGATTCGAGCAAGAGACAATCACGTCAGCATTGAGTAAAGGTGAAGTAACGCCTTCAACCTTTGAAATTGAGCAAAAGGCTGCTGAGGCGCTGAAGCCAGAAGTGGCCGAACGTCGCAAGGCTTCGTCTGACCTTGATATGTTTCGCAACATGGCTAAAGATATCCGCAAGAAGTAGGGAGTGTTAGCTCGCTGTTCAGTTTTAATGTCCGAGCTGCACTGAGTTTTCAGTGCAGTTTTTTTTGAAGTGCCTTAAAACACCGTTCTTGTTTCTAGCCGCTGCGCTGCTCGAGGATTTTTAGCACCTTTAAAAATTCAAGCGGTAAAGGTGCTTCAACCTGAATCCATTCCTCTGTGATGGGATGTCGAACGCTCAGCCGCCATGCATGAAGCACCTGCCCTACGAGATTGACGCCGATATCTCTGCCTCTGCCATAGAGGGGATCGCCCACGATGGAGCAGCCCAGATCGGCACAATGGACGCGAATTTGGTGGGTGCGACCGGTTTCGAGGCGAAAATGCACGAGCGTAAAATTGCCGAGCCGCCGTTCGATTTTCCAGTGGGTGCGTGCCGGACGTCCGCCTTTTTCTTCGGGCACGATCGCCATTTTTTTGCGGTCTACGGGGTGTCGGCCAATCGGTCGGTCGATCGTGCCCGCTTCGCTGGGCGGCTTGCCGTAAACCACGCCTAAGTATTCCCGTTGGGCTGTTTTAGCCTGGATTTGGGCCTGCAAGTGCTGGTGGGCGAGGTCGGTTTTGGCAATGACTAACGCACCGCTGGTGTCTTTGTCCAAGCGATGGACGATGCCCGGTCGTCGAACGCCGCCAATTCCCGACAGGCTGGTTTCCAAGCCATCTTCGCTCTGGCAGTGGGATAGCAGTGCGTGGACGAGGGTTCCGGTTTCGTGTCCCGGTGCGGGATGAACCACCAGGCCGATGGGTTTATTCACGATAATCAGATGGGCGTCTTCGTACAGGATTTCTAGCGGTATGGCTTCAGGCTCTAGACTGAGTGCCGTCGCTGGCGGGACTGCAACGGTAATCAAATCTCCGGGCTGCACTTCATACTTTTTGGAGTCGCACTGGGTGTGATTGACCTGGACTTGACCTCGATCGATGAGTCGTTGCAGTTGCGATCTCGATAGGTCTGCGGCTTGAGATGCCAGCCAACGGTCGAGGCGCTGCCCGTGCGCTAGGTCGTCGGTCGCCCGATATTCGCGCAGGGATGTAGGGGGAGATTGAGGCGGGCATCCATTCATCGGGGTTTTATGAAGCTTGAGGAAAAAATGAAGCCGGGGAAATGTGAAAAAACGCAGCCAACTCCTGAATGTGACGGGTCGTGAGCTGCCGCCGACCGTGGAGCACATCGGAGATGATAGACTCCGTCCGAAAAATAGGAACTAAGTCTTTCTGTTTCAGCGATCGCTCTTCAATCAAAACCTTGAGCAGTTCTACGCCGTGAATATCAGGTAGCGGCTCCAGGGTTTGCTCGTACTCGTAAACCAACGTTCCCAATACATTCAAGTAATCTTTCTCTTCTGGGGTTAGATGCCCCCGATCGAGCAAAGCATCCATTACGTCTTGAACTTCTTCCAACTGAGCTTCAGAACGAATCGGACGCGGTGCAAAGCGCTGGAGCAGCGATAGATAAGCATCGGAGCTACTGAAACCAAGGGTCGTGCTTCCACTTGTCTTTGTCATAGTCGGCGTGGGTTAAAAAATCGCGAATAAAGACCTTCTGGGTCTCATAGTCGATGTACGTAATGAGCCGATAGCGATTGCCTGCAATATTAAAGACCGTGAAATTCTTGACCGAGTCGGCTGAAGGAAAAGTCTTGCGAGTTTTGGCAAGGTTCTTCCAACTTGCCTTACTGACCAGCTTAAGCCATGCCTGCAAAGATGATTGCGCGTTTGGGTAAAGAGCATAATACTTTTTGAGCCGAGAGGTACTGATGATGTGCACACAGCTTGTTCGTAGACGACATCGGGTACATCAAGAAGTAGGCGCATATCAATCTTATCAATATGCGAATTTCTTTGCAAGAGAGGCACTACAGGAGGCACAACCCAAAACAAAACCCCCAGGAATATTTCCTGAGGGTTTTGCAGAGCCGTTGTCTTTGGACTTAAGGCGTTTGCGAAGCTGCTGGGTTTGTTTTTTAAGCTGTCTGACGCGGGCAGAGGCTTGCTTAGACTTATCGTTGCGTCGCGGTCCGCTGCGGGGCGACTCCCAAGATTTCAGGCGCATAGAATCGTTGATGGAACGCTACTTTGCCATCATAGCAAATCGAACGGCCTACCCTAAACCCAGAACGCAGGCACAATAGAAGCTGAGCCGCAATCGTTTATCTCCGCCATGACCGTCAGCACCCCAACCCCAACTCAAACCCATCAATGGCAGTGGCAAGGCCACACCATCCGCTACCAGTCCGCTGGAACCGACGGGCCAGCATTAGTCCTCATCCATGGCTTTGGAGCGTCTTCTGACCACTGGCGTAAAAATTTACCAGAATTGGGCATAGATCATCGGATCTATGCGATCGACCTGCTCGGCTTTGGCCTCTCCGCCAAACCCACACCTACACCAGACCTCCCCTACAGCTTTGAAACCTGGGCGCAGCTCGTCCTTGACTTCAGCGAGCAAGTCATCGGGGAACCTGTTGTTTTAATCGGCAACTCCATCGGCTGCATTGTCGCGCTCCAGGCTGCTGCGATCGCGCCTACTCGAGTCCGGGGCGTTGTCATGCTCAACTGCTCCCTGCGCATGCTCCACGAACGCAAGCGAGCGGCGCTCCCGTGGGCGCAACGCACGTTCTCGCCGTGGTTTCAAAAAATTCTGGCCGTTCGACCCATCGGACATTTCTTTTTTCAGCGATTGGCGCGCCCGTCCGTCATTCGCAACATCCTGCAAAAAGCCTATGCCCGCACGGACGCAGTCACCGACGAACTCATCGAATATCTCCTGCGGCCCGCCCAGGATCCGGGTGCGGCTGACGTGTTCTTAGCATTTATCCAGTACTCCCACGGTCCCCTTGCTGAGGATTTGTTGCCGCAATTGGACTGTCCGGTGCTGTGCCTTTGGGGTGCTGAAGACCCTTGGGAGCCGATTGGCTTAGGGCAAGCCTATGGGAAATTTTCCGCAGTTACGGACTTCATTGCTTTAGAGGGGGTGGGCCACTGCCCTCAAGATGAAGCGCCCGAACAGGTCAATCCTCTGATTCGGCAATGGGTCGCTCGGCAAGTGACCCGATCGATTTGATTTGTACTTTTCTGCATGGATGCAATCCCCTAAAGTGCCATCCCCGTCCCGCTGCCCATGAGGTACAGCAGCGCCATCCGCACGGCGACGCCGCTGGTGACCTGTTGGGAGATCAGGCTGAGCGCGGGATCGTCCATTAAATCCGAACTGAGTTCTACGCCTCGGTTGACGGGGCCTGGATGGAGGACTTTGACCTCGGGGCGGCAGACTTTAAGGCGATCGCGGGTGATGCCGTAGCGCAAATGATACTCCCGCAAGCTGGGGATGAGATACTGGGTCATGCGCTCGTGCTGGAGGCGCAAGGTCATGACAAAATCTGCATCGGCTAGCGCTGGTTCTAGGGTCCAGTGGATGGTGGCCCCATAGGATTCAAAGGTTTTGGGAAGGAGGGTGGGGGGTGCCGCTAGATGAACCTCCGCACCGCATTTAGTCAGGCTCCAGAGATTGGAGCGGGCCACGCGGGAGTGCAGAATATCCCCTACGATCGCCACTTTTTTACCTTCTAAAAGCTGAGCGCGGGGCTTTACGGGATCGATCGAAGTGCAAAGGGTAAATAAATCCAGCAAGCCTTGAGAAGGATGCTCGTGACAGCCATCCCCGGCATTGAGGATACCTACCTTTCCGCCCAGGCGATCCATTTCAGCGGCGATCGATTGCGGGACGCCGGAAGACTGATGGCGGACGATCATCATATCTGCGCCCATGGCTAGAAAGGTTTTTGCCGTATCTAGGATAGTTTCGCCTTTACTCAAGGAGGAGGTGCCCGGCGCAAAGTTCAGCACGTCGGCGGAGAGCCGCTTGGCGGCTAGCTCGAAGCTATTGCGGGTGCGCGTTGAGGATTCGAAAAACAGGGTTGCCACCAGCTTTGTCTGCAAAGCCGGAACTTTTTTGGTCTGCCGCTGAAGCACTTCATTAAAGCTGCTCGCCGTCTGGAGGACGGTATCGAGTTCGGCAACGGTAAAGTCCGCCAGGGACAGGATATGCCGACGGGTCCAGGGGGCAATCGCCATAGGGCAGAAACCAATCGTTTAACTTCAGTGGCCGCAGCCAGCGCGCCTCCTGAAGTATACCGAGCAATCGGCCTTTCCCTTTAACTCACGGCTGCTTTTTCGTCGGAGGCGGTTTGACGTGCTTCGGCAGTGATGGCTCCACTGAGGTTGCAGACCAAGACCGCTCCGGCGCAGTGGTGGACTACGTAGTTACTCACGCTACCGATCAGCAATTCGCTCAGGCCAGAATGTCCGCGACGACCCAGCACGATTAAATCCGCACCCAGTTCTTTTGCGACTTCGCAGATGGTCGGCCCCGGTCTGCCGCCTTTCTGAATGTGCTCTGCCCGGACGCCTGCCGCTTCAGCTTGGGTTTGATATTGGGCGAGGTGCGCCAAGCTTCTGGCCGAAAATGCTTCCCATTCCTGTTGGTACTGCTCTAGGGTGGTGGAAGCCAGGGCTGGATAGTAGTCGGGTAGGGGCATCAGGGGCATGACGGGACTCACGCCTTCTTCGCTGCACAGGACGTGCAGTAGGGTTAATTTAGCGGAGAACCCTTTGGCTAGGGCGATCGCATGCTCTAGGACGATGTCGCTCAACTCGGTATGATCTAGGGCAACCAAGATATGACGGTACATACGTTCTCCTTCTCCTGCAAAAGTATGAAGCGACCCGTTTGATGGAACTCAGCCCACAATTCTATTGTAGAAATTAAGCGGCTATTTCGGCTGAAATGCTCTGAGACAGCAACAATTCGATAATCTCAGACCCGTTTTGCTCGAGGCCATCTCTGAAACGATACTAAGGATTCGAGTTTACATCGTTTTTCAAAATGAAATAAATTTTTAGCAAGCACAGACTTTAGAACGGTAGGGTGGGTGAGGCGATAGCCCAACGCAACGTCCTAATTGTTTGTTGCTAGGGTTTATGCTTCAATCCAGCCTACATGGCTGACTTGCGCTGCTAGAGTTGTTCGAGCAACAGATCGTACTCTGCATGAGAACCAATCCAAAACCAGATTGCAGTGTCTCCCTCTAATTGTCCAACTGCTCGATAGTTTTTGTTGATTCGTGCTGAATAAATTGGCAATTTGGGGTGAATTTTTTTGAACCGCAAGCTGGGATAACTAGGATCTTGCTTAAATTGCAGATATGCCTTTCGGGTTTGTTCTTGAACCTGCTTTGGCAAATCAGCATACATTTTACGAAACTGAGCAGTTGTGCGAGATTTCACAATTTTTCTGGATCTAACTCTTTCGTTTCGCCCGCATGATATTCAGTCATCGCTTCGGCGGCAAGCCTAGCTAGTAAGTCTGGAGACCGCGCAAATGACTCATCCCAATGACGCTCATCGTCGATTTCGTCTAGAATCATTGTTGCTATGGCATCTTGCTCGTTGGCAGGCAAAGTTTTGAGTCTAGAAATTACCTTTTCAAGCAGCTCTGTCATAATTATCAAATTCAACAAAGAGGATACCTATTTATGATATACCTTGCACGGTCTAGGGTGCAAATGACGACTTTTTTTGTATTTTATTTTGTCATTGAGCAAATTTTGTATTTCTTTGATTTCGCGCTTTTGAATATGCTCGAATATCTCAGCACTAACAATGGAGAATGAATCAAGGCTTTAAACTAAAAAATTATTTTGTTTTCCTACGGTTACTATTAATAAGCCGATGCCACTTGGGAGCCGAGAGCTGTAGCTTGGGTGAGGCGATCGCTCAACTTAACATTCTAATGATTTGTTTCTGGGTTTCATGCTTCAACCCAGCCTGCATTGCTAACTACATTACTTATGAAGCTGTCTAACGGCCTTGAATTGAGCGGTGGCCTTAAAATAAACAAGACAATCAGTGTGTGCCGTCCATCCGCTCGAATGCGTAGTTAGACCAGTACAGTAGAGCGACTTGAACCATTGAAGCTACCTTACCACCAGTGCGATTCATTATTAAACGGGGTATTTAGAAGGATCAATTTTCAATAAATACTTGCCAAGGTGCCAGCTACTTAAACCAAATGGTTCTTCATTCGACCACAAAACTTTATAGTCGCACCCTTTTTCCCACCACCAACGCTTCTTTATATCTTTGATTATCCCAATAGCCTCGGCTTCAGGATGATTCTCCAAATAGCTTGTAATAAATGACAAGATGCCTGCGCCACCAGCAGCACCTATTGCGGCTTGCGTTGTTCCAACAATTGCTATACCAGCCCCGGCACTAGCAACCCCAACAGTTGCAAGAAATGCACCGGGCAAAGCGAAAGGAAGTAAAGCAGCACCTACAACTGCACCAGTTGCAAGAGACTCATATTTATGATAATCACGGTGTACTTTAGCACCCATCTTAGTCAGTACAATCCAGTCTCCAATAGATAACTTCTCACTGTATGAAGACATGTCATTTTTCCGAAGGATTTATATGATCTCAATATTGGCATAGTCTACGCTAGATGGCTAACGTTGTTGAATTGAAGAACGGTGGCACGAGTCTGCAAGTCACCGCCAGAGTGTTGAGGCCATGCGCTACAAGCCCCAGTGATTAGGCCACATGTACTTAGATAAGGATTAACTCTACTCCTAATTTTTAAGCCCAAATTTATCTCGCAACATTTGTCTCAACGTACCACTAGCGCGCTTCACGAACTCATCTTCGGATTCATGCTCTAGTGGCTCCTGAATTTGAGTACCCAATTCAGAGAGAAATGCTTCATTTTGAACCAAGCTGGAGACCTCTTTTGAAAATTTCTCTCGTTCATCATTTGAAAAGGAGAATGGTGTCAAAACCCCTATAACTGATACAGTTAAAGAAGATTGAATTGCAGAAAGTGTTGTGATGGAGCCTGGCATTGGTTGAGCAGGAAATTCCTTAGCCTTATTTATAAATTCTGTAAAACTACTCATTATCTACTACCTCTAGATTTCCACCACTTATAGAACCCACGAAGTATTTCTTCAAATGCTTGAACAGCAATTTCGATAATTAACTCTTTAGTTTTATTGTCTAGACGATTCCATAGCTTGGAAAGCCAAGGGACTAATCCTAATAGAGGAATCAGCAAAAAGAACCACATCTACGAATTATCCCTGAACTTGGACGCATAGATTTAGTATGCCCTCACCACTGAGAAATCAGACATAGAAAATTACAACTAAATCTCGACGACACTTTAACCCATGACTGACCAGTCGTTCCTTAAGATAGATCTTTCAGCTAGCCTCTAATCATACTTCTGTAAATAGTTTAAGTGGTCTAACTATTGTTTAGACGGAAACTATCCACATAACCACCCTGCATAGGTCTCTAAAAACGCAATTTATCCGTCTAACCTCGCAGACTAGACGTTTAGGCGGATGATTTTCCATCTAAACATACCGCAGGAAGGGTAAAGCGGAATTTCATCCACATATCCACACTTAATAAGGCGTTTAGGCGGATGAGATTCTATTTTTATTGCCCTGCCAGCAGTTTAGGCGGATACTAATCCAGATTCTACTCCATGCAGAGGTTTAGACGGATAGTTTTAGTATTTCTTATAATTCTATTTTTTCATGTTGAAGCTAACATTTAGGGCGTGTCAATCATCAAACATTATCGATATTGCTGGATCGTTAAAAACTTCTCAGTCAACTGCATGATGCTCTTCGTGTCAACCATAACTCGTATCGAACTGAACAAACCTGGGCTGGCAAGACACGATCGCCGACCTTGGCAAACCAACGAATACTCAGCAGGACAATGAATCTCAGCGACATCTGCCAAAATGAGAAAAGGGAATCCTCAACACGTTCCCAGCCCCTTCAACCTATCCTCCATGCTCCGCCTTACCGAAGTTAAGCTACCGCTAGACCACACCGAACCAGAGATTAAGGCGGCTATCCTGAAACGGCTGCAAATCAACTCAGCCGACTTAGTCAAATATTCCATCTTTAAGCGCAGCTACGATGCCCGCAAACAAGGTGCAGTCTGCTTCGTCTACGTTCTAGATATCCAAACCACCCAAGAAAAACAACTTCTCCAACGCTTCAAAAAAGACCCCCACGTGGTGCCCACCCCAGACACCACCTATCGCTACGTCGCGCAAGCCCCTGCCCCACCAGAAACCCGCCCGATCGTCATTGGCAACGGTCCCTGCGGCATGTTTGCCGGACTGCTGCTGGCACAAATGGGATTTCGTCCTCTGATTCTAGAGCGGGGGAAAACAGTACGCGATCGCTCCGTCGATACCTTCGGCTTTTGGAGCAAAGGCAAATTCAACCCCGAATCCAACGCCCAGTTCGGGGAAGGCGGTGCAGGCACCTTCTCCGATGGCAAACTCTACAGCCGCATCAAAGATGCCAACCGCCAAGGCCGCAAAGTATTGGCAGAACTGGTCAATTCTGGAGCCTCGCCTGAAATTTTGTACGTCAACAAACCCCACATTGGCACCTATCGCCTCGTCAAAATTGTGGAAAACCTGCGCCATCGCATCGAGGCGCTGGGCGGCGAAATTTGGTTTCAAAGTCGAGTCGAAACCATTGAAATAGAACAAGGACAAGTCCGTGGCGTCACCCTCGCCAACGGGGAATTTATCCCCAGCCGACATGTGGTCCTTGCCGTAGGCCACAGCGCCCGCGATACCTTTGAAATGCTTCACCGTCAGGGCGTCTATATAGAAGCCAAACCCTTTTCCATCGGCTTCCGAGTCGAGCATCCCCAAGCGCTGATCGATCGGTGTCGTTTGGGGCGTCAAGCGGGCCACCCCATGCTGGGCGCGGCGGACTATAGCTTGGTGCATCACTGCTCCAACGGGCGATCGGTCTATAGCTTCTGCATGTGTCCGGGAGGGCAGGTCGTGGCAGCCACCTCAGAACTGGGGCGGGTCGTCACCAACGGCATGAGCCAGTACGAGCGCAGCGGCAAAAATGCCAACAGCGGCATCGTCGTGGGCATTACGCCAGAAGACTATCCCGGTGGCCCCTTAGCCGGAATGGACTTACAGCGTCGTTTAGAAGAGGGTGCTTTTGCCTTGGGCGGCGGCACCTACAAAGCGCCGGGGCAGCTCGTGGGGGACTTTCTGGCCCAGCGTCCTTCCACTCAGCTCGGAACGGTAAAGCCGTCCTATCGACCTGGGGTGCATCTGTGCGACTTAAGTCCCAGCTTGCCGGACTACGCGATCGCCGCTATCCGCGAGGCCATTCCTGCCTTCGATCGGCAAATTGAAGGATTCGCCATGCACGACGCCGTGTTGACTGGCGTTGAAACCCGCACCTCATCCCCCATTTGCATCAAACGGGGGGCCGACTACCAAAGCTTAAATACCAAAGGACTGTACCCCGCAGGCGAAGGGGCCGGATACGCAGGCGGGATTCTCTCCGCTGGCGTGGATGGGATCAAAGTCGCCGAGGCCGTGGCGCTCAGTATGATGGAATCTATGGCTTGCAAAACTTAAGGTAATTTCTGGACGGACATGAATCTGCCGCTGGCTTCGGCTCCGCTCAGCCAGCTAGATGCTCAGCCAGCTAGAGATTGTGCCCGGAGCGGAGCCGTTGGCGTAGCCTCGCCTGTGGCGATAGGGCACAATCTCAGAACGGGACAATCTCTCATGGAAATCGCCTAGTTCCTCAAAACACTCATTTTTCATGAATACACCCGCAGATCTACACATCAAAACTTGTCTGTTTGAAGATGAAAGCAAAGCCATTCGTTGCATTCGCGAAGCCGTCTTTCAGATAGAGCAAGGCATCGACTCCGCCTTAGAATGGGATGGCTTGGACGGAGCCGCCGTTCACCTCGTGGCCACGGTCCAAGGCGAGAGTGCTGGAGTTGCGCGGCTGAGAGAAATTCCAGGCTCGTCAGTTCTCAAGTTGGAAAGGTTGGCCGTCCTGCCCGCCTATCGGCGTCAAGGCATTGGGGGCGAAATGGTACACACGGCGATCGCCTACAGCCGAACCCAGGGCTACACTAAAATCGCGATCCACGCCCAAATGCCCACCGTCGGGTTTTACGAGCAGCTTGGATTTACAGCAGTGGGAGAACCCTTCGAAGAAGCAAGCATTCCACACCTCAAAATGGAGCGGTCTCTCTCAGACCCAGAAGAGGGCTAGCAGGCGCTCGAGCCGAAAGTGTTAGACTCGTGAGACCGGGAGTGAGGCACAGCCTTTTTGATATGGAAGAATCACCCTACGTCTTTTTCCTCGGATTTGCATTTCTCTGGATTTTGCTGGGACTCGGTAGCATTTTTGTTCTCGTAAAATCTCAAGGACCGACGACTAAATTTCCGCCAGAAGCACTGCTCGTCGGAATTCCAATTCTGGTCGCCTTTGCGATCGCCCTAACCTTCGGCGCGATTTCCCTATAAATCCTTAAGAAAACATCATCGGAGGTATTTGGATTCCGATGATGCTTTAATTTAAGCTTCTGGACCAAGGGCCAGATCCTTAATTTTCTCTAAACTGATCCACCTCTTCGGTGTAGCGAATGGGCAGGACGTACTCTAGGTTTTCGTGGGGGCGCGCGATAATGTGCGTGGAGAGCACCTCGCCGCCATTGACGCGCTTGGCCGACTCGACGCCCGCCGCGATCGACGCCTGCACCTCCGAAACATTCCCCCGAATGATGACCGTCACGCGCCCGCTGCCAATTTTTTCATAGCCCACTAGCGTGACCCGTGCTGCCTTGACCATGGCATCCGCAGCTTCCACCACAGCGGGAAATCCCTTCGTCTCAATCATTCCAACCGCAATTGACATGGTACGCTCCTAACGTTTCCGGTGTATTTTGTCATTGACAAGTACTTAAGCGACAGCCATCGAAACGTTGGTACGCGGAGGTGGCGATTGTTCAAATCTTTATCAAGCGTTTCTAAAGCAAGAGGTCTATCTCAAAATAAAGCTGAGACGGCGAGTTGCCTTTTGATGACATGGATCTAGGCGACCGCCTCCAAAATAAAGCGTCGCCTTCGTCAATATACAATGCTGCGGGGCACTTTATCCGAACTGCTGCAGAAGACTATTTTCGACGTATAACGGCATCGTAGACCTATCCATACCACCTTATGCGCTTCTATCCAAGTCGTTTTATCAGCCCTTTTTAAAGTCAATCTATGAATTTCCGTTGAAACGGCCTTCATTCTTTCTATCGTTTAGGTTAGGGGGAATGCCTAAGCCTAGGCTACAATGGAGCGGAAGATGAACAATTGATGGCACAGCTTCTTTGTTGGTTAAGGAGACTACTCCCTGGTCGGTTAAAATCGCTTCGCCACATTTACCTAAGTCTTAACTCTGTTTATATCTATCCTGGAATTTTCTTATGTCGATTTACGTTGGTAACCTCTCCTATGACGTTACGCAAGAAGATCTAACTTCTGTGTTTGCGGAATATGGCTCTGTCAAAAGAGTTCAGCTTCCCACAGATCGCGAGACAGGCCGTATGCGTGGATTTGCTTTTGTCGAAATGGGGAGCGATGCTGAAGAGGAAAAAGCAATCTCAGAACTCGACGGCGCTGAATGGATGGGTCGGTCTTTGAAGGTCAACAAAGCTAAGCCTCGCGAAGACAATCGCGGCGGTGGCGGCGGTCGCCCCGGAAACTTCGGCGGCGGTGGCGGCGGTGGCGGTCGACGCTACTAAAATCCGATCCCTTTTTTAGAACAGCGCGATCGCGGGTTTGGCTTTTACGCTTCAATCAATGCGATCGCGCTGTTTTTATGACGCATTAGCTGGGTTCTTTGCCCTTCGGTTGCGGCAGCATGTCAGCCTGACTTCAAAAACATGAAGCCAGCTTTTGTTGCAGCCTGTTGCAAAAGCGATCCAACGCCACGGGGATCGCTGATGTAGTTGTCGATAAGTTGGAGCGATCGTTCCTCAAGCCATCCAACATTCGCAGCTTGCCATGAAAAAGGCTCTCGATCTGACGGATTCGAGAGCCGAGCTTAGAAGTGTGAAAACATGCCGCGTATTTTTTCTGTATGGCTGCTCTAGCCCTTACGGGAGTAGTACTCAACCACAAGTAACTCGTTAATTTCAAGAGCGACCCATTCGCGTTCGGCCAGGCTATTGACCTTACCCGTGAGCTTTGCTTTGTCTAGCTCAAGGTGACTGGGAATATTTGCAAGACCGGGGAACTGAATATTGGTTTCAACCATTTTACGAGAGTGCTCTCGATTTCTGACCCCAATTTCTTCGCCCGGACGGCACTGATAGCTCGGAATGGAAACCGTTTTTCCGTTGACTGTAATGTGGCCGTGGTTCACTAGCTGTCGCGCGGCTGGGATGGTGGGAGCCATGCCCAAACGAAAGACGGTGTTGTCTAAGCGCATTTCTAGCAATTGCAGCAGCGCTGTACCTGTAGACCCGCCCGCTCGACGCGCCTTACGCACGTAGCGCAGGAGCTGTCGTTCCGAGAGTCCGTAGTTAAAGCGAAGCTTTTGTTTTTCTTCTAGTCGGACGGCATACTCAGATCGCTTTTTGCGAGCTTGACCGTGCTGTCCTGGCGGATAAGCCCGCCGCGCAGATTTCCGAGTCAGACCCGGCAATTCTCCTAAGCGGCGCACTATTCTAAGGCGAGCGCCCCGATATCGCGACATATCACTTCCTCTTCAGTTAAATCATGTAGTCACAGTCTTACAGTATAGGTTTTATTGGACCGTAAGTTCAAGGTCAAACCAGATTTGATGATTTGTTCCGGTTTGCTCTGAGCAAAATGGACGGCACTGCAGAATCGCCTATCTTAAGTTTGTCTCAGCGGCAGTTTGCTTGAGTGCCATACCATAGGAGTAGTCGAGCGGAGCGAGAACTAATGGTGCAAACAGCGGTCACTCAGGTTGTTAAGACCCTAAACGACGTTCATCAGCGGTTTGGGTTACGGCGATCGCCCGATGAAGGATTTTTTACGGAATGGTACGCCAATTTACCACCCCTAGACGAGGCAGAACGGGAGACGCTGGATCGGATTCGCCAGCGGTTTCGGTACCACCGTGAAGCGGGTCAGGTCACGGAAGGGGCCGTTAATGCGATTGTGGTAGCGCGACTGCTCGAAATGGCTGGATTTTACGATCCGCCCTTTCGGTTACGCGCCGAAGTCTCCATGGAGATTGAAACCGTTGATGAAAATGAAACGCTGCGAGGGCGCATCGATTTTTTGGTCATTCAAGACCAATTTTGGCGAGCTGTGATTGAGTCTAAAGAAACTGAGTTTGATGTTGAAGTGGGGGTCCCGCAAACACTGGCGTATATGATGGCAAATCCAATTCAGGACAAGCCTTTGTTCGGCATGGTGACGAATGGGAACAGCTTTATTTTTCTGAAGGTTAGACAGGGTAAAAGTCCTGAATATGATTTTTCAGACACCTATAGTCCGCTATCTCGTGCCAATCGGCTCTATGAAGTTCTGCAAATTCTTAAAGGGATTGGTCAGGTTATGATTCAGTAATGGCTAGCCAAGATAGGCTTGCTTGACGCGCTCATCTGCCAGTAAGTCAGCGGCAGCCCCTGTAAGCGTAATATGTCCAGCCTCTAAAACGTAGCCTCTATCCGCAGTCTGAAGAGCAAGATGCGCGTTTTGCTCGACTAGTAAAAGCGTGATTCCAGCCTCCCGTAGTTGCCGAATAATGGCAAAAATCTCTAAAACGATTGCCGGAGCCAACCCCAAGCTGGGTTCGTCCAACAACAGGAGCTTGGGGCGACTCATCAGGGCGCGGGCGATCGCCAACATTTGCTGTTCGCCGCCGCTGAGGGTTCCGGCAATTTGGTTGCGGCGTTCTGCGAGCCGAGGGAAGGTCAAAAATTGCTGTTCTAGATCGGTTTTGATACCCAGGCGATCGGAGCGACTGTAGGCTCCAAGCTTGAGATTATCTAGAACGGTTTGGCGGGTCAGAATCCGACGTCCCTCTGGGCTATGGGCGACACCTAGCTTCACCATTTCATGGGCACTGCGAGGGAGGATACTCTGCCCGGCGTAGTCAATGCGGCCATCCCGAACTGGGATCGTGCGAGAAATGGCGCGAAGGGCGGTACTCTTACCCGCTCCGTTAGCGCCGATCAGTGTCACGACTTCGCCGGGATAAATCTCTAGATCGACCGCTTGCAGTGCTTGAATGCCGCCATAGTTTACGCTCAGCTTTTCTAGAGATAGCAGAGGAGGGGCATTCATAAACTCGTTCGCTAGCGGCATCAACGGCAGACCTACTATAAACCGAAGCCAGCAGTCCCCACTACTGATGGACGGAGAAAGTCCTAACCTGAATTTTATCTAGGGCTTGCTGAAAAAGTCATTTCAGACTGAGATTGGCAACGCGATCGCCAATTCAGACATAGCTGGATATGAATGCTCAGTAATGGACACAAAGGACATCGATTCTCCCATCGTCAGCTGAGCGGCTTCGTCACGCTCCATCCCGCCATGAAGGACTTGCAGACACAGATCGAAAAGCCAAAAAAGCAAGGCTAAGAGCCCAGCGAGCCAACGCTCCAAATTGAGCACGAGAAACGTAATCGCAATGGCACTTTGAGCCGTGTGGGCCAATTTCGCCATCACCCGTGCCAGAGAAAAGCGTCGCTTGGCCTGACCAAACTTACCTTCAATCCAGACCCGGACTTTCTCATCTTGACGCGCCTGTCGCTTGAGTTGAGCCTGCACCGATGGGTCTTGCTTCGGCCTGCCCAAAGGCGGGCCACTCAATCGGATACCACGCGCCTTACACCAACTGCGATTGGCGCGAGTGCGATAAATCTGGTCGGCATGAACCGACTCGGGATAGCAGCCAAACCGAGCCCGATAAGCTTCCACCTGGTCTTGGAGATGGGTCGACTCATTGAAATTGTCCCAACTGAGCCGGTCTAGAAACACACAGCCGTTGATACAACTGACCGATAGCTTTGCACCAAACTCCACGGGCACGCCTGCTTTGCCACGCACAATGGGCCTCACATGGGGCTGGGCGATGCTCACAATCCGGTCATCGATGCGACGGATGTTGGCGTCAAACATGGCTCGTTGTTGCCTGACGACTTCAGTGATGACCAACAGCAGGCGATACTGACGCCGACTCAGTTGTGCCAAGGATGCCCCAGCTGTTATGAGGATATCAATATGCTTGAGATTGCGACCCAGATAGTTGAGTTGCTGACGAATCCCTTTTCTCCTGAGTTGACGGCTGGGTTTTCGTTGCTTCGAGATGGATAGATACGCTTTGCGCGCGAGCTTTCGGTAGGTGCGAGGCTTGGTCTTAAATTGGTCGCTCACTTGGACGTAGAGGGCATCTAGGATGGCTTCGCTCTGCTCTCTAGCCTCATTCAATAAGCTCAAGTCGCTCGGGTAGCGAATATCCGCAGGGGCACAGGTCGCATCTAAGATGAGCTGCCCTTGATTGGGGGAGGGTGGCTCATCGTCATCACGGTCTGATTCAGATGCTGCTTCACTCGATACCGCCATCTGTGATTCAGTAGCTTCTGCCACTCCTTGCATCTTCTGCACGACGGCTTCGTTGACCTGACCCACTAGCTCCAGACTCAGGCGTTTGCGAAAGTGAACCAACAGGGATGAGTCAAATGGCGCTTCATCCCGATACTCGCTAAATCCCAAGAAGTACTGCAAGTATGGGTTCTCGCGGATCTGCTCCACGGTCTCTTCATCGCTGGTGCCGAGCTTCTCTTTGATGATGAGGGTTCCCAATGCGACTCGAAACGGTTTGGCTGGTGCGCCCATCGTGGCACTAAACTGGTCGGCATAACTCGCTTCTACTGTTTCCCACGGGATGAGTTTAGCCAGCTTTACCCAGCGATTGTCACGGGACAATTTGCCGCCGAAGGGCAGGTAGAAGTTCTCAAAGGACAGTTGGCCTGGGGGTGAAGTCCGATACATGCCGACTCAAGTGCAAGGGGTTTGACTATTTTTCGCCTTTTTTCTTGCACTTTTCAACCCCCTTGTTCGGACAGATGAACTGTAATCCCTACGTTCTATACTTTTTCAGCAAGCCCTATCTAGGAACGCCATCTCTCTTTAAAAGACTATCCGCTCCTAACAGAAATAAACGTTCGAGCTAAAACTCAAAGGTTTATCGCATTAGGAGCGGTCTAGTGGGGTCTCTGAGGTTAAGCCTGACTGCCGGGGGAACTCCCCGCTCAGTTGCGCTAGCGCTTCTGAGTTTAGAGAACGGCCTCGGCACGCAGTCGGCTTTGGTTAACCTGGAGACCCACGCGTTTACTACTATCTGGCATGGGCATCACCTCCATCATTCTGAACGGTTTGCGGGAGAAAAGCAGCCCATTTGCTGCTGAACTAAAGCTAACACATCTAAGCCCGAGCTGGGATGCGATCCGTATTTTTCTTCTGCGCCGATGGGGGTGGAGATGGGGAAGAATGGGTTGTGGCTGAGGGCGTTTGAATTATTTGCGATGGATGGGGACAACAATAGCGGGAAAACGTTGTTTGAGGGCGGGAACGATCGGGCAGGGATTTTGGCGCTCGAGTTGGGGCTGCCGTTCCCAATTAAAGCTCCCCCAGCTATAGGGTGCCATTTGAGCTGCCGACAACCACAGCAATCGCTTGGCGCGCGTCATCGCGACGTACAGCAACCGAAATTCCTCGGCAACTTTCAGGGTTTTGGCCTGGTGCCATGCTTCTCGAGCGGAGGGTAGGGCAGAACTGCCGTGGAGATTGGCTCGGATCTGGGTGCGGGCGACCTCGGCGATCGCGTAGTCTCCCAAAAACTGAGCCGTCCCCGGTACGCGCAAACTACCTGGGATGACGCTGTCGTGCAAAAAGGGTAGAAATACGACATCCCAATCCAGCCCCTTAGCCTTGTGCATAGTGATGAGGGTGAGCTGACGGGCGCGGGTGTAGTGGCTGTCGTCATTATCGAGATCGACGGCCTCAAAGCGCTCCGTACTGACGATTTCCTGAAGAATCGCAATGGCAGTGGCCAGAGTGGAACGCTCGGCGTTCATTTGCTGTTGCAGCCGACTGGCCAGCTTGTCAGCAGTGGCGAGCTCTGCGGCATCGTAGTGAAGCTCTAGGGCTAAAAATGAAATGAGCTGGTAAAGGGGCAACTCCCAGCGAGCCGTTAAGAGCGTCGTGCAAACGGAACGAATTTGTAGAAGTCTTTCATCGGACTGTTCGGACGCGAGGGGGCCTGGATACAAAAATTGTTCGGGTTCGTTGGCAATCTGGTTGAAGTCATAGGTGGGCACGATCTGCCGTTTTGCAAGGGTCGTCAGCGCAACCTTGAAATATTCCGTAGAGTGAGGGCGAGCCAAAAACTGGAGCATCGCCAGCATTTCATTGGGGACGTTAGAGCGGCGCTCTTCGGCTCCCACGTCGTAGACGGGGATATCGCGCTCTGCTAGATCGACCGACAACCCGTAACGTTTGGGGTCACTGAAGACCGCCGCCAAAAAGCGCGCCTGCTTGTTTTCGCGCACCAGCACTGCAATGCGGAGGTCGGGATTTTGGGTCAGAACGTCCGCAGCGCGCTGCCCGATCGCGTCGGCAGTGCGATAGATATCGGCGGGGAAATAAAGCTCCACGCCACGCCCTAGGGGCAGGGGATTTGTTAGGGTGGCATCGTCGCTCGGAGGGACGGGATGGATGGCCTGTACCTTAAAGGGGAGAAGATCTGCGCTCGCAAGCGGGGATTGATTGGCCCAGGTCAGCATGAAGTTTGCCGCGTCGATAATGGGCTGACAGCTCCGAGCCGATTGCGCCATCTCTCCAAGGCGACCCGCTCTCGCCTGTTCTTCGCAAAACCACCTGAAGTAGATGGGGTCGGCGGGGGTAAAGGTGGAGTTGATGGCTTGGTTGGGGTCGCCGACGCGGATGAGGTTGAATTGCGAGGGTCGATCGGGGTGGACGGCTAAGGATTCTAACAATTTTGATTGCAAGGGAGTTGAGTCTTGAGCTTCGTCTTCGAAGACTGCAAAAATCTCCTGCTGGAGTTCTGCCAGGATTTGAGGAGTTTTGAGCGCCCTCAGCGCGCCTAGAATCATGTCGTCGTAGTCAATCCAGCCCGATAGCTGCAACAGCGCGTCGTACTGCTGGTAAAGTCCGCTAGCGATCGCCAGAATGGGCAGCTCGTCGCTCGCTTGACTGGAGAGTACGGCCAAGTCTTCCGAAGTCAGTCCCGAACTTTTGGCTTCGTGGATGGCGGTGTGGGCTAGCGCGGGCAAAATATCGGATCGCAGGGCAGACTGCCGCCGCAGCCGCTCTCCTTCTTCACCGCTGCTGCCGACTTCCAGGAGGAGGCGAAAGAGATGGGGCTGGGCCTGAATCCACTGCTCGACGCATTGGCGCACCAGACGATGGCTTTGGTAGGGAGAAATAAGGGTAGCATTGGCTAAATCCAGGCCGGACTGCTGGGGATAGCGCGAGGCAATATTGAGGGCGAGGCTGTGGAGCGTCTGTACCGTAAAACCTGTCTGGGGCAGATCGAGTTCTTTTAAGAACAGCCGCACTTTTTGCTTGAGATTGGCAGCAGCCGATCGCGTAAAGGTCACGAGCACCAGTTGCTGCGCGCGGCCCAGGTTGAAACGAGCAATGGCGATCGCCGCCGCCGCTGCCATTCCATGAGATTTCCCAGCACCGGGTACCGCAGACACGGCCAAAGGCCCGCCCTTCCACTCTGCCATTTCGCGCTGGCCGGGCCGGAGCGATTGGCGGAGCTGCTCTAGCTGTTGCGTTAGGGCTATCATCGAGCTGCTGAGATCGTGGCGGTACGGATCGCGATCGGTTGCCATTAAAGCCAAATCGCACGCGAGGAGAGGCCTGCCAGTCCAAGACACGGATCGAATGCATGTACCCCCCTGGGAGCAAACACTCAAAACCTAACCTCGAGATTAGGCAAGCCGTACTCCTTCGGTGGGATTTCTCCCATGTGTATCCTACTGGATTCGGAACACCTCTAACGATCTTGGGATCCAGATTGCCTTCTGGTTCAATTTTAGAACTGGTCTTTCATCGTATGCGGTAACTTATCGAGTCGGTCGGCGATCGCCGCCGTGAGGGGCAGCAAAGATACAAGCAGAGCGCCAGATCGATGCGGAGGATGCGCGGGCGGCAACTTTTGCGGCACCAGACAGCGACCCATCACCTTCATAATAGAAACAGCAGTCAAATTTTTCGCCAAAGCAAATTTAGCAGCGAAGAGCGTTATGACCACCACCACCCAAAAATTTACCTTTGCAGAATACCTAACCTACGATGACGGCACTGACACCCGCTACGAACTGGTCGATGGAGAACTCGTCCCGATGAGTCTAGGCACTGGAAAACATGGAGCTATTATCCGCTTCATCACGCGTCAGTTTGAAGATGCCTTGGCTCGATCTGGAAAACCTTGGGTGCCACTGCCCGCCCTTGTTGGAGTGCGCTCCCCCCGTGGCAGAAACTGGGATACCTCCCGCATCCCTGATGTAACGGTTTTGCCCCTAGCGCAATGGGATGCAATGGCAGATCGAGAAGCCGTCATCAACCTCAACGAGCCACCTCCCTTGTTGGTCGTAGAAGTCGTCAGTCCCTCCACCACAAACGATGACTATCGCTCCAAACGATCCGAGTACGGGCTTTTAGAAATTCCTGAATATTGGATAGTAGATCCTATTGTCCAAAAAATCACCGTTTGCATCCTAGACCATGAGTTCTATGACGCCACAGAATTCCAGGGCGATGCCCCGATCGAGTCCCCCACATTCCCAGAGCTAAACCTGACTGCCGCTCGAATATTCGCAGGCAAGCCTTAAAAAAGGCACCCTTTAGTAGGGTGCCTCTCGAGCGAGCGATCTTCTCTAAACGCGTCGCTGCTAATCTTTGCCCAACCAGCTAAACATCGCCCGCAGATCTTTGCCCACTTCTTCGATGGGATGCTCTGCTTCGCGGCGACGCATGGCAGTAAAGCCAGCCTTGCCCGACTGATTTTCTAGCACGAATTCGCGGGCAAACTGACCCGTCTGAATTTCATGCAAGACCTTTTTCATCTCCGCCTTCGTCGCATCGTTTACGATGCGGGGCCCCCGGGTAAAGTCGCCGTACTCAGCCGTATTTGAGATACTGTCGCGCATCTTGGCAAGGCCGCCTTCCACCACCAAGTCCACAATCAACTTGACTTCATGGAGACACTCAAAGTAAGCGAGTTCGGGCTGGTACCCAGCTTCCACCAGGGTTTCAAATCCGGCTTTAATGAGGGCGCTCAGTCCGCCGCACAGAACGGCCTGTTCTCCAAACAAATCGGTTTCGGTTTCTTCCCGGAAAGTGGTTTCCAGAACGCCAGCACGGGTCCCGCCAATGCCCTTCGCGTAGGCCATCGCGCGATCGCGCGCCTGACCGGATGCATCTTGGTACACCGCAAACAACGCCGGAACCCCTTGCCCTTGGGTATAGGTGCGACGCACCAAATGACCGGGCCCCTTCGGCGCCACCATCACCACATCGACATTCTTGGGCGGCAAAACCTGAGCAAAATGAATGTTAAACCCGTGGGCAAACGCTAGAACTTTCCCTTCAGTCAAGTACGGCTCGATTTCAGCGGTGTAAACCGTTCTTTGCACCTCATCGGGCAGCAAAATCATAATAAAATCTGCAGCCTTGGCCGCATCAGCCACAGAATGCACCTTGAGTCCGGCATCTTCAGCCATCTTGACGGACTTACTGCCTTCGTATAGACCCACAATGACATTGACGCCGCTGTCTTTAAGATTCAAGGCGTGGGCATGACCCTGGGAACCATAGCCAATAATGGCAATTGTCTTATTCGTTAATAGATCTAAATTGGCGTCAGCATCGTAGTACATGCGGGCCATGGGTGGTAGTCTCCTTCCAGCAAGCGTAGGCGGGTGCAGACTTACTATTTTACTCTGAAGAGACGCTTCAGAACAGTCTGTAATAGATGGCATTGGAGGGCAGGGCAAAACGATGCAGGGCTAGGCTCACCTTGCCATTCGACCCACACGCGGCTGCATGAGACGAAAAAGTTACGTTCCCGATCGAGCTAGATCGATGGGTTGTTTGAGCTTTAGTTCTAGCTCCGTCCCCTTCTTCAGCACGACTTCTCCACCCGGACTGGCCAGGACAAAGGCCGTCGCTGCTGCCGCACCCGTCAAACCACCGTATTTCTTGCCCATTTTTTTGCCTAAAAAGTGCCCGGCGGTCGTGCCTACCGCAATAATGCCGACATTTTTTAAAAATTGTCCTTTCGTTTTAGACTCGACCTTAGTGTTTACCAAGCTGGCCTCAAGAGGTTGAGCTACCCCATTCTTCAGGACGATCTGGTCGAAAACGAGATGCAGCTTTGCCTTTCGGCCTCTGGCCGCTTTAACGACATTCTCTAGGTGGCCTTCTACTTTTGCCCCCTTGAGGATAGGGTTGGCACCCACCAACGGGCTTTTAACGGGCAGGATCAACCGATCTCGGTCTTGATTTTTACCCGTCGAGATTTCCTCAGGCAAAGAGACCTCGAAGGTCGTTCCAGCCGCAACCGAAGTAGGAGGAAGCTGAGCTTGAGAATTCGTGGGAGCGTCCGAATTTTTACCGCAGGCTACAGTGCCGCTGGCAAAAACAAGGCTTAGGAATAAAGGGGTTATTCTTTTCATGGATGTTCTCCCTATCGTCTGCGCATTTCTAGTTCCCCACTATTTTGTGTGAAGAGATTGAGGCAGAGAGCGTCTGCCGTTAAGGGACGCAGCAATTAAGAAATTGCGAAGCCAATCATCGTGATATCGAAAGCCATTGAGTTGCTCAAAGGGACAAAGACATCCTGTTTGCTGCTGTGTTTTACGACAAAAGGGATGAAAGTTCCATAATAAAGCTATTGCTCTACCTGTCTGGACTGCGGCAGGCCAAGTTCCATGGAAATATTGCATCGAAAACAGGCAACGGTCAAGATAGTTCATCGGGCGGTCAACCGCATTACTCGTTCGGCTCGCTCCTGGAAAATCATAGGCTCTCTGAAATAGGGCAGACTTGTCCTTGAGCCGCTTGAGCCTTTGGTGAATCGAGTCTCGCAGGGGTTGCTTTTTAGCCCATTCGAGCAATCGTCTCAGCCGTTGGGCAAATTTCCCCTTGTTCGCGCCATGATACACATGCCACAGTTTTTCGCGCAGACTCTGCCAGAGGGCAGCTTGGGAACGACACAAGTCTCGCACCTTGATGACTTCATGCAAAAAGCACAGAATCCAGACAATCCCAGGAAATAGACTCTGCCAAGCACTCCGGGTCGCATCCCAGCCATCGAGCGTGACGGTTTGAGGCCTATAGTCGGGCAGATGATGGGCGACCTCCGCCTGAAAGACACCATAACCCGCCTTAAGCGCCTCGTGTCCGGCACTTTTGCACAACTCACTGCCGAAAATACAGCCTTTGGCGGCAGTGACAGCCAGATAGGCTTTCTCCCCTCGGTACCGTGTATGCTTCTCGTCTGCGCTTAGATGGGGGGGCACACCGCCGCGTCCTTCACCGTTGCTCCGACGATCGAGACCCGTCCTAGGGAGCGGCACAACTGATACCAATGCATCTCGGTTTTACCGAGCACATAGGCGATGCCATCATAGGACAGTCCGTGTTTGCGCAAATATAATGCTTTGGCTGCGATCTCTGCGCGCTCACTCATGTAAGGCATCACGAAGTCTGGACGAATTTGATAGGCTTCGTGATGGCTGGGAAGGTAGATGCGTCGGGTCTTTATTCCTTGCCGGGATGACTCCACCAGTCCATGGAACCGATACCCTTGCTCTATGCCTTCTGGAAACAATTCTGGGTGCTGGGCAATTTCTGCGTTGAGGTATGCTCGATAGGCTTCTCGGTCTTCGACCAGCTCACTGTAGTTCGTACCCTCTTTAATCGGCAGGCAGATTGTTTTATCTCCGGCTTTGCCTCGCGTCTTTCTTGGGGGCATGGTCTCTGACCTCCGACAACTCTTTCTATGATCCTATCTCCTTTCACACAAACTTGTTTGGAACCAGGCGCATTTATGCAATCAGCATTCTCTCAGCATTTATGCAATCAGCCCGAATTTCGGTTAACGGTCTGAAACAATCGCGCTAAACTTACTCTCTGTCAAATATTTTGGCAAACAGCAAAAACCCGCTACTAGAGCGGGCTTGGAGTCATCAACCAGATGATATTTAGATTTTATCTAAAAGTGGAGCTGACGGGAGTCGAACCCGTGTCCGCCCTAGTTATTAGCTCCCCATTCATTCACAGGCTTAGCTTCTATACCCTAGAAGCGAGGATCGTCAATTATCCCCGACGATAGGATGCTCCGGTATTGTCTTAGCTAACGATCTAACCAGAGATAAATCGTTAGAGCAATCCGTTGGGGGTTAAGTCTATAGTCCTTAACGGAGTCAAACTATAGACGCTCAAAAACCGGAAAGGTTTTTAGGCAGTAGCTAGTACTGTCTTACGAGCGAAAGGAACGATGTTGTTCGCATTTACGTTTTGTTTGAGCTTTGGATTTACGAGAGGAAGCTCACTCTCGGCCTGAATCACGAGGCTACGTTCACTAAAACGTCGAAGCCGGGACAGCCCCATGTGTTTCTGTATCCATTATAGTACGCTCACCTCCCAGGATCGCAAGATTGAGTTCTTGACTTAAAACCCTTAATCTCTACGAACCTCTTTAAAGAGTCAGCTCAAGGCTTTGACACGCAAGGCTTTGAATAAAAATAAGTCATTTCGCTCAAAAAGCTCTCTAGGTAAGGGTTACAAAATACTTTTCAGACAGGTTTTAAGCGCTCTATACCTCCGAAAAGACCATTCTCCCCCTGCTTTTGTTTGGCTAAGAGCCGTGAAGGGCAGAATAAAGACGAAACGATACCCATCGAGTAACGTCCATTCAATCCAAACACAGACCATGTATAAATACCCGCTTCAACTCGCGTTTAAGCTTTGGACGCTAGCCCCCAAAATATCGATTGCCAATAAAGAAGGCAATCTTGTCTTATTCGTGCGCCAAAAATTGTTCCGACTTAAGGAAGTTATCGAAGTTTATCGCGACGATCGCCTAAGCGAGCAGCTCTACACCATCAAAGCCGATCGCATTATCGATTTTTCGGCGCGGTATAACTTTACCGACGCCAAGGGAGCAACCCTTGGTGCCGTTAAGCGACGCGGAATGCGATCGCTCTGGAAGGCACACTATGAAATTTACGAACAGGATCGGGTTGTGTTCAATATTCAAGAGGAAAACCCTTGGATCAAGGTCATGGACAGCTTGTTCAGCGAAATTCCAGTAGTCGGAATGTTTACGGGCTTGGTGTTCAACCCGACCTATATCGTCAGCCGTCCCAATGGCGAAATTGCCATACTCCTTGAGAAAATCCCCAGCTTCTGGTCGCGGTTATTTACGATCAAACAGCTCAATCGAATCAACGACCAGGAAGAAACCCAAATCCTTTTGAGTCTGTTGATGATGCTATTGCTGGAGAGAAATCGAGGATAAACCCATTGCGGAGGCTAGTCGCTCCTGCGGAAATCCCTAGCGTCCGTGAGTAGCGACCCCGACACCAGCTTTGTAAATTTTTTGAGCCAGTATTGTTAAGGATTTACGTTGCAAGCAATCAGACTGAAGCAGCCCTAGGCGATGCAGTCAAATCGACGAATGGCCCGTTGGAATGGAATTCTGGCCGTCAAAACAGAGTTTGTATGGACCCCATTGCAGATTTGACTGCACTTTTTACTGTGAGTCAGTGGACAAACTGATATTACAAGTGTAGTATTGAAAACGAATTAATCTATAACCCGAAACCGCCTTCCATCATGTTTATCTCGTCCTCAAACCATCAACGCGCCATGCAATGTCGCCCCAGAACCGGGGTCGGCAGAGCGATCGCGTTGTTTTCGTTTGAGGGTCAGTATCCGCTGAGCAGCTTAAAAGACGCCAGCCTAGGCATTATAGAATCCCTCGTCGAGTGGACGAATCGCGATCGCAGAACCCAGAGCGGGAGGTGCAGGTTTAACCTAGCGCCACAATAAGGCAAAGACCAGACATTAACTGCTTGCCCCCGCTCCTGAAACATCAGAAGCGGGGGTTGTTTTTTTGAGGAGTTTTACCCATGCACGTTCAAGCTCAAGTCCCACAGCAGCAAGTCTCGCAGCCCTCCGTATTGCAAAATTCGGTGGTGGTCTTTTCTAAAAATTATTTGCCCCTCGCTCGGATTAACCTCAGACGCGCTGTAGTACTGCTGGTAACGGGTCAGGCGGAATCTCTGGAATTCAGCAGCCCTCGGCTGTGGGAAGTGCGATCGCCCAGCATCGTACTACAGGTGTCGGAACACATTCGCCTGATTGGTGGCAATCCAGAACGCCATTGGAAGATACCGCCCGTCAGCCGTCGAGAGGTCCTCCGCCGAGACAGCTATAGCTGTCAATACTGCGGCAGTGGCAAACGTCTAACCCTGGACCACGTCATTCCCCGGTCTAAAGGCGGCCAGCACACTTGGAACAACGTCGTCGCGGCTTGCGAACGCTGTAATTCCAGGAAAGGCGATCGCCTCCTCCACGAAATTGGCATGACGCCCAGAACCAAGCCCAAAGCCCCCGTACACCCGGCGATCGCCTTTTCCGAACAATTCTGGAAAACCCAAGACACTGACTCATTCTCTACGGACTAATACTCGATCGAAGGCAGCAAGAAGGATGTTGAAACTAACCTATACCGAAACTGGATTCCGATTGGAACGGCTAAAGATCTCTCTAGAACTTTGGGTATCTCAGCGCGTTTCGATGACACTCTGTGCGGGTCAAACTCTATATTTTGAGCCGAGCAAGGCCTCCTTCTTGCTACCTGCCAAAGATCCCGGACTCTTTCGCCTAGAGCAACTTCTGAGCGCAGAATACAAGCCGTTTATCTCCTTTTCTACAGTGGATGACGCCTATGTGGAAGTCAGCCTCAAAGGAAGCTGGATTGCAGAAAGTATGGACGCCCATGAAGGCATCTTCATTGCAACGTTTTCTAATCAAGTGGAGTTCTACTTGCACAAGCTCTGGCAATCCACTCAAGCCCAAGCATCTTTCTTGGCTTAAAGCTTGCAACCCTCTGCACGCAAAGGAAGTTCGTTGCATTGGTGACGATTTTCACTGGAGTCCAGCACACCTTGTAAGGGCGCGCATACCTTGCGCCCTTACAAGGTGCTGTATTTCATCAATTAAGAACTACTACATCCCCTCTTTCAGCTAATTTTCAAAAACCTTGCAGTACCCCCTTGACATTCTGTAGTACGTTTGTAGTATAACTGTAGTATCGAGAGAAACGCGGAAGCGCCTGTTAAGCAGAGACGATTCCTCGCTTTCCTTCCGAACCTTGAAAACTAAATATCTGCCACTTTTTGGGGGTGTAGCTCAGCCTGGTCTAGAGCGCCTGTTTGTCGAACAGGAAGTCGCGAGTATCTCCTTCGGATACGCTTCGCGAACAAATCTCGTCACCCTCGCCTTTAGCCTTGTGGACGAATAGAAAAGTCGCTCTGATTCTCAGTCAGAGAGAAGCGGGTGCAGCTCCCGCCAAGGCTCCCAAATGGCTGAGTACCCAAGCGGTTTAAGGGGGGAGTTTGCAAAACTCTTATTCGCGAGTTCGAATCTCGCCTCAGCCTCCAATTGTTGCAGTGTCACCTAACGGTAAGGTACTCGGCTCATAACCGAGGATATGCGGGTTCAACTCCCGCCGCTGCGACCAAATGCAGGGATGGTGTAACGGCAGCACAAGGGTCTCCAAAGCCTTTAGTCTGGGTTCAAATCCTAGTCTCTGCGTTCTACTGATTGCCCTTGCACGCAGTAGAAATTTCAAGCATGGTGCCGTAGGCAAATCTGGTAAAGCCGCATGACTTTCAATCATGTGCGTGCGGGTTCAATTCCCGTCGGCACTGCCAATTATACATAGGTCGGCTCGCCTACTAGCGTGGGCAACTGTCTGTAAAACAGCCGCTAACTGCATTGCAGGTGCAACTCCTGCCCGACCTACCAATTGTGGAGAGTAACCCGATCGGGCGATCGGCGCTGTTTGCTAAACAGATGGATGAACAATTGTGGTTCGAGTCCACTGCTCTCCGCCTTTGAGAACGTGGTGTAACTGAATGAACATATCGGTCTACGAAACCGAAGAGTGAAGGTTCAAGTCCTTCCGTTCTCGCCATTTATGGAGGGTACCGCTGAATGGACGGCAACTGGTCTTGAAAACCAGGGTAAGGCAACTTAGGGGTTCGATTCCTCTACTCTCCGCCTTGGGAAGTTGGTGAAGCTGGTGCTCATGTGCTGCTGTTGGCGTAGCCTGTCCAACGGACATAGACGGCGAGAAGACGGTTCGATTCCGTCACTTCCCATTCCCTATTAAGGGAAATCTGTATTGCCCTATAGCTCAATGGCAGAGCGATCGCTTGTTAAGCGAAGGGTTGTAGGTTCAAGTCCTACTGGGGCAGCCATTTATTGCCGGATCGACTAATGGCAGGTCGCAGCGCTCTGAACGCTGAAATGCAGGTTCAACCCCTGCTCTGGCATCCATTCTCACTTTCTAAACAAACTTCAATGCCCTGTGGTGTAATTGGCAACATCTCGCTCTTTGAAAGCGAAGACTTCAGGTTCAAAGCCTGACGGGGCAGTTGGGAGGTAAACAGTCGCCTGGGTCAAACCTCTGTAAACCTCCCATTTCTAACTCCTGTAGCCCAATGGAAGAGGCAACTGTCTTAAAAACGGTTTACGTATGAGTTCAAATCTCATCAGGAGTACCAAAAACTATCGGGATGTAATTCAGCGGTCTAGAAGCCATGCTTTGGGAGCATGGAGTCGCAGGTTCAAATCCTGTCATCCCGACCATTTACCCCTGTGATGTAATTGGCAACCATCATAAGCTTAGACCTTATGTTTGCAGGTTCGAGTCCTGTCAGGGGTACTTTGGGAATGATTTTCCCAATAAAGCGTGAGGCGTTGACATAGTGGTTGTGTACCGCACTTTTAATGCGGCAAAGGTAGGTTCAATTCCTACACGCCTCACCAAAGTTATGGGCGTTTGGCAGAACGGTTATGCATCTGATTCTTAATCAGACAGACACAGGTTCAATTCCTGTAGCGCCCACCAAATGATAATGCGGGGATGGAGCAACAGAGACTCGGTAGGTTCATACCCTACACATCGGCGAGTGCAACTCTCGCCCCCGTGACCAAATGCTGGTGTGGCTCAACGGCAGAGCAACTGATTTGTAATCAGTAGGTTGCAGGTTCAACTCCTGTCGCCAGCCCCAGAATGCGATTGTAGTGTAATGGCAGCATCTGAGTCTTCCAAACTCTAGGTCCGAGTTCGAGTCTCGGAGATCGCTCTCGTAGTCCTGTAGCTCAATGGTAGAGCAAGCGTCTTACAAGCGAGAGGTTGCAGGTTCAACTCCTGTCAGGATTACCAACTCATGGGAGTGTCGCCTAACGGATTCGGGCATCGATCTTCTAAATCGATCTGTTTAGGTTCGAGTCCTACCGCTCCTGCCAAATATCCAATCTTAGGAGTGTAGCTCAATTGAATAGAGCGCCAGGTTTCGACCCTGGATGTTGTGGGTTTGAGTCCTACCACTCCTGCCAATTACGGGACCATAGCTCAACTGGAAGAGCGATCGCCTTGCAAGCGATAGGTTAGGGGTTCGAATCCCCTTGGCTCCACTGTGACTGAAACCAAAGCGATCGAGGTGCTGGTTTGTGAATCCAGTATTAGCGGGTTCGAGTCCCGTCAGTCACCCCAAATGGAAAGTGCCGCTGTTGGCGTAGCCTCGTGCAGCGATGCGATCGGCCACTGGTCTCAAAAATCAGGTTAGGGTAGCAGCGCTTAGGAGTAACTCTTACGAAGACGCTACGCGAACGATTCCGCCACTTTCCGTATCCGCTTGATGCCAAAAAGTGAGGCGCTGTACTGATAATGCAGTAATAGGAGGGGCAGTACCTCCCAAGCGGATTATTAGGTCTTTCGCTCTAAATTTACGCCCTCCAGCTCAAAGGTCTATGATTGCCATGCTGTTGCATTGCAACGCATCTGGGTCTGTAGTTTCTTGGTTTTATGATGGGGTACGAGCAACATTGCAAGTGGATGACCCAGGCGATCGCCCTTGCCGCCGAAGCGGGTGTAGCAGGCGAGGTTCCCGTAGGTGCGTTGATTGTAGGGCCGGAGGGGAGCTGCATTGCTACCGCTGGCAACCAACGCGAACGCCAACACGACCCCACAGCCCATGCCGAAATTTTAGTATTGCAACAAGCTGCGCGGCATTTACAAAGATGGCAGCTTCAAGACTGCACTTTATATGTCACTCTAGAACCCTGCCCCATGTGTGCGGGAGCCATCGTACAGGCCCGTTTGGGAGAACTGGTCTACGGTGCCGACGATCCTAAAACGGGGGCAGTCCGGACGGTCTTAAATTTACCGGACAGTGCCGCATCTTTCCATCGATTGAAGGTTTTGGGCGGTATTCTAGAAGCGGACTGTCGGCAACAGCTTCAGAGTTGGTTTGCCCAGCGTCGCTGAGCCGATCGAGCCGGTCGATGGGCAAGTACTTGGGTTACTCGATTCGATCGTTGGATGCGGTTAAGGTATCTTCAACCCTAACTTCTCTCGTTCTAGGTATTTTTTATGTTAAGCGACCGATCCGCTTGTCGTTGTCCTTGGGTAGACCTTACAAAACCCGACTATATTGACTATCACGATCGCGAATGGGGCGTCCCGGTTCGGGAAGATCGATTGTGGTTTGAATTTCTGGTGTTGGAATCCGCTCAAGCGGGGTTGAGTTGGTATACCATTCTGCGCAAACGCGAGAACTATCGCCTCGCTTTCGACCAATTCGATCCGGTCAAGATTGCCCAGTATGACGACGAGAAAGTTCCATCTCTGCTGGCCAATCCAGGGATTATTCGGAATCGTCTCAAGGTGCTGGCCACTATCAACAATGCTCGAAAATTTCTGGAGATTCAGGAATCCTTTGGGAGTTTCGATGCCTACATTTGGCGATTTGTTGAGGGGCAGCCCATCGTCAATGCCTATCGCGAATTGGCGGATTACCCTGCGACATCCAAAGAATCCGATGTCTTGAGTAAGGATCTTCGGCAGCGCGGATTTAAGTTTCTCGGCTCCACGGTTTGCTATGCCCACATGCAGGCGACCGGAATGGTCAACGACCACGCGTTGGACTGCTACCGCAGGCAGGAAATTATTGATGCCTATTGAGAATGCTTCGGCTAGCGCAATCTTTACTATTAAGCATGCTTTCTGAGCCTGAAGTGACTTCCAATTGCAATAACAGCAAGGCCCAAGGCATGCAACCAAAATCCAGAATTAGGGTAACAAGAAATATCAACCGTCCTATGAATACCAAACGTAATCATGATCCAGAATACCAGAATCAAGTTTCAGAATAAAAACAATGAAAACAATAAAAAATGTATTCCAAGATCGAACCTTCTTAAAAAATAGATCGCAAATACAAGAGACAACAAATAAAATGCAAGGCATAGCGAATAGAAGTGAAGTTCTGACTTAAATAAGTCAATATAGCTTAGATCTAAGTCAAGATTGCTTACATTTATACCAACTGGCGCTCTACACGAAAACCAATTCAGAAAAAACGAAGGAGACAAAAATAATATTCCAAATTCTGGTAAAAATTTAATGAATTTAGTTTTAATATTTTTAGTCATTACTGGAAACTCAAAGCCTAAGCATCTATAAGAGTCAGGAATATTTTCAAAAGACTTAATATGTCTATCAGGGTAACGGCTGATGCGTCACCGCATGGCAATAATGTTTGCATCATAACCGATAGTATATGACGCCGCTCCGTGTACGTACGCTTTTTAGATATCGGATTGGCTAGAGTGAATAAACTGGTAAAAGTCTGATGATTTAGTGAATTCTTGAATGTCTTTTAGTCCATCTATAGATGAGGTCAGCATCCACCCTAGGTTTTCAAGATGGGCTAATAATCGAGGGTTTTGTTCATCTAAAAGATGAATTAACTTGTAATAATCTTGTATAGAGGTAGTATCGAGTAGCGCTAAATCTTGATGAATCAACTTATTCCGTTCTACTACAATCTCTGAGAGAGCCTGTTTCTGAATATTTAAGACAGCTGAGTCACTATAGGTAACCTTAAATGACAAAGACATCCCTGACTCAGAAGAGTCTAGTTGAGGCTTAGATTGATTATCATCAACTAGTACGGTGTTATGTAATTTCTGAACTAGTTTCCCCAATGTCTGCTTACGAAATCTCTCTTGATTGGCCTCCAACTGGTTAAGAGTTGATGTTGACAATTTATCAATCTGAGTCAATGAAAGTAGATACTTTAAAGTACCTTCAATCTTTGAAAGATTAATTATGTTTCTACCCAGCTTTCTTAGTGCTTCAGTTCGAACTAATTCAATATCTAACGGTTCATCCATGATTAATAGTATTGCTCGATTCTACATATTATGAGAACTACTGTTGTTTACAGTACAGAAAGATTGCCGCCCAACTCCGAAATAGGGATATTATCCGACCAAAACCGGGGAACTTCGAAATAACGACATTATCGAGTTAAAAGCGGAGAAATCTGGTCTGAGAACATTATAGGCACCGCTAACCATAGATTCCGGATTGAATTATTTTGGCGCATCTCGATCCAGCGGAATGCGAGTTCTATGCCTCCGAGTAGGCATAGCCTCGTCTTAATTTATTTTGTGTATCGTTAAAGTTATGGCATCCTATCGCGATATCGTTCAATACTTCCGGCGCTACTGGGTTATCTCGGCGCTGAGCATTGCCGCATCCAGCTTGTTTGAAATTCTGGATCTGCTGGTGCCCTACGGCATCGGGCAGATTCTCAACGTGCTCTCCAAACAGCCGCTCGATGCGCCGCTGCAAGTTCTGATTGGGGCGATCGCCGCTCTCTTGCGTCAGCCCATCACCCCCTCCTTTTCCCTGTGGGTTATTCTAGGCATCATTTTTGTCGTGTCTGTCGTGCGAGCACCCATCCAGCCGTGGATTGGCAGTTGGTTCCACTGGGCCATTCCCCTGCGAGCACGCCGCGATTCCACAGAACAAGTCCTGGGCAAAATCTTAACCCTGCCCCTCGCCTTTTACGACGAAAACAATCCTGGCCGCATTGCCGGACGCGTCGCACGGGGGTTGACCAACCATACCTGGTCCTATCCAGAACTGGCGGGGCAGTTTATCCCCAAACTCATGCGGGTTGCGGGGATCTTTGTCGTCATTTGGCTGCTGGAATGGCGCATTGCGATCGCCTTTCTGATCTCCTTCCTCATCATTTTGGGCTTCAGCCTGCGGGGACTGCGCTACATCATCCAGCGCGAAGCCCTGCTCGATCGCTACATGGAAAGCACCGAAAGCCGCACCTCAGAAATTATCACCAACATTAAAACCGTCAAAGCCTTTGCCACAGAAGCCGACGAACTCAAACGCCAGCGTCAGCGACTCGATCGAGAATTGACGATGGTCCTCTACCGCATCCATCGCGGGTACGTGAAACTCGGGACTTGGCAGCGAACGATGGTACAAAGCTGCGTCTTTGGGGTTCTAACGCTGACGCTGATCGCGACCCTGCGGGGAGAATTATCCCTCGGACATTTCGTAACCCTATTTACAGTCTCCAGCATGGCCTACGCCGAGCTAGAGCCATTGAGCGTCCTGTCCGAATTCTTTGCCCGACGCTACACGTCAATGCTGCGCTTCCACGAGTTCATGCAACACCCCACTGGCAGCGATGCCGTAGACCTCGACACCCTCCGCAGCCAAACCAATGCCCTCAAATTCGATGGAAAAATCGACTTTCAAAACCTGAGCTTTGGCTACGAACCCGATCGCCTCGTCCTCCAAGACATCAACCTTCTCATCGAGCCGTATCAAACCGTAGCCCTTGTAGGTCGCTCCGGGTCTGGAAAATCAACCCTGGTCAAACTGCTCTTTCGATACTTCGAACCGACGAGCGGACAGATCGCGATCGACGGAACGGACGTGCGATCGCTGGATGTCAAGCAATACCGCTCCCGACTAGCGATCGTGCATCAAGAAGTGGATGTTTTCAACGGCACCCTTCTGGACAACCTCGTCTACGGCAATCCCAACGCGAGTTTTGCCGAGGTCGAAGCCGCTTGCAAAATAGCGCGGGTGGACGAGTTTATTCGGGAGCTACCCAACGGCTACGCCACAGTCGTCGGCGAGCGCGGCGTGCGGCTCTCGGGCGGTCAGCGGCAGCGCCTGGGAATTGCCCGCGCCCTCATCGTTAACCCCGATATTCTGGTGTTTGATGAAGCAACCTCCAGTCTGGACTACGAATCCGAACGATCCATTCAAGCCGCAATGGCATCCATTTTAGGGACGCGCACGACACTGATTATCGCGCACCGTCTCAGCACCGTCAGAGATGCGGACAAAATCGTCGTGCTCGATCGAGGGCGAATTATCGAGATGGGTTCCCACGCGGAATTGTTGGAGCGAGGGGGATTTTACGCCAGACTGAACGAGCTGCAGGATTCCAGCGTGTTGCTGTCTTGATGGCCAGAAAAAATGCCGAGACCCAGATTTGAACTGGGGACACGAGGATTTTCAGTCCTCTGCTCTACCAACTGAGCTATCCCGGCGGGTTGAATTTTAGCTTCACTATGGTAACGGACTAACCGCATCTTTAGCAAGCATTTGCGATCGCGTTGGATTGCGAGCACCAAAATCGGGAGTCCATATCGGCCCCACGCCAAGGGAACCGATACGGCCAGAAGGCAACTCGTGCAGATTCTCGATGCCCGTCAAGCAGCCTAGAATGCCTTTGCCTGTTGGTGAACTTGCCGCAGTTGCCACCAAGGCACCTGCGTCTGCGAATGATGTTCGTGATGGTAGCCAAAATGATAGCAAGCGAGCAGCGACAGCAAAAAGGGTCGCGGGATTGTAGTAGAACAATGGGCGTCTGAGTACCCGAGTTCGGGCTGGCGGTGAGGGAGGTAAGTCCCAAAATAAAACAAATGCAGCGAACTCAGCACTGAAGGGTAAACCCATCCCCATGCGAGGTTGGACTCGGCAATACCCAAAAAAGAGTGGGCGAGATGAAACGTAACGACAAGCGCAAAGAAACGCTTCCAGCTCCAATAGCGCGACATAAACGTCCAGTACCAAGCCCAAAAGCCCTGCCGATCTCCCGCGTAGTAGTCAGGATCCCGATCGCTGGCTGGAAACTGGTGGTGCAACCGATGGCGATGCAGCAATTCTCGATAGGAAAACAGTCCGTAAAACCAGAGCGCGACCGTCCCAAGCGCGTCGTTGATTCCGCGATCGAGCGGAAACGCTGCACCGTGCATGGCATCGTGAGCCGTTATAAATAGCCCGGTATAGAGCAGCGTCTGCCACAATAAAATGAAGATCTTCCCGATCGGGGGGACGGACGCTAGATTCAACGAAAAGATAACGCACAGACTCCCGGCCCAAAGGCCGATCATGAGACTTGCAATAGCCGGACTCAACCAAACTTCAACGCCTCTCGTTTCAACCCCATTCTGCACTGAGAAGCCTTGCATCACAATTCGAATACCTTTATTGTTAAGCTAGTTTACATTACTTAACAATAAACGAAAAAAACTAAAAACACCTGCAAATTCTTTATTTTCAGCCTTTAGAAAGGGTCTTTGGCGGAGATCGGAATCATTAGAGAGAAGAATTAGGGAAACGACTTGAATAACGTCGAGCTGCGACTATCCGCATTAGGCCAACAGCGAGACTGGATCTGGCAGGGGTGGCAAACCCGCTATACCTATCTCAGACCAGATCGAAGCTGCAACCAGCCGCCTATTATCTTCATTCATGGATTTGGGGCGTCCTTGGGCCACTGGCGCCAGAATCTGCCCTTTTTTGCGGCCCGCCATACCGTATACGCCCTCGATTTACTGGGGTTTGGGGCTTCAGAAAAGGCAGCCGTCCCCTATAGCGTGGACCTTTGGGTGCAGCAACTCCACAGCTTTTGGCAGACCTTTATCGGACGTCCGGCTATTTTGGTCGGCAATTCGATTGGTTCGTTGGTGGCGTTGAGCGCGGCCCACGCGCACCCTGAGATGGCTCGAGGCCTTGTCATGTTGAGCCTGCCCGACCCCTCTCTCAGGGAAGACTTAATTCCCCAGTGGTGCCGCCCGGTGCTGTCTCGGATCGAGCGGGCATTTACGGCGGAGTGGATCCTCAAAGCGTTATTTCATGGCGTCCGTCGCCCGAAAATAGTGCGGCCCTGGGCAGGTCTGGCCTACGCCAGCCGAGCGGCTATTACCGACGAACTGGTGGAGATTTTGACGACGCCAGCGGGCGATCGCGGTGCTGCCCGCGCGTTTAGTCTCATTTTGCAAGCGATGGTCAATCCCCGGTTTGGGCCGCGGGTCGATGCTGTACTGCCAACATTAAAGATTCCCATGCTGCTGTTGTGGGGGCGTCAAGATCGGATGGTGCCGCCCATCTTCGCCCAAAAGTTTGCCGCCATGAACGCGCAACTCAAGCTAATCGAGTTAGACGATGCGGGTCACTGTCCCCACGATGAATGTGCAGAGATTGTGAATTTGGCGATCGCCACCTGGCTCGCACAACTAGAGGGTACGGACCCATAGCTTTTGAGTTGCTTGCCGTGTAGATTGGCGGTGCGGCGGACGAATCTGATACCCTCAAAACGAAGCACCCATTTCTTTATTTCCTTACTCACCAACAGCAATGGCTCATCGTCAGCAGCTTCTTCAGGTCAAGACCGGCGGCAAATCTCTGAGCAATATTACCCGCCAGGTTCAAGGTGCGGTTTTGAGTTCGGGCATTGATATGGGATTGTGTTCCCTATTTTTGCGCCATACGTCCGCCAGCCTCATCATTCAAGAAAATGCCGACCCCGATGTATTGGCCGATCTGGAGACCTTTTTGGCAAAACTGATTCCAGAAGGCGCGCACTACCGCCACAGTACGGAAGGCCCGGACGACATGCCCGCTCACATCCGCACGGCGCTCACCCATACCTCGGAGCAAATTCCTGTAAACGGGGGGCGTTTGGTACTGGGCACCTGGCAGGGAATTTACTTGTGGGAGCATCGGCACCACGGCTCCTTGCGCGAAGTCGTGATTCACGTTTCCGGCGAATGAATACATTGATGGGAGGATTTTGAGATGGCTCGCTTTAGTCCCTATTCTTTAGAACTTCAAATTACCCGCCTCTTTAAGGACGGCCAGTCGTTCTTTGCCGCGTCCAAAGTCGAGCAGTGGCTGATGGAACGGGGTGAAAACCCTCAGAATTACACCATTACCTTTAATAAGGAAGCGGCACCTGCTGGCTCGGAGCTTCCGTTTTTAATTAAAACCGAGCTAAAACGCAAGGATGGGCAAGCGGTGGAAGACTGGCTTGTCAAACAACTTCAGGAAAATGCCTAATAGACGGTCCTCGGTCAATCGAAGGGCTGAAAATTCAACCTTTTCGGTTTGCATTAACGCGACAGGGTGGAGATTTTAAGCACCTGGGGCGGGGTCGAATCCGGCGGGTACAAAAAGTCTAACTTTACGGTTTGAGTGCTCTTGGGATTGAGGTTTAGAGTCAAAAGCGGCTTCACTTGCTCTCCAGTCCGATGCCAGAGATGAAAGTAGCGCGTGATGGAGCGACCTTCAGCACTCGAGTATCGCAGCCTCACCGTGCCTCGAAAAAAGGGAAAAGTTGGGGAGGCGAGAAAGCGCAGCCCTTGAGGGGCCAGCCGATCGGCTTTGACGGGGGTCGTCAGGGTTAGGGCGACAGTTTGGGGCGTATCGGTTCCGTTCCGCAAGGGCAGGGCGAGGTCGTAATGAACGCAATAGTTGCCGTGGGCTTCGTAGGCGGTGTCGGGATAGCGGACGAGGAGAGGAGCTGCTTGGCTTTGACCCGTTCCAAAGCGTCCGCTTCTCAGGGTACTGATGGGATAAGCAATCGTCTGACCCGGCGATGGCAACTTCAGGACGGCTTGCCCTGGATCGGCCAGGGTTGCTTTCCAGGCGGAGCCTTTCTGTACCCCGGCCACTCGCCCGTAGATCAGATTTCCGGGGCGACCGGGTGGGGTGGGCGTTTTATCGCGGGGTCCTGCAAGGCCGCTGGTTTTGAGAAGGGTTTGCCATTCGGCGAGCGTGGGCGATCGCTCCTTCCCCTCCTGCGTTTTGGGTGCGTACATGGCCAGGTCTGCCACGTAGACGGGGCCGCTGCTGCTGAGCCGGATAAAGGTAGAGCGGCCATTGAGGTTCCGGTCTAGCCCTTTGACGGGAATGGGATGGTTGAGGAGAAGGCGATCGCCGCCAGCCGGAATCGAAACCGCAGCCGGAAAATCAGGTTGCCGCTGCCCCCGCAAGACCGTATCGACCGCTCGGATACCGGGACCCGAATGAATGGCACCCGTCGGGTTTTCTAGCATTTGGGGCTTGTTGGCAAAGGGCGCATCTGGATTCAGCAAATAGCTGGCCACTGCCGGAATAGAGAGGGTGACGGGACTGCGGCCCGGATTGCGAACCAGAATCCCCAAGTAAAGGGTGCGGAGGTCTTTGGGGTTGAGAGAAAAGTGATGGGTGAAGAGGGTAAAAGGCCCGTTGAAGGCGTAGTTGAGATGAGCGGTCGGGACGGTTTTCCCTTGGGGCGGAAAGGTAGACAGCAATATCCCTGGGACTTTAACCCATTCGGGACTGTTGCTATTAAACATAGGCACGTCGTCCAAGCGACCGGGCAGGGGCCTGACTTCAGCGGGTTCAAAGCGGTCTGAGGAAGGACTAACTTAGTCTGTCCATGATTAGAGCCATGCGTTTTTGGCCTGACTTCAGCGGGTTCAAAGCGGTCTGAGGAAGGGGCCGTTACGACGGATTGCGCGCAGCCTGCGGACATAGGAAGGGTACAAAAGGCGATCGCAACGCCCGAACAGTAACCCAAAGCTCGGTCAAACAACTTCAGCATCAAATCTTAAGGAAACCTGTAGAACTTAACAATCCGCAATAAAGGCAGTAGTATTGAATCAGGCAAGAGTCACACAACTCAACCCTACCTATTATTTCTCAATTCTTTAACGCACTCATAAAACCATGACAACCGTACTGCAAAGACGCGAAAGCGCCAGCGCATGGGAAAAGTTCTGTAGCTGGATCACCAGCACCGACAACCGACTCTACATCGGTTGGTTCGGCGTCTTGATGATTCCTACCCTTGCCGCTGCTACCATCTGCTTCATCATTGCCTTCATCGCTGCCCCTCCTGTGGACATCGACGGCATCCGCGAACCCGTAGCGGGTTCCTTGATGTACGGCAACAACATCATCTCCGGTGCTGTTGTGCCTTCTTCTAATGCGATTGGTCTTCACTTCTACCCCATCTGGGGAGCTGCTTCCTTGGATGAGTGGCTCTACAACGGCGGTCCTTACCAGTTGGTCGTCTTCCACTTCCTCTTAGGGTGTGCTTGCTACCTGGGTCGTCAGTGGGAACTGTCTTACCGTCTGGGCATGCGGCCTTGGATCTGCGTTGCTTACGCCGCTCCTTTGTCTGCTGCGACTGCTGTGTTCTTGATCTACCCGATCGGTCAAGGGTCTTTCTCCGATGGCATGCCCCTCGGAATCTCGGGGACCTTCAACTTCATGTTCGTGTTCCAAGCCGAGCACAACATCCTGATGCACCCTTTCCACATGTTGGGTGTGGCGGGTGTCTTCGGCGGTAGCTTGTTCTCTGCGATGCACGGTTCTCTCGTTACCTCTACCCTGGTTCGCGAGACGACTGAAGTGGAATCTGCCAACTACGGTTACAAGTTCGGCCAAGAGGAAGAGACCTACAATATCGTTGCAGCCCACGGCTACTTCGGTCGCTTGATCTTCCAATATGCTTCGTTCAACAACAGCCGAAGCTTGCACTTCTTGCTTGCGGCATGGCCTGTTGTGGGCATCTGGTTCACGAGCTTGGGTATCAGCACGATGGCGTTCAATTTGAACGGGTTCAATTTCAACCACTCCATCGTGGACAGCCAGGGCAATGTGATCAATACTTGGGCCGATGTGTTGAACCGCGCCAATTTGGGATTTGAAGTGATGCACGAGCGCAATGCTCACAACTTCCCTCTCGATTTGGCTGCTGGTGAGTCTGCTCCTGTGGCGATGTCTGCTCCTGCTATCAACGGTTAATTCTTTCCCAACTGGGTTGAATACCTAACATAAAAGAATGAAGCGAAGCCCCTCAATGAGGGGCTTCGCTTTTGGAAACATGGGCGGCAATCCCTTACCGCGATAGGATAAGCACTATGACAGAATCTTTCGGTCCGCTAGAAAGGTTCGTCTCTATCCGTTCAGATCGGTTTTGTAATTAATTGATGGATCGCCGTTCTTTTCTGCTCAGCCTGGGGACTATTGCGCTCAGCCAGGGGTTAATGGGGTGTCGCCGAAATTCCGTATCGCTACAGGTGAGTCTTTTAGCGCGGAGTTTACCCTCTCAACTCATTTCCAAGTTTGGCGCTAACGTTAAAGAGTCCGCAGATCTAAAACTCTTGTTAGCATCCAGCCCTGGAGAACTCTTCGCTAACCTCCAGCAAAGTGCAGATCCCAACGCAGCAAAGTCTGCCAGACAGCCCAGTTTTTTCCAGTCCATCGTCGGCGGGATTGCCAACAGTATTTTAGGATCTCCCGCCAAGCCCTACCCCCTCAGCAGCTTGGGCGACTACTGGCTGCAAGCAGCGATCGCCCAAGATCTCATCCGTCCGTGGGCTGCCGACCGGATACCGGGCTGGAATACCCTAGACCCGCAATGGCAGCGGATGGTCAAGCGCGATCGCCAAGGACAGCTTGCGGCAACCGGCCAGATCTGGGGGGCACCCTACCGATGGGGAGCAACCGTGATTGCCTATCGCAAAGATAAATTCCGCGCCCTAGGCTGGACGCCAACGGATTGGGCCGATCTATGGCGACCGGAACTCAAAACCAAAATCAGCCTCCTCGATAACCCTCGAGAAACCATTGGGTTGACCCTCAAAAAGCTTAATTCCTCCTACAACACCCAAAATCTAGAAGCCATCCCAAACCTTGCCTTAGAGCTAAAAGCACTGGATCGGCAGGCAAAATTCTATAGCTCCAGCCATTACCTCCAGCCCCTGATGCTGGAAGACACCTGGGCTGCTGTAGGATGGTCGACCGATGTTTTACCGGCCCTCAACGACGACGCCGAACTCGGGTTTGCGATTCCGCAGTCGGGCACGTCCCTGTGGAGCGATATCTGGGTCTTGCCCAAAACAGCCTCCGCCGAAGAAAAGTTGTTTCAACAGTGGGCCGAATTCTGGTGGCAGCCTGAGATTGCCAAAGCCATTGCTCAATTTACCGATGCCGTTTCCCCCGTCCGCTCGGACAGCATCCCAACTTCCCCAACTGCACCGTTTCTAGAACGCCAAGGTTGGTTCCAAAACAGCGAGCTGCTAGAACCGATCGCCGAAACCACCGTCAAACAGTATCAATCCCTGTGGCAGCAAATGCGGACTTAGACCGAGCGAACAGGCAATCGCAACCGTGACGCTAGAAAAATTCCGAGCCATAGACTGGACTGATCCAAACATTGCAGGGTGCTTTGACGGATTTTGCCAGTCTGGCTAACTGCTGCTTCGAAGGATGTATGGGTGCGGGCTTGGTTTGCGCTGGAAAGTCGCAAGTGTAGGAGCCCAAAAGATAGTTTTGTCGATCTAAAACCAGAAGGTGATAGCCTGCGGCACTCGTCGTCGACCCAAACCGCCGCAAAAAAGCATAGCGCTCCAAGTAACTATAGCGACTCCACAGATCGGGACGGATAATTGCCCGCACTTGGCTGCTGAGGTCATTGGGACGGCGATAGGCAGACCAATCTAGCACCATCTTGTCGCCAAACTGTCGATCGGCCCACCACAGGCCCGGAACGGTCAGTTTTTGGGCGGAAGGTTTGTCGTCATCCACCTGGGGCCTTTGCAAAGGAGTTTGCAATAGCGCTTCCACTCGCGCGGGGGCCTTTAGCCCAAAATCCGACGGCAGCCCGCGTGCAGGAGCAATACCCAGTCCAAGACCAACGCCTACGCTTAGAATGCTAAGGCGGAGAAGCCTGTACTTGGCAATGCGAGGGGACAGAAATTGAAACATAGACCCCCCTCTCTTCCTTTAAGATCGAGCGAGCTAGATAGATTTGACGGACGGTTGAGGGCGAAGGTTGCAGATAACTTGCCACTGCTCGGGCGTAACGGGCTGCACCGAAAGCCGACATCCCTTTTGCAAAAGCATCATATCTTTTAATTCTAGCGATCGCAGCTTTAGTTCGTCCAACGCGATCGGCGGGTCAAAGGCAGACTCGAACTGCACGTCCACCATCAGCCAACGGGGAGCATCTGGGCTACTTTTAGAATCGTAGTAGGGACTAGCAGGGTCGAAGGCAAAGCTATCCGGGTAGGCTTCGCGGGCAATTCTGGCAATACCCATGATGGCCTGAGGTTTGACATTGCTGTGGTAAAAAAATACGCGATCGCCCAGTTTCATATCGTCGCGCATGAAGTTCCGGGCTTGGTAGTTCCGCACTCCCTCCCAGGGCGTAGTTTGGTGGGGCATTGCCTGGAGATCGTCCCAAGAAAATACATTGGGTTCGGTTTTCATGAGCCAGTATTTCATCGGAGCAGGCACATCCTAAAAATCGGCACTTAAGGGCGCGCGCGGAAACGGAATAACATCGCGGATGTTGGCCATTCCAGTCACAAACTGCACCAGCCGTTCGAATCCTAACCCAAATCCAGCGTGGGGCACAGTGCCGTAGCGTCGTAAGTCGAGATACCAACTATAGTCTTCGTGGCTGAGGTTCATGGCGGTCATGCGCCGCTCCAATACGTCCAAGCGTTCTTCCCGTTGGGACCCGCCAATAATTTCGCCGATGTTGGGAGCCAAAATATCCATTGCGGCCACGGTGCGCTCGTCTTCGTTGAGGCGCATGTAAAACGCCTTGATTCCGACGGGATAGTCGGTGACGATGACGGGGCGCTTAAAGAGTTCTTCAGCGAGGTAGCGCTCGTGCTCTGACTGAAGGTCTAGCCCCCACTCGACGGGGTACTCGAAGGTACGGGGTGCCTTTTCCAGTTGGGCGATCGCCTCCGTGTAGGTAATCCGCGCGAATTCCGAGTGGATGATGGTTTCGGCAGTGGCGATCGCCGTCGGATTGATGCGCTCGTTAAAAAATGCCATATCTTCAGGGCATTGCGCTAGCACCGCCTTAAAAATATGCTTCAAAAACGCCTCGGCGAGATCCATATCGCCTTCGAGATCGCAAAAAGCCATCTCTGGCTCCACCATCCAAAACTCGGCAAGGTGGCGGGAGGTGTTGGAGTTTTCAGCCCGAAAGGTGGGACCGAAGGTATAGACATTGCTGAAGGCCATGGCCATGATTTCTGCTTCGAGCTGGCCGCTCACGGTCAAGTAGGTGGGTTTTCCAAAAAAGTCTCGGCTAAAATCCACGCTTTGGTCGGCGGCTTTGGGAACCTGGCCTAGATTAAAACTGGTGACTGCAAACTGTTCTCCAGCTCCCTCGCAATCTCCCGTGGTAATGATGGGCGTGTGCGCCCACAAAAATCCCCTGGATTGGAAGAAATCGTGAATGGCTGCCGAGCAAGCATTGCGAACGCGGAAGACGGCGCCTAGGGTGTTGGTCCGCGATCGCAAGTGGGCAATGGTCCGCAAAAATTCAAACGAGTGGCGTTTTTTTTGGAGCGGGTAAGTTTCAGGATCCGCAGAACCCCAAACTTTCACGGACTGAGCTTTGAGTTCTACCCGCTGATTTTTGCCTTGGGAGGCCACCAGCACCCCCTCTACCGTAACGGACGCGCCCGTGGAGAGCGATCGCAGCAATTCCTCATACCCCGGCAAAATCGACTCCAATACTACCTGCAATCCTTGCAGCGAAGACCCATCGTTCACCTCAAGAAAAGCAAAATCCTTGAGTTCCCGCTTGGTTCGGACCCAGCCGCACAGCGTCGTTACTTCTCCAGGCTCTCCGTGGCGCAAAAGGTCAATGATTCGTCGGCTCGTCATGAATAATATAAGGCTGGATAGGGTAAAGCTATCTCTAGTCTAATGCGCTGGGACCCATCAGCACGCCAACCCTACCGATCCATCGCGCGATCGATTTGGGTCGAGAAACGCAAATCGCAAATAGGCAGCTAGTAGGATACCCATTTTTGAATTTAAAATTAACTGCCTATTTAACACGCAAAAGAAAAATTTATTAGCTTACCTTCTCAGCGAACCTTTCCATCCGAAGTTCAGGCAGAGAGACATTGCCATAGCTCGGTTCTCGACTGGGTGTCGATCGATTTGCAACTGATTTTTTCATACAAACGCGCTGCAAAAAAAGTCTTTTTAACTTTGACTTTGTAGGTTGCAATAGGTTAGCATTGCCAAATTTGAGATCGGTATGCCAGATTGGTGGCGATCGAAACATCTTTGCATGGATGTGCGTCTCTAGACTCTACGCCTGCTACTGGTCAACTCTAGTTAAATCCTGGTTTGGGTAAAAATAATGACTCGTCCTGCTCAATCGCTAGCCTTGATTGCCTTAACGACCTTTGTTTCTACAACGGCCCTTACCGCAGAACCATCATCTAGCCAGCAGACCTCATCTCCTGCCGTCCCTTCTCAGGCCAAAAGTTCTTCTGCCGAAACCCTATCTACCGTCAATCGAGCCGATTACGTACTCGGACCTGGCGATCAGATCAAACTCGATATGTACGGCCAGAACGAACTCTTTGCAACACCCTACAGCGTCTTAGTAGACGGAAGCCTCACCCTTCCCTTTGTCGGACGCGTTTTTGTGGGAGGCAAAACAATCCGCGATGCCGAAGCAGATATCTCGGCACAGTACAAAAAATACTTTAAGCGGCCTTACCTCACCCTGGTTTTAGTCAAGCCTCGCCAGCTGACCTTAGCCGTCTCAGGCGAAGTGGTGAAACCCGGCACTTACCCCTTTGTGGGCACGGAACAAATTCCGACCGTCTCTCAGCTTCTCAAACTTTCGGGCGGTGTTACCCCTTCAGCCAACCTCCGCACCATTCAAGTGCGGAGATCGAACTTCGATCGTCCCAACCAATACGACACCATTAGCATCAACCTCATGCGGCTGATTCAAGAGGGCGACATCAGCCAAGACATTCGCCTCAGAGATGGAGACATCGTCGTCGTCCAGGCTTCGGAAAAACCCTCCATTGAAGATTTTGCGGCAGCAGTCAACTCTAGCTTTGCAGCCGATAACACCCAGCCTCTCAACATTGCCGTCGTCGGGCAGGTATTCCGACCGGGTCCTTACACTGTTCAAGCCAGCAACACTGCCATTGGAGCTGCCGGAACCCAGGGGACCGTGACCAGCGGTTCCAATACGAGAAACTTACCCACCGTATCTCAGGCCATTCAGTTGGCAGGTGGTATTCGGCCTGAAGCCGACGTGCGCAAGATCCAAGTGCGCCGCCTATCCCGGATGGGCAACGAGCAACTTTTATCGGTAGATCTGTGGAATCTTTTGGTAAAGGGGGATATCCGCCAAGATATCCCGCTGCAGCAAGGGGATACGGTTGTGGTTTCCAAAGCGACAGTCCCCTTAACCGCAGAAGAACAGCAGTTCCTGTCAGACGCGACGCTATCGCCTGCAACGATCGATGTCAACGTCGTGGGAGAAGTGCCCCGCCCCGGCACGGTTAAGATTAAGCCCAATACGCCGCTCAATACGGCGGTTCTATCCGCTGGTGGCTTCGACAATCGGCGGGCCAATAAGAATAGCGTCAAGCTCGTGCGGCTCAACCCCGACGGCACGGTGACCGAGCGCAAGATCAAGATCTCGTTTAATGCCCCCGTTAACGAAGAAACCAATCCAGCTTTGCGCAACAATGACGTTGTGATCGTGGGTCGGTCCGGGCTAGCAAGCTTCGGTGATGCGTTTGGGGCCATTACCTCGCCGCTCGGCTCCTTCGGGATCTTCCGCACTTTGTTTGGCGGGTTTTAGATTCCGCCAATTCGGGGCTTTTAATGCAACGCTGAAGGTGGGCTGGACGAGTTCTAGCCCTTTTTTTGGCGTGGAGGTGCGGCCCGTTCTGGGTTCGGACGTGCTTTATCTGAGAATTTTAAGGATGCCTAGTTGGATTCTTTACACGCGACCATTAGACTAACGACAGGGCTTTGCAGTCTACCGATAGAAGTAGCAGCAGCAACTTTAGGCCCATTGAATACAGAAAAAGGTAATTAGGTCATATGCGAATTCTGTTTGTCGCGGCAGAAGCCTCTCCCATTGCTAAAGTCGGAGGGATGGGAGATGTAGTGGGGGCGCTTCCTAAGTTTCTGCGCCGTATGGGGCACGATGTCCGCATATTTTTGCCTTATTACGGTTTTCTCCAAGACAAAATGGAAGTCCCGAAGGATCCCGTCTGGTGGGGCTATGCCATGTTTCATCACTTTGCCGTGTACGAAACCGTTTTGCCTGGAACCGACGTGCCGCTCTATCTGATGGGACACCCTGCCTTTGCTCCCCGGCGAATTTATTTCGGAGACGACGAAGACTGGCGGTTCACGTTTTTTTCAAATGGGGCAGCGGAGTTTTGTTGGAATTACTGGAAACCTCAGATCCTTCACTGCCATGACTGGCACACGGGAATGCTGCCAGTTTGGATGCATCAGTCTCCCGATATCAGCACCGTTTTTACAATCCACAATTTGGCGTACCAGGGACCTTGGCGGTGGCGACTGGATCAAATTACCTGGTGCCCTTGGTACATGCAAGGCCACAACCTAATGGCAGCGGCAGTGCAGTATGCCGATCGGGTCAATACGGTCTCGCCGACCTACGCGGAGCAGATCAAAACGCCGGAGTATGGCGAAACCTTGGAGGGTCTGCTGTCATTTATTAGCGATCGCTCTTCAGGCATCCTGAACGGCATCGATACGGAGGTCTACGACCCAGCGACGGACAAGTATTTAACGAAAACCTATACCGCCGAGACCCTGGATAACCGCAAGGCCAATAAGATTGCACTTCAAGAGGAATTGGGACTTGAGGTTAATTCCAAAGCCTTTTTGATTGGGATGGTGTCGCGATTGGTCGAGCAGAAAGGCTTAGATCTGATCCTGCAAATGATGGATCGGTTTTTGTCCTATACGGATTCGCAGTTCGTCATTTTGGGAACGGGCGATCGCTACTACGAAACCCAACTGTGGCAGTTGGCCTCTCGTTTTCCAGGGCGGGTTTCCACCCAGCTTTTGTATAGCGAATCTTTGTCTCGCCGGGTGTATGGCGGATCGGACGCGTTTCTGATGCCCAGCCGCTTCGAGCCCTGCGGCATCAGCCAGATGATCGCGCTGCGCTATGGGTGCGTTCCCGTGGTGCGCCGGACGGGCGGGCTCGTGGATACGGTCGTGCATCACATTCCCAGCGAAGGGACGGGAACGGGCTACTGCTTCGATCGCTACGAACCCCTGGACTTATTTACCTGTCTGGTCAGAGCCTGGGAAGGATTCCAGTACCGCGATCCGTGGCGCGCGCTCCAGCAGCGAGGGATGCAGCAAGATTTTAGCTGGATTAAGTCAGCCCTGGCCTATAACCAGATGTATAACGAGATTTTAGGGCTTCCCGCCGATACCTTGCCCGCTCACAATGTCTTAGCAGAGCCCTCTAAACCATGACTGGGTAGACAGACAAAAAAGCCGCTATCATAAAATTGCGAACGTTCGGCAATGTTTTTGGTTGAGAATATCTGGGTCATTTTGCATCCTGCTTTAGCAGGGCATAACTGTTATCCTCACCCCTCACGACAGGACGCTAAAACAGCAAATTCAAGCCTTCCATTCTGGGTGGTTTAGAGGTTTAATAAACTTAGTTTGCTGCGGCTTAACTTGCCCTGAGGCTGACGTTTGATTTAACGCTCATCTATCTACTTTGTTTTCTGACCATGACCATTTATATTGGCAATTTATCTTATCAAGCCACAGAAGAAGATATTCGCGAGGTTTTTACCGAATACGGGGAAGTTAAGCGAGTTGTCCTGCCGATAGATCGCGAAACTGGCCGCATGCGCGGCTTTGCGTTTGTAGAGATGTCGAGCGACGATCATGAAAATAGCGCGATCGCTGACCTAGACGGGGCGGAATGGATGGGACGCCAACTGAAGGTCAATAAGGCAAAGCCTAAGGAAAGTAGCGGCGGCGGCGCTCGTCGCAGTTATTAGATATTTTCTTAGTTTGCAATTTCTTACGCTTTAGCCGCTGGTTCAAAGCAGTTTTGGCGCGATAGGCTCGATCCCTGCCAAGTCCAATATAGGCGGAATCAAGTCTTCTCGTCGGACTGCCATCATATGGACGCCCTGACAGAGATCGGCAGCCGCGCGCACTTGTTCGGCGGCGATCGCTATCCCTTCTTGGAGCGGATCGGCGGCTTTTTCTAGGCGCGCGATCACCCAATCGGGGATAGTGACGCCCGGTACGTTACGGTTGATGAAATGGGCATTCTTTGCAGATTTCAATAAAAAGATTCCTGCCAAGACGGGCTTTCCGTAGGGTGCAGCAATTTGGGTCATAAATTTCTCAAGGCAGTCGAAATCGACAATCAACTGACTTTGAAAAAATTGAGCGCCAGCTTCAATCTTGCGCTCAAAGCGTCGCTGCAAACTGGACCAGCTTGCCAGCTGCGGATCGATGGCCGCGCCAGCAAATAACTGGACCGCGCCGTCGGGCAAGGGTTTATCGTTCGCGTCCAGACCTGCATTGAGCTTTTGAATGGTTTGCAACAGGCGGACGGACTCTAGATCGAACACGGCCCTCGCTTTTGGATAGTCTCCAGCCGCGATCGGGTCGCCTGTCAAAGCCAGTATGTTGCCGATCCCGAGCGCTGAGGCTCCCATTAAATCGGCTTGGAGCGCAATGCGGTTGCGATCGCGGCAGGCCATCTGGCAAATGGGTTCGAGGCCATGCTGTTGCAGGAGAATAGCAGCGGCAAGGGAAGACATCCGCATGACGGCGCGGCTGCCATCCGTCAAGTTGATTGCATGAACTCGGCTTTTAAGGTGTAGGGCCTGCTCTAGCATGTGTTGGGGGTTTCCGCCTTTAGGGGGCGCAACCTCAGCCGTGATCAAAAAATCTCGGGATTGAATCGCAGTTTTCAAGATCGATGTCGGCATCTGAGTTAGAGAAGAAGAGTCAACTGTCATTGGCGCGAGGATGAGGATGAGTAGCCTCGCAGACGAAGCAATGAGCCGAACGAGACGTCAATGAGTGAGATGAGTGTATCAAAATAACTTGCAAACGTCGCTTCATTGCAGCCCTTGGAATAAAGGAAATCGTGCCGCTAGAGAGTTCTGGTGTAGCCTAGGGCATCTTTGGCCGCTTGGAGCGTCTGCCGAGCTAAGACTTCAGCTCGACCGCGTCCCTGCTGCAAAACGGCCTCGAGCTGGCTGCGATCGCCCATCAGGTCGCGATAGTTGGATTGAATGGGTTGGAGTGCCTCAATGATGGTTTCGGCGAGTAAGGGTTTAAACTGTCCCCATCCCATATCCGCACATTCTGCGGTCACGTCTGCCTTGGATTTTCCAGACAGCAACCAATACAACGTCAGTAAATTCTGGCACTCGGGCCGTTCCGGGTCGTCGAACGCCAGCCCGCGCACTGGGTCCGTTTTGCACCGCTTTACTTTATTGCGAATCGCGTCGGGAGAATCCAGGAGGTTAATACGGCTCTGCTCCGAGGGATCGGACTTGGACATTTTCTTAGTGCCGTCCGTCAAGCTCATCACCCTCGCGCCCTCGGGGCGAATGAGGGGTTCGGGAACTTTAAGGATGGGGGCTTTAGGATGGCCGAACTGGAAGTTAAACCGGGCTGCAATATCCCGAGTGAGCTCTAGGTGCTGCTTTTGGTCTTCCCCGACGGGGACGAGATCGGCTTGATAGAGCAATATATCGGCAGCTTGCAAAACCGGATAATCGAGGAGTCCAATGCTCACCTCTTCGCCCTGCTTGATCGCTTTCTCCTTGAATTGAATCATGCGCTCCAGCCAGTTGAGAGGCGTGATGCAGTTAAGCAGCCATGCCAGTTCTGCATGGGCTGAAACGTGAGATTGAACAAAAATTGTGGTGCTATCGGGGTCTAATCCGCAGGCGAGGTAGAGCGCCGCTAGGGTATAGGTATTTTCGGCTAGGGTTTTAGGGTCGTGGGGGACGGTAATGGCGTGCAGATCGGCAATAAAGAAATAGTTTTCATACTCATACTGTTCGCTGACCCAAGTCTTCAGAGCACCTAGATAATTGCCTAAATGGAGGCTGCCCGTCGGCTGTACCCCTGAAAGAACGCGTTTTTGTCCCATACTTCAAGATTCGATTAGACGAGAAATCAGCAGCAGCAGGCGTGGGTGTTCCGAAAATTTAGATTCTCGGACTCGTGGAGGCTCATGCGCTCAAACGATGGCGGACAGGTTCAGATTATTAGTTTACGTGAATTTAAGGACTCAAGCCTACTGGGATTTGTCATTATGAGCCTTAGCGAAAAAATCTTTGCCTGCAGTCAGCCTGCAATCTCTAAAGGCCCAAGGGCTTGGGATCGATTTTAGTCATGAAACCCTAACAAAGCTGCAAAACCTTAAGAAGCAAAGATTCTGAGTTATAAAAAAAGGCGCTAACGCTTGTCGCTCTGGTGGGAGAGCACAGAGATCGCTCCGCAAGATCGCGGAAATGTTGGAGTAGGGCATCTAAAGAAAGTCCAGTAGATTTACGGTATGAAAATAGACCGTTGAGTCGCTATATTGAATACGTTGATTGGGCTGTCATACCCCCCGCATGGCCCACGTAGTCCCCGAAATGGCAAACTTCTCCGAAAGGAAAGGGCGCAAATTAGCAGGCCTAATCCAAACAGCATTGAGGGGTATGGATGCTGCTAGTGCCGAAGGGACTTTTCCTCTTCTTGACAATGAGCGCCGCGCGACGAGGTCCGCTTGCTGCTCTAAATAAAAGGCGATCGCCTCTAAAAATTTCCCGAATTGAGGTTGACGGTCGTTCGAGTTTTGACAAACGACGAGTCTGTTTGGGCATCAGCAAGGTCGAGTCAAAACAGAACCTTTTTTAGGTCGATCCGTTGAATTTTTTACCGCTTGCCGATCGGTTCCTTTCTAGTTCATGCTAGCTTTGACGACTGTTTCTATTCTCGTAATACAGCTAATATGCGATCGCTTATTTTAACTCTAGCTTGCCTGTGCTTGGCCGGCCCCGCAATGGCCACCACTTGTGAAGAAAGCTTTCAGAAAAAGGGCGACTTCCTCGACGGAAGTGCTTTTTCAGCGCGAGTCCAGGTTGAAGGGGGCACGGTTGAAAAAGCATTTTCTCAGTTGCGTCCTATTTTGGCGCGCGATGGCATCAAGACGCTCAGTTCCGATATCAGCACGGGCGTACTGAAGGCCGAAAACCCCGCGACTCTATTTCAGCGCGCTTTGCCAATTGACGTGTTTGCCTCTGTAGATGGCACGCTGCTCAATGTAGAAATGGTTTTTACCCTCCCCAGCGGGGTGGGTGCAAGTCGAGAGACGGTGAAAAAACACCTGTGCGGCGCGCTCAATCAATTGTTGCCCAAGGTCGATCTGGCCGCGACACCACCCGTGAAAGCTGATTCGGCGACCATTGCGGTTGAGGCAAAGATGCTGGCCAAACAAGTGAAGGAGTCGGCGAATAATCCCGCTCGACTGCGGGTAAATTTTATCGGCAAGATCTTTGAGGTGAGTGGAAAGGTTCTCAGCATCGCGGAGAATGCTAGCTCCTATACGGTGGCGTTCGATGGCGACCCACTTGTCACGGGTAAAGTCTCGACGGAAAAAGCGAATCGCACGACCGTTCTGTGTGCGATGGCCAAAAACCAAGATGCAGCAGTTGCAGCGTTGCAGCCCGATCGACGTGCGACTTTAGTCGGTCGCTTCCAAGGGTTTGACAGCAAAGCGAATACCATTCAGCTCCAAGACTGCATCGGACGCTGAGGGAGAAGGCTCCTGCCGATGAAGTCTAAAATTTAACTCAGCAATCAAATTCACAGAAAGAGAGTTAGAACTTTCAGCCTTTGTCTCTTCCCCTGTGACCCGCTCCCAATGCTACCCCTCGCGATCGCTTAAACGATTCGACTGCATGCTTATGCTTCATCGGCTTGCGGATAGCGACTGCGACCTACCCTTGCTTGGGGCGGGTCGATGGCATTAGCGAGTATCGCCGTTGGAATCATTGGCAATGCTGGAATCAGGCAGATCAGCCACTGGTTCAAAGTGAGGGGTGCAGTGGCGAATAGGGTATTCATGACGCTTACCTGACTGAAGAGAATTTGTAGCACGATCGCGCTGACGATGCCAATGATGATGGCTGGCGCGTTGGTCATCGCGGTCGACTGGCGACGGAATCTAGCGACCAAGCTGATGCCTAACTGACTGATACTCAACAAGTAAACGATTCGGGCGGCAACGAGCGCTTGAATGGCCATAGTCCGAGCCACTGCTACATAACCCGTTGTCGATTTTGCCCACTCAAAGATACCGAAGATTAGCAGCCAGTTGAAGATAGAGACGATCGAGATGCGGCGAAGGAGATTTCTCGATAATAAAGGTTCCTTAGGGTTGAGGGGTGGCTGTTGCATCACGCCTCTAGACTTAGGCTCAAAGGCAAGGGGAACGGTCATGGTCACGGAGTTGATCATGTTCAGCCACAGTACCTGTAGTGAAAGAATGGGAAGGTCTCTCGCCAATAGCGCGCTGATCAAAATGGTCATTGACTCGCCCCCATTCACAGGTAACAGAAAGGCGATCGCTTTGCGCAGGTTTTGATAGACGGTTCGCCCTTCTTCGACGGCGGCAGAAATGGAGGCAAAATTATCATCGGTCAGTAGCATCGCCGCCGCTTCCCGTGCCACGTCCGTTCCTGCTTTACCCATGGCGATGCCAATATCGGCTTGCTTGAGCGCGGGGGCATCGTTCACGCCATCGCCCGTCATGGCTACCACTTCACCCTTGGACTGTAATGCTTCCACAAGCTGCAATTTTTGGACGGGAGCAACCCTAGCAAATACATCGCCCTCCTCAACGGCCTGAGCCAATTGAGAATCGTCCATTTGTGCCAGGTGCTGTCCTTCAAATGCCATTACCTGAGCCGATTTTTGAATGCCCATGCGCTGGGCGATTGCCCTAGCCGTCGTAATGTGATCGCCAGTAATCATCTTGACCTGAATTCCTGCTGAGTGACAGACTCGTACTGCTGCGATCGCCTCTGGACGGGGTGGATCGATCATGCCTTGCAATCCCAGAAACACCAATCCGGTTTCCAGATCGTCGTGGTCGATGGCATGCTGATGGGGGTTCACTTCTTTTCTGGCAAAGGCAAGCACTCGCAAGCCCTGAGCCGCCATGGTTTCTATCGATTTCTCAATCAGGTCGCGATCGAGGGAGATCGCCTGACCCTGAGCATCCCACATCTGCGAACAGCGGCTCAAGATCGCTTCCACGGAACCTTTGACATAGATCAGGCGTGGCGAAGCGTCCTGCAAGGTCGCCATATACTGATATTGGGATTCAAAGGGAATTGAATCCAATCGCGGCATCGAAGCAGCCAATCCAGACTGGCTGAGTCCAGCTTTTTGAGCCGCTGCAATCAACGCGCCCTCAGTGGGGTCGCCCACCACCGACCATTCGTTGTCTGTTTGGTCTAAGCGAGAATCATTGCAAAGCAAACCCGCTCTTAAACAGTCTTCTAAAGTGGGAGTGAGTTCATCTCCATCTGAGCCTCCCGTGATGCTGTGGGCGGTAGGAACGATCTCTCCTTTGGGACTGTAGCCGCTACCGCTCACCTCATACACCTGTCCGCCTGCATAGATGCGCTGCACCGTCATTTGGTTTTCTGTCAGCGTACCTGTCTTATCCGAACAAATCACCGTAGCGCTCCCCAAGGTTTCCACCGCTGGCAGCTTGCGAATAATGGCATGGCGGGCGGCCATTCGGTTGACCCCAATCGCCAACGTAATCGTAACGACAGCCGGAAGGCCTTCGGGAATGGCACTGACCGCTAAAGCAATGGCGGCCTCAAACATATAAACCCAGGATTCGCCTTGCCCCAGCCCGATCGCAAACGTGAGGGTCGCCAGGGTCAAAATCCCGTAAAGCAGGGTCTGACTGAACTTGGCAAACTTACGAGTGAGGGGGGTACTCAGACTGACACGCTGTTCCATGGATTGCGAGATCTGACCCACTTCGGTGGCATTTGCTGTGGCAACGACGATGCCTTTGCCCTGACCGAAGGTGGCAAAACTGCCTGCGTAGGCCATATTATTGCGCTCTGCCAAGGGAGTATTGTTCGGTAGTGGCTGGGTTGATTTATGCACTGGAACGGACTCTCCCGTCAGCGCAGACTCATCCACCTGTAAATTCCGAACGCTCAAAAGCCTTAAATCCGCCGGAACCTTGTCCCCCGAAGCCAGTAACACCACATCTCCGGGTACCAAATCTGGCGACGGAATTCGCAGGATTTGCCCATCCCGGAGCACCGTCGCTTCGGTGATCACTGCTTTTGCCAACGAGGCGATCGCCCCTTCAGCCTTGGCTTCTTGAACGTAGCCAATGACGGCATTGATCAGCGTCACCCCCCAAATCACTGCCGCATTAACCCACGAACCCAAAAATGCTTTCACACCACCTGCTAGCAGCAGAATGTAGAGTAGCGGCTGATTGAACTGCAACAGAAATCTAAGCCAAGCAGGCTTCCCTGGCTTAAATTGCAGTTCATTCCAACCATATCGTTCGTAGCGTCGAGCCACCTCTTCCGCCGTCAAGCCCTTTTCTAGATCGCTGTTGAAGGATTGGAGAATCTCTTGTTCAGGCAATTCATGATGAGATGGCGATTGTAATTTAGCTGACATCATGACCTCAGCGGCTCTGTAAAATTCTCTTAATTCAGTCCTTTTGCTAATGTAGGATTCCGTTTTTTGTAAATTTAACGGGGAGAAGGGAAGAAGAGCACTGGACACCAGCTCAGGCGAAGTAACTCTGCCGCAAAGCTGGAAACAATCCACTCCTGAAATTTCCCAATTGTTCCGCTAGAAATCGCGATCGCGCTAATTTCATCCATTTGAGCCAGCTCTAAAATCTCGGAGAGCGGAGTTCCTCGACGAAAGTCTATGGTTACTTGTAAATTTGCTGCCTCTAGATCGACTTTTGCGTTGGAAAGAATGTTGCGCTCTGTCTGGGTAGGTATGCTATCCGTAACCCAACAGAGCATGCAGCGCTCCAGAAAACGACCAGCCTGTTTTTGAGCCAACTGCTTGACCTGTTTTACTAAAAAGTTAGAAGCTTCGCAGCCATCGTAGGGAATCAGTATATAGCGCAACAGATGCTGACAACGGAGCGTCAACTCCTCAGTCGTAAAGGCAGCAATTAACTGAGGACGGAGGATCAAGAGCGGGATAGTCGTTCGGCGAGATAATTCAGACATCGTGCTTCCCCTCAGTATGTCGATCGGTGAGTTGTGAATCTGGGAACCCAGCACGATCAATTCGGATTGATAGCTTTTAGCAACCTTAAGAATCGTCTGAACGGGTTGCCCTGATTGCACCTCAATTTTGACGTCTACCGTAGTGGGACTATTTTCAACTGCGGCTGTGAGTCGGGATTGAGATTGTTCTATTTTCTCGCTATCAATCTTGGGAATAATGCCTGTTTCTGAGAGAGGAACGACATGGAGAAAAACAATTTGCTTTATCCCTCCATCTGACAAACTGGCCGCAAAATATGCGAGACGATGCAAACCATCACTAAAATCCGTACAAATTAAAATCCTTTCAAACATAGATTTCTACCTAAGAAAATTGTTTTAACTCAAAATACGTTTAATATCGAGCACTGGGTAACACCCAAAGATCCAAAAGCTCTCCCACGCTCAAACCCAAGACGGCGATCGCAATTAAACCCCAAAATGTACGAATTTGACTGAGATTGAAAAACCGCATTTCATTCCAGGCCAAGAAGGTGGTGAGAAATGGAATAAGGGCAAGTGGTAAAAACAGAGACGATGTAAAGGCTATCGTTACTGAGATACTGGCTGTTAAAGCCAGAAGTAATAGGCTAGGAATACGCTCAATGACTTGCTCGATCCATCTGCTGCCAGCCCAAGACAGGGTCATCGCTAAAGCAACGATCAACAAACCTATAAACCAAATAACGTGGTGAGCCACTAGATTCCACCCCACCAGAGCATAGGCAAACCAGAGTAGGATCAGCGCTAGCCAAGGCAGTCTACTAGGTGAATTCACTTCTATGTCTAGGTCGTTAACTTTCATGAGCGGAATTAGAATCTTTAATACATAAGAATTTATCGACGTTTTTTAAATTATTAGTTTTTCCTATGATTTATTCTTAATCGAAGGAATTTTAGATTTGCATCAGTATCCAGTCCTCCATCATGACAGATCCCTCGATTTACTGAATCATCCATAAGTAGCAACTTTGGGATTGGCAAACTAGAAATGGCGACGTTAGCTTGCTTCTTTTCGGCGGATTTCCTCGACCTGTCCAACCACAAACACTAGGGTAAAAGGTTGCCCCATCTCGCGTTGCACAAACGATTCCAGAAGGGCAACCTGTCTGGGTGTAATGGGTTCTCTAGCCCGCACATTGAGCCGGACTTCGGGAGGATTGGCTAACCAGTTCGTCTTGGTGCTCAATAGATCCAGTCGTTGAAAGGTAATGGTGCGATTTAACAATGCCTGCCGTAAACTGGCTTCTAGCTGTGCCTGCCTCACCAGCCGGGAAAAACTGAACCCTAAAGGAATCAGCAGGATTGCGGTAAACGTCAGTATCCAAACCAGTGCTTTACGGGCATGGCGAAAGGATGCATAACCTGCCAGTGAAAAAGTGACCATGCAAGATAGGGTGATGCCCAGCAGGTTGGTGAGATAGAGCAACATTGCTCCCTGGCTCAGGTTCCAGTTTGCCTGAGACAGCCCTAAGCCAATCACGCAAATGGGTGGCATTAGGGCAACTGCGATCGCTGTTCCGGCAAGACTCTCTGAGATTTTTGGCTGCACTTTTGCGTAACCGCTGATGCCTCCTGCCGCGACCGCAATCCCCAAATCCAGCAGCGTAGGTTCCGATCGCGCCAGTACTTCGCTGCCAAAGTTAGAAATGCCGACCACCAGACCCAATGTCCAGGCTAGGGCTACGGCCAGCGCAGTCCCCACAGCAACTGCGACCAAACCACGCCGAAACAGCGCGATATTTCCTGCCAGCGCCCCAAACGCAAGGCCCCGAATCGGCATCATCAGCGGGGCAATAATCATCGCGCCAATAATCACCGCTGTGCTGTTGGACAATAGACCAAAGGTGGCGATCGCACAGGAACTAATAATCAAAATCAGGTAAGAGGGATCGGGCGTGGATTCTGCCAGTAACCCTGTTTGAAGCTGCTGCGACTGAATCAAGCTCTTTCCCTGATGTCTGAAAGCTCTGAAGCGATCGCGGAGATCGGTCAGCACAGCTTGCCTCCTCTGAATCATTCCAGCATCTTGCATTTCTGCCCAGCATCCCACATGTGATTGTAGCGCTTGCGTTCTGATGGGTTGAAGATAGGGATGGTTGGATCTTGGGAGGGCAGCAGTCAATGGATGCGACATTGAGTGAAATGGCGATCGAGACAAACCTGAAGCAATTTTTGCTGGTGCTGTCGATTTCCTTGAGTGTGGCAACCTTGCCCCGCATTTTTAGCTGGTTTCGGCAGATCCCCTACACCCTCTTGCTGGTGATTGTGGGGTTGGGGTTGGCCTTTGTGGATGTGCGCCTGGTGGATTTGTCGCCAGCGCTGATTTTGTCCATCTTTTTACCACCGCTGCTATTTGAAGCCGCCTGGAACTTGAAGTGGTCAGAACTGAAGCAGGAACTATTGCCCATTGGTCTCTACGCCGTGTTTGGGGTCACGATCGCGATCGCAGGTATCGCGCTGGGGCTGAATCAACTGGCAGGCGTGCCGCTCGCGACAGCACTGCCGATCGGAGCCAGTTTGTCTGCGACCGATCCGGTGTCAGTCATTGCCTTATTTCGAGAACTGGGTGTCGGCAGTCGGCTCAGCGTTTTGATGGAAGGGGAAAGCCTGTTTAACGATGGCATGGCCGTGGTTGCCTTCAGTTTTTTGGTTGCCCTGCCCATGGGCACAGCAGATTTATCCCTGCAATCAGCCGCGATTGAGTTTGGGCGCGTGGTCGGTATCGGCATTGCAGTTGCCAGTCTGATTGGCTTTGGCATCTCTTATCTGACGCAACGGTTTGACTTGCCGCTCGTCGAGCAATCGTTGACGTTAGTGTCGGCCTACGGCACCTATTTGATCGTCGAGGATTTGGGAGGTTCTGGGGTAATTGGGGTGGTGACGATGGGCTTGATTTTGGGGAACTTTGGTTCCCGGATTGGCATGAACCCCCGGACTCGGATTATTGTCAGCGAGTTTTGGGAATTCCTGGCATTTTTCGTCAACTCGATTGTTTTCCTGCTGATTGGCGATCAAATTCGGTTCAATATCCTGGGGCAAAACCTCACGATCGTTGCCATTACGCTGATTGCGATGATCGTCACACGGGCGATCGCCCTTTACAGCTTGAGCGCTTTGAGCAATCGTTTCACTGAGTCTACAATTCCGCTCAAGGAACAAACGGTACTTTGGTGGGGAGGGCTGCGCGGATCGGTGTCGATTGCGTTGGCGTTGAGTGTCCCGGTGAGTTTGCCCGATCGAGAAAAAATTATCGCCACTGTGTTTGGGGTGGTGTTGTTCACCTTGCTGGTACAAGGATTGACGATTAAACCCCTTCTAGAGAGGCTCAACCTGCTGGGGAATCAGCCTTTGCAGCAGCAATTTTCAGAAGCGATCGCCCGGTTATCTGCATTGAAACGGGTGTTACAGCACCTCGGTCAGTCTGGCAATCGTCCGGCGATTGAGCCAGAGTTCTACCGTTATCAGGAATCTTTGATTAAAGGAGAACTGGTGCGGCTGGAGGAAGAGATTGAGACTTTACAAGATGAGCATCCTGATTTACGGGCGTTTGCTGCCGAGCAATTCCGGTCAGAACTACTGGTCATTGAGGCAGATACCTATGCTGAATTTGTGCGGGCTGGACGACTAAACCGGGAATTATCTCCTTTTCTCCAGAAAGATATTTCATCAGAAGAGAAATGAATGGCGATCGCCGTTTTCAAGAAGCGGCAAAGACAGCGGCGTGGGTTGCGACGGGGGTTTGACCATTGCATTATCTTGCTAAACTGGTCCTCAGACCTTCGCCCTGCGATCGTAGGGGAATCGCCTAGGCCAGAGGGCGAGCTTCCCGCCGAGCGCGTGCCACTCAACCCAATCTCTCGTCACCCAACCGAATTATGCAAATCCGCCGTCGTCCCCCCAACCCTGCCATTGCAGTTGAAGCCTTAAGCTACAGAATTACAGCCGATGATGCAGAGCCGCGCAACATTCTTGAAAAAATTGTCTGGCATAAAGACAAAGAAGTAGACAAAATGCGCGAGGTCGTGCCGCTGGCGGAGCTGCGCAAACAGCTTAACGATATGCCTGCGCCCTTAAACTTTTTAGAGGCGCTGCGTCGCGGCAAAACCTCCCCCGCCCTCATTGCCGAAGTCAAAAAGGCATCGCCCAGCAAAGGGGTCTTTCGCGAACCATTCAATCCAGTTGAAATTGCCCGAGCTTACGAGGCCGCTGGGGCGAGCTGTCTTTCGGTATTGACCGATGTGGCGTTTTTTCAGGGTAGCTTTGAATACCTCAAGCAGATCCGTCAAGCCGTACAGATTCCGCTGTTGTGCAAAGACTTTGTACTAGCGCCCTATCAGATTTTCTTAGCGCGATCGCGAGGGGCCGATGCGGTTCTCCTGATTGCGGCGATTTTGCCCGATCGAGACTTGACCTATTTTCTCAAAATCGCGAAGTCCGTGGGGATGACTGCTTTGGTTGAGGTGCATACCCTGGCAGAACTGGATCGGGTTTTGGCACTCCCTGAGGTTGAGTTAGTCGGCATTAATAACCGCAATCTCGAGGATTTTTCGGTTTCTTTGGATGTCACCTGCGACCTGATCGCTCAGCGACAGGAAGCTATTTCAGAGAAAGAAATCTCGATCGTGAGCGAGTCTGGCTTACATACGCCTGCCGACGTGCAAACCGTTGCTAACGCAGGAGCAACGGCAGTTCTCATTGGCGAATCTTTAATCAAGGAAGATCCGTCAGAGCCTGCTTTTGACAGCGAACAAGCGCGGATGAAAGCAAAAGTCTCGGTTTTGTTTGGGGCAGAGTAGGGCAAAGAAGAGATGCGGGAAAGGAAGAAGGCGATCGCCTCCGCCCAATCGAGGCTCCCGTGGCGATCGCCCACCCTAGTCAGTTGTCGCGCGTTCTAATGCCCAGACGAATATCGCCAGGGCACTACGAGACAATCGCGCGGCTGAGGGCCCAGGCAACTTGGGGTACAAATATCCAACCATGGGCATCGCCACCCTGGGGATCGACGATGAACTTGCTGCTCTCAAGGTTGTGCAACTTGCCCGATTGCCACGAGTAGGGCTGGCCAGTCGGCAGTAGCTCTTTAGTACTGGGGAAGATTTCGCCAACTTCCATTTTCTGCGCCCCATTGCTACCGAGACCGCCATACTCGTCATCGGCATCGCCAAAGCCACTCGTTTTGTCCTGTCCGATGCGCGACGCAGCTGGGTAGGCCAAGCCGACGGCCTTGTCGTTCTTGGTATGCGTAATCAGGATCGGGCCGACAACGCGCTTGCGATCCACCACACTTCGGAAAAATCCGTTGCGCTGCTTTGAGAAACTGTTGTGTGAAAAAGCAGCCTGCAACAGCGCCAGGCTTTGCAGCTTATTTGTCGTAGAGTTGGCAGCTGCCGCCGTCACCACGCGTCCGCCAAAACTATGTCCGGCCAGGTGAATGCGCTCGACCTGCCCTGCTAGCCGATCGACGAGCGGGGCGAGGCCATTCTTCCCCACGGTTCCAGCGCGCTGCTTCATTTCAAAGTAGGTCGTGAGATTGAGCAACGTGCTGACCGCATTGGCAGCACCGGAAAAGACGTTGCCAACCGCAGCCGCTCGCCCAGAGGCATCTTTCGGGCCTTTGCGACTGGTTGCTGGAGGAGTGAACGGTGCCGCAGCAGGCGCTTGCGTTGCATTTTTAAAGATGACATCAGCCGGCCCTCGGAAAAAGACAGCAGCGGCATCTTCCTTGGTCTGCTCGCTCGCTTTCGAGCCATCTGGGTCGAGAAGGGTGCGGAGCGTTTCTACAAACGTTTGCTGCGCCTTGGTATCGCTCTCCAGCTTCGGGACGAGTTCGCGCAGCACGGCTAAACGCGCTTCGTCACCCTCGTCGTCGAAGAGCGGCGCGGCGCGATCGATGGCTGCAAGCATAGCCGCTTCCGACGCTACTTTGTTCGCGCCCTCGCCGACTGACGCAGCCCCACTTGCAACTTTGAAGGCCGCAGGCGGTTGCGTCATTAACTCGTCGAATTTCTTGGAAGGCCAAATGACGCCAACGATCGCGAGTTTGCGTTGGGCGATTTCCGCATCGTTGGCTGTGACATCGACAAAGTTCCCGAAAAGTTTGCGGTACAGATTTTCGGCTTCATCGCGGTTGTTATTCCAGCCGTGGGACATGACGATGAGGTCTGTGGTGCCAGCCGGGACCGTTGGCTGGCTTAAAAGCTTGCCTTCTTTGTCAAATTCAGCAGCACTGTAGGGAATGCCTTTGATATCGTTCATGGTTAACCCCCTGGGTTTAGGTGTTGAAAAACATCAGACGGATTGAATGGCGCGCATGAGATCCACTAGCCCAAAGCCCTGGAAATAGCGATCGCGACCCAGATCGGTGGCTGTTGAGGTAAAAATTTGCTTGATTTTTTCGGCTTCTCCAATAAATTCGCTGCGGATGGAGAGGAAGGCGGCGATCGCACCGCTGACGTGGGGGGCCGCCATACTGGTACCGCTGTTTTCAAAGTACGCGCATTCATGGTCGCCAAATTCATCAGCGACCAGCGTGCTATTGGCTGCGGCACAGGAAATAATTTTCTCGCCCGGTGCGAGCAGGTCGGGCTTGTAGCGACCGTCCCCCGTAGGACCTTTGGAAGAGAAATAAGAGACGCCGTACATGTGCGGGCTGTCGCGATGGGTCGAGCCGACCGTAATCGCGCATTCGGCGTTGCCGGGATCGTTGATGGTGAGGTCGAGGCAAGTGTCGCTGCCGCCTTCATTGGTTTGAAGGGTGCCGTAACCCGTGTTGCCTGCCGCAACCACGACGACAACCCCCGATTTGACGAGGCGGTTGACTTCAACGCAGAGGGGACTGTGCCCGCAGGCAAACCATTTGGGATCGAAAGAATGCCCTAGGCTGAGGTTGACGCCGTGGATCTTGAGGTCGCGCCCGTGACCGTTGATCCGCTGAACGTGGGCGATCGCCGCGATGACGTTGCTTGCATTCCCCATGCCAAACTCATCGAGTACTTTAATACTCACGAGCTTGCACTTGGGGGCCATACCACTAATCGCCTCCAGCGTCATTTTGCGAATCGTCGTGGTTTCATTGTTGGCATCGAGTTCCTGCGATACGGCGAGCATCTTTTTCTCGGCATCTTTATCCTTAGAATCTTTTTGTAAAAACTGCTCGCCCGCAATAATTCCGGCGACATGGGTACCGTGTCCAAACTTATCCTCTAGAGGACTTGGCCCCCCTGGTGCATTGGTGAAATCTGCATGGTACGGCGAGGCGACGTCAATGTTTTTATGGAGCGCAAAATGGGGATGCAGGCCGTCAATTCCAGTATCCATCACGGCCCAAGTTACCCCATCCCCCGATGCAGTAAAGGAATTCCTGGCAGCATCCACCTTAATCGTGCGGATCGAGCGGGTGACGCAGCTGCGAACCTCAAAATCAGGCCAGATATGATGGATGGTGCGGAATCGCGCTCGCTCGCTTTCTGGTACGGTCTCGATTGCTCGGTCGGTCGCCTCGCCCGTCCGTCTGAGGGCTTGCTCGACATCTTCGTTTTGCGGTGTTTGTTTTGCCCGATTGCATAACTTCTGGGCTTCTTTCTGGTCGATCTCGACCAGTTTCTGGATAACTTTACCCTCCAGCGTGGCAAACACATATTGATTGCTCATCTCGGTTTTGAGCGTATCGATGCATTGATCCGGGTCGTTCACCTTAGCAGCTTTCTTTGCCTTATCGATATAGCGTTGGATCAGGGTTTTGGCCAGAAGACGCTGGTCGGGGTGCTTGATCTTGGCTTTTCCACCTAAATCGTCGGCGATCTCAAAAGGATTGAAGTTCAGATTAATGTCAATAATCACAGTGAATCGCGTGGGCCAGATTCGCTCTACCGCAGATAGCCGATCGGCGGCAGCCATCCTCAGCAACTGACGAATTACGGGGCCTTCAAGGGAAGCCAAAACGACAGCACCGCTGACAAATTCGCTTTCAACTGGAGTTGAATCCAAACTTTGCGCTGTCTTGGCACCAACAATTTCTGCAACTTCAGGAAGTAGATCGCGAATCTGTTTCAATGCTGCTTCTGCATCGCCAGGAAAATTCGATCGCAGAAAAATTGCAGTATTGTGGGTTTCGTTCAGCTGGGGGTATTGTTTGAGAACCTTCTGTGTAATGTCAAGCTCCTGCTCGATTTGCTCTAGCAGGGGAACCGCAATGACCGAACGCGCTAATTTATTGGGGCGGAATGGTTGTGGTTTGCGGTTAGAATTTAGACGCTGAAAGTTCGTCATGATTGTTTGTGCAGGAACGCGCGCGAAGGCTGATTCAACAAAGGCCATCCAATCATGCTGTACGGATCCCAAAAGCAGGTACAAGCCGACGCAACCAATTTTATCAGCATGTCCAGGCTTTTCTGATATTTAGACAGACGAGATCGACAAAGCAATCGCCCTATCAGTCGTTTAAGCGGACTGTAATTCACAGTCTATCTTACCAAAGCATTTAGACTGAATTTAATATTTTATTTTTACCTTTTATCCATCAGCTAAATCGAATCATTTATTAAATAATCTTTACACGATCGAGCTTTAAAAAAGCTCTGCAATCGACTTCATCTTGGCTTGCAAAGGATGGATTGCTGGTGTTATGCGGAGTCAACAGATATGAATCGAACTATAAATCGATCGTCTTTGACGATAAACATCGTTACAACTTGACTTCATCGCAAGAAGCTAGCCGAACAATAAATATCAAGATATTTATTGTAAATATTTATAGTGGAATCAAAACCATATGTGCCAATAAATATCCAACGCTGCCAGAGACATAAAACCATCAGCCGTAAAGTTGCTGAGATTGCCTCACTACAGCACCTAAATACTAGACGGCCCAAAGGGTAGCGCGCGGGCAAACCGCAAGAGCGATCGCCCCACCTGGACGTGCGCTTCATCCGGCTCCACAGGAATGATATTTGCAGGCGTTCCTTGGCCGCACTGTGCGACAACCCGATTTGCAGCCTCCAACCCCGTTACGTAAGCTTTTTCTTGAGACCAAGACCCGTGACGATTCACAATCCAATCGCCGCTTAAAAATAGATTGGGAACGCTAGTCGTGCTGGGTAATAGATAGCGATAGCTGCCAGGGGCAAAATGAGTGACGGCTCTGGGTAGGCGCACGATGCCGTAATCCACGACCTTCGCCTCCCGGAAGGCAGGAAGGCAGGTAGACAAGTCCTGCTGCACCATCTTCAGGATATCGGCATCATCCATCGCCAAAAATTGATTGGCATGGTAAAAATCTGCTTCGACGACAGTGCCCGGTTCGCCCGCATAAGCATCGTGGAGGGCGTTCAGGTCGAAGAACGTCCAGCCCGTGGTGGGATGGAACCCGAAGCAGGCGTTGGAGGGGTTGGGGATGGATACCTTGCGATCGAGCCAGATCCGCGTTGCGAGCACATCCACCGCACCCAGGTTCATGACGTTGGTAAACTCGGTGCGCTGGCGCAGGCTGGTGCTATTGCGCACGATATTTTGCAGTCCTGTAATGCCCACGGCAAAAATGACCGCATCGGCTTCAAAAACTTCATCGCCGCAGACGACCGCATTGGCGCGTCCGGTCTCGTCGAGGCACACATCCGTCACGCGGCGCTGGGTCAGGAGCTTGCCGCCAGAAGATTGGATGCGATCGCACCATGGCCGAAATATTTTTTCCCCCACTGTACCGCGACACCACACCACATCGAAATCGTTTTGGTGGGCCAAGATGAAGTAGTACAGCATTCCCAAAGCTGCCGCCGCCGAGCATTGCTCTCCAGAGGCAAACAGCCCCACCAAGAGCATGGGTTCAAAGGCTTCGCGGTACAGCCGCTCCGAAACATTGTATTGGCGAAAGAGTTCGCGGGCGCTGATGCTGTCGTAGCGCCGCCATGCTTCATCGGAGTTGTCGAAGTCTAGGACGGCTTGGATCAGAGGAAATGCAGAGAGGCGATCGGCGAGGGGTAGGCGGGGAAATTGAGGATAGGCAAAGGTACCCAAGGGCATGGGCAGGCGCGGCAGATTTTGGAAAATGGGCGAAATGGCTTCAACACCCTCAGGAGAATATTGCGTGGAGCGCGTCCAGTCTGTGAAGGGTTTGAGGCCGAGGCGGTCTACCAGGGCAAAAATATTGCGGTAGGGGTACCAAAATCCATGAATCCCAGCTTCAAGGGCGCGACCTTCGGCGGTTTGCCAGCCTGCTACGAGTCCGCCAGGATATGCGCCTGCTTCTAGGAGCGTGACTTGATAACCTTGCGTGCAGAGATGATAGGCAGCACCTAGCCCTGCCCAACCTGCACCCACTACTACGACGCGATGGGAATTAGATTTCAACATTGAAAGTAACGAAAGGACTGGTTTGTGTAGACAATTTGATGCCAGAGCAGATTGACCTGTTTATATAACCTAGCGACTTATCAGAAATTTCTCAATTCATCAGCAATAGAGAGCAGGTAAAGTCTCAATCAATTTTTCAGAATCGAGCCATCTAACGTTCCGCCTCACCCGCCGCTAATAACCTTTTGAACTCAACGAAAAGGCTCCAAACGGTCGGGTGCAAGTGGATTCTTATGTTGTATCTATTGCTTCCCACAAATGAGGATATTCCTGATTGTCTAGCATTGATGTAATTGGGCTACCAACCAAGCTACTATCAAAATGCTCAGAGACTTCTATCATAGCGAACATAGCCAAATCACCTAACCATTCAATCAATTCAGATTCAAGTTCCTCCTCCGTTTGGATAAACACACGACGCACACGAGTTGATGGATCTTCGAGAACTAAATATTCAATCAATTCAGATTCAAGTTCCTCCTCCGTTTGGATAAACACACGACGCACACGAGTTGATGGATCTTCGAGAACTAAATCGTAATCCCATCCCCAAGCTGTGTCTGTATACTTAGCCTGATGCTGTAAATATCGAACTTCATAACCTTGAATAAGATCTGAAGTACTGAGAATGGGCTTTCCGGCTTGCACATCCTGTGACTTCTTCACCCATAATTCTGGGTTTTTGTGCCAATTTGGAACTTGAGGAATAACCATAATATATGCCCGCTGCTCTGGATCTTTGACAGGCAACTCTGCTGCCACCTCCCATCCTCGATGAAGGAAATCCAGAATTTTCGACGGAATAGTCATCTCAATAATTGATGGTTGTAACTGTCAAGGCTTCTTAAACCCAATACTTGTATACAGAATTACGTACTACTCTTCAACCGAGAACTTAAGCAACATAACGGGTCGCTTCGCCAGCCGCAGACTGGCTTCGCTTGAAAAGCATGATACCTTGGTGGCCTGGTGCTTGCGAATTGTTCTGTCGGCGAAAAACACTTTATCGATGAGCTTCCATATAGGCTCGCAACAGACGATTAATCTGCGTCTGGTAGCCACGACCTTGCTGCTTAAACCATTCCAAGACATCGCTATCAATCCGTAACGTCACTTGGTCTTTATTTTTCGCAGACGGCAAACCGCCTCGCTGCACCACTGCCTTCGCAAACTGCTCTGGCGTAATTTCCGGGCAATCTGACAAATCAATGTCTTCATCCGTCATGGCATCCACTCTAGCCCAATCAGTTTGAGATTTGCGCGTAATAGGTTCTTTGCTCATACTTGGTTGCCTTTCTCACTGAAATTAACCGCATTACCTCACCGCGATCGGTATAAACAACGGCGACAACTCGACCTTGCAACAAGCCAAAGGCTACAAATCGCTGCTCGCCATAACGATATCGATCGTCCTCAACCGTAACAATATCGCCGTCAAACACTTCCTCAATATCGAGGAAATCAATGCCATGCTTGTCTAGGTTAGCGAGACGTTTTTCTTCATCCCATTCAAACTCCATCGCCGAATGACCAACGTAACCCTCTCAATTGTAGCTACAATCTGTAACTACAACCATTGGAAAATCCCAGTTTTTCAAGTCTTAACAATTCACGATCGATTTCAAAATCCTGCCGCAACCTATAAAGCAGACGACAGAACGCCCCAAATCAGCAGCGGCTAGCATCCTCTGCCTCTCAACCAACCCTCTCTATTCCGTCCGCTGCATTTGGATTATGCGGCGCGCTATGCCGATCGCAATCTAACTGACATGTGCGGACGCATCGATCGCCTTCACAATCTCCTGAAATGGTACAGATTCTAAAACAGACAGAAGATTGACTGCTTTAGCCAGCAAATATGGTTTATCTTCATAATCATCCTTGCTTGGCAAAACAATCTGGATTGGCTTACCTCGATCGTCAACTCCTTTTTCAAACACAAGCAAGCGTGGACTGGGATGACTGACTGACATCCAATGGTTCTGCTGGAGATAGCTAACCACTTCAGCAACGTGAAGTTCCTGGATTTGGGGGTAACTTGACAAAACTTCAGGGGTCATTACCATTCTCCTGTTTTGACATTCTCTATCAAGGTTAGCAAAGATTCTGGGGTGAGGCGTTGCGATCGCGGGATTCTAATTCTCACAGACTGGCGATTTTCGCTGAGGCTACCGCTGAGGTATTCCCAGTAGCAGGTTCCTTGCAATCTGAGTTGTGTTTCTTCACAAATGAGCCATTGCGCGGAATCCAAGGGCAGGGCTAACAAAATCAGGATACAGGGTGTTGCGGTTCTCATGCTGCGCCTGAGAATCAAATCATTGTAGGTCTTTGCTTCCAAGTCATAGACAACCTGGGTATCGTCGAGTTGCCATTGGGTCGAGGCTTTGAGTTGGAAACTGAGGGAAAAGCCAGATTCAACCCGACGATTCTGACGCACCACAACCTCATCAAAGCTGCCGTCTACACCGTAGTCATATTCTCGAATGGCTAAATTGAGTGCAGCGCGTCCAGCGATCGCCCGAACGTAGGCGCGGCTTAATGCTTCAGCAATATGTTGGTCAGTGAGCACGATCGCTTACGGTGACTAGGATGAGTGACCGAATCGTAGCATAAGCTATCACCAGATTCATTCTAACAAAGGGCGATTGCTACAAAATATTGGTAATTCGTCATAAGGTTTATTCCAACTCTCAAAAACCTGATTCTCTAATTTCTCAATCATTTCCCTAGATGGATTAAACTCCAATGCTTGCCAAACAGCAAGGATCGCTGCAAACCCGACAATTATTGGATTAGTATCTGTTGTCAATCCCTCGATTTTTGTTATGGTCACATGGCAATTTACTCTTGAGCTGTCAGCAACGCAAATTCGACACCTATCTTTGCACCTTGTTTCCAATCCTCATAACCGTTTGCTGGAACTGATTCGATATAACCTTGACTATAAAAGCCACGACCGTTGCAATCTACAACTACAACTACAGTAGATACCTCCGACGAAAAGTAAATCCCAACTTCACATTCGGCAAAATGTGGCTTTCCATTTTTATATCGAGCAAAACGCTCTTTAGATATTCTTATCTTGGGTGCCCCTACCAAGAGTTCAAGCCGCATAACGGCTTGGGCGTCAGCGGTGGCAAGTATTTTCGAGTTGTTACCAGAGTGTTGAAGCCATCCACTGCACGCCCTGGTTAGACACGCCTCACCGATAACTTACAGAATCATAGTGCTTCGATTTTGACGCTGCCACCCTCAATAGCATCAACCTGCAATCGATAACCGTAGAGTAATGCCATCCCAAGCAAAGGTTCCGTTTCTGATTCTGCAATGTAGATTTCGCGGTACTGTCCATCCCAAATCACTGTCGCAGTATATAAATCGAATAAGGTTTCACTGCCATCACCTAAGGTGACAATATCAGAGGCACTCCAAGGTAAGTCAAGGGTCGTGATGATTGCCGACGGCAAAGATAGAAATCCACTGAACCCTGTATCAATCACAGTATCGATCACTTGCCGCTGTCCATTCAAGTTGCGGACAACAAGGGGAAGCGTTGCTTCACGGCGTAAATTCACGACTCCGTAAATCATGGATGCTGCTTCAGACTTCGTGCCCCAAAGTGATCGACGGCGCGATGTCCGATTCGAATCACCCAAGGCTGAGCATCGGGGTACCGCTCAAAAAGCCGATTGGTTGCGGATACGAGATTTTCATCGACCTCAAAGGCTCCTGTTTCGATATCGATCGCCACGATTTTGCCCTCGTTTCCCGTCTCGACTCGCTGCCGAATACTAGAGTCATAGAGTGCTTGCCCACGTTGAGCTAACTCTTCTTTGCTATAACGTCGTTGGCGAACTGCCATAAAGTTGACCTTTTTGCGACTTACCTCATCCATTTTAGCCTGGGGAGTCGGTTATTGGCTTCGATAGCTCATGTTGCTTTTCGTGACGCTCCACCCAATCTAAAAGCTAGAATGACTTGATTTGAATTGTCTTATGTATGGGTTTCGTCCCTCAACTAAAATACTGCCAGTGGGATGTATTTTGTGTCCTTAATGATGGCGATTACACCCAAAATTTTAACCATAAAATCTAAAGTCTTAGCCGACAAATTGCATCATTTAAACTCAGGAACAAGACCAAAAATGAGCCAAATAGAAATCTAGAACCAATCAATGGAAGGGTTAGGCTTCGTCGAACCACCATTTTGGCGGACGATTGATCGGGGGTGAAAGAAGTTCGGCTTCAAACTTAGTGGCGATGAGTTTAAGAAGATTGATGATCCACAGCGCTTCAAAGTGAATGCGTCTGTATGGAGCTACAGTCAAGTTGACATAACTGATGCCGCTGCCTGAACAAGCCATCGGATAGGCATTAGCATAATCCGCTATTCGGTACTCGTGTACATACGCCGACCGAACGTAACGATAAAAAATATTGGCATAGCTTTGAACTCGAATATATTTCATCGTGAGCGATGGGCAAAGAGCTTGAATACTATCTTCTTCTAGATCTACATCAGCCGATGTAAGTACTCGACACGAATTGCCGAAATTAAAAGCAGATGGATTACTTGCCCTGAGTGATTCCGCTTCTGCGTACTTACCATCCTGCTCAAGGTGCTCAATGAGGATGGGGACACTTATGAGATTTATTCCTGGACTTGCCAAAGAGCATTTTTGCCAGACTTGAACGAAACGCCTTCGGTCAATTTGGTCGTCACCAGGCCAGAGCAACGAGGCGAGTCCGCTGATGACCGAAGACGCAATGAGGCATGCGTCAGCGTATGTGCCTTCATATTCGCCCTTCGCTAAAGCGTCAATAAGGCGTGCTTTGTGTTCGACCCAGAGAAGGATTCGGTTTGTCATATGAGATCTAACCATATGAGATCTAACTATTGATATATCCAAAGACAACGATGCAGGATAAGTCTGAAGATAACGCATCCTTCCGTTCCGCTGGATGCACTACTTAGACCGCCAACGGTTCGATCTTAGGCATACTTGTCCACTATTTACCGCTCTGAAACTGTTCAAAGGGTAGAAAAACACACAAGGACTCCTTGTTGACTTTTCCGCGATCCGGAACGGACGAAGTTTCGGTTTCAGCACCTGTGATGGCTGCGGTTGATTTTGCTAAGTCGTTTAGTCTCGCTTTAGATTTGACCAACTCCTGGTAGAAGTCGTCAGATTTCCAGATTTCAAGGGTTACTTGCTTTAATACCTCCTTTTGAGGAACCATAACATCACCGTTACCCACATTTTTGAACCGAAACTGATCAGTTTCAATATTGGAAACCACTTCAGTATATGGAAGATTATCACGAATTTTCTGCTAAGAACCGATGACTTTAAATGATTTGACTGTATGCAGTCTCAAAGTTTCGCTAGTTATGCAATCCTGCTGATTTGCTTGGCTAGCTTTGCCAGACTTAATCTGGTCTAAATGATTTTCAGCTAAAGATTGAGGGCTAGAACTGCAAGCTGTAGTAGAAAAGAGAAAAACAACAGAGAGAAGGTAGTATCTGCAATTCATGGCTAAAAACCTAAACGACTTCTTTGGGTTGACGCTCCCGCGTTGCAGCTATCAGTTGGAATCGTGCTAGACACTACATAGGTTGTCGTCTATTTCTTTCAATTTCCTACACGAACCAGCAAACTTATCCATACAATACCCCAGCTAAAGTGAAGTCTAACAATTGTTTATACTGATTCTTTCTGTCTAACTCCAGAATGCCCACGCTAAGCCAATACTTCTAGCATTTTCTCAAGAATTAGCCCGAATGATCCAGCATAACGCCCTTGTTAGGGTGGTTAGACAGAATAATTCAGCGTAACATTTTACGGTTAACTCATTAGAATCAGCCCTTCAGGCCACATTCGGCGTTTAGTCCGAATGAGTCTGCACAGTACCCCTATGGTGGTTAGACAGAATTTATCTGTACAACTGTCCTACAAGCAGCGTTAAGACTGCTCCAGAAACCGGAACCCCTTCTCCATCAATAATCAGATACTGAGCTGTCGTCCGTGATAAAATGTGTAGTAGGCAGCCGTAAATGTTGAGAAATCTAGATTTAGGGGCTGCTATTTTTCTTGTTGGCCTGATTTAGCCAATAATCCTCAACTTTTGGAGTCTTTTCGGTTATGACCTTTTCCCAGGAGCTGCCCCAAGAGCGAATTATCCCCACCGATTTGCGGGATGAAATGTCGCGCTCCTATCTGGAATATGCCATGAGCGTGATCGTGGGGCGAGCGCTCCCCGACGCGCGGGATGGTCTTAAACCCGTGCATCGCCGCATTCTCTACGCCATGCACGAATTAGGGCTAAGCCCAGACCGCCCCTTCCGTAAATGCGCCCGCGTTGTGGGGGATGTGATTGGTAAATATCACCCCCACGGCGATTCGGCAGTCTACGAAGCCTTGGTGCGGATGGCCCAAGATTTCTCCATGCGGCTGCCCCTCATTAACGGCCACGGCAACTTCGGCTCCGTAGACAACGATCCGCCTGCGGCCATGCGGTACACCGAGTGTCGGCTCCAGGCCCTGACCGCAGATGCGCTCTTGCAAGACATCGAGCAGGAAACCGTCGACTTTGCCGACAACTACGACGGTTCGCAGCAAGAACCCACCGTCATGCCCTCCCGGATCCCGCAGCTCTTGCTGAACGGGTCTTCTGGGATTGCCGTGGGGATGGCCACCAACATTCCGCCCCATAACCTAGGCGAGCTGGTGGATGGGTTGATCGCCCTCATCCACAACCCTGAAATCACCGACATCGAACTCACGCAGTACATCCACGGTCCCGATTTCCCGACAGGGGGGCGGATTTTAGGCACGAGCGGCATTCGGGAAGCCTTCACCACGGGGCGCGGGTCGATTACCATGCGCGGCGTCGCGTCCATCGAAACCCTAGAGCAGAAAGGGCGTCAGGATCGCGAAGCCATCATCATTACGGAGCTGCCCTACCAGACCAACAAGGCCGCACTGATCGAAAAGATCGCCGAAATGGTGAACGAGAAGCGGCTGGAGGGTATTTCTGATATTCGGGACGAGAGCGATCGCGACGGAATGCGCGTCGTCATCGAACTCAAGCGGGACGCCTATCCCCAAGTGGTTTTGAACAACCTGTACAAACAGACACCGCTTCAAAATAACTTTGGGGCCAACATGCTGGCCCTGGTCAACGGCGAACCCCAGTTGTTGAGCCTGAAGCGATTCTTGAGCGTCTTTTTAGAGTTCCGCGAAGAATGCCTCAGGCGACGGACGCAGTTTCAGCTTCGCAAAGCCCAGGAGCGCGACCATCTCTTGCAGGGGTTATTGATCGCCCTAGAGAACCTCGATCCGGTGATTCAATTGATTCGGGGCGCAGCCGATGCGGCGATCGCCAAACAAGAGCTCGTCGAGCGCTTTGGGCTATCCGAAGTGCAAGCCGACGCCATTTTGCAAATGCAGTTGCGCCGCCTTACCGCCCTAGAAGCCGAAAAAATTCAGCGCGAACACGAAGACCTGCAAATTCAAATTGCAGACCTCCTCGATATCTTGAATCGTCGCGAGCGGATGTTGGGCATCATCGAAGCCGAAGCGATTCAGCTCAAGGACAAATTCGCCTCCCCGCGCCGCACCCTCATTGAAAAGTCCGAAGGCGACCTAGGCGACATCGACCTGATCGCCAACGAACAGTCCGTCATTCTGGTCACAGAGCAGGGCTACATCAAGCGCATGCCCGTCAGCACCTTTGAAGCCCAAAGCCGCGCCACGCGGGGGCGTGCCGGAGCGCGCATTAAAGAAGACGATGCCGTGGAGCATTTTTTTGCCTGCAACGACCATGACAGCATCCTGTTCTTCAGCGATCGCGGCGTTGTCTTTGGCGTCAGAGCCTATCAGATCCCCTTAGGGTCAAGGGCATCCCGAGGCGTCCCGGTCGTTCAGTTACTGCCCATCAGTCGGGAAGAAAAAGTAACCTCCGTCATGCCCGTCAGCGAGTTTAGCGAAGACGAATATTTGGTCATGATGACCAACCTCGGGTTCATCAAAAAAACCTCCCTGGCGGCCTTCAGCAACATTCGCTCCAACGGACTCATCGCCATTTCCCTCGAGGAAGGCGATCAACTGCGGTGGGTGCGCCGCGCCCGCATCGAAGACAGCATCATCATCGGGTCGCGGCGCGGCATGGCCATTCACTTTAGAGCAGACAACCAACAGTTACGCCCCCTCGGACGCGCCACGCGCGGCGTCCGCGCCATGAGCCTGCGTTCTGGAGACGAACTGGTGGGCATGGACATTCTGCCCGGAGCGATCGCGGCCAACCTAGAAGAGCAGGGCGACGACGAAGCCGATCTGGATCTCGTCGCGGATGACTCTTCTGCAGAAGCCATCATCGAAGAACCCACCGCTCGTGGCCCGTGGGTCCTGGTCATCACCAACCACGGCTTTGGCAAACGGGTGCCCGTCTCTCAATTCCGCTTGCAAAACCGCGCGGGCAAGGGCCTCACCTCGACCAAGTTCAAATCTACTCAGCCGCCGGATCGGGTCACGGCATTGCGGATCGTCAATCCCGACGAAGAACTCATGCTCGTCACCACGCGGGGGATCATCATCCGTCAGGCCATCAACGCGATTTCCTCCCAGTCCCGCGCCGCAACGGGCGTGAGAGTGCAACGACTGGATGAAGACGATGCGATCGCCGCCGTCACAGTCGTACCTGCCTCTGAAGTCACAGAAGAGGCCGAAGTTGTCCTAGAGCAGCAAGAGGCAGCCGAAGACGATAGCACTACGCCAGAATCGATCTAAAATATCCCATAAATTTACGAAGGCTTAACAATAATAGATAAAGACAATGCTTTTCATCAAAAAAACAATGAGTATTGTCAAAAGGTAGCTTTTGATACAAAGCAAGGCTTTTCATCTTTGCTCTAATGCACTGGTTAACCAAGGTTTAAATCTTCAAAAACCTTTAGATGAAAAGGACCTGAGACCGTGTATCGACGACTGCTGGCTGTGGGGTTAACCGCTCCTGCTTTACTGATTTCTTTCCCAGGAATCGCTTTGGCGGCTGATGCGCCAGTCCAAGTGACTCAAAAGATGCTGGACGATCTTGCCGCCAGCATAGCGACTGCGACCTCTCAGGGCGACACTGCCTTCATGCTGATTTGTGCGGCATTGGTGCTGCTCATGACCCCAGGACTGGCTTTTTTCTATGGCGGCTTCGTCAGAGGTCGAAACGTTCTCAATACTTTGATGATGAGCTTTCTGCTCATGGGTTTGGTTGGCACAACTTGGGTGATTTGGGGCTATAGCCTAGCCTTTGCTCCAGGTACGCCCTTCATTGGGGGATTTCAGTGGCTGTTCCTCAATGGCGTCGGGATGGAGACGACGGGCTACCTGGAGGGCAGTCTACCGAAAGAAGTCGTTTCCTACGCGGGTACGATTCCCCACCAAACATTCATGATTTATCAGGCCATGTTCGCCGTCATTACCCCAGCGCTCATTTCTGGGGCGATCGTAGAGCGGATTAGCTTTAAAGCCTATTTTTGGTTTATTTTTCTGTGGTCTAGCCTTCTCTATCCCATCTTTGCCCATATGGTTTGGGCAAAAGGCGGATTTCTCGGACTGTATGGCGGTATGCATGCCCTCGACTTTGCGGGTGGGACAGTCGTCCACATCAGTTCTGGCGTTTCTGCACTCGTGGCAGCTTGGGTCATCGGACCGCGTAAAACATTCCCCAATCAGCTTAAGCCGCCCCATAACGTTCCATTTATTTTGCTCGGTGCCGGGCTATTGTGGTTTGGCTGGTTTGGCTTTAATGCTGGCAGTGCCTTAGCGTCTGGTTCTTTAGCGACGCTTGCCTTTGTAAATACGAACTCCTCTGCTGCTGTGGGAGCGTTGGTCTGGATCGTTTTGGAATGGGTTTTGCGCGGTAAGCCTACCGCCGTCGGGATTGCAACGGGCGCAGTAGCTGGCCTCGTGGGTATTACGCCTGCGGCTGGGTTTGTGACCGTCTTGGGCGCGCTCCTCATCGGCGCTATCACCGCAACGTGTTGCTTCTTTGCAGTAAGCCTCAAATCAAAACTTCAATTCGACGACTCTTTAGATACATTTCCAGTGCATGGTGTGGGCGGAACCGTCGGCGCGATCTTGACGGGTATTTTTGCCACAAAGCTGGTCAATTCTGCGGGTGGCAATGGCCTCCTCTTTGGCGATGAGGGAAAACTGTTTGTCGGCAACGATCCGGGTTTGCTAGGGACTCAGCTCCTTTCAATCGCGATTACCTACGTCCTTGCAGGAGCGGGTACCTTCATTATTTTGAAAGTTTTAGATGCGACCATCGGACTGCGGGTCAAACCCGAGCAAGAATTCCAGGGACTTGACATCAACGAACATGGAGAAGAAGGCTATAACGATCTAGCGGGTCAATAGCAATCAAACAAAACGCCATAGCTGAGATGCCAGCAGTCGATGCTGCTTTACGGATTCCGTAGGGCAGCTTTTCGAGCGCTTTTCCCCTACCGAACTGCACTCAACAAAACTAAAAATCTTTTTAGCAAAGAAAATAGCTTGCCGAGTAAGACCCTCAAATCCTTCTTTAATAAAGCATTTCACAATAGCGATCGGCCTCTCTCACGACCTAGAGGTTCAAAATGTAACTTTCTATACAAAATCCCGTTAGCGAAGCTGGTGCAATCGTAGGAGATTACAACGCTATCGAGGAAACGTTTGTGGTGAGAAGCAGGCCAAGAGGGAAGCAAAGAACTTCATTCGGACGATATCTATCACCAACGTGGCAAGCTTGCTTACCGATTGCCGCATTGGTCTTGCTGTTTTGGGGTGTGGCAGCTAACGCGCAGAGCAGCGGTCCGACCACTGCCGACCTAAAAGTTGGGTTAGATACCCTATGGGTCTTGATTTGTGCGTTTCTCGTATTTTTTATGAATGCCGGGTTCTGCATGCTGGAAACCGGACTCTGCCGTCAGAAGAATGCCGTCAATATCCTTGCCAAAAACCTGATCGTATTTGGGTTGGCAACCATTGCCTACTGGATTATTGGATTTGGCATCATGTTTTCTGAAGGAAACCCATTTTTTGGGACTGGTGGCTTGTTCTTGAGCGGTGCTGACAACAGCCCCGCCACTGGCGATGCCTATAAGGGCATCTTTACCTCTTTGAATTGGACAGGGGTACCGCTCCAAGCAAAGTTTTTATTCCAGCTCGTGTTTGCTGGAACTGCTGCAACCATCGTGTCTGGAGCTGTTGCAGAGCGGGTTAAATTCAGCACCTTCCTCGCTTTCAGCCTCATCCTGACGGGGATTCTTTATCCGATTACAGGCCATTGGATTTGGGGTGGCGGCTGGCTGGCAACAGCAGGATTCTGGGATTTTGCTGGGTCTACCGTCGTCCACTCGGTTGGCGGTTGGGCAGCGTTAATGGGTGCGGCAATTCTAGGTCCGCGATTAAGTCGCTATACCGAGCGGGGTAGCAATGCCATGCCCGGTCACAACATGTCCATCGCTACGTTGGGCTGCTTGATTCTCTGGCTCGGTTGGTTTGGGTTTAATCCTGGCTCCACAATGGCAGTAGATCCGGCAGCTATTTCTCACATCGCCGTCACGACCAATACTGCAGCTGCATTTGGCGGCGTAGCCGCCACCTTAACGGCCTGGTTTTACCTCGGCAAACCCGACCTCACCATGACCATCAACGGCCTTTTAGCGGGTCTCGTCGGCGTCACAGCATCCTGTGCTTGGGTGACCGTACCCGCTTCTGCCCTGATCGGCTTTATTGCAGGGGTTATTGTGGTCTATGCCGTCACGTTTATAGATCGGCTTAAAATTGACGACCCCGTCGGTGCAATTTCGGTTCACCTCATTTGCGGCGTTTGGGGAACCCTTTGCGTTGGTCTCTTTGCAGTAGGTGCCAGCGATAAAGCAGGCGCGCTATATGCGGCTGGTCCAGCAGCCGGACTCTTTTCCGGTGGCGGATTTACGCAACTGTGGCCTCAAATTCTCGGTATTTTTAGCGTTGGAGGCTTCACGGTAGTCGGTGCGACCATCGCGTTTATCGTACTCAAGACGGTAATGGGTTTCAGAGTTCACGAAGAGGAAGAAATGCGCGGTCTCGATATTAGCGAACACGGCATGGAAGCCTACAGCGGCTTTGTCAAAGAAGACTTCCGCTAAAGGTTAGGTTGGATAGATGTTTGTAGGGGCAGACTTGCCGCAAGGCTTTGGCGATCGCCCATATTGCTGGAGCCAAGTCTGCCTTTCTCCCCATCAGAACGACCTTAGGTCGATCGCTCGAAAACTGCACCCTCAAAATGGTGCAGTTTTTTTTGGGTATTAGAGACGCAGGCGGATGAGGACGTAGACAACCGATCGAGCAATGGGTTGGTATTGCTGAGGGGGCAAGGCCGTTTCTGCCAGCAGGCGTTGAATCCGCGATGAAATTTCTGAGACAATCTATACAGGGCTAGATGGCGATCGTCGTTTTTCCTCATTTCTTACTACGCGAGGACCGAGAATGATGTCATCCATTACGACTGACCTAGCTGAAGTTCTAAGCACGATCCAGCGTCCTGGCAATTTTTACGCCACAGGCACCACCGAGATTTTTACACCCCATCTTGAGGTAGAAGGGGTTGGCCCGATCGCCCTGCCCCTGTTGCCCGTTCAGGTCGAACAACTGCTCGCCGTTGCCGAGCAGGCACCCTACGGACGCGGTGAAGACACCCTAGTCGATCCCGACGTGCGACGAACTTGGCAGATCGACGCAGACAAAATTCGAATTGAAGGTCGGCACTGGCTTCAAACCCTAGAGTCCATCGTATCTCGTGCCGCCGAGGGACTGGGCGTGGCCGATACGGTAGACGCCGAACTCTACAAGCTCTTAATCTACGAAGAAGGGTGTTTCTTTGTAGACCATCGCGACACGGAAAAAGCACTTGGGATGTTTGCGACCTTGGTCATCGTATTGCCCTCCCTTTACACGGGCGGAGAACTGCTGGTGCGCCACCGAGATCGCGAAGCACGCCTCGACCTGCGTTGTTCGGATCCGTCAGAAGTGGCCTTTGCCGCATTCTATGCCGACTGCGTTCACGAAATCCTCCCCATCACCTCAGGCTGTCGGCTGACCCTCGTTTATAATCTGCTGCGATCGGGAAAGGGTAAATTGCCCGAGCCACCCAGCTACGAAGCAGAACAGACAAGGGTGGTGAATCTATTACAACAGTGGGCATCAGGCAAGAAATTACCCGATGACGACACGCCCGAAAAACTCATTTACCCCCTAGAACATGCCTATACCCCAGCAGCCCTCGCCTTCGATGCCTTAAAAGGGGCCGATGCCGCCGTGGCGGATGTACTGGTTAGTGCAGCGAAGGAGGCTGAGTGCGACCTTCATCTGGCATTAGTCTCCATTAGAGAAAGTGGCGAAGCCGAGAACAATGACTATTATGGTTCGCGTCGCCGCCGTCGCTGGAGCCGTTGGGACGAAGATGAAGACAATGGCGATTTTGAAGTCGGCGAAGTTTACGAGCGAAGCGCAACGCTCTCAGAATGGCGACGACCGGACGGCATCCTGACGGAGATGGGCAGCAGTCCGTTTGAGGAGAAAGAACTCTGTCCTCCGGATGCCTTTGATGACTTAGAACCAGACGAACTGCATTTTCAGGAGGCAACAGGCAACGAAGGCGCTTCCTTTGACCGGACGTATCAACGCGCTGGGCTGATTCTGTGGCCCAGTGCAAGGCGTTTAGCAGTTCTCAATCAAACAGGACTGCCGGTGACGCTGCCTTATTTGAGCGAACTGACCCAGGATTGGGTCGAAGACGGCGAAGATCCTGAATCTCCGTTGTGGCAGGAAGCCCACGAACTTGCAGGGCACATGTTGCGGACATGGCCCCACCAGGATAGCTGGCACAATCCATCACTGGGCCAAACCTCCCAAATGCTGACCCTCCTCGATCGATTATGGGATGTAGCCTCCATCGATCGTTTTCTATCCGATCTCTCCGCCACAGGCGTGTACGACAAAAGCGACAATGAGGCCCTGATTCAAGCGGTTTCTCTGCTATCGCCGGAGCGAAGCGCCGAATTAATTGAGCGCATCATCGCAGGTAATGTCGTGAAATCCTTGAGCGGTTGCTGCGATCTCCTCGCTCGCGCGATGGAGGTAGCACGGGAAAGCGATCGCGCAACTGATCTCATTCCCGCCGCCACCGTACTGGTCGAAGCGCTTCCAGGCGACCCCGATCGCGCTGCGATCGCCCCCTGGTACCGACGCACTCTGGTGGAGCCTGACTGCATCGTCAATCTCTTGAGCGCCCTCGCACCCCTCGATACCCTCCTCGCCGACCGAGCCGTCACCCACATGCTGGCATGGCCTCTGACCTACGATTTGGACACTGTCCTCGTTCCTGCTGCTCTAATACTGAACGCACAAACAGACATCCAAGGAAACACGGCGTTTCAGCGTTTGCGCGCTGCATGTTTAGACCATTTGCGCGCGCGCATCGCCGAACCCTTAGATCCGCCCCAGGATTGGACGCGAGATGGAACATTGCGCTGTAAATGCAACTTTTGCGGCGAACTGAGTCTTTTCCTGGTTGCGCCAGATCGCCAGAGTTGGACGTTCAAAGCCGTTGAAGCTTCACGCAATCACGTCGAGAACTCGATTGGGCAAAGCAGTTGCGATCTAGACCTTAAAACCGACAAAAGCGGTAGACCCTATAGTTTGATCTGTACAAAGAATCAGGCCAGTTACGAAAGACGGGCGCAACAACGCAAACAGGATCTCAAGCATTTAGCTCAGATGGAGGAGCCACTCGGCAAAACAGGCCGACAGAAATAAAGGCTGAACCTTTTAGGAGCGAAGGCGAACGAGCACGTAAACACCTGAGCGATCTAGCGTTTGATACTGGTGAGGGGTTAACGCTGTATCCGCCAGTAATTGAGGGGTAGTGATGACCAGGGGGTCTTTACGAACGGCCTTTTGCAGGTAAGCGCCCAGCTTGCGGGGCTGCTCTAGGTATTCGACATGCCGTTGGGTGTAGTACACCAAGCTCGGTTTGCGAAAGCCAATCATAATGATTTCTTGCTGAGGTTGATGGGCCGCTACGGCTGCTTTAGCCATCTCGCGCAGCGGGAGCTGACGCGCTCGATCCACAATGGCAACGGCGGGATGGAGCACCACATTGATAAAAAGAAGAAAGGCGATCGCATTCACCAACCACAGTCCGTTACTGCGCCACAGAACGCACAGTGCCGCCGCCACAGTCGCCACAGCCCACAACGCGCCACCATAAAGGGGGATGTTAGCTTCGGCAATCTTCGCGCCCAGGGTGGGCATCCACGGGTCCTGGGTCAGCCACGGCGCACAGGAAAATAAGGCCCAAGATAACCCTGCCATCAGCACCACATTAAACCAGCGACTCAAATCCCATCGATGGGGAGGGTATACAGGAGAGTCCAGAATGGCATCCGTCCAAGACAGACTGACTAAAATAGCGGCAGCAGGCATCAGGGGCAGCGTATAGCTGAAATATTTAGTACTAGAGAGGGTAAAAAATCCCAACACGACCGCAAACCAAAGGGTTGCGTATAGGCCCAATTGCTCGGAACGCGATCGCCCTTGCCAAGCCTTCCGTCGCCATGGCTGGGTTTGGAACAGCGCTGCGGGCAAGTACGCCGACCAAGGTAAAAAGCCCGCCAAAATCACAACAAAGTGAAAATACCAAGGGCCGGAGTGTTGATTGACCACACTGGAAAAGCGCTCTAGGTTGTGATAGCCAAAGAAAGATTGAATAAATGTATTTGGGTTTGCCAGCGTCACTAAAATGTACCAAGGCAATGCCAACACTGCGATCGCCAGAACCCCATATCCCAGCTTCATCTCTCGGATAACAGCCCTTAGATTGCCCAGGTAAAGTAAAAAGCCGCCAATAATTGCAGCGGGCAGAATAATCGCAATGGGGCCTTTGGTCAGAACCGCCAATGCCGTTAAAACATAAAACGCGCCGTACCATCGGCCCTGAATGTTAGGGTTTTCGACTTGGGCGTATCCCAAGAAAAAAGCCAGCAACGAGCCACCCATGCAGGCCATCAGCAGCATGTCTGCGTATCCCGTGCGTCCCCAAAAGTACGTATTGAGGTTGAGCATCAGCATGGTTGCACCCAGCCATGCGGCCCACATGGTGCGCTGAGGTTGAACTGGAGTTGAGTCAGGATCGGGATTCAAGCGAGGGCTATGCTGTCGCAAAACATAAAAGCAAAGCAAAATAGCGCCCAAGGCCGCCAACGCCGAAGGGACTCGCGCTGCCCACTCACTCACGCCAAAAACCTTAAAGCACAGCACCATGAGCCAATAAATTAGGGGTGGTTTGTCAAAGCGGGTCACACCATCAAAGTAAGGCGTGACCCAATCCCCAGTCAGCAACATTTGCCGCGAGGCTTCCACAAACAGCGGTTCGGTTTCGTCAATCAGACCGATATCCCCCAATCCCCAGAACAGCGTGACAATGGCGATCGCCAAAATCCATCCTAAAGAGGCCGCGAATGAGATCGGGGGCTGAAGGAATAGTTTTAGGCGAAGCCAATGAGACATGGTTGACTCTACTCAAATCGATAGATTGCTCGTTTGTCATTCTGCCTTATCTGGGTCGTCTGAAGCAGCGCGAGTTTCTTTGAAACTTTTTGAACTGAAATAGGTCAATAACTTTAACGGTTGAAGCATTTAGATTTGCCTGAGAATCAATCTCCGCGCAGGGTTGTGCGGGCGTGCGGGTTTGGGGGCGAATGAAAAATGCCGATTCGTCTTCTTTCCTCACCTTTAATAAAACTACGGCCATGAAAAGTACAAGGATGCTTGGGTCTATCGCCGCGCTGGGGATAATTTCCTGCAGCGCAGTTTCAGCAATCACAACCGCAACTGCCGCCCTCGCAGACGACTGGCAATCGTCCGATAAACGGCCAGCCTGGAGCCAACGCTGCGATCGCGACTGGGACAATGAATACTGCAACCCCAAAACGAACACCAACCGTCTCGAAGACTGGTCGGGACAAGAACGCTGGCAAACCGTTCAAGACAGATGGGACGATCGCAACGAAGATCGATGGTGGAATCCCAATCTCAATCGATGGGAATACCGCAACGAAGATCGGAGTTCCGATCGGAACAGGTTTTTTAGAAATCGGCTGTTGGAAGGCACTTACATCCCCGCCTATCCAGAACGCCGTCGTCGCATCGTGCTGAGGCGTTCGGAACGGTATCCTCTCACCGTCGTGGTCAGCGAAGACGTAAGGGGGACGCTTCGTCGAGGTCGGACGGTCTTGCCGCGCAACAGTCGGATCGATGGAGAACTCGTCCCTGTTAGGGGGGGCTACCGATTTGAGTCCGATCGGGTGCGCTTTCCCAACGGTCGGAGCGAAAGAATTTGGGCCGTTTCTCAAGTCATCGGCCTCAACAATACCTACGATCGCTACGATCGCAGTGAAGCCAACCTTTCCAGCGGAGCGGCAGGAATTTTAGGCGCAATTTTAGGCCGTCCGAATTCTTCCAGTTCGGTCATTCTCGGCGATGTCTTCGACCGCTATCCGAATTCGCGACGCGATTTAGTCGTGCTCTATCCCGATCGGTCTTTAGATTTGAGATTGACTCGCGATTTTGCGACGGATTGGCGCAATTTCTAGCGGCTTTTACGGGAGATTTGACAATATATTGCAATTATTTCGGACGAAAACATTTCAGTCAGACCTCAAGCCCAGCATGGGTTTGAGGTCTGACCTCCTTCGAATATTACGTAAATAAAGGGGTTCAGCCTATTGACTCCTGAAATGCTTGGTATACAATCCTCATAAAGGTTTTGAGGAGTTTTTTTATGAATAAAGGCGAACTCGTAGACGCGATCGCAGCTAAAGCGGACGTCACCAAAAAAGAAGCTGATGCCATCGTCAGTGCAGCTTTAGAGGTCATTACCGAAGCGGTCAGCGAAGGCAACAAAGTTACGCTGGTCGGATTTGGAAGCTTTGAGAAGCGCCATCGCAAAGCGCGGGAAGGACGCAATCCGAAGACGGGGGAAACGATGACGATTGCGGCAACCAGCGTTCCTGCCTTTAGTGCCGGGAAGTTATTTAAGGAAAAAGTGTCTGCTGACAAAAAGCCCGCAGCAAAGGCTAAAGGCAAGAAATAGCCCTCAAGAGTGCGAGAGCTGGCGCGATTTCTGGCAACAACCGTATCGCATCGTAGAGGTGCACGGCCTTGCGTCCCTAGAAACTGCTGGTGGGTTCTATTTCAGCAATTCCTTTATGCCCCCACCTAAGACAGGCTTCAAACGGATAAGCCTGTACGAGGTTTATAGCTTTCGATCGTGCGGAGCTTCTCGTACAGGTCTTTTTCTTGGGAACTGAGATTGCGGGGAACGTCGATGCGAATCTGCACCAGCTGATCCCCCCGGCGACCGTCGGCAGCGGGATATCCTTTTCCACCGAGCCGTAACCGCTGACCGGAGCGGACGCCAGCTGGAAGCGTCATTTTTACCCATCCATCTAAGGTCGGCGCTTCAATGGGTCCTCCTAAAACGGCCTCGCAGGGGGTGACGGGCAGTTCGCAAATAATATCGCTCCCCTCTAGCTTGAAAAAGTCGTGGGGAAGAACTTCTATTTTGAGGTAGAGGTCGCCCCCAGCAGTGCCTTGTCCCTTCAGTCGAATCCGCTGGCCGCTCACCATCCCCGTCGGCATATTGACTTCTAGCGATCGCCCATCTTCCAGGCGAATTCGTTCTCGACCGCCCACGTACGCTTTTTCAAGAGAGATCGTCAGCCGCGCTTCAGCATCCCGACGCCCGCGCGAGTCCGCAGTTGCTTTTGGCGGCGTTCCGTAGCGCGGCGGCTCCGATCCAGCGCGGGGGGGCGGGCGGCGTTCGGTACGATCGCTGCCACTAGCCCTTTGACGGCGACCCATGAGCTGATCGACAAACTCTTGGAAATCCGCGTACTTGCTAAAGTCAACCTCTTCCGTCGGGGTGACACTGGAGCGATCGCCCCAGCTCTGGGGTCGAGCCGAAGCTGTTTCGTCTTTAAAGCCCTGTTGATTCCAATACTGACCCAGGCGATCGTACTGGGCGCGATGCGTCGCGTCCGATAAAACGTCGTAGGCTTCGCTAATTGCCTTAAACCGTTCCTCTGCCTCCTTATTGCCAGGGTTGAGGTCTGGATGATACTGACGCGCTAACCGACGGTATGCTTTTTTGATATCGTCGTTCGTCGCATTGCTAGGGACATCTAAGGTTTCGTAATAGTTGCGGAAATTGCGCATGGAACGTGCACTTGAGTCAAAAGAATCACCCTACCATAGCTTACCTGTCGCTATCGCTATCGTGTAGATCGTTGCTCTCACTCCCCCACCCCGGAGTCCAGTGAAGGTACCGGGGGGAATAGCTGTAGGTTAGGGGTCGTGAGTCGTTTTTGGCGGAGAAATTCGGCGAAGTTAAGGACTTTATTGATTTGGCTTTCTGGGAGAGCTTGGATAAGATGGTAGAGCCTTTCGGCGGCTGTCATGACTTTTAGAGGGTGAATTTCAATTCTTTTGCTGAAGCCAGTTAGTTAGATCGATGACACTTGTAAAACCCCTCCAGTCTAAAGCGAGCCGATCCAACTGCTCGATTGGTAGTTTTTTGATTTCCTCGGCAGTTTCCGCAGAAATTGTCCCCACTTGCTGTGCTAATAGGAGGCTGATCAGCTCGACTTTGCCTTCAAGCTTGCCTCTGGCTTCACCCATCCTTTCGATCGCAGAAATATGTACGGCATGTTTTTTCCTCGTTCGTAGGTTTCCAAATCCTCGTAGTGCTCCCGCACCAGCAGGATGTTTTCGGCGCGGCGGGTGAGGTTGGTTTTATGATTCTAGGCGATCTTTCCAATAGTCTGGATCGCGACGACAATTCACGATCGCCGCCACTACTATCCGATCTAAATAGATTCGATACAAGATGGCATAGGAAAACTTGGGTGTTAAATAACGACGGATCTGCCCTTCAACGATCGGCCAGCGTTCTGGTGCGCCAACGACGCGAAATATGGAATTTTCTATGGTGTCGATGAAATCTTGATGTCTGTCTTGCTGGGCAAAGAATTGCACAGCCTCCGCATATTCTTGCAGGGCTGCTGGGTGAAATTCGTATTTCATTTCTGGGCGAGTTGCCGTATTTGTGCCAAGGCAATATCTCCAGGAATGGTTTGGACTGCGCCGCTATCAATTGCGGCAATGCGTTCTTGAGCTTTTTTCACTCCTTCTCGCAAAAGATCTCGATCGATTTGTCCTGCCATGCTTTCCGCAATTTTGTCGATAAGGATGGTCTTGGCCGTATCTGGTAATGCAGTTGCTTCTGAAATGAGTTGGTCTAGGGTTAGCATTGGATCGTTCTACTCCAAAGGATTAGCCTGATTTTAGCATTCACACTTAACGGGTCATTTTGGTATACAGCTCGAAAAGTTTTTCGAGGCGCTCTGTGTCGTTTTTGAAGCGGCGACCGATGTAGATGCGTTCGAGGATTTCGTCGTTGCGATCGTGGGCTTCCCGCACCAGAGGGAATTCGGTGTCCATGCGATCGCGATCGTACATGTCGGCGATCGTGGACGGGAAATAGTTCTCCCGCGCTAGAAGGATGTCTTCGGCGCAGCAGGTGAGGTCGGCTTTGTTTCGATCGGTGAGGGTGGGGACGGGAAAGGTGTTCCAGCCGAGGGTGTTGGAGTAACGAAAGTCGATTTTCAGCTTGCCGCAGACAGTAGCGATCCAAACCAAGTGAAGGCGCGAGAGAGCACCATGTTCCAGAGCGATCGCAGTACAGACATCCTCAATCTTGAGCGAGCCTCTCAAAACATTGCCCAACTCAAGACTAACGCGACAAAACTACCAGTTGTCGTCATCCCAGTCTTCCCAATTGTTGCGGCTGCGACTGCCACCGCCGTTCTCGCCGTAGCGGTTGGCAGTCGTGGCGCGACGGGTAGAAGCCGATCCTGAAGTCGTCCCGCGAATGGCATCTACCCCCTTCGCAACAACGCCTTTGATGGAATCCATCGAGGGCAAGTTGAATAAATCTTCCTCATCATCGTAGTTTTCTCCTGCTTGGCTCATTTCTTGCATGAGTTCGTACAGGGCATCTTGCAAATTGGCATAGGTGAGATCGATCTGGCGATCGTCATCTTGGGCGAGGCTGTCTTGCAGGTCGCGGCTGAGGGCTTCGAGCTGTCGTCTCAGACCGCTGGCAAACTGAGGGCCAAAGTCTAGATTGACTTCCCGCAGGCGGCGATCGCACTGGGCAATGAGATCCTGAGAGCGGTTGCGCTTTTCAATCCGTTCGCGACGGCGGCGATCCGCATCTGAAAACTGCTCCGCATCTTTCATCATGCGGCTGACCTCTGCTTCCGAGAGGTTGGTGGCTCCCTGAACCGTAATGCTTTGTTCGCGGCCCGTGTATTTGTCTAAGGCCGTCACCTGCAAAATCCCGTTGGCATCGATGTCAAAGGAAACCTGTACCTGCGGGATGCCGCGCGGTGCCGGGGGAATGCCGCGCAACTGAAAGCGGCCTAAGGACTTGTTGTTGTCCGCAAGCTGTCGTTCTCCTTGGAGAATATGCACCTCTACCTGACTTTGGTTATTTTCTGCAGTCGAAAATATATCCGAGCGCCGGACGGGAATGGTGGTATTGCGAGGAATCAGGGGCTTCATGACCCCGCCGATGGTCTCTAGCCCCAAAGACAGCGGGGTGACATCCAGCAGCATGATGTCTTTTAAGTCCCCGGCTAAGATCCCTGCTTGCACCGCTGCACCCACGGCTACCACTTCATCGGGATTCACGTTTTGGTTAGGTTCTTTTTTAATAAAGTCGCGCACCAGCCGCTGCACGAAGGGGATGCGGGTAGAACCGCCCACCAAGACCACTTCATCGATTTCGGTCGGTCGCAGGTTGGCATCTTCAAGGGCTAAGGCGACGGGGTCTTTCAAGCGTTGCACCAAGTCGACAGACAGTGCCTCGAATTGCCCCCGCGTGAGGGTCACGTCGAGGTGCTTCGGCCCGTCTTCCGTAGCGGTAATAAAGGGCAGGCTGATGTTGGTTTCTGGAAGTCCAGACAGCTCGATCTTGGCCTTCTCCGCCGCTTCGGTGAGCCGCTGCAGCGATTGGCGATCGCGCCGTAAATCGATCCCCTCTGTCTCTAAAAATTGTTCTGCCAACCAGTCTACAATCAGGCGATCGAAGTCGTTGCCACCCAGTTGGGTATCGCCGCTGGTGGCGAGAACCTCAAAGACCCCATTCCCCACATCCAGAATAGAAACGTCAAACGTACCGCCGCCCAAGTCAAAGACCATCACAGTCTGCACTTCCTCGCGATCTAAGCCATAGGCTAGCGCAGCCGCTGTCGGCTCGTTGAGGATGCGTTTGATATCGATGCCTGCAATCCGTCCCGCATCGCGGGTCGCTTGGCGCTGGGCGTCGTTAAAGTAGGCTGGAACTGTCACGACGGCACTCGTAACGGGTTCGCCCAGATAACGACTGGCATCTTCCGCCAGCTTTTTCAAAATCATGGCCGAAATTTCTTCTGGCGCAAATTCTTTGTCCAAACGCGGACATTTGATTTTCACTTCTCCATCTTCATCGCGGCGGATGGTATAGGGCACTCGCTTGGAGTCGGCATTCAGTTCTGAATATTTGCGTCCCATAAACCGCTTAAACGCGTAAAACGTATTTTGGGGATTCAAAACCGTCTGTCGCCTGGCCAACTGTCCGATCAAGCGCTCGCCATCCTTGCCAAACCCAACTACTGAGGGCGTTGTGCGGCTTCCTTCCGCATTGGCAATCACAACGGGCTTTCCCCCTTCCATGACCGCAATGACTGAATTGGTGGTGCCTAAATCAATACCGACAACTTTTCCCATCCGAGCGGAATCTCCTCATGCAGGTCGTAACAACGACAATTCTCATCAATGTGGCTTCTTCGCACCTATTGTATCTCGACCGAGCGGATCTCTCGGGCTTCGCCACGCCTCGCTGCCGCGACGGAGCACTTAAAGCGACTGAAGTCGGTTCGAGGCCAGCGCAAACCACTGCTGCGGGCGCTACCTGCCTGAGGTAAAGCCCGTCGCTAAGATGCTGGGTGCCTGCAGCCCGCTGAAGCTGCCTTCAAGTCGGGCCAAGTCGGACTTGCGCGAAATTTCAGTGCGAATGATTTCATCGACCGCGAAGCTACAGTCTTTAGTCTAGTCACTCTAGCCTAACGTTTTGGTTGCAACGGCTTCTTAAATTCATCTCAATTGGATGCCGTTCTCCATTATAAATGGCCGGACGGTCGAACCGCTTTGGGCAAAAGTTTAGATCGAAAGCGCTCTGCTCGAGCGGGCTACCGCTAGCGCCAACGGGAATGAAGCGAATAGGGGAAATCGCCCTAAAGTGCCAAAAAAGAGGCCGAGATATTTTCGGTCTAGACCGACGCTAGAATTCTCAGGCAAACAGTTAACGGTCAATTTACTGCCAATGCCCCGAGTCAGCGATCGCGCGGCTGCGTCCGAAGCCGCTAAGCGGGAATTGTAATCTGAGCCGTAGGAGGCGCAAACAGCATGACCCCGTTACCAACTACCGCTTTATGCCCGGATAGCGCGCAGGCGCTGCCCGAGACAAAATCGGCGATGCGCTGGGCTTGAACGGGACCCAGTTTGTCTAGATTGAAAAGCACGATCTCGCCGTCTTTCAGCGCTGCAATTGCCTCTCGCGTCTCTTCGAAGGTTTGAGGAGACAAAAAGGCAATCTTATAGCTGGATCCCCCAGTTAAAGGCAGTAGGTTTCTCATGGAGCCTCTCTATGGATCGGAACGAATTAGTCTAGGATCTTTGTCATGACATCTAGATCCATCGAACTTAATACTTTTTTAAAAATCTTATGTTAAACCTTGCCAGGATGCAAAATATTACCTGCACGATCGGTTACGGCACCTCGTCCTCAAAAATTTTTTCGAGGGAGAATAAGAGCCTGTCTGGATTGACTTTGCGTCCTCAAGATCGGAGCGCGCAACCCGCAATGAATGCAAACAGACTGAGAGCAATGGGTGTGTGAACATACAAAAATTCATGTTTAGGTGGATTGGATGCTTGGCGATCGCGCTGTGGGCGGCATCTTTAGCATTACCAGCTTGGGCAGACGATCCAGCGATCGCGCAACCTGCGGCGTTATTTGAAGTGCATTGTGCGGGCTGTCATCTCAACGGCGGCAATATCGTCCGGCGGGGCAAGACGCTGAAACTCAAAGCGCTTCAGCAAAATTCAGTGGATTCGGTCGAGGCGATCGCCGCGCTCGTGACCGACGGGAAAAACAACATGTCGGCCTATCGAGACAAGCTCAGCGCGCCGCAAATTGACGCCCTCGCCCGCTATGTTCTCGATCGGGCCGGTGAGGGATGGTCCAAATCTTGAGCGGTTATCCCGAACCGTTAGCCCCCAAGCCTCTGCAGTAAGGCGCTGAGTTTGCGGTAGTCTTCGGATTGGCCTTGGCCTTGGCTGAGGTAGAGCTGCTTGGCCGTTTTAAAGGAGGCGATCGCCTCTTCCCTGCGATTGCGATCTTGAAGCGCCAGCCCTGCCCGATGGTGAGCGATCGGGTTCTGGGGCTGGTTCTGAATCGCCTGACGGTATGCCACGAGCGCGCCTAAGGAGTCTCCTTTAGCCCTCAGAACGTCGCCGACGCCAATGTATCCATCCGGCAGTTTGCCATCGGCGTTGGTCGCGCGGCGATAGGCTTCTAGGGCTTCGTCCAAACTACCTTGGCTTAGCAAAACATTACCCGCTCTGACATTCACTTTGGCATTTCTGGGTTCCAAGGCCATGGCCTGATTGACAGCAGCCGTCGCTCCCTCGGCATCGCCTTGGGCCAAATAGGCGTAAGCCAACCCAACCCGGACTTCTCCATTTTTGGGGGCCAGCTCGGCGGCCTTTTGCAGGGCGGCGATCGCCTCTCGCGTTTGCTGCTGCTGCAATGCTAAGATTCCGAGCGCGCGGAAGGCGTTGGCATTTTTAGGGTCAACTTCTACTATTTTTTGATAGAGCTTCAGCGCGCCGGAATAGTTACGCTGGCGGCTGTAGATCACTGCTAAGCCTTCGTAGGCATCGATGCGTTTTGGGTCGAGTTGCAGCACCCGCTTGTAGGCTTCAGATGCATTGTCATAATCGTTGAGGTTAGCCAAGCAAAAGGCTAGGGCATAGTAAAAATTTGGATCGCGACCCTCAAGGGCGATCGCCTGCCGATAAGCCTGCGCGGCCTCTGGGAAGGAGCCTTTCTGGGCGTGGATAAACCCAATGGCCGAATAAATCCGCGCGTTTTTGGGATCTAATTGCAACGCCTGCTGATAGATGGGAAGCGCGGCATCGTATTTGTTCGCGTCAATCAAAGCTTTACCGCGCTTAAACAGTTCGTAAAGCTGCAGGGCGTTAGCGGGAGACGGAGTGGTAGGCGCGGGCTGAGCTTGGGCAGCGACGCGAAGGGGGGTAAAAGCGCCCATCCCCAAAGATAATGCCAGACTTGCAATCAAAATGGACTGAGTTCGCACGAATGGCTCCTCATCGACACAACATCATAATTCCCTAAGACTGCGGTCGAGCCTGATTTGAGCCTTACCGAAGACTTCGGTGCAGTTGGGCAATATTAGCCTACCGCAAGGGTAGAATTTTTCAGCCTACTATATTCTGCCCCCTGGCGGAACTCCATTTTACGCAAGCGTTTGTTTGCAGTCTCAACGTCAATCTCTGTGCTAGCTCGCTAATATTCAGGAGTACACTGGATGTGTCTCTCCTGGCATTGCTGTCATTTTCTGGTTTGACCTAATTTTGGGAGCGTGCCACAACCCCCCGCCGCTCCATCCTATAAGCTCGATCGCCCCGGAAAGATCTGGAAAGGATGTCATTTTCTCGCGAAAAGTTCTAGTGGAGTGAAGTGCGAAACCCCATGCTGTACGTGCAGAAGTTGTTGAAGCCCGACGGTCGCGCGCTGACCCTGTACGGTCGCCACCCAATCTCCGCTGACATTACAGCACCAAGCCCCAGTCCCGAGCCGATGCAGGCCAATCCCCACCTGCGCTGGCATCCGCTGCGGGGCGAGTGGGTTTCTTATGCCAGTCACCGTCAGGGGCGGACGTTTATGCCGCCCCCTGAATACAATCCCCTAGCGCCCACTACCGATCCTCAGTTCCCGACAGAGCTGCCCCAGGGAGACTACGATATTGCCGTATTCGACAATCGGTTTCCGTCGCTGGTTCCTTCGGCGACAGATGCACCGCCTGCAATCGTGGACACGTTGCCCGCCAATGGAGCTTGCGAGGTTGTCGTATTTACTCAAGATCCGCAGGCAAGCCTGAGTTCGCTATCCCTCGATCGCTTGGAGCTGTTGTTTCAAGTGTGGGGCGATCGCACCCTCGCCATCAGCCAGCATCCTCAAATTCAATACGTCCTCCCGTTTGAGAACAAAGGTGTTGAAGTTGGGGTAACCCTGCACCACCCCCACGGACAAATTTACGCTTATCCCTTCGTACCACCCGTTCCGGCCCGAATGGGTGCCTGTCAGCTTGAGTACTACCAACAGCACCAGCGAGGCTTACTCCAAGATTTTATCCAAAAAGAAATTGAGGACGATCGGCGCATCCTGTATCGCGATGAGTGGGCGCTCGCCTTTGTTCCCGTCTGCGCACGGTATCCCTATGAAGTTTGGATTGCCCCAATTCAACCCGTTGCAACATTTCTGGATCTGACTCCAGAGCAGCGATCGGGACTGGTCAAGGCGCTCAAGACCGTGACGCTGAAATACGACGGCTTGTGGAATCGTCCGTTCCCTTATCTAATGGCCTGGTTTCAAGCACCAACAAACGGCGATCGCCATCCTGAATGGCACCTCCACGCCGAGTTTTATCCGCCCTATCGCACCTCCGACAGACTCAAATACCTGGCCGGTACCGAACTCGCAGCAGGAATGTTTGCCAGCGATACCTTGCCTGAGGAGAAAGCAAAAGAGTTACAAGCGATCTCCGTTGACCTGCATTAGAAAAGAAGAAAGCACCACTTAAACGATGATAAGTTTCGAACAGATTTTCAATGCAGCTCCTGAAGTTGAGGCAAGCGCGCCCGGACGCGTCAATTTGTTGGGCGAACACACTGACTACAACGAAGGTTTTGTGTTGCCCACCGCAATTCCCCAACAGACCAGAGTTAGCATTGGATACAGTCCCAACGATCGCCACCATTTTTATTCGGCGAACCTAGAAGAGGGGGTAGATGTTGCCCCTTCAAAACTCGTACCAGAGGGATTTGCCCGTTACCTTAACGGCTGCATCCGGGTACTAGAAGAAGCAGGCCATTCCATTCCTCCCCTTAACGTACTCGTCACATCTTCCGTCCCGATTGGCGCGGGGCTATCTAGCAGTGCAGCGATAGAAGTAGCGATGTTGCGCGGGTTGAGATTGCTTTTGAACTTAAATTTATCCCCCGTTCAAATTGCCCAACTGGGTCAGCAGGCAGAGGTTCGATACGCGGGCGTAAACTGCGGCATTCTCGACCAAATGGCCGCTAGTTTGGCTGATACAGATCGCATGGTGTTCCTGGATACCCGCACGCTCGATCGCCAAATTCTACCCTTTCCCACTGGCACTAAGATTTTAGTGATTGACAGTGGGGTAGCGCGATCGCTCGCCAGCAGTGCCTATAACCAGCGCCGCGCCGAATGCGAGGCGGCAGCGCGAGCGCTGGGCGTTAAAGCATTGCGAGACATCAGCGATCCTCAGGCAACAGAAACGTTACCTTTCCCTCTTCGCAAGCGTGCCCGCCATGTCATTACAGAAAACAACCGGGTTTTGAAGGTATTGGAAGGCGTTTCTGCTTGTGCTTTTGGGGAATTGATGAATGCCTCCCACGCCAGCTTGCGGGATGACTACGAAGTATCTATACCCGCATTAGACGAGCTTGCAGGCATTCTCCAAAATACGCTAGGCGTGTTTGGGGCGCGGTTAACTGGCGCTGGCTTTGGCGGCGCGTGCGTAGCATTGGCGATCGCAAGTGAGGTCAGGTCGATCGCGAAAAAGGCCCTCGCGCGCTATACCAACGCTGGATATAACGGGAAGATTCTAGTTGGCTAGGTCCCGCGATCGCAGCAACAATGTAAACCTTTTTTGCGGTCACGATGCAATGGAACTGAAAGCATTTGCTAATTCGTCAGGTGCCCTAGACCGTCAGCATTGCAAATAGGTTGGCTAAACCGCTCGTTGCGGTTCTTATGACAGTTGCGCGGTTTTTGCGAAGTGTCTGGGTAGCTAAAAGTGTTTCGGAGGATTGGATGTGCTTGCCATGACTGTAAATTTTGAATTACCTAGCTTTCACCACACTCAGCCAGTCAAGTTTGTAGGTGGAGAAGGAGTTGTAAAAAAAGTCAAATCCGAAGCGGGGAGATGGATTTACTACGTCGAAATGACGCTAGGACAAGAGCCTAGCTTTGGCAGAGTTGGAGAAGAGACAACCATTATTCTGAACGAATCAGACTTGCGCGCGGCCTAACCGTACGATCGCAATTCGCTCGTAGCGTCAAATCCACGGTTCGTCATCGTCTATGTCCTGTTGAGGAATGCGCTCGGGATTGGGTTCCCCACCCTCACGGGACTTGGGAACGGTCGGTTTGGTTGGAGGCTGAATCGAGCTTCTAATTTGCTGAGCAAAAGGCGTCAGCTCTTCCTTTAGCTCTTTTCCAATGCTTTGGGCGCGTTCTTGGAGTTGCTCCAGCAAGGAACGTCCCGTTTTAAGCGCTTCCTGAGACGGAAACTCCTCGCGGGCAGCTTTGGCTTTTTGAGTGGCCTGCTCGGCGATCGCCCTAACCTGCTTTCCCAGTCGCTTCGTCGTGGTTTGGGCCGTCTCGGTCAGCGACTGTAAATCCTCCGCGACTTGAACCACTTTTTGCTCGATTCCCTCCTGGTAGGCAGCGATCGAAGGGACAGCCCTCTCCGCAACCAGCACGCGCTTTTTGCCAATCTGTACGATGCCCCGCGTAGGAAGCTTATAAATGCTATCGATAAATCCATGCCAGCCCTGCGAGCGAAACAAATAGGCCGTAATTTTGCCGGTCTCTAGATCGAAGAGGCAATCTGTGATGTGCCCCAACCGATTCCCGGCATCGCTCCACAGCTCGTGGCCGATGAGCGTTTCAAGCACCCCAACGTGCTCGGTATCCGTTTCGACAGGCAAAGAATTCACGACAATCCCTTCCGCACCGATCGTGAGGAGCTGGCTCAGCTTAAACGCAAATCTTTTTTTCGTTAAAAAGCTGGACTTGCTGATAAACCCCATGACTCGATGGGCCTCAGGATGCATCCATACCACCTCAACCTTGCCAAATTCTTCGGCAGTGGTTCGATCGAGGACCAGCCGATGGAGCAGTTCGCTATGTCGATAGGTTGGAGAAGAATCAGACATGGATGCCAGTTCGCGCGAGTAGGGTTAAGAATCCAATCGAGGATCGCGGACTCGATCGGTGGGCTGGGAGGACGGTTTGGTTCAAGCAGGATCGAGTCCGTACAGAGCATTTCGGCAGAGCAGCGTGGCGGACTACCTTTAGTTTATTCCTTCCCAGAAAATGTTACAAAAAAGGCCGGAGAGTGCATCTCTCCGACCTTTTCTTCTAAGAACTCGACTTAGCGCGAAGCCAGGCCAATCCTGCGATTAGTAGTTGCGAGCAAAACTGCCGCCGCCACTGCTACCCCGACGATCGCCGCCAAAGGAACCCCGACCGCCGCCACCGCTATTTTCGCGGGGCTTCGCCTTATTCACCTTGAGGGTACGACCCATCCATTCCGCGCCATCGAGAGCCTCGATCGCAGCCGTTTCTTCCGTTTCGTTGTTCATTTCCACAAACGCAAACCCACGGGGACGACCCGTTTCGCGATCGGTTGGGAGCTGAACGCGCGCAATTGCACCATACTCGACAAAAACAGAGGTCAAATCCTCTTTCGTAACCTCGTAGGAAAGGTTACCAACGTAAATCGACATAAGTAATATCCAAAATCAGAGTGTGTAGAGAGTGGGATTTCGGAGCAAAGCCTGACTAATTAGACCGAGGAAAACCTGATTAACTTAGAGACAAACACTGCAGCCGATACTTTATTCTCACAGGCCATCTTAGCGCAATCTTATTGAGATTCTCCGATCTAGTTCGACCTCAAGCTGGAGTTAATGACATCAGTCGATGACATCTGATGACATCAATCGATGACATCAGATCGGCTCGACGGAGATTGGCGCGAGCTAAACCAGCGCGAGTACCACGGGCTGTCGCTGCGGTGCGATCGCTTGAGTTCCGAAATTTGCGCTTGCAGCCGAAGGTTGGCCGACTCCAGCGCCGCCACTCTGGCAACCAGCTCGATATTCCGGTTAAATAAATATTTGTTGCGGGATTCCAGCAGCGTAACGTAGGGATCTGCAGGAGAGGATTTTGAGGAAGCAGATTTCCCTTCTAGAGGCTTGCCGGACGATGCTTCAGACAGGGAGACGAGACGCTGAGACGTTGCGATGAGTTCTGGATCGAGCTCGATCGGAGGCGTTTCCCAAGGATCTTTGGGGTCGGATGTCTCTGACTGCATTAAAATCCCCTAGGTCGTTTGCATAATGGCGGTTATAGGGCCAGTGTATCCCGCTTCTAAGCGCGCTCGCCAGCATTTAACCCGATCTTGAACTGACGCGGGCAACCACTCGTCAAAGGCGGGATAAACGGGCAGGCGGGGTTGGAGTCTCCAGGTTTTTGGGTCTAGATGTTCTGCGAGTCGATCGAGGGTCGCGTGCGCGTAGTCTGGATTGACGTGGTCGCGGGGAACCAGTCCGCCTAAATCGCGCGCGCCTGCCTCCAGACAATCTCGCAGGTGCTGGGGAGACCGCACCAAGTTGGGCGGGATTTGCAAGGTAATGTCGTCGGGAAGAAGTTCGCGGGCGATCGCCACCAATGCCGCCATCTGGTCTAGCTCGAACCCCGGTCCGGCCCACTGTTCCTGCTGCCCCGGACTGTAGGGCTGTAAGATCGCTTCCTGAATGTGGCCCCAGCGCAGGTGAGCGGCGGCGATCGCCTTGAGGGAGCTTCGCCGCTCTGCCTGGGTTTCGCCCAAACCCAAGAGCAATCCCGTCGTGAAGGGAATTTTTAACTCCCCCGCCCATTCCAACTGCTGGAGGCGGAGCGCCGGATCTTTGCTGGGAGCATTGCGATGCACCGTTTCCTGCAGGCGAGGCGTCGTCTGCTCTAGCATCAGCCCCATTGAGACGTTAACCTGTCTCAGGCGAGCCATTTCGTCGTAGGATAGCGGGCCTGCATTGGTATGGGGCAAGAAACCCATGGATAGCGCTAATTCGCAAATTTGGTAAATCCGCTCGAACCAGTCGCGGCGGCGGGTGCTGCGGGGATGGACTTCCCCGCTCAGTACCAAAATCTCGACAATGCCGCTCTGACGCAAAGCAGAGAGCTGCGCTGCCGCTGCTTCTAGCGTCAGCCAAGGGCTTTGACCGGAATCCGTCCTGAAGTTGCAGTACGTGCAGCGATTGAAACACTCGTAGGTAGGGACGAGAGTAAAAGCTGGGCTATAGGTAATGACTTGAGGGACTGCCATTAAATCCGTTACCTGCGATTGATGACCTGCTATTTGATGGCGTCCGTCGCATACACCCGCCCTTTCCACGCCCCGCCCCGCCCCTGGAGATGGCGCAAGGCAGAGTCTGCGGTCATCAAGGTGTAGAGCGCCGCAATAAACGGAAGCGCGAACGCCCACAGGGGAGATAGGCGATACAGCCGAACGGTCGGCCAGTAGGCCACGGTCATGAGGCCCCAAATCAGGGCGGCGATCGCCACAACCGACCATTGCCCGGTCGCCCAGCCCAGCAGTACGCCTGCGGGCGGCACTAAATAGATCGCAACCATGCTGAGTAAAGACACTAACAACAGGCTAAAAGAGTAATGCAGTTGGGTAAACGCCGTCCGCGCCACCATCGTCCAAATCGTTTGGAGCGAGGGGTAAGGGCGCAGGCTGACGATGTCGGTGGTCAACCCCAGCCAAATGCCACCCTTACCGTCTCGCGCTGAAGCTGCACCCTTGATGGCAGCCCCCAGCGCGCAGTCGTCAATCAAGGCTTTGCGAACGATCTCAATTCCCCCTACCGCCATCAGCGCGTCCCGACGCACGAGGATACAGCCCCCAGCGGCGGCAGCCATCGCATGCTGGGACTGGTTGACCCACGGAAAGGGATAAAGCTTTTGAAAGAAAAAGACAAAGGCGGGAATCAAGAGTTTCTCCCAAAAGCTCTGACAGCGCAGCAGCACCATCAACGACACTAAATCGAGATGCTCTCGTTCGGCTTTGACGGCCAGTTGCCTGAGGGTGGAATGCCCGTGCAAAATATCGGCATCCGTGAGCAAAAAATAGTCCGGCAAGGGCTGAAGGTCGTCCTGAAGCACGCGCTCGATGCCTTGGTGGACTGCCCATAATTTCCCAGACCAGCCTTGGGGCAAGGGCTGCGCCGTTATAATTTTCAGGGGCGTTTCATGCTGGCATCGTTGAGCTGTTTGACGCGCCACCTCTGCCGTGCCATCCGTACTTTGGTCGTCCACGAGCAGTACTCGAAACGAGCCGGGATAGTTCTGAGCCAGCAATCCCGGCAAGGATTGCGTCAGCATGGCTGCCTCATTGCGAGCCGGTACGATCGCGCAAATGGAAGGCCACTGGGGCAGCGATGCCTTGTTCGAAACCGCCAGCCGCTGATCGCACCGCCAAAATCGACCTCTAAAAGCCAGGAGATAGATCCAGCTCAGGCCGGACAAACCCAGCGCCAAGAGGGTAATTACCATACAGTCGCTCCACTCCAACACAGTTCATTTCGCCCTTGATTCCGCGCGCTACCCATCACGCCATTGCGGCGGATTGCTGTAGGCGAGACAAAAATGGAACGTCCGCGACGACGGCAGCGAAACCGTCGATGCTAACGGTCAAGCCTGCTCCACCTGCCTTGGTTTTCAGGTAGCCCAGGCCAAAAAAACCGTCAGCCGTTGCTACGGCGCTGGTCAAAACACCCACTTTTTGCTCGCCGAGGAAAAGAGGCGTGCCAGGTTGGGCCGCTCGGCTCATTTTAAGACCCCAGAGCTGCTGTTTGACCCCGTTGTAGGTATTCAGCCGCGCGATCGTTTCTTGTCCGATATAGCAGCCTTTGTTAAAGGACACCGTATCCCAAAGCCCCGCCTCTAGAGGATTGTAGTCTTCGGTTAACTCTGCCTCTGGAACGGGACGACCCTGTAGAACCCGCAACTGTTCCCACGCGCGCTCGCCTAGGGGGATGGCTTTCGCTTCCGCAAGTACTGCCCACAGTGCGGCACCATCCGCTCGATCGGTAATAAGGGTATAGCCTTGGGCACTCAAGCCGCTGCCTGCGGCAATGCGAACGGAGAGGCCGGACAGTTCGGCGGTGGTGTGGGAATCTAGGGTTTGAGGCAGGTCCGTTGCGCCTAGATTCTGAAGGAGCGTCGTACTGTCTGGGCCGAGCAAACTAAAGCAGGCGGTGCTGTCGCTCAGGTCGGTCAGCTCGACTTTGTCGCCAAAGAAAATGTAGCGATCGAGCCAGGTTAGGAGCTGCTGTCGTCGATTGGGCGAGGTCAGCAGCAGGATCTCGGCCTCGGTGACGTAGGCACTCACGAGGTCGATGGTGCGGGCAGTGGAGGTCAGAATGACCGTCTCACAGCCTTGTCCGGGTTGGAGTCGCTTCAGGTCGTTGGTGCTTTGGTTGTGCAAAAACGTAAGGCGATCGCCCCCACCCAGCCGCAGTCTTCCCCAATGGCTGCGATCGTAGATCGCGACGGATCGATCGACCGCCGCGATCGCCTGGACATCGTTACCAAAAGTGACGGGAAGACTTGCCTCCAGTTGAGCGCCTTGAGCGCGCTGATAGTCTCGCAGTGCCTGCATATCTGACGTTCTCAATCCCCATCTAACGCTTGAGCGACTTACCGTACGACGTAAGCCACTTCTCAGTCTAGCGGTTTCGTTGGCGTCGTAGCCCTTTAAAGGGTCGTTGAGTTTGAGATTCAGAAATCAAAACAGGTGTTTCGCGGCGATCGCAGCCGTTTGGAAACCAAACTCAAGCTTTCCGCCTCCGCAGCATCCGCCAGGCGATCGGCAACCTTGGCCGCATACCCCTTCAAAAAAGACCAAGCGAAGGGTGCCAACCAGCCCCGCAGCATCACGCAGTAAGAAATATAGGTCCCGCAAACGCTCGCCTCAATCTGATACGTAACCCGTTCTTCCAAACCGGGCAGTCCCAAAACCCGAATGCTCAAAAGCTGCTGCGGTCGCACCCCTTCGACAAACATCCGAAATGGCAGCGGCACGAGGCGATTAATGGCTTCGTAAATCAACCCCGGTTTAGGAACTAATCCGTAAGGCACGTTGGTGCGAGCGATCAAAGGATGCCAGGACAGGTCGGCCAGATCGATAATTTTTTTCCACGTCAAATCCACCGACGCGGGAGTCAGCGCCCGATATCGCCTTTCAAACGTCCAGTGCAGCGTAGAACTGCGTTTTTGCGTTCCCTTCGAGAACCAAGTACGGATCGTCATTGGTTTAGGCTCAAGTGCAGCAGCAAGATACAGATCAGATCCATCCTACCCTCTTCCAATCCAAGACCCAATATATCTATTGACCGAGCTAGAGGGAAGGGGAAATAAATGAAGGCTACCTCGTTCTGGAGCGCCGAGGGGACCGAGGGGGCCGAACCGCCAGTGCTGGACGTAGCGGTTCAGCACGTCCTGGCCGATAATCCCTTCTATCCCCAATGTTTGAAAGATCGGGCTGTTGACCACCAGAACGTTAAGTTTGGTAAGCTGCTGCGTTTGCAAGCCGAAGCGATCGAGTCGCGCCCGCTTTGCTTGCGTTTGCCCCCCCAGCCCCGCAACCCGCAAACTTCTGTCTGCCTGAGTGGGAATGGAGAGCCGCTGCACGAGGCGCTCTGAGAGGCTGGTCGCCGACGCGCCAGTGTCTACCAAAAAGCGATACGGCCCTTTGCCGTTGACATAGGTGGGGGTTGTCATCACACCCATGCGACCTTCTAGGGGAAGCCCAGAGGCGACGGGGCGAGAAGCCTTGACCAATTGCAGCGTGCGCCGTTGGGGATGCAAAATGATGTCGAAGCGGCTGAGAAAGTCGAGGCCCAAAATACCCGCCGTTTTGAAGGGCAACACTTTTGTCGAAAGTCCAATCCCATACAGTTTGCTCACCTGCGCTCTCCCCACTTGCAGCGGGGGCAATCGATAGAGCGACATTTTTTGGTCGGCAAACTGCTGCCCGACAGCGAGGTACGCCAGCATTTCCGAGGGGATGGGCTGTCCCTTCAGCCCCAGTTGTTGAGCGATCTGATTGTCCAGAATCGAGTTGGACGCGCCCGAGTCCAAAATAAAGGAAAAGGTCTGACCCTGGATGTTGACGGGAAGGGTAAAGAGAGACTGGGAGGGCAATTGTTGCAGTGCGACGTTGGCTTCACCTTGAAATTGAGGTTTGGGAAGCGCGGTACCCGTCGCCCGCATGAGGGCAGTCATGCGATCGCTGGCATCCGAGCGCACCGTCCCGTCGGGGTTGAGCATTACAACTGAAAACACGCAGCGGGTCGTAATTTCTGGGGTAACAGCAGTATTGGTTTGCTTTAGTTTTTGCTGAATGCACTGTTGCACCTGAAGCAGGAGCGGGTTGACGGAAGGTCGAGCAGAAGCCTGTTCCTGGGCTAATCCGCTCCAGAGTGCCATCCAGGTCGCAAATCCGCAGAACCACGGCTGAAAAACGCGCCGCCCAATCCAACGGAACGAGTGCTTCATGGATATGGGTCTCCAAAATGGATGAGATCTAGGGTTTGAGGGCAATCCAGGAATTCTTGAGCCAGCAAAATTCCGGCAATGCTCCAGGTTTGATAGCGACGAGCCATCCGTCCGATCAGACGACCGTTCCCTCCATCATAGTATTCCGGCCATCGGTCGTGAATGAGCCGATGGCCCGCCTTCACGATGTCTTCTCGGAGTTGCTCCGTCAGGCTGGGATGCTTGACTTTGAGGGTGGCGGCTGCCAGCATCCAAACCAGCATGGGCCAGCTGCCGCCGTTGTGATAGGACCAAGGTTTATTTTTAGGATCGCATCCCGTGACCAGTTGCCACTCCAATCCTTGTATGGCTGGGTAGCAGACCTTCATCGGCATTTCTCCCAAGAGGTCGGCATGGCGCAAATAAATCAGATCGAGGATGCTGCGGGCTTGGGCTTTGGGAAGAAGGTTACCGATGACGCCCATTAAATTGCCAATGGCAAAAAAGCGGCAGTCGAGATGGGAAGGACCGAGGTTGCCGACCAGATAACCCGCTTTTTCGGGCAACCACTGAATGAGGTGCTCGTAGGGGATGGATTCTGGATAAAGGTTGTATTTGTTAAAAAAGTAGTCTTCGGCGTCGATGCCCGGCGGGGGATCGTACTGTTCGCTTTGGGCTTGGTACAGCATGCGCAGTCGGCGGAGGTCTAACCAGTAGTCTTCGCAAATCTGGCGCTGGAGCCGTCGGAGCCGATGCCGGATTCTGATTTGATAGGGTTCGTCGGATTTGAGAAAATCGCGGGCAACCTGAAGTCCGGCAAAAAAGAGGGTTTGAATTTCAAGGGGGTAGCCGTTTAACCCCATGCGCCGATCGATCATGCAGGCACCATCGGGCACCATGATCATGGGTTCGGCATCGAAGCGATTGGATAGATAAAGGCTTAAAATCAGGCGAATGCCCCGCCTCAATTTGGGCTGCGGCTCCTTGCCGTCGAACAAGTCCGGGTGCATCTCGGTCTGGTCTTGGGTGCAGGCGAGGTAATAGGCCTGGAGCAAGATCAGCCACCACAGACAGGAATCGACAGGGGTGACTTGGGCGATCGCCCGTTCGCCGTAGTCGGGTTTCAGGATATCGCCCTCGACCTTAAAACTGGCGGGCATCATGCCAGGCGATCGCTCCATATATTTGGATCGCTCTGGCGTAATTTGCAGGTGAAGGATCGTGGCGAGAAAATTGCCGACGACTTGGCGACTGGATACGGTTTCGCCGTCATGTCCGGCAATCTCTTGGTTTCTAATCAAATAGATCAGAGCGACAGGAAAAAAATCGCGAATAAAGCACTGATCGTAATTGACCGAAGAGCTATCCGAGGGGACGTCCGCTGCCTTGGTTCCAAGCGGTTGACCTTGGTGATAGACCAAGTATTTGGCTTGATTGAGTTCTCTCCAAGCAATTTCTTTGAGGCCACTCCAAGACAGCGTTACCACTTCTACTCCTTTTTCAGCCTTTAGGGTCAGTCGCGATCGAGAGGTACGAGCCTAGCTAGAACCAACGCCAAGCTGTAGGAAACGATTTTTTCTATCTCGGTCGAGCATTATTCAATGGCAAGGCGTTGATAGATGACGGACAGGTTTTGTAAATGATGCTGCGGGTCGAAGCATTCTGCTAATTCTTCAGCAGAAAGATGAGCCTGCACCTGGGGATCTCGCGCGATCGAGGCTCTAAAATCGCCGCCGTCTCGATTCCACGCCTGATGGGCGTTGCCCTGCACGATCGCGTAGGCATCTTCGCGCAGCATGCCTTTTTCGACCAGGGCGAGCAAGACGCGCTGGCTGAAAATGACGCCACCATAAAGGTTCATGTTGCGCTGCATGTTATCTGGGTAAACCAGTAAATGCCGCACTAGGTCGGTGGTTTCGACCAGCATAAAGTGCGTCAAAATACAGGCATCGGGCATCATCACCCGCTCGGCGGAGCTGTGGGAAATATCGCGCTCGTGCCAGAGGGCAACGTTTTCGAGGGCGGTGGTGGCGTAGCCGCGAATCAGCCGCGCCAATCCCGTCAAGCGCTCGGAGCGGATGGGGTTGCGCTTGTGGGGCATGGCGGAGGAGCCTTTTTGCCCTTTGGAAAAATATTCTTCGACTTCGAGGACGTCGGTGCGCTGAAGGTTGCGGATTTCGACGGCGATGCGCTCGATGGTGGCGGCCAATAGGGCCAGGACCTGCAGGTAGTTGGCGTGGCGATCGCGGGAAATGACCTGGGTCGAAGCGGTATCGGGGGTCAGCCCCAGCTTTTGACAGGCGATCGCCTCGACCTGCGGGTCCACGTTGGCGTAGGTACCCACGGCTCCAGAAATTTTGCCAACCGCAATCTCTGTTTTGAGCGCCAGCAGCCGATCTTTACTGCGCAAAACTTCCGCCAGCCAACCCGCGAGCTTAAACCCAAAGGTAATCGGTTCTGCGTGGATGCCGTGGCTGCGACCCACCATGACGGTATAGCGATGCTGGCGGGCTTGGGTGCGAAGGGCATCGACGAGCGCGTCCACGTGCTTCAAGATAATCTCTAGACTTGCCACCAACTGAAGCGCGAGGGCGGTATCGAGCACGTCAGAACTGGTCATGCCGACGTGGATGTAGCGGCCTGCATCGCCGACGTATTCGTTGACGTTGGTGAGGAAGGCAATCACGTCGTGCTTGACGGTGGCTTCGATGTCTAAAATTCGCTGCGGGTCGAAGTCAGCCTTTGCTTTGATTTCGGCGACGGCTTCTGCCGGAATGGTACCCAGTTCTGCTTGCGCTTCGCAGGCTGCAACTTCTACCTGGAGCCACGTTTTGTACTTATAGGCTTCAGTCCAAAGGTTGCCCATTTCGGGCAAAGTATATCGTTCTAACAAGGTGGCTTCGCAGATTACAACTGAATCATTGTAAGCTGTTGCACTGCCTTTTGCATCGGGGGAGATCGTTCCACTACGCGATCGCGCGCCCTTTCCGCGCAAGAAGGGTAGTAGACTTACTTCCGTTCGGGGTGCTCTAGTTCGGGTACGCCGCCCATGGCATTGATGGTGGCAATCATCTGGTACAACCGTCCCAGATCCCGCTGGTTGAAGTGAAACACCAGTCTCGGGAGCTGTTCGGTTTTGTCCATGACCTGCTGGGGTTGGGGCTGCTGGTGCTCGATTTCTCCAGGAAGCATGCTGCTTTTTTTGATGCGGCCCGACAGCAAAATATCGCGAAAAGTCTGGTTGAGGGTTTCGACTTGGGCGTCGGTCAAGTCGTGGTTGAGCCGAATCACGAGGCGATCGCCCACGTATCGACTGGAGTGATAGACGCGGTAGAATTCCGAGATCGCCTCGCAGCCCGTCTGCAAGTCATCGGTAATGGTATACAGTTGCCGATCTTCTGGATCGATCAGCTCGCGCGGCAGCAGCTCTTTTTGAATGTAGTTGTCCCAAGCGTGCCAGTAGGTCCCCCCCGGTTTGTCGATGAGCACCACTGGAACGGGGGGCGATTTTCCCGTTTGAGTGAGGGTGAGGCACTCGAAGGCTTCATCTTGGGTGCCAAATCCGCCTGGGAAAGCGGCGATCGCGTCGGCTTCCCGCAGAAAAAACAGTTTGCGGGTAAAGAAGTACTTGAACTTGATCAGCTTTGGGTCCCCTTCAATAAAGGGATTGGAATTTTGCTCGAAGGGAAGCTGAATGTTGAGGCCAAAGGATTGTTCGGCTCCGGCCCCTTTATTGATCGCTTCCATGATGCCGCCGCCAGCTCCGGTCATGACCATAAAGCCTTGCGCTGTAATCCGGCGGGCGAAGTTCGCGGCCATCTGATATTCATCGCTGTCTTCTGGAAGGCGGGCGGAGCCAAAGACGGCAATTTTACGGACGTGGCGGTAGTTGTGAAAGACCTGGAAGGCCCGTTCCATATCCTGGAGAGCCGACTTCAGGATTTTCCAATCCAGCCGAGCGATGTTGTCCTCTTCAGTCATTCGCAGCAGGGTCACCAGGGTTTCGTAAATGTAAGGACCGTTCTGAAGGTTCGGTAAGCGGTCTAAAAAATGGTCGAAGTCGTTTTTTAGTTTCTGGATCGCCTGACTTGAAAGCTGAGAAACCATAGCGCGCGCTCAAAGAGTGGGACTCTATTGTACTGAAATTATGGCACCCTGCGTATCGCCTATTTTCCTCGCGCTACTTCTGGCTTGCAATTCCCGAGCGCGTCTGAGCTGAATCGGCATTCGCTACCCCCGCAACGTCCGCCTCCCATTAGTTCAAGCCAGCGCGATCGATTTCTCCCATGGCACAGCCGGGACTGACGGTCTTGCCAGCAGCCAACAGATCGGCAAAGGAAACATCGGGCCGAATTTGGCCCGCCAGGTTAATTTGAAGTTCCGTCACCATATTGACCCTATCCCGATCGATGTCTCGCTTGCATTCGATCGCGACCTTCTGTCCGGCACCCGTCCCGAAGGATCGGTCGAAACTGGCACGGATTTCTGCCGCGCTCAGCTCTGTCCCGATCGCATTGGCAAATAATTGCCGAACCTCAGAACCATTGACCCGATCTTGGAGCTGAATCGTATCTTGGAAATACCGATCGGCAGATGTCCCGTAGCAAGTTCCATGCTTATACCATTCGTGCAGTTGAAGATTGGACGAAAAACCGGGCATTTTTTCCGCTAAGGCTTGACTGGTGGCGGCAGACAGCTCGATCGGGGGCAACTCATTCCATCGATTTGCTTTATCGATATCGACTAGATCGCTGCTGACGCCGCAATATACGTTAGATCTGGGCTGAGGCCACAGTCCGTGGATGGCAAAATGAGTCGCATCAAACCGATCGGTGGTTTGAGTTCTGCATTCGATTTTATCGGGTTTTGTTTCGCAGAAAGCCGGTTGCCAGCTTAATGCTAATAAATAGTCCTTCCGATTAGAGGGGCTATTGTCATTCCCGACGGGCGGCTGATTTTCCTGGGCGATCGCACCTAAGAGTTGGCCGCATTGTTTGGCCACCCAACGTTCGACTGGATTAGCGCCATTAACTTCGATTAAATAGTGGGATTCGTCAACTTGATTTTTTCCCACCACGGGGTAGACGCGATCGGGGACTAGTTTGATATTGCCTGGATTGGAACCCGTTCGGATCGATCGCACTGCTTCGCAATTGCTTGCAGCTTTGAAGCTATCGTCAAGCCGCACCAAAGCATGGGCCGGAACTGCCCACAAGCTCAGACAAAAGACCGATGCGACGACGAACAACAAACCTTTCTTGAAGATTGCCATTGTATTTCTCTTTTTGAAATAAAATATGACTGCAGATAATTTTTTGGCGCTTTTCTTCAGACCCAACTCAACCTTTTCATAATAAATTAAAGAGCTACTCTCAATTATCCCAGAACTTTCAACATGCAACCATTAAGTAATATATTAGAAGTAGAAATTGTATTTCTTTAAAGATAATGCTCGTATTTTCTCACTCGAAACTAACTCAATGTCAATCTGATTTTTTCTGGATAAATCGGGATCTATCGACGTAATTCCTTACAAAAACTGGAGTCAAGAGGATTTTATATGCCTAAATTTAAGGTTATGACCTGGAACGTTGAAAATCTCTTTCAATTGGGAGCAGTAGGTGGGCCTAAAACAGAGGCGGAATATCGGCAAAAGCTATCTAGTTTGGCAGAAGTCATTCTCAATCTCGCGCCGGATGTCTTAGCCCTTCAAGAAATTGGCAGCGCAGAAGCCTTGAGCGACTTAGGAGAACTGCTCGCAGGAAAGTACCCCCATCGTCAACTCTCTGCAAACCCAGACGGACGGGGAATTCGAGTTGGTTTTCTCTCAACCCTTAAGATCGAGGAACGCGAAGAGATTATCGATTTTCCGGCGGTTGGACTCCCGAGCGTCCCCGGCATCGACGCGCGAGCAAATCTAGACAGCGTGACTCGTCTGAGTCGGGGAGCGCTGAGAATTTTGGTCAAACCCGCCACCAATTTACCGATTCATCTCATTACAGCCCATTTGAAATCTAAATTGCTGAGCTTCCCTACGGCCTCGGGCAGCTCGCGCTTTAACCCGAAGGATGAGAACGAACGAGCGCGAGTTGCCGGAATCGCCCTCTTAAAACGAACTGCAGAAGCAGTGGCGTTGAGGGTAATGGCCAATGAGCGATTGCAAGGCAACCGCCAAGAAGCACTCGTTCTCTTGGGCGATTTGAACGATGTGACCGATGCCGCCACGACTCAAATTCTCAACGGTCCTGGCGGTAGCGAGGTGGGCACTGCCGGATTCGATCGCCCTGACGAGGGAGACGATACCCGATTATTCAACTTGGCGTCCTTGATTCCCCTGGAAAGGCGCTTCTCTCGCGTGAACCAAGGCAATAAGGAACTCATCGACCACATTTTGGTGAGTCAAGAGCTTCTTCCCGGCAAACCGCGCCGTCTTCCTGTGGTGGATAGCCATATCGATGCATTTGGAACGCTGCCTTCAGTTGGCAACAATCCCGCTGCCAGAAGCGGCGAGCCAGCTTCCGACCACGCTCCCATTACGGCTGCGTTCGAGTTTTAGACATTGTTAGCGGTTGACCAGCGCCTCTCCCCGCCGATACAGTTCGCGAGCGTAGTCCGTCCAGGTGCCTTGACCCCAATACCGGAAGCAACTGGTCTGCACGAGCAGGTTATACAGCAATGCTTCTTGGTAATCTTGCCGCTGTGTAACGGTTGGGTCGGCCTGCACTTGTGGGTCGTATTTTTCGTGGAATTTGGCGCTGAGCTGATTCATGGGTTCTAGCACGTTCTCGTAACCCTGCACCCAACTCAGATCGTTGGTCCAGGAGGCACCGTCCATGTGGAACTGATGGTCGGTGGCTTTGAGTTCGGCGATCGCCTCTTCAACCCCTGCTGCGGTCGCGCGATCTGGATCGACCCGCTGCCAAATCTTGTGCTGCTGCACCGCCTGACAGGTGGGATAGTCCTCTGGATTTACTCTCGCTGCCTCAATCAGCTCCAGATATTCCGTACCGTTAAAGCCCACCACGCCGGATTGCTGGTCGCGGATTTCATGCCACGGTCTCGGGAAATCGCGAGGGAATTCGTTCATCATCACGCCGCCATTTTCGCCATCGGCAATTTGCGTGACGAGGGAAGGCACTTCTACCCCGCCGATGGTTTGTCGTCCCCAACCTTTGGCTTCGTAGTAGGGCTGCATCTGCGCGACCAGCTTGGTATCGGAGCCTTGGGTTTTGATCAGAGCCGTGATGCTGATGGTGTCGCCTTTAGAGTTGCGCGCGACTAAGCGGTTCGGGATATATTTCTGGGCCTGACTCAGGCTGGAGCCATCTAAGTTTTCCAGGGAATGCTCTTGCACCATCAGCCAGCGGTAGCCGCATTCTTTGAGGGCTTTGATGTATTCGTACAACACGTCGGGATGGTTGGGCATGTGCATTTCCGGCGGGGAAAAGCCTTTGACGCGTTGAAGGGCTTCGGTTCCAAAAATAGAGGCAAAATAATGCTGCCAAGCTTGAATCTGCAGCTTGAGGTCGGGAATTGGGGTGGAGGGCACGACGGCATGGCTCCACATGGTACCGAGCCATTCGACGTAGGGCTGGTATTGAGGGTCGCAGGTGATGCGCTTGAGGTTGTCGAGAATGTCATTGCGCCCCATTTGAACGAGTCCCCACAGCAAATTGCCGGAGTAGTCCAACATGATGCGCGGGTTGCAGCCTTGGCTCACCAACTCGGGAATAAAATCTCCCATGCGGCTGTAACACCAGGCAAAGACGCTGGCGTTATGGTTGTCGCCGTCGCCTTGGTGCTCGAACATATGTTGCAGGTTGCAAATCAACTCGCCGTTAGCGCCAGCAGGGATGGTGGGCTGATGCATGTGCAGGGCGCAGGCAAATCCAGCGCTAATGTTGTCTAGGCGCAGGTTAGTTTTAGATAAAAAAACAGGTTCGCAATGACGGGTAATGGCTGTAATCTCTGCTTCCGCTCCGGCGATGTTGGGCAATGCGGCTTGAAGATTGTTGTTGAGTGAGGGCGCTGCTGCAATCATCGTCAATATCCTTTAGGTGTGAGGGTCGAAGTGCTGGGTCGCCAACCAACCCATCTATACCACGATACTGCTGGCTGTATCTGCCTCGCTGTAGTCGAGATTTGAATTTTGTACGAATCAATACGCATCAGAATTGGGACTGTGCCTTCCCTTGCACTCCCGTCGAGCCGAAGCCGCCAGACGCACGAGCAGAATCCTCTAGGGCATCGACCGCCTCCACCGTTACGCTGATAAACGACGCAATCACCATCTGAGCGATCCGCATCCCCGGTTCTACCTGAAACGCCTGCGTTCCGTGATTGATCAGAATGACGCAAATCTCGCCGCGATAGCCTTCATCAATGGTGCCGGGGGTGTTGAGTACCGTAATCTGATGCTTTAATGCCAACCCGCTCCGAGGTCGGACCTGAGCCTCGGTACCCGGCGGTAGCTCAATGGCAATTCCCGTGCGAATCAACTGGCTTTCCCCCGGTGCAATGTTTTTTGATTCAATCGAGACCAAATCCAACCCCGCATCCCCCGGATGGGCGTACTGAGGAATGACGGCGGACGAAGAAAGGCGTTTAATTTTTAGTTTCATAAAATTGACTTTAGTCCAGAAACCAGACGATCGCACCCTTCCTTAACCGTCTCTGGTTCGAGGGCGGCATAGGCCACGCGCAAGTAACATCCCTCATTCATGCCAAACGTAGTGCCGGGAATCACCGCAACGCCATGATCTCGAATCAGACGTTCGACGAGCGTCATGGCAGGCATAGAGGTGCCAAGAGCGAGCAGACCGTAAAACGCGCCCTCTGCCTCGGGCATCGTGCAAACGGATTCGAGCGAGGCGATCGCCTCCAATATAGATAGACGGGTCGTGGCGATCGCCTTAATTTTCTCCGCACAATAAGCTCGCCCAGCAGTCAGTGCCCCCAACGCTGCATATTGCGATATTACGGGCGGGCAGATCAGAATAGTGTCCTGAATTTTCTGGACCGACTCTAGCAGGCGAGCTGGAATCGCCATATAGCCAATCCGCCAACTGGCAAACCCGTAAGCTTTGGAGAGGCTAAACAGAGAAATTGTATGCTGAGAGCCTGGATCGAACTGGGCGGGCGAAACGTGGACCGCGCCATCGTAGGTGAAATACTCATAGGCTTCATCGCTGATGTGATAGATGCCGCGTGCTTGACAGAGCTGATTGACCGCCCATAACGCCTCTGACGGATAGACCGCCCCCGTAGGATTGTTGGGCGAAATGGTGACGATAGCGCGGGTGCGATCTGTAATTGCGGCTTCGATCGCCTCCACCTGAAGCTGATAGTTTCGATCCGTCGGCACCAAGACGGCCTTACAGCTTGCCATCGCGATCGCCATTTCATGGTTGAAGTAGTAGGGCACTTGCAGGACGATCTCGTCGCCCGGCTGGGTAATCGCCAACAGCGCATTGACAAACCCCATATTGCTCCCCGCCGTCACCACCACCTGATGGATACCATCGAGGCGGATGGCGTTCTCCGCAGCGAGTTTGCGCGCGATCGCCGTCCGCAGCTCGGGAATTCCCTGGACCTCTCGATACTTGTTGAGATCGGCATCGGCCAGAAAATTGGCAATCGATCGGGCCACTTCTGGCGGAGGGCCATAGGAAACCACCCCTTGTCCCAAAGAAATAGTACCGGGATTTTTCCGAATCAACTCTCCCACAATAGGAATAATAGGAGACTGAACCGCCTGCATGCGCGAAACAAACCGACCTGTTGCTACCATGCCATCCATCAATATTTTTATAAGCGGCGAACCGCAAAACAGTTAACCCAAAGGCGATATCCATTCCCATTGTAGGCAACAGAATATCGAGATCGGGCAAGATCGCGCCGTTTTTTTGCCCCTCGCCTGGAAATCTCCCCAGAAAAAGCCTGAGAACTGCAATTCAACCCAGCGATGCGAGCAATTATCGCAATATATTTCTGGCAGAGATCTTCCAATCTTTGCAAAAGTGAAATACCATAGGGAATAGAAATTTCCCACTAACTAGAGATAATGACTGCAAACAGACCAGAACAAACCCTTGCCGAATATCTCATCGCCCTAAAATCTCAGTACGAACAAGCGCTAACAGAAGCAGAAGCGAACGCAGTTCATTACAGAGAACAGCTTTCGCACGTCAATGCCGTGTTACTGAATCAGCTCGTACCCACCAATGGATTGCCCCCGCTACAGGCTCGCATTGAAACAACCGTTCCCGCTTTAGTGTTCGCTCCCGAGGTAGATGCTTCCCAAGATCGTCCCGCTCTAGCGCCCGCCCCGGAAATTACCGAGCCTGCCGAGCCTGCCGCCGTTCTTCCTACAAAACCCCGCGCTCAGAAAGACAAGATTGAGAAAAGCGCGCCAGATTCCGAGCGGGTGACTGGAAAGCGCGTCTCTTTACCACTTTTACCCGCTTACCAAGGACTCAAACGATTGGAGGCGATCGCCCAAATCCTAGAGTCCCAAAAGGGACAAGAAGTTACGATCGACTCGATTACCCAATCGCTTTTTGGCGATCTCAGCCCAGCCCAACATAAAATCGAGCGCTTGAGGCTGAAAACCCTAATGTACCAAGGGGTAAAACTGAAACTGTGGGAAAAAGCGGCAACTCCCTCCAGCTATCTTATTTCAGGCCAGCCAGAGAAAGGGAAGGGGCGCAGCAACAAAAAAGCCTCGCAACCCAGCAGCCCCGCACCGGAACCGACCGCTGAAACAAAACAACCCCGTGCTAGAAAAACATCCCAGCCTCGGGGTCAGAAAAGCGCGCAGGCCAAACCAAAATCAGCCCCGTCCGATAAAAAGAAGCGCATCTCCCTTCCGTTATTGCCCGTCTACAAAGATCTGACGAAACTAGAGGCGATCGCCCAAGTGTTGGCGGAACATCGCGGCGACGTACTTCACCACGACACCATCATTCAATCCCTATACGGCGACCTCAGCCCTCAAGAACTTAAAGAGGAACGGGTGCGGATTAAGACGGCTCTGCTGGGAGGGGTAAAGAACAAAAAGTGGAAAAAAGCAAATGTCCCCTCTAGCTACTTTATCTAGATAGAGCAGTCCTTCGTTGGATAAAAGAAAGCATCTCGCGGGGGCGCAAGGCCTTGCGCCCCTACGACTCGGTATTCTCTTTTCTAGAAATCGTCTAAAACGTCTCGGTAATTCGCTTCATCGCTTCTTCCACGTTGGCACGGCTGTTAAAGGCCGAAATGCGGAAATAGCCCTCCCCGGCAGCCCCAAATCCAGAACCGGGCGTACCCACCACGTTACAATTGTGCAGCAGCTTATCAAAGAAATCCCAGCTAGAAAGTCCGTTCGGCGTTTGCACCCAAACATAAGGAGCGTTGACGCCACCATAAACCTTTAACCCTGCGGCAGTCAGTTGCTCGCGAATAATTTTAGCGTTTTCCAGATAAAAGCCGATCAGAGCCTCGATCTGCGCTTGTCCTTCCGACGAGTACACCGCCTCAGCTCCTCTCTGAACGATATAGGAGACGCCGTTGAATTTAGTAGACTGGCGGCGATTCCAGAGCTTCCACAGCTCTACATCCGAGCCGTCAGCCGCTTTTGCTGTCAAGGTTTTGGGAACCACCGTCAGCGCGCAGCGCGTTCCGGTAAAGCCCGCATTCTTCGAGAACGACCGAAATTCAATCGCGCAGTCCCTCGCCCCTTCAATTTCGTAGATGGAGTGGGGCAAGGTGGGGTCGGTAATGTACGCTTCGTAGGCCGCATCGAAGAAAATGATGGAGCCGTGGGCCTTGGCGTAGTCAACCCAAGCGGTGAGGTGTTCCTTGGTGGCAACTGCTCCAGTGGGATTGTTGGGAAAGCACAGATACACTAAATCGACTTTCTGGGTCGGAATCTGAGCCGTGAAGTCGTTCGCGGCGGTAATGGGCAGATAAACCAACCCCTCGTACTCGCCCTTGTCGTTGGCCTCGCCTGTATGGCCTGCCATGACGTTGGTATCCACATAGACCGGATACACGGGATCGGTGACGGCAATGGTATTGTTATCGCCAAAAATATCGAGGATGTTGCCGCAGTCGCACTTGGAGCCATCGGAGACAAAAATTTCGGAGGCGTCAATGTTGCAGCCTCGCGCTTGGAAATCGTGCCGGGCGATCGCCTCTCGCAGCCATTCGTACCCCTGTTCTGGACCGTAACCTTTGAACTTGCTGCGATCGCCCATATCCTCTACGGCCCGGATCATGGCCGTGCGGCAAGCTTCCGGCAATGGCTCCGTCACATCGCCAATGCCCAAGCGAATCATCGGCGCATCGGGATGCGTCTTGGCAAATTCATTCACGCGCCGCGCAATTTCAGGAAACAGGTAGCCCGCTTTGAGTTTGAGGTAATTGTCGTTAATAGTTGCCATGGTGACTTGGAATGAACGCCCTTGAATAGCTTACTGCTTAGTTGCGTCTTGGATCATCCCATCGGCTGCTGGCCGTCGGCGGTCGTGAGAACGCTATACAGGTCGGGTCGCCGATCGCGGAACAGCCCAAAGCCTGCCCTGTACTGGGCGATCGCATCCAGATCGAAGGTTGCCGTAATGACGCCCTCCTCGGTTCGACCCAGTTCTGCCACCTTATCGCCCCGATGGTCGGCAATAAAGGAATGACCGTAAAACGTCAGCTCGCCCTCGGGACCAATCCGGTTCGCCGCGACCACCGGAATTGCATTCGCGACCGCATGACCGATCATGACGCGCTGCCACGGGTCTTTTGTATCTAGCTCGGCATCGTAAGGTTCGCTGCCGATCGCCGTGGGATAGAGCAGCACTTCAGCACCCATCAGAGCCATCGCGCGCGCGCATTCCGGGAACCATTGATCCCAGCAGATCCCCACGCCAATTTTGCCAATGCGGGTATTCCAGACGCGGAATCCAGTATCGCCAGGGCGAAAGTAGAACTTTTCTTCATAGCCGGGGCCGTCGGGGATGTGGCTTTTGCGGTAAACGCCTAAAACTGCACCATCGGTATCGATCGTCGCCACGCTGTTGTAGTAGGCAGGGCCAGACTGCTCGAAAAACGAAATGGGAATCACCACGCTGAGTTCGGCGGCGATCGCCTGAAAATGCGCGACAGTGGGGTGATTTTGAATGGGATGGGCGCGACTGAACCACTCTTCCCGTTCCTCGCGGCAAAAATAATGCCCTTCAAACAGCTCCGAGGGCAAAATGACCTGTGCCCCCGCCGCCGCCGCTTCGCGGATGCGGCCTTCCACCTGCTTCAGATTGGAGGCGCGCTCGTCTTGGAATTGAAGCTGAATGGCAGCAACGGTCAGCGTTCTAGGGGTCATGCTCTTTGTCATCATGAATTGATACCTATTCTCTAACTTTCAGCCTGAAGAATATTGTAGGTCGGCCATTTATCATTCGTTCTTCTACTCTCTGCATCCCTAATCTTTGGGCAACTCGGTGAGAGGCGACATTGGGCCGATCGCCCGACGCAAAGCGTGCGTTCCCCCCGTAAAATAGGATTGGCCCCAGATAAAAGGGGCGATCGCAGATCGTACATTGGGACAGCCTTTATGCGGCAAGCTATACATCGTGTTGGGTTCAAGCGTGGGGTACTCTGGCTCGTCGTGCTGGGGTTAACTGTTCTATTCTGGCTGGGTTGGGTTAGCCCTGCCTGGGCCAATGACTACACCAAGGAGATTTTGCTCAACGCCGATTTCTCCGGGAGAGACTTAACCGACTCTAGCTTTACGAAAGCCAACCTCAAAAATTCGAACTTCAAAGGTTCTAACCTCAGCGGCGTCAGCTTTTTTGGGGCAAATCTGGAGGATACCAATTTAGAAGGCGTCAACCTCAGCGTTGCAACCTTAGATTCGGCTCGATTGGTACAGGCCAATTTAACCAATGCCGTCTTAGAAGGCGCATTTGCCTACAGCACCCAATTTGAGGGCGCAATTATTACAGGAGCCGATTTTACCGACGTCGATCTGCCAGAGCCAGTCCAATCTGCCCTCTGTAAAGTTGCGGATGGGACAAACCCCACAACAGGACGAAGCACGCGCGAAACGCTGAACTGCGGTTAAATGCGATCGCTGCAGACGTGGTAAGAGACTTCTAATTTTGGCCGAAGGCCATAATCCGAGCAGCGCTCAAGTCAAACCCAGGAATTATCGTGGATTTGATAGGAGTATCTCCAACATAAACCGTATCCTCATACTGTCCATTTACCCAAAGACATAGCGTCACCTGCTGCAGTTCTGGGTCAATAATCCAGTATTCGGCAATTCCGCGCGCTGCATATTCAGTACGTTTATAGCGATAGTCTCTGTCTCGATTTTCTACCCCTGGCGACACCACCTCGATCGCCAGCGCAGGAGGCGGTAGATCCCGCGTTAAGATCGCTCGTTTTGCCCCAATCAAGGCAGCTCGCGATTCTTCAGAATGCACCATCAAATCCGGCAATCGACATTTTGCCCGTCGCCCAGTCACCTCGATCTCCGTATCTTTAAAACTTAACAATGCAATAGGCAGATGCTTCGCCAGCTCAAAAAATAGAAGTTTGGCAATGCTAACGTTGAACTGGCTCTCTGTTGGCATTTCGACTAATTCTCCATCCACCAACTCGTAGCGCTTATCAGTCCCATCGTCATAGGCCAGATAGTCCTCCATTGTCATCAATTGGGTCAGCGAAGGAGCAGTTTGTGTCATCCTTGAGAGCCTCTCGGGATACAGGAGTATTGCTAAGACGCCGCCGTCAAAACATTGGAACATTGCCAAAATCCTAACTAGAGAAGATCCTAGCAAATTTTAGCCTTGCACCTTTAGTAGAATCTAGTTAACGTACAGCCCTGCACCATGAGCAATTTGACAAACTTTCACTTAAAACGCTGCTTTACTTTACTGCTGATGGTTCTTACCTTATTGGGATTCTGGCATCCAGAGGCGAGCGCCCAAACGCTAGCAAAAGCAACCTTCGCGGGTGGATGCTTTTGGTGCATGGAAAAGCCTTTCGATACCCTCCCTGGAGTCGTTTCCACAACCTCCGGCTACACCGGCGGTCAAACGGAACGCCCTAGCTATCGCCAAGTGTCTTCCGGCAAAACGGGGCACGCGGAGTCGGTACAGGTGGTTTACGACCCGACGCAAGTGAGCTACGAGAAGCTTTTGGATGTGTTTTGGCACAATGTAGACCCGCTGGATGGGGGCGGACAATTCTGCGATCGCGGTTCTCAATATCGCTCCAGCATCTTTTTCTACGATGATAAACAGCGCCAATTAGCGGAGCAATCCAAACAAGCGCTAGAACAGTCTGGCATTCAACCGATTGCTACTCAAATCGTTTCGGCGGGTGAGTTTTACCCAGCGGAAGATTACCATCAAAACTACTACAAAACCAACGCGCTGAAATACCGCTTTTATCGATCTGCCTGCGGTCGCGATCGACGGCTCGCCCAAGTGTGGGGAAGAGCGAACTGAGGAGTATCGAAAAAGCAGAAGAGCGCCTAGCGGACTACCTCAGAATGCAGGGCTATTTCATTCTCATTTAGTAATTGACGTGATAAAGTCTATCATACGAAAACTTCGCTATTACCTGCTACTTGGCATCTGTCTGTTAAGTGTTATTCTAATTGAACCGAAATTGGTTGCAGGTCAGCCACAGGGCTTTGCTAGTCATTCTCCAACTAATCCTGTAAGTATTCCCAATCTTCCGATAGCCACCTACTATATCAGTTCATCTGGCAATGATAATAATTCAGGAACCTCTCCTAGCAAGGCGTGGCAAACCGTTAATCGAATTAATCGCTTTACCTTTCGTCCAGGCGATCGCATTTTATTTGAGGGAGGAGCAACCTTTAGAGGCGGATTAAGCTTTGATGCGGGCGATCGCGGCATGCCAACCCAACCCATCTTTATTAGTTCCTATGGCAGAGGAAGAGCGACCCTTGATGCCAGAGATAGCAATGGCATCTACATCCACAACACAGGAGGATATTCGATCGATAACCTCAATCTGGTTGGTTCAGGGTGGAAACATAACCGGGGTAGTGGCATTAATTTCTACAATGATTTGTCAGGAGATGTGAAATTAGAACAAATTCGTATTAACAACGTTGATGTGTATGGGTTTGGAAATCATGGTATTGCTGTTGGTAGTTGGAATCAAAAAAGCGGATATCGCAACATCCAAATCAGTCATGTCTTAACTCACAACAATGGCAAAAGCGGACTTCTAACTTATGCCCAGATCCCCAACGTTCACGAAAACGTGCAGATTCGTTATGTTCGGGCTTACGAAAATCTCGGAATCCCTGGAGATGACAGCCCCACAGGCAATGGTATAGTTCTCGGCGGTGTGAAGGCAGGAATAATCGAGCGATGCATTGCTCATCATAATGGCGAGCTTAATGACGCAAATTCTGGCCCGGTGGGAATTTGGACTTATGACTCGAGTAATGTCGCTATTCAGTACAATGAGTCTTACAAAAATCATACAGGTCGCACAAAAGATGGTGGTGGTTTCGATCTAGATCAGAATGTTTCTCAATCCGTAATTCAATATAATTATTCCCACGATAATGATGGTGCAGGCTATTTACTTGCTCACGGATTGATCAATCCAGCTTTTACTAACAACACTATTCGTTATAATATCAGTCAGAATGACGGACGAAAGAATGACTATGCAGGCATTTATTTATATGGGCAGATTCGTAATACTGAAATTTATAACAACACCGTCTTTGTCAATGCTGCTCCAGTCGGCAAACCAGCAGCAGTAAGAATTGGAAACCTTTCTGTGGAGACGCTAAAGCTTAACGGCGTCCGTTTCTATAACAATATTTTTCAAACAACCGATGGGTTAGATCTAGTTGACATCTCAGCAAGTCAAGTAGGTGGCAAAAAAAATCTAACCTTCCAAGGAAATAATTACTATTCAACCAACAAAAAATTTAGTATTCATTGGGGCGATCGGATTTACATTAACTTCAGTACCTGGCGGAGGGAAACAGGTCAAGAACAACTGCACTCAAATCCATCCGGTTTTAGTATTAATCCCCAATTATTCGAGCCAGGTGGCGGTCTTATAATCGGCAATCCCGATCTACTCTCTACATTAGATGCCTATCGACTCCGTCCAACCTCTCCCCTCATCGATGCCGGATTAAATTTAAACACTTTGTTTAGTCTGGACACAGGAGAGCAGGATTTTTACGGAACTTCTCTACCCCAAGGAAAAAGCTACGAGCTAGGGGCGTATGAGAGCATGGTTAATCTATTACCCCAGCAATCTCAGAGATTTTAGAATGGGAAAGGTTCAGCCCTTCAGTCTACTTAAAATCCGATGGGTTTCATACCGTTAGAGGTTAGAGACGATCTGGTTCTGCTTGCATCCGATCGAAAGGTTCAATCCCAGCGTTATAGAGCATTTTTAGGTGAGCCAGCAGTTCGTTTCTATCCAGAGATCGCTCGATAAAATCAGAGTGTCGCGTTCGCCAACGAGGGGCAAGGTTGGAAGGAGACCTCCCTGAGGCAATATCGCGTTCTATGGCCACGGCTTCTTCCCGATACCAATTTGTGAAGTCATAGAAGCCTGCAATAGTATTGAAGGGCAGCAATAGCAACATTCCTAAGAACAATCCCCGTTGAAGGACAACCCGAAGTTTAGGAACACTATAAAGTTCTCCGATCAAGAAGACAGCGCAGAGGACAGGAACCGCAAAAATAACATAGCGTATAGGCAAACCCAATTTAGGCACCCACCCTGCTCTAGCATGTCCCACGGCCAAGGAAAACAAAATCAGGTTGCTAAAGTAGCACAGGATACCGAACGCTTGATGGCGCTCTAGTCCTTTGTTACGCAAAACGCTCAAGATCGCTATGCCAACGCTGATGGCTAGGACACTGAGGATGGCAATTCCTGATATCATCCACGATCTTGAGGCAAAGGGACCCCAGCCTAATGCCAACAGATGGATAGTAGTGCTAAGGGTTGCTTTTAGTCCGGGGCTAGGAGGATTCCAATACGCGCGTTGATAGTCTACAAAGTATAGGACCGAGAAACACAGGGCGATCGCCGCCGATCCCATTAAAAATCCGCTGATCCACCGCTTCCCCTCTCCAGGTTTTGCTGAATACCAATGAAGAATGCTGCAATAGCTGAGCCATGCAACCAGAAAGGGCACGTATAAGAGCCCATTAGCACCGCATAGGGGCAGTAGCATCAGACATATTCCAGATAGAACTGCAATACTCGGTTTTGCAAAGGTTTTTTGAACCACAAAAAGTAGCAGTATGACGCTGGTTAGAACAGTGGGGATTACCTGAGTAACTTGCCAACCCATCAGAAAGTTCGCTGAATGACCGAGATGCAAGAATGCTAATGAGAAAAAAGCGTCGGAGAAGTGGGTTCGCCCTCTTCGGAGAAGCCGAACTATCCAGGCCATTGCCAATGAAAGTGCTCCTAACAGCCCAATGTTAAAAAAGCCGCCCACCCGGAAATCGCCGTTGGTGATTTGGAGCAGTATCAGGTATATCAAACGAGGAAAAGGAATGCGATGTTCGTTAACCTGAGCCCACACCCAACGCATTAAATCTGATTCCTTCCCAGCTAAGGGAGCGACCATCAACCAATCTTCTGCTAATGGAATTCTACTGCCATACCTAAGCATAAAATTAATAGCAACCAACATCATGACAAGCCATACACCACCAACAAATAGACTTGCCTTCCAGTCGGATTGAGTTGGATTTGAGAATTCGATGTCTGTGCGAGCTGATTGGTATTCCATAAACTCTTAATCTTGGCAATTTTAACCTGATAATAGGAGGGAAATGGAGGGATCTATCTATTTCAAGCGAATAACTGTTTTTTGAGTCGAAGTTTGTTTTGGGTGAAAATTTGAACCCACGACGACTTCTAACCAGAGCTTGAATAAAACTTGCCAGTATCCGCCACCTACTTTGACCAGACGAAAAGAAGATACCCCCATATCGGGCGTTCGGTTAATCCAGGAGATAGGAACTTCTTTAACGGAATAGCCCATCAGTAAGGGTTTAAGGCCTGTTTCCGCATTGACTGCAAAGCCAGGTTGAGTCAATTGGATATTGTCCAGAATTTCACGGCGAAATAATTTCAGATTATTGGTCAGATCCCGAAAATTACGCCAAAATAGAACCCGTGCTAGCATGTGAAATCCTCGGTTCGCAACAATTTTCTGAAAGGGATAGTTCAAAATGACGCTATGACGAGAGAATCGACTGCCGATTGCGATGTCATAGCCTTCGGCAGCAGCATCGAACAAATCGCGAATTTCAGGTAAGAGGTGCTGGAAATCGCAATCCATGGACAGAATATAGCGTCCCGTGGCAACGCTGTACCCATCCCTCAGCGCTCGACCAACACCATTTGGGGGCGTACGGAAAAAAGGCTTAATCAGCGGATCGGTTTCTGCCAACCGTTGCAATACCCCACAGGTGTTATCTTTACTATTGTCATCGACTGGGATAATCTCATGCAAATACTCCCCAAAGTAGGTTTTTAAGCCGTTAATCAGGGATTCAATATTCATTTCTTCATTGTGGCAAGGAACTACTACAGAAATAGCGCCATGCAACGGTCTGTGTTCGCATAGCGAGACAATCGGGCGTTCCGCTGCTCGTGGAGGTTTTTGTGCGTGGATTAAAATTGAACCTGCAAACGTCTGAATAAAGGGTGCATTTTCTAAAAGAATCGAAAGATTTCGGAGCAGCCAAATTAGGTGTTTATTGAGCGGAGCATAGACAAAATCATTAAACACAGAGAACACTTTCAGAAAGCCAACTTCCGAAATTAGCTCATATAACTCAGATCGATTCAGTAAGTGTCGGGGATCTTTATTCCCAAAGAGTTGTGAAATTAGGCGACGGAACTTAAGAATCACATTCCAAGGATTACTTTCATAAAAGATGACTTGTCCACCAGGTTTTAATAAATCGTATACCGTTTTTAAAACTGAGGCACAATTACTCCGATCCAATAAATCCATTGCTACAACAAAATCAAATTGACGGTTTTCAAGGGCACCTGAAATTTCATTAGCGACAATGAGTTCAATGGGTTCGGGAATGTAATTGATACCATCCGGCTTGAGATTAAAGGTGACGGCTGTAATCGGGTTCTCACCCCGAGAAACTTTAAGCAGTTGGCGCGTAAAAAAACCTTTTCCACAGCCGATCTCTAGAATAGTTTGCCCTGGGAGTAGATGGGTTAGATGTCGAAAAGACTGTGCTCGCCATAAAAGTCGATCTTGATAAATCGGATCCCGTTTTTCCCAATACCGATCGCGGTACCGTTCTCTTACTCCTAAAACTTTAGCTGCAGGAGTTTGGAGAGCAAGCACCGAGTCTTCAATTAATGTAGAAGCACGGGAAACTAAACTATCAATATCACCCGTTCTAGTGCGAAATACTATGCGATCGCTAAATAAATAATTAAGAACAGAACCAATGACAATCCCAATCAATACGTTGATCGTATAATAGATTCCAAGCCAGTCCATTAGCGGAAACAGGATAAAGCTTCGAGTGAAAATAGCAATTCCCGCAGACAGATGATATAGGGGAATTTGATAGAATATGATTTCTTTTATTCGCCATGTTGTCGCAGGCCAAACCCACAGGCGGTAAACAAAGAAACTAAACAACAAAGATATTTCAAGAGCAGAAATATTAGCAACATTTCTCAGTAATGGTGTATTTAGATTCAGGATTTCAACTAGACTAAAAAGAAGTACGACATTAAAGGCTGCGGTAATCGCCCCGCAGATTAAATATCGAACGATCTGCTTCCTCCAAATAGATTGAAATAATTCCATTATTTAATCTCCGTTTTTAGATATATTTCAGCTCTAAAAAATTATCAGAAAAATGATGAAGAGAAGGGTAATATAAGTAAAACCTTTTCCACTTTTTATAACTATCATTCCTTTGACAATATTTCTATATCCATCGCTCGACATTTTGCGAGAAAATTTCTTTTAAAATATCTGGAATACTATAAGTTAGTTGCCAGTTAGAATAGTGATTCTTGAATTTTTGAATATCGCTAATCCACCAGATATGGTCACCAATACGATTATTCTCTACGTAAGTCCAATTCAGTTTTTTTTCTGTAATTTCTTCACATTGTTGGATTGCTTCTAACATCGAGCAGTTGCTAAATCGACCACCACCAATGTTGTACACCTCTGCCACACGAGGAGATTTGTAAAAGTGATAAAATGCATTAACTAAATCATAGCTATGAATATTATCTCGAACTTGTTTTCCCTGATAACCAAAGACTTGATAAGATTTGCCAGCCATAGCACATTTCATTAAATAGGACAAAAAACCATGCAATTGAGTCCCCGAATGGCTAGGGCCTGTCAAGCATCCTCCTCGAAATACTGCCGTTTTCATCTCAAAGTAGCGACCATATTCCTGAACCAATACATCAGCAGCCACCTTCGATGCTCCGAACAAGGAGTGCTTGCAGTTATCAATGCTCATGGTTTCATCAATTCCTGGATGGTAGGGATGAGATTCTGAAATTTCCCAACGCTTTTCTTGTTCGAACAAGGGTAGAAAATTAGGATTATCTCCATAGACCTTGTTGGTCGAGCAAAAAATAAACACTGTATTTGGACAGTACTGTCGGGCATTTTCGAGCAGGACTAAGGTGCCATTCGCATTCACAGAAAAATCAGTATAGGGATCTCTCGCAGCCCAGTCATGGGAAGGTTGAGCCGCTGTATGAACGATCAGGCTAACGTCAGTGTTATAGGTTGAGAATATTTGCTCGATCGCATCGCGATCGCGAATATCAACATTGTGATGAATATAGAGATCGCTGTAGTCGCTGAGTAAGCGATCGCGATTCCACTCCGTGGAGGCATCTTCACCGAAGAAGACTTGGCGCATATTATTGTCAATTCCAATAACCGTAAAACCTCGATCGCAGAAAAAACGAACTGCTTCAGAGCCAATTAAGCCTGCAGAACCTGTAACTAAGATGGAATTCATTGTGATTGTGGAAGTAAAGAACAATGTAAAATTTGTTAAAGCAGTTAACTCGGAAACACTGAACACCTCATTCAACTGTCTTGTGCTGGAGATGAAAGCTTGAATACTGGCGTAGAAACGTCCCATCGCATAGGGGGGATTAAGCTTCCTTTCCCTGAACTTGGAGCATGAATCATCAAAGGGTAGACGTGCCAGTGATAGTCATAGGCATATTCCCAATTTTTCTCGAAGATGCCGACATCAACAAAATACTGACCTCCACCTAGATCGAGACGATCGCAGTAAACTTTGACTCGTCCCTTACCTTGAATGACTGGGGTAGAAATGCCCATTGCCTGAGTGTTGGTATCTAAGCAAACTTGCCCCTCCTCTCGGCTAATAGAAATACAGAAGATTGGTGCCTCAATGGGTTGAGGTGTAAAATACTCCAGTTCAATACACAGGGGATCTCCTCCCTTCAGATCTCCGCTAGGTGACAGATGAACGTGCGTAATTTCAGCTTCGAGGGAACCAAAACGATTTTCGCGAACCTTAAGTTCTTTGCCAGATTGAGTGTATTGGGGGGGATGCATGGGAGTACGTTGAAGCGTTTGCGATCGCATTTCACTCACATATTGTCCTGCTACAACTTCTGGTTCACCGTAGGCCACAACTTCACCCTGTCGTAGCCAAAGGGCGCGATCGCACAAATGTTGAACCTGTCCTGCATCATGGGAAATGAACACAATTGCACAACCCTGTGCTTTGAGTTGCCAAATTCGTTCCAGACACTTTGCCTGGAACGATAAATCACCCACCGACAAAAACTCATCCACCAGCAAAACTTTAGGTTCTGTATGAACGGCAACGGAAAAGGCTAATCGCATCTGCATCCCTGTACTGTAGGTTCGGACAGGATTATCGATAAAATGCTCTAACTCAGCAAACGCTACAATTCGATCGAATCGGGTTGCTACCTCTCGCTGTGTCAACCCCGCTACAATTGCAGTGACAAACGTATTTTCCCTACCTGTTAGGTCACCATGAAACCCAGCGCCTAAGTCTAGTAGTGCTCCAATTCGACCATTGGTCTGAACTTTACCTTCATTGGGATAACCGACACCACCAATCAATTGTAAAAGAGTCGATTTCCCAGCCCCATTGTGACCAATAACTCCCAACATCTCACCCGGTGAGACAGTAAAACTGATTTGCCGCAGCGCCCAAAACTTTTCCACTGGGTGCATCCGCCGCAAACCGCTGAGTGCAGCTTCCATAATAGTAGTAGGCTTCTCAGTATGGTAGCGATTGAAGCACTTTCCCAAGTTGTGGACAATAATAGCATCGCGCATGTGTTATTTCTCTTGTATAGGGATTATTTGGATTACTTGTAAATCCCTTCTTTTGGGGCGATGGACGATTCTAATTTCAACACAGTTGCGTAAATCTCTCCCATTTGCTCAGCGACCCGACGATAGTCATACTTTAGACTGCGTTGACGGCTTGCTTCAGCCTTCCAATGCCGATCCACTGAATCGGCTAAAATCCTTAGAATTTCATGGGCAAAATCCTTAGGATTATTGGGTGGACAGAGTATACCGAGGGTGTCATCTACATATTCGGCGATACCGCCAGTATCTGTCACGACAACGGGTAGACCACAAGCCATTGCTTCTAAGAGCGAATTATTTGCAGTTGCTTCCTTTAAAGCAAAAATAGCCGCTTGTGAAGTCTGATAAGCTTCCCGCAATGCTTCATCACTAACTCCATTTAAGAACTGTATCCGCTCATCGGTAAAGCTGCCAAAGGGGTTCTTGCGATCTCCATGAACACCCACTGCAATCCAATGCACCTTGGGATTAGCCTGCCACACCAATGACATAACCTGTTTCAGTGTTTCAAAATCTCGTAAATGCGAACCCACCGTAATGCAAGTAGCGTTAGGGGCAGGAATCTGAGGCGGGTGAAAGAAATTAACATCCATGCCATGCGGAACAACAAAAATGCGCTCTAGGGGCAGAAATTCCTCAAAATAGCTGCGTTGAGATTCAGAAACTAAAATAACCGCATCAATTCCACGGACAACTTTTTCAATAATTCCGAGCGATCGTAAGCAATCTGAGGGTTCATGAAAAGATGCGACTAGACGATTTCCAGTTAAATGGCAAAACCAACTCAGTAGACCTAGAAGCCACAAATCGGAGTCGCCATATAATAAATGATAGAGACAATTCCGTCGTCGAAGCATTTGTAGCAAGGTTGTAACCTCTGTCAAAAATGCACCCAGGGAATACATGGGATGGTGGGTAACTTGCGAAATTAATGTATTCAAACCCCAGCCCCATTTAGCCGAAATCCAGCGAAAATTGACGGGTGGTTTTAACAACGTGCCCACGTAGCGACTAAATCCTTCATAGCCAGAGTGACGGGCATGGTGACTATATCTCTGGCCAATAAAAAAGACTTGTTCCGCCAGCAGTTTTGTGGGTAGTTTGGGAGAACTATTGATACTAATCATAATTTTTCACAAGTTAAATCATATTAAATAACAATATATTAGTTAATTTGTGGTTTTCGAGATTAAATTTCTTCTACAAATCTATTGCTTTGGTGCTTAAAAACTCGATGCCCAATAGGGAGCAGAACAATTGTTAATACTACTGTCAAGAGCAAAGGCATCCAATCTGGATGCTTGCCATACATCAAAATAGAACGATATGCATTGACCAAATTTACCATTGGATTAAGGAAATAGAATATATGGTACTTAGAAGGCACATTCTTGATATCATAGAAAATAGGGGTAACATAAAACAACAATTGGAGAAGAACGCCGAGCGTATGTTGCGTATCGCGAAAAGTAACATTCAGAGCTGCCAAAAAATATGACAAGCTTACCGTAAAAATAAACTGAATAGCTTGTAGTAGGGGAAGAAGAATAATAATGGGTTGAAAGCGTACTCCATCAACAATCAAAAAAATGAATAAAACGGGTAGTGCCAAAATGAAGTGAATCAGGCCAGTGGTCACAGTTACGACAGGCAAAATTTCATTAGGGAAGCCAGGTTGTCGAATTAAAGCACGGTTACTGATAATAACCCCAGTTGCTTGAAACAAAGAGCTTTGAAACCAAGTCCAGACCAGTAATCCTGTAAATACAAAAGAAGAGTACTGAGGAACATTGACAGGTAAAATTACCTGAAAAATGAAGATAAATACTATCAGTTGCAGTAGTGGACTGATCAACGTCCAAGCAATACCCAGCAACGATCGCTTATAAAGCAACTTCATGTCTCGATCGACCAGCGATCGAAGCAAATCGTAGAGATAACGAAGCCTTAGTCGCCGATGCCGCAATTTAAATTCCGAGCGTTGAGTTATGGACATTTTGAAAGAACCCATATTGAATACTAGAATTTACTTTGTAGTCACCTTGAAACTTGAATCTTTGCGTTTTGATTCACGGCTTCTTCGGAAAGAACCGGAGTAGTACTTAGAATGTCCTGCGATGGTAGTACCAAAGATTTGCTACGGCCGATGAGAAGAACACGACAATGGGAGTATGAGAAATAGAGGGAACCGACCAAATTACCTGCAATCTCCAGCAAGGTCATCCAAAGGGGATGATACTTCCAGCCCCGTAAGTGGAAATAGATCCGATAAAAGTGCTGTAAGGGTAAGCCTACGAGTAATCGTGCTAGTACACGCAGATCCCCATCTTGAATTAAAGTGCTCAGTTGATAGGCAACGTGTCCTTTGCCATCGTTGAAGATTTGGCGACGCAAAGTAGACATATCCCGGCTGTGTTGATGCCATACACAAGCCGTCGGTTGATAAACTATCGTATACCCAGCTTTTAGGATTTTATAAAACAGGTACAGGTCATCTCCACTCCCTGCAGGTGTTCCGCGACCCAAATGCTCTTCCATCAAACCGATTTGAGGTTGATTAAAAAGAAGGGTGCGAAAGGCGGCGTTGGTGCAAGAGCCAAAATCCCAAGTTGGAACGGAGCGATAGAGACATGCCTCGAATCGATCGCCATTGGCTTCAAAGCGCTCGAACCCTCGACCCAGCGTGCCATACAACTCAAACCATCGTTGTGCAGGAGTTTCTAACTCCAATGGCAGAATATTCCCTGTTACTGCCATCACTTCATGGCGCGCAAAGGGGGCCAGCAAGTTTTCCAGCCAGGTCTCTGAAACCGTAATATCATCATCCAGGGTGATGATAATTTCTCCCGTGCTGGCAAGAATGCCACGATTTCGAGCATAAGATATGCCTCGTCGCGGTTCATGCAGTAAAAACACATTGGGGAATTGTTTAACGATGGGAGCGGTTAGCCCGGATTTTGGATTGTTATCTACGACTAAGATCTGAGGGGAGCGGTGGGCTGTTTGAGCCACTAGATGAGTCAGGCAGCGATGCAAGCTCTGGGGGCGATCGCAAGTGCTAATTACAATGGAAATTGACACTTCAGTTGGCAACTGTTCTGGCAAAGATTGGCGAGGTTCGCCACTCAGTTTTTGAGCGAGCAGATTGGAAATAAGCGTCCAGCATAAGTCTTTACTCAAATTAAATCGAGCCTGGAGAATTTCTAGTCCTAAACTGTTAGCGATCGCCTCAATCAGGCGATCCTGACTGATAGGTTGGTACGTGTTATGAATATGTACGCTGCCCATTGGGGATTGATGCCAGGTCGCAAACAGCCGCACCTCGGAGTAACAGGCTGCATCAGTCATATCGGGGAGTGGCTGGCTCAACTCAACAGTCAGCACAGCCACTCTCGGTTGTCGAGGTGGCACATTGACCTGCCAGTTCTGAATTTCTCGAAGAGTTGATGGCTGGGGTGAGGCACTGAAGCTGGCTTCAATCTCCTTGGCTCTGCGTCGGGCAGTTCGATAACGACCAAAGTTCTGGAAGAAACCCCGAAGCTCTGCCAAAATCAGATCTCGTGGAAATCGCAATGGATGGACAAAAGAAATCAGCAAGCGGCGAATATGCCACCATGCCAACCAGTAAACGCTCAGAAAAAGAAAGTTAAACTGTTCATCGGGATAACGATGAATTCCACAAGTGAAGTAGGAATATAAGCCAATCCCGTTATTGGCAATTTGAGTTCGCAGTTTGGCATAGTCTTGGCGATGGCGATGGCGAACGATGGCATTTGGCTCATAAACCAAGGTGTGACCCTCTTTTAAGACGCGGAAATACATCTCTAGGTCGCCGCCACCATTCGTCACGGTGCCCACATCCATCGCTGGGTCAAAATAGCCAATGTCGTCAAACACACATCGGCGATAAGCCATATTGGCACCCGCCCCAAATTGTCCGGTACCCAGCAACCCCCAGGGCATTTTGCTCCCTTTGTCCACCCGACGCCACTTGCGCTGAAAGCCTCTTCCAAAGCCGCCGTACATCTCAAATAAAACCTGGGGCTCCATCTCTAATTCATACGGCACTACTAAGCCTGTTACTGCCATAACATCAGGGTTTTGAGCAAAAACTCGAGCCAAAGCTTTTACCCAACCTGAGTCCACAATCACATCATCATCCGTATAGGCAATAACTTCACCCCGTGCTTCTAAAATAGCTCGGTTACGCGCCCAATCTAATCCAGGTCGGGGTTCGCAGACATAACGAGCATTAGTGTAATGTTGTACGACTTTCTCGGTGGAATCGCTGGTGGGAGCGTTGTCCACGACCAGAATATCGAGGTGCGGGTAGTCCAACTTGCTGATGGCCTCGAGGCAGAGTCTCATATCATCTGGGCGATCGCGCGTACAAACCGCCACCGTCACCAATGGCCATTCCCCCACATATTCCACCGGAGGCAAATTGATTAAATCTTCTAACTTGAGATCCCCCGATCGCTGTGGCGACGCCAAACCATTCTTCAGCAATTGAGAAATAATGGCCCAACTATGCTGCTCCAAAATCAGCTTGCTGAGCGTTGCAGCAGTACAGCGTCCTAACGAAACGGGCGCTTTGACATATCCTAGGGGCACACCATGCAGGCGAACTAGCCCCTGCAAACCCATATACTTCTCTAACCCATCAAAGGTGGGAACGGGTTGACTGAGTTCAATATCAACAACTTTAATGGGATATAGCATCGATAAAATCCTAGAGCTTAAATTTTCGACAACAACTGATGCAGAAACGCCCCAAACCAGACCTTGAATAGGATTTGCAGAACATTGATTTGCAGTGCGGGCAGGAGGATTGTAGAACTGCAAGCGGGAGTAGGAGAACGAAACCCATGAATGGGGTGAGACAGAATGGGCGCTGGCTTGGCCTCCTTGCTGGAGAATTGCCATGATTCCGCTGCAAGTTTGGCAAAACTCTTGACGAGCAGAAGATAGAATCCCAACCGCCCTAGCGGGGTAACGGGATCGACTTTAACTGCTTGCCGCAGCCAAAATAGGGTGACGCGGGCATTTCCAGAGGTATCGCTCTGATGCGCCAAATATAAGTAAAAACTACTGCGGGATAAGCAATAGAGAAACCCCGGAATTTCTGGGTGGTTCTGTCGGATGGTCTGCAGCATTAATTGCTGCGATCGCGCCATGGTGCCATAGTCGCGAGACATACTATCCGAAATTTTGCGGTAACCGACTAAAAATTCTGGCACCACACCAAATTGATAACGTTCCGCAATTCGGAGATAAAGATCCCAATCTTCACAACCTTGAGCATTCTGCTGTTTGAATTCACACCGATACCCGCCCACAGACTCTATACAGGTTCGCCGCATTAGGGTCGCACTGGCATTCCCGATAAAATTATGGCAGATCAAAGTCGCATAAACAGCTCCCTCAATTTGAGCCGCGTGAAACCCGCCACTGGGTAAATCCGCCTCGTCGATATCGACGGACCAGGAATAGATTAACCCCACCGATTCAGAGGCTCGCATCAAGCAGTTCACCTGCTTTTCTAGATTTTCGGGAAACCAGAGATCGTCGGCATCAATGGGTGCGATCAACGCCCCCTTTGCGCGCGCAAGCGCCAGATTGCGCGCGGCGGCGACCCCTGCATTCTCCTGCTGTAGCAAGATCGCGCGCCGATCCTGTCGGGCGATCGACTCGACAATGGCCGCAGTCCGATCCGTCGAGCCATCATCTACGACTAATACTTCAAGATGGCGGTAGGTTTGAGCTAAGACAGACTGTAACGTTCTAGCAATAAAAACTTCGGCATTGTAGGCAGGAATGATGACGGAAACGAGAGGATCTGTTGGCGGTTGAGGCTGAACGTCCATGAGTTCTATGTTTGGGTTAATTAAAATCCAGGATTAAAAATCGGTTGTCAATATTTTTTAAGGAAGCGTTGTCATTGAGCTATCTTTTGCTTGAGACGCTCCCCCCAATACAAGCTGGTGCCGATGAACAAGGCGAAGCCGCTGTAGAGGTAATACAGCCAGTGCATTCCGACTGCCTTAATGGCAAAGATCGCTCCCCGTTTTTGCAAAAAGAAGCGGTAAACCGACCGATTTAGATATAAGAGCAACGCGGCCACGAGCAACGCGCCTGCAATCGCCTCAAAGCGATAGAAGCTTGCCAGCAAAAAAAGCAACAATAGATAAACTGAGATCGCACTCAATCGGCTGCTCAGTTGCAGGTTGAGATCATCGACTAACCCAGAGGGGTAGCTGAGCAGCAAGCGAGTCCAGGGAATCGCGCGATCGCAAACATCTGTTTGGAGCAAACCTTTAAAGGACCAGGCTTTGTGATGCTTCACTTGCACCTGCTTTGCTAAATAAATGGAACCGCCTGCCTGACGCAGGCGATAGCCCAACTCGATATCTTCAATACTGGGGCGCGGGTAACGAACTTCATCAAAGCCCCTCAACGCTAAAAAGGTCGAACGCTTGACCGCCCCACACCCCGCCCAAAATGTAGAAGCAACTTCACAGCCCGTTTGGTGCGTGTAGTGATGCAAGAGATTTTTATACTGAGCCACAAAATTAGGGGCTTTGGGCGCATCGTCGTAGGAGCCAAAAACCGCATCCGTCTCTGGATGTTGCTCTAAAACGCCGACCAGTTGCGCCAACGTCTGCGGATGAATTTCACAATCGGCATCCAGGAAGCAAAGGTACTCCCCTGTCGCAAACTGCGCGCCCAGATTGCGCGCAACGCCAGGGCCTCGTCTTCCCTCCGTGCTGAAGATGGTAGCCCCAGCATTGGCCGCGACGATCGCGGATCTATCCGTCGAGCCATCATCCACCACAATCCATTCCCAGCTAGGGTCTTTGAACTGGGCGATCGCCTTCAGACAAGCCAACCATGCCTCTCCGCCGTTATAAACAGGCACAATAATCGAGAGCAAAGGGGCTGGGCTGACGTTCTCCTCGCCGCTCGCGGACAGACTCAGCTCGCTCACAGCCAACGACCTGTCGTACTTACAAGCGGTTTCACCTCTGGACTCTCCTCTGGGAACAATTCCTTAACGAGACGGAAAACATCCTCAATCACACCGTCGCTATTCATGTAGTGGAACGCTCCAGTTCTGCCTACTAGATGTAAGGTCGGCCACTGAGCGAGATAATCTTTTACCACCTGCAATTTCTCTTGATAGCCGATCCGGTAAACTGGGTAGGCATAAGGAACCCGTAAGACCCAGCTTTTATAGACCTCGTTCTTATCGATCCAGCCAATCTCATTCATCTGCTCGACCACCTTAGCCAGCAGATCGCTATCGGAGAGATCCCAGGTGAACTCGCCTCGGCTCGAGAAAATCTCAACCACCAGAGAGGTAAAATCCTGGGAGGGAACCATTTCCTCCGACCAATTTTTAGGTTCGTGAGTGCGGCCAAACAGCAATTGCTTCATTGGAAAATACGTCCAGCTATCTTGACTCACCTGTTTTTTCTGGAGCGCCAGAAACAGACAGATGATGTCTCGATATTCCAAGCTGCATTTTTCTAAAATCTCTGGGCTTCCCAGCTCGCTTGGGATGGCCTTTAAGAGACAGTCGAGGGGAATGGTCGAAATAACCCGGTCTGCAAGAAGGGTTTCTCGGGTGCCATCCTGGCGCTCTACCACCACCTGAAATCCCAGATCTTGAGGGATGCAATGGGTAAGGGCTGTACTGGTGTAAATAACACCACCCATGTCTAGGATTTCTTGCTGCAATGCCTCTGGAATCATGCCAAATCCGGCACGAGGATAATAAAATTGAGAAATCGCTGTTTCGCTCACCTCCTTTTGGGGGACGACAAACCCTTTGAGAATGCGCCAGAAACTCAGCACTTTAATCCGCTGAAATGCCCAACTTGCTGCCAGTTGATCGCAGGGAATTCCCCATACTTTCTCGGTATAGGGCTTGAAGAAAACTGAATAGAGGGCCTTGCCATAGCGTTTGATCACCCAATCCTCAAACGAAATTTCGCGTCGGCCTTTTTCGGAGACAAGTCTGGCTTTGATATAGCTGGCAACCATATAAAATGCCCGCCACGGCGAGAAGAAGAATAAAGCATTTGGCAAACGAATCGGATAATCCACAAACTGACCGCCGAGATGAATGTGGCTGACGCGCGGAACGACTCGCAAATCTGTCTTGAGGAGATCTTTAATCCACTGCACCACGGAGGGATTATTACTATGAAATCGGTGCCCGCCAATATCGAATCGAAACCCTTCATGGGTAAATGTGCGGGCGAGCCCCCCCACTTCTGCACCTTTTTCAACCAGGGTGACCCGACATCCGCGCTTGAGCAGGGCTTGCGCCGTAGCCAACCCCGCAACCCCTCCCCCTAAAATTACAAAATGCCGATCTTTTTTTAGATTGAGAGACAAAGGCGATGGGGCTAGCGATTCCATAGTTTTATTTGCAAGTTGTTACGCATATTGATTTAATTCAGCATCGTTCGAGTATTTTGAGAAAGATACTCAAGCAAAAATATAAAAGCCGATTTGACGATTTCCAGATCGTCGTCGATCGAACGATTTACAACGCTATCTTTCCCGAGGTTCTTAAAGGATTTAGACACTTAACTATTCTTAACTCTCAATGAGACAGAGGCTTAGATAAAAATAATTTTATTCAAAGAAAGTTTATAGATCAACACATACAATACATATAAGCCCTTCACCGGTGGAATGCCCGATGTGATTCCCTTCTTCTAACAAAGATCCCCATTTACTGCGTCAAGAAATCACTCGTACTTTCGGTTAGCGTTTATACATATATACCTGGTTCAGTCGTGGTTTTGGAGACGCTTTAAGCTACGTGCCTAAAGATCGAGATCTTTAGGCCATTTTTGTTTCAATCAATTTAACTTAGCTCACCGATCCTGGATTAAGCTACTTTTTTAATCTTTTTTTTGTTTGCAGCAAAAAATTCTTTGCCTGCAAGCTCAAATGCTCGCTCGCTCAACGGCGGTCATCTGGGAACAAACCGTACAAACCCAGCGCCAAGCCCCCGACTCGGATCGCGAAGTTTGATATCGATCGCGGGTTTGACAGCACAGGGTAGTGGTGCAGCCCAACAAGCCCAAGGCGGTTTGGCGGGCGAAAAGTAGGTCACGTCATTCACTTGCCTTTGCAGCAGGTCTGGACGGTGAGGGAGCGGCGGCCACAATAAGACTGTCTGAATGCTCTGATTGGACAGCCCCATCGCGATCGATCCCGCCAACCCAAACAAGATCGGCCACTTTTTCAAATGGTTCAGGTTCGTGAAACCCAGATCGTCCCCTCGCAAAGTGTTGGCACGAGCCATAACCTGAAATTTTGTTTGGCAGAAAGTCGCGATCGCCAAAACGGGTAGCAGTACCACGTAACCCATGCCCATTCTCATAATGGGTGCTTGAGTAAGGATGAAGCCCGATCCCACAAGCGCTAAAGTCATTACCCAAAGCAATCCCTTATTTGGGTTAGCCTTAGCTGCACGAAGGACATAAAAAATCGCAAAACCCGAAAAAAGGGTAGCCACAAGAATGACCTTACCTGAGCGCTTGATACTCACCCACTGCCACACAACCCAAAGCAGTGGGTGGATGCCCGCGGGCGCTGAGCCTAACCAGGTTCCCCATACTCGTGTTATTCCGGCCATGGTTGTAGTGTCTTGGAGAGTCTGCGACCACGGTAGATCGAGACAGAAAAAAGAAGACGGATAAGCCGGACATCCCGTTGTAAGTAATCCAAGGGCTAGGATGGGCAATAGCAAGCCTATAGCAACCCCAGTGCCTGCGAGCAATCGTTGCCAGGTGACACCCCGCCCCCCACAGTAAAAAAGTACTGATATGAATAGGAGGGGTAAGGCAGTTAGCTTGATGCTCACAGCTCCAGTCGATAAAATCAATGGCATTAAATCCGCTGTTTGGATTGTGGATGGATTTTCAGTAGACGGTTTGGCAATAATTAAAATCGACCAAGCAATTGCTTCGATTAAAAAGATAATGGGAATATCGGGACTCGGAGAAATTAGAATCCAGGACAGATCTGGAAGCAGCAGCAGGGCCGGAATGGTTAGGAGCGAAAAAATCAAGACAAGCCAATCGCTTTGTTGAGCCTTGCGTGCCGCGAGATGGAAAAGGCTAATGCAAAAGTGAAGCACAGCTATAAACAGGACAAAGCCATTGATCGCAGCACAAACCCGACCCTGAAAGACGGGGGCATTCAAGGGGGCAGCCAGGGCAAACCAAGCTGAGACGAACCCAAATTGCGGGTTGAGTAAGGCTAAACCTGGGACTGCGCCGTATTTGGATAACCATTGAATCGCACCGTAGTGGTAAGTCGCGGTATCGAACCAAGTCACCTGCCGACAAACGCTCGCTGCGATCGTAGCAGCGAGCGCCAGTAAACCGAGTCTCTCAAAAATAGCGAACTGCAAGCGCAAACGTGCTATTTCAGCGCGAGTTCGTTTTGAGCGCAGCGATAAGCCGCAGAGACTGGCAGCGACCATCGCTCCCACCCAGGGAGAGAGAGGTAACCCAAACGAAACGGTTAACAAAGCAATAGCTAGAATGACAAGCCCCAGCCAGATCGCAACAATGATGCGATCGCCCGCTCTGACAAAGCAGTTTGCCTGTAATCCCTGAAGCACTGCCGTGCCGACGATCGAGCAAGTAATGCTCAGAAAGATCCAGACCGTTATGAAGTAAAGCATCAGGACTCCCGACACAAGCAAGATGGATTCTGCGAAATCCTTCCCTATCCTCCAGCTTGAATAACTCAGTTGTCAAAATCTGAATGGGGTAGGCTTGAGCGCAATCGCCCCCATCGCTCTAGTATCAGCTTCTGCAATCTCCACATCGAACAGATAGCTACAGGCCCTCAGGGGAATATAAACTAAATAAAGCCAATTTTCCTGAAATTTGAACCCTCAAGTTCGTTCATAATAAAATCTCAGGCTTTATAGAACTAATGACTAAACACTACCCCGTTGTAATTATAGGTGCTGGGCCGGCTGGATTAACTGCGGCCTATCGCTTAAGGAAGCAAAACATTAATTTTATCGTTTTAGAAAAAGCCGATAAAGTTGGGGGCATATCTCGAACAGAAACTTATAAAGGATATCGTTTCGATATTGGTGGGCATCGATTTTTCACAAAGGTAGAAGAAGTAGAGCGGGTTTGGCAAGAAATTTTAGGAGATGAATTTATCAAAGTTCCGCGTCTATCGCGGATCTACTTTCAAGGCAAGTTTTATAACTATCCGCTTTCGCTCTTTAATACTGTAGCCAATCTCGGTCCTATCAGAAGCTTTTTGTTTTTGTCAAGCTACTTGAGAGCAAAAATCAAATCGAAAGTAAGCTTTAAAATCTTTGGGGTTTCGACAGAAAAAACATTAGAAACATTCGAAGACTGGGTCAGCGATCGCTTCGGCGTGCGCCTGTATCGCACCTTCTTTAAGACGTATACCGAGAAGGTATGGGGCATTCCCTGTAGCGAGATTCGCGCGGATTGGGCCGCTCAACGCATTCAGGGGATGTCCCTCAAAAGAGCCGTACTTCATGCCTTGTTTGGCAGCCACAAGTCCAAAAGCCTGATCAAAGAGTTTAACTACCCAATTTTAGGCCCTGGGATGATGTGGGAACGCTGTCAGGCAATTCTAGACAGCCATGACACGCCCATCCAATTGAACGCGGATGTGGTTCGAGTCCAACGAGAGGGTCAGGTCGTCAAAAGTATCGCGGTACGAGATGGCGAGCAAACAATGCAAATTGGGGGCGCGCACTTCATTTCTTCAATGCCCGTCACGCTGCTGCTGAACCGGCTCGACCCTCCGCCACCCGCCCGCGTACTAGAAGCAACTCGGGGGCTAAAGTATCGAGATTTTCTGATCGTGTCATTGATTGTCAATAAAGAAAATCTATTTCCTGACAACTGGCTCTACATCCACAGCCCAGAGTTCAAAGTGGGGAGAATTCAGAACTTTAAGAATTGGAGTGCAGCCATGGTTCCCGATACGCGCAAAACCTCTTTGGGCATGGAATACTTCTGCAGTGAAAAAGATGCGCTCTGGGAAATGTCCGATACCGCTCTCATTGCGTTAGCCACGCAAGAAGCGATCGCCCTCAGACTGGGCATCAAAACAGGCGACGTGGAAGATGGGTGCGTGATCCGCCAACGCAAGGCATACCCCATCTACGATGGGGAATATCGCCAACATTTGCAAGTCATTCAAGAGTATCTGGAAACCTTTGAAAACTTACAAACAGTAGGTCGTAACGGGATGCATCGTTACAACAACCAAGATCACTCCATGTTAACGGCCATGTTAGCCGTCCAGAATATTCAAGGAGAAAAACATAATTTGTGGCAGGTTAATGTAGAACGTTCCTATCACGAAGAATTTACGATCGCAAAGGAAAAAGACAATTGCCCAACTGGTGTAGATTGACAAACAGCTCGCAAATGAGGCAGAAGATACCTTAAATTCCTGCGGTGGCAAGAATCACAAAAATTGCATAAAGACACCCAAAAATCGATCGATGGGCGACACGAGCAAATCCAGCGGCGATCGCTTTCTCCTTACATGCGTTGCGCGATTGAGAGACCCGTTATTTCCAGCGCAGTTTCTGAAGCCGCTGCCTGAAGCGTGCGCTGGTTGTGCAGAACGTCTTTCAAGGCGATTTCAATGATTTCCCAATCAAAGTCTGCAAAGTAGCGACTGTCTTCGAGTTCTTGCAAAGAGTTGTGCAACTCCGCAACCGGATCGTCTTCTTCGGCAGCCTTTTGCAGCCAGTATCGCAACACTCTCGTCATCTGATGGTGCTCGATGCGCTCTGCGATGGTCAATTTTCTCGGCTTCTGTTTCATTGGGACCTCTAAACCCTTAGGGGTCGGTAAGAATCTCGCGGGTTACGCAAGGAGCTGCTGGCGCTTGAGAAGTAGTCGGTTGTGCCGTCTCATGGGGTTCGGTCTGGGGTTTCGTCTAGGTTATCGTTAAAACTCGAATCCGTGAGATGTCGGTCAGGCTCTCGATATCGTCATGAATACCTTATTTAAAGCCGAACCTACCGCGCCGTGATTACAGCATAGCCCTAATCCTTCGGTAGTTACCGAGTACCGTGCAATTCATGCAAAGCTGGGGTGGTTCAGACAGTTTTACGAGGATGGTTCTGCCCTCCCATCCCATTTGCCGGAATTGTTAAGATATTTTAAGCTCGATCCGAGGTAAACAGGCTGCTATTGCTGAACGATGTGAACCGAACAGTTACAACGATGAATGATGTAACTACTGACGCTACCGATAAACATTTCGCTTTCAGAAGAATACCCTCTGCGTCCGATCACAATGAGATCCGCGCCCCAATTGCGCGCAAAGTCGCAGATCGTTTTACCTGGCGAACCTTCTAGTTGCTTGAACTCAGCCATCACAGTTTCAGTCGCAGCGATTTGCATTAGAGCGGTCAGACGTTCGTCCATTTTTTGAACAAAATCTTCCCATTCTCGTCTGTAAACTCGATAAATATCTTCGTCGCGGCTGTTTAGCTTCGACGAAAATCGAACCGGGCTGTCGTCCGAATCGCGAGATAATACGTGGAGCAACATCAAAGACGCCTGATTGGCCTTTGCCAAACTCAGCGCTGCCTCAAAGACCCGATCGCCCCTCGGAGAATTATCGAACGCCGCTAATATCTTTGTATACATATCAACCTCAAGCGCGTGGTGAAGGTCTATTTACCTCAGTACGAGGGGCAAAGGCGATTTTATTTTATTCTCGACAACCGAGTCCTTGGCCTACTTACAAAAATAGGTCAGAAAGATAAAGATTTTGTGAGTCCGGGGAATTTCGGACTTGAAGGGCGATCGCCTAGGACGATCCCTTCCCCCAGGACGATCCCTTCGCCGATAAACTAAGAAATGATCTAACGCATTGGACTTTTCCTCATCTCCGAGCATTCCGGTGCGGCGTTTTATTACGATCGTTCGCTCGCTCGCTAGGGCAAAATCAATCTCGCCTCGGAGGGAAAGAGGTTTGTCTGCGGTTATATCGACACTGAAACAGTGGGGGTAAGAATGAAATTTCTCAAAAGGGCTATAGGAAAAATCCTATGCACACTGGGGATTCACAAATGGAAATACACGACCAGCAATCGAAATGAGGTTGGCTATCGAGAGTGCCGTCGCTGTCGGAAATTTGAGGCCACAGATAAAAAGAAATGAAAAGAGGTGCAATCTTTAACTCACGACTAACCCGTCTTTAACGTGAACGATGCGCTGAGTCTTGGCTGCGATATCCGGTTCGTGGGTGACGATGACAATGGTAATGCCCTGGCAATTCAGTTCTCCCAGCAGACCCATGACCTCCTCCGAGGTTTGGGTATCTAAAGCTCCGGTCGGTTCGTCTGCCAAAACTAGGGCCGGACGATTGACAAGGGCACGGGCGATCGCGACCCGTTGTTGCTGACCGCCGGAGAGCTGGTTGGGTCGGTTAAAGCGCCGCTCTACCAAACCCACCTGCGTCAAGACCTCTTCTGCTCGGGTGCGGCGCTTTAACGTTGGGATGCCCGCATACATTGCTCCGTCACGAGGCGATCGCCTTCTGTTCTACCCGTAAGCTACATCGGCTGGCGACTTTTGCGTTGCGTCGAGCGATACTGCTCCCACGCCTGACGTTGCTCTGGCGTCAGAATAGCCTGGATTTGTTGCTTCGACGAGCGAGCGATCTCTTGAAGTTTGGCCCTTTGTTCGGCAGTCAGGTTAAGAGCGGCATAAGCTTGACGGCGATTTTCGCGATTAGCCTTAGCTGCCTTAAGCGTATCTCTCTGCGCTTGCGTCAAGACGGCATCCCTTTGCGCTTTACTCGCATCCCGAATGCGCTTCATTTGAGCTTTTTGATCTGCGGTCAGATTGAGCGCTTCCCAGCCGCCTTTGTGCGATCGCGATTTTTCGGGACGGACGGAAGGGTCTGAAGATTGCGCGAAGCTAGGGGAAAGTGCGGTTGCTGAAAGCGTCAGCGAGATCAGGCCGAGCAGGAGCGGGAGGGTTTTAAAACTGGAGGCGCGATGATGTTTCGAGTTCATAGCAACTTTGGATTCTTATAGGAACGGCTGAAAGGAGAAATTGGCAAGGATTGCGGTTTCTCTCGTTTACATCCTAAAAGCTGGATGCCTTGATTGAAATGGATCGAACATCCTAACTGAGGTTAGTACCAAAGTTCTAATTGCGTGCGGCAGCATGATCAGCTCTGATTTCAGAGAATACTCACATATCTCGAGCGCAATTAAATGGCTTTATTTCGCCTTTATCGTCAATATATATATAACAGAGCCTGTAGGTAAAGAATTTAGCAGGCTACTAACCTGAATCGCCAAGGGCAGCAAATAATCTGGACGCGTACTTTTGACATCCTCCCGCCACCAAGCTAGCGCTGTGGTGGGGGATTCCTAAGACTCACGACTTAGGTTTCTGTTTCATCGCAGTTGCCTTCCGAGATTTACTCTCCTCAGGTCTTACACCCGCTCCGCAGACTGACACGGCAAGCCCTGCCGCCAAAACATTCCTCGCCGCATTCACATCTCGGTCATGCACAGTCCCACATCGAGGACAATCCCACGCTCGAATCTTCAGCGCCAACGTCTCCACAATGTGACCGCAATGCCCACATCGCTTAGAACTCGGAAACCATCGGTCAATCTTGACGAAGTCACGACCATACCAGTCGCACTTATATTCAAGCTGTCTGACCAGCTCGCCCCAGCTTGCATCGCTGATGCTCTGGGACAGTTTCCGATTCTTCACCATATTCTTCACAGCCAAATCCTCAACGGCGATGGTTTGGTTTTCACGCACCAATCGAGTCGTCAACTTGTGAAGAAAATCTTGGCGTGCATCCCCCATTTCTTGATGCACTCTGGCCACTTTGAGACTGGCCTTATAGCGGTTGTTAGACCCTTTCTGCTTGCGACTCAACGCTTTTTGAACGCGGCGCAGTCTAAGGCGCTTTGCCTGAAAGCTTTTGGGGTTTGTAACCTTCTCCCCTGTACTCAGCGCCACCAAACTCGTAATCCCCAAGTCAATCCCAATCACGGTTTTGACTTGAGGCAATGGTTCAATCAGGGTATCCACCAACAAAGAAACAGACCATCTTCCACTGGGCGAGAGCTTCACCGTAATGGTGGATGGCTCACAACCCTGGGGAAGCAATCGACTCCAGCGAATCGCCAATGGTTCGGTAGACTTTGCCAAGTAAACTTGACCGTCTCTGAACTTGAATGCCGACCTAGTAAATTCAGCACTTCCACCATTTCTCTTCTTCTTAAAATTGGGATATTTAGCCCGACCTGCAAAGAAGTTGGTGAACGCACTTTGAAGGTGCCTGAGTCCCTGCTGAAGGGGGACACAGCTCACCTCATTGAGAAATTGAAGGTCTTCTTCTTTTTTCCAAGCGGTCAGCATTGCAGACGTTTCAACGTACCCGACTCGTTCTTGACGCTCGTACCAGGCCTGAGTCCTTTCGGACAGGGCACGGTTATAGACCAACCGAGTACAGCCTATGGTGCGTCTGAGCAAAGTTTCTTGCTCGGGCGTTGGATAGAAGCGGTACTTGAAAGCTTTCTGTGTCATGCTTCACAGCCTAACATTTTGCTTGTGAAGCCACAATATTGCGCTATTGCTCCTTGGCAGTCGCGCTCCTTGTTACTGAGCCTGCCGAAGTATCCATCCCCCGCTAGGCTAGCCCCCTGTGGGGCGGCTTCGCCAACGCGCTGCGATCGGGGGTCTCTCGGAGATTGAAGATGACATCAAATATCACGATCCGCAATGCCAGATCGCGCAGATTTTGCTGATAGGGTAGATTTTTGTCTGCCGTGATGAAAGCATCAAAGGGATAGGCTGAAGCTAAAGCTAAAAGCTCTCGATCTTTAACGCAGCGCCAGCCCATATCTTCCACATTTTTGACAGTATGGCCCGCATCAACAAGCGATTTTTTCAGTTTTCTGCTCAGTAGATTTTCATCCAACAGGATGAGCATGAGCTTTCCGCTCCAGATCTAGCATCCCCTTGGCAAGCACTTCCAATACTTGTAAGACCTGCGCCTGTAAATGAGGGAAATCTTCCAGAAACTCAGCCAATCCCGCATCACCCTCTAAATAATCAAAAAAAGTTTTTAACGGCACTCGCGTCCCTATAAAAACAGGCATTCCACTCATAATCTCTGGGTCAGAATGGATAATATGGCGATCGCACAGAATTTTCTGGATGTCCATAGCCTCATCCTCTATCTCACCCGTTTGGGGACTTCCCTTATTGTATCTCTTGCTCGATCTGGAAGGTGAGCTTGAAAACTTTTTGCAAATAAGGGGCTTAGAGGATGGGTGACCGAGCGCTAACTAACCGCAGAAAAATACTACCCCAGCGTACTGCTGGCGATTTCAAAAATCTTTGCCGAACAAGGCGAGCTATTTGCCCCGGTAATTCTCTTTAATCCACAAGCGCAGTTCTATCTCAGAATCTGCATAGACCTGCTCGCCAGTTTGAGGGTCGAAGGCATACCACCAGCGATCGCTGCCGGAGGTGAATTCGCTAACTTGGAGCGTCGTGCCGCCAAAGAAGGCCTGGTTTAGCCCCTCGGCGATCGACTTCAGCCAAGCTTCTATCGATTCCAAAAACCCTCGATTGCCTGCCTCGCCAGCAAGCTGCCGTTTTTCCCTCTCCAACAGTTCGATAAGCTGAGCGTTCCTAGCCGTTCTGGCAGCTTCTAAGCGGTGAGCCAGGGAATGCATCATGCTGTGCCGATGAGCGGCAGAGACTTGAGATTCGCCGATTTGAAGTGCGTGAGCCATAAGCTTTGACCAAATTCAACGGAAGGCATTGCCGACCTTCACTTAGAATTATACAAAAATATTTTGTATCGCTTGCTACAAAATGTATCGTTTTCAATACAATCACTTATCGAGTTGAAACGCAACGTCAGTTCGATTGACGGACTCGTTTACAGGCCCTGCGATCGGGCTGGCCGCTTTATCGATCGCAGGGCTGGACGTCGCGATATAAATTCCGGTCAGCACCACGGCAAAGCTGACCCAGGTGACGGGGCCCAATTGTTCTGCAAAGATCGTCCAAGCCAAAATCGCGCTCAGAATCGGCTCCATCAGCAAAACGAGGGCAATAAAGCTACAGGAAAAATGACTCATGCTATCTGCCAAAAGCCGCTGGCCGAAGCCTTCGCAAATAATTCCCAAGGCAACGACCGCAGCCCAGACAGAAGCAGTTGCGGGAAACACTTGACCTTCGCTCAGCCAAGTCACTGGCAACAGCACCATACTCCCAACGATCGCCCGACTCAACAAAATGGTCGTGGCTGAAAATCGATTGCGGAGTTTTTCCACCATCATGAGGTAGGCCGCTAAAAAGACCGCTGACAGAAGCGCGCAGCCATCCCCTAACAGATTGTTGTCAGCGCCGTTCAAATCCTCAGCCCCCAAGACGATTGCTCCAGAGAGGGCGATCGTCATACCCACCAAGAACTTGGTATCGAACCGCTTCCCAAACAACAGCCAGCTACCCAACGTCGTAAAAATGGGCGTGAGGTTGTTGAGCAACATCGATTTCGCAACGCTGATGTACTCCAAGGACGTCGCCCACAGCCCCAAGGAAAAGACAGACATGACTCCCACGCCCAGAAGCAAAGCCCAAAATTGTCCCGTCATGGGTTCCGGCGGGCTGGACTCCGGCGGGCTGGAAGACAGCCCCAAACGGGCAGACTGGATCGACCCAAATACGAGCGCAAAAATGAACAGGCGGTTAAAAACCGTTCCGTTGGGACCTAACCCCGTCTCGCTAAAGCGAATAAAAATGGGCGCGCTGGAAATTGCAAGAATGGCACAACAAAGCTTGAGAATGGATAGCAGATCGGCTCTGGGTTTAGGCAGCAAAGGTAGCTCAGGCTGATTCATCAATACAAAAAACGCGAACAATTCTGATTAGATATAGCTTTCCGTCGTTTTATTCAGCCCGAAGAAAGATTAAGGTCAAAAAGCGCCTAATAATTTCCCGCAAAGAGCTGAGCGATCCCCATACTCACTGTAAACCTAAACCCGCTCCTTCGGGGGAGGCGTAATGCCCCGTTCGATCAACCCTTGCTCTAGCGCTTTGAGCAGCCCAAAATCTGCGTCCGGCAACAGGCCGCTATGGCCAGCACCGACTTCCAAAGGCTGTTTCTTGAGAAACGTAAAAGCATTTAAAAACTGCTGGGGTCCCACGGCAAGGGGGGCGTCAAAATGGCAAGGAATAATACGCTGAAAATTCCAGCTTGCCACTTGATAAGCCCAGTCGAGGGTTTCTTGAGGGGCGCGATTGAGAATCAGCGCTTGTAAAATCGGCGCGACAAAGGGACGTCCGTTTCCTCGGAGTGCTTCAAAGGAACGATGCCAGTCCGGTTTCCACCTGAACGGATAGAAGCCAAAGTAGGCCTTGCGGGAACGATCGCCTGCCCGTCGCGCGTCCCTCGCTGCCTGCACTAGCGCAACAATATCTAGGGCGCTGGGTCGGAAGTAAAACCCAAACAGCGAAATCCGCTGCCAGCCCTTAATCCGATTGGCAAGATTGTCTGCAGCGATATCGAAAGCATCGTCCTTGGCGTGAAACAGCAGCGGGTAGGGATCGAGCTGCACGATTTCCGGCGGCGTCTCTGGGACGGACACGATCGTATCCGCCAACAGCAAGGTCCCAGACGCGCGATGGCACAATGCCACCTCCTCAAAAGGCCCCAGCCCTAAAGCAATGGGGCCGAGAATGGCACAGTCAAACTCATCCGCAAACGGAACGCGGCTGCGGTCCGCCGCCAACAGTCGAGTTCGCCCGATGGGCAAGCCCAGCCAACTTAAGGGCAAATTCAGCGGAAAACTCCATTGGCTGGGCGCGACGAACACTTGAGCTTGCGGAAACCGCCGCGCAAAGGGGCCGACAAATACCTTGTGCTCGATTCCAGAGACCGTTGGCAAAATGATGTACCGCACCGCGCCATGCGCTGCAACCAGCTCTTGCATCAGCCGCAAACATTCCGGCGTCGGCGCGATGGGAGCGTACACTAGCAGCCCTCCTGCGACTAGCTTCACCACCGTCATGCGAATGGGCGTCACGACGTACAAGATGCCTTGGATTTGGTCGAACGTCCAGATGGTACCCTTAACCACTTCCTTCCGAAGCGTGCGCCGCCGACCGTAGGGATACAGGGGCACGACAGGCCACAATCGCCAAGTCCAATCCTTGGGATCGGAGGCTCGATGACTTGGATCCTGTGCTGTCATGGCGTGCTCGCTGCTCCTGGATACCCTGAATGATACAGCTTGACTGCGCCTCCTAGGGTTGAGAGGTTTAGTACTGCTGCTCGGCTTGCTGCATATCCGAGATCGTCTGCTGGCTGCGTTGCAAGTCAACGACAAATAGCAAAATTGTGAAGGCCAACATCACAAAACCGATTGGACCCCAGCAAAGGTATCGTACAGCCCGTGGAGGACAGCAGCGATCTCGATCCCGATGAATCGTTTTGCATCGGGTCGATCCCACAGCGCAAGCGCTCGCCCTAAAAAACTGCGCCCGCGCAAGTTAAATATAGCTGTCCGGTTGGCTTGCACCCACTAAAATCGGGTTGAGTCGGTGCCAAAACCACCGCTAGAAATTTAGGTACAATGGCGAAATGATCGAGTTTGACCCCTACAAAACACTAGAGGTTGGGCCAAAGGCAACGCCCGCCCAAATCAAGGAGGCCTATCGGCGGCTGGTCAAACAGTTCCACCCCGACAGCCAGCATGCGTTAGCGCATCATGACAATATTACTCGGGTCAATGCCGCTTACGAACTGCTCAAAGATTCCCGCCGCCGTCAAGCTTACGACGATCGCTGCTTTTACGGCAGATCGGTTGGGGTAGCGACAGCGGAGTCAGCCGTCAACCGCAATCAGCGCGCCAAAGAAACGCAAGACCGCTATCGTCAAGACCGCCAAACCCGTCGTGCGGTCGACGCGCATCTCCAAGAGTGGATCCAAAGGGTGTATACCCCAATCGACCGAGAGCTGACCAAAATAATGAAGCGGTTGAAGCCGGAAATTGTAGCGCTGTCCGCCGATCCCTACGACGACGAGCTGATGGATGGCTTCTTGCTGTACTTGGAAGACTGTCAAGCCGTCGTGAGCAAGGCCCAAGCGGTCTTTCGCTCCATGCCCAATCCCGCCAGCGTGGCGGGCGTGGCGGCCCATCTTTACTACTGCCTCAATCACCTTGAGGACGGGCTTACTGAATTCAACTGGTTCGCTCAAAGCTACGAAGACAGCTACTTAGCGTCGGGGAAAGAAATGTTTCGCAAGTCCACCGGCCTTCGTCGCGAAGCACGGACTGCCCTTAAAGATTTGCAATCCATCCTGTAAGCGGTCGTTAGCAGTCGGCAGCGCTGGACGTTGGGCTGGACCTGAACGAGGATTGAGAAACAGCACGTTGCTTTTGTTAACGCGATTATTACCGCGATCGCCGCTCTTGTCTTTTGAGGGTCTTCGATGAATGGATTTGGGTATTTCGTCATGCTGGGGTGGATTCCAGCGGTGCTATTTTTATTCAGCAAACTTCCCATTCAGCGCGCGCTCATCCTCAGCTTTTTGATTGCTTGGCTGTTTCTGCCCATGGCAGAAATCGAGCTGGCTGGCATTCCTAACTACACCAAAATGTCGGCAACCTGCTACGGCATCCTGCTGGCGACGTTTATCTTCGACATCGATCGCTTCAAGCGGTTTCGCCCCCATTGGGTCGACATCCCCACGATCCTGTGGTGCCTTTGTCCGGGGTTTTCCTCCCTTGCGAACGGCCTGGGGTTCTACGACGCCATTTCGGCAATCCTATCCCAGACCGTTACTTGGGGGTTCCCTTACTTTTTGGGCCGGCTCTATCTGGGAACCTTAAACGGATTGCAACAGCTCGCGATCGCCATCGTATGGGGCGGGTTGATCTACGTCCCCCTGTGTTTGCTGGAAATCCGCCTCAGCCCTCAACTGCATCAATGGCTCTACGGCTTTTACCCGCAAGCCTTCGACCAAGCCATTCGCTACGGTGGCTTTAGACCCATCATATTCATGCAGCACGGTCTCATGGTGGGCACCTGGATGATGACCGCCACCCTCATTGCCTTTTGGTTTTGGCGGACCGGATCCCTCCAGCCATTTTTGCAGCAGTTTGCCTGGGGTACTCCCGCCAAGGTCGCCTTTGGGCGCGACAATCCGTGGGGCATGTCTCTGGCAATTTTTTTGGGACTGCTGGCAACGTTCGTGCTGGTCAAGGCGACGGGTGCTTATTTTTTGTTCCTATTGGGCATCGCGCTCGTTTTAGGCATGCGCTGGTGGCAGACTTCTTTGCCGTTGCTGCTGGTGGTAGCGGCAATGTGCGGGTACCTTATTTTCAACACCACGGGGGGAATGACGCCCCAGACCATTACCCAACTGTCGGCAGTGGCAACCCGCGTCACGAATGCAGACCGCGCGTCTTCGCTCGTCTTTCGACTGGCCAACGAAGCGGAGCTCGCGGCAAAGGCCCGCCAGCAGCCCATTTTTGGGTGGGGGGGATGGGGCCGCGCTCGGATTTACGACGATTTTGGCAAGGATATTTCGGTAACGGATAGTCTCTGGATTATCAACTTTGGCAATTACGGCTACGTGGGGCTGTTTAGCTGGATGGGAGCGCTGTTGCTGCCGGTCTTGGGGTTTGTGCTATTGCGCTATCCTGCCAGTATGTGGCTGCACCCTCAGGTTCTCCCCGCAGCCGTTTTATCGATCGGCTTGGTGCTCTACGTAATGGATTGTTTGGTCAATGGAATGATAAATCCCATCTATACTTTGATAGCAGGTGGCATTGCGGGGCTGGTGACCCGTCCGACTGCTCGTCCGACCGCTCGACCGCTGCCGCAGAGGCAGGAGACACCTCCAGACACCTTCCCGTTTTACTGAGTGCCAAGGGCGATCTACTTTGCGCTCAACCTGTAACGTGTCGCGGACGAGCGGGCAGCAGGAACCGCGATCGCGCTGCTTGCATCTCAAAACTGATTGTTAACGAACTGATTTGCGCGTATGGGTTTAATTCAAGCATCCCGTGGAACTCGGGATATTCTTCCCGATGAAGTTGCGTATTGGCAGCAGATTGAAGCGACTGCCCGCGACCTGCTCCATCGCGCGGCCTATCGCGAACTGCGCACCCCGATTTTCGAGCAAACCGACTTGTTCGAGCGGGGGATCGGGGAGGCCACGGATGTCGTGGGCAAGGAAATGTATACCTTCCTGGATCGGGGCGATCGCTCCGTGACCCTTCGGCCCGAGGGCACCGCTGGAGCGGTACGGGCTTACATCGAACACAAGCTGCACGCCCAGGGCGGCGTCCAGCGCCTTTGGTATGTCGGACCGATGTTTCGCTACGAGCGTCCCCAAGCGGGTCGCCAGCGGCAGTTCCACCAGCTTGGGGTAGAGGCGATCGGCAGCGCCGACCCGAGAGCGGATGTCGAAGCGATCGCCCTCGCTGCCGACATACTGCGGGCCGTAGGCATCCAGGATTGGACCTTGAGCCTGAACTCTATCGGGACGAAAGCAGATCGCCAGCACTATCGCGATGCTCTCGTAGCCTACCTGCAGCCCTACGCGAACGAGTTAGATGCGGATTCCAAAGATCGGCTGACGCGCAATCCCCTGCGGATTCTAGACAGCAAGGACGAAAAAACATTGGCGATCGCCAAGGGTGCCCCTAGCATCTTGGATTATCTCAGCGCACCCTCTTCGGCTCACTTTGAAAGAGTGCGAGATTTATTACAGCGGCTGAAGATCCCCTTTGCGATCGACCCCTGCTTGGTGAGGGGCCTGGACTACTATACCCATACTGCCTTTGAGTTTAAGGTCGATGCCTTGGGGGCGCAGAGTACCGTCTGCGGCGGCGGGCGCTACGACGGACTCATTTCCGAACTAGGCGGACCCGATACGCCTGCCGTAGGCTGGGCCATTGGCCTAGAGCGACTCGTCCTCACGATGCAGCAGCAGTCAGAGTCCCTCCCAGCAGGTGCAGATATCTACTGTGCCGCCCGGGGGGCCGATGCCGAAGCCCAAGCCCTAGAGATAGCCCAGCGTCTGCGGCAGGCAGGACTTGCCGTTGAAGTCGACTTGAGCGGCAGCGCCTTTGGCAAACAGCTCAAGCGGGCAGACCGCAGCGGTGCCCCGTTAAGCCTCATCCTGGGCGAAGAAGAAGCGGTTAATGCGACCGTGCAGCTCAAGTGGCTCGCCTCTGGAGAACAGGCAACCTTAAGGCAATTCGAGCTATTCGAGCAAATTTCTCTACTTCAAGAGAAAATTATGCTTTCTAAACCAGCCAAAAGGATATAAAGTACAACCAAGATTCAGCCGCCTCCTTCCCTAAAACGGTCGATTAACGGCTAAAAAAGAATCTAACTTGCTTTTAAGTGAGAAGCAGGGTAAGGATAGGAACGCGCGCAAGAGCAGCGATGCCCGAACGTTCTTTGCGTTCATCATCTAAGTGTGTGGAGTGAGTAGATCGAATGATGACCCAGTGGCAATTTCTGATTCAAAAAGAGGGAGATCGAGACTGGCTTCCGTTAGAATCTCCCAACGTTGAAATTTTAGAAGGGCGCTACAACTTAATGGCCAAGGGCGATCGCCCCTCGGCCCAGGTTGAGATCCAGATTCGCCATGAGTACGAGCTAGAGGGCGTACCCCAAGAAGTGACCCAGCGCAGGCGCCAACACACCGATTCCCAAGGGCTATTGGAGTTGTTTCCGCTCACCTACCTGCCGCCCGGTTTGTGGGAACTTCAGTGTCGGGTGGCTGAGTCGCAAGCGCAGCAAGAACGCGCAGCTTCGCAAAAGCTTTTCCTCCAGGTCTTGGCTCAGGATTTCGAGCTGCTCTCGGATTGGGCTGGTCTCGAGCCATCTCTTGCCGAGACCCTACCGACGGAATCTGCTGCAGGAAATCCCGCAGACAGGCAGGTCGCAATTGCCCCTGCGCCGACTCAGAAAGCGGGACCAGTCGTGCGCCTACCTTTTATTCCCAAAGAGCTCGCCCCGCTCCCGCTGCGCCTATCCGAGCCCCTGTGCCTACCGCCTGTCATTTACATCCCTCAAAATTCGACGGACGAAGCTGAGAGTCCCGAGCTTCCCCCCTTCCTACTGAGCGTCGATTTGCGCGGAAATAGTCTAGTGGAATCAGCCCCCGCCATACCTACCGCAACCGTAGAACCCACCTTGAGCTTTTTGCGCCGCGTTGCTAAATCGACGGATCGTCAGGCCGCTTACAGGGCATTCGAGCCGTTGGCCCGACGCCAACGGTTCTTAAAGACGCTCGATATCCTCGCGCAAGCGTCGCTGTCTTCTCGCGAACTGCTGAAGGCCAGATAATTTAAGGATTGCCGTTGCCGGGCAACGGCAATCCAGCGCGCTCATTTCCCCATTTGGCGCTTGAGCGCGTCCAGCTCTTGCTCCATTTCCAACTCCTTGAACCTGGCTTCTAGGGGATCTGGCGCTTCAAAGAAGTTTTTGTCGGGTCGGGTTGCGGTTTCTTGCCAAGCCTGAGGCGTTGGGGGGGTTTGGGGAACTTTGCTTTGAGCCTGCTGGCGAATTTTAGCCCGTACGTCTTGACGGCGGCTTTGAACCTGCTCGGCCAGAGCTTTGTATTGTTGAATCTGCTGCTGGGCTAAAGACATTTGCGCCCACTGCTGATTGCCCTGCCTTAGAAAAGCAGCCTCCCGCTCTCGCGCCGCTTGGGCGAGGTCGGGTCGTTTGGCTTGCTCTGCCTTGGCAATCCGCCCGTGCCAGCGCTGGACCTCCTCAGCGGTCTTGAGGATATTTTGCTGAGCTTCCTGTTCCTCGGCAGCAAGCTGGCGGAGATTTTTTTGAACCTCTGCCTCTTGTTCGCGCAGCTGGTCTTCTAAAACCTGAAGTTCTAGACCGGGATGCGTCTTTAGAAATTCGTCCAGTCGCTCCTCTAGCAAGCGACTCATGTCCTCAAATACGCCCATGCTGTTTACCGGGGGAGAGCTTCTTAGTGGGAACATCAGGCGACCCCAAGCAGCGCGGTCGCCCGCGTCAAACTGCCTTGGCGCAATATCTTAATTCTAATGGAGGATCAAAATTGTTCCCCTCCGCTCACGGAGCGAGTTTCGTTACCGCGCTGGAGGATCGCTTGTCCGTTTTCAACCCGAACAAAAACCCAACCCGTTGCGTCGAGCACTTCGCCAGGGCGAACGTTTTGCGTCGAGCCATTGCGAGAGATGAGCATGGCTGACTTGTCACCCAAGTCTAAAATGCCCTGAACGGTCACGCCTGCCTTGGCCTGACGACCCATCGGTAAGGGTTGAGGCGCGAGGCTTGGCGGCAAATTAGGAGGGGTCAAGACAGCAGGTGCGGCCTGAGTTGGGTTGCCGCTGCTCAAGACGGGGAGGCGGTTGGAGAGGGTTGCGAGAGCGACGGTTCTGGACGGATGGAGCTTAACCGCAGGTACCGCTGGCGTTTTGCGGCCTATGCTAGCTGCCTTTAAAGGGGGTGGGGTTGTGGGGGGAAGGGCTACAGGGGTAACTCCCGTCGCTTGCGAAGCCGGAGCAAAGGCAGGCAGGGGCGTCGTGGCAATAGGTGGAGCGAGAGGGGTGGGGGAGAGCGAGTTTTCTGCTAGTTGAAGGGACTCGATTAATTCGGCAGCAAACGCAATATCTTGAGGCTGCGCGGCAGCCAAGACCGGGACAGCAGCCTGTACTGCAGCGGGAGGCCGTAGCGACGCATTGAATTGCGTAAAGACCAAAAGTCCTAACGAACCCAGAAACGAACCCCAAGCCAGTCCGAGTAGCAAGGAGGACCGATGCGGTTGGCTGTCATTTTTAGTGCTGGAGGTTGGGACCGGATCGGTCTCGTAGAATGGCTCCAGAATGGCATCCATTTCTACGTAGGGAACGAAAAGATTATCCTGAAGCTCGTCGGTTTTTACCGCAAGGGCGAGCTGGCTGGCTGCCGAGGAAAAGGTCAGAGGCGAAGGTGTTGAAGGTAGGGATTGCCGTTTTGATGGTTCGCTGTCGCAGTCCAGATCTTGAAATAGCTCGTCCATGAGTTGAGCGGCGCAATCTTCAATTAAATCTGTGTAAGAACTCCCCCCACGTCGGGTCGGCGATGGTTCGAAGCCAGGACTAACACCAAAATTCTCAGACATAATTGACTCAACGAACGAACTTAGTGAACAAATTTTGTTGGTCTTTAAGTAGGTTACATGACCCCCGCTTGTAGTATTCACCAAAAAGCGACAAAAGTTGCATGGGTGTACGAAGGGGGTTGGCTGGCTCGATTCAACTGTATCGATCTGGGCTGCGGGCAAAGGCGATCGCCGCATTTTGTCCGCCAAAGCCAAAGCTGAGGCATAGCGCGGCATCCAGAGCAGCGGGCCGCGCCTGCAGAACCCAGTCGAGATTGTAAGCGGGCTGCACTAAACCAACGCAGGGCGGCAGGATCTGTTCGTACAGTGCCATGAGACAAAATACCGAACCCAAGGCACCGGATGCGCCTAGGGTATGGCCCGTCGCGCCCTTGGTCGAGCTGACGGCAGTCGTGGCAAGCGGAAACAGCTCTCGAATCATGGCCGCTTCCCGTTCGTCGTTCAGGGCAGTTCCAGTGCCGTGGGCGTGAATGTAACCCACTTGAGCGGGGCGAAGATCGCTGCGGGCGAGGCAGTCCCGAACGGCTGATAATCCTGCGATCCGATCGGGGGCGGGGGCGCTGCAATGGTAAGCATCGTTGGTCAGGCCGAACCCTAAGACTCGTCCGTAGGGAATTGCTCCCCGCCGTTCGGCGCGATCGCGGCGCTCTAGCACGAGCAGCGCGGCACCTTCCCCCAATACAAATCCCGTTCTGCGGCGGTCGAAGGGGAAGGCGCCTGTTTTGGCTAAGGCTCCCATGTTTTGAAACCCCGCCAGCGTCAGGGGCGTAATGGGTGCTTCGGCAGCGCCCGCAATGACGACATCGCACTGACCCGATCGAATCAGTTCTATACCCTGGGCGATCGCCCAAATTCCAGTCGCGCAGGCGGCCCGAGGCGACAAAACCGGCCCAGAACGCTGAAGCTGCCGGGCAGCCTCAACGGCAGGAGATCGACCGTACAGGTGAAGCCATCGGGCATCGCCGTCGCTGGCATTGCCTTGGTGCTCTCCCATGAGCAGTTCCAGATCGGCCTGGTAGCCGCGACTGGAGCCGATGGCAAAACCCCACCGGGCACTCGTTCGGCGATCGCCCTCAGCCTCTGGGAGGCGAGCATCGGCCATGACATCTCGAAGGGCGCGTTCCAGAAGGGGCGTCAGCGTCGCGGGACCGCCAGCAATCGTACCGAGATAGTAGGATGGTAAGTCCTTATAGGGCGTTTGGGCGTTCAGCCCGCAAGTTCCCCGAAGCAGCATTTGCCAGCTCTGAGCCAGCGTTGGGCCTAACGCGGAACACAGACTCATGCCCGTCACCCATACGTCCGTCGCTATCGTTTGCCCCAAGGAAGCCAACCTGTTTACGGTTTTAGATTTGCCAATCCCTGAGTTACCTTGGCCGTCTCGATCCGATCGCCCTGCTCGATCTGGTCCACCGTCTCCATACCGCTTTTAACGATGCCAAACACGGCATAATCGCCATCCAAATTGGCCGTACCCCCATTATCCAGAGCAATGTAAAACTGACTGGATGCCGAGTCTTCCGCCGCAGATCGGGCCATCGCCACAGCACCTCGTGCATGTCTTAGCTTGGGTGGCTGCGTAACGCCAGCGGACTTAAGGGTTTTGCTGTAGGTGGGCGCGCTAGCCCCCTGAGCCCAAATCTCTAACGGAATGTCTCGGGGCCGCTTGGTTTTGGGATCGACAAACCCGCCCGTCCCCACTGGGCCAGGGGGATTTTCGAGCTTGCTGTAAGGATCGCCACCTTGGGCCACAAACCCGGGAACCACTCGGTGAAAGGCAGTCCCGTCATAAAAGCCTCGTTTCGCGAGATCGACAAAGTTCCCAGCCGTAATCGGCGCGTCGGTTCCGTTGACTTCAATGGTAATGGGTTTTCCTTTCACGGTTAAGACGACCGTCGCTTTGCCATTGAGCTTGGGTAGCGAGGCGGTCGATGCCGCAATGGGACTTGCCGACCCCAACACTGGCGCAACCGAAGCGGTCGTAATTGTAGCTGCGGTATCGGCAGCGGAAGAAGTGGACTCCGTCGGCGTGCCGCAAGAGGCTAAGAGCGCAACCAGGGCGATCGCCATCAAAGGCCGACAGAGAAATTCGATCGTGGGTCTCAACATTCGTCTCATTCAAAAACAATACTCTGGAAACAGGAACAGCACCCTACAGCCCTTCCATCGGCACGCCCGCAAATCGCGCAATCTCTGCAGCCTGATCTTCAATCTGCGAGATGGGGAGAGGCTGTCCCACCCGCGTCAGGGGAATATCTCCGCGACCCTTAATTTTGAGGTAGAGCGCTCGTTTGGGGTTTAATCCCTCTCGAATGGCAACCCGCACCGCTTGGACATCGCTGAGTCGGCAAGTAAACTCCACCGTACGATTCTTGCCGGGATAGCCTCGGCGAAAAATCTTCGCCTGACCCGATGCGCGATCGAATTCGTTGTAACCGCCGCCCACATCCCAAAGCACCGTCAGCCAAAGGTAGGCAGCCAGCAACACGCCCGCCACACCATAAAACCCCATGGCAAGACCTTGGGGCACAAAAACAAGGTCCACCGTACTTCCAATCGGCAAAACGTCGATCTTGAGGTAGCTAGACAAACTGGCCAGCAAAAACCCGCCGCCCCCAATCGAAATAATGGTGGCCCACCAATAGTTGCTGAAGCGCCTAGCACCCAATACCTCGTAGCGTAAAACGGTCTTATCTCGAGCAACTTGAGCAGTCATAGGGATAGTTCGAGCTGATATCAAAACGTCTCTTTTGTATGAGTATAGGTTAGCCAGCACCGCAGATGCGGCAAAATATTGCGCGCCCCCCATCCCCAAGACGCGCTTCTCACTCAGAAACCGCTTTACATTTCTTTGTAATCCTAAAGAATTCATTAAGCCTTATGGAGGAGGTCGCTCTTGCGAGACGCCGCCTCAAAGCGTCTAGGATTGATACCGTAAAGGGTTTGACCTCCAAAATTCAAGCCTTAAAAAGGCAGACCCTCGATCCGAGTTAAGCCACCCATAACTTGATATTTCGTAAGAATTCCGTTATCTAATGATTAAGTAACTGAAATATTGAGACAGCTCTGAGACACGAATAAGCTCCGTGTCCAGCTCGGCTAAATTCTCTCTGGATTTGCCTTTGAGAAATTTAGCTTTTGGGTTCGGGGAAGAGTTGCTAGGCTTCGATGCCTATCTTTTCGAAAACCGTTTCCAGGCGGCGCTGTAGCCTTTACAGTAGGAAGAGGATCTATTGGCGTTCTGGAATTTCATTAAGCTTTCAAGGCTTTTTGGTTTTGCTAGCCGTTGGATCTAGATTGCCAGGGTCTCTCATTTTTGATAGATCCCTAATGGAATCAAAATTAATTGATAGCCTTGCAGCGTTTTATTTGAAGCAAGAGGGTTTAGTTCCATGACCATAGCAATGGGGCGCGTGCCAGAGAGAGGCGTCTTCGACGTCATCGACGACTGGCTCAAGCGCGATCGCTTCGTCTTCGTGGGCTGGTCCGGGCTACTGCTGTTCCCCTGCGCCTTCATGGCCTTGGGCGGCTGGCTCACCGGCACCACCTTCGTCACCTCGTGGTACACCCACGGATTGGCCAGCTCCTACCTCGAAGGAGCCAACTTCATTACTGTTGCCGTTTCTACTCCCGCAGACACCATGGGTCACTCCCTCCTGCTGCTGTGGGGTCCTGAAGCTCAAGGTAACCTGACCCGCTGGTTCCAGCTCGGTGGGTTGTGGCCGTTTGTCGCCTTTCACGGTGCCTTTGCCCTGATCGGCTTCATGCTGCGCCAGTTTGAGATCGCGCGCTTGGTGGGGATTCGTCCTTACAACGCGATTGCCTTTTCTGCACCGATTGCCGTGTTCGTCTCGGTGTTTTTGATGTACCCGCTCGGTCAATCGAGCTGGTTCTTTGCCCCCAGCTTTGGGGTGGCCGGTATTTTCCGATTCATTTTGTTTATTCAAGGGTTCCATAACTTCACCCTCAATCCGTTCCACATGATGGGCGTGGCAGGGGTGCTCGGTGGAGCGCTGCTGTGCGCGATTCACGGCGCGACGGTGGAGAACACGCTGTTTGAAGATGGGGAAGATTCCAACACCTTTGCGGCGTTCACCCCGACGCAGTCGGAAGAGACGTACTCGATGGTGACGGCCAATCGGTTTTGGTCTCAGATTTTCGGGATTGCGTTTTCGAACAAGCGCTGGTTGCACTTCTTCATGCTGTTCGTGCCAGTGACGGGATTGTGGATGGCATCGATTGGGATTATTGGGATTGCGCTGAACCTGCGCTCCTATGACTTCATCAGCCAGGAGATCCGGGCAGCGGAGGACCCTGAATTTGAGACGTTCTACACCAAGAACATTCTCCTCAACGAAGGTCTGAGAGCTTGGATGGCTCCTCAAGACCAACCCCACGAACATTTTGTATTCCCTGAGGAGGTCCTTCCCCGTGGTAACGCTCTCTAATAGTTCAGTGATGGCAGGTGGCCGCGACCAGCAATCTACAGGATTTGCCTGGTGGTCTGGCAACGCTCGTCTGATTAACTTGTCTGGTAAGCTGCTGGGTGCCCACGTGGCCCACGCTGGCTTGATCGTGTTTTGGGCCGGGGCCATGTGCCTCTTTGAAGTGGCTCACTTCACCCCTGAAAAGCCAATGTACGAACAAGGCTTTATCCTCCTACCCCACGTTGCAACGTTGGGTTGGGGCGTCGGTGCTGGCGGCGAAGTGATCAGCACCTTTCCCTTCTTTGTCGTTGCCGTCGTGCATTTAATTTCATCGGCAGTACTGGGCCTAGGCGGCGTTTATCACGCCCTTCGCGGTCCCGACACCCTTGAAGAATATTCCAGCTTCTTCGGCTACGACTGGAAAGACAAGAACAAGATGACCTCTATTCTGGGGTATCACCTCTGCATTTTGGGCGGCGGTGCGTTCTTGCTCGTTCTCAAGGCCATGTTTTTTGGCGGCCTATACGACACTTGGGCACCGGGCGGCGGCGACGTTCGCGTCATCACGAACCCTACCCTCAACCCTGCCGTCATCTTTGGCTACTTGCTCAAGTCTCCCTTTGGTGGCGACGGCTGGATTGTCAGCGTAGACAACCTCGAAGACGTGGTTGGCGGACATATTTGGGTCGGCCTGATCTGCATTTCCGGCGGGATTTGGCACATTCTCACCAAGCCCTTTGGTTGGGCGCGTCGCGCGTTCATTTGGTCGGGTGAGGCTTACCTTTCCTACAGCTTAGGTGCGCTCTCTTTAATGGGCTTTATCACCTCCTGTATGGTTTGGTACAACAACACCGTTTACCCTAGCGAGTTTTACGGACCGACAGGTCCCGAAGCATCCCAATCTCAAGCGTTCACCTTCTTGGTGCGCGACCAACGCTTGGGTGCTAACGTTGCCTCCGCTCAAGGTCCTACAGGTCTGGGTAAGTACCTGATGCGTTCTCCAACGGGAGAAGTCATCTTCGGCGGTGAAACCATGCGATTCTGGGACTTTAAAGGTCCGTGGCTGGAGCCGTTACGGGGTCCCAACGGTCTCGACCTCAATAAAATCAAGAATGACATCCAGCCTTGGCAAGCACGCCGCGCGGCTGAGTACATGACCCACGCACCGCTGGGTTCGCTCAACTCCGTGGGTGGCGTCGCGACCGAAATTAACTCGGTCAACTACGTCTCTCCCCGTGCTTGGTTGGCTTGTTCTCACTTTGTGTTGGCATTTTTCTTCTTAATCGGTCACCTCTGGCATGCGGGGCGCGCTCGCGCAGCAGCGGCGGGCTTTGAGAAAGGAATCGACCGAGACACAGAAGCAGTGCTCTCGATGCCCAACCTCGACTAGTTAACGTTTGTTTCCTAGTTATGAGTTCAAAATGCTCCTGTCCTTTGACAGGAGCATTTTTGTTAGATTTGTTGAGTGTGCTTTGATAGAGTTAAGCCTCGTCTGCCTCAATACAATCAATCGTTGGCAATGGCGCAAAATCCTAGGTCAGGCCGTCGGGGGAAACGCAATCTCGAAGGAGGGAACGCAGAATGATTTACGACTTTCATCTCACGGATGAACTCAGCTGGACGCCCGAAGCTGAGGCAAAACTCAGAAATGTTCCGTTTTTTGCTCGATCTCAAGCGCGCCAACGGATTGAAGAGATGGCACGAGCGTCTCAGATTGCTGTGGTCACGCCGGAGCTCGTCGAACAGGTGCGCCTGACTGCGGGGCAATAGGCGAGGGGCTTGCCCCAGACAAACACTTCGAATCCTTGAGCCATCTTGAAAGTGGTAGGATTGTAGGACAGCGCTTGACATTCATTCGTTAATTTCCCGTGCTGCATGGCAATTGGTAACGCGCCAGCAGCAGTTTTTAGTTTATAGAAATCCAGATCTGACTTTTTGAACCATGCTGAAAACGTTATTGGGCGATCCGAACAAGCGCAAGATCAAGAAATATCAGCCGGACATTGTTGAAATCAATCTTCTCGAAGAAGATTTCAAGGCGCTTTCCGATCGCGATCTTCAGGCAAAAACTGGGGAGTTCAAGCAGCGCTTAGAAAAAGGCGCTTCCCTGGACGATTTGCTGCCGGAAGCGTTTGCAGCGGTTCGCGAAGCTTCTCGACGGGTTCTGGGCCTGCGCCACTTTGACGTGCAGATGCTGGGCGGCATGATTCTGCACGACGGGCAAATTGCAGAGATGAAAACCGGGGAAGGTAAGACCCTAGTGTCTACGCTACCGGCGTACCTCAACGCATTGTCTGGGAAAGGGGTGCATGTCATTACGGTGAACGACTACCTAGCACGCCGGGATGCGGAGTGGATGGGACAAATTCACCGCTTTTTGGATTTGAGCGTGGGGCTGATCCAGCAGTCGATGACGCCGATGGAGCGTCAGAAAAACTATGCCTGCGACATTACCTACGCGACCAACAGCGAAATTGGGTTTGATTACCTGCGCGACAACATGGCGACGTCCATGGAAGAGGTGGTGCAGCGTCCCTTCAATTACTGCGTGATCGATGAAGTGGACTCGGTGCTGATCGACGAAGCCCGGACGCCGCTGATCATTTCTGGGCAAGTAGAGCGCCCGACAGAAAAATATATCGAAGCGTCTGAAGTTGCATTGGCGCTCCAGCCCGAAGAGCATTACGAGGTGGACGAGAAGGCTCGGAATGTGATTTTGAACGATGAAGGGTTTGTGCTGGCAGAGCAGCTTTTGAAGGTTGACGACCTGTACGATCCGGAAGATCCTTGGGCGCACTACATTTTTAACGCAATTAAGGCTAAAGAGCTGTTCATCAAAGATGTCAACTACATTATCCGCGATGACGAGATCGTGATCGTGGACGAGTTTACGGGACGGGTCATGCCGGGTCGCCGTTGGAGCGACGGGCTGCATCAGGCGATCGAGGCGAAGGAACGGGTTGAGATTCAGAACGAAACCCAGACCTTAGCCAGCATTACCTACCAAAATTTATTTTTGCTGTATCCCAAACTGGCGGGGATGACGGGGACGGCAAAGACGGAAGAAACGGAGTTCGAAAAAATTTACAAGCTCGAAGTGACGCTGGTGCCAACCAACCGCATTAACAGGCGTCACGACTTGCCGGATGTAGTGTATAAGACTGAAAACGCCAAATGGAACGCAGTGGCTCAAGAATGCGCCGAGATGAACGAAATGGGTCGCCCCGTGTTGGTGGGAACGACCAGCGTTGAAAAGTCAGAGGTGCTGTCTAGGCTGTTGTTGGAAAAGAATATCGCCCACCAGCTCCTCAATGCCAAGCCTGAAAATGTGGAGCGCGAGTCTGAGATCGTGGCCCAAGCGGGACGCAAAGGTGCAGTGACCATCTCGACAAACATGGCCGGGCGGGGTACGGACATTATCTTGGGCGGGAATGCGGACTATATGGCGCGCTTGAAGTTGCGCGAATACTTCATGCCTCGCATCGTGCTGCCAGAAACGGGCGACCCGATGGGGGTGATCGAGTTTGGCATGCCTCAAACGAAGCCAGCAGCTCAAGGGTTTGGCGAAGGCGCTGCAGCGCCTAGCGGGACGCTGCGGAAAACCTGGAAAGCGTCTTTGAACGTGTTTCCGACGGAGCTTTCTTCTGAAGCGGAGACGCTACTGAAAGCGGCGGTGGGAGCGGCGGTAAAGCAGTACGGGGAGCAAAGTCTCCCAGAACTTCAGGCGGAAGAATTGCTGGCGATCGCCGCAGAGAAAGCGCCCATTGACGACCCCGTCCTGCTGAAGCTGCGAGAAGCCTACAACCGAGTGCGGGCTGAGTACGAGGCCGTCACCACCAAAGAGCACAACGATGTCGTGGGGCAGGGTGGGCTGCACGTGATCGGGACAGAGCGCCACGAGTCGCGCCGGGTGGACAACCAACTGCGGGGACGGGCGGCACGGCAGGGCGACCCTGGCAGCACCCGCTTTTTCCTGAGCCTAGACGATAACCTCTTGCGAATTTTTGGGGGCGAGCGCGTGGCAGGACTCATGAATGCCTTCCGCGTGGAAGAAGATATGCCGATCGAGTCTGGCATTTTAACCCGCAGCTTAGAGAACGCGCAGCGCAAAGTTGAAACCTACTACTACGACATCCGCAAGCAGGTGTTTGAGTACGACGAAGTGATGAACAACCAGCGGCGAGCCATTTATGCCGAGCGCCGACGGGTGTTGGAAGGCCAGGATCTCAAAAACCGCGTGATCGAGTATGCCGAGCAAACGATGGACGACATCGTGCAGGCTTACGTGAATCCCGACCTGCCGCCAGAAGAATGGAAGCTAGAGGACATGGTCGCCAAGTCTAAGGAGTTTGTGTATCTCTTAGACGATCTGCAACCGGAAGACTTTTCGGCACTCTCAATGCCTGAAATGCAGATGTTTCTGCACGAGCAGGTGCGGACGGCCTACGAAAAGAAAGAAGATCAAATCGAGCAACTGCGCCCCGGCCTGATGCGGAATGCGGAGCGATTCTTCATTTTGCAGCAGATCGATACGCTCTGGCGGGAACACCTTCAGCAAATGGAGGCGCTGCGCGAGTCGGTGGGGCTGCGGGGCTACGGCCAGCTCGACCCGCTGGTGGAATACAAGAAAGAAGGATTTGAGACGTTCCTGGACATGATGACGGCCATTCGTCGAAATGTGGTGTACTCTCTCTTCCAGTTCCAGCCTCAGCTTCAGGAATCGGCTTAGCGTTACCCGCGCGATCGCGCCTCCTGAGGTGGGAATTTTTGAAGAGTTGCGTTCGGTTGGCTCGAACCAGGCATTGCTTAGGGGGTAAGCCATTCCGTTTGCCACTGCCTGGATCGATCTAGCCAGTAATGGCAGCGCTCGTGGGGATGGGTTTGCAAGTTTAAGTAGTCCACATCGTGCGATTCAAACACGAGCAACCGGAAGGGTTCGGGAATGTCGCCAGCCGCCGCGTCAGGCTCTGGCGGCCTTTGGGCCGACGCTCTGGGCAAACCAGGGGCAACCTCATAAAATTGAGCGCGGGCTGCTTCTGATAGGTTTTGCCAAGTCCGATGGAAAGCTTTCTGCCAGATCTCGTTGGGGTGTGCGGCATCGATAATATCGATCGTTCCAGCCAGGCGAAACTGCTCGCGGGTTTTTGGGAAATACCAGCAGATTTCTGCCCAGACATTGCGCTCGATCTGCGGAATTTTTTGGCTGCGCCGATCCGTCACGATCGCAATCCGATCTCTGTCTGGCAAAAAACCCCGAAAGACCACGGTGCGATTGGCCGGTCGCCCGTTGGCGCGAACCGTAGCGAGCTGAAAGTATTTCGCGTGGGCCAGAGCGCGGTTGCGGTGAAGCGATCGCGCTAAAATGGGCCGCCAAGGCGCTAGCGTCATAGGGTTGCTACAGGCAAAGGGTTTTGAGCGTATCGGCAAAAGCAGGATAGGAAATAGCTGCGGCTTCGGCGCGATGGATAGTAGTCGTGCCCGTAGCAACCAGAGCGGCGATCGCCAGACTCATCGCAATGCGATGATCGGTAAAGCTATCGACTTCCGCACCGTTGAGGGGGTGTCCGCCCGCAATCTCCAATCCATCGGGTCGTTCTGTCACCCGCGCGCCCATGCGATTGAGTTGGGAGGCAATGGCGGCAAGGCGATCGCTCTCTTTCACCCGCAACTCCTCGGCATCTCGAACGATGGTGGTGCCTTGAGCCATCGCTGCCGCCACGGCCAACACCGGAATTTCATCGATCAGGCGGGGCAGAATGGCCCCTTCAATGGTGCAGGCTTTTAGAGCGCTGGAGCGCACCCGCAGATCGGCCACGGGTTCTCCGGCAGCTTCGCGGCGGTTTTCTAAAGTGATATCGGCTCCCATTTCTAGCAGGACATCTAGGATGCCCGTACGGGTTGGGTTTATCCCTACATTTTCGATCAGCAAATTGGAATCGGGCACGATGGCACCTGCCACGAGCCAGAAGGCCGCCGAGCTGATATCTCCCGGTACGATTACAGATTGCCCGCGAAGTTGGGCGGGGCCGACTACAGTGGCGCTAAGGCGCTCTGGATCGACCATCACCCCCGCACCAAAGGCACGAAACATGCGTTCGGAGTGGTCGCGGGAGAGGGCGGGTTCGGTGACGGTGGTTTGGCCTTCGGTCATGAGTCCGGCGAGTAAAACAGCGGATTTGACTTGGGCAGAGGCGATGGGGGACTGGTAGTGAATGGGCTTTAGCTGCTGCCCCTTAATGGCCAGCGGTGCGAGGGTATCGCCTTTGCGTCCCCAGATCTGAGCGCCCATTTGACGCAGGGGGGCGACTACGCGGCCCATGGGTCGCGATCGCAGAGAGTCATCTCCAGTGACGGTAAAAAAGCGATCGGGGTGGGAGGCTAAAATTCCCATCATCAGCCGCAGGGTGGTGCCGGAGTTGCCCGCATCTAAGACGCGATCGGGTTCTTGCAATAGCCCTAAGCCCAACCCTCGAACGGTGACCAGTTCTGGATTGAGTTCCGAAATTTGAGCGCCCATTGCCCGAAAGCAAGCCGCCGTGCTGCGCGGGTCTTCACCCAGGAGCAGCCCTCGAATGGTCGTTTCGCCCGTCGCTAACGCGCCCAACATGAGGGCGCGATGGGAGATGGATTTGTCGCCAGGAATTTGAACCGAACCCTGAAGTGCGATCGGATGGGTGGGCTGAATGTGCCAAGCCGTAGCGGAGGATTCGGCGGCAGCGGTAATGGTGAGGACGGGAGCTGACATGGAAGGCTGGGGTGGAAGGGCGATCGCAATCCTACCGCGTTTTTTGGGGAGCGTGGCATATCATAGCCGACCTCAATATATCGATCAAAGTTTAACTGACCGCTTTCAGATTCATGAAAATGAAACTTTATTAGCCATTTTTGGAGAGGATGAAATGTTTAACTTCACAGATACGCTAGAGTCTCTTGAGACTTTTGGGGACACAGTGCGATCGCCTCTCAGTCTCTAGCAAAGTTATAGTCTTAATCGCCTCTGCTACTTTACAAGCCTCTGCAATAACTCAATGCCAACCATCGAACAACTTGAAGCGCTTTATCGTATCAGCCATCAACTGACCTTCGAGATGTCCCAACCCATTTTCCTGGTTTGGGTAGAAGAGAGTACGCGTAATCTATATTTACTGGCAGGCTATGATTATAAAATCGAGTTTGAAGTAGCTCCAAATGGAGATCTAAGCTAATGAGCCAGACTGATTATGCTGCGATGACCGATGAACAACTAAAGCACTACATCGCCACACATTCCTCAGATAAAGCGGCGCTCAGCGTTTATTTAGAACGTCGTAACGCGCATCGCTTTCCAACGATCGCAAATATCAGAGACATGGACTTCGACGACAAGCTTCGCACTGCAATTGCTCAGAAGCTAGAAAATTCTGCCACTATTTAACCAAATATAAAACTAAACGCTGATATTACGTTATTTTTCCTACACGCTAAAATTAGGTTGTAGCTTCCAACGGCAACTTTACTCGTCTATTATTGAAGCTGAACGAGCACAAAAGAATCAAGCTGCGATCGCCTTGTTAGATTCTTGACTAGGTAAAAGTGAAGACGCATCTAAACATCAGCGGGCTATGCATCTAGCCCAGTGGGGAAATGTCATCTTGAGTCAATTGCCCAACCTCATTACCAGCCCGCCTTGGTGGCAGCTCATCAACTGGATTATCGATCCCCTCGGCTTTCAAGACAGATATAGCCGCAAATACGGGGATATCTTTACGATGCATTTGGGTGGCCTCGGGCCTTACGTGCTCGTCAGCAACCCGCAGGCCATTCAAGAGATCTTCAGTCAAGATTTTAAGTTCGATGCGGGGCGCGGGAACGAGCTCGGAGAGCCATTGGTCGGAAAAAACTCTTTGATGCTCATGGACGGCGATCGCCACCGACGCGAGCGAAAATTATTGATGCCTCCCTTTCACGGAGAAAGGTTGCAGACCTACGCGAAGCAAATTTGCCTCATTACCGCACAGTTCGCCAGCCAGTGGCAAATCGGTCAGCCATTTGTAGCGCGGACGGCCATGCAGAAAATCAGCCTGGAGATGATTTTGCAGATCGTCTTTGGCTTGAGTGCGGGAGAGCGCTACGAACAGCTCAAACCCCTCCTCACGGATTGGATCGACATGACCGATTCTCCCCTGCGATCGAGCTTGTTATTTTTGAAATTTTTGCAACAAGACTGGGGAACCTGGTCCCCGTGGGGACGGATGAAACAACGCCAACGCCAAGTCCATCGCTTGCTCCAGGCAGAAATTGAAGAGAGAAGGGCTAAGGGCAACGAAGCGCGAACCGATGTCCTGAGTCTGATGATGGCAGCGCGAGATGAAAATGGGGAAGCGATGACCGATGACGAGTTAAGAGACGAACTGCTCACGATTTTATTTGCCGGACACGAAACCACCGCAACAACCCTCGCTTGGGCGCTCTATCAAATTCACCAACAGCCAGAGGTCCGCGAAAAATTATTAAAAGAGCTAGACAGCTTAGGGGAGAGTTCGCCCCCCATGGAAATCGCTCAGCTTCCTTACTTAACTGCCGTTTGCCAAGAAACGCTGCGGATGTATCCCGTCCTTCCCGTCATTTTCCCGCGCATCGCAAAATCGCCCGTGCAGATTGCCGGCCAATGGTTTGATGCTGAGACCACCTTCATGCCAACGAACTATCTGGTCCATTACCGAGAGGACATCTACCCTAATGCTCGGCAATTCAAGCCAGAACGTTTCCTGGAGCGCCAGTATTCGGCCTCAGAATATTTCCCGTTTGGGGGTGGCAGTCGGCGGTGTTTGGGATATGCCTTAGCTCAGCTGGAAATGAAACTGGTGCTCGCGACCATTTTATTCAAGTATCAACTGGCCTTAGTAGAGCAGAAACCCGTCAAACTGCAACGCCGTGGGTTTACGCTTGCACCGACAGGCGGGGTCCGAATGGTCATGACGGGGAGACGATAGAAAGCTTTTGCAACGATCGGCGATATTCTTTGAAGAACAGCAGTCCTTGCTGAAACGCTTCGGAGCTAACCCGTACGACATCAGCTCGACTTGCCACTCCGACGATCGACGGACTGCTGTTAACGCATCCATTGTTCGGTACGCGCTATGTTCTCCGTCCAAGACGCCGAAGCTAAGATTCTAAGCCTGACTTATCCCCTCGATCCAGAACGCGATCGCCAATGGATGTCCCTTGACGAAGCCGAGGGCCGCATTTTGGCAGCAGAGGTGCAGAGCGCCCTCGATTTTCCCTACTGGGATAATTCTGCAATGGACGGCTACGCCGTCCGCACCACCGATCTGACGACCTGCAGCGCGGAATCTCCCGTGGCCCTAGAGATCGCGATGGAAATTCCAGCAGGCTACCATCCCCCACAGGGTATTGCCCCAGGGCAAGCCGCCCGGATTTTCACGGGGGCGATGATGCCCCCCGGCGCAGATGCCGTTGTCATCCAAGAGCGCACCCAACGCGAAGGCGATCGCGTCTTTATCCTAGAGCGCCCGGAACCCCAGGCTTGGGTGCGCGCAAAGGGAGACTACTACAGGGCGGGCGCTCCATTACTGTATTGCGGCACCCGCCTCAACGCACCCGAAATTGCGATTTTAGCCACCGCTCAATGTACCCCCGTAGCGGTTTATCGTCGGCCTGCGGTGAGCCTGCTGTCTACGGGCAACGAGCTCGTCACGCCAGAACAAACGCTTCAGTCCGGTCAAATCGTTGACTCGAACCAACCCGCGATCGCCGCCCTTGTCCGGCAATCCGGGGCGATCGCCCAGCGTCTTGGCATTATTCCAGATGAGCGAGACGCGTTGAAAGCGGCCATTTTAGGGGCGATCGCCACATCGGACGTTGTAATTTCGACAGGCGGCGTTTCCGTCGGCGATTACGACTACGTTGAGGAGATTTTAGTGGAGTTGGGCGGTACCCTCCACATTCAGTCCGTTGCGGTTAAGCCGGGTAAGCCGCTGACGGTCGCGACTTTTCCCAACCCCGACCCCAACAACCCGCGCTCCATTCTTTACTTCGGACTGCCAGGCAATCCCGTCTCCGCACTCGTGAGTTTCTGGCGCTTTGTCCGACCCGCGCTCAAAAAACTCTCCGGTCAGTCCCGTAGCTGGGGGCCTACCTTCATCCGAGCCATTTCGCGTCTCGATCTCAAAGCTGACGGCAAGCGCGAGACTTACCTCTGGGGTCAACTGGTTCTGAGGTCAGACGGCACCTACGAGTTTGACTTGGCTGGAGGCAGCCACAGCTCTGGAAATCTCATTAATTTAGCGAATACTAACGGACTGGCCGTTTTAAGCTGCGATCGCCCTCGGGTTGAAGCGGGGGAATGGGTCCTGGTCATGCAGGTCTCCTAGTATCCGGCAAGATTCCGGGCTGTACGGTTGCTGCGATCTCGGGGCACCTTCTCAAACTATCAGTTTTGATGATTGCTGCTGTAATGGATGCGAGCGCCCGCCCAAAGCAGCTTCTCTCGCAGCGTTTGGTAATACGAATAATTATCCCGCAACAAAATAAAGCGAGCCTGACAGTCCGCTATCCGCACATCGACCCGCTGCCCCGGCCAAATTGAAGTGGCTAACACCCCATCCATCCACAGCTTCGTGCTGAGTTCTCGATCCTCAAGGGGCCAAATACTCACCACCGAACCCGAAGGTAACACCACCGGGCGGCTCGACAAACTCAACGGGCAAATCGGCGTTACCACAATGGCCTCCATACCGGGATGCACGATCGGTCCGTTGGCTGCCAGCGTGTAGCAGGTCGAACCCGTGGGCGTCGCCACGAGCAATCCGTCTCCCTGATATTGGTCTACCACCTCCCCATCGATCGCCAGCTCTAAAATCGAAGTCATCATTCGATCCGCTGATGCGGGCTTGATGCACATCTCATTCAGGGCCAAAAACACGAGTTCGTCGGGTCGAGCGCGCTCCAACTCGCCGCTTTTGAGGCTCACCGCATCCACCAGTGCGGCTTGGAGCATCATGCGCTGCTGCACCGCATATCGATCCTCAATCAGCCGCTGCCATACTTTTTCTGTCTCTTGAAACAACTCGTACGGTTCCGTCAGAAAACCAAGATGGCCCCCGACATTAACCGCAAGAATTGGAATCCCCACGGGAGCCAAATGTCGAGCGGCTGCCAGCGCCGTCCCGTCTCCCCCCAACACCACCGCTAAATTAATGGGTTGGTTTGCAGAGGCCAGAAAGACAGGGAATGGGTTGTCCTTGGGGCCGCTCGGGCCTAACAGAATCTGACAATTTTTGGCCTCAAGCTGACGAGAGCAAGCTTCTGCACACCGCTGGCTTTGGAGGTCGCCAGCTTTATAGACAATAATGACCTGTTTGAGATCCACTGAAGTTTTTGCGCTATTGCGAAATGGCCTCTCCCTACACAAATTACACCGTTTTGCTGAGTTAGTGGCAAACCCCAAACAGCCAAACAGATCGATCCGTTTTCAAACAACGCCGCCCCAAGCCAAAAACAACCTCCACCGCCGCAATTCTTTGCTACGATGATGAGGACTGATGGGCTTGTAGCTCAGTGGACTAGAGCACGCGGCTTCGGACCGCGGTGTCGGGGGTTCGAATCCCTCCTGGCCCGTTTTTAATCTGGCTCGTTCTTCAAGAGCGAGTTTTTTAATTCGCTCTCTTACGTCGAAAAAATTTTGAGTAGTCTGCCATGAGTGCAGTGCGAGTGCGCCAACACGTCAACCCCCTCAGCCAAAAATATCAAACACCCATTGCCCCTCCCGATTGGGCGACCCTCTATCAAACAACCACGAACCCGCTTCATTTGGACATCGGCTGCGCCCGAGGTCAGTTTTTGCTAGAAATGGCCCAGGCCAAACCGGACTGGAATTTTTTGGGCGTCGAAATCCGGGAACCCCTCGTCGTCCGCGCCAATGAAGTGCGAGACGAACTCGGGCTAAAAAATCTCCACTATTTGTTCTGTAATATCAACGTTTCCCTCTCAACCCTGCTCGGTTCGCAAATGCTGGGAGGAGCGACGATTCAGTTCCCCGACCCCTGGTTTAAAAAGCGCCACCAAAAGCGCCGCGTCGCCCAACCGGAACTCATCCAAACATTGGCCGATCGCATCCAGCCAGAAGGATTTCTCTTCATTCAGTCCGACGTTCTAGATGTTGCAGAACAAATGCGGGCTGCCATCAACGCTCACCCAGCGTTTCAACCCAGCCCAGATTCTACGCCTTGGATGCCTCACAACCCATTGCCCGTGGCAACAGAGCGCGAAATTGCCACCCTCTTAGAGGGGAAACCCGTGTATCGAAGTTGGTTTACCCGACTCTCTAATGAGTCGAAATAATTCCTAAATTTAGCTTTTTTAGACCCATTTTCTCCCACGCAGCAATACACAGCATTAAGATGCACGCAACGTCACAAATGCAACATTTATTTAAGAAAGGGTGCGTTACAGTGGAATGGAATCGAACGGGATAACTTTTATCCACTGTGGGACGGTCCGCCATGAGTCTAAAAAACGGTATTCAGGTTCGTCCGCTGGAGTCTATCCGGGGAGGGATGGCCGAGTTCTATACGCCCCAGGCCAGCCATGAAACGATGCTGGTCAACATTCCCGCTGGGACGATCGACGAGCTGTTCGTCCATCATTTCCAAACCGATCAAATTTTGGTCGTGCGGGGCAGCTTTGTGCTGGTAGGGCTGCAAAACCGTCAGTACCAGTACATTGCCCTGAGCGAATCGGTGCCAGCCGTCGTGACGATTCCGCCCGGCATTCCCCACGGTGCCATCAATCTGAGCGAAGAACCCTGCGTCATTGTCAACGCGGTGCTCCGTCACGGGGCATCACATCCGACAGATTATCGTCCGATGAAACCGCCGTTTAGCTTCGATCTCGATGCCGTTCGGGCAGCGCTAGGACGGCTCCTCACGCCGCTCAGCGCCTGAGTAAGGGATGAGATTAGAATTTTTTCTAAGGAAGCCAAGTTACCGTATCGTAGGGACGCAAGGCCTCGCGCCCCTACAGAATGGTTGGTAGTTTCTATTTTGGAATAGCCTTAGATAATCGTGCCATCAGGGATGACAGCACCTTTGAGCACCACGACAATACCGCTGCGAATAAAAAACCCTTCGCTTTCGCGTTCGGCTTCTTCGACGCGGTCTTTATTGATAATCTGTACGTTGCTGCCAATGTGCGCGTTTTTGTCGATGATGGCCCGGCTGATGCGGGTATCTCGCCCAATTCCCATCGGCACGATCGCACTTCCCTCTCCTGACTCGCGCTCTGCAAGGGGTTGGTAGAAGTCCGCACCCATCAACAGAGAGTTGTCGATGACGGCCCCGGATTCGACGCGCGATCGCACGCCCAGCACGGAGTGATGAATCTGGCATTTTTTGAGAATGCAGCCTTCCCCGATCATAGACTCGGTGATTTGGCAGTCCAAGAGTTTTGTGGGTGGCAAATACCGAGAACGGGTGTAAATGGGCGCTTGCTCGTCGTAGAAACTAAAGGGTGGCTGAGGTTGCTTGGTGAGGGCTAAATTTGCCTCGTAGAACGACTCGATCGTTCCGATATCTTCCCAATAGTCGTTGAACAGAAAAGCTTGGACATTGTGCTGCTTTTGAGCCGCTGCCGGAATAATTTCCTTGCCGAAGTCCGTTGCATTGGGCATGCTGCTGAGCAAGTCAAACAGCACCTGTTTTTTGAACACATAGATGCCCATGGAAGCGATGTAGGGCTTCTGCTGCGCTTCTTCAGAAGATAGGCCTAGGACGGTCGTATCGACCTGCATTTGCTTCAGCTCGTCGCCCTCTGGTTTTTCGCTAAAGTCGACCACGCGGCCTTCTCGGTCGATTTTCATGAGTCCGAAACTAGAAGCCCGACGCTCGTCGATGGGAATGACCGAGAGCGTAATGTCCGCGTTGGTTTCGCGGTGACGATTGATAAAGTCGCTGTAATCCATCCGATAGAGGTGATCGCCGGACAAGATTAAAAATTCGTCAATCTCAGTCCAGGCAGACAGCATCCAGAGGTATTGGCGCACGGCATCGGCAGTACCCTGAAACCAATTGGGATTTTCGGGGGTTTGCTGGGCGGCCAGCACCTCGACAAACCCATCAGAAAACCCAGAGAAGACGTAGGCGCGAGAAAGATGGCGGTTGAGCGACGCAGAGTTGAACTGCGTGAGGACGTAGATTTTACTAATGCCTGAATTAATACAATTGCTAACGGGGATATCGATCAGCCGGTATTTGCCCGCCAGGGGCACAGCAGGTTTCGCACGCTGCTTCGTGAGGGGATAGAGCCGTGTGCCTGCTCCACCGCCCAGAATAATCGTCATTACATTTTTCATAAAAAACCTCTAGGCTGCCAATCTCCTCTACAGTCCAGTGTCTGCCTGTAAGGCACCCTTGACAAGGGGGAATGAGTTAAGAGATTGAAAAAATCGGGAGTGCGAGCAAAGCTTGCACTCCCGACTCACAATGCTCTAGAGTCACTAGCATTGCCAAGGCATCTCAAGCAGCAATTGCCTACTTGATTGCGACTTTACCGCCCGCTTCTTCCAGCTCTTTCTTAGCGGCTTCGGCGTCATCCTTAGAGATGGCTTCCTTGACGGCCTTAGGCGTCGATTCGACCAAGTCCTTGGCTTCCTTCAGACCCAGACCCGTGAGGGTGCGGACGACCTTCAGGACGGCAATTTTCTTGTCCGCCGGCACTTCTTCAAGAACGACATCAAATTCGGTCTTTTCTTCTTCGGGTTCAGCGTCAGCAGCAGCAGGAGCCGCCATCATCATGCCGCCCACGGGTGCAGCAGCACTCACGCCGAAGGCTTCTTCAATTTGCTTGACAAGCTCGGCAGCTTCTAGCAGGGAAAGTGTTTTTAACTGGTCTAAGATTTGGTCGGTTGCAGCAGACATTTATTTCTCTCCTGGGCGCAAATGTAATGTGAATAAAAAACGGTCGATCGATTCAGCCCATCGTAGAAGCGGGCGCAAGGCCTTGCGCCCCTACGGAGTGGTTAAGCCGCATCTTTTTCGGAATAGGCTTTGATACCCCGAGCGATCGAAGACGGCACTTCTTTAATACCAATGGCGACCTTGGCAGTGACGGCATTGAGCGCGCCCGCAATTTGCGCCATCAGCACTTCCTTGGACGGCAAGTCTCCAATCGCCTTGACGTCAGCCTGAGATAGCCCGCGTCCTTCTAAAGCACCGCCCCGAAGCTCGGTTTTTTTAGAAGCCTTCTGGAAGTCCTGATAGGCCTTGATGGCACCGCTCAGATCTTCTTTCACGAATATGAATGCAGACGCTCCTACAGCATATTCAGCCAAAGGCTGCCACGTTTCGTTACCGTCAACGGCCAGACGCATGAAGGTGTTTTTTGCCACCGTGCAGGTCGCGCCGACGGGTCGCAGGCGATTCCGCAAATCCGTAATTTCAGCAACGCTGAGCCCTTGATAGTCGATCGCAAAGGTCATTTGCGTCTCTTCTAGAGTGGCCTTGAGGTCGGCGACGATTTGTCGCTTACTTTCTGGCGATCTACCCATACTGTTCACCTCCTGACTTGGGTGTAGTTGAACCTAAGTTTTTCCTTGTCAAACACCAAAAGACCCTCAGCATACTTGCCGAGGGTCAAAACCAGAACGCAGACTAGAGGGCCAATGCTGACCAAAAAAGCTCTAAATTGCGAGACCGGAACCTCGGCAGGAAATTAAGCAAATGCACCTGCTGTCTTTGGTGGGGTCGAGATGAAGTTAAATCAATTCAAACCGCAGAACAAAAGGAAATTTTTAACCTAACCGAGCGGCACTAGGCAACTTCGGATAGTTTCAGATCTCGAAGACTGCTGATATCGACCTCGATGGAGGGACCCATCGTTGAAGAAACATACAGGGTTCGCCAGTAGCGACCTTTGGCACCAGAGGGACGATTGCGCTCAATCGTGTCTTGCAGTGCTTTGAGGTTGACGAGCAAGTCTTCGGCTGGAAACGAAGCCTTTCCAAACATAACATGGACGATGCCTGTTTTGTCGGCCCGGAACTCCAGTTTGCCCGCTTTGAATTCGGCGATCGCCTGGGTCAAGTCGAACGTCACCGTCCCGGCTTTAGGCGACGGCATCAAACCGCGCGGACCGAGGATCCGACCGACTTTGGCCACTTGAGGCATCATATCGGGGGTAGCGATCAGCAGGTCAAAGTCAAATCGACCTTTCTGAATTTCGTCAATCAACTCTTCAGAACCCACCACATCGGCTCCCGCGCTGGTGGCTTCTGCAACCTTCTCTCCACGGGCAATTACGGCCACGCGAAGCTCTTGTCCGGTTCCCTTGGGCAAGGCAACCGTGGTTCGCAACTGCTGATCGGTATACTTGGGATCGATGCCCAAGCGCACGTGCGCTTCAGCCGACTCGGGAAACTTGGCCGTAGCTGTCTTTTTGAGCAGCTCTAAGGCTTCTAACGGCGTATAGGGGCGTTCTTCAACGAGCTGCTGCAGCTCGCGCAAGCGACGGGAAACTTTTTTCATTTATTTATCTCCTGGGGTCTTGACGAAGCAAATGCCTCTCCCCCAAATAGGTGTACGTCAAACAGCAAAACAGAATGAGCTAGCGCTGGCTCTCAAGAGAACCGCTCAGCCATCAACCGTCACGCCCATGTTTCTAGCGGTGCCCGCTACAATTTTCATGGCCGCATCGATGTCATTTGCATTGAGGTCGGGGAGCTTGGTTTGGGCAATCTCGCGCAGTTGAGCTGTCGTGATCTTGCCGACTTTTTTCTTGTTGGGCTCTCCCGATCCTTTCTCGATTCCAGCCGCTTTCTGAATGAGGACAGAAGCGGGAGGGGTCTTGAGGATAAACGTGAAGCTTCGGTCTTCAAAGACCGAAATTTCGACTGGAATCACCAGTCCGACTTGGTCTGCCGTGCGGGCGTTATATTCTTTGCAGAACATCATGATATTGACCCCGTGCTGACCCAAGGCAGGGCCTATCGGGGGCGCAGGGTTAGCCTTACCCGCCGTAATGGCGAGCTTAATGACTGCAACAACCTTCTTTGCCATTGCTTAATTCTCTTTATGAACCTGATTGAACTCTAACTCGACCGGGGTATCCCGGCCAAAAATGGACAGTAACGCTTTCAGCTTACTGCGCTCGGGGCTAACCTCAATGACTTCGCCATCGAAGTCTTTGAAAGGCCCGCTGAGAACCTTGATTTTGTCCCCTGCCGCCATGTCGATTTTGATAACCGGCTCCTGCTCTTTGGAAGCGCGGAAGATCCGCTCGACTTCGGAGGGATTTAAAGGCATGGGCTTAACGTGCCCTCTACCCCGCCCGTAACGACGCTTTTGCTCGGCACCCACGAAATTAATGACATTTGGCGTGTTTTTAACGACTTGCCACGTTTCGTCATCCAAGATCATGCGCACCAAAACATAACCGGGGAAAACTTTTTCTTCGCCCGTCAGACGAGACCCGTCTTTCCGCAGCTTGACCGTCGGCGTTTGAGGAATCTCGATCTGAAGGATCCGATCCGCCACGTCTAGGGTTTGAAGGCGCTGCTCTAAGTTTTGCTTGACCTTTTTTTCGCAGCCAGAAGCGACCTGGATGGTATACCAGTGTTTGACCTCAGGTGCGTTATTGCTTGAGGGTTCCTGCGAAGGGGGGGTAAGCTCGGAATGTTCGTCTGACATAGACATAAACTAAGAAAAAACCTGCGTAGACAGCCACCTAAACAAGTTGTCGATCAAAGAAATAGAAAGAGCAGACAAGGCAACCATTAAGATGACCGCCGCCGACTCGCTGATCAACTGCTGTCGATCGGGCCAGACGACTTTGGCGAATTCTTCTTTCGTTTCCTTCACAAACTCACTAGGGTTTAGGCCTGGTTTTGCTTGCTTTTCTTCAATGTCTTTTTTAGTCACCGTTTCTAACACCCAATTGCCAATGAGTTGCGATATTTCAGCGGCTGGATGCAGAAGCCGCTTAATGCTCTGCCGCTTTCCGCGCTAAAGATGAAAAGCGCGCCCTGGAGGACTTGAACCCCCGACATCAGGTTTTGGAGACCTGCGTTCTACCAACTGAACTAAGAGCGCATGTTTTCATCTCAGCAGAAGAGCGAGAACCGCTAAGCTGTGAGAGGTTTGCATCTTGCCCATCTATTCTATCGCGCTTGATGACTCTCCCGAGCCGAACCAAAGGTGGCGGTGGCTCTGAAAAGAACTGGCCCCAATAAACTAGAGCGGTCTGTCAAAGCGTTGTTTGACCCGCGTTGCTTTCCCAACCCGATCGCGTAGGTAGTACAGTTTCGCGCGTCGCACTTTACCGCGGCGCAGGACCGTAATGCTTTCAACGCGTGGGGAGTGCAGCAAGAAGACTCGCTCTACCCCAATGCCTTGGAAAACCCGACGGACGGTAATGGTCTCGCTGATGCCGCCATTGCGCTTGGCAATGACAGTCCCTTCGTAGGGCTGAACTCGTTCTTTGTTGCCTTCTTGAATGAGGACACCGACTTTAACGGTGTCGCCCACATGGATTTCGGGCAATTCTTTCTTTTGATATTCCGCTTCAATAGAGCGGATAATCTCCTGGGCGTGCATAGGTTCCCTTTAAAGCCGCAAGATCCGATTCTAAGGCAATCTCGACACAATTGTCCAGAAAATTTTTATGAGTCTGGGCGGGGAGGGGCTGCGGCATGCGAGCGCCAAAGGACTCGATCGCGTTATCTTTTCTAGGCAATGCGATCGATGTTTTGCTCCCACTGGCGGCCATCAAAGGGCTGTAACTCAAAGCGCTGCAGCAAGGATTCAAAGGATTCGCTGTCGATACAACGCAGGTTGACGTCGTAGTGGTTGGGGTGCGATCGCGGTCTATAAAAGGGTGCAATGCCACAGGTTTTGCAAAAATGATGTTTGGCGGTGCCCGTATTAAAGGTATAGGTCTGCAAGGCGTCTTCGCCTTGCAAGAGTTCGAACTGCTCGGGGGGCAAAATCAGGTGTAAAAATCCTTTTTTTTGGCAGATGGAGCAGTTGCAGTCAACGACTGTAAAGTCTTTGACCCAAATTCGAAACCGAATGGCTCCGCAGTGGCAGCCGCCGCTGAAGGATTGAGAACCGGGAGGGGGAACATTGCCGTTCATTGCGATGTCGGGGTGGAGGAGAGACGTTGGGACTCGCTTCCTAGGATAATCAAAGCGAGCGGGCAATATTGAAATTTTGAGAGCAACACGATGGCAAAACGCCAGGGATTGTTTTTGGCGGGCGGGGCGATCGCCGCTTTTGTCGGCGGTGGGCTACTTTATGCCAGCCCGTACCTCACGCTGTACCAGATGTACCAGGCCGTCGAGCGCCGCGATGCCCAGAGCATTTCAAGCTCGGTCGATTTTCCAGCGCTGCGCGAAAGCATTAAGGATAACTTGCAGTCGGAGATCCTAAAAGAGACGGCAAAGCAAGACAATCCGCTTTTGAATTTGCTAGGTGCTGCCTTGGGCAGCGCGATCTTGAATCCCGCGATCGATACGATGGTGACGCCTCAGGGCGTCATGGCCCTCTTGGAAGGGCAGCGGCTTCAGCTTGGAGAAGGCGGTGGCGGCGCTCAGACTCTGTCGGAGAAGGCGGCGGAAGTGGATGTGCGTTCCGGCTACGAGTCGTTCGATCGATTTGTCGTGAGCGTGAAGCCAAAGGGGGAAGATGTACCACCGGTCGAACTCATTCTGTCGCGGCAAGGGTTGGGGTGGAAAGTGACGGGCGTGCGATTGCCCAAGCCTTAGGTTGTTAGGAGCGATTGTTGAGAAGTTACAATTATTAGATGAACCCAGCGATTGAATAAGTCTTGCGAACAGGCTGCACCAACGGGGCTACAAGAAAGGTTTCCATGTGGTGCGCAGACTAATCATGAATTGCAACCAGCAGCAAAATCTGGATGCTATTTTTGTACTTGTTCAGTCTTAAAACTCTCTTAGTAGGCAGTAACCCAATGACTCAAACATCGATCTTTAACAATGCGATGGAGACTGTCGAAGCGCTTCCGGCTGAAGATCAACAGGTGCTGATCGACCTTCTTCAAAAGCGCTTAGTTGAAAATAGACGGGCAGAAATAGCCGCAAATATTATTCAGGCCAAAGCTGAGTATGAGGCTGGACAAGTAGTCCGTGGCAGCATTGACGACATCGTAAATGAGCTAAATCATTGAAATCCTTAGCGTTTGCTCCTTCATTCAAGCGTGCTTACAAAGCGACGATTCGGCGCAGACCCGATCTCCAGCCTAAGATTCTAGGTAAGCTGAGGCTGCTGTCTACCGATCCCTTTGATATGTCTCTGCGGACCCATAAGCTCAAAGGTCGTCTTGCAGGCGCTTGGTCTTGCAGCGTTGAGTATGATTGCCGCATTGTGTTCGATTTTGTAAAAAATCCTGATTCTGGTGAAGAAGAAATTTTGCTGATTGATATTGGCACTCATGACGAAGTGTATTAAAAGCTTGTCGATCTTTACTCCTCTAACTGTGCGGTTAGCGGTGCAGATTGAGAGAACGTATGACCCCAGAAACATTTATCTATGAAGCCATCATTGCTGGCGAAAGAGGGGATGATAAACTGTAGCTAGCCGAATCAAACGGGTTTTTATGAACGCACAGCAGCGATCGCTCTACATTGTCTTCAGCCAATTGCTTGGGCTGGGACTGCTGCTGCGCCTAGCGCGCAAATAACCTTGTTCTAGATCGACAAAATTTTTTACCTGCTATTGTCTCAAGCGTTTGCTCGAGGTTTGTCCATTAAGACATTCCGGCGCGTCTTTGTAGAACTTTAGCCTGGGCGTTGGCTGCACTAACGCTTGCGATTGGGAATGGCGAAATCCATTTTTGTAAATTCTGCTCGAACAGATTAGGAGAAAATTATGTGCCTGCATCTACTGCTTGGACTGCGACTATTCGTGGGTTGTCTGGCTCGATCTCTACGGCACCCAGACAGCCCTGCTTTTGCCATAGCTATTTACTGCAAACCTAAATCGCGCTACCGAAAATCATGTTGAAATATCCCGCTACAAAATACAAACCCTTTCAGTCTGTTGAGTTAGTCGATCGCACCTGGCCCTCCCAAACCCTCACCCATCCCCCCATCTGGCTCAGCACCGACCTCAGAGATGGCAACCAAGCCCTGATCGAGCCAATGTCCGTCCCCCGCAAGCTCAAAATGTTCCAGATGTTGGTGAAGCTGGGGTTCAAAGAAATTGAAGTTGCCTTTCCGTCTGCCTCGCAAACCGATTTTGACTTTGTCCGCCATCTGATTGCAGAGCAACTCGTTCCAGATGACGCGACCCTTCAGGTTTTAGTCCCCGCGCGGGAATCTTTAATTCGCCGCACGTTTGAATCGCTGCAAGGCGCTCGACGGGCGATCGTGCATTTGTATAACGCCACTTCTCCGGTGTTTCGCCACGCGGTATTGGGGCTAGATCGTCTGGGAACGATTGACTTGGCCACTTCTGCGGCAACGTTATTCAATCAACTCGCAGCGGAACAGCCCCAGACGGAATGGATTTTTCAGTATTCGCCGGAAACGTTTACGGCTACGGAACTGGACTTTGCTAAAGACATTTGCGACGCGGTGTTGGACGTTTGGCAACCCACGCCGGAGCGGAAGGCCATTATCAATCTTCCGGCCACGGTAGAGGTTTCAACGCCCAATGGCTTTGCCGATCGAGTGGAATGGATGCATCGCCATTTAGCCCGACGAGACAGCGTTATTTTGAGCGTGCATCCCCACAACGATCGCGGTTGCGGCATTGCGGCGGCGGAACTGGCGCAAATGGCGGGTGCCGAACGGGTGGAGGGCTGTCTGTTTGGCAATGGCGAGCGCACGGGCAATGTAGATTTGGTGACGCTGGCGCTGAATCTCTACACCCAAGGCATTCACCCCGGTTTGGATTTCTCCCAGATCGACGCAGTCGCGCGAACGGTGGAGGATTGCACCCAGTTGCCCATTCACCCTCGCCATCCCTACGTGGGAGATTTGGTGTTTACGGCCTTTTCGGGTTCTCATCAGGATGCCATTAAGAAGGGGTTTGCCGTTCAGCAGCCGGATGCCATCTGGGAGGTTCCTTATTTACCTCTCGATCCTGCCGATGTGGGCCGCACCTACGAGTCGGTGATTCGGGTGAACAGTCAGTCCGGTAAGGGTGGAATGGCGTTTTTGCTGGAGCGCGACTACGGGTTGGTGCTGCCTCGACGGTTGCAGATCGAGCTGAGTCAAACGGTTCAGCGCGTCCTGGATGCAGACGGAACGGAACTTTCGTCTGGAGATTTGTGGCGTTTGTTCGAGCGGGAGTACGTGCGGGCAATTTCCCCCCTTACCTACTGCGCTCACCACCTCGAAGAAACAGAAGGCGACGGACAGACGATCGCAGCATCTCTGGAATTTTTTGGGCAACCCCTTCCCCTTCGCGGCTGCGGAAATGGGCCGATCGATGCATTTCTAGATGCTCTCGGGTTGGGGTTGCAAGTGCATCGCTATGAAGAGCGATCGCTAGGCCAGGGGAGCGATGCAGCGGCGATCGCAATTGTGGAAATGGGGGCAGATTTATTATCGGGTACCCTGCACGGGGTCGGCATTCATGCCAATATCGTCACGGCTTCGTTAATGGCAATTCTCAGCGCTGTCAACCGAGCCGCTCGAATGAACCCAGCCCTCCAAGCAAAAATAGAGCGACGATTTGAAAGAAAGCTGCTGCCGTTATTGAATCGCTAGTGCGGCCTCGTTCTCATTGCGATCGTTCTTAATTTCAAAATAAAAATAACCTCTTGAGACCTCAAAATGCGCTCGATCGCAATCTCAAGAGGTTATTTTTATCTGAATATTTCTCCAACGTATACATAGATATACTGGCTTAAAGCTTTCATTTAACGAGAATTTATTGGCTTAAATTCCGTAGTTTTACGGTTGAATCAGCAGTTGCTAAAACCTAAATTAGGTAGAGAAGAAAGGGCTTTCAAGATTTACAGCAATAGAAATTACGGCTGAAATCAAGAGGTTTTTCTATATCAAATTTTTGTTATATTCCATCCAACAGGAAAATCGGGGATCAAAATGCTAAGTCTAGAGCCAGCCCATAATGCATCGTCAAAAATACTTCAAGCATCGAGCAGTGCTTGTGCGGTAGCGGGCGGCATTATGTTGGCCTCCAATACTGACATCAGCAGCTATGGGTTCTTCTTTTTAGCGCTGAGTTCCAGCCAGATGCTGCTCTCTTCTGTCCTAACGCGAAACACCTCGATGACAATCTATGCAGGTTCGCTGTTCGTATTTGTGGACTGCTTGGGCATTTATCGGTGGGTTTTAAAGTAGGTTGAAGTTATGCTGTGGCACACCTATCCCGACGGCTTAGATACGCTCACTTTACAAGGAGCCTATCAAACGCTTGAGGGAGACCCTCCATCCAAAATTCCCTTTATCGTATGGTTGCTAGAGAACCCAGAGAGTCCGCTAGCGTTGCCGGGATGTATCGATCTTTACGGCCATGACTGTCTTCACCTGTTACTGAAGCAAGGTTTTACTTCAGAAAACGAGGCCTATGTCGTTGGATTTACGATGGGGAACGATATTCGAACCAATCGAGTTCATTTGTTCATCTTCAAACTTGCGGCACGAGTTCTATACCCTGAAAAATATCGTTTAAAGGCTTCAGATATTGAAACCTTTGAGAGAGGGTTTCAGATGGGCAAGCGGGTACAAGTCAAAAATCTCAATCAATCTTCTTTTGAAAGGTGGGAGTATAAAATACTGAAAGACATCCGAACAGAAATTGGATTAGAGACAGCAATTTAGCACACCAACCGGATGAATTGCAATTCGACCCCTCGCTTTTTCAAAAAGAACGTGAGGGGTCGAGTTGCAATCTAGTACTCTAATACCAATTTTGCAAAATCACGCTACACATCTGATCCCCCCTAGCCCCCCTTAAAAAGGGGGGAATTGACTCATAGTCCCCCTTAAAAAGGGGGATTTAGGGGGATCTTAATGTGTAGCTACGACAAGTAGATTTGTATAATTCGAGGTGCGGTTAGCTACTACAAACCCAATCGGCCAAACCGAAAAAGGCTCCACCCGCAAACCATTGACATCACGGATAAGAAGAAAACCCATAAACTTGTGGGCTTTAGAATGACGCCAGCGCTTACAAAAACCAAAAGAACCGCAATAAAGAGGAGCGCCCACCCCAGAGCTTTAAGATCGCGCCCTCCGAAAACGAGAGAGAGAACGCCTAGAAATAGTGTAATGACAGCCCCAGCCGCTGATATATCAATCCACCAGTAGCGGCCTATGCTGGACGTGAAGATAATGTTTTGTCCCAGAAAATAAAAGGACAAGAGCATTAACGCTATTCCAGCAAGTTTAGTGACGATCTGCACGGCTGTGTCTCCCAGTAAGCTGAATGTTTGTACTACCCAGCGTACCCAGATTGCTCGGATACCAAACGAGGTATCGTTCAAGTTGAAGCAGAAACTGAGACGATCAGGAGTTGATTGACCTTAGCAATCAATTCTGGGGTTGAAAATCCCTTGTTGAGATAATCGCTGGCACCCAGTCGGCGGGCCTCTTTACCCCATTCTTCAGAAAGTCGAGAAGAGACAACCAAAATGGGAAGCTCCAAGCCAGCCTGACGGCAGCGATCGATGAGGGTAAACCCATCCATGTTGGGCATCTCGACATCCGTAATCATCAAGTCTGGACGCTCGTTGGTTTGGAGCCAGTTCCAGGCTTCTAAACCATCGGAGCAGGTGGAAACAGTAAAGCCGTTGGTGCTGAGACTGCCCTCCATTCTTCGACGCATCAACGCGGCATCGTCAACCACCAAAATCTTGATAGAAGAGGATTGGACGGGGACGGGGCTGGGTGCTTGAGATGCTTTGACACTCTTCGCCGCAGGAGCAGACTGAAGCGCCGTCGCCAGCGCGATCGGATCCAAGATTGAGATTAAGCGACCGTCTGGCTGAAGGCTGACGCCCAGGAGTCCGACGGGGGCGACGAGGGGGGTAGGGAGCGGGTTGATCAGCAGTTCTTCTTGGGTCAGCAGGTCATCGGCAATGAACCACAGATCTGTGCCAGAACCCTTCCCCGCAGCCGATCGCGTTCTGATTGCGATCGCCGTATCGGACCAAGCCTTGGCAGAAGATTGCGAGGGAGCTTGTCCCGGTTGGAGCCAGTAGTTAGCCAGGTCAAACCCAGGGGCAGTTCCTCGGTCGGTCTCGACGGACCAGGTCAACAACGGATGCTCTGCTTCTAAGGGCGAGAGATCGCCGGGACCGAGCAGAACGGTTTCTAAAATGTCGTCCGTGGGGAGAGCAACGGTGCGATCGCCCACTTCTAGCAACACGCAGGGGACCAAAAGCTGCGGGGCAGGCACTTCAATAATGAAGGCAGTGCCTTGGCCGGGACGGGTTTCGAGGCTGAACTTCCCGTTCATGGCTGCAATTTGGCTCGCAACCACATCCATCCCGACCCCGCGACCGGAGACCTCTGTCACGGCGCTGCGGGAGCTGAAGCCGGGTTGGCAGAGGACGGCTAATAGCTCCGCTGAAGTGCGGGTTTGGTTGAGGGCAAATCCCTTTTCTTGGGCCTTGCGGGCGATCGCCTGGGCGTCGATCCCGCCTCCGTCATCCTGGAGGACGAGACGGTAAAGGTTTCCGCGACGGTGAAGCGAGAGCTGAATAGTTCCCTGGGCGGGCTTGCCGTGGGCGAGGCGCGTTTCAACGGTTTCTAGACCGTGATCGTAGGCATTTCTGAGGAGGTGGAGTAGGGCAGGTTCGAGCTGCTGGAGAATGCTTGCATCCAGTTCCACCTGTTCCCCCTGGACCGATAGCTCCACGGGTTTGCCGTAACGATTGCTGAGGTCGCGGACGATGGCGCGGGCGCGGAGGCTCAGGTTGCGGAAGGGGACCAGACGGCTGGTTTCAATACCGTCCTTGAGCCGGAGAATACTGCGATCGAGCTTGTCGAGGCGAGTGGAGGTTTGCTGGGTGACGGTTTCGATTTCTTGCCCCAACTCGGACATCCGCAAGATGTTCTCTAGGAGGCGATTGATGGTGGTGTACCCTTGACGATAACGCTCTAAGTTGACGTTATTGGAGTCATTGCGATCGTCGCTGAGGGTGCGCATCAGCGCGTAGTCATCCTGGAGTTGGCGCAGGCGGGTAATAAATTGGGCGCTTTCCTGCGTGAGAGCGGTAATTTGTGCCAGCTGGGTCTGAAGTTTCTGGGAACTATTCATGACGCCGCGAGCGGTCAGCAAGGTCTCCACCACCTGCTGAGCAGACTGGTCGAGGCGTTCCAAGGGGACAGAAATCTGGACGCCGCGTTTGGTTTCGGCAACGGGTTCCGGGCTGGCGATTTCTGCATTGACTGCGGCGGACGGCTGAGGCTGGGCGTTTGCCTGCGGAAACAATCCTAACTCTTCAAAAGCGGAGGCTGGGACAAACCCTTCGGAAGGCTCGGCCCAATCCTCTGCGCTGAGGGAGAAGAGTTCGGCATCGTCTAAGGTATTGAGGGCGGAAAGATCGCTAAAGTCGTCAGACTCGGAATACGCTGCGGACTCTGGGTCCGCAGCACTTGCATCCTCAAACCCATCGAACGCAACCGAAACATCGTCCAAGACGCTCAGATCGAGCCGATCGCCAAACGCCGTATCCACCTCCTCAAGTCCGGCGGGCGCGACAGAACCGCGATCTAAGACGCTGAGATCGGGCAGGTCGCTGAGATCGGAGATCGCCGTTGCATCCGCATCTCCCAATCCATTGAGAGCGGCAGTGAGATCGTCGAGGGTGTTGAGGTCAGATCGATCGCCGAAATTGGCGGACTCTGGGTCCGCTGCGGACGCTGGGTCCGCTGCGATCGCCGCTATATCTGCACCCTCAAATCCATCCAGGAAAAGATCGGAGATGCCAGCGGAGTCTAAGAAAAGTTCGATCTGCTCTAGCTCGGAGAGATCTGCCCCAACCGCATCTGGCTGCGCCATTGCTGCCGCTTGATGGAACGTTACGGCATCGAGCGCCAGACGCTCTTGGACGACCGTCTCTGACGCTAAGGCATCGAGCGCTAGGTTGCCCAGGCCGGACTCGCTGAGCCATTCTGGAAGGTCGGCTGTCATCTCGTCAGAGGCAGCAGTTTCTTGTAGTTCTGACAGAAGCGGCTCGGCACCGAACGTCGCGAGGTCTGAAAACTCATCTAAGTTAAACTCCGACAGCCACTCTTGCTCGGCAAAATGACCTGCAACTGAGGTGTCGAGGTCGGGAGCTGCTACGCCTGCAGGCTCTAAACCGACAGGGACCGCATCGAGTGCCACCGAATCCGATGGAGCGTCGATCGCCGCTAGCCGAGCTTGCAGTGCGGGACTCAGCTCGCCGCCTTGCTTCGCACATTCTTTTAAGATCTGAAAATACTCCAGCCAGCAGCGTTTCCACTGCGAGCTATCGGCCCGATCGACCAAGGTTTGGCACTGGGCCATTAAAGGCGTCCAGCTCTCGGCAAACTGCAAGTCGCCGCCAATTTGGGCGAGCTGCATCAGGGTTTGCTGGGCGATTTGGAGAATGTCCGGGGGAACCATCCCTTGGGGCGGAAGCTGGTTCAGCGCCATTTCCAGCTCTAGCACGACCAAGTCAAATCCTTGCTCTGCAAATTCTTGATGAACCTGCTTCAGCTCGTTCCAATCCGGCAGATAGCGCTGCCGGATCAGTTCGTGCAAAGTATGGATGCGCCGAACAGTAGGCTGCACCTGGGCGATCGCCGCCGCGCCCGTCCCCTTAATTTCGATGCTGCTGCTCAAAAGCTCTCCGGCCTCCAGCAGCATTTTACAGAGCTGGCCGTCGGACAGATCCGGGGCGCGATCTAAGTAGCGCAAATCCGAAAGCAAATCTTCTAAAACCATCCCCGCATGGAGCATGGCATCGGCTTCCACCGTTACGGCACCGCCTTTAATGGTGTGGACCGCCCGGTAAATATGCTGAATATCCGCAGCCCAGGACCGATCGTTGAGTCCCTGCACGAGGCTGAAGTAGTCCTGGAGGTATTGCTGGGTGTCCACGTCAAACATGGCGCGCAGCTCTTGCTGAAGCTCTGCTTCTGCGTCGTCTGCTGTGGCAGGAGTCCAGGAATAAAGGGATTGGGGTTCAGATGCCGTCATGGTGCCGCTGACTCTATAGGGGATGCTGAAGGTTGGACGTTAGGGAGAGGGAGAACCGATTAACGGGTTAGATCTGGGGGGAGATGGGGAGATGTTAGGCCCCTACGGACGCAAGCTGAGGAGCTGTATCTGGTTCGGGGACGAAGCGTTGGTCCTCTGCGGGCAAGAGCGCGAGAGACGGATCTGCCGCACCGAGGCGGAAAAACTTCACCATTTCTAGCAGGGTGCGCGCGAGATCTCCCATTGCTTCGACCTGTTCGCGGGTGACGCTGGCTTTCGCTTCGGTCTCTTGGGCGACGGTGGCGATCGCACTGGTGGCGGTGAGGGTGTTGCGCACGACCTGCACGATGTCTTGGCTGGACGCGCTCACCTGCTGGCCCACCTGGGCCACTTGAGTGGTTACTTGCTGAATGTTCTCAAAAGCTTGGCGAGATTGACCTACGCCGCTCGTGAAGTCCTGCACCAGATTGCTAATCTCGGATACGTCTTGACCGAGACCGGAGGTGACGGTTTGAATTTGGTCGGTGCGCTGCTGGAGTGCGACCAAGCTGCGGTTGGTTTCGGTCGCCAGGTCGTTGACCTGACGGGCGATGGTTTCAAACTCGTTGGCAAGGCTGGCAAACTGGTCGGGGTTTTGTTCCTTGAGGGCGCGCGAAGACAGCGTGGAAGCGTTTAGAGCCAAAACGCGGGTTAAGGAGGCCACTCGCTTTTGGTCCTTGGAGAACTGGGAAGCCAAGTCCACAAAGTCCGTCAGGAGCTGGGTGCGCTTCACGATTTGGTCGGTCCCCTGCTGGAGGGTGGCAATACCGCTCACCATCTGACCCATTTCCTGCTGTCCGGCCACGACCGCTGCTTGGGCCAACCGTACGGCTTCCTCAGTGGCGATCGCCTGGTGCTGCGAGTCTTCCGTGAGGGCGTTCACCCGATCCATGAGAGACTGCACTTTTTCCACCGAACCCGTTTGGTACTGGGCCTGCTGTGCGGTTTCGGCGGCGAGCTGTTCGAGTTCGCCCGCGCTGTAGGTCACCTGCTGCGCCGTCGAAACCGTCACCGACACGATGCGGTTGAGGGTTTCCACGAGGCGGTTGAGGGTATCGGAAACCAGACCGGTCGCGCGCTCGTTCACGTCGGCCTGAATCGTGAGGTCGCCTTCTTCTAGGGCCAGCATCACGTCCAGAATATGGGCGATATCCGCGTTTAACAGCTCGCTTTCCTCGCGAATTTGCTCGGATTGGGCGGCGCGCTGCGCTACTTCGCCTTCAAGCTGTTGGTTGAGCTGCTGGAGGTTTGCTTGAGAGGCAACCAGCGAGGCTTGGGCGGCGCGGCGATCGCGAATGTAGCCCCGCACCGCCAACAGTACCACAGACCAACTCAGCAATAGCACCAGCGAACTCAAAGCCGCAAAGGCGATCGACCAGGCTAGGTTCTGGCGGTAGGACTGGAGCTGGGTTTCAACGTTGCGCTTCACCGTGTCGAGGGTGCCATTGATACCGGAGCTATAAATTGCCTTCTGCTGTTCGTACTCAGAACCGAGGAGCAGCGCGAGCGCTGCTTGAGACTTGCCCTTGCGGTTGAGTTCGAAGGCTTTGGTTTCCATGTCCACCAGCTTTTTATTGGCCGCATCGGTCTGCTCGGGTTTAGCCTGCTCGGATACGGGGATATCTTGGAGCACCGCTTTGATGGACGCATCGAGCTGGGGCACGTATTGGTTGTAGCGATCTTCCCACTTGGTGCTGCCCGTACTGGCAGCCATCCGCGCCGACATCGTTAAAACCTCGTCTAGATGAACGATCTGACCGCTCAGATTCTGAAGCTTGAACTGACGGTCGACGGTCGTTTGCAGCCCTTGGTAAATCCGCCATACATTCCAGGCAGAGGTGCCCGTCATGGCCACGCTAAACAGGAGCGAAACCGTAATGGTTCCCACCAAGCGCTGCTGTAGGACAGACTGCACCCGTGCGATTAACGAACCGGAGGGAGCGCCCTTCAGCTCAGATCCTGCTGGCTCGCGGGTTGACTGCGGTTTTGAAAAGTCTTCAGAGGTCATCATATTTCTCTAAACAACGAACGAACTTCGACGCAAACAAAAGACGGGCTAAACCTCAACCGCTCCCACGAGAGCGGGTTGGGGATCGAACGCGGGTTCGGGGTCGAATAGCTCTGGGGCAGAGTCTGGAAGGATATCAGCCGCTGCAGCACCCGCAACCGATTCCGGCAACTTGAAGACCCGCACGTTTTGGATGAGCGTTTCCGATAGGCCGCTCATTTGGTCGGAAATCTGCTGCGCGTCTTGAGACTGTTGGGCGATCTGACGAGACAGGACGGTAATGGCGTCCATTGCTTTAGCCGTTGAGTCTGCGGCTTCTACGATGCTTTGACTGGTTAGGGCAACCGCATCTCCGGCCTGTACCGCGTTGCCCGTAACCGTCTGAACGGTTTGGAACACCTCGCGGGTTTGTTTTACCCCGCTGGTAAAGCTGTACACCAGCCCGCCCAGGCGCTGCACTTCTGTATCCACATCCGACACGACCCGGTGAATTTGGACGCTGCGCTGCTCTAGGTTAGCAAGGCCCTCATTGGTCTGTTGGGCCAGTTGGCTGACCTGACCTGCAATGAGTTCGAACTCGCGCGCGACGGCAGCAAACTGCTTGGGGTCGCGCTGTTCGGCAGCGCGGGCGGCGACGAGAGAGGCATTGAGGGCGAGGACTTGGGTTTGGGTGGCAATTTCCCCTTGATCTTGCACGAACTGGTCGGCCAAGCCCACAAATTCCCCTAGGGTTTTCATCTGCTGGACGATCCGATCGCTCCCCAACTGCAACACTTCGATTTCTTGGGTCAAGGATCCGACGGCACCTTGTCCGTTGGCAACAGCCGTTTGAAGCATCAGCAGCGCCTGGTTCGTTTCGGCAAGCTGAGCGGCAGCGCTGTTGGCAGACAATCGCACCCTTTCGGTCAGGGAAAGAACTTGGGTGACAGACTGCGCTTGCTCGCCAGTGCTTTCAGCAACGGTCGATGCAATGATTTTTTGGCGATCGCTACTCGCATAAACCCGCCCGGCGGTGGTAGAAACCTGACTGACAATTCGACCCAGTTCTTCCACCAGACGGTTGAGCGTATCTCCCATCAGACCCGTCGCGCGCTCGCTCACGTCAGCCTGAACCGTCAAGTCTCCTTCCTCGATCGAGCACACGATATCTAACAGGTGGCCGATGTCATTCTGAAGCTCTTCGCTTTCAGAGCGCACCATCATCTCTTGCATCTCGCGGGTCGTCGCTTCAACCTTTAGCTCTGCGTTGAGCAGTTGTAAGGCCTCTTGAGACTTTTGAATGGCTTGCTGTGCCCGTTGGCGATCGCGAATGTAATCCCGCACTCCCGAGAGCACCAAAATCCAACTGCCCAACAGAATCGGCAAGGTAACACCCGCAAACACCATTGATGCAAACAGCCGCTGCTGGTAACTTTGCAACTGCTGTTGAATGGATTGCTCGATGCGATCCAACACCTTTTGGTTCCCAGCCGCGTAGATTTGCTTTTGGCTGCTGTATTCAGGTCCCAGCAAAAGCTGAAGGGCTGCTTTCGGTTGGCGTTGGCGCACCAATTCAAACGCTTTTGTTTCCAGATCGACGAGCTTTTTATTGGCATCGTCCGTCTTGCTGGCCTCAATGCGGATGTCCTCGGCCACGTTTGCCAGCGTATCTTTAATCGCTGCATCCAACTGGGGCACGTAGGCGTTGTAGCGCTCTTCCCATTTCAGGTCGCCCGTACTCGCCGCCATCCGAGCGGACATGGTCAACACTTCATCTAAATGCACCACCTTACCGCTCAGTTTCTCAAGCTGAAACTGCCGATCGACCGTAGAACGGAAACTTTTATAGATATTCCAAGTATTCCAAGTCGAAACCCCCGTGAGCGTCAGGCTGCCCGCAATGGTAACGGCGATGCTGCCAATCAAGTTAGAACGCACAAACCGCTGCACTCGCTTTAGGGGTGCAGCGCCTGTCAATGCTTCCGCATTTAAGTCCAAGTTCAGTAGGTCGATCTCATCTGAAATCTTGATGGCTTTGGGGGTTGTAAATTTCATAAACGCTACTCGGGAAGTAATTTCGTGGAAGATATCGCCAGATACCGCAAGCGCTCGGGCTAGACCGCAGTAAAGACGGATTCGCTAAAGGCTGTTGTTTGGAATCCAGGACAGCGGTTGCCATAGTTCCGGGTCGATCGTTTCTGGGCGCAAGAGCACCGTGGATTCCTTAGAGGATGGCTGGGGTGAAAATAAAGCGATGGGAAGTTCTGCACGGGTCTGACTGCCCAAGGTGCGATCGACGATTAAGCCGACGTGTGCCAGCACTCCGGCTGCATCGCTCAGCTTGATCGCCATGTTGTTTTCTTTGAGGGAAACGGATTCTGCCTGCAGAAGGCGAAGGGCAGAAAGCAGCGGCAGCACTCGTCCGCCTTGGTGGGTAATGCCGACCAGCAGGGGACTGTAAAAGGGTAGGGGCAGAATCTGCGATCGCTCGACCCGAAAAATTTCTGCAATCCATTCCGCTGGAATGACGAGGGTAGCGGACTGCACCTGGGTCAGAATAAACCGATCGCTCAGGGCAGATTTCGAGACAACCGCAGCACTTTGGGCCGGGATGGAAGCATGGGTAGAGGCGATCGCAGTCATGGTATTTTTTGATTTGTCCTTGTTTTTGGCCTTAAACAACTGCGGTAATGCGTTCTAGAACTTCCGCAACAGAGTCGCGGGAGACGGGCTTGGGCAGGTAATCGTTGGCTCCCGCACGCTTCACGCCGTAGTTAATTTCCAAGGGCGTTTTTTTGCTGGAGCAAAATACCACGTATTGGCTGGCCGTTTTGGGATTGAGGCGCATGGCGCGCAGAAACTTGTAGCCGTCTTGTTCCGGCATTACGACGTCTAAAAACACCAAGTCATACTTGCCTTCTTCGATCGTGCTCAGCGCATCTGTCGGACTGCTGCACTGATCTACGGCATGACCGAGGGATTCTAGCACCGAGGCCAGAGCGTGGCGATCGACCGAACTGTCATCAATAATGAGAAAACGCATTTCTGTCTCCTTGAAAAGTAAGTTGCGATGAATGAAACTTTATGCGGCCACCGGACCAGACGACGCCGCCAAACGCTGCAGGAGATCCTGAAGCTGCGCCTGAAACTCGCCGATATCTCCGAGGGAAAGGGGCTTGGTTAAAAAGTCGCACCCGCTCCACTGGGCTCGCCACTTATTGGACAGCTTTTGCTCCCCCGTCAGAATGACGAGAGGAATAGAAGCAATTTCGGGCTGCTGGCGGATCTGTTTCGCCAGTTCAAACCCCGAAATACCGGGCATGTTGATATCGATAAAAATAGTGGCGGGCTTCACCTGCGAGATCGTAGAAAGCGCTGCCACGGCATTTTGGCATGCCACCACGGGGTAGCCCAGGGCCGTCACCCAATGCTGAAACTGCTTCAGCACCAAGGGGGAATCGTCAATAATCATGATGACCGAGGGCGATGACTTCTGAGGAACGCTCAGCTCGATTAAACCCGTTTTGACCAGTCGGGCAAACATAGTGGCAACTTCTAAACTATCTTTGCCAAGACCGATGGCGACGTGGTTGATCGATTTGCCAGACTGCACTAGTACCTGAATGCGTTGTTTTTGCACTGCCGATAGAGGGGCTTGCGCAAAGGCTTCCCCATTCAGTTTGGGAATTAGATTTAAGGATGGAACTTGCTGTTTGATCTGCTGCCACAGGACCTGCCGCTGAAGCGCGCCGCGAATGAGAACTTGAGCGTCGGCCCTCAGCAGTTGGTGACTCTTAGACGCCATCGAAACTTCAGGGACAAAAGTTGCGTTGCCAGACCCCATCAGCAAATAGGTATCTAGATCGCTCAGAATTTTAAGGCGCGAAGCTGCTTTGAGCTGAGATTCATCGGCAATTCCCAACTGTCCCAGTTGCTTTAGGAGTTCGGCAGGCGCAATGGCATTGTCTTGCACTTTTTTTTGTAGCAGCGTAAAGCTGCTTTTTGCGGGCTCCTGTCGGGCTTGGGGAACGTAGCGCTGCACCAACCGCAGCAATACGGCAGAACTCCAAGGGGTACTACCAGAATGAACGATTTGCCCGTCAGATACACCCAAATACCAGTTAAATGCCGTTTCGCGCGCCGATAGCCGGTCGAATTGATGCTTCCAATATCCGCTCGCATTGACGGAGATATTCTCAAGCAACTTTTGGGAAAGTTCTTGACCTTGAAATGAAAACTGACGGGTTTCGTACATTACTGTCATGTTTCAACCACCAAGACGCATGGGTCGGTTAAATGACCTCTGTAGGTAGGTTGCCCTCCTGGGAGAGTCGGTGTTACAATTGCGCAGTATTTTTTTTTGGGTGTAGAAATTTAATCCCCCGATCGCCTCGTTCTGGCAGTCGTTGCGGGGGCGATCGCAGCAGCAGGGAGAAATCCTATCCCGCTCGAACCTGTAAGCTAGAGAAGCAACCTTCATTCGTTCTGTTTGTGCGGAACTTGCTTCGACCATGACCGAACCTCTGACTCCTCCAGCGGATGACGCTGTCAATGCCGAAACTCTCTTTTTAATGCTGCGGCGCAAGCAGGGAAGCTGGGTCGAGTGGGGCCAAGCCTGCCAGCAGCTTCAAAAGGCGGGCTATTCTCCCCAAGCTATTTTTGAAGAGACGGGTTTCGAGCCTATCCAGCAAAATCAGGTCATCGTGGCCGCTCAGGTCTACAAAGGGTTGGAACAGGCCAATACCGATCCTGCGACGCTAGAGCACTTCGGCCATCGCGGCAGCGATATTTTGTACGAACTGCGGGTGTTTACCCAGCCAGAACGACCGGCGATCGCCACCTTTGCCTTCCAGCACAAATTTGACTCCGATGAAGCCCACGACCTCGTGCGCACCCTAAAGGACTTTGCCCGAGTCAAGAAGCCGCCGGAAGCCTTCACCAACCACCCCGGCGATGCAGTAGCCCATCAAAGCTGGGTGCAAGCCAAGCAAAAATCGGACCTCCAAGAGCGATCGCGCCTGATTGCCAAGGGACTCAAGTTTGCCCACAGCGACAGCGCGCGCAAAGAAATCGAAAAGTTATTGACGGACTTCAGCGTCACCAAAGCGCAGCCACACCCCCGCCTGCCGCTCTCTCGCCCGGACTCCGAACTAGACTTGCCGCGCATTCTACCCCTGTTGGGCAAACTTCCCCTACCTGCAGACGCGCTCAGAGCTGTCCCGTCGATCGAAGAAGAAGGCCCGTTCCACGCGGTCAAGTTTGCGGGGGAAGGCGCGTGGGTTCCGTTACCGGGTTGGCAGGTCATCGCCAGCGCGGAAGATGCCGTAGCCGTGCTGAGCGACGGAGATCGCCTTCCGATCCCGCCCGACCAGGCATCTGAAGAGGTTTTGGTCGTCATCGACCGGGCGCAGCGCGACTGGGACGATCGCAGCTATTTTGCGGTTGACGCGGGCGGCGAACTCGACATTCAGTGGTTTGCCGAAGCGCCTACCGAAAAGATTCTAGGAAGAGTGGTGGTGGTCGTACGGCCCAAGCGCATCTTCGACGAAGAAGCGACGAAGGAGCTTTGGGTGCTGGACGAGTAAGCGCGCGAGGTTTCCAGGCTAAAATAACGATCGCGATCGCGTTGGGGATCGACCTCCTGCCATCGCCCATCGTCTATTTTTCAACCTATGAACTCTGCTCCTCCCGCTGCCTCAGGTTTAGCCTCTCGTCTCGTCAACGGCATTTTGGCGATCGCCCCCGTGGCCGACCTCCTCAAGCATCAAGCTCGCGCCATGATGGTCAAACGCGCCGAATCCATCGGCGTGCAGTGGACGCAGGAGGCAGAAACCCTTCGAGCGCGGGGAGATGCAACCTGGCAAGCGGCCTTAGCGCAAATTCAAAACCCCGACCTGACCTATCCCGACTATTATTTACAGCCTTTTCACGCCTACAAAACGGGTAACTTAAGCTGGCAAGCCGCCACGGAAGTAGAAGTGGCCGCCTATGCCGCCCACGCGCGCATCTGGTCGGATGCGGGTTCGAAAGCAGGGGATGCCCGCCTCAGAGAGAGTTTCCACGTCCTTCTCAAACAGCAGATCCCCACCGATCCCCAAACCATTTTAGACTTGGGCTGCAGTGTCGGCATGAGCACCTTTGCCCTTCAAGATACCTATCCCAACGCTCGCGCGACCGGATTGGATCTGTCGCCCTACTTTTTGGCGATCGCCCAATACCGCGCCCAACAGACCCAACGCGCTGTCGAATGGGTGCACAGCGCCGCAGAAGCCACCCCCTTTGCCGATAGCAGCTTCGATCTGGTTTCGACTTGCCTGATGTGCCACGAACTCCCGCAAGAGGCCACTCAAGCCATCTTTAAAGAAGCGCGCCGCCTTTTGAAACCGGGCGGTCATCTGGCCATCATGGACATGAATCCAAACTCCGAAGTGTTTGCCAAACTGCCGCCCTACGTCTTCACCCTGCTCAAAAGCACGGAACCCTATCTAGACGAATACTTTACGCTCGATATGGAGCAGTCCATGGCGAACGCCGGATTTAGCAAACCCTTTGCGGCCCAAAACAGCCCTCGCCATCGCACCTTCATTGCGATCGCTCGACCCTAATCATTCAAATCATTCATGGGTCGAACGCATCCCAGATCGCGCAAGGGCAAGTTGTGCTAAAACGTTCTGAATGCAACCCATGCAGGATGCAAACCGAACTCGACCTATACCAATCGACTGATTTATTTAAGTCGCAGTTTCACGAAGATCTGAGTGCTTTTGTTGCAGCTCAGTCACAGAATTCAGTAAACCTTGACAAATCTATGCAAAGTCAAATCGTTTATTTGCCAAAACGCAACTAGGCTAGAAAGTGCTTGAAATCAAACTTCGTAGAATATCTCAGCGCTTGAGGACGAGCCATCTCCCCTTAAAGTTTCATAATCTATCGCCACAAAGTATCGCAATCACACCGACCTTGCCGGAGAAGTGCTACATTCATGACTTCTCTCAGCCTATGGTTCGTTCGCTCTAGATTCCTCATTGATTAAATCTGCACCCCTTTGGGGCGGTTTAAATCTAGAGCCGTTAAATCTCCTTAAATTTTGCTTGCAACTCGATTTTAGAGCCATGGCTTGGAACGAATTCACGCGTGTTCCAGTCTTACACGCATAACCTGTGCTCAAAAATCAAGTCTATTTTTTGAATGAATGTTTAAAAAAGTCTAAAGAAAGGTACAATGACGTTGTGATGATTGGAGAATCCTGTGTTTTTACGACTTGCCGATCAACATCGCCAATTTGTTCAAGATCTCGTCATGAGCCTTCAGGCTCTCTCTAAGGTCCTCGAACACAATGGCTATCCTGCCTCTTGCTACACCTGCGGCATGCAGATGAATGGCGCATCGTTCATGGTCAGTTTGGGCGACAACCACCTGATCCGCTTCCTAGTTTCCGATTACGGCATTACTTGGACCGAGATGCGCGACGATCGCGAACTGATGAAGCTTGAGGGGGCTGAAGCCATCAATCAACTTCAAGAACTGGCGAACCTTGTCAAATATTTACCAAACCGCCTACCCGCTCGATCTGAAACCCTTCAGGCCGTCTAGGACCGAGCAGAGCGCGAGACTGAGATGCGAGCTGGAATCGTCCTGACGTCAAAAGTCTCAGCACTGCAGATCGGGCCTTCAACTGCGTTCCTTCGAGCGGCACCACATGACTCTCAGGCGCCACATGCTTTTAGTTAAGGCCAAAGCGGCGCTGCACTCAAGTTAATTTTTCTCGCCTCAAGGCTGAAGGGTTTGCCTGCTCTATGTCTACTTCTGTCGAACTTTGGCAGCATCAGTTTGTTCGGACGAATCGCATCAATTTACATTACGTGACGCAGGGATCGGGAGAGTTAGTCCTCCTGTTACACGGTTTTCCAGAATTCTGGTACTCTTGGCGCTTTCAAATTCCGGCGCTGGCTCGTCAGTTTAAGGTGGTCGTGCCCGACTTGAGAGGCTACAACGATTCTGACAAACCCCAGACGGGTTATGACTTGGATACGCTGGCCCAGGACATTTTAGGACTCATTCATAACCTCGGTTTCTCGAAGGCTCACATCGTGGGTCACGGCTGGGGTGGCATGATTGGTTGGAACCTAGCGCAGAAGTTCCCCGAATCGCTTCACAGCCTATCGTTGCTCAGCGCTCCCCATCCCGGCTCGCTCAGCCAGACTTTATTTAGCAACTTGGACCGACTCCGGCGTCACTGGCATTTTTTGGCGTTTCAGGTACCTGGCGTGCCAGAGTGGATGCTCCAGCAAAATCTAAGTCAATTTTTGCAAGACTGGTTTCAGCGTCAGGCCATTCGCAAAGCCGCTTTCTCCGGCGAAACGCTGCGCATTTATCAGTCGGCGCTTTCCAAAACGGGGGCGCTATCGTCTGCCCTCAGCTACTACCGCAACTGGCTCTCGCCTCAAACTTGGCTGGCTCGCCTCTCCGATCCCCTGCGTCCCATCCAAGTCCCCACGTTGGTGCTCTGGGGCAAAGAGGATGTTATCCTGAGTCCGTCGCTGACGGAAGGGTTCGAGCGCTTCATTGCTAAGCCTTTTCGCCTCAAGCTCATCCCGGAATGCGGCCACTGGATCCAGCAAGAAGTGCCGCAACTGGTCAACATAGAACTGCTCTCGTTCTTGAAAGATCGCCAAGACATCTGAAGGATCGCTGGCGATCGCACCAACCTCTAAACTTTTTCGCAAATTGAAAGGTCCAAGACACTTACCAACAGACAAATGCGTCAATTTGAGCTAGATCCGGAGTTCTCCTCTAGAATGAGCTTAGTATTTCTTAATAGTTGATTCTGTCGGAGAGGAAAATTCCATGTCTGGATTGCGGGATGCACTAGAACCGATCGCCGCTTGGTTTTCAAGCCTGGGCGTACCAGAGCCCATCGTTCATTGGGGGCATCCGGCCATGATGGGAATCGTCATTTTTGTCATGGGTTCGTTTGCGGGCATCACGGGTTGGCAAGGCCGCACGCTGGTCGCAAAAGATCCAGAAGCGGCAGCAGCAAAGCGCGGCGAGCACGCCAAAATTGCACCCCTCATGTTTTTATTTATTGCCCTGGGTTATACAGGCGGCGTCCTTTCCCTCGTCATGCAGGACAAACCGATCTTTGAGAGCCCGCACTTTTGGACTGGATCGATCGTTCTCGCGCTCCTCTTGACGAACGCACTGCTAGCAGCAACGAAGTTTGGCGGACAAAGTATTTTGCGATCGGCCCATGCTTACATTGGCAGTGCAGTTTTGGGTTTGTTTGTCGTGCACGCCTTTTTAGGACTGAACTTGGGGTTGTCGATTTAAGCCTGTACGGGATCCAGAAGCAAGAGCGGTTTCTCCGCTCCCAGCCATCAACTCGAGCCTCTGGTCGATCGTGCTGTAGCCGTGCCTGGGGGGATCGCGGAACTTGAAACGTTAAGATGGACAGAATGCGCGATATTCTGCTCCATCTGCACGGCGATCGCCTCTATATCGGTTGCTTGCCGCCTTCAGTCGTTTATGTGAGCTGCCATGCCATCCGTCTCTGTGGTTATCCCTGCCTACAACGCAGAACAATACATTGTAGAGACTATCGAGTCCCTCCAGAACCAAACATTTAGCGACTTTGAAATCATCGTTTCCGACGATGCCTCTACAGATCGAACCGTCCCAATCGTTCGGGAGATTGGCGATCCGAGACTTACAGTCATCTCGGCAGAAAATGGGGGCGTTTCCGCTGCCCGCAATAGGGGGATAGCCGTCGCTCGGGGAGAGTTTATTGCCTTTCTCGATGCCGACGATCTTTGGGATCCCGACAAACTTCGACTTCAGGTTGAAGCGCTCAGAGAAAATCCCAAAGCAGGACTGTCTTACGGCTGGTTTTATCAATGGAACTACGCCGTGCATAAAGCAGCGGAGACTAAGCTGCTCATGTGTCCTAGCGCAACAGGCCCAGAAGCCTACCGTGAAATCGTTGAGGAGAACGTCGTGGGCAGCGGCTCTAATATTTTCGTGCGGCGCGCGGCCTTAGACTCCGTTGGCGGTTTTGACGAAACCCTAACTCACGGGGAAGATTGGGAGTTTTGCTTTCGCGTTGCCCTAGCGTGGGAAGTGGCCCTCATTCCTCAGCCCCTGGTTTACTATCGCCAGCACAGCACGTCAAACTGTTCTAGCTTGGATCTGGTCAAAGCATCTACCCTGAGAACCATGGATAAAATTTTTAACTCGGCACCTGCAGAGTTAAGATACTTAAAAACCAAAACCCATTCAAACTTGTATCTCTACCTGGCCAATCTCTACCTGGCTCGAACCGACACAAATGAAGGAATCCGCCACGCGCGCAAGAATTGGATGAAATCAATCTGGACTTGGCCTTCTAATCTACTGCGCAAAAGATCGGTTACGCTATCCTTAAAAATATTGCTATTTTCTGTCTTTCCAAGTCGCTTCTTTAATATATTTCTCCAAAAATTTCGAACCGTTGAAAGCGATCGACCGACCGTTTCCTAAGCCTTTAATCTCAGAAAATTCAAATCTATTATTTCGTAGAAATTCTTCTAGTCCGCAAAGGTAAAACTGCTGTGAATTTTCAAGATGTCATTGTGCAACTTCATCAATTTTGGGGCGATCGCGGTTGTTTGATCGCTCAGCCCTACGACACCGAAAAAGGCGCGGGCACGAAAAGCCCGCACACCTTCTTGAGAGCCATCGGTCCCGAACCCTGGTCTGTTGCCTATGTCGAACCCTGCCGCAGACCCGCTGACGGTCGCTATGGCGAAAACCCCAATCGCGGGCAGCACTATTACCAATATCAAGTCCTGATCAAACCGTCTCCCGATAATATTCAAGACGTCTATCTAGACTCCTTGAGAGCTTTAGGGATTCAGCCCGAAGACCACGATATTCGCTTCGTAGAAGACAACTGGGAAGATGCTGCCGTAGGAGCTTGGGGCGTAGGCTGGGAAGTATGGCTAGACGGGATGGAAGTCACCCAATTCACCTACTTTCAGCAGTGCGGCGGTCTGGATTGCCGTCCCGTTTCTGTAGAGATCACCTACGGTCTAGAACGGCTGACCATGTACTTGCAAAACGTCAATTCCATCTTCGACATTCAGTGGAACAATTCATTGACCTATGGGGACGTGCATCTTCAAAGCGAAATCGAAAATTCTACGTTTAATTTTGAAGCGTCTAACCCAGAAACATTGTTTGCACTCTTTCAACTCTACGAGCAGGAAGCAGAACGCTTGATGGCGCGATCGCTCGTTCTACCAGCCTTCGACCAAATCCTGAAATGCTCCCACACTTTCAACTTGCTAGACGCACGAGGCGTCATTTCAGTGACCGAGCGGACCCGCTACATTACCCGCATTCGCAATTTAGCGCGACAGGTTGCGCAGCTTTACCTACAGCAACGGGAATCCATGGGGTTTCCGCTCCTCAAAAAGGAGATGGCAAGTGCGGCACTGGCGTAATTAAATTTAGTTATTCATGGGGCGCAAAGTCTTGCGCCCTATAAATGACGGGGATCTCGATGTACTAACGTTGCCCCGGATTGATCCGTGGGCAGCACTAACACTTCGCTCACATTTACGTGAGGCGGACGGGTGGCGCAAAATAGAATCACTTCTGCCACATCCTGGGCTGTCAAAGGCACCATGTCAGCGTAGACCGTCTTGGCCCGCTCCGTGTCGCCACGGAACCGAACTTGGCTAAATTCCGTTTCTACCAGTCCCGGATCCACAGACGAAACCCGAACGGGGGTGCCCAGCAAATCTTGCTTCAGCCCTTCAGAAATGGCCCGCACTGCTGCTTTGGTGGCACAGTAAACGTTACCTTTGGGATAAGTCTCATGTCCGGCAATGGAACCCAGGTTGATGATATGCCCGCGCCCGCGCGCCACCATTCCTGGGGCGATCGCCCTAGTCACGTACAGCAGCCCCTTCACGTTGGTATCGATCATCTCTTCCCAGTCTTGGATGTTGCCTTCGTAGAGTTTATCTAAACCGCGACTGAGACCTGCGTTGTTGATGAGAATGTCGATCGCTTGCCATTCCGCAGGCAAGCTGTTTAGAGCCGCGTTGACTGAGGCAAGATCGCGCACGTCGAAGGTTAACAAAAAAACTTCAGTCTCGAACTGTTGTTCTAACTGCGTTTTGAGCGCGTCGAGGCGGGGCGATCGCCGCGCGGTCAAAATCAACCGCGCTCCTACTTCAGCAAAAGCGAAGGCGCAAGCCTCACCAATCCCGCTACTGGCTCCGGTAATCAAGACAGTACGATCTTTGATAATTTGCATCTGTTAGAGCGTGTCTTATGAGTCTTGCAAACTTAATTGTAGAGGCTGATATTCCTCACTTGAAAAAGGATGAAAATCGCTCGGCCATTTCGCTGTAATACTGCAAAGTAAACGCAGTTGAATTGGTGCTGGCGCTAAATTAACTCGCTCAACATGAACATTCACAAGTTTAGAATCTTGCTTTAGGAGTTTGTGGATGTCCGTTGCAAGATATCGAGGGCAGTATCCAATCAAATATTCGTCATCCGTCCGCAAAGCCAACGCCAAAGAGTCATAGGAATTCTGTACATCATGCATGATGTACAGTGGCTTGCAAGCCTTCAGAGTATTAACTCGTTCAATAGCTGCTTGCTGGCGATGACGTAAACCATGCAGAAAGAAGTGAATGTGATAAAGACCATTCCGATCTGGCTCAGGACAAGGAAATACTTCAAATTGATCGGTTGCCTTTTTTCCCCCACTGCGAGACAAAATAGTGATTGGATCATCTTCATGATGTGGGATATTTAACCAATCAATGTAATCGGTATAGTCTGGCCGTGAAGGGCGCATGACACGGTTGGCAAATAACGGAAATAAAACTTCCGATTTATATACCCTTCCAAAATCAGGAAATGAATACAGAGGCTGAAATGCACTTTGTTGTTCAGCGTGTAAAGCCCCTTGAGTATAGACAAAAGAAAACATGTTTGACTCAAACGTCAAACGACCAATTGGAAACCAAGAACGGCTATTCGGATCTTGCCAAGCTAAAAATAAAGTCTTCATTGCAACTGACTCTTAAACTCTAACAAGCGATTTTGGTTGATTTGTAGAATTTGTTGGGCAAACTCAATCGCCGTAGGCGACATACGCTCACCTGGAACCCTCTGAAAAAGTGCTAGCGTCCTATCAACACTGATTTCAGAGAGCTTATCAACCCAAACATTGGCGGCATTAGGACAGAGTTTTGCGGCATGACAGAATGCATCATATATTTTGAGCGGCTTTGCGTCTCTAGCTTCACTATACAAACAAGATGTGCCTTTTTCCACGTAAGCCTGAACAGAGTATCCCTTGTCTTTCGTTTTAAGTCTATTCTGTCGTTCTTGATCTTGGAGAGTTCGACCAAGACTGGAGGCATGATCATAAGTGGGCGCTAAATAGGTGTGTCCCTCTAGACGGATGACTCCCCAGTTCTCATGATGTCTATCAGTATTCCCAATCCAGGCATCCAAAAGTAAATATCCAATAAAGACTTCTACTGCATCTGTAATGCCATCAGGGGGAGTCCAATTTCGAGGTAAACCAAGCGAAGAACCATTAAGGGTCTCAACAACTTGAGCAACTGTATGTTGTGAAGGTGAATCTTCGTCCTGTGGATAATCTGAGACGACTTGAGATAAAAGTTCGTTTCCTAGAAATAAGCTGCCATTATCGGGGATAAACGAAGGTGAGATGATTCCACGTTCATCATTAAAAGTTGCAAGCTCATAGTTGGCGTGTGGCAGATTCAGCAGTTCGCACAGCTCAGAGACAATTTTCTCTGACCAGTCTTCGCCAGTGTTGGGACGAATTTTTTTAAAGAGGCATAGACCCAGTTCTGGATCATGAAACCAAAATTTTACTTTTGTGCCTAAATCCTCAGTCTCTGTTGAAGCATCTAGTGGGACTTTAATAACTCGAAAAAATTGAGTCACAGTTTAAAAAATGAGCGTAATTGCATACTTCTGAGGGGCACAAAATCTAGTTGTGCCCCTTCCTTACCTTACTTATAAGCAGCAATTCCGCGTTCTACTAGTGCCTTAACCTTATCGACATCATGCCAGCCCCGAATCTCCACCTTTTTCTTTTGGAGATTCTTGTAGGTCAAGAAGAACTCGGAAATTTCGTCTAGCCGATGTTGGGCGATATTGCTCAGAGACGTGACGTGGACAAAGCGGGGATCCTGGTCGGGCACGCACAGAATTTTTTCATCCCCTTCGCCGCCGTCGATCATTTCCAGATAGCCAATGGGCCGCGCCGCGATCACGCATCCCGGAAACGTGGGTTCGTCCATAATGACCATCCCATCTAGGGGGTCGCCATCGTCGCCGAGGGTATTGGGGATAAACCCGTAATCGTAGGGATACATCACCGACGAGTACAAAACGCGATCCAGGGCAAAGGCGTTCATGTCCTTATCGAACTCGTACTTATTTTTACTGCCCGCTGCAATTTCAATCAGAACGTTGATCAATCCAGGCTTTGGCTGGGCGGGAATGCGCGATAAATCCACTAGGGCAACTCTCCAAAGAATAAACAATATTACAGTAAGACAAATGCTCGAACGATCTAAGTCGAGCGACCTGAATTGAACTGGAAAACTTAAAATGTTCAATCCCGCCATTCAGTGCGGTAGCATGCATTCAATGCATCAGGACACAAAAGCCCCGGACGCAAGAATTAGCATTGTTTAATTTGTCGTCAGAGAATAATCTTCTCCTGACAAAATCAGCAATGCTCCCCTAGCATTTTAGAAGAATTGGGACACCGTCTAGGATGGGTTTGAACGATTTTCGTCGCGATCGCAAACAATTTAACCGCCTGAGCTATCGGCTGAGAACAGTCCTCCTGGGACTTTCGGCTCTAGTGATTGCGATCAGCGTCGTGTTAGCGATCGTTATTTTTAGCTACGTTCTCGACATCGCCACCCATCCCGTCAAAGCCAAAGTGCTCGTGGATCGGTGGGCGACGATCTTTTTAGATACGCCAGCCAACCCTTCCGCCGCCGCTTCGCCCTTTGACGGACCGGCCCGCTGGTTTGCCGTCATCACGTTGATCGTGCTGGCCTATTTATTAATCCGCATCCCTTTGCTCATGCTGCAAATGGGCACGCAGCTCATGATGTCCTGCCAAGAAGACAACCGCCAATTGCGCAATTTTGTCCGTCAGGTATTGCAGGATATCAAAGCAGGCGAGGATGAAGCGCTGCCACCGCCGCCGCCAAGCGAATAAACCGCTCCTTTAGGGAGAAGCGGCTGGCGGCTGGTTAGGGGTACCCGCCTGGGGTGGAGCTGCCTGGGGCGAGATCGCTGGCGTCCCGATGGAGGGTTGAGTTTGCAATTCTTTGGGCGGCGCGGGCACCTTGGGGGCGGGGATAAAGAAGACTGCCGCCGCTGCAACCGCAACGCTAGCCGCGCCCAGCGCGATGGGAGCAGACTGCTCCAAGACCAGTTGAGGAGACATTACATCTCGACGCGATCGCGGGCTAATCGGCACTTGAAGTTCTGGCAAGGTTTGGCGATCGGCTGCGAGCTGATCCACGGCCTCCATGAGATCGAACAACTGGACGGTAGAAAGGTGCAGCTCGACGGGGGTCTTGGACAAGCCATCGTCAACGCCAGCATCCGGTCCGCCCTTGGCCAGCAAAGCATCTGAAACCGTTAAATTGAAACCGCCGTCGCTTGCAGGCAGAATTTGCACCTGGGCGTCGGCCCCCTTGGGCGCTGACTTCACACCGCTAATCCAAGCCTGCACGCAATCATTGGTAGCAGCAACCAATCCTTCGAGCAAATCTCGCCCGCCGATGAGCGTCTCTTTCTCGCGGGCAAAGTAGCACTCAAATCGAGTGAGGACAGAGAGTTCGGGACGGCTTCCGGCAGCAGAACCGTCCGGTGCATTGCTCAATCCCTCTAGGATGAAGACGCAGTTAGGCAAACTATATTGACGCTGAATAGGCATGGCTGGGCTTAAGCTACTTCCCCATCAAATAAACTAGACCAAAGACGCTGCATTCCTGCGGTGCCGGTACAGAACAAAACCTGGCTCAGCAGGCTTAGCGCTAGGGCGTTGAGGCTCTCGCCGGACTTATAGGGCGCGATCGCCGTTCGATTTGAATTCATCCGGCTAAAAAAGTGTCCCCGAAACCGCTCTAGATATTGCGCCATTCTAAAATGATGTTCCGCACTCAAGTTTTGAGCCTTGAGCTGTTCGTCGGCCAGCAAGAGCTGGCGAATGGTGCCGGTTTGGCGGCGCGCTAGGTAGCAGGCAAGTACCACGAGCGCCTTCCCTTCCATGAGGCTTAACGGCTGCCGCTGACTAAACCGTCGCAGCGGATTGGTATTGCGGAGCTGCCAAAGGTGGACTCGATTTTTGATGACGGGCTGGAGCTGAAGTTCCTGAAGCCCCATCATTATATTCTCGGTCGCGTTGAGGTCGATCGCCTCCAGTGCCAGCAACATCCAGTCCAACTGAATTCGCGTCCGGCGCGGACAAACCTGCCCCGGCACGTCTGGGTCTACCAACCCCGCGAAGGCGTAGGAATTGACTGGTGCCGGAGTGCCCTGTATTTCTGTTTTATCAGTATCCATCAAGCTTATAGACTGTAATCCCATATCGGACGCGTTCGGTTCAAGTCATGGCTGACGACGAAAACGTCACCGCAAAGGCTAAAGGTTTGACCTCAAGGTTTAACCCCATTCACCCACTTAGTGTACGATTTCTGACGTGACTTCTTATCATGCAACCCTAAAGTCTTTTGGCTCATCAGCCCGATCTTCCCAACATTGGGACTTTTCAAGCCCGGCGCTCAAAATTTTAGCGCTGGGCCAAAAGACATCTGCGCCAGAATGATGGCGGCCTAGCGGTTAATCGTACAGACTCATCCAGACCGTCCCATACACCTGCACTATTTGCACTATTCTATGATGGACCTCAAAACCCTCATTCGCGACATTCCCGATTTTCCCAAACAAGGAATTCTGTTTCGCGACATTACCCCGCTCCTGCAAAATCCTGCAGGATTTGGCTTTGCAATCGATCGGTTGACCAGCCTCTATCGGGACGAGTCCATCGACTACGTAGCGGGCATCGAATCGCGGGGGTTTATTTTTGGAACGCCGCTGGCCCATCGCCTGTCTGCGGGATTCGTCCCGATTCGCAAACCCGGCAAGCTACCTGCCGCCACCCATTCAGTCCAATACGCGCTGGAATACGGGACAGATTGCCTGGAGATTCATCGAGATGCTTTCCCAGCGGGCAGTCGCGTTTTACTCATCGACGATCTCCTCGCAACCGGGGGAACCGCCGCCGCCGCAACGCGGCTTGTCGAAGCCACCGGATCGGTTCTGGTGGGCATTGCATTTGCGATCGAATTAACGGCCTTGGCAGGACGCGAAAAGCTTCCCGATGTCCCCATTCACGCGCTCGTTCAGTATTAGAGTCTCGCTTTGCCCAACACCCCATTGCGGGAAGGGGTTTATATGACATCTCCAGCACCCATCCAAACGCCATCCAAACAGCGATCATTCAACCAAGCCTTCAGGGTTCTGAAGGCTGTCCTTGGCAGCGAACTGGTCGTCTACAGCGCTCGACGCTTCGGACAAGCACTGATTACGCTGTTGTTGGCTTCTGCACTCTGCTTTGCAGTGATTCAGCTTTCGCCTTCTAACTACTTAGATGCCCTGAAGCTGGATCCTAAAATTTCTCAAGAACGGATTAAGGAACTGAGCCAGCTTTTTGGGCTAGACCGTCCTCCCATCGAGCAATATTTTCGCTGGCTGTGGCAGGTTGTCAGGTACCTCAACTTTGGCGATAGCTTTATTTCCCAACGCCCCGTAGCAGACTTGCTGTGGGAACGCGTTCCCAATACCCTCCTGTTGGCGATCGCCTCTATCCTCGTCACTTGGAGCGTTGCCATTCCCCTCGGCATTGTGGGAGCGGTCAATCAAAATCGCTGGATAGATCGACTCTTGCAGGTATTGAGCTACATCGGACAAGGGATACCAAGCTTTATCACGGCCTTGGTGCTGTTATTTTTCGCCCAAAGCACCCCATTTTTTCCGGTGGGGGGCATGACCAGCATCGACCACAATGACTTGTCTTGGTTGGGGCAGCAGCTAGACATTGGCTGGCACATGATTCTACCTACCCTCGCCCTCAGCATCAGCAGTTTTGCAGGGCTTCAGCGGATTGCCCGAGGCAACCTCCTCGACGTCCTGCGGCAGAACTACATCCAAACCGCTCGTGCCAAGGGTCTACCGGAAAATCGCGTCATTTACGTCCACGCCCTCCGAAATGCGATCAATCCTCTGATCACGCTTTTAGGCTTTGAATTTGCGAGCTTACTCGGTGGGGCGTTTATTGCAGAATACTTTTTTAACTGGCCGGGGTTGGGACGTTTGACCCTGCAAGCGGTTCAAGCCATCGACCTCTACCTCATCATGGGGTCGCTCATAATGGGAGCCGCAATGCTGATTTTAGGCAACTTTTTAGCCGATATTTTGCTGAAAGCGGTAGATCCTCGCATACAGTTGGACGATCGCCGATAACCTGAGGGGGACTTATGCTGTCACAGTTTTACTACGTCGTGCGATCGCAGATGAGCGGCGAATACCTCGTCGCCCATCCCTCGGAGGATTCTGCGGACGGATTTCTGCTGCTCTTTTCAGCAGATTACGAAGCCCTCAGCTATATCAATACCCACGGCAGCGGTGCGGGGTGCGCCGTAGAAATGATGCCTTCCACAGCTTTACCCGCAACTCTAAAGCGATGGCAATTGCAAGGGCTGGGAATCGTTCAAGACCCGCTGATCCCGAGAGTTCAGTTTTTACGCCTTGAAGGCAATCCGGGCTAGCAGCTAGATATTGTGCCCTTCGACTCCGCTTAGGGCGAAATATCTAGCGAACCGAACAAAGTCTAGCTGGCTGAGCGAAGTCGAAGCCAGCGGTAAGTTATTTCCAGTAAATGAACTCAAGCCCTACCCTAGCAATACAGAGAGCCGAGCGAGCAGTTCGGTTTTCCAGCCTCAAACCGCCCTCCATCCCGCTCCACCAAACGTGCCAGAATGAAGAAAGGGGGTAAGAAGCAATTCTGGCGGTTCGTTGCTCGACTGTCTGATGCTGACCTTCCGTCCACACCATTGAGGAAAAATAGCAGTGCTCACAAAAGGGTTTGAAGTTGAAGTGTATACTGGCTCGCCCAATGGTGACATCGTCGGGCTGTCGGATCGCATTACGGCAGACATCGATGGATTTGTTAGAGAACCGGACAGCCGTAATGTAGAGTACGTGACCGACCCCCTCCGCGATTACGAACAGTTGCTCTGCGCTCTAGTCCAGCCCCGTCTCAAACTCCGGCAATATTTAAGCTCTCTAGGCGACTACACCATCATTCCAGGCAGCACCCTGTCCTTGGGCGACAGCAGCCGTTTTTACCGCTCCGAACCCAACAATCCCTACCATTCTTATATCGAAAAGACCTACGGGACCCAGGTCGTCACCGCCAGCATTCATATCAACGTGGGCATCCCCGACCCCCAGCTGTTACTCAAAGCTTGTCGGTTGGTGCGTCTAGAAGCCCCACTGTTTTTGGCCTTGAGTGCGGCGTCTCCCTTTTTAGACGGAAAAGTCACCGGATTTCATTCCAATCGCTGGGCCGTGTTCCCTCAAACGCCCAAGCAGGTCCCTCTGTTTGAAAGCCACGAGCACTTCATTGCCTGGACGGAAGCCCAGCTTACCGCTGGCACCATGCAAAACGTGCGTCACCTGTGGAGTTCGGTACGGCCAAATGGGTCAGCCCGTCCCTACGATCTGAATCGCTTAGAATTGCGGATCTGCGATTTAGTGACCCATCCCGTCAAATTACTGGCCATCTGCGCGCTGTTGGAGGCTCGAATCCAGCAGCTTATAGACGACCCGTCTTTAGATCCCTTTAACTCCAGCATCTTTTATCGCGACTCCGCCCAATTGGAGCGCCTGACCGCTGCTAACGAACAAGCCGTCGCCCGGAACAGCTTGGATGCCGAACTGAGTCACTGGCAAGACGGGCGATCGCTCCTAGCCCGCGATTGGATTGAAGAGTTATACACCGAGGTCTGGCCCACTGCCAAAAAGCACGGGTTTAGCTGCTTTTTAACGCCCCTTCAAACCATCCTGAGAGACGGCAACGAAGCCCAGCAATGGCTCAAGACGATCGATAAGGGCTGGTCCGTTCGCTCTGTCATGCAACAGGCCATTTTGTCGATGGAGTTAGACGAAATGGAACTTGGCAACAAGCTATGCGAGCCAATGATGGCTTAAGATCGCACTGCAATCTTAGATAAAACAATGGAATTGCCGAGGTAAAGTCTCCCCAGAGGCTCAGCCTCGGCTCTCCCGTGCGACTATGCTCAAACTCGTCCTCGTCCACCCTCAAATTCCACCCAATACGGGCAACATCGCGCGGACCTGTGCCGCAACCAACACAGAACTGCACCTCGTCGAACCGCTGGGGTTCGATCTGAGCGATCGCCAGCTCAAGCGAGCCGGATTGGATTACTGGCCCTTCGTCAAACTCTATCGCCACCCTTCCTGGGATACCTTTTATACCCACGCGAGTGCTGAAGGCGGGCGCCTCATTGGATTTAGCACCTCAGGCTCCCGCAACTACTGGCAGTTCCAGTTTCAGCCTCAAGATTGGCTGTTGTTTGGCAGCGAAACCACCGGACTGGCAGCCTCAATGCTGCAATCCTGTGACGCGACGGTTCATATTCCCATGTCTCGACTGCACGTTCGGAGCTTAAATCTTTCGGTTAGTGCGGCACTGGGCCTGTTTGAAGCGCGACGACAGCTCGACATAGAACCCTAGCGCGCGTGCTGCGATGCCTGGATCCCTTGCTTGCCGATCTGACCGATCCAGCCCGTCAAAACTGAAATTCTCATTCATAAGAAAATTATATCGTTAGCAGATTTGAGTTAATTTTTAGCTGCAGAAAAATTTTTGTATTTGCGCGGCAAATCGCCTCGATTTAGAGCGCTCCATCGGCCAGCGAAACCTGCAGCCCGCCAGACCTTAAAAGCTTTCGATCGGACTTGATTTCAAAGCAAAACTTGCAGACAACATCTTGTCGGTCGTGGCGACCGTTTGACCCCAGCAATTTCAATCTCAGTAGTTTTACGAGGATCGGATTGTTGAAGTGTTGGGGAAAGATAGGCTAAAGTCACTTAGAGCAAAATTAAGTGCTGTGGTGTGGAAAGTGCGAACTGCACAGCGTTCAGATTCCAGCAATTTTTAGGTGTGTCTGGAATCGGCGTTCGAGACAATTAGCTTGTCTAAATGTCCGAACCAAGGTATTTTTACCAAAGCGCTGTCGCAGTCGAAATGGGTCGATCTGGGTTCTACGCGAACGGTCGATCGCAGACGTTGGTTCCACCCAGGCTTAAAAGGTTGGAAAACAAACGAAAAAACACACCGAATCACTCATGATTTGTCTAGGAGGTCCTCATTGAGACGAGAAATTCCGCAGAAGGTTGATGCTCAGATCGACTTCGCAGACTGGAGCCGTTCCACATCTGCCGTTAGATTTGGTGCAACCCTTTTCCGTCGAACTCGTTCTGCTTCTGTGCTGAGCATTACATTGACGGCTACCACCCTGGGAATCTTACTTTCCCAGCAGAATGCATCGGCGCATCTGGCGCTAGGCCCTACCTTATTGGGCACGCTGAATTCTTCGCTCCAACCCGTTAACTCGGATGCCTATTTGCCCCTTCCCAGCGGTAGCGCAGGATCTGGCAGTGCTGCAAGCGATAGCGAAGTTTTGCTCTCATCGCCAGTTCAGGCAACCGTTTGGCAGGTTCAAGAAGCGTCCGTTCAGCAAGCTCCCGTGGCTTTCTCGACAACGTCTGACGTCTTGTCGGCCCTAACCAAAAATTCGCAACAACCCGGTTTTGCAAGCGGGAAAACCGATGCGATCCCCTTTACAAATGCTTCTATCGACATTTCTGCCGCCATTGTGGAGCCAGAAAGCGCTCCTTCTCAGGCAACAGCCAATCTCGAGCAAAAAATCCTTCCCAACCCTGGCGGATCCCTGCTCCAGCAACCGAGCGCAGTGGTTCACACCGTTGAAAAAGGCGAAAATCTGACTGAAATTGCGGATAAATACCGCGTTTCGCTGGATTCTATTGCCGAGACAAACCGCATTCCCAATCCCAACGTGATTGACGTGAATGAGGACTTAGTCATTCCTGCAGCGACGCTTTCTGCCGCAGCTAGCAGCGCTGTCGCCGCAGTTCTCGCGCAAGGCAACAGCAGCAGCGATCGCATTGCAAGTTCTACGGGGTCGGAGCAACTCACCGCTCGGGCACTACCGAAGCCCAGTACAGATGCTATTGCCCTGATGCCAACGCCAACCCGCAACAGCACTCCAACTATTTTGGAACCCGCACCCAATCGGATTCAAATTGCGCGTCGGTCTTTCTTTCCCCAAATTCCACCCCTAGACCTCCCATCTCTGACGTCTGCCGAGCAGTTCCTGCCCTCGATGCTCAAAAACGGAGTTCAAAAGTTTATTTGGCCTTCCAACGGCGTGTTTACCTCTGGTTACGGCTGGCGCTGGGGTCGAATGCATCGCGGGATTGACATTGCAGCGCCCGTGGGAACGCCTATTGTGGCTTCCGGATCTGGCATTGTCATCAGTGCGGGCTGGAATAGCGGCGGGTTTGGCAATCTCGTCGAGATTCGCCATCCAGACGGCACCGTCACGCGCTATGCCCACAACAGCACGATTACAACGCGGGTGGGGGCAGTCGTGAATCAAGGTGAAACGATCGCTCAAATGGGTTCGACGGGCCGGAGTACGGGACCTCACTGTCATTTCGAAATTCGCCCCGGCGGTCAAGGTTCGATCGATCCGATGTTCTTCTTGAGCCGCAGATAGTCTGAGTTTCATTTTGAAGGGTTGCCCTTTAGAGAGCGTTGTTGCTTCAGTAGCAGCAACGCTTTTTCTGTGGTGAGAGACCATAGAGTCCACAATCGCAACCTTATCGGCATTTTCCAAGGTTTTACGCGATTTTACGGATTAATTTTAGATTCAGAACAGGGCATTGCATACTTTTGCGATCGCAGGGTCGCGATCCCCAGCAGGATCGCGTGGGGTTCGGTGGTGAGGCGATGCAGCCATTCCAGGGGAGCGACGGACTGATGCCAACCTTGGAGGTAGGCCGTCAAAACGTCGGCATCGCCCCCCGTCAAAATAATTTGGGTATCCGGGTAGGCGCTCCACCACCGCTCGATTCTAAAAATCAAGCCCGCGATCGCCCCATAAACCGTGCCGCTCTGGAGGGCCGCGTCGGTCTCTCTCGCCCACAACGCCGGGAGGCGATCGGGTAGGGCGGCCAGGGGTAACCCAGCTGTTCCTTGCTGGAGAGATCGCAGTTGCAGCCCCAGTCCTGGCGAAATGGACCCACCCGCAAAAACGCCCGCAGCGTCGGCTCCAGTGAGCGTGAGGGCGGTGCCGCCATCAATGACGAGGACGGGCCATCCGTAGGTCTTCCCCGCGCTCCAGAGGGCGATCGCGCGGTCTAGCCCGAGGGTCGGGTACATTCCCGGCAAGGAAACATCCGAGCGCTCGAGCACCGTTGCTTGGGGGTAGTGCTGCCACAGTTGGGTTTGGCGAGGCACCACAGAAGCAACCCACAACTCGGGGTAAGGATGCGACTGCTGGAAGAAGGGGCAAAGGAATTGCCAATCAGACCAAGTTTGAGGTAAGGCATCGAGAAAAACCTGCGGATCTGGCGGCAGCGCGCGACCGGATTGACAAAGGCGATCGCCCAAAAACACAGCCCAGTGCAACCGCGAATTACCGACCGCTAAAGCGATCCACGACTCCGAGTCAGGGCAGAATGTTGCAGGCATGGGGTAACTCCAGTTCGGGCGCGGACTCTTGGTGCGGAGCTATCGCCCTTGAGGATCCGAAGGGTGCAGCAGTGAAGGCGTCGTTCCGGTAAGATCGGGATTCTAGGACTGCGCTCGCTTAACCTTCTTGAGACTTTACCCCGTACCATGATCCTAACGCTCTACAACACCCTAACCCGTCGGAAAGAACCCTTTGAAACCATTGAAACGGGAAAGGTTCGCATGTACTGCTGCGGGGTGACGGTCTACGACTACTGCCACCTAGGGCACGCCCGTTCCTACATCGTGTGGGATACGGTGCGCCGCTACCTGGAGTGGCGCGGATACGACGTCCGCTACGTTCAAAATTTTACCGATATCGACGACAAAATTTTGAATCGGGCGCGGTCGGAAGGCGCGACGATGGAGGCGGTCAGCGAGAAGTTTATCGCGGCCTATTTTGAAGATATGGCCCGCCTCAATATCCTAGAAGCGGACGAATATCCCCGCGCGACCCACACGCTAGACGGCATCAAACGCCTCATCCACGAACTGGAGCAACAGGGCATGGCCTATGCGGCGGAGGGGGATGTGTACTATGCCGTGCGTCAGTTTAAAAACTACGGCAGGCTCTCAGGTCGCAGGCTCGACGATATGCAAGCCGGAGCCAGCGGACGGACGGAAGAGCCTGAAGCTGCCAAGAAAAAAGATCCCTTTGATTTCGCGCTGTGGAAGGCGGCAAGGCCCGACGAACCCTCCTGGGAGTCCCCTTGGGGGGCAGGGCGTCCGGGCTGGCACATCGAGTGCTCGGCAATGGTGCGCGATCGCTTTGGCGACCAAATCGACATCCACGTGGGCGGGGCCGACTTGGTGTTTCCCCACCACGAAAATGAAATCGCTCAGTCTGAGGCCGTGACAGGCAAGTCCCTGGCTCGCTACTGGCTCCACAATGGCATGGTGAATGTAGACGGCGAAAAAATGTCGAAATCTTTGGGCAACTTCACGACGATCCGTCAGTTGCTGGACGAGCCGTTAGAGGTGTTGGGGGGCGATCGCTTCGACCCGATGGCGCTGCGCGTCTTCGTACTCCAGGCCCAGTATCGCAAGCCGATCGATTTTACGGGAGAGGCGATCGCCGCTGCCCAAAACAGCTGGCAAACCCTGAAGGAAGGGTTGCTGTTTGGAAATGAGTACGGTGATGCCTTGGACTGGGCGCTCGAAAGCGATGCTCCCGTCCTTGCCTCGGAAGCGGTGCGTCGATTCCAAGCGGCCATGGACGATGACTTTAACTCGCCGGGCGGGTTAGCCGTCCTGTTCGAGCTAGCCAAGGAGCTGCGCCGAGCGGGAAACCTCATCACCCATCAAGGTCGCGCAGATCGCGCTGCTGAAGATTTGCACCGAGACTGGCAAACGCTGGTCGAGTTGGCTCGGGTGTTGGGGCTAGAGGCTGCATCCGGCTCAGACATCCAAGGCGACGTTCAAGCCGACGCGGGAGGCGATGCGGCCATTGAGGAAATGATTCAAGCGCGGTGCGCGGCGCGGAAGGCGAAGGACTTTAAAGAAAGCGATCGCCTCCGAGACCTGCTGAACGCCCAAAATATCGTCCTCATCGACCAGCCCGACGGTACGACAAGGTGGCATCGAGCCTAAGCCCAGACGAAATAGGTTAATAAGCCGGAGCATTGCCGGGCTTCCACTTAATATTGCAGCCGATACTGGGCTTTTGGTCGGGACTGATGGGTTTACCAACGAGAGCAGCATCGATCGCAGCCCGCAAATCTGCCCCTGTGACGGGTTTGTCGTTGCCGGGGCGGCTATCGTCGAGTTGACCCCGATAAACCAAACGACGGTCGCGATCGAACAAAAAGAAATCCGGCGTACAGGCGGCCTGGTAGGATTGCGCCACGGCCTGGGTTTCGTCGTAAAGGATCGGGTAGTTCAGGTTTAGGCTATGGGCCATGGCCTTAAGATGTTCCGGGGAGTCTTGGGGGTAATTGGCAACATCGTTGGCGCTAATGGCAACAATTCCTAACCCTTGAGGGACGTAGTCATGACCCAAGCGCGCGAGTTCATCCTGGACGTGCTTTACAAAGGGGCAGTGTTCGCAGATAAACATGACCAGCAGCGCCTTGGCCCCTGCAAACTTACTCAAAGACGTTAATTCGCCTGTTACGACATCGGGTAATTCGAAGTCAGGGGCAATGCTCTCCAACGGCAGCATCGTCGATTCTGTCCGAGCCATAGCAACACCTCAAACACAGTTACTCTCCCAGCATATAGTTCCGATCGCGCAATGGCTTGCAGACTCGGGCAGCGATCGCTGGATGCGCATTTGACTGGGCGAACGCTGGGTGCGCGGCAATCGCCCTCTAGCGAATCATCTGCACCATGGCTTGCTGAAGATCGTCTGTGAGCTGCTGCACTGCCGCCCGAGCGCTGCGGCGATTTTCTTGATAGCGAGGATACCTCTGGGTAACCGATATCGGTTCTCCAACCGTCAACCGCAATCTTTTGGCCCCTAAATTGGGAACTTGACCTGCTTTTCTACCCTCCAGCCAAGTGGTAATGCGCCACAAAATAATTAACATTTCGGCAAAGCGATCGGCACTGGGTTTTTGAATGATGTAGTTACCCGTAATGACCGTCAAACGCTCTGCCAAACGCATGTGCCACAGCGCTAAACTTGCATCCTCTGCCATCCAGTCCGCCATCCCGCGCTCGATGGGACTGAGCTGGGCTACATCTTCGCGAAAGATTCGATCCCAACCCGCTTGCTCTAGGCGACGGCAGCGATCCATACAATTCCCTTGAGGCTTAACGCCCAAGCGATGCTCTGCAACTTTAAGCGCGGCTTCTAAATAAATTCGGAGACGCGCGGTGACCTCCTCGTTGCGCGCGACATCCCCTTGAGATTTAGCGACCTCGACGGGGCAGAGAGCGTCGTCGTCAAAGCGCTTGTAGAAGCCCTCCATTAACTTCAGCAAATGCTCTCCCAGGCCCAGCAGCCTTCCATACAAAGCATCAGCTCTCGGGTCATCGAGCAGCCCTGGAGGATAACTGGGTTCCGCAAGACCGCAGGATTGCTCGATCTCGCCCATCAGCGCTTCAAGTTTGGCCCAAGGCGGCTGAATGTAGCTGTACTGGATGCCAATGGGAACGACAAACGTTTCTTCAGAACGGCCCGCTTTATGAATATCTTCTGCGCACCAAAAGCCAAGCTGCGCGACCCCCGGCTCCAGCACGCCCACTCGTTCGCTATGGTCGTTGGTGCCTCCTTCTGGCGCGACCGATAGCGGAAACACGCTACTGACCAAAAGGTCGCGAGCCGACTTGAGTCCTTGGCGATCGGCTTTCCCCCGAAAGATCGGCGTGCCGCCCAGCCGCGGAAAAAGCCAGTTCACAAAGGTTCCAGCCCATAGGGAAATCCCTCGATCGTAGATAAAATGGCTGTGAATCGGTTCTTTGAGCTTAATGCCAACGCGGCGAGCGGCCTTAGGCACCATCCGCCACAGGAGATAGGCCATGGCAAAGGGATCGTCGGTGGTCGGGTGGCGAAAGGCCAACAGAATGCGGACTTTACCGTTTTGAAACTGATGGTATAGCTCTACCAGGCGCTCGATATGATTGGCTTCAATATCGACAACGTGGAGTTTGTGACGCATCCATAGGGGCAGAAGCATCCGAGTGACAGCCAAAACTCTGAAGCTTAAGGCAGGGGGCAAAAATTCTAGCGGCGGTTGGGCTTGGCGAATCGCGTTGGGCAAGCGCTGGCTCCTTATCTCCCCTAATTTGATGATAGGCATTGGTTTCATGATTGCCTATATTGACAGTAGCGTGTCCATTGACTAGGACAGTTGCTAAGTTGGACGATGGCGTTTGAAGCGTTGCGAATCAAGGGTTAATTTCAACGTGAGCAGTTCGGATTCTGAGGCCAAACAATTTGCCGCTGCGCGCCAACGCCCCCTGACAACAGTGGTTTTGGCCGCGAGCGTCGATGGCAAAATTTCGGACGTGGGGCGATCGCATCCTACGTTTGGGTCGAAACACGACTTCGACCACTTGGAGCAGCAAGTGGCTGCTGCCGATGCAGTGCTATTCGGATCTGCCACGTTGCGAGCGGGTGGTACTGCCATGCGGGTCGTCAATCCAGCACGAATCGAGCAGCGAGTGCGGGATGGCAAACCAGAACAGCCCGTTCAAATTGTCTGCACCCGAACCGGAGACCTCGATCCCGCACTGCCGTTTTTCCGGCAACCCATCCCCAGATATTTACTCACCACCCTAGAAGGGGCGGCGCGCTGGCAAGACCGGATGGGATTCGATCGCGTGCTTTCGGCTCAGACGAAAGAGGGCCAAATTGACTGGCATCGCGTTCTCAACGAGCTTTACCAAGCTGGCGTGTCGCGGATTGCCGTTTTGGGCGGTGGGGAAGTCGTCGCTGCGTTGCTAGAAGCAGATTTGCTGGACGAACTGCATTTAACGGTGTGTCCGATATTGCTCGGCGGAAAAGACGCGCCTACACCCGTTGCTGGCGCTGGATTCCTCCAAGACTGCGCTCCCCGACTAGAGTTGGTCGGCGTCAAGCAAATCGATGGCGAATTGTTCTTGCATTATCGAGTGCTCCATCGGCAGGACTAGAAGCGGCGATCGCTCCGGGCGCACTTGCGCTATTGAGGCGACAGCAGCAGGCTGCCGTCTGCTTTGACACCGTTAATGATAGAAGGGACAAATCGCCAGTGCTGCTGGTATTGACCGAGAAAGTTTTGGCCCAAAATGCCGTCTACGCCCAATAATTTTAAGATTGGCGATGAGAGAATGATGGCCTCTATATTTTTCTGCTCGTATTGTAAAAGTTTGGCCGAAGCCAGTTGGGATTTCTCCGCCGATTCCAGACCGCAAAAGCCTAAAACCTGGATAGGTTGTCGATTTCTAAGGCTTAGTTGCTGAGCCACTTCCTGTGAAATAAAGGTACTGTCGGCCCCCGTATCCAAGAGAACCGTGAAGGGTCCTCGACCGTCGAGCGTCAGCTTTGCCAAAAATACACCTAACTTTTTCTGGAGCGGAATTGCAGCAGCAGATGATGCGGTCGGCAAAACCGAGGTCGGCAAAAAGGCTAGCATTTTTGCCTTGGGGTTAAATTTCAGGTCGAACTGACGCAAAACATCCATCCCCATCGCCCCCGCCAGCCCGTCGGGGACCGCAGCTTTTTCAAAGCGCAATCCGGTGACGCCGCGAATTTCTAAGGACTGAAGAGTCAGGGGGGGCAGTTCGTGAAGGGTCGCTTTCATGGTGGAGCATTCATTGCCCGCAACCGCAGAAGCCAGGCGATCGCTGGGAACAGCCCGACCGGGAAGCTTCAACTCGTTGACGAGTCCGGCGGAGAGCAAGGTGGTCGAAGCCCCCGTATCCACCAAAAACGGCCTGGATAGCTTGCCCACCGTTACAGCAGCCGTATAAACCTGAGTTTTTTCCAGCATTTTGATGGGAACTGTTGCAGTTCCTTTGACGCGCGGCGCAGGAACCTCTAAACCCTGAAGCTGTACGATCGCGCGGGTGGTGGTGACGGGCTGAGGCACTGCTCGGGACGGCGCAATACTGCCTCCAATAGTCCAAACCAACAGCGCGTACAGCCATCCTGTCCCAGGCAGCAATGACATTGCGCGACGTTTCAATCGTTTCATAGCGGCATAGATCCCTTATTGCTATGCAAAAGAGTCATTTGAATTGGGAAGGCCCACAATGCGCTCGTAGGCTGCAGCGATGACACAAGCTGTAAGCGGAGAAGTGAACAGCAAGCCAAGACCGCAGAATAACAAGCCGACCACATTAATTAACGACAGTAGAATACCTAATAGAATCCATAGGGGCCATTGTTTTGCTATCACCTTTCGACTGGCTTCCATTGCAGGCCAAAATGTCATTTTTCTAGCGACAATAAAAGGCACAGTCAGAGAGTAAAAAAGCGTAATTATCGCCCCCGCAATAGCACCAATAAAACTCAACGAGAGCGAAGCAATGAGCAGACCAGCAGGAGCTTCAGAAGTTTGCGAGGCCAATGCCGAAAAGCGGTAAACGTAGCTTAAAACTTGGCCTGGAACACCGCAGATTGTAGTAAACAGACCAATGACTAGCGCCGACAAAAAGATGGGAAGAAAATAGTTATTTTTAAATCCGTTAAAGAAATCGCCAAACTCAACAGGTTGCCGCTTAATCACTTTAAACGCAACGATGATATGCCCAGCAGCCAAAGGACTTAGTACAAGAGGAGACATTAAAATCAAAATCAATATTCCGATAGGGATGCCAATTATAGTAATAAAAAAAACAATAGCCACAATAACTACGCCAACCGCAATCAAGCTAATAACCAGGGTAAAAAGTAAAAATCCTACCAAATTTCCTTGAAGAATCTCCCATCCCCTACCAATAACCCCTCCAATTTCCAGGGAATATTCGCGCTGGAGAATGCTATTAATATCAGACTGATTTTTATCGTTCATAAGTCAAGTAACTATTTTTTGATATTGTCAAGGAATAAATAATTGAAAGTAATCCAATCCTTCAAACTCTGAGTTGCTGCATTCGCGACTCAAGCTATCAATGGTGTGCCCTAAGAAAATGGCAGAAACCCAATTTAACACGATGCTACGAGCCTTTAGAAATCGAGCAGAAGATCGATTGAGCGAAGATACAGGCTAGTTCGAGGGCATCCAGCTTCTGGAAACATCACAGACCCGCGATTGCGGCATAATTTACAAACATCCCTATGTTTCTTTTCTCGTAAGGGATGTCAAGACTTCAAGCTCAACAACAAAGGGTTAATGGCGACCGTGTAGCGCGATCTCACAGTAGCGATCGATGTTTAATGTAAAGATTTTATGCGGACAATCCAGCGGACGATATCTACTGAATTTTTGTAAAGAAGTGAATCGATCTGACTGAGCGAAGCCTTTCGTTTTATCGCTAGGATTTTGGTGAATGGAGCGCACCCTTAGCAACAATCTAGGTTTCTTCAGCCATCCTAGGAAAACTTCTCGGATCCTCTCCCTTCCCAGCCGATTCAGATAGCTATCACCTAGCGTTACAAGCCAAAGAAAAACCCTTGGGCGTCTGTCCGTGTTTCGACTCCAAGGGGCTTTTCTATTTAACTAAGACTTTCCTCACACCCCTTGATAGTAGCAGATTCATCCCAAAATGCAACTCGTCCTTTAGGAAAATTTTACAAATGTCCGAGCCTCAGAGAATGAGATCGGCCAAGCCCAGGTACTGAATGCCTTCAGGCGTAACGTTAAAGCGGCAGGGGAAAACCTCTAACCCTTTGTCCACCGCTTCTCGCAGCAGCTTGCCGTAGAGGGGGTCGGCGCTGTCTCCGGGCGAAAAAGCCGTGCAGTCCCCCCGATTGATGAAATACAGCATGCAGACCCTGGCCCCCGGTAGCATCGCCTTGAGTTCCCGCAGGTGTTTTTGCCCGCGAGTCGTCACGGTATCGGGGAAAAGGGCGCACTGACCCCTCAGCCAAGTCGTACTTTTAACCTCTATATAGGTAGGCTCGATCGATTCCCCGGTCAACAAAAAATCGATACGGCTTTTCTCTTGGCCGTACGTCACTTCCCCCCGCAGGATGTCGTAGACTTGCAGCGAAGGCAGCAGCCGATGGTGGAGCAGCAATTTTGTAACCTGATTGGGCATAGCGGTGTTAACGCCCACCCAAGTTGGAGCATTGTCATAGACTTCTATGAGTTCCCAGGTATAAGCCAACTTGCGTTTGGGATTATTGCTGAGAGAGACCTGCACGGGGCTGCCCGCAGTCGAGATGCTCGTCATGGGTCCCGTATTGGGACAGTGAGCGGTAATCAGTTCGCCGCTGTCTAGCTCGATGTCAGCAAAAAAGCGTTTGTAGCGCTTTACGAGGATGCCCCGCAGCAAAGGCGGATAGCGAAATAGAAATTCGATCATGAGTGCAGTTTATCAGCCTGCCTTCTTTGCCAAACGCCAGCGAATGAATAGTTTTTCAAGTTCGACCCAAACGAAAACCAGGGCGCTCGCGCCGATACAAACGCCGAGTTCTGTCATCGATAAATAGTGGGTACCAAAGAAACTGCGCAAGGGCTGCACGTAAATCAGCAATAGCTGCAACAGAGACGTAAGCACCACGGAAGCGAGCAAGTAAGGGTTCGAAAACGGATTGAGTTGAATCGTCAGCTTAGAACTAGAGCGGATGGCGATCGCGTGTCCCATCTGCGCCAAGCACAGGGTCGTAAACACCATGGTTTTCCAACGATCGGGGCTGAGTCCGTCGGCGGTATTGTTGTTGGTAAAATCATAGGCCCAAGCCATTAAAGCAATACTGATAATCGCCAGCACTATCCCAATCCGAATCATGTACAGCCCCAGCCCTCTCGCAAAAATGCTCTCACTGGGGTCTTTGGGAGGTTGCTGCATCACCACAGCACGCCCCGGTTCGACGGCTAATGCCAACGCAGGTAAACCATCGGTGACGAGGTTCATCCACAAAATTTGAAGGGGCGAGAGGGGAACGCCGCCCAACCCTAGGATCGGTGCTGCGGCAATAGTAATCACCTCGCCGATGTTGCTGCCCAAAATATAGCGGATGAAGCGACGGATGTTGGTGTAGACCACGCGCCCTTCTTCGACCGCCGCCACAATGGTAGAAAAATTATCGTCCAGCAGCACCATGTCCGACGCTTCCTTGCTGACGTCGGTACCCGTGATACCCATTGCCACCCCAATATCAGCCTGCTTGAGGGCTGGAGCATCGTTAACCCCATCTCCCGTCATGGCAACCACTTGGCCCTTGCGCTGGAGCGCCTGCACGATCCGCAGTTTGTGCTCTGGAGAGACGCGGGCATACACCCCTACCCGCCCGACAGCGTTCTCTAACTCGGCTTGGCTCATGTGCTGAAGCTGCTGCCCTGTAACGCATTCGTCGCCCACATCCGCAATGCCGAGGTCTTGGGCGATCGCCTGGGCGGTCAGCTGGTGGTCTCCCGTAATCATCACCGGACGAATTCCCGCGTCGCGGCATTTGGCGACCGCCACGCGTACTTCGGGACGGGGCGCGTCTAACATCCCGACCAATCCCAGCCAAGTGAGCGATCGCTCCGCTTCATCTCGAGCCTTATCGTCGGGGATTTCGCTCAGGTCTTTTTGGGCAAAGCCCAGCACCCGCAGCCCCTGACTGGCCAGATGGTTGTTGTCGGCCAAAATTTGCTGGCGCAGTTCGGGCGTGAGGGGCACTGACTGAGTTCCAGTCTGGATGTGGGTACAGCGCTCTAAGGTCAGTTCTGGAGAGCCTTTGCTATACATTTTGAAAGGATAGGCTGAGGCAACGCCCTCTTGGGCCTCCTGCACGATCGCGCTCATGCGCTTGCGCTCTGAAGAAAACGGAATTTCTGCCACGCGAGGGAATCGATAGTCCAGATCGTCTTTGCGGAGGTCTGCTTTAGCAGCCACGGTCAGCAGCGCGCCTTCCGTAGGGTCACCTAAAATAACCCAGTCGCCATTTTCTTTTTGGAGCACCGCATCGTTACAGAGCACGCAAGCGGTGAGAAGCGATCGCAGTTCCTCCGATGGCTGCATCGATTCTGTCGTCGCATTGGGTTCAAAAAAGCGTCCCTCCGGGCTATAGCCGTCACCATCCACGCGCAGGGTATGGGTTGCAGTCCGCACCGCCTGCACCACCATTTTATTTTGAGTCAGAGTTCCGGTTTTATCCGAGCAGATGGTGGTCACGGAACCTAACGTTTCCACGGCAGGTAACTTGCGAATCAGAGCGTTGCGTTTGACCATGCGCTGAGTACCCAGGGCTAGCGTCACCGTGATCACGGCGGGCAACCCTTCCGGCACGACGGCAACAGCCATACTGAGCGACACTTCTACCAGTTGACCGAACAGTTTGACGTCATAAATGCTGCCCCCAATAATGACCAAGGCCACCAGAATCAGGGAGCCCGTCACCAACGTATTGCCCAACTGGGTCATGCGCTTTTGCAACGGAGTCGGTTCGGACTCGACGGACTGGAGGGCAGAAGCAATTTTGCCAAGCTCCGTTTGCATCCCGATCCCGGTCACAAGCACCGTGGCGCGTCCCTGAACCACCTCAGTTCCAGAAAAAACTAAGTTAAGGCGATCGCCTAAGGGCACATCTTCCGGCAGCAGAACATCCGCCTGCTTTTCCGCCGCTTGCGCTTCTCCCGTCAGTGCTGCTTCGCGAACTTGAAGATTGGCTTCTTCTAAGATGCGACCATCGGCAGGCACCTTTACCCCAGCCTCAAGCTGAATCACATCCCCCGGCACTAAGTCCTTAGAGTCCACCTCGCTGAGCGTCCCGTTCCGCAACAGTCGCACCTTCGAGGTGGCCATGGTCTTAAGGGCCGCCAACGCCTTCTCTGCCCCGCTCTCCTGGACGTAACCCAAAATGCCGTTGAGCAGAACCACTGCGAAAATTGCTACGGCATCTTTGGGAAAAACAAATTGCCCGTCTGTCATGCCTTGGTGGATATCTAAGCTAGCCGAAATAATGGCGACCGCAATCAGCATCACCAACATGATGTTCTTGAACTGATCTACGAAAATCGTGAAGGCGGACCGCCCGCCCGCCTCGACCAGTTCGTTCGTGCCATATTGCTCCACCCGCGCTTCAATTTGGCTGGTGGCGAGTCCGTTGGCGCGATCGCTCTCTAACAGTACTAGGGCCTTCTCCGCATCAATGGTATGCCAAGCTGTCGCTTCTTCTGGGATGGATTGGGATAAGGTGCTGGGTGCCATGACCAAAATTTCCGGGGGAACGTGTACTGAATAATAGTATTTACTACTATCATAAAAACTATTAATTAGTATCTATTACTTGTGGCAGACATGGAAAGGGGGATGGGTCGATCGAGTCCGTTAGATTTTCAATCTCAGGCTTTGCTTTGGAACGCATCTCTCTCCCAACCCTATGCCATCCTTGTTTGAGTCAACCCATCCCATAGGTCGTCAATTCGAGCTAGACGCGATCTGCCAAACCTTCGCGGCGGACGGAGACCTCATGCTGACGGGCGTGACCGGCAGCGGGCGGCGCACGCTCATTCGCCACGCAGCTCGGCACATTGGCGCAAGAGTCCTGGAGCTAGATTGCCTTCGAGCAACCACCTCGGATCGGTTTTTGAAGCTTTTAGCAGAGGGCTTACTCGACCTGTTTTCTGAGCCTCAAGAGCTGCAATGGATAGAGCAGTGGAGTCAGAGGAGCCGTCATGTCTCGTTCCAGCGAGCCGTCCATCGCGGCGTTTTGACCTGGGCTGCTACAGGACAAGCGGCTTGGACCGTTTTTAAGGAGTTGTTGACCCTACCCCAGGTCTTAGCAGAGCAGTTAGACTGCCGCATCGTTTTTCTGTTTGAGAACTTCCCCCACATTCGCGCTTGGGATCGGTCCAATCAATGGGAAGCCTATCTCCGCGAAGAAATTCAGCGTCAAAGCCGAGTGAGCTACGCGGTCGTCGCAACGATTCCAGAAGCCTGGGCGCAAAACAGCAGCCTTAAGGTCATGACCTTGCCGCCGCTTCCCCAGCAAACCCTTGAAGACTGGGCGATCGGCGTTATGGCATCTCAAGGGTTAAAGTTTGGCGCAGACGCTTTAGCGCTGTTTTTAAGCTACGTCCAAGGCCACGTAGGGGACGCCAGCAATCTGATCCGGCGCATTTGGGTAGATTACCAAGCAGCGGCCTACACGCAGGTTGAAACGCAGCGATTGCATTCTCAGGAGGCTCCAAGCTTCAATCCAGCGCGCTCGGTCGTCGAACTGGATCGAGTGCACCACAGCACCCAAGCCCTAATTGACGATTTAACGACAACTTTTGAATCGTTACTGCTGCTGTTACCCCCGATTCAAGCGCGGGTCTTAGAAAGTTTGGCGATCGATCCAACCGACAGTCCCCACGCCCGCGAGTACGTCCAAAAGCATCAGCTTTCGAAGGGGGGCGGGCTTCAGGGCGCTTTAGCAAGTTTGGAACAAAAAGGATTAATTTACGGGCCGAAGGAAGGCTATGCGATCGCCTTACCTCTCTTCCGTCTTTGGCTGAAAAATCGGTTGAGCTAAACCGGAATGACCCGATTCTGCAAGAGCGCAGCCAGGACTTTTATCCCATTAAATAATGATAAAAAAAGGAGGAATTTCAATCGTTCCTCCTTCGTGTCCTGCGTACTTGCGATGCCTTTAAACCTTAAGGATCGTGATGAGAAGCGGCAAAGACCGCATTGTAAACAAAGCCTGCAATCACTGCCCCTACGATAGGTGCGAGCCAAAACAGCCATAGCTGAGCGATGAGTTCGGAACCGGCAAAAAGCGCAACCCCCGTACTCCGAGCGGGGTTGACGGACGTATTGGTGACAGGGATGCTAATTAAGTGAATCAGCGTCAGACCCAAACCGATGGCGATCGGTGCAAACCCTTGAGGTGCGCGAGCGTCTGTTGCACCCAAGATAATAATTAGGAAAAAGAACGTTAACACCACTTCGGTAATCAAGGCAGCAAATAAGTTGTAGCCACCTGGCGAGTGAGCGCCAAATCCATTGGTTGCAAGCGGGTTAGAACCCGTTAATTCAAATCCAGCTTTACCGCTAGCGATCAGATAAATAACACCGCCGCCGACAACTGCCCCAACAACCTGCGCAATAATGTAGGGGAGCAAATCCTTAGCTGGGAACCGTTTTCCAGCCCACAAACCAAAAGAAACCGCCGGATTAAAGTGACCGCCTGAAATATGACCCACTGCGTAGGCCATGGTCAAAACCGTCAGACCAAAAGCAAGAGAGACGCCCACAAAGGCAATCCCCAAGAGCAAAGGTGTTTTTTTGTCGCCGAGTTCGGCGGTGAACGCAGCAGCTAATACAGCACTTCCGCACCCTCCCAGCACCAGCCAGAATGTACCTAGAAATTCTGCAACTAATTTACTAATCAGAGGCATATTTGTCTTCACTCCCATGTACTTCACTAGATATGGATCGCGATCGAACGATCGCGATTTCAGACACCCCCCTTCAATTAAGATGCTGCTATCCTCGATACAGCTAATGGATTAGCTTAGGAGCTTTAGCTTATTAGCGCAATTTTATTTTCTCAATCAATATATTCATTCATAAAAACTTTACAAAACAGTTACGTTATCGATAATTTTGATAGCTGTTACTGTTTTCAAAAGTTCATCGCTTCGATCGAGCGTGTCAAACGATAAGAGTCCTTTTTAGATTTTTTCCATGCACGCACGCAGATCTAACCTCAGTAAATAATTGCTTACTTGAGGAAAATTGACCGCATCGGAAAATGCAATTGGCTCCGCTGACAACCCTTTAAGCGCCGATCGCTACTGTAGTTGCAGGCGATTGGCTAGCCTCTAGGACGGCTGTTCTCGCCCACCGATCGGCATGGAGGATATCCTCAAGGCTGGGGGTCGATGTGTTTTGGGATTGGAAGCGATCGCACGCTTTCTCTATAACTCTAGGAATATCTAAAAAGGCAATCTTTTCGTCGAGGAATAAGGCAACGGCTTGCTCGTTGGCGGCATTTAAGACTGCTGGCAAACAGCCGCCCGCACGGCCCGCTGCGTAGGCTAGACCCATACAGGGATATTTTTCATGGTTGGGTTCCCGGAACGTCAAATCGCCAGATTTAACTAAATCTAGAGGTTCCCAGTCAGTGGCGATGCGGGCCGGCCAAGAAAGCGCGTAGAGGAGCGGCAGGCGCATATCGGGCCAGCCCAGTTGAGCGAGGACGGACGTGTCTTGCACTTCAATCAGAGAGTGAATGATGCTTTGGGGATGGATGACGATATCGATGCGATCGTAGTCCGCACCAAAAAGATAGTGAGCTTCGATGACCTCTAAGCCCTTGTTCATCAGCGTGGCCGAATCCACGGTAATTTTGCGGCCCATCGACCAGTTCGGATGCTTGAGGGCATCGGCCACTGTAACCTGAGCCAATTTTTCCACGGGCCAATCCCGGAACGCCCCACCAGAGGCGGTCAAAATGATGCGCTTGAGTCCGCCCTCCGGCACGCCCTGAAGGCATTGAAAAATAGCAGAATGTTCTGAGTCGGCGGGGAGAAGCTTCACGCCGTGGGCTTTGACTAGGGGCAGTACGACTGGCCCGCCCGCAATCAAGGTTTCTTTATTGGCTAAGGCAATATCTTTGCCTGCTTCGATCGCGGCGATGGTGGGCAACAACCCCGCACAGCCCACGATTCCAGTCACGACAGACTGGGAATCCCCATAGGCGGCCACTTCGACAATCCCTGCTTCACCGCAGACCAAGATCGGTTGGGGAACGACATCGGAAATCGCCGCCTTGAGGTCGTTGAGTTGGGTGGGGTCTGCGATCGCCACGATCTCTGGCTTAAACTGTCGAATTTGAGCGGCCAATAGCGCAATATTGCGCCCCGCCGCCAGCCCCACAATTCGAAACCGATCGGGATAGTTTGCAACGATATCTAGCGTTTGGGTGCCGATGGAGCCAGTGGAACCGAGGAGGGTAATCGCTTTTACAGCCATGACGTTTAGCGCAATAACTCCCATCATCTTAGGGGGTTATGGTCGCGAGAACCAGACGGTCTTTGGGCAAAGGGGACGATGCGCTACCTTACCGCAGAAAACACCTCAGTATTGCAGGTTGACCCCACCCGAACCACCAACTTAATTCCGAATTCCGCCTCTAGGCAGGCTTTTTTGTACTCCAAACTCCACAGCTCTAGACTGCAATCGTCTTCTGCTCGAGCGGGGATTAGGGTCAGGTGCAATTCTCTTTCGACTGGATTGAAGGCGCAATACAGTCCCTGAATGGCGTTAATTTGTCTGCGATCTAAGGCAACTGCAACTTTGAGCAGGGCGCTGAGCTGATCGATCGTTTGGCGCTCTAGCTTCCCTAACCCTTGGTAGCTCTCGTGCTTTTTCTTGGGCGCACCTTTGCGGTGATAGCGCGCGAGGTTGGCAATTATTTCGATCTCGGCATCGGTATACCCTAACAGCCCTCCATTGCGGATCAAGTAATAGGAATGTTTGTGGTGGGCGGAGTGGCTGATGTAGTGCCCGCTATTGTGCAAAATGGCTGCCGCCCAAAGCAGATCCCGTTCCCGCGCGTCCCATTGGTGAAGGGTTCCACGGGTTTGGTCGAACAAGTCTACGGCAAACTGGGCCACCTGCCGCGCGTTATCTAAGTTGACTCGATATTTCTGAGCCATGTTGAGGGCACTGCGCTGGCGGACAGAGCCTTGATAGCGCAGCCGATCTTCGATCAGCCCGTGGTTGAGCATCCAGTCCACAATGATGCCTTCTCGCAACGCGCGCGAACAGGACTGAATTTGAGTCATGCCCAGGTTCTCCATCACCTCTTGGAGAATGACGCCCCCCGCCAAGATAATTTCAGCGCGTCGTTCGGACATGCCCGGCATCTTACAGCGATCGGCAAAGGAAAGCTTTCGCAATCGCTGGTTCAGCGCCTGAAGCCGCTCCAGGGTAAGGATGTAGCCACTGAGCGTCGCGGGCGGCGCTCCAGCACTGGCATAGGCATCCAAACGGATCAAGCTTTCAATGGTGCCGGAGGTTCCCACCATATTGACGGTTTCGCCCGGCTCAATTTTGGCTTTTAGGTCTTCTAAGGGCCACTCCAGCATGCCCCGCACGTAGGCTTGGAGCCGATCGAACTCGCGATTGTTAATGGGGTCGGTCGTGACAAACCCGGCAGTCAAGCGCACGGCACCCACTTTGGTGCTGCTGAGGAAACGGGGGTCGTGACCGTCTCCTAAAATGAGTTCCGTGGAGCCGCCGCCAATGTCGATAATGGTATGGAGCTGATGGTTGAACTCTAGCCCGGACAACACGCCTAAATAAATCCGTCTCGCTTCTTCTTGACCGGAAATGAGATCCACTTGCAGACCCAGCTGCGCCTCGACTTCTTTAATAAAGTCTTTGCCGTTGGGCGCTTCGCGGGTGGCGCTGGTGGCGACAGCAATCACCTGCTCGGCATTCCAGATTTTTGCCATGTCGAGGCAGCGGCGGAGCGCGGCGATCGCCCGTGCCATCGCTTCTGCGGTCAGGTTGCCCGTCTGGGGACAGCGTTCTCCCAACCGGACGGTACTTTTTTCGGCATCGACAATATTAAAGGCGGGGAGTTCGGGGTTGATGCGAACCACGACCATATGCACCGAATTAGTGCCAATGTCGATCGCCGCTAGAATGCGACTTTTGGGGTCAGCCGTTGCGAGGCTAGACGCAACCGAGGCATCCGTTATCAGTTCAGCAGTCATGCAGTATCCCTATCTTTCGATATGCAGCGATCGTCCATTGTGGGGTTGTTTGCTCCCACTCAAATGTACACGTTCGGCTGCCGCAATAGATGCCCCCAGACAAGTGTCTTAAAACTTGAACTGAGTTCGGATATTGCCAACAAACACGGTCGGGTTGGCGCCAAAGCTGTTGGGATTGATAATGGCGTAGAAAGCTGGAACGACGGCAATGTTATCGGAAATGGGGTAATAGTAAGAGGCTTCAACTTCATACTGGGTTGCACCATCCCCATTTCCAGAACGCAAAAATCTGCGGCCTCCCAAGTAATCGTGGGGCATTACAAACGAAATAGTACCTAGCGCCCCTCGTTTACCTAAGTCAGGGAACGCAACCCCCGCCTGAATAGACTGAACATCCAAAGATCCGCCAGCACGACCTACCGTAGTTGGAGCAATTTTAGTGGTGCCGAAGGAATACCGCCCAAATAGCCCAAACCCTTTTGTGACCAACCAGTCAAAGTTTGCCACAAAGGTATTGGAGATTGAATTATTCAGCCCTCCCCCCAACCCATCGTCTGCAAAGCCATAGGGTAAAGGTTCTCCGACCGCACCGCCTACCAATCCAGCCCCATTTGCTTGGAGTAAGGTACGAGCGTACAAGAATCGGAGGTTCACCGTTTTGGTCGGAGAGAAGTCGATTTGACCCACCAGTGTGTTATTCCCGCCAAATAAATTTTTGGCGGCGGTGTTGAAGTTAGGGACGGCAGGGTTCAAAAATTCAGTGCTTTCAGCTAGGTAGGCTGCTGCCAATCGAATCTGCTTAGTGGGTTTCCAGGTGATGACCGCTCCAGCTCCTCGGTCTACCGCACTAAACAAAGTGCTGCCGCTAGAGTTGAAGCTTCCAGCCCCAGTCAGGAAGTTTGTAAAGCGATTATTGTCAAAGTAGCGATAGGAATTGATGCGCGCCCCAACGACAATTTGCACATCTTTTGTGGCGGGGAAGCTATAAAACAGCTCCCGCAGCGTGAATGTATTCGCAGCGGTGGTTCCCGTTTGATCGGTAATCGGCGTTCCCCAGCTATTGAAATAACCTGAAGACACAAAAGCATTGGCCGGGGAGTTACTGTTTCCAACGGCAAGCTGGGTAACCAAAGAATCTTTGCCAGTAAACGAAGTAGTAAAGGTTAGCCATGCATAGTAGCTATAGGTAACGTTAGGATCTCTGAAGGTTACCCTTTGAGGAACACCGCCTACCCTGGGTGGTGCGGCATTGACATTGCGATTGAGGGGTCGCTCTGCCAGTACTTCCCTATCTGCAAAGGCTCCCGAAAGGTTAAACCAGACCAAGCCAGAAAGCTTGGTGGTGGTTGAAAATTGCTGCGCTTCCAGGGTTTGGGTGCGGGCTTCCAGGCCATCGACGCGCCCTTTGAGGGTGGCAAGCTCTGCCTTAAACTCTTCTTGCAATACTTTGACGGTGGCGAGATCTTCCTGACTGGCAAAGCGATCGCTCACTTGGTCCAAGCAAGCATTCAGTGCAGCAGCTAACTCATAGCGCGTCGCCGCCCGATTGCCCCGGAAGGTGCCATCGGGATACCCCGCAATACAGCCGTAGCGTTCGACCAAAGACTGCAATGCCTGAAACGCCCAATCCGTTGGCTGCACGTCGGACAACTGGGAGACGGATGTGACTTGCTCGATCGCGATGCTTGCATCGGTCGCAGCCTGCGGCGCAGCGGTGTCAGAAGACGCATCGGAAAAGCTGGAGAGGGGAAGAATGCGATCGCTTACCGGACTTGCATTCTCGTACTGCAACTCTAATGCTGGTTCAGGGGTGGGCATGCTTTCTGGCAAAGCAGATGCCGATGATACCTCTACCTTAGAGGGCGGTTCAGCCGCCACGACGGTAGACCGCTCCAGGATGGACGCAGCCAGAACTACGATGGGAACTCCCATCCAAAATTTTCGCAACTTTTTCACAGACTATTTCCTCACACCTAAATGAAGCCCTCGAACGAGAGCTTGCCGACTCAATAAATACAGCTCAAATCCACAGCTAGATCGGCATTCAATGACTACTTTGATGTCACTTGTATGCTGTATGCAGAACATTAAAAAAGAGAAAATTTATATCATCTGTATTTTTGAGCACTTAATTCGAAACAATTTTGGGATGGCAGCAAGCAATAGCGTTCTAGCGACAACCGATCGAGATTTATGCAGCGTTAATTCTTGTATATCCCTATAGTGCTTTGCAAAGTAGAGATGCAGGAAAATATGAATTTTGAGTCAATTCCCGCCGTATCTGAAAGCACTCAACTGTATTCTGCATTACAGAAAACCGCAGCCATCTCTCCTTAAATAGTCAGAGACATGTATACAGCATACCAATTCGGCGCATTACTGAAAGCAAAGCTATTTAGGATTTTGAGCGAAGAAATTACGGTCTAGAGAGGCTGACAAAACTATCCTGGCAACGAACTTCTTCTCTTAAGCCTGAGTTATTTTGCAAGCATCGCTCGCATTAACTTTTTAAGTATTGATTTACTTTTTAGGTAAATTTTTAAGCATTTTGTGAAGCGCGAGATTTAGCATGAAACGTTATTTTGGGTTGGGTTTAATTTTATTGTCAGCTATTGCGTTTGCAGGATGTTCGCAATCTGTAAGCGCGCCGAATGCCTCTGGTGGAGGCGAAAGTTCGGGGGCTTCTGGCGCTATCAGCAACAAAGAGTTGAAGCCCGTTCGGGTTCAGCTTGCTTTCTTGATGCAAAGCTTGGACGCGCCGCTAATCGTTGCGATCGATAAGGGCTACTTCAAGCAAGAGGGTCTCAATGTCAGCTTCGAACGAGGGTTTGGCAACAACGACACCATCAGCAAGCTAGGGACTGGGAAGTTCGACCTTGCCTTTAGCGATATGTACAACACCCTGGAATTCAACAGTAAAAACCCCGGCGAAAAAATTAAGGCTGTGGCGATCGTTCACAGTCGCGCCCCTTTTTCGATCGTGACCTTCAAAGACAAGGGCATCGCCACCCCTAAAGACTTAGCCAGTAAAAAGTTAGGCGCGCCAGCAGGGGACGGCCCGCGCAAGCTATTCCCGCTTTTTGCCAAAGAAGCTAGCCTAGACCCCGGCTCCGTCACTTGGATGACCATGGAACCGAAGTTAAGGGAAACGTTTTTGCTCCAAGGTCAAGTGGATGCCGTCAGCGGGTTCTCAACTTCAGTCATTCCAAGTTTGCTGAAGGGGGGTAAGAAAATGGACGATCTGAAAGTTTTCTACTATGACGAGTCAGGCTTGGACTTTTACGGCAATGCGATTTTAGCCAGAGCCGACTTTATCGATAAAAACCCCGAAGTTGTGAAATCTTTTGTGAAAGCTTACTTGCGGGGTGTACAGGATGTTATCAAAGACCCTAACGCTGGGTTGGATGCCACCGTAGCGGCAGACCAAAGCAAGCTGATGAATCGCGAGGCAGAAAAGGTTCGCCTTCAGATTGCACTAGAGCGAATGATTTTGACACCTGAGGCCGATAAGCTCGGGCTAGGAGCTAGCGATCCAAAACGCCTTCAGAAGAGTATCGACCAAACGGTTGCCGGATTTAAGTTGCCCGGCAGTCCTAAGGTTGCAGATATTTTTACCGATCGATTCTTACCACCGAAAGCAGACCGTCAAGTACCACCTACCTCAGAGCGCAAGCCTCTGTCTTAACGTCTTTTATCCCCCAAATACTATGGCTCAACCTCTTGTTGCCTCTACCTCTACTGCTGTTTCCACTACCGATCTACAGCCGCTCTTAGAATTCGATCGGGTAGGACTGGAATATCCGTTTGAAGGCTCGATGCGCCGCATCATTGACGAAGTCAATCTCGCGGTCAAACCGGGCGAGTTTGTCTCTTTTGTAGGACCGAGCGGCTGCGGGAAAACCTCTATTTTGAGGATGGTGTCGGGATTAAGTCCGGCACCCATCGGTGAAATTCGCTGTCGGGGCGAAAAAATCAAAAAGCCCCTGAAGAATGTCGGGATTGCCTTCCAAAATCCGGTGCTGCTGCCTTGGCGCACGACCATCGACAACGTGTTGCTTCCCCTCGAAGTGGTGCAGCCCTACAAACGGGAGTTCAAGCAGAAGAAGGAACAGTTTAAGGAGATGGCGCGGGATTTATTGACCACCGTGCGCCTTCAAGACTTTCAAAAGCAGTATCCCTGGCAGCTCTCCGGTGGCATGCGGCAGCGCGCTTCTCTGTGTCGATCGCTGATTCACCAGCCGGAGATTTTGCTGTTGGACGAACCGTTTGGCGCGTTAGATGCGTTCACCCGCGAAGAAATGTGGGGGATGCTGCAACAGCTCTGGATGAAGGTGAAATGCGTCGGCATTCTGATTACCCACGACCTGCGGGAGGCGGTGTTTTTATCGGATACGGTCTACGTGATGGGGCCTCGTCCGAGCAACATTATCCATACTGTCAAGATTAACTTGCCCCGCCCTCGGACGCTGGAAATGGAATTAACGGACGAGTTCAACCATCTCTTCTCCGATATTCGCCGCCACATTCACCATAACTAATTCGATTCTCTCCCTAAACCTTCAGATCTGCGGTCATGAACATCAATAAACTCATGAAGTCGAAGTCGGGAACTTTTTTACTTCCCTTCGTTGCGACGGTACTTTTATTTGTTTTGTGGGAACTTGCGGTTCTGATTTTTAAGATTCCGCCCTTTACGCTGCCCGCACCGTCCAAAATTGTGGCGGCGGCGGCGCAGTTTAGCCCGCAATTGCTTGCAGCAGGCTGGCGGACGCTCGTCACGACGCTGGTCGGCTTTGCCCTGGCGATCGCCACTGGCGTCATTCTAGGTTTTTCCATCGGCTACTCTCGGTTCGCCTATCTGACGCTTTACCCCTTGCTGGTTGGCTTTAATACCATCCCGAAGGTCGCGCTCGTACCGCTTCTAGCAGTTTGGTTTGGGGCCAACGAGATTCCAGCTATTTTGACCGCTTTTCTGCTGGCATTTTTCCCGATCGCCGTCAATGTAGCGCTGGGATTGGATACTGTCGAACTGGAAATGAAGGACGTGTTGAGATCGCTGGGTGCAACTCAAGTTGAGGTTTTTCAGAAAGTGGGCTGGCCCCATACGCTGCCCTACCTATTTGCCTCCCTTAAAATTGCAGCGTCCTTTGCCTTTGTAGGTTCCGTAATTTCGGAGTCTGTCGCCTCCAATGGCGGAATGGGCTATTTGATCGTGCAGGCTAGCTCCAGCTTCGACGTCCCGCTCGCTTTTGCAGCACTTCTAGGACTTGCGATTTTGGGTATTTTACTCTACGGCTTTTTTGCCGTTATAGAAAAACGCGTTATTTACTGGGCGAGGTAGTTTGAGTTTAGTTTTGCAGCCGTCAAAAAGAAGCTTGAGGCATTTAATACCTCAAGCTTCTATAGGATAAATTTCCAGAAACTGAAGCATTATTCTGATGCTGCTATCTGTTCTGCAGTTGGAGCTAAATTTCTAGGGAGGAACAGACTCAACAAAATAGCTGTTAAGCCGCCTGTTGAAATACCAGAAGAGAACACATTTTTGATAACAGGAAGTTTGTCGTCAAAAATTTCTGGCGAGTAAACGACTCCTAACCCCATTGCCAAAGAGACGGCAACAATAATCGTAGAGCGTCGATCTAAAGGTTCAGACGTTACAATATTTAGCCCCGCTACTGCAATAGAGCCAAACATGACAGTGGTGGCACCGCCTAAAACGGGCTGGGGGATGGCCTGAAAAATTCCGCCCACAATTGGCATCAGTCCCAAAATTGCAAAAATACCCGCCACAAAAAAACCAACATAGCGACTGCCTACACCCGTCATCTGAATGACGCCATTATTTTGGCTGAAAGTAGTATTGGGAAACGTATTCAAAACAGCTGCAATCAGAGAATTCACGCCATCTCCTAAAACGCCGCCTTTAATTCGACGAACGTAGAGACTGCCTTTAACAGGCTGTCCTGACACCGCAGAGGTAGCAGTGAGGTCGCCCACCGTTTCAATCGCCGTCAGCACGTACAGTAAAATGAATGGCAAAAATGCGCCTATATCAAAGCTCATACCGTACCGGAAGGGAATCGGTAAGCTCACAACAGACAACTTTCCAAGAGCGCTAAAGTCAACAAGGCCGAGGAAAATCGATACGACGTAGCCAATGGCAAGCCCAATTGCGATCGCCCCCATCCGCAGGAATCGATTTTTAGAGACTGTCAAAAACACCACAATAAAAAGTACCATTCCACCCAGCGCCAGATTTTGGATGCTTCCAAAGGTGCCGTTTTTTTGAGCAGCAACACCGCCCGCTAAACTTAATATCCCCGTCTTGATCAGACTGAGACCAATAATCATCACCACTGAGCCAGACACGACGGGCGTAATAATTTTATCCATCAGATGTAAAAAACGACTGAGGAAAATCTCAATAAACGAACCGAAAAAGCAAACGCCAAAAATCAGTGCTAGCGCTTGCTGAGGGGTTTGACCGCCTTGTAGCGCAGTCGTGCCAACCCCCAGAATGGGTCCTAAAAATGCAAAACTCGTTCCCTGAAGGCTGAGCAAACCCGATCCAACCGGACCTATGCGCTTGCACTGAATAAAAGTACAAACACCGGAAGCAAATAGCGACATACTGATGATGTAGCTGGTATTTGCTGGGTCCAAACCCAAAGAGGTCGAAATAATGAGAGGGGGCGTAATAATGCCGACAAAAGCAGCAAGAACGTGCTGAAAGGCAACAAAAAATGCCTCCACGACCGGAGGCTTATCGTCTAAGCCGTAGATAAGCTCGGATTTCAGTAGCGGTTCTTTGTCATCGAGCGCTTTGTCGAGTGTTAATTCTGGATTTGAGCTAGTCATGATGTTTTTAGTGCGGTTTCAGTAAAAGCAGTAGCTCGAGTGCGATCGAAGATTTTGCTTGACTGCAGCAATTAAATCCCGAAGGCTTTACTATCGTTGCATTTTGAAGCAAGTAGTGTATACTGTATACAGTTTTATATTCCAAAAAAGTAGTATTTCATACATTCCTTGAGTTATTTGACTTTAATTGAGATGCGATTGCAGCTTCTACAGCAACTTTATTGCTCGATACAGGCGCAGTCTCTGACGTTGAGTTGGAAACTCGATCGGATTGCAAATGCGATCGCGGCAAAGCCTGTAGAAACTCAGAGGCAAAAAAATATTCTTTTCTAAACTTCTAGTCAAACTTGTTACCTCAGCAGTAGGTGAAATCTGCTAAGTTTCTGAGCGAGTACACACCAAGACTTTGTTAGAAATGTCTACGATCGCAACCACACGAACGACATCCTCGTTTAGCCTAGCTGCCTTCTTGATCGGCGATGGTCCAGCAGGTTTTTTATTGAGCTGGGTTGCAGGGTTTGTCGATACTTCCGCTTTTATTATCTTGTTTGGTATCTTCACGGCTCACGTCACGGGTAATATTGCCCTGGCAGGATCTTCTTTTGTCAGTCAAGACGAGGCCAGTACCGTAACTCATTTGCTCATGCTGCCGACGTTTGTTGTGACGGTAGCCTTAACGTCTCTATTAGCGCGCTACGCACGGCGGAAGCAGTGGCCCGTTTTTGCCGTGTTGCTGACGGCTGAGGCGATCGCCCTCGGCATTTTTCTCGTCGTTGGCACTCAGCTTTGCCCGTCTCTAGTCCTAGACGTGCAAGAAGATCTGATTCTGCCCATTGGCATGGCGGGCGTGGTGTCGATGGCCATTCAGAACGCCTTGATGAAAGAAGCGAAGGGAGTATTCAAAAGCTATATCCCTACGACGGTCATGACCGGAAATACAACCCAACTCACGATTGATGTGGTGCAGTTCCTGAGCGCAAAGCTTTCTAAGGAGCAAAGCGAACTGACCCGACAAGAAGCAGCAGAAGCCCTCGAACGGATGGGTCGGTTTGTCCCAGTTCTTGCAGGCTTTGCCCTTGGCGGGTTTGCAGCGGCTTATTTGATTTTGCTGTCAGAAACCTGGTGGAGTCTCGTGTTGCCGCTTATTATTGTTTCGGTCATGGCGATCGCTGCTTATACCGAGCACAAGCGGCTCACTTCATCTGCCTGAGGCATTTTGCTGCAATTTACTTTTTTCACTTGTAAGCTCAAGTCCAAAATAATTGGGAGATAATTGATGATAATGAAACGACTATTAGCGACAATTCTGACCTGTTTCGCGATCTTGTTGAGCGCGTGCATCCCTAATGTAGCGCAAGCACATCCACTTGAGATTGCAGCTTTTCCCGCGTTGTTTTCGGCTGAAGCAGTAGATGTTGGGACAGACCTGCTCAAAAAATTTGAGACAGAAATTTTACCTCAGCTCGAAAGCGCGCTCAGTCCCGCACAGCGCGACCAGTTTGACGCAGCGATTGCCGATGGCACTAGCTTCCGCAAAGCCTTCAAAGCTTTGACCTTAAGCGCCGAGCAAAAGGCTCAAGTTGGAACTTTGCTTAAATCTTTACCTAAAAAAGAATTTTTCGCTTCCCTTACGCCAGATCAAAAACAGCAACTTTTCTTGAAGAAAAAAGACCTCTTCAAACCCACTCCAGAAGAAATTGGCGAAAAAATTAGCGCAAAAATGAAGGTGATAACGGATAAAAACCCTTTCGCGCCTACCGGAGCTGAAATCGGCGAAAAAATTAGCGCAAAAATGAAGATGGTGAAAGAGAAGGCAGCACAAGCGATGCCCTAAGGTGTCAATTTCAGACCGATTGGAATCATCTCTAGACGTCAGTATTTCTAGACGAGGTAGGAAATAATCGATCGATGGCTTCGTGCCTGCTGGTGGTTAATGCGACTGAATTGGCGATTGAGGAAGACCTCAAACAGTTTCTTCTGGTGCTGTCTATCTCCCTCAGCATTGCGGTGACTGCTCGGATTTTCACTTGGGTTCGGCAGGTTCCCTATACGCTATTGCTAGTTTTAGCGGGGCTAGGGTTGGCTTCTTTGAACGTGCGACTGGTCGATTTATCGCCTGGGCTAATTCTCTTTATTTTTCTGCCGCCTCTTTTATTTGAGGCAGCTTGGAATATGAAGTGGGCGCACCTCATGGAGAACCTCGTTCCCATTGGTTTATATGCCTTGGGAGGCGTGTTGTTCTCGATCGCAGGGGTTGCCATGGGTCTAACCCAGATTGCTGGCGTTCCGATCTCGACCGCACTGCTGGTCGGGGTTTGTCTTTCGGCAACGGATTCGGCTTCGGTCATCGGGCTATTTCGCGAAGTCGGCGCGAGCAAACGGCTCGTAACCCTAATAGAGGGCGAAAGTCTTTTCAACGATGGAGCTTCCGTCGTTGGATTTGGAATCGTTCTGTCCTTTGCTCTTGGATCGGCAAATCTAACGCTCTCAGAAACAGTTGCCCAATTTCTAGCCGTGACTAGCATTGGCATTGGCATCGGCGCTCTAATTGGGTTTTGTCTGGCCAATCTGACTCAGCAGCTCGAATCTCCCTGGGTCGAACAGTCGCTTACCCTCGTTGCAGCCTACGGTACCTACCTGGTGGTTGAAGAACTGGGAGGATCTGGGGTGATTGGGGTGGTAACGGCAGGTCTTTTGATGGGGAATCTTGGCTGGGATAGAACATCTTCCTCGCGGCAGTTTATTCAGGAATCTTGGCAGTTCATTGCCTTCTTTATTAACTCAATTGTGTTCTTGCTGATTGGAGATCAGATCTATTTCCGTCAGGTGATTCCTAATTTGCCGACAACGGCTGTGGCGATCGCCGGAGTTATTCTGTCCAGAGCCGTTGCGATCTACGGTCTGGGAAGTATCAGCAACTGGTTGGGCCAGCAATCGCCGATTTCGTGGCGCGAGCAGACTGTACTGTGGTGGGGAGGGTTGCGCGGATCGGTCTCGATTGCCCTAGCACTCAGTATTCCGACAACGGTTTTAGGCTACGAAGAGATTATGGCAAATGTCTTTGAAACCGTTCTTTTTACCTTATTGTTACAAGGATTGACCGCAAGGCCACTCCTGAGATTACTCAATCTGGTTGAAGATCGGTCGCTTCAGGAAAAGTATTTAGAATGTATTGCGCGCCGAGATGCATTTAGCCAGGTCTTAAAACACTTAACTCAAGAGGCCCATCCAGATATCGCAACGTCTCATCTGCAGCAGCAGGTAGCTGCGATTGAGGCGCAGCTCAATCGATTTCAGAATGACATTGATGAGCTGAAAGACTTACATCCAGACCTAAAGGCTTTTAGCACCCAAACCCATCAAGAGAAATTACTAGCGCTCGAAATGTCGGTTTACGACCAATACGTCAGAGCAGGATTACTAGAACAGAAGCCTTTGCCCGTTCTCCAACCCAACGTCCTAGATTTGAGCTGACTATAGCCAATTCCGCAAGCTCGATCGCGCATGAATTAATTATCAGCGACTTATTGAAAAACAAGCGCTCTTCTAAAAGCGAGCGCTTGTCCCATAAAGTCTTGTCAAATATTGCGAACTGAACCAGAAGGCGATGGTTGATGTCGATCGCGTCTAAGAAGCCTTTGCATCCTCTGCTGGTACAGTTGCTTTGGCAGTCGCTTCAGCTTCCTTCGCGGCCTTCAGTTTTTTAGCTTCTTCCTTAGCCGCCAGCTTTAGTTTTTTGGCTTCGGCCTTGGCCGCTTCTTCTTCAGCTTCCTTGGCTTCCTTCAACTTTTTCTCTTCGGCCTTGGCCGCTAGCTTTAGTTTTTTGGCTTCAGCTTTAGCCGCCTTCTTGGCTTCTTTTGCTGCGGCCTTGGCAGCTTCCTTAGCCTCTTTTTCTGCGGATTCAACAGCTTCATCATCAACGACAGCTTCAGTAGCAACTGCTGCGAGTTGAAAAGCCGCAGGATAATTTGCCAATCCTTTTGAGGCAACTAAAAGAGGGGGCTGCGCGAGCTTTGCAGCTTGCGCAGCCGTTGGAAGTCCGGCCCAAAGCCCTACAACCAACACAAGGGACAAGACAAATGCACCCAGTCTCGATAAAAACTCAAACACGATTTCCTGCCTCTCTCAACTGATGTTTTGTTAACGACAAACAAGCAACAGATTTACAAACGCTGCTACGACTTGTAGTTTATGCCGAAGCACTTAAGTCGTTTCCGCCATGCTGGATACAGAATACACATAACGCATGTATACAGTATACGTTATGTACGTCCCTAAAAATCGCTGGCTGCTTCAACGGTTTGGAATGCGTATTACCCAAGCGCTACCCCCGAGCAAAGATTATCAATAGCACGCGCTGCTTCTACGCAAGAAGCGATCGCGGGAAAGCTCCAGGCTTCTGCGTGGATTGAACAATAAGTTTGGTTTCAAGGAGGCTTGGTTCGTACCATTTTGCTTCAGTAGGAGATGCCGGGCGTTTTGCGCGCGTAGCCCGTCTCGCTCGCTTGCTTCAGCATGAAGTCAGCAACGTCAGCACGAGAGATCTTCGCGCCAAATTCAATGGATTCGCCATGGCGATAATGGCTGGTGCGCGGACCATCAGTCAACCCAGCCGGGCGAACGATAACCCACTCTAAAGTACTCTGCTTGATAATCCGTTCTTTCTCTTCGTGATCGGCGATCGCATTCCGCAGTACGAGAGGAATGATAATAGACCGAACCAAGAAGCCGACCCGCTCCCGGCTGTCGCCAACCCCTAAAGAAGACTGATACACTAACCGCCGCACGCCCTGGCTTTCCATAGCCCGAACGATATTGCGAACGCCCTCGATCAGGGTTGGGTTATTTTTGAGGCTTTTCGAACCCAGCGTAGAGAACGCGGTATCTTGGCCTTGCACGGCGCATTCTACGGCTGCGGCATCTGTAACATCCCCCTCAACGACCTTCAGGCTGGGATGCTGGATATCGAGTTTTGCTGGATCCCGCACGAATGCAGTTACCGCATTTCCTTGTGCCAATGCTTGCTCGACCAATGCGCGACCCGTCCCGCCCGTCGCCCCAAAAATCAGTAGGTTCATAGTGCCTTACTTATACTGCCTTTGAAATTATGCTGCCATTGTCTCAAACGCGCAGTCTTACTTTTGAAAGAACGCATCAAGACTTACCAGAAGGTCCAGCCGCACGCACCATCTCTGGCTCTTGCTCCAAGGGTGGGCGATCGATGGATTGACTCAGATCGGGGCGTCGATCGCGCTGCATGGGTTGAAGTTGAACGAAGCGGCCCGTTTCGATCGACTTGTAAAGCGCCTGAATGATTCGAACGTCGATCGAGCCTTCTTGCCCCGACGGTTCGGGTTGTCGATCTTGCAGAATGCAATCTGAGAAGTAAACAAACTCAGCTGCAAGCTGATCTCGTCCGCCAAACGATCGCTCTTGAGTATCACCATTTACGGTCAGATAGTGCTTGATTTCACCGCTACCAGCATAGGCTGGCTCTACTCGCAAATCGCCTTTTGTCCCTATAACTTGGTAGCTAGAGACTTTCTCAGCACCGAAGCTTACTACAAATGAAGCCAACCGCTCGTTCGGGAAACGTAGAATCGCACTGGTCATTTCTGCAACTTTGCTAAAGCGAGGCTCATTTTTACTGGCGGTGGTAGCAAAAACTTCAATCGGCTCTTCTTGAAACAAATAGCGCGCAGCATTGATGCAGTAAATCCCAATGTCATCGAGCGTACCGCCACCCACTCCTTTATCGACGCGAATGTTACTTTCTTCAACTTGTTGCGTAAATATCGAGTTAAAGATTCGGGGTTCGCCAATCTGCCCGGATTTCACGATTTCCACGGCTTGCAGGTTGGCTTCCTCAAAATGCAACCGATAGGCAATCATCAGTTTTACGCCATTGCGATCGCACGCCTCGATCGTTTGCTGGCACTCATCTTCAGTCACTGCCATCGGTTTTTCACACAGCACGTGAACTTTGGCGTTGGCCGCTCGCACCGTGTACTCGCAATGTAAGTGATTGGGCAATGCAATATACACCGCATCGATTAGGCCGCTATTCAAGCAATCGTCGTATTCGGCATAGGAAAACGTACGCTGTACGCTGCTGTACTTCTGGCTAATTTCGGCTAGCTTTGCCGGATCGTCAGATACTAAGGCTATAAGTTCGGAATTTTCTGCATGGGCAAAAGCTGGCAGGGCAGCAGATTGAGCAAACCAACCCAAACCAACAACGGCATATCGAATTTTACGTTGAGGGTTGGAGGACGCTTGAGTAGTAGGCATACCACAGTCTCCACGGGCAGAGAATTAATAATTAATAAAGATGCTGGAGCTAGCTAGATCGAATGGAGTATGCAAAGACGAACAATAAACATACTTTAACTAGCTGCGTTATCTCATCCCTCCTACTAGTGAGGGATTCTCTCTTGATTGCATGACAGATTCATCGCTCATCGAAGTACCCTTAGAAATTACGAGAATAACGGGAGAGCCGTCTCCTTCCAAAGGCAGAGGTTGTTAGAAAGGAGATTGATCAAAATACATGAAGCGGCGAACAGCGATTTCAGCCGTTAGTTAGGGATTGAAGCGTACGATACAAGCAACGACTACTCAAGCTGCGACTCAATAATAGAAGCGCCATGAACTGGACTAAACAGCTATCGCTAAAGATAAAATTTTTCTTAGGATCGCTGTTTTATCTCAGCTACGCGCCCAAAGCATTTCGTTACTCTCGCTGGAAGGAAAAGGTCGAGCGGGAAGTGGCTGTCCCACCCCCTCAGATAACATTCAAACAACCTGGAATGCTGTTGCGAGCAGAGCAAATTGTCAGCGGCGCTCGGTTGTATTTTGAGCGGGCAGAACTGGAAATTTGCTTCTTAACTCCCGATTTGGTGCGGATAGATTGGAAGCCCGGAACGCTACCGATCCCCTACGCGATCGCCCGGCAAACGTGGGCACCCGTTGCGACCCGTTTGGATAAAACAGCAGACGGTTGGGTTGTGACGAGCCAAGTCAGCGATGCTCTAGGACTCAAGCTTGTCGTAGCGATCGACGGTCGGGTGACGGTTTTTGACGCCTTGGGAAAAGTCGTGCGGAAGGAACTACCGCCCGAAAAGCTAGGAGAGGGTTGGGTCCATCGATCGCAACTCTATCCTGAAGAAGCCATTTATGGATTGGGGGAACGCTCGGTTCCGCTCAACCTGCGCTTAGCAAAGGAAGTGACAGACAAGCAAGAAGTTACCGAAACGCCCAAGACGTTTCGCATGTGGAATTACGACGCAGCGGGCAAGTACGATACTGGGGCCGACCCCATGTACATCTGCATTCCGCTGTACTGGGGCTTACACCACGCGGGCAGCTACCTCGTCTTCTACGAAAATTCGTTCGACGCGCAATTTACCTTTAGCGAGATTGCCACTGCCACCTTTGAAGGCGGTGCCCTGCGCTATTACATCGCGGTAGGCCCTCCCGCTCAGTTGCTAGAGCGCTACACCGAGCTGACCGGACGCGCTCCGATGCCGCCGCGCTGGGCGTTGGGGTATCACCAATCCCATTGGGGCTATAAAACAGAAGAGGCGGTGAGAGCCGTCTATCAGGGCTTTGAGGCACACCATTTGCCCTTGAGCGCGATCCACTTGGATATTGACGTGCAGGTAGGGTACCGGGCGTTTACAATCGATCCCGATCGCTTCCCCAAGCTGAGCGGCTTTATTGGAGAATTACTAGAACACGGCGTTCAGTTTGTAACCATTCTCAACCCTGGGATAAAGCTGAGTCGCAAGAGCAACTTGTTTCTTGAAGGACGCGTGCTGGATGCATTTTGTCGGTTATCGAACGGACAGTTAGTCGTTGCGCCAGTCTGGCCCGGCTGGTGTGTCTTCCCTGACTTTACCAATGCTGCCGTCCGTCGCTGGTGGAGCCGCCAGTATGAGTTTTTATTAGATGTGGGGGTTGCGGGCTTCTGGCACGACATGGATGAGCCTGCCGCCTTTATTCTCTGGGGCGATCGCGTGCTCGTCTATCCCATTTTGCAAAACGGACAGCGATCGCGCACCGTCAATCTGCCCAACGGACGCTGGTATGACTTTTGGGACGATGGGTTGTTAGAAGGGCAAGTCACCTTAGATGCTCCTTTAGAAAAAATTCCTGTCCTGGTCAAAGCAGGAACCATTTTACCGATGGAAGAAGGCGAATCATTTAATCTGTTGCCACAGAAAAGCTTTGAGGAAAAGCACTTAGCGCTTCACCTCTATCCCCCCGATGGAGATACGAAGACGGATGCGCTGACGCTTTATACAGATATTGGAGATGGCTATGATGCCTCCCGACTCGATCGGTTTTCGATGCAGCGTCTCGCCGGTGGCCTAGACCTCACGTGGGAGTCAGAGGGAGAATTTATATTTCCCTATATATCGATTCAAATCTACATTTACGGAATGGACGTACGGCAAGCTTGGGTGGATGGGGAAGCAGTAGCCGTGCGCGAAAATCGAGTAGAAATTAGCAATTGCTTTGCAAGCTTGCATCTCAGCAGTTAGTTTTGCAAGCTAAGAACGCGTCAAAGCTTCAATGACTGAATGTGCTATACCTGACTGACTCAATGGATAAAGGTTAAACCCATGTTAATACCCTATGGATTCTTTCAGCGATCGCTGACCACATCTCTAGGCAACATCGTTTATTACACAGCCGATGGATTTCCCTGGAATAACTGGAATAAGGGGGCCGAGGCAGACTCCGAAACGCTGGTATTTCTGCACGCCTTAGGAGGTGGTTCTTCTGCCTACGAATGGTCGAAAGTCTATCCTGCCTTTGCCGCAGACTACCGCATTCTCGCACCCGATCTCATCGGCTGGGGCCGCTCCGATCGTCCCTCGAGAGATTACCAAGTTCGAGATTACATGCAAACCATTCTCGAGTTCGTAAAGCAAACCTGCGATCGCCCCGTCACCGCGATCGCATCGGGACTTACAGCTGCCTTTACGATTCGGGCTGCGGTGGAACAACCCGATTTATTCAAATCGTTAATCTTAGTGACTGCTGCCGGATTAAATGATTTCGAGCAAAACTATACTGAAAACTTTTTTGCCCAGTTGGTCAAAACACCGATCCTAGATCGTCTCCTCTACAGTACGGGTATTGCAACGCACTTTGGGATTCGCAGTTTTCTGGAACAACGACAGTTTGCCAGTCGCGATCGCGTGTATCCCGAACTCGTGGAAGCTTATTTGCAATCGGCCCAGCAACCGAACGCAGAATATGCCGCGCTATCATTTGTGCGCGGCGATCTGAGTTTCGATTTGTCGCATTACATTTCTCAATTGACCGTTCCGACGGCATTAATTTACGGACAAGACACGGAGTATACCAGCCTAGAGTTGGGGAAACGCTTTGCCCAAATAAACCCTACTGCGATTCGAACCTTGGAATACTTAGGCGATGCAAGACTGACGCCGCATTTAGAATTACCTGCTATTGCGATCGGCTTGATTCGGAAGATTTTACCGCAGCTCAGCTCCTGAACCAGTTCGACCTGCAAAAATTTCTCAGCCTAGCTTGCGGATCTACTGCTCGGGCACCAGTTCTACGTTCGCCCACCCCGACGTTCGTCGATCGAACGCTTTCCCCATCTTTAGCGTTAGGGTTTTATGCATTTCCGCCTTATTGGATACAGAATACACGCAAACTCAAGTATACAGTATACATGCATTGAGACAAAATTTCTAATGTTCGTCGCTGACAAGACCTTGAATGAGCGTTAGGGCGTTACTAGAAGCGAAGAGCGTCAACGCTCCATACTACAACGATAAAGTTGCTGAGGAAGAGGTTTTGTTTTTGAATGCTCTAGCGCACTATCTCCCAAATTCCCATGACAACTTTATTGATTAAAAATATTCACACCCTCGTCACAATGGATGCAGCCAGACGAGAACTGCGGCACGCTGCAATTTTTATCCGGGATAACGTTATCGAACAGGTTGGCACGCTTGAAGCAATGCCCCCAATGGCAGCAGATGAAGTCCTGGACTTGGGCGATCGCCACATCGTACTTCCCGGCTTGGTCAATACCCACCATCACTTCTTTCAGACCCTCACGCGGGTTATCCCAGCGGCCCAAGACTGTAGTTTATTCAACTGGTTAGAAACCCTCTATCCCCTCTGGAGCAAACTCAACGCCGAAAGCATCCACGTCAGCGCTCAAATGGCAGCAGCGGAACTCATGCTGTCCGGCTGCACGACGGCCAGCGATCACCTCTACCTATTTCCGAACGACTGCACCCTGGATGCTGAAATTGCAGCGATCGCCGAGATGGGGCTGCGCTTTCATGCCAGTCGGGGCAGCATGAGCGTGGGCGTTAGCAAGGGTGGACTGCCGCCGGATGCATTGGTCGAGCAAGAGTCCGATATTTTGAAAGACTCGCAGCGGCTGATCGAGCAGTATCACGATAACGCCCGTCACGGAATGCTGCGGATAACCCTAGCCCCCTGCTCTCCCTTTTCCGTCTCGCCCGATCTCCTGCGGGAATCGGCAGCGATGGCGCGGGCTTACCCAGGGGTGCGGCTGCACACGCACCTCGCGGAGAATAAGGCGGACGTGGCCTACAGTCTCAACAAATTTGGCCTCATTCCGGGGGACTTTGCCGAATCGGTGGGCTGGTTGGGGGAAGACGTCTGGCACGCCCATTGCGTGCAGCTCAGCGACGATTCGATCGGGAAGTTTGCTCGCACCGGGACGGGTGTGGCCCACTGTCCCTGTAGCAACATGCGCCTTGCCAGCGGCATCGCACCCATCCGCAAGATGTTAGACCGAGGCGTCCCGGTCGGGTTGGGCGTGGACGGTTCGGCTTCCAATGACGGCAGCAATCTACTTCAGGAAGCCCGGATGGCCTTCTTGTTGGCCCGCGTGCGAGACTGCGATGCAACAGCAATGACAGCGCGGGAGATTCTAGAGGTGGCCACCTTGGGAGGCGCTAGGGTTTTGGGCCGGGACGATATTGGGGCGATCGCACCTGGGATGTCGGCAGATTTTATTGCGGTGGATATCGACCGTCATTCCTTTGCCGGGGCGCACCACGATTTAGTGGCAGCGCTCGTTTTTTGTTCGATCGATTCGGTTGACTACAGCTTTGTCAATGGCAAAAAAGTTGTCGATCGGGGGCAGTTGACCGCAGTCGATCTGACGGCGCTCGTTCAAAAACACAACCGCATTGCACGGCAGTTAGTCAATTCGCAATCTTGAATTACTGTGCAAGGGATTGGAAGATCGCGATCGCAAATCCGTAGGCCACAAACACGAGCAGCGTGCCGATGATGTCAGTGCGAACGAGCGCGCGAGATCGCTCCGCGTCTTCTCCAGAAGCCTGCCGAGGCTTGAGCCAAAAATTCAGGAGAGCTGTCGTGAGGGGCATCACAATCCAAGTGAGTAGAGAACAGCTAATGAGATTGTTGACGAACATTTTTGGCGCGAGCGGCCAAGACTCCATAATTCCAAGGTGAGAAAACAAAAGCGTTTCGAGCATGACTGTGGGATACAACCCAAACAGCACCGCAAAATTTTGTTTCCAAGCTGGGACGCTCGCATTGGTTTCGTTGCGTTGGCCAAACCAGCCTTCAAACCCAGCCTGAATTTTGTAGCGGTAGGGGCCAAATTTTTTCTTCCCCTTTCCAATAATGTGGTGGCGAATGTCCGAATCCAACCATTCCCCGAGGTGAGCAGGGGAGTCAAAATGCACCACAATGTACCACTTCTCCTGCATGCCTCGAATGGGACGGCACACATCGGTCTTTAAGTACCCTTCAAACTGGTTTAACCCTGCCTGAATTTCAGACTGCCATTGCAAAAACTGCGCTTCTTTATCGCTGGCAATTTCGTCATACTCGATGACGATGCTGGCATTGGATAGCTGCTCGATTTGCTTTGTCATTAAAGGGAAGGACTGGGTAAGGTCGGTCGAATGGCATATCGCCCGTCCAACGAGAGGAAGGTTTTGAGCAAAATATCGGCCCCTTGAGCGCAATGCTCTGGCGCAGTGTATTCGTCCTGTGAATGGCTGAGTCCATCTCGACTCGGCACAAAAATCATACCCATGTCGGTGAAGCGCCCCATCTCCTGGGCATCGTGCCCCGCCCGGCTGGGCAGGTGGCTGTAGCTCAACCCCGCGCTTTCACAAGCTTGCCGAATGGTGTCTTTAACGTGAGGGGCGGCCAACGTAGGCAGGATATGGAGCGTCTCTCGCATTGCAATTTGCGTACCCGTAGCAGCGGCGATCGCCGCAAATTCCGCCCTCATCAACGCGACCAAAGATTCTAGATGCGTCTGAGAGAGATCTCGCAGGTCGATTCTGAGATCGACCTGCCCCGGCACCGTATTGGTCGCGTTCGGCGAAGCTTCGATAAACCCGACCGTTGCCACCTGCTCGCCCGGCGTATCGACCGCAATGTTGTTAACGGCTAGGATGACCTGCGCTGCCGCAACCAAGGCATCTTTGCGCAGGTTCATCGGCGTCGTGCCCGCGTGGTTCATGCGACCGACAACGGTAACGGCAAAGCGATATTGGCCCACAATCCCATCCACCACGCCAATCGAAGTGCCCTCGCGCTCCAGCACGCCACCCTGCTCGACGTGCAGTTCCACAAAAGCCGCAACCTCCGAGCGATCGCGTTTTGCCGCAGCCAGAGCCGACCAGTCACCGCCGATTTTTTCAAGGCAGGTTTGAATCGAAGTTCCGTCTAGGCGAGCATAGTAGTCCGGGCCTTCCTTGATTTCCCCCGCCATGGCCTTCGCCCCAATGACGGAGCGTTCTTCATCCGCAAACACAATGACTTCGATCGGATGGTACAGCCGGACGCCATGTTCGTTGAGCACCCGCACCATTTCAATCCCCGCCAATACGCCCAGACAGCCGTCGTAGCGCCCCGCCACCGGAACCGTATCGATATGGGAACCCGTCGCCAGTGCCGCAGCGCGTTCCGAACGCCCCGCATAACGCCCGATAATGTTTCCCGCCACATCCGTACGAACGGTCATGCCCGCTTCCACCATCCAAGCTTGGACCAACTGCCGCGCCAAAATATCTTCCGCGCTAAAGGCGAGGCGACACACGCCGCCATTGGGTAGTTTCCCAATTTCTGCAAGCTGAAACAGGCTGCGGTTGAGGCGATCGCAATTCACCGAAAGCGCTGAAATGACGGTCATGAGGCTCCTCGCTCTAAGATGCAATGCTCGAAACAGAATGACGCCCGGTCGCTGCCTGCCGTGGCTGGAGGGCGATCGTCTTTCCTCAAGCTAACACGACAGAATTTTTAGTTTCGAATTATTGTATACAGTATACTAATTATTTCAAAAGAAAGAGAAAGCATCCGATCGAGGGTTGCAGCGGATCCATCAACCTTCATAATAGGGAGGGTCCGTCAGTTGAATTTGCAATGAGTTATTACGTCTCACCCCGCTTCCTAGATAAAGTTGCAATTCACATCACCAAAAATTTTATGGATTTACCCGGCGTTCGGGTTCCGGTGATTTTGGGCGTACACGGACGCAAGGGCGAGGGGAAATCCTTTCAGTGCGAGCTGGTATTCAAGCTCATGGGCATCGAGCCCGTGCGGATGTCGGCGGGCGAGTTAGAAAGCCCGGATGCAGGGGATCCGGTGCGGCTGATTCGCTCCCGCTATCGCGAGGCGGCGGATCTGATTAAGGTGCGCGGCAAGATGTGCGTGCTGCTCATTAACGATTTGGATGCGGGAGCGGGGCGGGTGGATAAAACCACGCAGTATACCGTCAATACCCAGCTCGTCAACGGCACGCTGATGAATATTGCCGACAATCCGACTGACGTGCAGCTTCCGGGGAGTTACGAAACAGAACCCACGCCACGGGTCCCGATTATCGTAACCGGAAACGATTTTTCAACCCTTTACGCGCCCCTGGTGCGCGACGGGCGGATGGACAAATTTTATTGGGAGCCTTCTCTCGAAGATCGGATCGGCATCGTGGCAGGGATTTTTGAAGAAGATCGGCTCGTCCGTGCCGATGTAGAACGGCTCGTCGCCACTTTCCCGAACCAATCGATCGATTTCTTCGGCGCGCTGCGATCGCGCGTCTACGACGAACAAGTGCGCGCTTTCATCCGCCAAGTGGGGGTCGATCGGGTCTCCACTCACCTCGTGAACAACCCCGACAAAACCCTCAGCGCAATTAAGGCGCAAGTCACGTTGGAACACCTGATCGCGCTGGGTGCTGAGATGGTAGGAGAGCAGAATCGACTGGTGCGATCGCAGCTTGCTCAGGAGTATGTTTCCAATGCAGGATTCACCGCAGCCCCCGTCGGATCTGCGGGCAACGGTCAGCAGGTTGCGACGTCTGAAACCGTCAGTACCGCAGCCCCTGTGCGGGTTCTAGAGCATCGAGAAGCAGTCGATTTTGGCAGCGTCACGCCGCCGCAGGGCTGGCCGAGCCATGTCCCGCTACCGCAGATCGAGCAACTGTTAGAGCGATCGCTGCGGCAGGGCGGACGGCTCAGTCTAGAAGTGGCATCGCCGCGAGAAAAGTCTGGCAATATTTGGCGCAGCTGGCCGTGGAGCCAGTCTCCTGATAATGCCACCAAGGCCGTGGAAGGGATCTTGGACTGCATTCAGGCAAACCCCCGAAGCTATATCAAACTGGTCGGCTACAATCCGAAAACCCAAACGCGGCTTCTCGAAGAGACGATCGTGCGGCCTCAGTAGAGTCGAGAGGGGTGGCGTGACGCTGCCAGTGGCGATCGTGGCATTGCAGCGCGATGTTGCAGCGCAGCTACACAACGATCTTGCGTTCTTTAATCGGTCGCGCGGGATTGCCGAAATAGATGGTCATCGGCTCCAAGGACTTTGCGGCAATGCTGCCCAAGCCAAGCACTGCGCCTTCCCCCACCGTCACCCCCGGCCCTATGGCAGCTTTTGCGCCAATCCAACTGCTGCGCTTAATGCGAATGGGGGCGCACTTGAGGGCAAATTCGGGATGGGTCCAATCGTGGTTGCCAGTACACAGGTAAGTTCCTTGGGACAGGCAGACGTGTTCTTCGATCGCGATTTCGGCCACATTATCGATCCAGCAATCTTCGCCAATCCATGTATGGGAACCCACCTGAAGCCGCCACGGGAACTTGATTTTTACACCCGTTTTGATCCGCACGCCTTGCCCGATTTTTGCGCCGAATCCCCGCAAGAGCAAAACTTTGAGGGCAGAGAGCGGCAGACAGCGACTGGCCACTAACGGATAGCCTGCAAAAAACCAGAGCAACTGCTTCCACAGGGGGGCACCGGGGGTATAGTCGCCGACTGTATAGGTATCTAATTTCATAGCCAAACCCTAGAAGCAAACGTCGATCGTCGCCAAGCTGAAACGCGAGGAATTGCTTGCGCCGCATTCACTTTTGAAAGGACTGGAACAGTTGCAAATAATCCTGCGAGATTTTCTCTACTGTAAAGTTCGAGATACAGTAATCTCGCCCGGATTGTCCCAGTTTGGCCGCCCATTCAGGATCTTGGCTCAGTTTTTCGAGGTATTGGGCGAGTCCTTCGCTGTCTCCATTCCGAAATGTAGCACCACATTGGGCGCGATCGACGAGCGCATTAAGGTATGAGTAAGATTCGCAGATACCGACAACAGGGCGACCCGTCGCTAGAGATGAGTATAGTTTGCTAGGTACGACAAGCCCTTCCATATCTCCGCGAATGCTTACAATGGACACATCGCAGGCCGTCAAGGAAAAGGGGAGAACTTCGCGAGACTGATAGGGAAGAAACAAACAGTTTTCCAGTTTCAAACGTTTGACTTGCTCGCTCACCACATTAAACTTGGCTCCGCTACCAATAAATACGAATTGAAAGGGGCGATCGCGCAGCAGAACGATCGCTTCTAGAAGGGTCTGAATATCGTGGCACCGTCCCATATTTCCCGAATATAAAACCGTAAAGGGCTTGACTAAGCCATGTTGTTTCGCAAACCAATTATTTTGTTTTGGGATCGGTTTGATGTACTGAGGATCGGCCCAGGTCGGAAGCACGACAATTTTATCTTCAAGCGCGGGATATTTTTTGGTAATTCGCACTTTCATAGCATTGCTTAAGACAATAATTGCAGCAGATCGATTCCAAGTTAAGAAGTTGCAAGTTTCCCATAGCTTGACAATCCAATGACCTGGAGAGAGCACTTGGAGGTTGACGGCAATATCTGGATAGAGATCGTATAGCAAACAGACATATTGAATATTACAAACCTTACTGAGCAGGTACCCCAAAAAGGGCAAAAAGGGCGGAGCTGTTGTCAAGAGAACGAGTTCTCTGCGTTGAGTATGTTTGAGTAAATTAATCGCTGCTCGGACAAAGAAAATAACGCCGGAGAAGGCTTTGCCTCGGATGCGAGACGGCCACAACCGCGTACTTTGAGAGCGGCGAATTGTAAGGGTATCATCATAATGCTCCCAGGTGGGAGAATCGTCGCTGTCAAAAGCATAGGAAGGTTGGCTGGCAAAAATCTCTATAGGGCCAAGTTCGTCCTTGAGCTGATGAGCCAGTTCTGCAATGAGTTGACCTGTTGGTGCGTAGTCTGGCGGGAAAAATTGATTGATAATTTTCAGTCTAATCCGAGGAGATATTTTGCGAGAAAGATTGCGGCTTCTAGTAGAAGATGGAGCTTTTGCGCGAACAGATTGCTTGAAATAAGACAGCATAATTTAATCCCCCGTTGCAGAAAAACTTACAGCCAAAATTAAAGGTCAGCAACTTTAAATTGGCTGACCAATCAGCAGAATTAGGAAACAATATCTATCTAGAGAGCTCGGCTTCTAGGAGATGAAGCGAGAGAAGAATTTCTGCAAATGTACGTTGAAAAGCATAGTACCAACCGCGCCAACCATCTAAAATTCCACCTTTGAGAAACAGACAATATACTAGTATGACGAAGGGCGCTAAGATTTTTGTTTTGCGCAAGCGATCGCCAAAGCTTAGTTCCTTTTCAGGTGTTTCTATGAGCTTTTTGGCCTCGATAATCATGTAACGATCTTGCGCCCAAATCCATCGCGTGAGGGGTTTGCGATCGTCATGGTAAATTGATGCTGAAAGCATTGTAAGGTTACCCTCAATACTAACTTGATGAGCATGACCATCATCTTGATATCTAGCTTTTACTCGTCTATATAAAACTTTCCGCGGTGGTAGTAATGTACCGCGCAAGGGTTTACCAAAAACGCAGTATTGAAACGGAACCCGATATCCGTCGATATTGGGGTCTTCCGTAAGCATTTTGATCTGCAACACTAACTCATCGCTCAGTCGATAGTCAGCATCTAAAGAAAGAACCCAATCTGATTCGATTTTGGATAGGCCGTAGTTACATTGTTCTGCAAATGAGTCAAATTTCCGCTGAAAAACTCGGACTTGAGGGTAAGCGTCCAAAATTTTCAAGGTTTCGTCGTCACTGTGACTATCAATAACAACGATCTGTTTTGCCCAAGTTAGTTTTTGAAGCGTGCGTTCGATATTGGGAGCTTCGTTATAGGTCAAGATCAGCGGTGTAATTTCAAGTTCGGTTGTAATAGAAGGCATTGAAGTTTGCGAAAAATTTTTATCAGTTCGACTGTTTAATGTAAGATTCACGTTAGCAACTATATATTTTTAGAAAACCTGGAGTTAATGAGGTAGATTTATCGCGCATATCATTGATTTCCATAGAAAAGGGAAGCGTCCTGAAAATCTAAATTTAGGAGATGCAAAACCTTCAGAAATTAGAAGCTTTTTGAGCGTAGGTACTGAAAAGAACTTTATATGCCCACCATCCCACAGAGTTGTGAAATGGGCATCCAGCTTTCCGGTTAGAGCTAAGGAAACATTTTTGAGATAGCCGTGAAACGGAGTAGTTACAATCAAAGTACCTCCAGGCTTTAAACATTGCTTTGCTGCGCGAGGCAATTCCCTGGGATAGAATAAGTGTTCAATTACTTCGATTGATATAACAATATCAAATTGATTCTGGCAAACCTCTAAAGGGAGTTGATAAAGACTACCTTGAATAAAACGAGTTTCAGGAAAATTTTGAGTGGCGATCGCAATTCCAGATGCTGATTCTTCAACGCCTACCACGTCGTACCCTAGATTAGTCAACATATGGCTAAAGCTCCCATTTCCACAGCCAAGGTCTAAAATACGTATTTTTCGCTCATCAGAGGACTTTGTTTGAGGATTTGGGAGAATTGATAGTATTGGGTTGGTTAAGTACGAGTAAATATGGGTAAGTTGCTTTGAGGAATACTGATATTCATAGTTAAGCTTCGTTTTAGTCATAGGTTCAGGTAGTTATAGTTGAGCTTATATTGATAATCAGTTTCCTGATTCTTTGAGATAGACAGTTTGTCCGTCAGCATTTTTGTGCGAATACACCCTAAAATGCCCGTTTAGACGTGAAAACTAACGCATGCAAATGTTTTAGAGTATTCCCTGAAAGGGATATTGACCTTACTGCCTCCAATCGTTAGGAGCGAGGCCAAAACGTCAATTTTCAGGCGATCGCCTTGGCATCACGTACTTCATAGCGAGTCGAACCATCCAAATGATGTAATAGAGCGGAAACAGCAGTTTGGGTAGCGCAAAGTTTTATCAGTCAACCAGAGCGATCGCGCACTAACTAAACGCTATCTATCCCCAGTTCTCGAAGTTTTGCAGCCAATCGATCTGCCCGTTGCCGCTCTTGGTCTGCTCGCTGCCGCTCTTGGTCTGCTCGCTGCCGTTCCTGGTCTGCTCGCTGCCGTTCCTGCTGGAGTTGTTCGGTTGCCATCGCAATCCAAGCACCTGATTTATCGTACCAGCGCAACCAAAGCCCCTCCGTATCTTGGTAGCAGCCTTGCCAGACCCCCAAACCTAGTTCGAGTTCCTCAAACCAAAAACGCTGCTCGGGGAGAGGAACGGATTCATAGCGAGTAGCCACTAAGCGAAATAGCCGAAACTGGTTGGAGTAGCGGTCGAAAACAGCATAGTAGGGAATGCGAAGGATCTGTTCGTAAACTTGCCACTTTGTAGGTGGTGTATTAATTTCCCTGAGGGTTTGGCCTAAATCCTCTGCCTCGGTGCCCGGTGACAATAGCTCGACGACCAAAAAGGGTGCTGTCCCTTCTTGCCAGATGACATAGCTAAGATGCATCCGATCTTGGGTTGAGGCAGGGGACTTACCCAGTACTAAAAACCAGTCGGGACGTTTGTACCAGCGGGTATGGTTAGGATCGTAATAGAGGTTGAGGTCGCTGGCGGTCAGGAATTGATTGGGTGCATAGACAGGGGGACGGCAGGTTTCGTCCAGCAAACGCGGTTGTGCGACATGAAAAAGGTCGGGCAAGCCTGGATCCTCAGAGTCTTCGCTAGGAAGATCGTACATGGTGGGGAGGGTTTCTTGGGGAGGCTGGGGGAAGTTGGTTTGATACATGCCACGCGCTCCGAAAGGGGAGAGTTTCTCCTATTTTAGGGTATTGAATCCACACGGCTCAGGTACAACTAAATCTCCAGGAAAAAGCGAGAGAAAAATTTTTGAGGTTGCTACAATGAGCCTATTCATTGCCTGAGCTGTTTTGCCATGCAAGTCACCGAACAGCAACCCACCGAACACCCACGGCATTCAACCCTTGTTTATCCGGTTTCAGATGGTGAACCCGTGGCAGAAACCTACGACCATCTCTACGCGATCTTAGTCACGCTAGAAGTGTTACGCCAATACCTTGAGGGACAGCAGGCAACAGTTCTTGCTAACCAGTTTTTGTATTATGCCCAAGGATTGCCCAAACTCAGGGTTGCACCGGATGTGATGGTAATTTTCGGGGTGGCGCCAGGGGGACGCGATAGCTACAAATTGTGGGAAGAGGGGGAAGTGCCACGGGTCGTCTTTGAAATGACCTCTAAAAGCACTCAGCAAGAAGACCAAATTATTAAGCGTCGTCTTTATGCCCAGATTGGAGTCCAGGAGTACTGGCTATTTGACCCAAAGGGAGAATGGTTAGAGTCACCCTTAATGGGGTATCGGCTCTTAAATGATGACTATGTACCGATTACCGATTTATGCAGTGAGGCTCTAGGGCTGCAATTGCAGGTGGAGGGGAAGTTAATTACGTTTACGGAAATTACCACGGGGAAGCGGCTATTGATGCCAGCAGAACTGGGGCAGGCGTTAGAGCAAGAGCGGCAGCTTGCCAACCAAGAACGGCAGCGCGCCGAACAAGAGCAGCAGCGCGCGGAGCAGGAACGACAACATGCGGAGCGATTAAAGGAACAGCTCAAGGCTTTGGGGGTTGAACCGATTGAGTAGCAAATCTTTTTCAGTCAGGCGGGGCGCTAATGGGGAATGGGTTGTTTGCTGAGGATGGCAGTATAAACCTCAATGAGTTGCGCGGCAATTCTATCCCAGGTGTAGCGTTCGAGGACGAACTGACGCGCGCGATCGCCCATCGCTTTGGCTTCCACAGGCCGAGCAAAGTATTGTTCCAGGGTTTGGGCGATCGCACCCTCATCCAAATCTGCAACATAGCCCAGTTGGTATTGTCGAATCATCGGAGCCAGGGCCACACCGGGCGCGACTAACGCGGGCAACCCAGCGGCAAGGGCTTCTAAGACTGCAATGCCAAAGTTTTCAGAGTGAGAAGTTAATGCAAACAAATCTGCCCCCTGGAGCAATTGGTTTTTCTGCTCGCCTTTGACAAATCCCATCCAATGGGTGCGTTCGTCTAACCCGTGGGTTTCCAGAAGCGTCCGAAGATAAGCAGTATACGCAGAATCTCCATCTCCAGCTAAAACAAAGGTAAACCGATGGCGAAGCAGCTTACCTAAGGCGGGAATTAAAATATCCAATCCCTTTTTAGGATGGAGGCGGGATAAAAACAAAATAATGGGTTCGTCGGGGGGGAGGTTGAGTTGTTGTCTGAGGATTTGACGAGCATCCAGACACGGGCTGGGCATTCCCAATCCGTGGGGAAGGATAAAACTGGATGGCTTTAGGCAGAGCGACTTGACTTCGGTTTGTTCTTGTTGCGCCGTAAAGTGAAGGGCTTTGGCGCCGTTTAGATTGACGCGTTCGATGGCATCTAAGTACAGTTGTTTTTTACGGGCGCTCTGCTGCAAAGACCACTCGCAAAGTTGCCCGAGAGGGCGGGCAATATAGGGGACATTTTGCTGGCGGGCGATCGCCATGGCCATGGTGGAAGGATAAGAAAAAATAGCATGAATATGCAGCAGATCGTATCGATCGATATTCTGCCAAAGCCAAGTTGTTAGCTGACTGGAGAAGGCAAATTCACGGACTGAGTGAATATTGGGAGAAAAGCGGGAGAAAAACCAAACAGGCACATGTTGATATTCGCTGCACTGCCCGATCGGGACATCCAAGAGAACGGAACCATTGTCATTAGTAGTGGCGATCTCAGCCTCCATCCCGCTATCGTTGAGAGCTTTGACCATTTCTAAAACAGCTTGACTGGGACCGCCCCGCACTTGAGCGATCGAAGGAATAACATGCAGAATTCTCATGGCTGAATACTTTGCCACCAATGTTGGAGAATTGCAAGACGAGTATGGGCTAGCGCAATATCCCAATCCTTGGAAATATAAATTCCCCGGTCATCGGGACCGCGATGGAACAAAGCACCTTGCATCCATTGGATTCGGCGTTCTAGATGGAAAAAGTCGGACTGGGCCGTTAGGATGCCAGCAATGCCACACATGTAAAAACTCCAACTTTAAAGATGAACTAAAGGAAAGCGGTCTTCAAGTTGAAGTTTAAGAGCTTGTTGAAATGATTCAAAACAAAATTGTTTGATAACAGCTTGACGTAACTGTTCGGGTTTGTATAGTAGCGAATTAGGATGTTTTTTTTGCAGGATCTGAATGAGTATTTGCGCGATCTCCTTAACATCGTCAGGATTGACCAAAACCCCGAGCTTGCCTTGGCATAATGCATCGATCGCTCCATCTTGATTTCCCCCTAGTGCTGGCTTGCCGCAAGATAAAGCTTCCAAATAAACAATCCCAAACCCTTCCCGTTTGCTAGGCATTGCAAACACATCACAGAGGTTGTAATAATCGCAAAGTTCTTCGTCTGGAATATACCCTGCTAATGTCGTACAATCTCGTACGCGAAGGTCATGCATCATTTGCTCGATTCGCGGACGGTCGTCGCCTTTGCCCACTATTAAATAATGAATATTGGGAATGACTTGACGAATCAGCGGAAGCGCGCTCAAGATTCGCTCGTATCCTTTGTATTGCTCCGATTGCACCAAACGAGACACCGTTAAAATAATCGGTTGTTCCGAACTGAGTCCGTGACGTTCTAATAAAAACAATGGTTTTGGCTTAATTTGAAACCGACTCGCATCAAAAGTATTGGGCAAGATCGCGACTCGATCGGGGTCTAAGGATTGCTCTCGTAACAGGCGATCGCGGGTGTAACAACTCACGCACAAAATCCGGTCAGCCTGTAGGAGCGCTACTTTTAAGTGTGGATTTTGAATATCCCAAGCCTCAACCCCATGGGCAACGGCCCAGTAGGGAATACCCGCAAACCGTTTGAGCCAATATGCTGCAACGGCAAAATTTAAGTGGGTCGCAATAATCAAGTCGGGCCGCTTCAACAGCGCCTGACTTACGATTTGAAGGGAGAACATGAGGGTTCGGACGGATAACGGCCATCTGCCGACAAAGTGAAAGCGCGTTTGGGGGAGATAGCCATCGCGATCCGGTTCTCGGACATCGTGTTTGAGAAATACATCGTATTGGTCCTGAGGGTAAAGCGCTTGAAGCGCTTCCAGAAAAAAAGCCGAATAAACCTGTATTCCCCCTTTAAAATCAAAAATATTGGGGATCCAGAGATGAAAACGTTTTTTTGTCACAGTCATCCTATGGGTGGCACACGCAATTGAGGGCTTGCAATAAACCCTCGGTTGCTCGGGCGTAACTATAATTTGAAACGATGGTGCGACTGGCTATCCCCCACTGCCTTAGGCGATCGCGGTCGGAAAAAGCTTCTTTTAAGGCGGTTGTCAGTGCTTCTACATCGCCAGCCGGAAAAACCAATCCATTCTCCATGGGGTGAACCAAGTCTTGAGCGCACCCAACATGGTTACTGACAATGACCGGACAGCTCAGACACATGGCTTCGTTGATCGCTAATCCCCATGTTTCTTGATTGCTGTAACTCGGCAGCACGACAAGATCTGCTGCTGCATAGGTCCGCGGCATTAAGGTTTGGTTTTGAAAGGGGGCAAAGTAAATACTGTCGTGGATTGAAGTCTCAGCTTTTAAGGTTTCTTCTAGGGGACCCGCACCGACAAAGAGTAAAGAAACATTGTCAAGTGCGGCTTTTTGGAAAGCACGGAGGAGATCTAACGGGCGTTTTTTAGTCTCAAATTTTCCAGCGAAGAGAATGACCGCATGATTTTCAGGAACACCTAGAGATTTTTTCCACGCGATCGCCTCCTGACGCGCCCCAGCGGCTCGATCGAAAAATCGATCGTTGTCCACCGCGTGGGGCGAAAAAAAGAGCCGATTTGCGGAAACATCGTGATATCGAAAATATTCGTAATTTGCTTTGCCCACGTACAAACAAGCTGCAAACCGATGAAAGATTTTCTGGATCACCTTTTGTTTGGCCCATGCTTTAATCCCAGGCGAAGGCAATAAACGATGGGAATCGCCGCGAAAGAGGAGAGGAATGCGATCGCGATTCCATTGCAGTAGAAATCGATAACAGCTTGCGTAGTTATAGTTCATTAATAAAACGGCATCGGGCAGGAAGGCTTGCACCCTCTGGCTCAAAGTCGGATTATTTAAGCCCCAGAACCGATCGGTACCTGGACGAGAACTAGCATTGGGGACAAACTCAGACTCATATCCCTCTAATAAAGGCAGATCCCATTGAATCGATTGCTTAAACCCAGGATCGATCTGTTGGGTTATGCCAAAGTCCCAAAGATAGAAAACTTTAATATCAAGATTGTTATGTTGTGCGAGATGGCAAAACCAGGGAGCGTAATATTGAATGGGGTGGGAGGCGACAATGGCTAGTTTCGTCATTCCAGCTCGTATTGACTCTGAAGGATAGGCGCTGACGGATAGGTTTTCATGAGAAAAACAACTATCCCCAGCAAGGACATACTGGACTGGAACAGTGCTGCAACGTACACGCCAGCGGACCATTCGGTTTGAAAGGAGAACGTAATCATTAAGATGGCAAATAGGGACTGAGCGGAAAGGAGTGGGGCATTAATGCTCCAGCGTGTTGTTTTTCCATAGGCAATTCCCAAAACAATCGCTAGCCCCGCACAACCAAAATTCCCAAAGTTAGCGTAGGCTTCATTTAAAAGCCCCCAGCCAATCGTCGTGTTGTAGGTATCTTGACGTCGTTGCAAGCCGTAGTGAATATTCAGGATGTAGGTGCCTTCGTGGCTGCGGATCTTGTTCGCATCAAAAATACGAGGAATCAAAAGCTGCGGCACAATCGCGTAGGTTTCTCCGCTGAGATACGGGACAGATTCAGGGGTTTTAGTTTGAGCTAAAAGGAGCAAATGAATGACACTCGATCGCTCTGCAAATGATTGTCTTTTGGCATAGGAAGTGACCTCAGATGACCGATCGGCGGAAGGATTCAGTCTGGTTAGGGAGTAATCTGCCCACTCTGCATACCACGCTGGATACTGCCAAGGTTGAATGATGGCACCTGGCCCATAAACCCAATATTTGGCCCGCATGTCGCCTTTCCCGCCATGCAGCAAAATCAGACAAACTAGGGTAAATACAATGAATGATGTTGGAGGTTTTTTACGTCCGATGCTAAAGGCGATCGCAACCGTTAAAAATGTTACCATCGCACCCACCAGCAAGAGTCCAGCCGCGCTGACAATCATATGGAGAATAATCAACACCCAAAATAAGCGGGTTTGGTTGCTGGAAAGTTCGTCGCTTCCGGCCCGATAGGCTAGGGTAAAAGTTGCTAAGGCTGTAAGACCTAAGATCCCGCCTCGCACTAAGGCAAATGAGCCGCCCGATAACAACAGCCATCCTCCCGTTGCTGCAATGGTAAAGAGGATTCCTAAAACTAAAACGCCTAAGAAAAAACTCTCCCCTTTTTTTCCGCTCAATGCTCGATAGGTTTGGGGTAGAGGAGGTGGAGATTTAACAAATTGGAACCAAACCCAAGTTCCTAGTAGGAGAAAACCCGTCGTGGTGAGGCTGGCATAAAGATGATGAATGGGGCTATAGGTAATAATTTTAGGATGTTGGCTGATTAGGGGTAAGGCATGGGTCCAAATAAAGGGGAGGGCAGAAAGGGGGAAAACTGGAAATCCGAATGCTTTGCCGGAACACCATAGGTAACTGGGCAATAATGCGGCAGCAGTAATGAGCAGTCCGGCAACAGTGGTTTGCAGCGAATTAATCTGCGTGCCAAAGACTTCAAATAAAAATAATCCGCCTGCCACTAACCAAAATAAATTGAGGAGTTGCCGCCGTTCTTGCCGTGTGGTTTCTGGCAGATAGGCAATGGGTTGAATGGCGGGTTGTGTCGTCTCAGGCATGGCTAGCTTATTGGGGTTGGCACAAGACAGCGATCGAAAACCATGCACTGCTGGCGGGTCATTTCTTTTGCGGTGTAGGGTTGGAAAGCTTGCCAGTCGGTGTCGGGCTGGTAGGTTTTAGGGATGGAGAGGAGCCATTGAAGTTGAGGTGCAATGAGGGAAAGTAATTGCTCGGGGCGATCGCTGCTTTTGAAGGTCAGGGTTCGGCCTGCATTGCATTGATTGAGTATATTAACGACGGAACTTTGATGGTGGAAAATGGCCAAAATGGGTTTTCGGGCAAGCACGCAAGGGTACAGTTTAGATGCTGTATAGCTGGCATCATCGGATCCGATCAGCAGGATGCCATCGCTTTCGACTAAAACCTGAAGGGCTTCAAAATAGGGAATGCGATAGGGATGTTCCGTGACTAAGTCGGCGACTCCTAGTTCTCGAGCAATGGGCTCTACGGTTTTTTCGGCTCGCCCTTGGGGAGCATAGCTGGTTCCAACAAAATGCAGGTGCACGGATTGCCAAAGTTCGGGCTGTTGATGGCGGGCTTCTTGCAAGCCTAAGAATAATGACCGCAGCGCTAGGGCCATATCGTTTCCGCCCCGCCCTACGTAAACCCAGTGACGTTTGCCATCGTTGGGGTCAAAAATGCGTTGTTGAATCTTAAGGGAGGGCAGTACCTCAAAGTCTAATTCTGGAGCCCCAAAGGGCAAGACTGTAAATTGCTCTGGGGATAAGTAAGGGTATCTTTTTTGAAGGGCTTCAGGATAGGTTGGCGAAACGCTGATGATGTGGCTGACTTTCTGGATGGCTTTGGGTTCGAGTATTTTTGCCTGAAGTTGTGCAAAACTATATTTGAATTTTCCCCCCGGCGGTTTTACGCCTGTTTTTGCATAATAGTCGCTTTGCCACGGATCTTGAAAATCCAGCACGTAAGGAATTCCAAAGCGATCGCGCCAGCGGGGGCCAAGGCTCATGGCGTTAAAAACGGTAGTGGAGAAGTAAATGAGGTCGAAGTGTTGTTGGCTTAGGAGGCGATCGCCTTCCCTCTGCAAAAAGGGCAAACTCCTAATCCCTAAGCTCCCAATCCCAAAGGTTCGAGTGTATTTGAGCGGCAATGCGTTCGCGTAAGTTAATGGTACATTATTAGGGAATGTTTGTGATAATAACGGCTCTTGTACTGCTTCAATACAGTCTGCTTTTACTGCTAAAACATGGGCATCCCAACCATACTTTAAAAAGTATGGCAAAGACATCCGTACTCGTTGATGATCTGCCGCATTAATAGGTGGGAAATGGGGACTGACAATAAGAACTCGGTGAGTCATCTTTTGATGAAAAACATATAAATAGCTAATTAAAGACTTGAAAAAAAGCGTTTGACTTAATCAAAAAGTAATTCCTAAGACTTTATATTTAGGAGCTGCTTTACAACGCTCTATAATTTGCAATGGATTGCGAATCCATAAAAAATTGTTACTTACATGCTCGCTGGCTGACGTCTGAAATTCTCGTTTAAATGGATCGTAACTAGCAGGTTCAAATCCATTTTCTCGAAGAATTTTCTCAATTTTAGGATCGATAGTTTCTAACAAAATAGCGAGTAAAGAATTACAAGCCAGAGTTTTCACTGCTCCTGCCATTACATCCGGCTCAAATCCCTCAACATCAATTTTCATGAGTACTGGATGTAGTTTATCGAGCAACTGATCGAGGGTTTCGACGGGAACCTCAATCGAGCTTCCTGAATAATCAGGATCGACTACTTGGTTTGTTGTATCGAGATCTGATGAAAATTTTAATACTCCATGATTTTGTCCGGCGGCACAACAACGACTTTCCACCAAGGATGATATATCGTTAAGGTTTATATTGCGTCGCAAACGTTTATAAGTCGCTGGAACGGGTTCAATTGTAAAACTGTTTGCACCAACTACTTTAGAAGCGAGTATTGTATACGAACCAATATTTGCACCCACATCAACAAAGAGATCGCTCGGTCGCAATAAATGAAGAGTAAAAGCCATGTCTACAAACTCATGCATACCAGCATAAATATTACCAGTAGCACCAGTCATCCCCATCTCAGCAACTAACTGAGATTCACCGACAAACGGAACAACAATCGGCATCTTTAAAATACGAGATCCAATTTGCCATTTAAGCCAAAGCTTGAGCGCAAGTGGAATATTTTGTGAAGCTAGCGGGTGGGAATAGATAAATCGCCAAGTTCTTAAAAATGAATCAATTACCATTTGGGTATGTTTTAAACAGAGAAATAAACTTTAATTAGGTGATGATTCAAGATTTAAAGTTAGATTTAATTGTATAAAGCTGTCTAATCTATTTTGGCAAAAAAAGACCGTTAGTATGTCTGGGTAACAGGTTAATGGAAATGGAAGAGAAATAGTATTTTTTGGCATTATTGATGGTTTATAAGTTTTTGATAAAGTTTCTCATAACGATCGACAATGACTTCCGCAGAGAAATGCTGCTCGACCCGTTGGCGACAGTTTAATCGATCAATCTTTGGCAGTTTTTCCACTGCGGAAATTGCTTCTTCAATACTTGTTACTAAATAGCCATCAATCCTTTGACGAACAATCTCTGGCAGCGATCCTGTAGGACAGGAGATGACTGGAGTACCGCAGGCTAGAGATTCGGCAAACACGATCCCAAAAGGTTCATTCCACTCGATCGGCACAATCATCGCAGCAGCTTGTCCTAACAGTTTATTTTTCTGAGTGTCATTAACTGTACCAACATACTCAATTCCATTCTTACCCAAGTGAGGCAGAATTTCTTCTTGCCAATACTGCCCTGCTTCACCAGTAGTAGAATAATTCCCAGCAATCAAGAGTCGCCTTCCAGTTTTTTGAGCAATCGCGATCGCCGTATGCGCTCCTTTAATTCGTTCGATCCGACTTAAGAATACCAAGGGGGCATCATCAGCTACTGTTGGCTGAAAAGTATATTTATCCGTCTCGACACAATTGTAGATAGGATGCCAAGTTCCACCAGCATTTCTACCAACTCGACAGATATAATCACTACAACCAGTAAATGTTAATGAACCGTTTGCCAGTTTCACACCCCAGCCAGCAGTACGCAAACTGGGATCGCGTTGATAAGACATAACTTTTGGTAATCGAGAACCTAGCAGTGGCAACAAATAGAAGATACGAGAAAAACTGTGAACGATATCGGGTTGAAATTGCTGCACTGCTGACCATAGGGTCATGGTGTTGCGAGCAGTATCAAGTTTATTCTGCGATCGCTTTCCCTGCCAGGGGAATATTGGAGTTGCAGGCGAGGTAGATTCTGAATGAGCCACTAATCCAATACTATGTCCACGAGCTTGAAATTTAGTTACTAATAGATCGACTATCCGTTCGATCCCTCCATAGAGGAGTGGTGGCACTGGTAATTCTGGATCTGCTGTAAGGAGAATACGCATTTAGACACCCCATCGCTTATCATTCCGTAGTGGGCTATGACGAGGGACAAAGATAAAATCAGCCTGCCACAATGCTCGATCGAGAGGACGACGAGTTATTCCACAAATGTCATAAGCAACCCAATCACGTTCGTTGAGCCATGAAATAACTTCTGCCAGTAAAGGCACATTTTGATGAATATCGAGCAGGTTAACTTCTGCTAAAACTACTTGTATACCCTGCAAAGACTTCTCTGCACCTTTAAGGACTTCTAATTCATAACCTTGCACATCTAATTTGAGAAAATCTGGACTTTTACCATTGAAATATTTATCTGCAATAGTATCTACAGTTGTCATCGGATAAGAATTAACTGGAAAGTCCTGTTGTATTTGCTCAATTAGCACAGAAGAAGCCGTTTCAGCCTCATTGAATTGCACTTTTTCTTGTACTTCTGCTCCTAGCAACGTTGTAAATACTTGTAAGGAAGGATTTTGAGATGCTATTTGTTTTAGCTGCTCAACTCGATGTTCTAAAACTTCAAAACAAGCAATCTTTGAATTTGGAAAGTTCTTAATACATAGATTAGCAAAGTCACCTTGATAAGCTCCAACATCAAAGATTAGAGTAGGTTTAAAGCCTATATTTGTGAGCCTTTCTAGAGCAGATGGAATTTCTGGCAATCCTAGCTTTTTGGCGAGGTATGTCCTGATTTTCTGTTTAACAAACATAGTATTTAAGCTGATTTTAATTTAGCAATTGTTTTTTCGATTAATTCTAAGATGGTTCGCTCATGATTTTCCCAGCTTAGTTCATCTTGAGCAGCTAGTAGAGCAGCTTTTTTCATAGTATTTAGTTTCTGAGGATTTACTAATAAATTATTTATGGTGTCTCCTAATGCTCTTGGATTTTGGCTGGGTATTAACTGTCCAACTTGAGGATGCTGTGACAGAACTTCTTTCTGACCGTCTGTATCAGTTGCTATAACGGCTAAACCAGCCTGTAGGTACTGAAAAAATTTATTTGTAACTGTAAGATTACGACTGGAAATATTATTACGCTCCAAAGCCAAACCAATGTCATGTTCAGCTATCCGGGATAGTAACTCATCATTAGGAACAGTGGGATGAATAAATAGTTGATTGTGCCATCCATTAGGAATCAGCGGTTCTAACCACTGACGAGAACTTTCTGGATAATTTCCCCGCAAATGAATTTCTACGGGTTGTGACACGTAGGGTAATGCTTGAAATAAAAGCTCTAGACCTCTTCCAGGACCAATGGTCTGGGAAAACCAGTGAACCGAAGGTAAGTCTAAATTGTGACGATCTTTGATTTGGTTATCGATCTGCGATCGCTCACCCCATGGAAAGCTGTTGTAGATCGCTGTTGGCTTAGGTGCTTGATAAGCATTAGCCATAACCTTTGCCATCACATGAGAAGTTGTTAGACAATATTTGCACTCTCGTATCAAACGGTTTTCTAGCGTCTTCAGTTGTGCAATATGACGGTGCGCTCGTGCTTCGGGCAAAAGATCTTCAGAAAACCAATCTTCAAAGTCTACCCCTACACGATAACCTTCATTGAGGAGCTGGTTTCCAGCCCACAAACCTGCTTCAGAATGCACGATGGTCAAATCAGCTTTAGCTTGTCGAGCCGCTTTTGGCATTGCCCTAGCGCCATACCCTAATAACTCTGGGGAAAAAATCTTAAAGCGCTGATATAGTTCGCGCGACAAACGTCCTTTCAGTCTCACGCTCAGATTTTCCAACCGATGCTGAGGTTGAAAATCCAAAATAGGTTCAAATCGCCATTGTTTATCTGCAATTAAGACGCGATCGCGCTTAACGAGTTCAGGGTCAAACCATACACCTCGTAATATAACATCATGGCCCGCTTGCGCTAAGGTATCAGCTTCTTTTTGGGGACGGGGTGCAGTACAGAGGTGTCCGCCGATCAGAATTAAGATTTTAGCCACAGGTATGAGAATCTAGAAGTTTGGTGGAGTACTATGACTTAACGGATACGTTTGTCCGTCAACCAGGGAGTAACATCGGAAGAGTTTGTATGTTGCAAAATGATGATTTTTCGGGTTTAAACCCGATCGGAAGCGAGTCCTAGCTCCCTAAGTTTTTTGGCTAATTGGTCAGCCCGTTCTTTTTCTCGATCAGCCCGTTGTCGTTCCTGCTCAGCTCGTTGCTTTTCTTGTTCAAATCGCTCTTCTGAGAGCGGGATCCAGTTACCTAAGGCATCATGCCAACGCAGCCATAGACCCTCAATATTCTGATATAGCCCTGACCAGACTCCTAATCCTAATTGAATCTCATCGAACCAAAATTTTTGATCGGAAATTTCCATTTCTTGATAGCAGGTTGCGACCAATCGAAACATTCGAAAGCGACTTTGATAACGATCAAACACCGCATAATAAGGAATTCTTAAAAGTTGTTCGTAGACTTGCCACTTGGTTGACGGTTGATTGACTTCTCGCAGGGTTTGCCCTAAATCGTCTAATTCAGTGGTAGGTGAGAGGAGTTCAACCACTAAAAATGGAACCACTACCTCTTGCCAAATGACATAGCTAAACCGTAAATCCTGCTGGCTTTGCGCGCGAGATACGCCTAATACTAAAAACCAATCCGGTCTTTTGTACCAGAGCGGATGACGACCATCGTAATACAGGTTTGGATCGCTGGCCGTAAAAACTTCATTTGGAGGGTAGTTGGGAAGTAAACACGTCGCCTCTAAAAGACGAGGTTGAAAGACATGAAACTCATCAGGCAAGCCAGGATCCCCCACTTCTTCGCTGGGAAGATCGTACATGGTCGGAAGACTTTCCTGGGGGGAACGGGGCGGATCGGCTTGATACATAAGACATTAAAGTAAATACCCTATTCTTGGGCAAATCATAATGATCTATTGTTTTTTCGCATTTTGGATGCTCAATCTTTTGAACCTGATACCATTTAACTCTTAGTATAACATCTGTCATTGTTTTCAACGATCGCATTGGCCCCCACTAACTTGCAGAACTGGCAAACCAATTTCTTTGAGTACACCATCGTTTAATTATGGGTTGGAACACTAATTCTAGTAATACAGAGATTACAGTTGAAAGCGCAAACCACAAGATGGCACGCAAACAAAATATTGTCCAGCTTCCAGCCAATGGAAAATATACTTGAATTATTAGAATGAATGGGAAATGAACCAAGTAGAATCCATAGGATATTCGACCCCAAAATGCAAGCGAGGAAAGCCTTTTGCAATCAAGCTTCCAACCCATCAAGACCAAGGCTAAAACATAAAGAACCACGGCGGATAACCACCGCTCTTCCCCAATGCGCCCGGTTAACACCAAAAAGAGCGACATTAAAGCAGGGAGAAGAAAACAAAATCGGTTAATCCACTTGAACCCTATGAAAGGCCGATGGGTAATGGCGGCCATCATCACAATGCAAATCGGCATCGCTCCTATCAAATCGGCTAAGCTCACTTGGGAGTTCGATGCGCCAGCCATTCCTAATCCATGTAAAATAACGCTGCCGAACTGAAAGTTATGCAAGGAGTAAAATAACAAAAGGTATGAAAAGAGAGGAATTTTGCTAAAAACCTCACGATTTATTTTGACACGCCAAGCCAACCAAAGCCCCAACACCCAAAAAATAAATCCTGAAGCATAACTACATAACACGTCAGGAATTGGAGAGCTAAACCAGCCTAGTATACTAATTGACAAGCAAAATAGGATAACAAACTTTAATGGAGGTCTTAGCCACCAAATTAGCAAAAACAACAAATAATAAATGACTTCGTAATTAATACTCCAAATTGGACTATTTCCTTCAATTCTTGGAACTAAAATATTTTGCAGAAAAAATAAATTTCCAAAAATAGCCAATATATTAGTCTGTGGAATCGCTATCACACCCAAAATTACAGCAATAATATAAATTGGGACAAGACGAACCATTCGCCGAAGTAGGTATTGCTTAGCTTGGAGAGGAGAATAGGATGTCTGGTTGGTCAGACCGATCACATAACCAGACATGATAAAGAAAATTAAAACAGCACTCTTACCCGTATTGAGCCAAAATAGGTCTGGATGGTAATCAGGGTCCAAAAGATGCTTGATCCCAAATATGTGAGATATCCCCACAATCAGTGCTGCCAAGCCTCTTAAACCTTCTAAGTTAGAATCATATTTAATTTTCTGACTTGCTAATAATGATTCAGAATGATTCATAAAAGTTCACTTTTCTATTTTTTGTAAATTTTCATGAATCTCAATATATTGTCTTGCACATTTTTCAAGGGTCAGATTCTCAAGAATAAACTCTCTTGGTGCAAAGTGTTGGAGTTGGAGTTTATCTATAAAATCAGTTAGTTTGTCATAAAAATCAGAAATTTCTTGAAACTTTATGCCGCAACGATCATCCCAATAAGGGACAGAACTTACCTCTGTGAATTGAACCTTATGAGGATAATAGGAAGGATCTTGCCAAAGTCCGCCCCGATCCCAAGCCAATATAGGTACATTACAAGCAAGTGCCTGTTGGTAAGCAATACCTTGAGTTTCATGCTCGCAGAGAAAAATCATTCCTTTGCTACGATCTAAAAGATGATGAAAATCTTCCTCTTTGTATGAACCATAACGAATGGTTTCTACCGATAATCCTAAGTCGCTTAACTTCTTATAAATAGGTTGAATGAGTTCTTCTTCGTACTTATCATGTTCCCACCTTACTTTGTCATATAGCAATACATCTATTGTTTTATCATCTGGTTTCATAGGTAACCAATGATCTGTATCAATTCCGATTGGCCAAGACAGAACACGATCACCATAGTAAGGTTCGCACATTTTGCGCATCCACTCACCCGGTACCAGCATTCTGCGGACTGGTAGGCGATCAAATAGGTTGAGATCATCAGTAGGATGAGAAAAAACAGCCGCACCAAACAGAATTGGATTTTTCCAGTGAATTTTATCTAAGATATGAGGCTTACCGATAATACAGGCAACTTCATCAGCGTGTTTTTGAATGTAGCGGTAATCATTCACTCGGTAAGCAACTCCTAACTTATCGAGTCCTGCACACAAGTTTAAGAAAACACGAGTTTGGCCACCGGGTCTGGGTTTACCCCGCACAATGCGGCGGATGATGCGGCGGGGATAGCGATCGTAGGGAAGCCAGCGATCGGGATCAGGCTCCTCATAAAATAGATTTAAAGACTCCATGAGCAGCTTCACTATACAGAAAATTGATGAGGTTTTGGAGTTTTCGGGTAGCGCCCTAGCTGCCTCAAAAAGTTGCGCCTAATGCTCAATACTCGTTCAGTAGCCCGAAATCCTAATTGCTTATACATCTGGCCTAGTAACCCTAATTCAGGGGGGCGAAAATCTGGATCAAGTTGATAAATCCATTCTGCCACCTCACAGGCTTCTTCTGGGTGCCTCAACGCAATCCAATGAGCAAGAGGCCAGAGCACTTTACAAGCTGCTTTACGGCGACGACTGGTGAGTTCTCCACGTTGGTACAATTCGCTAAGGATACGTTTATATATGTTCAAGTGTTGCCAATTAGTTGCAGTGGCTTTCATACCTCGGTAATTTCCTTGCATTTGCTGCTCGTGTTTTACCCAGTACCCTGCACAACCAGAAACATGTGCCAACTTGGGATTTAGCAATCCCACTTCTAGCAAAAACATCCGATCTTCTCGGTAAGCAAAATCTGGACGACGTGGAACCTTTTCTACCAAGTCTCGATGAAATAGCATACCTAAAAAGTGGCTTCCATAGGTTTCACCTAATTGGATCGCCAGAAAATCATCCCAAAGTGGAGGTTCAGGGCATTCAGTTATTCTCCCAGACTCATATTCCATTGAATCTACGCGAGAATAGACTAGAGTAGCTTCTGTGGCGATCGCTGTTTGAAATTGTTTATCAATGGTGCCATCACACAAAATATCATCTGAATCCAGGAACCTGATGTATTGCCCTTTGGCCATCAATGTTCCTCGATTAATCGCCCAGGTTTGCCCCTGGTTAGGCTGCCAAATGGCAATAACATCTTCTTGAGCCTGAAGCCATTTCCAAGTCCCATCTGTGCTGCCATCGTCAACCACAATAATTTCAGATTGACACTGGGTGTTGCGGCAAGACTCGATCGCTTTTGATAAACACCAAAGTCGATTATAAGTCGGAATAATAATAGAAACATCCATTGTTATTGATAATCACTCAAATTCGATTGGATGTTGAAATAGTTCTGGTGCCAAAGAATTGGCGGTAGAACGGTCGAAAAACATCTTTGAAGGTGCGAATGCTGACTTGAGGAACAGAACAAGTTAGCACCGCCCAGAAATCTGATATCCACAGCGGCCAACCCTTAACCATGACTAAGGACAAACGCATTTCTTCTCTAACGTAGGGATAACCAGAGGTTCGGTCTCCTAAAAAATGCACCAGAATTGGGCTTGCCTCTGTAACTGGATACCAGGGCTGATGTTTTGGATGAGGCGCAGGTGGGTTGAGTAAACGCGATTTGCCCCTCAAGACATCAATGGATAAACCTACGGGGCAGGCTTGAGGATCGGTAAAAATAGAACCATCATCGGGAATTGCGGTTTGATTGTGGAGTGCCATTGCGATCGCCATCAACAACTCATCGTTTGGCCGACCACGTAAGCGAGTTAACCCGATTTGATCGTATTGGGGTTCCAATTCTCGTGCTTTGGTGTAGATGCGATCGCTAAGTTCGCCCTTTTCCATGTAATACACCCCCCCATTGAATTTAGGCAAGGCTGTTACGCCAAACTGTTTGCAAACAGATGCAACATCGCCAAACCATTCTCCATGGGAAATTCTTTCTCCTACTACTGATACAGAATGACCTGCAAAGCGATCAAATACGGATTCCAGAGAACTGACGCAGAGGCAGTCAGCATCGATAAAGAGAGTGCGTTCAGCTGGAGCTAGTTTGTCCAAATGTAGCTTGGGCGAAAATCCTTGACCCAACTGTCCAGGCTGAAGTTCAATAATTTCAATATCTGATAGATCTTGAGGGAGTAAATCTTTCTGATCGGTAGCAAGTACAAATCTAATATTACTATTTTTATGCCACCATTTAAACGATCTGGCTAAATTGACAGCCATTTGAATATAAACTGGTTTTCCAGTTGCGATCGTGAGAACTGCTTTTTTAATATTTTGAACCATTTAGTTTTTGACCTCTTTGCTAGCCGCTATGAATCGAAAAGCCAAATCGTAGGCTTCACGACTCATAAATTGGCATAGTAAAACTCTAACAAAAGTCCAAATAAGCTTGTAAGCCATTAATATTTTTCGCCAAAGTGGAGGTGAGGGCGAACCTCGCATTCCAGATAAATATTTATCTGTCTTTCCATCTAGTGAAGCTGTCATATGCCACTGACGAGGAGTACTTTCTAAATAACCTAGGTGTTGAATCGCAGCTTTCTCACCAGGATCTAAAACAGCACAAATCAGTTTTTGATCTTCAAACCACTGGGAAAGAAATGTCTCAAAACCTAAGTTTTCATCTCTGGACTCTTGCTGTAGCGACTGAAAACCTTTCCGAATTAAATCAGTTCGGCAAAGACAAGGGTTTGCGGAGAAACCATACACTGAGTCGTAAACCCCTTCACATAGTTTATTCTGCTTCTCATGTTCATTTAATGGTCCTGTTTTACTAAAACGGATCTGAACCCACTCAGGATTTTGTCTTAAAAGAGTAACAAGATATTCCAGATCTGCTATTTCTAAAAAGTGCCAGTCATCTTCCAACCAGAAGAAAAAATCTGTTCGGACTATTTGATTTACATAAATAATGCTATTTATATAGCCGGACCTTTTCGTAACTCGAATAATAGTATCAAAACTGGATTGATCTATTTGAGAAAAATCTATGTTTCCATCAACTGCTAAAATTCGCTTAGAAAAATCATATTCAAGCCTCTGTTCAGCGGACGCCAGAGTTTTGTTTAATAAATGTTCTCTACCTTCACAGGTAAAAACGACTAGACTAATAGATTTAGAATTCACAGTAGTTAGTGGTTTAGTTTGATACGGCAACTAGGCTGCTGTGGTTGCAGAGATTATAGTTTGAGTAAAGTTATAACAAGGGTTTAAGAATCCTCTAATCGATGCTGGAAATCTATGAAACTCATTCAGAGGATTTATATCATTCTCAATAATCAGGTCAACAAGCTGATATCTGTCTATCCAACCATCCGATGTTTCAATTGCAAACCCTATTTTATAATCTCCTGCAACTAGATTTAGATTGTGAATTATGCAGTTAAACTTAACTATTTCATCTTTACAAACAGAGATTTTTGCTTCTTTTGGACTTAAATCTATCAATGCAATTCTTATTCCTGTAACTGTATAGATGAGTAGTGCAATAGATAGAATGCTAAACCGATCTTCTCTGTTTTGAATCCTTAGATTAATCTCTAAGTTATCTTGCTGAAGATGATAGCCAAATTCTTTTACTAATAGTCGTTCAGATAGCTCTAAATTTTGAATTTTATCAAGATTCATCTCAGAACTTAGATTGCTATATAAAGCAATAGTACTATCTATATTAGCTTGGCAGATCATTGCGCCTTTGCTGAGAAGGATTCCATTTGTACATAATGCTCTTATCGCATCCATATTATGGCTTACAAATAGAATTGTTCTACCTTCACCTTTACTAATATCCTCCATTTTCCCCAAACACTTCTTCTGAAACTGTGCATCTCCTACCGCCAATACCTCATCCACAATTAAAATTTCTGGCTCTAAATGTGCCGCCACCGCAAAAGCTAACCGGACATACATCCCACTGCTATATCGCTTCACGGGAGTATCCAAAAACCGCTCCACCTCCGCAAACGCTACAATCTCATCAAACTTTCGTTTAATCTCCTCTTTCTCCATCCCCAAAATCGCCCCATTCAGGAAAATATTCTCCCTTCCAGTTAACTCAGGGTGAAAACCCGTACCTACTTCCAGTAAACTTGCAACCCGCCCTTTTATCTTGATCCGTCCCTCTGTTGGCTCAGTAATGCGACTCAAAATCTTTAGCAGCGTTGACTTACCTGCTCCATTGCGCCCAATAATCCCAACACGATCGCCCTGTTTAATCTCAAACGAAACATCCTTCAGCGCCCAAAACTCTTCATGACTTGGGTCTACTGCATCTTTAGAAGATAAGAATCTGCTTCCTAAAGACTTAACCCCATTAGCAATCACATCCCGCAGCGCAGTGTAGCGTTCTTGCTGTTGGTGATTTAGGACATATTTCTTACTTAAATTTTCAACGTGAATAACTGTATCAGTCATGATCTAGATTAACTTCCAACACTTCCATACCAATCTCACTGCATTAGGCTGATATTTTCGATAGCATCGCCCACAATCCTATCTCCCAAATTTTTCTAAATAACATCCGCAAACGTACGCTCAACCTTGCGGAAATACCAAATACCACTTATAAAGAGTAGAACTACAAACCCAATTGAAATCATAAATCCAGGCAAATAAATCGATGATTTCCCGCCTAAAATTGCCCAGCGAAAGCCATCGATCACACCTACCATTGGGTTTAATGAGTAAAGCGATCGCCATTTTTCCGGTACAATATTGCTGCTAAAACCTACAGGTGAAATATATAACCCAAACTGCACAATAAAGGGCACAATATATCGGAAATCTCGATACTTAACATTCAACGAAGCGAGCCATAAACCTACTCCCATCGAAGCTGCAAAGGCAATCAGAATAAAAAATGGTAATGTCAAAATCCGCCAACTCGGGACAAAATTGTACCAAGCCATTAGGCCCAACAAAATTATCCCCGAAATCATAAAATCTACAAAACTGACGACCACTGCACTGGTAGGAACGATCAAGCGAGGGAAATACACTTTTGAAATCAAATTCGCATTTCCAATCAAGCTATTGCTACACTCAGAGAGCGAATTTGCAAAGAACTGCCAAGGAAGCATCGCTGCAAACACTAGAATTGGGTACGGCACCCCCTCTGAGGGCAACTTAGCTAAATTCCCAAACACAACTGAAAAAACCACCATCGTCAAAAATGGACGAATCAGCGCCCAAGCCATCCCGATCGCCGTTTGCTTGTAGCGCACTAGAATATCGCGCCATGCAAGAAAGTAAAATAACTCCCGATAGCGCCATAAATCTTTCCAGTACTGGCGTTCTGCCCTTCCAGCTTCAATAATCAGCTCCGGCTGAGCATCGATATTTGACTGACTCATAATTATGCAAATATCACAAAAAATTAGCAGACGAAATTAAAGCCTTTCAGGCCCTGATAGCACGTCATTCTAGACTGGGTTCGGGTAAACTCTCCCACCGACGGATTTCCCTTCGGATCGATCACACCACTCACCTGTCTCCAGAACGCTTCCGGCGCAAGGGAAATTTCATAACTGCGATCGCCCGTCTTTTGCACGTAATACCAACGGGATTCTTGACACTGCTCGCACCAGAACGCCTCCAACCATTCGCCTGGAAGAGAGACTGTCGTATTCGTACTAATTAAAAGCTGAGAAGAGAGACGATTAACCCCTCGCAAACGTAATTGCTCGGGCGTATCTGCAAACAAATAATGCTTCTGACTCACGCTGTCGAGATAACAGCCGTGCTTCGGACATAAAATAGCGCGACGCTTAGAGCGCTTCCGATTTCGGACACACCTATTCTGCAACTTGACCCCCCCCTGAATGATGCACATCATAGAGCTAAGGCTGCAAGGGAGAGACTGAGATCGCTAGACCGTCGAAGCCCGCTCCAAAAACCAGCTTAAAACCTAAATTTAGCAGTCTAATGACTTAGCAAATGATACGGGAATTATACCACAAATTACTTTTAAAACATAAAATCAATTCACCGAATCATTACCTATTTCAACTTCATATCCAGACTCGTCTTTAAATCCTGCTTGCCATCAAGAAGAGTAGATTTAATCGACTCATCCTTTGGAGGTGGATTCCCATAATAATTCTTCGTGTAGTAATAATAGCTATAGCTTTCATTTTTTATAATTACACCATTTGCAACAACTCCTAAAACATTACTTCCAGACTGCTGCAAGCTACTATTAGCAACTTTTGCGCTCCCTTTTTCTACAAGCTCAGGGCGAGCAATGAGTAAAATACCATCTGTAAATCGGCTGAGAACCAATGGATCGGCTGCTACGGTCAGCGGTGGCGTATCCAGCAAAATATAGTCGAATCTCTGAGCTTGAGCTTTTAGAAAATCGCCCATACGCTGAGAGTCGATTAATGCGAGCGGATTGGGTGGAATAGGTCCCGCCGTTAAAATCTGCAAGTTTTCATTAATGATATGGACTGGAAGCGAATTGAAAGATTCGTCCTCTGCAGTTGTCAGTACATTCGATAAGCCAAACCCGTTAGGAACCTCCCAAATTTGATGCGTTGTCGGTCGCCGTAAATCTGCATCGATCAGCAACACTTGGTGGCCCAACTGGGATAGTACTGCTGCCAAGTTGGCAGTAGTGACTGACTTTCCTTCTCCAGGTTGGGCGCTCGTAATGGTAATGATGCGTACCGGAGCATCGGAACGCAAAAACTTCAGGTTCGCTTGGAGCATCCGGTAAGCCTCGCTGACCATCGAATTCGGCTCGGCAAACACCGGGATCTTTTGAAACGCATCTCCCGCCATTTCAAACATCGGAATGTTACCTAACAGCGGATAAGGATACGCCTCTCGAATAGAATCGACGTTTTTGAGCCTGCGATCCGTTATCTCCAGCAAATAGGCCACGGCAGCGCCAAGCATTAGAGCGGCGATCGCGCTTCGCAACAATTCCGCAGTCCGATTTGGTCCGACTGGAGTAGTTGGCACAATTGCCGAGTCAATAATTTTAACCGTCGGGATCGTTTCGTTCTCCGTTACCTGAATATCCTGCAAGCTTTTGAGCAAAGATTGGTAGGTTGCCTCCGCTGCCGCTAGTTCTCGCTCTAGCTCCCGCTGCCGTTGTTCTAAACCCGGTATAACCTTGGTTTGATTCGCATAAGCTATCTTTTGATCCGCCAACGACTGTCGCTGCTGCACCAGCCCCGTCCGCGTCAACTCGTACTTGAGCAAATTATCCATCAACCCTTGCCGGGTCGCACCCACAAACGAAGCCCCCCGAGGAGAAGGACTTTGACCTTTCAGAGCGGCATTGAAACGCTCCTGCAACAGAACCTGCAATTCCCGCTGGCGATCCTGCAAATCCAAAACCGCTGGATGATCCGGCGCTAACCGCGCTCTTGCCTCCCGCAACTGTTGCTGCACCGATTCTTGGCTTTTCAGGACCTCCTGCACTGCCGGCGACTGTCCCACGACACTCTCTGCAAGAGCCTGCCGGGCATCGCCCCCGAGTTGGCGGCGCAAAGAAACGATTTGAGAATCGACATCTGCGAGTTGAGCGTCAAGGTTCCCCAATTGTTCTTGAAGTTTTGCCTGACTTTCGACAGCAGCAGACTTCGCTGCCGTTAAATCGACGACTCGGTAGGTCTCCTTGAACCGACGCAAGATAGAATCTGCGACAAAGACCCGTTGGCGCACCCGAGGTAGCTGTCCTGCAATAAACTCGCGCGTTGCCCTTGCCTTCGCTCTATTCGACTGCAAATTAGAACGGACGTAAACTTGCATGAGTTGATTCACAACCTGGGCCGCAAGTTCGGGATCCAAACTATCAAACGAAACTTCTACAACATCCGTATCCTGAACGGGCAAAACCTTAAGACCGTCGCGCAGACTGTCAACATCTAGCTTGCCCTTCTTAGCAAGGAATTGAGGGGATTGTTGTATCACGGAAAACAGAAATTCACGCGAAAACATCGTGCGAATTTCCGTTGCCAGAAGCCTTTGGCTGTCCCATCCACTGCTTTCCGAACCCGAACTCAGTGCTTGAATTCCGTCAATTTTAGGCGAGCTTTCTCCAAGGCTAAATCTCAGCTGCCCTTTAGATTGATAAATATTGGGCTTTCTCGAGACATTGCCAAACATGAAGATAAATAGAGCCAGCGCTACCCCTCCTGCAGGTAGCCAGCGGCGCTTGAGAATCAACCAGTATTTGAGAAAATTAGGCCCCTCAGGGGATTTCATATCTGCTTGCATAGGTATTTCTCAATTAGTTTTTTGTAATTGAAAAATACCGCGCAAGCAAATTCGACCTGAGGTCTTTCACCTCAAACAGCAATATCTTCAAAAGTCCATCCCCCCATCTTTGACAGTTAAGCCTTAACCTTCCCTCAGCGATCGCTCGAGACGAAGATCGCCCCCAACCGAGCCGCAAGCGATTCTCAAATTAGGTGCAAATTAAGTCTGCATCTCTCGCACGAGGAATTGAGGCAATCAAACCCGTTCCACAAGCCCGTAACATAATGATGTACTTAATGTACCCATGTTTTCTGTACACATATCATCTATCCCAAAAAGATCTCGGTCAAGGTCGGCTCGGTCGTGCAAACAGGGCGTCAATGCCTTGTGCTCAAAGGTTTCTAAATCGATTGATCGAAGTGAGGAAGGGCGTCAAATGCAATACTCAAGTTCTTTTACTCAAGGCCATCTCTTGTCAACCCCTCTGCTCCAAACGAGCGCAAATTGGGAACCCTATCGACGTAAGGGTATTCTAGGCATCCAGATTAATTTTCATACAACGCCTACAATATAACGTCAACGTTGCTCCTCTGGAGTTTTTGCTCTTTCAGCTAAATTTCTTATGCTTAAGGCTTTCAACGCATCCATTCAGTCACTCAGAATCTGGCATATTGCACCGCTCTTTTTGCCGCTGCTGCTTGGCTCTACCAGCGCCCGCACCTCCCCTGCCATCTCCACACCAGCGATCGTCCCTCCCGTCCCTACCAGCGTCTTAATCGATCGCGAACTGGCAAAATTCCGGCAACAGCCTCAGCCGCTGCCCAGCCAAGTTCTGAGCACCTTCTCCAGACCCTCTCTCTCCAAACCCAAACCTCAGGCGATCGCAACAGTCCCTCAATCGCAGGCGAAGGCTCCAAAAACTCAACGCGCGTCATCTTCATCTTCATCTCCAGCATCAGCGCCTCCCCAAGCTACTCTGGCCGCTCTGTCCGCACCCAAGCCCGCCCGCAACCTGCCGTTTATCCCGCTACGGGTGGCGATCGCCTTCAAAGCCAAAACCCTCAGCATTACCACCTCCGACAATGGCGCCATTGCCGATGGCAACGGTCGCGTACTGGGCCAGCTGGCAGCTCAGACGGGCGTTGCGGTCACCCCGACGCCAGACGGACTTCAGGTTGGAGATTGGCAAACCCCCTCCACAATCTGGGTTAAACCCAAAACAGCTCGGGGATTGGTGTTCTTAGAAGGGCGCTGGTACCGGGGCGCGGTGCAGATTGTGGCTCAGGCCGACGGACTGCTGGCCGTCAACCACGTCGATTTAGAAGCCTATCTTTACAGCGTCGTAGGCGCAGAAATGCCCGCCTTTTGGTCTGCTGAAGCGCTTAAAGCCCAAGCCGTCGCCGCGCGCTCCTACGCACTGGTTCACATGGCCCGCCACGCAGACGAACTGTACGACCTAGGGGCAACCCCCCGCTGGCAGGCCTACAACGGTGCAGAATCCGAAACCAACACGACCCAAGCTGCCGTCAACGATACCAGAGGCATCCTACTGTCTTACCAAGGAGGAGTGGTCGAATCTCTCTATGCCTCCTCCATCGATATTGTCAGAGACGTGCATGGCGGCTTCGGGATGAGTCAAGAAGGAGCAAATCAGCTCGCCCAAAAGAACTTTAGCTACCCGCAAATTTTGGGACACTTTTATCCCGGCACGAGTCTAGCCGTATTAAACATCAAGTAACCACGCGCCAGACAGACTACTGTGCCAAAATAGCTTCATACTGCGCCGACGCTCAACCCGTTGTCGGCTAACTTTTTAGAGCTATATGCCCGAACCCGTCGAATCCACTACCCCCTGGCCCTATGTCAGCCCCGGCATTCCTGACGAGTTATTCGAGCAATTGCCGGGCATTCCCATGACAAAGCGCGAAACTCGGCTGCTGCTGCTCTCGCAGCTCCGGCTTCAGCATGACACCATTCTTTGGGACATTGGAGCCGGGACTGGCACCATTCCCGTCGAAGCAGGGCGACTCTGCACGGCGGGGCACGTGGTCGCCATCGAGCGCGACGACGAAGTCGCGAGCCTGATTCAAACCAACTGCGATCGCTTTGGCGTTAAAAACGTAACCGTCGTCCAGGGCAGCGCGCCCGAATGCTTAGCGCAACTCCCCAACGCCCCTCACCGCGTCTGCCTCGAAGGCGGCAGATCCGTGCGCGACATCCTGCGACAGGTTTGGCAGTACCTCTTGCCCCAGGGACGCATAGTGGCAACCGCCACCTCCTTAGAGCATCTCTACGCGATTTCAGAAACCTTTGCAGAGTTGCAGTCTCGAAATGTCGAGGTCGTGCAATCCGTCATCAACCGACTCGAAACCCGAGGCAATAACCAGGTCTTTACAGCCGTCGATCCAATTTTTATCCTTAGCGGCGACAAGCATTCCTAGATGTCTCGATTTATAAAGGAATTTCTAGAGTTTTATCTATTATTTATTCAAAATTATTTAGAGAATCCTATAAATAAGGACAATAGCCTCTCCCGATCCGCACGGAAAGACTAGACTGCATTTGTGCGGCAATGATAGGGTTAGGTTTGGTTTGCTAGCGAAAGCCGCTCCAGGGATTGAATCTACTCGTTTCTGGTCGTAAAATAGCTGAGCTTGTGCCTTAGCAATCCTTATGCCTTTAGCATGCCGCCCGCCTAGCGAAGCGCGCGCGCTCTTAAGGCAACTGTCCCAATTGTTTGATGTGCGAAACGTCGATGGATCGGAATTGGAGCAAGACATTTTCTTTTTTGACGGCTGCGGTGCTTGCTCAACTGCCCCTCCTTCCGACTCGAGCAAATCCCGCTGCTTTTCGAGCATCTGCGGCTCAATCTCCGTCGTTTCAGACCGCCAATGGCTATCCGATTGCCCGCCAGGTTTTTGTCGGCGATCGAGAAATCCTCCAGCCCCAAGACATTAGACCGTTGCCGGGCGGTCTCGACTCGACGCCAGTCTTCAACAGCAACAGTCCCGAGGCTATTCGCCAGTCTGGAATTTTACTCTCCACCTTTCCACCCCAAGGGAAGCTCTCTCCTAATGCCCACTTAGGCCACGCGCTTCAAGGTCGTTTCGACGTATTCGCGCACCATATTGCCAAAACCGATAAACCCGACACGACCCCTACGCTTTACAACGGGATTTTGATCTACAACCCCAACCCAACCCAACCTGTCATCGTCAACGTGCTGAAGGCAGGTAGTTTTTTAGGAAATCCCGAAGCGCCCTATATCGGTCTCCCCCCTTTTTTAGAAAACCCTTTCGGCAGAGTTTTTTCTGGTCCCGGCGGACGCCTAACCGATGCCCTCCTGCGCAACAACCGCCTTCCGAGTTGGCCGTCTCGGATCGACCTCCTCCCGAAGCAATCTCAGATGTTGATGAATTTGCCGATTCCAGTGCCTCGGCCTGGCTTGTCAAGATTGATGTCGAGCCCTTTAATGTCGCGGAACAGGCTGCCCGCGTCGCTTCGGAGAAGATCTAGCCTCAACTTAATGCCTATTAATGCTGCATCGTCTTCTAATACTCGCTCCACGATGCTTCAGCTTTATAGCAGCGGACCGGTATACATGGCCTACTTGGCGATGTACGCGCCCATTACCCCCAGTCGAACGGAGCGCGTTCCGCAGAAGTCGGATTGGGAAAATTTAGTCATTAACGGAAAGCTTGCCGAACCCCGCGATCGCCCTCCTTCGGTGACGGATAACGGGACGGACAAATTTTTTTACGGTCGAGTATCTGGCATCAGCCGCGGGTCGCAGTGGCAGGCTAAGGTGACAGATACCCCGCGCAGCAAGCGTTTGACAATTCCCGTTGCGGGCGAGGCGTTTTCCTATGGGTTGAGCACTCTACCGCGCGGTACCTTTGGCACGGGCCAAGTCCAAAGCGCGCCGATGTTGGTCCGCTACCCCGATACAGCCTGGTTGTCTCATGGCAACTATGGCGTTCACTATCAGGTTTCGCTACCCTTATACAATCCGACGGACGCGCCCAAACAGGTTGCGGTCGTCGTTCAAACGCCAATTAAGCGGGATGTGTGGGGCAACGGACTGCAATTTTTGCGCGCCCTCCCCGATCAGGTCTTTTTTCGAGGAACGATTCGAGTTCGCTACCAAGACGACGACAACATTCCCCAGCTTCGGTATTACCATTTAAATCAGCGTCAAGGGCAGCAAGGAGAGCCACTCGCGTTGATTACATTGGGGAAAAAGGAAAATCGGACGATCTCGCTAGACTATATGTATCCACCGGATGCCACTCCACCCCAAGTGTTGACGATTCAAACTTTGGCTGCAACGTCCTCCAATCAAAGGTCTGCTTATGGAATTCAGCCTTAAGGTGCTACCCGATGCAATGGCTTTAGTAGAGCATGCGGAGTCTGTCATCGTTGCTGCCTGTCAGGAGGCGATCGCCCAGCAGGGCCGATGCACCCTGGCCTTATCTGGCGGGTCTACACCCAAGCCCCTCTACGAAAAACTGGCAGAACAAGATCTCCCCTGGGATAAAATCCACATCTTTTGGGGCGACGAACGGTACGTGAGTCCCACTCACCCTGACAGCAATGAAGGAATGGCGCGGCGGGCGTGGCTCGATCGCGTCCCTTTCCCTGCCGAAAACCTGCACCCCATGCCCACGCAGGCAGCAGATCCGGCAGAATCCGCCCAACTCTACGAGGCGCACCTGCGCGCGTTCTTTGGAGAGGGGGATATTCCAAGCTTCGACTTGATTTTGCTGGGACTTGGAGACGACGGACATACGGCGTCGCTATTTCCCCATACGGATGTCCTGAATGTTTGCGATCGCCTCATTGGCGTCGGCTATCGCGATCGAGATCCGCGACTGACCTTTACCATTCCGCTCATCAATCAAGCACGCTGCGTCGTTTTCTTGGTTGCGGGCCAAAGCAAACGTCCTGCCCTCAGTGCTATATTTTCGGATAGCGCCAATCCTTTTGACTATCCCGCCCGCTTCATTCGCCCTCAGGGACAACTTCATTGGCTGCTGGATAAAGCTGCTGGAGACGGTCTCGATCCCAGCTCAGCCGACAGACAGCTGTAAACAATATTTTTATAACTTCTAGCTTTCATCGAACAGCCGTCGGATCTAGACTGACGAAAGCGAGTTTCAATAATAGACTGCGGATCCTTGAGATGGCTGACAGTCGCCAAAGCAGCAATGAAAATGCGACAATAATAATCCTCCCCTCGGGATATCATGATGGCCGTTTTTTTAGCAGAAGTTTTAAGTATTTGTTTTTATCATTATGATTGTCTGCTCGAACTGTCTCCATCATAATCTTGACGAAGCATCGTACTGCGAAGCTTGCGGCTCAAAGCTTCCAGAAATGAAAAGTTGCTCGAACTGCGGCTCTCCCGTCTTGGATAACGCCCATTTTTGCGGAAATTGCGGGTTCAACTTAAAGATTTCAGCGTACCAGCGCGTCGAGTCGATCGATGCAAAAGCGACAGGCAGCGACATTGTCATACCCATGCCTTTTCCGCCAGAACCGTCAGCGGAACTAGACGCACCTGCAGGTTCAGCCAGCTACGGGGTAGGTTCCAATGCTTCGATCGCCGCAGAATCCGCCCTGGGGGTTGACGCGGCAGGGGCGGGGAACATAGAGAGCGCAGGAGACGAACTGTTCTCCAATACTCAGATTCAGGCTCAATCCGCAACGCTGATCCACAGCCAAAGCAATACGGCGATCGCGCTGCCTGACGGTCGATCGGTGGTTCATATTGGCAAGCCCAACGATAGAGTTCCGCCGGATATTAATGTTAGTGTTTTTCCAAGTGCCGAAGTGGTTTCTAGAGTTCATGCCGCCATTCACATTGAGGGGGGACATTTTTTCGTAGAAGATGTGGGTAGCGCTAATGGGACATACCTAAACAACATGCCCCTCACGCCCAGTACCCGTTACCGACTCCGAGTCGGCGATCGCATTACCTTGGGGAAAGGCGACCTTGTAACGTTCATCTTTAAAACGAATTAGTTGAATAAAACGTGATTACGCTAACGCTCTTGCATCCGGTTCAATCTACACCAGTTCAAAGCTGGAGCTTTGAGCAAGACCCTGCGATTCGTATCGGTCGTGCGGTGGACAATCACGTTGTCCTCTACAGTGCAGTGGTCTCTCGATATCATGTCGAAGTTCGACTGACCGACAACCAATGGGAAGTGGTCAATCTAGGTACGAACGGAACGTACTTAGGGCTTGCTGAAAAAGTATAGAACGTAGGGATTACAGTTCATCTGTCCGAACAAGGGGGTTGAAAAGTGCAAGAAAAAAGGCGAAAAATAGTCAAACCCCTTGCACTTGAGTCGGCATGTATCGGACTTCACCCCCAGGCCAACTGTCCTTTGAGAACTTCTACCTGCCCTTCGGCGGCAAATTGTCCCGTGACAATCGCTGGGTAAAGCTGGCTAAACTCATCCCGTGGGAAACAGTAGAAGCGAGTTATGCCGACCAGTTTAGTGCCACGATGGGCGCACCAGCCAAACCGTTTCGAGTCGCATTGGGAACCCTCATCATCAAAGAGAAGCTCGGCACCAGCGATGAAGAGACCGTGGAGCAGATCCGCGAGAACCCATACTTGCAGTACTTCTTGGGATTTAGCGAGTATCGGGATGAAGCGCCATTTGACTCATCCCTGTTGGTTCACTTTCGCAAACGCCTGAGTCTGGAGCTAGTGGGTCAGGTCAACGAAGCCGTCGTGCAGAAGATGCAAGGAGTGGCAGAAGCTACTGAATCACAGATGGCGGTATCGAGTGAAGCAGCATCTGAATCAGACCGTGATGACGATGAGCCACCCTCCCCCAATCAAGGGCAGCTCATCTTAGATGCGACCTGTGCCCCTGCGGATATTCGCTACCCGAGCGACTTGAGCTTATTGAATGAGGCTAGAGAGCAGAGCGAAGCCATCCTAGATGCCCTCTACGTCCAAGTGAGCGACCAATTTAAGACCAAGCCTCGCACCTACCGAAAGCTCGCGCGCAAAGCGTATCTATCCATCTCGAAGCAACGAAAACCCAGCCGTCAACTCAGGAGAAAAGGGATTCGTCAGCAACTCAACTATCTGGGTCGCAATCTCAAGCATATTGATATCCTCATAACAGCTGGGGCATCCTTGGCACAACTGAGTCGGCGTCAGTATCGCCTGCTGTTGGTCATCACTGAAGTCGTCAGGCAACAACGAGCCATGTTTGACGCCAACATCCGTCGCATCGATGACCGGATTGTGAGCATCGCCCAGCCCCATGTGAGGCCCATTGTGCGTGGCAAAGCAGGCGTGCCCGTGGAGTTTGGTGCAAAGCTATCGGTCAGTTGTATCAACGGCTGTGTGTTTCTAGACCGGCTCAGTTGGGACAATTTCAATGAGTCGACCCATCTCCAAGACCAGGTGGAAGCTTATCGGGCTCGGTTTGGCTGCTATCCCGAGTCGGTTCATGCCGACCAGATTTATCGCACTCGCGCCAATCGCAGTTGGTGTAAGGCGCGTGGTATCCGATTGAGTGGCCCGCCTTTGGGCAGGCCGAAGCAAGACCCATCGGTGCAGGCTCAACTCAAGCGACAGGCGCGTCAAGATGAGAAAGTCCGGGTCTGGATTGAAGGTAAGTTTGGTCAGGCCAAGCGACGCTTTTCTCTGGCACGGGTGATGGCGAAATTGGCCCACACGGCTCAAAGTGCCATTGCGATTACGTTTCTCGTGCTCAATTTGGAGCGTTGGCTCGCTGGGCTCTTAGCCTTGCTTTTTTGGCTTTTCGATCTGTGTCTGCAAGTCCTTCATGGCGGGATGGAGCGTGACGAAGCCGCTCAGCTGACGATGGGAGAATCGATGTCCTTTGTGTCCATTACTGAGCATTCATATCCAGCTATGTCTGAATTGGCGATCGCGTTGCCAATCTCAGTCTGAAATGACTTTTTCAGCAAGCCCTACTTAGACGGAAAACGAGTCCATCAAGCCCCCCTGTCCAACGGTAGCATTATGCGTCTGGCGCGGTCCGGGCCAAACATTCAGATTTATATCGACGATCGCAGCGCGGAGGGGACGAGCGGATCCGAAGCACCCAATCTTAGCAACCTCAGTGTGGAGGCAGAGGCGGATAGTTTAAAGCCGCCAGAATTCCCAGAAGCGCTGGCTGCAGAACCCGCCATTGAAGAGACTGCCGTTGCCAGCATGTCCCCCCCGACAGAAACCGATGGCGACGGCATAGTTCCCACTCCGTTTTACGTGAGCGGGCGGTATCCGCTGTTCAGCGAGCCGGATGGCGGAATCCCGTCGGCGCCCCTCCATCCCTGCGATCATCGCGGCGCGCCAGAGGGTTCGTTGATTTGTACGGACTGCGGCTTTCCCGTTCGCCCGCTGCAAGCAATCGGTCCTTACCAGGTTCTCAAGTCGCTCAATCCCCTCGGCAATACGCTGATTGCGTGGCGCGGCGGACACACCGTCGTGTTGAATACGTTGAGACCGGATTGTCGAGAAAATCCGGACCTCGTGCGTCAGTTTGAAATGCAGGCACAACTGCTCTGTCATCTCGAGCATCCGGGGATGCCTAAGTTTTTCGAAGCGTTTGAGGATGGCGGACAGCCTTACTTAGCGAGCGAGATGATTCACGGGCCTAACCTCAGAGATTGGATCGCCCAACGCGGACCGATGTCCTCCTATCAAGGCGTGCAGTGGGCGCTGGAACTGAGTCGCCTGCTCGACTACTTGCACCGTCAAACGCCCAGCTACGTCCATCGCCGCATTCAACCATCTAATTTAATTCGCCCTAGAATTCCCCACGGCTTCAGTCAAGCGGTGTTGGTTGGATTTGGCGAATTGCAAGGCTTATCTCCAGAATCGGGGACTTTGAGCGGCTCTGGCGGCTACCGAGCGCCCGAACAGCAGATCGGAGAAGACTCTGCGCTATCCGATCTCTATGCTTTAGGCGCAACGCTCGTCTACCTACTGACGGGTCAAGAACCCGATGCATTTTATCGCCTTGGGGATAATAGCTTTCGCCTTCAGGTGCAGGAGGTTCCCAATATCAGCCCTGAGATTGCCAATATCATTCAAAAGTTGACCCATCCCCATCCCAGCGATCGGTTCGAGTCGGCGGCAGCGGTGGCTGAAGCCCTTCAACTCTTGCTTTAATGCCGTTGCTGCCCTTGGTCTATCATCCGGACTACGTGGCGCCGCTCCCGGACGGCCACCGATTTCCGATGGCAAAGTTTCGAGAGCTGTACGAACTCCTGATCCGGGACGGAGTGGCAGTCTCGGCTCAGTTTCGCGCCCCGGAACTGCCGCCGAGGGACTGGCTGGAGCTCGTGCATTTACCCGATTATGTGAGAGCCTATCGAGAGGGGACGTTAGATACCCAGGCCCAGCGGCGGATCGGGTTACCGTGGAGCGCGGCTTTGGCGCGGCGGACTTGCATCGCGGTGGGCGGATCGGTCCTGACGGCGCGGCTGGCTCTGGCAAACGGCTTGGCTTGCAATACGGCGGGCGGAACCCACCATGCGTTTCCGGGCTACGGGTCGGGGTTTTGTATTTTTAACGACTTGGCGATCGCCGCCCGCGTCATGCAATCTCTGGGGTTGGCGCAAAAAATCCTCATCGTAGATTTAGACGTCCATCAGGGAGACGGAACGGCCTATATTTTCCAGGACGATCCCAGCGTTTTTACCTTTTCGATGCATTGCGACATCAACTTTCCGGGCAAAAAACAGCAGAGCGACCTAGACGTGCCGCTGCCGGAGGGCATGGAAGACGAGGCTTATCTGCAAACCCTAGCCCAATATTTACCGGATTTGCTCGCGCAAGTGAAACCGGATTTAGTCCTCTACGATGCTGGCGTCGATCCGCACTTTGACGACCTGTTGGGCAAACTGGCCCTCACCGATACCGGACTGTTTCGACGGGAAATGCAGGTGCTGGGCACCTGCGTCAAACAGGGGTATCCTATAGCTTGCGTCATTGGTGGCGGTTATAGCAAAGATCTCTCGGGCCTGGTCTACCGCCATTCCCTGCTCCACCGCGCCGCAACCCAAATTTACGAGCAGTATCGGTTAGGCGCTTGACGGACTTCGATCCAGATACCGCTCCACTAAAATAATGGCCACGATGTCATCGATGGGACGCGGCACGTCGCGCATGCCTTGGGGAACGAGCCGCGCCAATCCTTTGGGGGGATACATCGCCCAGTAGCGATCGCGGGCTTCAAGGGTGCTGTAGCGCTCGTCGATGAAGGAGATCGGCAGGGGTACGGCAAGGCCTCGTTCTAGCTGTTGCCGCCATTGCAGGGCAGTGGTTCGATCGCCCATCACGAGTCGTTCCGGTCCGTATTGCTGCTGCAGGGCGTCGATCGCTGCAATGGTTTCAGCCGCAGGAATCACCTCGTGGAAGCAAATACTGCGATCGATGCCGACCACCGCCACGCCGCATTTATCTCGGCCCGGATCGAATCCTAAAATCAGTGGAATTGCCTGCTTCAGGCTGGATTGAGTTGAGCTCATGGTGTGGCAAAAGCCTACATTACTAGATGGAGATGCTTAGCTCTACGGTAGGGTAATATAGATCCCAGTGTCCTTTTAGGGACATCTTTTTTGTCTGGAGAGGTGGCAGAGTTGGTCTATTGCGTCTGACTTGAAATCAGATGATGCGGCAACGTATCCGGAGGTTCGAATCCTCTCCTCTCCGTTTTTAGCGATCCGCAGCGCATCCCGATCGGGCTTTTTCGCCCCCTTCAAAATGGAGGGGCGATCGCCTTGAAAACACTGATGGTTAGAGCGGTCGATCGTGTCAGTGCCTCGAAAAGGATGGGTACAATAAACGCAGGGAAAAGCACAATTCGGTAGCGATCGCTACTTTTAAGGCCAAGGGGATTTTTATGAAAATGCAGTGGAAAATGTATCGGGAGCTGGAGCTCATTCCCGAGTCAACCCCTACGCCTAAGCCTTCTTTGTTAGCTTGGCTGACAGCCCCCGTAAGACGACCTTTTGCAGATATCTTTACCCGAGACCTTTCCCATAGGCACCAGATTTTACTACTCAAGCGCTGCTTGAACTTGAGCGATGCCGAGCAAACGGAAGGGGTTCAGGGCGACGATCGAACTGTTTTTGACGAATACCAAGGTAAAAGCAAATCTCCAACGCCTTCATTTTTAACGCAGCAACAGCAAATAACAGCTCAACAGTGGCTCAATCGGGGTGGAATGCCCTGGTGGACTTGGTACGACCTGTAGGCGTTTGGAGACTGCAAGCCAATCGCGACTGATGTTGCCGTATTCTGACGTCGCCGTATTCTGACATCATTCGGTCAGGCATCGATTATCTTTTCGATATATTGAGGCCTCGATCGCACTTTTCTTGCCCAATCGGGGGTTTCTTGGTACAAAGTACAGGTATTACCGATAGAGGTGCGGGAGTGATTTACGTGTCGCAAACAACAGGTCAAAGCTCGGATAGCTTCGATCTGGAGCCCATAACCCTTGCGCCGGGGATTTTGAGAGCCGCTCGCAATATTTATCAAGCCTATGCGGATACCCACGGCAGTAAGCAGGTGCCCCTTGGGGTAGCTCTAGATCGATACACGCTTCGGGGTCAGCTCATTTTTACGGGCCGACCCATTTTATTACCCCACGAATGTTTTGTGCCCATGCAAAATATTGAAATGTTCGACGACAGTGACGAGGCCGAGGAAGGTTGATGGTTTGCCCTTTAGCCTGGATATGTTTTAGCAATGGATTCTCCTGAACTCTGGCTAATTGGCTTCTTCGTGTTTATCTTAGGAGCAGCCGTTGGGAGCTTTTTGAATGTGGTCATCTACCGCGTTCCTGAGGGACTATCGCTACTGCATCCTCCTTCTCGCTGCCCTCAGTGCAAAACGCAACTCAGGTTTTACGACAACGTTCCGATCGCCGGATGGCTGTGGCTTAAGGGTCGCTGTCGCTATTGCGGTTATTCTATTCCCGCACGGTATCCGCTGATTGAGGCGGCAACTGCTATTTTGTTTGTTTTGACCTACATTGTCTTTGGGCCGACGCTTCAGACCCTAGGCTATTGTCTATTTTTGAGCTGGCTGTTGGCACTGACCGTTATCGATTTGGATCTCATGATTTTACCCAACGCGCTGACGCAATCTGGGGTCATTGCGGGCTGGATTTTTCAAGGGGCGATCGCTTTCAGTCAAACCCCCACTTGGATGAGTGTCGTAAAAGGGGTGGCGGGCGCTTTTATTGCTTCGGTTTTGGGAATTTGGCTTTTTGACAGCATTCGGGTTGTCGGGTCTTGGGCGTTTAGACAAGATGCCATGGGCGGGGGCGACCCTAAGCTGGCGGCGGCGATCGGGGCGTGGTTGGGTTGGCCGCTGATGCTCGTCAGTGCTTTTCTGGCCTGCTTGTTTGGCAGCATCATTGGCGTGGGAGGTATCTCTTTAGGCCTGATCGGGAGACGGCAGGCGATTCCCTTTGGACCTTATCTGGCACTGGGCGGGGCGATCGCCGCGTTCTACGGCACGCAGCTGATCGAGTTATATCGCGGCTGGCTGGGGCTTTGAGGAAGGACCGTGCAAAAGCTTTGGGTGCTGGGGCTGTCGATCGGGGGTGCGCTCCTGGCGGGTTTATTACTAAACCCTCATGTTCGATCTCGCTCTGGGGAGAAGGTTGCAGCCGTTCCTGCGCTTCAGTATGAGGTCCTGAAGCGGTCTGGTAGCACGGTTTATACCCTCGCGATTCCGCGCGATCGCCGTTACGCGATCCGTCCTTTTGTGGCGGAGGGGATTTTGACGGTGGGGCAGGTGGCGGAGCGAACGGGGGCGATCGCGGCGATCAATGCTGGCTTTTTTGACCCCGTCAACCAAAAAACGACGTCTGCGATCGCGATCGACGGTCGCGAGGTTGCCAATCCGAGGGACAACGAACGGTTGGTCGATAATCCGAAGTTGTCCGGCTATCTCAGCGCTATTCTGAATCGCAGCGAGTTCCGGGTTTATCAATGCGGCACTCAGGTCGATTACGGGATTGAGTTCCGCTCGGCAGCCGTTCCCCCAGGCTGTCAGTTCCGGCAGGCGGTGGGGGGCGGGCCGCAGCTTTTACCGAACGACACTTCCCAACAGGAAGGCTTTACGGCCTATGACAATGGCGAGCTGATTCGGGATGCGATCGGCAGCAAGCAGCGCAATGCGCGGACGGCGATCGGATTGAAGCCGGATGGCAGTGTGGTTTGGGTGATGGTGGCTCAGACCAAGGCTCGGGATTCAGGGATGACGCTTGATGAGCTGGCCGATTTTATGAAACGGTTGGGGGTAACGTCTGCACTAAATTTGGACGGCGGCACCTCATCGTCTCTTTACGCGCAGGGGAAAGCTGCTTACGGGAAGCGCGATGAGACGGGTCAGCCGATCGAGCGGGCTGTTAAGTCGGTACTGCTGCTGATGCCGATGCGAACCAAATAGGGTTTCGTAATAATCTTTCGACAATTCCTTGCATCATAGGGTTATTGCAGATGACCTACACCAAAACGATGGACCCCTTTATGACCAACCCGAACGCACCAGATTTGAGCGTCAGGATAACGTTCAAGCAAGCGATCTGATGCAATAATTGTGTCCTTCGCCAGTTCAAATGCTCCAGTTTCAATGTCAATCGCAACAATTTTGCCATGATTGCCTTGCTCAACTTGAGGGCGAACCTGAGATTCATAAACCTCATTACCCCGTCGAGCAAATTCCTCTTTGCTGTAGCGAAGTTGCTGAACTGTCATAGGCTTTGACCTTGTGCTATGGCGTCGCGTCTACATTTTACCCTGAACGATCGCCCCACTGCTCCAGCCACAAATCCTGACAATTCAAACCCAAAAACTCTAAAACTTAAGTTCAGCAGCTAAATCAGAGATGGACGGAACAAACGACTAGAAACCACTGGCGGGGTCTAACGTTCCTGGTCAGCGGCTGCGAATAACCTTGGAAACTCCACTAGCGGCTCGCGACAGTCCGCTGCACCAGGGTTGTTATACGGTTGACCTGTGCTGTGATTTGATATTTCTCTTATCGGTGGACGAGAATATATGCTTATACACTCTGCTTAACAAAGAACGCCACAATTACCAGAATCTCAAATCTTCTTCAACCTGCCTATCAATAGTACAATTAGACTATCCGGCATGTGATGCGAAATCCATGATATAGAACCTAAAGTATGGAAAGAAGAAAAATCCTAATTACAACTAAAACCTACCCATCCATTAGCACAAAATATAAGGAAACTGTATGTACTGCGGGGATTCTTTTGGATGAAGATGAGAAGCCTGTGCAGTGGATTAGGATCTATCCAGTTAGGTTTCGGGAGTTGGAGTTTGACCAACGATATAAGAGGTGGTCTATTATCAGTGCTGAAATCGAAAGAAATGAGAAGGACTTTAGAGAAGAGAGTTACCGAATTAATGACACTTCTATAAGTGTCATTAGAGAAATAGGAACTAAAAATAACTGGGAAGAGCGTAAATCTTTTGTTTTACCCTTGCAATTCAGTTCCATTGCTGAAATTCAGGCACAGAGAAAATCTTTGGGAATAATTAAGCCCAAAAGCATAGAGAACTACTTTCTCAAAAAGACTGACCGTGAATGGAGTTCAAAGCAACAGGCTGTTCAAGATCAGGGTGATTTGTTTGAACCATCTGTAGACCTAGAAAAAATTCCTTATCAGTTTGGCTACAAATTTACTGAAATAGACGGTGTAAAGCACTCCTACACAATAAGCGACTGGGAAATATCTCAACTTTATAGAGGATGCCGGAATAGATCTAAATATTCCACCTTAGAAGGAAAAGAAAATGAAGCAATATCTAAGGTCAAGCAAAAGCTGGAGGATGAGTTTTTATCCAAAAAAGACCTTTACTTTATTGTAGGTAATCTCAAAAATCACTGCAAAGTTTTCATGATCATAGGAATTTTTTATCCTCCAAAAACTGCTCAAAAAAACGAAGTGCAGACCCTAAGTTTATTTGATTTATAAAATGCCTAATCTAGCAGCTCCAGAAAAAAAACTCATACTGACTTTTGGCTATGGCAACCGAAAGGACTATGATGCTTTCCTTGATTATCTAAAGGAATTTAATGTTACTTGTGTAATTGATGTAAGGTTAAGCCCCCGTGCTTGGTCTAGGAAATGGTACGGAGATGCTCTTGAAAAGCTGTGCACCTCCAGAAATATTCAATACATCTCTAAAGCATCTCTCGGTAATTTGTCGGGATGTAGCCATTGGGTCCCGCCTGAAAATAAAGAGGCGGAGCAAACTTTGTCTGAAGTTGCTGAAATACTTGAAACTGGGAATGTTCTATTGCTCTGTGCAGAAATGGATTCCTCAAGATGCCATAGGGTTGAGGTTGCATCTCAACTGCAAGATTTGACCAGTGCTTCAGTTAAACATCTTAAGTAAAATCTTTGCGGCTTAACAGATAACCTTCGACAACTCCTCATTACCACTGCCGTATAACTCTAAATAGACGGACAGCATCCACCCATATCGCTATCTGGGCTATATAAGCGGATAATTTCAGTGTTTTTTCGGATCTCGCATTCACTAACTTTTTTACTATTAATGTCAATACCTTTGCATTTCTCTGAGTGTCTGGAATAGCTGAGCAGCCCAAAAAGATTTTGGATCGGTTGCGCGATGTCCTGTGCCTGAAGCATTACTCCTACCGCACCGAACAGTCTTCTGTGGACTGGGTTTATCTGCCCTCCACCAAGACATTGATGGTCATATCGATGCTGTACGAGCCAAACAATCTCGCTATTTGCCCACCGCGATAACTCATGAGGAAAGGATCGCCCCACTTAGCGCGTCCATCCTCAATCAAGTCTTAAAGCTATGCTTTGACAAACTGCCTTAACCTGCCCTGTCAAACTTCAACCAAAAATATCTAGAACGATCGCCGCCTAAAATCTAGCAAACATAAACTCTTGAACTTGGCTCAGCGCAGGTAAAAAGGGCACTGCTTTAAGCTTGATGTTCAACGACTTTGCTAAAGGCTCGAGCAACTGAAAGACCAACTCCGAACTAACCGCAATTTCCTTCGGCACAAGGCTAGCGCTGGCTAAAGTCTGCGCTACCGTCAAAGGCACCTTCCCCCACATCTCTTCCAGAGAAGGCAACGGCTGAAACATCTCATGACACAATATCATGCCACTCTGTACGTCTACTATCAACAGAATGTAGGCAAAGTAAGGGCGATCGCCCTTCTCCCGCATAGGTGCAGGAAACATACACAGATCTATTTCAAACTTTGAATTTTTCAGTTTGATTTGCTTCAGATGCGCTAAAAGTTGCGGATCCATCAAAAGTTTGATGGGTTTTGGCTCTGGCAGAAGAACCGTCATCGCACGATCTTCCCAACTGGATGCGTCCTTAGACTTGGGTACTCGAACTAGATACTGTTCCGCGTCATAGGAGTCAAATAGATCGGGATTCTCTTTGAAACGCGGTGCGACCTCAGCCAATTGATCCAGGGCATAGGTCAAAAACCGTACTTCTCCAGCTTCTAAATGCCAGGGTAAAAAACCCGCCCTAAAGCTGCGAAACATCGGCCATGCCTTTTTGCCTCTAAACTTTAGCCCCAGGTTTTTAATAACCGTACGATCTTGAGTTTGGAGTTCATCGCGATCTTCAAAAGAAGCCTGAAGTTGAGGAATCTCCAGCAGCCGTTCGGGTGGGCCAAATTCCCCGATTTCCTCAAAATCCCAAAAGCCGTAGAGACCCTTTGCGCCCAGATATAGGCTGACCGCAAAATGTTCGCCCCGCATCCCCATGACACTCACAAAGCCCAAATCGCCCGTCTCAGGATTCTGAACCCCAAACACATCGGTTTCAACCATCCAAGTCCAAGGGGCAACCTCTTTCAGGCGAATCGCGGCCTCGTAAAGATGAAGCCAATCCCGATCGCTGTCTGCTGCTTTGGCCATAAACTTACCTCAGCGTTCTTTAAAGTATTGAGGGGTTACGAGTACTGTTGTCAGAAAGCATAGACTAGAGCTGAGCGGATTTCAGCATTACCAATGAAAATTCAAAACCTGTTGGCTCAGGCCATGCTTCCGATGAGTATCCTAGCGCTGGTGGCGCTAGCGCCCTTGGATGCGATCGCCAAGCCTGCTGCCCCGAGCAAAATTCCTGGAACCGCCGTCCAGATTGCACCGCCAGAAGGCTTTCAGCCCAGTAAACTCTTCCTCGGCTTCGAGCAGCAGCAAACGGGAGCTTCAATTTTCGTGACGGAGTTACCGATTCCCAAAGCAGAAGTGCCGAAAGTACTGGAGAAACTTAACTCGACGGCAGACCTTCAGTCTAGAGGCATGCGCCTCATTGAGTCTCAAGAAATTACAGTTGGCAGCATTCCTGGCAAACTGCTGCTCGTATCTCAATCGAACCGAGGCATAGATTTTCTGAAATGGTTGATGGTTGTCGCACAGGGCGATCGCGTCCTGATTGTGACAGCGTCCTTTCCAGAAGACGAAGCGGCAAAACTCAAAGAACCGCTCCGCCAGAGCGTTATCGGGCTGACCTGGTCTCCGGGACAGCCCGCCCAATTATTAGAAGGACTCCCCTTTACGTTTCAACCTGCGGGAGACCTCCAAGTATCGGGTCGGGTCTCCAACAACGTGGTTCTAACCCGAAATGGAATGAAAGCCCCCATTCCTGCCTCTGAACCGCTTCTAATTCTGGGTTCCGCCTACGATACCGTCCGCATCCGCGACGTTGCAAAATTTTCGCGGATGAGGCTCAAAGCCCTGCCGCAGGTTCGCGACTTAACCGAAGTGAGCGGCAATTCCAAAACCATCGCAGGCCATCCGGCGTTTGAGTTGGTAGCACGGGGCTACGATCGCAAAACCAATACGCCGCTGACCGTATATCAAGCGATCCTGGCAACCAAGCGCACCTACTATGTTTTGGAGGGGTTGGTACCGAACCCGAAAGCCAAAGCCTATCTGCCGATTTTTCGCGCGGTGGCGGATACGTTAGTCCCGCAGTTGTAATTATTGGCTTTGGGATGGGAGATCGATCTCCCAGGGCTATTGCGACCCGTCCCGCTCCTACACCTTAAGCAATGCCAAAGTTTATCGGATTTCTTGGCAATTCTTGGCGATTATATGCGACCTTGAATAACAGACTTATGTTGAAGCGTTACGGACTAGGGCCATGTCAAACCCCACCATTGAATCCATCCTTAACGAAAAGCGTCTGTTTCAGCCCCCTGCTGAGCTGTCCGCCCAAGCAGAAATCAAAAGCTTTGCCGAGTACGAAGCGCTTTACGCCAAGGCAAAAGCAGACCCCGCTGCATTTTGGGCAGAACTAGCGGAACGGGAACTGCACTGGTTTCAAAAGTGGGATACAACCCTTGACTGGCAGCCGCCCTTTGCCAAATGGTTTGTGGGCGGCAAGCTGAATATTTCCTACAACTGCCTAGACCGTCACCTCACCACCTGGCGCAAAAATAAGGCAGCCCTGATCTGGGAAGGCGAACCCGGCGACTCCCGCACCCTCACCTACGCCCAGCTCCACCGCGAAGTATGCCAGATGGCAAATGTGCTGAAGAACCTGGGCGTGCACAAGGGCGATCGCGTCGGGATCTACATGCCCATGATTCCAGAAGCGGCGATCGCCATGCTCGCCTGCGCCCGCATCGGAGCGGCCCATAGCGTCGTATTTGGCGGGTTTAGCGCCGAGGCCCTGCGCGATCGCCTGGTCGATGCCGAAGCCAAACTGGTGATTACGGCTGATGGCGGGTTCCGCAAAGACAAAGTGGTTGCCCTCAAAGAACAAGTCGATAACGCTCTCGCCAATAACGCCGCTCCTTCGGTGAAAAACGTGCTCGTGGTCCAGCGCACCAAAGAACCGATTCACATGGAAGCGGGGCGCGATCGTTGGTGGCACGAGCTACAGGCCGAAGCTTCCGCAGACTGCCCCGCCGAACCGATGGACAGCGAAGATACGCTGTTTATCCTCTACACCAGCGGCAGCACGGGCAAACCCAAGGGCGTCGTCCACACCACGGGTGGCTATAACCTGTACACCCACATGACCGCCAAGTGGACCTTCGACCTCAAAGACACCGATGTCTATTGGTGTACCGCTGACGTAGGTTGGATTACAGGCCACAGCTACATCGTCTACGGCCCGCTTTCCAATGGAGCGACGACCGTGATGTACGAAGGCGTACCGCGTCCTTCCAATCCTGGTTGCTTTTGGGATGTCATTGAAAAGTACGGCGTCACGATCTTCTACACCGCCCCAACCGCCATTCGCACCTTCATCAAAATGGGCGAACAGCACCCCAACGCCCGCAACCTTTCTTCTTTGCGCATCCTAGGAACGGTCGGCGAACCCATCAACCCTGAAGCCTGGATGTGGTACCACCAGGTGATTGGAAAAGAACGCTGCCCCATCGTCGATACCTGGTGGCAAACGGAGACGGGCGGATTTATGATTGCACCCCTCGCCAGCGCGACGCCGACCAAACCTGGCTCGGCCACGCGCCCCTTCCCCGGCATTTTGGCAGATGTGGTGGATCTGGACGGCAACCCAGCCCCCGATAACGAGGGCGGCTACCTGGTCATTACCCATCCCTGGCCCAGCATGCTGCGGACGGTCTACGGCGATGCGGATCGCTTCCGCAAGACTTATTGGGAACACATCCCGCCCAAGGATGGTAAATACCTCTACTTTGCAGGGGATGGTGCCCGTCGGGATGAGGACGGCTATTTTTGGATTATGGGTCGGGTGGATGATGTGATTAGCGTCTCCGGCCATCGCTTGGGCACGATGGAAATTGAGTCGGCCTTGGTGTCCCATCCGGCAGTGGCTGAAGCTGCTGTAGTGGGCTGTCCCGATGAACTGAAGGGAGAAGACGTTTTTGCGTTTGTGACGTTGGAAGGGACTTATACGGCCAGCGATGCACTCAAAGACGAGCTGAAGAAACACGTGGTGGGAGAAATTGGGGCGATCGCCCGTCCGGGAGAAATCCGCTTTGCCGACGCGCTGCCCAAGACCCGTTCTGGCAAAATCATGCGGCGCTTGCTGCGCACCCTCGCCAGCGGTGCGGAAATCTCTGGGGACACTTCGACTCTCGAAGATCGCACCGTGTTGGATGCTTTGCGCGAAGAGCGGTAATTGCAGGAAGAGATCTTTTAGCTGGCTCTGTGGATGAGCGTTTCGACAATGCCCTGTTGGAGCGCAAGATTTCGTTGTCGTCGACCGCACTGCGATCGCAGGCGTTGGCATTCTTGCTGCAATCGCTCGACAGATATTAAGGGCGATCGCACCTGTTCGCTCGTTTCAAACTACGGCGATCGCGCGGTTCTGTCTCTTAGGGCCATCGCTTTCAAGTTAGCATCCAGTTACGCTGTTCCGTTCGATCGGACTTAACCTATGAACGACTACCGTATCCGTCCAGCCCGAGAGGCCGATGCTAGCGCCATATTCGCGCTCATTCGAGAATTGGCCCACTACGAAAAACTGACCCATCAAGTCACGGGCACCCCCGAAATATTAGCCGCACACCTCTTTGGTACGCCTGCCTACGCTGAAGCGATCGTTGCTGAATCTCAAGAGCAGCTTGTTGGTTTTGCTCTATTTTTCAAAAACTACTCCACCTTTTTAACCAAACCCGGTCTGTATTTAGAAGATCTCTTCGTCCAAAAAGCTTATCGAGGACGAGGCATTGGCAAAGCATTGCTCAAAACTCTGGCCCAGATCGCACGAGAACGCGGTTACGGTCGGCTGGAATGGAGCGTGTTGGATTGGAATGAAACGGCGATCGCGTTTTACGAAAAGATGGGCGCAGATGTACTGCCCGACTGGCGGATTTGCCGCGTCACCGGAGAATCGCTGCAATCCATGAGCGATGCTTAATTGGACTGCCTTTTAGAAATACGTTAAAATCAACGTACGTTAAAAATGACGTAAATAAAAATCAACGTACGTTCCAGAAACCATGAAGACAAATCCAGGCGGAGCCTTAGCGCCGAATGAAGTTGTGGGGCGCGATCGCCTTATTGATAAGCTTTGGAGCATTCTGGAACGGCAGAGTTTGGTTTTGACGGCTGAGCGCAGGATGGGCAAGACCAGCATCGTCAAAAAAATGGCGGCAGAGCCTCAGTCTGAGATGCGCGTGTTCTTTCGGGATTTGGAAGCATTGCGATCGCCTTTAGAGTTTGTAGATTGCGTTTTTCAAGATGTGCGGGCAGATCTGAGTGGAAAAGAACGAGTCATGAACCGCGTTCGGGAATTTATGGAGCAAGTTGGGGGATTGGAGTTGAAGGGTTTGAAGTTGCCCAAGCAGGTTGAACCCCACTGGAAAACGATTTTGACGAAAACGATGGAGGATTTGGCGGAGTATCAGGAGGGCTTGCTGATTTTTTGCTGGGATGAAATCCCGATGATGCTGGACAACATTAAGCGCGAGCAAAGCGAGGCAGTCGCGATGGAGGTGTTGGATACCCTGCGATCGCTGCGTCAAATGATTCCCGGCATGCGAATGGTGTTTACCGGATCGATTGGGCTACATCATGTGATTACGCGACTGAAGGAGAAGGGTTATGCGAATGCTCCGACCAATGACATGCTTATAGAAGATGTTTCCCCGCTTGCTTTTGAGGATGCTTGCGATTTAGCCAGAGGGTTATTGGCTGGGGAAGGGATTTGGGCTAAGGAGGGTGAAGCACTGGTGAGGGCGATCGCCCGATCTGTAGACTGTTTCCCGTATTACATCCACCATGTTGTCGATGCGTTGAGATGGACAAAAGAATCCCGCACGGTTGAGCGGGTGAATGAAATTGTGCAGGCGAATCTCTGCGATGATGCGAATCGTTGGGATATGGCGCACTATCGGGAACGGATTGATATCTACTATGCGGATGTAGAGCAGACGTTAGCGTTAGGAATTTTAGATGAGTTAGCAACAACCGAGACATCCTTGTCGTTACGAGAATTGCTGGATCGGTTGAATGTGCAAGGGGCTGGGCTGGAGCCGGAGTTAGTCCGCAAAGTGGTGATGTTGCTACGGCGCGATCATTATGTTGTGCAGCAACAGGACGGATCCTATGAGTTCAAGTTTTCTCTGATTCAACGATACTGGCGCATGAGCCGAGGGCTTTAGAAATGGATAAATCAGCTCTATTTTCTTTTACGCCCAGTTTGATGGATGGAGAAACCCTGGAAGCTATTTTTGTCCAGCGAGAGGCCTTGGCTGCCGATCTAGTCGAGCGCATCCGAGAAAGTGTTTTAACGCAAAATAAGCTCCACACGTTGATTATAGGAGCACGGGGGATGGGGAAGACACACCTCGTTTCTTTGGTATATCACCGCGTCCAGGCAATGGATGACCTGAAAGAACGACTGTTAATTGCGTGGCTGCGGGAAGAGGAATGGGGTGTTACATCGTTTTTGGATTTGCTGCTGCGGATTTTTCGAGCATTGGCGGAAGGCGATTCGACGGTTGAGAGGCGGATGGAGGAGCTATACGATCTTTCCTCTGAAGAAGCCGAAGCCTCTGGGACAAGATTACTCAACGAACTGATTGGAGAACGAACCTTATTGCTGATTGCTGAAAACTTGGATGATTTGTTTAGCGGGTTAGGAGAACAGGGACAGCAAAAACTACGAGCGTTTTTGCAAACCCATGCAAACTGCACCATTCTGGCAACGTCGCCTCGACTATTTAATGGGGTGCAGCGACGGACTGCCCCGTTTTATGGGTTCTTTCGTCCAGTGCATTTAGATGAGTTGACGACAGAGGAAGCTCAGCAGCTTTTGGTCAATATTGCAAAGTGGCGGCACCAAACAGATCTCGTAAATTTTTTGAACACCCCAACGGGACAAACACGGGTTAAGGCAGTACAGCATTTGGCTGGAGGGAACCCAAGAATTTACATTATTTTTGCTGATTTTTTAACTCATCAATCTTTAGAAGAACTGGTATCGCCGTTTATGAGTTTGGTGGATATTCTAACGCCTTACTACCAATCACGGATGCAGTATTTGTCGGCGCAGCAACGCAAGATTGTGGAACTACTCTGTGAGAAAAAGTCTTCCATACCTGTTAAGACGATTGCTCAACGATGCTTTATGACGGCTCAAACCGCATCAAGTCAACTTAAGGAGCTACGGGAGAAGGGCTATGTTCGAGCGGAAACCATTGGTCGGGATGCATTTTATGAAATCACTGAACCACTAATGCGGATTTGTCTGGGAGTGAAAAAGGAGCGTGGCGAACCATTGCGGTTAATGGTTGATTTTTTGCGGGTTTGGTATCCAAAAACTGAACTTCAAAACATGTATCAGGCTTTATTGTTGACTCCTGAGCGCTTTACTTCTATGTGCCGCTATCTAGAACGAGCAATGGATAATGACGATCTCGTGGATAACGATCCGCGCATCCAGGCTTACCTAGACGAAATTAAAGCTCGCTTCGATCAAGAAAATTATAGTGACGCTCTCCAGATTGCCGAAAAACTACTTCAGGTACGTGACTCTTGGGTTGAGCGATCAATGTATGCAGCTTGCCTTTGGAATTTAAGACAATATGAAGCAGCGCTCAATAATGCTGAACAAGCCATTGCATTAAATCCCAATTATGAATTGGCGTGGAATTGCCGAGGCAATGCTTTATATGATTTAGGACACTATGAAGAAGCAATTGCCAGTTTCGATAAAGCTCTTCAAATTAAACCAGACTACTATCAAGCCTGGGTCAACCGAGGCATTTTCTTGAATAACTTAGAACGCCATGAAGAGGCAATTGCCAGTTTTGACAAAGCCCTACAACTCAAGTCAGACGACAACCAAGCCTGGAACAATCGAGGCATTGCTTCTGGCAAATTAGGCCACCATGAAGAAGCAATTGCCAGTTTCAACAAAGCTCTCCAAATCAAATCTGATGACCATCAGGTCTGGAATAATCGAGGCATTGCCTTTGGCAAATTATGTTGCCATGAAGAAGCAATCGCCAGTTTCGATAAAGCTCTTCAAATCAAGCCGGACGACCATCAAGTCTGGAACAATAGGGCCGCCACCTTGGGCAATATAGGTCGTAATGAAGAAGCGATTACCAGTTTTGAGAAGGCACTTCAAATCAAGCCAGACGAATATCAAGCCTGGAACAATAGGGGCATGGCTTTGGTCAATACAGGTCGTAATGAAGAAGCGATTACCAGCTTCAATAAAGCTCTTCAAATCAACCCGAACAACTATCAAGTCTGGAACAATAGGGCCGTTGCCTTGGGTGAATTAGGTCGCAATGAAGAAGCGCTCGCTAGCTTTGACAACGCCTTGCAAATTAGGTCTGATTATTGGCAAGCTTGGGGAGGACGAGGGTTAGCTTTAGACCAATTAAATCGCCATAAAGAAGCGATTATCTCTTGTGATAAAGCCCTTGAAATCAATCCGGATTTTGAACCTCTTAAGAGCTTACGTTCCAGAATACTATCTGATTTAAAAAATTGGCCTGAAAACTACAAAATGCTAGAGACATTACTCAACAAGCAAAAGCCCATTCACTCAGGACTTCTAGAAAAAGCCGTTCAGAGTCTTTTTATAACCATTCCAGATCCTCAACAATGGCAACAGAAGATTGTTCAACTGGTCAACCGATTGGAAGAACGATCACTCCTACCCGAACTCGTCGTAGCCCTCGTCAAAACCGCCAGCGAACTCACCTCAGAACTCGTCAGCCTAGCCAAAGCAACCGCATGGCGAGATGCTTGGGCAGAAGTAGTGGGGCACAAACCTGAATTTGACCTACCGTTACGCCTACTCAACACCGCCCTGCACTACAAACAAACCCCCGAAGACCCTCGCGTTTTTCTAGAACTCCCCACAGAAGAACGGAAAATTTTGCAGCAAGCCTTAGGGATTGAGCACGAGGTGATTTGATTAGCCTGGATTATTCACCGATCGTCGGAGATTATGGAATAGCAGAAGATCCGAGACGATATTCTCTAAAATTTTCAGATGGATTTCCTTCTATCTTCAGCACCCCGAGCGGCTTTCCTCGATCGTCTTTAATCGTGTGGTACCACTCAAGCTTAGACTGTCGATTGAGATCTTCCAATGCCTTGGAGTTACCTTTGAGGGATTGCTGGATGGCTTCTTCAAATTGTTTGACCACCAAAAATCGCTGAAACGGGGCGTCGTCTTTTGAAACTTGCGGGTAACTGGTATAGCGCCACAAAACGCTACCATCTCGACTATCTGGGACGTAAAGCATCGCCTGTCGAACAAAAGGCAGCTCCCTGAAAGCATTCATCACCTCTTGAAGCAATTTAGGCTTAGCAGAAGCACTAACAGGAGTTTTCTGAAATTGACTGAGCGGTGGAATCAACCTTTGCCCAAATCGCTGCATTTGCTCAGCAGCAATCCGTTTAAAAACCTCGCTCCGATGCACCTGCACTTGATAGTCAACCAACCCTAAAACGCCAATCAGCGCCGCAAAAGCCGCAAACAGACCCAGCATATACCCCACATAGGTTAGCGGACGAGTTTTAGGAACCGCCAACGCCGGGTCTAGACTGCCCTTGCGCTCCAGAGCTTCAACCGCCTCCACAATCCGTTTGAGACTGAGTACAAAGGCGATCGCCACCCCAAAAATACTCAACATCAGACTGGAGAAGAAAACGCCGTAGAGAAATGCTTCCACCTGCGGGCTAAAAATATCCCACTTAAGCTGCTGGTTAAACACACCCAAGACAACCAGCGTAGCTCCCAACAGCAAAAGCCACACCGTAACCCAAACAGTCAAAGAGAGAAGTTTTACTTGTTGTTTCATGCTGCCTACTCTCTACATCAAACCAACCTGACGCTCTGCACTAGGCAAAGTATCGGTCAAATAATGAATTCCACAACTTTTTCCACCACTGCACTGGAATGGGTTGCTCGAGGTTCATCTTTTTGCGGATGTCGCTAATATTCCAGCCCGTCAGGTTTGCTAGAGTCTGGGCTTCCTTCTCAAATCGGGCAGGAAGCGATCGCGCATACTGCTTGCCCGCAGAACAGCTCATCTCACCCTTGTAAGGATGGGTTAATACGTAGCGTCCTTGAAAATTTTGCTGATTGGCCGTTTCTTGAAACACCAAATCCTCAGGAAACTTATCGCGGGTATAGCGCGCGTGGAGCCGCGTAATAAAGACCGTATTGCTCATCCAGGGCGGCGCAAACCGACCGCCGGGACGAGGCTGAGGCTGCGACAGCTCATCCATCCAAAATACGCCAGCTTGGCGCAGTTCTTCCGGCGTGAGCGGGTCGGCAGAGCAGGGGTCGCAGTTGCCCATATTCCAGGCATATTCCCGAAAGACGACGTTACGACCCTCGCGGTTATAGGCAGTTTCAAACAGAGCGGGATAAACCTTCCCGAATTCCGATTTCACAAACAGCGGCACATTAGCATCCGAAGGCACGTTCACCGTTCGGTAGTTGACCACTTCAGCTTGGCCCTTAGGCGAAAGAATGTACACCACCAAATCTTGAGCCGTCCCCGCATTGATCATCCCCAAGCGAATCGGCAGCATGAACTTGGGCGACTCGTAAGCCATCTGGATCGGACGCAAGAACTCAAAGCCCGCTTTATTAAATTCTTTAAGGTTCACCTTCGCCACAAAGAACTTCATATTTTGGCGAATATAGGGCCGAAACAGCGGCGCAGCCCCACGGGGAATTTTGTAGCCATTCTGAACCAGCCAGGTTTCGAGTCCGTTGGATTCTTTGGCACCCAGCACCACAATATCGTACTCGCCCACGCTAAATTGGGCTTCTACCGTCACTCCTAACGCATTACTAGAGCGGGCCTTAGCCGCACCAAAAGATTCTTGAGCCGCCGGAGCAGTAGGCATAATGCGATCGTAGAGCATGGGCGGCTGGCAGGGGTTCGCGTCGAAATACTCCACCAAGCGCGGGGCACTAAAGGCATCCAGACGCTTGAGGACTTTGGGGTCGCCGACATGGACCTGCTCTTGTTTCAGCACCATCGGCACGGGAACCACGACGGCAAAGTCCTTGATGTCCCCGCTCACGTCATTAGCCATGGTAATGACAGTGCGCTGACCGTCCCGAGCGATCGCCACCTGGGAAGCCTTATTGAACAGCGTTGTATCGGCCTTGGAGACATAAAACCCGCAAAACGCCCATGCAGGTGCAACCCATCCCAACACGAGCAGCGCGGCACACAACCCACACGCCAAAACCCGCCATCGTTTCATGATTTTTGCCCCATCTTCTCTATCGCATCATGCTATCCCGAACGTTCGAGCGCTCGAGACGGTTTCAAGAATTGAAACAACGGACTTTACGCTTCTTATCAGAAGGAGCTGAGCCGATCGGCCTGGCGCTGAACTGGGAAGACATCGATCGAGAAGATTTGTAGCCCATACCGCAATCGGGGTAAGGTGATAGCGGTTCTTTGAATGATGGCAGCTCAATATCTATGGAGCCAAACGAACAAAATATCCCAGAGCCTGACCTATCTGCGCCGCCGGATGAAAGGGTGGAGGATGTGGGGCGATCGCTCCAGGAAGCAGAAGAACTCCTCGACGCGGTAAAAACGCGCTACCAGCAAATCCAGACCGCCAAGGCCCAGCAACCGGAACTCGAAGCCCGCCTTGCAGAACTGAAAGCAGAACTCGAAACCGTTAAAGCCAACCTCGCCAAAACCTGGGAAGACCTCGAAAGCCAGCTCGTGACCTGGCGCGATAAAGAAGAGCTGTTCTGGCAATTTCTCAGATTTGCAGGCATCGGCTTTGCGATCGCGATGCTAATCAACACATTTGTAAAGTAGTTTGTAACATTTCAAGCCCTTAACATAAAGTTCTGTGCGGCTCGACATATTTCGCATAAGTCATGTTTTGCAAGAGTTACAGACCATACAGACCTCAGAAAAACTCTCGAAACACCGAAAATTGTGACAGCAGCTTTACAAAACTAAATATTGTGAGTCATAATTACATTATGGCGAAGCGTTAACCCGTCTAGCCTTTTACTTTTGTAAATTTTTAAGCACTCATAAAACCATGACAACCGTACTGCAAAGACGCGAAAGCGCCAGCGCATGGGAAAAGTTCTGTAGCTGGGTCACCAGCACCGACAACCGACTCTACATCGGTTGGTTCGGCGTCTTGATGATTCCTACCCTTGCCGCTGCTACCATCTGCTTCATCATTGCCTTCATCGCTGCCCCTCCTGTGGACATCGACGGCATCCGCGAACCCGTAGCGGGTTCCTTGATGTACGGCAACAACATCATCTCCGGTGCTGTTGTGCCTTCTTCTAATGCGATTGGTCTTCACTTCTACCCCATCTGGGAAGCTGCTTCCTTGGATGAGTGGCTCTACAACGGCGGTCCTTACCAGTTGGTCGTATTCCACTTCCTCTTAGGGTGTGCTTGCTACCTCGGTCGTCAGTGGGAACTGTCCTACCGTCTGGGCATGCGGCCTTGGATCTGCGTTGCTTACGCCGCTCCTTTGTCTGCTGCGACTGCTGTGTTCTTGATCTACCCGATCGGTCAAGGGTCTTTCTCCGATGGCATGCCCCTCGGAATCTCGGGGACCTTCAACTTCATGTTCGTGTTCCAAGCCGAGCACAACATCCTGATGCACCCTTTCCACATGTTGGGTGTGGCGGGTGTCTTCGGCGGTAGCTTGTTCTCTGCGATGCACGGTTCTCTCGTTACCTCCACCTTGGTTCGCGAGACGACTGAAGTGGAATCTGCCAACTACGGTTACAAGTTCGGCCAAGAGGAAGAGACCTACAATATCGTTGCAGCCCACGGCTACTTCGGTCGCTTGATCTTCCAATATGCTTCGTTCAACAACAGCCGAAGCTTGCACTTCTTGCTTGCGGCATGGCCTGTTGTGGGCATCTGGTTCACGAGCTTGGGTATCAGCACGATGGCGTTCAATTTGAACGGGTTCAATTTCAACCACTCCATCGTGGACAGCCAGGGCAATGTGATCAATACTTGGGCCGATGTGTTGAACCGCGCCAATTTGGGATTTGAAGTGATGCACGAGCGCAATGCTCACAACTTCCCTCTCGATTTGGCTGCTGGTGAGTCTGCTCCTGTGGCGATGTCTGCTCCTGCTATCAACGGCTAATCTCGAACTGAGTTAAGCCTGCAAAAAGCGCCCCTCGTTGAGGGGCGCTTTTTGGTTGCTCGTCCAAGGGATTTGATGCGATCGCCCGATGTCGGTCTGCTCGACCGAAACAGCTTGAGCCACAGCTATTGCCCGCTTAGCCAACGCTACAATTGTGGATAAGCTCCAATCGTTATGATTAGCTTGCCTGCGATCGTGCAACCGCGATCGGACAAAAAGACAGTTCAGTTCGATCTTTAACAACCAAATCTGAATGGTTCAGGACAAATTTTATTATGGTAATGACTCCATCTCAAATTAGAGAGCCAGCCACGAAATTCTTACAGTTTAGTTTGCAGGGGGTACGCTGGGAGATATTCCAAAAGTGACTTTTGGAATATCTCGGACAAAAGTCTAGACGATAAACTAGATTGGAGATCGATCAAAAATTGGAAATTTTATATCCATCGCAGTTAGAAAAGTTACCCTCAGAGGGTCGTCTGTTTTTTGTCTAGTGTTTTTGAGGACGGCTATTTCGAAATTTTCTAATTATTGGTATTAGAGGAAGAGGATAGAATCATGAAAACAGAATTGGAGCCTATCAAACAGAATCTTTATGAAGCTGATTATGTACGTTGGGTTGAGACTACAGCGGAATTATTGCGTACCCAAAATTACGATTGTGTAGATTGGGTAAATTTAATTGAGGAATTTGAAGACATGTCGAGACGGGAGCGGAAAAGCCTGAAAAATAACCTTGTGGTTATTCTGCTTCATCTTCTCAAATGGCAATATCAGCCGGAGTGTCGGACGGGTAGTTGGCGAGGCAGCATTCGGGAACATCGTAGACGTGTCAATGAGGATTTGAAGGATTCTCCGGGTTTAGTACCCTATTTTGAAGCGGTATTTGATGAATGTTATGCCCATGCTCGAGAACAGGCCGCAGATGAGACGGGTCTTCCGTTAGAGACGTTTCCAGTAAATTGCCATTTTTCCCCCGAACAAGCTTTAAATGCTGAATATTTAGCTTTTAGACGGGAAGCCCCGCGCTCTATCCGTTTCGGATGAGCGCTGGGATGAAAGGTGCGTGAGTTGAGGTACGTTACCTGACCGCCTTGCGAAGCAATAGGGAAGGCAACAGTGCCGAAATGAACAAATTATCTATGCGACTACTCAGGGGTGTTTTGCTCCTCAATGTATTTCTTCAAAACCGAGATTGTGACCCCACCACAGGAGGCGATGAAGTAAGACTCGTTCCACAGAACCTTTTTCCAGTAAACTTTATCGACTTCAGCCGGAAACTCCTCCCTGAGCCTTCGACTGGAGACAGACTTCAAGTTTCCGATGAATTTGGGTAATTCCATCTGCGGCAAATACTGAAACAGCAAATGAACGTGATTGTCTTCGCCATTAAACTCGACGATTTTGCAGTTCCATTTCTGACATAAATCGCTCATCACTTCACCTAGTCGTTGAATCATCTCGCCTGTGAGCACCTTGCGGCGATACTTGGTCGTCAGCACCAAATGAGCTTTCATGTCGGACACGGATCTACCACTGGATACAAAATCGTCTTTCATCAACAGTTTACAATGATTACTTTTGTCAGTGTGCCTATTTTAAGGTACAGCAATTATAATAGAGACATGAGAATTGCCTACCAGTATCGACTACTGCCTACCGCCCAACAATCTGCCGATCTGAATCGGTGGCTTGAAATGTTGCGGTGTCAGTATAACTGGATGCTGTCAGAGCGCTTTGGGTGGTGGGAAGAGAACCGGAGTCCGGTTAATGCCTGCCCTATAGTTTGTCATCTCCCCGAACTCAAGGATCAGCCTGACTACTACAGTCAGAAACGCGATTTGGTTTTGCTCAAGCAAGATAGACCTTGGTACAAAGAGATTCATTCTCAGGTGCTTCAAGACATGGTCAAGCGAGTCAAACTCTCATTTGACCGTTACTTGATGGGTGACAGCAATGGTAGGCGCAGTGGTAAGCCCCGGTTCAAAGGTCAAGGCAGATATCATTCATTTACCTACCCTCAAGCTTCGCTCTTCTGGATTGACGGCAACAAAATCGAATTGCCGAAGCTTGGGGCGGTGAAGGTAATATGGCATCGTTCTTTGCCGGATGGATTTATTGTGAAAACCGCCATTATCAGTAAAAAGGCTGATGGATGGTACCTCACCCTCACCCTGGAGGATGCACAGGTTCCTGAGTTGACCTCACAGGTAGAGCCAGCTTGGGAAAACTCGATTGGGATTGATGTTGGATTGGAAAAGTTTGCTTCTGATTCAGATGGCAGCTTTGAGCCAATTCCTCAGCATTTCCGAAAATCGGAAGAGAGGCTTGCTCGTTTACAGCGGAAGGTGTCAGCATCCCAAAAGGGGAGCCTTGCCCGTAAGTTGTTGGTTCGCAAGGTTGCTAGACTACATCAAAAGATTGCGCGCCAACGCAAACAGTTTCACTTTGAAACGGCTGGCAAGGTTTTGGACAAAGCTAATGTGGTGTTTGTCGAAGATCTCAAGGTCAAAAATATGTCCAGACGAGTCAAGTCTAAACAAGACGAGACAGGCAAGTTTCTTCCGAATGGTCAATCGGCTAAGTCTGGACTGAATAAAAGTATTGTTGATGCAGGATGGAGCCAATTCATTGATATCCTCACTTTCAAAGCTGAAAAAGCTGGTCAGAGAGTTATCAAGGTTGACCCCTACGGAACCTCTCAGCATTGCAGTGTCTGTCTCAATAAAGTTTCAAAAGGACTCTCGGAGCGCTGGCATTCCTGTTCTCATTGTCAAAATGAAATGGATAGAGATATCAATGCTGCCATTCTGATTAAAAAAGTGGGGTTGGGACTCGCCTCACTCAAAAAAGCTCGAAAGCCGAAAGGTCTAGAGAAGCCCGCGCTGTATGCGTAGCATCAGCGTCGGGAGTAGTTCACGAAATTAACGTGAGGATTAGGCTTTGACTGCTCTATCGCTGAGGGTAAGGCTACGTCAACTACAAGATTCCTTCGACGATTCGTTATTAAGTTCAGCTAAGAAGATTTCAACTAGACGCGCTGGTATAGAACCGCAGCGCAAATCGCCAAAATAGGTGGGTACTGTACAAAAGCGCCAGCGCCAACAGTCCCGATCCCGCCACCCATCCCCAATCGGCCCGATTCAGCATCACCTGGGCCGGGACCGTGGTCAACACCGTAATGGGAACCACAAAGCTAAAGAAAAATCGGTAGCTGGCGGGGTACGCCGCAATTGGGTAGCGTCCCGCTTCCACGAGTCCGCGCAGCACTTCGGTCACGTTGTAGATTTTGACAAACCAAATGCTGGTGGCCCCCAACATAAACCAGAGGCTGTATAGGCTGATAAAGCCAAATCCCAACGGAATTAGGCTCCAAAAATAGTCCACAGGTCTTAGATTCAACTGAATCCCGGCATAGCCAATGACGGCCATCCCAAACAGCACATCGGGCAAGCCCCAGGGCGAAAAGGTATAGGCCGAAAGCCAAAACTGGCTGCTGATGGGCTTGAGCAACACAAAGTCTAACGTGCCCTCCTGGACGTGCCTCACAATGCGATTGAGATTCGGTACTAAAAAAGCAGCCGATAGCCCTTGCAACAGCGTAAAAATGCCCAATACAACGAGGGCTTCCTGCCACGACCAGCCCGCAAAAGTGTAGCCATTGCGGTAAAACAACGACAGCCCAAACAGACTCCCAGCTAAATTGCCAATGCTGCTGAGAGCAGATAGCAAAAAATTGGCGCGGTACTCCATTTCAGCGGCGATCGCCGTTCCCCAAAACAGTCGCAGGACTCGGAAATAACGCATCATCCAAACCACCTTTGAGCGCAGAATTGACTTATCTCTAGCGGTAATAGAGCCACTACAATAGTGAAGCGAGAAGGAGAGGGCCGAACGACGTCGTAGTTTCTCCCCGCACCCAATATCGAGATTAAGGATAGAGAAATGTTAAATCGAATGGCGATCGTTGCCGTGCTGGTTTTAAGTCTAGCGCTTCAGAGTTGTGCCAGCCTTGGCGGCGGATTCAATGCCTACGTGGATGCCATGGACGGCTATCGCTTTCTCTACCCCAATGGCTGGCTCCAAGTGAAGGGCAATAATGGGCCGGATGTAGTCTTTCGCGATCTTATCGAAGAGACGGAAAACGTGAGCGTGGTGCTGAGTACCCTCACGGGCAACCGCAAGCTCTCCGACTTGGGCGATGCTTCCACCGTTGGATTGCAGGTGGCCAAGAAAATTCTGGCCCCGGAAGGCTCCAACCGTCAGGCAGAACTGCTGTCCGCCGTGGAGCGGGAGGCGGCGGGTAAAACCTACTACGACTTGGAATATCTGATTAAACTCGGCGATCGCGAACGCCATCACCTGGCTAGCGTCGCTGTCAGCCGAGGCAAGCTCTATACCCTCAACATTTCTGCCCCAGAACAACGCTGGGATAAAGTTGCCAACCTGTACAAAAAAGTAGAAACCTCCTTTAGAGTGGATTAATGCTTTTTTCTCGGCAGGTATCGCAGATCTCATGGGCACCCCCAATCTCGGCTGGGTAAAGCTAACCTTTCAGGTCAAGGGTTCGGTCATTCCGGCAGTCTTTCCAAAGGCACTCTTTTGCGGCAGCATTGGGGCGATCGTTTCGATGTTCTACGGATGGGGCTGGATCGAAGCTTGGCCCATTTTAGGCAATGTCGTGCCCAGTATCGTTCTGGGTTTGCTGTTAGTGTTCCGGACCAATACGGCCTACGATCGCTTTTGGGAAGGGCGCAAAGCCTGGGGAACGCTGGTCAATACCATCCGCAACCTGACGCGCCGGATTTGGGTCTTTGTCGATGAGGAAGACAAGAGCGATCGCGCCCACAAAACAGAGGTGCTTTATCTGATTCTGGCCTTCGCGATCGCCACGAAGCTGCACCTGCGCCAAGAGCCGCTGAATGCAGAGGTCCTGGACTTGGTGGGCGATTTTCGGAGGACAGCACTCCAAACCGCCCCCAACGCACCGCTCAAAATTGCCTTTTGGATTGAAGATTACTTGCAGCAGCAGTACCAGCTCAAGCGCGTGGATTTGTATCAAGTCACAACCCTCAATGCCCTGCTCGATAAATTAGTGGATAGCCTCGGCATCTGCGAGCGTATCTTAAAAACGCCCATTCCCATGGCCTATGCCATCCACCTCAAGCAGCTTTTGCTGATTTACTGTCTACTGCTGCCGCTCCAGCTCGTGGGCGAAATCAGCTATTGGACGGGTCCTATTGTGGCCCTGATCAGCTTTACGCTATTCGGGATAGAAGAAATCGGCATCGAAATCGAAAATCCCTTTGGGCGCGATCGCAACGATTTACCCCTAGACGCCATTTGCAACACGATGCGCCAAAATATAGAGCACCTAGTTACCCTACGTCCTAGCGCCTACCATCGCCTCGAATGAACTAGCGCTCCAGCCACGTATGTTGCCTTTACCGTGCGATCGTCGCCCAGCAGCATCATGGCAAAGGCTTTGTCGGCCAATTCCGATAAAGAAACGGATTCTGGGGTAGGGTTGCGCAGCTTCATCAGCGGCGTAGCTTGGGTATCTAACACGATAAAATCGGCTTCTTTCCCCACCTCAAAATTGCCAAGCTTATCGCCAACAGACAGTGCTTTGGCCGCACCCAAAGTCGCGAGATAAAATGCCCTGAAAACAGAGAGGCTTTCTCCCTGGAGCTGCATAATTTTGTAAGCATCGCTCATGGTTTGCAGCATGGAAAAGCTGGTGCCGCCGCCTACATCCGTTGCCAAACCCACTTTAACGGGATGGTCTGTCGATTTTGCTTTGCCGAGCCGAAACAATCCGCTGCCTAAAAATAAATTCGAGGTCGGGCAAAAGGCGATCGTCGCCCCCGCATCCGACAGCCTCTCAAAGGCAGAGTCGTCCAGCTGGACGCAGTGCGCAAATATAGAGCGATCGCCCACCAATCCAAATCGTTCGTAGACGTTCAGGTAGTCCGTACTGTCGGGAAACAGCTCGGCAGTAAACGCCACCTCCGCTCGGTTTTCTGAGAGGTGGGTGTGCACGTAAACCTCTGGGAATTCTGCCTTCAGCTGTCCGGCAAGCGCGAGCTCCTCATCGGTGGAGGTAATGGCAAACCGAGGCGTGATGGCGTACAACATCCGTCCGTTCCCGTGCCATCTTTGAATCTGCTCGCGGGTTTGAGCGTAGGCTATTTTGGGTTCGGTCAGGAGAAATTCGGGGGCGTTCCGAGACATCAACACCTGCCCCGCAATCAGCCGCATGTTGCGCTTTTGAGCTTCTTCAAACAAAACTTCCACGGACTGAGGAAAAATTGTCGGCAGCACCAGCGCAGTAGTAGTGCCGTTTTTGAGCAGTTCGTCTAGAAAAAACGCGGCAATTTTGCGGGCGTAGGCAGCATCTGCGAACTTCGCTTCAGTTGGAAACGTATATTTATCCAGCCATTCCAAGAGCTGTGCCCCATAGGACGCGATCATTTCCGTCTGAGGATAGTGGACGTGCAGGTCGATAAATCCCGGCACGATCGCCATTCCGGCGGGATAAACCGTCGTTTCTACGCTTGAATAGAGGTCCTTTAGACGTTCGTAGGGACCAAATGCTTTAATCTGACCGCGATCGAGAATTAACAATCCGTCGGGAAGGTAGCGAACGCTCTCGGCTTCATCCTTGTAAAACGGATCGTCCACGCAGTCCCAAAACGCCCCGCGAATGGCCTTAACCGATGGAGACAGCGCAGACACCACATCCGACATATCGCAAAGACCTCATTGTCACGCTCGTCGATCGAGTCGATGTACCCTTCAGCGATGGGTGCGGCCAAGTTTAGCTCGATCTGCACTGGCAATGCCCAGCGCGCCGCGCCAAAACCGGCCCCTTCCCACCGATCCCATCCATGCTCGATCTTAAGCTTTACCGAAACGCAGCGTCATAAACACAAATCTAGCGACAAAAACACCCGCGATCGCCCAGGTTCCGACGGGAACTTCATGGGCTTTACCCTGAAACGCTTTAACAATGGGATAAGAAATAAAGCCAACCGCCAAACCCTCGGCGATCGAGTAGGTCAGCGGAATCATAAACATCGTCAAAAAGGCTGGAATCGTCTCTGCCATATCGTCCCAGCGAATTTCCCTGGCTTCAGCCATCATCATCGCGCCCACAATAACCAAGGTGGGTGTAGTTGCAAAGGCCGGAATTGCCTGAAACACAGGGATAAAAAACAACGAGACCAGGAACAACAGACCGACGACCAACGCCGTAAAGCCCGTGCGTCCTCCTTCTGTCACACCTGCCACAGACTCCACGTAGGACGTGACGGTGGACGTTCCAAAGACAGCGCCTGCCGTCGTCCCAATCGCATCGGCCATCAGCGCTTTATTGGCGCGGGGCAATTCTCCATCGGGACCGATGTAGCCCGCTCGCATGCCAACGCCCGTCAGCGTTCCAATGGTGTCAAAAATATCCACGAACAGAAATACAAACGTCACCGCCAGCCAATCTAAAAAATTATTGGCATTGAGGTTGACCAACCCGCCAATTGCTTGACCTAGCAGATCCGTTGGCATGCTGGGCAGGGCAAACAATCCCTGGGGCCATGCCGCCACGCCCAAAATCCAAGCTAAAAGCGCAGTTGCTAAAATTCCCCACAGCAGCGCCCCCTTCACCCGGCGCACGATAAAGGCCGACGTGATGAGCAATCCGGCGATCGCCATCAGCGTATTCGGCTCGCTGAGGTTCCCGAAGGCAGTTTTAGTCACCTCATTCCCCACGATCAAACCCGCACCGCCCGTTTTAACGCTGCCCGACAGGCCGATGTAGGCAATAAAAAGACCGATACCTCCAGCCGTAGCGTGCTTCAGCGATTGAGGAATGGCCTTGATCAGCAGGCGGCGCACGTCTGTAAAGGTGAGCGCCATAAAGATCAGTCCCTGCACGAACACGCAGGATAGCGCCAGCCGCCAGTCGATCTTGAGTCCCAGCACGACGGAGAAGGCAAAAAACGCATTGGTGCCCATCCCTGGGGCAAGAGCAAAGGGATAATTGGCCATAAATGCCATACAGAGCGTGGCGATCGCGGACGAAATTCCCGTCGCCACCGCCAGCTGGGAAAACAGATCGCCTGACTGTTCGAGAAAAATAGCGTTGGACAAAATAATCGGATTCACCACCAGGATGTAGCCCATGGTCATAAAGGTGGTAATGCCCGCCAAGGTCTCGATCCGAAGGTTGGTCTTGTATTCCGCAAACTTAAAATAACGGGCGATCGCTCCCTGCCAGCCGTCTTCTGGCGGCTCTGGCTGAGGCTTTTCCAAGACGCTTTCTTCAGTATTCATGGCGCTTCCTTGGGATAAACAACAAACTCATCGGAGCGATCGCGCTTTCGGATCCGGCCATCCCAGTTTTAATCCCCGAGCGCTTTTTTTTGCACGCAGCCTGCAGAAGGTATACCAAACCCAAAACATCGCATTTGTGCCTTGAGCTACGATTTTTGGGTCGCTCGGCATGCAGTATACAAATAACGCTCGATCGTTCGCTCCAGTAGAATTAGCACCTGCCCTATGGCCCATCAAATTGCCTATCCCCGAGGCTGTACCTTTACAGAGTCCGACTGGGACGCGCTGTACCCCTTCTGGTATCCAATTGCCTTCAGTCACGACGTTAAAGATCGGCCCCATTCCACCACGCTGCTGGACCAGCGATTAGTCATTTGGCGAACCCCCACCGGGCTCTCTATTGCCAACGATATCTGCCTTCATCGCGGCATTCCCCTCAGCATGGGCCACGTTGCGGGCGACCAGTTGGTGTGCAAGTACCACGGCTTTCATTATGCGGCGGACGGCCAATGTACGTTAGTTCCGGCCAACCCCGGCACCGCCATTCCTAAAAAACTCTGCCTCAAAACCTATCCTGCCAAGGAAGCCTACGGCCTGATCTGGACTTCTCTCGGCGGCAACGAGCCCTTCGATTTCCCCGATTTCCACGAATGGGACGACCCCGATTACCAGCAAATTCTCCCCGATGCGGTGAACCTAAACGCCGCCGCAGGGCGTCAGGTAGAGGGATTTCTAGATGTGGGTCACTTTGCCTGGGTGCATACCGATACCTTTGGCGATCGCGCTAACCCCGTCGTCCCCCGCTACGAAGTCCGCAAAACCGAAAACGGCATCCGCGCCGAATACCTCAGCACCGTCAGCAACTTTCCCAAAGCCATGCAGCATCGAGCGCCCAAAGACTTCCAATGGTTGCGCGTATTTGACGTATTTTTTCCATTCACAGCACGACTTACCGTCAGCTTTCCAGAAGACGGTCAACGGCTGTGCGTCCTCAATGCGGCTTCTCCCATCTCAGCCCGCAAAACCCGCGTATTTTGCCCGATCTGCCGCAACTTCGATAAAGACATGCCTCTAGAGCCAGTCTATGAGTTCAACTACCAAGTCTTTGCAGAGGACAAAGAAGTAGTAGAAGCGCAATATCCCGAAGACTTACCCCTAGACATTGCATCAGAAGCCCACATCGGGGCCGATCTTACCTCTATCGCCTACCGGAAAGGACTCCGCTCTCTCGGTTTAGGCGCAGCCTATACTGCTTGAACGGAACCTTTACCCTAGACTGCCGTCAAGCCGTCAAGCCTCTGAAGTCAGAAAATCCAGAAAATATAAAATTTGCCATCGAGCTGACTGCAGACAGCCTCAGAGCAACGGGTGTTTGCCTCGCCCAAAAAACTGGTTGATTTTCTTCAGAATGAGGTAAGCTTTCAGTGACTTAGGGCACGTCCAGATCGGGAAAATTCACCGAACAGCGCCATAGCAAAGCAATTCTTGTTTACACGCTAAGAGAAAAAACGTATGAAATCACTAATTCGATTGGGCTTAACCCTAAGCCTTTTAGGGGGTACCGTATTGGGGCAGGCGTCTATCCAGCCCGCACCTGCCGTCGCACTGTCGGAAGCAGATGCAATGAAGCGCTTAGAGCCCATCCCTGTTTTTGCCGTCACCAACAAAGAAGGCGTTCCAATCCTCGCCTCTGTGGCCAATCCTAAGGATAAAACCAAGCAAGTCCAGATTGCGACGTTTTTCATGAGCCAGCAAGATGCCCAATCCTTAGTGACCGCCCTTAAAAAGCAAAAGCCAGATGTTGGCAACTCGGCTAAGGTGGTCGCGCTGTCCATGCGTCAGGCCTACGACATCAAAGTCAAAAACAAGGACAAAGCAGACTCTTTGCTCTTTGAGTTTCTGCCCCCGAAACAACAGATCGATGAAGCGATGGCAGTACTGAAGCAAAACGGCCAAGAGGTGAAGCAATTCAACGATATTCCTTTATTTTATAGCACGGGCGGCAAAGATAAAGGACTATTGACCATCGAGCAGGGAAAAAACAAGGTTATTCCCTTTTATTTCAATAAAAAAGACCTCCAAGGGATGCTCGACCAGCTCAAGCAAAGAGACCCGAAGCTGAGTAGCACCGTTAAGATAGAAGTCACTTCGCTCTCCAAAATCTTGGATTCCTTACTCAAGGAAAACGGTGCGGGCATTCAACAAATTACGCTAGTGCCCGATCGCGCCGCCCTTCAGTTTGCGCTAGAGCAGCAGAAGGCGGCGGGAGGCGCAGCTCCAGCTAACAAGTCCGCAGCTCCAGCTAACAAGCCCGCAACGCCAGCCGCAACACCGGCTAAGCCTCAGGCTCCCGCAGCAAATCCAAAATAAATAACTTTGGCCCTGAATGGAGAATCCGAGCTGGGTCTCTGGAGAAGCGCTTTGGGAATGGCGTCGCGTCGCCTGCCAGCAAGTTTCAGCCTGCGCTGTCAATCCTCAGGAAGCAGGCGCGTATTTGCGCGAACTCGACTGGATGTTGATGGCCGTTGCCGAGGTCGATCGCCTCGCGCTCAGGCTCGAAAGCTACCGGAACCGTCCCGCGATTAACGTGGAGAGATCCCTCGCCGATCTCTCCACGCTTTGGCAGCGCAGGCTTCAAGAAAAAGTGCCCCTTCAGTACCTGCTGGGCAGAACGACCTGGCGAGATTTTACGCTCGCCGTCGCCCCAGGGGTATTAATTCCCAGACCTGAGACGGAGTTGCTCGTCGATCTCGCCATAGCGGCTGCGGCAACGATGGCAGTGGAGCCCTCGCACTGGGCCGACCTAGGAACGGGAAGCGGGGCGATCGCCCTAGCGTTGGCCAGAAGCTTTCCCCAAGCGATCGTTCATGCCGTAGATGCGAGCGCGAGCGCCCTTACCATTGCCAAGCAGAATGCCGAGCAGTTGGGCCTCGCCGATCGGGTGTTGTTTTATCGAGGCTCTTGGCTAGAGCCTTTAGAGTCGCTGCAAGGCAAATTGACTGGGATTGCGAGCAACCCTCCCTATATTCCAAGCGCTCTCGTGCCCGCCCTGCAACCAGAAGTAGCCCGCCACGAACCTCACTTAGCCCTAGACGGCGGAACGGACGGCTTAGAATTCCTGCGCGTCATTGCGGAGCGGGCTCCGCAATTCCTCCAGTCAGGGGGCGTGCTGCTGCTAGAAATGATGGCGGGACAAGCCGAAGCAGTGGCTGACATCCTGAAGCAATCCGGCTGCTATTGCAATATCCAAATTCATTGCGACCTTGCTGGCATCCAGCGTTTCGCTGAAGCCTATCGAATTTAGCAGCGACCTTTTCCAGACCCTTTTTCTAGATCGTTTATTTCCAGACAATTTATAAAGTGTCACTTCCCGTCGCCCCTCTCGATCCGGGCGAGATACATTAGTAGATGTGAGGAGTGAATTCAACTGAAAAACCCTTGGAGTCGAAACACGGACAGACGCCCAAGGGTTTTTCTTTGTCTCTTTTTGGTTAAAGTATCGAATTCCTAGATAATCTAGATAATATCCATCCTTGACGCTAAGCCCCTGCCGCGCACCATGAAACACACGCTGTCCGTTTTAGTTGAAGATGAAGCCGGAGTCCTCAGCCGCATTGCAGGATTGTTTGCAAGGCGGGGCTTTAACATTGAGAGCCTTGCCGTCGGACCGGCGGAGCAAATGGGCGTTTCCCGCATCACGATGGTGGTTCCCGGCGAAGATCGGATTATCGAGCAACTGACGAAACAGCTCTACAAACTCATCAACGTGCTCAAAGTCCAGGATATTACTGAAACGCCTTGTGTCGAGCGGGAGCTGATGCTCATCAAGGTCAACGCTACGGCGCAGCTTCGCTCTGAAATTCTGGAGATCGTTCAGATCTTTCGCGCCAAGGTTGTGGACGTTTCGGAAGATTCTTTGACGATCGAGGTATCGGGCGATCCGGGCAAAATGGTGGCGATCGTGCAGATGCTCAATAAGTTTGGAATTCGCGAAATCGCGCGGACGGGTAAGGTTGCTCTGACTCGCGAATCCGGCGTGAACACAGAATATCTAAAATCCCTAGAGGCTAAGCTTCAGTATTAAGCTGGATTAAGCTGGGCCATCGACTACCGAAAGCTAGGGTTGTCGTCGAAGTTACTGCTATTGTCGAAATCGTCGTCGTCCGAACTAGGCGGTTTTGGTGCGTTCAAGGGTTTGTAGTCTACATAGTCCCCATCAAAGGGGCCCCCATCAAAGGGACGATTTCTCGGCGCGGAGCCGTCCCCATTGGCTCTAGAACGACGGCGGGAACCGCGAGACCCCGAAGACAACTCTGATTCGGGTTCGGAAGTAGGCGACGATAAGGACGAACCCGCACGACTGCGACGCCGTCCGCTAGACGCAGGTTCAGTTCTGGCGGGGCGCTCTTCGCCGTAGAACGAAGCATCGCTATCTGTCACGATGTCTCCCCTCAGTTGGAGCGGACTGCGACGACGAGAACGCTCGTCCCCGTACTGGCTTTCATCTGTGGAGGAGCTGCTAGAGCGGCGACTTCCAGCACGACGCGGTTCGCGGGTATCCTCTACCAATGGTTCGACGTAGGCACTGTTATAGATATCCCGGCCCTCCTCTCGACCGCTCCGAATCCGCCGCACCCGCGAAGGTTCTTCCATCGACATGGGTTCGTCATCGAACTCGGCGCGCACTTCCGAGCGCGGGCTGTCTTCATAGCTAGAGCGATAGGAACGACTGGGGCGATCGCGATCTCCCTCCCAACGGCTGGAACGCCCGCTCGTTTGATACGTGGGTTCGTTGCTCGCCGTGCGGTTTCTAATCCGTTCGACGATCAGCGCGATTTGGGTTCCAGCAGAGACCATCAAGAGCAGAGAGACTCCAAATCCTGCCTGCCAATTGGCCAGCGAAAGGATACCCAAAGTCATGAACAGAATGCCGTAGACTTTGTCCGAGTCACGCTTATAGCCTGGCTTAAACGTATCTAAAAAGAACAGACCAATCCCAACGACAAGCAGCATAACGCCAATCAGGATTGCAACAGGAGTACCGATGCCGCCCACAGTGGATTCCTCGTAGATAAACGCGACTTAGAAGAGGAGCGTTGCCATCGCTCGAAAGCAACAACCGATAGATTCAATTCAATCCTAGCGGCCTTTGAAAGTTTTGGCGTGGATTGGGGCGATCGGCATGCACCAAAAAAGCCTACGGCTGAAGGCTGTCAACCGTAGACTTAAAGGCGCAAATGCAGATTGCTTTGAAGCCCAAGCCTTGATTTCCCCGAGTTTTACATGAATCTAAACTCAAGAGCGCTGAATCTTATCCAACTGGCTCACGAGGATGACGCCGCCAGCGATTGCAGCTAACACAACGCCGCCGGACACTAAACCAATAAAGAACCCATTCAGAGAGGGGGTAATTGTCATTAAAACAGGCATCATAACCGTTTTCGATCGCAACATTACTCTTAATCTTAGAGGGTCGGCTGACGCTTGAGAAGCATTAATTTAAAGCCATCGTTCCTAACCCAACCAAACCTACCATTGAGACCGCCGAGGTTCTAGACTGAAAACAGCCGTTACCCCCAATGTCTTGAAAAGATGGATACCGCAACGCTGTTAATTTGGACGATCGGGCCGCTGCTGGCCATCATGAGCTTTTTGTTCGTGTTTCGAATTGTACTGACCTGGTATCCTCAAGTCGAATTTGGGAAGTTTCCGTGGGTTTTGATCTACTGGCCCACCGAACCCTTGCTGGCTGCAACGCGCAAGGTCATTCCGCCCATTGGCGGTGTGGATATTACGCCGATTGTTTGGTTTGGCTTGGTCACCCTTGCCCGAGAGCTATTGCTGGGACAGCAGGGTCTCCTCAGGATGATTTAGCGTTTGCGGCCTGCATCTGTTCGACAAAGTTGGTATACACTCGCCCGGCCTGAAATTCGGCGTTTGCCAGAATTTTTTGGTGGAATCCAATGGTGGTCGAAACGCCAGTGATGGCGCATTCCTGCAGCGCCCGCTGCATTCGGGCGATCGCCGTGGGCCGATCGGGTCCCCACACGATGAGTTTGCCAATCAAGGAATCGTAGTAGGGCGGAATTTCGTAGTCGGGATAGACGTGGGAATCCATGCGCACGCCAGGGCCGCCGGGAGGCAAGTAGGCCAAAATACGGCCTGGGGTAGGGCGGAAGTTATGGTCCGGGTCTTCAGCATTGATGCGACATTCGATGGCATGGCCCCGCAGCAGCACCTGCGCTTGGGTAAAGCTGAGTTTTGCGCCTTCGGCAATTCGGATTTGCTCTGCAATCAAATCCAGCCCCGTAATCATCTCTGTCACGGGATGCTCTACCTGAATGCGGGTATTCATCTCCATGAAGTAAAAATTTCCCGAAGCATCCAGCAAAAATTCCACGGTGCCCGCGCCCACGTAACCGATGGACTGAGCGGCCTTAACTGCCGCATCTCCCATTTTCTGCCGCAGCTCCGGCGTTAAGGCAGGGCTGGGTGCTTCTTCGAGCAATTTCTGGTGGCGGCGCTGGATGGAACAATCCCGTTCGCCAAGGTGCACGACGTTGCCGTGGCTGTCGGCCAAAATTTGAAACTCAATGTGGCGCGGTTTTTCAATAAATTTTTCGAGGTAGACGCCCCCATTGCCAAAGGCGGCTTCCGCTTCGCCTTGAGCGGCTAAAAAGAGCTTGATCAGGTCTTCTGGATCGCGCACCAACCGCATGCCGCGTCCCCCGCCGCCCGCCGTCGCCTTTACCATGAGAGGGAAGCCAATCTTGTCGGCCATCGCCTTAGCCGCATCCTCATCGACAACAAGGCCATCGCTGCCGGGTACTGTAGGAACGCCCGCCCGCTGCATCGTTTCCTTAGCCGTGGATTTATCTCCCATCCGCCGAATCGAGTCGGGCGATGGGCCAATAAATTGAATTTGATGATCGGCGCAAATCTCGGCAAATTTTGCATTTTCGGCCAAGAAGCCGTAGCCGGGGTGGATGGCCGTGGCATTGCGGGTCAGGGCCGCAGCAATGATATTGGGAATATTGAGATAGCTTTTCGCACTGGGTGCTTCTCCAATGCAGACGGCTTCATCGGCCAACTGCACGTGTAAAGCAGACTGATCGACGGTGGAGTGAACCGCAACGGTAGCAATCCCCAGTTCCTCACAAGTTCGCAGGATGCGGAGGGCAATCTCTCCGCGATTGGCGATCAGAATTTTAGAAAATCGCATGTGTTCCGAGGTAGACGCGCGGATAGAAGGTCGAGCGTCGGCTTTAATCAACAGTTCATCCTATCACGTTGTCATAGCACCCTCGGCGATATCCAAAGCGTTTTTAGCAGCTACGGATCGCTCGGTTCTTCTTCGGATGGTTCGGGTACGGGCTCGAGGGGTGGCGGTTCGCCATTTTCTAACGGCGGGGGCGGCCCAACTGACTGAGTCGGTTCTGGGGGCGCGGGTTCTTCTGCGGGGGGCGCGGGTTCGGGTGGGGGCGGCTCGCTGGCGGCTTGAATTTGGCGGCGGCGTTCGGCCCAATCGGAAATTCGAGACTGTGCTTCGCCGTACATCGCTCGGTTAGACCCGATATCGTAAGCGCGGGCGATCGCCTCCGACAACCGTCCTTCGCTGGCCAGTGCATCCGCTTCGTTGAGGATGGGACGATCTTCAATGGCCTGAATCTGGGCGACCCATTCTCCCGCCCGCGCCTGAGCGTCTCGATAGAGCGCTCGATCGGACGAAATTTTGTCGGCAGTCTGAATGGCTGCATTCAGGTCGCCTTTCTTCGCTAAGGCGATCGCCCGATCTAAAATGGGCTGGTCTTCGATGCGTTGCACGACGTCTCCCCACTGCACCACCAAAGCTTGAGCGACCTCTCGCAGCGGTTGCCCCGACAGGACCTTACCCGCTTCGGCGATCGCAATTTGAAGACTGGCAATGGTGTTATCCACGGCAAATTGTTTGGCGCGCGCGATAAATTGACGGTCTTGGAACGAATCGATTTGCTTGTTCCAATTGGCAATAAACGTTTGAGCTTCAATGCGACGGGGCTGCTCTGGGCCGACCATCGCAGCCTGCTCGACCGCCATGCGATAGCCCGAAACCTGGTCGATGCCAGCAAACCATTGGGCGACCGCTAACTGCCCCCAAGCCTGAACTTGCCCTTCCCATTTCTGACGCTGGGTTTTGCTTTCGGTATAAACGGGCGTGCTGGTGTCAATTTGAGACGCAAACGCATGGGCTTGAATGGCAGACCAGAGCGTATCGTCCTTGGCGACCGTTCCGGCGCGACCCAACTGCAAATAGGAAGCTGCCACCTTCGCCGCTTTCGCAGTCGGGGGAACCTTTTGGGCTGCCTCGATCGTCTGCTCGTAATTGCCGTTGGCCTGGGCATCCTTGGCGATCGCGACGAGCTTCTCGCTCCACTCATCGATCTTTTCGCCCACGCGCTTGCGCGCCAAACGCTTCGGATCGATTTTGCTCACCGTTTGAATCGCCTTGGCAAAATCATCGGGAGTGCCATAATCAGCCACTTCTTGGGCTTCAGCAATTTTGAAGAACGCCTCTTGCTCGACGGACATTTCCTTCACAATTTTGTCGGCCTGTCCCTGCCAGTAACCGCTGCCAATCTGGATCAAATCTCGGACTTGCTCCATGGCAATGCCCCAATTCTGATCCTGAATCGCCTCTTTTGCCTTCTTAAAAATTGCGTTGCCTTTTTGCCAGTTACTTTGCCAATCTCGAATCATTTCTTGGGCGCTGGCATGAACCGTACTGGTTTTAGGCACCTTTTGGGCCAAAGCAATCCCCTTTTGCAAGTCCCCAGTTTCTACTTTTTTCCGGGCTAGCACCAAAATCGATTCGGACCAACGATCGGAGAGCTGCCTGGATTGCTCGAACAAAGGATTGGACTCTGTAATCGAACCCGATAGCTGAAGAGCTTCCGACAGAGAAGCTTCATCACCCTGCCGCGCGGCTTGGTCAGCACAGTAGAGCTGCCCGGCATCGGAAAGCGTCGCTCTGAAAATCTTTCGACAGTTTGGGACGGGCGGTAAAGCGGTCAGCCACTGAAAGGCGATCGCCCCAGTGAGCGCCGAGGTGGACAGAACGACGACCCAAAATAATCCTTTGGAGCGCTTGTGAGGGAAACGCGCTAAAACGTCCAGCACAGGTTTGAGAATCTTGTTTTCCTGTTCCTGTTCAGCCGCAGAGTCAACGTCAGCCTCTATTGCTGGCTCGGAAGGAGGGGCTGAAGACGGTTCGTTCGAGGACATCGGAGGAATCTAAACAATAAATAATGAAGTGAAGGAAGATTTTGGGACGATTTATTTGGTTTTATCTTAGGACTTTAGGGTCTCTAATCACAAATGTTACGCTTCCTACGCAAAAGGCGTGCAGTGCAAATATACACCACACGCCCTCAATAATAAGATGATTCCGATTTCAATAAGACCGATCGAGTTCCGATAATCCGACGGGATGGCCTAGGCTTTGCTCGCTTGAGCGGCAATTTCTAAAACCGAGGCAAATCCATCCGGGTCTAGCACGGCCAATTGAGCCAGCATTTTACGATTGAGCAAAACGTCTGCTTTCTTTAAGTTGCCGATGAGCTGGCTGTAGCTCATGCCATGCAAGCGAGCTGCTGCATTAATGCGGGCAATCCACAGGCGACGAAAATCGCGCTTGCGCTTGCGGCGATCGCGATAGGCATTTCGCAGAGCCTTCATGACCTGCTGGTTAGCGGTACGGAACAATCGAGAATGCGATCCTCTAAATCCCTTGGCTAACTTGAGAATTTTGTTGCGGCGCTTGCGAGCGACGTTACCGCGTTTGACCCGTGTCATGTCTTCGTCCTTGTTTCCAGTGTGGTTCTATGCGCGAAAATTACGAGTAAGGCAGCATAAGACTGACGTTTTCAGCGTCCCGCTCGTTGACCACAGCCATTTGAGACAGCCGTGTCTTTCGAGTTGTTGTCTTATGTTCTAAAATGTGGTTTTTATTTGCCTTGCGACGCATAAATTTTCCACTCCCGCTGCGCTTGAATCGCTTTGCGGCGGAGCGTCGCGTTTTTAACTTGGGCATGGTGTTCCTAGATATTAAACACAGTCTTTAACTATAGGATGTAAGTAGTCCGATGCGCAAGCTTTTGTTTGGATGGGCCGCAGATCGAGGCTGCGCGAGGTGTCTCAGCTTCGGATTTGAATGGGCATGATCAGATAGGTCATCTTTTGCCCGGAAACTGGCGACAAAATGGCCGGCATGGTTTCGGTATTGAGCTGCATTTGAATTTCGCTGCTGTGCACGGCCTTAAGTCCGTCGCTCAAATATTTGACGTTAAATGCAATTTCAATCGACTTTCCAGAGATTTGAGCCGGAATGGATTCTTCACCACTGCCGTACTCTGGCGCTTCAGCCGACAAAAATAAGCTTTGCGCTTCTCGATCGAGTCGCAACCGAATGATATTGTTTTTGCGCGCGGCCAATACCGAAATCCGATCTACGCCGCTCAAAAAAGCCTGTCTGTCCACGGCCATTTGCCGCTCGAAGCTCTGGGGAACGAGTTGGTTGTAGGCCGGATACTGACCATCGAGGAGGCGACAGCTCAGCCGTTCGACCCCCTGCTCGGACTGTAACTCGAACACGATCTGCGTTTTATCGGCCCGGACTTCTACAGTGGCGACCGTGCGACCCAACATTCGCTCTAATTCCCGCAACGCTCGTGCCGGGACGGTTACGTCAATGCGATCTGCGGTACTGGAGTCGGGAAACTGGGCGATCGCCAGCCGATGTCCGTCCGTAGTGGCCATCTCTAACCCTTCGGCAGAGGAACTGATATGCAGCCCCGTTAGAACCTGCTTGCTCTCGTCCGTACTCGAAGCAAAGAGGGTCGCCTGCAAACCATCCGTCAAAACTGCCGTATCGACCTGAAGCGGTTCGATATCTGCCAAGGTGGGCAATTCTGGAAACTCCTCAGCGGATAGACCTTGCATCTGGTAGCGTCCAGAACCGCAAGATAGCGAAACGGCCAGTGCGTCTGTTTCGAGACGCACATCCTGATTCGGAAGCCGAGATACAATTTCGCTGAACAATCGTGCTGGAAGCGTCAAACTCCCTGTTTTTTCAACTGCTGCCGGAATCCACACTTGCATTCCCACGCTCAGATCGAAGACGGACAAACCTAAGCGATCCGGCTCTGCGGTGAGCAAAACATTGGCCAAAACAGGATGGGCGGGATTGGACGGAACGATGCGGCTCAGCAAGGAAAGTTTTGCACTCAAGTCATTCTGGGAACAAACAAACTTCATACTGCTGCCGAAACCGTTTCAATTCTGGAGGACTGGGCTGAAAAACTGAAAATTCTCGCTGGACCGATCTGTAGCGACCAACATCCTATCACCCTTTTTCCGAATTCCGATTCGAGAAATCGCTCGCTCGAACTTTGTCCTCTTAACGATTCCTATTTCTTTTAAAAAATTTAAATAGTAGTTATAGTAGGGGCTGTGGAAACTGTGGAAAACTTTTTAAACTCCTTATCTGGCAAACCCTTCAGGCTCCACCCCCCTGTGGAAAACCTGTGGATAAACTGGCCGAGTTTTCCACAGGCTGTGGAAAGAAAAAAAGTATTCCACAGAAGAGTTGGGTTTTCCCCAGGGTTTTCCCCAGGGTTTTCCCCAAAATAAGGGGAGTTTTCCACAGGCTGGAATGACGTTTACGTTTGTTCACATAAAAATTTATTTTTCTCGAAACTTAAGCTGAAGTACTCTTAGTAGCTTGGATTTGACCGTTTTAAGGAAAGCCGTTAAAAAAACTTTACGATCGATCTGCGATGAAAGTTTTATTTGCTGAAATTCCCTGCTTGTAAGGTTTCTGTGGATTTTGCGCCAAAATCCGATTTGCGATGGTTTCCAAACCTATTTATGATGCAAGTAAGAGTTCAAAGTTTTGTAAAGTCCCTTGAATAGAAACGCCTTGGAACCAAACGCGGATTTTCAGCAAGATGCCTTATCTTGCGTGCTGGATTGGCAGCGTTTGGATGTGAGTTGGGTCGGCGACCAAGTGACATTGCAGCATGGCGTTCCCCGTCACCTATTGACTCCACCTTGGCAGGTGCTGGTGTTAGGGGACGGTTCTACGACTCGCCACCTTCAGCTTTTGACAGGAGAGTCAATTTCTGTTGATGTGATCGATATGTCTCTGATTGGAATGCATGCGGACCGCGCGCCGGATTTGATTCAGGCGGTGCCCGGTCCGCGGCTCAGGCGTCAGGTTTGGCTAAAAACGATGTCTGGACAGCGCTTGGCTTACGCAACGTCTTGGTGGGAAGCCAGCCATGTGGATGAGTATTTACGCAATCGCTCTATTCCGATTTGGTCGAGTTTGGCAAACCTGCGGATGGAACTGTATCGGGACATTCGCGAAGCTTTTCTGGGCGATTCTGAGGCGTTAGAAGTGGCCTTTGGATGCCCCGGCCCATTTTGGGGACGTTACTATCTGTTTTGGCACGATGGTAAGCCGCTGACGCTCATCTATGAGGTTTTTTCTTCTTGCCTCGAATCTTATTTAGGCGTATCTAGTCCAGGTTTGCTAGATCTATAAATTTGCTGGATCTATAAAAATTAAAGATGCTATGGCGTTAGTCACGCTCTGTAAAAAAAAGCCAGTCAGCGAAAATCTGACTGGCTTTTTCGGTTTTACGAACTCTTGTCGTGAAGCTGTTTCAGTTAAGCGCTCTTGATGGTTTTAGCCATATCTAGGTAGGACTTCATGTTGGCTCCGGGGCGGCGGCGCGGTCCGAACTTGGTGTAATTGTTAGTCGAGGTTGCAGCAGGCGTGTTGGTCGTCGTGACGCTTGGCTGCGGTAGATTGAGGGCGGTTGCTGTGGCTGAAGCAGGTGCGGGTTTGTTGTTAGTCACAGCCGCAGGAGCTGAAACCCCTGTGGCATCCGTAGCTTCTAGAAAGAAAGCTTCTTTCTTTTTTTTCTTCGGAGCTGAGTCTGCAGTTGTTTCCTTATTAGAGGACAGTAGCTTGACCGGTAATGTTAGCAAGGTAATGGGCAGCTTTAAGATCGCGCCGAAAATCCCAAAGATAGAGGCAAAAAGTTTTTTAATAGACCCGATCATGAAAATTTCTCCTGAGCCGTGCGGTTTGATGCCGATGAAAAGGTAGGTGGATGGCGGTAGGTGGGCTAGGCGATATCTTCAGCCCAGACAAAATCGTAACCTGGGAGACGATGAAATCGTCGGATTTAGGCTCAGGCTGCGACAGTGTCACTAAAATTATCGGGGGTTGGTGTACCTCCTGAAAAGGCAAACGTTTCGTTTCGTAACAAATCCTCAGGTTTTGGGGGGTTTGCGGTCGATGGCTTGGGTCTTCGGGGTCGTTATCTCTTCGCGACCTGCGCGAACCTAAGGTTGACTGTTTTCAATGCGTCGAAAGTCGCCTTCAATTTCAGTCCACAGGGATTTGTTATGGGGGTCGGTTTTGAGCGCTTTTTTGAGGTAGGCTCTGGCCTGGGTCAGGTTTTTGTTTTCGATCAGTTGGCGGCCCCACCGCTGGTAAATGATGGCTTGCCACTGTCGAATTTCGGGGTCGTTGGGGAGACGGGCTTGGAGGGCTTCAATGATGGCGATCGCCCGAGGCAAGCTGCGGCGCTTGATCAGGTCTTCGATCTGACGATAGGTGTCGAGTTTCAGCTTTTGGTCTGCAAAGGATAGCTCTGGAGCGGCAGTATCGGTGGTGGTGGCCGCAGGCGGTTCGGGTATGGGAGGCGCGGGGGGCTGATGCGATCGCGCAGGTGGAGCGGCAGTTTTGACCGAAACGGTTACTTCTGGGGCTGGACTGGTGCGGGGCGATGGTGCGGGGTTGGGAGCCGCGCTTACAGGTCGGGCGGCGGCAATTTTAGCGAGCACTTTATAGGCTTCTGTAATGCGAATGAATCGATCGTGGGCTTTGCTGTCGTTAGGATTTACGTCAGGGTGCAGCCGACGGGCGAGACGTCTGTAGGAGGATTTAACGTCTTCTAGACTTGCGGCGGAGGTGAGTTCTAACAGCCGATAACATTCAATAATATCCATGCAGATTTAAAGCGCTCCAAGCCCACTAGTTAATTTCCCCTCCGTTTTAGGATGGTCAATCTACGCGGTTTTCTTTCACCGAGACGCAGGATTTTCCAGCCTGTACGCATGTTTGCCTTACATTAACATCTGCGTGCTGAAGGATAGCGACAGCAGCGATCGATGCCGCATTAAAAACTTTGTTTGCTGCGCTGGGGCAACTTCAGGTGTAAGCTAAGCGTCGATCTTCTTAACGATTTACAGCCTGGGTTCGGGCAAGAGATAAAGGCAATGTCACGATTTTGGTTGACGGTATTGGCGACGATCGCTCTGGGTGGTGGCTGGGCGACCGCCGCTCCCTTTCCCGCGATCGCCCAATTCCCAACCCCGGTAACATCCTCGCCAGCTTTAGTGGATCCTTCTTTTCCAGAAGCAATCGGCACTGCCGTCATCCAAGCTGCCTCGGTTCAGTCCGGTTTCCCCCCGGAACAATTAACCCTCGTCCAGGCGAAGCCAAAGATTTGGTCGGACGGGTGCTTGGGGTTAGCGCCACCCGAGCAGATGTGTACTGCTGCTTTGGTCAGAGGCTGGGAAGTAAGAGTCGCGCACCAGCAGCAGGAGTGGGTGTATCGCACCAGCGCGACGGGGGGGAAAATCGCGCTAGATTCGGCAGGCAGTCGATCGAGTCGCGCGATCGCCCCTCCTGCCGAGCGAATTCCAGCCAACGAAATGCCGCCTCAACTCGAGCGATCCGTCGTATTTCGGGAAATCAAGTCTGGCGGTATTGCCGGGATTAACGAAGAAATCAGGTTGTATAAAGACGGACGCCTCGTGAAGCAGCCCCCCTCAAAAGCGCCAAAACCAACCCAGGCAGAAGCGATTCGCACGCTCTCAAAGGCTGAGGTCAAGGCATTTCGGAAGCTGTTAGAGACGCGTCGTTTCGGACAGTTTGGCGGGCTGCGCTACCCGCCTCAAAGGGGAGCTGCGGACTACTTTACCTATACGCTCGGCAACTGGCAGACGACGGTGCAGTATGCAGAGCTGGGCGCGCAAGAATTGCCAGCGGATTTAGAAGAAGTCGTGCGGGCGTGGCGATCGCTGGTTTCACCCAAATGATTTGAAAATGCTTATATCCCCGTAGGACCGATATAGGCGAATTGGATTCCGTATATATTTATCTCCAGAAGCGCGATATAGGTGGAAGGGTAAAGGCTTGTCCGCCTATATCGCCAAATCAGAGATATACGTGTATTTTATCCGTCTAATTAGAGTTGGGTTGCTATTGTCGTAGGGAAACATCGCCCGGATTTAATTTATTAGCCCATGAACGATATCAAGTCAAAACAGCGTGTCGCCGATCGTGGAGAGGTCTTTACCCCGGCATGGATGGTTGAAGCGATGCTCGACCTGGTAAAAGACGAAACGGATCGCATTGACTCCCGCTTTTTGGAGCCAGCCTGTGGAAGTGGCAATTTCTTGGTGGTAGTCCTAAACAAGTAAGGATGCATTGTAGTGGTGAACAAAGAGCCAGATGGCTCCAATGTGATTTTCCAGTTTTTTAGAAAAAGAGAGGGTTTTACGCACTAATCGTGAGACTCGTTGGCGCATCGTACAGTTGAAACGCTCAATATAACTCGTTTTGCCTGTCTCTTTGCCCACAGCCTTGTGACGCTTATCAGGGAACACAAGGGCGTAGGCACTCCAAAAATCTGTGTAGGCCACTGCACACTGACGGTAGATCCCAGGCAACGAAGCCCAAAGCGCTCTCGCTCCTTGTTCAGAGCGGTCGCCGACATGAACCCCGACAATTTCGCGGGTCTCGACATCCAGAGCAAGCCAAATCCATTGTTTGTTGCCTTTATCGCCGACAAACGACCACATTTCATCGCACTGAAGGGTCAACGGCCCTTTTTTTTAGAGGACACTTTGACCTGTCGAGGAATCGACTCATATTTGCAGTTAACATAGTCCTGCAACCATGTTTCGGAAACATCGCAAACCCTCGCAATCCCGGCAAGCGGTATCTTTTCGGGTAAGAGTTTATCGATGAGGTCTTTGGTCGCTTGAGAGATCAGTTTTTGCTTAGGGGCCTCAACGAACTGGCGACCGCAAGTTTTGCACTTGTGATTTTGATTCCCGTTATGGATAAAACCGTTTTTGACAACGTTTGTCGATTCGCAGCTTGGGCAACTTGGCATTGATCGTAAGGCGCTAAAGAGGTCTTTATGATCTTATCCTTACATTTGGGGGACTACCTCTTGGTCTTGCTGCTGTAGAACTCAAGTATGGCAAGTCTGATTTCGAGCGGCGGCACTATGCGCTGCTGGGGCTAATGTGCATTTACGGTGTCGAGCTGCTGGCGGACAACATTGCTGAGTGTCGCGCCAATGTGCTGGAGATCTTCGCTGATTACCTGAATCTAGATGAGGCGGACGATTGCTACCGGGCGGCATCCTATGTGCTATCGCAGAACCTGATACATGGCGATGCTCTGACGATGCGTACTCAAGACGATCGAGCAATTACTTTTGCGGAGTGGGGCTACTTAGGGAAGGGCCGATTTCAGCGGCGTGACTTTCGCTTTGATAGTCTCACCCTTTCATCGACCTTTAGCGCGGAGGATTCGCTCTTTGCCCATCTCGGTAAGCATGAGATCTTCATGCCGATGAAGACCTACCCGCCGATGATGATGAGCGATCTGGCTGCTGCTAAGCCGATCGGTACCAAAGCAGGAGGGGTAAGCCTGTGACCGAGTTCCCGTCGTTGTCGAGTCTGCTCAATGATGTCCGTGCCATTTTGCAAGAGGCGCGAGGACAAGCCTATGCCGCCGCCAACACTGCTATGGTGGATGCCTACTGGCGCATCGGTCGTCGCATTGTTGAGGAGGAGCAGGGCGGAGCCGCCCGTGCTGAATACGGCAGCCAGCTCATCCGCCATCTTGCCCGTGCCCTTGGTGAAGAATTTGGTCAGGGCATGTCTGTCGCCAACCTCAGAAATTTTAGGCAGTTCTACCTTACCTTCGCCGATGCGGGAAAACACTACGCGCTGCGTAGCGAATTGAGTTGGACTCACTGGCGGTTGATTATGCGGGTTGAAGATTCGCAGGCGCGTGACTACTACATTGAAGAAACTGTTCGACAGGGATGGAGTTCGCGGGTTTTGGCCAGGGCGATCGAGACCCGCAGCTACCAGCGACTTCTACAGGCTCCTGAATCTGACATTCCGGCTCGCCAGAAGCCCAACCCGCTGCATTTACTCAAAGATCCCTACATTCTGGAATTTCTCGATCTGCCCGATCGCGGCGATTTTAGCGAGCGTCAGCTCGAAGATGCCCTTGTCACGCGCCTGCGTGATTTTCTAATGGAACTGGGCAAGGGATTTTCCTTTGTTGGTCGCCAGTTTCGGGTCAGTACGGAGACCACCCACTTCTATATCGATCTTGTCTTCTACAATTACCTGCTCAAGTGCTTTGTCCTCATTGACCTGAAGATTGGGAAACTCACCCATGCTGACATCGGCCAGATGGATATGTATGTGAGGATGTTTGACGACCTCAAACGGGGCGAAGATGACAATCCCACGTTGGGTATCATCCTTTGTGCTGACAAGGACGAAACCCTCGTGCGTTACTCCGTTCTTAGCGAGAGTCAGCAGCTCTTCGCCTCGAAATACCGCCTTGTACTGCCCAGTGAGGAGGAGCTTCAGGCTGAATTGGAGCGACGGCACATTCTCGATTGGCCGCAATCAGAAGGGGGGGAAACGCGATGAATACTCAGGTTGGTTTTGCGCTGCGGGGGCGGAACCCGGATGTGCTGACCTGCATTGCCAATCTCTCAAATGATGAGGTATTTACGCCGCCGGAGTTTGCGAACCGGATGCTGGATACGGTGGCACAGGCTTGGGCGGAGAATCATGGCGGTGCTAACATGACCCAGATTGACGCGGGCGACATTCTCGACACTGCGATGGCCGGAACCTCAGCCACCCTGCTAGCCCGCAAATGGGAGAGCGCCCTACTGGTGAACGTGGACAACGACACCCTACGCCGTATTCTGGATAACCCCGAAGCACTGGCCGCCGTGGAGCGCATTGAAGGTTGGCGCGCATTGGGCGACAACATCATTGAGACGATCATCAACAAAAGCGATAAGGTAAAAGGGCTCAAGAACAAGGCTAAGGAAACGGATCTCACGCCCAATGAGAAGAAAGAGCTTAGCGACGAGGAAAAAGAGTACAAGTCCAAGCGCAAGCAAATCCAGGAGAAACTGATCAAGTTCGCCACCCGCATCCCGGCGTTTATGTACCTGACCGACTTCCGGGAAAACACACTACAGGATGCGATCGCCAAGTTAGAGCCAGATTTGTTCCTGACCGTCACGGGCCTGACTGTAAAGGACTTCCATTTACTCGTGCAGCTCAAGGTATTCATACCGAGCACATGAACCAGGCCGTATTTGCATTCCGGCGATATGAAGATGCATCACTCCGCTACACGGGCATCGAAAGCCATCCAGAGCTGACCCATTATGGGCTGTACGACACCGTAGTAGCAAAGGAATGAGCATGGTAGAAGAAGCCAGTAATTTGTAGATGCAGGGCATTTTTACAGTGAATGTAGCTATTGATGAGAAGCAGTCCGGGCTTACTCAGTTAGCGTCATGTGGCAGCGCATCCCAAAAATGCGTTGGTACGGACGGAACAGAGTTTATTTATCAGAGTTCAGAGTTATCTGCCGCCGCACAACTTCACCATTAGGTGTAACCTTGGAATGCCTTACTTTTCTACACTAGACATCTTCAAGAGGCATAGCCCATATCTGACAAGGTTTTTTGCCTTTTACTCAGAAGGTACTTAATGGCTGAAACCCTTATTCTTCGTTCTTAATTCAATTTCGCGCAAAAATTATACGATCTCTAAAAAAGTTTTTTTGATTGAATAGACCATCTGTCAAGAGTTTGAGGCTTTAGTTTGTATTTTCAAGATGTCTATTTAAAAAATATAAAAGTAAGAGAACTAATTCAGTTAATTGAAGATGACGATTGGTATTTAGCTCGGATGAAAGGTAGTTATCGTCAATACAAGCATTCCACAAAGACTTAATTAACAACTGTGATGCAAAGTGCAAGCTAGTCCGTTGATGCGTAAAGCGGTGCCGCCCCTACGTGGGATGAAAATAATCGTAAATTTGTTGGGCGAGGTGCGGCCCAATGGTCGGCACCTCGGCAAGCCGTTCCGGGCTAGCTTCGCGGATGTAGTCGATGGAGCGAAACACCCCCAAAAGCTGTTTCTGACGGTGGTGGCCGAGTCCGGGAATTTCGTCGAGACGCGATCTCCGCATTCTTTCCGTCCGCTGCTGGCGGTGAAACGTCACGGCAAAGCGATGGGCTTCGTCCCGGAGTCGTCGCAGCAGTTGCACCCCTGGCTGTTCGGCTTCCGTATCCAGCGGCTTCGATTCCCCCGGCAGAAAAATTTCTTCCCGCTGTTTGGCCAGGCTAATCACCGTTAGCTCGTCCATGAGACCCATCTCGGTCAGGACGGCTACGACGGAAGAAAGCTGACCTTTGCCGCCGTCAATCATCACCACATCCGGCCAGTCCTCGGAGCCAGCGCGGGGTTTATCGGGATGCATTGCATAGTCGCGAAAGCGCCGTCCGATCACCTCCGCCAAGCTGGCAAAGTCATCGGAGCGACCCGAGCGAACGTCGGGGTTGCGGATTTTGTAACGCCGATAGTGTTGCTTGGCGGGCATCCCCTCGGTGAAGACCACCCTAGAGGCCACTGCATCGGAACCCTGTACGTGAGAAATGTCGTAGCCTTCGATGCGATGGGGTAGATCCGGTAGATCCAAGAGCGCCGATAAATCTTCCATCGCGCTCAGGTTGCGATCGCGGGTTTTCTGAGCGCGGGCCAGCTCGTACTGGGCGTTGCGTTCCACCATTTCAATCAAGTCGGCTTTGGATTGGCGCTGAGGGCATACGATCGTCACCTTGCGACCCTTGCGCTCGCTCAGGTACTCCGCCAACATATCTGCGTCGGGGAGCTCCTCTTGCACTAAAATTTCGACCGGAAACTCGACCGGGTCGGCGCTGGCGTAGTGGTTTTCTAAAACGCGCTGCAAAATTTGCCCCACGGACCCAGATTGAGCGTCGGCTCCAAAGCCCAACCGCCCCACCAACCGCCCGGCTCGAATTTGAAACAGCTGCACGGAGGCATACTGGTCATCGGCGGACAGGGCGATCGCATCTCTGGAAACCGTATCGTCCGGCAACGATACCTTTTGGTCCGCGCCCAGGGTTTTCAGTCCATTGATCTGATCGCGCAGGCGAGCCGCGACTTCAAAATTCAGATTCTCTGCGGCCTTCTCCATCTGGGCCGTCAGCGTCTCGATCAGTTCCTCCGCTCGGCCTTGGAACACCATTGCAACTCTGGTCATGATTTTGCGGTAGTCCTCCGCTGAGACCAGTTTTTGACAGACGCCGGGACAGCGACCGATATCGTAGTTCAAACAGGGCCGATCTTTAAATAAAGGCTTGGGCCGCTGCCGCAGGGGAAACACGCGCTTGATAATGCGCAACGTTTGGCGCAGCAAAAACGTATCGACATAAGGACCGTAGTAGCGATCGTTTTTTTGGCCGAGCTGCCGCTTGCGCGTGATAAAAATGCGCGGGTATTCCTCAGACCAGGTAATACAGACGTAAGGGTATTTTTTGTCATCCTTGAGCAGCACGTTGAAGTGGGGCTGATGCTGCTTGATCAGGTTGGCTTCTAAGGCGAGGGCTTCCGCTTCCGTGTCGGTGACGATGAACTCGATCTCGACGATCTGCCGCACCATCAACTCAATGCGAGGGCTGAGTTCTTGGAGGTTGCGGAAATAAGAACGCACCCTAGACCGCAGCTTTTTCGATTTTCCGATGTAAAGAATATTGTCGGTAGCATCCCGCATGAAATAGACGCCCGGTTCTGGAGGAATCTCCTTGAGCCGATATTCGAGGCGTTCTGGATCTTTAAGGAGCGATTTAGGGGTGGATGTTTCGATCGCCATGTAACGGTTTGGGCATACTAAGCATACAGAGCCTTAAGAACATTGTAATGCTCGTGCGAGAAGGGTTAGACCTTATTGCTACGCGCGATCGCGACCGACAGTGCTGTTAATTTTTCTGTAAAGTGCGGCTTGAAAATCTTTGGACTGTAAAATCTGAAGGTTTCTACCAATACGCTTTGTCATCGTTCGAGTACGGGATTGCCCGATCTTTTAATCCAATGCGACTCAATAACGGGGGTTTTCTAACTATCAAAAAAGTTACAAAACTAGGATCTGCTCCGCTATGTTGCTGAGAACGTTGCTTCAACTTTCCCTCACTTCAGCGGATGCTTCGCGATCGAATCAGTTTCGCCAGCAGCTTAACGCAGCTTCAGATCGAGACTGGCAGGAGGTGTCGATCGATCTCGAACTCCATCGTTTGATGCCGTTTGTTTACTATGGCATCAAGGTTCACGGCCTCAAGGATTGCGTTCCAAAGTCTATTCTCGACAAACTTTTGAACGTGTATATCTCTTCCCTGGGGCGCAATCAGGTTTTGTTAAATACCCTAGCGGCTGTTTTGAAGGCGACCTACGAAGCAGGCGTCCGTCCGGTGCTGTGGAAGGGCGTCGTGCTGGTCGATCAGCTGTATCCCGATCGTGCCGTTCGGATGATGGGAGATATCGATTGGGCGATCGCTCCCCACGAGCTAGAGACAGTCAGTCGCGTCTTCGAGCGGCTCGGCTTTACGATTAAAGACCGATTGACAACGCCGGATGCAGTTTACTTCATGGGTCAAAACCGCGTCTTTTTCGACGTGCACCACCGGGTGCGCTTGTTTGAAGGAAAAGAGCACCTGCCTTTAACGCAGAATCTGACGTCTGCCTTAGGAGGGCTTTCAGAGATTTGCGCTTTAGAGCCGACGGCAATGCTGACTCATCTGACGGTTCACTTGGCGGGGCATATGGCAGAAACAGGGCCGCTCCTGTTTTGGATCTTAGATTTTGTATTTTTACTGCGCAAGTGGGGCCATCTCATCGATGGGAACCGCCTCGATCGACTGATGCCATCAGAAAACTGGTTGTTTTTAGGGCGATTGCTGCACTTTTTAGAAGTTGAATTCAACGAGCCATTACCCCCGGATCTGGCCAAGCTGGCCCGCGAGCACAAGCCCCTCACGCTAGAATCAATAACACGTCAAAGTCGATTGGCCGTGTGGGGTTTACCGCACCCTAGAGGCTGGCTGAAGCTAATGGCCTACCGCTTGGGGCTAAAATCCCCCTCAGTTCAAAAATTTCCGCGAGCGAGCGATTTAGTTTTGTGGGCTTCGGATGTCGTTTCAGCCGTCCACTGAAGATCGATCTCCTATTATTGTCGGTCGAACGGTTGCGAGTCGGGAATGGAAGAACGAGAATCTCCTTTATTTTTGATAGAACAACGCTACCTGCTGGTTTCGGGTATAATCTGTCACTGCGATTCAGAAGGCTATCGATATTTCGATTTGCTCTGGTACAAAGACCTTGTCGAGCATTTCCGCTATCTCAAAAACTTTACGCTTGCGTCTCCCTGCCTCTATCAAAGCCCGCCCTCCGATTGGGTTAAAATTGACGTCGCAGATCTGGAACTGTCGAACATTGAATTTATCGATCTTCCCGTCTCCCGTCATTTACTAGAAGCAATCGTTCATTTGCCCCAAACAGCGTCCGTTCTTTGGCGAGCGATCGAGCGTAGCGACATCGTCCATGCCGGGATTGTCGGGTTTCCGTTTCCTTTTTCATGGCTGGTCACACCATCTGTTTATTTTTGGAAAAAATTCTATATCATCGTTGTAGAATCTGCTCCTTGGCGGCTTTATCCAGGTATGACGGCTTCGTTAAAAGACAGATTGAGAGCCGGTATCTTTGAATGGTTAGGTCGCTGGTGTTTGAGAAATGCAAATCTTGCGATCTTTACGCAGGAAGAATATCTGAAAAGCTTTTTAGACCGGAACGATCGCAAAGGATATGTCATTCCGGCTTCGTGGATTGACGATAGCAATATCGTATCCAATGAAGCTGCGAGTCAAATTTGGAACGATAAAATTGATAATTTTAAATTTCTAAAGATTATTTTTGCGGGTAGGTTGACAGCCAATAAAGGAATTCGACCGCTTTTGGAAGCATTGACTTTACTCGATCGAAATCGCGTTTCCATTCAACTCGACATTTTCGGTCAAGGGGAGTTATTGGAGGAGTGCGAGGCATTGAAGGAGATTCTCAACCACTCCGTGCAAATTAACTTATTAGGAACCATTGCTTACGGTAGCGGCTTTTTTGAAACCGTAAGCCAGTATCATGCCGCGATCGTTCCCAGTCTTTCGGACGAGCAGCCTAGAATCGTATTCGACGCTTACTCTCAAGCTGTGCCGGTGGTGGCAAGCGACACGCCTGGCCTTCGCAGTTGCGTCCGCCATCAACGGACGGGTATTTTGATCCAGCCTAATGATGCGATCGCCCTTGCAGATGCTCTGCGCGACGTATCTCAAGATTTGGGTCAGCTCAGGTCTATGGGGCTTGAAGCGTTGCAAGAGGCCCGCCAAATGAGTCACCGAACCATGCACCAGAAGCGCTGGCAGCTTTTAGCCGAATTTCTGAGATCGTAAAGCTCGAGCGACAGCGGCGTTCGGACGATCCGATCTCATTGAACGTCCACAGCTAAGGCCACGCGATCGCCCCCAATTTCCCGAATTTGACCTAAAACCTTTGCCAGCTTTTCATAGGTCAAGGTCTTGTCCGCCTGAAACACAACAACACCCTGGGGCGACTTTTGGAAATAGGCTTGGAGCTGAGTGTCTAGCTGCGATGGCTCAACGGGCTTATTTTGAAGTATAATTTGCCCCTGCTTATTCATTCCCACCATGAGAGGTTCCGGCGCTTTCGCATCCTGCGCGGAGGGTTTAGCGCCATCATCCGTCCTGGGTAAATTGACCCCAATGACATTTTGACCTGTGGATAGGGTCATGGAAATGACGATAAAAAACGTCAAAACCGCCATCAACACATCCATCATGGGGATCAGGTTGACTTCTGTCATGGATACCGGACGATTTCGTTGACTATAGCCCACTGTAAACCTCAGCAGAAAAAGATAAGAGCGACCGTTGAAATAGGAGTTGACGAATGTTGAGCGGGTTCGATCGGATCCGAACGCTTGCGAAGATCTGCCTGCGCCCCATTATCGAATGTCAACAAGAGAAGGACGATCTGTCCTCGGAGCAGAGGTTGGATTGACGGCAGAGGTTGGACCTAGGGAAGAAGGCCCGCCTTTAAAGGACTTGAGTTCGCACCAAATCTGACGGTAGGTCAGCTCTAATTCGTTGCCCACCTCGGTAAAGTAGTCCATTTGCTGTGCCTGAAGCGAAACAAAAATCCGAAAGAAGATCAGTGCAATGATGGCGACTATCATCCCGCCAGCGGTGGTAATAAGGGCTTCACCAATCCCCGCTGCGGCTTTGGACGCTGACTCAGAAGTTGCCCCGCCCCCGCCGCCAATCTGAAGGTTGCTAAAGGTATGAATCAGTCCCGTCACCGTACCCAACAAACCGAGTAGCGGTGCAACAGCAACCACGGTTTCGAACAGCTTGTCGCCCTTACGCATCCTGACAAATTCCTTATCTGCCGAAGCCTCTAGGGCTAGGTGAAACGTTTCTGGCGTAGGCCGATCGAGCAGAAGGGGAGCCAGCAAAAAACGCCCAATCGGCGAAGCCTTGGCATAATTGGCAATGGTTGCGGCTTCGTCTAAGCTGTGCTGAGCGGCCTGCAAAACATCATGGACAATTTGTTTTTCGTGGCTCAACAGGCGCACCCAAAACCAAGCGCGCTCTAAGGCACAGGAAAACGTTGCAACGGATAATCCAACCAAGGGAACCATGATTGGCCCGCCCTGTACCAATAAATCCAGAATTCTGGTCATAGATTTCGAGACGACTGATGAAATATAAAGGAATGACCCAATTTTGACGCACTCACGCTTTAGACTAACGGACAGATCGCTGGGGTTGGGTTAAGAAAGATTTATAAAAAAGTTAAAAACATCATAACTTTTTCTCTATCCCATCCGGGAGAATATAGATCGCCTGAGTCAGGCTCTGAAGGCTGTGGGACTCAAAGGGTGCTCTACGGATTGCGGCGCAGCGTAAGCGTACAGACCGTCGCTTGCAGGAGTTGCTCTACGTAGAAGTCTGGACGACGAAGCGAGCGGACGACACAGGTTGGCAGTGCAACTGTAGTAGAAGAGACGCGGTACGATGATACGCTCTATTAAGAGCTGTGTTTATTGTTTTAAGATCTTTTTGTTAAGACAGGGAGAGAGTTAAGGATATGAAATCCTTTGTTCGACGGATTCGTTTATTGAGTTTAGTGGCGGTTGTAGTGGGCTTGAGCGTTCTGAGCTGGTTTCAGCCGGCTCAGGCATCTGTTCTGAAGGTTGCGCCCAATGCTTTTGTGTTTGCAATTGAAAACTCAAGCAATGCGGCAGATGCCAAACTGGGCAGCGAGTACGGCCAAAAAATCGACTTAAACAACGCCAATATCACTGCTTTTAGTCAGTTCCAGGGACTCTATCCGACCTTAGCTCGTCTGGTGGTCAAAAATGCGCCCTACAATTCTGTCGAGGATACTTTAAAGATTGAGGGGCTATCGGAGCGTCAAAAGGAAACTTTAAAAGCAAATTTTGACAACTTCACCGTTACTGCCGTCGAAACGGCGTTGGTGAGCGGCGACGATCGCTACAACAATGGCGTTTACAAATAGATTGTCCAATAGGTTGTCTATTTGATTTTGTCCGTTGCTGTATTTCAGTGGCAGCCGTGCCAAGCGCGGCTGCCACTAAGTTTTAGCTTCCATCGCAACGGGGTTTGATTGCGCTAAGATACTTTCCAACCCATCGGAGTTTGACGGGACTTTGCAACCCTCCCTACCTGCCCCTGAAGCGCGTTATTTTGATGTACTCATTGTCGGTGGCGGTGCGGCTGGACTCTACGCTGCGCTGTCTCTCCCCCAAGGTTTGAGCGTTGGTTTGATTAGTAAAGAAGCGCTGTCCTTGTCCGCCAGCGGCTGGGCGCAGGGAGGTATCGCTGCGGCTCTGGATTCAAGCGACTCGCCTCACCTTCACGCTGAGGATACGCTGGCAGCAGGGGCTGGGCTATGCGAACCTGCTGCGGTTCGGTTTTTGGTGGAGCAGGCTCCTGCCCAGGTCAAGGTTTTGCTGGAGATGGGTATTGCCTTCGATCGCAGTGCGGATGGCCTAGCCTTTACCCTAGAGGCAGCCCACTCCCGACCGCGGGTGTTGCACTCTGCTGATACCACCGGGAAGGCGCTGATTCAGACCCTGACCCATCAGGTCTGGCAGCGCGAAAATATCAAGATTTTTTCCGATGCGTTTACGTTAGGTCTCTGGACGCATCCCAAAACCCAAGTCTGTCAAGGCATCTGTGCCATGATGGCTAGCGAAATCCTTTGGCTCAAGGCTCCTAGGGTCATTTTGGCGACGGGAGGCGGCGGACAAGTTTACGCCCAGACGACAAATCCAGCTTTGAGTACGGGCGATGGGGTGGCGATCGCCTGGAGAGCTGGCGCGGTCCTGCGCGATCTAGAATTTTTCCAGTTCCACCCCACCGCGCTAACGGTAGAAGGCGCACCCCGATTTTTGATCTCTGAAGCAGTGCGAGGCGAAGGCGCTCACTTAATTGATGCCGAGCAGCGGCGCTTTATGTTTGACTATCACCCGCTGGGAGAACTGGCTCCAAGAGATGTAGTGAGTCGTTCCATCTTTATGCATCTTCAAAAGATGGGTAAACATTCCAAAGCGGCGGCGCTGGAAAATGTCTGGCTCGACCTGCGGCCCATCGATCCAGAAAAGGTCCGGCGACGGTTCCCTAAAATTATGCAGGTCTGTCAAAAATGGGGCATCGATGTGTTCTCGCAGCCGATTCCGGTGGCGCCAGCCGCCCACTATTGGATGGGGGGGATCGTGACGGATTTGGACGGTCAAACGACGATTCCCGGCCTCTACGCAGTGGGCGAGGTGGCCAGTACGGGAGTGCATGGTGCCAATCGCCTCGCCAGTAATTCTCTCTTAGAATGTCTGGTGTTTGGAGCGCAGTTTTCGACGTTGGAGCCGCTGCAATTGCCTGAGGGCGACGAGAAAATTCATTCCGCTCTTTCTCCTGCCTGGTCGGATATTGATTGGGACGGGGATACTAGCGCGATCGACCGGATTCATCAGGAGATTCCGGTCCTGATGTGGAGCAATGCCGGGATTTGCCGGGTGGCGGATCGGCTGGAAGCGGCGATCGCCCAAGTCAAGGTATGGCAAGAGCAGCTTCGTCAACTGGGTCTGACGCAAGTTCTGACTGCTTTACCTCCAGGCGTTGCTCTGTCGCTGCCCGATCCAACCGCTAGACTGTGGATTCGCCGCTGTGCGGAAACTCAGAATTTACTAGATAATGCTTACTTGATCTTAAAAAGCGCTCTATTTCGCACTGAAAGCCGGGGCGGTCACTATCGGCTCGATTTTCCCGCAACCGATGAGGCTTGGCAAGTCCATACCCAGGTAGAGGGAGAACGCTGGATGCGATCGCACCCCATTGGCACGACAGGCGATTTGGGGAATGAGGGGGTATTGTGAGACAATCGCGACACAGCATTTGCGTTTCTTGAGCGCATTCCATCTCCTCTCCTGAGTGCGTTTTCGATCTTTTCTTAGCGATTCATGAACATTACGCTTCAGCTTTTTATCATCGTTTTGCTGCTTTTGGTGAATGCCTTTTTTGCGGCAGCAGAAATTTCGGTGGTAACGGCCAGCGAAACCCGTCTAAAAACCCTGGCAGAGCAGGGCGATCGCCGCGCCCGCTTGGTTGAAAAAATTACCCGCGATAGCACCCAATTTTTAGCCACCATTCAGGTGGGCATTACGCTCTCTAGCTTCTTTACGTCTGCCACTGCCGCCTCTCAGCTCGCAGTGCCCCTAGTGGCAGCGCTCAAGCCCTTCATAGGCGATGCTGCTAACTCCACTAGCCTGATTTTAGTCACCATTGGGATTGCGTTTGTGAGTCTCATTTTTGGGGAGCTAGTCCCCAAGCGGTTGGCCCTCAGGCACGCCGAGGCGATCGCCCTTCTGACCGTGGAGCCGATCGTCTGGTTGCAGCGGCTGACCTCTCCGGCGGTCAAGTTTTTGAGCTTTGTGACGACGATGGTGTTGCGATTATTGGGCAGCCCGCCAGGAGAAGAAGATGCGGCTATCAATGTGGAAGAAATTAAGGCGCTGGTGAATGCGGCCCGCTTAGGCGGTACGGTGGGGATGCAGGAACAGCGCATTATCTATGGTGCGGTGGAGCTGAGCAACCTAACGGTACGGGCCATTATGGTGCCCCGCGTCAATATGCTGTATATCAAAACCTCAGCCACCATTGAGGAAGCCTATCGGATGACGGCAGAAACGGCCCATACGCGTCTGCCTGTCTGCGAAGAAGATCTGGATCGCATTGTGGGCGTACTGCACGCTAAAGACTTGATCCGCGCCCAGACTTCGGAGGATGTGACGGCTGTGACGATCGCGGAGCTGATGCGGCCCGTGCGGTTTGTGCCGGAATCGAAACCCGTGGCGGATCTGTTGCGAGAGATGCAGCAGAGTCGTTTGCATTTGGTCATCGTAACGGATGAATTTGGTGGGACGGCGGGGTTAGTGACCCTAGAGGATGTCCTGGAAGAAATTGTGGGTGAAATCCGCGATGAGTACGACGCCGAGGAAGAGCGCGAGTTTCAGCGCTTGGATGAATTTAGCGGCATCTTTAAAATCCGTGCCAGTCTTTCGGTGGTCAACAATGAGATGCACGTGCGCCTACCGCGCGAGGATGCAGCTACGATCGCGGGGCTATTTATGGAAGAACTAGAGCGGGTGCCCGAGCCGGGCGATCGCCTTGAGGTGGGTGATGTGATGCTGACGGTGCTAGAGGACGGACAGCGGGTGCAGGTGACGCTGATGCCGCCTCAGCAGGATGAGGAGGACTAGTCCTTCAAGGCAGTCTATCAACCGTCCCTATTGAGTGTGAGATTGCCGACGGCGACGGCGGCTTGATGCGACTTGGGGAATATTTTCTGTACCCTGACTGTTGTTAGATCTAGAGGATTTCTCTTGGGGCCGCGAAGAAGACCTTCCCCTAGAGCCATTTCTACGTTTGTCTTGAGCGGCAATGGGGAGCTGATGCTCGGCAGCGGGATTTGGTTCAAACCCAGCAATAACCTCTTGGGGCAGCGATCGCCGGATCAGCTTCTCAATATCGGCCAAAAACTTAAACTCATCCGCACAGACCAACGATAAAGCCTCCCCTGAAGTCCCCGCACGACCCGTTCGACCGATGCGATGGACGTAATCTTCCGGCACATTGGGGAGGTCGAAATTCACCACCTGGGGCAGTTCGCTAATGTCAATCCCGCGAGCTGCAATATCTGTGGCAACTAAGACCTGAAGACTGCCATCTTTGAACTGGGCCAGGGTGCGGGTGCGCACGAGCTGGCTTTTATTGCCGTGAATTGCTAAAGCTGGGATGCCAACTTGGTTGAGCTGTTTAGACAGCCGATCCGCGCCGTGTTTTGTGCGGGTAAAAACCAACACTTGGAACCAGTTGTGCTGCTTGATGAGATGGGTTAGCAAATGCGGTTTTTGAGCGCGATCGACCCGATAAATCTTTTGCTCGATCAGCTCGGCCTTGGGGTGGAGTGCCGCTACCTCAATTAGTACAGGCTGGTTCAGCATCTTCTGCGCCAGCGCTTTAATCTCATTGGAAAAAGTGGCGGAAAATAACAAGTTCTGTCGCTTTTGGGGAAGTAATGCCAAAATGCGGCGAATGTCCGGCAGAAAGCCCATATCCAACATCCGATCCGCTTCATCCAAAACCAAAATTTCAATCTGAGACAGATCCACCGTGCGCTGCTGCACGTGATCGAGCAGGCGACCTGGCGTCGCCACCAAAATATCGACGCGACTCCTAAGCTGACGGATTTGCGGGTTAATGCTGACCCCGCCAAATATCGTCATGGAGTTGAGGTTGAGGTATTTACCGTACTCTCGGACGCTTTCTTCCACTTGGGCTGCCAGTTCGCGGGTGGGGGTTAAAACGAGGGCGCGCACGGGCGGGCGACGATTGGGTAAATCCCGAACTTTTTGGGCAGAAAGCAGCTGCAGAATGGGCAGCGTAAAACCAGCGGTTTTACCCGTCCCCGTCTGGGCACCCGCCAATAAATCTTGCCCCGATAGCACGATCGGAATGGCTTGTATTTGAATGGGGGTGGGTTCTGTATATCCTCGTGCGGTTACGGCACGGACAATCGAATCTGACAGACCGAGTTTAGAAAAAGACATGAAACTCCAGAAATAAAATCGGTCTGTCGCCGCGAGCGGCACCAGTCTAAGGCAGACGGATAGGGTTTAAAGAACGGACATCAAACGCGTTAAGAAGACTGGAAGCGAATACCGCGCTCTTGCATTCTAGCAAAGCACTACCCATTACCATAAATCTCTGCAATGGAGAAAACGCTCTATCCTAGAGATTCAAAACGCCAAAAAAAGGCTGCCTGCAAGATCGATCTCGCAGGCAGCCTTTTTTAACTTAACTAAGCGCTAAAGCCTAGAACGAGAAGGTTGCACGAAGTACACCTTGAATAGCCGTGTTAGTGTTGACATTACCAGAATCGGTAATCACCATAACTGCAGGTGTGATGGTGATGTTGTCATTGATCGGGAAGCGATAGAATCCTTCATAATTCATCTGCTCTGGTCCGGCTTGACCTAACACCATGTAGGGCATACCTACTGCTGCTGCCAAGAGCGAACCTGGAATAAACAGATCCTTTACACCAACACCAGCTTGCCAAGTAACAACGCCATCATTGTTATTAGAAGCAAGAAGGGCACCTAAAGGACCGACGATGAACGAAGGGTTGATTGAATAGCCGCCACGACCAAAGACACCAAAGCGACCAAAGGTAGCTTCTGCATTCAAACCAACAACATTTTGGTGGACATCAAAAGCAGAGGAATTCGTGTACTGAGCGCGAATTGCAAAGTTATTTTTCTTGTCAGTACCAAAAGCCTTGGCGAACTCAAGTTCACCAGTTGCTTGGTAAGGGTCTCCAAAGAGACCGCCACCGAAAACATTGGCAGTTGAGTTGGTCGGGCTAGCTGCAACGTAGACTGCACGAGCCGTGACACCACTAGTACCGAACTTGAAGTCAACGGCTGCACCAGCACCACCTAAGGTATCAACAACGTTGTTGATAATGAGAGGGTTGTTGATGAAGACGCCAGAGCTGAAATCTTGAGCGGAGTTATTGGCGTAGCTGTTGAAGTCAACAAAATCGCTAGGGAACAATCGAGGACCAATCGTCACTGTCATGTTCTTAGCAGGCTTGAACGAATAAGCTAAACGTCTTAAAGTTACGTTCGTACCGATCCCAGAGTAATCAGCTTGGCCGTAATCGTAGAGGGGAGGACTGCCAGCAAAACCAGTTGTAAACGAGTCGCCTATAGCACCAGATACGTTGGAGAAAGTATCTAAACCGGCATTCCCTACTTCAAGCTGCGTTTGCAGTAAATCGCTACCGGTGAAGCTGGTGTTGAAGTTTAGACGAACTCTAGCCAGAGCTGTAGCTCTAGTATCGTTAAGAGGAGCGCCCGGTGCGCTTAGGTTGACTGTTCCAGGATTCGTCGAGCCAAAGGTGTCGCCGTACTGGACTGCCATGACTACTTCACCTTGCAATTTGGTGGTAGTCGAAAACTGCTGGGCTTCAAGAGTCTTGGTGCGGGCTTCTAGACCGTCAACGCGGCCTTTGAGGGTGGCAAGCTCGGTCTTGAATTCTTCTTGCAGGGCCTTAACCGTTGCTAAGTCTTCCTTGGTTGCAAAGCGATCGCTGATTTGATCCAAGCAAGCGTTGAGGGCGGCAGCCAACTCGTAGCGGGTTGCAGCGCGGTTGCCTCGGAACGTACCGTCGGGATAACCCGCGATACAGCCATAGCGCTCGACCAAGGACTGAAGGGCTTGGAATGCCCAGTCGGTCGGCTGAACGTCAGACAGTTGAGAAACGGACGTAACCTGACCAACTGCATCCTGCTTGGTTGCAGACATGAGGCTGTTGACGGAATTCACTTGTTCGGCGGAAGCGGTTTGCGCTGCCAAGGCAACTAAACCTAGACTTCCTGCTAGTAAAAATGCTCTTTTCATGTTGACTCCTCACTCAAATTTCATTCAGGTAATGGTTGGCCATTGTGAATGCACACACAAAGTATAGATCGAAAATGAATCTAGTACCGTTTAACTTTTATATCACTCGACTAAAAGCTGTGGCATTTGTCTGTGGAGCTATGTTGACTGGCACACAGCGCTCGGGTTGTTTGCGTCGGACGCAAAACCATACAAGAATGTTTCCAGTTTTACTGACTGTAGTGCTCTCTCTAAAGGCAGAGATCTCTGCCTTTAGAGGGGCTAATATTCTTCTCTCTCCTCTTTCTCAAGCTTTTTCTCAGAAAGGGATTGAAGGATTCTAAGTCGATGATAGGAGCTTTCTAAGATCGCAATGCTTGCAAGTTTACTGAAGCAGTTTCTGCAGAAGGCAGCCCGGTCTGAATGAGTTCGACCTTGTAACCGTCGGGATCTTCTGCAAAAGCAATGACGGTACTGCCGTGCTTCATCGGGCCTGGGGGACGCGTAATTTTACCCCCTTTGGTGGTGATATCTTGACAAGCTGTATAGATATCGCCGACGCCTAGGGCAATGTGTCCGTAGGCATTTCCTAGCTCGTAGGCGTCCACGCCCCAGTTATGGGTCAGTTCTAAGACGGTCTGTTCCGATTCATCGCCGTAGCCCACGAAGGCAAGCGTAAATTTGCCGTCTGGGTAGTCTTTGCGGCGCAAAAGCTTCATGCCCAAAACGTCGCAATAGAAGGCTAAGGATCGCTCTAAATCTGTCACCCGCAGCATGGTGTGTAAGAAACGCATGACAAAAGACCTCCAAATGGCTCATCTGTGTTTTTCTGCAGTTACATTCTGGCGCGTTCCCCCATAGGATTGTTTAGAAGCATTGCACTGCCCATTTTTTTAAGGGTATCGTGCAGCAGCACTGAGTTGAGCTATAGGGAAACTTTACGCACATGCAAGACACTGCGATCGCCGAGATTTACGCGCGCGAAATTCTAGATTCGCGAGGTCGCCCCACGATTGAAGCAGAAGTGACCTTGGACTGCGGGGCTTATGGCATTGCCCAGGTTCCTAGCGGTGCTTCGACGGGGAGCTTTGAGGCCCACGAACTCAGAGATGAGGAGGCCGATCGATATGGAGGCAAAGGAGTTTTAAAGGCCGTTGAAAATGTCATTACTGAAATCCAATCGGAGTTGATCGGCCTGGATGCGTTGAATCAATCCGAAATCGACCGGATCATGATCGATCTGGATGGCTCTCCCAATAAAAGCAACCTGGGAGCCAATGCTATTTTGGGCGTGTCTCTCGCTACGGCGAAAGCGGCGGCTTCCTCGTTAGATCTGCCGCTCTATCGTTACTTGGGCGGGCCGCTCTCCAATGTATTGCCCGTTCCGCTCATGAATGTGATTAATGGCGGCGCCCATGCCGATAACAACGTCGATATTCAAGAGTTCATGATCGTGCCCCACGGCGCGCCGACCTTCAGAGAGGCGCTTCGCTGGGGTGCCGAAGTCTTTGCAGCGCTGAGTCAAGTGCTGAAGGCCAAAAATTTGCTCACGGGCGTAGGCGATGAAGGGGGCTTTGCTCCTAACCTCGGCTCCAATCAAGAAGCATTGGAATTGCTAATCTCTGCCATTGAGAAGGCAGGGTACAAGCCAGGGACTGACGTATCGCTTGCTCTAGACGTAGCCGCCAGCGAGTTTTATAAAGATGGGCAGTATACCTACGATGGCACGGCGCACTCGGCTGTGGAACTGATCGACTACATGGCTGGTTTAGCAGACAGCTTCCCCATTGTGTCCATTGAAGATCCGCTGCACGAGGACGATTGGGCGCACTGGCAGTTGATGACGGCAAAACTGGGCGATCGCCTCCAAATCGTGGGCGACGATCTGTTTGTGACCAATATCGAACGGCTGCGTCAGGGTATCGAGCAAAAGGCGGGCAACACCATTCTGATTAAGCTCAATCAGATCGGATCCCTAACCGAAACCCTTCAGACGATCGATCTAGCCACGCGCAATCGATTTAAGGCGATCGTCAGCCATCGCTCTGGCGAAACGGAAGATACGACGATCGCAGATTTGGCTGTGGCCACCCGAGCCGGACAAATTAAGACGGGTTCCCTGTGTCGCAGCGAGCGGGTGGCAAAATATAACCGACTCCTTCGCATTGAAGACGAGCTTGGAGATTTTGCCGTTTATGCGGGTGCGGCAGGCTTAGGTCCGATGGTGTCGTTCTAAAAACTAAAAACCGGAGAGATGCATTGCATCTCTCCGGTCTTGAAAATCAAACATCAGTTCAGTACGCCGAATCCGATTAGAACAGGCCCAACGTTAAAGACTTGTCAATGGGGAGGGTTGCACCGATCCCCAAGTACAGAGTAACCAGCGTCCCAAACAGGAACATGCTGGTGGCCACCGGACGGCGGAAAGGATTTTGAAATTTGTTGACGTTTTCGATGAATGGAATCAGCATCAGACCCAACGGAATCGCGGTCTGGAGTGCGATGCCCAACAGTTTATTGGGCACGACCCGCAAAATTTGAAACGCAGGATACAGGTACCATTCCGGTAGAATTTCGAGGGGCGTTGCAAAGGGATTTGCAGGCTCGCCGACCAAAGCGGGATCTAAGACTGCTAAGCCGATGCAAAGCGCCATGGTGCCCATGATGACTACTGGGAAAATGTAGAGCAGATCGTTAGGCCAAGCGGGTTCGCCGTAGTAGTTGTGGCCCATGCCTCGTTTCAGCTTCGCTCTCAGCTGCGGATCGCTCAGATCTGGTTTGACTTGAATTTTTGCCATGGTTTGAGAATGTTCTCCTTCAAAGATTCGGCAGAGGATTCGTGTTCTGCGGTTAAAGCGGACCTGAGATGCCTTGCTTCCGAATCATGAGGAAGTGGAGCAGCATAAAGACCGCAATCAGCCAAGGCAGAACAAAAGTATGCAGGCTATAAAAACGAGTTAAAGTCGATTGTCCGACGCTGGTACCGCCGCGAAGCAGTTCCACCATCAGCCCACCCACAACGGGAATGGCATCCGGAACGCCAGATACAATTTTGACGGCCCAGTAGCCGACTTGATCCCAAGGAAGAGAATAGCCCGTTACCCCAAAGGAAACGGTGATGACGGCCAGCACTACACCAGTGACCCAGGTTAATTCGCGTGGTTTCTTAAACCCTCCGGTCATGTAGACGCGGAAGACGTGCAGGATCATCATTAACACCATCATGCTGGCAGACCAGCGGTGTACAGATCGGATCAGCCAACCAAAGTTGACTTCCGTCATGAGGTACTGGACGGAAGTAAAGGCTTCTGCAACTGTAGGTTTATAGTAAAAAGTCATCGCAAACCCAGTGGCAAACTGGACGATGAAGCACACGAGGGTAATACCGCCAAGGCAGTAAAAGATATTAACGTGAGGTGGAACGTACTTGCTGGTGACGTCTTCGGCGAGTGCCCCAACTTCAAGGCGCTCGTCAAACCAGTCGTACACTTTGCTCATAAAACAGATGATTCCTGAATTTGCTAATGAAAGAAGTACAGCGCTTTCATTAACGAATGTAACACAGTCTTCATCTTCATTTCAGCAGTTGAGGAGGCAGTATTTTGAAGTGTTGTGAAGACGAGCGGACGAGAATTTTGTGTTGGTTTTGGCTTTAGGTTGCCACAATGAAGGAAGGCCGTTATTGGGCGATCGCTCCGCACCCAGAGTTCGCAAAAACCGCAAATATGAAAAAGCTTTTCGTCAAACTCGTCTGTCTCGTTGCGCTCCAGGTATTGTTTTGGTCGAATTGGGTACCCAGCGCCTTGGCGCTGACCTCGGATCAGCTTTTGCTCAACGAAGCTTGGAAGATCGTCAATCAGGCCTACGTGGACGGAACGTTCAACCACCAGAACTGGTGGCAGCTCCGCGAAAAGACCCTCAAGCAACCCCTCAAAGATCGAGCGGCGACCTACGAGGCCATCCGGCAAATGTTAGGAACTCTCAACGATCCCTATACGCGGTTGCTCCAGCCCGCACAGTACCGCAGCCTTCGGACCAGCACCTCCGGGGAGCTGACGGGCGTGGGACTGCAAATTTCGGTGAACACCGACACCGGCTATCTAGAGGTGATTGCGCCCATTGAGGGGTCCCCGGCGGCGATCGCCCACCTCCAGCCCCGCGACCAAATTTTGCAGATAGACGGCGTGCTCACGACGGACATCACTCTAGATGAAGCGGCAGAAAAAATGCGCGGCAAGGCGGGAACGGTTGTGGTTTTGGAGGTGCAGCACCCCGGCAAGCCCGAGGCCATTGAGACGGTGGCGTTGAAACGCGATCGCATCGAAATCAACCCCGTCCGCAGCGAAGTGCGGAAAGCACCTGACGGATCGCTGTTGGGTTATATCCGGCTGGCTCAATTCAACGCAAACGCGACCAAAGACTTAAAGGAAGCGATTCAAAGTTTAGAAGCGAAAAAGGTGAAGGGCTATATTCTCGACCTGCGGAATAATCCAGGTGGGTTGCTTCAGGCTGGGGTTGAAATTGCGGATCTGTGGATGGATCCGCAGCCGATCGTTTATACCGTAGACCGGCACGGATTGCTCGGCAGCTTCGAGGCGACGACCCCCGCCCTTACCCGCGCTCCTCTCGTGGTTTTGGTCAACCGAGGGACTGCCAGCGCCAGTGAAATTTTGGCAGGCGCGCTTCAGGATACGGGACGAGCGACGTTGGTCGGGGAGCGAACCTTTGGCAAAGGTGCGATTCAGTCTTTGTTCGATCTGTCGGACGGTTCGGGGCTGGCGGTGACGATCGCTACTTACGAAACCCCCAATCACCGCAATATCAATAAGGTCGGCATCGCGCCCGATCGCGAGGTGGTGCTCGACCCCGTAGCGCCTAAGGTTGCGGAGTCTGAAGGTGCAGGCAACCCGCTGCTACGGAGTGCAGTCAATCCGTCCCTGGACGATGCGGTCAGTTCGCCTTTGGGCGATCGTCAATATCAAGCTGCTGTCGAACAATTAACCCAAACCCAGGTAGCAGCCAGTGGCGGCACGTCTCTATAGCCGCACCTATCACGACCCCCTCCACGGGGCGATTACGCTGGATGCCGCCGATCCAACGGAAGCGCTGCTGATCCAGCTCATCGATACGCCTGCCTTTCAGCGGCTGCGACGAATCCGCCAGCTCGGTCCTGCGAGCCTGACGTTCCACGGCGCGGAGGGGTCTCGATTTACCCATTCTTTGGGCGTGATGTACGTGGCGCGTCGCGTCTTTGACCGTCTGGCGAAGTGCTATCCAGAACTATTGCCTCACCGAACTGTGGCGCTTTGCGCGGCGTTGCTCCACGATTTGGGTCACGGTCCGTTCAGCCACACCTGCGAAGAAATTTTTCAGGGCAACCACGAGCAGTGGACGCGGCGCATCCTGCAAGAATCTCCTGAAATTCAGGCTTTGCTGGCCCAAACGTCACCGACGCTGGCCCAGGACATTATCGGCGTTTACCGTAAGCAGTATCCGCTACCGATGGTGAATCAAATGGTGACCAGCCAGCTCGACTGCGATCGCCTAGATTACTTGATGCGCGATAGTTACTTTACGGGCGCGTCTTACGGAAGATTGGACTTGGATCGCATTGTGTTGGCTTTAGACTACGACCCCCAGAGCCAGCAGTTGGTTGTGGTGCGCAAGGGGTTAGCGGCGATCGAGCATTATTTAATCGTGCGCTACTTCATGTACGTGCAGGTTTACAACCACTCTAAAAACATTGCGGCGGGATGGCTGCTCGAGCGCATCATGCATCGCGCCCGCCAGCAGTTGGCTTCGGGTACGTTGGAAGCGGATGCGACTTTGACGGCTTGGCTGACCCAGTCCAATCCAGAACTGACGTTGAAGGACTATTTGGCAGCAGACGATGGGGTTTTTCTGTACCACGTGCAGCGATGGTGCGAGAGTGAGGATGAGATTTTGAGGGATTTGAGTGCGAGGTATCGCGATCGCAATCTCTTCAAGGCCAAAAATATCAGCCAATACAGTGCTGCTCGGCGAGAAATCCTTTATCGAGTGGCGCAGGCAACCCTTGAGGCAAAAAATCTAGACCCAGATTACTATGCGAGCCTCCAGTTTGCGACCACGCGGGGGTATACGCTATATCAGAGCGGCATTCAGCTCCAAACGGGGGCCGATTTAACTGAGATTAGCGAGCTGTCACCTTTAGTGCAAACCCTCATTCAACCTCTAGAACGGGCATGGCTGATTTACCCCCGCGAGATCGAACCCTATTTGCCCCAAGGCGATGCTAAAGATTGAGGATCGAGTTATTCAGGCCCAAAGGCTCAAAAGCCCAAAGGTTTAGACGGTTGTTAGAGGGGTTGCGCTCGCCCTAGGTTTAGCTTCTAGACGGGAAGCCCCGCGCTTTACCTGTACCCAGGTCAGCGTCGGGATGAGAGGCGCGTGAGTTGAGGTACGTTGCCTGACCACCTTGCAAAGCAACAGGAAAGACAACAGTACCGAAACGAACAAATTATGCCTAAGCGAAGCCATCTTAGGGAGTTCAGCTTTTCCCCTAGGATGGGCTATCATGGCATGATGATAAACCTCACTTACGAGTACCGAATCTATCCTGATGCTCAACAGAGGGAGTTGATGACACAGTGGCTAGAAACCTGCCGCAAAGTCTACAACTATGCCCTTGGCGAACGTCGCGATTGGATTAAGTCTCGAAAGTGTGACATCAACGCCTGTAGCTTGCACAGCGAGTACATCATTGCCGTCGATGCTCCCAAGCCCACGTACTATCAACAAAAACGAAATCTGACCGCAGCTCGAAAAGTCATCCCGACCATTGGCGCGGTGCATTCTCAGGTTCTCCAAGATGTGATGGGACGTTTGGAGAAAGCGTTTAATGCCTTGTGGAACGCTGGTCATGGATTTCCACGGTTTAAGAAACGCTTTCGCAGCTTTACGTTCCCGCAGTTGGGTAAAGATCCGATTGGTGAACGAACAATCAAGTTGCCTTCTATTGGGGAAGTAACAGCTACAGTGCATCGTCCCATTCCTGATGGGTTTGAAGCGAAGCAAGCCAGAGTGATACTTCGTCCTTCTGGATGGTATGTGCAGCTAATTTTGGAGGCAAATCTTGAAATCCCTGACATTATTCCGAGTGGTTATGCCATTGGGATTGATGTCGGACTCAATAGTTTTGTGGCGACCTCTGAAGGCGAGTTAATTGCACGCCCCCGATTCTTTGTTGAATCTCAACACAGGCTTAAAGAGCTGAACCGAGCGATATCGAGAAAGAAGAACGGGTCAAAGAATCAGCAAAAGGCTCGACAGAAAGTGGCGCGGTTTTACGAACGGATTGCCAATCGGCGCAAGGACTTTCACCGCAAGACGGCCCATCATCTGTGCGATCAAGCGGGGATGGTGTTTGCGGAAGAACTGAACCTGAAGAGTTTGGCAAAAGGAATGCTGGGCAAGCATTGTCTGGATGCTGGGTGGGGAGAATTTCTGGATGCTCTGAAATGGGTGAGCTGGAAACGTGGGGTCTATTTCTCCAAGGTGAGCGCATCCGGCACCAGTCAAGAATGTCCTGCTTGCAGCGCATCTGTTAAAAAGGACTTGTCTGTTCGGGTACATCATTGTCCTGAGTGTGGGTACCAAACGGATAGAGATGTCGCCAGTGGTCAAGTGATTCGTAATCGGGGTCTAACAACGGTGGGACACATCGTTGATGCCTGTGGAGCCGAACCTGTTGGGGTGGCAATGAAGCAGGAAATCTCAAGAGCGATCTTGGGAAGCCCGCGCTCTACCCGATAGGGTGAGCGTCGGGAGGATGTCACAAAAAAGGTGAATTTTTTCAGACGATCGATAGAAATTTTTTGCTGAAAATGCATTCGATCGAGGCATCATAGAGAAGTTCTAGCTCATCTGTACCGATCGAGCATAAACGCTTTCTGGGGGAATTATGTCTGAGTTCAACGTTCAATCAAAACCGTCTCTTGATAAGGCTAAAGCAGTCCTGCGGGAACAGTGGCCTGAAGTGATTCAGTATATAGGCGATCGCTTCACGCCAAGCGCCCGCAATTACCAAAGCAAATCTGCCGCCGAGCGCGCTTCAAGCGCAGCTTCTCAAGGAACCTGCTGCAAACGCTCGAGCGAGGCTGTTGGTCCTATCTTTCATTAAGAGGGGGTTTGAAAAGTCACAGTCATTCCTGAATCGCCTGCTGGCGCCCTAATTCTGGAGGAAGGAATGCACAATCTCGGGTTTTCCCCCAGAATTGGTGGGGGGCTAGGAGGGTGAGTATAATGTCTGCAAAACTTTTCAGACCATCTCTAAAACTGCACCCTAATTGCTCTAGGCTGAGCAGCCCATAACTTTAAGAGATAGTCGCCTGCGTTAGTGTCCCGAAGTTTTGGCCACCCTTAAATGTGCTACTTCTACGATCCCTATTATTATTTATAGGCATGATACAAGTGGCTGAGTCCAGTGGCGAAAAACTAGGGACACTAACCATATATCCGCAGCGAGAGGAAGTTTTACTAGAGGGAACCTAGCGAGCGATGAATGCAACATGCTTACCTTTTTTCTCGATCGCCTATTCAAGGATTTGCAAAAACTCGCTTAGCGCTAAATCTGAGATTCTGCGACCCCAAAGATGCTACATCGCGCGGAATTCAATTGCAATCTCTGTAATTGGAGTATCCACACATTTTCCTCATTTTTTAAAGGTAGGGTGAGAAAACTTAGCTTTTAGCAATTTTCTATGCCTTACTTGGTGTGATATGAGGTTTTGAACGTGACTCTTTTTCTCATAAAGCCTACTGGCTCCATTGATGCTGCAATTGGTCTATCACTTCTGGAACAAGTACGAACGGGTCTTGAGCAAGGGAAACTCATTTTCAGCATTGATTTTTCTTCTGTTTATGCATTAGATGAGCAAGGTCTTGAAAGATTTCTTCAGAGTCTTAAAATAATCTATGATGCTGGAGGAGAACACAGAATTTTCTCAATTAATGCTGACGTACATAAGCTCTTTGTCTTAAAAGGTTTAGACACAGTTTTGAATTTAATACCCTCAAATACGATGCTTAGATTTAGTTTGGATAATTTCAAAGCATTTGAAAAATTTAATGTTTCTGAAGCCGTCTCTAATTTAAACTCCTAAGTCCTCAAATTATTCCAATCCTCATTTGAGAACGAAAACGTGCCATGAATAAGCTTATGCTTTTGTGAAAGCTCTACTAACAATATTCTTTTTAAATATATCCAATATTCTGAAATCATAGGAAAATTTAAACAAAAGTTTAAGTTTAGCCTTAATGAATAAGCCTAATAGGTCTGTAATTATTACAAATAAATATGAGGATAGTTTTAGGAATGAACGATCATTTATTGACAATTTATAAAGTATTTCATCCTTTTTTCTTAAAGAAATTTTATTGGTGGGAAAACTGTGAATGGTCCTTCGATCCGACTGTAAAAGCATTGCGTATATTTTGTCAGAAAGAGGGACTTCGAGGACAAATCCTGAGGGATTCTGGAAAGTTATCTCGTATTGATATCGGAATAGATAAATTTGTGGTGTCTCGTCCAGGCCACCAAGATTTAATTATCCAGTGTATCGACCGTTACAATACTTCACGATTTGGGTGAACGGGGGTTGAGGTATTCTCCTCGCAATAAATGTTCTCTTATAGTGGTTACTGGGTTAGTGAGGTACAGCCAGCCTTTTACTGACAGGGCTCATGAGTTTAAGAATATACCTCACTCGATCGGGAAACGCTGTATTGGCTAATATTATCGAAACGAGTGATTTCAATAGAAAGGGTCAATCTGTCGAGAAGCCTAAACGAACTTATGACCGCTACAAATTCAGAAAAAGTTCTAAGTGCCTAAATTATGGGAATCATAGTCATAGTCATAGTCTATATGAAATGTTGGCGAAGGAGTTGAGCGATACGGGTTTGGGCGATGTTGATTCAAAGGGAGATAAAACCTTGAAACTCATACTTGACAAGGTTTTGAAGTATTTTATGCCAAGATCGTCAATATTCACACAGCTCTAAGCTTAGCGGGTTTATTACCCATAAAGTGAAGAGTACAACGTCTTGGGAACTCGGTTAGGATCCTCAGATACTCCTAATGCCGTAGTACTTTTGATTGTTTTTTAAAGATAGCTCTGAAAATGTCTTTTGGCTTTGATATAAGTCAAATTGGCAAGCTTTTTACATTGCTGCATTTGGTTTAACTGATGTTTGTTTAACCCCAAAAGATATGTTACAAGATGCTTATATTAAGAGTTTTTTAGAAATACCTGTTGTTTTAGGTATCGCTCTTTGTCAAGCTAAGTTTGTGTCTTATTCTTACTTTAAAGAGCAAATTCAGAATCATCCTCAAAAATCGGAGCTAATCAAAAATATTCGAGATAACATTTTCAGTTCTCCTGAAGATGTCGATTTTTTTGAGTTTAATGTCAAGGACTACCATGCGTATGTCTATCAACTAGATGAGAAGCATAGAATTTTGATTATAGTTCTTCATGAAAACAATGTAGTCAAATCTTTTAGAGCTAAACAATTACAGGTCAAGCTAGAGAAAGATGTTAACTTAACGATCCAAATATTTAAAGAATTTTCAAATTTTGATTTTATCCCAGATCGATTTATTCAATGTACAAAAGAAAAAAATCAAAAATTGGATTCAGTAAAAAATCATTCTGAGAAAAAATCTGAAGATGAAATTAGCATTATCCAGATTTTAGATGCACTTAACTTTTTGAGCCATTTTGTGTGTGGTTATTTGGGTCCAAAAATTACATCAAATTTTTGGAATATTTCTCGACCTAAAAATGAATGGCTAAAACAATTTGAAATTAAATTTGATTCTGAAATCATCTTTCAAGGGAACTCTGAAGAAATAACTAAAGCTCTCCACGTTCTTAGCATTAGAGAATGGACTAGAAATTTTATGAAGCAATGTTGCAAACTAATTCGAGATTTACCTGAAAGACTTGAGAAAGAAAATATAAATGGAGATTATAGAAAAATTATCTCCATTTATACATCTGAATATCTTAGTGAATTTAGTAAATTTTCTGTTAATTCGGATGAAAGCTTGTTTGGAGATGAATTACTATAAACTTCCTAATATTTGAGAGCAGTTACTTTAGGTGATTTGTTGATTATGTCTTCCCCTATTATAGAAATTTCATTGATGACTAGATATCTGTTGAGAGGTATTTTGGTCAAACATCGAGAAAACATTGGACTTAGAAAATCTTTGGTATTGATTTCTGAAAATGCAAATAAAATCGATATCGATCGGATCTTATTGACTGTGTATGAGAATCCATCAGATATTATTTTTCATGTCAAACAACTCGAAGCTTTAACTAAAGTATATAAAATACATAAAAATCAAGCTAATTCTCAAAATTTAGAAAAATTGGAGTTACAAATTCTAAATATTCTTGGATATCAGAAAATAGATAATAAATCAATTAAAAATATAAATTCAGAATCAACTTAACTGGTTGATATAAATTTTATGACTCAAAATTTTAGTCAGATTTATTACTCATCTTATGATTTTCCATTCTTAATGGTAAGCCATCTTGTTATGAAAGAATTTTCAGATATTGCAACAGATAAAGATTTTTTTGAATTTTCGGTTGATTTACTATGTATTGTTGACTTTGATGGTCAATTTAGACAAACGAACCGTGCTTTTGGAAGTCAATTAGGTTATTTGGATTGGGAATTAATTTCAAGGCCTTTTATAGATTTTGTTCATCTTGAAGATCGGCCTGTAACATCAGCTCGCATGGATTCCATTATGCAAGGACATTCGACATTTAGTTTAGTCCATCGCTTTCGTTGCCTTGATGGTTCCTATAAGTTTTTGCAGTGGAGAGGTCGTGCTGATTTGGAGCAGCGGTTAATTTATGCGATCGGCCGTGATTTAGATGATTATATCCGTGACAGTGACGACGTGCAAAAAACGGATATCACGTACCGAGAACGAATAGAAGTTGAATTGAAGGAGAGCCGCGAGCATTGGCAGTCAGCCTTAAGTGCCCATAATGATAGTGTTTTGGATTGCATTATTAACCCTGATACAGTGTTCTTGTCGCGCTGTTGGAAAGAAATACTGGCATGTAAAGATGACGAAATTCTGAATCACCTAGACGAGTGGTTGCAGTGCGTGCATCCTGACGATATTGCTCGGGTAATACAGACTGTTCGATATCGCTTAGATCGAACGCTATTCTGCATTAACGAGCATCGAATGCAATGCAAAGATGGTCATAATAAATGGATTTTAGATCGCAGAAAGGTGATTGACTGCACTGCACAAGGGCAGCCCCTAGAGATGATTGGAACTCATACGGATATCAGTAATTGCAAACAGGCTGAAGCTGAACTGAAACGGATGAATCTGGAATTCGAGACTCGTGTGCAGCAGCGAACGGAGGAGCTTCTCAAGGCTCTGCACAGCTCACAGGCTAGCGAGGAGCAATTTCGGCAATTAGCAGAGAATCTCAATCAGGTTTTTTGGATGACTGATGTCTCAAAACAGGCCGTACTTTATATTAGTCCTGCCTTTGAAAAGATTTGGGGTCGCTCTTGTGAATCCTTATACCAAAATTCCTTGGAATGGCTAAATGCAGTACATTCTGAGGATCGAGAAAGAGTGCGATCGCTTCTCCCCGCACAACTTCATTCAGAATACGATATAGAATATCGGATTCTCAGACCAGATGGTGAAATTCGATGGATCCACGATCGCTCCTTTCCTATTCAGAATGCATTAGGAGAAGTACACCGTATAGCCGGAATTGCTGAAGATATCAGCGAGCGCAAAGCTGCCGAGGAACGTTTAAAGATCAGCGAAGAAAGATTTCGGGCAATTTTTGAACAAGTTGCTGTCGGTATGGCGCAATGCAGTTTAGACGGTAAATTTTTAAGCGTTAATCCATCATTCTGCGATATTACCGGATACTCTCCAACAGAACTTTGGACCAAAAGCTTTATCGAAATTACCCATCCTGAAGATATTTCGACTGACTTAGAACTCTGTATGCAACTGCTTGGGGGTATGAAACAAACTTACTCTATTGAAAAGCGTTACATCCGCAAAGATCGAAGCTTTGTGTGGGTAAATCTGACCACTTCTCTGCTGCGAAAACTAACGGGGGAGCCAGACTATTTCATCGGAGTGATTGAAGATATTAGCGATCGAAAAGTGGCAGAGGAAACTCTCTGCAGAATCAATGAAGAGCTCGAAAAACGGGTTGAAGAACGAACTCTTGCCTTGAAACAAGCTAAAGAATTGGCTGAAGCGGCAAATCGCTCGAAAAGCCAATTCTTAGTCAACATGAGCCATGAATTGCGCACTCCTCTTAATTCTATTCTTGGGTTCAGCCAACTTCTAGCGCAGGACTCTACTCTGAGTATGGATCAGCAAGAGAACCTCCGTATTATTAACCGCAGTGGTTCACATCTGCGCACCTTGGTGAACGATGTATTGGATATGTCCAAAATTGAGGTTGGTCGGATAACCCTTGTTGAAAGGGACTTCGATTTAACGCAGATGTTGATCGATCTGCAAGACATGTTTGCTCTAAGAGCAAAGCAAAAATACTTAAAACTGAGAGTCGAGTGCGAGTCAACGGTTCCTAAATACATTCATGCCGATGAGATAAAATTGCGGCAAGTTCTGATTAATCTTCTTGGTAATGCTCTCAAATTTACCCAGAAAGGTCACGTTGTTTTGCAAGTAAGCGTTGAACCAGATTCTTTACCTCCAAACTCTGCGTTACCTCAAGTAAAACTTGTGTTTGCAATCGAAGATACTGGAATTGGTATTCCCCCAGAGGAGATAGACATTATATTCAATACTTTTGTGCAAACTAGGGCGGGACAGAACTTTCAAGGAGGGACAGGCCTTGGCCTTTCAATCAGTCAAGCATTTGTTCAACTGATGGGGGGAACTATTAAAGTAACCAGTCAACCTGAGCAAGGCAGTTGCTTCCAATTCTCAATTTTCGTGGGGTACTTGCCAGCTGGCTCTAGCTCAGACCTCTCAAAGACTGATTGTAGGTCGGCGTTGCAGCTAGATCGATCTCCCTACCAAGGGCTTGAACTTGAAACTACTACATCTTCTCAGAAGGAGCTTCAGGATATCGACATGATTGCAGCTCATCATCTCCAAGTTTTATCCCAAGACAGGCTCGCAGCTCTCCATCAAGCAGTTCTTGAAGGCGATATAGAAGTAATAAAAGCGATACTTGACCAAGTAAAAAAGAATTATCCCCACCTGGCAACCCATTTGGCTGACTTAGTTGGCGCGTTCCAATTTGAATTTATCTTAGACCTAATGAAACCTTTGATTCAGCCGGACTGTTTGCCTAATTCTTAAACGATCTGTAACAGTCGATCCCTCGAACAGATCGACTGTCCATCCTAAAACAAAGATTTATTTAGACTAACCATACCAGGCAACCCCCAACTGTCATGACTATTCCTTCATCTGCTTCAACGAGAGGAAATATTCTCATTATTGATGATGTGCCTGAAAATTTAATTTTCCTGAATAAAATGTTGTCCGCTCAGGGCTATAAAATTCGCTCTGCGCCTAGCGGACATTTAGCGATCCAATCGGTCCTTGCAAAACTGCCGGATCTTATTCTGTTAGATATTCTGATGCCGGAGATGGATGGCTATGAGGTATGCCAATATCTCAAAGCCAATGAGCGGTCTCGCAATATCCCTATTATTTTCGTAAGTGCGCTGAGCGAAACCCTTGACAAAGTAAAAGCTTTTTCAAGTGGCGGTAGCGATTATTTGACTAAACCCATAGAACCGTTAGAAGCGATCGCCCGCATTGAGCATCAATTAAGCCTCAGCAGATTGCAACGACAGCTTATTGAGCGAAATAAACAATTAGAGCATGAAATCGGTTCTCGCAAGCAGGCGGAAGAGCAGGTACGACTCCTTCAGTCAGTTGTGGTTAATGCGAATGATGGAGTTGTGATTACGGAGGCCGAACCCATTGACCAGCCAGGTCCTCGTATTATTTACGTGAATGAGTCATTCACCCGGATGACAGGGTATCGACTTGAAGAGGTTAAGGGTAAGACGCCTCGCATCCTACAGGGAGTCAAAACAGATGTTGCAACCTGTGTCAAAATTCGGTCTGCTTTAAAGTCGTGGCAACCAATTCGAGCTGAACTTCTCAATTACACTAAAGATGGGACAGAATTCTGGGTGGATTTGAACATTACGCCTCTGATCGATGAGAACGGTCGGACTACTCATTGGATTGCCATACAGCGAGATATTAGCGATCGCAAGCAGAGGGAAGTAGATCTCCAACAAATCACTGCTGCCCTAAGTCATGCCGTGGAGGGAATTTCGCGACTCGATCTACAAGGACAGTATCGAATGGTCAATCAGTCATATGCTAGTACAGTCGGATACCAACCGGAAGAAATGATTGGTATGGAATGGCCAAGAACGGTACATCCCGACGATCTCGGTAAGTTGATGGCAGCGTATGAAAAGATGCTGAGTACTGGCAAGGTGGAAGTTGAAGCAAAAGGAATTCGCAAAGACGGCTCTCTCTTTCACAAGCAAGTGGTTATGGTTGCGACCTACGACAAGCAGCAGCAATTGACGGGGCATTATTGCTTCATGAAAGATATTAGCGAAAGAGTACGACATGAAATAATGCGCAAACAGGCGGAAGCAGAGATTTTGAAATCCCTCGCAAAAGAACGAGAGCTTAACGACCTAAAAACTCGCTTTGTATCCATGGTGTCCCATGAATATCGTACCCCTTTAGCGACCATGCTTTCCTCCTTAGAGTTGCTGGATCACTACGGGCATCGTTCTACAGAGCAAGAAAAGCAAGAGTACTTTCAGCAAATTCGGACCGCTATTCAGCGGATGACAACCCTCTTAAACGATGTACTAACTTTGAATAAATCCGAAACTGGCAACCTAATCTGTAATCCTGTTCCGCTTGATTTGAAACAGTTCTGCCAGGATTTAGTTTCTGAATTGCAGCGTAATATTAAAACGGAACACAATATCTCCCTCATTGTTGAAGACCAGTGCCTTCAGGTCCAAATGGATGAAAAGCTTTTGCGGCATATTTTTTCAAACTTGATCCTAAATGCTGTTAAATATTGGCCTCAGGGGGGAACAATTAGGTTTGAAGTCCGATGCCAGGATCGAGCCGCTATTTTTTGCGTTGAAGATCGGGGTATTGGTATCCCATCCGAATCTATTCAAAACCTCTTTCAACCCTTTTTTAGAGCTGAAAATGTGAGCAATATCGCAGGTACTGGCTTGGGGTTATCCATTGTGAAACGGTTGGTCGAAGTTCAAGGTGGTTCAATAAGTGTTGAAAGTCAGGTAGGATCTGGAACTAAATTTGTGGTGACAATACCACTTTGAATGACATACATTTGCTAATTAAAAATCCTGACAGTAATTAGATGAAAAGATTGCTCTCAAAGAGAGTACTTTTCTAAATTTTTTTGAATAATTGAGGCATTTTTAATGAAAAAAATTTTAATAATTGAAGACGAGCTGTCAATTCGGTCAAATATTCTTAAGATTCTAAGTTTTGAGAATTTTGAAGTAATTGGCGTTGATAATGGGGAGCTAGGTATAAAACTGGCTCAGGAACAGAATCCCGACTTAATTTTGTGCGATATCATGATGCCTAAAGTGGATGGTTATCGTGTCCGGAATGAGTTGAGCAAAAATCCAGAAACTGAAACGATTCCCTTTATATTTCTTACAGCTAAAGTAGATCGAACTGATATGCGTTTAGGCATGAGCCTTGGAGCAGATGATTATCTGACCAAACCCTTTAGTCGTGAAGAGCTACTGGAGACCGTTTTTGCTCGGCTGGATAAAAGGGCGGTCGTTCACAAACAATATCAGGAAAAACTAGAACAAATCCGGGGTAGCGTTGCAACATCATTACCCACAGAACTTTTTATCCCGCTCCAGAGAGTACGGTCTTTTCTAGAAACAATCCAAGGAGGAGAATCCGACCTCATTCACCCCACTCTAGTATCGACCGCAAAAGAAAGCTATGATGCCAGCTTACGCTTGGAAAAGATTTTGCAAAATTTCTTGCTCTATGCCTTATTGGAAGTAACCCTTCAAGATCCCTTACAAGCAGCTACATTTCGCGGACAGTGTGCGACTGATAGCGCAAACATTATTGCTGAAATCGCAAAAGCAAAAGCACAGCAAGTCGGACGAGATGCCGATCTAGACCTACAACTTCAACCCGCTATCGTTCCTATTCTAGAGGCAAATCTCGCCAAGATTGTTGAAGAGTTACTAGACAATGCCTTTAAATTCTCACCACCAGAATCCACTGTACAAGTTTTAACCTCCTTAGAGTCTGGTCAATTTCAACTGACTATTTCCGATCGCGGTCAAGGATTATCTCAGCAAGAGCTGAAAAGCATTGGTGCCTATGTCCAGTTTGGCAAAAAGCTCAGCGGTAACGGAGGTTCAGGCTTAGGTTTAACGATCGCAAAGCGGATAGTAGAACTTCATGGTGGAAGCCTTGAGGTTCATAGCACACCGTCTACGCAAACTATTGTCCGGGTTACTTTACCTATTTCCACCAGGATTCAGGCATCCAACACACTGGCAAAAAGTGCTGAAATTGCTTCCTAGCTCTCCAGAATTGGGCATCATAAGTCTTGTAGTCCTGTATCTAAGAATCAGAATATTCGTTCAAGTGGCTATTTTTTCTGACATCCTCCTTACACGGAGATTTCAATAGTTGTAGGAATCTGAGACGGTTTCATGTGTCTTACCTATATAGGTAGTCTATATTATTGACCTGGGAGAGAGCCTAATGGACCGGATTTTAGTGATTGAAGACGAGCTTGCAGTTCGAAGCAACATTATGAAAATGCTTCGATTTGAAAACTTTGAAATCATCGGAGCAGAAAATGGGGAAGTTGGTCTAAAATTAGCTGACGAACAATTGCCAGAGTTGATTCTCTGCGACATCATGATGCCTGGGTTAGATGGTTATGAAGTTCGAAGGCGTTTGTGTGAAAATTCTGCTACTGCCATCATCCCCTTTATCTTTCTGACGGCAAAAGCTGATAGGGCTGATGTTCGTCGTGGCATGGTATCTGGAGCAGACGACTATCTTACCAAACCATTTACTCGGACTGAGTTGCTAGAGGCCATTTCTGCTCGACTAGATAAGCGAGCTACGATCGGTAGTCAGTTTCAGGAAAAACTCAATCTTCTACTCAAGGGTATTACAGAATCAGTGCCGACTTCCCTCCTGCAACCCATCAACCAAATTCAAGACGTGCTGAAAACCTTAAATCAAGATTATGCTAATCTCGATCTTCCTACTGTAACGGCTATGACTGACGAAGCATATGCTTCCAGTATTCGCTTAGAACGATTGCTCCAAAACTTTTTGTTTTATGCGCTCTTAGAAAATACTTCAAAGAATCTTGAAATAGTTGATTGGTTAAAGCATTATCGAACCAATAGCACAGAACAGCTCATTGAAGACCTTTCAAAGATTGTAGCAAGAGCGTACGGACGAGAAAAAGATTTATCTCTACAGCTTAATGAATCAGAAGTCCCCATCCTGGCAGCTAATCTTGCGAAAATTGTAGAGGAACTCCTTGATAATGCGTTCAAGTTTTCATTTTCAAATACACCCATCTATGTTGAAACAGCAGTGAGTCATGACCAATTTAATTTATGGATCACCAATACAGGTCAAGGCTTAACGGTTGAAGAAATTGAAAATCTTAAAGTCGATATGCCCTTTGAACAAAGGCTTCATCGAACTGATAGTTTGGGATTGGGAATAGCACTTGCAAAGCGTTTAACCGAACTGTATGGCGGAGTGTTAACGCTAGTTAGCGTTCCTAATCAAGAAACAACCGTTTGTGTTTCCTTTCCAATATCAAACCGCTAATTGAATCTCACTCTTACGACGGAGGGACGGATGTTGAGCCTATCGATATCGTCCTTAAGTTAAGTTTATAATCCTAAGGGATGCTGGGACGGTAAACCGACTTTTCTCGGAAAGGTGGCAGGCGTGGGTTCCACTTTGTGCAGGTACAAACCATGGCGTTGCGCGCGGGTTAAGGGAGTGGTCGCGCGTCGCAACTCGGCTAACTCGCCGCCGAGTTGGGGTAAAGCGCGCTGTAAAACTCGTTCTTCTTCTAACGTCCATTGGCCTCGATAGAGGATGGCCGTTCCGCCAATCTTTAAAAATGGCAGCGCGTATTCGGCGCAGCTGGAGACCGGACCGACCGCGCGAATCAGGGCCACGTCATAGGCGGCGCGATCGCCTTTACGATGGCCCAGCGTTTCCGCGCGATCGCAGACTGGATGAGCGCTGGAAAGGGATAAAGCCTGACAGAGCGTTTCCAAACAAGCGATTTTTTTGCGGGTCGAGTCTAAAAGCGTGACTTGCCAAGTGGGTAGGGCGATCGCTGCCGGAATGCCTGGAAACCCGCCTCCCGTGCCTATATCGATCGCGCGAAGCGTTTGGGGTGGTCCGTCGAGCCAAAGTTGAATGCCCCAGAGCGAGTCCCAGAGGTGCTTTTCCCAAAAAGCCTCGGGGCTTGTAATGCGGGTTAGATTGACGCCAGCATTTAAAATGCAAAGTCGATCGAGCAGCGCTTGAAACTGAGCCTGCTGCTGCTCCGAGGGAGACCAGTTGAGAGTGCTTTGCCAAAGGTCTAGAAACTTTGGCAGCGTCAGAGAGCGTTCAGACATGTGCGGCAGGAAAGCTCATAACAGTTGCGAGGTGGAAGGGGCCGCATCGTGGAACGGATCCAATGCGTTAACGCTCAGGCGCTGTTTGAGATCTTGAGGAGAAATGGCCTCAACCGTGCCATTTTGGATCAGCCAGCAGCGATCGGCTACTTCCAAAAGCTCGGCAGGCTCGTGGGTCACAGCCAGCAAACTCCAGTGTTGCTTGAGCCGCTTGAGCACCTGCACCAACTGACGGCGCATCGACCAGTCTAAACCTGCCGTAGGTTCGTCTAATAATAACAAGTGGGGCTGACGGATCAACTGTACCGCCAAAGACAATCGCCGCTGTTGACCGCCACTTAAAGACTGAGGAGAGGTATGCAGCGAAAGCTGTTCCAAACCCACCGCTTCTAACGCCTGATAGACTTGTTCCGTTGAGATCTCAGGGTGTCCGAGCCGCAGCTCCTCCACGACCGAGCCGCCGCAAAAGTGTCGCTCGGGGAACTGGAACACCAGTCCTGCCAATTGCTGGAGGTCAGTGGGGGTTAATGCCTGCCGCCTCCAGTGCAGCGTCCCCGAGGTCGGTGCAGCCAGCCCCGACAAAATCTCTAACAGCGTGCTTTTCCCGGATCCGCTTGGCCCAACAATCAAACCCATTTCTCGATCGCCCAATTCCAGATCGACCTGTTTGAGGATTGCCTCGGGCGTTGCTGGGGGGTGATAGACCAAGTTTTTGATATACAGCATTGCTTAAACTATCTATCCTGAAACGCGTCAGGATCCTGAAAGGGTTCGACTTTACCTTCGCCCGCGACAATCTTAACTTTAAAGCTTGCCCATCATAATTTACGTACCTGCTCGCGCAAAAGGTGCAGAGGCTGAGGCAGTTGTTATTAATGTCACTCCTGTCGGGTGATGCCAGTCTCCAACTCAAAATTCAAAAATAGCTATATCTATACATGGAGTTTGCGGCAGACGAACTCGGAACATTGGGTCGAGGCTGCCTCTCTATATAAATAACAGTGCTGAAGTTTTGTTTCGCTTACCGTTGGGCGTATTGCTCGAGCGGAGGCTTCCCTTGCGCCTGCCTTCTAAGTATTGAGAATGACTCAATGCCGACGGATGCGAGACGCGATCGTATTTTTCTCCGAACTGGGAAAAATAAACAAAAAAGACCGGATTCATTCATGTAGATATATAGATTAAGGAGGTGCGATCGTGGCTAGGATCTCAGGTAATGCCGACATCGTTTCTTTTATCATGCACAATGCGGCAAGATTTCCTTTGCTGACGAGCGATCGCGAGATCGAGTTAAGCCGTCAGGTGCAGGCCATGGTGAAGGTACTGGAATTGACGGAATCCCAACGCCCCGAAGATTGGCCCTCGATCGTCAATCGGGGAAAAAGAGCAAAGGACCTGATGATTCAAAGTAACTTGAGGTTGGTCGTCAACGTCGCCCAAAGATATCGCAATCGGGGATTGCCGTTTGAAGACTTGATTCAAGAAGGGACCATCGGTTTGAGTCGAGGCGTCGAATTGTTCGACCCAGAGCGGGGATATAAGGCATCCACCTACCTATACGCTTGGATCAAGCAGAGCATTACCCTCGCCATTGGCAATGCATCCAGGATGATTCGGCTGCCCATCTACATGAAAGATCGGATACACAAACTGCAGAGTCTCACCCGCGAAATGATGCAGGCGACGGGCAAAAGACCCAGCGCTGAGACCTTGCGAGAGGCGATGGAGCTAGACGAAAAGCAATGGAAATACACGCTCGGCGCGTTGAGGGATGCGATTTCCTACGATGTATTGGTCTCGACCAAGGATAGCGAGACGAGCCTAGTCGAACTGCTACCGAGCGAGTTGGAAACCCCTCAAGACCGACTCGAAGCGCTGTGCGAGCGGGAGCGGCTGGCGTCGATCCTCAACGGCATCGACCGCCGGGAAGCCCACGTGTTGGAGTTGCGTTACGGCATCGATCGGGGAGAGGGTCGGTCTTTGGCGGAGGTGGGCAAGGTGATGGGGTTGAGCCGGGAGCGGGTGCGTCAGATTGAGAATAAGGCGATGCGGTCCGCTCAAAAAGTCGCGCAGGAATTCCAGTGGTCGGCGTAAGAAGGGCGATCGCCTTGAATTTTAGGGTTGGCGTTCCCCAACCACTGGTACAGTGAAGACGAGGATAGTTGTTCCAGTGCAAACGCGATCGCTAAGCTAGGCTTCGCTCCACGGGTACGCATCAAGAGCACGCAGCGGTAAATCGACAATATGCAGGTTGAATTTCGAGAATTTAATCCGTTCGATCTTTGGATTTGGATCGAGTTTGAAACCACTCCATCCGAGCAAGAAAAACTTTACCTCGAGCAGGTATTCGAATCTTGGTTTTACTTGGGTAAGCTAGGGGCTTTCAATGCTGAAAATTTGCAGGTACAGGATGCAGGATTAGACCTAAACTACCTCGACTATAGCGAAGACTCTCATTCGCTCATGGCCCTCATGCACAACATGGGAAACTTCGAGTACGAAGGGTATTGGGGCCGCTGCTGGTTCGACTTGGGGACGAGCGATGCGATCGCCCTTGACGTGCTGCTCAACGCCCTAGTGCAGTTCAGTAAAGATTTCGTGCACCTAGAGCGCCTGTTTATTGGTGGCGAAAACGAGGACTGGCCTGTGGAAGGCAGCGACAGTAAGCCCTTTTACGAAGACACAAACTGACGAATGAACCAGCTAAAACTTATTGAATGGGCGACCGGAGAGTTTGACAATACCGCTCAGTCGAAAGAAGAACCCACTTGGTACGTTCCTCTGAGACTCTGGCATCGCCTCCTGCCGCATCGAATTCAGGGTAAATGGGCTATTTTTGCAGAGCAGGCTAATTTTTTAGACCTGGAACGTCCCTACCGCCAACGCGTTTGGGTGCTGGAGCCGCAACCCAATGGAGGGTTGGCGGTCCAATATTGGGCCTTTAAAGACCCCGCTCGGTTTCGCGGGGCTGGGGCAAACCCAGGTTTGCTCGAGGATGCGCTCGAACCCGCTTTAGATCTGCTGCCGGGATGTTGGCTGGACGTCCAAGTTGTGGGAGATGTGTTTGAGGCAACGCCGCGGGAAGGCGATCGCTGCTGTTTTACCTACGACAGCAAACTGCGCCAGGTGGTGCTGGGCTTTGAGGCCAGCGAGACGCAATTTTTAAGCTACGACCGAGGTGTCGATCCAGAGACAGGTCAGTCCCTGTGGGGTGCCCTGATGGGTCCCTACCGCCACCAAAAGCGATTGGCCTACCCCGTCATTACTCCTGCTGAATGACCTTGCCCGCCCAGCGAAACTGTCCCGGCACGATTCCAGCCGCCTCGGCAAGTTTTGCGACCAAAAGCTGAACCGCTACAATATCCACCATCGGGCTAATCCATTCGCCCATGACGGGCAGCGGAATGCGGGCGCAATGGAGGTCGGGGATGTCAGCGCCGACCGCGACCAGACAACCCCCGCGATCGCAGATGTCCCTTGCCATGCTCTGACTTAAGGCCAGGGTGCGTCCCGGCAGTGCAAACAGCAGCGTTGCCAATTGGGGCGACAGCATTTCCATGGGACCGTGGCGGAACTGGCTCCCCACAAAACCCGCTGCGGGTTTGCGCGCCGCCTCTTGCAGCACCAACGCGCCATTGCAGGCCGAGGCGATCGAAGGACCTCGCGCCACTAATGCAAAGCTCGTGGCTTGGCGCACGGCATCAAAAGCAGGCTCCAGTAGCGATTCCCAATTTTGCAATAAATCCTCGCACTGCTGTGCTGCCTGGAAAACATCCAGGTAGTCTTGGGGCTGAAGCGATCGCGTTAGGGCGCGTGCCAGCCAGTGCAAAACCGCTAGGGTACTGGTGTAAGTCTTAGTGGCAACGCCCACTTCAGTCCCGGCCTGGGTGTGAAGCGCCAGGTCGCTCTGTCGAGAGAGAGAATTGTCGGCTGTATTGGTGACGCTCACCACCCAAGGTTTGACCTCAGGGTCGAGCCGATCGATTTGCTCCAATAGCTTTTGGATTTCGATACTTTCCCCAGACTGCGACGCGACCGCTAGCATCAACGGCTGCGGTTGTTGGAGCAGCTCCGGCAAATAGTGAATCAGTTCTCCCGTATCTAAGTGCAGGGCTGCAATGCCTTGTTGGTGAAGGTAATAGCGCGCCGGATAGAGGGCGTTAAAAGACGCCCCCAGCCCCGTCAGCACCAATCGGCAGGACGGACGCGCCGTCCAAGCCCGATCGAGGCATTCCCATACCGGAGATTCTTTGTAAGTCCCTGTTACAGACCTCAGAACCTGGGGCTGCTCTAGAATATTGGCAAGATAGCTCATGGTGTCTTCTGTTCGATCGCTGGGCTTGGCAATTTGGTTGTTGGGGTCAGACTTGACGGGCTGGATGGGGACGCTGAGGCTGTCGCGCAGCTTCCCAAATTGACGCGATCGGGTTGCTGTAGATCTAGCGGCACGGTCGCCCGCTGAAAAGAACTGGCCGGGAGGTAGCCTGTAACCCCTGCCTTTAAAAAGGGCGCGGGTCGGTCTGCGATCGCTGGGTTGAGTAGAGGGCTGGGCGGCGCGGCGGCGGTTTGCTCGGGGGAAGTCTGACTTGAGGAGAGGGGCGGCACTGGAGATGGCCCGCAAACTTTGACCTGCAACCAGCGCGTTTGGTCTGCGTTTTGCTGGCTGGCCGTAATCTTCAAGATCGTTTGATGGGCGGGCGATCCCAGCGAAGCTGCATTGGGATTGGGAGCGGCTTTTAAGTCTAAACGGGGGATCGCAACGGGTGAAGCAGCAGGGATCTCGCTTTGAGGCAGACGCACCGCCCAATAGCTATCCGGTACCAATTCCGGCTCTAGAGACGGGAGCGGAACGGGGACAGAGGCCGTTGGGTCTGACGGGGTGGAACTGGGCTTGGGCCAGAGCATTAAGCCGAGACCGATCCCGCCACCGCCAAAGAGGGCGAGCAGGGCGAGGAGCAGCCAGAAAGAACGCCGTCCAGATGGCTTGACCGAGCGTTTAGGAGCATTGCTGGCAGCGGTTGAGCTTCGCGCGGCGGGCGGTGGAGACTGCCAAGATCCAGAAGATTCGACGAGGGTCGGTTGCTCGGAGGAGGACACTTCCCTGACGCGATAGTGCAGCAGCCCCACCGTCACGTTATCGTGCCCGTTCAGACGATTAGCAGTGGCAATCAGGGTCTTCGTCGTTTCGGCAAGATCGGTCTCTCCCATCAAAAGGGGTAAGAGCTGCTTTTGCCAAAGGGTTTCGATGCGCTCGAAATCGCTTAAGCCGTCGGAACACAATAAGATCAGGCAGTCCGAGTCGATGAGGAAACGCTGTACGGACGGGCGCAGCATTGAAGAAGGAACCATTCCCAAAGCCTGAATCAGCGATCCCGAACCGGGCTGGCGCACGGCATCTCGATAGGGAAGGTACCCCAAGCGCACTTCGCGGGTGGCGATATCGTCGTCGGTCGTGATTTGGTAGCAGCCTTGGGGCGTGATGAGGTAGGCGCGGCTATCTCCTAAGTTGGTGAGATATAGATCGTGGTTTTCCGCTACGGCCATCACGATTGTGGTACCCATGCGATCGCGGTCGTGGCGATTTTCGCGATCGTTCTGCTGCACGATCGAGGTGTTGGCCATTCCCACTGCAATTTCAGCTTCCGACATAATTCCATCGGGAGAGAGTTTTGAGAGGGGGGCCTGCCGCAGATGCTCGGTCAAAACCGAAATGGCAATCCCAGATGCGACCTCTCCGCCAGCATGGCCTCCTACGCCATCGCAAACGATCGCCAGTGCTTCTCGAGCATTTTGTACGGTCGTGCCATCCTGGGGATAGCAAGCGTCTTCGTTTTGATCGCGGCTTGGACCCGGGTCGGTGCGGGTTGCAAAACTAATATTGACCTGGGAGGAAGCCCGCACGGCTTCGAGCCAAACTTCAAGCTCTTCTAAAAGGACGTCTGCCGAAGTAATCTCTTCCTGAGTCAGGCGATCGCATAACTCCGAAAACTTAGTCCGCCAGTGCCCCGCGTAGGGAAGGCACCACTTCGCCCAAAATTCTCCTAGCGCGGCGAGGGAGGGGCCGGTTCGGGCGTCGAACTTAAGGGACAATAGCCTCAGCAGCGGGCCTTCCACTCTCAACAGATCGGGATCGATCGAACTCCAGGCTACCCCCTCGCGCTGAAGCGGCACCCAGAGCTGGGCGATTTGCCACAGCCAGTTCACCTGCCGGAGCGCGGGCGCGCTGCGCCAAGCTTCTGTGAAAACCTCTGCTACAGCAACGCGCTCGATCGGGCTGGGAACGGGGCGATCGGGATCGCGTAAATCGGCGGCGGTCAGCGGTGCGCCTTCTAGCAGTGCCAATGAAGTCAGCTCGCCTGCAGGCGTCTCCAGCTTGAGGAGGCTGTAAAGCTGAGGCAGATGTAACCGAAACGGAAACAGTTTGAGGTAAGGTACGACGCTATCGGTAATGTCGAAAGCGCTGGCCAGCGGCAGTCCGGGCTGAGTATCGACGACGACCTGCGGGCTTTTGAACAGAAACCGATCGAGCAGAGAATCTCCAGTCTTATAAGTCTCGGGGTGCGACCCTGCGACCCAAAGATAGCGTTGGGGAATACTGGTGCCGCAATTCGGACAGACACCTACTCCCTCTGGATTTGCAGTGCGACACCTTAAGTTAGGACAGTGAATAAATGGCGCAGCTTGTTGCATGAGCTTGTTGCTTGGGCTTTTTGATTCGACGGTCTTTATCGCAAACGCCCCAGGCATGAGCGAGATGGATCGCTAAGCAGGGTAGAACTCGATTCCTGCCACCAATGCTTAAACCCCACCACAGTATATATCCTGCGTCAACCTAGGAATTTTTTGGCGGATTTCCTAATATATTTTGGGCAACGCGCATCAAACTTTAGTTTACCTATAAACTAGCCCTCGCTTATTGTTCCCTGCCGTCTGCCTCAGGGTTGCTATACAGTGAAGATATATATCTATATCCGCCGAGCGAACCCAACCGCGTGTCTGTTTTTAACGCTGAAAGCCTTTTGTTCGAGCCAACGCCTGTTACTACCGATGCGGTACCGCTCATCTTTGCGTTTCCCAATTGCTACAGCGTGGGTATTACCAGCTTAGGGTACCAAGTGGTTTGGGCATTGCTGTCTGGCCGCCAGGATTTGTCAGTGAGCCGACTGTTTACCGATGCTGGCGAGGCCCTGCCGTCTGCCCCAGAATTGGTTGGGTTTTCTGTGTCTTGGGAGCTAGACTACGCCCATATCCTAGACTTATTGGAACGGCTAGACATTCCCGTACGCGCCAGCCAACGGACCGACGCTCATCCGCTCGTGTTTGGGGGCGGCCCCGTGCTGTCTGCAAATCCCGAACCGTTTGCCGATTTTTTTGATGTGGTTTTGCTAGGAGACGGAGAACTCCTACTGCATTGCTTTATCGATGCCTACCAGCAGGTGCGCCACCAGCCGCGCGCAGTGCAGTATCGGCACCTCGCGCAGGTGCCAGGAGTCTACGTTCCCAGCCTTTACGACGTGCGTTACGAAGGGCCGGAGGGGGCGATCGCCCAAATTACTGCCTTAGATTCGACCGTTCCCGCTCGAGTCCAAAAGCAAACCTATCGAGGCAATACCCTTTCGACCTCTACCGTCGTGACGGAGAAGGCTGCTTGGGAAAATATCTACATGGTGGAAGTGGTCCGGAGCTGCCCGGAGCTCTGCCGCTTTTGTCTGGCCAGTTACTCGACTCTGCCCTTTCGAACGCCCAGCGTGGAAAGGACGCTGATTCCGGCCATCGAGCGGGGTTTGCAAGTCACCCGACGGATCGGCCTGCTGGGAGCTTCGGTGACGCAACACCCTGAATTTGACGACCTGCTGGATTATTTCGCGCGGCCCGACTGCGACGACGTCCGCCTGAGCATTGCCTCCGTGCGCACCAACACCGTCACCCAGCGATTGGCCCGCATCCTGTCCACCCACGATACCCGGTCTATTACCATTGCCATCGAAAGCGGTTCGCAACGGTTGCGGCAAATCGTCAACAAGAAACTGGAAAACGACTCGATTTTTACCGCTGCCGCCGCCGCCAAGGCAGGGGGACTCAGCAGCCTGAAGCTTTACGGTATGGCGGGGGTGCCCGGCGAAACGGAAACAGATTTAGACGCGACGGTCGATTTGCTGACCGACCTCAAGCGGGCTGTACCGGGATTGCGGCTGACCTACGGATGCAGTACGTTTGTCCCTAAGGCCCATACGCCCTTCCAGTGGTTTGGAGTACAGCTCTTGGCCGAAAAGCGACTCCAGAAGCTCCAGAAGCATCTGCGCCAGCAGGGCATTGACTTTCGGCCCGAAAGCTATAGTTGGTCGGTGATTCAGGCGTTAATTTCTAGGGGCGATCGCCGCCTGTCTCCGCTGCTAGAGCGGGCGCGCCAGTATGGCGATTCCTTGGGCAGCTACCGCAGAGCGTTCAAAGAAATGCGGGGCCAGCTCCCGCCCCTTGAGTTTTACGTCCATCGAGACTGGTCTCTAAATGCGGTGCTGCCATGGTCTCACCTGCTCGGCCCGCTGCCGCAAAGCGCCCTGGAAAAGCATCGAGACGAGGCGATCGCGCTGTTTTAGAGCTTTGCGGCTCTAGGACCCTTGGGGCGTGCCTTGTAATTTCACGCCATAGGCCTGATGGCGACCGAGGGACTTAGCTTTATAGAGCGCTGCATCCGTTGCCTCTAAAAGCAGGTCGGCCCACATGTTGACATCGGGTCGGGCCGCTGCCACGCCAAAACTCATCGTGACAATGCCATCCACCTCAGAACCGCTGTGAGGGATCTTGAGGGTATCGATCGCGACTCTCAGCCGTTCTGCCAAGCTTAAAGCGCCTGCTAGATTCGTCTGAGGCAAAACGATGCTGAATTCTTCGCCACCGTAGCGGGCGACCAAATCCAGCGGTCGGTAGCAGCACTGGCGGAGGGTTTCGGCTATTTGTTGGAGACAGCGATCGCCCGCAAGATGGCCGTAGGTGTCGTTGTAGGCTTTAAAGAAATCCACATCTCCAATCGCGATCGCAATCCAATCCTCCTCCCGCACCATCTGCCGCCACATCGCGTCCAAATGTTCGTCGAAGCGGCGGCGGTTGGGAATCCGCGTGAGTCCGTCTAAGGTAGCAAGGCGCGTTAACTGTTGGTTCTCTGTTTCTAAACGACGATTTTTCTGAGATTCTTCTAAAAACCGCCGCAGCCGATGGCGAAAGATGAGCCAAGGTATGGGCTTGGTGACGTAGTCTGCAACGCCTAAAGCAAACGCGCGCTCGATAGATTGTTCGTCTTCACACTCCGTTAGGACCACGATGGGCGTATAACTTCCGCCCGACATGCCGTAAATCTGAGCGCAACAGTCTAGCCCGTTGCGATCCGGCAAAACAAGGTCCAAAAGAACGAGGTCGGGATGGTATTGCTCGTAGGCCGCTAAGCAGGAGGCGCTATCCGATGCCTCAACGACCCTGTACCCGTCTGCTTCAAGCCAGACCCGGAGCTGCATTCGCACGAGTCGATCGTCATCCACGATCAGGATGAGGGACTTGAGTAAATCGAATCGGCTACTGCTGAGAAATGACTCAGAGTTCATGATAAAGGGTTGGGCGGAAGCGACACAAAGGCTCGGTTGCCGGTTCTAAATCGTAGACCCGTTAGTTAGACTTGTCTAGCTATCTTTAAAGGGATAGCTAAAGGAGTCCGAGCGCACTTCTCTATTCTCCTTCAGAAGCCTCCTGAGTGCTTCAGAACTTGATATCCTAAAAGACTGGGCGACCCACAGGATGCGTTATCTATGATCTCTTCCGCTGCATCTCCAACCATCACTGCATTTCCGCTGACGGCGGTCGTGGGACAGGATGCAATCAAGCTGGCACTGCTGCTGGCGGCCATCGATCCTGGGTTGGGCGGAGTGGCGATCGCCGGACGCAGGGGTACCGCCAAGTCCGTCATGGCGAGGGCTTTGCACGCGCTGCTGCCGCCGATCGAGGTCGTGAAAGGCTCCTTCTGCAACTGCGACCCTGCCGATCCCTCGGAATGGGACGACCATCTGTTAGCGACCTTCGCATCCGATCGTCGCTCGGGAACCGCAACGGACATCGTTCCCGAGACTGCCGTGATTCCCGCACCCTTCGTTCAGGTTCCCCTCGGGATTACGGAAGATCGGTTGATCGGGTCGGTAGACGTGAGCCAGTCGGTGCAGCGCGGCGAGACGGTTTTTCAGCCCGGTCTCTTGGCCGCAGCCCATCGGGGGGTGCTCTATATCGATGAAATCAATCTGCTCGACGACCAGATTTCCAACCTGCTCTTGTCCGCCCTGACCGGGGGGCGCAACCAAATCGAGCGCGAAGGTCTTAGTTTTCAGCATCCCTGCCGTCCGCTGTTTATTGCCACCTTCAACCCCGAGGAGGGACCGCTCCGAGATCACCTATTGGATCGAATCGCCATCGTGCTGTCTGCCGATGGGGTGCTGGGTATTGACGAACGCGTGCAGGCCGTGGAACAAGCGATCGCCTATGCCACTTCCCCCCAAGCTTTTCTAGAACAATACGACGCCGAACTGGACGACCTCAAAACCCAGATCGTTCTGGCGCGGGAATGGCTCAAGGATGTCCAAATCCAGCCCGCTCAGATCGAGTACCTGGTGAATGAAGCCCTCCGAGGGATGGTCCAAGGACACCGCGCCGAACTGTTTGCAGTCCGCGTTGCCAAAGCCCATGCCGCCCTAGAAGGCCGCAGCGCCGTCAACGCCGACGACCTCCGCCGTGCTGTAGAGTTGGCGATCGTGCCGCGGGCCACCGTCGTACCGCCCCCTGAAGAGCAGAGCGCTCCGCCCCCGCCGCCCCCACCGCCCGACAGCTCCAACGAAGAACCCGAAGCCGAGGAACCGCCCGACGAACCGGAACCGGAGGAACCGCCCGAAACCGACGAACCTCCCAGCATTCCAGAAGAATTTGTCTTTGACACCGAAGGCGTCATTCTAGACCCGTCGGTGCTCTACTTCGCGCAGATGTCGAATCGGCAAGGTAAATCGGGGAATCGCACGGTCGTCTTTTCCCAAGACCGGGGCCGCTACATTAAACCGATGTTGCCTAAGGGTAAACCGATGCGCGTTGCCGTGGATGCGACGCTCCGAGCCGCCGCCCCCTACCAAAAGACCCGTCGCGCGCGCAACCCCGGTCGCCGCGTCATCGTGGAGCAATCCGACATTCGCACCAAGCGTTTGGCCCGCAAAGCCGGTGCCCTCGTGATATTTGTCGTGGATGCTTCTGGCTCCATGGCCCTCAATCGGATGCAGTCGGCCAAGGGAGCCGTGCTGCACCTGCTCACTCAGGCTTATCAAAACCGCGATCAGGTGGCCCTCATTCCCTTCCGGGGCGATCGCGCTGAGGTGTTGCTGCCGCCCACCCGTTCCATCGAAGCGGCCCGACGGCGGCTGGATACGCTCCCCTGCGGCGGCGGTTCCCCGCTGGCCCACGGCTTAACCCAAGCTGTCCGGGTCGGACTTAACGCCCTGTCCATGGGAGAAATCGGTCAGGTTATGATCGTGGCCATCACCGACGGGCGCGGCAATGTCCCGCTCTCCAAATCTCTGGGCGAACCCCAACCAGAAGGAGAAAAGCCAGATATCAAGAAAGAGCTCCTCGAGATTGCCGCTCGGATTCGGGGGCTGAACCTCAAGCTATTGACGATCGATACGGAAAATAAATTCATCTCGACCGGGTTTGCCAAGGAGCTGTCCGCCCAGGCTGGGGGGCGATACTATCATTTGCCCAAAGCCACCGACCGGGCGATCGCCGCCGTCACCCAAGACGCTATTAGCAGTATGATGCTCTAAGTTTCTGGCTCCTATGCGCCTTCAAAAAATATTTCGTAAAATCCAGGTGGCAAAACGGTAAAAAAGATGCCTGAGGGTAGAATGTGGGTACTCTAATGTCATGAGTCCCTGGGGGAAGGTCGATTTTTCAGTTCGCGAGATAGCGGATGGAGTTGACTTACATATCGGTCCAAACCTTGCCAGACTTTGGACCGGGCGGTTGCGGGAGATCGAGAAAAATGCCGGACCGACAGCCGAACCTAAAGCAGACTATTCCATGCCTTCAGTTCGGCAGGCACGCATTGGCTGCGCTGTCTTTGCCTCGCGTCTCCTCAGCGGGGGTGCTGGCGCTACGGTTTCTGGAAACATTTGCTACCGACGTTAGAGAGAGAATGATGAAAGATAAGATGACTTTGGCGCACTTACGTGCATGGATAGGCTAAAAACTAGATATTGCGTTACCAGGCGAGGCCTCATTCGATCCTAAGCCTGCTACACTATCTATTTTTATCCTTCAATTACGAGTTAAGTTCTGAGGCAAGACTTAAATTTTGACCTCTCTTTGCAACCCATTTTAAGAGATATAGAGAAGAGGACATTAAGTGTGCTGTATTTAGCGGAAGTACACAAGAAGACTGGATTCATGGGCAATAAGACGGAGCTAAAACTTCTTGCCCGCCAGCAGTCTGAGCAAAACTGGGCCATGCTGCCTGGGGAAGAAACGATCCCTGCTGAGATTGCCAATGAATACAACTCTGGCGTTCTTGTATTGGTCGAGCTAGATGCAAACCAGCAAGTCAAAAAAATTCAGGATGCCACTCGCCATCTCGTTGGAATTTTGAAAAATTTCTCGCGCATGCGCGAGAAGTTCCGCACTCAAGAAGAAGAGATCGAAGGCTGGAAGCAATCCCTCATTTATCAAAGTCAAGAACTAACCCGTCGCGAAGTAGATATAGAGGCGCGGGCGGAAGAGCTGCAGCAGCTCGAGTCGGAATCTCACAAAATTGAAGAACAGCGTCAAGAATTTGAGGCGACCCGCAGCCAAATTCTAGAGCTTAAGGGAGACATCGAACGCGATCGCGCGCAGCTAGAGGAAGCATGGGGGTTGCTGAGGAACGCTCAGCAGCAGCTCTCTCAAGAGCAACAATCCACTACCCTCTCTGACGAGCAGGTTCAAGCCCTCGAAGAATTGATGGGTCGTCTCGAAGTCTCCCTCTTGAGCGGAGAAACCTTGAATCAGCCTCTTCAGGCGCTCCAAGGGGTCAGCGGCGCCCACCAGGAGATCCTCCAGCAATTCTGGGATCGAATGGACCAAGGCCGTCAAGAGCTGGAGCGCGCTCAGCCGGATCTGGACCAGCAAACCCACGCGCTGGAGCAGGCTTGGAAAAAATGGCATGAAGATCGAGACATGCTGCATCATCTCCAGATTCAGGCTCGAATTGGGCAAGAAACCTTAGATATAAAGCAGGCGCACCATCGTTTGTTGAGCCAACAGCTCCAGGTTCAAACCGACCTTGAAAAAAGCTTGCAATATCTCAAGGATGGCGTTTCAGGCGACTCAAACGTCGATGTTGATGCCCTCCGCAATCAACCGCTCGAAGCTTTGGAAGCGACGGTCGAGAAACTCCGGCAAGAATTAGGAAAGCTCTCTCGCTTTGTCTCGGACCAAGAGGAGGAACTGGCGCTTCAGAACCAAACCGTTGAAGATTTGAAGGCTAAGATGGCTCTCGCGAGCGAATACGATCGCATGAATATAGCTGTTGACTTAGAAGAGGAGCAGCAAAACTATCAATTTTTAGAAGAAACCCTTCAAGGTCAACGCCAGACGCTTCGAGACCGGAATTCAATTTTGAGGCTGCATCAAAATATTTTGAATCAGCGCAAAGGCGTGATTTCTAAGGACGATTCTGGCCTTGGGCCGCAGGTCGAACCTCTCCTAGCAAAGGTCAGCGCGCAGCGGGCATCTCTGCAATCGGCAATTCAAGCGTTGGAAGAGGAATTAACCGTTCTTCAAAATGCCGTTCAACAATCTCAGACTCAAGCGGCTGAGTCTAGCGAAATTTTGGTTCAAACGCGTTCCGACCTAGAAAACCAATCCAAGGTCCTCAACCAGCGCCGCACCGAGCTAGGGCAACTCAACGGTTGCGTCGATACTTTGCAACAGACCCTTCAGCCTATCCAAGATCACCTGCATCGCTGGAACGAATCCCTGAGCAACCTCAGTTCTCCTCTGGTCGAGACCGCCTCTCAGCAGCAGCAGGTCGTGCAAGAACTCAAGCAAAGGATTTTGACCTTAGGTCAGGCGAATAAAACGAACTAGAGCTCCCGCGTGCGGACGCCACGGGCCTGCGCTTGGGATCGCGTATTCATTAGCCTCCCGCGTTAGGTCCTCGTCTCAACTTGCTCTAAATTCGCAATCCTCAGCTACTTTCCGAGGCATTCAGCCAGCGCTCGAAGGAAGATTCAAATTGGGAGAGGGCGATCGGGTGCAGGGCCTCAGTAGAGGTTGCCCTTTGCCGCTCGGCCTTCGTGTTGTAGCCCCAGTCCGCTAGAAATAGCGTGACGGATGCGAGGTCGGGTTGGGTTTGGATGGCGGTCAGGGTGGCCAGCCGATCTTCAACAAACCAAAGGTTGCCAAAGCCTCGAGCTTTCAGCTGTCGGAGCGTTTCGGCTTTGGATTGTTTGCAATCTTTTCCGTACAGGGCGTCGGACGGTAACGCGATGCCCGCCTGGAACAGCAGCGCCTTTACAAATCGACTTTCCTTGGTTGTGATGATAAAGATGGGCAGCTTTGCGGAAATCCAACGATCGAGCTGAGCCACGACGCCAGGATAAAAGCAGTGGAGCGCCAACCAGCTTTCTAGGTCTGACTCGATCCAGCGATCGCGCAGGCTATCGACCTGGTACCCGATTTCGCGCCAATCTAGGTCTTCTTGAAGCAATAACTGCGATCGAATTGCGGGCCAATCGAGCAGAATGTCTGCTTCGGCCCAACCTCGGTCTAGCGCCCTCAGGACCAAAGGCATTTCCCACCCGGTTTCCACGACAGGCCGCAGCCTTCCAAAGGTTGCTTCCCAGGTTGGCGGACAATCTTCAGCGGTGTGGGGCCATATTTGACGGTAAGCTCTGAGCGAGGTCTGAAAATACTCTCGCAGCCCGTTGCAAATTACGCCATCGAAATCTAAGGCTAATGCATCTGGCTTCAATTTTTTTATCGCTCATTTACGTTAAAACTGGGGCGAAAGGATTCGAACCTCTGAATGGCTGGACCAAAACCAGCTGCCTTACCACTTGGCGACGCCCCAATGCATTCGCTTGATAATTGTAGCAACAGTTTCCCGCATGCTGTCAAGTTTTTTCGAGGATTTGACCAGAGTGCTGAGGGCTTCGGGCTAAAGTAAAAGACAACTTCACCTTCTTTCGCAATGGTCGCTCAACCTACCTCGGAAATGTACGGTCCCGTTTTTTCCCAAAAAATCAGCCTTTGCGCGATCGTCAAAGACGAAGAAACCTTGCTGCCGCGTTGCTTGCAAAGCGTCCAAAACATTGTGGACGAGACGATCGTGGTCGATACGGGGTCGACGGACCGCACGGTGGAGATCGCGCGGCAGTTTGGCGCAACGGTCTACCAACATGCCTGGAATGACGATTTTGCAGAGGCCCGCAACGAATCGCTGCGGCGCGCCAAAGGAGACTGGATTCTGGTGCTCGATGCCGATGAAACCTTCATTCCAGGTTGTTTCTTAGAACTTCAGCGGGCGATTTGCTCTCCCGATTGCCTTGCCGTGACGCTGCTGCGCCAAGAGATCGGCGCGCAGCAAAATCCTTATTCTTTAATTTGCCGCCTGTTTCGCCGCCACCCCCAGCTTCAGTTTCAGCGGCCCTACCACGAAACCATCGACGAAAGCGTCGCCGCGCTCATGGCCCGCGAGTCCCATTGGACGGTTGTTTCTCTGCCCACGCCGGCGATCGCCCACGATGGCTACAGTCCTGAAGCGATCGCCCAGCACCGCAAGTCAGAGCGCGCCGAGCGCATCATGAGCCGCTACCTGCAAGCCCACCCTCAAGATGCCTACATCTGTAGCAAACTGGGCGCGCTTTACGTTTCTCAAGGACGCAATCCCGAAGGGTTGGCGCTCCTTCAGCAAGGTTTAGCCCTTCAGCCCGAGGCCCCTGCCATTGCCTACGAGTTGCATTACCACTTGGGGCTTGCCTGCGCCGCAAACCATCAGCTCGACCTTGCCCAACAGCATTACGAGCAGGCATTGGCTGCAAAATTCCCCGATGTCCTGAAACTGGCCGCTTATATTAACCTGGCTGCCCTTTACAGCGATCGCCACGCTTGGACTGAGGCCGAAGCGCTGCTGACCCGTGCGTTAAAGATTCAGCCCGAATGCGCGATCGCCCACTACAATCTCGGCTTGATTTACAAAGCTCAAGGCAACTTCAGCGCGGCGATCGCGGCCTATCAAAAGGCGATCGCCCTCCAGCCCAATTCTGCTGAGGCCCATCAAAATCTGGGCGTCGTTTACTTCAAGCAGGGGCAAGTACTCGAAAGTCTGGCCGCGTTTCAGCAGGCGATCGCTCTGCACTCGATCGATAACCCCGCCGAAGCCCAGCGACTCCGACAGACCCTTGCGGATATGGGTTGGCAGGTCTAGCGTCCGACTTATGCTTAATGCTGGGGCTGTCAAAAGAACTTCAATCCTGACTGACTCATTCGCTGCTGATTTTTTCCCGCAATTCCTGAATCGCGGTTTCACTGTCATACAATTCCCTCGCTCTGAAGATTCGATTCCGAGGTTAAGTTGCCCCGCCAAGGCCGTGATTTTGGCCTCTAGTTGGGCCACATTTGACCGCTCCGGGGTCAGCCTGAACGAATTGTTAGGTCTCACTTGATAGCCGTTTCCTCCAGAATCGTTTCTCGACCGCTCTAACATTGGGTTCATCCGCAAGTGTCAAGAGGTAATTGCCCAGTTGGGATAGTTCTGTGTCTGAAATGTCCCCAAAGAATGGCTTTACTCGTACTAAATTGCCGTAATGTTTGGCTATGACTCAGCGTAGAGCCTTGTGGATGAAGTCCAAACTGCCAGATGAAAACGCGTCTTGACCTTTGACAGAAAATTTTCAAGCTCAGGCCGTTTATACACGGAGTAGGGGCCAACTTCAAAATCAGGATTGCGGTCTAACGAGTCTTGCGTTCCATAAATAAGAGTCTCATCTAGATCTAAAACTAAAAGCTTCATAAGAATTTCAGCATGAACTCTAACAATATATCTGGGGCACAGTGACAGCGCTTCTCATCCCCATCAGTGACGGATATGCAGCCAGAGGATAGTGGCAGGGTGGTAAGTTGAATATCCAGATCAACCCCACCCCATCAACTACCCAGCAGCGATAGCTGAGTCTATAACCTAGTCCTCAGACCCAAGAACAGAGGGATCTTGGGTCTGTCCGTTTCTGAAATAATCGCTCGTTCAGTAGGACGATATATTCGTTTAGGCTTCTTCTCCTGGCGTTTTCACCACGATGTTCTCAAATCGAGAGAAGTGTCTGCGATCGAAGGTATAGGCTGTGCTGAGCTGTTGCTGAACCATCCAGGCCAGATTATAGGCATCGATAAAATCTACATTCTTCGCCGCATAGTTCGTTGCCGCATCGATTAACAAGTCGGCTTCGGCAATCTCTAGCCCCGGCGTATTCAGAATCGCCAACACGCGATCGCGGATTTGCTCGCGGGACAGCCCATAAAACGAAGTCAGCGTCCAGACAATTTCTGCAATCACAAGGGAGGTCGTGACCAAAACGACTTCTCCGAGAGCGGCGCGTTGCAGCAGATCTTCAACCCGATCCGCTTTTTCAGGAATATCGTTAGTCAGATACCGCAGGAAGAGGTTGGTATCGATAAAGGCACGCTCAATCGCCATCCGGTGCGCTCCGGTAGGCCCGACGGTCTAGAACCTCCTGGCGAATGGCGTCAAAGTCTTGGGGTTCAGACACCGGAACGCTGCCCCGAAAATCCGACAGGTTTTTTCTCAGGGGTTGCAGAACTACTTCGTCGCCCCGGCGCACAAAAGCAAGGCGATCTCCTTCTTGTAGGTTCAACTCCTGACGAATGAGGCGAGGGATCGCAATTTGCCCTCGTCGTCCAACTTTACTAACATTCATAGAATAAGTCCTAAAGTTGACTAGCAAAACTTATTTTGCCTGACGCTTTCATTTTAGTCTGATCGCAATCGCAACGACTGATTTCAATAACTGAAATCTCAAAGCTTTTACCAGCAGTTTCCCCAGAAGGATGGCATTTGCTAAAACTGGTCTGGGCACAAATCTTTTGACGCACGATCCCACAAATGCCTCAAATGTAAATTAAATGTAAAGGTTTGCTCAGAACCATCGCTCGGCCTCAGCGCTTGACGCCTCTCTAACGCTGCCATAGCGGTCTTCTGGCCAAAATTTGTGACTCAAAAGGGTTGAAAGGCTCTCTGAGTAAGCATTTATACTCAGGTGAAAAACTCAGAGATTGTTTCTATAATTTATGAAGCAAATCATAAAGAATCGTAAACATTTGTTTTGATTGCGATTTTTCTGCGGTTCGACCGGGGCGTTTGAGTTCTAGTCGAATTTCCGCTCTTAAACCATTTATTTTGTAAAGTCTTTTTATTGGAGAGTCCATCCATGACCATAGCAATGGGGCGCGTGCCAGAGAGAGGCGTCTTCGACGTCATCGACGACTGGCTCAAGCGCGATCGCTTCGTCTTCGTGGGCTGGTCCGGGCTACTGCTGTTCCCCTGCGCCTTCATGGCCTTGGGCGGCTGGCTCACCGGCACCACCTTCGTCACCTCGTGGTACACCCACGGATTGGCCAGCTCCTACCTCGAAGGAGCCAACTTCATTACTGTTGCCGTTTCTACTCCCGCAGACACCATGGGTCACTCCCTCCTGCTGCTGTGGGGTCCTGAAGCTCAAGGTAACCTGACCCGCTGGTTCCAGCTCGGTGGGTTGTGGCCGTTTGTCGCCTTTCACGGCGCCTTTGCCCTGATCGGCTTCATGCTGCGCCAGTTTGAGATCGCGCGCTTGGTGGGGATTCGTCCTTACAACGCGATTGCCTTTTCTGCACCGATTGCCGTGTTCGTCTCGGTGTTTTTGATGTACCCGCTCGGTCAATCGAGCTGGTTCTTTGCCCCCAGCTTTGGGGTGGCCGGTATTTTCCGATTCATTTTGTTTATTCAAGGGTTCCATAACTTCACCCTCAATCCGTTCCACATGATGGGCGTGGCAGGGGTGCTCGGTGGAGCGCTGCTGTGCGCGATTCACGGCGCGACGGTGGAGAACACGCTGTTTGAAGATGGGGAAGATTCCAACACCTTTGCGGCGTTCACCCCGACGCAGTCGGAAGAGACGTACTCGATGGTGACGGCCAATCGGTTTTGGTCTCAGATTTTCGGGATTGCGTTTTCGAACAAGCGCTGGCTGCACTTCTTCATGCTGTTCGTGCCAGTGACGGGATTGTGGATGGCATCGATTGGGATTATTGGGATTGCGCTGAACCTGCGCTCCTATGACTTCATCAGCCAGGAAATCCGGGCAGCGGAGGACCCTGAATTTGAGACGTTCTACACCAAGAACATTCTCCTCAACGAAGGTCTGAGAGCTTGGATGGCTCCTCAAGACCAACCCCACGAACATTTTGTATTCCCTGAAGAAGTACTCCCTCGCGGTAATGCTCTCTAAGGGTCTAACCTCACGTAGCTAACTTGTTAGCTCAGAATGCCCCGCAGGTCGCTGCGGGGCATTTTATTGCGCGGGCAATTTTGACCCAGCAAAGTCGGCTGCGGTCAAAGCACAGGCGAGTCGGTTTCGTACAGCCCGGATCGCCCTAATGCCGACTCTCCGTCTTTTGTGGGGCGCGATCGACATCCGCATTCGTCTAGGATCGAGCAACCTCAATGCATGATTAGAGAAAGATGAGCTTTAAATTGGGTTGTGCCATCTGGGCCTATAAAGGCTGGATCGGAGATGTGTTTCCGCCTGGAACTTCGGCTTCAAAATTTTTGCAGCTCTACAGCCAACGGTTTGCGACCGTTGAATGCAATGCCACGTTCTATTCCGTCCCTGCTGCTGAGACGATCGCCAGATGGGTGCGAGAGACGCCCTCTGGATTTGAGTTTTGCCCCAAGTTTCCCCGCAGCATTACCCATGAAGGCGCGCTTCAGCCCAAAATCGATGATGCCCTGAGGTTTATTGCCCTGATGCAGGGTTTGGGCGATCGCCTCGGCCCGCTGTTCGTGCAGCTTCCGCCCAACTATGGCCCTCAGTCGTTTTCAGATTTAGAAGCCTTTCTCAAGGGGTTGCACGCCTGCGGGGTGCCTTTGGCCCTAGAGGTTCGCCATCCTCAATGGTTTAATGCTGCCCCAACTACTTCCCTTAATTCACTCCTTCAATCCCTATCGATAGGCCGCGTCTTGCTGGACAGTCGCCCCGTCTACGAGTGCGATGACAACCCAGAGCAGACCGCCGCACGGCGGAAACCAAGGCTGCCCCTCCAGCCTGCGGTCACGGCCCCTTTTGCCTTTATTCGCTACATCAGCCATCCCGATCGATTCCTGAACCGCGAATTTATGATGGGTTGGGCTTCCGATCTTCAAAACTGGTTGCAGCAGGGGAAATCCATTTATCTCTTCGTTCACTGCCCCGTTGAGGAACATTCTCCCCAGAACGCGCGTTATTTTCAACAGTTGTTAGAAGAACGATCCGTTCCGATTCCGCCACTAGAATGGGAAATCGCTCCACCGCCCCCCGTTCAACTCGACCTATTTTAGACTGTGCTATGGGGCGGAGTGCAGCCTTAGGCCAAACCGCAGATTAGTAGCAAAGCGCGCCAGGAGGAACAAAATGTATTCGAAAGGACACAATGGTGGTAGAAAGGACGTAGCCACAGCAGTTGGGGTTAAAACATGATCGAAGTTGAGCACTTGAGCAAAATATATGGCTCAACGACTGCCATTAATGACGTCACGTTTCGGGCCGAACCCGGAGAGATTTTAGGACTACTGGGGCCAAACGGCGCGGGTAAAACCACGACGATGCGGATTTTATCCGGGTACCTCCCCGCCAGCGACGGAACCGCCAGAGTTGCGGGCTATGAAGTCCACGAAAGCCCGATGGCGGTGCGGCAGCGAATCGGGTACTTGCCCGAAACGCCGCCCCTCTACACGGAAATGACTGTCGAAGACTATCTCAACTTTGTGGCTCGAATTAAGGGCGTTGCGGCGGGCGATCGCGCGATTAAAATCGCCTCCGCCATCAAGCGCTGCAACCTCCAAGAAAAGCGCAAGGTCCATATCCGAAAGCTCTCCAAGGGTTTCCGGCAACGGGTGGGCATTGCCCAGGCGATCGTCCACGATCCGCCCGCGATTATTTTGGACGAGCCAACTGTGGGTCTCGATCCGCGCCAAATTATTGAGGTGCGCAACCTGATTAAAAATCTGGGAGGACAGACGACCGCGATCTTGTCCACCCACATCCTGCCGGAAGTGAGCATGACCTGCGATCGCGTGGCCATCATCAATCGGGGTTGCGTGGTGAGTTCCGGTACGCCGGAGGATCTCATGCTTCAGCTCTCTGGAGGAATGCGCTACGAGCTGGAAGTAGAGGGCGATCGCGGTCAAATTGCAGAGCGGTTGCAGCGGGTGGCAGACCTGAGCGACCTAGACTGGCTGGCGGCAGACGGGCTGCCAGCCCAGCGCCATCGGCTGCGCGTGAGTACTGAAACCAACGCAGACTTTGGGAAACAGTTGGCCGAAGTTTTAGTCTCAGAGCAGATCGGCCTTTACGAAATGCGGCGAGTCGGCGCTAGCCTAGAGGATGTATTTTTGCAGCTCACCACCGAAGAAAAAGCAGTGGATTCGGCGAGTGAAATTGCGCCTGCTGCAACGCCCGCCGAGCCAACGCAACTCGAACCCGCTTCAGAACAGTCAGAGGAAACAGCATGATTACGGTACTGGCCAACATTGACGCCATCTTCCGCAAGGAGCTTCAGGGCTACTTTAGGTCGCCGCTGTCCTACATCATTGCTGGATTTTTCTGGATTTTGACCGCTCTGTTTTTAGTGTTGGTCTCTCAACAAGTGATTCAGTATGCCGCTCAAAATGACGTGGGGCGACAAATGGGCCAGGGGGGCGGTGCGCCGTTGGACGTGCCCACCTTAATCTTGCAAAACTTTTTGTCGGTGATGGGTTCGATTCTGCTGTTTATCTTGCCCGTGCTGTCCATGAATCTCTATACCGAGGAGCGCAAGCGGCATACGCTAGAGCTATTGGCCACCTCGCCAATTACCAACTGGGCGGTCGCCTTGGGTAAGCTGATGGCGGTGCTGGCCTTTGTCGTAACGCTGATCGTTCCCATTGCGATCTTGGAGCTGTTTTTGTTGAGCGCTTCCAAACCTGCATTTCCGCTCCCAATCTTCTTTGTGGGCCATCTCGGCATTCTGCTGCTAGCGGCGGCGGTGCTGTCCTTGGGAATGTTTATTTCGTCCCTCAATGACAGCGCAATTTTGGCGGCGTTTTTGACGTTCGTGTTAGTGCTGGTGCTGTGGATTCTGGATTTTTTGGGCCAAACCGTCAGCGGCACGGGTGGAGAAGTATTAAAGCATCTCTCGCTGCTCAAGCACTATACCAGCCTCACGCAAGGGGTGTTAGACAGTTCTAGCGTCGTTTTGTTTTTGAGCTACGTAGGGCTCGGGCTATTCTTGACCGCCCAGTCCATCGATCTGATTCGCTTTCAGCAGTCCTAGCAGGCAGCGATTTAAATTGAGGTGCGAACTCGATTCTAAAGCCGCAAACCCCTTGGAACGAGCGGCTTGCCGATATAAAGGTAGGAAAATTCTGTGGCAAAAAGTTTGATACCAAAGCTAAATCTAAGCCCAAAGCTAATCGATCCGCTGTTTTGGGTGGGCCTTGGCTTGGCGATCGCCGGGGGTAGCGCCAGTTTAGTCTCTGGGGCGTGGTCTCCCGTGGGGATTGGGTTAGTTGCGGCGGGACTGGTGGCGATCGCCCTGTGGCTGATCCTGCGCTGGCTCAATGCCAGCGATGCCAGCGCGCCTTGGTGGCGGCAGCGCTCCGTACAGGCGGGCACCAATGCCCTCCTGACGACGGTGGCAGTGTTTGCTATCTTAGGCAGCATCAACTTTTTGGCGGTGCGGGTGCCGAGTCAAATCGATTTCACGGAGAACCAGCAGTTTTCTTTGGCTCCCCAAACCAAGCAGTTGATTCGATCCCTCAAGCAGCCCGTAAAAGTCCGCGTTTTTAGCAACCAGCCTACCCCCGTGCAGCAGTCGCTGCTAGAGCAGTACCGCCGTCAAAATCCAGACCGCCTCAGCTTCGAATTTATCGACCCTCAAGCTCAACCCGGATTGGCCGAAAAGTACAAGATTCGGACGCCGGGAGAAGTGGTGCTGGAAACGGGCGATCGCACTCGAACCCTCGAAGGAGAACTCAACGAAACGAACCTGACCCCGGCAGTTGCTTCTCTGCTGCGCGATCGCAAATTGAACGCTTACATCCTGCAAGGCCACGACGAAGCCCCCATCAACGGCGGTCAGGGCAACCTAGACGCTGCCGTCACGGAACTCAAAAAGCGAGACTTTAACGTCAACGTCCTCAACCTTCTCGCGCAAAAGCAGATTCCGGCAGATGCTAACGTGCTGATCGTCGCAGGGCCAAAGCGAGCCTATCTGGATGGAGAAGTCAAGCTGCTCCAAAACTATCTCAAAGACGGCAAATCCTTGATGCTCATGCTAGACCCTGGCGTCAAAACGGGCCTCGAGCCGCTGCTCGAGGATTGGGGCGTTACCTTAGACAATCGCGTGATTGTCGATGCGTCTGGATCGGGTCAGCTCTTAGGGCTGGGTCCTGCCATTCCCCTAGTCGTGCAGTATGGCAACCACCCGATCGCGAAAGATTTTGGTGAAGGTCCATCCTTTTTTCCCCTCGCGCAAGCGGTGACGGTAACGCCGCCTTCTGCTGACGTGCAAGTGACCGATTTGCTCAAGACCAGCCCTCAAAGTTGGGCAGAAGCGGACTCTAAGCAAGAGAAGCTTCAGTTCGACGCGGCTCGCGATCGCCAAGGTCCCCTCACCATAGGGGTTGCCCTCACCCGCACCTTTGAATCTACGCCCACCCCCGTTGCGGATAAGACCAAGCCAGAGGCTGCGGCAAAGCCGTCTCCTGCTTCTAAGGTGCAGGCCAAGATGGTCGTCATCGGCGATTCTGACTTCGCGACCGTCGGCAACCCCCAAGTGATCAACAGCGACCTGTTTCTCAACGCGGTGACTTGGCTGGGGAGCGGCCCGGAAGATCCGAGCCTGTCGATTCGCCCTAAAGAAACGAAGGATCGCCGCATCGAGCTGAACCCGACCAACTGGCGATTGTTGATCGTGGCCGGTTTGGGCTTTTTGCCCTTGGCTGGCTTTGGGACGGGCGCTTATCTGTGGTGGAGACGCCGATGAAAATCAAGTCGAGTACCATTGCTCTTTTGGCGATCGCGCTCCTGCTGGCGGGGGGGATCTACGTTTGGGATCGCTCCCGTTCCGAGCAATCCCAAACCACCGACGCCCAAAAAGCAGGAAAGTCCCTGTTTGCGCTCAAAGAAACCGATATTACCCAGCTCACCATTCAGTCTAAGAACCAAACCTTGAAGCTAGAAAAAACGGGCAAAGCCTGGAAGTTGACCGCACCCAAAGCTGGCCCCGCTGACGAAGGGACCGTTACCTTTTTGTTGAATCTTTTAGCTACGGGCACCAGCGAGCGGACGCTTCAGGCCGAGCCAGCCCAGCTCGAGGAATTTGGCCTCGATCGACCTGCTGCCACCGTTTCCCTCCAGCTCCAAAACCAGACAACCCATCGACTCGTTTTGGGAAAGCAAACCTTTAACCAGAGCGCGGTGTACGCCCAAGTCGATCCAGGTGTTGCTGCCAAGAAGGCCGATGTTGTCTTGATTCCTACGGGCTTTTTAGACGCGATCGATCGCCCCCTGGCTGAGTGGCAGGCTAAGCCTGCTTCGCCCAAGCCTTCCCCATTGCCCAAGCCCAAACAACCGTAGCGCCCTTGACTGCTGGACCTCAGCATTTAACCTCCTGTCCGTCCGGTAAAGTGGCGCCGCACAGGGCGGTGTTGCTGAACTTGATATTGCTGACCGTGGCCGATTGTAAATTAGCCTGTTTTAAGTTGGCACCTGATAGGTCTGCGTTCGTCAAATTTGCGTTTGTCAAATTTGCGAGAAATAAATTGCTTTTGAGCAACATAGCGCCCGTTAGGTTGGCATTGCTCAAATCTGCCTGCCTGAAGTTGACGCCCGTCAGGTTTGCACCTGAGAGGTTTGCTCCGCTGAGGTTCGCGCCACTGAGATTGCTATCGCTGAGATTGCTATTGCTCAAATCGTTCCCGCGCAAGTCTACTTTTTGAAGGTTTATCGCGCGCAGATCGGCACCGCTTAATTTCATGTCTCTGAGGGTTGCGCCAGCGAGTTTGCTGCTGCGAATTTTCGAATCGGTCAATTCGCTGCCGCTGAGGTCAGCCCCTCTGAGGTTGCTTCTGACTAAAGCGGCTTCGCGAAGATTGGCTTCGCGCAGGTCTGCCAAAGCCAGATTTGCGCCGCGGAGATTTGCACGGCTGAGATTCGCTTTTTTGAGATTTGCACGGCTGAGATTTGCGCGCTTTAAATCGGCGTCGCTCAGATCGGTCTCTGCCAGATAAGCGCTGCTCAGGTCGACACGATTTAAGGCGGTTTGCTGCAAATGGGCGTTGCGCAGATCGGTCGCTCTCAAACTCGTCCGGGTCAGATCTGAGCCGTTAAAGTTCGCGTTTCTCAGATCGCTAATGAAGAAACTAGACTTTTGCAAGTTGGCTCGCGCGAAGTTCGCATTGCTAAATACGGCGTCTTCCAGGATGGCTCCGAGCAAATTAGCATCGGTTAAGTTGATGTATCTCAGATCGGCACCGCTTAAATTTGCGCCTGTCAGGTTCGCACCCATCAGATTGCGACTGGCTTGGGTCTGAGCGGACACCAACGGGATGAGTTCGGCGTTGCCGAAGTCGATAGTGCCGGGCTGGCGCAAAAACGGACTGGATCGCTCGAAGGTAGACCTGTTCTCAAGCCTGTCAGCGTTAGCCAACTCGGTGACGTGCGTTTTTTGCAGGTCGATCTGTTTGAGATCGGCCTGGCTCAACTCGATCGCTGCAAGTCCCGACGCAAATTGCTCCGGGCCACCCACACCCCGATTGACCAACAGCCAAACCAGCCGCCATTTAGCGGCAAGCGTCGTGCGATCGCTCAGTCGGGCATTTTTCAGAAAAGCCCCTTCTAATTTCGCATCTTCTAGATTGGCATCTTCTAAATTGGCATTGCGCAAATCCGACCCGCTTAAATTCGTGTTTTTGAGAAATGCACCCCTCAAATCGGCTCCATTCAGATTTGCGCCCGTCAGATTCGCACCCATCAAGTTGGCTTGGCGCAAATAGAATCCCTTTAAATTGGCATTGCGGAGATTGCAGCCGACGCATTGATGCGTTTCTTTAAGCCGCTCGAGCTGAATTCGGTTGGCCGCTCGGGCGCTCAGGGGGAGCGTTAGAGCGTATGTTAGAGCGCATACAATCGCGATGGCTGAGTACCGCATCGATCGAACTCCTGAGAGAATGCGATTGTGGATAGATAAGTGGATAGATAATAGAATATTCCCATTCCTGCGGTGGAATCCATGCAGCCAAACTCGAACTGGTTCGGCATTCAAACCCTCGCTTTAATTTTATGGGTTAGCAGCGCGCCCGTTCTTCTCGCTCAGAAAAGTTTTCAAGAGCGGTTGAAAGACTTTCAATACTGGTCGGATCTCTGCAATTTACAAACCGATGCAGGTACCTACGAAGAAGCTGTCAAATCCTGCGAAGGCGCGATCTCCCTCAAACGAAAAAATGCCGGAATTTGGGCCGATTACAGCGGCGCGCTCCTAAAACTCAAGAAATTTCCAGAGGCGATCGCGGCGGCGGATAAATCCCTCCAACTCGATGCCAAAACTTCCCTTGCCATCACCTACAAATGCATGGCCTTTCAATCCTTAGCGCGCTACGAAGAGGCATTGGATACCTGCACCCTTGCCCTGAAGGTCGATGGGAATTGGGGACGATTTTCGCCCGCGATCGCCTGGCGGCAGCGCGGAATTTTACTGAGCCGCCAAACCCAGTACGAGCAGGCCATTATTGCCTACGACCGGACGCTGTTGTTAGAACCCCAAGATTCCCTCACCTTGGCCTACCGCTGCGAAGCCTTCGTGCGACTGAAGCAGAATGAAGCGGCCATCGATTCCTGCGATCGCGCCTTGGCCGGGAACGGAAAATGGGGAGATAAATCGGCAGCGTTTGCCTGGACCAATCGCGGGCAGGCTCACCGTCAGCTCGACGCATGGGAAAAGGCGATCGCCGATTACGATCGGGCGATCGATATCGACCCCAACGATCCGATGACCTGGGCTGCAGAGGGTCTCGTGTTCGAGAATTTGGCCCGATTTAACGAATCGCTAACGTCCTACAACCGCGCCATTGCAATTAATCAAAAATTTTCTTTGGCCCTAGCCGGTCGGTGTGCGATGCTGAACCAACTCGAACAATACAAAGAAGCCTTAGAGGCCTGCGATGGCGCGATTCAGGGGGACGGAAATTGGAACGAGAAATTTCCGGCTCAAGCTTGGAATCAGCGGGCCAAAGCGCTAACCGGACTCCAAAAATATGAAGAAGCACTGGCGTCGGTCAATCGGGCGGTTGGCATGACCCCCACCTATCCCGAAGCTTGGAGCGATCGCGGTGCAATTCTGTGGTATTTGCAGAAGTACGAAGCAGCGCTGGATTCGACGCAACGGGCGATTCAACTCAATCCTAACTACGCCAAAGCGTGGCTGAATCAGGGCATTATCTTGAGGGCCATGGGGCAACAGCAGGAAGCCTTAAAAGCCTACGACGAAGCATTGCGGCTGAATCCGACCGATTCTGATGCCTGGGTAAACCGTGCCGTTGTTTTGCTGGATTTAGGTCAATTGAGTGCTGCCCTATCTTCAGTTGACAATGGGCTTCAATACAACCCGCAATCTTTTTTGGGTTGGTATAACAAGGGCGTTATTTTAGTCAAAATGCGAAGGTACGAGAACGCACTGGTTGCCTACGAGCGAGCAGCCAAGATCCAACCCAATAGCGCCAATGTCCTGACCGGATTCGGCATTGCGCTTTTTTTCCTAGAACGCTATCCCGAAGCAGTTTCAACCCTTCAAGCCGCGCTGAAATTAGATCCAAATCTCGGCCTCGCCCAAGAAGCTTTGAAGACGGCAATGGAACGCCAAACGCCCAAAAACTAAGCAAGTTTTAACGTTATCCCAAGCTCAGACCGAGCTTGACAGCGTTATTTGCGAGTATCGGCAGATCGATCTGCGATCGTAATTCCCTTGTCTTCGAGGAGCATTTGCAATGCCTTCTGGCTGTTGCCATCGTCGATGAGTTCCAGAATCGTTTTGGTTTTTACCTCTCTTAACTTATTGCGATACAGGGAAGATAACCCGAGCAAGCAAACGCCCAGGCCCGCGAAAGTGTCGTCTAAACTGCCAATAACCGGGATGAAATCTGGAATCGCATCGATCGGCGCTAGCATGTACGCGATGCCCAAACAGGTATTAAAAAATCCCATCACATACCCTTCAATGTTTCGCGGGTCGAAGGTGGCCCAGGCTAAGCAGTACGCGCAGATAAAGACAAACAAGCGAAAGACGATATCGACATAAGAGGCGACGTGGGTGACAGTTGTGCCGAGCGCGTTCCAAAACTGCCACCACGCGGCTTTGGGGGGATATCGGGAGGCAGCGATTGATGCAACAGGTCCCTAATCCAGGGTGTGCGATCGACTAGAAACCCTAGAAACCCCAGCAGAAAATAAATCGCAGCGAATGCTAATAACAGGGCTGTGAGTGCTTTGGCACCGTCGTATTTTCTAAATTCAAATAACGTCTTTGGGAAACTCGGTAATAGTGTAAAGGTATAAGAGCCAGATTTCCCTAAATTTGGCTGAGAAGTGTCAATCGACTGAGGGGTAAACCAACAGGTCGGATCGACAACTGGAGATTTTGGCTTCGCGGATCCGATGATGTCTCCCGAAGCATTGCGGTGTATCATACTAACCCCTCGTGCGCGAGCGTTGAGTCTTAGCACTTTAGTTCAAAACTATAGAAGATGGCCTGTTGCAAACTCAAGCCATTGAAATAAAAATTGTTCGAAACGGATCTCGTTGAATTCTACAATTGTGATTGCTAATCTGCGATCGCAGATAATAGGGGAAACCTTACCCAGCCTCTGATGGTTTGCACGAAAACATGGATGTTGAAGGTTACGGTAATCTTAAGATCGTCGACTCTCCCTACAGACACTACAACTGTCAGGAAGGAAATCCTTTAGGATGTACCCTCCCGCGATCTTCAACGTCTGACGGTCCCGTTCTGAATTGTTCCATTTGTTTCTTTCCCAGCCCTTTGGCAGATAATGCAGAAATTCGGGGAAGAGATGGAATTTATCGAATTAACGAGTGGATCGGGAAGCGAGGGCTGGGCAGGTTGTATCGCGCTACTTTGCTGGGTCTAAATCAACCCGTTGCGATTAAGGAGTATTTGCTGCCCCAGCGTCATTTCAGCTTAGAGGAGACTCGACAACGACAACAATCCTTCGCGCAACTTGCCGGGATCGATCTTGCCGATGGTAGATTGCAGGACTTTCGCTTGCTGACAATGATGGAAGCGATCGCCGATATCGCTCAGGCAAGGTGCTATCTCGTTCTAGATCCAACCAGTGCCAGTCCTACCTTGAGAGAATACTTGCTAGGCGGAGTTTGCTCGGAAAATCTAGTCTATCGGTTGCTCCAGCAAGTATTGCAATCGCTGAAGTTTTTGCACGAACAGAACTTTCGTCTTTCCTCCGGTCAGATGGTGGCGGGACTGGTGCATGGAAATTTGAGTCTGGATAGCTTGTTGATTTCCTTCAAAACAATGGAACGCGAGAGTTCCCCGATCGCCCAGCCTTCAGATCTCTCGCGGGATGGCGATTTCTACATTTATCTCTGCGACTTAAGTTTGTGGGAAGGTTTATTTCTCCCCTCCGTCGTTCAATCCAGCCTGGGATCGGTCGCCGATGATTTGGTCGCGCTGGGTTCAGTCGCGCATTCCCTGCTAGCGGCAGATATCGCTAAAGAGAACCCACAACCCCTCGATCCCAGCAAGAGCCAACATTGGCCTCCCGTGGAGCCGAGGTTAAAACAATTTATCTTAAGGTTGCTGAGGGTGGAGCAACCCTTTGAGAGTGCGGATGTGGCGCTTCAGGAATTGTATCGATTTCCCCCGCCGCCCCAGAAAGTTCCCACAATGCAGGTCGAGTTGCCCCCCGAACCTGCGCCCAAAAAAAGGATCGGATTGCGGTTGCTTGTTTTGGCAGGCAGCCTCCTCGGGCTGGTTTTGTTGGGCTGGCTGGTCGGTCTTCTGATTTCTAACTTCAATGCAAAATCATCCCCCGCCAAAACGTTGCTGCTGTGCTGCTTCAAAGATGTTGCGGGCATATCGCCTGGAACCTTTACCTATGCTGCCCCGCAGAATGGAACTTGGAGTTACGTGCTGCAACAAAAAAATCTGATTCGCCAAGGTGTTACGCTCGATCGACAGCTCAAGTCTACCTTTCCTCAACTGAACTTAAAACTAGAGCCGACGACTTCCATCGAACGGGCGATCGCCAACGTGCGTTCGGGCAATGCTGCCTTTGCGATCGCTCCGTTACTGCAGCCATTGCCAGACGATTTAGAATCGCAAACCATTGCTTACGATGGAATTGCAGTCTTTGTCGCGTTTAGCTACTCCAAACGCGAGCAGAGCTTGCCGATGCTCCTCGATGGCCGTCTGACCCTAGAGCAAATCGCGCGAGTCTATTCAAGCCAGCGAGAAAGTTGGCAAGCGTTCGACGGACCCGCCCTCCGCTTGCAGCGTTACTCTCCTCAAAATAACGAAGTGCTTGAAGTCTTCAGAACGCGGATCGTCGATCGGGGGTTTGCACCCAATCCCCTTCCAGAATTTGAGATGATGCGTGCGGTGATTCGCGATTTTGAGTTGCGCGATATCGGGTCGATCGGTTTTGCAACGTTTAGCAAAGCAGTCGGCCAGTGCTCGGTGTATCCTTTAGCGCTCGGTAAAAAGGGGCAACCTCCAGTTCAGGTCTTGAAATTCAAGAATGGCAAGCCAATTTCGCCTGCGACCGATTTGTGCAGTAAAAAGGGAACCTACGCCCTGAACCCTCGGGCCTTTCAGACAGGACGCTATCCCCTCGCCTACCCGCTTGCCGTCATCTACCCCAGAGATAACGATCGCCCTTCAATTGGCGAGAAAATAGCCGAAGCGCTCAAAACCAGCGAAGGACAGCGCCTGCTTGCAGAAACAGGTCTCGTGCCGTTACCCTAACGCCGATCGAGTTGGGGGGGCTGTTCTAGGGGGGCGAGGGAATCGGGTGTTAAAGGGGGGGCGGGAGTGCGACGGGGGAGTTGAAACGTTGGCTGGGCGGTTGCTCCACCTGCGGCTGCACTGCCTGCGGCGGCCTGTTCCTTGGCAGCTTGTTGTTGCGCTTTCGCGATCTGGGCGGCGGCGGCAGCGGCGGCGGCAGCCGCAACCTTCTCGGGATTGGTCGCATTGGGATCGTAGGTTTCGATCGTAACCGAGCGGGCGACCTGTTCTCCAGCGGGGCTGATGGCTTGCAAGGTCAGCGTGTTGCTGGCGGGGGTCGGGCCCAGAATGATGGGCACGCTGCCCTGTAAGGGCACGTTTCCCGGAAAGGGGACTAGGGATAATTGGGTGCCCTGACTGGCTTTTACGTGCCAGGACAGCAGTAATTTCGGCGCTTTTGGGGGAACGATGGGAATCAGATAACTGGGTCGGGCAGGTTGGCCGTTGAGGTTGAAGGCTAAGATTTGCGTTGGCAGGGGTAAAACTTTGATAGACTCTGACTTTTTGGTAGCGATCGCCTGACCGATTTGAGGCTTTGGAACGGCGGACAGCTCGAAAGTATAGTCTCCTGGCATGTTGATGCCCGTTGCAACATTTTTACAGACGAGCTGCTCGTCGATTTTGCAAAAGGGCTGAAGGGTTGCAGGGAGTCCTCGACTGAAATCGAATCGCTTCATCGGACTGACCGTTTTACCTTCGGGATTCAGACCGATCAGGCGTAATTCTTGGAGGCGCGCTGGATGGGTGAGCTGCCAATTCAAGCGGATGCCGGGGATGGGAGCGGGCATTTTGCGCTGGCGATTCGAGGCGGGAAGCGGTCGAGCGGGAAGCGGTTTAGCAAGAGGCGGTCGAGCGGGAAGCGGGCTTTGTTCTAGATAGGCGGGTTGGGTCGCGCCAAAGGTGACGACTTGAGGCAGCGGAATGGGCGCGATCTGCACGGGACTGGTTTTACGCGTCAGAGACGCAAGGTCTTTAGCGTTCGATTGGAGGGTCATCTCAAAAATATAGGTGCCTGCTTTGCGCGCAGAGGTGCGAAAGTTCCGGCAGAGCAACAAACTTCGGCTCTGGGTACAAAAGCCTTTCAGCGGGCTCGGCAACCCCTGGCTCAAATCGTAAATATCGGGACGCGTGAGGGGTTCTCCCTCGGCAGACATCCCTTGGATGGTAATGGATTGAATCCGTTGGGGCTGGCTGATTTGCCAGCCGAGGCGAATGACATCGCCGTTTTCGGCAGCGTAAGCGCTATTCTCCGGATAGAATTCCAAAATTTTGAGGGGTGGTGGCTTTCTAAAGGCAAACCACCAGATGAGGTAGGCGATCGCCGCCAAAATCAGCAACCCCAATATCGCTAGCGACAACAGATGCCACCAGGGCCGAGGTTCCCAAACCAGAATGCCTTGGAGGTTATCGACGGGAAGCGGGTGCCGCTGCGTATCTTCTAGACCGATATTAAAGTTGAAAACCCGCCCGCCAAAGAAGGGCCGCTGCCATTTGTTGCGAGGCAGAACCTGCAAATTTACGCCGACGGTTTCCTGGGGTAAAATGCGCGCCACTGGCTGCGCCCAGGTATAGCTGCAACGATTGCCTTCCTCTTGAGACTGGGCTTGTAAGGCAATGGTTCGCGGCGTGTTTCCGGCATTGTGGAAGCGCACTTGAAATAAACCCGCCTGTCGTTCGATCCGCCCGATTAAAGTCCGCAGTTCTAATTGCAGCGTGTAAGTTGGCAAAACTTGCAAGTAGACCAAATCTATCAGCATGAGATCTGGATAATTGTCAGAGTAGACGCGCAGCGTAGGGACGTAATGGCCTGCCAGGGTATTGAGGGGCGGCGCGATCGACCACAAAATCAGCCCTCGTTCGCCCGGATTGAGGTTGAGGCTATCGGATGCTACGACCAGTCCCGATCCCTGAACGCCCTCGGGGTAGATGACGCGATACCAATCCTGGGGTAAGTCGGGGCACATCAGGCGGAATCGATCCACGCGATCGCCGCGATTCTCGACCGTGACTTGCATCTGCAAAGCCTCTCCCGGTCGCAATAGGACTGGTGCGGTAGAGCGGGTTGCGGGTTGCAGGAGAAAGGTGGGATGACTGTCCCGCACGATATCCCCTACGGTCGCGAGCACCTGGAGTTGTTGGGGAAAGCTGAGGGGCGTATCTTCGGGATAGTGCTCTTGGGCGTCCACCACCACCTGATAAGAATACAGTCCGGGAAGGGTTCCCACCGGAACCCGGAAATGGAAGATTGCTTCATTGCTTTGCCCGGACCCCAACGCTAACCGATCGCGCACTGGAGCATACCAAGATCGAACGGCTTCAGAGATCGGGTCGATCCAGATGTCGATAACGGCACTATGAGCCCCTTTATTGCTCACTGTGACGCTGAGGGTAAATACCGCCCCAGGAATGAGGCTATCTTTGCCAGCGGTATTGAAGATGACGGCTAAGGGCGAACCAGCCGTTATGGGTAAGACGATACTTTCGCCGTCCTCGGTTGCCTGAAGTACGGTGTCGTCGCGTTCGCTGCCCGCTTGGATGAGCGTAGATCCCTCGGGATTGGGTTGCCGATCGGTCATCTTTTTGCACCTCGCTCCGTTAAGGACAGGTCTGAGAAAGGGCAGGCGTTCGATAGAGGCTCACTTGATGGTCGTCTCCTCCCCGCGCGACCAAAATCTCGTTGCGAATCCGCACGATATCGACCGCGTTAATGGATTTAGAAGACCGATTCAGTTTGAGCCCTCGAGCCGATTGACCGCTGCGATCGCCCCTGGGGTTCAGCGGCCACAGCATCGTCGCCCCGCCCTCCGAGCCGCTGGCTAAATAGCACCCATCCGCGCTGAGGGCAACGGAATGGACCGCTTTGGGTTCGGCTGTCCATCGATCGAGCAGCTCGCAGTTTGCGGCGGCGCTCAAGCAAGGCTGCAAGTTCCACATCTGAATCAGTCCTCGATTGTTAGCGGTGGCGAGCAGCGTCCGCTTGCGATCCGCCGTGGCAATACCGAGCACGTAATCCGCTTGACTCCCCCAAGCGGTAGAAATATCTCGAAGTTTGTTGGTTTTGAGATCCAACAGCGCAATGCGGTCGCGCCCGCCCGCAATGGCTAAGGCTTCTTCTTGCAAGCCGACTAGGGCGATCGCGTATACGGGAAACCCCACCGCTACTTTGCGCGCGACGGTCGGCGGGGCATTCAACCCTTGCGACGATTCTTGAGGTTCTAAATTCCACTGCACCACCGTACCGCTCCCATGGCCGCTAAACAAAGACCGGGAGTCTTGGGTATACGCCAAATCCAACACGCGATCGTCCTTTTGGAAAAAGAAGGTTTGCAGCGGTTTTGCATTCCCCGGCAGGGCGTTCCAGAGTTGAATTTCACCATTTTCCAGACCTGCCGCAACGCGATCGTTGTTGACCGGGCGATACCGCACCACCCGCACCGAGCGATCGCCTGTTTTCCCAATCTTGCCCATGTTTTGGTTCAAGAAGGGATTGAAAAATCCATCTGCATACCAAGCCAGAATTGACTTATCGCTCGAACCGCTGATCAGATTTTCGCCAATGCCATTCAACCTCACTGAATTGACGACATCCCGGTGTCCCCAAAACGGACTGTTTGGGTTCAGCCAAGAGAGCCACCACAGCAACCACAGGCATGCCAGCCCCCCTAGCCCTTGCATCCAGAGCGGGAAGAGGGGATGAATGCGCAACTTAACGGACTGGGTTTCATTTTGGATGGGGAGCGCGGGATCTGAAAGCACCGATGCTTTGACTTCAACCCTGCATTTCTGAGTCAAACCAAACCAGTGACGTCGTTTGCCGACTACCAGATCGAGTTGAGCGGTTGTGCCCATCTCAATCTCTATCTCAGAAGGTTCGAGGTGCGCGTTACATTTAGGCCCCTCCGCATCTTCGAAGATGCGGGCGGTCGCGAGTTGATTCAAATTCCCCTGGTTTGCAAATAGGAGGGGATAGCGGGCTGTATTTGCCGTCCAATGCGGCCACCACCTTCGGTTTTCGGGAATTTGCCGCTCGTTAGAGGTGCAACTGAAGTCAATCCATCCCGTTGGCATCACCAGTACTACCCCATTGGCAGTACTCACCTTGCCACCCTCCTGAATTGCTTCAATGACAAAGGGGTAAATCTCGCTAGGGGATTGAGGCGGCGGTGGGATCTGACAGAGAAAATGGGTTTGCGCGCGATCGCCGGGTCGGATTTTCAATCTGCGCTCGGTCCCCTCGGGCAGCCAGCCGGGAGCCAGTCCGTTGCAGCGCAGCACCGTCTCGACGGGCGACTGTCCCAGATTGGTCGCCACGACCGGAATTTCAATGGATTCGGACGAGCGCGCGTTGAAAGAGCGGCTTCCGAGTTCGAGTTTGAGGGGAATGGCATCTTTCGCCGGGACCAGCTTCAGGCGGAGGATTTCCCGTTCCTCGTGGCGCAATTCTAGGGAGTAGATCTGCACGAAAAGATTCATAACCCCCACAAAACCGGGCTTGGGGGTATCGAGGATCCAAATCGAAAAAGAGGCAAAATCTCCCGGCGGGGTTTTGGTGCTGACGTCTGGAGAAAGATGATACCAGCGATCTCCCGCTGAGGCTTCAACCCCTGCTGCCAGGACTTTGACCCCGAAGGCGGCAAATCGATCGCTGGTATTGATAACCTTCACGTCAAAGGAGACTGCCGGGCCTCCCGGCTGAAATTGCAAATCTTTTTTGGAAACTTGAGTTTTAATCTGAAGCTTTTCCATGTTGTTTTTCCAGACTCATTACATTCCCAAAAGCGTTTTCAAGCGTTTGCGGCTCCAGATCAGAAAATTCTGCGGTAGGGCTGCATCTTCTCCGGGCAAGCCCATACTCTGAAGCTCCGACTTCGAGGTTTCCAGTGCGGCTTGACGTTCTCGAACCTTGCGGTCAATTTGCGAGGCCAGCTCGGGATAGCGTTCGCAGAGCGTTTGAAATCCCGCAACGTCTGTAACGAACAAAATGGTCGGATCTAAGGTTCTAACGCTTGCCGTCCGGGGGCTCTTTAACAAGAGTGCGATTTCACCAAAAAAGCTGCCCGCAGCAAGGGTGCTCAAGGATAAGTTGTATTGGTCTAAGTAGACTTCTACGCGTCCGGCCAGCACGATATAAAATCGATTTTCCTGCTCGTTTTCGCGACAAATGACTTCTCGGGCCGCCAATCGCTGTTCTTGGCCGAGGGCAACTAAGGCTTGCAGTTCGTCGGGGTTCAATCCCTTAAAAAACGGTAGGTCGCGCATCAGCTCGGCAAGGTTTAGGTGGACTTGCTCGGCTTGCAAGCGCAAGTGTTGCGATCGCTGCAATAACTCTCGCAAGCTGGAAGCGCCGCTCAGGCGGTTGGCCGTTTCGATGCGCTTGAGTCGGTCTGTTTCGTCGGTGAGTTCTCGAACGCGAGTATTGAGGGCTTGCTCGCGCTCGTGCACGACCGCAAACATCTCTTGAAAAACCCCGACCAACTGCCCGATCTCATCCGAACGTCTCATCAAAGGCGTCAGACTCGCTGCATCGAATTCGCTGTTGCCGATTTGCTGGGCCGCATTGCTGAGGGCTAAAAGGGGGCGGACCAACCAGCGGGTTGCCAGTAACCCGACCAAAACGCTGACGCCAAAAGCACTCAGGCCCAAAAGAATGCTCTGATGGGTAGTGGCCTCCAGACCTTGAGTAAAATCTTTCTGCGGTACGACTGTAATGACCCGCCAATCCAGCCCAAATTCGTTGTTGTACCGCGCAATTTGAGCGAGCTGCAACTCTCCCTCCAACGGAAACTTCAGCAACATCTCGGGGGGGATTTTCGCGAATTCTGGATAGCTTGTCTCGAGCTGTCGCACGGTTTCGCGAATCAACGGATCCTGGGAGCGGATTGCGGGAATGAGCTGAACCTCTTCTCCCGCGTCTTTGAATAAAGTCTCTCGAGTGGAGGTGGCAACCAGCTCCCCGGCGCGATTGATGATAAAGGTTTTCCCAGACTTTCCGACCTTCAGGGTTTGCAGAAACTGACTGATGTTAGATGGCAAAAATTGCACCGACAAAACGCCCAGCAATTTTCTAGAATTCTGGGTGTAGATCGGTTGAACCAGAGAAATTTGCAGCAGCTTTGGATTGGAAAATTTTGAGAACGGTTTAGTCCAACTCAAGCGGTTGGTTTCGACGGCCTTGCGATACCAGGGGCGCTGACGCGCGTCGTAGTTGGGCGTCGTCAGGATCGTCCGACCTCGCTTTCCAGTCTTATCCGTTGCATAGTAAACCTTGGCAAACCGAGTGGAGGAATCTGCGATCGCAATGGCCAAAGACCGATCTTCTAAGCGCACTGCCGAGCGCACCGCACCCGTCTGCGCAAACCCAAACTCAATCCCATCAATTTTATCGAGCAGGCGCATTTCAGCTAAAAACTGACGGCTCAATCCATCCAAGTTTTGGACGTCAAGCTCTCCCAAACGAATGGCATTTGCATTCAGTTGGCTCACCAGCACGGGGGTTTCCAGGTAATCCTTCAGCCGTTCTTTAATCTGTTCGTTCAAGGTCCGACTGTTGAGACTAGACAGCTCGTCCACGGTCCGACGCCCATTGGAGACTGCCATCCATCCCGTCAGCCCCACATAGGTCAACAGCGGGACCAAAATCATGAGCGGAACGGTTGTGCGGATAGAAAGCGCGGCCATAACCTTGAAATCCAGGGCGTAATTCCACTTTGGAGAAGCGATCGACAGGCGAGCGGTGCTTAAACTGCCGTCTGAGCGGAGCTGGGGGCATCGTTTTGCTGTAACTGCGTCAGGTAATGCCGACGCCAGGCAAAATGCAACAGATTAATGCCCAGTTCCTGGGCGGCACGAATGGTTTCCCGAGAGGTCGAAAAGGGTGCTTCAATGCCCCAGGCTTGGGAGATCGAACCAATGGAGAAGACGATTCCGCCCCACCCTTGGAGGTGAATGGGACACCTTTCAATGGCTGGAAGCCGATCGAACAAAAAGGGTTCGTTGCGCAAGGGATGCGCGCTCGGCAGGGGCGTCTCGTTGGGCATTCCCATGCGTTGAGCCATGACTTGAATGGGCCGACACAGATCGTAAATTTGCTGCTGGATGAGGGTTTCCATCGCCGCGCGTTCGTCTTTGAGTTCCTGACCGATGTCTGTAAACTCGGGCTTGGGAGAGAGGTTGGCGATCGCCGCATCCAATTGGACTTTCACGGTGCTAAAGTCGGCAATTTTGGCTTCCTGCGCCGAAATTTCAACAAGGGCTGCGGCGCCTGTCGCCAGATATTGTTGCAAGAGGTCTTGTTGCGCGGGCATCAAGGAGAGGCATTGCGAATACGTCAAATACAGCAGATCGGGGGCGAGGGAGCGGAGTTGTTCTAGGTGGACGGGGACGAGGGCGACGCCCTCCATGGAGGGATACAGCGCTGAAAGCGATCTGAACAGCGCTGAAAATCGAGCGCCAATGATTTGGGTGCGTTCTGGGGCCACGCCTTGGGCCAATAGCGCCACCTTGATGTCGAGAGGGGAACGGGGTCGAGCGGTGGGGCGATCGCGCAGGTCCAGCTGATTGACGCCGGGAGCTAGGACGTTAAGGGCCGTCTCGAGCTTGACTTCGCCCGGTTGTAGCAAAATCCGACAGAGTTCGACTTGGGTTCCCTGGGGAGGCGTTGCGGTTTCCTCAAGGCGGAAGGTTTCGGCCACTAACTCGCGATTGCTTTGCCCTTGCAGTCCATCCGGGTCCACGTAGCGAATGGAGAGGTAGACGAACTGCAACCCCTGCTCCGGCGGTGCTGAAGCAATCCGAAAGGTCATGGGCTCCGGGACGATAATGGGATTGCCATTCCCATCGATCGCGAGTCCGGGTTGGATTTGGAGCCAGCGTCGATCGCGATATTCATCCGCGACCTCAGGGGGAGGTGCGATCGCGCAAACCCCCAAGCCCCAGACAATTCCACCTCGATTGAGGGCCTGGTAATGAACGTTCTGCCGTTGCCGATGGTAGGTGTGGGCCTGTCGCCAGCGGTCAGCCGTAATGAGCAGGCCATCGTTGACCTGGAGTCGTTGGAATGGCTCAAGCGATTGCGGCGGGAAGAGCGGGGACATTGGGAAGACTCCGGGGTTCAATATAAAGCTCGTAAATACAAAATGCAGGTTTCTCTTGCGTAATGACTTGCCGTACTAGTTCCTCGTCAATGGGATGGTCGAGATCTGGACGCAAGCGGACGATGAAATGAAAGGGTTTACCGCCACCTAAAATGGCATCTTCTCCCAGTCGGGCTTCGCCCAAAATGGCCCCCCGACAGAAGGATTCGGTAATGCCGATATGCTTATCCGATTCTTGGGCAAGATGCTCGTCTAGGGGCAACCCAGTGGCCAGATGCAAATAAAATCGCAACCCGCGACGGGTTCCCCGCCAGCGATAGATTTCCAGAGCGCTGCGAATCAGGTAGCGTTGTTGCTCTACATCTAGGCGATCCTGGAGCGGCCAGCCCACCCAGTGGGCCAGAAAGGGCAGGAGCGATCGCGGGGCTGTGAGCGGATCTAGAAAGGCCCAGAGATTGTCTAGGGTTTGCACCGCAGGCTCAAAACTTTGCTCGAAAATCTGGAGAAAGCGCCCTACAAAATCGGTTTCGCGATAGATCGCGGGCAGAAAATCCAGGTACAAACTATGGGCGCGTACGTAAAGATGGAAAGAAGCAGGCTCGAGGTGTTGCCATCCCGTGTCCGGTTGTCTTAAATGGGCCTGGAGCGTTCCTTGATAGTTCACTTTCAACGCACTACCCGGATAGATCGCCTGAGCATTTTCAAAGAAGTCAGCTGCAATTTGGAAATAGAGAACCGCCTCCATCTGCTGACCGGGGAAAATTTCATTTCCTTCCATCCCAATCTGACACCAGGGATTGGGGAAATCCCCATCCACTTGCAGGTTAATGAGGAGACGACGGGAGCTTAAGTTTTTAATCTGAACCACCATCTCGCTGGGTTCGCCAGGACGGAGGAGCAAACTCCGACGAGAAGGGATGGCGGTTAACTCGCGGGTGTCTCCCCAAGAGGCAGAACCAGTTCCCAATTCCTCTGGCAAGGCTTCTGGCACTTGCATGGGTGTGAGTTGCAGGCTAATGGTTTGGCGAGATTGAGATTGGGTCATTGTACTGGTTCTGGAAACTTGCGCTACTGACGGATCCCCCTAAATCCCCCTTAAAAAGGGGGACTTTGAGTCGCACTTCCCCTTAAAAGAAGACTTTGACTTGTTCCCCCCTTTTTAAGGGGGGCTAGGGGGGATCTTCCTGGGGAGCCATAAACAAATGCATTAGGGATAACTCCATAAAAACAATGCTTCTACCGAATCAAACTAGCGAATCAAGCTAATGGCATGGCCGGAGCGCAACAGGCGATCGGCCCAAGAACAAATGAGTCCCCAAGGCGACGGCTGTACGATTCCCCCCGGTGCCAGCGATCGCTGCCATTGCCCGTCTTCTTGACGGAGCTCGAACAAAAGAACAGATCCCAAATGGCGCACCCCTGGCATTTTTTGAAGCAGGCTCACGATGTCGGAGGTATATACGGGACTGCCAAAGGGCCATCCTTGGCCCTCCACTCCCCCCGTTAAGGGATTCAGGAAGCGATACAGGGCCACCTGAAGTTGCGATAGGAGAATCTGTTGCGCTTGCGGATTGCTATACTCTGGTGCTAGTCCCACTTCTGCTTGCACGAAAACCCCGACATAGTCCGGTTCTTGCAGTTGAACTTGTACCCCTAACAACCGCCGCTCGTCCAAATAGGCCAGAATTTGCTCCCGTAACGGTTGCGCGAGCCTGAATTGACTGGGATCGAGTCCTTCTCCTCGCTCGATTTGCTCTGTATTGGCCTGGGGAACCACCAGCAAGTTCACCGTTCCCGGCGTTGAGGAAAGGGTGGGTTTCAGGCAATGCACCCTTGCAACGGCCCCTCTCCCTGCTTGCAGGGTTAAGGTTTCAAAATCCTCAGGCGTGACTGCGCGATCGCGGGTTCTCAGTATCCGAGGAATCCGAATGACTGCGTTTTCTAGGGATTCTGCATCCGCTCCATTGAGAGCAGATTTGTGATTGACGACCCGATCCACATAGGGGACGGCTGTTTTAGGGATGCGGAGGGTACCGCGCTGAACGTTGCCCTTGAGGCCGCCTCCCGTGCGATAAGCGGTCATGCGAATCTGCGCGCCTCGAGCTGGAACCGCGCCGTACTGTTGCTCCATCAGTTGCTGGACGATAGAGCGGTCTGCAACCTGAAGCGGGCTGTGGGTTCCGGTTTGAATGCGCGATCGCCACTGGACTCGATCGCGGAGTTCGGCAGGTTCGCGAACGAGCGGCCCAAACTGGATCTGTCCGGTCGTGGAATCCAGCGTGTAATGCCGATCTTGAGCTGTGGAATCGGCAAAATCGCTGACTTCTTGCCAAACCTCCGGCAATCCGCCGGGGGGGATTGCAATAATGTGTTCGTCGGGATTGCGCGGCAAAATGGACGTACTTTGCAACTGAAAGGTCTGTCCCGGCGTGCCGTCGCTGTTCCCCAACAGTTCGTCTTGAATGCGCGTGCATTGGTCGGCGGGGACCGTCCCCCCAATCGATCGGACTGAGACGCCCACCAATTGCGGCGATCGACTGTAGCCCGCTTGCGTGTCTTCCGGTGGGACGTAAATGCAGCGCAACCACCGACCCCGGTAGGTTGAAAAGTGAGCCGCGCTCCATTGCAGCGGCAAATGCAAGACAATATCCGCTTCTTCTAAACGATTCAGCGCGTTCTGCCCCGTATTGCTAAAGCTAAACCCTCGCGTGCCGTCGTCCGATTCCGCCAAAAGCACGGGTTGCCAAGCCAGACCGTCCCAAGCTTCCCAGCGACGGGGCGGAAAATCCGGGTTGATGCCAGTGGAAGTGGCCGCTTCGCCGCGCAATTTAAGGGCCAAAACGTTTCCGGCAATCTCCTGTTCTGGTTCGAATACGAAATAAAAACAGTTGCCGGGTTGCGGGTGCTCGTTAAAAATAAATTGCTCCTGTCCTTGCCAACTGCCGTCTGGTTGTTGAGACCAGAGGTTCGAGAGTCGATCGCGCAGAACTTGCGGCACTAGGTCAGCCGTTTCTGCGGTCAGAAAATGAGAAATCCGAGGGATTCCAATCCTGAGGGGTTCCCTCGTACTAAATACGATCGCCTCTTCATTCTCCATCCGCACCGTCGCGACCTCTGTCCCGGTCGGAATCTCATAGGTGCTCGGCAAATCGGCACTGAGATAAAACGTCAATTCCGTATGGGCTGGAGTTGCAGCCTGCAACCGAATGCCCAACATCTCCAGAAATACGATGAAATTGCGTCGAGGTACTTGGTTAAACCGGACCAACATTTGATCGGTCAACCAAGCAAACAGTTCCACTAACGTAATTCCAGGATCGCCGGGGTTGTAGTTCGTCCATTCCGGGCAATAGCGCGGAATGCGCAGAACGCACTCGTCTACTAAATCCTGGAAAGTGCGATCGTCCAGGTTGGATTTTGGAAGTTTTGGCAGAAAATCGAACTCCATGAGTCCATCCCTTTCACAAACTAGCGATCTGGAAGTAAATAGAACGGATAAACGAGGCTGCGGCTATCGTGGCTGTCCTTAGGGCGATAATCCACCACGATATCGACACATCCTTGGCCCGGATCGGGTTCGGTGCGGACGTCCTCCAAAACAATACGAGGTTCCCATTGCGTCAATGCCTCTTGGACGTGAAGGCGCAGCAGTAAAAGCGTTTGCGCGTTCATCGGAGCAAATACCAATTCCGACAATCTCGATCCAAAATCGGGACGATAAACCCGCTCCCCTAACTGAGTGCGGAGAACGATCTGAATCGATTCTTCAATATTTAAAATCGTTTCGCTTAGCTGTACCCTTCCTTGCACGTTCACCCGCAACGGAAAAGCCAAGCCTCGACCTAGATGCGATTCCATAGCGTTTTGGCTTAACAATACCGATATATAGTTACGATCGGAACGCGAGCTCTTAATAATTCCTTACTAAAAGATCTCAAATTCCTGGAATCTCTGAGACCTCGCACTTTAACTCCTCTACCGCAAAGCCAGTGGCCTTCTGCCACTCCTCTAAAGTGAACTGATAACCGTACTCTTGCGCCATCTGGACAAAGTGCTCCAAATCGCGAGCAGCAGAAAGCTTATCGCGCAGACCGGGAATCGATTGCGCCCCTCTGAACAGCCTGGCCACTTCTTGTTGAGCCATATTGTGCTTCTCCCTTTTGTTTGCAAGCAAGATCGACCTCTGGAATTTAGCAAACCTAAAGGCTTGCTGATTCCTACCTTTATGGTTTCAGCCTAGATACGCAAGTAGACATTCATAAATGTTCACTTCTTGCTCGTCCCATTTGTAAAAAAACATCAAGTACTATCTATTTTCTAAACGAAAGCGATCGATTGGCTTAAAGGTAGCAATTCTTGACAAAGACTTTGTTAAGTTTTTTCCCATTGCCTCGATTGTATGAATGAATTATGAGAGAAATATGGTTTCATGAAATTAGGTGCTAAATTTTTTTTGGGGGGCTATGAGCGCTGGCTTAAAATTTTTGTACTGTCTGGCTTAGAGAAGCTACAAGCTATACTCTAAATTGATTTCATCTATGACGGCTGTGACAAATTTGACTCTAGACCTTAGCGTCTAGAGTACTTCTGAGTATTTATTTTGTTTAAGTATGGTGTCTCTTGAGTATCTGTATAGCTCGAGAAACTTTGTCTTGTCAATTAATGTAGAAAGATTCTAGATCGTATTTTTTGCTTGTTTGGTGAAAGATAAAAATTTAGAATATACATTCTCTCTGGCTGGAGTTTTTTAGCAAAGTTTCTTCTGCATTTTTTTATTGGTGGAATCTTGTTTGGCATTCTGTTTGAGTCTTGCTTTCTTCATTTGAGGATGATGGGTTATGGCTTTAGACTACTTTGCTCCTGGGGTTTACGTTGAAGAGGTCGATCGCGGGAGTCGCCCAATTGAAGGTATTAGTTTGAGTGTGGCCGGGTTTATCGGTTTCACGGAAGATGTCCGGGGCGATGCCGATCTGTTTAAGCCGATTTTAGTGACGAACTGGAATCAATATCAGGAGTACTTTGCCAAGCCAGGATCGGATGGTTTTACCGATTTCAATGCCTATCTTCCTTTTGCCGTCCAGGGTTGGTTTTTAAATGGTGGCGGGCGCTGTTGGGTCACCAGTATTGGCACCAAGCTTCCTGGCGCAACGCCTCCTGCTCCAGAAGAAACTGCAAGTAAAGCGTTGACACCGGGGGGCAAGCCCGTCCTGGCTTTCAATCTCAGGTTGCCCGAAGCCGATGGAGCTGCCGCCGCCCTTCCAGCCAGTACCGGGCGCTTGACCGTCAGCATCCTAGAAAGCGAACCCAAACCCCTGCCAGAAGACGCTCCAGAGGATGCAGAGCCACCCCTCAATACGGGAGAGTATTTTACTGTCGTGGTGAGAAATGGCTCTCAGGAACTAGAGCGCTACGAGCACCTCACCATGAATCCACAGGCAGAGACGGCAGTGGCGGACTATGTAGTAACTGCCCTAGAAGCTTCTGAGTATATTTCTATTGCCGATATTTCCCAGAGCGGTCAACCTCTTTCTCGCCGTCCGGCCAACGGGCTGTACGAAGTCGCACCCCCTCCCTACATCGGTCGCCCCGAACATCTCGCGCGGGACGTTCAAGGACAGCGCAACGACAAAACAGGACTTCAGGGCATGTTTGAAGTCGATGAAGCGGCGATGATTGCCTGTCCAGACCTCATGCGGGTGTACGAAGAAGGGCTAATGGACTTGGATCAAGTGCATGGCGTGATGGAAATGATGGTAAGTCTTTGCGAAAATTCATTTCCTGGCCCTGCCTATCGCATGGCTGTGTTGGATCCACCTCCGGTGAAACCCGGTAAAAATGAAAATCGGGCGGTTCCGGCTGAGCAGCAGAAGCCGCAAGATGTGGCAACTTGGTTGAGTATGTTCAATCGGCGATCGATGTTTGGAGCGCTGTACTATCCCTGGATCAAAGTTGCTAACCCGCGCAATGGCGGTCGCCCGATTTTGGTGCCGCCCTGCGGGCACATGATGGGGTTGTGGTGCCGCACCGATCAATCCCGTGGGGTCTTCAAAGCGCCCGCAAACGATACGCCCAGGGGTGTCATTGGTTTGGCTTACGAAACCAACATGCGCGAACAGGAATTATTGAATCCGTTGGGAATCAACTGCATTCGCAATTTTGCCAATTACAATCGCGGTTTCAAGGTTTGGGGCGCGCGCACTTTGGTCGAACCGGACAACATTCAATGGCGTTATATCAGCGTTCGCCGCTTGATCAGCTATATCGAAAAATCGATTGAGATTGGGACGCAGTGGGTCGTTTTTGAACCCAACGATGCGGATTTGTGGGCGCGGGTGAGCCGCACCGTGAGCAACTTCCTGGAACGACTGTGGCGAGAGGGCGCGCTCTTTGGCGGTTCTCCGGCAGAATCGTTTTACGTCAAGTGCGATGGCGAACTGAATACCCACGAAACGATGATGCTGGGTCGCTTGTACGTTGAGGTTGGAGTTTGTCCCGTGCGTCCGGCTGAATTCGTGATCTTCCGAATCAGTCAATGGGCACCGAACCAGTAGTTTTTAGTCCTGAGGAGAGGATGTTATGCCTGCCGATTTAGCAAAACCCATTGCTCCGAGTAGTTTTTACTTGGAAGTGGCGGATGTTGTCAAAGATGAGCAGTCTATTTTTAAAAGCGTGTCGATTCCGCAGTATTCGCCTAAAGTTCAAGGCGGACAACAGGCGATCGGAACGACGAAGGGCGGGAAAACGATTTGGCAAGTTAATGCTGCTGGGTTTGAAGGTTTATTCAAAATCGATTGCGTCTGTATTGCCAGCGGCGATAGCAGCAGTACCAGCAAACTGATGTACGACTGGTTTAAGAAGTGTTTGCCGACCTCTAATGGGGGTGAGGGGAAATGGGCTGGCAACAAAAAATCAGGAAGTATCACTGCCTACGACACGGATGGGAAAGAGGTTGCCAAATGGGAGTTTGCGGAAGCTTGGCCTTCGAAATATAAATGTGCCGATCTGGATGTAACTGCGGACAGCTATATCGAGGAGACGTTTACCATTACGTGCGAAAAATTTAATCGCACGGTGTAAGTCATTCAATTCAAGCAGGCTGATTCAAGCAATTTTCATGAGAGTTTCATGGGAGGATGAAGTGGTTCAGTATCTAACCAATTCCAGTTTTTACTTTGAGATTGACGGGGTGACGGGTTTGGCGCTCAAGAGTAGTTCTGGCCCTGAAATTGAAATGGAGGTCGCGGGCGGAGATACGGCGATCGGGGTGACGAAGGATGCTAAAACTCAAACCCAGGCGACGATCGGCGGAGTGAAGTATAACAGTACTATTTCTTTGAAATACGTAGCCGGAAATGAGGGGGATCAAAAGAAACTTTACGACTGGTATAACGACTGTCACCGCGATACGTTTTCGGGTGGGTCGTCTAAGGCAATGGACAGCCGCAAGACGGGTTCGCTAGTCGTTTACGATCCCAATGGGGCAGAGGCGATGCGCTTTAATTTCACGGATCTGTTTCCAGGTTCGGCCACGCAAATTAGCAGTTTGTCGGTGGACAGTGCTGGGCAGCTCGCCGAAGATACGCTCGAACTCTACTTTACGAAGGTGACGCGAGAGAAGTGAGGACGTTTGACTGTGGTAGATTTCCCTGAAATTCTCACGACTTCGCGCTTCTATCTGGAGCTGAAGCTGGATGGAAGCAAGGATTCCGTAGATGGTTTTTTTAAGGGATGTAGTGGATTTCAGGTCGATCGGGAGGTCATTGAAATCTGCGAGGTGACGCCTCAACTCTGGGGGAAGCAGGGTCAAACGCCCGGTCGAATGGTGCGGACTAAAATTCCGGGGTATACGACTTGTTCTAATTTGACCCTGCGGCGAGGGTTGACGATTTCCATGACGTTATGGAATTGGTTGCTCAAAGTTCAAGAGGGAAACTGGTCGAGTCAGCGGCGCGATGGGGCTTTGGTGGTTTACAACCAGTCGGCCCAAGAACAATTTCGCTTTGAGTTTCAGCGGGCTTGGCCGATGAGTTACAAGATTTCCGATCTGGATGTAACGACGGGGGAACATAATATTGAAGAAATAGAGATGGCGGTCGAACATCTAAAGCGCGTTGAGGTGAAAGCCCAGTTATGAAACTCACGAATAATCTAGGGCTAGGACCGCCTAAAAGCAATCCGGTTTCTCAACCCCCTGCCCCACCGCCCGCTCGGTCCTTTTCAGGGGAACGGGGAAGTTCTGAAATTCAGACGGAATTCGAATTCACCCTGCCTAAGGGCTACGTGGATGAGGATGGAACGGTGCATCGTAAGGGGGTGATGCGGCTATCGCGGGCGATCGATGAAATTGTACCCTTGCGCGATCCTCGCGTGAAATCGAACCCAGCTTATGCAACGGTCATTATTCTGTCGCGGGTCATGACGCGGTTGGGCGCTTTGGACGATATTACGCCCGTGGTGATTGAAGAATTGTTTGCCTGCGATCTCAATTACCTGCAACAGTTCTATCGCAAAATTAACGATCTGGAGACAGAGGTAGAGCCTTTGCAAAAATCCGAAACAAGAGGCACTTAACGGGATGATGGTTACGGAATTTGACTTCGTACTGCCGCGCGGATTGCTGGGGATTGACGGTCGACTCCATCGAGAGGGTACCATGCGGCTTGCAACAGCTAGGGACGAGATTTTGTTGTCTAAAGACGATAGAGCGCGGGAGAATGAAGCCTATGGTGAATTGATTTTGTTCTCTCGGGTGATTACGCGTTTGGGCGATTTGACGGAGATCGTACCGGAGCTGCTGGAGAATTTATTTACGTTGGATCTGAGTTATTTGCGGGAATTTTACAACCGGATCAATCAACAGGGGACCGCTAAAATTCCGGTGAATTGTCCGGTATGCAAGAGCCAATTTACAGCTGAGCTGGCTTTGTCGGGGGAACTGTAGGCTACCCTCCCGAACAACTCTATGGAGAGGTAGCCTGTATTGCATCGGAGTTCCATTGGTCGCTGGAGGAGATTTTGCATTTGGACCACGGCGATCGCCGTCGATGGGTTCAAGAAATTGATAAGCTTCGTCGCTCGCGCTCGTGACATAGAGAGATCGTACCCATGCCTTTCCTTCCCCTCGATCGAACGGTTGCCCCGGAGGTGTTGCAGAAAATTCTGCACGACCCAATGCTGCTGCAACAGCTGGGCGATCGCGTCTACGAACTGTTGCAAGAAGATTTGCGCCAGCAAGCCGAGCGCCGTCGCGGCTGTGGGAGGCACCTCTGATGCCTGCAAATAACGGGGTTAAGCTTTACGGATCGAACTATATTACGGCCAATCGCTTTTATGTCGGGATTGAAAGCAGCATTTCGGCATCGTTTACGGAATGTCAGGGATTGGGCGTAAAGATCAAGTACGAAACCTACGCGGAGGGCGGCGCGAACGACCAGCAACGGATCTTTTTAGGACAACCGGAGTTTTCGGACGTCACCCTGCGGCGCGGCATGACCGACGACCTCGTGTTTTGGAATTGGGCCAGCCAAGTGATGAAGCCCAACGCTCAAAAAGCGGTGGAGCGCAGGAATGTCAATATTTCCTTGTTCGATCAGGCTGGGGAGACGATGCAGTGTTGGACTTTAATTGGCGCGGTGCCGGTGGGGTGGAGCGCGCCGACCTTTGCCGCAGATTCGACATCAGTGGCGATCGAGGAGCTGACGTTGATCTATGAGGGGCTGAAGGTTGCAAAGACGGGTAGCGCGTCGGCAACGGTTCTGCAGGGGCGTCAAAATGGGTATTTCGGTAGTAGTTAATAATGTCTGAATCTGAAGGGCCTTTTTTGAATCGCAATGCCGAGCCGGAGGAAGAACCGCTGGGGCTCAAGGAACCGTTGCTGCCCGCTCGACCGATCGGAATTATTCAACGATTTTTGGTGCCTTTGGGGGCAAATCCTTTAACAGTGCTCGACCCTCTGCTTTTTGGGTTTGGGGAGGAGGCGCAGGAACCCTTAAGCAATCTTTTTCAGGGGTTTCCGTTTGTCCAGAGTAGTGAAGGATCGGCGGCGGAACCGATGGAAGGGACGGGACGGCAGCAAGTGTTTGGGATAAACCGATCGCCCAGTTCCGAAGGTTTGCCAATGGGGCGGGATTTAGGTGCCGAGGCGATCGATGCAACTGGGCATCTGACCGATCGCTTGCAAAGCAGTTCCGATATTGAATCTCCTCCAGAACGGAGTAAAGGGGGGTCGGTTGATTCCGTCCCGGCACCCGTTGATTTCACGCCAACGTCCGTTTCGGAAGATGACTCGCCGCTGGCTTCGGCTCCGCTCAGCCAGCTAGATATTGGAGTAGGGGCGGAGTTGGAGGGGAAAATCATTTCTGAAGATTCGCTGAGTTCTGTTGCAGCCGAGTCTCAACCCACGAGTCCCGATCGCCCGATTCAACCTCAGCCTTTGTCTCAAAGTCAATCGCCGATCCAGTCTAGCCCACCCCCGCAATCTAGCGATCTTCAATCTACCGTCTCTTCCGAACCCCTGATAGACGATACTCGTCCGCCTGCGTCTGGTATTCAGAGGCGAATTGACGCACCGAGTTCCGCGCTCAATGCATCCTCTCTATTTCCTGGTGAGGGAGAGCCGTCGCCGCGATCGCCTGCGAGTTCCGACCTGCCAGGGAACGATGCAGGTGTGGCTCGTCGGTCTGCGGCTTCGGGATCGATGTCTGAAGCAGTTTTTTCAAGAGAGGAAACCCTTCTGCCTTTGCTTCAGGCCGTATCAGAATCTCGGGATACGTCCAATGCAGAACTGCCAAGCCCGAGCGAACCGATTGCATCGTCGATTGGCGAGCCGCTAGCGGATGAGGCGAAGCCAGCAGAGGCGGTAGTGCGATCGCCGCAGATCCCAGAAGCGACCGCTCCTCCAGCAGATTTGCAAAACTTTGAGTCTGAGGCGATTTCGGCGCGACGTGGCGAAATCGAACGAGGATCTTCTGCTCCACTTCAAGGACAACCCCCTGCTGAAGATGCCGAATCAGTTATTGTGCCTGAAATGCGGGTTGAAGGCACGCCTGAAAAGAGGGTGCGGGCGCTTTCCTCTGAAACAATGTCTCAATCTGAACCCACGCCTATTGCCGTCCCCGAGGTCATTCAACCCACGGCAGAGTATACAATTTCCCAACCCTCGGCTCGGTCTATTTCAGGTGAATCTGAAGAAATTGCTGCGGGTAAGGAGGCGATCGCCCGGCCCGAGTTAGGGCCAGCAAATCTTCCCTCTGAGTTTGCGGATTCTCCTTTGATACAGCAGTCCCAATCATCTGCGCGGTCCGAATCGAAGTCGATCGTTTCGCCAGACGTTCCGTCTTCTGAAACCTCGAGCGATGGGACTCAAGCGGTTGCACCGACTGCAAAGAAAAAGGAGATAGAAACCCGAGGTAAGGCAAAAGAATCGCTCCAGGGAATTTTTTCTAAGTCAATTCAGTTTTTATCTAGGGCGCTCTCCTCGATTTCTAACCCCACTACCGTAAAGCCTTTGCCTCGGTCTGAGGTGAAACTTACGCCTGAGGATGCGGAAAACGTTGGATTGCCGACACGGCAGGCGATGCAAAATGCACCATCGATTCAGTCTGCACCAGAGATTCCACTGCAACAATCGGTTCGAGGTGGGGGGCGATCGCCCGAACCAGAACCTCCCACTCAAGTTACAGCTCAATCTAAAATCCAATCCTCAGAATTAATCAAGCGATCGGTTCAACCTGCAACAAAAACTCCGGTTCAAAGATCGATTCAAGTTGATGCGCGATCGTCCGAAGTAGAAGCTGCCAACCAACAATTTACGCTCTCACAAATACCCTCAGAAACGCAACTTTTGGAATCGATCGAGCAATTAGTTCGATCTGAAATAAATATTCCAATTCAGAGATCGATTCAAGCTGATGCGCGATCGCCCGAACCAGAACCTCTAACTCAAGTTCCAACTCAGTTCTCAGAACCAGAGATTTCAGTTCAGAGATCTATTGCGGCTGATGGGCGATCGCCCGAAATAGAGACCTCTACTCAATCCACAACTCAGCCCGAAATTCAATCTTCAGGATCGATCGAGCCGTCGGTTCGAGATGAGACAGACGTTCCGGTTTCAAGCTCGATTCCGGGTGATGTACGATCGCTCGAAGCTGATGCGCGATCGCCGGAAGGAGAACCACAAACCCAGTCTGAAACTCGATCCTTTGAAGCTGAAATTTCAGGTCCGAGAGCTGTTCTGGCTGATGTGCGATCGCCCGAAATAGAGGCTCCCCTTCAATCTCCAGAGTTGGCCGAACCCTCCGTTCAACCTGAAATGCTCGTTCAAAGATCGGTCTCGATTGATGCGCGATCGCCCGAAATAGAAACGCTAACCCAATTCATAGCGCAGCCTGAAGTTGAATCTTCAGAATCGATCGAACAATTGGTTCAGACCGAAGCTGAAACGCCTATTCCAAGATCGATTCTGGCTGATGCGCGATCGCCCGAAGGAGAAGCTCCCCTTCAATCTCCAGAATTAGCCGAACCTTCAGTTCAACCTGAAATGCTCGTTCAAAGATCGGCTCAGTTGAATGTGCGCTCGCTCGGAATAGAACCGCCAACCCAATTCATAGCGCAGCCTGAAGTTGAATCTTCAGAATCGATCGAACAATTGGTTCAGGCCGAAGCTGAAACGCCTATTCAAGGATCGGCTCAATTGGATGTGCGATCGCCCGAAATAGAGGCTCCCCTTCAATCTCCAGAGTTGACCGAACCCTCCACTCAATCTGAAATGCTCGTTCAAAGATCGGTCTCGACTGATGCGCGATCGCCCGAAATAGAAACGCTAACTCAATTCATAGCGCAGCCTGAAGTTGAATCTTCAGAATCGAACGAACAATTTGTTCAGACCGAAGCTGAGACGCCTATTTCAAGCTCGATTCCGGCTGATGCGCGCTCGCTAGACATAGAATCCTCCATTCAATCTTCCGAATTCATCGAACCATCGGTTCAGGCCGAAACGCCCATCCAGGCATCGCCTCAGGCAGAGATGCGATCGCCCGCAGGAGACGCTCCAACTCAATTGACAACTCAGTCTGAAACTCAATCTTCAGAATCGCTCGAACCCTCAGTTCGCATTGAGCCAGAAGCCCCAGTTCAAAGATCGATTCAGGCTGATGCGCGCTCGTTTGAGGTAGAAACTCCGATTCAATTGACAACTCAGTCCGAACCTCAGTCCTATAAAGGAGAGATCCCAGTTCAAAGATCGGTTTCGGGCGATGTGCGCTCGCCCGAAACAGAACCCCAAATTCAGCCCGAAACTCAACATCTAGAATCGATCGAACAGTCCGTTCGCCCTGCGATAGAAGTTCCGACTCAAAGATCGGATCGGACAGAGGTGCGATCGCCAGAGATAGAAACCCCAACTCAATTTGCAAATCCACCTGAAATTCAATCTTCAGAATCGGTCGAACAATCCGTTCCGGTCGAACCAGAGATTCCAGTTCAAAGATCCGTTTCGGGTGATGGGCGATCGCCCGAAATAGTGACCTCTACTCAATTTACAACTCAGCCCGAAACTCAAACCTCAGTATCGACCGACCGATCGACTTACCCCGAACCGCGCTCGCCCGAGATAGAAACGCCAACCGAACTCACAACTCCGCCTGCAATTCAACCTTCAGAAACGCTCGAACAGTCTGTTCCAATTGAAGCCGAAGCGCCTATTCCAAGCTCGGTTCGAGGAGAAGTGCGATCGCTGGAAGTAGAACCCTCCATTCAATTTTCCGAATTCATCGAATCCTCGGTTCAGGCCGAAACGCCAATCCAGGCATCAGCTCAGGCAGGGGTGCGATCTCCCGAGGTGGAGACTCCGACTCCGACTCAATTCACAACTCAGTTCGAACCTCAGTTCTCAGAAACAGAGATTTCCGTTCAAAGATCCGTGCAGGCTGAATTACGATCTGACGTTATAGAATCCCCTCCTCCACTTACAACTGCGCTTGAAACTCAAAATTTAGAATCGATGGAGGAATCCGCTCGGACTGAAACAGAGCGTGCTGTGCCTAGATCGGTCTCGGCTGATGCGCGATCGCCCGTAGGAGGAGTTCCAACTCAATCCACGATTCAACCCGAAATTCAGTTTTCAGAATCGATCGAGCAGTCAGTACCTTCTGCAATAGAAGTTCCGGTTCAAAGATTCACTCAGGCTGATGTCCGATCGCGGGAAATAGATTCCCCAACTCGATCTCCAGAATTCGCTGAACCCTCCGTTCGACCTGAAACGCCTCTTCCAAGATCGCTTCCGACTGATGCGCGATCGCCCGAATCAGCCCCTCAAACCCAGTCGGACATTCAATCCTTTGAACCTGAGATTTCGGTTCCGAGATCGGTTCCGGCTGAGGTGCGATCGCCAGACATAGAGACTCCAAATCGACCTTCAGCATCCGCCAAACCCTCAGTTTGGGCTGAAACCGAGACTCCCGTTCGAAGAACGGTCGAGGGTGAATTGCGATCGCCTGAGGGAGAGACTCCAACTCAATTCATAACTCAGTCCGAAACTCAAACGTCAGGATCGATCGAACCATCAGCTCAGCCTGAGTCGCGATCGCCCGAGATAGAGACGTTAACTCAATTGACAAATCAGCTTGAGCCAGAGATTCCAGCTCAAAGATCGGTTCGGACTGATGCGCGATCGCCCGCAATGGAAAATCAAACTCAGCCCGCAATTCAACTCTCAGAATCGAACGAACCGTCAGTTCGAGATGACGTCGAAACTCCGGTTCGAAGATCGATTGAGGGTGAATCGCGATCGCCCGAGGTAGAGACTCCAACTCAATTCGCGACTCAGCCCGAAACTCAGCCCTCAATACCGATCTGGCGATCGACTCGATCTGAAGCGCCACTGCCCGAAATAGAAGTTCCAACTCAATTCACAACTCAGCCCGATACCCCATTCTCGCAGCCTGATTTGCATCTTCAAAATTCAGTTCAAGCTGATGTGCGATTTCCCGAGGTAGAGGCTCCAATTCAATTCATAACTCAGATCGAACCAGAGATTCCGGCTCAGAGATCGGTCTCGACTGATGTACGCTCGCCCGAAATAGAAGTTCCAACTCAATTCACAACTCAGTCTGAAACTCAAGCGTCAGGATCGATCGAACAGTCCGTTCGGCCTGCAACAGAAGTTCCGACTCAACAATCGGTTCCGACTGTCGCGCGATCGCCCGAAGGAGAAGCTCCCATCCAATCTCCAGAGTTAGCCGAACCGTCAGTTCGCTCTGAAACAGAACTTGCGGTTCAAAGATGGACCGAGGGTAAAGCGCAATCGATCGAATCAAACCCTGCGATCGAATCGATTGGACGGGATTTACCCAATGAATTCCTGCAAACATCTCAGCAATTACAAAATTCTTCTGAATCTGAAACGGGCGATTCTTCTCCCACCTTAATAACCGCTCAAACTTCTCAAAAATTTCCTCCATTACCTCGAATTTTGCAAAACATCAGCATTTTACAGCCGCTCGTTCCAGCCACCTCGATCGATAAGCTAGAAACCCTCAAACCTCAGCAATACGCTTCTCCCCTACCAGACACTCCCGAACAGGCAACGTTGCAAAAGTCCTCAGACGTCTCAGCAAAAACGAGCCAAATCGAGGAGTCAGCGATCGCTCCGCCACCGCCTTCGGAATTACCGCCCACCCCTTTAATCGCCCCAGTCCGCGATCGCCCCACGCAATACGCCAAAATCGATATCCCCGTTCGTCAGCGCAAACCTGTCGAGCCGCCCTCGCACCCCGCCACCCTCGCACCTCTCACTGCTTCCAACGCTGAAAGCTTGCTGCAAAGAAAACGCGACAATCGAGCGGCGGTCATCCAGAGGGTTAAATCTCCTACTGTAATATTTGACGATCCAGAAGAAGAACCGCGAGAAAGCGAGGGGTCAGCGCTCGATCGAGATATAGAAACCCTCGCCCATATCGTTTACAAACAACTGCAACAGCGTCTGCGAATCGATCGAGAACGATACGGACATGGAACCGGGCGGTTTCCTTGGTAAAGCCAGATATCCTTAGGAGGTTGAAATGACACTCGTTAAAGCAAAACTCATCTCCTCCGATGGCGGTGGAACCATCGAATTTATGTTCAACCCCAATCAACTTGCTTTTTCCCAAAGAATTAATCTAACCAAAAATAGCGGATCCCGTACAGGGAGAGGATTGCCAAAAGTAAACTTTGCCTATCCCGACCCCTGCATCCTCAATATCCGAGATATTGTGTTAGATACCTACGAAGAAAGCGGAGGTAAAAGCGTGATGACTCACCTCAAGCCATTCGAGAAAGCCGTCAACTTTGCCGAGAGCGGCGATGGCAAGGAGAAACGCCCGCCCACCTATGTCTTTACCTGGGGCAACTTCCAATATATACGTTGTTTCATTACAGATCTAAGCTATACCCTAACCATGTTCCTCCCCGATGGCACGCCCGTTCGGGCCAAACTAGATTTAACGTTAGAAGAAGTGGACGAATCCACATCCCAACCTGGAATGACAGCCCCCGCCACTGTCAATCGAGGCGGAGATACGCGCAGTCGTCGTAAGGGGAAATAGTATGCCTGCAGTTACTTACATCGCACAGCCCACGCTCAAAATTGACGGGCAACCCGCTGCCAATAACGTCCTAGAAGATCTTTTGCAAATTGTGGTGGAAGAAAGTTTGCATCTGCCGGGGATGTTCACCCTCACGATCCGCAATGACTACTTCTCCTCCCGCACGGGCGAAAATCCTTGGCTCTACGACAAAACCTTTGCGATCGGCAAAAGTATTGAGATTGGATTTACCTCTAGTATCTCTGAGGCATCTGAATTTGACGATACCAAGGAAGAAATACTCCTAAAAGGCGAAATCACTGCCATTGAAGCCCATTTCAATCCCGAATCCCAAGCGCCTGTAATTGTCAGAGGGTACGATATCAGCCATCGCTTGCATCGGGGACGCTACAATCGCTCGTTCCAGAATATGACCGATACGGATGTGGTTCAAAAAATTATTGGCGAAGTGGGTATTCAAGCCGGAACGATCGATAGTAGTGGCGGACCCTATGGATTTGGAGATCCCGTCGGCTATATCTTTCAAGAGAACCAAACCAATATGGAGTTTTTGCGGGAAAGAGCCTCTCGACATGGGTTTGAGTTATTTGTCCAAGATGGGAAATTGAATTTCCGCAAACCCACTGCCAATACGACGCTGACTTTAAAGTGGTTGCAAGAGATTAATAGCTTTAATGTTCGGGTGAGTAGTGCCGAGCAAGTCGATTCCGTGGAGGTCAGAGGCTGGAATTACCAAAGTAAGCAGGCGATCGTGTCTACCAAAAGTAGCCAAACGACTGAGGTCATCACATCCACCGACCAAGGCAAGGGAAAAACCGTCAGTACAGCCTTTAATGGGACTCCCAAGATGATTGTGGTGAATCAACCTATTTCAAATAGCCAAGAATCCGATGCGATCGCCCAGTCTCTCTACAACGAACTATCTGGAGAGTATGTCCAAGCCGATGCTAAAGCCGAAGGCAATCCAGAGATTCGACCGGGTAAAACTATTCAGCTCGCAGACCTAGGGAAATATAGCGGGAAATACTACGTCACGGAGACGCGACATGTGTTTGCCGGAAGAGTCTATTCCACAGAATTCAGCGTTAGGGGATTGCGAGACAATGACTTGCTCGCGGTACTCTCGCCTCAACCTCGCCTACAGCCAGGACAAACCCTTTTGATTGGAATTGTCTCTAACAATAAAGACCCGAAAAAATGGGGTCGGGTGCGGGTCAAGTTTCCAACCTTAACGGAAGAGCATGAGAGTGACTGGGCTAGAGTGGTGGCGATCGGAGCTGGAGCAAACCGAGGCTTCGATTGTTTGCCTGAAGTCAACGATGAAGTACTGGTGGGATTCGAGCATGGGGATATTCATCGTCCCTTTGTGATTGGCGGCGTTTGGAATGGGAAAGATGCGCCCCCCACGAGTGTTGATGAGTCTGTCGTGGGAGGAAAGGTGCGGTTGCGGACTATCAAAACCCGCACAGGTCATATGCTACAGTTCGTCGAAGAAGATAAAGGAACCAGCAAAAAGGGTGTTTACTTGGATACGGTCTACGGCCATAAGTTGTACTGTAATGATTCTGACAAGAAAATCGAATTAAAAACAAGCGCCAACCATCAAGTTGTCCTAGACGATCTGAATAAAAAAATCCTGGTACAAACCACGAGCGGTCATGTCTGCAAGTTAGAAGACACAACCCGTAAAATCGCGATGAGTTCGCTGGGCGAAGTTGAAATTACGGCACCCCAAAAAATTACGCTTAAGGTCGGCGGCAGCACCCTTGAAATGACGATGGCCACGATTTCCCTCAAAACAGCCGGAAATACGATCGAGCTGGGTCCAGCGGGTATTAACATCAATGCTGCGGCTTTAGCCACCCTTAAAGGAGCCTCAACCACCGTCCAAGGCAATGCCAATGTAACGGTCACCGCTCCCATTATTATGCTGAGTTAGGAGAAGCGCTATGCCAATGCAAGTTTGTATGGGGGCGACCCTTCAATGCATTCCCTTCGGCGTTGCCCCCAGTACGTTGATGGTGATTCCGAAAGGGCCTCCGGTGATGGTCAATGGGATGTTGGCCGCCACCATCATGGACTTTGCTCCGATCGCCAATATTCTTCCCTTTGGGATGTGTACGTCTATTGCAAACCCGATGGTGGCTACCGCGACGGCAGCAGCTTTTGGAGTTCTCACGCCGATGCCCTGTGTGCCTGTCATCGTAGGGCCGTGGAAGCCGGGGGCATTGAAGGTCAAAATCAATAAGTTTCCGGCTTTGACGGATGTCTCGATTTGCAATTGTGCCTGGGGTGGGGTGGTGAAGGTTGTTTTTCCGGGTCAGGTTAAGGTGATGGTGACATGAGTAATTCCCTTGCGATCGCTGCTGTTACGACTGCACTCCACAGTCTGATTCTTCTGGGCATTCGAGAGGAATTGGGAAGTGAAAGTATATCCCGGACGCACTTGCTTAGCCGTCGCACGGGCGATCGTAAGCTGGCTCCTTTAGAGCATTACCTTTTTGACTTAGACCCCAACTATGAGGGAACTTGTACGATCTGTGCGATCGCAGGATCTAATCGAGTAAAGTGGGATGTATCGAATAAGACTTTCACAGTCCAACCTGCTCTAAGTCTCGCTCTTCGCGACTTTGATCGATAAGTGCATTAAAGTCAACATAATCGAGAGATTCTGTATCGAACACTAGAATGCCATCTTTTTCTCTCAGCCCATGCTGAGATTCTGAGGTTACGTCGCTTTGGACAAGCATTTGTAACAGTTGCTTTCGCTCTAGGGGAGAGAGCGTCTGAATGGCTGCGATCGCGGCTTCAAGTTGGGGTGTCATGGGTTAGTGTCCCGAATGCACACCTCTATGGTAAGGGAATTGGGGGGCGATCGCTATAGTTTGGAAGCGCTTACCAATAGACATGGAACTGTTCATTGGAGGGTTTGCAGAATGAGCGATCGTTGATTCTCCGCCTGCTGACGCGCCGCATCGGCGATGTGTCTCGGCTTTGTTGCATGAAAGATGAAAAAGCAAAATAATCCTTTATTCATCCTTAAATTATGCTGCAACAGCATAGCTGTCGGGCTTGCAGAGCTGCATCATGCGATTAAGAGCAGCACATTTGACAAACATCTCCGTGGCCTGATTGTCGAAGTGACGTGAACTTAAACGGTCTCCAAACGTGGTCTTGAAACGAAACATTCCCGTTTCAGAAATAGAGCGTCGATGGTAGCGAGAATCTTGTTTCCAGCGCTTGCGACCCTTGCGTCGGATTTGTCTCAAGTTCTCGTCACGCTGATGTCGTTGCGCCTTAGTGTTACCATGCATCCAAATCTTGGCTCCTTTGCGCGGTGGAATGATGGCTTTTGCCCCTCGCTGTTGAATGTCTTCATAGCAAGTTCGGGTGTCATAGGCACCATCGGCTGAGACTGGTTCAATCTCGTCTTCAATTTGCTCGAGCAGCATTGGCAGAACTTCACAGTCTGCGGTGTGATTGCCACTGGCGACCACCGCTAAAATTTCTCCGGTGGCTTCATCCAGGGCTAAATGCAATTTGCGCCAAGTGCGACGTTTGCTCACCCCATGCTGTCGGGTTTTCCATTCTCCTTCCCCATAAACTTTAACCCCTGTCGAATCAATCACTACATGACGGGGCGGAAGGTGGCCGGAGGAAGCTTCCCCCGGCACACTTCCTTCTTTAGCGCTCAGATGCACGGGGATGTCAATCTCTAAGGTTTTCATCCGTCGAGACAGCGTACTGTGGTCGGGCACGGCTAAGGTAATGTGCATCAGTTGGAAGACCGATTCGATGAAGCCTTCGACTTGACGTCCGGCCCACCGATAAATCGCTTTAAGGGTTGCCATGACTTCAATGGCAGTATTGGAGTAGGTTCTGGATGCACCGCGTTGGCCTGTTTTCTCGGTCTCTAGCCATTGTTCAAGAGCCTCTTCGCTGACCCAGAAGGTGAGGCTTCCCCTCTGCTTGAGGGCGGCGTTATACTCAGACCAGTTGCGGATGCGGTATTGCGTTTTCATGATGCTGGATTTGGGTTTGGCGATTCAAACCTATCATGATTTCTCCTGCCCGCAACTCCCTATTCATGCAACAAAGCCATGTGTCTCCTGAATTGCGAAGCGCAAGCGCGACGAAAGTCGTTCGCAGGTTCAAGCCCTCTCGCTTTCAATGTTTGAGGAGTTGGTGAAGCGTTGTTAGAGTTTTCGGAGCCTAGCGATTTGGTGAACTGGTTAAAGTCGCAGTCTTGAAGAACAATGCCACTGAAATAAGCTAAATCAATTTACTAGAGCAGCTTTGAGAACAGCACGAGGTTTATTCATTCGCGCAAATGGCTTTGGCCTACGTTTTAGCACTCTGGGTTCAGACCGAAAAACTCTCAAAGGCAGCAAGTCCTTTGCTACAACCTCCATTAGAACTCGATACAAATTTTGCTGTATCTTTTGCGTTGTAATTGCCAACAACCCTATTGTTTGTAGGAACTGCTGTCGAGTTCCCTGCAACGACAGTCGAGATAGGGCTTGTTCTGAGGATTGCGCTGTCTGGAGCATGACGGTTCGCAAGAGATTGTAGGCCAATAGATGTGCCCAGAGGTCTTTGCGCACCATTTGCGGGGTTTTGGCGCTGAGCATCTCCATACCCAAGGTGGTTTTGAGATGTCGTAAATTAACCTCAGCCGCCTGCCATCTCAGACCGTAGAGTTGACCTAACTGCTTGGCACTATAGCGTTTGGCATCGAGTAAAGTCGTGACAATAATGATTCGTAGGTCTCGAAAACCTGGACGACGGATTAGGATAGACACCTCGCGAACATCTAAAAACTTTGGCAACTGGCTAAAGTCTTCCTCACTCATGTGTTGAGGAGGTTTGGAAGGTTTATGCCATCGAACAGCATGGTCTCCAATACCCAGCTTCTGACCTCGACGAAAATCGCTATGACGGGCATGATGCTTACGAAACACCCCATCAGCGCCCTGGGCTTGGACTAAGGCCAGATCTGTAAAAGTTCCATAAGCTCGGTCGCCGAGCCCTACATCCCCAGGCACTAAGTCCGCATACAGCAGACGACTCAATTCCAGCTCACTGGTCTTAAAACAGCTCACGCAAGCCGACACAACCGCACCTGTCATTAAGGAGAAGACCACCACAAGCTTGGCGATGGGAAATCCACACCCTGGCTTTTGGTTACTGTGTTGAGGATAATCGGCTTGGTTGGCAGGCGTATCGCTCATCAGCACTGTGGTACCGTCATAGACCCGCACCCGAAGTCCACACCATTGTTCGGTCGAGGGAATCGTTTGTTCTAACGACTCCGCCGTATCGGGAATCAGACGCTGCAAGACGCTTTCGCTCAATCGTTGACGGGCTTTACTATAGGCTCCAGTATCAGGGGAGGGGCTGTCTCCGCCTGCCGCTCCCACCCAAGCCGTAATCCGTTTGACGGCATTGCTGAGGCTTTTATCCGGGTCTAAAACTTGAGACAGGAGTGCCCATAGCGTCACAATCGGCGTATACACACAGTTTCGATACTGAATATTTTCTTCTACTAAAATTTCTTCAATCCGCGACGCTGGCAATATCTTCAACCAAGGTAATCCAATACTCTGATTGAACTGCTGCTTGAGAATTTCGGCACGATTCAGCATAAGATAAGGAGGTATTATTTTGGTCTGTAAGGCTATGATGCTTCTAAATCATGCCTTGCAGATTTTTTTGTCTCCTTATTTCAGTGGCATTGGTCTTGAAGAACGATCGCCCCTACAGCTCCATCCTCAGAATTGCGATCGCCCGTAATTGCTTTGCAGTAGCTGATACCGCTATTGTTGAGGTAGGTTGTTGTTACGGTGAGGGTGATTGTCAAGAATATTTATATATGTATTCCTAACACTTAAAATGCTTGGATAAAACAGGAAGTAGTTCATTGGCAATATCTTTGGGAGATGCCGTAGCCTTAAGCGGTAAATATTTTATGCCTTGCAGGAAAAATGGTAGATCATCATGTAAAATATCATGATTTACAATCGTTAGCAGAAGTATAGCTTGACCACCAGCATAACGATGAAGAAATCCCTCCATTTCTAATTTGCACCAGCTTGAATGCAGAAACGAGCGAGTAACGAAGAATAGCACGGCACCGGAGTCTCGAAACCAGATTCGACTGCGGACAATATCCCTTCACCATAATCAATAGATATTTTGTCATACCACACGGGCAAACCTTGATTAGTAAGATATGGAATAACATCCTCTACAAGGGTCTTGTCAGCTGAAGCATGACTTAAAAATACTGGAATACTTTTTCCTAGAGGTTTCATTGATATGACTTTTGCCATTTCACTTCTTTCTCTGAATGCGAACAAACTTTCTCTGGCTGTCTCAAGGAAAAATGAATCTGCTACTACTATTGAGTTGTATCTACGACCTCCCATTTCTGCCATAAGTTCTTTAAATGGTATATCTGGTCTTTGTCTTGCCCCAAGTTCAGCCATTTGATGCAACATTTTGTCCACTTGTCCGTCTTTAGGTTTGTCATAGCTCAAAGCAATGAAAAATTCTAAATTGTATGGATTATTATTTACAAATAGTGCACACATTGAGAGTTCGCTAGCATTCTGCTCATCTAGAAGAACTTTCAGCACATCAACAATTCGAGAATGTTCTCCATAGTCACACTCCATATATAGTCCCGTATATAGTCTCGACTATTCAAGTTGATCTCCACTTGCTTATAACTCTAATTGGGCAGACTGAATCAATATGTCCATCTCATCAGGTGCTTCGATCTTTATGTATGTATGTATATTTATCATGATTTGGATTAACTTGTCTCGGCTTCGTAGCTCACGCTTAAACTCTGCGTTTAGTTGAGCGCGTTATAAATGGATACTTTCTCCGCGCTTTGCTACTATTTAATCTTTCACGGATAAAAAGATTGCACCTCCAATAAAATTACAAAGACTTGGTTTGGCGATCGCTTGGAGCTACACCGAATTTCAATGGGCAGATGCTTCATGGCGCAAGACAAGGATAGTGATTGAGCGGCAACCATTGAGCCCCGAAATATTTGGTTAAACTCGTGGCACTTCCAACACAAATCAGTGCATAATGAGTATTATGCTTGACGTAACTCATAAAGTCTAGCATGGTAACACATGTGCCAAAAATACAAAGACAAACGAACAAAGCGATTTGCAGAGGGAGAAAGAGTTAAAGAATTTCAGGCATTTGAAAGACAAGCCTACAAACGTTTAGAGATTCTGGAAGCTGCGTCAAACAAAGAAACCCTCATGATGTTGCCTAGCAATCGCTTTGAAGCATTGGGCGGAGATCGCAACGGCCAATACAGCATCCGCATTAACGATAAATGGCGCATTTGCTTTGAATGGCCTGACGAAGAAGAGCATCCATCCAACATCGAGATTGTAGACTACCACTGAAGGAGAAACATTCTATGACACGTCCCGCAATCCACCCCGGCGAAATTTTAGCCGACGAACTCCAAGAGCTAGGAATGAGCGCAGCAGAACTGGCTCGAACCCTTCATGTACCCACCAATCGCATCACCCAAATTCTCAATGGTCAACGCGCCATCACCGCCGATACTGCCCTGCGACTCGGTCAGTGGTTTGGGACTGGCCCTGAGCTGTGGCTTAACTTACAAAAAGCTTATGAACTACGCTTGGCTCAACATCAAGTCGGACAAGAAATCCAACAAACCATCAAACGTCGCCTTCTGTCCCAAGAGCCTCAGTCAATTCAGACTTAAAGTTTCGGATCCCAATCCAATGGCTAGATATTTGGATCGTGAGGCGATCTCATTTGAGACTGTAAGCCTAAACGCGGGAAATATATAGATGGGGCAGATCAAAAATCCTCATCACGGATGACTGTCAATCCAAGATCTTTATATTCCGTCAGCGTTTCAGTTGCCACTGTCGAAGCTGTCACCAAATACGTCAGCGCCTGAATCGGCCCCACCACATAAGTCGCTGCCGTATCCAACTTCGCCGCAGTCGCCAAACCCACCACCTCAGCCGATCGCGAGATCATCGCTCGTTTTACGTGGGCTTCATCTAAATTCTGCACGCTAATCCCCACCTCTGGGTGCAGACTGCAAACCCCCAACAGACAAAGATCGGCCCGAATCATCCCCAATGCCTCAATCGTTGCAGCGCCCACATTCACCAACGCCTTCTTGTAAAGCTGCCCGCCCAACATCACCACCTCAATCTGCGGATGCTCCGCCAACGAGATCGCAATGGGTGGACTGTTGGTCACAATCGTCGCTTGTAAATCCAGGGGTAAATGCCGCGCCACCTGGAGCGTCGTCGTGCCCCCATCCAAAATCACCACCTGCCCCGGACGCACCAGCTTAGACGCCGCACGGGCGATTAGCTTACTGACTCTCAGGTAAGAACTAGCAATTCATTTAACTTATCCTTCAAATCTGGCGATACGGTCAGTGGTTTGTAAACTTCGCCTTCATAGGGATACCAAACATAGCCAGGACTAAAGGGCTGAAATGATGGAGCAGCTCCGCACGCTTGCCAAACCTTCTCCGCCAGAACCAAGCCTGGAAAACTGGCTTCAGAGATTTCTGTACTTAGCTCGCTGTAGGTTCTAAATTCATCAACTTCTACTCCTACCAAAGCGTAACGAAAAGGTGGAGCAGATCGCAGCCGTTGATAAAGCAAGAGACCCAATTCTGTCATTGAGTAAGCGATGTCTGGCGCATGGATTCCAATTTCACTGAGGTTATCAGGACAAACCCGACACCACCAATGGTCTTCAAAATCCTGAAAAATCTCAGTCTGACATCGGGACTGCATACCGATTGAAAGCGTCCAGGACAGTCCATTAAAGTGGTGAGCAAACTGCTCTACGGCACTCTGCTCTGCGCCACATTCAGCCGATAAACTAAATGTCCAAACCATTTAACTAACCCTTTCCCAGTTATTTTGGGTATTTGCTAATGCGGCTTCGTACTTTTCTAAGAGCATGGTGACTCTTGGCATAATGCTAACGTGTGTAGCGCTGTCTTGAACAGCCTCAAGATCGCCACTGATTTTGTTGTCTTCGATCTTCCACAGGGGATCTCTACCCATACCCCCGAAAGCTGAAGGTCTGCGAAAGGCAGGTAAACTCTCGATCGAGAGTGATGTGGACATCCCCTTCGTATTTCTAATGGCTACAACCACCAATACCCCTGTCGATTTGCGTTCAGCACCTAGGCACAAATACCCTTGGTCATCCAGCCAATCTTTCGGCATTTCTTCAACATCAATATCGATTCCTAGCCTGACACCCAAGAGCCGAGCACTACGTCCCACTTTGGGCTTACCATTTGCTTCAGCCATGCCTCGATAGTAAAGTTTTGTCACGGAACAGGGATGAATAACTCAATTTCAAGAGCATAGATCCAAAAGTCTTCAATTTGTCGGGCTACTTCGCCTTGAACCAATAACCCCATTTCCAGATGTCTACCTAATCCAGGAGCCGTCAAGTTGGCACTACCCACGTAAGCAGACAGACCATCCGCTACACAAAATTTTGCATGAGAACCCAGACGTTTAGCATCTGTCATGTTTTCCTTTGACTGAAATAGGCGCAAACGTCCCTGGGCGTTTTGGCGGAACCAAGTGGTATCCAGGGTTTGTAAGCCTTGCCCCGTACCAACCACATCCACATTGACACCTCGTTGCAATGCGGCCCGTAAAGCATCGGCCAAGGTGCCACTGGACAGTCCGTAGCCAGCTTGCATAAAGGGGGCAGCAATCACAACGTATCGTTTTGCCTGAGACAGAAGTTGAGTCAGCACTCCCAACGTCATCCGGCACTTCATCCGGTGAGCCAAAGCTGCTCCATAGGGTTCTGGAGCGGTGATGACGAGTTGAACTTGGAAATCTGGCATATCTTGCTAGGAGTCAAAGAGAAGGATCAAGATAGCCGATTAGGTTCTTGTCCAATGATCGATCTTGACCACCAAACAAAAATGAGCGTCCCAAGTTAAGGTTAAAAAATCGACAACTAGTTTCAGCCAGATGGGTACAGGCATGACAACTAGATTCCCGTTCACGGCAGACGGGATCATATACGCAGCGTCGGGCATTTCGCACGGCATTGAGCCATTCCGCCAGAGATTGTTCAAAGAGGGCAGTTAATGCGCCGATCGTGGCACCAAAGCGATGATTACAGTAAATAGCAAAGGTGAGGGTTCGGGGCAGCAGGTACTCTGATAGGCTGGTGCGATCAAGTCCGCAGAGCAGGGCAGCTTGGCGAACACAGAGATGACTAAGGGTATGAAGTAATCCAAAGACCATTCGTGCTTCAGGTGAATCGCCCTGCAATGTTTCCCGCAGAGGCACATCCTCGAACAATTGAACAAAGTAAGCACGACGAGCAATATTGGGATCGCTGCCATTCGGCATGGTTGGCTGATAGCCATTGCGCTGGAGCCAACTATGCACTCTGTCTGGATTGAGGCTAATCAGCAGGGCATCGGCTTGAACTTTATCGACGTAGATGGGTAGCTTTCCGCCATGATCTCGTTCTGGCGGAAAGGGATTTAAGCGGCATTGATTGGGGGTTGTTTCAGCACGGGTGTAGCCGTAGGTAGCAACGATCATGGGGAAGTCAGTCACCAAATCTAGCTGGGCGAGTCCCATTGACTGAGCAGTTTGTTGGGCAACTTGAGCATTCTGGATTTCCTGCGTGGTTGGCGGTAGTTCAAATAGTTTTTTGGGTCGCCCATTTTCCAGCGGCATGATGGTTTCCAGGATTTCCTGCCCTACTTGCCGCCAAGTTGTTAGGGGTACTCCAGTTTGGGTGATGAGTTGTTGGGCGATCGCATCTGGTGCATGTTGCTGCTGCTCTTGCTGTCGCTGCTGTCGGAGGGCTTGAATCTCTGCAACGATTTGTTCTGGTGATTTATTTGGGGACATCAACGCATCCAGATCGGCATCAGAATACGATGCACTTGGGTTAATTTGTTGATTGGCAGCAGATAAGTTGAAATCCTCTAGAGGACGGTTGGTGATTCCAAAGAACTTAGCAGCAGCGATCGCTCCCCAATCCGGTAGGTTGAAAAATGCATCAAGCTGGCGACGCGGGATGTTAAGAAGAGTCGTCGTTTGACCGTAGTAGGTTCTCCCAGCTCGGTGAACCTCAATGCTCATTTCGCTCTCTCTTCGATTGGTTGGTTGAGTGTTATTAGGTTGCTGAGTGTTGCTCGGCTGATGGCAGACCCTACATAGCCCAGGATACAAAGATGCTTTTCTGCCATTGCATTGAGAATTACGACAGACCCAACGGAAATTAGAAATCCGTTCACTTCCACGAGTATCTAGAGCCATGTGATTAGGGCTTCGACATTGCTGACACAACGGAGGTGATAGTGATTCCAATGCCCCACATTGATGGATTTTGACAAAGCGAAGTTGGAGTAATTTTCCGGTACGGCAAACTGAACAGGTTGCTTGTTGGGGTAAATTATCGCGATTACTATAGTCAAAAACTCTGCCACAGATACGGTTATCACACCAAAAAACCTTGGGAAACAACTCAGCATCTACGTTTTTGGGTTCTAGTAATATAAACTTGCTAGCATCATCTAAAATCCTATCTGGCAAGCCTGGGCGAAACTGCTCATCCCAACCTCTTGCTTCCTCTTGAATCTTGATCAACAGCATTCTGATATTTAAGTCATTGCGCTGCAATCCACGAATTTGGCTAACACGGGAAATGACTCCACCTTCAAAGTCAAATGTCCGACCCGGCAAATAGTTAAACAACACTTGTTGTTTACCACGGTTCATCTTGCGTCCCATACTTTCCTCCACCTATGACTTTTAAGATCTTGCTGCCCATTGAGTTCCGCCACTGTCTAGCTCAATGGGAATCGGTTCATCTACATCTCGTAGACTTGTCATCGGTTGAGGGATTAGAACTCCCGAAATGAACTTTTCTGCTGAACCAGCACTGATAATTTGATCTAAAAACTGCTGCACTTGTAGGCGAATTTGATCTCGAAAAGCCTGTTCACTGACTGAACCAACCGCTTGAACCAGATAAGCTCTTTCCAAGATTGGGATAAATTGATTGATATCCAAATTGCCCCTAGTGATTTCTTGTTTCACGAAGTCCAGCATGTAGTAACTATTTGGATTATTGATGCCAGAGCGATTCGCAATTAATTGGAGGAGCACACCCATAAATAACCCTGGTAAAGTACGGTTCACACTGAACTTTGCCCAACGATTAATTGCTACAGGTTCGACGAGTTGACCTAGGAATTCATGGAACTTCACAAAATAGGTGTAATGGCTTTGATCGCGTTCCCGTGCTGGGTGTAAGCAGTTGAACACAATCCCAACATGGGAGCGTCCGACCCGGCTAGATGCCTGAATGTATTCTGCATTTTGGCGAGGCATTCCATAGAAAATCATGCCATTGAAGCGATCTACATCCACACCGTGACTGATCATGCTGGTTGCCAGTACCGTATCGGCAGTCAAGTTAGAGGTGCCTGTCTGTTCCAGTTTTTCTAAAATACGGGTTACTTCGTCGGTGCTAGTACCGCCTGTTAACTGAGAAATCTCCAATTCCAAGTCTGGCTGCAAATTAGGGTTGACATCCCCATCCAGATCAACTCGGATTGAATCAAGTTCACGATTAGCCAGAAAATAGGTCAAGGAAGTGATGTAGAAGTCCATCAAATGATGCCATTCTGAGCTTCCAGGATTCAGCCTTCCTCCATAAGGATTTGGCTCACTTGTTTGAAGACTCTTCAGATAATGGGTTTCACGGTGATAGAACTCGATCAATTCTAAAATTGTGTTAAAGATTGTCTTATTGTGAGGCAAAATACCGACAAATAATCTAGATGGATAATCTCGGGTCTGAGCGTAGAACGATTCTTGCAAGTTGGGACCAAGCCCTGGAAAAATCCTTGCCTCATCACGTCCATAGAGATGTTTAACTTGTCGCTTAAAAGCTTCGATCGTGGCAGATGAAGCAATGACTTTCAATGTTGGAGAACTTAGGTCAAATTCTTGTTGTAGTTGCTGGGTGAAGGTTTCATAATGCCCATCAAAGGTTCCTAGACCTTCTTTGAGTAAATGGAGTTCATCCTGAACAAAGAGAGTGGGGCCAGACAACCCTTGTGGCCTTCCAGGTCGAAGTAGTTGTCCTCCAGAGCAGTCTTTTTGGCAACATTTACCTTTGTAGTAGTGGTGCAGGGTACAACGCCCATCGACCTGTCCAAATACTTGGGATAACTTACGTTGATTGCCCAAGCTGGCTAGTTTGTCAATCGTACCAACAACCACGCACGGCAAATAGCGGTAAACTTCATTGTCGATCACATAGATGGGAATCTCCCCATTGGGAAATGCACAACAGGGTTGGGTACAACGGTGAATGATCCTTACTGAGTTGGGGTCAAAGTCTACTTGAACTGTTGAGGTACGACAGGACGGGCAGGAAATAACTCGTTTCCACCGCTGACGGGCATTCGCATCATTGGCTTGACTCCAGGAAACAGAATTTTTGGGGTTTGCGTAACGGTAGGTAGGGCTGACAAGTTCATTAGGCGTGGCTTCTGCACCGACAAAGTAGCCAACAGCAAATTTATCGATATCTCCACCGCTTAAACGAGTGTCTTGTTGTTCCCTCCGCACTAAATCAGCAACGCCAATCACGTCTGCCATCCTTTGGGTTTGCTGGAGCGTCAATAGTCGCAAGGGGAACCGCGTCCAAGCAGTCACTCCAGCCGTCTTTCCACGCAAACGGTCAAAAAAGCAATGGAAGACGATTGTGCCTAAGTAAGCTTCAGTTTTACCGCCACCTGTGGGGAAGTAGATGATATCAACCATTTCCCGTTCAGCCACATCTCGACTTTTGGAATCTGTAAGAGCAGCAATGCCAGGAATCTGGCTAATCAGAAAGACAATTTGAAATAATCGCCAACTTTCCTTACGCTTTTCTAATCGAGGGTTATCGCCTAACCGACGGAAGCTTTCGCTAGTTAACTGAAATGCCAGTTTGACATCAGGGTTTGTTCGGATTAGTTCACAACCCCGACGAAAACGACGAATTTCACCCTCATATTGTTGAAAGTCTTGATCAAACTCGTTACCAAACTCAGCTTCCCAATTTGGGTTTGTGGCAATGTAGTTTTGACGCTTATCCTCCCATTGCTGTCTATAAGCTTCCATTTCAGTAACAATGGTTCTGAGAACTGGAATGGGATCGCTAGCAAGATCCGAAAATCTAGCAGGAGGATTTGTTTGGGTTTCATAACGCATCTGCGTGTAGATCGGCGTGTGAGTCGTTTTAAAAACGTCTGCATCTTCTCGCTCTACCGCACAATTAAATCCGCGTCCCCAGAGGTCTCGGTTATAACGAAATCCACGAGGAGCCAGTTCCAGTTCAAAGGGCTGTACTGTTGCATCTATGAATATAAAAGTAGCTCGGCTATCGAAAAGAAAAGCCTCAATATTTGGATTTTCCGCTTGCGGCGAAGCATTGACAAACTCGATCGCCGCCACCTGATCAGTTGAACCTAACTCGTCGTTTGGGCGCACTTCGGAAGCAATCTCCCACTGCCAAGCTGGAACCACATCGGTTTGCAGCGAACGCAAAGAAGCCTCGTAGTCTGCTTCAGATGTAAGGGCATCTTCTCTCACCCTGATTTTCTCATCAGGCGATCCAGCTGTTCGTACTCGATCAGGATCACCCAGAGTAACCTGCTGTGCCCTAGTTGTTTCCTGGTCTAGGGCTGTCTGTAGATTACTAATATCACAGCTCCAATCACCAGCCGCATCACGACGTAAAACAACTTCACCAGCAGCCGTACAAGAAATCTTACGATACCGAATTGCTAGAGAATCTTGAGGAAACCTGCCACGGCGGCGGTCTTGGCTCGATTGCACTACTTCAGGGGACTCCACCTCAGCCCGTTGTTCTTCTTGTTCTTGCTCAATCTCCAGGGTATGGTCTGCATCCTCTGGCTCTTCCTGGGTGCTGACTACCTGCTGGACAGTCGAATTAGAAGCAGTTATGCTTGCTGTAGAGGTGGCTCCCAATGAGTCAGAATCATTCTCAGGCTCAATTATCTGCTGTTGATGCCTGCGTTGTTGAGAAAAGGTCGGAAATACTCGGTAGTAGCATGACCACTGGACTTTGACCTGAATGGTAACTTCATCGCCCGCATGCTGAAACCGAAACTCTGCCCCAAACGCCACAGGAGCCAGTTTATTAATCAACTCGCCTAAATCGCCATCCTCAGGGCGTGGTCGCAGATTCCCAATGAAATAAACATCGCGGGGAGCATTTCGCAAGCACTCATCTTCGTTGCGTCCGAGAGCGCGATCGCAGACTCGCCTAGTTAAGTATCTGGCCAGGGCAGTTTCTTCATCATGTTGAGTCCATGCGGTATTAGTCATTCCGAGCTAATCCTCTCAAATTTTCCTAAATTACTGCGCAAAAACAATCCTATGATAGGCTGAACTTTTTTTATTTGGAGAATTAATAAAGAATTACGAAAATCATCAAATGTGATTCCTAGTTCAGAATCAATCACATCATCATATTTCCCTCTAATTGAGTCAGACACCTGCTCCTCGATCCAACTATTCAACCGACGAGCCAGGGATCGATGTAAGCCACGTAATCGTTTTGCGGCTCGGTCAATTTTTTGATAGTGAGATTGGACAAAATTCATCTCTAAAATCTCAGCTAAACGGCGCAAATCATCTGCATCCTCTGGACACAAGATATTTCCTGATAACCATCCTCTCAAAGTCATCGGATGGGTTAGAGTACTTCCACGGCGCTGCATCTGCCAGAGCAACTCGTCTAAGTTCCGCACGCCAAGCAGCCGCCATCTTCGATAGGCTAATTCCAAGTCCTGCTGCCATCGTCGGATCAGTGCTAAATGCAACTCAATGGTAGGATGTCCATGAACCTGCGAGAGAATCAAGTCGTAGAGACTCTGCCTACGTTGATCAGGAATGGCAATTACGCGGTCATTTGGCTTCAATACCCGTATATAACGCTTGTCAACCTGCTGCCCCTTTGCACCCGTCACAATCACATTAATCATATCGTCAGGTGCAAAACAAACATGCCAGTCGTGCTCAAAGTGAATTTCAATAGCACTTTCACACCAAGATTCTTGTTCTAATGCAATACCCATCTCCGAGTCTTCTTGAAACTGGACCTCTATACCCAGTCCATCTTCCATCAAAGCTTGTTCTGATTCTAACAGTCGTGCTATTTCACTAACAGGATCTTCTGGTTGCCACAAGGGTTTAATTCCAATCGATCTTGGTTTGGTAATATTTCCTGCATCCAGCCCTGATAACTCATTCAAATTGAGTCTTGGGGGTATTAAAGGAAGCTCCTGAGGCACTTCAAGACCACTCAGTTGACTCAACAGAGTAGCCATATCTGAGATATTAGGGCTAAGTCGCTTTGCCCATTGAGTGACTTGACGTGCAAGCGCAAGAGTCTGATGACCATACAATAGAAAGTCAATATTTTGCTGTGACAGCACAGATAATAGCTTGGGTGTCAACAACGGGCTGGGTAAACCAACAAAAATCGGATGCCAACGTAATGTTTTATCAATAGCGAGGAAATTTAGAGGTTCTCTCAAACTTAGAGAAAGCTCATGCTGACATTTCAGCTTCTGAAATTCATCCAAACTGAAAACCCAGGTTCTGACAGCATAAAGATCTTCCTCAGTACGGTTATGCCGCGCCAATAGCGCCAGCAAAAACAACTGCTTCCTTGCCCGACTAATAAAAACGATGAAGCGAGCTTCTCCAACGGGTGGTTCTTTTACTACTAGATCGCACAGAGCCTGCCAAAGAGGAGATCCTGCATTTTTAATGTGTTCGGCTACAACTTCTAAGAAAGCATGAACTTGTTCCAATCTTGCAGCTAAGTTTACAATGTTATGGTTACAAGCCTCTCGGAAATGTTCACACTCATCGGATAACTGCTTCAAGGACTTCAGACCCCAGAAGCTCGTTGCCTCGGTTTCATAAAATTCAAGCGGAACCGATAATGACTCCAGTGCCCTCAGATATTTCCAGTGAACTCGAATGGCATCTTTGGCAAAACGTCCAGATGCAATTTCAAATGTACTAGCTAACAGACGATTTGCTTCCCGCAAGGAAATTGATAGTTTATTAGCACTTGCGCCCTCCAGAACGACAGGTTGAATTTGAGTAGTCTTATCAGGGTAAAGATACAACTGAAGTTTGCATTCAGGTTGAGATGGTCGGGCAATCTCCAACATTGGCTGGCTTGACCATGTAAAAACTTGACCATATTCAGCAAATTTACCAGCACATTCAGATAAAGGGTTTTGTCCCCACGCCAAAATGGGTATCTGCTTTTCTAAACTGTATTTTAGGAGTGGTTCCAGCCATCGTAGGCTCTCAGCATCACTACAGTCGATCGCAATCCACTGAGGATTATGCTGTTCTATAGCAAAAACAGGATCGACTGGGGAATAAATGGTTATTACCTCCGGTAAGGTAATAGGCTGAGCCTCACTGAACTTTTTAGTCTTTTTGCCTTTGCCAACATTTTGTTGCTTTTTCCCAATATTCTGTTGCTGAAAAACTTCAGATAGATTAAGTTCCCAAGCTTTGCCCTCTATCCGTACTTGCGAAAGCTGCGTCCGAACCCCGATCGCTGAGCCAAAGTAGAGTATTTTCTGCCGAATACAACCATCTTCACCTGATTGCTGTATTCGTGAGTCATACCACGATCGAATCAGAGCGGTTGCAAACAGAAGAGAAGGTCGGCTCGCTTGGGAGTCAGAAAGAACGACAAATAAACGAGTACAATGCCTCAACGCAGCACATACTAAACGCGCACTGTATTCATCAATTTGATCGGGAGCTTGATTGCCAAACCTCAACCGTCTTTTCAGCCACAGCCCCTTAAAAATATCATCGTCGCATCCTGGTAGATTCGCAAAAGCTTCTTTTAGCCATGTCCAGATCATGGGAGGCGACCTTAAAACTCGATTAGTTACACCGTCTTCAATAATTTCTATGAATAGAGTTCCCTTTGATTAACATTTTCAATCATACCAAAATTGGAAATGCAAGAGTTCGCTAATGCTTTTATCAATCAATAAACTCATCAAAACTGTACCGAACTGATCCCACATCACGATTGCCTGATTTTGCAAGACGTATCAAAAGATACAATTGTCACCCACCCATCCACACTCATATTAGGGTAATGCTCTAGCAAAGCTTTCTGTAAATCGGTCAAACTGGAAAATCCATCCTTGACTGCATCACCTTCTGTCAGACATCTGAAACGAGTGTGTTTAACATCAGTGACATTAACTGATACAAAGTCCCCTGTCTTGGCATTTAGAATGAGAAGTCCTTTGTTAAACTTTAGGCGACCTTTGCGAATGGTGCTACATTTCTGTCCTGAGCGAACCGCAGATAAATACTTGACAGCTATACTCAAGGTTTGCGCTGAGGAATTTGAACGTTGTGCCGAAAAAGGCTGAAGAAATTCTGAACCACTCATTACTCGATGCTCCCAGGCAGTGGTGAGTTGAACAACTTGATCTGGGCACAGTGCCCGTGCAAAAACTTCTGGTTGTGATGATGCTACAATTAATAAAGCATTTAATTGTCTTGCAATTTTTTGTAACCGATCAGCCACAACATTTGCTGTAACAAGATCGAGGGTTGCACAAAACTCATCAGCAATCCAGACATTATAGCCTCCAGCAATTAACTGAGCCAATTTAGCGCGATACTGCTGACCATTGCTTAATTCCTCAAACCGCTTCAAGTATACAAAGGCATCTGATAAGCCTACAAGTCCCATCAAATGAAGTGCGGATCGGATATCCCGATTACCGATTACTTCAATCAGTGCCTTTTGGGAACGAATTGCCGCAAAATTTCCCACGCGATAGTTGCTTGGTATCTGAATATCTCCTGTCAGTCTGGTACACGTCCCTTTTGTGAGCAGGTTTAGTAAAGTCGTTTTACCCGATCCAGATGAGCCTGTGATTAGGACAACTTCACCAGGATTCAACGTTAGGTTCAAATGGCTTAATACCTTATGACTAATATCATCAGGAGAAATACTAAACGCTTGATGAATAGCATGGGTTTGTTGTGTACGTCGAACATTTGATTGATAAGTTAAAGATATGCCCTGAAGATGAATGGATTCTTTGAGAGGTTCCAAATCAATTGTTGGTCTGACATGTCCATTTTTAGGAGAAACCTTATTAACTCTCTGCCTTAAGAAATCTTCTGAATCGGGAACAAGACCCTTCAAATACGTTGGTTTGGGAAGACTGACAATATCATGAAATAGATTAAAATCTTTCAAAACTGATTCATGGGATAATTTCTCTAATCGTTCAACCAATTCCCTTATCGTCCAGCCTTCTTCCTTCATTAAAAGAGCTGCTCGTCTCATGCGAGAAACCTGCTGATCAATAATGCCACAAGACTCTTCCTTGACAATTTCTCCATCTTGTACTCGTTGGAAGTTCTTGAGTAGATAAGCCATATCTTTTGCGACACGATTTAGATTACCTTCAGTCTCTCCAATGAAGACCATCCCAGCTTTTTGCGCAAAAGGAACAAACTTCAGCATGTCCGCAGAAATTTCTAAAAAGTAGGGTTTAATATTAGCAATTTGCCAACGATTTCGAGCAAATTCAGCAGCATGTTTAATGAGCAATTGTCCTAGTCCTAAACCACGGAATTCAGGATAAACCACACAACGGGCAATACGAGCAATGACATGGATATAGTGCCGACTCGTTTCTTTATCCCATGCCTCCCATGAAATATTCTCAGCTTGAAATGGGGCATCCAAAATAGATTTACGAGCTGTGTTCATATAGAAAGAAGTTGAGATCTCTATATATCCGATTATTTTAGGGTAAATGGGATGAAAATTTCTGATAACTAGAGTGGCTGTCCGCCCAAAAAGTGTACGACTGCGGTAGTGGAACTCAGTCAAAGCTTGATAGGCTGATAATTCCTCAGGCTCTGTAATTTCCTTGACAACAAACTGTAATTCCAGTCCTCCTAACTGCAATAACTCAAGTACTTCATAAACAGGGAAGATTTGCGCCTTTCCATTTTTGCAAATAACCCAGGCAGCACTTTCAGTAAGTTCTACTTGATCACCCTTTGTAATACAAGCAGAGCGTGGGACCAGAAGGGTAGTATCATCGTCAGCAAAACGTACTTCTTTAAGATGCTTACGGGGAGCGATCATCTGAACTATTCGCTGTCTTACAGGCTTCTGCATTAAACTGCAACTTTGTTCGCTCAAGTTTTTATGTTTCCAGGTTTCAATCTCTGATCTTAAAAATTCCCATCGTTGTCCATATTTCCAGCCAAAGATTGCTCCATTCTGTACGAGTGTATAAACTGATGGTTGTGAGATTCCTAAGTACTCAGCGACCTGCTTTACGGTCATATTTTCTGTGGAATCTATACCCATCTTATTCTCGTCTCAGCCTCATTAATAAACTGTCCGTCAATGATTCTAAGCGATTGAGGATATTACAGGTGTAAACTTTGGCTACTTGTCAGATTATTGATTTAATCCCAAAGCCTGATAGTTAGATGGAATCTCGAATTAGCTAAATTCTCTAGGTAAGTCCTGAGAATCTAACTATACTCATGGCATTTAGGAACTCAGACTAAGCAGATAATGTTGACGTATCCGCCTCGATCAGTCGGTCAAGCGTGCCAACAATCTAATCTACAGAGTCTTGCTGTGCACCTCAAGATTTACAGACGATGAGCACATATCTGACTGTATATTCACCCCAAGTTTTCTGATCTACAGCAAAGGTTAGCATATTCACCAAAGCCATCTTACCGAAGTCCATGAATGTCCATGCCGAACCCGATCGCCTCACCCCACTTCATCCCGAATAATCGTAATATCCAGATCCTTGTACGCTACTAGCATCTCATGGGGCACCGTTGCCGCCGTCACAAGATAGGTCAGTGCTTGAATCGACTCCACCACATAGGTCGCCGCCGTATCCAACTTCTGTGCCGTCACTAACCCCACCACCTCCGCAGCCCCCTGAATCATCGCCCGCTTCACATGGGCCTCATCTAAATTCGTCACACTAATCCCCACCTCTGGATGCAAACTGCAAACTCCTAGCAGACAGAGATCTGCCCGAATCATCCCCAACGCCTCAATCGTTGCAGCGCCCACATTCACCAACGCCTTCTTATAAAGCTGCCCACCTAACATCACCACCTCAATCTGTGGATGCTCGGCCAACGCGATCGCAATGGGCGGGCTATTGGTCACAATGGTCGCCTGTAAATCCAGGGGCAAGTGACGGGCTACCTGGAGCGTCGTCGTGCCCCCATCCAAAATCACCACCTGCCTCGGACGGACTAGTTTTGCTGCCGCACGGGCGATCGCCTCCTTCTCCTTGGGTGCCTGTTTCTGGCGATCGGCATAACTAGCCGTGGCTGGAGACTTCAGCAGCGCCCCGCCGTGAACCCGTTGCAACAGCCCCGCCTCCGCCAATTCCCGCAGATCGCGACGGATCGTATCCTCAGAGACCTTGAGATCCGCGCTCAGCTCAGAAGACAGCACCTTCTTGTCCTTGTTCAGGATCTCTAAGATAAATTGTCGCCGCTCCGCCGTCAGCATAATTGAGTTTTCCCGAAAGTGCGTGTTTGGCCTTGAAAATGCGCATTTGTGAGTTTATACTTATTCAGTATTACCTATTGAAACCGTTCTTTCAATCTAGATCGTGCACAAACGTGCAAATATTCGCCCTATTCTTTGAGAAAACCCGATGAGTCCCAATCTTGCTTTCCCAATCGACCTCAGCGCTTACCAGCCCCTTAAGCTCGATGCCTCCAAGCCCACCCTCACGGACGAACAGCGCTCCATCCTGAAAGCCAACATTCAACTGTGCCGCGATGCGATCGTGTTTTTCACCGCAACGGGTGCAGCCAGAGGCGTGGGCGGTCATACGGGCGGGCCCTACGATACCGTGCCTGAAGTCGCGATCTTGGATGCGCTGTTCCGAGGCGGCCCAGACCAGTACGTGCCCATCTTCTTTGACGAAGCCGGACACCGCGTTGCCACTCAATATCTGATGGCAGCCCTCCACGGCGATCTGCCCGTCGAAAAATTGGCCCATTACCGCGAAGCCCATTCCCACCTGCCTGGACACCCAGAAGTCAACTTCACGCCCGGCGTCAAATTCAGTTCCGGTCGCTTGGGTCACATGTGGCCCTACGTAAACGGCGTGGCGATCGCCAACCCTGGCAAAACTGTCTTTTGCCTCGGCTCCGATGGCTCCCAACAAGAAGGAAACGATGCCGAGGCTGCACGGCTAGCAGTTGCCCAACACATCAACGTCAAGCTGATTATCGATGACAACGACGTAACAATTGCTGGGCATCCTTCCAACTATCTTCCTGGCTATACGGTTGCTAAAACCCTTGCCGGACAAGGCATCAAAATCCTCGAAGGCAATGGCGAAGACTTAGACGATCTCTACCGTCGCATCTGCGAAGCCGTGAACACCCCTGGTCCCGTGGCAGTTGTCAACAAACGCCCCATGTCCGTCGGAATTGAAGGATTGGAAGGGAGCACCCACGGCCACGATGTGATTTCGGTGAAATTGGCGATCGCCTACCTCGAAAAACGCGGTTTGACCGATGCCGTCGCCTATCTCAAAGCCATCGAAGCCCCTAAAAATCCTTATACCTTCCAAGGTTCGGGGAGTACCTGGGATTCCAATCGGAATGTGTTTGGCGATGCGGTCGTATCCGTACTAGATGGCATGAGCGAAGCCGATCGCAAAGCCAATGTGTTGGTCATCGATAGCGATTTGGAAGGGTCTTGCGGGCTGAAGAAAATTCACGATGCCCACCCGGAAGTCTTCATTCCTTCCGGCATCATGGAGCGGGGCAATATTTCCGCTGCCGCTGGGTTTGGAATGCAAGCTGGGAAGCAAGGGATTTTTGCAACCTTTGCGGCCTTCCTAGAAATGTGCATTTCAGAAATTACGATGGCGCGGTTGAACTACTCCAACCTGCTCTGTCACTTCTCCCACTCCGGCATCGACGATATGGCAGACAATACCTGCCACTTCGGCCTCAACAACTTCTTTGCTGACAACGGCCTCGATGACGGTTACGAAACCCAGCTCTATTTCCCCGCCGATGCAGGGCAGATGAAAGCTTGCGTCAAGGCAGTCTTCAACAATCCTGGGCTGCGGTTTATCTTCTCGACTCGCTCCAAAACGCCTAATATTCTGAACGCTCAGGGCGGCGATCTTTATGGCGCCGACTACACCTTTGTCCCTGGTAAAGACGAAGTGGTAAGAGAAGGTACCGCTGGCTATATCGTCAGCTTTGGCGATGCCCTTTACCGCGCTGCCGATGCCGTGGAACGCCTCAACCAAGAAGGAATTAACGTTGGCCTCATCAACAAACCGACGCTGAATGTCATTGATGAAGCGATGCTTGCCAAGGTTGGCGCTGCTCCCTTCGTGCTGGTTGTCGAAGCGTTTAATCGCCGGACAGGCTTGGGCAGTCGGTTTGGTTCTTGGTTGCTGGAGCGAGGGCTAACGCCTAAGTTCGCGCACCTCGGCACCCATAAGGAAGGCTGCGGCGGTCTGTGGGAACAATACCCCCATCAAGGGCTGGATCCTGACAGCATCATGAGCAAGGTGAAGGAATTGGTGAAATAACCTTTCTTCTTTGGAGAGATGGTTTGAAAAGTTGCATAGATATTCACTCGCCCCCTTGTATCTTAAAAGTTCAGAACTTCCAAAAACTGGAGGGCTGAGGGGCGAAGGCAGAAATATATGGCACTTTTCAAACCGCCTCCAAACGTTCTCCTTTAGCGGTGACTAGTCACCTTTGCATTCCCTCCAGCGGTAAAATATTATCTAGAAAGGAATAACTTTGCGAACTGACAAGTCAGCGCAAGCTATCGCTGAAGAACTTGCTGCTCTGATTGCGGGGTGCGACCGTTGCCAATCAAATCGCAGTATCGGCTTTTTGCTCAGGCGATCGCCGCAAGGCAATGGGTTGAGAACTAGGCTGGGTATTTTGCTGCTACGGTACATCAAGGTTCAGTCTGCGGCGATCGCGCTTGCTGTTGTTTCCACTCGTCGGTCAATAGCCCTGAAAATCCCCAGTCTTCGTCTGCAATTTCTTGAATGACAATGTGGATGTGGTCTGGCTTTTTGCCAAGGATCCGAACCAGCGAATCCGTGACTTCTTTCACAAGTTGAGCTTTCTGCGCTCTCGTTGCGCCTTTTGCGATCTAGATGTTGACGTAGGGCATAGGGATTCACGAAATAATTACAAACTTACAATTATTTTGCCAGCCGTTTGGTTGGATGCCATATAGTGCATTGCCTCGGGCAGGGATTCTAATCCTTGGAATTGGCGATCGATCGTGAGCGGGAATGAACCATCGGCTAAGCCAGCCGCAATAAAGGCTTTGGCGCGATTAAAGGCGGCTTCATCGCCCACTAAGCCAAGATGACGATTGCCCGTAAAGTCAAAGACTTTGTAGACATGGAAGTGAAATGTTCGGGTAAAGGCAGTCCACCACGGAAATCCGCCTAAATTTTCCACATCCAAGGCCCCGTAGACAATCCAATGCCCTTGAATTTTGACAGCTTGGGCCAGTTTCTCGCTCAACGCTCCAGCGACCGCAGCATAAAGATATCAGCACCTTGTCCATTCGTTACTTCCATTGCCCGCGCGATTAATATTTTGCGAAAGCTTAAAATCAGTGGGGCTTTCGCAAAATATTAACCGTCAGTCAACCAGCGTCTGTAGTCCAGACAATGGCCTTAGCACTGCACAGATTGAGTATTCACCTTGAACAACCGAAAGGGTTTTTCGGTGCGATCGACGCCCCCACTAAACCGGGGCAGTCGATGCACCTGGGCAACAGGAAAGTAAAGATTCCCATCTCGACCCATACTGCCGCCATCGGGCCAGGTCAAACGGCTATCCTGTACTAAAGGCTTTAGTTGACCATTCGGGCAACGCATTGCGATCGCATTCTTTTCGATGTCGGCCAGATACAAAATTCCCCGACGATCCACAGTCATCCCGCCGCTAGCCACCGTTTTCCCCAACCGTTCCACGCGCTGACCCAAGTCGGTTTCGGATAGCCTTGTATTCCGTAAATCTGCTGTGCGAACGCGCAGAAGATTGGGGCCATAGGTTGGTTGGAAGTAGAGCCAGGTGCCATCGGGACTGAGGGCGATCGCGTTGGCATGGGTTTGGGGCACTCGACCGTCTGCGTCCCTCAGCTCTCGTCCTTCTACAACGGGGACAATCGTCGGATCTGATTTAGTCGAAGGGTGATTGGCCAACACCCGCCGGGCTTGTCCAGACTTTAAATCCACCACAATAATTGCGCCCAAACCGGATTCGGTCAGGTAGGCATAACCATCCCGCACTTGCACATCATTGAGCGTACTGCGGGCAGGGGCAATCTCCGGGCTGAAATTATAAACACGCTTCACCTGATTGGTGACGAGATCGATCTGCACCAGTTTTGGACCACCGGGAATCACGGGCTGACCAAAGCGCGGTGAGGCTGAATCAACGACCCACAGGTTGTTCTGAGCATCGACTTGGACGCTGTTGACATTCACAAATCTTCGCTGGGAAGATGCGCCCGGTGTCCATTGATTCCAATCATCACCCGGAAATGCGCGCACTGAACCATCCGGCATCACCTCTCCCACTGATGGGGTGGCATCTCCCAACCAGCGGGGGAAGGAAGCAAAGATTCGCCCTTCCGCAGAAACAGCAACAACATTCCAGAGTCGAGGCGATCGAGCCACCTCTGTCAATTGGGGCGTAGGTTGTCCGATCGCAGCTCCAGCCATACTTCCCTTAAGGAACAGGCCGCTGGATAAGGATAGAAGGGCGATGGCGCAGAAAGAAGCAAAAGAGCGTTTCATGAGATATCTCCTGAAGTTTATTGTTGTAAGCAATTTCAATCGAAAATTAACAAAATAGACCAGTCTATTCAAAGCGGCCACAAAGAGGAGAGTGCTGAGCCATTGAGGCTAAGGTTCCGGCTCCACAGAGCTTTGGGGGCTATGGAATGCCTGGTGAGATGCCCAGTTGAATGTCGGACTATCGTCCAGGTTGACCTTTCGTGCCCGTCCAGACGCGGAAAATTTGGTAGGGGGGTGTACCGCCATCCTGGGGTTTGCCCGTAAAAATTGAGGCCCGATGCAGTTGGTTAATATTGATGTAGAGCCAGGAATCAGCACCGAAGCGCACATTATCTGCCCAGAGAAAGCGCTTGTCCTGCACAAGACGAGTGAGTTTTCCATCCTTGCTGAGGGTATCGATCGCATCTTCCGGCAGGTTGGTGATGAAATGATTCCCCTCAGCATCGGTACTCACACCATCGGAAATCGGTTTATTTCCTACCACCTTGACGGCTTGTGCCAACTGCTGGTTTGTGGCACGTCCCCGGAGGAGTTTAGCGGGTAGACTGTACCATTTAGTGCCCGTCATTGCTCCATAGAAGAGCGTTTCCCCATCCGCTGAAAGGGTAATCGGATTGACGCCAATGCGGGCTGGATTCAGTGAGCCATCGGGACGGCGGAAGGAGAGTTTATTGCCCTCTACTACCATGTCAATATTCTCAGCTTGTAACGACGGATGTCCTTCCCAACGCCAAACTTTACGGTTATTTGTGTCCACCACTAAAATGCCTGCGCGATCGCCACTATCGGCAAGATAGACAAACCCCGTTTTGCTATCCACAGCTAAATCCTGCAAAATCTGATTGTCCGGGGCTGCTGCCTTATCGAAATCCATCCGAAAAACGAGTTTGCCTGTGCTGATATCAAAGGCAAACAGTTTAGGTTGGGCGGGGGCCTGGTTATTGGGCATCCAGTTGCCGTGATCGATCGCCCAGAGGCGATCGCGTGCATCAATGGCTACTCCATGGGCGGTATTCAATACATTTTTGCCACTTCCCGGTGCAGCATTCCAGGCGGCGTTAGGAAACGGTTTCCATTTGTTTTTCCCTGGTAGGATTTCAATCAACTGTGCCTGTCCGCGACGCATGCCGTGGACGCTGGCAAAGATGCGCCCGGTGCGAGATACGGTCACATTACCGGGGGTAATGTCCAGATCCGCCACTAACTCTAATTGGCCAATGCGGGGTGAGGCCGCCGCTTGCTCGGAGTGAGGTGGCGATTGGCCAGTGGCCGAAGGGACTGAAATGAGTACAGAGGTCACACCCGTCAGAGCGAGGGTGGACAACAGACTCAGTACTTGCTTTGAGGTCTGTTGCATAGAAATTCTCCTGGGAGCTGCTAAAGGGTATTGGCGAGCACTAAACTGCCCTGACAGGCTTCTTATCACTCGCCTAAATTTAGAATAGACCAGTCTATTCTAAAAGTAAAATCGTGATTTCCAGTAGTCGAGCATCGAATATATCTATTGTTGATGGGGAGTTTTAGGGGCAAATATACAGGTTCAAGCGATCGCCGTTTCAGCGGGGTGTTACTTCAGAATTACGCCAAACATGAATTGGATATAGTTCTGCAAGGGAGCATCGCTTTTACTCAGTTTCATTTGTAGCAAAGCCCCCTCCCAACTATTCAAGCAAAACTCCGCTAGGTCTTTCGCCTGGGTTTTGGTAGAGATTTCCCCAGCATCCTGTGCCAACTGAATACAGTCTGCAAACTGCTCTCGCCAGCGATCGGTCGCGGCTTGTAAGCGCACTCGAAAGCGATCGTTTTGGTCTGCCATTTCCTGACTGAGGTTGCCGAACAAACAACCTTCTCGGTATTGCAGCGTCTCAAATTCCTCTAGCTTAAAGGTGAAGTACCGTTTCAGTCGATTCAGTGGACTTAGGCTTGTGTCTCCTAGGTACTGCTCCACAATGCGATCGTGCATTTGGGAGTCATAGTCAATGATGGCTAAACCGAATTCTTCTTTACTGCTAAAGAAATGATAGAACGAACCTTTGGGTATACCCACGGCCAATAGAATTTCTTGAATCCCAGCATGGTTGTACCCTTTTTCTACAATAATGCGTCGCCCTGCCTTAATCAGAGCTAGCTTTGTATCCTCTTTAACCGCGACTTTTGCGCTCACAATTATTTTTAGTAGACCAGTCGTCTCTATAGTAATCAAAGTTCTCTTGCGTTGTCAAGGTTGCATTCTAGAAACTAGAAGATCGTTGCGGAAAATAGCAGTAAATTTCCTTTCGATGTAACACAGGCACAAATATAACGGCCTCTTTATCTTTTCCTAGTAGGCGATCGCTTTGCGATCGCGCCAAAATTTACCACTCTCGCGATGAGAGGCTTCTGTCGCCAACCAAATTGCGGTGTCTGCTCCCTGTTCGGGCGATCGCGGTGCTGATGCTCCACCCATATCAGTTCTCACCCAACCGGGGCACATGGAATTGACCGAAATCCCTTTGGAGGAAAGGGATTGAGCCAGCATAGTCGTTGCGCCATTCAATGCCAGCTTCGAGAGACAATAGCTGGGTGACGTGGTTGTCAACCCGTCAAGGGCACCCATTCCGCTGGAAAGATTTATAATTCGGGCGTCCTGGGATTTTTCTAAGAACGACAGCAACGCTTGCACGAGGCGAATTACCCCAAACATGTTGGCATCCATGGTTAAATCTAGCTTTTCACGAGAGATGGTGAGAATATCCACACCATTGTCTGGGTGAAGGATGCCAGCATTATTAATCAACACATCCAGTCGATCGAACCTTTGGTATAAGATTTCTACCGCGTGGCGAATTGAGCGATCGTCGGTTACATCTAGCTCAATTGGAATTACAGAGCCTTGTAGTTTATCAGCAGCCTGTTTTGCGCTATCTAGCGATCGCGCGGTGATAATGACTTCGTAGTCTTTGGCGAGGAGTCCTTGGGCGATCGCGTATCCAATTCCACGATTCCCGCCTGTCACCAATGCTCGTTTCACTGATGTCATTTCCATCAGGTATACCTCCTATTGTTTTTAACTTTCTCGGAAATCACCTTGACTGTAAGTGCGGATATATTCATCTATGTCGGTTTCGTTGATTGTCATTGAGGCTTTCAGATTACTCGCTGACAATTTTGACTTCATCTGGATTTAGCTGAATGGCAGCAGCAGCAATATTTTCTTCGAGGTGGCTAATCGTAGTTGTTCCTGGAATCAATACGATATTAGGAGCGCGATGGAGCAACCATGCGAGAGCAATCTGATTGGGTTTTACGTGATGCTGCATTGCAATGTCAGCCAGGATGCCTTCTGTCTTTGCTAGGGGTGTGCCTTGCTTTAATGGATTTGCACCCAGCGGTCCCCAGGGGATAAAGGCAATATTGTGCTGAGTGCAGTAGTCGAGAATGTCTTCCCCCGTACGATCGTTGATACTGAACCGATTTTGAACTGAGGCGATCGCCACAATTTGCCGCGCTTCTTCCAGTTGTGCCAACGTCACGTTAGACAAACCAATATGCCGAATTTTGCCCTCGCGCTGGAGTTCAGCTAGTGCGCCCACCGAGTCCGCAAACGGCACCTGAGGATCGGGGCGATGCAGTTGGTAGAGATCGATGCGATCGCGTTTCAATCGCCGTAAACTCGCCTCACAACCCCGGCGAAGATTCTCAGGATTTCCATTGGTGCGAATGTTATCGGGTGCGGGTTTGTCAATGCCGCCTTTAGTTGCGATCGTCAGATTGCCAGAATAAGGATGCAAGGCTGAAGCAATCAATTCTTCATTGAACCCTGGCCCATAGGCTTCAGCCGTGTCAATGAAGTTAATCCCCAGTTCAACAGCACGTCGAAGCAGAGCCTGCCCACTTTCCCAATCGGCATAGGGGCCAAAGTTTCCCGGTTGTCCAGTCAGCCGCATCGCACCGTAGCCCATACGATTGACCTGTAAATCGCTTGCGATCGCAAAGGTTGGAGAAACAGATGTAGCACGATTCATCGCTATGACTCCAGGGGTGAGTGTTCTGCTAACGGCGTCACAACCTAGATCGAATTGCCGTTGTTGCCAGACATGGATGGCTCAATCTTGCTCAGGAAGTGTGCCGCGATCGGCTCTGCCAAAGTCACTTCATAAGCACGCAACACCTGTTTAACGTAGGGCTGCTCAAAGTGACTATCCAACGCGGCTTGACTCTCCCAATTTTCGTAAAGCACAAAAACGGTTGGATCGTTGGCATCCATTAACAAATCAAACGTGATGCAACCTGCTTCGGCGCGGGTAGGTGTGAGTAAGCCCAACAAGTCTTGCTGCATTTGCTTTTCCATTCCCGGTTTTGCTTTAATCCGAGCAATTACTGTTAGAGGTGTCATGGGATTTCTTGAGTTTTCTAATTGTTTGTTTTTCTAGTAGTCAATCCAACTGTGAAGCATCTCTTCCTACAAATCTGACGAATCCCCAACAGATAAATGCTCGTGAACCAATCGCCATCGATCGTTCATGCGTTTCCAAACGTGTGTGCCATATTGACGCAGGAAGTATTCATATCACATTTTATTTTCGCGTCGTTGCGTATCGATTAATTATGATACGTATCGTATTAGAATAAAATTCAGTTGTCAAGCCCTTCTGTAAAAAATGCCTCAACCCTCTGATATCAAACGGATTGGGCGACCGCGCTCAGAAGAATCCCAGGCGGCGATCCTAGACGCTACCTGGGAGCTGCTCAAAACCACAAGCCTCAGGGATTTGTCGATCGAGGCGATCGCCCGTGCCTCCGGCGTTGGCAAAACCACCATTTACCGTTGGTGGCCGAATAAAGCCGAGGTGGTCATGGATGCCTTTATCGCAAAACTGTCCCCTGAGATTCAGTTTCCTCAGTCCGTCTCTGCCACGGAGGCGATCGCCCAGCAAATGACCTTACTGGTCAAAGCCTTTTCCGGTGAGTACGGGCGCATTGTGGCTCAAATTATTGCGGAAGGACACGCCTGCCCAGAAGCGCTGACTAGTTACCGCGATCGCTTTCTCTATCCTCGCCGTGCTGCGGCTAAAGCCATCATTGAGCAGGGCATTGAGAGTGGCGAGTTCGATCCAAGTCTCGATCCAGAACTGGCGATCGATATTCTGTATGGAGCCATCTATTTTCGGCTTTTGGTGGGGCATTTACCGCTCGATCGGCAGTTTGCAGAGGAGCTACCGCAATGGGCACTCAAAGTTCTGAAGGCTACTTAGTCTCAGATACCAATAAGTAACCCTTAGACTGCACCCCTATTGAGGGCTGAACCGCATCGTTCTCAATCCCCCGCCGCTAGTAACCTTGAACATCCACAGATAACCTTAATACAGTCGGCGTGCATTGGGGTTGTTGGGCTACGCTGCGCTCACACCGGCTCATGCTATTTCTTCTGCATCGCACGCTCCAGTTCCCGGAGCTTGTCATCCAGCTCCGGCATTCCTTCAATACCAAAATTAGCAGTGTAGGACGTTGCTTGCTCAGGGGTCATGAGTTCAACCAGAAAGGTACCCTCCACCCATACTTTTGTGAAATCAAAGAAGCCTGCGCTCGCGGGCAGACAGTCCCAGCCTTCCTCGTTAGCAATTGTCTCGATTTGCGAAGTCGATCGGGGTGTTTGAATTAGGATATGAGTACTACTTCGATCGCTCATGAGATCATCGACGCTCTTGCCAATGCCTCCCTCCTTATCTTGGACGTAACCCCAAGGAAGGACTTCCAGAAGCGTTCCAAGGGCATCACCGAGACAGACGAACCAGGATCCGGTCGGAAAGGGAGGACATGGTGCCCTCAGGGCAGTGCAGTCGAGGAGTTTGGCAACACCCTTTGCAACGATTTCCGGTTGACGCGCGCTGAATGAAATATGGTGCAACATAAGGAACCTTTCCGTAAGTTGTATTAATGAGTAATTCTAGTGGTTAGCGCTATCCGACCATCACAGTGCAAGGTAGTTTGCCACCGTTGAAGCCCAACGTTCCCGTTCACCCGCCGCTAATGACCTTTCGGATTCACCAACCAATTTTACACGGTCGGTATGCAACGGGATTGTTATGCCTTGCTTTACTCGTTGTAATTAGCGATTACTTTCGTAATTTTTCCTGTTGAGCCTACTTCCATGAATTCACCTGCCTTTGAGCCTTTTTGATTGATGTAGTAAAAAACAACACTGAATAGTCCCCACATCACATCGATAAGCTCAAACTTGAGGTCAGGATAAACTTCAAGCCCCTTCTTGAAATAATCCCGTAGTGCCTCCTTGCCTCTGACTGTCCCCAATGGATCATTAAGGAGTTTTGCCGCGATCGGTGATACTAACACCACATCTTCTGCATAGTGAGACATAATTTCGTCCAGAACATGAGAATTCCATGCTTGAACCCAATGCTCTGCTAGTTCGTATGCCTGCTCTTTAGTCAGCATATTTGCTCCTGTCAATAAATCTAGAGAAAAATAGGTCAATCTATATGACCCATTAAATCTATCCGAGAATCATGTAATATGTCAATATGGTTGACCTAAATAATTCGGATAATCGGCGCATCCAAGAACTCAATCAGGCACTGGAAGCATTGCATTTCGCTTTTCGCGCTGTGGTTGCGAAACCAGATGCGATCCTAGCTGAGCAAGGGCTTTCCCGTGTCCACCATCGAATCCTGTATTTTGTTGGTCGTCATCCGGGCTTGAGTGTAAATGAACTGCTGGCAATGCTGGGAGTTAGCAAGCAGTCTTTGAATGTACCATTCCGGCAACTGACGAAATTAGGTTTAATCGAATCGCAGACTGATCCCCTGGATCGACGGATCAAGCGATTAGCGCTGACACAAGCGGGGTTATGTTTGGAGGAGGAATTATCTAGCGATCAACGGCAACGTTTTGCCAGGGCATTTGAAATTGTCGGACGAGAAGGTGAGGCAACCTGGCATCAGATCATGAAGCTGTTGGCAGAAGATATATTTCCTGAACGGATGGACTAAAAGCATAACAATTGTTTGAGCTGGCTTATTCCATATAACATCCGCATTCATATGGCCAACCAATCCTTTCAGATTTTGTCAGATTTTAGTCCGAATGATTCGCCATAATCCTATTGTCAGGATATTTAGACCGAATGTTTCGGCATAACATCCTGCGTTCAACTCGCTAGAATAATCTTTTCAGCACACATTCGGCGTTTAGACTGAATGAGTCTGCATAACATCCCATTAGGGTGGTTAGACTGCGCTAGGAGAAATGTCGTTCTCCGTCAGGCCAAATTAGAGGTTTGCCGCCCGCCCAACCGGATTTGTTCTGCTGCGGGCAAAACTTTTACCGATAGGGTCGTGTAGAAATTCTGCAATTGCCCGATCGCCAAAAACCGTACAAAGTCAGCCATCTCCTCAATCAATCGAGCATTCCGCAATCCCCCACTATCGATCGCCACAAACCCAATCTCTTCCGCCAACTGCATCACCGTTTGTTTCGCCTTCGCATCATCGCTAGCCACAAAGACAGAAACCTGATGCTCTTTCAAAGGTTCTGGGGCCAGTTCGAAGACCTCCTGTCCCATGGTATTAAATGCCTTGACTACGATCGCGTTCGGCACCTGCTCTGCCAACGTTTCAGCGAGGGATTTGACGATCGGCTCATAGGCAAATCCCGCCGGAATATTTGAATTATTGGGATCGATCAAAATCTTGCCCGTCAGTACTTCCGTCGAAGCCAGCACTTCAGAGGGATCGACACCCCGCGCCGAGTACAGCAATACATCGCCAAATACTGCGGCGGAATCGTTTGTCCCGCCTTGGGTCCCTCGTCCTGCCAATGCTGCTACCGCTTGGCCTTTCTCAGCCGTCCGCGCGCCAAAAAAAACTTGATGGCCTTGCTCTGCCCAGAGAATACCGAGCGATCGCCCCATGTTGCCGCTGCCAATAATGCCAATCTTCATGACGGTACTCCTTTTTGATAAACAGACAGGTCTGTCTTATTTCGGTGTCTTTATATAAACAGACAGGTCTGTATCTTGTCAAGCTATAATCAAACAAGATTTTGTAGAGCAGAGAGCGACCATGCCCAGAGCCGCCACCGACGCCCGCGATCGCATTCTCAGCACTGCCAGTACGCTGTTCTATCAGCAGGGCATTCGAGCGGTCGGCGTAGACACGATTATTGCCCAGTCCGAAGTGGCGAAGACGACGTTTTATCGCTACTTTCCGGCAAAGGATGACTTGGTGGTGGCCTATCTAGAGGAGCGTAATCAAAAGTTTTGGGAATTGTTTGAAATCACGGTCAGTCAGTTTCCCGATCGGCCTAAGCAGCAATTGCTCGCAATTTTTAGCTGGCTGGATGAATTGCTCGCCTGCGCGGACAGTCAGGGCTGTCCGTTTCTCGCGGTGGCGAGCGAGTTCCCAGAGATTGATTATCCAGGGCATCGGGTGGCGATCGCCCATAAAACGCAACTGCGCGATCGCCTCGCAGCACTCGCTAGGTCCAGCGGCATCGCCCAAGCGGAGGCACTGAGCGCGGGGTTGATGCTTTTGGTCGATGGGGCCTTCGTGCAGCGGCGGTTGTATCAAACCCATCGGGTGAAGTTGTGCCAAGCGGCAACGGTGCTGATGCGAGCCTATGACGGAACATAAGCCTGCAAAGTCTTAGCGTACAATCCGAGGAGGTAGAGCGATCGCAGTGCCAATGCCCCACCGATATCGGTTCTCGCCCATCCCAGACACATGGAATTTACCAAGATTACTTAATTTTAGATGCCAACAAGTAGCACTCAGGCTGCACCCTTACTGAAGACTAAGCCGCATAACGATCCCGTTCAACCGTCGCCAACAAATTTTTAGACTCAACTAAACATCTTTATGCAGTCGGCATGCAACAGGATTTTTATTCAGCAGTGCTACGATCTCACTGCTCTCGCGCGATCCTCCAAGATACTTCGCTCCAACCGCGAGCGCTCATCCACGCTGCTCCCGGACGAATAGCCACAACTTCTGCCCCCATCCACTCAGCTAATTTAGCAATCTGTATATTTGCACTCACAGTAGGCCCAGAAATCACATCTAGTTGTAGGTTTCTGAAACCAAAATCAAGCAGTTCTCATCCTACTTCGATTATTCAAATATATCGTCAGAGCTGTTCGCCGTCAGGTTGACGAGATCGATCGCCTCGTTGCGATGCGACGATCGCATTAATCGCAACAATTAGCACGAGCCAGAATCCAGTATCGATATCCAACACAATGCCAAAACCAGCAACTAGCAATAGCCCCCAGCCAACAAATGAGGGTAAAGAGGCATTCAACTGATTTTCAACCCAGTAACACAGCAGACCATAGAGAATTATGAGCAACCCCGGCATCAGAAACCAGTAATACCCCCAGATTTGTAAAGATTCTGGCTTGGCGGCGTCGATTACACCAACATTAACAATTTCCTGCCAGACCCCACTAAACCCAATCGCTCCAGGCAGTAACAATCCAATTAGGGTATGAAGTAATCCAATAATAATCAGTGCCAGACCGCTAATTTTGTTCATCCTGTTTCCTCCATTATTGAGTTTGACGATCGAAAATTTTCAAAGACAGATGTACGCTGCTCTTTGGACTATTTGCTCAAGCTAAAGTATTGCTTGATAAACGTTGCTGATGTGGTGATCTGCATATATTTTTCTCAGCCAACTATTTAATGGCAAGCACACAGAAACCCGCTTCTGTTTTTACTAGATGTGCATCGATAAAACCCGCCTCTGTCAACATCTCGGTCAATCCAGTACTCGATTGCCCAGACGAGCGATTAAACCCCAGTGCAATCTTGCCACCTACCGTCATCACTCGCCGCATCTCGCGCAACCCAGCCATCGCATCGAACCAAACTTGCAGGGAGTTAATCGCTAAGGTTCGATCGAAGGTGTCATCTGCAAATGGCAGTTTTTCAACTGAGCCATACTGAAGCTCTACTAAGCCTGACTCAATCGCTTTCGCATTTCGCGCTCTGGCTTGCTCGACCATTTCATGGGAGTAGTCAACACCTGCAACAAATCCAGTTGATGCCGTAGCCGCTAAAATCTGAATAGCTACTCCAGGCCCAAATCCAATTTCCAACACTTTGCTATCTGGATGAACTTCGAGTAAAGGAATCACCCACTGAATAAAATCACGTTTCGTGCGGGCTAAGATGATGCCGCCCAATCGACCCAGTAATCCTTTGGGGCGTCCAAACATCTGCATCAGCAGACCGCTTACAACACCTAAATTTTGCTGTTGTCGTTCGTGCATCGTCATAATTTTACTCCTATGACTCAGTTACAGAAGAAAACATTGCAAGGACTTCTGCTCCAGTCATATCTTGCGTTTCGTTAGAAAAACAATAATACTCAGGTTTTTCTTCTATAAAAATCTGATGGTCAAAAACAAATTGATCGACACCGTCAAAAATACCAACAGGCATAAAGTATTGATTCTGTGCTTTCAATCGATAAAATAGATGGCTGCCGCACTTCTTGCAAAACCCACGTTCAGCCCACTCTGACGAATTAAAAACAGCCACATTTTCTTCGTCTTGAAAAGATACATCTCTGCCACAGTCAACCATTATCAAAGGCCCGCCTGCCCATTTGTGACACATACTGCAATGACACGCACCAGCTTTATTAGTCATTGTTTTAGCGGAAATATGAACTGCTCCGCAAAGACAACTTCCCTTGCCCGTAATTAAATTTGACATATTTCTCTCCTTGTTTATCTGATTTATTTACAGGTGGTCATTTATCACTCGTTTGTACACTTCACAAATACCGCCTGGTGGAATGGTTTCATATTGTTGCCCATCATCACCGATTGCAAACCAGCTTACTTTCGACGTGGCTCTCTTTCAGTCGTCAATTGGCTCAACACCAAGTCGCTCAAGTCGTTCAAGTCCGTCCTTCATGGCTTCGATCGCTTCAGGTGAGTGCCCCTGCCAATCCGCGATCTCGCTCGTAACCCGTAGAGGCTCACGCGAGCGGAATGACTTCGTCGGATTACCCTGAAACTTCTGATTCGTCAGATTGGGATCGTCTTCAATCGAACCAGTCGGTTCCACAATATAAATTCTGCCAGAACCTTCACCGACGGCTAGCTCCGCGCCCCACATGGCTGCATCCAGAGTTCGGGTTAGATAGACGTAGTTTGTTGTCCTACTTTTATTGCCAAAGTTAGGGGTGTGCCCCGGCTTAATCAGGTCTCCTGGCTTTAAGTCAGCCCGCGTGCCATGGTAAAGAGTCCAATCCGTGACCTCGCCCGCGACCCGCAACGGCTCGCGGGAATAACATGACATTGACGGATGTCCCGAAGGCTTCCAATCCGTCAGGTCTGAGACATCTCCAACTTGGCCGATCGGCTCAACTATGTAGACTCTGCCAGAACCTTCGCCGACCGCGATTTCTGCCTCCCAAATGGCTTCATCCAGATTGGGAGTTAGGTAGACATAGGTTGTCATCCTGTCCCGCTCACCCACATCCAGAGGATTGCGGGGATCGATCGAGTCTCCTGGACTCAGCTCGGCCCGTGTTCCATGGTAGAAACGCTTCGTCCGTAGGTTGTCGGTGGTGCCAATAATGTCGTTGTTCATGTCTATATTCTCCTAATCTGCAATGAGCGCTTAACAACTCTTGTCACTCGCCGTTAATAACCTTTTGGTCTTAACCATCTAACTGCATAAGGGCGGTATACAACGGGATTTGTTATGTAGCGATCGCTAGGTCATTAAAATCACTGGATAGTTATAACTCTCCTTGACAACTAAACCATCTTTCCAATAACCGATCGAAAGCTGATTGCTTTTGTTATCAATGATTCGATCGCCATATCTAATGGTGAAATCATTGTACCAATTGGAAACTACAACGAAGTCATAAGTGCGATCGGCTGAAACTGCGATATTTTGATCGATCGACCTAGACTCTCTAAACTCAACTAACATTTTGTCAAAAAAGATAGCTCTTCCTTGGCGACAGGCTTCTTTTCCTGTAGTAACGGTACCGTCACCTTCAATCATCACAATATCCTCGGCATAGAGATTGATAACCAACTCCATCGAACCGATGGGTAACAATCGAGACTGCGTTTTAGGTAAGTTCTCTCCTTCTCGACTCCAGAGCAGTTCAACAAATTGTGAGAGCGGCGATCGAGGTTGATAAGTTTGGTAAAGCATTCAATTTTGATTTTGCTTAACTTATTGGCTCTATTTCCATGGTAGGTTATGCAACCGTCATGAAGATCGATGAGAAATTTTACAAATATCGATCGCCGAGCGAGATCGCGAACACTGCTGCCGCCGCCAGTGCTGCTATTGTCCGCACGTGATTCCAGAACGTCCAGTTGGGAACGAAACGACTCCACAGGCTTGCACCGTCAGCGCTACCCGGATCGACAACCGCCAGTGCGTCGTTCAACGGCACGTTGAACAGGATTGTCACTCCTACTGTGCCCGCGAGGTAGAGCAAGCTGCCAACGAGCAAGTAAGCGGCACCGTGTTGCTGCCACTTTAACAGCGAGGAGACAGCCAGAAAGATGCAAGTCGAGGCTGTTCCTAGGAAAGCCCCCATAAACCATGGATTGTAAACCGTGATATTGATGGACTGGAAGGCGGCAATACCCTGTGCTGTCTGGAGTCTCGCAAGGGCGCTCATCACGAAGGTTGAGAAAGCGAAAAAGACCCCAGCGATTAGTCCACAGCCCAGTGCTGCGAACAGCTTCAATGCGAAAGTTATCATAAAGCCTCTTGGAAATAATGGTTGAACAATGTTGTTGAGCGATCGGAGATGTCCTCATTGCCCCACAGCAACTATCTGAATGATTTTGGCAAGAACAACGATCTTTTACACTAGTTCAGCATAGGCAAATAACCTAGGCTCAGCTATCTAAATCCTGCGGCACTATCACAATCTTGCGGGCGGTTCTGAGAAGGTTTAGTAAAATGGGGAAATGGATGCCGTCAACATTAGATGACTTTGGGTTGCACCATGAAGCTGATCGCCAAACACCAGATTGCCTGTGCCAGCCAGCCCCTTTTTTCGAGTCAAACTCAGGGTTGGGACAATATCTCGGTCGAGGAGTTTCATCATCCTGCGGGAGAGGGGAGAATGCTTTACCCCAATGACCACGTCATTTGTTTGTCGCTGGCTCCCCGACCAGTTCGGTTGCTGCAAATTCAGGGAGACAGCTCCTATACAGGGCTGTACGGGAAGGGTGACTTTTCCATTACGCCTGCCGAAGCACCTTTTTTTGCGCGCTGGGAGAGCGACGATCGCCTATTGCAGATTCGCATTGCCTCGCGATTCATGGAGCAGGTTGCCACCGAAGCACTAGCAATGAATTCAGATCAGCTTGAAGTCATTCCTACATTTCGGACGCGCAATCCTCAACTTGAGGCAATTATGATGTTGTTGCGGACTGAACTCAACCAGAACAATTTAGGCACCAGGTTGTACATTGACTCCCTGACCAATATGCTGGCAATCCAATTACTCAGGCAATACTCGGGTTCTAAAGCAGATCGTTTGGTTTATGAAGGCGGATTGCCACAGCGACAACTGCAACAGGTATTGGAATATATCCACGATCGTCTCGATCGAGATATCAAACTCGCAGATTTGGCGGAATCGATCGGGATGAGTCAATTTCATTTTTGCCATCTGTTCAAGCGATCGATCGGGATGTCCCCCTACCAATATCTTCTCCAACAGCGAATAGAGCAGGCAAAGCTGTTGCTGAAACGCAGCGATCGCTCGATTGTAGATATTGCCTTAGAGTGTGGATTTAACAGCCACAGCCATTTAAGCAAAACATTTCGGCAATTGACAGGCATCACTCCGAAAGCCTACAGGGCAAATTAAACAACCCTGTTTTTAAGCAGCGAGCAGTGTGACATGGATTGGATTGCGAATGTAGTGTTTTTGTAGTACGCTAGTAGCACGCGGTATGACCTCGGTTGTGCTGCGTATGGGGAGTTTCGCCCTAGGCGAAACATCCCGATCGAGAAGTTTGGACTGAATCGGTGCGGGACTTTGGTGCGATTTCCGAAACCAGTCTCTATCACTGTCCTAGATAGTCGTGCCGCCATTTCCCGCCGATTCAGTTCGCTTCTGCTACATCCGCAGTTTTCAACCGATGTTACATTCCGCCGCTAGCCGCATTGCCCAGGTTGCCCGCGAAGATCTGGTGATGTTTATCAATGCGTGTTTGGCCTGTACCGGACAGCGCGAATTTTACGACGATGCCTACGGGCAAAGGGTTTCCATCGATTTTCTCCACGACTACATCTTGGGGAACTATCGATTGCTCTATGCGCGATCGCTGGCCGCAGGCATCAATCATTTCAACCAAGCCCAGATTATCCTCAAGCTATTGGCGACGGGGCGGCATACGCTGCCAGAACATCGACAGGAAGAGGGGGCGTTGATTGCAGCCGCGTTACAGGCGTTTCCCCCACAGCGGGCCTGGAAGTTGTTAGCGCAATTGCGCCAGCAAGGAATTAACAATCGTCGCAGTCGGGCGATCGCCCGCGATTACCTGGCCCAACGTCGGGATATGACCTTCGATGCGGTGAAGTATCGGCCAAAGGTGAAGGCGATCGCCAAACATGCCCATTTGAAATTAGCGGGAGAACTGGGGCCATTTCTGTTTCGTAACTGGCAACAGCGCACCTATGAAACCAAGCTGTTCGAGTCGTTTCGGCAAGCGCACTACAGTGCGGGAGCGGTGTACGATCTGCCGTTCACGATCGCGGAAGGATTGGCCCAGAAACATAAAATTCCCCGTGGATTGTTTCTAGAGAAAATTCAGGCTCAAATGACCAGCGGCGAAAAACTTCGGCTTCAGGGGGCTGCTGGGCGATCGCAAACGAACATTGACCTGGAACTCGGACACATGCCGCTGACCAAGTTGTTGCTCTATATTCTGTCGTTGCCCGTTCGGGCACGGAAAGAGCGACAGTCCGAACTGGAGCAAGCGTTGCAAAAGTCTGCGCGACAGGTGCTGTACAAAGCGCCCTTGAAGCTGGGTCGGGTGGCGGCGGTGTTGGACTGTAGCTATTCTGCCTCTGGCTCTAGCGAAAAGCGGCGGCGACCGTTGGGAGTGGCGTTGGGCGCGCATTACTTGCTGCAACTGGCTGCCCAAGAATACCGAGCCTTTTGGACGATTCCCGTCCAAGAACCGTTGTTCGTCCAAGAACGGGGGCAAACGAATCTGGCGACGCCGCTGTTGGATGCCTTGGATTGGGGTGCAAATTTAGTCGTAATTGTGTCCGATGGCTGCGAGAACGATCCGCCTCAAGGGGCTGCGGAAGTATTGCGAGTTTATCGCGAAAAGCTAGATCCGCAGCGGCGCGTGTCGATTATTCACTGCAACCCCGTGTTTAATCCTGAAGACTTTTCCCTGCGTCCGCTGAGTCCTCACATTCCCACAGTGGGTCTGCGGGAGGCGGAAGATCTGCCGACGATGTTGGGGTTTGCCCGGTTTGCGGAAGGGAATGCGTCCCTCGCAGAACTGGAAGACTACCTGGCTGCGCGAGTGCAGCAATTTCTGAGAGGCGTTTAATCATGGCTCAAAAGCGACATTTACTGGCAGATATTGCCCTGAAGGGATTGGCGATCGCCCCCTCCCAAATCTGCGGTGCAATTCGCATCGTGCCGTTGCTGCGGTCTCAGGTGCGCGGCGATCTGCGGCTGTTTAAGCGCAGCTACCAGGACGATCTGACGGTGGTGGATGTGGGGAATGCGAGTTATTTATCCTACGTTCCCCACGGCTTGGTGATGTCTTGGAGCGACAATGGCGAACCTGTGGTGGCCTATGGCGGACAGTTCCAGAAACGGGATGGGAAGGCGCTCCATGGGAGCTGCGGCAGTGTGAAACTGATGCATCGCATGGCAAAGCGCGAGCAGGGGAATCAGCTTCGGTTTTTGCCGCTCCATTTGGCAATGGAGGGGTTTCTGTCGCTGTATTTTAAGGGGCCAGAGATTGCTTGGCAGGAATATTCTCGCTATGCAAAATCCCACGGGCTGGGGAGTCGCTGGGAATGGACTGCGAGCGGACGGGCGATCGCAGGGCTAGAAGATGCCATCCGCATGTTTGAAATTCACGAGGGACAGGTGGGGGTTTTGCTGTTTGTGGCGGGCGCGCTGGCTTCAGCGTTTGTGGTGCCCACGCCGGAGGATTATCGGGTATTGCATCGCAGTTTGCTGGAGGATTTTTACAGCGAGTTGATCTTCCAATATGCCTGCATCTACGATGGGCCTTCGCCGATGAGCTGTTCTATTGACGAGCGATCGGTCAAAACGCTTGCCGACCTGCGACGGGGCGTGACGCAAATGAGAACGGATTGGGCGGAATTTCAAGGGTTTATGGCGGAAGGTTTGCTCGATCGCGCGCTCAAATCCCAGATAGTTTATACGACGAATTCGTTTTTCCTTCAGCGGTTTATTACGGATCTGGACCCTCATGCTGAGAATTACATTGGGGAGGCGATCGTGCGAGAGAATGGGGAGTTGGAATATCTGAAAACCTATTGTCTCTCAGCTTCGCAAACGAAGTGGGTGTACTTGCTGAGTCAGCTTGCTGAACATAACTGGAATCTGGCAGCGACGGCGGCGGCGTTGAATACTACGCTAGATGAGTTGGTGAAGCGGCTGGAAAAGGCTGGGTTTGGTTATTTGATTAATCAGCAGGTGAGAGAGCAGGTTACGAAGCGGATGAAATCCTAGGAAATTCCCGTCAATCTTGTTGTTGGTGGGGCTGTTTCTCAAGGCAAATACAGTTTTGTCTTGCAGGGGGCGATCCAATACTGTTCGGATAAGAAGCAAAGACATTGCACCCGCCCACGTTCGGCTGAGCGCGGTTCGGCTGAGCTCACCGTCGAAGCCTCACATCGAAGCCTAAATCCCCCAATTTTTGGGGACTTTGAGTTCAGAATCCCCCAGAATTGGTGGGCTGGGGGGCCGAGTGCAAAGATCGCTGAACTTAACCGAACAATATTGGGGGGGCGATCGCCCTGCGCGCGCTCAAGGAATGGCGTGGGTGGTGGCACTAGGTTGGCTTTGGTGGGGCGATCTCACTCAAGAAGCTTGAAAAAATGATTACAGGCAGGCTAAAGATAGCGAATGCCCGACGAGCGCAATCTTATGAGGCAATGCTTTGGCTAAGCTGATTGAGGAGGTTTCTTGCATGAATCATTCTTATGTGCGGATTCCTAGCCTCGAACATCCTGTTTTGTCATTCATACAAGAGGTCTAATGAAAGGGAATTCCAAAACGATTAAAATACCAGATTTAAATTTTCTGCTCTAGTAATGCGGATTGAATCCGTTCGATCTGAGAGCTTCGATTCAAAGGAGCTCGCGCAGCATATCTCCCAATACCCGCTCCGTAAGCGTATTTTTGAATTCTTCGCAGGGGATAGCAAGCTATAATAGGACTATCCATCGCGATGACGCTACTTGTTCAAGGCAACTGCCTTGGATGTCCATCGAATTCAAACACAATATTCGGTCAGGGAAAATCTTCAAAGCGCAAAATTCAAATCCGCTCAGCGTTTTTGAATCCAACTTGAACGGATTTAATTTTAATGAAACAAAACTCAAAACCCAAGTGGAACTAGTAAATCATTTGCTGCAAGCGAAGGGGCAAGCCTGCATAAGCTCGCTTCCCTGAACTTATATAATCCATCCAGAAATTATCTAAATAGTAAGTTTATTTAGAGACAAGCGTTTCAGACAGATCGAATACAGCTTATATTGAGGTGTTGACCGTGGGCAAAGAACAAAAAGGGAACAAAGAGTCTAAAAAAACAAAGGGAACCTCTGAAGAAAATAAAAAACAGAAGAAAGATCCAAAACGGCATGATGGGCCTGCAAAATAGCGATTAAAAAGACTACAGAAAGCTATCTTGCTGCTGTTGAATTCGATTCTATTTCTATCAGCCTTTAATCCTGTAAAACCGTCACTCCTAAATTCATGTAAAGTGTGACGGTTTTATGGAATCAGTCCCGACTAAGGGAAATTTACGATGGGGTAAGCAAGCGCAGTCGGTTTAGGAGTGTCATCATTGCTCATCAGTACGGTAATCCTCCTAGGTTCGACAGATGTCAGCTATGTAAATATTTGTTACACTGTTTCTCATAAAGCAATCAATGAATGCGTAAAACTCCTCTTTCTTCTTGTCCCTATTGGGTTTCAGGATGTTTGAAGCGTTTAGATTGACTCGTTCGCTTGAGGGAAATTAGGGATGGATTCGTCGATTGAACTCACTTTAGAGCAAGAATTCACTCTGAGACGTTTCTCAGATCTCGTTCAGCAAATGTCGCGCGAACAGGCGCAAGATTTTTTAATCGATCAGTATAAGCTCATGATGATTCAGCAAACCTTATACCGAGAGCTCCTACAGCAAGAATGGAAATTTGAATTAGATACTTTTCTCGCTGAATAGAGAAAATCTCTTCCTGGAACCGCTTCTCGTCATTGCAGCCCTTTAGTTCGACTCTTTTCTATCAGTTTTCTGCAAAGTGCTTCTCTGGAATCAAAACGTCCAGGCTAGTCTAAAGACATCAATTATGGATTCGAATATTGCATTAATCGCTTCAGTTTAAAAGCCAAGATTAGGCAAGGTGATAACTCTTCTCTATTCCCCCAAACCATCGTTCGCAACCGAATGAAACGGTCAATCTAGACTATTCCCCATTGGGAGTACCTACCCTCAATGAAGCGTTTTCTTCCGCTCTCAAACTCGGCCTTCCGGAAGAACTCTGACGTCGCCGCTCCTCCCTTTATTCAGGATAAGTATCATGTTTGACCGCTTCACCGAGAGCGCCATCAAGGCCATTATGCTCGCGCAAGAAGAAGCCCGTAGCCTCGGGCACAATTTTGTCGGGACAGAGCAGATCCTATTGGGGTTGATTGGAGAGAGAACTGGCATTGCCGCAAAAGTCTTAACCTCTCTTGGGGTCACCCTGAAGGATGCGCGCACTGAAGTTGCCGAATTACTGGGCCGGGGTTCTAGCATCGTTGCTGCGGAAGTGCCCTTTACCCCTCGGAGCCGCCGCGTATTGGATCTGGCTCTAAAAAAGGCCCAGCAGTTGGGTCATGAATATGTCGGAACCGAGCACCTGCTGCTTGGCTTGCTCCAAGATGGCGAGGGGGTAGCGGCAAAAGTGCTCGAAAATCTTGGGCTTGAACCCAAAGTAATTCGGGACAAGGTCATGGCACTGATATCCGAGAAGCCCCTTCGCTTGGCGGTCGGTCGCCAAAGCTCAAAAAAGACATCAACCTTAGATGAATGCGGCACTGACCTAACCCAACTGGCTGCCGAAGGCAAACTCGATCCCGTCATCGGTCGTTATACTGAAGTTGAGCGAGTGATCCAAATTTTGGGTCGTCGCACCAAAAACAATCCCCTTTTGATCGGCGAACCCGGCGTAGGCAAGACCGCTCTGGCCGAGGGCTTGGCCCAGCGAATTGCCAATGGCGATGTCCCGAAAACCCTAGAAGATAAGCGAGTGCTCACTCTAGACGTGGGTTCGCTGATTGCTGGCACCAAGTATCGCGGCGAGTTTGAAGAACGGCTCAAGAAGATCGTCGAGGAAGTCCAGACGAGTAAGGATATCATTTTGGTCATTGACGAGGTTCACACCTTGGTGGGTGCTGGAGCCGCAGAAGGCGGACTGGATGCGGCCAATATCCTGAAACCAGCTCTAGCCCGAGGCGAGCTGCAATGTATTGGCGCAACGACCTTAAACGAATATCGTCAGTACATCGAACGGGATGCAGCCTTGGAGCGCCGCTTCCAACCCGTGATGGTCGGGGAGCCCAGTGTTGAGGAGACAATTCTGATTTTGCAGGGGTTGCGGAGTCGCTACGAGCAGCATCACCAACTTAAAATTTCCGACCTCGCCTTGGTTGCTGCTGCTCAGCTTTCCGATCGCTACATTTCCGACCGATTGCTGCCTGATAAGGCGATCGATTTGATGGACGAAGCGGGCTCTCGCGCTCGGATCCTGCACTCCAAGCAATTTTCGGCAGCAAAAAGCTTGAACAAAGAACTGCGTCAAGCGCTCCAGGAAAAGGGCGATGCCACGCGCAGCCAAGATTACTCCCTGGCAGGCAAGATCCGCGATCGCGAATTAGACCTGCGGGGACAGATCCAAACCGCCACCCAAGACCCAACCGCCCTTAATGCGCCTTCTATGCCGTTAGTGGACGAAGCAGACATTGCCCACATCGTAGCCTCCTGGACGGGAGTGCCCGTGAGCAAACTCACCGAAACCGAATCCGGGCAGCTTCTAGAGATGGAAAACACCCTGCACCAACGTCTGATCGGTCAAGAGGAAGCCGTCCAAGCAGTATCCCGCGCCATTCGTCGCGCCCGCGTGGGACTCAAAAGCCCCAACCGCCCTATCGCCAGTTTTATCTTCTCTGGCCCGACGGGCGTCGGCAAAACCGAGTTGGTCAAAGCATTGGCGGCTTCTTTCTTTGGGGCAGAGGACGCCATGATTCGGCTGGACATGTCCGAATATATGGAGCGCCACACCGTTTCCAAGCTCATTGGCGCGCCGCCGGGGTATGTCGGCTTTAGCGAAGGGGGAGAGCTAACCGAAGCTGTGCGGCGCAAGCCCTATACGGTGGTGCTATTCGACGAAATTGAAAAAGCCCACCCCGATATCTTCAATCTGCTGCTGCAAATCTTAGAGGATGGCCGCTTAACGGATTCCAAGGGCCGTACGGTGGATTTTAAGAACACGATGCTGATTATGACCTCCAATATCGGGTCTAAGGTCATTGCCAAGGGCGGCGGTGGGCTAGGGTTCGACCTGTCTGGCGATAATCAGGAAGGCGTTCAATACAGTCGGATTGCGGCGATCGTCAATGAAGAGCTGAAGCAGTATTTTCGGCCAGAGTTTCTGAATCGGCTCGATGAGGTCATTGTTTTCCGGCAACTCAACCGCGATGAGGTTCGACAGATTGGCAATATCCTCCTGAAAGAAGTATTTAGCCGCCTAGCAGAGCGAGACATTCATTTAGACGTGACGGAGCGTTTTAAGGATCGTCTGCTGGTCGAAGGCTACAACCCAGAGATGGGCGCGCGTCCCCTGCGTCGTGCCATTACGCGCCTCTTGGAAGACTGTTTGGCGGAAGAAATTCTCTCCGGTCGCGTCAAAGCGGGAGATTCGATCGCGATCGACGTAGAGGAGGGGGAAATCAAGATCTTGCAGGGTACGGTGGAAGCGATCACCCTATCCAGTAATTTCTAGACTTCCTACCATGCCAGCTTCCGTATGGCCCGGAACAGTGCAGCGTAAAGGATAGATGCCCGCCCGCAGCGGAATAAACACCCACTCGGCATGGGAACCGGGGCGCAATTCGAGTTCGTGAATTGCCCCTTTGATTTCTACGTTGCCCGCATCGACCTTTTGAGACCAAATGGCGTCGGCAAAATCTTTGGCCGTAAAGTAATGCTTGAGAGAACTCGGGTTTTCGAGCATCAATCGGTAGCGGGTACCCGCCTTAAAGGCGAGGCGATCGGGCATGAATTTGAGGTCTCCCGCCGCGCTTCCCAATGCAATGGTTTTTGTAATGGGTGGCTGCTTTGCTAGCGTTACTGCTGCAGCAAAAGCAGGGTCAGCCATGAACCCCAAGGGGCAGAACAAAATTGCGATCGCGCAGATCCCTACAATAAAAACACGTTGCCATCGCGGGGAGAGGCCGAATCGGCTTACCATACGCTGTACTCGCGAACTACGATTTTACCGTACCAGAAAAAAAGAGATTTCAGGTTGGAAGAACGGGTTAAGTTTGAAAAGGAAACTAGCGGACAATAGGCAGCAAGGCCTCTACCTTCCCCGATCCGCAGAAAGAGAGACACCATGTCATTGACACGTCGCGAGCTGATTCGGCAGGCGGGGCTAACCAGTGCTGGCCTGTGGCTGGGCAATGCAAGCCTAGCCCAGCGCTATCAGACGGTCTTAGCTCAGGCCACGTCCCGCAAACTCGCGCTTTTGGTGGGCATCGATCGCTATCCCCGCGGGCGCAATATCGTCCCGCTCAGGGGGAGCGTTACGGATGTCGACCTACAGCGAGAACTTCTGATGCATCGCTTTGGGTTCAGTCGCCAAGACATTCTTACGTTGGTCGATGCAGAAGCGACGCGCAGCAATATCGAAACGGCCTTTACCGCTCATCTGATCGAGCAAGTACGACCTGGCGATATTGTCGTGTTTCACTTTAGCGGCTACGGCTGCCTGATGCGCGCCAAAACTTCACTAGAAAAAGGGGAACAGCCCTACGGCGATCGCCAAGTATTGGTTCCCTACGATGTTGAATTGCCTGACGCTACATCGGGAGGGATGCCGCTGTTGAACGGCATTTATGAAGATACGCTGTTTTTACTGTTGCGATCGCTCTCGACCGACCGAGTCACAACGCTTCTAGATTGCGGCATTTTGCCTGTAGGAGGGCTGCGATGCAAAAGCTTGCGAGAGCGGGCGCTGCCCCCCTGGGAAGTGGAAGCGCCGCTGGCGGCAGAACTCGCCTTTCAGGATCGGCTGTTGGCGCAAACCCAGCTTACCCGAGACCAAGTCCAGGTCCAACGTCAGTCGGGACAGTTGCCAGGGCTAGTATTAGCTGCCGCTGCCGCCCAATCGATGGCGCTAGAACAAGACCGCGACGGATTTTCGGCGGGCATCTTCTCTGCCGGACTGACGCAGCAGCTTTGGGCGGATACGCCTGCTGCAAATATCACAATTCAGTTCGGAAAGCTCTCTGCCCAGCTCGTCCGACACAATGGCCCTGGCACTCAACCCACGGTTAGAGGCCAAAAAAGCCTGGGGATGCTCCCTTGGTCCGGGGAATTTACGCCTATGCCTCAAACCGTTGGGTTCGTGACCCTCGTAGATCGGCGCGGGCAAACCGCCAAGCTCTGGTTGGGCGGACTGCCCGACGCCCTGCTGGAGCACTATCAAGTTCAAAGCTGCTTTCACGCCCTAAAGTACGCTAAGAATCCATCCGCTGACGTTTCCACCATTCCGCCCGCTGTGCCGACGGAGGGAGCAGGGAGCGAGAATCGCCCGATCGATGCGCCCTCGTCGGAGGTCAATGCGGCGGATCGCTCGGAAGCAACTGCTACGACCCTAGTGCAACTGCGTTCGCGACAGGGTTGGACGGCGATCGCCCGGCATCTTTCCGGTCCATTACTAGAAGAAGCGTTATTTCTAGAAGAAGCCATCCGGGTGCTCCCCCGCGCGATTTCGCTCCGGTTGGCCCTCGGGAATAACCTCAGCCGCATCGAACGAGTCGATGCCACGAGCGTTGTTTCGATGGCAAGAAACAGCCTCCAAATGGTCAGAACCGAACAGCCTGCAGACTATGTTTTTACTAAGATTCCAATGCTCGTCGATGCGTCGGCACCTCTCCTGTCTGGCCCTTCTTTCTTAACCTTGCCGATCGAACCACCGCCGACTGCTAGCTATGGCCTCGCTTATTTAGGAGGCGCGGTCATCCCCAATACCGTTGGCGATCGCGGGGAAGTGGTTAAACGGGCGATCGAACGGCTTCAGCCGACTCTAGATACGCTGCTTGCCATGAAGCTTTTGGAACTCAGTCTCAACGACGGAACCGCTGCCCTGCGAGTCAGTGCAACCCTGGAGCAGGTTGAAGAATCTCCCCAACCGTTAATACGGGTGCAGAGTGCAAGGTTTGCGGTACCCCTGCCTGCAATGGTCGAAATGGCGGAACCCGTTGCACCTAGGGCCGAAAAAAGCAGCAAAGCGTTTTCTATTCCCAGCGGTACGCGCATTCAATACCGCCTTAGCAATTGGGATACGACTCCTGTTTACGTGCTGTTGGTAGGGTTTAACGGCGGGACATCTGCCTTTGCCAGCTATGCGATCGACGGTAATCCCATTGCCGAGCGCAAGCCGATCTTGAAACCCATTGCAATTCAGCCCGGCAGTTCGTTAGTCTTGCCCGTTGCCGCTCAAGCTTGGAAGGCAAGCGCCGTTGCAGGACTGAACGAGATATTTGTGGTATGCACCCGCCAGCCGCTAGCACAAACGTTAGCGGCTCAGACCAATGGAATGAAATTGATTCTGCCCAGCATTTCGCCCGGCTTTGCCGCATTGCCCAAACCCTTGGCGATCGCCCAATCCATTTTTGCAGACCTGCATCAAGCAAGCTTGCCCGAAACCAGCGCCCTTGGCATTTCAGGCAAAAATCTATGGGCTTTAGACCTCAGAGAATGGGCCACCTTACAATTGATCTATACGACGACCTAAAGCGACCGCGAGGAAGTTTGCCTTTAGGACGATGGAGAGAAAACAGAGATGTACTATACTCTGCCGCAAGGTAGGCTCTAGCGGAATTGACCTGCCGACGCTTCTAAAAATTAACAAACTGTTACAGAACCTATAGTTACCAACAGAATTGACCCCCTTTGCCAAAATTCTTTGAGGTTTTTTTGAACTGAATTTGATAAAGCCGCTCGAGCGTCAAAATCCTTTAAAGCGTTGCCCAGAAAGGATTTTGGGCTTTGCATCGTCTTCCAAAAAAAAATAGCGCAATAGATTTCAAGGAAAAGGCTATAAAAAATCTTCAAATCTCTATATCTTTTTAGCTTTCATAGTTTTATATTTTTTGAATACCCATTAGAATGAGCCATTGAAACTTCTTGCCTGTACGGCTTCTAGCGGCTTCTTTGAGATATTCTTTTTAGAACTTCTCACTGATACCACTCAAGGCAGATCTGGATAGCTACGATATCTAAACCAATTTATGAATCCATAAAGGAGTTCATGCATGAATAAGGGAGAACTGGTCGATGCGATCGCCGATAAGGCGAGCGTGACCAAGAAGCAAGCCGATGCAGTGTTATCCGCTGCCCTCGAAACCATTGTTGAAGCAGTCTCTTCTGAACAGAAGGTGACCTTGGTCGGGTTTGGATCCTTTGAATCTCGTCAGCGTAAAGCGCGCGAGGGGCGCAACCCCAAAACGGGTGACAAAATGAAGATCCCAGCCACCAAGGTGCCTGCGTTTTCGGCAGGGAAACTTTTTAAGGAAAAAGTGGCTAAATAGGCTTCCTCAGCAAGGTTCAACGGGATCGGTTTGTCTGTACTGCGTCCGCATCACGGCGGCAACTTGGCTTGGGCCGCAGCCCAAGCTGGTTGCCGCCCCCAAGAAATTTTAGATTTTTCCGCCAGCATCAATCCGCTGGGGCCTCCGCCTTCCGTGCTAGAAGCGATCGCGCAGCATTTGGGGGATATCCAGGCCTATCCCGATCCCAGCGCGACGGTGTTGCGCGAGCAGTTAAGTCACTTTCATCGCGTGCCGCTGGAATGGGTGATGGTGGGCAACGGCGCGGCGGAACTTTTGACATGGGCCTGTCGCAGTCTCGGCGAAATGGCTTGGGTGCATTTGTTGACGCCTGCCTTTGGAGATTACTGGCGGGCGTTAAAGTCGTTCAATGCAAAGGTCCGTCCCCACGCTCTATCTGAGGCGGCGCTGCACGGAGATGGCGCGTTTCTTTTGCAAGATTGGATGGCTGTGGATCCGAGCGATCTCGGCCCAGATGCGGGGCTGCTGCTCAATAACCCTCACAACCCGACGGGGCACCTGTTCCAGAAGTCGGATGTCCTGAAGTGGGTTCGCGGCTTTCGTCGGGTTGCGATCGATGAAGCATTTATGGATTTTCTCCCGTCTCAGGATCGGCATAGCTTCATTCCTGAGATTGCGAACTATCCCCACGTGGTCGTCCTGCGATCGCTCACGAAGTTCTACAGCATTCCGGGCCTGAGGTTGGGCTACGCTATCGGCCATCCCGATTTGCTCCGGCAATGGCAGTCTTGGCGAGATCCCTGGTCTGTAAATGCCTTGGCGATCGCCGCTGGGGTTGCCGCAATCCGAGACGAAGCGTTTCAAGCGCAAACCTATCGCTGGCTGGCAGGTGCCATTCCGCAGATGCGAGAGGGGCTGGCCCAGCGGTCAGGACTGTCGGTCATTCCGGGCTCGGTCAATTTTGCGTTGGTGCGCTGTAATGGATCGGCCACGAAGTTACAGGAGAGGTTGCTGAAGCAGTACGGAATTTTGATTCGAGATTGTACGAGCTTTCCCGAGCTGGGCGATCGCTATTTCCGGGTTGCCGTCCGTACCGCAGCGGAGAATGAACGACTGCTGGCAGCCCTCTGAGAAGACGAAGTGTTGAAAAACGTAACACTTATCGAGCGATCGTCCGCTCTGCCGAAAGGCTTCAGGTAACATGACAAAGAGGCGCATGTAGAGCATCGAGCAATTACGGTACAGGATTTATGGTTAATACCCCTACCAAACCTAATGTTGAAGAACTCCACGCGGGTGCTAAGGTCCCTGCAAAGGAAACGATTTTAACACCCCGCTTTTATACGACCGACTTTGACGAAATGGCCAAAATGGACCTTTCCGTCAACGAAGAAGAGATTTTAGCGCTCTTAGAAGAGTTTCGTACCGACTACAACCAAAAGCACTTTGTCCGCGATGACAAGTTTGCTCAGTCCTGGGACCATATTGACGGCGAAACCCGTCAGCTCTTTATCGAATTTTTAGAGCGCTCTTGCACCGCTGAGTTTTCTGGGTTTTTGCTCTATAAAGAACTGGGCCGTCGCCTCAAGGACAAAAACCCCGTCTTAGCCGAGTGCTTTAACCTCATGTCGCGAGATGAGGCTCGCCATGCTGGCTTTCTGAACAAGGCGATGTCGGACTTTAGCCTATCCCTAGACCTTGGCTTTTTGACGAAGAGCCGCAGCTATACCTTCTTCAAGCCAAAATTTATTTTCTACGCCACTTACCTCTCTGAAAAAATCGGGTACTGGCGCTATATCACCATTTTCCGCCACCTAGAAGCGCATCCCGAAGACTGCATCTACCCCATCTTCAAGTTTTTTGAAAATTGGTGCCAGGACGAAAACCGCCACGGCGACTTCTTCGACGCCATCTTGCGATCGCAGCCTGCCTTTGTAAACAACCTGGAGTCGCGGCTGTGGAGTCGGTTCTTTTTGCTGTCCGTGTTTGCCACCATGTACTTGAATGACGTGCAGCGGGCAAAGTTCTACCGCACCTTGGGCCTCGATGCCCGCGAGTACGATAAGTACGTCATCAAAAAGACCAACGAAACGGCTGGGCGAATCTTCCCGGTCATCTTGGATGTGGAGCGCCCCGATTTCTACAGTCGCCTAGAAGTCTGCATTAAAAACAACGAAAAGCTGCGCGCGGTCGATGCGTCTAATGGATTGGCTCCCGTGAAGTTTTTACGAAAACTGCCCGCCTATCTTTCCAATGCGGTGCAGTTTATTAGCCTGTACCTCATGAAGCCCATTCGAGTCGATCATTTACATGGTGCCGTGCGTTAACGTTGCACTGCACCGATGAGTTCGAGAGCGTCCACCAATAACGTGGGCGCTTTTTTGCGGGTAATTTCACCAGGTGTGAATACTGGCACACTCAACCCGGACGCTCTGAATTATCGCAATAGAATAAGGGTATGTTAAGTACGCAACCTTTCGAGTTGCAAAGTCATCCAATCGTTTAGTACGACCTTTTTACCCTTAATCTCCATAACCCCTATGTTCAGTCGTTTGTCTCAATGGGCAGCAGTTGGCCTTTTGGTTTCTGTTACGGCGGCAGGGCTTGTCTCGCCTGCAAAGGCTGAATTAGAGCAAGGCACTACGCTAGTGCTAGCCGCTCCCGCTCAAAATGTGGATCTGCGCGGTTACGTCAAAGGCGCGGTGGCGCTGTTCAAGACGGTGGGCGATCGCGATAGCAATCAGAAACGCTGTATGGGCTACGGTTCTTTGACTCCAGACCACACGATAGAGATCCAGCAAAAAACATCTCAGATGACGCTTCAGCTCAGGACGAAGCAGCAAGATACGACCCTGGTGGTGGAAGGACCCAACAATCGCCTTTACTGCTCCGATGATTCTGCTGGGGGCGGCAAGGATGCCGAGCTCGTGCTGTCCGATCTCAGTTCTGGAAGCTACAAGGTATGGATTGGGGCTTTTGAGCCAGGGGCTGGTTTCCGCTATACCCTTAACGTTCGCTCTCAACCCTAGCTCGTTGCAGACGGGGAGTATCAGGTCCAGTGGTTTCGCGGTAACGATCGCGTTATTTCTGATACGTTTCCCGAGTTGAATCCCACGGCGGAGCACGCTTTTGCAGTGGAACTCTAGGAAAAATGCACAATGATGAAGAGATAAGGGCTACATTAAGGCGATCGCCCTTTTGTCTTCTCCGCGATTGCATCTGGTGAACCCTAGCGGTTTGAATGGGCGATCGCTGGACCGGAGCTAGAACCCTTTAAGACATTCTAAAATTTCAGTTAGGGGACGGGTTTCATTCCTCAACCCATCTACGCTACTACGATACTACTGGTTGGTAGTTTTCAGTCTAAACTCCAATACGATACTACACGAGTAAAAATAGGCATGCCCAAGATCGACAATTCACTATCAGAAGTTTTGGGTTGAGTTCAAAAGTTCAAGGGCTGGGCTGTAATCCTCGCTCTGACTCGGTTGTGCTACGACATTTTGAAGTGGAACATTCTGTTTTCGTAAGACCTGCAAAGCGCCGATCATCTGTGGTTGATTCGGTTTATAGTGGCCGCTGGTGACATCGATCGTCTTTAACTGTCCAGATGAGTTGAATGTCATATGCCCCGCACATTTCACAGCCTGCCCTGAAAGGAAGGACGAATGATGGATAAGTTTGTCTGTATCGCTAACTCCACCTGCTGATGCATAGAACCGATCTGATTGACTTAAGACATAGATGACTTCCCCTTGAAGTGGTTGCTTGCTTTTTACAAAGGTAACCATAGGCCCCATCTGGAGCAGATAATTTTGTCGCTTCTCTGCATCAAAATAGTCAACTTGACCTGCAAATTTCAAATACTCAAATTTTTTCTGTTGCGCAGATTCCAGCAACCAATCGAAAAAGTACAGTTTTGTGACATCCTCAAGCCAATCACGAGCAGGCGCTTCCAGTCCACCTTTATGTTCCAAGCGATGCAAGGGGTCTAGTCCTTCTAGCAAATATTCCAGGTTATTCAAGTTTTTCAATTTCTCATCGGCAGAAAATAGGGTTTTAATTTGCTGTTTCCCCTCAGTTGAAGCCGTGCGCCAAAGTTTCCTGAAAATTTTCTCGGTTTCTTCAGAAAACTGCATTGCTACGGCATTTACATAGTCCTCCTCAGTAAGGGAAATACTGGTCTCGAAAGACTCGTCTGGCTCGTCTCTCAACCCTGGAATTTTCTTCTCGCTGACGGGAGATTTGGAGGTTTCCGGCGGGATAAAAAGGGGCTGTTGAGAGAAGGGAAAATGACTCCACTCCTTAGGTGGCGGTGTTTTGCGTAAGCCTGGTTGACTCAACCAGGATGGTGGTTGAAAAGACTCCCATTCTTCAGAGGGGGGTGTCCGTCGCATGGTGCGATTAAAGGCTGGAATTTTGGAAGGATTTTGTTTCGATTTCTCTTTAACAGTTGTCTTAAAGAATTTCTCTGGCTCGTCTCTCAACCCTGGAATTTTCTTCTCGCTGACGGGAGATTTGGAGGTTTCCGGCGGGATAAAAAGGGGCTGTTGAAGCAGCAACTGACTCCACTCTTCACGCGGCGGTGTTTTGCGTAAGCCCGGTTGACTCAACCAGAATAGTGGTTGAGAGAAATCTTCTTCGGGAATAACCTCTTCAAACGATTCTGACTGGCGAGGGCTTTCCGGCGGCGTTCTTAAGGGCGGGGGCTGTTTTTTAACGGATTTCTCTTCCGTAGGGTGAGAGAGACGCAAGGGAGGCGGTGGCGTTTTCCTCCCACTGGAACGGGGGCTTTTTTCAGTTTCCAGAGAAAACTTAGGGATTGTGCCTGAAAAAAGCTCTGATTCTCGTAAGGGGGGAATGCTCGTAACACCCTTTTCCAGCGGCGGGGTCTTAGTTTGAAGGGGACGGATTCGATCGGAGGTGTGCTTAAACTCCCTTTGCTTTTTACCACCGTCTTTCCGGCGAACATAATAGATCGTGGGTTTCTTATCCGATTTTACTTTTTCAATAATTCCAATTTCCCACTTTTTTTTGTGCAAGATTTCCACTTCGGTTCCTATGGTCAAGTCATCCGCAACGGCCCTTTGAATTAGAGGAAAAGCAGTGTCCAGATGCTGGGTTATGAGCGGGTGGGGAGGGCGAACTGGTGCTAGGTGAGGCAATCTTTGCGGTTGAATGCTCCGCTGGGCAAAAGTTGGGTGAAATTTCGCAGCATGAAGGCGATCGCTCCCTTGGGGCGTTCCCGGATCGGTGTCCTGTTCAGTCTGGCTAGTCGGAGCGGGAAGGGTGCGTTTGGGGTGAATCAGCGATCGGGCGGGTTGTTGCGCAGAACAGATGAAGTTTTCCAGATGATGCCCAAGGCGATGGGAGGGTTCGAGCTGGGTCTGAACATCCGTCAGTTGATGTGTTTGCGCCGAATCGAAATTGGCTGGGGGTGCGAAAGGGCGCGATCGCAAGGAATGTCGGACAGTCGCGGATCTCGCAGCGGTTTCAGGTTGCTTGTGCGTGTGAGATCGAAAAGCCATCGCCAGTCTCCAGCGTCACTCGAAAAACTATGCTTGAGGTTCAGTGTAGCCGTAGCCACACGACTTACCCTTCGTCCTTCTGTGCTTCCGCCTTAGCTTTATTGACTGCTTCTAAAGCTTTTTCGAAGTCTTCTCCCATCTCCATCGTTTCTGTCTGTTCCTTTAATCTTTCGAGTGCTCGCTTTGCGATGCCTGCTTGGTACGCGATCTTTTCTCCATACTGGTTCTTTCTCGATGTTGCTACAAGTCGGTCGAGCAGAGGGTCTTTTGCCATACTTGGGATGTCTGGACGGGCATTGGTTCGCACCTCTTCCAGCTTCGAGATCCATTCCGGGATACTGGTTGTTTGGATCGGTATTCGCCATCCATCCTTTCCGTACCACCATGTGCATACGGTGTCCCATTCAAGTTTTGCCGACGCTAATTTGCTTCTTACAGACTCCAACTGTGCCACCGCGTTTTGCGTTTTAGCCTTTTGCTTCATCGATGACTCAAACGCACTAATGTCTCTTACCAATCCATAGCGTCCCATGAATTCACCGCCGGGTGTTGGCCCCTGACTAGGATCCTCCACAAACACAATGTCCTCGCCGCCATCAACCGTCAAGGCCCCCGAAAGCGCCCCATATGGTACTAGTTCCCATGCAATATTACCAGTGCCATCTCCTTTAAATAGAGGATCGTACGTCGTTCCATTCACTTCAAGTTGCCAATGGCTGCTGAACAAATAGCGTTTGGTTTCCTTCTCGGCACCCGTCTTCGCATTCACCTCCCGCTCCACGTTGTAACCCTCAGAGCGGCCTAAAAGTGCAAGCCCTTCTGAGGTGACAAACTTTGTCATGACAAGAGCCTGTCCTTCCTTCACTGTCAAGCCTCCCGCAAAAGGATCGTAATCAGCCACTAAGGGGATGAAATACTGTTCGAGCATATACTTGAAGGCATTGCGGTATGTTTCACACATCCCCACTTGACTCTTGCCCTCAATCAGATTGGCCCCATTACTGCTACTACATCCAGCCTTATATTGCCAGCCGAAGGTTGGAACATAGGTAAACATATTGTCATACACTTGGCCTGCCGCAGCGCTAGCATCCGATCGATCTAAAACGCCGGTCATCAATGTTTGTGCTATCGGCGACTTCCACGTCTTTATTTGGTCGTTGAGTAAGTTTTTGTCACTATGGCGGCGGATCGGCTTTTCTAGATCCTGCAATACCCCGATTGGCTCAGGAGATAATGTTTCTGATGCCGCCTGGATCCGCTGCGTTCTTACCGCTCCCTGCTGCACCACATGGGTCAACTCGTGGGCAAGTAACTCCTGCCCGCCGCGATTTCCGGGCTGGTAGGCTCCTTGGCGAAAGAAAACATCCTGTCCGGTGGTAAAGGCCCGTGCCTGAATCGAGCGATTCAACCGATCGGACTGGGTATCGGCATGAATTCTGACACGGCTGAAATCGGCTCCAAATGCCTGTTCCATCGGTTGGCGGATCGGATCGGCTAAGGGCTGACCCCTGCCTCTGGCCTGGGCGATCGCGTGTTCCAACTTTTCCGATGCGGGTAGGGTTCCGGTGGGCGATCGCTGCACCATCGATTTCATTTGCAGCTCGTCGTCCTCTGGCAACGTTTCCCGTTGAAGAACATCGGGTTTCATCTGTAATTCTTCCTCTTCCTCAGGCATCGACCCTCGCTGGATTCGATCGGCCAAAGGTTTCATTTGCAATTCTTCTTCTTCTGGTAAAGTTTCCCGTCGAACAGATTGCTCAGATTTCGGACCTTGGGGTGCATTCAATTGGTGCACGACTTGTTGGGCCACCCGATCGGCTTCTCGTTCGTATTTATCCCCTGGTGCGCCGATCGTAAGTTTGGGTTGAATCCACGGTAGAGCGGATGGACTCGGGGAAAGGTTTATCTTTGCTAGGGAATGGCCATAGCGCCGCGCATGTTCCACCTGAGCTTGCAGATCGGCCAACGTTTGCGATGGGTCAATTTGAGCTGGAGGGGCAAAGGGGCGAGATTGCAATGAATCCTTTCCGATCGCTGCAACAGAGTTCTTAGCCTGTTTTTGATAGATATGCGATCGTAGCGCCATAGTCTAGCCCTCATTATTTATAAAGAAAACCATCCTGCTTCTATTCTCGGACGTTAGAACCATTTGGACAAATTACGAATCATGAAGTTGCTTCGAGGATAAAAGTCTAAATCAACGGGATATTCAATCCGATCTACTACAAGCTTATCCAAATCACAGAATATTGTTGAAGGGTGAATCAATAAACTTTGCCAGAATAGATCAAGCTTTATAGATATGCGAAAAACGCTTGGTCAAGTCGCTAAGCTCTAACCAAAAGCGTCCCAATGGAGCTTTAGTCTCTTTGGCTTTCAAGCCCTTTTCGTGTGGTTTATACTTACGACCATAGTATCCCCAAGGATTACGCAGACAAACCCAATGAAGATCTCCTTTCTGTGAAGTTTCTGGGTTTGAAACAAATTCTTCATAACCCACTACCGAGTAGGCATGCTGCCCAACGAGACCTTTCGACATCCCCTCTCCTGAACTATGACCGCTGCCGCTGGGCAAACGTCCAACAACTTCCTTACTTCCTAGCGTGACATATCGCTTATTGTCTAGGGCATTTTTAATCACATTGAACATTTCAATCTGCGATTTGCTGTATTTGCCAGTCCCCCGTTTGCCTGGGTAGACCTCTGATTCCTTCAACCATTTCATCATGTCATTGGTTACGCTTCGATCGAGGGAATGCTTTTCGAACAAACTTTCAAAGTGCTCTAACTTAGTTTCTTTCTTATATTTCCCATTTTGGTGCAGATCTAGCATCTCCTGTAGTTTACCCGAACAAACAAACTTCATCCACTTATCTACCTTGGTTTTCGCAAGCTGATCCTGTTCTTGGCCGCCAAAAATTTTATAGGAGACAAGAGAGTTGTAATCTTTTGATTGTTGGGCAGCTGTGTAAGATTCTTTCTCCTTGTCGCTCCAGGGGAAAGACATCAGTAAAGATACACCCATCTTGATTTTCTCGATTTTAGCGGCAGGTCCAAGTAGAGCCTCAAATGCAGCACTTGTCATTGCAAGTGCTGCATTGCCGCCAACAGTCTTTTCATAGGAGGAGGAATCGCCCGCGCCAGTAAAAGCGGCATATGCTTTCTCCAACATCTGAACCCAAAAGTATTCTTGTGAATAAGCATCCTTGCCCTTGCTAGTTTTTGGAACCGATTTTTTAATCCTGATATATTCGGGCAGATAGTTATTGCTGACTGCGCTCTTCTCGCTCTTTTTTCTGTAGAAACGTACTGTGACACTTCCTGGATCGATGTTGGTTGTATCTTCGTTGTCTTGCATCATTGACACGATGTAAGAAGAACCCTTTTCAAGGATACTGATTACAGCTGCCAGCAGGTAACAATTGCCGATATGCCCCTGCCTGACGTGGTTGATTGAAGGTTCGGTAGGAAAGAGTGGCTCTGGCGTATTTTGATACTTATATTCATCAAAGCTTAGACGGGATTTATGAATATAGAAATATTCCTCTTTGTCTTTAATTTTGATTTCGTAAAAATCGTTCCAAGTTGTGGACTGAGAAGTAATTTTTTTGATAATTTGGATAGAAGTAGGTTCACTCAATCTTCCAACTTCTTCACGCTTACCCTTGACATTTTGATAAAGTCCAGTTCCTTTCTCAGCAGTACCGCTTGATACCCATAATTTAGGCTCTTCCCGTACTTCTACTTCTGGAAATGAGAAATTTATTTTTTTGTAAGCGTTGTTATAGACTTCGATTGGCAATACGTCCTTAAACCTGATTATAGTTGCATTCACACGCCAATTTATTATGTCTTCCTGGCTAGCTTGTTCGACCATCTTTTGGATGCGAAGGCTAAACACGTCGCTCTTCTTAAGAAGAGCTTTGGTCTCATTTGATGCCAATATTAAAAAAGTATTGATCAGCCCAATTTGATCGCATGCTAAGATGCGCACAAACATCATTTCGGCTTGCGACAATATTGTTTGCAAATTTTTCAGGAATGAGCCTTGATTTAAAGCTTTTAAGGTTGGTAGATCTGCCTTCTCAACCAACGAGAGAATTGTCTTATTATATTCTTCTTTTTTGAGTTCTTCCAGTTGTATTTTCTCAAGCGATCGCAGCTTTTCAAACTCTGGAGGCATGAATAGTTCGCTCAGATTTTGAAGCACCTCTCCACTTTCGGTAGTGTAATGGTTATTTTTAGGGTCATACCAAAATTTTTTATGTGTGTCTACGATCTCAAAATGCTGTCCTTTCTCGCTCGTTTCTTCTATCAATTTTAATTTTGGCTGGCTGGGAATGTCAGGATCTTGCCAATCATTCTCATTGACCTTCTGTGGCTTTCTTTGGATATATCTTTCACTTGCATTGTTCGCCGACAACAATCTAGGTTGAACCGTTCTCTGGGAAACGTGTAACTGTTGTACAACTCTTTGAGCGACGCGATCGGCTCCTTGTTCGTACTGTCCCCCCAGCGCGCCGATTGTAAGTTTGGGTTGAATCCACTGCGGAGCGGATGGACTTGGGGAAAGACTTATCTTTGCTAGGCAATGTCCATAGCATTGTCCATGTTCTAGCTGAGCTTGCAAATTGGCCATCGTTTGCGATGGGTCAGATTTAGCGGGAGGGGCAAAGGGTCGCGATTTCAACGAAGCCTGTACGGTCGTTGCACCAGAACCCTTTGTCGAGTTGTTGTTGGCGTGCGATCGCATTACCATACCCCAACCCTCAGTGCTAATCCAAATCAACGATTCATACCCAGTATGCCTCGCATTCGTTCTGCGCACAAATTACGAATCGTAAACGCGATCGCCTAAATCCAGCCTTTAACTTCCGCATCCGTGAGCGGACGCTCCAGTTTGGTATACTCGCTCCGGGCCGCTTGCAGAATGTGGGTCATCTGGATCGGTTCGTTTGCTTCAGCCGCAATAAACGCCGCATTTAGGGCAATATTGCGGATATTGCCGCCAGCGATGTTCAGCCTCGCCAGTTTAGATGGCTCTAAATCCCGCGTCGGGGCTTGTTTTGGAAATACCCGCTGCCAAATTTCCGCCCGTTGACTGGCATCCGGGAACGGAAATTGGACAATGAACCGAATCCGCCGCAGAAACGCCTGGTCGATTGCCCCTTTGAAATTCGTCGTCAAAACCGCCAAACCCCGATAGGATTCCATCCGCTGTAGCAGATAGCTGACTTCCATATTCGCATAGCGATCGTGGGAATCCTTCACCTCCGATCGCCGCCCAAACAACGCATCCGCCTCATCGAACAGCAAAATTGTGCCCCCCACCTCCGCCGCATCGAACACCCGTCCCAAATTCTTTTCCGTTTCGCCGATATACTTGCTCACCACCGCGCTCAGGTCAATTCGGTACAAATCTAGCCGAATCTCCTGGGCCAAAACCTCCGCCGCAAGGGTTTTGCCCGTACCGCTCGCTCCCGCAAACAACGCGCTAATGCCCAATCCCCGCTTGCTGCTCCCGCCAAAGCCCCATTGTTCGTATACCTTCGTGCGCTGCTTCAGTTGAGTGGCCAGATCCCGCAGCACTTGCCGCTCTGGATCGGGCAAGACCAAATCCTGCCAGGTTGCCGTCGAATCCATCCGCTGGGCCAGTTCATCCAGACGTGGCCGCGCCTGCATCCGGCAAATCTGCCAGATTTGAGCGGTGATCGCTGAGTTCGGTAGCGCAGGACTGCCAGCCTGACTCCTCAATTTCAAACTTGCGGTGCGAATGGCCGGAGCCGTGAAATTAAAGTGGGAGACCAAATGCTCGACGTGACCGTTTAAATCCGGCGCAATCGGGTTGAGAGCACTTTCCCAAAGATGGCGCTGTTCCTCAGTCGTAGGACTCACTACGTCGAACGCCAGCAACGTACGATTCCTTTGACGGCAGCGCTGAGCGCTGAGCAGGAAAATCGGGACGCGGATGCTATCCACAAAAGCAGCGATCGCCCCCCCTTGCTTGGCCTCGCGAACGCTGCGATCGTCCCATTCCAGCAGCAGGGCGGCTCCGCTCAGGTAATATTCCCGTTCCCACAGACGCTTGACGAGATTGAGACTTGTTTGGTCGGGGGGAAGTAATTCGGTGGCGATCGCGTAGGGTGTCAATGTCAGTTGAGCGCAAGCTGCCTGGGCGATCGCCCGTTGGCTGGCCGGATCGGGGCCGCATAACTGCAATATTGGTAACAAGTCCGTTTCGGGTTCTGACCTTGCCACAGACCAAGCCTGAGCCAGTTTCTCGGCGAGCTGTTGGTGGGACGGCACTAGAATTGCGGGCGCAACCGCAACCGCTCCCGTATCCTTCAACTGCTCGTTCAAATGATAATTGCCTGTCAGATAATGCAAAATCTGCTCGTCAATTCGAAGCGGGCTATCGGTCAAGGCATTCCCCTCCCCCAGTTCGATCAGCCGCCAATGACGCAGGGGAGCCGTAGGCAGCAATGCTACCCAATCCGCTTCCGGGAGTACCGTCAATGCCAAACTGAATGTAGGGTAAGGACGGAGGGGATTGCCTTGGGCAGTGCCGCAGAGGGAGGCGATATCCGATTCTAATTCCATCCCAGCACAAAGCAACAGCGTATCGCGCTCGAACGGAGAGAGATTGAAACAATTGCAGAGGGCAACGAGCGTAGGCGGGTAGACCGACGGAAGCGCGGGCGAAACATCGACGGGGGACTGAAGGCATTCGCGAATATAGGCGATCGCCTCGATCAAGGCGGTTTGATTCTCCTGATACCAATCGGTCGAGGGGCTGGGCGGCTGCATGGCGATCGCCCTAGGAACGAACGCTGGCGATCAGTTCTGCCAGGTAGGTTGCCGCCTCTTGCGAGCTGAGTAAAATCGCCTTACCCTGCCGCAAAATTTCATACTTTCCGCCATGATAACCATGACCGGCAATCAGACCGAGTTGCACCGCCCGATTTCCGAGATCGTTGAGCTGGTTGATACTCGTGGTTTCTCGATCGAGTTCGGGGCGTTCGTCAAACAGGTTGTCGTCGTTCATCGTCTTTAGGGGCAAGGAATGTCGGTATGGAGGCAAAACACGAGCAAACAGCCAATATCAATATCTTACGCAATCTGGATTTTTGGACTCGCGTACCAGTTATAGGTAGGGCTATTGGGGTCAGCATCAATGTCCAGCAAACTTTCCGCGCCGTCAATTTGGAGCCGCAGTAAATATTCGCCCGGTTTCACGCCTTGGATGGGAATGACGATCTCGCGGCTATCGTCAGGTCGGGAGGGGGCTTCAAACTGGTAGCCCACCGGGTCTGCGATCGCCCACTCATTCATCACGAGCACGACGCGCTGCTTCATCCCGACCTGCATGTCGACCCGCACCATCACCCGAGCGGAACGGAAATCCTCGCCCTGCCCGCTGACCTCTGCGAGCTGAACCTCTTTAAGGGTGGGACGCAGAACAATGGGGACGGCGGTCGATTCCACGGTGCAGGATTGCCCGGAGGGCGCGACGGTGCGATGAATCACCTGTAGCCCCTGCACCCCGGCCCGCAACCCGTTGGTCGGAAAGAGGCTGAGGGGCAAAACGATCTGAGTATCGCTGATGATAACAGGCGTTGCTTCAACCCCGCCGAGGCGAACTTGGGTGCGAGGATTTTGCAACTGTTTCCCGGAAATTTGGAGGGTCGTCGTCGCTAAAATGGGTTCCAGCTTACCCAGTTCCGATACTGCCTGTTCGACCACAGGCTGAAAAGCAAAGGGTATCGTGCTGCCGAAATTGCGATCGCGCACGGGCAAGGCTTTTTTCAGCGAGTCTTCGCCTTCAATCGTCACCATCGTCACTTTATAGGCAAGGGAAAGTCGATAGGGGGCTTGGAAAAAGGTAGACCAAACTTTGGAGAGGTCGTCTAGACTCAGATCCACAGGATTGACGGTCACTTGCTGCACCTGATCTGCCAAATTGGATGCGGCTAAAAATCGGAAGCGAGAATCGGCAATGGTTTCTCGAATGACTTCCGGAAAGAGCGTAGGGCGATCGCCGAAGGTTCGAATCACGCTTCCTAACAATCGCTGCGGTTCTAATTCCGCTTCATTGCCGTACAAGCTAATCATGTAATACAAATCGTGGGCAGACTGCCGCTTGACGGGATTTCCCTTGGCGCGTGCAGAGGTCGTATCGGTATTTTGCAACGCCGGATTTCGCGCGACCTGGTATAGAAAAAGGTTGATTCCAGTTTCAGGCGTACCATTTCCAATCTGTCCGGGTTGTATGGTTGTAACCCGCATTCCGTCTACATCCTGTTGGGCCGCCGCTTGCAAGATTCTTTGGAGCGTTGCCGTAACGGTGGCAAATGCCAAGTAATTACTCACGGGTTGTTATATTTCTTCTAATACAACTCGGCTAAAGTTAGGCCACTTTCGATTATGCCTTGGATGGGCGCTCAGGAGAGCTTTCTCCAACGAAAGCATGGGTTCTTTTGCAACTTTATCCCATGAGGCTTGGGGAAAACTCAAAGTTAAGCCGCGTATCTGGATAATCTGCGCCATTAGTCATTAATTTAGTCGAGCGTTCCTATAGCCGTGCCAAGGAAGAATGTTAATATGATGAGGTTGTCAAAATTGATTCAGCGACAAGGTTAAAATGGCTTGCCCTAAAAAGAAAACCTCAAAATCCAAGCGCGACAAGCGTCGCGCCAACTGGAACCACCTTGGTAGCGTCCAAGCGGCAAAAGCAATGTCTATGGGGAAATCCATTTTGACAGGTCGCGCCCAAGGGTTCTACTATCCCGTCGATGACGAAACCGAAGCCGAAGAAGACTAGTGAAGCATGCTGGAAAAGCGCAAAATGGATTAGCGGTCTAGAGTTTTTGGCACTGGAAGCCCTGGGGTTCTGGGAAACGAACCGCGATCGCCGTTGCGGCGATCCTTGGGCCGACGAGCGGTACAGTTAGCTCACCATTACTGAGGACTGAGGGTTCTGTTATGGCACTGCCACCCGCTCTCGTTATTGGCACTGGTCGCTATATTTGGACTTCGATGTGGCATCTCATGATGTCCCGTCTCGCGCCTCGGAGTCCTTCCGGTGCCTATCAACGACCAGAAAGCGAATTCAGACATTGGATTGCGTCGGGGCCGGACAGTTCCTTTGCGCCTGCTGCCGATCGCTACGTTTTAATTGTCGGCGAAGGTTGTCCTTGGGCGCATCGGACTTTGGTGGTCAGGGCGCTGAAGGGATTGGAAAAGGCGATCGCCGTCGTCAAGGTTCTGCCTAACGTGAATGCAGGCGGCTGGAAATTTGAGACGCCCTATTTAGGCTGTGCAACGCTACCGGAGTTGTATCGAAAAGCGCAGCCCAAGTATGGCGGGCGCTCCACGGTTCCCGTGCTGTGGGACAGTCAGACGGGTGCGATCGTGAATAATGAAAGTGCAGACCTCATCGTTATGCTGGACGGGCAATTTAATGCCTGGGCGCAGCATCCCGGACTGGATCTTTATCCTGAAGATCTGCGCGGTCAGATCGACGCTTGGAATGACAAGATTTACGCCACCGTCAATAACGGCGTCTATCGCTGCGGCTTTGCCCAGACCCAAGCTGCCTACGAGGAAGCCTGTACGGAACTCTTTCAAACCTTAGACGAGCTGGATCGGGTACTCGGTGCCCAGCGATATATTTGCGGCGATCGGGTGACGCTGGCGGATGTGCGGTTATTTACGACGCTATTTCGCTTTGATGCGGTCTATTTTGGTCTGTTTAAGTGCAACTTGCGCCAAATTCAGTCTTACCCTAACCTTGGCCCCTACTTGCGAGATCTGTATCAATTGCCGGGAGTGGGGGCAACCTGCAGTCTAGAAGCGGTCAAGCGCGACTACTACGGCAATTTGTTTCCGCTCAATCCCGGACAAATCATTCCTCTGGGGCCTGATGGCGCTAACTTTAGTCTGCCCCACGATCGCGAGGGGAAGTTTGTCCAAAGACACCTCTGAGTCAAATCATTGTACCGGATTTGCTTTTTGCTTCCCCAGTCCAACTCGATGTTCTTCTTGCCTCCCTGCAACACCGAACCTTTGGGGCGGACCGTAGCGCATACAATAACAATGAAAGGTTTCAATGCGGTAAGAATCATGACCGTAGCCATTGCCACCCCCCTGAGCCAAATTGAGCTAACCCCCGGCAGCGCCATGCAAATTAGCGGCGTGAATTGGGAGAGCTACATCGCATTAATGCAAGAACTGGGAAATAATCGATCGACCCGAATCGCTTACGCCAACGGAGTTTTAGAAATCAGAATGCCGGGTCAACAACATGAATCTATCAATCGCGTCCTGGCTGCGATCGCCCTAACCCTAGCCGAAGAACTAGGCTTTGAATTTAATGACCTCGGTTCGATGACCCTCAACCGCCACGAACTCAGCAAAGGCTTAGAACCCGATAGTTGCTTTTACATTCAAAACGCTCAAGCAGGCCAAGGCTTAGACCCAACGATTGCTAGCGACCTACCCCCAGACCTTGCGCTAGAAATTGATATTGCCCATCGCTCCGACACTAAACTCAGCATTTACCAAGCCATTGGCGTACCCGAAGTGTGGCTCTATCAGCGCGATCGACTCAAAATCAAACACCTAAACCAGGGACAATATGTGGATGTACTAACCAGCCTCGCATTTCCAACCGTCAGCGCCACCCAGATCGACCAGTGGTTAGAACTTCGACGCACTGGAACAGACTTAACCGTCGTGCGCGCAGTGAGGCAATTTTGTCGAACCGGAGAAAACTAGAATAAGACGAGAGCCTTTCATTAATATTTTGCAGCCACCCTTTCATCTATCTCTCGGTGGTCGAGCGACTTGTTCTGAGCGAAGCTAAAGGGAGCCGAGGCCAGCGACGCTGAAGCCCGTTTTAGAACTGTATTGGACCATATCCGTGCAACGGCTGCCTAATTCCTGATGTTTGGATCGGGGTGAGCTATCAACACCCTTGTTCTTTGCGTCACGATCGCAAAAAATAGTCGTAAGTCCTGTAGAGTTTTTCTGAATGCTAAAAGCACTCATTTTTGACGTTGACGGCACCATGGCCGATACCGAACGCGATGGGCATCGGGTTGCCTTTAACCAAGCCTTTCAAGCTGCCAATTTAGACTGGAACTGGTCTGTAGAACTCTACGGCGAGCTGTTGGCCATCACTGGTGGCAAAGAGCGCATCCGCCACTATCTAGAGCGCCATAACCCAACTTTTGAAGCCCCTGCGGAACTCAAAGACTTCATCGCGGGACTGCACGCCGCCAAAACCGATCGCTACTGCAACCTCCTCGCCGAGGGTCGCATTCCGCTGCGGACGGGAGTGGAGCGGCTGTTGCAAGAAGCACGAGCGGCTGGGATAAGATTGGCAATCGCCACCACCACCACCCTGCCCAACGTAACGGTCTTGCTAGAGCATACCCTCGGTAAAGAGAGCCTCGATTGGTTTGACATCATCGCCGCTGGCGATATCGTACCCGCCAAAAAACCCGCGCCGGATATTTACATCCACGTTTTAGAAAAAATGGGATGGGCACCGGATGAATGCTTGGCCCTCGAAGACTCGGAAAACGGTCTGGCTTCTGCGGCCCAAGCCAACCTCAAAACCGCGATCACGATTAATGACTACACCCGCACCCATAAATTCGAAGGTGCGGCCCTCGTGCTAGATTGCTTTGGCGAACCGGACGCTCCGTTTCAGGTCTTGGCGGGAGATACGGCTGGTTCCGAGTATTTTTCAGTAGACCTAGCGCGATCGCTGTTGGCCTAAACGGCCTTCTCAAATCTAGCGATTCCGAGGCGAACAGCGTCCAAGCACTCTAGAATCGGCAAAACAAAGACTAATCTTGCCAAATTTGCTGTATTTATGGCCCCCTTGCATGGACGAATGCTTTAACTTAGGCGGCAATACTTTTTGCAATGACTTATGCTTTACTTGCCACAGGCATGGAACTGTCTTGGGAGTTCAATCATCTATTGAGTCATGAAGCCACTTCTCTAGAAAATGGAGCAAATCTTGAGCGACAAACCAATCGCGTTCCCTCAAGGGCTGGAGACGGCTGCATAGCTATGGGAGCAAGCCGGAGCATCGGGATTGCAATCATCTTTTTATGGGGGATAGCCGTCCCCGTTGTAGCACTATTGCAAAGGTCGAAGGAACCTGACCCCCAATCAACCAGTGCCAGGCAGCAAGAAGAAATCATCGCCCTCATCGATCAATTAAACAGCTCGGATACTGAGGTAAGTCTTTATGCATCGAAGCGATTGAACGAAATCGGTCAGTTCTCCAAGGTTGGACTGCCGAAACTGGTTCTATTGCTCAAGGACCCCAATCCCGACGTTCGCAGCAGTGCTGTCGATGCGCTGGGCTACATGCGAAAATCGTCTCAATTAATCATCCCACAACTGATTCCCTTGCTTCAGGATCGCGATGGATGGGTGCGCGGTCGCACCGCTGCGGCCCTAGGTGAATTTGGCGAACCCGCTAAGGTGGCTATTCCACGACTTATCCGGCTCTTGAACGACTATGACCCCATCGTTCGGAGCTTTGCCGCTGCAACGTTAGGCAAAGTGGGGAGGTCGGCCAGAGTTACCATTCCGTACCTCATTCCCTTACTAAAGGATCCCGATCCCTTTGTTCGCGAGAATGCCGCTAAAACCTTAACGATTCTAGGGTACAAAATGCCGCCGCCATCGCAAAACAAGAAATAAGACTGAGCAATGCAAACATAGTTGCAGAGACTGTTGAAACTACTTACCCTCAGTAATGGTCATGGCGAAGATGAAGTTGCCGCTCGCGTTCTGCGGCAGCTTCAGCGGCGTTGCCCGGATTGGGATCTGCAAGCATTGCCCATTGTGGGAGAGGGCCGCGTTTACGAGCAGGCTGGCATCCCAATCTACGGTTCGGTGCGCGCCGCCATGCCCTCTGGTGGGTTTATCTACATGGATCGGGGGCGGGTCCTGCAAGACGTACGGTCGGGATTGCCGTCTCTGACGTGGAGTCAGCTTCGGGACTGTCGCCGCTGGGCGGCTGACGGTGGGGCGATTTTGGCCGTCGGCGATGTGGTGCCTTTGGCGTTTGCCTGGTGGAGTGGCGCGCCCTATGCCTTTATCGGGACGGCAAAATCGGAATATTACCTGCGCGGGGAGATGGACGCCCCTCAGGCCAAGCCATCCGCCCTTTGGCCCTGGAGCCGCTGGCTGGATTGCGTTTATTTGCCTTGGGAGCGAGCGCTCATGCAGCACTCTCGCTGTCAGGCCGCGTTCCCGCGCGATCGCCTTACCGCGCAGTTTCTGCAAAAATGGCCGATCCCGGTCTACGATCTCGGCAACCCCATGCTGGACGATCTGGAGCCAAAGGGGGCGATCGCCCGCGAAAGCCTGCCAGCCGCAACTGCAACCGTTCTGCTTCTGCCCGGATCGCGCCCGCCCGAAGCTTACGAAAACTGGAGATCGATCCTAGAATCCATTACGCCCTTGGCCGTGCAGGGCCAAGCGTTGGTTTTTGTGGGGGCGATCGCAACGCTCCTAGACTTCGATCGGCTCGCCCAGACCGCGACGGCCTTGGGGTGGAAAATGGCAGGACATTTCTCTTGCTGCGACGTTCCGCACTGCGTGCTAGTTCTGGGTCAAAGCCATCTACTGCTGGTAAAACAGGCCTTCAGCGACGCGCTGCATTTAGCAGATTTGGCGATCGCGATGGCGGGTACCGCCACGGAGCAATGCGTAGGATTGGGCAAACCCGTTATTACCTTTCCTGGAAAAGGGCCTCAATTTATCTGGGCCTTTGCCGAAGCGCAAACCCGATTGCTCGGCCCATCGATTCACTTGGTAGAAAATCCCAGCCAAGTTGCGGCGACGGTTGTAAAACTGTTGCAGCAGCCATGTCATGCGATTTATCAACGCAACGGACAAGCGCGGATGGGGCAGCCGGGTTCTGCGGCGCGCATCGCGCAACAGCTCATCGCGCTTGAGGACGACTTCCGAAGGGGCGATCGGCGATGACGGGTTTTGAACCTACACGGCAGGTCGAGCGATACGGAAAATGCCTATCGAGTCGCATTGGACTCTATAGGAGGCAGCCAAATTCGGTGATTTAGACCTATTGGACGTAGTGGAAGATAGAGGAATTGGACAAGCTAAGATTGCCTGCGGTTTCGCCCTGGATGATGCCAATCAGCTCATTCGCGTCATTGGCAAGAAAGATGCCCGTGCCGTGTGCCAGGCCGACAGGAGCGCTGCCTAAGGCGTAATCGCTCGCGCTGCCATGAAGTTGAATGCTATCTTCAGACCACAGATCGGTAATCAACGCATAGTCCTGCAACCCCTCGCCAACAAAGTACCGATTGTCGCGATCGCCCAAAACAAAAGTGTCTGCCCCTTTATTTCCCATAAAAAGATCCACCTCACCTTTTCCGGGGTCGACCTGAGTAACGTCAACTCCAATTAGAGTATCGTCCCCATTTCCGCCAAGCACATATCGTTGTGCGAAAGCTTGTAAATCAGATGAAGTCCCCGATGCATCTAACCCGTTCGATGCGATAGTGCTAAACAAAGACTCATCGTCTGCGACCTGCCAACTCTTTGAAAATGCGCCATAAAGATTTTCTGGCGCTAAGGGATTTAGCAAACTTGTGCCATCTCTCAGGGCTAAATCGTCCTCGCTGTTCCCATTGTTATTGCCCAACAGACCCATCACGCTCTTGGTTCCGGCCAGATCTATGCTGACATCAATTAAAAAATTTCTGTAGACGGAAATCTTAAGTTCGTCGCCATTGGCATGAGTCAGGGTATAGAGATCTCCCGGCATACCGTATCCTGAAATTGCTGCCCGGCTAATGCTTCCTTGTCCTAATGCTTGGGACTGCCCTACCTCTAAAGAAAGGGGCTGGTTGTCGATCGACGGGAGCGGCTGGTCCACATAAAACTCGACTCGATTGCCATCGACACGCGTAGCGAGGCCAGTATTAATCGTGGTCGCAGGATTATACACCCAAGGCATTTGACGCGTTTGAACCTCAAGATTGCTATCTAGCCCGCGCAGAAGGAGGAAATCTCCCGTCGCTTGAAAATCGTAGTGGAAGCCATCGAACGTAATGAGATGGGGATCGCCGATGGCTCCCCCGTCATCATCGGGTGTGATGAATAACGATACGGTTTGGGAGGCGCTGCCGCCATTTCCGTCACTAACGGTATAGGCGAAGCTTCCAGCATCTAAGCTGCGATTGACAACTGGGGCAAAGACTAAGTTTGCGAGCTGATCTGGGGTTAACGAACTTCCGGCGGTGACGACCGTTCCATCGCTCAAGCGGATTTGCCCTTTGGTTGCATCTGGAATCGAAGAGACGGTGATGGTTAGAGGGTCGCCATCGACATCGGTAGGCGCTTTGATCCCAAGCGGAGAAGGCGCTGAGTCTTCGAGAACGGTCAATGTTTTATTGGGGTCAGCAATGGGAGCGTCGTTAACTGGGGTAATATTCAACGTCACAACCTGCGTCGCAGAACCGCCTATACCGTCGCTGACGGTATAGCTGAAGGTTCCGGCGCTGCCATTTGCATTGGGAGCAGGGACAAACGCTAAGTCTCCCAATTGCTGAAGCGTTAACACACTTCCGGTTGTAATGACAGTACCGTTGCTGAGACGAACTTCTCCTTTTGCTGCATCGGGAACCGCGTTAATTGCGATCGTCAAGGCATCGCCATCCGGGTCCGTTGGCGTGGTAATCCCCAGAGGAGTTGCGCCAGAATCTTCTAAAAGGGCGATCGCCTTATTGGGGTTTGCAACGGGAGCGCGGTTGAAGTCCGCTGGCGTTAGCGTGTCGGCTTGGATGTTTCTGAGGATGCCGATGTCTTGGACGGTTCCGCCAATATTGGCTTTGAGCGCCGTATCTGCGCCGACCTGAACCCGAATGAGATCGGCAAAGGTCTTAATTTCGGGAATTGCGGTGATGAGAATTTTATCGAAACCTTGGGTGAAGTCTAATACTTCGTTAGGCCCTGCCGGAAAGCCGTTGGGGGTGAGGTAAAATAAATCCTTCCCAGGGCCGCCTGTCAGTTTGTTCGCGCCTATACCGCCAAAAATGGTATCGTCTCCGGCATCGCCAAAGATGGAATCGTTGCGATCGGCGAAGAGGCTGTCGTTTCCGTCTCCCCCGTATAGGGTATTGGTACCGTTTCCGTCGGAGTAAAGGCTATCGTCTCCAGTATCGCCAAAGAGTTGGTCGTTGGTAAAGGCAAACAGTTCATCGTTGCCTTCGTTCCCTCTAAGGATATTGTTGCCGATGCCAGTTGTAGCATCGAGAGAATCGTTCCCTTCAAGCCCCAGCAGTTCATTTCCACTGCTGCCTGCAGGTACTAACAAATTGTCATCCTTAGAAGTGCCGTTTAACGTTGCCACCGATGTCTCCTTAACAATAGCGATAAAAGTTGCTGCGATGAAGCGGTCGATTCAATGGGCAGTCAGGCCGTTAGCTTGGTTTGAGCAAGCTATAACTTGAGGTTGAGGATAGAAGTGGGCAAAAGACTAAACTTCTACCCACTTCAGGAGGAAATTCTTTCTACCTCAAGAGATTGCTGAGTCGCGGTTCTCTAGGATGAGAAAGAACTAGGCAAACCTAGGCAAACACAAACTGGCTTGGGTCGGTCAAACTGAGGCCACTGGCCTGAATTCCCGTCAGCGTGGCCAGCGTTTGGCTCCCAAACACAATGGCGGTATCGTCTCCCACTCGATCGAGCTTGAGCGTTGTTGCAGAGATACCCAGGCTCGTAGCGCCAACAAACCCGATCGCATCCGTGCCAATTTGGAAGTCCAGAACCGTGTTGGGGCCGCTAGGCAGTTCGCCATTTACAATCCAGAACTGGTCGCTCCCTGCGCCGCCGGAAAGGAGGTTATCTTTGCCAGCTTGAACGTAGAATTTGTCGTTGCCGTCGCCACCTAAGGCGCGACCTGAAGCACCCAAGAAGAAGAGGTCATCACCCGCACCGCCGGAAGCACGGTAGCCCGTTGCATCTGTGGCGTCGATTTCATCATCCCCTGCACTGCCAAAGACGCGATCGTTATTGGCAACAAACAGGATGTCAGCACCACCACCCGCTTGAATGCGGTTACCACTGGCTAGAGCGCCACCAATGGCGCTATCAATCGTGTCATCACCCGCGCCAGCAAAGACGACATCATTGATACCATCAAAGCCTGGAGTGATTTTAGCTTCGATGGTGTCAGCGTTAGAGGTACCTGAAACCACAGAAGAATCTTGAACGAGGCTAGCGTTAGGCGCAATCAAGAAGGATAGCTGACCGCCAGCAACGAGATTTTCGGCAGCGGTTTTAGTTCCGTCACCATTCCCATCGATGTTGGTAGTGGTGATAATGGTGCCGTTGTTGAGCGTTCCAGCTTGCACGTCAAAAACAAGTACTTCACCAGGCTGGTTGCCAAACAATGTGGAAACATCGAGAATACCAGAAGTCTCCCAGTTACCAAGGTCAGTAGGGTTTGAGTCTACTTGTCCTGAAGGGACTCCCGAACGATCGACTTGTGCAATGCGGGTTAGGGTTGAAGAAGGGTCGGCGGCGGCAGGATCGAGGTTCCAGATTGAGGTTTCTTCTTTGGACGTTGCGCCAAATAAGGTTGAGGGGATCGCGCGATCTTCTTGGATGTAAATTTTGCCATCATCTGCCCAGTCGAGGTTGTCAGGGCTACGCAGACCGAAATCTCTTTTGTCAGCATCGTTGCCATCATAGAGAATATCGAGTTTAGCCGTGATGTCGCCCGTATTGATGTTGTTAAAGTCAACGTCAACTTTATAGGTGGTTCCCCAAGTATCAACACCACCAAAGATATTTTCACGACCTGTGGAAGCTAGCACCGCTTGGGTACCGTCTTTAGGGTTTGTAGAAACATCTTCAGGACGGGAAAACAAGAATGCCCCTACATCTGCGGCCAATTTATCCTGCTGTGCTTGGGTTGCAAAGCCTTGAGAATCATAACCCAGAGCCGTTTGAGCAATGGGGCCAGCACTGGCTAGGTCGGGGCGATAGTAGTCGATCGCAACAAATTTGCCACCTGTAGCGTTATTCGTGCCGCTGAAGTTCCTAGGGTCGGCTTCGATTGCATCGCTAGGATTGCTTGGCTCGTCAGCAACCCAAACAAAAAGCTTGCCTTGTCCTAGTCCGTTGCGATCTAAGAAACTGCCGTCATTTTTGGCATTTTTATCGCCAACATAAAGGATGAGTGGGGCAGGGCCGCGATCGTCACCCACTAAAAAAGCAACTTTGTCAGTGCGTCCTGTATTTAACTCGGTGACGTTTTCCCATGCAGCACGACCAAACCAAGGAAGGGCATATAAGGTATTCGTTTTAGCATCTAAGGCAAATTGCGAGCCGCCGTTGGTTTCTTCTCCGGTAAAGAAGATGCGATCGCTTAAGCCAATCCCCGAACCAAATTGATTCGCTTCAAACAAAGCAGCAGAACAAAAACGATTTAGGCCAGCAAATTCAAGGTCGGAGGCCGCATCAACCACTTCACCTTTGCGATTGATAATCGTATCGTAGGCCAGCCCAGAATTAGTAATCTCAAAAGTACGCTTGTCAACATCAAAGAAACTAACCCTTGCACCAGGAAGTTGCGTTCCATTTTTGAGCGAGTACTGATAACCAGCGGCATTTGATAACTCGTGGTTAACGTAGAAACGCACTGTGGTATCGTCCAGCGAAAAAGCGCCTATACCATCAAGAATACCAGGAGGAACATAATTACCAATTTTATCGCCAACGGTAAAGATTGGATCGACTGTATAACCGTTTAAGCCTTGAACCTGAGAAGGCTGAGTCGTATCGAAGGAAAGAGTTGACATAAAATTGCCTGGTGTTTCTATTATTGAATACTTTTCCAGATTGGCCTACAGATGAGCATTCAAAACTCATTCCTGAAACCCTCTACAATATATATTCAACTCTCGAATAGATAGTTAAACTTGGCTTAAGAACAGATTAAAACTAGGCCAATTTATACAACAAATTATTAATTCTCGACAATCATTATTTATTTAACAAATGTGCCCATATTAAAACTCAAACAAATTCGGTTCTCATCAGAACCATTCGGTTCGACGCCATGCCATAGCCAGCTCGGAAATATTAAGAACATTCCTTCAATGGGCTTATAGCTAATCTTGCCAATGGTCAACGATGTCATTTGCTGAAAAGGTGGCAAGAGCATTTGAGCGCCAGATCTGGGATCGTAAAAATAGATATTGCCGGAATTTTCAGGCACTTTGACGTAGTAAACGCCGCTCAGCATTGAATTGGGGTGGTGGTGCAAGACGTTAAAAGCATTCTTTTCGTTGACCATTGCCCAGCAGTTATTAATGGTGGGGCTAACGAGGTTTAAATCCCATTTACATTCTGTTGCAATCTCAAGGGCAAGTTTTGATGCGATCGCCGTAAATTCTTTATAGTCTTTTCTTTGATGTAAATCATCCTTGCTGTGCCATCCCATAATATTTGAGACATTCATGCCTTTAGCGTCAATTTCTTTCTCTTGAATAATGTTCTTGAGTAAGCATTCGTTTAAAGATTGATGGTTTTCGTGTTGAAAATTCCAGATTGGTGTGGGAAACCAGTCTTGTCTCATGGATTTGTCGTGTCTTATGAATTTGTAGATCGATTTAATGAATCAGAAAAAGAAAAGAGATAAAATCTTAGAAAAGATTTTATCTCTTTAGATTAGCCTGCTTTTGATTGAAATAAGACTCTAAAAACTCGCTTTGAGTCGTTTGATGCTATTGGCTTAAGCAAAAACAAACTGGCTAGGGTTATTCAACGTTAAATCTATTGCTTGGATGCCAGTCAAGGTCGCCAAAGTCTGGCCCCCAAGTAGGATGGATGTATCTGCACCCACTTGATTTAATGTGAGCGTTGTTGCAGAAATACCAAGGCTGGCCGCGCCATAGATCCCGATGACGTCCGTGCCGATTTGGAAGTCGAGGACGGTGTTGGGGCCGCTCGGCACTTCGCCATTTGCAATCCAGAACTGGTCGTTGCCTGCTCCGCCAGAGAGAAGATTATCACCCCCAGATTGGACGTAGAATTCATCGTTGCCGTCACCGCCTAACGCGCGATCGCCTTTTCCTAGGAAAAACAAATCGTCGCCTGCACCGCCAGACATGCGGTTGCCGCCCTTACCATCTGTCGCATCAAAGGTATCGCTGCCATCGCCGCCAAACACGCGATCGTTCGTGTTGACGAAAATCACATCTTCGCCGCTGCCAGTATTAATGCGATTTTTCCCGGCAATTGGAGAAGAGGCAGTCTGAGCGTCAACTTCGTCATCTCCCGCGCCAGTAAATACGGTGTCGTTGATACCATCAAACTCACCAGCCAAAACCCCCGCGATAAACAAATCGTCTGAATTCGTGCCAGAGACCAAATTAGTATCCTGCTGTGTCGCTACAAATTCTGGAGTTTCGCCAAACAAGGTCTCGTACATCAAGTCATAGATTTGCGTGTTGTCCAAGGTACTCGGAAGTTTATCCGCGTTCATTCCGTAGGTTTTAGCAACAATGCTGCCAGGGAAGTCGGGAGTCCCGACCCAAGCAACGCCAAAGTTACCCATCGGCCCATCAATGCTATCTTGAGCTGCAAATGGTTTCCAAGGAGCATCTGGAGTTCCTGTACTACCATTGACCCCATCTAATACGGATTGATTGGTATTTGTGGTTGTGGGGTTGACGCTAATGAAAGGAGCTTGGGGTTCGCTATCTGCTAGGGCTGGTGTTGAAGGGGTAAAATTCCCAGGGGGACGGGTGTAAGGTTCGAATTGGAAAACCTGCAAACCACCCGCATCGCTATCTGCGGCTGTAACCACCAAAGTATTGGGATCTTCGGTGTTTACATAATCCATCGCCACGCCAATGGCTGCATCGGCTCGACGCGTCGCTTCAACTGTGCCGACGGCGTTGTTATTATTGCCAAAGTTATCAGTCCCCTCTTCTTCAACGACGACAAAAAATCCATCTGGATCTCGCTCGACTATTTTTAAGGATGCATCTAGCATCTCTGCAACAGTCGGCGCAGTTTCGACGTATAAAGGTGAAGGGTTGTCGGAGTTTAAATTGAGTTCTTCTTCCGTGCGAGCGTCGAAGGTATCGGTTGCAGCAAATACACCCAAGAGTTTTTGGGGGGGATTTGCACTACTGACCACCTGATTCATTTCCGCTTCGGTGTAAACCACGGTGTAGCCCAAGGACTTCGCTAATTCAATGAGGTTAATACTGGGACGCCGCTCGGGACGGGTTTCTGAGGCATCTAATTCAGCCGTGACGTGAAAACCTGTCGTGCCCTGCGGCAGCATGTATAGCTCGCCACCACCCATGATGACAGTCGTTCCAGAGCGAATGACCTGCTCGATAATTTCTGAGTATTTATCGCGCGCCCGTACATCATTTCCATCTCGATTCGTAGTTTCCGCTGCAAAGGCTGCTGTACCTGGCTCCGCGAGTTGACCGGATTGGATTAAGGCGGTTGCTTTGCCAGCTTCAATCGCTTCTTCGAGAATGGTATAGCCCTCCTTGCCAGATGCTGGCGTTATGAGAGAGTTATCTTCTTCTAACCCGAAGGATTCATTGAATACCTTTACCCCATTAGCATGGGTAACCGCCCCTGCATTGGAGGTTCCAGTCAACTGGTTCTCCATGTGGCCTAGATATACGCCAGAGTTGGACATTAGATCCCAGTTAAGGCGACCATCCGGCCCTTTATCGACATTCCGCAGCGCCATATAGTGGGAAGGACTGGTGCCGTCAGGGTGGATGAAAATTACGTTCCCAGTGTCTTTAGTTGCTTTGGGTGCAGGGGTTGGCGCTGGATTTCGGGAATCTAGTTCGGTATTGAATAGAGTCTCATACATCAACTCATACATTCCCGTATTGTCCACGGTTGAAGGCAACCGATCTGCATTCAGACCATGCGCTTTGGACACAATTGAACCGCTAAAGTCAGGCGAACCTGCCCAGGCGATCGCAAAATCCAGGACATCTCCATTCGCATCGGGTGCCGCAGAAAAGGGGAGTGTATTTGACCCAGTTTGCCCATCCATCGGGACGTTGCGCGCAGTGGTAGTGGGATTGTTGTTAATATTACCGACGGGTTGATCGGCGGTTCTGGGATCGCGAACTTGTAAACCGCCAGCATCGCTATCAGCCGCAGTGAGTAGCAAAGTGTTGGGATACTCTTCGACAAAGTCCATCGCCACCCCAATGCCCGCATCTGCTCGTCGCAATGCTTCAAGCGTGCCAGCAGCATTGTTATTGTTGCCAAAGTTGTCAGTCCCTTCTTCTTCAATGATTGCAATTGAACCATTCTTGAAATTAGGGTGCTGTTTCATCAGCGATTGGGTAACATCCAACATTTCAGCAATGGTGGGTGCTGTTTCAAGATAGAGTGGCAATCCTCTTTGCGCTAAAACTTCTTCAGGGCGATCGTTGAAGGTGTGAACGGGCGCAAACACGCCTAAAACTTTGGTTGGAGGCGTAGGGTATTTAGTTGGATCGAGCAGGTCATTAAGCTGTTGCTCGGTATAAACAACGGTGTACCCCTTGCTTTTTGCTAATTCAATCAAATTCTCGCTAGGGCGCTGCAAAGGATTGGTGCTAAGCGCGTCATATTGAGCGGCAGAACCATGAAATCCATCCGTTCCCACGGGCAACATATTCAGCTCGCCACCACCCAGAATGAAGTCAACTCCAGAGAGAATGACGTCTTTGGTGATATCTGCATGACGCTGACGGGGGGGAACCCGGTTTCCATTGGCATCTACTATTTCACCGACCTGAGAGACAAAAGCTGCCGTCCCTGGCTCAAAGGTTGCACCTGACTGGACTAATGCAGTCACTTTATTTGCGGCGATTGCCTCTTGAACAATTGTTTTCCCTGTACTGCCAGAAAGGGACGTAACGGGCGAACCATCTGCATTCAATCCAAAGGATTCTGCATATACCTTTGTTCCCGTAGCATGAGTGACAGCACCAGCATTTGAAGTCCCTCCAAGCTGGCCTTCCATATGTCCCAAGTAAACCGCAGAATTGGACATCATATCCCAATTCAAACGTCCGTCTGGACCTTTATCTACAAATCGAACGAACCCATAGTGAGAAGGGCTGGTTCCATCCGGGTGGAAGAAAATTACGTGATTCCCAGCAGTAGAATTCATCATATTTAACTCCTCAAAGTTTATTGTTGAACTCGCAAGCTATGAATTAGATATTTTCTGAATAAAGCCGAGCGTAGCTTATTCAAAATCAAACCATTAATCGGAGAAAAATATGCCAATTTTTTGAGATCAGCATTACAATCATCGTTAGGATTTTTTGGTGTTTTACATGTGACTGAAATCTCGATCGGCTACCTTGAAGTCTCTCTACCAAGGTGACACACCAAGATTAAGAAAAGTCTAAAAAAGAATTAAGACCATGTTTTGAATGCAAGTCTGTTCGATCGGCGATCTTCATTGATTTCTACTTAGATAAAAATGAATTGACTGGTGTTCGTCAAACTTAATTCCGTAGCTTGAATCCCGCTTAAGGTTGCTAAGGTTTGACTTTCAAAGGCGATAGTTGTATCTGAACCTACTTGATTTAATTTGAGCGTAGTTGCAGAGATGCCCAAGCCCGCAGCACCAGAAATGCCAATAACATCCGTGCCCATTTGGAAATCTAGAATTGTATTGGCAGCGCTGGGAATTTCTGCGTTCGCTATCCAGAATTGGTCGCTGCCTGCCCCGCCAGAGAGGAGATTATCGCCCCCGGATTGGACGTAGAATTGGTCGTCGCCACCGCCCCCTAACGCGCGATCGCCCTTTCCGAGGAAGAAAATATCGTCACCCCCACCGCCGAACATGCGGTTACCACCTTGGCTATCGGTCGCGTCTAAAGTATCCGGGCCGGAGCCTCCAAAGAGGCGATCGTTTTTGTTGGCAAAAATCGTATCGCTTCCCTTGCCAGTATTAATTCGGTTGTTTCCGGCGGTAGGAGAAGCCGATACGGTCGTGAGGTCCACCGTGTCATCTCCAGCGCCTGTAAAGACGATGTCGTTTTGACCGTCGAAGTTCGTTCCAGGCACGGCAACAATGTCGTCATCCCCTCGGGTTCCCACGGGCGCTACTGCTACATCGTTATCGACGATCGTCACTATGGCAGCAGTTTGGGCTGGATCGACCGTGTAGCCCGTTCCTGTATCTAGCTTCAAAGAAACTGTTTCATTCGGCTCGCCAAGGGTGTCATCCACTGGAACGACCTTAATTTCGATGGAGGTTTGGCCTGCGTCGATGGTGGCAGTGCCGCTTAAGCTGGCGTAATCTGTTCCGTTGGTGGCGGAGCCGCTCAGGGTATAGCTAAACGTCTGAGCGGTACTGGTGCTGGCAACGCGAGAGACCGTAAACACGCCTGGTTTTGCATCGGATTCCGTTGCAGTTGCTGTGGTTGCAGACACGCTGAGAACAGGTGTTGCCAGATTTAGGGGTTTGTCCAACGTCAGTTGGATCATTTCATTATTATCAATTGCAGGAGGGCGACCAATCGAGAAGGGATAGTTATTGTCATTGGCAACCAGAATGGTGTTGGCGTCTAAAACCACAACCGATTCAATGGTTTGGAAGGGGAAAGTAAACTGAGTGCTTCCATCTTGGTTAAGATCGTTGGGATCTCTCACGTTTAACAGGTCAACGACTTCTTCCTTGGCAAAATAACCATCTTTATCTTTCTGCGAGAGGTCTACCTTGAAGATCTTCTTGAACTTGGCAGCAGCGCCTTGGTTGTTATCTCGCTCGATGACGAGGTATTCATTCTCGTTAATGACAGTGAAGTCGCCGATCGCATGGGCTGGATTTTCTTTGCGGTAGTAACCCAGCAGCCCCTTAAAGGTTGCCGATGCCACATCGAATTCATAAACCCGAAGGGCATTAGCCGGATCGCCTACGACGGTTCCTTCCAGTAATGGGTAGAGCGTCTTTTTATCTAAGCTGATCGCCATCCCCTCAAAGCCTCTGGAGCCGCCGAGGTTGGAGACAGCGGGAGTGCCGACGAATCGATCGCGCACCAAGTCGCCCGTGCCAGGGAAATCCGTGAAGTAGGCATCGACGCCCAACTGGATAAATTGCTCGTATTCTTTCTTAGGGTCGCCCTTGTAGTCCGATGCTAGGAAAAATCCCTCATTGCGGAAAGTATAGGGATGAACCTTCAATCCTGCGGCGTGGGCGTCTTGCACCAATGTGGTGGGCGTTCCTAAAACGCGATCGGCATCGCTGATTTGTCCGTCGCCATTGAGGTCGTCGGCTTTGCCATCCTTATTGAGATCGACGGTGCTTGCAGGTACGATTAATCGCTTGCTGGGGCCAATGCCAGCGGCATATTTGGCAATGTTGGCCAGTTCGGCGGGCTTGGTCAAATCGCCGTAGGTGCGAGGGTCGCCGCTGACCCTGAAGTCATAGGGTTTGTCCGTTGCGCCGCCAAAAAGCTGAATTAGCGGAATATCAATTCCTGCCGCTGGCATCAACGTGTCGTTCAGTTCTTGAAGATTGCTGACTTCAAAGGACTGAATGAAGATGCGATTGGGGTCGGTGAAGTTGTTGGCAACTAAGGTGTCTACCAGCAACTTGCCTAAGTTGGTGTCGATCTTAGTGCCATCTAGGCGCGTTCCTTCTGTGGCAAAAAAGGTAGGGTGCTTAGTTTCTGGGTAAATCCCAATTTTACGTCCGGTATCTTTTTCGACTTGCTTGACTAAATCGATAATTTCAGTCAAGGTCGGAACTTTGAGCTTGTCGCCGTCAAACTTGGTGCCGCGCAGATCGGGCAGGCGCTCGATCGCATTCAGGGTTTTGATTTCTGCAAGCGTAAGGTCTTCGGTAAACCAGCCTGTAATAGTACGACCGTCAATCACCTTTGTGGTTTTGCGATCGGCAAACTCTGGACGGGTGGCAATATCGGTACCCGTATCGGTGCGGTTGATGCTGCCATCGGCATTCAAAACGGCCAGGGCATTTTCGTGGCGCGCAATGAGGATGCCATCTTTGGTCGCAACCAAGTCCGGCTCGATGAAGTCAGCCCCATCGGCGATCGCCAGTTTGTACGCCTCCAAGGTATGTTCTGGGCGGGAACCGCTGGCCCCGCGATGACCGAGCACCAAGGGGGCATTGCCATCCAGGGTGTTAAAGGTGGTTTTCTGGAGGACATCGGGGTTTTGGGGCGATCGCACGAAGGGATCCGTAATGCGATCGCGCACCAAGTCGCCCGTACCGGGGAAATCGGTAAAGTAGCCATCCACCCCTAAATTGATGAACTGCTGGAATTCTTGGGCGGGGTCGCCGTTGTAGTCAGAGGCCAAAAAGCGCCCTTCGTTGCGGAAGGTGTAGGGGTGCACCAGCAAGTCGGCGGCATGGGCATCTTGAACCAGAGACGTGGGGGCAGTCGTTGTTTTATCTGCATCATTGACGGCTCCATCGCCGTTGACATCATCGGCTTGCCCATCGCCATTGGCATCCACTCCCTTGACCGAGACAATCATGCGCTTCCAAGGCCCAATGCCATCGGCATAGGTCGAAATTTCCTTTAAGCCTTCAGGGGTTTGAAGATCGGCATAGGTGCGGGGGTCGCCTTTGACCGTGAAATCGTAGGGCTGCTTGTTGACGGATTCGTAAATCAGCGAGCCATCCAGCGCGACATCGTAGGCGTCGAGGAGCTGAACCAAGGGCAGGTCGGTTTTTTGATTCAGCTCCTTGAGGTTGCTCACTTCAAAGGACTGAATAAAGATGCGGCTGGGGTCCGTGAATCCCGTTTTTTGCAGCGTTTCTAAAAGCGGTTCTTCAAGAGACAGGCCCAAGTCGTCATGGAAGGTTGGGTGCTTGGTTTCTGGATAGATGCCGATTTTACGTCCGGTATCGGCTTCAGTTTGTTTGACCAAAGCAATAATTTCTTCCAAGGTCGGAATTTCATACAGACCGTTAAAGATTTGGGTGCGGTAGCCCTGGGGCATGACGGCTCGGAGGGTTTTAATTTCTGCCAGGGTAAAGTCTGAAGCAAAGAAGCCTTCCTCTGCAATGCCGTCCACAACCTTGGTGGTCTTGCGGTTGGCAAATTCTGGACGGTTTGCCACATCGGTGGTGGCGATCAGGTTTGGCTCGTGGCGGGCAATGAGTACCCCATCTTTCGTGGAAACCAAGTCGGGTTCGATGAAGTCTGCGCCCTGCTCGATCGCCCGCTTATAGGCTCCAAGGGTATGCTCGGGCAGTTCGCCACTGGCCCCGCGATGCCCGATCGCGATGGGAGCTTTGCCACCCAAGGTATTGAGTTTGACTGGGTTTGGCGTTGGAATCGGAGCCTCTAGCACCTTGCCCGTCGCGTCGGTGTGCAGCACGTAGGGGCCAAATTCTTCGCCAAACCACAGGGTGCCGTCAGCGGCGATATTGAAGGATTCGATGTCGAAATCTGCGCCCGTTAGGAGGCGATCGCTTGTCCCATCATTGACAATCTTGAAAGGAACTTTCTTATCAGGGTCGGAGAGCTGAATGAAGCTTTGGATGTTAACGCTGCCGTCTCCATTGGGTTCGGCACCTCGGAAACTCGGATCGACTTTATAGACCCTCAGCAAGAAATCGGCACTGTTGCCTTTCGCCCCAAACCCGTTGTCCGGCATAAAGTAGAACGAGTTTGCATCGGCAACCTGCACGGCGCTGAAGCCTTGGATCGGCTGCTTTGGAAACGGCGTACTCCTTCCATTGGTGGGGTTGGCCACCGCGCTGCCAGCCGGAGGGCCATCGGCAAAGGAATCGGCAGGAAGGGACGCAAAGCCTTTGAGGGTAACCGTGGGCGTTACTTCAAGATCTTGGGGAAGCTCCAGAATCCCAAGCCTTTCAGTCGGCGAGTTGCCGCTCACATTGAAGTCGTTATCGTTGATGAGGGCGAGGGTATCGGGTGCCACCAAGGCCAGCCCTTCTAGCTTTTCGACCCCCGTGTAGCTGAGCTGAGCAGCATTCGCAATAAGGTTCTTGCTGACAGGGGCAATGTTGGCCGCTGTCAACTCCGCAGGCGTGAGTTGTTCGATGGTTTTGCCCGACGGGAGGGTGAAGTTGGCAGGGTTGTTAATGTTGCTTGCCCCAGCCAGATCGATCTGATAAATCAGCTTGTTCGATGCGTTGGTCGAGAGATCGTCGCGCTCCACCACAGCAAACTTGCCATTCCCTAGGGCGACGGCATCGCCAATCTTGTCTGTTTTGGCATTTCCAGCGCCCGTGATGTCATCGAGAAGATAGAGATACTCACCCGTGACCGTTTTAGAAATGGTATCGAATTCTAAAATGCGGAGATTGCGCGAATTTCTGGATGTCGTATCGCCGGAACTATCGGGATTGTCGATCGCACTTTGAATAAATGCATAGAGCTTGTTGCCATTGAGGGCCACGGCTTCAAACCCTCGGTTGCTGCGGCGCTGGGCGTAAACCTCCGGCAGAACCTCCGTACCAAAGGTTCCAGAGGGGCTGTCGGGGTCTGGGGCGGTGGAAGTGCCTTTGGGAATAAAGCGATCGAGCAGTTTGCCGTTGTTATCGAAATGGTAAATGGCAGGACGGTACTCATCCACCATCCAGTAGTCGCCATTGGCGGCAACTGCAATCCCCTCTAGGTCAGCGCCCAAGGGGTCGTTTGGCAAGACGCTGCCGTTTAAATCGACGCCAAATTCATCGGTGTAGGCCAGCCCGTTAGATTTGGCCTGGAGGTTGGGCAAACCTGTGAGTGGAGTCGTGCCGTCTTGGCGGAATAGACCCGTGCGTTCGGTAATGGTAATCTCGCCCGTGGTGCGGTTGAGTTCAAAACTCACAATTTCGGGCTGGAAGTCGGGCAGGTAAAACGGTCTGTTTTGACCCGTGGGGTCGCCATTTGGCCCGCGATCGGTATGGGTGACAAACTTCAGGTTGCCGTTGGGGGCCAGACCTTGGAACGCTAGGCCGGAAAAGCCACCCAACAAAATATCTTGACCTTTGGACGTAGTACCTAGCTTGGGAAGGTTCGTAAAGTCATAGGTCGTTAGTCTGGGTTGGGCAACGGGGTTGCGAGGGTCGTAGCTGCTGGTATCGATCTTGAGCGGTGTGGGTAGCGCGTTGGCAATATTCTCGAAGGGAACCAGCTTAAAGTTGGAGCTGACGTTCTCATCGTCAATAATGGTGGCGGGGTCGTTGCTGCCATCCTGAGTTACAAACAGACCAAAGGGGAAGTTAGGGCCGAGGGGCAAGTTAATGACATCGGCCCCGTCCGATTCTTGCACGCTATCGATACTGCCGTTACTATCGACTGCAAACTGACCGATATAGTCGTTGTTGCCTTCGCGGGTGTAGACGGCAAAGGTGTTGTCGCCTTGGCTGGAGGCCAGCAGATAGCCCGTCCCGTTTTTGCCGTAGTAAATCGTGAGTCCTTCGGCATCGTCAGTGAGGTTTTCGCCTCCTTCAAAGCGCACCTTATCGATGAGCTTGCCTGTAGCGCTGCCCGTGGGTTCGGCCTCGAACTTCCAAATTCCCACATCTTCTTGGGCGATGTAGAGAAATCCGGTTTCTCGATCTACCACCATCCCTTCGGTTTGAGCCGAGCGATTGGGATCGGTGGGCGACGGAATGGTAAACGATCGCACTTGTTCGTAGCCAATCTTGCCGTTGCCTTTGTCAATCAGTTTGAGCTGGGCTACATCTCCCGTTTGGCGGCGGCTCACAAAGGCATAGTATTCATTCGTGATGGGGCTGCGGTAGAGCGCCAATCCGTAGGCACTCCGAGACGAGGCAGAATAGGGGGCGGCAAAGGGCGCTGACTGAAACAGGGTGGCGGCGCTGGCATCGGTGATGTCTTCTAGAACATTCCCATTGGTTGTGTTGGGGTCGATCTTGAAAATGGCAAGCTTGTCGTTGTTGCGATCGCTGGCCACGGCAATATCGACTTTCTCGCCACCTAAGGTAAATCCATACTGCAAGTCAACATTGTTGTAGCGAATGTCTGGATCGCTGGGATTGATGGTTTGTACCAGATTGCCCGCTAGGTCGTAAATTCGCAAGCCGCCATTTTTTACGCTGGTGACAATAAGGCTCTTGGCAGAATCGGTAGGATTGACGTAAATCGCGGGGTCGTCTGCATCTGCTCTCTGACTGAACGGTTGGGAATCATCATCCAACAGTGCCGGACGCGTCTCGACAATGGGTGTGACCGTGGGAATGACATCTGCGTTCAGCGTCAAGATTTGGGTGAATTGAGTTGGACTGAAGTTGTTGTCGCTCACCAAGACAATCGACTGGCTGTCATCAGCAAGCTTTGGCCCAAAGGCCAGACCTTCGATGTTATCCGTGCCCGTTGGCAATGCCAGGTCGTCGAGATTGAGGAGTAGGCGCTTCTGGACGGGGGCGATCGCCGCCAGTTGTTCCGCAGTTAAACCGTCAAGCGCATCTGTGGTGCTGATATCCGTCGCGCCCTGGAGCGAGATCTCGTAGATTTTAATAGTGTTACCCGTTCCAGGTGCGCCAGTCGAGAACGAGCGCTCCAGCGCCAGCAGGGTACCGCGATCGTCGATCGCCAGCAAGTCTACTAAGCCATTGGTGCTGAACTGCCCGGCAGGATTGGGGGGAACGGCAACGGGGTCGGTAATGTAGAGGTATTCTTTTTCGGGCTGTCCGCTTGCGAGGTTGTATTGCAGAATGCGAGAGCGAGTGCCCGTGGTGGGATTCGCCACGCCTCCATCTTGGAAGAGGGAATTTTCGGTCGCGGTGTAGAGCGTCTTCTGGTTAGGGGTAATGGTTAAGCTCTCAAAGGCCAAGTTATTGCGAATCCCTGCTGTCTGGGTATCGCCAGCATCGACAACGCCATTACTATTGGTGTCTTGCACGACGAGCAAGAATTTTTTGGGGACGTTTAGCGATCGAATTTCTTGCCCCGTCGCCAGGGAAAATTCCTTCACAAACGGATTGGTAACGCGCGTTGCGCCAAGATCGGGCCTGACTTCGCCTTCTGAAGAAATGAAGACCGTACCGTTTGAAGTTAGAGCAATCCCCTCGGGGTCTAAGCTGTTGGCCGCAAAAGGGTTTCCGCTCGCATCTTTGAGCTGAACGACATTGGTAAATGTAACTGCGTTCGTCGCGGGATCTAAGGTGAATGTGTAGAAGCGGGCATTCGAGGAGCGATCGTCGGAAATGGCGTAATACCGATCTTTTCCAGCATCGTAGGTCACTCCAGACAATCCGCCAGTGGGAACTGTAACCCCATTAATGGCTCCAGCCGCCCCAGCAGGAATGAATCCAGTTGGAAATGTGGTTTGACCTTGAAACGACAGATTGGCAACCGTTTTGCCGGGTTCGGTCGCCCCCACTCGCACGTCGGTATAAATAAGACGGTGATCGGAACTGGGAAAGGGAAACGTACCGACTGGGGCGAAGGCAGGATCGCTATTGAGCGGCCAGTCTACAGCAGAATTACTAATTTGCAAATCCGTCGAAGGCAAAATGTAGTCAGTTCGCAAATTGCCGGGTGCGGTATCGGCAAAGTCTGCGGTATCAAACGCTGGGTTGCCTTTTTGAGTGAGGTTAGCTCCTTTTTGCAGATCTGCCTGCTGTACGGCACCCGTGCTAGTCGGGATCGAATTAGTATTGATGTTTGGATTCAGTAGCAGTTGGCGGATGGCATTGTTATAGCTATCGCCATCGACCGGGTCGGCGTTTTGATCGCCCATGATGACAAAACTGGAGCCATTGTCCAGCCCGCCTGTCTTGCCTTTATCGTCGTAAATGTAGTTCCCTCGATCGGGTGTGATATAGTCAGCCCAAAATCGGATCTCATCTGCATTGCGCTTCCCGTTTCGATCTTCAGGACCGTCAAAGGTGGGAGGGGTAGGGTGGCTGAGCAATAGATGAACGGTTTGACCGTTCACTTTGATGGGGACGTCCCAGTGGCTTTTGGAAGATAGCCTCAATACTTCAATCTCTGCGGGCGAATAAAATCCATTCAGATTTTCATTGACAGCAGTTGCTGGATTATCGACTGTCGGATCGTTTGCCAGCAAATTTCCGGGCATATCCTTCCAAAGAAAATTTTGGAAGGTTCGAATATTAGTGGTATCGATTTCGTACTTCGATAGCAGCAACATCCCAAATTGTCCGGGAAAGTTGCCAAAGCCAAAGGAATCGTCTCCGTACCCTGCTGTGCCTGGAGTTGTGACTGCTGCGCCGTTATTATTTAAGTCAAAGCCCGAAGCAATTCCAGTGTTGGAAGGAGCAATATAAACGTAGGGATAGTTGACAGGTGTTGCTCCGTTCTGACTGATTCCAAGGTAGTTTTGCTGGAGGAGTTGGACGACTTGCAGGGGATTCCCCGATACGTAGTCAAATTCATTGATGAGAAGGACATCGGGATTGTTGCGCTGGATAATTTCGGCAACGGCCTTGGCTTGAGCATTATTGGGAGTCGATAGATCGGTCAGTAACTGCTCTTCAGAATTACGGTTTAGAGAAGCGTTGAATTGAGAAAGGCGAACGGTACTGGTAGTTGACATAGGTATGCTTGGGTTATTGCAAGGTTTTGAAGCTCAATTGACAACCGATCTCAGAACTGTATTGCGTCAAGTAAAATTGCGACTTTTAGCAAAAATTCTAAAGAATAAATGACCCATTTTTTATTGTTTGAATTCGTTCAGATCTCGATTTACGAATTGAATGCCATTCAAATTCATCTATGCCTAAAATCTTGACTCTGACTTCAAATAAAACTGAACGCTTAAGCATCAAAAACTAATCTTCTCGTTTTTCAAGATTGAAAAATGAAAAGACTCTGCTTGGATGCAGAACAACAAAATATTCTTGGCAAACCTTGTCGCAAGGTCGATCCCCATCGAATACTAAAATAATTCCGGCGATCTTGGTTCAAGCTTTGATTAATTTATGGTTAAGTTCGACTTAATTTTATTTGTGCGGCGCAGACGAGCTTGAAAAGGTAGAAAAAACCGAGACTGTCCAGAAAAGGTTAATATTGAGCGTGTAGAGATTTGTCTCGAACAAAAGCGACAGAGGCTCGAGCTGGTCGGTTTTCTTGGCTTCTGGAAAATAGATAAAGGTAAAAGTGAAGCTAAGAAAACTTAAATTATCCTTAACGTGTTCTTAAATTTTACATGCGATTCTGGTAAGCAGCAGGTAACATTTTTCTTGAAGAAAAAATGTATTTCTGTCTACTTTGTGTCAAAGAATTGTAGGTTTTTGGTGGTTTTTCGATTGGTCTTATCGAAAATATTATTTTCTGACCGATCTTAAGGCGCCGACTCTCTTGTCTTTGTGGTTGACTTTCCGGCCTGATGGCATTGTGCAATTGGATATCTTGCAAAAGCATAAAACCTGGCTTTTGGCTTGGAAAGATGAGGCGATTCTCTTCAGTAAAAGCGTGGCACTGGAGCGCGATCGCCTCATGAAATAGGATTGTTTCTGTCAACTTTTAACCTTTTGCGTTCCCTTGAAATATTTGGCAATGGCGTTCTGAATTTTCTGACGCCGTTCCTGATTTTTTTGGATGCAAATTAAACGTGCGGGGGTTCATTAAATGATTTGGACGCGACTGAGTAACCGTTTTTAAGGAGAATTTGAATGGCGATCGCAGCAGGAAGTATTGCTTTTGTGGGGTTCAATGCAGATGGACGGGACAATATCGCATTTGTAGCACTCACGGATATTAGCGCTGGCGAAGTCATTATTTTCGAGGACAATGAGTGGAACGGAACCGCCTTTGTCGATGCCAATGAAAGTGCGTTCAGTTGGACTGCCACTGCTCTAGTGCCCGCTGGGACGGTCGTTCAGATCGATGGCATTGGAACGGGTCCCATTTCAGCCAGTACGGGAACGGCTGTCGCTCCAGTGTCGGGACGGGGCGCGAATCTAGGAATTGCCGCCAGCAATGAAGTGATTTATGCCTATCAGGGAACGCCAGGTACGCCTGCGACTTTTCTTGCAGCGATCGCCAATAGCGGATTCACTCCTGCAAACGGTGCCTTGACCGACACGGGCCTGACAGCAGGCATCAATGCCATTGAATTTACGACAAGTATCGATCTGGCCGCTTACAATGGCGCTCGCAGCACAGAAGCAAGTCTCAGCGCCTACCTTCCCCTCATCAACAATCCGAGTAATTGGATTACCCAAGATGGCACGGGCGACCAAAGTATCGACGGAACCGCACCGGACGTTCCCTTTAGCGCCGACGCCTTTACTGCGGGTTCTGTCCCGCCGCCCCCAACCCCTGCGGTCAATTTATCCGTCAGCCGCAATTCCGGCTCGGAGGCCGATACAACCCAAATTACCGTCACTGCAACGGCGTCTAGTGCCGTCATCGGCAATCAGACCGTCAGCTTGGCGGTATCGGGGACGGGCATCACCCCCGGCGATTTTTTCCTCAGCAGCAATACCATTACGATCCCAAACGGGCAAACTGCGGGTTCCGTCACCTTCACCGTGGCTGACGACGCGATCGTCGAAGCTCTAGAAACGGCAACCCTCACCCTCAGCGCGCCCTCAGCGGGGATTTCCTTGGGCAGCACGATCGCCCAACCGATCGCGATCGCGAACAACAACGCGAGTTTCCTCACTAAAATTGGCGGTTACGCCAGCGCTACCGGAGCCGAAATTCCTGCCTTCGATTCGGGCAGCGATCGCCTTTTTGTCGTGGCGGGCACGGTCGTCGAGATTCTAAACGTTGCGAATGCCGCCACCCCAACCAAAATTGGCGACTTAGCCTTCGATACCAGTGCGGTTCCCCCAGGCTTTACTCTCCTTCCCAATAGCGTTGCCGTCGGCAAAGCAGGCACCCCCAGCGAAGGGATTGTGGCCGTCGCCATTGCCATTACAGACCCTGCTACTGCGGTTGAGAATCCAGGCGAGGTCCAGTTCTTTCGCGCTGCCACGGGCGAATTTCTAGGGAAGGCAACGGTGGGCTTTTTGCCGGACATGATAGCTTTTTCGCCGGACGGCACGAAGGTTTTGAGCGCGAACGAAGCCCAACCGAATAATGCCTATACGATCGACCCCGAAGGTTCGGTGAGCATTATCGATTTGTCAGGCGGGTTCGCCAGTCCCACCGTTCGAGAAGCTTCTTTTGGGTCGTTTAACGGCCAGATCGACGCGCTCCGCGCCGCCGGAGTCCGCATTTTTGGGCCGGGTGCAACCGTCGCGCAAGATCTAGAGCCGGAATACATCACGTTCTCGGGCGATGGCACCAAAGCGTTAGTGACGCTCCAGGAAAACAACGCGCTTGCCGTTGTAGACATTGGCACGGCTACGGTCGAATCTATTTTGCCCCTCGGCGTCAAAGACCACAGCCTGCCGGGGAATGGATTGGATGCCAGCGATCGCGACAGTAGCATCAACATTCGCAACTGGCCCGTTTTTGGGCTGTATCAGCCCGATGCCATCGCCAGCTTCGCCATCGACGGTCAAACCTACTACATCACCGCTAATGAGGGCGATTCTAGAGGCTATGCGGGATTTAGCGAAGAAATCCGCGTGGGCGCAACGGGGTATGTTTTAGATCCGACTGTTTTCCCGAATGCCGCAACTTTGAAAGACAACGCGAACTTAGGACGCTTACAGCTCACCAACGCCACGGGCGATACGGATGGAGATGGCGACTTCGATCGCATTGAAGCCTTTGGCGCGCGCTCCTTCTCCATTTGGGACCAGAGCGGTCAACTCGTCTACGACAGCGGCGATCGCCTCGAACAAATTACAGCAGCTAAAGCACCAACGCTCTTTAATTCCGACGGGAGCGCGGTGAGCTTCGACAGTCGCAGCGATAACAAAGGGCCGGAGCCGGAGGGTGTGGTCGTAGGGGTCATCAACAACCGCACCTACGCCTTTATCGGCCTAGAGCGTGTGGGCGATGTCATCGTTTATGAAGTCACCGACCCCCGCAACCCCGCGTTCGTGCAGTACATCAATACGCCAGAGGATTCCTCGGTTGAAGGGTTAACCTTTATTGCTGCGGCAGATAGCCCCACGGGGAAACCGCTGCTCGTGACGGCCAGTGAGGTCAGCAATACGGTCGCGATTTTTGAGATCGACCCGCCCGTTCGCATCAGCGACATTCAGGGGAAAGGACATCTTTCTCCCCTCGTCGGTCAGGCGGTTGCTGGGGTGACGGGGATTGTCACTGCCATCGATACCAACGGCGGTCGGGGCTTCTACCTTCAAGATCCAAACCCAGATACCGACCCCGGTACCTCCGAGGCTATTTTCGTCTTTACCAACGCAGCACCCACCGTTGCCATTGGAGATAAGGTTGCCGTCAGCGGTACCGTCAGCGAGTTTACGCCGGGGGGTGCCAGTACGGGCAATCTCTCCATTACTCAAATTGTCAGCCCGACCGTGACCGTCCTTTCCAGCGGCAACCCGCTCCCCAGCGCGGAAATTATTGGCGCGGGCGGGCGGATTCCACCCAACCAAGTCATCGACGACGACCCTCTGAATGCCTTCGATCCTGCCAACGATGGCATTGACTTCCTAGAATCCTTAGAAGGAATGCGCGTCACGCTCAAAGATACAGTCGCCGTCAGCGCCACCAACTCCTTTGGCGAAATCTACACCGTTACGGATAACGGGACCGGGGCCACGGGTTTGAGCGATCGCGGCACCCTGAATATTTCACCCGATGACTTCAATCCAGAACGCCTCCAAATCGATGAAGATACGGGCGTCCTCGACTTTGCATTTCCCAGCGTTAACGTCGGGGACAAGCTGGGGGATGTTACGGGGGTGGTAAGCTACAACTTCGGCAACTTTGAAGTCATTCCCACCCAGGATTTTACGGGTAATATTCAATCCGCCGGACTTCAGCCCGAGGTCGCGACCCTCGCGAAAGATGAGAACAAACTCGCGTTCGCATCCTATAACGCCCTCAACCTCGACCCCAACGATGGTGATGGCGATCTGGATGTGGCGAACGGTCGGTTTAAGGCGATCGCCCAGCAAATCGTCAGCAATCTCGGCAGCCCGGATATCATCGGACTCCAAGAAATTCAGGATAGCAGTGGCAGTACCGATGACGGGACGATTGGCGCGGATGCGACCCTCCAGTTGCTCGTCGATGAAATTGCCGCAGCGGGCGGGCCGACCTACAAATTTATCGACAACACCTTCATTACCAACAACACCAGCGGCGGTCAGCCCGGTGGCAACATCCGCACCGCTTTCCTCTACGACGACAGCCGCGTCGATTTAGTCCCAGGTTCCGTGCAAACGATTGCCGACCCGGCCTTTGACGGCAGCCGCCTGCCCTTAGTTGCCACCTTTACCTTCAATGGCGAAGAAGTCACGTTGGTCAACAACCACTTTTCATCTAAAGGCGGTAGCAGCCCGCTCTTTGGGGTCAACCAACCTTCCGTCGGCGATGAAGCCAATGGAAACGGGCAAGAGAATCCTGCCATTAACGGCTCCCTGGACCAACGGCAGGCCCAAGCGCAAGCGGTCAAAACCTACGTCGATGGGCTGCTGGCTGGCGATGCAGACGCTAAGGTTGCGGTTTTAGGGGATCTGAACGAATTTGAATTTATTTCTCCCCTCAGTATCTTGAAGGGTGGCAGCGCGCCCGTCCTGACCAATCTGGTCGAGACCCTCCCAGAGAACGAGCGCTATAGTTTTATCTTTGACGGGAACTCCCAATCCCTCGACCACATTCTGGTGAGCAATAACTTAGCGACCGCCGCTGCATTGGATATCGTCCACGTCAATACGGAATTTGCCGAAACCAGCCAGACTGCTTCCGATCACGACCCCCTCCTAGCCAGTCTCACCATCGAACCAGCGGAGCCTGACCCTTTCGTATTGGAACTGCTCCACTTTGCAGACCAAGAAGCTGGAATCCCTGCCTTAGACGATGCGCCGCGCTTCTCAGCGGTGCTAGCGGCACTCAAAAACCAAGACCTGGGCGATGATGGTTTGCCAGACAATACCCTGGTGCTTTCTTCTGGGGATGCTTACATCCCTGGTGCGTTCTTGAATGCCAGCCAACAAGCCTTTGGCGGTCAAGGCCGAGCCGATATCCTGATTCAAAACGAGCTAGAGGTCCAAGCGATCGCCTTTGGCAACCACGAATTCGACTTCGGAACCAGTTTGGTGGCCAACCTTCTCAAGCCCGCTCCAGCCAGCGGTACCTTCCCCGCCTATCCCGGTGCGGCCTTCCCCTATCTCAGCGGCAACCTCGACTTTACGACGGATGCCAATCTCGCCCCCCTCGTGACGGCAGACGGCCAGGAAGCCAGCACCATTCCAGGCAAAATTGCAGCCAGTTCCGTGGTGACGGTCAACGGAGAACGCATTGGGGTTGTAGGGGCGACGACGCCCACGCTTCGTTCGATTTCTAGCCCTGGTAGCGTAGGCATCGCGCCTAGCCCCTTTGGCAGCAACCCTACCGATGCCGAGCTGGATGCCCTTGCTGCCGTCATTCAGGCGGATGTCGATGCGCTGTTAGCGGCCAATCCCGATATCGATAAGGTCATCTTGCTGGCTCACATGCAGCAAATTTCCATCGAGCAACGGTTGGCAACTCGGCTCAGCAATGTAGACATTATTGTCGCAGGTGGATCGAATACTCGACTGCTGGATGACAACGATGTTCTGAGAGCCGGAGACACCAAGCAGGGCGACTACCCCTTCTTCACGACGGATAAGGACGGCAAGGCGATCGCTGTCGTCAACACTGACGGCAACTACAAGTATGTCGGTCGTCTGGCGATCGAATTCGATGCCAGCGGCAATATCGTGCCAGCCAGTTATGACGCAACCGTTAGCGGCGCTTACGCGACCGATACGGCAGGGGTTGCGGCCTTAGGTGCCGAAGCCTTGGTCGATCCAGAAGTTCAAACGATTGTCGATCGGCTCAAAACGGTCGTAGCCGAACAGGATGGCGCGATCTTCGGTCACACAGACGTGTTTCTCAACGGCTCTCGTACCGACGTGCGCACCCAGGAAACCAATTTCGGGAACCTCAGCGCCGATGCAAACTTAGGCATCGCCAAAGCCGTCGATCCGACGGTGACGATCTCCATCAAAAACGGCGGCGGCATCCGAGACAATATAGGGTTTACGACCTTCCCGCCCGGATCGACAGACCCTGCGGATCTGCTCAAGCTTCCCCCCCAAGCGAATCCCCTGGCCAACAAAGAAGAAGGCGATATCTCCCAACTGGATATTACCAACTCCCTGCGGTTCAATAACGGTCTCACCCTCGTCACCCTGACCGCAACGCAACTCCTTCAAACGATCGAGCATAGCGTTGCCGGAACGGCTCCTGGCGCGACGCCGGGTCAGTTCGGACAAATTGGGGGGCTTAAATTTAGCTTTGACGCCACCCGCCCCGCCAACGATCGGGTGCTGTCCTTAGCAGTCGTGGATGACAGCGGAACCGTCCTCGAAGAAGTGGTTCGAGACGGGAATGTATCGGGCAATCCCGATCGCACCTTCCGCATCGTCACCCTCAACTTTCTAGCAAATGGTGGGGATGGCTATCCGTTTCCAGAATTTTTGGTAGCCAATCCCGCGCGCTTCAATCGAGTCGATTTGCTCGGAGAAGACGCGAACGCAAATGGCAGCCTAGATGCATCCGAAGATCTCAATCAAAATGGGATTCTGGATGCTCCCGCGAGCGAACCCCTCCAGTTTGGACGCGCCGCCTTTGCCAATTTTGGCTCCGAGCAGGATGCTTTAGCAGAATACTTGGCGGTCAATTTCCCCGATCCGTCTAAGCCTTACACGTCAGCGGATACCGCCCCCGCCCTCGACGAACGCATTCAAAACCTAGCTTTCCGCGAGGATACGGTACTGCCCGCACCTCCTACTTTCAACATTATCAATGGAACCAGGCGGCGGGATATACTCGTCGGTGGCGCTGACAATGACCTCATTACTGGCTTTAGAGGGCCGGACAAGCTGACAGGAGGCGGAGGCGAAGATCGGTTTGTTTACCAAGCCGTCACAGACTCAGGCGATCGCATCACGGATTTTGAAGTCGGTCGAGATCGCATCGTGTTTACAGAGCTGTTCGTGCAGTTGGGGATTTCCACAACCAATCCCATTGATGAGGGCTATATTAGCTTCCGCTCTACCAGAAACGGCGTGACCGTACTGCTAGACATTGATGGATCGCAAGGACGGCGACCGGGCACTCCATTTATCTTTGTAGACGATGTAACGGCTGCATCCTTGAGCGACTCGAATAACTTTATCGGTATTGCCTAAGACTCTACCTGCCACGTTCGCTATCTATCAAGCCTGTAGGACTTGCCCCCTAAGGTTTACAACCCAGATCCCTCCCTCAATCTCCTAGCTTTTTCAGGGTGACTGCGCTAAGAAGAAAAGAAGACTCAGCAACTGGGGGCTTCAGCTTATAGCTTGACTGCGCGTGCTGTCGGATCGTCTCCCAGGTAAGCTGCCTTACTCTTGGATTTTGCGATCGCTAGAGTGCCGATTGACTCGTTCGGATTGGCTGTCAGGAAAGGTTGAGTTTCGAGAATGTGGGAGTGAGGAACATTGCAATTTATATCCGATCCGGCGATCGCGGATAAAATCCGTAAGATGAAGCAGCGCGTTCGCTGGCAAGATCCGCTCGTGGCGGAATGTGGCATCGATCAAACCCAACTGGTCATCGCAGATGGCCGGGCGGACGAACCGAATTTTTCATTTTTAGTCATTGGCGATAGCGGCTCGGGACCCCACCTCGACCATCACCCCCAGCGCGAAGTGGCCGAGCTGATGCTGCCCCATCAACCAGACTGTCGGTTCACGCTTCATACGGGCGACGTGGTTTATTTGACGGGGTCGAGCGAGTACTATCCAAAAAATTTCATCGAACCCTACCGGGAGCTTCTAGCGGGCGGCGATCGCTACGAGAAAATTTCCTACCGCGAGATGGTTTTTCAGCAGCCTTTCTTTCCCGTACTGGGCAACCACGACTACTACGATCTACCGCTTTGGTTCGGCTTGCTGGCGGCGACGACTTTACCGTTGCGTTCCGTCCTCGAGTCAAAGATAGATTTCGATCTCGGCTGGCGCGGTTCCGATCGAGGAGACGCTTACGCGCGCGCATTTTTAGACTATCTCAAGGCGTTCAAGTCCCCTGTCGAACTGAGACGCCATCTCGACCGACACTACACCGCTAAAACAGAGAACGGCGATCGCTGTCTGCGTTACGAACCTGGTACTTTCACCCGCTTACCCAATCGCTACTACAGCTTTCGTCAAGGCGGCATCGATTTTTTTGCCCTAGATTCGTGTACTTTCAACGACCCGATTCCATTGCCTAAAACCCATCAAGGCGATGCCAGACGACGTTTGCTAGAACAGCAGCGCGATCGGCTAGAGCGAGAAAAGCAGCAATTTCTCGAAACTGCCTCCCATCTCGATCCCAATAATCCCTACGAAGTGGAACAACTGGACGACCTCCAGACCAAGCTGTCTCAAACGGACGAAGTGTTAGCGGATATTAAAAAGCAGCTCGCTGCCCATGTGGTTCCCACGGCAGATGTAGAGCAACTAGACTGGCTGAAGCAGCGATTAATTGCCTCTTGGAATACGCCAGCGGTGCGCGGTCGGGTGCTTTATTTCCATCACCCGCCCTACGTCACGGAATCGACCAAATGGCACCAAGCGCAAACCTTAACGGTACGCCAGCATTTGCGTCGCACCTTAGATGAAGTGGCTCGAGTCGTAGGACCCCTTACCTGCGGACGGCCTCTAGTCGATTTGGTGCTGAACGGGCACGCCCATTGCTTAGAGCATCTGAAAACGCTAGACACCGGCCATGCAGATTCTCACATTCCTTGGATTATTTGTGGCGGCAGCGGCTTTAGCTTGCGCCGACAGCGCCTAGAAGGGCCACAACTTCTAGAAACGTTTCCCGACGAAGAAGCAACCGAATCGCGTGCGGTTGCTTCTTCACAGCTATTTATCGGTCGCAACGGCAAGGGTTCCCATAAAAGACGTCCCTATTCGTGCCTGCGTATTGACGTTCGAGAGGGCGCTCCTCCTCAATTCACAGTTCGCCCTCTCATTGCAGAGCGCTACCGGGGAAAGTGGCACCGCTACGAGCATCCGTCCTTTGCGATTTGATTGGGGGAGATTATCGCTACCTCTTCGGAAAGACTCTCGATGCTTTATTTCTGCTCGATAACCCTAACGGGGGAAGAGTAGCTGCGTCTTTAGGGCGGTAACAGTCGTATCTGCCAAGATGCGATGGCCTGCTGTCGTCGGATGGATGTTATCCCAAAACAAAAACCGCTCGGGATTGCGGCAGGGATCCGATCCGGTCAAGCAAGCGCGGGTTACTTGGTTGAGGCCAAATTTCTGAGGATTGGCAACGGCTTGTTGGTAGAGTAAATTTGCATCCAGCGTCATTACTTGCAGCTCGGGATTCTGCTGCGTTAGTACCTTCAGCGATCGCCGCAGACCCGTATTGTGCGCTTGGGTCAATTGACTGAGTTCCCGCGATCGGTCGCTGCCTTGCGTTGCAGGCAATTGGCCTAAGTCAGGTAAATTGGCGACTAGGATGCGAGTCGCGCCAATGCGGGCGAGGGCCTCAATTGCCTTCGTAATATTTGCCACTGGAAGAGCGCTGTTGTTTGTCCCTTGCAAGTAATCATTGGCACCGGCCCACAGGATATACAACTCATCTGCAGTTGCTGTAGAGTGTTGCTGTGTAAATGTCTGGACCTGAGATAACAATCCCGGCACGAGCACCGTGGCATCGTCCCCGGTCGTCGCACCACCCCAAGCAAAATTGCCGACCTGTTTCACGCCGAGGTCTTCAGCCAGATATTCGACCCAAACCCGTCCGTTCGAGAAACGGCCCTGAAAGTAAGGTGGGTTAGACGGATAGAGTCCGTAGGTCGAACGAAAAACAGTTCCCGTATCGGAAAGGCTATCCCCAAATACATAAAGTTTGCGAATGGAGGGGGCTTGTTTGGGAGAAAATACCGCTACGGCCATAAGCGTTAGAAACAGCGTGAGGAGGAAAAGAATGATGAAAACAATTCGTTTTTTCATTTTCAAACGACTTCTTCCCTTCACCCTAACCCCTGCGGCAGGCTTGGGGCAGGCAAGCTAGAACATTTAACCTGCGCCCCTAAGGCCCGCAACTCAATCATAGGACGACTCCAGAGGAACGATTGAGATCTCTAGCAGCTCTCCGCGACGCAGCAACTTTACAGGCAAGGGTTGGCCGATGCGCTCAGCAGTAAGGTTTCTATGCAAATCGTCTACGGTTGATAGGGGCTGCCCTGCAAGCTCTACCAGAACATCGCGAGGTTTTAGATTGGCGATCTGTGCGGGACTGTTCGGCTCCAGCCACAGAACCAATACGCCTCGATCTCGACTCAACCCGTGCTGGCGCACTAAAGTATGAGGCAGCGGAACCGTTTGGCCCGCAACCCCGATTCTCCCCCGGCGGACTCGTCCCGATCGCATCAGTTCGGGAATGACCCACCGGGCCGTATTGATGGGGATTGCAAAGCTAATGCCTTGGGCGGCTTGAACGATCGCCGTATTGACCCCAATGGCCTCGCCGCGACTATTGACCAAGGGACCGCCAGAATTGCCCGGATTGAGCGCCGCGTCGGTTTGGATGACAAGGCATCGAGCAATTCATCATCGGCGGAAGGGTTTGCAAAGCCGTTGGAAAAGCGGTCTGAATTATCGTTCGATAGGAGTGAAAACATAATGATGCCCCGCAACGGACGAGTAGGGATTGCCGACGATCGGGACAGGTTATAGATACGGGTCTGGGGGTGCGAGCGCGGTAGCGGTCAAAGGAATCATCGAATAGCGACCGTTTGACTGGCCTTACGATTGCGACTGAGGGAGCGCGCTTTCTAGGGCCATCCGTTGTTCTGCGGTATGCAGGAAATATCCATAGACCATTGCAGAAGCCATGAGTTGTCCTAAGCTTTCCCGGCTGGTGGTCACTGCTACGTCAAAGTGCTGGCTTGGCAACGTGCCGAGCAATCCCATTAAGTTACCTTCCATGAGTTTAGCCGCATCCATAGCAGGTTGGTGCATCTGCACGAGCGCGTCTTGGGGAAGGGATTGGATGTACTGCGCCAGAGGATTGTCTGTGCCGAAAGGGTTATTAAAAGAACCGAGGGTTTGAGGCGTTGAATCGTTCATAGAGGTCTCCTATGGGGGAGGGTTCTACTTCAGTAATATAAAGGTAGCGAAATACGACAAAAACTCGACAGTGAGCGGAACCGAACCGAACAGACGGTTAGCCTTACCTCGAGTTCTCTCTGATGTGCCGTCCGACGCTATTGCAGCACCTTCAACAGCGGCAGCAGCAGCGTCACGTAAAAATACACCAGCGGAGCCGTAAACACGTAGCTATCGGCACGGTCTAAAATGCCGCCGTGTCCTGGAATCAATTGCCCCGAATCCTTCACCCCAGCATCTCGCTTCATCATCGACTCCGTTAAGTCGCCCAGCAGACTTGTGACCCCAATCAGCAACCCTAAAATGGCACCGCTCAAAACCCAGAACGGCCAGTGCAGCGCGCCAGCTCCGGCGATCGCCACCCCCACGCTGCCCATCACCCCAAACATTGCCCCCTCCACCGTCTTCTTAGGACTGATTTCGGACAGCCTCGTCCTGCCAAACAACCTCCCAATGGTATAAGCTCCAATATCCGCTGCCCAGATGCAAAAAAATGCCAGCAGCGTCGCGCTCAGTCCCATCGGAACGTCCGCTATCCTCGGCCACTCTTGAGGCCAATAGCCGCCTAACGGCAAACTGGCTTGAGTGCTTTCTAGCAGCCTGAGTCGAATCCAGTAACTGGGCAGATACCCCGCATAAAGCAGCCCCAAAACCGAACTGGCAATTCCGGCGATCGTCGAAAGCTTCGGCAAAAAAATTGGATAAAAGCAAATCAGCGTAGCAGCAATGGGCAAAACCGCATCCGCCAGCCTCGGATTGTCGAGATACACCGAAGCCGCCGACAAAATCAGCATGACCTGACTGACCGCCAGCGTCGTCTTCCTCGCAGGCGCGATCCCCTTTGCCTTTACTAAGTCAAAATACTCAGTTTGGCCTAAATAGACTAAGATGCAAAAACCAGCCGTGAAGTACCATCCCCCCAGCACTGTCACCGCAAGCGCAAGGGTAATAGCAACAACTCCACTGACGATCCGCAACCAAGGCATACCGACACACTAAGGCCGTCTAAAAACTGAAATCAAATCCCCGCACGCTGCTGCAAACCACGCAGCATGACCACTGCAGACTCAGACCTTGCCACGGAGAACGTGCGGCTCAATCGCAACACTGCTCGGATCTACTGCCGTTTTCGCCCTAAAATTAGCGATTAAAGCAAGATTTGGCGTCCTTGCCGGAGGTACGCGGTAACGCAGATCGCTATGCTTTGTCCGCACTCCATCTTACAATGGAAGAGTAGACATCTTTTGATTTTTTACTTTGCAGATAACATGAGTTTAAATGTTTCCATAGTGGAGTTGTCGGGGGTATTTGACGGAACAAAAGCAAGTGCCTTTCATAGCGAAATTCGTCAGGCGCTGGATAGCGGTGCGGATGCGATTCTGGCGGACTGCCGCGATCTGGGATTTATGGACAGTTCCGGTTTGGGCGCGATGATCGTGGCCTTAAAGATGATTCGTGCTGCCGAGAAGAAGCTCTATATCTGCGCCATTAACAAACAAATTGGCATGTTATTCGATTTGACCGATACGCGTAGAATTTTTCACGTTTTTGCAGATCGTGCGGAGTTCGAACAGCAAGTTTTAGGCGCTAAAACTATTTAGGGAAATTTCACTTTTACTAAAGAAAAGTCATCTAAAAATCCTTCACACTTTGCACCGCTTTGAATGCGCTGCATCAATTCGGGCAAGGTTAGTTTGTGATAGCTAGGATTCCCTTGCAGCAGTAACTGTAACGATCGGAGTCCCCAAATTTCGCCGTCAGGCTGGTGAACTTCATAAACGCCATCGCTGAACAGATACAAAGTACTTTGGGGCGGAATGGTGCAGGTTTTGCTGCAATAGATCGCATCGGGAAATAAACCGATTGGAAAACCTTGGGTTTTGAGTTCTTGTCCTCGATTGCTGTGAGACCACAGCAGCGCTGGCGGGTGTCCGGCACTGGCAAATTTTAGAACTTGGGTCGGGCGATGGTAGACGCCGTACCACATGGTGAAGTATTTATCGCCATGTTGAGACATCTGAAACCCCCGGTTGAGGGCCGCTAAGACTTCTGCCGGTTCGTCGTAATTGACGCCAGAGAGAGACTGCGATCGCAGCAAATTCAAAATCGAGACCGACGGCAGCGCCGCACCCAAACCATGCCCCGAAACATCTAATACATAGATTGCGAGCATGTCCGAATTGAGCCAAAAATAGTCGAAGCAATCTCCGCCCAACTGGCGAGACGGTAAAAAGAGCGACTCAATTTGTAAAGGCGCTTGCATCGGCGCGGGCAAAATAGAGCGCACGTAGCTAGCGGCTTCGGCCAGCTCGGCTTCTAGCACCTGTTTTTGGGCCTGGAGATCCTGATTGAGCTGATGCAGCCTCAGGCCAGCCCGTATCCGCGCCTTTAGCTCGTTCATATCGATGGGCTTTGCAAGAAACTCATCCGCCCCTGCATTCAGCCCCTCAATGCGATCCTCCAAGTCGACCCGCGACGTGAGCAGCACAAAAAACGTCGTGCAGAGCTTTGCGTTGCTTTTCACAAAGCGACAGACCTCTAGTCCATCAGTAATCGGCATCAGCCAGTCGCAGATCATGAGTGCGGGCTGCATCGCGATGGCCTTCTGAATGCCCTCTTGCCCGTCCTGTGCCGTATCTACGGTATAGCCTTGCTGCTCCAGAATGCGCCTGAGCATTAGTTTGGTGACTGGGTCGTCATCAACAATGAGAATTGAGTACATATCTCTATTTAACTGATGCCGCCACGAGAACAAAAAGCATTAAATCAAGGTTTTTCTAAACTAATGCGTTAGATTGCTCTCATTAGTTTGCTCCCATTCTTAAGCCAACCTGCCAAATTCGAGCTTAAATATCAAAAACCACGTTCCCCAGCGGTCATAGGACCCTTTGACGTCTCGCCCAAACTTCAGTCCTGTTTCAGCCTTCTATTGCCATAGAAAATATTCCTTTCCCCCTGGGTAAAATAGATTACCAGCTCGTAAGCCCTCTGATGCTTTGGCTCAAACGGTAAAGTTAAAAATTTACTCATTTGCAGCAATCGCACCAGAACATCCCTTTATAACAGCAGTATACAGACTTATGAATCGCGCACGGGAGCTTACACCGCGCTCAGGCCAACTAAAGGTAGTGATGAAAAGTACCCAATCCGTGCTAGAAACCAAGTGCATTCACGTCGATACCGACCTCAATGAATTGTCTAAGGTTCTGGAGTGGTTTCAAGACTTGACCCAAGAATCTGTAAACGCTGAAGATTGGATGCAATGTCAAATTGCGCTAGCGGAAGGGTTTACTAATGCGGTCAGACACGCCCACCACTCTTTGCCCGCCCAAACGCTCGTCGAGATCGACCTCCATTTTTATCCAAACCATGTCGAGATGCGCATTTGGGATTGCGGCCCCCCCTTTAGCCTGATGGAGCAAATCGAGCGATACAAGGCATCCGTAACAGATGAATCTATCTCTGGCAGAGGACTGCTGCTGCTCCAAAAAATTGCAAGCGAACTAGACTACAGGCGCGTCGATGACACCCGCAACTGTCTGTCCCTGATCAAACGCCGCTCTCCCCGATCGAACTCGATCCCAAACTGACCATTGCTTCGTGGAAGAGAATGCAAGCGCTTTTGCTGAATCCATCCATCGCAGACGGGGTGCGGCATAATGAAAAAATAGACGGCTTCGTGGAACCTCTCGAAGCCGAGTTTTAACGTCGCCTCCTCAAAACTGCCCTTAAGGTGCACCAGACATTCAGTAAGCGAGTAAATCGGTATGACAAACACGACAACAGCTCCTACCCTTCCAAGCGCAATGGCGACCGATAAACGCGGCATTCCGGTCACGATTATCACGGGTTTTTTAGGCAGCGGTAAAACGACGCTCTTAAACCATATCCTTAGCAATCAGGATGGTATTAAAACGGCAGTTTTGGTCAATGAGTTCGGCGAAATCGGCATCGACAACGAGTTGCTCGTGACCACGGGCGAAGACATGGTGGAGCTGAGCAATGGCTGTATCTGCTGCACGATCAATAACGATCTGGTGGAAGCCGTTTACAAAGTCCTAGAACGTCCCGAGAAGATTGACTATCTGGTTGTCGAAACGACGGGGTTGGCCGATCCCCTGCCTGTGGCGCTGACGTTTTTAGGCACGGATTTACGAGAGCTGACGCGGTTGGACTCGATTGTGACGGTGGTGGATGTTGCAAATTTCAGCATCGACCTCTTTAACAGCCAGGCGGCCGAAAATCAGATTGCCTACGCCGATATTATTTTGCTCAATAAGGCAGACTTAGTAGACGAGGCCGATCTAGATCTCTTGGAAGTCCGGGTGCGCGATATGCGTCCGGGTGCGCGGTTGCTCAGAAGCGTGAAGGGAGAGGTGCCTTTGCCTTTGATCTTGAGCGTGGGGTTGTTTGAAACGGATAAGTATTACAGTCCAGAGCCTGAAGCTACCCACGACCATCACGATCGCGACCACCACGACCACCACGACCATCACGACCACAGCGGATGCGATCACGATCGCGGACATTGCGACCACGATGAGCACGACCATCACGACCATCACGACCACCAGCACAGCAACCATCTGGAGGTGGATGGCTTTACGTCTTTGTCATTCGAGAGCGATCGCCCGTTCTCTGTACGCAAGTTCCAGAATTTCTTAGACAACGAAATGCCGGTCAATGTCTTTCGCGCCAAAGGTCTGCTTTGGTTTGACGAAAGCCCGAAGCGTCATGTCTTTCATCTGAGTGGCAAGCGGTTTTCCCTAGACGATGACGAGTGGAAAGGACAGCCTAAAAATCAATTGGTGCTGATCGGTCAAGATCTAGATCGCGACAAACTGCGATCTCAGATCGAACGCTGCCTCACCGTCGCCTCCACCGGACGCGGGAAAGGATTTGGCAAGTAGCGTCGCAAGACCGATCGCTTTTCTAGCGCGGTGGGTGCGTTGATGCCTACCGTTTTTTGAGCAGGCCGTTTTTTTGAGCCAGTGGATCCCGCCAAAGACTAGAGCAGAAAGGTTTTGATGAAAGTAGCTGTCTTTAGTACCAAGCCTTACGATCGCCAGTTTTTGGAGGCTGAAAATCTGGCTCACGGCCACGAGCTGTTGTTTTTGGAGCCGCGTTTGACCCGCGAAACCGCGTCGCTGGCGGAGGGCTGTGCGGCGGCGTGCGTCTTTATCAATGACACGCTGAATGGCGAGACCCTAAGGGCGATCGCCGCTCGGGGGGTGCAGCTCATTGCGCTGCGCTCGGCAGGCTTCAACCACGTAGATTTGCACGTTGCGGCAGAACTAGAGCTGACGGTCGTGCGGGTACCGGCCTACTCTCCCTACGCCGTTGCAGAACATGCTGCAGCGCTCATTTTGGCACTCAATCGCAAAATTTACCGCGCCTACAATCGCGTCCGCGATGACAACTTTGCCTTAGAGGGTCTTCTGGGATTCGATTTGCACGGGTCTACCGTGGGCGTGGTAGGCACGGGAAGAATCGGTCAGTGTTTCGCTCAAATCATGCACGGCTTCGGTTGTCGGCTGTTGGCCTACGATCCCTACCCCAATGCTGCCTGTCAAAGTTTGGGCGTCGCTTATGTAGAACTCCCAAAACTCTTGGCAGCTTCAGATATCGTGTCGCTGCATTGTCCCCTTACACCTGCCAGCCATCATTTACTAAATGCAGAATCCCTGCAGCATCTAAAACCAGGAGCCATGCTGATCAACACCAGTCGTGGAGGGCTTTTGGATACCTCTGCGGCGATCGCAGGTCTCAAGTCCGGTCAAATTGGATACTTGGGAATTGACGTGTACGAGCAAGAAGAATCGCTCTTCTTTGAAGATTTATCAGATACAGTGATTCAGGACGACACGTTTCAGCTTTTGCAGTCGTTTCCAAACGTTTTGATTACGGCCCATCAAGGTTTCTTTACTCGCAATGCGCTCAAAAACATTGCCGAAACTACCCTGGCTAACATTACAGATTTTGCTCGCGGACGCGTTTGTCCCAATCGCATTCCTTTGGAGAAAACCTCTTAGGCGTGGAGATTTAACGCTTAGGATAGGAGCGCTGCGGGTGGCCGACATAAAGCTGTCGGGGTCGGTCGATGCCGTGGGCATCTTCCGTAAGCTCCAGCCAATGGCTCATCCAGCCAGCCGTTCGGGCTAGGGCAAAAATGGCGGTAAACATATTGGTGGGTAGGCCCATCGCCCGCAGCAGAATACCGGAATAAAAATCAACGTTGGGGTAAAGCTTGCGCGTTACAAAATATTCATCTTGAAGGGCAATTTGCTCGAGCTGGATGGCAATGTCCAAAAGCGGATCGTTAATGCCCAAATGCTCCAAAACATCCTTAGCCATTCTTTGAATGACGCGCGCGCGCGGATCGAAGTTTTTATAAACCCGATGCCCAAACCCCATTAACAAAAATGGGTCGTTTTTGTCTTTGGCACGGGCGATCGCCTTGGGTATATTCTCAACGCTGCCAATTTCCTTCAGCATGCGGATGACGGCCTCGTTGGCCCCGCCATGCGCGGGGCCCCACAGACTGGCGATCCCCGCTGCAACGCAGGCAATCGGGTTCGCTCCGGAGGAGGCGGCTAGGCGCACCGTCGAAGTGGAGGCATTTTGCTCGTGGTCGGCGTGGAGCAGAAAAATGAGATCCATTGCTTTGGCTAAAACCGGATCGACCTTATACACTTCGCTGGGGACGCCAAACAGCATTTGCAAAAAATTGCCCGCGTAGCCGAGGTCGTTCCAGGGATAGCGGATGGGGCGTCCAATGCTATAGGTGTAGCTGGCTGCCGCAATGGTGGGCATTTTTGCCAAAAGCCGAATGGCAGCTCGAATCCGGCGATCGCGATCTTGGAGGTCGATATCATCGTGATAAAACGCAGATAGCGCCCCTACAACACCCACCATAATGGCCATCGGATGGGCGTCTCGCCGAAACCCTCTAAAGAAATTCAGCACCTGCTCGTGGAGGAGCGTATGGTGTCGAATTTCTTTCTCAAACTGCTCGGCTTCCTGAGGGTCGGGCAGTTCCCCAAACATGAGCAGGTGAGAAGCCTCCAGAAAGTTGCTGTGTTCTGCCAATTCTTCAATGGGATAGCCGCGATATAACAACACTCCAGCATCGCCATCAATAAACGTGATGGCGCTTTTGCAGGAGGCCGTCGAGCGAAAGCCTGGGTCGTAGGCCAGCAGGTTGTGCTTGCCGTACATCTGCTGGATGTCTACCGCAGCTGGGCCGAGGGTTCCTTCTAAAATTGGCAGGTGGGCTTCGCCCGTACTATCGGCAATGGTGACTTGGTAGGGGGGAGTGCGGACGCTTGGCGCGCGGTTATCGCTCATCGGACGACGATCCTCGTTTCAATCCTGCTCCCCATTCTAATGCCAAGCTAAGTAAGGCAGTTTTTCAGCGGTTTCCCGAATTGAGGCAACGCCCGCCAAAAGTTGGCCGCAGGCGTCCCAGGTTCCGGTCAGCAGGGTCTGACGCGGCCCATCTCCCATGTTGACGGGAGCGGAGAGATCCCCATACTTGACCTTCATGGTTTCTAGATCGACGGTGAGCGTCATTTGAGGATTGTCTTGCAAATGCTGCTGGATCGATTCCACGATCGCGGGTTCGGCTGTGACGCAGGGGATGCCCAGCATCACGCAGTTGCCAAAGAAAATTTCGGCGAAGCTTTCGCCCACAATGGCTCGAATGCCCCAACGGGCGATCGCCTGGGGTGCGTGTTCCCGCGAGGAGCCGCAGCCAAAGTTATTGTTGACGACTAAAATTTTTGCGCCTTGATATTGGGGTAGGTCGAAGGGGTGTTGGCCCTGGGCAGCGGTGCGATCGTCGATAAAGACCTGTTCGCCGAGTCCGTCAAAGGTAATGCTTTTGAGAAACCGCGCCGGAATAATGCGATCGGTGTCCACGTCGTTGCCCGCTAGGGGAATGCCTGTGCCCGTGACGGACTGTATTTCGCTACCCATTTCAACCTCGATTCAACAGTTCTTGACACTTGAGGGACTTCCATCCTCAAATTCTCATCTTCAAACACGATCTGGGTCACGCGATTCCTAGAGCAAGGGTTGGCGTCGCAGGAGAGCGATGCCAACCCAGACCGATCCCTAATATTCGGGTACCGATGCGTCTACTTCGCGACTCCAGGCTTGGATGCCGCCTTTAACGTTGGTGCCGTCGATCCCCGCACCCTTTAGGATGCCGAGCGCCTTCATCGACCGTCCGCCCATCTTGCAATGGACAATCAGACGATGGCCGTTGACGAGCGATCGCACTTTCTCCACGCCCTGCCCGTTTTCGATATCGGGCAGCGGCACCAGCACCGAACCAGGAATGCGGGCAATCTCGTATTCATTGGGATTGCGCACGTCGAGGAGCACGTAGTCCTTGGCGCTGCTGTCGAGCACCTGCTTCAGCTCCGTCACGGTCATCTCAGGAATGGCAGCTTGCTGCTCGGCCTCCGCTGCCTTTGCCTGGGGAATGCCGCAGAACATTTCGTAGTCGATCAGCTTTTCGATGACGGGGCGCGTGGGATTGGGGCGCAGCTTTAGTTCCCGGAATTTCATATCTAGGGCGTTAAACAGCAGCAGCCGTCCGCTGAGGGTGGTGCCCTGTCCCAAAATGATTTTGATGGCTTCCGTGGCCTGAATTACCCCAATAATGCCAGGCAGAATCCCCAGCACGCCGCCTTCGGCACAGGAGGGCACCAATCCAGGAGGCGGGGGTTCGGGGTAGAGGTCGCGGTAGTTGGGGCCGCCTTCATAATTGAAGACCGTCGCCTGCCCTTCAAACCTAAAAATGGAGCCGTACACATTCGGCTTATTCAGCAACACGCAGGTGTCGTTCACCAGGTAGCGCGTCGGGAAATTGTCCGTCCCGTCAATCACAATGTCGTAAGGTTCGGCGATTTGGAGCGCATTTTGAGAGGTGAACTGCGTTTCGTAAAGATCCACCTGACAGTGAGGATTGATCTCTAAAATCCGGTTCTTGGCGGACTCGATTTTGGGCTTGCCCACCCAAGAGGTGCCGTGGATGACCTGACGCTGAAGGTTAGAGAAATCCACCACGTCGAAATCCACGATCCCCAGGCGTCCGATGCCTGCTGCTGCTAAATACAGCAACAGCGGCGAACCCAATCCCCCGGTGCCGATGCACAGGATACTAGCCGCCTTCAGTCTTTTCTGACCCTCTAGGCCAACCTCCGGCAAAATCAAGTGGCGGGAATACCGCTCGTAATCGTCTTTTGTGAGCTGGATCTCGTCCAGATTCGGATTGAGCATTGTCGTTATCCTTGCGCAAAGCTTTTAGATCTCAAGGGCATCTTCGAGGTTTGGCGTAACTTGAGGGGGAGCTACGTCAGAAACCATAAGCCTCTCAGGTAAAAACTCATGGTGTGTATCTAAGCACCAGCTCTGAAGATCGCGAGCGGTGCCATTCTCAACCGAAATAATGACGTACGAGTATTGGGGCCACGCCCACGCCCGATCCCACTCGGAGGGAACCGCCGCTGCATCTGGATGAGAATGATAGATCCCTATAATATCCCAACCGTTGGTCCGGGCGTGGCGTTGTGCTTGAAGCATGGCATCGGGATCGATCCGGTAACGACGATGGGCCGTGGCGGCGAGCTGTTCTGGAGCGTCAAGGTCGGTTAGGCTTTGTTCCCATGTATTGGGCGTCGCATAGACCTGCCGGATCGCGTTAGTCTCCACTCCCTCTCGCCACTGATGAATGCCTAAAAGTAGCCCGCAGCACTCTTCAGGATAGGCTTGCGCTGCGTGGAGGCGGAGGGATTGAAGGTGGGCTTCGGTGAGAGAGAGAACCATTGCGGTAGGTTGTAGCGCGAACGTCAAATTACAGTTCTGATTTTAGGTGGGTTGCGTCGTTGAAACGGTGGATTCTCCACAGCAGAGCGTTGTAACGATTTTGATCGGCGGTGTTCCAGCGCGCCAAGTCTAGCTCGAACTCGAAGAGAGCCGTGGGTGGAATCGAGAACCCCCAAGTGCGATCGCTCCCCAATATTGCCGCCACCAAATACTGTAAAAACCCGCCGTGCGTTACAACCCACAGTCTATCTTCGTTGCAGTGCTGCGTTGAGATTGTTTGAATGAACTGCTGGGCGCGATCGCGGGCTGCCTTTAGACTTTCAGCACCTGGAATCGGAATCCAATCTGAAGACGCCATCAGCGCCGCGCTCAGATCGGGATGTCGCACTTCAGCCTCAGCCCAAGTTAGCCCTTCTAAAACGCCGTTTTTAATCTCTTGTAAAGAGGGACAGGGGGTTATGGTGGCAGTAGACTCGCGCGTCGCCCAATAATCTCGCAAAATCTCCGCAGTATGAACCGCCCGCACGAGCGTACTGGAGTAGATATGGGTTGGCTTCCAACGTTCTGCAAGGGCTTGACCCAGCACGTGCGCTTGCTCGATCCCTTGCGCCGACAACGCGTAATCAACCCGTCCCTGAATGCGATATTCTCGGTTGCCCAACGACTCTGCATGACGAATCATCAAAAGATACATTGGATCGCTATCAAACAATTGAACGTGTTTTAATCTCCTAACATGACTTTAGACCCTTTTATAGATTTGACTGACTTTAGAGCTCCGCCGATCGTCGACTCGCGTTGCCGAGCAGATCTTCCTTCATGAGCACAGCTCACCGGATTATTTTTAGTAGGATTAGTCAAACCAAACTTTAGTCAAACTTTAGCGGTCCTACGGTACAGTACAAAGAACTCGCTCTTGGAGCGAGTTGGAACGAGAATGCTGCTCCGCCCTTGACCATTTCCAAAACCTCTGGTTTAATGCGCCAAGCCTCTTCCTCACCAATGACGATTATCAGGGTGCAATCATGAACAATACCGAACTCGAACCCATGGCAGCAACTGCGACAGAGACGACAACAGACGTCAGTTCTCCCGCTGCTCTAGATGTGAACGCAGATACCCCCGGCACCTTACTTAAGCTAGAAAACTCAGACCAAACATTTGCAAATTCAGAGTGGCAAGAACAGCTTGAAAAAGCCCTCCAATTTTTGGTCGTTTTCCCAGACCATTTTGGCAGCGTTTTTGGCGAATATCGAAAGCCCATGACCACCGTAGGATTGATTCTAGCGGCAGGGTTGGGCATTGCTGTTGCCGATGGCGTCTTGGCTCGCCTTAACGCTATTCCTTTGTTTGCACCCACCTTCGAGCTGGTCGGGTTGGGCTTTACGGGCTGGGTGGTCGTGCGGTACTTGCTATATGCCGATACGCGCAACGAACTCTTACAGGAGTTAGATCGGGTCAAAGCGCGCATTCTCGGCAAGGCAAGCTAGCCATCCTCGTCGAACGTTCGGCTCGACGCTCAGTTCCTGGAAGGGTTCTGACGTCTTAGCTGTCGCGCGGTTTTTACTGTTTAGATGCGGTCATCCGCTCGTTGGAGCCGCCAGAGGATTTGATTGCCTTCGCGTCGCACCCGCGAGACTTCCCAGTTACGCCAGATCCACCGATCGCCTCGACTGGTGACCGCGCTGGCGTGAACGTCCATCAGATCCGCAAGTTCCGCGCTGGTAATCAGGTAGCCCTCGGCGGCGATCGCATCGGCCAACTCTAAAATATCAATGAGATCGCGCAGGTGCTGCGCCCGCGTTTCAAGGGAGTGGCTGTCGCCTGTATAGGAGGATTCTGAGATCCCTTGGAATGTCTCGATGGGTTCAGCAGTCATGGGGTTCTCGAGTTGCCTTAAGGGTAGGGGTTGACCGAGGGAAAAGGCACGGGCGATCGCATCGGCACGTTCGTTGCCGGGGTGTCCGTTGTGGGCACGAACATAATGCCACTGAATCCGATCCGAATTCAGTTCGTCAAGAGCTTCCCAAAGGTCTTGATTTAAAACAGCTTTCCCTTGGGCTGTTTTCCAACCGCGTTTCTTCCAGTTCGGCAGCCACTTGGTAATTCCGTTTTTGACGTACTCGCTATCGGTGTGCAAGGAAGCTTCTGCAGGAGAAAGCAGTAGTGTTTTGAGCGCCTTTAAGGCTTCAATAGAAGCCTGAAGCTCCATCCGATTGTTAGTGCTTTGAGGCGCGTAGCCACCCAGTTCGTGTTGCGTGCCATCCGCAAACTGGATGACCACACCCCACCCGCCAGGGCCGGGGTTGCCAGAACAGGCTCCATCCGTGTAAATCGCCTTGATTGCATTTGCCAACGTTACCACCATCGCAATTGAGCGTAGCCAAGGGTCGGGCGGTCTAGTTCGTCTGGGGTCAGCCAGTCGACAGCTTTATAAGTGCCAAAAACGCGATCCCACCAGTCCACCGCAAGGCCAAAGTTATGATTCCACATGCCGTACTTGTGATGCACGTAATGCACGGGCATTTTCATCCAGAAGCATTTTATCGGGTTCTCGTGCTGGAGCTGATGGGCGTAGGCAGAAAAGGCTGCAAAGCCGATCCCGCCTAACAGCCAACCCCATCCTGCAGTCGCGGATACTAAAAACATCAAAGGCAATGCGATCGAACTGCCCAGCACGTAGTCCCGAAACTCCCAGAGGACGCCTTGCCCTTCATTGCGACGGTGGTGGTCGCGGTGTTTTGCGCCAATGCGCGCTGAGACGTGCATGAGCCGATGCATCCAATACTCGACTAGGCTGGCAAAGATAAAGGCAGCAATGAAAAAGAGAACGGCAACGCCCCACTGCTGCACATTCGCGATCGCATCGGTTGCCTCTGCAAAGGTCATGAATCCACTCACTCCTAACGTTCTTTAGGGCTAATATACCGCTTTACGGTTTGGAAGGTGGGTTCGATGGTGGGATAGTGCGAGAATCAGCAGCAGAAGGAGGGCGCCGGGATGCCTCGAGCTTTAACGCGATCTGCTTTGCATTAGGATTGTAGCCAACCGAAAATTTGATGGGGTGTGAGTTGTAATGAAAGATCGCTCAAAACAGGTAGCAAACTGTCACCACGAAATAGCCGAAGTGGCTGATTTGACATAAAAATCATAACGACTGTTTCTTGGCTGTCGATCAACCACCCTAATTGAGTTCCTTCATCTAGACATACCTGGATTTTTGTAATGAGTTTTGTAGTACTTTGGCCGGGGGAAAGAATCTCAATCAGCCAGTTTGGAGCACCTTTGAACGGCTCGTTATCTGTCGGTATTCGGCTTTGGTGGATGATGGTGATGTCTGGGACAATAGAATTTTGGCTTAAGATACAGCGAAGTTCTGGAAAGGCTTCATAGGGGCCATTTGTATTGTCTATGGAGGTCACTAACCGTTTTTGCAGGCGGCTGTGATGAAATGTTGGCATGGGTTTTTGTAAAACTTGACCGTCGATGAGTTCCCAGGCTGGAGATTCTTCAATGTTGGGAAGTTGAGAAAACTTATCTAAAGTGACTGGATGAAGGGCTGTTGATGTCATAAGCCGCTTAGTATCCCAAAATCAGAAATCCTCCCTTAATTATATCCTTTTGCTGGACAAGGGTTCTCGCTATCCATGGCTGAAGCGCGATTGCCCTTCAGAAAAAAGCACTCGCGATCTCCCTATTTAGTATCGGCTATTCCTATGCTATTCCTAAATGAATGACTTGAGATCCGCATTATTTATGGGTACGAATCGGACGTAATTTTCAGGGGCACTCGACAGTATAGGAGCAACTTTTACGGGTTATCTTACATGGGTGACGTTTTCTACAGGGGTCACGTTTTCGGTCGCAGGAGCGGGCTGCGGCCTTAAGGGAATCAAAAGACTGAGTCCAAGGGCGATCGCCGCCGCAGCGCAGCTATAAAACACGCTTGGGATCCCGGTCGCGCTCAAAATGCCGCCCAAAATTAAGGGCGACACAAACTGCCCCAGAAAACCCGCGCCAATCCCCGTCGCTAAAATGCTTGACTGAAGGCGATCTGGAGCCAAGTTAGCCAAAAGATTGTAAAGGCTGGGCGTAACCAAACCGAAGCTAACGCCAAACAAGCCCGAAACCAGCATCAATGCGGATAAGTCAGTCAGATGGGGAAAGAGCGTTAAAAATAGCGCCATGGTGCCTAAGCTCAGCCCCACCACCCCCAGGCTGCCCACCCGCCGCGTGAAGGCTCGCAGCAGCAAGCCGGAGCTAAAGGCAGCCCCCACCGCCTGAATCGCGAGGATGAAGCCATTCCAGATCAAACCGCTACCCAGAACCGTTTTGAGATAAATCGGCAGGTACACGATGGTGCCATAGACAATGGCTGAGACCATCATCAGACTGATAAAAATGCGCAGGCTCGCGGGAGAACTCAGGAGCGGGCCGATCTGAATGCCGTCTGTAGCAGCATTTTTGGGCCGAGGCGCGCGCGATCTCGCCCCCGCCCGAAACAGCAGCGGCGCAATTGCGGCCATTGCCGCGCTAACCCCGTATAGCCCAAAAGCTAACCGCCAGTTAAAGTATCCTAGCCCCACAGCCAGGAGCGGATAGACAATATTGGCAAGGGTGATGGCCGTCGCCGCATAGGCGATCGCCTGATGGCGCGCTTCTCCCTCGTAGCGACGGCTGAGCAGTCCCAAGCTCGATGCGGCAATGCCGCCACTGGCAACCCCCAGCAGCCCCCGCGCCACCAGCAGGGTAAAGTAATCGGGCAAGAAAGCCCCACTCGCACCCACCACGGCATATCCCAGCAGGCAGGGAATCAGCACCCGCATCTGACCGTGGCGATCGGCGATGACGCCTAAAATGGGACTAAAAATGGCCAGCGTTAAATAGTGGACGCTCACCAAACTCCCCGCCCAACCTCGGCTGAGATGCAGGTGCGCGATCAGTTCTGGCAGAATGGGAGCCATCACCGCACCCGCCATGACGGTCAGAGATCCAGCAACGAGCAGGAAACACAGAACCGGATCGCGCCAGGTTGCAGAAAGAGGTTTACTCACAGTAGGTTGAGGTTGAGAAAGGTGATTTCGATCGTTGGAGAGAAGACGAACCGTCACGCATCGTGGCTCTAAACCCTTAAATTGTTTGACCTGTATATTGCCGAACGTCACCTCAACGGATTATTCTACCTTCGGGATGCGGATTTAAGCGTCAATTTACAGTCAAATTCTATATTGCTCGTTGCATAGGCGCAAAAAGAGTGACGAATGCGTTTGTGGCACAAATCGATGCTGAAAACGTCGTTTTAAGCCTATACTGATGAGCCATAGTAGGTAAGCCGTTCGTTACATAAGGTTCGGGGAGTCAAGCGTGCAAGTTATTAAAGAATATGTCGAGCGGTGGTTTGACAGCGATCTCGATCCAGATGAATACCTTTGCCATAAAAAGCAGGGCAATCTGGTTGAGATTGAAGAGGCCAGAACTGGAGAACGCCATACTGTTTTGACCTTCTGCACTAATGACGTGTTAGGACTCGTCCAGAACCCTCAGGTGCAACAAGCGGCGATTGACGCCATTGCGAACTACGGTACCTCTAACAGCTCCTGCTCGGTTCTGAGCGGTCGCATTCCCCTCCACCGAGATCTAGAACGGGAAATTTCTGAATTTAAGCACCTCCCCCATACCCAGCTTTTTATCAACGCTTGGATGGCAATGCAGGCCCTCATCGATGCCTTCTGCCATCTTGCCATTCCGGTTCCGGGCTTTAAGCACACCCGCGAGACTCTCATTTTAAGCGATGTCCTCAATCACGGCTGTATTGTCTCAGCCGTGGTGAATGCAGGCACCCGCTCTGGAAAAATTTTTGGCTACAGTCCTCAAGTTCGGATGAAATCTTACCGCCATTGCGATGCGGAGGACTTAGCCCGCAAACTTAAGCGATACGCGCGCCCCGGCGATCGCATCTTGGTGGTGACGGATGCTGTCTTCTCCATGGATGGAGACATTGCGCCCCTGCCCGCGATGCTAGACGTGCTGCAACACTATCCAGATAGCGTTTTAGTAATGGATGAAGCTCATGCCAGTGGCGCGCTGGGCGCAACGGGCCGAGGGATTTACGAACATTTTGGTTTAACGCCCCAAGACGCCATCGATCGGGGGGTTGTGCCCATCATTATGACCACGTTTTCTAAATTTGCAGCTTCAGCGGGTGCGGCCATTAGCACCCACGTTAAGGAATTCAAGCCCTTGCTGAACGTGTCGCCTACCTCCATTGGCACTATTTCGTTGTCGCCGCCGCTAGCGGCTGCTGCGCTAGAAAGCATTCGCCAAGTCCGGCAGCACCCTGAGTTGGTGGAGCGCTTACAGGCCAACACCCAGTATCTGCGCTCTCGTTTGGCCGAGGAAGGCTTTACGGCAGTGGGCGAAACCAATGTAGTGCCCGTGTTAATGCCGCCTGAAATCAATCCGAAGGAATTTGGCCGTCGGATGTTAGAAGACCACGGTATCTGGATTTCGCCGATCTGGTTTATTGCAAAGCCCAGAATGCGCATCACGGTCAATGCAATTCATACCCAAACCGAGATGGATAAGCTCGCGAACGCGATGGCTGCAACGCGAGATATGATGTATCGCTCTTCGTTGACGGCTTAGCGTCATAAACTAAAGTTCGAGTTTTTATTTAGGCGTTACAGGCCATCCGATCGGGCGCTGCTTTTCTTGTCATGCTTTAGACTTGAATGCTGCCCTCGTGTGCGTGGGCGATCGGTCAGTCAATGGCCAGCCCCAGCCCCGAACCCCGATCGACTGACAAAAGTTATCAACTCAGCCTCGCGCGAAAACGATCGCCGATGATGCATTACCAGTGTCAAAAAATAGATGTCGCCCGCGATTTTAGCGCTAAAGACTATCGCAAACGCGCCTCGCTATACTGAAAGCATCCCCCATCAACCCTTGTCCTATGGTCACGCTTCAGCTTCGCCAACTCGTCGTTCAGCCCGGACAACGCCTGCAAGTGCAAGAAGTCGGTTGGTCAGAATTTGAAGCTATTCTTCATGAGTTAGGAGATAAACGAGCTAGCCGGATTGCTTACAGTAATGGAGTTTTAGAGATACGGATGCCTTTGCCGAAGCATGAGAAAGCCAAGGTTTTAATCGGGGATATGGTGAAAATTTTGCTAGAAGAGTTGGATATCGACAACGAATGTTTTGGCTCTAGCACATTCAAACGGCAGGACATGGCTAAGGGAATTGAGCCAGATGACTGCTTTTACATTGAACACCATGCCCAGATGATTGGTAAAGAGCGAATTGATTTGACGGTTGACCCTCCTCCAGATTTGGCAATTGAGGTGGATGTCACCTCTAAAACAGGACTTGAGGCTTACCAAACACTCGGCGTTCCTGAATTGTGGCGTTTTGAAGCAGGACAGCTAAGGATCGGCGTGTTGCAGCAGGGACAGTATGTCGATACTCAGGTTAGTCCTAACTTTCCAGGATTTGCGATCGCTGACACCATCACTCAGTTTATTGATCGCAGCCAAGTTGAGGGACGCAGCCAAACGCTGAGAGCTTTTCGCCAATGGGTTCAGGCACAACGATAACCAATCCCGCTAGGGGTCGGATTCCGATTTGAGTCCCATTGAACCAGATTCGAGCCTTCTTCTGCCGAACCTACGTCTCATGGGTTTCCAGCCGTGACGGGCAATTTGACAGTAAAAGTGCTGCCTTGTCCTAATTGGCTCTGCACCTGAATTGTACCCTGATGGGCGTGGGCGATCGCCATTGCAATGGCTAGCCCCAACCCCGAACCGCCCGTGATTCGAGCGCGGTTACTGTCAACCCGATAGAAGCGCTCAAAAATCTGCGAATGTTCCGGAGCTGGAATGCCAATCCCCGTATCCTTAACCTGAATGACCGCGTGATGGTCAGATTGATGCAGGAGTAGCGCGACCGTTCCTCCTTTTGGGGTGTACTGAATTGCGTTCGTCACCAAGTTTGCGACCAGTCGATAAAGCTGTTCTTCATCTCCCCATACAAAGAGAGACTGCTGAACCTGAATCTCTAGACTGAGCTGAAGTTCTGAGGCGATCGCCAACCCCTCAAACTCGTCAACCACGTCATAAACGAGCGTTTTTAAGCAGCAGGGCTGTTGTTTAGGCATAATTTCTTGCCTATCCATACGAGACAGCAGGAGGAGGTCCTGCACCAGTTGAGTAAGACGATTATTTTGGCGTTCGACAGCACAGAGCGTTTTACGAGCTTCTGATTCGGAAAGGGTCTCTGCTTCTAGGACGGACTCAATCGTTGCTTGGGTGGCGGCGAGGGGAGTTCTCAACTCATGGGCTGCATCAGCCGTAAACTGCTGAATCTTCTGATAGGACTGATAAATGGGACGCATGGCTAGTCCTGCCAGCCACCAGCTTGCTCCGCTCGTCAGAACGAGTGCGGCGGGCAGCCCGATCAGCAAGACCAGTCGGGTCATGGCTAAGTAGTCATCGTAGGCAGAAAGCGATCGCCCTACCTGCATATAGCCCCAAGCGGTGTTGCTTTTGGTTTTCAGCAGCAACGAAATTTGATGATAGCGTTGCCCCCGATCGTCTTTAAGGGTTTGCCAGTCCTGGGCCTGTGTTTGAAACGGTAACCCTTTAGGCTGCCATCCTACCGTGGCAATGATGTGCCCAGAGGGGTCTAGAAAACGAACGTAGTAGCCATGCCGCTGTGCTTTACCTAAGATGTGACGCGCCAAAGGCTCCGTTTGTTTTAAGCAATCTTCGTTTGCTAAACATAGCTCAGGCAAGAGCTGTTTGACTTCTGGCTCTAGCTGACCCGGACGCATTAAAATGGGTTCGAGACCGTCATGAAGGGTTCCCGATAAAGATTCCAGCTCTAAATGGAGCGCGTGCCAGTGCGCCTGAGCCAGCATCTCGTAAAAGGCCAGCCCACTCAGGCTTAAGAGTGCGCCTATGATGGCCGCATACCAGGCGCTCAAGCGCCAGCGCGTGCGGGTAAAGAGTTTACTTTGATGCATGGGGAGCATTGAGCCGATACCCTAGTCCATAGACGGTTTCTAGTAGACCCTCGCACCCATATTCTGCCAACTTACGCCGCAGTAAACGCATCTGGGCCGGAACGACGTTGCTCATGGGGTCTGACTGGATATCCCAAACCCGATTCATGAGCTGGTCGCGGGTTAGGATTTGGTTGGGGTGCTGCATGAAGTATTCTAAAAGCTGGAATTCTTTAGCCGTGAGCGGAACGATCTGCTGGTTTGCGTGGGCTGTCTGAACCGAAGCTGTGGCGGTACCGTAATCCAGGATCAGATTGCCGATTTGAAGCTGTTGGGACTGTAATAGAGGCGATCGCCGCTGTAATGCCCGCAGTCTTGCTTTAAGTTCCGCCATGTCGAAGGGCTTCACCAAATAGTCATCGGCTCCGGCATCCAAACCCACGACTTTATCTTCCATTTTGTCTTTGGCCGTCAGGAGCAAAACAGGAAGAGGGTTCTGTTTGGCCCGCAGCCGCTGACAAAGTTCGATCCCGGAGAGTCCCGGCAAGAGCCAGTCCAGAATGGCTAGCGTGTAGTCGAGGGGGCTATCCAGATAGTTCCAAGCTTCGGCACCATCCTTTACCCAGTCCACGACATATTTTTCTCGACTGAGGCTTTGCTGAATTGCCTCGCCGAGATCTGGCTCATCTTCAACAAGGAGAATTCTCATTGCGGCGACCTTCAGACATCATTCGAGACAATTCATCCCAATTATCGACTGCATGCTACTGCTTAAAGCTAAAGCGACCGTTCACTTTTTCGCCGTTAATGTTTGAGAGGATTGCAACTTTATACTCTCCAGTCACTGAACTAGACAATATAGCGGCATAATGCTGTCCATCAGGATCGTATTTGAGATCGAGAGACTTTTGAGTTCCGTCTGGGAGTTGAACTTGAGCCTTTACCGTTGCGTCAGGGATCGCTGTATGGGTATCTCCTTTTTGGAGATAGAAATCTAAGTGGGTTCCGCTCGCCTCTTTTTTAGGGACAAGTTCTAGATGATAAGGCCCAGACTCAATGACTTGTCCACCTTTAGAGGCTTTGGGGTGATTTTCGGATCCTCCCGATCCTTTGGAAGGACGTTCTGGTGATTTGGCAGCAGTGTCAGTCGTTACTGAACTGGTCACATTACTAGCCGTCTGATTCCCGCCGCTACAGGCTCCTAAGAACAAAAATACTAGGCCGCTGACACCGATTGGTAGAAATTTTAAGGCTTTCATAGTTTAACTCCTCAAGAGAAAAACGATCGAAACGCATGGATGCTGGCTGTAATGTGTGATTTTGCCATTCAATAAAAACTCAAACATTTTGGGATTGTCCTATCGCAATCTCGCTAACCTTGCCGTTATTGCTGACAGGCAATCTTGATTTTGAAAATAAATACTTACCAAAGCGAGAATACAGGGCAGGAATTACAAGCAGCGTGAGCGCGGTTGAGGTAAACAAGCCGCCCAATACGACAATGGATAGGGGTTGAAGAATTTCCTTCCCAGACCCGCCAAAGAATGCCAGGGGTGCTAAACCGAGCGCCGAAGTGAAGGCCGTCATCAAAATGGCATTCAAGCGTTCCATTGAGCCTTTGACCAGCAATTCTTTTAATGGCATTCCCTCAGAAAACTTGGTATTGTAATTGTCCACCAGCAACAGACCGTTGCGCGTGGCAACCCCAAAGAGCGTGACAAACCCGACCAGCGACGCAACCGATAGCACGCCGCCCGTCAGTGCAACTGCGATTACCCCACCTACTAGACCAATTGGGAGGTTGATCGTAATCGCGAGGGTTGAAGGAATCGATTTCACTAGCAAGTACATCAAAATCGCGATCGCGATAAAGGCGATCGCACTAAAGACCAGGATGTTTTGAGTGGCGCGTTCTTCAGCTTCAAACTGTCCGCCGTACTGAATGTAATAGCCGGCGGGTAAGGGCACACGTTGCTCGATCTTGGATTGCATTTCGGTAATGATTGAGCGCAAATCTCGTCCTTTCGCATTTGCAGCCACCACGATCAAACGCGAAACGTTCTCTCGGTTGATGGTGTTGGGGCCTGTGCTGTTGATAATTTGAGCGACTTGCGCCAGGGGGATTTTTTCGCCATTGGGTCGATCGACTAGCAAATTTTCAATCGTCTCTAAACTATTGCGGGCTTCTGGCTTCAGCCAAACCAGCAAGTCGAAGGTTTGCTGATCTTCTAAGACCTGAGACACGACGCGCCCATTGAGGGCTGTCTCAACAGTGTCGGATAATGCTCCCACCGTCAGGCCATAGCGACTCGCTGCCGCACGATCGAATTTAATTTGAATTTGCGGAATCGGCACCTGGGGTTCTAGCTGCAAATCCACGATGCCCTCTACGGTTTTCATTTGAGCCTCAACCTGTTGACCGATGGTTCGCAGTTGAGTCAGATCGGGTCCAAAAATTTTGACAGCGATCGCACTTCTGACCCCAGACAGCACCTCATCCATGCGATGGGTAATGAAGCCGCCCACGCTGGGAGCAGCGCCCGGAATTTTGTTGAATTCTTTTCGCAGACGTTCCAGGGTTCGATCTCGCTGTTTCATTCCTTCATCGCTAATGCCGATGTCTACGTGGGCGAGATTCACGCCCGCCGCATCGCCATCGCCAGGTGCCCGTCCTGACCGAACTTGCACGTATTCAAAGCTGGGGTCGTCCTTCAGCACATCTTCCATCACGAAGGCAGCGCGATCCGTTGCATTCAAAGAAGATCCTGGATAGAGGGACAAGGTATTGACCAGGGTTTGTTCTTGAAACTCCGGCAAGAAACTGCGTCCCAGCGTTGGAACGATCAAAAGGGCTGCGACCAAGAGGGCGATCGCACCGCTCAGAATTACGCTGGAACGTCGTAAAGAGAAGTTGAGACAAGGTGCGTACAAGGCTTTGAAGAACCGTGCAACACGCGGTTCTTGTTCGGGGAGGGGGCCGTGGGGTAAAAGAATAGCACAGAGCGCCGGGGTAATCGTGAGCGCGGCGACACTGGAGGCGAGAACGGCGGCGAGGTAGCCTAACCCCATCGGGGAAAAAATGCTGCCTTCAACGCCCGTCAGCGCAAAGATGGGGGCAAACACGACGATGGTAATCACCGTGGCTCCAAAAACTGAATCGCGGACTTCCTGACAGCCTTCTAAGACCACATCTAGTAAAGGACGAGGCCGAGCCGAATGGTGATTTTCTCGCAGGCTACGGTAAACATTTTCCGCATCCACAATGGCATCGTCCACAGCAGAGCCAATGGCAACGGCTAAGCCGCCTAGGGTCATGGTATTTAAGCTTTGCCCCAGACCGCTAAGCAGCAACAACCCTACCAACAGCGAGATTACCAGCGCCGCAAAACAAATAACCAACATCCGCCAGTTCATCAGAAACGGAATCAGCACCAGAGCCACAATAATTCCGCCTTCAATCAACGCCGCCCGAACATTTTCGACGGAGGATTCAATATAGGTATCTTGGCTGAAGGTGCGTTTTACCTTCACATCTTGGGGCAGACCATCGACCACCTCTTTCATCGCTGCTTCTACAGATCGCGTGACCGTTGGCGTATCCATGAGCGGCTGCTTGTTCACCATCACGATCGCCGCTGGTTGACCGTTGAGACTGCCATTCCCCCGCTGGATCGCAGCGCCAATCTGCACATTTGCCACATCAGAGAGTCGTACAGGCGTTCCTTTACGGGCCGTCACCACCGATTGCCTGAGATCTTCAAGTCCCTCAACGCGCCCGATGCCTCGAACCAGCGTTTCTTTGTCGGGGGTAATGATATAGCCTCCAGGGGCATTGACATTTGCGGCTTGCACCGCCTGGGTAACTTCTTCTAGCGACACATCGAATGCTTTTAGCTGGGCAGGGTCAACCAGAACCTGATACTGTCGAACATCCCCACCAAACGCCAAGACTTGACTGACACCCGGAACGGCGAGTAAGCGATTAGTCACTTGCCAGTCAACGATCCGACGCAATTCCATCATGGATGTGGGCGCGTTCCCGGAGGACGGTTGGCGATCGATCGTGAAAGCATAGGTGGCGATCGTGGCGATGGGAGAGGTTGGCGGGGAGATCTGCGGCGTCTCGACCCCTTGGGGTAACTTGCCTTGGGCCTGCTGCAATCGCTCTGTCACCAGTTGCCGCGCCTGAAATAAATCGGTTCCCCAGTTGAAGACGACCCGCACCACGGAAATCCCCGCAGCTGAGGAAGATCGGACTGTTGTAACGCCAGGGGTGCCGTTGAGCGCGCTTTCGATGGGCAAACTCACCAATGATTCCACCTCTTCCGGGGCAAGTCCCGGTGCTTCGGTTTGAATCTCGACTTGGGGCGGGGCGAAGGCAGGCAACACATCCAAGGGCATCTGGGGCACGGTTCGCCCGATCCACAGCATGAGGAGCAGGGTGCCCAGCACGACGAGCCAACGACGGGCGATCGCCCATTTCAAAATGGCATTTAACATCCGATTTCCCCTTAATGTCTCTGACGCGGTGCTTCCACCGCTTCTGGCTGCGGCAAATCGGATGAACGCTCACCATAGTCAAGATGAGAGCCTAGGTCAGCACCATGGTTGCTCCCATGATTTAACTCAAAGGAATTCTCATCGCTAATTGGCGCAAATTGTTTTCGAGATTGATACTTTGCCCAGTAGGTGCTCGCCAAAAAAGTACTGGTCGCGATCGCCCCACTTAAGGCAATTAAGCCCCACCAGGGTAAAACCAAGTTCTGAAGATTGCTCCCAGTAGGTGCAGCGGCTGGCGTTTCTGTTTTCTCCTCTTCTTTAGGCGCTCCGCCGCGTAAAGATTGCGCGTACAGTTGAGTGGCCCGCTGCACCACCACCCTATCGCCATCGAATAGACCGCTTTTGATCTCTACCAACTCTCCAGAAGTCTGCCCTAAAGACACTTCAGCGGGCTGATAAGCATTCCCGTTTTGCACAAACACCACGGTCTTCTTGTCATTTGTTTCCACAATGGCAGACTGAGGAATAGCCAACACGGGTGCAGAGGAGCGACCCGTTAACAGATTCAATTCAGCAAACATGCCTGGTTTCAAGAGGCCGTCTGGATTATCCAGTTCCGCTTTAACGGGCACAACGCGAGTTTCTCCTTCCACCGCAGACCCAATCACGCTAATGCGTCCCACAAACGTGCGGTTGGGTAAACTCGCCACTTTAACCCGTACCTGCTGTCCGACCTCGATCTGGCCTAAGTCTTTTTCGTAGACATTAGCGGCAACTAGGACACTACGGTCATTGAGAATCGTCATAATGGGTTTGCCTGCGTCTTGCCCTGATTCCCCCAACGTGACTTCGCGATCGGCCACTGTTCCAGAAATCGGGGCTTTAATCGTGACCGTTCCGTTGGGGTTGGCGCTGCCTCCTAACTGCTTGAGTCGCGCTTTATAGCCTGCATCGCTCAGTTGAATCCGCGATCGCGCTAAGGACACATCGGATTGCGCTTTTTGGAGGTTCGATTCCGCCTGCAAAAACTCTAGACGGCTGGCTGACTTGGCCACGACGGATTTTGCTTCCATCAGTTGAGTTTCAGTTTCCAGCACTTGGCGACGGGGAATCGCACCCACTTTTAGGAGATCGCGATCGCGATCGTATTTCTCTTGAGCAAACGCCAATTGCGATCGAGCCTGTTGCAAGTCGGCGGATGCAATTTGGCGCTGACGAACCGTATTTTGTTGCGCCAGCCTTAAATCCGCTTCTGCTTGTCTCAAATCTGCCTCTGCCTCAGAGCGTTTTTGGATTGAATCCACTCGCAGTCCGGCAATCTCAGAGCTAGCGAGCACCGCAACAGGCTGACCTGCTTGGACGCGATCGCCAGGCTGGGCTAGGAGTTGAGTCACCGTACCGATGATGGGAGTTGTTACCTCCACCTTTCGGTTCGGAGATGTCTCGATTTGCCCCGTCGCTTTAATGCTGAAGGCCAAGGACTGACGACGAACGGGCGCAACAGTCAAGCCCATGCGCTTGACTGTTGCCGCGTCCACTTGGATAGAACCCGTCGCTGGATGTGAATCGCCCTGAAATTCATTTCCATGCCCGCCGTGAGCCAAGACGGAGGTCGCGCCTATGGTCAATAACAACGCGCTCGCAAATGTTACAGACGTTTTTCGCCATTTCAAACGGGAACGTTGAGGGATGAAAGCCAACGCATCAAGGAAGCTTAGGTCAAGGTCAGCATCGGCTGGCCCCAGATCCATAGACACGCTGCCCATACTGCCACGATCCATTCCCTTCATGACCGAATCCATGATGGTGGGGCTTGGAGATTGAGTACTTGTTTGGGAAACTGCTGAGCAGGCGGTGGTTATGCCGCTCATCGTTGCGATCGCCATCAGGCCCGCCCTCAAGGAGGCCATTCGCAAAAAAGCAGGCTGCATAGGTGTTTTGAGGAGAGCGTCAGAACTTACAGATCCAAACTTCTCACACAAAAATAAAATCAAGATGAAATGGGCTTGCCGCTCAGACTGCCATGGTTCGTACCTTGACTTCGCGTCTCTGTTAGGGTGACTGTTGCTGAACGAAGTCTTGAATTAACTTCATGACCTCAGGCTGAATCTCATGGGCCATCTCTAACTCGTGATATTGCACCTTAGCTCCAGCCTGAAGCAATGCCTCGTGAGATTTCCGTGCCATGGCAATCTGGACGACCGTGTCCTGGAGACCGTGGATCATCAGGATGGGCGGAAAGGTTTGGGGCAGGGGGCGAATCTCTAAAGGATGCAGGTAGCCGCTCAGCACCACCAATCCCGCGACAGGCAAGTGAGTCCCCACATCTAACGTCATAGCTCCACCCTGGGAGAAGCCCGTCAGGAACGTTTTGTTCAAGGGAACGCCGTCAACGCTTTCTAAAGATAAAAGCCAATCCGTTAGTTGTTGGCGGCTTTCGGGGAGTCCTCGGCGTGTCGCGAAGTCAGACAGGTCGTACCACATGCGCCCGCCAGGGACATCTGGATGGGGCATGGGTCCATTGGGAAATACGTATTGATAGCCCTTGAGATCTAAATAGGGCGCGAGAGACGCGAGGTCTTGGGCATTGGAGCCCCAACCGTGCAATCCGACCAGGCGACCCATGGGAGATGCGAGGGGAGGGGAAGGAAAGGCGATCGCATTCAAGGACAAAGCAACGTTCCTCAATCGAGAATACTCTTACCTACTGTATGTTAAGACAGCCAATCCGCCTTTATGCTGGTAAGGGCGTCGCATTCAAAGCAGGTTTGATTTCACCATGACTCGTCTGGCACTTTTAAGCGTTTCCGATAAAACTGGACTGGTCGAGTTTGCCCAGCGGCTCGCGAACGAGTTTGACTTTGAAATCATCAGCAGCGGCGGTACGGCAGCGACCCTTAAGGCAGCGGGTATCCCCGTTGTCAAAGTGTCGGACTATACGGGCGCGCCGGAAATTTTGGGAGGACGGGTCAAAACGCTTCACCCTCGCATTCACGGCGGCATTCTGGCTCGGCGCGACCTGGAAAGCGATCGCGCCGATCTTGCGGCCAACCACATCAGACCCATTGACCTCGTGGTGGTAAATCTCTACCCTTTCGAGCAAACCATTGCCGACCAACAGCAACGCGGCGTGACGGATTTAGCAGCGGCGATCGAGCAAATTGACATCGGCGGTCCTGCCATGCTGAGGGCGTCGGCGAAAAACTTTGCCCACCTGACGGTACTCTGCGCCCCCGACCAGTACGAGACTTATCTCAGCGAACTTCAGCTTCACGGCGAACCCACTCTCGCTTTCCGTCAAGCCTGCGCGCTTAAGGTGTTTGCACTCACGGCGTCCTACGACCAAGCGATCGCCCATTATCTGGATCGGGTTTCCGCTCCCGCCGCACCGTCGGAGACCCTTCCCAAAACCTTGCTGCTCTCTGGTCGAGAAAAGCAGACGCTCCGCTACGGCGAAAACCCGCACCAAAGTGCTATTTGGTACCAAAGCGGCACCCCTCCCACGGGCTGGGCTGCGGCCACTCAACTCCAAGGCAAAGAACTGAGCTATAACAACCTCGTAGACCTCGAAGCCGCCCGTCAAATTATTGCCGAATTTGCCAGCCCAGAAGACGAACCCGCTGCCGCAATCTTGAAACACAACAATCCCTGCGGTGTCGCGCAAGCAAAAGATATCGCGTCGGCGTATCAAAAAGCCTTTGAAGCGGATTCCACCTCAGCTTTTGGCGGCATTGTGGCCCTCAATCGCCCCATCGATGCCGCGACCGCCCAGGCACTGACCCAAACCTTTTTAGAATGCGTCGTGGCCCCCGGCTGCGACGCCGAAGCCGAGGCCATTCTGAAGGCAAAAGGTAAGGTGCGGGTGATGGTTTTGCCGGACCTGCTGAGCGGCCCTTCCATAACGCTTAAAACCATCGCGGGTGGTTTCTTGGCCCAAGCTGCCGATGAGGTGTTGACGCCGCCCTCAGCGTGGCAAATTGTAACCCAAAAGCAACCTGCCCCAGACCAGTTCGCAGAGATGCTATTTGCTTGGAAGGTCGTCAAGCATGTCAAATCCAATGCCATTGTCGTCGCGGCAGACCGCACCACCTTAGGGGTTGGGGCCGGACAAATGAATCGCGTCGGTTCGGTCAAAATTGCCCTAGAACAAGCGGCGGAGCGCGCAAAAGGTGCGACCTTAGCCAGCGATGGATTTTTTCCCTTCGATGACTCGGTCCGCGCGGCAGCGGCAGCAGGCATTGGGGCGATCGTGCAGCCGGGAGGGAGCCTCCGAGATGCGGATTCCGTTAAGGCGGCGGACGAGCTGGGCATTGTGATGGCTTTGACCCAGACGCGCCATTTTCTGCACTAAATATCACGCAGCTTGCATTTCTTGCTGTTGGTACAGGCAGTAGTAGAGGCTGTGAAGCTCCATCAATTCGGCGTGGGTGCCCTGCTCCACAATCTTCCCTCGATCCATCATGAAAATGATGTCAGCAGTTTGCAAGCTCTTGAGCCGATGGGTAATAAAAAAGACAGTTCGGTCTTGGAACACTCTGGCTAGATTTTCAGAAACCTGCCGTTCGGCCAGGTAATCCAGGGCGCTCGTGGCTTCGTCTAAAATCAGCAGGCGCGGACTTTGCAGGACGGTACGGGCGATCGCCACCCGTTGGCGCTGCCCCCCCGAAAGGGCGGCCCCGCGCTCGCCCACGCGGGTATTGTAACCTTGGGGGAGCTGCATGATGAACTCGTGGGCGTAAGCCACCCGAGCTGCTTCGACAATTTCTTCCGCCGTCGCGTCGGGACGCGTCAGGGCGATATTTTCTTGAACCGTGCCGTCGAACAGCAAGCTGTCTTGCAATACCATTCCCACCTGTTGGCGCAGAGAGTACAGCTCTACCTTGCTGACATCGTAGTCATCTAAGAGGATCTGACCGCTCTTGGGTTCGTAGAGGCGCATCAGCAGCTTCATGAGCGTACTTTTCCCAGATCCGCTTTGGCCCACGATTCCCACAAAAGTGCCAGGCGTAATATCCAAGCTCACGTGCTCGAGTTGCAGCGGCCCGTTGTCCTTGAAGCAAAAGCTCACGTCTTGGTAGCGCACCGCACCTAAGATCGGAGGAAGCGGAATATTGGAACGGTCCTCTGGGCTGACCTCCTGGGGATGATCCAAAATATCGGCCAAACGTTCCAGAGAGAGCGCCGTTTCTTGGAAGTTTTGCCAGAGCTGGATCAGGCGCAGCAGCGGACTGGTGGTATACCCCGCAATGATCCGAAATGCGATCAACTGCCCTAGCGTTAAGGTGCCTTCCAACACGAGATAGGCTCCAACCCACAGCAGCAGCAGGCTCGACAGCTTATTCAAAAAGCTGCTCATGGCTCCAGCCGTGGTGGAGGTAATCACGGCATCAAACCCCGCACTCACGTAGCGAGCGTAGCGCTCCTGCCACTGCCAGCGCGACTTTAGCTCGATATTTTGAGCTTTGACTGTTTGAATCCCAGAGACGACTTCTACTAAGTAAGATTGGGTTTCGGCGTTGCGTTCTGCCTTCAGGCGGGTTTGTTTGCGAATGATGGGCGAGACCAAGAGGGTCATGAGGCCAAACAACGGCACCGTCGCGAGGGCCACGATCGTCAGCAGCCAACTGTAAAACACCATCACTGCAATGTAAACCACCGAAAATACGGCATCTAAAACCACGGTGAGGGCAGTGCCGGTCAAAAACTGGCGAATGTTTTCGAGTTCGTTGACGCGGGTGCCCAGTTCGCCCACGGGTCGTTTTTCAAAGTACCGCAGGGGCAGCCGCAGCAGGTGGTCGATGACCTCAGCCCCCAAGGTCATGTCGATGCGGTTGGTGGTATCTACAAACAAATAGGTGCGGAAGCTGCTGAGGAGCGCTTCAAAAACGGCGACGCCTAACAGCAAAATACCCAAAACATTGAGGGTGCCGATGCTGTTTTGCACCAGCACTTTGTCGATGATGAGCTGCGTGACGAGGGGATTGGCGAGGGCAAAAAGCTGGACGACAAAGGAGGCGATCAAGACCTCGATCAGCACTTTGCGGTGGCGTTTGACGGCAGGCCAAAACCAACCCAGCGTAAATCGCTTTTGAGGCGTTTCAGAGGTGCGCTCTAGCAACAGAACGGGAAACGGTTCTTCTCGATCGACGAGCAATTGGGCGGGACGCTTGCGCACGATGCCGTGTTCTGGAATCCCCAGCACCACTTTCGATGCGCTCATGCGGTAGATCAAGGCCAGGCGATCTTGCCAAAAAATTAAGGCGGGCGCGGGGATCTGCGCGAACATCGCAGACGAGGCTTCAATGAGCTGTGCGCGGATGCCCATCGTTTCGGCGATCGCCCCATACACTGGCAGCGACAGCGATCCCCGCTCCGACTGGGTGATCAGAATTCGCCGCACCACATCCCGCCGAAACGGAACGTCGAGGTGCTTGGCCAGCATTTGCAAGCAGGCCAGCGGTCCGTCGATCTCTCCGCGTCCGGCTACAAAAGGGTACTTAGCAGCTTTACCCGTCAGCAAGCCGTCCGATTCGGGGGGGCGTTCTGGCGCTTCGGGGATTTCAGCCCAGGGCAGTTCGACGACGGTGGGGGCGGTATTTTGTTGTGCTGTTTTAGCGGGCACGATCACCGGAAAGCCGATCAGCCGTACGGGTTCCGTCGAGCGACTGAATGGCGTCCCGTTGGATTCGCGCACTGAAGTGCCGATTTCTGATGCGACGGTGCTGTTGCTGATGAACCACTGAAAAGCCGGATTGAGCGATAATTTAGTCCGCGGGGACAAGGTTTGGGCGAGCGCCTGGGGCCAAGCCTCTAGCGTAATTTCTTTGAGATCGGTACTGCCATCGGCCCGCTGCACGAGCTGCTGGCCTAAGATGTTGAACACTTCCAAAATGCTGGGCTGCTGCTGAAACTGTTGGGCTAGCTCGGGTTCTCCTTCGAGCAGCTGTAGGAACGTCCCGGCAGGCAGCGTGAGGCAAATCGCGTCCGTAGAGGCGATCGCAGTTTCACAGGGGCGGTTGCACAGCAGGCCCAGCCAGCCGACACAATCCCCAGGCTCGAGCAGCTTTAGCGTCAGAGGAGCCTCTGTCCGCGGGTCGTAGCCTAATAGGCGAACTTGGCCCTGATAGATAATCGAGAACTGGGTGGGGAGTGCTTTAGACGTAAAAATAGCCCGACCCATTGGATAGCGAAGGGGCTGAAGTTGCTGGGCCAACCGCGCTAATTTTGCAGCGGACAGCTTGTCGAAACCCGGAACGGTCTTGAGAAACTGGGGAAGAGCGATCGGCGGCTGAGTTAAATCTGCTGTCATGGTCTCGGATCCCCCGGAATAGAAAATTGAACCGTCTCCAGCTGTTGCTCTAGCCATTCTTGAAAGCGTCGCTGGAGCAATTGCTGCTGCGTCGTTGCATCGAGGTGGGCTGGCAGATACTGTTCTAATTTCAAAATGATGCACCATTCTTCCAACCGCTGAGGCGGCCAGAGTTGACCGGGCCTGCCGTTAGAGAGGACTTGAACTAGCTTGGGATGCAGTCCCGAGGCCGGCACCGGACCGATCATGCCGCTGGTTTGAGCCTCAGGACCTTCGGAGTACCGAGGGGCGAGGTCGGCAAAGGTTTGTTCTCCTTCTTTGAGGCGGAAATACAGCTCCTGAGCCAGTTCGAGATTGCGGGTTCTGATAATCGAACAAATGAACCGATCCATTTGCGGCTTGAGCTTTAAGAAGTCGGCCTCGATCGCGGCATCCCACGTCTGATGCTTGAATTTTTCGAGTTTAAATCGCCGAAATGCCTGATTTGACAGTCGCTCTGCGCTCATGCGGTGGTACTTTAACCAGGCTTCTCGCTGGGCTTGGTCTTCGATGTGCTGCTGTGCGTAAAATTGCTTCAAGGCCAAGCCTTCTTCGTCTGCGGTCAAGACAATATCTTGAATTGCCCGGTCTATCAACTGTTCCTTCAGCAGTTGAGGCAACATCTGATACTGAGTCAGAAGCGCGAGTAGCTCTGCGGATTCCAAAGGGCGATCGCCAAGAACGACAGAAGGGTTCACGGATTGAGAACTCTCAGAGGTGAGCAAGGGTGGGCAGTGTCGACCGATGGGGAAGATGGGCAGGGAGAAACAGACTCCTCGACACAGGAGCGTATCTTCTGTAAGAATTTTAACCCAAGCTCGCTCATATGATGGTTGACTAATTCGAAGACGCGTTTTGTCGAGATTGCGCTATCAACCCATGTTTGGGCGCGAAAATCATGGCAACTACAAATAAGAGCGTCTGCACCACGACAATACAACCGCCCGTCGACCCATCAATGTGATAGCTTGCATAGGTTCCGATCGCGCTTGAAAAGACCCCGGATGCGATCGCCAAACCCAGCATCCGATCGAATCGATCGCTCAGGAGATAGGCCGTTGCCCCCGGCGTCACCAGCATGGCCACCACTAAAATGATACCCACGGTTTGCAGTCCGGCAACAGCCGTTAAGGAGAGCAATGACAGCAGCGTGTAATGGAGGGCAACTGTATTGAGGCCGATGGATTGAGCGTGGGTGGGATCGAAGCAAAACAGCAATAGGTCTTTGCGCAGTAAGGCGATCGTGACTAAGGTAATGATGCTGATAACGATCGTCTGCACGATATCTGCGTCGGAAATACCTAAAACATTGCCGAACAGAATATGGGTTAAATCCACCGCGCTGGGGGTTTTGGAGACTAACACCAAACCCAGGGCAAAGAATCCCGTGAACACCAAGCCAATTACAGTATCTTCCTTAATGCGGGTTTTGGACTGGATAAAACCAATGGCAATAACGGAACCCACGCCAAACACAAACGCGCCGATCGCAAAGGGAATCTTGAGAATATAGGCAATGACAACCCCCGGCATCACCGCGTGGGAAACCGCATCTCCCATCAGCGCCCAGCCCTTGAGGGTCATAAAGCAGGATAAAACCGAGCAGACAACCCCCACCAGCATACTAACCAAGACCGCTTTAACCATGAATTCATGGGCCAAGGGCGCGACAAACCATTGCACGATATCCACTAGATTTCCTCTCGAGCGGAACGGGTGACGCGGCTTTTACTGAGAGACAAATCTCCCACAGAACCGCCAAAGGTGCGCGAAAGATTCTCTTCAGTGAAAACTTCTGAGGTTTCTCCGTAGGCCAAAATAGTGCGATTGATCAGGACGACCCGATCGCAAAAGGTCGTAATCGAAGATAGGTCGTGGGTGGAGATCAAGATCGTGTTTCCCGCCGCTTGCAGTTCCAGCAGCAGGTCGATCGTGGCTTTCTCGGTTTTGATGTCCACGCCCGTAAAGGGTTCGTCGAGAAGCAAAATTCTGCCCTGCTGCGCTAAGGCCCGCGCCAGGAAAGCTCGCTTTTTCTGACCGCCGGATAGCTCCCCGATTTGGCGATCGCGCAGTTCCCACATCTGAACGCGCTCCAAGCTCTGCCGCACGATTTGACGGTCTTGGGGCTTGGGTCGGCGTAAAAAGTTCATGTAGCCGTAACGTCCCATCATCGCCACATCCCAGACGCTCACGGGGAAATTCCAGTCCACGTCTTCGGCCTGGGGCACGTAGGCAATCAGATTCTGTTTTTGAGCGCTGCGCAGCGGCAATCCTTCGATCGAAATTCGACCGGTCACGGGTTTTACAAAGCCCATGATGGCCTTAAATAACGTAGACTTCCCGGACCCGTTCATGCCCACTAGCCCGCTGATGGAACCCGGTTTGAGCGCTAAATTTGCGCCGTGGAGGGCTACTTTGCCGTTATAGGCAACGGTGACGTGTTCGACTTGAATGCTGGTTGTCGGTATCATCTTGAACCTTTGCAAAAGCGTTGCGGTTACTCTGACAGTCCTTGAAGTAAGGTAGCGATGTTATGCTCCAACAGTTTCAGATAGGTGGAAGCGGGACCATCGCGAGGAGAGAGAGAATCGACAAAAAACACGCCGCCAAACTTAGCGTTGGCTTCCTTGGCCACTTGACGCTGTGCCTTATCGCTGACGGTACTTTCGCAAAATACGGCTGGGATTCGCTGCGTTTTGACCGTCTTAATAACGCGCTCGATTTGCTGAGGTGTAGCCTGCTGTTCTGAATTGACCGCCCAAAGATAGACTTCTTTTAATCCATAGTCGCGAGCGATGTAGGAAAAGGCACCCTCACAACTGACGAGATAGCGTCGATCTAAAGGTAGAGTCTCGATTTCTTCGCGCAGTTTGCGATCGAGGGTTGCAATCTGCTGGCTGTAGGTCTTTGCATTGCGGGCATAGACGTCAGCATTAGCAGGATCGAGATTTGCCAACGCTTTGCGGATATTTTCGACGTAGACGAGCGCGTTGCGAGGCGACATCCACGCGTGGGGATTGGGCTTCCCTTGGTAGGCGTCTCGGGCGATCGCCACGGGTTCGATCCCGGTACTTAAGGTCGCGTGCGGCACTTTAGGGACGCTGTTGTAAAACCGCTCGGCCCAGCGTTCTAAATTGAGGCCGTTCTCTAAAATCAGATCGGCCTCCTGGGCGCGCACGAGATCGCTGGGCGTCGGCTCGTAACCGTGGATCTCTGCGCCGGGTTTGACCAGAGACCGGACGGCTGCTTTATCTCCCGCCACGTTCTGACCCATATCCGCCAAAACGGTAAAGGTCGTCAGAATTACCTTCTGGCCCTCACCCTTTGCGTTTGGGTTAGCGGCGTCTCCAGCATCTGGGCGACGATCCCCATCCAGAGACGGGCCGCAGCCTGCTAAGCCCAAAACCGCAACGAACCCTAAAACCGCAACCCGAATTCCAATGGTTAACGTACGTCGAGACAGCACAAATTCATAATCCTTTCATAATTCAATCATAGGTGAAAAGATCGAAAAATGAAAGGATTATGAAAAGACGCGATGCCTTGCAAGTTTGACGAATGCGGCTACAGCGCTTCGACTTTGCTGGATTTGCCTGCGTCTAACGTTTTGAGGACGTCTTTGACCTGTTCGGGAGAAGTCCGTCTTTGGAGATTTGCCAAGCAATGCCCTTGGCTGCCGTTCTTTAAAACCCTTTGGCTCAAGGATTGGGCGTGTAACTGTCGCAGAGAGCGGATGCACGCGGGACAGTCGCATCCAAACAGTTGAACTGCCGCATCGCTTTCGGCATCGCTGAAATCGGTACCGAAGTCGTCCCCAGAAATCCCGCCTGAAGATGCGATTAACGTGCCGCGATCGTGCCTGAATCCTGAAGACCTTAAGTTGGAGGGGACGGCGGGTGCGTCGCAGGATTGTACCGGATCGACTCCGCTAGATGGCTCTGCAGCATCGGCAATTGTGGCGTTCATGAAAAGGGAAGTCAGCATCGATCCGACTACCGCAGGAATCGCAAGCAGGTTCAAAAGAAGTTTTCGATTCACGATTTCAGCTCCTCACTCAACGAAAGATAGCAGGCATGGTTTAGATTGTAATCAAAAGATCCTGTTTTGTCGTTTTCTTAGATTTACCTGAGATTATCTATCCTTCAGCTTGTAACCCCTATGGACGCTAACAATTTCCTCAAGCAAATGCTGCTGATGGGCATCGGCACCACCAGCTTTGTGGCCGACAAAATCCGCGAAGTCAGCGAAGAATGGGTCAAGGAAGGACGGCTCAACCCGGATCAGGCCAAAGCTTTTGTGGAAGACCTCATGCACCAGCTCCGCACCGATCCGTCCGAGTGGGAAAGCCAATTTCAGCGGCAATTTCGCAACATTATGCAAGACTTTGGCGTGGCTCGCCAGCCTGAAATGGACGAATTGCGCGGTAGAATCGATCGGCTGGAGCGTCAAGTGCGAGACCTAGAAAATAAATTGTGGCGGTAGGCAATTTTCGAAGCTCGCCAACCCTTTTGTGGAGGGCGTAAAGCCTCGCGCTCCCACGATACGGTAACTCAAACCCAATCCAAAAGAGGAGACAGACCTTGCAAGGAATTTTAATTAGTGCGGCAGCCGTGATTGTTTGCGTTGTTGCCTTAGTCGTCGTACAACTGACCTCAAAGCCGTCCGATGTCTTGGCGTCCCCCTTAACGGTCTCTGCTGCTACGACAGAACGGGTGGCGGCGGTACCACAATCCAACTCTACGGAACGATTAATTGCTATGGATGCACAAAGCAGCCCCAGCGCTGATTCAGACTACGTCACGACCCCGTCCGGGTTGAAATATAAGGACATTGTGGAAGGCACGGGCGCTTCCCCTACGACGGGACAAAACGTGACGGTTCACTACACCGGAACCCTCACCGATGGCTCTAAATTCGACAGTTCCCGCGATCGCGGCGAACCGTTTTCCTTCCCCATTGGAGCCGGACGCGTCATCAAGGGTTGGGATGAGGGCGTTGCTACGATGAAGATGGGCGGACGTCGCGAACTGGTGATTCCTCCCGAACTCGGCTACGGCGCGCGCGGAGCTGGAGGCGTGATTCCGCCCAATGCGACCCTAGTGTTTGATGTCGAGCTGCTGTCCGCTCAGTAAGCCGAATATATAGAATCTTTAAAGGGGTGTGACGAAAGCGCACCCCTTTTGTGTAGGCTCAAGTTGAAGGATGGCGAGCGATATGACGACACTTCCCGATACCCTTGAAATGGCGATCGCGCAGTCCGTGGAGGCAACCAAGGCAGCCTTAGCGGCTGGACGCACCCAACTCCAAATTGAAATTCTATTCCCCGAACTCAAACCCATGCCCGTGGTGCAGCAGTACCTCGACCTCTTTCCCGAGCTAGGGACGCAGTTTAAGGTTTTTTTTGCAGATGCAGGCGCTGCGGCTTTGGCCCGTCGGGATTGGGGAGAAACGCCCTATACGATTCGGGGGGTCAACGAGCTGTTAGAACCCGTACAGCCCGAAGATGAAGCCTTCGTGTTTGTGGCTCCTACTTCGGTCGAGGTGGGGACGGTCGAGAAGATTTGCGGGCTAGCAGGCGATCGCCCTTGTATTTTGCTCAACCCCAAGCTTCAAGACGTCAGCATTGTCGGGATCGGGTACGCGGGACGGCAGTTGCGAGAGCGGTTTTTAGATTTGCTGGAGACGTGCTATTACCTTCGCCCTCTGGAAAAGGGGGCCGTGTTTCGGGCTTACCCATCGGCTTGGCAGGTATGGTGGGATAATGACGACGTGGCTTACCAGCTCGTTGGGGAGGAGGAGAGCCGACCCGTGGGCGATCGCCTAGACCGAATTTTAGCGAAGGTCTTACCCGCCCAAGCTCAAAAAAAAGGAATTCTGCAAGAAATGCAGCAGATGATCAGGGCGCTCACGCAGTAGTCTCGAGGGGATCGTTACGCCAAACTCAAACCGCTTTCAGCACCAATGGCAACACATCGATACCTTTACGAAAAGCTCGCGTTTTACTACGGCTATTTAGCCATCCCATTTCAGTGCGGCATGATTTCCGGCTCCGATCTGTTCTCTTACCAGCTTCTGTGCGCCTACGAGCGACAGGGACAGTTCCAGCGGGCCGTGAACCCAACTGAAGAGTATGCCGGTTCCGTAGAGCGGATAATGGCGATCGCCCGAGCCTTCCTAGAGACCCACTCCGACTTGCGGGACGCACCTTCCTACGAGCAACAGCGCTATGTATACCAAAACAATCTCATCCTGATCGCACAAATTGCAGGCAAATATTTTTACGACCATTACCCGCCGGATAGCCTGAACAATCTAGCGGCACCCAAGCTCTTTGAGGACGAACGAGCCTGTATTGACTGGGTCAAGCAAGGTATCGATCGCTTGCACCTTCCCTCCGTCACCCGCGATGGCTAAGCGATGGCTGCGCTGGGGACTCATTGCGGTGGCGGGCGTGAATGCGATCGCCGCTGCGGCTGCCTACACGATGACCCACTATCGCGGACTGGGGGAGTTTGGCTTAGGTTCGCCCAAGCCCGTGAATGCTAAAGTTCCGGCAGACATGGGGCTGAACTACGCGACGCAAAAAATCCCCCTTTCCAGCAAGGCCTGGATCGAGACTTGGCAGATTCCGGCCCCGCAAACCGAATCCAACGGGACGGTGCTGTTGTTCCCCGGCAGCGGGGGAACTAAGGGCAATCAGCTCCTGCCCCCGGCGAAAGCCTTTCACGCCCTCAACTACGATGCCCTTCTGGTCGATTTTCAAGGGGTGGGCGGTTCCAGTGGCAATACCAGAACGCTGGGCATGAAAGAAGCGCGAGATGTGGCAGCGGCGTTTGAATATGCCAACCGCGCAAAGCTGAAACGTCCGATCGTGCTCTATGGCGTTTCGATGGGCAGCGCTGCGATTTTACGGGCGATCGCCTTAGAACGAGTGCAGCCCGATGCCGTTATTCTGGAGCTGCCGTTTGCGCGGCTTGTCGATGCGGTCAAAAGTCGATTTCAGTTTTTTAAGATTCCCAACTTTGGCCTTGCAGAACTCCTCGTCCTTTGGGGAAGTTTGCAGCACGGTGCCAATGGTTTTGCCCACAATCCCGTTACGTTTGCGCGGCAGGTGGACTGTCCCGCGCTCGTTTTTCAAGGTCGGCAGGATCGGTGGACGACTGTGGCCGAGGTCGAAGGTTTGGTCAAAAACTTACGCGGGCCGAAAGAACTGGTCGTATTTCCCAAGGCCGACCATCAATTGCTGGTTACGGTAGATAAATCCCGATGGACTCGATCCGTAGACTCGTTTCTGAGGCAAATCGAGAATCCCGCTCTTTCCCCGGCGACCCCCTACCGAGCCGGAATTTAGCGCTCAGGATAGGATAGGAATGGATTTTTCAACGGTTTGCAACCTATGAACCAAACGCCTACCGCTCGCGGTTTCCGACAACCCGCCGAATGGGAGTCTCATCGCGCCTGCTGGCTCGCGTTTCCCCATAACGCGTACGAATGGGGGGAACCGTTAGCGGCAGCTCAGGCCGAATTCGTGGCGTTTTGCGAGGCGATCGCCGATGTCGATCCTAGAACTGGCAAGGCCCAAGGCGAACAAATCGAGCTGTTGGTTGCAAATATAGAAGTGCTGGAGCAGGCCAGACGCGCGCTGGCCCGCATCCCCGTCAACTTCCACCTCATCCCCTACGACGACATTTGGCTGCGGGACTGCGCGCCCATTTTTATTAAAGATGTGGAGGGGGCCGTTGCGGCAGCAACGTTCCAGTTCAACGTATGGGGGCGCAAGTTCGACTTGCCGTTAGACGAGCGAGTTGCCACCCAGATTGCGAAAGGAACGGGTTTACCTGTATTCGAGCATTCCTTCGTGTTGGAAGGCGGATCGGTTGAAACCGATGGCGAAGGCACTTGCCTGACGACCCGCCAATGTTTGCTCAACCCCAATCGCAATCCTGGCCGCGACCCAGCAACGCTTGAACGGGATTTAAAGTCTGCGTTGGGCTACCAAAAAATTTTGTGGCTGGAGGACGGGTTGGCGAACGACCATACCGACGGCCACATCGATACCATTGCTCGGTTTGTTGCACCGGGCGCGGTCATGTGCATGGTGCCCCAGACTGCCGATGACCCCAATGCCGCAGTCCTAGAGCGCATTGCTCGAACCCTCGCGACCTTTAGCGACGCGCAAGGCAGGCCGCTCCGGGTCGTGACTGTTCCCTCTCCAGGGCGGGTATTGGACGATGCAGGCCAGGTGATGCCAGCCAGCTACGTCAACTTTTATATTGGCAACAGCACCGTGGTGGTGCCCACCTACGGGAGCGAGTTCGATCGGGCGGCAGTGGCGGCGATCGCCGCTCATTTCCCGAATCATCGCACTGTGGGGCGATCGGCCAAAGCCATTTTGACTGCAGGAGGTGCATTTCACTGCATTACCCAGCAGGAACCTCAGTCTGTATAGTTTATTGTAATGAGAGCGGACTTCCTAGAAGAACCGCAGGGCTTTGACTCACCCAGAAGGCAGTAGGATAAACGCCAGGGGTTGCCTATGGGCGGGACGTGGGGCTTTAGGGGTGCTTCGGCAAGCTCACTGACCACGGGGTGTGAAGTGCCGGGGTTGAAACAGTTGGGAATGCGAGACCCCGGCGAGGCTTGACACCCGATAAGAGCGATCGCTTCAACTTTAGCGGTCATGAAAGCTGGGCAGCAGACCTAAAAGGGGATGTATTCAACTCGATTGGCTAAATCTTCGAGGTCGCTTGCTTTGGCAATGATTTCTAGGTCGCGGATGCAATCTCCAACGGCGACCAATTGACGGGCATAGATGACACCTGCAAAGGGAATGCCTGCGTTCTGGCGATGATGGGCTTCGATGAGAAAGTCTTGGTCTTGAGAAAACATGACTCTGTTCAATTCGAGGGCACGATCTAGAATGAGCGGGTCGGGGGTAGCGGTTAATCCATCTTCTTGAACAGTGAGCACATCTACACCGCGCAAGCGTAGGCCAATGGTTATAGCACGATGGATGTGCTCATCCATGTAAAGGGCGATCGCCACTAAATGAGACCTTGGGCACGCAGTTTTTGAACGAGTGGGGATTGGCCTGCGGTTTGTCGAAGTTGGGTCGCGTACTGTTCCCGTCGTTCAATATCGGTATCTAGTTCTGATTGGTGATCCCAATAGTAGGCGAGGGCTGAGTGGATCTGGCTCATGGATAGATAGGGATGCTGAAAGTGGAGTTCTTCGGGACTCCAGCCGTTGGCGAGTTGACCTGCGACTAATTCGATGACTTTCATGGTAGTTCCAGCAATGATGGGAACGTTATTGGCATCGAGTTCTACGTATTTATGGGCTGTTGCGGTGCTCATGGGAGTGGCGATCGCCTCGATAAACAATCCAACCGATTGTGGGTTTCTCAATTCTGGCATAAACTCACCATCCACCTCTCCAGCGAAGAGTGCGGACTCTTGGTGCATCACCGCTCTGAAGGAGCTAGCGATCGCCTTCAAGCCGAAGCAAATCAGCTCAGGCTTGCCCCTGACGTTTTGGCCGCAAAATTACAGAGAAAGCAATTAGCCCAGGCACCATCTCCCCTCAAGGTATTAGAAGCCCTCGCCCAGCCCCGGCAAATTGCCAAACAAATGCTGCTCATTGATGCCGTCAAACTGGCACGAGACAGCCGCGAAGACTTAGAACATCGGGGTGCATGCTAGAAGTGCCTGTTGTCATTGACTGAAATCAAATCACCCCTCCCTGAAGCTCGTAAACAATAGGGATTGGTTCAAAATGCTTTGATACAAATGGCTCAAGGCAGATTTGAACTGCCGACCTTGGGCTTATGAGTCCCCTGCTCTAACCAACTGAGCTACTGAGCCAAAACTTAGCGATTTTCATTATGCCATAATCCTTGGGGTTTAGAGAACCGAGGGTTAAAATTTTATGGCCGAAATTTGGCCGTAAATATAGAGCAGAGCCGTTGCAAGGGGATGAGACTGGGTAAGATTGGGAAAAGACCGAAGCATTTTTTATCCACACCCTTTTCACCCATAACCTATGGACATCAAGCAGGGATTCGTCAATGCCATTGGCAACACCCCCCTCATTCGCCTCAATAGCTTTAGCGATGCAACGGGCTGCGAAATTTTAGGGAAGGCAGAATTCCTAAACCCCGGCGGTTCGGTCAAAGATCGGGCTGCGCTATACATTATTGAAGATGCCGAAGCCAAAGGCTTGCTTAAGCCAGGCGGGACGGTTGTAGAAGGTACGGCTGGCAATACTGGCATCGGTCTCGCCCACATCTGCAACGCCAAGGGCTACAAATGCACGATCGTCATTCCAGACACCCAGTCCCAGGAAAAAATGGATGCCCTCCGGGTGCTGGGGGCGGACGTGCGCGCCGTTCCCGCAGTGCCATACAAAGATCCTAATAACTACGTGAAGCTTTCAGGCCGACTGGCCGCCGAAACAGAAAACGCGATTTGGGCCAACCAGTTTGACAACCTGGCCAACCGCATTGCCCATTACGCCACTACAGGGCCAGAACTGTGGGCGCAAACCGACGGCACGATCGATGCCTGGGTCTGTGCCACGGGGACGGGTGGCACCTATGCTGGCGTGGCACTTTACCTGAAAGAAAAAAATCCCAACATCAAGACTGTGCTGGCGGACCCCATGGGCAGCGGACTCTACAGCTATGTCAAAACGGGCGAAATCCGTATGGAAGGCAGTTCGGTGACGGAAGGGATTGGCAATAGCCGCGTGACCGCAAATTTAGAAGGGGCACCGATTGACGATGCCATCCAGATTGACGATCGCGAATGCATCCGCACGATCTATCAGCTTCTGCGCAAAGATGGGCTGTTTATGGGTGGCTCGGTCGGCATCAATGTAGGGGCAGCAGTGGCTTTAGCCAAGCAGCTCGGACCCGGTCACACCATTGTGACCGTGCTGTGCGATGGTGGAACGCGATATCAATCAAAACTCTATAACCCTGCATGGCTAGCAGAAAAGGGGTTAATGCCCTCATAATGTTCTAGCTAGCCCATGACGATCGCTGCTGAACTGATTTTGTTGAGCCTTAAACTCATGGTTGGTCATCCACAGATCGATATCATCGACAATCACTGGACGTTAAGGTTATTTCATGGGGAAGATGTGGCTTAATGTTCAGCGTCTGTGGAAGCGTTGGAATCGATTCTTATCGCCGCTTCTATTAGCTGCTGTTCTTGCGTTTTTGGGCCATACACTCTACGTCCATTGGCATGAAGTCAGCCACGTACAGGTTACAGCAGCAGGCTGGGCTTGTTTGACGATCGCCACCGGAATCACCCTCTTTGCCCATATCTGGACAGGGTGGGTGTGGGGCTGGATTTTACAGGATTTAGGGCAGCCCACTGGCCGAATCTGGGCATCGCAAACCTACCTCAAAACCAACATTGCCAAGTATTTACCAGGGAATGTCCTGCATCTGTACGGAAGGGCGATCGCAGCTAAAGATCGAGGCGCACCCCTCTCCATCGCATCCTTAAGCGTTTTACTCGATACCCTGCTCATGGCGACAGCGGGTGTTGTTATCGGGCTGTTTTGCATTCCCCGTCCTTGGAAAGGATGGGCGATTGTGGCAGTGGGCGGCATTTTGCTCGTGCTGCACCCCAAAATTTTAGGGCCGCTGTTGGATCGGCTCAGCCACATCAGAAGCAAACCCTCTGACGAGGGTGAAGCACCCGTCCCGTCCCAGCGATGGCTCAAGCGCTACCCTCTCGGCCCCCTGTTGGGAGAAATGCTGTTTGTCACCCTACGGGGCTTGGGCTTTGTGCTGACGGTGGTTGCCCTGACGCCCATCTCACCGCAAACGGTACCCTTGCTGATCAGCATTTTTAGCGTGGGCTGGGTACTGGGGTTTATCACCCCCGGCGCGCCGGGAGGGTTGGGCGTCTTTGAGCTGACGGTCAGTACGTTGCTCACCCAGCAAGATCTATTCCTCGGCGGTTCGGAGTTGACCATGGGCGTGGCGCTGAGTGCCGTGGCGCTGAATCGATTGGTAGGCACCTTGGCGGAGGCAATAGGAGCTCTACTCGCGACCTTGGACGAGCGCTGGCCGCTCTGGTGGCACTAGGGTTGCGGCGATCGCCTTTGTTGACCGATAAACTGCCATATCGGGAGTCAGTTGCGCCAGCAGTTTTTGGATGATGGTACTGGGACCCCAGACATCCCAAGTTGCGCCATCGAGCAAATAGCGCTGGGCCGATTTCCCCACCAGAGAGGCACCGTAAACGGCGATCGCCCCTTGAAGCAGTGCCGCCACGAGCGGAGCGCTATCCGCACCGTGGAACGCCCCGCCCAATCCGCTGGTGCCCAATTCCGCTAACCCCAAACAGCCCGCGCTCGACAGGAGCGTTTTCCAGAGGGTGCCGATCTTGTGTCCCGTAATGGGCAGGCTTTGGCGTTGCAAGCGCTGTCGCACTTGGGCGATATCCATCAGAAAGCCCAAGATGAGATCTAGTCCGCCCCAAGGATTGATTCCCACCAAAACCGCTTTGAACCCCCACAGCCGCCACTGCTCGGACTGGACGGATGGGGCGTAAAACTGAGCGATCGCCTCCACTATCTGACGTTCGACGGTCTGGACTTGCAGCAAAACGTTGAGGGCGAGGAGGTACAGTCCTTCTCGATCGAGCAAATCGGCTAGGGCATCCCGAAGGCTCTGGACCTGAGGTGGCGGACTTTCCCAGGTCGTATCCGTGCGGCCATCGGGCCATTCGTGGCGCACTTGGACGGCGGCGGGCGCGGCGGAGGTCAGTACGATGTCTCGGTGCGATAAAATGGCGCGTAGCGTCTCGTCGGCAAATGATTGGTAGAGGGTTTCAGCGTTTAAGTCCGGGTACAAATCGGCTTTATTGACGACCCAGATTAGGGGCTTGGCGAACTGGGCCAGTTCGGCTAAAGCCTCTTGCTCGATCGGCATGGGCGGCCCTGCGGTGACGAATAAAATCAAGTCCGCACAGCGCGCGATGTCTCGGGCCATTGCCGCCCGCGCTTCGCCTGAAATTTCGTCTAAGCCGGGGGTATCGATCAGCTCGAGCTGGATTTCTGGTGCTTGCGCGAGAGACCAGCGCGCAGAGCGGGGCCACTGGGTGACGCCGTTGAGCGGCCCAGTGGGAAAGAGCGGTTCTCCGAACAGGGCGTTGAGGACGGCGGATTTGCCTCGGCTGACAAGGCCAAAGACGGCAATTTGAAGCAGGGGCTGGCACAGTTTGTGCTGAAGCGCGCTCAGCGTTTCTAGGTGAGGCTGGAGCTGCGCTTTTAGCTCGACGGGCATCTGCTGGTAGCGGTCTAGACGGGTTTTGAGACAGGCGATCGCCCAGTCCCGTCCCTGTTGCTGTTGTGTTGTATCTTTTGCTGTTGTCGCGTCGATCATGTCTCAGTGCTTTTGGCCTTGTTCACAAGGGCTTGAAAGGCTTCTAGAGGTTTGAGGCGTTCTAAATCGGGATCGTCTTCAGCTTCCGCTACGAGCGATCGCCCTCCACAGTTCAGCGATTTTGTTAAAGACTGAATGGCTAAATCTGACTTGCTTAGTAAGGCATAACAGCAGGCTTTATTGTAGTGGACCAACGCTTCAGAGTATTGGAGCTGAAGGCACTGGTCGTAAGCAGCGATCGCCTGTTCGTATTCTTTCTGATAGAAGTAGATCTGGCCACTTTGAAACCATAAAGTTGCTTCTTTAGGAAAAAGCTGCTGAGCTTTTTCTGAAATTTTGAGGGCTTCTTCGCTGCAATTAAGCTGTTCTAAATGCGTCACAATTTTCTGCCAGATATCACTATTTTTCCGGCTATAGCGCACTGCTTCTCGATAACTTTTTAGCGCTTCATCAAATTGTTCGAGCTTTTCTAGCGCTATGCCACGACCAACCAAACTTTCGACATCATTGGGCTGATACTTTAAAACTCGTTCAAAGTCAGACAGTGATGCCGCGTAATCTTGCTGTTGATACAATAGCCAAGCGCGATAGCGCCAGTTATCTAAGTCAGAAGGATTGTAGTTTATGCTTTCACTAAAGGCTTCAACCGCTTCTCCAAAGCGCGCCAAGTCCATTAAAACTCCCGCTTTGTTTGCCCAAATCAGGCTATTCTCTTGTATTTCTAGCGCTCGATTGTAATCAATTAGCGCCCGATCGTACTGTTGAAGCTGATGCAAACAGATTGCACGGCTATGCCATAGGTCTGGATCTTTGGGCCGAATCTTGAGTGCTTCGTCAAAGGCGGCGATCGCCTCCTCATAACGTTCTAGTTGCTGAAGCATATCCCCTTTATGTTGCCAAATCTCAGGGGTTGCCTTTCCTGCCTCAATCAGGCGATCGTAGGCCGCAAGATTTATTTCTACGTTGGCAGTTTCGCTCGGCTGATTAAACGTGCCGCCCCAAACCTTCCGAAAAATCAGCGCTCCCAAGAGCAGCACCACAAAAATTCCCTTACTGGCATCGGAAAAAATAGCAGATCCTTGCTCGACCAAATTGAGCGGAATGCCCAGCCCATTGCGGCTGATATCGCGCACGAGGAACCAAAACCCTTCATTTGCCGCAGGGACAGTCCACAAAATTGCAAAGAGCGCCAAATAGCCATAGCGACCCCAGCGCCGGGCCATCGCCTGAAGATTGCGGGGCAACCAAGGCTCTAAAATCCCAAATCCGTCAAAGGAAGGAACGGGACATAGGTTAAAGCACAGCGCTGCCACTTGGTAAAACGCCAACAGCGCCAGCGCCTGCCAAAACCAATGATCTCGATCCACCCAATCGAACTGCAAAGGAATGGCAAGGGCGATCGCCATAATCCCCGTCATCAAAGGCCCTGCTGCTGACACAGCGCTATTCCAACCCCTGCCGCGCAGTAAAGTGTGGTTGATATAGACTGCCGCACCTGGCAGCGCAATGCCGCCTAGCATTAAAAACACCACGGGCAACGCCAAGCTATAGCCAATATCGGTATACTTCAGCGGGTTGAGGGTAAGATAACCCTTATCTTTAACGGTGACGTCGCCACCCCAGTAGGCCACAATGGCATGTCCGAACTCGTGCAGGCAGACCGATGCAATCCAGCCCCCGAGAACGGCGATCGCTAAAAAATATCCGTCCATCGGTCCGGGAATGTCCGCCTGGGACTGCGCAATGGCATCGCCCAGATGAATGGTACGCGGATCCGCCTGCACCCCAAGCGCGAATAGGTGATGGATGCTTAGGATGAATCCAAGCGTTCCCATAGATGGAAAATTCCTTAATATTGCCTAGAAATATTGTCTGGAAATATTGCCTCGGACCTAAAAGACGTTCGGGTCTTTTCTCTAGTCTGCCCTACGATCGACAGCCCCTGCTTCGCACTGAAGGGAGCATCCTGAATTCAATTGAAACCGTCAAGATTGCAAGGGTATTTTTTAGAGCATTGCCTGGGCGATCGCCTCTGCCATTGCAGTAGTGCTTGCAGGTTCGTCGATGGGGCCTAAATCCTCCGTCACGCTTTTCTTGGCGGCAATGACCCGTAGGACGGCGGCTCGTAGCTGGCGGGCCGCCTCCATTTCTCCTAAATGCTCTAGCATCATGACCCCGGATAAAATCATGGCCGTGGGGTTTGCTTTATTCTGCCCTGCAATGTCAGGAGCCGATCCGTGAATGGCTTCAAAGACGGCATACTCTTGGCCGATATTGGCACCGGGAGCAACCCCCAAGCCACCAATCATTCCGGCGCAGAGGTCAGACAAAATATCGCCGTATAAATTGGGCATGACCAGGACATCGTACAGCTCCGGTTTTTGGACCAACTGCATGCACATGTTGTCTACAATGCGGTCTTCAAACTCGATTTGCGGGTACTCCTTCGCAACTTCGCGGGCAATCTCTAAAAACAGTCCGTCCGTGAATTTCATAATGTTGGCTTTATGAATCGCCGTAATTTTTTTGCGACCCAAGGCAATCGCGCGCTTGAAGGCAAACTCCACGATCTTGCGGCTGCCCAAGACAGAGATCGGCTTCACCCCAATTGCCGAATCTTCGCGGATCGCTTTGCCCGACAGGCGACTCAGGAACTCGCGGGCTTCTGCGGCCTCATGGGTGGTGCGTTCGAACTCGATGCCTGCGTACAGGTCTTCGGTATTCTCGCGAACGATGATGAGATCGATGTCGTGGAAATAGCTCCGAACGCCTGGGATAGACTCGATCGGCCTGAGGCTGGCATAGAGGTCAAAGGTTTTTCGAAGTTCCACGTTGACGGACCGAAACCCGTTGCCAATCGGGGTTGCGATCGGTCCCTTAAGGGCAATTTTGGTCTTGCGGATAGAGTCTCGGACGGCTTCTGGAAGAGGCGTGCCGTCTTGCTCGATGCGATCGCCCCCAGCATCTACAACATGCCAGTCAATCGAGACACCGGTGGCATCGATTACAAAGCGGGTCGCTTCCGTAACCTCTGGCCCTATACCGTCGCCACGAATCAGCGTGACTGGATAACCCATGCGGTTCTCCTTTTTGGTCGCTATTCAATCTTATTAGGAGCAATATAGCGGATGCGAAGGGTTTTATGGCGATCGCCGCAAGTTTGCGGCGCGCCCATCTTGCGCGATGATAGAAAAATTCCGATCTTGATGAAACGGCAATGACTAGCATTCAAGCGCAGCTCGCCCGAGATTTAGCCGATGTGAGCTGGAAGGATATTGTGCCTCACTGTCAGCGAGATGCAGTGATTGTGGTACATGAGGGGCTGAGTATTTTAGAGGTAGGAGTGGCGATCGCCCAAGATAATGTGGCGCAAGTGCAGATCTGGATCGAGGAGCAGCTTTTGCAGAAACCCACCGCTCAGCAGCTCGGTCTCTGGAATCAGTCTCCCGACCTCCTCTTTAGCGCGCTTATCGTCCAACCCTACGTCCTCATCAGCGCGGCGGTGTCAGGTTGAGGGTCTTCTGGAGTCGCTCGAAATCTTTCAAGCCTTCAGAATCTGCTCGACCGTCAAATTCAACGCTGGAAACGTCGGCGATAGGATTCGATCCGTCCCCTGAAAGCGAGCGTATTGATATGCCCCCTCCGCATTTGGCGCGTAAACAAACACTGAAGGTTCCTTAGGGTTGCCCAGATATTCGCGACTGCCGATCGCCAAGTAGTCTACAATCCAATACTCGGCAATTCCGAAGCGCTGGTACTCGTCCAATTTATCGATATAGTCATCTTCCCAATTCGTCGAAACCACTTCAACTGCTAGCTGTATGGGGTCCAGCAGTGCGGAATAAGCGGTAGGAGAAGCATCCCAGACGGTGCGGTCGACAACGCTCACATCGGGATTGCGCCCTTGCTGGCGGCCATCTCGACTGAGCGTGGCAACTGTGACTCTGCCAGAAACCCAGTAGTTTAGGCTAGATCGTTTAGATTCATCTTTAAAGGTGTCAGAGAGAAACTCCGCAACCGTGTCGTGTTTTCGAGTGGCTAGTACCCTCACAATCTCTCCATCCACAAACTCGTAGCGTCCCTCTGACGGACACTGCTCCAGAAACTCCTCAAATGTTAGTTTTTGCTGGGGTTGAGCTGCGATTATCATTGTTCACCTCGACCGACAACACAGGATGGAGCATAAGGGCGCATTGCCATCCTAACCTCTTCTAAAGCGGCTCCCCAAACGCTTTAATCGCTTTGGTAAATCTCATTCTCAGTACTCAGCGATAATTTTCGGCTTGTGACTCAAATAGTTTTGCATAGCTGCCGTTGAGCTGAACCAGCTCCTCGTGGGTTCCGGCTTCGGCAATGCGGCCATGGGCCATGAGATAAATCCGATCGGCCATTTTGACTGTGGAGAGGCGATGGCTGATCAATACCGCCATTCGATCCCGCATCAGCTCTCGGAATCGCTGGAACACTTCGTATTCGGCCATGGGATCCATGGCGCTGGTGGGTTCGTCCAGTACGATCAGTTGGGAGTTGCGGAGAAACGCACGGGCCAAAGCAACTTTTTGCCATTGGCCGATACTCAGTTCTTCGCCGTGCTCGAACAGCTTGCCCAAAATCGTGTCGTAGCCCTGGGGCAGTTGCTCGATGACGCTATGGGCACCGGAGCGGCGTGCTGCTGCCTCAACGTCGCGGTCCGTCGAGGATTGAATGTTGCCAAGCCAGATATTCTCCTTTGCTGAAAAATGATATTTGGCATAGTCCTGAAAAAGGACGCTGATTTCCTGCCGCAGGTCGGCGATCGCAAAGTCGCGGATATCCACGCCGTCAATGGTAATGCGTCCTGCGGTCGGTTCGTAGAGGCGGCACAAAAGCTTGACTAGCGTCGTTTTGCCGGAGCCGTTTTCCCCCACCAAGGCGATCGTCTCTCCCGGTCGAATGGCGAGGGATACGCTGTCTAAGGCCTGTCGCGTTGAATCCGCATAACGAAAGCTGACTTGCTCTAGTGCAATCCCCAATTGAATGGGACGGGGAAACGGTTTGGGATGGGGGCGATCGACGATTTTAGGCGTTAGGTTGAGAAATTCGTAAAGGTTATTTAAAAAGAGATTGTCTTCATACAGCCCCGATAGACCGTTAAGGACGCCTTGCAGGGCCGTTTCTCCGCGCTGGAGCGCCTGTTGGTATAAGACCAAATCTCCAATTTTGAGACGCCCGTGAATGGTTTCGTAAGCAATAAAGCAAAAAATGCCGACGGTCAAAATCTCGGCAAAGCTTTCCGCCCAGAGGCTGGCGATCGCCTTTCTGAGGGTAATGTGTAGCGTTTCTCGATAAACCTGAGCGCGAATATTGCGAAACCGCTCTTTAAAGAGCTGTCCTAAATTAAACAGTCGCACTTCCTTGGCATATTGGTCGTGGACTAACATCGTGCCCAAATACATGGCCTGACGATTGAGGGCCGTCCGCTTCCGTTGCCATTGGTAAAGCACCTTAGAGAACCGCAGCCGCACCCATAGCGCGGGCATGGCCGCCACCAGCAAGACCCCGGCCAATCCCCAATAGAGAGATAGCAGGAGCCCCAAAATGCCCACCAGCGAAATTCCGCTTTGCAAGATTTGGGTCACGCGGTTCAAAATCTGATTGGGTCGAAACGGAGCCTCCTGCTGCGCCCGCTGAAGCGTGTCGTAGTACTGAGCGTTCTCGTAATATTCCAAGTCAGCCGCAACAGACTTGGAATGGAGCAACTCCTGCATGTAGTCCGTCACGCGTTGGGCTTGGGCGGCGCTCACCACCTCTGAGAGCGTCGTACATACACTGGTCAACAGCATCGCGCCCCCCAGCAGCAGCAGCAAAAATAACGCGCGATCGAAAGCCGCAGAGCGATCGACAACCGCGATGCTGAGAGCGATTTGATCGATAACGAGCTTCAGCAAAAACAGCGACACTAGGGGCATCACCCCCTGCACGACGAGGGTAATCGCGCGTACCGCCGTCCACCGGGGAGAACTTTGCCAAACGAGTTTGAGGGCAGGCAGCAGGTGGAGCGCTTGAGTCAGTTGAGTTTTAATTCGGCTTCCTGGCCGCATAGGACGCCTTCACAAACGTTGTATAGGGCAAAGCGGATGGAAACGACTGGGAAATCCTAACGGGCAAGATCTGTTTCAATTTGCCTGACAATTTCCGATAGCTCATCTAAACCGGGCTTGCGGTGCAGAATGCTAATGGGTCTAGACTTAACCATATCGGTACATTGCTGAAAGTGACGTTTTTTGGAGCCGGGATCGGTCAGCGCGTTCAGCGCGCGCGATCGATCGACCAAGTTCAGTAATGCCTCTGTAGCAGGGCAGTCTGATACCTCGTGGCGATCGCTAATCGTCAGGACGTAAATCTTTCGCAGCGGATAAGCCGCGAGTAAATGGCTGTTCTCAAAAGACTGGATTCGCTTCGCAGTGGTTCGGTTCAGCAAGGGGAGCGTCTCTGCATCGTGCCCTAGGGCCGCTACCGCATCGGGCAACAGCTTGACAAAGGGATAACTCGGAATCACCATCGGAACGCCGTCTTGAAACTGGACGGCCAGTACATCGTCCGTGATAACTGAATATCCCTGCTTCATAAACGCCGACGCAGTGGTAGACTTGCCCGCCCCCGAAGTGCCGAGAAAGGCGATCGCCTCGCTTTGCATCACAACCGCACTGGCGTGGAGCACCAAAAAACCACGTTGTTGCAGGATTACAGACATTGCCGAACCCAAAATGCAAGGTCTTAAAGTGCGCTCGTCGACGTCAGGCAAGGGTTCTACGATGACCTCATTGCCATTGCAAATTAAAAACTTGCCAACCTTGGGTAAGAACCCCGAGAAAACCTGACTGCTTGCCTGCAATCGGTTATTGTCTGCAATACCTAGACGGACGACAACATCAGGATGCCGAGCCTCAAGTCCGATTTCCGGAGTATCTAAAATCCAAAAATCAGAAACGACCCATAAACCGTAAATCTGGGCGACGTACATTACACGCTGAAAGAAGGATCCCAAAATAAAAGATACTCTCGAGCTAGAGTATCTTCGTGTCAAAAACAAAAATTTAGCTTTATGTCAAAAATAGCTAGTTTTACAGAATTTAAAAAATACCCCCCTCATCGAGCAAAGACTATAAATGGAGTCTCGACCATGGAATCGCTAAAGCGAAAAATGAAGAGGATTCAGACGTACGGGCAAGCTAGGACGCGATGACTGCTTGCCATTCGCCGCTGAAAGCAAACTGTAAAATCCGGGAGTCGGTTGAATGCTGCCTGATTGGGTCCTGGAGAGACCCGCAGGTTTTGGCGAAAGCCAAACCTTAGAAGACCCAGACCTCCCGATCGCGACTAGCAGCTTCCGTTATTCAGGAATCCGCAGGATCCGTCTGCTTCAACTGAATTGCCGTTTAAGCTGAAGCTGTCGTCAGTAGGCGATTTGCCAATGTATTGCGTTAAAGTGTCAACGCTTCCGTAACAGAGCACTTTGGGTGCAGTGTACTTAGATTTCATTTGTAAAACTCCAGGGTTGTTTATCTAGCAAACTAGAGCCAATATAATTCAGTTCGATCGAGCGTGTCAAAGGATTTAAAGAGATATCGGTTGTAATTGCCCGAGAATGCATTTTGCGTCGCAAAAATTCATCGAGCCCAACGAACGATCGAATTTTGCAACCGAGTCCAAAAATGGGCGTGGGGCAATAATTTACCGAGCGTGGAATTGGCGCAGCCACAGCGCTAGGGTGATCGCAAACCATAGCCCTTCGATATCCTGGCTTTCTCCGCGAACGATGCGGCGATAGCTTTCTTTACAATGGGGCACATCAATATAGCGGGCGAGTTCGGGAAAGTCTCGCTCGACGACTTCGTCCAATAGGGGGCGATCGTATTTATTAAGACCGTAAAAAAAGACGGCTGTAGCACTGCCTTTGCTGCTGCGCCACTGAATTTCTGGGGGCAGGATGCCTTCCATTCCTCGACGCAGGATGGCTCTCGACCATCCTTGACTGAGCTTTTGCCGAGCGGGCAGTGCCAGACAGTACTCGATCAGCCGCTTATCCATAAAGGGATGGCGGGTTTCTACGCCGCAAACGGCAGACATGCGATCGCAGATTTCAACGGGCAGCACCATCAGACCCGACGAGAGGGTGCGCCACTGAGACTCCCGCTCGGTCTGGGGTGCAGTGGAGGGAATCTGCAGGTCCAGCAGCCTTTTAGCGTAGTGAATCTCCTCCAAAAACGTTGGATTGGCAAAGGGATGGGGATTGGGAGGCGAGGGCTGTCGTTTTTGGTCGCGCCATCGACGCCATTGGCGGATGCCGTCCATTTCTTTAAACCCCCATTCATACCAGAGCCGGGGTTGGCTGGCCTTGAGGGCCGGACTCAAGCACCTCACGGCTCGGGCAAAGGCCAACCATTGCCGAGTGCGAGCTAACTTCCTTAACGTCGGTAAGCTGTGGCGGCCAATGAGGCTACTGGCGGAAGCGCCTTCCCCTTTGGATTGGCGGACAAATTGAGTGGCTTCACGAACGAGTGCGGGCCACTGTTGGCGATGGGCTAGCTCCGTCAAATATAAAAACCCGTGGCCGACCGTTGTATCTCCATCAAATCCGCTCATCAAAACCCGCACGCCATGCTCTCGAGCGGAACGGTTTACAATCCAGTTAAAATAAGCATTCCCAATCAAAGAATCATCTGTCGCGCGGAACAGCGTCTGCCATTCGGTCAGCGCGCCTAGCCCGTCGCCTTTGATGTCGTGATGGATGAAATCGCCTTGATTTAGGACAATTTGAATGAAATCGCTTTCGTCGCTGTCCGGTACGTCCGGGTAAGTATGAGAAAACGTATGGATGGGCGATCGATGCGTCGCCTCTCGGTTTAGGTGGCGGGCCATGCAGGCCACTGAAGAGGAATCGAGTCCTCCGCTCAGGTGAGCGCCGACCGGATAGGCACTGCTCATGCGGCAGCGGACGGCTTCTGCAAAATGATGTCGATACTCTTCGGCGTAGGCTTCATCTGACGGATGATAAATTTCCTCGGGCTGCTCTAGCGCCCAGTATCGAAATTGACGAAGTTCTCGATCCATCTGAAGGGTAAGGGAGTGGGCTGGAGGGAGCCGCCAAATGTCTTTGTAGAGGGTGATTGCGGGGTCGTCCAAGGTGCCGGTCAGGCAATCTGCAACTCTGATCTCGTTCAGTTCGCTGGAGATATCTTCTAGGGCAATGAGGGCTTTAATTTCTGAAGCAAAGGCGAACAGGCGATGGGAGTTATAGAAATAAAACGGTTTGATGCCAAAGTGATCGCGCGCGCAAAAAAGCGTCTGGGCTGGGTCGTCCCAGATCGCAAAAGCAAAGTCGCCCAATAGGTATTCCGGGCAGGATTTTCCCCAGCGGTGGTAGGCTGCCACGACCAACTGACTGTCCGTTACTTTTTGGGGCGGAAGGTGGCCCAGATCCAGCCGCTCGATCAGAATGGCGCGATTATCGAGGCGGAGATCTGCGGTAACGGCGATTTGCCCGGCACTGTCAAAGCTGGGTAGTTCCTCAAGCAGGGACTGCGGCGTGGTCCGCAGCATTCTGTGCCCTAACCCCACCGCGCCGGACTGCCACGTTCTACGGCCATCTGGACCGCGATGGGCGATCGCTTCAGACATCGCCTCGAGCTGTTTGCCTTCAACGGGTCGCCCATCGCGATTGAGAATTCCCAGAATGCCGCTCATTGCAGAATTAGTAAGTGGGCAAAGGGGGCATGGGTGTATACCGATCTAAGTTACTCAGTTGTCCGATGATGACCTGACCTTGCATTTCGATCCATGCGTGGGCCTCGAGGCGATCGGCACTGTTTTTAATGACGCCAATTTTAAAGTCTGAAGGACAATTCCATCGATCCAGCAGCACCTTAACGGTCAAAGCCCGAGTCAGGCATTTTGCGCCACCCGGAGTAAACTTGCAGCTCGTATTGACCGCCCAAATCGCTTTCTGAGCGGCTCGACCGTACATTTTGGGATCGATCGCGGTTGAGTTGGACCTTTGCCGAAGTTTCCCGAGGCGCAACAGCAGCTTCCACAATTTCTCAAAGGGCAGCAGCCACAACCCCAAGCGAATGCAGGTCAACAACGCGTAAACCTTGAGCAAAACGCGGATGCTTTGAAGGGTCAGCCAAATCGATCTAAGAAATTGCTTCATCTCGAATCTCGACTAGCTGCGCTTCCAGTAAATCGCTCAGTAGGGCGCGGACATCATTCTCGCAGTCTTGAGCCTCGACTTCATACTCTTGTTGGATCGTGTCGTAAATCTCTCCTACCGACTTCGGCTCTTGAATGAGTTCCCAAACGAAGCTCCCTACTTCGTTCAGCCCGTAGTAGGTGCCACTCTTCAAGTTGAGAATGACGGATTCTCCTGCCAAGTCTGATGAAACCTGATCTGGAGCCGCAACAACAATTGAGTTTTGCGAAATTAAAAAACCAGGACTAGGTTTATTCATGCTGATGTTCGGACTTCAAAAAGGCTCTATCAATCTAGCCTATGTCTTTGCGGGCGGCTATACGAACTAAAATACCGCAAGCTTGTCCCCAGGGGGGCGATTTTTAGATGAATTAGTGGGTTTTGTGCAGCAAAGCCCGTTTGGGTCCGTGGATGGGATCTTCCACAATAATGGTTTGGTCGCGATCTGCACCTAAGGACACGATGGCAATGGGGACGGCCATGATTTCAGCTAAAAACTCTAGGTAGTCTAGGGCAGCCTGGGGCAAGTCGTCTAAGGTGCGACAGTGTTCCGTAGACTGTTTCCATCCCGGCAGGGTCTTATAAATGGGTTTACAGCGGGCAAACAGCCGCGCGTTGCTGGGAAAGTCTTGGCAAGGTTGTCCGTCGATTTCGTAGGCAACGCAAACCTTGATCTCTTCAAGTTCGTCTAAGACGTCGAGCTTGGTGATGGCCAAACAGTCCATGCCGTTAATGCGGACGGCGTAGCGGCCAATGACGGCATCGAACCAGCCGCAGCGTCGCTGCCGACCCGTGGTGGTGCCGAATTCAGCCCCGCGATCGCACAATTCGGCTCCCGTTTCATCGTTTAATTCAGTCGGGAACGGGCCTTCGCCCACGCGCGTGGTGTAGGCTTTGGCAACCCCAATCACCCGATCGATCGCAGTAGGGCCAACGCCTGTGCCCACGCAGGCTCCCCCCGCAACGGGGTTAGAAGACGTAACGTAGGGATAAGTGCCGTGGTCGAGGTCGAGGAGCGTGCCTTGAGCGCCCTCAAATAAAATATTGCGGCGGCGCAGGATAGCGTTGTAAATGGTGAGAGAGCAGTCTACAACGTAGGGCTTTAGGCGCTCGGCATACCCAGAATACTCTGCCAGAACGGACTCTAAGTCCAAAGGTGGGAGATCGTAAAGTTTTTCGAGCAGGACGTTTTTGTGGGCGATCGTCCACTCTAGCTGGGCGCGCAACCCCTCTGGATCGATGAGATCCAGCATGCGGATACCCGTGCGCTCCGACTTGTCGGCATAGGTCGGTCCGATGCCTCGACCCGTGGTGCCAATTTTGCGATCGCCCCGCTGAAGTTCGGCGGATCGGTCGATCAGCCGATGGTAGGGCATGGTGACGTGGGCAGCACTGGAGATAAATAAATTTTGGGTGGAGACGCCTAGGTCTTTGAGAGTGTCCAGCTCTTCCAGCAGCACCTGTGGATCGATGACGGTGCCGGAGCCGATAATGCACTCCGTGTTGGGATAAAGAATCCCAGAGGGAATCAAATGGAGCTTAAACGTTCGATCGTCGACGACAACGGTGTGCCCCGCATTCACCCCGCCTTGGTATCGAACGACGATATCGGCAGAGCGACTCAGCAAGTCTGTAATCTTGCCCTTCCCTTCGTCGCCCCACTGTGCTCCGATTACAACTACGTTTGCCAAAGGTCTTATGTTAAAACGCTACATTTCACAAACCTCAATTATCCCCACGTTTTCAGACTTCTGTCAACGACTGGTTTTTGGGCGTTACATTTTGATGCGCTCGGAGGCTTTGGGGGCTTGCGTTCGACTCGGTTAGAGGCAATTTCTCCGCAACCCGATCTTTTCCGACTGGGGGCTCAATTTTGCCGACGCTGCCCGACTGACAGGCGATCTGCTGCGAGCTAAGTTGATGGCAATGGAATTCAACCGCGATCGCGGCTTTAATCATGGGTGTCTTGGCCGTTTTCTTAGAGCTTCTCAAAGATCGAAAGACCTTTTTAGACGAAATTCACGGGGAGGTGCAGCTCAAAACCAAAATGTCGGCGCTATTGCTGTGCAGTTTTGCGTGCTTTTCGTTGTATGGGGCCATTATTGGTTCGTTCAGTAGCCCGCAGCAGGCGATCGCTTCGGCCATTAAGCTCCCAGCGCTGTATCTGTTGACTCTCGTGGTGTGTTTGCCAGCGCTGTACATTTTTAACGTGCTGTTTGGGTCGACCAAGTCGATCGCCCAGCATTTTACCTACGTGCTGAGTACGGCATCGGTGATTGCGCTGTTGCTGTGCGGCTTTGCTCCGGTGACGCTCTTTTTTCTGATTACCATTACGCCCAGTCAAGATTATTCTTTCTTTTTGCTGCTGAACGTCGCCATCTTTACCCTAACGGGGATTTTTGGGGTCTCGTTTCTGTACCAAGCCATGCGCCCCGATGATTCGGAAGTGGATAAAAATGTAAAGCTGCGCGCTAAAATCCTGCGGCTTTGGCTGATGCTGTACGGATTTGTGGGCAGTCAACTGGGTTGGACGCTGCGCCCGTTCTTTGGGTCTCCGGCGGGTTCTTTCGAGGTCTTTCGGCCTCGGTCTGGGAATTTCCTCAGCGGCGTTTGGAATGCGATCGCAAACCTGTTGATGGGTGCGGGGTAAGGCGATGGGTGCAGATTGGCAGAACCTGCGGCTCTCAGCCCGCGAGATCGAACAGTGGAGCGGCCTGGAGGTGAGCGATCGCTGGATTGGCGGCCTCCTGCTGGGCGTCTATCGGTTTTCCAAACTTCAGCGTCCGCTGGATTGGATGGGTTGGTTGCTGTTTGAGCTGGTAACGGTGGCCCTGCTCTTCGTCTTCACGCTGCCGATCGGATTGGGGGTGCTGCGGATCGTCCCGTCCACCCGCGCGATGCTGGCGAGCATGGGGGTTGCAACAATGGGTGGAATGGTTGCCCTGTACGGCCATCGGGCGCGCAAGGGGCGATCTCTCCAAACGCTCTTGCACCTGCTGGATGAGATCGATCGCTACCACAGGGTGCTGGAGGCGATCGCTGTGGTCGATCGGCTCGCAGTGGCCCAAGGCAAAGCGCTACCCATAGAGCACCAAGAAACCCTACAGTTGACGCGGGACTGTCTGGTGACAGGTTTAAAGACAGAACGGATTTTGCGGGAACAAAATAATTTGATGGGCCAAGATGGGGTGGCTCACTTAGAGCAAAGTTTAGTTTTGCTAAAAACGCTGGATCTCCAGACTCAGGCGGATGAGTATGCAGGAATTTTGCAACAGTCTTTAGCCATCGCCGAACGGGTTCAGCAAGAGCTATACGGAACGGGAAAGGGGCATCAATCCCCCACCGATTAAGGGATATGAATAACTGTATGTCAACGCTTTACGCTACTGAACGAGAATGGTTGCCAGCGCCATAATAGGTCTGTGGGGCTGTGAGTTGAGCGAGTAACGAGAATGGGTGGAAATAAAAGGGTTGGGTTTGTCCGAGCGGCAGCGACGGTCGCCGCTGTCGTTGGGTTGCTGGGGATGAGAGCGGCGATCGCCGCCACAAAATTTGAACTCAAGCCAGATGTGCCAGAAACTGCCGCCCAAACCTTGGTGTCTGGCCTCATCAAGGTGGTGGTTGTGCCCCAAAAAAGTAGCGAGAAAGATTCGCCAGAATATACCGTGAACTATCAGGTGTTTTACAACAATGTGCTGAAGCTAAAGCGGAGCGTCACAACCTGGATAATGGGCACCGTAGAACTGAAGGATTTAGACCGAAATGCTGCACCAGAGGTGGTTGTCTCAACCTATACGGGTGGAGCACACTGCTGTACGGAATACACCATTCATGGATGGCAAAAGAGTAAATTTACAACGGCTGAAACGGGGCCTCTAGATAGCGGTGGTGGACAGTTCCAAGACCTAGACGGTAACGGGACGCTGGAGTTTTTAAGTGTTGACAACGCATTTTTATACGCCTTTGACTCTTATGCTGGCTCATTTCCGCCTACGCGCATTTATGAGTACAAAGCTGGAAAACTTGTCAACACAACGCGGCAGTACCCTAAAGTGCTCCGTGCCCGCGCATGGGAGATGTATAAAACGCTCCAACAGAACCCTAAAGAGGCTGCTTCGTTTAACGGTGTTTTAGCTGGATACGTGGCGCAAAAAGTCTTACTGGGCGAGTACAAGCAAGGGTGGGATTTAATGCTCGCTCGGTACGATCGCAAGTCTGACTGGGGACTTGAAATTTATAAGGGCGGGCAGGTTATCGGCAAACATCCCGATTTCCCAACGGCACTGAAAGCATTTTTGATCGGTACGGGGTACTTGGACAAAACCGGAAAGCCGATCGCAGTGGATCGATAACTTGGGTTACAGCCTCACCTGCAAAGCGATCGCAGTGTCCCCTAGCTCCCTAGGGATCGCCCCAGTTCCTTTAAAACGCTCAAAATCCTGTATAAATCGTTGCCACGGTTCAATAACGAAAATGTAACTGAAAACTCATAGACTGGCCGATCTCGCCCTTGAAGCTTAATGAGCAAAAATTCTCCACCATTAGTAATCAGCGCGAACCCAGGTTGCTCCGGTTGGGGGCGAGCCAATAAGTAGGCTAGGGCTTGGGGGATAGCCGCTTGAACGGAAAAACGAGTTCGTTTGGATTCCACCACTAAAATCCAAAGCTGCCCCTGCAAAATTAAGGTGTCAATTCGCCCCGTCACCAGCGTGCCGCTTTCATCTGTTGCTGAAATCTCAACGGAAACTTCTGAATCAATCGTGAAGGGAAGGCGGTAAAATCCTGCGATATCGAGAAGAGGAGCAACCACAACCATCTTGACGGTCTCTTCATTCATCGATTGAGCCTCAAGCTGGCTCAGATAATTTTTTTGGACGCGGTCGAGCGCCTGTTTCTCGACCGCAGTTAATGCTGAGTCAGAAATATCCCATTCGGGGAAGAATGCTGTATCTGTTGCGCGCGCCAAGCCAAAACGATCGCGTAAATCGCCTAACGTTGCTTCATTTGCGGCAAGCGTTTGAGTCATAAAAAGCGTCTAACCCGGACCGAATGTCGATGTAGCTATATTCTTACAATTCTTACAGATAAGCGCGAGAACGATCCTATGCTTGCCCGATCCGCTTAGTGGTGCAGAAAACTCCTGAAACCCTGTAAACTCGTTATTCTCAACAAGGCCATTTATTGAGAATATACAAAAAATTAACGGAAATAGGTAGCTTGAGCCTATGGTAAATCCGCTCTAAATAGGCCTAAAAAGTTTTCTGCACCACTAAGGCCCGATCCGTTGCATAATTCAGGCTTGAATCATTTCTTTGACCTGCTGCTGTCATGCCTGGGCTACCCTTCGATATTTTGGTCGTGACCGATCGAGTCGTCTGCGAGCGAGCGGGCAAAACAGTCATCGCGGCGATCGCCCAGCTTCTCCACAGCCCTTGCAGCCACCGAGTAGCGATTCTAGTGCGCGATAAAGAAGCGCCCCAGGCTCGAGTTGGCGAAACGATCCAAACGCTTCAGCCCATGGCCCAAGCTGCGGGGGCCATGCTGCTCGCGCACACCCATGTAGAGCTAGCTTTAGCCTTCGGATTGGATGGGGTGCACGTGGCCTCTACCGCAGCGCTCGGGCCAGTGCGATCGCAGCTCCTCCCCGGTATGCTCCTAGGCGCTTCGCGTCACGGGCAAGATCCTTTAAACGAAGCCGATCTCGGCCTTGCAGACTACGCCACCATCAGCCCCATCTATCGGCCCACTTCAAAGCCCGACGACACCCGCGAACCGCTGGGCCTGTCCGGTCTGAAAACCTGCACGCAAAGAAGCGCGCGTCCATTGGTGGCCTTAGGCGGGATCCGGCCCGGACGAGTGGCACCAGCCGTTAAGTGTGGTGCAGCGGCGATCGCCATTAGCGGTGCAATTTTACAGGCCGACGATCCTGCGGATTTGCTCCAGCAGCTATGGATCGAGCTGTCTGAGGCGCGCCAGGAGCTCTTCGATCCTGTCGAATAGGGTTGTAATTCTTGACTTTCCATAGACTTTATTCTCAAATGTGCAGGCAAAAGTGCATTACGATCTATAGTGCTGCCGCTTTTTTGAAATGGTCAACTCAGCCATGAATTCACCCTCAATTTTTACCTGGGAACAGGCCAAGAAAATTGCCGATCTAGTCGTCTTTCAAAAATTTGGAGAGCATTTAAAAGACTCTGAACTAGAGGTATTGCAAGGCGCGTGGGAGGGGCTGACCTACGAAAAGATGGCTGAAGACTTCTACCGTTCGGTAAATTATATTAGAGGTGATGTTGGCCCTAAGCTATGGCAAAAACTTTCCGATGCATTAGCAGAAGAAGTCACTAAGAAAAACTTCAAGGCTGCTCTAGAGAGAGCCTCGTCCCTACAGCAGACGGTCCCTCCAGTTTCCCCTATTCCAGACGCCGCCTTTCGTAGACTGCAGCTTCCCTTCCCAGAAGGGTCGGTTCCCCTCGATTCGCCATTTTATCTAGAACGAGAGGGCGTAGAGTCAGTCTGCTATGGGTCGATTTCCAAAGCAGGTTCCTTAACGCGCATCAAAGCGCCAAAACTGATGGGCAAAACCTCATTGATGGCTAGAATTATTGCCCGAGGTAAAACTCAAAACTACCAAACCGCGAATCTAGATCTGAGCGATATCGAGCGAGGAATTATTGTAGACCTAGATAAGTTTTTACGCTGGTTCTGTTTGATGGTGGGGCGACAGTGCCAACTAGACAGCCGACTCCAAGACCTTTGGGATACAGAAATTTTGGGCAGTAACGATAACTGTACCGTTTATTTTGAAGAGTATTTACTACCAGAAATCAACGGCCCTTTACTCCTAGGGCTAGATAACGTCGATCGCATTTTTCCCTGCATCGAAGTCGTTGAAGACTTTCTAGGCATGTTGCGAAGTTGGCATGAAAAAGGAAAGACCTCGCAGCGGTGGCGGCAGCTTCGGCTCGTCATGGCATACTCTACCGAATGTTACGTCCCTCTAGACATGAATCAATCTCCCTTTAATGCAGGGATACCCGTGGAATTGCAAGAATTTAATCGCAAGCAGGTCAAGCAGTGGGCTTGTCTTTACGGGCTTGACTGGAATGAATCTCAAGTCGATGCATTGATGGGAACGATCGGCGGGCATCCTTACTTGGTGGGATTGGCACTCTACGAAATAGGATCCGGGAGAATGGACTTGGATCGGCTCCTGCAAAGCGCTCCCACAGAAGCAGGTATTTACAGCAGCCACCTCCGACGACATCTAGAAACCCTCCAATCTTCCCCGGAGCTGTTTGACGCATTTCAGCAAGTGGTTGCCTCGCCAGAACCCATCGAATTAAACTCAATGCAAATTTATAAGTTGCACAGTATGGGACTGGTCCGGCAAAACGATAACCGGGTACAGCCGCGCTGCAATCTATATCGGGAATATTTTCATCGCGGACTTTAGCTGCGGTCAGGTCGATGTTAGCGGTGACGGAAACGGACGAACGATCGCACGACTGGTCTGTGGATTGAGAAAAGCGATCGCCCCTCTCACGCGGATAGCTGAAATTTTTGCGCGACCTTTTGAGCGGACCGCATCGCCTTATTCTCAATCTGACGCACCCGCTCCCGGCTCAACCCCATCACCTTGCCCACCTCCGCCAAAGACCGACCCTCTCCCTGGTCGATGCCGTAGCGCAACTCCAACACGTGGGCTTCTCGGCGGTCGATGCCGTTGAGGATCGACTCCAGCCGCTCCCGCTCGCACAGCGCTTCGAGTCGGTCTTGAGGGGTTTCCAACTCGCTCGGCAACAATTCGATCAGGCTCGTCTCGCTATCCTTGGTCGAGACCAACACATCGTAGGAAATCGCATCCCTCAACGCGCCGAGCGTGTATTTCCATTGCTTTTCGTCTAGCTCCATTGCCTTTCGCAATGCTTCAGCGCTGGGTCTTTTACCCGTCGTCTGCATCATCTCGCGGGTGAGATATTTGAGTTTCCTGATTCGCTCCTTCATGTAGATGGGCAGCCGAATCATCCTGGATGCATTGCCAATGGCGAGGGTAATGCTCTGCTTGATCCAAGCGTATAGGTAGGTGGATGCCTTATATCCCCGCTCTGGGTCGAACAATTCGACGCCTCGACTCAAACCGATGGTCCCTTCTTGAATCAAGTCTTCAAACGGCAACCCCCGATTCTTGTATCTTTGAGCGACGTTGACGACCAACCTCAAGTTGCTTTGAATCATCAGGTCCTTTGCTCTTTTTCCCCGATTGACGATCGAGGGCCAATCTTCGGGGCGTTGGGATTCCGGCAGTTCCAGTACCTTCACCATGGCCTGCACTTGGCGACCTAGCTGAATTTCCCGATCGCCCGTTAATAGTGGGAATTTCCCGGCATTTCTCAGCAGAAAATTAACAGTACTGGTTTCGATCGACTTTTTGCTCATCTTTTAGTTCCCCACCCCTAACCTGAATTTAGAATTTGAACGCGAAAGTATTGAGTTCGACGGGATGCCCCAACGTGCGAGTGATGCCTCAACGTTGCATCGTTCGAGTTGAAAACTAAACCTCATGTTTGATAAAGCCCTTTTCTGAAAAAGTTAGCGTAAGCTGATACAACCTCGATTTGCCCACCGTCTTAGCACTTTAAAGCTGAATATTGAGGAACTCGTGAGGAAGTCTTCTTTTCCATGGGGCCGATCGTATCTCGAGCTAATGAAATCGCTGTTCTCCTAAAAGGAATACTTCTCTAAGCCTTCTCTCCTATAAGATCTATCGATCTCGAATGGCTTTCCCTGCATGCATACTCCCGCTTGTTTCCCCAACTGAATCCAACCTCGGCGATCGCTATCTTCTCCAAGGGGATCGAATTGCGATCGTTCGGAATTTGGAATGTAACAAGACTGTTCTAACAAGACTTTTATGTCGCAAAGGAGGTTAATTCCTGTCGCAGTAAAAGCTTTTCTTGAATTTATAGAACTATGAATAGGTATAGATTACTTTTGAGTTGCAAATCGGTCAATTAGAAAAAGTCGGCTTTAGCCAATTCAAAAAGTCAGAAAAAGTATGGTAATGTAAGGTACTTTTTTGCAAGCTTAGATATCTATAGGAGCTCGCATAAAGAAGCGATAATAAAGTTAGAATTTCTGAATGCAGATTTTGATTTCTACGATACTGGGAAACTCCATTGCATTAATGATTCATGACAAAAGCGCATTCGGGCTTTGAGTATCAGTTTGGGGGAAGTCTCGATGGTAATGCGCCTAGCTACGTCAGGCGTAAGGCTGATACAGAATTGTATCGCGCCCTCAAAGCCGGTCGGTTTTGCTACGTGCTGAACTCTCGCCAGATGGGCAAATCCAGCTTGCGAGTGCAAACGATGCAGCGGTTGCAACAAGAAGGGACGGTTTGCATCTTCATCGACCTGACGGGAATGGGCAAACAGGATGTGACCCCCGAAAAATGGTACGCCGGGATCGTTCAATCCTTGGTCAGCGGCGGACAGCTTAAGGCTAATCTTCACTGGCGGACTTGGTGGCGGGAGCGTCAGGATTTGTTCTCGCCCGTACAGCGCTTGAGTGTGTTTATTGAGGAGGTCTTACTCGTTGAGATCCAGCAAAATATAGTTATTTTTGTCGATGAAATTGACCGGGTTCTAAGCCAGAGTTTTTCCCTGGACGACTTCTTTGTCTTAATTCGATTTTGTTTGGAGCAGCGCTCTGCCAATCCCGCCTACAAGCGTCTTACCTTCGCTTTGTTGGGCGTTGCCACCCCCAACGATCTGATTCGCGATAAGACGCAAACTCCGTTTAATATCGGCATTGCTATTGAACTGGAAGGATTTAGGGCTCGCGAAGTTGAGGGACTGGTCCGAGGGCTGCAAGGAATCGTCGAGCAGCCTGAGGCGAGGATGCAGGAAATACTGGACTGGACGGGCGGCCAACCCTTTCTAACTCAAAAACTCTGCTATTTGGTCGCTTCGGCATCTGCGATCGACCCGCGTTGTACGGTCGAGCAAGTGGTGCGCTCCGGTCTAATTGACAATTGGGAGTTCCAGGACGAACCAGAGCATTTGAGAACGATTCGAGACAGAATTCTGAGGAATCAGACGCGAGTGGGGCGACTCCTGAGCCTGTATCGACAAATTCTGTTGGAGGGGGCTATCGCGTCTGATGGCAGTCAAGATCAGATGGAGCTGCGGCTATCGGGGTTGGTCGTAGAGCGACAGGGTAAGTTAGTTCTGTACAACCGCTTATACGAATCCGTATTCGATCTGACTTGGACGGACCGGAAATTAGCGGAGTTACGACCCTACGAGGGAGCGCTTGCCCACTGGTTTGCGTCATCCTGTCAGGATGAGTCGTCTTTGTTGCGAGGGCAGGTTTTACAGGATGCGCTGGCCTGGGCGTTAGGCAGAAGTTTAGGCGATCGGGACTACCAATTTTTAGGGGCCAGTCAGGACTTTGCCAAGCGAAAGGCACAAGCCGCGCTCGACGCGACCGAACAGGCGAGTCGGATTTTGGCTTTAGCTCGACAGGGTGCTCGCCAAGAGGTGTCAAGTCGTCGCTTGAAATGGCAATGGCTTCCTGTAATTGCCCTAGCTGTCACCGCGCCCGTGCTGCTGCTGCGATTTGGCGGTCTCTTTCAAAGTATGGAATGGAATTTTCTAGACCAATGCTTTCGGTGGCGATCTTTGGAGCGTCCAGACCCCCGAATTGCCGTTGTTGCCTTGGATGAGTCGGATATTGCAGCGGTGGGGCAGTGGCCGATTCCAGATCGCGTGCTGGCTCAAACCATTGACAAAATCAAGGCGCAACGCCCTAAATCCATTGGGTTAGATCTCTACCGCAATTTACCGATCGAGCCGGGGCACTCCGAGCTGGTCCGACAATTCAACGCGACCCCCAATCTATTTGGCATAGAGAAGGCGATAGGAACTCGGATCGAACCGCCGCTGGCGCTCCAACAACGCCAACAGATTGGCTTTGCCGATCAGGTTTTGGATGCAGACGGAAAGGTGCGCCGCGCGCTTCTCTCGGTCAGCTTGTCTGAGAGCGATGTGAGCTACAGTCTAGCGCTCAAGCTGGCGCTGCATTACCTCAAGGCGAAGGGGGTTGCGATGGAATCTGAGTCAGGCGATCGCATCCGTCTGGGCAAGGCCGTTTTGGAGCGGTTCGAACGCAACGATGGCGGCTATGTCCGCGCCGAGTCCGGGGGCTATCAAATCCTGCTGAACTTTCGCGGTACTGAGGATCGCTTTCCCGTATATTCCCTCAAGGCCGTCCTGAACGGTCAAGTTCCGCTAGATGGCTTGCGCGATCGCATCGTCCTGATTGGCACCACCGCCGACAGCCTCAACGATTTTTTTTATACGCCCTACAGTAGCGGCTTGGTCGGCTCTCCCGAACGAATGGCGGGCGTCATCCTTCAAGCAAATATCTTGAGCCAAATTCTGAGTGCTGCCCTTGAAGGGCGATCGCTGCTACGGGTGTGGCCAGAGCCGATGGAGTGGCTCTGGGTGTTGGCTTGGGCGGGGGTTGGAGCGGCGTTGGGCTGGCGCTGGCGTTCTGGGCTGGCGATCGCCTTTGGCGTCATCGCGACTAGCGGCTTGTCGGTCGCGATCGTCTACGTCGGCTTTCTGTTGGGTTGGTGGCTCCCCGCAATCCCGACGCTGTTAGCCTTCTGGGGTACGACAGCGACAATCCTTATCATTAACAATCGCCAAAGAGATCGGCTCTTATTCCAATGCACCTTAGCCAAGCTGTTAGCCGAAGGGAAAGACTACCCCGTCGCGAGGCGCATTGCCCTAGAGTACCTGAAGCAATCGGAGCCAGAAAATCGAGCAGATATCGAACGCTATTTAACCTAGCCTGCATTATTCATGACGATTTTGGAAAATCCTCGAAATCTATGCCAACCAAACAATCTGGCGATTTGCCTAAAAAACAGTCTGTTTTTGGAGGGTGCCGTTCCATCTGTGTTCTGGCGATTGGGGAATAATCCAGGCTAGGCAAGTTGACCTAGGCAAGCAACGAACGCTGAGGCTATTCCCGAAATAGAAATTACCCATCATTCTGTAGGGGCGCAGGGCCTTGCGCCCCTACGACTCGGTATTCCCTTTTCAAGAATTGCTTTACTCAAACCGGAGCGGTTCCATGGAAACGATGTCCAACCCTTCCGATTTGAGAACGCTAGCCCAAGTGCCTGTCAGATCTGGGTTGGCGGGCTGAGAGCGCAACTCTTGAGCCAGCACGGTCAGCATGTCGTACCAAAGACCCTGTTCTCCATTCCAGGAAGCTCGATCCAGGGCTGTGTCCCGAACGATCGACTCGGATGGAGACACGCGTTGCACCCAAGCGGCGACCGCCGGATCGTTGGGGCCTGGTCTTTCGCCGCACACCAGAACGACGGCCCACTGATAGCTTTCCCCGATCTTGAGGGGAGGGGCATCCGCTGGGGGCTGGAGACTAAAAATACCAGAGGAACTCGGGACGGGGAAAACCCACTGGGAATGGTAGGAGGCATCTTCTTTTTGCACGCTCAACACGACCTGTCGGGCAGAGGTTTGAGGAAGATGCACCCAAAACGTAGGACGCTCTGCCATCGTCAATCCGATGTTGCTCGGAGGGACGAGGGCCATCAGCGGAAGCTGGCGGGCCAGCTCGCTTGAGGTCGGTGCTGAGGCTAAGTCTTGAGGACATTGGCGACCCCGCGACCCCGCGCCGACCGTTCGATCGGGCCTGCGATCGCGCGCGGGTGGCTTGAACAATACTTTTGGGGCCGAAACCCTCCCCCTCGCGATCGCACCCCTCGCGATCTCATTTGCGGGCATCTTAGCGGGCAATGGCGTCGCAAAGGCCGTTCCTGTTGCAATTAACAACAACCCTAGGGCGACGAGACCCGAAGAATGGTGGTGGTTTGACATAACAACGTTCCTCCCCTGTTTTTTGGCCCTTGAGTCCTCTTGAAACTGTTAGGCTCGCGATTTTAAGCTATTGCCTCATCTGAGGTCACACTTTACTTGTCCCAGAAAAAGCAGGTTGACGCAATAGGAAAAGTTCAGGCATTTTTTAAAGTGAAAACCAAACGGATGGGAGAAGTCAGAAAAGTCTGTTTTACTCAGGTTTCAATCAAAGCCAATTTCCCACTAGAACGAACGGTGCCCAGTAGTAGGGATGCTGGTACCGAGGCGATTTTAAGAGAGAGAGTTGGGCTTGACGCAGGGCCTGGGCTTTACTCACGCCAGGTTGCAGCGCCTTATAAAAGTTCGTCATTAAGTCAGCCGTAGACTGGTCTTGCACCGACCAAAGGGTAGCCAAGGTACTGCGCGCCCCCGACCGTACGGCAACGCCTGCAAGCCCTAAGGTGGCGCGTTTGTCTCCCGCTGCAGTTTGACAAGCGCTCAAGATCAGGAGTTCGATCGGATTGGTCCGAGAGCGATCGCCGTCTCTCAGGAGCTGGTCTAAGTTTTTGACATTGACGCGCTCGTCCCAAGTCAGCAAAAAGGTGTTTTCGGCTCGGGATGAAAATTGAGCGTGGGTGGCCAGGTGAATCCCGGAAAACGGGGTGGCCTCGATGGTCGTTCGCAGGCGATCGCGAGTAAATTGCCCGTTCAGGAGCACCTGGGACGGCACGGTACCGGAAATTTCTTTCACTTCCTGCTCTACTCCAGGTAGCGGAGAAAAACCTTGACGGGATTCCGCCAAGCCGCCGACCAAGGTTTTGGTTTTTTCCGTGGAGCGGGGGCGGGAACTCAAAAGCTGAAGCCCAGGGGTTAGTGCGAGGTTGTATGTTTCGGCGAGGTACTGTTTTCCATCGTGGAGCGCGGCGACCGGAATGCTTCTCAAGGCACCGTCTAAAACGAATACGAGGGTTTCGATACCGCTATTTTTGAGTTCTGCTGCCGCAGGGCGCAGGAGCCAGTCGTACAGTTTTTGCTTGGGCTGGAGCGGGTTGGGGTTGAAGATAAAAGGATTTAAAGTGGCGTAAAGGTCGTCAACGGTGCGATCGACTTCTCCGTAACCTTGAGGGTCTGACTTTAGCGCGGTTGCGTAGTAACGCAGGGGTTTTCCGGGCAACGATAAAATCACGGCCAGCCGCTCTGGCAGCACGATGCCGTAGACGACTGCCGCCTTGGGGTCAAGGCGATCGATGGGCTGAGCGCGAGCTTCGATACAAGCTTCCCGGAAGAAGTTGTTCAGTTCTGCCAACTGAAGGGATTCGATGACGTCGCGGGCTAACTTGAGCTGTGCTTGCCCGGAGGTTTCGGGCTGGAGCAGCAACTCGACTAACTCTCGATAGACGGGTTCGACGCGATCGCGGAAGGTGAACTGAATGTCTGGGTCGGTAGCGACGAGGTCGCGACGCAGGGACTGAAGGGTTTCGTAGGCGAGGGTATAGGCGGCGATCGCCTCTTTTTGCTTGCCTTGCCGATGGTAGAGCCTGCCGAGCTGCCACTGCCACAGGTAAATCAGTTCGGGGTTGTTAAAGGCAGAGAGTTGCTGGACCGCCTGTTCCGTCAACTGCTGCGAGGTGGCCAAGGTTCCGGTCTGTTGGGAGACGGCAGCGACATAGCCTAGGGCGTTGGCGGCGGCGGCCCGATCTCCGAGGATCTGGGCCTGACGGTAGGCCGTGGTGGCGAGGGTTTGAATATCCGACCAAGAGGGGATCTGAGCGGCCTGAAGCGGAGTATCGGCGGCGGAAGTTGGGGCGGCGGAAGTTGGGGCGGCGTTGGCGAAGAGGCAAGGCTGCAAAATCGGAGAAGCGAGCTTGGCGCTGCTGGGATTGACGCCAGCCTGAAGGCACATGAGATTTTGCGCCAGCTTCAGTTGGGCCGAGACCGCCGCAGGGCTGGGGGGCAGTTGCGCCAGACGGCTTTGGAGGCGAGATAACAGGTCGGGGACGATCGCCCACTGTCGCATTTCGATCGACAAGTTGAGCAGATTGAGCTGTGACTGGACGCCCACGGTGGGAGCCGCTTCGGCGCTGCGATAGCAGGCGATCGCCTGTCGATAAAAGCCCGCCGCGCCCCCGGTTGCTTCGGCCAAACAGGCTTCGGGTGGGGGACTCGCGAAGTCTTTGGGGAGTTTGAGGGTGGGACTGGCCTGGGTTGCGAGCGCTCTATTGGCCAAGGCGCGGGCCGTATTACCCGAGCTGAGGGAGAGGGCCGCAAGGGTCGGGGCATCGCCGAGGGGTTGGGCTAACTGCCAACCTTTTTTTAGGGCCACCTGGGACTGTTCCGGTTGACCGACCACCCGCAGAATATTGCCCAGGCTGCGCAGGCCCAAAATCTGAAGGGGGGCAGGCAGGGACGATGCGTTTGGGGTTTGCAAGGCGGCGGTTGATAGCTCGCAGCCCTTATGGGCGATGGACAATGCGTCTAAGACGGTTTGACAGGCCTGGGGATATAGCCCCAAATCTTGCAAGGCTTGAGCTTGGTTGATCTGACTGGCGATCGCCCCGTTCGCATTGCCCGAGTTGCGATGCAGTTGGGCGCTGGTTTTCCAGGTTTTGAGGGCGTCGTTCGGTTGTCCCACGGCCTGCTGGAGCTGCCCTTGAATGTCTAAGGTGGCAGCCAGGATGCGCTGTCGATTTGGGGTGGGGCTTTGGGCGTTGAGGAGGGCCAGACTTTGGGCGATCGCCGCTTTAGCCGCATCCCATTTCCCCAACTGCTGCGCGGTGAGGGAAAGATTGCTGAGCGCCATGGCCTGATTCAGGCGATCGCCCTGGGCGGCATGGCGATCGGCCGCCTGCTGCCAGAGGACTTCTGCTTCTGCATAGCGTCCCGCTCGATACAGTTCCTTGGCCGACTCGATTGGGCTAGAGGCCGACTGAACCGGGGGCGCTGGCGTGGAGGCCGAAACCGGGGCGGTCAGGAGCGGAACGATCGGGCTTAAGCCGCAGAGAAGGGCAGCTAGGACGGGCGATCGCCCCCTGAATTGTCTTTGGGCAAAACGCTGAATTCTGGAGTACTGTCCCACGGCCTTTGGCCTCCTGATTAATTCTTTTTAAAGGCTCAATTTTGGTCCCTAACAGATCGAGTTATCTATCTGTATTCAAGATCGAGTCTAAACTGACGGTCATCCGATCGAGTCAATCGTTTTTGTTACCTGATTTTATCCGATTTTTTCGGCGGCGCAGAGAGGATCTCATCTTGAGTGCGTACAGCTTAAGTTGCCAGTGTTATTGAGGATACAGTAAGAACCTGATTTTTTCGTATTGCGGCTCTGTTCGTTTCCAATCAGTATGTCTGCATAGACAAAATTATACAAGCAATTTTAATTAAAGTTTTCGGTCTTTCTACGCTGTCATTGAAAATGGTTCAAATAGCGCAATCGATCTAACTCCCAGGGGGTATTAAACAATGGATTTGCACTTAGATCGACTTCTAAATTTACCTGAGATGAAGGTGGAAAACTGCGAGCAGTTAGATTTTGTGAATTGGCGGCGTCGATACACCCAACGCTACGAAGCCTATATTTTTCAAAACGTTCAGTATTCCAGTATTGAAAAAGTAAGTCGAGAAGAAGGACTCACCTGGGATCGGGTGGATGGTATTTTCGACCTGATAGGGCTGAAGCAGTAAATAAAATTGATTTAACTTTTTATAAAACCTTCAAGCCTATTTGAAGCGCATTCTTCATTCCTGCATCAGCCGCCGGAGTAGGGGACTAGAGCGCCGAGTGCAATGTCTGAGCAACTTTTTAACTCATCTCTAATATTTTTATTCATCAATTCATTAGTGCTATCCAATATTTCCTAGAAAATCTGGAGGGTTGAATATGCTTTTCGATCCGTTTCCGCTGTCTAATAGTCTGGGGTTTCTCGCCTTGGGGGGCTATATCGCCACCCTGCTGCCCACCAATTTAAGAATTGTCTTTCCGCAAACGAAGCAGTCTGCAATGCCAAAATGGTTGCTCAAAAATCGACGCGCGATCGGCATTCTGTCATTCTGCTTGACTTTGGGGCATGGATACCTATTGGTGGTCAAGAGAGATTTCGACTTTTTCGATCCTTCAACTTTTTGGGTTTATATCCAAGGCGTAACAACCTTTATTATTTTGGCGCTATTGACCATCACCTCCAATGATTGGAGCGTCAAAAGACTTAAAAAGAACTGGAAGCGGCTCCACAATCTCACTTATTTAGCCATGTTTTTATTGACTTGGCACGTGTGGGACAAGATGGCCGATCACTGGAGCGCGCTGACGCCGCTGGGGTTAATCGTTATTATTTCTATTAACATTCTCTATCTATGTCGTCGCTGGATCGAACGGCGCAAAAAACAGCAAAACTCTAAACCAAAAATATCGGAACCGCAAGTTCGAGAAAAGATTGCAGCTTAGTCCTTTGAGACATTGTTCTTCCCCATCGAACATGGAATCTCCAGCTATGAGGGTACTGCAAATGTCTCGGAAATTTTTAACGTTTACGGCCTTAACCGCTATGACAGTCTTTTTGGGTGGCATGGGTTGCGCCAACGTCTTTTCTCAAGCTCAAAGGCATAGTTTGGCGACGCATATTTCTTCCAGCTCAACCCCATCGCGCACCCTTCGCGGTCATTCGGCCTGGGTCTATGCGATCGCCTTTAGTCCCGATGGACGCTACTTAGCCAGCGGTAGCTATAACAAGCAAATTAAACTTTGGTCGCCCTCTAATGGCGCTTTGTTGCAAACCCTAGAAGGTCACGGCGATGCAGTGGTCGCCCTCGCTATTTCTCCCGATAGCAAAGTTCTGGCCAGCGGTAGTTGGGACAACCGCATTAAGCTCTGGCAGTTAGGGACGGGACACCTCCTGGGCGCGCTTGAGGGGCACACGGATGACGTGCAGGCGATCGCCCTAAACCACAAAGGTTCCTGTTTGCTGAGCGGAAGTGCCGATCGAACAGTCCGAATTTGGGATGTAAAGACGGGCAGGGAGTTTCGTAAATTTCGAGCTGGGGATCTCGTTAGAACGGTAGCCTTTAGCCCGAATGGAGACATGGCGATCGCCGGGGATGAAAGCGGCACTCTCAAAATCTGGCGCATCGGCGATGGCGCGCTGTTGGCAACCTTGGAGGCCCATTCCAAGGCGGTCCGGGCGATCGCTTTTAGCCCTGACGGGCAGACCTTTGCCACCGGCAGTGCGGACGGGACGATCGCGCTTTGGGATTGGAAAACGCACCTTTGGCGACAAACATTGATGGGACATGCCGGAGCGGTCTGGTCGGTGGCGTTTAGCCCAGACGGACAGACGCTCGCAAGCAGCAGCTATGACAAGACGGTCAAAGTATGGAGCTTACCTAGCGGGCAGATTCTAAACACTTTGACAGGACATGACAAAAGCGTGTGGTCAGTCGTCTTTCATCCTAAAGGGCGATCGATCGCGAGTGGCAGTGCCGACGCAACCATCAAGTTTTGGAAAGTTGGAACGCAGTAATTATTTTTTTTGACCTAATATAACTTTCATTAATTTGGTAGCTCTTTGTATGAATATTTATCACAAGTTTAGATCGATTTCGAGACAGTCAAGACTCGATTGTCAAGCCTTGAAATCAAGAAGTCCTCCAAATTTTCCAAATGAGTTGCTTTTGAAGTTTATGATAGATAACCTGATTTTTCCCTATTGCAGACTTCAGAAATTCGATCAATATTCTGAGTGAACTTAGCATTTAAGTAGGCTCAGTTTTGGTCATAAATACCGTTTAGAAATGTCTTAAAAGTTGGAATATGTCCTATGAGTATCCTTAGCCTGAACGATTTAGCCTTGGAACTAGTTGCCCGAGATTTTAGCGATGGTCACGCACCAAACAATGCTGGCCCCACAAAAACCTCGCGGGCTTTAGCCATTATTCACCTCGCAGCTTACGATGCCTATGCAAAAGTGACCGGAGCTTTAACGCCTCGCCTTGGAACGCTTCCGAATAAACCTTCAGGTCTTGGCAGCGATGATGGGACGGGGACGGTTGCCTTGCTCGGTGCCGGGCTGTTGGCTGCGGAGCAGCTTTACCCCGATTTCAGAGATTTTATTACCGAAGTCGTGACTTCAGGCGCTCGAAAGTTCAATGGCGATCTCCTCAAGATCGATGTCGGCAACAATCCCATTGCGATCGTGTACGGCAGGGCGATCGCCGATGCCTGGCTGGATGCGCGCAAAAACGACAATTCGGATTTGCCGCAGCTAGACAAGCTTTACAGCAATGCGCCAGGCAAACACCGCCCCGATCCGGTCAACCCCGGACAAAGCGCCTTAGGCCGAAGCTGGGGACAGGTGACGCCCTTTGTGCTCAATTCTGTTGTCAACGATGCTCCTTTAGGGAACCCGCCTCCGTTAAATAGCCAAGCCTATGCTGATGCGTTCGACGAGGTGGCTGTTTGCGGGCGAGACGATATCTCGCGGCGCGATCCTGCTTTTCGAGAAAAGGCCGTTGTGGGCATTTTTTGGGGATACGATGGCGCCAATAAATTAGGGACGCCTCCCCGCCTCTATAACCAGGTCGTGCGGGCTATTCCGGAGTTAGCGACGGTTGGCCACCCGCAGCAGATTAAGGTTCTGACCGCCATCAATGTGGCAATGGCAGATGCAGGGATTGCCGCTTGGCACTGGAAGTACGAGTACGATGTGTGGCGACCTGTGGTAGGGGTCCGCGAGGCCGATAAGGGTTGGGGACCGTCGGGAGGCGGCGATGGAAATACAATCCGTTCGGAGGCGAGCAATCCGTTCTGGCTTCCGTTGGGTGCGCCTCAAAGCAATCCGTTAAAGCCGCCTACGTCAAACTTTACGCCTAATTTCCCGGCGTATCCGTCAGGGCACTCTACTTTTGGCTCTGCTTGTTTTGAAACGGCTGCGGCTCTTTTGGGTAAAGCAACCCACGAAATCTTCGTGACGTTTGTCTCCGATGAGTTGAATGGCAAGACAACGGATAATTCGGGTACGGTTCGCCCTAGGCGAGAAGAGTATTTCTCGCTCCAAAAGGCGATCGCAGACAACGGAGACAGTCGAATCTATCTAGGGGTTCACTGGAGATTCGATGCCACAGGCGGGAAAGAAGTGGGGGATGCGGTGGCGAGAAAGGTTTGTGCCGCTTTCATGTAAACGATTGTAACCAAGGCACTATATTTTAATTGAGAAATGTAGTGCCTTGCGATCGCTCTTTCCACACGGAACTAGTCAAATGATGAAAGCTAAAAGGGTGAACAATCATTCTCTAGAAAATACTCAAGCGAACAAGTTGATTTCGTGCTTCTATGAGCCTTGAAGCCGTATTTTGTTAAGTTAACTCAAACGCTCCATGAGTTAGCTCGAGTATCAGGTTTTGCATGATTTGCCGACACTTGACTTTCTCCCATTGCAAACATAATGATCTAAAGGCATTATATCTACATGAGGATACAAGACTACCTTAAGGCACTGTTCCATTAAACCTTGATAAACCCGTTAAGCATGGGTACGTGGAGCTTTGAAGTTTCTTGTTCAAGAGGCCTCAAAGCCTTGCTGAATAATCTGTTTAGACTCCCGATCGCAGACTAACTATTCAGTGCGACTACCCTTTACTCTAGAAATTCAGAATAAATTATACTTTTAAACCTTTTCAGAGCAGAAAAATTAGTGTAACTTACTTATAGGCAATTAGTTGCCAAATTAAGATTCGAAAAATATCTTAACATTATGTAGCAATCCATGGCATATAAATTTATAAGTTATAGGTTAAAACTGCAAAGCGTTAAATATAGTTTTTCGAGTCAAACAAGCTAGCCGTCCGTAGAGTACAGTTCTTAATCATCCTAGGAGTTGAGACATGGGTTGCGAACAAGTCGAACAAGAATTGCTTCAATTAACTCAAGAGCAAAAGGACGAATTTTGTAAGCTTACACTTGACTTTTTTGTAAGAAATGGCCTACAGAAGTACATTCCACATATAACAATTGAAATTAAACAAAAACCTCCTTCTCCTACAAGAGATTCGATTGCGGATTTTACATGTCGAGACACACCAATCCCAGACCCTGGCGATCCCTGTTATCCTCAAATTTGGGCGCCAGGATGACACTTTCGATTTGAATTTTCCAAGGTTAGTTGGCAAACAAGGAGTATCAAGCCTGAAGCTTGATATTCCTTGTTTGCATAATTTATTTTCGAGAAAAGCTCAGATCGAAAGATAGTTTTTTGATTTCATTAGGTCAAAATCTTTGATCGAGCTAAATACTTAAGCTTGACATTATACAGGGTATTCTAATGTGACTCAAAACCATAATTTCAAGTCTTGGAAGTTAAAGTTGTTATTTTCTGCTGCAATGGTTGTGGTATCTTTTGTGCCAAATCACTTTGCTTGGGCGCAAATAAAAGAAGATAACACTCTTGGAAAAGACAGCTCTCGTGTAATACCCGATCCAACGAGTAGTAACGTTCTTAGAGTTGTAGATGGTGCAACCCAAGGATCGAACCTGTTTCATAGTTTTGCTGAATTTAACGTAAACAATAATCAAACTGTCTATTTCAATGTTTTATCTAACATTGATCGTATTATAGCTAGAGTTACAGGTGGAAATAAGTCCAATATTTTGGGAAAACTAGGTGTCAGTGGCGGGGATGCCGATCTGTTTCTACTCAATCCAAGCGGCATCATTTTTGGTCCTAATTCATCTTTAGACCTCAAAGGATCGTTTCTAGCGACGACGGCGAGCAGTTTTGTATTTGAAAATAATACTGAATACAGTGCAATAGATACTCTTGTACCTCAACTTAGTATCAATATCCCTCTCGGTTTGAGGTTTAGAAATACTGGTGGAGTCATTGAAAATAACTCCAACGCAACGGTTGGCAAAATTGGTCTTCAAGTTTTGCCTGGGAAAAGCTTAGCTCTCCTAGGGGAAAATATCCTTTTAAATGGCGGTTTTCTCACTGCAAATAGCGGACATATTGATGTAGGCAGTGTTACTGAAGGTCAAGTCGATCTGATCGATGAAAATCTAACATTTAACTATCAAAAAATTTTACCTCAAAACTTCGGAGATATTAGTATTCTTAGAGCATCTACAATTAATGTGTCTGGCACGAGAACAGGAAGAGTGGTCGGTGGTAGCCTTTATGTGCAAGGTAAAAATGTAAAAATTTCTGATGGTTCAAGGCTGTTTTCCTTGTCATTTTCTGGTAAAGATTCAGGAGGTTCAATTAAGATAAAAGCATCTGATTCTTTTGAGATTACTGGAAATATAATTCGTTCAAGTCTATTATCTACATCCAGTAGTGGACAAGGAGGTGTGGGTGGCGATATAATAATTGATGCTGAACAATTTTTTATGGGAGATTATGCAAATATTCAGACATCTTCTGTATTGTTTCAGAATTCAGTCAACCTCTCAGCAGCAAAAGCAGGCAGTATATTTATTGAAAGTACTCAAGCAAATATTAGTGGTAAAGATACATTCATTAGTGCGTCTACGAATGGAGGATCTGGAGACGCTGGGAATATTACTGTCGTCGCTAAAGGCTTCTTGAAAGTTGGAGGCAGTGCCGAAGTCAGAGCTATAAGTAATGGACAAGGAACCGCAGGGAATATTGATATCTTTGCCCGTTCGGTTTTACTAGAAAACCAGGGAATTATCAGTGCTACAACGACTGGCGGTGAAGGTCGTATTACTTTTCACGATGCAAACGATATTACTCTCCGTAACAATAGTAAGATTTCTGCAAATGCAACTAATAGTGCAAATGGTGGCAACATTATTATAAATACGGCTTTATTGTTAGCAGTTCCCCCAGTAGGATCTAATGGCAGCGATATCACAGCAAAAGCAATTGGGGGTACTGGTGGAAATATTACGATTAATGCTCAGGGGATCTTTGGGATTAGGCCGCGCAAGGCAACTTTAGGCAATCAGACGAATGACATTGATGCAAGCTCTCAATTTGGGCAATCAGGACAAGTACAAATTAATACAACCACCGACCCAAATCAGGGGCTAATCGAACTACCCGCAACAGTTGTCGATCCCAGTACCCTCGTTGCCCAGAACCCTTGCAAACGTGCATCCAGCAGCGAATTTACCCGTAGCGGTCGCGGTGGACTGCCGCCCAGCCTCAGCCAAGACCTCAACGGCCAATCAACCCAGGTCGGCTTAGTAGAGCCAGCCAACTTGAGTGCAGAAAAGCCCGAGTCTAAATCGGACTCAAAACAGGCCAGCTCTCAGCCGCCATCGTCCTCGCAAATACAGCCTGCTCGAGGATGGGTTTATAACGACAAAGGCGAAGTAGTTCTGGTAGCTTATAATTCTGCCGTCACTGGCCCTCAACGTCTTCAGTCAGCTCCAGCGGGTTGCCCCGTACTATAGAGCAAACCAATATCCTGCTGGCTGAAACCAATATCCTGCTGGCTGAGCGGAGCCGAAGCCAGCAGCAGCGAAGCCAGGTTCATCATCCCGCTATCAGGCCGCTCGTTTCGACTTCGCTCAACGAGCTAGAGTAAGATATTCGATGAAAAGCGATTTGATCGCTTACTTTAAGGCAAATCTCTCAAAAAGGGCTGTAATTAATCGAAAAATAAAGTCCCTGCTCTTGGAGCGATGTTTTGTTCGATCGAATATCGACCAACGGAATGCCCCAGTCAAAACGAGCGTTTAAGCTGTCTCCCATCTGCCACTGTAACCCCACGCCCGCCCCCACCAACGTATTCGGGCTGGGGTCAGGAGTGCCTCCGCTATTCCAACCCAATCCAAAATCGAGAAAGGGGACGATTTGCAACAGCCCCTTAATGCTCTTCACCCGCAGAATCGGGAAGCGCACCTCCGCCGAAGCCGAGACGCCATTATCCGTCAGCAGCGCATCTTGCCGATACCCGCGCACGCTCTGCTGCCCGCCCAACGCAAACTGCTCCACAGGCACCAAAGCACCGGGCGATAGTTGCAGATCGGAACGAAACACAAACAAAGTGTCTGGGGCTAATAGCCTCACGTACTGCGCTTGCCCCCGCCAATCAAAAAAACGACCGTCTGGAGGGGTATCGTTAATCGTGGCATCCAACACCCCAAAGCCAGCATTAAATTGAGAGCGCAGCGCAAATACATCTCTCGATCCTCGCCGCGTCCAATCCTGGAAAAAGCGGAGAGCAGAGATCCGCGTTCTGCCATTATCGTCAGACCCCGGCGATAGCTTAAAATCAGGCCCAAAAAACTCAGTTGTCCCAAGAAACTTGTTCCCGCTGTCTTGCCGAGAGGCCGTTATCCCCAAGGCAAACTCTTGTCTCGGCGTTTGGATAATCGGCTGCCGAAAGCTGACCTCGACAGAATAGGAATCTCCAGAAATATCCAGGCTATTAAAAGGCTCTTCAATCACCTCAGTAAAGCTCACCCCTCCCGACAGCGTCACCGCTCCATTTTTGGCATTGACGGGTATCCTGTAGCTCAGATTTAAGGCATTGCTGCCCGTCGTATTGGCGTATTCCAACCCAAATCCATCGCCAAAGCCCAGCACGTTCCCCTCATTAATGCGGATCCCCCGTCGGAAACTACCCACGCTGGGCGCTCTGTTATTGTCGGCAAAAAATTCTGCCTTAAAAGACTTGGCCTCCTGCACCTTGACCGCCAAAATCCCCGTCTCAGGCCGAGACCCTGCCGATAGATCCGCAGAGATGGTCTTAATGAGCGGGTCTAGCTGCAAGAGCTGGAGCGCTTCGAGCAGTCTGTTTTGATTGAGGGGCCGGGTCGTTGCCAACTTTAGGCGGTTGCGCACGTAATTCGGACGCAAGCGCTTTGTGCCGGATACGCGGATTTCTTCAATTCCCCCTTCAATCACCTGAATCTTGACCACCGCACCTGCTGGCGACAGCGTTTGACCTGCTGCAATGACAGCCCCGGAATTGATATATCCAGCTTCCGTATATTTTTTTGTAACTGCCGCTTCGGCTTGCAGTAGTTCCGCAAATGTAAGGGGGCGATTGGTAAATGGCTCTGTTACTGCAACTAATTCTGAATTGCTAAACGCTGTATTCCCGTCAAACTCGAAGCGCGCGACAGTGATGCTGCTCGGAAGCCCTTCTCTCTCCTCTGGGGCGGGCGTGGGGGCAGGAGGGAGGTCTAGTGGTGGCTGGGGAATGGGTTGAGGAATGGGAATGGGTTTTTCTGGCGGTCTTGGCAGAATCGGATTGGGGATAGAGGGGTCGATCCGCGGCGGTTCTGGAGCGGGTGTTTGGGCTAGGGTGCTTTTGGGAAAACAGGCTGTAACAAATCCCAGCTTCAGAGAAAGATAGAGCTGTAGCAGCAAACGCCAAGGGGATTTACTGCGAAATATTAGCATTCTAAATAAGGTTGAGCGTTTATTAAGATTAACTTTTAGATAATACTTGTTTTCTGAATTGTTAACTCGATCTGAAGATTTCCTATTCTCAAATCTTGAAGGATTCTAAATTAAAAGCCCCCCATTTCTGGAGGGCTTTGATGGGCGCTTTACTCGACAGCTTTAGCGCGATCGCCCACCCTAAAGCCACCGCCCTTGCCTGCAATCACCTTGCCTACGGAGGAAGTCGCATCCACCTCCACCAACTGCACCCGACCGATGGGCTGGGAAACCACGCGCAATACCTTGCCCGTAGAGGGATCCTTTACCGATTTAATGACGCGCTCGACCGAGAGCACCATGCCAGGGCGGAACCCATCGCGCCCGCCCTTATTAATGACGACCTGATTGCCCGTAACATCGGCAACCAAGGCATCAATTCTAGGTGCGAGCGTGGGTAGAGAGGATAGTTTGGGGGCTGCTGCGACGAGCTGAGTGCTGACCGCCGCCACCGCTTTCTCTGCCGCTTCCCCCAACACTCGGCCCCGGCTGTCAGAGCTAGAAGTCGTGCCAAACAATCCAACACCGCCCGTAGCGTCTTTCTGTTCGGACTGGCCCGTTCCTTCGGCAACTGTCAAAATCTCTCCAGTTGCAGTATTGATCAAACGCGCTGCAATTTGTACTGTTGCGATTTGCTTGCGCGAGCCACCAAAAATGCCACCAAAGGAAAACCCTTTCGATTTATCCTCCATGTCGAACTTCGTGACCGCGCCGATGAGAACCGCATCTACCCCCAAAATTCTGCCGATTTGGGCTGCCGTAGTGGGTTCGATCCGGCCTGATGCACCCAGGTTTTGCTCGGCGAGAACGGCATCGATCCTGCTGCGTTCGATCAGGATGTAGCTTCCTTCTTTAACCAACTGATTCGTTAAAAGATTGCTAATCCCCTTAGATGCTCCATCCCCCCCAAACCCCGAAAGATAACTCATATCGCTGATGCTAGAAAAATCAAAATCTAGAACGGCAATGCGGCGTTTTTCGCGGGGCTTAATCTGTTCGGTGCCCAGCGCGCCAATGCCTTGCGCGCTAACCTGCATGCGAATATCTAGAGCTGAACTGCATGCGAATCCCGATAGGGCAATGACAAGTCCGACAGTGTTAGAGATGGAGCGTTTCATTATGATTAAGGTTGAGATGATTGAGGTTGAGAATGATAGATGAATGGGACAGATTTAATGGGGCAGATTTAATGGGACGGATTGCTAAAGGTAAGACACTTATAGCACGACTGCTGGGAGCATTAAAGAAGGAGCGAACGTCGCGCAGCAGAACAGCTTTAATCTCGCGGGCCGATCGAGAATGATGGGAAAATTTTAACGATCGCAGATTTTATTGATAGACTGCTGACAGTTTCGGCCTGCAATTTTTAGAGCTTCCATGGCTTGGTCGTAATCCGGTTGATTGTTATTGCTGAGGGCAATGTCGGCAGATTTCTGCAAGTCCGCCAAGGCCGCTTGACGATTGCCCTGGTTGAGCTGGACCACGCCGCGATTGTAGTAAGAAAGCGAGTCGGGGCTGAGCTGAATGGCTTGGGTGTAGTCGGCGATCGCCCCCTCTGGATTGCCGAGTGCAGATTGCGATAGCCCGCGACCTAAATACGCAGAGCCTAACCGCGCATCCAACTGTATTGCCTGACTGAAGTCGGCAACCGCTCCGCTGTAGTCTTGCGTCAGATAGCGAACGCTGCCGCGCAGCGAATAAGCTGCCGCAAATCTAGGGTTGAGCTGCAACGCTCGCGTAGAGGACCTGAGTGCTGAGGGTAAATCGCCCTGAAGGTATTGGTTCATGGCATCCAGAAAGGCGTCGCTGCTGCCTGGATTGGGCGCATCGACGGTGGCGATCGCCAGCGGGGCACCCGCAGAAATAGAAGGAGAAGGACTCTTGTTCGGGGAGCTTTGGAGATTCAGAGGCGATCTGCCGCTGTTCTCTGGCCCTTGGGGCGTTGCGAAGGCAACGGTTTGTCCTGGGGGAGCCTTAGAGCCAACCGCCGCTAAAAAGGAATTGATGGGGATGCCCAGATTGAACCCCGTCTTCATAAAAACCCTAGCGTTTAGCTTTTCTAGGGTTTGGGTTTGACCGTCCGCCGCGCCGTGGATGCCCACCAATCGAGCCTCTCGATCGAACACCGGCCCGCCGCTCATCCCCGGCAAGGTTTTGTTGGTATAGACCAGAGAGTAGCCGCCCGTTTGCGGTTTGCTGGAGAGGGCCGTGAGTTGACCCTCCGTAAAGTTATAGGTGAGAGCATTAATCGTAGAACCTTGACCTGGAAATCCGGTGACGTAGACGGGCAAGCCTTCTTGAAGGGTGCTGGAATTACCTAAGGCTGCAATGTCGTACTTTTCGGGGCTGTTAAATTTGAGCAGCGCTAAATCCAGTCCCGGCAGTTTTTGAACGGTCTGGGCGTGAAGGGGATAGCGTTTACCCGTGACCGTGACCGCTTCGTAGCTGCCAGGCGCATCGATGACGTGGCGCGCCGTCAAAATAGTATAGGTGGAGCCATCCTGACGAATTAAAACGCCCGAACCCGTGTCCGAACCCTGAATTAAGACCGTGACGCTTTTGGCAATTTGGCCGATTTCAGCCACGCTCTTGGCAGAGACTGCGGGCTGCCAGGCGATCGCCAAAACCAGCACCCCGGCCCCACCCCAAATTTTGTAGGTTAGCTCCATGACCTTCTCATCAACCTCTTAAGGCAAATTCAAGCCAACTTTAGCAAAGGAATCTTCGCGGTACAATTGCATCCGCGAGCTGTCCGGCTCCCCAGGTCGGCCTTTGCAGTATCTGGGTTCCAACCTAGCACTGCCGCTATCTGAGTTGCCACTATTGACCCGAACGAGCGCGACAAAAGCGGCCCGTGGCGAACGGTTCTGCTCGAAAACAGACAAAGCCCCTCTATCAAGAGTAGAATTTTGGCTGTAGCGCTCTTTTGTCTGAATGTCCGTTGACCTGTTGCGATCGATTGTTTGGACAGATTATCGTCTGGCTGTTTTGTTTGGCGTCCTCTGTCCCTTGGGCCTAATGGCGTGGGCTATCTATAAAAAAGCCAAGCCCATTACGCACCTGCTCGTGATTTACTGGCGCGTTGCAAGCTTGCTAGCCATCTCCGTCTACTTGGCGATCGGTCAAAGCCCCCTCAGCTTCATCGCTGGCTTTGCAGCGCTGTTATTGATTCCCGTCAGCCTCTGGCTTTGGGTTGACCTCAACGAAGAAATTGAAGATCGGCGCGGCTTGCTGAAGCTGATGTTCAACGCTTGGCGGTGGGCCATGACGTTGTACTGCGCGATCGCTGCCGTACTTCAGGTGCCCTACCTCCAATGCGCTGGCTCTAAGGCAGCCTCCAGCGCGCCGCAATGCCAGGTTTGGCTGGAGCCAGCCCTCTTGTTCAAGTCCATGTTCCACGCGGGGACTCGGGCCGAGAAGTTGGGCTTTTTGGCCATCATGGCATTGGTCTTTTATGGCTTGTACCTCGGGTACTTCCTGATTTTTAAGCTGACCAAGCAAGGCCGTTCTGCCACTGGATTTTAGCGAATTTTACTCTTTCACCGCGCTACGCCATGACGCAACCGATCGGTAAAAGACTGGAACAGTATACCCTGGCCCATCCCAAAGAGGTGCTGCTGGTCAAGGCTGAAGTCGAAGGCGAACCCGACGAAATTAGCATTTTCAAAGGTTTTTCGAGTTCTCTCATGCGTCCGACTGCCTTCGACCCGGACGTGCCCGTTTTACCGGAAGGTGCGAAAATCCATTCGATCGATCGGCTGCTGAGTCCCTACAATCCGGCGCAGCCCCATTTTATTCAGCAGAACTTAAGCTGGGCAGATTTCTTAGCGCTGCTAGAATCCGATGGCCTCTAGGATGGGCCGGAGGGCAGACGCTGTGAGGGAAGCGGGTTCTTGGTGCGTCACCGCTCTAAAAGAACTAGCGATCGCCGCTGTGGCAGGCGCTACCTTGAGTTGCGGCTGCGCGATGCTCGCAGCACCTTCTATTGCGATCGCTGCCCCCCTCGACGCGATTCTCCAGCGGGGACGCTTGGTCGTGGCCGTGAAGGACAATCTGTATCCCTTGGGCTACCGCGATCGCGATGGTACCCTGCAAGGCTTTGAAATTGCGATCGCCAAACGGCTGGCCCAGGATTGGTTGGGTTCGGAGCAGGCAGTCGTGCTGCAGCCCGTTTCCAATGCGGAACGGTTGACGGCAGTCGCATCGGGGACGGTAGACCTGGCGATCGCCAATATCACCCTCACGCAAAACCGCACGCGCGCGGTCAACTTTAGCGACCCTTACTATCGCAACGGCACGGGTATTCTGACCCAAAGCCCAAGGTGGAACAGCCTTCAGGCACTCTACCGCCAGACCGTCGCCGTCCTCGAACCGTCCGTCACCCTCCCCTATCTCAAGTCCGCACTGCCCAAAGCCCGACTGACGGGGGTGCGGTCCTACGCCGCCGGACAACAGCTGCTAGAGGCCGACCGGGTGCGAGCGATGGTGGGCGATCGCATTGTATTGTTCGGTCTGGCTCGTCAAAATCCACGGTACCAATTTTTTTCGACCCAACTGACCGTCCAGCCCCTGGCGATCGCTTTTCCCAAAGGCATGCAGTACGAGCCCTTACGCGATCGGTTAAATAATACCCTGCGGCAATGGCAGCGGGAAGGTTGGCTCGACGCCCAGCGTCAAACTTGGGCATTGCCCTAGCGCGAGCCCCTAAATTTGATAGGCTGAGACAGGACTCCATCGTCATTACAGTAAGCAATCGCAGTTATGGACAACTCTTTAGTCGTTGTATATCTCAGTGTGCTGCTGGTGCTGCTGGGGGCAGCAGGCTGGTTTGTCTTGCGGCAGGTGTTTAAAACCCGTAAGGCGGAACTGTCCCTCAGTCGCCTGCAAAATCAGCTCGGTCAGGGCAAAGGAACTACCCAAGAGCACTTCGAGCTAGGCAGTCTCTACCTCAGCAAAAATCTAGCAATCCAGGCCGTTCAGCAGTTTCAGCAGGCGCTCAAAGCCGCAGAGTCGGAAGGCGAATCCAACCTCGCACCCATCTATAACGCGATGGGCTATGCCTACTTCATGCAGGAACAATTCGATGTCGCCATTCGGAACTACAAAGAAGCTTTAAAGCTCAAGGCCGACTACGTGACCGCCCTCAATAACCTGGGTCATGCCTACGAGCGCAAAAACTTAGTCGCCCCAGCGCTCGATGCTTACGAACAGGTTCTCAAGCACGAACCTAAAAATGGCATTGCCAAGCGGCGGGTGACGTCTCTGCGCAAACGAGTGGCGATCGCCTAAATCCCCCCAATTCTGTTGCAATAACTTGGGAGATAAAGAGAATGCCTGATGCCCTCATGTATTTGCCGGAAGATCACTTTGTCGTCCTGGAAACCAGTCAGCCAGAGCAGTTTTTGAGCGCTGCCGAACTCTTCGAAAAATTGAAGGGCGTCTTGGCGACGCGGCAGCAGGATCTCCCCCCCGATCTCCAAAAATTCCCGACCCTTGACGCTCAAGCGCAGCACCTGATGCAAACGGGCTGCGAGTTTGATTTGGATTCGGATCGCTATTTACAGTGGTATGTCGTTCGCTTAGAAAAATAAGTTAATGCGCTTAACACAGTGAGGAGGATGCTATGAATACCGCACTGCCCGCCCAATATTCTGCCGAGCAAATTGTAGCTTGGCTGCGGGGGTTAGTAACCGTCGCTTGGGCCGATGGCCAGTTTAGCGATACCGAAAAAGCGCTGATCGACCAGCTCGTCGCGACCGAGCTTGCGCCAGAACTCGGTACAGAGATTTACGAACCAATCGCCCCGGAAGACCTCGCCCGACAGCTCGGCCCCGAGGCCTCCGTGGGCGAAAATTTTCTGCGTACCGCTGTGATGGTTGCCCTCGCAGACGGCCTTTACTCTACGGCAGAGGATCGACTGCTGGAGGCATTTTGTCAGGCGCTCGACCTTCAGGTGAGCGCGTTAGAATCCCTGCGGCAGACCTTGGATGGTAAAAAGACCGCAGCAGAAACGGCGGCCCCTGGCTCCGAAGCGATCGCCTACCCCCAACAGGGTATGGACGTGCTGCTGCCCGTCCGTCATTGGCTCGACGAATTAGAGATGCACGACCCTCGCGTTGCTCGGTTTCTCTGCAAGCTCATTCCGCCCCAATGCCCCTTCGAGCGAGACGTGAAGTTATTCGGGCGCAAGGTGGTTCACATTCCGCCCCTATGCAAGCTCAATCCCCTCTACGAGCAGCTCGTCTATCTGAGGTTTAGAGCGCTGTCCTACCTGGCAGACGACTGCAAAGAAGACGTATCCAAGTATTGTTAGCTATTGTTCGCATTCATCCATTTCGCCTCGATCTCGACAACCTGCAAAACAATGGGTGTCTGTAAACTTCGCTTCACGTTGCCATAACCTTTTTCCAGTTCAATAGAGCTTTTGCAGGTTTTAGAAATACGCTGCCGTGGCTCGATCGAGCAGGAGAATAAAAGCCCATGGACCGACTTGCTGGCATGCTGAGCGTCGAACGCATCAAAATTCCCATTCGAGATTTACCCGCTCGTTTGGACGGACTGACGCTAGTACAGCTTTCCGATTTCCACTTTGATGGCGTGCGTCTCTCAGTGCAGCTCCTAGAGGAGGCGATCGCCGCCGCCAATGCAGCCCATCCCGATGCCGTGCTCTTGACGGGCGACTACGTGACGGAAGAACCCCATCCCATTTATGGATTGGCCCAGCACCTTAAATCCTTAAAGAGCAACTTGGGGACCTATGCCATTCTGGGCAACCACGATCTTTGCCAACCGACCTCTCGGCGCGTCGTGACCCACGCCATGACCGAAGTAGGGATTCGAGTTCTATGGGATGAAATTGTCTATCCTTTTGGTGAGGATTTGGCCCTCGTGGGTCTGCGGGACTACTGGTCGCCGCGCTTCAACCCACAACCCGTCTTGGCTCGGGTACCCGAACGAATCCCTCGAATCGTGCTTTCCCACAACCCCGACAGCGCCAAAACGCTGCAGCAGTGGCGCGTTGACCTGCAGCTATCGGGCCACACCCACGGAGGAGAAGTGGTTCTTCCGGGCTTTGGCCCTGCGGTTGTGGGGCTGAAGCAGATCCGCAAACACAGCCACAAGTCACTCCATCGGTGGATGAAGCCTCTCACTAAAAACTGCGACAAAGTCGTCCAAAACTGGGACTGGGCGCAGGGCCTGCATCGAGTTGGCGAGAACGTGCTGTACGTGAATCGAGGGCTGGGCACCCATTTGCCTGGCAGATTGTTCTGTCCCCCAGAAGTGACCGTGATTGTGCTCCAGGCTTGGTCCTAGAAAGCCTGACAATCAAAAAACCGGGTAAACCCCGGTTTTTTGATTCGATAACCGTGCGATGAATGCTTTCGCAAATCTAGCCCGACTTGCGAAAGCCTCTAGATATTTTGCTCGCTAAACTGGCGGCACATGTATTCAAAGGGCTGTGCCACCACGCCTACAGCATCAATGCCCGCAGCACCGACCTGCTCCTGCACGATCGCCTTCATAATTTGAATGCCCCGTACCGTTGGGCCAATGGGAACGCCCAAGGAATTATAGGTTTCCCGCAGTCCTTCTAGGACTCGCTCGTTGAGTACGTCCATGTCGCCTGCCACCAAGGCGTAGCTGGCGTAGCGAAGGTAGTAGTCCATATCCCGCAAGCACGCTGCATAGCGACGGGTCGTGTAGGCATTCCCGCCGGGACGAATCAGCTCGGGATTTTCATCGAATAGGCGCGAACCAGCGGCTTTGACAATTTGAGCTGCATTTGACGTGATGATAGATGCAGCCTGGATTCTGGCAGTGCCGCTTCCAAAGTAGGCCTTGAGGGCATCGATCGCATCTCTATCTAAGTAGCGGCCCTTAATGTCATAACTCCCGATGACAGCAGTCACTGCATCCTGCATGAGTTCTTCTCCCAACAAAGTTCAGTAATAATTATCGTGGCTTACTATACGGGCTTTCCCCTGGTTTCTAATTTTTGCAGATTTAGGTACCTTGCTTCGCAAACTTTGACGCTTAGATTACAGTACCTCATGCCTCTAAATTCAATACCAGCAAGCATTGCAGCGGTTTATCCCTGCTTTGTCGAAATCGTTAAGAATTGCTGCGCAATTCCAGCTTTCTTGAAATAAGGCGATGTCTAGACCAAAGAATACCGAGTCGTAGGGGCGTAGGGCCTTGCGTCCCTACAGAATATTTTGTAGTTTTTATTTCGGGCATAGCCTTAAAAAAGGCGATCGCCGTAAAGGGCGATCGCCGTGCTTTCCAATTAAACTGGATCGAACTGAGCGATCGATCGGGAGCCTACTTCACAAACAGCATTTCCTGATAGGTCGGCAGGGGCCAGAGGTCGTCGGCCACTTCCTCTTCCAGAGCGTCGGCGTATTCGCGCACCTTGTCCATCAAAGGCCGAATCGTCTGGGCGCTGTACTGCATGTGCTCTTCGGTCGTGGCGAAATCGTGTTTCTCCATTGCCGCACCGAGCTTGCTTACGGAATCCATCATCGACTGCACTAAGGCTGCCACTTTTTCAGCCGTTTCCTGCTCCAACGTAATGCCCAATCCTTTGAGGCTGGAAATCGTACCGGACAGTTCGGAGAGGTATCGAACCGCTGCTGGATAGATCATCACTTTTGCCATGTTGATGACGAGCTTGGCTTCCACCTCGATGGCCAGAATGTATTGCTCGGAGTAGACGTCGAATCGACTCTCGAGTTCGACGGGCGTGAGAACCCCCACTCGATTGAAGAGTTCCTCAATGTAGTCTTCTTTCAGGACGGGTAAAGCATCGGCGGTCGTGCGCAGGTTGGCTAAACCTCGCTCTTCAACCGCCATGCGGTGCCATTCTTCTGAATAACCATTGCCGCCAAACACCACTTTGTCGTGCTTTTCCATGATCTCTTTGAGAACATCATGGGAAGCCGTGCTGAGATCGGCACCGGACGACATCTTGCTTTCTAATTCATCGGCAATCCAGGTCAAAGAGTCGGCTAAAACAGTGTTCATGGCCACCAAGGGACCGGACACCGACTGATTGGAGCCGACGGCCCGAAACTCGAAGCGGTTGCCCGTAAATGCAAAGGGAGATGTTCGATTGCGATCGCCCGGATCCTTCGAGAATACGGGTAGGGTATCGACGCCTAGATCCATGAGTCCGCCCGGTTCAGAGCTTTCCGGCTTGCCCGATTTGATTTGGTCGAACACTTTTTCGAGCTGAGTGCCCAGGTAAACCGAAATAATGGCGGGTGGCGCTTCGTTGGCACCCAGACGGTGGTCGTTACTGGCGGTTGCGACCACGGCGCGCATCAGCGGCCCGTATTTGTGAATGCCCCGAATCACAGCGCCGCAGAAGAGTAGGAACTGCAAGTTTGAGTGAGGGGTGTCGCCCGGATCGAGAAGATTACCTTGGGTGGCATTGCCCACCGACCAGTTGACGTGCTTCCCAGAACCGTTAATGCCTGCAAAGGGTTTTTCGTGAAGCAGGCAGACAAAGCCGTGTTTCTTCGCGGTCATCTTGAGGAGCGTCATAATGAGCTGCTGGTGATCGCTGGCAACGTTGGCGGCTTCAAAGAAGGGCGCAATTTCAAACTGTCCCGGAGCCACCTCATTGTGGCGAGTCTTGGCTGGAATGCCCAGACGATACATTTTTTCTTCTACATCTTGCATGAAGACTTGAACGCGTTCGGGAATCGCGCCAAAGTAGTGGTCGTCAAACTGTTGGCCTTTGGCAGCGGGTTTCCCAAAAAGGGTCCTACCCGTCAGCAGGAGGTCGGGGCGATTGTGGGCAAAGTGAGCATCCACCAAAAAGTATTCTTGTTCGGCGCCGCAGCTAGAGTTGACCGGAGCCACTTCTTCGTGACCCAACAACTTGAGGACGCGGGTTGCCGCCTTGCTCATGGCCGCAATCGAGCGTAACAGCGGCGTTTTCTTGTCGAGGGCTTCTCCCGTCCAAGAAATAAACACTGTAGGGATGCACAGCGTGACGCCATTGTCCGTTTCCATCACGTAGGCGGGACTGGTGACGTCCCAGGCCGTGTAGCCCCGCGCTTCAAACGTAGAGCGCAGACCGCCGTTGGGGAAAGACGATCCGTCTGGTTCCCCTTGCACCAAAACTTTGCCAGAGAATTCCGTCAATACCGACCCGTCGCTTTGAACCGAGATAAAGCCATCGTGCTTTTCAGCGGTCGCGTTGGTCATGGGGTAAAAGACGTGGGCGTAATACAGCGCACCTTTAGAAATGGCCCAGTCTTTCATTGCAGAGGCAACAACCCCCGCGACAGACACGTCAAGCTTTCCACCGGTTTGAATGGTTTTTTTGATGGACTTAAAAACGTCCTTGGGCAGGCTCGCCTGCATTTTGCTGAGCGTAAAAACATCCGTAGCCCATAGGGACTCCAATCGCTGGGGGATTTTGGGCGGTAGCGGTTTGCGATCGGTAACCTGGGAAACTGCCTGAACGCGCAATTCGTGACTCATCTTTATTTTTCTCCCTCGGATGCCATAACCAGTGATAGTACTTCGTCAGACTCGATCGAAATGTGCCTTCAATAACGGTTTGAAGTTCAAAATCGTGCCTCGGCTAGAAGGGTGGGCGGGTCCGTTTGCTCCTTCAGGATAGAATCGCTTTTGCTGCGAGCGCGAGGCATTTTTTGACATTCAGAGTTAAAGCGCTTAAATAGATTTAAAGAGCGCGATAGTTGACTAGCCCTTACTGAAGCGGCAGTCAATCCTACTTATGTAAGATTTTACAAAATTAGATAGCGTTTTGTACGGCACCTTTCCCTCACTTGAGCTAGAACATTTCTCATGCCAGATCCGTCAGACTCGAATCCCTCTGAATTTGCACCGCTCGAAAAATCTGCGGTCTCGATGCCCGATTCGCAGGTGGGTTCCGCCCATTCGCCCGTTCTTCCACCTGCTGCCGCTGTCGGTCTGAGCCTTGGAGACGATCTGAAGGAGGTGCGACTGTTTGAAGAGGCCGAATTAGATCGGGCGCTGCTCGATCGCATCCGCCAAGGCGATACCGCTGCGCTACATCAGGTTCTCAATTCGAAACTTGCAGTGCATCAGGCCGAGGTCGTCGAGAGCTCGTTGCGAGGCGATCGCCTCCAGCTCAGCGTTTCAGGACCAGAGGTGCCCGATCGAAACATTCTCGAACCCCTACTGCAGCGGTGGATCGCGCAGCTAGAGCTGGCAAATATCGCGAGGGTCGAGCTGTACGGTCAAAGAAATAGCTCCGATCTGCCCTTTTGGCGTTCGACCTTCAATCCCCTTGAAGTGGACCTCAATCACTATATAGAAGAGATTTCCCAGACGGATTTTTCAACGCCTTCCGCATTTGTCGACCCGCTCCAAGTTGAATTCGAGACAGCACCGTCCCCCAGAGCGTTGGAAGAACCCACCAGCTTGCAGACAGAGCCTCTAATGGGGGAAGAGGCAATACCGGACCCATTCCTCGATCCAGCCCTAGCAACTTCCATCCCTGAGGCACCAGAAATCGATTATTGGACTGCGGTGCCACAGCCTGAGGATGCAGCAGGTACCGGAGGGGAAGCGGCTGCCGCGTCTCAGCCGAGTACTTTGATTGCGATGGCTTCTGCTGGAAAAATAAAAGCCGTAGCGGACTTCTTGGCGCGGTATGCGGCAGGGGAACGGACGTTTCCCAACACGAATCTCAGCGAAGCCAACCTGTCTGGGGTGAACTTAACGCTCGCCGACTTGCACAATTCGGAATTTATTTGGACTAACTTCAAGGATGCTAGTTTGTACCACGTCAACCTCAGCGGTGCCAAACTGCGCCATGCAGATCTTTCTGGGGCAAAACTCCGCAGTTCTAACTTGCAGGGCACCGATTTTTTGAATGCGAATCTGAGCGGTGCGGATTTGAGCTGGTCTAACCTCAATGGCGCGAATTTGACAGGGGCGGATTTGACGGATGCGAATCTCAGCAATGCTATTTTAGAGCGCGTCATCTTGCCCGATGGCACGCTGCTAGACTGACGCCGATGTCGGTAGATTACGATTTAGCGATTATTGGGGCCACTCCGGCTGCTGCTGCGGCGGCGATCGCCGCCGCTCGCACTCATGCCCGCTCGATCTGGCTGCCAGAGGCAACCCCGACGCCAGATCCGTTATTGCTGCTGCGAGAGGGATCGCGCGGTCTGGGCGATCGCCAAGGGAGCGTTACGCCTGGGGACTGGCTGTTGTGGACCGATACGCTGCAATCCGCGCTTGCAGCCGAGCGATCTCCATCGGCAGTGCAAGCCTATGGGGTGGATTATCTAGAGGGTGCGGTGCAGTTTCAGCCGGACGATTCGATCGTAGCGGGACAGCGACGGGTGCGATCGCGCGCCTATCTGCTCGCGATGGATGCCGAAGCAGAACGCCCTGCCATTGAGGGTATCGACCATCCGCAGGTATGGACGATGCCAGTCCTTTGGGATAAATTGCGCCTCGCATCGCGCGACTGGCCCCAATCCATTGCTGTTTTGGGGGACGGTCCTCAGGCGATCGAACTGAGCCAAAGTTTGCGGCGTTTGGGCCGATCGGTTTTGCTCGTAACGGGGACTCATCCGCTCTTGCCGAAGGAAGATGAAGAGACGGCTTTCTTGCTTCAGTCTTATCTAGAAGGTGGCGGCATCCAAATCGCGAACCGAGGGGCGCTGACGGCAATACAGCCCTCCCTCGACGCGCTCCTGCTGGAAGTAGGCGATTGCAAGTACAGGGCTGAAGCCCTCGTTATTGCGACCGAGACGTTTCGCCGCTTACCCGCAACGTTAGCCCCGCTCGGTCTGAGGCAAATGCAGCAGGGCATAGCGGTTAATTCGGCTTTGCAAACCTCAAACCCAAGAATCTACGCAATTGGGTCGCTCTTGGGGGGGTATCAGTTGCCCGGCATTGCCCTGCAAGAGGCGAGACTTGCGGTCCAAAATGCCTTGTTCGAGCGGCGATCGCCCATGCAATACCACCAACTCCCCTACGCCATCTCGAGCGATCCGCCGCTCGCGCGGGTGGGGCTGACGGAAGCCCAGGCGCGACAATACGACCCGCAGGTTCGGGTTTTGCGAGAGAACTATAAGGAATGCGATCGCGCCCGATTCGATCGATCGCCGGTGGGCCTTTGTAAGGTTTTGGTTCAGAAAGATGGAACCGTATTAGGCGCCCATATTGTGGGAGCAGCAGCAGCGGAACTGATTCATTTGTTCGCGTTGGCCATGCAACAAGGGATTCGCCTGCAGGCGCTCGGTCAGTTAGGGTACGTTTCTTTGACCTTTGCTGAGGTGGTGCAGCGCGTTACCGATCGATGGTGGCAGCAACGGCATCGGCGCGATCGTAACGAGCAGTGGTTTTACAATCGCCGTCAAAGGACCCGCTGATCGCGTTAGGGCACACAAGACGCTCGCTTAAAAAAGCGAGCCGTTTTGGAACTGTTGCAATAGCTCCGGCGATCGCCACAACAAGTACCCTATGCCAAACACTGCCGCCGTGATCGCTAGCGTCATCCCGTAGCTCACGCACATCAGCAGACCGTCCGCCTCCAGCATGGCAAATACGAACAGCAAAATGCCGACTGTCGGGATGGGATTTGTGAGGGGAATGGGCAGCATCAGCAAAAATGCCAGCCAACAAATGCAAAGTCCATTGAGCCGCCAGATCGATGGATTGTTAGCCAGCCAGGGCATCCGCGGGCGCACGAATTTCTCGAGAAGCTTTGTAATGGACTGCACCACCTTCAGCAGTTTTTGCATAAAAGCTGGAGGTAGCTTCAGTTCCGCAACCCGTTTGGGAAGCCAAGGGGCTTTCCAGCCCGCCATCATTTGAAGGCCCAGCAAAATACACCCGCTCCCGGAAATGGTGGACACGCCAGGAGGCATGGGCAGTAAAAATGGCAGCGCCAAAAGCGCCATCACGAGGCCAAAGCTTTGCTCTGAGGTTTCTGCCAACAGTTCGGCTAGGGTGACGGATTGAGTTGCCGAACGCTCGATTAACGGTTTCAGTTCTTGAGAAAATTTAAGATGCATAGGTGGCAAAACCCTGGATGTTCCGATCGATTCTGACCGATTTAGCGTAGCAAAAGTGTCGAGGCAAATGGAGCGCACCTTATGCTTCTTGCAATGATTATAGGGTGCAGTCGATCGTTCGAACGGCCCGGATTAGGTTTCGGTATCCATCTCTAGCAAAACTTTTAACACCCCTCGCTGTCGGGCGAGGTTGAAGGCCGTCAAACCATCGGTCAGGGGGTAGCGCGCCTGAATTAAAGCAGAGACGTCCACTTTGCCACCCGCAAGGAGCTGGAGCGCTTCCGGGAAAGGCCCGCAGCGGGAGCCGATCAACGTAATCTCGTCCACCACTATGGCAGATGCATCCAGGCTGAGCTGTCCGGCATAGGTACTTTTGAGGACGAGGGTCCCGCGAGGTCGGAGCGCGCCCAGGGCGATCGCAAAGCCCTCGGGATTGCCCGTACATTCCACTGCAATATCGAAGGTGCGGGATTGGACGGTATCTGCATAGCCCGTTGGGATGCCGCGGGCCTCGAGGTTGGCGAGTTTTTCTGGGTGTCTCCCCACTGCCAACAGATCGCACCCGGTAAGTGCCAGGGTTTGGGCCACGAGCTGCCCTAACTTACCATCGCCGATGACCAAGACGCGATCGCCCGTTTGAATCGAGATCTGCTGCTGAATTTCGAGGGCAGCCGCTAACGGTTCCGTAAAAGTTGCAGCATCTGTGGAGACGGAATCTGGGACGAGGTGCAGATTTTCCTCCGGTAGGCACAGGTACTCGGCAAAAGCGCCAGCTCGATTCACAATGCCCAAAACCGTGCGGTTTTCGCAATGGGTCGAATTGCCGCTGGTGCAATATCGGCAGTGGCCGCATACCGCATTGATTTCGCCCACGACCCGCCGACCTGCCAAGTGCGCGGGTCCCGTTTCGACCACGCCCACAAATTCGTGGCCTAAAACCCCTGCGTAAGGATAGTAGCCCCGCAATAGCTCCAAATCCGTGTTGCAAATGCCCGCCTGCAATACCCGCACCAACGCTTCTCCCGATGCGGGTTGAGGCGTCGGTAAGTCGGTGCGGAGCTGAAGTTGCCGATCGGCAAGCCATAATCCATTCATGGGTGCAGTTCGCGAGTGGGTAAGGTCAATGGCATCAGTTTAATTTTTTTGCAAAACTTTTGCAGATCCTAGCGCTCTTCCAGATGCAATTCAAAGATGGCTGCGCCTAACAGTAGAATAGCCTTAGAAGGGCTACTTCACAGGCGGTTTAAAGCGTCGCAATCAAGGGTATGGACTATCAACTCGCTTCTATTGCTGGGACGATCGCCGTTGCCATCGTATTAATCCTCGGACTCCGATCTCGGAACCAGCGGCAGATCCAGGCCGTACAGTCTTCGCTGGTGGCAGCGGACGCAGAAAAGGCGACGCTGAAAACCAAGGTACAGAAACTCACCCAGGAAACTTCTACCCTGACCGAAGCGCTGAACCTTGCCAAGCAAGTCGTGACGGCTCTAGAACAAGAAGTTGCCACTCTGACGCAGGCCGAGCAGGCGCTCCGGCAAAACGAGCAGTTGCAGCAAACCGCCGTCGCTCGCCTCCAAGCGGAGGTTGCCGACCTCGATCGTCAAAAGCAGCAGGCAGAAACGTCTTTAAGTCAAGCCCGAGACCACCTCGCTACGTCCCAGTCAGATTTAAGTCAAGCCCGAGACCACCTCGCTACGTCCCAGTCAGATTTAAGTCAAGCCCGAGACCACCTCGCCGCGCTCCAGTCAGAAGTCGAAACCTTGAAGCAAGCTAAGGTCGGGCTAGAAACCCAGCTCCAACAAAAACAAGCAGAACTTCAGACCCTTCAGGAAAGCGTTCGGCAATCTTCCCAAGCTCAACGCGAACTGCAAGCGCGGTTGCAGGCTGCGCTCCAGGAGGTCGAGTCGGTCGGCGCGCGCGTACAAAGCTTGACGGCAGAAACGGTCCAAAGCGCAGCGCTTCAGGAGCAAGCCCAAGCTGAAATTGCGGGCTTGCAGCAGCAACTGGCCCAACAGCGCCAGCAAGCCGAAGGAGAGATTGCCGAGTCTCAAGCGGCGCGATCGACTCTTGAGGCGCGTTTGACAGTGCTGTCTCAAGCCGAACGAGAATTGGCACTGGCGCGCTCGACCGTTGCCGAGCTAGAACGGCAAATGGCCCAAGTCCCCCAGGAGCGAGAACAGCTAACGCGCTCGCTTGCCGCAGCCCAAGAACGGGTGCGGGTTCTAGAGTCTGCTGCGGGCGATTTCGATCGACAATGCCAGCAGATGGCGGATGAACTCCAACAGGCCCGATCTGAAGCGGTTGCGCTGCAAGACCGGATTGCAACGCTAGAGCGAGAAGGCCAGCAAACCCTGGCACAATTGGACGAACAGCACCAAACGGCGATCGCCCAGTTGCAGCGTCAGCTTGCAGAACTCGCCCCCTACCAACCTCAGGTCAAGGAACTCCAATCTCAGCTCCAAGCGGCCCAACGAGACAACAAAACCCTTCAGAAACAGGTCGAACAACTCGCTCGATCGCAGGAACGGCTTCAGCAAACGCAACAAAGTGGCGATCGGTCTTTGACTGTTTTACAGCAGCAGCTTCAGGATTTAGAAGCTCGCAACGCCCAACTCGAACGCGACCTGCAAGCGATGCAGGATGCTGCTACCGATACCGAGCGCGAGCGCGGCGACCTGCAAGCGGAACTGGAGGCCGCTCAGCACGTCATCGCCGAGCTGCAACAAACCGCAGCCACCCATCAGGCGCTGCAACAGCAACTCCGCGATGCAGGCCAGGAGCGCGATCGCCTCGATCTTGCCCTCCAGCAAACCCAGGCTTCTCTCGCTCGACAAACCCAGGAGAAGGCGACACTCGAAGCCTCGCTCCAAGCTGCCGAGGCAAAAACGGATGAGTTGCAAGTCCGAGTCCAGCAGCTCGCGCAAGCTGAAGCCCGCACCCAACAGGATGCCCGAACGAGCCAAACGGCCCTAGAATCGCTAACCCAGCAGGTTCGGACCTTGGAGCAGCAGAAGGCGAAACAAGCAGAAACGTTGGAGGCTGCGATCGCCCAAAACAAAGCCCTTGCGCCCCAGCTTCAGGATCTTCAGACAGAGCGCGATCGCCTCTCTGCGGAGCTGCAGGCGGCCCGAGATGCGATCGTTACCCTACAAGCTCGACTCGCCGAAGCACCTACCCCGGACCCCACGGCTCGAGAAGTCCCGACCGACTTGATACAGCAGATCGAATGCTTAACTAAAGAGCGCGATGAGATGACCCTAGGGCTTCAGGAAGCCAGTACCGTCGTCAATACGCTGGAGCAACAGGTGGAGGCACTCCAGAAAGAGAAAGGTCAGTTGACCGAAGCGATGAAGATGGCCAAGGATGTCGTCGCGTTTTTGGAGCAACAGGTCAAAGATTTAAGCCAGCAGGGACAACGGGGCGATCGCGCTGCCAGTCCGCCCCCAACCCCGCCCCCAGCCCCGTCCCCAACCCCGCCAGAACCGCAACCGATCGCAGCAGCCGACGAACCCGATCGCGAGGTTCGCCCAAACAGGCCGTTGGAAGGAAAAACTTTTGTTATTACGGGCAAGCTGGAGGCGCTGAGTTTCGAGCAGGCCAATGGCTTAATTGAAGCAGCGGGGGGACAGATCAACGAGCATCCCAGTTCCCAAACGAGCTACATCGTGGTTGGCAAGAACCCTGGCAAGAAGCTGAAGAAAGCTGAGAAGTACAAAACGCCGCAACTGACTGAGGCGCAATTGCTGGAGCTATTGGGTACCTAGAAACCTCTTGGGGGCAGCGCGGTTGATGCTTTCACAGTCATTAAACTGCGACTCCGCAGACAACAGGCTAATGAATTCACAACGGTAAGATATTACCCAAACGAATAAACCGACAGGGTGATACATTAGGAGCTTCTCAAACATAGCTCGATCGCTCACCAACTCGTTGCGATGAATCTATCGACCGTCATTCTGGCATTCCTGGGCCTTGGAATTCTATTTGGGGCGCTCCTCAATGGCGCATTCCCAGCGGCGATCGCCCCGCTCGATCTCTACCTCCTCACCCCAATCGGCGAAGTTTTTCTGCGGCTGATTCAGTTTGTCGTAGTGCCCATCGTGTTTTGCTCCATGATTTTGGGACTGACCCGCATTCAAAACGCAGCGCAAGTGGGACGGTACGCCGTCAAACTATTGACCAGTTATGTGGTGACTAGCGCGATCGCCACCGCTCTCGGGATGAGCATGGCTTATCTTTTGAAGCCAGGGGCAGGCGTGAAAGGCTTTAGTCTCTCTGAAGGATTGGCCCAAGCAAAAGGGCTATCGCTGCTGGACTGGCTGGTGAGCTTAGTTCCTGTCAACCCTCTAGAAGCTTTAAGCACTGCCAATCTTTTACAAATCATCGTTTCCGCTGCCCTGATTGGCATTGCAATTCAGTTTGTGGGAGATAAAGCATCCAGCTTCTTGGCCTTTATTGAAAGCTGCTATGCCATTTTTGAAAAAGTATTAGCTCTAGTCCTATACGTCGCGCCCATTGGAGTATTTGCGCTGATTAGCTCTGTCATTGCGACCCAAGGACTAGAGATTATCCTGCGGTTGCTGGTTTACGTCCTGGGGTTGCTCGCAACCACCGCCCTCATGATTGGGATTTATACCTGCATTTTATTTGCGTTGCGGGCCAAGCCCCTCCACTTTTTTCGCAGTCTTTTCCCGGCCCTCTCCCTTGCCTTCGGTACCGCCAGCTCCAACGCCGCCCTCCCGATCGCCCTTCAAAACGTCCAAGAAAGCTACGGTCTGCGCCCCGAAATTGCCACCTTTGCCTTGCCCTTGGGTACCGCCCTCAAACGCGATGGCTCGGCAATTTTACAAGGATTCAACGCCCTATTTATCGCCCAGGTCTATCAAGTGCCCTTGACCTCTTCCATGCTGTTGGCGATCGCCGTCAGTACTCTCCTCGTTTCCTTCAGCACTCCCGGCGTTCCCGGTTCCGCATTGATTACCATGACCACCGTGCTGTCGGCAGCAGGACTTCCCATCGAAGGCGTGGCGATCGTGGCAGGCGTGGATCGGTTGACCGATGGATTTAAGACCGTGCTGAACATCGTCGGGAATGCGACCAATGCTATTATTTTGAGCCATTGGGAACCTCAAAGCGCTGCCGTCCCCGAGGAGTCAGTCCCAGAACTTCAGACGAATTTGCGATCTTAGGCTTCCTAAAGGCTCATTTGAGCTGCCACCCAAGCGACCGCTTCCTCTGCCGTTATGGCAATAGGTAGCAATTGCTGCGTTTCTCCTGGTAGAGAGAGCGTCCAACTTTGCAAACCAATAATGGGTTTCTTTGCCCGCAATGCAAAGGCAATTTCAGACAGTGTTCCATAGCCACCGGAGATGGCAACTAAAGCCGCTGCCGTGTTTACGATGATGGTATTGCGGGCTTCTCCCATGCCCGTGGCGATCGCCACGTCCACCCATGCGTTTGCGGATTTAGGATCGTTGCCGGGCAAAATCCCAATCGTTCGCCCGCCCGCCGCTTTTGCCCCCTGACAGGCTGCGGTCATGACGCCGCCGAGTCCGCCGCAGATCAGCGTAAAGCCTTGCCGCGCGAGTTGTTCTCCTACTGCGTGGGCTAGGTCGTAGACAGGAGACTCGCAATTGTTTGCCCCAATGACGGCCACGATGGTTTCCATATAATGCCGCTCTGCTCCATTTGCTGTTGAGTAAGGCTATTCTCGCAACTTGTGCCAGCGTCCTAATGTCGTTCCCGTCCATCATGAGTTGAAGCAGTTATACCGATGGGTGACTGGCCCTAGCTTACGCTATACACTATGGTGCGGCATCAGTTCCCCACCCATCATTGTCTAAAGGAATCGATAGAGTTATGGCTAGAGCTAAGAAAGCCCAAGAAGTCAAGGAAGAACCGTTAGAAAAACAGCTCTGGAAGACTGCCGATAAGCTTCGCAAAAATATTGATGCGGCTGAATACAAGCATGTGGTGTTGGGGCTAATTTTTCTCAAATATATCTCCGATGCCTTTGAGGAGATGTTCGACAAACTGGAAGCGGGTGAGGGCGAGTATGCCGGAGCCGATCCAGAGGATAAGGACGAATACAAGGCGGAAAATATCTTCTTTGTGCCACCAGAGGCGCGTTGGTCGTTTTTACTGGCGAAGGCGAAGCAGCCTGAGATTGGTACCTTTGTGGATGCGGCGATGGATGCGATCGAAGCAGAAAATCCTTCGCTGAAGGGGGTGTTGCCGAAGGTTTTTGCACGACAGAATCTCGACCCGACGAGTTTGGGCGGTCTGATGGATTTGGTGGGCAATATTGCGCTGGGGGATGCGAAGGCTCGCAGTGCGGATGTTTTGGGGCATGTGTTTGAGTATTTTCTGGGGGAGTTTGCGCTGGCTGAGGGCAAGCAGGGCGGGCAGTTCTACACGCCGCGCAGCATTGTAGAGTTGCTGGTGGCAATGCTGGAACCCTATAAAGGGCGCGTGTTCGACCCTTGCTGCGGGTCGGGTGGGATGTTTGTGCAGTCGGAGAAGTTTATTGCGGAACATCAGGGACGGATTAACGATATTTCTATCTACGGGCAGGAAAGCAATCAGACGACTTGGCGGCTGGCGCGCATGAATTTAGCGATTCGTGGGATTGATAGTACGCAGGTGAAGTGGAACAGCGAAGGTTCGTTTCTCAATGATGCGCATAAGGATTTGAAGGCTGATTTTGTAATCGCCAATCCGCCGTTTAATGACAGTGATTGGAGTGGCGATCTGTTACGCAAAGATGGGCGCTGGCAGTATGGCGTGCCGCCAGGGGGCAATGCAAATTTTGCTTGGTTGCAGCATTTTGTCTATCATCTGGCTCCAGCGGGTCGGGCTGGGGTGGTGTTGGCGAAGGGGGCGCTGACCAGTAAAACAAGCGGGGAAGGAGATATCCGCAGGGCGCTGATTGCGGATGGAAACTTGATGGACTGCATTGTGAATTTGCCTGCGAAGCTATTTTTGAATACGCAGATTCCGGCGGCGTTGTGGTTTATGAATCGAGCGCGCAATAATGGGCATCCGCGTAAGGATGAGATTTTGTTTATTGATGCGCGGAATCTGGGGCATTTGATTAATCGTCGCTCTCGCGAGTTATCGGCGGAGGATATTCAGCAGATTGCGAAGACTTACCATGCTTGGCGCACGGGGGAGGCAGGTTATGAGGATGTGAAGGGGTTTTGTGCTTCGGTATCTTTGGAGCGGGTGAAGGAGTTGGATTATGTGTTAACGCCAGGGCGTTATGTGGGGTTGGCGGATGAGGAGGATGACTTTGATTTTGCAGAGCGATTTACAGCGCTGAAGGCGGAGTTTGAGGAGCAGTTGGCGGAGGAGGAGGCGCTGAATAAAGCGATCGCAGAAAATTTGGCGAGGGTGAAGTTATGAGCAAGAAGCTTGTCAAGGATAGTGAGTATCGATCGTTTATACAGGAGGTGAAGCAGCGAATTCAATCGGCTCAGATCAAGGCATCGCTTTCGGTGAATCAGGCATTATTGCAGTTGTATTGGGAGCTGGCTGAGCGGATTGTTGAGAAGCAGCGGCAGGCGAGTTGGGGCGATCGCTTTCTGGAAGAATTGAGCCGCGATCTAAAGGCAGAATTCCCTGAGATGAAGGGGTTTTCGGTGCGTAACTTGAAGTATATGCGCCAGTGGTTTATGTTTTGGTCAGCCAATTCTCTAATTGGGCAACAACTTGTTGCCCAAATTCCTTGGGGGCATAATCTTGTCATTCTCAGTAAGATTCGTGACATTGAAGAAGCACTATTTTATGTCCAAAAGACGATCGAGAATGGTTGGTCAAGGTCGGTCTTGTCACATCATATTGAAACCCGTTTCTATTACCGTGAGGGGAAAGCGATTACGAATTTTGAGCTGCGGTTGCCTGCGCTACAGTCGGATTTGGCGAAGCAGTTGCTGAAGGATCCATATAATTTTGATTTTTTGATGTTGCGAAAGGAGCATGATGAGAAAGAGCTAGAGGATGCTCTAGTAGCTCACATGACACGTTTTTTGCTGGAGTTGGGGGCAGGGTTTTCGTATTTGGGTCGGCAATATCGCTTGGTGGTGTCTGGGGATGAATTTTTTGTCGATTTGTTGTTCTATCATGTACGGTTGCATTGCTATGTGGTGGTTGAACTGAAAGCGGTAAAGTTTAATCCAGAGTTTGTTGGGAAGCTTAATTTCTACATTTCGGCAGTAGATGATTTGCTGCGGACGGAAGGGGATAAGCCTACGATCGGGCTATTGATTTGTAAGTCGAAGAACGACGTGGTGGTGGAGTATGCACTGCGAGATCTCAATAAGCCGATCGGGGTAAGTGAGTATTTGCCGCAAGATTTGCTGGAGAATTGGCGATCGGCTTTGCCAACAATTGAGGAGATTGAGGCGGAATTGGGGAAGGAGGTGGAGGAGCCTTTTCTGTTGAGTGAGTTGAGGAGATCGCACGCCAGTTTGACGGGTGCTGAGGTTGAGATCGGTGGATTAGCGGCGGATACTTTGACTCCGCAAGAGAAGTCGGTGATGCAGTATTTTCAGTCCAATGATTCAATGACGGTGAAGGTTGTGGGCGATCTGTTGTCGGTTAAGGATAGTCGTGCTAGGGAGATCTTAAAGGCGTTGACGGAGAAGGGACTGCTATTGAAACAAGGTATGGCTCGAAGTACTTACTACGTGAGGGTCGCAAGGACGATCGCCCAGGCGCAGGCGCGGCTGGAGTTGAGCGGTGGGGATGATGAGTAAGGGCGATCGGGCTGAATTTAGCGGAGGTGAAGGGATGAGTGAGTGGCGGGAATGCAAGCTTGGTGAGCAAATCAATTTAAAGCGTGGGTACGATCTACCAAATCGTTTGCGTCAAGATGGAGCAATACCGATTTATTCATCTTCAGGTATTACAGGATTCCATAGTGAAAAAATGTGTGAGGCTCCGGGTGTAATAACAGGTCGATACGGAACCATAGGAAAAATTTTCTTTTCAAGTACACATTACTGGCCATTAAATACAACTCTATACATTCAAGATTTCAAAGGAAATGATGAGTTATTCTTTTATTATTTTTTGCAACAATTAGACTGGGAAAAATACAGTGATAAAAGTGCTGTTCCGGGCATAAATAGAAATGATGTACATCAAGAAGATATTGTAATTCCATCCCTTCTCGAACAAAAAGCGATCGCCTCTATCCTCAGCAGTCTCGATGACAAAATCGACCTACTGCACCGTCAGAATAGGACATTAGAGGCGATCTCCGAAACCCTCTTCCGCCAGTGGTTTATCGAAGAAGCACAGGAGGATTGGGAGCAATTTAGCTTGTCTGACATTTGCTCTGGCATTACAAAAGGTACAACACCTACAACATTGGGCCATCAATTTACTGAGTCTGGAATTAACTTCATAAAAGCAGAATCAATTACTGATGAAGGCGATTTTGTTGCTCACAAGTTTGCAAAAATTTCAAAGGAAACTCACCAATCATTAAAAAGATCAATCGTTCAAAATGGCGATCTTTTATGTAGTATCGCTGGAACTATCGGTCGTATTGCAATTGTTGATAATTCAATCCTTCCTGCAAATACAAATCAGGCAGTTGCAATTATACGAGCAAATCGAGAGAAATGCTCTCCCGAGTTCATCTATTTGTTCTTGAAGTCAAGCATGTTTAAAGAACTTATGGATGGAAAAGTTGTTCATGCTGTGCAGCCAAACTTGAGTCTTGGTGAAATTGGGAGTACCACATTACAATTGCCAAATTTAAATATTTTGAATGAATTTCAAGAAATGATATACCCAATCTTTCATAAAAAGAGTCAGAATACACTTCAAATCCGCATCCTCGAAAAACTCCGCGATAACCTATTACCCAAACTCATGAGCGGCGAAGTGAGGGTAGAAATATGAATACACCCCTGTCCCCCGAACTCTTTGAATCCATCCGAAACACGATCGCCCTCGCTCGCGCCAAAGCCCAGCAAAGCATCAACTTCATCATGGTCGAAGCCTACTGGCAAGTCGGGCAACTCATTGTTGAAAACGAACAGCAAGGAGATCCCCGCGCCGCCTATGGCACAGCATTGATTCAATCCCTCAGCGATCGACTCACCGAAGAATTTGGCAAAGGCTTCAGCGAGCGCAACCTGCGGAGCATGAGAAACTTCTACCTAGCCTTCCCGATTCAGCAGACACTGTCTGCCAAATTGAGCTGGAGCCACTATGTACTCCTCCTCAAAGTCGAAGACGCCGCCGCCAGACACTGGTACATCCAAGAAAGCGCCGCCGCCAACTGGAGCGTCCGCGCCCTCGAACGCCAGATCGACAGCCACTACTACGAGCGTCTACTGCTCTCCCAAGACAAACAAGCCGTCATCGACGAAGCCAACCAAAACACCCAAACCCTCAAATACGGCCCCAAAGACTTTGTTAAAGATCCCTACGTCCTAGAATTTCTCAACCTCAAACAAAGCGATCGCCTCTACGAAAGCACCCTAGAACAAGCCATCATCACCGACATCCAACAATTTCTCCTAGAACTCGGGCGAGGATTTGCCTTTGTCGATCGCCAGCAACGCATCAGCGTCGAAGACGACCACTTCTATATCGACCTGGTTTTCTACAACTACCTACTCAAATGCTTCGTCATCATCGACCTCAAAACTGGGAAACTCACCCACCAAGACGTTGGTCAAATGGACATGTACGTTCGCCTCTACGACGAAACCCGCAAAAGCGACGACGATAACCCCACCGTCGGCATCATCCTATGCAGCGATAAAAACGAAACCATCGTCAAATACTCCAGCATCAACAACCAAACCCTCTTCGCCGCCAAATACAAACTTTATCTCCCCAGCGAACAAGAACTCAAAGCCGAACTCGCCTCCCTTCAGAACGCAATCACCCCCCAAATATCCAACGAAGAGCCTTAGCCACAGCTCAACTATCGACGAACTGCTCTGAAACAAGCTACCAGAATGGATGGACGACAAACAAAGAAAAAACAAAATCACGAATTTAATAGGAGAATTTAGACGGAGTGGCAAAATTATCAATCACGGTTCAGATACTCACCCCAAATGGGTTCTTGTAAAATGACACAGATTAAAATTTATAAGAGCAATCCGCCATATCAAAAGGGATATCCTTTGTATAGAAAGGGTTTTCGCTCTTATAAATGGGCATCTTTTATAAGAGCCTATGAGAACCTGCTCATCAAAGAGGTGTACTGAGATGTCCGGCAAACTCACCGAATCTGCGATCGAAGACTTTGCCCTCAAACTATTCGTGCGTCTAGGCTACACCCACCTCTACGCCCCTGACATTGCCCCCGATAGCCTCACCCCAGAACGCAGCCGCTACGACGAAGTCATCCTCACCACCCGCCTACAGCAAGCCCTCCACCGCATCAACCCCAGTATCGCCCCAGACCTCCTGCAAGCCGCTCTCAAAGAACTCCAGCGCATTCAATCCCCAGACCTGTTAACCAACAACGAAACCTTCCACCGCCTCCTCACCGAAGGCATCAATATCAGCACCCAACAAAACGGCAACGAACGCGGCACACTGATCAAACCCATCGACTTCGACAACCCCGACAACAACGAATTTGTCATCGTCAACCAATTCACCGTTATCGAAAACAACCAAAACAAACGCCCCGACCTCATCATTTTCATTAACGGCATCCCCCTCGTCATCATCGAACTCAAAAACCCCACCGACCAAAACGCCACCCTCAAAGCCGCCTACCAACAGCTCAAAACCTACAAACAGACCATCCCCAGCCTCTTCACCCCCAACGCCATCCTCATCCTCTCCGATGGACTCGAAACCAGAGCAGGCTCCCTCTCCGCCGGCTTTAGCCGCTTCATGGCCTGGAAAACCGCCGACGGCAAAACCCAAGCCTCACCCCTCATCAGCCAACTCGAAACCCTGATCCAGGGCATGTTAAACAAAACCACCCTGTTGGATTTGGTACGCCACTTCATCGTCTTTGAAAAAAGTAAAAAAGAAGACCCCAAAACGGGAATCATCAGCATCAGCACCGTCAAAAAGCTAGCCGCCTACCACCAGTACTACGCCGTCAACGCCGCCGTCGCCTCCACCCTCCGCGCCGCATCCCACAATATTCAACCCATTCAACCCATTCAACCCAACCCCGCATCCCACCCCACCACCCGTAGGGGCGAATTGCATTCGCCCTCCATATTCCCCCCAAAATTGCATGCACCCTCCACAAAAGAAAGCCCCACCACCTACGGCCTACCCAACGCCCAAGCCCAACCCCAAGGCGACAAAAAAGCAGGCGTAGTCTGGCACACCCAAGGCTCCGGCAAATCCCTCTCAATGGTCTTCTACACAGGCAAAATCGTCCTCGCCCTCGATAACCCCACCATCCTCGTCATCACCGATCGCAACGACCTAGACGACCAACTTTTCGACACATTCGCCGCCTCCAAACAGCTCCTGCGCCAAGACCCCATCCAAGCCGAAAGTCGAGAACAACTCAAAGACCTCCTCAAAGTCGCCTCCGGCGGCGTCATCTTCTCCACCATCCAAAAATTCCAACCCGAACAAGGCAACATCTACGAAGAACTCTCCAATCGCCGGAACATCATCGTCATCGCCGACGAAGCCCACCGCACCCAATACGGCTTCGCCGCCAAAACCCTAGATGACAAAACCGCCAGCGGCGAAATCATCGGCAAAAAAGTCGTCTACGGCTTCGCCAAATACCTGCGCGACGCCCTCCCCAACGCCACCTACCTCGGCTTCACCGGAACCCCCATCGAAACAACCGACGTCAACACCCCAGCCGTCTTCGGCAACTACGTAGACATCTACGACATCGCCCAATCCGTAGAAGACGGAGCCACCGTCAGAATCTTCTACGAAAGCCGCCTCGCCAAAGTCAGCCTCAGCGACGAAGGCAAAAAACTAATTGCCGAACTAGACGCAGAATTAGAGCAAGAAGATCTCACCACCACCCAAAAAGCCAAATCCAAATGGGTCAGAATGGAAGCCCTCATTGGCAGCCAACAACGCATCCAAAATATTGCCCAAGATATCGTCAACCACTTCGAGGCACGACAGACCGTCTTCGTCGGTAAAGGTATGGTCGTCAGCCTATCGCGCCGCATCGCCGTCGAACTGTACGCCGCCATCATCAAACTTCGCCCCGACTGGCACGACAACGACTTGACCAAAGGTGCCATCAAAGTCGTCATGACCGCATCTTCTAGCGATGGCCCCTTACTCAACCAACACCACACCACCAAACAACAGCGCCGATTGCTCGCCGATCGCATGAAAAATGACGACGACCCTCTCAAATTGGTCATCGTGCGCGATATGTGGCTGACCGGGTTCGATGCCCCCAGCATGCACACCCTTTATATCGACAAACCTATGAAAGGCCACAATCTCATGCAGGCGATCGCACGGGTCAACCGAGTCCACAAAGATAAACCCGGCGGACTCGTCGTAGACTACCTCGGCATTGCCGCCGACCTCAAAGAAGCCCTCTCCTTCTATTCCGACGCAGGCGGCAAAGGCGACCCCACCCTCGCCCAAGAACAAGCCGTCGCCCTCATGCTAGAAAAGATCGAAATCGTATCCGCCCTATATTATGGCTTCGCCTACGAAGACTACTTTGAGGCCGACACCGCCCAAAAACTCACCCTCATCCTAGCCGCCCAAGAACACATCCTCGGACTAGAAGACGGCAAAAATCGCTATCTCAACGAAGTGACCGCATTGTCTCAGGCATTTGCGATCGCCATTCCCCATGAGCAGGCGCTAGATGCCAAAGACGAAGTCGGTTTCTTCCAAGCTGTAAAAGTGCGACTCTCCAAATTTGACAGCACAGACGAAAGCAGCAGCAGTAACGAAGACCTTGAAACCACCATCCGCCAAGTCATAGACCAAGCCCTAGTCTCAGAACAAGTCATCGATGTATAGCACTACGGATTTTGCTTAGGACGCACTGCTTAATCAAATCCTTACTGCTCAAAGCGGGCTATTTACAAACGTCTTAACATGCTCTCGTAGGGCTATATTTGACGCAGCAGGCATCAAGAAACCCGATATTTCCATCCTGTCCGACGAATTCTTAGCCGAACTAAAAGGGTACGAACACAAAAACATCGCCCTAGAAGTGCTCAAAAAATTACTCAACGACGAACTCAAAGTTCGCGCCAAAAAGAATTTGGTGCAAAGCAAAACCCTAATGGAAATGCTACAGAACGCCATCAAAAAATACCAGAATAAGATCGTCACCGCCGCCGAGGTCATGGAAGAGCTGATCCATATCAGCAAAGAAATTGTTGCCTCCGACGTAGAAGCGGAGAATATGGGGCTATCAGACTATGAATACGCCTTCTATACCGCTGTCGCCAACAACAACAGTGCCCGCGAGCTGATGAAACAAGACAAACTGCGCGAGCTAGCCGTAGTGCTGACCCAGAAAATCCGCGAGAACGCTACCATCGACTGGACAATTAAAGAAAGTGTAAGAGCGAAGCTCAAGGTAATCGTAAAACGCATCTTACGCCAATATGGCTACCCGCCAGACATGCAATTGCTAGCTACAGAAACCGTTCTGAAGCAGGCAGAAATGATTGCCCGAGAGTTGACCGTTTAATCGCAAGCATCGTAGGGGTGCGTACTCAGACAAGCTACAGTCCGGCTGCTGCGATCGCCCGTTCCATCAATTCTGCCAAATCCAGCCGCGCTGCCCAGTGGGCCAGGTAGGCAAAATCGAGGGAATCTCCCTGAACTTTTAGGACGCCTAAAACATCGCGCCATTGCTTTTCAGATTGGCTTTGTTGCCCCCACAGCAGTTTTGCCAGAATCACATCTTCGGGAGACACAAAGTTGAATGTACCCACGCCAGGAACATCAATCGGTCGAATCCGTTGAAACTTCATAAAGTCGAAGTCGCTAGTCCGCGATAGAACTAGGTCGGCACGGGAAATTGATTCCATATGGGTGATGCCCAACGATGCCATTCTGCCCGATCGCACATCTTCAGCGCCAGGTACGTAAAAACCTTCAGCTTCCAACGCGGCAACCAAGCGATCGATATCGGTCGGCGCAATGTCCATCACGATATCTATGTCCCGCGTGGTTCTGGGTTCGCCATAGGCAATGGCAGCAACTCCGCCTGTGATGTAGTAGGGCACTTCTAATGTGGTAAGAATCCGATGCAGGATGGTGGCGAGTCCGGTCGAATCTTGAATCCAGGTCATTGGGTTGAGATGGGGGGTGTAGTTGGGAGGCAAGTCTTCTTGCAGCCATGCCAAGGCAACTTTCTGGGCAAAAGCAGTTTCTGAGAGATTTCCAAAGCGCGATCGCAGGCTGCTCAAGGAAAATTGTCGCGCCGAACGAATCATGTCATTGCCCATGATGAGCCGCTGTAGGGGCGATCGCTGTCGGAGCAGGTGAAAGAAGAAGCGATCGGATTCGACTGAGGTATCAATGGATTGGGGTTGGTAGACGGAGTCGGACATACTAGCTGGCTTACCCCCAATGGATGGCCTTTCTTAGAGAGGGATATGAACAATGCGATCGCAAAAGTCATTCGGTTCATCAACCTCTGCAATCAGAATGAGATCGTCTAAGATCTCTTTGAGGGTAGCCTTTGGTCGCAATACGAAAATACCGGGAATATGGTTATTTTTGTCAAGGCGATCGCTTAAATGAGTTGGCATGGAGCGGCGATTATTCGTGACAAGAATAAATTGATGCTGTTCGCACCACTGTAAGATCTCTGGATCGAGGGTTCCTTTGGGCGGTGTGCCAGGATCGCCAATGGCCCAAACGGTCAAATCTGGTTTCCGAAGCAATAACTGAGTTTGGTAGGTAGGCGGTAGATTTTCATCAATCAAGTATTTAACCATTGGCCCCCACCAATGATGCGGCCTTTAATTCTCTCAGTTTAAGGACGATCGCAGGCGGGTTTTCGTCTTGGGCACGTTCTGCTTCGGCACAGTAATTGAGCCAGTTGGTCAAATATTGCTCGATTTTGGCGCGATTTTGCAGGTAATACAGAATGGTGGCGTAAATCTGCTCTAGGGTGAGTTGGGGAAAGGTTTGGGCGATCGCTTCGGCGGATTGCTTTTGGTGAATGTAGGCATAGAGAATGGTTTCAATGCCAATGCGAGTACCTTGGAGGCGAATGTCGTCATCGGAGAGAAAGGTAAAGTAGGATTCTAGTGCCATAATGCGATCGTTCCTCTAGCTGGCTTCCCTCACCTCTATGGTGCCATTGTAACGCTCCTCATTACCCACCGTAGAAACCTCAACATCTAACCATCCGCTTTTAGTTCGACTGCTGCGATCGCTCTCTGGATTGCTTTACAACCCTGGCCGAAAGACTGTTTTGTTGGAGGACATAGATGCTGCGATCGCCCCTCTAGCTAACAAAGCCGAAGGCTCCCATCAGATCGAGTTGTTGCTTTGCAAGTCTCGTCATACCTTGTAGGATAGGCTCGCCGATCTTGCGGGGAAAGCTTGATGGCAGTGTTTTGGCAACCTGCATTGCGACATCACTGGTTTGTTCGAGCATTTCGATCGAAATTTGCTCAGCTTTTTTGGGAGAAAAATCGATCGCTCTAGCCGTCGATAAAAAATGTCTAGGCTGAATTTTAGACCAAAGATAATGGTTTTTACTGGTTCCGCGCAAAGCCATCGCCATCTTCGCCTTCTGTCTAGGAATTGCATTAGATTGCATGAGGGGATAAACAGACAGCACATCATAGAGTGGCGTCAAGCGATAGCTGCCTCCTGCTTCAAGATAAATGCTGAAGTTTTTGGCATGACCATCCGTTGCCGCTAATAACCAGAACAAGACCTGACTGCGAAAAAATGTCTCTCTATCTGCCTCTGCCTGTCTTGACCCCAGCAATGCCTGCATAATTTCAGCCATCCCTGGGCCTCCATCCGATTGATATTTTAAACTTGGGGAGATTCCGAGTGCCTGACACATGTCCTCCTGAGGGAGTCTCATGAGCCACGTTCCATCTCTCGACCAACGCCGATCGAATCGCTCTACCACTAATACTTTTACCTCCTCAAATTGCTGAATTTGGGCCTCTGCGGTCGGTAAGCCAAATGCGCTTGCAATTTTCAGGCATAACCATTCATTTTCACAACTGTCCCTTAAATCAATACCGCTATGGTCAATAAATCCAATGGGTAGCTTGAATATGTGGCTGGTTGGAGTTGCACCCGTGGGACGGCACCATTGTCCTTCATGCCACAGTAAAGCTGTTTTTTCCTGAGCGCCTGCAATTGAGATCCGAAAATCGTCTGCCTCTTCGGTCATCCCTAGGGGAACTGTTCTATACGCTTTAAGGAGCTTTGCAATTTCCTCGCTCGAAAGCGTTTGAGCGGTAGTCACATCTACTCGACGGGGTGGCTGCTCTTCTTGGCAAAGTTGAATTGCACCGACGCAGTCATTGCCAATGGCACTTAACAAATCAAAAGGTCGATTGGTCGGGATCTGGAACCTTGCCTGGATCCTGGCACGGATTTGTTTATTATCAGGGAGTAAATTGTCAAAGAAATTGTAGACCTGCTCACCTTCATACGCTTCATATTTCAGAGGCAAGGAGAGCGAAATAGGACGAACGCCTGATGTTTCTAGCCACGCCTCATCGTACTGAAAGTTCATTGCGCCACTGGAGAGTTGGCGCAAATAGCCAACTAATCGACCATTCATCAGCACATTGAGCGTTGTAATACGCTTCGGCCTTACCACTCCTCATCCCATCCTATGGTGGCGCTATTGGGTTCTGTTTTTGATACGAGCTGTAGCTCTAAGTCCAACGCAGAGAGCAATCTGAAGAATGTTTCTAATTTTGTACTATCTGGCCTGCGCTCAAAGGCAGACACCGTCTTTTGCGGAAGCCCAACCAGATCGCCAAGCTCTGTCTGACTGAGCTTCTTTCTGCTGCGATAATCTCTCGCAAACTCAGCTAATTCTTTTGAGGAGCGAACGATCATACAAAGTCAACCTTAGGTGTTATAGGTTATAAAATTAACTTTAGTCGCTATAAGTTATAAAGTCAACTTTAGGTGTTATAGGTTATGAAATCGGAAGCAACCGATGTTGGTCAATTCATGCTAATTTTTGAGCACCATGAACGATCTCACTTCTCAAATATCGTCAGGGCAGCTCCACGAGGAAGTACAGCGCTGGATTTGGTCGCAGGGCTGGGATAAGCTGCGCCCCATTCAAGAACAGGCGCTCGCCCCCATTCTCTCCGGCAATACCGACCTCATCATTTCCGCCGCCACCGCAGGCGGCAAAACTGAAGCCGCCTTTCTGCCTATTTTTTCAAGGCTTTTGCAAGAGCCAGCGCCAGGCATTCGGGTATTGGGGATTAGTCCCCTCAAGGCGCTGATCAACGACCAACATCGCAGGCTTTCGGAAATTGGCGATCGCCTCCACATTCCCGTCACTCCCTGGCATGGAGATATTGCTTCTAATAAAAAACAAAAAGTTCTCAAAAATCCAGCCGGAATTATTTTAATTACGCCGGAGTCCTTGGAAGCACTTCTGACCCTACGGGGTTCTACCTTGCCAACCTTGCTGGAAAACTTGTATTACATCACCATCGATGAAATGCACTGCTTCATTGGCAGCGAACGAGGTAGCCAGTTGCAATCCCTCATGCATCGGTTGGAGATTGCCCTGGATCGTTGGATTCCTCGTATCGGTCTGAGCGCCACCTTAGGGGACATGTCCCTGGCGGCTCAGTTTTTGCGTCCCGGTCAGTCAGAGGCGGTGCGGTTTATTTCTCCCCCCAGTAGCGGCGGCGCGCTCAAGATTCAGGTGCGCGGCTATCGCAAAACTCTCGCAGATTGGGAAACGCTCCAAACAGGCGCTACCGACGCCTCCCGCGACGAATTGGAAATCAGCCAGCATTTATTTACGCACCTGCGCGGCACCCGCAATCTGATTTTTATGAACGGTCGCGGCAGCGTTGAAAAATATGCAGACCTCCTGCGCCGCCACTGCGAACAAGCCCGAGTCCCCAACGAATTTTGGCCCCACCACGGCAGCCTTTCCAAGGAACTCCGGGAAGAAGCCGAAGCGTTTCTCAGAAGCGATCGCCCCTCTAACCTCGTCTGTACTACCACCCTGGAAATGGGCATCGATGTCGGCGCAGTGCTTTCCATCGCTCAAGTGGGCGCGCCGTTTTCCGTCGCCAGCATGCGCCAGCGGATCGGACGGTCGGGACGGCGAGCTGGGGATCCGGCGATCGCCCGTTTTTACGTTACGGTACCCGATGCTGAGTTCGAGCTAGACCCCCAGGACGCGCTGTACCCAGACTTGGTACAGGCGATCGCCATTCTGAATCTCTTGCTAGCAGGCTGGTGCGAACCGCCGATCGTACATAAGCTGCATCTCTCCACCCTAATTCAGCAGGTGCTGTCGCTGATTGCCCAAGAGGGCGGCACGCGTGCGGATCGGGCGTGGCAGATTCTGTGCGAGACCGGGCCGTTTCAGTCGGTGGATCGGGGGATGTTTATCAAGCTCTTGAAATGTTTGGGACAACACGAACTGATCCGGCAGAGCCAGGATGGCAGTTTGTTGCTGGGAGAAAAGGGCGATCGCATGGTCAGCCACTACAGTTTCTACAGCGCCTTTGCAACCCCTCAGGAATATCGGGTGCTGCACCAGGGCAAATCTTTAGGGACTTTGCCTACTAATATTCCGCTCCTTGCCAATACGCTTTTTATCTTTGGTGGCAAGCGATGGCGGGCGCTAACAGTAGACGATTTTCAGCGGATCGTCGAAGTAGAGGAAGCAGCGACTGCAAAGCTGCCCAAATTTAGCGGCGGTGTCGGGCAAGTCCACGATCGCATTCGCCAGGAAATGTTTCACCTTTATTGCAGCGATGAAGTACCTTCCTTTTTAGATAAGACCGCTCGAGTCTTACTAGCAGAAGCCCGCGCTAACTTTGCAGCCTATGGGTTAGAGAAAACGGCTGTTATCGATCGGGGTCAGCAAACGCTCTTGTTTTGCTGGCAAGGGGATGTGGTGCTCAATACGATTCTGGTGCAGTTGGTGGCGCGGGGGCTGAAGGTGGGGCGAGATGAAATGGCGATCGCCGTTCGCAAGATTTCTCCCTCAGAGTTAATGGTGCATCTAGGCGAGCTGGTCGATGAAGGCCCAGCAGATGCAGTGGAATTGGCGGCGACCATTGTTAACAAGCGTCTGGAGAAGCACGACCAGTTTTTAAGCGATGAGCTACTGTGCTTTAACTATGCGGCCAGTCAGTTAGATACGCAAAAAGCTTGGGAAACGCTCAAGAGAACGGTCGATCTTTAGGTGGATGATGGATGGGTTGGGGCGATCGCTCTTCCTGCATTTGAGCGACCAATTTAGGCTGAGTAGCAGTGGGAGCTGCTAGGTGGTGCTTAATGCCCTGCGGTCGCCTCATCAATCAGATCCACCGCTAGGGGTCAAATCACTGCACCGGATGGCTGGGCTTGGTCTGTGCGATCGCACCTTATTTTATTTATCGTTAAAGTTAGCTCGATCGCTTTCGAGACTGCGGCGATTTATTGACTCTGCTGTAACAGTTTTCTTAACTGTTGCTTACGCCGAGTTAAATTTTCTTGTTCGAGTTTGACAATAACTTCTTCTAGCTGAATTCCTGCTAACTCTATTTCCTGGCAATTCCGATGCGCTTTTGCCAAAGTCTGCTTAATCTTTTCTGGATCGGGGAAAGTAGGCAGAGAAGTCATTGCAATCTCCAATCAAGCTTAATTTCTTCTAAACTGCGATCTAGAGCCGGAATCCGATTCTGGATATTTGTTATCGCCTCATTCATCAACTTTAGCAGATCGGCAGGGATACTGGGTTGTGCTTCAGCAATACGCAAGTGAAGGGTTGACAGTTGAGAAAGTCGAATCCTGGCTTGTTCGACTATTTCTGTAAGTTGTTCCAAGGTCGGGAGTGTCTGAGAATTTTCACCAGAACCCTCTAAAATAATGAATTCTAGCGATTTTGCTTCATCGATTAGATCCAACAGTTGTTCTTTTTGGCGGCTCAAAGTTGCTCGGACTTCTGGAGATAGTTTTGCCATAATAACTTACAACTTTAGAGAAGTCGCACTATTGCCCATTCACCGCGATCGCAACCCCTTCAGACAAAAGCCCAATGCCCTGCGATCTCCAAGATGTCACGCCGCAGATTTAGAACGGGCTGGTATTCCAAAGGAAGATATCATACTAGGGTTTCGTCTGCCAGAGCTGAAGCCGTACATGGGTTATGCAGTAGCGTAACAAGCGCAATAAATCTCTGAATCTACTGCCCTGGATGCTGAGACTCGATCGCCCCTTCCGCCTGATTCGCGATCGCCCGCAACCGTTCTAGAATCTCCGCATCCACCTTTTCCCATAACCCGCGTTGATGGGCCTCTAGCAACCGCTCCGCCATATCCCGCAGCGCCCAAGGATTGCTGCGCTGAATGAAATCCTGTACTGCTGGGTTAAAGAGATAGGCTTCAGCGACGCCCCGGTACATAAAATCTGCAACGCAATGGGTCGTGGCATCGTAGCCAAACAAAAAATCCACCGTTGCCGCCATTTCAAACGCACCTTTGTAGCCGTGGCGCATTACTCCCTCAATCCACTTTGGATTCACCACCCTAGAGCGGTAAACGCGACCGATCTCTTCCGTCAGTTTGCGTACTTTGGGCTGCATCGTGCGGGAATTGTCGCCGAAGTACACTTCGGGCGCGGTCTCTGAGACGGAGCGCACCGCTGCTGTCATGCCGCCTTGGAATTGGTAGTAATCGTCGGAGTCGAGCAAGTCGTGTTCGCGGTTGTCTTGGTTTTGGAGTACCACCTGCAGCGTGCCGAGACGCTGGGCGAAGGCTTCTGGAGCGGATTTGCCTTCGGCTTTGGCGGTGTAGGCGTAGGCGCTCCAGTTAATGTAGGCGCGGGCGAGATCGGCTTCGCTTTCCCAGTTTTGGGAGGCAATTAAGCCCTGGAGTCCGGCACCGTAGGCGCTGGGTTTAGAGCCAAAGATGCGGTACCGCGATCGCCCTTTAGCTTGTTCCGCATCCAACCCCTCCGCCATCCAACGCGCGGCTTCTTGACGGGATTGCGCGGCTAGGGGGTTTTGGTCGGCGGGTTCGTCCAGACTGGCAACGGCGTTGACCGCACTGTCAAACAAGTCAATCAGGTTCGGGAAGGCATCGCGGAAGAAGCCGGAGATTCTCAGGGTGACATCCACGCGGGGACGGCCTAAACTCGACAGCGGTACGATCTCAAAATCCGTCACGCGCCGCGAGACGCCATCCCAAACGGGCCGAACGCCCAGTAGCGCTAGGGCTTCGGCTAGATCGTCGCCGCCCGTGCGCATGGTGGCGGTCCCCCAAATGGACAATCCGAGGGTTTTCGGGTATTCGCCGTTGTCTTGGGTGTAGCGTTCCACGAGGGTTTCGGCGGCTTTGCGGCCAATCTCCCAAGCCGTTTCGGTCGGGATGGCGCGGATGTCTACGGAGTAAAAGTTTCGGCCCGTGGGAAGTACTTCAGGTCGGCCCCGCGTAGGCGCGCCGGAGGCCCCGCTGGCGATGTACTGTCCGTCTAACCCGCGTAGGAGGTTGATGAGTTCTCGATCGGTTTGGCGAAGGGCGGGGAGAAGGCGATCGTTTATCCAGGTGAGTTCTGAGTGGGTGTGGATACCGATGGGGGGAGGGTTTTGGGTTGCCGTATCTTGAATTGATGTTGATATATCGGTTTTAGCAACAGACATTTCACTGGCCCCCCTAGCCCCCCAAGATTGGGGGGAAATTGACCCGAGACTTTGCATTTCTCCCCCCAGAATTGGGAAGCCACTTCCGTGGGCGGGTTCCCCGACTTGAGGAAAGTGGCGCGGGTCGGGGGGGCTAATGCAGGGTTGACGGAACGCAATCGCCCCCGATTCTTGCATGAGCTGTTCTACAAGTTCCGCTGCATATTCTTCCAAAACTTCAACAACATCTCCCATCGTGCGGCAATGCTGAAGTCTTGGCTGTTGCGTTGCGGAGCAAGGCTCTCCTAGTTCTGCGGTGAGGGGGTCTAGGTCGAGCTGCCAGTCCAAGGCGATCGCCCTAGTCAATCCCACTCGTCCGGCATTGGGATTTCGAGCGATCGCCACTGCCAGATCCCGCAGTTGCCGCCCTTGGGGGCAATGCCCGAAAACATGAAGTCCATCGCGAATTTGAGCTTCCTTGAGTTCGCAGAGATAGCCGTCTGCGGAGGTTAAAACGGCAGCAATTTTTTCGTCGGAGAGTTCGCTGTCAAAGCCCAGGTCTTGGTGCAGGTTTTCTTGACGGATGAGTTTGACAAGGCGATCGCGCACGAGTCTCACCCGCCCCGGATCGAGGGTTTGGGCTTCGTAATATTCGTCGATCAGGCCCTCTAACTGGTGCAAACTGCCGTAGAGTTCCGCGCGAGTCATGGGCGGCGTGAGGTGGTCTAGGATGACGGCCTGCGATCGCCGTTTGGCCTGAGAGCCTTCCCCCGGATCGTTGACGATAAAGGGATACAGGTGCGGCATCGTGCCAAACACCGCTTCGGGATAGCAGGTTTCCGACAGGGCCACGCTTTTGCCAGGGAGCCATTCCAAGTTGCCGTGTTTGCCTACGTGAACCACTGCATTTGCGCCAAACCGATCGCTCACCCAGCGGTAAAACGCTAGATAGGGATGGGGCGGTTCCAGGTCGGGAGCGTGGTAGTTGAGGCTGGGGTCGCGATCGTAGCCGCGAGCGGGCTGAATGCCCACAAACACATTCCCGAACTGAATCCCCGCAATCGGAAAGAAGGCTTCTTCAGATTTGCCCCAACGGGTTTCAATTCCAGTTCGAACGGTAGCGGGTAAGGTTTCAAAATGAGCTTGGTAAGCTTCCTTTGATAAAGACTGGCGGACAGCCCGTAGTTCTAGGGCTTCCGGATCGTTGGTCACGCCCTGAGTCAGCGCTTGCATGAGCGCATCGCTGGTTGCAGGGATATCGCCGACCTCATAACCCTCTGTTCTTAACGTTTTAAGAATTTCGAGACAGCTTGCGGGGGTATCGAGTCCCACGCCGTTGGCCAGTCGGCCATCGCGGTTGGGATAGTTGGCCAAAATGAGGGCGATTTTTCGTTCGGAGATGGGGGTTTGCCGGAGTTTGACCCAGTTGGCGGCGAGTTTTGCTACGAAATTAATGCGCGATCGCTCGGGTTCGTACACCACTACATCGGTCTGGAGGGCAGCGTTTTGAGTCTCCACCGTCTTAAAGGAAACTGCCCGTGAAATAATCCGTCCGTCCACTTCTGGTAAGGCTACGTTCATCGCCATATCGCGCGGCGTTAGCCCTTGGGAACTGCTTTCCCACATCTCCCGCGAGCCGCCGCTGAAAATCACTTGGAAGACAGGCACATTCAGGGTTTCCCAGAGATCGACTTGGGGCGTATCGGTTTCCAGGCTGGCCAAGGAAAAGCTGGTGGTGTTGAGCAGTACCTCCACGCCCTGACGGCAGTAATGGATCAATTCTTTCTGCACGTCCGGCTCTTTGAGAGAAGAGACAAAAATCGGCACGGGTGTTAAGCCCTGCTCCGCCAACGCATCGCAGAGGGCATCGATCGCCGCCGTATTGCCTGAGAGGTAGTGCGCGCGGTAAAAGAGGATGCCTGCCCCAGAGCTGAGGGGTTGGCTGAGGTCGAGGTTGACGCCGTAGATGCCGACGCGGGGGACAGGTTGTGGGGTTCGATAGGCAATAGGATGGTCTAAAAACTGCGCGGCCACAAACTTCAGCAGGTTTTGATAATTCTCGACCCCTGCCTCGATGAAATACTGCCAAACTCGATTGACTACGTTCAGCGCTGCGGTGGAATGGCTCGCCAGCGTGGGGTCGGGTCGCTCATCGCCAGGCAGGACGATCAGCGTTGCCCCGGTTTGTTGGGCCGTTTCTTTCACGACCTCTAGTCCATAGCTCCAGTACGCCTGCCCGCCAATGAGGCGCACGATGATAATCTGCGCGTGTTTGAGGACATCTTCGGCGTAGGTATCGATGGTTAACTGCTGCTGAAGCTGAAGCAAGTTCACCACGCGTACTGCTGGGAAATTCTCTGGCAGTTGTGCTGCTGCCGCTGCCAGGGTTTGGATGTCGGTATCTGCTGCGGTGATGACTGCAATGGGCGCGGGCTGCTGTTCTACAAAAATCACGCCATCGGCGGCGGGATTCCAGCCGCCGGGGATGGTAGCAAGACGATGCATGGCGCTCTGGGGTGATGGGCAATGGCTCCCATTATGGCAGGGGAAGGCCGCGACGGGGGAAAGCAAAGGGGTTTGACTATTTTTTGCCTTTTTCCGCGCGCAGTTCAACCCCTAGTCGCGCTGAAGGGTCTGAAATCTCTGGGGTCTATGCTTGTTCGGCAAGCCCTAGTTAGAGGCATATTCTTGATTCCAGGCTTGCTCTGCCTCCTTTAGCGCTTGCTCCGTCGTTTTTTGCTGTAGCATGACGGCCTGTAAATTTTCGTAGAGAATTTTTTGCAGGGATTTAATGTCCTTGATCGTCGGAATCAGCACCTCCGCTGCCTTCATTTGCCCCGCGCTGACGGCTCTCGCCTTATCGATGGGGGTCGCATCTGCGGCCACCTTGTTGAAATAAGGATCTTTTAGAGAGGCCGTTGTTGAGGGCAATACATTGGCAGCCTTAGCAAAGCTCAACTGATTCTCAGGATTGGTCAAAAATAGCGCGAATTTTACGGCTGCATCGGGCTTGTTGGTATCTTTGGGAACGACGACGTTCATCACCGCCACGTTTTTCTTGCCCGTAGATCCGGTAATTTGCGGAGCGGCTACGGACACTTTGGCAATATCCGGCGCATCGGTGGCAATGTTGCCCAAAAATTCGGGACTTGAAGACATCAATGCCGTCTGGCCTGACTGGTATAGCTCCACGCTATGGCGGTGCCCCTCGGTCGTCATTTCCGGCGGCAGCAGCTTTTGCTGGTATAGGTCAGCCCAGTATTGAAACGCAGCTTTTCCTTCTGGGGTATTGAACGCAGCTCGCCCTTGGGCATCGATGAGTTTGACGCCCATCTGCACGAGAGATTCTAGAATTTCTCCAGAGTCGCCGGGCGCAGCGGTTACGAAAAAGGCGTACTTGCCCGTTTTCTCTTTCATGGTTTTTGCCACCGTTGCCAGTTCGGCGTAGGTTTTGGGCGGGGCAGCAATACCCGCTTTTTGAAAGAGATCGCTGTTGTAAATGGCAATTCGCGAGGTGAGATACCAGGGAATACCGAAGGTTTTGCCGTTGAGGGTGCTCGCTTTCCAGATGTTGGGCAGGTACTCGCTTTGGACTTCGGGGGCTACCTTGTCCGTCAGATCGAGCCAAGCATTGCGTCCGGCCAGTTGCGCCGCAAAGTCTGGGTTGAGGTTGACGACATCTGGGGCTGTTTTAGACGAGACTGCCGCTAGAATTTTGCTTTGCATTGCAGTCCAAGGGACGTCGACCCACCGCACGGCGATCGCCGGATTTTCTTTCTCGAAGGCCGCGATCAGGCCGTTGAAATAGTCAGTGAACTTAGGCTGAAGCTGCATCGTCCAAAATTCGATGGTGGCTTTGCCCTCCGGATCCTTAGCTTTCCCTGTTTCCGGGGGACTGTTGCCGCAACTTATCAGCCAGCTCAAACACAGTCCTAAGAGGCCGAAGATCGCCCAACGTTTCCAATTTTTGAGACCTATCATGGCAAAAAATGCGATCGCAGTAAGTGTAATCTGTGGAAGTCGAGATCAGTGTATGTCGAAAGCGTCCCGCCCGTAGCGAAACCTGCGAGGAAAGTTAGCAGGTTTTGCTCCAAGGTGCAAATGTTTTGAGGCAGAACGGGCGACTTTGTCGCGTTGCATGAAGATGTATTGCCAACACGCTCTTCCAGTGACGCAGATCGCTGAGGAAAGGATGCGGAAATCTTACACTAAAGGTATTCAATTATTTTTCTGTGCGATCGAGAGGCCGACCGATGCGAGTACGGATCTTCAACTTGCTTTGTTGTGCTGGATTAGTCGCCCTGGTTTGGCCGATGCCAGCGACCGACGCCCAGTTTAATTTCGGCTCTGGCAGTAACAATCCCTCTGGAGGACGGCAAACGCCCGATCGAGGTGATTCTTCCGATTACCCCCGACGACGCCAGGGACCTTCTTTGCTCGACCTCGATTTCTTTTCCCGCCCCTCCCCCCGCGCTCCCAAGCCGCTCTCCAAGCGCGAAGCCTTTGAAAAACGATTTCAAGAAGCCACTCCTGCCGAAGCCGTTCGCGAATTTGAATCACTCCAACTGACGGAATTTAGCGAATATCTAGAAATGCCCGTGGGGAATCAAGCCCCTACGGCGGAGCAGATTTCGCAACGGCTCGGTCAAATTGCGCGAGAAACGGGCAAAAAACCAGCCGTGCTCTATGCCGTCGCGCTGAAAAAGCAAACTCATCTCCTGCTGGTCCTGCCATCCAGCGCCACCTTGGGGCAAGCGCGACCGATGGCGATCGCCTCCCTACACCTGTCTCCAGCGATGATGGCGCAGGCCGCATCGACCCCTCCCGTGATTCGGGAAGTGCTGCCGGAGGTTTCTCGAGATGACGTGCTGGATGCTGCAAAGGATTTTCGCAAAGCCGTCAGCGATCCGACCAAGCTAGATAATCCGAAATATCGCGAGACTTCCGAGGAGCTCTATCGCTGGATTGTCGCGCCCCTCGAACCGCAGCTTAAAGCCCAGGGCATCGATACGCTGCTATTTTCAATGGATGACGGTCTGCGAACCATTCCCATCGCCGCGCTCCACGACGGCACCCAGTTTTTAGTCGAAAAGTATAGCAGCGCCCTGATTCCAAGTTTTGGATTGACCAATACCAATCGATCGCTGGCACTCAAACAGCAGCCGATGTTGGCGATGGGCATTGCCAAAAGTACGGAAGGTTTAGCGGCCCTTCCCGCCGTCTCGGTCGAAATTGCGGCCATCACGGGACAGTTTTGGTCCGGTCCGAGCCGCAATACCTTAGATGAAGATTCGACGCTCTCTAACCTGAAGGCGATGTATCTCCAGCAGCGCTTTGGCGTGCTGCACTTAGCAACCCATGCGGTTTTTAACGCCGGGCAGGCGGACAACTCCTACATTCAGTTCTGGAACGCCCGACTCCCCCTTTCCCAAATTCGTAAAGTTGCCGATGACCTTCAGTGGAAAAGTGCTTTACCGCCCCTCCAACTTTTGGTGCTGAGCGCCTGTCAAACGGCGTTGGGTAATAAAGAAGCGGAGCTGGGCTTCGCGGGAACCGCCATTAATGCAGGGGTCCCTTCGGCGATCGCCAGTCTCTGGGCCGTGGATGACGAAGGTACGGTCGGTCTGATGACGGGATTTTACGGGGCGTTACAAAGTTCTCCCACGAAAGCGGATGCCCTGCGGCAAGCGCAACTGCGCATGCTGCGCGGGGAAGTCAGCGTCCGCAACGGGCAGATTTCTGCGCCCAACCAACCCCCTATTGCGCTGCCTGCCTTAGGTCGGACCGGTCAAGATGCATCATTAATACATCCCTATTTTTGGTCTGGCTACACCGTGGTCGGCAATTGGGACTAAACTCAACCGAAAACGACGCGATAAAGATCTACTTTTGGCGCCGCAACAGGGCATCCTTAAAGAATAAGAACTCCGGACCTAGAGGAAATTGAGACTTAGCGCTGTGCTGCGCCCGGTTGTATAGCACTACGGATTTTGCTTAGGACGCACTGCTTAATCAAATCCTTACTGCTCAAAGCGGGCTATTTACAAACGTCTTAACATGCTCTCGTAGGGCTATATCGCCTCAAGCGGGGAAATCGACCTGGCAATGGTTGACTTTTGGGCGAGTTCCTATTTACTGTCTGGAGCAGTTCGGTCTTTTTTGATTTGGGATGCATACATCTTTTGCCTACGGTTTGCTGATTCAGTCGGAGTTGCCTCTAGCACAACCCGTTCTGGATGCTGGCACGCCAGATATCGTGGTTCGGTTTGGGTCTCTTGGTCAGGCCGTAACGGAACCCGAGCGAGGCAATCGGATTTCGATCGACTTGCCGCTGGGGGTAAAACTCCTGATTCGCGACGGCTGCGAAGTCACGATCGACGCGCCAGCCGAGACCGATCGGGCAGTGCTGCGGGCCTATGTTTTGGGTGCGGCCATGGCGTTCGTGCTGCGACAGCGGGGGGCCTTGGTGCTCCATGCAAGTTGCGTCGCTCGCGGCGATGAAGCGGCGATCGCCTTTCTGGGCGGCTCTGGGTGGGGCAAGTCCACCTTGGCCTCTGCTTTCCATCGGCAAGGCTATCGGCTCATTACCGACGACGTGATGGCAATTGGCTTGGATGCCTCCAGCCCTCAAGTCATTCCCAGCTTTCCCGAAGTTAAGCTTTTGCCCGATGCCATGGCGGCGATCGGTTCCGGGAGCGACGAACTGCAACTGCACTCCCTCAGCCACAAGCAAATTCAGCGATTGGAAAGTCGGTTCGATCGGGGACCAGTCCCCTTAAAGCATCTCTTCGTCCTGCAAGCTGGGGAGGTCAACCGGATTCACCCGCTCCCGCGAGCCAAAGCTTTTCCCGAGCTGATCCAGCACTCGCGGGCAACCAAAATCTTGACCGACCCGACTTTTCGACTCCAGCATTTTCATCAGTGCAGCTGCCTTGCGAAAGCAGTTCCGATGGCCTACCTCCAACGACCGCGCTCCCTAGAGCAACTGCCCCAGCTCATTGACTTTATCGAATCTTATTTAACAAATTTAACAAACCTTTAACTTCGGTTGCTGCGGGCTACCCTCATTCATGACCTATCGCTGTTGCCCTATTCCCTTTGCAAAGGACGCACTGGCCCGCTACGGGCAGCAGCTAGGGCTGGCAACAGTCGAGCAATCGCTCCACCATGTGGCTCAGGCTGTCGCCATTCATCCCCTCTGGCAAGACGTATCCCAGGGCATTTGTATCGTTCGCGCCCATCCTGCGCCAGTTTTAGCCCTTCTGGGTACGTTTTCTGCTAAAGTCCTCGGACAGATCGGCCTTCAGGCTCCTTTGCTCGATCGAGCCTGCGAGCGACTCCATTACGTGTCTTATGCCGAGGCGATCTCCGCCTGCGAGCTGCTTGCGGAGCAATTGCAGCGGGCCTTCGGCAAAAAAGCTTTGGGGCAATTTCAATTTTATGGCGTTCCGAGGGGCGGACCGATCGTATTGGGGATGCTGTCCTACATCCTTGACCTGCGTTCGGAGCAATTGCACGCCCCGTACGCCTGCGACGCGCCCTTAGTCGTCGTAGACGATTGCGCCCTGAGCGGCTCTCGATTTTACCGCGTGCTTCAGCAATATCCCCAGCAAGACCTCATTTTTGCCCCCCTTTACGCCCATCCAGACTTCCGACAGACCCTCATCGCCCGCGAGCCAAGGGTGCTTCATTGTCTCAGCGGTCGAGATTTACACGACTGCGGTCCCGACGCAATGGGGCCTGACTATGCGGCCTGGCAGGCTCAAAGTCAAGCCCGTCTGGCAGGGCATCGCTACTGGCTCGGTCTGCCAGACTACCTTTGCTTTCCGTGGAACGAACCCGACCACTTGCTGTGGAACCCCGTGACGGCTGCTTTAGAGAAAAGCTGGCATATTTTGCCGCCCGCACTCTGTCTCAAAAACCGTCCGCATGAGGGGGAACCTTTGCCCGTTCAGATCCAACCGACCGTACGGGGATGGCTGCAACCGACCGATCGCATTGTTTTTGGCGAACTCGACGGTCGAATTTTAATCGGAGACCTGTCTGCAGGCGAAACCTTTGGTTTGTCGGGCAAGGCGGCGGTCTTTTGGCGCGCCATCCTGCACTCGGAAGGGATGGACGCGGCGATCGCCCAATTATCCCAGCAGTACCCCACCAGCAACCTATCTCTGGAACTGACAGGATTGATCGATCGGCTCATCGACCGACAGATTTTGCAAGAATCGCCTTGACGTCTGACGGAGCGGGGCAGATTTAATTGCTAAAATTTAAGTCAAAATCCCAAAAAAATGGGTTAAATGCGCTCGAGGCATTTCCTTTCTTAAGGGTTTGCACTATGCTGATCGAATTCGTGTTAATGGGAGATCTTGAAGATGAAAAAAACGTGGAATGTGCCAAAACTATTCAACTACGGCACCGTTGAAACCATGACCCAGGTGCTGGCATCCGATCTGCAGCAAATCAATAAGTTTACTGACAATGGTTTAGCTGCGTTCGATTTATTTGCTTCTTTAGAAGGAATTTAAGGGTCGAATATTCCAGAAGAGGGGGGTGCGGTTCTCGGCTACCTCGATCGATCTGGCTGTAGCTGCCCGTTTCCGAGTGCAGCGCAACCGATTACAATGGAAGTCCGATCCTCCGCAATGGCAAGCACTTAAGGCATGGTTACCGAGGCTCCTGTCAAAACTAAATACGAAGCCATCATTGGGTTAGAAACCCATTGTCAGCTCAGTACGGCTACTAAAATTTTCTGCAACTGCTCCACGGAATTTGGGGTGCAGCCCAATCACAATGTCTGTCCCGTCTGCATGGGCATGCCTGGCGTGCTGCCCGTTCTCAACAAGACGGTTTTAGAGTACGCCGTTAAGGCTGGGACGGCGCTGAACTGCAAAATTGCAGACTACAGCAAGTTCGACCGCAAGCAATATTTTTATCCCGACCTGCCCAAAAACTATCAGGTTTCTCAGTACGACCTTCCCATTGCAGAGCACGGCTGGCTCGAAATCGAGCTGGTCGACGATCGCGGTCAACCCGTCCGCAAGCGCATCGGGATCACCCGCTTGCACATGGAAGAAGATGCGGGCAAGCTCGTGCATGGTGGCAGCGAACGGCTTTCCGGCTCGGCATTTTCCTTGGTGGACTACAATCGCACGGGCGTTCCCTTGGCGGAAATCGTATCCGAACCGGACATCCGCTCGGGCCAAGAGGCTGCTGAATACGCCCAAGAGCTGCGACGCATCCTGCGCTACATGGGCGTGTGCGATGGCAACATGCAGGAGGGATCGCTGCGCTGCGATGTCAATATTTCCGTGCGGCCAGTCGGTCGCGAGAAGTTTGGCACGAAGGTCGAGATCAAGAATATGAACTCCTTCAACGCCATCGGACGGGCGATCGACTACGAAATCGACCGCCAAATCGAGATTCTCGAATCCGGTGGCATCATCGTTCAAGAAACTCGCCTTTGGGAAGAGGGCACTCAACGCACCATCAGCATGCGGACCAAAGAAGGGGCCAGCGACTATCGCTACTTCCCAGAGCCAGACCTGACCCCCATTGAAGTCACTCCGGCCCAACTGGCGCAGTGGAAGGCCGAGTTGCCCGAGCTTCCCGCCCAAAAGCGCCATCGCTACGAAGAAGATTTGGGGCTGTCTCCCTACGATGCGCGCATCCTTACGGACGATCGCGCGGTTGCCGAATATTTTGAGGCTGGCTTGGCTGCGGGCGCTCCGGCCAAGCAGGCGGCCAATTGGCTCATGAGCGATATTACCGGGTACCTCAATAGCGAGAAACGGACGATCGCCGATATTGCCCTCACGCCTCAAGCCTTCGCGGAACTCCTGAACGCGATCGAAAGCAATACCATCAGCTCCAAAATTGCGAAAGACTTACTGCCAGAGCTGTTGGCCCAGGGCGGCTCGCCAAAGGAACTGATCGAGCGCAAGGGACTGACCCAAATTTCGGATCCTTCTGTGCTAGAGGCCTTTATCGACGAGCTTCTTGTCGCCCATCCCAGCGAGCTAGAGCAATATCGCAGCGGCAAAACAAAGCTTCAGGGCTTTTTTGTGGGGCAGCTCATGAAGAAAACGGGAGGGCGAGCCGATCCCAAGCTCGCCAACCAGCTCCTGATTGAAAAATTACAGGGATAGCAAACATTTCGTAGGGGCGGCGCAAGGCCTCGCGCCCCTACAAGGCATCCCGGCCTCGCGTCCCCACAGGGCGTTCCAGTCTTTCGCCGCTATCGAAAGGGAGGTGAGAACATCAATCCGCCCTGGGTAGATAGCTTGTTGGGACCCCGCTCCAGTTTGAGCGGCGTTTTGGAGCCGAGGTTGCGCTCGTAAATTTCGCCATAGTTTCCGACGTGCTTGATGGCGCGCGCGGCAAAATCTTTGGGCAATCCCAGTCCTTTGCCCAGCTCCCCTTCTAGTCCTAAAAAGCGGCGGATGACCGGATCCGTAGAGTTGGCAAACTGACCGATGTTCTGAGACGTAATGCCTAAGGACTCGCCTTCTATGAGGGCATATACCACCCACCGCACCGCCGCCGCCCATTGCATATCTCCGCTGTTTACGGCTGGGGCTAAGGGCTCCTGGGAGAGCAATTCGGGCAGGATAATATTTTGTTCGGGTTGGGGTAGCTTCGTGCGTCGAGAGACCAGCTGGGAGCGATCGGATGTCACGCCATCGCAGCGCCCTTGCGCGTAAGCCGAAAAGGTCGCGTTCACGTCTTCAAACGTGACGGGCTTGTACTGCACCCCAAATTTGCGCATTTGGTCCGATAGGTTTTGCTCGTTCGTCGTGCCCGTTTGGGTGCAAACGGTTTTCCCCTGGAAGTCTTTGAGGGTCTTGAGGCCGCTGTTTTGGCGGACCATCATGCCCTGCCCGTCGTAGAACACCACGGGCGCAAATGCAAGTTTATTTCCGGTCTCCCGGCTGAGCGTCCAGGTTGTATTGCGGCTGAGGACGTCGATCTCTCCGGTTTGGACCGCTGTGAAGCGCTCTTTCGCGTTGAGCTGACGGTACTCGACCGCATCGGGTTTGTCGAACAGGGCAGCGGCGATCGCCCGACATACATCGACATCCAGCCCGGAGTATTTCCCCTGAGTATTAAGAAAGCTAAAGCCGGGCAGCTCTCCGCTGATCCCGCACTTCAACTGAGCGCGACCGAGAATAGCTTGGAGTCGTCCGGTCGCGCCAGAGGTGCCCGAGGGAGGTGCCGTGCTGCTGCAAGAGGAGAGCGCTCCAGCCAGGAGCAGCACGCTGCTTAATTTCAGCCAAACGGGTTTCATGGTCATGATGGAATATCTGAAAGGACAGAAACTTGCGGCGGGCTTCCTACGCCTTTCGGATTTTACCTCGAGCGCCCCTGCGAGGCGTACCGGACTCAATCGAGAATTGCAACAACGATACCCGCCTGTAAAGGTCTAGCTATAGGATAGAGTTGTGAAACCGTAAACTACCCCGCACTTTAGGTTTAACAAAATGCCTCCTCGTTGGCCCCGAGAACCCGACCGTCGCGATCCTGCCTTTCGGCGCTTAGAAGATCGCATCAATTTTGCCGTCCATGTCGCGCTGTTTGCCGCCGTCAACTCTGGAGCTTGGTTTTTTAGGATCCTGAAAGAAGCGACGTGGCCTTGGACGCTCTGGATGACTGGGGGGTGGGTTGCGGTGCTGCTCGTTCACGGGCTGTACGTTTTTGGATGGGCTGACTACAGCGGAGCCGATGCGGCTCAGCCCCAAGACCCGTCCGCAAAAGATCGCAAACCGGAGCAAATTTAAACGCCATAGAACGCAAGGGGCGGACTTAATCATGACTAACGCACTTTCTGCTAGCGACTTAGAAGCCTTAGCTTCAGAAATTGGGAAGAATATTTATATTGACGTGGCCAAGTGGCACCTCTATCTTGCCGACGCCCATTTGGATGTGGTTTTGGCAAAGCAGCTGGCTCCGTTGCTGTCGGCTGGAACCCTTGAAGAGTCTCAGGTGATGCAGGTCCTTTCTGCCTTGACGGTTTCGTTGGGCGGAGGGAAGCGGGAACTGCCGCTCATAGAGCTGTTGCCCATGCAGTGCCAGGTTAATTTGATGGATTTGCTAGAAGACTTTCAGCGCCGTCTGTAGCCCCCTATTCGACCGTCGTAAAACTTGTGAGTTCACGCCAACCGTTTCGGCGAAAGGCGCGAAAGCCTAAGCCATTTGCCTATGTTGCGAGTTCTCCCGCTCTTGGCACTACTCCCCTTCGCGCTAGCAAGGTAGGTCTTCGCCTGTCCTGGCTGATATTGTTGGGCAGCTTTGGGGCGATCGCTGCGGCTCTATGGCTGAGCTTTCAGTACCTCGTCAATCCAGATTTGGCATTCTGGGTCGACCGCGAGTTATTGGGTACAACGCATCCCCGCCAGCGCGATCGCTCTACGCCCCAAACCCTCGATCGAATCCAAGCCGCGCTGAACCAAGAGGGGTTTGCGGCAGGTCAGCCTATTGTATTGAAGTCCGAATTTGCCCTAGGAGGCGAGGTCAAGACCGCCGACGACATTGCAATGCCGATTTTAGCGAAGGAAACCGAGGGGGCGAGCTGTAGCGACTCCTGCCAGAGCATTCGCCAACTTCGGATCTATCGCGCTTTACAATTACCGTGGCTGATTCGGTTGGTTCTCAGCAAACCCTACTTCCGCCTGACGGAAGTCATTGCAGTTAAGGGACCCTCTGGCGCAGATCTCTTGGCCTTGGACCAAAATCCGTCAGTTTCCGTTGGGTCCAGCCAGCCCCTGCCCCTCACTCAATCTGAGGTTTACAACCCCGCACCCGAGCCAGGGCTGTGGCTGCGGTTGACCGGACTCCAGACCAAGGGCAGCAGCGTTGCGACCTACGGACAAATTTTTTACTTCAACCCGCGTCGCGAACGCCTGGATCTCATGCTGAACTGGGTCAGCCCGTCGGGAGAGGTGCCTCAGTGGCAGCAGGTTACGGGGGACAACTTGCCGGAACTGGTGGTGAACCAAACCGTTGGAATTGAGCCTCAGTACGCGATCTACCAGCTCAAGATGGCCGATGGCGTTGCCCGTCAACTGCGGCCCATTACCCTGACGCAGCCAGCCTCGAGTGCCCGCGCCTACCTGGATGCGCTAACCCTTGCTAAAAGTGGATTGTGGACGCCTGCTCTCGCACAGCTCAAACAAGTCAAACAAGATAAGTTCGTCCGCTGGAACCCAGAGATGCAGGCGCAGTTTGACTCCATTCAGCTCCATGCTAGGGTGACGCAAGCCCAAGCCAATCAACCCTCGGCCAGTACGGTACAGCGGATTCTGGGCTACTTGGTCAATGGCTCCTGGACGCCTGCCTTAGATGTGTTGCAATCCGATCGTTCCGCCCGCTCGGAAGTCCGCGAAATGCTGCTATCCGACACGGGTCGCTTGTCGAGTCGCATCGATACGGCGCTGAAGATTACCCCTGCCGAATCCAACGCTATTGTGTGGGGCGCGCTGCTGCGGATGGTTCGAGGGTCTGAGGGGCAGGCGATCGCTTGGGTCAACCGCCAATCTAACGGCCAAACGGCGATCGCGAACCTTGCCCACAAGCTCTTTAAGCAACTGAATCAGCCAGATATTCCCCCGGCGCCGCCCCCTCAACCCCCAGCTTCCAAAGCAATCCCTTCTCCGGCAGCGCTCCCTTCTCCGAAGGGAGGTGCTTCACCTTCACCCATCCCAGCATCTTCCCCTTCACAGAGTGCTTCGCCTTCGTCCATGACAGAGACTTCTCCTGCGCCGGATGTCGTACCTTCGCCTGTAACGCCCAGCCCCAAACCATCGGCCCAGGACGAGCAGTCTCCGCAAAATAGCCCATCGGGTAATTTCTAGGTCGTTCCCTCCATCGCTATCCGCATCGACCGATTTCGTCTGGCATGGCAGCGCGAAGTCTGTGAAGCTATGCCAGAATACACTTAATTTCTTGTGACATACTCCCGACGCTGATGCTCCGCATACAGCGCGGGCTTCTCGGCTCATGTACCACCACTGAAGGAGCACCGCACTTTGAGAAGTTCCTACATCATCCGGTCTTTCCTAGATTGCAAGAGATTTACAATCCCCGTTCAGAACCCCGTCCGCAGGCAATTTGTTTATAGTCCACGAGATAGACCTCCCGCCGACTTTATGAATATTGATTTGAGCTTTCCTTTCTTCCTTGCGTTGGCGCGTCACCATTACGTTTTCGAGGGTGATATTTTTCTCGACACACAAAAGGAGGGGTGGAAAAACCTTGTAATTAGTTGGTGTTCCTCAACCTTACACTTTTGGCGGTTCGTCGCCAACCCCTTCACTGTTTGCGCGGTGGGCAAAAATGTTCAGGGGTTGAACTCCTCAACGCCGCGCCTTTCATCCCGACGCTGACCCTATCAGGTACAGCGCGGGACTTCCCGTCTAAATGTTAAATTCGTGTTAACTTGCTCTGAATTATAAAAACATCTCTTTCAAAACGCTTATGTCCTACGATGGCACGCTTTCAGAAATTACGGTCGAGACTTTAGCGCAGCGCATCGCAGCGGCGGATACCCCGCTTCAGCTCATTGATGTCCGCGAGCCGCAGGAAATTGCGATCGCCGCTCTACCTGGATTTCAAGTCTTTCCCCTAAGCCAGTCCGCAGAATGGATGGCGACGCTGCCCGCCCAGCTAGACCCCCAGGCCGAAACCTACGTCATGTGCCACCACGGCATGCGCTCTGCCCAGATGTGCCAGTGGTTGATCCAACAGGGCTTTACGAACGTCAAAAATGTAGCGGGCGGAATCGATGCCTATTCTCTAGCGGTCGATCCTTCTATTCCTCGCTATTAGCCCCCTTGTCTCTGTGAGATACAGTCATGTACGTTCAACTGACCGAGCGCCAGCAAAAAGTACTCTGGGCCACCGTTAATTACTATATTGAAACCGCAGAACCTGTTGGCTCTCAGGCGCTGGCGAAGGAGTACGAGTTTAGCCTCAGTTCTGCCACCATCCGCAACGTCATGGGCGTGCTTGAAAAGGAGGGCTTGCTCTATCAGCCCCACACGTCGGCAGGTCGGGTTCCTTCTGATTCTGGGTATCGCGTCTACGTGGATAAGCTCATTACCCCCTCGGATCAATGGGTAGAGCGCATCCAGCAGCTTTTGTCCAAACGCCTTCCATCCGAGCACGCTAGTTTTGAAACCCTACTGCGCCAAGCCGCTCAAATCTTAGCGACCCTCAGCGGCTGCGTGGCACTCATTACAGTGCCTCAGTCATCGCTTGCGACTGCAATTCGTCACCTCCATCTGGTGCAGGTCGAGCCGCAGCGGGTGATGCTCATTTTGGTGACGGATACCTACGAAACCCGTTCTGTGTTTATGGATTTGCCAGCGCACCTTGGGGAATCTGAAGACTCCGAGCTATTGGAGCAAGAGCTGCACCTATTATCGAATTTCCTGAATCATCACCTGTGTGGCAAGTCGCTATCGGAGCTTGCTTCCATTGATTGGGAGGAGCTAGACCGCCAATTTCAAAAGTTTGCAGCGTTTTTGAAGCAGCTTTGTCAGGATCTCAGTCAGCGGAATCAGTTGCCCGTTGCCAATCCCATTTTAATTGGCGGTGTTTCTGAGTTTTTGCGCCAGCCTGAGTTTTCAGAATTGGCTCAGGCTCAGACCATCATTCAGATGTTGGAAGAGGAGCAAGATCGGCTCTGGCCCCTGATTTACGAAGGATTGGAGTTCCAAGTACCGCCTGCCCAAAAAGGCAACCGCCCTCCCGTGCTGATTCGCATCGGCACGGAGAACGCGCTCAAACCCATCCAAAACTGCGCGCTGGTTTCATCGGTTTATCAAAAAGGCACCACGCCTGTCGGCAGCGTAGGCGTTTTGGGTCCTACGCGCATGGCCTACGACAAGGTGATTGCATTTGTGGAAGGGACGGCTGAGTTTCTGAGCGCTCGGCTCAGCAAAGCTTCCTAGCCTGCATTATTCATGACGATTTTGGAAAATCCTCGAAATCTATGCCAACCAAACAATCTGGCGATTTGCCTAAAAAACAGTCTGTTTTTGGAGGGTGCCGTTCCATCTGTGTTCTGGCGATTGGGGAATAATCCAGGCTAGCACGTCGCTCGCTCGTCTGCCGAGCCACAAACGCGAGAACCTCGATCTTGCGGCTCCTTCAACGGATAAAAATCAGCTCGATCGCGGTAAAAGCAGCCGAAAGTAGCACCCAGAGTGCGTGACAGTTGGCTAGCATAGACAGTATGTCTATCATTATTGCGGATTGTCTCTCTAAGGTTTATCCGGTTGCTATCAAGGAACCAGGACTGCGCGGCACCCTGTCGCATTTCTTCAATCGTCAAAATCGGCTCGTGAATGCGGTTAAGGACGTGAGTTTCGAGATCCAGCCCGGTGAAGTGGTGGGCTTTCTCGGCCCCAATGGGGCTGGTAAAACCACGACGCTCAAAATGCTGACGGGATTAATTCATCCCTCTAGCGGGAGAGTGCGCGTTGCGGACAATATTCCCTTTAAACGCAGCAAGGCATTTTTAGAAAAAATCACCCTGGTGATGGGGCAAAAGCAGCAATTGCTCTGGGATTTGCCCGCGATGGATTCTCTGCGGATCAATGCGGCAGTCTACGGCATTGGCGATCGCGATTTCAAACGACGCGTGGGCGAACTCACCGAAATGCTGGCCCTCGAAGAGAAGCTCGCCCAACCCGTGCGCAAGCTCTCCTTGGGGGAGCGGATGAAGGCGGAACTCTTGGCGGCGCTCCTCCATCAGCCGCAGGTCTTGTTCTTAGACGAACCGACCTTAGGGCTAGATGTCAACGCCCAAGTCAGCGTCCGGGAATTTTTGCAGACCTATAATGAGCGCTTTGACGCCACCATTCTGCTGACCAGCCACTACATGGCCGATATTACGGCTCTGTGCGATCGCGTTCTGCTGATCCATCAGGGACAGCTGATCTACGACGGGGCTTTGGATGGCTTGCTCGATCGCTTTGCCCCGTACCGCCAAGTGAAGCTAGAGCTAAAGCAGACGATGCTAGAAGCAGAACTCGCGCCCTACGGCGAAGTTGAATCCATTGTCGGGCGAGAAGTCTGTTTTATCGTCCATCGCGAAGACCTGACCCGCTCCGTCGCAAAACTCCTGGCCGACCTACCCGTCTGCGACCTGACCGTTACCGACCCGCCCATTGAAGAAATTATCGGTCGCGTGTTTAAGGCTGGAGTCGTTGAGTGATGCAGATCCTTCACAAATCTAAGGTGTTCCTGTCGGTGTACTACGCCTATATGGTGGAGTACCGTGCCGAGCTGATTTTATGGGTGCTGGCCAATTCCTTGCCCCTCATCATGATGGGGGTTTGGACCCAGGCTGCGGAAGGGGGCGAATTCTCGCTTTCGGCCATCGACTTTGCGCGCTACTTCATCAGCGTGTTTTTGATCCGCCAGCTCACCATTGTCTGGGTGGTTTGGGAGTTTGAAAAGGAAGTGGTAGAGGGACGGCTCTCCCCGCGACTGCTACAGCCGATCGATCCAGTCTGGCATCACGTCGCCGGACATATTGCCGAGCGCTTTGCCCGGATGCCCTTTACGATCGCCCTGATGGTGCTGTTTTTCGCGCTCTATCCCCAATCATTTTGGGTGCCGAAGGGGATAGAGGCGGTTTTGGCGATCGCCGCCATTCTCCTCGCCTTCGTCCTCCGGTTCTTGATTCAATACACCTTTGCCATGTTCGCCTTTTGGACGGAACGCGCCACGGCGATCGAGCAATTTTGGTTTTTGTTTTATTTGTTCTTGTCCGGCATGATTGCGCCGTTGAATGTTTTCCCTGAGGGGGTAAGAGCGGTGGTGATGTGGACGCCGTTCCCGTATCTCATTTATTTCCCAGCCAGTTTGTTGGTGGGGATTCCTGTCGATGTGGGGCAAGGTTTTGGCGTCATACTGGCTTGGAGCGTCTTATTCTGGGGCATTAACCGCTGGCTGTGGCGACGCGGGTTGAGGCACTATTCCGGGATGGGGGCTTAGGTCTCTGCTCGCAAACGAGCCTTGAGGTCATTCACCACGCGATCTAGCCCGACGGAATGGGATGCCTTAAACAAAAGGCGATCGCCCTTCTCTACGACGCTCGCTAAATGCATGGCTAGTGCGTCATGCTCCTCAAACTGTTGGGTGGGCACTGTCCCCGCACCTTGGGCGATCGCCGTTCCTTCTGCGCCTTTGTCCAAGATATAGAGCGCGTCGATTTTCAACGCCTCCACCTGCTCGCCTACTTTGCAGTGCAGTTCTTCGGCATAGTCTCCTAGCTCTTTCATCGGGCCTAGGACTGCAATCCGTCGTTTCCCAGGGGTTTGGGCCAGTAGTTTGAGGGCAGCCGACATGGATTCTGCTCCTGCGTTGTAGGTTTCATCCAACAGCACGATATCGTTGGGCACTTGATACTGCTGCGCTCGTCCTTCGGGGAGATTTACAGTAATGCCCTTGCGGAGCGGGGTATCGTCTAGCTGAAGCGATTGCATGATGGCAAGGACCGCCAAAAAGTTCAGCGCGTTGTGTTCTCCCGGCAGCGGCAGCGGATAGGACGTGCCTTCGACTTTAATTGCGCGATCGTCCGGTAACGTGCCGCGCAGATCTCCCGCAGTCAGTCCGTAGGCGATCGTGCGGCCCTGCCAGACGGTCTTGGCGGTCTCTAGCAAGAGCGGATTTTCGGCGTTGAGAATGGCGATGCTGTCGGCAGGCATGGTAGCGAGCAGCTCGCACTTGGCACGGGCGATCGCTTCCCTGGAACCCAGCCGTCCGATATGGGCCGTCCCCACGTTGGTAATGAGTCCGATCGTAGGGCGCGCGATACGGGTCAGCTCCTCAATTTCGCCAGGGCCGCGCATTCCCATCTCAATGACTGCAAAATCGTGGCTGGAATCCAGGTTGAGTAGGGTTTTGGGCACCCCGATTTCATTATTGAAATTCGCCTCGGTTTTTAAGACAGAACCAGCCGTTGCCAGTGCTGCCGCCACGAGTTCTTTGGTGGTGGTTTTACCCACAGAGCCCGTAATGGCAATAACGGGGATCGAGAATCGATCGCGCCACCATCTCCCCAACGCCTGATAGGCGCGCAGCGTATTCTCGACCAAAATCTGCGGTACCTCTGCGGCGATGGGCCGATCTACGATGGCTGCAATGGCCCCAGCGGCGATCGCCTGTTCTACAAAACGATGTCCGTCAAAACTTTCCCCGCGCAGGGCTAAAAAGATCTCTCCCGCTCGGATCGCACGCGTATCGGTATTGAGTCCCACGGCGACCTGCGATCGCGCTTGTTCCGATACGTGGAGCGGGGTCGCATTCAAGACATCGATAAGCTGCGCTAGGGTGAGTTGAAACGTCATAAAAATGGGGATGATGAGGAGTTCTCCGCCTGTAATCTACCATCCTGGATTGCCGTTTTCGCCTCCGACGCCACAGATTTTGAACCCTAACCCTCGCGTCGGTGCGAACGACTTGCAAAGCGAAGTCGTTATGAGTATGATTTAGGAGTAAGCGATAATGCTTTGAGGATGTAAAGCGAAAGCTAGACAGAATCGAAGAACGCTTTAAGCTGAAGGAAGAAATCGCAGAGCGACATCCGAGCGCAAGCAACTTTACCCAAATGCTGTTTTAGAAAGCAAAAGGATTCTGTTATGACGACTACTATTGCCCCAAAAGTCTCTCAGCGACTGTACCCCACCCGAATCGATCTGTCCGTAGAAGTGCGATCGCAGGTGATCGCCCTGCTCAACGGCACCCTGGCTGCCACTCTCGATCTCAAAACCCAAGCCAAGCAAGCTCACTGGAACGTCAAAGGTTCTGATTTCTTGCAGCTCCACGAACTGTTCGATACTCTCTCTGGAGAGTTAGAAGAATACATAGACCTCGTTGCGGAGCGCATCACGGCGTTGGGCGGCGCTCCCTTGGGGACGGCACGGGTTGCGGCAGCGGATTCTATTTTGCCCGAGTATCCGTTCGATGCGGTGGATGGACCGGAGCACGTTGCGGCGTTGGCCGATCGCTATGCCATGTATGCGAAGCATCTCCGCAGCGCCATCGATCGGACTGCCGACCTAGGCGACGCCGATACCTCCGATCTCTATACCGAGGTGTCTCGCACCATCGACAAGCGGCTCTGGTTCTTAGAAGCCCATTTGATTAAGAAGAGCGATATTGCTTAGGTTCTGGGGGTTGGTTGCGGCCAGCCCCTAATTTTTTGACTCAGCTAGTCTGATGCGATCGAGGTCTAACGGCTCAGGCTTTAGCAGTAGAAAGGGGTTTTTGAGTTATCACCAGGGTGTTGAGGCCATCCGCTGCAAGCCCTGGTTAGGCATGCCTCACCGACAATTTTGCTTTACTTCAAGACTTCAATCGTCACAGTTCCCCCCTCAATTGTCTGAATCCGCAAATCATAGCCTCGTAACAGCCTCATTCCGATTAAAGGAACTGTCTCTGATTCATTGATGTCGATCGCGCGATACTCACCATCCCAAATGACAGTGGCAATATAAACCTCAAAGATACAGGAAGTCCCATCTCCCAATGTTGCTATATCACGCCCCTTCCAAGTCAGATTTAACGCGGAAACGATGCCGGGTGGCAATGTTAAAAAACCTGAAAATCCCGTATCTATCACGGCATCGACGCTTTGCATAATGTCGACGTTTTTCAAGACAACCGGAAGTGTTGCTTCACAATTCTGATTCACCTTGCCCTGCATCATAGAGTTTCTCGCAAACTCCGCGCACCAAAATGGTAAACCGCTCTGTGTCCAATCCGAATAAACCAGGTTTGCGCATCGGGATGCTTGGAAAGAAGGCGATCGGATGCAGTTACAATATCATCCGCAACCTCAAAGGCTCCTGTTTCAATATCAATCGCCACAATCTTGCCATGATTGCCTTTCTCGACCTGCTGACGCACCTGAGACTCATAAATCTCATCACCACGTTGAGCAAACTCTTCTTTGCTGTAGCGGGGTTGTCGAACTGCCATCGGCTTGACCTCGTTTCAACGGTTTCTCTTTATTTTAACTTGAGAAATCATTGAACCTGTCCCGGTACGGTTGGGTTTCTTTCTTGGATTTCTTCCAGAAGGGGGGCCACAATTTTCTGGGGTTCCAGTTTTCAATGGCTTGAAGCTCTTTTTTTAAGGCCGTTCTAGGTCTAAGACTTTGAACGAGACAGTAGATATTCAAGGCCAAGAAAAAGCTGGAAAAACCCGCGAACCAAAAAAGCCCGATAATAATATACGAGATTGCAACAACGAAAAAAAAGGCGCACCCAAAAAGCCAAAAACGCCATGTACGGGTAATTGAATACGCAGCGTACTTCTTTGCGTTGTCTGGATAGAGTAACCGACTCACTAGACCTAGAAGCATTCCTAAAGGAAGGCCAGTGGCAAGAATAAAAAGTAGTAGTCGTAGTTCGTCACTCATCGCCTTGTATGTCTAACTCTGTTTAGCTAGATTAAAGAACTTAGTTTGCCCAGGTTGAAACAAGAGCTTAACTGTCCCAACTGGCCCATTTCGATGTTTGGCTAAAATCAGTTCGCAGACGCCCTTTTCTGGAGAATCCGGGTTGTAGTAGTCATCCCGATAAAGCAGCACAATCAAGTCGGCATCCTGCTCGATCGCCCCGGATTCCCGAAGGTCCGACATGAGCGGTCGCTTGTTGGTGCGCGCCTCCACGCCCCGGCTGAGCTGCGAGAGGGCAATGATGGGCACGTGCAGCTCGCGGGCTAATCCTTTCAGCGATCGCGTAATCCTTGACAGCTCCTGCACTCGACCGTCGGTGCCGTCGCCGCCACCCATCAGTTGAAGGTAGTCTAGCAAAATTAACCCCAGTCCCTCTGGACGCTCTGCCTGCAGGCGACGGGCGCTGGATCGGATTTCGTTGACGCTGGGGTTGGGAGAATCGTCGATGTAAATGGGGAGCTGCGATAGGGTGCCGATGGCGCGGCTGAGGGGTTCCCACTGGCTTTCGTGGATGCGGCCCGCGCGCAGATAGTTGCTGTCAATGCCGGACTCGCTGGCCAGCAGCCGCTGCACCAACTGCTCCTTGGACATTTCCAAGCTGAAGATGGCAACCCCCATCCGGTGAATCTCAGAAATTTGGCGCGCGATCTGCACCGACAGCGCCGTTTTACCCATCGAGGGCCGACCCGCCACGATCACCAAGTCGGAGCGCTGGAATCCTTGGGTCATCGCATCCAGGTCGTAGAACCCGCAGGACAAACCGGGCAGCACTTCCCCCAGCGATCGCTGTTCTAACTCCGCAAAGGTACTGGCCAAAATCTCTTCCGTGGCCGTCAGCCCTTGGCGCACGCGATCCTGCGTCACCGAGAAAATCTTCTGCTCGGCCTGGTCTAGCACTACTTCTAGTTTTTTAGACGTGTCATAAGCTCCATGCACCACCTCATTGGCGGCCTTAATGAGCTGACGGCGCAAAAACTTATCTTTAATCAGCGCGGCATACTGATCCACATTCACGGCGCTCACCGTGCGGTCCACCAGTTGCGCGAGCTTACCCTGACCGCCCACCTTATCCAGGAGGCTTTGATCCTGAAGCCATGCCGTAACGCACATCAAGTCCGTAGGGCTTCCCTGGGCGTGAAGGGCCAGAGATGCCCGATAAATCTCTTGATGGGCGCTCAAGTAAAACGCATCCGGCTTGAGTAAATCGGCCACCCGACCGATGGCTTCCGCATCAAGCAAAATGCCCCCAAGAATGAGCTCTTCAGCTTCAACATTTTGGGGGGGGACATGCTCAATTTCGGGCTGAAAACTTAGCTCATACACCATGAACTGATAACCCTCTTGTATCTTGAGCGATTTTTAGGAAATGCTTGCTAGATGGTCTTAGGCTTCAGCCACCACTTCCACCGTTACTTGCAGCAATACCTCTGGATGCAGCTTCAGGTCAGCCGTATAGGTACCCAGCTTCCGAATTTCCGGTGCTGTAAGGGAGCGGCGATCGATTTCAATGCCGCTGGCTTCTTGAAGCGCTGCGGCAATGTCCGCTGCCGTAACGCTTCCAAACAAGGTATCCCCTTCTCCTGCCTTTTGGGCAATAGTCAGAGCGCCCACCTTAGCCAATGTTTCCTTCTGCGCTTCGGCTTGCTTCTTAAGCTCCGCCAACCGCTTTAACTCCTCAGCGCGACGGCGCTCCATCTGCTTGAGCACCCCCGGCGTTGCCTTAAACGCCATCCCTTGGGGGACTAAATAGTTGCGGGCATAGCCGGGCGCAACTTCGACCACATCGCCCAAACGCCCCAACTTGAGAACGTCTTGATTTAAAACTAGCTGAACGCGCTTTGCCATAACTTTTCTCTACGTCAATCCGTACCGCAGTAACCTCGAAACACTTCATCATACCGAAGGAATGGCCCCATTGCAATGAAGCTGTCAGGCAAACTTCTTCGCGCCGCATTCTGCAACCTTTATCCGCTCTCGGTTCCACTCGGGCTGAGAGCGCCGCGTCGAACCGCAGAAAAACGGGCTGCAAAAGTGAGATTGAAAGTGAGATTGGCTGTTGCGTCGGGGCATCTTAACAACAAGCCAAGCCGATCTGACCCGGACAGCGATGGGCTCAATCCCCTGCTGGGCGAATACGGTCTGCTGGGCGATCCCCATTCGATGTTCATCTCGACAAGCGCTGAAATCTATTGATTTCAGCGCAATTGTGTTTCTATTCTAACAGCGACAAAGACGACAAAACATATGCATGCATGTATTTATGCATGCATGCAGTTAGATCCTTTTGTTGCTCGATAGCGGGTATAATTTCCTTCCGGGGGAGCTGGAAGGAAATATCGCATTTCGAGCGGATGCCGTCAGATAAGCGGCAAATCGATGCTTTTGGCCGCGACCGTGTATTGAAAAATAAATTCCATCGCTTCGATCCGATTCTTGGCTTCATCCTGGGAGCGTCCCCAGACCGTAACGCCGTGGTCTCGAATTAAACAAGCCGGAATTTGCGGTGGCTTCTGCCCAAACCGCGCCAGCATCTCTGCCCCAATTTCAGAAACTTGGAGGTGATTTGAAAACAGTGCGAGGTGGACAGTGGGATTGGCTTCCCATATGCCGAGTCCTTTGAGCATTTCAATGGCAGGGAGCCGAATCTGCTCGGCAGCTGTCAAGCGAGACGCTAAATTGGCGGAAACGGTATGAACGTGATAGCAAGCTGTTGCATCCGGGAAAAGTCGATATACGGCCTGGTGAATGCTGGTTTCGGCAGAAGGCTTTGCAGCGGTCTGGGTCAGCAGTTTCCCCTCTAAAGACATTTGGACGAATTGCTCGGGGGTCAGCTCTCCCTTCGCACAGCCGCTGGCTGTAATCCAAAAACTGTTGTCCGGCAGTCGCGCCGATAGGTTGCCAGCAGTTCCCCACATCCAGCCGCGCTCGTAGAAAGAACGGGCGTGAGCTACTAGTAGAGGCCTGGGGTCGTGCTGGGCGATCGCGCTCATGGTGTTCGCTCGTTTGAGTTTGAAAGATGCAGTTTCGATCGTAAAACGATCGTTCGTTTTGAAGTATAAAGTATTTTATGAAAAAGAATAGCGTGAAAAATATATTAAGACGGGCAATTAGCATTCCCATTAAGTCACAAAAAATTATACAGTTTAGTCCCCCTAGAAGTGGCAGCACGCTAATCTATAATATTTTAAGGGATGTGTTTCCCGAAAAAGATATTGAAAAGCTGCACGTCTATCGTTACGCGATTTTAAAATCACCGATCGTCATTACTTATCGCCATCCGCTCGACTGTATTGCCTCTTCCATTCAGCGTTATGGATTAGTTCCCACAGATGAAGTCATAGAAAAACAGGTTGTAGAGTTCGAACAAAATGGAATTTGGGATATCTTAAGGCTCAGGGACGAAAAAAATGTTTTAATGCTTCGATATGAGGAATTTGTAAGCGATTTTGACAAAATCTTCGAGGGTATCGAAGTTTTTTTTGGGATTTTCATTCCGCTTGAGAAAAGAAAAATTATTGCAGATCGATATCAAATTAAAAATATAGAAAAGATCGTCAGGTCAAAAAATACATTTGATGAATACGATGAGGTAACGCATTGGCACGGAAAACATATTTCTAAGTACAAAGGGAAGCCTTATTACTACAAAAAATTTTTTCAGGACGGTCAAATTAAATATTTAAAGAATATTTACAAAGATTACCTAACCGCTTTCAATTATAACTGAGCTGCCCAGTGGGACGAGCGGTTTGGGTGGGTCCCTTTTAGGCGTGTTGGCTACCTTACAGGTCGCGTGTAGAAGTC